>CAVQLB010000017.1:0-69993 GCA_963713225.1 uncultured Actinomycetota bacterium | reverse complement strand
CCGTGGCCACCAGCACGTGCTCGTCGTCGCCGATGCGGAAAAGCCGCGCTCGCAAAGGAATCTCGCCGGTCAGGTCGAACGTGTAGCGCACTACGCCGCCGACGGCCTCCTGCCAGCCGGTCTGCCGACCAGCCGCTGGCATCAACGACCTGCCAGCCGAAGTCGGCCCGCTCAACCGGCACCACCAACTGCTGCGGGATCCCCTCGGCCGCCGGGAACAGCGTGCGCAGACTCTCCTGGCGGCCCACCACATCGGCCAGCGCCGCCCCCAACGCGCCGGCATCCAGCCCCCACCCAGCCGCAACGCCACCGCCATGTTGTAGATCGGGGAGGGCCCCTGCAACTGCTCGATAAACCACAACCGGCTCTGCGCAAACGACAACGGAACCCGCTCCGGGCGCGGCATCACCCGCAACGGCGGGTGCGCAGGGCCGCCCCGATGCCGGTGCAGATACTCGGCGAGATCCCCGACGGTGGACGCGTCGAACAGATACCGCACCGGCACTTCCCTGCCCAAGGCCAACTGCAGCCGCGCGCTCACCCGGGTGGCGATCAACGAATCCCCACCCAGGGCGAAGAAATCATCGTCGAGTCCGACCCGCTCCACGCCCAACACCTCGGCGAATACCCCGGCAACGATCTTTTCGTTCTGGGTCTGCGGCGCCCGGAAGGGTGTGGCGGCAAACACCGGCGCTGGCAGCGCTTTACGGTCGATCTTGCCCGAGGAGGTCAACGGGAACGCCTCAAGCACCACAATGTGCGCCGGCACCATGTAATCGGGCAACCACGCGCTCAACCGCTGACGCACCGCACTGACTTTGGTGTTGGTCTGGGGGTCATTGGCGTGGGTGGCGCTTTGGTGGGCCCCGTTGTGGGTCAGGTAGACGTCGGTCAGCGGCGCGGTGTGCTGGCCACCGGGGTCGGCGGGGGTGATGAAAACCGCATCCAGGGTGCCCGGTTGGGCGCCCCAGGTGACCGCGACGTGGTACCCGGTGGTTTCACCGAGGCGGTGCAATTCTTCGGGGACGGCGGCGTCGGGAGTCGCGGTGGCGGTGACTTGGGCCAGTGCGTCGGCCACGGGTAGCCCAACGGCCAGGGCGGCTTCGATGCCGACGTCGGTGATCACTCCAGTGCGGGGGATGCCGGTGATGCGGACGGTGCTGGGACGCTGCGATATCAACCGGGTGTGCAGTCCGCCCAGGCCCGCGCATTGGGCCCACGCCCAGCTGGGTGCGACGGCCAGTGAGCGTACCGGCGTGGGGGTTTTGTAGACGATGACGTCGTAGCGATACCGGCTCAGTTCGTTATCAGCCACTCCGCGTTTGACTTCGATGTCAAGTCCAGCCACCGACGCATGGTCGCCGGCCCAGGTGGTGAAAAACTCCGGGGCAAGCAGCAATTCGGGTTCACCGAGCACGGCGCGCTGAACTCGCTGCCGGATCTCGGCGGCATCGGTGGCGTTGGTGCGGGCCAGCGCCACCGCGGTTTGAAACGCACCCTGCAGACTGTGGTTGCGCACATCACCGATAAACAGTGCCCCGCCGGGGGCCAGCAGCTCCATGGCGTTGTCGATGACCTCGGCCAGATATCCCCCGTTTGGGAAGTACTGAATGACCGAGTTGAGAATGATGGTGTCGAAGTAGCCCCGCGGCAGCGCCTCCGTGACGTGGGCGGGCTGGGTCAGCAGCTGGACCCGATCACGCCACCCGATCCGCAACTGCTCGAGCGAGCGGGCCAGGGTGTCGATGGCTACCGCCGATATGTCGGTGCCGACATAGTGCTCACAGCGCGGAGCGATCTGTGACAACACCAGCCCCGAGCCCGCGCCGATCTCCAACACCCGCCGCGGCTGCAGGGCCATGATCCGATCCACCGTGGCCGAACGCCACTCCACCATCTCCTCGAGCGGAATCGGATCACCGGTATAGCTGCTGTTCCACCCCCGAAAATCCATGCCGAACCCCGACACCGCCATCTCAGCGTCGTACAGCTCGTCATACAGGTGTTGCCACTCTTCGACGATTTCGGCGTCATGGTCCGCGGTGCTGGTGTGCTCGAGGGTGATGTAGGCGACCAGGTGGGCGCCGGTGGTGTGGTGGTGCACGGCGGCGGCCGCCTGGGTGACGTGCGGGCAAGCCAGCAGGGTGTTTTCGATTTCTCCCAGTTCGATGCGCTGTCCGCGCAGTTTGATCTGGCTATCGGCGCGGCCTAGATACTCCAGGGTCCCAGCGGGGGTCCAGCGCACCAGGTCGCCGGTGCGGTATACCCGCGCCCCCACATCCCCGTAGGGGTTGGCCACGAACCGTTCCGCGGTCAACCCCGCCCGGCCCAAATAGCCATGCGCCAACGCAGACCCACTCACATACAACTCACCGACCACCCCGATCGGGGCCGGGTTCAGCCGCGCATCAAGCACCTGCGCGCACACCCCGGCGATCGGGGCGCCGATGGTCACGGGCAGCCCCGCCGACAGCGGTGCACAGGTGACCCAGATGGTGGTCTCGCTCGGGCCGTAACCGTTGAACATCTGCCGACCGGGTGCCCAGGCGGCCACCAACTCCCGCGGGCAGGCTTCGCCGATGGCGATCAGTGTGTCCAACCCGTCCAACCGGGCCCGATCCAGCGACGACACCACCGTCGGCGTCAACATGGCCGCAGAGACATGCTGGTCTTGCAACAGTGTGGTCAGCGCCTCGCCGGCGTACACCTGCGGCGGCGCCACCACCAATGTCGCCGCCGACCCCGCCGCCAACAACAGCTCACCGATCGACGCATCAAAGGTCGGTGCGGCCACCATCAAGACCCGCGCATCCGCGCCCAACCCGAACATCTCGCGTTGCGCTGCGGCCCAACCCAGCAGACCGGCGTGGCTGACTGCCACCCCTTTGGGCACACCGGTGGACCCCGACGTGAAAATCACGATAGGCGCTGTCATCGGTCCCCAGCGGCGCGCGCCGCTCAGCATCGGTGATCGGATCCGCGCTACGCTCGGACACATCCAGGCCATCGATGCGCACCATTGGGCGCGCCCCGGCCCCGTCAACTGTGTCGGCGCCACAGGTCAACACACACACCGCGCCCGACGCGTCCAACACCGCGGCGATCCGCTCCACCGGATGGGCCCGATCCACCGGCACGTACACCCCGCCGGCCTTGACCACCGCCCACCAGGCCACCACCAACTCCACGCACCGATCCATCGCCACGCCCACCGCACGCTCTGGACCCACCCCCGCCTCGATCAGCACCCGCGCCAACCGCGTCGACCACTCATCAAGCTGGCGATACGACACCGTCCGACCACCGTCGATGACCGCCACCGCGTCCGGGTCGGCGGCCACCGCGGCAGCCAACAACTGCGGCGCCACCCCCACCGGCGCCCCCACCCCAGCACCAGACCACCCCGACAGCACCAGATCACGCTCACCGCGATCCAGCAACGACACATCCCCCACCACCACCGACGCATCGGCGACCACCCCCTCGATCACCCGCCCAAACCAGGTGACCAACCGCTCGATGGTGGCCCGGTCAAACAAATCCGTGGCATACGACACCAACCCGGCGGCCATCGGCGCGGCCGGGTCCTCGGTGGGCACCTCGCTCAGCTGGATATCCAGGTCGAACTTGGCGGTGTGGGTGTCCGCCGTCAGCTGCTCGACGCTGACCCCGTCGAGCGCTACCTCCGGGCGCACATTGTTCTGGAACGCCATGGCCACCTGAAAAAGCGGATGATGCGCCGCGGAGCGCGCCGGGTTGAGCTGCTCGACCAGCAGCTCGAACGGCACATCCTGGTTGCCGTAGGCATCCAGCGCCTTCTGCCGCACCTGCTCAAGCACATCGCTGAACCGGTGCGCAGCATTGACACCCACCCGCAACACCCACGTGTTGACGAAGAACCCGACCAGATCATCGAGCGCCTGCATCCAACCGCCCGGCGATCGGCGTGCCCATCGCCACGTCCTCACCGGCCCCGACCCGGTGCAACACCACCGCCATGACCGCCTGCAACACCATCGAGGCCGTCGCGTTGTGCGCCCCCGCCAGCGCCTTGACCCCCGCCCACAGCCGCGCGTCGATGCGCACCTCCACGTCATCACCGCGGTAACTGGGCACCGGCGGGCGGGCCCGATCCGTCGGCAGCGACACCACCTCTGGCAGATCAGCCAACTCCTGCCGCCAATAGGCCAACTGCCCGGCAATCACACTGTCCGGATCAGACTCGGTCCCCAACCACTCCTGTTGCCACAGCGTGTAATCCGCGTACTGCACCGGCAACGGCGCCCACTGCGGGGCCCGGCCGTGTCGCCGCGCCCGATACGCCTCGCCCACATCACGGGCCATCGGAGCCATTGACCACCCGTCAAAAGCGATGTGGTGCACCACAATCCCCAGCACATACTGCTCGGGCCCCACCGAATAAATCTGCGCGCGAATCGGGATCTCGGTCGACAGATCAAACCGATACCCCGCCAGCGCCACCAACTCGCCGGCCACATCGGCCTCCGACAACGACGCCACCGCCGCGCCCCCGCGCCGCCACATCCCCGCCTCGGCCGGCACCACCTGCTGCAACGGCACACCGTCAATGTCGGGGAATGTGGTGCGCAGCGATTCGTGGCGGGCGATCACATCATCAAGGGCCGCGCCGAGCGCCTCGACATCCAGCGCCCCGCTGATCCGAAACGCGGCAGGTATGTTGTAGGTGGCAACCCCGCCCTCGAACCGGTTGCGGAACCACATCCGGCTCTGGGCGAACGACAGCGGCACCACTGCGGGTCGCACGACCGGCACCAACGGCGTACGCCGCGCCGCATCCTCACCGATGCGGGGCGCCAACTGGGCAACCGTGGGCGCCTCGAATAAGGCGCGCACCGTAAGGCCGGCATCCAGGCCGGTGTTGATCGCGGCGACCACCCGCATCGCCGACAGCGAATCCCCACCCAGATCGAAAAACGAGTCATCGACCCCGACCCGCTCCAGCCCCAGCACCTGGGCGTAGATGCCGGCCAGGATCTCCTCGACCGCGTTGGCCGGGGCGCGATAACCATCACCGGTCCCGTGTACTCGGGTGCCGGCAGGGCGCGGGTGTCGAGTTTGCCGTTGGGGGTCAGCGGCAGCGCGTCGAGCACCACCACCGCGGCCGGGACCATGTAGGCCGGCAGCCGCTCGGCCAGCTGGGCGCGGATCTCGGCCGGGTCCGCTGTCCCGGTGACATAGCCCACCAGCCGCTTATCACCGGGGCGGTCCTCGCGGGCGATCACCACCGCCTGCCCCACCCCAGTCCAGCGCGGCCAGCGCCGCCTGCACTTCACCGAGCTCGATGCGATACCCGCGGATCTTGACCTGCTCATCGGCGCGCCCCAGCATATTGCAGCTGCCCATCAGCGGCCCAGCACACCAGATCCCCGGTGCGATACATCCGCGCCCCGGGCCCCCCGAACGGGCAGGCCACAAACCGCGACCCGGTCAACCCGGCCCGGCCCATATACCCACCGCCACGCCGCGACCGGCCACATACAACTCCCCGACCACTCCCGCCGGCACCGGACGCAACCACCCATCCAGCACGAACAACGCCGCCCCCGGCACCGGCGCACCGATCGGCGGTATCCCCGACCCCGCCGCCAACGGCGCGCTGATCGCCACAATCACCGTGGTCTCGGTCGGGCCGTAGGCGTTGACCATCACCCGCCCCGGCGCCCACCGATCCACCACCTCGGCCGGGCAGGCCTCAGCGGCCACCACCAACGCCGCCGACTCCAACCCCTCGGGTGATAACACCCCCACCGCAGAAGGCGTCTGGAGAAGCACGTTGACGTGTTCAGCGACCAGTAAGGCGTGGAAGTCCTCCGGTGAGCGCAGCCACCGCCTCGGGCACCACCACCACCCGCCCGCCATGCAGCAACGGAGCCCGAGATCTCCCACACCGAGGCGTCGAAGGCCAACGAGTGACACTGCGGCCACACTTTGACCCGGGTGGGCAGGCCGGCGTCCAGCGACTCCATCAGTTGGGTGACGTTGTGGTGGGTGACCGCCACCCCCTTGGGCACACCGGTGGTGCCCGAGGTGTAGATGATGTAGGCGATGTCATCCGGGGCCGGCGCCGGCAATGCGGTGCTGGGTTGGCTGTCAATGCGGGGGTCATTGACATCGACGACCGGCAGGTCGCACCCGTCCAGCCGGTCGGCCAGCCCGGCGGTGGTGACCGCGGCGATCGGCGCGGCATCGGCCACCATGAACTGATCCGCGCATCGGGCACCGTCGGGTCGATCGGCAGATAGGCAGCCCCGGTCTTGAGCACCGCCAAAATCGCCATGATCGCCTCAGCGGACCGGGAAAGCAGCAGCGCCACACACTGCACCGGGGCCCACACCCTGCGCGGCCAACAGGTGCGCCAACCGGTTCGCCGCCTCCTCGAGCTCCCGGTACGTCAGTGAGCGGCCTTCGAAGCTCATCGCCACCGCCTCCGGGGTGCGGGCCACCTGCGCGGCAAACAACACCGGAACCGACACCGGCGTGCGCGCCGGCTGGGTCAACACCGCCCGATTACCCCACTCGTCCAGGCGGGCATGCCTCAAGCTCGTCGAGCAGACCCACTGAAGACAACGGCCGTGTGGGATCGGCGGTCATCGCCACCAACACCCGCTCTAACCGCTCTGCCAAATCGCAGACATCACATTGGAAAACAATTGCCCAGCACCCGCCGTGCTGAGAAAAAGCTGATCACCGGCCCTAAAAAAGCACAGCCCAACTGATCCCCGAGGCCAGAATGGGTCACGGTCCCCGATGCCGCAGCACCAGCAAAATGACCGCAATCGTGTAGTCGGAATGAAATTAACAACTACCCGATTCGACGCCTGCCCGGAGCCGCGGAAACGCGCCTTGTTCTCGAGAGCTTGCAGCGGGAACCGCTGATGCTGCAGCGCTTCTCGCATTCGTGTGTCGACATGTCGACAAAAACCAGCAACCGCGGATCCTGGCGACGCTTTCAACACCAGTGGCACGACCCCGGAAATCATTCCGGGCACCGTCTGTGCCTCCGGGCGCACACGCCTGCTTACCGGAAAATCGAGCACCACCTCCGAACCCTCGACGCCGCACCCACGCACCAGCAGCGCGCACGCCGCAGTAATCACCGACGCTCGACGCACCCCCAACGCTTGTGACAACTGGCGGATCTCGGCAACGACGAACGGGTCCAATTGAATGGGCGCAGAAGACTCATCCGCATCACGCCCGCCCGCAGCGGCATGCGCCAACCGATAATGCGGTTCGTTTTCCGGCGGAAGGTTCCTCGTCCAATAGGCCTGATCATCGAGATAATCGCTGGACGCTTCGTATTCTAACTCGCAATCAATCAGATCACTCAGCGACCCGAAAAAAGCAGGAGGAATCGACATCGCCAGAAGCAATTGCAGTATAGACATCTGCAATCCGATGACAAACATAGAGCAATGCCGATTCCGTCTATCACTATGTGATGGCAGCACGCGAACCAATAAAATTCATCTGCCCGCGTCTGCAACAACGCAAATTTGAACAGCGGGCCACTAAGCGGCATCGGCGTGCGCTGAATTGAGGATGCTAGCCGATGCACTTCCTGAACAGGATTCTCCGAGCCTATGAGGTCATAGCAAGCAAGCTCAACATCCAAGTAATCAACTGTCTTTTGGAAAACCTGGCCATCCACCTGGTAAAAGGCGGCTCTAAGCGGTTCGGCCTCGCGCACCACTTGACGGATCGCCGACTCAAGCAAACCAGGCTCGACCGTGCCCTCGATTCGCACAAGCTCGCCCAACTGCCACTTCGCACCTAAGCGACCCGTTTCCTGCGCAAGCCATATATCCAGTTGGACCCGCGTCAGCGGAAGTGCCCGGTCATCAAGTTCCATCCGACCCCCTACGAACCCGGGTTCACCGAATCAGCCCCGGTCCCCTGCCAGCCTCTGCTGCAACTCTCCGGCCGTATATCGGTCCAGTTCTGTTCGATGTAGTCCAGACGCGCACCCTGGCCCGGCTTGCTGGCTGGAAAACCGACGCGGCCGCCCACAGGCTGCGTTGCGCCTCCTCGTCGCCCCAGACGAAAGAGGTGCCACCGTCGTCGAACGGATTGATGCTCACCGGTTCTCCAGACCAGCCAAACGAGTCGAGTGACGTGTTCGCAACGGTACTGGAGACGAACAGGACCGGCCCGGGGTTTCGGCAAATTGTCTGACATGGCCGTCAAATCTCGGCACAGCTGAGTTGTTCGTGCGCGGACGCAGGGTAGCGGGGGTGTGACCTTGGAGCCTCCGGCCGGATCACGGCGATTCAGACTTAGCATCGCAGGCTGGTGTTGATGGCGGCGACCAGGCGCATCGCCGACAGCGAACCCCCCCTCAGCTCGAGAACGAGTCGTCGACCTCGACCCGCTCAGCCGAAACACCCTGAGGGTTACCGGTCGGGACCTCCTCGGTGGTGCCAGCCGGCGCGCGGTACGAGGCGCTTTGTCACGCGCGAGTAACGAATGACGGCGCCGGGTATGCGACGAAACGCCTCGGACTATCCACCCGCCTGACGTGAATCTCCTACTCGCGAGGGAATCCGGCGCCCAGACCCGCCCCAGCAACCCTTAGGGTCACGCTCCATTCGGTACGTCTCGGCGTCATTCCTCTCGTGATCTCCCGACCCCGACCAATTCAAAACCTTTCGACTGCTGAGCCGGCTGCGCGATAGCGGTCTTTTACACCCTGCTGGTTCCGCCGGTGTGCTGCGTAACTCCAGCGTTCGACCTCTTCGCGATGTATTTTCCCACCCAGCAGCGAACTCACCATCCACATTGAGACCGACGTGGGACGCGCTCACGCCAGTGATCGCCGCGATTTGAAAGATCGCTTCGCGACGCCCCAGCTGGTCCCCCCGAGGGGCCACTGGGCGCGCCAGGTGGGATCAGGCGGGGCACGTCAAAACTGGTGCTGCAATCAAACACACCGACTGAATTCTCGCGGCTGCCGGGCACCACCCAGATGCGGCGACGGAGGGCGGATCTGTAATCCGGCGGCTGCTCAGGCGCGTCCGCATTGCGTGGGAAAACGGTCGGTTGTGGGTTACCTTCGTGATCGCGTCGCAATGGGGCCAAGGCCCCGACGGAGTTGTCTTTGTACTCGCTATCATCGTGGCCGCGGGAGCGTCGTTCGGCGTTCAGATCACTGCCGCAATCACATTCGTTATCGCGATGCTTACGGTCGAGGAGATCATTTTCGTCAGCCATCCGGCCAGGCCGGCTAGAACACCAGGCGTTCCTGCGACGACTGCACGACTGGGCGCTGGCTAACCGACGGAAGCTCGTGGTAGCCATCTTCGGAGTGGTTGGGGCTCCCTGATAGCGCAGGGGCAACGTCGCACGTGGGCTGTGCTTCCGGATGGCTTCGCACTTCGTGACTGCTGCAATCGACTTGCTGCTATCACTCCGATTCCAGCTCAGGTTGCCCGCGGCGATGACTAGCGGCTCGCTGCGATATTATCTTTGCCGGTATTGTGGTCGATAGTTGTCTTATGGAGCGGAATCGCATGACTGCACACGTCGAGCAGTTGGAGTTTCGGGCCGAGGCACGGCAACTGCTGGATTTGCTGGTCCACTCGGTGTACTCCAACAAAGACTCGTTTCTCCGGGAGTTGATCTCCAACGCCAGCGATGCGCTGGACAAGCTGCGGCTGGAAGCGTTGCGGAACAAGGACCTGACGTCGATGTCTCCGACCTGCATATCGAGATCGAAGTGGGGACCGATCCTCGCACGCTGAGGGTTCGCGACAACGGCATCGGTATGACACGCGAGGAGGTCGTGGATCTGATCGGCACCCTGGCCAAATCCGGAACCGCCGAACTGCGTCAGAAGTTGCGCGATGCCAAAAATTCGGTCGCCTCCGAGGAACTGATCGGTCAGTTCGGTATCGGCTTCTACTCGAGCTTCATGGTCGCCGACAAAGTCGAGCTACTCACCTCGAAGGCCGGCGAAAGTGCCGGCCACCCGTTGGGTTTCCAGCGGGGAGGGCACCTACACGATCGAGTCCGTCGACAACGCTCCGCAGGGAACGTCGGTCACGCTGCATCTCAAGCCGCAAGACGCCGAGGACCAGCTGCACGACTACACCTCGGAGTGGACGATCAGGGAGCTTGTCAAGAAGTACTCCGACTTCATCGCCTGGCCTGTCCGAATGCAGGTCGAGCGACGTACACCGGTCTCCGAGGAAGGCGCCGACGAAGGTGGCGAAGAGCGCGTCACCGTCGACACCGAGACTCTCAACTCGATGAAGGCACTATGGGCCAGGTCCAAAGACGAGGTCTCCGACGACGAATACAACGAGTTTTACAAGCATATCGCTCACGCTTGGGACGACCCGCTCGTGGTTATCCCGATGAAGGCCGAGGGCACCTTTGAGTACCAGGCCCTGCTGTTCATCCCATCGCAAGCCCCGTTCGACCTGTTCAACCGCGACGCCAAGATCGGGGTCCAGCTGTATATCAAGCGCGTGTTCGTCATGGGCGACTGTGACCAACTCATGCCGAGATACCTGCGCTTCGTCAAAGGGGTTGTGGATGCCCAGGATATGTCGCTCAACGTTTCTCGCGAAATCCTGCAACAAGATCGGCAGGTCACGGCGATCCGTCGGCGTCTGACCAAGAAGGTTCTGTCGACGATCGCGGAGCTCCAGTCAAAGCAGCCGCAGGACTACCGCACATTGTGGACCCAGTTCGGCACGGTCCTCAAAGAAGGCCTGATGTCGGACTTCGACAACCAAGACATGCTACTGCGTGTTTCGTCGTTCGCCTCAACGCACAGCGACGGGGAACTCACCACCCTGGCCGATTATGTCGAGCGCATGAAGGACGGGCAGGAGCAGATCTTTTACGCCTCCGGCGAGACGCGTCAGCAAATTCTGAAGTCGCCACACCTGGAGGCGTTCAAGGCCAAGGGCTACGAGGTGCTGCTCCTCACCGACCCAGTCGACGAGATCTGGGTGGGATCGGTCACCAAGTTCCACGGCAAACCGCTGCAGTCGGTGGCCAAGGGCGAGGTGAACCTCGACTCCGAAGAGGAAAGGGCGGCGCACACGTCCCACCGCCAGGAGCAGGAGCGGGCTTTCTCCGACCTGCTCTCCTGGTTGAAGGAAACCCTAAGCGATCATGTCAAGGAAGTGCGGCTATCCACGCGCCTGACCGAGTCGCCGGCCTGCCTGATAACAGACGCCTTCGGCATCACACCGGCGCTCGCGCGCATGTACCGGGCGTCCGGACAAGCAGTTCCAGTTGGGAAACGGATTCTCGAAATCAACCCGGACCATCCGCTCGTCACCGGCCTGCAACAGGCGCAAAAAGGGGGAGGTGACGATGCGCAGATGCGCCGACTGGTCGAAACCGCCGAATTACTTTATGGCACAGCCCTTCTCGCCGAAGGCGACATACCCGAGGACCCAGCGAAGTTTGCCGGTTTACTCGCGGACCGCCTTGCTCGCACCGTATAAAACACACGACCCCAGCCTGTCCTCCAGCGGAGCGAAGCCCGATCATTCGGTCACTGCGGCAAACCCAACTCCCGCGCGGATGGGTGGCTAAGGCGCTGGTCCGCCTGATCTCGACAACCCTGTCGAGATCCACCTCATGCTCGAGGTGCAGGTGAAGGTTGGCGAGCAGGTCACAGAAGAGAGGGTCGGCGGCCAGACCATCGGCTAACGTCCCGGCGACCCGCGATGGCGACATCGGGGCGGGCTCGCGCAACGCCGCGCACACTGTGTTCGACCACCGCGTCCAACCTTCGGCTGAGATACAGGAGCACCTCTGTGGCAACTGAAATAGCGGCGCACGGCGGAAACGCGCTGCTAGTGGACCCCGGCGCGGTCGGCGACCCCAGCCAACGCCACTGACGCGACACCTGTGTCCAAGGCTAGCGAGCGCGCGGCTTCCACGATCGCTGCCGCATGTTGGCGCTTCTTTTTTTCCGTGCGGGCGCGCTGGAAGATAAGCTGCGCCACCGCCGAGATAACGTGCATGACCTTATTTGCGAGTGGGTGCGCAAAATTCCGTACCGTGCCTTTACGCACGCGGTTTGCATTACGATCCCGTACGTGTTCACCACGAGCCGATCTGGAGGCAACCGGCATGGTTTGCTCGTCACGACCTCGCCGCGCTCCTGCGAGCCGCCGCACGTTTGAGGTGACTGTCGCAGGGCCAGCTTCCGACACCCACATCATTAGGTATGGCGCGGTATGGCGCGTCGCGGACGGTGTGTAGTTGCATGTTCGAGCAGGCGCCCAAGCGGGGAAACAGGCCGGGGGGGTTTCGATTTTCAGGGTTCTGAGGCGGCTGTGGATTCCGCTAGTCGTACTGGTGGTGGTCGGTGCTGGTGGATTCACTGTGTCGCGGCTGCACGGCATCTTCGGCTCTGAGAAACGCCCTTCGTATGTCGACAGCAATGTTGAGGAGAGCCAGCGGCCTTACAACCCCAAGCAACTGACGTACGAGGTCTTCGGACCACCAGGGACCGTGGCCAATATCAGCTATTTCGACGGCGATGCTGAGCCGCAGCATGTCACGGGAGCAAACCTGCCGTGGTCGTTGCGGTTCGCGCTCACCGAGGCGTCGAGCGCGGGCACTGTCTTGGCACAGGGCGATAGTGACAGCATTGGCTGCCGCATCGTGGTGGACGGTGAAGTCAAAGCCGAACGGATATCGAACCAAGTGAGCGCCTTTACCTACTGCATGCTGAAGGCTGCATGAGCAAGAAACGCATCACGCCACCATTCGCAGCGCGGACTATCCATCGGTTTTCGGTGCTCATCATCCTGGCGTGGCTGGCAATCACCGTCATCATGACTATCGGCGTACCCCCCCTGCAACAGGTCGCGACAGAACGTTCAGTATCTCTGGATCCCACAGACGCGCCGTCGTTCAAGGCGATGAAGCGCATGGGTGAGGTCTTCAACGAATCTAATTCCAACAGTGTGGCGATGATCGTCCTGGAGGGTCAGCAACGCCTCGGCGACGATGTTCACCAGTACTACGACAGTTTGATTCGTCAGCTGAAAGACGATCCGCATGTAGAGCACATCCATGATTTCTGGGGGGATCCACTCACGGCGGCCGCCGCGGAAAGCGCCGATGGTAAGGCGGTGTTTGTTCAAGTGGACCTCACCGGCAGCCTGGGCGAAACCTCGGCAAACGAATCGGCCGAAGCCGTCGAAGACATCGTGGATCGGACACCGCCGCCGCCGGGGGTCAAGGCGTATATCACCGGCACCGCGCCGCTCGCTGCGGATCTAGGGAAAAGTGGAAACAGTACCGTCGCCAAAGTCACTGCAGTGACCATGGC
This sequence comes from uncultured Actinomycetota bacterium, assembly GCA_963713225.1. Lineage (GTDB taxonomy): Bacteria > Actinomycetota > Actinomycetes > Mycobacteriales > Mycobacteriaceae > Mycobacterium. Next base: position 56,645 of record CAVQLB010000017.1, on the reverse strand, counting down.
AGTGATCCTCATTATGTTGCTGCTCTTCTTCCGTTCAATTATCACCGTAATTCTTTTATTGGTGATTGTCGGCATAGCATTGCAAGTAGCGCAAGGAATCGTCGCGTTTCTCGGCCATAACGAGGTCATTGGTCTTACTACCTACGCGGTCAGTCTTCTGGTATCTCTTGGGATCGCTGCTGGAACGGACTACGGGATATTCTTTTTCGGTCGGTATCAAGAGGCACGTCAGGCCGGCGAGGATCGGACAACGGCTTACTACACCACGTATCACTCGGTGGCGAAGGTTGTCTTGGCGTCAGGCTTGACTATCGCAGGAGCCGTTTTCTGCCTCAGCTTCACTCGGCTGCCCTCTTTCCAAACCCTGGGGATCCCGTGCGCAGTGGGCATGGTCGTCGCGGTCGCGGTGGCCACTCACGCTGGTTCCGGCGGCGATTGCCGTAGGCAGCCGCTTTGGGCTATTCGAGCCCAAGCGCAGTGTCAGGGCTCGGCGGTGGAGACGGATAGGCACCGCGGTCGTCAGGTGGCCCGCGCCCATTCTCGCCGCGACATTGGCAGTCGCGCTTATCGGGCTGTTGGCGCTGCCGGGATACAAAACCAGCTACAACGACGCGAATTATATCCCCAAAGATATCCCCGCCAATCAAGGGTTGGCAGCCGCAGAGCGGCACTTTCCGCAGTCCCGGATGGCGTCGCCCGATATCCTGTTGGTCGAAACCGATCATGATATGCGCAACCCAGCAGATTTTCTGATACTGAACAAACTAGCCAAGGCCGTCTACGCCGTTCCAGGCATTTCCAGTGTGCAGGCCCCAACTCGGCCCGCGGGAACCCCGATCGCACACACTTCGATACCGTATCTGCTCAGCATGCAAGGAGCTGGCCAGGTAGCAATTTTGCCGTTCATGAAAGAGCGCATGAACGACATGCGCAAGCAGGCCGACGAGATGTCGACAACGATTAACCTAATGCAGCGCATGTATGACTTGATGCAGCAGCTCGTCAACACGACTCATCGCATGGTCGGCCAAACGCATGACATGGCGGCGACTATTCATCGCATGGTCGGCGAAACGCGAGACATGGAGGTGATCACGAGTGAGTTACGAGATCATATTGCGGATTTCGACGATTTCTGGCGGCCGATCCGCAATTACTTCTACTGGGAACCACACTGCTTCAACATTCCCATCTGCTGGTCGTTGAGGTCCATATTTGACGGATTGGACGGTGTTGACCAGATTAGCGATCAGCTCCATGGTCTCGTAAACAATTTCGATCAGGTAGACCTGCAGCTGCAGGATCTCACCAAAGAACTCGATCAACTGGATGCGCTCATGCCCCAGTTGGTCAACCAGTTCCCGCCGATGATCGCGACAATGCAGAGCATGCGGACCATGATGCTGACCATGAGTAGCACCATGTCCGGCATTTTCGGCCAGATGGACGAAATGACCGGGAACGCCACCGCCATGGGGAAAGCGTTCGACGCCGCCAAGAATGATGATTCTTTCTACCTGCCGCCGGAGGTTTTCAACAACTCGGACTTCAAACGCATCATGAACGTGTTCCTGTCGCCGGACGGGAAGGCCGTTCGTATGCTCATTTCGCAGGGGGGCGAGATGATATCGCCCGAGGGCGTCGCGCGGGTCGACGCGATAAAGACCGCTGCCGAAGAAGCGCTCAAGGGAACTCCGCTAGAAGACGCCAAGATCCAACTTGCCGGTAGCACAGCGATGGTGAAAGACGTGATCGACGGTACAACATACGATCTCTTGATCGCGGGAATCTCTGCGGCCTGCCTTATTTTCATCATCATGCTGCTCATGACGCGAAGTCTTATTGCCGCCCTGGTTATCGTGGGTACAGTAGTGCTTTCGCTGGGCGCATCCTTCGGGCTATCCGTGCTCGTCTGGCAGTATCTCGTCGGCCTCGAAATACACTGGGTAGTAATGGTGATGTCTTTGATCGTCCTTTTGGCGGTGGGGTCTGACTACAATTTGCTGCTGGTATCAAGGATGAAAGAGGAAATAGGCGCGGGCATAAACACGGGCATCATCCGAGCAATGGGCGGTTCCGGCAAGGTCGTGACTGCTGCGGGCCTGGTGTTCGCTTTGACTATGGGGTCCATGATCGTCAGCGACCTGCGCGTCATCGCTCAGATCGGTACCACCATTGCGCCTCGGTCTGTTGTTCGACACGTTGGTCGTGCGTGCATTCATGACGCCATCCATCGCGGCATTGCTGGGACGCTGGTTCTGGTGGCCGCAACAAGTGCGCCCCCGCCCCGCCAGTGCCCTACTTCGGCCGGTAGGGTCGCGTTCGCTGGTACGTTCCTTGATGCTGAGGGACGAGCCAAGGCCGCATGAGCACTGAGCGCCGCCAGCCGCCCTTCATAGCGCGGACAATCCGAAGGTTTTCGGCGTTTATCATCCTGGCTTGGGTGGCGCTGATTCTGGTTGTGACTCTGGCATCCGTCGGCGGGGACTGGGCAGCCGCAATCCCATCGCTGGAGCGGGTCGGGCAAAAGCATTCCGTATCACTGATGCCCAAGGATGCACCGTCGGTGCAGGCAATGACACGCATGGGCAAGGACTTCAAAGAATCCGATTCCGATAGTTTCGCGATGATCGTGCTGGAGGGACAGCAGCCGCTCGGGGACGATGCTCACCAATACTATGCCGGATTGGTTCGTGAGTTAAGAAACGATCCGAAACATGTGGAGCATGTGCAGGACTTCTGGGGGGATCGACTCACGGCGACGAGCGTACAAAGCCCCGATGGCAAGGCTGTATATGTGCAACTGAATCTGGCCGGCAACCAAGGCACTACCTTGGGGGACGAATCAGTTGCCGCAGCCCGGAATATCGTGAACCGGACGCCGCCGCCTCCCGGGGTCAAGGTCTATGTCACCGGTCCGGCTCCGCTCGTTTCGGACACGCAACACAGTGGGAACAGATCCATTCTGAAGATCACCGTGGTAACCGTCGCGATCATCTTCACGATGCTCCTCCTTGTCTACCGTTCGGTCGTCACCGTAATTCTGCTGTTGGTTATGGTCGGCGTCGAATTAGCGGCGGCCCGAGGAATCGTCGCGTTTCTCGGCCATAACGATATTCTTGTGCTCTCGACGTTTGCCATTAATATGCTGATTTTCCTAACCATCGCGGCCGGAACCGATTACGGGATATTCTTCGTCGGGCGATATCAAGAGGCACGTCAGGCCGGCGAGGACCCGGAAACGGCCTACTACACCACGTATCGCGGCGTTGGTCGCGTTGTCTTGGCGTCCGGTTTGACGATCGCCGGGGCAATCTTCTGCCTGAGCTTTGCCCGGCTGCCCTACTTCGAGACGATGGGCATCCCGTGCGCAGTTGGCATGCTTACTGCTGTCGCGGTCGCGGTGACGCTGGTTCCGGCGGTTCTGGCCCTCGGAAGTCGCTTCAGCCTATTCGACCCAAAGCGCAGAGTCATGGTTCGGCGATGGCGACGGGTAGGCACGGCGACTGCCCGCTGGCCGGCGCCCATTCTGGCTGCCGCTTGCGCGATCGCGCTGGTCGGTCTACTGACGCTGCCGGGCTATACGACAAGCTACAACGACCGACTCTATATACCCAAAGACATTCCAGCAAATGTGGGCTATGCGGCGGCTGAACGGCATTTCTCCCAGGCACGAATGCAGCCAGACATTCTGATGATCGAGGCCGATCACGATATGCGTAATCCGGCAGATTTCCTGGTGCTGAACAAACTCGCCAAGGCAGTTTTCCGGGTTAAAGGCATTTCTCGAGTACAGGGCATAACTCGACCCGAGGGAACCCCGATCGGCCACACTTCGATACCATTTCTCATCAGCATGCAAAACGCCAGCCAGCTACAAACTATGAACTTTATGAAAGACCGCATGAACGACCTGCTCAAGCAGGCCGACGAGATTGCGACAATTACCAATGTAATGAACCGCATGTACGACTCGATGCAACAGCTCGTCAACACGACTCATCGCATGGTTGGCGAAATGCACGACATGGTGGCGACTGTTCATCGCATGGTCGCCCAAACGCACGACATGGAGGTGATCACGAATGAGTTAAGAGATCACATTGCGGATTTCGACGATTTCTGGCGACCGATCCGCAATTACTTCTACTGGGAACCACACTGCTTCGACATTCCCATCTGCTGGTCGTTGAGGTCCATATTTGACGCGATGGACGGTGTTGACCAGATTAGCGATAAGCTCCATGATCTCGTATACAACCTCGATCAGATAGAGGTGCAGCTGCAGGATCTCACCAAAGAACTCGATCAACTGGATGCGCTCATGCCGCAGATGCTCAACCAGTTCCCGCCGATGATCGCGACAATGCAGAGCATGCGGACAATGCTCCTAACCATGCACAGCACGATGTCCGGCATGTTCGGCCCGATGGACGAAATGAGCCAAAACACCACCGCCATGGGAGCGGCGTTCGACGCCGCCCAGAACGACGATTCCTTCTACCTGCCGCCGGAGATTTTCCAGAACCCGGACTTCCAGCGCGCGATGAATTCCTTCCTGTCTCCGGATGGAAAAGCGGCTCGATTCTTCATTTCGCATAGGGGCGATCCCGCCACGCCTGAGGGTATAGCGCGTATCGACCAGATAAGGACGGCAGCCGAGGAGGCGCTCAAGGGGACACCTCTGTCAAGCGCCAAGATCTATATGGCCGGCACGGCGTCGACCTATAAGGACTGGGCAGACGGCTCAACATACGATCTCCTGATCGCGGGAATCTCTGCGAGCTGCCTTATTTTCATCATCATGCTGCTCATGACGCGAAGTCTCATTGCCGCCTTGGTTATCGTGGGTACGGTGGCACTTTCCTTGGGGGCATCCTTCGGCCTCTCGGTACTGCTCTGGCAATATATTCTGGGCATTAGATTGCATTGGATGGTGCTTGCGATGTCTGTCATCATCCTCCTAGCGGTGGGGTCTGACTACAATTTGCTGCTCGTATCACGGATGAAAGAGGAAATAACCGCAGGTATAAAGACGGGGATCATCCGAGCAATGGGCGGTACCGGCAAGGTCGTGACTACTGCAGGCCTGGTGTTCGCCTTCACTATGGCCTCGATGGTGGTCAGCGATTTGCGGATTATCGGTCAGATCGGTACCACCATCGGCCTCGGCCTGTTGTTCGACACTTTGATCGTGCGCTCGTTCATGACACCGTCCATCGCCGCGCTGCTCGGACGTTGGTTCTGGTGGCCGCTGATAGTTCGTCCGCGCCCGGCCAGTCAATTAATAATACCCGTAGCATCGCACCAATTACTGAGCTATGTCAGGAGTCCTGAACCGGCAAACGAATTCCCGACTTGGCTCAAATTGGTGCACACCACCGGCGCGGATCTTGATGAGCGCTTCGCGAAGATCGTCAGGTAGCGGGTCGGCTGCGGTCAGTGTTTGTCCGCCGGCCTTGATGCGGACGGCGCGGTAGCGGCGGGCGGTGCGCACGAATTTCTTGATTCTCCAACCGGTTTGGACCTCAATCCAGTGGCTGACGGCCATCGCGGCTACCACGATGCTCAGGTGCGCCTCGATCGACTCGCGGATGTGGTGGTAGATCGGCCGGGCCTGCAGATCGTGCTTGGACATGCGGAAGGCCTTCTCGATGCGCCACAGCTGGTGGTAGGCGTCGATGACGAACTGGGCGGCATCGGCGTGAAGAAGTTCACCCGCATGACGGCCTCCGCGTCGAACGGATCCAGGTCGGTGACGGCCCGGCGTTTCGGGATGGCGGCGTTGTTCATGAGCACGTCGATGCCGCCGAGCGCCTCCCACGCGCGGCGACCAAGCTCGCCGATCTCCGCGGTGCGCCGAGATCGGCCACCCACATCGTCGAGTCCGGCGACGTCCTCCGGCAATCGGCGAGCACCTCGGCCAGTCGGTCACGCCTGCGGCCGATCAGCCCTACCGTCGCATTACCCGCAGCGAGCCGCCCGCCGAGTGCGGCACGCACCCCGGACGATGCGCCCGTGATCAACACCTTCTTGCCCGACGCGAAGAACGCCACAAGCAGAAGTCTGCGCCGAAATAGAATTCCCGGTCGTCAAAAAACTCGGCACTTAGCAGCCGGGAATTCCATTTCGAGATCAGAAGCGGTAGTCGCCCAACCAGAGCGCAATCACACCGGTCAGCGGCCGCTCGGCCCGGCCAAGCATCTCCACCACCGATCGGCCGAGAAGGGACGCGACGGCCTCCGGCAGCGAAGTCGCGGCAGGCTGTGACGACGGTTTGGGCCGCAGGAACTCCAACAGAGACGAGCCCGGATAGCTGACGATGCGGACGTCGGCATCCTCGTCGTATCCGGCCAGCACCTTGGCCCGGTTGATCGCGGTGCGTAGCCCACCGAGTTCATCGACCAGGCCGCGCTCGAGTGCGTCGGCACCGGTCCACACCCTGCCTCGAGCGACGGCGTCGACGGCCTCCACGCTGAGCTTGCGGCCTTGGGCGACGCGCTCGATGAAGTCGGTGTAGAACAGGTCGGCCTCGGCCTCGACCCGCGCGCGCTGTTCCTCGGTGAACGGCTTGTCGATCGACCACGCGTCGGCATTTTCGTTGGTGCGCAGTGAATCCGAGCGGACGCCGAGCCGGTCCTTGAGTTCGCGGGCCACCAACTTTCCGGTCACCACACCGATGGATCCGGTGATCGTGCCCGCGTTGGCGACGATCCTGTCGGCGCCCATCGACACGTAGTAACCGCCGGAGGCGGCGACTGCGGCCATCGACGCGACGACCGGCGTGCCGCCGTCACGAACCCGATTGACTTCTCGCCAAATGGTTTCCGATACGGTGACGGAGCCGCCGGGGCTGTCGACCCGCAGCACGATCGCCGAGACCGAGTCGTCGGCGGCGGCCTCGCGAAGCGCGGCGGCGATGGTGTCTCCGCCAGCGCTGGAGTTGCCGAACGGCAGCACTTGCGGCCCGCCGCGGCCGCTGACGATCGGGCCGTGCAGGGTGACGACGGCGATCGTCGGCTTTTGCTTGCGGCCGGGGATCGACGGCATCTGCAGACCGGGGTTCGCGGTGGCCTTGGCGTAGCGCGACAGATACAGCCGCGGCGGTGCGTCAAGATCGCTGTCCGCATCGTCGGCTTCCGGCGAAATGCCGGGCGCGCCAACGAGTTCACTGATACGTGCGTAGGCCTCGTCGCGGAAGCCGATCCGGTCGACAAGTCGTCCGGTGACGGCGTCGTCGCGCAGCAGCGGTGCCTTGTCGGCCAGCTCGTCGACGACAGCCGGTTCGATGTGCCGGGACTTGGCGATGGCCTGCCACACCTGGCCGTGCAGGCTGTCCAGCAGCCGGCTGTCCGCCTCGCGGTGAGCATCGGTGTAGCGGTCCTGCGTGAAACGGTTTGCGGTGGACTTGTATTCGCCGCGTGCGATGAACTGTGCTTCGATGCCTGCCTTGTCGAGCGCGTCGCGGAGGAACAGCGCGTTGGTCGCGAAGCCGACGAGTCCGACCGTGCCGGACGGCTGCATCCAGACCTCACGGAACGCCGACGCCAGGTAGTAGGACAGCGTGCCCGGATAGGTCTCCGCCCACGCCACCGACGGCTTCACGTCGCTGAATGCGGCGATCGCGTCGCGCAGTTCCTGCACCGGAGCGGCCGCCGCGGCCGGGATCTGCACCCGGGCGATCAGTCCGGAAATGCGTGGGTCCTCGGCGGCTCGGTGGATCGCCGCGACAGTCTCGCGGAGCACCAATGGCCTGCCACCACTGATGATGGCCATCGGGTCGAATCCGCTGGTCTCCGGTGGAGCCGACCGCAGATCCAGCTCCAGCACGCAGCCGTTGGGAACACCGTGGTGGCGGGCGGTATCTACCTTGCGGGCCAGTGACCGCAGGTCGTCGAGATTGGGAACCCCTGGCACGAAGCTGAACATCACCCGAGCCTACCGATGATCAATGCGATTCCCCCTGCTCGACCAGCCCACTCGATGCGGCCTTAATTGTCGAATTCGACAATAAACGCGGGTTTGCCTGGAAGGGTGATCCGATGTTTGCTACTCGAGCGCTCAAGGGCGCCGCCTGTGCCGCCGTCGTGACTGCGACGGTTTCCATCGTGAGCCCGCCCGCAGATGCGGCTCTGCCCGATGTCACCAAGGCAGACCATGTATTCATCTTGCCGGGCGCGTCAGCGGATTCATGGGCGCCGCGGATCCTCGGTCGACTCGATCCGTGGTCCACCACAAACCCGCGCGTCCTGAGGATCGACGAAAACTACTACAGCTGCGGCTCGGCGAGCCCGCCATGCGACCTCAGGCTGATTGCGTACCCGCGAACCGCCGGGCCGCTGTTCGGACCGAACGCGCCCTACGCCGACGAGTCGATCGCGGAAGGCGTCGACATGACCAAAGAGGCAATCGACCCTTCTGACACGCCGTTCTCCGCAGGCATCGGGAGCTTCCTTCCGGAGGGCTTTCGCATCCCCCTCCTCGGCTGGACGGTGACCCGGCCGGAGGCGAACTCGAACTACGACACCGTGGTCGTGGTCGGCGAGTACGACATCACCGCCGACTTTCCCGACCGCCCGTGGAACGTCCTTGCCCTCGCCAACTCCGTCATCGGCTTCGAATACAGCCATAGTCCCAGCGCGCTATCCAGCCCGACCGCGGTGCCCGAGGAGAACATCCGGGTGACCACGAACGACAAGGGCGCCACCACAACCACCTACCTCGTGCCACAGCCGACGCTGCCGCTCCTCAGACCCTTCAGCGGGGTGGCGCCTCGAGTCATCAGCGCGGCGAACAACATCCTCAAGCCGATCGTCGACCGCGGCTATTCGCGCAACGACGTCAAGAACGGCAACCTCGCGCCCTATCTGAAGCCCACCGACGGCCTTCCGCAGTTGGTCAAGCCGACGAGGGTGACAGATTCATTCAAGGCGACACCGAACACGACAGCGCTCCCCCACCTGGACGGGGCGATGAAGGCACTCCGCGAAAGCCGGGAACGCTCGGCAACTCCGCTGCAGCGGCTCCGCCACCTGATACGGAATGTGCATCTGCAACGCGATGCGGACCCGGCGGCCGCCGAGGAAGCGGGTTAGCGAGACTTATACCTACTGTGGTTTCGTGAGGTTCTCGATCTCGATCCCCCAGCTGGACTACGACCGCTTCGACGACGCGGGCATGAAGGACTATCTCGCGCGCGCCGAGGAGCTCGGTTTCGAGGGCGGCTGGACGATGGAGCAGGTCGTCGGCGGCTCGCCGCAGATCGCGCCGTTGCAGATGCTCGCCTACGCCGCCGCCTGTACCACCCGGCTGCGCTTGGGGGTTGCCGTGCTGATCACCACGCTGCACGACCCGCTGCAGCTGGCGTGGGCCGTCACCGCGGTCGACCGTCTCAGCCACGGCCGGGTGGACGTCGGCGTCGGCCATGGCGGAAAGCGCAGGCCGTTCCGGGCGTTCGGCGTCGAGAGGGAGACGTTCGTCAGCTACTTCACCGAGGGCATCGAGTTGATGAAAGCGGCATGGTCCGATGAGCCGGAAGTGACGTTCCGCGGCCGTTTCCGCGATGTCAACGGCCTGCCGATGCAACCCAAGCCGGTGCAGCGCCCGCACCCACCGCTGTGGATCGGCGGCACTGCCCCAAAGGCGCTGGCCCGCGCGGTGCGACTTGGAGACGCGTTCATCGGCGCGGGCTCGTCGACCACGGCGACGTTCGCCAGGGCGGTCGAGACGGTGCGTCGCGAACTCGACGAACAAGGCAAGGACGCAACGCGTTTCGCCATCGGTAAGCGGTTGTACGTGACAGTCGACGACGACGCACAACGCGCCCGTGAGCGTGTCGTCGCCGGACTGCACCGCATCTACGGGGACATGTCGGGAATCGAGGATGTTCCGGTGTCAGGCACACCCGACGACGTCGCGCGTGGTGTACGTGAGGTCATCGACGCGGGCGCCGAGATGGTCCTTCTGAACCCCGTCGGCACGACCGTCGCCGAGGATCGTGAGCAGATGGAACGCCTTGCCGCCGAGGTGATCCCACATGTGCGCTGACGGGGCGGGCCTCAGCCGTCGCCGGTTACTCCACCTGGCCGGAACGGCCAGTCTTGCGGTCGCCGCTGCAGGTGCCAGTCCCCTGTCCAGCGCGATCGCGAGCCCGCCACTACTGCCCGCGACCACACCAGCGCCTGCTTCAACTGTGGTGTTGTGCCGGGAGGCTTGGGGCGCTGCGCCGGCCCGCCCCGGTGGCACGCCCCAAACCCCTACCCGCATGACGATCCACCACACTGAAGTTGTCCTCGGCGATAACGCCAACGCGCCCGCTCGGCTCCGGCAGCACCAGCACTACCACCAGGACACCCACGGGTGGATCGACATCGCCTATCACATGAGCGTCGACCGCAACGGCAACATCTACCAGCTGAGAAATCCGGAAATCGTTGGCGACACCGCGACGAGCTACGACCCCACCGGCCACTTCCTCGTCGTATGCGAAGGAGACTTCGACCAGGAAGACGTGTCGGAGCAGCAGCTCAACGGCGCCGCGCTCGCGTTCGCTTGGGCGGCTGGTCGATTCAACATCGCGACCGACACGCTGGCGGGTCACCGGGACGCGAGCCCGGAAACCACCTGCCCAGGCGCCAGTCTGTATGCCCACGTCACTTCGGCTGACCTCAGAAGTCGAGTGGACGGCATCCTGGCCGCCGGCCCCGTGAACCTGACTCCGCTTTGTGGGCCCGAGGCCGACGCCATAGTCGCAGACATCGAGGCCGGTGTGCGCTGAGACGCTGTCCGACCACACGAGAAAGCCCCCGACACGCCAGGCGTGCGGGGGCTTCTGCGTCGCGGAGGTTAGGCGACTTCGGTCGCGGAACCGCCTGCGGCCGTGATCTTTTCCTTCGCGCTGCCACTGAACTTGTGCGCGGTGACGTTGACCTTCACAGTCAGCTTGCCGTCGCCGAGCACCTTGACCAGAGACTTCTTGCGGACCGCGCCCGCAGCCACGAGTTCGTCGACACCGACATCGCCGCCCTTGGGGAACAGCTTGTTCAGGTCGCCGACGTTGACGACCTCGTATTCGGTGCGGAACCGGTTGCGGAAGCCCTTGAGTTTGGGCAGCCGCATGTGAATCGGCATCTGGCCGCCCTCGAACGTCGCAGGGACGTTCTTGCGTGCTTTCGTGCCCTTCGTGCCGCGACCGGCGGTCTTGCCCTTGGAGCCCTCGCCGCGACCGACGCGGGTCTTGGCGGTCTTCGAGCCGGGCGCCGGCTTCAGGTCATGGAGTTTGATGCTCACTTGACTTCCTCCACCTCTATGAGGTGATGCACCGATTTGATGAGTCCGCGGATCTGCTCGTTATCCTCACGGACGACCGACTGGCGGATCTTCCGCAGTCCCAATGTCCGCAGGCTTTCCCGCTGCCTCCACCGTGCACCGATGGTGCTGCGCACCTGGGTGATCTTCAGCTCTGCCATGGTTATGCCGTTCCTTCTCGGCCCGCCGCAGCCGCGCTTGCGGCCACCGCTTCGGCCTCACGCCGCGCGCGCAGCATGCCGGCAGGCGCCACGTCCTCGATGGGCAGGCCACGCCGGGCCGCCACCTCTTCGGGGCGTTGCAGCAGCTTCAGTGCGGCAACGGTGGCGTGTACCACGTTGATCGCGTTGTCACTGCCCAGCGACTTGGCCAGGATGTCGCGCACGCCAGCGCATTCCAGCACCGCGCGTGCGGCGCCGCCGGCGATCACACCGGTACCGGGGCTGGCCGGGCGCAGCATGACCACACCCGCGGCGGCCTCACCCTGCACCGGGTGCACGATGGTGCCACCGATCAGCGGAACCCGGAAGAAGCCCTTGCGCGCTTCCTCCACGCCCTTGGCGATCGCGGCGGGAACTTCCTTGGCCTTGCCGTAGCCGACACCGACCATGCCCTTACCGTCGCCGACGATGACCAGCGCGGTGAAGCTGAAGCGCCGGCCACCCTTGACCACCTTGGAAACTCGGTTGATCGCGACGACGCGCTCGAGGAAATTGCTCTTGTCGCCACCGTCGCGGTCACGACGACCGCCACGATCGTCACGACGGCCCCGGTTGTCGCGGTCGCCCCGCGAGCCGCCGCCCCTGCCGTCTGAGGAGGATGCCGCCGGCCCGGCGGCTCCTGCTGCCTGCTCGGCCATCATGCAATCCTTCCAATTGTCTTCAGGTCGTTCGTCATCAGAATTTCAGCCCGCCTTCGCGCGCCGCGTCGGCCAGCGCCGCGAGACGCCCGCCGTAGGTGTAGCCGCCACGGTCGAACACGATCGTCTCGATTCCGGCGGCCTTGGCGCGTTCGGCGATCAGCTGACCGACCCGCTTGCTGTGGGCCTTCTTGTCGCCCTCCACGCCGCGCACGTCTGCCTCGATGGACGACGCCGCGGCAACCGTGGTGCCCTCCAGGTCGTTGACCAGCTGGACGTGGATGTGGCGAGCGGACCGGTGAACCACCAGACGCGGCCGCTCGGCCGTCCCGGCGATCTTCTTACGGAGCCGGGCGTGCCTGCGCAACCGCGAGACCCGTCGGGCCGCCGCGACACTCTGTCCGGCCGACTTGCCCGCACCGGACTGTGCGCCTTTTGCTTTCTGCGCTGTAGCCATCTCTACTTACCTGTCTTTCCGACCTTGCGGCGGATCTGCTCACCCTCGTAGCGGATGCCCTTGCCCTTGTAAGGGTCGCTCTTCCGCAGGCGGCGGATGTTGGCCGCGATCTGGCCGACCTTCTGCTTGTCGATACCGGAGATCGAGAACTTCGTCGGGGTCTCCACCGCGAAGGTGACACCCTCCGGGGCGGTGATCAGCACCGGGTGGCTGTAGCCCAGGGCGAACTCGAGATTGCTGCCCTTGGCCACCACGCGGTAGCCGACGCCGAAGATCTCCATCTTGATGGTGTAGCCCTCGGTGACGCCGGTGACGAGGTTGGCCACCAGCGTGCGCGACAGGCCGTGCAGCGAGCGGTTGCGCCGCTCGTCGTCGGGCCGGGTCACCACGATGGCGCCGTCGTCGTCACGGGAAACGACGATGGGCTCGGCGACAGCCAGGTCCAGAGTGCCCTTGGGCCCCTTGACCGAGACGTGCTGGCCGTCGATCGTCACATCGACCCCGGCGGGTATTACGACCGGCTGCTTACCAATACGTGACATGACTAGTTCCCCCTCACCACACGTACGCGAGGACTTCGCCGCCCACGCCCTGACGTGCTGCCTGGCGGTCGGTGAGCAGACCCGAGGACGTGGAGATGATCGCCACGCCGAGGCCGCCGAGCACCCGCGGCAGATTGGTGGATTTCGCATAGACCCGCAGACCGGGCTTGGACACCCGGCGCAGGCCCGCAATGCTGCGTTCGCGACTCGGGCCGTACTTCAGCTCGACGATCAGCGACTTGCCCACCCGAGCATCCTCGGTGTGGAAATCGGAGATGTAGCCCTCGCTCTTGAGGATCTCGGCGATATTGGCCTTGATCTTCGAGTGCGGCAGGGTCACCTCGTCGTGGTACGCCGAATTGGCGTTGCGCAGACGTGTCAAGAAGTCTGCGATCGGATCCGTCATGGTCATGACAGCCGGTTCACCTTCCTCGCGGCGGTTCCCACTGTGCCCAATTCTTGGGGAGAGGCCTACCGCAACCTTTTTGGTAGTAGTTGTGCGCTGTTACCAGCTGGACTTCTGCACACCCGGCAGTTCGCCGGCGTGTGCCATTTCGCGTAGGCAGATGCGGCACAGCCCGAACTTGCGGTAGACCGCGTGCGGGCGACCGCACCTGTTGCAGCGGGTGTAGCCGCGCACCTTGAACTTCGGCTTCTTATTGGCCTTGTTGACCAGAGCCTTCTTTGCCATCTGTTCAGTTCTCCTTGAACGGAAAGCCGAGGGCCCGCAACAGCGCTCGTCCTTCGTCGTCGTTCGTCGCCGAAGTGACGACGGTGATGTCCATGCCACGGGGCCGGTCGATGGAGTCCACGTCGATCTCGTGGAACACCGACTGCTCGGACAGCCCGAACGTGTAGTTGCCGCGGCCGTCGAACTGCTTGGGCGACAGGCCACGGAAGTCGCGGATACGGGGCAATGCGATCGACACAAGCCGGTCCAGGAACTCCCACATCCGGTCGCCGCGCAGCGTCACGCGGGCGCCGATCGGCATGCCCTCGCGCAGCTTGAACTGTGCGATCGACTTGGTCGCCTTGCGCACCTCGGGCTTCTGGCCGGTGATCAGCGCCAGGTCGTTCACGGCGCCGTTGATCAGCTTGGCGTCGCGGGCAGCGTCGCCGACGCCCATGTTGACGACGACCTTCACCACGCCGGGGATCTGCATGACGTTGCCGTAGCCGAATTCCTTCTGCAACGAGTCGCGGATCTCCTCGCGGTAGCGCTGCTTGAGGCGGGGCGCAGGACGTTTGTCCGGCTCGGCCGGACGTGTCTTCTCAGAGGTAGTCATGTCAGATGTCGTTCCCGTTGGTCTTGGCAATGCGGATCTTCTTGCCGGTCTCGTCGTCTCTCCGGTAGGCGATGCGCGTCGGCTTGCCGTCGGAGTCGACGACCATCACGTTGGAAACGTGGATCGGGGCCTCCTGGGTGACGATGCCGCCGGACTGCGCGCCACGCTCGTTGCGCGAGATCGCGGTGTGCTTCTTGATCCTGTTGACGCCTTCGACGAGGATTTTGTTCCGGGTCGGAAACGCCTGCAGAACCTTGCCTTTGGCGCCCTTGTCCTTACCGGAGACGACGAGCACGGTGTCGCCCTTGTGGACCTTCATCTACAACACCTCCGGAGCAAGCGAAACGATCTTCATGAAGCGCTTCTCGCGCAGTTCACGGCCGACCGGACCGAAGATGCGGGTGCCGCGGGGGTCGTTGTCCGGCTTGATGAGCACCGCCGCATTCTCGTCGAACTTGATGTAGCTGCCGTCGGAACGCCTGCGCTCCTTGACGGTGCGCACGATAACGGCCTTCACCACTTCGCCACGCTTCACGTTGCCGCCCGGGATGGCTTCCTTGACGGTCGCCACGATGACATCGCCGATGCCTGCGTAGCGCCGCGCAGAACCACCGAGCACGCGGATGCACAGGATCTCCCTGGCGCCCGTGTTGTCGGCGACCTTCACCCGCGATTCCTGCTGAATCACTCGATCTCCTCGACCTGGTTATGTATGCACGGCAGGCCCGAACGTTCTGGTGGGCAAAACCCACCAGAGACCTGACGATGCGCGGTCTTGCGTCACCGAAGAGCACGCAGGGCCTGCCGGAACGACCGGCCGAGGTCTGCCCAAGGCAACCAGTGAATTCTAGGGGACGACCAGCGCAGAACCAAATCCGCCCTGGTCAGGCTCAACGCTTGAAGCCGGTGCCGCTGCGGATCAGCGGCAGCGTCGCATTGGTCGCGAAACCCGCAGGTGCTTCGCACACCGCCGGCACGGCGTTGAGCACCTGCATTCCAGTGGCGATGTTGCCGGCCTGGGCGTGCTCGGCGATGCTCGCCTTCCGCGTGAAGCTCGCCAGGGTCAGGAAGTGGACCCGCATCGACGGATCGCCCTCGATGGTCAGCGTCCAGCCGTGCTCGGGTGCGGGCCAGTGCGCCGGGTACTCCCCGCCCACCGTCCACAGCGTCTCGATCTCGATGCGGGGCTCGCCGTCGCGTCGCCCGACCATGTTCCAGCGCTGTCCTGCGGTGGTGCCCGCCTTCAGCAGCCGGTCGAAGATCTGGTGGTCCTGCTCGGCGGGAATGGCCTCGATGTCCACGGTGACTTCGTCGATGTCGGCGTTGAGCGCGTCTGCCAGCAGCCAGATCTGTTCGACGAACATCGACTTCATGTCCCCGAGGTACGCATCGACGTCCGGGTTGATGACGTCCAGAGCCTCCCCGAACTTCATGTTGCCGAAGCTGATGTCGGTGCTGTCGTAGAGCGTCATGTCGGCGCGCTCTTGAAGGTGAATCTTGTCGATGGTGCGGCTCATCCCCGAGAGCGCCAGCGGTAGGACACCCGACAGGTTGCCCGGGTTGATGCCGCTGGCATGGAATGTGCTGTTGCCCTCGCGGCAGGCCGCCTCCAACCGCTGCCGGTCGGCGTCGGCAAGCCGGGGCGGATAGAACAGGAACACGGTGGTGGCAACGTTCTTTCCGCTGGCCAGCAGCGTGCAGACCTCGTCGAGGTCGCCATTGCGCGGCGTGTAGATGACGCAGTCGGCGTCGAGCGCGACGATCTCGTCGACATCCGTCGTGGCGGCGACGCCGATCGGATCCCGACCGACGAGCTTGCCTGCGTCGACCCCGTTCTTGGCATCGGAATACACCCGGACGCCGACCACCTCGAGGTCGTCGCGGTAATCCAGAATTGCGGTCAACAGCTCACTGCCGATCGAGCCAGGCCCCCACAGGATCACCCGATATTTCTTGTCGGTCACGGCGATGACGATATCCGCGATATGGGCGGCACCTGGCCGATATCGGCCACGCAACGGAATCCGATGTGCGTGGTCGCGCTGTCCTGTGACTGTGGCGAGCGCGCCGCCGGGCGGTACCGGTGGCAGTACTCCGGCGCGCACAGGTGTGAGCCACCCTTGAGCGCCTGGTTGACGGTCGGATCGGCCGTGGCACCTGGTGCACAACAGGATTCGGACCGTTGGTCGACGAGATGGTGTCCGGCGAACTTCGTCGTCGTCCACTCCCAGACATTGCCGATCATGTCGACCAGGCCGTAGCCGTTCGGCGGAAAGGTCCCCACCGGAGACGTCCCTGCCCAGCCCCGCGCACCGTCGTTCCGGTACGGGAAACTGCCCTGCCAGGTGTTGGCCATCAACTCGCCGCCGGGTGTCGCGTCCTCACCCCACGGATAGGTGTCGGTGCTGCCGCCGCAAGCCGCGTACTCCCATTCCGCCTCGCTGGGTAGCCGTCGACCGGCCCAACGCGCGTAGGCGGCCGCATCGGGATAGGCGACCTGCACCACCGGGTGGTCCTGCAGGTCATCGATCCCGCTGTCCGGACCGAACGGATGACGCCAGCAGGCACCGGGCTTCCATTCCCACCACTGCCGCCAATCGCGAAGGTTCACCGGCCCGGGCGTCGGACGGAACACCAGCGCGCCGGGAACCAGATCGGCCGGGTCGGCCCCGGGGAACAGCGCGGGATCGAGTTGTTGCTCGGCGACGGTGACATAGCCCGTCTCGTCGACGAATTCGGCGAACTGGGCGTTGGTGACCGGATGCCGCTCGACGGCGTACGCGCCGACTCGCACCGTATGTACCGGCGCCTCTTCCGGATAGAAGCTCGTCGAGCCCATCCGGAAAGAGCCTGCGGGCACCTCGACGAGCTCGCTGAGCATGGGCTCAGGGTATGCCGACGGAGAAGTCCTCGATGAGCACCGTTGAGGCGGCATCGAATCCGTCGGTTCCGCCGGGCGCCTGCACGTGCACGGCGACCAGGTAGTTGTTGGAGTTGGTCCAGACATGGACGATGCGGTCGAGGAACTCCACGGATTGTTGCGGAGTGTCCGACCATGCGCCCATCAGCTTCTGGCCGCTGTAGCTGCACAGCTCGGCGGGCAGCACGCTGACGCTGCTGACCGCGGACACCGCCATCACCTTGTCGGCGTACTGGGTGAATGCTTCAGCGGGTTCCAGCTGCGTTTGTGCGATGGTCACCGTCGCGAACATGCCGTCGGGGCCTTGCATGCGGACGCCGACATCGCCGGAGCCCGGTTCGACGGACCAGCCGTCGGGCACGGCCACGGTGATCCGGGGGGCCGCCGGATCCGATACCTGTGCGACGGCCTCGACGGCGGGCTTGACCGGCTGCGAGCAGGTGACGGTGTCGGGCGGGATGGGCGCTCGCGTGGTGGCGACGACGCCTGGAGCCTCTGGCCCCGCGTCCTCGGTCGATTGCGTCGTCGACGGCGGGCGCACACTCGTGGCAGGCGGGGCCTGGTCGCTGCGCACTGCTACGCCGCCGTCGGTGCGGATGCATCCCGATGCCAGTGCGACCATCAGGCCAAGCACGACCAGCGTCCAACCGAAATGCTTCATCAGTCCTTCGAGAACGCCAGTGCCAGTTCTTTTTCCACGTCCACATACGGCGCACCCGAGAGGTCGACGTTGACCGCAGCGATGGTGCCGCCGGTGAAAGCGTACGGGGCCTTGAACGTGCTCGACACCGCCGAACCGGTGTTGCGCCCGATGCTGATGGTCGCGCCGGCAAGTCCGAAGGTTCCGGGATGCGCCTTCACATCCGGCAGGGCGGCGACGGCGTCGCCGTCGATGTAGAGGGTTACCTTGCCGAGCGGCGTGTGGCTGTTCTCAACGGTCCCCGTGCGCGCATAGCCGACGCCGAAGATGTGCTGTCCCAGTGGAATCGCATCGGGCGATGACACCTTTTGCTCCTGCTCACCCATGAAGTTGTAGACGTAATGCAGGCGGCCGTCCTGGATGAACAGCACATGGCCGCCGTGCCCGCCGCCCTGCTTGAACAGCACGCCTTCGACCCCGGTCGTGTCGACGGTGACCTCGGCCAGCACGGACAACGACTGACCGCGCGGTTCTGCGGCGGCACCCATGCCGATTTCGGCGGTGCCCGGGTAGTAGGTGAAGTTCTTCCGGTCGCCGACCAGGTACGGCCGAAACCGCATGATCGTTTCCAAGATGTTCAGATCCGCCAGTGGCAGCCCGTTGTACTTGGCCGCCTCGCTGAACCAGAGGGTCTTCATTTCGTCGAGCTTGTCGGGGTTCTCGGTGGCGAGGTCGTGACACTGGCTTCGGTCCGCTTCGATGTGGTACAGCTCCCAGCGGTCCTTGTCGAAGTGCGACCAGCCCGCAGGTGTCGCCGCGTGGACGGTGTTGGCGAACCAGCCATCGTGCCAGATCCCGCGGGTACCCAGCATGGTGTAGAACTGGGTGTCCTTGCCGGTGGCAGCCGACGAATCTTGAAGTGCCGCTTTGAAGCTCACGCCGTCGAGAGGCTTCTGCGCTATTCCGCCGACCTCGGCGGGCGGCGCGACACCGATGAGGTCGTAGACCGTCGGGGTGATATCGCTGACGTTCACGTAGTTGTCCCGCACCTCGCCGTGGGCGGTAATGCCATCGGGCCAGGAGATGATCGCGGTGTCGGCGATGCCGCCTTCGTGGGAGGCGTAGCGCTTGTACAGCTTGTACGGCGTGTTGAACGCCATCGCCCAGCCGATCGGATAGTGCGGGTAGGTCTCCGGGCTGCCGAGGTGGTCGATGTACTTCATGCTCTCCTCGGCGCTGTCGATGTAGCCGTTGAAGAACTTCACCTCGTTGACCGACCCGTTCGGCCCGCCCTCGCCGCTCGCTCCGTTGTCGGAGATCACCACGATGATGGTGTTGTCCAGCTGACCTGACTCATCGAGATAGTCGAGGATGCGGCCGATTTGGGCGTCGGTGTAGGACAGGAATCCGGCGAACACCTCGGCCATCCGGCTGAACAGGCGCTTCTCTTCGTCGTTCAGGGGCTCCCAGGTCCGCACGGTGTCCTGCGGTGGCCATGGCTCACCGTTGGGCCCCTTGACGTCGAGATACGGGTTGATGGGCGACAATTCGGTATCCGGCGGCACGATGCCGAGCTTCTTCTGGTTCTCCAGCACGATCTCGCGGTACTTCTCATAGCCCATGTCGAACCGGCCCGCGTACTTGTCGGCCCACTCCTTGAACACATGGTGTGGCGCGTGCCCGGCCCCAGGGCACACGTAGCTGAACCACGGCTTGTCCGGTGCCACCATCTTCGCGTCGCGGATGAACTCAATTGTCTTGTCCGCCAGGTCTTTGGACAGGTGGTAGCCCTCCTCCGGGGTGGCGGGCGGGCTGACCTGATGATTGTCGTAGACGAGGTCGGGATACCACTGGTCGGTCTCACCGCCCATGAATCCGTAGAAGCGTTCGAACCCGCGGGAGAGCGGCCAATGGCGCCGGGTGGCGGCCATGTTCGACTCCTCCAGAGGCGTCAGGTGCCACTTGCCGACGCAGTAGGTGTTGTACCCCCGCTCGTTCAGCACCTCGGACATCAGCGCTGTGTCCGCCGGGATGCGGCCGTTGCAGTTCGGGAAGCCGTCCGTGAACTCCTCGATGGTGGCCATGCCCACGGTGGTGGCGTTGCGTCCGGTGAGCAGGGAGGCGCGGGTCGGCGAGCACAGCGCGGTGGTGTGGAACTGGGAGAGCCGCACACCGCGTTCGGCGATGCGGCTCATCGTCGGCATCTCCACCAGACCGCCGAAGCAGTCCCACGTCGCGATGCCGGTGTCGTCCCATACGAGATACAGGATGTTGGGCGCGCCCGCGGGTGCGGTCGGCGCGGCGTAGGGACCCCAATCGGGCTCGGAATCGCGGATGTCCAGCTCGATCTTGCCCGTGAATTCGGTCGCCATGGCCAGCCCATCCAGGTAGGTGCGTCGCCGCGTGGTCCCCAACCGCCCGGAGATTACACCGGCGATGTGTGCTGAGGCTGAGAAATTGACGAGGACAGCGGTGCTGGTTCGCGTGTCAGCCACCATTGCACCGCCGCCATCGGAATCGTCCAGCCCAGCCAGGCGCCGATGCCCGCCACCACCCATAGATAGTGTTCCTCGTTGCCGCCAAAGATGCTGTCCTGCAACGGGTGCAGGGTCACGAACAGTATCGGTGTCCAGATGCGGTTGGCGATGATCGACAGCGCCAGGGTTGCACTGCGGATCATGTGTCGCCGGTGTGAGGCGAACCGACGATCCCGCCCGGCGAGGTACCCGTTGATCGTGAACCATAGCCACAGCGAGGCCAGCAGCACATTGCTGACGGCCAGGATCGGTCCGAACGGCGTCGCCACTCCGATGACCAACGCGCAGGACGCGGCCGGTATCGCGGTGCACACGTAGACCCGCCCGACCCGGCGGTGCAGGACCGGGTGACGGCGGCGCAGGCCCGGCCAGATCTGTGCCACCGCGCACACCATCGCGACGCTCGCGAACATGACGTGGGCCACCAGCAGTGGATAGTGCAACCCGAAGGTCGCAGGCACTCGAGTGCCACCGGTCAGGTAGGGCGGCAGCGAGAAAGCCAGAAAGCCCACCACGATCGCGGCGAGTGCCACCGCAGGCCATCGCCGGCGACTGGGATACGCGTATGCCATACGCATGAGCGTACGTCATACGCACAAGGTCCGCACGTCGATTACGCTGGCCGGTGATGACCGATCCCGACGAGCTGCCGAGGGCGCTGGAGATTCTGTGGCAGGACGCGCCGCCGACCCGCCGCACCAGCGGGCTGAACAGGGAGCGCATCGTCGCAACGGCGGTCGAACTGGCCGACTCGGAGGGGCTCCCGGCACTGTCGATGGCACGTCTGGCCGAGCGATTGGGCTGCGGCACGATGTCGCTCTATCGGCACGTCGCCAACAAGGACGAGCTGGTGATGTTCATGCTGTCGACGGCTCCGGGCCCTCCCCCGCGACGCCCCGATGAAGCCGATTGGCCTGGCGCCCTTACCGATTGGGCCCGCGGGCTGTGGGATGTCTACCACCGACATCCATGGGTGCTGCAGGCGGCGGCGGCGGGACCGCCCGCCGATCCAGGCCAGTTGGCGTGGCTGGATGCCGGCCTCGCCGCGCTCGCCGATACCGGACTGGCCGAGCGCGACAAGCTGGCCGCCGTCATGGCGGTGCTGCACTACGTCCGGGGTGCGGCGGCCCTGGACATCGAGGCCGGCCACGTCGAGGGTCCCGACTACCCGGCCCTGCTGCGACGGTTCGTCGACGCCGAGCGCTTCCCGGCGTTGTCGACCGCCGTCGAGCGCAGGAGTGTTCGACGACGCCGATGGCGATCACCTCGCCGAGTTCCGGATCGGCTTGGACCAACTGCTCGACGGAATCGCCGCCAGGGTTGCCGCGGGTTAAGCCCTGACCGTCTGCGCCCTGACATCGCGATGGCGAAGTGGACCCATGTTGTGCAGGCCGTCGGCGCCGGTGGAAGTATCCCGAGCGTGGCGACAAGCAAAGTGCAGACGATCTCCTATCCGGCCCCGGGCGCACGCCCCCACCGTCACGACGACTTCTCGGTCGCCCCGCACGTGGTCGTGCTGTTCGGCGCGACGGGTGACCTGGCCAGACGCAAGCTGATACCCGGCCTGGCCTATCTGGACCAGTCCGATCTCGCGCCCCACATCGAAATCGTCGCCACGTCGCTGGAAGACATCTCCACGGACGAGTTCCTGCAGCTGGCCAAGTCGGCGATCGAGGACTTCGGGACGCACAAACTCAACAAGGAAGAATGGGGCCGGTTCGCCGAAACGGTCACTTACGTACCGCAGAGCGCTGGCCCCGAGGCGCTGGCCGCCGCCGTCGCCGACGGCCGAGGCCAAGCTCGGACCAGAAGTCCGTCGGCTGCACTACCTTTCGGTACCGCCAAAGGCGGCCCGCGCGGTGATCACCATGCTGCGGGACGCCAACCTGGTGGACCGGTCCCGCGTCGTGATGGAGAAGCCGTTCGGCACCGACCTGGCCAGCGCCGTCGAGCTGAACGCCTTCGTCCACGAAACGTTCCTCGAGAGCCAGATCTTCCGCATCGACCACTTCCTCGGCAAGGAGGCCGCGCAGAACATCCTGGCGTTCCGCTTCGCCAACGGCCTGTTCGAACCGATCTGGAACCGAAACTTCATCGACCACATCCAGATCGACATCCCTGAGACCCTCGGCCTCGACGATCGCGCCAACTTCTACGAGAGCACCGGTGCCTACAAGGACATGGTGGTCACGCACCTCTTCCAGGTGATGGCGTTCGTTGTGATGGAGCCGCCAACCGCGCTGGAGCCACGCGCGATCAGCGAGGAGAAGAACAAGGTGTTCCGGTCGATGTTGCCGGTCGACCCGGCCAACGTCGTCCGCGGTCAATACGTTGGTTATCGCGAAAACGACGGTGTGGCCCGCGATTCCGACACTGAGACGTTCATCGCCCTCAAGGTGGGCATCGACAACTGGCGCTGGGCGGGCGTGCCGGTTTATCTGCGCACAGGTAAGCGCATGGCGGAAGGGATACGTATCATCTCGATCGCTTTCAAGGAAGCGCCGCGCTCCATGTTTCCGGCCGGTTCCGGCGTCGGCTCACAGGGGCCGGACCACCTGACCTTCGATCTGGCTGATAACTCCAAGGTGTCGCTGTCGTTCTACGGCAAGCGACCCGGGCCGGGCATGAAGCTCGACAAGCTGTCGATGCAGTTCGCCACGCAGGAGGTCGACACCGCGGGTGACGTGCTGGAGGCCTACGAACGGCTGATCCTGGACGCCATGAACGGCGACCACACGCTGTTCACCACCGCGGAAGGCATCGAGTCGCTATGGGAGCGATCGGCCGACCTGCTCGCCGACCCGCCGCCGGCCAAGACCTACCAACCCGGCACCTGGGGACCGAACGCGATCCATCAGCTGATCGCGCCCAACGCGTGGCGGCTGCCGTTCGAGCGAGGGTGGCGCGAGAAGAACGTAGTCCGACCAGTCGCCACCACGCAAGAGCCCCCGCCGCGCAATGCGTGCGGGGGCTCTGCCTTGTTGACGCTTACTTGGCCTTTTCGAGGACCTCGACGAGGCGCCAGCGCTTGGTCGCCGAAAGCGGCCGAGTCTCCATCAGCGAGACGCGGTCGCCGATGCCGGCGATCGCCCTTCTCGTCGTGCGCCTTGACCTTGGTCGTGGTGCGGATGATCTTGCCGTAGAGCGGGTGCCTCGTGCGCTCCTCGAGCTCGACCACGATGGTCTTCTGCATCTTGTCGCTCACCACGTAGCCGATGCGGGTCTTGCGACGCGCACGCGGCTTCTCGGTGCGCGGGGTGTATGCCGGACCCTTCTCACCCTTCGGCGCAGCCTTCTTCGCAGGCGCAGCCTTGGTTGCCTTCTCTGCCATTACGATTCCTCACCAACGGGTCCGGAAGCCAGACCCAGCTCTCGTTCGCGCAGCACCGTGTACACGCGCGCAATCTCCTGACGCACCGTGCGGAGCCGACGGTTGTTGGCCAGCTGCCCGGTCGCCATCTGGAAGCGCAGGTTGAACAGCTCTTCCTTGGACTCGCGCAACTTGTCGGCCAACTCGTCGTCGGTCAGTTCGCGCAGTTCGCCCGGCGTCACTCCCACTGCCATCAGAACTGCTCCTCTCGGGTGACGATGCGTGCCTTGATCGGCAATTTGTGGATCGCGCGGGTCAATGCTTCCCGGGCGGTCTTCTCATCGGGGTAACTCAGCTCGAACAGCACGCGTCCGGGCTTGACGTTGGCAACCCACCACTCCGGCGAACCCTTACCGGAACCCATGCGGGTCTCGGCAGGCTTCTTGGTCAGCGGGCGGTCGGGGAAGATGTTGATCCACACCTTGCCGCCACGCTTGATGTGCCGGTTGATGGCGATACGAGCGGACTCGATCTGCCGGTTGGTGATGTAGGCGTGCTCCAGCGCCTGGATGCCGTAGTCACCGAAGCTCACCTGAGTACCGCCGCTGGCGATGCCACGCTGGCGGGGGTGGTGCTGCTTACGGTGCTTGACCTTGCGGGGAATCAACATGATCAGCTCTCCGTGGCTTCCTTGGTCGGCGCCTCGGTCGCAGCCTCGGCAGTGGCCTCGGGTGCCGGCGTGGGCTCGGCGCAGCAGGCGCCTCTTCGGTACCCGATGCGGCACGACCTGCCTCGGTGCTCGTCGCGGTGGTCCCCGACGCGCCACTGCGACGCGGGCGGGTGCCCGACGGGCGCTCGCGGCGCGGACGATCGGCCCCGGCCGGAACCGCGGCGGTCAGCTCACGCTTGCCACCGACGATGTCGCCCTTGTAGATCCAGACCTTGACGCCGATGCGACCGAAGGTCGTCTTGGCTTCGTACAGGCCGTAGTCGATGTCGGCGCGCAGCGTGTGCAGCGGCACCCGGCCTTCGCGGTAGAACTCCGAGCGGCTCATCTCAGCACCGCCGAGGCGGCCCGAGCACTGCACCCGGATGCCCTTGACGTTGGGCTGACGCATGGCCGACTGGATCGCCTTACGCATGGCGCGACGGAACGCGACACGGTTGCTCAGCTGCTCGGCAACACCCTGGGCGACCAGCTGTGCCACCGACTCGGGGTTCTTGACCTCGAGGATGTTCAGCTGCACCTGCTTACCGGTCAGCTTCTCCAGGTCGGCGCGGATGCGGTCGGCCTCGGTGCCGCGGCGGCCGATGACGATGCCCGGACGTGCGGTGTGGATGTCGACGCGGACCCGGTCGCGGGTGCGTTCGATCTCCACGTCGGCGATGCCGGCGCGCTCGAGACCGGTGGCCAGCAACCGACGGATCGCAACGTCTTCCTTGACGTAATCCTTGTACTGCTTGTCGGCATACCACCGGGACTTCCAGTCGGTGGTGATACCGAGCCGGAAGCCGTGGGGATTAATTTTCTGGCCCACTACTGCGAGCCTCCCTTCGCTTCGTCAGAAGCTTTCTTCGCCGGAGCCTTCTTGGCCGCGGCCTCTGGCGCCTTCTTGGCGGCCGCCTTCTTGGCAGGCGCCTTCTTGGCCGGGGCTGTCTTCGTCGCCTCCGCGGTCGCCTTGGTGGCAGGCGCGTTCTTGGCGGGCGCCTTCTTCGCGGCGGCAGCCTTGCTGCCCTCCGCGCGGCGCGCACGAGCGGCACTGGCCGACCTGCCGGCTGCCCGCTCACCGCGTGGCGGGCGGCTCTCGACGATCACCGTGATGTGGCTGGTGCGCTTGCGAATTCGGAACGCACGCCCCTGGGCGCGCGGCCGGATGCGCTTGGCGGTCGGGCCCTCGTCGGCGTAGACGGCGGACACCACGAGTGTCGACGGGTCGAGCCCGTCGTTGTTCTGCGCGTTGGCGGCGGCACTGGCGATCACCTTGGCGACCGGCTCGCTGGCGGCCTGCGGCGCCCACCGCAGGATGTCCAGCGCCTCGGACACGGACTTACCGCGCACCAGGTCGATCACCCGGCGCGCCTTGCTCGCCGACACGCGTACGAAGCGCGCCTTCGCGATCGCGGACGGGTATTCGGTCTCAACAGAGGTCATCGCCGTTTGGCCTTCCGGTCATCCTTGATGTGCCCCTTGAACGTGCGGGTCGGGGCGAACTCGCCGAGCTTGTGACCGACCATCGCCTCGGTGACGAACACCGGGACATGCTTGCGGCCGTCGTGCACCGCGAAGGTGTGCCCGATGAAGTCGGGGATGATGGTCGACCGGCGCGACCAGGTCTTGATGACCTGTTTGGTGTTCTTGTCGTTCTGTACGTCGACCTTCTTCAGGAGATGGTCGTCGACGAACGGACCCTTTTTCAGGCTGCGTGGCATCGGCTACTCCTACCGGTGGTGCTTCTTGCCGGTGCGCCGGCGTCGGACGATGAGCTTGTCGCTCTGCTTATTGCGTTTACGGGTGCGGCCCTCGGGCTTGCCCCACGGGCTGACCGGGTGACGGCCGCCGGAGGTCTTGCCCTCGCCACCGCCGTGCGGGTGGTCGACCGGGTTCATCACGACACCACGGACGGTCGGGCGCTTGCCCTTCCACCGCATGCGGCCGGCCTTGCCCCAGTTGATGTTCGCCTGCTCGGCGTTGCCGACCTCACCGACTGTGGCGCGGCAGCGCACGTCGACGCGGCGGATCTCACCGCTGGGCATACGCAGCGATGCGTAGGTGCCTTCCTTACCCAGCAGCTGGATCGAGGCGCCTGCCGAACGGGCCATCTTGGCACCGCCGCCGGGCCGCAGCTCCACGGCATGGATCAGCGTGCCTGCCGGGATGTTGCGCAGCGGCAGGTTGTTGCCGGGCTTGATGTCGGCGTTCGGGCCGGACTCCACGACGTGGCCCTGCGCCAGACCCTGCGGCGCGATGATGTAGCGCTTCTCGCCGTCCAGGTAGTGCAGCAGCGCGATGTTCGCGGTGCGGTTCGGGTCGTACTCGATGTGGGCGACCTTGGCGTCGACGCCGTCCTTGTCGTGGCGGCGGAAGTCGATCACTCGGTACGCGCGCTTGTGGCCACCGCCCTTGTGCCGGGTGGTGATCCGTCCGTGCGCGTTACGCCCGCCCTTGCCGTGCAGCGGGCGCACCAACGACTTCTCCGGCTCCGAGCGAGTGATCTCGGCGAAGTCGGAGACGCTGGCACCGCGGCGACCGGGGGTCGTCGGCTTGTACTTGCGAATTCCCATAACTCTTGTCTCTCAGCTTCTCGCTAGGTCGGATTACCGAACAGGTCGATTGGCTTGCTGCCTGCGGCCAATGTGACGATGGCGCGCTTGGTGTCCTTGCGCTTGCCGTAACCGGCGCGGGTGCGCTTGCGCTTGCCCTGGCGGTTGGCGGTGTTCACCGACGCGACCTTGACCTTGAAGATCTTCTCGATGGCGATCTTGATCTGGGTCTTGTTCGAGTCGGGGTGAACGATGAACGTGTAGACGTTGTCCTCGATCAGCCCGTAGGACTTCTCCGAGATGACCGGGGACAGGATGATGTCGCGCGGATCAGTGACGGTCGCCATCAGGCCGAAACCTCCTCGTCGGTGTTGGCACTGATGTAGGAATCCAGCGCCTCGACGCTGAACACCACATCGTCGGCGTGCAGCACGTCGTAGGTGTTGAGCTGATCCGGTGAAAGCATGTGGACGCCCGGCAGATTGCGCACGCTCTTGGCGCCGGTCTCGTCGCTGCGGCCGATGACGACCAGCACCTGCTTGCCCTCGACCAGCGTGGCCAGGAATGCCTTGGCGCTCTTGGTCGATGGCGTCTGACCCTCAACCAGCTCGGTCACTGCGTGGATACGGCCGTTGCGGGCCCGGTCGGACAGCGCGCCGCGCAACGCGGCACGGATCATCTTCTTGGGGGTGCGCTCGCTGTAGTCGCGCGGCTGTGGGCCGTGCACGACGCCGCCGCCGGTGAACTGCGGGGCCCGCGTCGAACCCTGGCGGGCACGGCCGGTGCCCTTCTGCCGGTACGGTTTCCGACCGCCACCGCGGACCTCGCCGCGAGTCTTGGTCGAGTGCGTGCCCTGACGCTTGGCCGCCAACTGCGCGGTGACCACCTGGTG
The DNA here is from genome assembly GCA_963713225.1 of uncultured Actinomycetota bacterium. Taxonomy (GTDB): domain Bacteria; phylum Actinomycetota; class Actinomycetes; order Mycobacteriales; family Mycobacteriaceae; genus Mycobacterium. The sequence continues at coordinate 28,634 of CAVQLB010000017.1, read as the reverse complement.
CATGAGTGCAATGTTCGGCTCGACATCGAACAGCTCGGCGGGCAGCTCGACGGAGCCGTCCTTCTTGCCGCCGGGCGTCAAGACGTCAATCTTCTTCGAAGCTCCGGCTTTCTTGCTCCTCGCGTCCGCAGTCACTTCTCACTCCTCTTGATTGCACTGCGGACCATCACCAGTCCACCGGTACGCCCCGGGATGGCGCCTTTGATCAGCAACACGCCGTTCTCGGCATCGACCTTGTGCACCACCAGGTTCTGCGTGGTCACCCGGTCACTGCCCATCCGGCCCGACATGCGGGTGCCCTTGAACACCCGGCCGGGGGTGGCGCAGCCACCGATCGAACCCGGACGACGGTGCACGGCCTGCGCACCGTGGCTGGCGCCCTGGCCCTTGAAGCCGTGTCGCTTCATGGTGCCTGCGAAGCCCTTGCCCTTGGAGGTGCCGGTCACGTCGACGTAGTTGCCGTCGGCGAAGATCTCGGCGGTCAGCTCCTGGCCGACCTCGAACTCGGCGGCGGCGGCCTCATCGTCGAGCCGGAGCTCGGCGAGATGCCTGCGCGGGTTCGCTCCCGCGGCGGCGTACTGCCCGGTCACCGGCTTGTTCACCTTGCGCGGGCTGATCTCGCCGTACGCGAGCTGCACGGCGCTGTAGCCGTCACGCTCCGGGGTACGGATGCGCGTCACGACGTTCGGGCCTGCCTTGACGACAGTCACGGGCACGACTTTGTTGTTCTCATCGAACACCTGCGTCATACCCATTTTGGTGCCCAGAATGCCTTTTCTAGCCATTGCTCTCTGGTCTCCTACTGGATGTTGACGTCGACGCTCGCCGGCAGATCGATGCGCATCAAAGCGTCAACGGTCTTCGGCGTCGGGTCGAGGATGTCGATCAGCCGTTTGTGAGTGCGCATCTCGAAGTGCTCCCGCGAGTCCTTGTACTTATGCGGGGACCGGATGACGCAATACACGTTCTTTTCGGTCGGCAGCGGCACTGGGCCCACCACACTGGCACCGGTACGGGTGACGGTTTCGACGATCTTGCGCGCCGAAGCGTCAATAGCCTCGTGGTCGTAGGCCTTGAGCCTGATGCGGATCTTCTGTCCCGCCACGCTTCTCCTACCTCGCTCCTGCTTCGTACTTCGGCCGGCCCGTGTTCGGACCTGGTGTCCCTGCGCTTCGTCCATGTGGGCGTCGCGCTGGTGTTGCCGCCGCTGTTTACCTGTCTGAAGTTCACCGATCCCCGCGGTCGGGTGTGTCGCCCGTACGCGCCCTTCGCCTCGACGGAAATTCCGCCACTGCCGAAGGTGGAACCGGATGCGCCCGTTCGGGCGCCGGTTGTATGCCCAGCCAGGCGCTAACCCGGCTCAAGGCAACCCGAACAGTATGCCTTAGAACTCGGGTTGCTCCAAATCCCTGGCCACCGGATTGCCGCCCTGATGGCCGGCCGGGTGGGCACCGTCGAACGGCGGCTATCTTACTCCAGAGTAAGATAGCCGAACATGACCGCTCCGACCACTACGTACCAGATGTGGAAACGGCTCGCCGGACGCCCAGGGGGCACCCGGGTGTTCTCGACGGCCGCGATGGTGCGGGTGCCGTATTTCGCGTCGATCCTCCCGCACGTCGTCCGGATGGAGCCGGGGCTCGCCGAGGTCACGGTGCCGAAATGGTTCTTCGTCTACAACCATCTGCACACCGTGCACGCGATCGCGTCGTGCAACGCCGCGGAGATCGCGATGGGCATGTTGATGGAGGCCACCGTGCCGACCAGTCATCGCTGGATCCCCAAGGCGATGACGGTGCAGTACCTCGAGAAGGCCGGCACCTCGTTGCGGGCCCAGGCCCGCTTGGACCCGCCCGACTTCTCGGCGATCACCGATGGCGTCGAGCTGACGATCCCGGTCAGCGTGACGGATAAGGCGGGCACCGAGGTGGTCCACGCCGACATCACGTGCTGGGTGACACCCGCCAGCTAACGTCGAAACTGCGCACAGATCGGATTTCACCCGCAAGATGCGATCTCCCCGCAGTCTCGGGAGAGCGCTACCCCAGATACGTGCCGTGGCCCTCATGTACCAATTCGCCGTCGAAGATCAGCACCTCGTTGACGAGTTCGCCGCGGTGATTGCGGTAGTTGATGACGAGCGTGGACTCACCGCGGTAGACGTCGATGACGTCGAAGTGCAGGTCGGGCCGGAGCGCCAGGGCGGTCGTCCAGTAGTGGCGCAACGCGTCCTTGCCGCGCACCACACCACCGGTTTCCGGTAGTACACGCGCCGCAACCGGTGACGTGAACACGACGTCGTCGTGGAAATGTCTGAGCACCGCGTCGACATCGTGAGCGTTCCATGCGGCAACCCAATCGTCGGCGAACTTCTGCGGGTCCGGTGTCGGCATCTGAACAGCGTAATTACTACCGCTGCTTCCACCGTTCCGGTGTGCGTGGCTATCGGGGCAGGCTCGCCCAGAACGGGCACTGGTGGGTTTCGCCAAAGGTAGTGACGACGCGACTACCGTCGGGCTGCAACGACATCCACGGCTGGGCGGCAGGGTCGGCTCCGAGCGCAGGCCAGTCCGGTTGCCCTTCGGCCTTGGGCGTATCGGTGGCGACGAACCGGCTCCAGTAGTCGATCATCTGGTCAGACAAAGCCTTCTGCGCCGGATCCAGGGGTGGCGCGCCACCGACTTCGAATAGGTACCGCAGCTCCAGGGAATGGCTGGCACCGACGGGAAAAGGCAACGTGCGCATCGCTTCTGGCGCCGGCGCTTCGCGATCGTTGAACTCGTATGCGTATACGGGCCCGCTCCGGGCCAGATCGTTGCTCATCCGTTACGCTCACGCACGCGAACACGCCGTCGGTGACCGCCGCCGAATACGCGACGGGAACGTTGCCGCCATAGTTGGCCAACGGGTACCGCTCTCCAACCGCTACAGCGTTGGCGCCGAAGGTATCTCGCAGCAGTTCCGGATATTGCTCGGCGGTGTAAGACAGTCCGAACCGCAGATACTGCAGCGCGACGAAAAGGGTGAACTCGTCACGGTTTGTGCCGATCAGCACCGGCACCCTGGCGGCGTGGCCGTCGGCTATCGCCGCGACCGGGTTGACCGGGAGCGCCGCGGTGCCGGTGACCGGGCCGGGCAACTTGTCTTCGCCGATGTTGTAGAAGGTCACCGGTTCTCGCAGTTTGTCGACCGGCAACGAGCGCAGGCAGTCCCCTGCGGTTGCCGGGTCACCGCACCCCACCCGCGCGGCGTAGTCGAGGCTGCTCCGTTCGGCGGCAGGCAGATCGGCTTGGGCCTCACAGGGCGCGCTCTGGATGATCGCGGCACGGAACAGTCCCTGCGAGCCGGGTGCGACCAGGTGGTCGCACACCGACATGCCGCCGGCCGATTCACCGGCGACCGTGACCTGCTCCGGATCCCCGCCGAAGTTGGCGATGTTGTCCCGGACCCAGCGCAGCGCCGCCTGTTGATCTTGCAATCCGTAATTGCCGACGTCCCCGGGCGGCCCGAGCCCTGGGTGAGCCAGGAAACCCAACGTGCCGAGCCGGTAGTTGATCGTGACAACGATGATGTCGCCCCGTTCGACCAGCCATTGGCCGTCGTAGACCTTGCCGCTTCCGCCTGTGAACGACCCGCCGTGGATCCACACCATCACCGGCTTCGGCGGTGATGTCGTCGTCGACGTCCAGACGTTGAGCGTCAGGCAATCCTCGTCACTTTGCCTACCGAACTCGGGGTCTGCGCCGGGATCCTGGATGCAGCGCGGGCCCGGCTTGGTGGCATCGCGCACCCCCTTCCAGTCCATCGCCTGCGCGGGCGGCCGAAAGCGCAGCGGCCCGACAGGTGGTGCGGCGTAAGGAATGTCGGCAAACAGGCGGTGATCCGACTCGACGACGCCGCGCACCGTGCCGGCGGTCGTCTGCGCCAATGCCGGATCCGTCTCCGGCTGCGTGGGACTGATCGTCGGTGAAGGTGGCTCGAGGATCTCCGGCACGGCTGCCCTGGGAGATACCCCCACGACTCGCCCGAGTGCGACCACCAGCACGGTGGCCAACACGACGAGCAGGACTACTCGCAGGCTCCGAGCCGTCCCTGGCAGCACGGAATCCGAGCCTACGCAGGCTTTCAGCCAAAACGCTGGATCAAGGCGGTGGCGATCCCCTAGACTCCAAACTTGACACCCGTCAAGTTTGGTCTAGCCCGCACCCAAGGAGGCTCGATGAGCACGCCGACGATGGACGAAGCCGCCAAGGTACTGGCCGATCCGTCGGCGTACGCCGACGACAACCGGCTGCACACGGCGCTCACCCAGCTGCGGGCGAACAACCCGGTGGCGTGGGTCGACAATCCGCCGTACCGGCCGTTCTGGGCGATCACCAAGCACGAAGACATCATGGCCATCGAGCGGGCGAACGACCTGTTCCTCTCCGAGCCGCGCCCGCTGCTGGCCACCGCCGAGGCCGACGATGTCTTCAAGGAGCAAATCGAAGCGGGGATCGGCATCCGCACCCTGGTCCACATGGACGATCCGCATCACCGCAAGGTGCGTGCGATCGGCGCTGATTGGTTCCGGCCAAAGGCCATGCGCGATCTGAAGACGCGGGTGGACGAGTTGGCCAAACGCTACGTCGACCGGATGGTCGAGATCGGACCAGAGTGCGATTTCGTCACCGACGTCGCACTGAATTTCCCGCTCTACGTGATCCTTTCGCTGCTCGGGCTTCCTGAGGACGATTTCCCGCGGATGCTCAAGTTGACCCAGGAGATGTTCGGAGGCGACGACGCCGAGCATCAGCGCGGAGACTCGATGGAGGACCTGCTCGCCGTGCTGGCCGACTACTTCGACTACTTCACCAAGCTGACGGCATCGAGGCGTGAGCACCCGACCGCGGACCTGGCATCGGCGATCGCCAACGGGCTCATCGACGGTGAACATCTGTCGGACATGGACACCGTGTCCTATTACGTCATCATCGCCAGCGCCGGACACGACACCACCTCGGACGCAATCTCCGGTGGCTTGCTGGCGCTCATCCAGAACCCTGGTGAGCTGGCGCGACTGCGCGACGACACCAATCTGATGCCGACTGCGGTCGAGGAGATGATCCGGTGGACCACCCCGGTCAAGGAGTTCATGCGCACCGCCGCCGAGGACACCACGGTCCGTGGCGTGCCCATCGCCAAGGGTGAATCCGTCTATCTGGCTTACGTTTCCGGTAATCGCGACGAGGAGGTCTTCACCGATCCGTTCCGGTTCGACGTCGCCCGCGATCCCAACAAGCACCTCGCATTCGGCTACGGCGTGCACTTCTGCCTCGGTGCCGCGCTGGCGCGGATGGAGATGAACAGCCTCTACTCCGAACTGGTGCCCCGGCTGCAGTCCATCGAGCTGGCGGGTAAACCGGAGTTGACGGCGACGACCTTCGTCGGGGGACTCAAGCACCTGCCGATTCGTTACTCACTGCGCTGATCCTTTTGGCCTTCTTGCGGTGGGTGGCCAGAAAGCCGTCGACCGCAGCGACCGCAATCTCGCGATAGTCGAAGTCCGGCAATGTGGACAGCTTTCCCAATGCGATCGGGCCGAGCAGTAAAGCCGCCGCCCTGGTGCGGTCGACGTCACCGAGTTCGGCGACCGCTTGCGGGCTGCTGAGGATCGCCTCGAACGGCTCCGCGTACTGTTCGGCGACCCGCTCGCGGAGAGTGCGCACCTCGGGGCTGTCCGGCGAGCCCCGGTGAGGCGCGCCCGGCAACCGTTCGAGGTCCCCGCCAAGCGTGAGCCACGACATGGCGGTCAAAGTGACAGGAGCCTCGGCGATCAACTCGGCCTGCGCCTGTACCAACGCGATCAACCGGTCGCGCAACGTACCCTCCGCGGGCGGCGTCGGCGCCGGCGGGATCAAAGCGTGAAAAGCCGCTGCCAGCAAATCATTTCCGCTCGGGAAGTGTCGATAGAGTGTGGCGCGGGCCACGTTGGCGGCACGGGTGACTGCATCGACGGTCACCGCGCTGGGGCCTCCCGAGCGCAATAACGCGGTTGCGGCATCGAGCAACCGGGCCCGCGATCGCGCAGGCCGCGGGTCGTTGCGCTCGCCGGTCATCGGCTTACCACCTTCCGCTGCAGCAAACAAGTCTGTCGGTCTCGCAACAAGACTGTTAGTCTCAAAAGTATCCCTTCGAAGGAGAGCGACGACATGGTCGGCCTCGCCCGTTCCGCTGAGGATATCGAGGTCGGACTCGCCGGCCTGTCAAAGCACGCCCGCTTCTGGTTGCTGACAGTCGCCAGCGTGGATGTGTTGATCGTGATCACCTCGATGGTCGCGCTGAACGCGGCGCTTCCCGATATTGCGCTGGAGACCAATGCGACTCAGGGGCAGCTTACGTGGGTCGTCGACGGCTACACCCTGGTTCTGGCGTGTCTGTTGCTTCCTGCGGGTGCCATCGGCGACCGATACGGCCGTCGCGGCGCGCTGCTGGCCGGACTGGGCATCTTCGCGCTCGCGTCGCTCGCCCCGGTGTTCCTCGACAGCCCACTACAGATCATCGTCTCGCGAGCGGTCGCCGGGATCGGCGCGGCATTGATCATGCCCGCGACGCTGTCGCTGTTGACCGCGGCCTTCCCGAAGTCCGAACGCAACAAGGCGGTCGGCATCTGGGCCGGCGTGGCGAGCTCCGGCGCCGTTTTCGGATTCCTCGGCACAGGCATCCTGCTGCACTTCTGGCCCTGGCAGTCGATCTTCGTGGGATTCACCGTCGCAGGTGTGGGCATGTTCATTCTCACGTGCACGATCGCGACGTCACGCGACGAAACTGCCACGCCGGTCGACTGGATCGGCGCCATGCTCATCGGCGCCGCCGTAGCCGTGTTCGTGTTCGGCCTCGTCGAGGCGCCGGTAAGCGGCTGGACCGACCCGATTGTGTTGATCTCGATATCCGCGGGCATCGCGTTGGCCGCGCTATTCGCGATTGTTCAACTGCGGCGCACGCATCCGCTGCTCGACGTGCGCCTGTTCCGTAGGCCGGACTTCGCCACAGGCTCGCTCGGCATCACGTTCCTGTTCCTCGCCAATTTCGGATTCTTCTTCGTCGCAATGCAATACATGCAGCTGATACTGGGCTACAGCCCCCTGGAGACCGCGTTCGCTCTGACGCCGGTCGCGCTGCCCATTCTGATTCTGGGCGCAACGATGCACCTCTACCTCCCCAAGATCGGGCTGCGGGTCTCGGTGGCGGTCGGCCTGCTGTTCATCGCAGGTGGGTTGCTCAGCTTGTGCACGCTCGAAGCCGACTCGCCCTACCTGGACATGGTGTTGCCCTTCCTGATCACCGCCATCGGAATCGGAATGTGCACGGCGCCAACGACGACCGCGATCATGCACGCCGTCCCCGACGAAAAGCAGGGCGTTGCGTCCGCGGTCAACGACACGACGAGGGAAGTCGGCGCCGCGATCGGCATCGCGGTCGTCGGATCGGTGGTAGCAGCCCAGTACCACAACCACCTTGCACCCGCCCTCGCTGCGTTCCCCGAGCAGGTTCGCGGCCCAGCACTCGATTCGCTCGCTCATGCGCTCGCCATCGCCGATCAGATGGGTCCGCGGGGCCAACGTCTGGCGGAAGTGGCCAATGACGCCTTCCTGCAGGCGATGGACGCGTCGTTGATCATTCTGGCCATTACGCTGGTCGTCGCGGCCGTCTTCGTGGCGATCTGGTCACCGGGCCGCGACGGCAGGCAGCTGCGAGTGGTTCGTCGGCTGACTGCACCCGACCCTGCGGAGTCAGCCGACGACGAACTCGGCGGCTCGGTGGCCCAGCATGACGATGGTGGCGTGGGGGCCGCGGCTGGTGACGGTCGGCAGGATCGAACCGTCGACCACCCATAGTCCGTCGACACCACGCACCCGGCACTGCACGTCGACCACGGCGGCGGCGTCGCCATCGACCCCCATGGGCGCGGTCCCGCACAGATGCTGCGATGTCGACCACGTTGCCTCGCCGACTTTCGTTGTCGACTCGGCCAATTCGCGGGCCAGTTCGGCCCCGGCACTCAACGACGCCACGTCATGTGGATCGCTGTCATAGCGATGCTCGATGACGGGCGGCACGTCGGGTTCGCCGGACACCACGCTCACCCTGCCCCTGGATCGGGGCCGCATCAGCGCGACGCCGATGTGCGGTCGGTCGGCGGGGTCCTCGCCCGCGCCTTCCACCATTGCGCCGAACCCTCTGGTGTAGGGCCGGACCTCGAGACCGTTCGGTGTGGTGAGTACCGCTTCCAGCGGCGGAAGATCGTGGGTCGGCGTCCAGTCCACGGGCAACACCCATTCGGGGTGATCGCTCGTCCGGGCTCCGACCGGCAGATTCGATACGACGGGAATTCCCGCGGCTGCCAGCACGGCATCTGGCCCGATACCGGACAGCAGCAGGGTGTGTGCGGATCCGATTGCCCCGCTGCACAAGACGATTCGGTCTGCGGTATGGATCACCAGCCCATCCGGCCCGGAACACTCCACGCCGACTGCACGTGACTTGTCGAACCGGATCCGGCCGACCCGCGTGTCCGCCAACAACGTCAAATTGGCACGGTTCAGCGCTGGCTGAAGGTAAGCGCCTCCAGGTCCGATCCTGTTGCCGCCGTTGATGTTCAGCGGTACCGCACCGACCCCCGTCGACATCGGCTCCCCAGGTGCGCCACCGTTGATGTCCGGCACCCACGCGTATCCCATTTCGGCCGCAGCGTTCACGAAAGAAGCTGTACAGCCGTCGAATTCGGACACACGCCGGACGAGTATCGGCCCGTCGGATCCGTGCAGCGGGCCGACGAAGTCCATGTCATTCTCAATGGCGCGAAAGTGCGGAAGCACGTCGTCCCAGGACCAGCCCGGCAACGCCCACGCGTCGAAGTCGGCGGGCAACGCGCGACAGAAATAGCCTCCGTTGACCGCTCCCGAGCCTCCGACCACCGCGCCGCGCATCACGTGTCCGACCCGCTTCGGTGCGTCGGTCAGCGTGGATACGTAGTGCCGCACCACCGAGCTGGCGGCGCCGATGGGCATCCGCACTGCGCTGGTGATCTGCGCGACGACCCTGGGGTCGGTTGGCGCGGGCCCCGCCTCGACCACGGTGACACGGCACGTTTCATCACGTGAAATACGTTCTGCCAGCACAGATCCAGCGCTACCCGCACCGAGGATCAGCACATCGCTGTGCAACGAGCTTCAGGTCCGGATCTGCGGCTTGAGGGCGCCGGCATGCCGCTCGCGAACCACTCCGGTCCACAGGCCGGCCCCGTAGGCGATATCGTCGAGGCGCTTCAGCAGCAGATAGCTGATCAAACCGACGGGCTTGGTGTCGTCGTCTGCGTTTCCGTGTCGCGTCACCCAGTCCACGACCCCGTCGATGATCGCCGCGACGAGCACGATATGTCTGCAGTGACGTGACAACAGGGCGGCGACCAGCGCGATCGGCCAATAGTGCCGACAAATCGCCGCGGCGAGCTGCAAGGCGGCCGACCACAGGCCGTGGGCGGCCACCACCGCAACTTCCTTCGGCTCGGTCTCGACGCTGCCGAGTGACTTCGCGATTCGGCGGCCGGTGATGGTGGCCACCACCATGGATGCGAAGTACCCGAGACCGGAACCCATCGCGACGAGAAGCCACACGACCAACGACCACCCTGATATCACCAGCGGTGCGGTCTTACCGGGATGACGAATCGATAGCGGCGCAGCCGATTGGCCGTAAAATGCCCTGCGCGAGAACCAGTCTCGCATCTGCGTGCGGTGCTCGTGAGCGACCATCGCGATCGGCTCGTATCGCAACCGTGCGCCGATCTCGACGAACCGCCAGCACAGGTCGACGTCCTCACCGGACTGCAGCGTCTCGTCGAATCCGCCGACTTCCGTCACAACGGAGCGGCGGCAGATGATGGCTGCGCTCGGCACGTAGGAGACCGTGCCATAGGGCACCACGGGGGCCTCCCGCTGTCCAAGGTCCAAGCGAGGAACGCACCGCCTCGTATCGTGCTACCAGGCTGTCCGGTTGCGCCAGGTTCACGATTCGCGGTGCCACCAAAGCCACTGCGGGATCACAGAAGTGGCCTAGCAACGCCTCGAGCCACCCACGTCGGGGAAGCACATCGGAGTCAAGGAAGGCGACGAAGTCGGTGGTACACACAGCCAGGCCGGTGTTGCGCGCTGCGGCGGGTCCCTTGCTGCGGGGATGGCGCAGCACCGCGACGTCGCAGTGCATGCCCGCGAAGTCCGCCTGTTGGATCGGGGTCGCCGAGCCGTCGTCAACCACCACGATACGCATGCCGCGCAGCGCCGAGACCAGTCGATGTACTCCAGAAGCGTTGTCACGGACCGGAATAACAACTGTGACGTCACGATGTGACGGGCCGCTGGCCGGCCTCGGATGGGCGACTGTGGCATCGAGGAGCGTGCGGGCGACCTGCGCGCTGAGCGCGTCGTGCACCTCGAGCCGGCCGCCGTTGAGCATGGTCTGGGCGGCGGGGGCCAGCCGCAGCAGGCGGGTCGGGGAACCGCCGAGCAGAGCCGACCCCTCGCCGAGCACCTTGACTCGTCGATCAACCTGCACGGCGAAGCCGTCGGGCAGCCTGGGCTGACTCATGCCAGCATCCCGTCGCGGTCAGGTCTCCAACGCGCTATCCGGCCGACGCATCCATCGACCATCTCGGCAAACAGGCGTGCACCGTCGGTCGCGGTGGCCGTCGTGGGATCGCCGAGTACGCCCAGTTCACTCACCGCTGCGACACCGCCGCTGCGCATCGCAGGCAGCAGCTCGGCCAGCGGTGCGTTGTTTCCCGGTACCCGCTCGTCGATCCGCACGTCCTCCGGCGAAATATGTAGCAATACAGAAGTTTCGGTATGTCCAGCGTGGGCGTCGGCGTTCTCGACGCCACACGAGCACCACCCTGCGTCGCGACCCTCGTACCGCAGCAGCGCGGTCGCGGCGGCCAACGCCTCCACGTTTCCGCCATGACCGTTGACGAACACCAGGCGTCGTGCCCAGCTCGAGGCCGACCGGCCGAACTCCACCAGCAAAAGCCGCAGAGCCGAGGTGCCGATCGACACCGTGCCGGAAAAGGCCTCGTGTTCGCCGCTGGCGCCGTAGCCGATCGGTGGTGCAAGCATCCATCCGGCATCATGATCGGCTTCTGCCAGCCGTTCAGCAACCCCACGGGCGACGGCTGTGGCGATCCTGGTGTCAGTGTCCAGCGGCAGGTGAGGTCCATGCTGTTCGGTGGAACCTACCGGGATAACCAACGCGGGTGATGTGCCGTGCAGCTGCCTCGACGTTGAGTTCCCAAGCTCGCTGGGGAAAGCCACCCGCCGATGGTAGGACGAATTCACCTGCTGTGCGCCGGTTGTTGGCGCATGCGCAGATTTTGTTTTCCACGAATTTGCCGTGGCGGGTGTCGGCTAACCACCTCCGCCTCCCCTGCCGCGCACGTTTCAGACGCAATCTCGCTGGTAGTGGAGCCGATGCTTCACGCGTCGGCGTCAGCGGGCACACCGAGCGCCCGGAGGAAGCCTGGCGGCACCACCACGTCGCCTGGGACCAGATCATGGACCGACGCTCGGCCAAGACCCATCATCGCCGAGTCGATGCCGCCGCGGAGGACGTCGAGAACGTTCTCCACCCCCGCCTGGCCCTCGGCGGCCAGTCCCCACAGATACGCCCTGCCGATCATCACGGCTCGCGCGCCGAGTGCCAGTGCCTTGACCACGTCGCTGCCACGCCGCACACCGCCGTCGAGCAACACCTCGATCTGGTCACCCACGGCTTCCGCGATGGCGGGCAGCGCACGGATCGAAGCCGGTGTGCCGTCGAGATTGTTGCCGCCGTGGTTCGACACCGAAATCGCCGAAACACCCGCATCGACAGCACGTTTGGCGTCGTCGACTCGTATCACGCCCTTGAGCATGAACGGACCGCCCCACAGTTCGCGGAGCCAGGAGATGTCCTCCCAGGTGGGCGGCGGCGTGGCCATCCACTCGCCGTAAGCTGCGAAGAACGGCGGTCCAGCCTCGCCCAGCGCTGCCTGGTTGGGCACCCGCAGGTCCGGCGGGCGGAACGTCCTGGCCCATTGCAACAGCCACCGTGGCCGGGTGAGGCCCTCCGGAAGCATCCGCACCGTCGTGCGCAGGTCCATATGCTCGGGGATCTTGGGGCTGCCCCAGTCACGACCGTGCGAAAAGCTCCAGTCGGTGGTGGCGATCAGGCCGACGGCACCCGCTGCGCGGGCGCGCTCGACCCGGGCGGCGATCGCATCCCTGCCGCCGAGCCAGTACACCTGGAAGAACGTTTTGCCGTTGGCGGCGACGACCTCTTCGATCGGTTTGCTGGCGAATGACGACAAGCCGATAGCCGTGCCCCGAGCGGCGGCTGCGCGGGCGACGGCAACTTCACCGTCTGGGTGCACCGCCTGAACTCCGGTCGGCGAGATCACCACGGGTAGCGAGATATCCTGTCCCATAACGGTTGTCGAGAGGTCGCGCTTCTCGAGCGCGCCGATGACATGCGGCGCGAAGCCAAGCTCGCCGAACGACTCGACATTGTCGGCGACGGTGATGCCCTTTTCGCTGGCGCCGATCAGCGCACTGTAGACGGACTTGGGCAGCCGCTTCTTCGCCCGCTGCTGGGCAAAGCCCACCGTTTCGAACCACTTGTCGCGTGCCATGTCTAAACCGGACTTTCGTTGCAGAGTCGGGCCGGTGGTGTCGTCAGCAGTGTGAGCGGAATCGGCCCTTGCTTGGTTCCGCGGGAGTGATCGCCGCTCGGCTTGGGCTTTACCCGCTCCTGCGCCAGCGCCGGAACACCATATCCCTCAACACATTCGGGATCGGGTCCGTCCAGCGGCAGGCCGGTGAAGAACTTGGCTGCCATGCAACCGCCCCGGCAGCTGTCGTAATGGCCGCAGCTGCCGCACGCGCCCGCCGACTGCGGCTCGCGCAGCTCACGAAACAGCGGGGCGTTCTTCCACACGTTGTCAAAGCCGCCGTCGGACACGATGTTTCCGGCCAGGAATCTGTCGTGGATGGCGAACGGGCAGGCGTAGACGTCGCCAACCGGATCGATGAGGCACACCACCCGACCCGCTCCGCACAGGTTCAGCCCGGCGAGTGCACCCGGCGCACCAAGCCCGGACAGGTGGAAGAAGGAGTCGCCGGTCAACACGCCGTCACCGCGCTGGACGAGCCAGTCGTAAAGCTGCACCTGCTGCTCGGCAGTCGGATGCAGCTCATCCCAGACGTCGGCACCGCGGCCGGAAGGGCGGAGCCGGGTTATCCGCAGCGTGGCACCGTAACGCGCTGCCAGAGCGGCGAATTCGTCGAGCTGGTCGACATTGTGGCGGGTGACGACGACGGAGATCTTGGCGTCTTTGAAGCCGGCAGCTGCCAGATTCTCCAGCGCACGGACGGCCATCGCGAATGAGCCTTCGCCGCGCACGGCATCGTTGACTTCTGCGGTGGCTCCGTCTAGCGAGATCTGCACGTCGACGTAGTCACTGGCGGCCAACCGGGCCGCCACCTCGGGCGTGATACGCACGCCGTTGGTGGAGAACTTCACTCCGACGTGGTGGGCGGTGGCGTAGTCGACGAGCTCCCAGAAGTCGGGCCGCACAGTCGGTTCGCCGCCGCCGATGTTTACGTAGAACACCTGCATGCGTTCGAGCTCGTCGATGATGCCCTTGCACTGCGCAGTGCTCAGCTCACGCGGATCGCGCTTGCCCGACGAGGACAGGCAGTGCACGCACGCAAGGTTGCAGGCGTAGGTGAGCTCCCAGGTCAGGCAGATCGGCGCATCGAGCCCGTGCTCGAACTGCTCGACCAGCCTGGCACCGGTTGGACTTCCGGCGCGGGGGCCGAATCCACAACAGTCATTGGCTCTCTTCCGTTACGAGCATCTTCGACTGGGCCAACACGCCCAGCGCATGCAGATACGGTCCCTGCTGCGCGTCCTCGACTCCTGCCGCGCGGCAAGCAGATCTTGCGTCGGGGTGGTCACTCAACGAGTTGATCACCTCGACGATGGTCCGGTTCTTCAGGAACGACAGCTTGCGCGTGCCGAAGTGATACAGCAGCGCGCCGAACGGCTCAGGCCGCACCGCCACCTGGTGGTGCAGCCGCCAGCCGACATCCGGGTCGAACGTCACGGTCGGACCTTGCCCTACTCGCGTGCGGGTCAGTAGACCCCGCACATCCCGTCGATCGACACCTCTTCGACCAGAGTCTCGGTGACGAGCTCGGTGTTCCGGCTCAACCTGCGCATTGGGCTCCATGGTTCACACCTTTCGTCTCAAGGGTCTCGACAATTGTGATCGAGATCGCAAGAATATGGCATCGAGTGCCAAAAAGAAAGGGCGGGGTAGGTGATGCGGCCGGATTCCGAGCACCGCGTTGGCCGGCGCCGCTCCACGACCTGGGCCCAGCTCAGCAATGTGGCGATCGACCTCTTCGCGACCCGTGGCTTCGACGAGGTCAGCGTCGACGACGTCGCGCAGGCCGCCGGAATCGCGCGCCGCACCCTGTTCCGCTACTACCCGTCCAAGAGCGCGCTCCCCTGGGGTGATTTCGACGCGCATCTTGAGCACATGCGCGATCAGCTGGCCGACCTGGATCCCGGTGTGCCCATCGGAGATGCGCTGCGAACGGCGCTTTTGGCGTTCAACACATTTGACGAAGCCGAGACCGCCCGGCACCGCAGGAGAATGCGGGTCATCCTGGAGACCGCCGAGTTGCAGGCGTACTCGATGACGATGTACGCCGGGTGGCGCGACGTGGTCGCCGCGTTCGTTGCGCGACGGATGGGGGCGAAGGCGAGCGACCTGGCGCCCCAGACGGTGGCGTGGACGATGCTTGGCGTCGCTCTGTCCGCCTACGCGCACTGGCTGGCCGATGAGTCGGTGTCGCTGGCAGACGCACTGGACCATGCGTTCGACACGGTCAGCGACGGGCTCGGGGCGCTTGGCTGAAACCGCGCAGAAAAAAAATCGCGATTGGGGCGTCGGAGTTCGGCGCCCGCGGGCGACGATAAGGGTGTGAGCGCCGAACCAGATCCGGGCGACGCTCCGCGGGCGCTACTCGCGCTGTACGACGACGCACTGCCTGCCGTGTACGGATATTTCGTCCGACGCTGTGGCGACCGCGGAGCCGCCGAAGACCTGACGTCGGAAACCTTTCTGGCGGCGATGGACGCCGCGCGGAAAGACTCTCCGCCGCCGATCTCGGTGCCCTGGCTCATCGGGGTGGCGCGGCACAAGCTGGCCGACCACTACCGCCGTCGGTCCGACCGGTTCACCGTTCCGGTGGCCGAGCTGCCCGAACCGGTGGAGCCGCCCGACGAGTGGGAGGCCGAGCTCGACCGGATAGTGGCCGAGAGCGTGATGGCCAAACTGCCCGAACAGCACCGCACCGTGCTCGCGCTGCGCTATATGGACGACTGCAGCGTGCCCGAATGCGCCGAGCTGATCGGCCGCACGGTGCACGCGACCGAAGCCCTGCTGGTGCGGGCCCGTCGCGCCTTCAGATCTCACTACCCGGAACCGGAAGGAGGGTTGTCATGAATAACAACAGCCACGATCCACTGACCGTGCTGCATGGCGACGAGCTTCCGGTCCAGCCCGATCCGGCGTTCGCGGCGACGCTGCGCGCACGCCTGGAATCGGTGCTGTCCCTGCCGAATCGAACCGAAGGAGTTGTCATGAGCGGCACCGATACCGCCATCGCCGAACTGAACGAGCCCACCGTCGACCCCGAGGTGGCCGCCGCGCCCCCACGGCCCGCGGCACTGCCCTACCTGTCTGTCGCCAATGCGCGGGAGGCGATCGCCTGGTACGTCGACGTGTTCGGCGCATCCGTCGTCGGCGAGATGTACGAGATGGACGACGGCCGCATCGGCCACGCCGAACTCGCGATCGGCGACGGCGTGCTGTACCTGGCCGACGAGTACCCAGAGCTCGGCCTGAAAGCGCCTTCGCCACAGGCGAGTTCGGTGAGCCTCATGCTGCAGGTGGCCGACACCGACGCGACCCTGGACCGGGCGCGGGAGCGTGGCGCCATCGTGCAGCGGGAGCCGTACGAGAACTACGGATCCCGAAGCGCCACCATCGTCGACCCGTCCGGGCACCGGTGGATGCTCAGCGGGCCGGTCACCGGCGCCGCCGTTCCCATTCAGCATGGCGACGTCGGGTATGTATCGGTGTGGGCGCCGGACGCCGAGCGCGCCGCCGCCTTCTACGGCCACGTGCTTGGCTGGACCTACGACCCGAATACCCACCAAGTGACCAACACCAAGGAGCACATCGGCATCTACTCCGTCGACGGGCCGCCCACCCTGTTCTGCTGTTACGCGGTGGCCGATCTCGAGGGCGCCCGACAGTCGATCATCTCCGGCGGCGGTACCGTCGACGAGGTCGAGCAGTTCGACTTCGGCACGCTGCGCGGCGCCACCGATTCACAGGGAACGTCCTTCGGAGTATTCCAACCGAATCCGGGTCAGCCGCGGCCCGAGCTCAACGGCTCAGGGCCAGGCGAGCTTTCGTACATCACCTACGAGGTGCCCGACTCGACGGCCTTCAAGGCCTTCTACAGCCGCGTGCTGTTCTGGACCTTCGAGCCGGGTCGTATCGACGACGGCTGGGGTGTGCAGCAGACCCACCCGATGGCCGGGGTTGCCGGCGGCGCCACGACGGCCACGACCGTGCCGATGTGGACCGTCGACGATGTGGAGGCCGCGGTGGCCCGCGTGCGGGAGGCGGGCGGAACGGTCATCGAGGCGCCGTCGCAACAGCCCTATGGCAAGACGGCGCAATGCGCCGACGACCAAGGCGGCCGCTTCTACCTCGGCGAGTTCTAACCGTATGCGCGATTTCGGCGTGGCTGGTTGCGCTCAGCGCAACTAAGCACGCCGAAATCGCTCAGACGGAGCACGTCGGCGATCGGTGCGCCGTTGGCGATCTTGGTGCGCACCTTCATCACCTTGCCCGGCATGCCGCCGCCGACGACGCCTGCCACCACGCCGTCGCGTTCGTAGAACGCCAGGAACTTGCGACCGTCGTCCTCGACCACGTGCACGGTGTCGTCGGCCTCCGGCTCCCCGAGGCACTGGATCTTGACGTCGTACTGGTCGCTCCAGAAGTAGGGCACCGTCACCGTCGGCGGGATCTCCTTGCCGAGCATCGCGGGCACCATAACCCGCGCCTGGTCGGCGACATTGCTCCAATGCTCAACGCGGACTTGGTGTCCCACCGGGTGGCGCCACGACGCGATATCGCCGATCGCCCACACGTGGGATGCACCGGTGCGGCCCACATCGTCGCAGACCACACCGTTGTTCAACTCGATGCCGCTGCCCTCGAGCCACTCGGTGGCCGGCCTCGAGCCGATGCCGACGACCACGATGTCGGCGTCGAGCTCGGTGCCGTCCGACAGCACCACCTTCTCGACGTGGCCGGTTCCACGCACCTCGGCCACCCCGACGTTACAGCGCACGTCGACGCCTTCGGCCTGGTGCAGTCGCGACACCAATGCGCCGACCTGCTCGCCGAGCACCGACGCCAGCGGACTCGGCTGTGGTTCCACCAGAACGACATTCACGCCCATACCGCGCAGGCTCGCCGCCACCTCGCAACCGATGAAGCCGGCGCCGACGACGACAGCATTCTCGGCCGTACCGGCATGCTCGCGCAGCGCAATGCTCTCCTCCAGAGAGCGAAGGACCCGAATGCCTTCCAGATCCGGGAACGACGGAATCGTCTTGGGCACCAGCCCGGTCGCGATGATCAGCTCGTCGTATTCGAGGTCGCTGCCGTCGGCGAGCTTCACCGACTTCGCGGCGGTATCCACCGAACGGGCGCCGTTGCCGAGTACGACGGTGATGTCGTTCTCCTCGTAGAACTCGGCAGGCTTGAGCGTGACGTCGTCCACCTCGGCGCGCAGCACTTCCTTGGACAGCGGCGGCCGGTCGTAGGGCAGATGGTCCTCGTCGCTGACGATGGTGATCGCGCCCGGGTACTCCGAACGGCGCAGCTGTTCAGCGGTCCTGGCCGCCGCCAGCCCGCCTCCGACGATGACGATGCCCCCAGATGTGCTCACGTGGGGTTTCTACACGATGGCCTCGGCCGAATGTGCGCCACCCTGCAGTTGAGGGTCGTCAGGGGCTGGTGCGCTCGATGATGTTCGACAGCACCACGATGCTCTCGCTGCGTTCGATGTCCGCGCTGGAGCGGATGCGTTCCAGCGCCTCCTCGAGGTGCTGCATGTCGCGGGCGAGCACGTGCAGCATGGCGTCCGACGTGCCCGTCACCGTCGCCGCACTGACGACCTCCGGAATGTCCACCCACGCCGCGCGGAGCTCGTTCGGCGCAATTGTGCCGTGGCAGAACACCTGTACGTAGGCCTCGGTGGTCCAGCCCAGCGCATTGCGGTCGACGACTGTGGTGAAGCCGCGGATGACCCCGCTGTCGAGCATCCGGTCCACCCGCCGCTTGACCGCGGGCGCAGACAGGTTCACCCGCTGCCCGATCTCTGCGAACGTGCCCGCGCGTGCTCGGCCAGCTCGGCCAGAATCAGCTCGTCGGTCTCGTCCAAACGGTCCATGATCGGCGACACTCCATTCCGGCGCAACAAACCTTCGATATCATAGCTCTAGCGCAACAGATCGCGCGTATATACGCAATGAGTGTCGATTGATTGCAAAATCCATAGCCAATATCGTTTGATTCATGACGATTTCAGATGTCGCCGCCTCTGCGGCCCCGGTATCCGATGTCGTTGCAACGAAGCAGCGCAATTCCCTCCGTCCGTCACTATGCAATGACGCCCCCGACCTTCTTCGCCGTCGAGTACGCCATCAACCCGTGGATGGACACCTCGACAACCGTCGACACCCACCGTCGCGATGAACCAGTGGGAGACCCTGCGCCAGACCTACAAGGAACTCGGGCACACCGTCGAACTGGTTGAGCCCGTCGCCGGCCTGCCGGACATGGTCTACGCCGCCAACGGCGGCCTGTTGGTGAACGGCAAGGCCGTCGTCGCCCGGTTCGCCTACCCGCAGCGCGCGGGCGAATCCGCCGCCTACGCCGAGTGGATGAGCCGCCACGGCTACCACCCCGGCCGAGACGCGCTACGTCAACGAAGGCCAGGGCGACCTGCTCGTCGTCGGCTCGATCGTGTTGGCGGGCTATGGTTTCCGCACCGACCGCCGGGCGCACGACGAGATCGCCGCCGCCGTCGGGATGCCGGTGGTCAGCCTCGAGCTCGTCGACCCGCGCTTCTATCACCTCGACACCGCGCTTGCGGTGCTCGACGACACCACCATCGCCTACTACCCACCGGCATTCGGTGACGAGTCGCGCACCCGGCTGCTCGAGCTCTTCCCGGACGCCATCGAGGTAGCCACGCCCGACGCGTACGTGCTCGGGCTCAACGCCGTCTCCGACGGCCTGCACGTCGTCCACCCGGCGGCCGCCACCGGCTTCGCCGAGCAACTCTCCGACGCCGGATTCATGCCCGATCGGCGTCGATCTGTCGGAGCTGCTGAAGGGCGGCGGATCAGTCAAATGCTGCACGCTGGAGGTGTATCCGTGACCATCCTTGACGCTGTGACGCGCAACCGACGCGCGCGATCGCCCTCGACGATCGCTACGTCGCGCACAACTACGCGCCGCTGCCCGTGGTGGCGGCCAGCGCCGAGGGCGCCTGGATCACCGATGTCGAAGGCAGGCGCTACCTGGACTGCCTGGCGGCCTATTCGGCGGTCAACTTCGGGCACCGCAACCCCGAGATCATCGCCACCGCACATGCCCAGCTGGACGTCATGACGCTGGCCAGCCGCGCGTTCCACTCCGACCGGCTCGGGCCGTTCTGCGAGTCGCTGGCCGAGTTGTGCGGCAAGGACATGGTGCTGCCGATGAACAGCGGCGCCGAGGCCGTCGAAAGCGGCATCAAGGTGGCCCGCAAGTGGGGCACCGACGTCAAGGGCGTCGCCCGCCGGACGAGGCAATATCGTGGTGGCGCACAACAACTTCCACGGCCGCACGACGACGATCATCAGCTTCTCCGACGATGACGCGGCACGCCGCGGCTTCGGCCCCTACACGCCGGGTTCCGCTCGGTGCCGTTCGGCGACGCCGACGCGCTGGCCGCCGCGATCGACGACGACACCGTCGCGGTGCTGATCGAGCCGATCCAGGGCGAAGCCGGCATCATCGTTCCGCCCGACGACTATCTGCCCCGGGTGCGCGCGGTGTGCACGGAGCGCAACGTGCTGATGATCGCCGACGAGATCCAGTCCGGGCCTCGCGCGCACCGGTCGCACCTTCGCCTGCGACCACTGGGGCGTGGTGCCCGACATCTACCTGCTCGGCAAAGCCCTTGGCGGCGGTGTGGTGCCGGTGTCGGCGGTGGTGGCCGACAGCGACATCCTCGGCGTGCTGCATCCCGGCGAGCACGGTTCGACGTTCGGCGGCAATCCGCTTGCGGCGGCGATCGGCACCACCGTCGTGGCGATGCTGCGCCGCGGCGAATTCCAGTCTCGCTCAGCCGAACTCGGCGAGCGGCTGCATGCCCGGCTGCGGGCGCTGATCGGCCGCGGCGTGATCGCGGTGCGCGGGATGGGGCTGTGGGCCGGCGTCGACATCGACCCGTCGCTCGGCACCGGCAAGCAGATCAGCCTGAGGCTTGCCGAGCGCGGCGTGCTGGTCAAGGACACCCAAGGCTCGACACTGCGTTTCGCTCCCCCGCTGGTGATCACCGCCGAGGAGATCGACTGGGCGATCGGTCAGTTCGCCGACGTTTTGGCCGAAGCCGGTTCACACTTATTCGATACGGAGATCTAGCCCCGCAGCCAGTTGGCGGTGTCTCAAATGTCTGCCTCAGAAATAAGTGTCTCGATACCAGCTCGTCGACGGACCGGACGGGTAGCAGATCGCGGTGCTCACGCCCCCTGGCATGAGCGCCGTGGTGATGCTTGCGCTCGATCATGAGAAAGTGCTCGCCAACGGGGCCGTGGCCAGCAAGATGGTCCCGGTTGAAACACGACATCTTGTGCAATACCACCGGGCCGGTCATGGACGGCGGGCAGCGGCGGGTGGAGGATTGAGGAATGGAGCGAGTGCCCACAGGATAGGGAGGAGATGGGTTAAGGATGACCACCTTCAAGCCGTGGGATTACCGGGCCGACGCCGGGTTCGTTAAGGGGACTGATCTAACCGGCTACACGGTTGTCGCAGTCGACGGGGATCTCGGTCACGTCGAGGCAGAGTATGACGGCCGCCCGGCGTACCTCGACGTAGACGTCGGGTCGTGGCTTCTCGGCCACCACGTCACGTTGCCGGTAGGTCTCGTGGAGCGGATCGACGCAACGGAGAGGAAGGTGTACGTCGACCGTACAAAGGACCAGATCGAGCACGCGCCCAGGCCCGACCGGGCGCTCACCGACCACGTCGACTATTACGAGGACCTGGGTAATTACTACTCCGACACGTACATGCCGCCGGGTGGTCAGATGTGACCTAAGCCTCGGACCTGGGCGGTCAAGTACATTTCGGGGCAAACCAGCAGGGCGACGCCCTCCATCGAGGCGTGTTTCGTGATGCGCGCCAGCCGCTCGAGATTCCGATCAACCTGCGCTGGTCTGGGCTCACATTGGTAGATTGCGATTCGCATCAGAATGACACCGGTGTATCTCAGTCGGGCAGTTCAATTGGCCCGAACTCAGCGAAGACATCGCCAGGACCTGGGTTGTCCGGATGGGTGCGACCACCGAAATGCCGCTGGATCCCCCAGACTGCGTTCAATGCGGTTTGTACCGCGCCCTCGACCCACGCGGGAGTCCACGAGATGTCGTCGCCCGCCAGGAAAATGCCACGCTGATGCGCGGGCAAATCGTCCTGCATGAAGTGCGAGTACATCCGGAGGTTGTATCGGTAGTGGCCAGGTAGCGCACCCTTGAACGCGCCCAGGGAGTGTTCATCGGCCTCCCAGGACACCGTGATCGGGTCGCCGACGATGTGGCTGGCGATGTCGACGTCGGGATAGATCTGCTTGAGCGCCGAAAGCGCCAGCCGAACCCGATGCTCGACCGTATGCGGCAGCATCTTCAAGGCGTCGCTCATCCAGGAGTAGGTGAGGCAGATGACGGCCGGTTTGTCCGCGCCGTTGTCAAAGAGGTACGTCCCGCGGGTGAGCCTGTCGGTCAGCGTCGTGCTCATGACGTCGCGCCCGGTCTTGGGGTCCTTGTCCTTCCAGAACGGCCGGTCGACCATCACGAATGTCTTCGACGACTGCATGTAGCGCGTTCTGTCCAGTGCCGTCCACAGCTTGTACGAAAACAGGCTCTCGTCGCATCTTATCTGGGTGGTCAGTAGCCAGCCCTGGCAGGTGACGAGCACCGCTGGATAGCGCCGGGCCACTCCCCACACGTCGGTGATTTCAAACCCGTCGCCGGCGTGGGCTATTCGCGCTACACCCGGCCTGGTGCCGCCAGAATGCAGCGATGCCAGGCTGGTGCCCGCCGGCCAGTGGGTCCGGCTCGACGAAGCGTGCTCCCACAGGCCACGCGGCACCTGCTCGGCGCCGCCGACTATGAGGCGCTGGTCTTCGTCGCAGTTGGTCATCACGACACGGAAGATCTCCAGCATCGAGTTCGGGAAATCGGAGTCCCAACCCCCGGTCCCGAATCCGACCTGACCGAACACCTCACGGTGGTAGAAGGACAACTTCGAGAACGCTTCCGAACTCGCGATAAAGTCGTAGAACGTGCGGTCGTCCCATATCGGCACCAGGTTATTCCACAGGGACTTCAAGCTTGCAACATCACGGGCTCGGATCGCGTCCTGAATCTTGGTGAACCCCACGGCTTCCAGCGCATCGGCCCACGCCTGGGCCACCTCCTGAAACAGCGTCGGCAGGGTGTCGGGCTCCTCGGCGTAATGCGTCGTGCCTTCGATGTGAATGACCGTGCTGTCAGAACCCGGTGCAAGCGGATTGGGAAACGGCGCAGTTTCCAGCCCCAGAAGATCGACGTAGTGATAGAACGAGGTCGACGAGACCGGGAAACGCATCCCGCCCAGCTCGGCGATCACGCCAGCCGGCGCACCTTCGAACTGCTGTGAACGCAGCCGGCCACCCATGTGAGAAGCCTCGTACACAACGGGCCGCAGGCCCATTTTCATGAGTTCGTAGGCCGCCACCATGCCGGACATGCCGGCTCCCACGATGGCAACCTCCTCGCCGAGGCGCTCCTGGGGGATCGAACCCAGGCCGGCCGGGTGGGTGATCCAGTCGTCGAAGGGAAAGGGAAAGTCGGGGCCGAATATTGTTACCGGCCGCTGTGCGCTGTCTGCCGCAGAAGTGAATTCATTCGCCACGCTCACGGCCCTCCATCGTCTGGGCGCAAGAGAACGGAGAGTTCTACAGCCGACTCCCGCGTGAACCACATGTTACGCACCACTACTCACGCGGTGACCTCCGCGCACTACGCGAGCTTCCTTCCTGGCGTCGGAAAGCGTGACGTTTGCAATATCTTCGACTTCCGTCGCTACCAACGCGACGTCTGCGAGCTAACAATGCATGCCCACGCCAGCGTGGCCCTCGACGGGCGTGACACGCTGGTGCTCGACGGCGGCGGCCGATGGCCGAGCGGGTCGAGGCCATCGCGGTGGCGGTCAAGCTCGACGGCGCCGAAGTCGTGAGTTTCGCCGAGGCCCGCGGCACGAACCCGGACCGGTTCCGTTACGACGAGACCCGGGGCGCGAGCGGGCATTCGAGTCGATCGGGTTCTAAGCGGTTTCGCCGGCATCGACGCGCCGCCGGTGGTTGTCAAAGACATGTTGTTGTACTCCTTACGATTCGTCGATCGTGAGAATTCGCGCATGCTGGCACCCACGAAAGGTATTGGTGCGGGCGGCTTTCGGGCACAGCCCGCCGACAACGCCGTAGCGGCAACCGGTGGGGCGACAAGAACCGGAGTGCAGGCGCCGCGCGCCGGGCTCGACACTGTCCGAAGGCCATCCGTGCACCTGGCGCTTGCCGCAGGCCGGGCACGACAAGCCACAACGCAATTCCCGCAGCGGGTGACGCCGACCGCGACCAACTCGCCGACGAGGTCGAGGGCGCGCAGGGCGGCGGTGGGACAGCCGTTGCGGCCGCCGCCGTCAGGTGCAGATCGAACGTGCCAGCGTCGATCATCGCGAGCGTGTGCTCGGTGTCGGCGCAGCAGTCGCGCCTCGTCGGCGCCGTGCTCTCTGAACAACACGACGAATGGGCCGAAACCACGCCGCCACCTCGACGTCGACGTCCTCGGCAAATCCCGCAGCGACCAACACCCACCATCAGAACAGGAGGCCCACCCGGCGGCACTGACCGCCTAAATCACCCCCATCGAAGAATCACGCGACAACGTCGACACTCGCCCTGGACAAGACCGCCGACATGACTGAATCGGGTTGCGCTCAAGGCTGTGCGCAACCGTCGGTAAAGGCACTGACGAATGGGAAGTACGACTCGATCCGGCGAAACGCTGTTGCGTATCAGAACGTCCGACTCGCTGACACTGACCGTCTTCGGTGTCAAACTTCATGAGTGGCGACGCTTCCCAGCGCCTTTGGTAGGAGGAATCATGCCAACGCTCCAACAATTATTCCGTCGCAAGCCCGTTCCGGAGATGTCCGAGGAGACAGGCGCCGACACCGGCCGCAGTGAACTGGCCCGCACGATCGGCTTATTCCAGTTGTCGATGTTCGGCGTCGGCGCCACCATCGGCACCGGCATCTTCTTCGTGCTCTCGGTGGCCGTCCCCTTCGCCGGGCCCGCGGTGATCGTGTCGTTCGCGATCGCCGGCGTGGTCGCCGGGCTCACCGCGATCTGCTACGCCGAGCTGGCCAGCGCCGTACCGGTGTCGGGGTCGTCGTACTCCTACGCGTACGCAACGCTCGGCGAGGTGACGGCCATCGGTGTCGCCGCCTGCCTGCTGCTGGAATACGGCGTGTCTTCCGCGGCCGTCGCCGTCGGCTGGTCGCAGTACCTGAACCAGCTTTTCGACAACCTGTTTGGCTTCAGGATTCCGGACAGCCTGTCGCAGGCGCCCGAGCAGGGCGGTGTGTTCAACCTGCCCGCGGTCATCCTGGTGTTCCTGTGCGCGCTGCTGCTGATCAGGGGCGCGAGCGAGTCCGCCAAGACAAACGCCGTGATGGTGCTGATCAAGATCGGCGTGCTGATACTGTTCATCGTTCTCGGCGCGACGGGCTGGAACTCCGACAACCTGTCCGACTTCGCGCCGTTCGGCTTCGCCGGCATCACCGCGGCCACCGGCATCATCTTCTTCTCCTACATCGGTCTGGACGCCGTCTCGACCGCGGGCGAGGAGGTGAAGAACCCGCGCCGGACAATGCCGCTGGCGATCCTGATCGCACTCATCACGGTCACCACCCTGTACATCCTGGTCGCCGTCGTCGCGGTGGCCGCCCAGCCCTACACCGAGTTCGAGGACCAGGAGGCCGGGCTGTCGGCAATCCTGGAGAATGTCGTCGGCGCGTCGTGGCCGGGCACCGTAGTCGCCGCGGGTGCGGTGATCTCGATCTTCAGCGTGACCCTGGTGACGCTGTATGGCCAGACCCGCATCCTCTTCGCGATGTCGCGCGACGGCATGCTGCCCGAGTTGTTCCACAGGGTGAACCGGCGCACCCTCACCCCGGTGCCGAACACGATCATCGTCGCGGTCGTGATCGGGCTGCTGGCCGGGCTGATTCCGATCAACTTCCTCGCCGAAATGACGAGCATCGGCACGCTGGTCGCGTTCCTCGTGGTGTCGATCGGCGTGATGGTGCTGCGGCGGACTCATCCCGATCTGCCGCGCGGGTTCAAAGTGCCGGGGTATCCGGTCACGCCGGTCCTTGCAATCGTCGGCACGCTGTGGATCATCAAGGACCTGCGTCCCGTGACCATCTACGTGTTCCTGATCTGGGTTGCGGTGGCGATGGTCTGGTATGCCGTGTACGGCTTCAGGCACTCTCATCTCGGCCGGCACGAACATGTCGGCCTGATCCACGACTAGGCGCGGCACAATGACGCTGATCGTGGCTTACGCACCCGACGAACGTGGCAAGACGGCACTTCACCTGGCCAGCATGCTGGCGCGGTCCATCGGCGACGAGCTGGTGATCTGCTCGGTCATTCCGGCGCCATGGGTCCCCGGCATGGCCCGGATTGACGCGGAGTACCGCAAGGAGCTCGACGAGATCGCCGACCAGGCACTGGAATTAGCCCGCAAGAACCTGCCGGGTGACGTATCGGCAAGGTTCGAACGGCACAGCGCGCGGTCCGCGCCCGCGGGCCTGCTCGAGCTGGCCAAGCAGTACGACGGTTACATGATCGTGGTCGGTACGTCGTCGGCCGGCGTGTTCGGGCATATCTCGCTCGGCAGTGTCACCAACCGGCTGCTGCACAGCTCGCCGGTCGCCATCGCCCTGGCGCCGCGCGGGTTCCGGAGCCAGCCGGGGGCGAAGGTGAAGCGGGTGACCGCGGCGTACGACGGGTCGGCGAGCGCGGGGAGCCTGCTGCTTGCCGCGGCCGGGTGGCGGCACGGGTCGGCGCTTCGCTACGGATCGCGTCGTTCGCGGTGTGGTCGCGCCCCGCATATACGACCAGGCTCGGCACCGACTCCGAGGACCTGGTGCTGCAGGAGTGGATCACTGACCTCCAGAAGAGCGTGGACGCCGCACTCGAGCAGGTCGAGGAGCTGGCGAAGGTGCCACGGCAAGTGGAGACCGTGGTCGGACACGGCGAGAGCTGGGAGGAGGCGATCGACGACGTCGGCTGGGACGACGACGACGTGCTGGTGGTCGGCTCGAGCCAGTCGGCCCGATCGCGCAGGTGTTTCTCGGGTCCAGGGGGGCCAAAATCCTGCGCAGCTCACCCGTTCCGGTGGTGGTAGTGCCGCACGGGCAGGCGGAAGAATTCGCTAACGGGTGAACCGAGGCCGATCCATTCGTGACCGCGCGAAACCCTCAGGGCATTCGACGCGCCGACGGTGAGCGGTCCGTGACCCCGATGAATAGCTCAACGCATTGACCACGGCGGTGCTGAAGCGGTCGCTGCAGGCGGAGATGACGCTTTATCTTGGCTACAACTCCGGTGACCAATTCGATGGTGCGGTCGTCATATTCGCGGGGCGAGACGACCCCCGATCGGGGCTAGTCCTGCTTCCCTTCCCGAGATCTAGTCGCCCGGAATCGGTAGCCCTGAGCACAATTCGACCTATTCGATGTCCGCGGAGACCCACTCCCGCCATTGTTTGTGGCTCATGTTGGCGGTGGAGGGGATAGAACTCGCGACCGATGCATCCGCTCGATCACTTCATAAGCACTCGCATGCGGCTCAGGTCGGGCTTGGCCGCACCTCGAACATGTCCGAACGGCGAACGCGCCGTGCGGAGCAGGAAGTCGATGGTCTCCTCGGTGATGATCTCACCAGGCAACAGGTTGGGGATACCAGGTGGGTAGGCGGCGAGCGACTCGGCGGACACTCGGCCGATGCACTCCGAGGTGGGCACCAGCTGAGAGGGCGAGAAGTATGCCTCGCGCAGCGACATCACCGCCTCGCCGGGCATAGGTAGCGTGATCGGCGGAATACCGGCCGCGCCAGCATCGGGCAGCGCATGGAGCGCCTGGAGCATCCTGTCCATGTCGGGCGCCGATCCCGCACCGATTACGGCGACGATAGCGCTGTCCGTGGCCATCTCGACGATGCGGTGCTCGTCGAACAGGATCTTGCGGGCCTCATGACCGCTGATTTCCCCGCGGCGGGTATCGATCACCACGCGAAGCGGGTCGACGGCGACGATTCCGGGAGAGGCAAGGAATCGGTCCGAGAGTTCCTCGAAATGGCTCGCGTCCCGCACACCCTGCCGCAGCTTGTTTGCGGCTTCGATCGACCGGCTTATCCGCTCCTTGCCGTGCACCGCCAGGTTCCTGCGGGCCACGTCTAGTGACATCATCAGGATGGAGCGGCGCTGGTGGACTGCATCGAGCGGAAGGCCCGATTCACAAGGGGCTCAAACAGATCCACGAAGGGGCCCTTGCCGAGGTGCAGCATGGCCGACTGGGTGAGGTCGCCCCCCAACTTGTGGGTGCTCGAGATCATGATGTCGGCACCCTTTGCCAGTGTGTTCTGTGGTAGGTCAGGGTGGAAACCGAAGTGTGATCCCCAGGCGCCGTCCACGACTAGGGCGCAGGCTCTCGAATGGGCGACATCGGCCAGGGCCTGAAGGTCCGATTCGGCGCCGAAATAGCTCGGCGACACGACGTACACCGCCGATGCCCCGGGAAACGTGTCCAGGGCCTCGGCCAGTGCTTCGGGCGTGATCCCGTGCGCGGCCCTGAGTTCGACATTGATTACTGGCTGGACGAAATGGCACTGAAGGCCGCCAGGCACCATGCCATCCATAACGCTCGAGTGCATGCTCCGCTGGGCCACGATCAGCTCCCCGACATGACGCAGCGCGAGGCAGGTGACCAGGTTGCCCTCTTCGACGCGCCGTTCGTGAGCAGCCAGGTGCGGTGGGCTCCCCAGGCCTCCGCCGCGAGTTGGGCCGACTGTTGCATAGGGGTG
>CAVQLB010000016.1:0-124736 GCA_963713225.1 uncultured Actinomycetota bacterium | reverse complement strand
GAACGGTTCCGGAAGGAGCAGAACAAGGCGATCGCCGCTGCGCTGCGGTGCTATAACGTGGACGTCGCTGAGGTACCGCCGGTGGTATGGACGGTGTTCACGACGAGCGTGTCGCAGGCCCTCGTGATGGAGCGGGCTCTCGGCATGTCAACCGGTCACGCCGAGACGTTCAAGTACTGCGAGGAATGGCTGCGTCGTCTGGAAGGTGATCCTGTGACCGCAGGCGACGCGACGCCGGTGAGTGATCACCAGGCTCGAATCGAGCAGAGCGCACCCTTCGGTCCCTGATTGGTCCTCACGACCACGCCGTCGACGGCAAGCGCACAGTGGATGTTGGGTTTCTTCGGTGACTCGCCGCCGGTGCCCGCGACGACCATCGCCCACTGATCGGGGTCGGCCAACCGACGGTGAGGTTCCATTGCTGGTTCGGTCCGATGTCGGCTTCGATGTTCGGGCTGTACAGGTAGGGGTTGTGGCTGTATTCGGCCCAGTTCGGCGGGTCGGTGTCGCGGTAGTAGATCTCCGCCCTGAACGGCTCTCGCCCAAACCGTGTAATGGATTTGATGCAGCGGCGGAGGCGGCAGCTTGTCCGCGGCAGCGGTTGCGGTGCCGAAGGTGATACAGGCTCCGGCCAACACCGTTGCCGACAGCACGCTCAACAACGGCCTGGTGCGCACGCTATCAGCGGAAACCTCATTTCCGAGATGATAAAACGTTGTTTCCACAACCGGTCTGAAATCGGCGATCTGATTGTTACAACTTCGGAATTTCTCCAGCCGGTACCCGGACGACCACCCGCCCTCGTGGCGCGCACCACCCTGGCCTTTATGGGCGCCGCGAGGAGGTAGTCAGTCACTCCGCTCGTGTCCTCAGGACAGCACGTACGTCGACTTGGCGCCTGTTTGCAACTCCATCTACGGATCGAGAATCAAACTAGCGATGCCACTGGGTTTGTCATAAGATGGCGCGGGGTATTGAGCGCTAGCGGGGGTCAGGCCGTTTGCCTGCCTGGCGAGTCGTTCTGCGCCACTACGCAGAGGGAGTTTCGATGAACCTGACACGGTTGGTCGCGATCTTCGTAGGGTTGCTCCTTCTGAACGGGATCCTGGCTGGCACCGCTTCGGCGACGACCGTCGTGGAGTGCCGGACGCTGATAGCCCATCTGCGGAACGGCACGGTCGAGGCCCAGCGCCAGGCCGCCCAGACAAAGGACCAAAGCGGCAGCCTCGCAAAGCTTGATGACATCTCCGTGATGCTGGTGAAGGCAAGAACGCGGAGGCCATCCAGAAGCTGACCGACTTCGTCGCGCAGGGACATCCCTCCATGGGCGTGCAGGATGTAATCGGTTGCATCAACGCGATCGGCGCCCCCTAGCTCGACTGCGCGCACCGTTACTTCAGTCCGCGAACGCATCGTTCGACTGGATTAGCGACTAGCGTGAGTCGCCCAATGTCCACGGCACCGCGAAGACACGGCAACGGCAGATTTGAATCTGCGCGGCCGGGTTGCGGCCCTTTGTCCTTCCCCCGAGGCGTTGGCGGAGGCAACCCTTAGAGTGTTCAGCAGCTAGCGTCTGCTCCGCCAGCGCCGCCCTGGCTGCCCCGGCTCGTCGGCCCGTCATCCGGCAGTGGCGGCGCGCCGCCGACTGTCACACTGGCAGGCGGGGAGGACCAGCGCCCCATCAACTCCGTTTCGCAGTTCATGACAGCGGGAACACGATTGCTCAGCGTGGGGCTAGTGTTGATGCGTTGCGGTTCGACTTAGGAGTCATCATGATGTTCGCCCGCCACCACATCGCCAAGCTTTTCGGTGCGGCGATAGCGGTGGCCGCTCTGGGTCTGGTCACCCCCGGCAGCGCCGCCGCCGACGCCACCGACGACGCGTTTCTGAAGAAGCTCTTCGACGACGCGGTCAATTTTTCAGGTCCGGAAACGAATATTCAGAGGGCCCGGACGGTCTGCGAGGCATTTGCCTCCGGCAAGTCGCCAGCGAACGTTCACGAGCTAACACTAAACCAGTCCGCATTTTCTCCACGTCAGGCCGCGGTTTTCATGGCCGACGCGGTCCAAGCCTACTGCCCCAGGTACGCCGACCAGTTCATGAGCTAACTTCACTTCGACCAGGATGACGGCGACGGCGCAAAGGATGATCCGGTTGACTGATCGCTTCCCTCGTCGTGAAGGTTTCTGGGCAGCTGGGCGTTCGGGATCGTCGCGAGCTGCCGCCCGACGTTCTGCTCGAACGAATCACCGACATCGTCGCGGGGTTTTCTCGTTTTCTGTGGAGGTTGAGCCGCCGTCGGGCTCTACACTGGGAGGGAAATGAGCGCCTATCAGACCCTGGTGGTCGGCGCCGATGGCTCGGACACGTCGTTGCGTGCGGTGGAGCACGCAGCCGCGTTCGCCGCGAAATTGAATGCGAAGTTGATCATCGCGATGGCGCACTTGCCTAATGTGGACAAGGGAGGCTGGGGAAGACCGGCCCGGCCGGATCGTGTGATTGATGGCCGCGCCGAGGTCGTGCTCGGGGGCGAGGGGGACTACAAGGTGCACGGGGAGGCCCCCATATATGGGATCCTGCGGGAGGCCCGCGACCGGGCCAGGGCGGCTGGGGCGAAGAATGTCGAGGCGCGACCGATTCTGGTGGGTCGTCTGGGTGGTCCGGCACAGGCGCTGGCCCGCCTCGCCGAGGAGGTTAAGGCCGATCTGTTGGTGGTTGGCAACGTGGGACTGGGTATGCGCGTCGAAAAGTGGCTTGGCTCGGTACCCGGCAACGTCTTGCGCAGGGCCAAGACCGACGTGCTGATCGTCCACACCACCGACTGAAGTAGCCGTCCAGGTTCAACCCCGTCTGTCCATCCGGCACCTCACGGGCGCGGGGGCGAAGGGCGTCAAAGTTACGCAGCGGCAGACCGGTCCCCGGCCGTAGGACGGGCAGCCAGTTTATGGAATTGGCTGCGTCGGGGCTCGCCGCAAGGCAGTCGCGTGTTGAGAACACAGCCTCCGCTGACGGTCTCCAGTCCGCTCTGCCGTGCCCATTTGTCGTGGTAGTCGTTCGAGGCTGCGGGGTTGGGCTGCCGTATGCCCATCCGCCGCCTCGACCGCAGGTGCTCACCGCGGCTGGAACGCCGCCTCAAGGTCGCCAGCACTGCGCGGCTTATATTCCCATTGGGCGGGATATGCGTCGGTCCGTCAGTGTCCGCCACGTCGCCGTTTCCTTTCGTCCACGGCTAAGGCCGGGGCGGACCGGTCCAGTGCCCACGCGTTGCCGATGCGCTTGGCGGCTCCGGAGCCATAGAGCCTTGCGCGAGCCGATGTACCCGGCGGGCATTCCACTCGAGCACGGCGGCGGCTTCGGCGACACTGATCCAGTCGGCGCCGCACTGGCGCTTGGAGTCTGCTTCGGCCACAACATAAACCGGCAAATCATGTCGTGTTCCCGACGGAGTGTCGCTCAGTAAAGATAAATCGCCAAGATCGCCGCCCACAGGACGATGAGCCAGGCGTCGGTGGTGACCTTCAGCCAGTTCGGGGCGGTGCGTACTTCCATGAAGTACCGGATGATCAACCGCCCCTTGATGAAGCCGAGTAGGACCACCGCGACGGTGATCGACACGTTGGCGGCCACATGACCGCCCGGGTGTCCGGGTGCCAGCCACCACGAGATCGCCGTGATCGCCGACAGGATGATCCACACATACGTGGTCGTCCTGGCGGATCGGCTCCGGGTAGCCACGGTCGCGGTCACTCGATCACCTCATCACGTACAGCAGGCCGAATATGACGATCCACAGCAGGTCGACCATGTGCCAGTAGGTGGCGCCGGACTCCACCATGGACATGCGCCTGCGCCTGGGGTTGCGCAGTTCGCGCACCACGATCCCCAGGATGAGCAGCCCGAGCCCGACGTGGAACAGGTGCACGCCGGTGAGCATGTAATAGAACATGAAGAACTCGTTGCTCGGCATGGAGTGGCCCTGGGCCACCTTCGCCGACCATTCGTAGGCCTTGATCAGGATGAACAACACCCCGCACGCCCCGCCGAGATAGGTCAGCCGCAGCGCCCCGTCGTGGTCGCCGGCCCGCGCCGCCTGTACACCGCGCGCGATGAACCACGAACTGGTCAGCAGCACAAGGGTGTTCAGCACTCCGATGCTCAGATTGAGGTGCTGCTGCGCCTCCAGGAATTCCTGGGGTGCCATCGCGCGGTGAATCATGAAGATGATGAAGTAGGCGCCGAAGAACACGAAGTCGCCGAGCACCATCACCCACATGGCGCCGTCGCCCGGCATGTGAGCCGTGCGGCCCGACGGCCGGGCAGGTGCGTCGGTGTCCACGTCGGTGGCCGTCTGCTCCGTGTTCGTCATGGCAGCGGCGCCTCATCGGTGGGCTGGAGTTCATTCGCCTTCTTCAGCAGGACGATCAGGCACGAGATCCAGATACCGAAGATGACGGTGCCCTCCCAGAAAGCGATCGATCCGTTCCAGGCGAACGGGCCCGCCTTCGAGATGAACACCGGCACGGCCATGACCTCGGTGACGATCTGCCAGACGGTCACGTAGGCAAACCATTTCGGGAAGATCTGGTTCTTGTCGTAGAGGATCGCGATCGCGAACGCGATCCATGCGGTGGTGAAACAGCCAAGCGATCCGACATAGGACAGCAGCCCGAGGTCATAGAGGAGGGCGAGCAGTTCTGGATCGCGATCGGGTCGGTACACCGCGACCAGGAAGCAGAAGGCCACCAGCAGACAGCCCGGAAGTGCGCCGATGGCAAGGGATCCCATATAGGCGTAGCCGAGCACAGAACCGACGGTCATGCGCTTGATGTGGTACATGACAATGCCGTTGGCCATGCCGGCGCCGCCCACGATCAGGACCAGAATCCCGAAGCCGATCTTGATCGTCGTCGAGTGCTGGTGGAAGAAGTGCACCATCTGATCGGTGGTGACGTCGGGCCGCGGCGGCGGCATCACTCGCGCCAACGCGAAGAAGATGATCCCGAACGCCGTGTAGAAGGCGGGGACGATCCAAAACACGAGCCAGACGTCGCGCTTGCCCGCCCGGGTCGGCGGTTCGGAGTCGACGGGTTCGGCGCCCGATGCCGCGGTCGTCGAGACCGCGCTGCTCACCGCGAGACCCCTTCCTCGACGGCCTGGCGATGCAGCACGCCCCTCAGCACGAAGAACATCACCAGAACGAACAGCGCGAACGAACCGTTGCGCAACCAGAACGACACCGCGCCGTCCCACGCCAACGGGCCGGTCCGAAAGATTGCGGCGCCGACCGCGGGCGCCATCGCCAGCCCCGTGGCCAGGGAGTAGTACCCGACCCAGCGCGGAAACACCGGGTTGGGTCCGTTATCGAAGTGGATCGCGGCCGCCAGCAGCAGGTTCATCGCGACGAGCGCGCCGACCGGCGCGATGAAGATGATCCACGCCATGTCGTTGAGCAGCATCACAAGCTCCGGATTGCGGCCGGGCCGGAACGCCGCAGTTAGGAAGAAGATGTCGGCGAGCGCGAACAGCGTCGCGCCGCTGACCGCGGCGGTCAGATAGCAGTACGCGAAGACGTGGCTCTGCGTCGCCATCCGCTTCATCTGTACGACGATCACCATGAACAATGGGAGCAGCATGATGCCGCAGATGTTGAACGTGATCATCGTGAACCAGACCATCGCCTTGTTCTCGGCGTAGAACGCGGCGACCTGCTCGGCGCTCATGTCGGGCGACATCGGCGGGAAGAAGCCCGGGAACGCGAGGAACGCGATCAGCAGTGCGCCGCCGAAGATCGGCACGGTCCAGAGGCTGATCAGCTGGGTCTTGATGTTCGCCGTCTTCGGCAGGTCCTCGGCCTCGGCAAGAATCTGCATCGAGTCTCCTTTGGTGAACGTCCGGGCTGGCTAGCCGATCGGCTATTGGCGACAGTAGCCGATCGGCAAGCGGCGATCAATCATCGTGACTCAGCGCTTGGGGCGGACCAGAACGCGCGCATCGACGTGATCCTGGCCTCGTCGTCGAATGTCATCACGTCGATCCCGTCGATCCTGGTGCGGCTACCCGGGGTGGTGACGGTCAGGCGCGCCAGGAATGCCGCCTCGTTATCGATAATGTGCAGCGATACGAGTTCGGCTGTGCGGTCCAGGTTTTCGAAGCGGCTGTACAACTCGCGGATGGCTTCGTGGCCGTGCCGAACGCCGCTGCCGACCGGGTCTTCCACGGTGGCCTCGGGTGTGTAGAGCGCCGCCAGCTCGTCGGCGCTTCCCGCCGCGAGCAGCTCGATGTAGCGGTGGACGGTGTCGGCGACCGTTGGCATGAGACCTCGACCGATCGAGGCCGCTGTTAGACCGAGAGGATCGTCGCCGAGGCTGTCCCTGGCGCGCCGTAGACCTGCGCCAAACCGACCTTGGGCTCACCCGGCACCTGACGCTCGCCCGCTTCGCCGCGCAGCTGGCGCACCAATTCGTGCACCTGCCGCAGCCCCGAGGCGCCGATCGGTTCGCCGTTGGCGATGAGCCCGCCATCGGTGTTGACCGGAATCGTGCCGTGGATCTCGGTGGCGCCGTCGGCCAGCAGCTTTTCCTGTTCGCCGTCTGCACACAGACCGGTCTCGGCCATGTGAATGACCTCCGCGCCCGCGTCGGTGTCCTGCAGCTGGGCCACGTCGATGTCCTCGGGACCGATGCCGGCCTCCTCGTAGGCAGCCTTGGCCGCGTACACCGTCGGCGACGGATCCTCGTCCAGCGGTGCCGACGTCGCGTGCACCTCGTAGGCGCCGAAAGTCCGCGTGCGGATCTCGGTGGCTTTCACATAGACCGGCTTCTTGGTGAAGCGGTGGGCGATATCGCCCCGGCACATGATCACGGCCGCCGCACCTTCGTCGGGCGCGCAGAACATGTATTGCGTGAGCGGGTAGTTCAGCACCGTCGAGTTGAGGATCTCCTCCTCGGGAATCGGCTTGCGCCGGAACGCATTCGGGTTCAGCGCGCCGTTTCGGAAGTTCTTGGCGGCCACTTTGGCCAGCGTCTCCTGCGAGATGCCGTGCTTGTGTAAGTAGTGGTTGGCCTTGATCCCGAAGAACTTCGTCGTGACGAACTGCCCGTTCTCGGCATACCACTGGGGGAGCGCAAGCTTCGCCGGGTCGTCGGTGAACGCGCCGCGCGGATGCTTGTCCAGCCCGATGGCGATGCCGATGTCGTACTTGCCCAGCCGGATGGTGTCGGCGGTCTGCTGAATCGCCGACGCAGCCGTGGCGCATGCGTTGAAGACGTTGGTGAACGTGATGCCGGTCAGACCGACCAGCCGGGTCACCGCATCCGGATTGGATACCTCATAGCTGCCGCCGAAGCCGAACTGGATGTCTTTCCAGTCGACGCCCGCGTCGGCGAGCGCGAACTGGATCGCTTCGGCGCCCATCTCCATGGCCGTCTTGTCGAACCGGCCGAACGGATGCAGCCCCACGCCGATGATGGCGACGTCGTTCGTCATATCCGGGATCCTCTCGTCTTACACCGGCTGGAAGGCGAACGTCACGATCTCGTTGCCTTCCTCGTCTTTGGTGAAGGGCACCATGGTCAGCTCGACGTCCATGCCGAACTGCAATTTCTTCGGGTCGTTCTCGGTGAGCCGGCCCTCGACGCGGATCACGTCGTCGAGTTGAACCAGCCCGACGCCGAACGGGACGAAGTCCTTGCCGGTGGGGCCCTTGTACGGCGCCCCCGGCGGGAAGCCCTGGGTGGTCCACGCCACCAGAGTTCCGCGCCGCGGCAGCTTCACCTCGGACATCTGGCTGGCGCTGCACTTCGGGCAGTGCTGCTGGACGGGGAAGGTGGTGGCGCTGCACGCGCCGCACTGGCTTCCGATCAGCTGTGGGTTCTCGTCGGGCCAGGTAGAAATCTCGGGCGCGAGCGCCTTCTGCGGTGTCGACACCCGGTTGACACTAATCGGAAATGGCATTCTCGTCTAGAGAGAACCCGCGGTCCTCATTTCGCTGTCGCGCTGTAGCCGACGACGAGGGCGGCGACGTCGCGACCCACGACTTCGGCGAACGACGGCTCCGCGTAGCGACCGGCCGCCCAGCGTCGGGCACCCTCGCTGACCAGTGACTGCGCGACGGTGGCGACGTGGGTGACCTCGAAGTCTGCCGGGAGTTTTCCGTCGGCGACGGCCCGGTCGAATATCTCCGCGAAGATCACCGAGGTGCGCTCGAGGTGGTCGCGGCCCGCGATCGCCTGCCGGTAGCCCTCGAGGATCGCCTCCATGAGGAGTTCCGGCGTGCTGGTCCGCATCGTTGCCTCGAGCGTCTCGAGAACGGCGGCGACGACCGCGGGCACCTCATACGGCTTGGTCATGAGTTCGCGCGCCTTGTCGTGCGCGGCGTCCGTGGAGAGCGCACCGACCTCGAACAGCAGGTCTTCCTTGCGCGGGAAATAGAAGTAGAACAACGCCTTCGACACACCCGCCGCCCGGCAGATGTCGGCGACGGTGGTCCTGGAATAGCCGTTCGCGCGCCACAACGCCGTCGCCGCCTGCACCAGCGACTGCTTCGTGGCGTGTGACCGAGCCTGCTGAAACGAGGCGCGGCGCTGACCCTGGTCAGCAATTGGAACCCGCGCTATCTCGGTCATTTGCAACGCTTTCCCGTCGAATCAATAGTTGACCCGAGTCTAACTTATCGACTAGCGTTTCCCGCGTGGATGCCGACAAAGCGCAGATCACCGAGGTGTTGATCCGCTACGCCACGGGCATCGATTCGAAGAACTGGCCGTTGTTCCGCAGCTGCTGGGCCGACGAGGTCGACCTCGACTACGGCGAGGTCGGTCACTTCACCGACCCCGATGCGTTCACCGATCTGTTCGCACAGATGCACGATCCGATGGGGAACACGTATCACCGGCTGTCGAACTTCGTCATCGATGTCGAAGGCGATACGGCGACCGCGCGCACCTATGTGCACGCCGTACTGATGGTGACGCCCGACGACAACGCCCCGTGGGTGGACGTCATCGGCCACTACGACGACGAACTGGTGCGCGGCGCCGACGGATGGCGGATTCGCCGCCGCGTCACCTGCACCCCCCGGATGCTCACAGGAGGAGGAGCGCCGTCATGACAGGCGATTTCGCGCAGAAGTACGGGCGGTGGGCCGTCATCGCAGGCGCGTCCGAGGGAGTCGGCGCCAGTTTGGCCGACCAATTGGCCGAGCGCGGGCTGAATCTCGTGCTGATCGCGCGCAACGGGCCGAAGCTGGACGAGCTTGCCGCCGATGTGCGCGAGCGCCACGGCGTCGAGGTACGGCCGCTGGTGTTGGACCTGACCGCCACCGACGTCGGTGACCGCGTGGCCGGGGCGACCGATGGGCTCGAAGTCGGACTGCTCATCTACAACGCCGGCGCGGCGAACCGGACGGTGGAGTTTCTCGACGACTCGTTCGAGGATTCGCTGAAGCAGATCAAGCTGGCGTGTATCGGACCGGTCGCGCTGGCCCGCCACTTCGCCCCCGCCATGCGCGAACGCGGTCGCGGCGGCATCGTGCTGGTGGGATCGCTCGCCTGCCTGGCCGGGGCCTCCCTGCTCGCCGTGTACTCCGCGGTGAAGGCGTTCAACGTCAACCTCGCCGAAGGGCTGTGGGCCGAACTGCGTCCACATGGCGTCGACGTCTGCTGCATGCCACTGGGCATGACATGGACTGAGGCGTTGCAGCGGATGGGTTACGCCTACGACCCGGAAACCGTCATGCTTGCCGAAGACGTTGCGCGAGAGATCATCGATAACATCGGCAACGGTCCGACATACCCTGTGGGAGAACGAAATCGAACCATGGCATCAATGGTGTGGACCGCCGACCGGCGCACACTGGTCGAGCTCATGAGCGCCGCTTCGCTCGACTCAGCCGGCAAGCATGGGGGCGCGGGCTGATGCGCGCGGTGGTGCTGCACGACGGGAAGCTGCACGTGCGGGAGACGGCCGACCCCGTCCCCGGTCCCGGCGAACTGCTGATCAAACCGCTGTCCGCGGCGATCTGCGCGTCGGATGTGCATTACATGGACCATCCGAACTCCGCCGACCGGTTCGTCTGGGACTCGAACCGCGACACCGTCATGGGCCACGAGTTCATCGGCGAGGTGGTCGACCACGGGCCGGACTGCTCGGGTGACTTCCCGGTCGGCACGCGCGTCACCAGCCTGCCGATCATGATCCGGCACGGCCAGGAACCGCTGGTGATCGGACACAACCCGGACGCGCCGGGCGCGTTCGGAGGACTGATGCTGGTGTCGGAGGTCATGGCACGCAAGGTGCCCGACGGCGTCCCGAACGACTCGGTCGCGCTGGTGGACGCGTTCGCGGTGGGGGAGTACTACGTTCGCTGCTCGGGGATCAAGCCCGGCGAGCTGCCGCTGGTCGTCGGTGCGGGCGCCATCGGCCTCTCCACGGTGGCCGCACTGGCCGCCCGTGGCGTCAGCCCGATCGTGGTCTCCGACTACAGCGACGACCGGCTCGCGTACGCCAAGATCTTCGGCGCCGACGTGCTCGTCAACCCTTCTAACGACGACCCGTACGACGTGTGGCGGGAGACGTTCCGGAGCAACGGGTTTCAGACGACGCAGGTCATCTTCGAATGCGTCGGCAAGAACGGCCTGCTGCAGAGCATCGTCGACTCGTGCGAGTTCCTGGCGCGTGTGCACGCCGCCGGCGGCTGGTACGACGCGGGCACGATCGACTGCACCGCTGCCACGCACAAGGGGATGACGATGCAGTTCGGTGGCGGCCCGCACCCGCAGGACTGGTACGGCACCCTCGACGCGGTGGTCGACGGCCGCCTGGACCCGTCGCCCAGCATCGGCAGGATCATCGGTCTCGACGAAGTACCGGAGGCCATCGACCAGGTGCGCAGAGGTCAGGGCCCGCCGCGCGTCATCGTGCATCCGACCGCGTCATGACGGTGCTGCCCGGTCCGATTCGCCAGATCGGTTACGTCGTCACCGATCTCGATCGTGCGATCGCAAGTTGGCTGGAACTCGGTGTCGGTCCATGGTTCGTCATGAGGGGCCTGAGACTTCCCGCGCTATACCGGGGTAAGCCGTGTGAGATCACCCAGTCGTTGGCGTTGAGTAACAGTGGGCAGCTGCAGGTCGAGTTGATTCAGCAAGAGGACGACACGCCAAGCATCTTGACCGAGTTCCTGTCGTCCAAGGGTGAGGGGTTTCACCAGTTGGCCTACTGGACAGAAGATTTCGAGGCCACCATGGAAGCGATGAGGCGCGCCGACTGGCCGATCGTGTGGTCCGGCGGCAGCGACCTCGGCGTCCGCTTCGCCTACATGCAACCCGCGGGCTGTCCCGCCGAGGTCATCGAGGTCTCGGAATACAACGAGGTCACCTCGGGCATGGCGACGTATGTCCGCGAAACCGCCGAGCACTGGGACGGCAGCGATCCGATCCGCGACCTCCTCGGCGGCTAGCGGATCACTTGTCGCGCTTCATCACCTTGTCCGCAGCGGCCCAGTGCTCGTCCGAAACCCACAGCCGGGCGAACGCGGCGACGGCTTCGGTGGTGCTGGCGCCATCGATCACG
The DNA here is from genome assembly GCA_963713225.1 of uncultured Actinomycetota bacterium. Lineage (GTDB taxonomy): Bacteria > Actinomycetota > Actinomycetes > Mycobacteriales > Mycobacteriaceae > Mycobacterium. The sequence continues at coordinate 113,165 of CAVQLB010000016.1, read as the reverse complement.
CGCTTGATCTCGCCTGCCGGGCGCGTCGCGAGTGCCCTCGCGATGGTGCGCCAGCCTTCGTCGAACGACGCGCGCGGCAGCACGCGGTCGACGAGGCCGATGCGCTCGGCCTCCGCCGCGCCGAGCACGGATCCAGTACCCGCGAGCAGCAGTGCCTTACTCCGGCCGATCAGCCTGGTCAACCGCTCCGCACCGCCCCACGCGGGCATGATCTTCAACGCCACCTGGTTGAAGCCGATCTTGATGTCGTCGGCGGCGATGCGGATATCGGCAGCCACCGCGAACTCGGCGCCACCGCCGAGGGCGTGCCCGTTGAGTGCGGCGATGGTCGGTCCGGGGAAGCCGGCGATCCGGTCGCAGATCGTGCGCATCCGAAACGCCATCGCCGACGCTTCGGCCTCGGTCCGCAGCGCGCTGAGTTCCTTCAGATCGCCGCCGGAAACGAATGCCTTCTCGCCCGCGCCGGTGATGACCAGCGCGGCCGCGCCATCGGCACCGTCGAGCGCCTTCTCCAACTGGTCCATCGTCTCCAGCGAGATGGCGTTGCGGGCATGCGGGCGGTCGATGGTGACGACCGCCAAGCCATCATCGATTTCCAGGTCGACCATCGAGCATTCTCCGTGTGCGGTATTGGCATTCTCTCTATCGGAGAATAGCATCACGTCCGAATGGAGGTGCGGCGGCGCGCGATGCGAAAAATCCCGGCGGAGCTGACAAAACGCTACGTGGACGAGGGGTTCTGGAGGCCCGAAACACTCGGCGATCTGGTGGCGGACGGATTGAAGGCCCACCCCGACGTCGGTTTCTGGGTGCACTCCGCCGTCCGGCCGTTCACGGGCACCTTCGCCGACGTCGAGCTGCAGGCCCGCCGGCTGGCTGCCGGCCTGCGCAAACGTGGCGTCGGACCGGGCGATGCGGTGGCAATACAACTGCCGAACTGGGTGGAATCCGCCGTGTCGTTCTGGGCTTCGGCGTTCCTCGGTGCAGTGGTGGTGCCGATCGTGCACTTCTACGGCCGCAAGGAACTCAGTCACATCATCTCGACCGCGCGCCCGAAGGTGTTCATCACCGCTGAGGAATTCGGGCGGATGAAATACCAGCCCGACCTGTGCGCGGATGTGCCGATCGTCGGCCTGGTGGGAGGCGATTTCGACGACCTGCTCGACGATGAGCCGCTGGTGGGCACAATTGCCACCGATCCGGCGAGCCCGGCGCTGATCGCCTTCACCTCAGGTACGACGAGCGACCCCAAGGGCGTCATCCACAGCCATCAGACCCTGGGCTTCGAGACCCGCCAGCTGGCGGCGAACTATCCGGACCCGGAGGACCGCGGCAGGCAGCTGACGGCCACCCCTGTCGGCCACTTCATCGGCATGTTGGCCGCGTTCCTGATCCCGGTCCTGGAGGGTGCCCCGATCGACCTGGCCGACGTGTGGGACCCCGGCAATGTGCTGAGGCTCATCGAGTCCGACGGTCTGTCGGTCGGCGGCGGGCCGCCGTACTTCGTCACCAGTCTGATGGACCATCCAGACTGCACCCCCGCGCACATGTCGCACTTTAAAACCGTCGGTCTCGGCGGATCGACGGTGCCTTCGGCGGTCACCCGTCGGCTGGCCGACATGGGCATCTTCGTCTTCCGCTCCTACGGCAGTTCAGAGCACCCGTCGATCACCGGCTCCACTCCCGATGCCACCGAGGAGAAACGGCTCTACACCGACGGGAACCCGCGGCCAGGGGTGGAGATCCGCCTGGGGCCGGATGGCGAAATCTTCAGCAGGGGACCGGATTTGTGTCTCGGCTACACCGACGACGCGTTGACCGAGCGGGCCTTCGACGCCGACGGCTGGTATCGCACGGGCGATGTGGGTGTGCTCGACGACGACGGCTACCTGACCATCACCGACCGCAAGGCCGACGTCATCATCCGCGGTGGAGAGAACATCAGCGCGCTCGAGGTCGAAGAGGTGCTCCTCGGGATGCCCAGTGTCGCCGAGGCCGCTGTGGTGGCCGCGCCCCACGAGCGCTTCGGTGAGCGTGCGGCCGCGGTGCTGAAGGTGCGCGACGGGCACGACATGCCGACGCTCGACGAGGTTCGCGCGCACTTCAAGGCCGCTGGCGTCGCGATCCAGAAGTGGCCCGAGGAACTGCATCAGGTCGACGAGTTTCCGCGCACCGCGAGCGGCAAGGTGCAGAAGTTTCTGGTCCGGCAGGGCATTGCCACCTGACGTAGTTGAGAATAGGATTCTCCGAAGAGGAAAAGGAGTATTCCAATGGGTCAGCTTTCGCATCGGGTCGACATCCCGTTTCCGCTGTTCGACGCGGACAATCACCTGTACGAGCCGCCAGAGGCGCTGACGAAGTACCTCCCCAAGGAGTACAAGGACGTCGTCCAGTACGTGGAGGTCAACGGACGCACCAAGATCGCGTTGAAGGGCCAGATCAGCAACTACATCCCGAACCCCACCTTCTCGGTGGTCGCCAAGCCAGGCGCCTGGGAGGAGTACTTCAAGTTCGGCAACCCCGACGGCAAGAGCAAGCGCGAGCTGTTCGGTGAGCCGATGCGCGCTATCCCGGCGTTCTTCGAGCCCGGCCCGCGCCTCGAGAAGATGGACGAGCTGGGTCTCGACCGCTCGCTGATGTTCCCGACGCTGGCCAGCCTGATCGAGGAGCGGCTCAGCGACGACCCGCTCGCCATCCACGTCATCATCCACTCGCTCAACCAGTGGCTGGACGAGGTGTGGGGCTTCAACTACCAGAACCGGATCTTCACCACCCCGGTGATCACCCTGCCCATCGTCGAGAAGGCCATCGAGGAGCTGGAGTGGTGCGTCAAGCGCGGGGCCCGCGCCATTCTGATCCGCCCGGCGCCCGTGCCCGGTTTCCGTGGCCCGCGGTCGTTCGCGCTGCCCGAGTTCGACCCGTTCTGGGAGCGGTGCGTCGAGTACGACGTGTTCGTCGGCATGCACTCATCCGACAGCGGTTACTCCCGCTACACCTCGGAGTGGGACGGCGCCGCTCAGGAGATGCTGCCGTTCCAGACCAATGCCATGTCGATCCTCAACGAGTGGCGCCCGATCCAGGACGCAGTGGCCTCGTGGGTCATCCACGGCGCGCTGTTCCGGTTCCCGAAGCTGAAGGTGGGCATCGTCGAGGCGGGGTCGAAGTGGATGTTCCCGCTGCTCGACAACATGGCCGAGGTCTGGAAGAAGGCGCCGGAGGCCTTCCCCGGTAACCCGATGGAAGAGATCAAGAAGCGCATCTTCGTCAGCCCGTTCTACGAGGAGGGCATCGACGATCTGATCAACCTCATCGGCGTGGACCAGGTGCTCTACGGCTCCGACTGGCCGCACCCCGAGGGCCTGGCCGAGCCGACCCACTATGTCACCGCGCTCGAACACCTCTCCATGGAGGATCAGGCGAAGATCATGGGCGGCAACCTCGGACGCCTCGTCACGGTGTGATCAGCAGTCAAACTTGGCAGACCATCCCCGAGATGGTCTTGAGCGCGGCGGACCGTTTCGGCGACGCGGAAGCTGTCGTCTCCGGTCCGCTGCGTCTCACCTTCACCGAGGTCGTTGACCGGATCCGCCACGCCGCAGGCGCATTCGCCGAACTGGGCATCGACAAGGGCGAGCGGGTAGCCATCTGGGCGCCGAACTCCGCGGAGTGGATGATCGCGGCGTTCGGGTTGCTCACCGCGGGCGGTGTACTCGTTCCGGTCAATACCCGGTTCAAGACGGAGGAAGCCGCCGACATCATCGGCCGCAGCGGGGCCAAGGCCGTGTTGGTCCAGAAGGACTTCCTCGGTATGGACTTCCATGCACCCGCGGGGGTGCCGGTGATCGACCTGAAATCCGATTTCCTTTCCAGCGGTTCACCGCTCACACGCGATGTCAGCGGTACGGACACTTCGGACATCATCTACACGTCGGGCACCACCGGCAGGCCCAAGGGCGTGATGATGAATCACCTCCAGAACCTTCGGTTGTACGCCGAATGGTGTGAACTGGCCGACCTGCGCGAGGGCGATCGCTACCTCATGGTCAACCCGTACTTCCACACGTTCGGGTACAAGGCCGGCCTGATCGCATCCTTCATCCGGGGCGCAACGATGGTGCCGGTCCCCGTGTTCGACGTCGACCGAGTCGTGGAACTCATTGCTGCCGAACAGATCACGATGCTGCCCGGACCGCCGACGCTGTATCACTCGCTACTCGCGGTCGAGGACAAGAGCAAGCTGACGACGCTGCGGGCCGGGGTGACCGGCTCGGCGGACATTCCGGTCGAGCTGATCCGGCGAGTGCACGAGGAGCTGCCGTTCCAGACGTTGGCGACCGGCTACGGCCTGACCGAGGCGGGCACCGTCACCCTGTCGCGGCCCGGTGACTCGTTCGAGGACATCGCCACCACCGCGGGCGTGCCGTGCGACGGGGTCGAGGTCCGCATCGCCGACGACGGCGAGGTTCTGGTCCGCGGGTACAGCGTCATGCAGGGCTACCTCGACGACCCCGCCGCGACCGCCGAGACGATCGACGACGACGGCTGGCTGCACACCGGCGACCTCGGCGACTTCAACGACGACGGCCGGCTTCTGATCGTGGGCCGCAAGAAGGACATGTTCATCGTCGGCGGCTTCAACGCCTACCCGGCCGAGATCGAAGGCTTCCTGCTCGAGCACCCCGCCATCGCGCAGGCGGCGGTGCTCGGTGTGCCCGACGAGCGGCTCGGACAGGTCGGCAAGGCCTTCGTGGTGCTCAAGGGTGGTTCCAAGGATGGACTGACAGCCGACGAGCTGGTGAAGTGGAGCCGGGACCGGATGGCTGGTTTCAAGGTGCCGCGATACGTAGAGTTTCTGGACGACCTGCCGCTGAATGCGACAGGCAAGGTGATGAAGGACCAGTTGATCGACAGATAGCGCTAAGCGCCTGCACAGCGCGTAAATAGCATTTCCGCAGGACATGCTTGATTTCGACACATCTGTGCATCCTGTATCGTCGCGGCGATACCGAAAATAGAAAATGCCATTCTCATTGAGCAAAGTGCTTACCCGATAGGAGGTTGCATGCGGTCCCGGAAGCAGACTCCGCCGGAACTGAACGGCGACCACGTCGACGACACGTCCACAGAGAAAAACGTGGCCGCCGTCGATGCGCTCGCGCTGGCGGAGGAAGCGGAGGCGGAGGCCGCCGAAGCCGACGCTGCCGCGGCGGCCGCGCGTGCCAGGGCCAAGGCTCTGCGACTGCGCCGGGAAGCCGCCAAGGCGGCCGAGACGGTCGCGGCACCCGAACCCGATACGTCGGACGACACCGCCGAGGACGCCTCCAAGGTCATTGAGGAAGCAGATTCTGCCGACGAACTCGAAGAGGAGCCCGCCCGAAAGCGCAGACGGCTGCGGATACCTCTTCCCGGGTGGAAGCCGGTCGCGGCCGCTGTTGTCGTCATCGCCATCGCCGCACTGCTGACCGCCACCGGATACATGTACTGGAACCACCGCCAGCAGGCCGCCGATCAGCAGCGCCGCGCGGAGTACTCCGCAGCAGCTCGGCAGAGCGTCGTGACACTGATGTCGTTGGACTTCAATAAGGCGAAGGACGACGTGCAGCGCATCATCGACAACTCGACCGGCGGGTTCAAGGACGATTTCAAGAAGCAAGCGGAGGACTTCATCGCGGTCGCGCAAGAGTCGAAGGTGATCACCGAGGTCACTGTCAATGCCACCGCGATCGAGTCGATGACCGACGATTCGGCCGTCGTATTGGTTTCGGCCACCTCGCGCGTCACCAACTCCGCAGGGGCCAAACAGGAGCCGCGCTCCTGGCGGCTATCCGTCGACCTGAAGCATGACGGCGGCCAGATCAAGATGTCGAAAGTGGAGTTCGTACCGTGACCGCAGACGAAACCGCCGACGCGACCAACATCGACGAGGCCAAAAACGTCACGGATGAATCCGTCGACGAGATCACCGCAAACGACGACGCGGCCGTCGAAACGAAACCGGAGTCGGAGTCGGAGTCGCGAGATGGCATATTGCGACGGTCGACGCGGATGACGTGGGCCCGGCTTGGGGTCGTCCTGTTGGCGGCCGCCCTGGTGGGCTCGGCAGGCGTCGCGGCGTGGCTGTACTTCAAGCAGTACCGGCCTGACCAAGAGATGAATGCGGCCGCGTCCGCCGTCGCGCTGGATGCGGCGAAGAACGGCACGGTCTCGCTGCTGTCGTACTCACCGGAGAAGCTGGACAAGGACTTCGCGAACGCGAAGTCCCATCTGACCGGAGACTTCCTGTCGTACTACACGCAGTTCACCGAGCAGGTGGTCACGCCGGCGGCGAAGCAGAAGTCGGTAAAGACCTCCGCGACCGTCGTGCGGGCCGCGGTCTCGGAAATGCATCCGGACTCCGCGGTGGCGCTGCTGTTCATCAACCAGATCACCACCAGCAAGGAGAATCCCGACGGCGCGTTCGCCGCGAGCGTGGTCAAGGTGGGCTTGAAGAAGATCAGCGACGCCTGGCTCATCTCGTCCTTCGACCCGGTGTAGCGCTGTGCCCGGCCGTGCGCGTCGTTGACCTCGGCGACTTGCCGACCTGTTCGCCTGCGCCGACCGGGGTACTACTGGCGGTCGGATCCGCCGCCGACATCGCGTCACCGCCCGCGCAACCCTGGGTCGAGCGCGCCACCTTCACCCTCAGCGACGGCCGCGTAGCCGACCACCGCGTCATCACCGTGGAGTCGATCGCGACGGCGCTCGCCGAGCTGACCACCCGCTTCGAGACCTGGCCGCAAGCTGCCACCGTCTGTGACGAAGTGTTGCGGGCGGTCGATCCTGCCGCGCCCGCGCTAGCGGGTGTGATCACCGAGTCGCTCGCGTACTCGACGCTGCAGTCGGGTGCGGAGTTCGCGGCCTGGCTCCGGCGGCGGGGACCCGCCACAGCGCCGGTCCTGCCTGATCCGGTGCTGGCCGACCGCGACGGAAACACGCTGAATATCCGATTCAACCGGCCGGCGCGTCACAACGCCTTCTCCAACGACGCCCGCGCCGCGCTGCTCGAGGCCCTCGACGTGGCCCGCCACGACCCGTCGGTCGACGAAGTCGTCTTGTCGGGCAACGGTCCGTCCTTCTGCAGCGGCGGCGACCTCGCCGAGTTCGGCTCGTTCGCCGACCCGGCAAGCGCGCACGTCGCACGTGTCCGGCACAGCCCCGCACTGGTGCTCGACTGAACTCACCACCCGGCTGGGCATGCGCTGCCGAGCCCGGGTGCATGGCCAGGTGCTTGGCAGCGGACTGGAGATGGCCGCGTTCTGCGGATGGGTTGAGGCACAACGAGATTCGGTGCTCGGCCTGCCGGAACTGGCTCTCGGACTGATTCCCGGTGCCGGCGGAATGGTCAGCGTGACGAGACGCATCGGCCGGTGGCGTACCGCGTATCTGGTGCTGTCCGGTCGCACGATCGATGCGGCGATCGGGCACTCGACTGGGGTCTGGTAGACGAGATTGAATCGTCCTGATTCCGTGCAGAATGTGTTGATGGGCGCGCTGGGCATCCCCGATACCGTGCTCGCCCGGGCACGGCGGGTTGCCGACGATGTCAGCCGCAAGGCGGCCGACCTCGGTGGCCGCGTGTGCGCCGACGCCGACGAGATCCTCACCGGGCGGGCGGGACTTCTCGGCCTCGCACCGGCCGGGCTGATCTCGGCGGGCGGCGCGACACGACTGTTGGCCACCCGGGACGGCTGGTGTGCCGTGACGCTGTCGCGCGTCGATGACATCGAGACGGTTCCGGCCTTGCTCGAGTTGACCGAACAGCCGGCCGATCCGTGGACGGCGCTGGCCGCCGCAGCCGCAGGACGCGATGCGACCGAGTTCGTCGCACGGGCCCGACTTCTCGATCTGCCTGCGGCGGTACTCGGTGAAACGGCGCCCACCACACCGCGATCCGCGCCCTGCGGGCACCGGGCGCGCCGTGAACTCTCCGAGCTGTTGGTCGCCGACCTGTCGTCGATGTGGGCGGGCCCGCTGTGCGGGTATCTGCTCGCCGCTGCCGGCGCGACGGTCGTCAAGGTCGAGCGCGGCAGCAGGCCCGACGGCACCCGTCTTGGCGACCCGAGATTCTTCGACTGGATGAATTCGTCAAAGTTGTCTTATGCCACCGACTTCCGCGGTGACGAACTGCGTCCGCTGCTCGAAGCCGCCGACGTGGTGATCGAGGGCTCGCGGCCCGCCGCGCTGACCCGCCGTGGTCTCGGTCCCGAGCAGGTGCGGGCCCGCCCCGGGCGTGTCTGGTTGCGCGTCACCGGCTATGGCACCGAGGGCGAGCGTTCCACCCGCGTCGCATTCGGTGACGATGCCGCGGTTGCGGGCGGTCTCGTCGGTTCCGCGCACGCAACTCCGCAATTCATCGGCGACGCGATCGCCGACCCGCTGACCGGGTTGGCGGCCACCCTGGCCGTGCTCGAGGCGCTCGGCCGCGGCGGCGGCGAGATCGTCGAGATCGCCCTCGCGGAGGTTGCAGCCGGCTATGCCACGTTACCGCTGGATGCTGGCTCGAATGCCGTTGGGCTACCCAAGGTTCCGGCTGCGACACCGCCTGCACCTCAGCTCGGCGCCGACAACCGGCGCGTGCGCGAGCTGGTCGAAGCCAGGCTCGCCACATGCTGATTCGCCGTGGCACGTTGCCGGACGGCCGCATCGCCGACATCCGGGTCGACGAGCACATCGTCGAAATCGCCGACATGCTCGACCCGCTGGACTCCGAGCACGTGCACGACGCGCAGGCCGGTGCGGTGCTGCCCGGACTGCACGACCATCACCTGCACCTGCGGGCGATGGCAGCGGCACTTGACTCCCTCGTTGTCGGGCCGCCGGAGGTACGGACCAAAGCCCAACTGGCACAGGCACTCGCGACCGCCGTCGCCGGGCCCGACGGCTGGATCCGGGCCATCGGCTACCACGCATCGGTCGCAGGCGAGCTCGACCGGGCAGCGCTGGATGCGCTCATTTCCGATGCACCCGTGCGGATCCAACACCGCAGCGGTGCGATGTGGATCCTGAACTCGGCAGGTTTGGCCCGCGTCGGGCTGACCGACCATCCCGACGGCCGGTTGCACAGCGCCGACGAATGGTCGGATGCCTTGCCGCGCCGCGCGACTGCGCTCGCCGACATCACGCACCGCCTTGCCGCATACGGGGTCACCGGTGTCACCGACGCCACTCCCGACCTCACCGCCGACGACGTCGTGACATTGTCGGTTGCCCATCGGCGCGGCGACATCCCGCAGCGGCTGCACTTCCTTGCGCCGGGCAAGCGGATCCTGCACGACGACCGGCTCGACGTCGACGAGCTCACCGGCTGGGTGAGCGATCATCACGACGACGACGTTCCCGTCGCACTGCACTGCGTCACCCACAATCAACTGGTCGTCGCGCTCGCCGCATTGCGCTCGGCGGGCAGCCACCCCGGCGACCGCATCGAGCACGCCGCGGTCGTCGGCGACGATATGGTCGCCGACCTCGTCGACCTCGGGATCACCGTCGTCACCCAGCCCAACTTCGTCGCCGAGCGTGGCGAGCACTACCTGCGCGACGTGCCCGCAGAGGAGCACCCTCAGTTGTGGCGGGTGGCGTCGCTGCTGCGGGCGGGCATACCGATGGCCGGCAGCACAGATGCGCCGTTCGGCGGGATGGATCCCTGGGCGTCGATGCGCGCGGCCGTGCACCGCACCACCGCAGGCGGCGACGTCCTCGGGGCCGACGAGCGCATCACTGCCGCGCAGGCGCTGGAACTGTTCCTGGGCCACCCGGACCGTCCGTCGGTACCGCGCACCGTCGACGTCGGTCAGCCCGGCGACCTGATGGTGCTGACACCGACGGCCGCGGTGGACACGCTGGCCTCCGACATGGTCGCCACGACCATCGTCGGCGGACGGGTCAGTTAGCGTCCGCCGGTTGCGGCGGCCGGTAGAAGATCAGCAGCTGTCCGATTCCACCCGCCAGCCCCAGTCCGGCCGAGATGAGCAGGCCGCACCAGCCGTCGAGCCAGTTGTGCCCGAAGATCAGCCAGTCCAGGCTGAAGCGGCCGGCTCCCAGCGTCGCGATCGCGACCGCGGCCACGGCGAGGACCAGGTTGTACTCCCAGCCCTCCTTGACGATGAAGAACCCGTTCGGGCGGTGCACCGTCCACGCCGCCACCAGCATCAGCGCGACGAAGCCCGCCGCCGGGATCGGGGTGAGAAGTCCGACGGCAAGGCCGAGACCCGCAGAAATCTCGGTCGTCGCGGCGATACGGGCGTGCAGCATTCCGGGCTTCATCCCGATGCTGTCGAACCACCCCGCGGTGCCGGGGATCCGACCGCCGCCGAAGAACTTGTTGTAGCCATGTGCCGCCATGGTGAGGCCAAGGCAGACGCGCAGTATCAACAGCGCTGTGTCGTAGGCGTAGCCATCCATAACTGACAAACCTAGTTCATTGTGTAAACCATGGCGCCGGCCACCGTGCTGATCTCGGATGGCGCACCAGACGACTCCAACCCTGGGGCAGGCGGGAACCCCACCTATTCGGCCAGGTTCCGGTGTTGAAGGTGAAGCTCGCCATCGTCGACAAAAGCGATTACGTCGTCGGTGAGTTCGCCCACCCGGCCGACGCTAGTCCTCTGCGTGCCGGTCGTAGTCCCAGCGTTCCAGCCGCGCCTGCAGTTCGTGCACGCCGAGCGCGGCGACCGGTGCCGCCAGGCTCAGACAGGTCACGAATAGGGCGTTCATGGCTCACTTCCATCCATCTATATCTATTTGACGCTCAAAGCGTAGAAAACGTTCACAGCGACACGCACGCGTAGTGCACTACGCGTTTTTTGGATAGGCACCCATGAGTACATCCAGGGCGTCCATCCGCAGTTCGTGGTAGGTGCTTCGCGGGTACGCATTCCACTCATCGGTCCAGCCTTCGAGCAGTCCGCCCGACCGCAGCAGGGGGAGCAGTTCGGCGGCAAGGTCTCGATCCGGGCCGGCGGGGTCGGTGTGCCGCAGCAGCTGACCGCTCAGGTCGACCGCGTCGTACCAGTCCACCGAGACCTCGGGCGCGACGGAGATCGATTGCTGCTTCACGGTCAGGAGGGCCTCGGCGCCGATCGGACGAAGCCGCCAGAGTGTGGTGCGTAGCCGCGCCGCTGCCCGATCCGGTCGCGCTGTCGGCCACAGCACCCGGCATATCCACCCGCGGGGCACCGCGCGGCGCTTCAGCGCGGCGAGCGCCACCAACCGCCGGCACGACGGCGGCAGCTCCAGTCGCTGACCGTCGCGGCATACCTCGAAGCCACCCAGCAGACAGATCGCGAACTGTTCTGACATTGCGCCACCGCTTTCATTCGTTGACCTGGCATCTGCGGTTGATATTGCGAACGATGTGGCGCGATGGCATGCGTAGTCGACTACCTGTCTCTGGCACACTCTGCAGTTCATGAGTGAGGGTGAGGCGTCTCCGCCCCACAAAGCGGTCCCGGTGCATCGCATTCGACGCATGTCCGGACGCGACCCGCACGAGCCGCATCGGGCCGCGACGCCGCTGGAGTTGCTGTTCGACCTGACATTCGTGATCGCGTTCGGAATCGCCGCCAACGAGTTCGCCCACGAGATGACCGAGGGCCACATCGGTGCCGGGATCGCTGCGTTCGCGTTCGCCACGTTTGCCATCTGCCTGGCCTGGATCAACTTCAGCTGGTTCGCCTCGGCCTACGACACCGACGACTGGATCTACCGCTTGATGACCATGCTGCAAATGGTCGGGGTCATCATCCTGGCGCTCGGGCTTCCGAATCTGTTCAGCTCGATCGCAGAAGGCGAACACATCGACAATCGCGTGATGGTCGCCGGCTATGTGGTCATGCGGATCGCGCTGGTGGCGCAGTGGTTACGCGCGGCAAAGCAGGATCCGCAGCGGCGCGCGGCCTGCCTCACCTACGCGTCACTGGTCATCGTCGCGCAGATCGGCTGGATCGCAACGATATTCGTCGGCGGCACGGTCGTCACGACGTACGTGGCGTCGCTGGCGTTGGCATGTTTCGAGTTGTTCATCCCATGGCTGGCCGAGCGGCGCAGGGGCGGCACACCCTGGCACGCCCACCACATCGCCGAGCGCTACGGGCTGCTGGCCATCATCGCGCTGGGCGAGGGTGTGGTCGGCACCGTCGCCTCGTTGTCGGCGGTCGTCGGGGCGCAGGGCTGGACCGTGGCTGCCGCCCTTGTCGCGGTGGCAGGCACCGGGCTGACGTTCGGCATGTGGTGGGCGTATTTCGTCGTGCCACAGTCGGATCTGCTGCACGCCTACCGGGAACGTGCCTTCCTGTTCGGTTATCTGCACTTCGTGGTCTTCGGCTCCATCGTGGCCACCGGTGCGGGTCTGCACATCGCGGCGTACTACATCGAGCACCATTCGAAGCTCGATTCCGTGAGCACCGTGCTGTGCGTCGCCATCCCCGTCGGGGCCTACATCACCAGCCTGTACCTGCTCTACATGCTGATGGTGCGCACCTTCGATGCGTTCCATGTGCTGCTGGTGGTGCTCACGGCCGCCGTGCTCGTCGCCGCGGTACTGTTCGCCAACGCCGGAATGTCGATGGCCAACAGCCTGCTCATCGTCATGATGGCACCGGTTGTCACTGTCGTCGGCTACGAACTGCTCGGTCACCGGCATGCCGAGGAAGCCATCAGCAGGGGGTTGGTGGATGAACCCGAGGGTGTTTAGCGGCTGATCCGTGGGGTAGCCACCATCCGTAGCCGTCTGAAGCCGCAGCGGAGATGCGAGCGGCACCACGGTCTCGCGATGGCGAGCATTCGAGGATTCGGTCAAGAAGCGGCCGCGACTTGCTACGGGGCAGGCGAACAGCGATGCCGCGGGTTCGGGCGGCTACCCCAATCTGCGCGTGCAGGAAGGAGCATCACATGCCGAAGACGACCGCGAAGGGCACGGCCAAGAAGAGCGAGTTGCCGAGCACCCTGAAGAAGTCGCCCGCCAAGGCGCAGCGGACCTTCGCCAAGGTGCACGACGCGGCGGCCGAGCAGTACGGCGAGGGTGAGCGCGCACACCGCACCGCCTTCGATGCCCTGAAGCACAGCTACGAGAAGGTGGGCGACCACTGGGAGCAGAAGGCCGAGAAGGGTCCGTCCGACTCGCGGGCCCGCAGTGGTGGCCCTAATCCCAAGGGAACCTCCGCCGAGGGCGTCGACGCCAACGCGTCCAAGAAGCATTTGACGGATGTCGCACGGCGGCTCGACATCTCGGGGCGCTCGACCATGACCAAGAAACAATTGGTCGAGGCGATCAAGAAGGCCAACCGGCGAGCGAGCAGCCGTAGCCGCTAGGTCTCAACGCGAAGGAATCGTCTCGCCGGCGTGAGGGTCGAAACCCTCCAGCAGGTTTCGCTCGTCTGCGATCTGCCTGCGGGCCTTCCTCCGGGTGATCAGGATGCCGATCACCGACAGTGCCCAGATGGCGTATTGAACCGTCCACGCCAACCGGAACGACTCGAACGAGTATCCGCCCGTTGCACCGATGGTCACGCCCATCGCCTGGACGACCAGAAGACACGCCAAAAACCCGCCCATGTTCACCATGCCCTGCGCGGTGCCAAGCGTGGCGCTCGGATTGAAGGTGCGGGCGAAGTCGAACCCGACCATCGAACCCGGCCCGCCGACCGAGATGACGACGACGAGCAGCACCAGCAACCAGAGGGGAGCGGCGGACGGGAGCGCCAGCACGACGGTCCAGATCGCGGCGTTGCTGGCGATGATGGCGAGCACGAGCCGGGACCGTCGGTGCGGGCGCCTGCCGGTGAATACTCCGATGGCGATCCCGGACAGGATCGCCGCGACCACCGACAACGTCAGCAGGGTGCCCGCGACATGTGCTGAAAGTCCCTGAGCAACAGTGAGATACGGCACGCCCCACATCAGCGCGAAGACGGTGACCGAGAACTGGGTGCCCATGTGGGTGAAGAATCCCAGCCGGGTTCCTGGCCGCAGCCAGACGGTCTTGACGCTTGCCAGGATCTCGCGGACCGAGCTGGTCTGCGGGTCGGGGGACTGACCGTTCGGGGTGTTCGTGACCAACGCCAGCGTCATGGCGATCGACAGCACTCCGAGCGCGACCACGGAGACGTACGCCGTCGTCCAGCCTGCGCCGGTGAGCAGCGCGAGGAAGGGAACGGCCGAGAGCACCTGGCCGAGTTGGCCGCAGATCCCCGTCAGCTGCGTGACAAGGGGAACCTGTTTCGGCCTGAACCAGTGCGGCACCAGCCTCAACACCGAGATGAACGTGACCGCGTCGCCGAGGCCGACAACAGCGCGCGCGGCGATCGCGGCGGGCAGCGACTCGGTGAACGCCAGCGTCAGCTGACCCGCCGCCATCACCGTCGCGCCGGAAACGATCAGCGCTTTGGAGCCGAACCGGTCGAGCAGCAGGCCCGCGGGCACCTGGGCACACGCGTAGACCACGATCTGAAGAACGATGAAAGACGACAGCAGCCCGGGACCGGCGGAGAACCGGTCGCCGGCCTCCAACCCCGAGACACCGAGCGTGGTGCGGTTGAGGACAGCGACGATGTACGCGAAGAGTCCGGTGGCCCAAACGATCCAGGGACGCACGCCAAACCTCTCGCAATCAACTTTGTCTTAATGTCTGTCGCCATCTTCCCGCACCAGGCAGTTGCGACACCAATTCATTACCGGTGAGATCACTCACCCGGAGCGCGGGAATCTCCAACGCGGGTCTCCGAAGTTGGCTGGGGCCGCGTGGCCGCGTGGTGGCGCGCGAGTCCAGGCCGCCATATACCCAGATGGGTGGCGTGCCTACCCTAACTTCTAAGTTCTGGCTGATCCGGTCATGACTTCGCTCAAAATCGCGTACTCGGTACTACAGTGTCCGCATGCCAGGTTGCCGCCCGCTTGGACTCGTCGCAGAATCGGTGCGTCGGATTGGCTGAGTACCGACTGGACGACCTTGCGCGGATTTCGGGAGTCAGCGCCCGCAATATCCGGGCATACCGTGAACGTGGCCTGCTCGACCCGCCGCGACGGCAGGGGCGCTCGGCGTTCTATGACGACTACCACCTGTCCCAGCTGCACACCATCAACCAGCTCCTCCGGAAGGGATACAACTCGGCGCACATCGCCGAGTTCTTCGCCCGGATGCGCGAGGGCCACGACCTGGCGGCGATCCTTGGAGTTCAGCAAGCCATTCTGGGCGGTCGCACGGAGGAGCCCACGGCCGCCAGGGTCACGCTGGATCTCGACCCGGGTTGTGACGAGGCCCGACGACTGGTGTCGTGCGGGCTGGCCGAGCGCACCGACGACAGTGTCGCGCTGGTCCATCCGGAGATGGCCGAGATCGTCACGCGCTCGTCGGATCAACTTCACTACGTTCAGACAGTTCTGCGGGTGCTGGAATCGACCAACGACACCATCGACGGGTTGGCCGCCATACTTGTCGCCGCGCTGGAAGACGCCATCGCCGCCCGGCTCGGGCCCGACTTCGTCCCGAAGCCCGATCAGCTGGACGAGGTGGCCCGCGTCATTCAGGACTATCGCGATCTCGGTGTCGCGGTGGTCAGTCATCAGCTCGACAGGGGACTGCAGCGGCACATGGTGTCCGCTGTTTCCGACTACACCGCGGGGATGGTGGCGAGCGGAGAATGGGAAGCCACGAGTTCCTAGTGCGTGGCGAACATCTGGCTAGTGATCAGGTGGACCGGCACGTCGCCGCTGGTCCAGGTTGTGTCGGTGGGTGGTGGGATGCTGCTTGAGATGGCACGGCATACCACGTTTCGGTTCTGTCTGGATCCGACGGTCGAGCAGCACGAGGTGCTGTGCCGGCACGCGGGTGCTTCCCGGTTCGCGTTCAACCAGTGCTTGGGCATGGTGAAAACCGCGCTCCTCCAGCGGCGCCGCGATCCGGATGTTGAGCTGCCGTGGACCGGGTTCGATCTGATCAACGCCTTCAACGCGTGGAAGAAAACCGAAGATGCCGGGCGGGCAATCAGCGTTGACGCTTGTGGTGTCGCCGAGGTGGCGGTGACTGGTCTGGCGTGGCGACGCGAAGTT
This sequence comes from uncultured Actinomycetota bacterium, assembly GCA_963713225.1. GTDB lineage: Bacteria > Actinomycetota > Actinomycetes > Mycobacteriales > Mycobacteriaceae > Mycobacterium. Next base: position 97,082 of record CAVQLB010000016.1, on the reverse strand, counting down.
TGTCAGCAGGTGTTCGAGGAAGCCGCCGTCGACCTGGGTAAAGGGCTCAAAGCCTGGTCGGACTCCCGGTCGGGCAAGCGCAAAGGCAAACGGATCGGCTTTCCCCGCTTCAAGAAGAAGACCGGTGCGGCGCCGTCGTTTCGGCTTCGCAACAAACACCCCAAGGGCCGCCAGGCGGCGATCCGGGTCGGCGACAACGGTCGCCCACGCTCGGTCACCCTGCCCGGCATCGGGCAGATCGCCATCCATGACGACACCCGCCGGTTGCGGCGGATGCTCGCCAACCAGCGGGCGACGATCCTGTTCGCCACGCTCACCTCTCACGGCGGACGCTGGTGGGTTTCGCTCAACGTCGAGGCCGCCGATCTGCACCCAGTCCATCGGCACCCGCTGCGCGCCGAGGCCGATCACCGCGGCTGGGTGGGGGTGGATCGCGGGTTGTCGGCGTTTCTGGTCGCCGCCACCTGTGACGGCACCGAGGTCGCCCGGATCGGCGATGCGCCCAAAGCACTGCGCGCCGGGATGGCCCGCCAGCGGCGCTTGTCGAAATCGTTGTCGCGCAAGCAGAAAGGATCAGCTAACCGCCGCGACGCCACGGCCAAACTCCGGCGTCACCATCAGCACGTCGCCAATGTTCGCCGCCATTTCCTACATCAGGTTTCTAACGCGCTGGTCAAGACCCACGACCGGCTCGTCATCGAAGACCTCAACGTGACCGGGATGCTGCGCAACCACCGGCTCGCCCAAGCCATCTCAGATGCCGGCTGGGCCAAGTTTGCCCGCCTCCTGCACTACAAACAGGCATGGCGGGGCGGCGAGGTCGTAGTGGCCGACCGCTGGTTCCCGTCGAGCAAGCTCTGCCCAGACTGCGGGGCTGTTCGCGACGATCTGGCCTTGGCCGACCGCGTATTCACCTGTGGCTGTGGGTATTCCGCCGACCGCGACCGCAACGCGGCCACCAACCTGGCCCGCTGGGGCCAGGCCCATCACGACCCTCACCGATCCCCGGACCCCCAAGCAGGAGGCCGGGCCACCAACGCCCGCCGACGGGACGGCGCTGACCAGCACCCCACGTGTGCCGGTGAAACCAGCCCGGATGACGCGGGAACCGACGTTCACACCGCCTCAGCGGCCTGAATCAACGACGCCCGAGAAGGGCGGTGCCCAACACCCAACAGGGCTGTTCGACACGCTTTAGCTCATACCCGCGTCGTCGCGGGGTCGCCGCCGAACCGTTGCGCCAGCCACACCGGTATGACGGCCACCAGGGTCAGGGCCGCCGCCACCACATTGATCACCGGCGCCTGATTGGGCCGGAACAGGTTTCCGAAGATCCAGATCGGCAACGTCTGCACCGTCGGTCCCGCGGTGAACGTCGTCACCACGATCTCATCGAAGCTCAGCGCGAACGCCAGTATCGCGCCCGCGACGAGGGCGCCACGCATCATCGGGAAGGTCACGAACCGGAAGGTCTGCCACGGGGACGCGCCGAGGTCGGCGGAGGCGTCCTCCAGGCTTGCGCCCAACCGTCGCAGACGTGCCTGCGTGTTGTTGAAGACGATGACGATGCAGAAGGTGGCGTGGCCGATGATCACCGTGGCCATGCCCAGCGTGATGCCAAGGGCCGAGGTGAACGTCGCGTTCAGCGCGATGCCCGTGACGATGCCCGGCAGCGTGATCGGCAGTACCACAAGCAGACTCACCACCTCGCGGCCGAAGAATCGGTACCGCTGCACCGCAAACGCCGCCATGGTGCCGAGGACAAGCGCGATCGCCGTCGCACCGAGACCCACGACGACCGAATTGGCCAGCGACTTCCACATGCCCTCGCTGTTCCAGGCGGTGACCCACCACTGCGTCGTGAAGCCGCTCCGGCGGGAACGCAAACGATGCGTGAGGAATTGAAGGCGTTCACCAGTACCAGAGCCAGCGGGGCGTAGAGGAACAGCAGTATCAGCACGGTCCACGCTCGGACCGCACGCCGCGTGCCTGCGGACAGCATCAGACGTTCTCCAGCGCGCCGGTGCGGCGCATCGCCAACAGGTACAAGACGATGGCGGCGAGTGGAATGATCGAGAGTGCCGCCGCCAGCGGCTGGTTGTTCGCGGTCACCAGCTGGCCGTAGATGACGTTACCGAGCAGCTGTGTCTTGCCGCCGACGATGGTCACCGCGATGTAGTCGCCCAGCGACAGTGAGAACGTGAAAATAGATCCCGCCGCGATACCGGGAAACACCAACGGCGCCACCACCATCCGCAGTGTCGAGAAGTCGGATGCGCCGAGGTCGGAACTGGCATCGATCAAGGAGTCGGGCACCCGGTCGAATGCCGCGAATACCGGGATGATCATGTACGGCAACCACAGGTAGGTGAGCGTGATGACGGTGGCTGCCAGACCGTATCCCGGTGTGTAGCCGCCGCTGGCCCAGGCCAGCGGGCCTTCGGGCGAGAGCAGCATCCGCCACGCGTATGCCTTGACCAGATAGCTGGCCCACAACGGCGTCGTCACCGCAATCACCAGCAGCAGACGCATCCGCGGAGAGGCCACCTTGGCCATGTACAACGCCAGCGGCACCGCGAGCACGATGCAGATCACGGTGACGAGCAGCGCGATCGATATGGTGCGCACCGTGGTGGTGCGGAAGACCGCGTCGGTGAACACCCGGACCACGTTCTCGGTGGTGAACTTGTGTACCACCGCGCCGGTGAAGCTGTTGGTGGTCCAGAATGCCGAGACGAGCAGCACCGCAAGCGATCCCAGGTAGGCCACCACGAGCCAGGCCAGCGGCGGGACCAGGAGAAAGGCCAGGCTGATCCGGCGCCTCAAGGACGCCGGGATCGGCGCGGCCTGCGCTACCCCTTGATCTGCTGCCACTTGTCGACCCACTCGTCGTAGGCCGTGCAGTTGTCGCCGCTGCCGTCGACGCACTGCTTCTGTGGCGTTGTCCAGTAATGGATTTGAGCGGCATAGTCAGCGTCGGTAGCGTGGTAGATGTCGCAGAAGTCCTTCTCGGTGGTGAAGTCGCAGGCCTTCGTCTGCCCCGGTGCCTCGCCGAAGTACTCGGCCACCTGAGCGTTGATCTCGGGCGAGCTGATCCAGTTCATCCACTTGTACATGCAGTTCGGATGCGCCGCCTTCGCCGACACCATCCAGGTGTCCGACCACCCGGTGGAACCCTCCTTCGGCAGCACCGTGTTGACCTGGACCTTGTTGGCCGAACCGATGGTGTTCGCAATCACCTGCCAGGTGGTCCCGATCACGGTTGTGCCGGATTCGAAAGCCTGCACCTCTTTGGTGTAGTCAGACCAGTATTCGCCGATGTTCTCCCGCTGTGCCTTGAGCAGTTCCGTTGCGGCATCGAGCTGTTCGGAGGTCAGCGAGTACGGGTCCTTGATGCCCAGCTCCGGTTTGGTCTTCGACAGGTACAGCGCGGCATCGGCGATGTAGATGGGGGAGTCGTAGGCGGTCACCTTGCCCTTGTACTTGTCGGCACCGTCGAACACCGCGCCCCATGAGTTCGGTGCGTCGCGCACGACGTCGAGGTTGTACATCAAGAGGTTGGCGCCCCAACCGTGGGGCACCCCGTACATCTGGCCGTCGACCGAGTTCCACGGCTTGTCCTTGAGGAAGTCCGAAATCGTGGCGTAGTTGGGCACCAGGTCGGTGTTGACCGGTGCGACATCCCCCGCGTAGATCAACCGCAGCGTCGCATCGCCGGAGGCCGACACTCCGTCGTACTGGCCGGTGCGCATCAACTGGACCATCTCGTCGGATGTGTTGCCCAGCTTGACGTTCACCTGACAGCCGGTCTCCTTCTCGAACGGGGTCACCCAGTCGACGGTCTTGTCGTTGGAGCCGTCCTCGGCGTAGCCCGCCCACGCGACGATGTTGAGCTCGCCCTCGCCGTCGCCGACGGCGCTCGGTTGCTCCAGCTTCGGCGGCGATGCGCCGCTGTCGCCGGACTCCTCGGAACTGGAGCACGCGACGATCAACGCGGCGCACGCGCCGAGGGCGAGTCCGATTTTGGCGAGTGATCTTGTCATGGCTACTCCTCGATTGACAGTTGATGAAGTGCTTTTTCCGGCCATGCCAAGGTGATTGGGGTGCCGTGGTGCAGGTCGTGTGGCAGCCAGGTGCTGGCCGTGAGGACGGTGGCGCTCAGCGCAACCCCCTGCGCGGTGACCGCGGCGACCTTCGTGGTGGGGCCGGCGTAGATGATTTCCGACACCGTCGCGTCCACCGTTCGAACACCTGGCACGGGGTCGGTTCCCGCTGCGAAGACCGCGATGCGTTCCGGCCGCACGACGAACGTTCCCGGCCGACCGACGAGAGCTTCGGCGGCGGATCCGCCGAGCACGTTGGAGGTTCCGACGAAGTCGGCCACGAACCGGTTCGCCGGGCTCTCGTAGACATCGCGGGCCCTGCCGACCTGCTCGATGCGTCCCTCGTTGAACACCGCGAGCCGGTCGCACAGGGTGAGCGCCTCGTCCTGATCGTGGGTGACGATGACGAACGTGATGCCGACCTCGCGCTGGATTTCCTTCAGCTCGATCTGCATCTGCTCGCGCAGTTTGAGATCCAGCGCGCCAAGCGGCTCGTCGAGCAGCAACACCCGCGGTCGTCCGACCAGCGCGCGCGCCAACGCCACTCGCTGACGCTGGCCGCCCGACAGCTGCTCGGGTTTTCGCGACGCCTCGCCGGTCAGCCGGACCATGTCGAGTGCGTCGGAGGTCCGCTTGCGGCGCTCGTCGCGCGGCACGCCGCGGACCTTCAGTCCGTACTCCACGTTCTGGGCGACGGTCATGTGGGGGAAGAGGGCGTACTCCTGGAAGACGGTGTTGACGTCCCGACGCCGCGCGGGCAGCGCGGTGACGTCGACGCCGCCGAGGCGGATCGCCCCCGCAGTCGGCTGCTCGAACCCGGCGACCATCCGCAGCACCGTGGTCTTGCCCGATCCGGACGGCCCCAGGATCGCGAACAGCTCGCCGTCGCCGACGGCCAGGTCGGCGCCCTCGACCGCGACGACCTTGTGACCCCGGCCGTCACCAAACTCTTTGCGGACTCCCACCAACTCGATCTGTGGATCGTCAACGGCGGCACTCGGATTAGGGAGCTGCGCGCTGACCATCCCAGACGGCATTGCCAGATCCTACGAATTCCGCGGTCGAACCGCAGCGTCATCAGCGATTTCGGCGCGCTGGCGAGCGCTGAGCGCGCGTTTCCGCGCCGAAACCGCGATTCACGTCACCGTCGCGAAGAACGTCCGGATGTCGTCGACGAGCAGCTGCGGTGTCTCCATCGCGGCGAAGTGTCCTCCGGTGTCGAAGTCGCTCCAGTGGGTGACGTTGTGCCACTTCTCGCCGACTCGCCGGATGCCCAGATCCTCTGCGAACACGGCGACACCGGTCGGCACCCCCGACGGCGACGGCATGGCGCGGGCATGGGTGGTCTCGTAGTACAGGTTGGCCGACGAACCCGCGGTACCGGTGAACCAGTACACCGACACGTTGGCGAGCAGGCGATCGCGGGGGACTGCATCGTCGGGCAGTTCCTTCGCGGCGTACGTCCACTCCTTGAACTTCTCGACGATCCACGCCAACTGCCCGGCCGGCGAGTCGGCCAGGCCGTAACTGAGGGTTTGTGGTCGGGTGCCCTGGAGTTTGAAGTAGCCGGCCTTCTCGGCGCTCCACTCCTGTGCCCGTACCACCCGGTCGCGCTCGATGTCGGTCATCGTCGCGAGCTCCTCTTCGGCCAGCCCCTTGCCTGGCATGAAGCCGAACGCAACCGCATTCACATGGACCCCGACCACACGCTCGGGCGCCAGGCTGGCCATCAACGGGCCGATGAAGGAGCCGTAGTCGCCGCCCTGGACGCAGAAGCGGTCATAACCCAGCGCGGCCATCAGCTCATTGAAGGCCGCCGCGATCCGGGTCGGCGTCCAGTCGGCGCCGGACAACGGTGTCGAGAAGCCGAAGCCGACCAGGGATGGGATGACGAGGTGAAACGCCTGGCCGGGATCGAGGTCATGGGCGCGTGGATTGCTCAGCGGCCCGATGATGTCGAGAAACTCCACCACCGAGCCTGGCCAGCCGTGGAGCAGGATCAGCGGCCGCGCGTTCGGCTCGGGCGATTCGACGTGGAGGAAGTGCACGGTCTGGCCGTCGATCTGGGTGCGGAACTGCGGGTAGGAGTTGAGCTCGGCCTCCTGCGCACGCCAGTCGAAGCCGTTCGCCCAGTAGCCGGCCAATTTCTTGAGGTAGTCGACGGGCACTCCGCGCTGCCATGGTGTGCCCGGCAACTGTTCGGGCCAGCGGGTCGCGGCAAGCCGGGTCGTCAGGTCGGCCAAGTCGGCGTTGGGGATCGCGATACGGAACGGCTCGAGTTTCAGCTGCGCAGTCACAGTGCGAATCCTCCGGCATGACGGGCCCGCTACGGGGCCGCTGAGAATCTTGATACAGATGTGACCAGTGGCGTTTAAGTGAAGTACGAGGTATTTGTCGTACTCTGAGGCACGTGGTGACGCCCAATTCGGCCTCCCGCTCGGTGTCCCGGCGGGATCTGTTGAAGTACGCGGCCGCGACCCCGGCCGTGCTCGCCGCGGCGTCGTTGGCGCCGCCACGGGCCAATGCCGCACCTCTCGGGATCCTGCTCGACTATGCGGCGGGCGTCATCAGCGCCGCCGATATCCGCGCCTCCGGCGCCCATGGAGCTATCCGCTATGTGTCGGACCGCAGGCCCGGCGGCGACTGGATGCTGGGCAAGCCAATCCAGCTGCCCGAGGCCCGAGACCTCTATCAGAACGGCCTGAAGATCGTCTCCTGTTACCAGTTCGGCAAGCAGGACAGCGCGGACTGGCTGGGCGGCCAGGGCGCCGGTGTCCAGCACGCGAAGAGGGGCTGGCAGTTGCACGTCGCGGCGGGCGGTTCGTACGGCGCGCCCATCTATGCCTCGATCGACGACGATCCGTCATTTGAGCAGTACAAACAGCAAGTTGCGCCATATCTGCGTGGCTGGGAGGCCGTTCTCGGCCATCAGCGAGTGGGCGTCTACGCCAACTCCAAGACGATCGACTGGGCGCTTCAGGACGGCCTCGGCTCGTACTTCTGGCAGCACAACTGGGGGTCGCCCAAGGGCTTCACCCATCCGGCCGCCCACCTCCACCAGATCGAGATCGACAAGCGCAACGTCGGCGGCATCGGCGTGGACATCAACCACGTTCTGAAGCCCCGGTTCGGGCAATGGGACTGATATTACCGCTCAGTAAGTAGCCACAGCAAACTATTTCTACTGGCTGCCGCCAACGGCGAGACAAAATTCGCGAAGTTGTCGCGTCTCAACCAGTCGAGCGGGCCCCGAAGATGAGGCGAAATTTTTACATAACGATTTGATAACAGTCATGCTTTGATCTGCACTGTTTCGCCTACTCGACCGTAACCACTTACATGCAGGACGTTTGTCCCGGATACCTTCTGCCGGTCTCGAAGCGGGTGTTACCGGACTTGTGGTTACCCGCGCGTAGAACTCGCCAGTAACCATTTACGGCGGAAAGATGATGCTTACTCTTATGACACTCTTAGTGCAGCTGGAGTGTCCGCTGGACGTATCCATCGCCAGTCGGGATTCGACGACGAATCGTAGGTGACCGCGCAGGGGAGCGCAGTTCACACCGCCGAGAGACGACAGCTCACAGACGACGAAGCACGACGAGCGAAACGTGCGACTGCAATACCGAGGAGATACGAAACGTGACGATCAACGAACATGACAGGGTGTCCACCGGCCGGGACGACGAATCAGGAGCGCCTCAGTCCAGCCACGCCCTTGTCGATCGTCTGAACGCCGGTGAGCCCTACGCCGTCGCCTTCGGCGGCCAGGGCAGCGCCTGGCTGGAGACGCTGGAGGAACTGGTGTCCTCGGCCGGTATCGAGGCCGAGCTGGCGGCGCTGGTGGGGGAAGCCGGGCTGCTGCTGGAGCCGGTGGCCCGTGAGCTGATCGTGGTGCGTCCGATCGGGTTCCAGCCGATGCACTGGGTCCGCGCGCTAGCCGCCGAGGAGGCGGTGCCCAATGCCAAGCACCTGACGTCGGCCGCCGTATCGGTGCCCGGCGTGCTGCTGACCCAGATCGCCGCTGTGCGCGCGCTGAGCCGCCAGGGCATGGATCTGACCGCAACGCCTCCCGTCGCGGTCGCAGGCCACTCGCAGGGCGTGCTGGCGGTCGAGGCGCTGGCGGCCAAGGGCACCAAGGATGTGGAGCTGCTGGCGCTGGCGCAGCTGATCGGTACCGCGGGCACCCTGGTGGCCCGTCGCCGGGGCATCTCGGTGCTCGGTGACAGTCCGCCGATGGTGTCGGTCACCAACGCCGACCCCGAACGCATCGCGGCGCTGCTCGACGAGTTCGCCCAGGACGTCCGTACCGTCCTGCCGCCGGTGCTGTCGATCCGCAACGGCAGGCGTTCGGTCGTGATCACGGGAACCCCGGAGCAGCTGTCGCGCTTCGAGCTCTATTGCCAGCAGATCGCGGAGACGGAAGAAGCCGAACGCAAGAAAAAGATTCGCGGCGGCGCGGTGTTCAGCCCGATGTTCGACCCGGTTGAGGTTGAGGTCGGTTTCCACACCCCGCGAATGTCGGACGCCATCGACATGGTCGGAAACTGGGCCCAGGCCGTCGGGCTCGACGTCGATCTGGCCCGCGAGATGGCCGAAGCCATCCTGGTCCGCCGGGTGGACTGGGTCAGCGAGATCAACGAACTGCACGAGGCTGGCGCTCGCTGGATCCTCGACCTCGGCCCGGGCGACATCCTGACCCGGCTGACGGCACCCGTCATCCGCGGCCTCGGCGTCGGCATCGTCCCCGCCGCCACCCGCGGCGGTCAGCGCAACCTGTTCACGGTCGGCGCCGTGCCGGAAGTGGCCAAGCCGTGGTCCAGCTATGCCCCGAGCGTGGTCACGCTGCCCGACGGCTCGGTGAAGCTGTCGACGAAGTTCACCAGGCTGACCGGACGCTCGCCGATTCTGTTGGCAGGCATGACGCCAACCACCGTCGACGCCAAGATCGTCGCGGCCGCGGCCAACGCGGGCCACTGGTCCGAGTTGGCGGGCGGTGGACAGGTCACCGAGGAGATCTTCGACGACCGCATCGCCGAACTCACGCGACTGCTCGAGCCGGGCCGCGCGGTCCAGTTCAACTCGCTGTTCCTCGACCCGTACCTGTGGAAGCTTCAGGTCGGCGGCAAGCGACTGGTGCAGAAGGCGCGCCAGTCGGGCACCCCGATCGACGGCGTCGTGGTCAGTGCCGGCATCCCCGAACTCGAAGAGGCCGTGGCGCTGATCGAGGAGCTGAATGACGTCGGCATCAGCCACGTGGTGTTCAAGCCCGGCACCATCGAGCAGATCCGCTCCGTCATCCGGATCGCCGCGGAGGTGCCGACCAGGCCGGTCATCATGCACGTCGAGGGTGGCCGCGCTGGTGGCCACCACTCCTGGGAGGACCTCGACGACCTTCTCCTTGCCACCTATTCCGAGCTTCGGTCGCGGTCCAACATCACCGTGTGCGTCGGCGGCGGCATCGGCACCCCGGAGCGGGCCGCCGAGTACCTGTCCGGTCGTTGGGCGCAGGCCTACGGTTTCCCGCTGATGCCCGTCGACGGCATCCTCGTCGGCACCGCGGCGATGGCGACCAAGGAGTCGACCACCTCGCCGTCGGTCAAGCAGATGCTCGTCGACATCGGCGGCACCGACACGTGGATCAGCGCCGGAAAAGCGCAGGGCGGCATGGCTTCCAGCCGCAGCCAGCTCGGCGCGGACATCCACGAGATCGACAACACCGCATCGCGATGCGGACGGCTGCTCGACGAGGTGGCCGGTGACGCCGAGGCTGTCGCGGAGCGCCGCGACGAGATCATCGCCGCGATGGCCAACACCTGCAAGCCGTACTTCGGCGACGTCGCCGAGATGACCTACCACCAGTGGCTGGCACGCTATGTCGAGCTGACGATCGGCGACGGCACCAGCACCGCCGACACCGCGTCGCCGGGCAGCCCGTGGCTGGCCGACACGTGGCGCGACCGGTTCGCCGACATGCTCAAGCGTGCCGAGGCCCGACTGCATCCGAAGGACTACGGCCCAATCGACACGCTCTTCGATGACGAAGCGCTGCTGGACAAGCCGGAGCAGGCCGTCACCGCACTGCTCAACCGCTACCCCGACGCGACCACCATCAAGCTGCACCCGGCCGACGTGCCGTTCTTCGTCCAGCTGTGCAAGACGCTGGGCAAGCCGGTCAACTTCGTCCCGGTCATCGACAAGGATGTCCGGCGCTGGTGGCGCAGCGACTCGCTGTGGCAGGCGCACGACGCCCGCTACGACGCCGACCAGGTGTGCATCATTCCCGGCACCCAGTCCGTCGCAGGCATCACCCGGGTCGACGAGCCGGTGGGTGAGCTGCTCGATCGGTTCGAACAGGCGTCGATCGACGACGTGCTGGCAGCGGGCGCCGAGCCCGTCTCCGTGGTCACCCGCCGCCAGGCGCGGGCCGACGTCACAGGCCCGCTGGCCGTGGTGCTCGACTCGCCCGACGTGCTGTGGGCAGGCCGCACCTCCATCAACCCGGTGCACCGCATCGGTGAGCCGGGTGAGTGGCAGGTCAACCAAAACCGTTCGGCCACACACCCGTCCACGGGTGCCCGCCTGGAGCTGGCCGGTGATTCGATCGTCACGCTGAGCGTTCCGCTCTCCGGCACCTGGATCGAGATCCGGTTCACGTTGCCGCCATGCACGGTCGACGGCGGAATGCCCGTGGTCACCGTCGAGGACGCGTCGAACGCGATGCGCTCGGTGCTGGCCATCGCGGCAGGCGCCGACGGTCCGGCGAGTTTGCCTGCGGTGCATGACAACACAGCTTCGGTCACCGTCGCGTGGGATCCGGAGAAGGTCGCCGACCACACCGGCGTCACCGCGACGTTCGGTGCACCGCTGGCGCCCGGTCTCACGCTCGTGCCCGACGCGCTGGTGGGCCTCTGCTGGCCCGCGGTGTTCTCGGCCATCGGTTCGGCCGTCACCGACGAGGGCTTCCCCGTCGTCGAGGGCCTGCTCAGCCTGGTGCACCTCGACCACGCCGCACACCTGCTGGCCCCGATGCCGGATGCTCAGGCCGAATTGTCCATCACCGCAACGGCTTCGGCGGCAACCGACACCGAGTACGGCCGCGTGGTTCCGGTGTCGGTCACCATCAAGAACGCCGACGGCACCGCGCTCGCCGTCCTGGAGGAACGGTTCGCGATTCGCGGCCGCACGGGCCCCGTCGAGCTCACCGATCCGCAGCGCGCCGGCGGCGCGATGACCGACAACGCGACCGAAACGCCACGGCGCCGGCGCCGCGACGTCACCGTCACCGCACCGACGAACATGAGCGCTTTCGCGGTGGTCTCCGGTGACCACAATCCGATCCACACCGATCGCGCGGCCGCGCTGCTGGCGGGCCTGGAATCGCCCATCGTGCACGGCATGTGGCTGTCGGCCGCCGCGCAGCAGGCCGTCACCGCCACCGACGGCAAGGCCATCCCGCCTGCCAGGCTGGTCGGCTGGACCGCTCGCTTCCTCGGCATGGTGCTACCCGGTGACGAGGTCGACTTCCGTGTCGACCGGGTCGGAATCGACCGTGGCGCAGAGATTATCGAGGTCGCCGCGCGCGTCGGATCCGATCTGGTGATGTCGGCGACGGCACAGCTCGCCGCGCCGAAGACGGTATACGCGTTCCCCGGTCAGGGCATTCAGCACAAGGGCATGGGCATGGAGGTACGTGCCCGGTCCAAGGCCGCCCGCAAGGTGTGGGACACCGCCGACAAGTTCACCCGCGACACGCTGGGCTTCTCGGTGCTGCACGTCGTGCGGGACAACCCGACCAGCCTGATCGCCAGCGGCGTGCACTATCAGCACCCCGAGGGCGTGCTGTACCTGACGCAGTTCACCCAGGTCGCCATGGCGACCGTGGCGGCCGCCCAGGTCGCCGAGATGCGCGAGCAGGGTGCCTTCGTCGAGGGTGCGATCGCGTGCGGCCACTCCGTCGGTGAGTACACCGCGCTTGCGTGCGTCAGCGGCGTCTACGAACTCGAGGCGCTGCTCGAGGTGGTGTTCCACCGCGGTTCGAAGATGCACGACATCGTGCCGCGCGACGAGCTGGGCCGGTCCAACTACCGGCTCGCCGCGATCCGCCCGTCGCAGATCGACCTCGACGACTCCGACGTCGTCGACTTCGTCGCCGAGATCTCCGAGCGCACAGGCGAATTCCTGCAGATCGTGAACTTCAACCTGCGCGGCTCGCAGTACGCGATCGCCGGCACGGTTCACGGCCTGGAGGTACTGGAGGAAGAGGTCGAGAAGCGCCGCGAGATCTCCGGCGGCAAGCGGTCCTTCATCCTGGTCCCCGGTATCGACGTGCCGTTCCACTCCTCGGTGCTGCGGGTCGGCGTCGCCGATTTCCGCCGCTCGCTGGAGCGCGTGATGCCGCGCGATGCGGACCCCGACCTGATCGTCGGCAAGTACATCCCGAACCTGGTGCCGAGGCCGTTCACCCTGGACCGCGACTTCATCCAGGAGATCCGCGATCTGGTGCCCGCCGAGCCGCTCGACGAGATCCTCGCCGACTACGACACCTGGCGGAACGAGAAGCCGACCGAACTGTGCCGCAAGGTTGTCATCGAGCTGCTGGCCTGGCAGTTCGCCAGCCCGGTGCGCTGGATCGAGACGCAGGACCTGCTTTTCATCGAGGAGGCCGCGGGCGGGCTCGGCATCGATCGCTTCGTCGAGATCGGCGTGAAGTCCGCGCCGACCGTCGCGGGCCTGGCCACCAACACCCTCAAGCAGCCCGAGTATTCGCACAACACCACCGAAGTGCTCAACTCCGAGCGCGACGCCGCGGTGCTGTTCGCGAATGACACCGACCCCGAGCCCGACCACGACGATGTCGACGACGACTCCGCACCCGCGCCCGAGGCAGCGGCCGAACCCGCCGCGGCTGAAGCCGCGGCACCCGCTCCGGCCACCGCGCCCGCTGGCGCTCCGAGGCCCGACGACATTGCGTTCGACGCATCCGATGCGACGCTCGCGTTGATCGCGCTGTCCGCCAAGATGCGGATGGACCAGATCGAGGCGTTGGATTCCATCGAATCCATCACCGACGGTGCGTCGTCACGGCGCAACCAGCTGCTGGTCGACCTCGGCTCCGAGTTGGACCTCGGCGCCATCGACGGTGCCGCCGAGGCCGACCTGTCCGGGCTGAGGTCCCAGGTGACCAAGCTCGCCAGGACGTATAAGCCTTATGGCCCAGTGCTTTCCGATGCGATCAACGACCAGTTGCGCACGGTGCTCGGCCCGTCGGGCAAGCGGCCCGCCGCGATCGCCGAGCGGGTCAAGAAGACCTGGGAGCTCGGTGACGGCTGGGCCAAGCACGTCACCGTCGAGGTGGCGCTGGGCACCCGCGAGGGCAGCAGCGTCCGCGGCGGCAGCCTCGGCGGGCTGCACGACGGTGCGCTGGCCGACGTCGCGACGGTGGACAAGGTTATCGACGCCGCCGTGACGGCGGTGGCAGGCCGACGCGGTATCGCAGTGGCGCTGCCGTCTGCGGGCGGTGCTGCGGGCGGTGGTGTGGTGGACTCTGCCGCGCTGACCGAGTTCGCGGAGCAGGTCACCGGACGTGACGGTGTGCTGGCCTCGGCCGCCCGCTTGGTGCTGAACCAGCTGGGTCTCGACAACGCAGTTTCCGCGCCGGAGAAGGCTACTGACGCCGAGCTGATCGATCTGGTTACCGCCGAACTCGGTTCGGACTGGCCGCGTTTGGTGGCGCCGGTGTTCGACGGCCGCAAGGCTGTGCTGTTCGACGACCGGTGGGCCAGCGCGCGCGAGGACCTGGTGAAGCTGTGGCTGATGGACGAGGGCGAGGTCGACGCCAACTGGCCGGTGCTCTCCGAGCGGTTCGAGGGTGCGGGCCACGTCGTCGGCACCCAGGCCAGCTGGTGGCAGGGCAGGGCCCTGGCCGCGGGACGCAACGTGCACGCGTCGTTGTTCGGCCGTGCCGCAGCAGGTGCGGAGAATCCGGGCAAGGGTCGCTACAGCGACGAGATCGCGGTTGTCACCGGTGCGTCGAAGGGATCGATCGCGGCGTCGGTGGTCGCTGGACTGCTCGACGGCGGCGCGACCGTCATCGCCACCACGTCCAAACTCGACGACACCCGGCTTGCGTTCTACCGCAACCTGTATCGCGACAACGCCCGCTTCGGCGCGGCGCTGTGGGTGGTGCCCGCCAACATGGCCTCCTACTCCGACATCGACGCGCTGGTGCAGTGGGTCGGTAACGAGCAGACCGAAAGCCTTGGGCCGCAGTCGATCCACCTGAAGGACGCGCAGACGCCGACCCTCCTGTTCCCGTTCGCGGCGCCGCGGGTGGCCGGCGACCTGTCCGAGGCCGGTTCGCGCTCCGAGATGGAGATGAAGGTACTGCTGTGGGCCGTGCAGCGGCTGATCGGCGGCCTGTCGCGCATCGGCTCCGAGCGTGACATCGCGTCCCGGCTGCACGTGGTGCTGCCCGGCTCACCGAACCGCGGCATGTTCGGCGGCGACGGCGCCTACGGCGAGTCCAAGTCGGCGCTCGACGCGGTCGTGGCGCGGTGGAAGGCCGAGTCGTCATGGGCGCAGCGGGTCAGCCTGGCCCACGCGCTGATCGGCTGGACCCGCGGCACTGGCCTGATGGGCGCCAACGACGCGATCGTCAACGCTGTCGAGGAGGCAGGCGTCACCACCTACTCGACCGAGCAGATGGCGGCGATGCTGCTCAACCTGTGCAACATCGAGTCGAAGGTGGCCGCCGCGCAGGAGCCGCTGAAGGCAGACCTGACCGGCGGGCTGGGCGACATCGATATCGACATGTCGGAGCTGGCCGCCAAGGCCCGCGAGGAGATGGCAGCCGAATCCGCCGAGGACAGCGAGGATCTGGACGGCACGATCGCCGCGCTGCCCTCGCCGCCGCGTGGCTTCACCTCTGCGCCGCCGCCCGCGTGGCAGGACCTCGACGTCGACCCCGCCGACCTGGTGGTCATCGTCGGCGGTGCCGAGCTCGGCCCGTACGGCTCGTCGCGGACCCGCTTCGAGATGGAGGTCGACGCCGAGTTGTCGGCCGCGGGCGTGCTCGAGCTGGCCTGGACCACCGGGCTGATCAAGTGGGAGGACGACCCGAAGCCGGGTTGGTATGACACCGAATCCGGCGACCTGATCGACGAATCGGAGTTGGTGGAGCGCTACCACGACGCGGTGGTGGAGAAGACCGGCATCCGCGAGTTCGTCGACGACGGCGCGATCGACCCCGATCACGCGTCACCGCTTCTGGTATCGGTGTTCCTCGACAAGGACTTCACCTTCGTGGTGTCGTCGGAGGCCGACGCGCGCGCGTTCGTTGAGTTCGACCCGGAGCACACCGTTGCCATCCCGGTGCCGGACAGCAGCGACTGGCAGGTCACCCGCAAGGCGGGCACCGAGATCCGGGTGCCGCGCAAGACCAAGCTGTCGCGGACCGTCGGGGGGCAGATTCCCACCGGGTTCGATCCGACGGTGTACGGCATCAGCCAGGACATGAACAACTCGCTGGACCGGGTCGCGGTGTGGAACATCGTGGCGACTGTCGATGCGTTCCTCGGCGCCGGCTTCACGCCGTCGGAACTCATGCGGTGGGTGCACCCGACGATGGTGGCCAGTACGCAGGGCACCGGTATGGGCGGCATGACGTCGATGCAGACCATGTACCACGGCAACCTGCTCGGACGGAACAAGCCGAACGACATCCTGCAGGAAGTCCTGCCGAACGTTGTTGCGGCCCATGTGATCCAGTCCTACGTCGGCAGCTACGGCTCGATGATTCACCCGGTCGGCGCGTGTGCGACCGCGGCGGTTTCGGTGGAGGAGGGCGTCGACAAGATCAAGCTGGGCAAGGCGGAGCTTGTGGTCGCGGGCGGCTTCGACGACCTGACGCTGGAGGCGATCATCGGGTTCGGTGACATGGCGGCCACCGCCGACACCGAGGTGATGCGCGCCAAGGGCATCAGCGACTCGAAGTTCTCCCGCGCCAACGACCGTCGTCGACTCGGCTTCCTCGAGTCGCAGGGCGGCGGCACGATCCTGCTGGCCCGCGGTGACCTTGCGGTGAGGATGGGCCTGCCCGTGCTGGCCGTGGTCGGCTACGCGCAGTCGTTCGCCGACGGCGTGCACACCTCGATTCCGGCTCCTGGGCTCGGCGCGCTGGGCGCGGGCCGCGGCGGTAAGGATTCGCTGCTGGCCCGGTCACTGGCCAAGCTGGGCGTCGGCGCCGACGACATCGCGGTGGTGTCCAAGCACGACACCTCGACGCTGGCCAACGACCCGAACGAGACGGAGCTGCACGAACGGCTCGCCGACTCGCTGGGCCGTTCCGACGGCGCACCGCTGTTCATCGTGTCGCAGAAGAGCCTGACCGGTCACGCCAAGGGCGGCGCGGCGGTGTTCCAGATGATGGGCATGTGCCAGATGCTGCGCGACGGGGTCATCCCGCCCAACCGCAGCCTGGACTGCGTCGACGATGAACTGGCCGGCTCCGAGCACTTCGTGTGGGTGCGCGAGACGCTGCGGCTGGGCGAGAAGTTCCCGCTCAAGGCGGGCCTGATCACCAGCCTGGGCTTCGGTCACGTGTCGGGCGTCATCGCACTGGTCCATCCGCAGGCCTTCGTCGCCGCGCTCGATACCGAGCAGCGGCAGGCCTACCAGGAGAAGGCCAACGCGCGGGTGTTCGCGGGGCAGCGACGGCTGGCCTCGGCGATCGCCGGTGGCGCGCCGATGTACGAGCGGCCGGCAAGCAACCGTCGGTTGGACGACGAGGCACCGGAGAACCGCGCGGAGGCTGAGATGCTGTTGGATCCGGCCTCGAGGCTGGGCGAAGACGGCGTCTATATCCGCTAATGTGCGCAGCGTGAGCATCGTTGGCATCGGCATCGACCTGGTCTCGATCCCCGAGTTCGCAGAACAGGTCGACCAGCCGGGGACGGTATTCGCCGAGACGTTCACTCCGGGTGAGCGCCGCGACGCCGCGGACAAGAGTTCGTCGGCGGCGCGGCACCTCGCGGCTCGGTGGGCGGCCAAGGAGGCGGTGATCAAGGCCTGGTCGGGATCGCGCTTCTCGAAGCGGCCGGTGTTACCCGAGGGCATCCACCGCGACATCGAGGTGGTGACGGATATGTGGGGTCGGCCGCGGGTCCGGCTGACCGGCGCGATCGCCGAGCACCTCGAGAAGGTGACCATTCATCTGTCGCTGACCCATGAGGGGGACACCGCCGCAGCGGTCGCCGTGCTCGAGGAGCGCTAACCTCGACACCATGAGTGATCTGGTGGAACGGGTGCGCGACGTGCTGCCCTCGGTGCGGCGCGATCTCGAGGACCTGGTGCGCATCGAATCGGTGTGGGCCGACCCGGCCCGCCGCGATGATGTCCGGCGCAGCGCCGACGCGGTGGCAAAGCTGTTGTCGCAGGCTGGTTTCGCCGATGTGCAGATCGTCAGCGAGGGTGGCGCACCGGCCGTCATCGCCCGGCACCCGGCGCCGGCCGGCGCGCCGACGGTGCTGTTGTATGCCCATCACGATGTGCAACCAGAGGGAGATCACACCCAGTGGGTGTCGCCGCCGTTCGAACCGACTGAGCGCGACGGTCGGCTATACGGCCGTGGCAGCGCCGACGACAAGGCAGGCATCGCAACGCATCTCGCTGCGTTCCGAGCGCACGGCGGCCAGCCACCGGTCGGTGTGACGGTGTTCGTCGAGGGCGAGGAGGAGTCCGGCTCGCCGTCGCTGGGTCGACTGCTGGCCACCCATAAGGAAACGCTGGCTGCAGACGTCATCGTCATCGCCGACTCGGACAACTGGAGTACGCACATTCCCGCGCTGACGGTGTCGCTGCGCGGCCTGGCCGACTGTGTGGTGGAGGTGGCCACACTCGACCACGGCTTGCACTCGGGGATGTGGGGCGGTGTGGTGCCCGACGCGCTGAGCGTGCTGGTGCGGCTGCTGGCCTCGTTGCATGACGACGACGGCAACGTCGCGGTCGAGGGCCTGCATGAGGCGACCGCCGCGGACGTGGACTACCCGAAGGAGCGGGTACGGGAAGATTCCGGCTTGCTCGATGGAGTATCCGAGATCGGCACCGGCTCAGCGCCACAACGGCTGTGGGCCAAACCCGCAATCACGGTCATCGGGATCGACACCACCCCGATCGCATCGTCGTCGAACACGTTGATCCCCCGGGCGCAGGCGAAGATCAGCATGCGGGTCGCGCCGGGGGGTGACGCGAAGGCTCACCTGGATGCGCTCACCCGTCACCTGGAGAAGCACGCGCCGTGGGGTGCACGGGTCACCGTCACGCCCGGCGATATCGGCCAGCCGTACGCGATCGATGCGAGCGGCCCGGTGTATGACGCCGCCCGCGCCGCCTTCCGCCAGGCGTGGGGAAACGAACCGGTGGACATGGGCGTGGGTGGCTCAATTCCCTTCATCGCGGAATTCGCCGACGCGTTTCCATCAGCGAAGATATTGGTCACCGGGGTGGAAGACCCTGGGACACAGGCTCATAGCATCAACGAGAGCCTGCACCTAGGCGTGCTGGAACGGGCCGCGACGGCCGAGGCGCTGCTGCTGGCGAATCTGGCGTCAGACCGATAGGTCGTGCCTCCGCGCTGTCGTAGGTGCTCGCGTCTCCCACCTGCCCGGTAGTCAGACAGAGGATCGGCCGGCATCTACCGTGACTATCCCGGGCGTGCTGACCGCTGTAAACGGGGAGACCAATCCAGCATGACCGAAACGACATCCGCCCGTGAAGGTGCGGCACGGAGGATAGGCTACCGGCATCACAGTAAGGGCATAGGCAATGGCCGAGGACGAAACGACTGACGACGAAACGACTGACGAAGAAACGAAGAAGTCGTGGTGGCTCACGCTACCCGGGATCATCACTGGGATTGGTAGCGCCATCGTCGCGCTCACCGGGCTTGTGACCGTACTGTTTCAGGCCGGTCTGTTGGGCAGCAGCCAAGACAGTACGCGCGCGGGAACCGCGACATCGGCCGAGATCCGACCGACCGAGACATCGGGCTCCCACCACTCAGCAGCCGACGGGGGTGTTCGCCCTGCTGGGACTGACGAGCAGGGCTTCCTGAACTCCGACGCCCGCTGCGCCCCGGGACGCCCCGCCGCGGCGATGGGCAGCACGACGCAGACCGAGCTGGTGCTGTGTCAGACCGGACCCGCTGCCTTCTACTACCGGGGTGTGCGCCTCAGCGACGGCACCCTAATCGCACTCGCCAATGCGGCGCGCTCGGCGGGCGGCTTCGACGTGACCAACCCGGCCGATGGCACCCGATACGAGATCCGGCCCCACCGGTTGACGCTCCTGATGACGGACGGTCACGTTGCCGCGCAGGAAACCATGCTGGCCTACTGGTCGATACCCAGGAGCTGACGAGCCGACCGCGCCCTTGCGCTGACTTTGGCGGCGTGTCCGACGTGCGACGTCGAGACTTGGTGCTCAACCCACGGCGCTCTAGCTCGGCTCGTGCCTCGTCATCGCCCGACCGATGTAGTTCTCGCAGTTCAGCGTTTTCGAACCCTTGTAGTCGACCAGGCCAAACCCCTCACACGTCGGTGGTGGTTGGGGCTCGGAAGGCTCAGCATCAGGGCTCATCCGCTGATAGTTGCACGCTGGTACGACTCGGCGAGGTCTAATGACGCCCGCACCTCGCCTGACCTGCCTAAATAAGCCCCCTCTCCCGCCACCTCCCGACCGGACGGTAAGTCGCCAACCGTTGAGCCATTTGATAAGGGGCCATTCTTGACCACCGAGACAGTCCCGCCCATACGCCGCCGAGGCGGGAGCAGTCACTATGCTGGCGCTGTTCCGACGAGCGAAGGAGACGCGTGGATGGCGTGGTATCTCACCCTGCAGGGTCCGGCGCACATGGCGCAGCAGTCGTCGGTCTATGAGCTTCAGGACTGGGTGGATGTGAAGAAGATCGCGGAGGAACTGGTCAGTTCCGCGACGCTGGACCGAGTCGTTGAGGTTCCTGCGGTGCTGGCGCCGAACCCTCGTCGGCGGCAGAAAGTGACGCTGTATGTGCGGCCCGCCGCCTGGGGCATGTGGACGTTCTACCAGCAGTCCGAAGAAGACCGGCGTCAGCTCGTGGAGCAGCTCAGTGCGCTGTCCCAAGCGGCGCAGCAGCGGGCACAGACGGGCGCGACGGCAAAGGTGAATCCGCTCACGGGTCAGATGGGACCGGCAGCACCTTCACAGTTGGCGTAACCCCGTGGGTGTTGAGCACCGGATGGCAGCGGTCACAGCTACATCCGGGTGTTATCACATGCGAACGCAGTGCACATTTCGGAGTGAGGCACGGATAGCCGGGCCTGGCTTCGGCGTAGTCCCCTCGGTCCCCTCGGTGTGGGGTAGTGGCACCAGCTCGGGCAGGGACACAGGCCCCTGACCTGCGGGGATGGGTGCCTACACCCCCACGGGGGCATACCCCCGCCCGCACCCGTTTGACCGGACGGTAATGCGGGTCAGACATCCTGCGTGACTTTTGAAACTTGAGAATCACAAAAGGCCCTGATCAGGGGCCTTTTCGCGTACTTGGAAGAGGACAGATGAAGCTGCGAAAGCCTCGCGGACTGAAAGCGTCTGGGTCTCGGCTCTGGGAGACCGTAAACGAGGAGTACGAGCTTGAGTACGAGCCGGCCAAACTCGAAATCCTCGCTCACGCTTGCCGGGTGAGCGATGCGATAGCCGGGTTGGAGCGTGCAGCGGCGAAGGAACCTTTGACGGTCCGAGGCAGCGCCGGTCAGAAGGTGATTCAGCCGCTTATCAGCGAGATCCGGTTTCAGCGTGGGCTGTTGGCGCAACTGCTGGCTCGGTTGAACTTTGAAGGGCAGGAGGACTAGCCCGATGCCACCTATGCCGAAGACGCGACGACGCAACCGACGCCCCAGCGGAAACGACCCCGATGCTTGGGCTGCCCGCCTGCCAAGCCAGTTGCGGTCGTTTGATGCGTGGCATTACCGCGACGGTTTACGTGCCTATCTGTCCGCGCTAGACGCTTTTACGGCTGAAACCCCGGTTTCGGCGGTCGCCGTGATGAACGCGGCGGGGTTATCCGCTGCGGATTGGTTCCGCCACATGCTTTCCCACCCCGGGTAAGCAATTCCCCGTTGCCAAATCCTGCGTAGAACACACCTAGTCCCCTACTCATGTTTCGCCTGTCGGACACTTACATTGGTGGGAAGGGTTTCCAATGGTTAGGAGGACCCTAAAGTGTTCTATCTGCCTAACTTTAGTGACTACGACAAATGGATAAAAACCTTGACCGAGGCCTCTGCGCGCCTTGACGCTCTACAAACAGCCGTGACCCAGGTTCGCCACCTCTGCGAAGGTGCGGGCGTGTCCAATGAGGAAATCCTCGCAGTGCTTAAACGTCAAGGCGTATAAAACCCCTGCTGCGCGCAGCGCTATCCGCCAAAAGGTTGAAAAGGCTTGACCTGCGGCGATGCCGAGCCGCTTGCCGATTGCAGCACCGACGCCCGAATCGCCTGCGTTGCAATGGGTTGAGCCCATTGTCGTCATCCATCAGAATGCCGTGTGATGGCGGCCCTATACGAGGAGAACACCTTTGACGTACGCCACTGCCAGTGACGTCGCTATCCGCTTAGGGCGGGACCTGACCGCCGAGGAGACATCGCTAGTCGAGATCCGGCTCGATGACGTGGAGCGCATGATATAGCGCCGCGTTTCCGATCTAGACGACCAGATCACAGCGGGCGATATAGACGAGGCCGACGTGATTCAAGTCGAGGCCGATGCCGTGCTTCGGATTGCGCGAAATCCCAATGGCTATCTGTCGGAGACGGACGGCAACTACTCCTACATGTTTCGGCAGGATCTCGCCAACGGGAAGTTGGAGATCCTGGCCGCAGAGTGGGAGACGCTCGGTGTCGTAGCCGGCAGCGTGTTCCGCTCGTGCCGGCGTTCTCCGATGCCTCGGCTTCGGCTACGCCGGTTCACCCGTTCATGATGGGAGGCTGACCGATGAGCTTGCTAAACCGTGGAACCGAACTTGTAACCGTCTATCCCGAAGAGGTTGTAACGGACGAGGACGGGAACGTCAGGACCCGTCCGAGCGCTACCGGAATCCTGCTTCGCGCTGTCGTGCAGCCGATCACTTCGGCTGTCGCCGTGGGGAGCCAAGAGTCGCAGGGCATCGGATTCCTGACAGAGAGTTAGTACCGGCTACGGCTGGTCGGATTCCCGACGTTGCTTGGCGCTCAGTCGCAAGTCGAGTGGCAAGGTAAGCGGTACGCCATCGAGGGAGAACCCCGCCAGTACAACGGTTCTCGTCGCACAAGGCATATCGACTACATCATCGAGAGGCGCTGAGCAGTCTTTGTAGGAAGGTTGTCGTATGTGCAGCCTTGATGTTGTACTGCGCGACCGCGATCTTGCCGTTCTCGTCGACGACGAAGGTGGATCGGATGACGCCCTGCACGGTCTTGCCGTACATCTTCTTCTCGCCGTAGGTGCCCCACGCGGTAAGCGCCTTGCGCTCGGGATCGGACAGCAGCGGGAACGTCAGCTTCTCGGCGTCGCGGAACTTCGCGAGCTTCTCGGGCTTGTCAGGAGAGATGCCGACGACGTCGAGCCCGGCGTCATGCAGCTCACGCAGGTTGTCGCGAAAGTCGCACGCCTCCTTGGTGCATCCAGGCGTCGATGCTGCGGGGTAGAAGTAGACGATGACCTTGCGGCCGCGGTAGTCGGCCAGCGACACCTTGTTGCCGTCGGCGTCGGCGAGGCTGAAAGAGGGGGCTTTGTCGCCGACCTCGAGACGTGGGGTCTGAGCCACCAGGGGAGTTCCTTTCTTTTTCTTCACCGCTGCGTCGGGGTTGGCACCGGCTGATCTAGGGTAGTTCGGCAGGACATTGCGGACGCGAGGAGCACGAGAGGTCCGCGGGCGCATGCGGATGATGGAGGACGACAGTGACGGACCGAGATCCCGACGCCATCAAGCAGGATATCGATCAGGCCCGCGACCAACTTGCGTTGACCGTGGACTCCCTCACCGAGCGCGCCAATCCGCGCAGGATCGCCGACGACATGAAGTCGGGACTGGTTCGCGCGGTCAAGAAACCACCGGTGGCGATTTCGCTCGCCGCGATAGGGGCGCTGCTGGTGGTGCTTTTCATCCGCAAGATCAGGCGTTGATCAGCGGTTGCTCAACGGCTACGCAGGTCCCGTAGCCACTCAGAGAAGGAGAAGCCGGGCGGATTCGCGCTGCGGCCGAGCCGGCTGCAGTTGCGTATAACTGCTGGCCCGAGGGTGTCGGGCACCTGCACAGCAATCTGATTTACGGCGGGATGGGTCGACGAATCTGACGAGCTCATCGCGTTTGACGCTCTCATCAGCTAAGCCTCCCTTCGACACCTCGAGCCTTGAGTTATTGCAGTCGCAACGACCTTCAGCTAACAGTAGCCTAACATGGCTCCCGGCTTTTATGCAGCTTGATAGGCCGACTGCGCCTAACTGAGACGTGCCCGTTACCTATGGCATGTTCGTGATATGGATAGACCGGCTTGCCGCGGGTGACGCGCAGCACATATTGACGCAAATGGTGGGTTTTGAGGTGGACTGATGGCAGTTGAGAAGCTGGCAACCATCCGCCAATGGCAACGACGGCGACCCCGCCGGCGCCAGTGCTATCGAGCAAATGAGCCGCTGGATCACACGGCGGCTCGACTCAGCGTGGCCCACTCCTCCCGGTCCGGTTGACTCAGACGACCCCGCGAGCACGACGACGCACACAGACCGGTCCAGCCGCCGTCATGTCATCGCCTCGGCCCAGGCGATGTGTCCTTCGAAGCCGAGCTCTGTGGCCATCGCGCGGTAGCGATCCCGGTAGTCGCGGAATGCGGTGTCGTCGCCGTTGGCCCGGGCTAGCAGCGCGCGCAGCCGCAGCAGCGTGATCTCGCGCATCGCCGACTCGTCGCCTTCCAACAGGTTCGCCAACCGGTCGATCGCCTCCTGGGCTTCGGCCAGGTCGCCCTCGGCGCCACGCTGCAGGAGCGTCTCCACCAGGACGCCGGCGCCCAAAACGCTATACAAGAGACGTCCTGCCTGGTGCAGCTCGTCGACGGCTTGGCGCGTCATCGCAATAGCAGCATCGCGGTCGCCGCGGCTGGCGCTTTCCCGGGCGATATACAAGTCGGCGACCGGGACCAGGGAGGGAGCACGCTCGCGCACAAACTCGCGGAACTGCACCACCAGCTCCAGCCCGCGACGACGGTCGGCGGCGGCGTCCCGATACAGCAGCGTGATACCCAGCGTGCACTCGGCCAAGCTAAGTGCTACATCGTGGCTGAATCCCGCGGTGTGCACCGCCTCTTCGCTCGCGCGCACCGCGGCGTCATCGGCCCGAAGCACCCCGTACGGTATCGAACCGTGGGTCGAGCAGACGACAAGGCTGAGGGTTGCCGGGTCGCTTTGCCGGGCCATCGCGACGGCGTCGTGAAGGTCCTGGCGCCATCCGGGACGGCCCAGCCACCACCGAGCAAGGCCGCGATATGCCAGCGCGGTCGCCAGCGGTGATCCAAAACCGAAGCCGGCGCCCTTGGCAGGATCGCCCCCGGCCAGGTCGATGACGGTCTGCGACCACCACAAGACCTCGCCGAATTCACCGGCATCGCACCAGTTGACGAACGCTACGACCGCCAACCCCATAATCAAGGTGGGATCGCCGATCGACTCGAGCAGCACCATCTGTTCGGATGCCAGCCGCGACCCCTCACGTGACCGCCCGGCGTAGAAGAGCTCGGTGGCCAGCCCGGTCATGCCGATGGCCAACGAGACCTTGTCGCCGGCCGCGTTGCACAACTCGCGGAGCTCCGCGAAGCGGCCCCGGCTTTCCTCGAATGCTGGGGCTTGCCAGTCGGTGGCACACAGCGTGGTGCGGGGGGCGATGCGCATCGACAATTGGGCGGGGTCGTCGTCCGGCAGCGCGTCGGCGATGCGGCGGGCCCGCTCCCAGCTGAGCCGGGCCGCGGCGACATCGCGGTTGGTTGACCACGCGCCGGCGCGCATGTGCCAGCCATACGCCGCGGGCAGCTCGCCCGCTGCTTCGAGGTGTTCGGCGATCAGCGCGGCGTTCTCCTCCACCGAGCCCGGTTCACGCTCTTCGATGGCGGCGGCCAGGCGCCGGTGCCATTGGGCGCGATCAGATTTCAGCTGCGATTCGTAGGCCACCGCGCGGATCAGCGGGTGGCGGAAGGCGTACTCGGCGCTGGGGGTGAACCGCACCTGATCGATGAGCTCGACGCCCAGCAGCTCGTCGAGCACCGCATCGATGCCCAGCGCGGCCAGCAGCCCCGGCCCGAAGCGGGCGCCGATCACCGACGCCGCGTTGAGCGTGCGCTTGGCCGGGGTGGTCAGCCGGTCGATGCGCGCCTCGATGGCCGCCTGCACCGTGGCCGGCACGGCGACGTCGGCGACATCCGTCCGACAGACGTAGCCACCGCGCTCACCGGCCAGCACCCCGCGCTGGGCCAACTCGCGCACCATCTCCTCGGCGAAAAACGGGTTCCCGGCGGCCCGCTCGGCGATCATCGCCGCCAGGCCCCCGACCGAGGGATCCACACCCAGCAGCTCGTCCAGCAGGGCTGCGGTGTCCGAATCACCCAGTGGACCAAGCATTATCGTCTGCGCGCCGTGCATCCGCGCCAGCGCTCCCTGGTATTCGGGGCGGGAGGTGATCAACACCATCGATGGAGTGCGCGGGGTCACGGCCAGCAATTCGGCCAGCATCGACTCGCTGGCCGCGTCGATCCAGTGGGCATCCTCGATGATGAACAGCGCCGGTTGGGTGCGGGCCAGCGACACGGTGTTGATCAGGGCGGTCAACCGGCGGCGGCGCGCATCCGGGTCGATCTGGGGCAGCGCCACCTCTGGGTCGGCGATGCCCAACAGGTCGTCGAGCAACAGCAGATCCTGTGGGTTGGCATCGGGATTTGTTCGCGGACCCGGGCGCGGGCGGCTGCACCGTCGAGGTCGGTCACGCCCGTGCCCGCCCGCAGCAGCCGCGTCACCGCATGGAACGGGACGTCGCGGGCGTGGGACTCGCAAAAGGCCCAAAACACCTCGACCCCGCGCCCGGCCGCCAGCGCCGCGGCCTCCCGGCCGTCCGGCTCTTGCCGATGCCCGGCGGTCCCACCACATTCACGACACCGCCGCGGCCACCGATCGCCCGCTCCACCATGGCGTCGAGGGCGGCCATCTCCCAGCGCCGACCGACCAGGGGCGCCTCGGCGCGCCCGACCAGCCCATCCCGCGGGCCGATCGCCACCAGCCGGCGCGCGGAAACCGGTTCGTCGGCGCCCTTGATGCGCACCTACTCCGGTTCAGCCAGCGTCACGGTGTGCTCGACCAGCCGCGCGGTGGACTCGCGACAGCATCACCCCGCCCGGCGGGGCCACCGATTCCATCCGCTGCGCCATCCCGACCTGCTCCCCGATCGCGGCGTACCCCAGCGACCCCGAACCGATCTCACCGGCGATCACCTGACCGGAGTTCAGTCCCACCCGCACCTGGAGGTCCACACCGTCGCGCTCTCGGACTTCGACGGCAAGCCGCTTCGCCTCCTCCTGAACGCCCACGGCCGCCAAGCAGGCACGAACGGCGTGATCCTCCAACGCCACCGGGGCGCCGAAGATCGCCATCACCCCGTCGCCGGTGAACTCCACGCTCCCGCCGTAGCGGCGCACCACCGCCGCCGAGCGCTCCACCAGCTCGGTCACGATCTCGCGCCACCGCTCCATATCCAACGCGGCCGCGATACCATCGACCGCACCACATCGGCGAACAGCACGGTGACCTGCTTGTACTCCGCATGTGTGTCGGGCTCGGCAACGGGCGAGCCACAGCGGTGGCAGAACCGTCGCCGTTCTCCAGCAGTTCAGCTCCGCACGACCCGCACACCATGCCGGTTGCGGTCATGTCATCGCCGTGAATATTGGCTTGCTGCCGTCATGAGCATCGCTCACGCCAACATCGTGTCACCGCTGGCCAGCCCACATGTGCGTTATCACCGCTGCGGTCCGGCCCGCGGGTAGCGGCGCGCCGTGCCTCGGGGCGTGGTGTCTGGGGCCGGGTTCCGGCGAAGTGCCAGGTAGAGCGGGTCGCCTGTGAGAGTCTGCGGGGGTGTCCGCTGATCGGGCGGCTGCTCCTTCGGGGGTGGTGACGTTTCTGTTCACCGACGTCGAGGGTTCGACCCGTCGGTGGGAGACCGACGCCGATGGGATGCGGGCGGCGCTGGCCGCCCACGACGAGGTGCTGCGCGGGGCGATCGAGGCGCGCGGCGGCTTCATGTTCAAGCACACCGGTGACGGTGTCTGCGCCGCCTTCGCGTCCCCGAAGCGCGCGGTTGATGCGGCGGTGGCCGCGCAGCGGGCGCTGGAGTTGCCGGTGCGGATGGGGCTGGCCACCGGCGAGGCCGAGCTGCGTGGCTACGCGAGGGTGGCGCGCCTACCTGATTCCGATCACCGAGTTATTTGCCGCCCGGGAAAGGGCCAGGCGCGGCGAGCGCGATGCTGCCATTGCGGTGATGCGCAAAGCCGTGGACGAGCTGCACCAGGCGGGACGGCTCGCGTTTGGCGTTTGGGGCACCGGCCTTCTGGTGGAGACGCTGCTGGAGGGTGGCGCCCAGGGCGACCTGGCCGAGGCCCAAGAAGCGATCGGCCGGTTGGCCAACCTGCCGGCAACTGAAGGTTGGGTGATGCGCGAGATCACGCTGCTGCGGCTGCGCGCGCTGCTAGCCTGGGCCCGCGGCGACGAAGTTGCCTACCGGGACTATCGAGATCGCTACCGCGCCATGGCCACATAGCTGGGCTTCGAGGGGCACATGAAATGGGCCGAGGCGATGCCATGAGGGCAGCCCTTCTGCGACGCTCGTTTTGATCTCGGCAGGTGTCTCATTACTACTTAATGTCGGAAGACGAGACACGTCGTTGTGAGACGAACGCGACGTGCGGAATCACGCGCCCGGCAAGGGGATCGACGGGTGTCGCAGATGTGCTCTTTTCGAGACTGCGTTCAGTTCTGCTCGCGCCTGGTCGATTTGGTCGTATGCGTAGGCGGCAATCGCGGCGGTGGTCATCGTGTCGCCTTTACGGGCCAATGACTCGTAGGTCCGGTCGCCAAGGACACCGCGTAGATGTTTGACCGCTTGGCCGAGTTCCGGGATCCACCCTTTCGTCAGGGCTCCGAACGCAAAACCGGCGATGATTGCCGCCGGCTCGTTGAGTCCGAGTCGGGCTAACATGGCGGCGAGCACCCCCAGCGGAAGACGGATAATGGTGGTGTTGCCGGCGTCGCGGTAGCTTCTTATCGCCGACGTGAGGTGGTCGAGTGCGGCAACGGGGTCGCCGTACCGGGCCTCGAGCCTGCCCAAAATATTGGCAAGTTTGATTCGTCGTAACGGTTACCGCTGGCCTGTGCGGTGACAAGGCCCCGCCGCATGACATCTCGCGCGTGGGCTGGATCGGCATCGCAGTGCACGAGTCCGTACATGAGAAGTGTGAACGCAAGCACATGCGGATTTCGGGTTGCCTCGGCGTCCTCGATGAGTCCCTTGGCGGCGGCCATCGCCTCCTCGCAAGCCCATTACGGTCAGTGCCGCCACCAGCGCTGTCCTGGTTAATACGTGCGCGTCGCGGTTGTCTGCCAGCTCTTTGCGGCACCACTCGACACTTCGTTCAGGCTGGCCGATGTTCGTGAAAACAGCCCCAAACCAGGGCTCGAAACCGCGAGGTACCCCTTCACGCTTCTTCAGAAAGACCGGTTGGCCGGCTTCGCTGTACCGGACGGCCTGGTCGATCCTTCCGACCATCCAGCATTGGGTCGCCACCACATACAAGGATGCGAGCCGCAGATGACCGACGGCACTGGCTGGCTCGATCAACTCTTCAGCCCAGGTGACCGGCTCATAATTCTCGACCATTAAACCCAGTAGCGCCGCGTACGTCGCGATGGGAGCGGCCACGTCGAGATCGCCACAGTCGGCGGCGCACCGGAACGCAGTGCGCAGATTGGCCAGCTCGGTTGCGAACCAGTCGTACGCCTCGCGTTGCCGGGGACTGTCCCACAGGGCCAGGATGTCGGCCTCGCGACCGGCGAAGTACCGGGCATGGGCGCTCCGAACCTGGTCCGCTGCCGCCTCGCCGCGGGCGACGAGTTGTTCCTCGGCGAACTGGCGGATCGTCTCCAGCATCGAAAACCGGGTCCGCCCCGAAGACCTGTCGGCCACCAGCAGCGACTTACGCACCAGCGCGTCCAGCAGATCCAGAACAGCGTAGTCATCGGAGCCATCGAATCCGCCTACCGCGCATGCACTTTGGAGATCGAATCCACCCGCGAACACCGAACACCGCTCCAGCAGCGACTTCTCCTCCTCATCGAGGTGGTCGTAGGACCACGCCACCGCGTGGCGCAGCGTGTGGTGGCGTTCCAGCCCGCGCCGCGAGCCGACCAGCAGCCGGAACCGCTGATCGAGACGATCCCGCACCTCACTGGCCGTCATCGACGCCATCCGCGAGGCCGCCAACTCGATGGCCAACGGAATTCCGTCGAGCCGTCGGCAGATGTCCACAACCGCTGCCGCCTGATTGGCCTCGGCCACCGAGAAGCGCGAGGCCACGCTGCGTGCGCGTTCGACAAACAGGGTCACCGCCGCGGAGTCGATGCCCGCCCGCACCTCCAGCGAGGGCACCAGCCACAACTGCTCGTCGGCGACCCCCAGTCCTTCGCGGCTGGTCGCCAACACCCGCACCGTCGCCGAGTGCGCCAGGATCGCCTCGACCAGATCCGCCGCAGCGTCGCGCACGTGCTCGCAGTTGTCGAACACCAACAACCCCACACGGCCTTCCAATGCGGCGGCCACACTGTCATTCAGGCTCTTGCCCGGTTGTTGGGTGATGCCCAGCACCGCGGTCACCGCGTCGGGCACCGCCGCCGGATCGGTAACCGCGGCCAGTTCGAAAAACCAGACGCCGTCCGGGAACTCGTCGCCCAGCCGCGCCGCAACTTCGGTCGCCAGGCGGGTCTTACCGACCCCGCCCACCCCGGTCAACGTCACCAACCGATGAGCCTTCACCATCTCTAGCAGCTCGGCCAGCTCGGACTCCCTCCCAACTAGGCTCGTCGTGTGAGGGCGGAGGTTTCCCGGTGTCGCATCGAGCGTCGCAAGCGGCGGAAACTCGCTACCCAGGCCGGCGGCCAGGACTTGGAACATCTCGACGGGTTTGGCAATGTCGCGTAATCGCCGTGGCCCCAAGGCAATCATGTCGATGCTGCTGCACAGCCCGGCAGTGGTGCCGTCGAGCAGAACCTGCCCGCCGTGCCCGGCAGCCATCACCCGCGCCGCCCGGTTGAGCACCGCGCCGAAATAGTCCCCATCCCGCAGCTCTGCCTCGCCGGTCGCCACGCCCATCCGCACCGGCAACTCCAGCGCCCGCTGCGCAGCCACCGCCGCATCCACCGCAGATCTCGGTGAGGCGAAGGCGGCGCACACCCCGTCGCCGGTGTGCTTGAACATGACGCCGTCGTGCGCCTCGACCGCCCCGCGCAGCACCTCGTCATGGGCGGCGAGCGCGATCCGCATGCCATCGGCGTCGGCCTCCCACCGACGGGTCGAACCCTCGACATCGGTGAATAGAAACGTCACCACCCCCGAAGGAGCAGCCGCCCGATCAGCGGACACCCCCGCAGAATCTCACAGGCGACACGCTCTACCTCGCACATCGGCGAATCCGACCCGGTCACCGGAGACACGTGTTTGAGACGAACTTCCGCGAGTCGCGGATATCTATTTCGAGACACCTCATGTTCGACGGTCGCGTTCTGACGCCGGTGCTCGGCGATGTCATCGCCTCGGCGTGACACGGCGTGGGCGTCCTTCACCGTCACCTTCGAGTAGGAGCCAATTCCTCTGGGCGCACCCTTTGTTGTTAGATGTCGTCGGCTGTCAACGTCATCAGGTAGTGGTCGGTCGGTGTGCGAGCCGTGAGACTGCTCTGCAATATGGACGGCAGGTCGGCCACTAACTTGGCGGCGAGGTCGTGAAGTTTGACGTTGAAGTGTTGGGACAGCCTCGTCATAACACCGAACGCGGACTGGGCGTCGAGCTCGTAGATCGCCATTAGCATGCCTTTGGCCTGTTCAATTACTGCCCGGTGAGCGACGATCACCTGCAATTCGCGCCGTCGGTCCCCGGATACACACGCACCCGTACATTCACCGCCACGTGGTTGTCGCCGGTATCGCCTGCCGTCCCGCTAGCGGTTTTTCGTCTTTCCGACGTCACCCCTTCGGCGCGACTCTAGGCAGCGTGTAGGGCGCGGGCCTCCACTTCCTTGATCCCCCGGCCCACCTGGTCGGCCAGATACCATTCCTCAGCGCTATGGGCGACATGTAAGGCCTTGTCGACGGCGAGTTTGGCGTCCTTAAGATGTCCCCGGCGTTCCTCTCCAACAGCGGCAATGGCATCTAGTACCGCATTCCGCTGCAGGGGGGCCGGAGCAAACTTAGAGGACTCGTGCAGCGTCTTAGTGACCTCGGGTACTGAGCCGCTGCCCTTGCTGAGGGGCTAACGTTGCCCTTGCCGGAACCGGCACACAAATCAACTTTGGGCGGACTTGCTTATGACATCCATCAAATTGCGCAGGGCGATTGCAGCACTGGGCCTGCTCGGTGCTCTGGCCACGCCCGCCCTTGTGCTGGCAGCGTCAAGCTCTGCGTCGGGCGGTGCTCCTAGTGGAGTAGGGCAGAACGGATCTAATACGGGTCTGAAGAACTCGTCAATCTCCGGTCCCACTGGGGGTCAGCCCACCGGGGGTCAGACAGTGCCGAGGGGTCACCCAATCCCCCAGCAACACGGATAGCCCCGATCTGAGGGTCTTCCCACGTAGCTGGTCGTCACTCACCGCATTCCTCAACAGCGGTCGCCTTGCTCGCTCAGCCACGACCTAATCGCGACCAGTCGTAGCGGCGCAGTCGAACAGCGCGGCCACGGCATCGACCACGCCGTCTGCGTCGTGTTCCACCGTCTCGAATGGCGTCCACCCCAACCAGTGGCGAAGTGGCTCGGCCACAGCAGCTACGTGCTGACGCTGACTACCTACACCGACTACATACCCGACGTAGAGGCCACCAACCCCGCTGCCCGAACCTATTGCAGCGGTGCCGGATACGAATGTAGTCAACATGTTTGGGCAGCACACGGGTTAGGCCGCCCCGGCTAGTACGCCGCACCGGCTATCCGGCGGGGCCGTCGCGCACCCCACTAGCCGCCAGGAATGATCGCCGCCACGCGACCGCAAGGGCAACAGTTTCGCAGAGCTACAGCAGCATTTTCGCCGCCCGATTAGCGGCTCAGACCTGGCGGTGTTCGTGGGACCGCGCGGACACCCCTTACCTGGCGGATAGCCAGATCTTTCCCTTCCAGAAGAAAAGTCTGGCTTCTGGGCGATTACGTCAACGCGCTTGATAGAAGACGATTTTTACGTCATACCGCCCACATACATGTGGTCCAAAACGAAAGGAGAGCGATCATGCCTCGCACCAGCGCCAGAACCCGTACGTCCTCACGCCAACTCGGATTCGTCATCGGCGCGGGCGCCATCGCGGCGGCCCTCGCGCTGGGCCAGCCCGCCCTCGCCGCCGCCGAACCCAACACGTGGGACATCGAGAAGTACGACGAATGTGTCGCGAATGCAAAGTGGCGTCTGCCGGACGATATTTCTGACGCCCTTGAGAGGTGCTGTTGGGCAACCGGCGGCTACTACCATGACGGAAGATGCTGGTCGCCGCCCGCTGAACCGGCTTCGGGCTCACGGCAGCTACCGGGCCATGCTCAGATTCCCTCCGACATCGCCACCGCGCCCACAGTGATTAAAGACCCGCCGCGGCCGATTCGAGTGCCCTCCGACACCGCGACCGTAGCGGCGATGAGCCAAGCGCCTGCCTGATCGCGAGCGGCGGATCAGCCGTCACCCACGCGACCGCGTGGACACTGGCTGAACTACGCCGCGAGGCGACCTCAATTCGCGGTTTACGCTTTCGACTAGCGAGGCAGCAGCGTGCGCTACCGCCGCCGAGACGGAACAAGCGTCGGCCTTGCTGCGTAATCAAGCGCCCGCGTCGTCAGCCAAAATCTCATCGAGGTAATCGTCGACGCTCAGCTCAAGAAGCCCGAGGTCGCGGTACTCGTCGAGCCACTTGTCGTAGGTCGGAAGCTCTGCCGCAGGGTTTTTCGCGATGAGTTGCGCCATGTCCCGGTCATAAGCCTTCCCACCTCTTCCTCGGTGTAGGCCTCGTCCCTGTCCAAGTTCACGAAGATGGTCACCGGCCACTGGGGTCCTGCCGGGCCGTTTGACAATGAGTCGGCCCGCCACATGTGGGGAGTGTGGCGGCCGAACAATAGATCAGACGGCTACGAGCGCGATTAGGTTCCCTCCACTATCGAGGTAACTGCGGGTGAATGACCTCACCACTGGCGTACTGCTCAGCTCCTCGAATAGCGCTTGCTTGGGGGATAGCAAAATCTTCCCTCTCAGAAGACAAATCTGGCTTGTGGGCGGTTACAGAAGCACCGCTTGACCATGGAGATTTTCCTCACCAGACCACGAGAGGAATCCATGGTGACCGAACCAATCCGGCCCAAGCTGAGCCGCTTCAAGTACGCAGCGATGCTGCTCGGCGTCCTGGCCGTTGCCACCGCCGTTCCGTCCGTCGGACTGACCGCCGTCGCAAGCGCAGAGCCCCGGACATGGGACATCGAGGAGTACGACGACTGCATGAGGCAAGTAATTTCGGATCTTCAAAGTGGCAAAATCAGAACTCGAGGACCAGCGCGACGCCGAGAAGAAATGCTGCGCGGACAGCGGCGGAGAGTTCAGACGACCAATTCGGACAAAAGTGCCAGGCCCCGCCCGACGATTCGCAGGGCTCGCGGCAACTCCCGGGCAGCGTCCATGTTCCATCTGACATCGCCACGCACCCACGGTGACCAAAGACCCGCTGCGGCCGATTCGGGTTCCATCCGACATCGCGACTGTGTCGACGGTGAGCCAAGGCAACGAGTTGGCGTCGTGAATTCTTTCGGTGAAGCCACCTACTGGCACAACCACCCCGACTTGCCACGCCTCGCACAGAACATGCGCGAGCAGTTGGAACA
The DNA here is from genome assembly GCA_963713225.1 of uncultured Actinomycetota bacterium. Taxonomy (GTDB): domain Bacteria; phylum Actinomycetota; class Actinomycetes; order Mycobacteriales; family Mycobacteriaceae; genus Mycobacterium. The sequence goes on along the minus strand of CAVQLB010000016.1, from coordinate 62,768 downwards.
ACAAAGGATGACGGTGTTACGGGTTACCCCGCTGATCGGGTGCAGCGCCCGTGCCTGAGCCCCAGTGCCGTCGCGCCACAATTTCATTGATTGGCATAATGGCGCTCTACCGCTAACCAGCGACGGACTCGCGTTTCTAGAACAGTGGTACCCGGCTCTTTGACCTTTCGTATCGCTACCATCCTCGATTCCGAACACTCGCTCACGAAGGCGGCGACGTTCCTCCTCGTCAGCCTCGCGGTTCTTCTTCTTCGCGATCGCCCCAAGGTGCGCGAACATCTTGCGAATCTGCTCGGGGGTCAGGATGCGCCAGATGGCAGTCCACACCGCGTCTGGATCACACTTGCACTCCCACTGCTCTGGGTTCTCTGGCGTCGGCGCGGGATGAGGATGATGACCCTCAACGCGATGGCGTTCGGCCCAGGCCTCGACGCTGTTGGGGTTGGGTCGTGGCGGGATGATCCAGCCACGTTCAGCACTCACCAGTCCCTCCTTCGCTGCTTGGCCTGCCGAATGGCCTCACGCTCTTCCTCGGGCAAAAGGTTGGTCGCACCCATCATCTTGTGCCATTTGTAGCGATGAGACGGCGGCGTGCGCTCATGGTCTGGTGGCGGATCACCGATCCAGCCACGCTCAGCACTCATGACGACTTCTCCGATCTATGGGTCAGGCATCCCCCGTCGCCATAACGGCACGGCTCGCCCGCCAGCACTGTGACATCGAGGGGTGGGGAGCAGGCACAACGGCTAGGCCACTGCTTGTAGCGAGTGGCGTACCCGCAGACCGGGCAGGGGTGGTGTAGGTGGGGATCGCTAAACCCCCGGACGTTCACGCCCATGGTTCTCTCCCCTTGCCCGTCTCTCATTCGGGCCTCCGCAGGGGAGGCGCTCCTACCCGCACCGGTGGTGTCGGACCGCTTCGTCATCCGAGCCACCCGCGAGCGTGGGGTTGGCGTGCCGTCAAAGTCGGAGCTTGACGACGGCATCTCGTGAAGCGCCTTAAGTATATGTGGACGCCTAGGCCTTCGGCGGTGCGCTGCGCTTGACCACCTGCGCAGGAAACCCATGTCGGACGGGTGGTCAGTCTCTCCCTGCCCGCTGAGTCCAGCAGTACTCGTCTGTCCTCGCGGATTCCGCGGGGTCGTACCAGTCCTCCGCGTCGTCACAGTCTTCGAACTCATCCGCCGGTGTATCAGCCGCGACGGGTCCATCGATCTTGCGCAGGATCTCCGGCCACAGCTCTTCCGGGACGGTGGAATGGATCGCGTCGATGATGCGACCCATCTGCACCCTGAGGTCGGCGATTCTGGTGCCGTCGGCCCGGGATTCGATCAGCGCTTGCAGCCGGCCGGCGGCGATCATGCCGGTGTTCACATCGACCGTGGTGTCGGAGTCTACGAGGGTTTCGTAGCCCTTCACCATGACGGTCTCGTAGAACGCCATCGGGGTGATCGCGGTGGCCACGCCTTTGACGAAGTCGGCGCCGTTCTCCTGCGCCCGCTGCTCGAGAATCCGCCGATAGGTGTCCTTCGCGACGTTCTGCACCGGGAAGTGGCGGACGGTGTGATTGCGGATCGAGTCGATGGTGACCCGGTCTGGCTTGTCCAGCGTGGCGTTGTCATCCCGCAAGGTGCGCAAGATCATCGCGTAGCTTGCCCCGCTCGCTAGCAAGTTGTTGACCTTGATCCGCAGGATGTCGTTTCGGCATACACGGCACCGGGGCTCCAAATGGAATCCATTGATGCGCGGGGCCAACTCGACCGACTCCATCGCTGTGTCGATGATGTTGGAAACCTCCATCGTGGTCATGGTCGTTCCTCCTCTGCTGGTTAGGGTGGCGGACCGCCTTGATTCCAGTGCGCCGAGCCGAAGTACGGGTGCCGCTGTCGGTGTATCTGCGGTACTTCGCTGTACTTGAGGACGAGGTCGGGGCTGAGAAATGTGCCGTTCCGACAACCAAATCACCCTGATGGGGCGATATCGGGGGCTTGACTCCGGCCTGTCTTGTCCGGAATCCCCAGGCCACGTTGTCATCACCTGTGTCACCACCAGGCCTGGGAATTGTCACCAGAAAAAGCAAAAGCCCCTGTTTACCAGGGGATTTGAAGTGCGCCGTCAGGGTTTCGAACCCCGGACCCGCTGATTAAGAGTCAGCTGCTCTACCAACTGAGCTAACGGCGCGCGTGTGCGACAATAACAGGCCCTGAGCACGGGATGAAAATCCTTTGCCGCTACGGGAGCAGTCGGACGCCTCGGTCGCGTCGAGACCCAGTTTGCCCTTAGACTATTGCCAATAATCCCCGTCGAGTGAGCCAGTAACGAGTTGGAGCAAAGTATGTGGCAGGTCAGTGCGGTGACCCGTCCGCGTCGTTTTCGTGCCTGTTTGATGGCCATCGCCGTGGTGCCCGCTCTGGTTCTCGGTCTCGGCGCGTGCAGCGGCAACTCAGCTCCGCCTCAGCCTCAGGTCATCAATGACAAGGGCACGCCGTTCGGCGACCTGTTGGTGCCCAAGCTCACCGCGTCGGTGAAGGACGGTGCCGTCGGCGTGACGGTGGATTCGCCGGTGACCGTCAGCGCCGAAGACGGCGTCCTCGGCGCGGTCACGATGGTCAATGACGACGAGGGCACCCAGGTCGCAGGCGAGCTGACCCCCGATGGCCTGACCTGGCGCACCACCGAGCCGCTCGGCTACAACCAGCGCTACACGCTGAACGCACAATCGCTGGGTCTCGGCGGTGCCGCAAACCAGCAGATGACGTTCCAGACCCACTCGCCTGAGAACCTGACGATGCCGTACGTGTTGCCGAACGACGGCGAGGTCGTGGGCATCGGTCAGCCGGTGGCGGTCCGCTTCGACGAGAACATTCCCAACCGGCTGGCGGCGCAGCGGGCGATCACCGTCACCACCAACCCGCCCGTCGAGGGCGCCTTCTACTGGCTCAGTAACCGCGAAGTGCGTTGGCGCCCAGCTCAATACTGGAAGCCCGGCACCACCGTGGATGTCGCTGTCAACACCTACGGCGTCGATCTCGGCGACGGGCTGTTCGGCCAGGAGAACGTGACCACGCACTTCACCATCGGCGACGAGGTCATCACGACCGTCGACGACAACACCAAGACGCTGACCGTGCGGCGCAACGGCGAGGTCATCAAGACCATGCCGGTATCGATGGGCAAGAACAGCGCGCCGACCAACAACGGCACCTTCATCATCGGCGACCGCTTTGGGCACATGATCATGGACTCGTCGACCTACGGCGTGCCGTCCAACTCGCCCAACGGCTACCGCACCGAGGTGGATTACGCCACCCAGATCTCCTACAGCGGCATCTACGTTCACGCCGCGCCATGGTCAGTGGGCAGCCAGGGTTACAGCAACGTCAGCCATGGTTGCGTCAACGTCAGCACCAGCAATGGGCAGTGGTTCTACAACAACACCAAGCGCGGCGACATCGTCGAAATCTCGAACACGGTGGGTTCGATACTTCCCGGCGAGGACGGTCTCGGCGACTGGAACATCCCCTGGGATCAGTGGCGGGCAGGCAACGCCAACATCTGACGCCGGAGCGTCTTTCGCGTCACCTGGTTGTCGTCGGAGTCGGCGGCGCCGACAGCGACAGCCCGGTGTAGATCTCATCCAGCATGGGCGCCAATAACGCCTGCGCCGTCGTCTTATCGTCGACGGGCGAAATGGTCAGGTTCGTCCAAATCACCAGCGACACATCGTTATCCGGGTCGTATCCCATGAACGAGTTGAAGCCCGGCAGCTCGCCGCCGTGGTAGTACATCGCGGCTGTCGGGCTGAACCGCTGATACGAGATGCCGTACCCATATTTCTGCCCGTCGCGGTTGTCCGGATCCTCCGCTTGCGGGCTTTCCAGCCATTGGCGTTGGTAGTCGGCATGGAATACCTTGCCCGACACCAGCGCTCGTATCCATGTTGTCACGTCGTCGGCCGTTGAGATGACGCCTCCGGCCGCATAGGCGTAGGAGGAGTTCTGGTTGGTGTAGTCGGTCGGCTTGAGTGTTCCGGCCAGCGCGGCGGCCTTGATGTCAGCGGGATACGGGTCGTCGGTCATCGCGTACGCAGAACCGCCATACATGTAGCCATGGGAGAACGGCGCCGGAATCGTGGAGGCCTCGTCGGGTGCGGGAAGCACGGTCTGCCGCATTCCCAGCGGCCCGAACAGACGCTCCCGGAACTGCTCGGCCAGCGGGCGTCCGCCTGCCTTCTCGGCGACGAGCCCGAGCAACGTGTAGTTGGTGTTGTTGTACTCGTATTCGGTGTTGGGCTCGGCATTCGGCGGATGCGCGAAGGCGATGGCGAGCATTTCCTGTGGCGTCCAGGCTTTCGCCAGGTCGGCGTCCAATGCGGCCGAGAACTCCGGTGCGTTCGTGCAGTTGTAGAGCCCGCTGCGCATCGTCAACAGATCGGCGATCGTGATGTTGGTGCCGTTGGGCACGTCGGGCACATAGTCCGAAACCGGGTCGCTGAACCTGATCTTGCCGTCCTGCGCGAGCAGCACGATGATGGCAGCGGTCATTGTCTTGGAGTTGGAGGCGATCCGGAAATGAGTGTCCGCGGCAGGCGGTGTCTGCGTGCCCAATTCCGTGGTGCCGACCGCCGCGGTGAAATTGCCCTGCGGCGTGCGGATCTCGACGAACGCACCGGGGACGAGCATCTTCTTGGTGGCCTCGTCCACGACGGCCTGAAGTCGGGCCGGGTCGATGTCTTTGAGTGCCCGCGACGCCGAAGGGGAACTCGAGCCCGTTGTCGTCGTCGTCTCCGATCCAACCGTCGTCGGGGGCGTCGATGAGCAACCCGCCAGCGGGATCGCGGCACAGGTCACGACCGCCGCGATTCTGGCAAATCGCGTTCCCGCGGGGTTGCTCGGCTTGATCTTGATTGTGAAAGCTTAGGGCGGGAAGGCCTCGTTGCGCGTTCGAACGCTGAAAACGAACATCGCCCCACCCGCGTATCTGCAGGTGGGGCGATGTTCTCACTCGGGGTGGCTGACGGGACTCGAACCCGCGACAGCCAGGATCACAACCTGGTGCTCTACCAACTGAACTACAGCCACCATCGCCGCCGACCCGATGGGTACCGCGGCTCGTCGATATTAGCCGCTCGGACGCTCGGCAGCCGAATTCATTTGGTCGCCATCGGGCGGTCCCGGGCTCAATTCGGCGGCGATCGCGGCGATATCGCTGGTCGACGGCCCCGGTGGGGTGACGAACGCGGTACGGCGGTAGTACTGCAGCTCGCGGATCGATTCATGGATGTCGGCGAGCGCGCGGTGGGCCAGCCCCTTCTCCGGCTGGCCGAAGTAGATGCGCGGATACCAGCGTCGGCACAGCTCCTTGATCGAGCTGACGTCGATCATCCGGTAGTGCAGGTAGTCATCCAGCGTGGGCATGTCGCGGGCGATGAAGCCGCGGTCGGTGGCGATCGAGTTGCCGGCCAGGGGAGCCGTCTTGGCCTGCTTGACGTGGCTGCGGATGAAGTCGAGCACCATCTCCTCGGCGGCGGGCACGTCGATGGTCGACGCCCGTACCTCTTCGGTGAGACCCGAACGATCATGCATCTGGGCGACCACTTCGACCATCCCGGACAGCGCCTCGTCGGGAGCGTGGATGACCACGTCGATGCCGTCACCGAGGATATTGAGCTCGGCGTCGGTGACGAGCACCGCGATCTCGATCAGCCGGTCGGTCTTGAGGTCCAGGCCGGTCATCTCGCAGTCGATCCACACCAGTTCGTCACGCACAGCGCTCAACATTAGGCCCACTACCGACGTGCGTCCCACCACACCCGTCACCCCGTGGGACTTGCCCAGTAATGTTCGACCCATGACGACTGAGTCGACCGCAGCCCCCGCTCAGCAGATTGCCGCCGGATACGCCGTCGAGGGCCAGGCGCTGGAACTGGGCACCGTCGTTGTTGACGGTGTCGTCGATCCGACTGCGCAGGTCCGTATTCCGCTGGCCACGGTCAACCGGCACGGCCTCGTCGCCGGCGCGACCGGCACCGGTAAGACGAAATCGCTGCAGGTGATTGCCGAACAGCTGTCCGCCGCCGGAGTTCCGGTGATGATGGCCGACGTCAAGGGCGACCTGTCGGGCCTGTCTCGGCCCGGCGAGTCGAACGACAAGACGCAGCAGCGCGCCAAGGACACCGGCGACGACTGGACGCCGACGGCGTTTCCGGTGGAGTTCATGTCGCTGGGCACCTCGGGGATCGGCGTACCGGTTCGGGCCACCATCTCCAGCTTCGGGCCCATCCTGCTGTCAAAGGTGCTCGGGCTCAACGCCACTCAGGAATCCACCCTCGGCCTGATCTTCCACTGGGCCGACCAGAAGGGCCTGTCCCTGCTGGACCTCAAGGATCTGCGCGCGGTGATCCAGTTCCTCATCAGCGACGAGGGCAAGCCCGAGCTCAAGAATCTCGGTGCCGTGTCGGCGACGACCGCGGGTGTGATCCTGCGCGCGCTGGTCAACCTCGAGGCCGAGGGCGCCGACACCTTCTTCGGTGAGCCCGAGCTGGAGCCCAAGGATCTGCTGCGCGTCGACGCGCAGGGCCGCGGCATCATCAGCCTGCTCGAACTGGGCGATCAGGCGGCCAGGCCGGTGATGTTCTCGACGTTCCTGATGTGGGTGCTAGCCGATCTGTTCACGACGCTGCCGGAGATCGGCGACGTGGACAAGCCGAAGCTGGTGTTCTTCTTCGACGAGGCGCATCTGCTGTTCACCGACGCCTCGAAGGCGTTCCTCGAGCAGGTCGAGCAGACCGTGAAGCTCATCAGGTCCAAGGGCGTCGGCGTGTTCTTCTGCACCCAGCTGCCGACCGACGTGCCCAACGACGTGCTGAGCCAGCTCGGTGCCCGGATCCAGCACGCCCTGCGGGCATTCACGCCGGATGACCAGAAGGCGCTCAACAAAACGGTCCGCACCTACCCGAAAACCGATGTGTACGACCTGGAGTCGGCGCTGACATCGTTGGGCATCGGCGAGGCGATTGTCACCGTGTTGTCGGAGAAGGGTGCACCGACTCCGGTGGCGTGGACCAGGATGCGGGCCCCGCGCTCGCTGATGGACACCATTGGGCCGGACGCGATCAAGGCCGCCGCACTGGCCAGCCCGCTACAGGCCGAGTACGGCCAGACCGTCGACCGCGAGTCGGCCTACGAGCGATTGAACGCGCGGCTCGCGCCGCCGCGAGCCGGCGCCGGCTGACCCGAATCTGCCGCCGCCGGTGTACGTGCCGCCGCAGGGTGAGGCGAGCGCCGAAGGCACGGCCGTCTCGAAGCGTGCGACCGAGCCCGGAATGCTCGACAAGATGATGAACAGCCCGGCGTTCAAGAGCGCGATGCGATCGGCGGGCACCGTCCTCGGCCGCGAGATCACCCGCAGCATCTTCGGCACCGGCCGCCGCCGCTAGTCAATACCCGTTTCGGCGCAAAGTAGGGCTAGCCGCCGCCGAGTTTCTTGTACACCGCGCCGACGATCGGCGTCACGATCGCGCGCGGGGCGTAGCCGGTGGCCACCGACATGGCCTTGGACGTCACCCCGGGTACCACGCGTATCTTGTTGCGCTCCAGCGCATCCAGCGACAGCTTTGCGGTGTACTCGGTGGAGATCCACAGGAAGTCCGGTATCAGCCTCTCCACCAGTGACTGCTCGTGTTCCGAGGGCAGGGTTTCGCGCACCGGGCCGGGGGCCAGCACTGTCACGTGCACGCCGTCGCGCTTGAGCTCGCCGCGCAGCGACTCGCTGAATGTGTTGACGAACGCCTTGGTGGCCGCATAGGTGGAGTTGTTAGGGATCGGCGAATTGCCCGCCACCGAGCCGGAGATCAAAATTCCGCCCGCCTTGCGTTCGACCATTCCCGGCAGCACGGCGAGGACGAGGTCGTGCACGCCAAGGACATTCAGCTGAACCTGTGCCTTCTCGTCGGCCGGATCCAACTTCGCCACCGGGCCGAAGGTCGCGGTGCCCGCATTGGCGCACAGGATCGAGATATTGCGTCCGGCCAACTCGTCGGCCAGTTTCGTGCGCTCGCCGGTATCGGCGAGGTCGACCGGCCGCACCTCGACGACGACTCCGTACTTGTCGGTGAGCCGGTCGGCCAGCGTCCTGAGCACGTCCTCGCGCCGTGCCGTGACGATCAGGTGATGCCCGCGCGCCGCGAGCTCAGTGGCCAGCGCTTCGCCGATGTTCTGCGAAGCACCTGTGACAACAGCCCGGGCATCGGGGTTGGGAGCGGGGACTGGCATGGGCCGGACTATATCGTGGGCGACCATGAACTCTCCGCGGCCGCCCGCGCAACCCGCAGGGCGGTCGCAAGTGCTGGCCTGGGCGTTCTGGGACGTCGGTGCGACGGGTGTGAGTGCGATCGTCGTGACGTTCGTGTTCTCGGTTTATCTCACCGGCACCGTCGCCGACGACCTGCCGAGCGCGACCACGCCGCAGAGCTGGCTCTTTCGCGCGCTGGCGCTCTCCGGCCTCGTGGTGGCACTGCTCGCCCCGGTCACCGGCATCTGGGTCGACGCACCCTGGCGCCGGCGTCGGGTGTTGGCCGTGCTCACCGGCCTGGTGGTGCTGCTGACCTCTGCGATGAGCCTGATCCGCGACGACTACCACTATCTGTGGCCCGGCCTGGTGCTGCTCGCGTGCGCGGCCGCCTGCAGCGAGCTGGCCACCGTGCCCTACAACGCCATGCTGCGGCAGCTCTCCACCCCGCAGACGTCCGGCCGGATATCCGGATTCGGCTGGGGGATGGGCTATTTCGGCAGTGTGGTGCTGCTGCTCATCGTGTACCTCAGCTTCATCTCCGGCGACGGTGACACCCGCGGGCTGCTGGGCGTATCGACCGCCGACGGCCAGAATGTCCGCGCCGCGATGCTGTTGGCCGCCGCATGGTTCGCGCTGTTCGCCCTGCCCGTGTTCATCGTGGTGCCCCACCCGAAGCCCGCGTCCAGAGGACCGACGGCAGGGGGTCGGATTCCTCGGCGCCTATCGCAAACTGTGGTCCGAAGTCGTCGGCGAATGGCGTCGGGACCGCAACGTCGTCTACTACCTGCTCGCCAGCGCGGTGTTCCGCGACGGCCTGGCGGGGACCTTCGCGTTCGGCGCGATCCTCGGCGTCACCGTGTACGGCATTTCGAATGCCGACGTGCTGTTGTTCGGCGCCAGCGCAAGCGTGATCGCCGCGATCGGTGCGCTGATCGGCGGGTTGGTCGACGACCGGTTGGGGTCGAAACCCGTCATCGTCGGCTCACTGGCCTCGATGATCGCCGTCGGCCTGACCCTGATGACGCTGTCGGGGTCCACCGCCTTCTGGATCTGCGGGCTACTGCTCTGCCTGTTCATCGGACCGACGCAGTCTTCGGCGCGGACGCAGATGTTGCGCATGGCGACCGATGGCAAGGAGGGCATCGCGTTCGGTCTCTACACCACGACAGGACGCGCGGTGTCCTTCCTCGCGCCGTTGCTCATCTCCGTGTTCATCGACATCTTCGGCACCGTCCGGGCAGGCATCGGTGGCCTGTTGGTGGTGCTCGCCATCGGCCTCGCGGGAATGGTGGCGGTACATGCGCCACACCGGATTCCGGTGCCTTAGCGCACCGCGGTGCAGATCGTCAGGCCGTTGCCGGTATTCGCCTCGACCTGGACCCCGTTGATCGTCACCGCGCAGGTGACCTCGCGGCCGACGTTGATGATGGTCAGGCTGGCCGAATCCCCTGCCGGGCTGGGCAGTTCCACTTCCTTACGCCACGGCAGGACGACGTTGAACTCGGTCTGCAGAACGTTGCCGGCGTCGACGTAGGTGATGTTGATCGCCCTACCGCTGCCGTTGACCTCGTAGACCACGGTCTCGGTGGCGCCCGGCGTCGCGGACTCGCTGGGCGGGGTGGTGGTTGGCACGGGGACGATCGGCGGCAGCGGCCGTAGCGACGGCGTCGTCGTCGTTGTCGGCGTGCGGGTGGTGGTCTTGGTCGGTTCGGGCATCGGCGGCGGCGCGACGACCGTCTCCTGCTTGGAGCTGTTCGCGATCACCAGCGCAATCACCAGGCCGACAACGAGAAGGACCGCCACCGCGGCGACCACCCAGAGCCAGCGCGGCGACTTGGGTGGCGGCGGACCTTGCGGCGGTTCCCCCGGCGGGTACGGCCCGTACTGGCCGGTGGCGTATGGGTCTTGGCCATAGGGAGAGTAGGGCGGCAGTTGGCGGGTGGGATCGGGCACCTGCGGGGCCTGATAGGTGGGTCCGTACGGGTACTGGCCTGCATATGCCGGATCCGGATAGTCCGGGTATTGCGGGTAGCCGGGGTCCAACGGTTGGCTCGGCTCGGGACCTTCGCCTCGCGGTGTGTTGGTCATACCCACCTCATGGCTGCAGGGTACCTGCGTCGCGCAGGTTAACCGCCGGGAGCGAGTAAGCGGGTTGCTTAACCGGTGGGGCGTGGCAAGCTTTGATAGCGATGACGATGACGGTGCGCACCAACTACGGCGCGTCGATGTCGCCGGACGCGACGGCGTTCGCGCATCTCGTCGACGACGGCGGTTACCCCCGCGCGGTTCAGCGTTTTCTGCGCGGGTGGCGGGCGAGCTCGTCGCGGGATGTCGAACTGCCCATTGAGGGTCCGGTCACCCGGGTCATCCACTCCGCCGACGGGCACTGGCTGGCCTGCGAGGTCGCGCCCGACGGCGGCACCCGCAGTCAGATCTGGGTGGTCACCACCGATCCCGACGACCGCGCCGCGCGTCGCATCGACGTATGGCTCGCCGGGCTGGCCGGACGGTACCGCCGAGCTGATCGGTTGGGACGGTACACAAGTCGCGGCCATCCTCACCGGCGATGACGGCGTCGGCAGTTCCTGCCTCATCGATCCGGCCGACGGAACCGCGACGATTCTGGATCGCCGGTCGGGCGGCCGGCTTGTCGACGCGTGGGCGGGCGCGGCGTTGGTGCGCGTCGGTCCGCGCGGCTATCGCGACCTGATCATGCTGCGTGGCCTGACCGAAATCGCCTTGCTGCCATACGATCCGGGCTCAACCACCGACACCGGCGTGATTCTCGACGACCAAAACCCCCGTCGCCTGCGGTCGGGTCTGGAAGGGGAGCACTTCGAGCTGTACCAACCGGCGAAGTTCTACGGCGTGAACAGCACCAACGGCTATGTGCGCGCGCTGATCCGCAGTGAGAACGGCGCCGACCACGCCCGCCTCCTCGAGGTGACGACGACCCCCGACGGCGTGTCCTACCAGGTGGTGGCCGAGCGTCCGGGCTACGAGCTGGACGAGTTCGCCGTCAGCGACGACCTGTCGACGGTGGCGCTGCTGTGGAACATCAATGGCGCCAGTGAGTTACAGATCCTCGAATACGTCGATTACACCTTGCACGACCCGATTCCGCTGCCCGGCATGGTCGCCAGCGAGTTGAGCATCAGCGCGGGCGGCTCGATGGTGGCGATGACCGTCGAGGGCCCGGACATGCCGCGCACCGTCGAACTCGTCGACCCCAGGACGCGGGAGTGGGAGCGGATCGACCGCGAGCCCAGCAGTGGGCCGCTGTCGGCGGCCCCGACGTTGGAAACCATCACGGCCCGTGACGGATTGGAGTTCACACGGCTGGCTGTTCCGCCCACCGGCGGGCGTGGAGTCCATCGGGGCGATGATGTTTCTGCACGGCGGCCCCGAGGGGCAGGGCAGGCCGGGGTACAACGAGTTCTTCCCACCGCTACTGGAGGCGGGCGTCACGGTCTTCCTGCCGAATGTGCGTGGTTCCGGGGGATTTGGCCGCACCTTCATGCATGCCGACGACCGCGACCGCCGGTTCGCAGCGATCGACGACGTCGCCGACGCGGCACTGTTTCTCGTCGATCGCGGTCTGGCGCAGGCCGACCGCGTCGCCTGTTGCGGTTGGTCATACGGCGGGTACCTGACCCAGGCGGCGCTCACCTTTCATCCGCAGCTGTTCGCCGCGGGCATCAGCATCTGCGGGATGAGCGACCTGAACACCTGGTATCGCAACACCGAGCCGTGGATCGCGGCCGCGGCCTACTCGAAGTACGGCCACCCGGTGGGCGATCATGAACTCCTCGACCAGTTGTCACCGCTGCTGCGCGCGCACGCGTTGACCACGCCCCTGCTGCTGGTCCACGGACTCAACGACACCAACGTCCCGCCGAGCGAGTCGCAGCAGATGTACGACGCCTTGCGGGCGCAGGGCCGCACCGTCGAGCAACTGCTGTTCGCGGACGACGGTCATGAGATCGACAAACGCGAGAATCGGGCCGTATTGGTCAAAGCGATGTGCGATTGGCTCACCACGGCGTTCGCACCCGCGCCGCACTCCTGAACGATTCAGAGTCACGCCTATACGTTTAACGAAATTCGCCACGGGGTAAAAACCATCTCGAGCGTCAAAGCGGCGCTCACAAGAGGAGGCCAGCATGCGTGGTGGCGGAATTCTCGGCGTGATTGTCTTGGTTTGGCTTGTGATCGGCGTCGTCGCTGCTTACCAGCGTGACTACTTCAAGACAGACGCGAACAACTGTGCCACAGCGGGCACCATCGCGTTGACGGTCGTGGCAGGGCCGTTGAACTACGCCGGGGTGAACCCGAAGGTGACCAATTGCAACCTGCCCGAACCCAGTCAGTAATTAACGGGCTCACAACAATTCATCAGTGATCGAACGGAGTAATCATGATTGTCCTTGGTGTCATCCTGCTCATCCTCGGGCTGGTCTTCGGCATCTCCATCCTGACCTACATCGGCGTAGTCCTTCTTGTCGTCGGAGCGATCTTCTGGATCCTTGGAGCCACCGGACGCGCCGTCGGCGGCAGGAAAGTCTGGTACTAACGCCTAACGCCTAATCGCCGCTTCGGCCGGCCGAGGACAGGGCCGCGATCGTCATCTCCCGCAAGATCGCCCGCGACCCGGAGTTTGTTCCTTGGCCGGCCGATTTGGCTGTGCCGGGCCTGACGCTGTGCGGCGTCGAGTTCAGCAGGCCGAAGACGGCGTGCGCCATCAGCCGCGCATCGGCTTCGCTGTCCGCGCGGTCCAGGCGGCGAAGGACCTCGACCCAGATTTCGACGTACTGCCGTTGGGCCTTGCGGACCTGACGCTTCGCGGGCTCGGGCAGGTGTCCCAGGTCGCGGTCCTGGATGCGGATCAGATCGGACTCGCCGAGCGCGAAATCAAGATGAAAGTCGATCAGCCCGTCGAGCGCGGCCGCGGCGTCGGGCGCATCGGCCACAACGGCGCTCGCGCCGGCCAGCAGTCGAGTGCTGATTCCCACGAGCAGTTCGACCAGCAGCGCTTCCTTGTTGGGGAAGTGCCGGTAGATCGCGGGACCGCTGACCCCCACCGCGGAACCGATGTCCTCCAAACGAACTGCGAGAAAACCGCGTTCGGCGACCAGTCGTTCGGCTGCGGCGATCAGCTTGTCGCGACGGTCGGACTTCGCCCTGCTGCGACTGGTCCGCTCGGAAGCCGGGAGAGACATCGCACGACTCCAATCCCGCTGGTGGACATTTCGGTTAATCGTGACTAACATACTACGAGTTAGTCGTCATTAACTCAACCGAAGCGGGCGTACCGATGACAACAACGCTCCAGACCAGCCGCGACCAGCATCTAGCGCTGGTCGCAGCGCTGCGGGAGAAGATGGCGGCCGCCGCGCTCGGTGGATCCGCAAAAGCCCGCGAGCGCCATGTCAGCCGCGGCAAGCTGCTGCCGCGGGAGCGCGTCGACGGACTGCTGGATCCCGGCAGCCCGCTGCTCGAGGTCGCGCCACTGGCGGCCGACGGCATGTACGACGACGAGAGTCCCGGTGCGGGCATGATCGTCGGCATCGGCCGGGTGTCCGGTCGCGAGTGCATGATCGTCGCCAACGACGCCACCGTGAAAGGCGGCACGTACTACCCGATCACGGTCAAGAAACATCTACGGGCGCAGGAGATCGCGAGCCAGAACCGGCTGCCCTGCATCTATCTGGTGGACTCCGGCGGCGCGTTCCTGCCGCGGCAGGACGAGGTCTTCCCCGACCGCGAGCACTTCGGCCGCATCTTCTACAACCAGGCCAAGATGAGCGCCGACGGCATCCCGCAGATCGCGGCGGTGCTGGGCTCGTGCACCGCGGGCGGCGCGTACGTGCCCGCGATGAGCGACGAGGCCGTGATCGTCCGCAACCAGGGCACGATCTTCCTCGGCGGGCCGCCGCTGGTGAAGGCGGCGACCGGCGAGGTGGTGACCGCCGAGGACCTCGGCGGCGGCGACCTGCATTCGAAGACCTCCGGTGTCACCGACCATCTGGCCCATGACGACCGGGACGCGCTTGCGCATCGTGCGGCGCATCGTGTCGACACTCGGTCCGCGCTTGGAGCCGCCGTGGGACGTACGACCGACCGTCGACCCGGTGGCCGACCAGACCGAGCTCTACGACGTCGTCCCCGTCGACGCCCGCGTGCCCTACGACGTGCACGAGGTCATCACCCGCATCGTCGACGGCGGCGAGTTCGCCGAGTTCAAGGCCGAGTACGGCGCGACGCTGGTCACCGGCTTCGCCCGCATCCACGGCCACCCGGTCGGAATCATCGCCAACAACGGTGTGCTGTTCTCCGAATCGGCCTTGAAGGGCGCGCATTTCATCGAGCTGTGCGACAAGCGAATGGTGCCGCTGCTGTTCCTGCAGAACATCGCCGGGTTCATGGTCGGCCGGGACTACGAAGCGGGCGGCATCGCCAAGCACGGCGCCAAGATGGTCACGGCCGTTGCGTGCGCGCGGGTGCCGAAGCTGACGGTGGTAATCGGCGGCTCGTACGGCGCGGGCAACTACTCGATGTGCGGTCGGGCGTATTCGCCTCGGTTCCTGTGGATGTGGCCGAACGCCAGGATCTCGGTGATGGGCGGTGAGCAGGCCGCGTCGGTGCTGGCCACCGTCCGCGGCGAGATGACGCCGGAGCAGGAGGAAGAGTTCAAGGCGCCGATTCGCGAGCAGTACGAAAGCCAGGGCAATCCCTACTATTCGACCGCGCGGCTCTGGGACGACGGCGTGATCGACCCGGCCGACACCAGAACCGTTCTCGGGCTCGCACTTTCGGTCGTCGGCCAGGCGCCGGTCGAGCCGGTCTCCTACGGCGTGTTCCGGATGTGACGGCCATGCCCTCTACGACTTTCGACACCGTCCTGGTCGCCAACCGAGGCGAGATCGCCGTGCGCGTCATCCGCACGCTGCGCGAGATGGGCATCCGTTCGGTAGCCGTGTTCAGCGATGCCGACGCCGACGCCCGTCACGTCGCCGAGGCGGACGTCGCGGTCGGAATCGGCCCCGCTCCCGCGCGACAGAGCTATCTCAACATCGACGCGGTCGTCGACGCTGCCCGCCGCACCGGGGCGCAGGCGATTCATCCCGGCTACGGATTCCTCTCGGAGAACGCCGAATTCGCCGCGGCGCTGGAAGCCGCGGGAATCGTGTTCATCGGTCCGCCCGTCAAGGCGATCCAGACCATGGGCGACAAGATCGCCGCCAAGACCGACGGTGTCGGCGTTCGGCGTTCCCGTCGTGCCGGGCATCGCCCGTCCCGGTCTTGACCGACGACGACCTGATCGCGGCGGCCGGCGATATCGGCTATCCCGTGCTGGTGAAGCCGTCGGCAGGCGGCGGCGGCAAGGGCATGCGGGTCGTGCACGAGCCGTCCGAACTGCAGGCCGCCCTGGTCTCAGCGCACGCCGCGAGGCGGGCGCGGCATTCGGCGACGACACCCTGTTCCTCGAGCGGTTTGTGTTGAACCCCCGCCACATCGAGGTGCAGGTGCTCGCCGACGGGTACGGCAACGTCGTGCACCTCGGCGAGCGCGAATGCAGCCTGCAGCGGCGCCACCAGAAGGTGATCGAGGAGGCGCCGTCGCCGCTGCTGGACGAGGCGACCAGGGCCCGCATCGGCGCCGCGGCCTGCGACACCGCGCGCAGCGTCGACTACACCGGTGCAGGGACCGTCGAGTTCATCGTCTCCGCCGACCGGCCCGACGAGTTCTTCTTCATGGAGATGAACACCCGCCTTCAGGTCGAGCACCCGGTCACCGAAATGGTCACCGGCGTCGACCTCGTCGAGCTGCAGGTGCGCATCGCCGCGGGCGAGAAGCTGCCGATCGCCCAGGACGACATCACCATGACCGGGCATGCCATCGAAGCCCGTGTCTACGCCGAGGATCCGGGCCGCGGATTCCTGCCGACCGGCGGCGACGTGCTCGACCTCGTCGAGCCGCACGGCCAGGGTGTGCGCGTCGACTCCGGCCTTGCGCGCGGCACCGTGGTCGGCAGCGACTACGACCCGATGTTGGCCAAGGTGATCGCGCACGCCGACGATCGGCCTGCGGCGCTGCGCGCGCTTGACCGCGCGCTGGCCGACACCGCCGTGCTCGGCGTGACGACGAACGTGGAGTTCCTGCGGTTCCTGCTGGCCGATCCGGACGTCGTCGCGGGACGGCTGGACACCGGGCTGTTGGACCGCAGGACACCGGATTTCGCATCGGCCCAGCCGGGTGACGACGAGCTGATCGCCGCGGCCGCGTACAAGTGGCTGCGCAGCTGGCCGGTACCCGCTGGCAGCCTGTGGGAGGTGCCATCGGGCTGGCGGATCGGTCAGCGCGCGCCGGCCACCGTCCGGCTGCACGCAGTCGACCGCACCGACCACGTGTATCTCACCGGCACCCCGCAATCCGCGGCAGCCGTGGTGGAGCACGGTGAGACACACACGCTCACAGCGAGTCTCGATGACAACCGGCTTGCGGTGACCCTCGACGGGCTGCGCACCGATTATCTCGTCGCCGCGGCCGACGGGCAGATCTGGTTGGCGCGGAAAGGCCATACCGCGGTCGTGGACGAGCTCCGGGAAGCACCCGTACGCCCGGACGACGAGCACAGCGGCGACGCCGAACTCGTCAGCCCCATGCCGGGATCGGTGGTCGCCGTCGGCGTTGACGATGGGGCGACGGTCGAGGCCGGCGCCGTCGTCGTCGCGGTCGAGGCGATGAAGATGGAGCACGCACTCACCGCGCCGGTCGACGGCGTGGTCGAACTACTCGTCGCCGTCGGCGACCAGGTCAAGGTGGGTCAGCCGCTGGCCCGGATCACCGCTACTGAGGAAGAATCGAAAGAAGCTCATGAGTGAATTTCTAGCCACCGGCATGCTGCCCGATCACTACGAGCAGCTCGCCAAGACGGTGCGCGACTTCGCGCAGAGCGTCGTGGCGCCCGTCTCCGCCAAACACGACGAGGAACACTCCTTCCCCTACGAAGTGGTGTCGGGCATGGCCGATATGGGCCTGTTCGGGCTGCCGTTCCCCGAGGAGTACGGGGGCATGGGCGGCGACTACTTCGCGCTGTGCCTCGCGCTCGAGGAACTCGGCAAGGTCGACCAGAGCGTGGCGATCACCCTGGAAGCCGGCGTATCGCTGGGCGCGATGCCGGTGTACCGCTTCGGCAACGAGGACCAGAAGCAGGAATGGCTGCCGCTGTTGGCAAGTGGCAAGGCGCTCGGCGCGTTCGGGCTGACGGAGGCCGGAGGCGGCACCGATGCGGGCGCGACCAAGACGACGGCGCGTCTCGACGACGGGCACTGGGTCATCAACGGCAGCAAGCAGTTCATCACGAACTCGGGCACCGACATCACCAAGCTCGTGACGGTCACCGCGGTCACCGGGGAGGCGGGCGGGAAGAAGGAGATCTCGTCGATCCTGGTGCCCGTGCCCATCGACGGCTTCACCGCCGAGCCTGCGTACAGCAAGGTCGGCTGGAACGCGTCGGACACCCACCCGTTGAGCTTCGACGACGTCCGCGTGCCCGCCGAGAACCTGCTCGGCGAGCGCGGCCGCGGCTACGCCAACTTCCTGCGCATCCTCGACGAGGGCCGCATCGCCATCGCCGCGCTGTCGGTCGGCGCCGCGCAGGGCTGCGTCGACGAGTGTGTGAAGTACGCCAAGGAGCGCGAGGCCTTCGGCGCGGCCATCGGCACCTACCAGGCCATCGCGTTCAAGATCGCGCGCATGGAAGCGCGAGCGCACACCGCCCGAACCGCCTACTACGACGCGGCCGCACTCATGTTGGCGGGCAAGCCGTTCAAGAAGGCCGCCGCGATCGCCAAGCTCGTCGCCAGCGAGGCGGCGATGGACAACTCCCGCGACGCCACCCAGGTGTTCGGCGGCTACGGCTTCATGAACGAATATCCTGTCGCGCGACACTACCGCGACAGCAAGATCCTCGAAATCGGTGAAGGGACAACCGAAGTGCAGCTGATGCTGATCGCGCGCGAGGCCGGCCTGTGACGCGAGAAGAAGATCGTCGTCCAGCGCGGTCTGTGGTTCGAGGAGTTCGAACCGGGCGTGCTCTACCAGCACCGGCCGGGCCGCACCATCACCGAGGCCGACAACGTCCTCTTCACCACCTTGACCATGAATACCCAAGCGCTGCATCTGGATGCCGCGTTCTCGGACGCGCTGCCGCCGTTCAACCAGCGCCTGGTCAACTCGATGTTCACCCTGTCGACGCTCGTCGGACTGTCGGTGGCGCAGCTGACGCAGGGCACGATCGTCGGCAACCTCGGCTTCGGTGAGGTCGCGTTCCCGAAGCCGCTCTTCCACGGCGACACGCTGTACGCCGAGACCGAGGTGACGGACAAGCGCGAGTCCAAGAGCCGGCCGGGGGAGGGCATCGTCACCTTCTCCCACGTCGGCCGCAACCAGCACGGCGACGTGGTGGCGACAGCATCGCGAAAAACCATGGTGCGCAAGCGCCCCGCCGAGGAGGCGTGATGGCGCACCGCGCACGCGAGGAGCGAAACAGTCTCGGTAACAACGGGCCCGGCTGGCTGTTCTGCCCGGCCGACCGACCGGAGCGATTCGAAAAGGCCGCCGCCGCAGCCGACGTCGTCATCCTCGACCTCGAGGACGGCGTCGCCGCCAAGGACCGGGCAGTCGGCCCGTAAGGCGCTCGTCGACACGCCGCTGGATCCTGTCTCGCACCGTTGTGCGGGTCAATCCCGTCACGACGCCCGACCACGCTCCGGATCTCGAGGCATTGAAGTCCACCGAGTACACCACGGTGATGCTCGCCAAAACCGAATCGGCGGAGCAGGTCGCGTCGCTGGCGCCGTTCGATGTCATCGTGCTCGTCGAGACCCCGCTCGGGGCGCTCGCGGTGACCGAGACCGCGCGCGTGGACAACGCGTTCGCCGTGATGTGGGGCGCCGAGGACCTCTTCGCCGCGACGGGCGGCACCGCCAACCGGTGGCCCGACGGCAGCTACCGCGACGTCGCCAAGCATGTCCGGTCGCAGAGCCTGTTGGCCGCCAAGGCGTACGGAAAGATGGCGCTCGATTCGGTTTACCTCGACATCAAGGACCTCGACGGGCTGCGCGCCGAGACGGACGACGCCGTCGCCGTCGGCTTCGACGCCAAGGTCGCCATCCATCCCTCGCAGGTGGCGGTCATTCGCGCCGGCTATGCGCCGACCGACGAACAGGTCGAATGGGCGCGACACGTGCTCGCGGCGGCCCGCGATGAGAGGGGCGTCTTCCAATTCGAAGGCATAATGGTAGATGCCCCAGTGCTGCGGCGAGCAGAGCGCATCGTCCAGCTAGCGCCTCACCCTGGCAGCTAGCCAGCGGGCCCCTCACCAGGGGTTATGCTCTGACCGCCTCCGTGCTGAGCACCTCAGTCGCCTGACGGCGCGATCCGCCGTCAGTGACCCTAGGAGGCGGTATGGCAGGGTCCGTTCAGGCACCCCTCACGTCGCTCGATGTCGAGTTGGAGCCGATTTCGCTGGTCGCCCCGGACGGGACGCCGACCGCCGAGACCCGGTACAGCCGGGACCTTCCGCCCGAGACGCTGGGCTGGCTGTACGAGATGATGGCCGTCACCCGCGCCATCGACGGAGAGTTCGTCAACCTGCAGCGACAGGGTGAGCTCGCGCTGTTCGCATCGTGTCGCGGCCAGGAGGCCGCCCAGATCGGTGCGACCGCATGCCTGCGCAAGACCGACTGGCTGTTTCCGCAATACCGGGAGATCGGCGCGTTCCTCGTGCGCGGCATCACGCCGGGGGAGATGGGCGCGGTCTGGCGGGGCCGGTGGCATGGCGGGCTGGGATTCACCAAGAAATGCGTCGCGCCGATCGCGATCCCGATCGGCACCCACGGCCTGCATGCGGTCGGGGCGGCGATGGCCGCACAGCGACTCGGCGAGGATTCGGTGACGGTGGCCTACCTGGGCGACGGCGCGACGAGCGAGGGCGACGCACACGAAGCGCTCAACCTCGCCGCCGTCTACAAGGCGCCGTGCGTGTTCTTCGTGCAGAACAACCAGTGGGCGATCTCGGTTCCGGTCAGCCGTCAGCAGGCGGGACCATCGATCGCGCACCGCGCCATCGGCTACGGGATGCCCGGTATCCGCATCGACGGCAACGATGTGCTTGGTTGCTACGCGGTGATGGCCGAGGCCGCCAGACGCGCCCGCGAGGGCGGCGGCCCGACGCTGATCGAAGCGGTCACCTATCGCCTTGGCCCGCACACGACCTCCGACGACCCGACCCGTTACCGGTCGCAGGAGGAGGTCGACAAGTGGACCGCGCTTGACCCGATTCCTCGCTACCGCACCTATCTGCAGGGCATCGGCGTGTGGACGGAGCGGCTGGAGCATCGCGTCGAAGCGCGGTCGGCGCGGCTGTGCGCGGAACTGCGCGACGCGATCATCAACACGCCCGACATGGACGTCGGCGAGCTGTTCGACACGGTGTATGCCGACATCACCCCGAACCTGCAGTCCCAGCGCGAGCAGCTGATGGCCGAGTTGGCGAAGGAGGCGTGACATGACACAGATCATCGAGCGGCCTGCCAGTTATGGCGACGACTCGCAGGAGCCGTCGATTTTCACCCCCGTGCCGACAGCCATCAATCTGACCATGGCGCAGGCGATCAACCGCGCGCTGCACGACGCGATGGCAGCCGATGACCGGGTCCTGGTGTTCGGCGAGGACGTGGCGAAGCTCGGCGGCGTGTTCCGCGTCACCGAGGGACTCACCGAAACCTTTGGCGACGGAAGGTGTTTCGACACCCCGTTGGCAGAGTCGGCGATCATCGGCATCGCCGTCGGGTTGGCCATCCGCGGCTTCATCCCGGTTCCCGAGATCCAGTTCGACGGCTTCTCCTACCCGGCGTTCGACCAGATGGTCAGCCACCTGGCGAAGTACCGCGTGCGCACCCACGGTGACGTGGACATGCCGGTCACCGTGCGGATCCCGTCGTTCGGCGGAATCGGTGCGGTCGAACATCATTCGGAGTCCACTGAGACCTACTGGGCACACACCGCGGGCCTTAAGGTGGTGGTGCCGTCGACGCCGTCGGACGCCTACTGGCTGCTGCGGCATTCGATCGCCAGCCGGGATCCGGTCATCTACCTGGAACCCAAACGCCGGTACTGGTCGCGCGAGGACGTCGATGCCAGCGTGCCCGGCTTGCCGATCGGCCGCGCGGCGGTACGGCGCATCGGCGATGACGTCACCGTGTTGACGTACGGCGGCCTGGTCCAGACGGCTTTGGCCGCAGCGGATCTGGCGGCCGACCAGTACGGCTGGAATCTGGAAGTGGTCGACCTGCGCTCGCTCAACCCGCTGGACTTCGACACTGTGGCGGCGTCGGTGCGCAAGACCGGACGGGCGGTGGTGATCCACGAGGGCGCTCGCACGCTGGGCTTCGGCGCCGAGTTGGCCGCGCGAATCCAGGAGGAGCTCTTCTACGACCTGGAGGCGCCGGTGCTGCGCGCCACCGGTTTTGACACGCCGTATCCGCCGGCACGGCTGGAAAAGCTGTGGCTGCCCGGCGTGGACCGGCTGCTCGACTGCGTCGAGAAGGCGATGCACGTCATGACCGGCCGAGGGTGTGCGGGACTTCCTGGTTCCCGACCTCGGCGAGGGGCTCGAGGACGCCACGATCACGGGGTGGAGTGTCGCGGTCGGCGACGACGTCGAACTGAACCAGACGCTGTGCACGGTGGAGACCAACAAGGCCGAGGTGGAGATACCGAGTCCATACGCGGGCCGGATCGTCGAACTCGGTGGCGCAGAAGGCGAAACGCTGGCCGTCGGCTCTGTGCTGATCCGGATCGCGACGGATGCTCCCGGCCCGGTTTCGCAGAACGGTGCGGCACCGAAGCGTAAGCCGGTGCTGGTCGGTTACGGCACCGACGACGAGATGGACAGCAGCAGACGAGCGCCCGTCGAGGGCGGTGCACGACCCCGTGCGAAGCCCCCGGTGCGCAAACTGGCGGCCGAGTTGCATGTGGACCTTGCCGCGCTGGCGCCGGGTTCGGGCCAGGATGGAATCGTCACCCGCGAGGATGTGCTTGCCGCCGCGGGGACGCCGGGCGAGGCGCCGGACACGGTGGATGTGCACGGCGTGCAGGCCACGATGGCGCAGCGGATGACGTTGTCGCGGAGCAAGATTCCCGACGCACACGCCAGCGTTCACGTCGACTGCACGGCCCTGCTGCGGGTGCGTGACCGGCTGCGTGAGGCGGTCGGCGATGACGGACCGGCGATCACGCCGTTTGTGCTGACGCTGCGCTTGTTGACGATCGCGCTGACGCATCACCCGATGTTCAACTCGACCTGGGTGGACACCGCGGGAGGGCCGCACATCCACGTCCACTCCGCTGTGCACCTGGGCTTCGGGGTGGCGGCGCCGCGTGGACTGCTGGTGCCGGTGGTGAAGGACGCGCACGACAAGTCGACGCGCGAGCTGGCTGCGACGGTGTCGCGGCTGATCGACGAAGCGCGGGCAGGCACCGTCAAGCCGGCTGAGCTGCAGGGCTCCACGTTCACCGTGTCGAACTTCGGCGCCCTCGGCCTTGGACGAGGGAGTGCCCGTCATCAATTACCCGGAGGCGGCGATCCTCGGCATGGGCTCCCTGAAACCGCGGCCGGTCGTCGTCGACGGTGCCGTTGTGGCGCGGCCGACGATGACGTTGACGTGCGCCTTCGACCATCGGATCGCCGACGGCGCGCAGGTGGCGGCGTTCCTCGGAGAGGTGCGCCAGCTGATCGAGTCGCCGGAGCTGGCGCTGCTGGACCGGTAGCGCTACTTGCGCTTGGCGGCGGCCAGCCGCTCGGCGAACTCGGGCGAAAGGATCGATGTCGCCTGCGGTTTCAGCTCGGTGTCGACGGCGATCCGGTGTTGCTCGAGGTCGATAGAACCCGGGTTGGCGGTGGCCCGCATCGACGCCTTGGTGGCGAGGACGACGTCGCGCGGCGCGGAAGCGGGACCGGCGGCCAGCTCACGGGCCGCGGCGACGGGGTCGTCGGCGACCTCGAGCGCCAATCCGTATCGCACTGCGGCCTCGGCGTCGAAGCGCATCCCGAACAGCAGCGAGGCCCTGGCCGCTTGCACGCCGACGGCGCGCTGCAGCATCCACGTCGCTCCGCCGCCGGGATGAATGCCGAGCTTCTGGAAACGCGGATCGAACATTGCCGCCGGACCGGCGATGCGCACGTCCGCCGCCAGGGCGAGGTTCAGTCCGGCGCCGACGGCGGCGCCGTTGACGGCCGCGATCGTCGGCAGCGCGCAGTTGGCCACGGCGAGGAAGCCGTCGTAGATCGTCCGCAGCCCGTCTTCGGCGGCCTCGCCGAGCGCGGTCAGGTCCGCCCCGGCGCAGAACGCCTTGCCCGCCCCGGTGACGATGAGCGCGTGCACATCGGTGTTCGCCTCGGCCGCGTCGACCGCGGCGCGCAGCCCGGCAGAGATCTCGGCGGTGACGGCGTTGCGGCGGTCGGGGTCGTTGACGGTGATCAGCGCGACGTGGTTTTCGACCTGCACAAGTACGCGATCGGACATCGCTTCAGGCTAGTGACCGGCTACAGGGTCGCTTGGTTCGGCCCGAGGATCTGGCAGTTGTCGGCGGGCAGCGTCGGGACGATGATGCCGCAGCCACGTCCTCTGGAGATGTACGTCGCGCCCGGCGTGTACGGCTCGAAGAACGCCTGTGCGGTATCGACGCCTTGCATGCATGAACTGCGCTGCTGGCCCAGGAGCTCCACGCACGCCACCGCCTTGTACGGGCTGGCGGCGACCCCGCACGCTTCGACGTCACGGTGGCGGTGACCTTGGGAACGCCACCGACATCGACCACCTGTGGCGCTGAGATCGAGAAGCCGCACGGCGACGGCGGCCACGGGTCGGCACTGGCCACGCCCGGAAGTGCGACGCTTGCCAGCGCGAGGATCGGGGCCAGCCATAGAGCGTTGACGGCGCGCATCATGCCTGAATCCTAGATCTGCGCTAGTCATCAACGTCGTCGTTTTCGACGAGATGTGGGTCGGCCGGGCTGATCGGACCCCTGTTTCACCCCGCGGCGTTGGGCCGCAGCGGTGGGCACGCACCGCCATAGTCGGATGCGAGCTCGAAATGCCAGATCTCGTTCGCATAGATCTGGCACAGCCCGAATGCCGAGCCGTTGCGGATCAGCCATACATCGGCGTCAGCGGGCCCGACGTCAACTGCCCTGCCGATCACATGCTTGGAGACTTGCGGGGACGCGACGTACTGGCTGGCGATATCAGCGCTGCCGTACTGAACGACGGCGTCGTCGAACAGGCGCTGCTGGAACTCGGGCGAGCGCCACCCAGAATTCAGGCCGATGGTCATGCCGTCGGCGGCGGCGCTGTGGGCGGCCCGCTCGATGGCGTCAAGCAGCGAGGGATCGAGCCGGTTCACCGCGGGGCTGGAGAGGTCGAACTGGTCCTGTGACCCCGTCTCGGGCTCGGCCACCGCCGCGCCGGTCGCACTGACGCCGGCGAGTATCAGCACCGAGGCTGTCGCCGCCGCTGCATGCCAGTTCCGAAACATCCGCCCCTCATCTCGCTGAAGTGCCCCCGGCAGGACTCGAACCTGCGACCAACCGCTTAGAAGGCGGTTGCTCTATCCGCTGAGCTACGGGGGCAGCGCACTCACCCTAGCGAATTCGCCCAGCAGGAACGGCCAGCTGCAAGGGGTGTTGGATGCTGCCGCATTCCGCGAGCTCGTATGGACAATTCCCCGCTGAGCTCTGCGAAAGCCCGTCCGTCAACTGACGCGCGAGTCCGGCGCCCGGATCGTCTGAACACCGCTTCACCGCAGCTACTAAAGGCACTTCGCCATGTCGCGCGGCGGACTAGCGTGGGTATAGAAAGTGCGAGCCCATGGGAGGAGCAGCAACGATGGCAGGGTGGCCGCAGCCATGAGCGACGTGCCGGAACTGGACGCGGCCGGGCCCCCGGAGGAACTCAGCCCCGTCGACCAGATACTGCACCGAGGCGAAGCCAACCCACGCACGCGGTCGGGGATCATGACGCTGGAGATCCTCGACTCCTCGCCCGACTGGCCGCGATTCCGGACGAGGTTCGAGAATGCGTCGCGGAAGGTGTTGCGGCTGCGCCAGAAGGTGGTAATGCCGACGCTGCCGACGGCCGCCGCCCGCTGGGTCATCGACCCCGACTTCAACCTCGATTTTCACGTGCGCCGGGTCCGGGTTGCCGAACCCGGCACCCTGCGCGAGGTGATGGACCTGGCCGAGGTCGCGCTGCAGTCACCGCTCGACATCTCGCGGCCGTTGTGGACGGCGACGCTCATCGAGGGACTCGCCGGTGGCCGGGCGGCCCTGATGGTGCACCTCAGTCATGCGGTGACCGATGGGGTCGGCGGCGTCGAGATGTTCGCCAACTTCTACGACCTCGAGCGCGACCCGCCGCCGCAAGACGTTCCGCCGCTGCCCATTCCGCAGGACCTGTCGCCCAACGATCTGATGCGCCAAGGGTTCAACCGACTTCCCGGCGCAATCGCAGGTGGTGTGCGCGATGCTCTGTACGGTGCCGCCCAGGCGGTCGGAAACGTGATCCGCGACCCGGTCTCGTCGGTCGGCAGCGCTGTCGACTACGCCATGTCAAGTGCCCGCGTGATGGCACCCGCCGCCGAACCGTCGCCGGTGCTGCGACGCAGGAGCTTGTCGTCCCGAAGCGACGCTATCGACATCGAGTTCGGTGACCTGTACAAGGCGGCCAAGGCGGCCGGTGGCTCGATCAACGACGCGTACCTCGCGGGTCTGTGTGGCGCACTGCGGCTCTACCACGAGGCGATGGGAGTGCCGATCGACAGCTTGCCGATGGCGATACCGGTGAACATGCGATCCGAAAACGATCCTTCCGGCGGAAACCGTTTTGCCGGAGTCAATCTCGCCGCGCCGATAAGCCTCGTCGACCCCGAGAAGCGAATCAAGAGCATTCGGTCGCAGATGACGCGCAAGCGAGACGAACGCGCCATGAACATGGTCGGTGTGATCGCGCCGGTGCTGAGCCTGCTGCCCGACAGCGTGCTCGAGGGAATGGCCGGATCCGTCGTGAACGGCGATGTCCAAGCCAGCAATGTTCCGGTCTACCCCGGCGACACGTTCATCGCGGGCGCAAAGATCCTCCGCCAGTACGGACTTGGTCCGCTACCCGGCGTCGCGATGATGGTCGTGCTGATATCGCGCGCCGGCTACATCACGGTCACCACGCGCTACGACCGCGCAGCGGTGACCGACGGGGACCTGTTCGCTCGCTGCCTGCAAGCCGGATTCGACGAAGTGCTTGCGCTCGGCGGCGAAGGACGTTCCGTCCCTGCCTCATTCACCACCGACACTGGCGAGTCCAATCCGCCATCGCTGAACGGAAGTAGCGCCCAATGACGTCCGGAGACGGTCAGACAACACGACGTAGGAATCCGCGGACCATGCGGTTGCCCGGCTCGGTCGCCGAAATCGAGGGAAGCCCGGCCGGTCCGAGGATCGGCGCGTTCTTCGACCTGGACGGCACCCTCGTCGCCGGCTTCACCGGCGTGATCATGACCCGGGATCGGTTGCGGCGCGGCCAGATGGGCGTCGGCGAGTTCATCGGCATGGTGCAGGCGGGTCTCAACCACCAGCTCGGCCGGTCGGAGTTCGAGGACCTGATCGGCAAGGGCGCCCGCATGCTGCGAGGCAGCTCGCTCGGCGACATCGACGAGCTGGCCGAGCGGCTCTTCATGCAGAAGATCATGGGTCGCATCTATCCCGAGATGCGAGACCTGGTGCATGCCCACATGGCTCGCGGCCACACCGTCGTTCTCAGTTCGTCGGCGCTGACGGTTCAGGTGGAGCCGGTGGCCCGTTTCCTCGGTATCAAGAACGTGCTGAGCAACAAGTTCGTGACCGACGACAACGGCCTGATCACCGGCGAGGTGAAGACGCCGATCATCTGGGGGCCGGGCAAGGCAAGGGCGGTGCAGGCTTTCGCCGCCGAGAACGGCGTCGATCTCTCGAAGAGCTATTTCTACGCCGACGGCGACGAAGACGTTGCGTTGATGTACCTGGTCGGCAATCCGCGGCCGACCAATCCGGCGGGAAAGCTGGCTGCCGTTGCGGCCAAACGGGGTTGGCCGGTGCTGCGGTTCTCCAGCCGCAGCGGCAGTAACCCGGTGTCCCAACTGCGCACCGTCGCTGGTGTGGCGTCGATGGTGCCGATTGCCGCAGGCGCACTCGGGCTGGGCTTGCTCACCCGCAACAAGCGCACCGGCGTCAACTTCTTCACGTCGGCGTTCGGGCGGACGCTGCTGACCGCCACCGGCGTGAACATCAACCTGCTGGGCAAGGAGAATCTGACCGCCAAACGGCCTGCCGTCTTTATCTTCAACCACCGCAACCAGGTCGACCCGATCATCGCGGGCAGGCTGGTCGAGACCAACTTCACCTCTGTCGGCAAGAAGGAACTGGAGAGCGATCCGATCGTCGGCACCATCGGCAAGGTGATGGACGCGGCGTTCATCGACCGGGACAACCCCAAGGCCGCCGTGGAAGGCCTGAAAAAGGTTGAGGAGCTTGCCCGTAAGGGACTTTCCATTCTGATTGCGCCCGAGGGAACACGACTCGACACCAATGAAGTGGGCCCGTTCAAGAAGGGGCCGTTCCGCATCGCGATGTCGGCCGGAATCCCTATCGTGCCGATCGTGATTCGCAACGCCGAGGTCATCTCGGCGCGCGATTCGACGACCTTCAACCCCGGCACGGTCGACGTCGTGGTGTATCCGCCGATTCCCACCGACGACTGGACTGTGCAGAATCTGGGGAACCGGATCGCCGAGGTGCGTCAGCTTTTCCTCGATACGTTGAAAGACTGGCCGCACGAGAAGGTTCCGAAGCTCGGGCCGTACGGGCGTCCGAAGAGCACTGCTAAGAAGGCTCCGGCCAGGGCGGCATCGAAGAAGGCCGCTGCTAAGAAGGCGGCTCCGAAGAAGACTGCCGCGAAGAAGGCGGCGCCGACGAAGACAACGGCCAAGAAGACGACCGCCAAGAAGACAGCGGCCAAGAAGGCTTCGGCCAAGAAGGGGCGGTCGTGACCGCTGCCGACCCAATGGCCAGCTTCTCCACCACCGACGACGCGCTGGTGCTGGCTTCGGTGTCGTCGCCCGCCGAACGGGCGCTGTTGAGCGACTGGCTGCAACAGCAGCGGCGTGAGCATCCCGACTCCAAGGTCGACGTGCTCGAGCTGCCCGACGGCGACCCGCCGCCTGGGGTGCTGGCCCGGCTCGTCGAGGAACTTGAAGCCGACGAGGACCGCACCGTCGTCCCGGTGCGTGTCTTCTGGGTTCCCGGTGGCCTGCCCACCCGCTCAAAGGTGGCCGCGTTGATTTCCGGCCGCGATACCTACCGGCCGCCGGAAATGCTGCAACGCCGCATTCTCAAGCGAGACCCGTCGCGCGCGCGGGTGGTCGCGGGCGAACCCGCGAAGGTTTCCGAGCTGCGCCAGCAGTGGCACGACACCACCGTCGGCGAGAACCCTCGCGACTTCGCGCATTTCGTCATCCGACGCGCGATGCTCGCCATCGAACGAGTCGAATTGCGCTTGCTCGGGCCGGAATACAAATCACCGCAGCTGATGAAGCCGGAGATCCTTGCGTCGGCGCAGTTCCGCGAAGGCCTGGAAAAGATTCCCGATGCCACCCTCGAGAAGGCCGGCGAGATGCTCGACGAGCTCTCCACCGGGTGGAGCCGGTTCTCCGTCGACCTCATCCCGTCGTTGGGGCGGGCCATCTTCAGTCGGGGCTTCGACCCGAACATCGACTACGACCGCGCCGAGATCGAATTGATGCGGCACGCGTTGGAGACACATCCGGCGGTGCTGCTGTTCTCGCACCGGTCCTATCTCGACGGTGTGATCGTTCCGGTGGCCATGCAGGAGAACCGGCTGCCGCCCGTGCACACCTTCGCGGGCATCAATCTGTCGTTCGGGTTCATGGGACCGCTGATGCGGCGCTCCGGCGTCATCTTCCTCCGGCGCAAACTCGACGACCCGCTGTACAAGTACGTGCTGCGGCAGTTCGTCGGCTACATCGTCCAGAAGCGGTTCAACCTCAGCTGGTCGATCGAGGGCACCCGGTCACGGACCGGAAAGATGTTGCCGCCCAAGCTCGGTCTGATGAGCTACGTGGCCGACGCCTACCTCGAGGGTCGCAGCGACGACATCCTCATGCAGCCCGTGTCGATCAGCTTCGACCAGCTGCACGAAACCGCCGAATACGCCGCCTACGCCCGCGGCGGCGAGAAGACGCCCGAGGGGCTGTCCTGGCTGTACAACTTCATCAAGGCGCAGGGTGAGCGCAACTACGGCAAGATCTACGTCCGTTTCCCGGAAGCCGTGTCGATGCGGGAGTATCTGGGCGAACCGGGTGGGCCGATCGCCCAGGATGAAGCGGCGAAACGTCTTGCGATGCAACGGATGGCGATCGAGGTGTCCTGGCGGATCCTGCGCGCAACGCCGGTCAACGCGACCGGTTTGGTGTCGGCGCTGCTGCTGACCACCCGCGGCACGGCGCTGACGCTGGATCAGCTGCACCACACACTGCAGGACTCGCTCGACTATCTGGAACGCAAGCAGACCCCGATGACCAACAGCGCGTTGCGGTTACGCACGGCCGACGGCGTACGGGCCGCACTGGATGCGCTGTCCAACGGCCACCCGGTCACGTGCGTCGACGGCGGACGGGAGCCGGTCTGGCGGATCGCGCCCGAGCAGGAGCATGAGGCCGCGTTCTACCGCAACACGATCATCGACGCGTTCCTGGAGACCGCGATCGTCGAGATGGCGCTCGCCTACGCCGCGCGCGCCGACGGAGATCGGTTGGAGGCGTTCTGGAGTCAGGCGATGCGGCTGCGGGACCTGCTGAAGTTCGACTTCTACTTCGCCGACTCGGCGGGCTTCAAAGAGCACATCGCCGAGGAGATGGCCTGGAATGGCGACTGGGAGGCACACGTCGCGGCGGGCGGAGAAGAGATCGACGCGATACTGCGGGCGAAGCGGCCGCTGATCGCGCAGGCGGTGCTGCGGCCCTACATCGAGGCCTACGAGATCGTCGCCGACGTGCTGCGCGACGCGCCCGCCGAGATCGACGAGAAGGAGCTGACGAAGAAGGCGCTGGGGGTCGGCAACCAGTACGTCGCGCAGAACCGGGTGCGCAGCACCGAGGCGGCGTCGGCGCTACTGTTCGCGACCGCCCGTCAGGTGGCGGCCGACCAGCACCTGCTCGAGCCGGCCGCGGATCTGGTCGAGCGGCGGACCGCGTTCCGCGACGAACTTCGCGATGTCCTGCGCGACATGGACAAGGTCGAGCAGATCTCCCGCGAGCAGTTCTATCTCCGCGAGATCGAGCGACGCCGCCTGCGCGACGAGTCCGCGTAGCCCGCTGGGCGGCAGCCAATACGCTGGATACATGACCACGGTGGCGGCCAGCGTGCGCAGTCGCGCGGTGTGGCCGGTGCTGTACGGGGTTGCGCTGCTGGCAGGCGTGACCGCGGCGGGCCTCGGCGCGTTGACGCTGGCCGATGCGTTGACCGCAACGGGACTGCCCGATCCGGGCCCGATCACCACCTACGGCCTGCCGTTTTTCAGGGCAGCGGGGGAGATCGCGGGCGTGGTGGCCGTCGGGTCGTTCATGTTCGCGGCGTTCCTCGTGCCGCCCCAGTCGACGGGCGTGCTCGACGCCGACGGGTACCGGGCACTGCGTATCGGCACGGTGGCGTCGGGGATATGGACGGTGTGCGCGGCGCTGCTGGTGCCGCTGACCGTTTCCGACGTCACGGGCCAGCCGTTGACGGCGCGGCTCAGCCCGTCGGACATCTGGTCGGTGGCCGGCCTGGTCGAAACCGCAGGGGCGTGGCGGTGGACGGCGTTTCTGGCGGCGATCGTGACCGTCGTGAGCATTCCGGTGCTGCGGTGGTCGCTGACGCCCCTGCTGTTCGCCGGCTCGCTGATCACGCTGATTCCGCTTGCGCTCACCGGGCATTCGTCGTCTGGCGGCTCGCATGACCTGGCCACCAACAGCCTGCTCATCCACCTGATCGCCGCAGCGGTGTGGGCCGGCGGCCTGCTGGCGCTTCTCGTTCATGCGTTGCGGGGAGGCGGGCACGCCGACCTGGCTTCGCGTCGGTTCTCCGCGGTGGCCCTGTGGTGCTTCGTCGCGATGGCGCTCAGCGGCATCGTCAACGCCTTGGTGCGAATCCGACCGGGCGACTTGTTCGACGACGGTTACGGCCTGTTGATCATCGCCAAGGCCGTCGCGCTCTGCACGCTCGGCGTCATCGGCTGGCGTCAGCGGCGCAGCGGCGTCGCGGCGCTGCAAGCCGACCCGGATGCGCGTGGCCCGCTGATCAGGCTGGCGCTGACCGAGGCGGTGGTCTTCGGGCTGACGTTCGGCGTGGCCGTCGCGCTGAGCCGGACTCCGCCACCGCCGCCACCGGTCTTCAACCCGTCCATCCCCGCGATCGAGATCGGCTACGACTTCGCAGGCCCGCCTACAGTGGCCCGCGTCCTGTTCGACTGGCGGTTCGACCTCGTCTTCGGGACCGCGGCGATCGTCATGGCACTGCTGTATCTGGCCGGCGTACGACGGCTGCGGAAGCGCGGCGACAAGTGGCCGACCGGCCGGATCGTGGCCTGGCTGCTCGGCTGCCTGGTGCTGCTGTTCGCGACGTCGTCGGGTGTCGGTCGGTACATGGCGGCGATGTTCAGCATGCACATGGCGGCACACATGCTGCTGTCGATGCTCACGCCGATTCTGCTGGTGCTGGGCGCTCCCGTGACGCTGGCGCTGCGGGCGCTGCCGGCCGCGGGAAAGGGCGAGCCGCCGGGACCCCGCGAATGGCTGCTGCTGGCGCTGCACTCGCGGGTGTCGCGGTTCTTCACCAACCCGATCGTTGCGACGGTGTTGTTCGTCGCCGGCTTCTACGGGCTGTACTTCGGCGGGATCTTCGACGCGGCCGTCGGCACCCACGCGGCGCATCTGGCGATGAACCTGCATTTCCTGGTCACCGGATACCTCTTCTACTGGGTGGTCATCGGCATCGACCCCACGCCGCGTCCGATACCGCCGCTCGGCAAGGTGGGGATGGTGTTCGCGTCGCTTCCGCTGCACGCGTTCTTCGGCGTGGTGCTGATGAGCAGCGACACCGTGCTGGGGGAGAGCTTCTACAAGTCGCTGCAGCTCTACTGGCACACCGATCTGCTCGGCGACCAGAAGCTGGGCGGTGGAATCGCCTGGTCCGCAGGGGAAATACCACTGGTTGTGGTGATGATCGCGCTGCTTGTGCAATGGACGCGCAGCGACCGCCGCACCGCCACGAGGCTCGACCGCGCGGCCGACCGCGACGACGACGCCGATCTGGCCGCCTACAACGCCATGTTGGCCGAACTCGCCAAGCGGGACGCGCGTAGCTCTCCGTTTCGCGAACTAGACCGCGCCCGCCGCGATCGCCGCGGGCCAACTCCCGAACGAGCTGATGTCTTTGCCGGTGGCCGCCGACCCGTCGCAGCCGAATCCGGTTCGCCAAGTGCCGTCGTCGAATTCGACCTTGCCGAGCTGCATGGGCGCGGGCAACGCGGCCAGGAACAGACCCAGCGCGGCGGGGGAGAGCAGCCACCGGTGGCCCATCAGCGAGGCGCCTTCGGCGCCCTCGGGCATGCGTGTGACCGCAGGCTTGGGTGGCACCGTCGGCAGCACTGACATCCGGTAGCGCGGCGCCGTTTTGATCTCGCCGGCCCATTGCGCACCGAGGTCCGTGAGTTGGTGAGACAGCGGTCCGTCACGCAGGTGCGCTCCGAACACCACCAATTCGAGGTGATCTGTCATGGCAGTCAACCTACGGCGACCATCCACAGTCCGCGATTCGTCCACAGGTTGGCACCGCCGACGGCCGCGTATCTGCTCGGGCGTCTGTGCCGGGCGGGTCAATGGTGCGGTCAGATGCAATCGAATCGAAGGAAGAGCAATGTTCGAGACACCGTTCCACGTAGTCGGCACCATCATCACGGACCCGATCCGGCGCCGCGTCGGCGATCAAGAGGTCTACAAGTTCCGGGTGGCCAGCAATTCGCGGCGGCGCACCGCCGAGGGCAACTGGGAACCCGGCAACTCGCTGTACGTGTCGGTCAACTGCTGGGGCAACAAGCTCGTCAAGGGCGTCGGCGCCTCGCTCGGGAAGGGTGACCCGGTCATCGTTGTTGGGTATCTGTACACCAGCGAGTACGAGGACCGTGACGGCAACCGCCGTTCGTCGGTGGAAGTACGGGCCACCGCGGTGGGACCAGACCTGGCGCGCAGCATCGCAACAGTCGAACGGCCTAAATCCACGGGCGCGAACAGCGACGATGCCGCCGAGACCAAGAACGACGAATCCGAGGGTGAGGCCG
The DNA here is from genome assembly GCA_963713225.1 of uncultured Actinomycetota bacterium. Classification (GTDB taxonomy): domain Bacteria; phylum Actinomycetota; class Actinomycetes; order Mycobacteriales; family Mycobacteriaceae; genus Mycobacterium. Next base: position 28,988 of record CAVQLB010000016.1, on the reverse strand, counting down.
AGGCGGCCGGGTCCGACGAGACCGTCGGCGGGAATGCGTTACCGATCTCGGCCTGAGGGGCCGAGCTGCTGACGGTGCGGTCGGGGACGGCCAGCGTCCACCCCTAGGATGGTCCGCGAGCAATACCGATACCAGAGAGGCACTACAACACGCATGGCCGATTTCATCTACACGATGCGGAAGGTCCGCAAGGCACACGGCGACAAGGTGATCCTTGACGACGTCACCTTGAACTTCCTGCCCGGCGCGAAGATCGGCGTGGTCGGTCCGAACGGTGCGGGCAAGTCGAGCGTCCTGCGGATCATGGCCGGCCTCGACCAGCCCAACAACGGCGACGCGTTCATACAGCCCGGCGCCACCGTCGGGATCCTGCAGCAGGAGCCTCAGCTCGACGAGACCAAGACGGTGCGCGAGAACGTCGAGGACGGCGTCGCGATCAAGGCCAAGCTCAACCGGTACAACGAGGTCGCCGAGCTGATGGCCACCGACTACACCGACGAGCTGATGGAGGAGATGGGCCATCTCCAGGAGCAACTGGACGCCGCCGACGCCTGGGACATCGACTCGCAGCTCGAGCAGGCGATGGATGCGTTGCGCTGCCCGCCGCCCGACGAGCCGGTGACCCACCTGTCCGGTGGCGAGCGCCGCCGCGTCGCACTGTGCAAGCTGCTGCTGTCGAAACCCGACCTGCTGCTGCTCGACGAGCCGACCAACCACCTCGACGCCGAGAGCGTGCTGTGGCTCGAGCAGCACCTCGCCGAGTACAAGGGCGCGATCCTGGCCGTCACCCACGACCGCTACTTCCTGGACAACGTCGCCGAGTGGATCCTCGAGCTCGACCGCGGACGGGCCTTCCCGTACGAGGGGAACTACTCCACGTACCTGGAGAAGAAGGCCGCGCGCGTCGCGGTGCAGGGCCGCAAGGACGCGAAGCTGCAGAAGCGGCTGCAGGACGAGCTGGCCTGGGTGCGGTCGGGGGCCAAGGCCCGCCAGGCCAAGAGCAAGGCGCGACTGCAGCGCTACGAGGAGATGGCCACCGAGGCGGAGAAGACCCGCAAGCTCGACTTCGAAGAGATCCAGATCCCGACCGGCCCTCGGTTGGGCAGCCTCGTGGTCGAGGTAGAGCACCTGGACAAGGGTTTCGACGGTCGACCGCTGATCAAGGACCTGTCCTTCACGCTGCCGCGCAACGGCATCGTCGGCGTCATCGGGCCCAACGGTGTCGGCAAGACCACCCTGTTCAAGACCATCGTCGGCCTCGAGCAGCCCGACAGCGGCATCGTCAAGGTCGGTGAGACCGTCAAGCTGAGCTACGTCGACCAGAGCCGGGCGGGCATCGACCCCAAGAAGAACGTTTGGCAGGTGGTCTCCGACGGGCTCGACTACATCGAAGTCGGCCAGAACGAGATCCCGTCCCGGGCGTACGTGTCGGCCTTCGGGTTCAAGGGTCCTGACCAGCAGAAACCCGCGGGAGTGCTGTCCGGCGGTGAGCGCAACCGGCTCAATCTGGCGCTCACCCTGAAAGAGGGCGGCAACCTGATCCTGCTCGACGAGCCGACCAACGACCTCGACGTGGAGACCCTCAGCTCGCTGGAGAACGCGCTGGAGAACTTCCCCGGCTGTGCGGTGGTGATATCCCACGACCGCTGGTTCCTGGACCGCACCTGCACGCACATCCTGGCGTGGGAGGGCGACGACGACAACGAAGCCAAGTGGTTCTGGTTCGAGGGCAATTTCGCGGCATACGAAGAGAACAAAGTGGAGCGTCTCGGAGCCGACGCGGCTCGTCCGCACAGGGTGACCCACCGCCGGCTCACACGCGACTAATGTCGCAGCTGCGGACCAACGACGGTAAGCAGCTGTGAGTCAGGAGCGAGCGGCATGACGGTCAATCCGGGGGCGGGGGGTATCGAGGGACCGACCCAACTCACGGTCGCTCCCGCGACCCTCGACAAGCTCGCCAGGGCCTACATCGCGACCTATCACGGTCCGCACGGCGACGCGCCCACCGTCGACGCGGCCACCGGCCCCGTGGACATGTCGGCAGCGGGCAACCTGATGTCACCGCCCCTGCTGGCCGCCCACTACAAGCTCGGCAGGCACCGAAAGGTCGGGGAGACCCTCGTCGAGTACTACCCGGCCGACGACCCGGGCGGATTCGGTCCTGCGCTGCAAATCGTCACCGACTACGCGTCGATGCTGATGGACTCCGTGACCGTGCTGCTGCACCGGCTCGGGGTGGCTTACAAGGCGATCATGAACCCCGTGCTGCGGGTGCGGCGCACCCAGAACGGGGACCTGCTCGACATCCAGCCCGCGTATGGAAGCCGGCAACTCCCAGGAGAGCGTCGACGAGGCGTGGATCCATATACAGCTGGGGAGCTCGGTCGATCCCGGGGCGCTGGCGGAGGTCCGGCGCCTCCTGCCCCGTGTGCTCGCCGACGCCCGCCAGGTCGCGATCGACTCGCGCGCGTTGACCGGGACGCTGCTCGGTCTGGCCAACGAACTCGACAACGATCCGGAGGGCCGGTTCCCGAGTCCGGACCGCAAGGACGTCGCAGCGCTGCTGCGCTGGCTCGCCGACGGGAACTTCGTGCTGTTGGGGTATCAGCGGTGCCCGGTGAGCGACGGGCAGTCATCGGTCGACCCGACGAGTCGCCTCGGCGTGCTCCGGCTGCGACAGGAGATTCTCCCGCAGCTCACCGACAGCGACGACCTGCTGGTGCTGGCGCAGGCCACGATTCCCAGCTTCCTGCGCTATGGCGCCTACCCCTACATCGTGGTGGTCCGCGAGCACCCCGGGCATCAGGCGGTCGAGCACCGCTTCGTCGGCCTGTTCACCGTCGCCGCCATGAACGCGAACGTGATGGACATTCCGCTGATTTCGCGACGCGTCGGCGAGGCGATCACGCTGGCCCAGCGTGATCCCAGCCATCCGGCCCAACTCCTGCTCGACATCATCCAGACCATTCCCCGCTCGGAGCTGTTCGCGCTCAGCTCGCGGGAATTGCTGGACATGGCGATGGCAGTGGTCGACCTGGGTTCGCGGCGCCGGACGTTGTTGTTCCTGCGCGCCGATCAGCTCGCGCACTTCGTCTCCTGCCTGGTGTATCTGCCGCGTGACCGCTACACCACGGCCGTCCGGTTGGCGATCCAGGACATCCTGGTCCGCGAGCTGGGCGGCGAAAGCATCGAATACGCCGCCCGGGTCAGCGAATCACCCTGGGCGACGGTGCATTTCACGGTACGGCTGCCCGACGGGTCACGCCCTCAGGACGTCGACGTCTCCCTGGAGAACGAGGCGCGCATCCAGGACCTGCTGACCGAGGCGGCGCGAACCTGGGGCGACAGGCTGCTCGGCGCGGTGAAGACCGGATCGATCGACCAGACCAAGGCCGAGCACTACTCGAACGCATTCAACGAGGACTACAAGCAGGCCGTCGCACCCGACGACGCGATCAACGACATCGCGATCATCGAAGAGCTGCAGGACAATTCGGTCAAGCTGGTGTTCTCGGATCGGCCTGACGAAGGCCCCGACAACGCCGCGCAGCTGACGTGGTATCTCGGCGGCCGGTCGGCGTCGCTCAGCCAATTGCTGCCGATGCTCCAGTCCATGGGCGTGATCGTGCTCGAAGAGCGGCCGTTCACCGTGACCCGCCCCGATGGACTGCCGGTGTGGATCTACCAGTTCAAGATCTCGGTACTCAGCGACATCCCCGAGGAGGCCGAGGGACCCGAACGCGACGCGACCGCGGTGCGGTTCGCCGATGCCGTCACCGCGATCTGGCACGGCCGAGCGGAGATCGACCGGTTCAACGAGCTGGTGCTGCGCGCGGGTCTGACGTGGCAGCAGGTCGTCATCCTGCGCACATATGCGAAATACCTGCGGCAGGCAGGTTTCCCGTACAGCCAGGCCCACATCGAGGCCGTTCTCAACGGAAACCCGGGCACTTCGCGGTCGTTGGTCGAGCTGTTCGAAGCCTTGTTTGACCCGGCCGCCGATCCCGACCGGAAGGCCGCACAGGCCGCCGCCGCATCGGTGGCCGCCGATATCGACGCGATGACGAGTTTGGACACCGACCGCGTCTTGCGGGGCTTCGCGTCGATGATCCAAGCGACGCTGCGGACCAACTACTTTGTCGGCCGCGAGGATTCGGCCCGCGCGCAGAATGTGCTCTCGGTCAAGCTGAACTCTCAGCTGATCGACGAGCTCCCCCTGCCGCGGCCGATGTTCGAGATCTTCGTGTACTCGCCCCGCGTCGAGGGTGTGCACCTGCGGTTCGGCTTCGTCGCGCGCGGCGGGCTGAGATGGTCGGATCGCAAAGAGGACTTCCGCACCGAGATCCTCGGCCTGGTCAAGGCGCAGGCGGTGAAGAACGCCGTCATCGTGCCCGTCGGCGCCAAAGGCGGGTTCGTCGTCAAGCAGCCTCCGCAGTTCACCGGCGACGCGGCGGCCGACCGGGACGCCCAGCGCACCGAGGGCATTGCCTGCTACAAGCTGTTCATCTCCGGTCTTCTCGACCTCACCGACAACGTCGACCAGACCACCGGCAAGGTCCTCACCCCGCCCGATGTGGTGCGCCGCGACGGTGATGACGCCTATCTCGTGGTGGCCGCCGACAAGGGCACGGCGACGTTCTCCGACATCGCCAACGAGGTCGCGAAGTCCTACGGGTTCTGGCTCGGCGACGCGTTCGCCTCCGGCGGCTCGGTGGGCTACGACCACAAGGAGATGGGCATCACCGCGAAGGGCACATGGGAAAGCGTCAAACGGCATTTCCGCGAAATGGGCGTGGACACCCAGTCCGAGGACTTCACCGTCGTCGGCGTCGGCGACATGAGTGGTGACGTGTTCGGCAACGGAATGCTGCTGTCCCAACACATTCGGCTGGTGGCCGCGTTCAACCATATGCACGTGTTCCTCGACCCGAACCCCGACGCGGCGAGGTCCTGGGACGAACGCAAGCGCATGTTCGAGCTGCCGCGGTCGACGTGGGACGACTACGACAAGTCGTTGATCAGCGAGGGCGGCGGGGTCTACAGCCGCGAGCAGAAGTCGATCCCGATCACACCGCAGGTTCGCACCGCCCTCGGAATCGAAGACGACGTCGATGAGCTGCCTCCGCCGGAACTGCTGCGCAGAATCCTGAAGGCGCCGGTCGATCTGCTGTTCAACGGCGGCATCGGCACCTACATCAAGGCCGAGACCGAGCCCGATGCCGATGTCGGCGATCGCGCCAACGACATGATTCGGGTGAACGGAAACCAGGTGCGCGCCAAGGTAGTCGGCGAAGGCGGAAACCTCGGCGTGACCTCCCTGGGCCGTGTCGAATTCGACCTCGCAGGCGGTCGGATCAACACCGATGCCCTCGACAACTCCGCCGGCGTGGACTGCTCCGACCACGAGGTCAACATCAAGATCCTGATCGATGCGCTGGTGAGCACCGGAAAGGTGCGGGCAGAAGACCGCACGAACCTTCTTCTGTCGATGACCGACGAAGTGGGTGAGCTGGTGCTCGTCGACAACAAGGACCAGAACGATCTGATGGGCACCAGTCGGGCCAACGCTGCCAGCCTGCTGTCCGTGCACGCACGGCAGATCAAGGGTCTCGTGGCTGAGCGTGGGATGAACAGAGAACTCGAAGCGCTGCCGTCCGAGAAGGAAATCCGCAGGCGTACTGAGGCTGGAATCGGGCTTACCTCACCGGAACTCGCGACGCTAATGGCGCACGTCAAGCTCGACCTCAAGGACCACGTGCTGGCTGGCGACCTGCCCGATCAGGAGGTCTTCGCCGCCCGGCTGCCGCGCTATTTCCCGACCCGGCTGCGCGAGGAGTTCGGCAGCGAGATCCGGTCACACCAGCTGCGCCGCGAAATCATCACCACGATGCTGGTCAACGATCTGGTCGACACCGCGGGCATCTCGTACGTGTACCGGGTGATGGAGGACGTGGGCGTCGGGCCGGTGGACGCGGTGCGGTCCTACGTCGCCACCGACGCGATCTTCCGTGTCGAGGAGGTATGGCGCTGGATTCGCTCCATCGGCCTGCCGGTCAACGTGTCGGACCGGTTGACCCTTGATCTGCGCAGGCAGATCGACCGTGCGGGCCGCTGGCTGCTCAACTACCGACCGCAGCCGCTGGCCGTCGGCGCCGAGATCAACCGGTTCGCAAAGAAGGTGGCCGACCTGACGCCGCGGATGAGGGAGTGGCTACGTGGCGACGATCGCGCCATCGTCGAGAAGGAAGTCGGGCAGTTCACCTCGCACGGTGTGCCCGAAGACCTTGCCTACATCGTCGCGTCGGGGCTGTACCAGTACAGCCTGCTCGACATCATCGACATCGCCGACATCGTCGACCGCGACGCGGCGGAAGTGGCCGACACGTATTTCGCGCTGATGGAATTCCTCGGCACCGATGGGTTGCTGACCGCGGTGTCCGGGCTGCCGCGCGACGACCGCTGGCATTCGTTGGCGCGGTTGGCTATTCGTGACGACATCTACGGTTCGCTGCGTTCGCTGTGCTTCGACGTGCTCGCCGTGGGTGAGCCCGAGGAGCGCGGCGAGGAGAAGATCGAGGAGTGGGAGCTGATCAACGGCTCCCGCGTGCAGCGGGCACGACGTACGCTGGACGAGATTTATCAGTCCGACCAACGTGACCTCGCGACGTTGTCGGTGGCGGCGCGCCAGATCCGCAGCATGACACGCACGAGTGGAACGGGGTCTGGGTGACGGGTTTTACAGCGCCGGTGCATGTGCGCTGGTCGGACATCGACATGTATCAGCACGTCAACCACGCCACCATGGTCACCATCCTCGAAGAGGCTCGTATCCCTTTCCTGCGCGAGCCGTTTGAAGATGTCATCGACGAGATCGGCCTACTGATTCACGAGGTCAAGATCCTCTACAAGGGCCAACTGCGGCTGAGGGACTCACCGCTGCAGGTGACGATGTGGTCGAAGCGGGTGCGCGCCGTCGACTTCACGATCGGCTACGAGGTGCGGTCGGTGAACAAACCCGCAGACTCCAAGCCGGCCGTCATCGCCGAGACACAGTTGGCCACCGTGCACATCAAAGAGCAGCGGCTGCAACGACTTTCGCCAGAGCAGCAAGAGTACTTGCAGCGCTGGCTGCGATGAGCAGTCCCGAGCGGGGGATCTGGCTGGAAGACGCCACCCACCGCGAGGATCTCGCCACGTTCGTGGAACGAGCTATGCGGCTGGACGATGCCGCGGTGATCCGGTTACGCGAGCGGCCGGGTGGGTTGGTGGCGGCGTGGGTGACGACCGGTTTCGACGTGCTGGCCAGTCGGGTGGTGGCGGGGCGGCTGCGCCCGACCGACCTGAGTGCAGGCGCCGACGCGCTCGGTCGGGGATTGGTCGCGATGGACCGCAGCGGTCATGTCGACCCTGGGTTTCCGATGGACTCCGCATGGCGCGGCGCGCTGCCACCCGACACGGGTTTCGCGCATATCGACGACGTGCCCGCGCGGGTCGTGCTGGAGCTGGCTCAGCGTGGCGTCGCACTCGCGAAGGAGCACGGCAGCTCTCACGGTCCACCCGTATCGCTGCTGGACCAGGAAGTACTCGCCGTCAGCTCCGAGCATGGCGACGTCGATATTCCGATGCGCTGCGTATTCGCCTTGACTGCAATGGGTTTCCTACCGCAGTCGTCGGCGGCCGCGAGCCAGGGCATCGGCCTGGATCCCGAGACGGTGGCCGCCGACGAGATCGTGCGCGTCCGTGCGCTGCCCGCATGGCTGCGGATCGACGCTCGGTTCGGCTCGGTGTACCGCCGTCGCGGCGATCCCTCACTGGTCCTGCGCTAACTTTTCTGCTCGCGGGGGAACTAGACCAGCCAGGCGGCGGCGTTCGGCGGCAGCTTGCCTTCGATGAGCTCGCCGCTGGCCAGCAGCACTTCACCGACCGGCAGTGCTACGGGCTTATCGCCAGCGTTCAACGCGCACACCAGGCCGCCGCCGGCGACCCGAAAGACCAGCGTGTCGTCCGGTGCGTCCAGCCATTCGATCGCGGAGCCGTCGAATTCGCTTCGGCCGCTGCGCAATCGCAGCGCCTCACGGTAGAAGGACAACGTCGAATCCGGGTCTTGGAGCTGCTTCTCGACCGTGAGCGACGACCACTCGGGCGGCAGCGGCAGCCACGTATCGGCATTGTCGGAGAAGCCGAACGGGGGAACCTCGCCTTCCCACGGCACCGGCACCCGCGAGCCGTCCCGCCCACGTCGCGTGTGCCCCGACCGTTCCCATACCGGGTCGCGCAACGCCTCGTCGGGTAGCTCCACATTCGCGAGCCCGAGTTCCTCGCCGTTGTAGATGAAGACCGCGCCCGGCAACGCCAACATCACCAGCGCCATCGCCCATGCGCGGGCCAGACCGACGCTGCCGCCGCCGTAACGGGTGACATCGCGGTCGACGTCGTGGTTGGACAGCGTCCACGTCGGCGTCGCGTGCTCGATTGCGGCGGCGGCCAATGAGTTCTCGATCGCGCCACGGATGTCGTCCGCGTCGTATTTCGCCCGCAGCAGCCGGAAATTGAAGCCAAGGTGCAGCTCGTCGGAGCGTAGATACCGGGAGAACTGTTCGTTGTCGTACACCCACACCTCGCCGATGGCAACGGCGTGCGGGTAGTCGTCGAGCACGGTGCGGATGTAGCGATGGATGTCGTGGACGCCGTCGTGGTTGAACCGCGGGTCGTCGTCCATGTCGGCGAGCAGCACCTCGGCCCCGACAACCTCCATGTCCGGCAGCCCGGGCGGCTTGGACATGCCGTGCGCGACGTCGATGCGGAAACCGTCGACCCCGCGTTCCAGCCAGAACCGCAGCGTCTTCTCCAGATCGTCGTAGACCTCGCGGCTCTCCCAGTTGAGGTCGGGCTGTTCGGCGTCGAAGAGGTGCAGGTAGTACTGCCCGGGATTCCCGTCCGGTTCGGTGACCCGCGTCCACGCAGGGCCGCCGAAGATCGACACCCAGTTGTTCGGCGGATGCAGCCCGCCGGGCCCGGTGCCGTCGCGGAAGATGTAGCGCTCGCGCGCCTCGGTGTTGGGGCCCGAAGCCAGCGCGGCCTGAAACCACGGATGCGCCGAGCTGGTGTGATTGGGCACCAGGTCCATCGTCACCTTGATGCCTCGGGCGTGGGCGGCCTCGACCAGCCGGTCCAGCGCCTCCATCCCGCCGAACAGCGGGTCGACGTCGCGCGGATCGGACACGTCGTACCCGTGATCGGCCATCGGCGACACCATCACCGGGTTCAGCCAGATCGCGTCGATGCCCAGCGTCTCGAGGTAGTCCAGCCTCGCGGTCACACCGTCGAGGTCGCCGACGCCGTCGCCGCTCCTGTCGCAGAACGAGCGGGGATAGACCTGATAGAACGCGGCGTGCGACCACCAGGGCTTGCCATTGGCGTCGGTCACCAGTCTCCTTCGAGTCGACCCTAGAAGGGCGAGTTCACCATCGAGTGGGCGGCCATCTCCAGGTAGTCCAGCAGCTGCTTGCGGTGCTCGTCGTCGAGGGTGTCGGAGTCGATCGACGCGACCGCGGTGTGCATGCAGCGCAACCACGCGTCGCGCTCGATGTAGCCGATCTTGAACGGGTTGTGGCGCATCCGCAGCCGAGGGTGGCCGCGCTGGTCGGAGTAGGTGCGCGGGCCGCCCCAGTACTGCTCGAGGAACATCCGCAACCGCACCTCGGCGGCGTCGAGCTCGTCCTCCGGGTACAGCGGACGCAGGATCTCGTCCTCGCGGACCAGCGCGTAGAACCGCGACACGATGGCATTGAACGTGTCGTGGCCACCTACTTCGTCATAGAACGACCGCTGCGGCTCTGTCACGCCACCCATTGTTCCCTGCCGCTGCCAGTCCGCTACGGGCCGGTGACGTCACGGGAAATTCATTCGGGTGACCTGCGGACACGTGCGAATTTGTTATGCGATTTGTCGCGATCCATGGTGGACTGTCCGTCGGAGGACCAATGGCGCATCGCAACAAGGGCCGCGGCCACCGGCAAACCGGGGCCGCGGCGGGCTTATCCGGGGCAGCGCGCACCCCGATGCTCCTGCACAGCGTCGACACCCTCCCTTCCAGCGCCTCCCGCGACGGCTCGATCTGGGGCCGTCGCCGTGTGTTACTCCTGAACTCCACGTTTGAGCCGCTGACAGCCCTGCCGATGCGCCGCGCGGTGGTCATGCTGATGTGCGGCAAGGCTGACGTCGTGCACGACGACCCGTCGGGGCCGGTGATCCACTCGGCCACCCGGACGATCGTGGTGCCGTCGGTGATCCGGCTGCGGTCCTACGTGCGGGTGCCCTACCGGGCCCGCATCCCGATGACCAGGGCGGCGCTCATGCACCGCGACCGGTTCCGCTGCGCGTACTGCGGCAGCAAGGCCGACACCGTCGACCATGTGGTGCCCCGCAGCCGCGGCGGCGACCACACCTGGGAGAACTGCGTGGCCGCATGCTCGACGTGCAACCACCGCAAGGCCGACCGGCTGCTGGCCGAGCTCGGCTGGTCGCTGCGCTCGACGCCGACCCGACCCAAGGGGCAGCACTGGCGACTGCTGTCGACGGTCAAGGAACTCGACCCCGCCTGGATGCGATATCTGGGTGAGGGCGCGGCCTAGCCGCCTGCTGCGATACGGTTTGCTCGTGAGCACCGCACTTACGCATTCGCTACTCATCGGCGTGCCGTTGTTAATCACGTTCATCCTGGCCGCGCTCATCTGGGGCGTCGGCAAGAACCGCAAGGGCCCGCACCCAGAGAGCTACAAGATGTCCGACCCGTGGACGCATGAACCGATCCTGTGGGCGGCCGATGAGCCCGCTGCACACGGCCATGCGCACCCGTTGACCATAGGAGGCGGCGCCAGTGGTAAGTGGTGAAGTCGCGACTCGTCAATCCGCCGAGCTGGAGCTGCCCCCCGGATTCGTCGTCACCACCAGCGGCCGGATCTCCGGAGTCACCGAGCCGGGAGACACCTCGGTCACCTATCCGTTCGCGGTCAAGGATCTGGTGCGGCTCGACGACGCGTTGAAGTACGGATCGCGCGCGGCGAACGCCCGCTTCGCGGTGTACGTCGGCGATCTCGGCGCTGACACCGCCGCGGGCGCCCGCGACATCCTTGCGAAGGTCCCGACGCCCAACAATGCAGTGCTGCTGGCGGTGTCGCCGGACCAGAAGGCCATCGAGGTGGTCTACGGCTCCGACGTGCGGGGCCGTGGCATCGAGGAGTCCGCTCCGCTGGGCGTGAAAGCGGCTGCGGCGTCGTTCAATTACGACAATCTGATCGGCGGCCTCGTCAGCGCCATCAAGGTGATGAGCGCCGGCGTCTCTCCCGCCTAGCTCACGTCGAAGGCTCGGGCCCGTAGCGCACGTTCGACGCCTGCGCGGCCTTCGAGTACCAGCCGGTGCAGCGACGGCGGCAGTTCGCCCTCCAGGAACCTGTCGGCGGCGTCCAGTGCGTCCTGGCTGATGTCCCACGACGGGTAGAGGCCGACGACGACCGTCTGCGCGACCTCGCTGGACCGTCGCTCCCACACCCCGGGGATGGCGGCGAAGTACTTCGCCGTGAAGGGCTGCAGCAGCGCCTGCTGACCGGGCTGCGTGAAGCCGTCGATAACCGCCCGCCCGACGATGTTGGGCAGCGTGTCGTCCTCGATGACCAGCTGCCAGGCGGTGTTCTTCACCGCAGGCTGCGGTCGCGCGGCCGCCGCCCGGGCCGCGTTGCGCTTACCCGCCGCGGTCGGATCACGCTCGGCCTCGGCGTCGATGAACGGCGTTGCCTCACTGTCGTTGTCGATGTCACCCGCGGCGGCCAATGCGGTGACGATGCGCCACCGCAGGTCGGTGTCGACGGTCAGCCCGGTCAGCCCGTGCCCGGCCGGGTCGGTATCGAGCAGCGCGGCCAACACGGCGACGTGGCGCAACGCCAGCACCGACGTGCACAGCGCGTTGACGTAGGCCAGCTGGTGGTCCGAGCCCGGCTCGGCGGCGCGGGCCAGCTCCAGCAGCCGGTCGGCGAATAGCGGCCAGCCGTCCGAGCATGCCCAGTCCGGATCGGCGTAGGAGCGCAGCGCGGTCTGCGCCTGCAGCAGCAATCGCTGCGCCACGCCGACCTCGGTTTCGGCGCCGACCCCCGCCGCGACGAGCGCGACGAAGTCGCGGGCCTTCAGCTCGGCATCGCGGGTCATCTCCCACGCCGCCGACCACGCCAGCGTGCGGGGGAGCGGTTCGGCGATGTCGGCGATGCGGGTCAGCACCGTCTCCAGCGACTCCGGGTCGAGCCGCAGCGAGCAATAGGTCAGGTCGTCGTCGTTGACCACGATCAGCTTGCCACGGGAAACACCTTGTAGCGCAGGCACTTCGGTGAGCTCGCCCTCGATGTCGAGCTCCTCGCGGTGCACCCGCACCAGCTTGCCGGAGCCGTCGTCGTCGTAGATCCCGACCGCCAACCGGTGCACGCGGGTCTCGCCTGCACCGGGTTGTGCGCCGCTCTGGCTGACGGCGAAGCGGCTGAAGCCGCCGTCGGCGTCGACGTCGAAGTCGGCGCGCAGAGTGTTGAGGCCCGTCGTCTTCAGCCACTGCTGACCCCAGTCCGACAGGTCGCGGCCCGACGCCTTCTCCAGCGCGCCGAGCAGGTCACCGAAGGTGGCGTTGTCGAATGCGTGGTCGCGGAAGTAGTCCCGCAGCCCGGCCAGGAACGCCTCGAGCCCGACATAGGCCACCAACTGCTTGAGCACGCTGGCGCCCTTGGCGTAGGTGATGCCGTCGAAGTTGACCTCGACGGCGTGCAGGTCGGGGATGTCGGCGGCCACCGGGTGCGTCGACGGCAGTTGATCCTGCCGGTAGGCCCACGACTTCTCGGCGTTGGCGAACGTCGTCCACGCCTCGGTGTATTCGGTGGCTTCGCTCTGGCACAGCACCGAGGCGAACGTGGCGAACGACTCGTTGAGCCACAGGTCGTCCCACCACTTCATGGTCACCAGGTCGCCGAACCACATGTGCGCCATCTCGTGCAGCACGGTTTCCGCGCGACGCTCGTAGGACGCGCGGGTGACCTTGCTGCGGAAGACGTAGTCCTCCAAAAACGTTACGGCGCCGGCATTTTCCATCGCGCCGGCGTTGAATTCCGGCACGAACAGCTGGTCGTACTTGCCGAATGCGTACGGCTCGCCGAAGTTGCGGTGGTAGAAGCCGAAGCCCTGTTTGGTTTCGGTGAACAGCCGGTCGGCGTCCATGAACTCGGCGAGCGAGCTGCGGCAGAACAGGCCGAGCGGAATCTCGCCGTGCTCGTCGGTGTAGGCGTCATCCCACCGGGCGTAGGGCCCGGCGATCAGCGCTACGAGGTAGGTGCTCATCCTCGGCGTGGTTGCGAACGTGTGCTTCTTGGCCTCGCCGTGGGTGTCGACGACGGCCGGTGCGCCGTTGGAGATGACCTGCCAGTGCGCGGGCGCGGTCACGGTTACGTCGAACGACGCCTTCAGGTCAGGCTGGTCGAAACACGCGAACATTCTTTTGGCGTCGGCGGTTTCGAATTGCGAGTAGAGGTAGACCTCGCTGTCGACGGGGTCGACGAACCGGTGCAGGCCCTCGCCTGTGTTGGAGTAGCGGCACACGGCGTCGACGACGAGCACGTTGCGCTCCTGCAGACGAGGCAGGGGGATGCCGGTGGACTCGTCGTAGCCGGAGACGTCGAGCTCGATCCCGTTGAGGGTGGCGCTGTTGACGGTGTCGGCGGCGAGATCGATATAGGTGTTGGCACCGGCGAGTGCCTCGAACTGCACGGTCGACACGGAGCGGAAGGTCTTTTCGCTGGGCGTACCGGCGCCATCGGTGAGGTCGAGGTCGACGCGGTAGCGGTCGACGGTCACGAGCGCAGCGCGTTCGACGGCCTGGTCGCGGGTCAGATTGGGAAGGGCCACACATCCAACCTAGTGGCCGTGCTCGCGACGGCGCGGGCCAGAGGGGTTTGGCTACTGTCCGGGGATGCGGGGCAGTCCTGCCAGGCCGGACAAACCCTGATTGTCGTAGAGCATTCCGGACAAACCCTGATTGTCCTGCAGCATGTTGAGGAAGGTGCCATTGCCGATCGACCCCATCATCTGCGGGCAGTACATCGAAATCGCGATACCGGTGAAGAACGCCGCCATGCCGGGATTGATCCCGTTGTCGGCGACGGTCGTCGCGACCTCGGCGAACGACTTGCCCGGTTCGATCAACATGGGGCACACCTGCTCGCCCAACTGCGCGGTGAGGTCGGGGTTGTCGCCCGCGAAGCCGATGCCGTTGCGGGTCAGCGCGGATAGGAAGGCATCGCTGTCGGGGTTGGGGTCGGCGGGGGCAGGTGCGGCCAGGGCGATGCCCGCCGCGACCATGGTGGCCGTGGCGGCCACCGTGCCAGCTCGATGAAATCGTTTCACTCGTGTAACAGTGGTTGACCCGGGTCACATTGACAACACGGCTTGATAAAGGTTTGGAACAGTTGCGCGCGGCGCGTGGTTGCGCGATAAGAGCTTTGTTCACCGACACGATCGAAAGGACCACCTCATGCCCAAGAAGTCCGTCGCCGATTTCTGGTTCGATCCGCTGTGCCCCTGGTGCTGGATCACGTCGCGATGGATTCTCGAGGTCGAGAAGGTCCGCGATATCGAGGTCAACTTCCACGTGATGAGCCTCGCGGTGCTCAACGAGAACAAGGAAGACCTGCCGGAGCAGTACCGCGAAGGCCTGAAGCAGGCGTGGAAGCCGGTACGGGTGGCCATCGCCGCCGAGCAGGCCAAGGGGCCGGAGATCCTCGCGCCGCTGTACACCGCGATGGGCACGCGCATCCACAACGAGGGCTATCGAGACTTCGACCCGGGATTTGAGAAAGTCATCAAGGAGTCTCTCGAGGAGGTGGGCCTGCCAGCCGAGCTGGCGGAGGCCGCCGACCAGCGACAAGTACGACGAGGCGCTGCGCAAGAGCCACCACGAGGGCATGGACCCCGTCGGCGACGACGTCGGCACCCCGACGATTCACGTCAACGGCGTCGCGTTCTTCGGGCCGGTGCTGTCGAAGATCCCGCGCGGCGAGGAGGCCGGCAAGCTGTGGGACGCGTCGGTGACGTTCGCGTCGTACCCGCACTTCTGGGAGCTCAAGCGCAGCCGCACCGAGGCGCCGACGTTCGACTGAGTCCTACGGGCGAGATTGCACTCAGGGCTGTCCATCGCGCGGCAAGGATGCTCTGCCAGAATGACCGGCATGCGCGTCTACCTGGGCTCTGACCACGCGGGCTTCGAACTCAAGCAAGAGATCATCGCTCATCTGGAGAAGAACGGGCACCAGCCCATCGACTGCGGCGCCTACACCTACGACGCCGAGGACGACTATCCGGCGTTCTGCATCGCCGCCGCGCTGAAGACCGTCGGCGACAACGAGAGCCTCGGCATCGTGCTCGGCGGCTCGGGCAACGGCGAGCAGATCGCGGCGAACAAGGTCCCCGGAGCCCGCTGCGCGTTGGCGTGGAGCGTGGAGACCGCGACGCTGGCGCGTCAGCACAACAACGCCCAGCTGATCGGCATCGGCGGCCGCATGCACACCGTGCCCGAGGCGTTGGAAATCGTCGACGCCTTCCTGGAAGCGGAGTGGTCGAAAGCGCCACGGCACCAACGTCGTATCGACATCTTGAAGAAGTACGAAGAGACTCACGTCCCGCCGACCGTGCCGAGCGCGCCCGACAAATCTTGATCGGTCGACGTGCCTGAGGGCCACACGCTGCACCGGTTGGCGCGGCTGCATCAGCGCAAGTTCGGGCGTTCGCCCGTTATCGTGTCCAGCCCCCAGGGCCGCTTCGTCGAAGGGGCCGCCGCCGTCAACGGCAGGGTGCTGAAGAAAGCGAGCGCGTGGGGCAAGCATCTGTTCCACCACTACGAGGGCGGCCGCGTCGTGCACGTGCACCTCGGCCTTTACGGCACCTTCAGCGAGGTCGAGCCGCCGATGCCGCTGCCGGTGGGGCAGGTGCGGATGCGAATGGTCGGCACTGATTTCGGCACCGATCTGCGCGGGCCGACGGTGTGCGAGGTGATCGCCGAGCCGGAAGTCGCCGACGTGATCGCGAGGCTCGGCCCGGATCCGTTGCGCCGAGACGCCGACGGCGGGCTGGCGTGGGCACGAATCACCAAGTCCCGCAGGCCGATCGGTGCACTGCTGATGGATCAGACGGTGATCGCCGGGGTCGGCAACGTCTATCGCAACGAATTACTGTTCCGTCACCGCATCGACCCGTACCGGCCGGGTGTGGACATCTGCGCCGACGAGTTCGACGCGATGTGGACCGATCTCGTCGAGCTGATGAAGGTCGGGTTGCGGCGCGGCAAGATCATCGTCGTCGAGCGCGAACACGACATCGGCCTGCCGTCGTACCGGCAGGGCCGCCCCCGCACCTACGTCTACCGCCGCGCTGGCGATCCGTGCCGGGTCTGCGGGACGACGGTGCGCACCGCGGTGCTGGAAGCGCGCAACCTGTTCTGGTGCCCGAATTGCCAGAGGTAAAGGCAGCACCCACGACGGTTTGACGCGAGAATCGGCGGGTGGAACTCATCCTGGTCGTCGTCGGCGCCATCGTGGTCACCGCAGTCGCGCATCGGCGCGGTCTGGAACCCGCCCTGATCATCGTTGTCATCGGCATCGCGGCGTCGTTCCTGCCGGGGTTCGAGGCGCCCGAACTGGATTCGCACATCCTGCTCTCGCTGGTCTTGCCGCCGCTGTTGTATTCGGCGGCGCTGGACTTCTCGTTCCCGACCTTCCTGCGCAACATCCGGCCGATCCTCGGCCTCGGCGTCGGCCTCGTCGTGGTCACCGCGTTCGCCGTCGCTCTGGTGTCGTCCTGGCTGGTGGTGGTGCCGTTGACGTTCGGCACCGCGCTGGTGCTCGGCGCCATCGTGGCCCCGCCCGACGCCGTCACCGCCGTCGCGGTGGGTCGCAAACTCGGACTGCCAAAACGCGTGATGGCCATCCTCACCGGCGAGAGCCTCATCAACGACGCCGCGGCGTTGACACTGTTCTCCATAGCCGTGGCGCAGGTCGCCGGCACCCACACCTTCATCGAAAACCCGTTCCTGCTCTTCGGATACAGCGCCATCGTCGGGCCCGCGGTGGGTGCTGCGCTCGGCTACGTGACGTTGTGGATCCGACGACGACTGGCCAATCCCGGGTTGGAGACGGTGCAGGGGCTGGTGGTGCCGTTCGCGGCGTTCATCTGCGCCGAGGAAATACACGGCTCGGGTGTGCTGGCGGTGGTGGTCGCCGGCTTCGTGGTCGGCAACGGCACCCTGGACGCCGGATACCAGACGCGGCTGCAGGAACGGTACGTGTGGAACTCGGTCGACGTGCTACTTGAAGCATTTGTGTTCGCCTACATCGGATTACATCTGCGGTTCGTGCTGGAGGATCTGCGCGAGTCCAATGATTCGCTGACGCAGGTCGCCGTCGCCTCGGTGATCGTGCTGCTGATCGTCCTGGTGATCCGGCCGCTGTCGGTGTTCGCAATGTTCGGCCGAAGCAAGCTGTCGTCACACGTGGAGAGCCGGTTCAGCGTGCCGGTCCCTGCTGCTGGTGGCCGAGGGGCGCTGGGTACGCGGCGACGGGCGGGCCCGCCGGGCAAGTGGCGTTCGCGGATCGACCGCCGGACGTTGAGCTGGCAGGAGAACGTCGTGGTGTCGTGGACCGCGATGCGCGGCGTGGTGACTCTGGCCGCGGCCGCGGCGATCCCCGTGACGACAGTCTCCGGCGAGCCCTTTCCCGAGCGCGCGACGATTCAGGCGATCGCGTTCGTGGTCAGCGTCGGCACCCTGCTGATCCAGGGCTGGACGCTGCCGCTGCTGATCGGGCGGCTGCACCTGTCGAGGTTCAGCGATGACCATGCCGCCGACCGTGAGGAGGAACTCAAGGCCGAACGCGTGGTGCACGACGCCGCCGACGAAGTGCTGGCGGAGTTTCGGGCGAACCCGCCGGAGGGGATGGACCCACGCGTGCTCGCCGAGATCCGCACGACGATCGCACGGCACTCGCAGGACGCCGACGAGATGCCCGACCCCGAGGCGCACACGAAGCGCTCCGAGGTGTTCTCGGCGCTGTACCGCGACGTGTTGGCGGCACAGCGGGCGGCATTGATCGAGGAACGCGACTCGGGCCAGATCGAGGACGAAGCGGCACGCGCGATGCTGGAACGGCTCGACCTTCAGGAGGCCGGTGTGTCAGCGCGGTTGGAGAGCCGGTTCTAAAACCCGCCGAAGTCTCCGCCGCCGAAATCGCCGCCACCCCAGTCGCCGCCGTCGCCACCGCCCCAGCTGTCGCCGCCCCAGCCGCCACCGTCGCCGCCGCCGTCGTAGCCGCCTGCGTCACCTCCGGCGTCCTGTCCGGCGTCGAAGCCGTCGGAATAGCCGTCGCCGTAACCACTTTCGAAGCCTTGGGCGCCGTAGTCCACGCCGTGCATGCCGGAGAACATGGCATCAAAGAGCAGCACCGAGCCCAGACCCCATGCGCCGGCGACGAGGGCGGGCTTCCACCACGGCTCGGAGTACCAGCCCGCGGGAACGGGACGGCCGGCGACGCGACCGCCGGGGTAGTAGTTCGGCGTGCGCTCCGTCGGGTTCGGCGACGCCTCGATCTCGCGGCCTTCGAAGTTGACGCGCCGATCCTCGGTGACCGTGCCCGCCGACTTCTGGCCGGACAGCGACTCCAGCTCGGGTCCGGGGTCCATGCCCATCGCGGTGCGGGCAGCTCGCACGTAGTACAGCCCCTCCATGGCGCTTTCCTTGGCGAGCAGCGCCTGTTTGGCCGTGGTCGCCTGCTCGATCTGCGAGCCGGCCGCGTTGAACCGCTCCGACGCGTCGGCGAGGGCCTGCTTCGACGCGTCGTCGGTGCCGGTCAGGTTGATCACCTGGCCGCCGAGGCGGTCGATGGTTCTGCGGGCGTCGGCCTTCGCGTCGGCCAGGGAGGCCGCCGACCGGTTGGCCGAACTACTCGATGCACGCCAGACCATCAGGCCGATCAAGCCGACAACGACAATGATGAGCACCAGCAAGAAGCCGTCCATGCGACCAGCGTACTCACAGGAAAACGCTGTTTTGGGGTTGCGAACTAATCGCTGATTACGCCAAGAGCGGAGTAGATCTCGTTGGAGAGGGCCACGCTGCGCGGGTCGGCGTTGCACTTGGTCGCGTCGAACTTGTTCATCACGTACGCGTAGCCGATGCGGTGTTCGAGGTCGACGAATCCGAAGGAGCCGCCGGAGCCGCCGTGGCCGAAGGTCCGCTTGTTGGGACCGTTCACGCCGCGCTGGTTGAGCATGTAGCCCAGCCCCCAGCCGTGGTCGGCGACGCGCTGACCGAGCACGAGGTCGGTGTCGAAGCCGCCCTGCGAGATGCGGCACTTCTCCATGTGTTCGTAGCTGAGGACTTTGCCCTGGGCAAGCGCGTTGTAGAAGGTGGCCAGGCCGAGGGCGGTGACGTGGGCGTTGGTGGACGGGAACTCGGCCAGACCGCCAGGCGGTGATGTCGTCGGAGCCCAGTTCGTCGTCGGGTATGAAGCCGATCGCGATCGAGAATGCCGCCATCGGGTGGTCGGTGAGGCGTGTGGGGTAGCCCGGGGCGCCGCCGTCGGCGAGGACGTCGCGGATGTGGGGCTTGTTGACCATCTCGGCGCAGCGGTGATGTTCGGCGGCGGGCAGTCCGATGTGCACGTCGATGCCAAGTGGCTCAGCGATTTCGGTACGCAGATACTGCCCGAGTGTGCGGCCGGTGACGCGGCGGGCGATTTCGCCGAGGATGAAGCCGAAGGTGACCATGTGATAGCCCTGCGCGGTGCCGGGCTCCCACCACGGTTTGGCTTTGGCGAGTTGCGCGCAGACGGCGTCCCAGTCGAGGGTTTCGGTTGGCGTGAGGCGGGTTTGGGGCCCGATGACTCCGGAGCGATGGCCCATCACCATGGCGACGGTGATGTCTTGCTTTCCGGCTTGGGCGAATTCGGGCCAGTATTCGGCGACGGGGGAGTGCAGGTCGAGCTCGCCGCGATCGGCGAGCAGGTGAATGCAGGTGCTAGTCAACGCTTTTGAGGCGGAGAAGATGCTGGCGAGGGTGTCGTCTTGCCAGGGCCGTCTGCCGGCGGCGTCGGCCGAGCCGCCCCAGAGGTTGACGGCGAGTTCGCCGTCGACCCAGACGGCGACGGCGGCGCCGATCTCGTTGCGGTCGCGGAAGTTTGATTGGAAAGCGCCGCGGACACGTTCGAAGTCGGGGGAGCAGGAGCCGTTGACAGTGACTCGCGATGGCGCGTTCACGAGCCTCCTGACGACGACGGCCTATGCGGGGCCTGGAACGTCGATGGTATGAGGGCAGGCTGCAAAGGCCGGCCGTCAGAGGCCGAGAGTCGGTTGCGGTTGGGTTGCGATTAGGCAGCGGTGCAGAAAGCACTGAGCGTGGCCGACCAGTAACGGGCCGACCACGCTCAGTGGACTATCTCGTGTTATGGGGTGCTGGTGCTCGCACCTTCGGTGTCGCCACTAGCGCCACCCGTGCCGGAGCCACTGCTGGTGGTGTTCTTGTGCAGGCTGTCCCTGATGTGATCAAGCGTGTTATTGATCGTTTTACTGATCGGATTGTTCTTGATCACGTTCTGGAGATTGCCGCCCGGCTTGTTGTTGCCGCCGGTTCCGGTGTTCGAACCCGTGCCGCCGGTGACAAGCACGGGAGCGTTGCCACCGCCGGCGATACTCGCGTTGTTACCGCTGTCGGCATTTGCAGGCTCATTGCTCGCACGTAGGAGACCGGGGCTCGAGTTTTGAGTCAAGGAGGGAAGCCCCAAATCCGAAGGCAGCAAGCCGGCAGGGATGAGCGAAATCGAAGGTCCCTTGAAGCCGTCGAAGCCGTCGAACGTGTCACCGACTCCACCGGGGCCACCGGGACCACCGGTTCCCGAAACGGCACCGACTCCGCCGCCGCCAAATCCGCCCGGGCCCCCGAACTGACCGCTGCCACCAGGGCCACCCGCACCACCGACCGCGTTAAGAAGCGAGAACGCCCAACCGCCAGGGCCGCCGGCACCGCCAAATAGGCTGCCGTCACCAGCGCCTCCGCCATTCCCTCCAGTCGCTGAAAGCGCACCGAACGCCGATCCGCCCGGACCACCCCAGCCGCCGGTGAAACCGCCGTCAGCACCGTTGCCGCCTGCACCGCCGGTGGCCAAGCCGAGGGCTTCCGCCCATCCGCCGAAGCCGCCGAAGCCGCCGAATAGGCTGCCTGTACCGCCGTCACCGGCTTTGCCGCCGTTGGAAAGCAACAGGCCAAGGGCGTTACCGCCGCCGCCGCCGAGGCCACCGAACAGACCCGTGCCGCCTGTTCCGCCCGGTCCGCCCGCGGCAATGACTGCGTTGGGTAGGAAGGGGAAGCTCGATCCCAGCGATCCTGCGCTGCCGCCCCAACCACCGGCACCACCGATGAGTTGGCCGGGACCGCCATTACCGCCGGGGCCGCCCGTTTCAACGGTGAAGTTCGCGGGGTCGATGTCAATTGGCAGCCCACCCAGATCAATACCACCGCTGTCGCCGATGAGATCCCCGAGGATACTGCCAACGGTCCAGATGCCCTTTCCGCCTGTGCCGCCACCACCGCCGATGATGCCCGCTCCACCATTGCCACCCTTGGCATCCCCAGTCGGGTTGCCGCCAATCGCGCCAGTGAGCGCCGCGAGGCCGTCGAGGACACTGTTGTAGGTTCTCGTACCGCCATTACCGCCGCGACCGCCCAAAATTGTTCCGGCGCCACCGATCCCGCCGTCGCCAGCCTGCGCGCTACCGATGGGCAACCCGGCGTCGCCGAACAGATCCCCGATCAGCGGAAGTTCGCCGGTGATGACTCCGGTGCCCGTTGCGTCACCGCCGTCACCGCCTCGCCCTCCGAACAGTGTGCTCGGTCCGGTGCCACCAGGGCCGCCGAGGCCACCGAGACCTTTCAGCGTGCCGTTGCCGGCGCCGCCATCACCGCCGCCACCGCCGAAGATTCCCCCTCCACCGGATGCGCCCTGTCCACCGGTGCCCGTACCTGTGGGCACCGTTCCGGTGAAGGTGCCGATCGGCACCTGGACCGGGACGCCGAGGATGTCAATGGTGGCCGTGACGGGAGCATCAGTAGCCTCCCCGATCCCGGTGCCATTTCCGGTCCCGCCGGAACCACCCCTACCGCCGAACAGGGCGCCAAAGCCGCCGACGCCGCCATCGCCGCCGTTTCCGGATTTTGTGCCGTTGCCGGTACCGCCGCCACCGCCAGTGCCGCCGAAGAGGGCACCCGAGCCGCCGCCTCCACCTGCTCCGCCCGTTCCCGTTCCGACACCTCCGGTGACTGGAATGGAGATAGCGCCCGAGATCGGAAGATCCACAAGGTCACCAAGGGCATCCGCAATGTTTAGAGAGAACGTGGTGGGTCCAATCCCCGTGGCGTTACCGGTGCCACCTTCGCCGCCCGTGCCACCGAAGCCGAAAAGCCCTGTGTTACCACCCCAGCCGCCGTCACCGCCGAAGGCCGTCAGGAACGCATTCCCGGTTCCACCCCTACCGCCGCCACCGCCGTTGCCTGCGACCTGTCCGCCAGCGCCGCCATCACCCGCGTCGCCGCCGGTCGCAACAGCCTGCAGATTCTTGGCCAAGGGGTTCGTCGTCGCATCACCGCCGAAGCCACCAAGGCCGCCGCTACCGACGAGGCCAGCCTTGCCACCGGTTCCACCTTCGCCGCCTTCGGCAGGGCCAGCCGTCAGGGTCGGCACGCCGGGAGGTGGGGAGGTTAGGTTTGTGACAACAGGGTTCGTGCCGCCGATGGTGTTGAGCGCAGCAGTGTCAGCTCTACCGCAGAAGCTAGTTGCTGAGCACCCGGCCTTTCCGACGCGAGAGCCAACTAGGTCTCCGTTGCTTCTGTACGTGTAGGTCTCTGTCTTTGTGCCGACCACGGTGACTGTGGGGGTCTGGTCGGATCCGTTGTTGACGCCGTCGCCGCCTCCGCCAGCCGCGCCGCCGCTACCGAAGAGGCTGCCGCCGGCTCCGCCGTCGCCGCCTCCACCGCCCTTCCCGAGATCGTAGGACGACACCGTCGTTCCGTCGCCGCCCAGACCGCCGGGGCCACCCGAGCCGACGAGTCCGCTGGCCCCGCCGTCGCCGCCTTCCCCGCCGGTCGCAGAGCCGGCGCGCGTGCCAACAAAGTTCGACGTGGTGGACCCGACCGTCACGGTCTGTTTGTTATAGAAAAGGAAGACTGTTTCGTTCTTTGGCGTCGAGTCGAATGGCACCGAGGTACCTGGAACGCTGACCGGAACGCTGCTGCCTTTGACCAAGGCAGTACCGCCTTGGCCGCCCGCCCCGCCTCCGCCGAAGATCCCGCTCTTGCCACCTGCGCCGCCCGCACCGCCGACCGCGTTATTCGTCAAAGTGGTGACGTTCTGGCCGCTGCCACCGGCACCGCCCCACCCGATCAGCGCACCGCCGTTGCCACCTGCACCACCAGCTCGCCCCGTGGTTGTACCTAGCGGCTTCGTCGGGTCGAGTTCATCGGTCGGGTCGTTATTGGCGACGAGGACGTCGCCGCCGGCGCCGCCATTGCCGATCAATCCGGCGTTGCCACCGGTGCCGCCGTTGTAAGCCCTGCCGCCATTGCCGAACAAGAGTCCGCCGTTCTGGCCATTGCATGAGGCGCTACCGGTGGTGCAGCCTGGGTCGCCGTCCGCGCCGTTGCCGATGAGCGAGCCGCCCGGGCCGACCAAATTCAGTGGGTCGAGGGCGTCGAAGGTTCCGAAGGCGTTAGCCGTAGCACCGACACCAGCGCCGAACAGCGAGCCGTCGCCGCCACCAAACAGCTCGGCCCCGCCCTCTGTGGCCTGGCAGAGAAAATCATCCGGTGCGCACGCGGCCTGCGCAATTCCGGTGTTGAGCCCGGTGAGCGAACCGAGGCCCGCGAACCCGGTGGCGAGCGCCGCACTGACGACCGCGCCGCCCGCAACCCGCTTAGCCGTGTGGCTCCTGGATGCTGCGTGCTTCGGCTTCGCGGCCCGAAGTGCTGGCGGAACGTAGGTGGCGTTCTGCTCGACCGCGACGGCCCCAATCAGCAGCAATCGTTTCAACATGCCAAGCCCTGCCTTCTGTCGTCCGTGTGCCTGCAACAGTAGGAAGTTACCGGCAATAATGTCAACAATCTGGTAACAGATTCCGGGTAATGTACGTCACAGTTGAGTCACTGGTACCCAGTTTGGAGGTGGATCTTCTCCCCCGTGGAGAAGGTCAAGGTACTGCATCTTGGACACGATCACCGAGGTCAGAGCTGAGTTGGTCGAGTCCCCAGCAAATACTTTCCGCTATCAGTACCGCAAGTGGAAAGGAACGGCTATAGCAGCTCGACATTTCCGCCCCGGTGCGTCATGATCGATCCATGGACCGACACACCCTCGAACGGCTCGGCCACCACGTGGTGAGTCGGCGTGTCGCGCTGGGCTACCGCACCCGCACCGACCTGGCCAACAGCCTGCCGTTCACCGTGCGCACGCTCTCCGACATCGAGCACGGCGTGCGTAAGGCCAGTCCCGGCAGCTACGCCATGCTCGAGAACAAGCTGGGTTGGGCACCGGGCAGCATCGACACCATCCTGGCCGGGGGCGAACCCCAAGAAACCGTGACCGAACTGCGTCGGCCGACCCCTGCGCCGCTCTCCCACGTCTCCACCGAAGCCCCCTCCCGCGCCTCCACCGAGGAGCTGCTGCTGGAGCTGCGACGCCGTATCAACGCGCCCCGCGACAGACGCCCCGAGAGCTGGGACGCCTGGGACGGCCTAGACCCGCCACGGCGACTGGCCCAAACAGGGCTAGCAGCCAGCACCCGACCGATCCCCTGCCCAACCCTGCTGCGGTTCGCCGCGCCCACGGCGCAGCCGAAAACGCTTTTGACTGATAGGACACCCCGCTCATGACGCTAAATGCGCTCACGCCGTTAAATGACGGTGCGATTTTCGCCGATTTCAGAATCGTGCGCCGACTCGGCTCGGGAGGGATGGGCGAGGTCTATCTGATCCAGCACCCGCGCCTGCCACGCCGAAACGCGCTGAAGATACTTTCAGCGGACCTGTCGGCTGATCCCGAGTACCGCACCAGGTTCAACCGTGAAGCGGATCTGGCATCAACGCTCTATCACCCCCACATCGTCGGCGTGCATGACCGGGGCGAATACAATGGCCAGCTCTGGCTTTCGATGGACTTTGTCGACGGTCAAGACGCGGGCCGCCTGCTCGCCCACCGCTATCCCGCTGGAATGCCAGTCGACGTGGTCGTGTCGATCATCACCGCTGTTGCAAGTGCGCTCGACTACGCCCACAGGCAGGGCTTGCTGCATCGCGACGTGAAACCGGCGAACATCATGCTCACCCATGTCGATGACGACGGCGAACAGCGAATCCTGCTGACCGACTTCGGCATTGCGCGCAGCGTCGACGACATCAGTGGACTCACCAGGACGAATATGAGCGTTGGGACGGTGGCATATGCTGCACCCGAGCAGTTGATGGGTGAAGAGATCGACGGTCGTGCCGATCAGTACGCCCTGGCAGCCACCGCCTACCACCTGCTGACTGGATTGCAGTTGTTTCCGCATTCGAATCCGGCGGTCGCGATTAGCCGTCACCTCAACGCCGCACCACCGGTGCTGGCCGACACCCGTCCCGAGCTGGCCGCTCTCGATCCGGTGCTTGCTGCGGCGCTGGCGAAAAATCCCGATCAGCGGTTCGCGAGCTGCTCCGACTTTGCGCGTGCGTTCGCTGACCAGATATCACCAACCAGCTTGGCTATTCCGAATGCGCCCACCGCTTCGGCCCCACTTCCGCTGGCGGGGAGTACTCCTACGACCTGGGCTACCAGCGGAACTGACCGGCCCGTGGACTGGCCCGCCGAGGCCGATGCGCCTGCCGAGAAGCCCCTGCCGCGCCGACGGCGGTCAGTGGAGTACTACCTGTTCACAGTTCTCGCGGTGATCTCAGCGGGCCTGACACTCGCTTTCGACATCGCCTGCTTTTTCCCCGCCTTCCTAGGCGAGAAGATTGATCCACTGCCGGTCGTGCTGGTCGGGACGCTGTGGGGCGGTGCGTGGACGGCGCTGTGTGTCGTGGTGGCGCGCCGGAGCGCAGCCCGGCCCGTGCCGCGCCGACGGCGTTCGTCGGTGGCATACTGCCTGTTCGTCGTCCTCGCGGTGATCTGCGGCGCGCCGCTGCTGCTCGTCGCGCCGGTCGTGTTCAGCAACACCGACACCGACTGGACAACAGTGGTGCAAATGCTCCCCTTCTACGGCGGGCTTACCGCGCTGTGGGCCTGGCTGGCACGTAGAACGAGAGTCCGGTCTGTGAATCCTGACCCGACCACGGGGTCAGCGGCGGCGCAGACGACGGAGGCCGCGCCCCACTCCGAATCGACCGAACTGCGGTTGGGCGGGTGGGCGGGGATCGTGGGCGGCAACAGGCGGTTCATTGGCCGGGTCGGGAAGATCGCGGCCATCGATTCCAACTACGTCGTCCTAAAATGGAAGGGCAGCCGGGGGAAACGCTACTTCCGGCACATTCACGTCGTACCCGTCGCGACGGAAGACCCGTCCCTTGTAGTCAGCGACTGGGCCGCGCAACACCGTCGGATCCGACCACCAGACCAGGACAGGCGTACTCCAACGCTGCATCGATGACTTGGCCAGCATTGTCCTGGCTGACGCCAAGCTGAATCCCACATGCGCCAAAACGCAGAAAACCGCCCACCAAGGCGGTCCGATCGGATCGGGGACAGTAAATATGCTGGTCAGCGCGGTGCTTAGCACGGACAGGGCGAGAGTTACGGGCCCAGTCACGGGGAGAAGCAATTGAGCGAAGCAGTTGACCAACTGCGCGCCGACTACGATGCGGTGCCGTATGAGTCGCATGCGTTTCCACTGAGTGCACCGGGGCACCTCGCGTCGGTCGCATACTTGTTTGGTCTTGATCCAGTCGATGTATCGACGGCGCGCGTGCTGGAAATCGGCTGTTCGGCCGGCGGCAACGTAATTCCGTTCGCCGCATGGCACCCTCAGGCACAGGTGGTCGGTATCGATCTGTCACCGGTGCAGGTCGAACAAGGCCGCCGCCACATTGAGGCGCTAGGCCTGTCGAATCTGCAACTTCTGCAGGGTGACATCGCGACCATGGACCGTTCAGCGCTTGGCACGTTCGATTTCATTATCTGCCACGGGGTTTACAGCTGGGTGCCAGAAAATGTGCAGGAGGCGATCCTGTCAGCTTTCGACTCGCTGCTGGCACCTGGAGGAGTGGCCTACATCAGCTACAACGTATATCCCGGTTGGAAGTCAAAAGAGATTGTTCGCGACGCCATGATGTTGCGCGGCGGCGACAGGAAAACGCCGGAGGAGCGACTTAGCTACGCGCGCGGCATGATTGACTTTTTCGAGCAGGTGGCGCCGGCTGACAGCTTCGTCGCCAAGGCCTTGGCGGACTACAGGGAAATCAGCAAGACCGTGAGGGACTTCTACATACACCACGAGTACTTGGAGTCGTTCAATTCACCTTGCTATTTCCTAGATTTCGGAAGACGCACTGAACCGTATCGGCTGACCTACTTAGGCGACTCGGCGATCCACACCATGTTCGCCAAGAACTACGGCGAGAAGATCTCGGGACCGTTGCTGCAGGAATGCGGCCACAGCCAGGTGCTCGTAGAGCAGTATTTGGACTTCTTCACCAACCGAACTTTTCGACACACTCTGCTTGTGCACGGTGACAGCGCACGCCGAGTCAGCTACAACCCTGATCGGACGCGATTTGGCCGTCTGCATTTCGCGACCTCCCTACCGCGTTTGGACGGTGAGACAAATCTAGATAACTCGCCGCAGCAGTACGGCTCACCCGGGTTGACAGCGCGGGATCCCGGTGTCAAGGCGGCGCTGGACGCGCTCAACGCCAGCTGGCCGTGGACTCTGTCTCGGCAGGAGCTACTGGATGCCGTATACGCGCGGCTAGACGCGGTCGGCGTGCAGGCCGCTCCAGACCAGGAGGCCCAAGTCGATCATCTGTTGGAGCTGCTGCTGCTCGGCGGTGCGGCTCGAATTCGACTCGATACGTTGTCACCCGCTCCGACGACGTCGCCACTGCAGCTCGATGATGCAACTAGACGCATGGCGGAATTTGCGCGTGACAAGCGTCAAGACCACATTTTCAACCGCTGGCACGAAACGGTTTGGGTGTCGCCCGTGGAGCTTCATGTCCTGCCCTTGCTCGACGGAACACGCGACCGCGACGCATTGGTCGACGAAGCGTATTCCGCCGTCAGGAGGGGACTAATCGGGTTCACGCGCGACGGCCGGCAACTCACGACTGAGGCAGAACTGCAGGAGGCCGCTGCCGAGTACATCGATGCGCTGCCGCAGCGGCTGACCGATATGAAGCTGTTTCGCCTTGACGAGTCGAAAGTAGGTTCGACCGGTAAGCGCGCCGGATGACGATACAGAGCGGGCGACGGGAATCGAACCCGCGTAGCTAGTTTGGAAGCCCTTTTTCCGAGCGTCGAACCGACGTAGGAAACCGCCTGGTAGCGGGGCCGGATGGCTAACCCAAATTTGCACTGCAACTGGCCTTTAGTACGTCTGGCACACGACGCAGGGTACGGCCAAGTGCCGCTCCGGTTAGATAGCATTTCGGGTACTAACAGGTTAAAGATCGTGCACATCTCAGTTAGTGCGCAAAGAGCCATGCCTGTCCATCTAAAATCCGCCCTGTCGGTTCGATTCCGGCTGGGGGCCCGGTAAAACCCGTGGTTAACGACCTGCCAACGGGTGCAGCACCTCGCCGGGACGAGTTCCCTTACGCAACCGTTACGCAACCCTGGAGGTCAGTTGCGGCAGCTTGCGCCGCAGCAAACGCACGCGGAAGGGGTCATCTGCGGCACACG
>CAVQLB010000015.1:0-503192 GCA_963713225.1 uncultured Actinomycetota bacterium | reverse complement strand
TCGTCAGCTCGGTCCGCCCGTCCAGGGCAAGCATCTGCTCAACCTCGAGCCGACTCACCCCAACACCCTGCACAGGCAAACCGAGAGCCTCACTACCCGCAGCCAGCGCCATCTCAGCAAAAGCCGCCGCGGGCATCACCGGCTGGCCATGCACCTTATGATCCGCCAACCAGGGGATCAGCTCGGTGTCCACCTCCGCCCGCCACACATGATCACGGCCCGACGGTATCTCAACATGCACCCCAAGCAACGGGTGAGCACCGGTCAACCCGACCCGGACCGGTCGATTCGCCATCCAGTACCTCGAATGCAGCCACGGAGTCGGCGGAATATCCACCAGCCGACCTGCGCTGCCCTCGGGCGCCGTCACACCGAGCGCGGCGAGTTGTGAATGAAAAAAGAGGGTTTGGTCTTCTGCTCGGTTCGTCGCCGAGGTCACGACGACGCGCCCGGTCAACGTCGCTGACTCAAGGATGTCAGCGATGGCGTGGGTGGCTAGGGAATGCGGGCTGATTTCGATCAAGGTGCCGTGGTTTCGCGCTGCCACCGCGATGGCTTGACTGAACCGCGCCGGCTGGCGCACATTGGCCACCCAATGCTCGGCGTCAAGCACCGGTGCGGGCTCAGCGGTGTCGGCGACGGTGGAAATGTACGGAATCGTCGGGCTCTGGGGTGTCAAATCCGCCAGCGCCGAACCCAACTCAGGCAGGATCGGATCCATCAGTGCGGTATTGGAGGCGACCTCCATGTTGATCCGTTGCGCGCAAAGATCCTGGCGCTGCGCCGCGCTGACTACGGCGTCAACCTGCTCAGCCGGCCCGCCAATAATGGTCTGGTGCGGCGAGGCATACACCGCGAGGGTGACGTCGGGGTAGTCGGCGATCAACGCCTCGGTGGCGGCCGCATCCAATTCCAGCTCCGCCATCGCGCCGTGCCCGGCCAGCCGCGACATCAACCGCGACCGGGTGGCGATCACCCGCAGTCCCTCCGCGGCTGTCAGCGCCCCGGCCACCACCGCCGCGGAAACCTCGCCCATCGAATGCCCGACCACCGCATCGGGTTCCACGCCGTAGGAGCGCCACAACTCAGTGAGCGCCAACTGCACCCCCATCAACACCGGCTGCACCCGCGAGTCTCCGCTCACCGGCTCGCCATTGGCGAGCACCTGCTGCAGCGAAAACCCAACCTCCTCAACGAACACCGGCTCTATTTGGGCGACCGCGGCGGCGAACGCCGGTTCATCGGCCAACAACTGCCGGCCCATCCCAGCCCACTGCGAGCCCTGACCCGGATACACAAACACCCTGCCAGACCCAACCGGCCCCTGATGGGCCTCGACAACACCCACCGTTGTTTGGCCTGCCGCCAATGCCTGTAGCCCGACGACCGCCTGGTCGCGATCGCGGGCACACACGGTGGCGAAGTGCTTGTGGCGGGCGCGATGATGATTGAGGGTGTGGGCCACATCAGCCAGCCCCACATCAGGCCGGTCGCCGGCCAGCCAGTCGGCCAGCACCCCCGCCGTCAAGGCCACGCGTTCGGGCGTCTTGCCCGAGACCACCAACGTGCTCACCACCGGCGCCGGTTCCAGGGCAACGTGATCGGGAAGCGGGGCTTGCTCAACCACGACATGCGCATTGGTGCCGCCGAACCCGAACGACGACACCCCCGCCCGCCGGGGGCGGTTCGTCGAGGGCCAATCGGTCGGTTCGGCAACCACTTTCAGCCGCAGATCGTCAAATGGGATGTGCGGATTGGGTTTTTCGAAATGTAGGTTCGCCGGGATGTGGCCGCGCTGCACCGCCAGCACCGCCTTGCAGAACCCCGCGATTCCAGAAGCCGACTCCAAACTACCCAGATTCGACTTGACCGCGCCGATCAACAGTGGCGAGGTCTGCGGACGTCCACGCCCCAGCACCGTCCCCAGCGCGCGGGTTTCGATGGGATCGCCCAGCAACGTGCCGATTCCGTGAGCCTCGACGTAGTCGACGTCGCGCGGCGCGACGCCGGCATTGGCGTAGGCGGCACGCAATACCGCCATCTGCGCGGCCGGATTGGGGGCCATCAACCCGTTGGACCGGCCGTCCTGATTGACCGCCGAACCCCGCACCACCGCCAGCACCCGATCCCCGTCACGCAGCGCATCACTGAGCCGCTTGAGCACTGCAACACCACAACCCTCGCCGCGCACGAAACCGTCCGCACTGGCGTCGAAAGTGTGACACCGCCCTGTCGGCGACATGGCGTTGGCCTGATCGAAGCTGCGGGTGACCGCCGGTGACAACAGCAGATTGACCCCCGCGGCCAGCGCCAGATTCGACTCCCCCGTGCGCAGACTCTGACACGCCAGATGCACGGCCACCAACGACGACGAACACGCCGTGTCGACCGTCACCGAGGGCCCGCGCAGATCGAGGAAATACGACACCCGGTTCGCGATGATGCTCAGCGCACCACCGGTACCCGACCACGCATCGACCTGACCCAAATCGGTCGACGCCAGATACCCGTACTCACTCAGGCAGGCGCCGGCGAACACCCCGGTCTGTGTCTGCCTCAAGGATTGGGCGGGAATGCCGGCGTGCTCCAACGCCTCGTAGGCCACTTCCAGCAACAGCCGCTGCTGGGGGTCCATCTTGACCGCCTCGCGCGGCGAAATCTCGAAGAACTCGGCATCAAAGGCGTCGATGTCGGTCAAAAACGAACCCCACCGGGTGGTACCCGACAGCGCCGCGGACGCCTCGGGTGAGCCGTCATCGAACAACGCCCACCGCTCCGGAGGCACCTCCCCCACCGATGACCGGCCCTCACACAGGAACCGCCACAACGACTCTGGGCCGGCTATTTCGCCGGGAAGGCGGCATCCCAACCCGACAACAGCGATCGGCTCGTCCAGCGACCCTCCATAGCGGCTCGCAATCGGCTCTGCTGCGGATTCGAGTTCCGACCCGCTCAGAAACCGCGCCAGGGCGTTGATCGTCGGCTGCTGCCAGAAGTCGACGGGTGAGACCGGCCAGCCCAGCAGCTCGGACAGTTCACCGCAGAGCACGACCGCGTCACTCGACCCGACCGCTAAGTCGTTCAAAGGGACATCTAAGTCGATTTCGTCGGGACTGCAGCCAACATTCGTGACCAAATAGTCGACCAGCCAGCGGCGGAGAGCAACCTCGTCAAAAGCCGCCGTCATACCGCGACATCCAGACGGCTGAATTCGTCACGTCGGTACCGCTCGGCGGACGCCGAACGCCGCACCTTGCCGCTCGTGGTGATCGGAATCGAACCCGGCGGCACCAGCACCAGATCGGCCACCCGCACGCCATGCGACTTCTTGATCGCCGAGGCGACTTTCCGTTTCACGGTGCGAAGCCGATCCCGCACCTCCTCGTCGGAGCGGCCCCGGTTCTTGAGCTCCACGATGGCCACGAGCTGCTCGGTGAGATCATCTTGCATCGATATCGCAACGGCGCGGCCACCGGTGATTTCCTGAATCGTGGCTTCAATGTCATCGGGATAGTGGTTACGCCCATCCACGATCAGCATGTCCTTGATGCGCCCGACGATGAACAGCTCACCTTGCGACACCACACCCAGATCCCCGGTGCGCAGCCATCGTTCCTGCGGCGTGCCCGGCGACGGATCGACCAGCTTGGCGCCGAACGTTCGCTCCGACAGTTCCGGGTTTCGCCAGTAGCCACTTGCCACGTTGTCGCCGTGCACCCAGATCTCGCCCACCTTGCCTTCGGGATTCTCCATCCGGGTCTCCCGATCGACTATGCGCACCGTCGACGCCCGTGGTGGGCCGTAGTTGACCAGCTCCGTTCCCCCTTCGCCGTCGCACCGCTTCGCGTAGCCGGCGGCCAACTTCTCGTAATCGAAACGCACCGTCGCCGGTGTGTGCCCTGCCGGCGTCGACATCACATAAAGCGTTGCCTCCGCCAGGCCGTAGGAGGGGCGCAACGCGGTGTTGGGCAGGTTGAACTGCGAGAAGCGTTCGTTGAAACGCCGGATCGTCGCGGCGTGAATTCGTTCACTTCCGCTGATGAGGATTAGCACATCACTCAGGTCCAGCCCGGCCATGTCGTCATCCGATGTTCGTCGCGCCGCTAATTCGTACGCGAAGTTCGGCCCAGCCGACCACGAACAGCTATTGGTCGCCAGCAATTGCATCCACCGGGCCGGTTTGTGCAAGAACGACACCGGGCTCATCACGACTGCTCGACGTCCTCGTTCAGCCAGCAGGGCCGAGAAAACGCCGAGTGTCAATCCCATGTCGTGGTAGAAGGGCAGCCAAGAGACAATAGTGGAGCTCTGCGGTACAACCCCGCCGTTGTAGTCCGAAAATATCTGGTCCGAGTTAGCGATCACGTTGCGGTGCGAGACCAGCACACCCGTCGGCTGGCGAGTCGACCCCGACGTGTACTGCAGATAGGCCGTCGACGGATAAGGACCCACGCTCGCGTCAAGCATCCGCGGCGAATCCAGATCCAGCGCATCGATCTCGATCACTCGGGGCGCCCGTTGGCCCGGCTGCGGCTGACGATAAGGCATCACGTCGCCCACGACCGCAGAGGTTGTCAGTATCGCGGCCGGTGAGCAGTCACGCAACGCCCCGGACACCCGCTCGTCATGGGTGCCGAATTGCGGCACCGAAAGCGGGACGGCGATGAAACCAGCCTGCATCGCGCCGAAGAACGCGACGATGTAGTCGAGGCCCTGCGGAGCCACAATCGCTGCCCGGTCACCAACGGAGCCGCACAGCGACAACTCATCAGCGACGACCCGCGCTCTCTGGTGGACCTGCGACCACGTCAAGCTTTCGGCAAACCCCGCCGGGTCTACCTCGTAGTCGATGAACGTCCAAGCAATGTCATCCGGCTGCTGCCGCGCCCGCTCCGCGAGCACAGCGGGAATGGAAGGCTCAATCACCGGCATCACGACTCTCTTTCCGTTCGGCGCTCGGCGCCTGGTCCAACCACAACACTCTCATCACATACCGCTCTCACTACCGGCCGGAGCCGATTCCACACTCTCGAACAACACATCCAACACACTGCTCGACGAGTCGGGCGAACCATCGACGTCGTCCACCGAATCTTTCTGTGGCAAAAGCTTTTTGGTGAGGTACTCAGCCCACGACGCGACTGTCGGGTAGTTCCACAACATCGTCGCCGATAGCTCCATGCCGACGAGCTGCTCGGCCTCTCGTCGAATCGACATCGCCATTACCGAGTTGAGGCCCAGCTCCGCGAACGGCCGGTCCAATTCGATTTCGGCCTCCGGCATTCGAAGTTCGGTGGCAAGGATGGCGCGTAGCCCGTTCTCCAGTTCAGCGTGCAGATCGTCGGGCGACATCTCTGACCATGCACGAATTGGTGTTGAGGTTAGATGCGCATCGGATATGACCGACGCGCCTTCCTCAGCGGATGGCATGGGCGCCATGACCGCTTGCGCCACGTCGTAGCGGTTCACGTACTCCCAGGCGGTGAAGGCTTCTTCCGGGGTGACCGGCCGCGACCCCAGCCGTTGAAGCTCTTGAACGACGACTTGCGCGTCAGAGCCGAACCCGAGCCCCTGCCAGGCCGCCCAGTCCAGACTGACGGTGTGGCAGCCTTGTCGGTGACGCGCTCGGGCCAGACAGTCGAGATACGCATTCGCCGCCGCGTAGGCGCCCTGCCCCGGGATACCGAAGACCGTCCCGGCCGAGGCAGTCAGGAAGAAGAAGTCGAGGGTGGCTGGCGGGAAGGCCTCGTGCAACGCCTGTGCACCAGCGATTTTCGGCCACATGGTGCGCCGAAGCTGGCTATCTGCAATCTCAGTGAGGAGTTGACTTTCCGTGACTCCGGCAGCGTGTATGACACCGCGTATCGGCGGAGCCCCGTCACCGTCCCGCCTGGCGAGCAGAGCCTGCACCCCGTCGCGCGATCCGACGTCGAGGGCCACGGCATCAATAGAGACGCCACGCATCTCCAGCGCCCGGATCGCGGCGATCTTGTGGCGCACGTCCGTGTCATCGCTGTCGCTGTCCCAGTCGCGCCTGGGAGGCAACGGAGTACGGCCAGCCAGGACGAGACGACGTGCACCGCGGTCCGCGAGCCAGGCGGCCATCAGCAGGCCGAGTGCGCCCATGCCGCCGGTGATGAGGTAAGCCGCGTCTGGACGACACCGGAATGGTCCTCGCTCCGGTTGGCCGGAGACCGGCACCAAGGCGGGCGCGAGGAATTCGCCGTCGCGCAGCATCAGGATGGACTTGGCTGCCGTCGGCAGCAGCGTGGACAGCGCCGATGCACAATCACCGATGTCGTCACAGACTGGGATATCCACAAGGCCGCCCCACAGCTGGGGCTGCTCGGCGCCGATGACCCCGGCGAGTCCCCACAGACAGCTCTCGCGCAACGCCGTGTCCGAGACGGCGTCCCCTACCCCGCGGGTGATGATCCACAGCCTGGTCGGGTGGCGGTCATCACGCTTGGCCAGCCGGCAAACGAGATCGGTCACTTCGGCTGACAGACGGACCGAGCAGTCGATGTCGGACTCTCCCGGGTGCTTAGGCCCGGGCTCGGCGACGTAGACGACACATCGGGCCTCGTCGACGCCGGCCGCCGGGTAACCGGCGTCGGCGAGCCGAGCGCGCAGAGTCAGAGCAGCATCGCTCTGCCCGAGCACCGCGAGGTTGCAGCGGGAATCAGGCGGCTGTTGCGGTTCAGCATGCCCGCGCCACGGTTGCCACTCGATCGCGTGCGCTAATGTGCGCGAGTCGGCGTCGTGGGGAACAGCCTGTACAGGACCTGACTCGACATCTGCATAGCGAAGTGAGCAGATGTCGATGCACGGCCTCCCGTCGGCTGCCTTCACGACGATGTCCACGATGAGCTCATCGCCATTGCCGCCGCGCCGGCGTACCTCGACGCAACCGCGTGCATCGGCCAGACCGTCTGCAAGCCACACGCTTCCGACGGCGGCGGGAACCATCAGCCGCGGGTTAGAGCTGTCCACCAGGCGGGCGAGGTGAACGGCGGCGTCGAGCAATCCGACCGTCGACGCCTCCGGCAAGCTGACATCAGCGTCCAAACGGCCGGGTCCTGAGCGGCACGAGCTGATCGACCAAGGAAACGGCTGGCCGTCGATACCCCACGCCCGCTGGAGCTCGGCGACCGACGAAGTGTCGTAGCCGACCATTTCGTGATCGCCGCTCGTGTCCGCGTCTTTGTCCTCATCCTCGGTCGTCCGGTCAGCGATTCCGGCGCTGACGTGGCGTACCCAACGGTGCTCGGGGGCGTCGGCCGCGGGACGCGATGAGACAGTGACGGATTGCTCGTCGGCGACCACCTGGATCATCCGCGGCTGGTCGATGACGATTGGATGGTCGAACCGGATGTCACACAACTTCGATGCACCAGACTGGGCTGCCGCTGCCGAAAGTGTCTGCAAGAGCACCGATATCGGAACCACTTCCACCCCATGAATCCGATGGCCACCCGGATATGGTTTGGCCTCGGCGACAAGCCGCGCCTGCCACAGATGTACGGGCGGTGCGGTGGCGACCGCGATGTGCTCGCCGAGCAGAGTTCCGGATCTCGGGGCAACGCCGGCCCCGTTCACCTTCTTCTTGTGGCTGATCCAGTGCTGTGTGTGGTGCCAGGGTGTGGCGGGAAGGGCCGGATGTGGTTCGGGTGGGTGTTCGGTGTGTGGTGAATGCACGGTGTGCGTGGCATTCAAGTTGGTGTGGAAAGTCAGGGTGTCTGGGGCGTCGCGCTGCAGGGTTCCGATGCTGTGGTGATGCACGCGTCCCAGGCTGTCGGTGATGGCGTGGGTGAGCAGTGGGTGGGGGCTGACTTCGATGAAGGTGCTGTGGTCGGCGCCGGCCGCGGCGATGGCGTGGCTGAACCGCACGGGGTTGCGCAGGTTGGCGACCCAATAGTCGGCGCCGAAAACGATTGTGCCGGTGTCGGTGTCGTCGTAGGTGGTGGTCAGGATCGGGATGGTCGGTGGATGCGGGGTCAAGTCGGCGAGGGCGGTGCGCAGATCGGGCAGGATGGGGTCGATGGTGGGGTGGTGGGAGGCAACGTCGACCTCGATGCGCCGCGCCAGCCGGTCTTGGGCGTCCACGATCGCGATCACCGCATCGACCTGATCAGGGGGTCCGGCGATCACGGTTTGACGCGGTGAGGCATACACCGCCAGCGTCAGGTCGGGATAGTCGGCGATCAACTCCTCGGCGCGTCGGGGGTCCAACTCCAGCAATGCCATCGCACCCTGCCCGGACAGCCGCGACATCAACCGCGACCGGGTGGCGATCACCTGCAGCCCCTCGGCGGGACTCAGTACCCCGGCCACCACCGCAGCGGTCACCTCCCCCATCGAATGCCCGATCACCGCATCGGGTTCCACCCCGTAAGAGCGCCACAGCTTGGTCAGCGCCAACTGCATGCCCACCAGCACCGGCTGAATGCGGGCAATCCCGATCACAGGCTCGTCAGCCTCCAGCACCCGGCGGAGCGAAAACCCGACCGTCTCAACGAAAATCGGCTCCAATTCGGCGACCGCCGCAGCGAACGCGGGCTCATCGGCCAGCAACTGCCGACCCATCCCCGCCCACTGCGAGCCCTGACCCGAATAGACAAACACCGTCCCGGGCCGACACGCGCCCTGATGCGGTGCCACCACCCCATCGGCTGACCTGCCCGCCGCGAGGGCGCGTAATCCGGCAACGGCTTGGTCGCGATCACGGGCACAAACGGTGGCGAACTTCGCCTGCCGGGCGCGATGATGATTGAGGGTGTGGGCCACATCAGCCAGCCCCACATCGGCCCCCTCGCCGGCCAGCCAGTCGGCCAGCACCCCCGCCGTCAAGGCCACGCGTTTGAGCGTCTTGCCCGAGACCACCAGCGTGCTCACCGCCGGACCCGTATTCACCGTTGACGGCGGCAGATCCGGCCCCTGTTCCAGCACCACATGCGCATTGGTGCCACCGAATCCAAACGAAGACACTCCCGCCCGCCTCGGGCGGCCCATCGAGGGCCAATCAGTGGGCTCGGCAACGACTTTCAGCCGCAGATCCGCAAACGGGATATGCGGATTGGGATTCTCAAAACACACGTTCGCCGGGATATGCCCCCGCTGCACCGCCAGCACCGCCTTGCAGAACCCCGCAATTCCCGCCGCGGCCTCCAAATGACCCAGATTGGACTTGACGGCGCCGATCAGCAGCGGCGAGGTCTCCGGACGTCCACGACCCAGCACCGTCCCGAGCGCGCGGGCTTCGATGGGATCGCCAAGCAATGTGCCGGTTCCGTGGGCCTCGACGTAGTCGACGTCGCGTGGTTCGATGCCGGCATGGGCGTAGGCGGCACGCAACACCGCCATCTGCGCGGCCGGGTTGGGGGCCATCAACCCGTTGGACCGGCCGTCCTGATTGACCGCCGAACCCCGCACCACCGCCAGCACCCGGTCCCCGTCACGCAGCGCATCACTAAGCCGCTTGAGCACTGCAACACCGCAACCCTCGCCGCGCACAAACCCGTCCGCGGCCGCATCAAAGGCGTGACACCGCCCGGTCGGCGACATCGCGTTGGCCTGATCGAAGCTGCGGGTGACCGCCGGTGACAACAACAGATTGACCCCCGCCGCCAGCGCCAGATTCGAATCCCCCGTCCGCAGACTCTGACACGCCAGATGCACCGCCACCAGCGACGACGAACACGCCGTGTCGACCGTCACCGACGGCCCGCGCAGATCGAAGAAATACGACACCCGGTTGGCGATGATGCTCAACGCACCACCAGTACCCGACCACGCATCAACCTGACTCAGATCCGTCGACGCCAAATACCCGTACTCTCCCAAACACGCCCCGGCGAACACGCCCGTTTGGGTATGCCGCAGCGAATCAGCCGCAATTCCGGCGTGCTCCAACGCTTCCCACGCCACCTCCAGCAACAGCCGCTGCTGGGGATCCATCTTGACCGCTTCCCGCGGCGAAATCTCGAAGAACTCCGCATCAAAAGCGTCCACATCGGCCAAAAACGAGCCCCACCGGGTGGTGCCCGACAACGCCGCGGCCGCCTCGGGTGAGCCGTCATCAAACAGCGACCACCGATCCGGGGGCACCTCCCCCACCGATGACCGGCCGTCAACCACAAACCGCCACAACGACTCCGGGCCCGCTATACCACCGGGAAAGCGGCATCCCAGACCGATGACGGCGATCGGCTCATCCAACGATGACCGCTCGCAGCTCACCACCGCCTCAGCTTCAGGCTCCGATTCCGACCCGGTCAAAAACCGCGCCAACGCATTGATCGTCGGATACTGCCAAAACTCCACCGGAGAGACCTGCCGCCCCAACAACTCCGACAACTCACCAGTAAGCACCACCGCATCGCCCGACCCCAATCCGAGATCATGCATTGAAGCGTCCAGATCGATGTCGTCGGGGCTGCAGCCAACATTCGTGACCAGGTAGTCGACCAGCCAGCGGCGCAGAGCAGCTTCGTCAAAAGCCGCCGTCATACCGTAGCTTCCAAACGGCTGAATTCGTCCTGCCGATACCGCTCCACGCAGGCCGAACGCCGCACCTTGCCGCTGGTGGTGATCGGAATCGAACCCGGCGCCACCAACACCAGATCAGCCACCCGCACACTGTGCGACTTCGAAATCGCCGAGGTTACTTCGCGTTTCACGGTCTGCAGCCGCTGCCGCGCCTCCTCCTCAGAGCCCCGCTTCTTGACCTCCGCGATCGCCACCAGCCGCTCGGTACGTTCATCGGGAATCGAGATCGCCGCAACCCGGCCACCGGTGATCTCCTGAACCGTCGCCTCGATGTCATCGGGATAGTGATTACGCCCATCCACGATCAGCATGTCCTTGATGCGCCCGACGATGAACAGCTCACCTTGCGACATCACCCCCAAGTCCCCGGTGCGCAGCCACCGTTCCTGCGGCGTGCCCGGCGACGGATCGACCAGCTCGGCGCCGAACGTGGCCTCCGACAGTTCCGGGTTTCGCCAGTAGCCACCCGCCACGCTGTCGCCATGCACCCAGATCTCGCCCACCGTTCCAGCGGGATTCTCCATCCGGGTCTCCTGATCGACGATACGCGTCGTCACCACGCGTGGTGGGCCGAAACTGACCAGCTCCGTCCCGCCTTCGCCGTCGCACCGCTTCGCATAACCAGCCGACAACTTCTCATAGTCGAAACACACCGTCACCGGCGCATGACCCTTCGGCGCCGAGGTCACATACAGCGTCGCCTCCGCCAACCCATAGGACGACCGCAACGTGTCCCTGGGCAGATTGAACCGCGCGAACCGCTCAGTGAACCGCCGGATCGTCGCGGCGTGAATGCGTTCACTTCCGCTGATGATGCCCAGCACACCACCCAGATCCAGCCCCGCCAGGTCCTCATCCGACGTACGACGCGCCGCCAACTCGTACGCGAAGTTCGGTGCGGCAGACCATGAGGGGCTATTCATCGCCAGCAGCCGCATCCACCGGGCCGGCTTCTGCAGAAACGCCACCGGACTGATCAAGACCGCCGGGCGTCCGACGGTTCCACCCGCCGCGGCTGGGACCAGCAGCGGCGCAAACACGCCTTGCACCATTCCCATGTCGTGATAGAAGGGCAGCCACGACACAAAAGTGATGTCCGGCGGCGGAACTTTGGCGCGGTGCTCGAAGTAGTCGGAGAAAACCTGGTCCACGTTGGCGAGCACGTTGCGGTGCGTGACCATCACACCGGCCGGCTGCCGAGTCGACCCCGACGTGTACTGCAGATAGGCCGTCGACGGATAAGGACCCACGCTCGCGTCAAGCATCCGCGGCGAATCCAGGTCCAGCGCATCGATCTCGATCACTCGCGGCGCAGATCCGCCGGGCTGCACACCGGCATACGGCATCACGTCGGCCACGACCGCAGACGTCGTCAGTATCACCGCCGGTGAACAGTCACGCAGCGCCCCCGACACCCGCTCGTCATGACCACCGAATTGCGGCACCGAAAGCGGCACGGCGATCAAACCAGCCTGCATCGCGCCGAAGAACCCGACGATGTAATCCAGCCCCTGCGGAGC
Organism: uncultured Actinomycetota bacterium; assembly: GCA_963713225.1. Classification (GTDB taxonomy): domain Bacteria; phylum Actinomycetota; class Actinomycetes; order Mycobacteriales; family Mycobacteriaceae; genus Mycobacterium. The sequence goes on along the minus strand of CAVQLB010000015.1, from coordinate 491,124 downwards.
CACAATCGCCGCCCGATCACCGGCCGACGCGCACAGCAACAACTCATCAGCTACAATCCGCGCTCTCCGCGCGAGCTGCGACCACGTCAAACTTTCGGCAAACCCAGCCGCATCGACCTCATAGTCGATGAACGTGTACGCAATATCATCCGGCTGCCGCCGCGCACGCTCGGCAAGCACAGCCGGAATATAGTCCTCATGTACTGGCATTACAGCACCTTTCGGTACGGTCTGGTGTATCTGACTGCCCCCCCCGACCGAGCAGACCGATCCTGAAGTTGTGATGTGAGCCCTACCCCTTCCTACGGAAGGGAAACACTTGCGTTGTTCAACATGTCGGAAAACCCGACACAGCTTCCTTCCTCAACAGCTAATTTTTGGTCGTCATAGACAATATAGTCGGGGAAGAGCGATTGGGAGTGTTTCCGCCCATTGCTGGCTGGGAATGTGCTGTCCTGTTTAGAGGTTCTGCTCGGGCGAGACCAGCGGCACCGGAATGCCGGTACCGGCCCGGCGGGCTGCCGGCTCTAGACCTCCAATTGAGGCAGCGTGAAGATAGCCTACCCTGCCCCGACGCGGCAGGGCCGCACTCATTCGCTTTCAGTGGGACACGGCGGTCAGCGGCGGCCGCTAGGCGGGCGTGACCGGTGTGAGCGGGTGCTCGCGTTGCGGCTCGCTGCGATAGCGGGACGGGCGACCGCCGATCTTGCAGATGCGCCACATCAAGAGCGCGAAGGGGTTCATCAGCCCGATGTCGTAGCACAGCATCCGGACGTCACCGAACATGTTACGCAGCGTCTGGCGAGAGTCGGGTGCGTCGAAAAACACCTCCTTGCGCACTGAGCGCGGGATGTCGAACTCTTTGAAAAAGCTGCGCGGCGGCACGGTCGCCTGGCACAGCAGTCGCATGCTGACCGGCACCTATAGCGACAGCCAGAACCGGCTGATCCGCAGAATATGCGGGACACGCTTACGCAAGTATTCGTCAGCGAAGGAAATGTGCCGGGCCTCCTCGGCGACGTGGATCGCCATCACCTTCTCCACGATCGGATGCAGTGACCTGCCCTCCCGCAACATGCTCTTCTGCCGGTAGTCAATCGGCACCTCACCAGCCATGACTCCGAAGAAGAAAACGTTCGGCAGCGGGCCCGCCGCCAGTGGGAGCAGCGGCGAAACCCAGCGCAGATACCGCGGCATACCCGGAACATTCACCCCGATGCGGTTCACCATTTCCTGGAACATCATCGAGTGGTTGCACTCTTCGACGGATTCGTGCAGGCAGTAGCGGTACTCGGGGGACCCGTTAGGCACCCAGAACGAATATTGCATTAGACCGCGGACCAGAATGCTTTCTAAGTGCAACGAGACCTTCGCGATGTGGGCTGCCCGCCACATCCCGATCGCGATCTGCTTCTCGAGCTGTTGCGTCCGATACCACGGGTGACGGCCGAGCGGATCGGACGCGCTCAGCACCCAGCGTGGGTCATTCTCTGTGACGGCGAACTCCGGTGCATCCCAACTGATGTCGGTGTATGGATCAAAGCTGCGGCGTACGGAACCCTCTGACAGGGTAGTCAACGTTTCGGCGTAACGAGTGTCGTCGCCGACATCCATATTGCGACTCCACCGCTTGACGAGCCACCTCCAAGCGAGCAGCGGCACACTGACGCCCAGCACGATGGCCCCGAGCGCAAAACAGATGTCTAGCAGTACGCCCGCCATCCCTCCCCCCAAATTTACGTCGGTGACTATCCCCAGAACGGTAGCGCAGTCTGTCGATCTTTAGCTAGACGGCCGCCATATCAACTTGGCATCGCTGGACCTTGGCGGCACATGTCAGGCCGTTGCAACGCCAAGGCTGTGCGCTTTGCTATCAGTCTCCACATCACGACGCGATTTTTTCCTCGATGTTGCCGACCAGCTCCGGCAAGTGGTCGTTGAGATAGAAGTGGTGACCAGGAAACACTCGCGCACTGAACTCCGACGTCGTTCGCTGCGACCACCGCGTCACTTTCTCGTAGGTGGCGACTTCGTCGTCATCACCCAGGAAAGCGAAGATAGGGCATGACACGGTCGCATCGGGTGGGCACTCGTAATTTGCAATGGCCTTGAGTCCGCGAAGTGTGGGCAGAATCTTCGCCGCGAACTCTTCGTTCTCCAGGAACTCTGGGTTTGCGCCCGTCATTGCGCTCACTGCATCGAGAAGACCGCGATCAGACTCCGGAATGTAGTCGTAGCCGATCTCGCCTGGTGCAGCACAGGCCGACACAAACAGCGCTGCAACGGGCTTGCCCGCCGCTTCGAACCGACGGGCGACATCGAACGCCACCAAAGCTCCCATGCTGTGGCCGAAGAATGCGACCTTTCCGTCGACCTGATCCGCCGGGGCGAGCAGCTGGAATGCGCTTTCGGCAAGGTCGGAAATGCTGGTGAACGAAGCAAGGTCATGGGTGCCGCGCCGTCCGGGATACCGAACGGCGATGCATTTGACGTCGCTCGAGAAGGACTTGGCAAAAGGCACGTAGTACTCCGCCGATCCACCAGCATGCGGAAAGATGTAGAGCTTCGGCGTGTACCCCGTCACGTGGCCACAGTACCGACGAGATCTCCGGCCAAGTTACGCGGCTATAACCTCTCGCGTATTCGTTTCGCTGTTGTCTCCTCTGCCCCGGCGGAGCTTCACTGACCAGCCTGTGAGGGCGAGGGCGCCTTCAATCACCACCTCACCACCGGCACGATCGCGATGACTTCGGTCTTGTGTGCCACGATCTACTCGCGACAGGGAACGCAAGGAGTGGCTATGGAAGGGTTTGCCGGGAAAATCGCCGTCGTAACCGGAGCCAGCTCTGGGATCGGCCGGGCACTGGCGATCGAGCTTGCCCGCTCCGGCGCCAAGCTGGCGATCAGCGACGTCGACACCGAGGGCCTCGCGGTCACCGAGGAGCGACTGAACGCCATCGGTGCGCCGGTGAAGTCGGACCGGCTGGACGTCACCGAACGCGAGGCATTCCAGGTGTACGCCGATGCGGTCAACGACCACTACGGCAAGGTCAACCAGATCTACAACAACGCGGGCATCGCGTTCATCGGCGACATCGAGGCCACCGAATTCAAGGACCTCGAGCGCGTGATGGACGTGGACTACTGGGGTGTCGTCAACGGCACCAAGGTCTTTCTGCCGCACCTGATCGCGTCGGGCGACGGACATGTCATCAACGTATCTAGTGTGTTCGGGCTGCTCGCGATGGCGGGGCAGGGCGCGTACAACGCGGCTAAGTTCGCGGTGCGCGGTTTCACCGAAGCGCTACGGCAGGAGATGATCATCGCTCACCACCCTGTGAAGGTGACGTGTGTGCACCCCGGCGGCATCAGGACCGCCATCGCCCGCAACGCCGCCTCGGCAGGAGGCCTCGATACGGACAAGATGGCAACGTTCTTCGACAAGCGATTGGCTAGCACGTCTCCGCAGAAAGCCGCACGGATCATTCTCGACGGTGTTCGCAAGAATAAAGCCCGAGTCCTGGTCGGCAACGACGCCAAGGCCCTCGACATCCTCGCCCGCGCGACGGGATCGGGCTATCAACGGCTCGTTGCCGCAGCCAAATCACGAGCGATGCCGGACTAGCGGCTCGTCGCGCCCAGCGGGTGTTCGGCCAAATATCCGTCGGCGACTTGGCCGGGATCGCCGCCCGTGGCCACCTGTCGGCGCATCTCCACCAGCCCCGCGGTATCCAAGACGCCTGCCACCTCGTTCAGCGCGAGCACCTGCATCTCGGACAGCTCGTTGCGGCGATACAGCGGCACGACGTTCTCCGCGCGGATCAGCGCCGTGCGGTCAGTCAGCACCACCGCGTCGGCGGGGATATCCGGGTCGGCCGTCGACGTCCACGCAGCGTTCATCTGCCCGGTCCGCAAGGCCTCGAACAGTGTTGCGGCGTCGGGATATCCGCGAGGCTGCGCCTTGCACGTCCCGATGGCGGCCGGTCGCGGCGCACCGACCACTTGACCGACCTTGAGCCTGCCGCAGTTGCGGACCGCCGCCGACACGTCCCGTCCACCCCAGGCGTCGACGGTGGCCTCGTTAACCGCGATCGCCGGCTTGTCCTCCGCCGACTCGGCGTAGTCGCCCGCGGCCACGCCTTCCGGCAGGGCCGACACCATGTCTCGGTAGACCTGAGCAGCCGAACGCGCCTTTGCGCCGGGCACAAAAGTAACCAGCAGTCGACCGGTGAAGCCCGTCATGACGGTGATCGCACCCGAGTCCAGCCCGGCCAACGGGTCGGGCACCACCTCGACGTGCGCCGCGGTGCCGTGGGTCCGCAGCGCCGCTGCATACAGATTGGCCAGCAGGGTGGACTCCGCGTCGTCCCGCGCTCCAACTGCGATCGATTGGTTACCGTTCGTGCCGCCGCATCCGGCGATCAGCAGAGCGACCAGCGCGGCGGCGAGCCGACGGGTGCCCATCGGGCGATCAGACGTCCGCGGCCGCCGCGACCGCTTCGGCCACTGCAGGCTCGACGCGCGGGTCCAACGGGCTGGGAACGATGTACTCCGCCGAGAGATCATCGCCCACCACGCAGAAGATCGCTTCGGCGGCGGCCAACTTCATCTTCTCGGTGATCCGGCGGGCACCGGCGTCCAGCGCGCCACGGAACACACCCGGGAACGCCAGCACGTTGTTGATCTGGTTCAGGTAGTCACTACGACCGGTCGCGACCACGGCGGCGTGCTTGGCGGCGATCTCCGGATGGATCTCCGGGTCCGGGTTGGACAGAGCGAACACAATGCCGTCGGGCGCCATCGTCGCGATGAGCTCTTCGGGCACGATGCCGCCCGAAAGCCCGAGGAACATGTCGGCGCCTTTGAGCGCCTCAACCATTCCGCCGGACAGACCGTCGGGGTTGGTGCGCTGGGCCATATCGAGCTTCACCGGGGTCAGGTCGTCCCGGTGCACATGCAGGATGCCACGCGAGTCCAGCAGCGTCATGTCCGAAACACCAGCGGCCAGAAGGATGTTCGCGCACGCCACGCCGGCCGCGCCGACGCCTGAGATGACGACGCGTAGCGACGAGATGTCGCGGTCGAGCGCCTTGGTCGCGCCGCGCATCGCCGCCAGCACAACGATGGCGGTGCCGTGCTGGTCGTCGTGCATCACCGGGCAGTCGAGCGCCTCGATCAGGCGCCGCTCGATCTCGAAACAGCGCGGCGCCGAAATATCCTCGAGGTTCACGGCGCCGAACGTCGGCCGCATCCGCACCAGTGTTTCCACGATCTCGTCGGGATCCTTGGTGTCCAGCACGATCGGGATCGAGTCCAGGCCTGCGAACGACTTGAACAGCCCGCACTTGCCCTCCATGACGGGCAGCGATGCCGCCGCACCGATGTCGCCGAGTCCGAGTACCGCACTGCCATCGCTGACGACGGCCACCAGCCTGTTGGCCCAGGTATAGCGGGCCGCCAGCGTGTGGTCGGCGGCGATCGCACGGCTGACCTGCGCTACTCCGGGGGTGTAGGCGATCGATAACGCGCGTTGGGTGTCCAGTGGTGCCTGCAGCTCGACGGAGAGCTTGCCGGCTATGTGGGCCTCGAAGATCTCCTCGTCGGTGACGACGATCTGGGGGCTTTCTGGCTTCTCCGACACGAGGGTCAGGTTACTTACCTACTTTTAGGTAACCTAATCAGCCTTGTTTCAGATCAGACCCAGTTCGGTGACGGCCTTACGCTCGTCGACCAGCTCAGCAGTGGTCTTGTCGATCCGGGAGCGGGAGAAGCTCGTCGACCTCCAGCCCCTGCACGATCGTCCAGTTGCCGTCCTTCGTCGTCACGGGGAACGAGGAGATGATGCCCTCGGGCACGCCGTAGCTGCCGTCGGACAACACCGCCATCGACACCCAGTCGTCCGTTGGCGAACCGAGCAGCCAGTCGCGGGCGGCGTCGGTCGTCGCCGACGCGGCCGAGGCGGCCGAGGAAGCACCGCGCGCGTCGATGATCGCCGCACCTCGCTTGGCGACCGTCGGGATGAAGTCGTTCTCGATCCAGTCCTGGTCGTTGACGACCTCGGCGGCGTTCTTCCCGCCGACCTCGGCGTGGAAGATGTCGGGGTACTGGGTGGCCGAGTGGTTGCCCCAGATCGTCATCTTCTTGATGTCGGTGACCTTCGCGCCGGTCTTCTGCGCCAGCTGCGAGATCGCCCGGTTGTGGTCGAGGCGGGTCAACGCGGAGAACCGCTCGTTGGGGATGTCGGGTGCGTTGCTCATCGCGATCAGCGCGTTGGTGTTCGCCGGGTTACCGGTGACACCGATGCGGACGTCGTCGGCGGCCACCGAGTTGAGCGCCTTGCCCTGGGCGGTGAAGATCGCGCCGTTGGCCTCGAGCAGGTCGCCGCGCTCCATGCCCGGCCCGCGGGGCCGCGCTCCGACCAGCAGGGCGAGGTTCACACCGTCGAAGATCTTGTTGGCGTCGGCCCCGGTCTCGACACCGGCGAGCAAGGGAAACGCGCAGTCGTCGAGCTCCATCACGACACCCTCGAGCGCCTTGAGGGCCGGCTCGATCTCGAGCAGCCGCAGCTCGACCGGGCGGTCCGGGCCCAGCAATGAGCCGCTCGCCAAGCGGAACAGCAGGCTGTAGCCGATCTGGCCGGCGGCGCCGGTGACCGCGACCTTGAGGGGAGAAGTGCTCACGTCAGAGGCTCCTAGAGAAGACGAGGTTTTCGGGGTTGAAACTAGCGCACCGGCGCCGACGCGAAACCGCCGGTCCACAACCGCCCGCGCGTAGCATTGTCCGCGGCCGGATAAGGCCTGCGCTGCGACGGGAGGTTGACCGATGCCTTCGTTCCGTGGCGCATTGCCCCCCTCCCTTCGGCCTGTCCGATCCAGGCATACCCACCCGGACGCCAAACCCATCCATGTCCCCGTCGCACGGGCGATGGTCGACTGCGGCGTCTACGCCGACGGCAAGCGGCTGCCAGGCAAGTACACTTACGCGGCGGCGCTGAACAAAGTGCACGAGCTCGAGGCCGAAGGCAAGGAAGCCTTCGTGTGGATCGGCCTGCACGAGCCTGACGAACACCAGATGATGGCTGTCGCCGACGTGTACGGCCTGCACGAACTTGCCGTCGAGGACGCGGTGCACGCACACCAACGGCCGAAGTTGGAACGCTATGACAAGACGCTGTTCCTGGTGCTGAAGACGGTGAACTACGTCGAACACGCGTCGGTGGTCAACGCCAGGGAGATCGTCGAGACCGGCGAGATCATGATCTTCGTCGGAGCCGATTTCGTCGTCACGGTCCGCCACGGTGAGCACGGCGAATTGGCAGGCGTGCGCAAGACGCTCGACGCCTCCCCTGCCACCCTGAAGCTGGGCCCGTACGCGATCATGCACGCGATCGCCGACCACGTGGTGGACAGCTATCTCGACGTGACCGATCTGGTCGAGACGGACATCGACGCGATGGAAGAGGACATCTTCTCCCCGGCCACCTACACCAACATCGAATGCATCTACCTGCTCAAGCGCGAGGTCGTCGAACTCCGCCGCGCCGTCAACCCGTTGACGCTGGCGCTGCAGCGGATCAGCACCGACCACAACGACCTGATCTCGGTCGAGGTTCGGCGCTACATGCGCGACGTGCTCGACCACAACATCCAGGCCTCGGACCGGATCACGACCTACGACGAGATGTTGAGCTCGCTGGTGCAGGCCGCTCTCGGCAAGGTGGCCATGCAGCAGAACGTCGACATGCGCAAGATCTCGGCGTGGGTGGCGATCGCCGCCGTCCCGACCGCGTTGGCAGGCATCTACGGGATGAACTTCGAGCACATGCCCGAACTCGAGTGGACGTGGGGCTACCCGGCTGTGCTGATCCTGATGTTCGGTGTCTGCTTGCTGCTGTACCGCACGTTCCGCCACAATCACTGGCTCTAGCTCGGCGCTGACGCTCGGCGGCCCGGATCGAGTACGTCCACGCCGTCGGTGCGCCACGCCTCGCGCATCGCGTCGGCACCCTTCAGCCGCACCCACGCGGCCTCGGTCGGGGTGATCGGGATCGCCGACAGCACGGCAACCGCATCGAGTGGCGGGGGCAGCGCCACATCGTCGATCTCGCTGCGGCTCAACAGGAATGCGGTGAACGGGGCGCCCTCCCACAACGGCGTGCCGAGGTCGACCAGCGCATCGGGTGCCAGCACCAGACCCTCGACGGCTGGTGCGGCGGCCAGCACGGCGACGCTGCGGGCAAGTCCGGCGGGCGAGGATCCGCGCATCGCAACGGTCACCTCCGCGCGGGGACCGCGCACCGGGTCGGCGTTGAAGTCGGCCGGGTCGGTCATCGGATACCGTGAACACCCAAGGGACACATAGCGGACGACGCCGTCGTCGTCGGGTGGGAAGCGCAGCACCTCGATCGGTTCGGTGCCGAGAAACGTCACACTCGCAGCGTCGGGTTCGCGTTTGATCCCGGCCGCGGCGAAGTGTGCACGCAGATGACCGCGGACCTCCGCCAGGACATCCGTCACTCGACCGGCGGCGGTGTCTGCTCTTCGGCTTGCGGTGTCGGTTGCTCTTCGCGCGCTGGGACCTCCGACGGGATGGTGAGATTCGCCCCGCTGTCGGCGTCAAAGATCACCAGCTTGCTGGTGTCGAACGCCAGTTCCATCGTCTGACCCGGCGTGACCTTCGACTCGGTGGAAACCCTTGCCACGAACTCGTTTTCCCCGACACCAGAATCGGCGGCCAGCTCGGCCAGCTGCGCGGCATGAGCCCCCGCGCCCTCCGTCGTGAAGTGCACGTACTTGTCTGCACCGAGCGACTCGACGAAGTCGACCTTCACCTCGAACGTCAACGCCCGGATTCGCGCGTACGTATCGATCAGCGAAGCGTCCTCGAGATGCTCGGGCCGGATGCCCACGATCACGTTGTTCGGCGTGTTGTGCTGTGCGAGCACGTCGTGCACCTCTTGCGTGAGCGTGACGTCACCGAACGGCAGTTTGAGCCCGACGTCTGTCATCGTCGCCGGGAAGAAGTTCATTGCGGGCGATCCGATGAATCCGGCGACGAACAGGTTCGCGGGCCGGGCATACAGCTCCTCCGGCGTCCCGATCTGCTGGGCCTCCCCTGCCCGCAGCACAACGACGCGATCACCCAGCGTCATCGCCTCGGTCTGGTCGTGCGTCACGTACACCGTGGTGGTGCCCAACCGGTGCTGAAGCCGGGCGATCTCCGCCCGCATCTGCACACGCAGCTTGGCATCCAGGTTGGACAGCGGCTCGTCCATCAGGAACGCCTTGGGGTCGCGCACGATCGCGCGGCCCATCGCCACCCGTTGACGCTGACCGCCCGACAGTTGGGCGGGCCTGCGGTCCAGGAGTTCGGTCAGGTCGAGGATTTTCGCGGTTTCCTCGACCTTGGAGGCGATTTCGGCCTTCTTCGTCTTCGCCAATGTCAACGGAAAGGCGATGTTCTGGCGCACCGTCATGTGCGGGTAGAGCGCATAGGACTGGAACACCATCGCGATATCGCGGTTCTTGGGCGCCTTCTCATTGACCCGCTCGCCGCCGATCCGAAGTTCTCCCGACGAGATCTCTTCCAGCCCGGCAATCATGTTCAGCGTGGTGGACTTTCCGCAGCCGGACGGGCCGACCAGGATGATGAACTCGCCGTCGGCGATGGTGACTGAGAGATCCTTCACGGCCGTGGCGCCGTCGGGGTAACTCTTGGTCAACCGGTCCAACACAATCTCGGCCATCGAACTACCCCTTTACCGCACCGGACGTCAATCCTGCGACGATCCGTCGTTGGAATATGAGAACAAAGATAATGATCGGAATCGTGATCACCATGGCGCCTGCCGCAATTGATCCGGTCGGCTCCTCGAATTGCGAACTACCCGTGAAGTTCGCGATCGCCACCGGCGCGGTGATGGCACGCTGGGTGGCCGTCAACGACAAGGCGAGCAGCAGGTCGTTCCAGGCGAAGATGAACACCAGGATCGCCGCCGTGACGATTCCCGGCGCCGCCAGCGGCGCGATCACCTTGCGGAACGCCTGAGCCGGGGTGGCGCCGTCCATCTTGGCCGCCTTCTCCAAATCCCAAGGGATCTCCCGGAAGAACGCCGACAGCGTGTAGATGGCCAGCGGCAATGCGAAGGTGATGTACGGGATGATCAGGCCGGGCCAGGTGTTAAACAGCCCGATGCTGCGCCACATGTTGAAAATCGGTGTCACAAGCGAGATCTGCGGGAACATCGCGATCAACAGCGCAACACCGACCAGCAGTCGTTTGCCCGGGAAGGCCAGCCGGGCAACGGCGTACGCCGCCATGCCACCGACGATCACGGCGATCACCGTGGTGATGAGCCCGATACCGATCGAGTTGATCAGCGCGGAGCTGAACGCGTCGCCGGAGAAGATGCCCTTGTAGTTGTCAAACGTCACCGTCGACGGAATCAGCTTGCCGTCCTTGACCGTTGACGACGGTTTGAGCGACAGCGACAGGATCCACAGCACCGGGAACAATGCGTAGATGACGACAAGCAGATTGACGATGGTCCATCCGGTTGCCCGGCCCGCACCGACCCGTTCGGCGGCCATGTCAGCGCCTCTCCTCATCGGATCCAGGTGCCGACGCACCGAACAGCGTGATGTAGATGAACGCGATTATGGCGACAGACAGGAAGATCAGCACGCTGATCGCCGACCCCAGGCCCAGGTTGAACGCCTTGAACAGGTTGTCGTAGCCCAGGATCGACACCGACCCTGTGTTGTTGGCGCCGCCGGTGAGCACGTAGATGTTGTCGAAGATGCGGAACGCGTCGAGGGTACGGAACAGCAGCGCGACCAGGATCGCCGGCTTGATCAGCGGCACAATCACTTTGAACAGTCGCTTCCACGCGCCTGCCCCGTCGACCTGCGCGGCGTTCAGCAGGTCCTGCGGCACCAGCGCCAGCCCGGCGAGTAGCAGCAGCGCCATGAACGGCGTGGTCTTCCAGACCTCGGCGAGGACCACGATTGCCAGCGACGGGATCTGTTCCGTCAGCGGCGCGCTGCCTCCCGGAAGGAGGTTGGCCAGATAGCCGGTACCCGGCGTCCACGCGTAGTACCAGCTGTACGAGGCGGCGACCGTGACGATGCCGTACGGGATCAGGATCGCCGTGCGCACGACGCCCTTACCGAAGATGGTCCGGTGCATCACCAGCGCCAGCGCCATTCCGAGCACGAACTCGATCGCCACCGAGATGACGGTGATCGCCAGCGTCACGAAAAACGCCGTCCACCAGTAGCGGTCGGTGAGCACGGTCACGTAGTTGGAGAGTCCGACGAACGCGGTGTCGTCGGGTGCGGCCAGGTTGTAGCGCTGCAGGCTCAGCCACACCGCGTACCCGATCGGGTAGGCGGTGACGGCCAGCATCAGGATCACCGCGGGGGCGACCAGGATGAACGCCAGTCGGCGGTCCGACTTGCGGTCGTCGCCCGTGCCGCCTGACGTCGTCGACGCTTTCGGTGCGCCCTGGTTTTCCAAGGTGGCCGTCACGGAATCAGCCCCTTACCGTCTATGGCCTTTTGAACCACATCGGTCAGCTCGTCGGCCGTCTTCTCCGGATCGATGTCGGTGATCGGCGCAAGCGAAGCCGAGATGCGGGTGGACACCGCCTGGTACACGGGCGTGGCCGGGCGCACCGCGGCGTTGGTCAGCTGGTCGCGGATGATCGCGTACTGCGGGTACTTCTCCTGGAACGCCGGGTCGTCGTAAAGCGACGTGCGGACGGCGGGCAACCCGCCCTCGACGGATGTGTACCGCTGGTTCTCGACATCGCGAAGGCAGCGGACGGCCTCGAACGCCTCGGCCCGGTGCTGGCTGGTCGGGGCGACCGCCAAGTTCAGGCCGCCGAGCGTGACCTTGGCAGGCTCGCCGGGCTGCACAGCCGGATACGGCGCGAAACCGAAGACCTTCTTGCTGGCCTCGTAGGCGGCGTCGAACTGCTCATCGGTCGGGGAGAACGTGCCGACGTCGTTGATGCTGCCCGCCAGCGCGGGATCCTTGTCGAGCGGCAGGAAGCCCACGCCGCCCTTGACCGCGTTCTCCAACATCGAGGGCAGGACGAACGGCCAGTTCACCTCGAGTGCGGCTTTGCCCTGCTCGAGCGCCAACCGCGCAGTGCCCTCGTCGGTCTGGGTGATCGACGGGTCGGCGCCGGGCGCCGTGGCGACGGACTTGATGATCTGCAGTGCCTTGACGGTCGCCGCGCGATGCTCGGGGGTGTCGGTCAACGTCACGCTCTTGCCGTCATCGGAAAGCACTTGGCCGCCAGCACTTTGCAGCAATGTGTTGAACCACACCACCAGGCCCTCGTATTGCTTGGCCTGCACGGCGATCCAGCTCGGCTCCCCCGCGGCGTGCAGGCGGGTCGCCTCGGACACCATGTCGTCCCAGTTGGCCGGTGGCTCCTCCATCAAATCTGCGCGGTACCAGAGCAATTGGGTGTTCGTCGTAATCGGCGCGGCATACAGTTTGTCCTGCCACTTGGCCGTCTCAAGCGGCCCGGGCAAGGTGTTGGTGGTGGCGTCCGCCTCGGCCAGGCCGGACGGATCATCGGAAAGCGGAAGCGCCCAGCCCGCCTCTGCGAACTCGGCCGTCCACACCACATCGAGGGCCATCACGTCGAGGGTCTTGTCGTTACCCGTCAGCCGCCGGGCCAGCTGCAGACGCTGCGCGTCGGCCTCCTTCGGCAGGCTGATCTGCTGAATGGTGAACCGGCCGCCAAGCTCTTCGTTGCACCGCTTGGCTACGGCGGTGAACGTGGCCATCTCGCTGGCCGGTGTGTAGTAGTTGATGACGACTCCGCCGCTGCTCGAACCGCAAGCAGTCATCACGGATGCCGTCGTCGCGGCGGCCACCGCCGCTGCACACAGCCGACGTGCGCGCACCACCGGCCTCCCGTCCGCGGGGAACCTCCCGCGCCAGAACCGTAGAGCCACCTGCGCGTGATTTGCAACACTTCGCCGCGGCGCGTCCGAAGCCGCGTCACGATCGTGACCTCGGTCTACCGCTCCTCGAGTGCGCGACAGCAGCGCCGGTTTGGGCGCATCAGATGGTCAAGCGCGCCAGCAGATCCCGCCCTTTCTCGGCGCTCTGCGGGTCGCACAACACGTCATAGCGGCCCGCGACAAGCTGCATCGTCGAGCTGAAATCCCTTGTGCCGCGTGCCATCGCGTACGGAATCGCCGAGGTGATCAGACCGAAGAAGACGCCCGCGACCAGGCCGGTGATCAGTGCTCCCCACGGGCTTGGGCTGAAGAAGCCCAGGATCAGGCCGATGAACAGGCCCAGCCAGGCGCCGGTCAGCACTCCGCCGCCAAGGACTTTGGGCCAGGTCAGCCGTCCGGTCACCCGCTCGACCTGCATCAGGTCAACACCGACGATCGTCACCTGCTGAACGGGAAATGCTTGGTCGGATAGGTGGTCCACCGCGCGCTGCGCCTCGGCGTAGGTCGGATACGAGCCGATCGGCCATCCCTTCGGCGGTGTCGGCAACCCAGCCGGTCGACCGCGGGCCGGGGATGTCGGCGCGCCGGGTGTCGCGGCGGGATTCGGTCCAGGCTGGAAAGGACTGGTCATCAATCGTCATTCTCCTCTATCGGCGCCGCAAATTCTCTCGGCCTCACAAGCTCAACGCTCACGCGCGGGCGTTGGTGCCCTGCAACCACACCGGCCATGGGTACCAGCGAATACGCTAGGTTGATCAGCATGACAAATCCGGGCGGAGACCCCTCCGAAACGCCAGCATCCGACTCCGGTTCAGGGTCGTCGGAGCCGTCATCTTCCGGCTTCGAAGCACCGCCGATCGAGCAGTCGCAGCCATCGGCCGACGCGGGCGACCTGACCCAGCGGGCCCCTCTGCCCACGGAGCAGTTCACACCGCCCGGGTACACCCCGCCGTCGTCCGGCTATGAGGCACCGTCGGGCTATCAGCCGCCCACCGACTACCAACAGGGCGGCTACCCGCCGCCCGCCTACCCGTCCCAGCCTGCCTACCCGCCGCCACCGAGCTACTACCCGCCGCCGGGCGCCCAACCGCAGGGCTACCCGCCGCCCTACCCCGACCCGTCGGCCTATGGCGGGCAGCAGAACTACGGCGGCCAGGCCTACCCCCCGCCGCCGCCACCGCAATCGCAATATGGCGGCGCGCCGGGCTATCCGCCGCCGTCGTCGTATCCGGCACCGGGCTATCCCGGGTACTCCGCCGGCTATGGACAGCCGCAGCCCGAAACCAATCAGTTGGCGATCTGGTCGCTGGTGGCTTCGCTCGTCGGCATTCTGTGCACCATCGGCTCCTTGGTGGGCATCGCGCTCGGAGTGATCGCGCTGAACCAGATCAAGGAGAAGCATGAAGGTGGCCACGGGCTGGCAATCGCCGGCATCGGGGTCGGCGTCGCGACGCTGATCATCAGCATCATCTGGACCGCGTTCGCGTTCAGCACCTGACGTGTCCAACCCGCCCGAACAGCCATTCCGCGGTGCCGAGTACCCGCCTCTGGAGCAGTCGGCACAGCCGTCGGATCCCTATGCACCGGTCGACTACCCCACCGGTTACCCGCAATTGCCACCGCCGATTTACCCGCAGGGCGGCGGGTACCCGCCCGGCTATCCGGGTTACCACCCCTACGACCCATACCGTCAGGGCAGACCGCCAGGCACCAACGGCAAGGCCATCGCGGCGTTGGTCACCGCGCTGGTCGGCCTGGTGTTCTGCGGATTACCTTCGTTGGCGGCCGTGATCCTTGGCCCGATGGGGATGCGCGAGTGCAGGCGCACCGGACAGGACGGCTACGGAATCGCGTTGGCAGGCGCCATCATCGGCGGAATAGTAACCGCACTGTGGGCGCTGTACGTGATCTTCGTTATCGGCATCGCGGCCAGTGGATTCCAGTAAGCGCCATAAGTTTTCGCGCCTAGTTCGGCGGCTGGAACGGGTCCGCCTCACGGGTCATACCGGCTGCGCGGCCCTTCCCGGCGATCACCAACGCCATCTTGCGGCTGGCCTCATCGATCATCTCGTCGCCGAGCATCACCGCCCCGCGGGCACCGCCGGCACGTGAGGTGTGCCACTCGTAGGCCTCGAGGATCAGCTCGGCGTGGTCGTAGGCCTCCTGACGCGGGCTGAAAATCTCGTTGCCCGCGGCGATCTGGTCGGGATGCAGCACCCACTTACCGTCGTAGCCCAGCGCCGCCGACCGGCCCGCCACCCGTCGGAACGCTTCGACATCGCGCACCTTCAGATACGGTCCGTCGATCGCGGCGACGCCGTGCGTGCGGGCCGCGACCAGGATCGTCATCAGCACGTGGTGGTAGGCGTCGCCGACGTCGTATCCCTCCGGTTGCTCCCCCACCACCAACGTGCGCATGTTCAGGCTGGCCATCATGTCGGCGGGGCCGAGCACCAGCGCCTGCACGCGCGGTCCCGCGGCGATGGCGTCGACGTTCGACAGGCCCTGCGCGTTCTCGATCTGCGCCTCGATACCGATCCCGCCGACCGGCAGCCCGTGCGTCGTCTCCACCTGGCTCAGCAGCAGATCGAGCGCCTGGATGTGGGAGACATCAGTCACCTTCGGCAGCACGATGAGATCGAGTGCGGCGCCGGCGGTGGCCACCACCTCGATGACGTCGGCGTAGGTCCACGGGGTGGTCCAGTCGTTGACGCGAACGCCCAGCAGCTGGTCCGACCAACCCGGGGCCGCCAGCGCCGCCGCCACCCGAGTGCGGGCCTCGCCCTTGGCGTCCGGAGCGACGGCATCCTCGAGGTCGAGAAACACCTCATCGGCAGGCAGCCCCTTGGACTTCTCGATCATCTTCGCGCTGCTTCCCGGAACCGAAAGGATGGTTCGGCGGGGTCGATACCGGTTTTCCACAACCACACTCTCTACCCTTTGAGTCATGACGTCGGTGAACAGGGTCTATGCGGCCCGGCTCGCGGGGATGGTGGTGTTGGGCCCCGACGGCGAGTCCATCGGCCGTGTCCGCGATGTGGTGATCAGCATCAGCATCGTCCGCCATCAGCCCAGGGTGCTCGGCCTCGTCGTGGAACTGCTCACCCGTCGGCGCATCTTCGTCCCCATCGGCCGCGTCACCGCGATCGAACCCAGCGCCGTCACCCTGACCACCGAAAACGTATCGCTGCGGAAGTTCTCGCAGCGGCCCGGCGAAGTGCTGGTGCTGGGCCAGGTGCTCGAGACGCGCGTGCGCGTCGACGACCCGGACGTGCCCGAGCTCGCCGGGATCGACGCCGTCGTGGTCGATCTCGGTATCGAGCAGACCCGGACTCGGGACTGGGTGGTCACCAGGGTCGCGGTGCGGCCGCAGCGCAGGCTCGGACGGCGCAGCAACGTCTCCGTCATCGACTGGCAGCACGTGCAGGGCCTGACCCCGTCAGGTCTCGCGATGCCCGATCAGGGCGTGGCGCAGTTGCTCCAGCAGTTCGAGGGTCAGCGGCCGATCGAGGTCGCCGAGGCGATCCGCGAACTGCCGGAAAAGCGCCGGTTCGAGGTGGTCAGCGCGTTCAACGACGAGCGGCTCGCCGACGTGCTGCAGGAGCTGCCGGAAGACGAGCAGGCCGATGTACTGCGGCAACTCGAGCCGGAGCGCGCGGCCGACGTGCTCGAGGCGATGGACCCCGACGACGCCGCCGACCTGTTGGGCACGATGACGCCGGCCGACGCCGAGCTGTTCCTGCGCCGGATGGATCCGGAGGATTCCGAGGACGTGCGACGGCTGCTGAGCCACTCCCCCGACACCGCGGGCGGCCTGATGACCTCCGAACCGGTGGCGCTCGCACCCGACACCACCGTCGCCGAGGCGCTGGCCCGGGTCCGTGACCCGGATATGACGCCCGCGCTGGCGTCGCTGGTCTTCGTAGCGCGACCGCCGACCGCGACGCCGACGGGGCGTTATCTGGGCTGTGTGCACCTGCAGAGACTGCTGCGCGAGCCGCCCGCCGCGCTGGTCAGCGGCATCCTCGACACCGATCTGCCCAGCCTGCGCCCCGAGGATTCGCTCGCCGCGGTCACCCGTTACTTCGCTGCCTACAACCTGGTCTGCGGTCCGGTCGTCGACGAGGAAAACCACCTGTTGGGCGCTGTATCCGTCGACGACGTGCTCGACCATCTGCTGCCCGACGACTGGCGCGAGCGCGAGGAACCCGAACTGTCCGGCGCCGTGCCCGATGTCGGCGGCCGAGCGGCTGCGGAAGGGCCGTCATGAGCGACCTGTCGGCGCGGCAGCGGCTGGACACCCCGCGCACGTCGCGGCGCCGATTCTCGTTCAACGTCGACGCCGAGGCGGTCGGGCAGTTCAGCGAATCCATCGCCCGGTTCCTGGGCACCGGGCGGTACCTGGCGTGGCAGACCATCATGGTCATCGTCTGGATCTTGCTGAACCTTTTCGCGGTGAAACTGCGCTGGGATCCCTACCCGTTTATCCTGCTCAACCTGGCGTTTTCCACCCAAGCCGCCTACGCGGCGCCACTGATCCTGCTGGCGCAGAATCGGCAGGAGAACCGGGACAGGGTTTCGCTGGAAGAAGACCGTCGCCGCGCCGAACAGACCAAGGCCGACACCGAATACCTGGCCCGCGAACTCGCAGCGCTCCGCCTTGCCGTCGGCGAGGTTGTCACCCGCGACTACCTGCGCCGCGAACTCGAGGAACTGCGCGACCTGCTGAATGAACTTCACCCGGACAAGGCCACCGACGGCAAGGACGGCAAGGAAAAACGCCGTCCAGCGACCGCCGGACGAAAAAGCTCAGCTGACCCAGGTCAGGCATTGTCGTAACGCGGCCCTTACCGAGTAGGTATGGTGACTTGGTTCACAGGCCACCGCGAACCTAGGACGGTTGAGTGCACATAGGGGGAGGGACCGCCCTCGAGGCAGTGCGGCGACACGCAACGCGTGTCATACGCACTCCCGCGTTCGGCGTTGCCGCCATCGCCCCCCTGGTTTTCGCCGGAGCCGTCGGCGCCGGTTCCCCGTCGTCGTTGCCAGTCCGGGACTCCGCGGTGACACCGTTGGCAGCAGTTGCCCAGTCGCCCGCCGATCCTTCCGGCGCCTCTGTGGTCGCGGTCACCAAAACGCCGACGGCGTTCCACATCGCCTCGACCGCCAACGTCTCCGGACCGCCACCAGCCGTGGTGGTCAGTTCGCCTGGCACACTTCGCATTCCGATGATGGCACTGAATGCCTACCAAAACGCCGAACGCATGATGGCGTCGGCGTTCCCGGGTTGCGGTATCAGCTGGAACCTGCTCGCCGGCATTGGGCGCATCGAGTCCATGCACGCCAACGGCGGCGCCACCGACGCCGCGGGCTCCGCGGTCCGACCCATCTACGGACCCAAGCTGGACGGCACACTTCCGGGCAACGAAACGATCGAGCTGAGCCGCAACACCAGCCGGGTCGTCTACGCCCGCGCGATGGGTCCGATGCAGTTCCTGCCGGGCACCTGGTCGCGCTACGCCTCCGACGGCAACGGCGACGGCAAGGCCGACGTGCAGAACGTGTTCGACTCGACACTGGCCGCGGCACGCTATCTGTGCAGCGGCGGGCTGAACCTGCGCGATCAGTCCCAGGTGATGACGGCGATCCTGCGGTACAACAACTCGATGGCCTACGCCCAGAACGTGCTGGGCTGGGCGGCCGCCTACGCGACGGGCGTCGTGCCCGTCGATCTGCCGCCGATCACCGGGCCGATACCGCCGATCGCCGACGTGCACCTGGACAACTACCAGGGTCTCGGGCCGGGATTGCCGATGAACGTTCTCGGGCTGCCCGCCGACGACCCGCTTTCCATGGTGCCGCTGGTCAACTTGGGCCGCACCGACGTGGCCAGCCAGATCCCGATTGGCCCGGACGGGCCGACGTTCGGTCCGCCGCCGGGCCCGGGACAGCCGGGGACGCCGCTGGTGATGCAGCCAGCTCCGGCGCAGAACCTGCCACCGTGGATGCAGCCGCCACCGTGGATGCAGCCGCCGCCGCCGCAGCAGCAGGGGAACTGCGCGGTGTTCTGCATCGGCACCAACCCGCCCGCACCGGTGCAGCCGCAGCTGCCGCCCGAGGCGCTGCCGCCGGGCATCTTCGCGCCGCCCGCCGCACCGGCCATGGGTCCGCCACCCCCGATGGCCGAAATCGCGCCACCGCCGGGCGGACTGCCGGTGGAACCGACACTCGTGCCAATCGGGCCCCAAGGCGTCGGACCGGCGCCCGGACCGGCGCCCGGACCGCCTGCCTGACGCAGCACCACGCCCGCGGGCGAACCGGCCCGGCTGACTCCGCATACACTCGGCGGTGATGTCAGAACGTCCCACTGAGCTGGAAGCCGCGGTACGCGCCGGGCTGACCAAAGTGATCGACCCCGAATTGCGCAGGCCGATCACCGAGCTCGGCATGGTCAAGAGCGTCAGTGTGCGCGCCGACGGCAGCGTGCATGTCGAGGTGTATCTGACCACCTCGGCATGCCCGAAGAAGACGGAGATCTCCGAGCGGGTCGCCGCCGCCGTCGCCGACGTGCCCGGCACTGGCGCGGTCACCGTCAGTCTCGACGTGATGAACGACGAGCAGCGCACCGAGTTGCGCAAGCAGCTGCGCGGCGACGCCCGCGAACCTGTCATCCCGTTCGCCCAGCCCGGCTCGCTGACGCGGGTGTATGCGGTCGCGTCCGGCAAGGGTGGGGTCGGCAAGTCCAGCGTCACGGTCAACCTCGCCGCGGCGATGGCGACCCGCGGGCTGTCGGTCGGCGTGCTCGATGCCGACATCTACGGGCATTCGATCCCGCGGATGATGGGCACCACCGACCGGCCCACCCAGGTCGAGTCGATGATCCTGCCGCCGATCGCCCATGACGTCCGGGTGATCTCGATCGCCCAGTTCACCCAGGGCAATACGCCGGTGGTGTGGCGCGGGCCGATGTTGCACCGAGCGCTGCAACAGTTCCTGGCCGACGTGTACTGGGGCGACCTCGACGTACTGCTGCTCGACCTACCGCCGGGCACCGGCGACGTCGCGATCTCGGTGGCGCAGTTGATCCCCGGCGCCGAGATCCTCGTCGTGACAACGCCGCAACTGGCCGCCGCAGAGGTCGCCGAGCGGGCGGGCGCGATCGCGCTGCAGACCCGTCAGCGCATTGTCGGTGTGGTCGAGAACATGTCAGGCCTGCTGCTGCCCGACGGCACGACGATGCAGGTTTTCGGCGAGGGCGGCGGCCGTCAGGTCGCCGAGCGGCTGACGACGGCTGTCGGCGCCGACGTTCCATTGCTCGGCCAGGTGCCGCTGGATCCCGCGCTGGTGTCGGCAGGCGACTCAGGGGTGCCGTTGGTGCTCAGCGCGCCGGATTCGGTCGCGGGCAAGGAGTTACGCGGTATCGCAGACGCGCTGTCGACCCGCAAGCGTGGGCTGGCGGGAATGTCTTTGGGCCTGGACCCGGCCGGACGCTGAGGCCCCTAGGTGGCGTCGTTGTCGAACGGCGTCGCCAGCGGCTGCTTCGGTGCCGGCGGCGGTGTGGGCGTCGTCGGCTCGGCCGGAGCCGGCTGAGCGGGTGTGTTGTCGGGCTTGTCGAACTTGCCCGTGAAAATCGAGTCGTCGCCGTCGAGCAGGTGCTTGGTCAGAGCGGCGCGCGGTGTCATGCCCCGCAACTTGCGCAGCTCACCCAGTGGCTCGCGGAGATCTTCGAATTCCGGGCCGAGGTCCTCGCGAAGCTGACTGGTCGCCCCGCTGATGTAGTCGCGCGCCTGACGCAGCGCACCGGACGTCCAGCGGATGGCACCCGGTAACCGCTCCGGTCCGAGGATCACCAGTCCGGCGACCACCAGGAGCAGCATCTCGCCCCAGCCGACGTTGGCGAACATTACGTGCTGTTGTCGGAACCGGGATTGACGGTGAGCGTCACGTGCCGGCCGTCGCGAACGACCTCGATCGGCGCGTCCTGGCCAATCTTCAACTGCCGCACCGCAACAACGAATTCGTCCGCGTCGGCGACCGTGCGATCGCCGATCTTGACGACGACGTCATTCTCCAGGACGCCCGCCTTCTCCGCGGGGCCACCGGCCTTCACATTGGCCACCTGTGCGCCCGAGGCGAGGTCATTGCTGACCGACCGCGCGGTCAGACCCAGCGTCGGGTGGGCGATCTTGCCGTCCTTGATCAAGGCCTCGACGACGTTTTTCACCTCGTTGACCGGGATCGCGAAGCCGAGCCCGCTGGCGCTGTCCCCCAACTTTCCTGCCGTGTTGATGCCGATGACGTCGGAGCTCATATTGATCAGCGGCCCACCGGAGTTGCCGTGGTTGATCGCGGCATCGGTCTGCACGCCGTCGATCACGGTGTCGGTGTCGGAGCCGTCGCCCGACAGTGGGACGGGCCGGTGCAGCGCACTGATGATGCCAAGGGTGACGGTGCTGCGCAGGCCGAGCGGGGCGCCGGCCGCGATCACTTCGTCGCCGACGTGCAGCTTGTCGGAGTCGCCGAGTTTCGCCACCGTGAGGTTGTCCACGTTGTCGACCTTCAGCACGGCCAGGTCGGTCTTCGGGTCGCGGCCGACCAGGTTGGCCGGCACCTCTTTGCCGTCGTTGAACACCACCGACAACTTGTACTGGCTGGGGTTGGTGGCGGCCTCGGAGATCACGTGATTGTTGGTGACGACGTAGCCGCGGCCGTCGATGACGACGCCTGAGCCCTGCGCGCCTTCGTTATCCCCTACCGCTTCGATGGTGACGACCGAATCGGCAACGGAGGCCGCAACTTTCGCAAACCGGCCGGTCGGCTGTTCGGAGCCGTTGTCGGTGTTCAACGTCACCTTGGAAGTGGTGAACGCCTCGACCACTTCGGCGGTCTTGCGGCCGACCCAACCGCCGGCGATACCGATCACCAGCGCGACGATCGCCAGCACCGCCAGAGCGACATAGGACACCCGGCCGCCGAAAAGCACGTCGCGCACGCCTAGCTTGCCGACGTTCGCCGCGGCGGGCGCGTGGGCCGGGTGCGGCACGGCCGGCGTACCGAGCGCCGCCGCCGCGTTGGGATCGCGCCACGGGTCGTCGGGCTCGTCCGGCTTACCCCTGTCGCGTTCGGCATCCAGTGCGCCGATGTCGGCGGGGTGGCGTTGCAGCGTCTCACCTGCGCCGTTGGGCCGGCCAAACGCCTCTTCCAGCACCGGGTCGGGCGGCTGCTCGGTTGGCGTGAACTCACCCTGGTCACGCTGGCGCTCCAGACCCACGAAGGAGCCGTTGACGCCATCGGGCCTGCCGAACGCCCGAGTGGTGTTCGGATCGACCGGTGGGCGCGAGACAGGGCGGGGCACCACCCGGTGGCTGCCTTCAGACTGGTCCTGCTTGGTCACCCGTGTATCACTCTCTATTTGATCGCCGCGAGTCTCCGGCGCGAGCCGGTATTTGATTCTGCTTCCACCCTACCGGCGCTTGCGCCGGCCGCGAGTGGTGTCGTCAGCAAACTGAGCCTGTTCGGCTTCGCGCGACTGGACCTGCGGGTCATCCTGTGGAATCTGAGACAGCAGGCCAAGTAGCGAATTGGGGATGGCGATCGGGCGGGAATCCCGCAGTGCGGAGCGGGCCTGGCGCTGGGCGTCCACTTCGGCGGCGCACTGCGGGCACAGCGAGAGGTGGTGTGCCGCGCGCAGGTGAGCGGTCATCCGCAGCTCACCGTCGACGAAAGCGGCAACCGCCTCGGTGGACAGGTGCTCGGTGGAGCCGAACTGACGGGGCCCTACCGGCGCATCACTCTGCGAGGCGAACTGGGTGGGCAGCCAGGAGAACGCGCGGCGAAACACATGCCCCGGGTCGACCATCACCCCGCTCCTCTCGGCCTACCACCATCGCGATAGACAGTGCTTACTTGAATGTAGCGCGGGACACGCTGCCCGACACCCGTGAACGGTCAGGCTGACTTGGCCGTGTCGCCGGAATGGTGGGCCAGGTAGTCGCGCAGCGCCTGCCGACCGCGGTGGATGCGGCTGCGCACGGTACCCAGCTTCACGCCCAGGGTGGCGCCGATCTCCTCGTAGGACAAACCTTCGATATCGCAGAGCACGACCGCGGCGCGGAACTCCGGCGGCAGCGAATCGAGCGCGGCCTGCAGGTCTGGACCCAACCGCGAATCGTGGTAGATCTGTTCGGGGTTGGGCTCGTCGGCGGGCACCCGGTCGTAGTCCTCAGGCAGCGCTTCCATCCGGATGCGGCCACGCCTGCGCACCATATCCAGGAACAGGTTCGTGGTGATGCGGTGCAACCAGCCCTCGAAAGTGCCGGGCTGGTAGTTCTGCACGGACCGGAAGACGCGAATGAACGTCTCCTGGGTCAGGTCCTCGGCGTCATGCTGGTTGCCGGACAACCGGTAGGCCAGGCGGTACACCCGGTCGGCGTGCTGCCGAACGAGTTCATCCCAGGACGGCATGTTGGCGTGGTCACCGGTCGCGTCGAAAACGGCGGTGCCCTGCGGCTCTTCGGACGGCTCTACCCAGTCCCCCTCGGTGTAGCGCTCGAGATGGGGCATCGAAACCGGGGCCAGATGAGCGGCCGTAGTCGTTGTACTCGTCGGATCCTCCAGATCACAGCGTCCACCGTCGGTCGGTAACGCGACATCGACGGCAACACAACTGCCGACGTGGTTATTCCGAGATCGCCAGCTTTCGCCGTGTTCCATGCGGATACCGTTCCCGACCGGGGTGTGGCTGGCATATGAGCCAACTGAACTTTCCCTGAGAAATGATGTTACCCCGGGCGCAACCTGGGCAAACCAGGCGAATTCGTGGCGATTTGGGCGTCGCCGCACGGGCGTGTCGCAGTGGTGGCCGATTCAGCACGGCTCTACGCTGCGGGCATGGCCGATGACCCGGCGAGCCAGCCGCAACCCAGCCGCGCCGAGTCCATCGTCACGCACGCCGAACACTCCATCTCCGAGGACGCCATCGTGGCCGCCGCGCGCGACCGCGCTGTCGAGACCGGGGCGGGCGCCGTCACCCCGGCCGTCGGGGCGCTGTTGAGCGTGTTGGCCAAGCTCAGCAGCGCAAAGACGGTGGTGGAGGTCGGTACCGGGGCCGGTGTCAGTGGGTTGTGGCTGCTATCGGGCATGCGCGAAGACGGTGTGCTGACGACGATCGACGTCGAGCCGGAACACCAGCGCATCGCCAAGCAGGCGTTCTCCGAGGCGGGCATCGGCCCGTCGCGGACCAGGCTGATCAGCGGGCGGGCCCAGGAGGTGCTCACCCGGCTGGCCGACGAGTCCTACGACCTGGTCTTCATCGACGCCGACCCGGTGGACCAGCCGGATTTCGTCGTCGAAGGCGTGCGGTTGCTCCGGCCGGGCGGTGCGATCATCGTGCACCGCGCGGCGCTCGGCGGCCGCGCCGGCGACGCGAACGCGCGCGATGCGGAGGTCACGGCGGTGCGGGAGGCCGCGCGGCTGATCGCCGAGGATGAGCGGCTGACGCCGGTGCTGGTGCCCTTGGGCGACGGACTGCTGGCCGCGGCCCGCGACTGGCCCGCACCCGAAAAATAGCCGAAACGATCTTTACGGAATCCTGACGGACTTTTGCTTGACTGCGCACTGAACGCGCGTTTAGCGTACTAAACATGCGTTCAGTGGACGATCTCACCGCAGTCGCCAGGATCCGCGACGCCGCGATCGAGCAGGTGGGCCAGCACGGCTTCAGCGTCGGGCTGCGCGCCATCGCCACGGCCGCGGGCGTCAGTGCAGCGCTGGTGATCCACCACTTCGGGTCCAAGGAGGGCCTGCTGCGGGCCTGCGACGACTACATCGCCGAGCAGATCCGTGAGGCGAAGACCGAGTCGCTTCGGTCTTCCGATCCGGCCTCCTGGCTCAGGGCGGTGGCCGAGATCGACACGTACGCGCCGATGATGGCCTACCTGGTTCGCAGCCTGCAGTCCGGCAGCGACCTGGCCAAGGAGTTCTGGCAGCGCATGATCGACAACGCCGAGCAGTATCTCGAGGAGGGCGTTCGGGCCGGCACCCTCAAGCCCAGCCGAGACCCGAAGGCCCGGGCCAAATTCCTCGGCATCATCGGCGGCGGCGGGTTCCTGCTGTACCTCCAGATGCACGACAACCCGACCGATCTGCGCGCAGTGCTGCGTGACTACGGCGAAGACATGATGCTGCCCGCGCTGGAGCTGTACTCCCACGGCCTGATGACCGACTCGTCCATGTATGAGGCGTTCCTCTGCGCAACGCGAACAAGGCATTCCGTTCAGCAATTCGACTGAAGGAGATCACGATGACGGCAACGTCACTGCAACGCGCTAACACTGGCGAGGGCTCCCGGCCCGCTGTCGAAATCCACGGCCTGGAAAAGTCATTCGGCCGGACCAAGGCCCTGGACGGACTGGACCTGACGGTTGCACCTGGTGACATCACCGGCTTCCTCGGCCCGAACGGCGCGGGCAAGTCGACGACCATCCGCGTGCTGTTGGGCCTGTTGCGCGCCGACAGCGGCACCGTGCGGCTGCTCGGCGGCGATCCGTGGCGCGACGCGGTGGCCCTGCACCGGCGCATCGCCTACGTACCGGGCGATGTGACGTTGTGGCCCAACCTGACCGGCCTGCAGGCCATCGACTTCCTGGCCCGCCTGCGCGGCGACGGCGCCGTCGACACCCGTCGGCGCGACCAGCTGATCGAGCGGTTCGAACTCGACCCGCACAAGAAGGCGCGCACCTACTCCAAGGGCAACCGGCAGAAGGTGGCCATCGTCGCCGCGTTCTCCACCAATGCCGAGCTCTACATCCTCGATGAACCGACTTCGGGCCTGGACCCGTTGATGGAGAAGGCTTTCCAGAAGTGTGTCGAGGAGGTCGCCGGCCGCGGCGCCGCGGTGCTGCTGTCCAGTCACATACTCGCCGAGGTCGAAAAGCTCTGCGACAACGTGACGATCATCCGCTCGGGCCGCGCGGTGAGGTCGGGCACGCTCGAGGAGCTTCGCCATCTGATGCGCACCAGCGTCACGGTGCGCACTCATACCGACGGCCAAGCACTCCAACGCGCCCCGTTCGTGCACGACTTCTCGATCAACGACGGGCACTACAACTTTTCCGTCGATCGCAACGATCTGGACCGCGCGATGGCCCAACTCACCGATCTCGGGATCATCGACCTGACGGTGACCCCGGCCTCGCTCGAGGACATGTTCCTGCGGGAGTACCAGGGGACGCAGCGATGAGCGCAACCGTCGTTGCACCTCGCGCAGGCCGGCATGAGGCGGCCCAATCAGCCTCGCCGTTCACCGGAATCGGCAGCCTCGTCCGGCTGGCGCTGCGTCGGGACCGGGTGCGGCTCAGCGTATGGATCGCAGCGCTGACGCTGATGATGGTGTACGCACCGAATGCCATCAAGCTCGCCTATCCCGACGAGGCGCAGCGGGCGGCCCGCGTCAACTTGATGAAGACACCGGCCGGAATGATCTTGGCAGGCCCCATGTTCGGTGTCAGGGAAACCGACCTGGGCGTGATGATGGCCAACGAGCTGATGCTCACCTTGATCATTGCGGCCTCGATCCTGTCGATCCTCACGGTCATTCGCCATACCCGTGCCGAGGAGGAAGGCGGCACAGCGGAATTGGTGCTCTCTTCGGTGGTCGGGCGTTACGCGCGCACCGCTGCCGCGCTGGTCGTGGTGGGCGGTGTCAACGCGATACTCGCCGTGACCATGACGGTGGCGATGGCGTCGACCGGTTTCGGAGTCGTCGACACCGCCGCGATGTGCCTCGGTGTCACCGGGGTGTCGATGGTCTTCGGCGCCGTCGCCGCGGTCACCGCCCAGCTTTGGCGCCAAGCGCGTACCGCGACCGGAGCGGCCATGGGCGTGCTTGCGCTGGCGGTACTGGTGCGGGGAATCGGCGATGTCATCAACAATTCCGGCAGCGCGGTGTCCTGGTTCTCCCCCATCGCGTGGGCCCAGCAGATGCGGGCGTTCGTCGATCTGCGTTGGTGGCCGTTCGCGTTACTGGTCCTGCTCGCGGTGGGCCTGATGGTGTTGGCTGCCGTGCTGGAGAGCATGCGGCAGTACGACGACGGCGTCATCCCGTCCGCAGGCGAGCACCCCAACGCGCGCGCCATCAAGAGTGTGTTCGGTCTGCACCTGACGCTGCAACGCGGTCAGATGATCGGGTGGACGGTCGGGTTGTTCTTGTCCGGGTTGACATTCGGGTCGATGACGAAGTCGCTGCTGGATGCCGCGAAGGAGAACGAACTGCTTCAACGCATGCTGACCCAACAGGGCACCGACGGCGTGTACATGACGATGACGCAGTTTCTGGCCGCCGCGACCACAGCGTTCGTCGTCACCGTCGTGCAGCGGGTGTACACCGACGAGCAGTCCGGTCTCGGCGAGGTCGTGCTGGCCGGTGCGGTGTCACGGTGGCGGTGGCTGCTGACCGCGGTCGCCGCTGCGATCGTCGGGTCGACGGTGCTGATGTTCTTCGCGGGCCTGGGCAACGGCCTCGGCGCAGGTATCACCATCGGCGAGCCGCAGACCATCTGGCGGCTGACACTTACCGGCCTGGCCTTCGTGCCTGCGATGGCGGTGATGGCCGGAATCGCAGCCTTGGCGGTGGCCCTACGCCACACCTGGATCGGTTGGCTGGCCGTGACATTCGTGATCATCTCGCTATATCTCGGCGCCCTGCTGCGGCTGCCGCAGTGGCTGCTCGACGCGTCGCCGATCGGCCAGACCAAGGCACCCACCGAGTATTCGGCGATCGCGCTGACGGTCATGGTCGTCGCAGCCGTGGCGCTGTCCCTCGTCGCAGGCGTGATCTATCGCCGCCGCGACGCCGTGTGAGTCGATAGGAGGAATCAATGAAGACCACGCTTCTGATGCTCTGGTACACAGTCTTCAGCATCGTCTTCTTCGGACTGCTGCTGTTCTGGCCCGCGGGTACGTTCGACTACTGGCAGGCTTGGGTTTTCATCGCCGTCTTCGAGGTCGGCACCATGATCCCGACGATCTATCTGGCCGTGAAGTACCCCGATGCGTTCAGACGACGCACACGCTCAGGCCCGTTGGCGGAAGGCCGAATGGTGCAGAAGCTCATCAATGTCGGCATCATCCTGACAACTGTCGCCGCGGGTGTGCTCAGCGCACTTGACCACCGGTTCGGGTGGTCCACGGTTCCGACGGCGGTCGTCGTGGTGGGCAATGTGCTGGTCCTGGTCGGGCTTGCAGTAGCCGAAGTCGTTGTCATACAAAACAACTACGCGGCGGCGACAATCACGGTTGAAAAGGAGCAGCCGGTGGTGTCAACGGGGCTGTACAGCCTTGTCCGCCACCCGATGTACGTCGGGGCGCTGATCCTGGTCGTCGGTATGCCGCTTGCGCTTGGTTCGTATTGGGGCCTGCTGACGATCATCCCCGGCGTGCTGATCTTCGTCGCCCGTATCACCGACGAAGAGAAGGCGCTGCGTCAGGACCTCGAAGGCTACGACGAGTACACGGAGAAGGTCCACTATCGACTGGTACCTGGGGTGTGGTGATAATGAAAACCTTTGTCCAGGCAGCATTTACCTCTGTCGTCGGTTTCGTCGCATTCGTCCTCATGGTGTTCTTACCCGCAGGCACATTCGATTACTGGCGGGGTTGGGCGTTCATCGCGGTGTTCGCCGCCGCGACTCTGATACCCAGCGTGTACCTGGCCGTGAAGAATCCGGAGGCGCTACGCCGACGCATGCAAGCGGGCCCTGGCGCTGAGACCCGGCCCCTGCAGAAGCTCATCATTGCAGTGGCGTTCCTCTCGGTGGGCGCCATGATCGTGATCAGCGCGTTGGACTTTCGCTTCGGCTGGTCGACGGTGCCCGCCGCGGTTTCGGTGGTAGGGCTCGTCCTCGTAGCTGTCGGCCTCACCATCGCCATGCTGGTGACGATCCAGAACGGTTACGCCGCAGCCAATGTGAAGGTCGAGTCGGGCCAGCGGCTGGAGTCGACGGGCTGGTATGGGTTCGTCCGGCACCCGATGTACTTCGGGAATGTCATCCTGATGATCGGCGCCCCGCTGGCACTCGGCTCGTATTGGGGTCTGCTCATCGTCATCGTCGGCCTTGCGGTCCTGGCTCTTCGCATCAACGACGAGGAGGCCCTGCTGAAGCAGGAGCTGGCGGGCTACCGCGAATACATGGACAAGGTGCACTACCGATTGGTGCCCTACGTCTGGTGAGGGCGCGCCGCTCGCCACACCGCGACGAACACCCCGACCACGGCGAACCGAAGCACGGTGTTGCCGATGATCGTGCCGTTCGGTTCCGTCACGCCCATGTAGACGAGATCGAGGATGCCGCTCGCCCCGTGCAGGACCACGAACGTCGTCACGATGAGCCGCAGTGCGGCCGGGTCGGTGATTCGCGTTGCGCCGAATGACAGCACCGCGACGGCGAGTTCCGCCGCGCCGACGAGATAGACGAGGAGGTAGTCCTGCCGCTCGAGCGTGATGCCCACCAGCGACGGGATGGCCGTCGGGAACACCGTCAGCACCACGGCACCCGCGAGGGTGATCAGTCCGTGTACAACGAACACCACCCGCAGCAGCCCCGGTGCCCGCATCGTCGTCTCGGTCATATGCCGCAGCGTATGACGTCAGTTCGGCCGTTCCGGGCTGATCAGCGCTCATAATGCGTAGGTGGAACTACTCACCGGCCTGGGGCTGGCGACCGCGGCGGGGCTGAACGCCTATATCCCGCTGCTGGCGCTTGGCCTGCTGTCCCGGTTCACCGACCTGATCAGCCTGCCGCACGGCTACGCGTGGCTGGAGAACGGCTGGGTGCTGACGATCGTCGCGGTGCTGCTGGTGGTGGAGATCGTCGCCGACAAGATCCCGGCGCTGGACAGTGTCAATGACGCCATCCAGACGTTCGTCCGGCCGACGGCGGGCGGCATCGTGTTCGGCTCGGGCACGGCCTCGCAGACTGCCGCGGTCACCGATCCCGGCGCTTTCGCGCAGTCGGGTCAGTGGATTCCCATTGTCGTCGGTGTCGTCGTAGCCCTGGTGGTGTCGCTGACGAAGTCGGCGGTGCGACCGGCGGCCAACGTCGCCACCGCCGGGGTGGCCGCACCGGTGCTGTCCACCTTCGAGGACGGAATCAGCATCACCCTGGTGTTCGTGGCGATTCTGATCCCGGTGCTGGTGCTGGTTGTGTTCGCGGTACTGGTGTGGGCGTTCTTCAAGCTGCTGCG
Source organism: uncultured Actinomycetota bacterium (assembly GCA_963713225.1). Lineage (GTDB taxonomy): Bacteria > Actinomycetota > Actinomycetes > Mycobacteriales > Mycobacteriaceae > Mycobacterium. The sequence continues at coordinate 460,900 of CAVQLB010000015.1, read as the reverse complement.
ACGACGGCGAAGGCAGAAAGCCGCGCAGGCGAATTAGATCCAGACGCCCTTGCCGACGGCCACCACGCCGCCCGCGCTGATCGCGAACCGTTCCCGGTCCTTCTCCAGGTCGACGCCGACCATCTCGCCCGGGCCGACGACGACGTTCTTGTCCAGGATCGCGTGGCGCACCACCGCGCCGCGACCCACCCGGACGCCGGGCATCAGCACGCTGCCCTCCACGATCGCGCCGTCGTCGACGACGACATTGGACGACAGCACCGAGTTGCGCACCGACGCCGCCGAGATGATGCTGCCCGCACCGACCACCGACTCCTGCGCCGAGCCGCCGTTGACGAACTTGGCCGGGGCGAGGTTCTCCGACTCACCCCTGATCGGCCAGCGCTTGTTGTACAGGTTGAACACCGGATGGACCGACACCAGATCCATGTGGGCGTCGTAGAACGCGTCGAGCGTCCCGACATCACGCCAGTAGCCGTGATCGCGTTCGGTAGCCCCTGGCACCTCGTTGGCGCTGAAGTCGTACACCGCCGCCATGCCGTCGGACACCAGCCGCGGGATGATGTCGCCGCCCATGTCGTGATCGGAGTGGTCGTCGTCGGCGTCGGCACGGATCGCGTCGATCAGCACCTTGGTGGTGAAGATGTAGTTGCCCATCGATGCGAACGTCTGCTCGGGGTCGTCGGGCGTGCCCGGCGGATCGGCGGGCTTCTCGACGAACTCCCGGATGCGTCCCGAGTCGTCGGCGTCGATGCAGCCGAACGCGGTGGCCTCGGCGCGCGGCACCCGGATACCCGCGACCGTCGCGCCCGCCCCGCTGTCGATGTGGAACTGCACCATCTGCTCGGGATCCATCCGGTACACGTGGTCGGCACCGAACACGACGATGTAGTCGGGGTCCTCGTCGTAGATCAGGTTCAGCGATTGGTAAATCGCGTCGGCCGAGCCGGTGTACCAGCGAGGTCCGAGCCGCTGTTGAGCGGGCACCGGCGTGATGTATTCGCCGGCCAGACCTGACAGTCGCCAGTTCTGTGAGATGTGCCGGTCCAGTGAATGCGACTTGTATTGAGTCAGAACACATATCCGCAGGTACCGGGCATTGACCAGATTGGACAGCACGAAATCGATCAGCCGGTAGGCGCCGCCGAAGGGAACTGCCGGCTTTGCTCGGTCCGCGGTCAGCGGATAGAGCCGCTTGCCTTCTCCACCGGCCAGGACGATGCCGAGGACATGTGGCAACTCCCTCATGATTCAAACCTATCTGCAGGTTCTCGCGGTGACCAGGCATTCGCGCTTTTGAACCTGCGCGGCTGCCCGTCAAGACAATTGGTGAATACCCGAATTCGCGTTCTCTACATGGCTGCGGCGGGCAGCGTCGGACACTACCGTCGTAGGCATGCGGGTGGCGATGATGACGCGTGAATATCCGCCCGAGGTGTACGGCGGTGCAGGCGTCCACGTCACCGAACTCGTCGCACAGTTGCGCAACCTGTGCGCGGTGGATGTGCACTGCATGGGCGCCCCGCGCGACGGAGCATTCGTGCACCAGCCCGATCCGGCGCTCAAGGGCGCGAACCCGGCGTTGGCGACACTGTCGGCCGATCTGGTGATGGCCAACGCCGCCGAAGCCGCGACCGTGGTGCATTCGCACACCTGGTACACGGGCTTGGCCGGGCACCTTGCGGCGTTGCTGTACGGCATCCCGCACGTGCTGACGGCCCATTCGCTCGAGCCGATGCGGCCCTGGAAGGCCGAGCAGCTCGGCGGCGGTTACCGCATCTCGTCGTGGGTGGAACGCACCGCGGTCGAGGCGGCCGACGCGGTTATCGCGGTCAGCTCGGGTATGCGCGACGACGTCCTGCACACCTATCCGGCGCTTGATCCCAACCGGGTACACGTGGTCCGAAACGGCATCGACACCGACGTCTGGTTTCCCACCGAGGCGGAGTCGCCGAAGGAGTCGGTACTGGCCGAGCTCGGCGTTGACCCGACCCGCCCGATCGTCGCGTTCGTCGGCCGGATCACCCGGCAGAAGGGCGTCGCCCACCTGGTCGCCGCGGCGCACAAGTTCGCGCCTGAGGTGCAGTTGGTGCTGTGCGCCGGTGCGCCGGACACCCCCGAGATCGCCGATGAAGTGACCGCCGCGGTGCAGGAGCTGTCGCGGGCCCGCACCGGCGTGTTCTGGGTCCGCGAGATGTTGCCGATCGGCAAGATTCGCGAAATCCTCTCGGCTGCAACAGTTTTTGTATGCCCCTCGGTGTACGAGCCGTTGGGGATCGTGAACCTTGAAGCGATGGCATGTGCGACGGCGGTGGTCGCGTCGGACGTCGGCGGCATTCCCGAGGTGGTGGCCGACCACCAGACCGGGCTGTTGGTGCATTACGACCAGGGCGATGCGGAGTTCTTCGAGACCCGGCTCGCCGACGCGGTCAACTCCTTGGTGGCCGAACCGGAGCGGGCGCGTCGGTACGGGGAGGCCGGACGGCAGCGCTGCATCGAGGAGTTTTCCTGGGCGCACATCGCCGAGCAGACCCTGGAGATCTACCGGAAGGTGTCCAGCTAGCTGGTGACGCCCTTGAGTTCGTCGCCGAGGGCGGCTGCCTCATCGGGGGTGAGTTCGACGACGAGACGCCCACCGCCTTCCAGTGGTACCCGCATCACGATGCCGCGCCCCTCTTTGGTTGCTTCCAATGGACCGTCGCCGGTCCGGGGCTTCATCGCCGCCATCGAGTGCTCCCTCCACATGAGCCGGCTGCCCACCCGTCGACAGCTCCCGGCACTGAAACTGCTACTGAACTAACCCTATTGTTCCCTATCCGCGGCGTTCGGTGTGCAAAGACCCGGGGAAGAGCGCCTCGACTGCGGGTCAGCTGGCAGCGGGCACCCAGCAGGACGCGACGTGGTCATCGACCATTCCGGTGGCTTGCATCAAGGCGTACGCCGTCGTCGGACCCACGAATTTGAAGCCTCGCCGCTTGAGTTCCTTGGCCATCGCGGTCGATTCCGGGGTCACCGCGGGAACCTGCGATATGTCGGCCGGCCGCGGCCGCGTCGGCGGCGCGAATGACCACAGCAGCTCGCCGAGGTCGACGTCCAGGTCGGCGGTCGCGCGCGCGTTGGCGATGGTCGCCTCGATCTTGGAGCGGTTGCGCACGATCCCGGTGTCGTCCATCAGCCGGGCGACATCGCGATCGGTGTAGCGGGCGACCCGGTCGATGTCGAACCGGTGGAATGCGCGGCGGAAGTTCTCCCGCTTACGCAGGATGATCAACCACGACAGGCCGCTCTGGAAAGCCTCCAGGCTGACCCGTTCGAACAATGCGGCCGAGTCACGCAGCGGCCGACCCCATTCGGTGTCGTGATAATCGCGGTAGAGGGTGAAATCAGCTGTGGCCAAACGCGATTGGTCGATCCAATCGCAGCGGACGCGGCCGTCGTCCTCGGGCGTGGCCGTCACGAATCGGCCCTGTCCTCTGACGGCAGCGCATGGGCGCCACCCTCGACGGGTTCCTCCTCCGGAAGGTCGTCGACGCCTGCCTGGGTCGCCTGCACCGTCGCCAGCTGACCGCGCAGCGAGTCGAGCTCCTGGCCCAGTCGGTCCAGCACCCAGTCGACCTCGCTGGTCTTGTAGCCGCGCAGCGTCTGGGTGAACTTGACGGCGTCGACGTCGGCGCCGGTGACGCCGGATGCGGGCAGCACGGTCGCGGTGGTGGCGCGGGGCAGCGGCGGCAGCCTTTCGCCACGGCCGAACACCACGCTTCCCACGCCGAACAGCACGACGGCCACCAGGATCAGCACCATCAGGTACACCAGGATCAGGGTCACGCTATCGATCCTGCCTCAAGGGTCCGACGAGGCGCGCGCGACGACCCTAGGGCTAGCGGGGCCGCAGCGTGATCATCGGCGGCCGGTCCGCCAGCGACACCTCCGACGTGCGGGGCGTGTAGTCGTCGCCGTCGGCGAAGAACTGCGTCAGGCCGACCCCTGAGTCGGGGACGCCGCAGCGGGACAGCAGGGTGGCGATGACCTGCCTGCTCATCGTGGCGAGCTCGGTCAACGGCCGGTTGCGGTGCTCCCGCACCCCGAGGTTGACCTGGGCGATGGCGTCGAGGCCGAGCCGGTCGTATGTGTCGATGAGCAGCCCGATCTCCACGCCGTAACCGGGCGCGAACGGCACCGAGGTCAGCAGCTCACGGGTGCCCGCGTATTCACCGCCGAGCGGCTGCATCAGGTAGCTCAGCTCGGGCCGCAGCGCGGCCAGCAGCGGGCGCGCCACCAGCTCGGTGACCCGGCCGCCGCCGCTGGCGTCCTCACTGCCGCTCACCTTCAGCGGGCGCCGGTAGAAGCCCTTGACCAGGTGCACGCCCTCGGTGGTCAGCAGCGGGCCGACCAGCTTCGGCACGAACATCGGATCGGGATCGATCAGGTCGGAGTCGACGAACACGATGATGTCGCCGGTGGCCGCGGCCAGCGAGCGCCACAGCACCTCGCCCTTGCCGGGTTGCGGCGTCACCTCGGGCAGCGCGACCTCGCGGCTGATCACCTTTGCACCGGCGGCCAGGGCACGGATCTCGGTGTCGTCGGTGGAGCCGGAGTCCAGCACGATCAGCTCGTCGACCAGGCCGCCGACCAGCGGCGTGATGGTCTCGACGACGGAGCCGACGGTCTCTTCCTCATTGAGTGCAGGTAGCACCACCGAGATGGTGCGGGTTCCCTTGGCCGCCTCCAGCTCGGGAACGGTCCACAAGGGCCGCTTCCAGCTGCGTTCGGTCATCCATCTGCCGGTGACGACGTCCGTGCCGGGCAGTTCTGGTGTGAGTGTCATGCCAGTCCCCTAACCGTGCGAGTGGGCCGACGCACGCCCTGGATAGAGGCCACCATTTCGAGAACGCGCCGCGTGGGCCCGACTTCATGCACCCGGAACATGGCAGCGCCCTCGGCGGCGGCCAGCGCCGTCGCCGCGAGAGTGCCCTCCAAGCGTTCTGTCAGGTCCACACCCAGAGTTTCCCCGACGAAATCTTTGTTGCTCAGCGCCATCAGGACCGGCCATCCAGTTTTTACAAGGTCGTTTACGTGGCGCAACAAACTAAGACCGTGATAAGTGTTCTTGCCGAAATCATGAGTCGGATCGATTAACACCGCGTCTCGTGACACCCCGACGGCCACCGCCCGTTCGGCCGCCGCGGTCACCTCGGCGATGACGTCGTCGACCACGCCGCGCTCGGAGGTGCCGTAGTTGACCCGGAACGGGCGGGTGCGCGGCGTCGCGCCGCCGGTGTGTGAGCACACCAGCCCCGCCCCGAACTCGGCGGCGACCTCGGCCAGGCCGGGGTCGTGGCCGCCCCAGGTGTCGTTGATCAGGTCGGCGCCGGCGGCGCAGGCCTGTTTGGCGACCGCAGAGCGCCAGGTGTCGACGCTGATCAGCTGGTCCGGGTAGGTATCGCGGAGCCATTCGATGAACGGCACCACGCGTGCGATCTCGGCGTCGACGTCGACGTCGTCGCCGGGCCCGGCTTTCACTCCGCCGACGTCCACGACGTCGGCACCGTCGGCAATCACCCGGTGAGCCGCGGCCATGGCCGCCTCATCGGTGAAGGTTGCGCCGCGGTCGTAGAACGAGTCCGGTGTTCGGTTCACGATCGCCATGATCAGCGCCCGATCACCGGCCACCGGACGGCCGCAGAAGGTCGACTGCACCCCACCAGGCTACGGGCCTGCGATTTCGGCGTGCTTCGCTGCGCTCAGCGCGACCAACCACGCCGAAATCGCTACTTCGGCTTCTTGCCGTCCTTCACCTCGGCGAGGTAGTCGTCGTAGAACTCGACATAGCCCTCGTCGCGGCCGGAGAGCACGTAGATCGGGTCCTCGATCTTGTCGGCTTCTTCGTCGCCCTCACCCGAGGTACCGCCGTAGCCGTCCTTGCGCAGATCCACCTTCTGGCTCTTGAACGTCGAGGTGTGCGCCAGCTCCTTGACCACCCGCACGAACAGCGGCACGGCGTAGGCCGGGCAGATGGTCGTAGGCCGCCTTGGCCAGCGCCTTGCCGTCGAAGTCCTCGCCCTCCTTGAGCTGGATGGCCACCATGCCGGCCCGGCCGCCGGTGTCGGGCACCTCGACGCCGAACACGGTGGCCTCCTCGACCTGTGGGTCGGTCGACACCGCGGCCTCGACCTCGGTGGTGGCGACGTTCTCGCCCTTCCAGCGGAAAGTGTCGCCGAGCCGGTCGGTGAACGCGGCGTGACCGAAACCCTGCGAGCGCATCAAGTCACCGGTGTTGAACCACACGTCACCTTCTTTGAAGGCATCGCGTACCAACTTCTTCTCGGATTCTTCCTTGTCGGTGTACCCGTCGAACGGCTGGAAGCTGCTGACCTTCGACAGCAACAGCCCGGGCTCGCCGGACTTCACCTTGCGGACCCTGCCGTTGTCGCCACGCTTCGGGTCGCCGGTTTCGTCGTCGTACTCGACGAACGCCACGGGCGTCGGGCAGATGCCGGTGGTCTTGTCGACGTTCAGCACGTTGACGAAGGCGGTGTTGCCCTCGCTGGCGGCGTAGAACTCGCACACCCGGTTGATGCCGAACCGCTCGGTGAATTCGTCCCAGATCGTCGGACGCAACCCATTGCCCGCGATCACCCGCACCCGGTGCTTGCGGTCGGTGTCCTTGGCCGGCTGATTGAGCAGATAGGCGCAGATCTCGCCGATGTAGACGAACGCGGTGGCGTCGTATCGGATCACGTCGTCCCAGAACTTCGACGCCGAGAACGACTTGCCGAGTGCCAGAGTCGCCCCGGAGTTGAGCACCGACGACAGCGCGACGGTCAGCGCGTTGTTGTGGTAGAGCGGCAGGCAGCAATACAGGGTGTCGTTGCTGTTCAGCCGCATGCCGAGGCCGCCGAAGCCGGCCAGCGCCCGCAGCCACCGGTAGTGCGTCATGATGCTGGCCTTCGGCATCCCGGTGGTGCCCGACGTGAAGATGTAGAACGCCTTGTCCTTGGCGAGCACGGCCGAGGTGGTGGCCGGGTTGCCCGTCGGCGCGGTCTCTGCGAGCTGCTTGAAGTCGTCGAGGGTCAGCAGCCCTTCGGTGTCGGCGCCGCTGTCCTTGATCGGCTCGACGAAGTCGGGGTCGGCGACGACGACCGTGGCGGACAGCAGTCCCAGGCTGTGCTTGAGCACATCGCCGGTCTGGTTGTAGTTCAGCATGCCGGAGATCGCGCCGCACTTGACCGCCGCCAGCATGAGGAGCACCGGCTCGGGCGAGTTGCGCAGCATCGTTCCCACGACGTCGCCATGGCCGACCCCGCGAGCTGCCAGCACCGCGGCATAGCGGTTGACGGTCTCGTTGGCCTCGCGGTAGGTGATCTCCCGATCCTCGAACTTGAGGAAGATCTTGTCGGCGTGCTGTGCCGCGCGGTCCTGGAAAACCTTGCCGATGGACGTCTTGGCCGACGGCCGCGCTCCGAACCCGGTGATGACACCGCGCAGGATGGTCGGCGCGTCGGCAAGCAGGCCGGGTACGCGGGTGGCGATGTCGAACAACCCGACGCTACTGCGGGTCCCCGATTTCTCGTCTGTCATGCGGCTATCCCCTCTGACCCCTCCGGTGTCGTTGACCGACACCCTAAAACCCTGCGGGTGATCGCCATCACGTGGCCGGTGCGCAGGCCACCATGGCATCGTCGACGTTGTCGGTCACCACGAGCCGATCCAACGCGTTCTGGGTGACGTACCCGCTGTCGACGAGGCTGTACAGCCAGGCGCGCAGCCCGTCGTAATGCCCGAACGGATCGAGCAGAACCACCGGCTTGTCGTGCATACCCAGATAGCCGGCCGTCCACGCTTCGAAGAACTCCTCGAGCGTGCCGATGCCGCCCGGCAGCGCGATGAACGCGTCGGCCCGGTCCTCCATCACCTGCTTGCGTTCCCGCATCGATCCGGTGACGACGAGTTCGTCGGCGTCGACGTCGGCGAGCTCGCGGTGCACGAGTGCCTTCGGGATCACCCCGACGGTGCGTCCGCCGCGCGCCCGCGCGCCGCTGGCCAACGCGCCCATGGCCGAAACGTTCCCTCCGCCCGACACCACGGTCCAGCCGCGGCCGGCGATGGCACCGCCCACCCGGCCGGCCAGGTCCAGCAGTTCGGGGTGCCTCGGCCCCGACGCGCAGTAGACACAGACCGCCCACTCGCGACGGAGCTGTTTTTGCTCCTCACGTGCGCGGTGATCGGGGGACACAACGTCAACGTAGACGAGTACGGCCCGAGCGCCGCGCCCACACCCTAAACTCCGGCGGGTGCCTCTTGATCCCGTGACTGCACCGGTCGACGACGTGGTGACGGCGGCCGAGGAGTCGCTCCGGCGGGGTGATCTCGAGTTGAGCGAACAGCTCGGGCGCGCCGCGGTGGATCGGGGGGCAGGCCTGACGGCCCGGCTGACGTTGGCTCAGGCGCTGGCGTGGCAGGGCCGCGGACGCGAGGCAGACGAAACACTTGCCGCCGTCGATCCCGCAGGCCTGTCCGAGACGGAGCTGATGTCGTGGGCATTGCCGCGGGCAGCCAACCAGTTCTGGATGTTGTCCGAGCCGGAACGGGCGACCGCTTTCCTGCGGACGACACGCAACCACGTCTCGTCGCCGGCGCCCCAGATCACGCTCGACGCGCTGTCGGCGACGTTCGCGATGAACGCGGGCAGCCCCGAGCGGGCCATGCAGATAGCCGATGAGGTGCTGTCGTCGCCGGCCGCCGATGACACCGCGATCGGCTGGTCGGCGGCCGCTGCGGCGTTGAGCTGCGCGCGGATGGGCCGGTTCGCCGAGGTCGATGCGCTCGCCGATCGGGCGATCGCCGCAGGACATCCGGGGCTGTTGCGCTACACCAGCGGATTCGGCCAGACCACATCGCTGTTGATGGCCGGCGAGCTGGATCGGGCGCAGGCCTTGGCTGAACAACTGGCCGATGTCGCGCGGCAACCCGGCCGGTCCATCGGCGAGCTGCTGGTGGCCGATGTGCTGATCGCACGCGGTGACTTCGATGCGGCGGTGACGTTGTTGCGCGGGGCCGCCGAGGCGCTGGCGCACACCGGGTATTCGTGGGGGCCGCTGGCGTGGATGCTGCTGTCCCAGGCGCTGGCGCAGCAGGGCGAGACGGCGGAGGCGTCAAAGATCCTGTCGCGCGCCGACTCCCGGCACGGGTTGAAGTCGATGCTCTTCGCTCCGGAGCTACTGCTGGCGCGGGCGTGGACGACGGCGGCGCGGCGTGACCCGATCGGGGCGCGGTCGGCGGCGCGCGACGCGGCCCGGGCGGCCGAGCGCGGCGGCCAGTCGGCGGTCGCGCTGCGCGCGTTCCACGATGCGGTGCGGCTGGGCGACACCCGCTCCATCGACGGGATCGGGCGAGTGACTGCCGATTTCGACTGCGTGTTCGGCAGGCTGGCGCTGCAGCACGCCCAGGCGCTCGTCGCGGGCGACACGAGTGGCTTGGAGGCGGTGTCCGCCGCATTCGCCGACATCGGCATGATGGGCGCGGCCGCCGACGCGTCGGCCCAGGCGAAAGGCGCGCGCTAAAAGACTTTCGCGGGTCAGGGCAGGCGCAGCGTACGGTCCAGGCGAATGTTTTCCAGGAACCTGGTGTCGTGGCTCACGACGACGAACGCGCCTTGGTAGGTGTTCAGTGCCGATTCCAGTTGCCCGATGCTGACGAGATCGAGGTTGTTGGTCGGCTCGTCGAGCAGCAGTAGCTGCGGCGCCGGTTCGGCGTACAGCACGCACGCAAGGGTGGCGCGCAGCCGCTCACCGCCGGACAACGCCGCCACCGGAAGGTGAATCCTGTTGCCTCGGAAGAGGAACTGCGCCAGCAGGTGCATGCGCCGCGTCTCGCTCAGATGCGGCGCATATGCGACGAGGCTCTCCAGCACGGTCCGGTCCGGGTCGAGAAGGTCGAGCCGCTGCGATAGGTAGGCCATCCGGCCGTCGGCCCGCTGGACGGTTCCCGCGTCAGGTTCGAGCTCTCCTGAGATGACGCGCAGCAGTGTCGACTTGCCCGCGCCGTTGGGACCCGTGAGCGCGATGCGCTCCGGTCCGCGGATGGAGATGTCGATGCCGTCGCCGAACAGCGCACGGCCGCTACGGCTCATGCGCAGTCCGGTGCCCGCGAACACGGTGCGTCCGGCGGGGACCACGGTGTCGGGCAGGTCGAGCGCGATCGATGGGTCCTCGCGCAGCGCGCGTTCGGCGTCGTCGAGACGGGCCCTTGCATCGCCAACTCGTGCGGCGTTCACGCCGTCGATGCGCCCGGCAGATTCCTGCGCACTGCGCTTCATCGCGCCTGCGATGATCTTCGGCAGCCCCGCGTCCTTCACATTGCGGGCCGCGGTGCTCGACCGGCGCGCTGCGCGCTCGCGTGCCTGCTGCATCTGGCGCTTCTCGCGTTTGAGCTGTTGCTCCGCGGTGCGGACGTTGGTTTCAGCCACGCGCTGCGTCTCGCTCACCGACTCCTCGTAGGACGTGAAATTGCCTCCGTAGAAGACGATTTCGCCTCGGCGCAGCTCGGCGATGCGGTCCATCCGGTCCAGCAACATCCGGTCGTGGCTGACCAGCAACAGGCATCCGCTGTAACCCTCGAGCACGTCGTAGAGCTTGGCGCGCGCATCGACGTCGAGGTTGTTCGTCGGCTCGTCGAGCAGAAGCACATCGGGACGCTTCAGCAGTTCGGCCGCCAGCCCGAGCGATACCACCTCACCACCGCTCAGTGACCCGAGCCTGCGATCCAGCTCGATGTGCCCGAGCCCGAGCCGGTCGAGTTGGGCCAGGGTCCGTTCCTCGATGTCCCATTCGTCGCCGATCGCGGCGAACACCGCTTCGCTGGCATCGCCGCCAGCCAGGGCGCTCAGCGCATCGAGGACGGCCGCCACGCCGAGCACGTCGGCCACTGTTCGCTCGGCCGCGAACGGCAAAGTCTGCGGCAGATAGCCGACCGTCCCGTCGACGGTCACCGATCCCGTGGAGGGCCGATATTCGCCTGCGATCAATTTCAGCAGTGTGCTCTTGCCTGCCCCGTTGGGCGCGACGAGGCCGGTGTGACCGTCGCCGACGGTGAAGGACAACTCCTCGAACAGAGGCGTTTCGCCGGGCCAGGAGAAGGACAGATGTGAACAGACGATGGAGGTATCGGACATGTGATAGCTCTTCGTGATTGCGCGGACAAGGACGACAGCATCGACCGGGAGTCGCCCGGGGACGTCGTCAACTCACATGGATTCAGGGTAGGCGTCGAGTCAAGCGGTTAAGTACCGCCGCAGCATGTCGGTTGCCGCGGTGATCTGTGCGACCTCGATGCGTTCGTCGATGCGGTGCGCGAGGTTGGGATCGCCGGGGCCGAAGTTGACCGCAGGCACGCCCAGCGCGGCGAACCGGGCCACGTCGGTCCAGCCGAACTTCGCGCGCACCTGGCCGCCCGCGGCCTCGACCAGCGCGGCGGCAGCCGGTTTGGTCAGTCCGGGCAGCGCGCCGGCGGCGGCGTCTGTCTGCTCGATGTGCACATCGAGTCCGCCCAGCACATCGCGCACGTGTTGGTCGGCCTGCTCGACGCTGCGGTCGGGTGCGAAGCGGAAGTTGACGGTGACCGATGCCGCGTCGGGGATGACGTTGCCCGCGACGCCGCCGTCGATGCGCACCGCCGACAGCCCCTCGCGGTACGTGCACCCGTCGATGTCGACGCTGCGCGGTTCGTAGGATCGTAGTCGGTCGAGCACCAAGCCCAACTTGTGAATGGCGTTGTCGCCCAACCACGATCGCGCCGAATGCGCCCGGGTGCCGCTTGCGGTGACGACGACGCGTAGCGTGCCCTGACAGCCTGCCTCGATCATTCCACCCGACGGCTCACCAAGGATGGCCACGTCGGCGTGCAGCCAGTCGGGCAACTCACGTTCGATGCGGCCCAAACTGTTTGCGGCGGCCTCGATCTCCTCGCAGTCGTACATGATCAGCGTGATGTCGTGGGCCGGATTGTCAATGGTCGCGGCCAGGTGCAGGAATACCGCGTCGCCCGACTTCATGTCCGATGTTCCACAGCCGTGCAACTCGCCGTCGCTGAGGCGGCTGGGCACGTTATCTGCGATCGGAACCGTGTCGAGGTGTCCCGCCAGGATGACCCGCGACGGCAGTCCGTGGCTGGTCCGGGCCAGCACGGTGTTGCCGTTCCGAACGATTTCGAAGCCTGCGGACTGCTCGCGGAGCGCGGCCTCGACGTCGTCGGCGATGCGCGCCTCGTTCCGCGACTCGCTGGGGATGTCCACCAGCGCCGCGGTCAGCGCGATCGGGTCGCCGTGCAAATCCAGGCCCACACCCGTTGAGGCTAGTCGAGTAGCCTTTTGCACCGTGACTTCTGCTTCAGGCGTCGGCGTGGCGACCATCGCCGCCGACGGCACCGTCCTCGACACGTGGTTCCCGGCACCCGAGTTGGCCGGCGACGGGCCATCGGGGACCGTGCGGCTCTCGGTGGCCGAGGTTCCCAACGACCTGGCGGAGCTGGCGGGCCGCGACGACGACCGCGACGTCGACATCGTCGTGGTCCGCACCGTGATCGCGTCGCTTGACGACAAACCCACCGACGCTTACGACGCCTACCTGCGGCTGCACCTGCTTTCCCATCGGTTGATCCGGCCCCACGGGGCCAACGTGGACGGGATCTTCGGCCTGCTGGCGAACGTGGTGTGGACCAACTACGGGCCGTGCGCGGTGGACGGCTTCGAGTCCGTGCGGGCCCGGCTGCGCAGGCGCGGTGCGGTGGCCGTCTACGGCATCGACAAGTTCCCGAGGATGGTCGACTACGTCGCGCCCTCCGGGGTCCGCATCGCCGACGCGGACCGGGTCCGGCTGGGCGCGCACCTCGCTGCGGGCACGACCGTCATGCACGAGGGCTTCGTGAACTTCAACGCGGGCACGCTGGGCACCTCGATGGTGGAGGGCCGGATCTCGGCGGGCGTGATCGTCGACGACGGCTCCGACGTCGGTGGCGGCGCCTCGATCATGGGCACGCTGTCCGGCGGCGGTACCGAGGTGATCTCAGTCGGCAAGCGATGCCTGCTCGGCGCGAACTCCGGTCTGGGCATCTCGCTGGGCGATGACTGCGTCGTCGAGGCCGGCCTGTACGTGACGGCTGGCACGAAGGTGCAGACGGCCGACGGTCAGACGGTCAAGGCGCGCGAGTTGTCGGGGGCCAATAACCTTCTGTTCCGCCGCAATTCGCTGAGCGGTGCCGTCGAGGTGGTCTCGCGCGACGGCAAGGGCATCACGCTCAACGAAGCGCTGCACGCCAACGTGTCGTGAGTCGTTAATTCGTCGGCAGCCGTGGTGCCTGACGGCGGACACTAATCGTGACACTAGCCGTGAGATTGCCCTGAGGGTCGTAGCACAAAGGGCAGCCCTGAGTGCAATGTCGGCGCTAGCATCGCGACCGCCTACTGGTCCGAGAATCGATCCAGCACAGCTGTGAACTTACGACTCATGACACTAGTTCGGTCAACACTCAACGACGTTTAGCGCCAAGCCGCCGCGCGCGGTTTCCTTGTACTTGTCCTTCATGTCCGCGCCGGTCTCCCGCATGGTCTTGACCGCCTTGTCCAGAGACACCTGATGGGTGCCGTCGCCGCTGAGCGCGATCCGCGCGGCGTTGATGGCCTTGACGGCGCCGACGGCGTTGCGTTCGATGCACGGAATCTGGACCAGGCCACCGACGGGATCGCAGGTCAGCCCCAGGTTGTGTTCGATGCCGATCTCTGCGGCGTTCTCCACCTGCCACGGCGTTCCGCCGAGCAGTTCGGTCAGCCCGGCCGCGGCCATCGAGCACGCGGAGCCGACCTCACCCTGGCATCCGACCTCGGCGCCGCTGATCGAGGCGTTCTCCTTGATGATGCTGCCGATGCCTGCGGCCACGAGCAGAAAGCGCACGGTGCAGTCCTCGTCGGCGCCGGCGACAAAGTCATGGAAGTAGCGCAGCACGGCCGGAATGATGCCGGCGGCGCCGTTGGTCGGAGCGGTGACGACCCGCCCGCCCGCGGCGTTCTCCTCGTTGACCGCGATGGCGTAGAGGTTGACACGGTCCATCGCGATCAGGGGGTCACTGGAATCCGTTGCGGTGGAGAGCTTCGCGGCCAGTTGCGGCGCACGGCGGCGCACCTTCAGCCCGCCGGGCAGCACACCCTTGGTGTCGATTCCCGCCTGGATGCATTCCTCCATCACCGCCCAGATGCGCTGCAGTCCTTCGCGGACGTGTTCTTCTGTGTGCCAGGCCATTTCATTGGCCATCACGATGTCGCTGATGCGCAGGCCGGTCTCGGTGGCATGCGAGAGCAGTTCGTCGCCCGTGCTGAACGGGTACCGAACGGGCGTCTTGTCGGCGACCACGACGGGGTCGTCACCGTCGGACACTTGACTGTCGTCGACGACGAAGCCGCCGCCGATCGAGTAGTACGTCCGTTCTGCCACCACCGCCCCGCCGTTGTCGAATGCCCGAAACACCATGGCGTTGGAGTGGAATCGCGCCTTTTTGGTTGTGTGCAGGACGATGTCGTCGGTGAGACTGAAGGTGATCGGATGCTCGCCCAGCAGCGCGAGCCGTCCGCTGTCGGTGATGGTGGCGATCCGCTCGGGGGTGCGCTCCGGATCGACCGCATCCGGCCGTTCCCCCATCAGGCCGAGCGCGACGGCCGGGATACTGCCGTGGCCCTTGCCGGTGGCGCCGAGGGATCCGAACAGTTCCACAGTGAGCCGCTCGGTCGAGTCGAGCAAACCGTCGCGGGCCAGTCCGCGGGCGAACCGATCGGCGGCGATCATCGGGCCGACGGTGTGTGAACTCGACGGTCCGATGCCGATCTTGAACAGATCGAAGACGCTGAGGGCCATGGTCAGGGACGAATCTTTGTGCTGCTTGGATCATAGATCGGCCGCAGCGACACCGAAATCGGGTACCGCTTACCACCGACGTTGACCTCGTAGCTGCCCGCCTTCACCCAGTCGGCGTTGATCACGGAATCATCGCCTGCACGAACGTAGGCCAGCCCCACGCAGGAACCGACCGCCTCGCCCCACGCCGCCGACGTGACCTGACCGGCGACCGCGCCGTCGCGCAGGACCAACTCGCCGCCCCACAGCATGGCCTCGGGCTCATCGACACTGAACCCGACGAGTTTGCGGTGCGGGCCTTCGGCTTTGGCCTTCTCGACGGCCTGGCGGCCCAGGAACTCGATGTCGGTCTTGAGCTTGCACGCGAACAGCAGCCCGGCCTCGACGGGATTCTCGCTCGGCGTCAGTTCACGCCCGAAGGCGCGGTAGCCCTTCTCCAGGCGCATCGACTCAATCGTGTAGTAGCCGCCGCGGCCCACCCCGAACTGCTCACCGGCACCCATCAGATCTTGGTAGACGCCGACCGCGAATTCGGCGGGCACGTAGAGCTCCCAACCCAGTTCGCCGACGTAGGTGATCCGCGTTGCCCGCACGGTGGCATACCCGAGCGAGATCTGCCGGCTGGTGCCGAACGGGAACGCGTCGTCGGACAGGTCGGCGTCGGTCAGGGTGGTCAGCAGGTCGCGCGAATTCGGGCCCATCACCCCGAATACGGCGTACGAGGACGTCACGTCGACGAGCGACGCGCGCGCACCTGCGGGCAGGTTTCTGCGGATGTGGTCCTTGTCGCGCTCGGTGGTGGCGGCGCTGCTGACGATGAAGAACTCGTCGGCACCCGTGCGGGTCACGGTGACGTCGGATTCGTAGGTGCCGCGTTCGTTGAGCATCCCGGTGTAGACCGCCCGGTCCACGCCTGCGCCGACGTCCGCGGTGCACAGCCATTGCAGCGCCGACTCCGCGTCCGGCCCGACCATGACGTACTTGGAGAACGACGTCTGGTCGAACACGGTCACGGCGGTGCGGGTGTTGGTCTGCTCGGCCGCCGACCAGGGCAGCCAGTTCGGCTTGCCCCAGGTGTACTCGATCGCCGGGTCGACACCGGCGGGGGCGAAGAAGTTGGCGCGCTCCCAGCCCATCCTGCTGCCGAAGTTGGCGTTGGCGGCTTCGAGCAGATGATGTACCGGCGAGCGACGGAACGGCCGGGCGGTCGTCATCTCCCGGTTCGGCCAGGGGATTTCGTAGTGCAGGCCGAGCACCTCGGCGACCCGGTCGTGCAGCCAGCGGTTGTTGCCGTTGAACGGCGCGAACCGGCGGATGTCGACGCCGGTGAGATCGCTCGTGGGTGCGCCGTTGACGATCCACTCCGCCAGCGCCCGGCCCGCACCGCCCGCGGTCGCGATGCCCACCGAGTTGAATCCGGCTCCGACGAAGTAGTTGTCGAGTCCGGGGGCCTCGCCCAGGATGAACTGATTGTCGGGGGTGAAGCTCTCCGGGCCGTTGTAGAACTTCTTGATACCGGTCACGTCCAGCGCGGGGATCCGCAACAAGGCGTTGTTCATCAGGATCTCGAAGTGGTCCCAATCCTCTTCCAGTAGTTGGAATTCGAACGGATAGGGGATGTCGTCGGGTGACACCCACGGCTTGGCTTCGGGCTCGAATCCGCCGATGACGAGGCCGCCCACCTCTTCCTTGAAGTAGGTGTAGCCGTCGGGGTCGCGCAGGATCGGCAGATCGGGGTGCACACCGTCGATGTCCTCGGTCACCACGTAGAAGTGCTCGGCCGAGTGCAGGGGCACGTTGACGCCAGCCATCGCACCGACCTGCTTGGCCCACTGTCCGGCGCAGTTGACGACGATCTCGGCGTCGATGTCGCCCGCGTCGGTGCGCACACCGGTCACCCGGCCGTCGTGGGTGAGAATGTCGATGACTCGGGTCTTTTCGACGACGCGGGTGCCCCGCATCCGCGCCCCCTTCGCCAGTGCGAAGGTCAGGTCGGTCGGGTTGGCCTTGCCGTCGGCGGGCAGCCAGATCGCACCGACCAGGTCATCAACCCTCATCACCGGGTAGTGCTCGAGTGCCTGCTCAGGGCTGAGCAGTTCGCACTCCAAGTTGAACGCCGCGGCGGTTGCGGCGGTTCGGCGCAGCTGGACCATCCGGTCCTCGGTGCGCGCGACCGTCACTCCCCCGCACTTCTTGTAGCCCGCGGACAGGCCGGTCTCGTCCTCGAGTTCGGCATAGAGCTGCGGTGGAGTACTGCACCAGCCGGGTCGCGCTCTCCGATGCGCGCAGCTGGCCGACCAGTCCGGCGGCGTGCCAGGTGGTACCACTGGACAATTGGCCCTGTTCGACCAGCACCACGTCGGTGAGGCCGAGCTTGGTCAGATGGTAGGCGACGCTGGTGCCGATCACGCCGCCTCCGATGATGACGGCGTGCGCGCGATCGGGCAGCTTGGTCGCCATCAGTCGTCGGCCTGCACATCGTCGAGCAGCCGGGCCAGGTTGGGGCCCCTGAACTCGGCCACGGCAGCCTCATAACGCTCTATCGCCCATTCCCAGAAATCGAAATCGATTGCACTGGAGCCGTTTTGAATGCAGCCCCACAGCGTCCAGCCGTACCTGCCCACGATGCCCTGCAGGTGGGCGCGGGCGGTCTTGTGACGCAGCGGTCGACCGTAGTACGCCGTGACGAACTCATCGAGTTGGTCGGTGGACAGGCCGCACTCGCACCACGTATTGCCCAACTCGAAACACGGATCGTTGTTGCCGGAGTACTCGTAGTCGATCAGCCACATCCTGTCGCCGTCTTCGATGAAGTTCCCGGCGAGCAGGTCGTTGTTGCACGGGACGGTGGTCTGATCGGTAGCGGTCAGCACGCGGGCTATCGCCGCAAACGTGTCGGCATGGTCGAGGTAGTCGTCGGGCATCCGGAACCCGTTGTCCATCACGGTCTTCAGGTAGGCCGGCTGTCGCTCGAACATGTCGAAGCGGCCCTTGAACCGGGGACCCGAATGCAACGCCCGGATCGCGGCCGCCGCCTTGACCAGGATGCCGGGCCGCTGGAAGTCAGTCGTTGCACAACGTCTTTCCGTTGAGGTAGCTCAGCAGGAGGATCCCGATGTCGGGTCGGTAGTCGATCACCTGCGCACCGACGCCCGCCTCCGCGGCGGCCATTGGTGTTGTGATATTCGCGGTCGCGGTCAATGCCCAACATGTTGGTCGCGGTGTCGGTGCAACGGGCGACGTAGACCCCGTCCGGAGTGGTGATCTTGACGTTGCGGTTGGTCAGGCCGCCGGAGAGTTCCTCCAGCTGACGCGGCCGCCCGGCCAACACAGGGAGCTCCTCCAACAGGTCGTTCAGCTGGGCGTCGGTGGGCGGTGACGACATCAACTCACTCTAGGTCTCGCCGTCAGTGGTCCGGGGCGAGGATGCAGAACTCGTTTCCCTCGGGGTCGGCCAGCACCACCCAGCTCGGCGTGCCCTGGCCGATGTCGACATGTCGCGCGCCCAACCCGATCACCCGGTCGACCTCTGCCTGCTGATCGTCGGGCCGGAAGTCCAAGTGGATGCGGTTCTTGACCACTTTCTCGTCGGGCACAGCCAGGAAGATCCAGTCGGGGCCCGCACCGGGCGGCGGATGCAGCCGCAGGTCACCGTCGGCGTCGATTTCGTGCGGCCAGCCCAGCACCTCCGCCCACCACGCACCGAGCGCGGAGGCGTCGTGGGCATCGATGCAGATCTCGTCGAACCTCAAAGTCATCTCTCGACTCCCGCTCGCTCCGGTCCTCGCTCGTTCCTCGCTGCGATCCTCACTCGCGTTCGTCTCCGACTCATTTCTCGACTCCCGCTCGCTCCGGTCCTCGCTCGTTCCTCGCTGCGATCCTCACTCGCGCTCGTCTTCGACTCATTTCTCGACTCCCGCTCGCTCCGGTCCTCGCTCGTTCCTCGCTGCGATCCTCACTCGCGCTCGTCTTCGGCGGCCCATCCTGCCAGCTCCTTCTTGAGCACCTTGCCCATCGCGTTGCGCGGCAGGCTGTCCACCTTGCGCACCTCCCGTGGCCGCTTGTGCACCGAAAGCTGTTCGGCGACATAGTTGATCAACGCATCCGGCTCGGCGTCGCCGACGACGAACGCGACGATGCGCTGGCCCAGATCGTCGTCGGGCAGCCCGACGACTGCGACTTCCTGCACACCCGGATGGCCGAGCAGCACCGTCTCCACCTCACCGGCACCGACCCGGAAGCCACCGGTCTTGATCAAATCGACCGATTCGCGGCCGACGATGCGGTGCATGCCATCGCCGTCGATGACCGCCGCGTCTCCGCTGCGATACCAGCCGTCGGCGTCGAACGCCTCGGCGGTGGCGTCGGGCCGGTTCAGGTAGCCGTCGAACATCGTCGGGGCCCGAACCTGCAGTCGCCCAATGGTTTCGCCGTCATGCGGCGAGGGCGCCCGTCGTCGTCCACCAGTCGCGTCTGCACACCGCTCAACGGCAGACCGACCCAACCCGGGCGGCGTTCGCCCGCGGCCAGGGTGCTCAGCGTGATCAAGGTTTCACTGCTGCCGTACCGCTCCACCGGTGCGTGGCCGGTGAGCTCGGCCAGCCTGTCGAACACCGGCACCGGCAGGGCCGCGCTGCCCGAAACCAGCAGCCGGGCCGACGACAGCGCTCGCGCAGCGTCGAGATCGTCGGCCACCCGCGACCACACCGTGGGCACCCCGAAGTACAGCGAACCTCGAGCTTCGGCGTAATCGGCTGGCGTGGGTTTTCCGGTGTGCACGAAGCGGTTTCCGATCCGCAGCGAACCCAACACCCCGAGCACGAGCCCGTGGATGTGGAACAACGGAAGACCGTGCACCAGGGTGTCGTCGGGCGTCCACTGCCACGCCTCCGACAGCGCGTCGATGTCGGCGGCGACAGCGCGCCGGCTCAGCACGACGCCCTTCGGCGGTCCCGTCGTTCCGGAGGTGTACATGATCAGCGCGGTGGCATCCGGCGGCGGTTCGGGATAGCGATGCCACGAGCGGGCATGCAGCCGGACCGGGATGTGCGGCAGGCCCTCGGCGTCGTCCGGCCGCTCCCCCAGCCACACCTGAGCACCGGAGTCGGTGACGATGTGGCGCCGTTCGGCCGCGCCGACGTCGGCGGGGACCGGAACCACCGGCACACCGGCGTTCAGGCAGCCGGTCACGGCGAGCACGGTGGTGGCGGTCGGGGTGGCCAGCACTGCCACCCGCTGCGCACCGCCGACGCGTTCGGCCACCGAGGTGGCGGCGCCGACGAGGTCGCTGCGGCTGAGCACGGCGCCGTCGATGCGCACCGCGTCGCCGATGTCGGCACCGTCGGCGACGGCCGCGGGGTTCAGCGAGGCCAGCAGCACGCCAGCGAGGCTACCCCGGACCGCGTCGGCATACTTGGCGCGTGGATGAGATCCAGCGCATCGCGTCGCGCGAGGTGTACCGCAACGACTGGATGACGGTGCGCGAGGACCGGGTGCGTCGTCCCGACGGTTCGGGCGGCATCTACGGCGTCATCGACAAGCCCACCTACGTGCTGATCATCGCGCGCGACGGCGACCGGTTCCGGCTCGTCCAGCAGTTCCGGTATCCGCTCGGCCTGCGGCGCTGGGAGTTCCCGCAGGGCACCGCACCGGGACGCGCGCACCTCGAGCCCGCCGAGCTGGCCCACCGCGAGCTGCGCGAGGAGACCGGGCTGCGGGCCGAGTCGATGGTCCCGATCGGGTTGGTGGACGTCGCGGCGGGAATGAGCAGTCAGCGCGGCAGGGTGTTCGTCGCCTCCGGCATCACCGAGGGCGACCACGACCGCGAGCACACCGAACAGGACATGCACAGCCAGTGGTTCGGACGCGCCGAGGTCGAACAGATGATGCGCGACGGCGACATCACCGACGCCCAGTCGCTGGCGGCGTGGACATTGTTCCTGTTGAGCGAGCGCTAACCTCACTCAATGACAGCAGCCCTCATCACAGGCGCATCCACCGGAATCGGGCGCGAGCTTGCCCGCCTGTTCGCCGCCGATGGCGTCGACGTGGTTGTCGTCTCGAGTGAGCGCAGTGCCGCCGAGCTCGGTGCCCTGGCCGAGGAATTGCGGTCGCGCCACGGTGTGCGGGTGGACACCGTCACGATGGACCTGGCGAAACCCGGCGCCGGGGCCGACCTGGTCGCCCGAGTCGACGATCTCGGCGTCGACGTCGAGTATCTGGTCAACAACGCAGGCGTCGGCATCCTCGGCCTGACGGTGCAGGACTCCGACCCCGCAGCGGTCTCGCGGATGGTCCAGCTGAACGTCGTCACCACGACGGATCTGACGCTGCTCTACGCCGGGCGGATGGTGAAGGCGGGCCGCGGGGCGATCCTGAACGTCGGCTCGATCGCGGCCTACGTCATCCCGCACGGTCTGGAGGCGGGCTATGCCGCCAGCAAGGCGTTCGTCAGGAGCTTCTCCGAGTGTGTCGCCGACGATCTGCGTGGCACCGGCGTCACCTGCACCCACCTGGCACCGGGACCCACCCGCACCGAGTTCATGAGCACCGCGGGTTTGGGCGACACGTCGCGGCTCGACAAGTACTTCATGGACGCTGCGCCGGTGGCCAAGGCGGGATACGCCGCGATGCGGGCCGGACGCGTCAACGTGATACCCGGGGTGGGCACGAAGATCATGCGGGCCATGTCGGCGCTGTCGCCGTCGCGGCGCTTCACGGGCGAGCTGTCCGGCCGCTTCGTCAGCAGGCACTGAGTCAATTGTTGGGATCGGTAGTGGCTCGGCGGTGTGTACTGGACGTACTCAACTGCCAGCGGGGTGGCACTTTTCGAAAGGACCCGCTATGCACCGAACCCTTGTCGCAGGGTTTGCCTCCGCTGCCGTCATCGGCGGCCTGCACATCGCAGCTATCGGGCTGGTCGCAGGAACCGCGCAGGCCGAACCTCTGTGTTCGCCGGCCAACGCCAAGACCGCACCGTGCGCCCCGCCCGAAGGCCCTCCGGGGACATGCGACGCCAACGGCGTCTGTGGCCAGATCTGGTGTCCCGGTTCGGGGATGTCGCCGATACCGAAGTGGGACATGAACGTCTGTCACACCTTTTACTTCGACCCCAACGCTCCGTTGACGAAACCGGTCATCATCGCGGGCCAGCCTCCCGGTCCGCCTGCGCCGCCCCCGCCGCCGTGCATACCGCTCATCAACTGCCTGCCGGGGCTGTGATCGGCGGAATTTGATGCGCGCCGATGAATCGAGGCGTCTGGATCGGTCTGTATTGGCATGTCCATAACGCAACGCAATCTCAGCGGCTACGGCGGTGCCACCAGGTACGAGGTGAAACGATGAATGACGAACAAGCCATCCGCGACCTGTTCACAGGCTGGGTCGAGGCGATCCGGACGCAGGACTTGCAAGGTGTTCTGGTCGACCATGATCCGGACATCGTGATGTTCGACGTGCCGCCGCCGTACAACGGGGTGCGCGGCATCGAGGAGTACCGGAACTCGTGGCCGCCGTTCTTCGAGTGGATCAACCAGGGGGCGCAGTTTCAGCTTCTCGAGCTCGACGTCGTCGCGGGCGCCGACGTGGCATTCGCCTACGCGCTGTTGCGCTGTGGCACACAGGCCGAGTTCGATGCAAACCCCGACAACCGGCTGCGTGTCACCGTCGGGCTGCGCAAGGTCGATGACCGCTGGGCCGTTGTGCACGAACATCATTCGTTCCCGATGGTGGACACGGCCTCGTAATCCCAAGGATCGCCGGTTGCGGCGGCTACGCTGTGGCCCTCGTGATGGCTGTGCTTCGTCGAATGTGTATGGGGCTGTTCGTCGCCGGACTGATCGGCGCGAACGTCTCCGCCATGCCTTTCGCCGGTGCGGCGGGCCAGATCTGGAACGGGAAGTATTCGCTGTTGCGGTACGCCGGTGAGAAGACCGGCACCAGCCTGGCTGCTCGCCAACCCGAGCCGGACTTCAGCAACATCTACACGTTCGTGACCGACTGCACCCGCGGCACGTGCGTCGCCACCGTGGTCGACGGGCCGCGCCCAGCCAACCCGACGCTGCCACTGCCGCCGCAGTACACCTGGAACGGCTCCACCTGGGTGCACATCTATGACTGGCAGTGGGATTGCTATCTGGGCGAAGGCGTTCCGAAGGCGTGGAACCCGGCCAGGTCCGTCGCGTACTACACGCCGCAGCCCGACGGAACATTGCGAGGCAGTTGGCGCACGGACATCTCCGGCGGACCGTGCGACGGCAGCGTCATCATGGACGTCGCGGCGTTTCCGGCTCGCTGAGTGGCTTACCTAGCCTCGCCGAGACTGCTCACAGATCGCCTTTTCTTGCACATTCGCGATCTGTGCGCAGTCTCGGGCGATCAGTGCCGCCGCTCGGCCAGGGCGCGCAGGAAGAACGTCAGATTCGCGGGTCGTTCGGCGAGACGGCGAACGAAGTAGCCGTACCACTGCGTGCCGAACGGAACATAAATCCGAACGTGATTGCCCGCGTCGGCCAGTCGCCGCTGTTCGGCATCGCGTATTCCGTACAGCATCTGGTACTCGAAATCGTCCACGCCGCGGTTGTTCTCACGGGCGAGCGCAGGCACGGCGTCGATGATTTCCGGGTCGTGTGAGGCCACCATCGGGTACCCGGATCCGGCCATCAACACCCGCAGGCAGCGCAGGTAGGAGTCGGTGACGTCCTCGCGTTCGCGGTACGCCACGGAAGCCGGTTCGTCGTAGGCACCTTTGCACAACCGGATGCGGGCGCCGGAGGCGGCGAACTCCTCGCAGTCACCCTGCGTGCGTTTCAAATACGCCTGCAAAACAGTTCCGAGCCATGGGAACTCGTTACGGAGATCGCGCACGATCGACAACGTCGAGTCGGTGGTGGTGTGGTCCTCGGCATCGACTGTCACCCACGCGCCGACGCGTTGCGCCTTTTCGCAGATGGTATGGGCGTTGTCCCGGGCGATCTTCTCGCCATCGCGCGGCAGCGCTTGTCCCAGCGCCGACAGTTTCAGCGACACCTCGAGCGGCCGCGGGCCACTGCTACCGAGATTCGTCGCGCGTGCCGAGCGCGTCGAGCAATTCGAGGTAGGCCCGCACCGTTTTCTCGGCGTCCTCGACCGCAGTGGTGTCCTCACCGAGGTAGTCGATGCTGACCATGCGGTGGCTGTCCCGCAGTTGCGCAACGGAGTTCAGTGCGTCGCTGACCGTCTCGCCCGGCACGAAGCGGTGCACCACATCCCTGGTGACCGGCAGCCGCTCGGCGGTGCGCCGCAGCCCGTCCGACCGGCTGGCCGCCATGATCGCCGGGCGCGCAACCCGGTGGAATATCTCCGCCATCACTTTGTCTCCATGTGCGGGTAGTTGTGATCGGTGGGCGGCACGAACGTCTCCTTGATGGAGCGGGCGGACGTCCATCGCAGCAAGTTCAGTGCCGAGCCGGCCTTGTCATTGGTCCCCGACGCGCGTGAACCGCCGAACGGCTGCTGGCCCACGACCGCTCCGGTGGGCTTGTCATTGACGTAGAAGTTGCCCGCCGCGTACCGCAGCCGGTTCTCGGCCTGCAGCACCGCCGCACGATCGTCGGCGATCACCGCGCCGGTCAGCGCGTACTTCGCGCCGCTGTCGACCACTTCGAGCATCTGCTCGTAGTCCGAATCGGGATAGACGAACACCGACAGAATCGGCCCGAAGTACTCGGTAGAAAACGACTCGTCGCCGGGATCGTCGGACAACAGTACGGTCGGCCGAACGAAATAGCCTTCGCTGTCGTCGTATTCGCCGCCGGCGGCGACCGTGACACCGGACGCACCCTTGGCGCGCTCGATGGCCTTGACGTTCTTGGCGAATGAACGGTCGTCGATGAGCGCGCCGCCGTAGTTGGTCAGGTCGGTGACGTCGCCGTAGGGCAGCGCCTCGGTGGCGCCCAGGAAGTCGTCGCCCATGTTCTGCCACACCGAGCGCGGAACGAACGCCCGTGAGGCGGCCGAGCACTTCTGTCCCTGGTAGTCGAACGCGCCGCGGATCAGCGCGGTGCGCAACACGTCGGGCCGCGCCGACGGATGAGCCAGCACGAAGTCCTTGCCGCCGGTCTCACCGACCAACCGCGGATAGGTGTGGTAGCGGTCGATGTTGGCGCCGACCTCACGCCACAGGTGCTGGAACGTCCCGGTCGAGCCGGTGAAGTGGATGCCTGCCAGCCGCGGATCGGCCAGTGCCACATCGGAAACCGCGATCCCGTCGCCGGCGAGCAGATTGATCACGCCAGGCGGCAGGCCTGCGGCCTCCAGCAGCTGCATGGTCAGGTAGGCGGCAAAGGTTTGCGTCGGTGACGGCTTCCACACCACGGTATTGCCCATCATCGCCGGTGCACTGGGCAGGTTGCCCGCGATCGCGGTGAAGTTGAACGGCGTGATCGCGTAGACGAAGCCCTCGAGCGGGCGGTAGTCGGTGCGGTTCCACACGCCGCGCGCGCTGATCGGCTGTTGCGCCATGATCTCTCGGGCGAAGCCGACGTTGAACCGCCAGAAGTCGATCAGCTCGCAGGCCGCGTCGATCTCGGCCTGGTAGGCCGACTTGGACTGGCCGAGCATGGTTGCGGCGCAGAGCTTCTCGCGCCAAGGCCCGGCCAACAGGTCGGCGGCGCGCAGGAACACCGCTGCGCGCTCGTCGAACGGAGTGTTCGCCCATGCCTCTTTGGCCGCCATCGCGGCGTCGATGGCAGCGGTCGCGTCCGCGTGCTCGGCGTTGGTGAAGGTGCCCAGTGTGGCGGAGTGACGGTGGGGCTGCACCACGTCGACGCGTTCACCGCCGCCCATCCGGTGGGTGCCGCCGATGACGTGCGGCAGATCGATCGGGTCGCCGGTCAGCTGGTCGAGGGAGGCGACGAGACGCGTGCGTTCAGGGCTGCTCGGTGCGTATTCGAGGACCGGCTCGTTGACCGGCATCGGAACATCGGTGATGGCGTCCATTCGTCAAGGATCCCCTTGTCGCGAGGCCTAACCGATGGCCGATCCCACAACACCGTCGATCATCTATAGTCGAATCGGACAAAGGGAGATTCCGATGGCGGATCGCGTGGGCGGCCTGTCGCTCGGCCAACTCTTGCTGGCCCTCGACCGCACGATGGTGACCCTGGTTGACGCTCCCCGCGGCCTGGATATGCAGGTGGGATCGGTCGCGCTGGTCGACGTCGACGACATCCGGCTGGGGCTGGCCGTCGGGGCGGGATCTGCCGACCTCTTCTTCCTGCTCGGAGTGTCCGACGCGGAGGCGGTCGGCTGGATCGCGCAACAGGTCACCACTGCGGGAAGGGCACCGGCCGCGATCTTCGTCAAGGATCCGTCGCAGGCCGCCGTGAAGCAGGCGGTGGCACTCGGCACAGCGGTGGTCGCCGTCGAACCCCGAGCCCGCTGGGAGCTGCTCTACAAACTCGTCAACCATGCGTTCGAGCACCACGGCGATCGCAGCGACCCGATGTATGACTCCGGCACCGACCTGTTCGGATTGGCGCAGTCGATTGCCGACCGCACCCACGGCATGATCAGCATCGAGGACGACCAATCCCATGTGCTGGCGTATTCGGCGTCCAACGATGAGGCCGACGAGTTGCGCCGGCTGAGCATCCTCGGCCGCGCAGGCCCGCCCGAGCACCTGGAGTGGATCGGCCAGTGGGGCATCTTCGACGCACTGCAGGCCAGCGGTGACGTCGTCCGCGTCGCCGAACGCCCGGAGCTGGGCCTCCGGCCGCGGCTCGCCGTCGGCATCCACCTTCCCGCGACAGATCCGCGACGCCCGCCCGGGTTCGCGGGCACGATCTGGCTGCAGCAGGGATCGGCGCCGCTGGCCGATGACGTCGAGGAGGTGCTGCGCGGCGGAGCGGTGCTGGCGGCGCGGATCATGTCGCGGCTGGCGGCCGCGCCGTCGACGCACACGGTGCAGGTGCAGGACCTGCTCGGGCTCGGGGAGAACACCGCCGACGTCGCTGCCATCGCCCGCGAACTCGGCATCACCGCCGACGGCCGTGCGGCGTTGGTGGGTTTCCGCGGCGAGGGCACCGCGGTGCCCGTCAACGTGATCGCGTTGAGCGCGAGCGCTTTTCGGGTCGACGCGCAGGTGGCGTCGACCGGCGAACGGGTGTTCGTGCTGTTGCCGAAGATCGGCGCGACGTCCTCGCTGACGTCGTGGGTGCGGGGCATGGTCGCCGCGCTGCGCCGCGAGCTGGGCCTGACACTGCGCGCGGTGATCGCGGCCCCGCTGGCCGGGCTAGCCGGTGCGGCAGCGGCCCGCGTCGAGGTGGACCGCGTGTTCGACAGCGCCGATCGCCACCCGGGCGCGATCGGTCAGGTCACGTCGCTCGACGAAGCCCACACCACCGTGCTGCTCGACGAGATCGTCGCGCATGTGGCAGGTCACCAGCGGCTCGTCGACCCGCGGGTGCGCGAGCTGCGCGAGCAGGAGCCAATGCTGGCCGACACGCTGGCCGCGTATCTGGATGGGTTCGGCGACATCGCCGCGGTGGCGCAGTGGCTGCATGTGCACCCGAACACGGTGCGCTACCGCGTCCGTCGGATCGAGAAGCTGTTGTCGACGTCATTGGACGACCCCGAGGACCGGCTGGTCCTCGCATTGAGCTTGCGGGCCACCGAGCCGCGTCAGAGCACCAGCGCGCCGGCCGCCAGCTCGTCGAAACGTTCGATGGCCTCGTCGCCGTCGGCGTCCAGACCGCGAAGCGGGCCTGCATCGGCCAGGTAGCGCTGCGCGTAGAGCCGGGCAACGAGAGCCTTTCGGTCCGTTCGGTTTTCGCTTCGTTCCCAGGCGGCCTGCTCGGTCAGCAGCGCACCGGCGTACACGTCACCCATGAATTGCGCGAGCGGGAACAGCCGCGCCTCCGCGACCGCGCCGTCGAATTTGCTCCACGCGGTGATGGCCGCATCGAGATCTTCGATGCGGCGAGCGACGAGGGCGGTCGTCTCGTCGCTGTCGGACACCGACACCGCGTCGTGCATGCGCTGAAGCAGCGATTCGTGGGCGTTGGCCTTCTCGATCCCGCGCCGCACGTCGAGGCAGAGAATGTTATCGGGACCCTCCCAGATGGTGTTCACCTGCGCGTCGCGCAGCAGCCGTGCCACCGGCCAGGTCTCGATATAGCCGTTGCCGCCGTGGATTTCGATCGCGTCGGATGCCATCGTGATGCCGAGCCTGCACACCTTCAACTTCGTGACGGGCACCGCGATGCGCTGGCGCACCGGCCTGGGCTGTCGGTGGTTGGCGGCTCCGGTTCCGTCGAACACGAGCGCCTGAGCGGCTTCGACGTCGACGATCATCTCGGCCAGCTTGCGTCGCATCAACGGCTTGTCGATCAGGGCATCGCCGAATGCCTGCCTGCGCCTGGCGTAGCAGAGCGATTCGACCAGAGCCCGCCGCGCGTTGCCGAGCGCGAACAGCGCGATGCCCAGCCGGGCCGCGTTCGTCAGCTCCATCATCCGGCCGAGGCCCTTGCCGTCGGACGGTCCCGCCTCGTCGCTCGCCTCGCCCGAGAGCAGGAACGCCTCGGCGTCGACGAACTCGATCTCCCCCGACGCGACCGAGCGGGTACCGAGCTTGTCCTTCAGCCTTCGCACCCGCACACCGTTGCGTGATCCGTCGCGGCGGGTCCGCAGCACGAGGTAGGTCGCAACGCCCCGGCTGGAGTCGGGTGCACCCTCGGGCTTGGCCAGCACGACGAACGCTTCACCGTTGCAGTTCGACGCGAACCACTTGAATCCGTTGAGCCGCCACGCATCTCCGTCGCGCGTCGCCGTCGTCTCCAGCGCGCCGAGATCAGACCCGCCGGTCCGCTCGGTCAGCAGCTGGGCGGTCTCGCCTTCCCACTCCCCCGACTCGAACTTGGCCAGCACGTGATCTCGTACGTCCGCTGGCGCGTACGCCGCGACCAACGCCTTCACCATGCCGCCGCCGGTACCGAGCGCGCATCCCATTCCGATGTCGGCCTGGTTGAGCAGATAGTTGGATGCGAACATCGACAGCGAATAGTTCATGCCCGCGTCCTTGGCATCGGCCTTCAATGCCATCTGGGCATCCAGCACGGCGCGCCTGGATTCCTGGAACGACGTGGGCATGACGACCCGGCTGACGTCGTGACCCCACCGGTCGTAGCGTTCCAGACGCGGCGGGTTGCGGTCGGTCTCCTCGGCCCAGCGCGCCACCGGCCCGCCCATCACCTCGCCGATGCGCGTCAGGTGCGGCTCGACGACCGCGAGCTCGTCGGGCTGCAGGTAGTAGGCCATCGTGGCTCGCAGGGTGGGATCGGTTGTATACCAATTGAGGCCCACCGCCCCCTGGTAGTCCTCGGTGCGGTAACGCGCGGACTTCTCCGGGGTCGTGAAGGGCAGCCGGTCGACAGCCTCCACGTCGTAATCGCTCACGCCACGACGGTATTGCAGGTTGGGCGTCAGGTGAAGCACCGCAGGTGCGCGCGCTCCCAGAACGCCTCGCCCGCCTTGATCGCATACGGGCGCTCACCCTCGAGCTCGAACAGGATCTCGCCCTCCAGCACATAGCCGAAGACGGGACCCGAGTGTCGCCGTCTCCTCGGTGGTCCATTCTGGCGCCGAGTCGATGGGCCAATAAGCGCTACGCGGCAAGCCGATCGACGGCGGCGGCGATCCGTTCGTCGGTGGCGGTCAACGCGATTCGCACGTGATGCGAGCCGCGGGGTCCGTAGAACTCGCCGGGGGCGACGAGGATTCCGCGCTGCGCAAGCCACGCCAGGGTGTCGCGGCACGGCTCGCCGCGGGTGGCCCAGAGATAGAGCCCGGCCTCGGAGTGGTCGACGGTCAGTCCCGCCGACCGAAGCGCGGGAAGCAGCGCGTCACGGCGGCGCTCGTAACGCTCACGCTGTTCAAGCTCGTGGGCGTCGTCGTCGAGCGCGGCGACCATCGCGCCCTGCACGGGCGTCGGCATCATCATCCCTGCGTGTTTGCGCACCGCCAGCAGTTCGGCGATCAGGGCGCGGTCGCCGGCGACGAACCCGGCCCGGTAGCCGGCCAGCGACGAGGACTTGGACAGCGAGTGAATGGCCAGCAGGCCGGTGTGGTCGCCGTCGCTGACGGTGGGATGCAGCAGTGAAATGGTTTCGGCGTCCCAGCCGAGGCCGAGGTAGCACTCGTCTGACGCGACGACCACGCCGCGTTCGCGCGCCCACCCGACGACCTTGCGAAGGTGGTCGGCGCCGAGCACGGCGCCGGTCGGGTTACTCGGCGAGTTGAGGTAGATCAGCGACGGTCTCCGCGGGCCGATCTGGGTGAGCGAGTCGGCCAGCAGCACCTGAGTGCCGGCCAGCTTCGCGCCGACTTCGTAAGTCGGATAGGCCAATTCGGGCACCACCACGACGTCGTCCGGCCCCAGGTCGAGCAGTGTCGGCAGCCAAGCGATGAGCTCCTTGGTGCCGATCGCGGGCAGAACGGCGTCCTCGGTGAGCCCGGTGACGCCGTAGCGGCGGGACAGCGCCGCCACTGCCGACGCGCGCAGTGCGGGCGTGCCCGCGGTCGCCGGGTAGCCCGGCGCGGCGCTGGCAGCGGCCAGGGCCTCGCGGATCAGCGGTGCAACGGGATCGACCGGCGTGCCGACGGACAGATCGACGATGCCGTCGGGATGTGACCGGGCCAGTGCCGTCGCGTCTGCGAGGGTGTCCCACGGGAACACCGGCAGCCCCGCAGAGATGCCGCGGCGAACGACGTCAGGTCTGGCCGTTATGAGTCCTCACCCTGAGGCGGCAAATCCTTGACCGACTGCGGGTCGTTCTCGGTCATACCGACCTTGGATGCGCCGCCCGGTGACCCCAGTTCCGCGAAGAAGTCCGCGTTGATCTGGGTGTATCCGTTCCATTGATCCGGCACATCGTCTTCGTAGTAGATGGCCTCGACCGGGCAGACCGGCTCGCATGCGCCGCAGTCCACACATTCGTCGGGATGGATGTACAGCATGCGTGCACCCTCATAGATGCAGTCGACAGGGCATTCCTCTATGCAGGCCTTGTCCTTGATGTCGACGCAGGGTTCGGCAATCGTGTACGTCACTGAGTACTCCTCAAGTCCTCTCGAGCTACCTGATCAGTGGGGCTGTCTGTGTGTAGGGCCCGGTTAAAGTCGCCTGCCAGTATCCGATGGGGATACCGGGACGGCTGTCTCAGTGTGCCCTAACTTTTGCGCCCACGGTTGTGGTGGACGCGTAGTAACTGATACTAACCGTTGCATATACAAGTGCCTAGTCCGGCATGTGCTATGCATTCAGGTGCACTGCAACAAGTTGCATATACGCCCGTTGCGCACCTAGGCTGCCCACGTGGCACTTCCCCACGCGATTCTCGTGGCACTGTCCGAGCAGTCCGGCTCGGGCTACGAGCTGGCCCGCCGGTTCGACCGATCGATCGGCTTTTTCTGGAGCGCCACCCACCAGCAGATTTACCGGACGCTGCGGACGATGGAGGCCGACGGCTGGGTGCGCGCCAAGCCTGTCGTGCAGCGGGGTCGTCCGGATAAGAAGGTCTACACCGTGGCCGACGCGGGTCGCGCTGAGTTGGCTCGCTGGATCGCCGAACCGTTGACGGGTCGCGGGAGTTCGGTGACCGATAACCGCACCCGGGATCTGGCGGTCAAGATCCGGGCAGCCGCCCACGGAGACGTCGCGGCACTGCGCGGGCAGGTCACGGCGCTGCGCGCCGAACGTGCCGAGCTGCTCGACACCTACCGCGGGTTCGAGAAGAAGCAGTTCCCCGACCCCAGCGCACTCAGCGGCAGCGCGCTGCACCAATACCTGGTGCTGCGCGGCGGCATCCGGGCCGAGGAGAGTGCCGTCGACTGGCTTGACGAGGTGGCGGCGAGCTTGAAGGAGACTCCATGACCCACCCTTATCCAAATCTGTTGTCTCCCTTGGATCTTGGGTTCACCACACTACGCAATCGGGTGGTGATGGGATCGATGCATACCGGTCTGGAGGATCGCGCAGGCGACACGGATCGGCTCGCCGCGTACTTCGCCGAACGTGCCCGCGGCGGCGTCGGCCTGATCATCACCGGCGGGTATGCGCCGAATCGCACCGGGTGGCTACTTCCCTTCGCGTCGCAGATGGCGTCGTCGTCGGACGCCCGCCGCCATCGCACCATCACCGACGCAGTGCACGACGAGGGCGGCAAGATCCTGTTGCAGATCCTGCATGCGGGACGCTATGCCTACCATCCGTTTTCGGTGAGCGCGTCGTCGATCAAGGCGCCGATCAACCCGTTCCGGCCGCGCGCGTTGCGGAATGTCAAAGGCACCGTCGGCGACTTCGCCCGCTGCGCGGAGTTGGCCCGCGACGCCGGCTACGACGGTGTCGAGATCATGGGCAGCGAAGGCTATCTGCTCAACCAGTTCCTGGCGCCCCGCACCAACAAGCGAACCGATGCGTGGGGTGGTTCGCCGGAGAAGCGGCGACGGTTCCCGGTCGAGATCGTGCGTCGCAGCCGCGCCGCTGTTGGGTCGGACTTCATCATCTGCTACCGGATGTCGATGGCCGACTACGTGGAGGACGGCCAGAGCTGGGACGAGATCATCGCGCTGGCAACCGAAGTCGAGGCGGCAGGCGCGACGATGATCAACTCCGGGTTCGGCTGGCACGAGGCGCGGGTGCCGACGATCGTCACCTCCGTGCCGAACAGCGCGTTCGTCGACATCAGCAGCGCGGTCGCCGAACACGTCGACATCCCCGTGGTCGCGTCGAACCGCATCAACATGCCGCAGGCCGCCGAGGAGACCCTGGCCGACACGCACGTGCAGCTGATCTCGATGGCGCGCCCGCTGCTGTCCGACCCGGACTGGGTGAACAAGGCGCAGGCAGATGCGGCCGACGAGATCAACACGTGCATCTCGTGCAACCAGGCGTGCCTGGATCATGCGTTCGTGCACAAGAAGGTGTCGTGTCT
Source organism: uncultured Actinomycetota bacterium (assembly GCA_963713225.1). Lineage (GTDB taxonomy): Bacteria > Actinomycetota > Actinomycetes > Mycobacteriales > Mycobacteriaceae > Mycobacterium. Next base: position 428,034 of record CAVQLB010000015.1, on the reverse strand, counting down.
GCTCAACCCGCGTGCCGGCCGGGAGACCGACCTGGTGCTCTCGCCGACGCGCCGCACCAGGCGCATCGCGGTGGTCGGCGCGGGCCCGGCCGGGTTGGCCGCAGCGGTGACCGCAGCGCAGCGCGGCCACGATGTCACGCTGTTCGAGGGTGGCGAAGTGATCGGCGGCCAATTCGACATGGCCAGAAGGATTCCCGGTAAGGAAGAGTTCAGCGAGACGATCCGCTACTACACGCGAATGCTCGCCAAGCACGGCGTGGAGGTGCGGCTGAACACCCGCGCAGGAGTTGACGAGCTGGCCGGATACGACGAGGTGGTGCTGGCCACCGGCGTCGCGCCGCGGATTCCCGACATCCCCGGCATCGACCACCCGATGGTGCTGTCCTACGCCGAGGCGATCATGGGCAAGCCGGTCGGCAAGACCGTGGCCGTCGTCGGCGCGGGCGGCATCGGCTTCGACGTCAGCGAGTTTCTGGTCACCGACGAGTCTCCGACGCTGAACCTGAAGGAATGGAAGGCGGAGTGGGGTGTGGCCGACCCGCAGGAGGCCCGTGGCGCGCTGACGACGCCGATCCCCGCGCCCGCCGCACGCGAGGTCTATCTGCTACAGCGCACGAAGGGCCCGCAGGGTCGCGGGCTTGGCAAGACGTCGGGCTGGGTGCACCGGGCGTCGTTGAAGGCGAAGGGCGTCACGCAGTTGTCGGGCGTGAACTACGAACGTATCGATGACGACGGCCTGCATATCAGCTTCGGCCCAGACCACGAACGCAAGCAGCTGCTCGAGGTCGACAACGTGGTGATCTGCGCGGGTCAGGAGCCGGTACGCGAGCTCGAGGACGGCCTGCGCAGCAACGGAATCGACCCGCACATCATCGGTGGGGCGGCGTTGGCGGTTGAGCTCGACGCCAAGCGGGCGATCAGGCAGGGCACCGAACTCGCCGCTTCGCTCTGACTCCCGTCAGGTCGCAGGATTAACCGGACTTTTGTCGTCGAAATCTCGAATCGAACCCCTTCAGCCGGTAATTTCAACGACGTCGTCGTCTTTGTGGTATGGGATTCCCAGCCCGAATCCCGTCCGGCGTGGTGGGGAGTACGCGAATGGCAATCGATCCCGCACAATCTCTTTCGTCACCGACCGAGGACTCGCCGTCAACGCAGCCCATGGTCGGCAAAGGCTGGGTCCAAGGTGTGGCCCTGGTGCTCATCTTCGGCTTTTTCGTGATGGGCATCCTCGTCTACCGCACCTATACGGCGTCCATGCCGATGCCCGACAAAGTGGTCACCGAGGCGGGCGAAGTGCTGTTCACCGGCGCCGACATCACCCGCGGCCAAGAGCTCTATCAGGCGCGGGGCCTGCACGAGTACGGATCGGTGGTCGGGCACGGAGCCTATCTGGGTCCCGACTACACCGCCGACTATCTGCGCCGCGCCACCGACGACGTCGGCGCACAGTTCCAGGCGCAGGGCCTCGGCGATCCGAAATCCGCGGTCGTCCGGGACTTCCGCACCAACCGCTACGATCCCGCCACCAAGATTGTGGTCTTCACCGACGAGCAGGCCGCCGCATTCGACCGCATCGCCGGCCACTACGCGAACTTCTTCGGCCCCGAGTCGCACAACAACGGCCTGCTGGCCAACCTGATCACCGACCCGGCGGACATCCATGACCTGACGTCGTTCTTCGCGTGGACGGCGTGGGCGGCGGCCGCCGAGCGGCCCGGTCACAACTACAGCTACACCAACAACTGGCCGGCCGAGCCCCGCGTGGACAACGGGCCAACCGCACAGTTGGTCGTCTGGTCGGCGCTGTCGCTCATCGCACTGCTCGGCGGCACCGGAATCATGTTCGCGGTATACGGCCGCTGGAGCCAGAAGATCGGATGGCACAGCGCCGAGGCGCCGACGTTGTCGTTCCGACAGCCCGGCGAGGTAGCGCTCACCCGCTCCCAGCGCGCCACCATCTGGTTCTTCGCGATCATTTCGGTGCTGTTCCTGGCCCAGGCGATGCTGGGCGCCGCCGTGCAGCACTACCGTGCCGACCTGACCAGTTTCTTCGGCCTCGATCTGGCCGCGATCCTGCCCTACAACCTCGCCCGCACCTGGCACCTGCAGCTGGCCCTCTTCTGGACGGCCGCGGCCTTCCTCGCCGGCGGCATCTTCCTCGCGCCGTTCGTCGCTCGACGTGAGCCGCGCCGCCAGCACTGGCTGGCCTACGGACTGCTCGGAGCCGTCGTCGTGGTGGTCGTGGGCTCCTTGGTCACCGAGGCGCTGTCCATCTACGGGGTCGTCCCGTCGGGTTCGCTGCTCTCCCAACAGTGGGAGTACCTCGACCTCCCGCGGCTGTGGCAGATCCTTCTGATCGTCGGCATGTTCCTGTGGATCGCGATCATCTATCGCGGGATGCGCTCACGCCTACGAGAAGAGTCCAAGTTGAACATGCCGTGGCTGTTCTTCTTCTCAGGCCTTGCGATTCCGATGTTCTACGCGGTCGGCTTGCTCGCGAGCAGCGACACCCATCTCTCGGTTGCCGACTTCTGGCGATTCTGGGTGGTGCATCTGTGGGTTGAAGACTTCCTCGAACTTTTCACGACGGTGATGGTCGCCTACATCTTCGTCATGCTCGGGGTGGTCAGTCAGCGCATCGCGCTGGGTGTCATCTACCTCGACATCATCCTGTACTCGGCCGGCGGCGTCATCGGCACCATGCACCACCTTTATTTCTCCGGAACTCCGGTGGAACACATGGCTCTCGGAGCGTTCTTCTCCGCCGCCGAGGTGATACCGCTGACGTTCCTGACGGTCGAGGCGTGGGCGTTCCTGCAACTCGGCTCCAGACAGACGGCGGGTGACACCAAACCGTTCCCGCACCGATGGGCGGTGATGTTCCTTGTCGCCGTCGGATTCTGGAACTTCGTGGGAGCAGGCATCTTCGGCTTCCTCATCAACCTGCCGATTGTGTCCTACTACCAGATCGGCACCGCACTGACCGCAAATCACGGGCACGCGGCCATGATGGGTGTCTACGGCATGCTCGCCGTGGGCTTGGCCATGTTCGCGTTCCGCTACGTGATTCCGGCGGACAAGTGGCCCGAGAAGTGGGCACGAATGTCGTTCTGGTGCCTGAACATCGGCCTGGCGTGGATGGTGTTCGCGAGCCTGCTGCCACTGGGCGTGCTTCAGCTCTATCACTCCGTGAACGAAGGCTATTTCGAGGCCCGATCGCTGGGCTACATCACCCGACCCGGCAATGCCGTGCTCGAGTGGTTGCGGCTGCCCGGCGATATCATTTTCATCGCCGGCGGCATCCTCCCGTTCATCTGGATCGCGTGGCAGGCGCTGCGACACTTCACATCAGGTGAGACGACCGACGAGATGCCCGAGCATCCGCTGTACATAGAGCTCGCCACCACACCGGCTGAAGGACCGAAATGAGTCCACCCGCGACATCGGTCTGGCTGATGGCCGGCTACGCGCTGGCGCTGCTCGCCGTGGCGTGGGGGTTTGACATGATGGCCCGCCGCGCGTCTATGCGCGCGGCGCGTTGGCGCACAGGGCTGTTCACCTACCATGCCGACCACGACGCATGGCAGTGCCCGCAGGATCAGTGGCTGTGGCCGACGTCATTCGATCCGCACAGCCGGGTGATGCGCTACCGGGCCAAACCCAGCGTGTGCAACAGCTGCCCGGTGAAGTCGACCTGCACGACGTCGGATCACGGCCGAGAGATAAGCCGGGACATCGACCCCTGGCCGTATTCCGAAGCGGGTCAGTTCCATCGCGGAATCGCCTGTGCGATAGCAGGGCTGGCGCTGGTGATGGTGCTCGCGATGATGCTCGCCGAACACAACGCGGCCGACCTCGTGGTGCTGCTGGTGACCGCATTGGTGGTGGTGGCCGCTGGCCTACCGCTGGCGCGTCATCTGTGGACGAGCCCGGCCAACGCGCCCGATCACCTGCCCCACCGCTCCGGTGAGCAGGAGATGACGGCCGTTGCCGCCGACCGGTTCTCGACGCGCTGGGGTGGCGGCTGGATCGAACGGAAGGATTCACAATGACAGGCTTATGGCTACTGCTGGCTGCGGTCGCGGTGCTCGCGATAATCGCAATGGCCGTGTTGTCCTGCAAGGTGCTCCGCGAGTACGAGCGGGGCGTGGTGTTCCGCCTGGGCCGGGTGCGACCATTGTGCGGACCCGGCCTCAGGATCTTGATCCCACTGGTGGACAGGATGATTCGCGTCGACCAGCGGGTGGTGACGTTGACCATCCCACCTCAGGAATTGATCACGCGCGACAATGTTCCCGCTCGGGTCAACGCCGTCGTCATGTTCCAGGTCACCGATCCGATCAAGGCCATCATGGGGGTCGAGAACTACGCGGTGGCCACATCGCAGATTGCGCAGACGACTCTGCGCTCACTGCTGGGCCGCGCGGACCTGGACACCTTGTTGGCACACCGCGAGGGGCTCAACGACGACCTGCGCAGCATCATCGAGAAGCAGACCGAACCGTGGGGAGTCGAGGTTCGCGTGGTCGAGATCAAGGACGTCGAGATTCCGGAGTCGATGCAACGCGCCATGGCCCGCGAGGCCGAAGCGGAGCGGGAGCGTCGCGCCAAGGTGATCAACGCTCGCGGTGAACTTCAGGCCTCCGACGAGCTGCGTCAGGCCGCGGAGACGTTGTCGAAAACACCTGCATCACTTCAATTGCGGTACTTGCAGACACTGCTCGAGTTGGGCGCCGACCAGAACTCCACCGTCGTGTTCCCGTTACCGGTCGACATCATTACCCCGTTCCTACAGGGACGCGGTATCCGGGAGAGCATCGGCGAGATCCTCAACGGCGACACCGTGAAGCACCGGGAGAACCAGCGCGACTGACCCGTCCATCATCGGCGGGGCGGCTCTGGCGGTCGAGCTCGACGCCAAGCGATGACTCTGCGAACGCCGTTCTTCAGTTGTCAGTTCGACTTGGAGCGCCGCGGGCCAGAAGCGCTAGTACGGCCATACTCTTCATCGAGAGGGGGCGCTGAGAGTGATGATCAGATCGTGGTCGACATGACCTCGCCGCGTGAGAGGAGAGACGAAATGCGCGTTGTCGTCATTGGAGGCGGCCCCGCCGGTGTTTCCGCGGCCCTGCACGCCGCTGAGCTGGGCGCAGAGGTCACGCTCGTCGAGCGCGGGCGGGTCGGCGGCACCGCCTTCAACAGCGGCCCGGCACCGGTGCGCACGCTGGCTCGGGCCGCGCGCCTGGTGAGGGACTGGAGCTCGTGGGAAGCGTTCGGCCTGCGCGGGCCACGACCCGAGGTCGACGTCGCCGCCACGCTGGCCAACGCGCAGCGGGTGGCCGGCTACCTCTATGAGCGCAAGCGCATCGCCGACCACATCCGCGCCGTCGGGATCGACCTCATCGAGGAGGCCGGTGACGCCCGGTTCGTCGACGCCAACACGGTCGCCGCGGCCGACGGCCGGACGTGGACTGCGGATCGGGTGATCATCGCCGTCGGCGGCAAGCCCGGGCGACTGCCGATCCCCGGGGCCGAGCTCGGCCTGACCTACGAGGACGTGCGCAGCCTGACCTCCCTGCCCGACCGGGTCTGCGTCATCGGGGCGGCCGACACGGGCTGTCAGCTCACGTCGATCCTGGCGGACTTCGGTTGCGACGTCACGCTTGTCGAGTACGCGCCCCGGATCGTGCAGCGAGCCGATGTCGACGTCTCGGTCGCGCTCGAACACGCTTTCCGCGCGCGCGGCATCGAGGTCATCACCAGCGCCGAAGTCCAACAACTCGAGGCGCTCGAACCCGGCGTGCGCGTCCTGTACCGAGTCGGCGACGAGTCCAGAACGGTCGACGTTGACGCGGCGTTCTTCGCCGTCGGCTGGCCCGGCAACACCGACCTCGTCGACGCAGCCGCTGCCGGCGTGGTAACCGAGCGTGGCTACGTGACGGTCGACGCGTTCACGGCCACGAACATCCCGCACATCTTCGCCGCCGGCGACGTCGATGGGAACAGCATGCTCGTCAGTAGCGCGACGCTCGAAGGCCGTGTCGCCGCCGAGAACGCGGTGCTCGGCCCGCGTCGCCGGGTCGTCCATGAGATCGTCCCGGCGGGCAGTTTCACCGACCCCGAGTACGGCAGCGTCGGGCTCACCGAGGAGCAGGCCCGCGCCCGCTACGACTGCGCCGTCGCCGTCGCCCGCTACGAGGACATGCTGCGGCCCGTCGCCGACGGGCAGCCGGAAGGGTTCTGCAAGCTGATCGTCGAGACCGCGCGACGGCAGATCGTCGGCGCTCACGTGCTCGGTGAGTACTCGGCCGAAGTGATCCAGATGGTCGCGGCCTGCATGGCGGCGGGGATGCGCGTCGAGGACGTCGCTGAGCTGCAGTTCGCCTTCCCCACATTCACCGAGGGAGTCAGTCAGGCTGCCCAGATGGTGGTGAATCAGCTCGGCGTCCGTCCGCTGCCCCATCTGTGGAGCAGCCTGGGCTCCACGCCGTCGGTCCTGGAATGACCGGCGCCTAGGAATGAATTCGGACTGCAGTCCGTTTTGATTACTCGAAGGCGTCGGGCAGGCCGTCGCCTCGTTGAGTGAGAGAGACATCAATATGACTGCAACGATCGGAATCGCCCAGCTCAGCACCGGGGTCTGGGCTATCGACCCGGTTCACTCGTCGGTCGGCTTCTCGGTCCGCCATTTGATGGTGAGCAAGGTCCGCGGTGAGTTCGAGAAGTTCAGCGGCGCGATAACCGTCAACGAGGATGGCACGCCGTCGGTGACGGCCGAGATCGCTGTCGACTCGGTCAACACCCACAACGAGCAGCGCGACGCGCACATCAAGTCGGCCGACTTCTTCGACGCCGAAAACTATCCGGTCGCGGCATTCCGGTCGACCGCGGTGCGGTCACACGACGGTCGCCATGTCCTTGATGGCGAGTTCACCCTGAAGGGGATCACCAAGCCGATCAGCCTCCAGTTGGAGTTCAACGGCGTCAACCCCGGCATGGGCCATGGCGAGGTCGCCGGCTTCGAAGCCTCGGTTGTGCTGAACCGCAAGGACTTCGGCATCGACATCGACCTGCCCTTGGAGACCGGTGGCACTGTGGTCGGCGACAAGGTGACGATCACGCTGGACATCGAGGCGCTCAAGCAGGCCTGACTTCTCGAGCGTGCGGCCACTGCGACAATCGGACCCGAAACTCGCAGTGGTCGCACGTTCGACGGCGAGGCGTTAGCCTTGCCTACCCCAGACGGCCTCCGCGCCAGCATCACCGATGCGCACCACTCCGACGATCGACGAGACGCCGACCGCCAACGCGAGGACCGCGACGAACACCGCGGCGGCGGTTCTGGGTTTGTCCGATCTGGTAGTAAGCCAATGCAGCACGACGAGTGCGATGGCCACGACCAGCAGGCCGGCCGATAGGTAGATCATCCACTCGGCGCGCTCGGCGTGCGTGCGCAGAATGTCGCTGGGTTGCGACTGCTGGTTGTACAGCCACTCTCCCGCCTCAGTGGTCAACGGCGTCAACCCCAGCGTCACCGCCGCGAATGCGAGGACCAGCCACACCAATCGCCGTCGTGCGGCCGGCCAAATGGCGCAGAGGATCTCCAGAAGCGCGGTCAGCGGTGCCAGCACCACGATCGCGTGAACGAGCAGAGCGTGTGCGGGAATACCGGTAATCGTGGTCAAGGCGCTCCTGTGCTGGGGATGGCGTCAATCACTTCCATATATACGTGCCGAGCCTGAGACCCGGTTCACCGTGGCGCAGGATTTCGGTCCGATGGCATCCTCGCGAGGAGGTAGGAGGGCTACGCCGCGAGTGGCGCGTACGTGGTGGTGCGCTGACGAGCGGGGCGGCCGATGCCCTCGGCAATTGCCACGAGCTCCTCGACGGATTTGGCCGAGCCGAACTCCGAGCCGGCCATCCGGGAGATGGTCTCCTCCATCAACGTGCCGCCGAGGTCGTTCGCGCCGCCGTTGAGCATCACCTGCGTTCGCTCGACGCCGAGCTTGACCCAGCTCGTTTGAATGTGAGAGATCCTGCCGTGCAACATGATTCGCGCCAGCGCGTGTACGGCGCGGTTGTCGCGATGGGTCGGGCCGGGGCGGGCCCCGCCGGCCAGATACAGCGGCGAGGACTGGTGCACGAACGGCAACGGCACGAACTCGGTGAATCCGCCGGTCCTGTCCTGGATGCCGCGCAGCACGTTTAGATGGCCGACCCAATGCCTGGGCGTGTCGACGTGGCCGTACATCATCGTCGAACTGGACCGCAGCCCCACTTCATGGGCGGTCGAGACGACCTCGATCCACATCGACGTGGGCAGCTTGCCTTTCGTCAAGACCCAGCGGACCTCGTCGTCCAGGATCTCGGCGGCGGTGCCGGGGATGGTGTCCAGCCCGGCCTCGCGCAGGCCGATCAACCACTCCCGGATGGACAGCCCGCTCTTGGTGACGCCGTTGGCGATCTCCATCGGGGAGAACGCGTGCACGTGCATCGACGGCACCCGCGCCTTCACCGCGCGCACCAGATCGGCGTAGCCGGTGACCGGCAGCTCGGGGTCGATGCCGCCCTGCATGCACACCTCGGTCGCTCCCGCGACGTGTGCCTCCCATGCCCGGTCGGCGACCTCGGCGGTCGACAGCGAGTAGGCGTCTGCGTCGCCCTTCCGTTGCGCGAACGCACAGAACCGGCAGCCCGTGTAGCAGATGTTGGTGAAGTTGATGTTGCGGTTCACCACGAACGTGACGTCGTCGCCGACGGTATCGCGGCGCAGCGAATCCGCAAGCGCGGCAACGGCATCCAGCGCGGGGCCGTCGGCGGTGGCCAGCGCCAGGTACTCGTCGTCGGTGCAACCCGCCGGGTCCCGCTCAGCCGAGCGAAGGGCGGCGACGACGTCGGTGTCGATCCGCTCGGGCGCGCGGGCGGCCAGCTCCCCCACCTTCTCCCGGATGGACTCCCAGTCCCCGAACGCGTCGTTCAAGTCGCTGCGGGTGGTGGTCAGCCGGCCCTCGGAATCGATGGCGGAATGCAGATCGATCCGGCCGAGCGACTCGGCGGCCTCGTCGGGCTCCTGCCACGGCCGCCCCACGGGATTGACGTCCAACGCGAAGCCGGTGTCGGGGTCGGCCAGCGCGGCGACGTGGCCCTGCACGCGCGGGTCGATCCATGCCGCGCCGGCCTGCACATACGGCGGCTGGGCGGTCAACCGCTGCACGAGGTCGTAGCCGGCCTCGGCGGTGACCGCGGCCAGCTCGTCCAACGCAGGCCACGGCCGTTCGGGGTTGACGTGGTCGGGGGTCAGCGGTGACACGCCACCCCAGTCGTCGACGCCCGCGCCGATCAGGGCCAGGCACTCGTCGCGCGACACCAGATTGGGCGGTGCCTGGATGCGCATCTTCGGTCCCAGCACCAACCGGGCGACGGCGACCGTCGCCACGAAATCGTCGATGCCCGCGTCGGGCACCGAGGCCATCGCGGTGTGATCCTTGGCCCGGAAGTTCTGCACGATCACTTCCTGGACGTGACCGAACTCCTTGTGCGACCGCCGGATCGCGTGCAGCGTCTCGGCGCGCTCGGTCAGCGTCTCGCCGATGCCGACCAGCAGACCGGTGGTGAACGGAATCGACAGCCGCCCGGCGTCGGCGAGCGTCCGCAGCCGAACCTCGGGATCCTTGTCCGGGCTGCCGTAGTGCGCCAGCCCCTTGGTCTCGAACAGCCGCCGCGAGGTGGTCTCCAGCATCATCCCCATCGACGGGGCGACCGGCTTGAGCCGCGACAGCTCCGACCACGTCATCACGCCGGGGTTCAGGTGCGGCAGCAGTCCGGTCTCCTCCAGCACGCGGATCGCCATCGCCCGCACGTAGTCCAGTGTCGAGTCGTAGCCGCGCTCGTCGAGCCACTGGCGAGCCTCGTCCCACCGCGTCCTCGGGCCGGTCACCAAGCGTGAAAAGTGCTTCCTTGCAACCTAATTCGGCGCCGCGGCGGGCGACGTCGAGGATCTCGTCGGGCTCCATGTACATGCCGAGGCCCTGCGGCGCGCAGCTTGCCGGGAACGGTGACGAAGGTGCAGTAGTGGCAGGTGTCGCGGCACAGATGAGTGATGGGGATGAACACCTTGCGCGAGTAGCTGACCGGCAACCGCCCGTTGGGGCCGCGCCGGCCCGCCGACGTCAGCCCGGCATCGCGGACGCGAGCGGCGCTCGCGCAGAGATCGGCCAGGTCGTCGCCGCGGGCCGTCATCGCGATGGCCGCCTCGTCGACGTTCAGCGCCACGCCGTCGCGGGCCCGCCGCAACACGCGCCGCAAGGCAGCGGCACTGGGCGCGCCGGATTTCGGTGGGACCACCGGGCTGGGCAGAGCGGTGCCGCGCTGGGGGTTCAGAGCCACTCCCATGTAACCCCGCGTTGGTCGACGATCATCCGCACGTCTCACATTGTGAAACATCGACGCCTCGCATATCGGCCACAGTAGTCCGCGCGTTGGCCGGGTGGCGGGCCGCCGTCGTACAGGCATTATTCGACGCGCTGATCGGCCTCGATTTGCCGACGCACGCGTCAACGCTCGCGTAGTTTCATCACAGGTCGGGACGTTTATCGAGGAGGGGCGATTTTGAATATTTCCGCACGTGCCGCACTGATGGCCGGCGTCGCGACAGTGACGGCGAGTGCCGTCTTGGTCGCCCCGTCGGTACAACCCCTCCCGCCCCCCAAGCCGACGATTCAACTCGCGGCCGACAGCTCAGCGCTGCAGCCATCCGACCCCATATCGGACTACATCGCTCAGTTGAATGCTTACTTTCCTCAGTTGCTTGACGCGGCGGGGCAACAGCTGTCTCGACCCGGCCACCTTTTTGAGCGACTGGGCGGAACGGATCCTGACACCGCCGAGCTTCGGTACCGCGCCGCCACCGCCGCCGCCCGTAGTAATTCCCACACCGGGATCGATCGCGAGCTCCTCGAAGGGGCCTACCACGCGATCGAGCCGTGGGTGCAATGGGGCTTCGAGCTCGCCGCGTACGGCGTCGGCTGGATTCCGTGGTTCGGCTGGTTGGCGCCTCAGATCACGATCTTCTACCACTTCGGCGAAGGCATTGTCCAGCCATCGCTCTTCAACATCACCGATTGGCTCGACGGCGACGGCACCTTTTGGCAGAACGTGGGCGATTTCGGCGTCAACGAGACCATCAACGCGTTTATCTACCTGGCGAATCGACGCAAATCGATCTTCTGGTTGCCGTCGCTCCCGCCATTGCCGCCCGTTGCCATGCATATTCCGCTGCAACCTGGCTGCGACGACGCTGATGGGCCCGACGGAGACGCCGCGGGTGAGTTCGACGCCCGCCGGCGAGCTTGCTCGATCGGCGTGACTCGCACCCCTCAGCCGACGGAGACGTCGACGGGCTTTCAAGGCGGCGCTGGAGCTCGCTATCGGGAACGGACATCGCAGACATCGGCGATCCTCCCTGGTTGCTCGCGATCATCGCCGGGCGAACTGAGAAGACGGAGATCAGTACCGTCCCGTCGTGTCAAAACCCGTTCGCGCCTCAATTCCGCGACGCGAAGCATGTCTGAGCGAGACATCGACGACGCGCCGAGTCCTCTGACCAGGTACCAAGACGGTCCAACGCGCGCAACGAGATCCGCGCCGACTTCAGTTGGCCACGACACCGGACCGACGCGCCGCCACAAGGTGTGGTTCAGGCACAGGGTGAGGTGCGGGGTGCGGTCGCCAAGGCGGCAACCGACGTCACCAACGCCGTGCGCGCAGGCAGGCCGGGCAAGATCACCGAGGAGGTCGCGAAGGGGCCGACGACTGTGGCCAAGGGTCTGCGCGACACCGCCACGAAGGCCGTGAATGACGTGCGGCAGGCCGCGAAAGACGCTCGTGAAGCCTCCAAGGACCGAACCGCTGCCGACGACGATTAAGCGCTAGCGCGGGCGGGTGCGCCGATACAGCAGCACCGCCGGTGGAAGCGCGCCCACCACGATCAGCAGCAGCAGCAGGCACTCCGCGCTGAACACTGCGTCGTCACCCGGCCCCGGGAAGGTGAGCCCGGCGACCGTCGCCAGCCAGGTCCACAGCGGCAGCGCCGCCAGCCGCGGCGACGACGTCCACTGCAGGGCGACCCACACCAAGGCGGCGTTGAGCAGGCCGCTGATCAGCGCGCTGATGGGGAACGGAACAGGTCCGAGGCGAAGCGGGAGAAAGAAGGCGGCGAGCACCGCCGAAATGATGCCGTCGACGGCAAGCAGCGTGAGTACGACGGCACGCAGAGCCCGAGTGTCGTCGGGCGACCGGGTCAGGTCGGGATGCTGTCGAACACCGACACGAGCGAACCGACCACCCACTGGAAGCTGTCCAGGCGGTCCTGCCAGTGCTGCAGGTTGGGGTCCAGATCTTGGTCCATGACTGTCCTTTGTCTCTGCGGCCACTCGGTCGAAGCGTACCCGGTGACTCCCGGTTATCCGAGGTCCAATCCGGCGAGGAGGTCGGTCTCCCAGCCGCGGTGATCGCGTTCGCCCGGCGTGCCGGCGGCAAGGATGAAGTGCTCGGTGGCTCCGATCGGCAGAACGATGTTGTTGGACAGCGCGAATGACTTGCCATTCGGGGCGACGGTTAGTTGGGTCGCATGGGCCCTCAGCGCGGCGACCTTGGCAGGCAACTGCTCGGGGGCATCGATGACGGCGTCGATCTCGTCGTCGGGATAGCCGAAGGGGACGTCGTCGATCGACACCCGTATCCAGCTGTCGGGGACTTCGTCCAGCTCCGCCAGGCCGGAGCCCATCGCGCTGGTGGCCACGACGGCCCAGTAGAACTTGGGTACTTGCCAAGGCGTGCCCGGGTAGTCGTCGCCACCCGATGCAGCAACGGCTTCGGTGGTGACGCGATGTGCCTGGATGTGGTCGGGATGGCCGTATCCGCCGTCGGGGTCATACGTGACGACGACGTGTGGGCGCAGTTGCCGGATTATCGCGACGAGTTCGCTGACGGCCTCACGCATATCGGCGTCGCTAAACCGCTGCCGGTGTCGGGGGCGGGTGCCATCCATCCCTGAATCACGCCAGTGCCCGGGACCGCCGAGAAACATGGGCGGCCCAATGCCAAGCGCGTGCAGTGCGGATGTCAGTTCGTAGATGCGGTAGCCGCCAAGCTGATCGGCGGCGTCGACGGCGAGTTGTGCATACAGATCGCCGATGACCTCACCCTCTTCGCCGAGCGTGCAGGTGACGACGTGCACGTCGGCGCCGCGCGCGGCGTAATGTGCAATGGCTACACCGGTTGTCAAACTTTCGTCGTCTGGGTGTGCGTGCACAAAAAGTAGACGGGGCGTCTTCTTGGACAACATCAAGCCCCACGCTACCGTCCGGTGCACAACTGCTCGCCAGCAGAGTCGGCCGCGGGTGATCGAGACCGACGGCTATCGGCAGCCTGACTCGGAATCGGACGAACAGCACCGCCTGGTGCGGTCGCTTTTGGTCGCCTTCGTCGGCTCGGAAAAGGTCGCATGTACAGACAACTGACAGCCGACGTACAGGATCCGCAAAGTTGCTGCCGCAGCCGTAGGGCGTTGCCATGCGCGTGTGTCGGGCTGAAATTCGGAGCTAAATCTCTGAGTGAACGACGACAATTGACGGTCAAGTTAGTTAACTTTTACCAAGCGTTCATGTCGAACCGGTTGACGTTGCCGCGATGTTGCACAAGGGTCGCATGTTCCGAAACCGCCCGTACGGGCACGGCCCAGTTCGGACGTTGGCAGAATCCGGAGGCCGCCCGTTGGCACAAAACTGGCAAACACATCTCGGTAAGCAAAACCCTGGGAACAGCACTCATCCCTGTAACGTAGCAATTACGTCTTGGTAACACGTTCATATCGGCACCGGCGCGAGCTCTGGATTTGATCATGAAATCCTCTGCGAGCCCACGATTGTTTGCCAGGATCAAGATCGCCTGCGAGGCATTTCTGACCAGCTATTTTTGGCCGTATGCGAACTTATTTGCGTTGGCAATGAATGTCGCGTCCCGACTTCTGAACCTGAGATTTACATGAATTTTGTGGCATAGATTCCTGAGTGAAACACGCCACAGTCCAGCTTTGGAGGTACCCATGCAACTCTCACTACGCCCATACCTAACGGCCGGTGTGGCCATTGCGGGCGCCAGCGTCATAGCTGTCGCTCCAATCCAACCGATACCGACTGACATCCAGATCCCCAACCCGGTGGCGGAGGTTGTGCGCGATGTGCAGCTAACCGCCGACGAGATTCAGACAGCGTGGAACGACGTCGTATTTCAGATTACCGAGTTTGGGCTCAGCCTTACTGTCCCCCTCACGGCGGCCATCATCACCGCCATCGCACCGGACCTCATCGGAATGAGCACTGCGGAGATCGTGGCCACCGCTCTACTTCTAGGGCTTAGCGGTTACGCGATCAGCGGTGGAGGGTCGATCGGAACTGCCCTTCAAGACGTTGTCGATGGATTCGGCGTCGACTTCGGGACCGGTCTCGGCGCCCTCCTCATCGGTGCTCCTGCGACGATCATCGACGGCTACGTCAACGGAGGGTACGGGCCCAACCTGGCGTCCCCTGCTGAAGCCGGCTTAGGGAATGCATTTTGCCTGTCATCTTCGCCGGGCGGACTTATCCAAAACCCAGGACTCGTCCAGATTTCCCTCTGCCCGGATTCCAAGGCTGCTTGACGCCGACCTGGCGGGCGGTTGCGCGAACGTCGGCACGGGCCTAACATTCTGGCGACCTCGTTCTTCCCAGTTTGAACTTCACGCTGGGATGGTTACTTCAGGGGGTTCTTGGCATTCTTTCGCTAGAGTCCGCGACCGTGCAGGAGACGAGTCCGTGAACCGAGCAGGAGACGAGCGTAACCAACTTCAAAACGACGAGTGACGAGCAGCTCGTCACGCTCGATCTACCCACTCAGGGCGAAAAGGGCCACGGAAAGCCCGCGGCACCAGATCTAACGGCTCGCGGCACCCCTGGGACTGCCTACTCAGGCCGAGGCGCGCGGAGCAACGTCAGCTACAGTCACTGAGGTCGCAGTAGCCCGGAGAAAAAGAGCGCTTCGGTGGGCGCAGTGATCGCCGAGGCGGCTAAGCCGCCGTCAAGCTAAGACGGGCGGGGACAACCATCCTGCGTGAATCGCTCAGCGTCGTACCGGAAACCGGGAAGAAGTCCAGCGCCGCCAGCGATGGCTCCGACCGCCCCGGTGCCGGAATTAGCGCCGCGGCCAAGGGTATCGGTGACGCAGTGAAGAAGGCGCTCGGCGGCGGGTCAACAGGATGGCGACGGCGAAGTAGCAGAGCCGCAGCAACTGAACGAATCGGCCCCCTCGAGAGAGGGGGCCGATTCACATCCAGGATGTACTGAGCGCTTTTCGCCCACTTACCTGCGCCCGCCGACGATGCCGATGGTCACCGCGCACACGGCGGGCACACCGCGCACGCGTTTAAGTCCGAGCCTGTCGAACCGAGTGGCACGTCGGGCAATGGGGCTCGCGTCCTACCGCGCGTGTGGCCTGAGTGGCATAGATTCAGCGCGTGAGTCGGCGCACCCTGGAGTTCGGCTGCGGAATCATCCTCGTCGGGCTCCTGGCCGGGGTCGCCGGTCTGTGCACGACGCTGCTGCTGCGCTTCGTCGAGCACCTGACCTACCACTACTCGTTCGGCACACTGCTGGCCGGCGTCACCGGGAGCAGCCCGGTGCGACGCGCGGTGGGCCCGATGATCGGCGGCGCGCTCGCCGGATTCGGCTGGTGGATGCTGCGCCGACGCACCGAGGTGCCACCGCTTGCCGACACGATCGCCGACCACCGGCCCATCCCCCGCCTGACGATGACGCTCGACGCGGCACTGCAGGTGCTGATCGTCGGCTCGGGCGCATCCCTGGGCCGCGAGGGTGCACCCCGCCAATTCGCCGCAGCCCTAGGCGATCTCGGCACATCTCGGTGGTCGCTGACGCCGCGCGACCGCGAGATCCTGCTGGCTTGCGCGGCCGGGGCGGGTCTTGCCGCGGTCTATAGCGTTCCGGTTGGCGGAGCGTTGTTCGCGACCGCCATCATGCTGAAGACCTGGCATCCGCGGGCCGTCGGCACGGCCCTGATCACCTCGAGCCTCGCGGTCGCCGTCGCCTCACCCGTCACCCATGAGGCCACACCGCTGGACTGGCCGAACCTCCAATTGTCCTACCTGCTGACGGCTTTCGCGATTGCACTGGCGCCATTGGCACTCGGCGTGGGATTGGCGTTCAACCACATCATGGCGCGGGCACGGCCGGCCACACTCATGAAGTCCTGGGTGCTGATACCGGCGATTGCGGCCGCAGGACTGCTGATCGGCATCTGTTCCATCCGGTACCCGGAGCTGCCCGGCAATGGCAAGAGCATCCTGACGATAAGCCTCAACAGCGGACTGACATTGAGCGCTGCGGTGGTGCTCCTGTTCCTCAAACCGCTTCTTACCGCGGTGTTCCTGCGCGCCGGCGCGGTCGGCGGAATGCTCACCCCGGCGCTGGCTACCGGTGCGGCAATGGGATCGGTCGTCGCACTGTCGATCAACACGTGGACCGAACATCACGTCAGCGTCCCCGCGGTGTCACTGACATGTGCAGCCGGTGTACTCGCGATTACCCAGCGAGCACCGATATGGGCCGCGATCTTCGTCTGGGAGCTGGCGCACCCGCCATGGTGGCTGCTCGCGCCATTTCTCGTCGCTGCCGTCCTCTCGCACGGGCTGAGGCTGCTCCTCGAGCGGCGTCAACAGAGAATCGAACCTCACGGCACGGGTGTCGAAGTTAACTGAAACCAAGCAAGTCAACTCAGAACAAAGGACGAGGTCGACTAGTTCTGGCCCCCTCAGCCCCTGAGGGGGCCGATCTCTGTCAGATTCACTGCGGTTCTTTGGCCCACTGGGCGGGTCGCACGCGTCAGGCCGCCCGCTGGCCGCGCAGGTGCCACGACGAGGACGCGATCCCTCTCGGCGCTCAAAGTTCCTAGGCAGTACCAACTTGGTACGTGAGCGAACCGGAGGGAGGGTTCGCGTCAAGGACTGCCAACTGTTTGCTTTTGCAAAGAGACGTTTCCTCGCCATGCCGCGGGAACCGGGCCTCAAACCCCGACGACGCCTTAACGATCGCAAAGGCCTGGGTGTCAAGCCTCTACCAGGTAGACGAGTTCGCATTGGTGCTTAATGCAGACGACAGCAAAATTCAAAGACAAATAGTCTCGTAAATTAGCCCACCTAATCTGCAGCATCGGCGCATTTTTTGCTATACATGACCGCCAGGTGAAATCGACTCTCTCACAGCAACTTTCGCAGGGAACTCTAAGCATTTGCCGATCAGAAGGCTGCCTAATTACCTCGCCATCCGATTCGCTAAATCCGCCACAAAATTTTCTTACGTGCGAGTAAGTTCCCACGCGTCATTTCGTTACACGGCTTGAGAGGAATCGTTATGCAATCAGCCCTCCGTCCATATGTCACGGCGGGCGTTGCGCTGGTGGGGGCCAGCGCCATCGCTGTTACTCCAGTTACGGTGCCACCACCTGACCTTGACATCCGAGACACCGCGGTAGAGCTCTCCGCGCTGGTGAACCCGATCGATGTCTTCACGCCAATTTTCGAGGCAGCCCTCGAAAATGCCCAAGCTGTCGGTGAGGCGATCGCCGCCAATCCCGCGCCGATCTTGGAGCAGGTCATCGCAAACCAGCTCGGCAGCATCGGCAACATCGGGGCTGGCATCGAAGCCCAGATTGGCGTGATCCCTCGGCTCCCCGAGCTCCTGGGCGACACCATCGAGAGCCAGCTCGGCAACCTCGGAGACCTCGCCGGGCTGGGCCAAACCTTCTTAGCGAATGCTCTCGGGGTGATAACAGGTGGCACGGTGCAGGAGCAGATCCAGGGGGCGCTTGATCTCATAGATCAGGGCGAATTCGGGCAGGCCTTCGGTAACCTCGCCGTTCTCCCGCTCCTGCCGATCCTGGGCAACGGGCTGGAGAACATTATTCTCCTTCCTCAGCTCATCACGGCGCTCCAACAACCACTGGCTGATGCAGCGGAGTTGTTCCCGATTGCAGCGGGGCCGCTGGGCAATGCGGCGCAAGCGATCGGGGTTCTCGGAGACATAAACGCCGTGCTACCTATCGGCCTTGGTGCGCTTCTCGCGCTGAACGGCGCTGCGGTGGCGGCCGGAAACACAGTCGGTGGACTAATCGATGCCGTGCAGAATGGTGATCCCGAGGCCGCCTTCAACACCATTGTCAATCAGGCCGCCGCGGCGACCACGGCGCTGCTCAACGGCGCACTCGACCCCCAGTTCGGACTAATTGGAGGTCTACAAGGCCTACGTGAAGCAATCGCCGCAGCGATCACGCCACCAGCTGAGGTCGCTTCCACCGCGGTGGCCAAGGTACCCAGCGGTGCGGCTCAGTCGTTCACATTGACAGCGCCAGTCGAAAAGGCTCCGGCACTCAAAGCGGGCACTTCGTCCGCCGACGAGAAGGCGGGATCCGGTGCGGTCGACACCGGCACAGTGGATCCTGCCTCGGGGACTCAAGACCCGTCCAACAACGGAAACCTCAAGGGCGGCAACCTGTTCGTGCCCGGCGGGACCGCTACGAAGGGCGGCAGGCATCGTGCCGACAGCGGCGCGAACTTCGGTCAAGAGCTGAGGAACGCGGCCGAGAAGACCATCAAGGGGCTCACCAGCCTCGGTCGCGGCGGCGAATCCGACAGCGCTGGCGCTGGCGCGTCGAGCACGAGCGCCGAAAGCGGTTCTGGTACTTCCGGTTCCAGCGGATCGAGCTCCGGCGCAAGCAGCGGAAGCTGATCACCGAACCTTCCGTCAACAGCTCAGCGATCGGCCCCCTTCCCGCCCGGCAGGGGGCCGATTGTTGTGCGACGCCTACTGCGGTTCTTTGGCCCACTGGCCGGCGTCGCCGACGATGCCCACCGGCACCGCACCGGACAGGCTGACGTTCTGCACCCGCGGGCCGGCCGCGACGATCGTGGTGTCCTGCAGGATCGGCAGGACCGTCGACATGTTCCACAGCCGAGGCTCGACCGCGTCGATCACCTCGCCGATGTTCTCGGTGCCTCGCAGCGCCGCATCGATCTTCGGCTGGATACTGCGGTCGCAGATGCCGGTCAGGTTACTGGGCGCCTGAACGAGCTGATCCGACTCTGGTTCCGGGCTTCTCGTCGTCGGTGTCGCCGTCGTCGTGCCCGTCGTGGTTGGCGGCTTCGGGGTGCTCGGTGTCGGTGATGGCGTCGACGTCGTGCTTGCGCCCACCGCCGTCGTCGTCGACACGGCCGTTGCCTCCAGCGCGCGGCAGCCGTACCGGGAGGCCAACGCCGTGGCGAGGTCGCCGCCGGCCTGGTGCCAGCCGACGATCGCATCCACCCGGTTCTGCGTGACCGCATCGCCGTAGAGCGCCGTCGGATCCAGCGCCAGCACCGACGCCTCGATGCCGACGTTGCGCAACTGATCGGCAGCGGTGTTGGCGACCGCGA
Organism: uncultured Actinomycetota bacterium; assembly: GCA_963713225.1. Lineage (GTDB taxonomy): Bacteria > Actinomycetota > Actinomycetes > Mycobacteriales > Mycobacteriaceae > Mycobacterium. Next base: position 408,512 of record CAVQLB010000015.1, on the reverse strand, counting down.
CCGACGTCGGGTCGTTGACCGCAACGCCGAGCACCAGCGTCAGGGGCACTCCGTCCTTGGTGATCCGCCCGCGGTTGTCGTCCGGCACCGGCGTGCCCGGCGTGGGCGCCGTCGTCGTCTCGACCGGCAACAATTCATAGCCGCTGTTTGCAAGCAACTGAAGCGCGGCATCCTGCGTCAGCGCCGGCGGTGACGTCGGAACGTACCCGGGGTCGGATGGCGAGCGCACCTGGGCCTGTGCCAGCGTCACGGTGTTGTCGCTGCCGGCACCGACTGCTGCGAGCAGGTCGACGTCGATCAGACCCAGAATCGCCTTGCGCACTTGGACATCGGCAAGCTTGGGCTGCTGTGCCCGCAGCGTCATCTGCATCACGCGCGGGGTGACGATCCGCGCCGTGCGCACGTCGGGAATGGCCGACAGTTGCGCGAACGCCGCCTGACCGCCGTGCACCTGAGCGACCTGCGTGTCGCCGTTACGGATCGAGTCGGCCAGGGCAGCTGTCGCGCCGGCACGTCGGAACAGGATTTGGTCGGGGTGTGCGGGCTCGGCCCAGTATCGGTCGTTGCGCGCCAACAGGATTTCCTCGCGTTGCGGGTCGATGTTGTCGACCCGGAACTGACCGCCCGTCACCGGCAGCGCGCGGACCAGTCCGCCGACGAAACCGCCCGGCACATCCTTGACGATGTGGGCGGGAAGGATGTCGTTGAAGAGTTCCCGCCACGCCGGATACGGCTGGGAGAACGTCACGACCGCCGTCTTGCCGCCCTCGATGGACTGGACACCGGTGATCAGGTCGTAGCCGGAGGGGTCGACGACGCCGGGCTGACTGACCATCTGGCGCCAGAGGTACCAGTAGTCGTCGGCGGCGATCGGCGCATTGTCGGTCCACTGCGCTTCCGGGCGGATCTTGTAGGTGACGGTGAACGGGTTGTCGTCCGTCACCTCCGCCGACACCAGCAGCGTCGGGTCGAGCTCCCACCGGGATCCCGTCGGCGACGCCGGATCCGCGATGGGCCGGAACGAACTCGGCAGGACCAGCGAGCTGATGGCCGCGTTCACCGGAGACTGATCGGACAGCAGGTGTGAGTTGAAGCCCGGGCCGATCGAGTCGATGGCCATGATGATCTGCGTCGCCTTCGGCGGCGGCGGAGCAGCGGTCTGCGAGGTGTCGGTGCTCTGCGGCGCCGGTGGCGGGCTGACCGTGCAGGACGACGTCACGAGCATCAGCGCGGAGATCGCGGCAACGATGCGTAGGGTCCCCGGCACGCTGTTCAGGGTATCGGCACGCTAAGAAGCCCCTTCCGTCGCGCGGCGACGCGGAAGCGGAAGGTTGTCGCTCGGCGGGCAAATGCCAATTCCGAACCTCTGCAGATAGGCGCTCCCATGTGCCTGCACGGCCAATAGGATGGTGCGGTGGCCACCCTGGAAGACCTGGAAGCGCGGGTAGCGGCGCTGGAAGCTTCGCAGGCCGACTACCGTGCGGTTCTGGCGGCGGTCAATGCGCTTGGCGCGAATCAGCGGGAACATGCGCTGGGACTCGCGGCAGTCACCACAGACCTGGCGGCCGTGACGACAGACCTCGCGGTCGTCAAGACAGAGCTGGGTGACTTTCGCCAAGAAACACGCTCCACGTTCCGCTCGGTCGACGAGCAGCTCGCCGAAATCAAGGATCTGATCATCGGCCGCCAGCAACGGCCGGTAGCCGCGAGCGTGAAACCTCTGCGAAAAAACTTGTGGTGAGGCGCAATGGATTCACGCTCGGCGAGGCGTCCGGCCGATTGTCAGCCGCGCGCCTTCGCCCGGGCCTTGCTGCGGGCCCGGGTGGTGGCGTCCAACTCGACCTTGCGCACCCGCACCACCTCCGGCGTGACCTCGACGCACTCGTCGCCTGCGCAGAACTCCATGGCGCGCTCCAGGTCGAGTTCGATCGGCTTGGCCAGCGTCTCGAAGACGTCCGCGGTCGACGACCGCATGTTCGTCAGCTTCTTCTCCCGGGTGACGTTGATGTCGAGATCCTCTGGGCGCGGGTTGATTCCGACGACCTGCCCCTCGTAGGTGTCCTCGCCGGGATCGACGAAGAACTGGCCGCGGTCGGCCAGCTGAATCAGCGCGAACGGCGTGATGGACCCGGTCCGGTCGGACACCAGCGAGCCCGAGTGCCGCGACCGGATGTCCCCCGCCCACGGCCGGTAGCCGTCGAACACCGCGTTGGCGATGCCGGTGCCCCGCGTCTCGGTGAGGAAGTCGGTGCGGAAGCCGATCAGGCCACGGCTGGGCACGATGAAATCCATCCGCACCCAACCCGCCGCGTGATTGGTCATCTCTTCCATCCGGCCCTTGCGCGCCGCCATCAATTGCGTGATGGCGCCGACGAACTCGTCGGGGCAGTCGATGGTCATCGCTTCGAAAGGCTCATGCAGCTTGCCGTCGATCGTGCGCGTGACCACTTGCGGTTTCCCGACGGTCAGCTCGAAACCCTCGCGGCGCATCTGCTCGACGAGGACGGCCAGCGCCAGCTCGCCTCGGCCCTGCACCTCCCACGCGTCGGGCCGGTCGATGTCGACGACCTTGATCGACACGTTGCCGACGAGCTCGGTGTCCAGCCGCGACTTCACCATCCTGGCGGTCAGCTTGTGCCCGGACACCTTGCCCGCGAGCGGCGAGGTGTTGGTGCCGATCGTGACCGAGATGGCGGGCTCGTCGACGGTGATCCGCGGCAGTGCATGCGCGTGTTCGGTGTCGGCCAGCGTGTCGCCGATCATGATCTCGGGCAGCCCCGCCACGGCAACGATGTCCCCGGCGATGGCCTCGTCCGTCGAGGTTCGGTCCACACCCTCGGTGACGAGCAGTTCGGTGATCTTGGCGTTCGTGATGACGGGATGGCCGTCCACCTCGCGCATCCAGGCGACCTGTTGGCCCTTGCGGATCCGGCCCTTGTAGACGCGGATCAACGCGAGCCTGCCGAGGAACGCCGACGCGTCGAGGTTGGTCACCAGCGCCTGCAGCGGGGCCTCGGGGTCACCCTGCGGCGGCGGGATGTGCTCGAGAAGCACGTCGAACAGCGGGTCGAGGTTCTCGCCCTCGGGGTTCTCGCCATTGGCGGGCTCGACGGTGCTGGCAATTCCTGCGCGGCCGGACGCGTACAGCGTCGGCAGTCCGAGCGCGTTCTCGGCGGCCTTCTGAGCCTCCTCGTCGAGATCCGACGCGACATCGAGCAGCAGGTCGTGACTGTCCGAAACGACCTCGGCGATGCGCGCGTCGGGCCGGTCGGTCTTGTTGACGACCAGAATCACCGGCAGGTGGGCCGTCAGCGCCTTGCGCAGCACGAACCGGGTCTGCGGCAGGGGTCCCTCGGACGCGTCGACCAGCAGCAGAACGCCGTCGACCATCGACAGCCCGCGCTCGACCTCGCCGCCGAAGTCGGCGTGGCCCGGGGTGTCGATGACGTTGATGACCGTCATGCTGCCGTCGGGGTGCTGACGGTGCACGGCGGTGTTCTTCGCCAGGATCGTGATGCCCTTTTCTTTCTCCAGATCACCGGAGTCCATCAGGCGCTCGACAGCGTCGTCGCCGCGATGGGTCAGCGCACCCGATTGCCGCAGCATCGCGTCGACCAGGGTCGTCTTCCCATGGTCGACGTGTGCCACGATGGCGACATTCCGGAAATCCACGCCGTGATTGTCGCAGTGCAATGCACTGATCGCGAAAACGAGAGACACCCGTCACTTGAAGCCGGGCAAGCTTGCTGACCTCAAACCGAAGAAGAAGTGTTGTCGCAGCAAGCCTCGCTGCAAACGCTGCCCGGTGGTGCTGCACCCAGTCGCGCAAGAAAGTCCTAGTCCGCCACTTCTCGGGCGTACCGTAGAGGTATCCGTCAGCCGAGTGTGAAGGTAGGCGAATTTGTCGATCTACGAAATCCTCACCATCGTCCTCATCGCCGTGCTGGCAACGGCTGCTACTGCGGCGATCTATCTCGGGCTTCTGAATTGGATCGGAGCGGCCTTCGTCCTCAGGTGCTCAACATGTCACCACTTGACTTTCTCCTCGGCGAAGAGCGCGCAACCCACCTCCTGCCCGCACTGCCGTCACCCGGTGATCGCGCATCCGATCTATGCGCTGCACCACCCGCGGTCCGCGTCCCAGATCCGCGTGGTGGGCGACCGCTTGCACTACTGACGTCTCGTCGAACGTCGAACGGCGCCTACGGGTAGGGACGTACGGCCGGCGGGGCAAACCCCAAACGAATTAGTCCGAGCCGCCGAGTGCCTGCGCCAGGTCGGCGAGCCAGGCCCGGTCGGCGGGCACCCACGGCAGGCCCGCCAGCTCGTCGGCCGTCACCCATCGCAAGGCCCGATGGTCATTCGGTCGCAACTCGCCGCCGGTCTGGGTCACGCGGTAGGCGCGCAGCGTCATCGTCTCGTTCAGCGCGATATCCGCGCCCACTCGAGCACCGACCGTCACCTCGACACCGAGTTCCTCGTGGAGTTCGCGTGCCAGGCCTGCGGCGTCGCTCTCCCCCGGCGCGACCTTGCCACCCGGCAGCTCCCACAGACCCGCCAACTCCGGCGGGCGGTCACGCTGTGCCACCAGCAGTGCCGCACCCGCGATGAGCGCGCCCGCGACGACGATCTGGTTTGGCATCGCGGCTGACGGTATACGGCCGGAATATGGCTGTGGTAGTACAGACTCAACCAGTCGGGTCAGACCCGGCGTGACGAACTGCCTGGGTAGTCACTAGGCGTAACTACCCAATGTCCGAAAGTGAAGCGTCGGCCCAGATCACTGGTATATCCGGCGGGTTTATCCGCACACTGAGGCTCAGCGAGCGCACCGGCAAGAACCGGATGGTCTGCACCATCACCATGGCCGGAGTCGAAGAGCTGGAGAGCCGGGAGTTGCTCTAGCTACTTCCACCAATGCTTCCCGCCGTGATGACCGTCCATAAACCCATGTCCAGGATTCCCGCCCCACCACGGGTCAACCCAACCTGGTCCTGACACGCAGGCGCTCCAGACCCAGCCGTTCAAGCACCAGCCGTCATCGTTGGCCTGGGCGCTTCCGGCCCCGGCGAGTGCGATTCCCGCCGACACCGCGAGCGTGGCCAAGGTGACGAGGATCTTCTTCATGGCACACACCTCCTCTAGGTGTGTACCCAGTTTAGGCCAGCCGGTCACTAGCTGCTTCGGCAATTACTAGGAGACACCACATTCACTAGGAGACACCACATTCGCACACAAAACCTCAGCTCAGACGCGCAAAAGCGGAACCGCCGACTGACTTTCGGACGGTCGATAGGGCTGGACGCGTGTTTTGACATTGATCCGCGATCCGAGGTGCGCTTCACTGGCCAATATGGCTGTGTTAACGGACGAACAAGTGGACGCCGCACTGCCCGACCTCAACGGCTGGGAGCGCAGCGACGGGGCGCTACGCCGATCGATCAAGTTTCCCGCCTTCCTTGACGGCATCGACGCAGTGCGTCGTGTGGGCGAACGCGCGGAGCAGAAAGACCATCACCCCGATATCGATATCCGCTGGCGGACAGTGACTTTCGCATTGGTCACCCACTCCGAGGGCGGGATCACGCAGAACGATCTGGCGATGGCTCGGGAGATAAACGCGATCGTCGACGACTAGCGGCGATCCACCCCAGCGTCGCCAGCGTCGCCACGCTGTAGATCAGCCCGGCCCACGCCAGATACCAAGGCCTGCTTATCTGCCAGATGGTGGGCTGGGCGAAGCTGAGCAGCCACGGCACACCGACGAGGGTCAGCGCCAGCCAGCCCCACCCCAGGATCCGCGCGCCCAGTCGCTCGCGCACTGGGCCGTGCAGCAGCCAGATCATCAACGGCAGCACCCACACCCAGTGATGCGTCCACGAGATCGGCGACAACAGCAGCCCGAACAGCTGCACGATCACGATTCCGCCCAGCCGGTCGTCGGCGCCCACCGCGCGCCACGCCAGTAATGCGAGCACGGCGGTGACGACGATCGCCGCGACCACGATCGGTCCGTAGCCGGCGTCGTGACCCAGGATCCGGGAGATGCCGCCGCGCCACGACTGGTTGAACGACGTTCCGATCGGTCCCACCCGACTGGCGTCGCCAAGCAGTTCGGTGAAGTAGTAGCGGGTCTGGTCGCCGACCACCAACGCGGACACGCCGATCGTCGCGAAGAACACCACCGCCGAGAACACCACGGTCCCCCACCGGCGCACGCCGAGGAAATACAGCCCGCTCACCGCAGGCGTCAGCTTCACCCCGGCCGCCAGCCCGACCAGTAGCCCCGACACCCACCATCGCGTGCTGTAGACGGCGTAGAGCACCGCCAGCACCAGCAGCACATTGATCTGGCCGTAGTCGAAGGTGCTGCGCAGCGGTTCGAGCCAGATGCCGACGGCGGTCCACAGCATTGCGACACGACGGCTCCCCGCGAATTCGTCGTCCACCGGCAGCAACCGCTGGCTGATGCGCACCACGCCGTACAGCGCGGCCATGATGCCCAGCTGCCACGCGAACGCCACGAGACCGAACGGCAGCAGGTGCAGCGGATAGAACACGACCGCCGCGAACGGCGGATACGTGAACGGCAGCGGGAAATCCGGCGTCTGGTCGGCGTAGACGTAGTCGTAAAGGGTGCCGGGCTCGCCCAGCATGCCCGCGCCGCCGACGTAGACGTGCAGGTCGACGAAGTTCGCGCCGTTGGGCGCCAGATACGTCCACGCCAGCCGCGCGGCGATGCTGGCCACCAACAGCAACGGCGCCGCGGCCGCCATACGCGCTGGCAGCCGCGGGACTGTCGGTGCCGTGGCGGGTGTGACGTCTATCCGACCGACTCTAGCGATCTGGTAACCGAATGCCTTCGCCTCAGTAACGGTTGCATAAATGCCACACGTGTCACTTGAGTCACACCAGTAACGGGCTAGCTTCGGCTTCAGGCCTTCGCCGTCCAACGAATTGGGAGAACCATGAACCGCACTCGGAAAGTCTTTGTCTCGACCATGATCGCCGCCGCGGGCGCGGTCTCAGCGCTGGCCCTCAGCGGGACGGCCTCCGCCGACCCGGTGCCGGCCCCGCCCGTGAATCCAGGCGCCCAGTTGCTCTCCTCTCTGTCGACCGTGGGTTCCGCCGCACCGGCGCTGATTCAAAGCCTCGCGACGGCCATGTCCGGCACCGCCGCCCCGGCCGCTGCTCCGGCCACGCCGCCGCCCGGCGCCACCGCGTCGCTGACCCTGCCCGAGGTGCCCGCGCTTCCGACCGCCGCGGCTCCTGCTGCCGTCCCGGCGGCCGCTCCCGTTGCCGGCCCGGCGGCCGCTCCGGCCAGCGCGCTTTCGTCGCTCACCTCCGCACTTCCGGCGCCGCTGTCCAACGCGGGCGGGCTGGCGCAGTTGCTCCCGTCCGGAATGTCCCTGCCAGGCCTGACCGCACCCGCGGCCACGGCACCTGCCGCGGCAGCCACGGCACCACTGACCGTCGCTGCACCACTCGCGCCTCTTGCGGCTGCACCGGCAGCTCTCGCGGCACCGGCAGCTGCGGCTCCTGCGGCGGCGGCACCCGCGGCAGCCGGCCTCGTCCCTGCAGGCGTCCTCAGCGCACTGCCGTGACCCCCTGAAACAGCCAAACACCTTCGAGCCTCGGGAGAACCATGTCATCGACCAGGAAGCTGTTCGCCAACGCCGCCGTCGCGGTCGGCTCGTCGGCAGCGCTGCTGTTGGGCGTGACAGGTACCGCCAACGCCGAGCCGGCAGCGCCGCTGCCGATCGATGCCACGCTGGCACCGGGCATGGAAGCGGTTCAGGGCCTCAGCCCGGTGATTCAGAAGGCGGCCTCCGATCCGTACAACGCGGCGTCGATGCTGATGGCGGCCGCTGCTGCGTTCACCGGTAACTCGGCGGCTCCCGCGGACTCGAAGAACATGGCGTCGGCGGTCAACGAGTTCGTCGCCCAACCCGCGGCCGCACATGTGCCTGCACCGGGCGCGGTGCCTGGCGCCGAGGCGCACCTGCCCGCGGGCGTCGACCCGGCCAATGCCGTCGGACCGGTGGCGGAAGCCTTGCCCGCTCCGGCTCCTGAGGCAGCGCCCGCACCGGAGGCAGCACCCGCACCGGAGGCAGCACCCGCACCGGTGCCTGCGCCGGATGGTGCGCCGCCAGCCGCCGAGGCCGCCGCCAATCCGCAGTTCGGCGCGGATGCCCCGCCGACGCAGGAGTTCATGTACCCCTCGATCAGCACTGGGTGCACGAAGGACGGCGGCACCGTGCTGGCGACCGCCATCTCGGTGGCGGGACCCGCCAAGATTCCGGCCCCCGGCCCTGGCCCGAGCCAGACCGCCTACGTGTTCACCGCGATCGGCACACCGGGTCCGGCCGCCCAGCAGAAGCTGCCGCTGAACGTCACCTGGGTCAACCTGACCACCGGCAAGTCAGGCAGCGCTGCGCTCACGCCGCGTTCGGACATCAATCCGGAGGGCCCGACGACGCTGTCGGCCATCGTCGACACCGGATCGGGCAGCGTCATGTCGACGATCTTCGGCCAGGTCACCACCCTTGAGAAGCAGTGTCAGTTCATGCCCACCATCGGTTCGACGGTGGTGCCCTGACCCATTTCGCGGGTCAGTACGCCATGAACAGAATGGCGTCCCGGTCGTATTCGCGGCCGGGATGCGCCTCGGAGAGGTGAGCCTGCGCCTTCTCGACGAGGTCGTCCTCGTCCTTACCGGTGATCGACTCGCCGCAGGGGCAGTTCAGGTGTGTCTTCATTCCTTCACGATCCCACAGCCAGGACCGCCAAGATGGCGGCATGGAACTCTACGACGTGATGCGCACGACCTCAGCGGTGCGCGAGTACACCGGCGACGCCCTGCCCGACGAGACCCTCGAGCGCATCCTCGACAACGCGCGGTTCGCACCGAGCGGCGGCAACCGCCAGGGCAACCGTGTCATCGTCGTCCGCGACCCCAAGACGCGCGAGGATCTGATCGACTGCGCGATCCCGGGAGCCAAGCGCTACATCGCCCAGATCCGTAACGGCGAGGCGCCGTGGAACCCGTTGCACGCGTGCGGAGTCGACGCCCAGACGATCGACGCCGTCCGAGGTGCCGCGGCAGTCGCCGCTGCGCAACGCCGAGGTGGTGCTGGTGGTGTGTGTCGACCTCGGCGTCGTCGCGGCGTTCGACCAGGAGCTGGACCGCATCGGCCTGATCTCCGGCGCCTCGGTGTACCCGTTCGTGTGGAACATCTTGCTGGCGGCGCGCAATGAGGGCTTCGGCGGCGTGCTCACCACCGCGGCGGTCGCGCAGGAGCCACGGGTCAAGGAGCTCCTCGGAATACCGGATGACTTTGCGGTTGCCGCGCTGCTGCCGATCGGCAAGCCCGTGAAGCAGGTCAGCAAGCTGACGCGCAAGCCCGTAGCCGAGATCGCCACCTTGGAGCGCTTCGACGGAGAGTCGCTGTAGCCGCTAGCCTTTCGCGGCCTTCGCAGCGGCCTTCATCTGCTTCTTGTACGACCGCACCTTCTGCAACGAGCCGGCGTCGACGATGTCGGCCACCGAGAGATGGGTGCCTGCCTTGCCGTAGTCACCGGCGGCCTCACGCCACCCCTTCGGGGTCACGCCGTACTGCTTACCGAGTAGCGCCAGGAAGATCCGCGCCTTCTGCTCACCGAAGCCGGGCAACTCCTTGAGCCGCTGCAACAGCTCCGCGCCGTCCGGGTTGCCAGCAGCCCACACCGCGGCGGCGTCACCGTCGTAGCGGTCGACGATGATCTGCGCCAAAGCCTGGATGCGCTTTGCCATCGAACCCGGAAACCGGTGTACGGCAGGCCGTTCGGAACACAGCGCAGCGAACTTCTCCGGGTCGTACTCGGCGATCTCGCGGGCGTCCACGTCGCCGATGCGGTCGGCGATCTTCTTCGGCCCGGCAAATGCCACCTCGAGCGGAATCTGCTGGTCTAGAAGCATGCCGACCAGCAACGCAAACGGGTTGGACTCCAGCAGAGCGTCAGCCGCCGGATCCTGGACAAGCTGCAGTTTCGCCACGCCGACAGTCTAGATCGACGGTTTGACGGCGCTGCGCCCCGGGAACCCTCACCTGTGAGTTGGGTCTCAACATGCTGTGAGTTGCACAATTTCACATCGAGGTCAGGAGTCCGCGTGTCCGATACCGACCTGCCGCCCGCAGCGTCTGCATCCACTGCGAGTGGCCAGAAATTCGTCGCTGTACAGGCCAGCCCGGAGTTCCAGGAACTCCGAAGTAGGCTGCGCCGCTTTGTCTTTCCGATGAGCGCGTTGTTCCTGATCTGGTACTTCGCCTACGTGTTGCTCAGCGTGTTCGCGCACGACTTCATGGCGACCAAGGTCTGGGGCAACATCAACATCGGCCTGCTCATCGGCCTGGGACAGTTCCTGTCCACATTCATCATCACGGGTATCTACGTCCGGTGGGCCGACCGTGAATTCGATCCACGCGCCGAAGCCATCCGGGCCGAGTTCGAAGGCGGCGCGGCATGACCATCGACATCCTGGCCGCAGAAGGCGACACCGTCGGCAATCCCGTCGCCAACATCGGCATCTTCATCCTGTTCGTCGCCGTCACGCTCTACGTCGTGATCCGCGCGAGTAAGAAGAACGCCACAGCGGCCGAGTTCTTCACCGCCGGCCGCGCGTTCACCGGCCCGCAGAACGGGATCGCGATATCCGGTGACTACCTGTCCGCGGCAAGCTTCCTCGGCATCGCAGGCGCCATCGCGGTCTACGGCTACGACGGCTTCCTGTACTCCATTGGCTTCCTGGTCGCCTGGCTCGTCGCGCTCCTCTTGGTCGCCGAATTACTACGCAACGCAGGCAAATTCACCATGGCCGACATGCTGAGCTTCCGGCTGAAGCAACGGCCGGTACGGCTCGCCGCGGCGACCACCACCCTGGCGGTGTGCCTGTTCTACCTGCTCGCGCAAATGGCAGGCGCGGGCGGGTTGGTGGCCCTGCTGCTCAATGTCTCCAGCACTATCGGCCAGGCCTTCGTCATCGCGGTTGTCGGAGTGCTGATGATCGTCTACGTGCTGATCGGAGGGATGAAGGGCACCACCTGGGTGCAGATCATCAAGGCCGTCCTGCTGATCGGCGGCGCCGCACTGATGACGGTCATGGTGCTGGCCAAGTTCGGCGTCAACTTCTCCGAGATGCTCGGCGCCGCCCAGTCCGCGGTCTCCGCATCCACCGATGAGACCGTCGCCGGCCGCGACGTCTTGGCGCCCGGCGCCCAGTACGGCGCGTCGCTGACGTCGCAGATCAACTTCGTGTCGCTGGCGCTGGCCCTGGTGCTCGGCACGGCAGGCCTGCCGCACGTGCTGATGCGCTTCTACACGGTGCCGACCGCGAGGGAAGCCCGCCGCTCCGTTGTGTGGGCGATCGCCCTGATCGGTGCCTTCTACCTGTTCACGCTGGCGCTGGGCTACGGCGCGGCGGCCCTAGTCGGTCCCGACGAAATCCTCGCCGCCCCCGGCGCGCAGAACTCGGCCGCACCGCTGCTGGCGTTCCATCTCGGCGGGGTGGTGCTGCTCGGTGTGATTTCTGCCGTGGCTTTCGCGACGATCCTCGCGGTGGTCGCCGGCCTGACGATTACCGCGGCAACGTCGTTCGCGCACGACATCTATGCGAGCGTGCTGAAGAGCCACCAGGTGACCGAGAGCGAGCAAGTGCGGGTCTCCCGCATCACCGTCGTCGTGATCGGCATCCTCGCCATCCTGCTGGGCATCCTGGCCGCCGAGCAGAACATCGCGTTCCTGGTGGCACTGGCCTTCGCGGTTGCGGCCGCCGCCAACCTGCCGACGATCCTCTATTCGCTGTACTGGCAACGGTTCAACACCCGCGGTGCGTTGTGGAGCATGTACGGCGGGCTGATCTCGACGATCGTGTTGATCATCTTCTCGCCTGCGGTGTCGGGCGCGAAGACCGCGATGATGCCGAACGTGGACTTCGCCTGGTTCCCGCTGGCGAACCCCGGCATCGTGTCGATCCCGCTCGCGTTCCTGCTGGGCATCATCGGCACGCTGAGCTCACCGGACCGAGGCGACCCGGAGGTGAACGCGGAGTTCGAGGTGCGGGCGCTGACCGGCGCCGGCGCCGAGAAGGCGATCGCCGCGCACTGATCGACGGAATAACACACCGGCGGTTGCCGCTGTCAATCCACATGCTCGAAACCTCGCCCCGGACTGGCTTCGCGTTCCCGCTGCTCGCGTACGCGTTCGCGGCGGTCATGACCGGCACGACGCTGCCGACGCCGATGTATGCGCTGTATGCCGACCGCATGCACTTTGCGGTGCTGACTACCACGGTCATATATGCCGTTTACGCAGGCGGGGTGCTGTTGGCGCTGCTGACGGTGGGCCGTTTGTCCGACGCCGTCGGCCGTCGGCCCGTGCTGCTGGCCGGCATCGTGTTCGCCGTCGCCAGCGCCCTGGTATTTCTGGCCGCCGATTCGGTGCCCATGCTGCTGACGGGCCGGCTGCTGTCGGGGCTCTCAGCCGGCATCTTCACCGGCACCGCCACCGCGGCTGTCATCGAGGCGGCGCCATTGGCCTGGAGTGCCCGTTCGGCCGCGGTGGCGACAGTTGCCAACGTCGGCGGTCTCGCAGGCGGACCGCTGCTCGCCGGGCTGTTGGTCGAGTACGCGCCCGCGCCTCTACATTTGACCTTCATCGTGCACATCGGGTTGATGGCGCTGGCCACTGTCGCGGTGATCATCGTGCCCGAAACATCGGAGCGCACGGGAAGCATCCGTGTGCAACGGCTTTCGGTACCGACAGAGGTGCGCGGCGTGTTCGCGATTGCTGCCATTGCCGCCTTCGCCGGCTTTGCGGTCACAGGTCTGTTCGCATCGGTGGCGCCGGCGTTCCTATCCAACGTCATCGGGATCGACAACCACGCGGTGGCCGGAGTCGTTGCCGCCTCAATATTCCTTGCCTCGGCGGTCGCGCAGGTGATCGCTAACCGCATCCCACCACAGCGGGCGGTGGTGCTGGGCAGTGCGATCCTCGTTGTCGGCATGGTCATTCTTGCTGTGGCATTGCACCTTTCGTCGCTGTCCGGCTTGATCGCGGCCGCGATCACCGGCGGCATCGGACAGGGCATCAGTTTCAGCCGCGGCCTTGCGGCCGTCTCCGAACTCACGCCTGCAGACCGACGCGCCGAGGTCAGCTCGGCCTACTTCGTCGTTGCGTACGTGGCGATCTCGTTGCCGGTGATCGGTGAGGGGCTGGCCGCCCAATACTGGGGGCTGCGTACCGCTGGTGTCATTTTTGCGGTCGCAGTGGCGGTCCTGGCGGTCATCTGCCTTGTCGCGATCATGGTGCGCGAAGCACGGCTGCGTAGCGCCGACGAGATTTGAGTGCTTCTACTCAGATTCGGTACGCCGCCGGATCGTGTCACTGGTCGGCGTCGTCGTCGGACACACGATCATGGCGACGAGCACCATCCGCGACGACGTGTTCATCTGGAGCAACCTGCTCACCGCCTCCGTGGTCTTCCAGGCGCTGACCTGGGTGTTCCAGATCATCGCTGTTCTTCTTTGCAGGCGTCGCCGCCTGCGTCGACACTTGGCATCCGGGCGACACCTGGGGGAACTGGCTGATGCGCCGGTGCACCCGGCTGTACCGGCCGGTGTTCTACTACCTGGCGTTCTGGGTGTCAGCGCTGGCGATACTGCGGTACTTCCTGCCCGAGCACGTGTATGAACCAATCGCCGGAATCAGCATCCAGCTCCTGTGGTTCCTCGGCGCCTATGTCCTTGTCCTGGCCGCCGTCCCGCTGCTGGCGCGCATCACCACCACCGGCCGGCTGATCGCCGCCGTCGCTGGGACGTATGCGTTCATCGCGGTAGTCGACGCCGTCCGGGTCAACGTCGACGGGCTGTCCGCATTGGGCTACCTCAACCTCGTCGCCTGGTTGATCCCGGGCATGCTCGGCGTCGCGTACCGCGACACCTGTCAGGCCGCGCGGCGCTGATGCTCGGCGCGGTGATGTTCGCGGTCAACCTCGCGCTGATGTGGCTGGGCCCTTACGAACTCAGCCTGGTCGGCATCGAGACCAACAGCTGAAGAACATGACGCCCCCGTCGCTGCTGGCCGGCCACGCAATCATGATGTGCGCGTTCGCGATTGCCGCCGCTCCCGCGATCGCCCGGTGGGCGCGGGGCCCGCGGGTGTGGTGGCTGGCCGCGATTGGCCACTCGGGCGCGATGACGTTGTACCTGTGGCACATCCCGGCGCTGCTGTTCATGCATCTGGTCTTCGACTATCTCGGATATCCGCGCTACGACCCGACCGCTCCCGGCTTCGTCGTGCTCAGCGTCGTCCAGCTGGTCATCATGGCCATCCTGGTTGCCGCCGTGTTCGTCGTGCTGCGCCCGCTGGAGAACAACCCGCTGCCACTGTGGGACGGCGGCTACGTGGCCGCGACCGGCGCGCGCAGCGCCGCAGTCGGCGCCCTGCTGTGTGTGGCCGGTGCGGCCACCTTGGCATCGGTCGGCTGGGGCCTCAAAGGCCCGGGGCTCTACTGCGTGGCGCTGATGCTGGCGGCGCTGGTCGGCGCCCGGTTCCTGGCGACCGACCGGCAGGTGCCCGCTCAGCGGGTCTGCGCGGCGAGCCTGCCCGCAAGCACGAGGTAGGTGGCGGCGAAGCTGCGGCGCAGCCACGCCACGATGCGCGGACGGGAGAACACCTGGCGGCGCACGGCGGCGGCGAACACCCCGTAGCCGCTGAAGACGACGAGGGTGACCGCCATGAAGACCGCGCTGAGGTACACCATCAGCGGCACCGCCCCGGCGCTGTCAGCGGGCACGAACTGCGGCAGGAACGCGAAGAAGAAGATCGTCAGCTTGGGGTTGAGGGTGTTGACCAGGATCCCCGACACGATCACCCGCCACGGCGAGGCCTTCACCGGTTCCGTGGCGACCGCGAACACCGACTTGTCGCGGAACGTCTTCCACGCCAGGTAGAGCAGGTAGGCGACACCGAGCCACTTGATGATCGAGAACGCCACCGCGCTGGCGTGCATGATGGCCGCCAGGCCGGTGACCGCGGCAATCATGTGCGGAACGATGCCGAGTGTGCAGGCGAAGGCGGCCACGAGGCTGGCCTGCCAGCCCCGCGACACCCCGGCCGCGATGGTGTACAGCGCACCCGCGCCCGGCGTCGCCACGACGATCAGCGTGGTCAGCAGGAACTCGGGGCTCACGCGCGACTAGCCGCTCTTGCGGCGGAATTCCCGCCGGCTCTCGAGCGGCCCGTGTGCCTTGGGTTGCTTGTTTCCGCCGTCCCGATGCTCGGCGCCCCCGGCAGACTTCGCGTTCTTGCGCTCCAGCGCTTCCCGGAACTTCTTTTTGGTGTCGTCTTCCGGTTTCTTAGCCATAGCCGCAGCCTAGCGTGGACGCACAGCGCCCGTCGCGACCTTTTACGGGCTCAGCGCATTCCCGGCGGCATGCCGTACACGTGCGAAATCGGCAACGTCAACAGGACCCGACGGTCCTCGACCATCGCCCGCCGGTAGTCGTCCCAATCAGGATGCTCACCAGCGATGTTGCGGTACAAGGCAATCAACCCCTCGACGGTGTCGTCGCGCTCGGAAGCGGCGGGCGGGGTGAGGATCGCATCTCCCTCGGCCACGGCGTACGACCAACCGTCGTCGCAGCTCACATGCAGCGACGCCCTCGGGTCGCGGCGCAGGTTGCGCGTCTTTGCCCGCGGTTCGGTGATCGACGCCTCGATGGTGAGGTTTCGCGGGTCGAAGTGGTACGAGACGTTGGACAGCTGCGGCCTGCCGTCCCGCTTGATGGTGGCCAGGACGCCAAGCGAGTTGTTGCTGATCACCGCGAGCAGCTTGTCGTCGAACACCTGGCGCGTCATAGGTCGAGCCTACGTCGGCGTCAACGGGGCCGAGCCCTATTCGAACGTGGCCTACCTACTATGAATGCATGGCGCTGCTGGAGTTCGACCGATGACGCGGTTTGCCGCGTTCCTGCGTGGGGTGAATGTCGGCGGGGTCAACCTGAAGATGGCCGAGGTGGCCGCCGCGTTGGAGGAGGCCGGCTTCACGAACGTCAAGACGATCTTGGCCAGCGGCAACGTGTTGCTGGAGAGCCGGGCCGGGGTCGATGCCGTGCGCAAGAAGGCCGAGAAGGCGCTGCGCGACGAATTCGGTTACGACGCCTGGGTATTGGCCTACGACCTGGATACCGTGCGGGCGATCTCGGACGCCTATCCGTTCGAACGCGAAGTCGACGGGCACCACAGCTACGTCACGTTCGTCACCGACGAAGACGTGCTCGACGAATTGGCGACGCTCGCCAAGGACGCCGGTCCCGACGAGAAGATCAAGCGCGGCAAGGGCGTCATCTACTGGCAGGTGCCCAACAAGGGCACGCTGGACACCACCATCGGCAAGACGATGGGTAAGAAGCGCTACAAGTCGTCGACGACCACCCGCAACCTGCGCACGCTCGACAAGGTGTTGCGGTGACCAAGCAAGACGGCACGGGACTGACTGGGGTATCCGAGACGGCGCTGCTCACGCTGGTGGTGCGCGCCACCGAGGCGCGCAGGCCGGATTCGGTCATCGATGACCCGATGGCGATCAAGCTGGTCGACGGAATCGACTTCGACTTCGCCAAGTTCGGGTTCACCCGACGGCAGGACATGGCGCTGCGGGCGCTCACCTTCGACAGGTACACCAGGCGCTACCTGATCGACCATCCGTCGGCCACCGTCGTGGCGCTCGCCGAGGGCCTGCAGACCAGCTTCTACCGCCTGGACGCTTCCGGTGTCGGCGACCAGTTCCGTTGGCTCACCGTCGATCTGCCTCCGATCATCGAGCTGCGCGACCGCCTTTTGCCGCACTCTGACCGGGTGTCGATGTGCGCGCAGTCCGCATTGGACTTCAGCTGGATGGACCGGGTGGACCCGGCCGAAGGGGTCTTCATCACCACCGAGGGCCTGCTGATGTATTTGCAGCCCGAAGAGGCCCTCGGGCTGATCGCCGAATGCGCCAGGCGATTTCCGGGCGGGCAGATGATGTTCGATCTGCCGCCGGTGTTTTTCGCCTCGTGGATTCGGCGCGGCTCGCGGACCTCCCTGCGCTACCGGGTGCCGCCGATGCCGTTCACGCTGTCCCCGTCGGACATCGCAAACCTGGCCGACCGCATCCCGGGCATCCGCGCCGTGCATGATCTCCCGATGGCGACGGGCCGCGGCAAAGTGCTGAACACGTTGATGTGGACAGCCCAGCGCCTGCCGCTGCTGGATCCTGTCCGGCCCGTCTTCACCCTGCTCGAGTTCGGCTAACCGAACGCCGCCTCGACATACCTCAGCGCCTCGCCCTTCTCGACGCCCAGCGCCTTCGCGGCCGTCGCGTAGGTGTGCGCGGCGGTCGCCATCGCGGCGTCCGCGGGGTCGGTACGGGCGACGAAAGTGCCGAAGCGACCGCGTGTTTCGAGAATTCCGGTCGACTCCAGTTCCCGATACGCGCGCGCCACGGTGTTCACCGCCATGCCCAACTGGGCCGCGAGTTCACGTACCGTCGGCAACCTCGTCCCCGGCGGCAGCCTGCCAGCCCGGATTCCGTCGATGATCTGACTTCTGAGCTGGTCGAATAGCGGCCTGCTCGCCTGCGGATCTCCCTGAACCCATTCCCCCAAATCGGCCACGTGTCTAGTATCGCGCATCACCGGCTAGTTTGGTTATGTGCAAGTGACTGTGCTCAGCGGAGCAGGTATTTCCGCAGAGAGCGGGGTTCCGACGTTCCGCGACGTCGAAACCGGCTTGTGGGCGAAGGTCGACCCGTACGAGATTTCGAGCGTGCAGGGCTGGCACCGGCATCCCGAGAAGGTCTGGGCGTGGTATCTGTGGCGGCACTACCTCATGCAGGGGGTTGCCCCGAACAACGGCCATCGGGCCGTCGCCGCGTGGGAAGACCACGCCGAGGTGCATGTCGTCACCCAGAACGTCGACAATCTGCACGAACGGGCCGGTAGTCAGCGCGTGTACCACCTCCACGGCAGCCTGTTCGAATTCCGTTGTGACCGTTGCCAACGCGAATACCTCGGCGCCCTGCCCGAGATGCCGGAACCCGTCGAGGTCGCACAGCCGCCGAAATGCAATTGCGGCGGCCTGATCAGGCCCAACGTGGTGTGGTTCGGGGAGCCGCTGCCCGACACCGCATGGCAGAAGTCGGTCGATGCGGTGAGCAACGCCGACGTCGTGATCGTGGTGGGGACGTCCTCGATCGTGTACCCCGCCGCGGGCCTGCCGGAACTTGCGCTGGCCAACGGCATTCCGGTCATCGAGGTCAACCCCGAGCGCACACCGCTTTCGGACGCCGCAACGGCCTCGGTGCGCGAACCCGCAGCCCAAGCCCTACCCAGCCTGCTGCAACGGCTGCCCGCCCTCCTCGGCTAAGTTGCGGCCGGCTTCACCGCGAGCCTGTAGTTATCGCGGAGAAGTGCGAGTGGGGGCCTCCGTAACTACAGCCTCGCGCTGATGTCGGCCCTCGGTGCAACCATCCCGCCATGGCAAGAGTGTTTCTCGGCTCGGAGGCGCTCGCTACGGGGCAGCTCACGGAACACGAGCTGAAACGCTGGCATCGGCGAATCTTCCGAGACGTATACGCCCCGAAGCAGCAGGAAATTTCACTCAGGGATCGGATTGCGGCTGCCTGGTTGCGATCTGGACGGCAGGGGGTCGTTGCGGGGGTGGCCGCGTCGGCCCTCCACGGTGCGTCGTGGATAGACGACGACATTCCTATCGAGTTGATCTGGTCCAACACCAGGCCGCCGGCGGCATCGTCGCCCGCGACGAGCGTGTGGCCGAGGATGAGGTAATGCGCATCAACGGGATTCCCGTGACTACGCGTGCGCGAACGGCATTCGACGTCGGTCGCCATCTGGAGCGTGGCGAAGCCGTGGCTCGACTCGACGCGTTGATGTGGGCGTCGCCCTTCTCCACAGAGGATGTGTTGATCCTCGCCAAGCGCCATAGCGGTGCCCGCGGCGTGCGGCGTATTCGCGAGGTACTGCCGCTAGTGGACGGCGGGGCAGACTCACCAAGAGAAACCTGGCTGCGGTTGTTGTTCATCGACGCTGGACTGCCGCGGCCGTCCACCCAGATACCGGTCTTCGATGGACGCAGGCTCGTGCGGACTGTGGATATGGGTTGGGAGGACTTCAAAGTCGCCGCCGAGTATGACGGCGATCAGCACAGGACCAATCGAAAACGATACGTCCAGGACCTGCGCGCATTCCCGCGCCTTCAACGCCTGGGCTGGATCGTGATCCGGGTGATCAAAGAGGATGCTGAAGCCGACATAGTCGACCGCGCCCGCAACGCGCTGTTGTCACGAGGCTGGCGTTAAGCCGCCGGCTTCACCGCGCGGCCGATGGTGTACTCGGCGACGGGCGTCGGAAACCATGCAGGCAGTGCCGGCTCACGACGCGCACCCTGTACCGCGAAGCCCGCACCGACGATCGATGCTTCAGTGTTGCGATGGGTATGGCAGTTGCCCATCAACCGAGGCCACACGGTGGCGTCGGCGAACTTCTGCAACCGCCCGCGGACGCCGGGGCTGGCGACATGCTCGAGGAAGCGCAGCTCGCCGCCGGGCCTCAACAGCGAATGCAGTTGTCGCAGAACGCTGTCCGGCTCGTCAATCGAGCACAGCACCAGCGAGCACACGACCGCGTCGAACGGCTCCCCGGAACCCTCCAGGAACTTCTCCACGGTGCCTGTGCTCACCGTGACCGGAATGGTTGCCGTTTCCGCGGCTTCGCGCGCAAGCGGGGCGAGTCGTCGTTCGGGTTCGACGGCGACGACCTCGGTCACCGTCGACGGGTAGAACGCGAAGTTCGTCCCCGTCCCGGCACCCACTTCCAGCACGCGACCGGACAGGCCGGCCAGGTTCTCGGTCCGCAGGCGCTGTATCTCGTCGGTTTCGTGGCTGGACAAGAAGGTCCACAGTCGGGCGAAGAACGGATTGTCTGTGGTGTCGCCGGTGTCGGTCACGACTTCCTTTTCTGTTGGCTGTTCAGCAGCCAGTCGACGGTCTGCTGGGCTGTCGCGTTGTCGTCCTCGACAAGGCCGAGCACGATATGGCCGACACATGCCGCCGACAATGTCTGGTCGGCGAACTCCTCGACGTCACCCCAGGGTAGATACGGCTTCGAAATCAGCAGTGCCGCAACACCGTGGGCGGCGGTGAGCAACTGCAGCGCCGCCACGGTGGGATCGCCGGGCGGGTAGACCCCCTCGGCGATCAGCGCCTCCACCGAGTTGCGCAGGTGCAGGAAGGCGGAGCTGTTGAGCGTCGTGTCGATGTCGCTGCCGGGCCTGCCCTCACCCATCGTCGCGATGCGGTACAACTCGGGCGTCTGCGTGGCGAACCGGACATAGGCCAGGCCCTGTGCGCGCAGCACCTCAATAGTCGACGGCTGCTCCACCGCCGCGCGCTGCATCTCTTCGTCCAGCTTCTCGAAGTAGTGCGCGCACACCGCGTCCAGCAGCGCATCCTTATCGGCGAAGTGCAGGTAGATCGACGGCGGTGTGACGCCGACCCGCTGCGCCACCGACCGGATCGATACCGCCTTGGCGTGCCCGGTTTCCAGCAGCAACTCGGTGGTGGCGTCGAGGATTTCGTCTCTCAGCTGCTCACCGGAGCCGCGGGGTGCGCGCCGTCGCTTGAGGGGCTGCACGGACACGTCAACCAGTTTCCGTCACCGAGACCGCGGCCCGTTCCCGTTTCTCCGCCGGAGGGATCAGGTCGTCGGTCGATTCGCTGATGCCGATGCGTTCGTGCAACCGCGCCAGCGGTTTCGGCGCCCACCAGGTCCAGCGGCCCAGCACGTGCATGAACGCAGGCACGAGCAGCATGCGCACCAGGGTGGCGTCGACCAGGATCGCCAGCGTCAGACCGACGCCGAACATCCGCATGAACGCCACTTGGGCTGCCATCAGCGCGGCGAACGAGATCGACATGACCACCGCGGCAGCGGTCACGACGCGTCCGGTGCGGGCCAGGCCAAGGGCGACGGCTTCGTCATTGTCGGCCCTGGTCTTGCCGGGCAACGACAACCAGTACTCACGGATCCTGCTGACCAGGAACACCTCGTAGTCCATCGACAGCCCGAAGGCGATGCAGAACAGCAACACCGGCATGTTGGCGACGAGTGTCCCGGTGGGTGTGGTGCCAAGCGCGCCGAGATGGCCCTCCTGGAATATCCACACCAGCGCGCCGAACGCCGCTGTCAACGACAACACGTTGAGCAGCAAGGCTTTCAGCGGCAGGATCACGCTACCTGTCAGCAGGAACAGCAACACGAACGTTATTGCCGCGATCACTCCAAGCACAAGGGGAAGCCGTTCGGTAATGCCCACCGAGCTGTCGCGGTTGATCTGTGCGACTCCGGTCAGTTGCACCGGCTTGCCTCCGGGTGTGCTGACCGCGCGCAGCCGATCCAGCTGGGACTCGGAGGCGTCTGAGAACAGCGGAGCACTGCTGCCGACGGTCAGAAAAGCACTGCCGTCCTTCAATCCTGTTGCGGCCGAAGGTGGCCCGGCGGGCGAACCGTTGACGAACGTCCCCGTCGGCGAGGACACCGACGCCACGTCGGGAACCTGGGATAGCTGCAAGGCGTAGCGGCCGAGGTCGTCGGGAGTCACCCCGGTCGCGTCGGGGATGACGACGGTCACGTTGCGCGCCGAGTCCACGGCGAAGTCGTTGCGCAGTTGGTCACCGACTTGGCGGGTGGACAACGATTGGGGCAGCACGCGATCGTCGGGGAAACCCCACTTGGCGCCGAGGAACGGCGCACCGAGCAGGAGCAGCAGCGCGATGATCGCGAGACCGATCGGAATCGACCGGCGCATCACGAATTTGGTGGACCGGTACCAGAATGTCTCCTCGACGGGCTTGGGAGCCGGCTCGGGACGCCCGAGCATCCGCCGCAGCAGGCGCCGCACATCCAACGAGTCCAGCCGATCGCCGAGCAGCACGATCGCGGCGGGTGCCACCACGATGGCGGCAACGGCGGCGAACGCCACCACTGCGATGCCCGCATAGGCGAACGATTTCAGGAAGTACATCGGGAAGAGCACCATCGCGATCATCGACAGCGCAACCGTCAGCGCCGAGAAGAGCACGGTCCGTCCGGCCGTTGCCATGGTTCGGATCAGCGCCTCGTCGCGCTCCGACCCGGCGGCCAGTTCGTCGCGATAGCGGCTGACGATCAGCAGTGTGTAGTCGATGGCCAGCGCCAGACCCATCGCGACGCTCAAATTGAGCGCGAATATCGATACGTCGGTGACGAAGGTGATGGCATGCAGTACCGCCATCGAACCCAGGATCGCAAAGGCGCCGACGGCCAGCGGCAGCGCCGCTGCCAGCAGGCCGCCGAACACCCACACCAGCACCAGGAAGCTGAGCGGAATCGCGATGGATTCCATGAGCAACAGGTCTTTTTCGCTCTGGCCGTTGATCTGTACATATGTCATCGCTTCGCCGCCGGCGCGGACCGTGACACCGTCTCGGTCGTGAACAAGCCGTTCGGTGAGCTCCTTCGTGTACTTCTGCGCGTCGCTCTCGCCGCCGGTGATGCCCGCGACGATCAGTCCGGTCTTGCCGTCCTTGCTGACCAGTGCCGGGGCGGCGGGCGGCGGCGCGGTCCATGCCGACGTCACGTCGGCCACGTGCGGCGATTCCTGCAACTGCCCGGCGATGTCGGTTCCGACCGCCCGGCCCTCGGGGCTCTGCGCGCCGCCATCGGACGTCACGCTGATGATGAGCTCCATATCGCCCTGGCCGAACTTGTCGACGAGCACCTTGCTGGCCTGGGCGGACTCGGAGGTCGGGTCCTGGAATCCGCCTGCGGACAGGCTCTTGGTGACCGGGATGCCGAAGATGCCCGTGGCCACCATCACCAGCAGCGCGATGACGATGATCCGTTTCGGGGCCCTGATGGCCAGCCGAGCGATCCCTTGAAGCACGTCGTGTCCCTCCACCTGAGATATCGTCGGTAAGTTATCAACGATAACTCAGAGGTGTCAAAAGTTCTCCTCGTGATAACCACGGCAGGTGCCGTCGAATCGTTCAGAGTGACCAAACCGCGATGAGTTCTGGTGCGAACTCCGGTCGGTAGTGCATGACGACAACCGAAACCACCGAAACCGCCACCACAGCGGCCGATCTGGGCCTCTTGATCCTGCGTATCGGCGTCGGCGCGGCAATGATTCAGGCCGGGCTCATCAAGGCCCTCGACTTCAGCACCACCGTCGGCTTCATGGAGTCCGGTGGCTGGAGCCTGCCGACGATCGGCGCCCTGATGGTGACCGTCGCCGAGACCGCGGGCGGGATCGCGCTGGTCCTCGGCCTGCTGACACCGCTGGCGGCGTGCGCTGTGGTCGGCGCGATGATCTGCGCGTGGGCGGTCAACGTCTCGGCGGGCGCCTTCTGGTCGGAGCCCTTCAACGTGCCGTTCCTGCTGTTCATCGGCGCGACGACGCTGCTGTTCACGGGCGCGGGCGCCAATTCGGTCGACGCCAGGGTGTTCGGCAGGATGTATTGGTCCCCGAAGATTGCCGTGGGACTGCTCGTGCTGGCGTTCGTTGTGGCGATCCTTACCTGGATCCTGATGAACGGCACAAACCCGATCCATTTCAGCTCGCCGGCGTAACCGCAGGTCAGCTACTCGCGAGTAACTTCCGACCCTACCCGGCGGTAAGAATTGCCACGATTTTCCGAATCGTGACTCAAAGATTCCTTAATAGTGACCCCTACTGTTCAGTACATGTGGATCGACGACACCAGTGCTGATGTCATCAAGGTTGACTTCGAGGCGCTCTACCACGGCGATGTCCTGGTAGAGGGTGACACCTCGGAGCAGCTCGACGACGAACAGCAGCTGCCAACCGCAGTCTGAATCAACGCGCTCGCGATGAGCGCGTTGACCCGTCAGACAGTTTGCCCCGTTCGGGGCGTTCGTTGATCTTCCTTTTGTTCCAAATCTGATGCAGTCGCCTTATGCGACGCTCTCCTCTGCCATCGGCTCGACCATGTCGGCCAGCCGTTCGGTGATGAGCTCTTCGGCCTCGTCCACGATGCGGGCCACCAACTCACCGCACGTCGGGATGTCGTTGATCAGCCCCATCGCCGTGCCGACCGACCAGATGCCCGCGTCCAGGTCGCCAATCTCGTAGACCTTGACGCCGCGCGAGCCCGCTACCAGGTCCTTGACGTCCTCGAACTGGCCGCCCTTGTTGAGAATCTCCACCACCTCGCGCGACACCGCGTTACTGGCGACGCGCGCGGTATTGCGTAGCGGCCGGAAGATCATCTCGGTGTCGAGTTCACTGCCCGCGACGATGGCTTCCTTCACGTTCTGATGGATGGCGGACTCGACGGTGCACATGAACCGCGAGCCCATGTTGATGCCATCGGCACCGAGCGCCAGCGCCGCCACCAGGCCGCGCGCGTCGGCGAAGCCACCGGAAGCGATCATCGGGATGTCGATCTTGGCCGCGGCGGCCGGTATCAGCACCAGGCCCGGGATGTCGTCCTCGCCCGGATGGCCGGCGCACTCGAAGCCGTCGATGCTGATGCCGTCCACACCCAGGCTCTGCGCCTTGACCGCGTGCCGCACCGACGTGCATTTGTGCAGCACCTTGATTCCGTTCTCATGGAACATCGGCAGGTGCGGCGCCGGGTTGGACCCCGCGGTCTCGACGATCTTGATGCCGGCGTCGACGATCACCTTCCGGTACTCGTCATACGGCGGCGGGTTGATGGTGGGCAGGATCGTCAGGTTCACACCGAACGGCTGGTCGGTCATATCGCGGCACTTGGCGATCTCATTGGCCAGATCCGCCGGTGTCGGCTGGGTCAGCGCGGTGATGAAACCGAGCGCACCCGAATTAGCCACGGCAGCAACAAGTTCGGCGCGACCTACCCACTGCATGCCGCCCTGCACGACGGGATGCTCGACACCGAACGTCTCGGTGAACTTCGTTCTGATTGTCATCGCGGGGCCATCCTGATCGCACCGTCCAGCCGTATTACCTCGCCATTGAGCATCGGGTTCTCGATGATGTGCACCGCAAGGGCGCCGTACTCGTCGGGGTCGCCGAGCCGGGCTGGATGCGGGACTTGCTTGCCCAACGACTGCTGCGCCTCCTCGGGCAACGAGCCCAGAAGCGGGGTCTTGAACAGGCCGGGCGCGATGGTGACGACGCGAATCAACTCGCGCGACAGGTCGCGGGCGATCGGCAGGGTCATCCCGACGACGCCACCTTTGGACGCCGAGTAGGCGGCCTGCCCGATCTGGCCCTCGAAGGCCGCGACCGACGCGGTATTGACGATGACGCCGCGCTCCTCGCCGATCGGCTCGGTCTTGGCGATCCGCTCGGCCGAAAGCCTGAGCACGTTGAAGGTGCCGATCAAGTTGACCTCGACAACCTTCTTGAACGCGTCCAGCGGAAATGGGCCGTCCTTGCTCAGCGTCTTGGCCGCATTTCCGATCCCGGCGCAGTTGACGTTGATGCGCAGCGGACCGAGCGACTCGGCGACGTCGAGCGCCTTGCCGACCGCGGTCTCGTCCGTGACGTTGGTTTCGACGAACTTGGCCCGATCGCCGAGCTCGTCGATGGCCTCTTTTCCTCTGAGGTCGATCACGACCACCTGCGCGCCCGCGTCGAGCAGCCGCTTCGTCGTGGCCAGACCGAGACCGGAGGCTCCCCCGGTGACGACGGCTACGGCGTCTTTGATCTCCACTTA
The DNA here is from genome assembly GCA_963713225.1 of uncultured Actinomycetota bacterium. Classification (GTDB taxonomy): domain Bacteria; phylum Actinomycetota; class Actinomycetes; order Mycobacteriales; family Mycobacteriaceae; genus Mycobacterium. The sequence continues at coordinate 382,711 of CAVQLB010000015.1, read as the reverse complement.
GTGCGTTCCTTTCTATTTCCAGTCGCGAAGGACGGATTCGATGTCGGTTCCCGGCTCGCCCAACGGCTTCGGGGTCGACGGCACGCTGCGGGAGAACCGCGGCGCGGGTGACGGCAGCAACACCTCACCGTCGCGGTAGAACGTTTCGCGTTCGGTGATGTGCGGTTCCGTCTCCACCTCGCCGAACGCCAGCACCGGGGTCGCGCACGCGTCGCTGTCGGCGAACACCTTGGCCCAGTGGTCGCGGTCGGCCGAGGCGAACACCTCGGTGAACCTGGCGCGCAGCTCGGGCCAGCGGCTGACGTCCTGCTGGGCGGGCAGATCCTCACCGTCGAGCCCGAGCCCCTTGAGCAGTTCGGCGTAGAACTGGGGCTCGATCGACCCGATCGACATATAGCGGCCGTCGGCGCACTCGTAGGTGTCGTAGTACGGGGCCCCGCTGTCGAGCATGTTGGTGCCGCGCTCGTCGGACCACAGGCCGCCTGCACGCATCCCCCACATCATCGCCATCAGGATGTTGGAGCCGTCGATCATCGCGGCGTCGACCACCTGGCCCTTGCCGGAGCTCTGCCGTTCCCACAGCGCCGCGAGGATGCCGACGATCAGGAACATCGAACCGCCGCCGAAGTCACCGGTCAGGTTGAGCGGCGGAACCGGGCGCTCATCTTTGTGGCCTATCGAGTGCAGGAGCCCGTTGAGGGAGATGTAGTTGATGTCGTGGCCGGCCTGCTGGCTGCGGGGGCCGGACTGGCCCCATCCCGTCATCCGCCCGTACACCAGCCGCTCGTTGACCTTGGCGCAGTCCTCGGGTCCGAGGCCGAGCCGCTCGGTGACGCCGGGCCGGTAACCCTCGATCAGCACGTCGGCCTTCGCGACCAGCGCCAACACCTGTTCCCGGCCTTCGTCGGACTTCAGGTTCGCCGCCACCGCTCGCCGATTGCGATTCATCGCCTCGTGACTGCCCTTGGGCACTCCCCCGGTCCCGCCCGGACGTTCGACGCGAACGACGTCGGCGCCCAGGTCGGCCAGGATCATCGCCGCATGCGGTCCGGGACCGATGCCGGCCAGCTCGACGATTCGCAAACCCTGCAGTGGTCCCGCCATCTGAACCCGCCTCCCGTAGTTGACCGCGACATAGCTTACTTGTATAACCAGGTGGGTCAGTCACGCCCCATTGCCAAACCGATTTAAGGTTCACCAATGACTTCCATCGATTCCAGCACCGGAGCGTATGTGAGCGTCGACGGTCTCGTGGTGTCTCTCGACGACGGCGTCCTGTCGTTGACGCTGAACCGGCCCGACAGCCTGAACTCGTTGACCGCGACGATGCTCAACGGCATCGCGGATGCGCTGGATCAGGCGGGCACCGATTCGCGCGTCAAGGTGGTGCGGTTGGCCGGTGCCGGTCGCGGCTTCAGCTCCGGCGCCGGAATCAGCGCGGACGACCAGTCCAAAAAGGCAGGCGGGCTGACCGTGCTGGACGCGGCGAACCGCGCGGTGCGGGCGATCGTGGCGCTGCCCCGTCCGGTGGTCGCGGTCGTCCAGGGCCCCGCAGCGGGCGTCGGCGCATCGCTGGCGTTGGCATGTGACGTCGTACTCGCCTCCGACAAGGGCTATTTCATGCTCGCCTTCACCAAAATCGGCCTGATGCCCGACGGCGGCGCTTCCGCTCTGGTCGCGGCCGCGGTTGGCCGGATCCGCGCCATGCGAATGGCGCTGCTGGCCGAACGGATCCCCGCGGCCGAAGCGTTGCAGGCCGGCCTTGTGACGGCGGTCTATCCGGCCGAGGAACTCGACGCCGAGGTCGACAAGGTGGTCGCCACGCTGGTTCGCGGTCCGGTCGTCGCGTTGGCGAAGACGAAGGAAGCCATCAACGCGACGACGCTGACCGAACTGGACGCGGCACTGGAGCGCGAGCACGCAGGGCAGGCGTCGTTGCTGCGCGGCACCGACTACCGCGAGGGCATCAAGGCCTTCCAGGAACGTCGCACCGCCACCTTCACCGACTCCTGACCACAAAATCGGTGGACGCGGCCGTACCCGGTCAGCGACCATCGACTGCGTGAGCACGCAATTCGACATTGCGAAGCCGGTGGTCGACGCCGGCCGATGGCGCGTGCTCGCACCATTCCGGTCCCGCGAATACAGCCTGCTGATCACCGCGGTATCGCTGTCGATCTTCGCCGACGGCATGTTCGCGGTGGTCCTGGCCCTTCAGGTGATCGAACTCGACAACGATCCCGTGTCGTTGTCGATCGTGACGACCTGCTGGGCCGCAGCCTTCGTCGCATTCGTCCTAGTCGGCGGGATCACCGCCGACCGGATCAAACAGCGGACGATCATCATTGCCATCGAGTCCGTCAACGTGACCGCGTCGACTGCTATCGCGGTGCTGGGCCTGGTTGGTGCGCTGGAGATCTGGCATCTCGCGGTGGCCTCAGCGGCGATGGGCGTCGCGGCGGGGTTCTTCTTTCCCGCGTACAGCGCGATCCTGCCGAGGATCCTGCCTGCCGACCAACTGCTGGCCGCCAACGGCGTCGAAGGTGTAGTGCGCCCGGTGTTCCAGCGCGCTGTCGGCCCTGCGATCGCCGGGCATCTTGGTAGGCGCGACGTTCCCCGCGCTGGGCGCGATCGCCGTGGCGGTGTTGTTCGCCGTCGGCCTGGTGCTGCTGGTGGCCACCAGACCTGCGATGAAAACGCCTGTCCGCGAACCGGATCAAGAGCGCCCGCGCATGTTGCGCGATCTGCGGGAAGGCTTCGTCTTCATGCTGCGCACACCGTGGCTGTTGTGGACGCTGCTGTTCGCGAGCATGTTCGTGCTGGTGGTGTTGGGCCCGATCGAGGTGCTGCTGCCGTTCATCGCCAAGGATCGGTTCGCCGACGGCGCCCGCACCTACGGCTTCATCCTGGCGTTCTTCGGGATGGGCAGCGCATTGGGTGCGCTCGCGGTGTCGTCGGGTCGACTGCCCCGTCGCTACCTGTCGGTGATGATGGCGATGTGGAGTCTTGGCTCCATCCCGTTGGTGGTCGTCGGCATCACGTCGTCGTTCCCGCTGATGGCCGTCGCGACGTTCATCATCGGCGTCACCGACGGTGCGGGCATGGTCATCTGGGGCACGCTGCTGCAGCGCCGGGTGCCGACGGAGATGCTGGGCCGGGTGTCGAGCCTGGACTTCTTTGTCTCCCTGGCGTTCATGCCGGTGTCGTTCGCAATTGTCGGCCCACTGTCGAAGGTCGTATCGATGGAGACGATCTTCCTGGTGGCCGGCCTCGCCCCGGTCGTGTTCGCCGCCGTCGCGATGCGGGCGGCGCGGATGCGCAGGGACGAACTGGCGAATCCGCTGCGCTAGACGCCGAACACCGGCGGCAGTACGAGCACCATCATCAGTCCCCACACCATGTGGATGAGGATCGGTGCGAGTACTCCGCCGGTGGCTCGGCGGCTGAACGCGCACACCGAGCCGAGCACGAGCGCGGCGAATGCCAGCATCGGGTTGCGGGTGGCCACGAAGATCGCAACGGTGTAGATGATCGTGGAAATGATTGCCGGATAGTGCTTCTCGAGCGCCGTGTACAGCGCGCCGCGGAAGAAGAGCTCCTCGGCGATGGCGTTGAGCAGGATGCTGAACACCATCAGCCACAGCGTCTGGTAGTTCGCGAACTCCAGGACTCTTGTGACATAGCCTGCGAGCGCGGGAATTTCGCGGGCAACGAGCCCGCCGAGCACGAAGGCCGAGCCGACGGCCAGGCCGACAAGCGTGCCGGTGATCAAGGGGCGTTGATTGCGACCGAAGAATCGCACATGGCCGAGATGCAGCGGGCCCGACGCGAACGCGCCGACCGTCCAGACTGCGGCGAGGACGAGGGTGAGCCAGTAGAAGGACGCGTCACCCGGCTGCAACCCGAGCGAGTAGCCGAGGAGCACAGCGCCGACCACCAACACGAGCGCGACCACGATCCGGCGGCGCCTCACCACACTTGGCGGCTCGTGGTGAGGAATCGCGACCCTGGTGAGGTTGTGCTTCACCTCCTGGGGGAAGGGAGGACGCGTCGCGGGCGACTCTGTCGTTGTCGGTTCTGTCATGCCGGGCGCACCTTCGGTGTGAGGTTGATCAGGGTGTCGAGCCCGGTCCGCAACGCTGCGGCGACGGGTCCTGGTACAGCGTTTATGAGTCCGAGCACCGGGCGGGCGATCGGCGGAGTGACCGATCTCGCCAATCGCTGGATGCGGAGTGTGTCGCCACCCGCCCACGACGGATCCGTGTCGGCGAGATGGTGCGGATCGGCGAGTTCGTTCACGGGGCGCGCCCGGCCGTTGGAGAGCGACCGTACGATCGCATCGTCGATGCCGAGGAGACCGCCCGGCGGGTCGGGCACCAGCCCGCGCAGACCGTCGGAGGCCCGCATCGGATGTTCAAGTGACTCAACCAGATCGGCGGCGAGCCCGCCTGGCACCGGAAGGGCGACGGCCGTCAGCATCGATGCCACGCCGGTATCGACTCCACGGATGGGCACACTAGCCCGCCACTTGCCCGTTGCGCGGCCATATGCGGCCAATAGACCGCGGTAAGTGGTCGACTCCGAGCCGGCGATGTCATAGGCGCCTGCGGGTAGCCCGTCGCCATCGGCCGCAGCGACGAGGTAGTACAGCACGTCGCGGATGGAGATCGGGTCCATCGGGTTTTCCATCCACACCGGTAGCGGAATCAGCACGAAGCGATCCCCGACGTAACGCAACATCTCGAACGACGTGGAACCCGCACCGATGATCATCGCCGCACCCAGCCAGACCACCTCCGGGCCGCCCTCGATACTGAGTGCCGCCGCGACCTCCGCCCGGCTGGCGAGGTGCTCGGACAGCTCACCTTCCTCGGGCACGAATCCACCGAGGTACACGATGCGCCGCACGCCTGCCGCCTTGGCGGCCTCGGCGACATTGGCCGCGGCCGTGTTGTCGGCGTCCCGAAAATCGGGCTGACCGATGCCGTGCACCAGGTAGTAGACGACGTCGATCGGCCCCGCCTCGGCGAATGCTGACCCGCGCCGACGCCGGGTCGTGCGCATCCAATGCGACGGCCGTGACGTCGCCGTGCCAGCCGAACTCGGCCAGCCGCTCGACATCGCGCGAGGAGGCGACGACTTCGTGGCCCTGGGACAGCAGTTCGGTGACGAGCCGGGATCCGACATAGCCCGTGGCCCCGGTGACCAGAATTCGCATTGGTTTCACCGTACGGTGTTACCCGCGCACGGCTGGTGGGAATCGGTGCGACTAAAGCGTGTCGACCAGTTGTGGTGTGGTCGGCACCGCCCTTCTCGGGCGTCCGTTGTTCAGGCCGCGGGTGCGGTGTGAACGTCGGTTCCAGCGTCTTTCGGGCTGGTTTCACCAGCACACGGGGGGTGCTGGTCAGTGCCGTCCCGTCGGCGGGCGTTGGTGGCCCGGCCCCGTTGCTTGGGGGTCCGGGGATCGATGGGTGAATCGTTGTGGTGTTCCTGGCCCCAGCGGGCCAGGTTGATCGCGGCGTTGAGGTCGCGATCAGCCGTATGCCCACAGTGGCAGGTGAAAACCCGATCGGCCAGCGTCAGATCGGCGCGGACGATCCCGCAGTGGCAGCACCGCTTGCTGGACGGATACCACCGGTCAGCGACGATGATCGTGCCATGACGCCAGGCCTGCTTGTAGCCCAGGATTCGGGCGAACTCGGTCCAGCTGGCATCGGCGATGGCTTGGGCGAGTCGGTGGTTGTGCAGCATCCCGGATACGTTGAGGTCTTCGAGGACGAGCCGGTCGTGGGTCTTGACCAACGCGTTGCAGACTTGGTGCAGGAAATGGCGCCGCACGCTCGCGACGTGATGGTGGTGGCGCGCCAGCTTCGCGGCGGCGTCACGACGGTTGCGTGATCCCTTCTGTGTGCGCGACAACGACTTGGCCAGTCGCCGTTGCTTCTTCATGCCGACGGCCAACGCTTTGGGCGCATCGGTGATCCGAGCGACTTCTGTACCGTCGGCCTCAGCGGCGACCAGGAACGCCGCCAGGCCCCGATCCACACCGACCCAGCCACCCGCATCGCCCTTGTCGCGCGGGGTGTGGTGGTGGGCGGGGTGCAGGTCGGCGGCCTCCACATTCAAACTGACCCACCACCGCCCGGCGCGGTGGGAGATACTTGCGAACAGGACCTTGGCCCGGCCCTTGGATAGCATCCGGCGTAACCGGCGAGTATCCTCGCGCACTGCGATCGGCCCGACGCCGGGCAGGGTGACCGAGCGGGGACGATCGTGGTCGCCGACCCTGATCGCTGGTTTGCCGGCTTTGGGGTGTTTGTTGCGCAACCGAAACGACGGGGTCGTCGCGGTCTTCTTCTTGAACCGCGGGAAACCGACCCGCCTACCGTTGCGTTTGCCCCGGCGCGAGTCCGACCACGCCGACAATGCCCGACCCAGATCGACGGCGGCTTCCTCAAACACCTGCTGACACACCTGCGACCGCCACGACAATCCGGTCACCCTGACCTCGGCGACGCCGACGCCGTCCACGGCGATGATCCGACCAGCCGCTTCGGTCTTCTTCCACGCGTTGAACCCGTTGATCAGATCAAACCCCGACCACGGCACCGTGACATCGGAGTCAGTCGTGCGCCGTGTGAACCCAGCCTTGACGATTCGCAGGCACTGGTTGAACGCGAACCGAGACGCCCCGGCATGGCGGGCCAACACCTCACGCTGCTCGACGGTCGGGTCGAGACAGAAACGGAACGTGGTATGCCGAGACATCGTTACCGCAGCATCGCAGCGCCCACCGACACGGCGGTGACCCGAGCAAACTACATATCAAGTGTTGCTTCCCGATTGGGTGGCGCCGACGCGGGCGTGAATGACGGCGCAGGCCAGGAGAACGCCGCCGAGGGCATATTTCCATAGCGGGTCGCGAAACCGCGCCATTGCTTGAGCCGGTTGAAGCCACGCTCGACGGTGTCGGGTAGCCGGTAGATCGCGGGGTCGAATGCGGGCGGGCGGCCACCGCCTGATCCCTTGGCCTTGCGTCTATCGATCTGGTCGCTGCGCTCGGGGACCGTGTGTTTGATTCCTCGGCAACGCAACTCGGTTCGGGTACCGGGAATGTGAATACGCCTTGTCGGCGCATATCGCATCGTAGGTAACATCCAACGACCAGCGATTATGCCGCTTCCACACCGCCTGCCACTGCCCGAAATCAGCCGCAGATCCCGCCACGGGTTCCCGTACGCAACCGCCACGCGATCCCATCCAGGATCAACCGATGATCACCGAACCTGTTGCCCCGCTTACCCACATGAACTACCCCGGGTTTGGTTCAATAGGAACAAAATCTGGGGTACTTCAACATCAGAGGGCATCAGCGATTCCACAGCCGCCCAGAACTCATCAGAAACTCACACCCATTTGCGACACTAGAAATCCCTGCTAGTCAACACCATCCCAATCGGGAGACACGTCCTAGCCCAGCGAGGCGCGATGCAGGTCGATCAGCCGCTGATAAACCTCCGCGTTATAGCGGTTGTTGGCGATCTCGGCGTCGCTGAGTTCGCGCCGCACCGCGCCCGGCACGCCGGTGACGAGCGACCGTGGGGGCACCACGACTCCCTGTGGGACCAGCGCTCCGGCCGCGATCAATGAGCCCTTGCCGATGTGTGCGCCATTGAGGATGAGCGCGCCCATGCCGATGAGTGCGTCGTCCTCGACCGTGCAGCCGTGCAGCACGGCGTTGTGGCCGACGCTGACGCCGGCCCCGACGGACACGGGAAACTCCGAGTCGACGTGAATGGTGACGCCGTCCTGGATGTTGGTGCCGAACCCGATTTCGATGGGTTCGGCTTCGGCGCGCAGCGTCGCGCCGTACCAGACGCTGGCTCTGGCGGCGAGGCTGACCTGACCGATCAGGCTCGCGTTCGGCGCGACCCAGCTTTCGGCGTGCATCTCGGGTGCACGACCGCGGATGGCGATGATCAGCGGTTCAGCCATGCGCGACATCGTAGGCATCCGGCCTGCCGCCGAGGCTCACATTGGACTCAGGCGCCCTGATAGACCTTGCGATAGCTCGACGGGGACATGCCCATACCGCGGCGCAGGTGATGCCGCAGATTGCCTCCGGTCCCGAGTCCCGACAGCCGGGCGATCTCGTCGACGGGCAGATCGCGCGACTCGAGCAGTTCGCGGGCCCGGTCGACGCGGCGGGTGCGGATCCACGCGCCCGGCGACTGCCCGGTCTCCTCGCGGAAGCGCCGGTTGAAGGTGCGTGCGCTCATCTTCGCGTGCCGGGCCAGCCGCTGCACCGTCAGCTCCTCGTCCAGATTCTGCAGCGCCCACTCCCGGGTGGCCGCGGTCGACTGGTCATCATGGGTTGGCATCTGCCGATCGATGAATTGGGCCTGGCCGCCTTCGCGCCAGGGTGGCACCACGCAGTACCTGGCGACGGCGTTGGCCACCTGCGCACCGTGGTCACGTCGAATGATGTGCAGGCACAGGTCGATTCCCGCCGCCAGACCCGCAGAGGTCAGGATGTCGCCGTCGTCGACGAACAGCACGTTCTCATCGAGCAGCACCTCGGGGTGCAGCCTGCGCATCGCATCGGCGAACTTCCAGTGTGTGGTCGCCGGCCGTCCGTCGAGCAGTCCGGCGGCCGCGAGGACGAACGCACCGGTGCAGATCGACACCAGCCGGGTGCCCGGACGGATCAGGGCGAGCGCATCCGAGGCCTCCGCGGCCAGCACGCCGTCGATGCGGGCGGGTGGGTACCGCGTGCCTGGAATCACCACGGTGTCGGCGTTGGCCAGCGCCTCGGGGCCTGCGCTCGGCAGGACGTCGAACCCGGTGGTGGCCTCGACCCGGCCGCCCGTCAGTCCGCACGTGACCACCTCGTAGAGCGCCGCACCGTCGACGTCGGTGGCACTGGAGAACAGCGTCGGCGCGATCGCGGCATCGAAACCGACAACGGGCGGCAGCAGCAGGACGGCGACACGGTGCACATACCCATATTGGCATGTTTTTGATGACTGTTGTCATTCTTGCCACTAGTCGGGGCGTCGGTCGATCCGACACAGTGTTTCCGTGACGCTCGCCGCCGCAGACAAACGCACGCCGCTAGGCCGCATTCACTGGGCCTGGGTGGTGGCCGCGGTCAGCTTCATCGCGATCCTTGGGGCGGCCGGTTTCCGGTCGGTTCCCGGCGTGATGATGGGCCCGCTGCACCACGAATTCGGCTGGTCACACGGCACCGTCGGGCTGGCGATGTCGGTCAACATGACGCTGTTCGGCCTGACCGCCCCGTTCGCCGCGGCCCTGATGGACCGGTTCGGGGTGCGGCCGGTGCTCTCGGCGGCACTGATGCTCATCGCGGCCGGATCGGCGCTGAGCGTGTTCATGACGGCCAGTTGGCAGCTGGTGCTGCTGTGGGGTGTGCTGGTCGGAGTCGGCACCGGTTCGATATCGATGGGCTTCGTCGCGACGGTGGCGACGCGCTGGTTCGAAGCGCGGCGCGGACTGGTGACCGGCGTGCTGACCGCGGCGAGTGCGACGGGTCAGCTGATCTTCCTGCCGATCGTCGCGCAGGTCACCACGCATCACGGCTGGCGCTGGGCATCGCTGGTCGTCGCCGCCGCCGCGCTGGCCGTGGTGCCATTGGTCGCCGTGTTCATGCGAAATCACCCGCAGGACAAGGGCTTGACGGCCTACGGCGCCGCCGAGGCCGAGCCGGCCGAGCCCGCCGCGGTACCCGCATCCAGCTTCCGCGCCGCGTTCGACGGACTGTTGCTCGGCGCGAGGGTGCCCGCGTTCTGGCTGCTGGCCGCCAGCTTCGCGATCTGCGGTATGACGACCAACGGGCTGATCGGCACGCACTTCATCCCCGCGGCCAACGACCACGGCATGCCGACGACGGTCGCGGCGGGCCTGCTGGCCACCATCGGCATCCTCGACGTCGCGGGCACCGTGTTCTCCGGCTGGCTCACCGACCGGGTGGATCCTCGGCTTCTGCTGGTCGTCTACTACACCGGCCGCGGCGTCTCCCTGCTGCTGTTGCCGTCGCTGCTTTCGCCGCATGCCGAGCCGAGCACCTGGGTGTTCGTCATCTTCTACGGGCTGGACTGGGTGGCCACCGTGCCACCGACGATCGTGCTGTGTCGCAACTATTTCGGCATGAGCACCCCGGTGGTGTTCGGCTGGGTGTTCGCATCGCACCAAATCGGCGCGGCGATCGCCGCTGCGGGAGCAGGCAGGCTGCGCGATCTTCAGGGCAATTACGACCTCGCGTTCTACGTCGCCGCAGGCCTTTGCGTGGTCGCCGCGGTGCTGTGTGCGAATGTCCGCAAAGCGCAGGTCAACACCCCTGCGGCATAGGTTCTGCGAGACGGTGACTTTGGCATCGGCCGTGAAGTGCCCCTAACATGCCTAGCGACGTGTAGAGCTGAGGAGCCGAAAGTGAAGACTCGCACCAGCAAGACAATGGGCGCAGCGGCGGCAATGGCCGCGATCGTGGCATCGGTACCGCTGGCGATCAACGCATACGCCGACCCGGAGCCGGCGCCGGCGCCGAAGCCCGCTGTCGAGATCCCCGATCCGCAGGGCAACTGTGACCCGTTCAAGGCCGCGGTGCCGAACTGGAAGGCGCTGAATGACGTGCCGGTCAGCCAGGCGCTGGCCAGCATCCCGGACATCAGCACCTTCACCTCCGCGGTGTCGGGCGGGCTGAATCCCGAGGTGAACATCACCTCGGTGCTGGACAACGGGCCATATGTGGTGTTCGCGCCGACCAACGAGGCGTTCGCCGCTCTCGAGCCCGGCCAGCTCGACGCCCTGAAGGCCGACCCTGCCGCCCTGACCAAGCTGGACTACTACCACGTGTTCCTGGGCCTGCTGGGCCCCGAGGACGTACACGGACAGCGTCCCACCCAGGAGGGCGCCGATATCAAGGTCGACGGCAAGAACGGCGACATCAAGGTCAACGACACCGCCAAGTTGATCTGCGGTGGCATCCAGGCCGAGAACGCGCGCATCTACATCATCGACAAGGTGCTGGATCCGGCGTCTCCGCCCGAGCCTCTCTCCCCGACCGTCAGCGGCTCGTCGTCGACCACCACGACGACCACGACCACGCCGACGGCGGAGTTGCCGAACGCCGAGGTGGTTCCCGGCGCCGAGGCGCCTGCCGGATAGTCCGGTTCGAAGCGCCTACTTGGCTTTCCATACGGGCTGACGCTTCTCGGCGAACGCCAGCGGTCCCTCCTTGGCGTCCTCGGAACGAATCAGCGTCCCGATTTCGCGCATGGTTCTTGTCCAGCCGACCTCGTCACCGGTGATGACGCCGTCGTCCACGCCCATGGCGACCCGCTTGCTCGCCCACACCGCCAGCGGCGCGTTGACGGTGATCCGTTCCGCCAGCGCAAGCGCGGCGTCCACCGCGGTGCCGTCGGGCACCACCTGGTTGATCAAGCCCCACTTCAAGGCATCCGCCGACGACATCGGCTCACCGGTGAACATCATCTCCATCGCAACCTTGCGCGGCAGGTGGTCGACGAGGCGGAACACGCCGCCCGCGGCGGCGATGAGGCCCCGCTTGACCTCGGGCAGCCCGAACTTCGCCCGTTCCTCCGCCACCACGAGATCGCTCGCGAGCGCGAGCTCGGTGCCGCCGCCCAGTGCGGTGCCGTTGACAGCGGCGATGGTCGGCTTGTCGATGTAGTGGTGGACGTATCCTGCGAAGCCCCAATCGCTGTGATCGGGGTGGAAGAGGTTCTCCCGGCGCGAGATCGCCTTGAGATCGGCTCCTGCGCAGAAGGATTCACCGGCGCCGGTGATGACGACCGCCCGTACCTCCGGATCGTCCTGCGCCTCCTGCAGCGCGTCGCCCACCGCGGTGCTGACCGCGCTGTTGACGGCGTTGCGCGCTTCGGGCCGGTTCAGGGTGATGACCATGACGTTGCCCCGCCGCTCCGTGAGAGCGGCCGGGGTGGTCACCTCAGCGGTCACAGCAGCTCGATGATGGTGGCGTTGGCCTGGCCGCCACCCTCGCACATCGTCTGCAGTCCGTACTGAATTCCCTTGTCCCGCATGTGGTACAGCATGGTCGTCATGATGCGCGCACCCGATCCGCCGAGCGGGTGGCCGAGCGCGATAGCGCCCCCGTTGGGGTTGAGCTTCTTCTCGTCGGCACCGATGTCCTTCAGCCACGCCAGCGGAACAGGCGCGAACGCCTCGTTGACCTCGAACACGCCGATGTCCTCGAGCCTCAGGCCCGACTTCTTCAGCGCCTTCTGGGTGGCGGGGATCGGGGCGGTCAACATGATCACCGGGTCCGCGCCTGCCAGAGTCGCGGTGTGCACCCTGGCGAGAGGCTTGAGCCCCAACGACTTCGCCTTCTCCGCCGACATGAACAGCAGCGCGGCCGAGCCGTCGGAGATCTGCGACGAGTTGCCTGCGTGGATCACGCCGTCCTCTTTGAAGGCCGGCTTGAGTGTGCCCATCTTCTCGATGGTGGTGCCGCGACGGATGCCTTCGTCCTTGAGCACCGGGTTGCCGTCCTGGTCCTTGATGGCGACGATCTGGTCGTCGAACGCACCGGAATCCTGTGCTGCGGCGGCCTTTTCATGCGAGCCGAGCGAGAACTCGTCAACGGCGGTGCGGTCGAAGCCCCACTGCTCGGCGATCATCTCGGCGCCGATGCCCTGGTTCGGGGTTTTCTTGTACCGGTCCTTGAAGCCCTGCGGGTACGGGTTACCGCCGCCGGCCAGCGACGCGCCCATCGGCGTGCGCGACATCGACTCGACGCCACCGGCGACGACGGCGTCGTAGTGGCCGGCCACCACACCTGCGGCGGCGAAGTGGATCGACTGCTGGCTCGAACCGCACTGCCGGTCGATGGTCACACCGGCCACACTCTCGGGCCAGCCCGCCGTCAGCAGCGCGGTGCGACCGATGTCGAGGGCCTGCTCGCCGGCCTGCATGACGCAGCCCCAGATGACGTCGTCGACGATGCCGGGGTCGATGCCGGTCCGCTCGGCGAGGCCGTTGAGAACCTGGGCGGACAGTTCGGCGGGGTGTACGCCCGAAAGGCCGCCGTTGCGCTTGCCGACCGGCGACCGCACGGCCTCGACGATTACGGCTTCAGCCATGACACTTCTCCTTCGAAAGTTTGGTGGGTTCTCCCACAGAGGTCCATCCTCGAACGTAGACCAACAAGGTTTACTAGGTCAACCTACTGGTTGGTAGATCACACCATCTCCGCGGCCGACAACTCGGTGCCGCAGGCCATGCACGCCACAGGGCGTATGGTGTCATCCCTCGCGCCGCTGCGGTGCCAGTTCGCGCTGCCCACCTGCGGCATCGCTTCGCAATCTCCACTCCGCCATCTGGCGACATGGTTTACTGAGTTGTATACCTGGCCGCACGGCTGGGCCGACCTCAATCCGGGAGTACTGGGTGGCTCGAAGCACACCGTTGGCGCCGATGATCGGGCCCGACGCCGTCACATCGGCCCCCGGAGCGCCGATCCGGTCGCCGAAGACGGCCGAGCTTGTCGCAGGCACACTGCGCCGGATGGTGGTCGACGGCCAGCTCAAGGAGGGCGACTTCCTGCCCAACGAGGCCGAGCTGATGGCTCACTTCGGTGTCAGCAGGCCGACACTGCGCGAGGCGGTCCGGGTGCTGGAGTCCGAGCGGCTCGTCGAGGTGCGCCGCGGCTCGCGCACGGGCGCTCGGGTGCGTGTCCCCGGACCCGAAATCGTCGCCCGCCCGGCCGGGCTGCTGCTCGAGCTTTCCGGGGCGACCATCTCCGACGTGATGACGGCGCGGTCAGGGATCGAGCCGATGGCGGTGCGACTGCTCACCGAAGCAGGCACAAAGGACGCGTTCGACGAGCTCGACCGCATGCTGGACGAGGACATCCCCGCGGGATGGCAGTCTGGACGGCTGGCCGAAACCACAGGCGAGTTTCACCGCCGCCTCGTCGAGCTCTCCGGCAACGCGACTCTCGGGATCATTGCGGGCATGCTGCACGAGATCACGGTGCGGCACACCGCATTCGTCTTCAAGGAACGCCGCCCGGTGTCGAAGGCCGACTACGAAAAGGTGATGCGCTCGTACCGGCGCCTGATGCAGTTCATGCGGTCGGGCGACGGTGCCGCAGCGGAAGCGCACTGGCGCAAGCACCTCGACACGACGCGGAACCTGCTGCTGAAGGGACTCGAGACCGTCAAGGTTCGCGACGTCGTCGGCTAGCGACACCGCCGAGACTGCTGACAGATCGCGTTATTGCGCCGAATCGCGATCTGCCCGCAGTTTCGGTGCGTTCGTCGCTCGCTGACCATTCGACGTGTACGGGAATGTCGTCGGTCCACGGCTGCCCCGTCACCATGTCGGACACGTTGACATACCCTCGCTCGAACTCCCCCGTCGCAGCGTCGACTAAGCGATACGCCTGCCGCTGTCGTTGGATCGGTTGCGCATCAAGGAGTATCACGCGCACCTCGTCGGGTTCGAAGTGGCAACGCTCCTGCATCGCGGCGATCAGTTGCTCGTTGTGCATGTGCCCGTCACCGAAGTTCCACCCGACGGCGGTGCTGCAGAGTCGCTCACCCTCGGTGATGACGTAGTCGTCCTGGTTTCGCCCGGCCAGCGCGTTATGGACAAGGGTGAGCAAGGCCTTGCCGTGGGAGTTGAAACCGCGGAACGCATATCCCTTGTAGAGATAGATCATCGCCTGCTCCGGGCTGCCGTAGAACTTCTCGAGCTGAGAGGCGGGCATGCTCGCGATCGCCACGAGTCCACGCTCGATCTTCTCGTTGGCCGACGGCTTGATGCACCACCAAGTGGTGTCCCAGTTGCCTGCGTAGTAGCGCATGCCCGGCAGGAACGAGATCTTGTGCGGGAACAGATTGCCGAGCACCACGATTGTGGCCAGAAGGGCGAAAAGCAACACCGGAAGCGGTGTCGTCATGTCGGTCAGGCCGACCTCCGCGTGGCCGACGAACAAGGCCAGCACCGAGAAGATCATGAAGACGTTCCACTCCAGTGGCACGCCCATCGGGATCGCCGACAGGATGCCGAAGTGGAAGCAGACCATGACGAATGCCGCTATCGCGGTCGGCCAGCCGCCGTGGGAGAAGAACAGCGCCAACGGCACCAGCATCTCGATCGCGGTGCTGAAATGGGCGAGCCAACGCGACACTGGGCCCGGGCGCAGATCGTCGGGGAACTTCTCGAAGAACTTCCGCTTCAGCCACTTCGTTCGGATCAACGGATTGTTCGACATCATCGTGGAGATGACGAACGGGAAATGCTTGTTGAGCTTCGATGTGGCCGCGCCCATCCAGATCGCCACGCACACCAGCTTGGCGGCGATGATCATGTCGACCCCGTAGCCGGCGAACAGGAAGGCCACCGTAAAGGACGCGTACACCTCGCCACGCGCGGCCAGGAAGATGACCTTGTCACGCAGACCCGCGACCGCCAGCAGGCCCAGGATCGTCCATATCTGCCAGGCCGGCAGCACCCCGACGGTGGTGCCGAGCGCCGGCATCGGCCCTGTGCCGTCGGAGAACAGCGCGACGACCAGCACCACCAGCAGTGCCGCATACAGCAGGACATCGACCGGCGCGCGCGCGGTGCCCTTGGTCAGCGGTATCCGGTCGGGCCACGGTGGCAGCCGAATGGTGTTGGGCCGCAACCAGTACAGGATCGACCCCAACGGCGGCATGAACCGGTTGTTCAGCGGCCCGAATCCGCAGCCGAGGCCGATGACCTCGAACAGCATGGTGTAGAGCACGACCTTCTGGAACACGATCGGTTCCGTCCACCACTGCGCAACCTGAGTGAAGCCGTCGACGCCATTGGTGGCCAACGCGAACAACCAGCCGCCGAGGATGTAGAGCAGGATTTTGAAGACGTAGAACAGGTGCATGACCACGGGGGTGCCGAAGCCGACCTCCGCCCAGTGCCGAGCCATCGGGCGGATCTTCTCGGAACGGGAGCCTTTACTCCACTCCGCGAAGTCGACGACGGGCATGTCGGGGTTGAGAAATCCCATGGCGAAGAGACTAGAACGTGTTCTAGCTGCGCGGACTGGATTCGGCCGTGAAGACCTGGTGGCGTGCCATCCACTCGTCGATGCGGGCCATCGTGACGGGCAGCGCGGTTCCGTGGAGCACCATGTGGTCTGACCCGGGGATCTCGACGTAGGTCCCGTTCGGGTAGCGCGCCGCTGTCGCGCGCGCGACGCGGAAGTTCACCAGACGGTCGCGCTTCCCGCCGATTGCGAGTACTGGAGTACGGATCGCGAGAAATCGACCCTGGCGGCCCCGGCCCGGTCCAGGAAGGGCAAGGCCAGCTCGCAGTACACCCGTCCCGAATCGCAGACCAATTGTGGCGTCACCCAGCGTATCCCCGTTACCCCACGTGCCGTGGATGAGGACGACGTGCCTGATGTCGGACATGCCACTCATAGTGACAGCGCTGCGTCGAGCCGGGCGACGTATGCGTCGATATCACCGACGGCCGACTCTGCCGCATGCACACTGATCGCCACCGTGTCAGCGATGCCGTGCACCCCATGGACCAAACCCATCATCGGCGACAGCGCGGGATAGCCGGCGGTGACCGCGACGGGCGCCTCGCCGAAGCGCAGGTCCGCCGGTCCCCTGTTGACGCTGGAAACCACGGTGTTCCCGATCACGGTGGGCGAGCGCACGGTCGGGTCGAACCGCCCGACGCCCCAGCGCAACAGCGGCGCGGGCACGGCAGCGAAGGCCAGCTCGCCCGCCCGCATCGCCGGGTGTGCCGCCCGTCGGCGGCGGCGCTCGAGGTCGCCGGCGATCCGGATGGCCCGCTCATCGGGGGGCAGCTCCGGGTGCAGGTCGATGCCGACGTTGCCGAAGTGGTTATGCGCTTCTCGGACAGCGGCTTTCGCCATCGGAACCTCGGCCCCCAGCGTCGACGGGTCGTCGCCCAGGTCGCGCAGGTGAGCGGACAGCGCCGTGGAGACCGCGCACAGCACACCGATCGTCACTGTCGGGCCGGGCAACTGCCCGCGGTGCCGGACGAGCGTGCGCACGGTGCGCGCGCCAGTCGGGCGGGCGTTGCTCCGCAGCGCGGGCCGCGACTCCGCCTGTGCGGGCACCAAGCCGGCCTCGACGTCGCGCACCAACTGCCGATGCGCCCGCGCGGCCACAAAGCTGCGCCACGGCAGCGTGATGGCCCGCACCCCCGGCGGTGTCACCGGCGGGACATCGGCTGCGCGACCGAACAGCATCGCCGCCAACGCCGACGAGCGGACGCCGTCGGCGAACGCGTGTGCGATCTGCAGCACGGCGACCGTCCCCGCCCCGGAGGTGGTGGGGATGCCGTCGACCGCGCTGAAGACATGCAGTCGCCACGGCGACACCCGCTGGTCGAGTTGGTCGTCGGCCAGCGCGCTGACCGCGGCAAGACAGCCCGCCCAACTGTTGTCGTCGAGTTCGCGCACCACGACCTGCGCGGGGTCGGCGTGGCCGCTCACCCAAGCCGGGTAGGTGAGGACATTGTCATCGCGCAGTCGAAGGCCAAGCTCCGGGCACTCGCCGGCCCTGGCGCGGATGGCACCCATCGCCTCGTCCAGGTTCGCAGGTACGCCGGCGAACCCGTAGAGCAGGAACTGATCGTTGGGAGTCTTGGCCGACATCCAGTACATCTGCGCATCGACCGCCGTCAACCGGCGCATCATGCCTTCCCAGTCAGGCTTGCCCGACGAAGTCGAGGATGTGTCGCGCGACCACATCCGGCTGCTCGAGTTGCAGGAAGTGCCCGGCCTTCTCGACGACGAAGGCGTCACTGCCCGACGGGAGAATCCGCTCGACCCAGGGGAGGTAATCCGGTGCCATGCAACCGTCGTCGTCTCCGTGCAGATAAAGCGAAGGAAGCCTTGGCGGCTCCATCCACCACCGATTTAGTTCGGCATATTCGGCCGGCGGCCTGCTGCCGCGGATGACGGCCCGGTAGATGCCGATCGCGGCGCGCCAGTTCTCCGGTGACCCGATCGCGTCCTGCACGAGCCGGACGTCTTCTTCCTGGTCGTAGCCCGGCGACCACTGCCGCCACAACGGTGCCACCACCCGAAACGCCGAAAGTTCTGGCAGCAAAGGTAATTGGAAATACATGACGTACCAGAACCGCAGCAGCTGACGCGGCACCTGTGCGGCCAGCCGAACCCTATCGGGTAGTTCTCCCAACGACCGGAACGCCGCGGCGGGCGGCAACGACATGATCACCGATTTGGCAAACGGACTGTCCGGCATGGCGGCAAGCCCGGCCGCCGTGGCCGCACCCCAGTCGTGGCCGATCACGACGTCGCGTCCGGTCGGGCCCACCGCCTCCAACACTTGCAGAGCGTCGTCCATCATCGCGCCGACGTGATAGCTGCCGTCTGTCGGAATCGACGACGGAGAATACCCGCGGGTGAAAGGTGCCACCACCCGCCACCCGGCGTCGACCAGCTGCGGCGCGACCTTCCGCCAGCCGTAGGCGGTGTCGGGAAAACCGTGCAGGCACAACGCAATGGGTCCATCCGGCGGGCCCCAGGTCAGGACGCGCAGCGCAACCGTGGGTGTGGCGACGTCAATCCAGTCCGGCTCGCTCAACGGGGCCGCTTACACGGGGTCGAACTGTGAGATCAGCCAGCTGTCGCCGACCTTGTCCAGAGTGATGCGCACACTGGACGCGGTGGCGGTGGGGGCACCGTCGCCGACGGTCACGGTCTGATTGACGAACACCAGAACCACCGCGCGGCCGGGATCGGCCGAAACCGACGCCGCCTCAGGGACTTCGGCCACCGCCGAGATCTTCTTTTCCTTCGCCCCAGGGATCACCACGTCGTTGATCAGCGACGTGTACTGGTCGCGAAACTCGCCGGTGAGCCGACCCTTGGCGTCGTTCAGCTGTTGCTCGACGGTGTCGGGTTTGTACGACAACAACGCGATGGTGCTTTGCTTGGCGACCTCGCACCGACTGCTCGCGGGCGATGTTGCCGTCGCGGACCGCCGAGTCCTGGAATTTCAGGAAGGCGGCGCCCAACGCCAGCAGGAACGCGAGCGCGGGCAGCAGCGCGAAGGCGACCAGCCGCGACCAGTCGGTCTGGCGCTTGGGCTTGGGGAGCTCGTGCCTACCCGACGTGGCGGCTTCGACATCTTCCGCCATGTCGGTCTCGTCGACGGTGTCGTCGGCGGCGGGCTTGTCCGCCTCGGTCTCCGGGTCGGGGGCGCCTTCCACCCTCGCCTCGGTGTCTTCCAGAGTCTCTTCGCTCGTGTGCTTGCTCTCGGTCACGACACGAACCTCACGTTGGCTACCTTCGCTTCGTCGCCGACCTTCTGCACCGTGATGTTCATCCGCCAGGCCCTCGGCTCCTGTTCGGCCGCACCCGCATTGGACGTCTTGACGGTCACGGCGACGAGGACGTCCGCCCCGTCGTCGGATACCGATTTGATGCCGGCTTCGCTGACGGTGCCGACGGACTTCGACTGTGCCTGCTTGACGACTTGGACGAACGGCTGCGCCCGTGCCTGGAAGTCGTCGTAGAAGGTGCCCGTCGCGGAGTCCAGAATGCGCTGCACATCGGCGTCGGCGTGCTGGAAGTCGATCGTGGTGAGGTTCAGCGCGCCCTGTCGACCGACCTGAAGGAACAGGTTGCGTTCGTCGGCCGCCGTGCGCGACTCGTACGCGCGGAAGCCGAGCCAGCCGCACAGGCCCGCCAGCCCCAGCACGGCCACCAGGCCGACGATGGTCGCGAGGCGGACATGCGACATCGGGGGCTTGGCAGGCGCCTGTACCTCGGCGTCAGCGTCCGCGACGTCCTCTTCGGTCGCTTCGGTGATTTCGTCGCCGGCGTCGGTTTCGGCCGCGGCTGCGGTCTCGGCTTCGCTCTCCGAAGACTGCCTCGCTCAGTTCCCCGTCCGGGGGCAGCAGCATCGTCTGCCATGTTTGCTCCTCTGTGGCACCACGGGCCAAGTCGGCTTGTGTGTACTCGTGCCCGTCCGGTCCAACGTACGTGCCGGACGAAGGATCGTATTCGGCGGCCGCTAGTGGCAGGCGGCGCCGGACCCGGCGGAGGAGGCTGTTGTGCAGGTAGCTCCCCCGGCGGCAGCTGCGGAACCGGCTGGCCCGACAGCGTGGCGTTCGGGTCACCCTTCCAGTTGTAGCCGTCGTTGAGCGGGACGTAGTTCTCGTTGCTCTCGCACTGCTTCACCGTCGGCGCGCGTTTGCCGGGAACCGTGATGCAGGGCAGGTTGCGGGCGCCGCGGACGTTGAACGGCGCGTCCTGCGGCACCCGGCAGTAGACGTCGCCCGCCGGCCGGTCGGGATAGTCCTCGAGCTCGTCGCCCGCTGCTGCTGGGGCGGCAGGAAGCCGGTGGTGCACGGCGGCGGCAGGTTGAGGTTCAGGTTGAGCGTCAGATAGTCGCCCTTGTAGTCCTGTTTGGTGTTCCGCTTGTGCGACGCCGATCGCCTGCGTGGTGGCGGTGCCCTGAGGCAGCAGCACCAGCAGCTGCTCGAGGCTCGGCTGGTAGGTGACGGCGACCTCGCCGATGCTGACCAGGTTGGCCAGCACGATCGGCAGCGTGGGCTGTAGCCGGTCGAACAGCGCCCGCACCTCGTCGGCTGCGCCGGGACCCTTCTCCAGGATCCCGGCCACGGCGGAGTCCTGGCTCTGCAGCTCCTTGGGTGACCGTTGCCAGGTTCGACGCCCACGCCTGGATCGAGCCCGCGGTGTCGGTCTGGGTGTCCAGGATCGGCTTGGACTGGTCGATCAGAGTGGTCAGCGGATCGAGGTTCTTGCGGGCGTCGATGGCTAGTGCGGTTCCTCCCTGAACCAGCCGGGACAGCTCCGGGCCCGAGTCCGCCGACCGCGACATAGGCCTCGTCGACGGCCGTCTTCAGGTTGTCGCGCGGGATCGCCGCGAGGCCACGGTTGGTGGCGCCCAATACCGCGTTGACGTTCGGTCGGGACCCTGGTGCGATCCTGCGGGATGACGTCGCCGTCCTTCAAGACCGGTCCCTCGCCGCTGCGCGGGAGAAGCGTGACGTACTGCTCGCCGACCGCGGACTGGCTGTGCACCTCGGCTTCGACGTCGGCGGGGATCTTGATGCCCGAGTCCAGCGAAAGCACCGCCGCGACACCGGTATCGGTCAGGTTGACGCTTTTCACCGTGCCGACCTGGGTGCCGCGATAGGTGACATTGCCCCGCGGATACAGCCCGCCCGTTTCCGGCAGCTCCACGGTCACTCGGTACTGCCCGATGCCGACCATGGCGGGCAGCCGCATGTACCCGAAGACCATGATCCGCGAGCGCGGTGGTCGCCAGCACGGCTGAAGATCAGCAGCTGGATGACGATCTGCCTGGTCATTCGCATGTTAGGGCCCCTGGTCCCAGCGGTACGGCACGAGCAGCGGGTTGCCGCGCAGTTCGGCGGGGCGCTGCCGGTTGCACGGGCTGGGCAACTGGCCGATGGTGCGGCCCCACTGCAACTCCAGCCACGTCAGATCGCACTCCCACCGCGTTCCGGTGAAGAGTCCGGAGTCGATCCGGCTCAATGTCAGGTCGACGACCAACGTCAGGTTGGCGTAGTCGCCGCGCATCCAGTTCGTGCAGTGTCTCCTTGGGGAACGGGAAGGTGGGGAGGAAACTCAGCGCGCGGGTCAGCGCGGGTCCCGCGTTGGCCAGCTGTTCCAGCACCGGCCCGAGGTCTTTGAGCTCCTGAACCAACGCTTCCTTGGTCTGGTTGACCGAGTCGGCGGCCAGCGCGCTGAACTTGCCCAGCTGCGCGAGCGCCTCGGCGAGGTTGTCGCGCTGATCCTTGAGGACGGCCAGCGCGTCCGGGATGGTCTGTAATGCCTTGTCCACCACCGGCTTCTGCTCGGCGAACTGACCGACCAGGTTGTTCAGGCTCTCGTTGGCGGCGATGATGTCGCCTTTTTGGTCGTTCGACGTAGGCGATGAACATGTCGAGCTGCTCGATCAGGCTGCGCAGGTCGGCCTCGCGGCCGGCCCACGCGGTGCTGAACGCCTCGGTGATGTCCTGAACATGGCCGATCCCACCCCCGTTGAGCAGCAGCGAGATCGCGGCCAGTGTCTGCTCGGTGCTCGGATAGGCACTCCCGGACGACAACGGGATCAGCGAGCCCTCGTGCAGCCTGCCCTCCGGGCGCCACGTCCTTCGGCGGCGCCAGCTCGATGTGCAGTGAACCCAACAGGCTGGTCTGACCGAGCCTGGCCGTCGCGTTGGCGGGCAGCTGGACGTCGCCGTTGAGCTCCATGGTGACCAACGCGTGCCAGCCCTGCCGCTCGATCTTGGTCACGTTGCCGACCGTCACGTCGTCGACCCGAACGCGCGAATTCGGTTCGATGTTGTCCACGTCGGGCATCTGCGCCTGGATGGTGAACGCGCCGGGACCGCGACCCTGGACGCCCGGCAGCGGAAGCGAGTTCAGCCCTTGCCACTCGCCGCATCCGGATAGCCGTGAGCGCCAACACGATCATGCCGACCGCCACGCGAATCCGCTTCGCCCGCATCATGGTCCGACCCCCGCAGGCACCATCATGCCGGTCAGCCCGTCGGCCGGATTCGTCGCGACAGGTGGCCCCTCCGCGGCCAGCGGAGGTCCAGCCGGTGCGGGCGGCGGCGCTTCCGCCGGCCGCTGGTGCGCTGCGGCGGCGCCGTTGCGGCGGAACGTAGTCGGGCCGCATCCATTCCTCGCTGTAGGTGATCTCGTTCGGCCGCGCAGAGGCACCGACGAAGAAGTTCTGGAAACCGAGCGGCGGGAAGTTGTACTGGCGGTTCTTCATGATCGGCGCCAGATATTGCACGCACAGCTTCGCCGACTGCTCGGCACCCAGCCGCGACGCCGCCTGCACGGCACCGCAGAGGAAGGTGATCGGGTTGGCGAAGTTGTTGACCGCAAGGCATGGCGCTCGCCGCGCCCTGGGCCGGTTGATAGATGTTCACGTAGTTCTGGAATGTGTTGGGCGCCACGTGCAGGAACTGCTTGACGTCGTCGAGGCTGTCGGTCAGCGCCTGGGTCACCCCCGCCAGCTTGTCCGATGTGGTGCCCAGCGATTCGCGGTTGTCGGCCACGAAGCTCTGCACCTCTCCGACGACGTTGTTGAGATCGCTGACGGCGTCGGCGACCTCGTTGGGGTCGTTGGCGAACAGACCGGTCACCGATCGCCAGGTTCTGGTTGAGCTGGCGCATCAGAGTTGGTGCTGTCCTGCAGCGCCGACACCAGGATCGCCAGATTCTTGACGGTGGAGAAGATGTCGGTGCTCTTGTCGCCGAGAGCCGAAAAGGCTTGCGACAGTTTGATGACGGTGTCGCGGATGTTGGCGCCCTGGCCACGGAGATTGTCGGCAGTGGTGTTGATGACCGAGCCCAGCGGGCTGACCCCGCCCGGCTCGGTCGGCTGCAGCTGTTCGGCCAGCCTCTCCAGCTGCTGGCGGAAGGTGTCGTACTCCACCGGAACCACGGTGCGTTCGCGCGGGATGACCGCGTCGTCCTCCATCACCGGCCCGCCGGTGTAGGCCGGGGTGAGCTGGATGGCGCGCGAGGTCACCAGCGTCGGCGACAGGATCGCGGCGTTGGCGTCGGCCGGGCACCTTGTACTTGCTGTCGTACCAGAACGAGATCTTGACCTGGTCGGGCTGCGGCTCGATCTTCTCGATCTTGCCGACGGTCACGCCGAGAATACGGACGTCGTCGCCGACATAGATGCCGTTGCTGTTCTCGAAGTACCCGACGACGTTCGTGCGGTTGATCGGTTCGGTGGTCCGCAACAGCACGACGACCCCGGCGACCAGCAGCAGCGACCAGCGCCGACGGCCAGAACCTGTTCTGGCGTTGCGGTTCATGGTCCACCTCCGCGGGCGCGAGGCGCGGGTGCGCTCACCGGGGCCGGGCACGAACACCGGGCCCGGGTTCGGCAGCGGTGTCGACGCCACGCCCGGCGGCGCCTCGGCGGGCGGCCCCGGCGGCGGTCCGCCGGGCGGCGGCGCGGGCAGCGGCTCGCGGTACGGGTAGCAGCCAGTGGGGCCGGGCAGCGGCAAGCCCGGCAGACCGCACCCCTGGTCGCCGGGGTTGCCGGTGATGGCATCGGGCAGCGTCAGATGCGGCTCGCCACCCTGCCCGGTCCGCGGATAGGGCACCGGCAGTGCCGGTGTGCCCGGCTGGCCGATCTGCGGGTCGGTGCGCTCGGACGGCAGCAACACGTTGGGATCCAGGCCGAGATCGGAGAACGCGACGTCGATGAATGGCTGCACGAACTGGCCCGGCAACAGGTTGGCGATGTAGTTCTTGAAGAACGGACCGGACGAAACCGATTCGCCCGAGCGACATCGCGTAGCTGGTCGAGCAGTTTCAGCGCCCTTCTGCAGCCGTTCCTTGCGGTTGTCGATGATCGTCAGAACGCCGTTGAGCTTGTCGAGCGCGGGCCTCATCGTCTCGCGGTTCTCGGCGATGAAGCCTTCCAGTTGCTGGCTCAGGGCGGAGATGTTGCCCGAGATCTGGTCCAGCGCAGCACTTTCACTCTCCAGCTCGACCAGTAGCGCGTTGGTGTTCTGCGACAAGGCCGACGATTTGGTCGCTGCGCTCGGCCAGCACAGCCGTCGACTTGTTGGCGTTGGTGAGCAGTTCACGCAGCTGCGCGTCGCGTTCGTTGAGGGTCTCGGAGAATCGGGCCACGCCCTCGACGGCGATCCTGAGTTCGGGCGGGGTCTCCGAGAATGTCTCCGCCAGTACCCTCAGCGAGTCGGACAGCTGGTTGGTGTTCAGGCCGCTGATCGTCGTCGCGAGTTCGCCCAGCGCGTCCGGCAGCTGATAGGGCGAGGTGGTGCGCTCGACCGGAATCGTGCCATCCTGGTGGCCGTCGCCGCGGGATGTCACCTCGAGAACCTTGGTGCCCAGCAGGCCCCGCGTCTTGATCGCCGCTTCGGTGCGATCCCCGAGCCTGATGTCGTTGTCGACGGTGAACTTGACCAGCACCCGCGGCCCGTCCAGATCGATCGACGACACCTCACCCACTCTGAGGCCCGAAACCTGTACGCGCGCGCCGGTTGTCAGCCCACCGGCCTCCGCGAAATAGGCCGAGTAGTCGTTGGCTCTGGTTGATGAATGGGATTTTGTCGTACTGCAAGGCGATCACCACGATGCCTGCGGTCAAGCCCAGCCCGATGGCACCCATGATCGAACGGATTGCGTTCGGCGAACGGCTTCATCGGGGCGCGCACCTCCCCGTAGTCTGTCCGGCCACCTTCACATACACCGGCTGACCGCCCTTACCGTTGAGCTTGAGGACGAGGTCACACAGATAGAAGCTGAAGAAATCGCCGTAGATCCCTTGCCGGGCAAGCGCTTGATACGAATCCGGCAGGGTGTTCAGCAGGTTGTCGAAATATTCATGGTCGGCCACCACGATTCCGGCAGCGCGGTCCGTCTCCTGGATCGTTTTCGCAAACGGTGGACGCGCCTGCGCCAGCAGATCGCTGATGGTTCCGGCGGCGGCGTTGGTGTAGGCGACGCCGTTGCTGATGTCCTGCTTGCGGGACTCGAGACCCTTCACCAGCTCGGCGAGTGCGTCGATGGCCTTGGAGAATTGCTTGCTCTGGTCGCCGAGTGACCCCAGCACGGTGTTGAGGTTGACGATGACCTCTCCGATCAGCTGATCGCGGTCGGCCAGCGTGTTCGTCAGCGCCGCGGTCTGGCTCAGGAATGAACTGATCGTTGCGCCCTGGCCCTGGAAAGCCTGAATCAACTGGCCGGACAACGCATTTATCTGGTCTGGGTCCAGAGCCGAGAACAGCGGCTTGAATCCACCGATCAGCGCATCCAGATCCAGCGCCGGTGAGGTGCGGGCCATGGGGATCGTGTCACCCGGATTGAGCCGCTTGGTTCCGCCGGTGCCCTCCACCAGTGCCAGGTACCGGCCGCCGATGAGATCGTCGTAACGGATGACGGCCCTGTTGCCCTCGGTGAGTACGACCGAATCATCGGCGTTGAACTCGACCAGTGCCGTGGTGTCGTCCCGGATGGAGATCTTATTCACCTTGCCGACTTCCACACCGCCGATGCGGACGAAGTCACCGTTTTCCAGGCCGGTCACATTCGAGAAGACGGCGTTGTACTCCTTGGCTTTCTCACCGAAGCGCAACTGGCTGAAGACCGCGTACAACGCGAAGACGCCGAGCAGACACACACCCAGGAAGATGCCAAGACGCCAAAGGGCTTGTCGCCAGTTGCCGCTCATGGCTGGTCACCTTCCTTCGTCGTCGGGTCTGGATGCTGGGTGCTCATGGAGATGGCGCGACCTCGTTCGGGACGGGAATCGGCGGCAACGGCGTCGGCCCGGGTGGCAAGCCCGGCGCCGAGATCTGTGCCGGTGCGTGCACGATGAACGGCTCGGTACCCGGCCTCGGACCGGGATCCTTCGGTGCGCCAGGAGGCGGTGCGGGCGGCAGGCCCGGCCACAGCGGAGTGCCGTCAGGCGCATACATCGGCGCCCCGTAGGCCGGCGCGCCCGGATACGGGATCGGTCCCGGTGCGGGCCCGCCGAACAGGTTGCGGATGCTCGGCGGCTCGGGCACCGCACGCGTCACCGGCAGGTAGTTGGCATAGGTCGGGAATGCGATGCCGGGATTGGGTCGCCAGTCCACCCCGGTGCCGAATCCGGTGTTGGTGATGAGCTGACGCACCGGCCAGTTCTTGGACACGTCCGGCAGCGAGCCACAGCCCGGCTTCCCGCCGGGTCCGCCCTTGGCGCCGACGACGGGCAGATTCTCCGGAAAGCTGTAGGGGTCGTCGCCGAGCGCAATGGCGGAGTCCAGCACAAGCGATCGCCCGTTGCCGCCGGGCGCTTCGTAACCGCCCGTGTCCAACAATGTCTTCGCGCCGACAAGCAGGCAGGTGTATTCGGGGTTGTACTTGTACAACAGGTTCGTCGTGGGCTCGAGCACGTTGATGGCCTTGATGAGGTTCGCCTGATTCGGCGCCAGCAGGCTGATTCCGCTGTTCGAAAGCCCAATGGTGGCCAGCAGCAGCGCATCCAATTGCTTGGCGTGATGGGTGATGGTGACGCTGGTCGTGCTCGCTGCGTTGAGTGTCGTCAGGATGTCTTGCGCCGCAGCGCTATAGGTGTCGCTGAACCCCTTCAGCGCCTGCCAGTCTGCCCGTATGGTCTCACTGCGCGGGTTCAGCGCCAGCAGAACCTGATTGGCGTCGGTGGTGGCCTGTCCTAGCCGCTCGCCCTGGCCGCGGACGCCCTCGGCGAGCGCTGACAGCACGCTGTTGAGCTTGGCGGGGTCGATCTGGTCAAGCACCTTCGACCACGTTCTCGAAGACCGTGTTGACCTCGGTGGCTACATTGCTCGAATGCAGCACCTGGCCGGCCCGGAGGCGCTGCGGGCTGGGATCGCTGGGGTACACCAGGTCCACGAACTTGGCCCCGAACAAAGTGGTTGCCTGGATCTGCGCCCCGACATTGGCCGGGATGTGCTCGATCTGGTCCGGGTAGATCTCCAGTTTGAGTTCCACCGGTTCCCTGCCACCGGTGATCGAGGCGACCCGCCCGACCTGTACGCCGCGAAGTTTGACCTTGGCGTTGGTCTCCATGACCAAGCCGGAACGGTCGGAGGCCAGGGTGACCGGGACGAACGACTTCAGGGATCCGGTGAACAACACATACGTCAGCCAGATCGAGGCGATCAGGAGCAGCAACAGAACAAGCGTCCACCACCCCGCGTGGAGTCCTTCGCCCTTTCTCGCCTCGGCCATGGTGCTACCCGGCCAGATTGAAGTTGCCGGATTGCCCGTAGACGGCAAGCGAGATCATCATCACCACGAACGCCGAAATGATGAGCGAGGTACGCACCGCACGCCCGACCGCCTCCCCCACTCCGGCCGGCCCACCGCTCGCGGTGAAGCCGTAATAGGTATGTATCAGCATGATCGCCACCGCCATGGCGATGCTTTGAACGAATGACCAAATCAGGTCGGTGGGGTTCAGGAACGTTCTGAAGTAGTGGTCGTACACCCCTGTCGATTGACCATAGAAAACTGTCGTGCCCAGACGCGCGGCCCAGAACGACGCCAGCACGCCGACGCAGTACAGGGGGATCACCACCACCAGGCCGGCGATCACCCGGGTGGAAGCGAGGAAGGCAACGCTACGGATCCCCATTACCTCCAGCGCGTCGATCTCATCATTGATCCGCATGGCGCCGAGTTGTGCGGTGGCGCCAGCACCGATGGTGGCGGCCAGGGCGATAGCGGTGGTCGCCGGCGCGATCAACCGGACGTTGAAGAAGGCCGACGCAAATCCCGTCAAGGCCTCCACACCGATTTCCGAGAAGTCGGTGTAGCCCTGCACCGCAACCAGCGCGCCGGTGGTCACCGTCAAGAAGGCCACGATCGCGATGGTTCCGCCGATCACTACGAGCGCCCCTGCGCCCAGGCCCATTTGGGCGATGATCCGCAGCATCTCGATCCGGTAGTGGGTGAAGACGTAAGGAATGTTGCGCAACGTGGTGCCGTAGAACTGCGTTTGGTGCCCGACCTGGTTCCAGCCGTTGACCCAGCCGTCGAACCTGCGCGCCAAACGCGGGAACCGCCTGTCAATCGGCCGGCGGGTCCTTTCGACCGGCTGGGCGCTCATAGCGTCACCTTCACGGCGACGGCGGTCGCGACGACGTTGATCGCGAACAACGCCATGAAGGTGAACACCACTGTCTCGTTGACGGCGTTACCCACGCCCGCCGGGCCGCCACCCACGGAGATGCCCTTGTAACACGCGATCAGTCCGGCCGAAAGGCCGAACAACGCGGCCTTCACCAACGCGATCGTCACGTCGAGGCCACCGATGATCAGGGTCAATCCGCCCGCGAAGGCACCCGGCGAGACGTGCTGAATGTAAACGCAGAACATGTACGCGCCGGCGAGCCCCACGAGGATCACCGTCGCGGACAGCGCCAGGGACACCACGGTGGCGGCCAGCACGCGCGGAACCACAAGTGCCTGGATCGGATTGATGCCCATCACCCGCAGCGCATCGAGCTCCTCGCGAATCGTCCGCGCACCCAGATCGGCACACATGGCGGTGGCGCCGGCACCGGCGACCACCAGAACCGTCACGATCGGCCCGATCTGGCGCACCGTGCCGAGGGCCGCACCGGTGCCGGAGAAGTCCGCGGCACCGAACTCAGTCAGCAGGATGTTGAAGGTGAACGTCAACAACACGGTGTAGGGGACCGTCAACATCAGCGTCGGCACGATCGACACCCGCGCGACAAACCAAGCCTGCAAGATGAATTCGCGCCACGCG
Organism: uncultured Actinomycetota bacterium; assembly: GCA_963713225.1. Lineage (GTDB taxonomy): Bacteria > Actinomycetota > Actinomycetes > Mycobacteriales > Mycobacteriaceae > Mycobacterium. The sequence continues at coordinate 353,360 of CAVQLB010000015.1, read as the reverse complement.
AATGGCGGCTTGAACATCTGCACGAACGTGTCGAGAGCCATCCCGTAGAAGCCGCCGACTGCGCGTACGGGCTTGGCGACGATGCCGGAAGCGGACATTAGCAGTTCCTTCCTCGCCAGCTCCTCAGTGCCATCGCAGGGACGCCGGTGAACCGTACATCACCGATTTCGGCGGCAGCAATACGAACATCGTTGCCGCGCCCGCCGTGCCCGCCGGACACGGGCGTCAGGCGCGAACGACGCGGGGCCGAGGTGCGGAAAGGCATACGGAAGGCTACTTTCTGTCGGGCGAATTCGATGTCGTAACCGTCAAATCGTTATGGGCTACGACGTTCGTCGCCGCGGCACCTGCGCAATGGCTAGTATCCGCAGAACGAACAACGGCTATCCGGCGAAACGCCCCCAGCAAACTCTGGCCCCGCGATTCCGGCCACTATTAGAATTGCGTTCCAAGAAGGGGCCGGCGTGCGCTAGTTTGTTCACATGACCACGCCCGCGCGGCGTTGGGCCAGGACCGACGCCACTCAGCAGCGCATTCTCGACGCGGCGACGGAAGTGTTCAGCACCCGAGGGTTCTCGGCGGCAACCATGGCCGACATCGTCGAGAACTCGGGTGCCAGCATCGGCAGCATCTACCACCACTTCGGAGCGAAGAAGGAACTGTTCCTCGCGATCTACGAACGGCTGTCCGCAGAGGTCGAGCTCCGCATGGCCGACGCCGCGCGCGAGTCCGCCGATCTGGACAGCCAACAGGCGTTCGCGCTGCATGCGCGGGCCTATCTGAACGCGATCTGGGACAACCGGCGCGCGGCGACGATGATCGCCTCGGGCGATGTCCCGGTCGGGTTCGAACGACTTCGGCGCACGAACACGTTGACCTTCTTGCACCGCTGGATGGGAGTGCTCGACGTGGACTCGTCCACGCGGGGACAGCTGCTGTCCCGCATCCTGATCGCGATCATGTCCGAGGCGTCGCTGATGGTCACCATGTGCGACGACGCCGCAGAGGTCGAGCAGGTCAGCGATGCCACCATCGAGTGGATCGCCCGACTGACGAGCTGAAGGTTTCCAGGCTCGACGGCCTCACGCGTTCGCGCTTGCCTCCTCCAGTTCCGCGACGACGATCTTGCGCATCCCGTGCATCGCCCTGGTGGCCGCGGCGGCACGTGCCGGATCCGGATCGTTTTCCAGTTCGAGCAGCCGGTCCGGCACGATCTGCCAGCTCAGGCCGAAGCGGTCCTTCAGCCACCCGCACTGAGATTCCTCGCCACCGTCGACGAGGCGATCCCAGTAGTAGTCCACCTCGTCCTGGTCCTTGCAGTGGACCATGAACGAGACCGCCTCCGAGAACTGAAAGTGCGGCCCGCCGTTGATTCCGATGAACCGCGTGCCGTCGAGCACGAAGAAGCCCGAAATCACCTCGCCGGGCTCACCCGGTCCCGCTTCCGTGGCTCGGTGCAGCTCCTCGATGAACGAGTTCGGAAAGATCGAGGCATAGAACTCGGCAGCTTCCTCGAGGTTGTTGTCGAACCAGAGTGAGGGCGTGATGGCCGGCATGTGAAGCTCCTGTCTGAGCGGTCGTTTTCAATGCAGACTCGGCAGGCGACCGGAACTCATCAGGATGACCGTTCGGCACCCAACGCCCGTAGCGCGAAATCGATGACACGGTCCTGCGCACGCTGCAGATCCTGCGGACTGCCGGGCGCCGATATCGTCAACTCACGACTGACCACCGCACTGATGGCGACGGCGTCCCGCTGCGGATCGGTCAGCGCGAACGATCCGTCGTCGCGGCCCCGCTGAAGGATCCGCTCGAGCGAGCGTTCCCTGTCGGCGTGCAGGCGCTCGCGCGTCTCGCGATACCCCTTTGCGGCGCGGACTTCGTCTGAGTCGATCACCGTGAGATGCATGCGCAGCCGAGGCTCGTGTGCCAGTTCGAACATCGTGTCGACCCACGCGGTCAGCTGTTTCACCGGATCGGAGGGGAACTCGTCGGCGATGCGGTCCAACCGACCGGCCAACGCATCGGCTTCGTGCCGCAGCATCGCGAGAAACAGCTCGTCCTTCGACTCGAAGTGGCGGTAGAACGCCCGAGTCGACAAACCCGCGCGCTCCAGGATCGCGGCCACCGGGATGGGGCCGCTGTGCGGCTCGGACAGGCAGCCGTATGCAGCTTCGATGATGCCCTGGCGGTCGTCCGCCATCGGAGAATCTGGCTGCACGATCGCCGATTGTAGGGATCGGTGCAGCGCCGTTTGGACACCATCCGTAAAACGACGGTTTTCCGCTGGGTAACGTGAGCTCGGGGATAGGCCGAGAGGACGTCTGTGGGCACTGGGCAGAGCGAACTGCAAACGGTGAAGTTCCGGGGTAGCAACGGCCTGACCCTGATCGCCGACGAATGGAACCGCGACGCGACATCGGACCCGGCCCGGCCGGCCGTCCTGTTTCTGCACGGCGGCGGGCAGAACCGGTTCTCCTGGAAGAACACCGGTCAGATCCTCGCCGATGAAGGCCTGCATGTCATCGCGCTCGACTCCCGCGGTCACGGCGACAGCGACCGCTGCCCCGACGCCGACTACACGGTGTACTCGTTCTGCGCGGACACCATGGAGGTGCTGAACCAGATCGACGGGCCCGTCATCTTGATCGGCGCCAGCATGGGCGGGATGACGGGCATCCTGGCCGGGGATCAGGCGGGCCCGACGAAGGTGACGAAGCTGGTGCTTGTCGATGTGGTGCCCCGCTTCGAGAAGGACGGCAGTGCCCGAATCCGCGAGTTCATGAGCAGCGGGTTGGACGGCTTCGCCTCGCTCGACGACGCGGCCGAAGCCGTTGCCGCCTACCTGCCGTACCGGCCCAAGCCGCGGAGCCCGGAGGGCCTGAAGAAGAACCTGCGCCTTCGCGACGGACGCTGGTACTGGCACTGGGACCCGGCGTTTCTGACCAAGCCCCCCGACGATTCGTTCATCCGGGTGGAACGGCTCGAGCAGGCCGCCATCGACCTGACCATTCCGATCCTGCTGATCCGCGGCAGGCTGTCGGACGTGGTCAGCGAGGAAGGTGTGAAGCACTTCCTCGAAACCGTTCCGGGCGCCGAGTTCGTCGAGCTGTCCGACGCCGGGCACACCGCAGCAGGCGACGACAACGATGCGTTCAGTGAAGTCGTGGTTGCGTTCGTAAACCGGTGAGCCGCCATCGCCGCCGCACCGTCGGCTTCAACTTCCTCGAAGAACCTGAGCTGCCCGGGCCTCAGGTGACCGAAGCGCAGGCCGAACAGATCGTCGCGAAGCATTACGGGCTGCGGGCCAGGGCCACGTTGTTGGGCAGTAACCAGGACTGCAACTTCGTCATCCACGGCGAGACCGACGAGATCCTCGGCGTGCTCAAGATCGCCAATCCCGCTTTCAACGCAACCGAACTGGAAGCTCAGGATGTGGCGGCCGACCGGATTGCCGACGCGGAACCATCGCTGCGCATCGCCGTGCCGCTGCCCAATAAGGCTGGCGAAAAGTGCACCGCGATAACGGGGCTGCTGCAGGGCACCGCCTACGTGCGGCTGTTGCGGTATCTGTCCGGCGGCACGCTGTACGAATCGGGCTACCTGCCGCCGTCCGCCGTTGCGGGACTGGGTGATGTGTCGGGTCGAGTCAGCCGCGCGCTGGCCGGATTCGACCACCCCGGCCTCGACCGCGCCCTGCAATGGGACCTCCGGTACGGCGCCGACGTTGTGGCGCAGCTGATTTCGCACGTCGTCGACGAATCGCAGCGCACCCGGGTCGAGGACTTCGCCGCAGCAGCCTGGTCGCGGATCGAACCACTGGCCGACGCACTTCCCCTTCAGGCGACGCACCTCGACCTGACCGACGCCAACATCGTCGTTTCGCGAGGTGTGGACGGCGCCGCACACCCCGACGGTGTCATCGACTTCGGCGACCTGTCGCACAGCTGGGCGGTCTCCGAGCTGGCGATCACGGTGTCGTCGGTGCTCGGGCACCCAGGCACCGATCCCAGCTCGATCCTTCCCGGCGTGCGGGCGTTTCACGCAATCCGCCCGTTGACCGCAGCGGAGGCGGAGGCGCTGTGGCCGATGCTGGTGCTTCGCACCGCGGTGCTGATCGTCAGCGGGTCGCAGCAGGCCGCGCTTGACCCCCACAATGCCTACGTCACCGAACAGACCGGTGGCGAGATACGGATGTTCGAGCAGGCCACCTCACTACCGATCGATGTGATGACCTCGCTGATCAAGGCGGAGCTCGGGCTGGCCGATGACCAGGGGCCGGTCGTGGTCGACACTGCGCTCATCGACGGACTTGATCCCGCGAAGGTGGTGACGCTGGACTTGTCCGTCCAGTCCGACACCTTCGACTCGGCTTTCGTGCCAGGCGGCTGGCTGCGACCCGACATCGATGGCGAACTCGCAAGGCAGGCAGTCGATCACGGTGCCGAGTTGGTCATCACCCGATTCGGCGAACCGCGACTGAGCCGCGCCGAGCCGCTCAGCCAGCACAGCCCCGATGTGGTGGCGACGGGAATCAGCATGTGGCCTGCGGCGACCACGGGCGTGGTGGCGCCGTGGCCGGGCGAGGTCGTCGACCGCGGCGACGACAGCGTCACGCTCCGCGGGGGCGACTACGAGTTGACGCTTGCCGGTGTCATGTCGGTGCCGCCGCTGGGCGCGCGGTTGCGCGCCGGGGACCCGCTCGCGGAAGCCGCGGCGGGCCGGTGGACCGAACTGAGCGTGCGGCCGGTCGGCGCCCCGGTGGCGCCGCTGCTGACCCGGGCGGAACTGGCGAAGGGGTGGCTGGCGCTGACGCGCGACCCGCGCCCCGCGCTCGGCCTGTCCGCATTGCCCGACACGAGTTCCTCGGTTGGGCTGCTGGTACGCCGCGACCGGAGCTTCGCGCAGGTCCAGGAGCACTACTACGCAAGGCCGCCCCAGATCGAACGCGGCTGGCGGCACTACCTGATATCCACGGCCGGTCGCTGCTACCTCGACATGGTCAACAACGTCACGGTTCTCGGCCACGCCCATCCGCGGGTCGCCGAAACCGCGGCCCGTCAGCTCCGGAAGCTGAACACGAACTCGCGGTTCAACTACGAGGCCGTGGTCGAGTTCAGCGAGCGCCTGGCAGCGATGCTGCCCGAACCGCTGGACACCGTTTTCCTGGTGAATTCCGGTTCGGAGGCAAGCGATTTGGCGCTGCGGCTGGCGATGGCGGCCACCGGCAGACGCGACATCGTCGCGGTGCGCGAGGCCTACCACGGGTGGACGTATGCCACCGATGCAGTGTCCACGTCGGTGGCCGACAACCCGAATGCGCTTGCCACTCGGCCGGATTGGGTGCACACCGTGGAATCGCCCAACAGCTTTCGCGGCAAGTTCCGCGGCGCCGAGGCCGGCCGTTACGCGGGTGAGGCGGTTGCCCAGATCGAGACCCTGATCGCGGACGGCCGCGCGCCCGCGGCGTTCATCGCCGAGCCCGTGTACGGCAATGCCGGGGGCATGGCACTGCCGGACCGCTACCTGGAGCAGGTGTACGCGGCCGTGCGTGGCGGCGGCGGCCTGGCGATCGCCGATGAGGTACAGGTCGCGTACGGCCGGCTCGGCAACTGGTTCTGGGGTTTCGAGCAGCAGAACGTCGTTCCCGACATCGTGTCGGTCGCGAAGTCCACCGGCAACGGTTCTCCGCTCGGCGCGGTGATCACCAGCCGGGAGATCGCCGAGCGGTTCTCCAGTCAGGGCTACTTCTTCTCGTCCACCGGCGGTAGCCCGCTGTCCTGCGCGATCGGCATCACCGTGCTCGACGTGCTGCGCGACGAGGGCCTGCAGGCGAACGCCGCGCACGTCGGCGCCCATCTGAAGGCGAGATTGCAAGCGCTACAGGACAACCACCCGATCATCGGCACGGTGCACGGCATCGGCCTGTATCTGGGCGTCGAGATGGTTCGCGACAGAGACAGCCTCGAACCGGCGGTCGAGGAGACGGCGGCGATCTGTGACCGCATGCTCGATCTCGGCGTGGTCATCCAGCCCACCGGCGATCACATGAACATCCTGAAGACCAAGCCGCCGTTGTGCATCGACACCGAGGCGGCCGACTTCTACGCCGACACGCTGGACCGGGTGCTGACCGAAGGCTGGTGACTTTCTCGCGCGAGAATGGTGACCGCTTTAGTCGGCGGCGGCGGCGGGGCCCTTGCGGATGATGGCCGCCAGTTCCTCGCGTGAATTGGCACCCACGCGCTGGCACGCGCGGTAGAGATGCCCCTCGACACTGCGCACCGACATGATGAGTCGCGTCGCAATCTCCTTGTTCGACATGCCGGCGACGGCCAACTCGACGATCTCGCGCTGCCGTTCGGTCAACGGATGACCGGTCGGACTCCGCAATGCCGGGGTGCTCAGACCGCCGCATTCGTCGGAAAGACCCTGCGCGATCGCGGCGGCGTAGAGCCGGCGCCTGCGCTGTTGGCTCTGCGAAAAGGCCACCGCCGCCTGCGCCGCGGCATCCGCGGCCGTCGCTCGATCGCCGAGTGCCCGATAGGCGGACGACGCGGCCAGCAGCCCCTCGCCGTCCTTGGCCGCCAACGATTGGACATGGCGGGCAACCGCATCCGCCAGCGGCAGGGACAACTCGCCTGCGAGTTCTCGAGCCCGGTCCGCCCCGGAGGCGTCGCCCCACTGCGCGGCCGCCTGCAGGCAGATCAGCTCATGTGTCGGTTGTCCGCGATCGCGCGCCGAGGTGGCGGCCTCGCGGACAGTCGCCACCGCGTCGGTCAAGTAACCACCAGACGCCTGCGCCCATCCGGTCGCGACGGCCAGGGCGGTGTGCATGTACACGTACTCGTCGGGCACGTTCTGCCGGGCTTCGGCGAGCGCCTCGTCCGCCTCGGTCGACTGGCCGAGTTTGGCGTGCGCCTCGGTCAGCGCGAAGCAGCTTGCAGGCCGCAAGCCGGTGGTGATGCCGTGGTGCTCGACACCCGCAAGTGCTTCATGCAGCCTTTTGACCGCGCCGGGTAGTTCGCCACGAACGAGATCCGCTTGCCCCAACAGGAATACGAGGTTGGCATAGGCGAGGCCGGGAACGTCGTTCACCGAGTCGGCCATCTGCTTGGCCATGTTCACGCACTCGTCGACGCGGCCAGTCAACCGGCATGCGCGGGCATAAACGCCGCCGAACCAGAACCGCAAATGCGCTGTCTGGAATGACGTCGACGCACGCTCCAACGCCCGTTCTGCGACCGACGTCAGCTCATCGGCGCGACCCAGCGCGCCGAGCGCCATCATCAACGCCAACGAGGCCATCATCGAGTGAAAGTCGCTCAGCTCCTGCGAATCCAATGCGGCAGTGGCCTTTTCGGCAGTGGCCTCGCAGCGTCCGTACACAGCGTCCACGCATGCCTGCACGGCTTCGCGCGACGCCAGTTGCGCCGGCGACTCGGGTCCTGCGGCAAGGCGGTCGAGTATCGCCGATGCGTCGTCGGGCCTGCCAAGTTGCCAGATGAGATTGGCCGCTCGAACGGTCGACCAACGATGCGTGTCCTCGTGACCGTCGGCGGTGATCTCCCGCAGAAACTTCTCCGCATCGTCGCCACGGCCGCGGAGCACCAGGTTCATCGCCTGAACGCCGGGCGCCTCACTGGCGCCCGCGGCGACCGCGGCGGATGCGAATCGATCCGCCAACTCCAGATCCAGCAGTGTCATCGCGAAGCGCGCGGCGTCCACGAACAGATCGGGGTCCGGCGGGAGGTCCGACTCGAGCGTCAGCATCGCCCTGCGGACCGTGGACTGCACATCGCTGTCCGGCTTGTCGCTGAGCCCTTGCGCCAACTTCCCGCGGATCCGCGACAGGTACATCTCCCCGGCGCTGGCCCGTCGAAGCTCACCGAACAGCGGGTGTGCCAGCCGGGCCATGCGGTCGTCGCCGGAACGTTCGACGGTGACGAGGTGCATTCGCTCTGCGGCTTCCAGATCGGTGCGCTCCGCCAGCTTGCACAGCACGTCGACGGCCAGTGGTTCGCATTGCGACAACGTGTCGACGACCAGCGCCACGCCTTCGGAAAGCTCGCCCAACTGCCGCCCGACCATGTCGGTGATGCTCTGGGACACCGCAACCCGGTCGTCCCACATCCACACCCCGGCGACCTGCTGCATCCGTCCCGCGTCGACCTGGTCCTTCACCAGCTGGCGCAGAAACAGGGCGTTGCCACCGGTCAGCTTCCAGAACCGCTGTGCGCTACGGGCATCCACCGCGCCTTCGAGCATCGACTCGATCAGGCTGCGGGTCCCCGCCTCGGACAGCGGCTCGAGATCAAGCCGGGCCAGCAGGCCGTCCTTCCACAACGCCGTCACGGCGTCGGGCTCCGCTTCACCCGTACGAACGGTGACCACCAGCCGCGGGCCCCGCGTCTGCGCAAGCTGGTGCACGACATGCGCCGACAACCCGTCCAGCAGGTGGGCGTCGTCAACCCCGATCAGCACCCGGCCCTGACGTTGTTGTGCGACGAAGGAGTTGATGAGCCGACCCACATCGGGCATCGACTCTGAGGCCGTTTCGGTGATGGAACCGGTGAACGCGCCCAGCGGTAGCGGCCTGGCGGACTCGGTACCGGTGATCCAGCTGGTCCGCTCGCCCGAGGCCTGGGCACGGGCCAACACCTCTCGAGCGAGTCGGGTCTTTCCGACGCCGGCGGCGCCACAGATGACGACCCCCGAGTAGTTGCCCGTACCGCTGAGCGCACGACGGATAGCGCTGAGTTCGCTATCGCGCCCCGTCAGCAGATCGCCGCTCATTTCATCGTCTCCGCCCAGGCCAAGTGCCCCTCGTCGGTCGTGGGCTGTTTTATGCGCTAAGCATAGGGCTACACCGGTGACGCGACCGGTAATTGACGACGCAATTAGCGGGACATGCGTAATTCGGACGCGAAGTACGACCATGGTCAACAGTGGCCGCGCCGCAACATCGGCGTCTGCCACATGAAACTCCCCCGATTTGGCGCCATAGCGAACGGCGGGCTTGATTTACATTGCCGTCGTGGGTTCTATCGAGGCATGACACGCTCAGCCGACGACCTGGTCACCGAATTCTGCAAGAAGTGGTCAACACCCGACCCCGACGAACTCGCCGGCTACTTCACCGAAGACGGCGTCTACCACAACATTCCGATGGAGGCGGTGCAGGGACGGGAAGCCATCAAGCAGTTCATCGCGGGGTTCACCGCCGGATTCGACGGCATCGACTTCGAGGTGCAGAGGCAGGTCAGCGACGGCAACCTCGTGATGAACGAGCGGATCGACGTCATGCGGCGCGCGGACGGCGAGCCGATCCGACTGCCCGTGACGGGGGTCTTCGAAATCGAGGACGGCAAGATCAAGGCCTGGCGCGACTACTTCGACATGGCGACCGTAACCAACCAGATGAGTTAGGCCAGCAATCGCACCGAATCGTTGCGGGTATCGGTCAGGATCTCGAACATCGCCCGCCGGGCGGCAGTGAGCTCGCCGGAGTCAACACCGCTGCCGGACAACCGGATTCGACATGTGGCGAGCGCGGAGTTGTAGCAGTACTTCGACTCCCCGTCGGTGTCGGTGTAGGTCAGACCGATGACGTCTTGCGGCTGCGCGGTGATCTCTCCGTCCAGGGTCACCCCGTCGACACGGGCACCGAACGACCAGCTGAACGGTCGGTACTCGGCACGGGTGTGGCGGGTCGCGAGGACCGAGCGCACCGACACCTCCCGCCCCTCATGCCGCAAGACGAACAGCGTGGCGGCAGGCAGCGCGATGGGACCGACCGCCGCGCGCGCCGTGACGAGCTCCAGGCTCGATTCCGGCGCCTCATCGAAACCGCACACCTGGCCGAACGCGTAGGCGGGCGTGTGGCGGCGGCCCCAGTTGTGGTTGACGCTGCCGGTCCAGCCATCGACGTGGACCCGAACGTCGTCGAGCTCGAGGCTGCCGTCGAACCGGGCCAGCGGATGGCGCACCATCGTCTTGGCGGTCGGAAACTTCGCCTTGTAGCCGCGGTCGGTGAGCAGCTTGACCGGCGGCTCGTCGCCCGGTGTGATGCGCAGATCCCAGCGTGCCGATCTGCCCGCGCCGGTGACCGAGCCGCAGGCCGACCGGTCATCGATGGTCGTCGCGCCGATGCGGGCAGTCCAGGTGTCGTAGTCGTAGTCGGACTGGTCGATCGGATACGGCTGCTTGAGCGCGCGGTTTCCCGCACCGTCCGGGTCGAAGACCATCACCCACGCGTCGGCGACGGGGGCACCGGCCGTCGGCAGCAGCAGTGTCGACCGCATCCACAGCGCCTGCGCGCGGTCGGCGTTGTTCGCGCGGATGAATCTGCTCTCGTAGTAGGGCGCCTGACGCGTCACGGGACCAGCATCCAATACTTGAGCGGTGACCGGTATGCAGATCGTCACCTACGTGCTGGCGGGTGTTGCCGCGATCGAGGCCGTCGTGATCGTGGTTCTCGGCGTCCAGCTCAGCCGCGTCCGCCGAGAGGCCGACGAGCTGCGCACCCGGGTCGACGCCCGGACTGCCTTGCTATCCGGCGGTCGCGAAGCGGTCAAGACCGTGTGGAGAACCGCCAACATCATCCGCAAGGAGGGCCTCGGCGCGGCGGTCAGTTCGTCGATCGAGGACCTTGCCGACTGGGCCGAGGTGGAACGGCCCGACCTGGCCCGGCTGGCACCCGACGGCAATGTGGCGATCCTGTTCTCCGACATCGAGGAGTCCACGGCGCTCAACGAGCGCATCGGGGACCGGGCCTGGGTGCGGCTGATCGGCAGGCACGACAAGATGATCCGGCGCGTAGTGAAGAGCCATCGCGGTCACGTCGTCAAGAGCCAGGGCGACGGGTTCATGGTCGCCTTCGCCGAACCGGAGCAGGCGGTGCGCTGCAGCGTCGATGTGCAACGGGAACTTCGGAAGCGGCCCAACGGAATTCGAGTTCGCATCGGCATCCACGCGGGCAAGTCGGTGCGACGCGGCGACGATCTGTTCGGCAGGAATGTCGCTATGGCGGCTCGCGTCGCGGCGGAGGCCGACGGCGGCCAGACCTTGGTGAGCCAGCCGGTGCGGGATTCCGTCGGTGACGACGGCGACATCGGTTTCGATGACGGGCGCGACGTCGAGCTGAAGGGCTTCGCGGGCACGCACCGGCTGTACTCGGTCGCCTAGGCCTTCTTCTCGGACTCTTCCAGCCGCCGGTGAAGGCGCGCCCTGATGTCGTCGGGCGTGTAGGAATTGCGACGCCGTTGATCACGCGCGACGAGCGCGCCACCGGCGACGACACCGGCCACGCCGGCCAGACCGACCCATTTCCAGATGCTGTGCATGCCCGTAAGTGTGCCTAAGCTGCGCACGTGGATGCGAACACGGTCACCCTCGAGCGCGCCCTCAGCGAGACCCGGACCGGGGACATCTGGTTGTTCCGCGGCGACTCGCGGCCGGATCGCGCGATTCAGACCATGACGAATGCCCCGGTCAACCATGTCGGAATGACGGTCGCGATCGACGACCTACCGCCGCTGATGTGGCATGCCGAACTCGGCGACAAGCTGCCCGACATGTGGACGGGCACCAACCACCGCGGTGTTCAGCTCAACGATGCGCGGGCAGCCGTCGAACGCTGGATCAACAACTACGGGCAGCGCTGCTGGCTGCGTCAGCTCACCCCGGACGCGACCAGGGAGCAGGAAGACCAGGTGTTGCGGGTCATCGCGCGGATGGACGGCACACCGTTTCCCAGCACCGCACGGCTGACGGGACGTTGGTTCCGCGGCCGGGTCCCAACGGCGACCGATTGGACCAGAGGTATTCCGTTCTTGGACAAGAGGGTTCGTGAGTCGGCTCAACGGAAGAGGGCCGATCAGCGCACTGTCGGGATGGAGACCGCCTACTGCGCCGAGACCGTCGCCATCACCTACGAGGAGATGGGTCTGCTCAGTACCGAGAAGCACACCAGCTGGTTTGACCCCGGCAAATTCTGGAGCGGTGATTCGCTGCCGCTGACGCAGGGTCACCGGCTCGGTGACGAGATCGCGGTGGTACTCGGTTAATCGACGGCAGATGCGATAGCTTTCGAGGGATGCAGCTAACAGGCGCTTTCTTCGCCAACCACGCAGAAGTCGTTGACGACATGCTCAACGTGACGGGCGGGTGCTGGACCTCGACCACGGTCGTGGACGGCTCGACGGCCTTCAGGACTCGCTGCGTGATCTTCTGCGAGGCCAACCGCCAGGACCGGGGCAAGAAGTTCGGTCTGCACATCGACGCGGCGGGGCCAGGGGGCCAGCAGTGGACTCCCGCGCAATCCTCGTACTTCACCTTGCCGAGTCGGATCGCGTTCATCGTGACACCGGTGTTCGCGCTGCCCATCGAGCCCAACGGCGGCCTGCACACCTATACCGTCCGCCTCGAAGATCACCCGGAACAGATCGTCTTACCCCTTCACATTCATGTGGTGGCGGGAAGCGCGTTCGGACAGCAGTAGATTCTCGACGGCCCGGTTGTCGAATCGAGTCCTGTACCGCATTCGCGGCGATATCGTCCGCTCATGCCGCTGCACTACGTGGACCCGCACAAGAAGCGCAGCCGCTGGAACAAGGCGAATGAACGTGTCTTCCGCACGCGCCCGGGTCAGTTCGTCGTCCGCCACGTCTTTTTCAAGATGGACCCGTGGCTGTATCGCGCCACCGGTGGACGCTACCCAACGATCGTTGGCGGCACCGCCACGGCTCCGTTGGTCAGCACGGGTGCCAAGTCGGGTCAGCGCCGAGAGCTCCAGCTCACGTACTTTCACGACGGACCCGACCCGATTCTGATCGCCTCCAACGCCGGCGGTGCCAGACATCCGGGGTGGTACCACAACCTGAAAGCGCACCCCGAATGCGAGTTCGGCGACGAGCGCTTCGTCGCAACCGAAGTCACCGATCCCGACGAGTACGCGCGCCTCTACGGGCTAGCCGAACTGGTCTTTGGCGGATACAGCGCCTACCGAGAGAAGACGGCGTCGGCCGGCCGCACCATTCCGGTCTTCCGCCTTACGCCGCGCTAGACGCTTCTACAGGCGCGCGAAACAGGGGTTGGCGTCCTCTTTCGGGATCGACGCGTTCTGGCTGGAGAACTTCCCGACGACTCCTGTCCCGGTCACCTCGACGCTGTCGGCGTGAATCCCGAGCGGATAGTTGTCGTTCAGCTTCTTGGTCAGGTCGTTCAGCGCCGACTGCACCGCGTCCTTCGGCAGCGGGCCAGCGACGTCGAGCACCTCCAGGTTCAGGTCGCCGTCGGTGACCACGGGCTTGGCCGTGACGCTGTTGTCGCCGGCGTCCACGATGATGGTGCCCGCCGCCGAGTCGGTGCTGACGCCGGTGATCAAATTGCCGACGCCTGGAAGGTTGGCCGCCAGAGTGTCCTTGATGCCGGCGGACTTCCAGGACAGTGTCGCTTCCAAGGATCCGATGGAGCCCTTGGAGTCACCGGAATCCTGCAGGCGGATGTCCTTGAGCGTCACGTCGGCCGTCATGCCCTTGGCGTCTTGGACGTTGTCGCCCGCGGTGGACACCGAGATGTTGGTGTAGTGGCCGGACATGTGCTGCCACAGGAACGGCGGGTTCACACCGTAGGAGATGCTGACGCCGTCCTGGACGACGCATTCGGCGATCCCGACCAGGACGTTGTCCGCGCGGTGCCGCGCGTAGAGCTCGGCACCGGCCAGACCGCCTGCCAACAGCGCGACGACGATGACGGCGATCAGGATGATCGACTGCCGGTTGAAGAATCCCCTACCGCGTCTCTTCGTGACGGTGGGCGGGTGAGGTTCCGGAGCCGCCGGCGGTGGAGGTGGTGGCGGTGGCCCGCCGGCTGGTGGCCGAGGCGGTGGGGGTGGCGGCCGCGGCGCGGAGGGCGGCGGCCTGAACTTCTCAGTCGGCGCCGCGTCGGGCGGCCGATACCGCGAACGGATCTGTTCGGTCGGCGGGTCAGGCGGTCGGCCGGGGCGCGGAAGCCGTCGCGTCGCGGGGTCGCGGTGCGGGTCCCCCTGACCTCGCCGACCAGGCTCCCCAGGGCGTTGCGGCGGCGTCGTCACCTGCGCGATTCTGCCTCATCAGCGGTCATATGGCGGGGAATGCGGACTTGGCCGGTCGAGATGACACGCCGAAATCCGGCAACCGTGGTGGCGTCAGGCCCCGCGGTAGCCTCAGCCTGTGCCGCGAAGCCCAGCCCGCGCGGTGAAATACTCGCGGCGTCGCAGGCGGCGCATCGCTTTGAAAGTGCACGACCTGACCGATTCCCAGTGGACCGCGCTGAAAGTGGCCTGGGATGGCTGCGCGTACTGCGGAGCCGTCGGGACCCCGCTGCAGAAAGATTGCGTGCTGCCCATCTCGCGCGGCGGGCGATATGTGCTCGACAACGTGGTCCCCAGCTGCCGCTCGTGCAATACCAGCAAGTGCAACGCCGAGGTGACCACCTGGATGCGGCGCAAGAAGCTCGACGAGAAGGCTTTCCTGCTCCGTCAGTCCGAAATCAACCGGATCCTCGCAGCGGAGTGCGTTTAAGTGGTTATCAGATGCCGTCATCATCTGACGACGCGTTGCGGACGACAGCGGCACTTACCGCGCGATTTCGGGATCGGTAGCGGCGCGGCCGATATGTACTGAGAGGCAGGTCGCGGGGCCAGCCATATCGGCACCGCCAATCGTTCCGAGCGCGGACGACGCGGGACCCCTGGCGTCAGGGAGCAACCGGGAGCCGAAGATCGCGACTAAGTGGTACCGCGTCGAGACCGGGTGAGATTGCAGTGGCGCACTACTGAGCCCGGTTGTCGTGCGATCCCATAGCGTTTGCTGTCCACTCGTTTCTTCATATAGGGAGGTTGACGATGAGCGACGCGATGTGGTTTTTAGCAGCGTGCGCGGTAGCTGTGGGTCTCGGCGCCGGGATCTCTACCGGAAGCGGGGTCGCACTCGCGCGTCGCGTCGGAGGACTCCAGCAAAGTACGAGGCTGCGAAATGGTTTTCGGCGGTGGGGACGCTCCAAATGACGCAGTCGATCATTTCGGCGGCCGAAGACCGCATCGGGTGGGTGTCGAGCGCGCGGTGTCGCTCCACCGATCCCGACGAACTGTTCGTTCGTGGAGCGGCGCAGAGAAAAGCGGCCGTGATTTGTCGGCACTGTCCGGTCATCGCCGAGTGCGCCGCCGAAGCACTCGACAACCGGATGGAGTTCGGTGTCTGGGGCGGTATGACCGAACGTCAACGTCGCGCGCTGTTGAAGCAGCACCCTGAGGTGGATTCTTGGGCCGAGTTTTTCGCCGCCCAGCGCGAACACCGTAACGCCAGCCAACCGGCGTAACCGGCCCCGGCTTAGGGCGGAACAAATTGCGACCAGCTCGCACGTTTTCGTGCGTTCTAGGTTCCCGTTATCGCCAGCGTGAAGGGCGGACGTCCGTCGTTTACGGGCCGCCGCTCAACGCGCACTGCACCTGCCTGCGCAATCACCAGGTGGAAATACCCGGGGGGACTATCACTCGTGCCCCGGCGGCGGTGGGATCAGCAGTACGCTCATGCCATGGCGGAAACGTCATACGCCAAATGCGGCGAACTGAGCCTGGCGTATCAGGTGTTCGGCGACGGGCCGGTCGAGCTTGTCTTCGTCGGGCCGATGGTCTTCCACGTCGAGCTGTTCTGGGCCATGCCCGAGTTCAAGGCCTTTTTCGATCAGCTCGCCACGTTCTGTCGCGTCGTGATGTTCGACAAGGCCGGGGTCGGGCTGTCGGATCCCATCCCCAAAGTTCGTTTGCTTGAAGAGCGAGCGGCTGAGATCGAGGCCGTCATGGACGCCGTCGGCTTCGCAAAGCCCGTCATATTCGGTATGAGCGAGGGCGGCCCACAGGCCATCGCGTTTGCGGCACAACGACCGGAGCGAACGCGGGCGCTGATCCTCTACGGCTCATTCGCGGCCATGCCCGGCGCCGGCTGGGACGACGTGGATCACGACCCGGCCGAGCTGCGGGCGCGCGTCGTTGCCGAGCTGGGCGAGGACTACACGCCGTCGACGAAGCAGATCGCCCGCACGCAGGAACTGGGCCGCGCTCTTCTCCGCTCGGGGTGGGGCAGCGGCGCAACAGCGAAGGTTTTTTTCCCGTCGGTCCGGTCGATGCGCCAGCTCGCCATGGTCGAGCGCATGTGCGCCAGCCCGGGCATGTTCCGAGCGGCAGCGGAATCGAACTTCCGGATCGACGTGCGGCCGATCCTGCCGACGCTCACCGCGCCCACCCTGGTCATCCATGCCCGCGCGGACATCGCGCCGGTGCAGTACAGCCGCTACCTCGCCGACCACATTCCCGGCGCGCGGTACCTCGAGGTCGACGGTGTGGACCACGCACCCTGGTTCACCGAGCCCGACACGATCTTGACCGGGATCGAGGAGTTCCTCACCGGCAGCCATGCCGCCCCGGCACAGTCCCATCGCGCCCTGCGCACCGTGCTCTTCACCGATATCGTGGCCTCGACGCAACACGCCGCCACGGCGGGCGACGAGCGGTGGCGCGCGGTGCTGCACCGCTTTGGTGAGATCACCACCGAACTCACCGAGCGCTTCGGCGGCACGGTGGTCAAGAGCACCGGCGACGGCCACCTGGCCACCTTCGACGGCCCGACACAGGCCATCCGCTGCGCCGAGGCGTTGCGGGCTGAGGCCGAGACACTGGGCATCGACATCCGCGCCGGCATCCACACCGGGGAGTGCGAGCTGCTGGATGCGGACATCGGGGGGATCGCGGTACACATCGCGGCGCGGATCTGCGGGCAGGCCGGCCCCGGGGAAATCCTCGTCTCGCGCACCGTGTGTGACCTGGTCGTCGGCTCGGGCACGGGGTTCGAGGACCGCGGCAGCGTCGAGCTGCGGGGCGTGCCCGGCACCTGGCAACTCCTCGCGGTCGACCGCCACGGCGCGCGGGCGGGATCGGCCGAGGCGGAACTGGTATCAACCCCGACCCCCGGACCTCGCACCGCGATGCGCCGCTCGGACCGCGCCGTGGCCGCCATGGCCAGGCACACACCGTGGATCCTGCGCGGGATGGCCCACCTCGCCCCGGCCACCGGCCGCAGATGAACAGCCGGAGTCAGCGCGCTTGGAGGTGTCTGAGTCCTCGACATCGTTGACAGGTGAGTCGCATGCAGATGCACCGACGCCGATGCATCGGTGCTGGCGAATTACCCACATTCAAGAGCTGCCTGCGTAGTTACTAGAGGGGATCACCAGCGCGTGTGTTGTGTTTAGGTGTCTGCCGCCGGTGAGGTCCGGATGACGGTGGGCGCTGACGAGGCTCAGGAGCCGCGCACCAGGGTCACGATGTGACCGCAGTAGCCCAGCATCCGGTAGTTGGCTCCCATGCGCTGCTCTCGTACGGGGCGATCCGCATCGCAGTGAGGGCATCGCATGGTGGTGGGCTCTGAGGGGCGCAGTTCTCGCTCACTTCTCTTTGCCATGCTAAGGATACTGACGCCACTTTTCACAGCCGTCAATTTTTTGTGACGAAGCCGTCATTGGCCAATGCCCTCACGCAGGGTGCCTCTGTAGGTGTGCCGCCGGTGAGGTCCGGATGACGTGACCCACCCGGAGGAGCTGCCTGGACAGTAACTAGAGGTAACTACTTCGCCACGCACTTTGGCGGACCGCCGGGACGGTCCCGGGCGCACCCCTCGCGGCGCGGACTTTGCCGTCCCCCACCCAACCGAAGTCGCTGGAACACCGCGAGCAACTTTGGAGATTCCGCATATGAGTCTCCGGCCCGAGGGCCGACCGTACCCGGCCTGCGGCATTGCTTGATTCTCCGTACCCCTCCAGCACACTCGGTCTAGGCTCCGCTCGGGATGGGCACTCGGCCAACCCAAATCGAAAGGAATGACCGAATGGCGATTGTGACTGCGGTAACGATCCAGCCGCGCTCAGCCGAGGTGTGGGGCGACCTGCAGAAGGTGCTCAAGAAAATCAAGGACTTGGTCGCGAAGAAGGGCGGCGAGAACGTCACGGTGATGGTCACTGTCATCGGCGGCGAGGCGACGAACCAGCTGGTGTTCCTCGCCAGCTCCGAGAACTGGAGCAAGTACGGCCAGGTCCAGGAAGCGTTCTACGGCGACCGCAAGGCGCAGGCGCTGATGCAGGAGGCCGGGAAGCTCGCGACCTGGCAGACGTACGCCGCGCAGACGCTCGACCTCTGAGCCTCCCCCGAAACGGGCGGGTGGTCCGACGGGCTGCCCGCCCCGCTATTTATCCATCGCGCTGGTGCAGCTCAGGGCAGGCCCGGGGGGTGACCAGCTGCCTCGACCGGCCCGGCAGCAGTACGAATCTCGAGCGCCCGCTGGATCCCCACAAGACGGCGGGCCGATTGCTACCTGCGGAGCACCTTCAGACCAACGAACACGCGAGTCGTACACCCTTAGCGATCAGCGGCTTGAAACGCCAGAACCGTAGCCGCCAGAGCAACGTCGGGGTCGGACACACTGGTAGATCGGCAACGCCCTTGCGACTTTCAGACAGGAACAGAAGCAACTCGACCACCACGCTGAGATGATTGCCTCATACGCGGCTGTTGAGCCGACGCCGTGCGGAAGCCCTCCTTACCTTTCGCGCCCCAGGGCAGCCCCAGCCCCGCATAGCCCGCCGCCTTATGGGTTGGTGGCGACCTGGTCGTTGCCCACCGCAGCCGCGGTGCGGGTGTCGCCGGTCACGGTGCGGACGCACTGCGGACGGAGAGCACATAAATACCTGTTGAAATGCGGATTTACACATTGAAGCGGAACTCGACGACATCCCCGTCTGCCACAAGGGCCGGCGTGGTCGCCATGATCTACGACTTCGCCTGGTGCGGAACACCGGTGAGCACGATTTCGGTGATGCGCCGGGGCGCCTCGACCAACATCGCGAATGGGACAGACCGCTTGGGGAGCCGCACATGTCGGCGACCCTTGAGGACGGCCTTGACGACCTCTTCGGCCACCCTTTCGCGGGGGGTGTCGACGGTAGTCCGCCAGCGGTACGCGCGCTGAAAGGACTTGGCGGTGGGCTCGTAGTTGTCGGCCTTGGCGAGCAGGTCGGTGGGTATAGGCCCCAACTCCACGAGAGTGGTGCCGAGCGGCAAACCACGGAAATCTGTTCGCAGCCCCGCGGTGAAGTGCGACAGCGCCGCTTTCGAGGCTGCGTAGGTGACGAGGCCGGGGAACAGCGTGATGCCACTGAGCGAAGACACGTTGACGATGTGGCCGCCGCCGCGTCGAAGCATCCCGGGTATCGCCTGGCGGCAAAGTTCGGCCGGCGCTAGGTAGTTGACGTCGGTGACTCGGCGCAATTCATCGTCGGGTGCGTCGGTGAAGCAGGCGGTGCTTTCGATACCGGCGTTGTTGACCAAGACATCGATCGGGCCGCCATCGTCTTCGACGCTCTGGATGAGGCCGGCAACCTGGGTCGAGTCAGAGAGATCTGCAGGGTGGACGGTGCCACCGAGCTCGACCGCAAGCGACTCGAGGGAATCCCGGCTGCGAGCGACTAGCGCTACTCTGGCTCCAGCGCCAGCGAAGGCGTGCGCCAACGACTCGCCGATCCCCCGCGACGCCCCTGTGATCAGTACTCGTTTCCCCCGGAGTTCCATTTTCGGATCCTACGCAGCAGCTATGAGATCGGCAGGGATTCGAACGCCATTCAGTGCCTGGTGACATCCAGCGGATCTTGGGGCCTGCTAGATGCCTGGCCTCAACCCTTGCTCGTAGACGTTGATCCGAAGCGGAACTCCACGACATCCCCGTCTGCCATCACGTAGTCCTTGCCCTCCATGCGCACCTTGCCCGCGGACTTGGCGGCGGCCATCGACCCGGCATCCATCAGGTCGTCGTAGGAAACGATCTCGGCCTTGATGAAGCCCTTTTCGAAGTCGGTGTGGATGACGCCGGCCGCCTTCGGCGCGGTGTCGCCCTGGTGAATCGTCCACGCGCGGGACTCCTTTGGTCCCGCGGTGAGGAAGGTCTGCAGCCGCAGGGTGTGGAATCCGGCGCGGGCCAGCGCGTCGAGACCGCGTTCGGTCTGCCCGATCGACTCCAGCAGCTCGGCGGCCGACTCGTCGTCGAGCTCCTGCAGTTCGGCCTCGATCTTGGCGTCGAGGAACACCGCGTCGGCAGGGGCCACCATTTCCCGCAGAGCCGCGAGCCGGTCGGCATCGGTGAGCACCGCCTCGTCGGCATTGAATACGTAGAGGAACGGCTTGGTGGTCATCAGGTTCAGCTCGCGCAGCAGGGACACGTCGGTTCCCGCGGCGAACAGCGTCGTGCCGCCGTCGAGGATCTGCTGGGCGGCCACCGCCGCATCGTGGGTGGGCCGCCGGTCCTTGTGGGTGCGCGCTTCCTTCTCGAGCCGCGGGATGGCGCGCTCCAACGTTTGCAGATCGGCCAGTATGAGTTCGGTCTCAATCACTTCGATGTCGGATTTGGGATCGATTCGCCCGTCGACGTGAGCCACGTCATCGTCGGTGAACACCCGCACCACTTGGCAGATCGCGTCGCTCTCGCGGATGTTGGCCAGGAACTTGTTGCCAAGACCTGCGCCCTCCGACGCGCCCTTGACAATGCCGGCTATGTCAACGAACGTGACCGGCGCATGCACGATCTTTTCCGATTCAAACATCTTGGCGAGCTCGTTCAGCCGCGGATCCGGCAGCGGCACCACACCCTCGTTCGGCTCGATCGTCGCGAACGGGTAGTTGGCCGCCAGTACGTTATTGCGCGTCAGCGCGTTGAAGAGCGTTGACTTACCGACATTCGGCAGGCCGACGATTCCCAGATTCAAGCTCACAGGGTCCAGAGTCTAGGAGACGACCGCGGCCACGCCAGCGCGCGCTGGCAGCCACATCCAGCGAGAGCCGGTACGGTCAACGTGTGCCAGGACAGCGCGCGAGGTCCGCCGTGACGGCTTCGCACCGCTCCATCGTCCCCACGATTCCGGGTGTGCCGTCGTGGGGTGCTGTGCTGATCGCGATCACTTTCACCGCGGTCGGTTTCGCCTTTGACGCGGGATCCGCCGCGAAGGAACTGACCATTATCTTTGCTGGGGCCTACACCGTCGGATGCATTGCCGCAGTGCTCGCGGTGCGGCAGGAGGGCCTGTTCACCGCCGTCATTCAGCCACCGCTGCTCCTGTTCGCCACCGTGCCTGGCGCCTACTTCCTCTTTCACGGCGGCGCGATAGACGGTCTCAAGGACCTGGCGATCAACTGTGGCTATCCCTTGATCGAGCGCTTTCCGTTGATGTTCTTCACCTCGGCGATCGTGCTGTTGATCGGGATGGTCCGCTGGTACCAGGGCATGTCGAGTCGTCGTGCTGCACCTGCGGCGGAGACCGTCGAAGAGACGGAGGGCCTGTTCTCTGTCGTCACGTCCAAGATCGCCAGCCTGCTGGCGCGCGAACCTGAGGACGAGGCGGCCGAGGCGCCCGCTCCGCGGCGTAGTCGGCAGCATTCGATCGACCGGGCGGGGCAAGGCGGGCAAGACGGCTGCGGGTACGGCACGAACCCGTAGTGGACGACCCGTCAAGCGCGCCCAACCGTCGCGATCGCGGCACACTCGCCCGCCGGAGACTGAGATCATCGAGCCCGTCGCCGAGCGTCCCCGTCGACCGCGCACCGCCCGCCGAACGACCGACCCGACGGTTCCACCGGCCGAGCCGCGTCGTCGGCCCCGGGCGTCGTCAGCACGCGAACCACGCAAACAGCCGCCGCCAAGTGAGCGCCGATCCCCGTACCAACGGCCGGATCGGCACAGCCGGTTCGACGGCTTTGAGCCGTTCGAACCGCAAGGCACCAAGGGGTCCAATGGCGGGGGTTCGCTCAACGGCACCCACCATCCGGTCTCGCGGGTGCGCTATCGCGGCGCCGACGACGACGAGGAACAGCGTCCGGCGCACCGAACCAGGCCTCGCGCGTCCAAGCACCAGGCCGACGCGTGGGAGTACGACGTCTAGTCGGTTTTAGCGGCGCGCCGGGCGGATCTCGCGGGGCAGCGCGAAGACCAGCGTCTCGTTGGCAGTCGTCACCGGTTGCACCATGTCGTAGCCGTATTCGGCCAGCCGCTCCAGCACGCCGCGAACCAGCACCTCGGGGACCGAAGCGCCCGAGGTGACGCCGACGGAGGTGACGCCGTCGAGCCAGGCCGGGTCGATGTCACCGGCATAGTCGACGAGGTAGGCGGCGTCCGAGCCGGCGTTCAGCGCCACTTCGACAAGCCGAACCGAGTTCGACGAATTGCGCGAGCCGACGACGATGACCAGCTGGCACTCCGGCGCCATCGCCTTGACCGCGACCTGACGGTTTTGCGTGGCGTAACAGATGTCGTCGCTGGGTGGATCCTGCAGCGTCGGGAAGCGCTCCCGCAGGCGCCGCACGGTCTCCATCGTCTCGTCGACAGACAGCGTGGTCTGCGACAGCCAGATCACCTTGTTCTCGTCGCGGACGGTGACGTCGTCGACAGCGTCGGGACCGTCTACGAGCTGCACGTGGTCGGGCGCCTCGCCCGCAGTGCCGACGACTTCTTCATGGCCCTCGTGACCGATCAGCAGGATGTCGTAGTCGTCGCGCGCGAACCGCTTCGCCTCGTTGTGCACCTTGGTGACCAACGGGCAGGTCGCGTCGATGACCTGCAGCCTGCGCTCGGCAGCCGAGGTGTGCACCGTCGGCGCGACGCCGTGCGCGGAGAACACCACAATGGCGCCTTCGGGAACCTCGTCGGTCTCGTCGACGAACACCGCGCCCGCGCTGGCCAGGGTGTCCACTACGTGCCGGTTGTGCACGATCTCGTGCCGGACGTAAACCGGCGCACCGTGCTTCTCCAGCGCTCGCTCGACCGTTTCCACCGCCCGGTCCACACCTGCGCAGTACCCGCGCGGTTCGGCGAGCAGCACCCGCTTACCGGCCACACCGCCCGACGCCGAGCTGGAGGCACCCGGAATCCCCATGTTGATCGTCGACGGCATGGTTCCCAGGGTACTGACCCGCACTGCCGGGAGGCCAGCCGTAGGCTGTGGCCCATGGCTACTGCACCCTATGGGGTCCGTCTGCTGATAGGAGCGGCGGTAACCGCCATCGAGGAAACACGAAAGCTTCCGCAGACCATCCTCACCTACCCGATGACCATCGCCAGCCAGCTCGCGCACCTCGTGATGAAGGTGCAGCAGGACGTGGCCGATCTCGTCAACAGGGGCGACGAGACGCTCGAATCGCTGTTCCCTCCGAAGGAGGAGCAGCCCGAATGGGCGACGTTCGACGAGGACGTGACCGATGTGGTGCCCGAGCCGATCGTCCCTGACGGCGAGCGCCTGACCGAGGGCCGCTTCGCGCTGTTCACCGGAGGCGAGCCCGATGTGCGGGTAGACGACGGTCAGGTGGCGGTGGCAACCGATCTCCCCGAGGTCGTCGAGCGCCTGGACTACGAGACGCTGACGCTGGCCCAGTTGCGGGCCCGACTGTCGTCTCTGCGCGTCGCCGATCTGGAAGCGCTGCTGGCCTACGAGGACGCGACCAAGTCGCGCGCACCCTTCCAGACCTTGCTGGCCAACAGGATCACCCGCGCGACAGCCAAGTGAGCGCAGACGAGCAAGGCAAGTCCGCGGACAACCCCTATCCCGTCCGCACCGTCGCGATGATGGTCAAAGACTGGATCGACCGGCTCGGCACCGTCTGGGTCGAAGGCCAGGTCGCCCAGCTGTCGCTGCGGCCCAACACAAGTACCGCATTCATCACGCTGCGCGATCCGGCCGCCGACATGTCGCTGTCGGTGACCTGTCCCCGTGACCTGGTGATGAATGCCCCCGTCAAGCTCACCGAGGGCACCCAGGTGATCATGCTCGGCAGGCCGAATTTCTTCGTCGGCCGCGGGACATTCTCGTTGCGAGTCAACCAAATTCGCGCAGTCGGAGTCGGCGAGCTGCTGGCCCGCATCGACCGGCTGCGAAAGCTGCTGGAGGCGGAGGGTCTGTTCGATCCGCGGCTGAAGCGGCGGATTCCCTTCCTGCCCAACACCATCGGGCTGATCACCGGCCGCGCGAGCGCAGCGGAGAAGGATGTCGTGGCGGTCGCGACGGCGCGGTGGCCCGCTGTCCGGTTCGCCGTCCGCAACACCGTCGTCCAGGGTCCGAACGCCGTTCCCCAAATCGTGGACGCGCTGCGCGAACTCGACGGCGACCCGACCGTCGACGTCATCGTCGTTGCCCGTGGCGGCGGCAGCGTCGAGGACCTGCTGCCGTTCTCCGACGAGACGCTTGTGCCGTGCGATCTCGGCATGCACCACACCGGTGGTCAGCGCCGTCGGGCACGAGCCGGACAATCCGCTGTGCGACCTGGTGGCCGATCTGCGGGCGGCCACCCCGACTGACGCCGCGAAACGCATCGTGCCCGACACCGTGGCCGAACAGTCTCTGCTGCTCGATCTGCGCAGGCGCAGCGCGGGGGCGTTGCGCAACTGGGTGCATCGCGAACAGCAACGCGTGAGCCAACTGCGCAGCAGGCCGGTACTGGCTCAACCGCTGGCCGCACTGACCGCGCGGACCGACGAGATTCAGCGCGCCAGGAGCGCCGCCCGGCGCGACGTCACCCGGCTGGTGGCCGCCGAATCGGAACGGGTCGGCCACCTGTCGGCCCGGCTGACGACCCTTGGACCGGCCGCCACGCTGGCCCGCGGGTACGCGGTCGTGCAGACGGTGCCTTCGGGACGCGAGGCGGGCGTGCTGCACACCGTGGCCGACGCGCCCGCCGGAACACGGCTGCGCATACGGGTGTCCGACGGTGCCGTCATGGCGGTCAGCGAGGGAAGTCAATGAAGCCTATTAGTGATTTGGGGTACGAAGAAGCCCGCGACGAGCTGATCGAGGTCGTGCGCCAGCTCGAGCAGGGCGGGTTGGACTTAGATGCATCGCTGAAGCTGTGGGAAAGAGGCGAAGAGCTGGCACGACGATGCGATGAGCATTTAGCTGGAGCCCGTAAGCGGATCGAGGACGCACTGGCCGCCGGCGACGATAAGGAAAGTTGACAACGAAAGCAGTTTTGCCCAGGGGGGTCGAAACTGGAACACGTTTCATTTATGCTCGTCGGCATGGGTGATGCAACGCTGCAGACTGATCTCGGCCATGTGCTGGTCACCGGGGGTTCCGGCTTCGTCGGGGCCAACCTGGTGTCGGAACTGCTCGAGCGAGGCCATCAGGTGCGCTCGTTCGACCGCGCGCCATCTCCGCTCCCCGCCCATCCGCGGCTGCAGGTCGTCGAGGGCGACATCTGCGACAAGGACACCGTCGCGGCGGCCGTCGAAGGCATCGACACCGTCTTCCACACCGCGGCGATCATCGACCTGATGGGCGGCGCTTCGGTCACCGACGAATACCGCCAGCGCAGCTTCGCCGTGAACGTCGGCGGCACCGAGAACCTGGTGGAAGCCGGCCAGGCCGCGGGCGTGAAGCGGTTCGTGTACACCGCGTCCAACAGCGTGGTGATGGGCGGCAAGCAGATCTCAGGCGGCGACGAAACGCTGCCCTACACCGAGCGATTCAACGATCTCTACACCGAGACGAAGGTTCATGCCGAGCGATTCGTGTTGTCACAGAACGGCGTTCGCGACATGCTGACCTGCTCGATCCGGCCAAGCGGCATCTGGGGCCGTGGCGACAAGACCATGTTCCGCAAGCTCTTCGAGAGCGTCCTGGCCGGGCACGTCAAGGTGTTGGTCGGCAGCAAGCACGCCAAGCTGGACAACTCGTACGTGCACAACCTGATTCACGGATTCATCCTCGCCGCACACCACTTGGTTCCCGGAGGAACAGCGCCGGGTCAGGCGTACTTCATCAACGACGGCGAGCCGATCAACATGTTCGACTTCTCCCGGCCGGTCGTCGAGGCGTGCGGGCAACGCTGGCCGCGGTTTCGCGTCTCGGGAGCGTTCGTGCGCTGGGTGATGACCGTGTGGCAGTGGCTGCACTTCCGATTCGGTCTGCCCAAGCCGCCGCTCGAGCCGCTCGCAGTCGAGCGGGTCTACCTCGACAATTACTTCTCGATCGCCAAGGCGGAACGCGATCTGGGTTACCGGCCGCCGTTCACCACCGCGGAGGCCATGCGCGAGTGTCTGCCCTACTACACCGAGCTTTTCGACCAGATGAAGGCGGAAACGCCTCAGGAGCTGTCGGTCAGATCTTCTCAGCTGATCAGGTGAACCGGGTGGCGCGTAACCGCCTCGATCCGAGCGCTCGCGCGGTGTAGCAGGTCGGTGCCCAACGAGATCAGCGCACGGGCCGCGGCGATCTCCTCGCCGATCATCGGCTGGCTGAGATCCTTTGGATTCCGGAATGCGTCGCCGATCGCGGTCATAGTGTCGCCGTCGCCGAGGCTCGCGCGGATCGTCGCGTGCGTGTGCGTCGGATCCTCGTCGAACGAGATATCGAGATGCCAGACATCGTCCAGGGCCTTGTCGTACATGGCAGTCACCTTTCCCTATGCATAGGGTGCGCCACCATCGGGCTGAGCATCGGGAAATGTCCGGATTTCCCGCCAATCGGGCTTACGCCGTCGGCGACCGCTTGGCCTCTTCCGCGAAACGTGCCACCAGCTGGCGCAGCAGGGTCACGCAGATGGAGGGCGCTTCGCTGGACACCGCGCGGAGTAGGCGACGGACGGCCGCGCCGGGGACCGCGGGCGGCACCACGTAGAGCACGGCGTCGCGCGAGTGCGTGCCCTGCAGGTAGATCGTGTCGTTGGCGACAAATGTGTAGGGATCGACGGCGGTCACCGCAGTGCCGCGAATGATTCGCGACGGTGCGTCGGGCCAGATGCTCGGGTCGTAGACGACGCGACGCACCGGACCGATCGACAAGCCGATGATCGAGACGAGGTCGGGCAGTTCGGTTCGCAGGTCGCGACGTTGGGCCACCACACACCGTCGACAGCGCCGGGAAGGGTAATAGCAGCGTCGTAGTTGTCGACAGATTCGTAAATTTTGGCTGCCAGCATGCTGAAGCAGCACCCAAGAAGTCCGTGTCGCAATAAGGTCAAGGCGCACAGTTGATTCGGTCGGGGCTGACAACAGAAGGGCATAACAATGCCTGACGGCAAACCGAACATCCTGGTGATTTGGGGCGACGACATCGGAATCAGCAATCTCAGTTGCTACAGCGACGGCCTGATGGGTTACCGCACCCCGAACATCGACCGCATCGCCAACGAGGGCATGCGGTTCACCGACTCCTACGGTGAGCAAAGCTGTACTGCCGGCCGCGCGGCGTTCATCAGCGGACAAAGCGTATACCGCACTGGCATGAGCAAGGTCGGCGTGCCCGGTGCCGACGTCGGCTGGGCCGCGGAGGACCCCACGATCGCCGAACTGCTCAAGCCGCTCGGCTATGCGACCGGCCAGTTCGGCAAGAACCATTTCGGCGACAAGAACAAGCACCTGCCGACGGTGCACGGTTTCGACGAGTTCTACGGCAACCTCTATCACCTCAACGCCGAGGAGGAGCCCGAGCAGTTCGACTACCCGCACGCCGACCAGTTCCCGAAGCTCCACGATTTCGCCCTGCCCCGAGGCGTGCTGAAGTGCAAGGCCACCGACGAAGTCTCCAAGGAACCCGACGATCCGAAGTTCGGCCCCGTCGGCAAGCAGATCATCGAGGACACCGGACCACTGGACACCAAGCGGATGGAGACCATCGACGACGACACCACCGGCGCCTGCATCGACTACATCAAGCGGCAGCACAAAGCGGGCACGCCGTTCTTCGTGTGGATGAACACCACCCACATGCACCTCTACACCCACACCAAGCCGGAGAGCCGTGGACAGGCCGGGCTGTGGCAGTCGGGCTACCACGATTCGATGATCGACCACGACCGCAACGTCGGCCAGCTACTCGACTGCCTGGACGAACTCGGCATCGCCGACGACACTATCGTCGTCTACTCGACCGACAACGGGCCGCACCGCAACAGCTGGCCCGACGCAGGCACCACGCCGTTCCGCAGCGAGAAGGACACCAACTGGGAGGGTGCGTTCCGGGTTCCCGAAATGGTCCGCTGGCCGGGCAAGATCGAGGCGGGCACGGTGTCGAACGAGATCATCCAGCACCACGACTGGTTGCCGACGTTCCTGGCAGCCGCCGGAGAGCCGGACATCATCGAGAAGCTGAAAAAGGGTCACAAGGCCGGGGCCGACGGCAAGACCAACTACAAGGTGCACATCGACGGCTTCAACCTGCTGCCCTACCTGACCGGCGAGGTCGACACCAGCCCGCGGCGCGGCTTCTTCTACTTCTCCGACGACGGCGACCTCGTCGCCATGCGGTTCGAGAACTGGAAAGCCGTGTTCATGGAGCAGCGCTGCCAGGGCACGCTGCGGATCTGGGCAGAACCCTTCACCACACTGCGGGTGCCGTTGCTGTACAACCTGCGCACCGATCCCTACGAGTACGCCAACATCACGTCGAACACCTACTACGACTGGCTGCTGCATCACGACTACTTCATCTTCTACATGACCGCGATGGCGACGATGTTCCTCGAGACATTCAAGGAGTTCCCGCCGCGGCACGAACCGGCCAGCTTCAGCGTCGACCAGGCAGTCGAAAAGCTGCATAAATTCCTAGCGAAGGACTGAACGATGCCCGATACACACCCGAACATTCTCGTCATCTGGGGCGACGACATCGGTATCTCGAACCTGAGCTGCTACAGCCGCGGCATGATGGGCTACTTCACGCCGAATATCGACCGGATCGCCGATGAGGGAATGCTTTTCACCGATTCCTACGGCGAGCAGAGCTGTACGGCAGGACGCTCGTCGTTCATCACCGGGCAGAGCGTATACCGCACCGGCATGAGCAAGGTCGGGATGCCCGGCATGGATGTCGGCCTGCAGAAGGAAGACCCGACCATCGCCGAGCTGCTCAAGCCTCTCGGGTACGCGACCGGCCAGTTCGGCAAGAACCACCTCGGCGACCTGAACAAGTACCTGCCGACCGCGCACGGGTTCGACGAGTTCTTCGGCAACCTGTACCACCTCAACGCCGAGGAGGAGCCCGAGAACGCCGACTACCCCACCGAGGAAGAAGCGCCGCTGTTGCGCCGCGCATTGTTGCCGCGCGGCGTCATTCACTCGTGGGCCACCGACGAGGACACCGGCGAGGTCGACGACCGCTACGGCCCGGCCGGCAAGCAACGCATCGAGGACACCGGACCGCTGACCAAGAAGCGGATGGAGACCATCGACGACGAGACCACCGGCGCGTGCATCGATTTCATCAGGCGCCAGCACGAGGCCGACACCCCGTTCTTCGTCTGGATGAACATGACCCACATGCACTTCCGGACGCACACCAAGCCGGAGAGCCTCGGCCAGTCCGGCCGTTGGCAGTCGCCGTACCACGACACGATGATCGACCACGACCGCAACGTCGGTCAGCTGCTCGACCTCGTCGACGAACTGGGGATCGCCGAGGACACCATCGTCATCTACAGCACCGACAACGGACCGCACGCCAACAGCTGGCCCGACGGCGCGACCACACCCGTTCCGCAGTGAAAAGAACACCAACTGGGAGGGCGCTTTCCGGATCCCCGAGATGATCCGCTGGCCCGGCAAGATCAAGGCCGGATCGGTGTCGAACGAGATTGTGCAGCATCATGATTGGCTACCGACGTTCCTGGCGGCCGCAGGTGATACCGACATCGTCGAGAAGCTAAAGAAGGGCCACAAGGCCGGCGACATGAAGTACAAGGTCCACATCGACGGATTCAACCTGCTTCCGTATTTGACTGGCGAGGTGGACAAGAGCCCACGCCGCGGGATGATCTACTTCTCCGATGACGGCGACGTACTCGGCATTCGCGCGGAGAACTGGAAGGTCGTCTTCATGGAGCAACGCTGCCGGGGAACACTGCAGGTGTGGTTCGACCCGTTCACTCCGTTGCGCGCGCCGAAGCTGTTCAACCTCCGGACCGACCCGTACGAGCGCGCCGACATCACGTCGAACACCTACTGGGACTGGTTGATCGACCGCATATACCTCGTGCTGTACGGCTCGGCGATCGCCACGCAGTTCCTGGAGACGTTCAAGGAGTTCCCGCCGCGCCAGGAGCCGGCGACGTTCACGATCAATCATGCGGTCGAAGAACTCAACAAATTCCTCTCGACCCGAGGCGGCTGAGCGTGGCAGAACTGCCATCCTGGACCGATGGCCCCACGAAGTCGGCGATCGTCGACTTCGTGGGTCGCGTCACCGCCGAGGGCGGACCGGATTTCGTTGCGCCCGAGGCCCGCATCGCGGTGTTCGACAACGACGGCACGCTGTGGTGCGAGAAGCCGGTGTACATTCAGCTCGACTTCCTCGTCCGCAGGCTGGCCGAAAAGGCCTCCGCCGACGCGTCATTGGCCGAGCAGCAGCCGTATAAGGCGGCGAAGAGCGGTGACCTGAGTTGGTTCGGCGGCGCCATCACCAAGCACTATCAGGGTGACGACTCGGAGCTGAAAGTGCTTGCAGGGGCGGTGATGTCGCTGCACGAATCGATGACGGTCGAAGACCACGCGGCGCTGATCGGCGCCTTCTTCGCCGAGGCGAAGCACCCGACGCTCGGACCGGCCCTACCAGGAATGCATCTACCGCGCCGATGGTGGAGTTGCTGCGATACCTCGAAGGCCACGGCTTCACCTGCTACATCGTCTCGGGCGGTGGCCGCGACTTCATGCGGCCCATCACCTGCGACGATCTACGGCATACCGCCCGAACGCGTCGTTGGCAGTGCG
The DNA here is from genome assembly GCA_963713225.1 of uncultured Actinomycetota bacterium. Classification (GTDB taxonomy): domain Bacteria; phylum Actinomycetota; class Actinomycetes; order Mycobacteriales; family Mycobacteriaceae; genus Mycobacterium. Next base: position 322,539 of record CAVQLB010000015.1, on the reverse strand, counting down.
CAGGGCCTCAAGTTCGAGGCCGGACGGACACGGCGACCTGCTGATCCAGCCTGCGCTGGACGTGTTCGACGACGGCCCGGAGAAGCCGGTGCGAATCTGGAACCGCATCGGGCGGCGGCCCGATCCTGTCGGCGGGCAACTCCAACGGCGACGACGAGATGCTGATGTACTCGGGACGGCCAGGAGCGGCCGCCTTACGGCTGCTCGTCCTGCACGACGACGCCGAGCGCGAATTCGACTACACCGCAGGAGCGGAACGCGCACTCGAGCACGCCAAGGCGTACGGCTGGACCGTCGTCAGCATGAAGAACGACTGGGCGACCGTCTTCGGTGACTGACGATCTCGTTCCCGTTCCGGCGCAGACCGCAGTGGTGGGGTCCGACCGGCACTACCCCGAGGAGGGGCCCGCCAGGCCCGTCAGCGTCGACGAGTTCCGGATCATGCCACGGCAGGTGACCAACGCGCAGTTCGCCGAATTCGTCGACGCCACAGGCTATGTCACCGTCGCCGAACGACCGCTTGACCCCGCCGACTATCCCGACGCACCACCCGAGAACCTGCAGCCGGGGTCGATGGTGTTTCACCGCACGCCAGGTCCCGTCGACCTGCAGCACCTGAATCAGTGGTGGACCTGGACGCCGGGCGCTTCGTGGCGGCATCCGGTCGGGCCGAACTCGTCGATCGCGAAACGTGCCGACCATCCGGTGGTACACGTCGCGTACGAGGACGCCGAGTCGTACGCGCAGTGGGCGGGCCTTGCGCTGCCCGACCGAGGCGGAATGGGAGATCGCGGCCCGCGGTGGCCTCGACGCTGCGACGTACACGTGGGGCGACGAGCCCGAACAGCCCGGTCAGCGGCTGGCCAACTACTGGCACGGCGAGTTCCCATGGCGCCCCGAGCCCGGCTACGGCCGCACCGCACCTGTCGGAAGTTTTCCGGCCAACGGCTACGGCCTTTTCGACATGGCGGGCAACGTCTGGGAGTGGACCACCGACTGGTACGCCGACACCCACGAGGGCGACCCGTGTTGTGAGGCAGGCAGTTACGACCCGCGGCAGCCGCAGTTCCGGGTGCCACGCAAGGTCATCAAGGGTGGCTCGTTCCTCTGCGCGGACAACTACTGCCTGCGCTACCGGCCCGCCGCCCGCAGACCTCAGATGATCGACACCGGCATGAGCCACATCGGCTTTCGGTGTATTTCGCGGTCATGACTGTCAGGATGTGGCGCATGAAAGACGGCGGCGTGCATTACGCCCGCAACGGCTCGGTGCGGCTCGCGTATCGCGTGCTCGGCGAGGGCGACACCACGCTGGTGTGGATACCCGGCTGGATCAGCAATGTGGATGTGTGGACCGATCCGGGGCTTCCGTTCGTTTCGTTCGTCGAGGCACTGGCCCGCGGCACCCGGCTGGTGATGTGGGACAAGCGCGGCACCGGGCTGTCGGATCCTGTGACTCACGTGCCGCCACTCGATGAGCGGATGGATGACCTGCACGCCGTGATGGATGCCGTCGGAGTCGACAGCGCTGCGCTTTTCGGCGTTTCCGAAGGCGGCCCGATGAGCATCCTGTTCGCGGCCACGTTTCCGGAGCGGGTACAGTCGCTCGCGCTGTACGGCACCATGGCGCGCTTCAGCCCGAAGTTGCCCAATCATCCGTGGGGATTGACGGCCGATCAGATACGATCTGATCACCGAGGAGATCGAATCCCATTGGGGTGAAGGAGCTCTCGCGGATCTCTTCTTCGGGCCCATAGCCAACGTGCCGGGCTTCAGGGAGATCTACGGGCGAGCCCAGCGGGCCGGTGCCAGCCCAACGATGACCCTCATGCTGCTGCAGGCGCTGGTGGACACCGATGTCGGCGGCGTCGTGTCTTCGGTTCACACACCGACCCTTGTGATGAGCAGAGATGGCGACTTCGTCGCACCGATTGACGCTGCAAAGGCGTTGGCCGCCGCGATGCCGAACGCGCGCTTCAAAGAGCTGCCGCCGGGTCCGCACGCGCTCCTGGACGATGTGCTCGCGGCGGAAGTACTGAACTTCGCGTGTGGTGCGCCAGCTGAGGACTCGAGCGAGCGCGTGCTGTCGACGATCTTGTTCACCGACATCGTCGGATCCACCGAACAGGTCAGCGCGCAGGGCGACGCGCAATGGCGCCATCAGCTCGATGCGCACGACAAGCTCGTCGACTGGCTCGTCGAGAAGTACGGCGGCCGTCGCGTCAAGCACACCGGGGACGGCGTACTCGCGCTATTCGATGGCCCGACAAAGGCGGCCCGCTGCGGCCTCGACATGGTGCCCGCCCTCGCCGCGCGAGGTATCCGCATCCGCGTGGGGATTCACACCGGTGAATGCGAGCGGCGGGGCGACGAATGGAGCGGCCTGGCAGTGCACGTTGGCGCGCGAGTAGGCGCATTGGCCGGTGTCGATGAGGTGCTCGCCAGCCGAACCGTCCGCGATCTGTCAGCCGGATCAGGCTTGCACTTCGACAGCCTGGGCGCTCAGCAGCTCAAGGGTCTCGCCGATGAGATCGAGGTCTTCCGGGTGACCGCGCCCGTCCGCTCATAGACACTATGAAGCTTCGGCTGCGGCCTTGATCGCGGCCAGGGTGGCGGGGATGCCGCTCTTCGCCGCATCGTGACGCTGTGCGATCTGGGCATCGGCCTCCTCGCCATAGCGTTCCCGGAACCCCGCGATGCCTGCGGGCAGGAACTCCCACGTCTCGGTCAGCCGCGTGCCACCGTCCTCGGGCTCGAAGGTGTACCCCCAGTGCACCCAGCCGTTGTTGACCTGCCAGGCGAACTCCCGGCCAGGATCGGCGGCCACCACCTGACTTCGTGTTTCCCACGTCCGCTCGGGGGACTCGTTGCGGCCGGTGAACCAGGCGCCCACCTGCGGGCCCGAGCCCTCGTCCCACCAGCAGGCCCGACAGATCGGGCTCCACTCGCCCATCCTGGTGATATCCGACACCAGCCCATACAGCTCATCGGGTGTCACGGCCACGGAAATCGACTCAGACATCTTCAGCTCGGTCACGAGTCGAGTCTGCCACCACGCGGCCCTTGCACTTTCGGCCCGCGAATGGGAGTTTGAACGCGTTCCATCGCCGTCGAAAGGCCAACTGGTTGACGTCCTCCCTGGACTGACGTCCGGGGATTCCAACCCCATCCCATCGACTTAGGCGGCAGGAGTACGGAGTTGAGGTTCACGGTTCGCAGACCGCCTATCGGCGAGGTCTCCCCGTGCGGTCACCGCCCGTCCGGCGGCGATGTTGCGTGCAGCGTTGACGTCGGCGTTGCACCGTCCAGCAGTGCAGGCTTCGCACTCGAAAACCGCTTGGCTCTTACGGTTCCCGGGCGCGACGTGCCCACACACCGAGCATCGTTGCGACGTATAGGCGGCCGGGATCTGCTCGACCCGGCCGTAAGCCTTGTGCTGCAAACGCGCAGCGAAAAGCCCCCAACCACTGCGCCTGATCGCCCGATTCAGTCCGCGCTTCTGAGCAACGCGAACACCGGGCTGTTCGAGGGCTTCGATCCTGATCGTGTCGAAGCGGCGCGCAATGTCAGTGGTGGCCTTCTCGACCCAGTCCTTGCGCCGATCGACCTCACGTGCCTTGAGTTTCGCAATCGCGGTTCTCGTTCGGGCGCGCCGGTTGGAGCCTCGGTTGGCCCGGGCGAGTCGCTGCTGCAGCACCGTCAACCGCTTGGCCTCACCTGGAGTCAGACCGGGTGCGTGCAGCATTTCCCCGGTCGACAGCGCCGCCGCCACGGCGACCCCGCGGTCGATACCGACCACGCTGCGGTCACCCGGACCGGCAACCGGGTCAGGGACGTGGGCGAACGCGATATGCCAGCGGCCAGCCCGATCACGGGTAACCCGGTAAGACTTGACACCCGCAGGCACCGGCCGCGACAGCCGGAACCGCACCCACCCCACCTTGGGCACCCACACCCGACCGAAACGGCGGTTGAGCCGCAGGACATGACGCGGTTTCACCGCGACCTGCCGAAACCCCTCATGCACACCGGCCTTACGCCACGTCGGGCGACGGTGCGTACCGGCGAAAAAGTACTGCATGGCCTGTGCAAAATCCCGCAGCGCCTGCTGCTGCACCGTCTGACTCCCGGCACCAAGCCACCCGTACTCGGCGCGGACCTCGGTCAACTGCGCGGCCTGCTCGACGTAGCCGGGAGCCTTGCGCCCCGGCTGCCAATACTGCTGCTGCTCCACCGCCAAATTCCACACAAACCGCGCATCGCGGCAGTGCGCCAACAAGGCATCCTCCTGCTCAGCAACAGGCAGCAGCCGAAACCGCGACATAGCGAGGTTTCCGGCCAAAGGAGACTTCGATGAGCAACAGTAACGAGCGGATCGCCGTCGTCATCGGCGGGGCGTCCGGGATCGGTTGGGCGACCGCACGCGCCCTGGCCGCCGACGGGTGCCGCGTCACGGTTGCCGACCGCAACGGCGACGGCGCGCGCGGCCGGGCGACCGAGCTGGGTGACCCGCACACCGCGGCCGAGGTCGATGTCACCGACGAGTCCTCGGTGCAACGCCTCTTCGACCAGATCGGTCCTCTCGACGTCGTGGTGAACTGCGCGGGCTTCGGAAGCCTCGGGCTGATCACCGATCTCGCGGTCGACGAGTTCCGCTCGGTCGTCGACGTGTGTCTGAACGGGTCGTTCATCGTCGCCAAGTACGCGGGCCAGAAGCTGCGCGAAGGTGGCTCGCTGGTGTCGATCAGCTCGCTCAACGGGCGGCAGGCGGCCGTCGGGATGAGCGCCTACTGCTCGGCCAAGGCCGGCCTGTCGATGCTGACCCAGGTAGCGGCGCTGGAAATGGGGCCGCGGGGAATCCGCGTCAACGCGGTCTCCCCCGGCTTCGTCGACACCCCCCTTACCGAGGGGTCCTACCTCGTCCCCGGCCTCGTCGAGGATTACCTCGAGAACACCGCCCTGGGACGCGCAGGCAAGCCCGAGGAAGTCGCCGACGCGGTGGTCTTCCTGTGCTCGCCGAAGTCGGCCTGGCTGACCGGCGAGGTGCTCGACCTCAATGGCGGAGCCCACCTCAAGCGCTATCCAGATGTATTAGGGCACGTGATGAAACTGGCGGAGGCGTAGTGACTTTCAGCGGCAAACAGGCCATCGTCACCGGTGCGGGTTCCGGGATCGGGGCGGCGTTGTGCCGGGCCCTCGCAGGTGCAGGCGCGGATGTGGTGTGCACCGATGTCGACGGCGACGCCGCCGAGCGTACGGCGTCGACGCTGGGCGACCGCGGACGCTGGGCGCGACTCGACGTCACCGACGCCGGTGCCGTGCAGGCGGTGGTCGACGATGTCGTCGCCCGCGCCGGCCAGCTGGATCTGATGTTCAACAACGCAGGGATCGTGTGGGGCGGCGACACCGAACTGCTCACCCTGGACCAGTGGAACGCGATCATCGACGTGAACATCCGCGGCGTGGTCCACGGCGTCGCTGCCGCATATCCGCAGATGGTGCGGCAGGGCCACGGCCATATCGTCAACACCGCATCGATGGCCGGGCTGACCGCGGCCGGACAGATCACCAGCTATGTGACGACCAAACACGCGGTGGTCGGACTCTCGCTGGCGCTGCGTTCGGAAGCCGCGGCGCACGGGGTCGGCGTGCTGTGTGTCTGCCCCTCGGCGGTCGAGACCCCGATTCTGGACAAGGGTGCGATCGGCGGATTCAACGGCCGCGACTACTTCCTGGAGGGCCAGGGAGTGAAGACGGCTTACGACGCCGACCGCCTTGCACGGGACACGTTGAAGGCCATCGAGCGCAATAAGGCGCTGCTGGTCAAACCGCGCCGCGCACACGCCCAGTGGGTGTTCGCCCGGCTGGCGCCGGGACTGATGCAGCGCATGTCGATTCGGTTCATCGCAGGCCAGCGGGCTCACCAGAAGCAGTAGCGCCCGGACATTCCCAGAGCAAATCGGGTTGCCGGCGACACAACCTGGCTACGGTAAACCCGTGGCCGCAATGGATACCGAATTCACGCTGACTCAGAAGCGTGCGCTGGCGATCGCCACGGTGCTGGCCATCCTGTTCGCCGCCTTCTTCCTGCGGCGCTACTTCATTCTCATCGTGGTCGCCGCGGTGGTCGCCTACCTGTTCAGCCCGCTGTACAACCGGCTCAAGAAGCGATTGGGCACGGGTGCTTCTGCCACGCTCACCTTGTTGGCCGTATTCGCAAGCATCATCGTGCCGCTGGGCCTGATCGGACTGCTTGCAGTCGTTCAGGTCACGGAAATGGTCAAGAGCGTCGCCGGGTGGGTCGAACGGACAGACCTGTCCACGCTCGGCGACAAGACGCTGAAATTCGTGAACGAACTCCTCTCCCGGGTGCCATTCGCGGACGTCACAGTCACACCTGAGATGCTCCGGAAGGCGATAACGACAGTCGCCCAGAGGGGCGGAGAATGGCTGCTGCACATCTTGCAGGGGGCCGCGGGCGGCGTCGTCGGCGGGATAACCGCGGCGATCCTCTTTGTCTACGTGTTTATTTCGCTGCTGACCAACAAGGACGCGGTGCAGAACCTGATTCGCCAGCTCAATCCGCTGGGCGAAGAGGTTACCGATCTCTACCTCGCCAAGATGGGCGCGATGGTCGGAGGCACGGTCAGAGGGCAGTTCGTCATCGCGCTGTGCCAAGGCATCTCGGGAGCGATCTCGATTTACATCGCGGGCTTCCACGACGGCTTCTTCATCTTCGCAATACTTCTGAGCGCGCTGTCCGTCATCCCGCTCGGCAGCGGGATCATCACGATTCCGTTCGGCATCGGGATGATCCTGTTCGGCAACGTATTCGGTGGAGTGTTCGTCATCCTCTTCCACCTCATTGCGGTGACGAACATCGACAACTTCCTGCGGCCGATCCTGGTGCCACGGGAGGCCCGCCTCGACTCTGCGCTCATGCTGTTGTCGGTGTTCGCCGGAATCGGCATGTTCGGTGCGTTCGGCATCGTCATCGGGCCGGTGCTGATGATCGTCATCGTCACGACGATCAGCGTCTACCTCGCGGTGTACAAGGGCGTCCCGATGGAACTGCACGACGACGAGAGCTCCCCGAAGAAGAAGCGCCGCTTGGGATGGTTGACGCGCAGGGCACGGCAGTCAGAGCCAGAGGCACCGGAACCGGAAGCCGATGCCGAGGTGCCCGAGGCGGAATCCGCGGCTAAACCAGCCTCTGAGTAAGGAATTCGACGACGCGCTTGCGTGCCTCATAGGCGGGGTGGCCGTCCACCTCGCGGAGCTCCAGGGTCAGCACCGAGTGCGCCAACTTTCCGAATCCGTGCTCGTTGCCCTTCTTCGAGCTGATCTCGATGACCTCGAACGCGTCGCCGAGTCGGTCCTTCAGCGTCTTGAAGCGTTGGCTCGGCGACAGCGGGTCTTCGCTGAACCGCAGGCCCAGCGCGCACAGTCCCTCGTTGGCGACCCGTTGCTCGACAATCTTCAACTCCTCTTCGGACAGGCCGGGATCGCTTTTCTGCTTGGCCGTCAGCCCGATCGGCAGAGACGGTTGGCTCAGCACCGGGGCCAACACGCTGTCGTCGACAGCGGCGGCAAGCGCGAAGCCGCCACTCCAGCACTCGCCTATCACCCCGACGCCCTTCCCCGGCGTCTTCTCGTTGAGGTCGCGGGCCAGCGCGCGGAGGTAATGGGCGACAGGCCGGTCGGCGTTCGTCGCAAACGCGGCGAATTCCTTTGCCACACAACCGCGCAGCGTGACCGGCACCGCACCCGGTCGGGCGCCTGGTGCGCCCGGTGTGCCGTACAGAGACGGGCAGGCGACGGTGAATCCGTTGTCCACCAGATGATTACCCAAGGCCAGCACACCGGGATGTATGCCCGGCATCTCCGGAATCAACACCACACCGGGTCCCTCGCCCTTGCGATAGACATCGTGGGTGAAGCCGGCAGCGTTGAATGGCGCGGCGGTCCATCCGGTCAGATCGGCTTCCGGAGCCGCCTGGCCCGCGACATTGGGGTCCGGCGCGGCCATGGCGTCTCCTACTTCGCGGGCAGTGGCGGCTGCTTCTGCACCGCCGCCGCCAGCGTACGGTACTCGTCGGTACCGGCGGCACCCGTGATCGCGATCTGCGCAGGCCCGGCCGGGCCGGTCAGCCGGGTCGTCCACACCGGCTCCGCATCGTCGCCGCCTTCGTAGACCACCCACGGCACGCCGTTGACATCCTGCGCGCCCGTCGGCACCAGGTCAGGGCCGATGGACCCGATCAACGGCTCCTCGTCGGCATTGCTCTGCGTCAAGGCCAGATACATCCCGCTCGGCGCCAGGTAGCCGATGGTCGAGGACACCGCGCGAAGCTGCTGCCCGGACGGGTCCGTCCGGCCTGCGTCGATCCCGCCGCGACTCCCGGAATTGGCGTTCCACCCGTCGGGCAGCACCGGCAGCCGGATGGGGATGGCAAGCGCGTCCGCGTCGGCCTGCAACGCGGCAGGGGCGTCATAGCTGGGCGCCGGGCCCTGGCCGGGACCGCTCGGTGCGAATGAGCACATGCCGAGGACGCCCGCGAGGATGATGCACGCCGCGACCAGCGGCGCGATCGACCAGAACATATCGCGGCCGTCCTGCAACAACCGCGGCTTCGCGGGTTTGGGAGCGGGCTGCGGTTCTGGGGTCACGACCGCCAGTATCCCAGCTCCCCAAGGTTGATCTGCTAATGGGAGAATCTCAGCCATGACGCCGTCCAGACGAGAAGCCCCGGACCGCAACCTCGCCCTCGAACTCGTACGGGTGACCGAAGCGGGCGCGATGGCGGCAGGTCGCTGGGTCGGTCGTGGCGACAAGGAGGGTGGCGACGGCGCGGCTGTCGACGCGATCCGTGAGCTGGTCAACTCGGTCTCGATGCGCGGTGTGGTGGTCATCGGCGAGGGCGAGAAGGACCACGCACCGATGCTCTACAACGGCGAAGAGGTCGGCAACGGCGATGGCCCCGAATGCGATTTCGCGGTCGACCCCGTCGACGGCACCACCCTGATGGCCAAGGGCATGCCGAACGCGATCTCGGTGCTCGCCGTGGCCGAGCGCTTCGCGATGTTCGACCCCTCGGCGGTGTTCTACATGGACAAGATCGCCGTCGGTCCCGATGCCGCGGATGTCATCGACATCACCGCACCGATCGGCGAGAACATCGCGCGGGTGGCCAAGCTTCGCAATGCAACCGCATCGGATATCACGGTCTGCATCCTCGACCGGCCCCGGCACCGACAGCTGATAGCCGACGTCCGTGCGGCCGGCGCCCGGATCCGGCTGATCACCGATGGCGATGTGGCGGGTGCGATTTCAACGTGTCGACCCAACTCGGGCACCGACATTCTGGCCGGCATCGGCGGCACACCCGAGGGCATCATCGCCGCGGCGGCCATCCGGTGCATGGGCGGAGCCATCCAGGCCAAGCTGGCGCCGACCGACGACGCCGAACGCCAGAAGGCGCTGGATGCCGGTTACGACCTGGATCAGGTACTCACCACAGAAGATCTGGTGTCCGGTGAGAACGTCTTCTTCTGCGCGACCGGGGTCACCGACGGCGACCTGCTCAAGGGCGTCCAGTACTACGGCGGCGGATGCACCACCCAGTCGATCGTGATGCGGTCGAAGTCCGGAACTGTCCGGATGGTCGAGGCCTACCACCGGCTTTCGAAGCTCAACGAATATTCGGCGGTCGACTTCACCGGGGACATCACCGCCGCACATCCACTCCCGTAGATAACGACAAGCGAGGAAACACCACATATGGCCGACAGTGCCGTCGACACCAAAGCCGATCAGACCGAGTACCGCATCGAGCACGACACCATGGGCGAGGTCCGCGTGCCGGTCGCCGCGTTGTGGCGCGCGCAGACACAGCGGGCGGTGGAGAACTTCCCGATCTCGGGACGCGGTCTGGAGCGCACCCAGATCCGGGCACTCGGCCTGCTCAAGGGTGCGTGCGCGCAGGTGAACAAGGACCTCGGGCTGCTGGCCCCGGAGAAGGCCGACGCGATCATCGCCGCCGCGGGAGAGATCGCCGACGGTCTGCACGATGACCAGTTCCCGATCGACGTGTTCCAAACCGGCTCGGGCACAAGCTCGAACATGAACACCAACGAGGTGATCGCCGGCATCGCCGCCCGCAACGGCGTTACGGTGCACCCCAACGACGATGTGAACATGTCGCAGTCGTCCAACGACACCTTTCCGACCGCGACGCACATCGCGGCCACGGAAGCCGCTGTCCGCCATCTGATTCCAGCGCTCGAGGTGCTGCACGAGTCGCTGACCGGGAAGGCCAGGCAGTGGCGCACCGTCGTGAAGTCCGGTCGCACACATCTGATGGATGCGGTTCCGGTCACGCTGGGCCAGGAGTTCAGCGGCTACGCCCGACAGGTCGAGGCGGGTATCGAACGGGTGAAGGCCACGCTGCCGCGGCTGGGGGAACTGGCCATCGGCGGAACGGCCGTCGGCACCGGGCTCAACGCACCCGACGGGTTCGGCAAGAAGGTCGTCGAGGTCCTGGTATCCCAGACCGGGTTGGCCGAATTACGGCCTGCAGTCAACTCTTTCGAGGCACAGGCGGCCCGTGACGGATTGGTCGAGGCCTCCGGTGCGCTGCGCACGATCGCCGTCTCGCTGACCAAGATCGCCAACGACATCCGGTGGATGGGCTCCGGTCCGCTGACCGGCCTCGGCGAGATCCAGCTGCCGGACCTGCAGCCGGGCAGCTCGATCATGCCGGGCAAGGTCAACCCGGTGATCCCCGAGGCGGTGACGCAGGTGGCCGCGCAGGTGATCGGTAACGACGCCGCGGTCGCGTGGGGTGGCGGCAACGGCGCATTCGAGCTCAACGTCTACATCCCCATGATGGCGCGCAACGTGCTGGAGTCGTTCAAGATCCTGACGAACGTCTCCAGGCTGCTGGCCGAGCGGTGCGTCGACGGTTTGGTCGCCAACGAGGAGCACCTGCGGGAGCTGGCCGAGTCGTCGCCGTCGATCGTGACGCCGCTGAACTCGGCGATCGGCTACGAGGAAGCGGCCAAGGTCGCCAAGGAAGCGCTCAAGGAGCGCAAGACCATTCGGCAGACCGTCATCGACCGCGGGCTCATCGGCGACAAGCTGTCCGAGGAGGAGCTCGACAAGCGGCTCGACGTGCTGGCGATGGCCAAGGTCAAGGACGGCGACGTCTAGGCGCCGTTGTTCGGACCGCCGGAGTTGGCGCCGGGAATGTCGGTGATCGGGAAGTTCGGCATCGGCGCCGGCGACGGCGTGTTGGGCAGCGCGGGAATCTCTTCGACGGCGATGTCGTGAAGGCCGTTGACAGGCGGGCCATTGTCGCGGGCGCCGTAACTGCTTCCGGGTTCGCGCGGTCCGAGCAGCTGGCTGACGGTCACCAGGTGGTAGCCGTTGGCCTTCAGCACCGGGATGAACTGATACACCAGATCGACTGTGCTGGAATAGGTGTCGTGGAACAGCACGACTGATCCGGGCTTGATCTGCGTCATCAGCATGTAGCGCGTGGCCGCGATGTTGGAGTCGTTGATCCAGTCGAAAGGGATGACATCCCAGTTGATGTCGGCCAGGCCCTGGCGCTTGGCCTCCGCCAACACCTGGTCGTTGACCACTCCGCCCGCGGTACGAACCAGCTTGGGGCGCTGCCCGGTCGCCGCTTCGATGGCGTCGTTCGCCCTGCTGAACTGTGCGGGAATGTCCTGCGGCGGGATGGTGGTCATGTTGGGGTGTTCCCAGGTGTGGCTGGCGACCTCCATGCCGGCGTCCGCGATGCGCTTGGCGCCCTCGGGATTCGCCGCGACCTTGTTGCCGATCAGAAAGAACGTCGCCTCGGCGTCGTTGTCCTTGAGGATCTGCAGCAGCCGGTCGGTGTAGGGCCCAGGGCCGTCGTCGAACGTCAGCGCCACGCACTTGACCTGTGCGCAGTCCACCTCGTCGGGGCTCTCGCGCTCGGCATGGCCGGTGAGCAATGCGACCACGACGATCGCGACCGCGGCGACGACGCCGAACACCATCAGGCCGTACTGCCAGGCCCGGCTGTCCCGTCGCTTAGGCACGGCCGCAGCTTACCGGCCACACTGAGTGATTTCGGCGTGCGCAGTTGCGCTGAGCGCAACCAGCCACGCCGAAGCCGCAGGCTTACGGCAGCGCGCCGGGGCTGATTTCCTCCAGCATCTCGGTCACCAGTGCGGCGATCGGCGAGCGCTCGCTGCGTAACAGCGTGATGTGGGCGAACAGCGGGTGGCCCTTGAGCTTCTCGATCACCGCCGCGACGCCGTCGTGCCTGCCGACGCGCAGATTGTCGCGCTGGGCGACGTCGTGGGTGAGCACCACCCGCGACCCGGCGCCCAGCCGGGACAGCACGGTCAGCAATACGTTGCGTTCCAGCGACTGTGCCTCGTCGACGATCACGAACGAGTCGTGCAGTGAACGCCCGCGGATGTGAGTGAGCGGCAGCACCTCGAGCATGCCGCGCGACAGCACCTCTTCGAGCACGGCGGGGCTGGCCAGCCCTTCGAGGGTGTCGAAGACGGCCTGCGCCCACGGCCCCATCTTCTCGCTCTCGCTACCGGGCAGATAGCCGAGTTCCTGCCCGCCGACCGCGTACAGCGGCCGGAAGACGACGACCTTGCGTTGCGTGCGCCGTTCCAGCACCGCCTCCAGTCCGGCACACAGCGCCAGCGCGGACTTGCCGGTGCCGGCCTTGCCGCCCAGCGACACGATGCCGACGGACTCGTCGAGAAGCAGATCCAGCGCCACCCGTTGCTCGGCGGAGCGACCCCGCAAACCGAAAACCTCGCGATCACCGCGGACCAGCTGAACGCGTTTGTCGGGATTGACCCGGCCGAGCGCGTGCGAGGTCCCACCGAGCAGCCGGATTCCGGTGTGGCACGGCAGTTCCCGTGCCTCCTCCAAATCGATCTCACCCTCGGCGAACAGCGCGTCGATCACCTCGGCTGACACGTCGATCTCGTCCATACCGGTCCAGCCCGAGGTGATGACGTCCTGGGCGTGGTACTCGTCGGCCGCCAGCCCCACCGCGCCGGCCTTGACGCGCAGCGGAATGTCCTTGCTGACTAAGGTGACGTGCTTGCCTTCGGCGGCGAGATTGGCCGCGCAGGTCAGTATTCGCGAATCGTTACTGTCGGTCCGAAAGCCCGCGGGCAGCACGGTCGGGTCGCTGTGGTTGAGTTCGACGTGCAGTGTTCCGCCTTGGGCGCCAACGGGAATCGGCTGATCCAGCCGACCGTGCTCGAGGCGGAGATCGTCGAACAATCGCAATGCCTGGCGGGCGAACCAGCCCAGCTCGTGATGATGGCGTTTAGCCTCCAGTTCGCTGATGACAACCAGCGGGACGACCACTTCGTGCTCGGCGAACCGAGTACAGGCCCATGGGTCCGACAGCAGTACGGACGTGTCGAGCACGTAGGTCCGGGTGGAGGAATCGGTCACGTAGCGCTCCTCGAGCCCGCGCGGCCCCGCACGAACCTCTCGGCGGACACTGCGGCACCAGGGCCGGGGCCGGCCCTCTCGAGTCGAGTCGATCGGTACCGCCCGAACAGCAGAGCATGTCGCTAGCCATCGCAAACGACGCTACTCCCGAGATGGCAAGCGTGTCGTGCAGGCGCGCCGGGGTTTAACCGCCCAGCAACGTGCGAAGAAACCCTGTGTCTACGCTGTGTTCACCAGCGCGCGAAGGTGAGGCTCGTCGGCCAGACCCCACGCGGTAATCCGGTCGGAGATCACCTGGCGCAGCGCGGCTTCGTCGAAGATGCCCGCGTCGGCGACGGCCGCAATCTTGTCCTGGTACGCGTCGATGTCTCCGCCGACCACGTTGAGGTCCGCGGCACGTTGCGCGATCGCCTCGATGGTCTCCTCGCGGCTGTACTCCAGGCAGTGCGCGACCAGGTTGGCGAAGAACTCTTCGTGGCGTTCCTCGTCCTTGGCGATCCGCTCTACCAGGCCCTGCAGCACCGGCTCTTCGATCTGCGCGGCCAGACTGCGGCAGAACACCGCATGCGAACGTTCGAAGAACGCCATGAACGCCAGCGTCTCGATCTGGGAGAACTTCTCTGCCCGGTAGCCCTTCATGACGTGCTCGACACGGACGTCCTCGTTGGCGGTCGGGTCGACCTCGCGCGTGACGACCAGGTACTCGCGCAGCGCGATTGCGTGCAGATGCTCTTCGGCGGTCCAACGCCCGAGCCAACGTCCGAACTTCTCCTCGAGGATGAAGTGCTCGACCAGCTCGCGGTGGTAGCCGGACATGTTGTCCTTGGTGATGAGCAGGATCTCCAGCGCGTCGGTGATGTGCTTGGGCAGTGTGACGTCGGACGGGTCCCAATCACGCCCCCCGAGAAACGCGAAGTTCTCGCCCTGGTCGAACGGCACGAAGTCGTGCGCGTTCCAGAGGTCCTCGGTCTCCAGATGCCGGGCCATGTTCGCCGCCACCACCGGCTCGAGCTCCAGGATCAGTGCATCAGGAACAGGTTTCTGTGCCATAAAAGTAACTGTAACCCACATTCACACCTTTTTTGAAATCGGGTGCGGGGTGTCGCGAACTACAACGTCAGGCCGGGATACAGCGGGTTGGCGTCCAGCAGTTCGGCGGCAGCGGCGTGCACCCAATCCGCGGTGGCGTCGACCAGCTTGTACTTGGCCTTCGAACTGCCCTCCGGTGATGTGTTGGTCAGCACCTCGACGACCAACTCGGATACCCGGTCGAATTCGGCGGGCCCGAAGCCGCGGGTGGTCAGCGCCGGGGTGCCGAACCGGATGCCGCTGGAGTACCAGGCGCCGTTTGGGTCGGCCGGGATCGAGTTTCGGTTGGTGACGACGCCGGAGTCGAGCAGGGCCGATTCCGCCTGACGTCCGGTCAGCCCGAACGATGTCACGTCGAGAAGCACGATGTGGTTGTCGGTGCCGCCGGTGACCAGCCGCGCACCGCGCCTCAGGAACCCGTCGGCCAACGCCTTGGCGTTGTCGGCGACCCGCTGCGCATAGGTCTGGAACGCGGGCTGGCGCGCTTCGGCAAGCGCGACGGCCTTGGCGGCCATCACATGCGACAGCGGACCACCGAGCACCATCGGGCAGCCCTTGTCGACGGCGTCGGCGTATTCGGGCGTAGCCAGCACCAGTCCGCCGCGCGGCCCGCGCAACGACTTGTGCGTGGTGGTCGTGGTGACATGGGCGTGCGGCACCGGGTCCTCGTCGCCGGTGAACACCTTGCCCGCCACCAGACCCGCGAAATGGGCCATGTCCACCATCAGCGTCGCACCGACATCGTCGGCGATCTCACGCAGCTTCGCGAAGTTGACCCGCCGCGGGTAGGCGGAGTACCCGCCGACCAGGACCAGCGGCTTGAACTCACGTGCGGCCTGCGCAAGCGCGTCGTAGTCGAGCAGCCCGGTCTCGGGGTCGGTGCCGTAGCTGCGCTGGTGGAACATCTTCCCGCTGATGTTCGGGCGGAAGCCATGGGTGAGGTGGCCGCCCGCATCCAGCGACATACCCATCAGCCGCTGGTTGCCGAGCTTGCCGCGCAGCTTCTCCCAGTCGGCCTCGGACAGGTCGTTGACGTGCTTGGCACCCGCCTCGGCCAGGCCGGGCGCCTCGACCCGGGTGGCCAGGATGGCCCAGTAGGCAACGAGGTTGGCGTCGATGCCGGAATGAGGTTGGACGTAGGCATGCGGCGAACCGAACAGCTGCTCGGCGTGCTCGGCGGCCACTGTCTCGACGGTGTCGACGTTCTGGCAGCCGGCGTAGAACCGGTGCCCGATGGTGCCCTCCGCGTACTTGTCGGACAGCCAGGTGCCCATGGTGAGCAGCACCGCGGGCGAGGCGTAGTTCTCGCTGGCGATCAGCTTGAGCGAATCTCGTTGGTCGGCAAGCTCTTTGCGCGTCGCGGCGGCGATGCGCGGCTCAACCGATTCGATGATCTGCAGGATGTCCCGGTAGGCGGTGCTGGCGGTGTCGGCGTACTCGGCGCCGGGCGCGGCGGACGTGGTCACGGTCGAGTCTGCAGTCATGCGTTCAGGGTAATCCTCAGGCGGCACGCAGGGTCGACGGGATCAGCGGCTCATCCAGCAGCCTGCCAAACCGCTCGGAGAGACTGACGTCGGCCGGACGCCCGTCCAACCAACTGCGCAGCAGCCGGTACCCCTCGACGTAGGTGCTGGTGTAGGCCCGCCACAGCGGCGAGGACAGAAACCGCAGCGTCTGCCTGGCCCGCTCATCGGTGACCAGCAGCCAGCGCCGCAGAAACGCGACCACGTCGTCGACGTCGCGATGCTCGTCGTGCAGCATCAGCGCGGCGTCCTGCCGGACATCGGCCAGCGCGGTGGCCGCCTCCGATACCGCCTCGGCTCGTTCGCCGTCGAACCGAAGCCCGAGATCGGCGTAGATCTCGCTGGCCCAGCCGCCCCATTTCGGACCGATCGCGACGTAGAGCGCGAGGTCGGCCAGCCCCTCGGCCATCAGGCATTGCGGGGTGTTGACCAGAAACAGCGTCTGCTCCCTCTGCCCGTGCCTGGCCACCAGGCCCGCCTCCTTGCGGCAGTGCTCGGTGTGGTGGCCCGGATAGGACTCGTGGGCGACCAGCCTCGGCAGGTTGGACATCTGCTGGCGCAGATCGGCGTTCACCGCGACGGTCGACCGGTAGTCGCCGAGGTAGTAGTTGAATCCCGACCACGGCTTGTCGCTGACGACCTCGTAGGTGATGGTCTCGCTGTCGGGTAGCGGAAACTCTGCCCGCACCCGGTCGCGCAGCGCGCTGGAGAAGGCGTGGATGCCCTCTTCGAGCCGCTCGGGTGGAATCTCCTCGGCGGCGCGATAGGCCTGCATCCGCTCGCCCAGCGGACCCGTCCCACCCAGCGCTTCGTCCAGACGGGCGTGCGCTTCTCGGTACCGGTCGGGATCCCCCTTGGTGATCTGCACGTCGAAATAGGCTTCGACCTCCTCGACGAAGCCGACGGACTCACCCGCGAATTTTCTTCCGGCACAAGCCAGCGCGCGCAGATGTGCGCCGATGTAGTCGGCGCGCGCGTCGTCGAAACCCGCCGACCCGTTGGTGCGCGGCACGTTCCGCAGCTCGGCCAACAGTCGGTCGGCCTGCCGAGCCAGGTCGGCGGGGTCGGGCGCCGGTTCGGCAGCGACGCCCTCCCGCAGTGTGGGGTCACCTGTGAAGGAGTCGACGTAGCCTTCCTCGATCCGATCGAACCGCAGGCCGAGCAGCAGATATTCGCGGATGAGGGTGCCGGAGTCCATGACGACCACGCTAACTGCAAGACTGACACCATGCCGCGGCTGAGCGAGCCGAGCCCCTACGTGGAGTTCGACCGGAGTCAGTGGCGCGCGCTTCGAATGTCGACGCCGTTGAAGCTGGCCGAGGAAGAGCTGGTCAAGCTGCGCGGTCTCGGCGAGAAGATCGACCTGCTCGAGGTCGAAGAGGTCTACCTCCCCCTGGCCCGGTTGATCCACCTGCAGGTCGCTGCCCGGCAGCGGCTCTTCGCAACCACCGCAGAGTTCCTCGGCGAGCCCCAGCAGAACCCCGACCGGCCGGTGCCGTTCATCATCGGCGTCGCAGGCAGCGTGGCGGTGGGCAAGTCGACCACCGCCCGCGTGCTGCAGGCACTCTTGGCGCGCTGGGAACACCATCCCCGCGTCGACCTCGTGACCACGGACGGGTTCCTGTATCCGAACCACGAACTCAACCGCCGAAACCTGATGCACCGTAAGGGTTTCCCCGAAAGCTACGACCGCAGGGCGCTGATGCGATTCGTCACCGCGGTGAAGTCAGGCTCCGATTACGCTTGCGCGCCAGTGTATTCGCACCTGTTGTACGACATCGTCCCCGGCGAGAAACAGATCATCCGGCACCCGGACATCCTGATCCTCGAGGGACTCAACGTGCTGCAGACCGGCCCGGCGCTGATGGTTTCGGACCTGTTCGACTTCTCGGTCTACGTCGACGCCCGCATCGAGGACATCGAGGGCTGGTACATCTCGCGGTTCCTGTCCATGCGGGCGGGAGCCTTCGCCGACCCGGCCTCGCACTTCCACCACTACTCGACCCTGACCGACGATCAGGCGGTCTTCGCGGCCAGCGATATCTGGCAGTCCATCAACCGCCCCAACCTGATCGAGAACATCCTGCCGACGCGCCCGCGGGCCACGTTGGTGCTGCGCAAGGACGCCGACCACTCCATCAACCGGCTGCGCCTCCGCAAGCTCTGAGCAGACCGAAGCCCGCCCGGGATCACCGAGCGGGCCTGGGCGGCAACGGTTTACGCCTTGATGCGTCGCACGCCCTGGTACTGAAGTTCGGCCATGACCAGTGTGTAGACGCCGGTTGCGAGCGTGAGTACCACACCCACGGTGGTCAACGGGAAGACGTCGGCGAGAACGAAGACGACGCTTGCGACCGCGTACAGGACATTGCCTGCGGCGATCACGATGCCGGTCTGCTTCACCGATGGCCGCGCAGCGAGTGCGAAAACGCCCACCGCGAAGGCGATGAAGAATGCGCTCACGGCGTACTCGAACGCGACGGGAGTACCCGATATCTCTGCCAGCCAGCCTGCGAGGGGAATACCGGCAATACCCATGAGCCCGCTGGCGGTCGCGTCGGCCCGCAGGGCGAAGCGCAGCAATGAATCGCTCGACCCCTTGAGGCGGGGGGTGGTGATGGCGGTCATGAAAATTCCTTTCTTCGAGGGTTACCGGGCGACCGGTGCCGGAGTCGACGGCGCAACCTCTGCACGGTTGGTTGTCTCTCCTCGCGTGCGCGACGCCAACTCCGGACCAGCCATGTGGGGGTCACGCCAGCCGGCGCACCCCGAGGTACTGGGCGTATGCGAAGACGAGCGTGACGACGGTGAACGCGATCGTCGATGCCACGCCGAGGGCGGTCAGCGGCAGCCAGCCCGCGGTCAGGACGACGGCGACAAGGACGGCGAACGCGATGTTGCCGACGAGCACGCCGACACCGACACGCCTGACATCCGGTACGCGCGCGGCGGCGTAGAGCGCCACGCCGTAGCCGACGAGCGCCGCGCCAGCGATCCATTCGGACGTGGCGGACAGACCGGACAGCCGCGACAGTGGGTCGGCGGCCATCGCGACGAAGAGACCGAGCGCCGCGCACAAGGTGGCGTCGGCACGCAACGCGAAACGCAGTAGCGAGTCAGTGCTTTCCCGGACGGGCCGGGTGGTGAGTGCGGTCATGACACCGATGCTGCGCAGAAGCCACTGCCAGATCGAGGCCAGACGCTGCCAACTACTGCCAACCGCAGCTCAGAGCGATTTTATCGGTCTTGCGCGGCGACCAGGTTGCCGCGCAGATCCGCCGCGATCAGCCGGGCGGCGGCGTTCTGCCAGTTGTGCAGCGACCGCTGCGGCACCTCGGTGACCAACCACTGCCAGGCCTGGCGCGCGACCGGATCGAGGCCGGCGGCCGTCGCGTTCTGTGCGTACGCCCGCACGCCGACGACGTAGGGGAAATACAGCGCGTTGTAGTAGCGCCACTGCTCGGTGGTGCCGAAGTCGCCGCCATCGCGTGGTTTGAGCCGGGCGATGCGATCGGCCAGCAGGGCCTTGAGCTCGTTGGCCCGCTCCAACGGCTGGTCGGGCGCGCCGCGGGCGGCCAGCCGTTCGTCGATGGTCGGTAGCGCGGTCAGCGGACTGGCCACCAGCTTGGAGAGGTCGCCATAGTGGCCGAGGGCGCGTCGCGTCAGCCGGGCGAAGGCTTCGTCGTCGATGTTGGCCAGCGGGCTGGCCGACCGTAGCGGCAGGGCGGACTCGGCGCGGCGCAGCGTCGCGCGATCGGCGCGAAGGCCGGGCGACCGGGAGAACGCCAGCCGGTCGAGAATTCCGGCCAGCGGATCGGCCAGCACGTTGATCGAGACCGCGATCGCGATGCTGGTGAACAGCAGCACCGTGAGCGCCGTCCGCTCCCCGGTCACGGCCATACCGATCAGTGCCTGCCCACCGAAAAGCACCACCACGACACCGGTGGCGACGAATGATCGCAACATGTCGCCACGCAGCGCCTGACCCTCGTCGAACGCGTCCCACATCGCAACCGCGACACCGAGCAGCACGATGTCGAACCCCGTCGACGCCAAGGCAAGCCAACTGGGCACCAACCCGAGCGGGATGACCAGGATCGCGTTGCCGAGTGCGAAGAACAGCGTCGCGACCACGACGTAGCCCACCACCGGCCTCGGCTGCCACGGTCCGAACACCGCCCGCAGCATCGCACCGAGCGAGGACAACGAGATGACGGCGAACATCACCCAATGGCCCAGCCGCACGGGCCCATCGACGTTGCCTGCCATGGCTGCGCCGAAGAACGCCAGCGCGGCCACGGTGGCGATGAGAGCGATCTCCCCGGCGCGGCTGCGCCACGTGTCGGACGGGCGGGAAAGCTCGAGGAGGACTGCGAACCAGGCGATTCCAGGGACCACGCCCAGATAGACCTCGATGCTGCTGAGCAGATGTAGACCGCTGACGACCCGGACTGCATCGAGCGCCACCACCACCGCGAAGCTCGTCAGACCGACGGCGGCCAGCACCAGCACCGGCTTACGCGGGTCACGGGCCAACAGGTAGAGGCCCAACCACCAGCTGAGCGAGAACACCAGCGCCGACAGCGCAGCCATGACTCAAGTGTGGCAGACGGCTTGAGCTCAGCGACCGTAGCGGCGGTGCCGCGCGGTGTAATCACGTAGCGCGCGCAGGAAGTCCACCCGCCGGAACTCGGGCCAGTAGGCCTCCGTGAACCACATCTCCGAGTACGCGCTCTGCCACAGCAGGAAGCCAGACAGCCGCTGCTCCCCCGACGTGCGGATGACCAGATCGGGGTCGGGCTGGCCGGAGGTGTACAGGTTCTCCGAGATCGCGTCGGCGGTGACGGCCTCGATCAGCTGGTCGGCCATCGCACCGTTGGCGATTTCCTTGCCGAGCAGCGCCCGCACGGCGTCGACGATCTCCTGCCGTCCGCCGTAGCCGACGGCGACGTTGACGTGGAAATCGCCGTGTCCGTTGGTCGACTCGACGGCATCGCGCAGCCGCCGGGCCGGCTCGTCGCCGAGCAGCTCCAGGTCACCGACCGTTCGCACACTCCACCGGTTCGCCGGCGCGCAGATCTCCTCCACCACGTCGGTGATGATCTCGATCAGCGAGGACAGTTCGTCGGTGTCGCGCTGCAGGTTCTCGGTCGAAAGCAGGTAGACGGTGGCCATCTCGATGCCCGCCTCCTGGCACCAGCGCAGCATCTCGGCGATCTTCGCCGCGCCCGCCCGGTAGCCGTAACTCACGTCATCGTGACCAGCATCACGGGCCCAGCGCCGGTTGCCGTCACACAACACCGCGATATGCCGCGGCAGTTCGGATTTCGAGGCGGCGAGACCCTGCCGCAGCCGCATCTCATAAAGCCGGTACATAGGCTCTTTGAGACGAGCGGGAATGATCTCCACGAGGATCCAGACTACTGTGGCGCTCGAGAAACACCGAGCTGGCAATGGAGGTGACATGACTGCCTCAATCGACACCGAGGAACCGGACCGCAGACACTCTCGCGGCGAGGGCGCCGAAGACTTTCCCGAGGCGGTCGTCGACCGTGTCGCGCATGCCATCGACAAGCCGAGTGCCCGCGGTTGGATCCACGTCTACTCGGCTGTGGTCGCCTTCATCTGCGGGGCGACGCTGGTGTCGGTGTCCTGGGCGATGGTGGGGACACGGGCCGGGCTTGCGACGCTGATCTACACGCTGACGATCGTGGCCATGTTCGCGGTCAGTGGCGCTTACCACCGGGTGAACTGGAAATCGGACACGGTACGCAAGTGGATGAAGCGTGCCGACCACTCGATGATCTTCGTGTTCATCGCCGGCAGCTACACGCCGTTCGCCCTGCTGGCGTTGCCGTCGGAAAAGGGCTGGGTGCTGTTCTGGATCGTCTGGAGCGGCGCGCTCGCGGGTGTGCTGCTCAAGATGTTCTGGCCGTCGGCGCCGCGCTGGGTGGGCGTGCCGCTCTACCTACTGCTCGGCTGGGTCGCGGTGTGGTTCGTCGGGCCGATCCTCGACGGGGCGGGCGTCGCGGCCCTGGTCCTGCTGATCGTCGGTGGCGCGCTCTACAGCATCGGCGGTGTGCTGTATGGCCTGAAGTGGCCCAATCCTTGGCCCGCGACGTTCGGGCACCACGAGTTCTTCCACGCCTGCACGGCGGTGGCGGCGATCTGCCATTACATCGCGATGTGGTTCGCCGTCTTCTCGTAGCGATTTCGGCGTGCGCAGTTGCGCCTCGCGCAACCAGCCACGCCGAAATCACTCAGAGCGGCTTGATGTTCTCCGGCGTCCAGTAGGCCTTCATCGACGCGACCTTGCCGTCGTCGTTGAACGTCATCGTGCTGATGATCTCGATTTGCATCCGGTTGCCGCCGACGTCGACCTTGAGCGCCCAGTACCACGCCGCCTCATTGCCGAGGGCGCGCAGCGAGAACATTTCAGGTTCGGCGTTCACGTCCGCGAGCGCGCTGTAGAAGCCACGGATCGCCTCGTGCCCGATGTGCACCTCGCCACCGACCGGATCCTCGACAGTGCCGTCCTGGGCGTACAGCCCGACGATGTCGTCGGTGCGACCTTCCCCTGCGAGCTCGAGGTATCGCTTGACGGTCTTGGCGTTGTCTTCGGGCGTCGACATGCGCCGAAGGCTACACGGGCGCGGCCAACGCGGCGGCAAGTCCCTCGGTGGTGACGACCGGCAGATCGCACACCCGGCCGCGGCAGACGTAGGCGGCGTCGGCGCCCTCGATCCGGTCGCGGTCGATGAGCAGCTCCGATGAGTTCGCTGCGCCACCGACGACGACGGCACCTCCCGGCGCCAGCGTGCGGGCGGCGTCGAGCAGGGCCGAGTCGGGACCGTCAGTGGCGACCGCGATCTGGATCGGGCCGCGCACGGCCGCCTCTGCGACGGCCAGCCAATGTCCGCCCGAGCGCGGCAGCTTGGCCAGCACCGGCGTCGCCGTCGACAACGCCTCCGCGGCCGCCGACGCGTACCGGTCGGAATGCGGCGCCGCCACCAGGTGTGCGGCGGTGAGCAGGGCCTCGGCTACCGACGATGCCCCCGACGGTGTCGCGCCGTCCAGCGGGTCGGCGGGCCGCACCAACAGCTGTTCGGCGTCGTCGGCGGTGTCGAACCACCGGCCTGGACGCTCGGGGTCGGCGAAGTGTTCCAGCGCGATGTCGAGCAGCCCGGTGGCGGCGTCCAGCCATCGCGCTTCGCCGCTGATCTGGTACAGCGTGAGCAGCCCGGTGGCCAGCGTCGCGTGGTCCTCGAGGATCGCGGCGCTGTCGCCGACGCGACCGCCCAGGCTGGCGCGCCGCAGCCGGCCGTCGACGATGTGCAGGTCGAGCATTGCCCCGCGCGCATCGGCTTGCGGCGTCGAGGAATTCAGGATTATCGAGGGCAACGCCCGCCTCGGCCAGCGCCGTGATCGCCCACCCGTTCCATGCGGTGACGACCTTGGCGTCGCGGCCCGGCTGCGGCCGGGTCGACCTGGCGGCCAACAGCGCAGTGCGGACCCGGTCGAACCGTTCGGGGTCGTCGGGATCGGCGGGCTGGGGGTACTTCGCACTGCGGCAGGGGATTGCAGCACCGAGCTGCCGTGCTCGAAGGTGCCCGCCTCCGTGACACCGAAAGCCTCTGCGGCCCAGCGGCCGTCGTCCTCGCCGAGCACCTCGGTCAGCTGCGCGGGCGTCCAGACGTACGTCAAGCCCTCCTCGCCGTCCGTGTCGGCGTCCAGTGAGGAGATGAACATGCCGTCGGCGCCCAGCTCGTCGATCATGAACCGGGCGGTCTCGTCGGTGACCTTGCGCGCCAACGGGTTTCCGGTGCGTCGCGCCCAGTGCGCGTACACCCGCAACAGCAGCCCGTTGTCGTAGAGCATCTTCTCGAAGTGCGGCACCACCCAAGAGGCGTCGACGCTGTACCGGGCGAATCCGCCCGCGAGCTGGTCGTAGATGCCGCCGCGGGCCATCGCGGTGCCGGTGCGTTCGACGGCGGCCAGCGCCGCCGGGTCACCGGTGCGTTCGTGGCTGCGCAGCAGTGCCTCCAGCAGCGCCGACGGCGGAAACTTCGGCGCGCCGCCGAACCCGCCGCGGGCGGTGTCCTCGTCGCGCAGCACCGCCCGCGACCGCGTGGTCGCACAGCTCGGGTGTCACCTCGGGCCCACCGCCGGGTAGCCCGGAGGCCATCGACCGCAGCTCGCCGATGATCTGGTCGGAGGCCTGCTCGACCTCGTCGCGTCGGCTCGCCAGGTGTCGGTGACGGCGGCGAGCAGCTGCAGGAAGTTGGGCTTCGGGTAGTAGGTGCCGCAGAAGAACGGCCGGCCGTCGGGCGTGAGGAAACAGGTCATCGGCCAGCCGCCCTGCCCGGTCAGCGCGACGGTGGCGTTCATGTAGACGGCATCGAGGTCCGGCCGCTCCTCGCGGTCCACCTTGATGCACACGAAGCCGGCGTTCATCGCGGCCGCGACCTCGTCGTCCTCGAAGGACTCGTGGGCCATCACATGGCACCAGTGGCAGGCGGCGTAACCGATCGACAGCAGGATCGGCACGTCGCGCTCCGCGGCCTCGGCCAGCGCATCGGGCGTCCACTGCCGCCAGTGCACCGGGTTGTCGGCGTGCTGGCGCAGATACGGGCTGGTGGCCCCGACGAGCGTGTTCGCCGGGCGAACTCACGTCGGGTCGCGCTTGGCGGTTCGGTCGTCGGGCTCCAGCGACCGTGCCGTCGTCGTCGGCCTGGTCCGGCTCGGGGTTGTCGCGGTCGAACGACTCCGGCAGCCGCTTGAGATGCCGGTTCATCGACCGGACCAGCAGGAACGTCGCCGATCAGCAGCAGCACCACGATCAACAGGCCGAACGGGCTCGCCTTGCCGAAATCCGGTCCGGTGTCGCGCGGCGCCTCGTCGGCCAGCAGGCCGACGATCATCACCAGGCTGTCAGTCATCGCCGGGCTCGATACCGGCGAACAGGTCGGTCTCCGGCAGACTGACCGGCACCCGGGACCGCGCCAGCTCGAATTCCTCTGTGGGCCATAGCCGTTGCTGCCATTCGATGGGCGCGGCGAAGAAGTCGCCGCTTCGGGTCGATCTGGGTGGCGTGGGCGCGCAGCGCATCGTCGCGTTGGGAGAAGTACTCCGAGCACTCGACGCGGGTCGTCACCCGGCCGGCGAATACGTCGAGCTCCGGATCCCAGTGCTTGAGCCATTTCTCGAACGGCCCCTTCTGGCCGTGCTTGGCGAACTCCTCCTGGAGCAGCTGCATGCGCTGCCGCAGGAAGCCGTGGTTGTAGTACAGCTTCGTGACGCTCCACGGCTCCCCGGCGTCGGGGTAGAGCCGGTAGTCGGCGGCGGCCTCGTATGCGGCCACCGACACCTGGTGGCAGCGGATGTGGTCGGGGTGCGGATAGCCGCCGTTCTCGTCATAGGTGGTCATCACGTGCGGCTTGAACTCGCGGATCACCTGCACCAGCGCCTCGGTCGGCGCCTCGAGCGGTACCAGCGCGAAGCAGCCCTCGGGCAGCGGCGGCGGCGGGTCGCCCTCGGGCAGCCCCGAGTCGACGAAGCCCAGCCAGTGATGCTCGACGCCGAGGATCTCGGCGGCCTTGCGCATCTCGTCGCGCCGGATCTCGTGGATGCGTCCGTGCACCTCGGGCAGGTCCATCGCCGGGTTGAGGATGTCGCCGCGCTCGCCACCGGTCAGGCGTCACCACCATCACCCGGGCACCCTCGGCGGCGTACCGGGCCGTGGTGGCGGCACCCTTGCTGGACTCGTCGTCCGGGTGGGCGTGCACCGCCATCAACCGCAGTTGCTTCAACTGGTCCCTCATCATGTCGACACGTTCCAACCGATTTCGTAGCCCTATAGTTCCAGTCCTAGTAGATGTATCCGACCGATGGGGCACCCAAAACCGGTGATGATTGATCGTCCCGCCGCCCGCTACGGGCGGCAGCGCCTGTCGCGCGGGTCGCGTCGCTGGTTGGCGATCGGCCTGACGGTGCTGGTCCTGCTGGCCGGGGTGGCGGTCGCGATCGTGGCGTCACAGCGGCTGGGCAGTGGCGATGTGCAGGGCGAACTCGGCGGATACCAGCTGGTCGACGACGAGACGTTGTCGGTCACGATCAAGGTCACCCGCGCCGACCCGTCGCGCCCGGTGGTGTGCATCGTGCGGGCGCGGCCATCGACGGCAGCGAAACCGGCCGCCGGGAAGTGCTGGTGCCGCCATCGTCGCAGGACACCGTGACGGTGACCACCGTCAGTCAAGTCCACCCGGCGGCCCGTTGCCGGCGATGTTTACGGGTGCGGGACGGACGTGCCGCACCTACCTGGTGGCGTCCTGATACCGACGTCAGGCCGGCGATGCAACAAACGGCGAACAGCGAATACGTGAAAAGACGCTGACGCGGCGGTGGTAGCATGGGCCGATACACGGTTCCCGCTGGGACCGTGTATTGCTGCTTTTGGCGCGCTGATTAGGCGCTGGCCAATGTGGCAATACATACGAAGCTCCCAGCAGAAGAGACATGGACTTCTCACGCGGAAAGCGCGAAGACGGAGACAGGAGCGCGACGACATGACCGACACCCAGGTCAACTGGCTGACCCAGGAAGCATACGACCGGCTGAAGGCGGAGCTAGACCAGCTCATCGCCCACCGGCCGATCATCGCCGCGGAGATCAACGACCGCCGCGAGGAAGGCGACCTGCGGGAGAACGGCGGCTATCACGCCGCGCGGGAGGAGCAGGGCCAAGAGGAAGCCCGCATTCGCCAGCTGCAGGAGCTGCTGAACAACGCCAAGGTCGGCGAGGCACCTAAGCAGTCCGGCGTCGCGCTGCCCGGCTCGGTCGTCACGGTCGTCTATGAAAACGACAAGACCGAAGAGACGTTCCTGATCGCCACCCGGCAGGAGGGCGTGAGCGACGGCAAGCTCGAGGTGTACTCGCCGCACTCGCCGCTGGGCGCGGCGCTGATCGACGCGAAGGTCGGCGAGAAGCGCAGCTTCACCGTGCCCAACGGCAACGTCATCGAGGTGACCCTGAAGAAGGCCGAGCCCTACCACTCCTGACGCAACCGTCCCGGCGCCGGCGCGTTACAGTCCAGGCTCATGGCGCAAATCGCCGAGGACCTGTTTCTCCTGCTGTTGGACAACGCTGACCGCACAGCCCGGCCTGGACCGGTCACGACGTGAGCGGGTGCTGTCGGCGGCGGTGCTGCTGGACCTGGCGCTGCTGTGCCGCGTCCGGCCCACGATGAACGGTGAACCCGTTCGGCCCGGCCGGCTGGTGGCGCTGGCCGGGCCGATGCCGCTGGACCCCATCATGGACCCGGCGTTCGCACTGCTGGCGCGCCGGCCGCTGAGCCCCGACTGCCGCGGTGTCCAAGCTGCGTCGGCATATCCAGGAGAACATCGCCCAGCACCTCGAGCACACCGGTCAGATCCGGCGTGTTCGGTTGCAGAGCAAGCGATTGCACCATCCCTACGCGTGGCCGGTGACGAATCGTGAGCGGGTGACGCAGGCCCGTGCGGCGCTGTTGTCGGCGCTGTTCGACCGACAGCCGCCGACGCCGTCGACGGCGGCGATCGTCTCGCTCCTGCACGCCGTGGACGGGCTCGGGGCGCTGATCAGCCTGAACGACCGCGGCTGGCGATGGGTGCACATGCGGGCAGGCGAAATCGCCAGCGGCAGTTGGGTTGACGAATACGAAACGGCGCTGCCCGAGATGAACCTCGCGGTCACCGCGTCGGCGATGCGGCCCGCGCTAACGTAGCGCCTGCTCCAAGTCGGCGAGCAGGTCCGCGGCATCCTCGATGCCCACCGAAAGCCGGACCAGGTCGTCGGGCACCTCGAGTTGCGAGCCCGCGGTCGACGCGTGCGTCATCGCGCCCGGATGCTCGATCAGCGACTCCACGCCGCCCAGTGACTCCGCGAGAATGAAAACCTCTGTCCGCGAGCAGAAGTCGCGTGCGGCGTCAATGCCACCCCGCAGCCGCACCGACACCATGCCGCCGAACGCGCTCATCTGCTTGGCGGCCACTTCGTGGCCGGGGTGGCTCGGACAGTCCGGGGTACAGCACCGTTTCGATCGCGGGATGGTTCTCCAGGAACTCGGCGACCAGCGCGGCATTGTCGCTGTGCCGCTGCATGCGCAGCACCAGCGTCTTGAGCCCCCGCATGGTCAGATAGGCGTCGAACGGACCCGGCACCGCACCCGCCCCGTTCTGCAGGAACCCGAACGCCTCGTCGAGTTCGCCGTCGTTGGTCAGCAGCGCGCCACCGATGACGTCGGAGTGCCCGCCGATGTACTTCGTCGTCGAGTGCAGCACGATGTCTGCGCCGAGCAGCAGCGGCTGCTGCAGAGCCGGCGAGGCAAAGGTGTTGTCCACCAATACCTTTATGTTCGATGCCCCGGCGATCGCAGCGATCGCGTTGATGTCGGCGATGGACAGCAGCGGATTGGTCGGCGTTTCGACCATGACCAGTTTGGTCTGCGGCGTGATCGCGGCGCGCACCGCGTCGAGGTCGGCCAGTGACACCGCCGTGTAGTCGATCCCCCACTTGGTGAACACCTTGTCGATGAGACGGAAGGTGCCGCCGTAGGCGTCGTCGGGCATCACCACGTGGTCACCGGGACGCAGCAGGGCGCGCAGCGCGCAGTCGGTGGCGGCCATCCCGGAGCTGAACGCACGCCCGAACGCCGCCTCCTCCACCGCGGCCAGCGACGCCTCCAGCGCCGCGCGGGTCGGGTTGCCGGTGCGGGCGTACTCGAAGCCGCCGCGTAGTCCGCCGACGCCGTCCTGGGCGAAGGTGGAGCTTGCGTAGATCGGGGCGTTGACGGCACCGGTCTGTGGATCCGGCCGGAACCCGGCGTGGATGGCCTTGGTGGCCAGGCCCTGCCACCTGCTCTGCTCACTCATCATCGAAGCGTAACGAGGGGCTCCGGGCGGGATATCGTGGGCCGATGGAACAGTTCCGTCGGGGCGACCTCGTCTTCGACGTCATCGATGAAGGGCCCGCCGACGGGCCGGTAGTCGTTCTGCTGCACGGCTTCCCGGAACAGCACACGTTGTGGCGGCCAGTCATCGATCGGTTGACCGCCCAGGGCTACCGATATCTCGCTCCACGCCAGCGCTGGGTATTCCCCCGGCGCACGACCGAAACGTCGACTGTACGTCTGGAGCGACGACGACATCGCATTGAAGGAGAAAGGCGCCCACCCGGCTGACTAGGTCGGCGGGGCACCTGCCAGGGTGTAGACAGGAATCATGAGCGCTTCCACCCGTATCGACGACCTGCTCGAGCTCGACTCACTGCTGACACCGGAGGACATCGAGCTGCGCCAGACCGTGCGCCGGTTCGGCGAACAGCGGCTGCGGCCCCACATCGCGGAGTGGTTCGAGGCCGGCGAGGTGCCGGTCCGCGAACTGGCCTCCGATCTGGGCAAGCTGGGCGTGCTGGGCATGCACCTTGAGGGCTACGGGTGCGGCGGCTCGACGGCGACGGCATACGGGCTGGTGTGCCAGGAGCTCGAGGCCGTCGACAGTGGGCTGCGCAGCCTGGTGTCGGTGCAGGGCTCGCTGGCGATGTTCGCCATTCACAAGCACGGCAGCGAGGACCAGCGAAAGCAGTGGCTGCCCGCGATGGCCACCGGCGACGTCATCGGCTGCTTCGGGCTGACCGAGCCGGACTTCGGCTCCAATCCCGGCGGCATGCGCACCACCGCGCGCCGCGACGGCTCCGACTGGATCCTCAACGGTTCGAAGATGTGGATCACCAACGGGTCGGTCGCCGACATCGCGGTGGTGTGGGCGCGCGCCGAGGAGGGCATCCTCGGCTTCCTGGTGCCCGCCGAAACGGCGGGATTCAGCGCAACCGAGATGACCCACAAGATGTCGCTGCGGGCTTCGGTGACCTCCGAGCTGCATCTCGACGACGTGCGACTGCCCGCCGAAGCGCAACTGCCCGAGGCACGGGGCTTGTCGGGTCCGCTCGCCTGCCTGTCCGAGGCCCGGTTCGGCATCGTGTTCGGCAGTGTCGGCGCCGCGCGGGACTGCCTGCAGACCGCACTCGACTACGTCGGTGTTCGCGAGGTGTTCGACAAGCCCCTGGCGGGATACCAACTGACACAGGCCAAGATCGCCGACATGGCCGTCGAGCTGGCCAAGGCGCAACTGCTTGCGCTGCACCTCGGCAGGCTCAAGGACGACGGCAAGATCCGGCCGGAACAGGTCAGCATCGGCAAGCTGAACAACTGCAGGGAAGCGATCAAGATCGCCCGGCAATGCCGAACCCTGCTCGGCGCCAACGGAATCACCCTGGAGTACCCGGTGATCCGGCACGCCAACAACCTCGAATCGGTGATGACCTACGAGGGCACGTCGGAGGTGCATCAGTTGGTCATCGGTGAGGCGCTGACGGGCGTCAGCGCGTTCCGGTGACGGTCAGTACGGCTGACACTTATTTCGGCGCTGAGTCAGCTAGTACTGCTGCGTATACCCTTGCGGCCCAGGCCCCGGTGGCAGCGGCTGCGGATTCAGCGGCACACAGACAGTCGTCATGATCTTGTCGGCGAAGGTCTGCCGCTTGGCGTCCCACAAGGGCCACAGGTAGCCGATGTAACACAACAGGCCGTCGACGATGTGCGCGATCTGGCGAACGATCGACATACCGAAACCAATTGGCTGGCCGGTCTTCTCGCTGATGACCTTGAACTTCAGCACGGACTTGCCGATGCTCGAGCCGGTGGTGCCCTGGCGGTAGCCGTAGTTCCAGATCACGTACGCCAGCGCGATGATCGACGCCAAGACGGAGAAGATGATACCGATCGCCGACGGACTCGACGTGCAGGAGACGCCGTAGTCGTATTCCCCGCCGTTGGTGATGCATTGGTTGTCGCCGGTACCGATCGCGATGCCCTGACCGATGCCGATGACGATCCCGAGCGGGACGAAGTCGATGATGTAGGCCCCAACGCGATGGATCCACGAGGTGTAGGCCTCTTTCGGCAGCACCGGACCCGGCTGCGGAGGCGGTGGCGGATAGCCTGGCGCACCCTGCGGCGGGGGCGGCGGATAACCGCCCTGCTGAGGTGGCGGCGGGTAGCCACCCTGCTGCGGCGGCGGCGGGTAGCCGCCCTGCGGCGGAGGCGGGTAGTTCCCTGGCGGGGGTGGTGGTTGATCGGTCATCACGCTTCCATGGGTAGAAGTGTTTGCTGAGGTGGTTGCAGAGGGGCCGGGCCGCGGCGTTGACGCTACGGGCCGGCCTCCGCCTGCTGATGCCTACAGAGGCAGGCAGACCGTCGTCATGATCTTGTCGGCCAGCGTCTGCCGCTTCTGATCCCACAATGGGAACAGATAGCCGATGTAGCAGATGATGCCGTCGACGATGTGAGCGATCTGCCGAACGATGGACATACCGAAACCGATTGGCTGGCCCGTCTTTTCGCTGACCACTTTGAACTTCATGATCGACTTGCCGATGCTGGAACCTGTGGTGCCCTGGCGGTAACCGTAGTTCCAGACCACGTACGCCAACACGGCCAGCCAAGCGACGGCGATCGATAGCTTGCCCAATGTGGAATACGCCGGTTGCGCAGAACTCACCGAGGTCGTATTCCGACGTGTCGGTGATGCATGCCGTCTCCCGTGTTCCCACCAAAAGAAGCCAGCCGATGCCGTACATGATGAAGATCGGGATGGAGTCGATGAACCATGCGAATACACGCGTAAGCCATGGCGTGTAAGCCTCTTTCGGCAGTGCCCCACCCGGTGCGGGTGGGCGGCGGGTAGCCGGGCCCGCCCTGCGGCGGAGGTGGGAATCCACCCTGCGGCCCGGGCGGCGGCGGATACCCGCCCGGCGGTGGTGGAGGAGGCGGGTAGTTACCAGGGGGAGGTGGCGGTTGATCGGTCATTGACCCTTCCAGTTTTCATTAGCTGGGACCAAACGTGCTTAATGTACCCGAGAATTAGCTCTCAGCAGCGCCTTCGGCAAGGTTGCCCGCCAGGAATTGCGGAGCCGATCCGACCGTAATTCCGGTTATCGGTCCGGCTAGCGGCGGGGGTTGCCGTCGGAGAGGAATCCAAGGAGGTCATGGCGGGTCAGCACACCGACCGGCTTGCCTTCCTCGACGACCATGACCGCGTCGCTTTCGCGTAGCGCCTTCGCGGCGTGGCTGACCAATTCGCCCGCACCGATCATCGTCAGCGGCGGCAACATGTGCTGCGCGACCGCGTCGGCGAGCTTCGCCCGGCCCTCGAAAACGGCGGACAGCAGCTCACGTTCGGACACACTGCCCGCCACCTCCCCCGCCATCACCGGCGGCTCGGCACCGACGACAGGCATCTGGGACACCCCGTACTCGCGCAGGATTCCGATCGCGTCGCGCACGGTCTCCTGTGGATGCGTGTGCACCAGGTCGGGCAGCGCACCGGACTTGCCCCGCAACACATCTCCGACGGTGGCCTGTTCCAGCGAGCCGTCGAGCCTGCTCCGCAGAAATCCGTACGAGGACATCCACGCATCGTTGAAAACCTTTGACATGTAACCGCGTCCGCCGTCGGGCAGCAGCACGACAACGAGCGAATCCGGTCCCGCTTGTTCGGCCACGTTCAGCGCGGCCACCACGGCCATGCCGCATGATCCGCCGACCAGCAGGGCTTCCTCACGGGCCAGCCTGCGCGTCATGTCGAAGGAGTCGGCGTCGGATACGGCGATGATCTCGTCGGGCACCGACGGGTCGTACGCCGATGGCCAGAAGTCTTCGCCGACACCCTCGACGAGGTAGGGGCGACCCGTACCGCCCGAGTACACCGAGCCCTCCGGATCCGCACCGATGACGCGCACTCGTCCGTCGGACACTTCCTTCAGATACCGGCCCGCACCGGTGATGGTGCCGCCCGTACCGACCCCGGCGACGAAATGCGTCACCGTGCCGTCGGTGTCAGCCCAGATCTCGGGCCCGGTCGTCTCGTAGTGGCTGACCGGACCCATCGGGTTCGAGTACTGATCGGGTTTCCACGCGCCGTCGATCTCCTCGACGAGACGGTTGGACACGCTGTAGTAGCTGTCCGGGTGGTCGGGCGGTACGGCCGTCGGGCACACCACAACCTCAGCGCCGTAGGCGCGCAACACATTCTGCTTGTCCTCGCTGACCTTGTCCGGGCACACGAAGATGCATTTGTAGCCTCGCGGCTGGGCGACGAGCGCCAGTCCGACACCGGTGTTGCCCGAGGTCGGTTCGACGATCGTGCCGCCGGGCCTCAGCTCGCCACTGGCCTCCGCCGCGTCGATCATCTTCGCCGCGATGCGATCTTTGGCGCTGGCACCCGGGTTCAGGTACTCGATCTTGGCGACGACCCTGCCCGCGCCCTCGGGCACGACCGAGTTCAGCTGAACCAGAGGGGTATTGCCGATGAGCTCACTGACGTGCCGGGCGATCCGCATACAACCATGGTCTCAGGCCGCCCGAATGCTTACCAGGTCGCCTCTCGGATATAGTCGCCGACCTGTTTCAGCGACCGGGTGGCCTCTTTCACCGCGGGGGCGGCGATCTGGAATACGTGCATCTGGCCGGGCCACACCCGGATCTCCACCGGCACGCCCGCGGCAGCCAGCATGTGCGCGCCCTTGCGGGCGTCGTTCAGCAGAACCTCGGACCCGGACACATGGATCAAGGTCCGCGGTAGGCCGGGCTCGATGTGGTCGAGCGGCTCGAAGATCTCTTCGGCCTTGCCGTCGACGACATTGCGCTCGGCGGCCTTTTCCACCAACTCCACCAGTGCGGTGAACGCCTTCGGCGGGAACATCGCGTCAGAGCGGATGTTCGGATGGTTGGCGCGGGACTCGTTGTCGATCTCGAAAAGCGGGGACATGGTCACAATGGCCGCAGGCGTTTCGCCCGCCAAACCCTCCCGCTGCAGCCGCTCGGCCAGCGCGAGCGCCAGGTACCCGCCCGCCGAGTCGCCGGCCAGCACGATCTGTTCGGGGTCATAGCCCTGGAGGCGCAGCCACTTGTAGGCGTCGTAGCAGTCATCGAGTGCCATGCCGACGGAGTGCTTCGGGATCATCCGGTAGTTGACGACGAGCACCGGGCTGTCGGCGTACTTCGACAACGCCTCCACCAGCCGGCCGTGCGTATTCACCCCGCAGGTGAGGAAGGCGCCACCGTGCATGTAGATGATGACGCGGCGCTTGCCGTCGGCGGGCAGCACCCCGGCCGCGCGGACCAGCTGAGCATCGCAGTTCGGCAGCGCGATCGTCGCCCGCACCGTGCCCGGTGCAGGCCGCAGCACACGACATGCGAGGTCGACGAGCCCGAACGGCCACGGTAGCCGCGGAGCGTAGCTGCCGATAGCCAGAGTTGGCTTGATCGTTAGCATCGAGGCGAGCGCCATCAGCCGTCCTGCCAGGCTCGCGCCGTCCTCGACGACCTCTACCGGTGCGCCGTCGCTGACCGGAAACTTCCGCGGTTTGTGCACTCTAGCTGCACTGATGGCAGCACGAGGCATCTCGGAGACTTTACTTGGTGCCGTCATCGCCACCACTTCCTACGCCGTCGTAGTGCCCGGCATGGCTCTTTGCTCGGCCAACCCCGGTAACTTAGCTTGAATCGCTACATCGAGTTCAACAATCAAAGAAACTAATTTGATACCGGACTTGATACCGCACCGTGACCGCTGAACAGCCGTCGCCACGCGGATATCGCCGAAATTGGCCAATAAACTGGTCCCGTGAGTAAACGTGCACCGCATCGGACGACGATCGCACTGGCGGCCGCGGCCACGCTCGCATCGACCGGCTCCGCCTACGTCGGAGCCCGCACCCTGCTCAGCGGGCAGGCCGACAAGGCGCGCCGCGTCATCCCGAAGTCCTGGGACATCCCGCCCCGCGCCGACGGCGTCTACGCCCCGGGCGGCGGCCCGGTGGAACGGTGGCATCGAGGTGTGCCGTTCGACCTGCACCTGATGGTGTTCGGCGACTCCACCGCGACTGGATACGGCGCCCTGGACGCCGAAGAGGTGCCCGGCGTACTGCTAGCGCGCGGGTTGGCCGAGCAGTCCGGCAAGCGGATCCGGCTGAGCACCAAGGCAATCGTCGGCGCGACGTCGAAAGGCCTGTCCGGTCAGATCGACGCCATGTTCGTGGCGGGCCCGACACCGGATGCCGCGGTGATCATGATCGGCGCCAACGACATCACCCAGCCGAACGGCATCGGACCGTCTGCCCGCAGGCTGGGCAGGGCGGTCCGGCGACTGCGCGGCAGCGGTGCCGTCGTCGTGGTCGGCACGTGTCCCGACTTCGGTGTCATCACGGCGATCCCGCAGCCCCTTCGTTGGGTGGCGCGCAGCCGGGGACTGCGTCTGGCGCGTGCCCAAGCCGGCGCGGTGCGTGCGGCGGGCGGCATACCGGTGCCGTTCTCCGACCTGCTGGCCCCCGAGTTCCTGCAGTCGCCCGAACTGCTCTTCTCCGATGACATGTTCCACCCGTCCGGGGCGGGCTACGAACTCGCCGCCAAGCAGCTGCTGCCCGCACTGTGTAATGCATTGGGCGACTTGACACCTACGACCGAGCCGGAGTCGCCGTTGGAGACCCGGGCGGCCGATGCCAACACGCTGCTCACGCGCCTCGGCGGTGTCAGCCGCTTGTGGCGGCGCTCGACCGGGGTCCCCGCTCCGATCGTGGTGGCCGCCAGCTAGGTTCCTTCAGTAAGAAGCCACTACTGAGGAGCTGTCATGTCAGAAGCCGTCATTGTCGCGACCGCACGCTCGCCGATCGGCCGGGCAGGCAAGGGATCGCTTGTCGACATGCGGCCCGACGATCTCGCCGCGCAGATGGTCCGCGCTGCGCTGGACAAGGTGCCCGCTGTGGACCCGAAGGACATCGACGACCTGATCATGGGCTGCGGCCAGCCCGGCGGCGAGGCGGGCTTCAACGTCGGCCGGGCAGTGGCCGTCGAGCTCGGATACGACTTCCTGCCAGGCACGACGGTCAACCGCTACTGCTCGTCGTCGCTGCAGACCACCCGGATGGCGTTCCACGCGATCAAGGCCGGCGAGGGCAGCGCGTTCATCTCCGCAGGCGTGGAAACCGTGTCGCGGTTCCCGAAGGGCACCTCCGACGGCTGGCCGGACAGCCACAATCCGCTGTTCGCCGACGCCGAGGAGCGGTCGGTGAGTGCCGCGGCCGGCGCCGACGAGTGGCATGACCCGCGTGAGGACGGCGTACTTCCCGACGTCTACATCGCGATGGGCCAGACCGCCGAGAACGTCGCGATTTTCACCGGCATCAGCCGCGAAGACCAGGACCACTGGGGCGTGCGCAGCCAGAACCGCGCCGAGGAAGCCATCAACAGCGGCTTCTTCGCCCGCGAGATCTCGCCGGTGACGCTGCCGGACGGGTCGCAGGTCAGCACGGACGACGGGCCGCGGGCAGGCACCACCTACGAGAAGATCAGTCAGCTCAAGCCGGTGTTCCGGCCGAACGGCACGGTGACGGCGGGCAACGCCTGCCCGCTGAATGACGGTGCGGCGGCGGTGATCGTGTTGAGCGACGACAAGGCCAAGGAGTTGGGCCTGACCCCGCTGGCGCGCATCGTCGCGACCGGTGTCAGCGGCCTTTCGCCGGAGATCATGGGCCTCGGCCCGATCGAGGCGACGCGCAAGGCGCTCGCCAATGCGGGCATGACGATCGACGACATCGACCTCTACGAGATCAACGAGGCGTTCGCGGTGCAGGTCCTGGGCTCGGCCCGCGAGTTGGGCATGGACCACGACAAGCTCAACATCTCCGGCGGCGCGATCGCGCTCGGTCACCCGTTCGGCATGACGGGTGCGCGGATCACGGCCACGCTGCTGAACAACCTGCAGACCCAGGACAAGACGTTCGGCCTGGAGACGATGTGCGTCGGCGGTGGTCAGGGCATGGCCATGATCATCGAGCGCCTCAGCTAGACGGCGCCACACACCGCACCTCAACCCCGAGACTGCTGACAGATCGCGATTTCACGAGATTTCGCGCTCTCCCCGCAGTTTCGAACGCCAAACGCGGTCGAGTCGACACAAGACATCCGCTGCGGTGTTCTCCTTGACGACCCTCAGCCGCGTCCAGCCGAGTGCTTCGAGGTCTTCTGAGCGCTGTATGTCGTACGCGTACTGGACGGGGTCGGTGCGATGTTGCTCGCCGTCGTACTCCACCGCCAGCATCAATTCTTTCCAGCCCATGTCGAGGTAGTACCGCCGAAGGCCGTCGGCACTCAGCACCGGTATCTGGCTCTGAGGCCGCGGGTAATCCGCTCGAATCACCAAGAGCCGCAACCATGTTTCCTTCGGCGACGCGGCGGCGGGGTCATAGAGGTCGAGCACCTTTGCGAGCTGCCGCAGCCCACGCGAGCCGCGGTGCTGCCTCGCGACACGAAGGACCTGCTGGGCTGACAATCCAGTGGCGTTGCCCAGCGCATCCAGGTTGGCGATCGCCGCATCGAGCCGTCTCCGCCGGGCGATGTCGAATCCCGTGCGCGAAGGCGTCGTGACGCGCATGCCATTCATCTCGCTGAATTCGTCACTGCGAAGTCGCATGTCGTAAGTCCGCAGTCCCCTGGCCGGGCGAGCGTTCGGCCAGATCAATTCGACGGGTGCGGCATCGTCAACCCATTTCGCGCCATGCAATGCCGATGCGGTCAGCCCCGCGATGATCCCTTGTCGATGAGACCAGAGCCATCCTGCCTTGGCTTGTTGATGCAGTGTCAGCACAGCATCCTTCGGTGCGTAGACGTTTGGAAAGACCGCGCGATAGTGGGACCGAAGCTCGTGCTTACGAAGGAGGCCGCGGTCTATCGCCTCGCTGCCGACGAACGGCCCCTCGAGCATCGCCATCGCTCGACCATTGCGCGTCTAGGCCGGTGAGTCTGCGGGCAGATCGCAATCTGTGCATCGATCGCGATCTGTGAGCAGTTTCGGCGCATGAGAAAAGCCCCCGGCGGACCGGGGGCTTTCTTGGTGTTAAGCGGCTATTCGCTGTTGAAGTAACTGAGCAGCCGCAGGATCTCGAGGTAGAGCCAGACCAGCGTCACGGTCAGGCCGAGGGCAATGCCCCAAGCGGCCTTCTCCGGAGCGCCGGCGCGGATCGCCTGATCGGCAGCGTCGAAGTCGATCAGGAAAAAGAACGCGGCCAGGCCGATCATCAGTAGCGAGAATAGGATCGCCAGCGGGCCACCGTCGCGCAGTGGTCCGGCCCCGTCCGTGAACAGCCCCACCACCAGGTTGACGAGCATCAAGACCACAGCGCCGAATCCGGCGGCGACGAGGAAGCGGGTGAGCTTCGGCGTCACCCGGATGGCTCCGGTCTTGTAGACAACGAGCATGCCGAAGAACACACCTAACGTGCCCACGATCGCCTGGCTGATCAGCGCGCCGGCGCTGATGCCGGACACCATGAGGTTCGCGACCACGAACGAGAACGCGCCAACCACCAAGCCCTCGCACACGGCGTAGCTCAGCACGATCGCCGGATTGTCCTGCTTGCGGCCAAATATCGCGAACAGCAGGATCCCTAGACCGCCGAGCATGCCGACCAACAGGAGCGGCATGGCCAGCGCGATGTTCTGCGCCACCAGGAAGTAGGACACCACCGCGACAGCCGACAGAACGGCGAGCGTGACGCCGGTCTTCATGACGACGTCGTCGATGGTCAGCGGCCGGCTGACACCGGTCTGCTGCTGATCGGGGTACTGCGTCGCGTAGGGCTGGGCATCTACTGCCTGCGCACCGTAGCCTGCGGCTCCGGTACCGAATTGCGCATAACCGCCCTGCCCCTTGGGCAGGGAACGAAATACCGGGTTGCTGGACTCCCGCACCGTCGGTTCCTCTCCTAGTGCTGTGGTTCGGCTAATGGCGAACACACTCTCAACGACTGGTCACCTGGTTTCGGTTCCCGAAAGAACCTCCCAGGTCTTTCACAGAAAACTCTACCCGCGGCTGGGCCGAAGAGGGCGACGTTCTACATTGCATAACCGTGGCCGAAAACGAGGATGTCCTAGTAACCGTCGACCGCGGAATCGGTCTGATCACCCTCAACAGGCCCAAGGCGATCAATTCACTGACCCACCCGATGGTCACCGCGATCTCGCGGGCACTGACCGAATGGCGCGACGACGACGCCGTCCGCGCCGTCTGTGCTCTCCGGCGCAGGCGAGCGCGGCCTGTGCGCCGGCGGCGACATCGTCGAGGTCTACAACAGCGCTCGCGGCGACCACAACGTGGCCAGCTCGTTCTGGTGGGACGAGTACCGGATGAACGCTTACATCGCGCGTTACCCGAAGCCGTTCGTCTCTTTGATGGACGGCATCGTGATGGGTGGCGGCGTCGGCGTCAGCACCCACGGCAGCGTCCGTGTCGTCACCGACACCACGAAGATGGCGATGCCCGAGGTGGGTATCGGGTTCATCCCCGACGTCGGCGGCACGTACATCCTGTCGCGTGCACCCGGGCTGCTCGGCCTTCACGCCGCGCTGACGGGCGCACCGTTCGCCGCAGGCGACGCCATCGCGATGGGCTTCGCCGATCACTTCGTCGCCCACGACAAACTCGCCGAGTTCACCGGCGCGATCGTCGCCGACGGCATCGATGCCGCCCTGGCCGCCCACGCAACCGAGCCCCCAGCGAGCGAGCTGCTCGCGCAACGGCAATGGATCGACGAGTGCTTCGCAGGCGAGACTGTCGAGGACATCGTCGCCGCCCTACGCGGCCACGACGCGGGCCCGGCCAACGACGCGGCCAACCTGATCATGACCCGCTCCCCCGTTTCGGTATCGGTAGCGCTGGAAGCGGTGCGCCGCGCCGCCAAGCTTGAGACCCTGGAAGACGTGCTGCGCCAGGAATATCGGACTTCGTGCGGGTCACTGCGCTCGCACGACCTCGTCGAAGGCATCCGCGCGCAGGTGATCGATAAGGATCGCAACCCGAAGTGGTCGCCGCCGTCGCTGGCGGCGGTCACCCAGGCCGACATCGACGCGTACTTCGCACCGCAAAATCCCGACCTGACCTTCCCCGAGGAGTCGCTGTGACCGAGACGAACTACCGAAGACGACAACGAGTGAGGATCGCAGCGAGGAACGAGCGAGGACCGGAGCGAGGAGGAGTCGAGGCATGAACTACGAGACGATCCTTGTCGACCGCGACGAGCGGGTCGGCACCATCACGCTGAACCGCCCCAAGGCGCTCAACGCGCTCAACAGCCAGGTGATGCACGAAGTCACCTCCGCCGCAGCTGAATTCGACAGCGACCCGGGAATCGGCGCCATCTTGATCACCGGTAACGAGAAGGCGTTCGCGGCGGGCGCCGATATCAAGGAGATGTCCAGCCTGTCGTTCGCCGACGTTTTCGGTGACGACTTCTTTGCTCCGTGGGCGAAGCTGGCCGAGGTGCGCACGCCGCTGATCGCAGCGGTCGCCGGTTACGCCCTCGGCGGCGGCTGCGAATTGGCGATGATGTGCGACGTACTGATCGCCGCCGACACCGCCAAGTTCGGCCAACCGGAGATCAAGTTGGGCGTGCTCCCGGGCATGGGTGGCTCACAACGACTGACCCGCGCCGTCGGTAAGGCAAAGGCCATGGATCTCATCCTGACCGGGCGCACCATCGACGCCGAAGAAGCCGACCGCAGCGGCCTGGTGTCCCGCGTGGTGCCCGCCGACGAGTTGATCCGCGAGGCCAAGGCCGTCGCCGCCACCATCTCGCAGATGTCGCTTTCGGCCTCCCGGATGGCCAAGGAGGCCGTCAACCGGGCGTTCGAATCGTCGTTGTCGGAGGGACTGCTCTACGAACGCAGGCTGTTCCACTCGGCGTTCGCTACCGACGACCAGACCGAGGGTATGAACGCCTTTACCGAGAAACGCCCACCGAACTTCACGCACCGATAATCTGCCTTCGTGACCGACACGGCGGAGGCGACGGAAGAAGCGGCACCGCAACAGGAACCACCGGAGAAGAAGCCGATCTGGTGGCTTCGCCGTTATACGTTCGCCGGGACCGCCCTCGGCCTGGTGTTCCTGTGGTTGTCGTTGACGCCATCGTTGCTGCCGCGCGGCCCGCTGTTTCAGGGATTGGTCAGCGGCGCGGCGGGCGCGATCGGCTACGGCTTGGGCGTCTTCGTCGTCTGGCTGGTGCGCTACATGGGGTCGAAGGAAGCCAGCCCGCACGCACCGGGATGGGCGTGGCTCGGCCTGATCGTCGTCGGCGTCATCGGCCAGATCCTGATGATCGTCTACTTCCACATCTGGCAGGACGAGGTGCGCGACCTCAACGGTGTGCCGCGGCTCAAGTTCTGGGATCACCCGCTGACCGCGGTGCTCTCGATTCTCGTGCTGTTCATCTTCGTTGAGATCGGCCAGCTCGTCGGTAAGCTCGTGCGGTTTCTGGTCCGACAACTCAATCGCGTTGCCCCGCCGCGGGTTTCGCAGGTCGTCGTGGTAGTACTGCTGTTGGCGTTGTCCATCGCGCTACTCAACGGTGTCGTCGTCCGCGTCGGGATGGACTATCTCAACAAGACGTTCGCCGCGGTCAACGACGAAACCGATCCGGAGTTTCCGGCGCCGAAGTCGCGCTTACGGTCGGGCGGACCGGAGTCGTTGGCCAGCTGGGAGTCGCTGGGCCACCAGGGCCGCGTGTTCGCGTCGGCCGGCCCGACTGTCGAGGAGCTGACGAAGTTCAACGGCAAGCCCGCGATCGAACCGATCCGCGCCTATGCCGGAATGCATTCGGCAGACGGGATAAAGGCGACGGCCGCGCTGGCCGCAGAGGAGTTGCGGCGCACCGGCGGGCTGGATCGCGACGTGGTCGCGGTGGCGACGACAACCGGTACCGGCTGGATCAACGAGGCCGAGGCGTCGGCGCTGGAGTACATGTACAACGGCAACTCCGCGATCGTCAGCATGCAGTATTCGTTCCTGCCGAGCTGGCTGTCCTTCCTCGTCGACAAGGAGAACGCCCGCCAGGCCGGTCAGGCGCTGTTCGAGGCCGTCGACGAGTTGATCCGCGAGATGCCGGAGGCGCAGCGGCCCAAGCTGGTCGTGTTCGGCGAGAGCCTGGGCTCCTTCGGCGGCGAGGCGCCGTTCCTGTCGCTGAACAATGTCATCGCCCGCACCGACGGCGCCCTCTACTCGGGTCCGACATTCAACAACACGATCTGGGCCGATCTGACCCGCAACCGCGACAAGGGCTCGCCCGAGTGGCTGCCGATCTTCGACAAGGGCGAGAACGTCCGCTTCGTGGCGCGACCCGACAATCTCGGCCGCCCGGCCGACCCGTGGGGTGAGCCGCGCGTGGTGTACCTCCAGCAC
Source organism: uncultured Actinomycetota bacterium (assembly GCA_963713225.1). GTDB lineage: Bacteria > Actinomycetota > Actinomycetes > Mycobacteriales > Mycobacteriaceae > Mycobacterium. The sequence continues at coordinate 280,117 of CAVQLB010000015.1, read as the reverse complement.
GCGTCCGACCCGATCGCGTGGTGGAACCCCGACCTGCTGTTCCAAGAACCGGACTGGCTCCGCGAGCCCCGCGGCTACGACCTGTCAGGGCGGATGCAGTGGATTCCTGTCGTCACGTTCCTGCAGGTGTCCGCGGATATGGCGGTTGCGGTGGACGTCCCCGACGGGCACGGACACGTCTACATCAAGGGCGTGGCCAACGCGTGGGCGCAGATACTGCAGCCACCGGGGTGGACCCCAGAGAAGACGGAGCGCCTGCGCCCGCTGCTGTCCAACGACGAGAACGCTTAAACGAGAACGCCTTCGGCCTTCAGCGCGTGGTATCCGCCGACCACGTCGGTCGCCTTGTGCAGCCCGAGCTCGACCAGGGACGCCGCGGCCAGGCTGGAGGTGTAGCCCTCCGAGCACAACACCACCCATTCCACATCGTCATCGACGGCCTGTGGCAGCTTCGCGTCGCTGGTCGGGTCGCAGCGCCACTCGAGCACATTGCGCTCGATCACCAGCGCGGCAGGCACATGTCCCTCGCGGTCACGCTGGGCCTGCGGGCGGATGTCGACGAGCACCGCGCCGCGATTCAGCGCGCCTGGCACGTCCTTGGCCCCCAATCGGTGCAGCCGGGCGCGGGCGGTGTCGAGCACCTTGTCGATTCGACTGGTCATCGGGTCACCCTTCCGGGCCATCGGTCAGTTCAGTGCGGTTGCGCCGCAGGGTGTTCCGACTGGTCACTTCGTAATACGACATCGCGGTCAGCGGCGGCGAGTAGGCGTGCACACTCAGCGCAGGCGTGACGGGCGCGGCGGGCGTCGGCGCCCACACGACGTCGTGCACCCACCCGAGCGGGAACGCTGCCTGGTCGCCTGCGCTGATCCGCCGACGCCGCAACGATTCACCATCCCAACGGAATTCGTCGAGTGCTCCGGACACCAGCGTCAGCGCACCGAGCGAGCCACCGTGGTCGTGCAGCTCGGTGGCGTGGTCCTTGACCCAGCTGATCAGCCAGATGTCCAGTTCGTCGTCGCCGTGGATCCGCGTGTACCAGCGGTCGTCGGTAGGCACGCCGCCTGGCGGCAGAAGGTGGTCGTAGCGGCCGCTGAGTACGCCGTCGGCGGCTTGGTCGACGGCATGCAGTAGATCGGGGACGCGCAGGCGGGTGGGGGCGGAGACAGCGGAAACCATGGGACAGCTCCAGAGGTGACGGACGGATCAGGGGGCGGCGGCTAGGCCTGACAACAACCCCGAACTCCGGTCTGCTCCATCACGCTCGCGAGTGTTGCATAGATTGGCAGCATGCGCTTCTACCCCCTGTGGGCCGCTGCGGCTGCGGCGATCGTGGCGATCGCTGGTTGTTCGTCGGGAGGCGACGGCGGTTCATCATCGTCGGCGGCGCCCACGGCGACCGCGACGAGCTCGGAAACCCACACTCCGGCACCCGGTGCCACCGAGGTCTCGCCGGGCGGCGTCACCACCGCCATCGGCGCGGACGCCGAGTCGACGGAGGAGGAGTATTCGCAGGCCTGCCGGGCCGCGAAGGCGTGGATCGACCAGCAGGGCGGCGACCGGAAAGCGCAGATCGAGCCCTTTTTGAAGACGCTGCAGGACCCCGGCACGCCGCCGGGGCCCGCCACCTACAACACCCCGTGGGCACAGCTCTCACCCGCGAGGCAGGCCGCCGTCATCGTCGCCGTTCACGCAGGCGCAGACTCCCTGTGCTGAATTCGAATCACGGCTGCGAGAAAGTCGGCTAGGACCGGCCTGCGATCCATTCCCGGCCCCGGTCGACTGCCTCGTCCAGCGCGCCGAACACTTGATCGGTGGCGGGCACGATGCCGTCGGAGCCGAGCACGTCGCCAAGGCCGCCTCGCTCGAGGATCCGCTCCGCGGTCGGCGTGACACCTGCGACGATCAGGCGGCCGCCGTGTGCCTCGAGTTCACCCGCCCACCGGCGCAGCGCCTTGATCGCCACCGAGGACGGCACGTCGGGCAGCATGCGCATGCTCAGCACGACGACGGCATTGGTGGAGCCCTCCACCTTTGGCCACTCCTCGTCGATGCGGGCCACTTCGGCGAACAGCCCGACGCCCGCATAGTGCAGGACGGTGACGTCGTTGCTCGCGCACCGGTCCGGTACCGGAATGACCCGAAAGCCCCCGTCGGCCTGCTGCAAGGCCATCAGCTGAGCGGATTGCGAGGCCTTGACGCAATACAGGACGAGCGACGTGATGACCCCGATCAGGATCGCCGTATGCAGCGGCAGCTGCGTGGTGGCGGCGAAGGTGATCAGCATCGCGATCGCGGACAGCGGCGCGACGCGCAGCACCAGCTTGATGTCGGGCAGCCGGCCCATCACAAGCTCGAGACCGATGACGAAAATGAGCCCCCCGATGACCGGCATCGGAATGATCTCGGCGGTCGAGCCGGCGATCAGGACCAGCAGCGCGAGCCAGATGCCCGCGAAGATGCCCGCCCAACGGGTCTGCGCACCAGCCGATGTCGCGACGCCGGTACGCGAAAGTGAGCCGCCGGCAGGCAGGGCGCCGAAGAAGCCGCCTGCGAGGTTGCCCACACCCTGGGCGGTGAAGTCGCCGGACATGTTGCTGCGGCTGCCGTCCGGGTTCGGAACGGCGGCGGAGATCCCGGCGGCCTGCGCCAGTGCGACGAGGGCAACCGCGACGCCGCCCACCAGAAGTTCGGGCATCACCCCGAAGTTCGGAACGGTCAGCGGTGGAAGCGAATTCGAGATCGAGGCGATATCGCCGACCGTCTCGACATCGATGTGCGCGATCGCGACCACCACCGTGACCACGACGAGTGCGAGCAGGATCGCGTATGACTCCAGCGGCTTGACGAAATGGAACACCGCCCACACCGCCACGGTGCCCGCCGCAACGCTGACAGCGCTGGGCTGCCACAGACCGATGTGCGCCAGTGAGTCGATGAACTTTCCAATGGTGTTGCTGCTCTGCGGCTTATAGCCGGTGGCGTCGTTCAGCACGCCCGCGATGATCTGCAGTGCGATGCCGGTGCTGAACCCCGTCATGACGGCATTGCTGACGAAGCTCATGATCGATCCGAAGCGCAGCAGCCCGAAGACCAGCATCACCGCGCCGACGACGATGGCGAGCGCGGCGACGTTGGCAGGGTCTGCCGGGTCCAGGCCCTCTTCCGCCAGCACGCTGCGCGACGACAGTGCGATCGCGCTGGTGAGAGTGGTCACCATCAACACGGTGCGGGCGAAAACCGATGCGACGATTCCCGGCACGACGCCGGAGTACAGACCGACGACGGGATTGAATCCGCCGATGCTCGCGTAGGCCATCCCCTCTGGGATGGAGAACAGACCGGTGACGAGGCCGGCCAGCACGTCGCGCGGCGTGGGCCGTCCGAGCCTGCGCACCGCGGAGCCGACCTTGGAACCCTCCGCCGGCGCGGTCACACCCGATTGTCGCGCGAAACTGCGGAGAGATCGCGAAATCTCGCTAAATCACGATCTGTCAGCAGACTCGCGGCGGTTGACGACGTCGACGGCGCAAAATGAATGGATGGCTGGCAATCGGGTCGCGCTGGCTCTCGGCAGCGGGGGCGCAAGGGGATACGCCCACATCGGGGTGATCGCCGAGCTGCGCGAGCGGGGCTACGACATTGTCGGGATCGCTGGATCGTCGATGGGTGCGCTCGTCGGCGGACTGGAGGCGGCGGGCAGGCTCGACGAGTTCGCCGAATGGGCGAAGTCGCTGACGCAGCGCGCGGTCCTTCGGCTGCTCGACCCGTCGATCACCTCGGCAGGCGTCCTGCGTGCCGCGAAGATCCTCGACGCCGTCCGCGACATCCTCGGCGAGGTCACCATCGAGCAGCTGCCCATCCCGTTCACCGCGGTGACGACGGATCTGATCGCGGGCAAATCCGTATGGCTGCAGCGGGGTCCCGTCGACGCCGCGATCCGGGCATCCATCGCCATTCCGGGAGTCATCACCCCACACGTGCTCGACGGCCGGCTACTCGCCGATGGCGGCATCCTCGATCCCCTTCCGATGGCACCCATCGCGGCGGTCAACGCCGACCTGACGATCGCGGTCAGCCTCAGCGGCAGCGAAGGCGACGGGCGCTACGAGCCGACGGATGCCGAACCCCGAGCGACCTCCGAGTGGCTGACCAGAATGTGGCGCAGCACGTCTTCGCTATTCGAGTCGGGCACGATGCTGAGCAGGCTTGGCGCGGCGCAGGAAGACGCCGACGACGTCGAACCGGACAGGGACGATGAGCTGGTCGACAGCAGCAAGGAAATGTCGGTGCCCAAAATGGGCAGCTTCGAGGTGATGAACCGCACCATCGACATCGCCCAGGCCGCACTGGCCCGACACACGTTGGCGGCCTACCCGCCCGATCTGCTCATCGAAGTGCCGCGAACGGCGTGCCGCAGCCTGGAATTCCACCGCGCCGCCGAGGTCATCGACATCGGCCACGAGTTGACCGTGCAAGCCATCAAGGCGCTGGAGTCCTAGATCAGCCTGCGAGGAATTCGGCGACCTCGGCGGCGACCCGACGTCCCTGCGCCCGCCCGGCGCGGGCGCACGGTTCCCGGCACGCGGGGTCCAGTGGATTCGGGCCGAACGCCGTCAACGACTCGTCGTCGGCGAACACGCCAAGTGCGCGGCCAGGGAAGGCGTCGACCTCGGCGGCCGGGTCTCGGCCGAACGGTGATGGCGCCGACTTGCCAGCGGGCACCAGCACGACGACGACGCCGCAGTCGGCAGCCAGTTTCAAGTTCATCGTGCTGCCCACTCCGCCGTCCATATATCGCCGTCCGTCGATCGTCACCGGCGGCCACGCGCCCGGCACGGCGCAACTGGCGGCGACCGCGTCGACCAGCTCGACACCCGAAGCCCGATCGAAGCCGACCAGCTCGCCGGTGCCGATGTCGATTGCGGTGATGCGCATCTCGCGGTCCGGCCAGTCGTGGGTCGGCAACCGCTGGGCGATCACCTCCCGGCGGACCGCCTCGGACAGGGTGGCGGTCGAGCGTGCGACCGCCCCGATGCGTTGCAGTTTCTGCGCGGTCGTGGCGCCGGGAACCGAGAGCGCCTCCAGAAACAGCGCGGCGATGTCGTCGATATCGACGTCAGGGTCGATCTCCTTCGAATGCCCGGAGATCTGGCGGTCGTACAGCTCGTCAAGTCCCAACCCGCTGCCCAGCTGGGCGGCGACCGCCGAACCCGCCGATGTGCCCAGCACTACGTCGGAATCCAACAGCGCGTGCGCCGTTTCCGCCGATTCGTCTTCGATCCCGCGAAGAATGCCGGTCTCCCAGGCGATTCCCGCCAGCCCCCCGCCCGCCAACACCAGCGCTCGCTTCGATGTCACAGACAAAGTCTGCCAGGCTGGCGATAATCGGCATGGAAACCAACCCTCGAGGAGCAGACGTCGATGAAGACGAAGGCCGCCGTGCTGTGGGGACTGCACCAGAAGTGGGAGGTCGAGGAGATCGACCTCGATGGTCCACGGCAGGCCGAGGTGATGGTCAAGATGACGGCGAGCGGCATGTGCCATTCGGACGAGCATCTTGTCACCGGCGACCTACTGACGCCGATGCCGGTGGTCGGCGGGCATGAGGGCGCGGGCATCGTGGTCGAGGTCGGTGAGGGCGTCACCGACGTGGCCGAGGGTGACGCGGTGATACTCAGCTTCATCCCGGCGTGCGGCCGCTGCGGGCCGTGTGTGCGCGGCATGAGCAACCTGTGCGAACTCGGAATGCACCTACTGAAGGGTCCACAGCTCGACGGCACCCACCGCTTCCACGCCCGCGGCCGAGATGTGGGCCAAATGTGCTTGCTCGGAACGTTTTCGGAGTACACCGTGGTGCCGACCGCGTCAGTGGTCAAGGTCGACGAGAGCGTTGCGCTGGACAAGGCCGCACTGGTCGGCTGCGGCGTGACCACCGGCTACGGCAGCATGATCAACACCGGCGAGGCCACGGCAGGCAGCACTGTGGTGGTGATGGGTGTCGGCGGCGTCGGCATCAACGCGGTACAAGCGGCCCGGATCGTCGGGGCCCGACACGTCATCGCGCTGGACCCGATCGAGTACAAGCGCACGCGGGCAATGGAATTCGGGGCTACCCATACCGCGGCCACGCTCGAGGAGGCCTCCGCTCTGGTGATCGGGCTGACCCGCGGACAGAAGGCCGACGTGTGCGTCGTCACCACTGACGTCGCCGAGGGCGCCTACGTCGGACAGGCGCTGAGCCTCGTCGGCAAGCGCGGCCGGGTGGTGATGACCGCGATCGCGCACCCGGACGACAAGCAGGTGAACCTGTCACTGGTCGATCTGACACTGTTCGAAAAGCAGGTCCGTGGTTCACTGTTCGGCTCGGCGAACCCGCGCAGCGATATCTTGCGAATGCTCGAACTCTACGACACCGGACAGCTCATGCTGGACGAGCTCATCACTCGCGAGTACACCCTGTCCGACATCAACTCCGGCTACGACGATCTGCGCGGCGGCATCAACCTACGCGGCCTGATTCGATTCTGACGGGGTCAGTGCACCAACTGTTTGGACAACTCCTCAAGCGACTGGCGCGCGTAGCCCTTCCACAGCTTCCCGAATACCGGCAGGAGCGGAGCGGTGAGCCCGCTGCGCGGGTGAATGGTCCACCGCCAGGTCACGTTTGTTCCCGAAGCGATCGGCTCGAAAATCCATTCGCCGTCCACACGACCGACCAACGGCGAGAGTGGGCCCTTGACGTCCGAGAGCGTGTATCCGAAGGAGTGCGGCGCGTCGTACGTGGTGAGCTGCTCGCGCATGCTGCCGCCGCCCACGAGCACCACGGTGCGCGACTGTCCCACTGCATCCCAGGCGCCGGATTGGTTGCGCACTGCCTTGATCGGCGGGATGGGCCCGTACCACTTGCGGAACAGATCGGGCAGCGGCATCGGGACCATGTCACGGAAGACGTCCTGCTGGCCCATCGGAATGGTCCGGGACTGCTCAACCACCAACGGCTTCGTCATGACCCGAGACTAGCTCAGGCGCGCGGCCGCCTTACCGCTGATCAGCGGCCAGTCGAGGTAGGTGGCGACGCCGGGGTCGGCCGCACAAACCGCGGGCACCGAGTTGACGCAGTGCGCCGCGGTCCCGACGACACCGTGCTCCGGGCCCTGGCCGCCGAACTCGGAATGGAAGCCCTTGACGACGATGGTGATGTCGGGATTGCCCTGGATCTCCATCTCGTAGCGCTGCCCCGCGGGCCCGAATCTCCACGCCGGATCGAGGTTCTCCTCGCCCATCAACCAGTTCACCGTGACGCGCACGACGACCTCGCCGTCGACGAGCGCCTCCCAGTGGAACTTGCGGCCCGCGACCTGGCCGGGCTCGATGACGCCGAGGGGCGAATCGATCGGCGCGGATGCGACCGCGACCTCCTGCGTCGCCCGCACCTTCGGATCGGCGTTGAACCCCAACTTGTCCACGCACATCCGGACGGCCTGAATGAAGCCACTGTCGAGCATCTTCTGCATCGGCCCGGTCAGCGCCTTCTCCGGGACCTCACCGAAGCCCATGACATGGCGCAGCACATCGGGGGCTTCGTAGGTGCGCAGGTCGGAAAACTCCTCGGCGCGAACAAATGTCACGCCGGTCGAGAACGCGGAGAACAGGAGCGGGAACTTCTCGCTGATGCCGCCGGGCGCGATGCCCGTGCCGTGCAGCGTTGCGTTGCCCGCCAGCGCGGCTTCCCGCATCGGCGCGGCACTTCGCTCGCTGGGATAGAGCCATCCGACCGGTGTTATCACGTTCTTACCGGACCGCAGCAGCGCGGCCACCTCGTCGGGATTGGCCATCAGAGGCGCGTAGATCACCGCGTCCGCGTCGAGGGCGACGATGTCGTCGATGCTGTTGGTCGCGATGACGCCCAGCGGGTCGGTGCCGATGATCTCGCCGACATCCTTGCCTGCCTTGTCCGTCGAATGGACCCAGCAGCCGACCAGTTCGAGGTCGGGATGCTCCAACACGGCGTTGATCGCCGCTATGCCGACTCCGCCGGTGGCCCACTGCACGACCCGCAGCGCCATGTCGTCCTCCCAGGATCGCAAAACTAGAACACGTTCTACTCAGGTGTACACCACTTCCCCTCGCGAGCAGGTCGCAATTACCGTGATGGAGGCTGGACGCTCGGCTCCGATGTAACTTACGTGCACAACTGAATGAAACCGGTAGAGTGCCTACTCGTGCCCACGAGCGTGTCGAAAGCGAGACCGTATCGGCGGACGCAGGAGGAGCGCAGCGCCGCCACCCGCGTCCGGCTTCTCGATGCCGCGATCGACTGTCTCGTCGAGTACGGCTACGCGGGCACCACCACGCCGCGGGTGGCCGAGCGCGCAGGCGTGACGCGCGGTGCGCAAGTCCATCATTTCGGATCGAAGACCGACCTCGTCGCGGCGGCGATCAAACACCTCGCACAGCGACGCATCGAGTCGGCGATCCGCGACGTCGGCCATGTCGTAGCCGGCAATGATCCAGCAGGCCGAATACTGGATTTCATCTGGGAAGTGCATCAGGGGCCGCTGTTTATCGCCACCGCCGAACTCTGGCTGGCGGCCAGGACCGACGACACGGTGGCCGCCGAGATGGCCAACGTCGAGCCTGCCGTCAATGCCGCGCTGCTCGTCGCGATCGCGCAGGCCACGCCCGACGAAACCGAGCAGCGCGAGATCCGCGACTTCGTCTACACCGCGATGGACGCCATGCACGGCATCCTCATCACCGGGTTCGTCGAACGCGACCCCGAACGCACCCGCCGCCGCTGGCGGCGCGCCTGCGTGAACCTTCGGGCGGGAGCTCCCCAGCTGTCCGACTGAGCCGGCGCCCGCTTCTTGCACAGATACATTCAGAGTTGTATGTTTCTGTCGACCGCGCAGGGCAGCGAAGGGACAGGTAAATGCCGAACAAAGTCTTTGTCGTCGGAGTCGGGATGACGAAGTTCGAGAAGCCGGGCCGCCGCGAGGGCTGGGACTATCCGCAGATGGCCAAGGAGTCCGGGACCAAGGCGCTGGACGATGCTGGCATCGACTTCTCCGAAGTGGAGCAGGGCTTCGTCGGCTACGTGGCGGGCGATTCGACGTCGGGCAACCGCGCGCTCTACGAGCTCGGCATGACCGGCATCCCCATCGCGAACGTGAACAACAACTGCTCGACGGGCTCGACCGCGCTGTTTCTCGCCGCGCAGACGATCCGCGGCGGACTGGCCGACTGCGTGATCGCGCTGGGCTTCGAGAAGATGCAGCCCGGCGCGCTCCAAGGCGGCGCGGACGACCGGGAGTCGCCGATGGGCAAGCACGTGGCGGCGATGGCCGAGATCGACGAGTTCGCCTTCCCCGTCGCACCCTGGATGTTCGGCGCCGCCGGACGTGAACACATGCGCCAGTACGGCTCCACCGCAGAGCATTTCGCCAAGATTGGCTACAAGAACCACAAGCACTCGGTGAACAACCCGTATGCCCAGTTCCAGGACGAGTACACCCTCGATGACATCCTGGCGGCGCGGATGATCTCCGATCCGCTGACCAAGCTGCAGTGCTCCCCCACCTCCGACGGGTCGGGCGCCGCCATCGTGGTCAGCGAGGGGTTCGTCGACAAGCACAACCTTGCGGGCCAGGCCGTCGAGATCGTGGGTCAGGCGATGACCACCGACTTCGACAGCTCGTTCGACGGAACCGCCAAGAACCTGATCGGCTACGACATGAATGTGCAAGCCGCGCAAAAGGTTTACGACCAGTCAGGTCTCGGGCCGAACGACTTCCAGGTGATCGAATTGCACGACTGCTTCTCCGCCAACGAGCTGCTGCTGTACGAAGCGCTCGGCTTGTGCGCCGAGGGTGAGGCCCCGAAGCTCATCGACAACAACGACACCACATACGGCGGGCGGTGGGTGGTCAACCCGTCCGGCGGCCTGATCTCCAAGGGCCATCCGCTCGGTGCGACGGGGTTGGCGCAGTGCGCCGAGTTGACCTGGCAGCTGCGCGGAACCGCCGACAAGCGGCAGGTCGACGACGTCACCGCTGCGCTGCAGCACAACATCGGGCTCGGCGGCGCCGCAGTGGTGACTGCCTACCAGCGGGCGGAGCGCTGAATCGATGGGACATCGACACCATCGCCGCCAACCTCTCTTAGCGCGTTGACTCTGCACTGACGGCGGCCGCTACTCGCACTTTCCCGCCCTGTGCGCATACTCGATGCGAGGGAAAGTCAGTCGCGCTGTTCGATGACGTCGTAGGCGTCCTCGGCGTAACGGGCCCTGATCGTCTTCTTGTCGAACTTGCCGACGCTCGTCAGCGGAACCTGGTCGATGAATGCCCACCGCTCGGGTAGCCACCAGCGGACGACCTTGTCGCTCAGGAACTCCCGCAACTCTTTCGCACACACATCGGCGCCCTCGTTTACGACCACGACCGCGAGCGGTCGTTCCTGCCAGCGATCGTCGGGCACCGCGACCACCGCGGCCTCCGACACCGCCGGGTGTCCGACCAGGTGGTTCTCCAACTCGACCGATGAGATCCACTCGCCGCCGGACTTGATGACGTCCTTTGCCCGGTCGGTCAGCGTGACGTAGCCGAAGGGGTCGATGCGTCCGACGTCGCCGGTGCGCAGCCAGCCGTTGTCGAACTTCGACTCGTCGCGGTTCTGGTAATAGGAGCCAGTGATCCACGGGCCACGCACCTGCACCTCGCCGACGGCCTTGCCGTCGTGGGGCAGCGGGTTGCCGTCGTCGTCGACGAGGCGCGCCTCTACGCCACACATCAGCCGGCCCTGCGAGGAGCGCAGCCCCCACTGCTGATCGTCTGCGACACCCGGCAGCGGCCGCGCCACCGTGGCCAGCGGCGAGGTCTCGGTCATGCCCCACGCCTGCAGAATCCGCACGCCGTACTGCTCCTCGAACGTCTTCATCATCGATGTCGGCACGGCGGATCCACCGCAGCCCACCAGGCGCAGCGACGAGATGTCGTGACCGGGATTCTTTTCCAGGAAGTGCATCACGTCGTTCCAGATGGTCGGCACCGCGCCGGCCAGCGTCGGACGTTGCGTCTCGATGAGGTCGACCAGCGACTTGGCGTCGAGGAACCGGTCGGGCATCACCAGATCCGCGCCGGCCATCAAGGCGGCGTAGGGCAACCCCCATGCGTTGGCGTGATACATCGACGCGATGGGGAGGACGGCGTCGGTACAGCTCACCCCAAGCGCACTGTTGGTACACGTGACCATCGAATGCAGATAACTCGAACGGTGGCTGTAGACAACACCTTTCGGGTTTCCGGTGGTTCCACTGGTGTAGCACATCGCCGCGGCTGACCTCTCGTCGACGTCCGGCCAGTCGAAGGTGGGCGATTCCGCATCGAGAACTTCGTCGTAGCGGAGCACGGTCTTTCCGGACCCAGCCAGCGCATTGACATCGCCGTCGCCGACCACGATCACGGTGTGCACTGTCTCCAGCAGCGGCAGGACGGCCGCGAGCTGGGTGGCTACCGACGCGTTGGCGATGATGACCTGGTCTTCGGCCTCGTTGGCGATGAAGGCGATCTGTTCGGGCGACAGCCGGATATTGAGTGTGTGCATCACCGCGCCCATCGACGGGATGGCCAGGTAGGCGGTCAGGTGCTCGGCGTTGTTCCACATGAACGTCGCGACCCGCTGGTCACCGGTGATGCCGATGCGGCGCAGCGCATTCGCCAAGCGGGCCGCCTGCTCCCCGACTTCTCGATAGGTCGTTTGCCGATAGCCGTCCCCCGTCGCTGTGGTGACCTTGCGGTCGCCGTGCACATCGCACGCGTAGCGCATGATGCTGCCGATGGTCAACGGGTAGTCCTGCATCGTGCTGTCCATCGGCCGTCCCTCCGACGCGGTCAGATGGTCGCGATGCTAACCCGCTGGCTAAGCGATATCGGCAGTTCCGCCAGTTGACGCCGACGCAGGTTTACGGCGCCAACGGAACCACCGCCGACGACGCTTGCGACTCGAGGATTGCGGCGCAGGACAGGGGCTGCGCAGCCGGTCCATCTCGACGTGGTCGAGCGCCTCGATGCCGACAGCGTCGACGGGCCTGTCCTCCAGCGAGTGCAGGGGCGAATCCTCGGTCAGCAGGTCCATCCGCGCGGCGTCACGCACCACGTCGCCGAGCTCGGCGGCCAGCAACTGCCGCATCATGTCGGCGCCGTGCCGGGGATTGGCCAGCATCCAGGAGTGGTAGGCGCCGGGCAGCTTGTACAGCGTGGCGTCCGCCCGGTCGGCCATGTCCTCGGCGCTCTCGAACGGCACGACCAGATCGTTCTCACCGTGCACCACGATGGTCGGCACCTCGTGTTGCCGCATCGCCTCCAGCATCGGCGTGTAGTCACCGGAGGCGATGATGGCGCGGACGGCGCCCGGCAACCCGAACGGGGTCCGGGCATTGCGGGCCAGCGCCGAGGCCATCTGCCGCATATAGCGCTTACGCTCCTCCGCCGGCAGCCGGCGCGGATCGCCCGGAGCGTCGTAGGCGGCGTTCAACACGGCCCGTGCTGCGCGTCGGGGCGATCGGACCGGTGTGCGGATGGACTGGTCGAACGCCGAGCCTGCGGCGGCGTTCAGCAAGACCGCGGCCAACACCCGCTCCGGCGCGACGGCCGCCAGCTGGATGACCATGCGTCCACCCATGGAGTGGCCCATGAAGACGGCCCTGCGCACGCCGAGCGCATCCAGTGCCCGCAGGGTCAGGTCGACCCGATCACTCAGGTCGGCCGCGTTGCGGGGCAGGTTCGGCGTGACGCCGTGGCCTGCCGCGTCCAGCGCGACGACCAGAAACCCCATTCCCGCCAGCCGGCTCAGCAATCGCACGTAGGCCTTGCCGCTGAGCGCAATGCCGTGCAGGAAGACCAATGGGACGCCCCGGCCACCCACGGTCACGCCCACCCTGTGCCCGTCGTCCAGCGTCATGACGTGGTGGAACAGCCGGACCCGGGTGCCCGTAGCCGGTTGGCGGGCTACCGATGTCTGACTCACGTCATCATGGTTATCCACCCACGCCGCCGATGACCAACTAGACGGATGTGGGGTTGGTTACGCTTGCGCGCGGCTGCGATGAAGGTCACGACGTGCGCTTTCGTCATTTACCCAGCGTGTCGCCTACGGACCGGGAACGAATTGACGTCCTCCCCGGACTGAAGTCCGGGGATTCCAACCCCATCCCATCGGCTTATGCGGCAGGAGTAGAGAGTTGAGGTTCACGGTTCGCAGACCGCCCATCGGCGAGGTCTCCCCGTGCGGTCACCGCCCGTCCGGCGGCGATGTTGCGTGCAGCGTTGACGTCGGCGTTGCACCGTCCGGCAGTGCAGGCTTCGCACTCGAAAACCGCTTGGCTCTTACGGTTTCCGGGTGCGACGTGCCCGCACGCGGAGCATCGTTGCGACGTATACGCGGCCGGGATCTGCTCGACCCGGCCGGAAGCCTTGTGCTGCAAACGTGCGACGAGCTGCCCCCAACCACTTCGGCTGATCGCCCGGTTCAGCCCACGCTTCTGAGCAACTCCCGACACCCGGCTGGTCGACCGTGCCGCGCGCAGAGCGGGTCATCGCCCGCACGTCGAGGGCTTCGATCCTGATCATGTCGAACCGGCGCGCAATATCAGTCGTGGCCTTCTCGACCCACTCCTTGCGCCGATCCCTCTCACGGGCCCTCAGCTTCGCGATCGCCCGTTTTGTCTGCTGCGCGCCGGTTGGAGCCGCGCTTGGCGCGGGCGAGCCGCTGCTGCAACACCTTCAACCGCTTCGCCTCACCCGCGGGTCAGACTAGGTGCGTGCAGCAGTTCACCGGTCGACAGCGCCGCCGACACAGTCACACCGCGGTCGATGCCCACCACGCTGCCGTCGCCCGGCCGCCGACCGGGTCGGGGATGTGGGCGAACGCGACATGCCAGCGGCCGGCCCGATCACGGGTAACCCGGTAAGACTTGACCCCCTCTGGCACCGGCCGCGACAGCGAAACCGCACCCACCCCACCTTGGGCACCCACACCCGACCAAAGCGGCGGTTCAGCCGCTCGACGTGATGCGGTTTCAACCCGACCTGCCGAAACCCTTCATGCACACCGGCTTTGCGCCACGTCGGGCGACGATGCGTACCGGCGAAGAAGTTCTGCATGGCCTGCGCGAAATCCCGCAGCGCCTGCTGCTGCACCGTCTGACTCCCGGCACGAAGCCACCCGTACTCGGCGCGGGCCTCGGTCAACTGCGCGGCCTGCTCGACATAGCCGGGAGCCTTGCGGCCCGGTTGCCAGTGCTGTTGCTGCTCCACCGCCAAATTCCACACATACCGCGCGTCCCGGCAGTGCGCCAACATCGCCTTCTCCTGCTCAGGGGTCGGCAACAGTCGAAACCGCGACATATCCGCACCGTAACCACCGACCACCGACATCCCCGGTCCCAGCACGCCCGCCTCACACTCGGGGATCGGCTTCCTCCCCGGACTGAACTCCGGGGTTTCCAGCCGAAGGAGATTTCGATGAGTGTCTCCGGCGCTGTTTTTGAGGGATGATTGACCGAACAAATGACGAGAGGTGCGGTTATGCGCAAAATGTTTACGCTCGCGGCTGCGGCGGCGGGTGTATGCGCAGTGATCGCCGTACCTGCGGGCATCGCGTCTGCGGAAGAGAACGCGCAGGCGACGATCAGTCGGCTACAGGACGAGGGCTACACGGTCAACATCGACCGGACCGGCACCGCTCCGTTGAGCGAGTGCGTGGTGACCAACGTGCGCAACCCTAAGTCGGTGCAGCAGTGGGTGCCCTACATCGGCCCCGGGCGCGGCGGCTTCGGCGGCGACCGCGCGCTGGTGCTCGAAACCATCAGCCAGTCGATCTCGGTCACGCTGGATTGCAACCGCCGCTGACGCGGATCTGGTCTTAACGACGGCAGAAGGCCCGGCCGGGTTCGATACCGGCCGGGCCTTCTGTTGTGCGATCTATGCGGGGACCCGCTCGGTTGCCGGTTCTTCGGCTCGCGGGGCATGGTCGTCGTCAACCATCGTCAGCTCGTCGAACGGGTCGTCGCCACCAAGCACGGCGTTGACCTTGTCACGGTCGATGGTCTTGGTCCACGAACCGACCAGCACCGTGGCAACCGCGTTGCCGGAGAAATTGGTGACCGCGCGCGCCTCGGACATGAACCGGTCAATGCCGACGATGAGGCCTACGCCGTCAAGCAGGTCGGGACGGTGACTCTGCAGACCGCCCGCCAGCGTGGCGAGGCCGGCACCGGTCACGCCCGCCGCGCCCTTGGAGGCGACGATCATGAACACGAGCAGGCCGATCTGCTCTCCGACCGCGAGCGGGCTGCCCAGCGCGTCGGCGATGAACAGCGACGCCATCGTGAGGTAGATCGCGGTTCCGTCCAGGTTGAACGAGTAGCCGGTCGGGACGACGACACCCACGGTGCTGCGCTCCACCCCAAGGTGCTCCATCTTGGCGATCAGCCGCGGCAGCGCAGACTCCGACGACGACGTCGAGAAGATCAGTAGGTACTCGCGGGCCAGGTAGCGCACCAGCTTGAAGATCGAGACCCCCGACACCGCGCGGAGCAGAGTGCCCAGCACCCCGAAGACGAACAGCACACAGGTGATGTAGAAGCCGAGCATCAGGGTCAGCAGTTGGGTCACCGCGGTCCAGCCCGTTTGTCCGACGACGTTGGCGATCGCACCGAAGGCGCCGATCGGCGCGAGCCACAGGATCATCACGAGGATTTTGAACACCAGCTTCTGCAGGTGCTCGATGCCACGCAGGATCGGCTGCCCCGAACTGCCCATGGCCTGGAGTGCGAAGCCCACCAGCAGTGCGACGAAAAGTGCTTGCAGCACATTGCCTTCGGTCAAGGACGACAGCAGCGACTCCGGAATGATGTGCTGGACGAAGTCCATCAGCCCGCCCGACTCGTGGGCCTTTTCGGCGAGTTCGGCGCCCTTACCGGCTGCGCCCTCGGACAGGTGCATGCCACTGCCGGGGTGGATGAGGTTGCCGACGAGGAGACCGATCGCGAGCGCGAACGTCGACATCACGACGAAGTAGACGAATGCCAGGCCGCCTACCTTGCCGACCGTGGCGGCTTTGCGCACCGATCCGATGCCGAGCACGATCGTGCAGAAGATCACCGGCGCGATCATCATCTTGATCAGCGCGACGAACATAGTGCCGAGTACGCCGACGCTCTTGCCGACATCGGGCGCGATCAGGCCGACCGCCACGCCTGCCAGCACGGCGACGATGACAGCGATGTAGAGCCAGTGCGTGCGGTCACGCCGACGCGGCGGGTCCGGCGGCTCGGATACCGGGGGTTGGCGGTCGAGAACGGTCATGTGCGGACTACCTCCAGGTCGACATCGAATGTGATCTGCAAGTAGGTTCTGCCAGTACGTGAGTCAGGTCACGTTTTAGTTCATTGTGTTCAAGTTGACGGTGTAGCCAACTCCGGAAACGCTGGCATCGTTCGGCGCTCAGAAGATTTGCTGGCGCTCCGGAGGAGGTCGCTGGCGGCCGACGGCCAGCAGGCGCCGAACCGCTGCGTACCGAGCGCTTATCTCGACCAGCGAGGAGTACGCTCGGTCCCCGGATGCTGTTTCTTTACGACCTTCCTGACTGGCTGATGGCTGCGGTCATCGTCGGCACGGTTGTGGGGCTGTCGTACGCCGGTTACCTTCTGGTCCATCGCGTATGGCGGCGGTCATTCTCAGAAGAAGAAACGAACGTTTCGATGAATGTCCTGACCGTCATCGCGACCGTCACCTCTCTGTTGCTCGCGTTCGTAGCATTGTCGGTCTGGGAGTCGTTCGGCGCGGCTGAAACGGCCGTCGTCGAGGAGGCCAACTCCCTCGGTGCGCTCGCACGTGACTTGGCGCTCTTCGACAGCGATCAGTCCCGCGAAGCGCGCCGCATGCTGCGGGAGTATGCCGCCATGGTCGTAAACGTCGAATGGCACGACATGCAGCACGGAGAGTCAAACATCGAGGTATGGAAGTCCTTCGACCGGATATACCTTGCGATCGGGAACCTCGAGCCTGATACGCCGCGCCGTTCAGCGCTCCTGCCCGAGATCTGGGCGCGTACGAACGAGCTGCTGGATCAGCGTCGAACACGTCTCCATGCGAGCGAGGCGTCGGTACCACCCGCATTGTGGGCGGTCGTAGCGCTCGGCACGGCGCTGACCATCGGGACGACGGTGGTGCTCTCCCCGACGCGCTTTCATCTGTGGATCGTCGGGCTGCTGGCGATGTCGATAGGACTCGTCATCTACCTTGTCCTCGCGATGGACCGGCCGTTCGCGGGTCATCAGAGCATCACCTCGGAGCCGTTCCAGCTCGCGATCGAGAATATGGAGCGATGGGACACCGAGATAGCGCATAGAAGATGAGGTGTCGGGCTCGCGAACGGTGTGAGTCCTGGCGTCCCGGACGCGGGCACATGGCGGCCGATGGCGCGACCGACGCGGCTGGGCAAGCCGTGACCCAGGACGGCCGCACGCTCAGCTACCTCGAAGTCGGCGATCCGGGCGGTCCGCTGGTACTGCACAATCACGGCGGACCCGGCAGCAGGCTCGAGGCGCGCCTGTTGGCGGACGCAGCAGCCAAGAACCATCTACGCCTCGTCTGCGTAGACCGACCAGGTATGGGGCAGTCAGGCCGTCAGAAAGCTCGCTCCTATGCCTGCTGGGCGCACGACTTGATCGCCGTCGCCGACGCGTTGGGATACCAGGAATTCGGCGTGACGGGCTGGTCGGAGGGCGGCCCGTGGGCGCTCGCGGCCGCCGCCTACATCGACCCCACCCGGCTGCGCCACGTCAGCAGCATCGCACCGGGAAGCTACGGAGCCTTCGGGGACAACTCGGCAGCGCAATACCTGTCGAAGGTCGACGCGCTCGGGGGATCGCTGGCGCTGCGGTTCAAACCCGGCTTCCGCCTCATGTACGCGACCCTCGGGGTTACCGCCAAACACTTCCGCGACAGCTTCGCCAAACAGATTCGCAACGGCGTCAACGACTACGATCGGCAGATCCTGCTCCGGCCTGAGCTGGCCAAAGACTTCGCAGACTCGTGTGCCGAGTGCTTCGCTCACGGCTCCGACGGATTGGTCCGCGATGCCGAACTCCTCTACCGGAGTTGGGCTTTCGACGTGAGGCAGATCGACCGACCGGTCCACATGTGGCAAGGACTGGATGATCGGCTGGTGCCGGACCCCATCAACAAGGCGGTGGCCGACGCGATGCCCGGGGCGGCATGGCATCCCGTCGAGGGGGCCGGTCATTTCGTGGCCATCGGGTCCGGCGAGGAGATATTCGGCATCGCCGCCAAGGAATTGGGCGCTCCTTGAGTCGGTGGTGGCCCCGCTCGCTGGCCGGACAGGCGATCGCACTGCAGATCCTGGTGATAGCGATCGTGGTGCTGGCCGGTAGCGCGCTGGCCCTGCTGGATGCGCGAGGGGACGCCGATTCGGCGGCACGCCAGCAGGTTGTCGCCGTCGCCACCGCACTCGCCGACTCACCGTCGACTGCCACGGCCATCGAATCCGGAAGGGCCACTGAGGTTCTGCAGCCCGTCACCGAGGCCGTGCGAACCAACACCGACATCGCGTTCATCACGATCATGTCGCCCGACGGAACGCGTTTCACCCACACCGATCCCCACCAGATCGGTGGCCACTATCTGGGGACCATCGAACCCGCCCTTCGCGGTGAGACGTTCACCGAGGTCTACACGGGCACACTCGGCCCGTCGATCCGGACCATCGTGCCGGTGCGGGACGACTCCGGCAGGATCGTCGGCCTGGTCTCCGCCGGTATCACCCAGCAGACGCTGGTGCAGCGCTGGCGGTCCCAATGGCCGATGATCGCGACGGTCAGCGTTGGTGCACTGGCGATTTCACTGGTGGGGGTATGGGCTATCCGGCGAAGACTGCTGCGGCAGACGCACGGGCTGCGCCCTGACGAACTTCGCGTGATGTACGAACACCACGACGCTATCCTGCATTCGGTATCCGAGGGTTTGATCGTGCTCGATCGCAACGGGGTGGCATTGGTCAACGACGAGGCACGGCGGTTGCTCGCCCTGCCGCCCGGTCCGGTGACCCAATCAGATCTGCCGAAGTTCCTTCGCACGTACAATCCCGGCGCTCGCGACGAGGTGCACGTCACCGATGAGCGGGTTCTTGTGGTCAACCGGTCGCAGGTCGATAACCGGTCCCAGGATTCGGAGGTCGTCACCATCCGCGACCGCACCGAATTGCAGGGCGCGTTGGGCGAACTCAGCTCGTTGCACGTGCTGACGGACTCGCTGCGCTCGCAAGCCCATGAGGCGGCGAACAAACTGCACACGGTGATCACCATGGTCGAGATGGGCCGCGCCGACGAAGCGGTCAAGTTCGCGACCAACGAGCTCGAACTGTCCCAGCAGCTGGTGGACCGGCTGTCCACCGATGTCGGCGAACCCGCACTCGTCGCACTGCTTCTCGGCAAGACCGCGCAGGCCGATGAACGCGGAATCGAGCTGACCGTCACCGAGGACACCCAGCTGCCTTCCGACACCGACGCCGTACCATTGTCGGGACAGGAAATGGTCACCGTGCTGGGCAATCTGATCGACAACGCCATGGACGCCTGTGATCGCGACGATCCGTGGGTCGAGGTCACGGTCACCCAGGACGATCGGACGCTCGTGATCCGGGTGGCCGACAGCGGCCAGGGCATGGACGCCGCCGCATTCGAAAAGGCCATGCAACGCGGCTATTCGACGAAGACCGACAGCGATGTTGAACAACACGGCCTCGGCCTGGCCCTCGTCGCGCAGGTCGTCAAACGGCACAACGGCACACTGACCGCGGACGTCACCTACGGATCGGTGATCACGGTGACGGTGAGCGGCATATGATCACCGTGCTGATCGTCGAGGACGAGCCGTTGATCGCCGACGCCCATCGGACGTATCTGGGACGACTGAACGGGTTTTCGGTGGCAGCGGTCGCGCACACCGCGCGCGACGCGATGCGGGCCGCGGCGGATGCAGCGGCAAGTGAGACGCCAATCGACCTGGTACTGCTCGATATTGGGCTGCCCGATGCCAGCGGCATCGCACTGGCTTCGGGCTTGACCGGTCTGCGTCCCGCACCCGACATCATTGCGATCACGTCCGAGCGGGACCTGGAGATGGTGCGCGCTGCCGTCGGCCACGGCGCGCTGGCGTACCTGCTCAAGCCCTTCACGTTCGCGGCGTTCCGCGATCGTCTGGAGCGCTATCGGCGCTACCGCGAGGCGCTGCCCGCCGGCACCGATGCGGCGAGCCAGGCCGAGGTCGACAGGGCGTTGGCCGAACTGCGCGTCGGCGCGGACAGATCCGCCGCGCCGAAGGGCGCCGCCGCGGGTACCAACGACGAGATCGCCCGAACGGTTAGGGACTCCGCCGACGGGATCACCGCCGACGCGGTCGCCAAGCAAGTCGGAGTCTCGCGGGTGACGGCGTGGCGCTACCTCGAGCGTCTCGCCGAAGAGGGCACCGTCATCCGGCGCACCGACTACGGCAAGGCGGGCAGGCCGAAGACCCGCTACCAGTGGCGCTGAGCTAGCGGCTAGACGCCTGCGGGCTCCAGCTCGCGCAGCGCGGACGCGGTGCGAACGTTCATCGCCATCAACTCCGTCTCGAGCTCCGAGGAGTCGAGTGCCACCGACAGCACCGTGATGGCGCCTGAATGGTCGGCGATGTACAGCTTGCTGCCGTCCGGGCTCACTGCGACACAAGACGGATCGGCGGTGACGGTCAGGGTGTCGACGACCGAGTTGGTCTCCGTGCACAGCACGGCGACGTGCTCGTAGTCGGCGATGTAGACGCGGGCGCCGTCGGGGCTGACCACCATCTGCATGGGCGCACCACCGATGCCGACCTTGGCGGTGATCTCGTTGATTGCGGTGTCGATGACATCGACGGAGCCGCCCCAGTGGGTATCGAAGCTGACGACGTACGCCAGTGCGCCGTCGCGGCTCAGCGCGACATCCCTGATCGGCGACGGGATCGGCACCTCGCGGACCACGCGGCCCTCGTGAGCATCAACCACCGTCAGGCGGCCGGTGTTCGCATCGGAGGTGGCGACGTAGACGAGGCGGCCGTTGGGGATGACGCGCACGGCGTCAACGGTGCGGTCTTCGCCGCGGGCGATGTCGATCGTGCTGGTCCGACCAAACGTGTTGATCACGGCGAGGCCCACGCTGTCCCGTCCGGCCTGGCCGACGAAGATTCGCGTGGCGTCCGGGCTGACCGCGACGTCGGTCACGGTGCCATCGACCTGGTGGTTGGCGATGACTCGCTTGTTCTCAGTGTCGATGACCGCGACCGAGTCGTAGTGATGCCCTGAAATCGTCACGTAGGCGCGCCGCTCTGCGGCGGTCACCAGAAGTGGCTCAACCGGGAGTTCGATGTCGGCTTCGACGATCATCGCGTAGGCGTCGATCAACGAGACACTGCCGTCGCCGTAGTGGGTGGCGATGACCGTTGTGCCGTCGGTGCTGACGGCCAGATCGGCAATCGGACCGCGCTCGACGTCGATGGTTCCGAGCACGGCGAAGTCCGGCTCGACAGCCTTGGTCACGTCCGTGTGGACAGTGTTCTTATGCATGACGTATTTGCCCTGTTCATCGGTGCTTGTGCCGGTTGTGGCTATGTCCGGCGATGACGTATGTCTGGCTGCGCAAGTGCGGCGCAGGCTCTGGTCGAGTGTAGCGACGGAAATGCGAGCGCCCAGAAGCTTTGTTGGCCGATTTTCGGCGTGCTTCTCAGAAGTCTCAGGTTGGCGCTTAGAAAACTATTCGTTAGAAATTCGTTACCCCATTCAGGCAACTGTCAAAGCACTCATTGAGCAGCGAATATTTTATATCGGCAAGCGGCTGAAAGCGCTGTGACGAATGAGGTCGAATAACCGTCTCTTAGTTTTAGGCGAAAAAATGAGATGCAAAACACAGAGATTGCCGCCAGCAAACTCGTGTCGGGCTCGTGAGGGGTGAGCGGGCTCACTGCGCGGTGGCCCTTCGACCGGTCAGGAAGCATCGGAGGTCCATACGCGAACGTTGCTGACAGCGGTGCGCGGCGTCTACGGACCGAATCCCCGGATTCGGGCCACGACCAGGCCTGACCCTGCCTTACCTCAAAACGGCAGGCGGAACCCTCCGAGCAGGTTGGAAATGTTCGGCAGCGCGGGCATCGGCGGGGGTGGCGGCAGCGCCGGCAGCATCGGCGGCGGTGGCGGCAGCGCAGGCAGCTGCGGCGGCGCCGCGGGCAGTGCGGGCAGCTCAGGCAGTGCGGGCGCCTCAACGGGCGGAGCAATCGGCGGTGCCGCCGGGATGTCCGGCGGATCGAATACCGGGGCCGCCGGTAGGTCGATCGGCGTCGGCACTTGCGCAGGAACCGGTGCCTGCACGGGTGGGTCCAGCTTCGGCGGCACGAACTTCGGGAGGATCTGTGCCCGGGCCAGCTCGGGCGCTGGGAGGTCGGCAGGCACCGGTTTCGGAAGCTCCGCAGGCGCGGGTGCGGGATTGGACACCTCGGCCGGCTTCCACCACGGCAGCCTCATCTGAGTCGCCTGCCGGGCCGGATTCGCGCCCTCTGCCGGCGGTACCGGCGCGGTGATCGGCGGTGTGGTGGCGACGGGCGCAGGCGGCTTTGCGGCCGGGGCCAGTGGCTGCAGCGGTGACGGCTTGGCCGCAGGCTGTGGTGCCGATGGAAGCCCGGGGCCTTGTTGGGCGGCGATTGATTGGGTGTTGGGCAAGGGCGCGGTGGGGGCTGGAGCCGAAGCCGGAGAAATCGGCGCACCGGTGGAGTCGAACGAACCGGCGTTGACGGACGGGCCGCCGACGCCGTAGGGGCTGCGTTGGTCGATCGGCGGTGTTCCGAACGGACGGATGTTGGCGGCCTCCTGCGCACCGTCGTCGAGCCCGGTCGGGATGGCGACGATGAAGTTGACGCCGGTCTTCGCTGGGTTCGGGAAGTACATGATGCTCGCCTTGGTCGGCTCGCCCGGGCTGATGGTCCGGTTGTATCCCGACTCCACCAGCACGCGGGCCGGCGCGTCGATGATCGTCACTACCGGACTCGGCACTCCCGCTTGCTCAAGGGGGATCAGCAGCGGCAGCCGCTGGCTCGGGATCATGTAGTAGTCGGTGTCCCCGTACGACCCCTGGTACAGCGCATTACCGAGGCCGACACTCTGATAGTCGGAATGCAGATACTGGATCCCCGCAACGGCATTCGCGGTAGCGAACGGATTGAGCGGGTTGGTCGGGAAGTCGGACCAGCCGTCGTACTGGCGGGTGATGTCGACCGTCTTGAAGTCGGTGTTGGTCGGTGTTGCCCCGTCGAAAGTGACTCCGAGGATGGGGATCTCGAGGCCCTCGAAGCGTTGCAGGATGCCACCGTTGGGTCGGTTCGGATTGCCGATCAACACAAAGGAAATCGGCAGCGTCGAGCCCGCCGCGGCAAGGTTGCCCTTTTCGATCGAGGCGATCCGGGCGCTCTGCGAGTAGCCGAACACGACGATCGGCTCCCCCGCCGGTTGCGCATCGATCGCCTGCCCCAGATTGCTGACTCCCTGCCCGACCGACTGGTCGAAGGGCATCGTGCCCGACACGGGCATGAACTGCTCGGGCGTGCCGACCGCGGTTGGTGTGCACGAGCCGGCGCCACAGAATCCGGTCAGCATGATGTAGTCGTTATTCGCGTCGGTCGTGTAGCCGTTGATGAATTCCGGGCTCTCCTGCGGGGTGGTCAGCGGATGTCCGGTGCCGCCCATGATCAACGCGGTCGCGGTAAGGGCGACAAGGGGCGTCATCGATTGTGTGCCTGCCAGCACGATGGTGCCGGCGACGGACAACACGATGACACCGAAGGAACGGAACAGACGACGCACTGAAGCCCCCAGAGGCGATCGTTTCAGTTGCACGCCCCCGCACGCTGAGCCGCTGAAATGTGGCTCCTGTGAATTCTGCGACTCATTCGGCCTACGTGCAACAAAAGCGCCAAATCCACGCCTCGAGATGTTGGACCGTAGATGCTCCCAACGTCGTCCACTTTCGCTAGTTTCGGCGTCGTGCCTGCCCTGTCGAACCGCCAAATCCTGCTCCGCCGCCGCCCTACCGGGCTGGTCCAGCCCGACGACACCGAGCTGGTCACCTCACCTGCACCCGAGCCCGCTGAGGGTGAGGCGTTGGTCCGCACCACCTATGTCGGCATCGACGCCGCGGCCCGGACCTGGCTCGACGACCAGCCGGGCTACCTCCCGCCGGTGCAACTCGGAGAGGTCATCCGCGCAGCAGGCATCGGCGAGGTGGTGGCGTCACGGTGTGACGCCTACGCCGTCGGTGACGTCGTCACCACGCTGACCGGCTTCCAGGAGTACGTCATCATCCGCGACGACATTTTCGCCACTCCGGTCGTCGGGTACACCGACCAGCTGGCGGTGATGTCGGTCTACGGCCCGACCGGCGCAACCGCGTATTTCGGCATGACCGGTGTCGGTCGCCCGCAGCCCGGGGAGACGGTCGTCGTCTCAGCGGCAGCGGGAGCCACAGGTTCGGTCGCCGGCCAGATCGCCCGGATCGCCGGGGCCCGGGTGGTCGGCATCGCGGGCGGTCCGGAGAAGTGCCGGGCCGTCGTCGACGAATTCGGTTTCGAGGCGTGCATCGACTACAAGAGTGAGGATCTGAGGGCTGCGCTCAAACAACACTGCCCGCGAGGTGTCGACGTCTACTTCGACAACGTCGGCGGCCCGATCCTCGACGCAGTGTTGGGCCGCCTGGCGCCGAAAGCGCGGGTGGTGCTGTGCGGTGTCATTTCGAGTTATCTGACCGGTGAGCACCCCGGACCCGCCAACTACGTGAACCTGCTGTCGAAGACCGCGACAATGCAGGGATTCAACGCACTCGACGAATGGGGGCGCTTCGATGAAGCATTCGCCGCGTTGAGCGGCTGGGAGCAGGAGGGATTGCTTTCCCACCACGAGACGGTCTTCGACGGCCTCGAGTCGTGTGTCGACGCGCTCAACGGACTCTTCACCGGCGCGAACATCGGCAAAATGCTGGTGAAGGTCAGCGAACCCACGCCGGCATAGAGTTTCGGTCATGACTAGGGTTCGCGTCGCGGCGTCGTTGCTCGCGGTGGCGGTCCTGCTGGCCGGCTGTGGTGACATCCGCGAGACCCTCCATCGGCTGGCCCGCGAATCTTCTACTTCGGCGGCGCCGACTCCGGCAGCCTCGTCCGACGAGGTCGTTGCGAAGGCACAGCCCAGCGTGGTGAAGGTCCACGGGGAGGCCGATAGCTGTTACAAACTTCTCGAAGGCAGCGGCTTCGTGGTGGCGCCGCACAAAGTGATGACCAATGCGCACGTCGTTGCAGGCGCCGAGACGTTCTCGGTGGACGCAGGCGACACATCGTATGACGCACAAGTGATTTCCTACGATCCACTGGCCGACATCTCGATACTCGACGTGCCGGACCTGCCTGCGCAGCCGTTGAAGTTCGCCGAGTACACGGCAGGCACCGGCATCGACGTGTTGATCCTTGGCTATCCCGGCGCCGCTTCATTCAAGGTCTCCCCCGCAAAGATCCGCGAGGTCACCGAACTCAACGGCCCGGATATCTATCACGCAACGTCGGTGACGCGCGAGGTGTACATCTTGAGCGGCTCGTTTCCGGAGGCTGGGTCCAGCGGCAGCGCTGTTGTCGACCTCTACGGTCGAGTGCTTGGCGTGTATTTCGGTGCGGAGGCCCATAATTCGACGACCGGCTTCGCGATGACCGCCGCGCAGGTGGCACCGCAGATGGCGAAGGCTGGCGGTACGCAGGCAGTCGGCACCGGCACCTGCGTCATCGGCTAACGCCGTCTACGAGGCTTCGTCATCCTCGATGAGCAGTACTTCGCTGGGCGGCAACACTTTCAGCCGGCAATGCCGCCACGGCTATCCGCAGCGAAAGCAACACACCCGCGCTTAGCCGCTCCGAAGCCCCACTGAAGTGATCGGAGTAACTCGCCACGCGCGTGTCGGCCTCGGCGATACCGTCGAAGGGCAGGCGCGGCTACCAGACCTCGGGGGCGATATGACTACGGCATCCGACGAACCCTCTGAACCACCACCGCAGACGGGGCGAAACACCTACCGGTACCTACGCGGTGGCATGGTCGTCATCATCGTCATGCTGGCAGCGGCGGTCTTTTTGGACAGCGTGCCGACAGACTGCTGGCAGGATTCGATCAGCGCGTACTATTACACGGCCGCGCGCAATGTATTCGTCGCGGCGCTCTGCTGCCTGGGCATCCTGATGATCGTCTACAAGGGCAGCAACGACAGTGAGGACGTGCTGCTCAACTTGGCGGGCACGCTCGCGTTCTTCGTCGCATTCGTCCCCATCAAACGCCCAGATCCTCCAGAGTGCGGGCAGGTGGTGCCGACGGCCGATGCGATCTCGAACGCGATCAAGAACAACATCGGCGCTGTGATCGTCGCTCTGGTGGTTGCCCTGGGCATCATCGCCTTCGTCTATCTCTTCAACAAGGACTCACGCGCGGATACCAGCCGGTGGGGCAACAGACTACGGGTACTGTCCGCGATCGTACTCGCCTGCTTCATCGGGGCGTTTTTCTTCCTTCCCGAATCATTTGCAGCAGTGGCACATTGGGTCGCCGCGATCTTGATATTCGTCATTATCGGCGCCGTCGTATTCATCAATGCCTACCTTGTGGGCAACCAGGACAACCAGAAAGCCAAGACCCGAGAGCGTTTCTATCGCTGGTACCGAGTCGTCGCGTGGGCGATGGTGGGCTCAGTGATCGGCGCATTGATAGTCGCCGCAATCGACAGGTTTTCGGG
The DNA here is from genome assembly GCA_963713225.1 of uncultured Actinomycetota bacterium. Classification (GTDB taxonomy): domain Bacteria; phylum Actinomycetota; class Actinomycetes; order Mycobacteriales; family Mycobacteriaceae; genus Mycobacterium. Next base: position 253,212 of record CAVQLB010000015.1, on the reverse strand, counting down.
CCTACAGGGTGACGCGTGGGCGATCCCGGTCTTCGCGCTCGAGACAGCCCTGCTCCTCGAGTTTGCTGTCTTCTGGGCTCTTCAAACCGTCGAACTGTGGGACTACGCGGACCGGAACACCCTCATCCCGGACGATAAGCAGGCGACCATGGCGCCACTGTGATCGTGGCGGACACAATCACGCGTGTTGTTGTACGCCGAGGACCCCGAGCAGATCGGGCTTCATCGTCTGCAGCTGCGATCCCCAGTAACCCCAACTGTGGGTGCCGTTTTCGGGAAAGTTGAATTTCGCGTTCCGGCCGCCCGCGGCGATGTACTTCTCCTGGAACTCCTTGTTCGTCGCCAGCGTGATGTTCTCCAGGTACTGGGCGCTGAACTGGGTGCCGAAGTTTCCGTCGTTGGCGTCGAGATCCGAGAGGGCGCCGTTGCCACAGTAGATCCAGAGGGCTGTTCTGTTGGCCGCCAACATGTTGATGTTGACCAACGGATCGTTGCGGCGCCACGCCGGGTCGCTGGTGGGCCCCCACATGTTCTGCGCGTTATAGCCGCCGGCGTCCTTCATCGAGAGGCCGATGAGTGTGGGCCACAGGCCCGACGAGGGGTTGAGATATCCCGACAATGAGCCGGCGAAGATGAACTGCGTCGGATGCCAGACGGCCATGTTCAGGGCCGCACTACCCGACATCGAAACTCCGACAACGGCATTGTTGTACGGATCCTGACCCTTGTTGGCCGAAAGCCAGGCGGGCAGCTCCTGCGTCAGGAAGGTTTCCCACTTGTAGGTGACGGTGCCCGAGCTACCCGTTGCCGGTTGGTACCAGTCGGAGTAAAAGCTGGACTGTCCGCCGACGGGCATGACGACCGATATCCCGGACTGGTAAAACCAGTCGAATGCTTCGGTATTGATATCCCAGCCGCTCGAGTCCTCCAGGGCGCGCAGACCGTCGAGCAGATACACCGAATGCGGGCCACCGCCCTGGAACTGAATGCGGATGTCACGACCCATGGACGGAGACGGAACGGCGAGGTATTCGACCGGCAGGCCTTCGCGCGAATACGCGTCGGCGGCCGGTGCCTGAATCACCATGGCCGCCAACGTCGACATCAACGCCATCGACACCACACCAACCGAACGCGCCCATGTCCGGAAGGTTCCGCCCACCATTGGTTTCGCCACTGCCACCACACCTCATCCCATCTCGGGTTGCCTTCGGCAAGCTAACAACGGCACGCGCAAGACTTGAGGACGCGACGCTGTGCGTGATCGGCTTGTTATCAACAAGTTCCGAGAATGTGAGCTCCGCTTTCCGCGTCAGTGCCGGCTTTGAAGGAGTAACGGCGGCCGGGGGCCGCCGCGCTCATCGACGACTAACAGATCGAACTGGCGCACCCCGTCGCGACCCGAACTCTCGCCGCCGGGCGACAAACGGGGCCAAACGCACAAATACCCACGTCAAACAAGATGCCGAATGTGTTCCATCGGTCATGACATCTGAGTAGTGTGATCCAGGTCACAGGTCTAATCGAAGGCTGAGCCTTTCTCAGCGGACCAGAGGTACTGAATATGACGACGACTGAGCACGCCGATCAGCCTCCCGAGGCACCTGCCGCCACGACGGCAAAAAGCGGTTTGGTCTACCCGGGGATGGGGCTGCTGTTCGTGGTCCTCATCTGCTGCTTCACCGCATGGGGCATCGCCGCCGACCTCACCACGCCCATGGTGGCTGGCTTCAAGCAGATCTTCGACATGAATACCTTCCAGGCGTCGCTGGTGCAGTTGGCGTACTTCGGCGCGTATTTCCTGCTGGCGATCCCGGCGGCGTTGATCAACCAGCGATTCGGATACAAAGCCGGCCTTCTCTCCGGTGTGCTGCTCGCCGCGGCGGGCGCGATCGCGTTTTATCCGGCCAGCAAGATCATGACCTACGAGGCATTCCTGGTCGCTCTCTTCGCGATCGCCGCCGGGTGCTCGATTCTGGAGACGTCCGCGAACCCGTACGTGCTTTCGCTCGGGCCGGAAGAAACCGCGACACGGCGGCTCAACTTCGCCCAGGCCTTCAACCCGGTCGGCACGAACATCGGCGTGCTGTTGGCCGCCACCCTCATCCTGCCCAAACTGGACGAGCCGATGAACATGGCAAATCTCGACCCGGCACAGGAGCAGACCATCCGGGCCGGCCAGTTGGGTGCCGTGATGGGTCCGTATCTCGGCCTCGGTTTCGTGCTCATCGCCATCGGGCTTGTGATCGCCATCAAGAAGTCACCTCCGATCGTCGAGGAGTTCCCGGACGCTGAAATGGAAGGTCAGCGGCCGCTCAAGATCCTGCTGTCGAATAAGCGCTACGTCTACGGAGTGATCGCGCAGTTCTTCAATGTCGCCGCCCAGGTCTGCACATGGACCTACCTGATTCAGTACTCACAGCAGGCGCTGAACGGATCGCTCGAGCTGGGCGGGTATCTCCTGCAGGTCAGCCTGATCGTGTTCCTCATCTCCCGATTCATCATGACGTGGGTCATCGGAAAGGTCCGCGCGACGAAGGTCCTACTGGTGCTCGCCGCCCTGGCGGTCGTGCTGTGCGTCTTCGCCATGTTCTCGCCGAACGTGGCCGGGGTGGCCGCCGTCGTCGCTTTGTCGTTCTGCTTGTCCCTGATGTTCCCGACGATCTACGGCGTCGCTCTTCAGGGGCTCGGTCCCGCAACGAAGTTCGGCGCAGCCGGACTGGTGATGGCCATCGTCGGCGGGGCGATCATGCCCTTGATCCAGGGCTCCCTGCTCGACGCGACCAGCCCGGCGATCTCGTTCATCGTTCCGGCCGTCTGCTTTGCCGTCGTCGCCAGTTTCGCCGTCTTCGACCTGAAGGCGACGCCCCACAAGGTTGGAGAACGAACAGCATGAGGCGCTACTGGATCATCACGCTGGCAATCGTTCTCGCCGCCTGCGGTGGCGCCGGACAAAAGGCCAACTTCTCCGAACCGACCGACCGACTCGAGGTCGTCTCGTGGTGGGTATCGCCCTCCGAACATCCGGCTTTCGAGGTATTGCTCAACGCCTTTCGGGGCGGCAACCCAGACGTGGAGGTGATCGACGGCGCCATCGCCGGCGGCGGCGGTAGTAACGTCCAGGTCGCGCTCGCCGCGCGCCTGCGGGCCGGTGATCCCCCCGATGTCTGGCAGACGTTCCTGGGAAGCTCGTTGCGCGCCTGGGTCGATGCCGGTCGGATCGTCGATGTGTCCAGCGTGTACGAGAGCACGGGTTTGGATCGCACCATGCCGGCGACGCTGCTCGACGCGGCAACCTACCGGGTCAAGGCGTGGGGCGTGCCGACGGGCTCACACCGTGGCAACGTGCTTTGGTTCAGCCAACGGGTCCTGCGCGAAGCCGGCGTCGCCCCACCCGGACCTGGGTACACGATGGAGGCTTTCGAGGCCGATCTCGGCAAAGTGGACGCAAGCGGCAAGACGGCGTTATGCCTAGGCGGCAAGGACAGGTTCACGTCCACCGAGCTCTTCGAGAACACTCTGCTCGGAGTTGTCGGCACCGACGGATGGGCCAGGATTCGCGATGATTCCTTCGACTGGAGGGGATCCCAACTTCGGCGGGCACTCACGCAGTACGGAGAGATCGTCTCCCGAGCGGATCCGGCCGCGGCCGGCCTCACGTGGGATCAGGCGGCGAAGAAGTTGGCGACTGGGCAGTGCGCGTTTCTGTCGATGAACGACTCCGTGTACGGCGAACTGGTCGCGAACAAGGCCGTCGAGGGCAAGGATTTCGGCTACGTGGCATATCCCGGAACGTCGGGGGCCTACCTCGCCATCGTGGACACGTTCGTCGTGTCGGCCGATGCCGAAGACGGGGTGAATGCCATGAAGTTCATGGAGACCATCGCGGACAAAAAGACATCGCTGGAGTTCAACAAGGTCAAGGGGTCGGTGCCGATACGAAACGACGTCGATGTGGCATCGCTGCCCGCCTACCAGCGACAGGCGTCGGAGTCATTGTGGAACGACAAGATCATGCTGTCGATCACTCACGGCGAGCTGATGTCGTCGGATTTCCAGAATGCCCTGTACGACGCGGTGGCCGCCTTCGTGGGAAGCAAGAACTCGGACGCGTTCATCGACACCTTGCAGAACTCGATCGAGGTGCCCGTTGCAGGCCGGTGACCGGGACAGTCGTGACAAACCGCTGTTTCTCGTCGTCACCATCAAGCCGCGCCTCGACCGCCTGGCCGAGGCCGAGGCCCAGCTGCAGTCGATGCGTCAGAACACGCTGAAGGAGCCGGGCTGCGTGTTCATGCATTTCCTTCAGCCTCAGGATGATTCGGACATCTGGGTGATGCTCGAGATGTTCCGTTCGCGTACGGCATGGGACGAACACATGCGTCAGCCCTATAACACCGAAGGCAACAAGATTCTCGAAGACCTGCTCCGCGAACCGTCCGACCTTCGGTTGCTCCGCGAGAAGTAAGCACTGTTTGGAGGGTCAACCATGACCGACCTCAATGAGGGCACGCTTTCGCGATTGCCATCGAATGTCGCTACGCCTCCCTATGACCGAACCCAACTCAAACGCGGTATCGCCCATTTCGGCGTGGGCAATTTTCACCGCGCGCATCAGGCTTTCTACGTCGATCGCTGTCTTGGCCTGCCGGGTCAAAATGATTGGGGCATCGTCGGTATCGGCCTTTCCGGCGGCGAACGGGGCCGGAAGAAGGCCGATCAGTTCCGGTCCCAGGATTGTCTGTATTCGCTCACGGTCGCGCCGGCTAGTGGGGACACCAGTGTGCGCGTCATCGGCGCCCAGCTCGACTACCTGCTCGCGCCGGAGCAGCCGGCGAAGGTGCTGGAGTTGTTGACCGACCCGGCCCTCCACATCGTGACGCTGACCATCACCGAGGGCGGGTATCACGTCGACCCAGAGTCGGGCGAGTTCGTCACCGACCACCCAGACGTTGCGCACGACCTGGCCGGTGGCGGTGATCCACGCACGGTATTCGGCTTCGTCACCGAGGCACTGGCGCGGCGACGTTCGTCGGGGACGAAGCCGTTCACCGTGGTGTCATGTGACAACCTGCGCCACAACGGCGAAGTGGCGCGTGCCGCTTTCGTCGGCTTCGCCAGCGCACTGGACCGCGACCTCGGCGCATGGATCGATTCCAACGTGATGTTTCCAAACTCACTTGTCGACCGCATCACGCCATCGGTATCGACGAAAGATGCGGCGCGCCTCAACGAGGCGAGCGGCTTGAACGACCAGATCCCACTTGTTGCAGAGGATTTCAGCCAGTGGGTCATCGAGGACCGATTCGTCGACGGCCGCCCGGCGCTTCAAGAGGTCGGCGTGCAGTTCAGCGACGAGGTGAAGTTGTGGGAGCAGGTGAAGGTCCGCGTGCTCAACGCCGGCCATCTCACCCTGACGTATCCTGCCCTGCTGCTCGGCTACCGCGAGGTGGCCGAAGCGATGCGCGACCCGCAAATACCCGTACTGCTGGATCGCTTTCTGGGCAAGGTCGTATTGCCACTGCTCGAAGCGCCGCGCGATGTGAACCTAGTGGACTACAAGAACACAGTGCTCGAACGCTTCTCCAACGAAGCAATGCACGATCAGCTGACCCGTATCGCCTCCGACAGCGCGTCAAAGGTTACGGTGTTCTTGACCACCACCCTCCAAGAGGTGCTCGCGCACGGTGCAGACCACCACATCCCGGCGTTCATCCTCGCTGCCTGGAGCTGCGTACTGCAGGGCAAGGATGACGACGGCAAGACCTTTGAAGTGACCGAGCCGCGGCTCGACGAACCTGCCCGTCGGCTACTGATATCGGGCGATCCGCGCGAAGCACTGGGGATCGAGCCGCTGCTGGCCAGCGGTGCCGCCGAGCACGCTGACTTCGTCGCCACTTTCGATCACTACCGCAAAGCGCTTGCGGAGCAAGGTGCAGAAGCGACGCTGAAGGCCATCCTGGACGCCACAGCAGGCTGACACGTTCGCGATTACTGCTGTGCGACGGGGGCACTTAACCGAGTCGGCGCCGCGGCGAGTCACAGAGTGGTCAGCGGCGTGAGCAGTCGAGGGACACCGTGATCGTCCGCTCGACGACGACGGGGATGAAGTCACGGTCGCCCCGGTCGCCCCGGCCGATGACACGCACGAGCTCCGTCCGCTCCCGCGGATTGCGAACGCCGGTCACCTCGCACTGGTTGAGTGGCGCGCTGCCAATGCGATCGAGCTTGACATTGAATCCCTGCGCCTCGAGCTGCCCGATGGTGATCGCCGCCGACTCGGCATGTGCCGTCCCAGCCAAACCCACCGCCGCAGCCGCGAGACCTGCGCCAACCAGCGCGGAACCGATGATCTTCTTCATGAGAAACCCTTGTTCGGGCGAGCCCACGCTCGCTCTTGCATGACAAGTTCATGCTGCTTGGAGCGGGCAGGTCAGCGCTTGGAGGTCATATGGAGATTCGGTGGAGATTGCAGGTAGAGAACACGGACTCCCGCGGGGCCACGCACAAGGCGCCTCAGGCGGCGAGTACCGACACGCTGCCGCCGTTGATGTTCGTAACGTAAATCCGGGTGCCGTCCGCGCTGACGACGACGTGGCCCGGATTGGTGCCGACCGTGACCGTTTGGATCACACTCGGTATCGCCGCGGCGGTATCGATGACCGACACCGTGTTGTCACGGACATTGGCCACGTATGCACGTTGCCCATCCGGGCTGACCGCGACGTCGAAGGGGAAGCGGCCAACCGGGATCGTGACGGCGGAGGCCGTCTGCGGGTCGATCACCGAGACGGTCCCCGGAGGAGGGTTGCTGTCGAAAAGGTTGCCCGGATGAGTGGTGAGGACGCGATTTCCGTTGGGCGTCACCGCCATACCGAACGGAGGGGTGGCGACGTTGATCCGGCTCACCGTCGGAAACACAGTCGTCGTGTTGATTACCGACACAGAGTTGTCGATGTTCGCAACATAGACGCGCGCCTTGTTCGCCGTGACGGCGAGCTGGCCCGGGTTGTCCCCCACTGTGATAGCGCCCGCAAGTATGGGAGGGCTGGCGGCGGTGTCGAAGACCGAAACCGAATCATTCGCGACCGTCGTCGCGTACAGGTGAACGCCGTCAAGGCTATCGGCGAGATCGGTTACCGAGCCGGCCGTCGGGATCGTCGCGGTGACGGTGTTCGAGTTGGTGTCGATCACCGAAATGGAATCGGCGAATCCGTTCACGACATATAGCTTGCTGCCGAGAACTGCCATGCGCACGGGACCGTCGCCAACCGGCACCGTGGCGATCACTGCTTTCGTCGATATGTTGACCACCAGCACGGTGTCGTTGGTTTGGCTGGCCGAGTAGAGGCGATTGCCGATGACGACGAGTCCCTGCGGAGTAGGTCCGACCGGGATGGTGTCCACCACGCTTGCCATGGCGCTCACCATAGCTTTGTCAGAGCGGACCTCGCGGCGAATTCACGCGGCTAGCCCGACGCGACAACGGAATTCGTGCTCCACGGTGCCAGCGGTGTGCCGGCGTCGGCGCGGAATTCCTCGGGCAGGTCGTCGACGACATGCCACGTCGCGGCCAGCCGCCCCAGCCCAACACACAATGCGCAGTGCAGCCCCAGCGCCACCAACGCGTCCTCGCTGAAATGCTTGCGCAGGTCGTTGTACACCACATCGTCGATCGCCAGGTGGTCGGTGGCGAACAGGTCGGCGAACCTCAACGCGCTTCGCTCCGCGCCGGTCAGATCCGGCGCGTCGGCGGGCCGCTCCAGTGAACACACCAAATCTTCGGTGAGCCCGTCATCGATGGCGCTCTGGTAGCGGACCGACATGCAACTGCGGCACTGGTTGTGGAAGGCGATGCGCAGCCGGACGAGCTCCATCAGCCGCGGCGACAGACAACCCGTCTCGCGAACCGCGCCGGTCACCGCGCCCACGGCGGCCGCAACATCGGGCAGCCGAGACATGATCCCGGCCACGCCGAGGTTGATGCGATCACCCTGGCCGAGGTCCATCGTGGGTACCGCCGCGAAAGTGTCAGACGATTCGATTCGCGCCATGAAGTCCTCCGATCGTGCCCAGCTCGGCGATGATCGCCATCGCCAGCCCGAGCGTATATCCCACGTGCGGCGACGAACGAGGCAACGACGTGACGAACGGCTCCGCGTTGAGCTGGTCTTCGAGAAATTGGCGAAGGACACCGAGGAACAGATGGTCAGCGTGCTGAACGGACTTCCTGAGTAGAACGCGGCCATCCGGCGGGTGCTCGGCGCCGAATACGCTCTTATGGGGATGGACACGAATCAAAGCGGCTGCGTATTAGTGCTGCCGGGCGGCAAAGTGACCAGCAACCGGCCGACGCGGTCTTGGCAGCTCGCGAATGTCCGGATGGCGTTCCTCGCCCGTGCGCTGCGACGCGGACTGGGTCCCGAAGTTGACGTCCGGCGCATGCAATATCGGCTTCGGGGCTGGAACAGTCCGCGGCTGGATGCGCTGCACGACGCGGAGGCGGTCCTTGACGGTGCACGCGAGCGGTACGAGCCTGCACGAATCGCCGTAGTCGGCCATTCGATGGGTGGCCGGGTCGCCGCGCATCTGGCGGCGCGAGGTGATGTCGGCACGGTTGTGGCGTTGGCCCCGTGGTGGGTGGGCCAAGACGGCGACCTCATTCCCGCGACCACCCGACTACTCGTCGTGCACGGCAGCGCCGACACCTGGACCGACCCCGGTGCCTCACGCGCCCAAACCCGAAGCGCCCGCCAGCGCGGGCTCGACGCCCAGTGGGTCGGCCTGGACGGCGCAGGCCACTACATGATCCGGCAGTGGAAGGAGTGGCACCGCCTCACCACCGAGTTCATCGCAGCGCAGCTCGTTGCGGCGAACTCGGATTCTTGATGGGCCGTCTACTTGCCGCGCTCCTCAACGCAGTCGTCGCCGTCGCGGGTTGCCTTGTCCTCGTTCATCTCTCAGACAGCGATACGCCTACCGTCAGTGGTCCTGCATTGAGCGATCTGCGGTATCTCACCGAGTCGATGCTGGTGGACGAAGGCGTCGTCCCCGCGCTGGACGGAGCAAGATGGGGCCAGATGGTCGCGATACCGCGCGGAGGGCCGCCGCCGGTAAAGCCACCGGAGTGCGGCCTATTCCTGTCGCAGGGTGAGGCCACCCAGAAGGGGCTCGCGATGCGTTCGTCTGGGGGTGCCGCCATCGGCGTCGAGCTGGCCATCAACGACACCCGAGTCGACCTCGCGGCAGTCCGGGACACCTGCGCCCGGTTCGCACTGCAAACCGAGAGCACGAAGTCGCGACGACCGACGGGCAATCGGTCGCTTGGGACATCGCACTGATCGCCGGCTATCACCGTGGCGTGCTGGTGACAGCGGAATACACGCCCGGTCCGCGGGGCGGCGCGTTCGATGCCAGGCTCGCATCAAGTCTGCCCGCGCTGTTCGGAGCGCAGGTCGCCCGCCTGGATGTGATCTGAGCCCGCGGCGTCAGCTGAAATGCGTCGTCGGGCGCGGCAACTCGGCACCGTCGACGACGATGTCGAGTTTCTCGTTGTAGAACGCGACCATGCCGGCGATCGGCGTGACGGCCGGGAGCGGGTAGTGATAGGTCCAGGCCAGGTCTGCATGGACTGTGTCGGCCACACGTACAGACCAGTACTCCGACGTGACTCCTTTATAGGGACACAGCGTCTGCGTCGAGCTCGGTTCTAGGTGTTCGAACGCGACATCGGTGGGATCGATGTAATACCTTGTCGGCAAACCGGTTTCGAAAAGCAGGACGGGCGCGAGCGTGTCGGCAAGCGTGATGCCGTCGAGTTCCACCCGCACGTGTCGGTGCGAGCGAAGCGCATCGACTCGTGAGTACGGATTGCGCGGATGGCCATAAATCGGCTCGTCCTCCTCGAACCAGCGCACCGCGTCCCATTCGAAGCGCACCGTCCCGGCGACCGGGCTGTCGCTGTCGCCGTCGAAAACCCGCGCAGCCGACTTGTGCGTCTGACGGGCCCCGACCAAAGAGTGCAGTCGCGACGGGCCCAGCTGCACCTTCTGCGGGTGGTCGTCGTCCTGCAGGAACTCCGCCCGCACGTCTGCGAGCGGGATGTAGTACTGCGGGTAATACGGCACTTCCCACACGTAACGTGCCGCGGTCGTGTCGAAGACCAGGTCGTCGCCGAGGTACCCACGCACCCTGCGCGGTGCTGGCTCGATTCGTCCGCGGGCGGCCGCCATCTGCGGGTAATCAGGACTGGGGTTCACCCACCCATCATCTACTGACGGAACGCAGGACGGCATCGGGAATGTCACCACGAGTTCAGGCGTCGTACTAGTGGATTATCAGGTGTTCCAGAGAGGCAGGATCAATGCGAGTCGGAGTGACGTTCCCTCAGACCGAACTCGGCGGGGACCCCGGCGCGGTCCGCGCATACGGCCAACGGGTGGAGGAGCTGGGCTTCTCACATGTACTCGTCTACGACCACGTCGTCGGCGCCGACCCGACCGTGCACCGGGACTGGAATGGCCCGTACGACGTGCACACCACGTTTCATGAACCGTTTGTGATGTTCGGCTATCTGGCCGCCGTCACCCGGTCGCTGGAACTGGTCACCGGGGTCATCATCCTGCCGCAACGCCAGACCGCTCTGGTCGCGAAGCAGGCAGCCGAAGTCGACCTGCTCAGCGAGGGCCGGTTCAGGCTGGGAATCGGGGTTGGCTGGAACGCCGTCGAATACGAGGCGCTCGGTGAGGATTTCGGCAGCCGCGGCAAGAGGTCCGCCGAGCAGATCACGCTTCTGCGCCGGCTCTGGACCGAGCAGTCGGTGACGTTCGACGGAGAATTTCACAAAGTGACCGGGGCGGGTATCGCACCGCTGCCCGTGCAGCGCCCGATTCCAGTGTGGATCGGAGCGGCATCGGCGCCGGGCTTCAAACGCGCCGGACGCCTGGCCGACGGATGGTTCCCGATGATGGGACCGGGACCTCAGCTCGACGAGGCACGCGCCGTCGTCGAACGCGCGGCCGTCGAGGCGGGCCGTGATCCCGCCAGCATCGGGATGGAGGGCCGGGTGGACTGGCACGGTGACAGCGAGGCGACGATCAACGAGCTCAAGGCGTGGGCCGAGGCGGGCGCCTCTCACGTGACGGTCAATACCATGGGCGCCGGGTTGAGGACCGTCGACGATCATCTGGCCGCGCTGTCCGAGGTGGCCCCTTTCTAAAGCAGAAATTGGCGTCACCCCTTTAACTGGCTAACTGCTTCTATCTGCTTTGCGCGGAATCATTTCTCGCGTCATTTAGCGGTGCAAAACACCCGCTCAGCTGCGCAGAGATAAAAGTCGACCGATCCGGCCTGCGAATTGCATTTGCAGAGTAGCGTCAAATTAACGCCTCCGAATATGGAACGTCATGCCGGACCTGCTGGGAGGGGCCATGGACATTGTGCTTGGTGCGTCGGTGACGGCCACAACGGTTCGTATGGTGCTCATCGAGGGTGAAAATGCGGACGGCGTCATCGTCGAATATTCAACGTTCGATACCGCCGATGGCGCCGTGAAGGCCAGCCCGTCAGAACAGATCAGCGCCGCCATCCTGGCCACCCAGCAGAACGCCGCCTCAAAGGGCCACCACTTGGTCTTGAGCGGAGTCACGTGGGATGACGAGCCGGCATCGGCGGAGTTGAGCGACGGCCTCGCCGCTCGCGATCTTCAGAACGTGGTGCTGGTGGCCGAGCAGAACGCTGCCGGCGCGTTGGCCCGGACCGTCGGTCGCGCACTCGGTTACGACAGCACAGCAGTGATGGTGATGACAACGGAGACTGCGACGTTGTCGGTCGTCGACAGCGACGACGGGTCAATTGTAGAAGCGCAGATGTGCACCCTCGACGGCGCGGATGCGACCGACATCCTGCCAGCGATGGCGACAGCTTTGGAAGCCCGAAACCCCAAGCCCGGCAGCGTCTTTGTGGTGGGTTCAAGGGCGACGGTCTGTGCGGTGAAGTCGAATCTTGAGAGCCTTGATACCGCAGCCGGTCATCGTCCCGGAGGAACCGGAATTCGCACTCGCCCGTGGTGCGGCATTGGCCGCCGCCAATGTGCCGCGCGCAGATGAGTCAACGTGCGGTCTGGCCTATTCCAAGGATCCAGACGAGGTTGACGCACTTAACCACGTCCCGGTCAAACTGGCCGACGCGGATACCCAGGCGGCACTGTTCGACTCCCTCACAAGTGATGTCGTGGGCTCGCAGCGGCACGGAGCGGATCCCAGGGTGCGAATCCCCTTCGGAAGCGTCGCGGCCGCGACGCTGGCGATCGGTGCGGTGGCGTCGGCGATGTTGGTCGCCGCCAACGTCCAGGACACCGCGGGCCGGGACGCACTCGCGGCCGGAATGGCTGACTCAAGTGCTCTCGCGCCCCAGCTGCCCGCCGCCCAACCTGCCGCCGCAGTTCCACCTCCTGCCGCATTGCCGACACCCGCGCCCCAAAACATCCCGGTGGCAACGCCAGTTGCGCAGCCGCCACCGGCCGCACCATGCCGCGCCGACAGTCCAGAAGCGAGCACCCGTCGTGCAGGTCCAGCAACCTGTTCCATCGCGTGTGATCGCCGAACCGACGCCCGTCGCCGTCGAGAAGCCGCTGCCGGCCGCGCCCATCGCCGTCGAGCCCGAACCCGTAGCAGCCCTTCCCATACCGGCTCCGGCCGTAGCGCCACCCCCACTGATATTCACACCACCATCACCGCCGGCCTTGTCGGCACCGCCGATCTTCCCCGCTCCTGCTGCCTACCCCGCCGCTCCGACCCCGACTGTCGCGTCGTCGCCGTGGATCCCGCCCTGGCTGAGGTTCGGGGCACCATCAGCGGGACAGCAAACCTCTCAACCCGCCCAATGGCCGCAACACCCCTGGCCTGGTCTGCATAATCTGTGGCCTCGACAGCAAGCACCGCAGCCGCAGTTGACGCCCCAAGTTCCGCAGTGGACTCCGGCGCAGGTTCCCCAGAGCATGCCGTCCCTCGTCCCGCAGCAGACACCATCCCTTGTCCCACAGTGGACTCCGGCGCCGGTGATTCCTCAATGGAGGCCGGCCCCGTCGGCGCAACTGCCGCAGATTCCGGCGATGTCTCCTTCGCCGTACTCGTACCCGATGCTGCCTGGGCCATCCAATTCATCCGGCACTTATCTATTGCCACCGGTCGGGCTCGATCCAACAGCGGGCGGATTCTAGGTCCGGCGCTCTCGGTCTGGGGTTGCCCGGCGGATAGAAAACTCTTTCCTTGCTGGAAGTGGAATCTGGCTTCCCCGTGATTACGGAATCACTACCTGACCATCACCATTAAGCCTATGAACACAATCGTTTTGACCAAGTTCGCGCCCACCGCCCTCGCTGCAGCGGCGATCGGGTTCGGCGCATTGATGACCGTCGGCGCCCCCTCCGCGCATGCGAGCGCAAAGTCCGACTGCGAAGGCAAGGGTGGCACGTACTCAGAGACGGCGATCGTGGATAACCAGACCGGCAAGACTGGCACGACCCAACGCTGCTGCGTCAAGGACACGGCGACGAATACCACCAGTTGCACGATCACGACGGTGACCAACGCCAGTCGGGTTCCCCTGACCGTTGGTCCCGGCGTGATCGTCGCCGCCGAAACTGTCGAACCGGCTGCGCCGATTCATCGCGTTCCGCTCGGCGTCTTGACCACCGACGCGCAATTCGAGCAGGCCCCGTAGCGCACGACCCGGCTGGTCCCCTAGGAGGAACCACCATGACCACAAGCCACACGCCGCTTCGTCGGATCGCTGTCACTCTGCTAACCGCCGCCGGCGCGGCCGCCGTCATCGGTCTCGGGGCGACTGCACCCGCTAATGCCAGTGTCTCCGGAGCATCAGGCTCATCCGAGTCCGGACAAATTCAGGGACAAAATCAGGCAGACGAGAAGCAAAGTCAGTCGATCGTCAAACCCGGCGTGTCCCTGCCCACCAACGTTGACCCTTCGGCGTCGGTCGGCGCGGATACCAAGATCCAGGTTGGGAAATGACCGTCATCCACAATTCCTTAGCCTGGCGTCGGGTCGCGGTCACCGCCATCGCCGCAGGCGCCATCGCAGTCGGAGCTGGCATCGGTATCGGCAGCGGGGTGGCGCATGCTGATAAAGGGACTGCTTCCAATAGTTCTGTGTCGACGTCCCCAAACGAAAACCCGGCCAGCGGGATCATCGGCTTGAACAGCGCCAGCATGGTCCACGTGGGATCCTCGACCTCGCAACAACCGCAGGCGGGGTTTTCGGCCGCAAGCGCATTCTCGAAAGGTTAACGGGCCACCCCACTTCCATAAGCCCAAGCCCGAGCCAGCCGCCGTCAGAGTCGAGGCCACGCACCCGATCGACTGAGACTCACTGCGGCAGTTCTTCACCTGACTGCTCGCGCACGATGTATTCGGCGTACCACTCCGACCAGTTCTCGTCGTACTGCCCGCCGGTCCGCTCCTCATGCTTTCCATGCGCGGCCCCGGCCCGACGAAGCGCGCCCGCAAGGTCGGCGACGGATCCGAAGGTGGTCTCGGTCTCAATGCGCCCGGGCGCACGCGTCGTCACCTCCTGCAGCAGCCAGCCGTTGCCGTCGGGATCATGGAACGACGCGAAGGAGTGGTAGCTCGCAGGCTCGGCCGCCGGGCCACTGACGCGGAGCCGCCCGAACAGGTAGGGCTCATCCGGGCCGGCGTACTCCCCGGTGGAGTCGTGGAACACCTCGCTGATAGCCGCGCCCTTGCCGAGCAGCTCGGCACGGGCGGCCTGAATATCGGAGACGATCAGGTAGAGGCCCTGGGCAGAGCCCGGCGGCGCGGCGGTGACGTTTTCGCCGAAGATGATCGAACAGCCGGAGCCGGGCGGCGTGAACTGAATGACGCGAAAGTCGTTGCCGCTGTCGAAATCAGCATCGAGGCGCCAGCCGAGCTGCGCGTAGAACTCCTTGGCGCGGTCCACATCCGAGACGGGAATGACGACGATCTCGAGCTTCAGGTCGATGTTGGCCATGGCGGCCCCCTTTTCATGTCTCCCGAATGTGATCACTCCCAGAGGCAAAAGTCGACCCTTGATGCAGTTCGTGACGCATTTCGTGGAACCTCACCGGTCTCGGCCCCGGCTACACGGCTGGCAGTGGATGGCGGGTGCGATCGTCGCGTGCCGGGACGCCGTTGCGCCCGTTCTCATCCTGGGCGTACAGGCCCACGAGGTACCCGATGACGCCGCCGTTGAGCGCCAGCGCGTCGCGGTTGACGTTCGCGATCGTGTCATCGGCGGAGTGGTAATTGGGGTCGCACTGCTGATCGGCGGTACCGCCCCAGAGCTTCACCTGCTCCGGTGTCTTGGTGTCGTCGGCGCCGGTGTCGAAGTTCCCGGCCGGGATGCCCGCGCGGGTGAAGCTGTCGTAATCGCTCCGGCCGTCGAACGGCAGGTCTTGTGGCGTCTTGCCCGCCCTTTCAAGGGTGTCGACGACGGTTCGCTCTATGCCGGGCGAGCCTTCGGGAATCAGCAGGTCTGTGTCGAGCTCGAAGTCCGGTGGTAGGGACTGGTCGGCATCGGAGGTGAAGTAACACGTGTTGGGTGAGGCCATCATGTCGAAGTTCAGATACAGCGCAATGTCTTTCAGCGCATCGACGTCCAGTGACTTGACGTAGTCGTACGACCCGAGCAGACCCTCCTCCTCGCCTCCCCAGAACCCGAAGCGCACCGCGTTCGCCACCGCGGGTGACGGGCCCATCTGCAGCGCCGTCTCCAAAACCGTCGCCACGCCCGTCCCGTTGTCGTTGATGCCCGGACCTTGTCGGACACTGTCGAGGTGTGCACCGACCATGACGACGTTGTCGGTGGCCCCACTCTTGGTCTGGGCGATCACGTTGTGGGTCTTTACCTGATCGACCTTGGCTTCAGCGATGACGGTCGCCGTCCCGGTCTCTGATCGGAGTCTGGCGCCGTCGGCCTTGGTCACGCTCAGCGCCGGAATCGTGATCCCATCCTCCTCGCCCATACTCCCGCTGAACGCTTTCTCCTCGACGTCGTTGGCGATTACGACTGCGACGGCGCCGCGTTCGTTTGCTACGGCGGCCTTCTCGAACAGATAGCAAGTGCCCCTGTCCACCAGCACCACGGCACCGGCGACGTCCAGACCGTCGTAGTCCGACGCGCTACATCCCGGGTCCTCGTCTGTGCGTGCCGCGACGAGTCGCCCAGTAACACCTTCCGCGGGACTGGCACCGCTGAAGTCGATGACGTGGGCCTCGACCGGTTTGCCATTTAAGCTCAGCTGCTCCTTGCCAACGGTGAAGACTCCCATTGTGAACTCGGGTGTCTCGACGTCGAAACCCCTTGTCTCGCAACAGTTCAGCCACGTACTCGACACTTGCGTCGTAGCCTGGCGAACCGGCGACGCGGGTGCCGCCATTGGCGTCGGCGATACTCCTGAAGTTTCTGAAGATGAGCCATCGTTGCGTCCACGGCGACCTTCGACTGAAGATCTGCGGCATAGTCGGCGGCCTTGTTCGCCGGTGCCTGCTCTCCCTGATCACGTCCGCAGCCGCCGGCAGCCACCAATGCCACGACTGCCACACCCACCAAGATCGCCTGTCGCCCCCCATTGATCATGGTCGGAGGGTAGCTGCGGAAATGCCTTACCGGACCGCTTCGCATGAGTTGGAGCAAACTTTCAGCGAGGGGTGAGCGCAACAGTCTTGGTCGCTCGCGCTTAGTCCCTGTCTGACGTTTGTGACGGCCGACTTGGTGCTGCCATAGGCGGTGCTGGCATCGGCGGAGAAGCGGAGGTCGGTAAACCCGTGGGCGGAGTCGAAACCCCGGCTACATCGCTTTCGGTTTCCCCTCGAGGCGGGTATTCGCGAAGATAAGGCGGGCGGTCAGTCTGAGCCTCGTGACGTTCGTGCCGCTGCGGATTGGGTCGTTCATGCATCGGCGCACGTTCGGGGTACTGCCCACACTGCTGCGCCGGCTGTCCGCAGGCCGGTTGCCTATATGGAAATTCTCTACGCGGTCCCTACCCGCCAACCGGATGCGCTCGTGTGGCGCGGTTACGCATGGCGGTCAGCACAGCTGCGAGTGCTTCCAGGCCTGCCACGATTACGCCGACAAGCGGGGACCCAGATGTTGCTCATCTGTTTCCGTCCTCCTCACTTACTGTCAAAATGCTACCCACCCCTATGCCTACAGCGACGATCATCGGACCGAGGGAGCACCAGCCGATCAGCGCGGTATGCGACGCCGCTGTCCCCTCGCCGCTTGAGTAGCCCGGGCGGGCAGCGCTTAGATCGTCCCGTTGTCCTAAACGAGAAGTAATTCGCTGGGCGGCAACAGTTTCAGCCGCAATGCTGCCGCAGTCGCAGGCCCGACGATGCCGTCCACCTTGAGTCCAGGTTTGCGGCGCTGAAATTCCCTGACAGCGGCTTCGGTCTCAGGACCGAAGCCGCCGTCGACCGTCACGCCCAGCTGGCGCTGGAGCTGAGCGACCTGCGGCCCTTCTGAACCGCGGAACAGCAGCACATCGGCGTACACGCCGATAGGGACAGGCGGCCGCGGCGTCGGCGCAGGACTGGGGATGGCGCCGATCTGAGCCTGGATATCGGCGCGCAGTATGTCCATGTCGATGGCGCCGGGATCCCATTTCCCCTGTGAGCGACCGGCATACTCCTTGTGGCCGATGGTGCGGCTGGAGTTCTGCGACAGCCGACGATTGATGGCCGCACAGCAGTTGACGAGTGCGAAGTACTGGGCGTCGGGCCAGTTGGTGCGATGTGATGCCGTAGGGCTGGTGCCGCTGTTGGCGCATTCGATGCCGATCATGTGCCAGTTGCCCATATTGGTCGGCAGCCACGGGTACATGCCGACACCCGCGTGCCAGGCGACACCCACCGCTACCACGGTCACCGTTCCGTCGCGCGCAATGTGCAACTGTGACAACGGTCCGGCCAGATCCGGGCGACCGTTGGCAATGGAGGCCGCGGTGGCGTTGTCGGATCCGGTGTGGTGCACCATGACACCGCGGATGTCCTTGAAGTCGCCGTGACCACGGTTCTGCCAACCGGGATACTCGACGAGATTGACGCCCTCGGCCCGCAACACATCGGCGATCCAGACTGGGTCGCCGGTCCAGATTTTCGTCTGTGCCATAGCCCGGATCGTACGGCGGTGTTCCGACGCGAGCATGCGTGCCTGCATGGAGCGAATCCACTATCCTGCATCGCGTTTGCCTGAAGTCGCTCAAGCTGAGTCGAAGCCGTCAACGGCGACCGCTACTCAGCAGAGCAGGACGGGCCAGAGGTCGGCCGCTCGAGATGTGCCGCCCACTTGCGTGGCCTGCAGGAGATGCGTCGACATGGTGATTCGCTCCTTGCTGAGAATCGTCTGGGAACGGATTGCCGTGTCGACCCACCTTCACAGTCGTTGGCGGACACTTCGACCTTCCGCTTCCACTGAACGGAAGCGGATGCCGTGGCCCCGATCGGACTCGAACTGGACCACAGGCTCACGCCCAAGGCCACCGGGCTGGCCAACCTACCCTGCACGGGTCCGACGCCACGCCGCCTGGCTGGAAATCATCCTGGCCGCAACAGATCTGGTGGCCCGGACCAACCTGATCGGCTTCCAAGGCCACACCGATCTGGCCACCTGCGAGATCGCCACCTGCCGTTACCGCGTCCTGCACGTCGCGGCCAGGCATCACCCGAGGTGTCCGAAAGGTCCGCTTGCGCATCGACGCGACCTGGCGGTGGGCCACCGCGATCTGTCAAGCATGGCAATGACTTCGGCCGCCTTCCCCTGACCACCCGGCCCACCCGTCCATACCGACCCAAGGAAACCCGGCCCTAGAAAGCGCGCCCACCGAGCGACACCGGACGACCCGTCACACCTACCTGCAACAATCAACACCCAAACCGGATCAGCGCCAACCCGCCACCACCCAAGACAGCCGCGTGCAAAATTGAGGCTAGAGCCCGTTGCAACTGAAGGAGTGAAACGAATGGTCAGAACACATACGGTTGTCGCGGGGGAAACGCTGTCGGCATTGGCGTTGCGCTTCTACGGTGACGCCGAACTACATCGCCTGATCGCCACCGCCAGCGGGATCGCCGATCCCGACGTCATCGATGTAGGGCAACGGCTGACCTTCCCCGACTTCACGAGATACACGGCTGCCGCAGGGGACACGCTGTCGGCGTTGGCTATGCGCTTCTATGGTGACGCCGAACTACATCGCCTGATCGCCACCGCCAGCGGGATCGCCGATCCCGACGATATCCATGTGGGACAACGGCTGATCATCCCGGAAATCACAAGACACACGGTTGTCGCGGGGGACACGCTGTCGGCGTTGGCTGCGCGTTTCTATGGTGACGCCTCGCTTTATCCGCTGATCGCTACTGTCAACGGGATCGCAGATCCCGACGTCATCAACGTTGGGCAGGTACTAGTCATATTCGTCGGGCGCAGCGACGGGTTCGGGCTGACGATCGTCGACCGCAACGAGAACGACCCTCGCTTGAAGTACTACCGGTTCCAGACCGCCGCGATCGGCTGGAACCCCGGCGTCAACGTCCTGCTTCCCGACGATTACCAAACCAGCGGACGCACCTATCCCGTCCTCTACATGTTCCACGGTGGCGCCGACGACTTCCGCCAGTTCGACTTTCTGGGCATCCGCGACCTGACCGCTGGAAAGCCGATCATCGTCGTAATGCCGGACGGCGGGCACGCGGGCTGGTACTCCAACCCGGTTACCTCGTTCGTCGGACCGCGGAACTGGGAGACATTCCACATCGGCCAGCTGCTCCCCTGGATCGAGGCGAACTTCCGAACGTACGCCGAGTACGACGGCCGTGCGGTCGGCGGGTTTTCGATGGGTGGTTTCGGTGCGCTGAAGTACGCAGCCAAGTACTACGGCCACTTCGCTTCGGTGAGCAGCCACTCCGGGCCGGCGAGTCTGCGCCGCGACTTCGGCCTGGTTGTGCACTGGGCAAATATCACCTCGGCGGCCCTGGACCTGGCCGGCGGCACCGTCTACGGCGCGCCGTTCTGGGACCAGGCCAGGGTCAGCGCCGACAACCCGGTGGAGCGTATCGACAGCTACCGGAACAAGCGGATCTTCCTCGTCGCCGGCACCAGTCCGGACCCGCTCAACTGGTTCGACAGTGTGAACGAGACCCAGGTGCTTGCGGGCCAGCGGGAGTTCCGCGGACGCCTCCGCGACGTCGGCATCCCGCACGAATGGCATGAGCAGCCCGGCGGCCACATCTTCCGGCCCGACATGTTCGTCCTCGACCTCGCCGGCATCATCGCCCGGCTGCGACCTGCGGCTCTCGTGTCGCCCTCAACCTCGATTCCGGAGCTGTGACCTGACAGCGTTCGGCAGTGTCGACTGCGCACTTGCTGCCTGAAGAAGACGCCCGCATGCGGGCCCGGGTCGTGGCAGCGGCCTCCAGTATGTCGATGTTCGATGTCTGGGTCCCAGCGACAATCCAGGCCGCAATGCGGTCCGAACAGCATGGCGTCGAAGGTCGTGTCATAGGCCAGCTAGCAAGGCTGGGCTGTCGAACCGCTGCCTGCGAGCCACAGCTCATGCTCGCCAGTCCATGCCTTAACGCCGTAGTCCACAATTCCTTGCCGCGGCAGCAACTTCGACAACCGGTGCCGCACCGCCATCAAATCGCCGCGGCTGGGCGGATTTTAAGCACGGCTGGCGGGCCTGCCTGACGTGTTCGGGTTACGGGTTACCCGGTGCAGGTGGCGTAGTTGTCATCGTGGTTGTCGGCGTCACCGTGGTCGTGCTCGTGCTGGTGGCCGACGAGGGCGGAGTTGTCGTGGTCGGACTGACGGCCGGTGGAACCGGAGCGCCGGTCGTCTCGGTGACGGTCGACGTACTCGTGGATGTCGACGTGGAGGTGCTGGCGGCGCTCGCTGGCGCGAGGACGGCGCATGCCACTCGTCCACCGGCGTCGCCCGTCGCCAATGTCTCTGCATCTGCGCCCGGGACGCCGTTCTGCGTGTACCGCTCCGGGATATGGGCGAAGTTGTCAGGGTCCTGGTGAATGATCAGCGCACTTCCCTCAGGACCCGTCAAATCGTTCTCGGTGAACGCGTCGGTGGTTGTGACGAGCTTCGCCGTACCGTCCGAACGGACCTCTAAAGAGGTCAGATCGCCGCTTGCCGGATGCTCGGTGCGGCCGCCAACCTGCAGATGACCTCCGGCAGAGTTGAAGGCGCCGGGCGAACCTCCGGTTGGAGCAACAGAGTCAGCCTCACACTTGCCCATCGAGTGGATGTGCATCCCGTGGAAGCCCGGGGACAGGACGCCGGATGCGGTGGTCTCCACCGTCACCGTCGCAAAGCCGCCCGCGAAATCGATGGTCGCTTTGGCGACAGGTTTGCCATCCGCGGATTTCAGGTCGGCGGTGATGCCCTTCGCGGCGGGCGCGCCTGAGGTTGTCGAGGAACTCGGCTGTTCGCTGGTCGTCTCGTTCGAGCAGCCTGCCAACATGGCAACGGGTGCCGCGAGCAGGGCAGCGGTCGCGGTTAGGTGCTTAAACATGACGGACAAATACCCAAAACGGCGGTGGGGGAATCAGTGCCGGACCGGGAACGGCCGGGGCCCGTGAAAATAGTTAATGGAATCGCTTCCGGTGGGCTGAGCGATCCGGCTACACGGCTAGACGTCGGCCAACGAACACGTTGGTCGAGACCGGCGTTAATGTGTGCTGCCCTATGCGGTGACCAGCTGACCCGCGGCTGCCCCACAGGGTTGCGTCACAGTTGCGTAAGCGCAACTCACCCCGGCACTGCGCCGCATGGCCGGTCAGGCGGTTGAACTGCACCTATACCGTGCCGCCAGTCGGACTCGAACCGGCACTGCGCGGATTTAAGAGCGGCGGGCGCTCCCTTGGCGACCTAGCCAAAGAAGTCGCCAGCGACTGCAAATTACTAAGGTCATTTGTCCTTATCGCGTGGCGGCGGGCGGTTGGCGACGACCGGGAATCCGCCGGTGGGGCCTTCGCGTTCCTCCGCGACCTCCAGCACCCGCCCGCGGACCGCATACCAACCGACGATGAGTGCCGGAATGATGACCACCAGCGTGGCGACGGTCCAGGTGCCGATCGGCGGGTCGAGCGCCATCAGCACGACGACGCCAAATAGGAACGCCAAGGTGAGATAGCCGGTGTACGGCGCGCCCCACATCCGGAATGACGGCCGCTCGAGGATGCCCCGTTTCGACCAGCGGTACAGCTGGAGCTGGCAGATGACGATGGTGCCCCAGGACGCGATGATGCCGAGGGCCGCGATGTTGAGCACGATCTCGAACGCCTCGCCGGGGAAAAGAAGATTGAGAATGACGCCGAACAGCCCGACGGCTGCGGTCAGGAAGATTCCGCCATACGGCACGCCGCGGCTGGACATTCTCGCCGTGAACTTCGGTGCGCTCCCGTTCATTGCCATCGACCGCAGGATCCGGCCGGTCGAGTACAACCCGGCGTTGAGGCTGGAGAATGCGGCGGTCAGCACGACGATGTTCATGACCGTGCCCGCGCCCTGGACACCGATCTTCCCGAAGAACGTGACGAACGGGCTCTCGTCGGCCTGATAGGTGGTGTACGGGAGAAGAAGGGCCAGCAGGAACAGTGAGCCGACGTAGAAGACCGCGATACGTGCGATCACCGAGTTGATCGCGCGCGGCATGATCTTATGCGGATGGGCGGTCTCACCGGCCGCGGTTCCGACGAGTTCGACTGCGGCATAGGCGAACACGACGCCGGACATGACAATCACCAGTGGGAACAGGCCGTGGGGGAAAAGCCCGCCGTTGTCGGCGATCACGCTGAAACCGGTTGGCTGCCCCTGAATCTGGTATCGGCCGGCAAGAAAGATGGTGCCCGCGACCAGAAATGTCATCAGGGCAAGGACTTTGATGGCCGCAGCCCAGAACTCGAGCTCCCCGAACAGGGTAACCGAGATGAGGTTTATGCTCACCACGGCCGCCAGCGCGAGCAGGGCGATCAGCCACTGTGGGACGCTCTCCATCGCCCTCCAGTAGTGAAAGTAGGTGGCGATCGCGGTGCAGTCGACGATGGATGTGAACGCCCAGTTCAGCCAGTACATCCAGCCGGCAACGAACGCCGCCTTCTCACCCAGGAATTCGCGCGCATACGACACGAACGACCCCGACGACGGCCGGTGCAGCACGAGTTCGCCCAGTGCCCGCAGGATGAGGAAGACGAAGATGCCGCAGAACGCATAGCTCAAGAACAGGCCCGGTCCGGCGTTGTGTAATCGGCCGCCGGCACCGAGGAACAGTCCGGTGCCGATGGCACCGCCGATCGCGATCATCTGCAGCTGTCGGGGTTTGAGGCCCTTGTGGTAGCCCTCGTCCTCCGCCAGCAGCGCGGAGTTGTCATACACAGGTTGCTCGGGTGCGGTGGTCATCGAAGCAGTCCTCCCTCTGGTCAGTTCCGGGGTGGCGCAGGATCAACGGGGTTACCCCGGACATCCCACTGCTCCGGGGGTCCCGGCGTATCGCTGACGTCACGAAACGTCATCACGAAGCCGCACACGGCGACCACGGCCGCAATCGCGTAGCCGATGATTGAATACCAACCGGCGTGGAGGTACGCGGTGACCGCGACGATGAACATCGCCAGGAACACCAGAGACATCCCGATCAATGGAATCTTCGCAAACAAATCAATGCGTGCCATGAAACCCACCTCGATAGACCGAATGACGGTGGTACCAGTGAACACCTTCCGGCGTTGTGGCGGTGGCGAAACGGCACTAGGCGCCACTCGGGTGCTGAAGACTCTGTTGCACAATCGGGCCGTCGCCGTCGCCCCCGACGAACATCGTTGGGACGGTGCCCCCCACTGGGACTCGAACCCAGACCCGGGCGGATTTTGAGAACGTGTTCGTGCGATTCGCAACCAGGCGCCCGTGGCCGTCCGGCGCACTTGGAATCGGCGAGCATCGTTGCTGCCGTTCACTGTGGCAACGTTGGCGTTGGCCATTCTAACCAGCCGTGTTACGAGGATAGCTCTTGATATCCTGAGCTCCGTGCGCCCCAGGCGAAGCGTCGCTGTGCTCGTAATCGGTGGCCTACTTGTCGGCTGCAACGCCCATCCCGCTGCGCCGCCGACGACGTCAACCACCTTCTCCGACAACGGCCCTCGCGCCCGCGCGCGCGACTTAGGTATCGCGATCGGCCGTCACCCACCAGGCCCGCTCGACCAGATCACCGACGTTGCAGGTGTGCGTGTTGGTCACACGACCCTCATCTCCGGCGACGGCAAGCTCGTCCCGGGACAAGGGCCGGTTCGCACTGGCGTCACCGCGATCCTGCCGCACGGCGGTGACATCTGGAAAGACAAGGTGCCCGCCGCAGGGTTCGTGATGAACGGCAACGGCGAGGTGACTGGCCTGTCGTGGATCAACGAAAGCGGTGCGCTTGAGGTGCCCATCATGCTCACCAGCACGATGAACGTTCCGCACGTCGCCGACGGCGTCCTCACCTGGATGATGTGGCGAAATCCGGATATTGGCGTCAACGACGACGTCGTTCTCCCAGTCGTGGGCGAGTGCGACGACTCCAGGCTCAACGACGCGCGCGGGCGCCACGTGACCGAGCCCGACGTCCTGTCCGCGCTCGAAGGCGCCAGCGAAGGAAAGATCGCCGAGGGAACGGTGGGCGCGGGCACAGGCATGGTCGCCTATGGCTTCAAGGGCGGCATCGGCTCCGCCTCTCGTACCGTCAGCGGCTACACGGTCGGCGCCCTCGTCAACGCTAACCAAGGCGTCCGCCCCGATCTGATCATCGATGGTGTCCATGTCGGCGTAGAGATCCCGGATGAGGTCGTCCCCGCCGTCCCCGGCACCGCGCACTCGATCATCATGGTGGTCGCGACCGACGCTCCGCTCGACAGCAGGCAGCTCGCCCGTGTCGCCAAGCGCGCGGTCCTCGGCCTCGCCCGCACCGGATCGACGGCGCGCCACGGCTCCGGCGACTTCGCGATCGCGTTCTCGACCGCCCACCGAATCCCAAGGGCGCCGTCGTCCCCCACGCTCACCATGACGGTGCTCTCCGACAACGACATCAACCCTCTCTTCGAGGCTGCGGAGGAGGCCGTTGAGGAGGCCATCGTGAACGCTCTACTCACGGCGACCACGGTGGTCGGGCGCGACGGGCATACCGCGTACGCGATTCCTCTCGATAAACTGCGCGAGTTGTTACATCACCACTGAATCCTGTTCGTTCACAAATCACTGTTTCCAGAAAGTGACTGGAGGGATGTATATGTCGGGCTGGACGAGGGGAAGCCTCTCCGCCGCTCTGAAGGCAGCCGGAGTGGCTTCGATATTGGGCTGGGTGCTGGTGCTGAGTGCGGGCCCCGCGCTGGCGGAGCCGGATCCGGGTGATCCAGGGGTTGTCGCGGGCCCCGCTGCGGGGCAGGACCCGACACCGTTCACCGGCACGGCGCCATTCGGGCCGCCGAGGCTCGCCCCCGCCAACGGCTCGACGGTGGGTGTGGCCCAGCCGATCATCATCGACTTCCCCGGACTGGTCGATGATGCCGGCGCAACCGAAAGCGCCGTCCACGTCTCTTCAGTCCCGCCGGTTCCCGGCAAGTTCTACTGGAAGACCCCCACGCAGCTGCGCTGGCGCCCGCTGAGCTTCTGGCCCGCCCACACCGCGGTGACCGTCGATGCGGGCGGCACGGTGTCCAGCTTCCGTACGGGAGACACGCTGGTGGCCACGGCCGACGACGCCACGCACCAGCTGACCGTCACCCGCAACGGGACCGTGGAGAAGACCATCCCGATGTCGATGGGTATGTCAGCCGGCGGCCACCAAACCGCAAACGGCACCTACTACGTTCAAGAGAAGATGCCCTCGGTGGTGATGGATTCCTCGACCTACGGGGTCCCGGTCAACTCGACGTACGGGTACAAGGTGACGGTCGACCTAGCCGTCCGGTTCGACGACAGCGGCAACTTCATACACAGCGCTCCATGGTCTGTGGATGACCAGGGTAAGCGCGACGTCAGTCACGGCTGCATCAACATCAGCCCCACCAACGCAAAGTGGTTCTTCGACAACTTCGGCGCCGGTGATCCCATCATCGTCAAGAACTCCACCGGCACCTACACCAGGAACGACGGCTCCAACGACTGGCAGAGCTAGACGATACGACGTTCTAGCCCATACGGGGTTTCGCCAATCGCACTCCTAGATTGTCAAAGCCGACGACGAGCGGGCCGACTAATGCCGGCGAAGAACGGGAAGCGAACTTTATCGGGCCGTCGGCCGTGCTGTCACAGGCCGGGGTGTGGCTGAGCGCGCGCTCCGTTGCTTACCTAACGGACAGGGAACCCTTCACCCTTTAGGAGTGGAATCTGGCTTCATAGCGATTACGGCACCGCTACTCGTCATGACAGTTTTCCTGTGACGCCGGGGCCCATCCGGGGCCGGCACCACACCACTGGAGATCACCTCATGAAACCTTCCCGCTTCACTTCGCTCATCGCCGCCGCAGCTCTGTCGGCTGGCGCTCTCACGGCCCTGCTCGCGCCCGCCTCAATCGCGCAGGCACAGCCCAAGGAGACCTTTATGTGCTGGATCGGCCAAACGCCGTACGAGCCTGGAACGAAAATCCCCGTTCATAACGGCTCAACCCTTCTGTGCCAGAAAGATGGGAACTGGAAGACCATCGGACCCAACAAGAGCGGACCACTCATGGGCTGATGTCGAACGCGCACGAGTCACCCTGCCTCAACCAGACTCGTCGGTGGATCGACCTATTCTTGAGTCCTCGTCGGCCACGTCGCCTGCTTCGGGCACGGCGGCGGGCCAACCCATTTCAGGTACAACGTGTGACCGTCGCGATATTTACCGGCAGGTAAAACTTGGTCGCAGTGGAGCGCGGCAGTGCGGTAACAGATGCAGATTGGTTGCGATGGAAAAGGTTTCGGCGTCCCTTCGAGGTTTCAGCAGTTGTCCTGCCGATGCGCCGTCATACTTCTCATGACCGCCGTGCATTGTGCCCGGCGCGTTGGTTCGCCGTCGGGGAGGGCCTGCCATGGGTTCCGCTAATCCACGTGCTCCTCGTCGAGGGCTGCTGCCGCTGAAGGGTTGATATCTGCTCGCGGTCATTCCGGAAGGGAAAGGAAGAAACCATGAAGTATCTCGTTCAGTGGCACCTATCGGAGCCACAGGCGGTGCGAGCCGCCGCACAGCATTTCCTCAAAACAGGTGGAAAGCCGCCCGAGGGCGCCACGCAGATCGGTCGCTGGTTCGGCATGAATGGTAAGGGCTGCGCTGTGGTCGAGGCATCGGACGCAAAGCCAGTATTCGAGATGGTGTCGGAGTGGCAGGAGTACATGCAAATTGAGGCCACGCCGGTACTCGAAGACGACGACGCTGGCGCAGTCCTAGGCAAGCTGTACGGGTAACCCAACCGTCGTCGAGTCCCTTGGCCGGCCCGCCACCCTAGATCCCCACAGGTGGCGGGCCGATTGCTACCTGCGGAGCACCTTTCAGCCCAACGAATGCGCGAGTACTACACCCTTATCGGTTCTTACAAACTGGCGGGAAGCACCGTCGCGCTATCGAGGTACTTGCGCCCTTTGGGTATGCCATGCGCAAGTTCGACGATCGGCTTTGAGGGGTAGAACCGACCCTCGTGAACAAGGCGGTAGTCGAGGGACTTCCCATGGTGCAGTTCACGGAAATTCCGGCCCTTTAGGGCTGTTGTACAGCCCGATCGCCCCGAGTATGTCCTCGCGCTGGATGTCGTTAACCGCCATCGCGCCATCGTATGAAGCGTCTACGACAAGCGTGGAGGTTCGTGCCGCTCCTTAACTTTAGCTGTCCCGGGCCTGACGAAACAGGGCCGCGTTCTCCGGGGTGAACCAGTACTCCATGAGTTCCCCCTCCGCGTAGTCCCAAGACCAAAGGGCTTTCCGATTTACCGCGTGGCAGTGGCGACCTGGCCAACCGAGCAAGCCAGCCACGCCGTGCTTGCCGTTGGGCATGTCAAGCATTTCGGCAAGCTGTTCACCGTCGAATCGTTCTCCGGGATTGTCGATAAGTGTTGAGAAGAGGCGCTTAGCCGGTTCGGTGAACTTCTCCCAGATCTCGGCAGCCAAATCGATGTCGCCATCAGACCAGGACGTGCGTGCCCTTGGAATCCTCGTCGGCGGTACCGCTTGCAGACGGTGAAGGCGCGGGAGTGTGACCGTTCAACCACGCTCCGTACATCTGGTAGAACTCCGGGACCCGGTCCTCAGGAATCTTCACAGTTACGTCGATCATCGCTATCTCCTAGTCCTTGTGGAGTTGTCTCGTTGTCCTCCGTTGGAGATAACTCTAACACCTCTTAGAGGTATCCGTCAAGATATCTTTAGAGGTGTGCTGCCGGTCCTGAGTCAGTAGTCAAGCCCATTGAGACCTCTCGGGAGACTTATAGGGATCTACGCCGGGCGGATGGGTCTCCGCGACCAGCAGGAATAGGAAGCTGTATGTCAGCAGCCCTAAGGAAAATTACATTCATGTGATTTTCCTCGCGAATTTGCGTTTGATCGCGCCATATCGGGGGCATTCGTTTTAGCGAAGGGAGAGACAATGGCTGCCTATTACATCCGCGACAACCGGCGAAGTCGACGTATCGTCTTTCATACACTCAGGTGCGATTTCTCTTGCATTCGTATCGGGCACTTTTGCGTTGGTGGCTCTCATTCTTGGTTCACCGCTTGAGTTCGGCTCCGCGTTGGCGATTTGCGCTTCGGGCTGGATCGTCGCCCACATCGCCGAGCGGTTCGCCGAACAAGAGCGTGCCCGCCGCAGGCGGGCACTTGAGACGACACGGCACACTGCCTCAACGCATTTCGCGACTGGCCATCTTCGCCTTAGCGCGCCTGTACCGATACATTGCCACTCGCCGACCCGCGAGCGCATCCTCTCGACGGTATGACCGCGCTCGCTGCGGTCCCATGCCTCGCAACGGCACACGCGTGACGAGCACGCTTTTGGTTCTGATGCACCGCGGTGATGCCGCTGGTTGGGGCATGCCAGTGGCGCGTTCACCAGATCGGTCTGCGCGCATAGCGAGGATGACGCGCTAACAGGTGGCAGCGAGCAGTTTCTCGCGCGGTTGTGTCAACTCGTGACACTCAGGCCACCTCCTGCTAGCTCGGACCAGCAAAAGTAAGTCGCTCTGAACTGGCAATTCGCAGTCGCCCCCAGTCGGTCTCGAACCGACGCTGTGTGGATTTTAAGAACCGGCAAGCGGGTGCCCTGACCTGCGCCTTCGCAAAGCCATATCGGACCAAAACCCTTGGTACAGCTTATTTCTCGGCACGCCTCAGCAACCTGACCTCGCAACACCCTTAGGGGCGGCGCGAGTGGAAAAACCTAACCCCTTAGAGGTCGTAGCCGGTTGGTGACTAAACCGACTGCCGCTTAAACAATTTCACGACATTGATCGTGCCTCCCAAGCCCGCGTACCAGGGCTTGCGCGCGATCCCTGGCCCGTTCCAGCGGTACCGCGATCATTGAACCGTTCTTCGCTCGCGGTTCGCTCGTACCCGCCATGCGACGCTAGAGGTAAGGAGTCGCTGATTAGTAGGCTCGGTAGGCAGCCGCTCACACAGCGGCCCACCTTCGATGGAGAGGAATTAATATGCGCGCCATCCAGATTGAACAGTTCGGCGACCCCGCGCAGGTGCTCCGCGTCGTCGACATCGAGGAGCCGCCGCCACCGGGTCCGCATGAGGTTCTGGTGAGCGTTGAGGTCTCGCCGTTGAACAAACACGACCTACTGGTTGTCACCGGCATGCTGGCGCGACCACCCCTGCCCCACATACCAGGCGCAGAGGGGGTCGCCCGCGTGCTTGCCACTGGCGCCGAGGTCGATGGACTTCAAGTCGGCGATCTGGTCGTGCTACCCCTGTATGCCGGTGCGTGGCGTGAGCGGCTCGTCGTGCCCGCCGACAGCCTGTTCGCACTCCCCGCCGGCGGCAACATCGAGCAGTACTCGATGCTGGGCAGCAACCCCCCGACGGCAGGGTTGATGCTCAGTGAATGCACCCCCCTGCAGCCCGGTGACTGGGTGGTTCAGAACGCCGCGAACTCCGGTGTGGGACGGTCATTGATCGCGCTAGCCAAACTTCGTGGACTGAAGACGATCAACCTGGCCCGTGACGACGCAACGTTCGCCGAGCTCACAGAGGCCGGGGCCGACGTGGTCCACGTCGATGACCCCGATGCGGTCGGCGATGTTCGAGCAGTGATCGGCGACGCGCGAGTGGCGCTGGCAGTGGAAGCCGTCGGTGGTCCGGGGGTGGCGCGGCTGCTCGAATTGCTGTCCGACGGTGGATGGTTGGTCAGCTATTCCTGGGCCAGGGACGAACCCATGTGGGTCGACACCTCGACACTGGTCGGCAAGCACCTCACCGTCCGCGGATTCTTTGTCGGCGACTTCGACTACCGCGACAAGGTGGTGCCTGTCATTCGTGAGGCGGCACCGCTGGTGGCCGACGGCGCCCTCGTTGTCCCCGTGGGGGGCGTGTACCCCCTCGAGCATATCCAGGACGCGGTGCAACATCTCCTCCGTGGCGGCAAGATCCTGCTGAAAGTGGCGGGGCGATGAAGGTGCGCCGACGAACGCGGGGCAAACACAGATCGGCCCCGACGGCACAGCAGCCGCGCCAAGTTAGCCATCGGAGCGGCTCCCGCGCCGCGCTCCCGCCGAGCGCCGGGGCGACGCCGGGGTGAGCCGGTTGGAGTACATTAAGCCCGAAAGCGCATCTACCAGGCCTCTTCCAGTGCCCCACTGGGATCATTGGTCACGTGATAGTCCAATCTCCCTTCGGTCCGCGAGTTTTCACGATTTCGAATGCGGGAATCGTGCCCGCCAGATGCCGACGGTCCGACCGAACTTTCGTGGGGACCGGGACTTGTCCCGCCCGGCCAGGAGACCGCGCCGCCAAGCAAAGGCGGGATGTATCGAGGGAAGTGCCCGCGGGTGGAGCTGATTCCCAGCCATGACCTCAGCGTGAGGGCAAGACAAGCCCGGCCAAAGCCGGGCGACCCGCCGCAGGGCTACCCCGGCAACCGCGTCGGGTGAGCTGGGCAACGCGCTGGTCAATCCTGCCAAAAGCGGCGAAGTGCGTTTTAGGCTTTCGGGTAGGGAGCAAGGAGTGTGCGGTGGGGAGCAAGAAGCACGGGGTTGGGGGGCATCTGGACTTGTCGGGTTGTTTCTGGCAACTCTGGCAGTCGCTGCCCCCACAGCGCAGGCGGAGCCATTGCAGCCCGGGGATGGTGATGAAATGTTCATCGAGCTCATCGCAAACTCGTCCAATTTCTTCCCGAAGCCGTCCGTTTCGGCCGTACGGGCGATCATTCCGCTCGCGCACCAAGTCTGCGATGCCCGCGCCAACGGGCAAGACGACCTACAGGCTGCGCACCTGGTATGGGTCAATAAGGGCGTAGACACGTTGAAAGTGGCAAGCGGTTCCACCATCGGCCTGGAGCACATCGCCCTCGACATCGTGGGGTATGCGACCTTGTCGTATTGCCCGCAATACGACAACGGCAACTGGTGAAGACCGTAGGTCCCGAACTGCAGTGAGCGCCCGCCTGCCATCCTCGGTTATGTACCGACTCATCGTCACCATGTGCATACTGATGACGCTCACCTCTGCCTGCGGGCTCAAGCTCCCATCAGAGATCAAGCTCCCATCACAGATCAACCTGCCCACCGCTGGTACAGCAGCGGATCCGGCATACCCGATTGAAGTAGTCAGCTTCACTCAGGTCGGCAATTCGCTGAGCGTTCGACTCCGCAACCCCAATCCCGATGTCGGATTAGTTCGTTCGGCGTTCGAGTTGGCCCTGATCGACGAAGCGGGTGCAGTGATAGGAACTTTAGGGCAGGGCGGCCTTCCAGGCGCGGCGTGCTGCACGATCTACCAACTTCCGCCCGGCGGCGAATTCGGACTGGATGACTCTGTCCCGAGTGGAAAGACTGTTACCTCAGTCGAGCTGACGGTCCTTGGGCAGTGGTTTCGGTGGAATTCCGTAAATTCAGCAACGGTGGCCTTGACAGACGAAGCTGTTCTAGAGGACCCAGGTTATTCAGGTCCCTCGGTGACGGGACGCTTGACGCTTGACAAGGACGGCCCGCTCAATGTGGTCGTTGTCGCGTTTGTAAAGACACCGGCCGGGACCGTCGTGTCGAACGCGATGGTGGACTGCGTGCAAACGGGTCAACGAAGAGCTTTCGAGACCAACAGTTTCGCCGACGCCCGTGGACCCTACGAGTTGGAAAAAATCGTTGCGTATCCCACCGCCGTCAAAGGAGCAGGACCACAATTCGACCCCAATTGCTCGTCAGCCCCAGCCAGCGCTTCACCCCCTGTTGCAAGCATTCCCAGAACAACGCCGCCAACGCCGTCACCTCAAAGTCCGTCCGTGCCGAATTCGAGCCCAAGCCCGTACTCGCCACCCTCTGTTGCGTCCACTTCGGACGTGAGCGCGCCTCGCACCGGCCAAACCGCGCACCTTGCCAATGTCCGCCTGGGCCCAAGAGAGGGTACGACCGCTTGGTGCTGGAGTTCACGGACCATGTGCCTGGATACACCGTCGGCTACCGGCCCCTGCCGGCGCGCGCCGACGGCTCTGGCCACGAGATCCCACTGCCTGGGGCGAACGCTTTGGTACAGATCACACTTACACCGGCCGTTGCGGACTGGGATTTCAACAACCACGACTACCAGGGACCATCGACCGTTACAGCCGACACCGCAGTCGTCACGGAGGCCAAGGAGGCCGGTGACTTCGAGGCCGTACTGACGTGGGTTGTCGGTGTGCGGGCTGAGGTCCCATTCAAGGTCCTTGAACTCGAAGGGCCACCCCGCCTCGTCATCGACTTCCAGCACTAACAGACGGACTTGTCGCAGCCACCCATCGTGTTAGCTGGCGCGCCGACCTCTCCGCCGCGATCCGGCCGCGCGCCGCGACGACGCCGCGACGAGCGGGGTCGCGAGCCGATCCATTCGCCCCGATAACGCCTCTACCAGCGCTTTTCCAGTGCCCCCACTGGGACTCGAACCCAGACTGTGCGGATTTTAAGTCCGCTGCCTCTGCCAATTGGGCTATGGGGGCCTCGACTGATCCTAGAGATCGAACAAGCGTCGCCGAACGTTCGGCGGCGGAATCCGTAAAGGAACCCCGCGCCCGCGTCAAGGAACTGTAAAGACCGGTATCAACCCCCTGAGCTGCACCGATTCTATTACAGGTCGCCGAAATCCGGTGACCCGTAAACGTGACGGAGTGACATGTCCGTGCTGGTGTTCATCGCGCTGACGGTGGCGATCTTCGCCCTGCTCGGCTGGATACAGAAGTTGGTCGAGGGACTGTGAGCCAGAACCTGATCGGCTTGGTGCTGGCGATCCTGCTCGCCCTGTTTCTCTTCGCCGCCCTGCTCTTCCCGGAGAGGTTCTAGTGAGTTCGACGAC
Source organism: uncultured Actinomycetota bacterium (assembly GCA_963713225.1). Taxonomy (GTDB): domain Bacteria; phylum Actinomycetota; class Actinomycetes; order Mycobacteriales; family Mycobacteriaceae; genus Mycobacterium. The sequence continues at coordinate 219,661 of CAVQLB010000015.1, read as the reverse complement.
GGCGGGGATCCTGTTCCTCGCATCATTGATCATCGGCCTGGCGGCCGTTCACGTGCCGCTCGGCGACTACATGTACCGGGTCTACGCATCCGCCAAGGATTCGCGCGGTGAGCGTGTCATCTACCGGCTGATCGGTGCCGACCCGAAATCGGAACAGACGTGGGGCGCCTACGCGCGCAGCGTGCTTGCCTTCTCGGCGGTCAGCATCCTGTTCCTGTTCGTTCTGCAGCTCGTACAGGGCAAGTTGCCGCTGCACCTGAACGACCCCGCCACCCCGATGACGCCTGCACTCGCCTGGAACACCGCGGTCAGCTTCGTGACCAACACCAACTGGCAGGCCTACTCCGGTGAATCGACGCAGGGCCATCTCGTGCAGATGGCCGGCCTCGCCGTGCAGAACTTCGTCTCCGCTGCGGTCGGCATGGCCGTCGCCATGGCGTTCGTTCGCAGCCTGGCGCGTCGCAACACCAATGAGCTCGGCAACTTCTGGGTTGACCTGGTGCGCGGCACGACCCGAATCCTGTTGCCGCTGTCCGTGATCGCCGCGATCATCCTCATCGCCGGCGGCGCGATTCAGAACTTCGGCCTGCACGACCAAGTCGTCAACACGCTCGTCGGCGGGCAGCAGACCATCACCGGCGGTCCCGTCGCCAGCCAGGAAGCCATCAAAGAACTCGGCACCAACGGCGGCGGCTTCTTCAACGCCAACTCCGCGCACCCCTTCGAGAACCCCACCGCGTGGACGAACTGGGTCGAGATCTTCCTCTTGGCCTGCATCGCGTTCTCGCTGCCCCGCACCTTCGGCCGCATGGTCGAGAGCAAGAAGCAGGGCTACGCGATCGCAGCCGTCATGTCGGTGATCGCACTGATCAGCGTCACGCTGATCATGACGTTCCAGATCCAGCACCACGGAACCGTTCCCACCGCGATCGGTTCGTCGATGGAAGGCGTGGAACAGCGCTTCGGCGTGCCCAATTCGGCGGTCTTCGCCGACCTCGACGACGCTGACGTCGACCGGCGCGGTGGACTCCTTCCACGACTCCTACACCAGCCTCGGCGGCATGATCACGCTGTTCAACATGCAGCTCGGCGAGGTCGCGCCCGGCGGCGTCGGCTCCGGCCTGTACGGCATGCTCGTCCTGGCCATCATCACGGTGTTCGTGGCGGGCCTGATGGTCGGCCGCACACCGGAATACCTCGGCAAGAAGATCACCCCGCGGGAAATCAAGCTCGCCGCAACCTATTTCCTGATCACGCCGCTCATCGTGCTGACCGGGACCGCCGTCGCGATGGCGATGCCGGGCCAACGGGCCAGCATGCTCAACAGCGGACCGCACGGGCTCTCCGAGGTGCTGTACGCGTTCACCTCGGCGGGCAACAACAACGGTTCGGCTTTCGCCGGCATCGGCGTCAACACCGACTGGTACAACACCGCTTTGGGCATGGCGATGGTGTTCGGCCGATTCCTGCCGATCATCTTCGTGCTGGCGCTGGCGGGCTCGCTGGCCAGGCAGGGCAAGACGCCCGATTCCGTCGGCACGCTGCCCACCCACCGGCCCCAGTTCGTCGGCATGGTCGCCGGCGTCACCTTGATCCTGGTCGCCCTGACCTTCCTGCCCATGCTCGCGCTGGGCCCCCTCGCCGAAGGAATTCACCGATGACCGCGCCCACAATCGATTCCGCTCCTTCCACGCACGCGAAACGCGCTGCGCCCAAGCGTGTCCAGGGCGGGCTGCTGGATCCGAAGATCTTGTGGAAGTCGCTGCCCGACGCGCTGCGCAAGCTCAATCCGCGCACGCTGTGGCGCAACCCCGTCATGTTCATCGTGGAGATCGGCGCCGCGTGGAGCACCGTCCTCGCGTTCATCGACCCGTCCTGGTTCGCCTGGCTGATCGTGGCGTGGCTGTGGCTGACGGTGATCTTCGCCAACCTCGCCGAAGCCGTGGCCGAGGGGCGGGGCAAGGCCCAGGCCGAGAGCCTTCGCCGGGCCAAGACCTCCACCATGGCCCGCCGCCTCGTCGGCTGGGCGCCCGGCGCTCCCGGCCGCGAAGAAGAAGTTGCCGCACCGCTACTGCAGCAGGGCGACTTCGTCGTGGTCGAAGCCGGCCAGAGCATTCCCGGCGACGGCGACGTCGTGGAAGGCATTGCGTCGGTGGATGAGTCGGCTATCACCGGCGAGTCCGCGCCGGTCATCCGCGAGTCCGGTGGCGACCGGTCCGCGGTCACCGGCGGCACCACCGTGCTGTCCGACCGCATCGTCGTCAAGATCACCCAGAAGCCGGGCGAGAGCTTCATCGACCGGATGATCGCCCTCGTCGAGGGCGCCAACCGGCAGAAGACGCCCAACGAGATCGCGCTCAACATCCTGCTCGCCTCGTTGACGATCATCTTCGTGTTCGCCGTCGCGACGCTGCAGCCGCTGGCGATCTACTCGAAGCTGAACAACCCCGGCGTTCCGGACACGTTGGCGCTGAACGGCAGTGGCGTCACCGGCATCGTCATGGTGTCGCTTCTGGTGTGTCTCATCCCGACCACCATCGGCGCCCTGCTGTCGGCCATCGGCATCGCAGGCATGGACCGCCTCGTGCAGCGCAACGTGCTCGCGATGTCCGGCCGCGCGGTGGAGGCTGCCGGCGACGTCAACACGTTGCTGCTGGACAAGACCGGCACCATCACCCTGGGCAACCGGCAGGCCGCGGCGTTCGTGCCGCTGACCGGTGTGCCGGCCGAGGCGCTCGCCGACGCGGCGCAACTCTCCAGCCTCGCCGACGAAACGCCGGAAGGCCGATCGATCGTGGTCTTCGCCAAACAGGAGTACGGCCTGCGGGCCCGCACACCGGGCGAGCTCGACAAGGCGCACTGGGTCGAATTCAGCGCGACGACGCGGATGTCCGGCGTCGACCTCGGCGGTGCCGATTCGGCCGACCACATGCTGCGCAAGGGCGCGGCCAGCTCGGTCGCCGAATGGGTGCGCTCCCAAGGCGGCCAGGTGCCGGCCGAACTCGGCGACATCGTCGACGGCATCTCCGCGGCGGGCGGCACTCCCCTGGTGGTCGGCCAGGTGCTCGACCACACGGCATCCGTGCTCGGCGTCATCCACCTCAAGGACGTCGTCAAGCAGGGCATGCGCGAGCGGTTCGACGAGATGCGCCGGATGGGCATCCGCACGGTGATGATCACCGGCGATAACCCGTTGACCGCCAAGGCGATCGCCGACGAGGCCGGTGTCGACGACTTCCTCGCCGAGGCCACCCCCGAGGACAAGATGGCCTTGATCAAGAAGGAGCAGGCAGGCGGCAAGCTGGTCGCGATGACCGGCGACGGCACCAACGACGCGCCCGCACTGGCTCAGGCCGACGTCGGCGTGGCGATGAACACCGGCACGTCGGCGGCCAAAGAGGCCGGCAACATGGTCGATCTCGACTCCGACCCGACCAAGCTCATCGAGATCGTCGAGATCGGCAAGCAGTTGCTGATCACCCGCGGCGCGTTGACCACGTTCTCGATCGCCAACGACATCGCGAAGTACTTCGCGATCATCCCGGCGATGTTCGTCGGGTTGTTCCCCGGCCTGGACCTGCTGAACATCATGCGGCTGCACAGCCCGCAGTCGGCGATCCTGTCCGCGGTCATCTTCAACGCGATCGTGATCGTCGCGCTCATCCCGTTGTCGTTGCGGGGCGTGCGCTACACACCGAGCAGTGCCTCAAAGCTGTTGAGCCGCAACCTCTACGTCTACGGCCTCGGCGGCATCATCGCGCCGTTCATCGGCATCAAGCTCATCGACCTGGTCATCCAACTCTTCCCGGGAATGTGACATGAAGCTATCCAACCTCGTTCGTCAGCACTGGGCCGCGCTGCGCGCGCTGCTGGTACTCACCGCCATCGTGGGCCTGGCCTACCCCGTCTTCATCTGGCTGATCGCCCAGCTGCCCGGCCTGCGGGACAAGGCCGACGGGTCGATCATCGAGGCCGACGGAAAACCGGTCGGCAGCAGCCTGATTGGCCAGTCGTTCACCGACAGCGACGGCAACCCGCTGCCGCAGTACTTCCAGAGCAGGCCGTCCGCGGCTGGCGACGGCTACGACCCGCTGGCCACCAGCGCAAGCAACCTGGGACCCGAAAGCGTCGTCGACGCACCCGACAAGCCCAGCCTGCTCACCCTGGTGTGCTCGCGCAGTGCCGCCGTCGGCGAACTCGACGGCGTGGACGGGTCACGGCCGTTCTGCACCGGCGACGGCGTCGGCGCCGTGCTTTCGGTCATCGGACCCCGCGACGCGCGCGGTGACGTCGTCCGCCCGACCCGGGTGGTCAGTGTCAACGAACCCTGCGAGTCCACACCCACGCCGTTCCTGAACACCTACGAAGGTGTGCGGGTGGAGTGCGCCCGCAACGGCGAGGACTACAGCATCGGCCAGATTGTGCCGATCCGCGGCAGCGCACCGGCCGCTCCGGCCGTCCCCGCCGATGCGGTCACCGCCAGCGGCAGCGGGCTGGACCCGCACATCTCGATCGCCTATGCCGACCTGCAGGTCAACCGGGTCGCCGAGGCCCGCGGCGTCACCCCCGACCAGGTGCGGCAGGCCGTCGCGGACAACACCGACGGGCGGTGGCTCGGCTTCCTCGGCGAACCGACAGTCAACGTGCTCGCAGTCAACATCGAGCTCGACGAGAAGTATCCAGGGGGATGATGAACAGGTGACCACGTCGGCGCCCAAACGCGGGGAGCTGCGCATCTACCTCGGCGCGGCTCCCGGCGTCGGAAAGACGTACGCGATGCTCGGCGAAGCTCATCGACGGCTGGAGCGCGGCACCGATGTCGTGGCGGCGGTCGTCGAGACACACGGCCGCAAGAAGACGAAGGAGCTGCTCGACGGCATCGAAGTCATCCCGCCTCGCTACATCGACTACCGCGGTACGCGCTTCCCGGAGCTCGACGTCGACGCCGTCCTGGCGCGCCGCCCGCAGGTCGTCCTGGTCGACGAGCTGGCCCACACCAACACCCCGGGCAGCAAGAACCCGAAACGGTGGCAGGACATCGAAACGATCCTCGACGCGGGCATCACGGTGATCTCGACGGTCAACGTCCAGCACCTGGAAAGCCTCAACGACGTCGTCACCCAGATCACCGGGATCGAGCAGCAGGAGAAGGTGCCCGACGAAGTCGTACGCGCGGCAGACCAGATCGAGCTTGTCGACATCACGCCGGAAGCGTTGCGGCGCAGACTTTCCCACGGCAACGTGTACGCGCCTGAGCGCATCGACGCCGCGATGTCCAACTACTTCCGCCAGGGTAACCTCACCGCGCTGCGCGAACTCGCGCTGCTGTGGCTGGCCGACCAGGTGGACGCGGCGCTCGCAAAGTACCGGGCCGACAAGAACATCACCGATACCTGGGAGACGCGCGAGCGGGTCGTCGTCGCCGTCACCGGCGGTCCGGAGTCCGAAACCCTCGTCCGGCGCGCGTTCAGGATCGCATCGAAGTCCAGCGCCGAACTGATGGTGGTACACGTCGTGCGCGGCGACGGCCTGTCCGGGGTGTCCGCGTCGCAAATGGGCAAGGTACGCGAGCTGGCGTCGAGCCTCGGCGCGACCGTCCACACGGTCGTCGGCGACGACGTGCCCGCTGCCCTACTGGATTTCGCCCGAGAGATGAACGCCACCCAGCTGGTGGTCGGCACGTCGCGGCGGTCACGGTGGGCGCGGATCTTCGACGAGGGCATCGGCTCGGCGGTCGTGCAACAGTCCGGCAAGATCGACGTCCACATGGTCACGCACGGGGAGGCCAAGCGAGGCCCCTCGTGGTCGTCGATGACGCCGCGCCGACGGCACACGATCTCCTGGCTGGCCGCACTCGTTGTCCCGTCCGCCATCTGCGCACTCATCGTCGGACTGCTCGACCCCTTCCTCGGCGTCGGCGGGGAGAGCGCCCTGTTCTTCATCGGCGTGCTGGTGGTCGCCCTGCTCGGCGGCGTTGCCCCGGCTGCCCTTTCGGCGGTGCTGTCCGGGCTGTTGCTCAACTACTTCCTCGTCGAGCCGCGGCATACCTTCACCATCGCGGAGCCCGACAGCGCGATCACCGTCGTCGTGCTTCTGCTCGTCGCGGTCGCCGTCGCCGCGCTCGTCGACGGCGCCGCCAAGCGGGCCAGGGAGGCGACCCGGGCCTCGCAGGAAGCCGAACTGCTCGCCCTGTTCGCCGGGTCGGTGCTGCGGGGCGCCGACATCAGTGCACTCCTGGAGCGGGTGCGGGAGACGTACTCGCAGCGCGCCGTCAGCCTGCTGCGCATCAACACCCACGACGAGCACATCGTCGCGTGCGTCGGTAACGATCCGTGCGTGACGGTGGAATCGGCCGATACCGCGATCGAGGTCGGCGACGACGAATTCTGGATGCTGATGGCCGGTAAGCAACTCGCGGCGCGCGACCGCCGCGTGCTCACCGCCGTCGCCAAGCAGGCGGCGGGACTCGTCAAGCAGCGGGAGCTCTCCGAGGAAGCGAGCAAGGCCGAGGCGATCGCACACGCCGACGAGCTGCGGCGCGCGCTGTTGTCGGCCGTCAGCCACGACCTGCGAACTCCGCTGGCCGCCGCCAAGGCCGCGGTGTCCAGCCTGCGAAGCGACGATGTCGACTTCTCGGCCGAGGACACCGCAGAACTGCTCGCCACCATCGAGGAATCGATCGACCAGCTCACGGCACTGGTCGGCAACCTCCTCGACTCGTCCCGGCTGGCGGCGGGGGTTGTCAGCCCGACGTTGCGCCGCGTCTATCTGGAAGAGACAGTGCAGCGTGCACTGCTGGGAATCAGCAAGCACTCCACCGGTTTTCGCAGTGTTGCGCTCGATCGGGTGAAGGTGGAGGTCGACGATGCGGTCGTCATGGCCGACAGCGGACTGCTGGAGCGTGTACTCGCCAACCTGATCGACAACGCGCTGCGCTATGCGCCGGACAGCCCGGTGCGGGTCACGGCGGGCACAGTCGGCGACCGGGTGCTGATCGCCGTGATCGATGAGGGCACCGGGATACCGCGCGGCGCCGAAGAGCGGCTGTTCGCGCCTTTCCAGCGGCTGGGCGACCAGGACAACAGCATCGGCGTCGGCCTCGGCCTCTCGGTCGCGAAGGGTTTCGTCGAGGCGATGGGCGGCACGATCCAGGCCACCGACACGCCCGGTGGCGGTCTGACCGTGCTCGTGGAACTCGCTGCCCCTCAAGAGGTTTCGCAGACATGACGAAGGTGCTGGTTGTCGACGACGAGCCGCAGATCCTGCGGGCGTTGCGGATAAACCTGTCGGTGCGCGGCTACGAAGTGGTCACCGCCTCAACCGGAAGCGGTGCATTGCGTGCCGCCGCAGACGAGCATCCCGACGTCGTCATTCTCGATCTCGGGCTGCCCGACATGTCGGGCATCGAGGTGATCGGCGGACTGCGCGGGTGGCTGGCGGTGCCGATCATCGTGCTCTCGGCCCGCACCGACTCCGCCGACAAGGTCGAGGCGCTCGACGCCGGCGCCGACGACTATGTCACCAAACCGTTCGGGATGGACGAGTTCCTCGCCCGGTTGCGCGCGGCGATCAGGCGGGACGCCGCCGCGATGGAGACCGACGAGCCCGTCGTCGAAACAGCCTCGTTCACAGTCGATCTGTCCGCGAAGAAGGTGACGAAGAACGGCGCCGAGGTCCATCTGACCCCCACTGAGTGGGGCATGCTGGAGATGCTGGTCCGCAACCGCGGCAAGCTCGTCGGCCGCGAGGAACTCCTCAAGGAGGTCTGGGGTCCTGCGTATGCCAAGGAAACTCACTACCTGCGTGTGTACCTGGCGCAGTTGCGGCGCAAGCTCGAGAACGACCCCTCCCATCCGGTACACCTGCTGACCGAAGCGGGCATGGGCTACCGATTTCAGGAGTGAGATTTCATCTGACGACGATCGGTAGCCGCTCCCACCCGCGCACCGTTGACGTGGATGCGAGCTTCGCATTGTCGAGGTCGACATCCCACTCGGGAAAGCGGGCCAGCAGTTCCTCGAGCGCGATCCGGCCCTCGATTCGGGCGAGCGCCGCGCCGAGGCAGAAGTGGCCCCCATGGCCGAAAGTCATTTGCATACCCACTTTTCGGTGAATGTCGAACCGGTTCGGATCGGAATACCGTCGATCGTCACGATTTGCGGCCGCGATCAGTATCAGCACCGCACTCCCCGCAGGCACCGTGCGTCCGTGGAACTCGACATCCGTGGAGACGTAGCGCGCGATATGGGGCCCGGGAGTCTCATAACGCAATATCTCTTCGATGGCGTCGGGAATCAGTGACCGGTCATCCACCAGTTCCCTTCGCTGGCCAGGGTGGTCGGCGAGCACTTTTACGGTCCAGCCGATCAATCGGGCCGTGGTCTCGTTTCCTGCACCCGCGATCACCTGCAAATACGACAGAATCTCCTGGCGGGTCAGGCGTCTTCGGGCGCCGGATTCGTCCTCGAACTCGGCGTGCAGCAGGTCTGTCATGATGTCGTCAGACGGGTGCTCCATGCGCCAATCGATGTACTCGCCGAAAGCGCCGCCCCGCACCATCCGGGCTCCGTCGACTTTCATGGCCTTGCTGCCCTCGGTGCGCAGGGTCGCGTCGTTCTTGTCACGGATGGCGCGCTGATCGGCTTCCGGGATGCCGAGCAGCATGCCAATGACTTGCATCGTCATTTCGGCGGCGAACTCGGTAATGACGTCAAAGCGCTCGACGCCCACGAGCGGATCCAGGCAGCTGGCCGAGAACGCGCGGATGCGTGGTTCGAGCGCCGCCACTTTGCGAGGTGTGAACACTCGAGACATAAGCCCGCGGTGAATCGTGTGTACGGGCGGATCCTCGAAAATTACTACCCCGGAGGGTATTTCGACACCCGACTTGATGACCTCTAGGATATTGCCCCGACTGGAGAGGAAGGTAGAACGGTCGGCGAGACTGCGCTCGACATCGGCGTAGCGACTGATCGCGAAGAAAGCGTGCGGCTCGTTGTAGTAGATCGGCGCCTCGTCCCGCAGTCTTCGGTAGGTCGGGTACGGATCCCGCACGATACTGGCATCGTAAGGGTCGTAGTACACATCGCCCGTGCTCATTGCGGTCATGACGGACACCTTCCGTAGTACGCGGATGGTAGGCGCGATCCTGCGAACAGACGCAAGATCGGCATTTTCCGCGGCCAATTCGTGCAATTCTTGCGTCCGAGGCGATGCGCGGGCCCGGCTCGCACGGTCAGCTGCCGAGCGCTATTAGCCGCGGGTTTCCTCGGCAAGCTCAATCAGCTTCTTCCGCACCAGGTCCGGCCGCTCGTCGACGATGAAATGCGAGGCGTCGACCGTTTCCAGCGTGTAGTCGTCGGCGTTGGCGGTCTTGGGTGCGGCCAGGGATCTGTGGATGAAGACGTCGCCGGTGCCGAATACCGCGCGAATCGGAACCGTCGCTCGTCGCGTCTCGGGGTTCCTTGCGGCCTGTGGTACTTCGCGCGTCAGAAAGGTGCGGTAGGTGTCGCGGCCCGCGCGGGCGCACACCGGATGGCGGAACCGGTCGGCGAAGGCGCGTGCCTCCTCGAGAGGCATCGCCGATCCGCGCGCGAAGATCGCCCTCTCGACGTATCGGGTACGCCGCTGCACGGAGATCCCGAACGTGGCCACCGGCAGCTGATACCAGAATCGCCACAGATGCGGCATAAGGGCGCGGACCGTCACCCACGGGTGCGCGATGTTCAGCGCCAGATAGCCGTCGAACCGCTCCGGCGCCATCAACACCATGCGGTGCCCGACAAAGCCGCCCCAGTCGTGACCCACCAAAAGAACCCGGTCGACACCCAGCGCATCGAGCAGCGCGAGAACGTCGGCGGCGACGTCGTCCTTGGCCCACTTGTGCGGAGCAGGCCCGGACCAGCCGTACCCCGGCAGGTCGGGTGCGATGATCCGCAGCCCCGGCGGCGGGTCGGCCAGCAGATCCCGATACTCCCCGTGGTGCTGCGGCCAGCCGTGCAGCGCAAGGACGGGGCGACCATCCGGCGGACCGGCCTCCGTCACGTGAAATCGCACTCCACGGGCATCGACGAAGGACCGGCGGACCCCGGCGATCGGGGGTGGCTCGGCAGTCATGAATCGGACTATAGAGAACGGGTATCGGACTACCGTGCGGATATGGGCGGATACCGGGAAATGTTCAACGCCAGCCTCTCAGACCCCTCGGCCTTCTGGGCCGATGCCGCGAAGGCGGTGACGTGGACCCGTGAACCGAGCCGGATCCTCGACGACTCGAACCCGCCGTTCTACCGCTGGTACCCCGATGCCGAGCTGAACACCTGCGCCAATGCGCTGGACCGCCATGTCGAGGGCGGTCGCGCCGACCAGCTTGCGCTGATTTACGACTCACCGGTGACCGGCTCGCAGCGCACCTACACCTACCGCGAACTGCTCGACGAGACGGCGCGGTTCGCCGGCGCGCTGCGCGGGCTCGGTGTCGGCAAGGGCGACCGCGTCGTGATCTACATGCCGATGATCCCTGAGGCCGTCATCGCGATGCTGGCGTGTGCCCGGCTGGGCGCGGTGCACTCGGTGGTCTTCGGCGGCTTTGCCGCGCATGAACTGGCCACGCGCATCGACGACGCGCGCCCCGCCGCCATCGTGACCGCGTCGTGCGGCATCGAGCCGACCCGCACGGTCGAATACAAGCCGATGATCGACGCCGCCCTCGACATGGCCGAGCACGCCCCGCCGGTCTGCGTCATCGTGCAACGTGACCAGCATCCCTGCGACACCGTGGCCGGACGCGACGTGGACTGGCACGAGCTGATGGCCGGTGCTCAGCCGGTAGATGCGGTTCCCGTCGCGGCCACCGACCCCCTGTACGTGCTGTACACGTCAGGTACGACCGGGAAACCGAAAGGCATCGTCCGCGACAACGGAGGGCACGCCGTCGCGCTGCTGTGGAGCATGCGCAACATCTACGACATCGCGCCGGGAGACGTGTTCTGGGCCGCCTCCGACGTCGGCTGGGTGGTCGGCCATTCCTACATCGTGTACGGGCCACTGCTGCTCGGCGCCACGACAGTGCTCTACGAGGGCAAGCCGATCGGAACCCCTGACCCCGGCGCGTTTTGGCGGGTCGCGTCCGAACACGGTGTGAAGGCGCTCTTCACGGCCCCGACCGCGCTGAGGGCGATCCGCAAAGAGGACCCCGACGGCAAGCACCTCGCCAGATACGACATGTCGGGAATGAAGTATCTGTTCCAGGCCGGCGAGCGGCTGGATCCCGACACCTACGCCTGGGCATCGGAGAAGCTAGGCATCCCGGTCGTCGACCATTGGTGGCAGACGGAGACCGGCTGGGCCATCGCGGCCAATCCCATGGGTCTGGAACCGATCCCCATCAAGGCGGGGTCACCGTCGGTGCCAATGCCCGGGTACGACGTTCGCATTCTTCACATCGACGGATCGGAGTGCTCGCCGGGCGAAGAGGGCGCCATCTGCATCCAATTACCGCTGCCGCCCGGAACGTTGCCGACGCTGTGGGGTGACGACGACCGCTACGAAGCGTCGTACCTTTGTGAACATCCCGGTTATTACCTCACCGGCGACGGCGGCTTCATCGACGAGGACGGCTATCTGTTCGTGATGGGTCGCATCGACGACGTCATCAATGTGGCCGGCCACCGCCTGTCGACCGGCTCCATCGAAGCGGTGCTGGCCGCCCACCCTGCGGTCGCGGAGTGCGCGGTATTCGGCGTCGCCGACGAGATCAGAGGACAGGTGCCACGAGGTCTCGTCGTGCTGAAGGCCGGCGCCTCGGACGACGGGCTTGCCGAGGAACTCATTGCGGCCGTGCGCGAGAACATCGGCGCGGTCGCCAATTTCAAGGCCGTCGACGTCGTGCCCGCGCTACCGAAGACCCGGTCGGGCAAGATCCTGCGCAAGACCATGCGCGGGATCGCCGACGGGCGTGACGAACCGGTGCCGTCGACGATCGAGGACGCCGCGGTGCTCGACGCGCTGAAGCCCACCTTGCAGAGCTGACCCTGCGCTCGTCAGCGGAACGCGTTGTTCAGGCGCTGCTTGAACAACGTATCGAAGCGACGATAGGTGCTGCGCAGGGCGGGCCCCGGCCATTGACGGGGGATGAGCTCGGCGGGCAGGAGCGGGTCGAGCTCGAGATGCCGGACGACGGCGATGGACAACGCGAACTGGTACGCGAAGTCGTCGGCACCAAGCACGTCGATATCGAGCTCATCACGCATGGCGCGAGAGAGCCGGCGCGCGTCGACAGCCCAATCATCAAGATTGAAAAGCGATCTCACGGTCTCAGCGGGGATATCGGTGGCGGCGCCGTGGAAGTGGACACACTGCTGGTCCAGCACGGCGCGCAGCGTTGGCAAGCGGTTCCGGTCGAGGTTGTCGGGCCGAAACCAGATGCCTTCACGGAGCTCGGCGAGGTGCAGCGCCGTGGCGGCCTTGCGGAGTGCGAGCCGATCGGACGCCGATCGGCGTTCCACGGAGACGACCGCCAGTTCCCATGTTCCATCCCACGGCGAAAGGGCGGTGTCGTCCATTCGGGATGCGTCGTCGACGCGCTGCCGCCGTTCGAGCAGGCGCCCGGCAAGTGTGTAGACGCCGTCGTCGCTGTTGAGTTCCCCGTTGGCCGCCATTCGCCACAAGCAGGTCCGCGCGGCGCCATCGCTGATACCGAACAGTGAGGCCATCTCGACGAGTTCCCCTGCCGTGAGGTGGGGTTGGTCGGCGCCCAGCAACGCGGTGGCAAGCACGGAGCGAGCGCTGAGCACACGGTCGCCAATCAAATCGGCAACGCGGGCGCGGCGCTCGTCGACTGCGGCTGCGGGCACGTACCCATCTTCTACTATCTCACAATATTGTTGACGCGTGACATGCATGGTGTGATACTCACACAGTATGAGCACACCGACAAAGTCGTCGGTCGCCGAGGATGTGGAGATCGTCCGCCGCATCCTTGCGCACATCGACGCGGGCACGACCGATGAAGGTGACGCCTGGCGGGAGCCGGTCGAGAACTACCTGGACCCAGCCAGATTCACCACTGAGCTCGAGCTTCTGCGCTCGTTTCCGAGCGTGTACCTACCGTCGGCGGCGATCCCGAACGCGGGTGATCACGTCGAACGGGCCACCTTCGGCGTGCCGCTGTTCGCGGTGCGCGACGGCGACGGCCGCGCCCGGGTGTTCCGCAACGCATGCAGGCACCGAGGGATGACGCTTGTCGAGGGTGCTGGATGTGCCCACGCATTGGTATGCCGCTATCACGGCTGGACTTATCGCCTCGACGGCTCGCTGTCGCACGTCCCGCACGCCGACGCGTTCCCCGGCCTCGACGTGCCCAGCCGCGGACTGGTCGAGGTCGACAGTCGCGAAGTGGACGGGCTCATCGTCATCGGCCCGTTGCAGCATTCGCCCAGCGATTCGCACCGTCAACGGGTCGATGCCGCGACGGCGGCACTGACGGACGGTAGCCCGTGGCGTGACAAGCTGCTGCCTGCCGAGCGGCTTGTGCACGTCGAAACCACTCCGCGGCCGATGAACTGGAAGGTCCTCGTCGAGCAGTTCCTCGAGGGGTATCACATCCGTTCGACGCATAAGGAAACCTTCTATCCGATTCAGTACGACGATCTCAACGTCGTCGAGAACTTCGGCCCGAACAGTCGGATCACGTTCCCCTACAAGAATATTGAGAGGCTGCGTGACCGCCCCGAATCGACCTGGACGATTGACCGGCGCGTGACCTTCGTCTATCACTTGTTCCCAAATGTCATGCTCGCGACTTTCCCCGATCAGGTCCTGGTGGTCACCATCGATCCGGTCGATGTCGATCACTCCGCGGTCACCGTCTATGCCATGACCACCGCCGCAGTCGCCGACCACGTGTCGATGAACCCGGACGACACCGCAGGTGCCCGCGGCCTGCTGGCCGCCGGCGCATTGGAGGACAACGAAATGTCGGAGGGAGTGCAGCGCGGCCTGCACGCCGGCGCCAATTCTTTCTTGGAGTTCGGCAGCCACGAAAGCGCGATCGGCCACTTCCACGCCACCCTGGACGAGCGGCTGGAGCGGTCCCGATGAGCGACTACGAGCATCTCGCTTACGAGCAGCGCGGACCGGTCACGATCATCACCATCAACCGTCCTGATCGCATGAACGCCATTGGGCCGCAGACACATCGCGAGCTCGTCGACGCCTGGGACCGCTTCCGCGGGAACGACAACGCGCTGGTCGGAATTCTCACCGGCGCGGGCGACCGGGCGTTTTGCGCCGGGGGCGATCTCAAGGCCGCATTCGCCGGTGAGCTGTTGGTTGACGCGAGCCCTGCCGACGGTGTGCTCGGCCCGTCACGCTGGACAAACATCTACAAGCCCACCATCGCCGCGGTCAACGGCGTCGCGTACGCCGGCGGCCTCGAGTGGGCGTGCTGGACCGATCTCGCCATCGCCGACGAGCACGCCACGTTCGGGGTGACCTGCCGGCGGTGGAACATCGGGTTGGCCGACGGCGGCACCCAGCGGCTCACCCGCATCCTCGGCTATCGCCGCGCGATCGAGCTCATCATCACCGGCCGAGTCATCGACGCACGTGAGGCCGAACGGATCGGGCTGGTCAACCAAGTCGTGCCCAGCGGGACGTGTGTGCGGCGTGCGATCGAACTTGCAGAGACGATCGCCGCGCTCCCCCAGCCCGCACTGCGCACCGACCTCGAGGCGGCTCGCACTGGGCAGGGCCGACCCCTCGACGACGGGTTGCAGATCGAGGCACAGTGCTTCAGTCGGTCGATCTTTGCGTCGGAGACCTCCGAGGGGCTGCGCCGATTCAACGAACGCGATCACCCTGATCGACGGCCGGAGGCCGCGCCAGTGACACCGGGCCTCGTACGCGCACCGTAAGCGCCGACATTCCTTTCCTTCCAGTGTGATGCGAACTATTGTTATATCGGCATATGTTGAGACGAACTCTGCTCCCACCTAACCCAGGCGGTCAGAGCGGACTAAGGAGTTGAACAGCGATGCGAGCATCAGAATCCAAGGCCGGCGGTTGCAATTGTCATTGCAATGCGTGCGATAACGGCCATCACTGCGGCAACCCGCCCAACTGCAACGTAAGGCGCTGACCCAAGCGGATTAGCCCCCTCGTCGCCGGGGTACCTCTCTAGCCTGCCGACCCGTCAAAAACGGGTCGAGGGGAGATGAGGTTATGGCGACGAACCCCAAGCTCATGGCGGTTCAGGGTGCCGCGCTGCTGGTCGGCGCAGCATTCCTGGTCGTCGGGGTGCTGGGATTCATACCTGGTGTGACGACGGACTATGACCTGCTGCAGTGGGCGGGCCATCATTCCGGCGCCAAGCTGTTCGGCGTCTTCGCCGTCTCCGGGCTGCACAACGCCGTCCATCTGGCACTCGGGGTCGCAGGCATCGCGATGGCACGGACGTATGCCAAGGCGCGCGCCTATTTCCTCATCGGTGGTGTCGCCTACCTCGGGCTCTGGGTGTACGGGCTCCTCATCGATCACGGCAGTTCGGCCAACTTCGTTCCAGTGAACAACGCCGACAACTGGCTGCACCTCGGATTGGGCGTGGGCATGTTGTTGTTGGGCGTGACGCTCGCCGGGCCAGCACGACCCGACTAAACGCCGCAAGCGAGTGCGCGCCGGCTAGGCGATCGACAACGCGATGCCGTCGAGGATGTCGTGCTCGCTGACCACCAGTTCGTCGATGCCGGCCCGGGCGCCCAAAGCCTCCGCGAGTTCCTCGACGATGATTGCTCCCCCGCCGATGACGTCGACCCGGCCCTCGTGCATCGGTCCCAGCGCTGCACGCTGGTCATGTGTCATGCCAATCACCTTGTCGCACACCGGCAGTAGTTCCCCGAACCCGACGCGGGACAGGTGGATCGCCGCCGGGTCGTACGTCGTCATGCGTTGAGCCAGCGCCGAAAGGGTGGTCATCGTTCCGGCGACGCCGACCCACGTCCGCGCCCGGTCGACGGGAACCACCCGCAGCGCCTCCCCCAGTCTTTCGCGCACCACTTCCCGGGCCGCGGCCACCTCGACCGCCGAGGGGGGATCGGTGTGCAGGCAGCGTTCCGTCAGGCGGACACAGCCGATGTCTGCCGAGTAGCCGGCCTCCATCTCGCGGACCCCCAGCACCACCTCGGTGGATCCGCCGCCGAGATCGACGACCACGAAAGGCGCTGCAGCAATGTCCAATTCGCCGACCGCACCCCGAAAAGACAGCTCCGCTTCCTCGTCGCCGGTGATCACCTCGGCGACCGCGCCCGGCACGGCGGTGCCCAGCACATCGGATGTCATGGCGAAGAACACGTCGCGGTTGGCGGCGTCGCGGGTCGCCGACGTCGCCACCATCCGCACCTTCTCAACATCGTGCCGGCGCAAGAGGTCCGCATAGTCGACCAGCGCGGCCTTCGTTCGCGCGAGCGCTTCCGGCGCGAATTGCCCTGTGGCGTCGACTCCTTGGCCCAGCCGCACGATCCGCATCTCGCGATGGACATCGCGGAGCCTGCCGTCGACCGGGTCGGCGATCAGCAACCTGATCGAGTTGGTACCGCAGTCGATCGCGGCGACCCTTGAGGCGCTCACGTCCATACCTCCGGGTCCAGGATACCGGCCATACCCGGTTCGACGGCCAGCACAGCCAACGCTTCGTCGCCGAGCGGATTCACGCCGGGGCCCTTCGCCAGCGAGTGCGCGATCAGCACGTGCAGGCACTTCACACGTTCCGGCATGCCGCCGCCGCTGAAGGTGGTGCCCAGCGATTCGATCGCGTCGCGCTCGGCCAGATACGACTCGTGTGCGCCGCGGTAAGCCGCCGCCAACTGCGGATCATCGGTGAGTCGCTCGGTCATCTCGCGCATCAGTCCCGACGACTCGAGTCTGCTCGCCGCAGCCGTCAGCGCCGGGTGGGTCAGGTAATACAGCGTCGGAAAGGGTGTTCCGTCAGGCAATTTCGGGGCCGTCTTGACGACACCCGGCTCTCCGTTCGGGCACCGGTATGCGATCTCCAGGACACCGCGGGGCTCGCGGCCGAGCTGCCGCCCGACGGCATCGAGATCCGACCGGTCAACCACCGGGAGGGGGAACAATGCCTGGAACGGTCGGTGCAGGAGGCGGTACGGGCGGAGCGGTGGTCGGGACATTGTGCGGAGAATCGGCGACGGTGTGCCACAGCGACGTGTACCAAGGCTCGCCCGCGCGCTTGGCCTCGGCCTCCTCGCCCGGTTCCCCCGGCAGCACCGCGGTCGGCGGCAACTGCACCTGAAACGGAATGTCGCCGGGCTTGACGAAGCCGAGCCGTTCACGGGCCTGCGCCGCAATGTAAACGGGGTCACCAAGTTTCGCCTTCTGCTGCTCGAGATCGGCGATCTCCGCGCGCAACCTTTCCTCCGTCGCCGCCAGCTGTTTCATCTCGGTCCGCTGACCGAAGTACGTCCGCACCGGTCCGGCGATGGTCAGCGTGAGGACACACACCACCGCCGCGAGTATGGCAGCCCGCCGCGCCGCCGAACCCAGCCGTTGTTCGGACTGCTGTTCGGCCGCTTCGGCGATCGACTGCCTGATCGACTCGGCGGTGCTGTCGTCATTCCGCTCCTCGCGTGCGCGGCGGGCCTCGGGCTCCGGTTTCGGCCGCGATTCGGCCTTGCGCGGCTCGCGTTTCGCAGGGGATCCCGCCCGCGGACGACCCCGAGCAGAGTCGCCCGACTTACCCGACTTGCCTGACTTGGCTGGTCGGGATGCCGGGGACCGCCGCTTGGGGTCGGGCCGCTTCGCTTCGGGCACTGGCTATTTGGCCTCCGGGGCGAACCTGGGGAAGGCAAGGTCCCCGGCGTACCGCGCGGCGTCTCCGAGTGTCTCCTCGATCCGCAACAACTGGTTGTACTTGGCGACGCGCTCGCTACGGGCGGGCGCACCGGTCTTGATCTGGCCGCTGCCGACGGCGACCGCGAGGTCGGCGATGGTGGTGTCCTCGGTCTCGCCGCTGCGGTGGCTCATCATCGTGCGGTACCCGCTGTTGTGTGCCAGCGATACCGCATCGAGTGTTTCCGTCAGCGTGCCGATCTGGTTCACCTTGACCAGCAGTGCGTTTGCCGCGCCCCGATCGATGCCCTCCTCGAGTCGCTCGGGGTTGGTGACGAACAGATCGTCGCCGACGATCTGAACGCGATCACCGATCGCAGCGGTCAACGCCACCCAACCGTCCCAGTCGTCCTCCGACAGTGGGTCCTCGATCGACACCAACGGGTAGGAATCGATCAGGCCCGCGTAGAACTCGATCATCTGCATGTCGGTGCGGGTCTCCTTCTCGAAGCTGTAACCCGTTCCTTCGGTGAAGAATTCGGTGGCCGCGACATCCAGCGCCAGCGCCACGTCGGTGCCTGCCTCGTACCCCGCCGCTTCAATAGCCGACAGGATCAGGTCGAGCGCGGCCTTGGTGCCTGCCACGTCGGGAGCGAACCCGCCCTCATCGCCCAGCCCGGTGGACAGGCCCTGCTTCTTCAGCACCGACTTCAGCGAGTGGTACACCTCGGCGCCCCAGCGCAGCGCCTCCTTGAAGCTCGGCGCCCCGATCGGCGCGACCATGAATTCCTGTACGTCGACACCGGTGTCGGCGTGTGCCCCGCCGTTGAGGATGTTCAACATGGGCACCGGCAGGATGTGGGCGTTGGGTCCGCCGATGTAGCGGAACAGCGGCAGGCCTGCCGACTCGGCGGCGGCCTTCGACACCGCCAGCGACACACCGAGAATCGCGTTGGCACCCAGCCGCGACTTGTCCGGTGTGCCGTCGAGATCAAGCAGGGCCTGGTCAACCACGCGCTGGTCGTCGGCGCTCAATCCGATGACCGCGGGCGCGATCTCGTCGAGCACCGCCTCAACGGCCTTGCCCACACCCTTGCCGCCGTAGCGTGAGCCGCCGTCGCGCAGTTCCACCGCCTCGTGCTCTCCCGTCGAGGCGCCGGACGGCACCGCCGCCCTGGCGAACGTGCCGTCGGTCAGGGCCAACTCGACCTCGACCGTCGGGTTGCCGCGGGAGTCGAGGATCTCGCGAGCTCCGACCTGCTCGATGATGGGCACTGGCGTTCTCCTTGGTCGGTCCGGCTGGACGGTGGGGCTAGAGCATGAGCCTAAAGCGTGCCCGCGGCGACGGTGTGTTTAAAGGGGGTGGCCGTTGGCGTATGCCGTCGCCCAGTCCCGCACGGTGCGGGCGTACTGGTCGGAGAGGTTGTAGGCCCGCAGCGCATTCATCCAGCCTCGCGGGGTGGACATATCCTTGCCGCGCCAGCACAAATATCCCGCCGCCGACAGCGCCGCGTCGTCGAAGTTGTCCGGGCTGACCTTGCCGTCGTTGTTCGCGTCGACCCCGTAGAGCCGCCAGGTCTCGGGGATGAACTGCATCGGGCCCATCGCACGGTCCAGGCCGGCGTCGCCGTCGAGCAGACCGGAATCACTGTCGACGATTTCGAGATTGCCCATCGTGCCGTCCAGCCGCACCCCCCGGATGTACGGGGTGACGTCGCCGTTCCGCGCGATGGTCGCGCCGCGGTAGGTGCCGTGATGGCTTTCCACCATGCCGATGCCAGCGAGCGTGGGCCAGGTCAGATGGCAGTCCGGGTTCTCCACCTCTGCGACCCTGGCCGCGTACGCGTAGGCCTCCAGCGCCGTGACCGGTATCCCCATCGCCGCTGCCCGCTCGGCCGCCCAGTCATGCAGCTGGTCGGCGGGCCTGCCTTTGGCATGGGTGTCGATTTGCGGCACGGGATCGCCCGCGGGCGGCGGCACGCCTTCGGGGATGGGCGTACCCAGCTGCCATGAGCAGCTAGAAGCCATCAGCAGCGCTGTCGCCCCTACCACCGCGACAGCCCGCAGCCAAAGCACTGGCGACACCGGACTCCCTTGAACCAAATCTTCGCACCATCGTCCCATGGCCCAGGGAGTGCTCCGGTCTGAGCGGCGCCGAAACGCCCCGAAAAGCTATTTAGGTGTGCCTACCCTTCCCAAGGCAAAACGTTGTAATGTTCACGCGTCAACTACGAGGAGGCTTAATGAAACTGCATCTCGCCTGGCCCGTGTCGGTGGCGACCGCGGCCTTGGTTCTTGCCGGATGCTCCAGCAGCGATTCGGGCAGCACCGAAGAGAGCAGCGCCTCAAGTTCTGCCGAAACATCGACGTCGGCCGCCGCGTCCCCCAGCCCGGAGCTGGAAAAGGCGGCCGCCGACTACAAGGGATACGCCACCGGTCAGATCGACGAACTCGTCGGCGCCGTCAAGGTGCTCACCGACGCGGTGCGGGCGGGCAACCTGAAGGCCGCGCAGGACGCGTTCGCACCGTCACGCATGCCGTGGGAGCGCATCGAGCCGCTGGCCGGCCTGGTCGAGGAGATCGACGGCAAGGTCGACGCGCGTGTCGACGACTTCGCAGGCGTGGACGATCCGGCCTTCACTGGCTGGCACCGGCTGGAGTTCCTGCTGTTCGAGAAGAACACCACTGAGGGCGGCGCACCGTTCGCCGACCAGCTGGACAAGGACGTCGCCACGCTGAAGGAGCAGTTCGCCGACGTCGAGGTCACGCCGCTCGACGTGGCGAACGGCGCGGCCGAGCTCATCGAAGAGGTCTCCGAGGGCAAGATCACCGGCGAGGAGGATCGCTACTCCAAGACCGATCTGTGGGACTTCGACGGCAACCTGCAGGGCTCTCAGGCTGCGATCGACAAGCTGAGTCCGGCGCTCAAGGAGGCCGACCCGGCGCTTCTGGGCAAGATCGACGCCGGAATCTCCGAGGTCTTCGACACCATGCGGCCGTTGCGCCGAGGTGACGGCTGGGTGCTCTTCTGCCCGGAGAACAGTGAGTTCCCGTCGCCGCGGTGCCCCGAGGTCACAGTGACGCCGCAGGTCGTCGACGCGCTCAAGGCACAGCTCGCTGGGCTGTCCGAGAACCTGTCGCAGGTTGCAGGAGTGCTGAAGCTAGGTTGACCGAGCGGCGACCACGACCGGGGATTTCCCGCCGCGGGTTTGTGACCGGAGCGTTGGGCACCGGCGTCGCGGTGGGTGCAGGCGCGGCGCTGGCCGGGTGTTCGTCGCCCGAGCCGGCCCCGCCGGCGGTACCGCAGGCTGAATTCGTCCCGTTCGAGGGGACACACCAAGCCGGGATCACCACGCTGCCGATCCCCGAGCAGGGTTTGGTGGCTTCGTTCAACGTGCATACGAGGGACCGCGCCGGTCTGAAGGCGCTGCTGCAGGAAATCACCGAGGAGATTCGCGGGCTGATGGCGGGCAAGCCGCCGGAGACACGTGACCCGGCCTATCCGCCCGTCGACTCCGGCATCCTCGGGCAGAAGCCGCCCCCGGACAATCTTTCGGTACTCGTCGGTGTCGGCGCGTCGCTGTTCGACGACCGGTTCGGCCTGGCCGATCGCAAACCCAAGGAACTGGTCACCATGCCGTTCCTGGCGAACGACCGGCTGGATCCGAAGTTGTCGCACGGTGACATCTCGATCATCTTGGAGGCCGGTCACAACGACACCGTGCAGTTCGCACTGCGGCAGTTGATGCGCCGCACCCGCAGCGACCTGGTGTTGCGGTGGATGATCGACGGCTACGCCAGGGGAATCGGAGCGGGCCGGACCTCGGAAGCCGTGACACCACGAAATCTGCTGGGGTTCAAGGACGGAACGGCCAACCTCGACGTGGACGACGGCACCTTGATGGACCGTCATGTCTGGGTGGGTTCCGACGACGGCGAGCCCGAATGGGCGGTCGGCGGCTCGTATCAGGCCGTTCGCATCATCCGGATGTTCGTCGAGTTCTGGGACCGGACCCGCCTCGCCGAGCAGGAGACGCTCATCGGTCGCAAGAAGGTCAGCGGCGCTCCGCTCGGCCTGACCGACGAGTTCGCCGATCCCGACTACGCGGAGGATCCCGACGGCAAGAGGATCCCGTTGGACTCCCACATCCGGCTGGCCAACCCTCGCACCTCCGAGACCGAACAGAACCTCATCCTGCGGCGCGGTTTCAACTACTCGCGTGGCTTCGACGGCGCCGGTCGGCTCGACCAGGGGCTGGCGTTCATCGCCTACCAGAAGAGCCTGCAGGAAGGCTTCCTCACCGTGCAGAGCCGGCTAAAAGGCGAACCGCTCGAGGAGTACATCTTGCCGGTGGGTGGGGGCTTTTTCTTTGTGCTGCCAGGGGTTACGGGTGCCGACCGATTCCTCGGCGATCAGCTCGTCGACTGATCTGTCGGCGGTGGTCGGCACACTTCGTCCATGTGGGCACCGTTCATCGGTAGTGAGGCCATCGCTGCCGGTGTGTTGACGCCGTACGCCCTGCGCAGCAGTTTCATGGCGCTCTACCCGAACGTGTATGTGCCCATGGGGCACCGACGTGACCGCTGGCGACCGCGCGCAAGCGGCGTGCCCGCGCAACAGAACTCAAGTTGGCGGATACAAGGGGCGACGCGGGATACGCAATGCGCGTATGGTTCTCGACCTGGTTGATCCGGGGGCCGAGTCGCCGCAAGAGACCTGGCTACGCCTTGTGGTCATCCGCAACGGCTTTCCTCGGCCGCAGACCCAGATCCCGGTCTACGACGAATTTGGTGTACTCGTGGCGGTGTTTGACCTTGGCTGGGAGCACCTGAAGATCGCCATGGATTACGAGGGCGAACATCATCGGATCAATCGCCGACGGTTCAACCACGACATCCGCAAGGCGGAAACCGTCGCCGAACTGGGCTGGACGGACATCCGCGTCACGGCCGAGGACACCGAGGGTGGAGTCGTGCGGCGCCTCACGGCCGTGTGGCGTCGCCGAACGTGAAGCTGTTGCGAAAGTTTGGGTGATTTTTCGCAATGAGTGCACATTCGGCGAAATATGCGCTAGCGCGGCTCGGCTTCTACGGGTTCGTCGTCGACGGGTTCTTCAAGGGCTCAGCTTCAGCTTCTTCAACGGGCTCAGCCTCGTCAACGGGTTCAGCTTCGCCAGACGGCCAGAACGCGCGCCACTCCTCCTCGGTGATCACTCCGAGTGAGGCGATGTCGAGTTCCTCGGGAACGTCCTCGCCCCGACGGTCGGCCGCGATCGCCCTCTCCACGGTGCGCACGGTGTCCATGAACTCCAAAACCGCCGTCCGTAAACCGTTTTCCGCATCCCCATCCAGCGACACCGCGACATTGGTGATCTCCGCCGGGATGAGGTCCGCGGGCAGGCCCGACTGGCTGACGCGGTCAATCACCTTCTGGGCCAAGGCCAATGCGGGTTGGCCCGTCGGCACATCGTCCATCGAGGAACTGCGGGACTTCTCGGCCGCCTTACGCTCTTCCCATTGCGCCAGTTGGTCGTCCAGCGATATCGGCTCGCCCGCCAGCACGGCGGGGACTCGATTTGCGAGTTTACGAAGCAAGGAACCGGCCACGTCGTCGATGGTGAACGGATGCTGGGGCGCGTCCTCGGCGATGCGAGCGTGGAACAGCACCTGCAGAAGCACGTCGCCGAGTTCCTCGCGAAGTTCGTCGGCGTTGCCACTGCGCACCGCGTCGAACAACTCGTAGGTTTCCTCCAACAGGAACCGGCGCAATGAGTCGTGGGTCTGCTCGCTTTCCCACGGCCCGGCCGTCCGAAGCTTGTCCATCATCGCGACCGCATCGACCAGTCGCTCACCCGGCTGCGGATCCGGCGCGGCAATCAGTTTGTCACCAGCGGCCAATCGCGCCTGAACCGCCGGATGATCGGGATCCGACGACAACAACACCGGCGCGTCTTCGCCCTCGTACGCCGGACGGGCCGATGGCAGCGACCACGGCACCTTGACCGGCATCTCTTCGGTGTATTGCACGTCACCGGCGAGAAGATTCATCGCTTCGACCGGAATCAGTGAAGGGCGACGGGGGTCGACCAATACGACGGTCATGGGCTCCACCCCCTCACGCGTTTCGACGAGACCGCTGATCTCGGTTATATCAACACATTGTCGGACCTCGACATGCCTGGCGAGTACCGGTTTGGCTGCGCTTTGCCGTACCCGGATCGCTGCAGATACGGATGGCCGCCCTGCCCGAAGGCAAGGCGGCCATCGTGTCACATTTCGTGAATCAGGACTCCGGGATCTCCCAGTGATCAGGCACCTCGTCGAAGAACGGGTTGGTGAGTCCGTTTTCCAGCGTGCGCATCTTCTTCAGTTGACCAGGGGGGATTCCGAAGAACGGATTACCAATCCCGTTGATGGACGCCGCATTCTTCAGCTGCCCCGGCGGAATGTGTCCGAGCGGCAGCCCGAAGAAGGCATCGACCTCCGGGAACTTCACAGCAGGCACATCCACATCAGGAACGTTCACAGCCGGCACATTCACATCAGGAACGTTCACAGCCGGCAAGTTCACATCGGGAACATTCACAGCCGGCAAGTTCGCATCAGGAACGTTCACAGCCGGCAGGTTCGCATCAGGAACATACACAGCTGGCACGTTGACGTCAGGTATGGCCGGAACGGGAATCGGAGGCGGAAACGGCACAATCGGATCTGCGTTTGCAAGACCTGTGCCGAGGCCAAGCACGCCGAGTCCCAGTGCACCGGTCATCGTTGTGGTTACTGCGAGTTTCTTGAACTCCATCTTCACTCCTTCGCCTTGCGTCAGCGCGACGCACACCAACCAACTCGGCGGCAATCGCGTGATGTTTGGTTTAGGAAATTGCTCAACCGCCTCTTGTGACGATCTCGCCGCCCGTGACTAGACGGCAACGCAATACCTTGACCCCCGCTTGTATGTCGGATCCCCACGCCTGAGTGTTATCAGCGCTGCCCGGTTCGACGTGTCAGGGCGCGCACAAAAAGACGGTGACCAGGCGATTAGACCGAGAAATTAGATTTCGCGGTGATGTCGACACTGCCCTGCGGCTTTCCGTTCAGAGCCAGAACCAGATCGGCCACCAACTGCACCAGTTCAAGATCGCGCATCCGCGGTGCGCCGACTCCGCTGCCCGTCCGGGGAATGGGAACCTGCACCGTAGACGTCGTCGCACGATAGTGCGCACTGGGGTGCATTCGCTTCAACCGGAGTTGTTGAGAGTCCAACAACGTCATCGGCGACAGTCGCAACGTCGACTCCGACGGCGCAGTGATCTCGATGATCCCGTACTCCCGCGCCAACAGCCGCAACCGTGCGACCGCAACAAGTCGTTGCGCCGGCTCTGGCAGTGGTCCGTACCGGTCGACGAGCTCATCCACCACTGCGCCGACGGCGTCGTGGTCGGCGGCCGAGGCCAGCCGGCGATAGCCCTCCAATCGAAGGCGGTCACTGGCGATGTAGTCCGGCGGGAGGTTCGCATCGACGGGCAGATCGATCCGCACGTCCTTTGGTTCCTCAACGGCGGCAACGGTTTTGCCGTCCGCGGCGGCGCGGTACGCCTCAACCGCCTCACCGACCAGCCGGACGTACAGGTCGAATCCGACACCGGCGACATGTCCGGACTGTTCGACACCGAGAACATTGCCCGCGCCGCGGATTTCGAGATCCTTCATCGCGACCGCCATACCCGCGCCGAGCTCGTTGTTCTGGGCGATCGTCGCCAGCCTGTCGTACGCCGTCTCGGTCAACGGAACCTCCGGCGGATACATGAAATACGCGTAGCCGCGCTCACGGCTGCGTCCCACCCGTCCACGCAACTGATGCAGCTGCGACAGCCCGAACGTGTCCGCGCGTTCGACGATCAAGGTGTTGGCGTTGGAGATGTCCAAACCGGTCTCGACGATCGTCGTGCAGACCAGGATGTCGTACTCCCGGTTCCAGAACCCTTCGACCGTGCGTTCCAGCAGCTCCTCGGGCATCTGGCCGTGCGCGACGACGACCCGCGCTTCGGGCACCAGCGCCTGAAGGCGGGCGGCGGCCTGGTCGATCGAACTGACCCGGTTGTGGATGTAGAACGCCTGACCGTCGCGCAGCAGCTCACGGCGAAGCGCCGCACCGATCTGCTTATCGTCGTGCGGCCCGACATACGTGAGCACCGGATAGCGCTCCTCGGGCGGCGTCAGGATCGTCGACATCTCGCGAATCCCGGCCAGGCTCATCTCCAGCGTGCGCGGTATCGGGGTGGCGCTCATCGTCAGCACGTCGACGTGGGTGCGCATCGACTTGATGTGCTCCTTGTGTTCGACGCCGAATCGCTGCTCCTCGTCGACCACGACCAGGCCCAGGTTCTTCCACGTCACGCCGGTCTGGATCAGCCGGTGCGTGCCGATGACGATGTCGACCGAGCCGTCCTTCATGCCGTCGAGCACCGCGCGCGACTCGGTCGGGCTGGTGAACCGGGACAGGCCCTTCACGGTGACCGGGAACCCGGCCATCCGCTCGGTGAATGTCTGCAGGTGCTGGTCCGCCAGCAGCGTCGTCGGTACCAGAATCGCGACCTGCCTGCCGTCCTGCACCGCCTTGAACGCCGCCCGCACCGCGATCTCGGTCTTGCCGTAGCCGACATCACCGCAGATCACCCGGTCCATCGGGATCGGCTTCTCCATGTCGGCCTTCACCTCGGTGATCGCGGTGAGCTGGTCGACGGTCTCGGTGAAGCCGAACGCGTCCTCCATCTCGGCCTGCCACGGGGTGTCCGGCCCGAACGCGTAGCCCGGGGATGCCTGGCGCTTGGCGTACAGCGACACCAGCTCGCTGGCGATCTCGCGGACCGCCCGCCGCGCCTTGGTCTTCGTGTTGGTCCAGTCGCTTCCGCCCAGCCGGCTCAGCGTCGGCGCCTGCCCGCCGACATAGCGCGACAGTTGGTCAAGGGAATCCATCGGGACGTAGAGCTTGTCCGATCCGCCGCCCCGCTTGCTCGACCCGTACTCCAGCACCAGGTACTCCCGACGCGCCCCGCCGACCGTGCGTTCGACCATCTCGACGAAGCGGCCGATGCCGTGCTGGTCGTGCACGACGAGGTCACCGGCGGTCAGCGCGAGCGGGTCGACGACGTTGCGGCGCTTGGCCGCCAGCCGTTTCCCTTCCGAGGCGGTGACCCGGTTGCCGGTCAGGTCGGTCTCGGTGATGACGACGAGGTTGGCGCCCGGCAGCACCACGCCGTCGTGCAGCGGGCCCTTGAGCACGCCGACCACACCCGCCTTGGGCTCCGCGCCCGGCTCCAGCATCGTCGCGGGGGTATCGGCTTCGGCCAACTGCTCGACCACGCGGTGCGCCGTGCCGGTGCCGGGCGTGACGACGGCGGCCGCGCCACCGGTGGCCACGTGCGCGCGCAGCATCGCGAAAATCTCCTCGACGCCCGACTGCTGGCCCCGGGCCGACGGCGACGTGCGGACGTCCAGCTCGATGGCCGACTCATCGCTCAACTGGCTCAGCGTCCACCACGGGTGCCCGCCGGAGCGCGCGCCTGCCCGGACGTCGTCGAGCTCGAGGTATCCCGACGCGCCAAGCGCCTCGAGGTCGATCGGCGCGTCACCGCCGACCGCCGCCGCCGACCACGACGCCTCGAGGAACTCCTGGCCCGTCTTGATCAGGTCGGCGGCCCGGGTGCGCACCTTCTCCGGATCGCAGACCAGCAGCGGTGTCTGCGCAGGCAGATGGTCGCTGAGAAGCGAAAGCTCGGTCGGCCGCAGCAGCGGCAGCAGTGCCTCCATGCCGTCGACGGGGATGCCCTCCCCGAGCTTGGCCAGCATTTCGGGCACGCCGCCGGGGACGTCGTTGTCCGACGTCGGGTGCTCCGCGCTGAGCTCGAAAGCGCGGACCCGGACGTCGTCGGTGAGCAGCAGTTCGCGGCACGGCACGGCGATCACCGTCTCGACGTCGATGTCGGGGATCGACCGCTGATCCGCGACGGCGAACATCCGTATCTCGGAGACCTCGTCACCCCAGAACTCGACCCGGACCGGGTGTTCGGCGGTGGGCGGGAACACGTCGAGGATCCCGCCGCGCACCGCGAACTCGCCCCGCTTGCCGACCATGTCGACGCGCGTATAGGCCAACTCCACCAGTCGGGCGATGACGTCGTCGAACTCGGCGTCCTCTCCGAGGGTCAGGGTGACCGGTTCGATGCTCGCCAGATCCGGCGCCATCGGCTGCAGCAGCGAGCGCACCGTGGTGACGACGACCCGCAGCGGCGGGCCGAGGCGCTCATCGTCGGGGTTGGCCAGTCTGCGCAACACCATCAGCCGCTCGCCGACGGTGTCGACACCGGGCGATAAGCGTTCGTGCGGCAGCGTCTCCCAGGACGGGAACATCGCGGCGGCGTCACCGAATACGCCGCGCAGTTCGGCGGTCAGGTCGTCGGCCTCGCGCCCGGT
The DNA here is from genome assembly GCA_963713225.1 of uncultured Actinomycetota bacterium. Lineage (GTDB taxonomy): Bacteria > Actinomycetota > Actinomycetes > Mycobacteriales > Mycobacteriaceae > Mycobacterium. The sequence continues at coordinate 191,350 of CAVQLB010000015.1, read as the reverse complement.
CGCGGTGACGACAAGCAGCGGCCCGGCCTGGGCGAGCGCGCAGGCGACGAACACCCTTGCGCTGGCCGGGCCGACGAGAGCCAGATCGGCGGGTCTGTCGGAGGCACGGCGGGTGACGTCTTGCAGGGAGGGATCGCGCAGAGCCAGGTCAACGAGGCCCGCGATCGGGGTCTGGACACGAACGGTCCCCGATGCGGTCATGATGTATCCATCCTAGGCAACGGCGATTTCGGCGTGATTTGTTGCGCTCAGCGATACGGATCACGCCGAAATCGCTACTCGTCGAGCAGCGGCGGGTCGTCCTCGAGGTGCATGAGCCCGTTCCAGCACAGGTTGACCAGATGCGCGGCCACGACTTCTTTTTTCGGCTCGCGCACGTCCAGCCACCACTGCGCGGTCATGGACACCGACCCGACGAGCGCCTGGGCGTACAGCGGCGCCATATCGGGGTCGAGGCCGCGGCGGGAGAAGTCGCCGGCCAGGATCGACGACACCTGGTTGACCGCGTCGTTCAACAGCGTCGAGTACGTGCCCGAGGTGATTGCCGCCGGTGAGTCACGGATGAGGATCCGGAAGCCGTCGGTGCGCTCGTCGACGTAGGTCAGCAGGGCCAGCGTGACGCGCTCGATGCGCAGCCGGGAGCGGTTGTTGGTCGTCCTCGTCAGCGACGACGTGATGCCGTCCAGCAGCGCCGACATCTCGCGGTCGACGACCACCGCGTAGAGCCCCTCCTTGCCGCCGAAGTGCTCGTAGACGACGGGCTTGGAGACGTTGGCGCGCTGCGCGATTTCCTCGACCGAGGTGCCTTCGTACCCGCGCTCAGCGAACAACGATCTCGCGATGTCAATCAGCTGGTGACGCCGTTCGGCCCCAGTCATCCGGGCGCGGGGTGCACGCAGTTCCTTCTCCGGTCCTGCCACAGCAGTCAGCCTAGTTCCTTGGACTAACATCACGGGTTGATCAGTCCGTCGTGGTGTAATCGGCAGCACCTCTGATTTTGGTTCAGATAGTTCAGGTTCGAGTCCTGGCGACGGAGCGGCGAGCTTCAATTGTTGAGGACAGGCAAATGACCACGCATAGCGAATCCGCAGTCCTGGTGCTGGCCGCCGGGGCAGGCACTCGCATGCGCTCGGCCATCCCCAAGGTGCTGCACACGCTGGCCGGGCGCAGCATGCTGGCGCACGCCCTTCATTCGGTGGCAAAGGTCGCCCCACAGCACCTCGTCGTGGTGCTCGGCCACGACCGCGACCGCGTCACCCCGGCGGTCGCCGAGCTGGCCGACACATTGGCCCGCCCCATCGACATCGCGATCCAGGAAGAGCGGCTCGGCACCGGCCACGCCGTCGGCTGCGGGTTGGCCGCGCTACCCGCCGACTTCACAGGCACCGTCGTGGTGACCTCCGGCGACGTTCCCCTTCTGGACGCCGACACGCTGGCCGAACTGATCGCCACCCACAGCTCCGAGACCGCCGCGGCGACGGTGCTGACCACGACGTTGCCGGATCCGACGGGCTACGGCCGCATCCTGCGCACCCAGGACCGCGAGGTCATCGGCATCGTGGAAGAGGCGGACGCCACCCCGTCACAGCGGGCCATCCGCGAGGTCAACGCCGGCGTCTACGCCTTCGACATCGAGGTGCTGCGCGCGGCGCTGAACCGGCTGCACCCCCACAACGCCCAGCAGGAGCTCTACCTCACCGACGTCTTCTCGATCATCCGGCAGGACGATCGGATCGTGCGGGCCAGGCACGTCGACGACGCCGCACTCGTGGCGGGCATCAACGACCGGGTGCAGCTGGCCGACCTGGCCGCCGAACTCAACCGGCGCATCGTGGCCGCCCACCAACGCGCGGGAGTGACGATCGTCGACCCCGCCACCACGTGGGTCGACGTCGACGTCACCATCGGCCGCGACACCGTCATCAAGCCCGGCACGCAGCTGCTGGGCGCCACCCGCATCGGCGGGCGCAGCGAAATCGGCCCGGACACCACGCTGACCGACGTCATCGTCGGCGACGGGGCGACGGTGGTCCGCACCCACGGCACCGCCTCGGTCATCGGCGACGACGCCACCGTCGGCCCCTTCACCTATCTGCGGCCCGGCACCGTGCTCGGCGACGTCGGCAAGCTCGGGGCGTTCGTCGAGACGAAGAACGCCACGTTAGGCACGGGCACAAAGGTGCCGCATCTGACCTACGTCGGCGACGCGGATATCGGCGAACACAGCAATATCGGCGCGTCCAGTGTGTTCGTCAACTACGACGGCGAGACGAAGCGGCGCACCACGATCGGGTCGCACGTGCGGACCGGTTCGGACACCATGTTCGTCGCGCCGGTCAGCATCGGCGACGGGGCCTACACGGGGGCGGGCACCGTCGTGCGCGACGACGTGCCGCCCGGCGCACTGGCCGTCTCCGCGGGCCCGCAGCGCAACATCGAGGGCTGGGTGGAGCGCAAGCGACCGGGATCGGCAGCCGCCGACGCGGCCCGGCGGGCCAACGCCGAAGCCAGCGAAGACTCCGACCCCGAGGACGACAAAACGACGTGAGCCGGACGCTTTTCGTTCGTGTTCTGGCAACCCGGCCACGCGCGTCCAGCTGTGATACGTACGATTAAGCCGACATCGATCCCCGACCGGCGAGGGCACACTGTGGGCACCGAGTGGACCGACAACCGCAAGAATTTGATGCTGTTCTCCGGTCGCGCGCACCCGGAACTGGCCGAACAGGTCGCCAAGGAGCTCGACGTCCCGGTCACCGCCCAAACAGCACGCGACTTCGCCAACGGCGAGATCTTCGTCCGCTTCGACGAATCGGTCCGCGGCAGTGACGCGTTCGTGCTGCAGAGCCATCCGGCGCCACTGAACAAGTGGCTGATGGAACAGCTGATCATGATCGATGCGCTCAAGCGCGGAAGCGCCAAGCGGATCACCGCGATCCTGCCGTTCTACCCCTACGCCCGCCAGGACAAGAAGCACCGCGGCCGCGAGCCGATCTCGGCTCGGCTGGTTGCTGATCTCTTCAAGACCGCGGGCGCGAACCGGATCCTCACGGTCGACCTGCACACCGACCAGATCCAGGGCTTCTTCGACGGCCCGGTCGATCACATGCGCGCACAGTCGCTGCTGTGCGGCTACATCGCCGAGAACTACTCCGACCACGACATGGTGGTCGTCTCCCCTGACTCCGGCCGCGTGCGCGTAGCCGAGAAATGGGCCGACTCGCTGGGTGGCGTGCCGCTGGCCTTCATCCATAAGACCCGCGACCCGCTGGTGCCCAACCAGGTGAAGTCCAACCGGGTCGTCGGCGATGTGCGGGGCAAGACCTGCATCCTGACCGACGACATGATCGACACCGGCGGCACGATCGCCGGGGCGGTCAAACTGCTGCACGAGGACGGCGCGGGCGACGTCATCATCGCCGCAACTCACGGTGTGCTGTCTGATCCCGCCGCGCAGCGGCTGGCCGACTGTGGCGCCCGCGAGGTGATCGTCACCAACACCCTGCCGATCGGTGAGGACAAGCAGTTCCCACAGCTGACTGTGCTGTCCATCGCACCGCTGTTGGCCAGCACCATTCGTGCGGTATTCGAGAATGGTTCGGTGACAGGACTTTTCGACGGGTCGGCGTAGTGGGCGATGAGCGACTCGCGCGAAGAGCAGATGACGCCGATCCGTCATCTACCACAATCCCCGCTGCACCACCTCACGCAAGGCGCTGGAGTTGTTGCGGGACAACGGCATCGAGCCGACGGTGATCCAGTATCTGAAGACACCTCCGTCACGGGCAGAGCTCGTCAAGCTGATCGAGGACGCCGGCATCGACGTCGCGACCGCGGTGCGCAAACGTGAGCCGTTGTACGCCGAGCTGAACCTCGCCGACGCCGACGATGACGCACTGCTCGACGCGATGGCCGAGAATCCGATCCTGATCGAGCGGCCGTTCGTCGTCACACCACGAGGCACCCGGCTGGGCAGGCCGCTGGACTCGGTTCGCGAGATTCTGTGACCCGTCACCGCTTTGCGGCGACCATCGCGTTGCTCGTCATCACCGTGGCAGGCTGCGGCGACAAGTCGCCCGACTACACGTCGCTGTTGACCACCAGCCCGAAGTCCTCGACACCGACCAGCACGACGACGCCGGTCCCGATTTCGGAGTACCTCGAAACCGCCGGTGTAGTAGGCCAACCCGTCCCGCCCGACAAGCTGACCGACCTTACGGTGACGATGCCGAAACCCAAGGGCTGGGAGCAGTACAGCAATCCGAACTTTGCCCCCGGCACCCGCGTCATCGCCAAGGGCGACACCTACCCCACCGCCATGTTGATCGTGTTTCGACTGGGCGGCGGCGACTTCGATGCCGCGAAGGCCATCGAGCACGGCAACGCCGACGCCGAGAAATCAGAGAACTTCAGGCGCCTCGCCGCCTCCACCGATGACTGGAAGGGATTCCCGTCGTCGATGATCGAGGGCAGTTACGACCTCAACGGCAAGCGCATGCACTCCTACAACCGGATCGTCATCGCCACGGGGTCGCCGCCTGCCAACCAGCGCTACCTAATTCAGTTCACCGTGACCGGCTATGCCGACAAGGCCGCATCGGAGGCGCCCGACATCGAGGCGGTCATCAGCGGGTTCAACGTCGCCAAGAAGTAGTGCTGCGGCGCGACTACTACTGTGGCGGACATGACTGGATGGACAGCGGCCGAACTGCCCTCGTACGCCGGACGCACCGTGATCGTCACCGGCGCCAACAGCGGCCTCGGCGAGGTCACCGCCCGCGAACTGGCCCGGGTCGGGGCCAAGGTGATTCTGGCCGTCCGCAACACCGACAAGGGCACCGCGGCTGCGTCGGGCATGACCGGCGATGTCGAGGTGCGCGCGCTCGACCTCCAGGACCTCGCGTCGGTGCGGACGTTCGCCGACGGTGTCGACGCGGTCGACGTGCTGGTCAACAACGCAGGCATCATGGCGGTGCCGTACGCGCAGACCGTTGACGGTTTCGAGAGCCAGATCGGCACCAACCACCTCGGGCACTTCGCGCTGACCAACCTGCTGTTGCCGAAGATCACCGACCGCGTCGTCACGGTGTCGTCGACGATGCACCTCATCGGCTACATCAGCCTGAAGGACCTCAACTGGAAGTCGCGGCCGTACTTCGCGTGGCCGGCGTACGGCCAGTCGAAACTGGCCAACCTGCTGTTCACCAGCGAGTTGCAGCGTCGCCTCGCCGCCGCCGGGTCGACGGTGAAGGCGCACGCCGCGCATCCCGGCTACTCCGCCACCAACCTGCAGGGTAAGACCGGCAACCCTATCGGCACGAAGTTGGTGCGATTGGGCAACCGGATCGCCACCGATGCGAGCTTCGGCGCCCGGCAGACGCTCTACGCCGTGTCCCAGGACCTGCCCGGCGACTCGTTCGTCGGCCCCCGGTACGCCGTCGGCGGCCCGACCGGGCCTGCACCACGCAGCCCGCTGGCCCGCGATGCCAAAAAGGCGGCAGCCCTGTGGGAGCTGTCCGAGCAGCTCACAGGCACCAAATTCGCACTCTGAGCTGCCGATGCGCTACCCTTTGCGGGCGTCACGGCGAGGGTGGCTTCTGAGGTCACCGTTATCGACGGGAACACGCTCTGCGTAGTTGCGACCCTGGCCGTGAAGAGAAATTAACCGGCGTAAGAGGAGCAACACCCCATGGCCAAGACTGCGGCCCGTAGTGCCAACAACCTGACTGCTGCCGTGCGCACCGAGACCGGCAAGGGCGCATCGCGCCGCGCCCGTCGCGCCGGACAGATCCCCGCCGTGCTGTACGGCCATGGCGCCGACCCGAAGCACCTGCTGCTGTCCGGTCATGACTTCGCCGCCGTGCTGCGGCACTCCGGCACCAACGCCGTGCTGACCCTCGACATCGAAGGCGAGGAGTCGCTCGCGCTGACCAAGGCGCTCGACATCCATCCGATCCGGCGCAACATTCAGCATGCCGACCTGCTCGTCGTTCGCCGCGGCGAGAAGGTGACCGTCGAGGTCAACGTCGTCGTCGTAGGCGAGGCCGCGCCCAACACGCTGGTCACCCAGGAGACGAGCACCATCGAGATCGAGTCGGACGTGCAGGCGATCCCCGAGCAGCTGACCGTCTCGGTCGAGGGCGCCGACATCGGCACCCAGTTCACGGCCGGCGCGATCCTGCTGCCGGACGGGGTCTCACTGGTTTCCGACCCCGAAATGCTCGTTGTCAACGTTGTTCCCGCCCCGACCGCCGAGGACCTCGAGGCAGAGGGCGCAGGCGAGGTCGTCGAGGGCGAGGAAGCAGCCGAGGGCGAAGAGGGTGCCGAGGGCGAAGAGGGTGCCGAGGGCGAAGAGGGCGGCGAGGACGCACCCGCCGCGGAATCCTCCGAATAGTTTCGGAGCTTCCACCCGACATGGCCGACCCGCTTCTGGTGGTGGGCCTGGGCAATCCCGGGCCCAACTACGCCACGACGCGGCATAACCTCGGCTTCGTCGTCGCCGATCTGCTGGCCGACCACATGGGCGAGAAGTTCAAGGTGCACAAGAAGTCCGGTGCGGAGGTCGTCACCGGCAGGCTCGCAGGCCGCTCGGTCGTGCTGGCCAAGCCGCGCGTGTACATGAACGAGTCGGGCCGCCAGGTCGGACCGCTGGCGAAGTTCTACTCCGTGCCGCCCGCCGATATCGTGATCGTGCATGACGAACTCGACATCGACTTCGGCCGGATTCGGCTGAAGTTCGGTGGCGGCGTTGCAGGTCACAACGGCCTGCGTTCGGTGGCGTCCGCGTTGAGCACCAACGACTTCCAGCGGGTCCGCATCGGCATCGGCCGCCCGCCCGGTCGTAAGTCGGGGGCGGCGTTCGTGTTGGAGAACTTCACCGCCGCTGAACGGCCCGAGGTGCCCGTTCTCTGCGAACAGGCCGCTGACGCGACCGAATTGCTCATCGCCGAGGGCCTCGAGCCGGCACAGAACATCGTCCACGCCTGGGGTTAGCTCAGCCTCTGCCAGCCGCTTGCCGTAAAGGTCGCGCAGATGCGCGTAAAGAATGCGTCTGGGCGACGGTTCTCGCCGGTCGGAACGGGTACACCCGAGGTATGCGCGGCGCGCGAATCGGCTCCCCCATCCACCGGGGCTGGCATCGCCTGCTCGACGGCGACCGCCGGTGGGGATCGATCGACGTGCATCCCGACCGCTTCGGGATGACGCGGTACCGGTTGGTGGTGTTCCCGCCGGGGATCAGCGAGCCCGAGCGACGACGGGTGCGGCTGGCACGGGGCTGGCCGATGTGGGGCGCGTTGGTATGGGTCGCCTGCGAGGTCTGGTTCACCGAGGTGACCGGGCCGTGGACCGCCCTGCTGCTCTCGACGGCCGCCCTCGTCGGCTTCGGGCTGGCCGCGACGGCGACGGCGGGCCCTTCGCGCGGCCAGGTCAAGACGATGGCGGCGACGGTGAGTGCGGGTTACCACGATCCACGATCGGCGGCCCGGCGCGACCAGCTCGGGAAGTTGGCGCTTGCGTTGATGGACGCCGACGAACGACTCGAGCGGGGGCAGATCTCGGCCGTCGACCATGAGTTGACGTGGTGGCAGGTGTACGACGAGATCGAATCCCGCCCCAGCGCATAGGTCAGCGCTTGTCCTTGCGCGCCATCACACGCTGCACCTGCCCGTAGGAGTCGATGGGGCTGTGCAACGCCAGCCCACCGTCGGCGAAGACTGTTTGCCCTGTGACCCAGGACATTTCGAGCACGGCCACGATCGTCTCCGCCACGTCGTCGGCCTCACCGAGACGGCCTAGCGCGGTACGTTCGGTCAGCCCTTCGACCCACCCGGGTAACTGCTCGGGGTTGGCGAGCATCGGTGTGCGGGTGACACCGGGGCCGACGGCGTTGACCCGAATCCCGTACGCACCCCACTCGGTCGCCGCGACGCGCACCAGCATGTCGATGCCTGCCTTCGACACGCAGTAGGCACCCATATCCCGGTCGGCGAGAGTCCCGCTGATGCTGGACACCGCGACAATTGATCCGCCGGAGCCCGCATCAACCATCGCCTGCGCGACGGCGCGCATCGTGAGCCAGGTGCCGGTCAGGTTGGTGTCGATGACCCGCTGCCAGTCGGCGGGCGTCTGATCCAGCAGCAGCCCCGATGCCCCGATGCCTGCGCACGCGACGAGACGGTCGGGGGTTCCATGCTCGGCGACCGTCGTGGCTATGGCAGCGGTGACCGAGCCGGAATCGCTAATGTCGCAATCGATGTCGCCGCCGTTGACATCCCATACGACTACGTCCTTGCCCGCCGTGCGCAGCCGCTCGACGACCGCACGACCGATGCCCGACCCGCCGCCGGTGACGATGGTGCTCAATCGGGCGGACCGATCAGCTCAACGCGAACGCCGTCCGGCGCGGTGATCACCGCCATCGCGACCGTCTTTCCGCCGGGTGCGGGCATGTCGATGCGGCGGACGCCGTCGTGAAAGCCGAGGCCGGCGAGCGACTCAAGGGTGTCGTCGACGTCGCGTTGCAGGGACAGCAGGAAGAAGCCGTACGTCGGAGCATCGGGCGTCGCCGGCGCTGGCAGCGTCCGCTCAAGCACCACGAGTTCCACGATGCCGGTTTCCGGAGTCGCCGGATCGCCGAGGAAGATCGACCGCAGTTGATCGGTTGCCGCGTCGAACAGGGTCGGCCAGTCACCGGTGAAGGTGTAGTCGAAGAGCTCCGTGAGGCCCAGGCCGTCACGCCAGAACCGCATCGAGATGTCGACGTCGGCAGTGACTATCGCAGCGTGGTGGATTCCTGGCACGCGGTTGATTCCTTCCGATCGAATGCGTCTAGTTCTACCTGGGCGAGCATCTCTACGAACCGGGTTCCGCTGTACGGGAACTGGGTGACCACCTTCCCGTTCGGGTGTCGGTAGTAGTTGTTGCAGTTGGCGAGCCAGACGGTGCCCTCCATCGCCCGCTGGATCTCGGCGTTGTATACGTCGTGGACGTCGCGCTTGACGTCGACGGCCCGAGTCCCTGCGTCAACCATTCGATCGAGGATCCGACGGACGAACTCGGCCTGGGCTTCGAGGATGTAGATGATCGAGGTGACGCCGTTGGTATTCGGCCCGTAGAGCGTGAACAGATTCGGGTAGCCGGGGATGACGGTGCCCAGGTACGCCTCTGCGCCGTCGCGCCAGTCGTCGCGCAACCGGCGACCACCGGTCCCGTAGACGTCGAGGCTGCGCAGGTAGTCGGCGGCGTGAAAGCCGGTGCCGTAGATCACGGTGTCGACCCTGTGCTCGACGCCGTCGCCGGTGCGGAGACCGTGTTCGGTGAACTCTACGATCGGTGAGGTTTCCAGCGTCACGTTCGGCCGCGAGAACGTCGGAAACCATGCGCGCGACTGCAGGGGTCGCTTGCAGCCGACGGGGTAGGACGGGGTCAGCTTGGCGCGCAGCTCCGGATCGGGCACCTTGCGGGCCAGGTACTCGCGGGCCATATCCGTCAGGCCCTTGGTCATCTCCGAGTCGGCGCCGAAGTTGGCGGCCTCGTATGCCTGGAACGCCGCGTCGCGCACCTTGAGCGCCTCGTCGGGATCGCGTTCGAACAAATCCTTCTGTTCGGCGGTGAACGGTTCGTCGTAGCGGGGGCTCACCCAGATCGGGGTGCGCTGGAACACGGTCAGGTGCGCGGCCTCCGCAGCGATCTCAGGAACGTACTGGATTGCGCTGGCGCCCGTCCCGATCGATGCGACACGTTCGTCCGCAGTCGATTTCGAGTGGTCCCAGTTCGACGAGTGAAACGACCGGCCCCGGAATCGCTCTGCACCGGGAACATCGGGAATGTAGGGGACGTCGAGCATGCCGACTGCGGTGACGACGGCGTCGAACTCGTGCGTCGCGCCATCCTCCGTCTCAAGTACCCAGCGCTGCGCATCGTCGCGCCATCGCAACGCGGTGACTCGGGTCCGTACAGCGAGGTTCGCGGCAAGTTGATGGTCGTCGGCGACCCTCTCCAGGTAGGCAAGTATCTCGGGTTGGTTGGCGAAGGTCTTGCTCCACCGCGGGTTCAGCGCGAACGAATAAGAGTAGAAGTGCGACGGGACATCACACGCAGCACCGGGGAAGGTGTTGTTGCGCCAAGTGCCGCCGAAGCCGTCACCGCGGTCGAAGATCGTGAAATCGTAACCGGCGGCGGCGAGTTGGATCCCCATCGCGATACCACCGGGACCCGCACCGATGACCGCGACTCTCACAGGAACGAATTCTCCGCGGTCAAACCGCGCTCGGGGAATGCACCGAGCGCGAAGGTCTCGGCATTGCCGAGCCCGATCCCTCCTCCGACCGGATCCTCTACGCGGACAAGCAGATCCCGCAACTGGTGCAGCTCGCGCGCATTCTCCGGTTTGTCACAGTCTGCGATGTGGTTTCCCTCCACCTTGAGATCGCCGACCCACTGGCCGTAAACCCAGTCGTTCCAGCCGTAGTAACCGGCGGTGCCCAGATGGAATCCCGTCGGCCCGGCAGCGGTGATCGTCAACGGCCGTTTCGTGCCGTCGGTGTCGATCAGGGTAACCGTCCCGTGCGTGAAGCGGCGGTTGTCGTCCTGGAAATGCATGTCCTGTTCCACCGACGCGAAGCGGTGCGCCGTGCCATCGGCGTTCTGTTGCTCTGCCTGGCAGCGGATCTCGAGGTATCCGTCGCCCCGCTCCTCCTGATACATGACGAACAGCGAATAGCTCGACCCGTCGGGGCGGGTCATCGTCATCGGCAGCCAGGTCATGAACATCTGCTTGATCTTGCGGCCGCCGCGCGGCAGGCCGGGTATTGGCTTGCCGACACCGGGGCGCAGGCCCCACGAGTGGTCGCGGATCGAAATCCACTTGTCGGCTTCGATCTCGGTGCGCGTGCCGTCGACATCCACCCACCCTGACGCGACGCCGATCTGGTGGTATCTCAGCACGTTGTGCGTGACGCGGTACCCGTCGGGACTGCGGTCGGGCCACGGGTCCTCCAATGCAGCGTCGAAGTCGCCGCGCAGTTCGACGTCGAACGAGACGGGTGCGTGTTCGGTCGCATCGAGGCTCACCTGGACCGCCCGCAACGGTTCGACGACCCGATAGTGGATCGGGCCCACGTGAGTACCCGCGGAGTCCGATGACAGCCGCCGACCGGCCCGCACCGTCCATTGCTCAGTACCGCGACACACGCCTGCCGCACCGTCGAAAACCCCGCGGTTGGTGTACTTACCGATGCCGAGCACCACTTGCAGCGAGTTGTCGCGCGCATGCGCGATCGTCCAGATCTTCTCCGTCCACGACGGATCCGATTGGGCCACCGTGGCGAACGTGTCAACGATCTGATGGGTGAGCAGTTCATCCTCGGGCACCAGTGCGCCGTAATTCGTTGACAGCAAGTCGATTATCTTTCTGCAGCGGGTGGAGGAGGGGATCCGAAGAACATCGTCATATCGGTGCCGCGGTCGTATTCGCGCATCCAGGTATCCGCCCATTGGGGCAACGGCTGGTCGGCGGGATCGTGGTACGGCGTCTGCGACAACGTCAGTCGCCACACCATCTTGACCAACTGGATCGTTGGCACCGTTTGGAAAATGCTCGGTGGGCCGTTGCCACGTCGACGTCGACCGCCGGGCGTCCGGTACTTGAACTCCCGAGTCATCAGGCCGCTCGACATCAGTTCACGGGCCGACGCGCCGCGGTCCTCGAAGGGAATGACCCTGTCGAAGGTTTCGGCAACGGTCTGCGCAAGCGCGCCGACGTGACGCGATGTGGCACCGAAGTGCTTGACGCGGTACCACGGGCTGGGGTTGACATGCCTGCACAGCATCAGACCCGAGCTACGGTGCTCGATCTCCTCGACGAAGTGCCACATCATCAGCGACGCGACGCGTTGGTCCCCTCCGCCGAACAATGAGTCACGGTTGTCCAGAATGACTTTGAACAGCGGCGTGAACGTCGCCTCCAGATTCGCGATGTAGGCCGCGTGGAATTCGATCGGCTGGTCGTCAAGCAGCTTGTCGTAGGCCGTGCAGGCATCTTCGTAGCACTGCTCGAGTTCGGGATAGCGCTGGACCAAGGCGATCATGTGCTTGCGATGTGCTGCGGCGTGCTGCGCCTCCTGCCGCAGGAACGCGTCGGCCTCAGCGGCGACCTGCGGATCCTCGTTCAGCTTGTCCTGGGCCATGCGCACCGCGCTGACGATGTAGCGCTCGAACGGGACCGCGATGAACGTGAAGGCGTTGCAGAACAGGCCGAAGTCGGGGTTGGCCGGCTGCCAGTTGAACGGAACGGTCGCGTCGAACTCCCAGGGGATCTTGCGGACCACAAGATCCGTCATCGGTCGCCACCTCCCCGTTGCAGGCTTAACATCGGTATCCGGGGTTGTCTCATCGAGGCCATCCTGAGCACTCGCGTTAGTGTGACATTTGACCCAATATATGTAAAGCTTGGATTGTGCCTCCTCAGCGCAGCACCGACGCCGACCAATCGACGCGACGACGGATCCTCGCGGCGACGTTCGTCGTGCTCTCCCGCGACGGACGGCGGAAGTTGCAACTGTCCGACGTGGCCACCGAGGCGGGGGTGTCGCGCCCGACGCTGTACCGGTATTTCGGTTCGAAGGAAGGACTCCTCGAGGCGTTCGGCCTCTACGAGCAGGACAACTTCGACTCCGGGATCGCCGCGGCGATGGCAGGACTGAGCGGGCCCGAGCGACTGGACGCCGCGCTGCGTTTCATCGTCGAGTTCCAGAGCACCTACTCGCTGGGTTCACTGGCCGATATCGAGCCAGAACACGTGCTGCACCAGATGAAGCGAGTGCTGCCGATCATGCACGAACGCATCGCCCGCATCATCCCGGGTGACGACAGGGACATCGCCGCCGCGGCCGTGGTCCGTATCGCCGTGTGCCACTACATGATCGCGGGTGGCACCCCGGGTCAGTTCCTGGCAGAGCTGCGCCATGCCGCGGGCCTCGAACCGACTCGGCGACGTCTACGACGGGCGGCGGCCGGCTAGCCAAGCCAGTCGAGGATTCTCGCCCCGATCAGCTCAGGCTGTTCCAGATGCAGGAAATGGCCGACGCCGTCGACGATTTCGAACGCCGAACCCGCAGCGGGTAGGTGTTCGGACGGCTGACCCAAAACGTCGATGCCAAGCGCCCCGTCGTCGGCGCCATGGAGATACAGCGTGGGTACCGGCGGATCTTGCAATGCCGCCAGCGCTTCGGCTTTGGCGGCAGGGTCGGCGAAATCCGGGTTGAAGGATGCCCGATAAGGGGCGACGACATTCGCGACGTTGTCCTGCGACACATACCGCCGCAGCTCCGAGACATCTTCACGGGGGTCGTATCCCGGCGACCAGTCCGCCCACAGAGACTCCCAGAATCCGGACTCCAGCAGCACCGTCTCTGGGAGCCCGACCTGCTGGATGAACCAGAGGTAGAACGACCGCTTGAGTTGGGGGTAGCTGAACATCCGCGCCAGTGCACCCGCCGGCGGAGCGGCCAGGGTGACGAGGCGACAGAATGCCGCGGGTTCGGTGGCAACGGCTCCGTACGAAGCCACAGCTCCCCAGTCGTGGCCGATCAGGACGGCGCGCTCGTCCGCGCGGTATGTGCCGCGGGCATCGAGCACCGAGCAGACGTATGTGCCGACACTGATCGGCTTGTTCGTCGGCGCGTCGTATCCCGGGAGCCATGGCGCCACCACGCGGTACCCGCGCCCAGCGAGATCGGGTCCGAGGTGCCGCCAGGTATTGGGCGTATCCGGGAAGCCGTGCACGAGAACCGCAAGCGGGAGCGTGGTGTCGTCGATGTCTCCAAAGGTGAGCGGAGGGGCTGCCGTCATCTCATCAGCGTATTACATTCAACCCTGTCAGTGTAAAGACTTTGGGCTTTACATATGACGGGTAGTGTGTAACTCTATCCGCATGGCAGGTATCGCGCTCACGCAACGCGACCTGGCCGCCACCCGGGAGCAACTTCAGGCCTGGTTCGAGCACAGGTTCACCGGCAAGGCGGTGGTGTCGGAACTGCGCGCGGCCAACAAGGCCGCCGGGTGGTCGAGCGAAAGCCTGGTCTTCAGCGCCGAGGCGGGCGGCAGCACAAGTGAATACGTGATCCGGATCCCTCCATCAGGCGGAGGCATCTTCCCGCAATACGACCTGGGCACCCAGACCCTTACGCAGGAGTTCCTGCACGAGCACGGCATCCCCACCCCGTCGCCCATCCTCTACGAACCCGACCGCGACTGGATCGGCTCGAAATTCCTTGTGATGCCACGGATTGTCGGCCACACCCCGTCGGACACCACGTATGCGACCCGCGGCTGGCTGCATGACGCGGGCCCGGCCGTGCAGCGGCGGGTGCATGACTCGTTCCTCGAGACGATGGCGCGGCTCCACCGGGTTCCCGTCGGCGAGGCGTCGTGGCTCGAGCGGCCCGCAGGCGTCGGCGTCGGCGCCGAGCTGAAGTGGTGGCGCGAGTACGCGAAATGGGGAACCGACAACAAGGTTCCCGACGTAATGCACACGGCCTTCAAATGGCTGCTCCGCAACCGGCCCGAGGAGACCGGCGATCTCAGTGTCTGCTGGAACGACGCCCGGCTGTCGAACGCGATCTTCGACGACGACGGCCAGATCGTGGGTGCGCTGGACTGGGAGCAGGCGTGCCTGTGCCCGGCCGAGACCGACTTCGCGTGGTGGCTCGCGACCCGCAGGCAGATGCTCGAGGTCAACGGTCTGGACCTCGACCCGGAACTACCCGGCTTCGACAGCCGCGAGCACGTGATCCGCCGCTACGAGGAGATGATCGGACGCCCGCTCGTCGACCTGCACTGGTATGAGGTGTTCGCCATGGTGCGGATGGCCTGCTGCATCCTTCGTACTCAGGAACTGCTCCGCAGCATCGGACAGGGCGACCACTTCCTCACGCGGGCACCGATTCTGCCTGCCTGGACGATCTCCGCTGTCGAGGCCTAGTCCGCAGTGCGACGCGCGTAGGCACGCAATGCGAACGGCGCAAAGACCGCCGTCAGCGCGAGCGAATACAGCACCGTGGCCAGTACCGGATGGTGCAGCGGCAGCTGTGCGTCCGGCGGCGCTGGTGGGCCGTTGCCCCACAGTTCCCGCATTGCCTGCGCGAGCGAGGACACCGGATTCCATTCGGCGATCACCCGAAGCCAGGGCTGCATCGGCTCGGTCGGCGCAAAGGTGTTGGCCAGGAAGGTGATCGGGAAGAGCACGGTGAACATCACTCCGTTGACCGCCTCGACCGAGCGCATCAGCGAGCCGATCAGGATTCCGAACCAGATCATCCCGAATCCGAACACCAGGATGAGCCCGAACGCCAATACCGCCTCGGCCGCGCTACCCCGGATCCGCCATCCGATGCACAGACCGGTCACCGCCATCACCACCACACCGATCGACGAATGCAGCAGGCTGGCGATGCTACGGCCGATGAGCACTGCCGATCGCCGAATCGGTAGTGATCGGAACCGATCGATGATGCCCTTCTCGATGTCGGCGGTGATCCCAGTAGATACCACGAAGGCCGTGAAAACGATTGTCTGCGCCTGGATTCCCGGTAACAGAAACTCCCTGTACGACGCACTGCCCCTGGTGGCGATGGACGCGCCGAACACGAATGCGAACAGCAATACGAACATGATCGGCTGCACCGTCACATCGCTCAGCATCTCCGGCATCCGCTTGGTGTGGATCATGTTGCGCTTGACCATGATCCAAGACTGTTGTCCGATGTTCGTCGGCCGGATCCGTGGCCTACTCGACGTAGCGTTCGGCTTCTGCGCCGTGACAGTCACGCGCCCACCTCCTCGGATTCATCACCCTCGGCACGATGGCCCGTGAGCGACAGGAAGACATCATCGAGGCTGGGACGGGACAGGCCGATGTCGTCGACCTCGATCGCACTTTCCTGTAGCCAGCCCGCCACCCGGGTCAGCTCGGCGATGCCGGTGGCCGATGCGGTGAGCTGTCGCGCACCGACATCGACGCGCACCTCGGCGCCGGTACGGGCCAGCAATTCACGAGCCGCGGGCAGGTCCGCAGCCTGCGAGACCGTTACCAGCAGGCTGGCGCTGCCGGCCTGCTTCTTGAGCTGCAGCGGCGTGCCCTGCGCGATGATTCGCCCGCGGTCGACGACGACGATGTTGTCGGCCAGCTGGTCGGCCTCTTCGAGGTACTGGGTGGTCAACAGCAGGGTGGTCCCCTCCGCGACGAGCCCACGCAACATGTCCCAGAGATCGCTGCGGCTGCGCGGATCAAGTCCCGTGGTGGGCTCGTCGAGAAAGAGCACCGGCGGCGCGGCGATGAGACTGACCGCCAAGTCCAGTCGCCGACGCATCCCGCCTGAGTAAGAACGCACCGGACGGTCCGCCGCATCAGCGATCGAGAATTGTTCCAGCAGTTGATCTTCCAGCCGGCTCAGGTCGCGACGGCCGATGCCGTAGAGGCTGCCGATCATCCTGATGTTCTCGCGCCCGGTCAGCAGCTCGTCAACTGTCGCGACCTGACCGGTGAGGCCCATATGGCGGCGGACCATGTCAGGCTCGTCGCGGACGTCGTAGCCGGCGACTCGCGCGGTGCCGCTCGTCGGTACTGACAGCGTGGTCATCATCCGGACGGTCGTGGTCTTGCCCGCACCGTTCGGGCCCAGCAGGCCGAGCACAGTGCCGGGTGCGACGGTGAAGCTGACGCCGTCAACCGCGGTGTTGTCGCCGAACCTCTTCACCAGCTCGATTGCTTCGATGGCTGGGGGTGTTGGCACGGTCGCGGTACTAGGTGACCAGCGAGACGGAGTTCGCGCGGCGCAGCTTGCCCGACGGCGTCTTGGGAATGGTGCCGGGGCCAAGCACCACGACATTGCGCGGACGCACGTCGACCTCGCCGACGACCTCATGGGCGACCTGATGCTCGATGCGGCGCACCTCGACCGAGTCCTGCCACGCGTTGGACTCCACCGCGACGGCGAAGGTCTCGCGTGAGTGCCCGGCGTCCAGTCGCACCGCGACCGCGCAGCCCGGGCGCACGCCTTCGACTCGGCCTGCGGCCCGCTCGATGTCGGTGGGATAGATGTTGCGGCCGGCCATGATGATGACGTCCTTGACACGACCGCAGACCACGATGTGGCCGTTGTCCATCTGGTAACCCAGGTCGCCCGTGTCGTACCAGCCGTGCTCGTCCTGAGCCGGAATGAAGCCACCCATGGTGATGTAGCCGGGCGTCAACGGCTCTCCGCGCAGCTCGATGATCCCGACCCCGCGGGCAGGCATCACATTGCCCTGCTCGTCGATGATGCGGGCCTCGAGGCCCTCCAGCAGCGGGCCGAGCGAGGCCAGCCTGCGGGTGTTGCCCTTGGTCGCCGGGACGGCCCGGCGCAGCGCGGCCATCAGATCGGCGTCGACCTCGTCGACCACCAGACCCGCACCGCACTCGGAGAACGACACCGCGAGCGTCGTCTCGGCCATGCCGTACGCGGGCAGGATCGCCTCGGGCTGCAGCCCGAACGGCTTGCCCGCGTCGATCAGGTCGTCGACGTCGGCGGGCTCCACCGGTTCGGCGCCGGACAGCGCGAAGCGCAGCGTGGAGAGGTCGAACTCACCGGGCTTGGCCTGCCTGCGCAACCGCTTGGCCAGCAGCGCGTATGCGAAGTTGGGCGCGGCGGTCATGGTGCCCTTGTACTTGTCGATCAGCCGCGCCCACAGCAGGGTGTCCCGCAGGAAGTCCATCGGCGTGACCTTGACCAGCTCGGCGCCGAAATACATCGGGATCGTCAGGAAGCCCACCATGCCCATGTCGTGGAAGCACGGCAGCCAGCTGACCATGACGTCCTTGTCGACGTCGTACTGGGCGCCGATGAACATGGCCTCGGCATTGGAGTGGATATTGCGGTGGGTGATCTGGACGGCCTTGGGCGAACCCGTCGAGCCCGACGTCAGCTGCATCAGCGCCAGGTCGTCCTCGCCGACCTCGACCGGGTCGATCGGGTCGGCGGCCAACAGGTCGGGAACGGTGAGGACCTTGATGCCCTTTTCCTCGAGCACCGGGATGGCCACCAGGAATGGCTCGGAGACGATGACTGCCTTCGCCTCGATCATGTTGATGACGGTCATGGTGTCCTCGGCCCAGACCATGAGGTCGGTCCGCGGAGTGGGCTGATGAAGCATCGTCAGGCTGGCGCCGCGCATCCACAGGCCCTGGGCGGTCGGGGCGATCTCCACCGGGAAGCCGGCCAGCACGCCGACGGCGTCGCCGAGACCGATACCGGCGGCCGCCAGACCACCCGCGATGCACCGCGCGCGCTCGTGTACCTCACCCCAGGTGTGGCGGATCGGTTCGTGCGGTTCACCGGTGACCATGCCCGTAGTCGCATTACGGGCGTTGCGGTACATCTTCTCGGTGAATCTGCTCACGACGGCCTCCTCGGTTCTCCCGCAAATGCCAAGGTGTAATGCTGCGCCAGGTAGATAGCACTTTCACGTAGGCGCGCACACATTTGGGGAGCGGTTATGTCTCGAATCGGTGTTGCGTTATAGCGGGAGGCGCGCCCACCGGAGTGCCCGGCGGGCGAAGTATCTGCGTCCAATGCTTGACCGCGTTTTTTCACCGTCGATCATCTTAAGCAACTCTTAAGTAACTGCCAAACTAACGCGCCAATTGAGGCTGGAGTCACACCTGCGGGGTGGGCGCCGGGACCACCCTGGCGCCGTGCACCGGGCCACTGGCCACCCGCACCGTGCGGCATACCCCCGCCCCGGCCAGCTCGGCGCCGACGTCGACCGCCGAGGTGGCAGAGGCGCACAGAAACGCGCAGGTAGGGCCCGAACCGGACACGATCCCGGCCAGCGCGCCTGCGTCCACCCCCGCCCGCAGCGTGCGGCGCAATCCGGGATCGAGGCTCAGCGATGCCGGCTGCAGGTCGTTGCCGAGCAGGGGCGCAAGTGCGGCGGGATCCCCGGAGGCCAGTGCGGCGAGCACGGGCTCGGGATCCTCCAGCCGCGGCGGCAGGGTGCGGTCCGCGCCCGCCGACTCGCGCAGCCGGTCCATCTCGGCGAACACGGCCGGTGTGGACAGGCCCTTGTCGGCGAACGCCAGTACCCAGTGGAACGTGCTCCTGGCCAGCACGGTCGCAAGCTCTTCGCCGCGGCCGGTACCCAGCGCTGTGCCTCCGTGCAGGGCGAACGGAACGTCGCTGCCGAGCCTGGCGGCCAGTGTGTGCAGGTCGCGCCTCGGCACACCCAGCTCCCACAACGAGTTGATGGCGACCAATACCGCCGCCGCGTCGGCGCTGCCGCCCCCCATCCCGCCGGCGACGGGAATCGACTTCTCGACGGTGATCGCGACGTCGGGTGCCCTACCGACGTGCTCGGCCATCAGTTCGGCGGCCTGCCACGCCAGATTGCGCTCGTCGGTCGGCAGCGACTCGACGCCCTCCCCGACCATCTCCAAGGACAACACGTCGGCGGTGCGAACGGTGATCTCATCGAGCAGCGAGACCGCATGGAAAACGGTCGTCAGTTCGTGGTAGCCGTCGTCGCGGGTATCGCCGACAGCCAGGTACAGGTTGACTTTGCCCGGCACCCGCACGGTGATCGACCCGGTGGGAACCCACTCGGATGCGGTGCTGCCGTTGGACACGGCACGACACTAACGCCGAGACGGCGACGAAGAGTGTCAAGTGGTGAGAAAGGCGACCTGGACGCCAGACCTAGGCTGGATTCGTGATTCCGCTCAGCGATGAGTTCGACGGTTACGTCGTCGACGGGACACTCGGGCGGGGTGGATACGCGACGGTGTATCGCGCGCATCGGGTCGCTGACCCCAATCACGATGTGGCACTGAAGGTTCTCGATGACCATCACCGCCGTGAGGACCAAACCGCGCGACTTCGAAGGGAATTCGAATTCGCATATCAGCTCAGCCACCCGCATTTGATCACCGTTTACGAGTACGGCGGGGCCTGGCTCGCCATGGAACTGGTCGACGGCGGCACGGCGACTGCCCTGGCCGAGCAGCGCGATCGGCTGGCGGCACTGGCTCAGATCGCCGACGCGCTCGACTACACACATCGATGTGGAATCGTGCACGGGGACGTCAAGCCATCGAATATTCTTGTCTCTCAGGACTTTACCCGTGCGGTATTGATCGACTTCGGTGTCGCGCACACGGTCGCCGAGACAGTCTGGCGGCATCCGACCTCCCTCGAAGCATCGCTGCCGTACACGGCCCCGGAACTGCTGCGCGGCCGTCCACCGTCGGCGCTCACCGATGCATACGCGCTGGCGTGCACGGCGGTCGAGTTACTGCTGGGTGCACCGCCGTTCGCCGCAGACACGCCGATGGGCCTCGTGGACGCGCATCTCAGCCATCCCGTGCCGAGCTTCTCGCGCAAAGTCGCCCGGGTGCCGCGTGCTTTCGACACGGTAATGGCAAGGGCATTGGCGAAGATCCCGGAGAGCCGGTATGACTCATGCTCGGAGTTGGTCGCACACCTCACCCGTGCGCTGGGGTGACGCCGGAAGCTATTGCGTCTCGGCGGGCTGGATCACGCGCTTGGTCGCCGGATCCCAGACACCCGAGCGCTCCAACAGCCTGACGAAGTCGGCGATGGACAGCGTTTCCCCTCGTCGCGACGGGTCGATGCTGGCCGCCAACAGCCGTCGCGCCGACTCGTTTCCGCTGCCGGCCCACTCCGCGAATGCATTGCGAGATGTCTTGCGGCGCTGAGCGAAAGCGATGTCGATGAGGTTGAAGACCTGTTGCCGAAATCCGGAGTCGGTCGGCCACGGGGAGGTGTCGTAGCGGTCGATGCGGACCAGCCCGGAGTACACCCGCGGGATGGGCCAGAACACCGTCGGCGACACCATGCCGTGCCTGCGCACCTTGCCGAAAAACCGGATCTTGGCGCTTGGCACGCCGTAGTCCTTGCCGCCGGGTTCGGCGGCGAGCCTCTCGGCGACCTCGGCCTGCACCATCACCATGATCGTGCGGATCGACGGGAAGTCGTTGAGCAGGTGAATCAGCGCCGGGACCGCGACGTTGTACGGCAGATTGGCGACCAGCGCGGTCGGCTGGTCGGGCAGGTCGGTCGGCTGCAGGTCGAGCACATCGTGATGCAGCACGCTGAGCCTGTTGATCTCGCTGTGCGAGTGTTCGGCGACGGTGTGCGGCAGCTGTCCGGCCAGCAGTGGATCGATCTCCACAGCGGTGACCCGCGCGCCGCGATCCAGCAGGGCCAGCGTCAGCGAGCCAAGACCGGGTCCTACTTCCAGGACGTGGTCGTTGCGGTTGATTCCGGACGCCGAAACAACCCGGCGCACGGTGTTTGCGTCGTGAACAAAGTTCTGGCCGAGGGACTTACGCGGCCGAAAGTCGAGCTCTTTGGCTAGATGCCGAATTTCGGTTCGACCCAGCAGTCGAATTGTCAGGATGCCCCCACTCTCCCGCTACACACGGGCCACGCACCCCAACCTTGACGGGCCCGAGTGACCTCAGCAATCGCGATCTGCTCTTCACGTGTTGCCAGATCGGCCCTCGCAGCATACCTCAGACCACCGTTTCGTTCCCAGGTGTTTTGATCAAACTGCACGCCGCCGTAAAACCCGTTGCCGGTATTGATGGCCCAGTTGCCGCCCGCTTCACATCGGGAGAGCGCGTCCCAGGCGCCACCATTACTCACAGGGGGCACTTCCGTACCAGGTTTGGCGCCTACCCGCAGCACCCCGTCAGTGGCCGGGGCGACAATGACATTGGCTACTGGCAGTCTTCCGGTTTCCACCCCGTTGACCTTAGCGATGGCAAATGTTACGTCCTGAACGCCCGGCGCTCCCGGGGTCCTCGACGATCTGGCGGCTCATATTGAGGGTCGGATCCTCGACGCGCTTGTTATTCGGTGGCAGCGGCACTCGCTGGGTGGCCTTCTCGATCCGGATCCGGGTGACCTGGATCTGCATTCCATCGACGACGGGGGCCGTCGCGGCGGGCACCACCGTGTCGCTCTGCTCCAGCGCGGCGCCTGCGGCGGCCAGCAGTCCGGCAACGTTCGGGGCGGCCAGGTGCACGGTTCTGACGGCGCCGCCCTCGTTGATCTGCACGGTCTTGGGGCTCACCACAGGCAGCGACATGCCTGCCAGCGGCACGCGGCTCCCGCGAGACGCCGCGGCCGGCGCTTTGTCGGTCATGGACAGCTGGGAAAGGGCCTCGTCGACGGTGGAGGCCGTCGTCCACACCTCCCGGCTGCCCTGGCCGTCCAGGGAGATCTGCAGCGGGCGGCTGCGCCGAAGCACGATGTTGTCCGACTGGTGCACCGACTGGTCACCGGCCGGGAAGAGGTCGTCGCGGTCGCCGACGTCGTAGCCGTTCTCGGAGACGACGTCGATGACCCGCGACTTCATCGTGGACACGGTCGTCTCGGCGCCGTCAACGGTCAGCGTCACGGTCTTGTGCGCTGCGACGGCGATCCCCCCGGCGAACGTCAGCGCCAGCAACATGGCGAAGACGAGAATCCGCAGATAGGGCGATCGAGATTCGTGGAGCTTGTTCAATGCATTCAAAGTGTGGTCATCCCCGACTCGGACCCCGGCTTCTCCAGTGCCCCCGCAGCTTGATCACAAGACGGTAACGAACTGGCCTAGCAACGGCAACTCGCCTCATGCCTACCGCGGCTCCACCGGCAAGCCGTACACCCGGCCCGCTGTCGTCGAGGTCTCCCGGGCGAGCTCGGCGGCGGGGCGGTCGACCACCTCGGCCAGCGCCCGCACCGTGTAGGGCAGGCAGTACGGCTCGTTCGGCGCGCCGCGGTACGGATGCGGGGTGAGGAAAGGCGCGTCGGTCTCCACCAGCAGCTGCCCTGCCGGGATGAGCGTGGCCGCCTCGCGCAGCGCGTGGGCGTTGCGGAAGCTGACGGTGCCCGAGAGGCTCAGCAGCCATCCCGCGTCGACACACGTCCGCGCCATCTCGGCGTCCGACGAGAAGCAGTGGAAGATCACCGTCGGCGGCGCGCCCTCGGCCCTCAGCACGTCCAGCACGTCTGCGTCGGCATCGCGGTTGTGGATCATCAGCGGCTTGCCCGTCCGCTTGGCAAGGTCGATGTGCCAGGCGAAGGCCTCGCGCTGCTCGCTCGGCGTGGCGCAGCCGTCGAGCTTTCCCGGCCAGTAGTTGTCCATCCCGGTCTCCCCGATCGCCACCACGCGGGGATGGCCGGCGAGCCGCTCGATGACGGTCTTGGCTTCGTCGCTGAGCGCGTTGGCCCGCGTCGGGTGCAGCGCCACGGCCGCGTACACGCGCGGGTCCCAGTCGGCGGCGTCGGTGACCCAGCGCGCCGAGTCCAGGTCGTCGGCGATGGTGACGACGGCCTCGACGCCGACGGCCGCGGCGCGGTCCACGATCGCGCGCACATCGTCGGCATCCTCTGCGCCGCACGCATCGAGGTGGGTGTGCGCGTCGACCAGCGGTGTCAACGGCTCAGGCGGCGGCGGCGCCGGGCGTTTTGAGCTCACCGCACACACCATAAGGTGGAGTCGAAATGACGGAATCCATCCCCGGCGCGGGGACGCGCACCCCAGGGCCCTTCTATGTGACCACCGCGATCACGTACCCGAACGGGGCTCCGCATATCGGGCACGCGTACGAATACATCGCGACCGATGCGATCGCCCGCTTCAAGCGGCTCGATGGTTTCGACGTCCGTTACTTGACCGGCACCGACGAACACGGCCTCAAGATGGCCGAGGCCGCCGCGGCCGAGGGTGTGCCCACCGCGGATCTGGCCCGGCGCAACTCCGATGTGTTCGAGCGGCTGCAGGAGCAGCTGAACATCTCATTTGACCGGTTCATCCGGACCACCGATGCCGACCACATCGAGGCGTCCATCGATATCTGGAAGCGGATGGACGCCAGTGGCGACATCTATCTGGGCTCGTACGCGGGCTGGTACTCGGTGCGCGACGAGACCTACCTCAGCGAGGACGAAACTCGGGTGGATCCAGACGGGACGCGAGTCGCCGTCGACAGCGGCGCGCCCGTCGTCTGGACCGAGGAGGAGACCTACTTCTTTCGGCTCTCCGACTACGGCGACAAGCTGTTGGCCTACTACGAGGAGCATCCCGAGTTCATCGGACCCGACGTGCGGCGCAACGAAGTGGTCAGCTTCGTCTCCGGCGGACTGCGTGACCTGTCGATCTCCAGGACGACGTTCGACTGGGGTGTGCAGGTGCCCGGCCACCCCGACCATGTGATGTATGTCTGGGTCGACGCGCTCACCAATTACCTGACCGGCGTTGGCTTTCCAGACACCGACTCGGAGTCGTTCCGCAAGTACTGGCCCGCCGACCTGCACATGATCGGCAAGGACATCATCCGGTTCCACACCGTCTACTGGCCCGCGTTTCTGATGTCGGCCGGAATCGAGCTTCCTCGAAGGGTTTTCGCGCACGGTCATCTGCTCAACAGTGGCGAGAAGATGAGCAAGTCGGTCGGCAACGTCGTCGACCCGGTCGAGCTCATCGACCGGTTCGGTGTCGACCAGGTGCGTTATTTCCTGCTGCGCGAAGTACCGTTCGGCCAGGACGGCAGCTACAGCGAAGACGGCATGATCACCCGCATCAACGCCGACCTCGCCAACGAGTTGGGCAACCTCGCGCAGCGGTCGCTGTCGATGGTCGCGAAGAACCTCGATGGTGTGGTGCCCGAGGCGGGCGATTTCACCGCCGATGACAGCGAGTTGCTGGATGCGGCAGACGGCCTGCTGGACCGTGTGCGCGCGCATTTCGACGCGCAGGCCATGCACTTGGCGCTCGAGGCGATCTGGCGGGTGTTGGGAGCAGCCAACAAGTACTTCTCCGTGCAGGAGCCGTGGGTGCTGCGGAAGTCGGACTCGGCCGCCGACAAGGCGAGGTTCGCCACCGTGCTCTATACGACGATGGAGGTGGTACGGATCGCGGCACTGCTGACCCAGCCGGTGATGCCGGAATCGTCGGGCAAGCTCTTGGATCTCCTCGGCCAGTCCGATGACCAGCGGTCCTTCGCCGCAATCGGCGCCCGGCTGAGGCCGGGGACCCCGCTGCCCGCCCCCGTGGGGGTGTTCCCGCGCTATCAGGTGGAGTGACGCGCATCACGTTGTGTCACGTCTCGAGGTTCGGCGGTGTCTTGAGGGCATCACCGAGTGAAGAGGAGACACCATGACCGAGAAGCGCACACACGTCGTCGTGATCGGCGGCGGATACGCCGGAACACTGGCGGCCAATAATCTGCGGCTTCGCGCCGACGTCGACATCACATTGGTCAACCCACGGCCGAAGTTCGTCGAGCGGATCCGGCTGCACCAGCTCGTCGCGGGCAATCACGAGGCGACGGCCGACTACGGCTCGCTGCTCGGCGACGGCATCCAGCTGGTCGTCGACAGTGCCACCAGGATCGACACCGCGGCCCGCACCGTGGAATTCGCGTCGGGCCGCAGGCCGCTGCACTACGACTACCTCATCTACGCGGTCGGCAGCACCGGCGCGACGCCGACCTCCGTTCCTGGCGCCGCCGAATTCGCCTACCCCATTGCGGAATTCGAACTGGCTCAGCGACTGCGTGACACTCTCGACGAGCTACACCCGGATGCCCCGGTGACAGTCGTCGGCGCCGGCCTCACCGGGATTGAAACGGCATCCGAGCTGGCCGAGCAGGGCCGCGCGGTGACGCTGGTCTGCGGCGGGCAACTGGCCCCGTCGCTGTCCGAGCCGGGCCGTCGGTCGATCGCCAAGTGGCTCGCCAAGCACGGCGTCGCGGTGCTCGAGGACGACGTGGTGGCGGAGGTCCGCTCGGATGCGGTGGTGTTCGCCGACGGCGCCGTTCGTCCCAGCGCGGTCACCGTCTGGACTGCGGGATTCGGCGTGCCGAAGCTTGCCGCCGACAGTGGGCTGCACACCGATGGGATGGGCCGGCTGCTCACCGACGAGACGCTGACCAGCGTCGACGATGCCCGCATAGTGGCCGCCGGCGATTGCGCTGCACCGTCGGGCCAACCGCTGCGGATGAGCTGCCAGGCTGCGGGCCCCCTCGGTGCCCAGGCCGCCAAGACCGTGCTGAGCCGCATCGCCGGCGAGGAACCCGGCGTGGTGGATCAGGCGTTCGTGGGGTCGTGCATCAGCCTTGGCCGCCGCGGCGCCATGTTGCAGGTCGCCCGCAAGGACGACAGCCCGCGCAACTTCTATCTCGCCGGGCGGATGGCCGCCTCGATGAAGGAGGCCGTGTGCAAGGGCACGCTGTGGGGTCTGCGCCAAGCGGCGCGCAAACCCGGTCGGTGTTCTACGTCAAGGGCGGCGACCGGCCGTCGGAGCCGGTGCTCGAGGTGGTCACCAAACCATGACCACCAGACAGCGAACACGCAGAGCGGTTCACGCTCTTGCGGCCCCTGCTGTTCACGATCGTCTACGAAATACTGGGTTCGGCAACAGAATCCGACGATGTGCTGCAGGACAGCTACCTGCGGTGGGCCGAAGTGAACCTCGCGACGGTGCGCGACACCAAGTCGTACCTGGCGCAATTGGTGACCCGCCAAGCGCTCAACGCGCTGCGGGCGAGCGCCCGGCGTCGCGAGGACTACATCGGTCCGTGGCTGCCCGAGCCATTGCTACTCGACGAGCGCGACGCCTCTTCTGACGTCGTGCTCGCCGAGTCGGTGTCGATGGCCATGCTGGTGTTGCTCGAGACGCTGACCCCCGACGAACGAGCGGTGTTCGTTCTCCGCGAGGTGTTCGGCTTCGACTACGACGAAATCGCAGGCGCAGTCGGCAAATCCGCCGACGCGGTGCGTCAGGTGGCGCACCGCGCCCGCGAGCATGTGCAGGCGCGACGCAAGCGGTTCGAACCCGCGGGCGCAGGCCAGACGGCCGAGATCACCGAGCAGTTCTTCACCGCGGCGTCCACCGGCGATATGGAGGGTCTGCTCTCGCTGCTGGCACCCGACGCCACCTGGACCGCGGATAGCGGCGGCAAGGCCACGGCGGCTCGCAGGCCGGTGGTGGGCGCGCGCAAGGTGGCCTCGATACTCCTCGCCCTGTTCAAGTACGGGCGCGAGCGGATGCCCGATCTGCGGTTCGAGAACGCGGTGTACAACAGCGCGCCCGCGATGGTCATCTACAACGGGGACCAGCTGGAGGGCGTGTTCCTGGTCGAGGTCATCGACGGCAAGATCACCAATTTCTACGCGATGCGGAATCCCGAGAAACTGACCACGATTGCGGTCCCGCGGAAGATCACCCGCTAGCTTTCTGTCACGCTTACCCGATGCGGATCGAGCGGCTCGGCGACCTGGGCAGCGCCCCCGCTGTGCTGCGCACGATCGCCCACGCCGCGGCCCGGCACGGGCTCGCGCCGCCCGCCGCGCTGATCGGTGAGTGGTTCGGCTCCGGGGCCGTCATCGCCCCGTCCTTGAATGCCTCTGCGGTGGGCATCGACGAGGTGTTCGACGTACCGCCGGGCGCCACGGACGCCGGCGCCGTCGGCGGGGGCTGGTTCGGCTACCTGTCCTATCCCGATGCCGGCGCCGACGGACAGCCGCCACGCCTCCCCGAAGCTGCGGGCGGCTGGACCGACTGCGTGCTACGCCAGGACGACGACGGACATTGGTGGTACGAAAGCCTTTCCGGTGCAGAGCCTTCGGAGTGGGTGACCGAAGCATTACGAAACGCCTTGCCGCCGAAGAACTTCGACATCAGCTGGGATGAAGCCGACCGCGCCGCCCACCGCCGAGGTGTACTCGAGTGCCTGGATGCGATCGCCGCGGGCGAGATCTACCAGGCCTGCGTGTGCACACAGTTCGCCGGCAGGCTAAATGGCGCGCCCGTCGACTTCTTCGTCGACGCAGTCGAACGTACCTCGCCCGCCCGCGCAGCATATCTCGCAGGCGAATGGGGCGCGGTCGCGTCGTTGTCCCCGGAGTTGTTCCTGCGGCGAGCCGGTGAGGCGGTGACGTCGAGCCCGATCAAGGGCACCCTGCCGCGGAGTGCGGACCCGGCGGAGTTGCGCGCGTCGGTCAAAGATGTCGCAGAGAACATCATGATCGTCGACCTGGTTCGAAACGACCTCAGTCGCGTCGCCGTCACGGGCTCGGTGACCGTGCCCGAACTGCTCGCGGTGCGGCCTGCTCCCGGGGTGTGGCATCTGGTGTCGACGGTGACCGCAGCGGTGCCGCTCGAGGTGCCGATGGCGGCGCTGCTCGAAGCGGCATTCCCGCCCGCGTCCGTCACCGGCACGCCGAAGCTGCGGGCTCGTGAGCTGCTAACGGGCTGGGAGTTCCATCGACGTGGCGTGTATTGCGGCACAGTCGGTTTGGCGTCGCCTGTCGCCGGGTGCGAGCTCAACGTCGCCATCCGGACCGTCGAGTTCGGCGCCGACGGCTCTGCCGTGCTCGGCGTCGGCGGCGGCATTACCGCGGACTCCGATCCCGACCGCGAATGGGACGAATGCCTGCACAAGGCGGCGCCGATAGTCGGTGCTATGCGTAGCGCCGGCAGCGATCAAGGAGGATCTCGGCCAGCCGTCTCGGCTCGCTGACCATCAAGTTGTGGCAGGTGTCGATAGGGATGACCGTCTGCACGCCACCGAGCGCAGCGATCGACGTGCGCTGCGACCTTTGTGACAGGGCGCGGTCGCGCAAGGTGAGGATCCAGGTGCGCGGGACATCGTCGGGCAGCCCCGAGCGGTCGACGTTCTCGAAGATGATGGACGGCGACTCGGCATAGAACCGATCGCGGCTGAACCTGCGCTGCTGACGCGTCATCCCGTTGCAGAAGGCAAACTCCGCCAACGCCGTTGGCAACGTTCCCGATCTGCCCGTATCGGCCTTCCGGCGTGCGTACCACCCGACCAGTCCGGGCAGCGTGTCCACCACCGCGCCACCGTCGGGCGGGACGAATGCCGCGGCGAACACCATCTCCCGCACCCGCGACGCCCCGAGCTTGGTCGCCACGCCGGGGACGGTGAGCCCTGCCATCGAATGGCCCACGATGACGAACTCGTCGAGACCCGCGTTCTCGATGTCGGACAGCAACGAGTCCACCCAGTCACCGATGGTGGCCGTGGCGAGGTCACCCGGCGTACCGCGGCGACCCGGCAGATCGACGGCAAGCACGGACAATTCCGGTGCCTGCCGGTGGATTTCGTCGACGGTGGGATCCCAGCAGTCGCCGGCATGCTGACCACCGTGCACGAGGACGAGTGCAGGCAGTGCCATGGCGCCTCCGTGTCAGTCGCGTGACCGCAGGACCGCATCGTAAAGCTCACGCCGCGACGGTGCGCCGGGATTCGCGGCGACAACCTCCGCGCACGCATCCTTCACGCGGGCTCCGTCGTCGACGAGCGCATTCACCTCGGTCACCAGCGTCTCCAGGTCGGCCCGCGGCTGCGCCCCGGCGAGCACGACGGTGATCTCGCCGAGCACCCCGTCGGCCGCCCAGTCGGCCAGCTCGGACAACGACCCACGAACGACCTCCTCGTGCGTCTTGGTCAACTCGCGGCATACCACCGCCCGACGCTCGCCACCGAGCACCTTGACGGCGTCCAGCAGGCAGGCCGCAAGGCGTCGCGGCGACTCGAAGAACACGGCCGTCCGCTGCTCGGCCGCCAGGCTCGCCAGCCACGTCGCGCGGGCCGAGTGCTTGCGCGGCGCGAAGCCCTCGAAACAGAACCGGTCGGCGGGCAGCCCGGAGACCGCGAGTGCCGTCGTCACCGCCGACGGGCCCGGTAGGCAGCTGACCGTCAGCCCGGCTTCTACGCAGGCGACCACCAGCCGGTAGCCGGGGTCGTTGATCACCGGCATGCCCGCATCACTGACCACCAGCACCGTCGCGCCGCCGCCTACCTCCGCAACAAGCGCCGGAACCCGCGTCGCCTCGTTCTGGTCGAACAGGCTGACGACCCGGCCCGCTATCCGGACGCCCAGCGCCTGTGCCAGCGTCCTGACCCGGCGGGTGTCCTCGGCGGCGACCACATCGGCGCTGCCCAGGGCGGTAATCAGCCGGGTGGACGCGTCCGCTGGCAGCCCCAACGGCGTGGCGGCGAGCAGCAACCGACCGGCGTTCATCCGTCACAGCCTACGATCGGTCGCGTGACCGCCCCCGCTACCGAATCGCCATCGGCCGCGCGCTCGGTCCCGGTGATCAGCCCGGCGCCGCTGATGCCCGTCGCCGATTTCGGGCCCGTGGACCGCCTGGAGGGCTGGGCGATGACCGCCGTCATCACCGCGCTGGCGTCGCTCACCCGGTTCCTGAACCTGGGGTCGCTGACCGATATGGGCTCCCCGATCTTCGACGAGAAGCACTACGCGCCTCAGGCCTGGCAGATGCTGCACAACCACGGGGTCGAGGACAACCCCGGCTACGGGCTCGTCGTGCACCCGCCGGTCGGCAAGCAGCTGATCGCGATCGGCGAGGCGATCTTCGGCTACAACGGGCTTGGCTGGCGGTTCACCGGCGCCGTGTTGGGCGTCATCATGATCGCGCTGGTGGCGCGCATCGTCCGGAGGATGACCCGCTCGACGATGGTCGGCGCAATCGCGGGGTTGCTGCTCATCGCCGACGCCGTCAACTTCGTCGCCTCCCGCACCGCCCTGCTCGACGGCTTCCTGGCGTTCTTCGTGGTGGCGGCGTTCGGCGCGTTGATCGTTGACCGCGACCAGGTGCGAGAGCGCATGCACGTCGCCCTGGTCGACGGCCGCATCGGCGAAACCCCGTGGGGTCCGCGGCTGGGCGTCCGGTGGTGGCGCTTCGGCGCGGGCGTGCTACTCGGATTGGCTTGTGCGACAAAATGGTCCGGACTGTACTTCGTGGTGTTCTTCGGGTTGATGACGCTGGCGTTCGACGTCGCCGCCCGTAGGCAGTACCGCGCACCGCGACCGTGGCTCGGCACGCTGCGGCGCGATCTGGGCCCGACCGTATACGCATTGGGGCTGATTCCGTTCGGCGTGTATCTGGCGTCGTATGCGCCGTGGTTCGCGTCGGAGACAGCGATCAATCGCTACGAGGTCGGCCAGTCGATCGCCCCCGGCGGTGTTCTGCCCGACGCGATCCGCTCGCTGTGGCATTACACATACGGGGCGTACCGGTTTCACGCCGGCCTGACCAACGCCGACGGCAACCATCACCCGTGGGAGTCCAAGCCGTGGACGTGGCCGATGTCGCTGCGCCCGGTGCTCTATGCGATCGACCAGGAGAACATCCCCGGCTGCGGCGCGCAGTCGTGTGTGAAGGCCGTGATGCTCGTCGGGACGCCCGCGATGTGGTTCATCGCGGTGCCCGTCCTCGGGTGGGCGCTCTGGCGGACCTTCGTCAAGAAGGACTGGCGGTACGCCGCCGTCCTCGTCGGCTATGGCGCGGGGTTCCTGCCGTGGTTCGCCGACATCGACCGGCAGATGTATTTCTTCTACGCGGCCACCATGTCGCCGTTCCTCGTGATGGCCATCGCGATGATCCTCGGCGACATATTGCATCAGCCGAATCAGAATCCCGAGCGAAGAACGCTAGGGCTGATCGCCGTCAGTTGCTATATCGCCCTTGTCATCACGAACTTCGCCTGGATGTATCCGATCTTGACGGGCCTGCCGATCTCGGCATCGACGTGGAACCTGCAGATCTGGCTGCCCAGCTGGAGGTAGTCCTCTCCGCCCTATCGCCCAGATTGCACTCAGGGTTGTATTCGGGTGCACAGCCCTGTGAGCAATCTCGCCCGTAGGACGTGGAGTGTCAGTCCTACTGGTCAGCATCAGGGCATGCCCGAAGTGTTCATCGGGAGCGAGGCGCTGGCGTGCGGCGCACTCACCCGCGGCCAGCTGCGATGGAATTACCGGACCATGTTCCCGGATGTCTACGTCGCCAAGGGAGCAAGGCCTACCGCGGAGCAATACGTCGTCGGCGCCTGGCTCTGGTCGCGACGCAGAGGTGTCATTGCAGGGATCGCGGCGGCCGCGCAGCATGGCGCATCGTGGTTCGACGAGTCGGCTCCCGTTGAAATGATCTACCGTTGCGGCCGCCCACCGCCCGGCATCGTCGTCCGAAATGAACGGGTCGGAGCCGACGAAGGTACCGATGTGGACGGTATTCCCGTCACGACGCCCGAACGGACCGCGTACGACCTCGCGAGGCACTTGGAGCGTGACGCGGCTGTCAGTCACCTCGACGCACTTGCCCGCGCGACGGGGATCACGGCGTCCGACGTCTGGCCATTTGTCGACCGCCATCGCGGAGCCCGCGGCTTGCAACGGGCGATCGTCGCACTGAGTTTGATGGATCCCGGATCGGCGTCCGCGCGACAAAGCGAGATTCGCTTAGCGCTCATTGACACCGGCATGCAGCCGAGGACTCACATCAGAGTGACCAATGGCGACACGACAGCATTCGTCGACATGGGATATGAAATCCCGAAGGTGGGCATCGTCTGCGGTGCTCGACCGCCCGAAATTCTCGATGGAATTGGCTGGACAATCATCCATGCGCGCGATTGGGATACGCCGCTGTTCATCGCCCACCAAGTCAAGAGCGAGATAAGGCGGCGGGGCTTCCTACTGTCGAGATTGCACAAAGGGTCGTAATCACCAGGGGTCGTGATCACAGCGGGTCGCGGGCGGCGGGGCAGGACATGCAGCGGGGGCCGCCGCGGCCGGTGCCGAGCTCGCTGGCTTGGATGGGCAGCACTTCGATCCCCGAATCCCGCAGCCGGGCATTGGTTTCGATGTTCCGCTCGTAGGCCACCACGACGCCGGGCGCCAGCGCCAGCGTGTTGTTGCCGTCGTCCCACTGTTCACGCTCGGCGGTCACGGGGTCCAGGCCCGTCGCAATCACCCGCAGCTTCTCGATGCCCATCGCGTTCGCGGCTGCCTCGAGGAACGGTGCGGCGTCGTCGATCTTCACGCCACCGTCCCCGTTGCGGTGGATGGTGAACGCCGACATCGTGTCGACGACGTTCGGGTACATCACGACGGCGTCGGTATCTACCATCGTGCACACGGTGTCGAGGTGCATCTGCGCGCGCTCCTGGGCGATCGGCACCGCCAGCACCGTGTGGGCGAGACCGTCGTCGAACAGGCTGCGGGCCAACGCCTCTGCACCGGCGGGCGTCGTCCGCTCGCCCACGCCGACGGCGATCACGCCCGGCGCCAGCAGCAGCACGTCGCCGCCTTCCACGGGCGCGGACCGCGACTCGTAAGCACGCCGCACACCGAGAAACCGCGGATGGTGGGCATAGATCAGGTCGGTCAGCGACGTCTCGCGGGTCCTGGCAGGCAGCGCAAGCGACGTGATCGCCACCCGCGGACCGATCCAGAACGACGAGTCGCGGGTGAACAGCAGATTCGGCAGCGGCTCGATCACGAAGTCGCCGCCATGGTGCATGCGGCGGACCAGCGACAGCTCACCGCCTGCGATCGGCAGCTCGGTGAACGTCATGCCTGCCATCAGCACACGCGCCAGTACCGCGGGCTCCAACGTCCGCAGGTACGACGAAAGCTGCTGCGCCAGTGGCGTTCCGAGTCGCCGCGAGTCCACTGCCGCCGAGATGCCGTGCATCCGGGCCGCGCCGCTGGACAGCGCCTCGGTCAGCAGCTCCGACAGCAGCAGCACCTCGACGCCGCGCGACCGCAACACCCCTGCGAACGCGTCGTGTTCCTCCTGCGCCTTGGTGACCCAGGGCAGCCCGTCGAACAACAATGCGTCGTTGTTGCGGGGCGTCAGGCGCTGTAGCTCGGATCCGGGTCGGTGCAGGATCACCACCCGCAGCGGCCCGACCTCGGAGTTCACCCCCAGCGCGGTCTCGGACACACATAGCACCGTAGCGCGATCGGCCACCTCAACTTAAGTTGAGGTGTATGGAGTTCCACGAGCTGACGCCTGGCGAGATGGCCGACCGCAGTGGTGTGGCCATTTCGGCACTGCACTTCTATGAACGCGAGGGCCTGATCGCCAGCCGTCGCACCACCGGCAACCAACGCCGCTACCCCCGCGAGACGCTGCGGCGCGTGGCCTTCATCCGGATGTCGCAGCGGCTCGGCATTCCGCTGGCCCGCATCCGGGCGGCGCTGGCGACACTGCCCACCGATCGGGTGCCGACCAGCAAGGACTGGGCCCGACTCTCTGCAGGCTGGCGCCAGGATCTCGACGACCGCATCCTGCACCTGCAACGGCTGCGCGACAACCTCACCGGCTGCATCGGCTGCGGGTGCCTGAGCCTGAAGACCTGCGCACTGTCCAACCCCGGCGACATCCTCGCCGACCAGGGTCCGGGCGCGGTTCGCCTGTAGAATTCGAACGCGTGTGCGATAAACTCGCGGTCATGGAGGTGGCGCTGCAAAGCTCGCTCTTCGACCCCGCCGAACGGCAGCACCTCGGTGACGGCGCATGGGTCGAGGTGCGCTCCGGCTGGCTGACGGACGCCGACGGCCTGTTCGACGAACTCATGGGCGTCATCCCGTGGCGCGCCGAGCGCAGGCAGATGTATGACCGCGTGCTCGACGTGCCGCGACTGGTCAGCTTCCACAACTTGATCGACGAACCCGCTCCGCATCCGCGGCTCAAACAGATGCGCAGACGGCTCAACGACACCTACGGCGGCGAGCTCGGCGAACCGTTCACCACCGCAGGCCTGTGCCTATATCGCGACGGCGACGACAGCGTCGCCTGGCACGGCGACACCGTCGGCCGGAGCAGCACCGAAGACACCATGGTGGCGATCGTATGCCTGGGCGCCACAAGGGTTTTCGCGTTGCGCCCGCGCGGCGGCGGCAAGTCGCTACGCCTCCAGCACCGGCACGGCGACCTTCTGGTGATGGGCGGTTCTTGTCAGCGGACCTGGGAACACTCGATACCGAAGACCACCAGGCCGACGGGCGCGCGGATCAGCATCCAGTTCCGGCCGCACGACGTCCGCTGACGGCCGCAGTGCCCTAACCCTTGACCGCGGCCACCCCCGCGGTGAGCAGGTCGCCGGCGCGCTTGGTGTCGACAGGGACCACCGGCTTGTCCTTCACGACGAGCGGGTTGGCGGTGACGATCACGATGAATTGGCCGAACTTGGCGACGTAGTTGTACAGCTCTCCGGTTCGCGACTTCTTGTCGACCGTCGACTGAATCACCCGATGAGCACCGAGGGTGTGGACGTCTTCGATCTTGGGCGCCTCGACGACCTCGACGACACCGCGCAGTCCCGGACTTGTGAATCCGACCTTCTGGCAGTTCGGCGCGGGCTCGTTGACCGGCACGGTCTCCGACGTCTCCACCGCGATCACGATGTACCGGTTGCCTTCGCCCTCGGCTACGACGGCGGCCATGTTTCCTTTCGCACCGTCGGGCAGGACCTTCTGATTGGCGAACTCCGTGCAGTCGGCGGGCTCGAACTTGACTCCCGGCAGCGGCTGAGATTCGAGGAGACGTGGGTCGATGCCCGCGGGTGCGATATCGGTGATCTTGAATGGCGGAGGGAAGTCCGACCGGACGTTCTTGATGTTCGCGATGTCGGCGCGCGAGACATCCGGCTCAGCCGACTCGGCGGGGCTGCACGCGGCGAGCGCGCCGACACATGCGATGACGAGCACCGCCTTCGGGTTCAACATCGCCGCCAATGTACCCGCAGGCACGGCGTCAGCCGCGTAGCGCCGACACCGTTTTCACCAACAGTTCGGCGGCGAATTCTTGGCCGAGTGGAGGATTCGGTGACCCGGGATCGGTCACCACGGTGACGAACGCCAGGTAGTCGCCGAGGTAGGCGCTGAACGTGCTTGCCGTCGATGTGATCTCCGATCCACCCTCCACGACGGTTGTCGCGACGGTCGACATACCGACGGTGTCCGCTCCGTCGATGGCCGGTGCCTCGATCAGGTTGACGATGCCGGAGGTGTTTCCCGATATCACCGTCCACTGCCCGCAGTCCGCCAGCACCGCCGGATCGAACGTGACCGGTGCCGTCGGCGACCCGATGACCACCGCGTGCACGATGCCGCCGGGACCCGATCCCGACCAGCCGCGTGTCGTACCGCCGTCGGCGCCCGGACCGGCCAGCACGCCGCACGCCGGTGGTTCGGTGACCCAGCCGGGGCCGAAGCCCCAGAACGCGACGGGTGAGGCGGGACCGGATATGTCAGCCACCTCGTAGCCTGCGGGCAGATCGCCGCGTGCCCGGGTGATCTTGGCGGGATCCACATGGGACTCCGCGCGCGAAGATTCGGTCGACGAGGTCCCGGGCGACGTGCCGGGCTGGCCGCACGCCGTCACAACGCACAAGGTCACCAGCGCTTGGATGAACCAGAACCGGCGCACGCCCGTTGATACCACAGAGAACGCTTAGGAAAAGCTGGCAACACTTTGCGGGTTTTGAACGATGAATCAGTTGGGTCGGGCCTAACAGAAGTACGGAGACTGTCATGCGCGCAGCGTGGGGTGTGGCAGGGGGGATCGTGGCGGCGGGCGTGGTGCTCGCTCCCGGGGGTATCGCAATGGCGGAGCCCATTGCACCGGGTAACGCCTATGCGACGATCGGGCCGCTGGAGGCGGCCGGCTATGACGTGAACATCGACCGCGTTGGCAGCGCGCCCATCGACCAGTGCATCGTCACCAGTGTTCGGAATCCGCAGGACATCACCCGCACGATTCGGGTGGACAACGGCCGGGACAAGCACGGGAACAGGGACTTCGACCTGGTGGAAATCGTGGTGCGCCGGACGATCACCGTCTCGCTCAACTGCGAAGCCCGGAGCTAAGGGTGTAACGGTTCTGGGGTGCGTGAGCACTCCAGAGCATGAACATCAAGAAGATCGGCCTCGGCACATTGGCCGCAAGTGCATTGATTACCACCGCGGTTGGGCTGTCGACTACGGCGAACGCCGTTCCCGCCGGCCCGTCGCAGGTCGCCTCCACGATCAGTGAGCTGCAGATGCGCGGCTTCCATGTGGTCGTGAATCGCGCGGGCACCGCTCCACTCGACATGTGCTCGGTCAACGGAGTACGGCCCGGCCAAACGTTCTCGCGGATGGACTCGGGGTCCGGTTCGCCGGGTGCCAACGACGACATCGTCACCACCGTGACGAGCATGACGGTATTCCTCGACGTGACCTGCTGACCAACAACTCTCTTTCGGGCTCAGGCGGCCGGGGCCGGGCTCTCGCTCGCCGGCTCTTTGTCGGTCTCGGCGCCGGCGGCGGACTCGGGTTTCTGCCCGGTCAGCGCGTTGACGATTTTCTTCAACGGCCCTTCGCCGTCGGGGCGAAGCCCCGAGAATGGCCTGGGCCGGTCGGCGCCGATCGGGCCGCGCAGCCGCTCGAACGGACGCGGCATGACGCCATCAGAAGCCTCACCGCCCTCGGGTGTCAGATTGCCGAATGCGTCGGCTTTCTCGTCCAGGGTCAGTTGGTTGTCACCGGCCTGCTTCTGATTGAGCGTCAAGTTGTTATTGCCGTTGAAGGGCAGGACGTTGTCATCGGTCGTCGGCAGGCCAGTCGTCTTGTCATACACGGTGCCGCCAACCCCGAACGGGCGGTAGACATCTGCCGTGCCGAGCGGACGTAGATCGGTTCCGGTGGCTTGTTGCACTGTGTCGTCGATGCCAACCGGGATGGCGCCCAGCATGTTGCCGACGAGAGCGATCGGATTGCCGATGGGGCTGAGCTCGAACGGCACGTGCTCGCCGGGACTCAGGTCACGTCGGTACTTGTCCTCGATCCACACCCGTAGCAGCGCGTCCGGGAGTGCCAGGACCGGGCCTGGAACGCCGGCCTGCTCCAAAAGCATCAGCAACGGAAGCCGCGGCGCAGTCACCATGTAGTAGGTGGTATCGCCGTACGTGTCCTGGTAGATGACATTGTGGTCAGCCGGAACCTCGCCTCCAGGCTCGATCGACCTGGTCGGCATATTTCCGTGCAAGAGGGCGTAGGAGGCGATCGAGTTCGCGAAAGCAAGCGGATCCAGCCGGGCCGGGGCGTCGCCACCGAGGATGTCGTACTGCTGTGCGACATCGACGGTTGGGTAGACGAGAGTCCCGTCCGGAAGTTCTGGGTCACCAGGGCTGCACGGGTCCGCGGACGGGCAGCTGTTCTTGGTGGGCCCGTAGAACGTGATGCCGATGATCGGGATGGTCAGGCCCTCAAACCCGCGGCCCAAGATGCCGCCGTTGGCCCGCATGGGATTCGAGACCATGACGAACTTGGTGCCGTCCAGATCGGTGTCGGTGAACTCGTCATTGATCAGCTGATTCTTGACCAGTGAAGCGACGACGGCACTCTGCGAGTAACCGAATACGACGAAGTCCGTTTCGTCGTTCGCGGGAGGGGGCGGGTCAGGCGACTCGACACCGGGCCGGTTGTTGTAGACGCAAGTCGTATTCGTCGCGCCGAGGCAGCCTCCAAGACTGGACACGCCGGCATCGACGGAATCGTCGAACGTCGTCGTGCCGAACACGGGGAAGAACTCCGCGGGGTAGATCACCGCGTAGGTCTCGACCGGCTCGTCGGGATCGGTGCCGGGAATGATGTAGTGGTCGGTCGCCTGGCCCATGTACAAGTTGACGAAATCGTCCGGATCCGTCGGGAACGACAGCGGGTGCTGGGTGCCGCCCATGATCAATGCCGTTGTGGCCAGTAGCTGAACGGCGGTCGCAAGCGTGTATGACACCGCCAGCGCGGGCACGGCGATCAACGCCACCAAAATTACGACCAGCGAACGCGCGATCGCCTTCATGTCCGAACCTTCCCTTGCCACACTGCGGCCTCGTGCCGCGGCACCTTAGCGAGGATGCCGCGAGAACCTTGCGGCCCCCGACTCGCAGCACACCAGCATCTTGCACCACAAACGCCCTAAATGACAGCGGAACCGTCATGGATTTCCAACCGGAAATAAGCGCACTCATGTCAGCGCCGACCCGCGGCGGAGGCACCCAGCTGGGCAAACCCATTAGACGGCCAGGACAACGCGAACCCGCTAGGGCCTGACTTCGCGGCGATTTTCCTTCCAAGTAGCGTTTGCCGACCGTAGGCTCATGGCGCAGATTTCAACTGACACGGGAGACTCAATGAGAACAGTGAGGGCCGGCGGTATCGCGATGATGGCCGTCGTACTCGGCCTCGCTCTGGCAGGCTGCGGATCCGACGAGAAGAAGGCCGACGCGACCTCCTCGAAGGACATAAGCACCAGCTCGTCGGCCGCGCCCGCCCCGGCGCCGGCGGCCAAGCCCAACAAGTCCATTCCCGACTACATCAAGGAAAACGGCATCATCGAAACGCCCGTGAAGCGCGGCGATCCGGGATCACCCGAAATCAACCTTTCCTTCCCTCCGGGCTGGGAGGATATGGGCCCCCAGACACCCCGATGGGCGTGGGGCGGAAACAAGTTCACGGCAGACCCGGCGATGGCCGCGAACCCGCCCACGATCCTTGCGCTTCTCTCGAAGCTCACGGGCAACGTCGACCCGGCGAAGATCCTCGAGTACGCGCCGGGCGAGATGAGGAACCTGCCGGGGTATGAGGGCGACGGCGTCGGTTCGGCCAGCACGCTCGGCGGATTCGACGCCTGGCAGGTCGCCGGCACCTACGTTAAGGGCGGCGCCAAACACGCCGTTGCTCAGAAGACGGTGATCATTCCCAGCGCTGACGCCCTCTTCGTCCTGCAGCTCAACGCCGACGGCACCGAGGATCAGATGGGCATCCTGATGAACGCCACAAAGCAGATCGACGACCAGACCACCATCATCCCGGCACCGTGACGGCCGCTCAGCCCCCCGCTCCCAACGAGCCGCCACCGCCACAGCGCGGTCTTACCCGGGAGGAGCGGGGGCGAGACGTCAGCGAAGCCCAGGCCGAGGCCGAAGCCGAGACGTCGACGGTCAACAAGTACCTCAAGATGATGAGCCCTCGATATTGTTGTCGATGGCCAACGGCTACCCGGTGGTGCTCAAGCAGTTCATCCAAGAAGAACCATCCCGAGGAGTACGCCGAGTCGCAACGGAAGAAGTAGCGGGTCTCGGTGGGACTCTTCAATCGCTCGGCCGGCGTCCTGGTGACCGTGACGCCGGAGGTTGTCCGGCCGCGTCAGACGGTGACCGCAACCGTCATGGCCGACAACCCTGTCGACAAGGTCAGGACGGCGCGGCTCGAGTGGGGCTACGACAACTTCTACCGTTACCACTGGGCAGGCCACGCGGACTCCGCGGCCGCTGCGGCCAACGACACACTGTGGATGGCGGGTGAAGTCGGCACCAACTACCGCGGCGAACGGGATACCGACGACTGGGTGTGTGTGACCCGAGTCGACATACCCATTGCCACAGGCGAATTCGCCGGCACCACGTCGACCTTCGCCGTGCCGTCGTGGGCTGCCGGCTCCTCACCGGAGGTCGCGGCCTGGTCGTGTCGACTCGTCGTCGATCGCGACGGTCGCGACGTCGACGAGCGCGGGGAGTTCCAGGTCGTCATCGGCACCGCCGACGTCGAGGCGATCGAGGAACCGATGGAGCGCTACATGGGTGACGGCGCAACCCAACTCGACATCGTGTTGCCATCGCCGGTGTGGTGCGCGGGAGCCCCCATCACAGGCCACGTGCTGGTTCGACCTCAACAGGACCTGCCGCCGGGCGACCTGGCGGTGTACTGGCAGCGCCACCGCGAGCATCACCCGTTGGAGCGCGACCCCGCGCAGGACGGCGCAGTCGATGGGCCGCCGCTGCACCTCGGCAAGAAGATCCCGATGCAGGGCGGCGCCGAGTTCGGCCTGCCATTCGAATTGCCGCTCCCCGCCGACGCGGCCCCCAGCGCCACGGCCGTCCACTCGTCGGTGTCGTGGTACGTCGGCGCGCGCATCTTCTATTCGGGCTTCAGCAGCCATCAGGTCGAACGTGTCCGCCGCCCGATCGTGGTCGTCAACGCGCCCTAGTCAGGCCCGTGACACCGCCGAGGCGTCGGCCACCTGTGCGGGCGTCGGTCGCACCCCGGTGTAGCGCTCGAACTGCTCGGCGGCCTGCAGCGCGATCACCTCGGCGCCGGTGATGACTTTGACGCCTGCCGTGCGGGCGGCTGCGATCAGCGGTGTCTCGGACGGCAGCGCGACCACGTCGAAAACGGTGTCCGCCTTGGCGATTGTGGAATCGTCGAACGGGCTCAGCCGTTCCTCGGGACCACCGGCCATCCCCTTCGGTGTCACGTTGACGATCACGTCGGCGGCCCGTGATCCGACTTCGGGCGCGTACTCGTAGCCGAGTTGACGGGCCAAGGCCTCACCGGTCTCCGTGTTGCGTGCGACGACGATGCCGCTGCCAAAGCCGCTGTCCCGGAACGCCGCTCCCACCGCCTGTGCCATTCCACCACTGCCGTGAATCAGCACCGACTGGGAATGATCGAGTCGATGCAGATCGATGAGTCGCTGCACAGCGATGTAGTCGGTGTTCGATGCGGTGAGTCGTCCGTCGTCGTTGACGATGGTGTTGACGGCATGGATGGCATCTGCGGAGGGTTCGACGTTGTCGACGAGTGGGATGACGTCCTGCTTGAACGGCATCGATACCGAGCATCCGCGGATGCCGAGCGCCCGAACCCCGCCGATCGCGGCGACGATGTCGGTCGTGGTGAAGGCCTTGTAGATGAAGTCCAGGTTCAGCAGGTCGTAGAGATAGTTGTGGAACCTGGTGCCGATATTGCTCGGCCGCGCCGCCAGCGAGATGCACAGCCGGGTGTCCTTGCTCAGTGGCGGGCGCATCAGCCCACAGTACTCATGACTTGCCGTGCGACACTGTGGATTTCGCGGTACATCTCACGTGACATGGACAGGTCGCGCAACGCGGGTACATCGATGGTCGTCGTCACCACACCGACATCCTCCCGATGCCAATCCGCGCCGAACCGGTCCAGGATCTTGCGCATCGCGACGTTGTCGGTAAGCACTCGCGCCGTGAACCGATGGATGCCGTCACCGCGTGCCGCGACGGCAAGCGCGGCCATCAGGAACGAGCCGACGCCGCGACCCTGGTAGTCGTCGCCGACGATGAAGGCGACCTCCGCGAACGTCGGGTCGCCTGCGTCGCGGACGAACCGGGCGTCGGCCACCACCGGACCGTCTTCGCCATCGGTCATCACCCAGACGAAATGGTCCTTGTAGTCGACCTCGAACAAGTAGGTCATCAACGACTTGTTCGGCGTGCGGGGCGTCTGGAATCTGCGGTACAACGTCTCATCCGAGAACTCGACCGGGCCGTGTGTGGTGCGCTCGCTGTCCCCCGGCAACACCGGACGCAGGTAGAGCTCGGTGCCGTCGCGCATGCGTACCGGAATCGGAGTGATGAAGGCGGCCAACCGCTGCCGCGCCGTGCGCACCAGTTTGTCCAGGATGCCCGGGACGTCGAGCATGGTCGCGAACGCTCCGTGGCCGCCTACCCAGCCGGAGAGCGGTTCAGTCGCGACCACGGTCGCGGTCCTGGGTGCGTCGCGCAGCAGGGCGATCTCGCCGATGATCTGTGGCGGCGAGAACTCCAGCACCGTGGGGACTCCGTCGTTTCCGGTGTGGGTGACCTCCGCGCGTCCGGAACCGATCAACAGGAACGATTCCGCCCGTTCGCCTTGGCGCATCAAAACGCGGCCCGCCGCCGCATTCAGCGGGTGGAGTTGAGCCGCCAGCGGCACCAGAGTTTCCGGACGGCAGCCCTGGAAAACCTCGAGGGCGGCTAGTTCGTCGGCGCTGACGGCCGTCAGTCCGGCCACGTCACGAGGCTACCCTTCGGGCGCGTAGATCTGCGTGGCTTCGGATCGTCCGCGCAACACCTCGGTTCCCCTGGACGCCCAATACCTGCGTTCGGCGGCATCGGCGCGCTCGATGGCGGCCGACGAGCACAGGATCCGTCGATCCGATGTCTTCGCGAGATCGGCGAGCCGGGCCGCCTCGTTGACTGGATCGCCAATCACCGTGTACTCATAGCGGTTCTCGGCGCCGATGTTGCCCGCGAAGACCGAACCTGCAGAGACGCCGATGCCGAAATCGACGAGCGGCAGTGCGCGCAGCTGCTCGCCGAGGCTGCGCGCGGTCGCCAACGCTGCCGACGCCGCTCCCTTGATCCGCAACGGTGCCCCGAAGATCGCGAGTGCGGCGTCGCCCTGAAACTTGTTGATCAGCCCGTCCCGTTCGTCGACGGCGTTGACGACGATCCGGAAGAAATCGTTGAGCACCTCGGCCACTTGCTGCGGCGGATGGCTTGCCGCCAATTCAGTCGAACCCGCCAGGTCGATGAACAGGATTGCGGCCTCTTGAACGTCCCCGGACATCGATACGCCTTCGTCGATGGCGCGCCGGGCGACGTTGGTACCGACATGGCGGCCGAACAGGTCGCGCACCCGTTCGCGCTCGGCAAGGCCGAGCACCATGTGATTGAATCCGCCTTGCAGACGCCCGATTTCGGAACGCTCAATCACGTCCACTGCGGTGTCGAATTGCCCTTTTTCGACTTTCGACATCGCGTCGACGACCTCGCCTATCGGGTCGGAAATCGATCGCGACGTCAGGATCATAATCGGCAATCCCAGAATTACTGCTGCCAGCGAGACGACGAGCACAGCGATGTCCACGGACACGTTCTGGGGTATGAGCCAACCATTCGACCGCACGAAGATGAGGGCGACAATAACCCCAAAGGGAATCGCGCTGCACAGTAGCCACAGCAGGATCAGCCGCGCCAGCACCCCCGGCGCGGCAACAAGGCGCTCAGAAGCCCCCGCAGCGGCAAGCAGAATCGGGCGGGCAATCTGTTGGGTGAGCAATACGCCGATGGTCGCCGCCGCGCCTCCCCCCAACACGACACCCAACAGCGTCGGTATCGCGATACTGATGCCGCCATCGAGGTTGAGCAGGGTGGTGACTGCGCCGCTGACCACCCAGGTCGCCCCGAGGAGGGCGGACTGCCGAGGCAGCAGTCTGGCCGCGGCTCGACTTTGACGTGCATCCGGTTCGCGACCGGGGACGAACCACCGCAGGGTCGGAGCGATGTTCACCGCGCCGCCCACCGCGACGACGACGGTTCCAACAGCGACGAGGACCGCCGAGATGATCACGTTCCTCGGGGTGAAGTACGCCTGCGCTCCGAGGAGTGCCTCACCACCGAGGGGTAAGACGATGGCGACGGCGGCGGAGACCGAAAACAGGTATGCGAGCACGAGCCGGCTCGCATAGTTGATCGCCAACCTGCTCATGTGGACACGGTAACGATGCTTACCCGATTAGGTGGTCGGCTTGAACTCGAGGTGCAGTTCGGTCAGCCCCCGCATGATGAAGGTCGGCTCGTAGTTGAACCGGCGCGCACTGGCCGGACCGTGGTGTTCCTCGGAAACCGTGAAGTCGGTCATCCGGTCGAGAATCTTGTTCACCGAGATCCGGCCCTCGGTCCGCGCCAGCGGTGCGCCCGGGCACGAATGCACACCGCGGATGAATGCGACGTGCTCACGCACGTTGGGTCGATCGATCTGGAAGGTTTCCGGATCCTGGAACTTTCGGGCATCCCGGTTGCATGCGCCCGGCAGCAGCATCACCGTGGTGCCTGCAGGGACGTCGACGTCGCCGATGGTCGTCGACGTCCGAGCCATCCGGAAGTGAGCCTTGACGGGGCTCTCCACCCGCAGTGTCTCCTCGAGAAACACCGGAATGCGCTTCCGATCCTCCCGCAGATGCCGCTCGTACTCCGGATTCTCGGCGATGATTCGCATCGCGGAGCTCACCAGT
Source organism: uncultured Actinomycetota bacterium (assembly GCA_963713225.1). Classification (GTDB taxonomy): domain Bacteria; phylum Actinomycetota; class Actinomycetes; order Mycobacteriales; family Mycobacteriaceae; genus Mycobacterium. The sequence goes on along the minus strand of CAVQLB010000015.1, from coordinate 146,614 downwards.
TTTGTCGTCGTTTCGGTTCCCGCGGCGAACAGGAACGTCGACAGGTTCATGACGTCTTCGATTTCCGGTGTCGAGCCGTCTTCGTACTTCGCCTCCGCCAACTCGGTCAGCACGTCCCCTCGCGGAGCGCGCCTCCGATCCTCGATGTAGGCGTAGAACTTGTCGTTCAGCCACTGCAGCGGGTTGTGCGAGGTAGGCGCTTCGTCGCCGAGGGCGCCGACGGTTTCGCTTGCGAAGACGGCCTTGAACTCGTCATGGTCCTCGGCCGGTACGCCCAGCAGGTCGGCAATAACCAGGAGCGAGAACGGCTTTGCATAGTCCTCGAGGAACTCGCACCTGCCGTTGTCGACGAACTTGTCGAGCTGCTGGTCGGCCAGCAGCCACATGAAGTCTTCGTTTTCCTTCAGGCGCTTGGGCGTGATGAGCTTGGCCAGCAGGCCCCGGGTGCGCGTGTGCAGCGGCGGGTCCTGTGACGTGATGTGTTCTGCCATCGGGACATTCGCCCGGTGTTGTTCGATCAGCTCCGAGACGTTCGTCATCGCCGGGTCCGAACGGCATACCCGAGAACGGGCCCGCCACCGAGACGCACGACGAGAACGCGGGGTCCTTGTAGACCGCCAACGCTTCTTCGTGTCCGGTCACGGCCAGCACATTGAAGGGCGTTGCGGACACCACCGGGCACTTCGACCGCAGGTGATCGAAGTACGGATACGGGTCCGGCACAAGGGATTCGTCGGTGAAGAAGTCCAAAGAATCGAAATCGGTCAAGACACACTCCCATTCGGCGGATCGAAGAGCACCGGTAGCGACGTCGGCGACCGGAACACCATGCCGCGGATGTGCGGGTCGTTGCCGTCGGGATCCATCCGCAGATTCGGCAGCCGGTCCAGCAGGAGGTTGATCGCCGTGCGCATCTCGAGACGCGCCAGGTGCATGCCGAGGCAGACGTGCACCCCGTGCCCCCAGCTGATCGGGACCTTGGCCTGCCGGAAGATGTCGAAGCGGTCCGGATCGGGATACCTGTCCTCCTGCCGATTCGCCGCGCCGAGCATCGGCATCACCGACGAGCCCTGCGGAATCGGCACTCCAGACAGCTCGGTGTCACGCGTCGCCACCCTGGTGATATTCAACAGCGGCGCATCCCACCGCACCGCCTCTTCGATCGCCTGCGGTATGAGCGAACGGTCCGCGCGAATCGCCTCGAGTTGGTCCGGATTGCTCAACAACCCGAACAGCAGGTTGCCCAGCGAGCGGTACGTCGTCTCCACCCCAGCAGGCAGCAGCAGCCGGATGAACGAGTAGATGTCCTCGTCGTCAAGCTTGTGCCCGTCGATCTCGGCTTGCGCGAGGCTGCTGATCAGGTCCTCGCGTGGCTCGGCCCGGCGGGCCTTCAGGATCGGATTGAAGTAGTCCACCAGAGCCTGCGACGCCGCCAAACCGCGTTCCGGGTTCACGGTGAAGCTCAGCATCGAGATCGACCAGCGCTGAAACTGCGGGAAGTCCTCTTCGGGCAAGCCGAGCAGCGCCGCGATGATGCGGGTCGGATAGGGAAAAGTGAATGTCTTGACCAAGTCCGTCTTGCCGGCTGGGGCGAATAGATCGATCAGCTCGTTGCCGATGCGCCCGACGATCTCGTCCTCCCAGCGCACGAGTGCCTTCTGCGTGAACGCCTTCGTCACCAGCGACCGGAGCCTGCCGTGCACCGGCTCGTCCATGCCCAGCATGACGCCATGGCCAAGCACATCACCGAAGATCTGGATCACGACGTTGGACGAGTATGTCTCGTTGTCGCGCAACATCGTCTGGATGTCCTCGTGCCGGTACACGATGAAGACCGGCTTGCCCTCCTCGCCGGGCATCGCGGACATGTCGATCCGCTGGATCGGCGTCTCCTGGCGCTGCTTGGCCAACTCAGGGTAGGGGTCGCGGACGTTGCCCGAGACAACGTCGTCGAACGCCCCGAAGTCCTCGAGGTCGTCGAATAGCTCTGACATGAAACTCCTACTGGTTGTTGTTACTCGCGCAAGCGCTCGTCACTGGGCCGGGTAGGCCACCGATTTCACTTCCGTGTACTGGTCAAAACCGGCGACGCCGTTCTGTCGTCCGACACCGCTGTCCTTGTAACCACCAAATGGGGTGTCTGCGCCATAGCCGGCGGCGCCGTTGATGCCGATGAACCCGGCACGCAGACGCTTGGCCACGGACAGCGCATGGTCGAGGCTTCCTGCCATGACATTTCCCGCGAGGCCGTAGGGGCTGTCGTTGGCGATCCGCACCGCGTCGTCCTCGTCCTCGAAGGGGATCACGGAGAGAACCGGCCCGAAGATCTCCTCCTGGGCGATGGTCATCGAGTTGTCGACGTTCACGAAAAGCGTTGGCTTGACGTAATATCCCTTGTCAAGGTTCTCCGGCGCCTCGGGCCCGCCGACAAGCATGGTCGCACCCTCGTCGATTCCCTTTTGGATGTAGCCGCGAATGCGGCCGCGCTGTCGGTCGGAAATGACTGGGCCGCACAGTGTTGCGGGATCCTGCGGGTCGCCTGCGGCTTGACCCTCGTAGATTCCCTTCAGGATCTCGACGCCCTCGTCGTACCGCGACCGAGGCAGCAGCAAGCGGGTGGGGTTCGCACAACCCTGGCCCGCGTGCATGCATGGCGCGATGCCCATCATGCAGCCCAAGGCGAAATCCGCATCCTCAAGGACGATGGTCGCCGACTTCCCGCCGAGTTCGAGGAACAGGCGCTTCATCGTGGCCGCGCCCTTTTCCATGATCCGCCTGCCGACGACGGTGGAACCGGTGAAGGAGATCAGATCGACCTTCGGTGAGATCGTCAGCTCCTCGCCGACGAAGTGGTCCGACGCCGTGACGACGTTGACGACACCCGCTGGGATATCGGTCTTCTCGGCGATCAGCCTGCCGAGGCGAGTCGCGTTGAAGGGGGTGTTCGGCGCCGGTTTGAGCACGACGGTGTTGCCGGTTGCGAGCGCCTGGCCGAGTTTTTGGAGGGTGACCTCGAACGGGAAATTCCACGGCACGATCGCACCGACCACGCCGACGGGTTCACGCCAGACCATCCGGGTGGTGTTCATGCCGGTGACCGAGACCAGCGCGTCGCCGAGCGACGTCTCCCACGGATACTCGTCGATCAGCTTGGCCGGGTAGCGAAGGCCATCGGCCAGCGGGGCGTCGAGTTGTGGTCCGTAGGTGATCGCCCGCGGACACCCGACCTCGAGGATGAGCTCCTCGCGAAGCTCCTCCTGCTCGGACTCGATCGCCTCCTGCAGCTGCAGCAGGCAGCGTTGGCGAAACGCGTGGTTGGAACCCCAGTCGGTCTCGTCGAACGCGCGCCTGGCCGCATCGATGGCGCGGTTCATATCGGCCTTGGACGCGTCGGCGACCTCGCCGATGACTTCCTCGGTCGCCGGGTTGATGTTGGTGAAGGTGCCGGCCTCGCCGTCGACGAGCTTGCCGTCGATCATCATCTTCGTCTCGAACCGGACCGTCGGGGTGTCAGGCATGCTTGTCGCTTTCGTGGGCTTTGATGGCGCCGTAGCGCGGAATTCCCATCATCACGCGGATCACCTGGTGAAGTCCCGCGGTCGGTAGAAGCCGGTTCATGATCAACAGCATCCGCGCATCGATTCCCACCGGGCGCCGGACGAATGGCTTGTTGCTGTCGAGAGCGTTGGCGAGTCCCGTGGCGAACCGGTCAGGCGACTTCGCGCCGTACTTCATCGCGAGCCTGCCGCGCTTGTTCATGGTGGCGTGGTGGCGGCGGTAGGGGCCGTCGAAATCGCGTGTATCGGTTGTTCCGGCGTCGGTGATGATGTCCGTGTCGTAGGTACCGGTGACCAGGACCGTGACACCCAAACCGAAGGGCGCGATCTCGGCGGCCAAGGATTCCGCCCACCGCTCTGCGGCGCCCTTCGCCGCGGAATACGGTGCAGTCGCGGGCATCCCGCGCACCCCGCCGGCGCTGGAGACCACGACGATGCGGCCCCGGCCCGCATCGCGCATCACCGGCAGCAGCGCGTTGGTCAGCGCGACCGGTCCGAACACCGTGGTCTGGAACATCCTCTCCCACAGACTCACCGGTGTTTCCTCCGCCATTCCGGCGGCGGAGATGCCGGCGTTGTGCACGAGGGCGTGTGGGGCGCCGACAGCTTCCTCGATCGTCTTGGCGGCCGCCTCAACGGATGCCTGATCGGTGAGGTCGAGTGGCACGCCGATCAGGCGCGGGTCATCGGCGCCCGCACCTGTTGCCGCGCACAGCTTCTCCATCCCGGCCTCAACCGATCGCATGGCAGCGACAACACGCCATCCCTGCTTGTACAGGTACGTCGCAGACGCCAGCCCGAGCCCTCGTGAGGCTCCGGTGATGACGACGATGCGCGGTTCAGCCATTCGCGTTCTCGGGTGCACAAGCCCCCTCGCCAGGCGGTGGCGGTTCGACGTCGGGCCGGCCGTCTGGCAGACCCTGTTGCCAGGTGGACCACTTCCCCACCGAGAACGGTCCCTCGGCACCGGCCTTCTCGTAATAGCCCTGCGGGTCATAGACTTTCGCCTCGGGGTAAGGCCACGGGCACGCGACCGACGTCGCCAGGCCACTCGCCTTGATAGCCCAGAACCACCCACCGTAGGCGAAATACGCCACGTTGATGATCGCGAACATCACCAGGAACATGCCGAGCACGGGCTTCTTCGGGAACAGTTTGGCCTTCGCGGCGAGTTTCTCCGCGACCGACTTCCCGGTGTCGTCGCGGTAGACGAGGATGGCTGCCGGGATCATCACGAACGTCACCGACAGCGACTCCCAGAGCAACGGGAACTGGAAGGTGTCGCCGGCGAACAGCGTGCCGAACGGAATCGCCTGCGAGTAGATGTACAGCCCCGTGCGCACCAGGCTGACCTCAAGGATGGCGTCGAAGATGAAGCCGATCACCAGCACCAGTGCACCCAGGCTGATGAGCGGGTGCCGAGCGACGAACGCTTCCGGACCGCGCTTCGCCTGCATCTTGCGAAGAATCCAGATCGCCGGGAAGTACGGGCCGAAGTAGAACGTCACGTATCCAAACACGATGAATGGTTCAACGGTCGGCGACATCATGATCAGGGGCCAGGATTCCGGCCAGTGCAACAACATCGGGTTGTACACCGCGTACGGCGACCAGTTCATGAGCGGGTCCTGCCAGACGATCAGGGTCGTCACCAGGACCATCATCAGCACCGGGCTGCCGGGGTTTTTCCGCCAGCCACGGATGAAGACGATGGTCAGCACCACGACCATGAGCAAGGCGCCGACCTGCGGGATGACCTGCCAGTGATCGAATCCCGTCAGGAACCCGACGGGACGGGGCCGCCCCTCGACGTTCGGGTTGGCCACGCGCGGGTCGACGTCCGTCCGCATCATGGCGGCGGTGAACCCGAGGAAGCCGAGCCAGGCAAAAAGTGAAATGACCCGGCCCCAGTTCGGACCGGTGCGCGCCGGGCCCGGTGAACCTGCCTGTGCGTCGGGCGCTGTGGACTCCTGTGTGGTCATCGAATCAGCCTTCCTCTCCGAAGCGATCGACTAAGTGCGAGTTGACGCCGTCGGCATCGAGCGTCCGGGCCACCAGATAGCCGGCGCCCATCCAGGCGCGACGCGTCCACTTGCCCAGCGAGACACGGGTTCCCGGCGCACCCGACGCGGCGGGCATCATCTTCACCCGCTCAAGGGCCTCCTTGACGCCGCGCGGGCTCAGCGGGTGGGCATCGGTGAAGGCGCGAACCAGGGTGGCGGCGACATCATGATTGACCACCGTCACGCAGAACTCGGGGCGACTTCCGTTGTACTTCGCCGCGTAGCGGTCCAGGAAGTCCTGTCCGACCGCGTTGCCCTCGTCGTATTGATCGACCCCGATCCAGCCCATGATCGCGTTCCACATGATCGGGTTGACCCACGCGTTCTGGAACGCGGTGGTGGTGAAGCGCGGCGGATCCCAGTCGAGAGCCTCTAGCGCGGGGTTGATGAAGACGATCCCGAAACCGAACCCGAGGTGCACGATCGCTTCGGCCTTGGCCTCGTGCAGGGTGCGCACCGCGTCGTTGATGTCCTGCGCGGTCTGCGCGATCGCTGCCTCAGCGACGATGCGAATACCTTTACGGGCGCACGCACTTCGCAAGTTCCTCAGGTAACTCTCGCCGATGAGGTTCTGCTCGACCAACACGCCGATCTCGCTGAGGCCTCGCTTGGCGACGAGGTCGGCGAGGAAGATCGGCTCATCGGTCATCGACCCCTGGGGGAAGGCGAATGTCCACTCACCCAGCCAATCGTCGGTTCCGGTGACGCTGATCGCGGGCACCTTGAAGCGCTCCTCGATCACCTCGCGCAACGGCACGCAGTTGTCGGTGATGTTGGGGCCGAAGACCACAAGGCATCCCTCGTCGACGAGTTCGCCGTAGGCGTCGATCACCGCCTTCACCGAGCCCTTGGGCAGTCCCTCGACCTCCCGGTAGATCATCTGCACCGGTCGATCCATCAGCCCCTGCTCGACCGCTTCGGAGAAGACGAGGTCGAAGGACTGAGTGAAGGAGGCGAACAGATCCTCTGGAAATCCCGGAGGAAGGGTGAAGTCCATCAGGTAGCCGACCTTGATCGGCTCAGCGGTGCTTTCGTAGGACATCTGACCTCCCAGGGGGTCGACCTAATATTTGTTCAGACCCTAGCGGCGAGCCCCGGGGGGCGTCAATCAACATCTGACTCAGCGAGGTAGACCTCGATCATTTCGTTGAGACCCCGGCCGACCGATGCGTCGTCGGTGAGCGGTCCCGCGATCGCGGCCCTGGCCGCGTCGCGGGTGGTCAGGCCCTCGGCGATGAGCCGGCCTGCCGCGATCAGGACGCGCGTCGACGCGACTTCGCGAAGTCCCCCGGTCTCCAGCCGGCGAATGGCCTGACCGAATTTCACGAGCTGGACGGCCGTCGCGCGATCCACTCCCGCTTCGTGAGCGACGACGCCCTCCTCGACCTCGGGCGCTGGAAACCCGAACTCGATCGCAACCATGCGCTGCCGGGTGGAGTCCTTGAGATCCTTCAAAACGCTCTGATAACCGGGGTTGTAGGACACGACCAGGCCGAAACCGGGGGCCGCGTCCAGCGTGATCCCGAGGCGCTCGATGGGGAGCTGCCGCCGGTAGTCGGCGAGGGGATGCAAGACGACCGTCGTGTCCTGACGGGCTTCGACCACCTCGTCGAGATAGCAGATCGCGCCCTCACGCACGGCACGGGTCAGCGGACCGTCAACCCAGACGGTCTCGTCGCCTTTCAACAGATACCTGCCGACCAGGTCGGCTGTGGTGAGGTCGTCGTGACAGGCGACGGTGATCAACTCCCGGCCCAGGTCGTGAGCCATCGCCTCGACGAAGCGGGTCTTGCCACACCCCGTCGGGCCCTTCAACACCAGCGACAGGCCTTGGCGATATGCCGCCTTGAAAACGGTCTCCTCGTTGCCGACCGGCTGGTAGTACGGGCGCGATGAATCGGCCTGCGGCATGGCGCCATTCTGATACGCGAGCCCGGGCTCGTTGCCCATAGCTCCCCTTTCTTCACCCGCTTCGTTGCGGTTTCTGTAGCGTAGCCGGAACAGATGTTTGGTTCAATTAGGGTCACGAAACTCGGCGCCGCACCTCCGCGGAACGAATAGCCGAACGGAAGAGTGGGCCGACGATGCCTGCGAGTTGATCGGGCCGGGCGATGGTCGCGTGTGCAGTGCTTCCGAACACCTTCTTCAGAGACCCGATGTCGGTGCCGGCTCCGACGGTCAGGCAGACACAGCCGGTCCCGCGCCTGCGGGCCTCCGTCAACGCGCGACGTGCATCGGCCGCACCGTAGGCACGCTCGTAGCCGTGGTCGTAGGCCAACCCATCCGACACCACGACCAGCAGCCGCCGCGATGTGCCGCCACGGGCCTCCAGTACCGCCGATCCATGGCGGATGGCCGCCCCGAGCCGCGAATATGCACCCGGCTCCAGGCTGTTCAGGCGTCTGATCACCCGGGCATCGAAATGGTCGTCGAATCGCTTGACGGGCACCATGTTCACCGCGGCCCGACCCTGTGAGTAGTAGGCGTACAACGCCACCCGGTCGCCCAAATCGTGAAGCGCGACGGTGAGGTCGGCGATCGCTGCCCGTTGTTGTTGATGGACGGTTCGGCCGAGGGTTCCCGGTTCGGCCGTCGAACCGGAGACGTCGAGCAAAAGCAGGACCGACAGGTCACGCCGACGCCGCAGGCTGTCGAGATAGACCGCCTCGTCAGGGACCGCCCCGGCGACAACCTCGACTCGTGCCTCCACCGCGGCATCGATGTCGATATCGTCTCCCTGGAACTGGCGGTGGCGACGGTGCAGCCCCATCCCGAGACGCGCCAGCGGGCGCCGAACTGCTATGGCGGCGTCGATGGCTTGCGGCGCCGAGGCCTTCATCTTCGGCTCGACCTCGTGCACGGTGCACCAGTCCGGCCGATAGCGCTTGCGGTTCGCATCCCACTCCGGGTAGCTGAACCCTCTGGGTTTGATGTCGGCGACGTCCTCGGACGAGACGGAGGCCGTCGAGGAGACCGCGAAGGTGCCCCGGTTCGCCGAGTTGGTGCGATGGGTCGGCGCGTCGGCACCGGGCGGTCCGCCACCGCTGCCCGTCTTCCGCGCCGACGACAACATCTTCTTCAACCACTTACCGATGAATCCGCCTCCGCCGACGGGGCTGGTGAACAGGTCGGGATCGTCGGTGTCGTCCAACTCGCCGTCGTCGAGTTCCTCGAGCGCCTCCTTACTCTCGCGCCGCGGCGCGTGCGCAGGAGTTTCGTGGTCCACCTGCTCGGCCGCCCGATTGTCTGCCGCAATCACCTTCTTGGCGCGGATGACACCGAATGCCGCGGGGGGATCGTCAACTGCGTCCTTGCCCGACGCGATGGACAGCGACGATGCGGGCGAATCGGTACGGGCCGCGACACCGGGGTCGGCCAGGCGATACAACATACTGGGCAGCAGGTCACCGTTGCCGGCGAGCGCACGGTGCCCCTCGACGGCCAGATAGCGCTTGGCCAGCCTGGGATGCCGAACCAGTGCGCCCACGACATCCGGGTCCAGACTGCCTGCCGCGATCAGTGACGCATGCACGGCGATCGATTCCAGGTTTGCGCGGGCGTGCGCCGAGGGGTCGATGAACACGCTCTGTCCATCGGTCCACGACGGTTCGCCCGGGCCGACAGGAACCACTGCGACGGGCCGGCCCGCGAGAGCGGACGCCAACATGCCCAACGCCTGAAGTCGATCGCCGTCGAGGTCGTCCACGTCCACCTCCGACCCGCACATCGCGTTGACCAAATAGTTGTTCCACCGTAGAGTCCGGTCAACATGGAGTCAATCGGATACGAAGGCCAGGTCGCTGTCGTGACCGGCGCAGGACGTGGGCTGGGCAGGCTCTACGCCATCGAGATGGCGAGACGCGGCGCAGCGGTGGTGGTGAACGACCTCGGCGGCACCATGCACGGAGACGGCTCGGACTCCGCTGTCGCCGACGAGGTCGTCGGCGAGATCAGAGAAGCGGGCGGACGGGCGGTCGCCTCATACGATTCGGTCGACAGCCCCGAGGGCGGTCAGGCCATCGTGGACACGGCTGTCGACGAATTCGGGCGACTGGACGCCGTCATCAGCAATGCGGGCATCTTCAACAGCATCCCGTTCGGCGAGCTCTCCGCCGACGATTGGCGGCGCATGTTGCGGGTGCATCTCGACGGCGGCTTCTACCTCAGTCAGCCCGCGTTCAAGGTGATGGCCAAACAGCAGTACGGCCGATTCGTGTTCATCTCGTCCTCGGCGGGCAACTTCGGCCAGCCGATGGAGGCGCACTACGCGGCGGCAAAGACCGGCCTCGTCGGCCTTTCCAACGTCATATCGATCGAGGGAGCGGCGCACGGAATTCTCTCCAATACCGTCCTGCCGACCGGCTTTTCGAGGATGGTGACCGAGACGGTTGGCGACGAGAAGTTCCTCACGGAGTCCGGCTTCATGCGCGCTATCCGAGCCGAACTGGTGGTACCACTCGTGGCGTTCCTGGCGAGTCGCGCCTGCGATTTCACCCATCGCAACTACTCGGCGTGCGCCGGGCGCTACGCACGCGTGTTCGTCGGTCTCAGCGAGGGCTGGCTTGCGGACGCCGCGGCCGAGCCCACCGCCGAGGACATCGCGGCACACCTGGACGAGATGTCGGCCACCGAGAAGTTCATCGTGCCCGACTCGATCGTCGACGAAGTGCTCGAAGTGTGCGACCGCCGTGGGATCAGTGCGATGCCTGACAACGCGGAAGTCGCCTTTCCCGAACGCGCGAAGAAGTAGTCAGGGGCGAATGACCACCGACGTCGAACTGCGGGAAAGGATTACCCGCCTGGAGGATCGCGCCGAGATTCGCGAAGTCATGATGCGATATGCCCGAGGGATGGACCGGCGCGACCGCGAATTGCTTCGATCGGCGTACCACGACGGCGCCGTCGACGATCACGTCGGATTCGTCGGCGAGGTCGACGACTTCATCGACTGGGCCTTCGGTTACCACTCCACCCAGACGCGCTATCAGCACTACCTGCTCAACCACACCGCCGATATCAACGGCGACGAGGCACACGCGGAAACGTATTACCTCTTCGTCGGGACCGACCGTGAGCCCGCCAACCACATGACCGTCTCGGGCGGCCGCTACGTGGACCGCTTGGAGCGTCGAGGCCGACGCTGGGCGATCGTCGACCGCGTATGCGTCGTCGAGTGGAATGCCGAGTCGACGTCGTTCATCACCGACGAGGTGATCGCGATGATGGCCGGCTCGATGAAGATCGCGACACATGACACGTCGGACCCCTCCTATGACCGTCCTTTGGCCGCCTCGCGATCGGACGCGCGAACATGAGCCCGGTCTCCGATTGGAGCATCCCCGCAGTTCGAACGAAGGTCGGTACGATTTAGCGATGGCCGACGCCACCGCCGCGGGGCGGAATTCCAGTCGTGGCCGGCCTGCGACCAAGACGGGGCGCCGCGCCGTCAAACTCACCGCTGTCAGCGACCAGCCGTCGGCCGACGCGACTCGGCGCACCGAGATTCTCCAGACCGCGAACTCCGTCATCGCCACGTCCGGCCTGCGCAGCTCATTGCAGCAGATAGCCGATGCGGCAGGCATCCTCGCGGGCAGCCTCTACCACCACTTCGAATCGAAAGAGGCGATTCTCGTCGAGCTGGTCAGGCGTTACCACGCCAACCTCGACCGCATCGGGGAGAGTGCGCTGGAACGCTTCGACCGGCCTGACCCAGGGCCCGTCCCCGAATTGATCACGGAGCTTGGGTGCGAGATCGCTGAGTGCGCGGTCGAGCACCGGGCGGCTCTTCAGATGTCGTTCTATGAGGGTCCGAGCACCGACCCCGAACTCGCCGAATTGACCAAGCGCCCGCCGTCCAAGATCCAGGCCGCGATGTTGCAGGCGCTGCGGGCCGGTCGGTGGAGCGGGTACATCCGATCCGACCTCGACCTTCCCACCTTGGCCGACCGCATCTGCCAATCGATGCTGCACGTCGGGCTCGACGTCATCCGGCACAAAGCCGGGACGGACGAGCTGGCGAGCTTGAAGTGCAGGATGGTTCTCGAGGGACTGGCCGCCGACGTCCCCTCCGATGCCGAGTTGGACAGGTCTAACGCCTTCGCGGCCGCGGAAAACGTGATCAAGAGTTGGGCCGACACCGAGGACGACGCCGACCTCAAGGCCGCTCACGTCAAAGCCGTTGCCCGAGCCGAGTTTGGCCGCCGCGGCTACGAGATGACGACGATTCGCGACATCGCGTCCGCCGCGGGACTGGGTACCGGAACGGTGTATCGGGTCATCGGCTCGAAGGATGAGCTGCTGATGTCGATCATGCTGGAGTTCGGCTACAAGGTCGGCGGCGCATGGACAGAGATCGTGCAAACGGATTCCACCGCGATCGAGAAGCTTGACGCATTGAGTTGGTTGAACATCAACGCGCTCGACCAGTTCCCCGACGAGTTCCGCATTCAACTCGCCTGGCTACGCCACACACCGCCGGATACCGCGAATCCGGCATGGTCGTTCACGACCCGCATCCGTCAGATGAAGGCTCTACTGTCGGAAGGCGTCCGAGCCGGGGAGATACAGATCGACAGCCCCTCGGCCGACATGCTGACCCGATGCATCATCGGCGAACAGTGGATTCCCGAGAACATTTTGGAAGAGATCGGTACGCGAAATGCGTTGATCCTGGCCCGTGACACCACCTTGCGCGGCATCCGCGACCGCAGTTCCTGACGCGGTCCCCAGCTCCCGCCGGGCTATGCCTCACCGAATCGGTCGACGCGGCGCGAGTTCACACCGTCGGGTTCCAGCTGCCGGGCAACCAGATACCCCGAGCCCATCCAACCCCTGCGCGTCCAGTTGCCGAAGGAGATGCGGGTGCCGGGCGCACCGGACGCGGCAGGCACCGACTTGACCCGCTCCAGGGCTTCCTTGACCCCGCGCGGACTGAGCGGATGAGCGTCCACCACCGCGTGCAGAATTGCGACAGCAACATCGCGGTTGACCACCGGGACACACCATTCCGGGCGCCTGCCGGTTTTCTCCTTGAACTCGTCCAGGAATCGCTGACCCACCGGATTGCCTTCGTCGTACTGGTCGATGCCCGTCCAGCCCATGAACGCATTCCACATGACGGGGTTGATCCACGCGTTCTCGAATGCGGTCCCCGCGAAGCGTGGCGGATCCCAACCGAGTTCTGCCAGTGCCGGATTGACGAAGACGACGCCGAAACCGAAGCCGGCGTGCACTATTGCCTGCGCCTTCGCGTCGTACAGCGTGCGCACCGCCTGGCTGACGTCCTGTGCTGTCTGAGCGATCGACGCTTCTGCGACGATTCGAATTCCACGCTGCTGACAGGCCTTACGGAAGTTCGCCACGTACGCCTCGCCGACCAGAGACTGTTCCATGAGCACGCCGACATCGGTGTGTCCACCCTTGACCAGTAGATCGGTCCAGAAGATCGGCTCGTCGAAATGGGAACCCATGGGGAAGGCGAAGAACCACTCCCCCAGGGCCTCGTCGGAACCGGTGACGCTGATCGCGGGCACTCGGAACCGGTCGTTCAACGCGTCCTTGATCGCGACCGCGTTGTCGCCGATGTGGGGGCCGAAGATCACCAGGCATCCCTCGTCAACAAGTTCCTGATAGGCGTCGATCACCGCCTTCACCGTCCCCTTCGGAAGACCCTCCACCTCTCGGTAGACGATCTCGACCGGCCGGTCGATGATGCCTTTCTGCAGTGCGTCGCCGAACACCATGTCGAATGGAATGGTGAGGTCGTCGCGGTAGTGCTGAGGAAAGTCGTCTGAAAGCAGGAAGTCCATCAGGTAGCCGATCTTGATCGGTTCTGCGTTGCTCTCGTAAGTCATCAGTTCCAGACCACTTTCAGGTGCTGCGGCGAACGGAAGAAGGTGCCCGTGGCGAACGGCGTCGGCGCGTCCGGATCAAGGCTCAGTCCGGGCAGCCGGTCGAAGAGTGTGTTGAAGAACAGCGTGCTCTCGAGGCGGGCCAGGTGCATGCCGAGGCAGACGTGAGCCCCGTGACCGAATCCGATGTGCGGCTTGCGGTCTCGGAAGATATCGAACGCGTCGGGATCATCCCACCGGTTTTCGTCATGGTTGGCGCTGCCGAGGTTCACGGCCACCGTCGACCCGGCCGGCATGTCCACGCCGTGGAACTCGACGTCCCGTGTCGTCTCACGCATGAAGTTCAACAGGGGCGTCTCCCACCGAATGCCCTCCTCGATCGCCTGCGGAAGCAGACTGCGGTCGGCTTGGACCGCCGCGAGTTGATCGGGGTGGCTCAGCAGTCCGAGAGCCAGGCTGGCCGTCGATCGCGATGTGGTCTCCGCACCGGCAGGCAACAGGTTGCGCATGAAGCCGATGATCTGCTCGTCTGACATCTTGACACCGTCGATGTCGGACTCAGCCAGCACGGACACCATGTCATCCCGGGGTTCGCGCCGTCGGTCGGCCACGATGCCGACGAAGTATTCCTTCAGCTCCGCTGACGCCTTCAATGCGCTCTCCATGTCGGAGTGAAACCCCAGCAGGTCGATCGCCAATCGGTGGAATTCGGGGATGTCAGATTCCGGCAGTCCGATCAGTGCCGCGATGACCCGCACCGGGATCGGCATGAAGACTTCTTCGACGAGGTCCGCACGCTTCGCCTCGCGGATTCTTTCGACGGTGCGCTCCACCAGCGGTCGAACCAGCTCGGCCTCCCACCGCCGCATCGACGAACGGGCGAAGGCGAACTCGTGCAGCCTCCGGTAGACGGCGTGCTCGGGCTCCTGCATCTCAAGAATCGTCGGCCCCTGGAGCGGCCGGACGATGTCCTCGTAGCAGCGCGTGCTGAACGTCTTGTTGTCGGTGAAGACAGCCTTTACCGCATCAAAGGAGTAGACGGAGAAGATCTGCTTCTCGCCCGGAGGAGACTCCGGCACGCCCATCTCAGGCCAACCGCGGTGCACTGACGCTTTTCGCCTCAGCTCCGCCAGCATCGGATAGGGCGACGCGTCACCGGCGGCGCCCATGCCCTCGTCGAACTTGGCCTGCGCATCCTTGACGCCCTGCGTCAGCTCATCAGAGTCGACGGGTTCCGTCATACGACGTCTTCCTCTCAGCACGGCATCGCAGGCAAACCTAACGTTTGTTCAGACCTTACCCCTCCAGTCCGGCCATTCGGGCTAAAGTTCGGTTGAGTGACCGAATGACGGGAGTCCAGCGTGACGGGGTCGAGGGGTACGCCCCGAGCCGGGTCCGCGTACGACGGTGGGACGCGCCGCGCCGAGATCCTCGAGACCGCGGCATCGTTGATCGCGACCGCAGGACTTCGCGCGTCGCTGCACGACATCGCCAAAGCTGCTGGTATCCAAACTGGCAGCCTGTATCACCATTTCGACTCCAAAGAAGCCCTACTGGTCGAACTGCTCCGCAGATACCATGACGACCTCGACCGGGTGGCCGACAGCGCGCTTCGAACGCTCGACGACCCATCGTCACGTCCCGGGTTCACCCAGATCGCAGCACTCGGCACCGCGATCGCACAGTGTGCGGTGGCACATCGCGCGGCGATCCAGATCTCCATGTACGAAACGCCGAGTTCGAACCCGGAGCTGATCAAATGGACGCAGCACCGTCCGGTCGCGATCTTGGAGGCCGTGTATCAGACCCTGCGCGCCTGTCGCTGGGGCGGCTACATCCGCTCCGACATCAACCTCCGCGTCCTGGCGGACCGCATTTCGCAGACAATGCTGCAAGTCGGGCTCGACGTCTTGCGGCACAACGGGCCAACGGACCAGGTGGCGACCTTGTTGTGCCGGATCATGTTGGAGGGCATCGCTGTCAATCGCCCGTCGGATACCGAGCTGAACCGGTCGGCAGCGTTCACCGCCGCGGACCAGGCCATCCAGAGTTGGACCAACGACGCTGCCGACGACGACAAAGCGGCCCACATCCGAGCGGTTGCGCGAACCGAATTCGGTCGCCGCGGCTATGAGGGCACAACCGTTCGCGATATCGCGGCTGCGGCCGGGATCGGCCACGGCACGGTGTTTCGGTTCATCGGTTCGAAGGAGGAATTGCTTGCCTCCATCATGGGCACCTTTGGCGAGAAGACAGAGGAGGGCGCGCGCGAAGTCCTTCGGTCGAAGTCGTCGCCGATCGAGAAGCTGGACGCACTGAGCTGGATCAACATCAACGCGTTGGAGCGGTTCGGCGATGAGTTCCGCATTCAACTTGCCTGGATGCGTCAAATCCCACCCACCGCGACGAATCCCAGCGTCGAGTTCCCTACCCGGCTGAAGCAGACCAAAAGCCTTCTTTCCCAAGGGATTAAATCGGGCACCATCGGCATCGACGGTGCTCCGAGGGAAATGGTTGCCCGTTGTGTCATCGGACTGCAGTGGCTGCCGGAGAACATCCTCCATGACATCGGCGCCGAAGCGTCGCTGGTCCACGTTCGCGACACATTGCTGCGTGGAGTGGTCGAACCCGGCTAGCCGAGCGTGACGGGCAGCTTCGCCCAGCCTCGGACGCTCGCGGTATGTGCCTTGGCGGCATTGGCGTAGTCGACTTCCCAGTCGGGCCACCGCTTCAGCACTTCCTCGAGCACGACCCGCGCCTGCATCCGGGCCAGAGCCGAGCCGAGGCAGAAGTGCAGCCCCTGGCCGAAGGACAGATGCGCACCACTGCGGTGGATGTCGAATCGGTCGGCGTCCGGGAAGTGCCGCTCGTCGCGGTTGGCAGAACCGTTGAGTATCAGCATTATTGAACCCTCGGGAATCGTCTGCCCGCGGCACTCGACGTCGCGGGCGACGTATCGGGCCTGCACGGGTGACGGCGCCTCGTAGCGCAGCACTTCTTCGATCGCGCGCGGGATCAACGACAAGTCGTCCGCCAACTCTCGACGTTGATCGGGATGTTCGGCGAGCAGTTGACCGGCGAAGCCGATCAGACGCGTCGTGGTTTCATTGCCCGCTCCGGCGACCGTGCTGGTGTACATCAGCACTTCGGTGCGGGTCAGCCGGCGTGATACGCCGTTCTCCTCCACCTCCGCGTTGAGCAACTGGGTCATCAGGTCATCGGACGGATGGTCGGCCCGCCAGTCGATGTACTCGGCGAACACCTGGTAGCTGTTCTCGAAAAGATCCTCGCGAACTCCACCGAACTCGCCGTCCTTCAGCGTGATGGAGTCGTTCGAGCTGTCGCGGATCGTCTCCTGGTTCTGTTCCGGTATGCCCAGCAGGTAGCCGATTGTGCGCATCGGGATCATCGCGCCGATGTCACCGATGAAATCGAACCGGTCCGACCCAGCCAAAGAGTCGAGGGCGCGGACGCAATACTCGCGCGTCAGAGGCTCGATGGCCTCCATGCGTCGTGGCGTGAAAACCCTTGAGAGCAAGCGGCGGTGGAGGTCGTGTATCGGCGGGTCCTCGAATAGGATGAGCCCGGGCGGAACCTCCATTCCACTCAGGATGATATCCATCGTGGTGCCGCGCCCCGACCGGTAGCTCTCCCAGTTCGGCAGTTCGCGTGCCACGTCGTCGTATCTGCTCAACGCATAGAAGTTGTACTTCTCGTTGTGGTACAGCGGAGCCTCGTCGCGGAGTCGCTTCCACGTCGGGTAAGGATCGTCATCGATCGCGAAGTCGTAAGGGTCGTAATACACCTCGACTGCACTGGCACCCGTCACTTGGCTGCCTCGGGTATGACGACCTCGCCGACACGTTTCAGGTAGGGCCACGCGATATCCGGGGGGACCCCACCGCACAGTGGCGAGAGGTTGATGATCTCGCCCGCGCGCACGCGTTCGACGGCCTCGGCCACGCTGTAGATCCGATGCGACTGCCCCGCCGCGCGGAGTTCGTCGACGGTGTCCACGTGGGAGAACCCTGCGGTGGTCTCGTCGCCAGGATTCCACGCCGCATAGGTCTGCACGTCGTGCAGAAGGTACTTGCCGATTTCGTCCCACGCCTTGTCGACGTCGTCGGCGACGAAGATCACCGACGGGGTGTCACGATCGGGCAAGAACACCGGCCCCGGCTCGTGCCCGTGCTCGTGGCAGGCAGCTTCGTAAGCCTCTTGCATGCCAGGCACATTCGCGTTCCCAAGCATGCCCAGCCCGTAGCGTCCGGCACGGCGTGCCGCGGCCACCGTGCCGCCGCCCCACATCAGCATCGGCCCACCTGCGGTGTGCGGCGGCGGGGTGGTGTTGATGCGGCGGCCCTCGAAGATCGCCTCGCCCGACAACAGTTCACGCAGCAGGGCCAGCTTCTCGTCGACGAGACGGCCACGCGTGCGCATGTCCACACCGAAGTGTTCGAACTCCTCCGGCCGATATCCGAGCGCAAGGATGTAGGAGGCCCTGCCCTTGCTGATGATGTCGAGGACCGCCATGTCCTCGGCAAGTCGAACGGCATCGTAGAACGGCAGCAGCAGGATCAGGCTCAGTGCCAGCCGCTCCGTGCGCGCCGCGATGGCGGAAGCCAGGAGCAGGGGCGACGGTAGGTAGCCGTCCTCGGCGCCGTGGTGCTCGCACACCACCGCGGCGAGCCCGCCGTGGTTCTCCGCCCACGCGCACATCTCGGGCGCGGCGGCATATAGCTCCACGGTGGGCGCTCCCATCGCAGGCGCGCGCATGTCGAAGCGCAGCATGTACATGGCGCCTCCTTCACCCTAATTATTGTTCCGGTTACGCTACGGCTGGTCGCGGAAGGCTGTCAACCGATCTCGGAGCATCGGCACGCCTGGCCCGTCGAGCAAGTGCACCAAGGCGACTCGGCCACATGCGGCCATCATCAGCGCGCCCACCGGACCTCGGACCTCGGCGCCCTCGCCCCACGACCGGTCGGTATCGCTGGCCTGCAGGCACAGCCCTCGCAGTCGCCTGCGCGGGACGAAGCCCAACGCGCGCCGTCCCGTCAAAAAATCGAGCGCTAAGGCAGCGCGTTGCGGGTCGGGAGCGAAGGGCAGTCCGAGCGGGATCCGGATGTCTCCGCCGTGGACCAGGACGTCGGCCAGTCCCGACAACGGCCCGGTGATCGGAGGGCTCAGCTCGCGGTCGGCGCCCCGACGCAGCGACGCGGCGAGCTGCGCCGCAGGCAGTTGCGCCCGCCGCCTCGCCAATGCGTCGATGGCTCGGTGGATGCCGCCGTTTCGGAGGGCCGTCCATTGGAACACCCAGAAGCCGTCGGCGAACACGCTGACCAGGTGGGCCGCGACCGTCTTGACGTCCCATCCCGCGCACAAGCTCTCCGTCGCCAACTGGGCGTCGTCGAGCTCGTCGACCAGTGTCGCGATCCGGCGTCGCTCGTCGGCGACGGCCGCGAAGACCAGGTCCCTGGATACCCGCACGGATCAGTCGAATGCGTGTCGAGGCAAGGTGTTCGGCATGTCCAGCGAGCTGAGCAGGCCGGCGGGCGCGTCGATCACGAACGGAATCGCGTTCACGACGCGCATGGCCGTGGCGGCCATCGCAGCGCGGCCCGCCCCGTGTCCCTCGGCGTCGCCAAGGTTCATCGCGCAGTGGATATCGGGCACACCCTCGATGTCAACGCGGTAGGTGGCGTCGAACTCCGATGCCAACCAGTCGGGCGCGACATCGCGGGACATCCGGATGATGTGCTCGAGCACGATGGCTTCCCGGCCGTTGACCACGCCCGCGGCCCTGGTGCTGACGGCGCCGCACGTCCCCGCCTTGATGGTCCCGAATGCGACCTCGATATCCCGGTCGGTCAACCGCCGGTCAAGCTGGCCACGGACCTCCTCGACCTCGACACCCAGCCCGTCGGCGATCAGGTAAATCGATGGCTTCCAGGTCATCTCGATGAATCCGGGGGTCTTCAACATCGGTTCGAAATCGAGCGGATGCCCGAACCCCATGCCGTTCATCATGATGTCGGCCACCGGGTAATGGTCGTTCAGCGCGATCTCGGTCACCTTGACGCAACGGATCGTCTTGGACTGGGTCGCCAACAGAAGCGCGAGTTGGTCCGAGCCGAACCCCGGAAAGATGCCGGACGCATACAACGAGGCGTTTCCGGACTTGGCGGCCGCCTCGAGCTGGTCGCGCCATTCGGGCGAATAGAACGCGGGCGGATACACCAAACTGGTCGATGTCGTTGACACCACGTTGATTCCGGCGTCGAGCAGCCGAAGGTAGTCCGGCACGGCACCGGCGTCGCGTTCCGGTCCGCTGGCCGCGTACACCACACAGTCCGGCCGCAGAGCGATCAACGCGTCGGCGTCGTTGGTCGCAGCGATACCGATCGGTCCACCGCCGGCAAGCTCACCGGCGTCGCGGCCCACCTTCTCCGGCGAATGCACCCACACGCCGACGAGCTCGAGGTCCGGGCGGCGATGTACGGCGTCGACGGCGATGGAGCCGACACCACCCGTCGACCACACCACAACGCGATTCGGACGTCCCGCCATGATTCTCCTTCGATCAGCCTGCCCGTGCTGCGGCCTCGGCAGCACGCTCGAGGTAGGGCCACGCCAACTCCGGTGGCAACCCACCGCAGAGCGGCGCAAGCGGCAAAGCCTGCCCGCCGCGCATGTAGTCGGCCGCTTCATCGGCGGTGAAGACGCGGTACGGGCCGTTCGCGGCGCGCAGCCCGTCCACGTCCTCGGCGCGGGAGATGCTGGCCACCCCCTCGTCGCCATGCCGGTAGCCCGCGGCGGTCACCGCGTCGTGCAGCAGGTGCGGGCCCAGCTCATCCCATGCCTTGTCCACGTCGTCGGCGACGAACACCGCCGTAGGAGCGTTATCGGCGGGAAGCTGGACGAAGCCGGGCTCGTGCCCGTGCGCGCGACATTCGTTCTCGTACAACTCCTTCAGTCCCGCCTGGTTCGTCTGCAGGACGAGGCCCAGCCCGTGCCTCGCCGCGCGCCTGACCGCGGCTCGGCTGCCGCCGGCCAGCATGATGAACGGGCCGCCTGCAGACGTGCACGCCGGCGTGACGTGGATGCGTCGACCCTCGGAGACCACCGGCTCGCCCATCAGCAGCTGCCGCAGCTGCGTCAGCTTTTCGTCGGCCAGCCGACCCCGTCGCCTCATGTCGACGCCGAAGTGCTCGTACTCCTCGGGTCGGTGGCCGATGCCGAACGCGTACGACACGCGCCCGTTGCTGATGTTGTCCAGCACGCTCATATCCTCGGCGAGGCGGACCGGATCGCAGAACGGCAGCACGACCGCGGCCAGCATGATCGCCAGCCGATCGGTTCGGGCCGCGATTGCCGATGCCAGCAGGAGTGGCGAGGGCAGATGGCCGTCTTCGGCTCCGTGATGCTCCGACAACACCGCCACGATCGCCCCGCGGGTCTCCGCCCAGGCACACATGTCGATGGCCGCGGCGTACAACTCGCTCGTCGGCGCGCCGAACGCGGGCGCGCGCATGTCGAACCGGATCGTGAACATCTATTGCGGACTATAACCTAATCTTTGTTCCCATTGACCCCGGCCCATCTGCGCTGTTAGCTTTCGGATCAAACGTTAGGTCAATCCGAGGGATGCGACGTGGCCAACCTCAGCGCCGCCGATGATCGGCCGGTCGCAACGCCACGCCACGACCCGTCGCGGACAGCCACCTGGATCGGCTGGGCGGTGTTCGGCGTCGCACTGCTCGTCTTCGCGGTCTTCGCCTTGACGAACATGCAGACCGGCTTGCACGGCGATCCCCGGACCACCAACCCCGACCCTGGCGCGGCGCCGTATCCACCGTTTCTGGGCGTGACGAACTGGCCGCTGGTCACCAGCGTCACGTCGGCGGTGCTGACCGTCGCCTTCTTCGGGTACCTGGCGTGGCAGTCGATCCGCCAACGCAGCCCGCACTGGCTGTTGATCGTCGGTATCGCCGCCTTCTTCGCCGGAGCGCTCGACCCGCTGGCGAACTGGGCGACCTTCGCCGTCTTCGATCCCCGGGTCGCGCACTTCCCGCTGTCCTGGCCGTACTTCAACGCCTCACCACTTCTGGAACCGACGCTGTCGTTTCTCGGCGGATACGCGAGCTACTACGTGCTGACCGGCCTCGGTCTGCTCTCCCTTCACCGACGCTTCGTCGAGCCGCGCATCCGTCCCAACAGCTGGCTCGATCGGCATCGACTTGTGGCCGTCTTCGTCACCGGATTCGTTGCGGGACTTCCGCTGAACGCGCTCATGCAGTTCATGTGGCTGAAGGTCGGCCTATTCGTCTACACGGAGGCGACGGGCCCGGTGCTGCATCTCTTCGGCAGGCAGCTCCCGCTGTACATGGTGGTCTACGACAGCGTGCTGTTTGCGATCGTGGCGCTGCTGTGTGTGCGCGACGACAGTGGCCGCCCCGCAGTCCTGACCAAGATCGCGCAATCGGTTCCCGGGCTGGGCGCACGGATCACGACGACGCGGCTGACGGTGATGGCGACGGTCGTACTGCTGGGCGCCGTCCTTCTGCCGATCGGCGTGTTCAGCCTGCTGCGGATCGGCGGTGACCCGCAGCCGGCCTACGACCAGTGGCCCTATCCCACCGTGAAGGTGTACGACCCGTACGGCGACCTGGACCGGGCAGGCAAGCCGGGACCGTTCTACGAGTGACACTTTCAATCATCTAGGAGGAGACATGACAGCAGGTCGGCACCGCGTGGTGGTGTGGTCGACGGGCGGCATCGGATCGATCGCGATCCGTGCTATTCACCAGCGGCCCAATCTGGACCTTGTCGGGGTATGGGTCCATTCGGAGGACAAAGTCGGCAAGGACGCCGGTGAACTCGCCAACGGCGAGCACATCGGCCTGGCTACCACCAACGACGCGGACGCGCTGATCGCCCTCAAACCCGACTGCGTCATCTACGCGGCCAGCGGTCCCGAGCGTGATGCACTGGCGATCCCCGACTACGTGAAGCTGCTCAGCGCAGGTATCAACGTGGTGACGACGAGCACCACCCGACTGGTCAACCCGCATGCCTACGAGCCCGCCGAATGGCGCGATCAACTGGCGGTCGCCGCGAAGGAAGGACAGGTGTCGCTGTATGCGTCCGGCATCGAACCGGGGTTCGCCGCCGACTACCTGCCCCTGGTCCTGACCACGCAGTCGTCCCAGATCGAGAAGATCCACGCCTACGAGATCGGCCTGTATGACGACTACGGCGTCCCCGACATCATGAGTGACGCGTTGGGATTCGGACGTCCCCTCGACTACCAGCCGTGGATCAGTTTCCCGGGCGCGATCGCCGGCGAGTGGCAGGGACAAATACGAATGGTCGCCGACGCACTCGGCGTCGAGGTCCAGGAAGTGCGCGAGACGTTCGATCGCGCGGTGACAAACCGGACACTAGAGGTCGCGATGGGGACCGTCGAGGCCGGAACCTGTGGCGCACTGCGGATGCAGGCGATCGGCATTGTCGACGGACGCGAGGCCATCGTCATCGAACACGTCACCCGGCTGGCGCCCGACGTCGCACCCGACTGGCCGACGCTTCCGAACGCGCTTGGCTATCGTGTGGTGATCACCGGCACACCAGACATCGACTGCACACTCGACGCGACGCTTCGAGACCGCAAGAAGGCCGGGATCGAGGGCATGACATCCGGGGCGGGAGCGATGGTCGTTACCGCGATGCGCGTCGTGAACGCGGTGCCGTATGTCGTTGACGCACAGCCGGGTCTGCTGAGCTCGGTCGACCTACCGCTCACCATTCCCTGCGGGGCGTTCAACCCTGCCTAACGAGCGATTTCGGCGTGCTGGGTTGCGCTGCGCGCAACCAGCCACGCCGAAATCCCGGTCACGTGACCGGGGTCAGCGTGGAGGGCAGCTGGACACCGAGCTGCTTATTCCGTCCGCACGCCCCGCTCGGACCCTTCGTGATGTCCCAGCCCTTGAGCGGAAAGGCCTCCGGGTAGCCCTTCCAGAACGTGAAGGTCTGCTCCCCCGTCGTCGCGGTGCCGTCGATGCACGGTTCCCAGTTGTCCACGGTGCGGCGAACTCTCCAACTGCCGCTCATGTAGATCAGGTCCTGCCACGACTTGGCGGGATCCACGAGATCTTCCTGGCGAAAGAACTGACCACCGGGTGCCGCGTATTGCCCGGTCTGCGGATCGTAATGCGCGACCGCCACCGACGGACCGGGCCCGGATTCATTGCCGCCGAACGAACTTGGCGTCGCGGCCACAGCACCCCCGGTATCCATCGGAGGGAACGCCTCAACTGGCGGTGGCGCTGGAGGTGTTTCCGCCTGCCGCATCGCCAGCGGCGTGTAGGGCTTGTCGCTGTAGCACTCCTGGACCGTCGGCGCGCGCTTGCCGGGCACACCCATGCACGGCGAGTTGCGCGCCCCGCGCACAATGACCGGCGAATCCTGTGGCAGCTTGCAATACAAGCCATCCGGCGTATCGGGCGTGTCCAAGGCTGCCGGGGACCGCCACTGCGACGGCGGCAGGAAGCCGACAGTGCACGGCAGCCCGTCGCCGAGCTGCACCCTGAAGTCGCCAAGGGGGATGCCGGTCGGGTTGTTCTCAGGAGCCGAGGCGAGTACGTCACCCACAAACGACGGCAGCAACACCAGAACCTGCTCCAGCGACGGGTGGCAGGTCACCGCAACCTGGCCGACGGTGGTGAGGTTCGCCAGCAATATCGGCAACGTCGGCTTCACCTGATCCAGCAGTCGCGACACTTCGTTGGCCGCGCCAGGTCCCTCCTGCAGCAGTGTGCGTACCTGCGGATCGTTCGCCACCACCTGACCGGTGATCCCGGCCAGGCTTGTCGCCCACGTCCGCAGTGAGTCTGTTGTCTGTGCCTGCGAATCGAGAAGCGGCCCGGTGTCTTCGATCAGCGCCGACGACTGTTCGCCCACCTTGTTGAGATCACCCGAGATCTGTGCCGACGAGTCGAACAGCGAGCGGGGCCGCTACCTGGGGCGCGCTGGCTATTATCTAAAAATAACAATAATTGGTCAATGGGGTGGGCGGACGACAAATTCACGCGCTCTGGGCAAGGTAGTTCCAGTAGATTGACGTCGTGTCTGCGAAGCCGAGTTTGTCTGGCTCTCAGCGCAATTCGGTCCGTGCGCTTTTTAACGTTGCCGTCAACCTGTGACGGTTTCGGTTGCCATGTGCCACTTGTGCGACATTCGCGGCTGAAATGACTCGCGCTTGGCTATGCCAGCGCGACCCGAGTTAGGGCTTGGCGAAGCCGGCGGCGCCCAACACCTTTTGGCCCGCATCGCCGGTGACGGCATCGACGAATTTGCCCGCGAGCTCCTGGTCCTTGGATTGCTCGAGAGCAGCGATCGGATAGGTATTGACCGCATCGGCCGACTCGGGGAACGGCACTGCCGCCACCTTGTCACCGGCGCCCTGCGCGTCGGTGACGTAGACGAGCCCTGCGTCGGCCTCCCCGGTGGTCACCTTGTTCAGTACGTCGGTCACTTGGGACTCCTCGCTGACCGGGTTCAGTTGCACGCCGGTGGCCTTTTCGACCTTCTCAGTGGCCGAGCCGCAGGGCACCTGCGGAGCGCACACGACGACCGACAATCCCGCCTGAGTCAAGTCGCGGAACGACGCAACCTTCTTTGGATTGCCGGGAGCAGTAACGATCGTCAGCGTGTTGGAGGCGAAGTTGACGGGGTCACCGGCCAGCAGATCTGCCTGGGCGGCCTTGTCCATGCTCTTGGTGTCGGCGGAGGCGAACACGTCGGCCGGAGCGCCCTGCGTCAACTGGGTGACCAGATCGGACGAGCCGGCGAAGGAGAACTCGATGTCGGTACCGGGATTGTCGGTTTTGAACTGTTCGCCGATCTCGGTGAAAGATTTCTTCAGCGACGCCGCAGCGAAGACGATGAGCTTTCCACCCTCGGTGCCGCTCGTCGAGGAAGGTGAAGACGCCTCGTCCGACGACCCGCACCCAGTGACCACTCCGAGCAGGAGGGCCGCCGCCGCCGCGATTCGGATTGCGTGTTTCACGACTGTCCTCCAGGGGTTTCGACGATCACGGTCGTTGCTTTGACGACCGCCACGGCGAGACTGCCGGGCTGCCAACTTCAAGTCACGCGCCGCGTCCGAGCTCATCAGCGATACGACTGTGAACGGTCCGCACTTCATCTCGACCTGTGCCATCACGCCATCGGCGACGACCTTGGTGACCAAGCCGGTGAAGCGGTTGCGCGCTGAGCTGGCAATGCTCAGCGGGTCCTTGGGTGCGGCTCCGGAATTCTCGACGGCGAACCGGGCCAGTGCTTCACCCGGGATCACCTTGCGGCCTGACTTGTCTTGGTCGGCGGGCAGCGTGCCGTCGTCGATCCACCGCCGTACGGTGTCGTCGCTGACGCCCAACAGGTCGGCGGCGTCGCGTACCCGGATCATCGACACATCGGCATCGTAGCCGTATTCGCGGGCTTATCGCTGCCCTCAACCCGTGAATGCGGAGCAACCCTCTCTTATTGACGCCCGTCATTGACGGGTGCCAGCGAGTAGCGGTACCTTCCCGTCATGCGTCCGCCGACCGCCATCACCGAGGCTCGGCCGTCGGTCAGAGAAGTCCGACGGCTGGAAACGCGGGCGCGCCTGTTCGACGCCGCAGTGGCAGAGATCGACCGATCCGGACTTGCGGGCGCTGACGTCAGTGCCATCGCCACCGCGGCCGGGGTGGTACGGGGGACGTTCTACTTCCACTTCCCGACCAAGGAACACGTGCTGGCCGAATTGGAACGAAATGAAGAGGCGAGGATCGTCGCCGAACTCGACGGTGCCCAGCGCGAAACCGATGACCTGACGTCGGTCCTCTCGCTGCTCGTTCGGCATGTCGCTGCAGCCGAACGTCGGTTGGGCCCCGTGGTGTTCCGGGACATGTTGGGGTTGCACTTTTCTTCGACTCGACCGGTCGAGGACGAACTCACGGAGCATCCGCTGGCGGAGTTCGTGATTGCGGCCATCACCGATGCGCAAGACGCGGGGCAGGTCTCGTCGGAGGCCGATGCCAGTGAACTGGCGGTGTTCTTCATGACGGGACTGTTCGCGCTGCTGGCCACCGGCGCCCAAGACTCGGCGTCGGCGGACGCCCTGTTGAGTCGTTATGTCACAACCATTGTCAAAGGAGTCGAATCACGATGAACAGCACTGGGATTGACGGATACCGAGACTTCTTGATTCGGCGCGACGGCGAGGCCGATCTGCTGAATCGACGCCTGGCGAATCGCGAGGAGTTCTTCGACAGTCTTGAGCGCAACCCCGTCCGATCGAAGTACCCCGCCGACCGGCCGACCTTCCTGCGGAACCTGCGCCGCCGCCGACCCGAGCCGGGGTTGGACAGGAAGATGCTGTTCCTGCTGGCCACCGCCAAGCTGAACCAGGCAGAACGGTTCGGCGTCGGCCTCGGGGAGACCTACGGGCGCAACAGCGACGCGGATCTCCCACCGGAGCGGGTCTACCTCGAACTCGAAGAGCACTACCACACCCGTTTGCTTGCATACGTTTTGGACGTTTTCGACCTGACGTTTCAGGTGGTCCCTCCGCCATTCGTCATGCGCCAGTTCGTCAAGACAGGCGTGTTCATGCCGGAGCGGCTCGGGTTCCTGTTCGTGGGCGCCGCGGAGATGGCGGGCTGCGTGTTGTTCGACGAACTGCGCCGCATCGGTATCGAACTGTTCGCCGACGAACCCGAGGTAGCCGAACGAATCGAGTTGCTCTACAGCGACATTCTCACCGACGAGGTGGGGCACGTCGGCTACTGCGCATCACGGTGCACTCCGGCAGAGCGGGCCGTCATGCGGTGGCTCTACCCGCGCATCGCGCGGCTGTTCGCCCGCCAAACCGCCGAGGTCAGCCTCCTCGTTGACCGCGAGAAGTTCCGCGCACGCATCGACCGGCCCTTCGACGTCAAGGAACTCACTGCCGGACTGAGTAACGAGACGTATCTGGTCACCCACCCGTGAGAAGGTCGCGCCCGACCTCTGGCTATCAAGACGACAGCCGGATGACCTGTCGCAGTGGTTCCGGGGACGTTCCGATTTCGCCATTAAATGGGTGCGACAGTTCCAAAACTAAAAATATGGTCACAGCCACCAACACGCCCAGGATCGCAACCATCGTGTAGTGGGTGGAGGGCTTCTCGACGCCATAAATGATGGCGCAGGCCAGAAGAAGGCCGCCGGTCAGCCAAATGACGGCCCACAGTGACCAAGGTGGGCCGACATCCGTGCGCGCTTGCAGTACCCGCTGCGTGCGGGCCTGGCTGAGGCTGTCGAGATTGCTGAAAGAGGTTCCGAGTAGCGTCTTTTGCGCGTCAGTGCGCGCTTGGACTTGTTCATAAACGGAATAGAGTCGCACCAAAGCGCCGTCAGCCTCAGGGTAGGAGCCGCCCTTGGCGGCTTCGTTCCACTCGACTAACGCCGCCTGCTCGTATTCGAGCAGAGCCTTCCGAATCCGCTCGCTTTCAGGCTGGTCGAACACCCTGGCGTCCATGGCCAGCTGCACACCCGCCGCTCCTTCGGTCCGCGCTCTCCCGTCCGCATCGCCGATCTGTCCCCACATTGCGGATACGACGAAACCAACGAAGAACGCGAACACGAAGCCGATCACCCCGAAGGCGAACTTGATGACATCGTTGTGTTCTTCACCCTTGAGGTTGGTGAACTTACGGCGCACGAATATTTGAATGAGCACTGCTCCGCCTGCGACGACAATGACGGTTCCCAGCAGTAGCAACCACGACGGAAGGTTGCTCACCAGCCATTGACTCACAGTTCGGCTCCCTATGACGACGCGCTCGGCAACTCAGCCGCGGTTGCCCGCCTGCGTTAGATGGTGGGCCTCTCGACTGTAGGTGTTCGCTGCGGGTGTCATCGCGCGATCGATAAATCGTTGAGAGAGCGACGCAGTGCCGGCACTGCCGGGGTCTGCCGCCGGTGGCATGTCCGCCCTCGAAGGTCGAGACGTTGCCTCCGGGGCGACCTGCGCCAACCCGCTGACCTGCTGAAATCTGGTGGAGCTAAGGGGATTCGAACCCCTGACCTACTCGATGCGAACGAGTCGCGCTACCAACTGCGCCATAGCCCCTGGTCGGTAGCACAGGCTACCAGTCAACGAGCGGCCGCAGAAACCGGCCGATGCGGTGGCGAACTACTGTCCCGCTGCCCTCGGCAGGTCATAGTGACGGGCCGACGGCGCATAGTCGAGGTGCTCGAACTCCGGGTCCTCGTCGTCGATCTCCAATACCACCGCGCCCGGCCTGCGCAACCGCGACGGGACCAGGTCGAACTCGCGGTCGTCGGTGTTCTCCACCCCGAGTCGCGAACGCGCCATCCGCTGCATACGGCGCCGACGCACCCGTTCCTCGATACGCGTCTGGCGGCGGAGATAGCCCAGGTACATCAGCGTCACCGCGCCGAAGCTGCCGCAGACCCACCACGCCGACGGCTCCACGAAGTACGCGGTCGCCGCCGACGCCACCAGGATCAGCGTCATCAACGCCAACATCCGCTTGCGGAACTTGTACTTGCGGGCGCTGACCGCCGCGGCCTTCGTCGAGTCGTACCGGCGTCGCCGCGCCGCTGTCAGCGAGTCGGCCACCCGCAGATCGCCGTCGGCCGGCGCCTCCAGGCCCGAGGAGTCGTCGACATACTCGTAGCCGTCGGCGGTGCCCGCAGGCCGGTCTTCGTACTCGTCGTTCTCGACCTCGTACACGGCGGTGTCAAGGTTCTCTTCGGGTTCTTCGGGATCTTCGAGATCCAGTGTCAGCTCGCCGGTTTCCTCGAATTCGTCGTCGGCCTCGGCCTCGCCTGCGTCCGATTCGCCGACCGGCAACGCGGTCGAAGCCTCGTCGATGACGTCGACATCGAGGTAGTCGGGTTCGGTGTCTTCGATGACGGCAGCGGCCACCACCACCGACCGCTGCGGCGCCACGTCGTCCTCGTCCTCGGCGTCCTCATAGTCGGCGTCCTCGTCGAGCTCTTCGTCGAGGTCGTCTTCGGACGGCCGCCAGTCCGGATCGCTGCGGTGGCCGGACGCCGGTCCCCCGCGTTTGAGCCGTCGGCCGCTGTTCTCGCTGTTGAGAACCCGCGTCGCCAGTGCCACGTCGCTCGTGCGTCGCACGGCATCGCGCTTGCTGATCAACATCGGGACCAGCACGAAGAGCCAGAGCACGACAAGAGAGATCCATAGGAGGGATTGGGGGATGCTTGGCATGACGCCTGCTCCTTTCCCCATCAGGCTAGGTCCGTGACCTGCGCATCCATGGATGACGCGCCGTGGACAATTACACACCTGTAATTCATGTCTGACAAGCACCAACAGTCACATTTGTCACATTTGCCACACACCTCTTAAGTGGCGAGCGGCCCTCGACTGTGCGGTGTCGTACGCGAAATGCCGCAATTGTGTCCAAATCGGCACAGCCGGCGGTGATGTCGGAGGCCGTTGGCAGGCTCCGTCCATGGGGGAGGAATTGGACTGGCCGTGTCGAGGCTGGGAAGCCGTCGAAGCCGGAATGTTGTCGGTTCGGGAGTTGCGTCGGCTATACATACCGGTCTATCCGGGCGTGCACGTACCGCGGGGTGTCGAGCTGTCGGCAGTCCAGCGATCGCGGGCAGCGTGGCTGTGGTCGCGCCGACGCGGTGTGCTCGCCGGAATGTCGGCCGCGGCGACGTTGGGCGCCAAGTGGATCGAGCCGGGCCTTCCCGCCGAATTGATCCACACAAACAGGCGCCAACCGCCGATGGTGTTCGTGAATACCGATGACGTCGGGAGCGGCGAGACTAAGCGTGTCGACGGGATGTGCGTGACGACGGCGGCTCGCACGGCCTTCGACATCGGCAGGCGCGTGGGCCTGGAATCAGGTGTTCAGCGCATCGATGCACTGATGAACGCCACCGACGTCAACGTCACCGACATCGAAGCAGTCGCCGAGATGCATCCTGGTGTGCGCGGCCTGACACAACTTCGGCAGACGCTGAAGCTGGTTGACGGTGGCGCCGAGTCTCCCTATGAATCGCTGACTCGGCTGCTGCTCGTTCGAGCCGGATTCCCGCCACCGGAAACACAGATACCTGTCCTCGATGAGTACGGCGTCGTCATCGCCGTCATCGATATGGGATGGCGCGAGTTCCTGGTTGGTGTGGACTTCGAGGGCGCGCATCACTGGACAAATCCCAAGCAGCGACGCTGGGACGTTGAGCGCTACACGCGGCTACCCGAACTCGGCTGGGCCGATATCAGAGTGACGAGCGGCATGGTGCACAACGCGCCACGGGTCATTCTCAACCGCGTCGGCGCGGCACTCGTCGCCCGCGGATGCCCGAAGACGCGGTGACCTGAAAGTCAGGCCCAGCTGGCGTGGCCGTCGCGGACCAGCAGCGAGCTGACCGAACCGCTGATCTCCTCGACCGTGATGCCCACCAAGAGGTGGTCGCGCCAGGCGCCGTCGACGTCCAGATAGCGCTTCAGCAGGCCCTCCTCGCGGAACCTCACCTTGGCGAGCACCGCGCGGCTCGCGGCGTTCTCCGGACGCACCGTGGCCTCGAGGCGATGCAGCCTGACCGGACCGAAGGCGTGGTCCATGCCGAGTGCCAGCGCCGCCGTCGCCACTCCTCCGCCGGTGGCCGACGTCGCCACCCAGTAGCCGATCCACGCCGACCGCAATGCCCCATGGGTGACGTTCCCGATCGTCAGCTGACCGCTGAACTCGCCGTCGACTTCGATCACGTACGGCAGCATGCGACCCTTGCGGGCCTCCGAACGCAAGCCCGAACACACCGACGGCCACTGCGAAATCGTATGCCGCACTTCCCAATCCAATTCGGTGCTCGGCTCCCACGGCTCGAGATGCGCGCGGTCGGCCAGCCTGATCCGGCTCCACTGGGCGGCGTCACGCAGCCGCACCGGACGCAGCTCGACGACACCGCCCGGCACCCGCAACGGACCGGCGGACAGCGGCCAGCCGGGGTGGGCGGATGAAGTCGAACGCCACCAGTTCACGACGGACTCACCGACTCGTCTCTTAGCCGCGCTGGGCCAGGAAGGCGACGTCGACGATCTCGCCGGTGCGGATCTCTTCGGCCTCGCCGGGAACCATCACCAGACAGTTCGCTTCGGCCAACGTCGCCAGCAGATGCGACGACGCGCCCGGCGCGCCGCCGAGCGCCTGGACCAGATACTCGCCGGTGTCCTGGTCGCGCATCAGCTGTCCGCGCAGATACCCCTTGCGGCCGGCCACCGACGTGATCGGAGACAACGCGCGGGCCTGCACCACCCGACGCATCGGCGCCCGCTTACCGAGGGACAGCCGGATCAGCGGCCGCACCATCACCTCGAACACGACCAGTGCGCTGACCGGATTGGCGGGCAGCAGGAACACCGGCACGCCCTCCGCCCCGAGCTGGCCGAAGCCCTGGACCGAACCCGGGTGCATCGCGATGCGCGTCACCTCCATCTCGCCCAGTTCGGCAAGGACGGAGCGGACGCCTTCAGCGGCGGACCCGCCGACGGCGCCTGCGATCACGATGACCTCGGCGCGATTCAACTGGCCCTCGACCACGTCCCGCAGTTCCTTGGGGTCGGTGTCGATGATGCCGACGCGATTCACTTCGGCGCCCGCGTCGCGGCCCGCGGCCGCAAGCGCATAGGAGTTGACGTCGTAGACCTGGCCGTTGCCGGGCGTGCGCGAAATGTCAACGAGCTCACCGCCGACACACATCACCGACAGCCGCGGCCGCGGGTGGACCAGCACGCGTTCGCGCCCCACCGCGGCCAGCAGACCGACCTGCGCCGCGCCGATGATCGTGCCCGCCCGCACCGCGACATCGCCGGGCTGCACATCGTCACCGGTGCGACGGACGTAAGCGCCCGAGCGCACCGGCCGCAACACCCGCACCCTGGACTCCCCGCCGTCGGTCCACCGCAACGGCAGCACCGCGTCAGCGAGGGTCGGCATCGGCGCACCGGTCTGCACGCGTGCGGCCTGTCGTGGCTGCAGCCGGCTCGGGGTTCGGGTGCCCGCCTCGATCGTGCCCATCACGGGCAGACTGACCTGCTGTTCGCCGTCTTCGCCGTCGCCGGCGTCATCCTGTGCACCCACACCGAGCACATCGACGCTGCGCACGGCGTAGCCGTCGATCGCGGCCTGGTCGAATCCGGGCAGCGGACGCTCGGTGACCACTTCCTCGGCGCACAGCAGACCCTGCGCTTCCGCGATCGCGACTCGCACCGGCCGCGCGGCGACCGCTGCGGCAGTCACTCGGGACTGTTGCTCCTCCACCGAACGCACAAGACGCCTTTCTCCGTTGCGGGGCCGTCGTGTCGTCTCAGCAGTCGACTAGCCCCAGTCGCTCCACCAACCACCGCCGCAGTTCGGGCCCGTAGTCGTCGCGCTCCAACGCAAAGTCAACCGCAGCCTTGAGGTACCCGCCGGGATTTCCCAGGTCGTGTCGGGAGCCGCGATGAATCACGACGTGCACCGGGTGGCCCTCGTTGATCAGCAGCGCGATGGCGTCGGTCAGCTGAATCTCGCCGCCCGCTCCGCGAGGCACCCGGCGAAGCGCGTCGAAGACCGCCCGGTCCAGCACGTAGCGACCCGCCGCGGCGTACAGCGAGGGCGCGTCCTCGAGCTTGGGTTTCTCGAACATGCCCTTGACGCGCATGACATTCGGGTTGTTGGTGTCCGGAACGGTCTCGACGTCGAACACGCCGTAGGCGCTGATCTCCTTGGGTGACACCTCGATGGCGCACAGCACGGAGCCGCCCCGCTTGGCACGGACCTTCGACATCGTCTCCAGCACGCCGGTCGGCAGCACCAGGTCGTCGGGCAGCAGTACCGCGACGGCGTCCTCGTCGGGCGCCAGGCTGGCCTCGACGCAGCCGACCGCGTGGCCGAGGCCCAGCGGTTCGGCCTGAACCACCGATTCGACCTTGATCAGTGCGGGCGCGCGACGCACCTTCTCCAGCATCGCCGACTTGCCGCGGGCTTCCAGCGTGCCCTCCAGAACGAGGTCCTCGACGAAGTGCGCGACGACGCCGTCCTTGCCTTCGGAGGTGACGATGACCAGCCGCTCGGCACCCGCTTCGGCGGCCTCGGCGGCGACGAGCTCGATGCCCGGCGTATCCACGACGGGCAGCAACTCCTTGGGCACCGTCTTGGTGGCGGGCAGAAAGCGGGTCCCCAATCCGGCGGCCGGGACGATCGCCGTGCGCGGAATCGGGACCTCGGGCCTTGTCATCGTTCACACATTATCGCCATCGGGTTACGCATCGCCCGGGTAGGCACCATGTCATCGTGGACACGTGGTGTCCCCGACGAAGGCCGAGATGCGGACGGCGATCCTGACGGCCCGCCGCGCCGTGACACCGCACACCCACGACGCGGAGGCCGAAGCGCTCTGCAGCCATCTGGCCGACGTCGGCGGCGGCGGGCAAACCGTCTGCGCCTACGTCCCGATCACCTTCGAGCCAGGGTCGATCGCGCTGTTGGACACCCTGTTACGGCTCGGCACCCGCGTGCTGCTGCCCGTGGCCCGCGCCGACGCCGACGGCACACCGCAGCCGATGCAGTGGGGGCCCTACGAGCCCGGCCGGCTTGTCCCGGCGCCGTTCGGGCTGCGCGAGCCGCAGGAGCCGTGGCTGCCTGCCGACGCGGTGGCCGACGCGACCGCCGTGCTGGTGCCTGCGCTGGCGGTCGACCGGGCTCGGGGCGCGACTGGGGCGCGGCGCGGGGTACTACGACCGGACGTTGCCGTTGGCCGACCCGGCGGCACGGCTTATCGCGGTGGTCCGCGACGACGAACTGGTCGACGAGGTCCCGGCCGAAGCCCACGACGTCGCGATGACCCACGCGCTCACGCCGCGCCGCGGACTCGTCGAGCTGGGGTAATTCAGCAGCGCGCCAGCGCGTCTTTCATCGCCCGCTTTTCGTTCCTGGACACCCACAGCCCGTAGGCCGCCTTCACCTCGACCTGCTTCGCGACGAACTCACAGCGGAACGCCTCGTTGGGTGGCAACCACGCGGTCGCATCGCGAAAAGCCTTGTCGAAGTTGGCTTGTGCCCCGACCGCCAACAGGTTGCGCGGATCGTTGGCGAAGTCTCGCCTGCGCTGGTCGTCCCACTCCCGTGCACCCTTGTACCAGGCGTCCGACAGCGACACCAGATGGTCGATCTGGACGGCATCAGAGGTTGTCGGGCTGCGGGTGAACTCGATGGTTTGGCCGGTGTACGGGTCGTGCAGCACCCCACTCTGCGCGTAGCAGGTGAACGGGCGCACCACCAGGTCGGCGAGGTCGCGGCGCAGGATGTCGTCGCGGGTGTTGCAGCCGTTGTGGCCGAACTCGACGTTGACGTCGTCGCTCCACGCCTCGCCGAACCGGTAGCGGCGAAAATCGGTGTTGCGGTCCCAGCCCTTGACCGGCAGCCGGTCCAGCGTCGCACGGGCGGTGTCGTATGTGGGACTCGCCTGGTTGGCGGGGCTCGGCGCCGGCTGCGATGCCTGGGGCGGCGAAGGCTGTGCGGGCGGCTCGGGCGCCTGCTGGAAGTGCAGCCATATCGCGACCGCGATGCCCAGCACGAACAGCCCGACCAGCACGGGAATGACACGGCCCACATAGCGGTTCTAGCACTTGAGCCGGTAGAGTGCTAAGAAGTTTGACCATCACGGAGGGTTTTTCGTGCCTACCTATTCCTATGCGTGCACCGCGTGTGACAACAAGTTCGACGTGGTGCAGGCGTTCACCGACGACGCGCTGAGCCAGTGCCCCAAGTGCGACGGGCGCCTGCGCAAGCTGTTCGGCAAGGTCGGCGTGGTGTTCAAGGGCAGCGGCTTCTACCGCACCGACAGCCGTGAGGCCGCCAAGAGCGCGTCCAACGGCTCGGCGAAGAGCTCCGAGTCCGCGAAGAGCTCCGAGTCCGCGTCGTCCTCCTCGGGCACGTCGGAGAAGAAGTCGGATTCGTCCAAGTCGGAGAACTCCAGCTCGAGTTCGAGCTCAGGCAGCTCGGCTCCAGCCGCTGCGGCGTCCAACTGATCCGCGAAGTTATCCACAGCCCGGCGTGAGGGCACGCCACATGCGCTGTGCGCTGCCTAGCGTGGCGGCATGGGGGAATCTCTCAATCCGTCGGTGTTGAGCCGGCTTGTCCATGACTGGCGGCCGGACTGGACCCGGACCGTGGCCGCCCGCCGAGTGGCAGCGGCCGCCCTTGTTGTCCTCGCCGCAGTCGCCGCGTTGCGGTCGGACCCGCACGGCGACCAGACCGACATCGTGGTGGCCGCACGTGACCTGGCCCCTGGCATCGAGCTGACCGCTACGGACATCCGTCTCGAAACGCGCTCGGCCGCAACGGTTCCCGACGGGTCCCAGTCCGCCATCGACAAGGTGGTCGGATCGACACTGGCCGGCCCCGCCCGTCGTGGCGAGGTGCTCACCGACGTGCGGCTGCTCGGTCCGAGGCTGGCTCAGTCCGCCGTGGGACCGGATGCCCGCATCGTGCCCCTGCACCTGGCCGACACGGCGTTGTTGAACCTCGTCCGGCCGGGTGATGTCGTGGACGTGCTGGCGGCACCAGAGGGCGACGACGAAGACGCATCTCCGATG
The DNA here is from genome assembly GCA_963713225.1 of uncultured Actinomycetota bacterium. Lineage (GTDB taxonomy): Bacteria > Actinomycetota > Actinomycetes > Mycobacteriales > Mycobacteriaceae > Mycobacterium. The sequence continues at coordinate 110,472 of CAVQLB010000015.1, read as the reverse complement.
GTGGTGGCGACGGACGCCATCGTGGTCCTCGTCTCGGAGAAGCCGACGGGACCGGGCACGGGCGGTGATCGGGTGCTACTGGTCGCACTGCCCGCCCACGCCGCCAACGACGTCGCGGGCGCGACGCTGATGCAGGCGGTCACGCTCACGTTTCATTGACGTTGTGTCGCCGCGGTGCGACTAACCTGGCAATTCTCTTGATCAGATCGCACACCGACTGCAGGAAGGGTTCGCACGCATGTTGAAGGGCTTCAAGGAGTTTATCTCGCGGGGCAATGTCATCGATCTGGCGGTCGCGGTCGTCATCGGCGCGGCATTCACCGGATTGGTCACCTCGTTCACCGAGAAGGTTGTCCAGCCACTTGTCGACCGGGTCGGTGCAGGCGGTGACAGGGAGTACGGAATCCTCAAGGTCTCACTGGGAGGTGATCCCGAGCAGTTCCTGGACTTCAATGCGGTGCTGTCGGCCTTTATCAACTTCCTGATCGTTGCGGCGGTCATCTACTTCGTCATCGTGCTTCCCTACAAGAAGCTCAAGGAACGCGACAGCAAGGTGGAGGAAGACGAGACCGAGCTGACACTGCTCACCCAGATCCGCGACCTGTTGTCCGAGAACGGTGACGGCTCCGGCAAGCATGGCTCTTCAGCTGCTGCCCTCGAGGCCGCCGAGGCGAAGAAGTCCGACACGTAAAAGGCCCCGCACACGCAAAGAGCCCCCGGCTTCTCGGCCGGGGGCTCTTTGTTGAACTGCTAGGGAATTACGCCATGTCCCAGGGCTCGCCGTACGTGGTGACGCTGTCACCCGTCGCCGAGATGAGACGTGCGAACGGACGCAGGAGCACGCCACCGGCGGCACCGGTCACCGTTCCGTGCGCGTTGGACACTGCGACACCGCCGGCCGGGCCTGCGACATCGACCGAGAAGGTGGCGACCTCCTGGATGCCGGGGCCGTTGCCCAGGTCGGCGCTGATCGACACACCCGGGAACAGGTTCGGCGTAATGACCGAACCCAGCGGGTTGAAGGTCGGGAACAGCGACGCGTCGTCGAGCAGGATGTTCGGCGTCGTGTAGCTGAAGTTGATGCCGACGCCCAGCGACCACGGGAAGCCGATCTGGTAGCCGAGCTCCAAAGTGCCCTCGAACTCATCGGCGCCCGCGCCGGCGACGTTGTACTTGGCGCGACCGGAGTGGAACCACTCACGAGTCAGCCGGTTGCGGTCCAGGGGGAAGACGCCGTTGAGGTTGGTGTCCCATTGCTGGACCGTGAGGGTCCGATCCTGACCGTCAACCAGGCTCAGCTCGTTGTCCAGTCCTGCATTAGAGGTACCGGTGCTCACGAAAAGAGCCGCGATGGCGGCGACCATCGCGATCAGCACCCGACTGATTGCCTTCATGTTCTCCCTAGCTCTGTCGGCGGTGACCGCGGAGGCTCACCGAGTTGTTTCGTGCTGGCGAGTGCCGAGTACGCCTACACCACACACGACGCAAGAGTCACACGTGTGACAAATGAGAGATCCCACATGCTCTTCTTACGTTTTGCTCATCGTTGACAGGAGGAACATAACGGGACGGCATCGCACCGGCAACGCGTGGGGTACGTGTGGGATTGCCAGTCAATGACTGGCGTAAGTTTGCTGGAGACGCCCGCAACGCGCTTCGAGCGGTGACCCCGACTACCACGCCGCCAACTCCATCCTGCAGCGGGAGGCCGGCATCGCACACCCATGGCAGGTCCTGACGCCTGTCCCCCACCAGCAATTTCACGCGCTTAACGCGAACTCACAGGTCAATCATGATGAGGCGGAATATTGTCCCGCAACCACTTGTCGTGCTCGGAGTCGACGGCAGGCGAATCCTCGTCACGCTCGTCAGCTGAGAGCTGCGGTAGCTCCTCGCCGAAAATCTTGTTAACTGCGTCGCGTGGCAGCCTTGGGGCACAGGTCACAAGCACCAACCCGTGTGACGAAGATCACATTCCTGTAAGGGGTGCTGTTCACCCTGGCGTAACACTAGGAACGCCGATTCACACATTGCGCGGGGGCTAGCACCGCGCTGCGAAGTCCGCGGGGCCCGCAATTAATTAGATCTCCAAGCTGGATAGCTGGCCGATGATCTGGATGGCCAACGGATTGAGCGTCGCCATCCCGTCGCGCACCGCGGATCGGGACCCGGCGATGTTGACCACCAGCGTGCTGCCAGAGATGCCGGCCAGGCCGCGAGAGACGCCGGCGTCGACGATGCCCGCCGCGAGCCCGGACGAACGAAGCGCCTCGGCGATACCGAGCAGCTCACGGTCCAGGATGTCCAGGGTCGCCTCGGGCGTCACATCCCGGGGGGTAACCCCGGTGCCGCCGACCGACACCACCAGGTCAACACCGCCGATAACGGCCGTGTTCAGCGCGTTGCGGATCTCCACCTCGTCGGCGGACACCACCACGACGCCGTCGACGACGAACCCCGCCTCATTGAGCAGTTCAGTGACCAGTGGACCGTTGTGGTCCTCCTCGCCGTGAGCTGTCCGGTCGTCGACGACGACGACGAGCGCCCGACCGACCAACTCCCCTGGCTGTTCCATGACTGCCACCGTATATGCGGAGGCGGACACCGGCGCAGCCACTCTCAACGTCGGCGTGCCGGGTGCCGACGTCACTGCTGGGCCTTGCCGAGGGTCACCTGCACCGTCTGCGGTTTACCCGACGGGTCGAGGTAGGTCAGCGTGACCTTCTCGCCCGGCGCCTTGGACCGCACGGCGGCCACCAACGCGTCGGCGCTGCCGATGACACGGTCGTCGACCTTGGTCACCACGACACCGCTCGGCAGGCCTGCCGCAGCGGCCGCGCCACCGCCGGTGACCTCGACGATCTTGGCGCCATGGGTCGCCGCGTCGTTGCCGACCTGGACGCCCAGCGACGCATGCGAGGCATTACCGCTCTGGATCAGTTCGTCAGCAATCCGCTTGGCCTGATCGATCGGAATCGCGAAGCCCAGCCCGATCGAACCGCCCTGCGCATCGGCCGCGTCACCGCCGAGCGTGGCGATCGCCGAATTGACGCCCACCAGTTCGCCGTTCATGTTGACCAGCGCGCCGCCCGAGTTACCCGGGTTGATCGCGGCGTCGGTCTGAATCGCGTCGAGCACGGTGTTCTGGTTGCGGATGTCGCCGCCTGCGGCCACCGGCCGGTTCAGCGCGCTGATGATGCCGGTGGTGACGGTGCCTTCCAGCCCGAGGGGCGAACCGATCGCCACCACGTCCTGGCCCACCTTCAGGTTGCCCGAGGAGCCGATCGTGATCGGCGTGAGATCGGAGACGCCGTCGGCCTTCACGACCGCGATATCACTGCTCGGATCGGTGCCGACGACGGTGAACTTGGTGGTGCGGCCGTCGGCGAAGGTGATCGTGGTGTCCGATCCCTCCTTGGCGGCCTCGACCACGTGGTTATTGGTCAGGATCAGACCATCGGAGGACAGGATGATCCCGGACCCCTCCTCGGATGCCCGCCCCATATCGGTCTCCAGCTTCACGACGCTGGGCACCACCTTGGCGGCGACCTGTTCGACGGACCCGGCGGGGAGGCTGGCAGCCGGAACGCTCGGCGCCGCGGTGATCGACGTGCCGCCGCTCCGGTTGTCGGGCTTGGCCATCAACACGACGCCACCGCCGATGCCCGCCGAAACCACGGCGACGGCGAGTGCGCCTGCGGTCAAAGCGCCTGCCCGCGACCGCTTCGGTGCCGGCCGTGCCTGCGGTGGCACCGGGGCGTGCGGCTGCTGAGGTGCCCCGCGGTACGGGTCGTAGGGCTGCCGATAGCCCTGCTGATGTGTCGGCTGTTGACTCGCTGTTTCGGTTGCTGCTGTGTCACGTATCGCCAGTCGTAGGGCTGCTGCGGGTAGCCGCTGTGCCCGTGCGGACCGGGATATCCCGCCGTGCGGTCGTCGCCGGGCCGACGGCCCTGGTGCGGCGGCGGGTTGTATCTCGGGTGATTCGTCATTTCGCTACGGGCTCTTTCTACGAGTTCTTCTCGAGATTCCGACACCTTCAACAACGAAGGGCTGGCTCTTCAGCGTGCCCGGATGGGCTGAGAATGCACTTAGAGAACGTTCGGCACATCCCCAGACTTCCGGCGGTCGTTCCCGACCGTTTACCCATTGTCCGCGCTGATCATCGGTTGTGCGACATCCGACTGCCGTGTCGCCGAAATCACTCTTCCCGGCAGCAGCACGTAGAACGAGGTGCCCGGCGGTTGCCCTCCGCGCACGGTGTCCTCCACCCGAAGCGCACCACCGTGTTTGAGCACCACCTGTTTGACGATCGCCAGCCCCAGGCCTGAGCCCGGCATGCCCCGCGCCGACGTGGAGCGGAAGAACCGCTCGAACACCAGCTGGCGTTCGTGCGGCGGAATGCCGGGGCCGTGGTCGGAGACGACCAGCTCGGCGTGCGTCGGGTCGGTCTGGGTCAACCGCACGCCGACCCGCCCGTTGGGCGGACTCCACTTGGCCGCGTTGTCGAGCAGGTTCAGCACCGCTCGCTGCAGCCCTGCCGCATCGCCGTACACCTGCCACGGGATCACATTGATGTCGAACTCAATGTCGTTGCGGCGACGCCGAACCCGCTCGAGGGAGCGGTCGACGATCTCGGACATATCGACGGTCTCGTGGACCACGCCGCCTGCCTCGTCGCGGGTGAGGTCCACCAAATCGCCTACCAGAGTGGACAATTCCTCGATCTGAGCGATGACGTCAGTGCGCAGCTCGGCCATTTCCTGCTCGGGCAGTCGCGGCGCCCCGGGTGCCATGGAGGCCATCAGCAGTTCGACGTTGGTGCGCAATGACGTCAGCGGGGTGCGCAGCTCGTGGCCGGCATCGGTGACCAGGCGCGCCTGGCGCTCGCGGGACTCGGCGAGTCCGCGCAGCATCATGTTGAAAGCCTCAGTGAGACGGGCGAGTTCGTCGCTGCCGATCACCGGGATCGGTCGCAGGTCGTCGGTGCGGGCGACCCGTTCGGCCGCTTCGGTGAGCCGGGCCACCGGCCGCAGGCCCGCGCGGGCCACCATTCCACCTGCGAACGCGGCGATCGCCACGCCGATACCGCCCACGATGAGCAGCACGGTACCCAGCCGTTTCAGCACCTTGCCGGTGGGCGCCAGGCTCTTGGATATCAGTAGCGAGCTTCCGGTGTTGAGGTGCACGGCAAGCACACGTTGGTGGTCGGCGGTGCGCAGCGACAGCAGCAGCTTGCCGGACACCACGTCCTTCTCCTGGTCGCCGATGGGCAGCGTCTGACCCTGCTGATTGGCGGTGTAGATGGACCGGCCCGGGTTCACGAGCATCGCGTTGACATCCGAGTAGGCGGTCCCCTCGATGGCCTTGCCGGGATCGGCTGCCAGGGAGCCACTTTCGATGAGCAGCCGGGCCCTGCTGTGCAACTGGTTGTCGATGTCGTCGTAGAGCGCCCTGGATACGACGACGTAAACGGCGAGGGCCATCAGCACGACCACCATCGCCACCATCGACATGGCAAGCAGCATCACCCGCCAGCGCAGCGACAGCGAGCTGGTTTCAGGTAGCGAGCCGGCGCGGAACGGGAGGGGACGGAACGACGACATCAGGGTGGGGTCTCGCGCAGCACATAACCCACCCCGCGCACGGTGTGGATCAGCCGCGGCTCACCTTCCGCTTCCGTCTTGCGGCGCAGATAGCCGACATACACCTCGAGTGCGTTCCCCGAGGTGGGGAAATCGAACCCCCAGACTTCCTCGAGGATCCGGCTGCGGGTGAGCACGCGTCGGGGATTGGCGATCAGCATTTCCAAGAGCGAGAACTCGGTGCGGGTCAGGCTGATCGAACGCTGTCCGCGGGTGACTTCGCGGGTCACCGGGTCCAGGCTGAGGTCGGCGAACGTCATCGCAGGCGTATCGCCGTCGTCACCGGGAGTGGTCCGGCGCAGCAGCGCGCGCATACGGGCGAGCAACTCTTCCAAAGCGAACGGCTTCGGCAGGTAGTCGTCGGCGCCCGCATCGAGGCCGGCGACCCGCTCGGACACCGAGTCGCGGGCCGTCAGCACCAGGATCGGCAGATCGTCGCCGGTACTGCGGAGCTGGCGGCACACCTCGAGGCCGTCGAGCCTCGGCATCATCACGTCGAGTACCAGGGCGTCGGGCCGGTCGGTGGCGATCAGGTCCAATGCTTCGAGACCGTCCTGGGCCAGCGCAACGGAATAGCCGTTGAATGACAGCGAGCGACGAAGTGATTCGCGCACAGCACGGTCGTCGTCAACGACAAGAATTCGCACGGCCACCAGTGTTAACCCATCGCCTGAGAGTGGCCTGAGAGGCTCGCCGAGCCACTCGACAGTTAACGGCGGTCGAGATCGATCAGACCGAGACGAGCAGCCTTGAGCAGACGGCGCGGCACCTTGTGCTGCTGGCCTGCGACCGTGACACCGACGAGTTCGGTGCGCTTGGCCTTCCACTGCGCGCGACGGCTACGGGTGTTCGAGCGCGACATCCGGCGCTTGGGCACAGCCATTGGTTAAAGCTCCTCTTGAGGGGTGCTGCCGCGCGAAGTTCGGCGTCGGCAATTGCCTATCAGGATAGCCGGTGACCTGCGTGGCCTCCAAAACCCGCGACTATCGCCGTCGGCGGAGGCCGACGAGTCGCCGCGGGAGAGGGACAGACCCGGCCTCACGCCGGGGGTTTTCCCTGTTGAAATCGCTGATCATGCCGTCGAGCTTGCGGTTTTCGGCGCGGAATCGGCGCACGATCCAGACCACCGACGCCATCGCCAGCGCGGCCAGAACGATCCATGCGAGCCAGTCCATAGGTACCCCTAGCCGAGCGTAACCTCCTGAATGAACGATTTCGGCGTGAATACCCACGCTGAGCGCTAGTTTTCACGCCGAAGTCGCAATTGGGGTGCCTTGACGGCGGACCGGAGGTACCGGCTAACCTACCGGTTGGTTGGGCTACCCGGCGATGAGGAGGCTGCGTGACCGTTCCCGTTCGCGATCCTGTCCGGATCGGCAACTGTTCGGGGTTTTACGGCGACCGGCTCTCGGCGATGCGGGAAATGCTGACCGGCGGCGAACTGGACTACCTCACCGGCGACTATCTCGCCGAGCTGACCATGCTGATCCTGGCCCGCGACCGGGCCAAGTCGCCCGACCGCGGCTATGCCAAGACGTTCCTCAAGCAGCTCGAAGAGTGCCTGGGCACCGCGGTCGACCAGGGCGTGCGGATCGTCGCCAACGCCGGCGGGCTGAACCCGGCGGGCCTCGCGACCGCGGTGCGGGCGCTGGCCGAGCGGCTCGGCATCGCCGCGCAGGTGGCCCACGTCGAGGGCGACGACCTGGTGTCCCGCGCAGGCGACCTCGGTTTCGGCACACCGCTTGCGGCCAACGCCTATCTCGGTGCGTGGGGCATCGTCGACTGTCTCAACAGCGGCGCCGACGTCGTCGTCACCGGGCGGGTGACCGACGCGTCGGTCATCGTCGGACCGGCCGCGGCCCACTTCGGCTGGGGCCGCGGCGATTACGACCGGCTCGCGGGTGCGGTGGCCGCGGGCCACGTCATCGAATGCGGTGTGCAGGCCACCGGCGGCAACTTCGCGTTCTTCACCGAGATACCCGACCTGACGTACGCGGGCTTCCCGCTGGCCGAGATCAACGCCGACGGTTCGTCGGTGATCACCAAGCACCCGGGGACCGGCGGACTGGTCAGCGTCGACACCGTCACCGCCCAGCTGCTCTACGAGATCACCGGCGCGCGCTACGCGAATCCCGATGTGACGCTGCGGATGGACAGCATCGAGCTGTCGGCCGACGGCACCGATCGGGTGCGCATCGACGGCGTGCGGGGTGAGCCGCCGCCGCCCACCCTGAAGGTGTCGCTGAACAGCATCGGCGGTTTCCGCAACGCGATGACGTTCGTGCTGACCGGACTCGACATCGACGCCAAGGCCGACCTGGTGCGGCGACAGCTGGAGTCCGGCCTGGCCGTCAAACCGGCCGAACTGGAGTGGACGCTGGCCCGCACCGACCACGACGATGCCGACACCGAGGAGGCCGCGAGCGCGCTGCTGCACTGCGTGGTTCGCGATCCCGACCCCGCCAACGTCGGTCGCCAGTTCTCCTCCGCAGCAGTCGAATTGGCGCTTGCCAGCTATCCGGGGTTCACCACCACCGCACCGCCGGGCGACGGCCAGGTGTACGGGGTGTTCACTCCCGGCTACGTCGACGCGACCGAGGTGCCGCACGTCGCGGTGCACGCCGACGGCACCCGCACCGACATTCCCGCCGCCGCCGAGACCAAGGCGCTCGAACCGGTCGGCCCGTTCGCGCTGCCCGAGCCCCTGCCGTTCGGCGAGACGCGCCGCGTCCCGCTCGGCCGCATCGCGGGTGCGCGCAGCGGTGACAAGGGCGGCAACGCCAACGTCGGGGTGTGGGTCCGCACGGGTGACCAATGGCGATGGCTGGCCCACGCGCTCACCGCCGAGAAGCTGCGCGAGTTGCTGCCCGAGACAGCCGATCTGGAGATCACCCGTCACCTGTTACCCCATCTGCGTGCGGTGAACTTCGTCATCGAGGGCATCCTCGGCGAGGGGGTGGCCTATCAGGCCCGCTTCGACCCACAGGCCAAGGGCCTCGGCGAGTGGCTGCGCAGCCGACACATCGACATACCCGAAGGCCTTCTCACATGAGCATCTGGAACAGCCCCGAACGCGAACAGCTGCGAAAGACGGTGCGCGCGTTCGCCGAACGCGAAGTGCTTCCGCACATCGACGAGTGGGAGCAGTCCGGCATGCTGCCGCGCGAGCTGCACGTCAAGGCGGGCGAGGCGGGCCTGTTGGGCGCCGGGCTGCCCGAAGCCGTCGGCGGTGGCGGCGGCGACGGCGCCGACGCGCTGATCATCTGCGAGGAGATGCACTACGCCGGTGCACCGAGCGGGGTGTTCGCGTCGTTGTTCACCTGCGGCATCGCGGTACCGCACATGATCGCGTCGGGCGATCAGCGGTTGATCGACACCTACGTGCGGCCCACACTGCGCGGCGACAAGATCGGATCGCTGGCCATCACCGAACCCGGCGGCGGATCCGACGTCGGGCACCTCACCACCAAGGCCACCCGCGACGGCGACGACTACATCATCAACGGCGCCAAGACCTACATCACGTCCGGCGTGCGCGCGGATTTCGTCGTCACGGCGGCACGCACCGGAGGTCCTGGCGCGGCCGGTGTTTCGCTGATCGTCGTCGACAAGGGCACACCAGGGTTCGAGGTGACCCGCAAGCTGGAGAAGATGGGCTGGCGGTCCTCCGACACCGCCGAGCTGTCCTACACCGACGTCCGGGTGCCCGCCGCCAACCTGATAGGCGACGAGAACACCGGCTTCGCGCAGATCGCCGCGGCATTCGTGTCCGAACGGGTGGGCCTGGCCGCCCATGCATATGGCGGCGCCCAGCGCTGCCTGGACGTCACCGTCGAATGGTGCCGCAACCGGGAAACCTTTGGTAAGCCGCTGATATCGCGGCAATCCGTGCAGAACACGCTGTCGGAGATGGCGCGGCGCATCGACGTCGCCCGCGTCTACACCCGCAACCTGGTCGAGCGGCAGCTTGCTTCCGGAGCCGCTCCGGCGGCGACATTGGACGCAGAGACCAACTCCTTAATAACTCAGGTGTGCTTCGCCAAGAACACCGCCGTCGAGGCAGGCGAGTGGGTGGCGAACCAGGCCGTGCAGTTGTTCGGCGGCATGGGCTACATGATGGAGTCGGAGGTCGAACGCCAGTACCGCGATATGCGGATCCTCGGGATCGGTGGCGGGACAACGGAAATCCTCACCGCGCTGGCCGCCAAGATGCTGGGATACCAATCATGACGATGTTGGCCTCGACGCTGGACCCCCGCTCGCCCGCCTACGCCGAAGCGGCCGAGGCGATGGCGACGAAGCTCGCCGAGATCGACGCCGAGCACGCCAAGGCACTGGCGGGCGGCGGCGAGAAATACGTGAAGCGCCACCACGACCGCGGCAAGATGACCGCGCGAGAACGCATCGAATTGCTGGTCGACCCCGACTCGCCGTTCCTCGAACTGAGCCCGCTCGCCGCATGGGGAACCGACTTCGCCGTGGGCGCCAGCGTGGTGACCGGCATCGGCGTCGTCGAGGGCGTCGAGTGCATGCTGGTGGCCACCGATCCCACGGTCAAGGGCGGCACCACCAACCCGTGGACGTTCAAGAAGATGCAACGGGCCAACTTCATCGCCTATCAGAACCGCCTGCCGTTGATCTCTCTCGTCGAGTCCGGCGGTGCCGACCTGCCCACCCAGAAGGAGATCTTCATCCCCGGCGGGCAGGGCTTCCGCGACCTGACCCGGCTGTCGGCGTCGGGCATTCCGACCATCGCGCTGGTGTTCGGCAACTCCACCGCGGGCGGGGCCTACGTACCCGGTATGTCCGACCATGTCGTGATGATCAAGGAACGGTCCAAGGTGTTCCTCGCCGGACCGCCACTGGTGAAGATGGCCACCGGCGAGGAGTCCGACGACGAGTCTCTCGGCGGCGCCGAGATGCATGCCCGAACTTCGGGTCTCGCGGACTACTTCGCCATCGACGAACTCGACGCGATCCGGATCGGCCGCCGCATCGTCGCCCGGTTGAATTGGCGCAAACAGGGTCCCGAGCCTGGAGCGGTCATCGAGCCACGCTACGACGCCGGGGAACTGATCGGCATCGTTCCGTCCGATCTCCGCATCCCGTTCGATCCACGCGACGTGATCGCCCGCATCGTGGACGGCTCGGACTTCGACGAGTTCAAGCCGCTGTACGGCTCGTCGCTGGTGACCGGCTGGGCCAACCTGTACGGCTATCCGATCGGCATCCTGGCCAACCACCGCGGCGTGCTGTTCAGCGAGGAGGCGCAGAAGGCCACCCAGTTCATCCAGCTCGCCAATCGCTTCGACACCCCACTGTTGTTCCTGCACAACACCACTGGCTACATGGTCGGCAAGCAGTACGAGGAAGGCGGGATGATCAAGCACGGCTCGATGATGATCAACGCCGTCTCGAACTCGACCGTGCCGCACTCTGACGCTGCTCATCGGCGCGTCGTACGGCGCGGGCAACTACGGCATGAGCGGCCGTGCCTACGACCCCCGCTTCCTGTTCGCCTGGCCGAGTGCCAAGTCCGCGGTGATGGGCGGTGCTCAACTGGCGGGCGTGCTGTCGATCGTCAACCGCGCGGCTACCGAAGCCCGCGGCCAGCAGGTCGACGAGGATGCCGATGCGGCCATGCGCGCAGCCATCGAGGGGCAGATCGAAGCCGAGTCGCTGCCAATGGTGCTGTCCGGGATGCTCTACGACGACGGTGTCATCGACCCGCGAGACACCCGCACCGTATTGGGAATGTGCCTGTCCGCCATCGCCAATGGCCCGATCGAGGGGACGTCGAACTTCGGCGTCTTCCGGATGTAAGCGATGAGCGCAAGCGAAGAGCAGAAAGCACAGCCGATGGTCACACGAGTCCTTGTCGCTAACCGCGGCGAGATCGCCCGCCGGGTCTTCGCCACGTGCCGCAGGCTCGGCATCGGTACGGTCGCCGTTTACACCGACCCGGACGCCGGCTCGCCGCACGTTGCCGAGGCGGATGCCCGGGTACGTCTGGAGGGCCGCAACGGGTACCTCGACGCCAAGCAGTTGATCGCGGCGGCCCACGCGTCCGGCGCCGACGCCATCCACCCTGGCTACGGATTCCTGTCCGAGAACGCGGATTTCGCCGCCGCGGTGTTGGACGCCGACTTGACGTGGATCGGGCCGCCGGTCGCCGCCGTCACTTCGATGGGCTCCAAGATCGAGGCCAAGAAGATGATGGCCGCCGCGGGTGTGCCGGTGCTGGAAGAACTCGATCCCGACACCGTGACCGTGGACCAACTGCCGGTGCTGATCAAGGCGTCGGCAGGCGGAGGCGGCCGCGGCATGCGGGTGGTGCGTGAGTTGTCCGAGCTGTCTTCACAAGTGGAGGCCGCGCGGCGCGAGGCGCAGTCGGCGTTCGGCGATCCGACGGTGTTCTGTGAGCGCTACCTGGCCACCGGTCACCACGTGGAGGTGCAGGTGCTCGCCGACGCGCACGGCACTGTGTGGGCCGTCGGCGAACGCGAATGCTCCATCCAGCGGCGCCACCAGAAGATCATCGAAGAGGCGCCGTCCCCACTGGTCGAACGCACGCCGGGCATGCGGGACAAGCTGTTCGACGCCGCACGGCTGGCCGCGACCGCGATCGGCTATGCCGGAGCGGGCACCGTCGAGTTCATGGCCGACGACACCGGCGACTTCTTCTTCCTCGAGATGAACACCCGCCTGCAGGTCGAGCATCCGGTCACCGAGCTCACCACCGGCCTCGACCTCGTCGGGCTGCAGCTGGACGTCGCCGACGGCGGCCACCTCGACCCCGAGCCACCGCCGTCCCGCGGCTACTCCATCGAGGCCAGGCTGTACGCCGAGGATCCGGCGAAGGACTGGCAACCGCAGGCGGGCGCCGTGCACCGCTTCGAAGTGCCCAACACCACAACGCAATTCGGGCCGCTCGACGGCCTCGGTGTTCGGGTCGACTCCGGCGTCGTGGACGGCTCGGAGGTGTCGGTGTTCTACGACCCGATGCTGGCCAAGATCATCTCCTACGCCCCTATCCGACGGCAGGCCGCAGGCGTGCTGGCCGACGCGCTGGCCCGCACCCGCCTCCACGGCGTGCGCACCAACCGCGACCTTCTCGTCACCGTGTTGCGCCACCCGGCCTTCCTCGACGGCGCGACCGACACCGCGTTCTTCGACACCCACGGCCTGGCCCAGCTGGCCGCGCCGCTGGCCGACCAACGTGCCGTCGAGTTGTCGGCGCTCGCCGCCGCCCTTGCCGACGCGGCCCAGAATCGCCAAACCGCAACGGTATTCGCCGCCGCACCCAGCGGCTGGCGCAACGTGGCGTCGGGCTTCCAAACGAAGTCCTACAGCGACAGCGCGGGCGAGACGCACGACGTCCGCTACCGCTTCACCCGCAGCGGCATGGAACTGCCCGGCCATGATGCGGTAAACCTGGTATCCGCGTCGGCCGATCAGGTCGTGTTGACGATCGACGGCGTGGACCGCCCATTCGATGTCGCCCGCTACGGCGACGACGTGTTCGTCGACTCCCCGCTCGGCCCCGCACAACTCGTCGCACTGCCACGATTCCCCGATCCGGCCGCCGCGCTTGCGCACGGCTCCCTGCTGGCACCCATGCCCGGCTCGGTGCTGCGCATCGGCGCCGCGGTGGGCGACAAAGTCACCGCGGGCCAGCCGCTGATCTGGCTGGAGGCCATGAAGATGGAGCACACCGTGACCGCGCCCGGCGACGGTGTGCTCGTCGAACTCAACGTCGAACCCGGCCAGCAGGTCGAGGTCGGCGCCGTACTCGCCCGTGTGGACGACCCTGAAGGAGACCAATGACCGACAACGGCTTCGTCGAGAACGAAGAACGCCAGGCGCTGCGCACGGCCGTCGCCGCGATGGCTGCCACGCTACGGCCAGGACTACTACCTGGAGAAGGCCCGCGCCGGCCAGCACACCGACGAATTGTGGCAGGAGGCAGGCAAACTCGGCTTCATCGGGGTGAACCTGCCCGAGGAGTACGGCGGTGGCGGCGCGGGCATGTACGAGCTGTCCATCGTGATGGAGGAGATGTCGGCCGGTGGCTGCCCGCTGTTGTTGATGGTGGTCTCCCCCGCGATCAACGGCACGATCATCGCCAAGTTCGGCACCGACGAGCAGAAGAAGCGGTGGCTGCCCGGTATCGCCGACGGCTCGATCACGATGGCGTTCGCGATCACCGAGCCCGACGCGGGTTCGAACTCGCACCGCATCACCACCACCGCCCGCCGCGACGGCAGCGACTGGATCCTCAAGGGCCAGAAGGTGTTCATCTCCGGCGTCGACCAGGCGCAGGCGGTGCTTGTGGTGGCCCGCGCCTACAAAGACGGAGTGGCGAAGTCCGAATCTCTTCGGCCCGCGCTGTTCATCGTCCCCACCGACACTCCCGGGTTCACCTGGACCAAGATCGACATGGAACTGGTCAGCCCGGAGAGCCAGTTCCAGGTCTTCATCGACGACGTCCGGCTGCCGTCGGATGCACTGGTGGGCTCCGAGGACGCCGCGATCGCCCAGCTGTTCGCCGGCCTGAACCCCGAGCGGATCATGGGGGCGGCCAGCGCGGTGGGCATGGGCCGGTTCGCGATCAACAAGGCCGTCGACTACGTCAAGCAGCGCCAGGTGTGGAAGACGCCGATCGGCGCACACCAGGGCCTGTCGCACCCGTTGGCGCAGAACCACATCGAGGTCGAGCTCGCCAAGCTGATGATGCAGAAGGCCGCGACGCTGTACGACGGCGGCGACGACTTCGGCGCTGCCGAGGCGGCGAACATGGCCAAGTACGCCGCGGGCGAGGCGTCGGTGCGCGCGGTCGACCAGGCGGTTCAGTCGCTGGGCGGCAACGGGCTGACCAAGGAGTACGGCATCGCCGCGGCGGTGACGGCGTCGAAGCTGGCCCGCATCGCTCCGGTCAGCCGCGAGATGGTGCTCAACTTCATCGCGCAGACGTCGCTGGGTCTGCCACGCTCTTACTGATGAGCACTCTGGTCCACTACTCCGTCGAAGGTCCCGGTCGCGCGGCTCACCCTGGACTCGCCGCACAACCGCAACGCGCTGTCCAAGGCGCTCGTCAACCAGCTGCGCCAGGCGCTGTGCGATGCGTCCGACGACTCCGCGGTGCGGGCGGTGGTGCTGGGCCACACCGGTGGCACGTTCTGCGCGGGCGCCGACCTGTCGGAGGCCAGCGGCGGCGACCCGGCCGAGACGGTCGCCAACAATGCGCGCCAGCTGACGTCGGTATTGCGCTCGATCCTCGAGATGCCGCAGCCGGTCATCGGCGCGATCGACGGCCATGTCCGGGCGGGCGGGCTCGGGCTCGTCGGGGCCTGCGACATCGTCGTCGCGGGGCGCAACAGCACGTTCGCGCTGACCGAGGCGCGGATCGGGGTGGCGCCGTCGATCATCTCGCTGACGCTGCTGCCGAAGATGTCCGCGCGATCCGCGGGCCGATATTTCGTCACGGGCGAAAAATTCGGCGCCGACGAGGCCGCTGAGATGGGGCTGGTGACCATCGCCACCGACGACGTCGACGCCACGGTGGCTGCGCTGACAGCCGAGATCGCGAAGGGCTCGCCGCAGGGCCTTGCCGCGTCGAAGGCGCTGACGACTGGCGCCGATTTTGAATGCATTCGATCAGCACGCCGAGGCTCTGACCAGGCAATCTGCGGAACTTTTCGTGTCCGACGAGGCCCGCGAGGGCATGCTCTCCTTCCTGCAGAAGCGCCCGCCGAACTGGGCGAGCGAGTCCTGACGCCTGTAGCGTCGAGTTTGCCATAGCCGGCCTGTCGGGTCGGTCTTAAGTTGGAGTAACGGCCTACGCGTGTCCTCAACACGACGGCGCGGTAGCAATCGAAGGGTCTGAAAGGCCTATTGGCGACTGTGAACGACGTCCCGTGGAATCACATCAGCGAAATATGCTTTTACCAGGCCGTTCGATCCTCAATACCACGTCAAGTTGGCTAGCAAACAATGTTTGCTGGATCGTTTCAGACGATTGCACGTCCGGCGCGAGAGCTTGACGGATGAGACAATAGGTTTTCACTTGCGCGAACTGGGAACTCTTAGGTTATAGTGAGTTAACTGAGCGGCGAGCACGCCACGGCGGACCGCTCAAAAACTTCGAAACCAAGGAGACAGAATGAAGATCAAGTCAATTGCAGCCGCGGGGGCGATCGGACTCGGGATGGGCTTCGCCGGCCTCTTCGTCGGCGCCGGCACCGCGTCGGCCCAATGCAATCAGGCCACGACCCCGCCGCTGGAGCGGGCGCAGTGCCTTGTTAACGCCGACATCGCTGGCTTCTTGGACAGCGCCAACCCGGTAAACCAGGTCAACACCTTCCTTAACGGCACTGACACCGAGACGTGCGTCACTGAACGGCACCGGGACCGAGGCTTGCGCGACCAGCAACGACGGTCTTGGCATCCTCGATCAGCCCGCCACCTTCGTGGACAGCATCGTGGGCGAGGGGGGTTTCTTGTCCGGACCCATCGTCATCTGATACCCCAGCCCTGAGGCTCCCTAAGGTTTTTATTAAAGTCAACGGGCACTTGCGCACACGCGCGGGTGCCCGTTTTCTTTTGTCTGCGCGTAGGCTCGCTCACCGATGGCACGTGACGTTCTCATCACCGGCGCGACCGGCACACTCGGACACCGAGTGGTCGGCGAAGCGACCGAGGCCGGCCACAAAGTCCGCGCGCTGAGCAGGCAGGATCCACGTCGGCTACACCGGCGTCCATTGGGCGCAGGGCGACCTGCTCAGTGGCGAGGGCATCGACGCGGCGCTGGACGGCATCGACACGGTCATCCATTGCGCCACCCAGGGCACCCGCGGCAAGGACGTCGTCTCCGCCACCAACCTCATCTCCGCCGCGCGCCGTGCCGGCACGGCCAACATCATCTACGTGTCGATCGTCGGCATCGACCGCATCCCGATGCCCTATTACAAGGCCAAGCTGAAGGTCGAGGAAGCGTTGGCCGCGTCCGGGCTCGGCCACACGATCAGCCGGGTCACGCAGTTCCACGACCTGATAGAGACGACGTTCGCCATCCAGCGATTCTCGCCTGCCCTGGTCGCGGTCAAGGGTGTGCGCTTCCAGCCGATCGACACCCGCGACGTCGCGACCCACCTGGTCTCCCTCGTCGACGACGGGCCTGCGGGTCGCGTCGACGACATCGGCGGTCCCGCCGTCTACGACCACGACGAACTCGGGCGGATGTACCTCACCGCCCGCGGCAGCCGTCGACGTGTGGTGGCGCTTCCCGTGCCCGGCCGAATGGTCGCCGCCCTGAAGGCGGGCGCCAACCTGGTGCCGGCAAATCCGATCGGGAGCATCGGCTTCGGCCAGCACCTTGCCCGGACTGCATAGTTTCCTGTGCTTATTCGTAGGTTCGTCGTAGGCTCGACACTGATGAGCAACCCAGCGTCGCGAAACCGCTCAGAGCCCGTGGCGGACACCGATCGAATGCAGGCAGCGCAGCTGCTCTCCGATGCGGCCGCCCAGGGGCAGCTCGCCATGGGCGAGTACGAGAACCGGCTCTCCAGGGCATACGCGGCCAAGACCTACGACGAACTGGCGGAAATCAGCGACGATCTGCCCGGCGCCATGACCACCGCCCCCAGGGGCGGCCCGTGCCGGCCTGCGCCGTCGACGCTGCTGCTCGCCATCTTGAGCGGATTCGAACGCCGCGGACGCTGGAACGTGCCGAAGCGGATGACGACCTTCGCGCTGTGGGGCGGCGGAGTGGTGGACCTGCGCTACGCCGACTTCACCTCACCCGAGGTGGAGATCCACACGTACTCGATCATGGGCGGACAGACCATCGTGGTACCGCCCGAGCTGAACGTGGACCTGCGTGGTCGCGGTGTGATGGGCACATTCGACCACCTCGAATTTGGCGAGGGCCTGCCCGGCGCACCGCGGCTCAAGATCCGCGGCTTCTCGCTGTGGGGCAAGGTCGCCGTCAAGCGCAAGAAGCGCAGAGCCGGCTAAAGCCCACCGGCTTTACACGTCCGGAGGCTCAATACCGGCGCTCCACTGCTGGGGTCGCCCTTCAGGTTGCATTCGCGCACCGGGAGCACGTTTCCCAACTGGTCGGCAGGGGCCGTGTTCAGCACGCCCTTGAACGCGCCTTCCTCCCCGCTGTCGAGCGTGTAGTGATACACCCCCGCACCGTCTTCATCCGGGTCGTAAAACTCAACGTCTCCGCGCGTGCCGAACACATCGTGGTACCCGGTCCCGATCGGCGAACCGTTCAACGCCGTATTGATGGGCGTGCTGTTGTTGAAAAACTGATCACCAACTGTCTGCGCAACGCGAAGGCCTGGCGCGGGGTTGTTCAAGTTGTTTCGTCCCACCGCATACGCAGGCGTGTCAGCCTCGATCTGGTTACCGTCCTTGACGGGGTCCTCGTCAATCGCAGCTGCCGCCATACCTGCCGGCGCGAATGCCGCCAGTGCGCCGCCGGCGGCCAGGCCGCCGATCACCGTCCGCGTCCGCCGCGATCCTTCGGACATGCGCCGATGCTTTGCCATCCAGAGTTCCCCTTTTGGTGATGCGGTTACCCACATGAATCCATCTCGTCCAGGGAAACGTAGCGCATGCGTCAAAAATTGTCTCGCCGGAAATGCATATCACCGCACTGGAATTCGGCGCCTTCTAAGCGAGGCGATTAAGGGTGCCGCCGCGACCGGTAAACCGTCCCGTTATCCACAGTTGGAAGTTCATCCACAGGCGGCGATGCCGCTATCGCAATTCGCACATATGTTCGAATAATGTGGATGGCATGGATGCGCAGCAAGAAGAAATCCGCGCCGCATTGGATGCGGTCGACGCAGGTTACGCCCGGTTGCGAGCGGCGTCCTCGGATTCGGTCGGCAACGCGTTCCGGGTCGAGGTGGCCGAACGACTGGAGACGCAGCACCGGATCAACCGCGGGCAGATGTACCGGTTTTTCGGCGAGATCACCGAACCGCCCGACGGAGCCCGACGATCCCGACCTGCCCGCAGGCACCGTGATGAGCAAGCTGCTGTGGCAGCGGCTGCGCATCACCGCCGGCGAGGTCCAGCGCCGTATCGCGCATCGCCGCCCGCATCCGTCCCCGCCGCACCCTGACCGGACCCACACTGGCGCCCGAGCTGCCAAGCCTGGCCGCCGCCGTCGAGGACGGCCGGGTGGGCGACGACCACATCGCCGCGATCTGCGGTGCACTCGATGTGCTGCCCTCCGCGGTACCTGAGCACAAGAAACAGACGTATCCGAACGAATCCTGGTGCGCCACGCCGACGAATCAGGACGCCACATTCGTCAAGCAGATCGGCCGGGGCATCGCCGATCACCTCAACCCCGACGGCCTGTTCGACGAGAACGACCGCGCCCGCCGACGCGGGCTGAAACTGGGTCCGCAAGGCCCCGACGGCATGAGCCGACTTCTCCGGCTGGATCGACCCCGAAGCGCGCGCCTACCTCGAAGCGGCCAACGCCGCCGTGCGTCCCGGCCGCCACCAACCCGACGCCGACGACCACCAAGAGGTCCAACCCGATCCGCGAACTGCTCCGCAGCGGCTGCACGACGCCGTCAAGCTTGGGCTGCGCGCCGGCATCTCCTCCGGCGAATTCGGTCAACACCGCGGGCTGCCGGTGACCGTCATCGTCACACCACACGCTGACCGAACTCGACCAAGCCGCGCACGCGACCAACGACCCCACCATCCCGATGCCGCCAGCGGCACGCACCGGCGGCAACTCGTCCTACCTATGCGGGACCTGATCCGCATGGCCGCCAACTCCATTCACTACCTGGCGGTGTTCGAGGACCACACCAACCGGCCGCTGTATCTCGGCCGCACCAAACGCGTCGCCTCCGCCGACCAACGCATCATCTGCTACGCCCGCGACCGCGGCTGCACTCGCCCGGACTGCACCGAGCCCGGCTACCACTGCGAAACCCACCACGACCCGCCGTGGGCCACCGGCGGCCGCACCGACGCCGACTGCCTGTTCTTCGGCTGCGGACCCGACCACACCCTGCTCAGCAAGGGCCTCCTCCAGACCAAAGTCACCGACACCGGCAGACTCGCCTGGACCGACGGCACCGGCCCACCCGAAATCAACCTCGCACACCACCCCGACGAACTACTCGCCGAACTCTACGAAGACGACGATCAGACCTAGCGACGCCGCCGCGACCGCAGGTAGTAGCCGACGACCGCCGGCGAGGTGGACCTGTCGACCGACACCGGCCGCCTGGTCGCCCGCATCACAGGGGCCGTTCGCTCGGGCCGAGGTGGAACACAAGGGTGCCCGGCAGAAGCGGCCGCCGCCGGCGCGCCGAGTCGGGCCGGGTGTGGGCATCGTGCCGGTGCAGATCGTCGAAGCCGAAGCCGCTGCGCTGCATGAGGCGTATGCCGGTGTACTGGCCGGACGTTCGATGCTGGGCATGCCCGTGAGTGGAATACCAAGGACATCACGACGGATTAGCCTCGGCGATGTGGCTACGCCGGTGCTCGAACTGCTGCTGGGTCCGGAAGGCACGAATGTGCTCGCCGCAGCGGTCGCCGAGTATGGCTGTCGGCTGGAAGATCTGCGCCCGGCTGAGGTCAATGTTGACCCGTCCGGCGCTGCCATCGTCATGTACGTGGCCGGGGTGCGCCGCGCTGACGGCACATGCACAACGGAATTACTTGGCGCGACGACCGGAAGCCGGATCCCGGCCGGTGCGGCCGTCGTCGCGGGCGAGTACCGCGGTGAGCCGGTCGAGGTCGGAATCTGGGCGTGGCCCCGCGATCCCGCGCTACCCGCGCTACCGACAGCCAGCAACCCCGTCCTGCTGGCCGAACTATTTCGCGAGTTCGGGCTGAGCGAGGCGGCGACCCTAGACATCCGCCCCTACGGTACCTGCCCTCGCGGCATGCCGTTCTCCAGGTGCGCGACGGCCGATTCCGGTGGTTCGCCAAGGTCGTGCGGCCCTCGGCGGTCGCCGACCTCCGCCATCGCCATGACATCGCCTGCCGAGATGTGCCCGTGCCGCCGGTGCTCGCCGCGACCCCGGACGGTGTGATCGTGCTGCCCGAGGCGAAGGGAACACCACTGCAGACACTGATCATCGGCGGCGACGCCGCGCTGCCCTCACCCGAGGCGCTCGAATCTGTATTGAACGCACTGCCGGCCGAACTGATGACGCTGACGCCCGAACCATCGCATCTGCAGATGTTGGATCACCACGCGGGCGTGCTGCGCTGCGTTGCGGGCGACGAGCCCACGGTGCTGACCCGGCTCGCCGAGGTGGTGGAAGCCCTGCACTCGGTGAACAGCCCAACCGGAGGAGATGGTGCCGGTCCACGGCGACTTTCATGAAGGCCAGCTTTTCGCCGACGACGGGCGGGTGACAGCTGTTCTCGACATCGACACCGCAGGGCCCGGGGAACGATCCGACGAATGGGCGACGCTGCTCGCGCACCTGTCGGCACTGGCCCTCGACCCCGCAGGCCGGGAAACGGCCACCGCCTACGCAGACGCGATCCTCGCCCACGCCGAGCGGCGGGTTCCGCCTAAGCAGCTATCGCTGCGAACCGCTGCGGCGCTGCTCGGGCTGGCGACCGGGCCGTTTCGCCTGCAGCATCCCCAGTGGCCCGAGCACACCATCGCGGTGCTGGATTTTGCGATGACGTGGCTAGCAAGAGCGAGATGAAAGACCACCTCGGCTGGCCTTGCAGACGTTCACATTGCGCGCAAGACTGGGGGCAGGCCGGGAGAGGAACTGAAGAGAAGAAAGGGGTAGATCTATGGAACGACCGGCCACCTGGAAAGTCGTGACCGTTGGCGTCGCCCTCGCCGGATTCAGCGTCGCGGGCGCTGGGGCAGCACAGGCAGACCGCGGATCTCTGGGCACCGCTCCCGCGTCGGTGGGCGCGGCCAGCGATCTCAACGCACCGCTCAAACCAATCCACTTCACACCGTGGATCCCCACCCCGGGGAAGTGGATCGTCAGCCCGGGAAAGTGGATCCCCACCCCCGGGAAATGCCTAAAGAGCCCGTGGAAATGCGTGCCCGGGTGGTAATGCCTGACAGCCACCACGACAGCTCGGATTGATGTTCTCTAGTCCCGGCACCTTCCACTGTGCGGGTGTTGGGCCTAGCTGGCGACCGCGGCCGTTCTTCGGCTCCGGACGTGACCACGCCCTGCTCAGCAAGGGCCGAGAACTCTACGAAGACGACGATCAGACCTAGCGACGCCGCCGCGACCGCAGATAGTCGCCGACGACTGCGGCGCCCAGCCCGTCCAGTTCGGGCACTACCACGCGTCCCTCGACGCGCCGGGCGACCTGGTCGATGAACCTGGCCAGGCCAGGATCGCTGCCGAGACGGAAGATGGTGACCTGCGCGCCCAGCCGGGCCATGTCGTCGAAACCGCGCACTGTGTGGGCGATCGTCCGCGGGTGCGGCGGGTAGTCGAAGAACACCGACGTGCCGTCTCCGTCGCCGAAGTTCTCCAAGTGCGCCGTCGGCTCGCCGTCGGTGACGACGAGCAACACCGGCTGCGCGTTGGGATGACGGCGCAGATGCCGCCCGGCCAGCGCGAGCGCGTGGTGCAGGTTGGTGCCCTGCTCGTAGACTCCCTCCAACCCGGTCAGCTCCGCAGCACTGACGGTGCGGGCGTATCGGCCAAAGGCGATGATCTGCAACGCATCCGAGCGGAACCGGGTGCTGATCAGATGGTTGAGCGCCAGCGCCGTGCGCTTCATCGGCAGCCAGCGGTTCTCCATCACCATCGAGAACGACGTGTCCACCAACAGCGCGACCGCGGCCTGTGCGCGGGTCTCGGTCTCGGACACCTCGACATCGTCGACCGTGACCCGAATGTGTGGCTGGCGGCTTTCCGCAAGATCTCCCGTACCCGCTTGGCGCAGAACAGCATTGGTGAGTGTGCGGGTGACATTCCACGGCTCGGTGTCACCGAACTGCCACGGCCGCGTCGCACCCGTCAGCTCGCCCGCCGCCCCGGCCCGCCGGGTGTCGCGTTCACCGTGCCTGCTCGACAACTGCTGGGCCACGTCGCGCAACGCGGTCTGGCCGAGCTGGCGCATCGCCTTCGGCGACAGCCGCCACTGCCCGTCGGAGCCGCGGTCCAGGAAGCCCTGGTTGACCAGCGCCTTCTCCAGTTCGCTGAGCGTGCGCGCGTCGACGGCCGCCTGGTCGCCGAGCTGGCGGGCCAGCGCCTCGAGGTCGACGTCGTCCATCGTCGCGCCTGCGTAGCTCTGCGACAGCTCTTCGGCGAGCTGTTCGAGCTCGGCGATGTCGGCCATCGCCTGGGTGCCCTCGCCCATGCCCATCGGGTTGTTGCCGGAAAACCGCGACGAACCGGTCCAGTCCTCGCCAGGCCGGGCCGCCTGCAGGTGGCCGTCGAGCCGGTTGAGCGCGTTCATCAACGACGGCGAGCCGAATGCCTGCTGGGCCAGCGCATCCAGCTCGGCGCGCTGATCCGGTGACAGGCTGTTGCGGAACCGCTGCGCCGCCGCGGCGCGCTGAGCCAGCGAGTCCAGCAGTTCATCCACGTTCTGCGGATTCTCCGGGAAGAACTCGCCGTGCTTCTTCATGAAGTCGTCGAAGTCCTGCTGGGTGTCCTCGCCGCGGGAGTGCTTGTCCAGCAGGTCATTCAGATCGTCGAGCATCTCGTTGACGCGCTGCCGATCCTCGTCGGTGGCGTTCTCCAAGCGCCTGCTTCATCCCGGCGAAGCGTTGGTCGAGCATCTCGCGGCCGAGCAGATCCTTGATCTGGTCGTACTTCTCGCGCGCCTCCTGGCTGCGCCAGTCGTAATCGCCCAGCTCCTGCACGGCCTTGGCCGGTGACGGGGGCAGCGACTCGATCCGCATCTCCTGGAACCGGGCGTCGTCGTCGAGCGCGCGCGCCAGCTCCTTGCGCTCGGCCAGCACCGCCTCGTCGAGCAGCTTCTTGATCTCCTGCAGCGTCCCGTCAAGGTTGTTGCGCTGCAACAGCTCCCGGCGACGACGGTTCGCCTCGGCGGCCAGCTTGTCCGCGCCACGCATGTTCTCCGTGCCGCGGCGCAGCAGCTCCTGCAGTGCGCGGCGCGGCGACGAGCCCTCCATCACGTCCTGCCCGATCGCCTCGAGCGCCTCGCGCAGATCGACCGGCGGCGCCAGTGGGTCCGGGCCGCCGGTGTAGCTCGAGTAACGGGAGGAGCGCCCGTGACCCCGTTTAGCCATAGACGGTTTCGCCTTCTTCGGACACCTTGTCGATCCGCTTGGCGAGATACAAAGCCTCCAAGGCCAATTCGACCGCAGCGGCACGCTGGCCGTCGGACTTGGCGCCGAGGCGCTCCTGGACCTTGGCGATCGCGGGCACTTCGGGTACCGCCGCCAGCACGTCGCGCGCCGACACCCGGTCACCGGTGGTGACGGCCGAACCGCCCTCGATGGCGATCACCAACGGCCCGACGTCGATGCCGCCGAGCAGGCGTTGGCCGGTGTCGGCGGTGGCCCGCCGCAGCAGGTGCTCGAGTACCGCCTGCTCGCGGCCCTCCTCACCGGACTCGAATTCGAGCTTGCCGCGCAGCACGTCGATGACGGTGCCGAGGTCGACCACCCGGGCCACCGGATCCTGCTCGCCGAGGATGGCCGAGCGGTGACGAGCCGCAGCGGCGACCGTCTCGGCCGCCGCGATCGCGAACCGCGCCGAGACACCGGAGCGCTGGTCGATCGAAGTCGACTCGCGCAGGTAGCGGGCGAAGCGGGCGAGGATCTGCAGCAGGTACTCGGGCACCTCCGCCGCCAGGTGCGCCTCCTGGTTGATGACGCCCACCTCGGCGTCCAGTTCGTACGGATAGTGCGTGCGGATCTCTGCGCCGAAACGGTCCTTGAGCGGGGTGATGATGCGGCCGCGGTTGGTGTAGTCCTCGGGGTTGGCACTGGCGACGACGACCACGTCCAGCGGCAGCCGCAGGGTGTAGCCGCGCACCTGGATGTCGCGCTCCTCCATCACGTTGAGCATCGACACCTGGATTCGCTCGGCGAGGTCGGGCAGCTCGTTGATGGCGACGATGCCGCGGTGCGCCCGCGGGATCAGGCCGTAGGCGATGGTTTCCGGGTCGCCGAGGCTGCGGCCTTCGGCCACCTTGATCGGGTCGATGTCGCCGACGAGGTCGGCCACGCTGGTGTCCGGGGTGGCCAGCTTCTCGAAGTAGCGCTCGCTGCGGTGCCTCCACTCGATGGGCAGGTCGTCGCCCGAATCGGCGGCCCGCCGGAGCGACCCCGGCGTGATCGGCGTGTACGGGTGCTCGCCCAGCTCGGAGCCCTCGATGACCGGTGTCCACTCGTCGAGCAGGCCGGACAGCGCGCGCAGCAGCCGCGTCTTGCCCTGGCCGCGTTCGCCGAGAAGCACGACGTCGTGGCCGGCGATCAGGGCACGCTCCAGCTGCGGAAGCACGGTGTCTTCGAAGCCGAGGATGCCGGGCCACACGTCGCGGCCCTCGGCCAGCGCCGGCCAGTAGATTCTCCCGGATTTCGTCCTTGACGCCCCGCTCGCGATGGCCGGAGGCACGCAGTTCGCCGACGGTCCGGGGCAGGTCCTTAGGTGATGTCACTACTCCACGCTACGTCGCCCTCTGCGAGCGTGCGGTATCAGCCGTCAGACGGCGGGAGGAACTGGAAGCCGCTCAGGATCATTTCGGAGTCGCGCTGGTATCCCGGGTTACCGGGGTCGACACTCTGCACCGTGACCGTCACCGCGAACGTCTCATTATCGGTGTGCAGCACGCCGCACAGCACCTTCGCCGGATGCGGCGGCAACACCCCGATGGTCGGAGTGATGTAGTCGAGGATCTCGGCCGGCTCCCCACAGAGAGAGGCTTCCGCGAAACTCACATCGGTGGCGCCCACTCCCGACTCCAGCACCTCGTGCTGGGCCTCGTAGATCTCTCGCGGCTCGGTGATACCGCGATGGCTTTCCAGCGTGACCACCGCAGTCGGCGCGAATCCGTCCTTGGCCAGGCCGACGTTGCGCATCGTGTACCGGATCAACTCCGAGTCCATCATCGTCAGCCGCTCCCACCCGTCGGGTTGCGGGATCTTCATCACCGGCTCGTCGTCGCCGTGCCCCGGGATCGTCGTCAGCGGAGCATCGACCGGCGTGCACTCCGAACCGTCCGCGGCGGCCGTGCCCATATCGGCGGCGGCGACCACGCGGGCGTCATCGATGGTCCGGGTACAGCCCGTGGCCAGCACGGTCGTCGCGGCCACGAATACGGCCGCGAGCAAACGCGATGCTGCCATCATGACGGCAACCTATCAGTGGGCGAAGTGCCGCGCCCCCGTCACGTAGAGCGTCACACCGGCCTTGGCCGCCGCCTCCGTCACGACGTCGTCGCGCATCGACCCGCCGGGATGCACGATCGCCTTCACACCGGCGTTGGTCAGCATCTCCAGCCCGTCCGGGAACGGGAAGAACGCGTCGGATGCGCCCACCGCGCCGCGCACCCGATCCCCGCCGCGTTCGACCGCCAACCGCGCCGCATCGACCCGGTTCACCTGGCCCATGCCGACACCGACGGTGGCGCCGTCGGCGGCGACGACGATCGCGTTGGACTTCACCGCCCGGCAGGCCCGCCACGCGAACACGAGGTCGGCAAGCGTTGCGGGATCTGCAGGCTCACCGGTGGCCAACGTCCAGTTGGCCGGATTGTCGCCGGGCGCGTCGAGCGCGTCGCGCTGCTGCAGCAACAGGCCGCCGCTGACCGGCCGCATCTCGATGCTCCCGACGAGGGGTTCCGACGCCACTAGCACCCGGATATTCTTCTTGCGCGCAAGCACTTCCACCGCGCCCTCGTCGTAGGCCGGCGCGATGATCACCTCGGTGAAGATGTCGGCGACCGTCTCCGCCATCTCGACACTCACCGCGGTATTGGCCGCGATAACGCCACCAAAAGCGCTCAGCGGGTCACACTCGTGGGCCTTGCGATGGGCATCGGCGACCGACACCGACGAGATGGCGATGCCACACGGGTTCGCATGCTTGATGATGGCAACACACGTCTGCTCGTGATCGAAGGCGGCCCGCCAGGCGGCGTCGGCGTCGGTGAAGTTGTTGTAGGACATCTCTTTTCCGTGCAGCTGCTCGGCCTGCGCCAATCCGGGCCACGCCGAGTCGTCGCTGTAGAGCGCCGCCTGCTGATGCGGGTTCTCCCCGTAGCGCAGCACGCCGGAGCGGCGCCACGTCCTGCCGAACCAGGCGGGCAACTTTTGTGCGGGCTCTTCGGGCGCCAGGGTCTCCCCCATCCAGCTCGCCACCGCCACGTCGTACTCCGCGGTGTGGCGAAACGCCAACGACGCCAGGATCTTCCGCTCAGCGAGTGTGAACCCACCCGCCCGAACAGCCGCCAGCACGCCGTCGTAGCCGAGCGGATCGACCACCACCGCCACGGTGGGGTGGTTCTTCGCGGCCGCTCGCACCATGGACGGGCCGCCGATATCGATCTGCTCGACACACTCGTCGGCGTCGGCACCGGAGGCCACCGTCTCGCTGAATGGATACAGGTTCACCACCACGAGGTCGAATCCCTCGATACCGAGTTCCTCCAGCGCGGCGGCGTGCTCGGGTTTGCGTAAGTCGGCCAGCAGTCCGGCGTGCACGCGCGGGTGCAGGGTCTTGACGCGGCCATCGAGCACCTCGGGAAAGCCGGTGAGCTCCTCCACGGGCGTGACCGGAACACCGCCGCCCGCAATGGTTTTGGCGGTAGAGCCGGTCGAGACGATGGCGACGCCCGCCTCGTGCAGCCCACCGGCCAGCTCCGCAAGACCCGTCTTGTCGTACACGCTGATCAACGCTCGCCGAATCGGCCTGCGTCCGTCGCTACCGGTCATCCTATGGTTGCCTTTCGTCCGATCCACGTCACTCCGCCCGTTGCCAGCGCGGCCAGCACATCGGCCAATAGTCGCCGTTCGACGACCTTGATCCGCTCATGCAGGCTGGCTTCATCGTCGTCGTCGAGCACCGGGACGGGCTGCTGGGCCAGTATCGGCCCGGTGTCGGTGCCCGCATCCACCAGGTGCACGCTGCAGCCGGTCACCTTTACGCCGTAGGCCAGCGCATCGGCTACCGCATGCGCGCCCGGGAACGCCGGCAGCAGCGCTGGGTGCGTGTTCAGAATGCGCCCCATGAATCGGGAAAGAAAATGGGGGCCAAGGATTTTCATGAAACCCGCAGAGACGATGAGGTCCGGCTCGTGCTCCGCGGTCGCATCGGTGATCGCCGTGTCCCACGCGTTGCGGTCGGGGTAGTCACCCAGCCGCACCTGGTAACTCGGCAACGACGCCGCCGCCGAGACCTCGACGGCCCGGCAGTCGCGGTCAACGCCGACCGCGACGATGCGGGCCGGGTAGTCGCCGACCGCGGACTCGAGCAGGGACTCCAGCAGCGAACCGGTGCCGGACGCCAGCACCACGACCCGCGCCGGTGCGCTCGGAGGCACGCGGAGGGGTTGCTGCACGCGACGAGCCTAATCGTCGGCCGGGCGTCGCTGGCCGCCAGTCGGGCCCGGCGTGGCGTCATCGTCGTCGTCGGTGAAGGCCAGGTCCTCCGGGTCGGGCAGGTCGTCCAGATCGGGTACGTCCGCCTCCCGGCGCGGGAAGCGCATCACGGGCGCCTTTTCCTCGTCGGGTATCGGCTCGTCCTCGGGTTCGTCCACGGCTTCGAAGGCGGGTTCCAGCTCGGGTTCGAGCTCGGGCGCGAAGGCGGGTTCGAGCTCTGGCTCGACGTCGCGTTCGTCCTCGACCAGGCCCTCGTCCAGGTCCTCGACCTCGTCCTCGGGCAACGGCTCGGGCTCGTCCGGTTCGACGGGTTCGTCCGGCTCGTCCGAAACCTTGGCCCGCTTCGGCGCACGGGCGATGCCACCCGTCATCGCCACGGTCAGCCCGCCGATCCCCACGAACCACAGGAACACCGCGGGCGCGAAGGTGGCCTGGTCCACCCCGACATGGCCGAAGTTGCCCAACTGCCCGCCGCCGGCGTAGCCGAGCAGCGCCATCGTCGCCGCGGCCGCCGCGGCCGCGATGACGAGCTTGCCCAGCGCAGGAAGCAGCGGCAGTGGCCGTCGTGCGCACTGCTGGCCGACCGACCACACCGGAGGCGGCGGCGACGATCAGCAGCGCCACCCACACCGGGCCCAGCGGGGGCGTCGGGACCGCCGCCAGCACCGGCAGCGCCGGAATGTCCCCGCCGAACACGGTGAACGAGCTGAACGTCGCCAGCCCGACGTGGGCGCTGGAACCCACCGCGACGGCGGAGGTGCCGACCAAGACGTTCGGCGCGTAGAGCATCGACAACAGCATCAGGCTGAACTGGCCGAACACCGAGTCGGTGATCGCAAATAGCTCGTGCATGGTCGACCAATGGACCACCAGCGACAAAGCCGTGACGACACCGGATAACCCGAGCAGCGCCAGCACCCCGGCCATCGCGGGGCGGCCCGCATCGGTCACCCACCTCGGAATCCCGTAGGCGGTCAACACCCGTCGGCCTGCCCGCGACCCCACTCCGAGCGCGGCGCCGATCGCGTGCACGGCCAGGACGCCGGCGAACGCCCGCAACGCGTTGGGCGTCTGCAGCTCGGTCAGCACCGACGACGCGTCGTGAATGACGGCAAGTGAGATGGCGGCGATCAGCAGCGGACCGCCCACCGCCGAGGCGATGATCCAGCGGATGACGAACCAGGAACCGCGCGGGGGTGTCGCGGCCGCCGTGGTGCGCGCGGTCCCCCACACCATCGCCAGCACGGGCAGCAGCGGCATCACGCCCAGCTCGCTGCCACCGATCGACACGGGCACCTGGTGCACGCCCAGCCACATGCTGGCGATCGCACCGAGTGCGCCGGTCATGTCGCTGTTGGCGATGAGCAGCTGCAGCAACGTCACCGCCGCGATGACGACCAACGCCACGACCGACGGGCCGAACGCGACCCTGAACAGGTCGCGAGCCTGGCGAGTGCCGACCGACCTGTTGTCCACCACTAGGGGTATAGCAGCTCTTCGCTCACGCGCGTGAGATTCACGCGCGCACGCCAGCGACTAAGAGGGCGAGTTATCGGACTGATTCGACGAAGACGACGACTGCGGCTGCGCGGGCACCTGGCTCGTCGGAGCGGAGCTGGAGCCCTGCTGCGGCTGGCCGTAGGTCGGGAAGCCGGTCGGCGGGGTCGGCGGGCCGCTCTGCTGGCCGATCGCCTGGTAGCCGCCGGACGACGGCTGCCCCGAATAGCCGCCGTACTGCCCTGGATAGCCCGGGCGCTGCTGATGGTGAGCGCCCTGGTGCTGGCCCGGCTGGCCGTAGTACTGCCCCGGGGAGCCGTACGAGCCGTACTGCGGCTGCTGCTGCTGCTCGTACTTCGGCTTCGGCACGGGCGCCGCGATGATGCCTGCGTCGAGCAGCAGGGCGCCGATGGCGA
The DNA here is from genome assembly GCA_963713225.1 of uncultured Actinomycetota bacterium. Taxonomy (GTDB): domain Bacteria; phylum Actinomycetota; class Actinomycetes; order Mycobacteriales; family Mycobacteriaceae; genus Mycobacterium. The sequence goes on along the minus strand of CAVQLB010000015.1, from coordinate 80,353 downwards.
CCGCGGCCTGCAGGAGGGCCAGCAGGAGGACGACGTAGAGGGCCCAGCCGATGGCGACGCCTTCCGGCTTGCTGATGATCTCGGCGATCACCAGCAGGAAGCCCAGCACCGCCACCGCGGAAATGACCCCGATGGGGGTCTCCTGCTTGGGCAGCAGGCTGGCACCGGCGAGCAGCCCCGCGAAGAGTGACGCGATGACAGCCAGGCCGAGACCCAGCGACGTGCCGCTGGCGCTGCCCAACTGCGGGAAGTCGGTGTCGCTGATCGTGAACAGAGCACCGAAGCTGAACAGATACACGGCAAGGCCGAGCACGGCGACGGCGATCAGCAGATAGAACGGCAGCTTGCTCGGACCTGCAGCGGCCGCCTGCGCGGGGGCCTGGGCCTGCGACGATTGCTCGACCTTGAACTGCTGGGTCGGGGCGCTGAACTGTTGGGTCGGCTGTTGACCGGGATATCCGGAGCCGCCGGGCGGGTAGGTCATGACCTCTCCTGCATTTTGTTGGGGCGTCGCTCCCCGCGGCGCTGCGTCGGATCGCCGTTCATTGACTCATGAACTCGCACCGCGTGAGCGATTCGACACCACGCTAGCGCAACACGCGTCATGCCGACGCAAGCACGGGAGCGTCGGCCCAATTCTCCTCGGCCTGTTCGATCTCGCGGACCAGCGGCAACACCCGCGATCCGAAGTACTCGATCTCTTCCTGAAAGTGCAGGAAGCCACCGAGAATCAGGTCGACACCCCGTTTGCGGTACGCCGCAATGCGTTCCGCGATCTGCTCGGGTGTACCGATCAGCTGGGTGCGGAAGCCGTCGTTGTACTGCACCAAGTCGTCGAACGACGAGTCGGCCCACATGCCACGTTTGTCTGCTGTCGAGTTGCCAGCCTGTTGCACGGCGGCGCGGAAGCCCTCGACGGCGGGCCGGTTGGCCTTGTCGACGATTTCGCGCAGAGTATCGCGAGCCTCGGCCTCGGTATCGCGGGCGATGATGAAGCCGTTCAGCCCGAAGTTGACCTCGCGGGCGGCGTCACGCGCGTGGTCGCGCACCTCGACGAGCTGTTCGGTCACCCCGTCGAAGTCCTTGCCGTTGGAGAAGTACCAGTCGGCGTAGTGACCGCCGTTGCGCCGCGCCGCCGTCGAGTTGCCGCCCTGGAACAACTCCGGGTTGGGCCGGGCGGCGGTGTTGAGCGGCTTGGGTTTGAGGGTGAAGTCGTGAATGCGGTAGAAATCGCCGCGGAAATCGACATCGTCCTCGGTCCAGATCTTGCGCAGGACCTGCAGGAACTCTGCGCTGCGACGGTATCGCTCGTCGTGTTCGAGCCACGGCTCGCCCAGGTGGGTGCGACAGCGCCTAAGTCGAAGCCGTTGTTCTCCGCCGTCTGCGCGAGCTTGACGTTGTAGTCGTAGCCCCAGTCGGTGCGCTGCTCGATATCGCTGGTGACCAGGCCGCCACTGACATTGGGCACCCAGTAGGCGAACTGGACGTGGTTGGCGATCCGTTCGGTCGTCATGGTGTGCCATCTCAACAGCGCAGCCCGTGCGCCGTCGCGGGTAACGCTCGTGCTGAAGGAAAGTCAGACTTCGATGATCGGGGTGGCCGCGATCCCGTTGAAGCGTGACGATGTCACCGATGTGTAGGCGCCCATCAACGGGCTGACCAATACGTCGCCGACGTTCAGTGGCGGCATCGGATAGTCGCGGGCGATGACGTCGGCGCTGTCGCAGGTCGGGCCCGCCAGGGTCACCGGCTCGTAGCCGGTCACGCCGTCGACCACCTCACGCAACGCCAGGATCGGCGGGTGCACATCCTCGGTCATCACGTTCGAGTAGCTGCCGTACAGCCCGTCGTCGAGGTAGTGCCACATCCGGCCGTCCCGGATCGCACTGCCGACCACACTCGTCAACAACGTCATGCTGTCCGCGGCCAGGAACCGGCCGGGTTCGGCGAGCAACGTGAACTCGTCGCGCCGGTCGCCCAGCACCTCGTCGACGATGCCTGCGATACTGCCGATCGTCGGCATCGGCTCGCGGTAGGTCACCGGAAACCCGCCACCGATGTCGATGATCCGAGTCGGCGCGCCGAGCGTATCGCTGATGTGGGTGATGAGGTCCAAGGTGCCGCGCAGTGCTTCTCGCCACGGCTTGACGGTCGCTCCCTGGCTGCCGACGTGAAAGCTGAAGCCGGCGAAGCGGACTCCGGTGGCCAGTACGTGCTTGACGACCAGTTCCGCGTCAGCGGGATGAATGCCGAACTTCGTCGACAGATCCGACTTCGCCGACGGGTTACTGAACGCGAGCCGCACGAGAACGTCGATGTCCTCGGGTAGGCCCATGAACTTCTGGGCCTCGAGCGGATTGTCGACGACAAAGGTGCGGACACCCGCGATGTACGCGTGGTCGATGTCGGCGATCTTCTTGATCGGATTGGTGTGAATACAGCGATTCAATGGAAGACCAAGCGCGCCAATAAGATCGACTTCGGCCCGCGTCGCGACGTCGAAGCCGCACCCGCTGGCGGCGACCGCGCGCAGCACAGCCGGGTGGGACGCCGTCTTCACCGCGTAGTGAAGATCGAAGCCGGGCAGGTGCGACGCCAGCAGCCCGCACTGCTCGACCACACGGTAGTGGTCGAGGACCAGCAGCGGCGTGCCGTGCTGCGCGATGAGCGCGCGCCAGCCCTCGGTGTCGGCGCGGGCGCGCAGGGAATCACGCAGCTGCGACCGTCGGGACGGGTGCACCGTTGACCTCCTCGATAGACGGCCGGCGACCTGCCAGCAGCGTGTTGAATCGCTCATAGCTGAACACGGCGAATGTGTAGAAACCGATGTCGGACACTATCTTTGCGAATATCCAGCCGACGACCACGTTGCCGAACATCAGCGGCGCGAGGTAGTAGGCCAGCGGCCTGATCAGGATGGTGTCGATGATCTCGGCGGGGCCGAACTCGATGGCGATGCTGCGCATAGCGAGCAGATTGGCCACCACGGCGCGCGTCGCCCACTCTTGGTGGGTCTGCTCGCGGTACGCCCAACGCACCGCACTGACGTAGGCGGCGGCGTAATAGCCGACCGATGCGCCGATCGTCGCGGTGATCGCGGCCGCCGCCATCGAGCCGGTCAGCAGATAGGCGGCGGCCGCACCCCCCAACTCGCCGACCGTCCCGGAAATCTCACACGGCAGATAGCGACGAACCCACTCCATGAGCTTCTGTCGCGTGGTGCGCGTCGCCTCCATGGCATCAGAGTGTTCGGGGTCGCGGCAAACAGGTCGCGAGTAACGCGCTACCTCAATCGGTGGAGTCGCTACCTGTGGGCGTTCATTTGGCCGCCGGTACTGCGGCGTTCTGCAACCCGCACAACCGGGCCTCACCGTCAGCCACCCGCACCGTCGCCACCTGACCCAACCGACTGTCACCTCGGTCGACGAACACCGACATCGTCCAGTCGTCCCCGTGCCGAGTGAGAGCACCGGTACCCAGCACTTCCCACGGGACAGGCGGACGGCCGTTCGTCTGCAGCAGCCCTACGTCCGCCGGAAGCAACCCCGGCAACGGCTCGGGACACGTCAACGCCAGCACATTGGGGATATTGGCGGCGTTGCGCTCACGCACCCACAGCCACACCGTGCTCTTGGCGACGGCGTAGGCCTGATGGTCGCCCATCCCCTCATCGGCCGCCAATGGCCGCAGGGTGGCGCCGCCTCCCCAAGGCTCTACTTGGCGATGCGCCGCGGTCACGATCGCCACCGCCAACACACCCGCCGCCACCAAGACCGCAAGTGCCGCCGCGGCCACGCCGAGACGCCTGCCGCCGCGGGTCGTCACGGGCCGCAGACCTTCATCGCGTCACCGGAACCGGTGAGCACGAAATCGTCGTAGAAAAAGCCGCCCTTGGACTCGTTGTCCTTGACTGCCTGCTTTACCTTTTCCGACAGCGGGTGCAAGCGGAACACCGCTGTTGCCGTTGTGGTTTGGCCGCGTTCGGTGAACCCGACGATCCCGTCGACGTAGGCGATCTGGTCGGCACCGTCCGCCCTGATGGCGTCCACCCAGCCGCCCATGTACGGACCCAGCGCAGGGCAGCCCAGCCGCCGCATCCCCGCCGCGTCACCACGCGACGCGGCGTCAAACCACTCGGTTATCACCTTCAGCGCCTGCTGTTCGCGGGGCGACGGCGCTGCCACCGCGACCGGCTCGGCCCGCGGCGGTGGCGGTCGCGCTTCGGGTCGGCCGAACGCGAACACCGCACCCGCGGCGAGAGCCAACACCGCGGCCAACCCCCACAGCGCCCACGCCACTCGACGCAGCGTCGAGGCACCGGCAGACACCATTTGCACCGAAATGTCGCCTGCGCGATCAGAATCCACGATCAGCCGATGCCACGGCTCACCCAGTTCCGCGCACCGGCGCTGATGGGAAGCAATGTCCTGCAACGCTTCCGGCGGCACAGCCAGCGGCACTGCCTCCGCAGATGATTCGGTGGTGACGGTGGCCGACGCCTCCGCCAGTGCGAACTCCGCGTGCAGACTCACCCAGTCGGATGGAGCGCCATCCGCCAAGGCCGAGATCGCGGACTCGACAAACTCGCCGCGTTCGTCCGGCGAAATGTCTGCGGTCATGCCATCACCGGAAATACCTCCACCAGCAACATCTTGACGACTCTACAAGGCGGTTTCCGCACCCCGCCCTTGCCCACCAGACTGGAACACGTTCTAATTCTGGTATGGACTACGGGCTTGTACTTTTCACCAGCGATCGTGGGATCACCCCGGCTGCCGCCGCCAAGCTGGCCGATGACCACGGTTTTTCGACGTTTTACGTGCCCGAGCACACCCACATCCCGGTCAAGCGGGAGGCGGCCCACCCGACCACCGGCGACGAGTCACTGCCGGATGACCGCTACATGCGCACCCTGGATCCGTGGGTGTCGCTGGGCACCGCGTGCGCGGTGACTTCGCGGGTGCGGTTGTCGACGGCGGTGGCACTGCCCGTCGAGCACGATCCGATCACCCTGGCCAAGTCGATCGCCACACTGGACCATCTGTCCGGCGGCCGGGTCAGCCTGGGCGTCGGATTCGGTTGGAACACCGACGAACTCGCCGACCACAACGTGCCGCCCGGGCGCCGGCGCACGATGCTGCGCGAGTACATCGAAGCCATGCGCGCGCTGTGGACCCAGGAGGAAGCCGAGTTCGACGGCGAGTTCGTGAAGTTCGGGCCGTCATGGGCCTGGCCGAAGCCGGTGCAGGCACACATCCCCGTGCTGGTCGGCGCGGCGGGCACCGAGAAGAACTTCAAGTGGATCGCGAAGTCGGCCGACGGCTGGATCACCACGCCGCGCGACTTCGACATCGACGAGCCGGTCAAGCTGCTGCAGGACATATGGGCGGCCGCCGGCCGCGACGGCGCACCGCAGATCGTGGCGCTGGACTTCAAGCCCGATCCCGACAAGCTCGCCCGCTGGGCCGAGTTGGGCGTCACCGAGGTGCTGTTCGGCCTGCCCGACAAATCCGACGCCGAAGTGGCTGCCTACGTGGAACGCCTCGCAGGCAAGCTGGCGGCACTGGTCTGAGCCGACGCTCGACGGAGTAGTTCGACGAACGCCTGGGCGGCCGCGTCGACGCCCTCGTCGTCGCCGGTGGCAACCAGGTCGAGCAGCAGGCCGCGGGTGAGCGCGAGTCCAAGCCGTGCGAATGCCGGGTCGGCGGTCCCGTCCGTCTTCGCGTCCACCTCGGCGAGCCAGGAGTCGACGGCGCCGGGCAGCATCCGTGCGAAGGGCTGCTCCCCCTGCGCACCACGGGCGTAGCACTCGAAGAAGAGTCGCTCGAACGGGCGCAGCTCCGGCCGGCGAACGTCGGCCCACATGGCGGCGAAGCCGTCGGCCGGTTCGGTGGACGCTTCGGGCAGCACGGCCATCTGGCGGCGTTCGACCTCATCGACGATCGCCAGTAGAAGCTCGTCTCGGGATTTGAAGTGGTGCAATAACATTCGATGACTGGTGCCGACCGCCTCTGCGATCTCGCGGAGTGAGCGGTCGCCGATACCACCGTTGGCGAAAGCCTCGATCAGAGCGTCGAGCAGCTGCCTGCGCCGCTCGACGTCAGGTGGTCGAGCCACGCAGTTGCTCGCTGCGTGCCTTGAGGCCGTTGGCCTCGAGCTCGAGATAGCGCTTGGTGGTGCCGCGCATCAGCCGCGCGATGAGTGCGCCGACGGGGCCCTGCTGGTCGAGCCGCTGACGGACCAGAGTGCGTTCGCCCTTCGCGATGACTTCGTGGCTGGCGATGGTCCGGCCACCGGGCGACCGCTGCTCCCACGTCCACGACGCTCCCTCGACGAGCTCGGTCACCTCCCACTCCAGCCGGGGCAGGCGGGGCTGCTTGATCTCGAACCGCTTACCCACCGCGAGGCCGGGCGCGTCGAGTGCCTTCAGCGTCGTCACCGAGGCAGTCCAGTCCGGCCAGCGCTCGACGTCGGAGAAGACCTGCCACACGAGGGTTGCCGGTGCATCGATTTCGATGGCGGCTTCGGTAATCATGTACCGCATGGTACATGAACTTCCGACCCTTGAGTAGTGGACCCGATAAACGCGTAGTCGACTACGCGTGCCGTGCTCGGCGCCCGCGACGACAGTTCGTGGCATGAGGAATCGACCTCGACGACCTTGAAAGGAAATCTCATGCCTTCGATCAGCCCACTCATCGCCCAGGTCTTCGACGACCCGCACGCCAACGCCCGCAACGGCAAGCGTGGAAACCACGGGGACCGGAGCCGTGTCGAGTCCAAGGGACGTTTCGGACGGCGTCGGTCGCGCTAGTGCGGCTGCCATAGTCCCCGCCCCGCGATGGTCAGATTCGACCTTCGACTGCTTGCGTGAGACTAGGCCAGCGACGCGCGGTTGCCGTGCTCGGTTGACGTCACGACGATTGCAATACCGAGCGGATCGCCATCGGACATCAGTCCGACGAGATCCTCGTCTTCCGTAGTCGCAAGGAACCGGGAACCGTCGGCGTCAAGCCTGCCAACGATGATCCCGGTGCGAACCGGCCAGTCGTAGCGCACGGAGTAGGTCTCGACCGTCGCGGGGCCGTAGGCCTTCTCCGTCACGGCGACCGTCGGCAATGCGGCGATCTCGTCGTTGAGCTCCGTGGTGCGGTCTTCTCGCCATTCCGCAGGCAGGGTGGAGTAGATGCCGACCGAGTACTTGCTCATGGTGCCGCCGTTGGCGCCGACGAAACCGAATTGCCCCGGCTTGTCGCGCATCTCGGCCACCGTCTCGGCGATCGCGTGCAGCGAATAGCTGTTACCCGGCCCGCCGAAGTAGGGCAGACCGCCGGTGAGCGTCAACCCGCGCTCGTCGTCGCCGTCGATCCCGAGCGCCTCACACATGACGAAGACCGGGAACGGGAAGCAGCTGTACAGGTCGAAGCTCGCGATGTCGTCGACGCCGATTCCCGCCACTCGCAACGCTTCCCGTGCGGCAAGTGCCGTCGCGGGGCTGGCGCTGAAGTCGGCACGCTCCAGCAGTCCCTGCTCCACCATGTCGGCGTGGCCGTGCAGATACACCCAGCGCTCTTCGGGCACACCGAGGCGGCGGGCGGCATCCACGGACATCATGACCGCCGCCGCGCCCTGGTTGACCTGATCGCGGGCGACCAATAGCCGGGTATACGGATCGGAGATCATCCTGTTGTCGTCGGTGACGGTGGCGATCTCCTCCACCGAGCGCTCGACCGGCGAAGACGAAAACGGGTTCTTGGCAGCGATTTTGGAGAACGGCGCGAACAGCTCCGCCATTTTCTGTCGGTAGTCGGCGACGCTCAATCCGAGTCGGCCACGGCGCGCGTTGTCCATCAGCCCGTACTGCACGGGTGCTCCGGTCAGTCCATGCATGATCATGTATTCGCTGATGTACTGGAAAATCCGGTGGCCGCGGTCCTCGAGTTGGCCGTCGATGTGCTCGGTGAAGTCGGGCTTGTCATCGCGGTCGGCGAAGTAGCGAGCCGTCGACCCGGGTTCGGAGCCCATGATCATCACGACGTCGGCCTCGCCGTTTGCGATCGCGCGGCTGAATTCGGTGACGAGCTTCTGCGGGCCCTGCCCGCCGACGGGTTCCAACACCACGCGGGCGGGTTGCGCACCCAGCCGTTGCATCACCGATCGCGGGTAGTTGTTCGACTTACCCAGCTTCGCAGGCATCGGTCCGGAGATCTCGAACTGCCGAAGGCCGACGACCACGTCGATGGCTTCGGCGACAGCGTGGGCGTCGGCGGCGGTGTCGGCCAGCGCGGCCCTGGCGGCCTCGGTGGCCAGTTCAACGGCGGACATGCCCCGGTATCCGGGGTCCTCGATGTTCTCGGTGAACTGTCCGACGCCGACGATGACGGGTGTGCGGGGGTCTACCGCCATTACAGAACTCCTGACGACTGTTAGTTCGTCAGGCTAACCGAAATCTAGAACGTGTTCCTAATCGAGCGGCGTTCGTCACACACATCGAAACTGCGGGCAGATCGTGAATCTCGCTGGATCGACGATCTCCCCGCAGTCTCGGCGGTAAGGGGGTGAGAGGCTAGCGGTTCTTCAGGATCTCGCGGGCCAGGTTGGCCGTCTCCGACGGCGTCTTGCCGACCTTCACGCCTGCGGCTTCCAGGGCCTCCTTCTTGGCGGCCGCGGTGCCCGACGAACCCGACACGATTGCGCCCGCGTGACCCATCGTCTTGCCTTCGGGCGCAGTGAATCCCGCGACATAGCCGACGACCGGCTTGGAGACGTTGGCCTTGATGTAGTCGGCCGCCCGCTCCTCGGCGTCGCCGCCGATCTCGCCGATCATCACGATGACCTTGGTGTCGGGATCCTTCTCGAAGGCCTCGATGGCGTCGATGTGGGTGGTGCCGATGACCGGGTCTCCGCCGATGCCGATGGAGGTGGTGAACCCGAAATCGCGCAACTCAAACATCATCTGGTAGGTCAGCGTGCCGGACTTGGACACAAGGCCGATCGGACCCGGTCCGCTGATGTTGGCCGGCGTTATGCCGACCAACGACTGTCCCGGCGTGATGATGCCCGGGCAGTTCGGTCCGATGATGCGCGTTTTCTGACCCTTGGCGACGTTGTAGGCCCATGCATATGCGCTGTCCTGCACCGGTATTCCCTCGGTGATCACGACAAGCAGCGGGATCTCGGCATCGATGGCCTCGATGATCGCGTCTTTGGCGAACTTCGGCGGCACGAAAATGATCGAGACGTCGGCGCCGGTCTCCTTCATCGCCTCGACGACACTGCCAAACACGGGCAGCTCGACGTCCTTGTCGTCTTTGTCCTTGTGCGACACGGTTGTTCCGGCCTTGCGCGCATTGACGCCGCCGAGAATCTGGGTGCCGGCCTTGAGCATCCGCGCGGTGTGCGTGGTCGCCTCGCCGCCGGTGATGCCCTGGACAATGACCTTGCTGTCCTTGGTCAAAAAGATTGCCATGTCAGTCCTTTCAGGCCTTCGCGGCTTCGGCCGCTTTTGCGGCCGCCACATCGGCGGCTTCGTCCATCGTGCCCACCTCGGTCACGAGTGGGTGGTTGGCCTCGGCCAGGATGCGGCGGCCCTCGTCGACGTTGTTGCCGTCGAGTCGGACCACCAGCGGCTTGTTGGCCTCGTCGCCCAGAATCTTGAGGGCGTTGACGATGCCGTTGGCGACCGCGTCGCATGCGGTGATGCCGCCGAATACGTTGACGAACACGCTCTTGACCTGCGGGTCGTGCAGAATGACGTCGAGGCCGGCGGCCATCACCTCCGCGGAGGCGCCGCCGCCGATGTCGAGGAAGTTGGCGGGCTTGACGCCGCCGTGCTTCTCACCCGCGTAGGCCACGACGTCCAGCGTCGACATCACCAGCCCCGCGCCGTTACCGATGATGCCCACCTCGCCGTCGAGCTTGACGTAGTTGAGATCGTTCTCTTTGGCCTTGAGCTCCAACGGATCTGTGGCATCGCGGTCTTCGAATTCCGCGTGGTCGGGATGACGGAAGTCGGCGTTGGCATCGAGGGTGACCTTGCCGTCCAGCGCGAGAATCTGATCGTCGGGCGTGCGCACCAGCGGGTTGACCTCCACCAGCGTGGTGTCCTCCTTGATGAAGACCTCCCACAGCTTGGCGATGGTCACCGCCGCCGCATCGAGCACCTCGGCGGGCAGGTGGCCCTGTTCGGCGATGTAGCGGGCGAACCCGTCGTCGACACCCTTGGTCGCGTCGACGGGAATCTTGGCCAGCCGGTCGGGCTTGGTCGCGGCGACCTCTTCGATCTCCATCCCGCCCTCGACCGAGCACATGGCCAGGTAGGTCCGGTTCGAGCGATCGAGCAGGAACGAGATGTAGTACTCCTCGGCGATGTCGCTGGCCTCGGACACCAGCAGCTTCTTCACGACGTGGCCCTTGATGTCCAGGCCGAGGATGTTCTGCGCATGGGTGAACGCGTCGTCGGGAGTCGCCGCGTACTTCACTCCGCCCGCCTTGCCACGACCGCCGGTCTTGACCTGTGCCTTCACCATCACGGGCTTGCCGATCTCCTCGGCGATCGCCTTCGCCTCTTCAGCCGTGGTCGTCACCCGGCCCGGTGTGGTGGGAACGTTGTGCTTGGCGAACAGCTCTTTCGCCTGGTACTCGAAGAGATCCATCAGCTCACTGTCTGTTGACTTGAAATTGACGCTGTTGACTTGAAATTCACGTTTGCGCCCGACGGGCTCGGGGGAACTTTATCGACACGAGCCGAAGACATCGGCACCGCCCACCACTCATGTGGCAGATCTCTCCGCCACATGCGAGTGATACGAGTCACAATCCAGCCCGGAATACTCTCTCGGGTTGCCACCAACATTGGGCTTTGGTTAACGTCTCCTGGTCTAGGTAACGGTCTGGTCACGACTAGAAGGATATTTCAGGTTGGCGGGGCAACGTTCGATCGGTACTCCTAACGGAGAGGCGACGAACGCTCGCAACAGATGGGTCGATCCTGACGCAGCCGATATCACCGACATCATTCCTTTCAATGAGTTCGGCAAGCTCGATGACCTGGAGTTTCATCACACCTCCGCGTTCGATCGCGAGTGCCAGGTCATGCACGCGCCTGAGCTCGACGACATGGCAGACACCGACGACCTGATCCCGCTGCGCCTCGCCGTGCCGTCCAAGTTCAGGCCGGAAGCACGCGAGGAGCGCCGGTCCGCGCACGCCTACCGGGACAGCAGGACCGACGTCAGCGACGGCATGGCGGTCACCGACATCATCGACATGAGCGCCCGCCGCGCCGCGCAGCACCGCAAGGACACCGCCGGCGCCGTCAAGGGCCGGCTGATGATCGCGGCCATGGCCGCAGGCGCCACCGCGGCCGCAGCGCACTCCGTGATCAACAACAGCGAGACCAGCGGCACAGACACCGTGCTCGCCGCTGACCAGGCGGTCATCGCCGGCGGCGCCATCTCCGGCTCGCCGCAAGGCATGCAGGTCATCGCGGTCGCATCGGCCGCCAACACCGCCGTGCACGCCGAGGAAATCACCAAGGCCGCCGCGTTCGCCCAAGAGCGCGCCGAGCGCGAAGCCAGGTTGCAGCGGCCGTTGTTCGTGATGCCGACGAAGGGCGCCTTCACCTCCGGCTTCGGGTACCGCTGGGGCGTGCTGCACGGCGGCATCGACATCGCCAACTCGATCGGCACCCCGATCGTCGCCGCCGCCGACGGTGTGGTGATCGACGCGGGTCCGACCGCCGGCTACGGCGCCTGGGTCAAGCTTCGGCACGCCGACGGCACGGTCACGCTGTATGGCCACGTCAACACCTGGACCGTCGACATCGGCGAGCGGGTTTGGGCCGGTGACCAGATCGCCACGATCGGCAACCGCGGCAACTCCACAGGACCGCACCTGCACTTCGAGGTCCTGCAGAACGGCACCGACCGCGTCGACCCGGTCGGATGGCTGTCCAAACGGGGACTCAGCCCCGGCAATTACTCTCCGTAAGTGTGAGCGACGCGGGCCCTCCCGAAACACCCGAGAGCGATTCGTCTGCACCCAAGACCGGGATCATCAGGCGCGCACCCTCCGGACCGCTACCCGCGATCGACGAGTCCCGCACCACCCACATCGGCGTCCCGTCGGAGCAGCACACCACCTACATCCCGCAGGCCAGGCCGGTTGCGATCAAAGGGCGCCACGCGCCGGGTCCGAAGCCGGCCGTCGCGACCGCGGTGGCGGCGATCCTCAGCGGATGGGCCACCGCCGTCATCGCGACGGATCTGATCACCGGCTGGTGGAGGTCGGACCGGCTGTTCTGCGTAGCGGTCGGATTTCTGACGTTGGTCTCCACGGCGGCGCTGATCAGCGGTCTGATCGCGCTGCTGCTCCGTCGCCGGATGGCCCGACTGCTCATCGTGGTGGGGTCGGTGATCGGGTTGTTGATCTTCGCGAGCCTGTTTGTGGCTGGCGCAAAGCTGGCGCCCGTCGTTTACGCGATCCCTGTGCTGCCGTTGCTCACCATCGTGCTGGCGCTGGCGCCCGCCACCAAGCGGTGGGCTCGACCCTAAAGCTTGGAGACCGGCGCGTGGTTGTGCATCAGCTTCACCCGGCCGGAACTGCCGAAGTCGATGAGCGACATGGCCGATTCGCCGACGCCGGAGACCTCTTCGACCCGGCCGAGGCCGTACTTGTCGTGGGTGACCCGGTCGCCCGGCTCCAGCACGATCAGCGGACGCTTGCCCGCCGCGGCGCGCGACGGCGACGGTCGCGGAGTACCGAAGCGGCCCGCCCCGCTGACGGGTGCCGACAACGACGGCGCCGGGTCGATGCGCCGCCAGTCGATGAGCTCCTGCGGGATCTCGCGGAGGAATCGGGACTCGGGGTTCAGCATCGGCTGGCCCCACGACGAGCGGATCTTGGCCCTGCTGAGGTAAAGCCGTTGGCGCGCACGGGTAATGCCGACGTAGGCCAGCCGCCGTTCTTCGGACAGTTCGGTGGGATCGCCGAGTGCCCGCATGTGCGGGAACATGCCGTCCTCCCAGCCGGTCACGAACACCACAGGGAACTCCAGGCCCTTTGCGGTGTGCAGCGTCATCATCGTCACCACTCCTGCGCCGTGCTCGGGCAGTTCGTCGGCGTCGGCGACCAGCGACACCCGCTCGAGAAACGCCGCGAGCACACCCGTGTCGGGCACGTCTTCGTCATCCAGGTCGGTGCCCAGCGCCTCGGCGTTGGCCATATCGGTGCTGAATTCGTGTGCGACGCTGACCAATTCGTTGAGGTTGTCCAGCCGGGCCAGATCCTGCGGGTCGCTGGACGCCTCCAGCTCGCTGCGGTAGCCGGTGCGATCCAGCACCGCCTCCACGAGCTCGCCCAGCTCGCCGTCGAGGCGCCCGCGCAGATCATCCATCAGCTCAACGAAACCCGCGATGCACTTCTCCGATCGCGTGTTGAGCATCGGCACCCTGCCTTCGGCGGCGGCCTGCAGTGCGTCGTTGAAGGTGGCGCCGGTGTTCTCGGCGTACACCGCGACGCACGCCTCGGCCCGGTCGCCGATACCGCGCCGCGGGGTGTTCAGGATGCGCCGCATGCTCACCGCGTCGCCGGGGTTGTCGAGCACCCTCAGGTAGGCGACGATGTCGCGGATCTCTCGTCGCTCGTAAAACCGAACGCCGCCAACGACTTTGTACGGAATGCCGGCCCGAATGAAGACCTCTTCCAGCGCGCGGGACGAGTTGTTGGTGCGGTAGAACACGGCGACGTCGTTGTAGGTGATGTCGCCGCGGTCGGCGAGCGCATCGATCTCCTCCGCGACGAACCGGGCCTCGTCGTGTTCGTTGTCGGCGACGTAGCCGACGATGAGCTCGCCTTCGCCAGCGTCGGTCCACAGCCGCTTCTCGCGGCGGCCGCTGTTACGCGATATGACGGAGTTGGCAGCCGACAGGATGTTCTGCGTCGAGCGGTAGTTCTGCTCGAGCAGAATCGTTGTGGCATTGGGAAAGTCACGTTCGAAGTCTTCGATGTTGCGGATGGTCGCACCCCGAAACGCGTAGATGGACTGGTCCGCGTCACCCACCACGCACAGCTCGGCAGGCGCAACTCCGTCGGCAGTCGTCTCGGTGCCGACGAGTTCGCGCACGAGCACGTACTGAGCGTGGTTGGTGTCCTGATACTCGTCGACCATGATGTGCCGGAAGCGCCGCCGGTAGTACTGGGCGATCTGCGGAAAGGCTTGCAGCACAGCGACTGTCTCGCCGATGAGGTCGTCGAAGTCCAGCGCGTTGGCTGCGCGGAGCCGACGCTGATACTCACTGAAGACCTCGGCGATGATGCGCGCGAGCTCCTCCTCCGCCTCCGACGCCTCGGCGGCGGCCTGCTCCGGCCCGATCAGCTCGTTCTTCAGGTTCGAAATCCCGTTGGCCAGCAACCGCGGCGAGTACCGCTTGGTGTCGAGGCCCATGTCCTTGCCGATCATCAGCAGCAGCCGGCGTGAGTCGTCGGCGTCGTAGATCGAGAAGTTGGAGTTCAGGCCCGGCAGCAGCGATGCCTGGTTGCGCAGGATGCGGACACACGTCGAGTGGAACGTCGATACCCACATCGACCGGGCCCGCGGGCCGACAAGCTGCACCACCCGCTCGCGCATCTCGGCGGCCGCCTTGTTGGTGAAGGTGATGGCGAGCACCTGCCCGACCCCGACGTCGCGGGCCGCGAGGAGGTAGGCGATCCGCCGGGTCAGCACGGCCGTCTTGCCCGACCCCGCGCCTGCGACGATGAGCAGCGGCGAGCCCTCATGCAGCACCGCTTGGCGCTGCTGGGGGTTGAGCCCTTCGAGAAGCTGGTCAGCCGGGGAGTCGGTCACGTGCACACTCATGTCTGTCCCAACTTACCGCCGGAGCACGACACCACCGCGGCGAGCCGCGCCAGGATCTTTGCGCTGGCACGGCCGTAGATGGCACACTCAAAAGCGTGCTCATTACGCAGCGTCGATTTTTCTACGGGTACCGGCCAGCGGTGCCCGTGGTCTAGCTGCTTCCCAGAGCCCCGCGGTCCGCTTCCGGATCCGGGGCTCGTCTCTTGTGTGAGGCCCGAATACGGATGAGACCAGACCCCCCACACAACGAGAATTCGGAGAATCCCATGTCTATCGAAGCCGAAACCGAGCAGGTCGAAAACATCGACGACCTGCGCCACGAGATCGACCGGCTCGACGCCGAGATCCTGGCCGCAGTCCAGCGGCGCACCGAGGTATCCCGGGTGATCGGCAAGGCCAGGATGGCCTCCGGCGGCACCCGCCTCGTGCACAGCCGCGAGATGAAGGTCATCGAGCGCTACAGCGAGCTGGGCCCCGAGGGCAAAGACCTCGCGATGCTGCTGCTGCGCCTGGGCCGCGGCCGCCTCGGCCACTGACCTCTAGCGATTTCGGCGTGCTGGGTAGCGCTCAGCGCAACCAGCCACGCCGAAAACGCTATTTGCGCAGGGCGTCCTCGAGCCACGGCGTCAGCCATTTGACCGCGTCCGGCGTGGGGTGCAGGCCGTCCATGCGCATCTTGATGCCGTCGACGCGGTTCGTGTAAACCCCGTCGGGACACAGCTTCTCGTTGAGGTCGAGCACCGACGCGTTCTTGCGCTGCCCGACGACGCGGCGCAACAACGTGTTCCACGCGTCGACGCGATCCCGGTCATCCTCCGGGTACAGCGACCCGTCGGGCTGCTCGCCGCGCCGGTTGTATGCGGCGGTCGTCACGACCACGCGCGCGCCCGTCGACCCGAGGATGTCGAGGGCTCGACGGAGTTCCCCGCCGAGGTAGCCGTCGAAAGCGCGATCGCCGACGTGCGTCCAGTGCCCTTCGTTGACGCGGTCGACGGTCTCCCAGCGGCCGATGATCAACAGCACGACGTCGGGCTTGACGTGGTTGACCCGCTGGGCCCACCTGGCCGGCCACGTCTCGCATTCGGGCTTCTGGTTGAGGGTCTCGCCAGTGGAGCGGTACGGCCCGCCGCGCGCGATACCGCAGCCGATGGTGGTGTAGTCGATGAACTTGAATCCTGGCGTCGGCGGCAGGTACCGCATCATGGTCCACGCCATCGAGTCACCGAAGACCGCGACGCTGCGCGTACCGGGCGCCACCTGCGCGGTGCCGCCGATCTCGACCGGCACTTCGGGGTGGGTCGCGGCAGCGAGAACGTCGGGGCCGCCCTGACGACCGTCTCCACCAGCTGTGATGCCCACCGGGACGACCAGCATCGTCGCGACGGCCGCGGTCGCCAGCGTAGCGGCCGCGAGCCGCAGTTGCGGGACGTGCACCGGCTGCCAGCGCCGGATGCGCTGCTCGATCAGCCACCATGACGCCGCCGCCACCGCCACCGTCGCCACGGCCCGAATTGCGAAGAGCGACATGCCCGTCTGGCCCGTACGTTCGCCGTTGAGCACGAGGAAGATCGGCCAGTGCCAGAGGTAGACGCCGTAGGAGATCACACCGAGCCACACCAACGGCGGAAAGGCGAGCACACGCGCCACCAGCCCGCGCTGCTGCAGCGCCACCGGAGCCACCACGAGTACCGCCGCGACCGCGACCACGATCAGCAGCCCGCCGCGAAACTCCCGCACGCTGCCCGTCGCGTAGTGCGCCGCGGCGGCCAGCATGCCCAGTCCGACGACCGGAAGTACCTGCGCGGCCCAACCGGCCCACCGCGACCGAAGCAGCGTGCCGTAGCGGGTCAGCGCCGACCAGTCCCCCACCAGCAGCGCCGACGCCGCCGCACCGACGAGCAGCGCCTGCACGCGGGTGTCGGTGCCGAAGTAGACGCGGTTCAACGACGCATCGGACACCAGCAGGCTCGACGCGATCGCCGACGCCGCCGCCCCGGCTGCGGCGAGCCCGAACACCACCCAGCGCACCGTGCGCAGCTTCGGCCGGTCGGGCCGCCGCCTGGCGAGCCACGCGAGCCCGATCGCGACGGCCACCAGCACCAGCGGCCAGATGACGTAGTACTGCTCCTCCACCGCGAGTGACCAGGTGTGCTGCAACGGCGACGGCGGGTCGCCCTGCGTGAAGTAGTCGGTGTCGCGGAACACGAAGACCCAGTTGGCAATCCAGAAGAATGCGGCGACGGCGTCGTCGCGCACCGCGCTGACGGCCTCCGACGGGAAGAGTTCGCGCAGCACCACTACCGCCATCACCATGACGATCAGCGCGGGCAGCAGCCGTCGGGCGCGGCGGACCCAGAAGCCGGGCAGGTCGATGCCGCCGGTGCGGCCGAGTTCGTCGAGCAGCAGCGAGGTGATCAGGAATCCGCTGAGCACGAAGAACATGTCGACGCCGATGAATCCGCCGCCGACACCGGGGATGCCGCCGTGGTCGGCCAGCACGAGTGCCACCGCCAGCGCGCGGATGCCGTCCAGCGCCGGGATGCCAGCTGACCCGCCCAAGCCGAGGCGACGTCGCGGCGACGCCCTCGGGGCGCCCCGGTCGACGACGCGCTCGGGCGGCGCGACCCATCGGCGGTCACTCACCGAGGAAATCTTGCCTGCGTCAGCAGACGCAAAAGTCCCCGACACGCCGAGTGCCGGGGAGCTTTTGCTTTCCCCAGTCCCCAGCTCGCGCTTCTGGGTGAGCGCTGTGAACTACTTGGTCAGCGCTATGTACTTGGTCTCGAGGTACTCCTCGATGCCCTCGCTGCCGCCCTCACGGCCGAAGCCGGACTCCTTGACCCCGCCGAACGGCGCGGCCGGATCGGAGATCACCCCGCGGTTGATGCCGACCATCCCGGCCTCGATGCCCTCGGCCGCCCGCAGCGCACGGTCCAGCGACTGCGTGTAGATGTAGGCGGCCAGCCCGTATTCGGTGTCGTTGGCGGCGGCGACGCCCTCCTCCTCGGTGTCGAAGCCGGTGATCGGGGCCACCGGTCCGAACACCTCCTCCTTGAGGATGCGGGCGTCGGCGGGCACATCGGCCAGCACCGTCGCGGGGTAGAAGTTCCCCGGTCCGCCCGGCGCGACGCCGCCGACGGCGACCGTGGCGCCCCGCGACACCGCGTCGGACACCAGGTCGGCGACGGTGGCCACCTGCTTGGCGTTGATCAGCGGGCCCAGCGTCGACGACGAGTCGGTGCCCTTGCCGAGCGTGAACTCGCTCATCCGCTTGACCAGCTTCTCGGTGAACTCCTCGCGCACGGAGTTGGCGACGTGGAAGCGGTTGGCCGCCGTGCAGGCTTCCCCGCCGTTGCGCATCTTGGCCAGCACCGCGCCGTCGACGGCGGCGTCCACGTCGGCATCGTCGAACACCACGAACGGGGCGTTGCCACCCAGCTCCATCGACTGCCGCAGCAGCGCATCCGATGCCTGCTTGGCCAGCGCCTTGCCGACGCCCGTTGAGCCGGTGAAGGTCAGCTTGCGCAGCCGCCCGTCGTCGATCAGTGCGGTGGTGACATCGCCGGGGCTCTTGGTGGGCAGCACCGAGAGCACACCCTTGGGCAGGCCGGCCTCGTCCATCAGCTTGGCCAGCAGCAGCATCGTCAGCGGCGTCTCCTGGGCTGGCTTGACGATCATCGTGCAGCCCGCGGCCACCGCAGGGCCGATCTTGCGGGTGCCCATCGCCAGCGGGAAGTTCCACGGCGTGATCGCGTAGCACGGCCCGACCGGCTGCTTGGTCACGATGATGCGGCCGGTGCCCGCGGGGCTGGCGGTGTACCGGCCCGCGATGCGCACCGCCTCTTCGGCGAACCAGCGGAAGAACTCCGAGCCGTATTTGACTTCGCCCATGCTCTCGGGCAGCACCTTGCCCATCTCCAGCGTCATCAACGTGGCGAGTTCTTCGGCGCGTTCGGTGATCGTTTCGAATACCGACCGCAGCACCTCGCCGCGTTCGCGGGGCGGGGTGGCGGCCCAGCCGGGCTGCGCCTCAGCCGCTGCGTCGAGCGCGGCGATCGCGTCCTCGGCGGTGGCGTTCGCGACCGAGGTCAGGACCTGGTCGTCGGACGGGTCGAGCACGTCGAACGTCGACGACCCCGGGCGCTCCTCACCGCCGATCCAGAGGCCGGTGGGAACTGACTTCAGCAGCGCGTTCGTATCCATAACTCTCTCTTACACCTTTGGTCAAATAGCCGCATTAGGGTCGAGGAATGACCGCCGAAACGCAGCAGATCTCCGACATCTCGGCCACTCCAGCATGGCAGGCCCTGCAGCGGCATCACGACCAGATCCGGGATAAACACATCCGCGAGTTCTTCGACGATGACCCCGGTCGGGGCACCGAACTGGCGCTGACGGTCGGCGACCTCTACATCGACTACAGCAAGCACCGGATCACGCGGGAGACGGTGAAACTGCTGATCGATCTCGCGAAAACGGCCGGCCTCGAGGAACACCGCGACGCGATGTTTGCCGGCGTGCACATCAACACCTCCGAGAATCGCGCGGTCCTGCACACTGCGTTGCGCCAACCCCGTGGCGTCGAGTTGAGCGTCGACGGCCAGGACGTCGTCGCCGACGTGCACGAGGTGCTGGACCGGATGGGCGAGTTCACCGACCGGCTGCGCAGCGGTGAGTGGACAGGCGCGACGGGCGAACGGATCACCACTGTGATCAACATCGGCATCGGAGGCTCGGACCTCGGGCCGGTGATGGTCTACGACGCGCTGCGCCACTACGCCGACGCGGGCATCTCCTGCCGGTTCGTGTCCAACGTCGATCCCGCCGATCTGGTCGCGACGCTAGACGGACTCGACCCGGCCACAACGCTTTTCGTCGTCGCATCGAAGACGTTCTCCACGCTGGAGACGTTGACGAATGCGACGGCGGCGCGGCGCTGGCTCACCGATGCGCTCGGTGATGCCGCGGTGTCGAAGCACTTCGTCGCGGTGTCGACCAACAAGAAGCTGGTCGACGACTTCGGCATCAACACCGACAACATGTTCGGGTTCTGGGACTGGGTCGGCGGCCGCTATTCCGTCGATTCGGCGATCGGCCTTTCGGTGATGGCGGCCATCGGCAAGGAGCGGTTCGCCGAGTTCCTCGCCGGCTTCCACATCGTCGACGAACACTTCAAGACTGCCCCGCTGGAAGCGAATGCGCCTGCGCTGCTTGGGCTTATCGGCCTCTGGTACAACAACTTCTTCGGCGCGCAGTCGCGGGCAGTGCTGCCATACTCCAACGACATGTCTCGCTTCGCCGCGTATCTGCAGCAGCTCACGATGGAGTCCAACGGCAAGTCCGTGCACGCCGACGGAACGCCGGTCACCACCGACACCGGCGAAATCTTCTGGGGCGAGCCGGGAACCAATGGCCAGCACGCGTTCTACCAACTACTGCATCAGGGCACCCGGTTGATCCCCGCCGACTTCATCGGGTTCAGCCAGCCCACCGATGACCTGCCCACCGCCGACGGCACCGGCAGCATGCACGACCTGTTGATGAGCAACTTCTTCGCCCAGACCCAGGTGCTGGCGTTCGGCAAGACCGCCGAGGAGATCGCCGCGGAGGGCACACCGCCAGAGGTGGTGCCGCACAAGGTGATGCCGGGCAACCGGCCGTCCACGTCGATCCTCGGCACCCAGCTGACGCCGTCGGCGATCGGTCAGCTGATCGCGCTCTACGAGCACGAGGTGTTCACCGAGGGCGTCATCTGGGGCATCGACTCGTTCGACCAGTGGGGTGTCGAGCTGGGCAAGACGCAGGCGAAGGCGCTGCTGCCGATAATCACCGGCGATGCAGCGCCTGCCGAAGCAGTCCGACAGCTCAACCGACGCGCTCGTCCGGCATTACCGCGCGGAGCGCGGTCGCAGCGCCTGAACCCGCGAAACGGAATTCCAGCAGACAAAGTTCGAGTAGGGGCCTGCTGGAATTCCGTTTCGGCGAAAACAACGAACGCGACAGCAGCGTCTTCCGGACGCTCCTGCCGCGCTTGTCGATTACGTATTCGGTTGTTGGACTACGGGTTCGCCAGAGTTAGGGAGTGAACGAGCGGCAGCCGTATACCGGGACGCAGCCGTGGGCTCCGTCAGGGCCGGCCTCACCCCACACACCGCCTGGCAAGCTGCCTCCGGCGGTGCCGTCCGAAGATGCGCCACCTTGGACTCCAGCGGGAAGCTCACCGGAGGCGCCGTCAGGAGTGACGACTTCGCAGACCGTTCCGTCATCGTTGAAGCACGGCGGTGGCGGGTCGTCAGCGGCGGCAATCGGTGCGAGCGCGATCGACGATGCCGCAGCGCCCGCGAACAGTAAGGACGTCATTGCTTTCTTCAGTGTCGCGTTCATACAAAACGGCTACCCACCGGCGCGGAACGCTTAAACCTTAAGATCGGCTAAGCAATTTTAAGGGTATCTAAGCAAAAGGCTTCGTCAGTCGCGGAGGTAACACCTTCATCAGCTGCACCAGTGGCGCCCATGGCCACCACGGCACGGCTGCGCGGCCGGATTCGCGCTCGATGGCGTTGACCATGGCCTTGGTACCGGACTCGTTGTCGACCATCAGCATCGTCGACCCCGACTTGGCCGTCATCTCCGACTCGATGTAGCCCGGCTCGAGCACCGTCACCTTGATCGGGCCGTTCGGATACTCGGCGCGCAGCGACTCGCCCAGCGAAGACACGCCGGCCTTGCTGGCGGCGTAAGCGGCCTTGACGCCGGGCACGCCCTTGTTGCCCAGCACCGACGAGATCAGCACGAGGTGGCCGCCGCCGCTGTTCTTGAACATCTCGACGGCGGTTTCGATCTGCACCAGCGCGGCGACGAGGTTGGTTTCGATGGTCTGCTTGTTGGCGTACAACTTGCCGGAGCCCAGCGGCGCACCCTTGCCGATGCCCGCGTTGACGATGATGCGGTCGATGCCGCCCAGTTGGTCCTCCAACTCGGCGAACACCTTCGGCACCTGCTCGTGGTCGTTGACGTCGAGTGCCGCGACGGCGACGGTGATGCCGGGGTGCCGCTCGGTCAGCTCGGCCTTCAGCTCATCGAGGCGGTCGAGGCGACGGGCGCACAGCGCAAGGTCGCGGCCCTTGGCGGCGAATGCGCGGGCCATGCCCGCACCCAAACCGGAGCTGGCCCCGGTGATCAAGATCTTCTGCCGAGTCATCCGGACAGCGTAGGCATCATGGGCTGATGAGCCGAAATCGGAGTGCGTTGCTCGTGGCCGGGTCGGTGCTGGTCGGCCATTTTGGCCTGGCTGCCACGGCCAACGCCGAACCCGTGAGCCCGCTGTACCGACTCGTGGACACCGCTGCGCAACGCCTGGCGACCGCCGATCCCGTGGCCGCGTTCAAATGGATCAACGGCGGCGACATCACCGATCCGCAACGCGTCAACCAAGTCATGGATGCGGTCGGCAGCGACGCAACCGCCCACGGCATCGACGCGCAGTACGTGGCAACCGTCTTCACCGACCAGATCAATGCCACGGAGGCAATCGAGTTCACGCGCTTCGCTCAGTGGAAGTTCGACACGTCTACCGCGCCGACGACGGCGCCCGCCCTGTCCGACTCGCGCGCGGCCATCGACGGGTTCAACAAGACGATGGTCGACGAGATTGCGCTGCAATGGAATTCACTGCACGGGCCGACATGTTCCACCGACCTGCGAGGGGCGAGCGACGCCGTCGCAACCGACCGCCAACTCGACGGGCTCTACCGGCAGGCCCTGTCGTCGGCGACCCGGTCCTACTGCCGACTCACTTGAGCAGGCGGGACATCCGTCGGTCGGCCAGCACCTTGCCGCCCGTCTGGCACGTCGGGCAGTACTGGAACGACTTGTCGGCGAACGACACTTCGCGCACGGTGTCACCGCAGACCGGACACGGCAGACCGGTGCGGGCGTGCACCCGCATGCCCGCGCGCTTCTCCCCCTTCAACGTCGCCGCCTGCTGACCCACCGACCGCGACACCGCGTCGGTGAGCACCGAGATCATCGCGTCGTGCAGCGCCGCCAACTGCGCATCGGTCAGCTTGCCCGCCGTCGCGAACGGCGACAGCTTCGCCACGTGCAGGATCTCGTCGCTGTAGGCATTGCCGATCCCGGCGATCACCTTCTGGTCGGTGATGACGGTCTTGATCCGGCCGCCCTGCCCTGCGAGCACGGCCGCCAGGCCCTCGGGTGTCAGCTCCAGCGCGTCCGGACCGAGCGCCGCGATACCGGGGACCTTCGCGGGGTCGTCGACCAGCCACACCGCCAGCCGCTTCTGGGTGCCGGCCTCGGTGAGGTCGAATCCCGGAGCGGCGCCAGGGGTTCCGAGATGGACCCGCAAGGCGATCGGCCCCTTGCCCGGCTTGAGCGGGCCTGCGGCCAGTTGATCGGACCAGCGCAGCCAGCCCGCCCGGGACAGGTGCGTGATCAGGTGCAGATCGCCCGCCTGAAGGCCGAGATACTTGGCCCAGCGGTTGGCGCCCGTCACCTCCCGCCCGTGCAGCGCAGTGATCGGCGGGTCGAACGTCTTCAGCACGGACAACGCGGACACGTCGACGCGTCCGACAGTGAGGCCGACGGCATGCCGACGGAGGTGGTCGGCCAGGGCCTCGACCTCTGGCAGTTCGGGCATGAACCCAGTGTGCCCGTCAGGCGTGCGTGACGCGCCGCGTGTCCCGCACGATCAGCGACAACGCCCAGCTGACGATCGACAGCACGATCGCCGCCCAGATCGCCGTCCACCAGAAGTCGTCGATGACGAGTCCCCAGTGGGTGGTGTGCTCGGTGATCCACGAGGTGAGATACAACATCAGCGCGTTGATCACGATATGGATCAGGCCGAGCGTGAGGATGTAGAGCGGAATCGAGATGATCTGCACGATCGGCTTGATGATCGCGTTGACCAACCCGAAGATCACCGCGACGACCAGGATGATCCCGATCTTCTGCAATGTCGTGTCGCCGCCGACGAAACTCATTCCGGGAACGACCAGGGTAACTATCCACAAAGCGAATCCAGTCAATGCTGCACGCAGCAGAAATGCCATGTAAATAGCATATGCCGGTGCCATTGGGTTCTTGGGATCTCAGCGATTGTGTCGATTGCGGCTAAGGGGCTCGCAGCAGGTAGGTGTCCATGATCCAGCCGTGGCGGGCACGCGCCTCGGCCCGCAGCTTCGCGATCTGTTCGCCGACCTCGCCGACGGTGCCTGTCACCAGCACCTCGTCGGGAGTGCCCAGGTAGGCGCCCCACCAGATGCGGGTTTCCGGCGGGCACGACCGGAAGGCGCAGTCGCCGTCGAGCATGACCACCGCGCTTCCCTCGAACCCGTCGGCCGCCAGCCGCCTGCCGGTGGTGATCAGCACCGGTTCGCCAATATCGTTGAGCGGAATGCGATGTCGGGCCGTCAGCGCCTGGATCGCGGTGATTCCCGGGATGACGTCGTAGTCGATCTCGACCCGCTGCGCCACCGCGTCGAGGATCCGCAGTGTGCTGTCGTAGAGCGACGGGTCACCCCACGCCAGAAAGGCGCCGACGCCGTCCGGTGCGAGTTCGCGTTCGATGGCGGCGGCCCAGACGGCTGCCCGCGCTGAATGCCAGTCGGCGACGGCCTGCCGGTAGTCGGTGTCCTTGGCGCGCGGCGGGTCCGCCAGTTCGACGAAGCGGTAGCCCGGCTCGCGGATGAACCGCTCGCAGATCTCTCGCCGCAGCGCCACCAGGTCACTCTTCGCCTCGCCCTTGTCCATTGCGAAGAACACCTGCGTGTCGTTGAGCGCGCGGACGGCCTCCGCCGTCACATAATCGGGGTCACCTGCTCCGATACCGATGACGTGGATCAAGCGCACATCGAAAGGGTAGTCGGGAGCCGGTCGTTCACCGGCCGCCACCTGCCTTAACGCAAAGTATGCAGTACCGCGGGTATTGACAACTTTTGCCTGGCATCTCTACCTTTGAGACACAGCGTCTACCAGAGGAGACGACTATGACGGCCTCGATGAGGCAGGCAGGACCCACCCGTCAAGAGTTCGCCGAGCGCCTGCTCAAGGGGTCGGTCAAGAAGTCTTACGCGCCCGTCGTCGACCTCGACTGGGATGCGCCGCTCGACCCCGACAGGTTCTTCCTGCCGCCGAAGAGCGTCTCGCTGTACGGCACGCCGATGTGGGACGCGATGACCCGCGAACAGCAGATCGAGCTGTCGCGACAGGAGCTCGTCAACACGCTCTCGGCCGGTATCTGGTTCGAGAACATCCTGAACCAGGCGCTGCTGCGCAAGGTGATGCACCAGGATCCGACGTCGCGCGCCACACACTACGAACTGACCGAGCTGGGCGACGAAACCCGCCACATGGTGATGTTCGGCAAGGCGATCGAACACGTCGGCGCCAAGCCGGTGCAGCCGCGCTGGTATCAGCGGGTCATCATCAACGCGTTGCCGTTGGGCTTCAAGGGATCCGTGCTCTGGGTCGCCGCGTTGATCGGCGAGGAGATCTTCGACTCGCTGCAGCGGCAGATGATGGACGACCCAGAACTGCAGCCAATGGTGCAGCGGCTCATGCGGATTCACGTCACCGAAGAGGCACGCCACATCCAGTTCGCCCGCGACGGCCTGCGCAAGCGCGCGCCGAACATGCGGCGGCTCAACAGGTTGTGGGTGTCCAGCGTCAACGGTCTCGGCGGATTCTTCTTCCGCTACCTGTTCACCAACAAGGTGCCGTATCACCGCGTCGGCCTCGACGCGCGCCGGGCGCAACGTATCGCCCGCACGAGCCCGCACCGCCACGAGGTACAGGTCGCGGGCTTCGCCCCGCTGGCCGCCTTCCTCGAGGAGGTCGGCCTGATGGGGCCGATCGCGCGTCGGATGTGGAGACGCACCGGCTTCCTGCCGCGATGACAGAAGAGCGCTACGACGTCGTCGTCGTCGGGGTCGAACGCGCCGAAGACCGGCTGACCAAGGCCGGCATCACCGGCGTCGCGGTGCTGGAATACTGCGACCTCAGCGGGTCCACATTCGACGAGGCCACCCACACCTGGACGCTGCCCACCTGCCGGGCCCAGATCGTCGTCTCCGACCAAACCCGTTCCGGGCGCGACAATCTGGTGCCCTACCTCGGAGTCGCCGTGCACGGTGTCCCCAACTACTTCATGGTCACCGGGGCCGACGCGGTCGCCGGGGCGCGGCTGGACTACATCGCGGAGTGCCTCAAGCTCATGCGGCGCAGCGCCAGCACGCGCATCGAGGTGCTGTACAGCAGCCAGCGCATGTTCCACGACCGCAGCCGGGACAAACCCGTTCGCGCGGACGCGTCGTACTGGCGCCGGATGCGGAAGCTGGCGCCGACGGCATTCGACCTCAGTTCCGACATCGGTATCGCCGACGACCTCTACGACGGCGCGGCGACGATCCGCGTCGGCGACAACGAGCGCCTGGTACGGGTGCGACTGTCTGGCCGTCTCGATCCGATCGACGGCCGATACCACTGGCAGGGAACGGTTTTCGATGCGCTCCCCGACGAGGTGCTCAAGCAGTCACAGTCGGTGACCGTGGCGATAGGCGATCGCGCCGCCGAGGGTCGCATCACGGAGCGCACGCCGCAGGGCAGCTATTCGGTGGTGGGCGTTGGCGCGCCGCCCTACGCGCTTGACGACGTCGAGGTCGTCGTACCGAGCCGGTAGCGCGGCGCCGCCGCGAGCAGCACGACCGCGAACACCGCACCGACGATCCCGGAGATCAGCAGCGGCAGGTGACCGTCGGCCCCCCAGAGCAAGCCCGCCCACACGCCCGCTGTCAGCACCGCGAAGCCGGTGAGGCCCTGGAACACCCCCTGCGCGCTGCCCTGCAGCCCGGACCCGACCAGCGTCGAAATCCATGCCTTCCCAACGCCGTCCGTGCAGCCGGTGAACAGTCCGTAGACGCCGATCAAGATCCACGCGGCGACGGTGTCCGTGGTCAGGCCGAGTCCGATATAGCCGATCGCGAAGAACACCAAACCGATTCCGAACACCGCGGGCTGCGGAACGCGATCCGCGAGGAGACCAGCCGGGTAACTGGACAGCGCGTACACCAGGTTGTATCCGACGTAGGCCAGGATCACCTCGACAACCGAGAAGCCAATCTCGTTGAGCCGTAGCAGCAGTAGTGCGTCGGGGAAGTTGACGATGCCGAAGGCGACCAGGACCGTCGTCACGCGCCAGTAGCGCCGCGGCAACTCCCTCACCCGCGCGAAGACGGGGTCGCGGCGCGCACGGACCGTGCGCCGGTTTTCCCGCGCCAGGAAGACCAGAAGCACGCTCAGCACCGCGGGGACGACGGCCACCCAGAGAAGCGGCGCGATCTGATGGTCGAGGAGCTCGTAGCCGGCGAGGCCGAGCAGCGGACCGACCACGGCGCCGAAGGTATCCATCGCCCGGTGGAAGCCGAAAACCCGCCCGCGGGCCGCGTCGTCGACGCCCTCGACGAGCAGCGCGTCTCGCGGCGCTCCGCGAATCCCCTTGCCGAGCCGGTCGACCACCCGGCCTGCCAGCACACCGGGCCATGCGGTGGCAGCCGCGACGATGACCTTGCCGAGCGCCGCCATGCCATACCCGGTCGCGATCAGCGGACGGCGCGGGTAGCGATCCGCGAGGGGTCCCGCCGCCAGCTTGGTCAGCGACGCCGCCCCCTCCGCAACGCCCTCGACGGCGCCGACGACGGCGGCGGGCGACCCAACACCGTGGTGAGGTAGATCGGCAGCAGCGGGTACAGCAGCTCACTCGCGGTGTCCTGAAGAAACGAGACGGCCGACAGCACCCGCACATTGCGGGTCAGCCAGCTGCGCACCTGCTACATCATGCCGAAGCCGCTACGCCGGGCTCTCATGGGTGACGGCGTGATAGCCCTTGGCAGTTGCGCGGTCCACCGCGGCGCGGACCAGTCCGAACACCAGACCCTGCAGCGCCGCCGCCGCCAGCGCCTCTTTACCCGAACGGTCCAGGTCCTTCGGATCAGGCGGTTCCTGATCCGGCTCCCTCACCCGCTTCCAGATCTGGGAGAACAGCGCACCTGCGAGGAGGCCACCGGCCACGCTGCTCGCGAGCGACAGTGGTGTGTACAGGGTCTTCGATAAGGTGCTCACCGCCATCAAATTCCCGACCTGACGGAACTCAAACCTGGGAGGCTCGGTGCGATTCACCTATGCGGAGGCGTTGACCGACCCGACGTACTACGTCCCGTTGGCCAAGGCCGCCGAAGCCGCGGGATACCACGCCATGACCATCGCCGACAGCATCGCCTACCCGTTCGAGTCGGACTCGAAGTATCCGTACACGCGCGACGGCAACCGCGAATTCCTCGACGGCAAGGCGTTCGTCGAAGCGTTCGTTCTCGCGGGCGCGCTCTGCGCGGCGACCACGACGCTGAGGTTCGACTTCTTCGTGCTGAAGCTGCCGATCCGGCCACCGGCCCTGGTGGCCAAACAGGCCGGATCCCTGGCGGCGGTCTTCGGTAACCGGCTCGGTCTCGGCGTCGGCACCAGCCCGTGGCCGGAGGACTACGAGTTGATGGGCGTGCCGTTCGCCAAGCGCGGTAAGCGAATGGACGAGTGCATAGACATCATCAAGGGCCTGACATCGGGCGACTACTTCGAGTTCCACGGCGAGTTCTACGACATCCCGAAAACGAAGATGACGCCCGCCCCGTCCCAGCCGATCCCGATCCTCATCGGCGGGCACGCCGAAGCGGCGTTGCGCCGGGCGGCCCGCTGCGACGGCTGGATGCACGGCGGGAGCGGTCGCAAAGAACTCGACCGGCTTCTCGCCAGGCTCAACGAAATTCGCACCGAGGAGGGCCGCACCGGGCCGTTCGAGATCCACGTGATGTCGGCCGACGCCTACACTGCCGACGGCATCAAGCGTCTCGAAGACAAGGGCGTCACGAACGCCATCGTCGGCTTCCGGAACCCCTACATCATCGGGAACGACACCGAGCCGCTGGACGACAAGATCCGCAATCTCGAGTCGTTCGCGGAGAAGGTGATTGCCAAGATATAGCGGACTGACTTTCGGCGCGAAATGCGCATAGCGTCAATGACGGCTTGACGCGCTGGCGCCAGGTTGTGGCCCTAACGATAGGAAGGGTTGCCCGAGGCCGGCATGGGTAACCAGTTCAATATGGCGAGTTCCGGGGGGGCGAGTAACGGCACATGCCGCGGCGTGGTGGCCGTCGGCGCCTCCGCGGGAGGCGTGGAAGCGCTCACCACGCTGGCCGTCGGCCTGCCTGAGGATCTTCCCTACGCGGTCCTGGTCACGCTCCATATGCCACCCAACGCACCGAGCGTGCTGGCCAAGATCATCGACCGCCATGGACCATTGCCCGCTGTAACGGCCGGCGACGGTGATGCGCTTGAAGCCGGCCGCATCTACGTGGCTGCGCCCGACCGCCACCTTCTGGTGTACGACCACAAGGTGCTGCTGTCAGAGGGCCCGACCGAGAACGGGCACCGACCGGCGATCAACGCCCTCTTCCGATCCGCCGCATTGCACTTCGGGCCGCGCGCCATCGGGGTGTTGCTCTCGGGTGTACTCGACGACGGTGTGCTCGGAACCGAGGCCATTCGCTCCAGGGGTGGAACCACCGTCGCCCAAGACCCGCAGGACGCCTTGTTCCCGACCTTGCCGCTCAACGCGCTTGAGGCAGGGGTTGTCGACCACCAGGCCGCGGCCGCGGAGATCGGCACCCTACTCAAGGAACTGACGCAGTGCGAGACCGGGGAACCGAACATGGGACGCGACATCAGCATGGAGCTGGAGAACCGGATCGCGATGGGTAAGCGGTTTCAGACGTTGTTCGGGTCCGAACTCCTTGGTCCGCATTCGGGCTACTCCTGCCCGGACTGCAACGGCTCACTTATCTTGTTGGGCGAGAACAACTATCGCTGCCGAGTGGGTCACGCGTGGACTGCAGACGCCTTGCTCAAGGCCCGTGACGAACAGGTCGAGGGCGCGCTGTGGATCGCGCTGCGCAGCTTGGAGGAAAAGGCAAGACTGTCGCGCAAAATGGCCAAGACGATCGGGCCGGGACGAATCGCCGACCGTTACACGCAATCGGCCGATGAGGCCGAACATGCCGTCGCCGTTCTCGGCAGGCGCTTGTCGGACACGATGTCCGACGCTGGCGAGTCCCATGCCGGCTGACAGTGCCTGCACGCTGACCATCGCCTCGGAGGCGGTGGGGGACGCCTCGCTGCTCACGGCACGCGGCGTGCTCGACACCACCACCTACCGGTCAATGCGCGACCACATCATCAAGGCGGCACTCGACGAGCCCGCCGTCGTCATCGTCGATGTCTCGTCCCTTTTGGTGCCCGCCGAGTCGGCCTGGGTGGTCTTCACCAGCGCACGCTGGCACGTCGGCAGGTGGCCCGAAGTGCCCATCAAGCTGGTCTGCGAGCACCTCGCCGGACGATCGGCGATCACTCGCAACGGCGTTTCCCGCTACGTGCCCGTGTATGAAACGGTCGATGAAGCGATGGCCGCCCTATCGAGCGACGCTCCCTGGCGACACCGCAGACGCGTGCGGGCCGATCTCCCCGCGGACCTGTCCAGCCTGCGCCGGTCGCGTGATCTGGTGGAGGAGTGGTTGACGGCATGGTCACATGCCGACCTCATCCCGGCCGCCAAAGTCGTGGTCACCACGTTCGTCGAGAACGTCCTGCAGCACACAGACAGCCACCCCGCCATCAGGCTCGAAACCGACGGCTCCGCGGTCACGGTTGCGGTAACAGACGGTAGCCGCCAACCGCCCAGCCTCACGGAGAACTCGACGGCAACCGATCGCCCCACCGGCCTGAAAATTGTGGCGGCACTGTGCGGCATGTGGGGAAATGCACCGACACCGTCCGGCAAAACCGTTTGGGGGGTCATCGGACCGGAGAATCGCCTGTAGAGCCGAGTATGTTCGATTTCGACGATAGAAACGGACAGACGTTGGACGGGAGACGGACGCGGCGTTCGAAGCCCTGCTGGACTACATGCGGGATTCGCGAGGCTTCGATTTTACCGGGTACAAACGCACCTCGCTGATTCGCCGGGCGCGCCACCGGATGGACGCAGCAGGCGTCGAAACCTACGAGGAGTACCTCGACGTCCTGCAGGCTCGTTCCGACGAATTCGCGGCGTTGTTCAACACGATTCTGATCAATGTCACCGCGTTCTTCCGGGATCCGCCCGCCTGGGAAGTCCTTAAGGACGAAGTCATTCCGGCACTACTCGCCGGCCGCGGCCCCGCTGACCCGATCCGGTTGTGGAGTGCCGGTTGTGCCTCCGGCCAAGAGGCATACAGCCAGGCGATGCTGTTGGCCGAGGCTCGCGGACCCGACGAATTCCGGCGACGGGTCAAGATCTATGCGACCGACATCGACGAGGATGCACTCACCGACGCACGGGCGGCGTCCTACGACGCCAAGGCCGTCGAATCGGTCCCGCCCGACCTGCGCGAGCGGTATTTCGAGCACACAGGAGGCCGTTACGTCTTCCGCAAGGACCTCCGTCGCGCGGTGATCTTCGGCCGAAACGATCTCGTGAAGGACGCTCCGATTTCGCGGGTAGACCTGCTCGTCTGTCGCAACACGTTGATGTACCTGAACGCCGACACTCAGCGAAACGTGTTGGGCCGCCTGCATTTCGCGCTCGCTCCGCATGGCACCTTGTTCCTCGGCCACGCCGAGATGTTGTTGAGCCACAGTGACCGGTTCGCTCCGCTGGACCTGAAGAACCGCATCTTCCGGAAGGCGATAGGTTCACACACCGGAATGGATCGATTCGACAACGCGGTGGCGATGCTTGATCGAAATGGCGACGCGAACGATCTCTCCCCGGTTCGGGACTTGGCCTTCCGCGCCAGTCCCGTCGCCCAGATCGTGGTGACCGGCGAGGACACCGTCGCGATGATCAACCAGCAGGCCGAGGCGATCTTTGGGCTGTCGGCGCGCGACATCGGCAGGCTGCTTCGGGATCTGGAGGTGTCGTACCGGCCCGTCGAGCTGCGCGCCTACCTCGAACAGGCCAAGGTCGAACGCCGCCCGGCGCGGATCCAAGACGTGCAGTGGCAGCGGCCGGGCCTGGAACCGGTGTGGTACGAGATCCACGTCAATCCGCTGGTCGACGCGGAGAACGGCCTGCTCGGGGTATCGATTGCGTTCTACGACGTCACGGCGACGAGGGACTTGCTGGACAAGGTCGTGCAGGCCAATCGCCAGCTGGAGGCCGCCTACGAGGAGTTGCAGTCGACCAACGAGGAACTGGAAAACGAGCTCCATCCACCAACGAAGAACTCGAGACGATGAATGAGGAGTTGCAGTCGACCAACGACGAGCTGCACACCATCAACGACACGCTGGGTGAGCGCAGCGTCGAACTAGACCAGGCACGCCGGTGCGGTAACTCTCTTGTCGATTCCATTCGGTTCGGCATGGTCGTGGTGGACCGGGACATGCGTGTCGTGGTGTGGAATCGCGGCTGCGAGGAATTGTGGGGGCTGCGCTCGGAGGAGGCCGTGGGTCTGCCCTTGAACTCCTTGGACATCGGCCTGCCCATGGATGACATCAAGCCGCTGATCGGCAATGCGTTCGTCGAACGGGAAATGACCAGCGAGGCAGTCCCCGACGCGGTCACCCGGCGCGGCCGATCGGCCAAGGTGCGGGTGACCTGCGGGCCGTTCCGGTCTCCGGATGGTTCGCCGGACGGAGCGTTGCTGCTGATGGAAGTTCAGCCCTGAGCTATCCGTGCTTCAAATCCTCGACAGCCGCCAGGTCATGGCGGTCGGCGGCATCGCGGTGCTGTTCGGCGGCATCCTGGTGAGCGTTGCCTGACGCTTCGCCTGCCATCATCGCCGCCTCCTCGTGCGCTGCCGCCGCACGCCGGTGAGCGCGTCCCGCATCGGTATGCCGGACCGAGGCCGACCGGTGCGCGCGCTTCGCGCGGTCGAGCGCCTGTCGGGCACGCAACTCCGCCCGCTGGGCATTCTCGGTGTTGCAGGCCGCTCCGCCGGCCAATTCCAGCCGCCGATTCCTGAGCTCATCGGCACGGGCCCGGGCCAACTCTGCACGGTCGGAGGGAGATCGATCGACGTCCACGCGGTCAACTGCGCAATGTCTCGTGGGGGCTCTCGCCGAAGGTTTCGCGGTACATCACCGCGAACCGTCCGGTGTGCATGAAGCCCCAGCGCGCGGCAACGGCCGTCACGGTTTCGTGTTGCCGGTCGGCACCTAGCAGCTCCTGTCGCGCGTGGTGCAGACGGACCTGGCGAAGGTAGTTCAGCGGTGTGGTGTCGAGATGCCGACGGAACATGTACTGCACCGCCCGCGGCGTGACATGGACCGCCTCGGCAATGTCGGCCAGCGCAATGTCGTTGGCCGCGTTGCTATCCACGTAGTCGATGGCGCGACGGAGCAGCACCGGCCGACAGTCGGTGCGGTCATGCGGTCGCTCGTGCGACGTCGTCGTACTCGGGAATGTCGACAACAACACCGCGGCAAGCATCCGACTGGTATGACCGAGCACGAGTGGCGTCGCCATGATGTCGTCGACCAGCACGCAGTTCTTCACGTAGTTAACGGTGTCCTTCCACAGCCGACTCGAGGCCGAGTCAACCGGACGGAAATCGGCGAACCGGATCGGCAACGGCGCCTGGGCGCTGGGCAGTCCGGCGGCGACACCGGCAACCAACGACGGGTCCAGCAGGACTGACGTGACGCGAAGATCCTGCGCACGCCCCTGATGGGGTAGGTCGGGCTGCGCCAGCAGAGTGACCTCACCGGCGCCGGCCTCGGTCTTCATTCCGTCACAGCGGCTTTCCACTCTGCCCTCGGTCGCCCACAGGACGACCACCCGGTTCAGCGGATCCGGTGACGTTTCGACGTCGCCGGGCATGTGAATGTCGTCGACGATGAACGGGCCGACATCGATGCGCGAGTGCGTCAGCGTTTCATTGGGGCCGCGCGTTCCGTTCTCCTTCAACCGAAGGTTTGCCCCATAGATGCCGTCGAGGAATCGGCGGATTTCGGCGGCGTCGGACACCTCGACCCGTGACCGCTCGGGCCGATGAACCTTCGCCGTGCCGGTTTCGATGGGATCACCTCACCAAGGTGACGAAATGACGGGGCACGAGGTTGCGCCCCTGGATGGCATAACCGTACGCCCATCTTGTTAAAGCCGGTCGAGTTCAGGTCGGGCGGCGGCAGATCTGCCCGGGTCAAGGCGGGTTAGGGTGGCTGAGATGGGGCTCAGCGATTCCTTGCTGTGGTTGGCATCGGAGCCGCCCGGTCTACTGCCTGCACGACAGCAGATGGCGTTTTCCCTGGGTTGGCACATCATTCTCGCGTGTTTCGGCGTGGCCTTCCCGACCATCATTTACGTGATGCATCGGCGGGGCATTGTGCGCGACGACCCGGTGGCGCTCGGATTGGCGAAGCGCTGGGCAAAGGTATCGGCCGTGTTGTTCGCGATAGGCGCGGTGTCCGGCACGGTTCTCAGCTTCGAGATGGGATTGCTGTGGCCGGGTCTGATGGGCCGATTCGGCGATGTACTCGGCCTGCCGTTCGCGTTCGAGGGGCTGTCGTTCTTCGTCGAGGCGATTTTCCTTGGCATCTATCTCTACGGGTGGGACCGGATGCCGCCGCGGAGGCACCTCGCGATGCTCATCCCGATGGGGGTGGCCGGCATCGTGGGCACTTTCTGCGTGGTGTCGGTCAACGCCTGGATGAACAATCCGACCGGTTTCGAGATTCGCGATGGTGTTGTCCGCGATGTGAATCCGTGGCGGGCCATGTTCAACGACGGCGTGTGGCTGCAATTCCTGCACATGTGGCTGGCCGCGTTCATGGTGGTCGGTCTCGTGGTGTCGGGTGTCTACGCCGCCGGACTGCTGCGCGGCCGCAATGACGCTCATCACCGCCTCGGCTTCACGGTGCCATTCGTGTTCGGCACGGTGGCCGCGATCGCGCAGCCGATCGTCGGACACGTGCTGGGCATGCGGGTGCATGACACGCAACCGTCCAAGCTGGCCGCGTTCGAACTTGCCGAGACCACCGAAGGCCCTGCGCCGTTTCGGCTGGGCGGCGTGTTGATCGATGGCGAGGTGCACGGCGTCTTGGAGATTCCCCGGCTCGGCTCGATCATTGCCCGCAATTCACTGGATGCACCCGTTCCCGGTCTGG
Source organism: uncultured Actinomycetota bacterium (assembly GCA_963713225.1). Taxonomy (GTDB): domain Bacteria; phylum Actinomycetota; class Actinomycetes; order Mycobacteriales; family Mycobacteriaceae; genus Mycobacterium. The sequence continues at coordinate 45,282 of CAVQLB010000015.1, read as the reverse complement.
ACACGGTGCCCGAGAGTGACTGGCCGCCGGTCAACATCACCCACCTCGCGTTCCAGTCGATGGTGGTCATCGGCACATTGCTCGCCGCGGGTGTGGTTCTCTATTGGCTGTTCCGCTGGCGTGGTCGTGATCTGCTGGAAAGCCGTTGGTTCCTCGGGTTTTCGGTGATTGCCGGCCCGTTGGCGATCCTCGCGGTGGAACTCGGATGGACCGCCACCGAGGTGGGCCGTCAACCATGGACCGTGTGGCAGGTGTTGCGCACCACCGACGCGGCGAGCATGAGCTCGGGATTGTGGTGGAGCTACATCGGCGTGCTGGTCGTCTACCTCGGCATGACCATCGGAGCCTGGATTGTGTTGCGTTCCATGGCGAAACGGTGGCGAGCCGGCGAAAGCGACCTGCCGAGCCCGTACGGACCTCCGAAGAAGGAGCCGGCACCATGACACTGGCGACGGTGGTGGCGATGGCGATGTTCCTCGGAGTCGTCGTGTACGCGCTGTTCGGCGGGGCCGACTTCGGCTCGGGCTTCTACGATCTCACTGCGGGGTTCGACGAGCGCGGCAGTGAACTTCGCACTCTCGTCGACTCGAGTATCGGGCCGGTGTGGGAGGCCAACCACGTCTGGCTCATCTATATCCTCGTCATGTGGTGGACGGGATTCCCGGGCACTTTCGCCGCCGCGACCACCACGCTATTCATCCCGCTCCTTCTGGCGCTTGCGGGAATCGTGTTGCGCGGCGCGACGTTTGCGTTCCGGAAGTACTCGGAGACCTTCGCTCAGGCCCGGATCTTCGGCGCGATCTTCGCGGCCTCATCGGTGATCACTCCGTTCTTCCTCGGAGCGGTGGCAGGCGCGATCGCATCCGGCCGGGTGCCCGCGGACGGGTATGGCGACCGCATCGGTTCGTGGGTCAATCCGACCTCACTCGTTGGCGGCTTGCTTGCGGTAGCGACGTGTGTCTTTCTCGCGGGGGTGTTCCTCACCGCCGACGCCGACCGTTCCGGCAGCGCGGAGCTGACCGAACGTCTGCGCACACGCACTCTCGCAGTCGGCATCGTCGCGGGCTTAATTGTCTTCGCCGGGCTTTATCCCGTTGCACACGATGCGCTCACGCTGAGCCACGGATTGCGGGCGGCCGCGTCTCCGCTGCTGGTCTTGGCCGCCGCGGCAGGGGTGACGACCTTGGTGCTCTTGTATCGCCGACGGTATTCGGCGGCACGGATCCCGGCCGTAGCGGCCGTCGGCTCGGTGATCACGGGGTGGGGTGTCGGGCAGTATCCGTGGCTGCTGGTCGACGAGGTGACCATCGCCGATGCCGCGGGCGCGGATGCCACTCTGATCGGTCTTTTGGTGGTGGTCGCGCTGGCCGCAGTCATCGTGCTGCCTTCGCTGGCCTATCTGTTCCGCCTCACCCAGCAGTGGACCCGCGCTTGAACTTTCGCATCCCGGCGTCGGCACCGAGCGCCTCGTCGATGACGCGTGGGCTCAGCACGTCGTCAAGGACCATGGTTGCGCTGCCGATGACGCCAGACCGGTCCCCGTAGGTGGTCGGTACGACTTGGAGTACACGGGTCGCGAGCGCGGTCGCGTTGCCGTACAACGTTTCCCGCAGCCCGGCCACGAAGATGTCGTACGCCCTGGCCATATCGCCCGCGACGACGAGCAACGCGGGATTCAGCAGATTCACCGCGCCCGCGAGAACCTCGCCGACGTGCCGACCGCTGTCCCGGATCAACCGCCGCGCTTCGGCGTCGCCGCCGTTGGCCAGTTCCACGACGTCGCGGATGTGGCCGACCGTGCGACCCTGTTGCGTCAGAGCCCGCACCAGCGCCCAACCGCCTGCGATCGCTTCCAGGCAGCCGGTGTCGCCGCAACGGCACGGCACCCCGTCGGCGGCGGGCGTTTTGTTGTGACCGAACTCCCCGGCCGCTTGTACCGCGCCACGCTGTAGCGAGCCCCCGGCGATGATGCCGGCTCCGAGACCCGTCGAGGCCTTGATGACGAGCACATCGTCGACGGCCTGCCGGTCGCCCCGTCGCTCTGCCAGCGCAATGACATTGACGTCGTTGTCGAGGAGGACGGGCGCATCCGTCAGCTCGGCGAAGTAGGGCGCCAGCGGTACCCCGTCCCAGCCGCTCATGATCGGCGAATCGAGGCTGCAGCCCCGGAACTGGTCGACCGTCCCGGGCAGGCACAGCCCGACGCCGTGGATGCGGGCATTGCGATGGTCGTCGAGTAGGACGTCCAGCCTTTTGACTACGTCGGGCATCAGCTCGTCGGGACCGATACCGATCTCCTGGTCGATATCACCTGCAACCAGGATCTCGCCTGCAAGGTTGCACACCGCCAGCCGGGTCCGGCTACGCCCGATCGCGGCAGCGAGCACGACTCCGGCGTCGGCGTTGAACGTCAACAGCGCCGCGGGACGCCCACCTGTCGACGGCGCTTGTTCACGTTCAGTGATCAGACCCTGATCCACCAGTGCCGCCACGCGGGCCGCTACGGCGGTGCGGGACAACCCCGTCAGTTCGCCGAGCTCGGCACGCGTGATGGCGCCCGCAGCACGGATGAGGCCGTAGGCATCGCCTGCCGAGGTGGCCGTCGAAGTTCGGAAAAAGGCCATGTCATCGATTCCGATAGGGCCGATCGAGGTCGCCTCCAATCGTAACCTGCCTCACTTTTGCCGTCAAAATGCCTAAGTTAGTTTGCCGACTGTCGGAAGTCTCGTTACCGTGGCCAACGTCCGACCACAGGAAGGTCCAACGTTTGTGACCATCTCGCTTGAACGCCCGTTGACGCCCGTCTCCGTCGTCGCGCCCGCTCCATCGGTGCGGTGGCTGGCGGTGTTGGCGCTTGCCTTCGGCGGATTCGGCATCGGAACCACCGAGTTCGTCGCAATGGGACTGCTTCCGGATATCGCGTCCAGTTTCGCCATCTCCGAACCGACTGCCGGACATGTCATTTCGGCGTACGCGCTCGGCGTGGTCGTCGGAGCGCCGCTGATTGCCGCCCTCACTGCGCGGATGCCGCGAAAGACGGTGCTGTTAGGGCTGATGGCGGTGTTCACGATCAGCAACCTGGCCAGTATGTTCGCGCCGTCGTACGAGATGCTGATCGTCGCGCGCTTCGTCGCGGGCCTGCCCCATGGGGCGTTCTTCGGCCTCGCCGCGATGGTGGCGTCCTTCCTGATGGGGCCGCGAAACCGGGCCAAAGCCGTGGCCCATGTGATGACGGGGTTGACCGTCGCCACCGTCGTCGGTGTGCCGATGGCATCCTGGCTCGGCCAGGCCCTTGGCTGGCGCAGCGCATTCGGCCTGGTCGTCGCCGTCGGAGTCGTTACGCTGACCGCGATCGCATTCTGGCTCCCACCGCTGCGGTCGATGCACGTGACAAGCCCGCTGACCGAACTCGGCGCGCTCAAACGCGTGCAGGTGTGGTTGGCGATGCTGGTTGGCGTGATCGGATTCGGTGGCATGTTCGCCGTGTACACCTACATCAGCACGACGATGACCGATGTAGCGGGGATGCCCCGTGCCCTGATTCCGTTGGCGCTCATGGTCTTCGGCCTCGGCATGGTGGTGGGCAACCTGCTTGGCGGCAAGATGGCCGACCGGTCGGTGGTCCGCAGCCTGTACTTGTCGATGAGTGCCCTCGGCGTTGCACTGACGATGTTCGTGGGGGCCTCGCACAACCCGTGGACGGCACTGCTGGTGTTGTTCGCGATCGGTGCTTCGGGCTCGGCGATGGGGCCGGCGCTGCAGATCCGGCTGATGGACGTCGCGCACGAGGGCAGGACGTTGGCGGCCGCACTCAACCACTCGGCGCTGAACATGGCCAACGCGATCGGCGCTTTCGTCGGCGGGCTCGTTATCGCCGCCGGATACGGCTACACCGCACCGGCCGCCGCAGGCGCAGCGCTGTCGGCCGCAGGCATTCTCATCCTCACTGGCTCATTGGTCCTGCAAAGACGGACGAACGCCAACTCAGTGTGACGGGTAGGCGTGGATCAGCGCCGTGCTGAGCTTGGGCACTTCGTGAATCAGCTCGTGCTCGGCATCGTGCGCGATCTGGTGCGCCGCCTCGAGGGAGGCACCAGGGTCGACGTCCAACTCGGCATCGGCATGGAGACGGTGCCCGATCCAGCGCATCCGCACACTGCGCACGGCTGTCACACCGGGTCGGGCGGCCAGCGCGGCCTCGGCGGTGTCGATGAGTTCCGGGTCCACGCCGTCCAGCAAGCGCCGGAACACATCCCTTGCTGCCGTACGCAATACGGCCAGGATTGCGACGGTGATCAGCAGGCCGACGATCGGGTCGGCCAACGGGAATCCGAGCGCGACACCACCAGCCGACAGCAGCACCGCCAACGAGGTGAAGCCGTCGGTTCGGGCGTGCAAACCGTCGGCAACCAGGGCGGCCGAACCGATTCGACGGCCGATTCGGATCCGGTACAGCGCCACCAGCTCGTTGCCGACGAAGCCGATCAGGCCTGCGGCCGCCACCCAGCCGACGTGTTGGATCTGCACCGGGTGGATGAGCCGCAGCACCGCTTCGTATCCGGCGACGACCGCTGAAAGGGCGATCATCGCGACGACGAAGAGCCCGGCCAAGTCCTCGGCGCGGCCGAATCCGTATGTGTAGCGCCGGGTTGCGGCGCGGGTGCCCAGCGCGAATGCGATCCACAGCGGCACTGCCGTCAACGCGTCGGAGAAGTTGTGAATGGTGTCCGCAGCCAGGGCAACCGAACCGGACAGCATCACGATGACGGCCTGCACCGACGCGGTGACGCCGAGCGCCACCAGGCTGATCTTGACCGCGCGGATGCCGATCGCGCTGGACTCCAGCGCGTTGTCGATGCTGTCGACGGTGTCGTGACTGTGCGGGATCACGTGTGGACTCATCGTCGACCGGCCTTCGTCAGTGGCTGCGCTTCGCCGCGGTGGTGGGCGGGGACGCCCGGCCCGGCGTGCTCGGCGTTGAACATGGCGTCGCTGACCAGCTGGCGGACATGCTCGTTCTCGAGGCTGTAGTAGATCGTGGTGCCCGCCCTGCGGGTGCGCACCAACCGGGCCATCCGCAGCTTGGCCAGATGCTGGGATACGGACGGCGCGGGCTTGCCGACGAACTCGGCCAGTTCGTTGACGGACAGTTCGCGGTCGACCAGCGCCCACAACACCTGGACCCGGGTGGCGTCGGCGAGCATCCGGAACACCTCGACGATGAGCCCGACGTGGTCGTCGTCGATGCGCGCGCCGATCCGCACTATCTGCATTCATACGTAGATAATAGATGATGGAATCAGCGATCTCGATAGCGCTCCGCCTTCTACCGTGAGCGGATGCTCATGTCCCGGAAAGTCCTGTGCGGCGTCTACGCCGCGATCGCGCTCGTCGCGCTGGTGGCCACCTGGAGTCAGAACATCGTCCATGTCCGCGGTGGCGGAAGCTTCTTTCGGTTCTGGGAAGCCACCAAGGTCAACCCGCATCGCGGGCGATCACCGTCGACATCTTCCTGCTTGGCGCTTGCGGTGGCGATCCTGATGGTCATCGAGGCAAGCAAAGCACGGCGTGAAGTTCGTCTGGGCCTACATCATCGGCGGCGTTCGGTGATCGCGATCAGCGTGACAGTTCCACTGTTCCTGCTCGCCCGCGAACTCCGCCTGGAGAAGTCCGACGCGACTTACCTGCGGCGGGACCGACTCGATCCTGCTGGCGCTGCTCGCCATCGCGACGGTGGCGTTCACCGATCTGGGTGGATCTGATCTGACGCCTACTCGCCGGCCGCAGCCGCGGCGCGCTGCTTCATCGAGGCGATCACTCCGCCGTCGTTGAGGATGTCGGTGCCGGTGAGGTAGCCGGCTTTGTCGCTGGCGCAGAACGCCAGCAGGTCCGCCATCTCCTCCGGCTTGCCCCAGCGCGGGACCGCGGCGTCGGCGACCATCGCACCGGCGCCTGCTTCCGCCTCCAGCTGGCCCATTTCGGTGTCGATGGACCCGGGCGAGACCGAGACGATGCGTAAACCGCGCCCGTTGAACCTCTCGCACTGCGACGTGGAGTACCACCTGACAAAGCTCTTGCTCACCGCGTAGGCGATCCCTGACTGCATCTCCTCCGGAACGATGCTGCACGCCGCCAACATGTCTGTCATGAAGGTGGCTTGGTCCTGCAGTGCCTGTGGGAATTGCTTTGTCGGAACCATGTTCTCGGGCAGCATGTGTGCCGCCATCGACGCGACGTTCACGATCGCCGATCCCTCGCCTGCGCTTGCGTAGAAGCTTTCGTTGACGTTGACCGTGCCGATCGCGTTGGTCTTCATGACGTATTCGGCGCTACCCATGCTCGGGCTGACACCGGCGGTGTGGATCACCGAGACGACCGTGCCGAGCCCCGTCGCGGTTTCGAACAGCCCGTCGACCGCCTGTCGGTCGGTGACGTCACAGTTGACGGCCTTATAGGTGATACCGAGGCCGTCCAGCGTGCTCGCCGCCTGGTCGAGGCGGTCCTGGCGAACGTCGCAGAGGACGACCGCTTGCTCTCGTCCGACGACCTTCGCTGTCGCAAGACCCATCCCGCCTGCACCACCGGTGATCACCGTCACTGAGCTCATGGCGCCTGATGCTAATCCGTCACTCCCAGACGACCTCGTCGGGCGTCTTGTCCGGCCGCAGCCCGCGCCAGCTCGGCTGGCGCAGTCTGCCGTCGGAGGTGCGCTCGCTGTAGCGCACTTCCCCCACCAACTCGGGCCGGACGAAGGTCACCCCCTTGCTGTCCTGCGTGGGAAGCCGAGTGTTGAACGGTGATTCGTCGGTCTCCAGCGGTTTGAGGGTCTCCCTGAGCTTGGTCAGCGCCTTGTCGGTGAATCCGGTCCCGACCCGCCCGGCGAAATGCAGGCCGCCGCCTTCTTCCGGAATGCCGAGCATCAGCGCGCCGATGCGGCTCGTGCGGCCGCCGGTGCCCTCGCGCCAACCGCCGATCACCACTTCCTGCGTGTTCCAGATCTTGTCCTTGATCCACGACGACGACCGTCGACCCGGCTGGTAGGTCGAGTCGCGCTTCTTGGCGATCACGCCTTCCCACCGTTGCTTCCGCGCGTGCTCCATCGCTTCGGGCCCGTCACCGGACAGCGGGGGTGGCACGATCAGCCCGCCACCTTCGGCCAGCGTTTCGAGGACGCGCCTGCGGTCGGAGTACTTGGCCCGCAACAGCGATCGGCCGTCCAGTTGCAGGATGTCGAAGGCCCAGAACTCGACACGGGTGGAGCGTGCGCGGTTCTGCATCTCGCCGAAGCTGGGCACACCCGACTCATCGAGTGCCACCGCCTCGCCATCGAGGATGACATGGTGATCGGCGAGATCGGCGGCGAGCGCCTTGAATTGCGGATATTCGTCGGTGACATCGCGGCCCCGCCGCGACCGCACACAGAGCTTGCCGTGATCGGCGTCTACCAGTACGCGGTAGCCGTCCCACTTTCCTTCGAACGCCCACTGCGTCTTCTTGAGTTTCGCAATCGAACCCTCGGTGGACAGCATCGGAGCGAGATCCCCTGCGCGAGGGCGTTTTGCTCCTTCATCCGATGGGCCAGCCAGTTCTTGCCGTCGGTCTGAATCAGCGCGTATCGCCCGTCGATCCTGTCGCCGTGCAGGGTGATGATCACCTCGCCGCCTTTGGCAGCTCCGTCGGGCGGGTTGTCGTTGAACTTCTCGGTCTCGTAGGTGCCGGTGTCCCAGATGACCATCTTCCCGGCGCCGTACTCGCCCTTCGGGATGGTGGCCTCGAACGTCAGGTATTCCAGTGGATGGTCCTCGGTGTGCACTGCGAGGTGATTGACCGCGGGCGTGTCCGGCAGGTTCTTGGGCACCGCCCACGACACCAGCACGCCGTCGCGCTCCAGGCGGAGGTCGTAGTGCAGACGACGGGCGTGGTGTTCCTGAATGACGAAGCGGTCGTTCTTACCGGCCTTGGGTTTCGACTTCGGCACGGGCTCAGGTGTTTTCGCCGCATCGCGCATGCTGCGGTATGTCGTCAGCCGGTCCGCATCGGCAATCGCGTCGTCAAGCGGCGCCAGCAGGTCACCGTCCTTGGCGACCCGCTCGAGGACTTCGTCGAAGCGCAGATGCTTCAGTTTGGGGTCTTCGATTTCGTCCCAGGTGCGGGGCGCGGCAACGGTCGGATACTCGCGTCCGCGCAGGGAGTACGGCGCGATGGTTGTCTTCGATCCGTTGTTCTGGCTCCAGTCGAGGAAGATCTTGCCGGTGCGCACACTCTTGGTCATCGTCGAGGTGACCAGCTTCGGCATTGCCTTCTCCAGCTGCTGTGCAACGCGTTTGGCAAGCACCACGGCGCCGCGCGAGCTGACCGGATCCTCGAGCGGGGCGTACAGGTGCAGGCCTTTGCTTCCACTGGTGAGTGGAAACGTCGTCAGCCCGATGTCGTCCATCAGGTCGCGGACGGCGGCTGCCACCTCGCACAGCTGGGGCATCGTCACGCCCTCGCCGGGGTCGAGGTCGAACACCAACCGGGTTGCGGGTCCGGGCTTTGCGCCGTCGATGAATCGCCACTGCGGCACGTGTACTTCCAGCGCGGCCTGCTGACCGATCCACGCCAGCGCCTCGACGGTGTCGATGATCGGGTAGGTCGTCGTACCGGACGAATGCGCGATGCTTGCGCGGTTGAGCCAGTCGGGCGCCGAGCTGGCCAACTGCTTCTCGAAGAAGGAGGGCTCGTCGACGCCGTTGGGCCAGCGCTTGCGAGTCGCGGCGCGGCCCGCGATATGCGGGAGCATCACCTCGGCGATGCTGACGTAGTAGTCGAACACCTCGGCCTTGGTGGTACCAGTCGCCGGGTACAGCACCTTATCCGGGTTGGTCAGCTTGACCCGGCCGATTTGTTCCACCACTTAACGGTATTACCCGCTGTACCGTGGAGTGATGACGCGTTTCGTCGCGGCGTGCCTGGTGGCGGCCGCCGCTGCACTCTTCGGCGCTCCAACTGCGCTGGCGGATCCGGCTGACCTGGTCCCTTACTGCTCGGGCGACCAGACCCCGATGGACAACAACTGTCGGCAGATGCCGAGTCAAGTGTTCACCCACGACACCGGGAGCGGCGCGAACCCGGAGGTGCCGAGCGGCACCAACCCGGGCGTCCAACCTGTGACCTAGTCGCCGTCCATCTCCACGACCGCAAACGGCGCTGTCGGCACCTCGGCGATGGCCATCTTTGCGGCGGAGTCGGTGGGGATGACGTCGCCGCTCAGTGCGGCGAGCGCGGCATTGGTGCCGACGTCGCGGCCCGCCTTCTCGCTGAGTAGCCAACGCACTTCGAGCAGATCGCAGTACGCCTGAATGGCCGTGCCCGAATAGTTCAGCGCCGCGTGCGCCAGGTGCTCGGTGGGCGTCACCACCTCGATCACCCACAGCCGCGCGGCGGTGGACTCGTCGACGTCGTGGCCCGCTTCCCGGCACAGCTGCGCCTGATACGCGCGCAGGTCGCCGAGCAGGATGCCGGCCTGTCCCTCGCCGACGTCCAGCCCGGTCAGCTCCTGCAGATGCTGAGCGTGATAGCGCCGATCACCAACGGCGACATGGATTCTGAGCTGACTCGGATCGTCGGCGACCGGCTGCAGGGATACTTCGTCGACCGCGAAACCGAGTTCGTTGAGTCGGCGGACGGTGCCCTCGACGCGGTAGCGGTCGGTGAAGCCGAACACCGGTTCGGCATGCAGCACATCCCACAACACGGTGTACCGATCCCTGATGTGTTCGGCTTCGACGATCAGGGTGTCCTGCAACTCCTCTGACCGCCCGAGTCGTTCGGCGAGGTCGAGCATGCCCATGGCCACGTTCTCCACCATGATGTCGAGATCGTGCTGTCGTTGTCCCCGGCTCAGCGTGGGGTGCACCTCGGAGGTCTCGGCGTCGACCAGCCAGGCGGCCAGTACCTGGCCGTCACGCGAGAAGAGCGTGTTCGCCAGCGAGCAGTCACCCCAGAAGACGCCGTGGCGGTGCAGTTCCACCAGCAAGCCCGCCATCGCGTCCAAGAGCCGCGCCCGGTGCTTCGGCTGGTCCGGCGGCAGCCGCATGAACAGCCGGCGATACTGCCAGGACCCATCGAGATAGCGGGTCACCAGAATCGCGGTGTCGAACTCGGGCTGAAGCACCAGGCCTGCCGGACGCACAGCGGGAAGGCCCATCTCCTCGAGCCTGCGCAGGACGTCGTACTCCTTGGCGGCGACCCGCGCGGGCATGTCCTTGACCGCCCACAGAACGTCGTCGGCCTCGACGAACTTCACCAGGTGGCGGCTGGGACCGACGGCGATGTCGCGCAGTGGAACGTCGGGCACGTTCCACTCCGACAGCGGCCGGTCCCAGGGCAGTGCGAGCAGACCCGCAGAGGGTGTCCGGAGCCGAAACTCCGGCGCGTGCGCGGGTGCCAAATCGTGCTCCTCGCGTGCGCGCTAGTTGATGCGCTCGCCGGTGTCCGGATGGAACAAGTGCACCTTGCCCTCCGGCTTCTTGCGCAACTCCACGGTGTCTGCGAGCTTGACCGGCGTGCGGGACAGCGACCGCGCCACCAACTGCACATCCGGGTGCGCGTGGGTGTAGAGGTAGGTCTCGCTGCCCAGGTCCTCGACGAGGTCGATCACCACGTCGATGCCGCCTCCGGGCGAGACCTCGAGATCCTCGGGCCGGATGCCGAGCGTGACTTTGTCGACACCCGCGTCGTGAAGCTTCGTCAACTGGTCGCGTTCCAGTGGCAGCGTGGAGTCCTCGCTGATGCGCACGCCGTCGGACACGATCGGGGCGGTGAGCAGGTTCATCGCGGGTGATCCGATGAAGCCGGCGACGAACGCATTGGCCGGTTGATCGTAAAGCTCGCTCGGCGAGGCGAACTGCTGCAGCTTCCCGAACCGCAGCACCGCTACCCGGTCGCCCATCGTCATCGCCTCGACCTGGTCGTGGGTGACGTAGACGGTGGTGGTACCGAGACGACGTTGCAGCGCGGCGATCTGAGTGCGGGTCTGCACGCGCAGCTTCGCATCGAGATTCGACAGCGGCTCGTCCATGCAGAACACCTGCGGCTCACGCACGATCGCGCGGCCCATCGCGACGCGCTGGCGCTGACCGCCGGACAGCTTGGCCGGCTTGCGGTCCAGGAACTCGGTGAGGTCCAAGATCTTCGCCGCGTCCTCGACCTTCTTGCGCCGCTCGTCGGCGGACACGCCGCGCAGCTTCAGCGCAAAGCCCATGTTCTCGGCGACGGTCTTGTTCGGGTACAGCGCGTAGTTCTGGAACACCATCGCGATGTCGCGGTCCTTGGACGGCACGCCGGTCATGTTCGTGCCGCCGATCTCGATGCTGCCCTCGTCGATGTCCTCCAGGCCGGCGAGCATGCGCAGCGCGGTGCTCTTGCCCGAACCGGACGGACCGACCAGGACGACGAACTCGCCGTCCTGGATGTCCAGGTTGAGGTTGTCCACGGCGAGCTTGTCCGAACCTTCGTAAATGCAGGAGGCGTTTTTGTAGGTGATCGATGCCATTGCTCTAGTTCTCCTTTGAAGTGAGGGAAAGTTACTTGATCGCGCCGAAGGAAAGTCCGCGCACCAGCTTGTTTTGGGCGAACCACCCGCAGAGGATCACGGGAAGCGCGGCCATGGTTGCGGCCGCCGACAGCACGGCCCAGTACTGACCCTCACCGGCGATGAAGCCGACGAGGTAAACGGGCATGGTCTGAGCGTTCACCGCGGTCAGGTTCACCGCGAAGAAGAACTCGTTCCAGGCGAATATCACGCAGATCAATGCAGTTGCCGCGATGCCGGGTGAGACCAGCGGCAGGATCACCTCGCGCACCGATCGCCACAAGCTCGCGCCGTCGAGGCTTGCCGCCTCGAGCAGCTCACCGGGAACCTCGAGGAAGAATGACCTCATCATCCACACCGCGATCGGAAGGTTCATCGAGGTGTAGAGGATGACCAGCGCCCAGATGTTGTCCAGCAGACCGATATTGGACACGATCACGTACAGCGGCAGGATCGCCGCCACGACGGGCAACATCTTGGTGCTCATGAAGAAGAACAGCGCATCCGAGGTCTTGCGCACCGGCCGCAGCGACAGCGCGAACGCGGCCGGGGTGCCGAGAAGCAGAACCAGAATGGTCGACATTCCGGTCGCGAAGACGGAGTTCAGCATGGCGGGCCCGATGCCCTGGTCGAACACCGCCTTGAACTGATCCAGCGTCGGGGTGAAGAACAGCGTCGGCGGACTGGTCGCCGCATCGCTCTCCTGCTTGAAGGCGGTCAGGACCATCCAGAACACCGGGAAGAAGAACCCGAGGCCGACGAGCCACGCCACCACCCCCCAGGGACTGAACTTGTGGCTCTTCTTTTTCGACGCCACGGCCGTATCTTTTGTCGCCGTGGTCTTCTCAGCTGTGGTGGTCATTAGGCCGCCTCTTCCTTGCCGGAGAATGATTTGAAGATCAACCGAAGCGCGAAGCTGGCGATGATCATCGTGAAGATGACGACCACCACGCCCATGGCCGCGGCCTGGCCCATGTCGAAGCCGAGGAACGCGCGCTGGAAGATGTAGAACGGCAGGTTCGCACTCGCGATGCCCGGTCCGCCCTGCGTCATCATGAAGATGGCGTCGAACGTGTTGACCAGGTAGACCGCGCCGAGCACGACGCCCAGTTCGATAAAGCGCCGAAGGTGGGACAGCGTCAACTCACGGAAGAGTTGAAACGCGCCCGCACCGTCGACTCGGCCGGCCTCCAGGATGTCGCGAGGCATCGACTGGAGGCCGGCGAGGATCAGCAACATCATGAAAGGCGTCCACTGCCAGATCAGTTCGACCATCACCATCGTCAGCGGGAATTGACCGATCCAGTCCACCGGGCCGATACCCACCAGAGACAGCACCCAGTTCAAGATGCCGTTGGTGGGATCGAGGATGGTGGTCTTCCAGATCAGCGCGCCCGCAACGGGAGTGATCAGGAACGGCGTGATGAGCAGCGTTCGCACCACCCCGCGTCCCAGGAATGCCCGATCCAGCAATAGCGCGATCAACAGGCCGAGCAGGGCCGAAACGAGCACGACGACGACGATCAGGACGACGGTGTTCAGCGCCACCCGCCAGAACTGGCTGTCCTGCACCACCGCGACGTAGTTGTTCAGTCCCACGAACTGACGTGACCCGGGACGAACAAGGTTCCAGGACAACGTCGAGTAGTAGAGGGTGAACAAGAACGGGATCTGCGTCACGAAGATCATGAAGATCAGCGCGGGCAGCAGCGGTGCACGCCTGCGCCATCCTTCGGCGCGGCTCACGCCGGTGTCCTGCGCTTCCCGGATCTTGCGGACCCGTTCCGCCACCGCGTCCTGACCCGCATCGGGTTCGGTTTCAGCAGTAACAGTCATCATTTCTCCTGGTATGTCTTGCCGACGACCTCGGCGTATTTCTGAGCTTGCTCCAGTGCGGCGTCCACCGATTTCTGTCCGGCGATCGCTGCACTGATCTGCTGACTCACCCGGGTTCCCAGATCCTGGAACTCGGGAATCCCGACGAACTGCACACCCGTATAAGGAACCGGTTGAACAGTGGGCTTGTCCGGTGTCGCGTTCGTAATCGACTGCAGAGTCAGCGGGCCGTATGACGTCGAGATCGCCTCGTACTCAGGTAGTTCGGTATAGGTGGAGGTTCGGCTACCCGGTGGGACGCGGGCCCAGCCCAGCTTTTCGCCGACCAGCTTCATGTAGTCCTTGCTCGTCATCCACGAGATGAACTTCCATGCGCCGTCCGGGTTCTTGGCAGCCTTGGGGATCCCCAACGACCATGTATACAGCCAACCCGCGTTGGGCTTCTCGACGATCGGGGCGGGCAGGTAGCCGATCTTGCCGACCAGATCCGGGTACGTCTTGGGGTCCTCGAGGACCGAGACCGCCGATGTCGCGTCGTACCACATCGCCGTTTGGCCCTGGCCGAACAGGTTGGCGCACTCCTGGAAACCTGTTGATGAGGCGCCTAATTCACCGGCCTGATCGATCAAGTCGACATAGAAGTTGACGGCCTTCTTCACCTCAGGGCTGTTGAGTTGTGCGTTCCACTGGTCGTCGAACCAGCGCCCGCCGAAGGTGTTGATCACCGTGTCCAGTGGAGCCAGCACCTCGCCCCACCCTGGCTTGCCGCGCAGGCAGATGCCGGCGTCGGAGACGTTCTTCGCTTTGATCGTCTTCGCCCAGTCCGCGACCTCTTGCCACTGTGGCTGATAGTTGGGATTCTGGTCCACCTTGATGCCAGCCTGCTCGAACATGTCCTTGCGATACATCAGGAAAGACGACTCGCCGTAGAACGGGACGGAGTACATGTTGCCCTCGTAGGACAACGACTCCCGCAGCGATGGGATGAAGTCGTTCTCGTCGTAGCCGGGTGTGTTCTTCATGTAGTCCGAAAGGTTCGTCAACCAGCCGTCTCTGGCCCACTGCGGGGTCTCGAAGTTGCTGATCATCACGACGTCGAACTCGCTGCCTCCCATCGCACTCGACATGGTGATCTTCGCCCGCGCCTGGTTCTCGGACAGCGAGATGAACTTCAGCTTGGTGCCGGGATTCTCCTTCTCGAACTCCGACGACAATTTCTGGGCATCCGTCATCTGCGAGTTGGACACCAACGCGATCGTCACCTCGTTGGCCGATGCCCCCAGGCTGCCTGCGCCTGAGCAACCGGCGGTAAGGGTCAGCCCCGCCGCGGCGGTACACAATGCCAACCGGTGCAAAGTTCTTCGTAACGATTTCACCTTTAACTCACCTTTCACTGTGCCAACAGCCAACGAGCACAATCGATGTCACAAACAAGGAGCCTCGCCAATTTGCCGCGAAGTGCGCCGAGGGTGGCCTGATGTTTTCCGGCGCCGCTTGAGATCAAGATGGACCTTTCGCAGTTGCGGACGTCCTCGAGCGGTACCGAGACCGCGCGCTGCTGCAGTTCGGTGTCGACGGGCGTGCCATCGGCGTCGAAGAAGCGGCCACCGATCTCACCTACGGCGCCCAGCGAAACGAGTTCGTCGAGCATCCGGGTGTCCAGGAAGCTGCCCTCGAACAGCGTCGTCGCTGTCGACGCGGCACCGACGCCGAACAGCATCACATCGGCACGTCTGCCGGCCTCGAGCGTTCGGGAGATCATCGAATCGCTACGCATTGACACCACGGTGGACGGGTCGGCGTACAGCGGCGCGGGCAGTCGGATTGTGGTTGCCCGCAGCACATCTGCGCAGCGGCCGAGGATGAACTCGGTGCCGGTCTGGTACGCGGCACTCGACATGGCACCGTCCAGTTGGACCACCGCGCGGCAACTCGCAACTCCAGGTGCCATCGCGGTGGCCACCGCGACCTGCTCGGGACCCCACGTGAATCCGAGGACGTCGTTGGGGGTCAGCCGACGCGTCAACAGTGCGGCCGCGGCGCGACCGACGCTGGCGTACGCCGCGGGACGTCCGGGTGCGCCGATATCGACGCCGTGCCCGGCGACCACCGCTTCGGTCAGGCCGAAGCGCTGCTCGAGTTCGCGCTCCTCCTCGGCGTGCAGATCGTCGCGCATGTCCGGCGGAACGACGACTTCGATGCGGACAAGTCCCTTGGCCTTGGCCCGCCCGACCAGCCGTCCGGCCGTCGGCCGGGAGACGCCGAGCCGGCTCGCGATCTCGGCCTGGGTCAGTCCGTCGAGGTAGTACAGCGTTGCGGCCCGCAGGGCGAGGCGAAGGTCTTCGGGGCTGGCGCCACGATCCTTCGGGGAGTGCAGATTCTGGGCCCCGACCGTCCCGGCGACCTCGCCGTTTGACGTCGATGTGACCACGGAATATGCCCTCAACTTCTGGCTAGCCATGAGCATTTGCTCAGGGGTGCGAGTAGATGCTCATCACGTTAGCATGGTGGATGTGACGCACACAACACTCCGCTCGGATACCCAAATGCGGGCCGCCGTCCTCATCGAGCCAGGTCGAATCGAAATGGAGCAGCGCCCGGTACCAAGGCCGGGGCCGGGGGACGTGCTGATACGGGTGTCGTCGGTCGGCGTCTGCGGGTCCGACACGCATTACTACCGCCATGGCCGGATCGGCGGCTTCGTCGTCGAAGCCCCGTTGGTGCTCGGCCACGAAGCGGCGGGGACGATCGTCGGCGTCGGCGAGTCGGTCGACGCCTCTCGCATCGGTCAGCGGGTATCGATCGAACCTCAGCGCCCCGACCCGGACAGCGCGGAGACCCGGCGCGGGGATTACAACCTCTGCCCGCACATGCGGTTCTACGGCACCCCGCCGGTGGACGGGGCGCTCTGCGATTACGTCACCATCGGCGCGGAATACGCACACCCCGTGCCGGACACCGTCTCCGATGACGCCGCCGCACTGTGCGAACCGCTGTCGGTCGGCATCGCTTCGGTGCGCAAAGCCGGCATCGGCGGAGGGTCGCGCGTGCTCGTCGCCGGTGCGGGACCTATCGGCATCGTGGTGGTCCAGGTCGCATCCGCCTACGGCGCCACCGACATCGTGGTTTCCGACCCCGACGAGTCGCGCCGCAACCAGGCACGCGCATCGGGCGCCACCGCGGCGCTCGACCCCACGGTCGACGAGCCGGGCAGCGGTTTCGACGCGTTCATCGATGCATCGGGCGCGCCCGCCGCGGTGACCACGGGCATCCGCGCGCTACGGCCCGCCGGGACGGTGGTGCTGGTCGGCTCGGGAGCTGAGTCAATGGAACTGCCGACGCAGCTGATTCAGAACCGCGAACTCGTGCTGACCGGCGTGTTCCGCTACGCCAACACCTGGCCGGAGGCGATCGCGCTCGTCGAGTCCGGCCGCGTCGATCTGGACGCCATGGTGACTGGGCGATTCCCACTCGAGAGCACCGCAGAAGCGCTGGACTCCGACCGGAAGCCGGGTAGCGTCAAGTCGGTGGTGGTCGTGTCATGAAGCTGAACAAGTCGACGTTGGCGCAGATCCCGATCAGCAAGCCGAGCTACGACCGCGATGAAATCGGTATCGGCATAGTGCATTTCGGGGTCGGCGGCTTCCACCGTGCGCACCAGGCCATGTACGTCGACCAACTGCTGGAGAAGGGCTTGGCCGGCGGGTGGGGCATCTGCGGCGTCGGCGTCCTACCGGCCGACCGCAAGATGAAGGAGGTCCTCGAAGCCCAGGACGGCCTGTACACACTGGTGCTCGAGAACCCCGACGGCAGCCGCGACGCCCGCGTGATCGGGTCGATCATCGACTACCGCTACGCCCCCGACGACCCCGAGTCCGTCATCGAGTTGCTGGCCGCACCGACCACCCGCATCGTCTCGCTGACCATCACCGAGGGCGGCTACAACGTCGACAACATCGATCCCGGCGAGGTGAGTGTCTTCGGCCTGGTGGCTGAGGCTCTCGCGCGGCGCCGCGACCGCGGGGTGGCTTCGCCGACGATCGTGTCGTGCGACAACATCGAGGGTAACGGCGACGTCGCGCGGGAAGCGTTCACCGCCTACGCCGAACGGGTTCACCCCGGGCTGGCGGAGTGGATCTCCACACACACCCGGTTTCCCAACTCGATGGTGGACCGCATCACGCCGGTCACCACGCCTGACGTCATCGCCGGGCTGAAGGACGAGTTCGACGTCGAGGACCAGTGGCCGGTGGTGGCCGAGCCGTTCACCTCCTGGGTGCTCGAAGACGATTTCTCCGACGGCAGGCCACCGTTGGAGGACGTCGACGTTCTTCTGGTCGATGACGTCACGCCCTATGAGCTGATGAAGCTGCGGCTGCTCAACGCCAGCCACCAAAGCCTGTGCTATTTCGCGTATCTCAGTGGATACCGACTTGTGCATGACGCCGCGGGCGACCCGCTGTTCGCCGATTTCCTGATGCGATACATGGACACCGAAGCGACGCCGACGCTGCTGCCGGTCCCGGGCATCGACCTGCCCGACTACAAGCGCACACTGATCGAGCGGTTCGCCAACCCCGGAGTGCGCGACACCATCGTCCGGCTGTGCTTCGGCTCGTCGGACCGCATCCCCAAGTGGCTGCTTCCGGTCATCCGCGCGAATCTGGCCGCCGCAGGCCCGATCCGGCTGTCAGCGGCGACGGTGGCCAGTTGGGCCCGCTACGCCGAGGGCGTCGACGAGCAGGGCGAGCCCATCGAGGTGCAGGACCAGCTGGCCGAGACGCTCGTTCCGCTGGCCCGCTCGCAACGCGACAATCCGACCGCGTTCATCGAAAACACCGCGGTGTTCGGGGATCTCGCCGCCTATGACCGGTTCGTGGAGGCCTACCTATGGGCCCTGGAATCACTGCACCGCGATGGCGCGCGGGCGACGTTGGAGGGCCTGATGGAAGAGGAATCGTCATGAGACCCCGAAGACGAGCGCGAGTGAGGATCGCAGCGAGGTACGAGCGAGGACCGGAGCGAACGGGAGTCGAGGCATGAGTCCGGAGCGCGCGCTGGTCATCGGCGAGGCGCTGATCGATATCGTCGAGCGGGACGGCCAGGTCATCGGCGAGCACGTCGGCGGAAGCCCACTCAATGTCGCCATCGGCCTGGCACGGCTCGGCCGCGGCGTCGACTTCCTCACCCACATCGGCGACGACCCCCGCGGACACCGCATCGCCGACTACGTCACGAAGTCAGGCGCACAGCTCGTTTCGGGAAGTGTCACAGCAGTTCACACCCCTACCGCGTTGGCGACGCTGGACGAGAGCGGCTCGGCGCAGTACGTGTTCGACATCGACTGGCAGTTGTCCGGCACGTCGGAGGTGGCTCCCCCGGTGGTGGCGCACACCGGTTCCATCGCCGCGGTGCTCGAGCCCGGCTGCCGAGCGACCGCTGCGCTGCTGGACGCCTACCACCTCTCGGCCACCATCACATTCGACCCGAATGTGCGTCCGGCGCTGATCACCGAGGATGAACAGGCACGCACCCGCATCGAACGTTTTGTCGAGCGGTGCGACGTGGTCAAGGCCAGCGACGAGGATTTGCACTGGATCGACCCGAACCGCACACCCGAGCAAGTGGCGGAAACGTGGCTGGGTCTCGGGCCGGCGATCGTCGCCGTGACGATGGGCGAGCGCGGCTCATTCGCGATGTGCGCGGCCGGGATTGCCCGCGTGCAGGCCCGACCGGTGGAGGTCGTCGACACCGTTGGCGCGGGCGACGCGTTCATGACGGGTTTGATCGACGCGCTGTGGACGCTGGGTCTGCTCGGCGCCGACCGGCGCAGCGAACTGCGCAGGATCAGCGTCGACGCGCTGACCGGTGTGCTGCAAACCGCCGCGCTGTCCTCGGCGCTGACGGTCGCCCGCGCCGGGGCGGACCTTCCCGATCGCGTTACCAGAGATGCCGCGGCGGGTCGCGCGGACAATCCGCAGACGCAACACCGCTAGGCTGGGCCTATGCGTTCCATCTGGAAGGGCTCGATCTCCTTCGGACTGGTCAACGTCCCGGTGAAGGTCTACAGCGCGACCGAAGACCACGACATCAAGTTCCATCAGGTCCACGCCAAGGACAACGGGCGCATCCGCTACAAGCGGGTGTGCGAGGTCTGCGGAGAGGTCGTGGAGTACCGCGACATCGCGCGCGCCTACGAATCCGACGACGGACAAACAGTGGTCATCACCGACGACGACATCTCCACGCTGCCGGAGGAACGCAGCCGCGAGATCGAGGTGCTCGAGTTCGTCCCCGCCAGCGACATCGACCCGTTGATGTACGACCGCAGCTACTACCTGGAGCCCGAAGGTAAGTCGACGAAGTCCTACGTGCTGCTGGCCAAGACGCTGATGGAAACCGACCGGGTCGCGATCGTGCACTTCGCGCTGCGCAACAAGACCCGGCTTGCGGCGTTGCGGGTCAAGGACTTCAGCAAGCGCGACGTGATGGTCGTTCACACGCTGCTGTGGCCCGACGAGATCCGCGACCCCGACTTCCCGACGCTGGACACCAAGGTTGACGTCAAGCCCGCCGAGCTCAAGATGGCCGGCCAGGTGGTGGAGTCGATGACCGACGACTTCCACCCGGAGCGCTACGAGGACACCTACCAGGAAGAGCTCAGGGAGCTGGTGGAGGCCAAACTCCAAGGTGGAGAGGCGTTTACCACCGAGGAGCAGGAACCCAAGGAGCTCGACGAAACCGAGGACGTCTCGGATCTGCTGGCCAAACTCGAAGCCAGCGTGAAGGCGCGGCGTGGCAGCGGCGATGCATCCGGTGATGGCAAGGCCGCCAAGAAGGCACCGGCGAAGAAAGCTGCCGCCAAGAAAGCACCCGCCAAGAAGGCTGCGAAGAAGACGCCCGCGAAGAAGACGGCCAAGAAGGCTGCCGCCAAGAAGTAACGACGCGTGTCAGCAGCCGAGACGATTGGCGACACTCGAATTACTCGACCCGAGCAAATCCACCGCCCCCGGGTCGGGTAGAACAAACTAGAACGTGTTTCAGAAATGCGGCATGTCATCCGCGTGCGCTTGTTACGGTGTCGCGCGGCTAGGGAAATGGGGCAGACGTGATACTCGACAGATTTCGGCTGGACGACCAAGTCGCAGTGGTGACAGGAGCCGGCCGCGGGCTGGGTGCCGCGATGGCGCTGGCCTTCGCCGAAGCCGGTGCCGACGTGGTCATCGCGTCGCGAACGCAGTCCCAACTCGAAGAGGTCGCCGAGCAGGTCAAGGGCGTCGGGCGGCGCGCACACATCGTCGCCGCTGACCTGGCCCACCCCGAGGAAACGGCCAAGCTCGCGGGCGCCGCCGTCGAGGCGTTCGGCAAACTAGACATCGTCGTGAACAACGTCGGCGGGACGATGCCGAACACCCTGCTGACCACCTCCACCAAGGACCTCAAGGATGCGTTCACCTTCAATGTCGCGACGGCCCACGCACTGACCTGCGCGGCGGTACCGCTGATGCTCGAACACTCCGGCGGCGGCAGCATCATCAACATCACGTCGACGATGGGACGGGCGCCCGGTCGCGGGTTCGCCGCCTACGGCACCGCGAAAGCCGCACTCGCCCACTACACCCGCCTGACCGCCCTCGACCTGTGTCCCAGGATCCGGGTCAACGCGATCGCACCCGGCTCGATCGTCACCTCCGCACTCGAGGTGGTTGCCTCCAATGACGAACTGCGCGAGCCGATGGAGAAGGTCACTCCGCTGCGACGGCTCGGCGATCCCCTCGATATCGCCGCTGCCGCGGTCTATCTCGCGTCGCCCGCGGGAAGCTTCCTGACCGGCAAGACGCTCGAGGTCGACGGCGGCCTTACCTTCCCCAACCTCGAACTGCCCATCCCGGATCTATAAGGAGACACGCCTCAATGGCTATTCGCGTAGCGCTGATCGGTACCGGCAACGTCGGGAAACCTGCACTGGTCCATCTGCTCAACGACCCACGGTTCGAGCTGACCGGCGTGTGGGTCTCATCGGAGGCCAAGGCGGGGAAGGACGCGGCAGAGCTTGCCGGACTGGACAATTCGACCGGTATCAAGGCGACCAACGACCTCGACGCCCTCCTCGCGGCGGACCCCGAATGCGCCGTCTACACCGCGCTGGCCGACAACCGCCTCCCCGATGCGCTCGAGGACTACCGACGCATCCTGTCCGCAGGCGTCAACGTCGTCGGCAGCAGCGCTGTCTTCCTGCAGTATCCGTGGCAGGTCATTCCCGAAGAGCTTTTGAAACCGATCGAAGACGCCGCGCAGGCAGGCAAGTCAAGCCTGTTCGTCAACGGCATCGACCCCGGTTTCGCCAATGACCTACTGCCCCTTGCCCTTGCGGGAACCTGCGAGAGCATCGAGCAGATCCGGTGCATGGAGATCATCAACTACGACACCTACGACAGCACCGAGGTGATGTTCGACGTGATGGGCTTCGGCAAGCCCCTCGACGAGACACCGATGCTGCTGCAACCCGGCGTGTTGAGCCTGGCGTGGGGTTCGGTGATCCGCCAACTTGCCGCGGGACTCGGCATCTCGCTCGACGAGGTGACGGAGACCTACGTGCGCGAACCCGCGCCCGAGGACTTCGACATCGCATCCGGGCACATCGCCAAGGGCACCGCTGCAGCACTGCGCTTCGAGGTACGCGGGATGCTCGACGGCAAGGCCGCCGTCGTCCTCGAGCACGTCACCCGGCTGCGCGACGACCTGCATCCGGAGTGGCCGCAACCCGCCCAAGAGGGCGGCTCGTATCGCATCGAGATCACCGGTGAACCGTCCTACGCGCTGGACCTCTGCCTGAGCAGCCGCAAGGGCGATCACAACCACGCGGGGCTGGTCGCGACGGCCGCACGGGTCGTGAACGCCATCCCCGCGGTGGTGGCCGCGCCGCCCGGGATCAGGACCACTCTTGACTTACCGCTGGTAACTGGGAATGGGCTGTACGCTGCTAATAAGTCGGGCTGAACTCAATAGAAGGACCTGCCTATGCGGACTTTTCTGCGCTACGCGACGCCGGCTCTTGCCGCGGCCGGCGCCGCATCGGCAATCCTCACCGCGCACGCCGCGGCAGCGGATCCAACAGACTCGAACCTGCCGCAATGCGAAAGCGTTGGCGGCGACCAATCGGTTGGCACCGCGACGACGGAATGCGCGACGCCAGGCAATGTTCAAATCAATGCCACCGCCCCGGATGTGCCCGCATATCCCTATCCGTGGGATGACGAGTTCTACGGACCCGCCCTGATCATGGCGGGCGGCTTTGGCCCCCACAGCCCCGGCGGCGGAGGCCACCGGTAGCCCATCCTTCTTGGCCCATTTAGGAGGCCAAACCATGAGGATAAAAACTCTTTATCTGACAACACTTTTAGGCTCGGCGGCTGCGTGCGCAACAATCGCCGCCGCACCGATTGCAGCAGCCGCGCCGCAATGTACGAACACCGGCCCGAACACAACCCTGTGTGAGACCAACGGCAGCGCGCAGATCGTCACCTCGCCCCCGGTGAACAACTACTACGGGAACTGGGGCTTTCCGATCATCGGGTTCGGCGGCTGGGGCTTCGGCTGGTGAACCCGGTCTAGCGACCGGGCCACTGTTTCGGCTAACCTAACTTTTCTATTCGACAGCCCGGATAGAAGGTGGGTTAGTGCTGCGCGACACCGAGGCGCCGTTGCGTCCGAGTTGGCTCCTGCTCGGTCCGGCATTCGTCGCCGCCATCGCCTACGTCGATCCCGGCAATGTCGCAGCCAATGTCAGCGCCGGGGCGCAGTTCGGCTTCCTGTTGGTGTGGGTCATCTTCATGGCCAACGCCATGGCGGGCCTCGTCCAGTATCTGTCGGCCAAACTCGGTCTGGTCAGCGGACGCACCCTGCCCGAGGCCGTCGCCGACCACGCCCGAACACCGACCAGGATCGCCTACTGGCTGCAGGCCGAAATGGTCGCTATGGCAACCGATCTCGCCGAAGTCGTCGGCGGTGCGATCGCGCTGTACCTGCTGTTCGACCTGCCGATGCTGGTCGGCGGCATCATCACCGGAGCGGTGTCGCTCGTACTGCTCGCCGTGCAGAACCGACGCGGCCAACGGGTGTTCGAGCGCGTGATCAGCGGCCTGCTGCTGGTCATCGCGATCGGATTCCTCACCAGTCTTTTCGTCGAGCCGCCGCCGCTCGCGGACGTCGCCGGCGGGCTTGTGCCGCGCTTCGAAGGCGCCGAAAGCGTCCTGCTGGCCACCGCCATGCTGGGCGCGACGGTGATGCCGCATGCCGTCTACCTCCACTCCGGTCTCGCCCGCGACCGCCACGGCCACCCCGAGGCCGGCCGACAGCGCAGGTGGCTACTGCGGGTGACCCGCATCGACGTCGGGCTGGCGATGCTGGTGGCGGGCGCGGTGAACCTGTCCATGGTGCTGATCGCCGCGACCAATCTGCAGGGCCGCGACAACACGGACTCCATCGAAGGTGCGCACGCCGCCGTCCGCGACACGCTCGGCCCGAACGTCGCGCTGCTCTTCGCGATCGGACTACTCGCCTCGGGACTCGCGTCGACGTCCGTCGGCGCCTACGCCGGAGCGATGATCATGCAGGGCCTACTGCGGCGCTCATACCCGCTCTTGTTGCGCAGGCTCGTCACGTTGATCCCGGCACTGGTGATCCTGGCGATCGGCGTCGATCCCAGCCGCGCGCTAGTGATATCGCAGGTGGTCCTGTCGTTCGGCATACCGTTCGCCCTGATCCCGCTGGTGCGGCTGACCAGCAATCGCGCGCTGATGGGCGACGACACCAACCATCGGGTGACGACCGCGCTGGGTTGGCTCGTCGCCGCGCTGATCACCGGGCTCAACGTGGTGCTCATCTATCTGACCGTCAGCGCGCGTAACACCGGCTATCCATTTAGCGAAGTCATCGGTAGTTGGGATCGGTAGCCAGTCCCGCGGTCTGAACTGGACGGCACTGGCGACGCCGATGGGGCGGCGCCTGATGAAAGGAACCGACCATGAACCGGATTTCGCGGTTGGCCACGACAATGTTGGTGTCTGGCGGTCTGGGTCTGGCCGGTTTGAGCCTGGCCACGGGGACCGCTCAAGCCGACGACCCGTTCTGGGGCCCCAGCTACGGTGGCGGCAACTGTCCGCCCGGGGTAGGCACCTGCACCCATTGGTGCCCGGGCGACCCCCCGATCCCGGGCAGTGAATTCGGCGCCATCAGCTGGGACTGGAACATCTGCCACGACTGGTACTGGAACTCAGAGGGCACCGTCGACATCGCCACCAACACCGTCTACCCGTGGCACGGCGCTCCGCACGAGGCTGGGCCTCCTCCGCCACCGCCTCAGGGCCCCCCGCCGGCTCCTGCACCCTGGCCAGCGGACTGCCCGCCCTTCAACGTCCCCTTCCTCGCCCCATCGCGGTGCGGGGGTCTGTAGGCGCTCCCGTATACCCTGGAATGAATGCTTGACGGGAGCCACAGCTACTTCGCGTACGGGTCAAACCTGTGCGCGCAGCAGATGGCGCAACGCTGCCCCGGCGCCACCGACCCGCGCCCGGCGACACTTGCCGATCATGACTGGCTGATCAACGAGCGCGGCGTCGCCACCGTCGAGCCGTTCGACGGCTCCCAGGTCCACGGCGTGCTGTGGCAGGTCGACGATCACGACCTCGCCACGCTGGACAGCGCCGAAGGAGTACCGGTCCGGTATCGCCGTGACCGGCTCACCGTCCACACCGACTCAGGCCCGGCAGACGCGTGGGTGTACATCGACCATCGCGTCGACCCCGGACCGCCGCGGCCCGGCTATCTGGAGCGCATCATCGACGGCGCGGTCCACCACGGGTTGCCACATCGGTGGATCGAGTTCCTGCATCGCTGGGACCCGGCGCACTGGCCGGTCCCAAAGGACAACTCGAGTTCCGATGCGCCACAATCTCTTTCACAACTACTCGCCGATCCTGGTGTGCACGAGTCGAGTACGCTGCGATCCCGGTTCGGCTTCATGGCCATCCACGGCGGCGGGCTCGAGCAGATGACGGACGTCATCGCCGAGCGGGCGGCCGATGCGGCAGGTGCCTCGGTGTATCTGCTGCGCCATCCCGAGAACTACCCGCACCACCTGCCGTCGGCGCTCTATCGCGCCGAAGAGTCCGCGCGGCTCGCCGACTTCCTCGACCACGTCGATGTCGCGATTTCGCTGCACGGATATGGCCGGCTGGGCCGCAGTACTCAGCTGCTGGCAGGCGGCCGCAATCGCGCACTCGCCGCTCATGTCGCCGATCATGTCGCGGTGCCGGGCTATCGGGTCGTCACCGATCTCACAGCGATCCCCCGCGAACTACGCGGCCTGCATCGGGACAACCCGGTCAACCGGGTTCGCGACGGGGGTACCCAGCTCGAGCTCTCACCGCGGGTGCGCGGCATCAGCCCGCGGAGCGCGCCAGCCGACGACGACGGGCTGTCCCCGCCGACATCAGCGCTGATCCAAGGGCTGGTAGCGAGCGCGCACAGCTGGGAACTGACCTCCGCCTAGCTCCCCCATCCGGGTACCCGTCCGCTCCGAATACTCGATGTGGAGCAGATACAGCCAAGCGGACGGTCGATCGCCGTCATCGGAAGTGGGGTTGCCGGCCTGACGGCGGCATACGTGCTGTCGGGCCGGGATCGAGTCACGCTGTTCGAGGCCGACACCCGGATCGGGGGGCACGCACACACCCACTACCTCGACCGCGGCGACGGCAACATCGTCGGCATCGACTCGGCGTTCCTGGTGCACAACGACCGCACCTACCCGACGTTGTGCCGATTGTTCGACGACCTCGGCGTCGCCACCCAGGAGACCGACATGTCGATGTCGGTGCGCGACGATGACAGCGGGCTGGAGTACGCAGGCGCCAGGGGCATCGGCGGGCTGTTCCCCACCTGGTCGTCGCTGACCCGGCCCCGATACCTGGCGATGCTGGGAGAGGTCAGGCGGTTCCACCGGGCCGCTACCCGCCTGCTGCGCAGCGAGCCCACCGACGACGACGAAACCCTCGCGTCGTTCCTCGAGCGCCACGGCTTCTCGCAGTACTTCATCGACTTCTTCATGACGCCGCTGGTGGCCGCGGTGTGGTCGTCCAAGCCGGGCGACGCGATGCGGTATCCGGCCCGCTACCTGTTCGTCTTCCTCGAACACCACGGCATGCTCTCGGTGTTCGGCTCACCGACCTGGCGCACCGTCACCGGCGGATCGGCCAACTATGTCGAGGCGATCGTGATGCGACTGCACGAGGTCGCCGCGGGCCTGCCGGTGCGCTCGGTGCAGCGGGTGCCCGAGGGTGTGCTGGTTGCCGTCGGCGGCGGCCGACCCCGCCTGTTCGACGCCGCCGTCATCGCCACCCACCCCGACCAGGCGCTGCTGATGCTCGCGGAGCCGACAGCGGCCGAACGCATGGTCCTCGGCGCAATCCCGTACAGCACCAACCACGCACAGCTGCACACCGACGAATCCGTGCTGCCGCGAACCAATCGGGCGCGAGCATCGTGGAACTATCTGGTGGCACCAGAATGCGACAACGTCCTCGTCACCTACGACGTGACTCGGTTGATGCGGCTCACGGGTCCACACCGGTTCCTGGTCACCCTCGGCGGCCGGGACCGCATCGACCCGACGACCGTGCGGGCCGAGATGACCTACGACCATCCGCTCTTCACACCGGAATCCGTTGCCGCTCAGCGTCGTCTGCCGACTCTCAACGACGACAAGGTCGCCTTCGCAGGCGCCTATCACGGCTGGGGTTTTCACGAGGACGGTGCGGCGTCGGGGCTGCGGGCAGCCCAACATCTCGGCGCCACCTGGCCCACAAATGCGCAACGACAGGAGGCCGTGGCGTGTTGAGAACCGCCCTCTACCGCACCCGGATCACGCATTTACGACGCGCGCCGGTGCATCACTACTTCGAACACCGAAGCTACAGCTGGTATGTCGACGTGGACCGGCTGCCCAGGTTGCCACGGTGGCTGCGGCCGTTCGCCCGTTTCGATGCCCGCGATCACTTCGAGGGTGAGCCGAACGACACGCTGCGGGAACGAATCGACGCATTCCTCGCCGACCGCGGCGTCGATCTGCGCGGTGGCACCGTCACCGCGCTGCTGCAGGCCAGGGTCCTCGGCTACGTCTTCAACCCGTTGAGCCTCTACTGGTGCCATGACGCCGACGGGGTGCTGCGGCACGTGGTGGCGGAAGTCCACAACACCTACGGCGGTAGGCACGCCTACCTGCTGCCGCCCGACAGCGGCCAGCCCGCGATGGTGATGAAGAAGCTCTATGTGTCGCCGTTCAACGACGTCGACGGCTACTACTTGGTGAGGGCGCCGCGGCCGGATTCCCAACTCAACGTGACCATTTCGCTGCACCGCGAGAACCAGCCCGCGTTCGTCGCGACGATGCGCGGTGACAGACGACGGGCCAGCATCGGCGAGATCATTCGGCTGCAGATGGTCGCACCGCTGGCTCCACTGATGGGCGCGTTGGGAATTCGAGTGCAGGGCATCACCCTGTGGCTGCGCAGGGTGCCGTTGGTACCGCGGCCGGCAATCGTCGACAAAGAGGCAGACAAGGAAAGGGTCGAACAACTGTGAGTGTGGATATCGCCGGATTGGGCAGGACGCCCATCAGTCCGCAGCGTTGGCCGGATGTGGCGCGAGTTCCGTCCGGCCCGCTGAGCATCGTCGCAGCGCCGATCGCCGATCGGCTGTTACGCAATGCCGCGGCCCGCCTGCCGTTGCGGATGGTCTACCCCGACGGCACAGTGATCGGCGCCGCCGACCCGACGCTGCCCACAATGGTGATTCACAGTCCCGACCGGCTGGCGCGCAGAATCGGCCGCTACGGCCTGATCGGATTCGGCGAGTCGTACATGGCCGGCGAGTGGAGCTCGGATGATCTGGCGAAGGTGCTGACCGAGTTCGCCAAGTCAGTGGGCGAACTCATTCCGTCGGCACTGCAGCGGCTGCGCCCGATCGCCGTTGTCCGCCAACCCCGTTCGCACTTCAACAGCCGCGAACAGGCCCGCCAAAACATCTCTGAGCATTACGATCTGTCGAATGAGCTGTTCGGGGAATTCCTCGACGAGACGTTGACCTACTCCAGCGCCCTGTTCGACACGCTGCCCGCCGACCGGTCGCGGCTGGCCGACGCGCAGCGGCGCAAGATCGACCGCCTGCTCGACGCGGCGCGGGTGGGCTCCGGCAGCCGCGTGCTGGAGATCGGCACGGGATGGGGCGAGCTGTGCATCCGCGCCGCCAAGCGTGGCGCTCGGGTGCGTTCGGTGACGTTGTCGGCCGAGCAGCAGCAGCTGGCGCGAGAGCGCGTCGCCGCCGAGGGCCTGACGGACCTGGTCGATATCGACCTGCGCGACTACCGGGACGTCGACGGGTGCTATGACGCGGTGGTGTCGGTGGAGATGATCGAGGCGGTGGGATACCGCTTCTGGCCGACGTACTTCCAGACCCTCGACAAGCTGGTGTCGCCGGGCGGACGGGTCACCATTCAGGCGATCACGATGCCCAACAACCGAATGCTGGCGTCCCGCAATACTCATACCTGGATCCAGAAGTACATCTTCCCCGGTGGGCTGCTGCCGTCGGTGGAAGCGATCATCGGGGCGACCGAACGCCACACCGCGTTGCGGACCGTGGACATGACGTCCCTGGGTCCGCACTACGCGGAGACCCTGCGGCTGTGGCGCGACCGCTTCGTGGAGCGACGAGACTCCGTGTCGGCATTGGGTTTCGACCAGGTCTTCCATCGCATGTGGGAGCTGTACCTGGCGTACTCGGAAGCCGGCTTCCGGTCCGGCTACCTCGATGTGTACCAGTGGACCTTCACCCCGACGGGAGGCCGTCGATGAGCGCTCGCGCGAAGAGCAGAGGGCAGAGCCGATGAACTTCCTCGTTGTCGCAGGTGCGTCGATCGCCGTGCTCGCGGTCATGCACGGCATCACGTTCGTCATCGGCCGCCGGATCGGCCGGTACAACGTCGTCGACGTGACGTGGGGTCTGGGTTTCGTCGGCGTGGCGGTCGTCGCCGCGGTGCTCGGCTCCGGGGATCTCTTCCGCCGGGTTCTGCTGATGGTGCTGGTCGCGATTTGGGGGCTGCGGCTGGCTTGGCACATGGTCCGCAAGTCCGCGGGCAAGGGCGAAGACCCGCGCTACCACGGACTGTTGCGCGGCGATTTCTCGGCGGCCACCGTGCTGCGCAAGATTTTCCTCATCCAGGCGGCCGCTACCTGGTTCGTCTCACTGCCGCTGCAGGTTTCGGCGGCGCTCGGACCGACGCCAAAGGTGCTGTGGCCCGTTTTGATTGCAGGCGTGGCCATCTGGGTGGTCGGCGTGTTCTTCGAGGCGGTCGGCGACCACCAGCTGCGCCGGTTCAAGGCCGATCCCGCCAACAAGGGCGTGGTGATGGATCGCGGCCTGTGGGCCTGGACCCGTCATCCCAACTATTTTGGCGACGCCTGCGTGTGGTGGGGGCTTTGGCTGGCCTCCATTGCGGGCTGGATTTCGCTGGTAACCGTGCTGTCGCCGGTGCTGATGACGTACTTCCTGGTTTACGCCACCGGCGCGCGCCTGCTCGAGCAGCATATGAAGGACCGGCCAGGTTTCCGCGAATACTGTTCTCGTACATCATTTTTCGTTCCACGGCCGCCCAGATCGCGAATATCGTGACGATCCTGGCGGCTGTGGCTAGGCTACCGCTCGTGACCACCGACCTCGCAGCGCTGTTGCGCCAGGTGGCCCAACGGGACGTCGACGCATTCGCCACCTTCTATGACCTCACCCGCGCCCGGGTGTTCGGCCTGGTCACCCGCGTGCTGCGCGACCCTGGCTACAGCGAGGAGACCACGCAGGACATCTACCTGCAGGTATGGCGCTCCGCAGCCAATTACGACCCGAACGCCGGCTCACCGCTGGCGTGGCTGCTCACGCTGGCGCACCGCCGTGCGGTGGACCGTGTTCGTAGTGAGCAGGCGGCAGGCCAGCGCGAGTCGCGCTACGGGGCTGCCAACGTCGAACCACCCTCCGACCAGGTCGCCGACGCGGTCATCCTGCGCGATGAGCGCCAGCAAGTCACCAACTGCCTGGATTCGCTGACCGACGTGCAGCGGGAATGCATCCAACTCGCGTATTACGACGGGCTGACCTACGTCCAGGTCTCGGACCGGCTGTCGGCGAACCTCGCCACGATCAAGTCGCGGATGCGCGACGGCATCCGCGCGCTGCGCAAGTGTCTGGGGCTCGGATGACTGAGCCACTGAATCCCGACCTGATGGCGCTTGCAACGCCCTACGCGCTGCACGCCCTGACCGAGTCCGAACACGCCGACGTCGAGCGACAGCTCGCCGCCGCACCGCCGGAGGTGGCGGAGGCATTCGCCGCAGAAGTCCGCGCGGTTCACGAGACGATGGCTCTGGTGTCGGCGGCGACGGCTGTCGAGCCGCCTGCCCCGCTGCGCGACCGGTTGCTGGCCACCGTCGCCGACGATCCGGTGCGCCAACTGTCGTCGAAGCGTGCGAATCGCTGGCGCACAACGATTTTAGCGGCTGCCGCGATACTGGCGATAGGGCTCGGCGCACTCGGTGTCGGGTACGTGTTGCGGCCGGCGCCCACCACGTCGACCGCTGAGCAGGTGTTCGCGGCGCCGGACGTGCGGACGGTATCGGGGGACATACCGGGTGGCGGCACCGCGACACTGGTGTTCTCCCACGAGAAGGACGCGGGCGTGCTGGTGATGAACAACGTCCCGCCACCGAAGCCGGGCACCGTCTACCAGATGTGGTTGGTCGGCGATAACGGTCCGCAATCGGCAGGGACGATGGACGACAAGGCCGTCGCGCCGTCGACCACCGCAGTGCTGCCGGATCTCGGCGACTCGCAGACCCTGGCCTTCACCGTCGAGCCGGGTGGCGGATCCGCGATGCCGACGAGCCCGGTGTTCGCTCAACTGCCCCTGGTCTGACGGTCACTCAAGAGTCGCCGTGGCGGCCTCGGCAAGGACGTCGGCGACGTCATGTCGGCGTCGCCAAACCCGACGCTGCCGCATCGCACCATTGCCTTGTTCGGCGATGCGAGCCAGTTCGGCACGCACCATGTCGTAGTCGCCGACCGCTTCCAGTGCGGGCCGGACCTGATCGACGAGACCGTTGAGCAACGTCACCGCCGGCACCGAAGCATGGCTCTCGGTCAGGTCGATCGCCTGACCGTCGAGGCCGTAGCGCGCCGACTTCCAGTACGCGGCCCGCAGCGCGTGCGGGGCCAGCGGGGCGAGGCTCTCACCGCGCTGCTCGGCGGCCAGCGCCGTCATCACACAGGCCCTGATCAACGTCGCCAGCAGCACCGTCTCGGCCACGGTGGCCGGGACGTCGGCGACGCGCACCTCGATCGTCGGGAAGTCGGCCGACGGCCGGACATCCCAATAGACCATCCCGTCGTCGCGCATGGCGCCGGAGTCCAGGAGCATCCGCACCACGGCGTCGTACTCGTCGGCGGATTCGAAATGCGGCGGCGCTCCTGCGCTCGGCCAGCGCTGCCAGAGCACGCTGCGCCAGCTGGCGTATCCGGTGTCGGTGTTGCGGTACACCGCCGAGTTGGCGGTCAGCGCCAGCAGCAGCGGCAGCCACGGCCGCAGCCGGTTGCTCACCTGGATCGCGGCTTCGCGGTCGGGAACGGCGACGTGCACATGGCAGCCGCAGATGCCCTGCTCGTGGGCGATCATGCCGAACCTCTCCGCGATCTCGCGGTACCGCGGGGTTTCGGTGATCGGGAACTCGTGCGGCACGGTCGGAGGCAGGCCGACGGCGAGCAACCGCGCTCCGTCGGCCTCGGCGGCCTCGGCGGCGATGCGCCGCAGCCGGGTCAGCTCGGAGCGCAGCTCGTCGCTGGTGTTCGCGACCTCGGTCGTCGTCTCGACCTGGCAGCTGGTCAGCTCCAGTTGCAGCTCGACTCCTCGCGCGGCGGCGTGACGGGCGACCGCTTCGTTGCGGGCGACGGGCTCGCCGGTGCCCGGGTCGACGAGCAGGAACTCCTCCTCGACGCCGACTGTCGGATGGCTGGCCATGGGTCCTCAAAATATTGATCCGGCCCGTCGGATATTCACGACGGGCCGGATCGCGCGCGAAGTCTGGCGGATGAGGATTGCCCGAAGTCGTCGTCACCAAACATTGTGTTCGGAGGATTTTCGGGGGTGCCTACGATCAGGGGATGACCAAGGACTTCCGGTTCGGTGTCGGCCTGCGGCGCGCCACGTCACTGTCTTCGGTGCAGGATGAGGCGCGTCGCGCCGAGGACCTCGGTTTCGACGTGCTGCACCTTCCCGACCACATCGGCGCACCGGCCCCGTTCCCGACGCTGATGGCGGCGGCCGCGGCCACCGAGACATTGCGGATGGGGACGTTCGTGCTCAACGCCTGCTTCTACAAGCCGGCACTGCTGGCCCGCGATGTGCAGGCGCTGAACGACCTGTCCGGGGGCCGGTTCGACTTGGGCCTGGGCGCCGGATATGCGCGGGATGAATTCGAGGCCGCCGAGCTGCCGTACCCGAGCGCCCGTGCAGCGCGTCGAGTACCTGGCCCATGTGACCGAGTACATGCGCGAACATCTGCCGGAGGTGCCGGTCCTGATCGCGGGCAACGGCGACCGGCTGCTGACGGTGGCAGCGCAACAGGCGAACATCATCGGCCTGACCGGAGGTCAGCCGATCACCGATGCGACGGACCCGCTCGCCGATCGGATCGACTTCGTGCGCCGCGCGGCGGGAGACCGCTTCGACGAACTCGAGTTGAACATCGCGATCACCGCGCTACCGAGGGACGGGTCGGGTCAGCCCGACCTGTCGATCACCCGCCGGGCGCTGCCGGACATGTCCGACGACGAGCTATTACGAACACCGGCCGTGCTGTCCGGTTCGACGCAAGAGATGGCCGACACCATTCGCGGGTATCGCGACATCTACGGCGTGAGCTATCTGATCGTCCAGGACAAGCACGCCGAGGCATTCTCGAAAGTGATCGCGGAACTGCGGTAGCCGTTAGCGCCTGCGGCCGCGGCCGCGGAGTGCGTCCTTGACCCGTTCTCCCGTGGACCGAACGTCGGCCTTGAGTTGATCGACCACACCCTCGTCCCGCAGCCGGGCGTTGCCGGTCGCCTTGCCGATCCTTTCCTTCGCCTGGCCGGTCACCCGGTCGATCTTGTTCCTGGCCTTCCGCGATGCGCTCATGCAGGCAGGATTGCCGCTGCGCAACCTTGGGAAACCTGGACGGGCGGTAAGCTCCCAGCGTCCCCGCCCTCGTAGCTCAGGGGATAGAGCACGGCTCTCCTAAAGCCGGTGTCGCAGGTTCGAATCCTGCCGGGGGCACCATCGTTTCCACAGCTCATGGACGCTGCAGGCGCGCAACCGCAACGACCGAGGCGCCCGCTTGTATAGCGAGCGACGCCGCGGTCCCCGAGCCATATATCGGTCTTGGGTCATGGATGCCTTCGTTCGGTCAGCACCGTGATGGCGAAGGCAGGCAAAGCAATCGTTCATCAGCCGCCGCGGTCTTCATCTCATCCATGCGCACCAGCCTCACGCCGCACTGGCGGACCATTTTGCCGGTGGCGGCGATCGGCTCGAAGTCGGTCCAACGCACGGCCAGTAGTTCGGAGCCGCGCGGGCTTGTCGCGATGAGCAAGGTGACGGGATCGGACCAGGTCGCGCCCCGGTTGCATGGTGCGCGCGTTGCCAAGGGCGCGAGGTCCTCCCGGCGGCTCACGCCCCGCTGCCGGCGCTACCCGCCAGCTTCAGATACGCATCCCAGCCACCTGTAATTAGTCGGTTGGACACTTCCGTAGCGTCTCCCATGCTGAGATGGTTACAAGATGGACCCAAACAGCGAACCCTAGCGCGACGGGGACCGGCGGCGCCGTTGCGACGCAATTGCGGGTGGTGGTCGCCGACGACGACACGTTACTGCGTGAAGGATTGGCGAGTCTGCTCGTGGGCTCGGGGTTCGAGATCGTAGGCCTGGTCGGCGATGCTGTAGACCTACTGGCCGCTGGTGCGCGACACGTCGCCTGACTTGGTCATCGTCGACATCCGGATGCCGCCTACCCATACCACCGAGGGACTCGACGCCGCGCGCCAGATCCGCGCCGAGTGGCCCGACACCGGCATCTTGGTGCTGTCCGCGCACGTCGAAGTGGAGCACGCGACGGAGCTCTTAGCGAGCGGCCATAAGATCGGCTACCTGCTCAAGAGCCGGGTCACCGACGTAACCGACTTCATCGACAGCCTCGAGCGCATCGCACGAGGAGGCTCGGTCGTCGACCCCGCACTCGTCAACGAGTTGGTGTCTGCTCAACGCCGACACGATCCGCTGGCCCTACTGAGTGCACGCGAAAAAGAGGTGCTTGCGTTGATGGCGGAGGGACGCTCCAACGCGGGCATCGGACGGCGACTCTGGGTGGCTGAAGGCACCGTCGAGAAGCATGTGCGCAACATCCTGATGAAACTCAACCTGCCCGAGACCGACGACGACCACCGTCGTGTCCGCGCGGTGATCGCATTCCTCGAGAATCGCTAGCAGAATCCTGACAATTCCAGATGCTGTCTCCGTTGAAAAATTGCCCGCGACCAGCTAGAGGCGGTTGAACATAGCCTGGACGGCGTCCGGTGACAGATCCGCTTTCGCTAGAAAGCCCACGGCGGGGCTTGCCGCGATCATGTCGGCGAAGTCTTGCTCGGAGTGCGCCGAGGTCAGGATGACTTTGGGACCGGCATGGGAGTTGGGGCGGTGCAGCTGCTCGGCGAGATCGAAGCCGCTTTCGCCGCCCAAATCGACATCTACCAGCGCAAGATCCGGGCGCAACTCTTCGACACGCCGGACTGCCTCAGCGATCGTCGACGCAACCCCGATGATCGAGATTCCGCCGCGCTCGAGTAGCCTCGCGGCCACGTCAATGAACATGGGGTTGTCATCGACGATTACGCAGCGCAGCTCGTGTGCCCCAGACGTCATAACTCCAGTTTCGCCTACGAGCGTCGTGGTGCCATTACGGCTAGCTGCAAAAGCCTAGAAATTTTGGCACTGTAGGACCGCCAGTGCGATACGCACCGGTTCGGTTAGTCACTCTCCCGTCACTGCCTGCTGTTCCCGCACGCCGTTACGCGCGCGCCCGTCGGACCGAGCCGTCGTTATCCGGCCTCACTTGAGAAGATTCTGGCCGATTGGCCCGGATCCGTGCATCACGGCTGGCATTCCTTCTCGCTTCCAGCCAGCAGGTACCGCTGGCTGCAGTCCGTCGTTCCCATCAACGACTCTTACCGCTGGCAGGTATCTCGGAAGTGCTGCTGACGGCCAGTGTTGATAGGGGTTAGCGTCGATGACCTCCGCACCTCCGGAAGGCAGTCTAGGGCGGTGCAAACAGTTACTCCCGAAGCCGCGGTGCGAATCGGAACCCCCTGATGATCGAATGCGGCCAGGCGCCAAACGCCTCGAAATCGAGTAGGGACGCAACAGCTCTACGCGACAATGCAGGTCTGCACGCACGGTTTGAACGTGACGTCATCCCGCTGCGGGAGGCACTCTACGCTCGGGCATTGCGGGTGACGGCTAACCATGCCGACGCCGAGGATCTGCTCCAGGACACCATGATTAAGGCCTACACCGGGTTTGACTCGTTCCGGCAGGGATCCCATCTCAAGGCGTGGCTGTATCGCATCATGACCAACACGTACATCAACAACTACCGTAAGGCGCAGCGACAGCCGCAGGCGTACGCGACCGCGGAGATCACCGATCAGCAGATGTTCGACATAGCACACCGGTCCGCGACGGGATGGCGCTCAGCAGAAGAGCATGCGCTGGAATCGTTACCGAACAACGAGATCAAAGCCGCGATGCAGGCACTGCCCGAGCAGTTTCGGATGGTGATTTACTACGCGGATATCGAAGGTTTTCGCTATCGAGAGATCGCGGAAATCATGCAGACCGCTGGCGGCACCGTCGCATCGCGTCTGCAGCGCGGACGGCAACGGTTGCGCGACCTGCTGGCGGACTCCGCCGACGCTATCGTCATATAGCACTTGGCCGCCTCGCCGTCCCTCGCGGGAAGAACTAGATCGCCGGCTGGCACCGCGTCCTCGATTGCAGCTATCCGGAAGAGTTGATTCCCGTTAGCGTTGATGACATCCCGTCCACGGGCAGCGATCCTGAACCTTATGAGCTTCGGGCCGCACCCTGATGGGTCACCTCTGGTACGCCGTTGGATCGCAACTTATTTTGCAGACAGCGCTATCGGGCAACCACAGCTCAGCAGGTAACCCCCGGATTCCCGCTGCGCCACGCCGCCATCGGCGCCGCCCCCTTCACCGCATCCATCAGCATCGTGGAGAACCGATGAACCCCTTGCCGATTGATCCCGGCGCCGACAGCAGCAGACGCGCCTGGATGCCCTGCCCCAACTGCAACCACGGCCACGACTGCTCACAATGCCGAACCAACCACAACTGCCAAACCCATGGCAATACCTCCTCAAGAGCGAAGGCACCCGCGTTTCACTGCAATGCCCATCCTGCGCCCACTGTGGACTGTCGACACAACACAAGCGCGTCGACGCGAAGGTGACGTCGTGGCGACGATCCCTCTTGCCAGCCATGCATGCGAAGTCGGGTAAGCCCCGACGGAGACCACATATATGCGACAACGGCGAAGTCGGTCATCGTGATCGATCGCGCATATCAAGTCGTCGCGACTATTCCCGTCGATGTCGAGCCCAAGCGAACGATGGTGAGCGCCGACGGCTTTCGGCTTTATGTCACCGGCTACAACGGTTCGATCTCGATTATCAACCTCGTGGACTACACAGCGAGAACGGTCGACCGAGAACCAAGCTACGGCGGAGCTCGTCAGCCCGGATGACAACTACCTCTACCTGGCCCACAACCAGGGCCGCAACTGCTGGGTCTCGGCCATGAGTGACGATGGCACATTGGCTACTGTCGTAGCCGTCGACAGCTACGCCAGTGCGCTCACACTGAGCCCCGACGGCGGCAGGTTGTACGTCGCCTCATCCAGGCCTTGGTCGGCCCACCGACGTCACCGCGGGTCGATTTCAGTAATCGACACGGCCACTTTCACCCTCATCGACGTGATCGCAATGCAGTTCTCGCCGGACGCCATAATTGTGAGCCCGGACGGCTCGAGGGTGTACGCCACCCACTACAACAAGAACGCCGTCTCGGCGATCGAGCTTGCTTCGCGACTCACAACACACTAATCGGGCTGGACGACGCGCCACTCGACGTTGCGGCAAGCCCGGATGGTGATCAGCTGTATGTGACCAATCTGCACTCCCTCGCGCTGATCGATACCGCGACGAATGTTGCCGAAAGCCTGCCCATCGGCGATCTGCCGCGCCAACTCCATATCACCGGCGACGGAAAGCGGGCCTACCTGACGGATTTCGGCCATCAGGCAGTTTGGGTACTGGATCCTGTGAACAAGGCGATCATCACCACGATAGAGCTGGGCACGATTCCGGAAGCGCTGGCGCTAAGTGCCGAGGAAGATTTCTTATATCGTCGCCGACTATTCAGCCCCAAGGCTCGCGGTCATCTCCCTCGCCTCGTGCGAGAACAGCCCGAACCGAGCCGGCTGATCACCGGTCACCTCGTCTCAAGCACTCTGCCATTCGCTCGATCCGATGAGTAGTCCGCCTTTCGGGCTCAAATGCCCCGATTAGGTGTTAGCTCGGTATGGGTTGGGTCGGAACTTTGTGGAGGAGTGCCATGCGGCGACGCCGGATGCCGCTGAACCGGGTCCTCCCGGTACGCGCCGCGATCGCCCAATGTCGGCCTGACCGTATCGCGCTGAGTGTCGCATTCGCGGTGTTCAAGCAAACCGTTGTCCTGGGAGCGCACCGTTGAATGCCTCGTTTGACGCCGCCGCGCGGAACGTCGAAGGTGACGTTCGTGGCCATCGGTACTACCCGCGGCCCTGCTGAAGAGGCGGGGGTAGTCAGCGCCGCAGCGCGCGCGAGGAGCCGGCTGCTCGGGCGGTTGGGAGTCGGCGCGAAGTTGATGCTGCTGGTGCTTCTGCCGGTCGGTGTCCTGCTCGGCTTCACGATCGCTGAGTCTGCGGATAACTGGCGAACCGCGTTGTCGATCCGCGACTTTTCAGAACGCCACGGAGCAGTCGTTCGCCGCCACCGACATCGCCGCCGCGCTCGCCGACGAGCGCACGGCCGCCGCACTTGCGAGCTTCTGCGCCCGGGCGACGCCAGCCTGCAGCGGCTGCGCGCGGCGCAGGCGGGCGTCGACGCCGCGCTGAAAGAGGGAACCGGACGGGCGGGCGCGGTCGGCGGAACGGTCGATCTCGGCGGTCGCCTCGATGCGGTGCGGCGGCAACTGAACGCGCTGCGTGTCGAGCTGGCGAGTAACTCGCTCACGGTGTCACGAGAGTGCCGACGCGTACGGCTCGATCATTCGCGACCTGCTCCGGACGGTACGGCAGCTGGACGCGGCCGCGCCCACGCAACCGTCGGCGCGGGCCTCCCAGGCCTACGTGGCGATCGTCGAGGCGATCGAGGCCGCCGCAAGAGAGCAGGTCGACGTCGCGGCACTGTTCGCATCGGATCACGCAGATGCGCTCGCGGCCTCCAGCGCCACGCGGTGGAGCGGCCTTGAGGCCGCCCAGCTTGACGTTTTCCGCGACAACGCCATCGGTCCGCTCGCCGCCGATCTCGAGAGGCCGTGCAGTTCAGCCCATCAGGCATCGCGGTCACCGCCGTGCGCGATGCCCTGGCCAACCGAGCACTCGCCGTACTGCAGGAATCCTCCTTTACCGGATGGCTCGACGCGTCCGGCACCCGCATCGCGTCGCTGCGCGACCTGCAGGACGGGGCCAGAAAGAATCTGGCCACGACCGCCTCCGATGATTTTGACGCGGCGCGAACGGGCAGCCTGCGCGACGTCGGCATCTCGCTTGCGGTCCTTGTCATCGTGACGGGACTGGCCCTGGCACTGCGCCGATCGATCACCAGCCCATTGCGTGAGGTCTCCGAAGCCGCCCAACACTTGTCCAGCGGAGACCTGACCGTCCACGTCGATTATCGCGGCCGTGACGAAATCGGTGATGTGGCTACGGCATTCCGCAACCTCCATGTGACGGTGGAGCGCTTGGCCAAAGAGATCCGCGAAATGACCGCAGCAGTGAGACACAATCGACTCGGACATCGCGCAGACATCGCCGCCCTAGAAGGAACGTGGTCGCAGCTGCTGGCCGGCCTCAATGACACCATGGCGGAGTTCTCCGAACTGGAGGGGCGGCGTGAGCGCGCGGAACGGGAGCTCAGCGACTTCTTCCAGCTCTCGGTCGACCTGCTCTGCATCGGCAATTTCGACGGTTACTTCACGCGGGTCAATCCGGCTTTCGAGCGGACACTTGGTTACACAAGCGCCGAGCTCACGTCGCGTCCTTTCGTTGAGTTCGCTCACCCGGATGACCGAGAGCTCACCGCAGAGGCGTTCGCCTCACAGAAGAGCGGCAATGAATTGATCGGATTCGAGAACCGCTATATCCGCTCTGACGGCTCCGTTCGCTGGCTCCAGTGGACCGCTCGCGCGCTGCCCGAGGAGGGGTTCGCTTGCGCGGTCGCGCGCGATATCACTGAGCGGCGGCGCAACGAGGAGGAGCAGGCCGCACTGCGACGCGTTGCCACACTCGTCGCGCAGGGGGCGTCACCGACGGAGACATTCTCGGCGGTTGCAGCGGAGGTCGGGCAACTCTTCGGCGGCGATCTCGCGGCAGTCTTTCGCTATTCGCTGGAGCGGGAGGCGACCCTCGTGGGCGGCTGGAGCGTCCCAGGCATCGACGATCCCGCTCGGCTCATCTTTCAAGGTCATGGGCACGGGTGTCGGGGTGCAGGTGCTTGACACGCAACTTCCCTCTCGCATGGAGCGATTCGAGGGTCCGCCAGGCTCGATGGCGGCGTTCTTCGCGAGCTGCGGCGCCCGCCGCGGAGTCGGCGCGCCGATCACGGTGGAGGGCCGGCTCTGGGGCGTCCTTGTCATCGTGTCGACCGATCCGGATCGGTTGCCAGCCGGAAGTGAGTTTCGCACAGCGCAATTCACCGACCTGCTCGCGACGGCAGTCGCCAACGCGGAGGCCCGCGAGGCGCTGCGGAGAGTTGCCGACGAACAGGCCGCGTTGCGACGAGTGGCGACACTCGTTGCGGGTGCCGCCCCGCCGAATGCGGTATTCGCCAGTGTCGCTGAGGAAGTCGGCCATCTTCTGTCCGTCGACCGTGCATACCTGGCGCGCTACGACGCTGACGACGCTGTGACGGTGGTCGCCGCGTGGAGTGCGACCGGTGAGACGCTGCCTCATGGTGCCGTTGGTCGGACCCGCGAGGGCACCGTGAGCGCGCTGGTGCGTGAGACCAGGCGCCCTGCTCGGGTGGACCGCGACGGAACCGACGCGGCCTCGGCAGCTTTGGAGCTGGGCAT
The DNA here is from genome assembly GCA_963713225.1 of uncultured Actinomycetota bacterium. Taxonomy (GTDB): domain Bacteria; phylum Actinomycetota; class Actinomycetes; order Mycobacteriales; family Mycobacteriaceae; genus Mycobacterium. Next base: position 4,324 of record CAVQLB010000015.1, on the reverse strand, counting down.
CCACACCGCCGTCGGGGCGCCGATCACTGTCAGAAGCCGGCCGTGGGGCCTCATCGTCGTCGCATCGACAGCTGAGCCGCCACCTCGGGAAACCGAAGCTCGGCTGGGGGATTTCACCGAGCTGGTCGCAATCGCGATCGCGAACGCCGACGCGCAGGCGGAGTTGACGGCGTCGCGCGCCCGAATCGTCGCAGCCGGTGACCAGGCGCGCCGGCGCTTCGAGCGGGACTTGCATGACGGCACGCAACAACGGCTCGTTTCGCTGGCGCTGGAGCTGCGCACGGCACAGGCGGCGGTGCCTCCCGAGCTTACCGAGCTCAGTGCGCAGCTTGACCGCGCTGTCACGTCTGCGACTGACCTGCTGGACGAGCTGCGCGAGATCGCACGCGGCATTCACCCGGCGATCCTTTCCCAGGGTGGGCTCGCCGCGGCGCTACGCGCGCTCGCCCGCCGCTGCCCGATCCCCGTCCACCTCGATATGCGTGTACCGGTGCCGCTCCCCCAGCATCTCGAGGCCAGCGCCTACTACGTCGTCGCCGAGGCGCTGACCAATGTGGCCAAACATTCGCGAGCGTCGACCGTCGATGTCGCTGTCGCAACCGACACCAGCAGCGGCGTTCTCCGCGTCGCCGTAAGCGACAATGGCGTCGGCGGTGCCCACTTCGACGGCGGCACCGGCCTTGTCGGCCTTAAGGACCGAGCGGAGGCAATGGGCGGCCGCATCGTCCTCGACAGTCCGCCCGGGCAGGTACCAGCCTGCGCGTAGAGTTGCCGCTCAGTCCCACCACTGTGGCGCCAGACATACAAGCCGATCAAGCCGATTCCCGTTAGCCGGTATAGCAGTGTTGCCGTTGCCCTCAGGCGGTGATTGGCGTCAGCGCTGATGAAATTGCCGACCCGGAACGCGATGCTTGACATATGTTTTCGCGTGACCTCATGAGCAGTGCGGCGGGAATGGGCCGACCGCTGGCTCACGGCATGCGCGTCCACGTCTCCGACGCCAGCCCGCAAGGCTTCTCGGGGCATGTGACAGGGGTTCACCGCGACGCTGTGACGGTTACTCGAGACAACGGAACTCGCGAGCTGGTGAGCTTGTCGCGGAGACGTGTGACCGTGGTGAGTCGATGACCGATGTCTCGAACCCGGTCTGGGAGAACGGGTGAACCAAATGAACTCGGCACTAGCGGTTCTTCTCTGTCTCGCCACGCTGACGACAATCGGGCTACGCGTCCTGCAGTCGCTGGTGGAGGCTCCCGACTACACCGTCATCGACGACTGATCCACGTCAGCTGAGCCCCCACCAATCGTTCTCGGCTGCAACGGAGTTGGGTCTCCCACGCCAGATACCCGCTGGCGGGAATATGGGAATTGGCGTTGCCGGTGACGACAGGAAGACGCCAACACGGCATCCTGATCAATAGTCGATCTCTTTGAGCCCCATGGTTTTCGGCGTGTGAACGAACGCCACGCGTTGGAGTCGAACAACTGAAAGTTAGGAGAGAACGGATGTCCGCTGACCACGGTCACCCACATCGGGCTATGTCTCCAGGTCAGCGTGCTCTCCGGCACAACGTCGATGCACAGCGCACATCTCGGCGAGAAGGCCGGTATCCGTCTCACCGGTCAAGCCGAATGACTCCGCAGCGGCACAGGCTCACTCGCGCCGCATTCGTGAACTTGCTGAGTCTGGCAGTGGCGGCGACGGCCGCGGTGACCGGCTTTACCGTCGTTCCGTTCGTTCGTGCGGTGACCGCCGACGAACTCTTTGCCCCCAGCGCTGCCGGTGCGCCGGTGACGGCCGAGCTCTCACCTGACTGGGTCGAACGGGTCGCCGCGAAGGTACTTCCCAGCGTCGTGACGCTGCAGATCAGTAACGACGATCAGTCAGAATTGGGTTCTGGCGTCATCCTCAGCCCCGATGGGCTGATCATGACCAACAACCATGTCGTGGCGGCGGTGAACCGGGGGCCGCACCCGTCGATGCGCACCGTGGTAGCTCTAAACGATGGTCGCACTGCCGAATTCGACGTGATCGCCGCCGATCCTCAAAGTGACATCGCGGTTGTGCGTGCCCACGAATTGTCCGGCCTTACCCCCGTCTCCATCGGTTCCTCAGCCGAGCTACGCATCGGTCAGCCGGTGGTCGCGGTCGGATCTCCACTGGGTTTGGACGGCACCGTCACCGACGGCATCGTCAGCGCGCTGCACCGTCCGGTATGCCCACCGGTCCGTGCCGAAAGCGGCATGGTGGCATTTGACGCCATCCAAACCGACGCTGCAATCAACCCGGGTAATTCCGGCGGCGCACTCGTCGACGCGAACGGCCGGCTCATCGGCATCAACTCCGCCGCGGCCGAGATGGGCGGTGCTGGAAGCCCGGGCACCACACCGCACGGGTCGATCGGCCTGGGTTTCGCTATTCCGGCCGATCACGCCCTGCGCATCGTCGCCGAACTCATCACCACCGGTCGGGCATCGCATGCCTGGCTGGGCGCGCAGGTGGCCGACGACATGGCTGTGGGCGGTGCCAGGATCGTCGACGTGACAATCGGTAGCCCTGCGGCGGCGGCCGGGCTGGCTGCTGGCGAGGTGGTGACCAAAGTGGATGACCACGTCATCCGCAGCGCCATGGCCTCGTCGCCGCGGTGCAGTCCAGGGCACCCGGCACCTCTGTAACGATGGCGTTCACCGACACTTCGGGTAATCGCAGGACCGTTGAGGTGAAGCTCGGTACCGACCAGGGTCGACAGTAGACGCGGCGTCGAGTTGACCTTTGAGAGCCGGCTCCGCCTTCAAGATTCGACGTCGGCCGGCTGAGCGGAAGCTTGACGACGCAGTGTGGTTCCGCCTCCGCGGGGGCTGTGCAGATCAATGTGACCGCCGAGCGCCTCTGCGCGGTCCTTGAGGCCGACTAGGCCGGTGCCGCCGGTGAAGTCGGCGCCTCCCACGCCGTCGTCGGTGACCTCGACGCGCAAGACTCCATCGGCGGAGTTCCGTTCGACACTCAGCGTGACCGCCGATGCGCGGGAATGCTTGGCCGCGTTGGTCAATGCCTCGGCGACGATGTAGTAGGCGCTGATCTCAACCCGATCGGCCAGCCGTTCCTCGAGGCGCAGGTCGAGCTGAACAGGGATCGGCGAGCGGCGGGTCATCGCGCGCAACGCTGGGCCGAGACCGCCCTCGGTCAGCAATGCCGGATGAATGCCGCGGGACAGATCACGCAGCTCTTTAAGCGCCCCGCCGTGCCTGCCCACGGCATGGTCAAGCCGCATCCGAAGCTCCCCCGCATCCGCCGACACCTCGGCCTGCGCCATGCGGAGCTCCAGCGCAAGCGAGACAAGCCGCTGCTGGGCGCCATCATGCAAGTCGCGTTCGATTCTGGCGGCGGGTCTGATCGGCGGCGGCGACGATCCGCGCGCGTGACGCGGCAAGCTCGGAATACAGCTGAGCGTTGTCGAGCGAGACCGCGAGCTGGCCGGCGATCAGATTGACGGCGTCGAGCCGCTCGACGGTGAAAGCTCCCCGCATAAGCCGGTTCTCCAGCAGCAATACCGCCCGCAGCATGCCTCGGCTGAGGATCGGAACGGCCAGAGTGAACAACAGTCGGCATCGGCGAAGTAGGGGTCGCGTGCGAAGCGCTCATCACTGGTGGCGTCGGGCACGACCAGTGGCTCACTCGTCCGTTCGAGGTAGCGCAGCACCGACATCGGACTGTGTCGCTCGTCGAAGCGCCACCGTCGCGGCCTGTCGCTGGGAGGATCCATTGGCGGTGCTCGTCGTCCCACACCAGCAGCGCTACATCGGTGGCGCCGGTCATGGCGCCGAGTACCTGCGCCACCCGGGCATGCAATCCCGCGATGCTGGTTTCCGAGCTCAGCGCCTGTGACGTCGACAGGATGCCCAGCAGATCGATGGTTCCGGTGCTGACACTGCCACTGCCAAGGGAATCAGGAGACCGGGTGTTGCGCTGCGCGGCCGACGTGTCCTGGTGTGGCGGAAGGCTCGGATACGCCCAGTCCAGCTGGGCGACTTTGGCTGTCGCGCCCCAGGCGGCATACTGCTGCCGCGTCTGGGTCAGCGGCTTCGTAGCCATTGTAGTCGAGGCCGTGGGCCAAATAGAAGGGGCCGCGCGTTCGGTGATGAAGGTCAGTGCCACGGGCGTGGGCATTGGCAGGCGCCGTGTAGAGCCGCGTCGAAACCGCGGACACTCTCTTGGAAGTCGCCGACCGCCCATGCCCGCTCGGCCTCCAGCAACGCAACAAGTGCAAGAAATTCTGCGGCGCATCGGCGGCCCGATCGGCCAGCCACCGCGTCACCTCGTCAA
>CAVQLB010000014.1:0-208934 GCA_963713225.1 uncultured Actinomycetota bacterium | reverse complement strand
CGAGCCATCATCGAGAAACTGCGCCAGTCACCGGATCCATCGTCGACGTGGCCGACAAAATGGACGACCTGGTGTCAGGGCCGCCCAAAATGTGCCCACAACGGAAGCAGGTCAGGGCGAAAATATGCCCTGGCCTGCTGTTACTTCAGTGGAGCTGCCGGGAATCGAACCCGCTGTAGAAATCACGTTTGGGCGTCGTCATCGCTGCGACGTGAGCCGAACGCGCGGCAGATCGGACGTGGGGCACTTACCGTGCAGGCGTGCTCCAGATGATTCTCAACTACGCCGGCATTGCAGCGTTCTCTGCTTCGGGTGCGACCGTCGGGGTGCGTAAAGGCTTCGACCTGTTCGGAATCGCCACGATGGGTGTGCTGACCGGTGTGGGCGGAGGCGTGCTGCGCGATGTGCTGCTCGACATCATGCCCCCGCATTCGATCCAGCACTGGCCCAACATCACGGTCGCGTCGCTTGTAGCTTTGGCCGTCGCCACCCCGTTCGCCAAGGTTGTGATCCAGATGAACCGATCAGTGCTCGTTCTGGACGCCATCGGGATGGGCTTCTTCGCCGCTTCCGGCGCGGCCATTGCCGCCGACGCGGGCGCCAGCTGGTTCGCGGCCGGTCTGATCGGCATGCTCACGGCCATAGCCGGCGGGATGCTGCGTGACGTGCTCGCCCGCGAGGTGCCGTTGGTGATGGGTCCGGACGATCTGTACGCGATCCCGGCAATGTTGGGCGCGGCGACCTACGTAGCGATCGACTACTTCGGGCAGCAGTGGATAGCTGTGGCGGTCGGCAGCGCGCTGGCGACGGTGCTGCGGCTGGCGGGGCTGGCCTTCCACTGGCGGTTACCAACCGGCCCGCGGGATTTGATCGCGCCCGACGAGTAGCAACCACCCGCGCAGTGCGTGTCCGATGGGCTACCGTGCGGTCAATCCACGTTGGATCGTCCGGTATCGGTGCTCCGGGCCCAACCTGCGACGAGGTGATGTCGAGTGGACAGCGGTGAGCTGGCGCGCGAGCGGACGCACACACTCGACGAGTCGCTGCTCGTCGATCCGGAGGAATCAGACCGGCCGGTCGTCGACTTCCTCGGATCCACGCCGGGCCGGATGGCATTGATGGCCGTCGTTCTGATTGCGGCGTTGCTCGCCGTCGGGGTGGCTGCGTCGAGGATAGTGTCGGACCAGCAAGGCCGGCTGGAAACCCAGCGCTCGCACACCGAACCGCTGGCCGATGCGGCGCAACGGATCTATGGAGCTCTGTCGTTCGCCAACACGACTGCGGCCACCGCGTTCCTGTCCGGGGGCGTCGAACCGCGCGACGTCCGCGATCGCTACGACGCCGCCATCGGACAGGCGTCCGCCGGTCTGGTCACCGCCTCGAACGGCGTGTCGCCCAACGATATTCACTCACTCACGTGGCTGACCGACCTGTCCAACCAGCTGGCGGTGTACACGGGGATGATGGCCACTGCCCGTGCGAACAACCGCGCCGGCCGCCCAATCGGCGTCGCCTACCTCAGCGAATCCTCCGCGCTGATGCAGCACTCCATGCTGCCGACCGCCGAACGGCTGTATCGGACCCAATCCAACGCAGTCGGCGCAACGGAAGGCCCCGCCGGTCGGTCGCGCGTGGTGATAGCCGCAGTTGCGCTTGTGCTTTGTCTGCTGTTGTTGACGCAGGCGTCGCTGGCTCGGCGCAGTCATCGTCGGTTTAACCCCGGACTGGTGCTGGCCTCGGTGTTGATGGTGGTGCTCGCGGTGTGGCTGACCGTGGCCTGGCTGGTGTCGACGCAGGCCGCCGGCGGTGCACGGACGCAAGGCGGTGAACCGCTCGACGCGGCGGTGACTGCGCGCATCCTCGTCCAGCAGGCCCGTGCCGACGAAATCCTCGGACTGCTCAAGCGAGGCTCCGACCCCCTGTCCGACATCAAATTCGATGAGCGGACCGCACAGATCGGTTGGCTGCTCGACGATCATCCGGTCGACGGGGCGGCGGATGCGTTGCAGGGCTGGATTCGCGCCAATGATGAGATCCGACGCAAGCTGAGCAGTGGCGACTATCCCGGTGCCGTGGCGATCGCGCGAGATGACGGGCCGCAGCACTCGACAGTTGAGTTCACCCGACTGGACGATGCACTAAGGGACGCCATCCCGCGACTGCGGGATCGGCAGCGCGACGGGATCACTCACGCTTACACGGCGCTGAACATGCTTCCGGCCGGTGCCGCGGCCATCGGCGTGTTGGGGGCACTCGCCGTTGCCGCCGGTATCACGCCACGACTGAGCGAGTACCACTGATGCGCGCCGCACTGCTCGTGCTCGCGGCAACCCTGGTCGCGGGGTGTTCCAGTGTGCAACCACTCGTCGAGGTGTCCCCTTCGCTGACCACGCTGCCGATGCCCAGCGGCGCCTCTGAGGTGGCCTCGGCGTCCGGTGCGGCCGTGGACAGTTGCGATGCCAGCGCGAGCTTGCGCCCGTCCACCGAAGCCGGCCCGGCCGAGGAAGCGATCCGGCAGCGCGGCCGGCTGATCGTCGGTCTCGACCAGAGCACCAATCTGTTCAGCTTTCGCGATCCCGTGTCCGGCCAATTGCAGGGCTTCGACGTCGACATCGCCCGGGAGATGGCACGGAACCTGGTCGGTGATCCCAGCAAAGTCGAGTTCCGGTTGCTGACCTCGCCGGAGCGCATCACTGCGCTGGAGAACCAGACGGTTGACATCGTGGTCAACGCGATGACCATCACCTGCGCACGTGCCGAGCAGATCGCGTTCTCCACCGTGTACTTCGAAGCGAGCCAGCGACTGCTGGTGCCGAAGGATTCGGATGTGCAAGGGCCGGCCGACCTGGCCGGCAAGCGGGTTTGCGCTCAGGTGGACACCACGTCGCTGGCCACCGTATCCCGGGTCGCGCCGGCGGCAACCCTGCTGGCCGTTCAGAATTGGGACGACTGCCTGGTGGCCTTGCAGCAAGGGCAGGCGGACGCGGCCAGCACCGACAACTCGATCCTGGCCGGACTGGCTGTACAGGATCCGAATTTGCACATCGTCGGACCAAGTCTGGAGCCCGAGCCTTACGGGATCGGCATCAATAAGGCACAGGACGACCTAGTTCGCGCAGTCAATGCCGGCCTGGAACGGATCCGAGGCGACGGGACGTGGCGGTCGCTCTACCAGAAGTGGCTCACGGTGCTGGGGCCGGCACCTGGTCCACCAGAACCGAAGTATCGGGATTGACATGGCTGGAGACGAGGGAACGCGCGCCGTCCTGGTGACCGAATCGGAGCCTAACAAGGTCGAGCCCACCCGCCCGCGGATGCGAAACGGCGTGCGCCGCATCGGTGACGGCCTGGTCGAAATTCCGATCAGCGAAGACATCGAACCTGCGAGCGCAATCCTCACCAATCCTGTTGTGGCCGAGTCGAAACGGGAGTGCAGCGGCTGCGGGCGACCGGTGGGACGAGGGAGTGCGGGCCGGCCCGGGGACAGCGACGGCGTCTGCCCAAATTGCGGCGCGCTGTTCTCGTTCTCGCCGCAACTGGAGACCGGCGAGCTCGTTGCGGGCCAATACGACGTCCAGGGCTGCATCGCCCACGGCGGCGTCGGTTGGATCTATCTGGCGATCGACCGCAACGTCAGCGACCGGTGGGTGGTGCTCAAAGGTCTGCTCCAGCCGGGCGGAGAGCAGGCACAGGCGATTGCCGTCGCCGAACGTCAGTTCCTCGCCATGGTCCACCATCCCGGCATCGTGAAGATCTACAACTTCGTCGAACACCCGGGGTTCGACGGCCGCCCTGTCGGGTACATCGTGATGGAATACATTGGCGGCAGAACGGTGCAGGCCATCCTGGACGCGCAACGAGCGGAAGCACCCGAAGGCGAACCCGAGCCGATGATGCCGGTGGAGCAGGCACTCGGTTATGTGGTCGACACCCTCCCTGCGCTGTGCTATCTGCACTCACTGGGTCTGGTCTACAACGATCTCAAGCCGGACAACATCATGCTCACCGAGGACAACACCGAGTTGATCGACATGGGGGCTGTGTCCGGCATCGGGGATTTCGGATACATCTACGGCACCAAAGGATTTCAGGCACCCGAAATCGTGCGGACCGGTCCGACGATCGCTACGGACATCTACACCGTCGGTCGGACGCTGGCCAAGCTGACCGTCGATCTGTCCGATGACCGCTATGACGAGACTTTGCCCGGCCGCGACGAGGCGCCGCTGTTCGAACAGTACGAGTCGTTCTATCAACTGCTCGCCTGTGCAACGAACCCCCTTCCGGCGCAAAGGTTCTCGTCTGCCGAAGAGATGGCCAACCAATGCAAGGGCGTGCTGCACGAAATCCTCGCCGCGCAGACGGGCTCACCGAGCCCGTGGAAGTCGGTACTTTTCACCATGCCACGCTCCACGTTCGGTGCCGACCTGGCCCTGCGGCGCACCGATGTGTTCGTCGACGGTCGCGAGCACGACGTTCGACTGGGCGCCCGCAGTGTCAGCCGTGCCCTGCCGAAGCCGATACCGGTCGAGGATGAGGACATCGATTGGCGGATGGACTGGGACGACGCCGTCACCGCGCTGGATGCCGGCAAACCCAAGGCAGCGCTGGCATGTTTCGAGCGGGTCGTTGCGGCGCTCCCCGGCGAAGCCGCACCCAAGCTGGCGGCGGCAGCGATGGCCGATCTAGAGCTCGAAGAGGACCGGCCGGCGGACGTCGAACGACTGGGCCGCTTGGCCGAGCGGTACTACCGGACTCTGTGGCGCACTGACCGCTCTATGGTGAGCGCAGCCTTCGGCCTTGCCCGGCGGCTCGTCGCCCGTGGCGATCGGACCGGGGCGATTAGTGTGCTCGACCAAGTGCCCCTGACCTCCCGGCATTACGGTGAGGCTCAGCTGACGTCGGCGCTCATCCTCGTCGGCGGACGCCCCATCGGCGAGATCTCCGAGGCCGACCTGCGCGATGCCGCACTGCGTGTCGGCCAGCTCGCCGACACCGAGCCGCGCCTACTCCAGATCCGTGCGCTGGTACTCAGCACCGCGATGGACTGGCTGCGGGCCGGCGCGACACCGGCCGCCGATCCGATCTGCGACCACTCGTTCGACGAGCGGGGTTTGCGCGCGGGTACCGAAGAGGCGCTGCGGGAGCTGGCGCGGCATTCGCCGCGGCGGCGCCACCGCTACACCCTGGTCGACCTGGCGAATTCGATCAGGCCGCCGAGCTGGACGTGAGCCGACTGGTCACTGTTGGCAGTCAACCCGTCATGATCGGGACGTTCGCACCGTCGACATGCAGCGGTAGCCGACACCGCGATCGTGACCCGGGGATGTTGATGGGCAAGAAACAGGTCAGGGCTTGCGGCCCTGACCTGCAACTTTCCGGTGGAGCTGCCGGGAATCGAACTCGGCGCAGAAATCAATCTGACTTGCGCAAATGCTTGATTGGACAACGCAAAAGGACGCGAAAGTACGCAAAACGACCTGCGGAGACGCGTAGGCGTTGATGGCATCAACACGCGTGTGCGGTCGTCAACACCACGCCCTGACCGACGAACACCTGCTGTTCGTTCGTTTCTGTTCGTTCGTTTCTGTTCGTTCGTTTCTGTTCGTTCGTTTCTGTTCGTTCGTTTCTGTTCGTTCGTTTCTGTGCGCGTGTCGCAGATGTCGTCTGTAGTGAGACGCCCTCGCCACATCGCGGTTGGGGTCAGCAACGCCGAAGCGGTTGAATCTCTATTCGCGGGCTAGATCTCGATTTCGAGGTGTCGCATTAGGAGGCGCGGTAACCCGGCCCCACAGTCGAGCTACGCGGGTCATCTTGCGGCGCTGAGCATCTCCTGGAAAGCGGTCTGCATACAGTCGGCATAGTGACCCGGGTCGGGTAGCGCACTGCGGTCCGCCGTCACGCCGACCGAGACTGTTCCGTGGTAGCTCGCGACGATGTGGAAAAGATTCATTCCGCCGATCAGTGGGCCCAGTCCGGTGACCCTCACAAGGCGAGCGCCGGCGAAGAAAAGTGGGTCGGCCGGGCCCGGCACGTTGCTCACTGTGGTGTTGGCGATCGTAGGGCCCGAAAAGGGCACTGCGCTGGCAGCCTTCACCGTCAGTCCCAGCAGCGTGGTGGGCACGGTACCTACCAACTCCAACAGCCGCGCGCTGCTCGAGGAATCGGAAGTGTCGCGGAAAACGGAAGTCTCCTCGACGATCGCCGCCAACCGTTCGAGCGGGTCAGCGATCGTCGTTCCCAGTGCCTGCAACCTGCCGAACAGTCGGTTGCCGCCGGTGCCGCTTTCGCCGCTGGTCCGTATCGACATTGGGCACGCGGCCACCAGAGTCTCTTCAGGCAGCTCGCCGTAGCCTTCCAGATAATGGCGAAGCGCGCCGCCAACATAGGCAAGTGCCACATCGTTGATGGTCGCGTCGGGCACACAGGCTTTGATCCGCTTGAAGTCGGCGAGGTCGTGAAAGCGGGCGTCAAACACCCGGTGCGGTGTGGCCGCATCGTTGAAGCGCGTGTTCGGAGCGAACAGCGATCCCGACCCGGGGACCAGTGTCGCTGCTACTCCCCCCGCAAGTTTGCCTGGCAGCTCCGCGATGTGGCGGAGCGCGTTAAAAGCACTGGGAATCAAGACTTTGCCGGCGCGCAGTGGGTGGAGCACTCCGTTGATCGCTGTCCGCGAGACGAGGTCCGCTGTCGACGGCAGCGCTCCCGGTTTCCAAGGCTTTGTCGGCGCAGCGGGACGTGGGCTGTCGAACGCGAGGTCATGCATGGCGGCCATCAACTCGACGCTTTCCATCCCGTCGACGACACAGTGGTGCAGCTTGAGTGAGATCGCGAACGATCCCTTCGGCACGCCCGGGACGGAGTTCAGACCCTCAATGACCGTCATCTCCCACGGCGGCCTGCGAAGGTCGAGCTGGCGTCCGTGGATGCGCGCGATCTGTATGCACAGCTGACGCCAGTCCCCGGGTTGAGGTAGCGCGATGTGACGCACGTGGTATTCGAGATCGAAGTTCGGATCATCGACCCAGTAAGGCATGTGCAGGCCGCCGGGCAGTTCGGTCAGCCGCCGCCGGAAAGTCGGCGCAAGATGCAGCCGGGCATCGATCTCCTCCAGGATGCGCTTGAACGTGACTCTGCCGTCAGGCGCCGTTGACTGGTCATAGATCAGCAGCAACTGGATTTGCACCGGGGTCTCCGGCTTTTCGGCGCGCAACATCATGTCGTCGGTCCAGCTCAGCTGCTCCATGTCCCACCCCGTTCGCCGCGAACCCCCAAAGTCGACACGCAAGGCGCGCCGTTTCGCAGCTTATCGGCGAGTTGACTACCTCCCCAGATGGCGTGGGAGCGGCCTGCGAGCAGCAAATGTCTTACGGTGATGTCAATTCTGGACGCACCGGTTGTCGTCACGCCGTACGCTGCAGCGATGTCTTGTATGGAATCTGGACATGCAGTTCGTACCGTCCGGTCCTGGGCCCGATGGATAGTGAGAGCAAAGCCATGCGACTACGTGATCGCGCTCAGCGCCGCGGCGGCGTCGACGCCGGTAATCGGTCGACATATCCAGACGATCAGTGGCATGGCGGCTCTTGGCGTCGGCGGCAACGCCTATCTGCCCGGCATCGTTTCCGCGATGACGAGGGCTCGATTTGACCCGGACGGCCGCCAACGCCGACATCAAGAGCTTGCGCAGACGCCGGCCGTACTGACCGAAGCATTACGGGGCATCGTGGGCCCCGAGGACCTCGCGCATCCGTGGCCGTCGCATCGGCAGCTGGCTCCCGTGTGGAAGGCGACCGCGCAGCGCCGATATGTGCTTCGGTCGTCGGTGCCCTACGGCGATCACCCCAGCCAATTGCTCGACGTATGGCGCCAGGACGACATGCCTGCCGCACCCGCGCCGGTACTCGTCTTCATTCCGGGCGGCGCCTGGATATTCGGAAGTCGCGCGTTACAGGGACACGCGCTGATGGCCCACTTGGTCAGGAGGGGCTGGGTGTGTTTGTCACCGCAGTACCGGACCAGCCCGCAACATCGCTGGCCGCGCCAGATAACGGATGTCAAAGCAGCGATCGCCTGGGCGCGTGCCAACGTCTCCCAGTTCGGAGGGGACCCCAATTTCATTGTGGCGGCAGGATGTTCGGCTGGCGGGCACTTGGCAACCCTGGCGGGACTGACCGCCCACGATCCACAGTGGCGAGCCGATCTTCCCGCTGACGCCGACACATCCGTCGACGCCGTCATCAGTCTGTACGGCCTCTACGACTGGCAGGACCGCTCCACTGTGCAGCGCGCCCGGTTCATGGAATTCCTTGAGCGCGTTGTCGTCAAGCGCTCGCAAGTTCGCCACCCCGAGATATTTAACGCGGCGTCGCCCGTGGACCGAGTCCACGAAGCGGCGCCCCCGTTTCTCGTGGTACATGGCAGCCTTGACAGTCTCATTCCCGTCGGCGAGGCGCGCGCGTTCGTCCACCGGCTGCGATCAGTGTCAGCGGCGACGGTGGGCTACGTCGAGTTGCCAGGTGTCGGTCACGGTTTCGATCTGATCGACGGCGCACGTACAGGTGCGGTCGTAGCCGCCATTGGACGATTCCTCCGTCAGATTCACAAGGATCGATTGACTGCCGAAGCAGGCGCGGCCCCGGTCGCGGAGCGATCCATCCGCTGACGTGTCGTGCGGTCTTAATCGTCGCCGAAGGTTATTGACGCAAAAAGGGCCCAGGCTCGGAATTCTATCCGCGACCTGGGCCTTAGCGATCCGACCAATTCGAGCTTGCCGAAGCCCACGGAGGGCGTGTTCAGCCGCGGAAACAGGCTCGGGCGTGCGCCCGCGATCGTCGACAAGGAGGTGCTCGTCGCCATCCGCGATCGATTGATCGAGGTGATTCCCACGATCGACCAGTTCGACGGCGATACGGCGTGCCTGATCGATGGACGACGGATCGACCCCGATGTCGTCATCTGCGCGACGGGGTACTGCACGGGCTGGAGCCGCTGGTCGGCCACCTCGGCGTGCTCGACGAACGCGCGCTGGTCGCGTGGCGGACCTGGACGCCGTGCAACTGGCAGGGTGTGCAGGTTCCAGTCGGTACACCGGGCGACATCGGCTGATGACGTGCCAAAAGATCACAGTCAACGGGCGGGTGTCGGCCGCGATCACGGCACTCGCCGCATTAGCCGCATTGCTGGTGTCGTTCCCCGGCGAGTGAGACGCCGGCATTCCTGGAGTCACGGCACGGTGCCGGGGCCCAGTTGGGATAGCTCTCCTTGGCAATCCTCGACGGTTGTCGCTGACGCGGTGCCAGCCAGGACGCCGTTCAGGAACAGCAGTCCTACGAAGATCACGACCAAGCGTTTCAGTTTCATGAGAACTCCTCCGCAGTGATACAAAAAGGCCGCGCCGGGAGCGAATCCTTTTGCTCGGAATTGGCTTCGCCGCCTCCGGCTGGACGGCGAACGCCCCTCAACGACCCCCTGTGATCCCGTTTCTACCCCTCGAGCTGTCCGTTAAAATCCGTCGTCGCTGGCCCCCAGTACGGGTTAAAGCAGCAGGGGTAGTTACCTCACCTGCCCTTCAGCCCGTCACCCTGCTTGGGTGGCGGCCCGAACCAATTCATCTGAGAACGGCACCGCCCGCACCCCTCCTGTGGGAGCGGCGGCACCGATTGCTCGGACTGGTGGTCAGCAGGCTTAGGGCTGCTGTTGCTGGGATTCGCTTTCCGAACGTTGAACCATGGCCAAGACCCGGACGTATCACTGAGAGGGTCAATGGCTTGATCGGGGAGGTCACCAGGCAATGGCACAGCTAAGTACTCCGCTCGACGAAACCTCCACTTGTCTGGCTCGAGGGCCCGACGTGCAGCGGGAGCGGCTGATGATGCGGGCCTTCCAAAGCCGCGTCGTCGGCCCGGTGCTGCGCCGCTTCGGTGGTCCGCAGCACATCGTGGAGATGGGCATGGCGTTCTGGTCGTCCCGGCTTGTCCTGACCGCGGTGGAGTGCGGGGTGTTCACCGAATTGGCCAAGGGGCCCCACTCGCAGAAGGAACTGACGGACGCGCTGGGCTGGCATGGGCGCGCCGCCGGTACCGCGCTCGACGGGCTGGTCGCTGCCGGCCTGCTGCGCCGTGACAAGCGGGGGCGCTACCGCAACACCGCACGCAGCGCCATGTTCTTGGACCGGACCAAACCCAGTTACGCCGGCGGACTGATGGAGCTATCGAGCAAACGCCTGTACGGCCTCTGGTCGGGATTGAGCGACATGTTGCGCACGGGTTACCCGGCCGCAGAAGAAGAACAGGGCGAAAACGAATTCTTCTCCACGCTCTATCGCGATCCGGTGGCGCTGCGCGAATTCTTGGCCGGGATGACCGGAATCTCGACCGGTGAGGCCACGCTGTTGGCCGCGCGCTTTCCGTGGAAACGTTTCCGGACCTTCGCCGACATCGGCTCCGCGCAGGGAGCGCTGCCGGTGCGGGTAGCGCTGACCCACCGACATCTGCGAGGCGTGGGCTTCGACTTTCCCGCCGTGCGGCCGATCTTCGAGGAGTACGTCTCATCGTTCCGGCTCCAGGGCAGGCTTGGATTCGTCGAGGGCGACTTCCTCGAGGTACCGCTGCCCAACGCCGACGTTGTCTCCTTCGGCCATGTGTTCCACGGGCGCAATCAGGCGATCCGACGGGAATTGGTCGCCAAGGCGTACGCCGCCGTGCCGCCGGGAGGTGCGGTGATCGTCTATGACGCGATGACCCGGCCCGGCCGCTCGTACAACTACGCGAGCCTGCTGTCAAGCCTCAATATCATGCTCGAGTCGCGCGAGGGCTATGAATCGTCGACCGCCGAATGCGCGGAGTTGCTTCGCGGCGGGGGTTTCGAGCACATCAAGATGCGCCACCTGATTGGGCCCACCTCGGCTGTCTTCGGGTTCAAACCCGGCCGGTTGCGGGATCACTCGACGGATGTGGAGGCTGCATGGCCGAGCACCGGGTAGTGGTCGTCGGGGCCGGCCCGGCCGGCCTGTCGGTGGCTTTGAGTTTGCGTGATCGCGGTCTGCGGCCTCTGGTTATCGACCGGGCCGATCAAGTCGGCTCATCGTGGCGTGGCCGCTACGACAAGCTCAGGCTGAACACGGGTAAGCACCTCTCGCATCTGCCCAACCGGCCATACCCCAAGCACACGCCGGTGTTCCCGAGTCGTGACCAGGTCGTCGAGCACCTCGACCGGCACGCTCGAGAGGATGGCATCGAACTTCGGCTCAACACCGAGCTGCGCCGAATCAATCGACGGCCGGACGGCTGGTGTTTGCGAACCACGTGCGGTGACATCGAAACAAGCCAGGTGGTGATCGCCACTGGGTACGAGCACACGCCGCGAATCCCGGACTGGCCCGGCAGCGAATCGCTCACCGGCGAACTGCTGCACTCGGCTGCCTACCGCAATCCCGCGCCATACGTGGGAAAGTGTGTTCTTGTGGTCGGCGCAGGCTCGTCGGCGATGGAGATCGCGCACGACGTGGCCACGGGCGGCGCGGCCAAGGTGTGGCTGGCGGTGCGGACGACGCCGAACATTATGCTGCGCGCATTGCCAGGCGGCTTTCCGTCGGACTTCATCGCGTCACCGCTGTATGACGCGCCGGTCTGGTTCGCCGACGCGATGGCGGAGTTGGGCCGCCGGATCAGCATCGGCGATCTGACCACTTTTGGCTTGCCGAAGCCCACGGAGGGCGTGTTCAGCCGCGGAATAAGGCTCGGGCGTGCGCCCGCGATCGTCGACAAGGAGGTGCTCGTCGCCATCCGCGATCGATTGATCGAGGTGATTCCCACGATCGACCAGTTCGGCGGCGATACGGCGTGCCTGATCGATGGACGACGGATCGACCCCGATGTCGTCATCTGCGCGACGGGGTACTTGCACGGGCTGGAGCCGCTGGTCGGCCACCTCGGCGTGCTCGACGAACGCGGGGCGCCGCGCGCAGCGGGCGAGGAACCCGCCGCCGAGGGTCTGCGCTTCATTGGCTTCATGTCGCGCCCTGCGCTGATCGCGTTCGTGGCGCGGCAATCGCGTCACGTCGCCGCGCGCATCGCCGAGGAATTGGTGCGATCACCGTTTCGGCGACGCGTGGGCTGACTTCGAAAAACACACCAGCTAAACGGTTTGACCCTGCAAACAGCGTGTGGGCCGTCTACCTGCCAAAGCGCGCGTCGTCACAGTGCGAAGTCTTTGACCTCGCAAGATTGGAAGCGGGTTCACCGCCAAACGGCTGCCAACGGGCTGAACCTTCTACCAACGAATCTCGTGACAGTTAATGAGGCAGAGCGGGTATGCGAAGTGCACGACAGTTGGGAGGCCGTCTGTGCATGCCGATTCGTCGGGGTCACACCGCCAGAGATGGCGGGACTGGCTGCGCTCTGCGCGCGCCGGCATGGATCCGGAGGGCTTCATGCGACAGCGCGCAGGCGATCCCGGTCCGTTCACGCTCATCTTCCCGGGCATGGGTCCCGTCCACTTCGTCGCGACCGTCGACGCCGCCCGCGAAATCCTGACCACCCCGCGAGAGGCCTTGTGCGCCCCGACGCCGAACCCGATTGAGCCAATCGTCGGCCCTGAATCGGTGATATTGACCTCGGGTGCGGTGCACCGCGGCCAGCGGACACTGCTGTCCCCGGCCTTCCACGGCGCGCAAATGCGGGACCGGGCCGAAGGCATAGCGAGCGCGGTCATCGACGAGATCAGTCCATGGCGAGCCGGCGACCGGGTCGCGCTGCACACCACGGCCCAATCCATCACGCTGCGGATCATCATTCAAGTGGTGCTCGGCGTCGCGGCGGGACCGGCCTGCGAGGCGTACGCGGACGTGGTAAGCGCGCTGATGAACGCCAACACCGCGCCGCTGATGCTGTTACCGATCCTGCGTAAGAACTTCGCGGGCCTGGGACCCTGGGCGCGATTGGTCCGACTGCGGTCACAGTTCGACAGCATGCTGTCGGATCAGATCCGAAGTGCTCCGCAGTGTCCGGTCACCGGACGCGCCCCGATCCTGACCCAGCTACTGGCGGCATCCGATCACGACGAGGCGCCGTCGGCGAGGACGAGTTGCAGCAGCAGTTGCGCACTCTCGTCATCGCCGGCCACGACACCACGGCCGCGGCCCTGGCCTGGGCGCTTTATCACATTCACCGTGAGCCCAGGGTGTGGCAGCGACTGAGCGCCGAGCTGTGCGCTGATCCCCCGGCCGAGCAACTGGCGAAGCTGCCCTATCTGTCGGCCGTCATCGCCGAGACCCTGCGGATGCACCCAGCGGTGCCTATTGTGCTCAGAAAGCTCCTCGCACCGCGAACCATCTCCGGCGCGCAGCGCTCGGCGGGCGACATCGTCGGGATCGCAGTACCCGCCGTGCATTTCAATCCCGAGATATTTCCCGACCCGTACCAATTCCGCCCCGAGCGCTTCCTCGCGCGCAATCCGACGCCGTTCGAGTACATGCCATTCGGTGGCGGATATCGTCGCTGTCTTGGAGCCGCATTCGCGACGTACGAGTTGGCGGTGGCGATCGGGACGACGATGCGCAAGGCGGTGTTGTCGATGCCGGACCGAGAACTGCGCAGAAAACCGCCGCGGTCGGTACCACGCGGCATCGCCGCTGTCCCGCGACGCGACGTGAAATTACTCGTAACCGACCGTATTTGAGCGCGCCATGGGTTGTCATCCTATGCGCCTGGCGTTGGATTCCCGTTCGGAGTCAATGTGTCACCCGGCGCGCTGCGGCCGGCTGATTCGCGGTGTAAGACGGCCACGTCGCGATGTCGTCAGCAACGGAACGACGATTGAAGCCGGATGTTAATAGGGGTGCATGTCTGACGGCTTGGTCAGGCCATCGCCTCGTAGGCTCACCGCGGGCTGAGGTCTCCCTGAGGTTGTGGAGGTTCCAAGACTGACCCGTCGGTTCGGTAGATTGCGCCAATGTCGATCGCAAAGACGCTCAGCGGCGTCGTGTGCGCCGCCACGTTGTTGTTCGCCCTCGGGTGCTCGACGGACTCGATGCAGAACCGACACATCGACATCAGCAAAATCCTCTCGGTCAAGGCGACGTTCAGCCCTGACTTCAAGGTCGTCACCACGGGTCCCACAGGGATCGACCCACGGTCGCTCCCCCCGCAAAGGCTGCCTCCCGGCATCACATTGGATCCCCCCGACTGTGCGAAATATGCCTTGAGTCAGCCGCTGCGGCCCGGTCTGAAGGGCAACATGGCCTCACTGGCCGCGCAGGGCGAGAATAACCGCCTCCTCGCGGTCGCGGTCGAGACTGCACAACCGGTTGCCTATGAAGCAGTCAGCGACCACTGCAAGCACATCACCTTCACCGGCCGCAGCCTCAAGGGCGAGATCTACACGATCGACGCCCCCCATATCAATGGGGCGAAGACACTGGGCACCTATAGCGTGCTGGACACCACAGTCGCGGATCGAACCCATTCCACCGAGTCGTACAACTACACCGCATATCTGGAAACAACCACCTCGTGCTCGTCGCCGCCAATCCGGTTCTTATCCCGAACCAGCCGCGCGCGCTGGTCAACGTGGATCGGGCGCGTCAGCTCCTCACCGACTCCGTGGCGGCCGTGCGCGGCTAGACACGCTAGGCGCACATCCGGCGCGGTACGCGGGCCTGACTACGGCATAATTGTGGTTCGCTCGTCGATGACTGTCGTCGCATCCATCAGGACGGCCATAGGCCGTAAAACCTCGGGAGGTCCACCTTCTCCACGACAACGGAAACCTCGCCACCAACATGGAGACGAGGTCGTCTGTTAGAAGGTTTCGACCTTCGCCCAAACCTCGGCGATATGCCTCAGCAGTGTCATGTGAGGTTCCTCATTCACGATGCCTCCCTGTCTAAAGCCGCATCCGGTGAAGGTCCCACTCGACTAGGTTCCGTCCACAACTACGGGCCAGCGGCCACCGACAGCGACAGCCACCCGCTTGAGGGGCAACCACCCGTTCCTTGGTGCGGGCCTCGGCACCTTCCGGCAGCGTCGGACGCGGCCATTGCGAATCTCGTCGCGCACCTGGCCAGCCCAAGAAGCCAAATCGACGGCGAGGAAAAGCCGTTAAGGCGGCGTTCGACGACGAACCTGCGGCAGGCGTTCCGCTATATCAAGCTGGTGCGAGAGAGGGCTGATTAATGACTAAGCGGGCCCGCAGTGAAGGTCAATTCGTAGCGCACTGTTAGAGCTTCTTCAGCCCGCTTACCACCTTGTTGAACGGGATCATCGATTGCAGCCCTCTTCGGAGGCTTCGCTGCACGGCGCTCTGATTCTGGACGACGATGTACCGCAGTCCGCAATCGCGCCACTCTGCTGCCTGAGCGACGACTTCGTCGGGCGTTCCGTTCAGGCAGACTTCGCGCATTAAGGAGAGCGGTACGCGCGTCGCGGCGGACAACACGGTCTGCTCGTCCAGAAGCTGCGGGAGAATGTCCTGGGCGCCCGTGAAACCGGCGCCGAGAGGGTGCTCGACGCCGTGGCGGGCGAAGAACTCGTCGGACGCAGTGAAGGCCCAGGCCTTGGCTATCTCGGATGACAGCGCTTCATCGACCTCGTCGCGAGTGTGCCCGGTGTAGACCGGAGTCCACAGCGCGGGTGTGATTCCCATGGGATCGCGTCCGGCGTCCGAGGCGGCCGTCCGAACCAACTCGAGACGCCGCGCGTATTCCTTCGGCCGATGCGGAAACGCGGGATACCACGCGTCGGCATAGCGTCCGGCCGCCCGAAGCATGCGCGGGCCGTGCGCGGCGATCCAAATTTCCGGCCATTTGCCCTTGTACGAGGGAAGGTCGAATAACGCGTTACGCAGCGGAAAGTATGGAGATTCGCGGTTGACCAGCTGTCCACCCGAATCCCACAGTGCCCGAATGGTAGCCATCGCCTCCTCGAATCGGCCGACGGGCTTCGACCAGTCGACCCCGTACGGCTCGTTGCCTTCGCGTTCGCCGCAACCGATGCCGAGGATGAACCGTCCGCGAGTCAAAAGGTGAGCCGTCGCAGCCGCCTGCGCTGTAACCGCGGGATTACGCCGACCGCTGTCCGTGACGCTCGTACCCAGGCGGAGACGGCCCAGGCGATTTCGCGCGGCGAGATGCCCTAACATAGTCCACGGCTCCAGGTACGCGTCGATCTTCGGCACGAGTTTGGTTGCACCACAGTACTTTGCGCTCCAGATCGATCGAGGTAACAGCGCGTTGAGATGGTCGGGAACCCAATACGAGTCGACGCGGCTGCCCACCGCGGACAAGTAGTTGAGCCGCGAGCCTGCCTCGGCGGTAGGCCGAGCCGCGATCGATACGTCTGAAATCCCGACACCAAACTTGGGCATGCCGGTCATTCTGCCCGCTAGTCGTCACGGCAACAGCTCCATAACACGAAATGAATCGGCGAATCCACCAGTCTCTAGTTCCGAACACCGAAGTTTGCTGCTAGGCGGGTGTCGAAAGCTGGATTGGGTACGCCGTTGGGGTACGGCACCCGCAGGACAGGAATCACACGGCTGTAAACGACCTCTGGCCAGCGTCGGCTGACTGAAGTCGGGCTGACAGTGTCTGGTTTCACGACATATTTGGCAGCTGTCTCGCGACATAGTTGGCACCTCATCTGATGTGGGAGGCCGGCCATGTCGAAGGCGCAGCTCGTCATCACCGCCGTCGTGCTAGAGGGACGCAGCAAAAGCGAAGTCGCCCGCGATTACGACGTTTCCCGCACCTGGGTACAGCAACTCGTGCGGCGCTACGAAGCCGAAGGCAATGCGGCGTTCGCGCCACGCTCGCGCCGGCCCCATCACAATCCGCGGGCGGTGCCCATCGAGGTCGAAGACAAGATCGTGCGGCTACGCAAGACGCTCGACAAGCAAGGCTTCGACGCCGGCGCGGCCACCATCGCCGAACACCTCGCCCGCGACCGCGCCGTCACCAAAGTGCCGGCGCCCTCCACGATCTGGCGCATCCTCAAGCGCCGAGGGTTCGTCGCTGCCCAGCCACAGAAACGGCCCCGCTCCTCATGGAAACGCTTCCAGGCCGATCTACCCAACGAGCTGTGGCAGGCCGATGTCACACACTGGCACCTCGCCGATCACACCGAGGTAGAAATCCTCGACATCCTCGATGACCACTCCCGCACCGCCATCGCCAGCCAGGCCCGACCCGTCACCACCGGCCCCGACGTCGTTGACACCTTCACCACGGCCTTCGCTCGGTGGGGCACACCGGCCGGCGCGTTGACCGATAACGGGGCCATCTTCACCGCCAAACAACGCGGCGACGGACGCACCGCCTGGAGATCACCCTGGGCGAACTCGGCATCAAATACCGCCGCTCGCGGCCCTACCATCCGCAGACCTGCGGCAAGGTCGAGCGGTTCCACCAAACACTGAAAAACACCTACGGGCGCTACCCGCAGCGGCGACCATCGCCGAACTGCAACACCAGATCGACACATTCCTGGCCTACTACAACAACGTTCGCCCCCACCGGGTGCTACGACGCCGCACACCCATCCAGACGTACAACGACCGGCCCAAGGCATTCCCGACCGGCTACCAGATCCCCCCGCACTACCGCGTGCGGCACGACAAAATCGACGCCGCCGGCGTCATCACCATCCGATACAACAGCCACCTGGACGAGCTCGGCGTTTCCTTTTCGCTCACGATGGCGGTCTTCTTTCCTGAGCTCAGCTGCTGAGCTTAGCCTTTTCATCTAATTTCGATCTTGACGTTCGCCCCACCTCCACTCTTGAGGTCGACTTGTCTCGTCACTCCTATTCCCCCTTGGCCAATGACGCCTCACAATGTTGCGCCATGGAGCGAGAGGTCGTGCTTCGAACGAACTCCGTGTAGACCAAGGAGCCGGTGTTGTGCCGTCTGCCCAGGCGTCAAGTAATCGTGTTTCGCTCATTCATCGTTGGTCCAGTCGAAGTCGTAGAGAATCCAGTTGCTGTCCGTGAACGACAGGTGGATGCCCTCCGCCTCGACGTCGAAGCTGCCTTGGCCGCAGTCGCCGCGTTTCCAGATGAAGCCTTGGTCGAGCACGATTGCGACGCGGTGATCCTCGCCGGTAACCGGGTTCTTGAGCGTAGTACCCTTCGCCTCGCCCACACCCGGGACACGGAACCCGCTGTTGATGCCGTCGTCGTCGAGATCCACATCGGCGCGCACCACGCCGGCGACCTCGTAGGTGGTCCCGAGGATTGCCCACGGCATACCACCGAGCTGTCCGGTGTAGATCTGGGCCAGCGCGTCGAGTTGTTCGTCGCTGACCTCTGGCGGGACAACGAAGACGGCCTTCCCGTTGCCGTCATGGATCGCCTTCGGCCAGTCGATGATCATCAGCGCAGTCACGCCGGACAGGTCGACGTCGCCGCAGTTGCCTTCGGTGATCCGGTTGGCCACCGCGGCCTTGCAACTGCCGTCCGGCGAGGTCGGAAACCCATTGAAGTTGCAGGTGCAGCCCGGCTGGCAGTTGCAGAACTCATACCCGGTGCCCTTGAGCCGCCAGGCGGTGGTCGTTTCGGTGACTGACATGTGCCCTCCTAGGTGATGGTGGTGATCAATGATGGGGATATCAGTAGCGCGATGCCGAGAGCGGCGAGGGCGGGGGCGGCTGCGAGCGCGACGCGCTCGCCGTAGCGGAAGTTCTTCTCAAGGACGATCAACGCGGTGAAGGCGACCAGCCACGCAGGCTCATGCCGGCGGCGGCGACGAGGACGGCAAACAGCGCCCAGCAGCAACCGATGCAAAACGCGCCGTGGAGGACTCCCATGCCAAGCGCGCCGCCTGGGCGACGGAGGCGCTCGCCGTAGCGCATAAAGAATCCGAGCGGCGAACGACAGTGCCGGAGGCATACCGACTTCAGCGGGCTGACTTGCCACAGCGCCGCCACGAGCAGCGTGGCACCCGCGACCTGACCGGCCCAAGCACGTCCGTCGGCCAACGGCATCTCCAGCGCGCGCCACGCGAGATAAGCAGGCACCGCGAGCAGGTCCAAAGCGCGAGGTAGCCGGCGACGAAGAACGGCACCGGCGCGACGGTGCCGCGGGCCGCCGCCCGGGCGTACAGCATGACCACCGGCAGGATGGCCGGAAGCATCATCGCCGCCATCATCGCCACCCAGGCCACTGCGAAGGCGCCCAGCGACATCGGGCCGGCCATGGCACCCATTCCGCCGTCGGTCCTCTCCGCGGCCATCGGTTCCATCGCACCGCCAGTCATCTCCGCGGCCACCTGCGCAGACCACCACCAGCCGACGCCGGCCAGCCCGATCAGCACGACAGGGACGCCGATGCGCAAAGCAAGTCCGTCGCCGCTTTCGGGGTGCCCGGCAATCCGCGCGTCTGCGTTACTCATCCCCATTCGACCGCGCCTTCCCGCCCGACCTCCCTGAATCGAAGTATTACTGGGTACGCCCGCAGCCGTCAGCGATTCACCGGAAGCGACCGACCGAGGGCGCACGTGGAGGAACTCACCGCAGATGTTGACGAAGGTGTTGATGCGGGCCAGTGTGCAATGAAAAGGGCCGCTGATCAGCGGCCCTTTTGGTGGAGCTGCCGGGAATCGAACCCGGGTCCTACGGCATTCCCTCGAGGCTTCTCCGTGCGCAGTTCGCTATGCCTCTACTCGGATCACCTGATCACGCGAACAAGTCAGGATGACGATCCCAGTCGCTGTTTGATGTCCCACTAAGCCCCGCGACCGGACTAAGCGGTTTGTCCCTCTAGCTGATGCCAGGGTCCGGGCCGAGGGCGCTCCCGGTCTGACAGACTCACCGTCGCTTAGGCAGCGAGGGCGAAGTCGCGCTGATTGGAATCGGCGCTTAATTGGTTGCAACGACGCTTACGGTGGTCTCTTGCCTGCACCGGCACGCTTCCCTTGATTCGATGCGCGAAGTCGAAACCGTTCAGCCCCTCGCATCCCTACCGACTTTCGGCAGGACATCCCATTCTACCTTCGACGACAACAATGACCAGGGATCAAAAAGTCCCAGTTAGATGTACTGATCTGAGAGGTTAGGTACGCGGGCGGCGGGTGGTTGGCCGCCGAGTGCGGTGTGGCCGCGGTGGTGATTGTAGGTGTGCAGCCAGCGGGGGAACTCCTCGCAGCGCTCGGCGTCGCTGGTGTAGAGGCGTGCGTAGGCCCATTCGTCGGCCAAGGTGCGGTGGAAGCGCTCCACCTTGCCGTTTGTCTGTGGTCGGTAGGGTCGGGAGCGGCGGTGTTCGATATCGCCCAGAGCTTCTTCGAATGCGTGGGATCGGTAGCAGGAACCGTTGTCGGTCAATACTTTTCGTACCTTGATCCCGCATTCGGTGAACTACGCGTTGGCGTGGACCCAGAACGCGGCAGCGGTCTCTTTGCGTTCATCGGCCAACAGCTCGCTATAGGCCAACCGTGAATACCCATCGATTGCGGTGTGCAGGAAGTGGTGCCCGCGCAGCGGGTACCACGCGCTTACTGCGTCGCCCCGAACTCCTGTCGGCCCAGGCGTTGTGGTTCCCCTTCGTGCGGCCCAGCATCCGCCAGCCTCCGCCGGCGGGGATCTTGCCCAGTTTCTTGATGTCGACGTGGACGAGTTCGCCGCAGCTGGTCTGTGCCATCCGACGAATGACCCGGCCGGTGGGTCGGTCGAGCCATCGCAGTTTGGCCAGCCCGTAGCGGGTGAGCACCCGGTGCACGGTGGACGGGTGCAGGCCGAGGAGATAGCCGATCCGGTGCGGCCCCCACCGGCGGATGACGCGCACTTTGATGATGCGGCGTTCGGTGCGGGTGGGGGTTTGGTTTGGGCTGCGATGTGGTCGTGAGCTGCGATCGGCCATGCCCGCGGCGCCCAGCTCGCGGTAGCGGGCTGCCCAGCGCGCTGCGGTGGTTACCGCGACCTGGAAGCGTTCGGCCGCTCGCCGCAGCGGCCAGCCTTCCTCAACGACACAACGAGCAAGTCGCAGACGGCCGGTTTCGACAATGGGGAGTTACGGTGGGACATGAAGACCTCCGGTGGTGAGTGCGTTTCCTAGACAGCTCGCACTTCACTCGGAGGTCTTCGTCATGTCACCACGCCACGCCGTACCTAACGTCCGTGGTCAGTACAGCTAGATGACGAAATTGAGGTGCTCGACGACCCGCTTACCCACGGCCTCGTCGCCGCCATAGGAAACCGCGTCATGGTCGACGGCGGTCCGACCGCCGGCCAGCCGGGTGAACAGCAGGCCGTCGAGCGCAATCGTCGCCGTCGGATCGGCGCCGCCGAAGTCGTCGACCACCCGCCCCCGCCCTTCGACGGCCACGTTGATCGTTCGCTGCAGCGGGCCGGTCAGTTCGAGCCGCACCCGCGACCCGTCGGGCGCTTTACCGAGCTTGCCGACGACGAAGCCCATGCTCGCCGCGATCTCGTCGAGCGCCAACCGGGCGTCCGCCCCGTCGAATACGGCGTCGACTGCCGGCCGCCGCAATGCATCTCGGATGTCGTGTTCGTGCATCCAGCAGTCGAAGATCCGCACCCGCATGAAACGTCCGTAGGAGTCGGGTCCGGCAGGCGTCGCGGTGAGCTCATTCCACTGCGCATCGCCCATCGCCGTCAACGCTTCCCGGCGTTCGGCCGTCGTCGTGCGGAAGCTGTTCGAGAAGCTCGGCGGGACAAAGGCCGCGCAGCTTGCGCACCCATCGTTCGTTCAGCACGCCGATGTCATTGCGCACGTGCTTGAGCGTCGACACGTCGACGTCGGCCTCGGGCGTGCCGACACCTTGCAGCATCGACTCGGTGCCGATCACGTGCGCGACCACGTCGTGCACGTCCCAGCCCGGCAGCGATGTCGGCGGCTCCATTGCGCCTCGGGCAGGTCGCCGATGACCCGGTCGATGGCGTCCCAACTGGCGAAGAGTCCGCTCAGCACGTCGGGCTTGTCCAGCTGGGTGACGGGACGGGAGGGGCTGCTCACGGACTGACGGTACCGCTCGCGGCGACGCGAGCGACAGATCACCAGGGTCAGCAGTGGAGGCATGAAGTTGAACGCGACGCTCAAGGGTGGCGCTGTATAACTGCCCGATGCGGCATGGCCCACGCGCCACCAGCCGCCACGCCCGCGCCAGGCCGTGCACGCGGCGCGCGACGACCAGCCCGCACACGATCGCCCCGACGCCGATCGTCGCCTGCAACGCCGTGAATATCCATTGGCCGGTCTGCTGGCCCCATGGGGCCAGCGCATTCACACACAGCAGCGCCGATACGGCGGCAAACAGGCCGAGGCGCACTTGGTAGCCCTTGACCGACATACGCCTCCTACCCGTGATGCTGCTGCCGATAGCCATCCGCCATGATGCCCTACTCAGCAAACTTGAAGGACATCAACCGGCGGCGATCATCGCCACCGATGTCAGCGCCAGCACCATGCCCACGGCCTGCCAGCGACTCACCCGCTCGCGAAGCACCACGATCGCGAGCAATACCGTCGCGGCCGGATACAGCGACATCAGCACACCCGCCAGCGAGAGCAGGGACGCCTGCAGCGCCAACAGCATCGCGACATTGGCCCCGACGTCCAGCACCGCAGCGAGCAGCGCCAGCCGCAGCGGCGTACCGCTGAGGGGCCGCAAATTGCCGGAGATCGCAGCGATGGCGAACACCAGCACGCTGGCCGCCAACCGCGCGAACACCAGCGGCCACAGCCCTGCGTCATGCGGCGCCTGAGCGATCAGCACGAAGTTCAGCCCGAACGCCACCCCCGAACCGACCGTCAACCAGGCGACCTTCGTCGTGAACCGGTGCGGAGTGACGTCCTCATCGGAAGCATCCCGGCTGACCAGGACGACGGCCGCCAGCGCGAGCACCACGCCGACGCCTGCGATCGCGCCGGGCCGCTCCCCCATGGCGAGGCCGACCCCGACGGGAATGCCCGCGACCAGGATCGCCGTCAGCGGCGACACCACCGAGATGGGGCCCGCGCCCAGCGCGGCGTAGAACCACCACACCCCGAATGCCTGCGAAATGCCGCACAGCCCGCCCCAGAGGATCGCGCCGTGGGAGATGTTCCCGCCGACGATCCCCGCCAGCCCCAGCAGCAGCATCAACGCGACGGGATAGGACACCAGCACGACGCGAAGTGCGGCGACCCGACGCGACGCGATTCCGCCGACGAAATCGCTGATGCCGTATCCCAGCGCCGAGGCCAGCGCGAGGGCGATCCCGATCAGGTCATGCCTTTGGCGCGTCTGCCCAATTCGCGCGTCACCTCGCGCTCCGCATCGCGGCGCGCCATATCCTGGCGCTTGTCGTGGGCCTGCTTACCGCGGGCCAGCGCCAGCTCGACCTTGACCTTGCCCTCGGAGAAGTACAGCGACAACGGCACCAGCGTCAGGTTGCCGTCGCGGATCTTGCCGACCAGGGCGTCAATCTCCTTGCGGTGCAACAGAAGCTTGCGGTTGCGCCTCGGGGCGTGGTTGGTCCAGCTGCCGTGGTGATACTCCGGGATGTGCAGGTTGCGCAACCAGATCTCGCCGTCGTCGACGGTTGCGAACGCGTCGGCCAGGGAGGCCTGCCCGTCGCGCAGGCTCTTCACCTCAGTGCCCATCAGCGCAACCCCGGCCTCGAACGTCTCGAGGATCGAATAGTTGTGCCGCGCTTTGCGGTTGGTCGCCACGACCCGGTTGTTGCTGGACCTCGTCGGGTCGGCTTTCTTGGACACGGCTAGCGACGGACGTAGAGGCGCAGGGTGACGTAGGCGGTGATGCCTGCCATCGACAGACCCAGGAACATCATCCAGGGCGCGCTGTAATAGAGGACGTCGGCATAGTCCACCTTCGCGATCAGGTTGGCCTGATAGAACTGGTTGAGCGCGCTTTCCAGGAACAGCGCACGCACCAGGATCAGCCCGATGATCGCGATGACCACGCCGATCAGTGCCGCAACCATCGCCTCCAACAGGAACGGCAGCTGCGTGTACCAGCGGCTCGCGCCGACCAGTCGCATGATGCCGATCTCCGTTCGGCGGGTGTAGGCGGCGACTTGAACCATGTTGGCTATCAACAGAACTGCGCCGATCGCCTGCACGAGGGCAACCGCAAAAGCGGCGTTACTGATCCCGTCGAGAACCGCGAACAGCCGGTCGATCAGGTCCTTCTGGTTCAGCACGTTCAGCACGCCGGGTTGGTTGGCCAACGCTTCGTCGAAGTCCTTGTGCTGCTCGGGATCGTCCAGCTTGACGACGAACGACGCCGGGAACGCGTCCTGTGCCCGCGACATCCTTGTACTGCGGGAACTTCTTGATCGCGTCGTTGTAGGCGTCGTCGCGGTTCAGAAACCGAACGGAGCGGACGTCGTCGCGCGCCTCGATCTGCTGACCGCAGCGCTTTACACGGATCCGCGTCGCAGGTGGGATCGTTCGCCGAGACGTCGTTGGTCAAAAAGACCTGGCTCTCAACCCGATCCAGGTAAATGGCTGCGCGATTGGTCCGCCAGCCGCACCACCAGCAGACCGCCGCCGAACAAACCGATGGAGATCGCGGTGGTCAGGATCATCGCGACCGTCATGGTGACGTTGCGGCGGAGGCCCGTCCAGACCTCGTTGACCAGGAAGCCGAAGCGCACTAGCGATCCATTCCGTAGATGCCGCGCTGCTCGTCACGAACGAGCCGGCCCAGGCTCAGCTCGACGACGCGCTGGCGCATCGAGTCGACGATGTGATGGTCGTGGGTGGCCATCAGCACCGTCGTCCCGGTGCGGTTGATGCGCTCGAGCAGATCCATGATGTCCTTACTGGTTTCGGGATCGAGGTTTCCGGTCGGCTCGTCGGCCAGCAGCACCAGGGGACGGTTCACGAAGGCGCGGGCGATCGCCACGCGCTGCTGCTCACCGCCCGACAGCTCGGCAGGCAGCCGGCTCGCCTTGCCCGACAGCCCGACCATCTCCAGGACGTCGGGCACCACCCGGTTGATCGTGTCGGTCCGCTTGCCGATCACCTCGAGGGCGAACGCGATGTTCTCGAAGACCGTCTTCTGCTGGAGCAGCCGGAAGTCCTGGAAGACGCAGCCGAGCACCTGCCGCAGGCTGGGGACGTGGCGGCCGGGCAGCTTGTTGACGTGAAACTTCGAGACCCGCATGTCGCCCTCGGTCGGCGACTCCTCGGCGAGCAGCAGCCGCATGAATGTCGACTTGCCCGAACCGGAGGGTCCGATGAGGAAAACGAACTCACCCTTTTCGATGCTGACCGAGACGTTGTCCAGCGCGGGTCGTGCCGAGGACTTGTATTGCTTGCTGACGTGGTCGAGCGTGATCATCACGGAGCGCCAGTGTAGCGGTGAGACAAGGCGGGGCCGGTCGGGCTATCTCGGCGCCGCGGGCGTGGCGGGCACTGTTCCCGGTACCGGCGGTGCCGTGGTCGGCGTTGTCGGCTCAGGTGTCTGCGTCAATGTCTGCGGCCCCAGCGGGCCTCCCGGACCGTCCGGATCGATAATCGTGGTCGTCGGGCTGGGCTCGGTGGGCGACGTCGGGCTGGTCGTCTCCTCGCCCGGCGACGGAGTCGTCGTCTCGGTCGCGGTGGTCGTCGGCGTCGTGGTCGTGGTGATGTCGGCCTCCTTCGGCCGCCGGACATTCGTTCGCGGCACCCAGGTGTAGTTCGGGTCGGGCACGAAACCGGGCGGGACGACGGCAGGCACGGGCGCTTCGGGGGCCGGTTCCGGCTGGAAGGTCTGCTGCACCCAGAACAGCGCGATGAACACGATGGCGAGCACCGCCGTCGACATCCGGATGCGGCCGAGCCTGGCCTTGAACCACGAGGTCACTGATTCTGCTCCGGTGCGCGCTGCGTCTCTTCCTCGGAGCCCGACGCCTCGGACGAGTGGGGAATCGAGGCCACCATCGGCGTCTGAGCATCGTAGGAAGAAACGATGCCTGCGCGGCGGAGGGCCCGGACGACGAGCACCCGGATCCGTCGACCGACCTCGTACTGCTTGCCCGGCAGCGTGCGCGCGACCATCCGCAGGTTCACCGTGTCCAGTTCGATGCTCTCCACACCCATCAGCTGCGGGGCGTCGAGCAGCAGATCCTTCAGCGCGGGATCCTCGATCGCCGAATCCGCGACGTCGTGGAGCACATCGTTGACGGCATTGAGATCGGCCGACGTCGGCACGGGAATGTCGACGACTGCGCGCGCCCAGTCCTTTGACAGGTTCAGCGTCTTGACGATCTGCCCATTGGGAATGGTGAACATCTCACCCTCGGCCGAGCGCAGCTTGGTGACCCGCAGCGTGACATCCTCGACGGTGCCCTCGGCCGGAGCTGCGATGCCCGCAACCGTCAGCGACACCAGATCGCCGAAGCCGTACTGCTTCTCGGTGATGATGAAGAAGCCGGCCAGCAGATCCTGCACGATGCGCTGGGCACCGAAACCGAGTGCGGCGCCGAGCACCGCGGCGGGCGCCACCAGCGATCCCACCGGAATCGCGACGATGTCGGTGATCTCCACCGCGACGATCACGAACAGGATCGCCACCGACACCCACGAGATCACCGATGCGACGGCCTGGCGGTGTTTGGTGCTCTCCGAGCGGACCAGCTGGTCGCTCTCCGTGTATCCGGCGTCGATGCGGCGGACGACCCTGTTGGCCGCCCAATTGATGAACCGGGCGGCCAGCAGGCCACCGATAATCAGAAGGGCGATCCGCAAACCGCGGTCGAGAATCCAGACGCCGAACTCGCCGCGCCAGAACCCAGTCCAGCGATCGGCCAAAGCTAGTGCCAATACGGTGCTATTCGTCATCGTTTGTGTTGCGCCAACGGATTCCGGCTTCGAGGAATCCGTCGATGTCTCCGTCCAGTACCGCAGCGGGATTGCCGACTTCGTATTCGGTGCGCAGGTCCTTGACCATCTGGTACGGGTGCAATACGTAGGAGCGCATTTGGTTGCCCCACGAGCTGCCGCCGTCACCCTTCAACGCATCGAGCTCAGCACGTTCTTCTAAACGCTTGCGTTCCAACAGCTTTGCCTGGAGAACTCGCATCGCCGAGACCTTGTTCTGCAATTGCGACTTCTCGTTCTGGCAGGTGACCACGATACCGGTCGGGATGTGGGTGAGTCGAACCGCCGAGTCGGTGGTGTTCACCGACTGCCCGCCGGGTCCGCTGGACCGATAGACGTCGACCCGGACGTCGGTGTCCGGGATTTCGATGTGGTCGGTGGTTGCCACCACCGGAAGCACTTCGACTTCGGCAAACGACGTCTGGCGGCGACTCTGGTTGTCGAACGGGCTGATACGCACCAGCCGGTGCGTGCCCTGCTCCACCGACAACGTGCCGTAGGCAAACGGGGCGTGCACGGCGAACGTCGCGCTCTTGATGCCCGCCTCCTCGGCGTAGGAGGTGTCGAACACCTCGACGGGGTAGCTGTGCTTCTCGGCCCAGCGGATGTACATCCGCATCAGCATCTCGGCCCAGTCCGCCGCGTCCACCCCGCCTGCGCCGGAGCGGATGTTGAGCAGCGCCTCACGCTCGTCGTACTCGCCGCCAAGAAGGGTGCGGACCTCCATCGCCGCAATGTCTTCGTGCAGCTTCTTGTATTCGGCGTCGGCCTCGGCGAGAGCATCGGCGGCGCCTGCGCCCTTTTCCTCGTCGGCCATCTCGTAGAGCACCGGCAGGTCATCGAGGCGCTGCCGCAGCTCCTCGACGCGGCGCAGCTCGCCCTGGGTGTGAGAGAGCTCACTGGTGACGCGCTGAGCATTGCTCTGGTCATCCCAGAGCTTCGGGTCGGACGCCTCGTGTTCCAGCTTTTCGATGCGGCTGCGGAGCCCGTCGACGTCGAGCACCCGCTCCACCGTGGTCAGGGTGGAGTCAAGGGCGGCGATATCGGCTTGTCGGTCGGGATCCACGGGAGTTCAGGGTACCGGCGTGGCAACATCGGGATGGCAACCCAGCTCGGCGACGGTGCGACAGCCCCTTGCACGTCGCCGAACAGTGACAGTAAGGCACACATATGCCCCGAAGGCGCCCCTTCCATGTGGCGATCGTCGGCTCAGGCCCGTCCGGATACTTCGCCGCGGCGTCGCTGCTGAAATTCGCGGATGCCTCGTCAGGCGGCGAAGAGGCCTCTGACGTGCGGGTCGACATGCTGGAGATGCTGCCGACGCCGTGGGGTCTGGTCCGCTCCGGCGTGGCCCCCGACCATCCGAAGATCAAGTCGATCAGCGCCCAGTTCGAGAAGACGGCGCTCGACCCGCGATTCCGGTTCTTCGGAAACATCGTGGTCGGCGACCACGTGCAGGCAGCCGAACTGGCCGAACGCTACGACGCGGTGATCTACGCGGTGGGGGCGCAGTCCGACCGGTCGCTGAACATCCCCGGCGAGGAGCTGCCGGGCAGCGTCGCCGCCGTCGACTTCGTCGGCTGGTACAACGCCCACCCGCACTTCGAGGAGATGGCGCCGGACCTGTCGACGGGGCGGGCCGTGGTGGTCGGCAACGGGAACGTCGCGCTCGACGTGGCGCGCATCCTGGTCACCGATCCCGACGTGCTTGGCCTCACCGACATCGCCGACCACGCACTGAAGACCCTTCACGACCGCGGTGTCGAGGAGGTGCTCATCGTCGGCAGGCGCGGTCCGCTGCAGGCGCCGTTCACCACACTGGAACTCCGCGAGCTCGGCCACCTCGAGGGTCTTGGCGACGTCGACGTGGTCGTCGACCCTGCCGACTTCGCCGACATCTCCGATGAGGACGTGGAAGCTGCGGGCAAGACCGTCCGCAACAACATCAAGGTGTTGCGCGGCTACGCCGAGCAGTCACCGAAGGGGGCGAAGCGCCGGATCGTGTTCCGGTTCCGCACGTCGCCGATCGAAATCAAGGGTGAGGGCAAGGTCGAGTCGATCGTGCTGGGCCGCAACGAACTTGCCGCCGACGACAGCGGACGCGTGGTGGCCAAGGACACCGGCGAGCGCGAGGAGGTGCCCGCGCAGCTGATCGTGCGTGCCGTCGGCTACCGCGGGGTCCCTACTGCGGGCCTGCCGTTCGACGAGAAGAGCGGCACCATTCCGCACACCGCGGGCCGGGTCGACGGAAGCCGCAACGAATACGTGGTGGGCTGGATCAAGCGCGGTCCGACGGGCGTGATCGGAAGCAACAAGAGCGACTCGCAGGAGACCGTCGACACGCTGGTCCAGGATTTGAGCGGCGCGGAGCTGGCCGACTTCGCCGACAACTATTCGGAGGAGCTCGCCGAATGGCTGGTGGAGCGGCAGCCCGAGGTCGTCACCGACGACCACTGGAAGCTGATCGACGAACACGAGCGCACCTCGGGCGAACCTGGCGGCAGGCCGCGCGTGAAGCTGACCAGCGTGGCCGAATTACTGCGGATCGCCCACGGCTGAGGGCGGCGGTGGCCCCGGCTCCCGTCGTTGGATGCCTCTTGTCGGCCTGTTGCCTCGTGTCAAGATGCGCGCGAAGGCGGATTCGTTGCCTCACGTAAACGTGCGCGCTTGTTAACTTGAGCTTGGTCGCCGGGTCCAGCTTTGCTGGTGGTCAAGGTCAGGAGCTGGGCGGTCAGGGCTTGGACCTGGCGTTGGGTGGCGGCGGGATTTATCAGGGAGTAGGTCCGGGTCAGCGCCACGATGCGTTCCACGGTGATGGTTGGGTGATCGATTGCGCGATGAAACGGGGTGGCGGCTTTGTCGTGTTTCTTGGATACCTTGGCCCCTGCGCGGACCTTGGAGATCAGTTTCTGTTGGGGGTAGAAGTAGTTAGTCAGCTTGGACTGCAGCTGCCAGATCTCGTTGAGTAGCAACAGTTCTGCGGCGGTGTCGTAGCGGTGGTAGCCGACAACTGTCCGCACCACCGTCCAGTTCTTCTGTTCGACGTGACAGCCGTCGTTCTTATTGCCCGGCCGCGCCCGGGTGAAGGTGATCTGGCGGCCTTGGCACCATTGGAGCAGGTCGTCGTTGATGAATTCTGATCCGTTGTCGGAGTCCACGCCCAGAATCGGGAACGGCATCTTGCGGGCGATGTCATTGAGTGCTGCCAGCACGCGTTTGGCGGTCTTGTCCGGCACGGAGCGGTTCTCGGTCCAGCCGGTGGCGATGTCGGTAACCGTCAACGTAAAAGCATGGCCCCCAGCCCGGTTGCCGCCGTCGTGCCAGACCAGGTCGACCTCGACGAACCCGGGTCGAGCGTCGTCCCACTCGGCCCAGGTGCGCACCGGGATCTGGCTTTTGAGCAGCGATCCCGGCTTGGTACCACCACGTCCCCTGAACCGGTATTTGGCTCGCTCACCAGCCAAGCGGCGATCGATGGTGGCTGCCGACATCGACACCAACAGGGTCGCGGTGCTCTCATCAATTGTCAGCTCTCCGAACTGACGCAGCACTGCCACCAGTTCGCTGAGCATCGGAGCGAGCCGTTTACCGGCCGGCATTCCGAGTACCTGCCAGCACATCGTCAATGCAGCAATGACATCGGGCCCGTACTTCACTGGCCGGGGACTACGCGGGGTGACGATCTTGGGCTGCAGCGCCGCCGTGAGCGCCTTGCGGGCATGATTTCGGTGCCAACCGGTGTTGGCGCACAACTCGTCGAGAATCCGGCTCTTGCCGCGCTTACTCGCCAGCTGATAGCGGATCGCGGCCGTCTCGGTGATTGCTCTGCGCTGTGTCAACGTCAACCCCATCCACTGGGCGTACGCGCGCATTTTCAGTGAGGCAACGAATCACCCTTTCGCGCGCATTTCTGACGAGTCAACGCGGTCGGTGGACTCTGGCAGTATCGAATGTATGTTCGATATGGATGAATCGGCGCTGGTCGAGGAGATTTCTCGGCTGGAGCGGGTGAAGTCGGCCGCGGCGGCGGGTCAGGCTCGTGCGGCGGTGGCGTTGGATGAGATGCGGCGTGCCGGTGAGGCGGCGGCCGGGGTGCCGCGTGCGAAGCAGGGCCGCGGATTGGCCAGCGAGATCGCCCTGGCGCGGCGGGATTCCCCGGTACGTGGCGGCACGCACCTCGGGGTTGGCGAAAGCGCTCGTGTACGAGATGCCGCACACCCTGGCGGCGCTGGATTGCGGTGCGCTCTCAGAATGGCGGGCGACGTTGATCGTGCGGGAGTCGGCCTGCCTGGACGTCGAGCACCGACGGGCGCTGGACGCCGAAATGTGTGCCGATGTCAGCAAGCTCGACGGCCGGGGTGACGCGCGGATCACCGCCGATGCCAGGAAAATTGCTTACCGACTCGACCCGCAAGCGGTCGTGGATCGGGCAGCCAAGGCCCAGGCCGACCGGACGGTGACGATTCGTCCGGCTCCGGACACCATGACGTATGTGACGGCGTTGTTGCCGGTGGCCAAGGGCGTCGGGGTGTATGCGGCGCTGAAGCGCGCCGCCGACTCCACCTTCGATATTCGCTCACGGGGACAGGAGAGGCCGAACACCGTGGCGTCGCGGAGCGCCGGTTTGCCCACCGCCGCCGTGGCCGAGGCAGGCGACGCGGCCGACGAGGACTTGTTGGGGCCGAGGGGATGTCCGAACGTTATCAAGCCCTGATCGGAGTCGAAGTGCTGATTCGGGCGAGTCGTCAGCCGTAGGGGAGGATTTCCTCTTGTGCGGGCGGCGCTTCACGTTCAGCCGGGCGGGATGAGGTTGTAGCGGGCGATGAGGTCGGGTAGCCACGGGGGTTCGCCGAACTCGAGTCCGTAGGCCTCTGCGAGTGTCGCGATGGCCTCGAAGGGCGGGGCGCCGTCGGTCGTCAGGTCGGCCAGGTCGCGGAAGAAGTTTTCGAAGCCGGCTGGGCTGATCACCTCGATCATGCGGGCAGGCGTGGAGCCCGCGTTCCACATGGTATGCAGTTCGCCTCTCGGCTTCGTGATGTAGCCGCCCGCGCCGAGCACGGCCTCGCGGTCGCCTGAGCGGAAGCCGATTTCGCCCTCGGTGACGATCGAGTACTCATCTTCCCTGGTGTGCAGGTGTGGCGGTACAAGGGCGCCCACGGGGAACGGGTGTTCCACGATGGCCACCGCGCCGCCGGTGTCCCCGCCCCACAGCTTGAATACCACCCCGATCGAGCCGAGGTCGCCCGCCCTGCCCTCACCTGGGCGCACAACGGTCAGCGGGGGTGGGGTTCCGGTGGCGCTCATGGCCGGTTGCCTCTTCAAAATTCCGCGAAACACTTGTTTCGCCCGAAATCGTGCGCCGATGCGCGAGGGGTGTCAAGGAGGAGCGTCAACGACGACAACCCGCGGTTCACCCCAGTCGGGCCGATTTGTTGTATCCAAGCAATACGAGGGGGCATCAACCACAGCGCTGGACGCTACGGCCAACCACTGTCGGGGGCGCTCGCCGGATCACTCATTTGTTGCATCACTCTGACAATGTTGAAACGGGCCGCCGACACGACGTTCGATGACCGCTCGCGGGGAGCGGTCATGGCCGACACGTTATTTGAGCGGGTCACGGGTCGGTCTGCTGAGGTCGCTGATTCGGTGGCAGTCAATCTGGTGATCGCCGATGAGACGCTGCTGGGCGCCGATGACGGTCCAGCGGTGGTGGAGGGTTACGGGCCGATTCCGGCGTCGGTGGCGCGCGGGTTGGTCAACGCGGCGGTGACCGATGACAGGTCGCGGGCGATGTTGCGGCGGCTGTACCGCCGCCCGAGAACCGGCGCGTTGGTGGCGATGGAGTCGCGGTCCCGGTGCTTCCCGAAGGGGCTGGCCGGCTTCATCGGATTGCGCGACCAGACATGTCGCACGCCCTACTGTGACGCCCCGATCCGGCATCGCGACCACGCCCAACCCCATCACCGTGACGGCCCGACCAGCGCGGCCAACGGGTTGGGTGAATGCGAACGATGCAACTACGCCAAGGAGGCGCCCGGCTGGCGAGTGACGGCCGGTGATGACGAAAACGGTGTGCACACCGCCGAATTCGTCACGCCGACCGGACACCACTACCACTCGACCGCACCGCCGGCGCCAGGCCCGATCCTGGTACACGTCAGCGAAATCGAAACCCGCATCGGCATCGCCATCGCCGAACAGGACGCCGCCTAGCTATACGGATTCATGGGTGGCGCCTCGGAACCGGGCTGCGGCCCCTCCGGCGGGGCGAAGCTCCAGTTGTCCGGATTCTTCGGCGAGTAGACGACGGGGAACGTCGTCCCCATCGTCGGCCATTGCTCGACGTCGACGGCGAGGCGCTGATAGACGACGTGTTCGTCGACCGTGGGCCCGTTGATGACACCGGTGATCGTGACGAACTGCTCACCTGCGACGTCGGGGCGGGGGCTGACCCCGGTGACCAGCAGGGTGCCGTGCGCCAAATCGCCACGCATACCGCGTCGGCGCATGATCCACGGCCCCGCGACCAGGACGATGGCTCCGATGAGCACCAGCAGCATGCCGAATTCCCACACCCGGTCATGGTAGGACTGCTGCCATGACCTCGGTCGCTAATGACGTATCGCTCGCCCTGGAAATGGCCGATGCGGTCGACGCGCTGACGTTGGACCGATTCGGCGCAATCGATCTGCGTATCGACACCAAGCCCGACCTGACGCCGGTCACCGATGCCGATCGGTCGGCAGAGGAGTTGTTGCGCTCGTCGCTGACGACACATCGCCCGGATGACTCGGTGTTCGGCGAAGAGCTCGGCGGTACAGCGGCTTTCACCGGTCGACAGTGGGTGATCGACCCGATCGACGGCACGAAGAACTTCGTCCGCGGCGTGCCGGTGTGGGCCACGCTGATCGCGCTGATGGTGGACGGCATCCCGGTGGTCGGCGTCGTGAGCGCGCCCGCGTTGGGCCGCCGATGGTGGGCGGGCGACGGTGAGGGCGCGTTCACGTCGTTCGGCGGCGCGACTCGGCGCATCTCGACCTCCGGCGTCGATGACCTCGGGTCGGCCAGCCTGTCGTACTCGGATCTGACCACGGGCTGGGATGCGCAACGGTCGCGATTCGTCGACCTCACCGACGCCGTGTGGCGGGTCCGCGGTTACGGCGATTTCTGGTCGTACTGCCT
Source organism: uncultured Actinomycetota bacterium (assembly GCA_963713225.1). GTDB lineage: Bacteria > Actinomycetota > Actinomycetes > Mycobacteriales > Mycobacteriaceae > Mycobacterium. The sequence goes on along the minus strand of CAVQLB010000014.1, from coordinate 174,930 downwards.
GGTGGCCGAGGGGGCCGTCGACATCGCCGCGGAGCCCGAGGTGAACCTGTGGGACGTCGCGCCGCTCGACATCCTGGTGCGCGAGGCAGGCGGCTCGTTCACGAATCTGGAGGGCCGGGCCGGGCCGCACGGCCGCGGCGCGGTGGCCACCAACGGTCTGCTCCACGACACGGTCCTGAGCAGGCTTAACGGGGGGTAACCTGGCGTCGGGAGCACGCACTCGATGACCCTGACCTTGGACGACCCCTTCACCGTCTCGACCACGCACTGGCACCACCTGCCCGACGGCCGAATCCAATGCGATGTCTGTCCACGGGCCTGCCGGCTGCACGAGGGGCAGCGTGGGCTGTGCTTCGTCCGCGGGCGCGTCGACGACCAGATCGTGCTGACCAGCTACGGCCGGTCCTCTGGTTTTTGTGTCGACCCGATCGAGAAGAAGCCACTCAACCACTTCCTGCCGGGCTCGCCGGTGTTGTCGTTCGGGACCGCGGGTTGCAACCTCGCCTGCAAGTTCTGTCAGAACTGGGACATCTCGAAGTCGCGCGAGGTCGACACCCTCGCCGGGAGGGCGACGGCGCAGGACTTGGCTCGAGTGGCAGACGAACTCGGTTGTCGCAGTGTGGCATTCACCTACAACGATCCGACCATCTTCTGGGAGTACGCCGCCGACGTAGCGGACGCCTGCCATGAACGCGGTCTCAAGGCCGTGGCGGTAACCGCGGGCTACATGTGCGCGGCGGCACGCGCCGACTTCTACCGGCACATCGACGCCGCCAACGTCGACCTCAAGGCGTTCACCGAGGAGTTCTACCGCAAGGTCTGCGTCGGTCATCTCGACGATGTGTTGGACACGCTCGTCTACCTGCGGCACGAAACCAGCGTCTGGGTCGAGATCACCACGCTGCTGATTCCCGGACTGAACGACAGCGACACCGAGATCGCGGCCGAGTGCGCATGGATCCGCGAGCACCTCGGCAGCGATGTTCCGTTGCATTTCACCGCCTTTCACCCTGACTACAAGATGCTGGACAGACCGCCGACACCACCTGCAACGCTGACGCGGGCGCGTCGCATCGCGATCGACGAGGGCTTGCAGTTCGTCTACACGGGCAACGTCCACGACGAAGACGGCGACACCACGTCGTGTCCCGGGTGCGGTGCGGCCGTCATCGTTCGGGATTGGTACTCGATGCGCCGATACGCGCTGTCCGACTCCGGCCGTTGCCGAGACTGTGGCACCCAACTGCCGGGCGTCTACGACGGGCCGGTCGGCTCCTGGGGCGCCCGACGGCTACCGGTGCATATCGCTTGACCAGTGTGAAGCAGGTAACATTCCTTTTCTATCTTACTCTGGAGTAAGATACGGTCATTGGCACGAGCCCCTACCACCTGAGGCTGCTTAAATGACCAACACAATTGACCGCAAGTCCTCGCGCGCATCCAAGAGCGCCGGGCGAGAGAGCGCTGTCGGACTCAAGAAGCACAAGCGGACCCCGACCGATATCGGCCTGGCGTTGATCACGCCGATCGTCGGGCAGGATTTCCTGGACAAGTACAACCTGCGCGACCCACTCAATCGCGGCCTGAAGTACGGCGTGAAGCAGGTCTTCTCCGCCGCAGGCGCGTCGACGCGGCAGTTCAAACGCATCCAGGGCCTCGGCAAGGCGCCCACCCGCCTGCAAGCCGGCCGCTCGGAAAAGGGCGCCGACTACTTCGACCTGACCCCCGACGACGACCAGAAGATGATCGTCGAGACGGTCAACGAGTTCGCAGAAGAAGTGCTGCGACCCGCGTCGCGCGAAGCCGACGAGACCGCAAGCTATCCAACCGATCTCGTCACAAAGGCCAACGAACTGGGGATCACCGCGATCAACATCCCCGACGATTTCGACGGGATCGCCGAACACCGCGCCGCGGTGACGAACGCATTGGTCGCCGAGGCTCTCGCATACGGCGACATGGGGCTCGCGCTGCCGATCCTCGCCCCCGCCGGTGTCGCATCGGCGCTCACGCATTGGGGCAGCGCCGACCAACAGGCCACCTACCTCAAGGATTTCGCAGGCGAGAACGTGCCCCAGGCGTGCGTCGCGATCGCCGAACCGCACCCGTTGTTCGACCCGACTTCGTTGAAGACGACGGCCGTCCGCACGCCGAGCGGATACCGCCTCGACGGTGTGAAGTCATTGGTGGTTGCGGCCCAGAACGCCGAATTGTTCATCGTCGCAGCGCAATTGAACGGAAAGCCCGCGCTGTTCATTGTCGAGTCGTCATCGAAGGGCCTGACCGTCAAGGCCGACCCAAGCATGGGCATCCGGGGTGCCGCACTCGGTCACGTCGAACTCGACGGAGTTTCCGTGCCGCCGTCCGCGCGCCTCGGCGAAGACGACGCGACCGATGCCGACTACTCCGAGGCAATCGCCCTGTCCCGGCTGGGCTGGGCCGCGCTGGCCGTCGGCACCGCGCATGCCGTGCTCGACTACGTCATCCCCTACGTGAAGGAGCGGCAGGCGTTCGGTGAGCCGATCGCCCACCGTCAGTCGGTCGCGTTCATGTGCGCCAACATCGCGATCGAACTCGACGGTCTCCGGCTGATCACCTGGCGCGGCGCGGCCCGCGCCGACCAGGGCCTGTCGTTCGCGCGGGAGGCCGCGCTGGCCAAGCGGCTCGGCACCGAGAAGGGCATGCAGATCGGCCTGGACGGTGTGCAGCTGCTCGGCGGCCACGGCTACACCAAGGAACATCCCGTCGAACGCTGGTACCGCGACTTGCGCGCGATCGGCGTCGCCGAGGGCGTTGTGGTCATCTAGGAAACGGGAAGACTTTCATGGCAATCAATCTGGAACTGCCGCGCAAGCTGAACGCGGTGATCGAGAAGGCGCATCAGGGTGCCGCCGAGATGCTGCGGCCGATATCGCGCAAGTACGACCTGCGGGAGCACGACTACCCCGTCGAGCTGGAGACCCTGGCGACGCTCTTCGAAGGCATCTCGGCGGCGAAGACCATCTCGTTCGCGGGCGCCGAAGCCTTCCGCGACGCCGAAGAGGCCAAGGAGGCCAACCACAACGGCGGCAACATGTCGGCTGTGCTCAACGTGATGGAGATCAGTTGGGGCGATGTCGCGTTGATGCTGTCTGTGCCGCGCCAGGGGCTCGGCAACGCGGCGATCAGCGGCGTGGCCACCGACGAACAGCTGGAGCGGCTCGGCAAGGACGTGTGGGCCGCGATGGCCATCACCGAGCCCGGCTTCGGCTCCGATTCGGCCGCGGTGACGACCACCGCCAAAGTCGACGGCGACGAGTACGTGATCAACGGCGAGAAGATCTTCGTCACCGCCGGCTCGCGCGCCACCCACATCGTGGTGTGGGCGACGCTGGACAAGACATTGGGCCGCGCCGCGATCAAGTCGTTCATCGTGCCCCGCGAGCATCCCGGCGTGACCGTCGAGAGGCTCGAGGACAAGCTCGGCATCAAGGCCTCCGACACCGCCGTCATCCGCTTCGACAACGTGCGCATCCCGAAGGACAACCTGCTCGGAAGCCCCGAGATCCACGTCGAAAAGGGCTTCGCCGGCGTGATGGAGACCTTCGACAACACCAGGCCCGTCGTCGCCGCGATGGCGGTCGGCATCGCCCGCGCCGCCCTCGAGGAACTGCGCAAGATCCTCGTCGGCGCCGGCGTGGAGATCTCCTACGACAAGCCCGCGCACGCCCAGAGCGCCCCAGCCGCCGAGTTCCTGCGGATGGAGGCCGACTGGGAGGCGGGCTATCTGCTGACGGTGCGGTCGGCGTGGCAGGCCGATAACGACATTCCGAACTCCAAGGAAGCGTCGATGGGCAAGGCCAAGGCCGCCCGGGTGGCCAGCGACATCACCCTCAAGGCAGTCGAAATGGCAGGCACCACAGGCTATTCCGAGGAGACACTGCTGGAGAAGTGGGCGCGCGACAGCAAGATCCTCGACATCTTCGAAGGCACCCAGCAGATCCAGCAGCTGGTGGTGGCGCGCAGGCTGCTCGGCCTGTCCTCGTCCGAGCTGAAGTAACCCCGACGATGGACCCGGCGTACTAGCGTCGGGTCCATGGACAACTTTGCCGCCCTGGTCGCCCGCAAGAACGACGATCGCATCGAATGCGCGGTCGAAAACCTGAACGAGTCCGACCTCCCGGCGGGTGACGTGACCATCCGGGTCGCCTATTCCAGCGTCAACTACAAGGACGCGCTGGCCGTCACGCCCAACGGCGGTGTGGTGCGCGATTATCCGATCGTGCCGGGCATCGACCTCACCGGTGAGGTGGTCGATTCGCAGTCACCCGATTTCGCGGTCGGTGACGCAGTGCTGGCGCACGGTTACGAGATCGGCACCGCCCGGCACGGCGGCTACGCCGAATACGCGCGGGTGCCCGCGGACTGGGTGGTGGCACTCGGCTCGTTGAGTCCCCGCGACGGCGCCGCGATCGGCACCGCAGGCTTCACCGCGGCGATGAGCGTGCAGGCGCTCATGGACCGGGGCATCACACCAGAGGACGGCCCGATCGTGGTAACCGGGGCAACTGGCGGAGTCGGGTCGGTCAGCGTCGACCTGCTGGCGGCGGCCGGCTACGAGGTGGTGGCATCGACGGGAAAACCGGACGCGGCCGACCGTTTGAAGGCGCTCGGCGCCGCCGACGTCATCGGCCGGCTGCCAGAAGATCCGGACGCCAAGCCGCGGCCGCTGGGCAAGACCCGCTGGGCCGGGGGCGTCGACTGCGTCGGCGGCAAGACGCTGGCCGACGTGCTCAGCACCGTGCGCTACGGCGGTGCGGTGGCGGCCAGCGGTCTGACCGGCGGGGCGGGGCTGAACACCACCGTGCTGCCGTTCATCCTGCGCGGAGTGGCCCTGCTGGGCATCGACTCGGTACTGATGCCCATCGGGCCGCGCCGCGAGCTCTGGGAGAAGCTGGGCAGTTCACTGCGCCCGCAACATCTTTCGGCGATATCGAACGATGTCGACGTCAAGGACGTGGCCGGCGTGCTCGACGAGATTCATGCAGGCCGGTACTCGGGCCGGGCCGTGGTCCGGGTGGCCGGGGGCTTTTAGATGCGCCCGTTGATCCTGGCCGGCGTGTGTGCCGCCGCGATCGCCACGTCGCCACCGGCAGGTCGCCGACCCCGCAGGCGGTAACTCGGGATACGAACCGTATGGCGACGGCGTCCCGACCGTCATTTCCGGCGGCCCGGTACCGACGATGAACGGGATCCCGTGCGTCGCCGGGCACCTCGGCACATGCGTCTCCATTGCAGCGAACCAACCCCCGCCGAAGTCTCCTTCGACGAGGGTTGGTCACAGTCCAACGATCAGGCGCTGATTACCCGAGGGTCCTCTCCAGATCGGGCCTCATCTGCTGCAGCTGCGCGCCCCAGTACTCCCAGCTGTGCGTGCCGTATTCCGGGAAGTTGAACACCGCGTTGTTGCCACCGGCCGCGATGTAGTTGTCCTGGAACGTGCGGTTGGTGCGGATGGTCAGGCCCTCGAGGAAGGTCGCGGGCAGGTTGGCGCCACCCAACTCGTTGGGTGTGCCGTTACCGCAGTACACCCAGAGCCGGGTGTTGTTCGCCACGAGCGCGGGAATCTGGATCATCGGGTCGTTGCGCTTCCACGCCGGATCCGACTCGGCCGGGCCCCACATCGGGCCGGAGCTGTAGCCGCCGGCGTCACCCATCGCCATGTTGATCAGGAACGGCCACTGGCCCTCGGACGGGTTCAGGAATGCCGACAGCGATCCGGCGTAGATGTACATCCCCGGGTGGTAGACCGCCAGGATCATCGCCGAGTTGCCTGACATCGACAGGCCGACCGCTGCGTTCCCGTTCGCGGACACGCCCTTTTCGGCGGCCAGCCACTGTGGCAGCTCGGCGGTCAAGAACGTCTCCCACTTATAGGTCTGGCAACCGGCTTTGCCGCAAGCAGGCTGATACCAGTCGGTGTAGAAGCTGGACTGGCCACCGACCGGCATGACGATCGACAGCGGGCTCTCGTAGTACCACTCGAACGCCGGGGTCTCCATGTCCCAGCCGCTGAAGTCGTCGCGCGCGCGCAGACCGTCGAGCAGGTACACCGCGTGTGACCCGGTGCCCTTCTGGAACTGGATCTTGATGTCTCGGCCCATCGACGGTGACGGAACCATCAGGTATTCGACGGGCAGACCTGGCCGGAAAAAGCGCCCGCCGTCGCAGATCCTCCCGCGAAGCCGATGATCCCTGGTAGCAGGACCGCCGCTAACGCGGCAACAGTGATCCTGCGCGCCCAATGGCCTCGGATTTTCTCAACGAACGTCATAACTGCAGTCCATCCATCTTTCGGTAGTCGCCTGGTAGCGATGTCGCGCCCGCTCCACAAAGTCTGGGAGAGGACCGAGAAATTTCAGTGTGCGGTGTCGAGTAAAACACGTGACCAGGACGCGAGAAAGTCCGGCAGTCAATGCATGACACATTCGTAATCGAAAAAAGGCACACGCAGGCGTCAATAGGATCCTGTCCGCGGACGCAAATGCGTGCGCCCGATCCGCCGTAGGGTGAGCGCTCATGGCCACCGATCGCTCGGATGCCGCCACCAGCCGGTTAACTGTCGACGACTGGGTCCAGGCCGGCTTCGCGATCCTTGCCGAGGAGGGCATCACCGCGCTCAAGATCGATCGGTTGTGCGACCGCCTTGCGGTGACGAAAGGCAGCTTCTACTGGCATTTCACCGATATCGCGGGGTATCGGGCAACGCTGATAGACGCGTGGGGCGAATTGCGCGACGACGACCGCAGCCATTTCGGCGAGATGGCTCGATTCCCACCCCGAGAACGACTCTCGCAAATGATGTCGGCGTTGTTGGGCGCCCGGCACTGGACGCTGGAACGGGCCATGCGCGAGTGGGCCAGAACCGACGACGCCGTCGCCGCCAGCGTCCGAGCCGCCGACCAACGGATTCTTGACGCCGTACGCCGGGCATTTCTGGACTACGGGTTCGACGGCGAGGACGCCGATCTGCGTGCCAACGCCACCTTCGCCGCCGGAATCGGGTTTCTGCATCTCTCCGGACAGTCGCCGAACGCCCACGGCGTGGCCCGCCGGGAGCGCTTCATCGACCTCATGCTGGCGCGCTGACCCAGAGCTTCCATACCTAAAAGTATGGTACGTTCGCCGCTATGACCGCTGTTCCGGCGACCTCGCCGGACATCAGCCCCGAGTTCGTCGAAAAGCTGGCAGAGCGCGCGCAGGAGGCCGAAGAACTGCGCAGGCTGCCCGCCGCCACCGTCGACGACTTCATCGCATCGGAGTTCGCCGAACTGCTCGTCCCCGCGCGCTACGGCGGCATTCAGGCGCCGTGGCCCGCGATTCTGGATCCGGTCCGCCGGATGGCGCACGGATGCGCGTCCAGTGCCTGGACCCTGGGCTTCTACACCCTGCACAACTGGATGATGGCGCTGTTCGGCGAGCAGGCCCAGGAAGAGGCCTTCGCGACGCGGCCGTTCCTGGCGCCCGCTCCCCTGGCGCCCACTGGCCGCGGCGTGGCCGCAGACGGCGGCATCCGGCTGTCTGGGCGGTGGTCGTGGGCCACCGGCGTGATGGACGGCAACTGGATCATCGTCGGCGCCCTGTGCGGGCCTGACGATCGCATCTATCCGGCGCTGGCGCTGCTGCCGATCAGCGACGCCCACATCGAGGACGTATGGCACACCGACGGCATGTGCGCCACCGGCTCCAACGATGTCGTCATCACCGACGTCTTCGTGCCTGCTCATCGGCTGGTGCGGGTTTCCGACATCTACAAGGGCACCGCGCCGGGTGCCGCCCTGCACGGCGCCGATACGTATCGCTGGCCGATGGTGCCTGCGCTGGCTCTGTTGGCGGCCATGCCGGCACTCGGCAGCGCCGAGCGGGCCGCCGACATCTACACCGAGCGGCTGTCGAAACGCGTGCTCGCCTACGAGGGCATCACCCAGAAGGACAAGCCCATCGCGCAGGCCCACATCGGTGAGGCGCGAGTGCGGCTGCGGGCACTCCGCGGACTGCTGGCCGACACCGTCGGGCAGCTCGAAACCATCGTTGCCGCCGGCGACCCCGTGCCCAGGGAGGTCCGAGGTGAGGCCCGGCTGGCGGCCGCCCACATCGTGCACGAGTCACGAGCACTGATCGGCCGGCTGCTCGGGGCGTCCGGCGCCAGCGCCCACTTCCTGGACAACCCGCTGCAGCGGATCAAGCGCGACGTCGACGTGCTGGCCGGTCATGTGGTGTTCGACTACGACACGAGCCGCGAGCTCGCAGGCGCGCTGATACTGGGAATGGATGTCCCGCGGACCGCAATGGTGTGAGGAAAGGAGTCCCGATGGCCAACGACCTTCGCGACCGCATCACCAACCTGCTCCAGAGGCGGGTGGCCAACCCGCTGATGCGACGAATGCCGATCCAGACCCTGCTGGAGACGACCGGACGGAAATCGGGCCAGCCGCGGCGCACGCCGCTGGGCGGCAGCCGCGTGGGCGACGAATTCTGGTTCGTATCGGAGTTCGGCGAGAAATCGCAGTACGTGCGCAACATCAAGGCCAACCCCAACGTCCGGGTCAGACTGCGCGGGCGCTGGCACAACGGCACCGCGCACCTGGTGCCCGGCGACGACCCGCACGAACGGCTGCGCTCGCTGCCACAGCTCAACAGCTTCGGGGTGCGCACGTTCGGCACGAACCTGCTCACGATCCGGGTCGATTTGACCGACTGAGCCGTTGACGCCGCCTCCCGGTAAAAAGTAAAGTCAGTTTTACTTTTCTTCCTGCACCCGCTGTAGAAGCCCATTGGAGCCACCATGGAATCGTTCGTTCACCTGCGAAAAGGCACCACCCCGCGGCGGTTGCACGCCGACCTGGGCGGCCTGAAGGACGACGAGCTCGGCCGCGGCGGATTCACCGGCCGCACCGCCAACATCTACCGGCGAAACGATCCGACCGCCTATCGAAGCGCCGGCCCACTGCGGCCGGTGGACGTGCTGGCCGACCAGCTCAAGCCCAGCGACGCCACCGATGCGGCGGGCGGGCCCATGCTGCTGTTCTCCAACGCCGACTGCCAGGTGCTGCTGTCGCGGCGCAGCGAGCCGATGCCGTTCTTCGTCCGCTATGTCGACGGGGATCTGCTGTCGTTCGTGCACAAGGGCGCAGGCCTGCTGGAGACGGAGTTCGGCCCGCTGCGCTACAGCGAGGGCGACTGGGTGTACATCCCGAAGGCCTGCACCTTCCGCCAGGTGCCGGATTCGGAGTCCACCCTGCTGATGATCCAGGCCACCGACGAGTTCCGGGTGCCGCCGCCCGGGGCGCTCGGCAGGCACTTCCCGTTCGACCCGTCGCAGGCCGTGATTCCCGAACCCGCGCCCATCGACGATCCCCCGCCGGGCGGCGGCGATGAGTACGAGGTCCGGCTGATCCACTCCCCTGTAGACGGCGTTGGGACGACTTCTCTGTTCTACCAACATCATCCGATCGACGTGGAGGGCTGGCGCGGCGACAATTTCGCGTTCACGTTCAACATCGCCGACTACAACGTCGTCACCTCCGACAGCGTGCACCTGCCGCCGACGGTGCACCTGTTCATGCAGGCCACCGGCGTCTACGTGATGAATTTCCTGCCCAAGCCCGCAGAGGGCGTTCCGGGCACCGAGCGCACACCGTGGTATCACCGCAACGTCGACTACGACGAAATCGCGTTCTTCCACGGCGGGTCGCTCTACGGCATCCCGATGCCGCCCGGCCTGATTTCGCATGCGCCGCAAGGCGTTCACCACGGTGCGCCAGAGAAGGCGCGCGAACGGGCCCGCCGGAAGTTCGACGAGTACGACAAGGTCGACTGGTCGGTGATCGCCGTCGACACTCGCCGCAGGCTGGTTCCGTCGGCCGAGGTTCTTGCCAACGATCTGGGGCAACACTGATGACAACAGCTGTGAAGTACGCCTACGACAGAGTTCCCTATCTGGTTGTGTTCCAGAATAATTCGGGTGTTCGCGACGTCTACGGCGGTGTCGCCGAGCTGGTGGTGCTGGAAAGCTATCTGCTGAAGCCGAAGGACAAGCCATCAGACACGGTGCTGGTGTTCATGCACCCCATCGGGGGTGGCGCCTACCTGCCGATGATCAATGCGCTGGCCCACGCGGGCCACCACGTCATCTACTGCAACAGCCGGTTCCGCGGCACCGACTCCGCGCTGTTGATGGAGAAGGTCGTCGAGGATCTCGGCGAGTGCATCAAGGACGCCAAGAATCGGCTCGGCTACGAGAAGGTGGTGCTGGCCGGCTGGAGCGGCGGCGGCTCGCTGTCGGCCTTCTACCAGCAGCAGGCGCAGAATCCGACCGTGACGGCCAGTCCATCCGGCGACGGGCCCGACCTGACGAAGCTGGGCCTGATCCCCGCCGACGGCATCATGATGCTGGCCGCGCACATCAGCCGCCACGGCACCCTCACCGAGTGGATGGACGCCTCCATCGTCGACGAGTCCGACCCGTCCAAACGCGATCCCGAGCTGGATCTCTATAACCCCGACAACCCCAATCAGCCGCCATACACCCAGGAGTTCCTGGAGCGCTATCGCGAGGCGCAGATCGCGCGCAACCGGCGAATCACCCAGTGGGTCAAGGACAAACTCGCCGAACTCAAGGCCGCGGGCAGGCCCGAGGACGAGTTCGCGTTCGTCGTGCACGGCACGATGGCCGACCCCCGCTGGCTGGACCCGACCGTCGACCCGAACGATCGCGCCCCGCGAACCACCTACCTGGGCGATCCTCAAGTGGTGAACAACGGGCCCGTCGGACTGGCCAGGTTCTGCACGCTGCGCAGCTGGCTCTCCCAATGGAGCTACGACGACGCCAACGGCGACGCGGTCACGTGCGGCGCCGACATCGCGGTGCCTGCGCTGGTGATCGGCAACCGCGCAGATGACGCCTGCACACCCAGCCATACCCACCGGCTGTTCGAGGCGATCGGGCATCCTGACAAGGAGATGTACGAGATCGAAGGTGCCAACCACTACTACTCGGGGCCGGATCAGCGCGACCCCCGGCGCGAAGCGGTCGGCATCTGCACGGACTGGCTGCACCGGCACGGGTTCTCCCAATGACAACCGGTCCCCTGGACGGCATCCGCGTCATCGAGGTCGGCACGCTGATCTCGGGGCCGTTCGCCGGCCGGCTGCTCGGCGACATGGGCGCCGAGGTCATCAAGGTCGAACCGCCGGGAGCTCCCGACCCGCTGCGCACCTGGGGACAGGCCGAACTCGACGGCCACCACTTCTTCTGGACGGTGCACGCCCGCAACAAGAAAGCCGTCACGCTCAACCTCCGCGAAACCGCGGGCCGCGACCTCTTCCTCGATCTCGTCGAGCGCGCCGACATCATCGTCGAGAACTTCCGGCCAGGGACGCTGGAGAAGTGGGACCTGGGCTACGACGAGCTGAAGGCCCGCAACAAGGGCATCATCCTGGTCAGGGTGTCCGGCTACGGCCAGACCGGTCCGGAGGCTCATAAGGCGGGATACGCCTCGGTCGCCGAGGCGGCCAGCGGACTTCGCCATATGAACGGCTTTCCCGGCGGTCCCCCGCCCCGGCTCGCGCTCTCCCTCGGCGACAGCCTTGCGGGCATGTTCGCCGCGCAGGGCGCGATGGCCGCGCTGTACCGCCGTACGGTCACCGGCGAAGGGCAGGTGGTCGACGCTGCGCTGACGGAATCCTGTCTGGCCGTCCAGGAATCGACCATTCCCGACTACGACGTCGGCGGTGTTGTGCGCGGCCCTTCGGGCACTCGCCTCGAGGGCATCGCCCCGTCGAACATCTACCCCACCGCCGACGGCAGCTGGGTGGTCATCGCCGCCAACCAGGACACCGTGTTCCGGCGGTTGTGCGCGGCGATGGGCCAACCCGAGCTGGCCACCGATGACCGGTTCGCCAATCACGTTGCCCGCGGCCGCAATCAAGACGAGCTGGACAAGATCATCGGTGACTGGGCTTCCGAACGCAGCCCGGACGACATCATCTCCACCCTGTCGCAGGCCGGGGTGATCAGCGGGCCGATCAACACCGTCGCCGAGGTGGTCACCGACCCCCAGCTGCGATCCCGCGGCATGCTTGCCGACCATTTCGACGAGCGGATCGGCCGTACTGTGCTGGGTCCCGGTGTGGTGCCGGTGCTTTCGGAGAGTCCGGGAACCATCCGCTTCGCCGGTTCGGCGAAGCCGGGCCAGCACAACGACGAGGTGTACCGCGACCTGCTCGGCAGGACCGACGCCGAGTTGGACGCGTTGAGAGAGGAGGGCGTGATATGAACGAGCTACCGACTCATGTCGACATTCGCGATGTCTCGCTGCGTGACGGTTTGCAGATCGAAGATCCGATCCCGTTGGCCGCCAAGCTCGAACTGCTCGCCGCCGTCGCCGCCACCGGTGTGCGGGAGATGGAGGCGACGGCATTCGTCTCCCCGTCGAAAGTGCCCGCCCTCGCCGATGCCGCCGAACTCGCCGCCGAACTCGCGAACTTCGACAACATCGAATTCTCCGCTCTCGTCGCGAGTCCGAACGGGGCGAAGCGGGCGATCGCGGCCGGCCTGCATTCCATCGAATACGTCGTGTCGGCGGCTGACGGCCACAGCCGGTCGAATGTCGGACGCTCCACTGCCGAGTCGACAGAACTGATCCCCGAGATAATCGCCATTGCACACGACAGCGGGGCTTCGGTGGAGGTCATCGTCGCCACCGCATGGGACTGCCCGTTCGACGGCCCAACGCCGCCGCAGCGGGTTCTCGACATCGTGAACGTGGCCCGTGACAGCGGCGTCGACCGGCTGGCAATCGCCGATACCATCGGCACCACAACGCCACGACGCGTCAGCGACCTTGTCGCCCAGGTTCGGCCGCTCATCGGCGACATCCCGCTCGGCGCACACTTCCACAACACCCGCGGCGCCGGCCTTGCCAGTGCCTATGCTGCGGTGACCGCCGGCATCACGCGGCTCGATGCGTCCGCGGGCGGCCTCGGCGGCTGCCCCTTCGCGCCGGGCGCGAGCGGCAATATCGCCACCGAGGACCTGGTCTATCTCCTGCGGGACAGCGGGATTCACGTCGATGTCGACCTGGACGCCGCGATCTCTGCAGCAGACGTAGCGCAGCGTGTCGTCGGCCATGATCTCCCCAGCTCGTTGCTCCGAGCCGGTGACCGGCTTCTCGCCGAGTAGCCCGTGCCCGTCCAGACACTCACACCCAAGGGCCGCCAAACCCGGCACGCCATCGAGCAGGCCGCCAGGAAGCTGTTCGCCGAGCGCGGCTTTCACGGCACCACGCTGGCCGACATCACGTCGGCGGCGGGCAAGTCACCGGCGGCGTTCTACCGCTACTTCACCGACAAGGAGGACCTGCTTGCCGCACTGGCCGAGTCCTTCCTGCGCGACATCGTCACGCCGTCAGGGCTGAGCGTGCGACTGCCGGACTCGCCGGACGACAGCGAGTTCTTCACCTCGGTGGTCACCGGCTACTGGAACATGTTCAAGCAGAACATCGGGATCATGATCGCCGTCGCCCAGCTCGCCGCGACGCAACAGCGATTCGCCGACGTGCAGAACGAGTTCCGGCGCTTCGGCATGGACATCGTCGCGGCATCCGTGCGCCGGGCGCAGGAACAGGGCCACGGCGCGGAGCTCGACCCCGAGCACACCGCCGCCGCGATCGCGCTGCTGTTCGAGAACTTCACCACGGTCTTCGTCGGCCGGTCCGGCCTCGGGCTCGAGATCGGCGACAAGGATGCCATCGCGACGCTGTCGACCATCTGGAAGAAGACCTTGTACGGGTTCTGACGATCAAGGAGATCACTGTGGATTTCGCTCTGCCCGAGCACCTTCCGGGCCTGCTCACCGAGATGGATGCGTTCATCGAGGCTGAGATCAAGCCGCTGGAGCGCGAGCACATCCAGTACTTCGACCAGCGCCGCGAGAACGCCCGCACCGATTGGGACAACGGGGGAATCCCGCGGCGGGAGTGGGAGGACCTGCTCGGCGAGATGCGCAGGCGCGCCGATAAGGCGGGCTGGCTGCGCTACGGGCTGCCTTCGCGGTTCGGCGGCCGCGACGGCACCAACATCGACATGGCGGTGATTCGGGAACACCTGGCCCACAAGGGCCTCGGGCTGCACAACGACCTGCAGGACGAGTCGTCGATCGTCGGCAACTTCCCGCAGGTCATCATGATGGACCGGTTCGGCACGGAGACGCAGAAGCAGGAGTGGACCGAGGCGCTGATCACCGGGGAGCGGTCGATGGCGTTCGGGCTGACCGAGCCGAACCACGGCTCCGACGCCACCTGGCTGGAGACCCGCGCCGAGGCCGATGGCGACGGCTGGGTCATCAACGGCGCCAAGCGGTTCAACACCGGGGTGCACCGCGCGACCCACGACCTGATCTTCGCGCGTACGTCGGGAGAGCCGGGCCAGGCCCGCGGCATCTCCGCGTTTCTGGTGCCGACGGACACGCCCGGATTCACCGTGCCGTACTACTGGTGGACGTTCAACATGCCCACCGACCACGGGGAGGTCGAACTCAAGGACGTCCGCGTACCCGCCGACGCCGTGCTCGGCGAGGTGGACCGCGGCCTGGAGGTCGGCCAGACGTTCCTGCACGAGAACAGGATTCGGCAGGCCGCCAGCAGCCTCGGTGCGGCGCAGTACTGCATCGACCGCGCCGTCGGCTATGCGAACGACCGGACGGTGTTCGGCAAGCCGCTGGCGGTGAACCAGGCGGTGCAGTGGCCGCTGGTGGAGTTGCAGACCGAGGCCCAAATGGTGCGGCTGCTGGTGTATTACGCCGCCACTCACCTCGACGGTAACCACCACATGGAGGTGTCGGACAAGGTCTCGATGGCCAACTACCGCGCCAACCGGCTGGTGTGCGAGGCAGCCGACCGGGCGATGCAGGTGTTCGGCGGCGTCGGCTACAGCAGGCATGAGCCGTTCGAGCACATCTACCGTCATCACCGGCGCTACCGCATCACCGAGGGCGCCGAGGAGATCCAGATCCGCCGGGTGGCCCAGCGTCTCTTCGGTTTTGGGCGCAAGTGACCGATCTCAGCATTGCGCTCGGCGCAGTCCTGTCGCCGGTGATCGGCGAGGTGAGCATCGAGAACCTGCACACCATGACCGGCGGGGCGAGCCGCACCACGTGGGCGTTCGACGCAGTCGGTGAGCACAGCCGGCAGGCGCTGATCCTGCGCACCGGCCCGCCCGACGACGTGCATGCGGCCATGGAACTGGAGGCGAGCGCGCAACAACGCGCATCGGCCGCAGGAGCACCCGTCCCCCACATCCTCGCAGCCGACAATTCGCCTGTCGCGCTGGGCAATCCGTACCTGATCTGCAATTTGATCGGCGGCGAGACGATCGTCAGGCGGATCCATCGCGCCCTCGACGATGCCGGCCGTGAGCGGCTGCTGCGGCAGTGCGCCCAGGCGCTGGCCGCCATCCACCGCGCCGATCCGGACGGGATCGGCCTGGCACAGACCGAACAACTGGCCGAGTGGCGCGACCGGCTCGACGAGATGGGCGACACCACGGCGACGTTCGAGTGGGCGTTCCGCTGGTTGGCGGCCCACCGGCCACCGCCGACGCCGCCTAGGCTCGTGCACGGCGATTTCCGGATGGGCAACCTGATCGTCGACGAGTCCGGCCTGGCCGCCGTGCTGGACTGGGAACTCGTCCACATCGGCGAGGTCTACGAGGACCTGGCCTGGTTCTGCATCCGCGCCTGGCGGTTCGGTGCGGCCGAGACGCTCGGCGCGGGCGGGCTCGGCAGCGTCGAGGACTTCCTGTCCGCCTACGAGGAGGCCGCGGACACCCCTGTCGACCGGGATGCGTTCCGGTGGTGGCTGACGGTGGCCACGTTGCGCTGGGGCGTCATCTGCCGCTTTCAGGCCGAACGTCACCTGTCCGGGCAGACGCCGTCGGTCGAGCTGGCGGCGATCGGGCGGCGAGTCAGCGAAACCGAGTGGGATGTGCTGGATCTGCTGGAAGGTGGCGCGCACGTGAGGAGCAGAAATGACTGAGGGTCCCAGATGAGCTCGATGTACGGGCGGCCGACTGCCGCCGAACTCGTCGCCGCGGTTGCCGACTTCCTCGACTCCGACGTGCGGGCCGCGACCGATGGGCAGGTCGCCTTCCACGCCCGGGTCGCCGCGAATGTGCTGCGCACCGTCGAGCGCGAACTGCTCGACGCGACCGCGGGCGAGGTCAGCGGCGCACTGGACGAGTTGGGGTACGCCGACGAAACGCAACTGGCTGCCGCCATCCGGGCAGGCGAGCTCGACGGCAGGGCAGGCGAGGTGCTGCCGTGCCTACGCACACTCGTCCGCCACCGGCTTGCGATCGCCCACCCGGGATATGACGAGGGAAAGTGAATTCTGTGTCGGGGTCACACCCTTCGAGCCCTGGCGAGCCACGCCGGCTCATCGACGCGGGTGCCGACCGGCAGGTCGAGCGCGCCGGCGTGTACCTCGGTGACGACGCCGCGGTAGGTCGTCGCCTCCAGCGACTCCAGCACCCACCCGTCGGCGAACGCCTCCCGGATGACCTCGTCGCTGACCTCGGGCCCGAATCCACGGCCTGCGTCGGAGAGCGCCAGTACGTGCACGATGCCGCCCGGCCGGCATGCGCCGTGCAGGCTGGCGACGTACTTCGGCCGGTCGGTGTCATCGAAGATGTGGAACAGCGCGCTGTCGACGATCGTGTCGCAGCGGGGCTGGTCTCCCAGATTCATCGCGTCGGCGACGTCGAACCGCGCCTCGACATTCTTGGCCTCGGCATTCCGGCCTGCCTGCTCGACCGCCTGTGGTGCGAAGTCGACGCCGAGCACGTCGTAGCCGAGCCGGGTCAGCAGGATCGTGTGCTCGCCCGTACCGCAGCCGACGTCGAGCACCTTGCCCCGGATCAGCCCGGCACGCTCGAGCTCGACGATCGCGGGCTGCGGTTCGCCGATCACCCATGGCGGGGTAGTCGATCGGTAGAACTCATCGAATCGGGAAATGGCGGGTGTCGTATCCATGGGGTCCAGTGTTCTACCTCAACCGAACTTGAGGTCAACTACAGAGCAAGGAGAGTGAGATGCCCACAGTGACCGCCGACGTCGTCGCCGACGTCGCAGACCGGCTGTTCGCCGCCATCGAAAGCGGGGAGCCCTGCGGCGGTCGAGGACCTCTGGGATGACGACGTGCTGGTCTGGAAGTCCGCGCAGCCAGAGGACCAAGCGAAGAAACGGGCCTTGCGGGTCATCGCGTGGTTCATGGACACCACCACCGAGCGCTGCTACGAGATCCTCGACCGGCAGTTCTTCGACGGCGGATTCGTCCAGCAGCACGTCCTGCACGCCACCGGCCGCAACGGCGGATCGATCTCTTTGCGGGTCTGTCTCGTTATCAAGTTGGGAGCCAACGGCTTGATCAACCGAATCGACGAATACTTCGACCCAGCAGAATTGGAGCCAATCCTATGACCAACCTGCAAGAACTCCTCGGCAACGCCACCTCGGTCGGAGTCTGGAATCTGGTGCCAGAGAGCTCCACCGTCGGCTTCAAGACCAGATCGATGTACGGACTCGTACCCGTGAAGGGCCGCTTCCGCGACATCAGCGGCGATGGGCAAATCACGGGTGCCCAAAAGCTTTTCGGACGCGTGGATATCAAGGCAGCGTCGCTCGACACCAAACTCAAGAAGCGGGACAAGGATCTGCGCGCACCGAATTTCTTCGACGTCGAGAAGTACCCCGACATCAGCGTCGTCGTCACCGGCGCGGAAGGCATCGGCGGCGACACCGTCAACCTCCGGGCAAATCTCACCGTCAAAGGCACCACCGCCCCCCTGCCCCTCACGGCGAAAGTCGCCGTACTCGATGACGGCGCGGTGCGCGTCACCGCTTCGGCCGACATCAACCGCAAGGACTTCGGGGTCGACGGCAATCTGGTCGGGATGGTCCGCGACGCCACCGCACTCACCGCCGACGTGGTGTTCCGCCGCGCCGGGGCTTAGCGCTTCGCGGTGGTTTAGCATCTGGCGCATGCCCGAATCATCTCGGCCGCTGCGAATCCTCGTCTACAGCGACAACCCGAGGACTCGCGAGCAGGTCCAGCTGGCATTGGGCAAGCGCGTGCATCCGGACCTGCCCGAGCTGAGCTATCTCGAGGTGGCCACCGGCCCGATGGTGATCACCCAGATGGATGCAGGCGGATTCGATCTGGTCATTCTCGACGGCGAGGCCACCCCCGTCGGCGGCATGGGCATTGCCAAGCAGCTCAAGGACGAGCTCGACCACTGCCCGCCGATCCTGGTCCTCACCGGCCGCAGGGACGACGCCTGGCTGGCGCGCTGGTCCCGCGCCGAGGCCGCCGTTCCGCACCCGATCGACCCGATCCGTTTGGGCGAGGCCGTGGTGTCGCTGCTGCGGGCACCCGTGCAATAGCTGCTTGGCCAATTATGCTGCCGCCGTTGGCTCTTCGTGGCACGGCAAAGCCAGCGGCTCGCCGCAGAACACGATATTAACCCCGAGTTGTGGCAGGCATTTAAAACATCGCTAGGCTGTGGGTCAGCTCACATCGGAAAGCCCACGAGGGAGCGGTCACAACTGCATGAACCTGTATCTACCCATCCTGGTGCTCGGCGCGGTCGCCGCCGGGTTTGCCGTGTTCTCGGTAGCCGCTGCGCTGCTTGGCGGCCCGAGGCGCTTCAACCGGTCCAAGCTGGAGGCCTACGAGTGCGGCATCGAGCCGATGCCCGAGATGGCCAATCCGGCCGCGGCCGGCCAGCGGTTCCCGATGAAGTACTACGTGACCGCGATGCTGTTCATCGTGTTCGACATCGAGATCGTGTTCCTGTACCCCTGGGCCGTCGCCTTTGACAGCCTCGGGCTGTTCGCGCTGGTCGAGATGCTGTTGTTCATGGCCACCGTGTTCGTGGCCTACGCGTACGTCTGGCGGCGGGGAGGCCTGAGTTGGGACTAGAGGAAAAGCTGCCAAGCGGCATCCTGCTGACGACCGTCGAGAAACTGGCGGGCTACGTCCGCAAGGGCTCGCTGTGGCCCGCGACGTTCGGCCTGGCATGCTGCGCCATCGAGATGATGTCCACGGCAGGCCCGCGGTTCGATATCTCGCGGTTCGGCATGGAGCGGTTCTCGGCGACACCACGGCAGGCCGATCTGATGATCGTGGCCGGACGGGTCAGCCAGAAGATGGCCCCGGTGCTGCGGCAGGTCTACGACCAGATGGCCGAGCCCAAGTGGGTGCTGTCGATGGGCGTGTGCGCATCGTCGGGCGGGATGTTCAACAACTACGCCATCGTCCAGGGCGTTGACCATATCGTTCCGGTCGACATCTACCTGCCCGGATGCCCGCCCCGGCCGGAGATGCTGCTGCACGCGATCCTGAAGCTGCACGACAAGATCCAGGAGATGCCGCTGGGCGTCAACCGCGAGGAGGCGGTCCGCGAAGCCGAAAAGGCCGCGCTCGCGGTGACCCCGACCATCGAGCTCAAGGGACTCTTGCGGTGACCGGCCCATCCGACGCCAACAGAAACCAGGAAAACCAGGAAGTGGTCGGCGTCCGCCGCGGCATGTTCGGCCCCGAGGGCACCGGCGATACCTCCGGCTACGGGCGGCTGGTCCGCGACGTGGCCATGCCCGGCAGCTCGCCCCGCCCGTACGGCGGCTACTTCGACGAGGTCGTCGACACCCTCACCGCCACGCTCGGCGAGGAGGCCTTCACCGCGGCGATCGAGCGGGTGGTGGTCTACCGGGACCAGCTGACCTTGGAGGTGCGTCGCGAGCGCCTTCCCGCGGTCATGCAAGCGCTGCGGGACGACGCCGCCCTGCGGTTCGAGCTCTGCCTCGGCGTCAGCGGCGTGCACTACCCGCAGGACAGCGGCCGCGAACTGCACGCGGTGTATCCGCTGTTGTCGATCACCCACAACCGGCGCATCCAGGTGGAGGTGACGGCACCGGACGCCGATCCGCACATTCCGTCGCTGTTCACCGTCTACCCGACCACCGACTGGCACGAACGGGAGACCTACGACTTCTTCGGGATCATCTTCGACGGCCATCCGGCGCTGACCCGTATCGAAATGCCCGACGACTGGGTCGGGCACCCGCAACGCAAGGACTACCCGTTGGGCGGCATCCCGGTGGAGTACCACGGCGCCGAGATCCCACCGCCCGACGAGCGGAGGGCATACAGCTGATGGGCACGCCAACGACCCCGCCGGAGAGCGGGGGATCAGACACCGTCGTCGTCGTCGGCGGCGAGGACTGGGACGAGGTGGTCACTGCCGCCGCCGAGGCTCAGCCCGGCGAACGGATCGTGGTCAACATGGGCCCACAGCACCCGTCGACGCACGGCGTGCTGCGGCTCATCCTCGAGATCGAGGGCGAGACGATCACCGAGGCGCGCTGTGGCATCGGCTACCTGCACACCGGCATCGAGAAGAACCTGGAGTACCGCACCTGGACCCAGGGCGTCACCTTCGTGACCCGAATGGATTATCTCTCACCGCTTTTCAACGAAACGGTGTACTGCCTCGGTGTTGAGAAACTCCTCGGTGTCACCGACGACATCCCCGAACGCGCCAGCGTCATCCGCGTGATGATGATGGAGCTCAACCGCATCTCGTCGCACCTGGTCGCGCTGGCCACCGGTGGGATGGAGCTGGGCTCCATGGGCGCGATGTTCTACGGGTTCCGCGAGCGCGAGCAGATCTTGTCGATCTTCGAGACGATCACCGGGCTGCGGATGAACAACGCCTACATCCGGCCCGGCGGGGTGGCGATGGACCTGCCCGACGAAGGCATCCCGCAGATCCGCGACATGCTCACGCTGATGCCGAAGCGGTTGAAGGACCTCGAAGACCTGCTCAGCGAGAACTACATCTGGAAGGCCCGCACCCAGGGCATCGGCTACCTGGACCTGGCCGGGTGCATGGCACTCGGCATCACCGGCCCGTGTCTGCGTTCCACCGGCCTCCCCCACGACCTGCGCAAGTCACAGCCGTACTGCGGGTACGAGACCTACGACTTCGACGTCATCACCGACGACGGCTGCGACGCCTACGGCCGGTACCTGATCAGGGTCAAGGAGATGCACGAGTCGCTGAAGATCATCGAGCAGTGCGTCGAGAGGCTCGAGGGGCCGGCCGGCGGACCCGTGAACATCGAGGACAAGAAGCTGGCCTGGCCCGCCGACCTGAAGCTGGGGCCCGACGGGCTGGGCAACTCGCCCGAGCACATCGCGAAGATCATGGGCCACTCGATGGAGGGGTTGATCCACCACTTCAAACTCGTCACCGAGGGCATCCGGGTGCCGCCCGGACAGGTTTACGTCGCGGTGGAGTCACCGCGCGGCGAGCTCGGCGTGCACATGGTCTCCGACGGCGGCACCCGGCCCTACCGGGCGCACTACCGCGACCCGTCGTTCACGAACCTGCAGGCGGTGGCCGCCATGTGCGAGGGCGGCATGGTCGCCGACGCCATCTCCGCGGTCGCGTCCATCGACCCGGTGATGGGAGGCGTTGACAGATGACGTCGCCCAACGGTTCACCGGTGTTCATCGAGCTGGGTCAGCGGCCCGACGAACCCGGCCCGCCGATCGCCGGCGAGGGCTCCTACCCGGCCGACGTGACATCCCGCCTCGCGGCGAGTGCCCGCGACATCATCGCCCGCTATCCGCGGTCGAGGTCGGCGCTGCTGCCGCTGCTACACCTGGTGCAGTCCGAAGACGGCTATCTCACCAAGGCGGGGCTCGCGTTCTGTGCCGCCCAGCTCGACCTGACCCAAGCGGAGGTGACCGCGGTCGCCACGTTCTACTCGATGTACCGGCGCACCCCCACCGGCGAGTATCTGGTCGGCGTCTGCACGAACACGCTCTGCGCGATCATGGGTGGCGACGCCATCCTCGACGACCTGCAGGAGTACCTGGGGGTGCACGCCGGGGAGACCACCGACGACGGCCGGGTCACCCTCGAACACATCGAGTGCAACGCCGCATGCGACTACGCGCCCGTCATCATGGTCAACTGGGAGTTCTACGACAACCAAACGCCCTCCTCGGCAAGGGATCTGGTGGACTCGCTGCGATCGGGCGAACCTGCGGTGCCCAGCCGCGGCGCGCCGCTGTGCAGCTTCCGGGACACCGCGCGCATCCTTGCGGGCCTGCCCGACGACCGACCGGTCACCGCGGACGGCCAGATTCCCACCGCAACACTGGCCGGGCTGCGCGTTGCCCACGAACTCGGCATGGAAGCACCACCGCCCCCGAACGGCGCGGCGACGGCGACGCCACCGAAGTCCGGCGGCACCGAACCGGACGCCGTCGAGACCACCAAGGAAGAACCGGCACCCGCCCCGTCGGCAACGGTGCCTGCCGAATCCGGCACCACCGAAACCGACCCGAGCACAACGGATTCGCGCGACTGATGGCACCTGCTACTCCCCTGACCCCCGTGTTCAGCCGGTATTGGGACGATCCCGAACCGTGGTCGATGGACACCTACCGCCGTCACGACGGGTATCGCGCGCTGGACAAGGCGCTGGCGATGGCTCCCGACGATGTCATCGCGCTGGTGAAGGACGCCGGTCTGCGCGGCCGCGGCGGCGCGGGCTTCCCGACCGGAACCAAGTGGTCATTCATCCCGCAGGACGACACGGGCGCAGGCGCCAAGCCGCACTATCTCGTCATCAACGCCGACGAGTCGGAACCCGGTACGTGCAAAGACATTCCGCTGATGTTGACGACGCCGCACTTCCTGGTCGAGGGCGCCATCATCGCCGCCTATGCGATCCGGGCGCACCACGCGTTCATCTACGTGCGCGGCGAGGTGGTCCCGGTACTGCGGCGGCTGCAGGCCGCGGTCGCCGAGGCCTACGAAGCCGGCTACCTGGGCGCCGACATCAACGGTTCGGGCTTCGACCTCGAATTGATCGTGCACGCAGGCGCGGGCGCCTACATCTGTGGCGAGGAAACCGCGCTGCTGGACTCCCTCGAGGGCAGGCGTGGCCAGCCCCGGCTGCGGCCGCCGTTCCCGGCGGTGGCCGGCCTGTATGCCTGCCCGACGGTGGTCAACAACGTCGAATCCATCGCGAGCGTGCCGCCGATCCTGCTCAACGGGATCGACTGGTTCCGGTCGATGGGCACGGAGAAGTCCCCCGGCTTCACGTTGTATTCGTTGTCGGGACATGTGACCAATCCCGGGCAGTACGAGGCACCGCTCGGCATCACGCTGCGCGATCTCCTCGAGTATGCGGGCGGGATACGCGCCGGACATTCGCTGAAGTTCTGGACCCCTGGCGGCTCGTCCACTCCGCTGCTGACCGACGAACACCTCGATGTGCCACTCGATTACGAGGGTATGGCCGGGGTCGGCTCGATGTTGGGCACCAAGGCGCTGCAGATCTTCGACGAGACCACGTGCGTGGTGCGCGCGGTGCGCCGCTGGACGGAGTTCTACGCCCACGAGTCGTGTGGAAAATGCACGCCGTGCCGGGAGGGCACCTACTGGCTCAGCCAGATCTATGAGCGACTCGAAACCGGGCGCGGCACCGAAGAGGACATCCAGAAACTGCTGGACATCTCCGACACCATCTTCGGAAAGTCGTTCTGCGCGTTGGGCGACGGCGCGGCCAGTCCCATCCTGTCGTCGATCAAGTTCTTCCGCGACGAGTACGTCGCACACCTCGACGGCGGATGCCCGTTCGATCCGCACGCCTCGACACTCATGGCCACAGAGGGGGTGGGTGCCTGATGACGGTGACCGAACCGGCGCGCGATGCGCAGGCGGTGGAGATGGTCAACCTGACCATCGACGACGTGCCCATCAGTGTGCCCAAGGGCACCTTGGTGATTCGCGCCGCGGAGCTGATCGGGATCCAGATCCCACGCTTCTGCGACCACCCGCTGCTCGACCCGGTGGGCGCCTGCAGGCAGTGCCTGGTCGAGGTCGAGGGCCAACGCAAGCCGATGGCCTCATGCACCATCACCTGCACACCCGATATGGTGGTGCGCACGCAGAACACGTCGGAGTCCGCCGACAAGGCCCAGCAGGGTGTGATGGAACTGCTGCTGATCAACCACCCGCTGGACTGCCCGGTCTGCGACAAGGGCGGCGAGTGCCCGCTGCAGAACCAGGCCATGTCGAACGGCCGCGCCGAGACCCGTTTCCTCGACGTCAAACGGACGTTCCCCAAACCGATTCCGATCTCAACCGAGGTGCTCCTGGACCGGGAGCGGTGTGTGCTGTGCGCGCGCTGCACCCGGTTCTCCCAACAGATCGCGGGTGATCCCTTCATCGAGCTGCTGGAACGCGGTGCGTTGCAGCAGGTCGGCATCGCGCCGGGCGAGCCGTTCTCGTCGTACTTCTCCGGCAACACGGTGCAGATCTGCCCGGTCGGTGCGCTGACCGGTACCGCCTACCGGTTCCGCGCTCGGCCGTTCGACCTGGTCTCAAGCCCCAGCGTCTGCGAGCACTGTGCGAGCGGATGCGACCAGCGCACCGATCATCGGCGCGGAAAGGTGTTGCGCCGGTTGGCCGGCGACGACCCGCAGGTCAACGAGGAGTGGAACTGCGACAAGGGCCGCTGGGCGTTCACGTACGCCACGGTCGGCGACCGCATCGCCACACCGCAGATCCGCGAAGACGACGGCAAGCTGCGGTCCGCCTCGTGGGCGGAGGCCCTTCGAGTGGCCGCAATCGGGCTGGCGGCCGCGGCGGGCCGGGCCGGTGTGCTGGTCGGCGGCCGGTGCACCGTCGAGGACGCCTACGCGTACTCGAAGTTCGCCCGGATAGTCTTGGGCACCAACGACATCGACTTCCGGATCCGGCCACATAGCGAGGAGGAGGCCGAGTTCCTCGCCGGCAACGTCGCCGGGCAGACGATGAACGTCAGCTACACCGACCTGGAGAACGCGCCCGCGGTCGTGCTCGCCGGCCTCGAGCCGGAAGAGGAATCCCCGATCGTATTCCTGCGGTTGCGCAAGGCGGCCCGCAAGAACGGGGTGCAGGTGCTCGCCGTCGCCCCGTTCGCCACCCGCGGGCTGACCAAGATGTCCGGCAGGCTCATCCGCACCGCACCCGGCGCCGAGGCCGCCGCGCTCGACGGACTCGCCGACGAGGAGCTGCTGAGTCAGCCCGGCGCGGTCATCCTGGTGGGCGAGCGGCTTGCGACATCGCCAGGAGCACTCTCGGCGGCAAGCAGGTTGGCTGCGGCGACCGGCGCCCGGCTGGGCTGGGTTCCGCGCCGTGCCGGAGACCGCGGCGCGCTGGAAGCCGGCGCGCTGCCGAACCTGCTTCCGGGCGGGCGCCCGGTCGCCGACGCGTCGGCGCGGGAGCAGACTGCTGTCGCCTGGAACGTCTCCGACGTTCCCGACAGCGTCGGCAGGGACACCGCGGGCATCCTCTCCGCGGCGGCGGGCGGTGAACTGGCCGCACTACTGATCGGCGGCGTGGAACCCGCCGACCTGCCCGACCCCGATGCGGCACTGGCCGCGATCGAGGCCGCGCCCTTCGTCGTCAGCCTGGAACTGCGCGAAAGCGCGGTCACCGACCTGGCCGACGTGGTGTTCCCGATTGCCCCGGTGGTCGAGAAGGACGGTTCATTCATCAACTGGGAAGGCCGGATTCGGCCATTCGAGCAAGCGCTGCCCAGCAACGCGACCCCCGATCTGCGAGTGCTGTACACACTGGCCGACGAGATCGGCGTCGACCTCGGCCTGCCGAACGCAGCGGCTGCCGGCGAGGAGTTGGCCCGGCTCGGCTGGTGGGGCGGCACGCGGCCGAACGCACCGGAAACGCCCGCGGCGGCGCCCGGCCCAACCCGGGACCGGGGAGGCGGTCCTTGCGGGCTGGCGGATGAACTTGGACAACGGGCGCATGCAGGACGGCGAGCCCTACCTGGCCGGCACCGCCCGCACCCCCGTCGTTCGGCTGTCGGCGACCACCGCGGCCGAAATCGGTTCCGCCGATGGAGAGTCGGTCACCGTCGCCACGAAGCGAGGTGAGATCACGTTGCCGCTCGAGATCACCGACATGGATGACCGCGTGGTCTGGCTACCGCTGAACTCGCCGGGTTCCGCGGTACATCAACAACTGGGTGTGACCGCGGGAGCCGTGGTCTCGATCGGGCGGGCGGAATCGTGACGGACCTCTCGGCATTCGGGCACGACCCGATCTGGCTCATCGTGATCAAAGCGGTCGCCATCTTCGTCTTCCTGCTGCTGACCGTGCTGGCGGCCATCCTGATCGAGCGCAAGGTGCTCGGCAGGATGCAGATGCGCTTCGGCCCCAACCGGGTCGGCCCGAAGGGGCTGCTGCAGTCACTCGTCGACGGCATCAAGCTCGGCCTCAAGGAAGGCCTCATCCCTTCGGGCGTGGACAAGCCGATCTACCTGCTCGCGCCGATCATCTCGACCGTCCCGGCGTTCATGGCGTTCGCCGTCATCCCGATGGGGCCGGTGGTTTCGGTATTCGGCCACCACACCCCGCTGCAACTGACCGACCTTGCAGTCGCTGTGCTCTACATCCTCGCCGTCACCTCGATCGGCGTGTACGGCATCGTGCTGGCCGGCTGGGCGTCGGGCTCCACCTATCCGCTGCTCGGCGGGCTGCGGTCGTCGGCGCAGGTGATCTCGTACGAGATCGCGATGGCGTTGTCGTTCGCCGCGGTGTTCCTCTATGCGGGCACCATGTCCACCTCCGGCATCGTGGCCGCCCAGGACGGCACCTGGTTCGTGTTCCTGCTGCTGCCGTCCTTCCTGGTTTACGTCACGTCGATGGTCGGCGAAACCAACCGCGCGCCTTTCGATCTGCCCGAGGCCGAGGGGGAACTGGTAGGCGGTTTCCACACCGAGTACTCGTCGCTGAAGTTCGCGATGTTCATGCTCGCCGAGTACGTCAACATGACCACCGTCTCGGCGCTGGCCACCACGATGTTCCTCGGTGGCTGGCACGCCCCGTTCCCGATCAGCATGTGGGAGGGCGCCAACAGCGGCTGGTGGCCGCTGCTGTGGTTCACCGCGAAGGTGTGGGTGTTCCTGTTCCTCTTCATCTGGCTGCGCGGCACCCTGCCGCGGCTGCGCTACGACCAGTTCATGGCGCTGGGCTGGAAGATCCTCATCCCGGTGTCGCTGGTGTGGATCGCGATCGTGGCCACCACGCACAGCCTGCGTATGCACGGCTACACCGCATGGGCCACCGGGCTCATCACCCTGAGCGCGGTGGTGGCGATCATTCTCGCCGTCATGCTGTGGCGAGCGTTGCGGGCCAGAAACATTCGGAAGATTCCGGAGCAGGCGGCCGATGCCAATGCCTTCCCGGTACCGCCGCTGCCCGCGGCAAAGACAGCCAAGGAGAGAGCCGATGCCTAAGTTTCTCGACGCCATCGCGGGCTTCGGGGTCACCTTCGGGACCATGTTCAAGAAGCCGATCACCGAGGAGTACCCGGAGAAGCCCGGCCCGGTCGCGAAGCGCTATCACGGCCGTCATCAGCTGAACCGTTATCCCGACGGGCTGGAGAAGTGCATCGGCTGCGAGTTGTGCGCGTGGGCCTGCCCCGCCGACGCCATCTACGTCGAGGGCGACAACAACACCGAGCAGGAACGCTTCTCCCCCGGCGAGCGGTACGGCCGCGTGTATCAGATCAACTATCTGCGGTGCATCGGCTGCGGCCTGTGCATCGAAGCCTGTCCCACCCGGGCGTTGACCATGACCAACGAGTACGAGATGGCCGACGACAACCGCGCCGACTTGATCTGGGGCAAGGACAAACTGCTCGCGCCGATGCAGCCCGGCATGGAGGCGCCGCCGCACGCGATGCAGCCCGGTAGCACCGACGAGGACTACTACCTGGGCAACATCACCCCGGTGGATCAATGGCGTGAAGCCGAACGGGCCGCCGAGGTACCGCGGTGACGTCGACAGCCGAGGCGGTGGTGTTCTGGGTACTGGGCGCCGTCGCATTGATGGGAGCGGTCGGGGTGGTGGCCGCACCGAAAGCGGTGTACTCGGCCATCTTCCTTGCGTCGACGATGATCTCGCTCGCGGTCCTCTACATCGCGCAGGAGGCATTGTTCCTCGGTGTGGTGCAGGTGGTCGTCTACACCGGCGCGGTGATGATGCTGTTCCTGTTCGTGGTGATGCTCATCGGCGTCGACCTTTCGGAATCACTCGTGGAAACGATTCGCGGCCAACGTATTTCGGCGATCATGGCGGGCGTCGGCTTCGGCGTGCTGTTGATCGCAGGCATCGGCAACGTGTCGGTGGCCGGCTTCACGGGTCTCCCGGAGGCGAACAACAACTCCAACGTGGAAGGTCTGGCGGCGCTCATCTTCACCCGCTACCTGTGGGCGTTCGAACTGACCGGCGCGTTGTTGATCACCGCCGCCATCGGCGCGATGGTGCTGGCGCATCGGGAACGCTTCGAGCGCGCCAAGACCCAACGGGAACTGGCCGAGGAACGGTTCCAACCCGGCGGTCACCCGACTCCGCTGCCGAGTCCCGGCGTGTTCGCCAGGCACAACGCCGTCGACGTTCAGGCGCGGCTCCCAGACGGTTCGGGCTCCGAACTGTCGGTCAGCGCGATCCTGCGAGGACGGAACATCCGATGAATCCCGATAACTACCTGTACCTGTCCGCACTCTTGTTCACGATCGGCGCCTCAGGAGTTCTGTTGCGCCGCAACGCCATCATCATGTTCATGTGTGTCGAACTGATGCTCAACGCGGCGAACCTCGCGTTCGTGTCGTTCTCCCGCATGCACGGGCACCTCGACGGTCAGGTGGTGGCGTTCTTCACCATGGTGGTCGCGGCCTGCGAGGTGGTGGTGGGCCTGGCCATCATCATGACCATCTTCCGTACCCGCCGCTCGGCCTCGGTCGACGACGCCAACCTGCTGAAGAACTAAGGCCTCGATGACGATTCCGGTTTGGCTCCTGATCGACCTTCCCCTGACGGGCGCAGTGATACTGCTTCTGGCCGGGAAGCGGTCCAACGCGTGGGGCCACCTGCTGGGCTGTGCGGCCTCGATCGCGTCATTCGTCGTCGGGGTGGTGTTGTTCGTCGGCATGCTCGGCCGGGCCGGCGAGGAGCGGGTGATTCACGAGAAGTTGTTCTCGTGGGTGCCGGTCGGCGAGCTGCACGTGGACTTCGGCCTGCAGCTGGACCAGCTGTCGATGTGTTTCGTGCTGCTGATCACCGGCGTTGGCTCGCTGATCCACATCTACTCGGTCGGCTACATGGCCGATGATCCCGAGCGCCGCAGGTTTTTCGCGTACATGAACCTCTTCCTGTCCGCGATGCTGCTCCTGGTCCTCGCCGACAACTATCTGGGGCTCTACGTCGGGTGGGAAGGCGTCGGCCTGGCGTCCTACCTGCTGATCGGGTTCTGGCAGCACAAGCCGTCGGCCGCCACCGCGGCCAAGAAGGCGTTCGTGGTCAACCGCGTCGGCGACATCGGCCTCGCCGTCGCGTTGATGGTGATGTTCGCCTACATCGGTTCGATCTCGTTCGAGGGCGTCTTCGCCGCCGCACCGGAACTGGGCGAGGGCACGCTCAACGCCATCGGCCTGCTGCTACTGCTCGCCGCCTGCGGCAAGTCCGCGCAGGTGCCGCTGCAGTCCTGGCTCGGTGACGCCATGGAGGGCCCCACCCCGGTCTCCGCGCTGATCCACGCCGCAACGATGGTGACCGCGGGCGTCTACCTGATCGTCCGGTCCGGTCCGGTGTTCGATCTCGCGCCCGGCGCGCAGCTGGGCGTCGTCATCGTCGGCGCGGTCACGCTGTTGTTCGGCGCCGTCGTCGGTTGCGCCAAGGACGACATCAAGAAGGCACTCGCCGCGTCCACGATGAGCCAGATCGGCTACATGGTGCTCGCCGCGGGCCTCGGGCCCGCCGGTTACGCGGTCGCGATCATGCACCTGCTGACCCACGGCTTCTTCAAGGCCGGCCTGTTCCTCGGCGCAGGCTCGGTGATGCACGCGATGGACGACGAGGTGAACATGCGCCACTACGGCGGCCTCCGCAAGCTGCTGCCGGTCACGTTCGCCACCTTCGGACTCGGCTATCTCGCGATCATCGGCGTACCGCCGCTGGCGGGCTTCTTCTCCAAGGACGGCATCATCGAGGCCGCCCTCGGCGCAGGCGGAGCCAAGGGCATCGTGCTGGGCGGCGCGGCGATCCTCGGCGCCGGGATCACCGCCTTCTACATGACCCGCGTCATGCTGATGACGTTCTTCGGCGAGAAGCGATGGAAGCCGGACACCACCCATCCGCACGAGTCACCGCGGGTGATGACGTGGCCGATGATCCTGCTGGCCGTCGGCTCGGTGGTGTCCGGTGGAGCGCTGGCGATCAGCGGCACCCTGGAGCACTGGCTGGAACCCGTTGTCGGAGCACACGAAGCGCACCACGTGGTGCCGGCCTGGGTGGTCACCGTCATCGTGCTTTCGGTCGTCGCGGTCGGCATCCTGGTCGCCTACCGGATGTACGCGCAGCGGTCGGTGCCCGATACCGCGCCCGAGGATGTGTCGGCACTCACTGTGGCCGCCCGTCGGGACCTCTACGGCGACGCGATCAACGAGGAGCTCCTGATGAAGCCGGGCCAAGTCCTGACCAAGGACCTGATCTGGGTGGACGACAAGGGTATCGACGGCGCGGCGAACGGTTTGGCCGCGCTGGTCGGGCGCCTGTCGGACGGCCTGCGCGGACTGCAGACCGGCTTCGCCCGGTCCTACGCGCTGTCGATGTTGGCGGGCACGGCGCTGGTCGTCGCGGTGATCCTGGCGGTGCAACTGTGGTGACGTCGCTGCCAATCCTGACCATACTGTGGGCGGTCCCGATGCTGGGCGCCGCGCTGGTGATGCTCGTTCCCGCCACGGGGCGCGCACTGGCGAAGTGGTTCGCGCTGCTCGTGTCGGTGGCCGTGCTCGTTATCGCCGTCGTGCTCGCGGTCGCTTTCCAGCCGGGCGGGGAGCAGTACCAGTTCGTCGAATCCCACCCCTGGATACCGTCTTTCGGCACCGGATACATCCTCGGCATCGACGGCATCGCGCTGGCGCTCATCGTGCTCACCGCGGTGCTGGTACCACTGCTGATCGTCGCAGGCTGGAACGACGCCGACGACCAGGTCGGCCTGAGGGGTCGCTCCACCCACACCTACCTGGCGCTGACCCTGGCCGTCGAGGGCATGGTCATCGTGTCGCTCATCTCGCTGGATGTGCTGCT
The DNA here is from genome assembly GCA_963713225.1 of uncultured Actinomycetota bacterium. Taxonomy (GTDB): domain Bacteria; phylum Actinomycetota; class Actinomycetes; order Mycobacteriales; family Mycobacteriaceae; genus Mycobacterium. Next base: position 143,658 of record CAVQLB010000014.1, on the reverse strand, counting down.
GTTCTACGTCTTCTTCGAGGCGATGCTCATCCCGATGTACTTCCTCATCGGTGGGTTCGGTGGTGAACACAGGTCCAAGGCGGCGGTGAAGTTCCTGCTGTACAACCTCTTCGGCGGGTTGATCATGCTTGCCGCGGTCATCGGCCTGTACGTCGTCACCGCGGGAAGCGACGCCTTCGAGTCCGGCACATTCGACTTCAGGGCGATCGTCGCGGCGGTGTCCAGTGGTGAACTCGGGGTCAACCCGGCGATCCTCAACGCGCTGTTCCTCGGCTTCATGTTCGCGTTCGCCGTCAAGGCGCCGCTGTGGCCGTTCCACCGGTGGCTGCCCGACGCCGCCGTCGAGGCCACCCCGGCCAGCGCGGTGCTGATGATGGCCATCATGGACAAGGTCGGCACGTTCGGCATGCTGCGCTACTGCCTGCAGTTGTTCCCCGACGCGTCAACGTATTTCCGGCCGCTGATCATCACGCTCGCGGTGATCGGCATCGTCTACGGCGCGATTCTGGCGATCGGCCAGACCGACGTGATGCGGCTCATCGCGTACACGTCGATCTCGCACTTCGGGTTCATCATCCTCGGCATCTTCGTGATGACGAGCCAGGGCCAGTCGGGTTCGACGCTGTACATGGTCAACCACGGCATCTCCACCGCCGCGCTGTTCCTGATCGCCGGGTTCCTGGTGTCGCGCAGGGGAACTCGCTTGATCAGTGCCTACGGCGGCGTGCAGAAGGTCGCCCCGGTGCTTGCGGGCACCTTCCTGGTCTCCGGGTTGGCAACCCTGTCGCTTCCCGGTCTGGCGCCATTTATCAGCGAATTCCTGGTGCTGATCGGCACATTCACGCGCTACCCGGCGTTCGCCGTCATCGCGTCGAGCGCGCTCGTCCTCTCCGCGATCTACATCCTGTGGATGTATCAGCGGATGATGGGCGGTCCGGTCGCCGAGGGCAACGACCGGCTGCGCGACCTGATCCCCCGCGAGCTCGCGGTGGTTGCGCCGCTGATCGCACTGCTGCTGGTGCTCGGTGTGTATCCGAAACCGGCCCTGGACGTGATCAATCCGGCCGTCACCCATACCTTGACCACGATCGACCAGCCCGATCCCACACCCAAACTGGCGGAAGGCCCGGCGCGATGAATATGCCAACGCCCAGCGTCGAATACGGCCTGCTGTCGCCGATGCTGATCGTGTTCGGGGCGGCCATCGCCGGCGTGCTGGTGGAGGCCTTCGTATCGCGCGAGCGTCGCTACGCCGTACAGGTGGTGCTCAGCCTGGTCGGTCTGGCGGCCGCGTTCGTCGCGGTGGTGCAGCTGGCCCGCGAGCTGCACGGAACCGTCGGCCACACCGCGGTGGTCGGTGCGGTGGCTGTCGACGCGCCTGCGCTGTTCCTGCAGGCCACCATCCTGCTGGTCGGCATTCTCGGGATCCTGCTGATCGCCGAACGCCGCATCCCCACCGAGTCCGAAACCGACGGCGGCACCGGCGGATTGGATGCGTTCACCCCGCAGGCGTCCGCGGTCGTCGGCAGTGTCGCCGAGAAGCTGGCCGCCAAGGCCGGGGTGATGCAGACCGAGGTGTTCCCGCTGACACTGTTCGCGATCGGCGGGATGCTGCTGTTCCCGGCGGCCGACGACCTGCTCACCATGTTCATCGCGCTCGAGGTGCTGTCCCTTCCGCTGTACCTGATGTGCGGACTGGCCCGCCGCCGACGACTGCTCTCCCAGGAAGCTGCGCTCAAATACTTTCTGCTCGGGGCATTTTCGTCGGCATTCTTCCTGTACGGCGCCGCGCTGCTGTACGGCTACTCGGGCACGCTCAGCCTGGGCGGGATCGCCGATGCGATCGCGGCGGGCTCAGGCAAGACATCACTTGCGCTGATCGGTACCGGTCTGGTGCTGGTCGGGGTGCTGTTCAAGGTCGGGGCGGTGCCGTTCCACTCGTGGATTCCCGACGTCTATCAGGGTGCGCCGACGCCGATCACCGCGTTCATGGCCGCAGCCACCAAGATCGCCGCGTTCGGGGCCCTGCTGCGCATCTTCTATGTCGGCGTACCCGAACTGCACGCCGAGTGGCGGCCGGTGCTGTGGGGGATCGCGATCCTGACGATGATCGTCGGAACGGTCACCGCCGTCACCCAGACCGACGTCAAGCGGATGCTCGCCTATTCCGCGGTCGCGCACACCGGGTTCATCCTGACCGGCGTGATCGCCGCGAACGATTCGGGGCTGTCCTCGACGCTGTTCTATCTGTTCGCCTACGGCTTCAGCACTCTCGGCGCCTTCGCCGTCGTCGGTCTGGTCCGCGACAAGGCGGGCGAGGAAGAGACCGCGATGGCGCGCTGGGCCGGGCTGGGCCGGCGTTATCCCATTGTCGGCATTGTGTTTTCACTGTTCCTGCTCGCGTTCGCGGGCATACCGTTGACAAGTGGGTTCGTCAGCAAGTTCGCGGTGTTCAAGGCCGCGGGCGAGGGCGGCGCGATCCCGCTGGTGATCGTCGGCGTGATCGCGAGCGCCATCGCCGCCTACTTCTACGTGCGGGTCATCGTGCTGATGTTCTTCACAGAGCCCCCCGATGATGCGCCCGACGTGGTGGCGCCCAGCGCCCTGAGCACGGCCGTCGTTACGGTCACCGCCGCGGTGACGTTCGCGCTCGGCGCCCTGCCGCAGCCGTTGCTGGACCTGGCGAACATCGCCGACCAGTTCCTGCGCTAGCTTGCCCCAATGAGTACCGAGCCACTTGTCCTGACCGTCGACCACGGCGCGGTTCGGGTGCTGACACTGAACCGGCCCGCCGCCAGGAACGCGCTGAGCCGCGACCTCATCAGGGCCGCCTACGCGGCGTTGACAGAGGCCGACGCCGACGAGGCGGTGCGTGCGGTGATCCTGACCGGTGCGGACCCCGCGTTCTGCGCCGGCGTGGATCTCAAGGAGGCGCAGCGCGACGGCCTCAAGTATTTCGAGGAGTTCCGCTCGCAGAGCTGCATCGCCGCGGTGGCGAAGATGCACACACCGATCGTGGGCGCGATCAACGGGTCGACCTTCACCGGCGGCCTCGAGATGGCGCTCGGTTGCGACTTTCTCATCGCATCCGATCGAGCGGTGTTCGCCGATACCCACGCCCGCGTCGGGATCCTGCCCGGCGGCGGGATGACCGCGCGACTCCCCCAGCTCGTCGGCCTCGGCATGGCGCGGCGGCTGTCGATGACCGGAGAAGTCGTGGACGCCGCCCGCGCCGAACGGATCGGGCTGGTGACCGAGGTCGTCGCTCACGAGCGGCTGCTCGACCGCGCGCTCGAGCTGGCCGCCCAGATCGCGGAGGTACCGGGCCCAACCATGTTGGGGCTGAAGGAGATCTACACCACCGGAGCCGCCGCGGTGATCGATCCCGCGTTGGCCGCCGAGGCGAAGATCGCGTTTGCGCAACATCGCGACTTCGAGGGACTCGGCGATCAGTTCCGCGCCGTATCCGAGCGCAACAAGAAGCAGATCGAACCCAGCTAGCCGCCACGTTTCAGGATGAACTCGACAGACCGGTGGCCCTCGAGGCCGGGCAGCGGCGGCAGCGTCGTCCGATCGACCTGAATCCTGGCCTGCTCCGCCACCGGCACGTCGGGGTTGTACACCGACAGGTAGACGTCGTGGGCGGCCAGCGACTCGACCGCGACATCGATGAAATCGTCGACCACTTCCCCGTGCGTGCCGTGTGGACCGTTCTCGAAGAACCACCGCGGCTTGTTCGGCAGCGAATCGTAAGCGGCAGCAACCGCATTGGAGAACTCGATGTGGTCGCGCTGGTTCGGCGCTCCCGGCGCCCACTCCGGACCGCTGTAGAGAGTGATCACCACATCGGGCGCCAGTTCGGTGATCGTCTCGGCGATCTTCGCCCGGAGTTCGGGAGTATTGAAGATCTGGCTGTCCGGAAAGTCCCAGAACTCCACGTCGTCCACGCCGACGATGGCCGACGACGTGCGCTGTTCGCGCTCCCGCAGCGGGCCGCACTCCTCCGGTGAAATGCCGGGAATTCCGGCCTCGCCGCGGCAGGCCAGTGCGTAGTGCACGTGCTTGCCCTGCGACGTCCACTTGGCGACCGCCGCCGCACAGCCGTACTCGGTGTCGTCGGGATGAGGAACCATGACCAGCGCGGTTCGCCAGTCGGTGGGGAAAGGCTGATGGACCACCAAGTCAGGCAATCACACCGTGGGCCACGATGGCAGTCGTCTGGTCGACCCATTCGTCGTCGGGTTCCCTGTCCGGCCACAGCAGCAACCGCAGCATCGTCGCGCCGCCGATCACCTCGATCAGCCGATCCGGGTCGATATCGCCATGGACCTCGCCGCGTCGCCTGGCTTCGGCCAACCGGGTCCGCACGGCGGCGAACAAATCCGTGAAACGGCTCATCACCCGTGTGTTGAGCTCGGAGTCGGCCGCCATATCGGCGATCAGGCCGGGCAGCGCGGCGCGCACCGCGGGGCTGGTGAAGATGTCCCTGGTGGCCGCGATCATCGCGCCGACATCAGTACGAAAATCGCCGGGTGGAGCCCCGATCGCGGTCGGCGCGGTGGGAAACGCGGCTTCATGGACCAGTTCGGCCTTGCTCGACCACCGGCGGTACAGCGCGGTCTTGGTGGTGCCTGCCCGGTCGGCCACCGCGCCCATAGTCAGGTTCGAATAGCCGATTTCCACAAGCAGATCCGTGGTTGCGCGCAGTATGGCAGCGTCGATACGCGGATCCCGGGGCCGCCCGGCCGCTGAAGGAGACTTGTCAACCGATGACGGGTCTGCTTTCATAACGCTACCCACCGTATCGTAATTATGCCGGAGGAAGAACCTTGGCCACAGAACCGGCTGTCGACGACGTCAGCCGACTCCAGCACTCCAGTCGAGATGTCAGCACGCTGCCCGACGTGATGTCGCAGTGGCTGTCGACGGTCCTGCCCGGCGGCGTAACGCCGCAGGTGACCGTGGAGAGCGGGGTCGACTCCAACGGGATGTCCTCGGAGACCATCATCCTGACCGGACGCTGGGAGGCGGATGGTCAACAGCACGAAGAGAAGTGGGTGGCGCGCGTCGCGCCCACCGAACAGGACGTGCCGGTGTTCTCGTCGTATCGGATGGACCACCAGTTCGACGTGATCCGGTTGGTCGGCGAGAAGACCGACATCCCGGTTCCGCTTGTGCGGTGGCTGGAACCGACCGGCAAGGTACTTGGCACGCAGTTCTTTCTGATGGACTACGTGTCGGGTGTGGTTCCGCCCGACGTCATGCCTTACACGTTCGGTGACAACTGGTTCGCCGATTCGCCCGCGGAGTCGCAACGCGCACTTCAGGACAACACCGTGGACGTGCTGGCCAAGCTGCACTCGATTCCGCAGGCCGAGTCCACCTTCGGGTTCCTGGCCGACGGTGCCGAGGGTAATGCGTTGCGGCGCAACCTCGATTGGTTGACGTCGTGGTACGCGTTCGCGGTCCCCGACATCGGCAGGTCCGCGCTTGTCGAGCAGGCCCTCGAGTGGCTGGAGGCGAACTGGCCCGAGGACGTCGCAGCGACCGATCCGGTGCTGATCTGGGGCGACTCCCGGGTCGGGAACGTGCTCTACGAGGACTTCAAGCCCGTCGCCGTGCTCGACTGGGAGATGGCCACCTTGGGGCCGCGTGAAATGGACGCGGCGTGGATGATCTTCGCGCACATGGTGTTCCAGGAGCTCGCCGGCCTGGCCGGCATGCCGGGGCTGCCCGACTTCATGCGTGAGGACGACGTCAAGGCGACCTATGCCGCCAAGACCGGCGTCGAGTTGGGCGACCTGAACTGGTTCTATGTCTACTCCGGGGTGATCTGGTGTTGCGTGTTCATGCGAACCAGTGCCCGCCGGGTGCGCTTCGGCGAGATCGAGAAGCCCGACGACGTCGAGTCGCTGTTCTACCACGGCGCCCTGCTGCGGCGCCTTATCGGAGGTGAAGCCTGATGCTCGGCCCAATGGATGAGTTCCCGGTCCACCAACTCCCGCAGCCGATCGCGTGGCCGGGGTCGTCGGACCGCAACTTCTACGACCGGTCCTACTTCAACGCCCACGACCGCACCGGCGACATCTTCCTGATCAGCGGTATCGGCTACTACCCCAACCTCGGGGTGAAGGACGCGTTCGTGCTCGTCCGCCGGGGCGATACCCAGACCGCCGTGCACTTGTCGGATGCCATCGACCAGGATCGGCTCAACCAGAATGTGCTCGGCTACCGCGTCGAGGTCACCGACCCGCTGCATCAGTTGCGCATCGTGCTCGACGAGACCGAGGGTATGGCCGTCGATCTGACGTGGAACGGGTTGTTCGACGTCGTCCAGGAACAACGGCACATACTGCGGGCAGGCACCCGAATCACGTTGGACGCGCAGCGATTCGCGCAGGTGGGATCGTGGAGTGGGCATATCGCCATCGACGGCGAGGAGATCACCGTCGACCCGTCGGTGTGGATCGGGACGCGCGACCGGTCCTGGGGCATCCGGCCCGTCGGCGAGGCCGAACCTGCAGGCCGCCCAGCGGATCCGCCGTTCGAGGGCATGTGGTGGCTGTATGTGCCGATGGCCTTCGACGACTTCTCGATCGTGCTCATCATCCAGGAGGAGCCCAGCGGGTTCCGGTCCCTCAACGACTGCACCCGGATCTGGAAGGACGGCCGCGTCGAACAGCTCGGCTGGCCCCGCGTCAAGATCCACTACACGTCCGGAACGCGGATACCGACCGGCGCCACGATCGACGCCACCGCGGCCGACGGCACGCCGGTGCGGTTCGACGTGGAATCCAAACTGCCCGTTCCGATTCACGTGGGCGGTGGGTACGGCGGCGACTCGGACTGGATCCACGGCACGTGGAAGGGCGAGAAGTTCACCGAGCGGTTCACCTACGACATGACCGACCCCGCGATCATCGGGCGCGCCGGGTTCGGCGTGATCGACCACGTCGGCCGCGCCGTCTGCACCGAGGGCGGCGGTACCCCCGTCGAGGGCTGGGGACTGTTCGAGCACGGCGCACTCGGCCGCCACGACCCGTCGGGCTTCGCTGACTGGCTCACCGTCGCGCCTTAGAGCTACACGCGTTCCGCAATTCCTTCCCAGGTCGCTTGCGGGGTGGGAACATTCAGTGATGGACCGGGACGATCCCGAGCAGCGCATCGCCGACCTGGAACGCCAGTTGGCCGAGCAGAGGCGCATGGTGGCTCCTGGCCGTCCCGCATTCTCCGAGGCATCTCGCAGCCAGGGCGGCTACCACCAGGACGAGGTTGACGCGTTTCTCGGCCGCATTGAGGCAACGCTGCGAGATCCGGCGGCAAGGGGTGCTGTTACTCCAGCCGATCTTCACAATGTGGCTTTCTCCAAGCCGCCGATCGGACGGCCGGGTTACAGCGAACGCGAGGTCGACGCGTTTCTGGACCTCGTGAAGACCGAATTGACCCGCCGCGTACCGGGCCAGGTGCCGGCGGCGGGTCCGGAGGGACCAGTCCGCTGTCTGCTCTATCCCTACGGTGGCTGGGACCCGCAGACGCCGGTCGTCGCGCTCGACGTGGACAGGAATGCGATCCGGGTGGTCGACCTGAAAAGCAATGCGCTCATGGCCTCGGTTTCGCTTGCGGAGGTGACCGCAAGACCGGCACAGCACGGCGGGGGTCCCGTCGTGGTCGTGGACGGTCCCGGTTTGGAAACCTTGGCCATCACACCGCACCCGCAACCGGGTCAATGGCGCAAGTGGCCCAAGTCCAAGAAGCCGAAATACGTTGCTCTCGAAGCGGACTGGCTCATGCTTGTGGAGAAATTCGGTTTGGCCTCGGGGCTGGTCGATGAGTTCACCCCGCAGACCCCCTACGACCACTTTGTCCGCTTCATCCAGGAGGGCGCCGACCACACCCCCACAACTTGGCGGACGCCTGTGGCGTTCGGGACGCCGCTTTTCGTGGTCGGACGCGTTTACTGGAGTCCTCTGCTCATCTTGATTGGCGCCGCCCTCTTCGTCTTGGCGGCACTTTTCTGGCGTTTCAAGTGGGAACTCTGATGTTCTCGGAGACACGCTATGCGATGAACGGGGACTTGCGCGTCGCGTATCGCATGTCACGCGAAGGTCCGCGTGACATCGTCTTCGTCCCGAACTGGTTCACCTGCTGCGAACATTTCCCGGAGCTGCCCTCCCTTCAAGGGTGGGTCGAGGCGATGACATCGCTCGGTCGACTGATCTTCTTAGACCAGCCGGGTACGGGAGCCTCCGATCCCATCACGCCGGGCGCGATGCCGACCTTGGAGCAGTGGGCCGACAGCATCACCGCGGTGCTCGACGATCTCGGGAGTCGCGAAGCGGTGCTCCTGGCGAGCGACGGCGGGTCCGCGACTGGAGTACTGTTCGCAGCTACGCATCCGTCCCGAACAACCGCGCTAGTCGTGCTCGAGGGCTACGCGCAGGGAATGGCCAAACGCACCGACGGGGTCGAGCTGAAGGACTTCGTGCCCGGCATGGTCGCAGGATGGGGCACGGGTCAGTATCAACATGCAGTCAATCCGGACATGCCGTGGAACGAGGAGATTCGGGCGAAATGGGCGCGACACGACCGCCTGGCGGCCAGCCCAGGGACGGTTGCTCTCATGCTGTCGCTCGTGACCGAACTTGACGTGCGGGCCGTGCTTCCCACAATTCGTGTGCCAACGCTCGTACTCCAACACACCGATTCGATGTTTGAGCGAGAGTGGGGCAAGTACGTCGCGGATCACATATCGGGCGCGAAATATGTTGAGCTTCAGGGACGCAACGTGTACCACTTCGTCGAACCATGGCGCCCGTCGTTCCAGGAGATCCACGAATTCCTCACCGGACACCAGGCAGACGTGGCCGACGACCGTGTTCTCGCCACGGTGCTCTTCACCGACATCGTGGACTCGACGCGCCGCGCCGCCGAAATCGGCGACCGTGACTGGCACGCCTTGCTTGATGCGCACGACGCCATCGTCAGGTCGCAGCTCGCCCGCTTCCGAGGCCGCGAGGTGAACGCCACCGGCGACGGGTTCCTGGCGATGTTTGACGGACCGCAGCGGGCGATCCGCTGCGCGCATGGCCATCCGCGACGCAGTGCAGGCACTCGGCATCGAGGTGCGCGCCGGGTTGCACACCGGCGAGTGTGAGGTGCGCGGCGACGACATCGGCGGCATCGGTGTGCACATCGGCGCGCGCGTCAGCGCACTGGCGGGGGCCGGCGAAGTGCTGGTGTCCAGCACGCTGCGCGACCTGGTGATCGGGTCAGGACTCGAATTCGAAGACCGCGGCGCACACGAACTCAAGGGCGTGCCCGGCGAGTGGCACTCTTCGCCGTCGCGACTCCGTAGCGCGCCGGGAGGGAAATCCATGGTCCAGATTCACGAGCAGCGGACGATTGCAGCATCGCCGGAACGGGTCTTTGAGTGGCTGCATGATCCGGCCAACCTGACCGTCTCACCTGTGTTGCGCAAGGCTGTTTGGGCAGAGGGCTCGTCGGGTCCCGGCGTGGGAGCGGTGCGGGAAGTGACTGGATTCGGCTTTTGGTTGCACGAACAGATCACGGCCTATGACGCGCCCCGGAGATGCGCCTATGACGTTGTCGGCTCGTTCCCGGCGTCGCAACACGAGGGCGGTTCGCTCACGTGCACTCCGTCGGACGACGGCACGCATGTCGATTGGGTGACTACCTACACGATTCCGGCACGCGGGGGCGGCAAGGTGATGGAGGTACTCACCGCGCCGCTGATCTCGTTTCATCTCCGCGCGATCCTCGCCGGCTGCGCAAAGGCGCTCGAGCGCTAGCCCCTTCACGGACTGATCCGCGAAATCCGCTTTTTGCAGAGGTCTTCTCGTACTTTCTCTGCAAAAAGCGGATCTCGTCTAGCTGACGGCGAACAGTGCCGCCGATGCCGCCGCCTCGACGAGGCAGTAGAACCAGTTCGGGTAGAACGGCGTGCGATCATCGACCACCGCGGACACGATGCGGCCCAACGCCATTCCGGCCAGTGCCACACCTACGGTGATCAGGATCCCCTTCTGCACATCGCCCCCACGGAAAGCGGCGTACGCCAGCACAGCCGCGATCGCCAGCCCGAAACCGCCGTAGACGGCCCGGATCTCCGAACGCGACGTGGGTGTTTCCGGCGTGACGCCGAACGGCCGGACCAGTGCGGCCGGCGCGGCCAATGCGTAGACACCCATGCCGAGAAAGAAGGCAGCGATCACCACGACGACCGCGACACCCACCGTTGCCGCCTAGGCCGACTGCGCGGACTTGGCCGCCACCCGACCGAACACCATCGACTCGTCGATTCGGTCGAAGCGGTGGTCGATCGCGTCCAGCACGAAATTGTGCCGGACGTTCCACGGCCGTCGAGTACCCGATTTCGGCAGTGCGTGCAGGGCGCGCTGCACATATCCTGCGTTGATGTTCCACGCCGGCTTCTCCGGCATCGGGACATCGCCGAGGTGCGGGTATGCGTGGGTGTAGCCGCGGGAATCCATGTACGCCAACAGCTTTGCGACCGCCCGCGCGGTCAGGTCCACCCGCAGCGTCCATGACGCGTTGATGTAACCGATGCACCACGCCGCGTTGGGGACGTCTTCGAGCATGTGCTCCTTGTAGACGAACCGGTCCTGGGGCTTGAACTCTGCGCCATCGATGCTCAGCGCGACACCGCCGAGCGCCTGCAACTGGAGACCGGTGGCGGTGACGATGACGTCGGCATCGATCCGCTTCCCTGAGCGCAGCACGATGCCGTTGGCGTCCATGTGGTCGATGTGGTCGGTGACCATTTCCGCGCGACCCTCGCCGACCGCGCTGTAAAGGTCGTTGTCGAGCATCAGGCACACCCGCTGGTCCCACGGGTTGTACTTGGGCCTGAAGTGCACGTCAACGGGATAGCCTTCGGGCAGATTGCGTTTCGCCCCTTTGCGGATCACGTTCCTGCTGAAGTTCGGAGCCCAGCGGGCGATCCAATAGGTGAGATAGTAGGAGCCACCGTTGAACCACCGCGCGGCACGATAAGCGACCTTGAACGGCAACACTTTTCGGAATGCCTGCACGACTGGGTTGATCCGCGGCGCGGACAGCATGTACGTCGGCGACCGCTGCAGCATCGTCACATGGCCCGCCGTCTCGGTCAGCGCCGGGATCAAGCTGACCGCCGTCGCGCCACTGCCGATCACCACGACCCGCTTACCGGTGTAGTCCAGGGACTCCGGCCAGAACTGCGGGTGCACCACCTCGCCTTTGAACTGGTCGATGCCGGGGAACTCCGGGCTGTACGGCTCGTCGTAGTTGTAATAGCCCGTCCCGAAGAACAGGAACCGGCCGCGATAGGTCTTCGGCTCCCCGTTGACGTCCGTCTGCACCGTCCAGGTGTCGGTGGTCGAATCCCAGTCGGCGGACACGACGCGGGTGTTGAAGCGAATGTGCTTGTCGATGCCGTGTTTACGCGCCGTTTCTGTCAGGTACTCACGGATGTCCTCGCCGTCGGCGACATTCTCCGGCCGAGTCCATGGCTCGAAGGGGAAGCTCAGCGTGAAGATGTCGCTGTCGGACCGGACGCCCGGATAGCGGAACAGATCCCAGGTGCCGCCGATGCGTTCCCGTCGCTCGAGCACTGTGTACGACAGCTTCGGGTTCTTCTCGTGGATTCGGTAGGCGCCGCCGATCCCGGAGATCCCCGCACCGATGATCAGAACGTCGGAGTATTCGGCCTCCTGGCCCATGAAGACCTCCCTTGGTCCGTCCGGGTACCACGATATGTGATCGGCTTCACAGCGCGTCAACGACCTCTGCCAAGGTTTCCGGCGCGATCGGACCCGGCTGGTACAGGCAGACCTGATCGGAGATCCCGGCCACCCGGTCGCGAATGTGGGCGGCGACCTCGGCCGCGGTGCCGCACGCGGCGATCGTGTGCAGCACGTCGTCGTCGATCAGCCGCCCCATCTCCTCCCACCGCCCCTGCTTGGACAGCGCGTTCAGCTCGGGCTGCAAGTCGCCCCAACCATGGATGTCGAGCACCGGGCGGTACGCGGGCGTCGAGCCGTAGAACGCCAGCAGGCGACGGGTGGCGGTGTGGGCCTGATCGTCTTCGCCCACCGAAACGATGATCTCCGGGATCACCGCGAAGTCGTCCAGGCGTTTTCCCCGCCGCGGCCAGGCCCTCCCGGACAGCGGGCATCGTCACCTCGTGCAGGAACCGCTTGTTGCCGAACGGCATGACCAGCAAGCCGTCGGCGTGCTCGGCGGTGGCGCGGGTGAGTCGAGGGCCCAGCGCACCGACATAGATCGGCGGCGGACCGTACGGATTCTCGCCCGGGGTGAACGTCGGCGTCATCAGCGTGTGGCGGTAGTACTCGCCACGGAAGTTCAGCCGCTCGCCGGTCTCCCAGGCATGGAATATCGCCCGCAGCGCCCCGACCAGCTCGGTCATCCGGTCCACCGGCTTGTCGAACGGCGCGCCGAACCGCTTCTCGATCTGCGTGCGGATCTGAGTGCCCAGTCCCAGCGCAAATCGGCCCCCGCTCAGCATCTGGTGGTCGATCGCCTGGTGGGCGAGATGAATCGGGTTGCGCGGAAACGCGATCGCAACGTTGGTCATCAGGTCAAGGCCTCCGACCGTCGACGCCAGGGTCAGCGGGGTGAACACGTCGTTGGGTCCCTCGAAGGTGAAGACCCCGCTCGCCCCTGCTTCGCGGAGGGCCCGGGCCTGTTCGATCGCATTGATGGGTCCGAACAGCGCCGTCATCACCTTCACAACCGTGAGAGCCTAGTCGGGTGACACACCCAAGCAACGCCGACGTCGTCGTCGTCGGGGCAGGCTTTGCGGGGCTGTCCGCCGCGCGGGATCTGGTCCGGTTCGGATACGACGTCGTCGTGATGGAGGGCCGTGACCGCGTCGGCGGCAGATCATCGACGACGACGATCGCGGGCGTCCCCGTCGACCTGGGCGGCACATTCGTGGGCCCGACGCAGGACGCCGTCGTCGAGCTGGCGGCCGAGTTGGGCTGCGAGACGGTGCCGACCTACCGCCGCGGCAAGAACCTGATCCAGTGGCGCGGCCGGGTCCGCGCGTATCGCAGCACCATTCCCCGGCTGTCGATGCTCGAGCTGTTCGACGTCTCCCGGATCCAGTGGCGATTCGAAAGGATCTGCCGACGGGTCTCCGTCGCCGAACCATGGACCGCCACCAACGCCGAGAAGCTCGACGAACTGTCGCTGGATGCGTGGTTGCGCTCGCTGCGCGCCAATGCCTCGACCCGCGATCTGATGGCGATCATGGCACGGGTGACCTGGGGCTGCGAGCCCGACCAGGTGTCGATGCTGCACGCCGTGCGCTACGTCAAGGCCGCGGGCGGAATCGGGCGGATGCTCGACGTCGAAGGCGGCGCGCAGCAGGACCGCTTCCCCGGTGGTACTCAGCAGATCGCGCTGCGGCTGGCCGACGAGCTGGGTGCGCGCGTTCGGCCGAATGCGAGAGTCCGGCGCATCGAGCGGCACGCCGACGGCACCATCACCGTCGGCTCCGACGGCGGCGACGTCACCGCAAGAGCGGTCGTGGTGGCGATCCCGCCCGCCCACCGCGGCGCCATCGACTTCTCCCCCGCCCTGCCCGCCGAGTACGAAAAACTCGCGCAGCACTGGCCGCAGGGAAATCTGAGCAAGGCCTACGCCGCCTACGAAACGCCGTTCTGGCGCGCGAACGGCTGCTCCGGCGAGGCGCTGTCCGACGAGGGGCCGGTGTTCATCACGTTCGACGTCAGCCCCGACGAGAAGGGGCCAGGCATCCTGCTGGGCTTCACCGACCCGCGCACCTTCGATCCGCTGCCACCCGCAGAGCGCCGCGAGCGCGCACTGGCCGGGTTCGCCGCCCTGTTCGGCAAGGAGGCAGCGGAGCCGATCGACTACGTCGACCACTGTTGGGGGGCAGAGGATTTCGCGCCAGGCGGGCCGACGGCGGCGGTGCCGCCCGGCTCGTGGACCACCTACGGGCCGTGGCTACGCAAGCCCGTCGACCGCATCTTCTGGGCAGGCACGGAAACCGCCGACGAATGGACCGGGTTCCTGGACGGCGCCGTGCGGTCCGGGCGTCGGGCGGCCGCCGAGGTGCACAGGGAACTGGCCGGCTAGGACGTCTGGCGTCGTTCTTCGCCGGCCGTCTCGACCAGCCAGCGCAGCTGCCTGTTGACTTCCTCGGGGCGCTCCAGAATCGCGCAGTGCCCACCGGACAGTTCGACGAACTCCGCCAGGTTGGGCGCCATCCTCGCGATGTGGCGCGAGGAGACCATCGGCAGCAGTCGATCCTTCTCGCTGCCGATCACCAGCGTCGGCACCGTGAGGTTCTGCAGTCCGATGTGCTTGCGCGTCCCCAGCGCATCGACCAGCGCGCGGGCCCAACCCCCTCGGCTGGCGGGCGGGGTTGCGATGAACAGCTGGTAGATGAACTCGGCGACCTCGGGATCCGCGTCGCGGCCCACCGCGATCCTCGACACGAACTGCCTGCTGGGCCGGTCGACCGCGCGCACCAGCGGCGCCGCCCCGAAGGTCTTGAGCAGGGTGCCCGCCGCGCGCACCCTCGCATCGGCCAGCCGCGGCGGCGCGGGCATGAGCTGGACGTGGTGCAGTAACTCGCCGGTGGTGGTGTTGATCAGGGCGACGGCGTCGGCGCGCTCGGTCACCCGGCGCGGATACCGCTCGGCCCATGAGGTGATCGCGATTCCGCCCATCGAATGGCCCGCGATGACAGCGCGTTCGCCGGGCTTCAGCGTCGCCTCCAGCACGGCGTCGAGGTCGGCGGCAAGGAAGTTGAGGCCGTAGTTCGCCCGTCGCGTCGGCAGGCCGCTGCGGCCGTGACCTCGGTGGTCGTACGCGATCACCCGGTAGTCGGAGGCCAGGTCGGCGATCTGATAGGCCCATACGGGAATCGCGCAGGTGATGCCGTGGGCCAGCACGATCGGATAGCCGTCTTCTGGACCGAACACCTCGGCATGCAGGCGGGTGCCGTCGCCGGCGCGGACGGTCATGGGGCGTGCCTGCGGCAATTCGTCTGCCGCTGGGAATGCCATAGCAACTCCGATCGGTCGCGGCAGCACTGCCGCCGGCAAATCGTACCGTCAGGCCGGAACGGGCCCGTCCACCCAAGGCGGTTAAATGGTGCGATGCGCGCAATTCAGATAGCCAGTCTCGACGGACCACAGGCCGCCAAGCTCGTCGAAATCGAGGAGCCGGCCGACGACGGCGCGGTCCTGATCGACGTGCACGCGGCCGGGGTGGCGTTTCCGGACGCGCTGCAATCGCGCGGGCTGTACCAGTACAAGGCGGAGCTGCCATTCGTGCCGGGGGCCGAGATCGCCGGCGTGGTCCGCAGCGCGCCTGCCGACAGCGGCTTCTCCAAGGGCGATCGCGTTGCGGGCCTGACGATGCTCAACGGCGGAATGGCGGAAGTCGTTGCTCTGCAACCGGATAGGGTGTTCAAGCTGCCGGATGTGGTGTCTTTTGAGGCTGGCGCGGGTCTGCTGTTCAACGACCTGACCATGCATCACGCGCTGCGCACCCGCGGCCGGTTGGCCGACGGCGAGACCGTGCTGGTGCACGGCGCCGCGGGCGGCATCGGGACCTCCACACTGCGACTGGCACCGGTATGGGGCGCTGCGCGGACCATCGCGGTGGTCGGCGACGAGTCCAAGATCCCAATTGCCAAGGCCGCGGGCGCCTCCGACGTGGTGCTGGCCGACGGCTTCAAGGACGCGGTCAAGGAGCTGACGGGAGGGCGCGGCGTGGACATCGTCGTCGACCCTGTCGGCGGTGACCGGTTCACCGACTCACTGCGGTCCCTGGCGCCCGGCGGCCGGCTGCTCGTGATCGGGTTCACCGGCGGGGAGATCCCGACGGTCAAGGTCAACCGGCTGCTGCTGAACAACGTCGACGCTGTCGGCGTCGGCTGGGGAGCGTGGGCGGGCACGCATCCCGGCTATCTCCGCGAGCAGTGGGAGGAACTTGAACCGCTGCTGGCGTCGGGCAAGGTGTCGGCGCCGCAGCCGGAGATCTATCCGCTGGAACGCGCCGGCGAGGCCATCGCCTCGCTGGAGAACCGAACCGCCAAGGGCAAGGTCGTCGTCAAACTCCGGTGAGGCTGCTTCGGCGACGCCGCACCGTCCCAGTCGGGTCGTTCGACGCGGCAACGGATCAGTGGACGGACGCCGAGGTCGCCGGCGACGTTGAGCGCGACGAGTTGACCCTTGCGACGTTCAACATTTGGTTCGACAGCAAGTACGCCGAACAGCGCTATCTCGCAATCGCGGACCTGCTCTCCCGGCGCGCGCCCGACATCATGGTGTTCCAGGAAGTCACCCCGGCCGCACTGAGCGTTTTCCTCGCGCAGCCGTGGATCCGGGCCAACTACCTCCGAGCAGCGATTGTCGGCGGCAAAGTCGGCGACTACGGCATGTTGATTCTGTCCCGGCTGCCGATCTCCCGCGTCACCTACACCCGACTGCCCACGCGTCAGTCGCGCGGGTTTCTTCAAGCCGAGCTCAGCATCAACGGTAGTCGGCAGGTCGTCTGCTGCATCCATCTCGACAGTGGGAAGTCGTCATCACGGCTGCGCTCCTGGCAGCTGCGCAGAATATTCGGTGCGCTGAGGTCGGCCGAAGATGCTGTGCTCCTGGGCGATTTCAACATGCGCGACGCGGAAAATTCGCGCATCGCCGCGCCCTACCGCGACGTATGGCCGGCATTGCGGCCACACGATGACGGCTTCACCGAGGACACCACCATCAACCTGATGCGCTACGACATGAAGAACAAGCACAGACATGTCCGGTTCGACCGCGTGCTCGTCAAAGGATCCCGTTGGGCTGCAGCAGAAATCGAGTTGTTGGGTACGGAGCCGATCTCCAGTGACCTTCCGCGGATTTTCCCCTCAGATCACTTCGGGGTGATGTGCCGTATTACACGCCGAATTCCATAGGCCGACCTGCCGGATTCAGCGTCGATTGGTCGGTCACCGCGGTGGCGACTACGGTGCCACCCTGACGAGTGCCGACGACGATCACCTCATCGTTGACGGCGAATGATGCTGCAGTGATTGTGGTTTGACCGCTACTCTCGGTGATTCCGGCGGTGTTGGGGGTGATGACATAGGTCCGGATCACGCCGTCGGCACTCTGCGCCGTCAGCGAATCATCGGCAACTGCTATCAATCGGCCCTGCTGGGTCACCGATTGTTCTTCGACCTGCGTGGCCGCAGCCGACGGCTCGGGCGACACGAGTTCGACGATCGCGGCGGCGAGCACACTCGAGACACCCACCGACGCGGCGATGGAGCCGATTACCAGATTCGACTTCGAATGGCGCAGTCGATGTCGTCCACTCATGACCTCTCCGCAGGTCGGCGTCATTTCGTCGGGCTGTAAGCGGAGTTACCCGAGCAAAGCCGCAGCGAAACACCGACAGCCCAGAACGTCACAAATAGGGGTCGGCCCAGGCGCTGATGATCCGGCCCGCCCGCGCCGCCTGGTTCTTTCCGGTGAGCAGATGATCGGCGCCCTCGAGCGAGACGAAGCTGCGGGGGTGGCGCGCGGCGCGGAAGATCTCACTCGCGTTGGCGATGCCGACGGTGTTGTCGGTCGGCGAATGCATGACCAGCAGCGCCCGGCGCAGCGTGCGGATCTGCTCGCGGAGATCGGCGGCGCGGACGTCTTCGATGAAATGCCGCTTGAGGGTGAGCGCCTTGCCGCCGACGAGGAACGGCGCCTCTCCCTCGGCCTCGATTCGCTGGACCAGGGCGTCGTAGTTGTGCTCGACATGACCGGGGTCGTACGGCGCTCCGACGCTCGCCACGGCGGCCACTGTCGGACAGTCATGGGCGGCGGCGATCACGGCCGCTCCCCCGAACGAATGGCCGACCAGCAGCCGCACGTCGCGGCCGGCATCATTCATGAACTCCACCGCGCGGACGGTGTCGGCGACCTTGTGCGAGAACGACCCGTCGCCCCAGTCCCCCTCGGAGTCGCCCAAGCCGAGATTGTCGAAGCGCAGAATCCCGATGCCCTCGCTGGCCAGCTGCTTGCAGATCCGGCTCGCGGCCGGACTGTCCTTGCCGAGCGTGAAGCCGTGGGCGAAGACGCCCCACCCGCGCACCTCGCCTTCGGGCACATCGACGAGACCCGCCAACGATGGGCCCGGTGGTGCTGGGAAACCTGACGCGCTCGGCCACGCGTGGCTAGCCGACCAGTTCGGGGTGGAACTTGGCCGCCATCCGGCGCATCCCGTCGCGCCAGTCGACCGTGGTTTCTCCGACGAGCTCGCGCATCAGCGTCGTATCGGTCGGATTTCCGCGGAGCGCCTGCGCGCTCTCCTCGAAGACCGGTTCGCGGTCGACGAGGGAGCCGAGGTAGGTGCACCACTCCTGAATGCTGACGGTTTGTTCGCCGCACCAGTTGACCGTCGTCGCCGGGACGGACGCCACCTCGAGCAGCTTCGGGATGGTCGCGATGATGTCGTCCTCGTGGATCGGGTTGTAGCGCGCGGGCCCACCGGGCGGGACCGGAATCGGCATGCCCGCCAGCATCATCTCCATCTGGTAGAACGGCCAGCCCCCGTTGTCGCCGTAAGGCACGTTCAGCCGCGCGATGACGGCGGGCACGTCAAGCACACGCGCCATGGTCCGGACGACGACCTCCCCCGCGATCTTCGAGATGGAATACGTTGGGAACAAAGGCTTGTGGTTGTCGCCGAGGGCGGCGCGCTCCGTGCGCGGCTCGTCGTCGGGAGGGTCGTAGACGGCCGCCGAGGAGCAGTGCAGGAAGGCCTTTGCACTGCGGCAGTGCGCCATCGAGGAGCCCCGCCGACTCGGCGTTGGCCCCGAGGTCCTTGTCCCACCTGCCGCTCTTGGCCACCGCAAGGTTGAGCACGTAGTCGAAGTCGGCGGGGATTGCGGCTGAAGTCACCTGAGGCCAGGTTGACGGTCTCACACCGAATCCCCGCCTTCTCGAGGCTTTCCCGCGCCGCCGCGTCGGTGAAGCGGGCGATGCCCCACACCTCGTTGTCGGCCGCAAGGGCCCGGGCGATGGGAGCGGCGACCTGGCCGCTCGGACCGGTGATCAAGATCTTGTGTCCGCGCATGAGCTGATCGTATGGAGCTAGCGTGCGTCCGCGTGCCGGTTCAGGAAGTCCACAACGGCCTCGGCGAAGAGATCGTTGCGATCGCCTGCCACCATGTGCCCGGCCCCCTGGACGTCGACGAACTCGACTCGGGGAAAGCGGGCCAGGAACTCCTCGGCACGGTCCTGGCTCACCAGGTCACTCACCTGGCCGCGCACCAGCAGCACGGGGACGTCGTCGGCGAGGATCGCCTCGATGGCCTTGTGCATCCGCGCCGGATCTGTCACCTCGATCGGCGGGTTCGCCGCGGTGCCGTCGATGAACTGCGGATCCCAGTGCCAGTACCACCGGTCGCCGCGGCGACGCAGGTTGGCGCGCAAGCCATTCAAGTCGGTGGGTCGTGGCCGGTGCGGGTTGTAGTCGGCGATCATGTCGGCCACCTCGTCGAGCGAGTCGAATCCTTCGACCATCCGATCGGCCATGAAGTCGTGGATCCGGGCCGCCCCGGACGGGTTCATATCCGGCACGATGTCCACCAGCACGACGGCGCTGGCGATGCCGGGCGCGAGCTCGCCGAGTAGCAGCATCGAGGTGAAGCCGCCAAGGGATGCACCCACCAGGACCGGGTTCGGTGGCAGCTGCAGCAGCACTTCGCGGACGTCCTCGGCGAACGTGACGACGCGGTAGTCACCTTCACTGGACCAGTCGGACTCACCGTGGCCGCGGAAGTCGACCGTGACGGCCTGCCAGCCGCGTTCCGCCACTGCGGCGGCGGCGCGCGCCCACGACCGGCGTGTCTGCCCGCCGCCGTGCAGGAACACCACGGCGCGGGCGGCAGGATCGCCGAGTCGATCGGAGACGATGCGAACGCCGTCACGACCGTCGGTCACGAACGGCTCGGGTGCTGTCGTCATTCTCGGATCGTAGGGCCCGGCCATATCGGACTGTTTCACCAGAGCACCGCAACCCCCGCCGCGGTGAGCGCCAAGACGCCGATCAGGACGAACACGAAACGCGGCACCGCCTCGCCCGTGCGCCGCTGTCGCGCGTTGCCCATGCCGAGCAGACCACCGATCACAACGAGGATGACGAGCTTGATACCGATCTTCGGGTAGTTCAATTCGATTCCCGCGGGCCACGGGGCAGCGAGTGCAAGACCGGTGAGCAACGAAAGCAAGAGGCCGTAGTCCATCAAGCGGGTCGTGCGGAACCGGCGTGCCGCGGCTTCAGCCGCCCATGCGCCGAAGGTGACGGCGAACCCGACGATATGCAGCAAAACAACTACGTCGCGTAGTAGCTCCATGGTGGGAGCCTACCGGACCCTTGCAGGGTCAACTAATTCCGTCGTGGCATCACCGGGTGCTGCGGCTTCGGCCAACATGCATTCAAGATCGGACTATCCGAAAAGCAATGCCTGCCAATATTATTAGAGATTGTTGTGGTCCAGACCCGCGATGCGGAATTCGTAGTAGGGTCGGAAACCGGAGTTCACCGTGCCCTTTGCCACCGATGAAGTACAACGCTGCGGCCGCGCCGCCTTCCTCGCCGAGGAACTGGCGGCAGCGCGCGTGCTCGTCGACGTCCGAGGCGACATCGACGCGACGAACTGCCACGCCTTCGGCCGATTCGTCGACCGCCACACCGGCGTTTCCAGACAGCTCATCGTCGATCTCAGCGGTGTCGATTTCTTCGGGAGCCAGGGCTTCGCGGCGCTGCATTACATCGGCGTGCAGTGCGCCCGACGCGACGTGGACTGGCTGATCGTCGGCGGCCCGGCCGTGGAGCGGATCGTGCGCGTCTGCGATCCGGATGCCGCGCTGCGGGTTGTTCCAGCGATCGCCGATGCGCTGGAGAGGCTCGACCACGTCGCCAAGTGCCACCACGGCATCGCCTGGACCGAGGTATGAGAACAGCCCCCGAAGATCGTTCCGGGGGCTGTTCTACCTAGTAGCGGGGACAGGCCACGAACCACTTTCCGCGTAGCCGTCGGCCATTCCTTCGCACGTGGGTTCAGGACGGGGGGACGGGCTGGCTCCACAGCGATCCCTTGGAGATGGCCCATTTCAACGCTTGGGTCAAACTGCTCACGTACGCCTCTTCGAGCGCGGCGTCGTGCTGGCGCTTGACCCAAGACGGATGCTTTGCGAAATGGAGACAAGGCACAGTCTTCGACCGGATATTGCTCGGCGCACTGAAGGGCCACGGCACCTTCCGCGCAGTTGGGTAGAAAAACGATAGAACACGTTCGGCGTCATCACCTAGGCCGATAACCAACCGAGGACGAACGATCTCAAGCTCGCGGTACAGATACGAGGAGCAGTTCACTATCTCGTGGTTGTGCGACTTGCGGTTATCGCGCGGGTGACAATGCACGGCGTTGGTAATGAATGTGTCGGCCTTCTCGCAGCGAGCGAGTTCGAAACTAGCGTTGAGCAGGCTTCCGCTGCCCTCATAAAACGGCTCCTGCGGCTCCATGCACTGCTCGCAGAGGCTCTGTCCAACTATCGCGACCGGTGAATCTAGAGAGCCCCAGCCCGGCGCAGCTTGCGTTACGCCCTTCTCGTTCATGTCTTCGCAGCGCCTGCACGCTCTGATCTCGTCGTCAAGCGATGTCTTTCGCTGGCGGCGATCGCCTTTGCCGTGGCCTGTCATCCGGTTATCTCTCCTCGGTCTCCGCGAGCCCTCGATATACCGTCGCACGGCTCACGCCGACCGTATGGCCGATGGCCAGTGAGCATCGCATCGGGCATGAAAACAGCCCCCGGAGTCTCCTCCGAGGGCCGTTCCATTTAGTAGCGGGGACAGGATTCGAACCTGCGACCTCTGGGTTATGAGCCCAGCGAGCTACCGAGCTGCTCCACCCCGCGACGGGTAAACGCCACGTTACCGAAGGTCCGGGTGAAGCGCCAAATCGCTGACGGCGGGCTGGGGCGTACAGCGCGCGGTCCAGCGCAGCAGCTCGTCGGCCGGCAACGGTGGGGTGTGCACGAAGCCCTGCGTGATGTTGCAGCCGTACTGCCGCAACGCACGCAGCGTGGCTTCGTCTTCGACTCCCTCTGCGACGAGATCCGCGCCGAGGCTGTGCGCCAGCGCCACCGTGGACCGCACGATGGCGATCGAGCGAGGGTCTTCGGCCAGGCGCGAAACGAAGACCCTGTCGAGCTTGAGTTCGTCGACCGACATGTCCTGAAGGCGCGCCAGCGACGACCAACCGGTGCCGTAGTCGTCGAGCGAGATGCGCACCCCGAGGCGCCGCAGTGCAGTAACTGTCTTGCGGGACCGGGTCGAGTCGTTGGCGAACGTGCCCTCGGTGATCTCCAGGATCAACGCCTCGGGAGACACATGGTGTGTAGCCAGAAGCCGCTCGATGGTGTCGACCAGGTCGAGGTCCAACAGGCTTGCCATGGACAGATTGACCGCGACGATCATGCGGATGCCGTCGTCGTGCCAGGTCCGCGTCTGGGCCAGAGCGAGGTTGAACACGCAGTTCGCCACCTGACGCATGAGGCCGGCCCGTTCGGCGACGGGCAGGAACTCCTCAGGAAGTAGTAGTCCGCGACGTGGGTGCTGCCAACGCAGCAGAGCCTCCACGCTGTGCACCCCGCCGTCATCGGCGCGAATCTTTGGCTGGTAGAAACACATCAGCTCGTCGTTCGACAACGCCGCGCGCAGTTCCTCGACGAGATAGTCGTCCTTGTCCCGCTCCGACTGCACTCTGCCCGCGTCGTACACCACGATCTTGCTTGTCGCCGATTTGGCATGCGGCAACGCCGTCTCGACGCAACTCAGTAGCTCGCTGGGATGATCACAGTGGTCGGGGCACAACGCAATTGAGATGCTTGCCTCGACCTGCACCGTGATGGGATCGAGCTCGAACGGCTGGCGCAAAGCCTCGAGCAGGGCTCCCGCCCTGGCCCGCGCCGTCATGATGTCCACGCTGTCGGCGAACAGCACGGCGAACTCGTCGCCGCCCGTGCGGGCGATCACGTCATCGGGCCGCACCGACTGTGCAAGGCGCGTCGCGACACGACTCAACAGTTCGTCGCCGACGTGCCGACCCGCGAAGTAGTTGATCTCCCTGAACTGAACTATGTCGAGCAACAGGAGCGCGCGACTCGACCGCGATCGGAACATCGTGGACGGCTCGTCGACCGAAACGGCCGTCAACGTCGTCGCCAACGACAACCGGTTGGGCAGGCCGGTCAGCTCGTCGGTCATGGCTTGCCGGTGGGCTTCCGCCGTGGCACTGACATCGCGGAAGGTGACGGCGAGCCGCCAGGCGACCGCGATCAGGGTCAGGGCGGCGAGTGTCACCGCGACCCTGGACTGGTTGGCCAGCACGGCAACGGCGAGCGCGACCCCCGCGCACACTATGGCCGGGACGTAGGACCCCAGCCCGGGTTTCGGGCGGGGGCTCGTCGCCGAGCGCGGCAGCCAGGCGGCCACCGCGATGAACAGCGAGGCCATTGGCCAGCACGCGTCGATCAAGGTGCCTTCCAGATACGTGCCCGCAGAGGTCTGGAACAGATAGACGGTGTCGGCGACCGCATACGCCATGAACCCGGCGACCAGGAGTCCCCAGCGGAGTTCGGCCCGCCACCCCAGAAACGGAAGCATGCCTGCGGCCAGGGCCAACAACAACAGATCACCGACGGGATACGCGAGCCCCACCAGCACGGTCGCGGGTTCTCCCGCCAACGCCGCATCGATCGGACCGGTCGCCACGGCCGCTGCCAGGGCACCCAGGGTCAATCCGCAGATCAGCGCATCGAGCCGGAAGGCGGTGGGCACCCGCTTCAGCCGTTCACGCATCAGCAGGAGCATGCCCGCGTAGACCAACGGATAGAAGGCCAGGTACACCGGGTCGGCCACCGAGGGCACCTGGCCCTCCGGCACCCACGCGGCGTAGACCACGTCACCCGCCGCAGAGCTCGCCATACCCGCGCCGATGAGGAGGCATGGCCACCGCTCCGCGCGGACCCGGAACGCACGGATTAACACCAGTGCGGCCGCCGAAATGTTCAACGCCGGATAAAGCACAGTGTCGAACAGCACCATGCGGCCCGCATGGTCGCGGAAAACCGTCGACAACGTGAAGACCAGGACGCCGAGTGCCAGCACACCGAGAGCGACCCGGATCGCCGGCGACGGCAGCGCGGCAGCGCGAGGCGCTTCCTTGACCGCATCCTGCTCACGACGGGATTGCGCGTCCTCAGGCGCGGGATCGGCCAGCGCCAACGAATCCCGTTGTTCCAGGCGCTGATTGGTGAGTTGTTGCAGTTCCCACGGGACGGGGAGATCGGGTACGAAGCTGCGCACGCAACCGCCGCCGTCCCGTTTGGCCGCATACATCGCGAGGTCGGCGTTGAGGAGGAGATCGTCGGCGGTCTGGTCTGTCTTGGTGGAAGCGATCGTCAACCCGATGCTCGGCCGCACTGTCTGCGGGACGCCGTCGATGACGATCGGCGTGGTGAACGCATCGAGCACCCGGTTCGCCGCGGCCAGCGCGTCGACCTTCCCCTCGATGAGGGCCGCAAACTCGTCGCCGCCAAGACGCGCGACAGTCCACGTTTCCAGCGTGCTCGTGAGCCGTCCCGCGACCCGGATCAGGAGCTCGTCGCCCGCCGGATGACCCAGCGCGTCATTGACGCCCTTGAAGTTGTCGAGGTCGAGGCACAGCACTGCGATCGGCACGGCGGTGTGGCGCCTCCGGACCACAACTCGGTCCATCTTGTCGAGGAAGTTCGCCCTGTTCGCCAGGCCGGTCAAGTTGTCGTGAAAAGCCTCCCGCGCCACCTCGGCGAAGAGCCGCTGGTTCTCCACGAGCACGAAGAATTGGCGCGCGAGCACCGCCGCCACGAGCAGTCCTTCGGCTATGAGGAGCGGGCGGTGATCGTGGTGATTGAGTTCGTAGCCGATACCGATGATGCCGGCCGCCAGCAGCGGAATATATGGAAGCCACACCCGGACGCCGGGCTGCAGGTTTATCGCCGAAGACAGGACGGGCCGCTCGTCGACGCTGAAGAGTGCTGCGTAAGCCAACATGCCGAAACCCGCCACGCGGACGAGGTCGACCATGCCGCCGTCGTGGTAGCCGCCCACCCCTGCGACGAAGACGCTGGCGATGTCCCCCACCCCGAGAGTGGTGATGCCCGCCGCAAAAACCGTCACGCTCACCCGGCCGAGTGGCCGCGACCACACCAGGATGGCGGTCGTCATGAGAACCACATCGGCCGTGATGTGCAGCGCGGTCGCACCGGGAGCCCCGGCGTCACCCGACAAGTTGTTCAGGACGCACACCCACGAGACGACGAACAAGGACGTCGCCACGATGACGCCGTCCAGCACCATCCGCCGTCGGGGAGCCTTCTCGAGATCACCCAACAGGAGCAGGGCCGCATAGGCGGCCACCGGGTAGACCATGAGCACGCCCTGCGCCAGCGAGGGGTGCCAGAGGTGGCTGTCGACCTGAACTTCCTCGAAGGTCCGGATGACCTCGCCGACGGCCCACGCTGAAAGGGCAACGATGAGCGTCAGCCAGCCGTACCGGCGGCGACCCCGTACCGCGCGGGCGGCCTTGACGGCACAGCCCACTGCAAAGAGCAGGCATACCAGGTAGGCCATCTCGTCGAAAGGCTTCGTTGCGTGGTTGTCCTCCCACGACAACAACGCCCAGAAGGCCATGAGCGCCAATGCGCCGCCGAAAACCGCAGCGGCGATCCAGCCGATACGCCCCAAGCCCGCGAATCGACGCCGCGCGGCTCGCGCCCAGTGCTTCATCGCCGCCCCAAGGTCTAGATCGCTCCAAACCGCGATTTTGCCCTGATTTGGCGATAGTAGCAAACGACGATTGCGTTACTTGGTGGTGTTGTACTTCTCCATCGCATCATCCAGGCGCTGCAACGCGGTGCCGAACTCGGCAAAATCACCGCTTTGCTGTGCTGTGCGCAGCTCACCCATCGCCTGTTGCACGTCCTGCAGTGCCGCGGCCCTGGCGGCCGACAACTGGCTGGGACCACCGGGCCCCGGCACACCGGCTACCGGAACCGGGACTTCCGGGGCGCGGCCCTCCTGATTCGAGGGGATTGGCCTGCCGTCGGCCGGCGGTGTCGCGGACGGTCGGCTGCCCGGCGGGTTCGCCGGTGCCGGACCTGTCGCGGTGGCGTCGGCGCCGGGCCCGAACAGCTCGGTGAGCGCGTCACGCACCGTCGGCCCATACCCGACCCGGTCCTCGTACATCATCGCGACGCGGATCAGCCGGGGATACGACGACGCCGCATCGCTGGCGCCGGGTGAGGCGTACACGGGCTCGACGTACAGCAGGCCACCCTCGGCCACCGGCAGCGTCAGCAAGTTGCCCCAGCGGATCCGGTTCTGGTTGTCGCGGCCGATGACACCTAGATCCTGGCTGACCGCCGTGTCCGTGGTGATGGCGTTGTTGGCCAGCTTCGGGCCATTGACCTGACCCGGGATCGTCAGCACCGTGATCTTGCCGTACGTGTCCGGATCCGAGCTGGCGCTGATGTAGGCGGCCAGGAAGTCGCGCTGGAACCGGTTCATCGCGCTGGTCAACTGGAACGACGCCGATTTGTCGTTCTTCGCAAGGTCTTTCGCGACGATGTAGTACGGCGGCTGGTAGCTGCTTGCCGTCGGATTCGGATCCTGCGGCACATTCCAGAAATCCGACGTCGAGAAGAAGGTCACCGGGTCGTTCACGTGGTACTTGGCGAGCAACGCGCGCTGCACCTTGAACAGGTCCTCGGGATAGCGCAGGTGCGCCTGCAGTTCCGGCGTGATGTCGCTCTTGGGCTTGACCACCCCCGGGAACACCTTCATCCACGTCTGCAGCACCGGATCCTGCTCGTCCTGCGCATAGAGCGTGACCGTTCCGTCGTAGGCGTCGACGGTCGCCTTGACCGAGTTGCGGATGTAGGACACCTGCTTGTCGGGCGCCAGCCTATTCAGCGCCACCTCGGTGGAGTCGGCGGTAACGCTCGACAGCGTCGTCAGCTCCGAGTACGGGTAGTTGTCCAACGTGGTGTAGCCGTCGACGATCCAGACCATCCGCTTGTTGACGATGGCCGGGTAGACGCTGGTGTCGGTGGTCAGCCACGGCGCGACGGCCTCCACCCGCTCCGACGGATCGCGATTGAACAGGATCTTGCTGTCGGGGCCGATCGGGCTGGGGAACACCAGCTTTCGCTCGGAGAACTTCGCAGCGAACACGGCGCGGTTCAGCCAGTTGCCGATCGGAACGCCGCCATGACCGGAGTAGGTGTAGTTCTTGGTTTCGGTGTTCGTCTCGTAGTCGTACTCGCGGTCGTTTCCGCTCTTCCCGACGATCGCATAGTCGGCTGACGTGCCCGCGATGACGGGGCCGAAGTAGACGCGCGGTTGGTCCAGCGGCGCGGGGCCGGGCGAGACCACGCTTCCGTTGGCGCCGACGACGCTGGCCAGAAACTCGGGGTAGCCGCCGTTCTGGTTGGGATCGTTGGCGACTCCGCGCACCGTGTTGGCCGGCGAGGCGATGAAGCCGTTGCCGTGGGTGTAGACGAAGGTCCTGTTGATCCAGTCGCGCTGGTTGTCGATCAGCCGGTCGGGGTTGAGCTCACGCGCGGCCACCACGTAGTCGCGCAGGTTTCCGTCGGGGCCGTTGTAGCGGTCGATGGCCAGCTGCTCGGGGAAGTAGTAGAAGTTCTTGCCCTGCTGGAACTGGGTGAACGCCGGGCTGACGATGGTCGGGTCCAGCAGCCGGATGTTCGACGTCGTCGCGCGGTCCGCGGCCACCTGCTGGGCCGTGGCGGGAGCATTGCCGGGGTAGTCGCGGTAGGTCACCGTTTTGTCGGTCAGCCCGTAGGCATCCCTTGTCGACGCGATACTGCGGCTGATGTACTCGCTTTCCTTCTGCGCGGCATTGGGTTTGACGCTGATCTGCTCGACGACCAGCGGCCAGCCCGCGCCGACGATCATCGACGACAGGAGCAGCAGCACGACGCCGATCGCCGGTATCCGCAAGTCGCGCAGGACAATCGCGGAGAACACCGCCGCCGCGCAGATCAACGCGATGGCCAGCAGGATGAGCTTGGCGGGCAGCACGGCGTTGATGTCGGTGTAGCCGGCGCCGGTGAACGGCTTACCCGCGCGCGTGTGCGACAACAGCTCGTAGCGGTCCAGCCAATAGGCCAGTGCCTTGAGCAGAATTAGCGTTCCGACGAGGCTGATCAACTGGATTCGCGCAGACCGGCTGAGCGCCCCGGTCCGGCCGGACAGTCGGATGCCACCGAACAGGTAGTGGCCCAACAGGTTGGCGATCAGGGCCAGGAAGGTCGCGAAGAAAAGGCAGAACAACACCATTCGGTAGAACGGCAGGTCGAATGCGTAGAACCCGAGATCCATACCGAACTGCGGGTCTTTGACACCGAAGCTGCCGCCGTGCAGGAACAGCTGAACCTTTTCCCAAGAGTTCTGCGCGGCGAACCCGGCGATAATCCCGATGAAGACGGGCACGCCGATGCCGATCAGCTTCGGCCGCGTCATCACCGCTGTGCGGTAGCGGGCAACCGGATCGTTGGGCCCGTTGGTCGGCACGAACACCGGCCGCGTGCGGTACGCCAGCGCCATACCGGCGAAGACGACCGCACCGAAGAACAGGCCGACCACCAGGAAGATGACGAGCCGGGTCACCAGCTGGGTGGTGAACACCGATCGATAACCCAGTTCACCGAACCACAGCCAGTCGACGTAGGTGTCGACCAGGCGCGGCCCGATCAGAAGTAACAGCACGACCACGAGCGCGACCGTGATCAGAATTCGGCTACGTCGCGTCAGCTTCGGCATCTTCGCCGCGGGCCGCATACCCACTCGTCAACTCCCGGTCTTCGCCCATGCACGTCTTGGATGACGTGCCATAACTCTACGCATCGGTTTCACCACACCTCGTCAGCAACGAGGCGCTTCGCCACCGGCAGAAAGCGCATTCAAGGCGTCCACCGCATCACCGAGGTTAGCGACCTTGACCAGGTCGATGCCGTCCTCGTGCGCCGACTTCGCCTCCTCGCAGTTGTCGGCGGGGACCAGGAACACGGTCGCACCCGCTTCCTGCGCGGCCACAATCTTGTGCGTGATGCCTCCGATGGAGCCGACTTTGCCGTCGGCGTCGATGGTGCCGGTGCCCGCGACGAACTTCGATCCGCTCAGTTCCCCCGTGGTCAGTTTGTCGATGACGGCCAGGCTGAAGACAAGACCTGCGGACGGGCCGCCGATGTTGGCCAGGTTGAAATCGATGGTGAACGGGGCCCACGGGGCTTCGACCACCCCGATACCCAGGTACCCGTGGGGCTTGTCCGGGTTGGAGCGAAGCTTGATCGTCGTGACGCCGGGGGCGGCGTTCTTGCGGCGGAAGTCGAGCACGACCTCCTGGTCCGGCTCGGTCTTCTCCATGATCGATTGAAACTGGTCGAGGGAGGTCACCGGTACACCGTCCACCCCGTCGATGGCATCGCCCTCGTTCAGCTTGCCCTTCGAGGCCCCATCCTTGCTGACCGTCTCCACCGTGACCGCGGGCGCGTACTTCAGGTAGCCGAGCGCGGCGTATTCGGCGCTGTCCTCGGATCGCTTGAACTCTTGGTTGTTGGCCTCGTCGATTTCGTCCTTGGACCTGTCCGGCGGGTAGACCAGGTCGCGCGGAACCAACTGCTCACGACCCGACACCCACAGCGTCAGCGCCTGGCCGAGCGTGAGGTTGTCGCGCTGGGACACCGTCGTCATGTTGAGGTGGCCGGTCGTCGGCTGCACCTCGGTGCCCTCGATCTCGACGACCTCTTTGCCCTCGACCTCGCCGAGCGTGTCGAACGTCGGGCCGGGGCCCAACGAGACGTACGGCACCGTCACCAACGCCAGCAGCACGCCGAAGGCAACAATGGGCGCCAAGGCGACCAGCAGCGTAGATATCCGCCTGTTCACGCCGCCAAGAGTAGACGGCGCTCACGGCGCGGTTCACTCAGAGCGTGACGGCGGCCGCGACGCGACCCGTCTGCGGTGAGTACCGTTGAGGGCATGGCTGACCAGCCCTTCGGCTTTTCGTCCGGGGACGACCCTGAGCGCGACAAACCCAAGAAGGACCCCGAGCCGGGCTCCGGGCAGGATCCGTTCGGGTTCGGCGGGGGTGAATTCGATATGTCCCAGCTCGGTCAGATCTTCAGCCGCCTCGGCGACATGTTCAGCGGCGCCGGAAACGTGATGGGCGGCGGCACCCAGTCCGGCCCGGTCAACTACGACCTGGCTCGCCAGCTGGCGTCGAGCGCGATCGGCTTCGTCGCGCCCGTCCCGGAGAAGACCAGCACGGCGATCTCCGACGCGGTTCACCTGGCCGAGACCTGGCTGGACGGCGTGACCGCGCTGCCCGCGGGCACCACCAATGCCGTCGCATGGACACCGACCGACTGGATCGACAACACCCTGGACACCTGGAAGCGGCTGTGCGATCCAGTGGCCGAACAGATCTCGACGGTATGGGCGTCGGCGCTGCCGGAGGAAGCCAGAAGCATGGCGGGCCCGCTGCTGGCGATGATGACGCAAATGGGCGGCATGGCGTTCGGCTCGCAGCTCGGCCAGGCGCTGGGCAAGCTGAGCCGAGAAGTGTTCACGTCCACCGACATCGGCTTGCCGCTGGGCCCCAAAGGCGTCGCCGCACTGATGCCCGATGCGATCGAGACACTCTCCGAGGGACTCGAACAGCCGCGCAGCGAGATCCTGACCTTCCTGGCCGCTCGTGAAGCCGCCCATCATCGGCTTTTCAGCCATGTGCCGTGGCTGGCAAGCCAACTGCTCAACGCCGTCGAAGCCTTCGCCAAGGGCATGAAGATCGACATGAGCGGCATCGAGGAACTCGCGGCCGGATTCAACCCCGCATCGCTGACCGATCCGTCGCAGATGGAGCAACTGCTG
Source organism: uncultured Actinomycetota bacterium (assembly GCA_963713225.1). Classification (GTDB taxonomy): domain Bacteria; phylum Actinomycetota; class Actinomycetes; order Mycobacteriales; family Mycobacteriaceae; genus Mycobacterium. The sequence continues at coordinate 112,593 of CAVQLB010000014.1, read as the reverse complement.
AATCAGGGGATCTTCGAGCCGAAGGCCACCCCCGAGCAGACCGCCGCGCTGGAACGGCTGGAGACACTGCTGGCCCTGATCGAGGGCTGGGTGCAGACCGTGGTGAACGAAGCGCTGGGCGAGCGGATCCCCGGGGCTTCCGCGCTGAGCGAGACGCTGCGCAGGCGACGCGCCACCGGCGGCCCCGCCGAGCAGACGTTCGCAACGCTGGTCGGCCTCGAGCTACGTCCCCGCAAGCTGCGCGAAGCCGGGGCGTTGTGGGAGAAGCTGACCCAGGCCGGCGGTGTCGATGCTCGCGACGCGGTGTGGCAGCACCCCGATCTGTTGCCGACATCGGATGACCTCGACGAGCCCGCCGGCTTCATCGACCGGGTGATCGGCGGTGACACCAGCGGCTTCGACAGCGCCATCGCCGAGGCCATCGCCGATCTCGACAACGGCCAGGACGACAAGGACGACAAGAAGGACTGACCGCCCTGCCATCGGGGCCTGTGGATAACTCGCGGTCGGGTCTGCGCGGCGTGGCAGAGTCAATTCATGACGCGCTATGCGTTGAACCCGGCCATGGCGGTGTTGTCTCGCCCCGACGGGGTGGTGCAGGTGGGTTGGGATCCGCGGCGCGCGGTGCTGGTCCGGCCGCCAAGCGGGTTGACGACCGCGGCGCTCGCGGATCTGCTGCGGGTCCTGCAGGCCGGCGCGACCGTCGCACAGGTGCAGGCGTTGGCCGACGGTGTCGATGCCTCGGTTATTGCCGATCTGATTGCGGCGCTGGTTGATTCGGGCGTGGTCGCGACGATGACCCCGCCGCCGCGGCGCACCCGCTCGGCATCGATCCGCATTCACGGCCGGGGCCCGCTGTCAGATCTGCTGGCCAGTGCGCTGCGCTGCTCGGGCGCCCGGATCAAGCAGAGCAACCTGCGCCACGCCGCCGTCACGGCCGAAACCACCGACCTGGTCGTGCTGTCGGATTCACTTGTGGCAGATCCGCGGATGCTGCGCGAGCTGCATGCCGCAGGGATCCCTCATCTGCCCGTGCGGGTGCGCGACGGCGCAGGTCTGGTCGGGCCACTGGTGGTGCCCGGCGTCACCAGTTGTCTGCGATGCGCCGACCTCCATCGCAGTGACCGGGACGGCGGCTGGCCCGCGGTCGCCGCCCAGCTGCGTGACACCGTCGGCAGTGCCGACCGGGCCACCGTGCTGGCCACCGCGGCGCTGGCGCTCAACCAGGTCGACCGCGTCGTCGCGGCCGTGCACCACGGCGTGGAACTAAGTCGCGCACCGCAACCACCGTCGACGCTCGACACGACTCTGGAGTTCGACGTCAACACCGGCTCGACCGTGGCCCGCCGGTGGACGCGGCACCCTCGATGCTCGTGCTGATCCGTAAGGGATGATGGTCTGGTGAGTGACATCAAACGTGGCGGAGCAGCGCGCAATGCCAAGCTGGCCGGCCTCGGTGCCGGGATGGCGGGCCGCGCAGCGCTCGGCGTCGGCAAACGGCTGACCGGTAAGTCGAAGGACGAGGTCAATGCCGAGCTGATGGACAAGGCGGCACAGCAGCTGTTCACCGTCCTCGGCGAGCTCAAGGGCGGCGCGATGAAGGTCGGCCAGGCATTGTCAGTCATGGAGGCCGCGATTCCCGAGCAGTACGGAAAGCCCTACCGGGAGGCGCTGACCAAGCTGCAGCGGGAGGCCCCGCCGCTGCCCGCGGCCAAGGTGCACCGGGTACTCGACGCGCAGCTGGGCACCAAGTGGCGCGAGCGGTTCACCTCATTCGAAGACACGCCGGTGGCGTCGGCCAGCATAGGTCAGGTGCACAAGGCCGTCTGGTCGGACGGACGCGAAGTCGCAGTCAAGATCCAGTACCCGGGCGCCGACGAGGCGTTGCGCGCCGATCTGAAGACAATGCAGCGCATGATCCGGGTGATCAAACAGCTCTCCCCCGGCGCGGACGTGCAGGGCGTCGTCGACGAGCTCATCGAGCGCACCGAGATGGAACTGGACTACCGGCTGGAGGCCGACAACCAACGCGCGTTCGCGAAAGCCTATGAGGTACATCCACATTTCGTGGTTCCGCACATCGTGGCGAGCGCGCCCAAGGTGGTGATCCAGGAGTGGATCGAGGGCATCCCGATGTCGGTGATCATCCGAGAGGGCACCACCGAACAGCGAGACCTGATGGGCTCCCGCCTCTTCGAGCTGACCTACGACGCACCACGCCGGCTCGAAATGATGCACGGCGATGCGCATCCCGGGAACTTCATGCTGCTGCCCGACAACAAGATGGGCGTGATCGACTTTGGTGCGGTCGCCCCGATGCCCGGCGGCATTCCCGTTGAAATCGGGATGGCGACACGCTTCGCGCTCAACGACGACTACGACAACTTGCTGACGGCCATGCAGGCGATCGGGTTCGTTCAGAAGGGTGAGCAGGTGTCCAAGCGCGAGATGGACGAGATGATGAAGCAGTACGTGGAACCGCTCGAGGTCGAGGTGTTCCACTACACGCGCAAGTGGCTGCAGCGGATCACCGCGACGAACATGAAGCCCGACCGCGCCGCAGGCCAGATCAAGGCCGCGCGGCAGATGGACATCCCGGCCAAACTCGCCATCCCGATGCGGGTGATCGCGTCCAACGTCGCGATCTCCTGCCAACTTGATGCGCACATCCCCGCCAAAGCGCTTGCCACCCAACTGATCCCGGGTTTCGCCGAAGCCGCTTAAACGCTTTCTGCTCCTCGCGTGCGCGGAACGCCGGAAGAACCGGCGGCCGCCGTTAGGCAGCTGCCGGTTCCCCGGTGTCCTTGCGTGGACGCCCACGCGGACGCTTACGCGCGACGATCGTGCCGCGTTCGAGGATTTCCCCACCCCAAACACCCCACGGCTCGCTACGTTCCAGCGCCGCATCCAGGCACTCCCGCCGAATCGGGCACGCCGCGCACAGTGACTTGGCGCGCTCCAGTTCGACGGGGCTCTCCGCGAACCACAAGTCGGGATCGCCGACATGACATGGCACGGCCGGCAGCGTCCTCTTTCGGCATGTCTCAAGCCCGATGCTCTTCGCGCAAGCGCTCATCGCTCCCGACATGGCTCTGTTTACCTGCCTTCCTGGTCGTTGATCTCTTGGTTCTTATGGATCTGCGACCAGGTGATTGGGGATCTCCCAAAAACTATGGCCACGGATCCGGTGATTGCGGTCCGTGGCCATTCGGCTTTTCGAGGGCGGTAGCTAGATGGTGCCCCGATTCACGGACGCGACAACCGCGGTGGCGGTACGCGGCTTGCGCGGCGTAATCGCAGCGGCGGCGGGATGCGCCGCGGCAGCGACGGCCCCAATGACATGGAGGGTTCGCGACATGCCGGCCACGCCTACGCCTGTAAACGCATTGAAAGTCGTCATGATTGCAGCAACCCTCCTCTCGTCCGCTCGGGATGATCTTGAGGTTAAGGCTAGCAGCCCTGGGACACAAGCGATTTTCTGACCTGCGGGTTTGGCACGATCTTTACGAAGATTGGCGGCCTTTGACCAACGCGAGCACATCCGGACCGAACTGCTCGAGCTTGCGCGCACCGATGCCGGGAATCGCGACGAGCGCGGCGTCGTCGCCGGGCAGCGTCTCGGCGATCGCGATCAACGTGTTGTCGGTGAACACCACATACGCGGGCACGCTCATGTCCTTGGAGGTGCGCAGCCGCCAGTCCTTGAGATCGGCAAGCAGCTGTTCGTCGATATCGGACGGGCACCCTTCGCAGCGGCGCAACATCACGGCCGCGGGTGTGGTCAGGGCGCCGTTGCAGACGCGGCATCGCGGGGCTGGGCCGCGCTGCTTCCGTGGCTTGCCCGGGGTGTCGGCCTGCGAATGCGGTGCGATGCCGTTGAGGAAGCGCGACGGTCGTCGACTCTGCCTGCCGCCGGGATTACGCGACAGTGCCCAGCTGAGTGCCAAATGTACTCGGGCCCTTGTGATTCCCACGTAGAGCAGCCTGCGCTCCTCTTCGACGGGCTCACTGTCGGGGCCGTGCGAGAGCGCGTGTGAGATGGGCAGGGTGCCGTCGGCGAGGCCGACCAGGAAGACGGCGTCCCACTCCAGACCCTTCGCCGCGTGCAACGAGGCCAGTGTGACGCCCTGTACGACGGGTGGGTGACGGGCGTCGGCCCGCTGCCGGAGCTCCGCGACCAGTGCCTGCAGGTCCAGCGACGGCCGTTGCGCCACTTCGTCGTCGACGAGTTCGGCCAGCGCGGTCAGCGCCTCCCACCGCTCCCGGGCCTTGGTGCCCGCCGGCGCTTCGGCGGTCAACCCCAGCGGCTCGAGCAGTTGACGCACCAGCGGCGCCAATTCGGCGGACGGCGCGTCCACGCCGCGCTCGGCCGCACGCTGCATCGCCAGCAGCGCCTGCCGGATCTCCTGGCGGCTGAAGAAGCCCTCCCCGCCGCGCACCTGGAACGCGACACCTGCCTCGGTCAGCGCCTCCTCGTACGCCTCCGACTGGGCGTTGATCCGGTACAGCACGGCGATCTCCGACGGCGGTGTACCGCTCTCGATGAGCGCAGCGATCTTCTTCGCGACCGCCGTCGCCTCGGCGACCTCGTCGGGATGCTCGGCGAACGACGGCTTGGGCCCCGGGTCGCGCTGGCCGACAAGGTGCAGCTTGCTGCCCGCCACGCGGCCGCGGGCGGCGGCGATCACCTGGTTGGCCAGCGACACCACCTGTGGTGTCGACCGATAGTCGCGCTCCAGTCGCACCACCGCGGCGTCGGGAAAGCGCCGCGAGAAGTTGAGCAGATAGCGCGGGCTGGCGCCGGTGAACGAATAGATGGTCTGGTTGGCGTCGCCGACGACGGTGAGATCGTCGCGCTCCCCCAGCCAGGCGTCGAGGACTCGCTGCTGGAGCGGGGTGACGTCCTGGTACTCGTCGACGACGAAGCAGCGGTAGCGGTCGCGGAACTCGTCTGCGACCGCCGCGTCGTTCTCGATCGCGGCGGCGGTGTGCAGCAGCAGGTCGTCGAAATCCAGCAGGGCCATCCCGTCGGCGCGGGCCTTGGCCGACTCGTACCCGGCGTACACGCCCGACACCTTGGCCGCGTCCAGCGGGATGTCGCGGCCGGCCTCGGCGACGGCGGTGGCGTAGTCCTCCGGGCTGATTAGCGACGCCTTCGCCCATTCGATCTCACCTGCCAAGTCCCGCACGTCGTCGGTGCTGACGTGCAGCCCGGCCCGGCTGGCGGCCTGGGCTACGACGGAGAACTTGCTGTCCAGCAGTTGCCAGCCGGTGTCGCCGACCACCCGCGGCCAGAAGTAGTGCAGCTGACGACGGGCCGCGGCGTGAAACGTCATGGCCTGGACCGAACCGGTGCCTGCACCGTCGTCCAGCGCGCGCAGCCGGCTACGCATTTCGCCCGCTGCGCGCTGGGTGAACGTCACTGCCAGCACCTGGCCCGCCGCAACATGTCCTGCAGTCACCAGGTGTGCGATGCGACGCGTGATGGTCCTGGTCTTTCCGGTCCCCGCCCCCGCCAGCACGCAGACCGGACCGCGCGCAGCGAGCACCGCCTCGCGCTGCTCGTCATCGAGCTCATCGAGATGCGAGCTCGGCGCGGTGACTGGCATGGGTCACATCATGGCAGTGCGAACCGACATTGCCCGGGACTGTGAGACGCGTCGCGCGGTTTGGGCAATTTTCACGGACTCGGATACGTTGGATTGCCTATGACAAGCGCCGCCCCGCTCACCATGTACACCACGTCGTGGTGTGGCTACTGCTTCCGGCTCAAGACCGCCCTGAAGTCCGAAGGCATCTCCTACACCGAGATCGACATCGAAGGCGATCCGGCCGCCGCCGATTTCGTGATGTCGGTCAACGGGGGAAACCAGACCGTGCCGACGCTGAAGTTCGCCGACGGCTCCACGTTGACGAATCCGAGCCCGCGCGAGATCAAGAAAAAGCTCGGCTAGTCAGTCCTTGGCAGCCCAGGACTCGATGATCTCCCTGGCGATCGATATCGAACCGGGCAGCAGCAGCCGCGACGGTGAGTCGCTGCTCCAGTCCCCGTGGTCGAGCGCCTCGCGGATCTCGGCGCGGGTGAACCATCCGGCCTCGGCGATCTCCCCGTCGTGGAAGGCGAACTCCTGGTCGGGGTCGCCGAGAGCATGGAACCCGACCATCAGCGACCTCGGAAACGGCCACGGCTGGCTGCCCAGATAGCGGACGTCGCGCACGGCGAGCCCGATCTCCTCGGCTATCTCGCGGGCGACGCAGGCTTCGAACGACTCCCCTGCCTCGACGAACCCGGCCAGCAGCGAGAACAACCGCTCCGGCCACATGGTCTGGCGGGCCAACACCGCGCGGTCATGCCCGTCGTGGACAAGGCAGATCACCGCCGGGTCGATTCGCGGGAACTCCTCGTGCCCGTTGACCGGGTTGACCCGCGACCAACCGCCCTTGATCGACTTCGTCGCGGACCCGTCCACGGCGCTGAAGCGCGCGCTGTCGTGCCAATTCAGCAGCGCTGTCGCGGTGGCCACCAGTTGTGCGCTGACGTCGTCGAAGATGTGACCGGCCCGGCGCAGGTCGAGAACTTCGGATTCGCTGTCGGAGTCCTCGGGTGCCACCAGTGCGCTGCGCACCGCCCAGACATGCCTGCCGTCCTCCAGTCGGCCCAGGAACACGGCGTGCTCGGTCGGCTTGTCCGCCACGGCGGTCGCCTTACCGAGAACCACCCGGCCGTCGGAGATCAACACCTGATTGCGCGAATCGACGCGCAGCAGAAGGGCATCCGCCCAGCCGGTGACCGCCGCGTCGATGTCGGTGCGAAGCGTGTCGGCGCGGTCCGCACCGATACGGGACAGCAGCGGAACGTTGCGGAGCTGAAACGAGGTGTGCCCGTCGCTCATCGGTCGGCTTCTGCGCTGCGGATGTACAGCAGCCGATCGCCGAGTTCGAGGGAATCGACCTCAGGGGCGTCGACGCGCAGCAGGTCCCCGCCGCGCACCACGCCGAGGACGATGTCGGGGTTGTGCCGCGGTGAGCCGCCGACCTCCTTGGGTTCGACCTCACGTTCGGCGATCGCGAACCCGGCGTCGGGCGTCAACAGGTCTTCCATCATCTCGACAACGCTCGGGGTCTGCACCGCTATGCCCAGCAGCCGGCCCGCGGTCTCGGACGTCACCACGGTCGAGTCCGCGCCGGATTGTTCCAGCAGGTGCTGATTCTCGGCTTCCCGGACCGCCGCGATGATCTTGGCGTTGGGCGCCAACTCGCGGGCGGTGAGCGTGACGAGGACAGCGGCATCGTCGCGGTTGGTCGCCACGATGATCGCCTTGGCGTGCTGGGCGCTGGCCAGCCGCAGCACTTCGGAGTCCGTCCCGCTGCCGCGGACGGTGACCAGTCCGGCGCTCTTGGCGCGCTCGAGCGCGGCGGGGTCCTCGTCGACGACGACGATGTCGGCAGGCGCGATCTCGTCGCCGACCATTGCGGCCACGGCCGTCCTGCCCTTGGTGCCGTACCCGACGACGATGGTGTGATTGCGCACTTTGTTCCTCCAGCGCTGGATCTTCAGTGCCTGGCGCGACTGCGTGGTGAGCGTCTCGACGGTGGTACCGATCAGCACGATCAGGAACGCGATCCGCAGCGGTGTGATCACCAGGACGTTGATCAGCCGCGCCGACGGGGTGAATGGGGTGATGTCGCCGTACCCAGTGGTCGACAGCGACACCGTCGCGTAATACAGACAGTCCAGGAACGACAACGCGTTGTCCTGCACGTCACGGTAGCCGTCGCGGTCCAGGTAGACGATCATCACCGCCGCGAACAGCGCCGCGGTCGCATAGATGACGCGACGAACGATCCGCTGAGTCGGGCTGACGAACGGTTCGGGGATGCGCAGGACGTCGACGAGGTCGGCGTCGGGTCGCGCGGACAAGTTCTGGTCGATGGCGGCGAGCCGCCGACGCAACCTACCTTTGGCCACGAGACCCCGTCATCGCAACCGGCAGGGTTCGCACGCCATTATGTAATCATGACCTCTTCCCCAGCCGAATCGCAGCAGATCGCCAACGCCACCCGCGCATCCCGCATGGGGACGATGCTCGTCGGCATGGGGGTGCTGCACTTTGCGGCCCCCAAACCCTTCGATTCGATCATTCCTGCCGAACTGCCGGGTGAGCCGCGGTTCTATACCCATGCCTCGGGTGCCGCGGAGATGGCCACCGGCGCGCTGCTGATCGCGCCGCGGACGAGGAAGCTGGGTGCGCTGGCCGCGGCCGCCCTCTTCATCGGCGTGTTCCCGGCCAACGTGAACATGGTCCGGTTGTGGAAGGACAAGCCGCTGCCGATGCGGATCGGCGCGATCGCCCGGCTGCCGCTGCAGATCCCGATGATCACGCAGGCGCTCAAGATCTACCGCAACGCCTAAGCGGCGGGTGCCTCCAACAGCGCGGCCAGCTCGTCGGCCTCCGGCAGCGCCTGCGGCGTGACGGTCAGCCCGGACCGCACGTAGTGAAACGCCGCGCGGACCGAGGCGGCGGGCACTCCGCGCAGCGCCGCAGTGGCCAACCGGTAGACCGCGAGCTGAACGGCGGCGTGCCGGGCGGCCTCCGGCGTGTCCGGCGGTTCGCCCGTCTTCCAGTCGACGACGGTGACGCCGTCGGCGTCGGCGAACACCGCGTCGACACGTCCCCTGATCACCTTTGTGCCGAGGACCAGGTCGAAGGGCACCTCGACGTCGACGGGAGTGCGGGCAGCCCACGGGGATGCCATGAATGCGGCCTGCAGTTCGGCAAGGCCGTCCGCATCGTCACGCGCCAGCTGCGCGTCGACCGCCCCTGGCAGCGCATCGAGGTCGAACAGCCGCTCGGCGCCGTAGAACCGCTGCACCCAGTCGTGAAAAGCGGTGCCCAGCAAGGCGTGCGGGTCGGGGCGAACCGGCAACCGGCGGCGCAACCGTCGCGCCGCGCCATCGGGGTCTCGGCCGAGTTCCACCAGGCTGCTCACCGACAGCGAAGCGGGCAGCGTCGCGGGGCGTTGCGACGGTACGCGGGCCCGTTCGGCGAGCAGCGCGTCGACGTCGGCGGCCAGGTCGTCGACGTCCTCCTGCGGTGTCTCGAGTCGACCCGTCATCGCGCGGCGCACCAGCGCGGCCCCGCGGTCCACGTCACCGCGACGCGAGCCCGCCGGGTCAGCCGGCCAAACCGCCTCGATAGCCTTGTCGCGCAACGGGTTCGGATCACCGTCGGCAGGCGTGGGTGCCCAGTGTTCGACCATCCCGCACGGGTCACCAGCGGCGGCCGAGGCGTCGATGATCTCCTTGAGCTCGCAGAGGAACTCCGACGGCCCGCGCGGCTTGCCTTCTGATGCGCCCCAGTGGTGACCGGACAACAGCAGCGTGTCCTCCGCGCGGGTGAGCGCCACGTACAGCAGCCTGCGCTCCTCATCCACCCGACGTTGATCGAGTCGTCGCTTGTGCTCGGATATCTTGTCCGACAATTGCTTCCGATCGTTCACGCCGGATACGTCGAGCACCGGAACGCCGTGGGCGCCCAGGGTCGCACGGTCGCCGCGGAGCAGCGGCGGCAGGTCCGCAGCGTCGGTGAGCCACGTTCGCGTCGACGCCGTCGAGGGAAAGACGCGTCCGCTCAGGTGCGGAACGGCCACCACCTGCCACTCCAGGCCCTTGGCGGCATGCACGGTGAGGATCTGCACCCGGTCATGTGCGACGGTCACTCCCCCTTCGCTTCGCGGGGGTGGTGCCCCCACCGCGGGAGCGAGCCCGTTCTCCACCACCGCTGCGACTTCCAGAAAGGCGAGCAGATCCGACACCGTCGCACGGGGCCGCGCGGCGGCGAAGTCGGCCACGACATCGGCGAAGGCGTCGAGGTGTTCGGTACCGCTCCAGCCGGCCGACGGTGGCCGCGTTGCCCTGGCCTCGGCGTCGACGCCGAGCACCCGCCGCACCTCGGCGACCACCTCGGGCAGCGGATGTCCGAGGTGGGCACGCAGGCCGGTCAACTCGTGGCCGAGCGCGGTGATCCGCCGGTGACCCTCGGGCGAATAGGCGTCTTCCTGCCCCGGGTCGCTGATCGCGTCGGCCAGGCAGGCGCTGTCGGCGTCGGGTGCGGCCTGGGCAACGACCTCATCGGCCGATGAGCGGTCCCTCGGCCCGCCGACGTCATCGAGGTCGACCGCGCGACGCCACAGCGCGGAAATGTCCCGGCCACCCAGCCGCCACCGCGGACCGGTGAGCACCCGCATCGCGGCCGCGCCTGCGCTGGGGTCGCCGACGAGACGCAGCATCGCCACCACGTCGGCGACCTCGGTGACAGCGAGCAGACCCGCGAGCCCGACAACCTCCACCGGGACTCCGCGGGCGGACAGCGCATCGGCCATCGGCGCGGCGTCGGCGTTGCGCCGCACCAACACCGCGGCAGTCGGCACGCCCACGCCCGCTTCCCGGGCCCCGTGGTAGCGGAGGGCGATGTGATCGGCCACCCAATCCCGTTCGGCCGCGACATCGGCCAGTAACGCACACCGGATCGTCCCCGGTTCTGCACCGGGTCGCGAACGCAGCGCCTGCACCGCCACCGACCTGCGCCGGGCCTCGGCCGACACCGCGTTCGCCAGATAGAGGGCGCTCGGCGGATTGCGCCAGCTGGTGCGCAGCTCCAGTGTCGGCGCCGGGCTGCCGTCCGACCGGGGAAAGTCGGTGGTGAACCGCGGCAGGTTGGTCGCCGATGCCCCACGCCAGCCGTAGATGGACTGAATCGGGTCACCCACGGCGGTCAGTGCCAGCCCGTCGTCGACTCCCCCACCGAACAGAGACGAGAGCGCCACCCGCTGGGCGTGGCCGGTGTCCTGGTACTCATCGAGCAGTACCACCCGGAAGCGGCTGCGCAGCTGCGCGCCGACCTGAGGAAACGTCGACGCCAGCCGCGCGGCCGAGGCCATCTGCGCGCCGAAGTCCATCACCTTCTCGGCACGCATGCGCCGGTTCAGCGCATCGATCAGCGGCACCAGCTCGGTGCGCTCGGTCTGGGTGGCCAACATCCGCAGCAGCCACTGGCTGGGGCCCCGGTCCCGCTGGTACGGCCCGGCGGGCAGCGTGTGCACCAGTCGCTCCAACTCGACATGGGTGTCGGTCAGCTGTTCGGTGTCGACGAGGTGCTCGGCCAGCTGACCGGCCAACCGAAGCACCATCGTGGTGACGGCGGCGGGCGACTTGTCGGTGTTGAGCGGCCCGGGGTGCTCGGTGACGACGCGAAACGCCAACTGCCACAGCTCCGTTTCGCTGAGCAGCCTGGTGTCGGGTTCGATCGGAAGCAGCAGGCCGTGCTCACGCAGCAGCGTTCCGGCGAACGCGTGGTAGGTGCCGATCGTTACCGGGTCGTCGGTCGCGTCCAGTCCACCCGCGACGATGCCGGTGCCCGCAAGCCGGGCCAGCCGGGTGCGCACGCGGCGCAGCAGTTGTCCCGCGGCCTTGCGGGTGAACGTCAGGCCGAGCACCTCACCGGGCGAGGCGTAGCCGTTGGCCACCAGCCACACCACCCGGGCGGCCATCGTTTCGGTCTTGCCCGCCCCCGCACCCGCGATCACCACCAGCGGACCCGGCGGCGCCGCGATGACCGCAGCCTGTTCGTCGGTCGGGGCGAAAAGGCCGAGAGCCGAGGCCAATTCGGTGGGGCTATATTTCGGTGTCATGACGAACGCGCCGATCCGTCGGCCACCGCCTGGGCGGGGCAGCTCTGCCGTACCGGGCAGTGGGCGCAGCCGTCGTTGATGCGGGCCACGAACTGCGGTCCCTGGGTCGCGGCCGCCGCATCGCGCACCTGGTCGCGCCAGGCACCTCCGACATCGGGCGTCAGCGCATCCTGCTCGCGCTCCGTCGCCCCCGCCGCACCGACCCTGCCGAGGTAGACCAGCCGCCCGCCGCCTGGTGAATCACCCTGTGGCAGCATGCCTTCGGCGATGGCCAGCTGGTACATCGCGAGCTGGGCGTGCCGCTGGGCATCGTCCTTGCTGACCGGCGATTTGCCGGTCTTGATGTCCACCACCACGAGGCGGCCCGCTCCGTCGCGCTCCAGCCGGTCGACACGGCCGCGTACCCGCACCGCGGGCTGTCCGTCCTCGAATTCCAGAACACCGTCGACGTCGACCTCCGTGCCGACCTCGGTGAGCTCGTGACGGGTCTGCGCCCGCCACTGCGTGAACGCCGATAGCATCGAGCGGTGCCGTTCCAGCTCGTTGTCGGCATACCACTCGGACTCGAATGGCAGTTTTTCCCAGAGCCTTTCGAGCTCGGCAGCCATCTGGCCCTCCGACTTGCCCTGGTCGGCAACGAGCGCGTGCACCAACGAACCGACCGCCGACCGCACATCCCGCCCGTCGCTGCCACCGTGGCGCTCCAGCAGCCAGCGCAGCGGGCAGTCGGCCAACATCTGCAGCGTCGACGGCGACAGGCGCACCACGTGGTCCTCGCCCGACCACAGCGGCTCGTCGGTGCTCGCCGGCCTCATGCCGTACCACTGTTTGGGGTCGGCACCGGAAACCCCAGCCGAGGCGAGGCGTGCCAATTGCGCGGCGGCACAGGCTCGTGCCACCTCGCCGACGGCGTCCGCGGGTGCGCAGACCAGCGCGCGAAGCCTGCCGACCAACGGCGCGGGCGCCAGCACCCGCGGGGCGAAGACGGGCTCGGTGATCTGGGTTTCGGTGTCGGTGGCCAACCGTCCGAGTTCGTGGTGAAACGGGGATGGCAGCATCGAGTCGTCGCCGCTTTCGCTGTCGACCGCGGTCACCAGCAGGCGGTTGCGGGCGCGCCCCATGGCGGCGATCAGCAGCCTGCGCTCCTCGGCCAGCAGCGGGGCCCGGCTGGACACCCCACCCTCGATCGTGATCCCGTCGAGGACGTCGACGAGCTGTTGTGTGCCGAGCACGCCGCCACGCGGAGTCGTGTTGGGCCACAGCCCTTCCTGTAGTCCGGCGATCACGACGACATCCCATTCCCTGCCGAGGGCGGCGTGCGCGCTCACCACCGTGACACCGTCGACGTCGGGTGGCGGGTCGCCGGCGGACGGCAGCGGGCCAAGCCCGCTGACATGCTCGACGAGGCCACGCAGTGAAGCCCCCGCGGTCCGTGCGACGTACTGCTCGGTCACGTCGAACAGCGCCGTGACGGCGTCGAGGTCGACGTCGGCCTTCGCGCCGACCGTGCCGCCCCGCTCGCTGGCCGCCAACCAGCGCCGCTGCAGACCGGAGCGGTGCCAGGCCTGCCACAGCGTGTAGCGCGGGTCTGCGCCGTCGGCCTCGCTGCGCCGCGCCGCCTCGAGCACGGCGCGCACCCGCCGCAGTGGACGAGACGAATCTCCCGTCATACCGAGCTTTTCCGCCTCCAGCGCGCCGACGAGCAGATCGTCGAAGTCGCGCGGCGGCTGACTGCGATCGGCGCGACGGAGTGCGCGGCGCAGTTGCCGCATCGATACCGGGTCGACCCGACCGATCGGTCCGGTCAGCAGTTCGCGCGCGTGGTCGCCGTCCAACCCGTCGGCCGCGGCCGACAGCACCGTCAGCATTGCCCGCGCCGCAGGCTGGTCGGCCGGCGCCACCCCCGACGGCGGGAACACCACCGGTACGCCCGCTGCGGTCATGGCGCGCGACAGCGCCGCGCCGTTCTGCCGCACCGAGCGAACGATCACGGCCATCTGCGACCACGGGACCCCATCGACGAGGTGGGCTCGCCGCAGCGCGTCGACGATCAACGCCGACTCGGCATGCGCCGACGCGGCGACCCGCACGGACACCGACCCCTGCGCTCCCCCGGTGCCTGCCAGTTCACGGGCGGGACCCGTGCCGGGCAGCCGTCGCGCGATGCCCGTGATGGCCTCGGCCACCGCGGGTGCACAGCGGTGCGACTCCGACAGCGTGATCACCGGCTGGCCCTCGTCACCGTGCAACAGCGTGGGATCGGCGCCACGGTAGGAGAACACCGCCTGGTTGGGGTCACCGGCGACGACTGTCAGTTCTGCGCTCGCGGCCAGCACCCGCACCAGACGGGCGGCCTGAGGGTCGAGGTGCTGTGCGTCATCGACCAGCAGCAACTTGACCCGCCCGCGCTCGGCGGCGAGCAGATCCGGGTCGACGGCGAAGGCTTCCAGTGCGGCGCCCACGAGTTCGGCCGCACCCAGCGCGGGCACGGTGGCCTGCGGCGCGGCCATCCCTACCGCCGACCGCAGCAGCATCGTCTGCTCGTACTGCTGCGCGAACTGACCCGCGGCCAGCCATTCCGGGCGCCTGGACAGCCGACCGATGCGTTGCAGCGCAACCGGATCCACGCCGCGTTCGGTGCAGCGGGCCAACAGATCGCGCAGCTCGCTGGCGAACCCGACGGTGCTCAGCGCAGGCAGCAACTGGCGGGGCCATGCGACTGCGGCGTGGTCGCCGTCCTCGAGGTCCCCTGCGAGCAGCTCGCGGATGATGCCGTGCTGCTCGGCCGTGGTGATCAGTCGCGGAGGCGGGTCCCCGTTGCGCTGTGCGGCAAGCCGCAGCACGGCGAAGGCATACGAGTGCAGCGTGCGGACGAGCGGTTCGCGAACGACGGCGCGACTACCGGCTCGCAACAGGGCCGACGTGATCGCGGCGCGCGCCTGCGTGCCGAGACGAGCCGAACCCGTGAGCAGCAGAACAGATTCCGGATCGGCGCCGTCGGCGATGTTCGCGGTGGCGGTTTCGAGCAGCGTGCGGGTCTTCCCCGTACCAGGTCCACCCAACACCCGCACCACACCGCGAATACCCGGCTCGGTCAATGCGCTCGGCGCGAGAGCGATGTGCGGTGCGGACATGAGGGAATGACAACACGGGGGTCCGACAAAATCGGATGTCCGCTGCTGGCAGCATCGAGGCCGTGCCGAGCAACAATCAATTCCTCAATGTGCACCGCTACGGCCCCGAAGGGGCGCCGCAGATCCTCGCCGTGCACGGCTTGACCGGACACGGCCAGCGCTGGCAGGTCTTGGCCACCCAGCACCTGGCGGGTGTGTCGGTCGTCGCACCCGACCTGCTCGGCCATGGCCGGTCGTCATGGGCGGCACCGTGGACGTTGGACGCCAATGTGACCGCGCTCGCCGACCTGCTGGTCGGCGAGGCCGTCCGTCCCGTCGTGGTGGTCGGGCATTCGTTCGGCTGCGCGATCGCGCTGAAACTTGCCGCCGCCCGCCCGGATCTGGTCGCCTCGCTGGTGTTGCTCGATCCGGCCGTCGGCCTCGACGGCGCGTGGATGGCGAACATCGCCGACGACATGATGGCGTCGCCGTACTACCTGGACCGGGACGAGGCACGCATGGAGAAGGTGTCAGGCTCGTGGAGTGAGGTGGACCCGGTCGAACTGGACACCGAGCTCGACGAACATCTGGTGGAACTGCCCGACGGGCGCTACGGATGGCGGATGAGCATCCCCGCGATGATGTCGTATTGGAGCGAACTGGCCCGTGAATTCGCGCTGCCCCACACGGGAATTCGAACGACTTTGGTCCGTGCCACCCGCACCGACCCGCCGTATGTGACCGACGAGCTGATCGCTGCACTCCGAGAGCAACTGGGGCCGAGGTTCTCGCTTGTCGACTTCGACTGCGATCACATGGTGGCCCAGGCGCGGCCGGCGGAAACCGCAGCGGTGATCCGCGACCGACTCGATCAGGTCTAGCCGTGGCCGCGATCACCGACGAACAGGTCGAGGCGGTACGCGCTCTCGTCGCGTCGATTCCGCCCGGTCGGGTGTCGACCTACGGTGACATCGCTTCGGCGGCAGCACTTTCCAGCCCGCGGGTCGTCGCGTGGATCATGCGGACGGACTCCGCTGATCTGCCGTGGCACCGGGTGATCCTCGCATCGGGCAGGCCCGCACCACACCTCGCCACCCGGCAGCTGGAACTGCTGCGCGCCGAAGGAGTGCTGGCTTCCGACGGACGCGTACCCCTTGACGACGTCCGGCATGCCTTCGACTAGTCCGGCGATACGCGCGATTTTTCGGCGCAACTCTTTTAACGTCACCGTTGGGGAGGTGCAACATGCGCTCGTTGATAGTCACGCTGGTTGCGGCGACGATGCTGCTTGCAGCCTGTACGGGCGGCGAGGAGGAGCCCGCGCCCGGCGCGCCTGCGCCCGCCGCGGTCGGAGTCGAGCTGCACACCGCGCAGCCGCGATACCCGAGAGGCACCGCTCCGAAGATTGACATGGTGCTGCGCAACGACGGCGGCCAGCCGTGCAGGCTGCCGTCGACGGCGACGGGAGCGGTCGAGGTCATGTCAGTCACCCGCGACGGCCAAGCGGTGATCGGCACGGGCGGAACCGACTACCACTACAACGGTTTGTCGGCGGTTGTCGCGGACGGCCTGCAGATCGTCCCGCCAGGGCAGTCGCTGACTGTGCCGCTCGACATCGAGACAAACCCGAACAGTCCGCCGACACTGGTGGTTTCGTTGCAGACTCCATCGGACGAAGGCCGCACGACAAGCTGGCCTCTCGACGAGCCCGGCCAGTACCGCATCACTGCGCGACCAGCACTCGTGGCGGGCGTCACCGATATGTGCGCGGTGCCGAGCACGTCATCGACCGTCGAGTTCGAGGTGCAGTCGTGAGGTGGCGGGCGGTGACCGTCGTCGCCGCATGTATCGCGGTGCCCGCTCTCGCGGGCGTCGCATCGAATCCGCCCTCCGCCCGTGCGGCCATCGATGCTGGCGCAGGCACCACCGCGGGCCTCGACAGTGTGGGGAACTGTTCACGACGACCGACCCGGCGGGCGTCTGGAGTCGCGTCAACGACCCGAACAGCCCGGTCGTGAAGGTCGTGAAGATAACGGCTCCGGAGAACGGTAGCGGCACCAGAACCCACCGTCCCGACGGACCGGACGACTCCATCATCATCTATTGGGATCCCAATCGCACTGTCATCATCGACGGTCTGAGCTCCAGTCCGTGTGAGACCCTCTATCACGAACTGCAGCACGCCGCCGATGACCAGAACGGCATACCGGACTCGACCCTCGACGAGGAATGCAACGGTATCGCCAACGCCGAGTGGCGAGCCATGGAGGCGCAGAACAAGCTGCGAAAAGCTCTGGGCGAGAAGCAGATGCGCACGAAGTATCACGGAAAGCCTTTCGGATCCGATTCCTTCGACGAGTGCAAAATGAAGCAGCAGCAGAAAGCCGCCGAAGAAACAGAGCAACAGCGCCTTCGGCGATCCACACATCACCACTACCGACGGATTGATCTACGACCTTCAGCAAGTGGGTGAGTTCACGGCGTTCACGTCCAACCAGGCTGAGGCGCCCAGACTTCAGCTTCGAACCGCGCCAGTCCCCGACTCGCCGTACGCGTCAATGGTGACCGGTGCCGCAGCCGGCGACGGGGATCAGCGGATCACATTCGTCCTTGACAACGGCAGGCTGTCGATCACACACGGCTCGAAGAACGAAACCGTGACGCCTGCCCAGGAATCGGAGAAGGACCTGGGCGGTGGCATGACTATCGCGACCGCGGCGGTGGGCGAGAACTTCATTGGCAGCGCCTATACGGTGCGATGGACCGACGGTTCCGAGTTGGACGTCGACGAGTCGGGCTTCTGGGGTCTGCGGGTCTCGTTCTCGCCTTCGGAGGCGGCGAAGAGCGCGCAACCTCGCGGCCTGCTCGGCACCTTCAACGGCGACCCATCCGACGATCTGACCCGCCCGGACGGCACGGTGGTGCCGGTAGACTCGTCCGACGACGTCATCCGATCGCAGTTCGGCGATGCGTGGCGAATCACCCAGAGCGACAGCTTGTTCCCCTACGGACCGGGACAGTCGACGGACACATTCACCGACCGCAAGTTCCCGAGGGCCCAACCGCAGTTCTCCCCCGCGGCAACCGATCAGGCCCGGTCGGAGTGTCGCTCCGCCGGCGTGATCGGCGACGCCCTACTGGCGGCGTGCGTGTTCGACGTGTCCGTCACTGGCAACCCGGCGCTGGCGCAGACTGCGGCGCAGGTGTCGCGCGAGAGCACCGTCACCGTAGCGGCCGGTGAACCGCTCAACGCCAAGGGTTTTGGGCCCGGGCTCGCGGTCAGCGGCGCCGTGCGTAGCGTCCAGCCGGTCAGTTACGAGTTCACCGCGAAGGCAGGCGACGTCGCCAACATCCGAAGTGTCTGCACCCCAACCGGAAAGAGCATCACCTACACGGTCCAGTCGATCAGCGGTCAGATTGCCGACCCCGTCGGCGTCGTCGACGGTTGTACCGAACTGGGGCGCATCGCGTTCGCGGTGGACGGCAGGTATCGGCTGGTGATCAACGGTGAGGGTCAGTACGGGATCACATGGCAAGTCACACCCGGCGATGTCCATCGCACCCTGAACCTTGCGACGTCGAATGCGGACCACGTGGCCGCGGGCACGCGGCACTACTACCGCTTCGTCGTCGCGCCCGGCCAACAGTGGACGTTCACCCCCGGCGACAGCTGCACCCCGGTGAGCGGCTTCAACTGGTCTGTCGTCGACGCCACCGGGGCGCTGAACGACCGCGGAATCATGGACGGCTGCAGTGCGATCGGGCCACTGACCCTCGCGCCCGGTCAGTACGACGTGAGGATCGACGCCGTCGGCAACGACGCCGACTACCGGTTTACCGCGACTTCCTGACTTGTTCCACGGACGGCGCCTCAGAGCAGCTGCCGTACCAGTGCGGCGGACCGGGCCAAACCCGGGAACGCCGCTGCGGTCGATCGCGGGTGCAGCGCGTGCACTGCGAGCCGGAACATCAAGGCGCGCAACAGCATCTGTGGCCATTCGGGCAGCGGTGCCCACCGCTCGACGAGACCGTCGTCGCCCTCGCCCCACGACAACGCGTCAACCACGACGACACCGGCCGCCCATGACGAAGGACGCCAATAGGGCGTGATGTCGGTGATACCGGGTGCCGCGGTACCCGCGAAAAGCACTGTGCCATAGAGATCGCCGTGCACCAGTTGGTTGGGACTCTTCGTCGGCTTGCGCAGTCCGGCGAGCTGATTGAGCAGGTCGATGGAACGCTGGCTGTCCGCCGATCCGGGCGATACGCGCGCACCCGGAGTCAGCGAATGTAACGGCCTTTCCTCCCAGGCGGCCCGGTCGGCTGCGATGAATACGTCCACATCGGCCCACGGCGCAACCGGCGGCTGGGTCAGAAACCGTGGCCGTTCCAACTTGGCCGTCGCCTCGTGCAGGCGTGCCGCGGCGGAGACCACCTCGTCGTGGCGGGGCTCCGGGGTGCCTGCCACGAAGGTGTCCGCGCGCCAGCCCGCGACGACGTAGCGCCCGTCGGTGGACCGTACCGGCCTGGCGAGCCGGACGCCGTCGACGAACAGTGTCTCGCGAACTTTCGCCGACCATGCGGCGCGGGCATGGTCGGCAACCATCGACAGCACGACCTCACCGCACCGCCAGCCGCCCTCCCAGCCGAGTCCGAGGGCTACGGGGCGCAGGCCACTGACGCCGAACGCCGCCAACACGTGCTCCGGCGGACGTTCATCAGTCACAGCGTCAGGCTACCGTCGGCGCAGGCCGGAAAGGCTTCGCTGACCAGCTGTGTCGTCAGTACATGACCATGTCGGGCTCGAGCTGCTTGGCCCAGGCCACGATTCCGCCCTGAATGTGCATCGCGTCGGAGAAGCCCGCCTTCTTCACGATGGCCAGCACCTCGGCCGAGCGCACCCCTGTCTTGCAATAGAGCACGGGCGTGCGGTCGACCTGCAGCTTCGCCAGCGCCTCACCCGTTTCGAACGCGGACTTCGGGATCAGCTCGGCACCTTCGATGCGGTTGATGTCCCACTCCACGGGCTCGCGGACGTCGATAAGGGCCAACGGCTTACCGGAGTCCAGCAGTTCGCGCAGTTCGCGAGGCGTGATGGTGGAATCGGCCGCGGCCTCTGCGGCCGCGTCGGACACCACACCACAGAATTCCTCGTAGTCGATCAGCTCGGTGATCTTCGGTGTCGCCGGATCCTTGCGAATCTTGATCGTGCGATAGGTCATGTCGAGCGCGTCGTACACCATCAGCCGGCCAAGCAACGGGTCGCCGATGCCGGTGATCAGCTTGATCGCCTCGGTGCCCATCACCGATGCGACCGAGGCGCACAGGATGCCCAGCACGCCGCCCTCGGCGCAGGACGGCACCATGCCGGGCGGAGGCGGCTCGGGGTAGAGGTCGCGGTAGTTCAGCCCGAGCCCGTTCGGGGCGTCCTCCCAGAACACCGACACCTGGCCCTCGAAGCGGTAGATCGAGCCCCACACATACGGCTTGCCCGCGAGTACGGCGGCGTCGTTGACCAGATAACGCGTGGCGAAGTTGTCGGTACCGTCCAGGATCAGGTCGTACTGCTCGAACAGGTTCACCGCGTTGTCCGGCTCCAGCCGGAACTCGTGCAGCCGCACCTCCACCAGTGGGTTGATCTCCCGGATGGAGTCGCGCGCGCTCTGCGCCTTGGAGCGGCCGATGTCGGATTGCCCGTGGATGATCTGGCGCTGCAGATTGGATTCGTCGACGACGTCGAACTCGACGATCCCGATGGTGCCGACGCCTGCGGCGGCGAGGTACAGCAGCGCCGGCGACCCCAGCCCGCCTGCACCGATGACCAGCACGCGGGCATTCTTCAGCCGTTTCTGACCGTCCACGCCCAGATCGGGAATGATCAGGTGACGGCTGTAGCGCGCGACCTCTTCGCGCGTCAGCTCAGCCGCAGGCTCCACCAGCGGCGGCAACGGTGTGGACACCGAACTCTCCTCGATTTCGAAGTCGGGTTGCTTATCATCACAGGCTTCTCCAGTTAGTTACCCAGATCAACGGCAATCACCGTCGAGAGCTTCCCGATGCCTTCTGCTCCTCGCGTGCGCGGCCGCTACGCGATCGGATACGGCCAAGGGTTGGACTTGCAGGACTTGCCGTCTGCCTTCACCCACTCCGGGTCAAAGCGGGCGTTGTCGTTGTCGCTCGTGGAGAACGTCTGCTGCATCATGATCGGCGCAAGCTGGCCGTTCTCCCCGCACGGCTCATGATGCTCGTAGCCCATCGCGTGGCCGACCTCATGGTTGATCAGGTACTGCCGGTAGGCGCCCACGTCGCCCTGGAACGGCACCGCGCCGCGCACCCAGCGGGCCTCGTTGAGGAAGACCCGGGGCTGACCGTCGGGTGTGAAGGACGGGTTGTAGCAGGACGTCTCGATGGGAATCTCGTAGCCGCAGCCCTCGCGGGCCGTCATCGGGCTGGTCAGCGACACCCGGAAATCGGGCTCACCGCTCTCGATGCGGGTGAACGCGAACTGAGGGTTGTGCGTCCAGCTCTTGGGGTTGGACAGGGTCTGGCTGACCATCCGGGCGAAGTTCTCATCGCCGCCGAAGGAGGTGGTGTCGATGCCGTCCTCGACCTCGACGGTGTAGGTGAAGACCTTGGCGGTGCCCTGGCCGACCTGCGCGTCCGTGCCCGGCACGATGTGCCAGGTCTTCGCGCCGGCCTCGTTGTAGGGCCCGCCGTCGGGCAGGATCCCAGTCGGCAGGTTGACGTCGAACTGGGTCAGCCCCTTGGGCGGGGCACCGACGATCGACGTGCTCGCCACGCCGATGGTCGGGGGCCCCTGCGCGGGCCCCTGGGCCTCCACGGGTCCCGGCGTACCGGTTCCAGTGATGGTCGTGTACACCACCCAGACCGTGAGCGCGAGCAGGGCAGGCAGCGCGTAGGCCCGCCAGCCATACATCGAGATGAAGCGGCCCAGCCAGCTCTGTTTGCGCCACCGGCGCCGGCTCTCCCGATTGGCCCTGGGCCGCCCGGAATCCTCCGAGATGGGATCGCGCTGAGCGCGCAGCGGCTCGCGCCACTCGTCGCGCAGCATGGGCACCCGGCCCCTGCCCATCTCCGGGTCGCGACGCTCCGGCGCTCCGGCGCTGCGCGTGCGACGCCCGGGGTCGTAGGTCACCGAAACAGGATGGCACAGACCGTGCTGCTCGCACTTCCGGCGCGCTCGGCCCCCGAAGACGACCAACTGCGAGTCGAGGCATGTACCTAGGCTGCGGCGCCGTCCTTAAACGGACCTCCATAAACGGGTAGTACCTCCATAAACGGGTAGTACTGTCGATGCGAACAGATCCAGATAGAGGATGTAATGAGCGATCTCGCCAATGCAACCGAACTGAGGGGTGGTTCTTCGGCCACCAATCGGCGTGGCAGCCGGCTGCCCCGCGACGAGCGCCGCGGACAGTTACTCGGTGCTGCCAGCGAGGTTTTCGTCGACCGCGGCTACCACGCCGCTGGGATGGACGAGATCGCAGACCGTGCCGGTGTCAGCAAACCCGTTCTGTACCAACACTTCTCGTCGAAGCTCGAGCTGTACCTCGCGGTGCTCGCCCGGCACGTCGAGAATCTGGTGTCGGGTGTGCGCCAAGCGCTGCGCACCACCACGGACAACCGTCAACGGCTGCGCGCCGCGGTCGCGGCGTTCTTCGACTTCATCGAGCACGACGGCCAGGGCTACCGGCTCATCTTCGAGAACGACTACGTCACTGAACCGCAGGTGGCGGCCCAGGTGAAGGTTGCGACGGAGTCCTGCGTCGATGCGGTGTTCGACCTGATCAGCCGCGACTCCGGGCTGGAGGCCCACCGCGCCAGGATGATCGCGGTCGGACTGGTCGCCGTCAGCGTCGACTCCGCACGGTACTGGCTCAACAACGAACGGCCGATCTCCAAGGACGCCGCCGTTGAGGGCACTGTTCAGTTCGCCTGGGGCGGTCTGTCACACGTGCCGCTCACCCGTTCTTGACGGCCTCCGCGCCCACCGTGCCGACGCCGAATCCCACTCGCCGAATATCGGCGGCCCCGATCTCGACATAGGCGATCTTGGCCGACTGCACCAGGAATCGCCTGCCCTTCTCGTCGGTCAACGCCAGCACGCCCGAATCCTTGGCCAGCGCTTCGGTGATCAGCTTCTCCACCTCGGTGGGCGTCTGCGCGCTGTTGAAGCTGATTTCGCGCGGACTGTCCGTGACACCGATCTTGACCTCCACGCTGGACCCTTTCGTTCGTTTTGCGTTCCCCCCGAAGGCTAGTTGAGGCCCTGCCGTCGCAGCGAACTGAGTCCGGACCGTTACAGACACGCCAGATGCTTGACCTCACCTGTCACTTCTGCCCCGATAGCATCAGGAGCTGAATCACTCGAACTGACTGGGATATGCGCATGAACAGGCCTTCTTCGCCCTGGTCGACCGGATCGGTCACCGACCGCTTCGACGACCACCGCCCCGACATCGACGACGACGACTACACCGACGCCGAGGACTACGACGCACACGCCGACCTCGACGAGCTTGACGACTACGAGGACTACGACGATTTCCGCGACGGCCACGACGACCGCCACTGGCTGTGGGTGGCCGGTGTCGCGGGCATCGTCCTGCTCATCGCCGTCGCAGGCACGATGATGATCCTCAGCGGTGGCGACAGCGGCACGACGACCGCGACGGTGTCCCCGTCGACGAGCCGTGCCGCTCCGTATCCCAGTGACGCGCCGACGCCGAGCGCCAGACGGGCGCCCTCCCCAACGGCGCTGCCGCCGGAAACCATCACGAGCGTGTCGCCGACGGCCACCGCCGCGCCGAGCACGCAACCGACCGAGGCCGCGCCGCCGCCCGCTGCGGACGCGCGCACCGTCACCTACCAGGTGACCGGGAGCCGCCAGCTGCTCGATCTGGTCACGGTCATCTACACCGACGGGCAGGGCGCACTGCATACCGACGTCAACGTGGCACTGCCGTGGACCAAGCAGGTGGTGCTCGATCCGGGGGTCGAGCTCAGCTCGGTCACCGCGACGAGCGTGGCCGGACAGCTCAACTGCGCGATCACCGACGCAGCGGGCGCGACGCTGGCGGCGCAGGCCACCAACACGATGATCGCCAACTGCACCCGCTGAGCGGGGGTCAGGCCAGCCCCAGCTCCTGCATGCGCCTGTTGTGCGTGCGCTGCAGCCGGTCGAAGAACTCGGTCAGTTGGCCGAGCCCGTCGGTGCCCGAGACGACGAGGTCGACGAGTTCGTCGTGGTCGGCGAGCACGTACTGGGCCTGTGTGATGGCCTCACCGAGCAGTCGGCGCGACCATAGCGCCAGCCGGTGCCGCTGCCGCTGGCTGGTGGTGACCGCGGCGCGGACCTCTGCGACGACGAACTGAGAGTGACCCGTTTCGGCCAGCACCGCGCGCACCACATCGGCGACCTCGTCGGGCAGGACATCGGCGATGACCAGATAGAAATCGGCGGCCAGCGCATCACCGACGTAGGTCTTCACCAGCGCTTCCAGCCAGGTGCTCGGGGTCGTCAGCCGGTGATAGTTCTCCAGCGCAGGCGCGTATCGGGTCATCGCCTCGACCACTTCGATGCCCCGGGTGTCCAGCGCATCTCGCAGCAACTCGTAGTGGCCCATCTCGGCGGCCGCCATGCTGGCCATGTTGATGCGGCCACGCAGGTTGGGCGCCATCCGTGCCTCGTCGGTCAGCCGGTAGAACGCGGCGACCTCGCCGTAGGCCAGCAGCGCGAACAACTCGGCGACGCCAGGATGGTCGGCCGACACGCCCGAGGTCACCGAGGTGGCGATGTGCTCAGGGGATGCCGCAGGCTGCGTCGAACTCATGGGCCCAACTGTAGACGGCGACGACCGGGCCGCGGGGCCGGCAAACGCTACGGGTATCATGGCAAAAGGCAGTGGCCGCACACAGCGAGCCACCACCTAAGAAATGTGCGTGCACGGAGTGGCCCGCCTACCTCAGCGCAGGGCCCCGCGAAGTTTTCTCGTCATACTCGTGCGCGCGTGGACGCAACGAGGATTTGACACCGAAAGGCTTCGTCTAACTAGCATGACCGCACTCAACCCCACATTTGCCAAACTCGGCGTACGCGACGAAATTGTGCGCGCACTTGCCGAAGACGGCATCGAACACGCATTTGCCATTCAGGAACTGACCCTGCCGCTCGCGCTGGCGGGCGACGATCTCATCGGGCAGGCCCGCACCGGCATGGGCAAGACCTTCGCCTTCGGTGTGCCTTTGCTTCAAGAGATCACCAGCGACCCCGACCGCCCGCTGGCGGGCATCCCGCGCGCGCTCGTCGTGGTACCGACCCGCGAACTGTGCCTGCAGGTATCCAACGACCTCGCCGACGCCGCGAAGTACCTCACCGCGGGTGACCGCAAGCTGTCCGTGGTGTCCATTTTCGGGGGACGCGCCTACGAGCCGCAGACCGACGCGCTGCGCGCCGGTGCCGACGTCGTGGTCGGCACCCCCGGCCGGCTGCTCGACCTCGCCCAGCAGGGCCACCTGCAATTGGGCGGTATCGCCGTGCTGGTGCTCGACGAGGCCGACGAAATGCTCGACCTCGGGTTCCTGCCGGACATCGAGCGCATCCTGCGTCAGATCCCCGAAAAGCGGCAGTCGATGCTGTTCTCGGCGACGATGCCGGACCCGATCATCACGCTGGCCCGCACCTTCATGAACCAGCCGACGCACATCCGCGCCGAGGCGCCCCATTCCTCCGCCGTGCACACCACCACCGACCAGTTCGCGTACCGCGCCCACGCGCTGGACAAGGTCGAGCTGGTCAGCCGGCTGCTGCAGGCCCGCGGCCGCGGCGCCACGATGATCTTCACCAGGACCAAGCGCACCGCCCAAAAGGTGTCCGATGAGCTCGGCGAGCGCGGCTTCAAGGTGGGCGCCGTGCACGGCGACCTGAATCAGGCCGCCCGCGAGAAAGCCCTCAAGGCGTTCCGCGCCGGCGACATCGACGTGCTGGTGGCCACCGATGTGGCCGCCCGCGGCATCGACATCGACGACGTCACCCACGTCATCAACTACCAGATTCCCGAGGACGAGCAGGCCTACGTGCACCGCATCGGCCGCACCGGCCGGGCGGGCAAGACCGGCATCGCGATCACCCTCGTCGACTGGGACGATCTGGCGCGCTGGGAGATGATCGACAAGGCGCTTGGCCTCGGCCACCCGGAGCCCGCCGAAACCTATTCCAGCTCATCGCATTTCTACGAAGAGCTCGACATCCCGACCGATGCGACGGGCTCGGTCGGCCCGGCCCGAGCCGCCAAGACCGCCAAGCGTCCACCGCGCGACGCCGCCGAGGCCCCCGCCCGCGCCCGCAACAAGTCGCGTCGCCGCACCCGCGGCGGCAAGGCCGTGAGCAGTCACCCGGAGGGTGACAAGGCGGCCCCGGCCGCCGAGAACGGCGAAGCACCCGCCGCTGGGGCGGAAGCGGCGGCCCGCAAGCGCCGTCGCCGTCGTCCGCGCAAGGCGGCCGGCGCGACCGCCAACTAGCGACCTCCCGCCTGCCGATGGTCAAACCCGAGCGCCGCACCCGGGCCGACCTGCTCGCCGCCGCGGCGATCGCCGTGGTGGTCGCCGTCGTCGCCGCACTGGTCTGGTGGACCAGCGACGCCAGGGCCACGATCAGCAGGCCCGCCGCATCGCCGGTGAAGACACTCGCACCCGCCAAGGTGGTTCCGCCATCACTGCGGGAGCTGTGGACGGCGCCAAGCCCGAAGACGACGATTCCGGTGGTGGCCGGCGGTGCCGTGGTGACCGGAAACGGTCACGATGTCGACGGCCGCGATCCGGTGACGGGTGACGTGCTGTGGTCCTATGCCCGCGACCTCGACCTGTGCGGGGTCACCTCGGTGTACCACTACGCCGTCGCGGTCTACCCCGACAGCCGCGGCTGCGGACAGGTGAGCACGATCGACGGGCAGACCGGTATGCGTGGACCGAGCCGCACCGCGTATGCCGACCCCGAAGTCGCGCTGTCCTCCGATGGCACCACGGTGCTCTCCGCGGGCGACAACAGGCTCGAAATGTGGCGCTCGGACATGGTCCGGATGATCAGCTACGGCGCCCTGGACGCCCGCATCAAACGCGACGTACCGGGTCCGATCCTGTGCAGGCTGGGGTCCGCGGCGGCCAGCTCGGCCGCTGTTTCGGTGCTCGAGGCGTGCCCGGACCAGCCCGATCTGCGGCTGACGCTGTTGCGGCCTGCCAAGGAGGAGGACACCCCCGACCTCAAATACGTGCCACTGTCCGGCGTCAAAGAGGACTCCGGCGCGCAGGTGGTCGCGGTCTCCGAGACCACAACGGCCGTGTACGTACCGAGCCCGCGGCCATCGGTCATGGTCATCGACGAGACGGGCTCGACGACGGCGAACCTGCCGCTGCCCAAACCGCCGTCGCCCGAAGCCGCCGCAACCCGCCCCGGCGATCTGATCACCTGGTGGACCGGCGACGCGGTGATGGTGTTCTCGGCCAGCGGCATGCGGTACCGCTACACCGTCGGGCCCGCCGACACACACGTTCCGATCGGCCCGGCGACGATGATGGCCGGGCGGCTGATCATCCCCGTCAGCGACGGCGTCGGCATCTACGACCCGACAACGGGAGTCAACGAGCGCTACATTCCGTTGCGCCGCGCGCCCGCACAATCGGCGGTGGTGCCAGGCGTTGCCGGTTCCACCCTGCTCGAGGAGCGCGGCGCCACGCTCGTCGCTTTGGGTGGCTAGACCTCGGGCGCGAACGTGGACAGCGCCTTGCCCGACTTCCAATGCTTGAGTAGCGCGCCAGCCAACTCCCGGTAGGCCTGTGCGCCCTTGTTCTTGCGGCCGGCCAGTATCGACGCACCCGACGCGGTCGCCTCGGCGAACCGCACCGTGCGCGGAATCGGCGGCGCCAGCACCGCCATGTCATAGCGATCGGCGACGTCGAGCAGCACGTCGCGACTGTGAGTGGTGCGCGAGTCGTACAGCGTGGGAAGCGCGCCGAGCAGGGTGAGGTCGGAGTTGGTGATCTGCTGGACGTCGATGATCGTGCGCAGGAACTGGCCGACCCCGCGATGGGCCAGCGTCTCGCACTGCAGCGGCACTATCACGTCGTCCGCGGCCGTCAGCCCGTTGAGGGTCAGCACACCGAGCGACGGCGGGCAGTCGATGATCACCACGTCAAAGTCGCCGCCGACCTTGGCCAGCGCCCGCTTCAGCGCGTACTCGCGACCGGCGCGCATCAACAACATCGCCTCGGCGCCTGCCAGGTCGATGTTGGCGGGCATCAGCGTCATACCCTCCGACGTCGGCACCAGTGCCGTGCTCGGCTCCACGTCGCCGAGCAGCACCTCGTGGATCGACACCGCGAGCTTGTCGGGGTCCTGGCCGAGCGAGAACGTCAGACAGCCCTGCGGGTCGAGGTCGACGAGCAGCACCCGTCGGCCCTTCTCCGCCATTGCCGCGCCCAACGACGCAACCGTCGTCGTCTTGGCTACCCCACCCTTTTGATTGGCGACCGCAAGTACTCGCGTCACGTTGTTCATCCAAGCACGCGCGCAGACGGGCCCGCCCACCGTGGGGCACAATCGTCGGGGTGACCGTCCAGCAGCATCGGCTGATACTGCTTCGTCACGGCGAGACCGAGTGGTCGAAGTCCGGACAGCACACCAGCCGCACCGAGCTCGACCTGACCGAGTTCGGCCGGGAACAGGCCAAGTTGCCGGCGAGACGCTCGCGGAGCTGAACTTGGACAACCCGTTCGTGATCAGCAGTCCGCGGCAACGCGCGCTGGTCACCGCCGAGCTCGCTGGACTCACCGTCGAAGAGCGTGAACCCGCTTGTCAGCGAATGGGACTACGGCGACTACGAAGGCACGACGACCGAGGAGATTCGCAAGGCGGTTCCCAACTGGCTGGTGTGGACGCACGGTTGCCCCGGCGGAGAAACCGCCGCGCAGGTCTGCGAGCGCGCCGATCAGGCCATCGCAGCGGCGCTGCAGCGGATGGAGTCGCGAGACGTCCTGTACGTCGGGCACGGGCACTTCTCCCGCGCGGTGCTCACGCGTTGGATCGAGCAGCCGCTGTACGAGGGCATCCGTTTCGCGATGGCCGGCCGCGTCCATCGCGATGTGCGGCTTCGAACACGGGCAGCGGCAGATCAGCGCCCTGGGCCTGACGGTTCACCCCAACCCGCGTACACCGGCGTGACGCGCGAGCCGACCTTCGTACTCGCCACCGACGGCAGCGCCGTCGTCGCGGAGGGTGTGCACACAACCTACAAACGCATCGCCGACGCGCGGGCGGCACTCGCGTCGCACAGTGCCCAGATCATTCTGGGCGCCTTGCCATTCGACATGTCCAAACCGGCCGCGCTGATCAAGCCTCAGGCGGTCGAGTTCCACGACACATTGCCGAAGTGGCCACTGCGCCGGCTACCCACTGTGCGGATCGCGGAGACGCTGCCGGAACCGGATGAGCACCGCTCCCGGATCACGGCCGCGTTGCAGCGCCTGCGAGATCCCGGCAAGCGGACTGCACAAGGTGGTGCTGGCCCGGGCGCTACGACTGGTCGCCGACGGCCCGCTCGATGCGCGCACCATCGTCGACCGCCTCGTCACCAACGATCCCGTGGCCAATGCGTATCTCGTCGACTTGACCGCCGCGGGCGCGGACTACTCCGGGACCGTGCTGGTGGGTGCGAGCCCCGAATTGCTGGTGGCCCGCCAAGGGGATCGGGTGGTCTGCGCGCCGTTCGCGGGTACCGCGCCGCGACTGGCGGACCAGGAGGCCGACCGGGCCAGCGGCCAAGCGCTGGCCGAGTCGGCGAAGAACCGCCACGAACACGACCTGGTTGTCGACGCGATGCGCAAAGCGCTCGACCCGTTGTGCGTCGACCTGCAGATTCCGCCGACACCGCAGTTGAGCCGAACCGCCGCGGTCTGGCACCTCTCCACACCGATCGCCGGGCGGCTGCGCGAAAGATCAACGACTGCTTTGGATCTCGCTGTTGCTCTGCATCCGACCCCGGCCGTCGGCGGAGTGCCCGCAGCGGCTGCAGCCGAACTGATCGGCGAGCTCGAGGGTGACCGCGGCTTCTACGCGGGCGCAGTCGGCTGGTGCGACCAGCGCGGCGACGGCCGCTGGGTGGTGTCCATCCGCGGCGCACAGTTGTCGGCCGACCGCCGCACCGCCTACGCCCATGCCGGTGGCGGGATCGTCGCCGAATCCGATCCCGACGACGAAGTTGCGGAAACCACAACGAAATTCAACACAATCCTGTCGGCTCTGGAGGCGCAACAATGATCATCCGGCGCGCAAAGCCCGGCGACGAGACTGAGCTGACGGCGATGATCCACGAGCTCGCCGAGTTCGAGCGGGCCGGCAGAAGAATGCACGGTCAACGAAAACCAGTTGGGCGCTGCGCTTTTCGGCGATTCGCCATCGGTACACGGGCACGTCGCGGAGGTCGACGGGCAAGCCGCCGCAGGTGCGCTGTGGTTTCGCAACTTCTCCACGTGGGACGGCGTGCCCGGTATCTACCTCGAGGATCTGTTCGTGCGCCCGCAGTTCCGCCGCCGCGGGCTGGCCCGCGCGATGCTCGCCACCCTGGCCCGCGAATGCGTCGAGAACGGTTACACAAGGCTGTCGTGGGCGGTGCTGGACTGGAACGTCGACGCGATCGCCGTCTACGACGCGGTCGGCGGGCGCCAGCAGAGCGAGTGGATCACCTATCGGGTGTCGGGCCCGGAGTTGTCGGCGCTGGCGGAGTCGGAGTCGGAGTCCTGACCCGCTAGCCACCGCACCGTCGACGGGCTGAACAGCAGAACCAGCGTGCCGATGGCGATGATGCCGACGGGTATGCCGAACGTCCACTGGTGCGAGCCGACGGCGAGGTACCAGGCCACCGGCAACAGCAGCAGCTGCGCGAACACCGCAACGCCCCGGCCCCACCGGCGGCCGGTCCACAGGGCCCACGCCGCCGCCAGCACGCCACCGCTGATGATCGCGAACCAGCCCGCGGTGCCGAATTTGTTGAGCCCGGGCTCGTCGCCCCCGCCGAAACCGCTCACGACATAGTCGACCGCCATCACCAGTCCGGCGGCTCCCTCGAGTGCCACCAGAATCGCGGCCCGGCGAACCGTCGCAGGCGGAGGGACCGTCACGGCTGTCGCTCCTTGGCGAGGTATCGCACGGCCGCCGCGTATCCCTCGGCGCCCGCGCCCGCCACCACCATCTCGGCCACCGCGGACACATACGAATGATGACGGAACGGTTCCCTGCGGTGGATGTTCGTCAGGTGCACCTCGGCGACCGGCAGGTTGATCGCGGTGAGCGCGTCGGCGATCGCGATCGAGGTGTGAGTGAACGCCCCGGGGTTGATCACCACGCCGCAGCAGTCCAGCCGGGCTAGGTGGATCTCGTCGATCAGCACGCCTTCATGGTTGCTCTGCACCGCGCGCAGATCGAGCCCGTACTCGGCGGCGGTCACGGAGGCCAGCTTCTCGATGTCGGCGAGCGTGACGGTGCCGTACGTCTCCGGCTCTCGGGTGCCCAGCAGGTTCAGGTTGGGCCCGTTGACGAGCAACAGGCGCCGCCGATCTGTCACGCCCGTACCGTACCGACACGATGACGGCGCTGGGCAGCCAGCCGCACCGGAGCATTGTCGGCCCCATAGCCGTCATAACGACCCCGTCGCTGCACGAACTCGAAGAACACCGTGCCGACCGTGCGGGTGTAGAAGTGCACGAACTCTCCGCCTGCGTCCCTGTCGTAGAGCAGGTCGAGTTCGCGGTATTCGGCCACCGTCGCCTCAGCAAGACCGAACCGGCCCGCCAGATAGTCGTAGTAGTTGTCCGGCACCGAGAGCAGCCGCGCGCCGTTGGCCCGCGCGGCACGCGCCACCCCGATCACGTCGGAACATGCGAACGCGACGTGCTGAGGCATGCCCGCCTCGTCCAGAACGTGCGGCGCGACATTCAGCAGCAGCCGCACCGCGTCGTCGGCGGTGCGCATGGATTGGCTTCGCACCAGACCGCTGGGACCCGGCACCTCGGTCGGGACGTCCGCGCAGAGGCCGAACACACTGGTGAGGAACAGCACCGCGTCGTCGAAGGTCTGCCACGGCTGGGCAAGGTTGACGTGGTCGATGCCGCGCACCGGCGTCGGCGCCGCGGCGAGCCCGTTCTCGAACTCGTCCACCCACGCGGAGTCGGTGGCCCAGAACATCTCGGTGCCGTCGGGAGCGACGGCGGCGCCGAGTGCCTGTTCAGTCGCATACGTCCGGCGGTAGGCCGCCGGTGCCATCAGCTCGGCCGCGCGCCGCGAGGTCGCCACGGCATCCGGTACCCGCAGACCGACCGCGGCGACATGCGGGAGCTGGTCGCGCGCCTGCTGTTCGTTGAGCACGATGCGGGCATCGCCTGCCATCCAGAGCGACACCGGCTTGGTGCGGTGCCGCCCCATCGGCGTGAACGCGAGCTGCTGCAGCAGCACCTCCACCTCGCTGGTGTCCTCCGCCTTGAGTTCGACGAAGTCGAAGCCGGTGGGCGGCTTGGCTTCGGTCAGGGTCGCGAGGTCGCGCCGCCAACCCTCGGGGTGCAGGACGGCGGTCCTGTCCTGCAGCCAGAGCAGCGACCGCAGGGCGTGCACGGCGGTGCGGTCGGGGTCGGTCTGCCGGAAGGTGTCGTTGAAGACCTCCAACGAGAGTGGGCCGTCATAGCCGGTGGCCAGCACGTGCGAGACGAAGGCGGGCAGGTCGAAGGCGCCCTCGCCGGGGAAGAGCCGATGGTGGCGACTCCACGACAACACGTCCATGCTCAGGGCGGGTGCGTCGGCCAGTTGCAGAAAGAAGATCTTGTCGGCCGGGATGTCCTCGATCGCCGCCGGGTCGTGGCCGCGGGAGAGCACGTGAAAGCTGTCGAGACACACCCCGACGTTCGGGTGGTCGGCGCGCGCCGCGATGCGCCAGGCGCGGCGGTAGTCGTCGACGTAGCGGCCCCAGGCCAGCGCCTCGAACGCCACCTTGATGTCGTACTGCCGGGCCAGGTCGCCGAGCCTGCACAGCTGCTCGGCCGACACCTCGTCGGAGTCGACAGTGGCGGTGGCGACATTGCTGCACACCAGCACCATGCCGATGCCGAGCCGCTGCGCGGTCGCGAAGGTGGCCGCGGCACGGCGCAGATTGTCGGCGAAGGTCTCTTCGTCGACGCCTTCGATGTCGCGCAGCGGTTGATACAGCTCGAGTGAGAGCCCGAGTCGGCTGCTCAGGGCGCGGATCTCCTCCGGGCTGTGGTCGTTGGCGATCAGATCGGGTTCGAAGAGCTCCACCCCGTCGAAGCCGGCGGCCGCGCACGCATGCAGCTTCTCGGTGAGCGACCCGCTCAGCGAGACCGTGGCGATGGACGTCTTCATGGCTCTACCTCCAGTCAGGATTAATGTACGGAATGGTTAGTTACATCACAAGAGGGAACCAGTAAGCTGCGGGTTGTGACCGCTGAAACGCGCCCCGAACCGTTGCGCGACGCGGAGCGCACGCGCGCCGACCTGATCAAGGTGGCCACCGCGGTGTTCGCCGAGCAGGGCTATTCGGGCGCCCGCGTCGACGAGATCGCCGAGAAGACGCGCACCACCAAGCGGATGATCTACTACTACTTCGGCGGCAAAGAACAGCTGTACCTGGCCGTATTGGAGAACGCCTACCGCGGCATCCGGGAGGCCGAGCAGCGCCTGCAGGTCGACCACGTCGACCCCGTGCACGCCATCAGGGCGCTCGCCGAGATGACCTTCGACCACCACATCGCACACCAGGACTTCATCCGGCTGGTCGCCATCGAGAACATCCATCGCGGTGAGTTCATCGGCCGCCTCGACTCGCTGCGGGCGCTCTCGCAGCCGGCCACGTCGCTGCTGGACCAGATCCTCACCCAGGGCCGTGAGCAGGACGTGTTCCGCGACGACGTCGACGCGCTCGACGTGCACATCCTGATCAGCTCGTACTGCGTGTTCCAGGTGGCCAATCGCTACACCTTCGGCTACCTGTTCGACGTCGACTTCACCGAGCAGCAGACCCACGCTCACCTGCGCCGGATGCTCGGCGACGTGGTCGTCGGCTGGTTGACCTCCGCAATAGTCGAGCGATCCGGATCACATTGACCCCTTGACGCGACCCGCGCCACTGTGTTTTCCTTCACGTACGTACTAGTTAGTACATTACGGAGACGGAGCGAGCCGATGGCGCATCACCCCTACCTCGTAGGGCTCGTCGGCACCGGCGTCGGACCATCCCTGACCCCGGCACTGCACATGGCCGAGGCGAGCGCGCAGGGCCTCGACTACGTCTACCGGACCATCGACCTCAACGACGTCGGCATCGCGCCCGAGCGGATCGGAGAGGTTCTCGACTGGGCCCGAAGCCTCGGCTTCGACGCACTGAACGTCACCCATCCGTGCAAGCGCCTGGTCATCGAGCACCTCGACGAGGTCGACGGCGTCGCCGCCGAACTGGGCGCCGTGAACACCGTCGTCTTCGACGGCACGGGGGCGGTCGGATACAACACCGACACAACCGGTTTCGCACTTGGCTTCCAAGAGGGCCTGCCCGGCACGGCCACCGAGAACGTGGTGCTCATCGGAGCAGGAGGTGCGGGCGCAGCCGTCGGCGAAGCGCTGCTGCGGCTCGGCACCGACCACCTCACCGTCGTCGACGTCGACGTCGAACGCGCCTCCGCACTCGCCCACGAACTGTCCGCGCGCACGCCCGAGGCGCGGGTCGACGCGTCGTCCCCGGAGAAGCTCGCCGTGCTGCTGCCCGCCAGCGACGGCGTCGTGCACTGCACGCCCACCGGCATGGCCGAGCACCCCGGCATGCCGTTCGCCGCCGACCTGCTGCACCCCGGCCTGTGGGTGACCGACATCGTCTACCGGCCGCTGGACACCGAGCTGTTGCGCACGGCGGTTGCGGCAGGCTGCCGCGTCTGCGACGGCGGCCACATGGCGGTGCACCAGGCCACCGAGGCCTTCGCGTTGATCACCGGCATCACCCCCGACACCGACCGCATGTCCCGTCACTTCCGCCGCCTCGTCGGCTGAGTAATTACCACCCGAGAAGAAATAGGAGAATCATGAGCGGCAACGCAGCCACCAAACCCGATGGCGCTGAAGATCATTCGCAACGCCGAACCCCTGGCCGGGCAGCACTGGCCAGCTTCATGGGCAGCGCCGTCGAGTACTACGACTTCTTCGTGTTCGGCACCGCCGCGGCACTGATCTTCCCGAAGGTGTTCTTCCCCTCGGGCGACGAAGCGGCTTTGGTGATGTCCTTCGCGACATTCGGCGTCGCCTACGTCGCGCGACCCGTCGGCGCTTTCGTGCTCGGGCATTTCGGCGATCGCATCGGCAGGCGAAACGTGCTGATGTTCACGCTCGTGTTGATGGGTGTGTCGACATTCCTGATCGGCTGCCTGCCCACCTTCGCCACCGCGGGCTGGATCGCACCGGGGCTTCTGGTGGTGTGCCGGCTGCTGCAGGGATTCTCCGCAGCCGGTGAACAGGCTGGCGCCAGTTCCCTCACCCTCGAGCACGCCCCGGACCACCGCCGCGCGTTCTTCACCTCTTGGACGCTGACCGGCACGCAGGGCGGCCTCATCCTGGCCCAGCTGGTGATGCTGCCGTTCGTGTCTCTACCCGACGACGCCGAGCTCTCCTGGGGCTGGCGAGTCCCGTTCTGGCTCAGCGCAGTCGTCGTCGTGGTGGCCTACTTCATTCGCCGCCGGCTGCACGAGACGCCCGAGTTCGACGAAGCCAAGGCGACCGGGGCGATCGCGAGGATGCCGCTGAAGCCGCTGCTGCAAAACCACTGGAAAGACGTCATCCGGGTCGTGCTCTGCGCGTTCATCGCTGCCGTGTCAACGGTTTTCGGGACCCTCGCGATCGCCTACGGCAAGAAGGTGGGCCTGGAGGCCGACATCACGCTGTGGCTGGTCGTGGTCGCCAACATCGTCGCGCTCTTCACTCAACCGCTGTTCGGCATGCTCGCCGACCGGATCGGGCGCAAGCCGGTGTTCATCTACGGCGCGGTGTCGTCTGCGGCCCTGATGCCCTTCTACATGCTGTCGATGAGTGGCGGTAACACGGTGCTCACCTTCGCGCTCGCGGTCGCGGTGTTCTCGTTCGGGTACGCAGCTGCGAACGCGGTGTGGCCGTCGTTCTACGGCGAGATGTTCAGCACCCAGGTGCGGTTCTCCGGTATGGCGATCGGCACCCAGCTGGGCTTCCTGCTCGCCGGCTTCGCGCCGTCCATCGTCACTGCCCTCGGCGGAGTCCGCGAGGGTGGCTGGGTCGTCATCAGTATCTTCACCGCCGTCGTCTGCATCATCGCGGCGCTGTCCGCTTCGACGGCGCGCGAGACCAAGGACGTGCCCACCGCGCTGCTCGGGCGCAAGCTGCCCGACTCGCCGCAGGTTCTGGTGAACGGCTGAACACGATGACGACCATCGACACCAACCCCGACGCCGCAGCGGCCAGTCAGGACCAGATCACCGACGAGATCGCGTCGATCGAATCCGACTATCACCGCTCCGGCACCGAGGAGACCCAGCCCCGGCTGGACTACCCGCCCTACCGCAGCAGCCTGCTGCGCCACCCCACCAAGGATCTGCACCACGCGGATCCCGAAGGGGTGGAGCTATGGGGGCCGTGTTTCGGTGAGCGGGACCTCGCACCGCTGGAAGCGGATCTGACGATCCAGCACGGCGGCGAACCGATCGGGGAACGCATCGTGGTGACCGGACGGGTCGTCGACGGCGACGGCCGCCCGGTGCGCCGCCAGCTGGTCGAGATCTGGCAGGCCAACGCCGGCGGCCGCTATGTGCACAAGCGCGACCAGCATCCCGCGCCGCTGGATCCGAACTTCACCGGCGTGGGCCGATGCCTCACCGACGACGACGGCACCTACCGCTTCACGACGATCAAGCCCGGACCGTATCCGTGGAAGAACCACCGCAACGCGTGGCGGCCCGCGCACATCCACTTCTCGTTGTTCGGAACCGATTTCACACAGCGGATGATCACCCAGGTGTACTTCCCCGGCGACCCGCTGTTCGCGCTTGACCCGATCTACCAGTCGATCACCGACCAGAAGGCCCGCGACCGGCTCGTCGCCGCATACGATCACAGCGTCACCACGCACGAGTGGGCCACCGGTTACCGGTGGGATGTCGTGCTGACCGGCGCGGCGAGCACCCCCTTCGAGAAAAACGAGCAGACGCGATGAGCACGCTGACCCCGACGCCGGGCCAGACGATCGGCCCGTTTTTCGGCTACGCCCTTCCGTTCGAGCGGGACAACGAGCTGGTTCCGCCCGGCTCCCCCGGTGCCATCCGGCTGCACGGCGTGGTCACCGACGGCGCGGGCACCCCGGTTCCCGACGCCCTGCTGGAGATCTGGCAGGCAGGCGCCGACGGCACCGTCCCGTCAGCCTCAGGATCGCTGCGCCGCGACGGCTGGACGTTCACCGGCTGGGGCCGTGCGAGCACCGACGCGGACGGTCGCTACAGCTTTACCACGGTCGAACCCGTTGCGACGGGCCCGGATTCGACGCCGTTTTTCGCGGTGACGGTATTCGCCCGCGGGCTGCTGAATCGGCTTTTCACCCGTGCGTACGTGCCGACCGATCGCCTGGCCTCCGACCGGCTGTTGGCCTCGCTGCCCGCCGAGCGGCGACACACGCTGATCGCGGTGCGCGACGAGCAGGGCCTGCGCTTCGACATCAGGCTCCAGGCGGGCGCCGACGGTGCGGCCGAGACCGTTTTCCTGCGCTACCCCGGGCAGCGGCCGTGACCGATCTGTTCTGGCCAGGAGACCAGCGCGCCGGCGATCTGATGAGCGACACGGCGCTTCTGGCCGCGCTGGTCGACGTCGAAAATGCCTGGCTTGGTGCACTTGTCGACACCGGGGTGGCACCGGCCGAGGCGCGCTCGGACCTCACGGCGACGATCAGCGCTGCCGATGCAGAAGCGATCGCCGCGGGCGCCGAAGCAGATGGCAACCCGGTGATCGGACTTGTCGCGCTGTTGCGTGAACGCACCGGCGGGCAGACTGCCCGCTGGCTGCACCGCGGGCTGACGAGCCAGGACGTCATCGACACCGCGGTGATGCAGTGCCTACGCGACGCGGTGTCCCGTATCCGCGACGAGCTCACCGCGCAGGTGCGCGCCCTTGTCGCGCTTGCCGAAAGCAACCAGCACGCACCGATGCTCGCCCGCACCCTGACCCAGGCTGCGCTGCCCAGCACCGTCGGCGCGAAGGTGGCCAATTGGTTATCGGGGGTGCTGGACGCCGCAGACGGCCTTGCGGCCATTCCCCCGCTGCCGGTCCAGGCCGGTGGCGCCGCCGGAACACTGGCCGCCGCAACCGAACTGGCCGGTTCGCCGGCGCAAGCGCTTGTCGTGCGTGACGCATTCGCCTCGGCCGTCGGGCTCGCGCCCGCCACACCGTGGCACACCACGCGGTCCCCGGTAACCCGCACCGGTGACGCCCTTGTCGGCTGCTGCGACGCCTGGGCGCATATCGCGAACGACGTCGCGACCGGCAGCAGGACGGAGATCGGCGAACTGGCAGAGGGCCGGGCCGGCGGGTCGTCGACCATGCCGCACAAGGCCAACCCCGTTCTGTCCGTGCTGATCCGCCGTGCGGCGCTCACCGCGCCCGGGCTGGCCGCCACCCTTCACACGGCGTCGGCAGCCAGCGTCGACGAGCGATCCGACGGCGGCTGGCACGCCGAGTGGGCCACCATGCGCACCCTGACCCGGCGGACCGTCGTCGCGGCGGCCCAGGCGACTGATCTGCTCACCAACCTCACGGTCGACACCCAGCGCGCGGCGGGCAACCTCGCCGCCGCGGGCGACATCCTGGCCGAGCAGCGGTCGATGGCCGAATTGACCGATCGCACTGCGCAATCCGACCTACATCGGCGCGGTCGACCACCTTGTCGACAGCGTTCTGCAGCGGGCCCGCCACCACCTCAAGGAGGCGACGTGACCGTGCCGCGGATCCTTTGCACCGACTTCGGCGGACCACGGGGGGCGGGCCTGCTGCTGCTCGGTCCGTCACTCGGCACATCGGTCGCCGACCTGTGGGGCGCAGTGGCCGAACGCCTTTCCGAGCACGTCCGGGTGGTGGGCTGGGATCTGCCGGGGCACGGCCGCAGCCCGGCATCGGGACCGTTCGGCATCCCGGAGCTGGCCGCGGGCGTACTGGCGCTGGCCGACGACGTCGCCCCCGGGCAGGCCTTCTCGTACGCGGGCGATTCCGTCGGCGGAGCGGTCGGGCTGCAACTTCTGCTTGACGCACCCGAGCGGGTGTTGTCGGCGACCCTGGTGTGCACGGGGGCGGTCATCGGCGACCCCGAACAGTGGCGGGTCCGCGCCGCGACCGTCCGGGCATCGGGGATCGAGGCGGCTGTCGAGGGCTCCGCCGAGCGCTGGTTCGCCCCAGACTTCCCGCGCCGCAGGCCGGACGTCGCGGCCGCCCTGCTGAGTGCGCTGCGCGGCACCGACCCGGAGTCCTATGCCCAGGTCTGCGAGGCGCTGGCGGCGTTCGACGTCGTCGACCTGCTGCCGCAGATCACCGCGCCGGTGCTCGCCGTCGCCGGTGCGCAGGACCTTCCGACACCGCCGGAAGGCTTGGCGCAGATCGCCTCCGGCGTCAAGGACGGCCGCCTGGTCGTACTCGACGGCGTCGGTCACCTCGCGCCCGTAGAGGCGCCCGACCGCGTGGCCAACCTCATCAGCGACCAGCTGGCGCTCGACCCGCCCGAACGCCTTTACGACGCAGGCATGGCGGTGCGGCGCAAGGTGCTCGGCGACGCCCACGTCGATCGGGCCGTCGCGGCCACCACCGGATTCACCGCCGACTTCCAGGACCTGATCACCCGCTATGCCTGGGGCACGATCTGGACCCGGCCTGGCCTGGATCGGCGCAGCCGGTCGCTGATCACGCTGACAGCATTGGTCGCCCGCGGACACCACGAGGAACTGGCAATGCACCTGCGCGCCGCGCGCCGCAACGGAGTGACCAACGATGAGATCAAGGAGCTGTTGTTGCAGACCGCCATCTACTGCGGGGTGCCCGACGCCAACTCCGCATTCCGCATCGCCAACCAGGTGCTGGCCGACTACGACGCGGCGGAGGGTGAGCAATGAGTCGCACGGCGATCTGCGACAGCGCCGCTGAAGCCGTCGCTGGAATCGACGATGGCACAACGGTTCTCGTCGGCGGATTCGGCATGGCGGGCATGCCGACCCATCTGATCGACGCGCTCATCGCCCAAGGGGCCACCGATCTGACCATCGTCAGCAACAACGCGGGCAATGGCGACACCGGCCTGGCCGCGCTGCTGGCGGCCGGCCGGGTGCGCAAGGTGATCTGCTCGTTTCCCCGCCAGTCCGACTCGTATGTGTTCGACGGCCTCTACCGCTCAGGCAAGCTCGCTCTCGAAGTGGTGCCGCAGGGCAACCTGGCCGAACGCATGCGGGCCGCGGGGGCGGGCATCGGGGCGTTCTTCTGCCCCACCGGTGCGGGCACGCCGCTCGCCGACGGTAAGGAGCTGCGGACCATCGACGGCCGGGACTACGTGCTGGAGTTCCCCATCCGCGGTGACGTCGCGCTGATCGGAGCCCACCTGGGTGACCGGGCGGGAAACCTGGTCTACCGCAAGACCGCCCGTAACTTCGGGCCGGTGATGGCCACCGCCGCCGCACTCACCGTCGCCGAGGTCTCGCGCGTCGTCGACATCGGCGATATCGACCCGGAAACCGTCGTCACGCCCGGCATCTACGTCGACCGCATCCTCGAGGTGAGCAGATGACGATCTCCACCGCCGCAACCCGTTTGGTCGAGAACCTCGACCGGGGCCCGCTTGACCGCGACGAGCTGGCCGCGGTCATCGCCCGCGACATCCCGCCGGGGTCCTATGTGAACCTGGGAATCGGGCAGCCGACGCTGGTGGCCGACCACCTGGCGCCCGAGGCCGGCGTCGTTCTGCACACCGAGAACGGCATGCTCGGCATGGGCGGTGCGGCATCCGGCGATGACGTCGACCAAGACCTCATCAACGCGGGCAAGATCCCGGTCACCGAAGCGCCGGGAGCGTCGTACTTCCACCACGCCGACTCGTTCGCGATGATGCGCGGCGGCCACCTCGACGTGTGCGTTCTCGGGGCATTCCAGGTCAGCAGGCATGGCGACCTGGCCAACTGGCACACGGGCGAGCCCGATGCCATCCCCGCCGTCGGCGGCGCGATGGATCTGGCCATCGGCGCCAAGAACGTCTACGTGATGATGAACCTGTTCACCAAGGACGGCGTCGCAAAGCTGGTGCCTGCCTGCACCTATCCGCTGACCGGGCTGCACTGCGTGCGGCGGGTCTACACCGACCACGCGACCTTCGACATCGACTCGGCGGCCGGAACGGTGCGGGTGCGCGAAACGTTCGGCATCGCGGTCGCCGAACTGCGCTCACGGATCTCTGTCGACCTGAGCTGATCCGGGCGGATACCGCAGCCGGATAGGCTCTGGCTCGTGCGCGCCGTGCTGATCGTCAACCCCAACGCGACATCGACGACCCCGGCCGGCCGCGACCTGCTGGCCCACGCGCTGGAGAGCCGGGCCAAGCTGACCGTCGCGCACACCGACCGCCGCGGGCACGCCATCGACATCGCCCGCGAGGCCGCCCGCGACGGAATCGACGTGCTGATCGTGCACGGCGGCGACGGAACGGTGAACGAGGTGGTCAACGGCATCCTCGGGGAATGCGGCCGGACCCCCCACGCCGACGCACCCGCCGTCGCAGTGGTGCCGGGCGGATCGGCCAACGTGTTCGCCAGGGCGCTGGGCATCAGCCCCGACCCGACCGAGGCCACCAACCAACTCATCGACCTGCTCGGCGAGCATCGCAAGACCAGGTCCTGGCGGCGCATCGGCCTGATGGACTGCGGCGAGCGCTGGGCGGTCTTCACCGCGGGGATGGGGGTGGACGGCGACGTCGTGGCGGCCGTCGAGGCCCAGCGCGACAAGGGCCGCAACGTCACCGCCGCGCGATATATCCGCGTCGCGGTACGCGAGATGCTGGCCAATGCCCGAAGGGAGCCGTCAATGACGGTGCACCTGCCCGACCGCGACGCGGTTTCGGGCGTGCACTTCGCGTTCGTGTCGAACTCCAGCCCGTGGACCTACGCAAACACCCGGCCGGTGTGGACGAACCCGACGACCACCTTCGAGACCGGCCTCGGGGTATTCGCGACGACCAGCATGAACGTCTGGGCGAACCTGCGCCTGGTGAGGCAGATGCTGTCGCGTAAGCCCAAGATCCGGGCCAAGCACCTGATCCGCGATGACGACCTGTCATGGGTGCGGGTGACCAGCGGCACACCGGTGGCATGCCAGATCGACGGCGACTACCTCGGACTGCGCGACGATATGACGTTCCGGGCGGTACCCGAAGCCTTGGGCGTGGTGGCGCCACCCGCAGAAACCCGCTGAACTGGGAAAATTCAGGGCGCAGGTGGGTTGAGCGTAGTACAAACGGGTAAGTGATCTGCGAACGGACCTCGGTAGTGAGATGGCCCACGTGTTAACGAATGCTATTGACACATGTTCAGCCTGTGAGAGCATCAATGTAAGCAACAGTGCGGAAACATTTGTATGCACGCGTTAACAGCCGAGAAAAGCTCGTGCGCCTTGCTGCGCACATAGTGAGGAGTTAGAAAACATGGATTGGCGCCACAAGGCGGTCTGTCGCGACGAGGATCCGGAACTGTTCTTCCCGGTGGGAAACAGCGGACCGGCGCTTGCGCAGATTGCTGACGCGAAGCTCGTCTGCAATCGCTGCCCGGTCACGACCGAGTGCCTCACCTGGGCATTGGACTCCGGCCAGGACGCAGGCGTGTGGGGTGGAATGAGCGAAGACGAGCGGCGCGCGCTCAAGCGTCGCAACGCCCGCACCAAGGCCCGCAGCGGCGTCTAGCCTTACCGCGACTTAACCGGATACGGCCCCGACGAAATGTCGGGGCCGTATCTGTGTGCAATTGCAATTAGTCCGATATGCACAGCCGTTAGTCAATTCGCGCAATCGGCCGGTCTACTGCGCCAGCCGTGCCCGCCTGCCGATCGGCACCCGCAGCACCACGTCGGTGCCCCCGGTGGGCACGGCATGCATGCCCAGCGAGCCGTCCAGCTCCGCCGACACCAGCGTCCGCACGATC
Organism: uncultured Actinomycetota bacterium; assembly: GCA_963713225.1. GTDB lineage: Bacteria > Actinomycetota > Actinomycetes > Mycobacteriales > Mycobacteriaceae > Mycobacterium. Next base: position 69,502 of record CAVQLB010000014.1, on the reverse strand, counting down.
TGCAGGCCCAACCGGTCGGCCTTCTCCAGGCTGAACCCGTCCGGCAGGCCGCGCCCGTCGTCGTGCACTACCACGTCCAGCCAGCGCGCTGAGCGCTCGGCACGGATGGTCACGCAGCCGACCTGGGTGCCGCCGTCGAAGGCGTGCTCGATCGCGTTCTGCACAAGTTCGGTGATCACCATGATCAGGGCCGTGGCGCGGTCCGCGTCGAGCACACCGAGGTCGCCCACCCGGGTGATGCGGATCGGGGTGTCCACGGTGGCAACGTCATTCATCATCGGCAGGATCCGGTCCACCACCTCGTCGAGGTTGACCTCCTCGTCCACCGACATCGACAGTGCGTCGTGCACCAGTGCGATCGACGACACCCGGCGCACGGACTCGATCAGCGCTTCGCGGCCCTCGGCGTTGTTGGTGCGTCGGGCCTGCAGGCGGAGCAGCGCCGCGACGGTCTGCAGGTTGTTCTTCACCCGGTGGTGGATCTCGCGGATGGTGGCGTCCTTGGACAGCAGCGCACGGTCGCGACGCTTCACCTCGGTGACGTCGCGGATGAGCACGGCCGCGCCCGCCGCCTCGCCGTGCACGACCAACGGCAGCGTGCGCAGCAGCACCGCAGCGCCGCCCGCGTCGACCTCCATCCGCATGCTGGAACCGCCGACCAGCGAGTCCCGTACGTGCGCGGCCAGTTCCTGCGCCTCGAACGGGTCGGATATCAACGGCCTGGTCACGGTGAAGAGGTTCTGCCCCTCCAGCTCGGCGGTCAGGCCCATGCGGTGATAGGCCGACAACGCGTTCGGGCTGGCGAAGACCACGACGCCGGTCATGTCCAGCCGGATGAACCCGTCACCGACGCGGGGGCTGGACCGCGATATCGGCAGGTCGCCGACGTTGGGGAAGGTGCCCTCGGACAGCATGTGCACCAGATCGCCCGCACAGTCGAGGTAGGCGCGTTCCAGCGGGCTGGCCTTGCGCGCGGCGAATGCGGTCTGGTGGGTGAGGACGGCCACGACGTGGTTGTCGTAGCGGACGGGCACAGCCTCCACCGAGATGTCGCCCTCGTCGGCCGAATCGGGTTGTCCCTCTTTGGTTTCCCGGCCGATCACGCCGGACCGGAACGCCCCTGTCACCAGCGGCATGTCAGCGGCGGCGGATACGGTGCCGACGGCGTCGGACAGCAGCACCGTCGGCGCGGTATTGGGCCTGCACTGCGCCACACACACCAGTGCACCGTCGTCGCGGCGCACCCACATCAGGTAGTCGGCGAACGACAGGTCGGCCAGCAGCTGCCACTCACCGACCACGGCGTGCAGATGGTCGACGGCGTTGCCGGGCAGCATGGTGTGCTCGGCGAGCAGGTCACCGAGGGTGGACATCGGGTACTACTCCGGGCTAGCTGATCACCGCGATGAGGTCGCCGGCCTGGATGACGTCGCCAACGGACACACTCACCTTGCTGATCGTGCCTGCGACCTCGGCAAGCACGGGGATCTCCATTTTCATCGACTCCAGCAGCACCAGGGTGTCGCCCTCGCCGATCTGATCGCCCTCGTGCACCACGACCTCGAGCACACTGGCCACGATCTCGGCGCGAACATCCTCGGCCATCTTCACCCCTCTCGCTGCTGCTGCCGCTCTATCGAACCACAACCCGTGGCAGCAGCGTTGTCAGCGACCCATGAGACACTGGTACAAACGCGCCCGCCTGATGCGGGCTGCGCAAACCCCTGACCGCACGGAGGTAGGACCATGGCCAAGCGTGGCCGCAAGAAGCGTGACCGTAAGCACTCGAAGGCCAATCACGGCAAGCGGCCCAACGCCGGCTCGAAGTCGGTGCGCTAGCGGCGGATGATCGTGGTGCGGCTGATCTCGATGCGCAGCCGCTGACGGAGCCCTTCGGGCGCCTTCTCACCGCTGCATTTGTTCGCGATGAGCTTCTTGACCCGCTCCTCGACCCCGTAATGCCGAAGGCACGCCGGGCACTCTTCGAGGTGATGCTTGAGCTTGTCGCGGGTCTCCGTGGTGCATTCGCCGTCGAGTAGCGTCCACACCTCGGCGATCACCGCGGCGCACTCGGGATGCTCGGGGTCGACGGGACCCGCCGGCGGGGCCCAGCGCTCGTCGTCGCTCATGACGACACCTCCTCGGGGGTGTCGAGCTGTCCCCGCATGAAACCACGCTCCTTGGCCACATCGGCCAGTAACTCGCGGAGCTGGCGCCTGCCCCTGTGCAACCGGGACATCACCGTCCCAATCGGCGTGTTCATGATCTCGGCGATCTCCTTATACGGGAAGCCTTCGACGTCTGCGTAGTACACCGCCATCCGGAACTCCTCGGGCAGTGCCTGCAGCGCTTCCTTGATCTCGCTGTCGGGCAGCGCCTCCAGGGCCTCCACCTCGGCCGAGCGCAGACCTGTCGAGGAATGCTCGGCGTTGGCGGCCAGCTGCCAGTCGGTGATCTCCTCGGTCGGATACTCCGCGGGCTGGCGCTGCTTCTTGCGGTAGCTGTTGATGTAGGTGTTGGTCAGAATGCGGTACAGCCACGCCTTGAGGTTCGTCCCCTCACGGAAGGAGCGGAAGCCCGCGTAGGCCTTCACCATGGTTTCCTGCAGCAGGTCTTCGGCATCGGCCGGGTTGCGCGTCATGCGCAGCGCGCCACCGTAGAGCTGGTCGAGTAGCGGAATCGCATCGCGCTCGAACCGCGCGGTCAGCTCCGCGTCGGACTCCTCGGCTCTCACGGGTGCCGACGATTCCGGCGTCGTCTGGGGCGCCGGCGCAGGCGCCGAATCGGGCCCCGACCCGTCGATGTCGGTCATCCTGGGGAACACCGTCCCTTCCATCGAGGCGCCGCCGATCACGTCGAGCAACTGCACCCGACGCGCAGGGCCGTCGATGGCCAATGCTGGCACCTTGGTACCCCTTCCTTCGATCCTAGAGGTTGGACGCGACATCTTTTCTTCGCTGGGCCGCACTGCGGCCCCACTGCCCCCAATAACAGCAGCACCGGCCACGGTTGTTCCCTGGTTAATGCTGAGCCGGTGGCAGGCGCGGCAACCCCGGCGATCACGGCCCTGCTGGCCGCCGGTATCCCACACGAGGTGCTGCGCTACCACCACGACCCGCAAAACGAGTCGTTCGGCGAGGAGGCCGTCAACGAGCTCGCCAACGGGGTGGCCGGCGAGACCGGGATAGCTCCCGCGCAGATCTTCAAAACGCTGGTCATCGCCCTGCCGAAGGGTTTGGCCGTCGCGGTGCTGCCGGTGGGTGCCCAGCTCTCCCTCAAGGCCGCTGCGGCGGCACTGGGAGTGGCCAAGGCCACCATGGCCGACCGGGCGGCGGCAGAACGCTCGACCGGCTACGTGATCGGCGGCATCTCCCCGCTCGGACAGCGCAAGCGGCTGCCGACGGTCGTGGACAGCTCGGCGATGCGATGGGACCGCGTGCTGTGCAGCGCGGGCAAGCGCGGCTGGGACGTGGCGCTGAATCCGGCGGACCTCGTCCGGCTCACCAACGCGGTGACCGCCGATATCGGCGCGGCCGCACCGTCCTAAGGTGGCCCCATGTCCCTCTCCGGCAAGACCATGTTCATCAGCGGCGCCAGCCGCGGTATCGGGCTGGCGATCGCCAAGCGGGCGGCCGCCGACGGCGCCAACATCGCGCTGATCGCCAAGACCGCCGAACCGCACCCCAAGCTGGAAGGCACGGTGTACACCGCGGCCAAGGAGCTCGAGGAGGCGGGCGGCCAGGCGCTGCCGATCGTCGGCGATATCCGCGACGGCGACTCGGTGGCAGGCGCGGTGGCCAAGGCCGTCGAGCAGTTCGGCGGCATCGACATCTGCGTGAACAACGCGTCGGCGATCAACCTCGGCTCGATCACCGAGGTGCCGCTCAAACGCTTCGACCTGATGAACGGCATCCAGGTGCGTGGCACGTACGCGGTGAGCCAGGCGTGCGTCCCGCACATGGTGGGCCGGGAGAACCCGCACATCCTGACGCTGTCACCGCCCCTGCGGCTGGAGCCGGAGTGGCTGACGCCCACCGCCTACATGATGGCCAAGTACGGAATGTCGTTGTGCGCCTTGGCATTGGCCGAGGAATTGCGCAGCGACGGAATCGCGTCCAACACGTTGTGGCCGCGCACTCTGGTGGCCACGGCTGCGGTGCAGAATCTGCTCGGCGGCGACGAGGCGATGGGCCGCGCCCGCAAGCCCGACGTGTACGCCGACGCGGCGTACGTCGTCCTCAACAAGCCGGCCCGCGAGTACACCGGCAAGGCCCTGCTGTGCGAGGACGTCCTGCTGGAGTCTGGCGTCACCGACCTGTCGGTGTACGACTGCGTGCCGGGATCCGAACTGGGCGTGGACCTTTGGGTCGACGCCGCGAACCCGCCCGGCTATCAGGGCCCCTAGTCGAATTCGATGATGCCGCGGATGTTGCGTCCTTCGCGCATATCGGTGAAGGCGTCGTTGATCTGATCAAGGCGATAGCGCTTCGTGATCAGCTCATCGAGTTTCAGGTTGCCGTTGCGGTACATGGACAACAGCATCGGCATGCTGGCCCGTGGGTTCATGCCACCGTAGAGCAACCCTTTGAGCGTCTTGCACGACTGGATGAAGTCGATGAGCAGCAATGGCACGATGTTCACGTCGATCTTCGGAATCGCGGTCATCAGGCAGGTTCCGCCCTTGCGGGTCAACATCATCGCCGGTGCAAGCAGTTCGGCGGGCAGCACACTCGGCGTGAGCACCACCCGGTCGGCCATCACCCCGGCCGTCAGTTCCTGCACCATCGGAATGGCCTCTTCAGCGGATGCAACTGTCTCGGTCGCACCGAAGAACTTGGCCGAATCCCGCTTGAATTCAACGGGATCCACTGCAATGACGGCTCTCGCGCCGGCCGCGCGGGCACCCTGCACAGCGTTGATGCCCACCCCACCGGTGCCGATGATCACGACCGTGTCACCGGGCTGTGTGCCGACACCCACCGTGGCCGAGCCCCATCCCGTCGTCACGCCGCAGGACACCAGCGAAGCGGCCTCGAACGGAATCGAGCCGTCGATCTTGATCACCGATTCCTCTGCCAGGACCGCATATTCGGCGAATGTGCCGAGTTGCGTCATGGCGGTGAGGTCCTCATCGCCGACGTGACGGCGTGAGGTGCCGTCCGTGACCATGCCCTTGTCGAACATCATCGCGCCGTTGTCGCACAGATAAGTCATGCCTGACACGCACCACCGGCAGCTGCCGCAGGCGGGAATGAACGAAAAGGTGACGCGATCGCCCGGTCGAACCGACCGGACACCGGGGCCTACCTCTTCGACCACGCCCGCGCCTTCATGGCCGCCGAGCATCGGGAAGTACTCCGGCACAGTCCCGCCGGTAGCTTCGACGATCGCAGCCAGCTGCGGTGACGCCACGCCGTCACCACTCGAGTAGTGGTCGTCGGAGTGGCAGATGCCGGCCACCGCCATCTTCACCAGCACCTCGCCGTCCCGCGGCGGGTCGAGGGTGATCTCCCGAACTTCCCAATCTTCGCCGATGCCACGGAGAATGGCGCCCTGGCACTTCACTTGCGACCTCCCCGTGGCTTCAGACCGACCCGCCGCATTCCGTGCGCGGCGGCCGCCCGCATGATGCCCATTGCGAGCCGGGCCTTCCGCCGCGAGTATGGATACCACATCACCTCGTTGGACTGCACCGGCAGCCGCGGTGTGGTGATCGCTTGTGAGCGGCAATATTTCAGTAGGCCGTCCGCGCCGCCATTGCGGGATCCGACGCCGGAGTTCTTCCAGCCGGCCATCGGCAGCGCGAAGCTGAAGAGATTGCTCATCATGTCGTTGATGTTCACCCCGCCTGCGTCGAGCCGCCGCGCGATTCGTTCGCCCCTGGCGTAGTCGCGGGTCCACACCGTCGCAGAGAGCCCGTAGTTCGAGTCGTTGGCCAGCCGGACCGCCTCGTCCTCGTCGGCCACCTTGACGACCGGCAAGGTGGGACCGAACGTCTCCTCGTTCATGACCGTCATCGAGTGGTCGACGTCGGTCAAAACCGTTGGCTGAAAGAAGGTTCCGACCCCGGTCGGCTTGCCGCCGGTCGTGACTGTTGCGCCCGCGGCGACCGCCTCGTCGACGTGGCGGGCGACCAGGTCGCGTTGCGCTTCGGTGGCCATCGCGCCCACATCGAACCGGTACCGCAGGTCGTCCTGGCCCTGTCTCAAGCGAGGCCACCTTGTCGGTGAGCCGCGCGACGAATTCGTCGTAGATGGGCTCCTCGACGTAGACCCGCTCGACCCCGACACACGCCTGCCCGGAGTTGAACACGCCACCCCATGTGATGCCGTTGACGGCGCGATCGAGATCGGCATCGGCCAGCACGATCGCCGGGTCCTTACCGCCGAGTTCCAGGCTGTACGGGATCAGGCGCTCTGCGCATCCCATCGCGACCTTGCGGCCGGTGCCCGTCGACCCGGTGAACTGGACGTAGTCGACGTTGGCGACGACAGCGGCGCCCGTCCCGCCCGCCCCTGTCGCGATTCCCAGCACCGGAGGAGCGCCGATCTCGGTCCACCCGCGCACGAACTCCACGCCGCTGAGCGGCGTCACCTCGGACGGCTTCAACAGCACAGCGGCCCCGGCGGCGAGCGCGGGCGGGACGTCCATGCCCGCCATCGCGAACGGGAAGTTCCACGGTGCGATCATGCCGACGAGCGGATACGGCCGGTGAACCGTGGTCAGCCGCTTGACGAGCAGCAGCGGGGTATGCGGCATGGAGCGCTTATCCGCCAGAAACTTCTCCGCATTGCGCGCCCAGTAGTTCAAGCTGTCGGCCGCAGCGGGCGCTTCCGTCGATGCCTCCGCTCTCGGCTTGCCGGTTTCCGACTGCACGACGTCGGTGATGTGCTCGGCGTTGTCGAGAATCCACTCCTGAAACTTCAGCAGCCATGGCTTGCGGCCCTTGGCGCCCATCGCCTCCCACTCGGGTTGGTAGACGCGCAATTCGGCTGCCTTGGCGGCGACGGTTTCTGCTGAATCGACGGGAACTTCGCCGACGATGAAGCCGTCGGCCGGATTGCGTACCTCGATGGTGGTGAGCTGCGGTCTGGCGTGCAGGTCGGTCATGGAAGAAGCGTGCCCCAGTCGGAGGTCGCTTTTCGAGTAATCGCCTACTTGACTCTCGAAGGTCGGCCGAACCGCGCGTGCACGCCGGGGGAATAAAGCGCGCGGAGCCGATCCCCTGCGACCGTCACGCCACCCGCCTCCAGCAGGTCGTCGTCGAGCTCGACGACGTCGGCCGCGTGAAGCGGCCACGGCCCGTGATCGTTGGGCACCCACCACGTCCGCCCCGCCTTTCGGGTGTGCGCACCCCAGCGGGCGGTGAGCCAGATCTCCAGCGGGGTGGGCTTCACCGCCTCCCCGACGACCACCGTCAGCCTGCTGCGCAGGCCGCGCCGCGGCCACCGTCGTTCGCTCTCGTACGAGATGCGGTCACCGGTGCGGGTGATGCGCATTCGCGCCCAGGTATACGGGACACCGAGTGCGGCGCGGACAACCGGGACGACGGCCAGCCGGGCGGTTTCCAGTGACAGGAACAGCACACCGTGGCGGCCGTCGGCGTCGATCGAGTACAGCCGGATGTTCGTCTCGTGGAAGGTGCCGAAGTACGGCAACGGCAGGACGTCGCCCACCGTCGTGCGGCGCATCGTGAACGGCACCAGCCCGACGTAGGTCAGCCCGTCGAAGACATCGGGACGGGTGCCCGGCGGATACAGGTGCGCGACGGCCTCGGGACGCACCGGCCAATGGACGAAGGTCACGTCGGCCCAGTGCTGAGCGACGGCCGCGGGCGGGGGCAGCGGCGGTGCGGTGATCGGGTACCCGGCCAATGACGCCACCACGCAATCGTGACACGCTCGAAGTCATGTCATCCCCGACGATCTGGTCCGCGGGCCGATACGACGCGGTCGGCGACCGCATCGCACCGATCGCCGCCGAAGTCGTCGCGGCCGTGGACCGGCGCAGGCCGCTGTCCGGCGCCGCCGTCGCCGACCTCGCCTGCGGCACCGGCAGCGCCGCGCTCGCCGCGGCGGCCGCGGGCGCGCGGGTGACGGCGGTCGACATCACCCCCGAACTGCTTGAGATCGGCGCGCAGAAGGCCGACAACGACGGACGCTCCATCACCTGGGTGACCGCCGACGCCTCCGACACCGGTCTGCCCGGCGCATCGTTCGATGCCGTCGTGTCGAACATGGGCATCATCTTCGTCGAGCCGGCGGGGCAGGTCGCCGAGATCGCCCGCCTGCTCGTACCGGGAGGCATCCTCGGGTTCTCGTCATGGGTGCGCGACCCGGACAACCCGTTCTTCAGTCCCATCGTCGCCGTCCTCGGGCCGCCGCCCGCGTCGGATTATTCGCCCGACCAGTGGGGTGTCGCGGACATGATCATTGACCGGCTGGCGGCCGACTTCGACGCCGTCGAGATCGAATCGGGCACCCACACATGGGAATTGGGTACCGTCGACGAGGCCATGCGGTTCGTGGAGCGGGAATCACCGATGCACGTCTCCCTGTTCGGCAACGTCGCCGGCGCCGAGCGCGACCGGCTGGTTGCGGCGTTCGAGGAGGCCATGCGCACGCACGCCGGCGCCGACGGCATCGTGTCGTACGACGCCCCCTATGTGGTGGTGACGGCCACCCGGCGGTGACGGCCTACAGCAGCGTCGCCTGCTCCGGTTCCGGCTCGGCCGGTTCGATCAGCTCGGGCCCGTTGTTGCGGACGCTGTTGACCAGCCGCGACACCTCGCGAATCTCGATCCGGTCGAGGTCGCCGTGCCCGCGCAGTAGGCCCTCGTCGATGGGCGCGTCGGGGTCGAGCCAGCGGTCCCAGTCTGGTGCGCTGATCGTCAGCGGCATGCGGTCGTGGATCTCGGCGAGCGGCCCGGCCGCGTCGGTGGTGATGATCGTGGCGCTCAGCAGCGGCTTGCTGTCCTTGGCCGCACTCTTGGGCCGCCATGTCGTCCACAGCCCCGCCATGAACAGCGGCTCGCCGTCGGCGCCGTACATGTAGAACGGCGTCTTGGCGCCCTTCTCGCCGCGCCATTCGTACCAGCCGTCCATCGGCACCAGGCAGCGCTTGCCCTTCGCGGAATTGCGGAACGCGGGCGAGGTGGTGATCTTCTCCGAGCGCGCGTTGATGAGCAGCGGACCCTTGGTGTCCGGGGCGCCGTCCTCGCCCTCTTTGGCCCATGGCGGAATCAGCCCCCACCGCATCAGCCGCACCCGGCGCGTCGACTCGTCGTCGGGCTCGCTGTGGCGTTTGACGACCGTGCTGATCGTGGTGGTCGGGGCGACGTTGTAGTTCGGGCCCGGTGCATCCTTCGCCGCCGAGGTCGCCTCGTCGATCGCCTGGATCTTCTCTGCCAGCAGCGCCGGATCGGTGGTCACCGCGAATCGCCCACACATGCATCCCATGGTGGCAGAAACGGGCGACAGGGCAGGATGGAGGCCGTGAGCAACTGGCAGGCGCCGACGTCGCCGAGCCCCGTGCACGCCACGGTCACGGTGCCCGGTTCGAAGTCCCAGACCAACCGGGCGCTCGTGCTAGCGGCGCTGGCCACCCCACAAGGCCGGTCCACCATCAGCGGCGCGCTGCGCAGCCGCGACACCGACCTGATGATCGACGCGGTGCGCACCCTCGGCGTCACCGTCGACGGCGATGACACCGGGCTGGCGGTCAGCGGCCGGATCGCCCCACCCACGGGCGCCCGGGTGGATTGCGGCCTCGCAGGGACGGTGCTGCGGTTCGTCCCGCCGGTCGCGGCGCTCGGCACCGACACGGTGGTGTTCGACGGCGACGAGCAGGCCCGCGCCCGCCCGATCGCGCCGCTGCTGAACGCGTTGCGCGGGCTCGGTGTGGACATCGACGGCGACGGCCTGCCGTTCTCGGTGCGCGGTACGGGGACGGTGGCGGGCGGCACCGTCGAGATCGACGCGTCGGCGTCATCGCAGTTCGTGTCCGGCCTGCTGCTGTCCGGTGCGGCGTTCGCCGACGGGCTGACCGTCGTGCACACCGGCGAGTCGGTGCCGTCGGCGCCGCACGTCGCTATGACGGTGGCGATGCTTCGCGGTGCGGGCGTCGACGTCGACGACACCCAGGCCAACCGCTGGCGCGTCTCCCCCGGCCCAATCGGTGTGCGGCACTGGATCATTGAGCCCGACCTCTCCAACGCCGTGCCCTTCCTGGCCGCCGCCGTCGTGAGCGGAGGAAGCGTGCGGGTGGCGGGCTGGCCCGAAGTCAGCACCCAACCGGCCGATGCCATCCTTGCCATCCTCGAGAAGCTGGGTTCGGTTGTCCGGCACAGCAGTTCATATCTCGAAGTCAAAGGCACCAAGTCGTACGGCGGCTTCAACGTCGACCTGCACGATGTCGGCGAGCTGGCCCCGGCGGTGGCTGCGCTGGCCGCGCTGGCCGCACCGGGCTCGGTGTCGCAGCTGACCGGGATCGCGCATCTGCGGGGCCACGAAACCGATCGGCTCGCCGCCCTGAGCGCCGAGATCAACGGCCTCGGCGGACAGTGCGAAGAAACACCCGACGGTCTCGTCATCACCGCGCAGCCGCTGCACGGCGGCTTATGGCGGTCCTACGCCGACCACCGGATGGCAACGGCCGGTGCGATCGTCGGGCTGCGGGTCGCAGGCCTTGAAGTGGAGGACATCGGCACCACCGCCAAGACACTGCCGGACTTCCCGCAGATGTGGGCCGACATGCTGGCGGGCCAGACGGCTTGAACGCTCGCGAGTACGACGAGTCCGACGTCCGAATCCGGCCGGGTCGGGGCTCGCGCCCGCGGACCAAGACCCGTCCCGACCACGCCGATGCCCAGGAGGGCATGGTGGTCACGGTCGATCGTGGCCGTTGGGGCTGTGTGCTCGGCCGCGACCCCGACCGCCTGGTGACTGCCATGCGGGCACGGGAGCTGGGCCGAACCCCGATCGTGGTCGGCGACGACGTCGACCTGGTGGGAGACCTGTCCGGGCGCACCGACAGCCTGGCGCGCATCGTGCGCCGCGGCGAACGCCGAACCGTGTTGCGCCGCACCGCAGACGACACCGATCCGACCGAACGCATCGTCGTCGCCAATGCCGACCAACTGCTGATCGTGGTGGCGCTGGCCGACCCGCCGCCGCGCACCGGTTTCGTCGAACGCGCCCTGATCGCCGCATACGCAGGCGGTCTGGCGCCGATTCTGTGTCTGACCAAGTCCGACCTCGCACCGCCCGAGGCGTTCGCCGCCCAGTTCGCCGATCTTGACCTGGCCATCGCGACGGCAGGCCGCGACGACCCGCTCGACGTCGTTGCGCCGCTGCTCGCCGACAAGGTGACGGTGCTGCTGGGCCACTCCGGGGTCGGGAAGTCAACGCTGGTGAACCGGCTGGTGCCGGAGGCGGAGCGGGCGATCGGCGAAGTGTCCGGCGTCGGAAAGGGGCGCCACACGTCGTCGCAGTCGGTGGCGCTGCCGCTGGCGGACTCCGGCTGGGTCATCGACACGCCTGGCATCCGGTCGTTTGGGCTGGCCCATATCGAGCCCGACGACGTGATGCTGGCGTTCTCGGATCTGGCCGAGGCGATCAAGGACTGCCCGCGGGGCTGCGGCCACCTCGGCCCGCCCGCCGACCCGGAGTGCGCGCTGGACACGCTGACCGGGCCCGCCGCGGGCCGGGTCGCCGCGGCGCGGCATCTGCTGGAGGCGCTGAAGCAGGCCTGATCCTGCCGAGCCAACGCAAAGAGGCCCTCCCCGGTGTGGGGAGGGCCTCTGCGCCCGTTTATCGGTTGTTGAGGGCGTTGATGTGCCAGATGCCGTGATGGTTGTGCCAGCCCGGGGTCGGCCTCGGCGGCGGGCTTTGCCTTCACGCTCGGCGCGTAGGAGTAGCCCGGGCCGGTCGGCTGGGTCGAGCCCGCGGCGCTGGCCATGCCCGCCAGGCCGAGAGCGGCTCCGCCCAGGGCGCTTCCGCCGACGACCAGGAAGGTGAGGTAGCGGGCCATCGTGTTCTTCATCATTTCGAATTCTCCTGTGTGAGTTGATCTTTCGGTTTGCCGCCGGTGTGCTCCGGCGATGACTTAAGACTGCCGGAGCGGGAAGCCGCTGTATGTCGGGCGATTGGGCCACTACCCGGATGAACCTCGTGTCCCCCGATCGGGGGACATAAATCACCCGCGCCTGGTGTTTGACCCCTACGTCTACCGGGCAGGCTGATGGCGAAGGAGGATCAACGTGAGCCACGTACCCACGATCGACCTGAACGACGGCGCGAAAATCCCGCAGCTGGGCTTCGGCGTATTCCAGATCGACCCAGGTGAAACGGCCGACGCCGTCAGGACGGCGCTGGATATCGGCTACCGCCATATCGACACCGCCGAGATGTACGGAAACGAGGCAGGCGTCGGACAGGGCATCCGCGACGCCGGCGTCGACCGTGGCGATGTGTTCATCACGAGCAAGCTCAACAACGGCTGTCACAAGCCCGACGACGCTCGCCGCGCTTTCGACGGCACACTCGAGGCACTCGGTTCCGACTACGTCGACCTGTTCCTGATTCACTGGCCATTGCCGACGCTCTACGACGGTGACTTCGTGTCGACCTGGCAGACGCTCGAGGAGTTCAAGCGGGACGGCCGCGCCCGCAGTATCGGGGTGTCGAACTTCCACGTCGCGCATCTCGAGCGGTTGGCCAAGGACACCGACACCGTGCCCGCGGTCAACCAGATCGAGGTGCACCCGTACTTCACCAACGACGAGGTGCGCGTCTACGGCAGGAAGCACGGTATCGCCACGGAGGCGTGGTCGCCGATCGCGCAGGGCAAGGTGCTCGGCGACCAGGTGGTCGAGGGCATTGCCGATGCGACGGGTAAGTCACCGGCACAGGTGGTGTTGCGCTGGCATATCCAGCGCGGTGACATCGTGTTCCCCAAGTCGGTCACCGCAGGACGCGTCAAGGAGAACTTCGAGATCTTCGACTTCGAACTGAGTCCCGACGACGCCGAGGGCATCAGCGAACTGGACAAGGGCGAGAAGGGCCGCAGGGGCCCCAACCCCGACCAGTTCGACTACATCCCCGACTGACAGACGGCGTATTTGGACTTTTTAGTCTTGTTCATGCCGATAGTCCCATTGACTGGCGTCGTTATTGGACGATATAGTTCAGTCCACCTATCTCTATCCTTCCACGTCACGAAGAGGACTGCATGATGAAATCAGGCCGGTTGACCCGTCGAGTCGCCGCGTCGCTCGGTATCGCTGCCATCATTTCGATGGGTGCGCTGACCGCGTGCGGTAGCGAGGAGAAAGAGGCTCCATCCGAGACCTCAACCACCACAACGACTACCACCACACCTCCGCCGAGCCCGACCGAGAAGGCACCACGCCTCGATCCCGGCGGACCCAACCCGTTCTCGCCGTCGGTGATCGCGCCGGCTGCGCCCACCGCGCCACCCGGCGACAACTAGGACATTGGACCGGGCGGGCCAGTCATCGACTGGTCCGCCCGGCACTGTCCGGGGCGAACGACATGATGTGGGCGATCGCCGAATTGAGCGATGTCTGCATCAGGCGTGGATCGTGCGCCGTCTGTGACAGCAGGTAGCCGCCTTCGACGGCCGCCAGAAGTCCGGTCGCCAACGCGGGAGCGTCTATGTCCTGGCCCAGCACGCCGTTGTCGCGCATTCGACCCAACGCCGCAGCCAGGATCGACCGCCATTCGGCGAAATGCTCGGCAAGGGACGCCCTGGCCTTGTCGTCGGTGTCGGACAGTTCGGCGGCCAGCGACCCCAGCTCACAGCCCCACAACCCCCTGCGCAGCACACAGCGCTGCACCATGGCGTCGCGCCATTGGTGAAGCCCGCGCAGCGAGTCCACCTTCTCCAGCCGCAGCCGCTGCCAGGACAGGATCTCGTCGGCGCGCAGCGTGATGACCTCGTACACCAGCTCCGACTTGTCGTCGAAGTGTTGGTAGAACTGCGACTTGCTCGTCGCGCTCGAGGCCAGCACCTCGTCGATGGTCGTCGTCGCAACTCCGCGCGCGTGCATCAGCTCCGCAGCGGCGAGCACGATCCGGTTGCGGGTCGCGGCACCGCGGGAGGTCAGCCGTGACCTCGTCCCGCGATTCTCTGCAGGCGACACCGCTTAACTGTAACCCGCTAGTCCACTCTTAAGCGGCGAGGTCCTCGGGTCCGGCTGCATTCTTGGCGGCGCGCTTGTCGCGGCGCCACTGCCGCACCGTCGCGATCGCCGTCTTCAGTCCGCGACGCCGGCCGGTGGCCGGATCCGTCTCGGCGAAGCCGGCGTCGAGCTCGGTGAACATCCGCTCGCTGCGCGTCTCGGGTGCGTCGTCGACGGTGTCGCGAAGGTATTTGTCCGGCAGCGACAGCTTGGCGATGGTCCGCCAGGTCTTGCCGTACTGCATCAGGAACGAGCCTGTCGTGTACGGCAGGTCGTACTTTTCGCACACTTCCTTGACCCGGAACGAGATCTCGTGCAACCGGTTGCTCGGCAGATCGGGGTAGAGGTGATGTTCGATCTGGTGGCACAGGTTGCCGCTCATGAAGCGCAGCAGCCAGCCGCCCTCGAAGTTGGCACTGCCCAGCATCTGCCGCAGGTACCACTGACCCTTGGTCTCGCCGACCATGTCGGTCTTGGTGAATTTCTCTGCGCCGTCGGGGAAATGGCCACAGAAGATCACGGCGTTCGCCCACACATTGCGGATGACATTCGCGACCGCGTTGGCCTTCAACGTCGACTTGAACGTGGCACCGGGCGACAGTGAGGTCACCGCCGGATAGGCGACGTAATCCTTGAAGACCTGGTTGCCTGCCTTCACTCCGAACTCGCGCACCCGCTTCAACGTGGCCGCACGGTCGTCGCGGCCCTTGGAGATCTTGCCGAGCTCCAGGTGCTGCAAGCCGACACCCCACTCGAAGCCGATGGCAAGCAGCGTGTTGAACAGCAGGTTGCCGTACAGATTGAACGGCTTCCAGCGCTGGTCGCGGGTGACCCGGATGACGCCGTAGCCCACGTCGTCGTCCATGCCGAGGATGTTGGTGTACTTGTGGTGCATGAAGTTGTGGGTGAAGCGCCAGTGCTTGGACGACCCGCTCATGTCCCACTCCCACGTCGAGGAGTGAATCTCGGGATCGTTCATCCAATCCCACTGGCCGTGCATGACGTTGTGGCCGATCTCCATGTTCTCGATGATCTTGGCCACACCCAATGTCGTCGTGCCTGCCCACCATGCGGAGCGCTTCGAACTCGCGGCCAGGATCAGCCGCGCGGCCACCTCGAGGGCGCGCTGCGCGGCGATGGTGCGGCGGATGTAGCGCGAATCGCGCTCACCTCGGGAGTCCTCGATGTCCTGGCGGATGGTGTCCAGCTCGACAGCCAGGCTCTCGATGTCGGCCTCGGTCAAATGCGCGAACGCCGGTACGTCTGTGATTGCCATCGTGTGCCTCCTCTCGGCTACTACGCTACCGTAACCTACGGCACCGTAGGTTACCAGTCAGTAAAGCTTAAATGTCCAGCACACAATCCCCAGATGCTGCGGAAATGCATGTCTGGACTCGCGATCCGGGTTCGTGTTCGATGCCCGAACGCAGGTCCCGCACGTGACCGTCGAGCAGTCCGACGACACAGGACTGGCAGATGCCCATCCGGCAGCCGAACGGCATCTGCACACCGGCCTTCTCACCGGCGTCCATCAGCGGTGTCGCGGCGTCGACGGTGACGGTCTTGCCGCTGCGGGCGAATTCCACCGTGCCGCCTTGGCCGTGGACCGCCGTACGCGAGGCGGCGAAGCGCTCCAGATGCAGCCGGTCGGCGATGCCGGCCGTCGACCAGCCCCGTTCGGCGGCGCTGAGCATGCCCTCCGGCCCGCACGCCCAGGCCTGCCGGTCGCGCCAATCGGGCACCTCGTCGTCGAGCTTCGACAGGTCGAGACGGCCGTGCTGGCTCGTCGTTCGCACCCTCAACCGGTAGCCGGTCTGGCTGCCCTGTAACTCGGCCAACTCGGCGGCGAACATGAGGTCGGATTCCGTTGGGGTGGAATGCAAATGGACGATATCGGTGACCTGGTCGCGTCGCACGAGGGTGCGCAGCATCGACATCACCGGGGTGATCCCGGACCCGCCCGTAATGAACAGCACCGACGCGGGCGCCGGATCGGGCATGACGAAATTGCCCTGCGGCGCCGCCAACCGCACGATCGTGCCAGGTGCCACCCCGCCGACCAGGTGCGTCGACAGGAACCCCTCGGGCATGGCCTTGACCGCGATCGTGATGATGCGGTCACCCCTGACGGGACTCGAAGTGAGCGAATAGGACCGCCACCGCCAGCGACCGTCGACCAGAAGTCCGATCCCGACGTATTGGCCGGGCCGGTAGTTGAACGAAAACCCCCAGCCCGGTTTGATGACCAGGGTCGCGGAGTCGACGGTCTCGCGGCGCACCTCGAGCACCCGTCCGCGTAGCTCGCGGGCCGACCACAGCGGGTTGGCCAGCTTCAGGTAGTCATCGGGCAGCAGCGGTGTGGTGATGCGCCCGGCGATGGTGCGCAGCGCATGCCACCCCGGGCGCTCTTTCGCGCCCGCGACCTTGGGGCGCACGGTATCGGCGACCTTGGCCGAGACCTTGATCGAGTTCTTGGCCACGTAACCTACGGTACCGTAACCTACGGTCCCGTATCTACCCCGACGGGCGTTATGTGGTCAGAGCAACTCGAGCAGGAACGGCAGCTCCTGGGTCGCATACCAGGCCAGGTCGTGGTCCTGCGCATCGCCGACGGTGAGCTCCGCGTCCTCGTCCCCCAGATCGGCCGCGTCGACGGCGTCCATCGCGGCCAGCACGGCCGCCTCGGCCGCCGCGTTGTCGACATAGGCCGCGATCACCTCGTCGATGGCGACCGGCCCGGACAATCGCACCACGGCGTCGTCGAGGTCAGGACGGACCGTGGCGCCCTCGACCTCGGCCACCAAGACCACGCGCCGGGCAGGCAGCACGGCCGATTCGTCGGCGGCCTCGTCGGCGTCGCCGGCCAGCAGCCGCACCGACGCCAGCGCCGCCTCGCGCAGCGCTACGTCGGCCAGTTCGTCTTCATCACCCTCGGCGTAGGACTCCCGCAGCGCAGGCGTCACCGCGAACGCCGTGCCACTGACCGCGCTCAGCGCCCGGTCGGCGATGAGCCGCTGCAGCATCGCCAGGGTCGCAGGAACGTAGACACGCACGAGGCGAGGCTAGCGTTCGCAGTTGGGATCCTTCTCGACCGAGATGACGAAGTCGTCGCCGTGTCGCGTTACACCGGAGATCACCGCGCCGTCGACCGCTTCGGCCGCATACCGCTTGCGCACCATCATCGGGTCGTTGCGCAGATCTTTCACCAGGGCCACCGCCATCCCGATCATCACCAGCAGGAACGGCAGCGCGGCGATGATCGTGATGGTCTGCAGCCCGGTCAGGGCGTCCTCCCCGCCGACCAGCAGCATGACCGCCGCGACGGCACCCATCGCGATGCCCCAGAAAATGACCGTCCCACGGCTCGGCTTGATCGTCCCCCGTTCGGACAGCGAGCCCATCACGATCGACGCGGCGTCCGCGCCGGACACAAAGAAGATCGCCACCAGCACCATGACGAGCACGCTCGCGATGGTCGCGATCGGGTACTGGTCGAGCAGCCCGAAGAGCTGCTCCTCGATGCTGCCCTCGCCCGCCAGGTCGGTGCCGCCCTGCTGGACGTTGATCGCCGCTCCGCCGAAGACGCAGAACCACACCAGCGACACCAGGCTCGGCACCAGCAGCACACCGGCGACGAACTGCCGGATGGTCCGCCCGCGGGATATCCGGGCGATGAACATGCCGACGAACGGCGTCCACGACACCCACCAGGCCCAGTAGAAGATCGTCCACGACTGCAGCCAGGTGTCGACCTCGGCACCCTCGGCGCCGGTGCGCGCCGACATCATCGGCAGCTCGGCCAGATAGCTTCCCACCGAGGTGGGCAGCAGGTTGAGAATGAAAACCGTTGGGCCAACCGCGAATACGAAGAGAGCAAGCGTGATGGCCAGCACCATGTTGATGTTGGACAGCCACTGAATTCCGCGGGCGATCCCGGATACCGCCGACAGCACGAACGCGACGGTGAGGACCGTGATGATGACGACCAGCACCGTGTTGCCTGTCCCGCCGATACCGCCGACGATCTGCAGGCCACTGCGGATCTGCAGGGCGCCAAGGCCCAGCGAGGCCGCCGAGCCGAACAGCGTGGCGAAGATCGCCAGCATGTCGATGACCTTGCCCGCGGGGCCGTTCGCGCGTGACCCGAGCAGGGGTTCGAAGGCCGAGCTGATGAGCTGCATCCGCCCCTTGCGGTAGACGCCGTAGCTGATCGCGAGGCCGACGACCGCATAGATCGCCCACGGGTGCAGCGTCCAGTGGAACAGCGTCGTGGCCATCGCCGTTTGGACCGCTTCCGGGTTGCCCGCGGGCCCGGTGCCCGGCGGCGGCGTCGCGAAGTGGGTGAGTGGTTCGGCGACCCCGAAGAACATCAGCCCGATGCCCATGCCCGCGCTGAACATCATCGCCACCCACGAGATGCCGTTGAACTCCGGCACCTCGCCGTCGCGGCCCAGCGGGATGTTGCCGAATCGGCCGAGTGCGAGCCACAGCACGAACAGGACGAAGGCCGACGCCGTCAGCACGAAGAGCCATCCGGTGTTGTCCATCACCCAGGTCAATGCGCTGCCCGAAGCGCTGGCCAGCGTCTTGGTGCTGACGAACCCCCACACCAGGAAGCCGACGGCGATCACGGCGGTGACGCCGAAGACGACCTTGTCCAAGCCTTTCGAGCTCTCGTAGGCCTGCTCGTCGATCGGCACGTCGAATACGGGGTGCGGAACGACGCCGGTCTTTTCGTTCTCGGAACTGAGTGTCATGGTGAAATCATTCGAGCCGGATTGGCGGCGCGCGTCAATCCCGGCAGCGCAACATAGTGTTACTGCGCGGCTTCCAGCAGCTCGTCGAGCGATTCCCGGAGCAAGGACGGCAGCACGTCCACGTCACTCATTGCGTCACGGTCCGCGTTGATCCCGAAATACAGCATCCCGTTATACGACGTGATGCCGATCGCCAACACCTGATTGTTCAGCAGCGGCGGCACCGCGTACGTCTCGAGCAGTTTGGCGCCTGCGACGTACATCTGCTTCTGGGCACCGGGCACATTGGTGATCAGCAGGTTGAACTGTCGGGCCGAGAACGTGGTCGCCACCCGAATTCCCATGGCGTGCAGTGTCGGTGGCGCGAAGCCCGACAAGGTGACGATGGTCCTGGCGTCGACGAGGCTGGCCGCCGTCGGATGCGATTCGGTGGCGTGCGCGATCTGCGAGAGCCGTACCACCGCATTGCCTTCCCCCACCGGCAGATCGACGAGGAACGGCGACACCTCGCTGATCGCCTGGCCCGGGCCGGATGAATCGAGCTCGGCGTCGGGGTAGACCGACATCGGCGCCATCGCCCGCACGGTAGTCGTCGGCGCCACCGGCTCGCCGCGCGACATCAGCCAGTTGCGTAGCGCGCCGGCGATCACCGCCAGCACGACATCGTTGACATCGCAGTCGTAGCGCGCGCGCAGGTTGCGGTAGTCCTCCAGTTTCCCGCTGGCGACGGTGAACCGGCGGTTGCGCGACACCCTGGCGTTCAGCGGGCTGGACGGCGCGGTGCCCCTGGCGAAGGTCCTCGCGACATCGGCGAATCGACGGCCGATTTGGAGCAGCTCTCCTGAGTTGGTGGCCACCTCGGTGACCGCGCTACGCACGGCCGCCAGCTGCGCGCCGGGGCGGGCGATCCACTCTCCGACCGCCCCCATCACGAGCCGGGCATCGCCCGGCTCGCGGGCCGGAATCCAGATGTCCTCGCCGAAGGCGGGCGGCTTCTGCGTGCGGTCGGCGATCACGTGACCTATCTCGAGCGCGGTCATACCGTTGACCAGCGCCTGATGCGATTTGGTGTAGATCGCCAGCCGGTTACCGGCCACCCCTTCGACCAGGTACATCTCCCACAGCGGACGTGTCTTGTCCAGCTGACGAGACCCCAGCCTCGCGACGAGCTCATGCAGCTGCGCGTCACTGCCGGGGGACGGCAGGGCTGAGCGCCGGATGTGATAGGTGATGTCGAAGTCGCGGTCGTCGACCCACACCGGCCGCGCCAGCCCGAGCGACACCTCCCGCACCTTCTGCCGGTAGCGCGGAATCTGGGGAAGGCGCTGTTCAACGGTTGCGAGCAGGGATTCGTAGCTCAGCCCGCTTCGGGGTTTGCGGAGAATCGACAGCGAGGAGACGTACATCGGTGTCGATGAGTTCTCCAGGCTGAAGAACGACGCGTCTGACGCCGACAACCTGGTCACCATTAGCGGCGAACCCTCCCCTGAAATTTACGCCGGTGATCACCGAACCCCCCGACACGGTAACCGCAGATTCTGTGCGCGCGCATCACGGGTGCGTCCGGCAACCGTGAACCATGGGATCATGGATGAGTCTGTTCCTCTCCAGCAGACCCCGCCACCGCAGTAACCGATCGCTGGAGAGGTCCGTTGACCGCATCGCAGATCCCTTTCGAACCGGGCGCCTTCACCGCGCCGGTGGTCGACTACGAACCACCGCCCATCGGTGTCGCGGCGCGTGGTGTCGCCGGCTCTCCGTGCCCGACTCCGTCGCCTGCCGCCCTGCGCCGGTTACCGCGGCGGCTGCTGCGGCCCGTCGACCGGGTGGAGGCCGAAGTTGCGCCGCCTCCGGAAGCGGCGAAGTTCGCCGACGCCGCACTGCGACGGGTGTTGGAGGTGATCGATCGACGCCGACCGATCGCACAGCTCCGGGGAGCGCTCACGCCCCCGCTTCTGGACATGGTGTACGCGCTGGCCAGGACCGCCGCACCCGACAAGGCGGCGGTGCTGCGGCGAGTGCGGCTGCGCACCGCCTGCGTCGACGGGCCCGGCACGGAGACATCGGCCGCCGAGGTATTCGCGACGTACACCCGTGGACCGCGCGTTCGGGCCATCGCGGGGCGCGTCGAGTTGCAGGAGGGGCGCTGGCGCGTGGTGGCCTTGCAGGTCGGATAATGAACCGGTGCAGGGAGACACCGTCAGCGTCGAACGCGTCATCAAGGCACCGGCGCGCGAGATCTTCGCGCTGCTCGCCGACGCGGGACGGCATGCCAGCTTCGACGGCTCGGGAACGGTGGACCACTCCGCGAAGGACTCGATCCCGCTGGAGTCGGGCACCAAGTTCTCGATGAGGATGCGCGGACGGCCGGAGACTCTCTTCATGCCCTACACGATGAGCAACAAGGTGATCGAGTTCGAGCCGGATCGCCGCATCGCCTGGCAGACGACGACCTTCGGCGGCGTTGTGGGTGGGCGCATCTGGCGGTACGAACTCACCCCGACCGCCGACGGCACGCTGGTCCGTGAGACGTGGGACGTGTCCAAGGACCGGCAGCGGCCGATGCTCAAGATCGGCTCGATGCCACGTCAGGCCGAGGACGGTATGCGCGCGACTCTGGCGCGCATCGCCGCCCTCCTCGAGATTTGAAAGACCTAGCCCTGCCCGCCCTTGGTGGCCTTGGCCTGACGACGCGCGGCTTCGCGCCGCTCCCGCCTGCTCGTCGGCGGTGCCGCGTGCCGTGGAGCTCCACCGGAGCGCTTCACCTCCGCTGAACCGTCCTCGGACGGACCGCTGTACGTGAGCGGCGGCGCATCGTCGTCAATTCCCTTGGCGCGCAGGCCCGACGGAGCCGGTCGGCGCTCCTTCGTGGCGACGGCGCCCTCCTGCGTCTGCGCCTTCGCCGCCGCCTCGGCCGCGAAATCGGCCAAACCGGTGGGCGCGGCGACGGGTGCCACCTGCGCTGCGGGGGTCGCGGGCACTGCCTCGACGGTGACGTTGAACAGGAAGCCCACCGACTCTTCCTTCATCGCGTCGAGCATGCCCGTGAACATGTCGTAGCCCTCGCGCTGGTACTCGACGACCGGATCCTTCTGGGCGACGGCACGCAGGTTGATGCCCTCTTTGAGGTAGTCCATCTCGTAGAGATGCTCGCGCCACTTGCGGTCGACGACATTGAGCATCACGTTGCGCTCCAGCTGCCGCATCGCGCCCTCGCCCGCGATCTCCTCGAGCTGCTTCTCGCGAACGGCGTAGGCGCGCTCCGCGTCCTCGATCAGCGCGTCGAGCAGCTCCTCCCGGGTCAGCTCGCCCGGTTCGCCGATCGCGTCGGAGTCCACCAGATCGTGGTGGTCGATGCTGACCGGGTAGAGCGTGCGCAGCGCGGTCCACAGCGCCTCGAGGTCCCAGTCCTCGGAATACCCCTGGGCGGTGGCGCCGTCGACGTAGGCGGTGATGACGTCGACGAGCATGGCGTGGGCCTGCTCCGCGAGGTCTTCACCTTCGAGGATGCGGAGGCGCTCGGCGTAGATGACCTTGCGCTGCTGGTTCATCACCTCGTCGTACTTCAGGACGTACTTGCGGATCTCGAAGTTCTGCTGCTCGACCTGTGTCTGCGCGCTCTTGATGGCACGGGTGACCATCTTGGCCTCGATGGGCACGTCGTCGGGAAGGCTCAGCCGGGTCAGCAGCGACTCGAGCGCGGCGCCGTTGAACCGCCTCATCAGCTCGTCGGCGAGCGACAGGTAGAACCGGGATTCACCCGGGTCGCCCTGGCGGCCGGACCGGCCGCGCAGCTGGTTGTCGATGCGCCGCGACTCGTGGCGCTCGGTGCCGAGGACGTACAGGCCGCCCGCGGCGATGACCTCCTCGGCCTCCGACGCGGCTTCGTCCTTGACGCGCGGACGCACCTGATGCCACGCGGCGTCGTACTCGTCCGCGGTCTCGACCGGATCGAGTCCCTGCTCGCGCAGCCGCTTGTCGACGAGGAAGTCGACGTTGCCGCCCAGGACGATGTCGGTGCCGCGGCCCGCCATGTTGGTCGCGACGGTGATCGCGCCGCGCCTGCCGGCCTCGGCGATGATGCCGGCCTCCTGCTCGTGGTACTTGGCATTGAGCACGTTGTGCGGGATGCGGCGCTTGTTGAACTGCCGCGACAGGTACTCCGACCGCTCCACGCTGGTGGTGCCAATCAGCACCGGCTGGCCCTTCTCGTAGCGCTCGGCGACGTCGTCGACGACCGCGATGTACTTGGCCTCTTCGGTCTTGTAGATCAGGTCGGACTGGTCGCCGCGGATCATCGGCTTGTTGGTGGGGATGCTGACCACACCGAGCTTGTAGATCTCGTGCAGCTCGGCCGCCTCGGTCTGCGCGGTGCCGGTCATCCCGGCGAGCTTGTCGTACAGCCGGAAGTAGTTCTGCAGCGTGATCGTGGCCAGCGTCTGGTTCTCGGCCTTGATCTCGACCTTTTCCTTGGCCTCGATGGCCTGGTGCATGCCCTCGTTGTAGCGGCGCCCGATCAGCACGCGGCCGGTGAACTCGTCGACGATCAGCACCTCGCCCTCGCGGACGATGTAGTCCTTGTCGCGCATGAACAGCTCTTTGGCCTTCAGCGCGTTGTTCAGGTAGCTGACCAGGGGCGAGTTCGCCGCCTCGTAGAGGTTGTCGATGCCGAGCTGATCCTCGACGAACTCGACGCCGAGCTCGTGCACGCCGACGGTGCGCTTGCGAATGTCGACCTCGTAGTGCTTGTCCTTCTCCATCAGCGGCGCCAGCCGGGCGAACTCGGTGTACCAGTTGGACGAGCCGTCGGCGGGACCGGAGATGATCAGCGGCGTGCGGGCCTCGTCGATCAGGATGGAGTCGACCTCGTCGACGACGGCGAACGGGTGGCCCCGCTGCACCATCTCTTCCACCGAGTGCGCCATGTTGTCGCGCAGATAGTCGAAGCCGAACTCGTTGTTGGTCCCGTAGGTGATGTCCGCGGCATACGCGACGCGCCGCTGGTCGGGCGTCATCTGGGCCAGAATGACGCCGACTTCGAGGCCGAGGAGGCGGTGCACCCGGCCCATCCACTCGCTATCGCGTTTGGCCAGGTAGTCGTTGACGGTGACGACGTGCACACCCTTGCCCGTCAGCGCGTTCAGGTAAGCGGGCAGCACACAGGTCAGGGTCTTGCCTTCACCCGTCTTCATCTCGGCGACGTTGCCGAAGTGCAGGGCGGCCCCACCCATCACCTGCACGTCGTACGGCCGCTGGTCGAGGACGCGCCAGGCCGCCTCCCGGGCCACCGCGAACGCCTCTGGCAGCACATCGTCGAGGTCCTCGCCGTCGGCGATCCGCTTCTTGAACTCGGCGGTCTTGGCGCGCAGCCCGTCGTCGGAGAGCTTTTCGATGTCGTCGGACAAGGTGTTGACATAGTCGGCCACCCGCTTGAGGCGCTTGACCATGCGGCCCTCACCGAGCCGGAGCAACTTATCGAGCACGCTGATTTCCCCTGTGGGTCTGATGGATCTCGTGACGTATCAGACGAGGTCCATCGTAGGGGACTCGTCGAACTGGCCGGTTGACGACGTCAGACCGGGCGAATCAAGCCGCCGGCTCAGGCGAGCCGAATCAACCCGTAGTCGTAGGCATGCCTGCGATACACCACGCACGGCTTATCGCTCTGTTTGTCGTGGAACAGGAAGAAGTCGTGTCCGACCAGCTCCATCTCGTAGAGCGCATCGTCGACGGTCATCGGGTTGGCCGGGTGTTCCTTGGTGCGCACGATCTGACCAGGTACGTGCAGGTCGGCACCGTCATGGGACTCGGCTTCGCCGGATGTGCGAGGGAGTTCGAATGCCTCGGGCGCCGAAATCTTGGTGGCCTGGGCGAGTGACACCGGCGTCTTGTCGCCGTAGTGCACCTTGCGGCGGTCCTTGCTGCGCCGCAGCCGGTTCTCAAGTTTGCAGACCGCCGATTCGAGGGCGGCGTAGAAGCTGTCGGCGCAGGCTTCGCCGCGCACAACGGGGCCGCGACCGCGTGCGGTGATCTCTACGTGCTGGCAGTTCTTGCGTTGGCGCCGGTTGCGCTCATGGTCGAGTTCGACATCGAAGAGGTAGATCGTGCGGTCGAACCGCTCGAGGCGGGAGAGTTTCTCTGAGACATAGGTGCGGAAATGGTCGGGAATCTCGACGTTGCGGCCCTTGACGACGACCTCGGCGCTGGGCGCGGGCGCGGGCTTCTCGTCTTCAACGATCATCGAGCGGTCTGTTTCCACGGAACGGATTGACATGCTTGGCGACTCGTTTCTCTTTCGCGTCGCACGCGCGCTGCGTGCCTACCTGTCACAACATGCGCCGACGGGGCATACGCAATTTCGCCGCTCGCCGGTGCAAGGTGTCGATCACTCACCTCCTACCGCTGTCGGGCGATGGTTGGCGCTTCAATCCCTGAGCGCCGCCGTGAGGCGTTCACGGGTGGTTGGCCCCGACGGTAGTCCGTGTTCACCCGGTAGTGCCACTAATTTGACCGACCTGTTTTCAGTTCTTCATCCCGGTTTGATCTCGACGAAATTGGCCGGCACGTCAGGGCCGGAAATCAGGCGTGCGCGAGCGCGAGAACCGCGACCACACGCGCCCCGGTCGTTTGCAGGGTGCGCACCGATTCTGCGGCGGTCGCGCCGGTGGTGACGATGTCGTCGACCACGAGCACATCCCCTGCCAACCCCGCCGACGGCCGACGCAGCCGAACCCGACCTGCGACATTCCGCTGTCGCGCCGCGCTGGACAATCCCACCGAGTCGCGGACCAGGGCCGTCATCCGCAGCGCCTGGTCGACCGTCGCGTGCGGGTTCTCCGCCGTCGCGGCCAGCGCCATCCGGGTGACGGGGTCGCCGCCGCGCCTGCGGGCGGCGAGCCGTCGGGTGGGCGCCGGGACGACGGTTACGGGCGGGCCGATCACACCCCAGGTCAGCAGTTGCCGAAGCCCGCCGCCCAGCGCGGCACCGAGCGGCCGGATCAGGTCGGCGCGACCGTGTTCCTTGACCGCCACGATCGCGTTGCGGCGAGCACCCGCGTAGCGGCCGAGCGAGAAGACGGGCAGGGCCGGATTCACTCTCGGTGTGATGAGGTGCGGTTCGTCCGGCCGGACCCGCAGGTCGCGCTCGCAGGCGTCACACCAGCGGGTCGACGGCGCGCCGCAGCCGCCGCATTCCAGGGGAAGCACCAGGTCGAGCACGTCGCCAGTGTCGCGGCGGGGGCCGACAGGTCAGTCGCGAGGCACCCGCACGATGTCGCCGGGATGGATCAGGTTGGGATTGGGGATGGTGTGCGAGTTGGCCGCCACCAGTCGGTAATAGAGATTGCCCGACCCGTAGTGCTGGGCCGCGATCGCCCACAGCGTCTCACCCTGTTGCACTTCGTGCTCGAGATAGTTCTGGTAGCCGGGGATGATCTTGGCGCCCAGAATGGCCGGCACGATCACCTTGTCGAGTTCCTCCCCGTCTTTCGGCGATTCCCAGAACACCTGGACGACTGTCGACACGAGGTCGTATGGACGCGGTTGTTGTACGTCGATGGACATGGCCGTCTTCTTCCAGTCCGTCCCCGCGCCCGAAGGGCGCTGACGATTTCGGACGCTACGCCGGTCGCCGGTCTCGCGTTGGGATACCGCCATCGAACTCTGGGTACTCAGAAGGCATGGCCGAAGATCGGGAGTCCTTCATCGTCGACTGCCTGGAGCAGTCCTTCTCCGACCTGATGAAGGCCGATCCCGACGCGTTTCGCACCAAGTTCCGCAAGATGGCCGCCGACCCTTTCGCGTTCTACCGCGGCAGCGCCTGCGTGTTCTACGCCGACGTCGCCGACAGGAAGGACCGCTGGGCCGACGAACGGACCGGCCGGGTCTGGATCCAGGGCGATCTGCACGCAGAGAATTTCGGCACCTACATGGACGGCGCCGGCGTGTTGATCTTCGACGTGAACGACTTCGACGAGGCGTTCGTCGGGCACTTCACGTGGGATCTGCAGCGGTTCGCTGCCAGCGTGGCGTTGATGTGCTGGCAGAAGGCGCTGTCCGACGACGTGATTCGCGATTTGATCACCACGTTCGTCCGGTCCTATCTCGACCAGGTGCGGTGGTTCCGCGAGACCGATGACGACTCGACCTTCGCGTTGAACCTGAAAACCGCCCGCGGCGCGGTGCTTTCGGCATTGCAGGATGCGCGGCTGTCGACGCGCGATGCGATGCTCGACAAGATGACCCGCGTCGACGAATCGGATCGCCGGTTCCGCGAATCGCACGGTGTGCGCCGACTGAACGAGGCCGACTACGCGAAGGTCAACGCCGCGTTCGAGGCCTATCAGGACACGATTCCGAAGTCGAAGAGGTTCCGCGAGATCGCCTACGACGTCAAGGACCTCGTCGGTAGGACCGGGTTCGGGATCGGCAGCGCGGGCCTGCCGAGCTACAACGTGCTCATTGAAGGTTTCAACCAGGCGCTCGACAACGACATCGTGCTGTCGATGAAGCAGGGCAACGTCGCCGCACCGAGCCGCGTCGTTGACGACGACGAGGTGCGCGAGTACTTCAAGCATCACGGGCACCGCACGGCTGTCTCGCAGCGCGCGCTGCAGGCCCACGCCGATCCACTGCTCGGCCACACCGAGATCGACGGGATCGGTTATGTCGTAGCGGAACTCTCGCCGTATGAGGCCGATCTGGACTGGACCGAACTGACCGAACCCGACGAGCTCACAGAGGTGATCGAGCAACTCGGCCGTGCGGTCGCCAAGGTGCACTGCGTCGGCGACGCCGACAGCGACCAGGATCTCGTCAAGTTCCAAACCGAGGACGCGATCGTGGAGGTGATCGCAGACCGCGACGACGAGTTCGTCGAGGACATGGTGTCCTTCGGGCTCGAATACGCCGCACAGGTGCGAGACGACCATCGGCATTTTGTCGAGGCGTTCCGCGAGGGCCGCATTCGCGGCGTCAGCTCGACCTGACCGGATCAGACCAGGACGATCGAATCACCCTGCACCGCAATGGCCTTGACCTTAAGAGGTGCGGTCGCGGGGCCGTTGACGACCGAACCGTCGAGGCTGAACTTGCTGCCATGGCATGGGCAGTCGATCGTTCCGTTGGCCACCGTCGTCACTGCGCATCCTTTGTGTGTACAGGTCGACGAGAAGCCCTTGAAGTCGCCTGCCGTCGGCTGCGTCACCACGACGTCGTCGACGATCACCCCCGACCCGACCGGCACGTCGGACGTCTTGGCGATCACAACGTCGGCCGCGGCGGCGGTTGATGACGGTGCGGCCGCGGTTGATGACGGGGCGGCCGCCGTCGACTCCTCGCTGCCGGCGGTCGACTTCTCGCTGTCGTCACCGCACGCGGCGAGCGCCCCGGCAGTGAGCAGTAGGCCGGCGCCGCGAAGCACCTGTTGTCGCGGCAGCTGGGCGTTATCGAAGGGCATGGCGATCCTTTCGGCGGGCTGGGCCTGCAACCAGGAAACGCCACTGGCGACCGGTTGTCTGCACAACCGGGGAACTGTCAGATTCAGCCGGGCAGGACGGGCATGGCGCCAGGCACCATCAGCGGTTGCACCGCGACCCATCGGGGGTCCTTCTCGGCCGCCGACCCGGTCAGCTGCAGGACGCCCCGGGCATCGGCGACATACACCGTGGACGGGTTCGCGGCGACCGTTCCGACCGGCATCAGCAGGTTGCGGCTCGGACCGTCGGAGTTCACCCCGTCGAGGTTGACGTAGGACACCGGGTGTTGCGGGTCGGTGCGGCTGACCACGATGTCGTCACCGGTGCGCCAGGACAACGACACCACCGTGTTACGAAGCCCGAAGCCCAGCCGGCGCGGGTACGTCAGGGCATAGCCACCGCCTGCCGTCTGCTCGACGCTGGCCATGATCACCTCGCCCTCGATCACCATGGCCGCGCGGGTTCCGTCACGCGACAACTGCAACTCGCCGATAGGCCCGGGGAATCTTGTCGTCACCGCCGTTGAGTCGACGGGTATGCGGCCCGGCTGTCCGGATGCGTCCTGAACGGTTCGCACCACGTTGTTGCCGTCCACCACCACCCACACCGCTTCGTCGAGGGACCAGGTCGGCCGCGAAAGCGTGCGACCGTCCATCGCCTGCAACGGATTACCGCCGATCGGTCCGACCCACAATGATGAGGCCATGTCCGGCGCGCCGGGGCGCAGCGTCACCACCGACGCCGCCTCCTGTCCGGTGCGTGACACCGCCGCGCCGGTCTGATTGGGCGTCTGGCCGAACGGTCCGGGGACGAGCGGTGCCCGCTGACCGTCCAGCGATACCAGCGACCCGTTGACAAGGGCATGCAGTCCGGCGGCCGCGCCGTCGGCGGCACCGGGGTCGGTGGCGGCCACGTCGGAGGTCTGCCAGCCGTCGGCGAACCGGTCGTCCAGTGCGGCTCCGTCGGCATTGATGACGTACGGGCCGTTGATGCCGGCCCGCGCCAGAGTCCAAATGATCTGCGCGGCAAGCAGTTGCCTGCTGTGCGGGTCGGTGGTCGACAGGTTCTCCAGGTCGATTCGCGCGCCGCCGTAGCCGCGGCCGACGCCCATCTTGCCGCCGTCTGCGCGGGTTACCGGGCCGCGCAACCGCAGCGGCGGGCCGGCCAGGTTGCGCACTGTGTTCGCCATCTCC
Source organism: uncultured Actinomycetota bacterium (assembly GCA_963713225.1). Taxonomy (GTDB): domain Bacteria; phylum Actinomycetota; class Actinomycetes; order Mycobacteriales; family Mycobacteriaceae; genus Mycobacterium. Next base: position 39,873 of record CAVQLB010000014.1, on the reverse strand, counting down.
GGACGCGGACCCGCGGTCAGTTTGGTGACCAGCTCGGTGGCCAGCTGGTCGGGGTCGGACACCGCGACGTAGCGGGGGTCGGGAACCACGGTCTTGCCGGTCGGATCGGCGAAATACAGCGTGCTGCGCTTGTAGGTCTCCTGAAACTGTTGCCAGTCAAGGAAAACCCCGTTCGGCAGCCGATCGATGCGCCAGCCGCCGGAAGTCTTCACCAACTCGATCGGGCCGGGGTCGGGCAACGCGCCCTCGCCCGTCTCGAACACGCCGATGTCCGTGAGTGACCCGAGGATGTCGGCGCGCATGTTCACCGAAACCCGATCGGACTCGCGTGTCTCGACGAAGACCACCCGGTCGATCAGCAGCGCGCTACCCGCATCGTCCCAGGCATTCGACGCCGATTCGGTGAGGAACTGGCGTGCGGCCAGATGCCGGTTGGACGGATCGGCGGTGGCCTTGAGGAACTCCCGCAACAACACATCGGGATCCATGCCGGGAGTCGGCTTGGGCAGGCTCGGTGGCGCGGGCCGATCGACGGTCCCGATGGCCTGCGGCGCCGACGAACTGGGTACGCCGGCGCAACCGCCGACCAGCACCACCATCGTGCACGCGGACGCGACGGCCGCGCACGCGAAGAGCAGAGGTCGCCGACGACGGCGCCTCACACGCTTTCTCCCGCCGGTTCACGCTGCCGAGGTGAACGTCGCGGCTTGCGTTCGCGCCCAACGGGTTTCAGGGGCAGCGGACTGGTCGTCACCTTGTGGCCGCGAATGAGTGGGAGGGTGAGCCGGAAGCAGGCGCCCTTGCCGGGTTCGCCCCACGCTTCCAGCCTGCCCTGGTGCAGCCGGGCGTCCTCGATGCTGATCGCCAGGCCGAGGCCGGTACCGCCGGAGCGGCGGACGCGCGACGGGTCGGAGCGCCAGAACCGGCTGAACACCAGCTTCTCCTCGCCGGGCCGCAGCCCGACGCCGTAGTCGCGCACGGTGACGGCCACCGTGTCTTCGTCGACGCCCATCCTGATTCGCACCGGTTTGCGTTCGGCGTGGTCGATGGCGTTGGCGATGAGATTGCGCAGGATGCGTTCCACCCGGCGCGGGTCGACCTCGGCGATGACCTCCTCGGTCGGCAGGTCTTCGATGAGATCGACCTGGGCGTCGACGGCGAGGTGACCGACGTTGTCCAACGCGCTGTGCACGGTGCCGCGCAGGTCCACCGCCTCCACGGACAGCTCCGCGACGCCTGCATCGTGGCGGGAGATCTCGAGCAGGTCGCTGAGCAGCAGCTCGAAGCGATCCAACTCACTGACCAGCAGCTCGGTCGACCGCCGCAACGCCGGGTCGAGGTCCTCGCTGTGGTCGTAGATCAAGTCGGCGGCCATCCGCACCGTCGTCAGCGGGGTGCGCAGCTCGTGGCTGACATCGGAGGTGAAGCGACGTTGCAGGTTGCCGAACTCCTCGAGCTGGGTGATCTGCCGCGACAGGCTCTCGGCCATGTCGTTGAACGACACCGCCAGCCGCGCCATATCGTCCTCGCCGCGCACCGGCATCCGCTCGGTGAGGTGTCCTTCGGCGAAGCGTTCGGCGATCCGCGACGCCGACCGCACCGGAAGCACGATTTGGCGCGCGACGATCAACGCGATGGCGGCCAACATGAGCAGCAGCACCACGCCGCCGGTGACCATCGTCCCGCGCACCAGCGAGATGGTGCTTTCCTCGCTGCTCAGCGGGAATATCAGGTACAGCTCGAGGTTGGTGACCGGCGACGACGTCGGGGTACCGATGATCAAGGCAGGGCCGGAGAAGCCCTCGGCGCGCACCGTCGCGTACTGATAGCTGACCTGGCCCGCCTTCACGAAGTCGCGCAGCGCGTTGGGTACCTGCTGCACCGGACCCGCCGCGGTGGCGGCGCGGGGCCCGTCGCCGGGCACCACGAGCACCGCGTCGAATGCACCCGCGAGGCCTGCGCCGCCCGCGTCGGCCTTACGGTCGACCAGGGTGTTTCGCGCCAGCGCCAGGCTGCTGTCCAGCGACCGGGTCTCCTCGCCGCCGACGATCCCGCTGACGGTATTGCGGGCCCGCTCGATCTCCTCGGTCGCCGCACGCACCTTCACCTCGAGGATCCGGTCGGTGATCTGGCTGGTCAGCACGAAGCCGAGCACCAGGATCACGGCCAGCGACAACCCGAGCGTCAGAGAGACCACGCGGAGTTGCAGTGAGCGGCGCCAGGCCAGACCCATGGCTCGACTCAGCGAACCCAATCCGCGTATCAGTGGTGCAGAACGCCGATCAATGCGCCGCCTCGAGCCGAAGATCACTGGTGCCATCCCCCGCAAGCGGGAGGTACCCCCACCTCATCGCGACGCGTTTGATCGTCGCGAGCACGGATCACGGCGGTCCGGCCTTGTATCCCACTCCTCGAACAGTCAGCACAACTTGCGGGTTCTCAGGATCCTTCTCGACCTTGGCCCGCAAACGTTGGACATGCACGTTCACCAAACGGGTGTCGGCGGGATGCCGGTATCCCCACACCTGTTCGAGTAGCACATCACGAGTAAACACCTGCCGCGGTTTGCGTGCCAGCGCCACCAACAGATCGAACTCGAGCGGTGTCAGCGAAATCTGCTCACCCATCCGGGTCACCTTGTGGGCGGGCACGTCGATCTCCACATCGGCGATGGACAGCATCTCCGCGGGCTCGTCGTCGTTGCGGCGCAACCGGGCGCGCACGCGGGCCACCAGCTCCTTGGGCTTGAACGGCTTCATCACGTAGTCGTCGGCGCCCGATTCCAGCCCGAGCACCACGTCGACGGTGTCGGTCTTGGCGGTCAGCATCACGATCGGCACGCCGGAGTCGGCGCGCAGCACACGGCACACGTCGATCCCGTTCATGCCGGGCAACATCAGGTCCAACAGGACCAGATCGGGGCGCAATTCGCGGACGGCGGTGAGCGCCTGGGTGCCGTCGCCGATGACCGCGGTGTCGAAGCCCTCCCCGCGCAGCACGATCGTCAGCATCTCAGCGAGCGAAGGGTCGTCATCGACGACCAGAATCCTTTGCCTCATGGTGTCCATGGTGTCACCAGATCGAGACAAAAGGCGGCTCCCACGCTGGGCGTTTCGCGGTTAGCTGCCCAGCACGAGTTTGGCCAGCGATGCCCCGTCGACGTCCGGGCCCGCCACCGACCACCGCCCGCACCAATCGGAGGCGGCCAGTTCCGAGTAAACGTCGCCGGTGCGCCGCTGCAGATCGTCGTCGCGCTCGTAGGCGTCCCGCGCCCGGCCGGCTTCGGTGTTGGCGCGGTGCTCGGCCCGCTCGGCGGCGAGTTCGGCGGGCACATCGAGCAGCACCTGCCAATCGGGTGCGGGCAGGTGCAGCCGCCCGTACTCCAGTTCGCGCACCCATGCCACCACGTCGCCGTCGGCGCGCTGGCGCAGGCGCGCCGCGCTGTAGGCGGCATTGGACGCCACGTACCGGTCGAGGATCAGCACGTCGTACTCCGCGTTCAAGAGCTCGATCTCCTGGCGCGCTCCGGCCCGGTCCATCGCGAACAGCACCGCCATCGCGTAGACCGATGTCGCGAGGTCGCCGTGACCGCCGTGCAGCGCTTCGGCGGCGAGGTCGGCCGACACCGAGTGGCCGTAGCGGGGGAAGGACAGGCTGGCGACGGACTGGTGGCCTGCCTCGAACGCGGCGCGCAGTCCCTGCGTCAGCGTGCGCTTGCCTGCGCCGTCGACACCCTCGATCGCGATCAGCACGCGGCGAGCCTAACCCGGGGTTCCCTTCGGGTTTCCTGCGGAACAGCTTGCGATGGGCGCCGTCGAAGCCCGCGTGCCCAAAACTGTGAGCTATGAAGGTTTTCCTGTGTACCGCGGTGATCGGCGCGGCGCTGTCGGCGGCCACGCCGCTGGCACACGCAAATGGGGACCCCGCCGCCAATCCCCCGAACTGCGGTGCCGCCGACCTCGAATTCGTCAGGGCAGGCGTTCAGCAAGCGACGGGGCAATACCTTGTCGATCATCCCGACGTGAACAACTTCTTCAACGGCCTCGAAGGGCTGACGCGCGACCAGGCGAAGCCGAAGGTCCAGGCGTACATGAAGACGCACCCTCAGACGAAGACCGACCTTGCGGGCATCCGGCAGCCGCTGATGGACATCAAGAACCGCTGCGGCAACCCGGGCCCCCCTCCGCCCTAGAACTCGCCGCAGTTGGGTGTGGTCGGTAATCCGTTGAATCGGTCGGCGATCCACTGCATGCCCCGCTCGCCGTCGACCAACATCGGCAGGGCGTGGTTGATGATCGCCTTGTTGAGGAACGGCGGTTCCTCGTTTGTCCAGAACTGCACGTCGGCACCCTGTGCGCACCAGTCGCGGCCGAGTTGGTTGGCACCGGTCCACGGCACCAACGGGTCGTAACGGTTGCTCAAAATCATCACGGGCGCATTGGGTTTGAAGCGCCCGAGCTTCTGCTCGTCGAACAGGCCGCTGAACGGTTCCTCGTTGACGAGTTCGTTGATGTCCTCGTTGAAGTAGGGCTGCAGGTGCCGGAACATGAACTTGGCGAGCGTCTCGGCGACGCACTGGTCGGCCACCTTGAAAAGGAAGTCCTCTCCGCGCGGCGTCAGCTTCGAGCGGATGGCTTCGGCGTGCTCGGGATAGGCCGCCATCACCGAGTTGAGCGCATAGCCGACGGCGCCGACCAGGACGCTGCCGTCAGCGTAGGGAAACAGTTCCTTGAGATCGGCTGGCGGTGCGCCGGCGTATGTGCCGACGACCTTCAGCTCGGGCGCATAGGCCGACGCGAGTTCGGCCGCCGACGCTGCCGCCCCGCCGCCTTGCGAGTAGCCCCAGAACGCGATCGGGCCATCGGGGTCCAGCGAGGTACCCGGCAGCTTCTTCGCGGCGCGGGCCGCGTCGAGCATCGCGTCGCCCTGTGGCACGCGGCCGACATAGGTGTGCAGGCCGGGTGTGCCGAGCCCCTGATAGTCCGTCATCACGATCGCGAATCCGCGCGCGACCATCGTCGAGACGAACATCTCCTCGTAGTTGAAGGCGAGGTCCAGATACGGCCGCCAGTGGATGCCCTGGTTGAACTGACGCGACGGCGCGCACTGGTCGCCCTGGCCCTGGGTGCCTGGGCCGTACACGAGCAGCGGCCGCGGCCCACCGCCCGGCCAATCGTTGTACGGCTCGAAGTACGTACCGGTGACCACCATCGGATTACCGCGAACATCGGTGCTGCGGTACATGATTCGGGTCGCGTCGGCCATGATCATGCCGAGCTGACCGGACGGCTCGAGCACAAGCCGCGACGGTTCCGTCCGGATCAGGTCACCCGGCGCACCCGGCGGCAGCGGATCCGGCGGCGTGTAGAACTCCTGGTATTCGTCCTCGTTGAAGTACGGGTCGTGCGCGTCGTTCGTCGGATCGTCGGCGAATACCGGCGGCGCGATTCCGATGGATCCGACCAACAACAGCGCAAGCAGAACCCCCACCACTCCCCGACCCACGGGGCGACGCTAACAGGGTTAGTCCAGTGCCGTGATCGCTTCTTTGAGCTTGGGCATCGTCTGCTCGAGCAGTTTCAGGCTCTTCCAGCCCTCTTCGGGCGACAGCCCGCCGAGAAGCGGCTGGAAGGGGAACGTCGAATGGTCCGGCATCTCGGGCACTTTCGCGAGCAACTGGTCGGGCGTCCACGCCGCGAACAGGCCCAGCTGACGCAGCACCGTCGGATCGGTCAGGCCTGCGAACGGCGAGGTCGAGGCGTCACCTTCCTGCTCGGCCCACTTCGCGTACTCGCCGATGACATAGACGGCATGACGTTCGATGGCGGCCCAGCCTTGTTCCTGGTCCTCACAAAGGTGGATGCTGAGCGGTCCGCCGGCCGGGCGGAAATATTTACCGGGCGCCTGACCAAGATTGCGGCACTCCTCGAGATAAAGGTCCACAAGTTCGCCCGAGATCGGCCCGAAGCCCAGCCCGAAGCGCGCCGCCCGCCTTGCGGCGGCGGGCACGCCCCCGCCCACCAGGATGATGTCCTCGGGTTTCTGCACCGGTAGCGGCCGGACGAACACCGGGCGACCGTCGGCCTCGAACCGCTCGCCTTTCAACGCGCGCAGGATGGTGTCGATACCCGAATCCATCAGCTTCGCACGGTCTTTCAGCGACTTACGGAAGGTCGCGAACTCGAACGGCACATACCCGGCACCGACGATGACGTTCAGTCGCCCGTTCGAAATGAGGTCGGTGATCGCAATCTGCTCGGCCACCAACACCGGATCGTGCAGCGGCAACAGCACCGCGCCGAGCAGGAAACGGACGTCCTGCGTCACCGCCGCCATGGCCGCCGCCAATGTGAAGGGCTGTGGCAGATAGCCGTCGTCGGAGCCGTGGTGCTCCATCAGGCCGATGTGGTCGACCCCGATGGCGTCTACGAACGACGCCATCTCGAGCGCGGCACGGTACAACTCGCTCGTCGGCGTGCCCCACGCGGGTGCACGCATATCGAACATCACGGAGGTCCCGACGTCACGCATGAAACGTGACGCTAGACCAGCGGGACGTGAATCAGTCGCGAATCAGTAGCGATAGTGGTCCGGCTTGTACGGCCCGTCGACGTCGACGTTGATGTACTCGGCCTGCTCCTTGGTGAGCCTGGTCAGCGAGCCGCCGAGCGCCTCGACGTGAATCTTGGCGACCTTCTCGTCGAGGTGCTTGGGCAGGCGGTAGACCTCGTTGTCGTACTGGTCCTTCTTGGTCCACAGCTCGATCTGCGCAATCACCTGATTGGAGAAGCTGTTGCTCATCACGAATGACGGGTGGCCCGTGGCATTGCCGAGGTTCAGCAGCCGGCCCTCGGACAGCACGATGATCGAATGGCCGTCCTCGAAGACGAACTCGTCGACCTGCGGCTTGATGTTGATCCGGCGGACCTTCGGGTCGCGCTCGAGGCGGGCCATCTCGATCTCGTCGTCGAAGTGGCCGATGTTGCCCAGGATCGCCTGGTGCTTCATCGCCTTCATGTGCTCGAGAGTGATGATGCCCTGGTTGCCGGTGGCCGTGATGACGATGTCCGCCCAGCCGATGGCCTCCTCGACGGTCTTGACCTCGAAGCCGTCCATCAGCGCCTGAAGCGCGTTGATCGGGTCGATCTCGGTGACCGCCACGCGCGCGCCCTGGGCCTTGAGCGCCTCGGCGCAGCCCTTTCCGACGTCGCCGTAGCCGCACACCAGCGCGGCCTTGCCGCCGATCAGCACGTCGGTGCCGCGGTTGATGCCGTCGATCAGCGAGTGCCGGGTGCCGTACTTGTTGTCGAACTTGCTCTTGGTGACCGAGTCGTTGACGTTGATGGCCGGGAACGCCAGCTCACCCGCGGCGGCGAACTGGTACAGGCGCAGCACACCGGTGGTGGTCTCCTCGGTGACGCCCTGGACCGACTCGGCGATCTTGGTCCACTTGGTCTTGTCGGTCTCGAAACGCTCGCGGATCAGCGACAGGAACACCTTGTACTCATCGGAGTCGTCGTCCTCACCCGGGGGGACCACGCCGGCCTTCTCGAACTGCGCACCACGCAGCACCAGCATCGTGGCGTCGCCGCCGTCGTCGAGGATCATGTTGGCCGGCTCGCCGGGCCACGTGAGCATCTGCTCGGCGGCCCACCAATACTCCTCGAGCGTCTCGCCCTTCCACGCGAAGATCGGCACGCCCTTGGGCTCTTCCACGGTCCCATGGGGCCCGACGACCGTGGCGGCCGCTGCATGGTCCTGGGTGGAGAAGATGTTGCACGATGCCCAGCGGACCTCGGCGCCGAGCGCCACCAGCGTCTCGATCAGCACCGCGGTCTGCACGGTCATGTGCAGGGAGCCGGAAACGCGCGCGCCCTTGAGCGGAAGCACGTCGGCGTATTCGCGCCGCAACGACATCAGCCCAGGCATCTCGTGTTCGGCCAGCCTGATCTCCTTGCGGCCGAACTCGGCCAGGGACAGGTCGGCCACCTTGTAGTCGATGCCGTTGCGGACATCTGCCGTCAGCCGCTGCTCAGTCGTCGTCATGGTCGTCCTTCATCTCGCGCGCAATTACTTAGCTTGTTTAATGTTAGCCCTCACGGTGCTGCCGCGGCTAATCCGATTCGATGACACCGTACCGTTCGGCGAATGGCGTCATGAGACGTGCCAGGTCTCGGGCCACATCATGGTCGGCCTCCGGCGGCATCGACACGTAGCTCATGGCCAGCCGGACGATCGCTCGGGCCAGCACACCGGAGTCCTCCTCGCTGGCGCGCACCCAGCTGTGCATGAAGGTAGACGTCAGCCGCTCCGAGCAGTGGGTGATGATCGGGCCGCTGTCGGTGGTGATGAGCTGCAGCAGGTCGGGCTTGGTGCCGCCGGTCAGCAACGAGATGACCAGCGGATCGGCGGCGGACTCGGTGAAGAAATCCCGGAAGCCCTCCGAGAAGGCCGCGTAGATGTCGCCGACGTTGCCGGTGATCGCCTTCGCGACGGCGTCGACGAGCCGGTCGGCCAGCCGCATCGCGTAGCCCTGCGCCAGGCCCTGCCGCGAGCCGAACTCGTTGTAGATGGTCTGCCGGCTGATGCCCGCCGCGCCCGCCACGTCCGAGAGCGTGATCGAGGACCAGTCCCGGGTGAGGAGAAGGTCGCGCATGCCGTCCAGAATCGAATCGCGCAGCAGCACCCGTGACGCCTCGGCGTACGGAATGCGCTGCGCGGTCCGACCCTCGTCCACAGCCGTGACACTAGTGGTCACGAACGCGCGACCTCCACCATCTCGAAATCCGACTTGGCCGCGCCGCAGTCCGGGCAGCTCCAGTCGTCGGGGATGTCGTCCCACCGGGTGCCGGGGGCGATGCCGTCCTCGGGCCAGCCCTTCTCCTCGTCGTACTCGAAGCCGCACTGCACGCAGACGAACAACTTGAACAGGTTTGTCTGCTCTTCGCGCAAGCGCTCATCGCTACTCACTTCATTGCTCCCATCTCTTCGAAGTCGACCTTCTCGCGCACCCCGCAGTCGGGGCAGGTCCAGTCGTCGGGTACCTCACTGAAGGCCGTGCCCGCCGGAAATCCCTCGCGCGGGTCGCCTTTGGCCTCGTCGTAGACGTAGTCGCAGATCGGGCATTTGAAGGAAGTCATGCCGTCGCTCCGTACTTGGCGACCATCTTGTCGCGGACCCGCGGATGCACATTCACCCGGGAGATATCGCCGTCGTAGTGCTCGATGACCCGGTGGTCCATCACCTTTCGCCACAGCGGCGGGAAGTACGTCAGCGCGATCATCGACGCGTAGCCGCTGGGCAGGTTCGGTGCACCGTCCATGCTGCGCAGCGTCTGATACCGCCGCGTCGGGTTGGCGTGGTGATCGCTGTGCCGCTGCAGGTGGTACAGGAACAGGTTGGTCACCAGATGGTCGGAGTTCCAGCTGTGTTCGGGCGAGCAGCGCTCGTAGCGGCCACTCTCGGTCTTGTGCCGGAGCAGCCCGTAGTGCTCGAGGTAGTTCACCGTCTCCAGCAGGCTGAACCCGAACACCGCCGAGATGAGGATGTACGGGATGAGCGCCACCCCGAATACGGCGATCAGGATGCCGTAGAACACGAGCGACATCGCCCAGGCGTTGAGCACGTCGTTGGACCAGTGCCAGGGGCTCTTGCCTGCCCGGCGCAGCCGCTTGGCTTCCAGCTCCCACGACGACTTCGCACTGCCCCACACGCTGCGCGGCAGGAACTCCCAGAACGTCTCGCCGAAGCGGGCCGATGCGGGATCCTCCGGGGTGGCGACCCGGACGTGGTGGCCGCGGTTGTGCTCGATGTAGAAGTGGCCGTAGCAGGTCTGCGCCAGGGTGATCTTCGACAGCCAGCGCTCCAACGCGTCCTTCTTGTGGCCGAGCTCGTGTGCGGTGTTGATGCCGATCCCGCCGAGCACACCGACCGACAGCGCCGTGCCGATCTTGGCTGCCCAGCTCAGCCCGCCGTCATAACCCAGCCAACTCAGGTCCGTGGCGGTGAACAGGTACGCACCGAAGATCACGCTGGCGTACTGGAACGGGATGAAGATGTAGGTGCAGTAGCGGTAGTACTTGTCGTTCTCCAGCCGCTCCATCGCCTCGTCGGGCGGATTCTGCCCGTCCGGGCCGTAGCGCAGGTCCAGCGCGGGCAGCAGGACGTAGAGCAGGAACGGGCCGATCCAGAAGAACACCTGCGACGCCGCATGCCAGCCGAACTGGTTGAACGCCCACACGATGGGCAGCACGACGAACAGGGCGGTCGGCGCGATCAGGCCCATCAGCCACAGATGTCGTTTCTTGTCCCGCCATTGGTCGGTCTCGATTTGCGAAAGTTCGCGGACATTGTCAGCCACGGCGTCCCTACCTCCTTGTGAGTGCCATCACGTCGATGACTTGACTATAGAGGCAGGTTTGTCGGCTGTCTAGACACCAAGCCTACTTTTGTAAAACTCGCCTCGCAGCGATTTCGGCGTGCTCAGTTGCGCCAATCGCAACCAGTCACGCCGAAGTCGCCGAGCGAATGACCGCCAGCACCCGTTGCGGATACTCCGTCAAGTCCAGCCACGTGAAGCGAAGGACCTGCCAGCCGAGAAGGGCGATGTTGTTCTGGCGTTCGCGATCGACCTGAAACTCGACCGGTCCGCTGTGAAATGCGAAGCCGTCGACTTCGATCGCTACTTTCGGGCCGGGAAAACCGACGTCGACCTTGTAACCCCCGACCGGATAGTTCGTCTGCCAGCCGGTGATGCCAGCGTCGCGCAGCAGCTTCACAAGCAATCGCTCGGCAACCGAGCGCGCGCCGTCAGAGGCGGCCTGGAGAAGTAATCGCGACGCCGGCGATCCGTATCGCCCTTTGTTGCGCAGGTGTGCTGCCCACAACTCACGCAGTCCCACGTCACGTTGTAGCGCCGAGTCCATCAGCTTGGCGCCGCCTCGCTGTCGCACCGCGGCTTCGACAACGGTCAGCGGTAGCGCCGTAACTCGTAGGCCTCGCCGCTCGACGACGTCGGCAGCGGCCAGATCTCGTCGTCGAACACGCGAACCGGCATGCTTGCGGCCGTTGCTGTTCCGAGGCACCGTCACCTCGACGATATCGGGCGGGAACCTCGTCAGCTCGAGCCAAAACGCCGCTGCGAGTCCACTCGCCGCGGCCTGCGCGCCGTAACTCCACACGGCCGCGCGGACGCGCGCGACATCGGTGAAAGGGCGGTCGTCGACGAAGTACACGCCGCGAGCGCACTGCCGCCAGTTTCCCGCCCGAACCCGCCTGTGGACGGCATGCCTGTCGATTCCGCACCGACGGGCGTCGGCGAGCGTCAAGACTCCATCCTGCCGACGGAGACAGTCATTCAGCACGCAATGGCAGATGTTCGCCGCACCCCGAACGGTTCCACCTGCCGTGGATTCGGCGTGGTTAGTTGCGCTGGCCGCAACAAATCACGCCGAAGTCGCGTTCTCCCGCTGGGCGAGCACCGAATGGCGACGGCCGTACAGCCAGTAGACGACGACGCCGATGACCATCCAGATCAGGAAGCGGATCCAGGTCAGCCCCGTCAGGTTGAGCATCAGCCAGAGGCAGGCCAGGATCGCGGCGATCGGCAGCAGCGGCACCCATGGCACGCGGAAGCCGCGCTGCAGGTCCGGACGCGAGCGGCGCAGCACGATCACGCCCGCCGACACCAGCACGAATGCGAACAGGGTGCCGATGTTCACCATTTCCTCGAGCTTGCCCATCGGGAACACCGACGCGGCGATCGCCACCAGCACGCCGACCAGAATCGTGATACGCACCGGCGTGCCGTGCGGTCCGGTCTTGGCCATCGGCCGGGGCAGCAGCCCATCGCGACACATCGCGAACAGCACCCGGGTCTGGCCGAGGACCAGGACGATGACGACGGTTGTCAACCCGGCCAGCGCGCCGATCGAGATCACCTTCGCGGCCCAGTCCACGCCGTTCTCGGAGAACGCCGTCGCGAGATTGGCCTTCTCGCCGGCGTCCCTGAGCTTGGTGTAGTGCACCATGCCGGACAGTACGACGGCCACCGCGACGTAGAGCACGGTGACGATGGCCAGCGAGGCCAGGATGCCTCGGGGGACGTCGCGCTGCGGATTCTTGGTCTCCTCGGCGGTGGTGGCGACGATGTCGAAGCCGATGAACGCGAAGAACACGATCGACGCGCCCGCCAGCAGGCCGTACCAGCCGTAGTTGCTGCCCTCCGCCCCGGTGATCAGCGAGAACAGCGACTGCTCGGTGCCCCCGCCGCCGCCGCCGGACTCCGCGGGCGGGATGAACGGCGTGTAGTTCGCGGACTTGATGTAGAACGCGCCGACCGTGACCACCAGCAGCACGACCGACACCTTGATCACGCGTGATCACCAGGCTGCACTTCGGCCGACAGCTTGGTGCCCCAGCGCCAACATCGCGGTCACGAAGGCGATGATCAGCAGCGCACCCCAGTCCAGTTGCACAGCCGCCGAATTCGCATTGTGCCGCCGCCGAAGTTGAACACCGTCGCCGAGATAGCTCGACCAACCTTTGGCAACGACCGCCGCGGCCACCGCGAACTCCAGGATCAGATCCCAGCCGATGATCCAGGCGATGAACTCACCGAACGTCGCGTAGGAGAACGTGTAGGCGCTGCCTGCCACCGGCAGCGTGGAGGCGAATTCGGCGTAGCACAGCGCGGCCAGGCCGCAAGTAATCGCAGCGATCACGAACGACAATGCGATCGCCGGGCCGGTGATATTGCCCGCGGTGGACGCGGTGATGGTGAAAATGCCTGCGCCGATCACCACCGACACCCCGAAGACCGTGAGGTCCCACCAGGTCAGGTCCTTGTGTAATCGGGTCGCCGGCTCGTCGGTATCCGCGATCGACTGCTCCACCGATTTGATTCGCCGCCCCAGCGATGTCCGTGTCATGCGCCTTACCCTTTCGTGACGCCGCCGCGGAACGGGCGGGCCCAGGTTGTGTACCCATTACCATCGGCCCCCATGGGGCGGAGTGGCGACCATGCGGTCGTAATCGGGGCAAGCATCGCGGGCATGTGCGCCGCGCGTGTGCTTTCGGACTTCTACGACCGGGTCACGGTGTTCGAACGCGACGAACTTCCCTCCGGTCCGGCCAACCGTGCGGCGGTCCCCCAGGGCAGGCACGTCCACCTGTTGATGGCGCGCGGCGCGGCCGAGCTCGAGTCGCACTTCCCGGGTCTGCTCGACGACATGGTCGCCGCCGGGGTTCCGATTCTGGCGAACCGGCCGGACTGCATCCACTTCGGCGCCGCCGGTCACGTCCTCGGCACGACGCACCGCCTGCGGGACGAGTTCACGGCGTATGTGCCGAGCCGCCCGCAACTGGAATGGCAGATCCGCCGCAGGGCGACGGCGATCGCCAACGTGGACGTCGTGCGCGCCTCGGTCGCCCAGCCGAGCTTCGACGCGGCCTGGCATCGGGTCACCGGCGTGACGCTGGACACCGGTGACGCGGTACCGGCCGATCTCGTAGTCGACGCCGCGGGGCGCGGCGCGCGGCTACCGATCTGGTTGCAACAGTGGGGATTTGACCGCCCACCCGAGAACAGTGTCGACGTCGGCATCGGATACGCGACACACCAGTTGCGCATTCCGGACGGTCTGATCACCGAGAAGGTCGTCATCGCGGGCGCCTCCCGCGAGCAACCGCGTGGTCTCGGCATGCTCTACTACGAGGACGGCACCTGGGGCCTGACGACCTTCGGCGTGGCCAAAGTCGAACCGCCACAGGATTTCTCGGCGATGTGTGCGCTGGCCGACGAAGTCCTTCCCCCACACATCGCAGCCGCGATCCGGCAGGGCGAGCCAATCGGCGACGTGGCCTTCCACAAATACCCGACCAGCCGGTGGCGCCGCTACCACAAGCTGGAGCGCTTCCCGTCCGGCATCCTGCCGTTCGGCGACGCCGTCGCCAGCTTCAACCCCACGTTCGGGCAGGGCATGACGATGAGCTTTCTGCAGGCGGGCCACCTTCGCCGGGCGCTCGAGTCGCCTGGCAGGGACCTGGCTCGCGAATTCAACAGGGCGACGGCGAAGTCGACGTTCCCGGTGTGGACGATGACCGCGATCGGCGACCTGGTACTACACCGCGCCTCCGGACCGAGGCCGTGGTGGTACGGCCCGGTGGGTGGGCTCTTCGACCAGTTCCTCGGCGCGGCCGAAACGGATCCTGTTCTCGCCGAATGGTTTCTACGCCGGTTCAGCCTGCTGGACAGCCTGTACATGGTCCCGTCGACGCGGCTCGTCGGCCGCACCATCGGTCACAACATGCGGCTGTGGCTGGCCGAGCGGCGGGCTAACGCACCTTCTCCCGATCGAGATCGGGCTCCAAGTAGATGAGCTGGGCGGCGGGCACCGCCGCACGGATCGCAGCCTCCGCCGCGTCGATGGCGGCCGCCACGGTGGCCAAGTCGGTCGCGGGCGCCAGTGCGATCTTCGCGCCGACCAGTAGTTCGTCGGGACCCAGATACTGAGTGCGCAAGTGGATTACGCGGTCGACGTTGGCGGTCTGCTCGACCGCGGCCCGGATCGCCCGATCCTCTCCTTTGGTGGCGCCCTCACCGATCAGCAGGCTGTGCATCTCGACCATCAGGATCACCGCGATCATGCCGAGCAGCACACCGATGGCGACCGTGCCGACGCCGTCCCACACCGGATCGCCGGTGAGGATCGTCAGCCCGACGCCCGCGAGCGCGAATATCAGGCCGATCAACGCGCCGGTGTCCTCCAGCAGCACCACTGGAAGCTCCGGGTTGCGCGAGTTGCGGATGAACCGCCACCAGCTGCCGGAACCCTTCAGCGGCCGGGACTCCACTATCGCGGTGCGAAAGCTGTAGCCCTCCAAGGCGATTGCGATGACCAGAATCGCCACCGCCACGAGGGGTGAGGTGACGCCCTCGTGGTGCGAAATCTTGTGGTAGCCCTCGTAGAGCGCGAAGACCGAGCCGAGCGTGAACAGCACCAGCGCCACCACGAAGGAGTAGAAATACCGGCTGCGGCCGTACCCGAACTGGTGCAACGGGTCGGCTTCCTTGCGCGCCGCCCGCTGCCCGACGAGCAGGAGTCCCTGATTGCTGGTGTCCGCGACCGAGTGCACCGATTCGGCCAGCATCGACGAGCTGCCGGTGATCAGGTAGCCGACGAACTTCGCGATCGCGATGCCCGCGTTGGCGAGCAGGGCCGCCGCAATTGCCCTGGTGCTGCCCTCCGTCGACACCTAGATCCCGACCGTCGCGCGGAACAGCTTCGTCGGGCGCTGGGCGACAAGGCGGATCGGTCCGTCGTCGGCCGACACCCACGCCGCCGCGCCCCGTTCCAACGTCACCGTGCCGGATTTGGCGTGCACCACCGCCGAACCCTCTGTGCACAACAGGATCTGCGGCCCGTCGTGGCGGGACGGAGCATCCACCTCGTGGCCGAGCCGGTCACCGTCGAGACCCAACACCGACGTCGAGAACTCCGGCGCCGGAGTGTCGTAGACGAGTTCGATTCCATCCCTCGAGGTCTTCGGTCGAAGCGCGTCCTCGCTCGCGGGGGTGAAATCCAGCACTCGCAACAACTCCGGCACGTCAACGTGTTTCGGGGTCAGGCCGCCGCGCAGCACATTGTCGGAGTTGGCCATCACTTCGATCCCGACGCCGTGTAGGTAGGTGTGCAGGTTGCCTGCGGGCAGGTAGATGCCCTCACCGGGTTTCAGGCTCAACCGGTTCAGCAGCAGGGCGGCCAGCACCCCGGCGTCACCGGGATAGCGCTCCCCCAGTTCGAGCACCGTCTTGGCCTCGGCCGCGAACTCCTTCTCTCCCGACCGGACATAGCTGATGGCGCCGTCGATCACCGCGGGCACCAGCACGTCGAGATCCGGTTGCGGCGCGGTGATCCACGTGGTGAACAGCGCGCGCAGGCCGTCCGCGTCCGGCTGACCTGCCAGCAGGCCGATGAAGGGGTCGAGGTCGGAAACCGCCAGTGCCCGCATCAACTCCACGGATCTCGGCGCGGGCCGGAAACCGGCAAGCGCATCGAACGTCTCCAGCGCCACCAGCAGTTCCGGCTTGTGGCTGCGGTCGCGGTAGTTGCGGATCGGCGAGGACACCGGAATGCCGAGTCGGTCCTCACGCGCGAAACCCTCGACGGCCTGCTGCGCGCTGGGGTGCGCCTGCAGCGACAGCGGTTCGTCGGCCGCCAGCACCTTCATCAAAAACGGCAACGCATCGCCGAATCGGTTCCGCACCGCCGCGCCCAACTGCCCCTCGGGGTCCTCCCGCACGGTCTGCAGCAGCGACTGTTCACCGGCGTCGGTCTCAAGCCACGCCGGGTCGCCCGGGTGCGCACCGAACCACAGCTCTGCCTCCGGATGCGCTGTGGGACTGCGCTTTCCGGTGAACTCGGCAATGGCCGTCCGGGAACCCCAGGCATAGGTTCGTAGCGCACCACGTAGCAGGTTCACTCAACTATCCCCGAACCAGTCGCAGGTAGGTGGCCGCCATCTCCAACCGAACGGCCAGCATCGCCAATTGCTGCTCGGGACGTCCCGTCCGCACCGGCGATTCGGGCAGGTCGGGCACGTCGTCGGCCCCGACGACGCTGACGTCATCGAGCCCCGCCACCCGCGCCGCCACCACCGCGCGTTCGGCATCCAGCGTCAGCACAATGGTGCGGACACGCTCCGGCAGCGGCCCGTCGATCTCGTCGTCGTGGAACAAGGCGGCATCGCGGTCGGCGTCGGACACCCCAGACATCCCGGTGCGCAGCGCAACGATGGCATCGGACAGACCGACCGCCGCCACCGCCTGGTGCGCGATCCGCAGCATGATTGCGCCGCCGTGCCGGGCCAACGCCAGCGCCGCCGCGCTGTCACCGGCCAGCACCGCCGTGCGCCCCGACATCCGGTCGGCCAGCGTCTTGGCGGGATTGGTGAACAGCTCGCGTGCGGCGCTGTTGCGAAGCGCCTCGGCGTCGAGTTCGTCGGCGAGCGCGGCGAGATCCATTCGCAGGGCCGGATCGACCACATGCAGAATCGCAAGACCGGCCGCCAGGTAGCGAGGCAGGCTGTAGTCGTCGGGAACCCACACTCGCGGCTCGAGGACGGCGGCGCGCCCTGCGGTGGCGTCGCGCAGCGGCCCTTCGTATGGCGCGACCACGACGACCCGGGCACCGCGGTGCACCGCCGTTGCGGCCGCAGCGACCAGCGTTGGATCACCGGGATCGTCGCCTGCGACGACCAGTACGTCCAGCGCGCCGATCCACGGTGGCGCTTCGGAGCCGACGACGATCGGCGCAGCGGCCGACGCACCGAGTGCCGCCGCCAGAATCGACCCGGCGGTCTCGGCGTTGCCCCGGCCCGCGACCCAGATCACGGTGCGCGGCGGGTAGTCGGCGGCGATCGGCTCGAGTGCGCCCTCGTCGAGTGCTGCGGCGGTGGCGCGGACCTGCGCACCGGCCATCGAGGCCGAGCGCAGCAGCCCGTCCCGGTCGGCGGCGAGCAGGCTCTCGACGTCGTCGAAGTCGATCGTGGCGTGCGGCGCGCTCATGTCGATGTCTCGGTCTGCGAAGCGATTTCGGCGGCCACCCGCCCGACCACGTCGTCCACGTCTTCGGCGGTTCGGCCCTCGACATTCAGCCGCAGCAGCGGCTCGGTGTTGGAGGTTCGCAGGTTGAACCAGTTGCCGTCGCCCAGATCGACCGTCACCCCGTCGAGATGGTCGATGGCCTGGATGCGGTCGCCGAACTGCTTCAGCACCGCCTCCACGCACGACTGCGAGTCGTCGACGGTGAAGTTGATCTCGCCGGACTCCTCGTAGCGCTGATAGTCGGCCATCAACTCCGACAGCGGCCGCCGCTGCTCGCCGAGTGCGGCCAATACGTGCAGGGCGGCCAGCATCCCCGAGTCCGCTCCCCAGAAGTCGCGGAAATAATAGTGCGCCGAATGCTCACCGCCGAAGATCGCGCCGGTATCGGCCATCAGCCCCTTGATATAGGAATGGCCGACGCGCGACCGCACGGGCGTGCCGCCCCGTTCGACGACGAGTTCGGGCACTGCTCGTGAGGTGATCAGGTTGTGGATCACCGTTGCGCCGATCTCCCTGCTCAACTCGCGCGCGGCGACCAGGGCGGTCACCGCTGACGGCGATACCGGATGCCCCAATTCATCCACCACAAAACAACGGTCGGCGTCGCCGTCGAAGGCCAGCCCGATGTCTGCGCCCGTCGCCACCACATGCGCCTGCAAATCCACGAGGTTCTTCGGGTCCAGCGGGTTGGCCTCGTGGTTCGGAAAGGTGCCGTCGAGTTCGAAGTACAGCGGTGCCACCGTGATCGACGGGATCGGTTCCAGCACCGCGGGTGCGGTATGACCGGCCATTCCGTTTCCGGCGTCGACGGCGACCCGCAGCGGTCGCAACGCCGCCAAATCGACCAGCGAACGCAGGAATTCCCCGTAGTCGGAGAGCACGTCGCGGTCGACCGTCTTGCCCACCGGGCCGTCGTATCCGGGCACGCCGGCGATCACCTCGTCGCTGATCGCCGACAGCCCGGTGTCCTTGCCGACGGGCTTGGCACCTGCGCGGCACAGCTTGATCCCGTTGTAGGCCGCCGGGTTGTGGCTGGCGGTGAACATCGCGCCGGGGCAGTCCAACAGGCCCGAGGCGAAGTACAGCTGATCGGTTGAGGCAAGCCCGATCCGGACGACGTCGAGGCCCTGGGACACCACGCCGTCGGCGAACGCCCCCGCCAGCGCAGGCGAGCTGGCCCGCATGTCGTGCCCGATCACCACTCGTTCGACAGTTTCGCCCTCGTCACGCACCAGCCGTGCGAACGCACCGCCGACGTCGGCGACGAACTGCTCGTCGAGCTCCTCGCCGACCAGGCCGCGCACGTCATACGCCTTGATGACGCGGTGCACTGCCGCGGCGGGCCGGGACATGGATCTCCTCGCAAACGGAACGGGACTGCTTGTTGCCAGCCTATCCGTCGCGGCGAGGGACTAAGGCGACTACTCCGAAGGGTCGGGTAACACCCGGAGGTGTCCGCGCTTGCGGCCGCCTGCCTCAGGCCGGGGCGCGGGCGGCGCCATCAGTGCGCCCCCGTGGGCGCCGGTGACCGGATCGGTGAAACCGGCCGCGATTCCGCCGACGGAGGCCTCACGGCCCTCGCGCACGGCCTCGGCGAGGGCGATCAGGTCGTCCTCGTCCGGGTGCGACGGCAACGGACCGGCATGGCGAACCAGCTCCCACCCCCGAGGGGCGGTGATGCGGCCCGCGTGGCTCACGCACAGATCCCACGAATGCGGCTCCGAGACCGTCGCCAGGGGGCCGACCACGGCGGTGGAATCGCAATAGACGAACGTCAACGTCGCGACCGCATAGTGGGGACACCCGGGCCGGCAGCAGCGACGGGGAACATTCACGAACGTGAGGCTATCGCGGGATAAACCCGCGACGGCGCCGGACACGCAGCGCTCGGCGGGCCGACTTCCAACCGTTACAGTTCTCCCGTGGCCGAGCGAAATCTTCGAGGCTCACGCCGCGGCCGCGATATGCGCGGTCCGTTACTTCCCCCCACCGTTCCGGGCTGGCGGAGCCGGGCCGAGCGGTTCGACATGGCGGTGCTCGAGGCGTATGAGCCGATCGAGCGGCGGTGGCAGGAGCGGGTGACGGCGCTCGACGTCGCCGTGGACGAGATCCCGCGAATGTCGCCGAAAGACCCGGACAGTGTGCAATGGCCGCCGGAAGTGGTGGCCGACGGTCCGATCGCGCTGGCCCGATTGATTCCCGCTGGCGTCGATGTCCGCGGTAATTCCACTCGCGCGCGAATCGTGTTGTTCCGTAAGCCAATCGAGCGACGGGCAAAGGACACCATCGAACTCGCCGAGCTGCTGCATGAACTGCTGGTGGCTCAGGTGGCCACGTATTTGGGCGTTGAACCCTCGGTCATCGACCCTTCGATCGACGACGACTGAGCGGCAACCTCAGATGATGCCGCGCTTGAGGCGGCGACGCTCCCGCTCGGAGAGGCCACCCCAGATGCCGAAACGCTCGTCGTGGGCCAGCGCGTACTCCAGGCAGCTGTCGCGAACCTCGCAACCCAGGCAGATGCGCTTGGCCTCCCGGGTCGAACCGCCCTTCTCGGGGAAGAACGCCTCCGGATCGGTTTGCGCGCACAGTGCGCGCTCCTGCCATTCGTCATCGACGGGTTCCGGGGCAACGGCATGAATCGTTGCCGGGGCAATTACATCGAGTTCTGGTCGATCCGAAACCAAACTCAATTGGGGACGTCCCGTTTGTTGAATTGGTGCCGGCTCGATATTGGTGCGCGGGATATTGCCTATGGAGCCGAGCATCCGATTGTCGAATCGGCTGTTGTGGTCGAAATTGACCTGCTCAAAAGACATGTTCCGCCTCCTCACCTAGGTATCGCTGATCCTCTATGGAGCCCCACGATGGAGATGTAAGGCCATCTCAATTCGAACAAGTGATCGAATCTCGGTCTGCGACACCGGAACCGGCCGGCCAACCGAAAAATGACACTGGTGTGATTACACACGTGTTAGCTGCCGAGGTCAAGCGCTAGAACAGAATTTCATACCATCTCGTTACCTAGAATCGGCGCGTCGCCGGTCCGGCGTGTCTGTCACACCGCTCAACCGTGCGGCTGCCGAGACCTCTCCGTGACCCAACGCCTAATGTCGGTCGGTGTGAATGTCACCGTTCTGGTCGGCGGAGTCGGCGGCGCGCGCTTCCTGTTGGGAGTGCAACACCTACTCGGCCTTGGCCAGTTCGCAAGCGGGGAAACACAAGATCATTCTTTGACCGCGGTCGTCAACATCGGCGACGACGCATGGATGTTCGGAGTGCGGATCTGTCCCGACCTCGACACCTGCATGTACACCCTCGGCGGCGGCATCGACCCGGAGCGCGGCTGGGGCCATCGCAATGAAACCTGGCATGCCAAGGAGGAACTCGCCGCCTACGGTGTGCAGCCGGACTGGTTCGGGCTCGGCGACCGCGACCTGGCCACCCATCTCGTCCGCAGCCAGATGCTGCGCGCAGGCTATCCGCTCTCCGAGGTGACCGAGGCCCTGTGTCAGCGCTGGGCCCCCGGTGCCCTGCTGCTGCCCGCCAGCGACGACCGCAGCGAAACTCATGTCGTCATCACCGATCCCGATACCGGCGAGCGGCGGGCCATCCACTTCCAGGAGTGGTGGGTGCGCTACCGGGCACAGGTACCGACGCACAGCTTCGCGTTCGTCGGGGCGGACAAGGCCACCGCGGGTCCCGGGGTCGCCGACGCCATCGCGTCGGCCGATGTCGTGCTGCTGGCACCCTCCAACCCGGTGGTCAGCATCGGCTCCATCCTGGCCATCCCCGGCATCCGTGGCGCACTCCGATCGACCAAGGCGCGCGTGATCGGCTACTCGCCCATCGTCGCCGGGAAGCCGTTGCGCGGCATGGCGGATGAGTGCCTCTCGGTGATCGGTGTCGCCAGCACGTCGGAGGCGGTCGGCGGCTACTACGGTCCCCGCTCTGGCGTCGGCATCCTGGACGGCTGGCTGGTGCACGAGGGCGACCACGCCGAGATCGCGGGTGTCGAGGTGCGATCGGTCCCCCTGCTGATGTCCGACCCGGCCACGACGGCCGAAATGGTGCGGGCCGGACTCGATCTCGCGGGAGTCAAGCCGTGACCGAGCACGGCTCCGGAGCGGCGATCGAACTGCTTCCGGTGACCGGCCTGCCGGAGTTCCGACCGGGCGACGACCTCGCGGCCGCGGTGGCGACCGCCGCGCCGTGGCTGCGCGATGACGATGTCGTGGTGGTTACCAGCAAGGTGCTGTCCAAATGCGAGGGCCGCATCGTCGAGGCGCCGGACGATCCGGAAGAGCGGGATGCGCTGCGACGCAAGCTGATCGATGCTGAAGCCGTCCGGGTACTGGCACGCAAGGGACGCACACTGATCACCGAGAACAACATCGGCATCGTGCAGGCCGCCGCGGGGGTGGACGGCTCGAATGTGGGCGCCACCGAACTCGCACTGCTGCCCGTCGATCCCGACGGGAGCGCCGCGGCGCTGCGCGACGGCCTGCGCGAGCGGCTCGGGGTGACCGTCGGCGTTGTCGTCACCGACACCATGGGGCGGGCATGGCGCAACGGCCAGATCGACGCCGCCATCGGTGCGGCCGGGCTGACGGTCCTGCACGGCTACGCCGGCGCGCACGACATGCACGGGAACGAGCTCGTCGTCACCGAGGTGGCCGTCGCCGACGAGATCGCCGCGGCCGCCGATCTGGTCAAGGGCAAGCTGACCGGCATCCCGGTCGCCGTGGTGCGCGGACTGTCGCTGCAGGACAACGGATCCAATGCCCGGACGCTGCTGCGGCCCGGCAAAGAGGACCTGTTCTGGCTGGGCACCGAGGAGGCTGTTGCGCTCGGGCTTCAAAAGGGACTGAGCCAAGCACAGCTGATGCGCCGGTCGGTCCGTCGGTTCAGTGCGCAGCCGGTCCCGCCGGAGATCGTCGAAGCCGCCGTCGCGGAGGCGCTGACCGCGCCCGCACCCCACCACACCCGGCCGGTGAGGTTCGTGTGGATGGCCGACACCGCGGTCAGGACCCGGCTGCTGGACCGCATGAAGGAGCAGTGGCGATCCGACCTCACTGGCGACGGCAGGGCGCCGGATGCCGTCGAACGCCGAGTCGGCCGCGGCCAGATCCTCTACGACGCACCCGAACTGGTGATCCCCTTCATGGTTCCCGACGGCGCCCACAGCTATCCGGACGCCGCAAGAACAGCCGCGGAACACACCATGTTCACCGTCGCGGTCGGCGCGGCGGTCCAAGCGCTGCTGGTCGCACTCGCGGTGCGTGGCGTCGGCAGCTGCTGGATCGGCTCGACGATCTTCGCCGCCGATCTGGTCCGCACCGAACTGGACCTGCCCGGTGAATGGGAGCCGTTGGGCGCGATCGCCATTGGCTACCCGGCCGAGGAGTCCGGTCCCCGCGACCCGGCGACGACCGCGGGGCTGCTGGTGCGCAAGTGACCCTCCGTGAGTCGACGATCGAAGCGCTGACCTCCTGGCACGCGCCCGATCCCGCCCAGGACACGCTGCGGCACGCGGTGCTCTCGTTCGTGCTTGCCCGCGAGGATGCGTGCAAGAGGGAGTGCGTGCCCGGCCATGTCACGGCCTCCGCGTTGGTGCTCGACCACATCGGAACGCACACCCTGCTGACCCTGCACCCCCGGTTCGGCCGGTGGCTGCAACTCGGCGGGCACTGCGAGGACAGCGACCCCGACATCGCCGCCGCCGCCCTGCGCGAGGCGTCCGAGGAGTCCGGCATCCTCGGGTTGGAGATCGAGCGGAACATCGCGGCGATACACGTGCACCCGGTGACGTGCTCGCTGGGTGTGCCGACGCGTCATCTCGATCTTCAGTTCATCGCCCATGCTCCTGCCGACGCCGAAATCGTCTGCAGTGACGAGTCGTTGGACCTGCGCTGGTGGCCGCTCGACGCGCTGCCGGAAGACACCGACTTCGGGCTGGCCCAACTCGCGACGGCGGCGAGGCGTCAGACGTCGGTTGAGTAGCGGATACCGCCGTCGGGAATGGCGACCCCAGGCCACACCCGGGCACCGCGCAGCAGCTCGCAGCGCGCACCGATGTCCGCACCGTCACCGATCACGCCGTCGCGGATCAGCGCACGCGGGCCGATGCGGGCGCCGAATCCGATGATCGACCGTTCGATGACCGACCCCGCCTCGACGCGCACGCCGTCGAAGATGACCGCGCCGTCCAACCGGGTGCCCGGGCCGATCTCGGCGCCCCGACCGACGACGGTTCCGCCGATCAGCAGCGCACCGGGGGCGACCGCCGCGCCGTCGTGCACCAACGACTCACCCCGATGCCCGTGCAGGGCCGGCGATGGCGCGATGCCGCGGACCAGGTCGGCCGAGCCGCGGACGAAGTCCTCCGGCGTGCCCATATCGCGCCAGTACGTGGCGTCCACGTAGCCGCACACCTTGCGACCGTCGGCCAGCAGCTGCGGGAACACCTCGCGTTCCACCGAAAGCGCCCGGCCAACGGGTAGGCGGTCGATCACCTCGCGCTTGAACACGTAGCAGCCGGCGTTGATCTGGTCGGTCGGCGGATCCTCGGTCTTCTCCAGGAAGGCCGTCACCACACCATCGGCGTCGGTGGGCACACATCCGAACGCTCGGGGGTCGCCGACCCGCACCAGGTGCAGCGTCACATCGGCATCGTTGTCGTGATGGGTGGCCAGCAGAGCGCCCAGGTCGGCGCCAGACAGCACGTCGCCGTTGAAGACCAGCGTGGTGTCGTGCCGCAGCTTGGATGCGACGTTCGCGATCCCGCCGCCGGTGCCCAACGGCTGGTCCTCGACGACGTACTCGATCTCGAGGCCCAGCTTCGAGCCGTCACCGAACTCGGACTCGAAGACTCCGGCCTTGTAGGAGGTGCCGAGCACGACGTGCTCGATCCCGGCCGCGGCGATCCGGGACAACAGATGGGCCAAAAAGGGCAGTCCGGCGGTGGGCAGCATCGGCTTGGGCGCCGACAGCGTCAGCGGCCGCAGCCGGGTGCCCTGTCCGCCGACCAGAATGACGGCGTCCACGCGAGCCGGGTTCACGGGATCTGCCACGCTAACCCCGTCCTTTCGCGTTGCGTCGACTTCCGCGCACCACCAGTCGCGAGCGAACCGCGAGCGCGCCTCTCATCGTCCACCGCAGAGGCGCCTGCCACCGCTTATCGTGCCGATCAGCCAGGAAAGTGTAGGTGCTCCTGTGGTGCGCCGCCAAGTTGCGGGCGGGGTCCCTGCCGGTGGAGTGACCCTTGTCGTGCAACACCTCCGCCGACGGGACGTATACGTTCTGCCAACCCGCCTCGCCGAGCCGATCTCCCAGGTCGACGTCTTCCATATACATGAAGTAGCGCTCGTCGAAGCCGCCGACCTCATCGAAAGCGGCGCCGCGCAGCAACAGGCAGGACCCCGAAAGCCATCCGACCGGACGTTCGCTGGGCTCGAGCCGATCCTGCCGGTAGGCGGCCGTCCACGGGTTGGACCGCCACAGCGGACCGATCACCGCGTGCATGCCGCCGCGGATCAGACTGGGCAGGTGTCGCGCCGACGGGTAGACCGAGCCGTCGGGGTCGCGGATCAGCGGGCCGAGCGACGCGGCCCTCGGCCAGCGGCCCGCCGCCTCGAGCAGCTCGTCGATGCTGCCGGGGCCCCACTGAACGTCGGGGTTGGCGACGATGAACAGGTCCGGGGACGTCAGACCCTCGGTGTCCTTTCGAAGCTCGGCGACCGCGCGGTTCACCGCGGTTCCGTAGCCCAGGTTCCCGCCGGTGCGCAGCAGCCGGGTGTTGGGAAATCGCTCGACGGCGTCCTCGGGGCTGCCGTCCGTCGATCCGTTGTCGGCCATGATCACCGTCACCGGACGGTCCGTGGCATGCGACAGGGTGGACAGGAACCGGCCGAGGTGAGGTCCCGGTGAGTACGTCACCGTCACCACGAACAGTTCATCGCTCACGGCGTCGAGGGTAGCGGGGGCGTCAGTTACCCAGCGCCGCGACCAGTGCGTCACGCCACGGCCGCAGCGGCCCCAGGCCCGCGGCCGCCGTCGCGCGCCCGGACAGCGCCGAATACGGCGGCCGTGCCGCGGGCCTTGGCGCGTCCTCACTGGACACCGGTTGCACCCGTTCGGGGTCGGCCCCGACCCCCTCGAACACCGCCCGCGCCTGCTCGAACCGGCTGGCTGCGCCGTCATTGGCGACATGCAGCAGCGGCGGCGCGGTGTCCCGGTCGGCGATTTCCAACAACACCGCGACCAAATCCGCGACGTACGTCGGGGAGCCGATCTGGTCGACCACCACACGGACGGGCCCGTCTCCGCCCGCCAGCCGGCGCATGACGCCGACGAAGTCGGACCCGACGCCGGTGTACACCCACGCAGTCCGCACCACGTGCGCCTGCGGAAGCACCTCGTGCACCGCCTGCTCGCCGGCCAGCTTGGTCTTGCCGTAGACGCTGAGCGGTCCGGTGGCGTCGTCGATGTCGTACGGCCTGGGCGCGCCGTCGAACACCCCGTCGAAGACGTAGTCGGTGGACAGGTGGATCATCCGCGCGCCCACCTCCGCGCACGCGCGCGCGACGTTGCCGGGCCCGACCGCGTTGACGGCATGTGCGCGCTCGGCGTCGCTCTCGGCGGCGTCCACGGCGGTAAAGGCCGCGCAGTTGACGACCACATCACCGGGCCCCACGATGGCCTCGGCCGCGGCCGGGTCGCTGATATCCCACTGCGCCGACGTCAAGGCCAGCACATCGAGGCCGCGCCGCCCCGCTTCCTGCGTCAGAAAGCGCCCAACCTGCCCGCCCGCGCCGGTGATCACCATCCGGTAGGTCACCCAGAGAGTCTGGCACGCCGGGCAGCGGCTACCGGGTCTGCGCCCCTAACGCAAGTAACCTGGGCTGATGCCATCCCGCGTGTTCCGGATCGTCGCTGTCATCGTGGCGGCGACGATCGTCATCGGGACGGGCGTGGCGTGGAGCAAGATCCGCTCCTTCGAATCCGGCATCAACCACATTTCCTCCGACAGCGCTCGGGCGGCGGAGGCGAGGACGGCGCCATCGACATCCTGCTGGTCGGCATGGACAGCCGCACCGATGCGCACGGCAACCCGCTCTCGCAGGAGGAACTGGCCACCCTGCGAGCCGGTGACGACGAGGCGACCAACACCGACACCATCATCTTGATCCGCATCCCGAACAACGGGAAGTCCGCGACAGCCATCTCGATCCCCCGCGACTCATATGTCGAAGCACCCGGCATCGGGAAGATGAAGATCAACGGGGTCTACGGCCAGGTCCACCTCGAGAAGCTCAAGAAGCTGGTGGAAGAACAGGGTGTGGACCCGTCGGTGGCCCAACCGGAAGCGACCGAGGCGGGTCGCGAGGCGCTGATCAAGACCGTCGCCAACCTGACCGGCGTCACCGTCGACCACTACGCCGAGATCGGCCTGCTCGGCTTCGCACTCATCACCGATGCGCTTGGCGGCGTGAACATCTGCCTGAAAGACAATGTGTACGAACCCCTTTCGGGCGCTGACTTCTCGGCAGGCTGGCAGAAGCTGGATGGCCCGCAGGCGCTGAGCTTCGTCCGGCAGCGCCACGACCTGCCGCGGGGCGACCTGGACCGGGTGGTGCGCCAGCAGGCCGTGATGGCATCCCTGGCCCACGAGGTCATTTCCGGCAAGACGCTGTCGAGCCCGGCGACGCTTGGCCGACTGCAGGACGCCGTGCAGCGCTCGGTCGTGCTGTCCGACGGTTGGGACGTCATGCAATTCGCCGAACAGCTACAGAAGCTGGCGGCAGGCAACGTCGCGTTCGCCACCATCCCGGTACTCGAGGAGAACGGCTGGAGCGACGACGGGATGCAGAGCGTGGTGCGGGTGGACGCCAACCAGGTGCACGACTGGGTCGGAAGCCTGCTGCAGGAGCAGGACGAAGGCAAGACCGAGGAACTGGCGTACACACCGAGCAAGACCGCCGCCGAGGTGGTGAACGCCACCGATATCAACGGCCTGGCCGCCTCGGTGTCTGCGGCGCTGACCAACAACGGCTTCGCGCCAGGGGCCGGTCGGCAACCACGACGGCATCCTGCCCAGCAGCCAGGTGCTCGCCGCCACGGTCGATGACCTTGGCGCACAGGCGGTTTCCAAAGACCTCGGCGGCGTCCCGATCGTCGCCGACCCGTCGGTGCAGCCGGGGACGGTTCGAGTGGTGCTCGGCAACGACTACACCGGTCCGGGCTCCGGCCTCGACGGCACCGACCCGACGTTGGAGACCGCCGATCCCGCGGCCACCGAGTCGACGGACGGCACTCCCCCGCCGTCGCCGGTCATCACCGCAGGCTCGGACAACCCCGAGTGCGTCAATTGATGTGACCAACCTCAGTTCAGCGGTGCTCGACCCGATGCTGAGCCGGGATCCGGTCGGGCCACGGATCACCTACTACGACGACGCGTCCGGCGAGCGGATCGAGCTTTCGGCGGTCACGCTGGCCAACTGGGCGGCCAAGACCGCCAACCTGCTCCGCGACGAACTCGGCGCCGGGCCGGACAGCCGGGTCGCGGTGCTGTTGCCCGCGCACTGGCAGACCGCGGCGGTCCTGCTGGGGATCTGGTACATCGGCGCGGAGGTCGTGCTCGGACCGGGTGAGGCCGACGTGGCGCTGTGCACCGAGGACCGGTTCGCCGAGGCCGAGTCCGCCGTCGGGCCGGGCGAGATCGCGGTGCTGTCTTTGGATCCATTCGGCAAACCCGTGGCCGACCTGCCCGTCGGTGTCACCGACTACGCGACATCCGTGCGCGTGCACGGCGACCAGATCAGCGCTGAACGCCAACCCGGCCCGGCGCTGAACGGTCGCTCGGTCACCGAACTCCTTGCCGCCGCTGCGGATTCCGCCGCCGCGCAGGGATTGACCGCCGACGACCGGGTGCTGTCGACAGCCCGCTGGGACATCACCGACGAACTCGTCGAGCACCTCCTGGCGGTGTTCGTCGCGGGTGGCTCGCTGGTGCTGGTGGTCAATCCCGACGACTCCGCACAGGACCGGCGCCGCCAGACGGAGAAGACAACCCGCGGCTGAGCTCTGACCCTGTCAATCAGAGTTGGGTCTCCTGGAAATGTGCTTGGGGGATCGCTCACAGATTCCTCCAAGCGAGTTTCATGGCTCTTAGGAGCAGTCCTGGTGGCCTCGCTCCGGACAGGTAACTGATTGGGGAAGTGAAATGGCTGTCATTCGGCGACCCGGGAAGAGGGTCAAGACGTTCGCGGCCGTATTGGGTGGCGGCGCCATGGTTGCGTTGGGCGCTGTGAGTGCCTTCACCGGCGGCGGCAGCTCAGGAGCTCCGGCGATGGTGTCGGCAACGCAAATGACGATGGGAGACACCGCTACCGTCGAATACTCCGAGACAATCGTGACGTCGATGGCGGTTCCGACCGATAAGGCGCCACCTTTCGGCGGGTCGGGCGGCTAACCGCCAGATCGCGAAAATCGCCCGGCCTCAGTCCGGGGGTGCCACGCTTTCGATCATGATCGACCGGCGCGGCTTCTTGCTGCTGACGGCCGCTGACCGGAGTGGCAGTGGGCTGTTCGTCGAAGACCGCCACGCCGCCCGCGTCACCGGCCGTCGAGATGGACTTCGAGCCTGCCGAAACCGAGATCGACCTCGGCGGGGTCTCGGTGCGCACGTGGGCCTACAACGGCCGGGTGCCGGGAACCGAGATACGCATCCGGAAGGGTGAAACGCTGCGCGCCGCGGTGTCGAACAAGCTGCCCGCCGAAACCAGCGTCCACTGGCACGGCCTGGCGATCGTCAACGACATGGACGGCGTTCCGCCGTTGACCCAGTCGGCGATCCCATCGGGCGAAGCCTTTACCTACGACTTCGTCGTACCCGACGCGGGCACGTATTGGTATCACTCGCATGTCGGGACGCAGCTGGACCGCGGCCTCTATGGCCCGCTGATCATCGAGGATCCTAACGAGAAAGCGGCCTACGACGAGGAATTGGTTGTGGTGCTTGACGATTGGATTGACGGGACGGGTACCAACCCGGACCAGGTGCTGGCGAATCTGCGCAATAAGGGGATGAAGCCGATGGAGCCCGGCGGTCCGAGCGTGAGCACAACCACCCCGCTTGGCGGCGGACGGCGGCGACGTCACCTACCCGCACTTTCTGATCAACGGACGCGTCCCGACCGACCCTGAGGTCCGCGATTACCGTGCCGGACAGCGCATCCGGCTGCGCGTCATCAACGCCGGATCGGACACGGCGTTTCGGGTCGCCGTCCCGGACACCCTGCTGAACGTCACCCACACCGACGGTTACCCGGTGATGCCCGCCACGGCCAAGTCGGTCATTCTCGGCATGGGCGAGCGCGTCGACGCCACGGTCACCGTCGGCACGTCGGTTCCGCTGGTCGCGGTGCCCGAGGGCAAGCAGGGGCACGCCCAGCTGAACCTGCGGGTCGGCGGCGCACCGAGCGCCGTCAAGGTGGACGATTTCGTCTCCGCGGTGCGCAAGGACGTGGTGCTCGACACCGCAACGCTGTCGCCGACACCGGAGGTGACGCTGCCCGCGCGCGAGCCCGACCAGGTGATCGAGGCGCGGCTGAGCGGACCGGTGAACGGCTACACGTGGCCGATCAACGGCAAGCTCTACGACCCGCCGAACAACGGCATCGCAGTGAAACCGATCAGCGGGTGCGGATCCGGATGGTCAACGAATCAATGATGTTTCACCCGATTCACCTGCACGGGCACACCTTCGAGGTGGTGGGCCGCAACGGCCCGCGCGCCCGGAAGGACACCGTGCTGGTGCCCGCCCAAGCAGACCGTTGAGGTGGACTTCGACACCGACAACCCGGGCAAGTGGATCACCCACTGCCACAACACGTATCACCTGGAAACCGGCATGGCCACCTGGATCTTCTACGACGGCTAGCGGGAGCCGGTTTCCGCTCGCCGACGTGCCAGCCAGCACCGGCCCACCGCATCGCCGCGGCGCGGCTGCGGGTCCCCGGCGTGCGGTTCGATCCGCTGGTCGCCAGCGTGCACATCACATCCCCGGTCCACGCGAAGCGCACTCGTTCGCGGCTTGGCGAAGCGGCATCGCCGCCACTAAGACGGAGTTGGACGACTTCGCCGATGTCGCCGGGCCTGCGGCGGTGATCGTCGCGGGCGACTTCAACAGCACACCTGACATGCGCCAGTTTCGCGATCTGCTGACCACCGGGTATCGCGATGCCGTCGAACAGACCGCCGCGGGCTTCGCGCCAACTTTTCCTTCGCGAACCTGGCATCCGCCACTGATCACGATCGATCACGTGCTGACGCGCCAGGCCGCCTCGTCGTCTATCCGAACCGTCTATGTCCGCGGCTCGGATCACCGCTCCCTGCTGGCCACCGTCAACGTGCCGCTCGACCCCACCGCGTCCTGAGCATCGATGGTCGACTACGCGAGCACACCGAACAACTGGTCAAGTCCGGATACGGCTGCTACTTCAGCAGCGCGCGGGACATCACCATGCGCTGAATCTGGTTGGTGCCCTCGTAGATCTGGGTGATCTTGGCGTCCCGCATCATCCGCTCGACCGGGAAGTCCTGGGTGTAGCCGGCACCGCCGAACAGTTGCACCGCGTCGGTGGTGACCTCCATGGCCACGTCGGAGGCGAAGCACTTCGACGCCGACGAGATGAACCCGAGGGCCGGTTCGCCGCGCTCCGCCCGCGCAGCCGCGGTGTAGACCATCAACCGCGCCGCCTCGACCTTCATCGCCATGTCCGCCAGCATGAACTGCACGCCCTGGAAGTCGCTGATCGACTTGCCGAATTGCTTGCGGTCCTTGGTGTATGCGATCGCCGCATCGAGCGCGCCCTGCGCGATGCCGACGGCCTGCGCACCGATCGTCGGCCGGGTGTGGTCGAGCGTTTGCAGCGCGGTCTTGAACCCGGTGCCGGGCTCGCCGATGATCCGGTCACCGGGATGCGGCAGTTCTCGAAATACAGCTCGGTGGTCGGCGAGCCCTTGATGCCGAGCTTGCGCTCCTTGGGCTCCGACGGAGAAACCCTCGTCGTCCTTGTGCACCATGAACGCGGAGATGCCGTTGGCCCCCTTGTCCGGGTCGCTCGACGCCATCACCGTGTACCAGGTCGACTTGCCGCCGTTGGTGATCCACGCCTTGGTGCCGTTGAGGATCCAGGAATCCCCGTCCTCGCGGGCACGGGTGCGCATCGCTGCGGCGTCGCTGCCCGCTTCGCGCTCCGACAATGCATACGACGCCATCCCCTCGCCGGACGCGATGACGGGCAGCACCTGCTTCTTCAATTCGTCTGAGCCGGACAGGATCAGCCCCATCGTGCCCAGCTTGTTGACCGCAGGGATCAACGACGACGTCGCACAGACCCGCGCGACCTCCTCGATCACGATGCAGGTCGCCACCGAGTCGGCGCCCTGCCCGTCGTACTCCTCGGGTACGTGCACCGCGGAGAACCCGGATTCGTTGAGCGCCTTGAGTGCCTCGTCGGGAAAGCGAGGTTTCTCGTCGACGTCGGCGGCGTGCGGGGCGATCTCCTTTTCGCACAGATCACGCAATACCGCGCGCAACTCGTTGTGCTCGTCGGGCAGCTTGAACACGTCGAAATCAGGGTTACCAGCCATGAGAACTCCTTGCTACTCGCCAGTAACTTTACCTTCGGACCCCAGCACCCGGTCCCGCAGGGCGGCGTCCTTCTCGAGCACGGTGGCTCCGAGCTGCTCGGCGAATTCCTCGAGCCGTTTGCGCAGTTGCGCATCGGATGCGCCGAGAATTCGCACCGCAAGCAGCCCCGCGTTGCGGGCCCCGCCGATGGACACCGTGGCCACCGGAATGCCCGCGGGCATCTGCACGATCGACAACAGCGAATCGAGGCCATCGAGTTTGGCCAACGGCACCGGGACGCCGATCACCGGCAACGCCGTGGCCGACGCGACCATCCCCGGCAGGTGGGCCGCACCGCCCGCGCCTGCGATGATCACCTCGATCCCGCGGTCGGCCGCGGTGCGCGCATAGTCGAGCATGCGGTCGGGGGTGCGGTGCGCCGACACCACGCCGACCTCGAAGGGGATGTCGAACTCCGCAAGGGCATGCGCGGCAGCCTCCATCACCGGCCAGTCGCTGTCGCTGCCCATGATCAGTCCGACCCTGGCGCCTCAGGCATGTCCGTCCCATCCGTCGGTCCATTGCGCGGTCGACAACCAGTGTGCCGCCCTGGTGGCCCGTTCACGAAGCTTCGCCACGTACTGCTGATCCTCGTGCGAGCCGCCCGCGGCGCCGAGGACGTTCACGTGGCCGATCTTGCGGCCCGGCCGCTCCTCCTTGCCGTACAGATGCACCTTGGCGTCGGGAATCCGGCCGAACAGATGGTGCAGCCGTTCGTCCATGCCCATCGCGGGTTTCTCCGCGGCGCCAAGCACATTGGCCATCACCGTCACCGGCGCGATCGGACCGGTGTCGCCGAGCGGGTAGTCGAGCACCGCGCGCAGATGCTGCTCGAACTGACTCGTCCTGGCTCCGTCCATGGTCCAGTGGCCGGAGTTGTGCGGTCGCATCGCCAGCTCGTTGACCATCAACGCGCCGTCGACGGTCTCGAACAACTCGACCGCCAGCACGCCGACCACGCCCAGCTCGACCGCCAGCCGCAGCGCCAACTGCCCTGCCGCGCTGCTGGTCTCGTCATCCAGACCGGGCGCGGGTGCGATGACCTCCACGCAGATGCCGTCGCGCTGCACCGTCTCCACCACCGGCCACGCCGCGCCCTGGCCGAACGGCGACCGGGCCACCAGCGCTGCCAATTCGCGTTTCATCGCCACCCGCTCTTCGACGAGCACCGGGACGCCATCGGCGAGATTTCTGGCCGCGAAGTCGCGGGCCTCCTCCAGGTCGCGGGCCAACAGCACGCCGCGACCGTCGTAGCCGCCGCGCGCGGTCTTGAGCACGACCGGTTCGCCGACGCTCGCGGCGAACGCGTCCAGCTCGGCCAGCTCCGTCACCGCCGCGTACCGCGGAATCGGTGCCCCGATCGCCTCCAGCCGGCGGCGCATCACCAACTTGTCCTGGGCGTGGATCAGCGCCTCCGGCGGCGGGGCCACGTTCACACCCTCGGCGACCAATTTCTCGAGCAGCTCCGTAGGCACGTGCTCGTGGTCGAACGTCAGGGCGGCGGCGCCGTCGGCCGCACGGCGCAGCGCGTCGAGGTCGGTGTGCGCACCGATCACCACGTCGGGTGTGACCTGCGCCGCAGGGTCGTCCGGGGTGGCGGCCAGCACCCGCAGGCTCTGCCCGAGCGCGATCGCGGCCTGATGCGTCATCCTGGCCAGCTGGCCGCCGCCGATCATGGCCACCGTCGGGGGTGCGCTGGGGGTCGTCGGCACAGCGTTCATGGTGTCATGGCCGTACGTGCCCTGACCTGCTCGGGTACGCGTCACCCACCGGATTTCCGTAGACTCCGTTGTCGTGTCCTTCACTGATGCCACGATCGCGCGGCTGCCCCGCCTGGTTCGGCCGTACTTTGAACGGCATCACGAGCTCATCAAGTTTGCGATCGTCGGCGCGACGACATTCGTCATCGACTCTGCGGTGTTCTACACGCTCAAGCTGACGGTGCTGGAGCCCAAGCCGGTGACCGCGAAGATCATCGCCGGCATCGTCGCGGTGATCGCGTCCTACATCCTGAATCGCGAATGGAGCTTCCAGAATCGCGGCGGCCGCGAGCGTCATCATGAGGCGCTACTGTTCTTTGGCTTCAGCGGGGTGGGCGTGCTGATCTGCATGGCGCCGCTGTGGTTCTCCAGCTACGTCCTGCAGCTTCGCGTGCCCGACGTGTCACTGACCACCGAGAACATCGCCGACTTCATCTCGGCCTACATCATCGGCAACCTGCTGCAGATGGGGTTCCGGTTCTGGGCGTTCCGGCGCTGGGTGTTCCCCGACGAGTTCGGCCGCGATCCCGACAAGGCGGTCGAGTCCACCTTCACGGCCGGCGGCCTGGCCGAGGCGTTGGAGGACGCGCACGAGCACGAGGCCTCCAACGTCACCCCGCTGGAGCGCGCTCGTCGTCAACGCCTGCCGGATGACCGGCTGTCGGATTCCTCGCCGCCGAGCGTGTCGAAGACTTCGTGATACAGCAGCGAGTGGACCCGCTCCACTTGCGGAATGGCGTGGAACTCCAACGGGTCCTGTGACGCCGACTCGATGATCAGCGTGCCGGTGCGCAGCATCCGGTCGAGCAGACCGTGGCGGAACTCCACGCTGTTGATCCGCGCCAGCGGAATGTCGATGCCCTGACGGGTGAGCAGGCCGTGGCGGAACATCACCCGCCGGTCGGTGACGACGAAGTGTGTCGTCAGCCAGTTGAGGAACGGCCACACCGTCAGCCAGCCGACGATCAGCAGCCACACGGCCAGGATCACCAGCAGCACGACCGTCTTCGCGGTGCCCCAGTCCTGCTTGTCGACGATCGCGGCAACGAACGCCGCAGCGGCCGTGCTGATGAGCAGAAGCAGCACGGGACCGATGAGCCGCTTCCAGTGCGGGTGGCGGTGCAGCACCACGTGTTCGTCGGCGGCCAGCACGTTATCCGGGTAACCCACGAGCAGAAACTCTATGGGTTGACCGGCCGCAAATGCGTGATATCGCCCGCCGAGACCGTCAGCACCTCGGCCCCGGTGTCGATGCGCAGCCTGCCCAGATCGTCGACTTCGGTGGCGACGCCCTCCACCGCGCGGTCTCCCGGCAGGCTGGCCCGCACCCGGTTGCCGAGCGTCACGCTGCGGGCGCGGTAGTCGGCGGCCAGCGTCGCGTCGGCGCCCTTCGCGGCCCGCCAGTCGCCGATCCGGGCCGCCAGATGCCGCAGGACGGCGTCAGTCACGGCGGTGCGGTCGACGGCTGCGCCGAGCATCGACAGCGACGTGGCGGCGGGATCCGGCGCCTCCGTCACGTTCAGGCCGAGACCGACGACCACCACCGGCTCCGGTGCGGCCACCTCCGCGAGGATGCCTGCGAGCTTCCCGTCGCCCACCAGGACGTCATTGGGCCATTTCAGGCCCGCCGCCACACCCGCCACCTCGGCGACCGCGTCCACGACCGCGACGCCGGTGAGCAGCGGCAGCCAGCCCCATGCGTCGCCGGGTACGGCTCCTGCGCCGACACCGAACGACAATGCGATCTGCGACCGCGGCGTCGACCAGGTCCTGCCGTGCCTGCCGCGGCCCGCCGTCTGCGACTCGGCGATCAGCACCGCACCGTCGATGTCCTCACCTGCGGCTGCCCGCGCCAGCAGGTCGGCGTTGGTGGAGCCGGTCTCTTCGACGAGATCGATGCGCCACGGTCCGCTTTTCACCAGACCACCCTATGTCGATAGCATCGAGCACCATGACGAGCAGCACCAAGGACTCCGCGGGTCACACTGCCGAGCCATCCGCCGAGCACCAGGCCGACATCCACACCACCGCGGGGAAGCTGGCCGATCTGCGCAGGCGGAACGAGGAGACGCGGCATCCGGTCGGTGAGAAGGCCGTCGAGAAGGTCCACGCCAAGGGCAAGCTGACCGCCCGCGAGCGCATCCTGGCGCTGCTCGACGAGGACTCGTTCGTCGAGCTCGACGCGCTGGCCAAGCACCGCAGCGTGAACTTCGGGCTGGCCGAGAACCGCCCGCTGGGCGACGGCGTGGTCACCGGCTACGGCACCATCGACGGCCGCGACGTCTGCATCTTCAGCCAGGACGCCACCGTGTTCGGCGGCAGCCTCGGCGAGGTGTACGGCGAGAAGATCGTCAAGGTCCAGGAGCTGGCCATCAAGACCGGCCGCCCGCTGATCGGCATCAACGACGGTGCGGGCGCGCGCATCCAGGAGGGTGTCGTCTCGCTCGGCCTCTACAGCAACATCTTCCACAACAACATCAGGGCCTCCGGCGTCATCCCGCAGATCTCGCTGATCATGGGCGCGGCCGCGGGCGGCCACGTCTACTCCCCCGCGCTGACCGACTTCGTCATCATGGTCGACCAGACCAGCCAGATGTTCATCACCGGGCCGGACGTCATCAAGACGGTCACCGGCGAGGAGGTGACGATGGAGGAGCTCGGCGGCGCGCACACCCACATGTCCAAGTCGGGTCTGGCGCACTACGTCGCATCCGGTGAGCAGGACGCCTTCGACTACGTCCGCGACCTGCTGAGCTACCTGCCGAGCAACAACCACGCCGATCCGCCGCGGTATCCGGCCCCGACGCCCGACGGCGGCATCGAGGAGAACCTCAACGAGGAAGACCTCGAGCTCGACACGCTGATTCCGGACTCGCCGAACCAGCCGTACGACATGCACGAGGTCATCACCCGCATCCTCGACGACGACGAGTTCCTCGAGGTGCAGGCCGGTTACGCGACCAACATCCTCGTCGGGTTCGGACGCGTCGACGGCCGTCCGGTCGGCATCGTCGCCAACCAGCCAACCCAGTTCGCCGGCTGCCTCGACATCAACGCCTCGGAGAAGGCCGCCCGGTTCATCCGGACCTGCGACTGCTTCAACATCCCGATCGTCATGCTGGTCGACGTTCCCGGCTTCCTGCCCGGTACCGACCAGGAGTACAACGGCATCATCCGGCGCGGCGCCAAGCTGCTCTACGCCTACGGCGAGGCCACCGTCGCCAAGATCACCGTCATCACCCGCAAGGCCTACGGCGGCGCGTACTGCGTGATGGGTTCCAAGGAGATGGGCGCCGACGTGAACGTGGCGTGGCCGACCGCCCAGATCGCGGTCATGGGGGCCTCGGGTGCCGTCGGCTTCGTCTACCGCGGGCAGCTCAAGGAGGCCGCGAAGGAGGGCAAGGACGTGGACGCGCTGAGGCTGGAGCTGCAGCAGGACTACGAGGACACCCTCGTCAACCCCTACATCGCCGCCGAGCGGGGCTACGTGGACGCCGTCATCCCGCCGTCGCACACCCGCGGCTATGTGGGTACCGCACTGCGGCTGCTGGAACGCAAGATCACCCAGATGCCGCCGAAGAAGCACGGGAACATTCCGCTGTGAGCGGCGACGAACGACATCACCGAGGTCAGTGACCCACGCGAGCTGACGATCGACGACCCGCCCGCAGCGGCGGTCGAAGAGATCAAGGTCGTCAAGGGTGAGCCCACAGTGCCGGAACTGGCCGCGTTGGTCGCGGTGCTGAGCGCCGCCGTCGGCGGGCGGAGCGAACCGGGGCCGCAGGAACTCAACCTGTGGGGACATCCGGTCGACAAGCTGCGCTACGAGAGCACCAGTTGGCAGCGGGTGACGCTGCTGGAGCGGACGTACATGCGCCGATGACGCGCGTGGTGCTCGCGTCCGCCTCACCCGGCAGGCGGACGGTGTTGCGCCAGGCCGGAATCGATCCCGTCATCGTGGTTTCCGGCGTCGACGAGGACGCCGTCATTGCCGCGCAGGGTCCCGATGCACGGCCGGGCGACATCGCCAACGCGCTCGCAGCCGCCAAGGCCGAGTACGTCGCCGACCGCCTCGATACCACGCTGAGCGCGAATTGCGTTGTCATCGGCTGTGATTCGATGCTCTACCTCGACGGCGCGCTGCGCGGTAAGCCGGAGTCGGTCGCCGAGGCGCGACGACAGTGGGATGCCATGGGCGGGCGGTCGGGCGTGCTGTACACCGGGCATTGCGTCATCCGCGCTCCGCGACGGTTCCGTGACCCACCGCGAGGTCGAGTTCGGCTGCACCACTGTCAATTTCGGCAAGCCGACCGATGCCGACCTGACGGCGTACCTGGCCAGCGGCGAGTCGCTGCGGGTGGCGGGCGCCTTCACCATCGACGGTTTGGGCGGCTGGTTCGTCGACGGCATCGAGGGCGATCCGTCGAATGTGGTTGGCCTTTCGCTGCCCACGATGCGCGGATTGTTGGCCCGCGCGGGGCTGTCCATCGCCGAACTTTGGGCACAGAACCCGCTGTAGGCTCGGGGTGTGCCGCTTCCTGCAGACCCCGATCCCGCCCTCGCCGCCTACGCCCACCCGGAACGGCTGGTCACCGCCGACTGGCTGTCGGGCAACCTCGGCAGGCCGGGGCTGGCAGTCGTCGAGTCCGACGAGGACGTGCTGCTCTACGACACCGGCCACATCCCCGGCGCGGTCAAGATCGACTGGCACATCGATCTCAACGATCCGCACGTGCGGGACTACATCAACGGTGAGCAGTTCGCGGACCTGATGAACCGCAAGGGCATCTCCCGCGACGACACCGTGGTGATCTACGGCGACAAGAGCAACTGGTGGGCGGCCTACGCGCTGTGGGTGTTCACCCTGTTCGGCCACCCCGATGTGCGACTGCTCGACGGCGGCCGCGACCTGTGGATCTCCGACGGCCGCGAGACCACGCTCGACGTGCCGAGCAAGCAGGCCAGCGGCTACCCGGTCGTCGAGCGCGACGACGCGCCGATCAGGGCGTTCAAGGACGAGGTGCTCGGCATCCTGGGCGCGCAACCGCTGATCGATGTGCGCTCCCCGCAGGAGTACACCGGCGAGCGCACCCACATGCCGGACTACCCCGAGGAAGGCGCGCTGCGCGGCGGCCACATCCCGACCGCCGCGCTCGATCCCGTGGGGCAAGGCCGCGCAGGACAGTGGCCGGTTCCGCAGCCGCGAGGAACTCGACGAGCTGTACGGCTTCCTGACCGCCCGACGACAAGACCGTCGTCTACTGCCGCATCGGCGAGCGGTCCAGCCACACCTGGTTCGTGCTGACCCATCTGCTCGGCCTGCCCGGGGTGCGCAACTACGACGGCTCCTGGACCGAATGGGGCAACGCCGTGCGGGTGCCCGTCGCCGTCGGGGAAGAGCCCGGCGAAGCGCCATGAGCATGCCAGCGCGCACTGGCCGAGGTGGTGTCGGACTTCAAAGAGGTCGCCGGCCAGGACAAGCTGCAGCTGCTGCTGGAGTTCGCCGGCGAGCTTCCGCCGCTGCCCGCCGACCTCGAAGAGGCGGCGATGGAGCCGGTGCCCGAATGCCAGTCGCCGCTGTTCCTGCATGTCGACGCCGATGACCGCGACCAGGTCCGGCTGTACTTCAGCGCACCGCCCGAGGCGCCGACGACGCGCGGTTTCGCGTCCATCCTGGCCCAGGGCCTCGACGATCAATCCGCCGACGACATCCTCGCCGTGCCCGACGACTTCTACACCGACCTGGGACTGGCCGCGTTGATCAGCCCGCTGCGGCTGCGCGGCATGTCGGCGATGCTGGCCCGGATCAA
>CAVQLB010000013.1:0-623224 GCA_963713225.1 uncultured Actinomycetota bacterium | reverse complement strand
CGGCATCGACATCGAGCTCAGCAGGGTGCTGCACGCCAGCGAGGCAGTGTCGGCGCCCGCGCCGATCCCACCGTCGGGTACCGGGCGCGCGGTCACCAAGTTCACCGATATCTGGGACAAAGGCAAGGCGGCGGTGATCTGGTCGGAGACAACGGTCACCACGCCGGACGGCAAACCTCTGTGGACACAGAAGAGGTCGATCTTCGCGCGCGGCGAAGGTGGGTTCGGCGGAGAGCGCGGACCGTCGACTTCAACGGAGCCGACGGACCGAGCGCCCGACTTCGAATTGGCCATCCCGGTTTCCGCGCAGCAGGCACTGCTGTACCGGATGTGCGGTGACCGCAACCCTCTGCACTCTGATCCCGAATTCGCCGCCGCCGCAGGCTTTCCCAGGCCGATCCTGCATGGCTTGTGCACCTACGGCATGACGTGCAAGGCGATGGTCGATTCGCTGCTCGACGGCGATGCCACCCGCGTCGGCAGCTACGGCGCCCGATTCGCCGGCGTGGTGTTCCCCGGCGAGACGCTCAAGGCGAGCGTCTGGAAGGAAGGCGACGGCTTCCGGGCAGTCGTGACCGCGCCGGACCGCGACGATGCGGTGGCGTTGGCCGGCGTCGAGCTGGTGCCGGTCTAGCTGTCGGTAGCCCTGCCGGAGCAGGAGTCACTTACGGATTACGTACGTAAGGTTGTTGTGCTCCCACGCAAGAGTGCCGAAGTACAGGATCGACACCGCTCTCACATACGCTCGTATCAGCCGAGTCTTTGCACCTGTGCCCCGGATGTAGGAGGTATGGCCAAGCTCGTCGACCACCGAACAGCCATGTCGGTCGCAGAAATCTCGAATCCCTTTGCGCGACACGATAGGTGCATGGAACGTCGGATATGGCGGATGACCGGGCTTTCCGGCGTCGCGGTAACCCACAACGTAACGGTAGTACGCGACGTGGACGCTGAATGGGGTGTGTCTCACGGTCCAGCCTTGCACCGAATCCCGATCCGGGATTCGCAGCAGGAGAATGCCACCCGGCTTCAGGCCGTTGACGATGTTCTCGAGCGCGGCTTCGGCGTCGCAAATGTGCTCGAGTACGTAAGAGCTGAAGATGACGTCATAACGCCCTTCTTCAATCGTGCCCCGCCGCTCAAGTCGGCGACGATCCCACGTTCAAGTCACCGTCGGTCGACATCCGGCTTTCCATGGCGCAAGCGTCGAGGTCGATACCCGTCAGTCGGTAGTCGACGCCCTCTAGATCCAGAGACCACCTACGTCCGCAGCCCGCTTCGAGAATCTCCAGCGGGCCGTCGAGCTGCTTTATGGCCGACGACAAGGTGTCGTCATCCTTTCCCCAGCTATCGACTACCCTGAAATCGAAATCATGGCTCATCGCGACCTTTCGTTGCACTATGCAGATCTAGCAAAGAGAATACGGGGGCTTGTCGGCGGTGTCCAGCAACGTTCCTGGAGGGAACGCCCCGGCAAAGTTATGGAGTCCAGCGCCCGTAAAAGCGCTTGTTCGACAGCGAGTGGCGGCGCAACTGACGGTTGCCGATGATGGAATTTCGCACGCGCAACGGCAGTAGGTCCCGCACCACCCTGCGCCCAAACGTGCGGAAGCGGGTGTCGACTGGCGACAGTAGTACGCGCGAGTTGCCCCCGGCGAGATCTCGCTGCCGTTTCGTCTGTCGTGCGTAATCGGCGTGTTGCCATCGCGTAAGTCGGATTGGATCGGGTATTCCGAAAACAGCTCCTGCTACCGGGTCTTCACCGCATGCACCAGCATCTGGGCCTGGCCTCCGCGAGACCAGGCTTACCCGGCTCCCCACCAGGATCGGGTCGGTGACCGAGTAGCACCGGGTTCGAGGGCTCAGCTCATCACTCGGATAGGGACGGCTCTCGAGCATGGCATCGCTTATCCGGAAACCGTATTTCTCGTCGAATACCCGGAAGAACATCGGGGCTGAATTGGTAAAATCCATGCCCCATATGGTTGTTGGCCGGGGTGAAGATGAAGACGCTGCCGCCCACCTTCACCAGATTCATGCAGTTCGCGACAGCGACTGGGAAGTTGAAGATGTGTTCGAGCGAACCGCCATCGATTACCACGTCGAAGGTCCCATGGTGCGACGGATCGATCGGACGGTTCATGTCATGCACG
The DNA here is from genome assembly GCA_963713225.1 of uncultured Actinomycetota bacterium. Lineage (GTDB taxonomy): Bacteria > Actinomycetota > Actinomycetes > Mycobacteriales > Mycobacteriaceae > Mycobacterium. The sequence goes on along the minus strand of CAVQLB010000013.1, from coordinate 621,071 downwards.
ATGTCGCAGTGCTCGTAGTCCGAACAGTCCAGCGACATAACGCTCTCCGCGCCGAGGAAGGCCTTGAGGAAATATCACTAGTCGCCATAACGATATCGGCCACCACCGCAACTGTAACCTCATCGAGCACACACACCTCAATCGCGATACTCGTCATGGCAAAGCGACGCCCGGCAAGCCAATGTTCGCCAGTCGCGATTCTGAAGGTTCCCTGACGGGCACAGGCGTCGTCGCCGAACGCGACGCCCGCTAAGGGTTGGGCTTAACGCACAGATGGGTGCGAAGAACCTCAGCCGAGGATGAGCCCCGAGGTCGGCACACCCGTGCCTGCAGTGACCAAAACATGCGCGACGTCATCGATTTGGTTCACCGACGTTCCGCGCAATTGCCGCACACCCTCAGCGATTCCGTTCATCCCGTGGATGTAGGCCTCGCCGAGCTGACCGCCGTGGGTGTTGATGGGAAGCCGGCCGCCGACCTCGATTGCCCCGTCGGCGATGAAATCCTTGGCCTCGCCCTGTCCGCAGAAACCCAACTCCTCGAGCTGAATCAGCGTGAACGGAGTGAAGTGGTCATAGAGGATCGCGGTCTGGATATCGGTTGGACGCAGGCCGGACTGCTCCCACAGCTGCCTGCCGACCAAACCCATCTCGGGCAGTCCCAGCTCGGGGCGGTAGTAACTGACCATCGAGTACTGGTCCGGGCTGGCACCCTGCGATGCCGCCTCGATGATCGCGGGCCGGTTCTTGAGATCCTTCGCGCGCTCGGCCGACATCACGACCAGGGCCACGCCGCCGTCGGTTTCCTGGCAGCAGTCCAGAAGCCGTAGTGGTTCTGCGATCCACCGTGAATTCTGGTGGTCCTCAATGGTTATCGGCTTCTCGTAGAAGTAGGCCTTCGGGTTCTTGGCGGCGTGCTTGCGATCCGCCACCGAGACCGCGCCGAAGTCCTTGCTGGTCGCGCCGGACAGATGCATGTAGCGCTTGGCGATCATCGCCACCTGCGCGGCGGGTGTCGACAGGCCGTGCGGATACGAGAAGGAGTTGTCCACCCCCGTCGAGTCGGCGTTCTCCACCAACCGCAGTTGCACCTGGCCGAACCGCTGGCCCGAACGCTCGTTGAAGGCCCGATACGCGACAACGCAATCCGCGACTCCGGTCGCGACGGCGATCGCCGCCTGCTGGACCGTCGCGCACGCCGCGCCGCCGCCGTGGTGGATCTTCGAGAAGAACTTCAGCTCACCGATTCCCGTAGCGCGCGCGATCGCGACCTCGGTGTTGGAATCCATCGTGAACGTGACCATGCCGTCGACGTCGGCCGGCGTCAGCCCCGCATCGTCGAGTGCATCGAGAACCGCTTCCGAGGCCAGCCGCAGCTCGCTGCGGCCCGAGTTCTTCGAGAAGTCGGTGGCGCCGATCCCGACGATGGCCGCCTTTCCGGACAACTGACCCGGCATCAGGCGTTCCCGATCACGAGCGTGGCCTTGGCGATGACGTGATCGCCGAGGCTGTTGCTGCCAACAACTTTCACCGTCACCAAGCCGTCTTCGACTGCCGTCACCTCGCCCTTGAACGTCACCGTGTCGTACGCGTACCACGGCACGCCGAGCCGCAGCCCGATCGACTTGATGATCGCGTTCGGACCGGCCCAGTCGGTGATATAGCGCTGCACCAGACCGGTGTCGGTGAGGATGTTGACGAAGATGTCCTTGGACCCCTTGGCTTGCGCCTTGTCTCGGTCATGGTGCACGTCCTGGTAGTCACGCGTGGCGATCGCCGTCGACACGATGAACGTGGGGTCGCCATAAAGCGACAGCTCGGGCAGCTTCGTCCCGACTTCGACTGTCGGTGCGCTCATGGTGCCGGCTCCCATGCGTAGAGCGTCCATGCCGGACCGGTGTCGCCATCGGGAAAGTCGATATACGTTGCGCGGACGGGCATTCCGATCTCCACGGTCGCGGGGTCCACGTTACGGAGCTCACCGAGCATCCGGACCCCTTCTTCGAGTTCGACGAGTGCGATGACGAACGGCAGCGTGCGACCGGGCACCTTCGGCGCGTGGTGCACGACGAAGCTGAACACCGTTCCCTTGCCCGAGGCCACGACGTAGTCGGTGGGGGCGTCTTTGTCCTGCCAGAGCGCGGGCACCGGCGGATGCAGCAGGGTGCCGTCGCCGCGCTTCTGGATGCGCAGCTCATGGGCGTTCACGCCATCCCAGAAGAACTTCGTGTCACGCGACGACGCCGGGCGCATCATCGCGCCCGCGTCGAGATCATCCGGTACGGGCGTAGCTCCCGATTGATCAGCATCGGCGGGCCTGAACTTCATGATGCGCCACATCATCTCGGCGACATCCTCGTCACCGACCTGCCAGCTGATCCGCTGGGTGATGAAGAAGCCCTCACCGAGTGCGGTCTTCTTGGGGCCGACGACATCGGTCAACTCGGCGGTGATGCTGACCTCCTCGCCCGGCCGCAGGTACCGGTGGTAGGTCTGCTCGCAGTTGGTTGCGACCACGCCGATATACCCTGCGTCGTCGAACAACCCGAGGATCTTGGTAAGGGGGTCGTCTGGCGCACGCTCACCGCCGAGGCCTGCCATCGTCCAGACCTGGATCATCGCGGGCGGAGCAACGATGCCCGGATGGCCGGCGGCTTTGGCCGCGGCCTCGTCGAAATAAATCGGGTTCTTGTCACCCATCGCGTCGAGCCAGTGGTCGACCATCGGCTGGTTCACCGGATGCCGACCGGCCCGCGGCTTGCTCTTTCCCTCGGCCTTGACCTTCTCGGCCGCCTGCTGGATGTCTTCGACGGCACTCACCTGGGAACCCTCGGAACCTTCAAGCCGGCAGCGGCGATCATCTCGCGCATCACCTCGTTCACACCTCCGCCGAATGTGATCACCAGGTTCCGCTTGGTCTGGCTGTCGAGCCATTCGAGCAGTTCGGCTGTGTCCGGGTCGGCCGGATTACCGTGCGTTCCGACGATCTCCTCGGCCAGCCGTCCGGCATACTGAATGCGTTCCGTGCCAAACACTTTCGTCGCCGCGGCATCGGCGACATCGATGGTCTCACCAGACGCCGCAACCTGCCAGTTGAGCAGCTCATTGATCCGCCACATGGCTTTGAGCTCACCGAGTGAGCGCTTCACGTCGTCATGGTCGAGCGGAGTATCGCCGTTGCTCCCCGGCTTGGACGCCCACGCGTGGATACGGTCGTAGAGCGCCGCGAACCGCCCGGCAGGTCCCAGCATCACCCGCTCGTTGTTGAGCTGGGTGGTGATCAGACGCCAGCCGCCGTTCTCTTCGCCGACGAGCATGTCGGCGGGCACCCGCACATCGTTGTAGTACGTGGCGTTGGTGTGGTGAGCGCCATCGGAAAGGATCATCGGCGTCCACGAGTAGCCCGGATCCGTCGTGTCCACGATCAGCATCGAAATGCCCTTGTGCTTAGCGGCTTCCGGATCGGTACGGCACGCGAGCCAGACGAAGTCGGCGTCATGGCCACCGGTGGTGAAGACCTTCTGGCCGTTGACGATGTACTCGTCTCCGTGGCGGACCGCGGAGGTGCGCAACGACGCCAGGTCGGTACCCGCCTCCGGCTCCGTGTACCCGATGGCGAAATGGAGCTCGCCTGCGAGGATGGCAGGCAGGAACTTCTTCTTCTGCAACTCGCTGCCGTACGCCTGCAGGGTGGGGCCGACGGTCTGCAGCGTGACGGCGGGCAACGGCACGTCGGCGCGGTGCGCCTCATTGACGAAGATCGACTGCTCGATGGGGCCGTAGCCGAGGCCGCCGAACTCCTTGGGCCAGCCGACGCCCAGCTTGCCGTCGGAGCCCATCCGCTTGATCACGGCACGGTAGGCCTTGCCGTGCCGATCGGTCTCCATCTCCTTGGCCTCTTCATCGGAGATGAGGTTCGAAAAGTATTCGCGCAGTTCGGCTTGCAGCTCGCGCTGCTCGGGGGTCAGTTCTATGTACATTGCGCTCCCACGAGGTCGAGGCGGTGAGACGGGCCGCCGAGCAGCCGGGTCAGGTCCTTGATCGTCGAGTAGTAGCGGTCCATCGGGTAGGCGATGTCCATGCCCATACCGCCGTGCAGGTGGTGGCAGAGCTGCATCACGGGTGGTGCCTGTGACGCGAGCCAGTAGCCGAGGACATCGAGGTCCTCGTCGGCGTCGCGCCCCTCGGACAGCCGCCAGATCACCGATGTCGCCGCCAATGTCAGTGTGCGCGAGGCGATGTACACCTCGGCCAGCTGCGCGGCCACGGTCTGGAACGTCGAAAGCGGCTTGCCGAACTGCTCGCGGTTGGCGACGTAGTCGGCAGTCAGGCGCAGGGCACCGGCGACCAGTCCCGACGCGAACGCACCGATGGTCGCGAGCGCCAACTGGTTCACCCGCTTCGCCTGCGCGCCTGCCAGCACGTCGCCGTCCGGGACGGCGACGTCGGAGAACGTGACCACGTACTCGTCGGAGTGGTTGGACGTCGGAGTCTTGGTCGCCTTTACGCCGTCGGCCTTCGCGGACACCACCACGACGGCGTTGTCAGCCGTCACGACGATCCAATCCGCCTGCCCTGCATACGGAACGCCGATCTTCGTGCCGTTGAGCTTGCCGCCGGCGAACGTCGTCGCGGGCCGGTCCGGCAGTGCAGCACCCGGTTCGTTGAGGGCAGGCGTCACGACCGAGCCCTTGCCGACATCGGCCAGGTATCGATCCTGCTGCGCGTCGGAGGCCAGGTCCAAAAGCACGGCCGTCGCGCCGAGGACGGCCAGCGCGGGCCCGGTGGTGCCGTGCCTGCCGATCTCGGTGAGCGCCGTTGCCAGCTCGGGCAGCCCGACGCCGTCACCGCCGAGGCGCTCGGGCACGCCGAGTGCTGTCACGCCCCCGGCGGCGAGTGCCTCCCAGCTGTTGTCACGCTCCAGCACGGAGGTGACCACGTCGGCGACGGCCTGCTGCCCTTCGTCCGGACTGAAATCCACCGAATCCTCCTCGATTTGTCGCGGGCTCAGTGTGCGACCGGACACTTGCCGGTGTAATCCACCTGCCAGTGCTTGATGCCGTTGAGCCAACCAGACATCAGCCGTTCCGGTTCACCAATCGGCTTGAGATCCGGCATGTGGTCGGCGACCGCGTTGAAGATCAGACTGATGGTCATCTTGGCGAGGTTCGCGCCGATGCAGTAGTGCGCGCCGGTGCCACCGAAGCCGACATGTGGATTCGGGTCGCGCAGGATGTTGAACCTGTGCGGGTCCTCGAACACCTCGTCGTCGAAATTGGCCGAGCGGTAGGACATCACCACGCGCTCGCCCTTCTTGATCTTCACTCCGGCCAGTTCGACATCCTCGAGCGCGGTGCGCTGGAACGCCGAAACCGGCGTCGCCCAGCGGACGATCTCGTCGGCGGCGGTGTCGGGACGTTCCTTCTTGTACAGGTCCCACTGGTCGGGGTTCTGCGAGAACGCGATCATGCCGTGGGTGATGGAATTACGGGTGGTCTCGTTGCCTGCCACCGCGAGCATCACCACGAAGAAGCCGAACTCGTCGTCCGAGAGCTTCTCGCCCTCGATATCAGCCTCGATGAGCGTCGTGACGATGTCGTCGGTCGGGTTCTTCGACCGCTCCTCGGCCATCTTCATCGCATACGTGATGAGCTCGAACGACGATATCGCCGGGTCTACGTCGGCGTACTCCGGGTCCTCACCGGCGGTCATCTCGTTTGACCAACGGAAGAGCTTGTCGCGGTCCTCCTGGGGTACACCGAGCAGGCCGGCGATCGCCTGCAGCGGCAGCTCGCACGACACCTGTTCGACAAAGTCGCCCGACCCCGCGGCCGCGGCGGTCTCGGCGATCTTCTGGGCGCGAGTCCGTAGTTCGTCCTCGAGCCGTCCGACGGCGCGGGGGGTGAAACCTCGCGAGATGATCTTGCGCAACCGGGTGTGCTGCGGCGCGTCCATGTTCAGCAGGACGGCCTTCTGCAGATCGATCGCGTCGCGGGTCATCCCCTGCGGCCAGGCCGGAATGGCGCCGTCCGGCGAGCTGCCGAAGACGTCGTTGCGCTTGGACACCTCTTTTACGTCGGCGTGCTTGGTCACGAGCCAATAGCCTTTGTCGCCGAACCCTCCGGTACCGCCGGGCACGTCGACCCAGTGGACGGGCTCGGACTTGCGCAACTCGGCGAGCTCTTCGACGGGCAGGCGCTCGAGGTTCAAGTTCGCGTCGAGGAAGTCGAAGTCGGGCGAAATGGGGCAGGGCATGAAAAGCTCTCCTCAATTGCAACGTGTTCTAGTGCCAGTAAAACACGCCTTCTCCGCAGATCAAAGACTCGGCGGCAACGCAGCTTGTCAGAGTAATGAAACGTGTTCTAGCCTGGCGGAATGGGTAACCCTGTAATCGTTGAAGCCACCCGCAGCCCGATCGGCAAGCGGAACGGATGGTTGTCTGGCCTTCATCCGACCGAACTGTTGGGCGCGGTGCAGAGGGCTGTCGTGGAGAAGGCCGGCGTCGACGCCGGCGAGGTCGAGCAGGTCATCGGCGGCTGTGTGACCCAGTTCGCCGCGCAGTCCAACAACATCACCCGGGTCGGATGGCTGGTCGCGGGTTTGCCGGAACAAGTCGGCGCCACGACTGTGGATTGCCAATGCGGCAGCGGACAGCAGGCCAACCACCTGATCGCGGGCTTGATCGCAGCAGGCGCTATCGACGTCGGCGTCGCGTGCGGCATCGAGGCGATGAGCGCGGTCGGCCTCGGCGCCAACGCAGGGCCCGACCGCTCGGTGCTGCGGCCGGAGTCGTGGGACATCGACCTGCCCGACCAGTTCACCGCCGCCGAGCGGATCGCCCAGCGCCGAGGTATCACCCGCGAGGACATCGACGAATGGGGCTTCGAATCGCAGCGTAAGGCGAAACAGGCCTGGGCCGAAGGCCGGTTCGACCGTGAGGTCAGCCCGATCGAGGCGCCGGTGCTCGACGAGCAGAAGCAGCCGACGTCCGAACGCGCATTCGTGACACGTGACCAGGGGCTGCGGGATACCACCCTGGAGGGCCTCGCGGGGCTGAAGCCCGTGATCGACGGCGGTATCCACACCGCAGGAACGTCGTCGCAGATATCCGACGGTGCCGCGGCCGTGCTGTGGATGGACGAGGACAAGGCCAAGGCGCTCGGGCTTCGCCCGCGGGCGCGGATCATCAGCCAGGCGCTGGTCGGCGCGGAGCCGTACTACCACCTCGACGGCCCGGTGCAGTCCACGGCCAAGGTGCTGGAGAAGGCCGGCATGAAGATGGGCGACATCGACATCACCGAGATCAACGAGGCCTTCGCGTCCGTCGTGCTGTCCTGGGCCCGGGTACACAACCCGGATATGGACAAGGTCAACGTGAACGGCGGCGCGATCGCGCTCGGCCATCCGGTCGGCAGCACCGGCAGCCGGCTGATCACCACCGCGCTGCACGAATTGGAGCGCACCGACCAGAGCACCGCACTGATCACGATGTGCGCGGGCGGTGCGCTGTCCACCGGCACCATCATCGAGCGGCTGTAGTGGTCGAGACCCGCGTCTTCACGGAAGAGGAGCGCATCGCGGCCGCCCGGGCGTACATCGACGCGCTGGTGAGTCACGATGCGAGCGCTGTCCCGTTCGCCCCGGACTGCACTCGCATCGAGTTCGGGCTCAAGACGGGATTCTCGGGAAACCACTTGCGGCGCAGCCTCAATGGCGGCCCGCAATACCGCGTCATCGAGTCGGCGACGACGCGGGAGTTCACTGTTGACGGTGACCGGGTCCGCGCTCGCTTCGACCTGGTCACCAAGCCCTCGCTCGCCGGCAGGCGGGTAGGCGCCCATGTCGACGAGACGTTCGTGATCCCCGCCGAGGACGGCCAGATCCATCACATCCGGGCGATCGTCCGCCCGTTCCTGACCTCCTCCTAGGATCGGCCTCATGGCCAACCCCCACAGCGACCTGCACTTCTACTTCGATCCGGTGTGCCCGTTCGCCTGGATGACCAGCAAGTGGGTACGTATCGTCGCCGAACAGCGCGAGTACCGAGTGGACTGGCGGTTCATCTCGCTGCGAATTCTCAACGCGCACATCGACTATGACGCCCACTTCCCGCCGGAATACGAGGCCGGGCACACCGCTGGGCTGCGGCTGTTGCGAGTCGCCGCGCGCACTCGCGCAGAGCACGGCCGGGCCGCCGTCGGCCCGCTCTACGCGGCGATCGGCGCCCGAATTTTCGACACATCGCGCGAGATCGACCCGCTGTCCGGGGCGGATCAGGGCGCACGGCGCGTGCTGGAACCGCTGTTGCGCAGCGCCGGACTGCCCACCGACCTGGCGGACGCGCTGGACGACACGTCGCTCGATGACGAGATCCGCGCGGAGACCGACGAGGCGCTCGCGTTGACGGGGCGTGACGTCGGCACTCCGATTCTGCACTTCCAGCCGCCGGACGGCACGGCGTTCTTCGGCCCGGTGATCAGCCGACTGCCGAGCACCGAAGATGCGGGCCGGCTGTGGGATCACGTGATCGGTCTTGCCGAGTTCGGCGGCTTCGCCGAGCTCAAGCGCAGTCTCCGCGAACGTCCTCAGCTGGCCAGTTTCGGCGTCGACACCGAATCGGTTGGCAAGAAAGAGGATTGGCACGGCGGAAGCCGACGCCTCAAGAAGTAGTCAGCGCTTCGGGCTATCGCAAATCGCGGAAGAAGGTGCGGATGTCTTCGGTGAGCAGCTGTGGTTCCTCGAGAGCGGCGAAGTGTCCTCCCCGATCCTGGATGTCGGTCCAGGCGGTGATGTTGTTGGTCCGTTCGGCGAGGCGACGGATACCGACGTCGTGAGCGAACATGATGGCGCCGGTCGGCACGCCCGAGGACTGAGGGGGTGGCCCCCACGAGGCTTGGGCATAGCCGACATACGCCGCCGAGCCAGCCGTACCGGTAAGCCAATAGATCATGACGTTGGTCAGCAGCCGATCGCGACCGACGATCGCATCCGGCAGGCTGTCCGGCGGGTGTGTCCAGGCGCGGAATTTGTCCACGATCCAGGCGAGCTGGCCTACAGGGGAGTCAACCAGCGCTGCGCCGATGGTCTGCGATCGCGTGGACTGAATCGCGATGTAACCGAACTCGTCCCGCATGAACTTCTGGACGCGTTCCGCCCGGTCGCGTTCGAGCTCGGTCATCGACGCGAGTTCGTCCTCGCTGAGCTCGCCGGTCGGCATCCCGATGCTGCCGTTGACGTGCACCCCGATGACCCGCTCCGGTGCGGCGCGCCCGACTGCGGGCGACACGCTGGCACCGATATCTCCTCCTTGCACGCCGAACCGGTGATAGCCCAGCCGGGTCATCAGCTCGAGCCATGCTCGCGCAATCCGGTCGACATCCCAACCCGGCGTCGGGTACCGGGCCAGAGAACCCAAAGCCGGGCAGGCTGGGAATGACGAGCTCAAACGCATCGGCGGGGTCGCCACCGTGGCTTCCCGGATCAGTCAGTGGCCCAAGCACGTCGAGGAACTCCACAAAGGAGCCCGGCCACCCATGGGTGAGGATGAGTGGCTGTGCGTCCGGCTCGGGTGAACGCACGTGCAGGAAGTGGATGGTCGTACCGTCAATCTCGGTGGTGAATTGGGGCAGCTGGTTCAGTTCGGCCTCGGCCGCCCGCCAGTCGTAAGCGCGGTCCCAGTAAGTGACGAGTTCTTTCAAGTACGACACCGGAACGCCGGTATCCCACCCGTCGGCGGGCAACGGCGCGGGAAAGCGGGTGCGGCGCAGCCGGTCGTGCAGATCGTCGAGCTGCGCGTCTGGAATCGCGATGCGAAATGCAGTGATGGTTTCTGTGCTGTCCATGCCCTCAAGTCTGTCGGTGATACCGGACAGACCCGGTCCTAAGAAACAGGTGCGGCCGTGGGCGCCGCGCTGCGCCGCAACACCAGGTTCACCGCGATCGCGACCGCGAGCAGGGCCGCACCGATGATGATCGTCGTCGGGTGCAGGTACAACAGCAACGCAGCGGCCGGCGCACACAGCACCCGTTCCGGCCAACCCGCCCTGCGGATCAACCAGCCGCCGGTGACGACCGCGAGTGCGGCGACTCCGACTGCGGAAACCACTGCCGTCCAAGCCATGTCGCCGATCGACTTCAGTCCGAGCAGGCCTTCACCGTTGTCGGTCAGTACGAAGGCGAACGGCACCAGGAACGCGGGCAGCGTGTACTTCCACGTCTGCATCATGGTGGCCATCACCCGGCCACCGGTGATCGCCGATGCGGCGACGGATGCCAGTGCTGTCGGCGGGGTCACCTCCGACAGCACCGCGAAGTAGAAGACGAACATGGCCACCGCCGGAGCGGCGACGCCCAGGTCCTGCAAGGCAGGACCGACGACCACCCAGCTGATCACGAACGAGGCGGTAACAGGCACAGCGAGCCCGAGCACCGCCACCGCCAACGCGGCGAACACCGCGGTGAAAACGAGTACGAGAGCGGGGTTTTCGGTGATACCCCGGGCTGTATTGACGAGAATCGAGTTCAGCTGCAGACCAAGCCCGGTTCGGGTGATCATCGCGGCGATGACGCCCGCGGCGGCACACACGGTGGCTACGGCAAGTACACCCCTGACGCCGGTGCCCAGCGCCCGGTAGAGCCTGACCGGTGTCAGGCGGTGTTCCCGGTCCAGGAAGGACAGCGCGATCTGGATGAACGTTGCGAACACCACGGCACGCACCGCCGAGATGTCCATCGCGAGGAAGACCACGATCAGCAGCAGCGAAAGCAGGTGGTATCCGAACCTGCCAAGGAGCCGCCAGCCCGACTGCTCGCTGATCTCCACTTCGCGCGTGCCGTACCGCCTGGCGTCGATCTCGACGGCAAGCAGGATGCCCAGGTAGTACAGGATCGTCGGCACGATCGCCCAAACAAGCACGGTCAGGTACGGCACACCGAGGTACTCCGCGATGATGAACGCGGCAGCGCCGAGCGTTGGCGGCGAAAGGATCGCACCGATGCCCGCGGCCGCCAGCATTCCGCCCGCGTTCTCCTTCGGGTAGCCGGCGCGGCGCAGGATGGGCCAGGTCACCGACCCCAGGCTGACGGTGGTTGCCGTCCCCGACCCCGATACGGAGCCGAGCAGGAACCCGGCCAGTGTCACGGTCCGGCCGGGCGCGGCCCTCGACCGCCGGAACGCAGCAAGAGACAGGTCGATGAAGAACTTGCTGGCGCCCGACGCGTCAAGCACCGCACCGTAAATCGTGAACAGCACGATGTAGGTGGCCGCCACGTCGAGGGGCACGCCGTAAAGGCCGGTCGACTGGATGAACGAGGCGCTGATGATCTGGTCCCAATTCACACCGGCATGCGCGATCGCCGCGTCCTGCGGCAGGTAGCCGCCGTAGTAGGCGTAGGCCAGCGCGACCAGGCAGACGATCGGCAGCGCCACGCCGGTGGTGCGCCGGCATGCCTCAAGCACCAGCAGCAGCACGATCGTCCCGACGACGACGTCGATCATCGCAGGGGTGCCCTGCCGGCTGAGGAATTCATCGAAACCCCCGCCGCCACCGGCGATTTCGAAGGGCAGTACCGGGTACAGGCAGGCCACCAACGCGATCGCGGCAAGCAGCCAGTCCACGAGCGTCGGGTTACCTGCGGGCACCGCCTGCTCGTCCTGCTCGTCGGATGCGTCGGACTCCGTTGCCTTCCGGCGGAACCGCACACCGGACCGATAGCACAGGAGGGTCAGCGGCAGCACCGCCGCCAGGAAGTAGATCAGCGAAACCTGGTTGCCCTGCGCCAGCGGGAAGAACACCTGATAGATCGCGGCGAGGCCGATCAGCACGCAGACGGCCGTGACCGCGTGGCCCACCCACCCGGTCAGCTCGCGGGCGGGCTTTTCTTCTTCGTAGGCAGCCGCGGCCGCCGTGGTGGTAGCGGTAGCGGTCGCGGTGCCTTCGGCCGGGTCGGGCCGGCCGTCGTCGTCTTCGCGCTCGGTCAGCTCTTCGCGCCGAGTTCGTCGAGTGCCTTCTTGGCACCCGGGTGCAACGGCACCGGGTCGGTCTGACGTGCCGTGTCCAGGCTGATGTCCTCGGCGGCCTTGTTCACCTTGACCAGCTCTGCCTTGTTGTCGAACAGCGCCTTGGTCAGCACGCAGGCAGTGTTGCCGTCCATATCTTCGTTCACCAGAAGAAGATTCGGCACCACCACCGTCGCCACATCTTCCGGTGTCTTATACGTGCTCGCCGGGATGACGCCGCGCTCGTAGATGGGATTGATCTCTTTCAGCTTGTCGAGGGTGCTGGTGACGTCGAGCAATTTGACGTTCTCGCGCTGGCTGGTGAAGAGGTCGGTGATGCCACTGGTGGGCAAGCCACCCGACCAGAACATCGCGTCGATCGAACCGTCCTTCATGCCCTCGACGGTCTTGCCGAGCTCGGTGCGCTGCGCCTGGATGTCTTTGGCCGGGTCGAGTCCGCCCGCCTGCAGCATCCGGTTGGCGATCACCTCGGTCCCGGAATTAGGCGCTCCGGTGGACACCCTCTTGCCGCGCATGTCGGCGATCGAGTTGATGCCGGCATTGGAGCGGGCGATGACCTGGGTGTAGTTGGGATACAGCCGGGCGAGCGCCGCGATCGGCTGCGGCTCGTCGAACGACTCCTTGCCTTCCGCGGCGTCGGCCGCGGTGTCGGCGAGTGAGAAGGCGACCTGATGCGTGCCTGCCACCAACTGCTGAATGTTCTGCAGCGATGCCGATGTTTCTGCCGCGGTGGCCTTCAGCTTTCCGTCGCTCGCCTTGCTGATCACCTCGGCGTAGGCGCCGCCGAGACTGTAGTAGACCCCGGTGGTGTTTCCGGTCGCGATGCTCAAGCGGGCATCGGACTCAACCGTGCAGGTCGTCGGTTCTTGGGCCGCTTCGGCGCCGTCACCGCCCCGCTGTCCACCACACGCTGCCAACACCAACATTGCGCCGACAAGGATCGGCAATGTGACCCGTCTCACTTGATCATGATGACCCGAAGAACGACATTTCAAACCTTGTTCGGCGGGTTAGGGGTCAGGCGCCGAACACCGGCACCGGTGGCCGGCCCTTTGCGAGGAGCTCGGCCACCACGGGACCCAGTTCCGCGGGATCCCATCGAGCACCCTTGTCTACCTCGGGTCCGTGCGCCCAGCCCTCGGCGACGCGGACGATGCCGCCCTCGACCTCGAACATCCTGCCGGTGACGTCGCGTGACTCGGCGCTGCCCAGCCACACCACCAGCGGCGAGATGTTTTCCGGTGCCATGGCGTCGAACTCGTTGTCCTGGGTCGACATCATGTCGGCGAAGACCGTCTCGGTCATGCGGGTGCGCGCGGACGGGGCGATCGCGTTGACGGTGACCCCGTAGCGGCCCATCTCGGCGGAGGCGACCAGCGTCATGGCGGCGATGCCTGCCTTCGCGGCGCTGTAGTTCGCCTGCCCGACGCTGCCCTGCAGACCCGCGCCGGAACTGGTGTTGATGATGCGCGCGTCGGGGGTGTTGCCTGCCTTGGACTGCGCGCGCCAGTACGCGGCGGCGTGCCGCATGGTCGCGAAGTGCCCCTTGAGGTGCACGGCGATCACGGCGTCGAACTCCTCTTCACTGGTGTTCGCGAACATCCGGTCGCGGACGATGCCTGCGTTGTTGACCAGGACGTCGAGGCCGCCGAAGGTGTCGACGGCGGTCTGGATCAGGCCCTCGGCCTGCGCCCAGTCGGCGACGTTCGCGCCGCTGGTGACGGCTTCGCCACCGGCAGAGGTGATCTCGTCGACGACGCCCTGCGCGGCGCTGCCGCCACCGGCCGGTGAGCCGTCGAGGCCGACGCCGATATCGTTCACCACGACGCGCGCCCCTTCGGCGGCGAAGGCCAGCGCGTGCGCGCGCCCGATGCCGCCACCGGCTCCTGTCACGATGACCACGCGACCGTCGAGCAATGTCATAATCCGTTGTCTCCTTGATTATTTGATGTCAGCACTCGTGGTGGCCAGGTAATGCGGTGGTTCGCCGCCGCCATGCACCTCGAGCGATGCGCCGCTGATGTAGGACGCCGCATCCGACGCGAGGAAGGCCGCTGCCCAGCCCACGTCGGCGGGCTTCGCGAGCCTGCCAAGCGGCACATTCTTCGAAATGGCAGCGATGGAATCGGCGTCACCGTAGAACAATTCGGACTGTTCGGTCTCCACCATGCCGACGACAACCGAGTTCACCCGCACCTTCGGCGCCCATTCGACGGCGAGCGTGCTGGTGATGTTCTCCAGGCCGGCCTTGGCGGCACCGTAGGCGACGGTACCGGGCGTGGGACGCCTGCCACTGACGCTCGCGATGTTGACGATCACGCCTCCGCTGTCCTGGTTCTGCATCACAGTGTTGGCATGAGTCGACACCGAGAGTGGCCCAAGCAGGTTGAGCTCGATGATCTTGGTGCTGAACTTGGCCGACGCATCCGCGGCGAGCACGTACGGCGATCCGCCCGCGTTGTTGACGACCACATCGAGCCTGCCGTGCTCATCGACGATCGCGTCGATCAGCGCCTTGACCGAATCGTCGTCGCGCACGTCGCAGGAGTGGAACTCGTAGGGCGAGCCGTCGACCGGACGCCGGGCACACGTCACGACAGTGGCCCCTTGCCCGGCGAAGACGGCACTGATTCCGGCACCGACCCCTCGTACACCGCCGGTCACAAGGACGATTCGACCGCTCAGTTGCAGGTGGATACCACTGTCAGGGTCGTCAGTCACTGTGCTAGCGTACCAAGCAAGTGCTTGCTTAGGTAGCCGCCCAGGGGAAACCAGGAGTCAGCGATGACTATCACCACCAAGACCGTGGAGCCGGGCATCGTCTCGGTCACCGTCGACTATCCGAAGGTCAACGCCATCCCGTCGCGGGGTTGGTTCGAACTCGGCGACGCCATCACCGCCGCGGGCCGCGACCACAGCACCCACGTGGTGATCCTGCGCGCCGAAGGCCGTGGCTTCAACGCCGGTGTGGACATCAAAGAGATGCAGAACACCGAGGGCTTCACCGCACTCATCGACGCCAACCGCGGCTGTTTTCACGCGTTCCGGGCGGTCTATGAGTGCGAGGTGCCCGTCGTCGCCGCCGTCAACGGATTCTGCGTCGGCGGCGGCATAGGCCTGGTCGGCAACGCCGACGTCATCGTCGCCTCCGACGACGCGACGTTCGGTCTCCCCGAAGTGGAGCGCGGCGCACTCGGCGCGGCCACCCACCTCTCGCGACTGGTGCCGCAGCACATGATGCGGCGGCTGTTCTTCACCGCCGCCACCGTCGACGCGGCCACCCTGCACCACTTCGGGTCCGTGCATGAGGTGGTCCCGCGCGCCGACCTCGACGAGGCGGCGCTGCGAGTGGCCCGCGACATCGCGTCGAAGGACACCAGGGTCATCCGGGCGGCCAAGGAGGCGCTGAACCTCATCGACGTCCAGCGGGTCAACTCGAGTTACCGGATGGAGCAAGGCTTTACGTTCGAGCTGAACCTGGCAGGCGTCTCCGACGAGCACCGTGACGCGTTCGCGGGGACCTCGAAGAAGGACAAGGCATGACCGATAAGCGGACCACTCTCGACGAGGCGGTCTCCTCGGTAGAGAGCGGCATGACCGTCGGCATCGGCGGCTGGGGGTCGCGGCGCAAGCCGATGGCGTTCGTCCGGGCCCTGCTGCGCACCGATGTCACCGACCTCACCATCGTCACTTACGGCGGGCCGGATATCGGGCTGCTCTGCTCGGCGGGCAAGGTGAAGCGGGTCTACTACGGCTTCGTGTCGCTGGACTCCGCCCCGTTCTACGACCCATGGTTCGCCAAGGCTCGCACCAGCGGCTCGATCGAGTCGCGCGAGATGGACGAGGGCATGCTCAGATGCGGGTTGCAGGCTGCGGCGCAACGACTTCCGTTCCTGCCGATCCGAGCGGGCCTTGGCAGCGATGTGCGCGCTTTCTGGGGCGATGAGCTCAAGACCGTGACGTCGCCCTACCCCACCGACGGTGGCTATGAGGAGCTCGTCGCGATGCCCGCGCTGAACCTCGACGCGGCGTTCGTGCATCTGAACCTCGGTGACGAACGCGGCAATGCGGCCTACACCGGTATCGACCCGTATTTCGACGACCTGTTCCTGATGGCCGCGGACCGGCGCTTCCTGTCCGTAGAGCGGGTGGTGCCCACCGACGAGCTGGTGAAAGCCGTTCCGCCGCAGGCACTGTTGATCAACAGGATGATGGTGGACAGCGTCATCGAGGCACCCAACGGTGCGCACTTCACCACGGCGGAGCCGGACTACAAGCGCGACGAGAAGTTCCAGCGCCACTACGCCGAAGCGGCGGCTTCCGACGAGACATGGAAACAGTTCGTCGACACCTACCTGTCGGGTAGCGAAGCCGACTACCAAGCCGCAGTCCGCAAGTTCGAGGAAGGAGCCACATGATGTCCGTGTCTCGCGCCGAAGTGTGCGCTGTGGCCTGTGCGGAACTGTTCCGCGACGCGGGCGAAATCATGGTCAGCCCGATGACGACGATCGTGTCGGTCGGCGCCCGACTGGCCCGGCTGACGTTCTCCCCGGACATCGTCCTCAGCGACGGCGAGGCCCGGCTCATCGCCGACACCCCCGCGATCGGAGCCGCCGCGGCAATCGAGGGCTGGATGCCGTTCGGCCGTGTCTTCGAGACCCTGGCCTGGGGTCGGCGCCACGTGGTGATGGGCGCCAACCAGATCGACCGATTCGGCAACCAGAACCTCTCGGCGTTCGGTCCGCTCCAGCACCCGACCCGCCAGATGTTCGGCGTGCGAGGCGCGCCGGGCAACACCATCAACCATGCCACCAGCTACTGGGTCGGGAACCACTCCAAGCGGGTGTTCTGCGACAGCGTCGACATCGTGTCCGGAATCGGTTGGGACAAGGTCGATCCCGACAACCCCGCGTACCGGTTCGTCAACGTGTACCGGGTGGTGTCCAACCTCGGGGTGTTCGACTTCAACGGCCCCGACCACACCATGCGGGCGCTGTCGCTGCATCCCGGCATCGAGCCGGATCAGGTCGCCGAGAACACCGCCTTCGAGGTCAACGGCCTGGACTCGGCGGACACGACGCGGCTGCCCACCTCCGACGAACAGCGGCTGCTTCGTGAGGTCATCGACCCGAAGTCGCTGCGGGACAAGGAAGTCAAGGTTTAGCGCATGAGCAAGCTACGCACCCCGCTCACCGAGCTGGTCGGTATCGAGCATCCGGTCGTGCAGACCGGCATGGGTTGGGTGGCCGGGGCACGGCTGGTGTCGGCGACGTCGAACGCAGGCGGACTGGGCATCCTCGCCTCGGCGACGATGACGCTGGACGAACTGGCCACCGCGGTCACCAAGGTCAAGGCCGCGACGGACAAGCCGTTCGGCATCAACATCCGCGCAGACGCCGGTGACGCGAACGACCGTGTCGACCTCCTGATCCGCGAGGGCGTGAAGGTGGCATCGTTCGCGTTGGCCCCGAAGCCCGACCTGATCGCCAAGCTGAAAGACGCAGGCGTGGTGGTCATTCCGTCGGTCGGCCTGGCCAAACACGCGAAGAAGGTCGCGGGTTGGGGTGCCGATGCGGTGATCGTGCAGGGTGGTGAGGGCGGCGGCCACACCGGCCCGATCGCGACGACGCTGCTGCTGCCATCGGTGCTCGACGCCGTCGCCGACACCGGAATGCCGGTCATCGCCGCGGGTGGGTTCTTCGACGGCCGCGGTCTGGCCGCTGCGCTGTCCTACGGTGCTGCGGGCGTCGCCATGGGCACCCGTTTCCTGTTGACGTCGGACTCCACCGTGCCCGAAGCCGTCAAGCAGAGGTACCTGGAGGCCGGCCTCGACGGCACGGTGGTGTCCACCCGCGTGGACGGTATGCCGCATCGCGTGCTCCGCACCGGGCTGGTCGAGAAGTTGGAAAGCGGTTCGCGCCTCCGCGGTTTCGGCGCTGCGGTGCGCAATGCGCAGAAGTTCAAGAAGATGTCGAAGATGACCTGGCGGTCGATGATCAGCGACGGACTTGAGATGCGGCACGGCAAGGAGCTGACCTGGTCGCAGGTGGTGATGGCGGCCAACACCCCGATGCTGTTGAAGGCCGGCCTTGTCGAGGGCAACACCGACGCAGGCGTACTGGCGTCGGGGCAAGTCGCTGGCATCCTCGCCGATTTGCCGTCGTGCGCCGAGCTGATCGAATCGATCGTCGGGGACGCCGTCAAACACCTGCAGGCGGCGTCGGCGCTCGTCGAGTAGCGCTGCCGCCATGGTGAAGCCTCTAGCTTCAATCCCCTACTATGAAGCTATACTCTTCATATGTCGAGAATGAACACTGAGGCTTCATCAGACCCTCGGGCGACCCTGATCGGGGACGTCGTCGGTTCCCGGACCGTCCCTGACCGGGCGGCGGCGCACCGGTTGGTCAACGACGCCCTTCGCGATGTCGCCGACGACGCGGTCGATCCGCCCGCGTTCACGGTCGGCGACGAATTCCAGGGCGCGTTCACGAGTGTCGGCCTGGCGATCGATGCGGCGCTGTCGCTACGGTTGGCCGTCGCGCCCGAGATCGATGTGCGATTCGGCATCGGCTGGGGCGCGGTGACCATGCTGGACGAGACGGCAGGCATCCAGGACGGCCCCGGCTGGTGGGCTGCCCGTGAGGCGATCGAATGGACGGCTTCGGCTCAGCGCCAGCCCGGCCTGGCGCTGGTGCGGACGTCCTTTCGGGTCACCGGCGAGGCCAGGGCCGACATGGATGCGGTCAACGCCGCCCTGATTTGTCGGGACCACCTGCTTGGATCACTGGATGACCGATCAACCCGAATAGTGAAGGCATTGTTGAACAACCGGACCAAGAAGGACATCGCCGCCGCCGAAGGCATCAGCCCCTCGGCGGTGTCGCAGCGCTCTGGCCGCGACGGCCTTGACCTGATCGTGGTGGCGTCCCGGTACCTGCGGAGCGTGCCATGAGCCCGCGAAGACGATCGCGAGTGAGGATCGCAGCGAGGCACGAGCGAGGACCGGAGCGAGCGGGAGTCGAGCCATGAGCCCGTTGCGGCCATGCTCATCGCGATGGGTATCGCCGACGCGGTCCGGCGCCTGACCCGGGCAGTGTGGGTGCCTGCGGTGGTCGCGCCCGCCGTGGTGGTCGCATGCGCGGTGCTGTCGGGGCTGTGGCACCTTGGCGACCTTCCGCTGCTGGCGATCGCCGCAGCGGCAGGCAGCGGCTGGGTAGTGCTGTGTGCCCGCGCAGAGCGCACCGGCGAGCATCAGGGGGCGCCGTTGGCGGTGTTCGGGATCGCGCTCACGTTGCTGATCGTGTTGTCCGGCTGGGCCTCTGACGTTGGCGGCCTTGTCGAGCGGTGGGTGTCGTGGGTCGAGGTACCCGGGGTCGGCGACGTCAGCCCGAACCGTCTGCTGATGAGCCTCGGAGCGGTGCTGCTGCAATTCGTCACCGGCAACCAGTTGGTGCGACTGGTGCTCAGCTCGGTCGGCGCCGTCAAACCCGAGGGCCAGCCGCAGGCCTCGGACCGGCTCAAGGGCGGCCGCCTGCTCGGCCCGATGGAGCGCTTGCTGATCCTGGGCCTTGGCCTGGCCGGTCAGCTCGCCGCGGCCACCGCCGTCGTCGCCGCCAAGAGCATCATCCGATTTCCCGAGATCAATGCCCAAAAGGCCCGCGAGAACGGGAACATCGGCATCGACGACGTCACCGAGTATTTCCTCGTCGGCAGCTTCGCCAGCTGGATCATCGCGCTGGGTGGACTCGCACTCGCGCAGTAGCGCAGGCTATTTCGAGGTCGACTACAGCCGCTCGATGATGGTGACGTTGGCGGTGCCGCCGCCCTCGCACATCGTCTGCAAACCGTATCGGCCTCCGGTGCGCTCGAGTTCGTTGAGCATGGTGGCGAAGAGCTTGGCACCGGTGGCGCCCAACGGATGACCCAGCGCGATCGCGCCGCCGTTCGGGTTGACCTTCTCGGGGTCCGCCTTGATCTCTTTCAGCCAGGCGAGCACCACCGGTGCGAACGCCTCGTTGATCTCGACGGTGTCGATGTCGTCGATGGACAGCCCGGTCTTCTCGAGCGCGTACCGCGTCGCGGGGATGGGGCCGGTGAGCATGAGAACCGGATCGGCGCCGCGCGCGCTGATGTGGTGAATGCGCGCCCGCGGGGTGAGTTTGTGGTCCTTGACCGCCTGCTCGGAGGCCAGCAGCACCGCACTGGCGCCATCGGAGATCTGGCTCGCGACCGCCGCAGTCAACCTGCTGCCCTCCGACAGTGGCTTGAGCGTCGCCAACTTCTCCAGCGTCGACTCGCGCGGACCCTCGTCGATGCGGAAGTCGCCGACCCCGATGATCTCGTTGTCGAAATGCCCGCCGCGGATCGCGGCGAACGCCCGCTCGTGGCTGGTGACCGCGAACTGCTCCATCTCCTCGCGGGAGATGTTCCACCGCTCGGCGATCAACTCTGCACCCCGGAACTGGGAGATCTCCTGGTCGCCATATCGGTGCCGCCAGTTCTCCGACTCGTTCGTCGGCGAGGTGAAGCCGAACTCCTTGCCGACCACCATCGCCGACGCGATCGGGATCTGGCTCATGTTCTGCATGCCGCCGGCCAGAATGATGTCGGCCGTACCCGAGAGAATCGCTTGCGCGCCAAAGGAAATCGCCTGCTGGCTCGATCCGCACTGACGATCCACGGTTACACCCGGCACCTCTTCGGGATAGCCCGCCGCAAGCCACGCGTTGCGGCCGATGTTGCCCGCCTGGCCGCCAAGCGCGTCGACGCAACCGACGATGACGTCGTCGACCGCGGCCGGATCGACGTCAACCCGGTCGAAGATGCCTCGAAGGCGTGCACGCCCGAGGTCGATCGGGTGGACGGCGGCCAGTGATCCGTTCCGCTTGCCGACGGGGGTCCGCACAGCGTCGACGATGTACGCCTCGGGCATTACTTTCTCCTTTTGGTGCTGAGGTTGATTTCTCTTCGCGCAAGCGCTCATCGGTGGCGGTGATGCCGCCGAGGACGATCGAAAGATACTGGCGGCCGACCTGCTCGGCCGTCAGCGGCCCGCCCGGCTGATACCAGCGGACCGAAACCCATGTGGTGTCGCGAATGAACCGGTACACCAGGTCGACGTCGATGTCGGGGCGGAAGTAGCCGTCGTCGACGCCCTGGTTGAGCAGTTCCAGCCACATCTTGCGTTGCTCTTTGTTGCGCTCCTCCACGTAGGAGAACCGCGCCTGCCCCGACAGTCGCTTCGCCTCGTCCTGGTAGATGACCACTTGCGCGTGCCGATGCTCGATCGCCTCGAACGACGCCATGAACAGGCCCTTGAGCCGCTCAAGAGGATTCGGCTCGGTGGCGACGATTTCCTGGTAGCGCTCGAAGAGCCAGTCGAGAAAGCCGCGCAGCACCTCGTCGACCATCTCTTCCTTCGAAGCGAAGTGGTGGTACAGGCTGCCGGACAGGATTCCCGCGGAGTCGGCGATGTCGCGCACGGTGGTGGCCCGTAGCCCGCGTTCGGCGAACATCGTCGCGGCGAGCTCGAGAAGCTCGTCGCGCCTGCTCACCGATGGAGGGCCTGCCTGCTGTGTCATGGGTGCTGACTCGAAACCGAAATCACTTCTCCGGTCAGGTAACTGGAGTACTCGCTGGCCAAGAACGCAATCGTGGCGGCGACCTCCCACGGCTCGGCCGCCCGGCCGAACGCCTCTCCCTCGGAGAGTCGGTCCAGAAGCTCCGAGCGAGCTCGTCTTCTCCAGAAACTTGTGCCGCGCGATGCTCGGGCGACACCGCGTTGATCCGCACCCCGTACTCGACGGCTTCGATTGCGCTGCAGCGGGTCAACGCCATCACGCCTGCCTTGGCCGCGGCGTAGTGCGACTGCGAGTGCTGCGCCCGCCAGCCGAGCACGCTGGCGTTGTTGACGATGACGCCGCCGTGGCCGGCGTCGCGGAAGTACCGCAGCGCGGCCCGGGTCGCTCGCATCACCGACGTCAGCGTCACGTTGAGCACCCGGTCCCACTCGTCGTCGGTCATGTCGACGACCGGTGTCTGGCCGCCAAGGCCGGCGTTGTTCACCAACACGTCGAGTCGACCCATCCGTGCTCGACGGTGTGTGCGATCAACGCGTCGACCGCCTCGGTGGACGTGACGTCGCACACCACCGCTTCCACCCGGCCGAGGCCGAGTTCCGCCAACTGGTCCCGGGTTTCGCCAAGCCGGCGTTCGTGATAGTCGGATACCACGACGTCGGCGCCTTCGACCAACGCCCGGCGGGCGGTCGTCGAGCCGATGCCAGTCCCCGCCGCGGCAGTCACCAGGACGACCTTCCCGGTCAGCAACCCGTGGCCGTCAATCTCTTTCGGGGCAGTGCTTAGACTCTGATGCTCCTCACGTCCGCCGCCAAGGCTCATCGCCCTTCACCTCCCGGGGCAGGCCGAGCACCCGCTCGGCGATGATGTTGCGCTGGATCTCGTTGGAGCCGCCGTAGATGGTGTCGGCGCGGGTGAACAGGTAGAGGTGCTGCCACTCGTCGAACTTGCCGTCTTCCGCCACCAGACCGGCCTTACCGACGATGTCCATCGCCAACTCACCCAGATCACGATGCCAGTTGGCCCACAACAGCTTTGACACGTTGTCCTGACCGGCTTGCTCGACGTCCATGGTCGCCAGCGCGTAGGACCGCATCGTCTGCAGGCCCGCCCACGACCGGGTCAGCCGCTCGCGGATCAGCGGGTCGTCGGCGGCGCCGGTCTCCTTGGCCACCTCCACCAGATTGGAAAGCTCACGCGCGTAACGGATCTGCTGGCCGAGCGTCGAGACCCCGCGCTCGAATGTCAGCGTCCCCATCGCGACCCGCCAGCCGTCACCGGGCTGGCCGACCACGAGGTCGGCGTCGGTGCGGGCATCGTCGAAGAACACCTCGTTGAAATCCGCCGTTCCGGTCAGCTGCACGATCGGACGGATCTCGACGCCGGGCTGATCGAGCGGCACCAGCAGGTAGGACAGGCCCGCATGGCGTTTAGAGCCCTTCTCGGTGCGGGCCACCACGAAGCACCACTGCGACAGGTGCGCCATCGACGTCCACACCTTCTGGCCGTTGATCACCCACTGGTCTCCGTCGAGTTCGGCGGTGGTCGACACATTCGCCAGGTCGCTCCCGGCGCCGGGCTCCGAGTAGCCCTGGCACCACAGCTCGGTCACGTCGAGGATCTTGGGCAGGAAGCGCTTCTGCTGCTCCGGGGTGCCGTACGCGATCAGTGTCGGACCGAGCAATTCCTCGCCGAAGTGGTTCACCTTGTCGGGGGCGTCGGCCTTTGCGTATTCCTCGTAGAACGCGACGCGGTGCGCGACGGACAGCCCGCGGCCGCCGTGCTCCTCCGGCCAGCCCAGACACGTCAGGCCGGCGGCCGCCAAATGCCGGTTCCACGCCAGTCGCTCTTCGAACGCCTCGTCCTCGCGACCCGGCCCGCCGAGCCCCTTGAGCGCGGCGTATTCGCCGACGAGATTGTCGGCCAGCCACTGACGGACCTCGGCCCGGAACTCCTGGACCTCTATCACTCTTGTAGGCTAACCTACCAAGCACTTGCTTTGTTAGAGGAGCATCGATGATGACGCCCGGTGGGCAGGAGCGAAGCGACCCGGGAAGGTCCCAGCCGAGGACCATTCCGCAGGTCCTGGACCGGATTGCCGACCAATTCTCCGACCACGACGCGCTGGTGACCGACGACCGGCGGCTGACCTTCGCGCAGTTGCGCGACGAGGTCCGCACCGCCGCCGCGGCGATGATCGACCTGGGCGTCGGCGCCGGCGACCGGGTCGCGATCTGGTCGCCGAACACCTGGCACTGGGTGGTGGCCTGCCTGGCCACGACCTATGCGGGCGGCGTCGTCGTGCCCGCTGAACACCCGGTACACGGCTGGCGAGGCCGCCGACGTGCTGGCCCGCACCGGCGCGCCGCTGCTGGTGGCGGCCGGTGAGTTCCTCGGTGCGGACAAGACCGCCGACCTGGATCGCGATGCCCTGCCGGAGCTGCGGCACATCGTGCGCGTCCCGATCGACAAGGACGACGGGAACTGGGACGAGTTCGTCGCGCGGGGTACCGATCTCGACGCCGCGGATGCCCGGGCCGCCGCGGTGCAGCCCGACGACGTCTCCGACATCCTGTTCACCTCCGGCACCACCGGCCGCAGCAAGGGCGCGCTGTGCGCGCACCGGCAGTCGCTCGACGCGCCCGCGGCGTGGGCGGCGTGCGGGCAGGTCACCAGTGCCGACCGCTACCTGTGCATCAACCCGTTCTTCCACAACTTCGGCTACAAGGCCGGCATCCTGGCATGCCTGCAGACCGGGGCGACGCTGATCCCGCAGCTCACGTTCGATCCGGAGCAGGCGATGGCCGCGGTGGCCGAGCATCGCATCACGGTGCTGCCGGGACCGCCGACGATCTATCAGACGCTGCTCGACCACCCCAGGCGCGGCGACTACGACCTGAGCTCCCTGCGGTTCGCGGTCACCGGCGCGGCGACGATCCCGGTGGTGCTGATCGAGCGGATGCAGTCCGAGCTGGACATCGACATCGTGCTGACGGCGTACGGGCTGACCGAGGGAAGCGGGTTCGGCACGATGTGCCGCGCCGACGACGACGCCGTCACCGTCGCCACCACCTGCGGACGCCCGATCGCCGAATTCGAGCTGCGGATCGACGACCCCGCCGAGGACGGCGCAGGCGAGGTGCTGCTGCGCGGACCGAACGTGATGCTCGGCTATCTGGACGACCCCGAGGCGACCGCCAAGACCATCGACGCCGACGGCTGGCTGCACACCGGCGACGTCGGCCGGGTCGACGAAGCGGGGAATCTGAAGATCACCGACCGGCTCAAGGACATGTACATCTGTGGCGGATTCAACGTCTATCCCGCCGAGATCGAACAGGTGCTCGCGCGGCTGGACGGCGTCGCGGAGGCCGCGGTGATCGGAGTGCCCGATGACCGGCTGGGTGAGGTCGGCAAGGCGTTCATCGTCAAGCTGCCCGATGCCGAGCTAGATGAGGACGCCGTGATCGCCTACACCCGTGAGCATTTGGCGAATTTCAAGACCCCGCGATCGGTGAAGTTCCTCGACGTGCTGCCGCGTAACCCGGGAGGCAAAGTGGTCAAACCACAATTGCGAGAGAAGTTCTGATGGACCTGGCTTTCGACAGCGAGACCGAGGACTTCCGGGCGGAGGTCCGCGAGTTCCTCGCCGCGAACAAGGATCACTTCCCGACCAAGTCCTATGACACCGCTGAGGGCTTCGAACAGCATCGGCGTTGGGACAAGGTGCTTTTCGACGCCGGTCTGTCGGTGATCGCGTGGCCGAAGAAGTACGGCGGCCGCGATGCCACACTGCTGCAGTGGGTGGTCTACGAGGAGGAGTATTTCCGCGCCGGGGCGCCCGGCAGGGCCAGCGCCAACGGCACCTCGATGCTCGCGCCGACGCTGTTCGCGCACGGCACAACCGAACAGCTCGACCGGGTGCTGCCGAAGATGGCCAGCGGCGAGGAGATCTGGGCACAGGCCTGGTCTGAGCCGGAGTCCGGCAGCGACCTGGCCTCGCTGCGTTCGACGGCCACCAGGACCGACGGCGGCTGGAAACTCAACGGGCAGAAGATCTGGAGCTCGCGGGCTCCGTTCGGCGAGAGGGCATTCGGGCTGTTCCGGTCCGATCCCGAAGCCCAGCGCCACAAAGGCCTCACCTACTTCATGTTCGATCTGAAGGCCGACGGCGTCACGGTCCGGCCGATCGCACAGCTCGGCGGTGACACCGGGTTCGGCGAGATCTTCCTCGACGACGTCTTCGTGGCAGACGACGACGTGATCGGCGAGGTCCACGACGGGTGGCGCGCAGCGATGAGCACGTCGAGCAACGAGCGCGGGATGTCGTTGCGCAGCCCCGCGCGGTTCCTCGCGCCGGCAGAGCGACTCGTCGAGCGCTGGAAGGCCAACCCGGATCCGGTCTTCACCGACCGGGTCGCCGACGCGTGGATCAAGGCTCAGGCGTACCGGCTACATACGTTCGGCACCGTCACCCGCCTCGCCGGCGGGGGCGAGCTCGGCGCCGAGTCGTCGGTGACCAAGGTGTTCTGGTCCGACCTCGATGTGGCTCTGCATCAGACCGCGCTGGACATGCGCGGGGCGGACGCCGAACTTGCAGACTCCTGGGCGGAAGGGCTGATGTTCGCGCTCGGTGGTCCGATCTATGCCGGTACCAATGAGATTCAACGCAACATCATCGCCGAGCGGCTCCTTGGTCTGCCTCGCGAGCCCAAGGGACAGACCAAATGAAGTTCGATCTCGACGAACAGCAGCGCGACTTCGCTTCGAGCATCGACGCGGCGCTGGCCGCCGCCGACGTGCCCGCGGCGGTACGGGCATGGGCGGCAGGCGACGCCGGGCCGGGCCGCAAGGTCTGGTCGACGCTGGCCGACCTCGGCGTTACGGCGCTGGTGGTGCCGGAGAAGTTCGACGGCATCGATGCGCACCCGGTCGACCTGGTGGTGGCCGCCGAACGCCTCGGATACTGGGGTGTCCCCGGCCCGGTCACGGAATCCGTCGCGGTGGCACCGGTGCTGCTGGCCGACGACGAGCGCTGCGGTGCACTCGCGGCCGGTGAGCTGATCGCCACGGTCGCCATCCCGCCGCACGTGCCGCGGGCGGTCGACGCCGACACTGCCGGGGTGATCCTGGTCGCCGGTGACGGTGAGGTGCGCGACGGCACCGCAGGCGACCCGCACGAATCCGTCGACCCGGCACGCAAGCTGTTCGATGCGACGGCATCGGGTGATGCGCAGAAGGCCGACACCGCAAGAGCTTTCGAGTTCGGTGTGCTTGCGACCGCCGCGCAGTTGGTCGGTGCGGGCCAGGCAATGCTTGATGCCTCAGTGGACTACGCCAAGCAACGAAGTCAGTTCGGCAGAACCATCGGCTCCTACCAAGCGATCAAGCACAAGCTCGCCGACGTCTACATCGCCGTCGAATTGGCAAGACCGTTGGTCTACGGCGCGGCGTTGTCGGTGGGTGACGAATCCGCTGACACCGCACGCGATGTCAGCGCCGCGTTGGTCGCCGCCGCCGACGCCGCCCTACTGTCGGCGCGCTCGTCGCTCCAGACGCACGGCGCCATCGGCTTCACGCAGGAGCACGACCTTTCGCTGTTGCTGTTGCGGGTGCAGGCGCTGCGATCTGCATGGGGATCCCCCGCCTGGCACCGGCACCGGGTATTGGAGGCCTTGTGATGAGTGAGGAACGGGAGCTGCTGCGCGATACGGTCGCGGCGCTGGTCGAAAAGCACGCGTCACCGGGCGCGGTGCGCGAGGCGATCGAGTCGGAGCACGGCTACGACGAGTCGCTGTGGAAGCTGTTGTGCGAGCAGGTCGGTGCGGCCGCGCTGGTGGTGCCCGAGGAGATGGGCGGTGCCGGTGGCGAGCTCGCCGACGCCGCCGTCGTCCTCGAGGAACTGGGCAAGGCCCTGGTGCCGACGCCGCTTCTGGGCACGACGCTCGCCGAGCTCGCGATGCTCGCCGCAGATGAACCCGATTCCGGTGCGATCGAGAAGCTGGCCGAAGGTGCCGCGATCGGCGCGGTGGTCTTCGATGCCGACTATGTGGTCAACGGCGCCGTCGCGGATGTCGTCGTCGCCACCGATGGCAAGACACTGACGCGCTGGACCACGTTCACGGCGACGCACGTCGACACCATGGACCTGACCCGGCCGTTGGCCCGCATCGCGCCGAAGGACACCGAAGCCGTCGGCGCCGATCCTGGGCTGGCCGATACGGCTGCGATCCTGGTAGCCGCCGAGCAGATCGGCGCGGCGGCGAAGTGTCTCGACCTGACCGTCGAATACACCAAGGACCGCGTCCAATTCGGCCGCCCGATCGGCAGCTTCCAGGCGCTCAAGCACCGGATGGCCGACCTGTACGTAGCGGTGCAGTCGGCACGCGCCGTGGTGAACGACGCCATCGCCGAACCGTCGGCGACTTCGGCCGCGCTGGCCCGGGTGGCCGCCAGCGAAGCCTTCACCAAGGTGGCCGCCGAGGCCGTGCAGATGCACGGCGGCATCGCGATCACCTGGGAGCACGACATCCAGCTGTACTTCAAGCGCGCGCACGCGAGCGCGCAACTGCTGGGACCGCCGCGAGAGCACCTGCGCAGGCTCGAATCCCAAGTGTTCTAGCGCTATCGCGGATTCAGCTGTCCTCCGCGCACGACGTCGCGCACAAGCGGCACACCCGGCCGATAAGCCAGATGGACATACGAGGGCGCATCAACGCGCACGAAGTCTGCGCGCTTGCCCGCGGCGAGGGCTCCGACATCATCTCGTCGAAGCGCGGCGGCACCGCCGGCGGTCGCCGACCACAAGGCCTGCGCCGGAGTGAATTTCATGTCTCTGACGGCCACGGCGATGCAGAACGGCATGTTGGTGGTGAACGAACTGCCCGGGTTGCAATCGGTTGCGAGCGCGACGGTCACGCCGGCGGCGATCATCCGACGTACATCGGGCCATTGCGCCCGCGTGGAGAACTCGGCCCCGGGCAGAAGCGTTGCAACCGTGGACCCTGAGGCCAGCGCGTCGATGTCATCATCGGTCGCGTACGTGCAGTGATCCACCGATGCCGCCCCCAGCTCCACCGCCAGTTGTATCCCCGCGCTGGGGCCGAGCTGCCCGGCGTGCACTCGCGCCTGCAGGCCTGCGGCGATCCCCGCGGTGAGGATGGCGCGGGTCTCGTCGACGTCGAACGCTCCACGGTCGCAGAACACATCGATCCATCGTGCGAGCGGAGTACACGCGGTGAGCATCGGTCCAATGACCAGATCGATATAGCCCGCACGGTCTTTACGGAACTCAGTGGGCACGACGTGGGCACCGAGAAACGTCGTCTCGCTGGTAAATTGCCGTGCCACGCCCAGAGACCGCGCCTCATCGTCGACAGTGAGGCCATACCCACTCTTGGTTTCGAAAGTCGTCACACCCGCTCGGAGCAGTTCGTCGGCCAAACGCTTGACGCCCGCGGTCAATGTCGAGTTGTCGGCGGCGCGCGTGGACGCAACGGTTGTCGCGATTCCGCCGGCTGCATACGGTTCGCCGCTCATCCGGGCGGCGAACTCCGCGGAACGTTCGCCCGCGAACACCAGATGTGCATGGCTGTCGACGAAGCCGGGAAAGACGCTCGAGCCGCCCCAGTCCACACGTGCATCGGCCGCGGGTGCGTCGCCCCGACGACCAACCCATGCGATCGAGTCTCCCTCGACGACTACAGCGCCGTCATCGACGATGCCGAGCGCACTGCCGTCGCCCTGGGCCGGATCATTAGTGACCAGTTCGCCGATACCCGCATACAGCGTGCTCATGGGTTGGCCCGCAACACTTCTGGCCGGATCCCCATCAGTTCGGAGATCGTGGACCCCAATTCGGCGACCGACATCAACACGCGCGTGCCTGCGGTCGGCCACCACGACGCGACCATCGATAACCACATCGGTGACATCACTTGCAGAGGCCGAGAACACGACCGTTTCCGCTGACGCGTCGCCCCCCGCGGTGCGTACGGAGTTCAGGTCCACCGCCACGAGGTCCGCGCGCGCCCCCACCGTGAACTGTCCGGCGTCCGCCCATCCGAGTGCGTGTTGACCACCGGCGGTGGCCGCGTGCAACAGCTTTGATGCTCCGATGATGCCGCGCTCCTCGCGAGCGAGGCGCTCGTCGAGTTCAACGGCACGCGCCTCCTCGAACATGTCGATCACGGCGTGACTGTCGGAGCCCAGGCTGAACAATCCGTTCGCGTCGAGAAGCGCCGGCGCAGGACCGATGCCGTCGCCCAGATCTCGCTCCGTCGTCGGGCAGAAACACACGCCCGTGTGCGTCCGGTCGAGGTCATCGATGTCTTCGCGGGTCAGGTGGGTTGCATGCACCGCGGTCGTGCGCGGGCCGAGGACACCCGCGTCGCGCAGGACTGCCGTCGGTGTGCGCCCGTACGCGGCGAGACACTGATCGATCTCAGCCTTCTGCTCGGATGAGTGGACATGTAACGGACTTTCATGACTGTCCGCCCATTCCACCACCGAAGGCATCTGGCCGATCGGGACACCGCGCACCGAGTGCAGGGCCGCGGCGACGAGAACGCCTGGAGTCGCGTGGGTCTGCTGGTGCAGCGCCTCGACGCGCTCTGCCCAACTCGCAGCACTGCCGTCGCCGAAGCGTTGTTGAGGTCCATCGTCGAGTGGTGCTCCGTTGGGAGCCGAGCTGAGATAGCAGGTATCGAGCAGTGTCAGGCGCACACCGGCGTCTGCGGCACCGTCGATCAGGGCGTGCCCCATGGCGTTCGGGTCGGCATACAGCCGGCCGCCGACGTCGTGATGCAGATAGTGGAACTCACCCACCGAGGTGATGCCCGCCATCGCCATCTCGGCGTAAACCGCTCGGGCCAGCGCCCGATAGCGGTCAGGATCCAGCCGATCCGCGGCCCGGTACATCAAGTCACGCCAGGTCCAGAACGATCCCCGATCGCGTTGCGTGCGACCGCGCAATGCCCGGTGAAAGGCGTGCGAGTGGGCATTGGCGATGCCCGGAATCACCAGGCCGTACAGGCGCCGCGAACCGGGATCGGGTGCGGCGGTGGTACGGATCGACGTGATCCGGCCGTCGTCCACGGTGATCGAAACTCCGGCGTCGACGGTGTCCCCGCCGAACCACGCGCGTTCGCACCACCAGGTCGCGGAGTCGAGGTCGCTCATCAGGAGATCCAGTCGGCCATGACGTCGGCGAGGGCCGCTGCACCAGCATTGCAGTCGGACATCTCGGCGTGCTCCGCGGGCGAGTGGGAGACACCGGTTGGGTTGCGCACGAACAGCATCGCGGTCGGCACCAGCGCGGACAGGATTCCGGCATCATGCCCCGCCGCGGTCGGGAGCACAGGGATGTCGCCGGCCTTGCCGAGCGCCTTCGTCAGTCGTGCGCGCGGCCCTTCCGGGAACTGCACTATCGGGGTGATCGATTCGGCGATGACGTCGAGGTTGACAGAGTCGAGTGCGGCGTGGCGCTGCGCCTCCGCCGTGATGTTCTCCACCAGGGACGTCAGCGTTGCCTCATCCGCCGCCCTGGCGTCCAGCCAGGCACGCACCTCCGAGGGAATCGCGTTGGCCCCGTTGGGTGCGACGATGACCTTGCCGAAGGTCGCAACGGCGTCGTGCGCAGCGGCCGCGGCCCGCGCGGAGTGAACCGACGACGCGAAGGCGAGCATGGGATCGCGACGGTCGACGAGACGCGTCGACCCGGCGTGGTTGGCTTCGCCGCCGAACGTGAACTCCCACCGCCCGTGTGGCCAGATCGCCGACGCCACTGCCAGCGGAGCGTCCACCAGGTCCAGGGCGCGGCCCTGCTCCACATGCAATTCGATGAATACCCCGACGCGATCGACCAGGTGCGGGTCCTCGCCGAGGTGCTGTGGATCACGCCCGACCCGGGCGAGAGCCTCGGCGAGCGTGATCCCGTCGATGTCACGTAGTCCCCGTGCCCGATCTGCGCTCAAGGCCCCGGTCGACAGCTGCGATCCGACGCAGGCGACTCCGAACCGCGCCCCCTCCTCATCTGAAAATGCCACCACCGCAACGGGAATCGTCGGCACCACGCCGCGTTCGCGCACGATGTCGATCGCCGAGAACGCCGACACCACGCCCAGCGGACCGTCGAAAGCGCCGCCGTCCGGGACCGAGTCGAGATGTGAGCCGGTCACGAACGCGCCGCGTGGGTCTCCGGTCCATCCGGGCGGCATCCACCACGCCCACATGTTGCCGTTGCGATCGACTTCGACGTCCATCCCGCGGCTTTCGGCGCACCCGGTGAACCATTCGCGCAGCGTCAGGTCGGCATCGGACCACGCGAACCGGCGATACCCGCCGGTTCCGGCGTTTCGCCCGACCTCAAGGATGGTCGGCCACAGTGTGTCGAACGCCGTCACACGTTCTCCTGCATGGGAATCCGGACTCCCCGCTCAGCGGCCACCTCTGCGGCATGCTCGTATCCGGCGTCGACGTGCCGGATGACGCCCATGCCGGGGTCGTTGACGAGGACGCGCGAGAGCTTCTGCGCGGCCAGGTCGGTTCCGTCGGCCACGCACACCTGGCCGGCGTGGATGGAGCGGCCCATGCCCACCCCGCCGCCGTGGTGGATCGACACCCAGGATGCGCCGGATGCCGTGTTGAGCAAGGCGTTGAGCAGCGGCCAGTCAGCGATTGCGTCGGATCCGTCCAGCATCGACTCGGTCTCGCGGTAGGGCGATGCGACCGAACCCGAGTCGAGGTGGTCCCGCCCGATGACGATCGGCGCGGACAGTTCACCGGAGGCGACCATCTCGTTGAACTTCAGACCGGCGCGGTGCCGCTCACCGTATCCGAGCCAGCAGATGCGGGCGGGCAGTCCTTCGAACGCGACCTTCTCCCCCGCCATCGTGATCCAGCGACGCAGGTGTGCGTTCTCGGGGAACAGTTCCAAGATCGCCCGGTCCGTGGCCGCGATGTCCTTGGGATCCCCCGACAGCGCCGCCCAGCGGAACGGCCCGAGGCCTTCCTCGAACTGGGGACGGATGTATGCGGGAACGAAGCCCGGGAACGCGAATGCCCGGTCGTATCCTGCCTTTCGGGCCTCGTCACGGATCGAGTTGCCGTAGTCGAACACCTCCGCACCGCGATCCATGAACCCGACCATGGCCTTGACCTGCTTGGCCATCGACAGCTGCGCCTGCTCGGTGAAGTAGGCGGCATCCTTCTCGGCCATCTTCTTCATGTCTTCGAACTCGATGCCGAGCGGCAGGTACGACAGCGGATCGTGCGCCGAGGTCTGGTCGGTGACGATGTCCATCGGGGCTTCCCGCTCGAGCAGTTCGGGATAAACCTCCGCGGCGTTGCCGACCAAACCGATCGACAAGGGCCGCTTGGCATCACGAGCGTCGATCGCCATCTTCAGCGCGTCGTCGAGGCTGTCGGCCTTGGTGTCGAGGTAACGATGCGCGATACGGCGGTCGATTCGGCTCTCGTCGCAATCGACGCAGATCGCCACGCCCTCATTCATGGTGACGGCGAGCGGCTGGGCACCGCCCATCCCACCGACGCCCGCGGTGAGGGTGATCGTTCCGGCCAGCGTGCCCCCGAACCTCTTGCGCGCGACGGCGCCGAATGTCTCGAACGTGCCCTGCAGGATTCCCTGTGTGCCGATGTAGATCCACGACCCTGCGGTCATCTGGCCGTACATCATCAGGCCTTCGGCTTCCAGCTTGCGGAACTCCTCCCAGTTGGCCCAGTCGCCGACCAGGTTGGAATTCGCCAGCAGCACACGGGGAGCCCAGACGTTCGTACGGAACACGCCGACCGGCTTTCCGGACTGCACCAGCATGGTCTCGTCATCCTCCAGGGACCGCAGAGTGCGAACGATCGCGTCGAACGCCTCCCAGCTGCGCGCGGCTCTCCCCGTGCCGCCGTAGACGACGAGATCGTCGGGATGTTCCGCGACCTCGGGGTCCAAATTGTTCATCAGCATGCGAAGGGCAGCCTCCTGTTGCCAACCCTTGCAAGAGATTTCGCTGCCGCGCGCAGCGCGGACGGGACGGGGACCAGACGAGACGTTGTCGGTCGTGATCATGACTGTCCTTCTGGGAGTTTCGATTTCGGTTAAAAGCTCAACTGGGCAGAGACATCGCCCGTCGCCAGCGTCAGCATTCGGCCGTATTCGGCCGCCCGACCTTTGGTGAGCCGGTAACTCGGGATGACCAGGCTCATCGCTGCGACAATTCGCGCTTGCGAATACACGGGGCACGCGATCGCCGTGATGTCGGCCTCGACTCCACGCTCCACCACGACGTATCCGACACCGGGAACTCGACCGCGCAGCGCTCGGCCCACCGCGGATTTGTCGAGCGGCACAGTGCGGCCGACCCAGCTGGTGTGCCGCACGGCGTGTGTGCCCTCGACGATCCCTATGTACAGGGCGGTCGCGCCGTGCCCCTCGACGCTGAGGTACGCCGACTCACCGGTTTCGGCGACGAGCTTCTCCATCGTCGGCTTGGCGACATCGATCAGCGACTCGTTGGACAAGGCCTGCGCCCCGAGCTGGATCAGGCGAGCTCCCGGCCGATACGTGCCGCCTGCCTCCTCCCGGCTGACGAACCCGGTGGTTTCGAGCGTGCGCAGCAGCCGCAGCGCGGTGCTCGGGGCCAGGTCGCAATCCCTGGCACTCTCAGCAAGATTCGCGCTGCCCCTCTCGCAGATGGTGGCGAGCAGCGCGAGCGCGCGCTCGACCGTCCGCGTTGACGGTTCGGCCACCGCGAACTCCTCTCACCCTGCAATCAACGGAAGCGATCGATTTCATTGAACAAAATTCATATTCCATCTAGTGGCAATATAGGCCTCATCGCTCGTGGGCGATAGGGGCGAACGAAAATTTCGTGGTGCGATCAGGCGAGCGCGCCGGTGACCGACTCCGCAGCAGCTACGAGCGATCCGTCGCGGGCGAGTTCGACAGCGGCCTCGATCTCCGGCGCGAGGTGGCGATCCGCGCCTGCTCCTGGGACACGCGAACGCACCGCAGCGATGACAGCACCGGTCGCCGGTGATGGTGCGAGAGGTGCCCGCATCTCGATTCCCCTTGCTGCGGTGAGAGTTTCGATTGCCAGAACGCGGGTGAGTCCATCGATCGCCTTTCGTAGTTTGCGCGCCGCGGACCAACCCATTGACACATGGTCCTCCTGCATCGCCGAGGAAGGGATCGAGTCGACACTGGCGGGCGCAGCAAGTCGCTTCAGCTCCGAGACGATCGCGGCCTGGGTGTACTGCGCGATCATGTGGCCACTGTCAACGCCGGGGTCGTCGGCGAGGAACGGGTTTAGCCCGTGGCTGCGAGCCGCATCAAGGAATCGATCGGTGCGTCGTTCGCTGATGCTGGCGAGATCGGCAGCGACGATAGCGAGAAAGTCGAGGACATACGCGACGGGTGCGCCGTGGAAGTT
Organism: uncultured Actinomycetota bacterium; assembly: GCA_963713225.1. Classification (GTDB taxonomy): domain Bacteria; phylum Actinomycetota; class Actinomycetes; order Mycobacteriales; family Mycobacteriaceae; genus Mycobacterium. The sequence goes on along the minus strand of CAVQLB010000013.1, from coordinate 586,033 downwards.
CCCGTTCGATTCGACGGTTCCCTCGAGGGTGACGACTGGATTGTCGATGACGCTCGACAACTCCCAGTTGGCGACATTCCGCGCGTGCGCGACGGTGTCCCGCGCGGCGCCTGCGACCTGGGGAGCGCACCGCAGCGAGTACGCGTCCTGAACCAGGGGGCAGTCCGGTCCACTGTGGCTGGCGACGATAGGCGAGCCTGCAAGGACTCGCATCATGTTCGCGGCAGCGACCGCCTGGCCAGGCTGGGGCCGGAGCGCCTGCAGGTGCGGCGCGAACACCCTCTCCGTACCGAGCAGGCCTTCGACGCTCATCGCCGCCGCGATGTCGGCCAGCACGAGCAACCGGTCCAGGTCGGCCAATGCAAGGATCAACTGTCCGAGCATCCCGTCGGTGCCGTTGATGAGGGCGAGGCCCTCCTTCTCGGCGAGGATGATCGGTTCAATGCCGTGCGCGGCGAGCGCCTCCGCAGCGGGAATGAGCTCACCGCTAAGGGTGCGGACGTGGCCTTCCCCGATGATCGTGAGTGCGACGTGCGCGAGGGGCGCGAGGTCTCCTGAGCAGCCCAGGCTGCCGTATTCGTAAACAATCGGCGTCAGACCGGCGGAGAGGGCCCCGGCGTATGCCTGTGCGACTTGGGGGCGTACACCGGTGCGGCCGGTCGCCAGCGTCGACAATCTCAGCAGCATCATCGCCCGCACGACTTCCCGCTCGACCTCTGGCCCCGATCCCGCGGCATGGGAACGAATCAGGCTGCGTTGCAGCTTTGTTCTCAGATCATGCGGGATGTGGCGGGTTGCCAGGGCACCGAAGCCGGTGGAGATGCCGTATGCCGGAGCCGGGTCGTCGGCGAGTGCTTCGATGCGGCCACGACTGGCCGTGATCGCCGCGACTGCGTCCTCCGCGATCACCACGGGGGCGTCGTCTCGTGCTACCCGTACGACATCGGCAGCGCTGACCGGGCCGATGCCCACCACAACCGTAGTGCCTAGCTTGGATGCCGTCACTCGATGATTGTGCACGGTGGTCGATGGGCGCCTGGAGCGTTTTCCCAGGAAGTGGCCTCCAGCTGAACCAGGAGGCGGTCCTGCCCGTGGCCCAATAGGGAGTTCAAACCAGCACGGGGAGGTGCAGTAATCATGCTCGGTATCCGAACTACCGCTGACCGGGCAGTTCACGCAGTCGAGGGGCAGCGGTGGCTCGACCAGCCAGGCTACAGACTCGAACGCATGATGGCGCTGGGCTTCAATCTGCTCGGTGAGCGCGGTCGGCGGCTGCAGAGCGCGCTCCACGGCACGTGGCTCGGCCATCCGATTCATCCGGCACTGACCGATGTCCCGCTGGGAGCGTGGACGGCCGGGCTGGTCCTCGACGGAGTCGACATGATCGCCCCCCGCTCAGGCGGGCTCGGCCGGGCCGCCCAGATCGCGAACGGTGTTGGCATCCTCGGCGGCTTCGGGGCCGCTGCGACCGGCGCCGCCGACTGGCAGTACACCCACGACACCGCTCGGCGCGTCGGGTTGGCGCACGGTGTCATCAATTCATCCGCGCTGGGCCTGTATCTCGTCTCGTGGCTCGCTCGCAGAAGAGGCAAGTCCGCGCTGGGCCGAGGCGCCGGCGTGCTGGGCTATGCGCTCGCCACGACGGCGGCCTATCTTGGCGGCGACCTGGTCCTGCGGCACCGCATCGGGGTCGACCGATCTGAAATCAGTCTGGAGCCGCGCGAATTCGTGCCCGTGCTGGCCAGCGCCGACCTGTCACCCGACGAACCCCGCCGGGTGCGGCACGACGGGGTGGAGGTGGTGCTTATTCGCCGCGGCGAGAAGGTCTACGCGGTCGGAGAACAGTGCCCGCACCTGTCAGCGCCGATGTCGGAAGGCTGGCTCTACCGGGGCGACCTGGTATGTCCATGGCACGGATCGCACTTCGACCTCGAAACCGGCGCCCCGGTCAACGGTCCGGCCACCGCACCGCTGGCGTGCTACGAGACCCGCATCCAGGACGGTGTCGTCGAGATTCGACGGCGACCGCACGTCCAAACCGACTCTGCCGAAACGAAGTACGCAACCGCGGTGGTTTCGAGATGAACGCCGACGATGTCCTCATCGAGGACCACGACCGGTTGCGGAGCATACTGTCGCAGCTGAAGACAACCACGACCGAAGACAGCGAACGGCGCCGCGATCTGCTCGACCAGTTGACTGAGGTTTTGACGGTGCACGTTCAGATCGAGGATGAGTTGTTCTACCCCGCGATCGCGGAGGTCAGCACCTTACTCGGCGCAGCGCACGCCCAACACCGGCAGATCGACGACCAGCTCGCCGTGGTGCTGCGGACCGATCCTGCGACCGACGACTTCCACACCGAGCTCGTCATGCTGGCCTCAACCCTGGAGCACCACGCCGGTGAAGAGGAGGAGCTGATGTTTCTCCAGGCGCAGGCGCTCGGTCCGGCGAAACTTGCCACCCTGGGCGACCGCATGCAGGCTCGGCGCCAACAGCTTCGCGACTCCAAATTGAACGCGACGCGGATCCGCGTGAAAAGGGAAACACTGCGCCACCTAGCCTGACCTTTGTGACCGACAGTCGTGTCGCCCTGCGCGCCGGAATCCCGCCGTTCTATGTGATGGACGTGTGGCTTGCCGCCGCGGAACGCCAGCGCACGCACGGCGATCTGGTGAACCTGTCGGCCGGCCAGCCGAGCGCGGGGGCGCCGGCGGCGGTGCGGGCCGCCGCGAAAGCGGCGCTCGACAGCACCGTGCTCGGCTACACGGTCGCGCTCGGCATCCCCGAGCTGCGCACAGCGATCGCGAACTCTTATCAAGCTCGGCACGGGTTCGACGTCGACCCCGGCGAGGTCGTTGTCACCACCGGATCATCGGGCGGATTCCTGTTGGCGTTCCTGGCGTGCTTCGACGTGGGCGACCGGGTGGCGATCGCGAGCCCTGGGTATCCGTGTTACCGCAACATTCTGTCCGCGCTCGGCTGCGAGGTTGTCGAGATCCCGTGCGGACCCGAGACCAGATTCCAGCCCACCGCACAGATGCTGGCCGAACTGGATCCACCGGTGCAGGGGGTAATCGTCGCGAGCCCGGCGAACCCGACCGGCACCGTGATACCGCCCGAGGAGCTGGCGGCGATCGCATCGTGGTGCGAGGCGTCGGGGGTTCGGCTGGTCAGCGACGAGGTGTACCACGGTCTCGTCTACGAGGGCGCCCCCGCCACCAGCTGCGCATGGCAGACGTCCCGGGATGCCGTTGTGGTGAACAGCTTTTCAAAATACTTCGCGATGACGGGATGGCGGCTCGGCTGGCTGCTGGTGCCGCAGGAGCTGCAGCGCGCGGTGGACTGCCTGACCGGAAACTTCACCATCTGCCCGCCCACGTTGGCTCAGGTGGCGGCGGTGGCGGCGTTCACCCCGGAGTCGATCGTCGAGGCGGACGCTCTGCTCCATCACTACGCCGCCAACCGTCGGCTGCTGATCGACGGGCTCCGGAAGATTGGAATCGACCGGCTGGCGCCGACCGATGGCGCGTTCTACGTGTACGCCGACGTTTCGCACCTGACGGGTGACTCGCTGTCGTTCTGCTCGAAGCTGCTGGCCGACACCGGGGTCGCCATCGCGCCCGGTGTCGACTTCGACACGGTGCGCGGCGGTTCGTTCGTGCGCCTGTCGTTTGCCGGCCCGACGAGCGACATCGACGAGGCGTTGCGCCGCATCGGAGGATTTGTCGGAGGCTCCGTCTAGTTATCGATAACGTTCGATACAGACGGCGTTCCACAACCAGGCACAGCGGGTTAAACCCCTACGGGAGGGGTACCCTAAGACGCACGAGGGGTCGAGGTGTTGGCCGTGCCGCCCAGCATGGAGGTGGCAGACCGGCTTCCTAACACCGCACGTCAACCGCCATTTCGCAAAGCGCGGAGACGAGCAGAAGGGAGACCGCACGTGCATATCAAGAAAGTCGTGGGGACAGCCACACTCGCCGCCGCGCTTGGCGCTGGCGCGCTGGGGCTCGGCGCAGGTTCAGCCCAGGCTGATCCCAACTGGGTGGATCCGAACATTCCATGGATTCCGGGTGATTGGATTCCGGATTGGGATCCCGGAGTCAATTGGGGCGCGCCCGGACAAGTCAAGAAGATGTGCCCCGCTTGCGGCCCGCCCGGTCAATGGATATTTGGTCCACACGGGCCACCCATACCCGCGGGGCCATGGGTGCCTTGGCGCTAGAACTCACTTGTTCGCGTAGCGAGGAGCCACCTCAAGTCGCGTGAAGTTGCGCGCGGCGATCGCCCGAAGTTCGGTGGACACACCGCGGCGAACGTATCGCTGGGGGTGCCGTTATGACCCCAAACAGGGCTAGGCTCATGGATATTGAGGATTGGTGGCACAGATATGACCTGGTCAGGAAGCCTCGGCAAGACGGCGGCGGGATTGGGCGCGGTAGCGGTGCCAGTGGTGTTCGCGGTTGCGGGAGCGGGGCAGGCGTCGGCAGAACCTGGTTTCTGCGTCAATGGCCCTTTGGGGTACGGATCCGCATGCGTCGACGGGCCCGGATGGGTCGACTGGGGACCACACTGGGACGGCGGCTGGCACAACGGTTGGGGAGACGATAACGACCAAGGTGAAGACAACTAGCGCCGCCTGGTGGTCCGGCCCCGCTCAGCGGGCGCTCCAGCCGCCGTCCATCGTGTAGGACGCGCCCGTCACCATTCCGGCGTTGGCTGATGACAGCCAACCCACAAGTGCGGCAACTTCTTCCGGCTCCACGAGACGTTTGATCGCGCTCTCCTTCAGCAGGATCTCCTCAACGACCTCCCGCTCGGGGATGTCGTGGGTGCGGGCCTGGTCTGCGATCTGCTTGGTCACCAACGGAGTTCGCACATATCCGGGGTTGACACAGTTGCTCGTCACGCCGTGCGGCCCGCCCTCGAGCGCCGTCACCTTCGACAAGCCCTCCAGCGCATGCTTGGCCGTCACGTAGGCAACCTTGTACTCCGATGCCCGAATGCCGTGCACCGATGAGATATTGATGACCCGGCCGAACTCCTGGGCGTACATGTGCGGAAGAGCCGCGCGGATCAGCAGGAAGGGCGCTTCGACCATCAACGCGAGCATCGTTCGAAAACGATCGGGCGGGAACTCGTGGATCGCGTTGATGCTCTGGATGCCCGCGTTGTTGACCAGGATGTCGGACGTCAGCGTCAGTTCTTCCAGCGCCCCGACATCGAGAAGGTCGACGTCCCATGCCTTCCCGCCGATATCGGAGGCCAACTCTTTGGCGCCGACATCGTCGACGTCGGCGACCGTCACCACCGCTCCACGCGCCGCCAGCTCACGCGCGCAGGCCGCGCCGATGCCGCTGGCGCCGCCCGTCACCAGCGCCGTGCGGCCCGTCAGATCCGTCATACAACGCCGGCCTTCGCCAGGTCGTCACGGTCGGCCTCGTCAATGGATTCCAGGTCGAGGCCATTCGTCTCTCGCAAGAAGAACACCGCGATGAGGGTGATCGACGCGGCGATGGCCAGGTAGATCGCAATCGGCACCCAGGAATCGAAGATCTCGAGGAGCTTCACGGAGATCGCAGGTGCCGCGGAGCCTGCGACAATCGAGGTGACCTGATAGCCAAGTGACACACCGGAATACCGCATCCGGGTCGGGAACATTTCGGCCATGATCGCCGGCTGCGGGGCATACATCAGCGCGTGAATCACCAGGCCGATGACGATGGCAGCGATGATGAGCAGATAGTTCGCGCTGTCCATCATCGGGAATGCGAAGAAGCCCCAAGTCGCCGCGAGCACCGTGCCGACGGCGTAGACGGGCCTGCGACCGACCCGATCAGCAAGCCTGCCAACCAATGGAATGACGCAGAAGTGCACGGCGTGCGCGACGAGCATGTAGCGCAGGATCGCGTTGGTGTCGACGCCGACATGCACCTTGAGGTATGTGATCGAGACGATGACGACGAGGTAGTACATGACGTTCTCGGCGAACCGGAGGCCCATCGCGGTGAACACTCCGCGCGGATACCGCTTGAGAACCTCGACCACCCCGTAGGAAACTGCCTTGACCCGCTCGACTTCCTGTTGTGCCGCAACGAAAATCGGCGCGTCGGTGACCTTGGTCCGGACGTAGTAACCGATCAGCACGACCACGGCAGACAGCCAAAACGCGATCCGCCATCCCCAGGACAGGAAGTCCTCGTCCGACAGCGTCGCGGTGAGCACCCACAGCACAATGGTGGCCAGCATGTTGCCGACCGGGACCGCGGCTTGCGGCCAACTCGCCCAGAAGCCTCGGCTCTTGTTCGGGCAGTGTTCGGCCACGAGCAGAACGGCGCCACCCCACTCGCCGCCGACCGCGAAGCCCTGCAGGAATCGCAGGGCGACCAGCAGCACCGGCGCCCATACGCCGATTTGGGCGTAGGTCGGCAAGCAGCCCATCAGGAACGTGACGGCGCCGACGAGCAGAATGGCGAACTGCAGCAGCTTCTTGCGGCCGTACTTGTCGCCGAAGTGTCCGAACACCACGCCGCCGAGCGGGCGGGCGATGAAGCCGACCGCGTAGGTCAGAAGCGCGGCGAAAATGGCGCCGTAGGCGCTGTCGCTCGCGGGAAAGAACACCTTGTTGAACACCAGCGTTGCGGCGGTGCCGTAGAGGAAGAACTCGTACCACTCGACGACGGTGCCCGCCATCGAGGCGACCACGACCCGCTTGAGTCCCTTCGGAATCGCTCCTGGATCGCTCATCGGGGCTCCTTCGCATGTGACGCCGAACACAGACATGTGTGAGTATTCATGCAGGTACCCCGACCTGCAATAACTAAAACCGCAGGAGATATCTGCAAAAATGCAGACATGACGTTCCCCGCTGCCCGGAAGCCGAGCGCCGACGACCTGCTGGTGTTGCTGGCCGTCGGCCGGTCCGGACGCTACACCAGCGCGGCCGAAGAGCTGGGCATCAACCACACGACGATCTCGCGCCGCATCGCTGCACTCGAGGCGGCGATCGGTGGCCGCGTGCTGGCGCGTGTCGCCGGCGGCTGGGAGCTCACCGATCTCGGACGCGAGGCGCTCGCCGCCGCAGAAGCCGTCGAGTCGGCGGTCCGTTCGCTTGCGGCGGATGAGGAGGGTGCACGGGCCCTTGAAGGCGTGGTGCGCATCTCTGCGACCGACGGTTTCAGCGCCTACATCGCCGCACCGTCGGCCGCCCAGGTTCAGCGCAGGCATCCGAGGGTGGCCGTCGAGATCGTTGCGGCCACCCGCCGTGCCACCCAGCAGCGCTCCGGGCTCGACATCGAGGTGGTGGTCGGCGAACCGCAGGTGCACCGCGCCGAGGCCATCCGTCTGGGCGACTACTGCCTGGGGCTGTACGGCTCACGCGATTACCTGTCCGAACACGGCACACCGAAGAGCATCGAGGACCTGGCGCGCTACCCGCTGGTTTACTTCATCGACTCCATGCTGCAGGTCGACGACCTCGACCTGGCAACGAGTTTCGCTCCCGCCATGCGGGAATCGGTCACGTCCACCAACGTGTTCGTCCACGTCGAGGCCACCCGGGCCGCTGCTGGCATCGGCCTGCTGCCGTGCTTCATGGCGGACCGTCATGACGATCTGATCAGGGTGCTGCGCGAGCAGGTGGCGGTCCGGTTGACCTATTGGTTGGTCGCGCGGCCGGAGACACTGCGGCGGCCGGAGGTTGGTGCCGTGGTGGACGCCATCCGCGCGCGTGTGCACGACCAGCGCCAGATACTGCTGGGGGAGCCGAGGCGCTGACAACGAAAGAGGAGCACCCCGATCGGGATGCTCCTCTTTTCGAACGACGCTGTGTCAGCGGCTGTGTTGCACGCCGGTGTCAACCTGCGGGACGCTGACTTGCTGCTGGATGTCGTTGAGCCAGCCGAGGTGATCTACGCCTGCCTGTGCGGGGCCTGCCAGGCCGAGCATGGCGGCGGTCAGACCGCTGGCGATCGCTGTGGCTAATCCGAACTTCTTCATCTTCGTGCCTTCTTCTTCTTCTCTGTCCCGGTCTTTGTGGATCTTCTTCGACCGCTCTAATGGTCTAAACAGGGAGGTCAGGGGTTTAATTCCGATGGCAGCAATTGATCGTCGGTTGGCAGGAATGACCACTAAGGTCATCGGCATGCCGTTCATCGAGCACCCGAAGGGCAGGGCCTACTACCGGCACTGGGCCGCCGAGGAACCCCGCGCCGCTGTCGTCTTCCTGCACGGCTTCGGTGAGCACACCGGCGTCTACCACCGGTACGGCTTCGCGCTCAACGCGGCAGGAGTCGATCTATGGGCAGTCGATCAGTTCGGCCACGGCCTCAGCCCGGGCCCCCGCGGCGATTTCGGTTCCATCGCCGACAGTTCTGATCTGGCCGATACGCTGACCGAGCTTGTCGAGAGTGAGCGCACGGGACTGCCACTGATCGCCCAGGGCCACTCGTTCGGCGCGGTCGTAACCCTGTCGCGCCTGCTCGACCAGCCCGACCGCTACCGCGCCGGAATCATCTCGGGAGCCCCACTCGTCCCGAACCCCGAGATGCTCGACGCGGACAGCTCTTTCGATCTGGATCCGCTCTGGCTCTCGGAGGACCCGTTCTATCTGGATTCGCTCGAGAACGATCCGCTGGCCTTCGTGGACGCCGACGGTGCGCCGTTGGCGCGGGCGCTCGATTCCGCCTGGGACCGGTTCGGCAAGGAGCTGCCCGAACTGACCGTGCCCACGCTGGCCGTGCACGGCGTCGCCGACCCGATCGCCGAAATCGGCGCGGTAAAGGCCTATGCCGAGCAGATAGAACCGCTGCAGCTCAAGGAGATTCCCGGCGGGCACCACGACATTCTCAACGACACGACGTACCGCGAGGTGGCGGACGCGATTATCACCTTCATCGGAGAGCGGACGTAACCGTCCGCCGGGCTAGAGCCAGGTGTCGTCGGTGGTGGTGGTCAGGAACGCCTCGAGATCGTCGCGCCAGTGCGCGGGCGTGTTCTTGTCGGGCTCGATTCCGGTGTACTGGCCGCGATAGAACAGAAGCGGCCGCGGCTTCGTGTGCGGTACGTCAGATAGCGTGTGCACCGCACCGAACACCACAAGGTGGTCGCCGCCGTCCTGCACCGAATGCACGGTGCAGTCGATGTGTGCCAGCGTGTCCTTGATCACTGGAGAACCCAACTTCGATGGGCTCCAGTCGATCCCGACGAACTTGTCGGGCTCCTTGGAACCGAATCGTGCCGATACGTCCTTCTGCTTCTCGTGCAGCACATTGACGCAGAACTTGCCGGTGGCCTCGATTGCCTTCCATGACCGCGACACCTTGGTCGGGCAGAACAGGACCAACGGCGGTTCCAGTGACAGCGCGGCGAACGACTGGCAGGCGAAACCGACCGGCGCGTCGTCGTGCATTGTGGTGATCACCGTGATGCCGGTGCAGAACTGCCCGAGCACGTTTCGGAACGTGCGCGGATCCATCGGCTCCTTGGTCACTGGCCTTTGAAGCCGACGCTGAAGTCGTGGCCCCACAGGCTGACCGCAGTGCTCTCCCTCGCCACCCAGCTGTCGTCCTCGACTTGCAGTCCTTCGCAACCGAATTCGATGTCGAACCCGCCAGGAGTCTTCATGTAGAAGGACAGCATCTTGTCGTTGACGTGCCTGCCGAGCGTCGCCGACATCGGCACCTTGCGCCGCAGCGCACGATCCAGGCACAGGCCGACGTCATCGGAGTTGCCGACCTCGACCATCAGGTGCACGATCCCGCTGGGTGTCTCACCCGGCATGAATGCGAGGCTGTGGTGCCGCGGGTTGACCCCGAAGAACCGCAACCAGGCGGGGGCGCCGTCGGCCGGCCGGCCGACGAGCTGCGGGGGCAGTTTCATCGAGTCGCGCAGGAAGAACCCGAGCACGTCGCGATAGAAGTGCAGCGATTCGACGTCGTCGCGGGTCGTCAGCACCACATGGCCCAGACCCTGCTCCTCGGTGATGAACTTGTGTCCGTACGGGCTCACGACGCGGCGGTGCTCGAGGGCGGCCCCGTGGAACACCTCGAGGCAGTTACCGGACGGATCCTGGAATCGGATCAGCTCGTCGACCCGGCGGTCGGCGAGTTCGGCCGCGGTGGCCTCCTTGTACGGGGTGCCCTCCATGTCGAGGCGATTGCGGATCTCCTGCAGGCCTGCGGCATTCGCCGTTTCCCAGCCGGACTCCAGCAGCCGGTCGTGCTCACCCGGCACGATCACCAGCCGGGCAGGGAAGTCGTCCATGCGCAGATAGAGCGCACCCTCGGTCGAGCCCTTGCCCTCGACCATGCCGAGGACCTTCAAGGCGTATTCACGCCAGGCCCCGATATCGGTGGATTCGATGCGCAGGTAGCCCAGTGACCGGATGCTCATGCCCCGCCTCCCAGAAAATCAACGGTGAGCTTGTTGAACTCGTCGAATTTTTCCAGCTGCGCCCAGTGTCCGCACTGCCCGAAGACGTGCAGCTGAACCTTCGGGATCTGCTTGAGGGCCACCAGGGCTCCGTCGAGCGGGTTCACCCGATCCTCCCGGCCCCAGATGAGAAGTACCCGTTGGCGCAGCTTGTGGACCTCGCGCCACATCATGCCGTGCTCGAAGTCGGCACCTGCGAACGACTTTCCCATCGCGCGGGCGGCGGCCAGCGACTCCGGCCGGCTGGCGATCTCGAAGCGCTCGTCGATCAGCTCGGGTGTGACAAGCTTCTGGTCGTAGACCATGATGCGCAGGAACTTCTCCATGTTCTCGCGCGTCGGATCCGCGGTGAACTTGCCGAGCAGCTTGACACCTTCAGTGGGGTCGGGCGCGAACAGGTTCACCGACAACCCACCGGGACCCATCAGCACGAGCCGGCCCGCCCGCCTGCCGTTGTCCAACGCGAACCGCACCGCGGTGCCGCCTCCGAGCGAATTGCCGACCAGGTCAGCGCTTTCGATGCCGAGGTGGTCGAACAGGTTCAGCACGGCGGTCGCGCTGTAGCGGTTGTACTGCTCGTGTTCGGTGTGCTTGTCGGAATGTCCGTAGCCGGGCTGATCGACCGCCAGCACGTGGAAGTGCTGTGCGAGCACGGCAATGTTGCGCCCGAAATTCGACCAGCTCGACGCGCCGGGTCCACCGCCGTGCAGAAGGACGATCGTCTTCTCGTTGCCGATGCCCGCCTCGTGGTAGTGCAGCCGCATGTCATCGCGGACCTGGGCATAGCGCGAAGTCGACTCGAAGGTGATCTCTTGCTGTTGTGCAGCTTCGGCGGCGAACGACGTCATCAGACCATTGTGTCGCCGGGCGGCAGCCCGAACTCGTGGTTGCCGAAGATCAGGTACGCCCGCTCAGGGTCGTTGGCGGCGTGCACGCGACCCGCATGCGCGTCACGCCAGAACCGTTGCACGGGAGCATCGTTGTTCAGGGCGGTCGCACCCGAAGCCTCGAACAGCCGGTCGATCGACGCGATGGCACGCCCGGTGGCGCGCACCTGGTCGCGACGGGCGCGGGCGCGTAGCTCGAACGGAATCTCCTTGTCCGCCTTCAGCAGCGCGTACTCGTCGCCGACGTTGCCGATCAGCTGCCTCCACGCCGCGTCGATGTCGCTGGCCGCTTCGGCGATCCGGACCTTGGCGAACGGATCGTCCTTGGCCTTCTCCCCCGCGAACGCGGCGCGCACGCGCTTGCCCTGATGTTCGACGTGGGCGTCGTAGGCGCCGTATGCCATTCCGACGATCGGCGCCGAGATGGTCGTGGGATGCACGGTGCCCCACGGCATCTTGTACACCGGCGCGGTGTTGGTCTTCAGGCCGCCCGCGGTGCGGTCGTTCATCGACTTGTACGACAGGAACCGGTGCCGCGGTACGAAGACGTCCTTGACCTTCAGCGTGTTGCTGCCGGTGCCGCGCAGGCCGACGACGTGCCACACGTCGTCGATCTCATACTCGCTGCGCGGGATCAGGAAGCTGCCGAAGTCCACCGGCTTGCCGTCCTTGATCACCGGGCCGCCGACGAACGTCCACGTTGCGTGGTCGCAGCCCGACGACCAGTTCCACGAGCCACTGACGAGGTAGCCATCGTCGACGACATGGCCCGCACCCATCGGTGCATACGACGACGAGACACGCACGGTCGGATCGTCGCCCCACACCTCTTCCTGCGCCTGCTGGTCGAACAGCGCAAGGTGCCAGTTGTGCACGCCGACGATCGAGCTGACCCACCCGGTGGACCCGCACGCCGTGGCGATGCGGCGCACCGCCTCGTAGAACGCCGTCGGATCGCACTGGAGGCCACCCCACTGCTCGGGCTGGAGCAGCTTGAAGAATCCGACCTCGTCGAGTTCGGCCACAGTCTCGTCAGGCAGCCGTCTGAGATCCTCGGTCGCCTGGGCTCGCTTGGCGATCAGCGGCAACAGATCGTCGATGCCGGCTAGGACCGACTGCACGTCACGCTGTTCAATGGACGTCACTGAAATTGCCTCCCGGGAGAACGGACCTGAAGAGAGATTAGAACACGTTACGATTTGTGTCGAGCAGCGTATTCCTGCGGCAGCTGGACCTGCGCACATGCATTTCTGTAACCTGTTCTAGTTATGGGCCCCTGGGCCGGAGTAGGAAGGGCACCGCGTGACGGACGAGCCGCTCGGTAACCACGTGCTGGAACTGCAGGTGGCCGACGTCGTCAAGGAGACCGACGACGCGCGGTCACTGGTGTTCACCGTGCCCGACGGCGTCGACATCCCCGCCGACCGGCTGCGGTATGCGCCGGGACAGTTCCTGACCTTGCGGGTGCCAAGCGACCGCACCGGTTCGGTGGCGCGCTGCTACTCACTGTGCAGCTCACCGTTCACCGGCGATCCGATGACGGTCACGGTCAAGCGCACCGACGACGGCTACGCCTCGAACTGGCTGTGCGACAACGCGCACGCCGGCATGAAGATTCACGTCCTGGCACCGTCGGGCACCTTCGTGCCCAAGACGCTGGACACCGACTTCCTGCTGCTGGCTGCGGGCAGCGGCATCACGCCGATGATGTCGATCTGCAAGTCGGCCCTCGCCGAGGGCAGCGGCCGGGTGGTGCTGATCTACGCCAACCGCGACGAGAACTCCGTCATCTTCGGTGCTGCCCTGCGCGAGTTGACGGCCAAGTATCCCGACCGGCTGACGGTCGTGCACTGGCTGGAATCCGTTCAGGGACTGCCGAGCGCAACGGCTTTGGCGGGGTTGGTCGGACCATATTCCGACCACGACGCATACATCTGCGGGCCAGGGCCGTTCATGGTCGCCGCCGAAGAGGCGATGAAGAACGCGGGGGCGTCTCGCATCCACATCGAGGTGTTCAAGTCGCTTGAGTCCGACCCGTTCGCGGCCGTGGTGATCGAGGAGGACGACAGCGACGAGGGGCCGGCCACCGCGATCGTCACACTCGACGGAGAGACCCACGAAATCCGCTGGCCGCGCAACGCCAAGCTCCTCGACGTGCTGCTCGACAAGGGCCTCGACGCGCCGTTCTCCTGCCGTGAGGGCCACTGCGGTGCATGCGCGGTGCTGAAGAAGAGTGGCGACGTCGAGATGGAGGTCAACGATGTGCTCGAGCAGCAAGACCTCGACGAGGGCCTGATCCTCGGTTGTCAGGCGCGACCTCGGTCAGATTCGGTCGAAGTCACCTACGACGAATAAGGGCCGGGCTACCATTCGCCGCATCTAGAGGGGGACACACATGAAGCGGTTAGCGAGCGCATCGGCGGTGCTGCTGACGGCGGTACTCACGCAACCCGCGGTGGCGACAGCCGCGTCCGACTCGGACACCACCTCGATCGCCGTCGACCCTGCCAACCAGATTCAAATGCAGATCGGTGCCGACTGCCCGGCCGCGCAGAACCGGTGCTCCTTCACCACCACCGCCAACCTGCTGACGCCGGAGGGACCGACCGGGTTCCCCGGTGACACATGGGCGCGGCAGACCATCACGTTGCGCAGTTCGGACCGACTCGCGTGGTGGGAAGCCTCCTACAGCGCACCGGCCGGCATGCCCAGGAACGACAAGGGCACCAACCATGACAATGTGTTAGCGAAATTGTTCAAGTCGACCACCAACGTCGAGATCTCGGTGACCTACTTCGGCGGCGGACCGATCGAGCGCTTCCGGATCGACGGCGACGCCACTCCGATTGACTGGGGCACCGGGCAGCCGAGGACTCAAGCCGACTTCATCGCGTGCTCGCAGATTCAGGTGGTCTACGGCGGCGTGAATCTCACCACTCCGACCGCCTGCGCGCAGACCACCTTCGGCTAGCTTCCGACTCGCGGCACCAGCCGGCGGACCGCCGCGCGAGCGCGACCAAACACCGCCGCATCACCGTGGAGAATGAAAGTCGTACTGGCGGACGCCAGAACAGCATTGAGTTCGAAGGCGAGCTGTGCCGGGTCGACGCCGGGCTCGAGTTGGCCGAGTTCCATCGCCTTGCGGGCAAGCCGCTCAAGGAGTTCGGTCCAGTCACGTTGCTGCGCGGCGACGGCATCGCGCATCGAGCCCGCCCGTGTGCCGACATCGGCTGCCGCCGCTGCGAAGAAGCAACCGCCGGGAAACACCCGCCGCTCGATATGAGACAGAAACGCATCGCAGGCGGCGTACAGGCGCCCGATCCCCTGCGGCGCGTCAAGGGCTGGTACGAACACCTCGGCGATGAAGGTCTCCCGCGCAGACGCGATGGTCGCCAACTGCAGGTCCTCTTTCGAGCCGAAGTGAGCGTAGAGGCCGCTCTTGCTCATTCCGATCGCTGTGGCGAGCCCGCCGATCGACAGGCCGTCGAGTCCGTCGACCGTCGCGAGGCGCGCGGCCTCCGTGAGGATCGCAGCCTTCGTGCGCTGTCCCTTCGGCCGGGCTTTCATATTGCCCAGCATAAAGGAACGACCGTGCTTTTTTGCTGTTCGGAAGGGGTTTGTAGCTAGCGGGGCAGGCCGAGCAGCCGTTCGCCCGCCATGGTGAGCAGGATCTGCTCGGTGCCGCCTGCGATCGTCAGGCAGCGCACGTTGAGGAAGTCGTGCACGGTTTTGTCCTCGACCACGCCCGCACCTTCGGACAGCTCCATCCGGAACTCCGACAGCGCCTGCCGGTACCGCACGCCGATCAGCTTGCGGGCACTGGCCTGCGGGCCCGGGTCCGCGCCGCCGACGGCCAACTGCGCGATGCGCTGGTCGAGCAGAGAGCCGACCTGAGCGGCGATGATCAACCGGCCGAGCCGGTCCTGCACGGCGGGGTCCAGCTCGAGCTTGGTCACCGTGCGCAGCAGCTCTTCCATCGGATTGCCGAGCGCGGTGCCGTGGGCCATCGCGACCCGCTCGTTGGCCAGCGTGGTGCGTGCCAGCCGCCAGCCGTCGTTGACCTCGCCCACCACCATCTCGTCGGGCACGAACACGTCGTCGAAGAACACCTCGTTGAACAGATCGTCGCCGGTGATCTCCCGCAGCGGCCGGATGTCGATGCCCGGCGTGGACATCTCGACGAGGAAATACGTGATGCCCTTGTGCTTCGGCGCATCGGGGTCGGTGCGGGCCAGGCAGACGCCCCACTGCGCCCAATTCGCCCGCGACGTCCACACCTTCTGGCCCGTCAGCTTCCAACCGCCATCGACCTTAACGGCTTTCATGCGAAGCGACGCGAGGTCGGAGCCGGCACCGGGCTCGCTGAACAGCTGACACCAGAAGAGCTCGCCGCACAGGGTGGGTGGTACGAATCGCTCCACCTGTGCGGTGCTGCCGTGCTCGAGAATCGTCGGCGCCGCCCACCAGCCGATCACCAGATCGGGGCGGTCGACATCGGCGGCGGCCAACTCGCGATCGATCAGCAATTGCTCGGCAGGCGAGGCGTCACGGCCGTACGGCTTCGGCCAGTGCGGAGCCTGCAGCCCGGCCTCGGCGAGCGCGATCTGCCGCTTCTCCACGGGCTGGGCCGCGACCTCGGCGACCGCAGCGGCGATCTCGGGCTGCAGATGCTCGACCGAGGCCAGATCGATGTGCAGCTCGCGGCGGACGCCCTGCTGAGTGAGCGCCGCGACACGGCGCAGCCAGAGTGACGGGCCGCCCAGGAACTGCGAAATCCCGTACGCCCGACGCAGATACAGATGCGCGTCGTGCTCCCAGGTGATGCCGATGCCGCCGAGCACCTGAATGCAGTCCTTGGCGTTGGCCTTGCCCATCTCGATGCCCGCGGCGGCCGCGACGGCGGCGGCTATCGACAACTGCGGATCATCGGATTCGTTGGCGGCGCGGGCGGCATCACCTGCGGCCACGGCGACCTGCTCGGAGCGCAGCAGCATCTCGGCGCACATGTGCTTGACCGCCTGGAAGCTGCCGATCGGCTTGCCGAACTGCTCGCGAACCTTTGCGTATTCGGTTGCGGTCTGCAGTGTCCACCTGGCCAACCCGGCGGCCTCGGCGGCCAGCACGGTCGCGGCGAGGTCCTCGACGCGCCGCCTCGACACCGGCAGGACCTCGGCGGCTGCGTCGGCGAGCACCACCCGGGCCAACGGGCGGGAGAAGTCGGTGGGGGTCAGCGGTTCGACCGTGACACCGTCGGCGGTGGCGTCGACCAGAAGGAACTCGGTATCCGACCCCGGAAGCAGCAGCACCCCACCCGGATCGGCGCCCAGCACGTATTCGGCGGTGCCCGATGCCCGGCCGCCGTCGTATTTCAGGTCGGCGGTGAGCGCCAGCCCGGCGGTTCTCTCGCCGGAGGCCAATGCCTCCAGCAGGTCGGCCCGCGAACTCGGTACGACCAGCGTGGCAACGGCCGTGGTCGCGATCGGACCGGGAACCATCGCGGCGGCCGCCTCGTCGACCATGGCGCACAGGTCGTCGACGGTGCCGCCCGCGCCGCCGGACTCTTCGGACAGTGCCACTCCGAAGATGCCGAGCTGCGCCAGACCCGCATACGGAGCTCGCCACGCTGCGGCGTCGCCCTGCTCGATCTCGCGGGCGGCCGTTACGGCATTGGACCCCGCAGCCCAGCTACGGACCAGTTCACGTGCGGCAAACTGCTCGTCGGTACCGGTCGCTGACGCCTGCGACATCTTCGGGACTCCTATGCCTTCGGGCGAGAAGGGCATACTTCTCACTAGAACGTGTTCTAATAGTGCCAGTGTTCGAGCGTCAAGTCGAACGCCATTACAGCAGGACACATCGGTGCCGCCACGGCGCTGAAGTGAGAAAATAGGGATCGGCATGCGTATCGTTTCCAACCGAGACCGCATGATGAAGGAGTCTTCCGCACCGATGTCGTCGCCAGCGCAAACCAACCCGTCCTCGGGGTCTGAGTCGCGACCGCCTCAAGTGATGCCGGTGTCCGTCCTCGCCGAGTCCGAACTCGGCTCCGAGGCGCAGCGGGAGCGCCGCAAGCGCATCCTCGACGCCACCCTGGCCATCGCCTCCAAGGGCGGTTACGAGGCAGTGCAGATGCGTGCCGTCGCCGAACGCGCCGATGTCGCGGTCGGCACCCTGTACCGCTACTTCCCGTCGAAGGTGCACCTGCTGGTGTCGGCGCTGGGCCGCGAGTTCGAGCGCATCGACGCCAAGACCGACCGCGCGGCGCTGGCCGGCGGCACGCCCTACCAGCGGCTGAATCTCATGGTCGGCAAGCTGAACCGGGCGATGCAGCGCAACCCGCTGCTGACCGAGGCGATGACCCGCGCATTCGTGTTCGCCGACGCATCGGCTGCAGGCGAGGTTGACCACGTCGGCAAGCTGATGGATTCGATGTTCGCGCGCGCCATGAGCGAGGGCGAGCCGACCGAGGATCAGTACCACATCGCCAGGGTCATCTCCGATGTCTGGCTGTCCAACCTGCTGGCCTGGCTTACCCGCCGGGCGTCGGCGACCGATGTCAGCAAGAGACTCGACCTTGCCGTTCGTTTGCTCATCGGGGACGGCGAGCGCCCTAAGATCTAGCGGGTGACGCAGGAGTTACCGGCCGAACTGAAGCGCGCCCTCGCGACCATCGCGCGCGTCCCTCGGGTGCTGATTGCCTGCGACTACGACGGCACGATGGCGCCGATCGTCGCCAACCCCGACGACGCGCGTCCGCTTACCGAATCCGCCGCCGCACTGCGCGAGTTGGCGGCGCTCCCGTCGACTGTGGCAGCGCTGATCTCCGGGCGGGCCTTACGCGATCTGGCCACGCTGTCCCGGATGCCCGCCGAGGTGCACCTGGTCGGCAGCCACGGCTCGGAGTTCGACACCGGGTTCGTGCACGGTATCGACGACGCCGCAAAAGCGCTGCTGCGCAAGATCAAGGACACGCTCGCCGCGATCGCTGCCGAGTACCCGGGCGTGGCGATCGAGATCAAGCCCGCCAGCATCGCGCTGCATGTGCGCAACGCCGAGCCCGCCGACGCCGACGAGGCGCTGAAGAAGGCGATGGCGTCCTCGCAGTCGTGGGATGCCCAGATCACCGAGGGCAAGGCAGTGCTGGAATTCGCGGTGATCCAGACCGACAAGGGCCAGGCGCTGGACATCCTGCGCCACCAGCAGGGCGCGTCCGCCGCCGTCTTCTTCGGCGACGACGTGACCGACGAGAAGGCGTTTCGGCGGCTGCACGGACCCGACGTCGGCGTCAAGGTGGGCGACGGCGACACGCTGGCCGACTACCGGATCGAGTCGCCCGAGGACGTCGCGCTGGCGCTGACCTTCCTGCTGGAGTGCAGGCGGACCTGGCTGCTCGGTGGGCACTCCACCCCCATCGAGCGATTGACCATGCTGTCCAACGCCCGCACGGTGGCGCTGCTGACCCCCGAGGCCGACGTGGTGTGGATGTGCCATCCGCAGGCCGATTCCGCGGCGGTGTTCTCCAGACTGCTCGGCGATGCGAACGCCGGTCACTTCGAGATCGGCCCGGAGCGCGAGGCGCTGCCGCTGAGCCAGCGCTATGTCGACGGCACGATGACCGTCGAAACCCGTTGGGCCAGCCTGCTGGTCACCGACTACCTGTCCCACGATGTCGGCGCGGGCCGCACCGATCTGGTTCGGGTGATCAGCGGGCAGGCGAAGGCCGTGGTGTCGTTCGCGCCACGGCCCGAGTTCGCCCAGGCGCCGGTGCACCTGCGCACCGACGACGGCGGGCTCCGGGTTGTCGCCACCAACGAGCCGATGGTGCTGCGTGCCCCCGGCGTGGAATGGGAGATCGTCGCGGACGGTATCCACGAAACCGCGCGTGCGGTGGTCGACCCGTCGCAGGGCCCGGTGGTGCTCGAATTACGATGCGGCACAGAGGATCTGTCCGAGAGCCCGGTGGATGACGATTCCCGCCGTGAGCGAGCCGAGAGTTACTGGCGGGACTGGGCGGGGACGTTGGAGCTGCCCGCGCTGAATCAGTCGCTGATGAAGCGGTCGGCGCTGACGCTGCGTGGCCTCGTGCATGCCGACACCGGCGCGATCATGGCCGCGGCCACCACGTCGCTGCCAGAGGACATCGGCGGTGTCCGCAATTGGGACTACCGCTACTGCTGGATCCGGGACGCCGCACTGACCGCGGCCGCGCTGGTGTCGTTGGGATCCACCGACGAGGCAGAGGGATACTTGAGGTGGCTGCACGGGGTCATCGAGACCATGCACGGCCCCGAGCGGCTGCACCCGCTGTACGCGCTGTCGGGCGCGATTCTGGGGCCCGAGGCCGTCATCGACTCGCTGCCCGGTTACGCGGGTTCGCGTCCGGTGCGGGTCGGCAACGCCGCGAATGCCCAAGTGCAGCTTGATGTTTTCGGTCCGGTGGTACAGCTGATCGCCGACCTGGTCCACCGGCGAGTCGCCAACGGGCTGGCCGAAGCGCTCACCGACGCCGACTGGAATCTGGTCAGCGAGATGGTCTCTGCCGTCGAAAGTCGTTGGGCCGAGCCGGATCACGGAATCTGGGAGATCCGTGGGGCGCCACGTCACCACGTCTACTCGAAGGTGATGTGCTGGCTGACGGTGGACCTCGCCCTGAAGCTTGCCGCCGAGTTCGGCCGGGATGCGCCACCGGGCTGGGCGACGCTGCGCGATGTGATCTCAGCACAGGTCAGGGAACGCGGCTGGAACGACGAGGTGCAGTCGTACACCGCGGCCTACGACGGTACCGACCTGGACGCCGCCACACTGCACATCGGCCTGTCCGGTCTCATCGACCCGTCGGATCCGCGGTTCGCCGCCACGGTCATCGCCACCGAGGCCGAGTTACGCAGCGGCGCAACCGTTTACCGCTACCGCAGCGACGACGGCCTACCGGGCACCGAAGGCGGCTTCCATCTGTGCGCCGCGTGGCTGGTCGAGGCCTACCTGCTGACCGACCAGCGGTCCCAGGCCGAGGCGCTGTTCGATCGCCTGGTCACCGCCGCGGGTCCGACCGGGCTGCTCTCGGAGGAGTACGACCCGGTGGCGGAGCGGGCGCTCGGCAACCATCCGCAGGCCTACAGCCACCTGGGGCTGCTGCGGTGCGCCCAACTGCTCGGCGCCTGAGTCACACCGGCGGGCCGGAGGTCCGGCCCCGGATCACTTCGGTGTCGAGCACATCGATCACCGGCAGACCGGACCTCGGTGGGCTGTGCAACAGCTGACCGGCACGCCGACCCTTTTCCAGGCTCGGTTGCTTAACCGTCGTCAGGCCGCGGCTGAGTGCCTCGGGGATGCCGTCGAAACCGGTCACCGTCATCTGGCCCGGCACGTAGATACCCCGGGCCCGCAGGTAATCCATCGCCGAGATCGCCAGGACGTCCGCGGTGCAGATCAGCGCCGTGATGCGCGGGTTGGCGTCAAGGGCGACCTCCGCTGCCGCACCGCCCGACGTCGAGTGGTGCTCGTAGCTTTCCACCACCGTCAGCGACTCCGGGTCCAGACCCGCATCGTTCAGCGCGTCGTTGACACCGCTGACGCGCTCGGCGCTGAACGTGGAAGTGCGGTGTCTGCAGCCGCTCCCGACTTGCGACCACCGGCCTGCCGCCCCCCTGTGGACGGTCCCGGCCCAGCCGCATCGTGAGCAGACCGATGTCGCGGTGGCCGAGTTCGACGACGTGCTTGGCGAGCTCCGCCATCGCCGCCCGGTCGTCAATGCAGACCCTCGAGGTGCCCGGCACATCCTTGGGCTGGTCGACCACGACCACGGGCAGGTGCCGCTGCAGCACCACCTGCAGATACGGGTCGTCGTCGGATGCGGAGTACACGACGAACCCGTCGACTCCCGCCGCGAGCACGGCGGCCGATCCGTCACTCACCGGCCGGTTCGGTCCCACCGCGACGAGCAGCAGCCCCTGGCCCGCGTCCTCGCACGACTCGGCAAGGCCCGCGACGAAATCCAGCGCCGCGGGATCGCTGAACGAATAGTTCAGCGGTTCGGTGATCATCAGCCCGACCGCCCCGGCCTTGCGGGTGCGCAGCGACCGGGCCACGGGGTCCGGGCCCGGATATCCGAGCTGCTTGGCCGTGGCCAGCACGCGTTCACGGAGGTCGGCCGACAGCTGGTCGGGCCGGTTATACGCGTTGGAAATCGTGGTGCGGGAGACCTTGAGCTCGGCCGCCAATGACGCCAGGGTCGCCCGACGCCGAGGCGTGGGGCTTCTGGACATGCTGTGACGTTAGCCGATTCGCCTGGCACCCCCGGCTGCCTGTGCGTTAGAGTTATTGGAAACGGTTTTCATTTGTATTAGGAGGGTGGCTGTGCGGACGACGGCGATCAGGCTGGCGGTCGGGCTTGCGGCTTTCGCGCTCGCCGCAGCGGGATGCAGCCAGGCCGCGCAGTCCGGTCACGACCACGGAGCGGTGACGGTGGTGGCGACCACCGACGTTTGGGGAAGTGTGGCCAGCGCCGTGGCCGGAGAGCACGCGTCGGTCACGTCGATCGAGACCGGCGCCACCGCCGATCCGCACTCCTATGAAGCCAGCCCCGCCGACGTCGCCGCGATCACCGACGCGTCGCTAGTCGTCTACAACGGCGGCGGCTACGACCATTGGGTGGACGATGTGCTCGCAGGCGATCCCGAAATCGACGCCGTCGATGCCTACTCGCTGCGCGCCACCGAACAGCCGGCCAACGAACACGTCTTCTACGACGTGGGCACCGCCAAGGCCGTCGCCGAGCAGATCGCCAAGCGACTCGCGGAGATCGAGCCCGCACACGCCGACGATTACCGTTCGGCCGCAGCCGAATTCGGCCGCCAGGCCGATGCCATCGCCGAATCCGAGCGGGCGATCGGGAAAGCGCACCCGTCGGGAGCCGTCGTCGCGACCGAACCGGTGGCCTATTACCTGCTCCGCAACGCCGGAATCACCGACCGCACCCCGCCGGGCTTCGCCACCGCTGTCGAGGAAGGCGACGATCCGGCACCCGCCGACGTCGCAGCGATGCTCGACCTGATCAACACTCACCAGGTGTCGGTGCTGCTGTTCAACCCGCAGACCGAGACCGCGGCCACCAAGCAGATCGAGGATGCGGCGCGGCGGGCATCGCTCCCGGTGGTCACGGTCACCGAGACGCTGCCGCAAGGTGTGGACTATCTGACCTGGCAGCGAGACACGGTCCACGAGCTCGCCGACCAGTTCGACAAAGCTCCACAGACGAATCGATAGTGACTTGGTTGAAGCTGCTGGCGTCGTAGACCTGAAGGGTGGCCGGCTGGCCTTCGGCGACCGTGTGTTGTGGGACCAGCTTGACCTGCAGGTGCGCGCGGGCGAGTTCATCGCCGTCCTCGGGCCTAATGGGACTGGCAAGACCTCGCTACTGAAGGTGCTCCTCGGGGAGCTGCCGCTGACCGCGGGCACGGTCGCAGTCGCAGGCAGACCGGTCACCGAAGGCAGCGATCTGATCGGATACGTCCCGCAGCACCGAGCGGTCGATCGGGGGCTGACACTGCGCGGCAAGGACTTGGTCGGGCTCGGTCTCGATGGTCATCGCTGGGGCGTGACGAGCCTGCGGCCCGCCGACCGGTCGCGACGACGCGCCGCCGTTCAGACGGCGCTGCGGCAGGTGGACGCCGACCGCCTCGCAGGAGTCCCCGTCGGCGTGATGTCCGGCGGCGAGCTGCAACGGGTGCGGATCGCGCAGGCGTTGGCCAGCGATCCCGTCCTGCTGCTGTGCGACGAGCCGCTGCTCAACCTTGACCCGGCGAACGCGCGGCTGGTGTCCGCGCTGATCGATCAGCGGCGTCGGGATGCCGATACGGCCGTGCTCTTTGTCACCCATGAGGTGAATCCCGTTCTGCCGTATGTGGATCGGGTGCTCTATCTGGTCGACGGACGGTTCCGCGTCGGCACAGTCGAAGAGGTGATGACCTCGGCGACTCTGTCGGAGCTCTACCGCGCCGATATCCAGGTGGTGAAGGTGCACGGCCGATACGTCGTCGTCGGTGAGCACATCGATCATTCCGGTCACGCAAGCGGGCATCCCCATGAATGACCGGCTCGCCGACCTGCTGGCGCACCTGTTC
This sequence comes from uncultured Actinomycetota bacterium, assembly GCA_963713225.1. GTDB lineage: Bacteria > Actinomycetota > Actinomycetes > Mycobacteriales > Mycobacteriaceae > Mycobacterium. The sequence goes on along the minus strand of CAVQLB010000013.1, from coordinate 562,590 downwards.
GCCTTCGACATCACCGCCAACCTGCTCGGCCGCGACTTCGTCCAGCAGGCGCTGCTGGCGGCCGCGCTGCTCGCGCTCGTCGCGGGTCTGATCGGGCCGTTCATCGTGATGCGCCAGATGTCGTTCGCGGTACACGGGTCAAGCGAATTGTCCTTGACCGGAGCGTCTTTCGCGTTGCTGACCGGCCTGAACGTCGGCGTCGGCGCCCTCGTCGGCAGTGCACTGGCCGCCGTGTTGTTCGGCATCCTCGGCCAGCGCGCCCGCGAGCGCGACTCCGCGATCGGCGTCGTGCTGGCGTTCGGGCTCGGCCTTGCCGTGCTGTTCATCCATCTGTACCCAGGCCGTACCGGCACCAGCTTCGCGCTACTGACCGGGCAGATCGTCGGCGTGGGCTATTCGGGTTTGGCACTCCTGGTGGCCGTCACAGTTGTGGTGGCTGTCGTGCTGGCGGTCTGTTATCGCCCGCTGCTGTTCGCCACCGTCGATCCAGAGGTGGCCGCAGCGCGCGGCGTGCCGGTGCGCGCCATGGGCATCGTGTTCGCGGCACTCGTCGGCGTGGTCGCCGCCCAGGGCGTGCAGATCGTCGGCGCACTATTGGTGATGTCGCTGTTGATCACGCCCGCCGCTGCTGCCGCCCGGGTCTTCGTCTCCCCCGTCGCGACGATCGTCGCTTCGGTGGTCTTCGCCGAGATCTCGGCGGTGGGCGGCATCATGCTGTCGCTGGCACCCGGTGTGCCGGTGTCGGTTTTCGTCACGACGATCTCGTTCGCCATCTTCCTGGTGTGCTGGATGGTCGGCCGGCGGGGCCGTTACTCGGCTTAAACTTTCGCAATGTTCTTGGAGACGCGCTATGCGCTGAACGGCGACTTGCACGTGGCCTACCGCGCGCGTGGTGTACACCGTGCCGCTGGGCGAGGTCCACTCCACGGTGCCGACGGGCATTTTCCTGAGATACAGGTTGTGATCTGCGGTATCCGCTGAACTGCGCCTACGACGAAACTGCTCATCACCATGTCGTGAATCCCGGCTTGATGCGTGCAGCTCGCGCCTAGGGTGAGACGCGGCTACCGACGGGAGAGCAACGTCATGTCTGACTCGAACGATCCTATGGGCGCAGTGCGCCAATACGTGGATGCCTTCAACAGCGGTGACACAGCAGTCATGGCATCGACGTGCGCTGACCCGATGCAGATTCTTGACGGGATGTCGCCCCACGTCTGGCAGGGACCGACAGCTGCCGAAGACTGGTGGACAGACGTACTCGCTGAAGGCGAGCATCTAGGCGCATCGGGGTATCGCATCGCGCTCGACGAACCACGACATGTCGATGTCAACGGCGACTACGCATATGTCGTTGCTCCCGCGACAATGACGTTCGATCTGCGTGGCGAGAAGGTCACCCAAACTGGCTCTGTGTATACGGTCGCGCTTCGCAAAGTCGGCGCAGATTGGCGGCTCACCGCTTGGGCGTGGGCCAAAGGAGCTTGATTCTTCAAGGGCGGCGAACCGCGTCGCGCCGGTCCGCACCGGTTCCGCCAGGCTGAGAGCAGCGGCCAGAGTCAGCGTCGATGACGCCAGCGAGGGTGCGTCGCGTTCACCATCGAACCCAAAGCGCCACCCATCAGGCGTACTGTGCGCTGCACCATCTTCAAGAAAGAGGAGCCAAAATATGTCCGCGACCGATCACGATGACTGGACCAAGCCCGCCGCGATGGCGATTCCAAAAGAGGGATATTTCGAGCTTGAGCGGGGACGGTACGGGCCGGTTTTTCCGCGCACTCCGGCGTGCTATGGCTTCTCGATCATCGCCAAGGTCAAGGAGGGACGCGAAGACGCGATCCGCGAACACGGCAAGACCATCCAAGCAGCGATCACCGAAACGCCGGAGTTCCTCGCTCCTCTACGCCTGCACTACCTTCGCTGGCTGCTCTTCGACATCGGCGATGGTTTGACGTTTCAGTACCAGGGCATCTTCGACACGGACTTCGACAAGTACACCGAGGATGCCGTGCAGTTGTTCGGCCAGAGCGGAATCAACACGGTGTTCACCAATCTTGTGGGCTTCCCGGAGGATTGGAAGGAGAACCCTGACTCGTTCGTGACGTTCGTACGCGAACATCACTTCCCCAGCTTTTTGGAGTACGGCGAGTACCCGTACGTTACGGCCGATGAGGTCAAGAAGGCGCTGCGCTTGAAGGATGCATTCTCCGTCATGCTCGACCAGATGCAGTAACCGCGCACCCGCCAATGCCCCGTGCCGTCGGCTAAGAGGCCACCGCTCGTTGCGGCAGGTGTCTGCGAATTCCTGCGTAAGCGGCTCCCCGGGATGCGACCATTTGCCGGTGGACCAGGACGACCCGGAGAAGCGCATCGCCGAGCTGGAACGTGTGCCGGGCGAGCCGAGCGTCGCCGCTCGCAAACGCCCCGGTATTGAGCAGTCACTCCAGTTCTCTGACTCCGACACGCAACCGATCGCTTTGCCGGGCGTCGTCACCGACAGGCACGCACGCCGACGCGCATTGTGGGCGATGCATGCACAGCGGGGCCAGGCGATGGCCGCACAGGCGGCCCGCAAGCAGCGGCGCAGTCACCGCACAGAGAAGCTCATCGGCTGGATCTTCGTGGTAGTTGCCGGCGTGCTTGGCATCCCGTTCGTTGCCGCGGTGGTCCTGGCCATTGTGGTCCCCTCAAGCACGCAGTGGATGAGCGGGATCGTATGCAGCAGCCCGTACCATCTGGAGCACGACATCTCGCACCACAGCTATAAACCGGGCCAGTCCACGTCGACTGTGAGCTACGAATGTGTCAGCGCCGAAGGCTCGTATGACGTCAACGACTCCGTTGTCTGGGCGCTTCAATCCCTGCTTATCGCGCTCGTGCTGTGCCCGGTCGTGACCGTCGGTTTGCTTATGTGGCGGCGCATGCGGAAGCACAGGTGATCGCGTCAGATTCGCATTGGCCGAAGGTTCTGAGCAGATGGTGGCACCGAATTCCCGAAGGACATTCTAAGGGGATCGTGGGTCGCCGCCGACCCAGCCGGAAGGTGCCCCTGACCGGCTGGATCGTCAGTCGTTTGGGCACGCGCGAATTGTCCCAGTGCTTAATTTGGCGATTCATACTGGCTCAACACCCACATGACAGAGGGAGAGGCATCATGAACAGCCAGCCCGAGCAGTACGACGTTGATGTCTTCGACTCGAATTCGATGGACTGGTTCGAGCTGCCGATCGAACAGATCGGCAGGAGTCTGTCGCTCAAGCCATTCACGTTCGACCCCGACACAGGGATGTCCTGCATGCTTTTGCGTTACGACGCCGGATTCATCAACCCGTGGCATACCCACGACTGCGCGCACGGCATGTTCGTGTTAAGCGGGACCTTGCGCACCAACAAGGGGGATTTCGGGTCGGGGAGTTTTGTCTGGTTCCCCGAGGGCATGACGATGTACCACGGTGCAACCGAGGACAGCGACTGTCTCATGCTTTTCATCACGAACAAGCCGTTCAATATTCGCTACACATTTGAGGATGAACCGAGCGGAAGCGAAGCCGAGCGACTGGGCCGGGAGAAGGCATGCCTGTGCTCGATGGCTTCGGTAACCTGACGCGGGCCGCCGACGTCTTGCGAAGCAGCTGAAACCGGCACAGACACTTCAGGTTCGACGGATGAGTCCACCGAACACGTATTCCGGCGGTGCGCTGCATTCGGCTTGCTGGACGACCGGTGAAGCGGAGACCTCGGCCGCGGCGCTCGAGATGTCGACCGGTTCTTGTTCGGCGATCACATACACCGCTGACGGACCTAGGCTCGTTCGACGGGACGCATCGGGTCCGAACACCATTCGGACCACGAGCCGGGATAAAGTGCGGCGTCTATACCGACCGAAGCGAGCGCGGCGACGACCACCGACGCAGTGACGCCGGAACCGCAGTAGGCGCCGACGTTCTCGACGCCGCCGAACAGCCGGGTGAGTTCCGTGGCCTCGAGAAACGTTCCGTCGTCGGCCAACAGGCTGGTGCTCGGCACATTGCGGGCCCCCGGGATGTGTCCCGCCACCGGGTCGATCGGCTCGACGTCGCCGCGGAACCGCTCGGGTGCCCGCGCGTCGAGAAGGGTTGGCGCCGCCCCCGCCTGCTCGGCCGACAAGGTGGGAAGCGCGCCGGCGTAGAGGTCGTCGTGGCGCACCGTCACATCGCCCGGCTCGGGGTCTACGGCCCCGGTCTCGACGGCGCCTCCGGCGGCGGTCCATGCGGCCAGGCCGCCGTCGAGGATGCGGACATGTCTGAATGCCCGCGGCGGTCAGCACCCACCACGCACGGGCGGACCCGGCCCGGTTCCAGTCGTCGTAGACGACGACCGGTCTGCCGTCACGGAGACCCCACCGCCGGCCTGCGGCCTCGACCGCCCGCCCTGACGGCAGCGGATGGCGCCCGCGCCCGGCGACCGTGTGGTCGCTGAGCTCGTCCTCGAGCGATACGTACACCGCTGCCGGGATGTGTCCCTGCTCGTAGGCGTCTCGCCCGTCCGGTTCGGTCAGCTGCCATCGCACATCGAGAATTGTCATCGGCTCATCGGCCGCCAGCAGCGCGGCCAGTTCCGTCGCGGCGATCAGCACCTCGTCACGCCGTCCTCGGTTCACAGAACCAGCGTGCCATCTAGGCTGGCGCTCATGGCATCCGTCGACCTCAACGCCGACCTGGGGAAAGCTTCGGGGCCTGGCGGCTCGGCGACGACGATGCCATGCTCGGCCTGGTCACCAGCGCCAACGTCGCCTGCGGGTTCCATGCGGGCGATCCGGCCACGCTGAGCCACAGCTGCACGGAGGCCGCACGGCAGGGAGTCCGGATCGGCGCCCAGGTCGGCTACCGCGACCTCGCCGGGTTCGGCAGGCGCTTCATCGACGTCACGCCCGATGACCTGCGTGCCGATGTGATCTACCAGATCGGTGCGCTGCAGGCGCTGGCCCACGTGGCCGGATCGTCGGTCACCTACGTGAAACCCCATGGCGCGCTGTACAACACGATTGTGAACAACCACGACCAGGCACGCGCAGTCGCGGCGGCCGTGCATGCCGTCGACCCGGGTCTGCCGGTACTGGGATTGGCGGGCTCGGTGTTCTTCGCTGAGGCGGATCGCCTCGGACTGCGCACCGTGCCGGAGGCGTTCGCCGATCGCTCGTATCGCCCCGACGGACAGCTGGTCTCTCGTCGGGAGCGCAACGCAGTGCTGCACGACCCGTCAGAGATCGCCGACCGGGTGGCGTCGATGGTGCAGTCCGGACGCGTCGTCGCCGTCGACGGGTCGACTATCCCGATCACCGTCGAATCCGTTTGCGTACACGGTGATTCGCCAGGAGCCGTGCAGATCGCCACAGCGGTGCGGGACCGGCTGATCGGCGACGGTGTGGAGCTGGCGGCGTTCGTCTGATGCGTCTCAAGCCGGGCCGCCCCGACCTGCGGAACTACGCACGGTATTTCGATGTACCCGAGGCATCACCCGACGCGCCAGTGACGGTGACCTGGGCAGGCGTCACGACACTGCTCATCGACGACGGTGCGTCTGCGGTGATGACCGACGGCTTCTTCTCGCGGCCGAGTCTGGCAACCGTCGGGCTCGGTCGGATCGCCCCATCGGCGTCCCGCATCGACGACAGCCTGCAGCGAATGGGAGTCGACCGGCTGGAGGCCGTGCTGCCGGTGCACACCCATTTCGACCACGCAATGGATTCGGCCGCTGTCGCCCAGCGCACCGGCGCACGGCTCGTCGGCGGTGAGTCGGCGGCACAGATCGGCATCGGCGGTGGCCTTTCCGAAGACCGCACGGTCGTCGCTGCTCCCGGTGAGCCCATCGCGCTCGGCGCATACGACGTCACACTCGTCGAATCCGAACATTGCCCGCCGGACCGCTTTCCCGGTGTTATCACCGCACCCGTCGCACCGCCGGTGAAGACATCGGCTTACAAGTGCGGCGAGGCGTGGTCGACGTTGGTGCACCACCGGCCGTCGGACCGGCGGCTGCTCATCATCGGCAGTGCCGGCTTCGTCCCCGGCGCCTTGGCCGGATACCGCGCCGAGGTGGTGTACCTCGGTATCGGGCAGTTGGGTGTGCAGCCGGAGCGCTATCTCGTCGACTACTGGGCCGAGACGGTGCGGGCCGTCGGCGCGCGCCGCGTCGTGCTGATTCACTGGGACGACTTCTTCAGGCCGCTGACCAAGCCGCTGCGGGCGCTTCCGTACGCCGGAGACGACCTCGACGTTTCGATGCGGGTGCTCACCGCGCTGGCGGACGACGACGGCCTACCGCTGCACCTGCCGACGCTGTGGCAGCGCGCTGATCCGTGGAGCTGACGCTCGCGCTGGTGGCGCTTGCCGTCGTGCTCGCGTTCGCGATGGTCCGGCCGCGCGGGTGGCCTGAAGCCGTCGCAGCGGTTCCGGCGGCCGCATTCCTGATCGCGTCCGGTGTGGTTCCGCTGAAGGATGCGACCGACGAGGTGGCCCGGCTGCTGCCGGTGGTCGGGTTCCTCGCGGCGGTGCTCGTGCTGGCGCAGTTGTGCGACGACGAGGGGCTGTTCCGGGCCGCTGGCGCGGCCATGGCCAGGACGGCCAACGGAAACACCCGACGACTGCTGGCGAAGGTGTTCGTCATCGGCGCCGTCACAACCGCCGTACTGAGCCTCGACGCGACGGTCGTGCTGTTGACCCCCGTGGTGCTCGCGACGACGCGCGCGCTGTGGGTTCCTGCCAGGCCCCACGCCTTTGCCACCGCGCACCTGGCCAACACCGCATCGTTGCTTCTACCGGTGTCCAACCTGACCAACCTGCTGGGATTCTCGGCAGCGGGCCTGACGTTTCTCCATTTCACCGCGGTGATGGCACCAGCGTGGCTGGCGGCCGTCGCTGTCGAATTCCTTTTGCTGCGTTGGCTTTTCGCGAATGACCTCAGCGTAGAACCGCACCCTGAGCCGGCCCCCGAGACGGTCAGGGTCCCGGTGTTCGTACTGGTGGTGCTGGCCATGACGCTGGCCGGATTCGCGGTCGCTTCGATGCTCGGTTTCTCACCGGCCTGGGCTGCGCTGGCAGGCGCCGTCGTGCTCGGCGTGCGAGCGCTGACGCGACGGGAGACGTCCATCGCAGGCATCGCCGCCGCCGCCGATGTGCCGTTCCTGATATTCGTCCTGTGTCTGGGCGTGGTGGTGGACGGGCTGATGCTGCACGGCCTCGAATCCGCGATGCGCGGTGTGCTGCCGACCGGCGACACCTTGCTCGCGCTGCTCGGCATCGCGGCCGTCGCAGCGGTGCTGTCGAACCTCGTCAACAATCTCCCCGCGGTGCTTGTACTGCTGCCGTTGGTCACCGCGTCGGGACCGCCCGCAGTGCTCGCGATGTTGATCGGGGTCAACATCGGGCCGAACCTGACCTACGTCGGGTCGCTGGCGAATCTGCTGTGGCGCAGCGTCGTCCGTCGCGACATCCCCATCGGATTTCGCGAGTTCAGCCGGGTCGGACTGGTCACGACACCGGCGACCATCGTGGTTGCGGTGCTCGGGCTGTGGGCCGGGATCCACTTGTTCGGCCTGTAGGTTACGGCGACGCGAACAGCGGTGGGACGGTTGACGACTACTCGCTGATCGACGGCGACGTGATTGGCGAATCGCCAAACGGTCTCCCAAGATTGGAACCGTGGGCATCTTCACTCGCTACGTGGCGCTCGGCGACTCGTTCACCGAGGGTGTCGGCGACCCACACCCGGCAAGTCCCAACGGTCTGCGCGGATGGGCTGATCACGTCGCGGTCGCGCTGGCCCAAACCAATCCCGACCTGCGCTACGCCAACCTGGCCGTGCGTGGCAGACGAATGGACGAGATCATCGTCGAGCAGGTTCAGACCGCCGTCATGCTCGAGCCGGACCTCGTCACCATCTACGCCGGCATGAACAACCTGCTGCTGTTGCGCAACGACGTCGACACCATGATGGCCAGATACGCCGAAGGGCTCAAGACGCTGCAGCAGACCGGTGCGACTGTCGTGGCCTTCACGGCGGCAGACCTCGGCACCGTACCGCTGTTCCGACGACTCCGGGGCCGGGCGGCGGTCTACAACGAGCTGCTACGCAGCATCGCCGACGATCTAGGACTCCAGCTCGTTGACTTTTGGCGGTTCGCCGAGTTTCGCGACGCCCGCCTGTGGGACGGAGACCGGATCCACCTCTCGCCGCTCGGTCACGAGCGCTTCGCCGCCAAAGTCCTTGACACGCTGGCTGTCTCCCATGGGCTCACCACCCGGTCCGCTGCGTTGCTGTCCTCGGAGCCACCGGTGCGGGACTTTCGCGCCAACCTTCGATGGACTGCGGCATTCGCGGCGCCTTGGGTCGCCAAGAGAATGCGGCGCGCCAAGCCCGGCGCGGGCATCGAGCCCAAGCTGAGGACGCTCGAGAAGGTGATCTAACGACGCTGGCGGGCGATCTCGGCCAGCACCACGCCTGCGGCCACCGAGGCATTGAGCGATTCCGTCGGCCCGGCCATCGGAATCGACACCACCGAGTCGCAGGTCTCCCGCACCAGCCGCGACAGCCCCTTGCCCTCCGAGCCGACCACCAGGACCATCGGCCCGCTGCCGTCGAGCTCGTCGAGCGTCATGTCGCTGTCCGCGTCGAGCCCGATGACCTGCAGGCCCGAGTCCTGCCAATTCTTCAGTGTCCGAGTGAGATTCGTCGCCCTGGCGATCGATACCCGGGCGGCCGCGCCCGCGCTGGTACGCCAGGCGACAGCGGTCACCGACGCCGAGCGCCGCTGCGGGATCAGCACGCCGTGCCCGCCGAAACCCGACACCGAGCGCACGATCGCGCCCAGGTTGCGCGGGTCGGAGATGTTGTCCAGCGCCACCAGCAGCGCGGGTGCACTTTCGTTGGACGCCGACCTGAGTAGGTCGTCGGGGTGGGCGTACACGTAGGGCGGCACCTGCAGTGCGATGCCCTGGTGTAAACCGTTGGCGCTCATCCGGTCCAGGTCGTTGCGCGGCAGTTCCAGGATCGAGATGCCGGCATCGGCTGCGCGCCTTACGGATTCGGTCAGCCGTTCATCGGCCTCGGCACCGAGAACCACGTACAGCGCGTTCGCGGGGACACCCGCGCGCAGGCATTCCAGCACGGGGTTGCGGCCCAGCACGATCTCGTTGTCATCGGTGCGTTTCTGTTGGCGGCGCTGCTGCTGCGCCCCCTTGGCCGCGCGTTTGCCTGCCGGGTGGTTGGGCCGCATGTGCGCGGGCGGTGTGGCGCCCCGCCCTTCCAGCCCGCGCCGCCGGACCCCGCCCGAGCCGACCTTGGGGCCCTTCTTGGTGCCGGCTTTGCGCACCGCGCCCCTGCGTTGGGAGTTTCCGGCCATCTACTTGGTGTACCCGTCCAGGAGTGTCCACTGCGGACCGTCGGCGGTGTCGGTGACCTCGACGCCCGCCTTCTTCAGTCGGTCCCTGATCTCGTCGGCCTCGGCCCAGTCCCTGCGCTCACGGGCTTCCTGGCGACGCTGAATCTCCGCGTGTACCAGCACATCAACGGCGGCCAACGCCGCCGACGTCTCGTCGCGCGACTCCCAGCGTTCGTCGAGCGGGTCGCAGCCGAGGATGCCCATCATCGCGCGGATCGAGCGCGCGTGGACCATCGCCGTCTCGTGGTCGCCTGCCTCCAGCGCCCGGTTGCCTTCCGCGCGCGCGGAGTGCACCTCGGCGAGGGCGATCGGCACCGACAGGTCGTCGTCGAGTGCGGCGGCGAACGCGGGCGTCCAGTCGCCCGGCTCGACGTCACCGACCCGGCTGCGGACCCGGTGCAGAAACTCCTCGATCCCCGTGTAGGCCTTCGCCGCATCCTGCAGCGCGGTCTCGGAGAATTCCAGCATCGACCGGTAGTGCGCGCTGCCGAGGTAGTAGCGCAGCTCCGCGGGCCGAACTCGCTGCAGCACAGCCGGGATCGCGAGCACGTTGCCCAGCGACTTGCTCATCTTCTCGCCGCCCATGGTCACCCAGCCGTTGTGCAACCAGAAGCGGGCGAACCGGTCGCCGACGGCCTCGGCCTGCGCGATCTCGTTCTCGTGGTGCGGGAAGATCAAATCCATTCCGCCGGCGTGGATGTCGAATTCGGGTCCGAGGTAGGCCTCGCACATCGCGACGCACTCGGTGTGCCAGCCGGGCCTGCCCGGCCCCCAGGGCGTCGGCCATGACGGCTCGCCCGGCTTCTCGCCCTTCCACAGCGTGAAGTCGCGCTGGTCGCGCTTGCCGGTCGCGACACCCTCACCCTGGTGCACGTCGTCGATCTTGTGACCGGACAGCTTTCCGTAACCGGGCTCGGGCAGCAGGCTCTGCACGCTGAAATAGACGTCGCCGTCGCCGACATAGGCGTGCTTGCGTTCAATCAGCCGCTCGATGAGCTCGACGATCTGGGTGATGTGCCCGGTCGCGCGCGGCTCTGCCGACGGTGACAGCACCCCCAGCGCGTCGTAGGCCGCAGAAAATGCCCGCTCGTAGGTCGCCGCCCATTCCCACCAGGGCCGTCCCGCGTCGGCCGCCTTGTTCAAGATCTTGTCGTCGATGTCGGTGATGTTGCGGATGAACGAGACGTCGTAGCCCTTGGCCATCAGCCAGCGCCGCAGCACGTCGAACGCCACGCCACTGCGAACATGGCCGATGTGCGGCAGGCCCTGCACGGTGGCCCCACACAGATAGATCGACACGCGGCCCGGACGCACCGGCACGAAATCACGGACAGCGCCCGTCATCGTGTCGTATAGCCGCAGGTCGGTCACGACGGGCCAGCTTACCGGCCTATTCGGCGTCAACCACCAATGTGGTCGCGATGGCCGCCAATCCTTCGCCGCGGCCCGTCAGGCCAAGGCCGTCGGTGGTCGTCGCCGACACCGATACCGGAGCATCCAACAGCTCCGAGAGCACCTGCTGAGCTTCTGCTCGCCGCGGTCCCACCTTGGGCCGGTTCCCGATCACCTGCACGGCCGCGTTGCCCACCCGGTAGCCCTCGGCGCGCACCAGGCTGTGCACGTGACGCAGCATGTCGGCGCCACTGACGCCGGACCAGCGCGGGTCGTCGGTGCCGAAAACCTCGCCGATGTCGCCGAGCCCGGCAGCGCTGAGCAGCGCATCGCAGAGCGCATGGGCTGCCACGTCGCCGTCCGAGTGGCCCGCGCAGCCGTCTGCGTCGTCGAACAGCAGGCCCAGCAGCCAGCAGGGTCTGCCGATTTCGATCGGGTGTACGTCGGTGCCGAGGCCGACCCGTGGCATGCTCACCCGGCCCGTCCCAGCAGCGCCTCTGCGAGCAGCAGGTCCGTCGGTGTGGTGATCTTGAAGGCCAGTGGATCCCCCTCGACCACCTGCACCTGGGTGCCGGTCACCTCGACCACCGAGGCGTCGTCGGTGAATTCGCCCGCGGTCGCGCGTTCGTACGCGCGACGCAACAGCTCGGTCTGGAATCCCTGGGGGGTCTGCACGGCGCGCAGGCCGGACCGCTCCGGAGTGCCGATCACGACGCCGTTGGCGTCGACGGCCTTGATGGTGTCGCTGACGGGCAGCGCGGGCACCACCGCGGCATGACCGGCTTGAAGAGCAGCCACCACCCGCGCGATCAGCGCAGGCGGCGTGAGCGCCCTGGCGGCGTCGTGAACGAGAACGAATTCGGCGTCACCGACCGCCGCCAGCGCGAGCCTGACCGATTCGGTGCGATCCATTCCGCCCGCCACGATGACAGCGTCCCCGCCGAAGACCAGCTTGGCCTCGTCGGTGCGGTTCGGCGGCACGGCTACCACCACACTGTCGACGACCCCGGAATCACGCAGACCACGAAGGGCATATTCCAGCATGGGTCGACCGCACAGGTTTACGAATGCCTTCGGCGCGCCGGCAGCCAGCCGTTCACCCGACCCTGCGGCCGGGACAACGGCGACCGTGCTCATTGCCGTCAGGAAGCGGCGGCGAGAGCCTCGTCGAGGATGGTCGCGGCCTTCTCGTCGTCGGTGTTCTCTGCGAGGGCCAGCTCACCGACCAGGATCTGCCGGGCCTTGGCCAGCATGCGCTTCTCGCCTGCGGACAGGCCGCGCTCCTGGTCACGGCGCCACAGGTCGCGGACGACCTCGGCAACCTTGTTCACGTCGCCGGAAGCCAGCTTCTCGAGGTTGGCCTTGTAGCGGCGCGACCAGTTGGTCGGCTCTTCGGTATGCGGGGCGCGGAGCACCTGGAACACCTTGTCGAGGCCCTCTTGGCCGACCACGTCGCGCACGCCGACATACTCGGCATTGTCTGCTGGGACTCGGACGGTGAGGTCTCCCTGGGAAACCTTCAAAACGAGATATTCCTTCTGCTCGCCTTTGATGGTCCGGGTTTCGATCGCCTCGATCAACGCAGCACCGTGGTGTGGATAGACAACGGTGTCTCCGACCTTAAAAATCATCTGTTTCGAGCCCCTTTCGATACTCCATGCTAACACGGGCCGGAGACACGTGTAGACCAACGGTGCAGGTCAGGGGCACCACAGGTGAAGACTAGGGGTTGACAGGGTGACAAATACGTGCAAGGCCCGGTCTGCTCAGCCACCCCTCGAAAGCCCCTCCCACGTGCCTGTGGATGGTTCGCGGCAAACCCGTGAGGGCATCCTCGACACCTCCGCTACCGCCGCCGACCACCACCTACTACTCTGCATAGTCGAACGGGTTGTCGTCACTCGCGACCCACATCACCGGCGCCTCGCCGGCCGAGCAGGAGGCTTCTGGGTGAACCGCTCCAGACCGCGAATTTCAGCCGCCACCGTTGCAATGGCCGCCGCGGTGGCCGCGTCCGTCGCCCTCGTCGGGTGCAGCGCCGGACAGGTCGCCCAGACCGCCACCCAGCAGGCGGCGGTCAACGGCACCGCGGCCACGCTCGGGAACATCACGCTTCGCAACGTCCACTTACGGGCCGCGCAGACCTCCGACTACGTGCAACCCGGCGGCGAGGTGGAACTGCTTTTCGTGGCATCCAACGAATCGCCGGACACTGCCGACAAGCTGGTCTCCATCACCTCGGACCTCGGCAATGTGACGCTGACCGGCGACACCGAGGTGAAGCCCATCGGCGTGCTGGCGGTCGGCGAGCCAGACGGCCAGATCGCCCCGCTCGAGCAAGCAGAGACCGCCGAGGCAGCGAAGGCGATGGTCGACTTGAGCAAGCCGATCACCAACGGCCTGACGTACAACTTCACCTTCGCCTTCCAGCAGGCGGGCCAGATCACGGTTCCGGTGCCGATCTCGGCGGGCGAGGCACCGCGCCGCGATTCGTCCGGCGACGCGCCCCATGAAGCCGGCGACACGGGCGGTCATCACTAAGGTTCTGTCGGCCGTGGCGGATACCGTCACATCGTGGCCAAGGCGCGTTCGCAGTACCGCTGCTCAGAGTGCCACCACGTCACCGCCAAGTGGGTTGGGCGCTGCCCGGACTGCGGCACCTGGGGAACCGTAGACGAAATGGCCGTGCTCGCCGCCGTCAACGGGTCGACGGTCCGGCGCGCGGTGGCACCGACGACACCCGCGGTGCCGATCAGTTCCATCGATCCCGGCGCTACCAGGCACTATCACACCGGCGTCAGCGAACTCGACCGCGTGCTGGGGGGCGGCATCGTGCCCGGCTCGGTGACGCTGCTGGCCGGCGACCCCGGTGTCGGCAAGTCGACGCTGTTGCTCGAGGTGGCGCATCGCTGGGCCGCAGAAGGGCGCAGGGCGCTGTATCTGTCCGGCGAGGAATCCGCAGGCCAGATCCGGATGCGCGCCGAACGCACCGGCTGCAGCCACGACGACGTCTACCTGGCCGCGGAATCGGATCTACAGACCGCTCTCGGGCACATCGAGGAGGTCAAGCCGACGTTGGTGGTGGTCGATTCGGTGCAGACCATGTCGACGACCGAGGCCGACGGTGTGACCGGCGGCGTGACGCAGGTGCGGGCGGTGACGACGGCACTGACCGTGACCGCGAAAACCACGGGCATTGCGATCATCCTTGTCGGCCATGTGACCAAGGACGGTGCGATCGCAGGTCCGCGATCGCTGGAGCATCTCGTCGACGTCGTACTGCACTTCGAAGGCGACAAGACGTCGACGCTGCGCATGGTGCGCGGCGTCAAGAACCGCTTCGGAGCGGCTGACGAGGTCGGTTGTTTCATGTTGCACGACAACGGGATTGACTGCGTTGCCGACCCGTCGGGGCTATTCCTCGATCAACGGCCCGCGCCCGTCTCGGGCACCGCGGTCACCGTGACGCTCGACGGTAAGCGTCCGCTCATCGGCGAGGTGCAGGCGTTGATCGCCGTTCCCACCACGTCGACGCCCCGCCGCGCTGTCAGCGGTATCGACTCCGCCCGCGCGGCAATGATCACGGCCGTGTTGGAGAAGCGGGCCCACCTGAGGGTCGGGCCGTGTGACATCTACCTGTCGACGGTCGGCGGAATGCGACTGACCGATCCGTCGTCGGATCTGGCCGTGGCGTTGGCCATCGCATCGGCATACGCCGACCTGCCGCTGCCTACCACGGCCATCGCGATCGGCGAGGTCGGTCTGGCAGGCGACCTGCGTCGGGTCAGCGGGATGGAGCGGCGCCTTGCCGAGGCGGCCCGGCTCGGATTCACCGTTGCCGTAGTTCCGCCCGGTGTGAAAGCGGTGCCGATAGGCTTACGGGCGATAGCGGCCGACAACATCACCGCTGCGATGAAGGTGCTCACGGAGATCGCGGTTAAGGCCGGCCGCTCCGAGGAGGGGTCATGGCCGTGAAGTCCAGCCGCCGGAATGTCGTGCAGCTGGTCCGTCCCACGCTGCGAGAGACCATCGGCCGGCTGGCCCCTGGCACCGCCCTGCGCGACGGCCTGGAACGCATCCTGCGTGGCCGCACCGGCGCCCTGATCGTGCTCGGCTACGACGACAGCGTCGAGGCGATCTGTGACGGCGGCTTCTCACTCGACGTCCGATACGCGCCCACGCGGCTTCGCGAGCTGTCGAAGATGGATGGCGCAGTGGTGCTGTCCAGCGACGGCAGCACGATCCTCCGGGCGAACGTTCAGCTCGTGCCCGACCCGTCGATCCCGACCGACGAGTCCGGCACGCGGCACCGGTCGGCGGAACGCACCGCCGTCCAGACCGGCTATCCGGTGATCTCGGTCAGCCATTCGATGAGCATCGTGACGGTCTACGTGGCAGGTGAGCGCCACGTGGTGCCCGAGTCGGCGACCATCCTGTCGCGCGCCAACCAGACCATCGACACGCTCGAGCGGTACAAGTCGCGACTGGACGAGGTGAGCAGGCAGCTGTCGACGGCCGAGATCGAGGACTTCGTCACGCTGCGTGACGTGATGACGGTGGTGCAGCGGCTGGAGATGGTGCGCAGGATCAGCCTCGAAATCGACTCCGACGTCGTCGAACTCGGCACCGACGGGCGTCAGCTCAAGCTGCAGCTGGAAGAACTGGTCGGCGACAACGAAACCGCCCGTGAGCTGATCGTGCGCGACTATCACGCCAATCCCGACCCGCCGGGGGCGGCGCAGGTGAGCGCGACCCTCGAGGAGCTCGACCAGCTATCGGACACCGAGCTGCTCGACTTCACCACGCTGGCAAGGGTTTTCGGATATCCCTCGACTGCGGAGGCCCAGGACTCTGCGATGAGCTCCCGCGGATACCGTGCAATGGCGGGCATTCCGCGTCTGCAGTTCGCCCACGTCGACCTGCTGGTTCGGTCGTTCGGGTCGCTTCAGGGCCTGCTGGCCGCAAGTGCCAACGATCTGCAGTCGGTCGAGGGCATCGGCTCGATGTGGGCACGCCACATCCGCGAGGGTCTGTCGCAGCTGGCGGAGTCGACGATCGCCGACCGGCTGGCCTAGCCGACGGGCGCCTGCTCCGGGTCGGGCACCGGGGCGCCTTCTGCAGGCGCGGGGGCTTCAGCCTCCGGCGCAGGCTGGGCGAGGATGAACGGCACCGCCGCCGACCTCAGGTTGCCGAGCTGAACCAGCAGGTTGTACGTGCCAGGCCCGATCGGCTGGCGGGGCAGCGGACATCCCGGACCCGAGCCCATCCCGGTCCAGGTCACCTCGGTGGTCACCTGCTCACCGGGGTTGAACGTCTTTACCAGCGTCTCGTTCGACGGCGCGCAGTCGAGGTTCGACCACAACCGGGTGTTGTCCAGCCCGTAGACGTAAGCGGCAAGCACTGCGGCGCCCACGTCACGCTTGCAGGCCACCAACCCGATGTTCGTGACGACCATGGTGAACTTCGGCTGGTCGCCCACGACGTATTGCGGCTCGCTGGTGACGCCCTTGACGGCCAGCGTGGAGTCCGGGCAGTCGTCGCCCTCCTGCAGCACGGGCGGCGGGGTCACCGCGGCGGTCGGCGTCGGGGTGGGCGCGGGTGCGTTCGCGGGAGGCGGCATGACCGGCGACTTGACCTCGGGGTTCTCCCCCGGAAGCGGCGTCGGCGGTGCAGCCGGGGCGGGTCCGGGCTTGGCGGCGTTCTTCGTCTCCGCACCCCCGGTGTTCATCACGATCACGACCACCACGGCGGCAATGACACCGATGACGAGGACCGCTATACCCAGCGCCAGTGCCCTGCGACGCCAGTAGATCTGCTGGGGCAGCGGGCCATGCGGTTCCAGATCCAACACAAACTCACGGTAAGGCCAGGTCACGCACAATCGTTCGAGGTGGCCCGGCGTGTCGCAGGTCAGCCTTCGCCGATGTCGCCCAGATGTTCACGCAACACCACCCGACCGTCGGCCAAGTGATAGGTCGCGCCGGCGATTGCCAGCGTCCCCGACGCGACCCTCTGGGCGATCGTCACCGAGCGGACACGCAGCTGCGAAACGGTCTCGGCGACGTGCCGGGCTTCGAACTCATCGATTCGAGTCAGCCCGGCACTGCGGCCGAACAGGATCGACGGGGTCACCCGCTCGACGATGTCACGCACGTAGCCGCCGGGCACCTCGCCGTCATCGAGCGCCGACAAGGTGGCCTTGACCGCACCACAACTGTCGTGGCCAAGCACGACGATCAGCGGCACGTCGAGCACCGTGACGGCGTACTCGATGGAGCCGAGCACCGCCGAGTCGATGACATGGCCCGCAGTGCGGACCACGAACATGTCGCCGAGACCCTGGTCGAAGATGATCTCTGCGGCCACCCTGCTGTCTGCGCACCCGAACAGTACGGCCGTCGGCTTCTGGCCCTTCGCCAGCGCGGACCGGCGCTCGATGCTCTGGCTGGGATGGTCCGGCATTCCCGCGACGAATCGCTCGTTACCCTCCTTGAGTGCTTTCCATGCGGTCACTGGACTCGTGTTGGGCATGGCCGACATTGTGCCGGAGCGCGGATCATTGATCGATCCGGGCGAACTTCTGCGCTGGTACGACCGCGAACAGCGGGACCTGCCGTGGCGTCGCCCCGGCGTCACGCCGTGGCAAGTGCTGGTCAGCGAGTTCATGCTGCAGCAGACGCCGGTGGCGCGGGTCGAGCCGGTCTGGTTGGACTGGGTGGCGCGCTGGCCGACACCGTCGGCGACCGCGTCCGCGAGCGCCGCAGACGTGCTGCGCGCATGGGGCAAGCTGGGCTACCCGCGGCGGGCCAAGCGGTTACACGAGTGCGCCGTCGTGATCGCCCGAGAACACCGCGACGAAGTGCCATCAGACGTCGAAACCCTGTTGTCGTTGCCCGGAATTGGGGCATACACGGCGCGCGCCGTTGCATGCTTCGCCTACCAGCGACGGGTGCCCGTCGTCGACACGAATGTGCGCCGCGTGGTTGCCAGGGCCGTGCACGGCCGCGCCGAGGCCGCAGCGTCGTCCTCGCCGCGTGACCTCGACGACGTCGCGGCCCTTTTGCCGAATGACGATGATGCACCGCGCTTTTCGGTGGCGCTGATGGAATTGGGGGCGACGGTGTGCACTGCACGCGCACCGCGCTGCGGCATCTGCCCGTTGAGCGCATGCGCGTGGCGGTCGGGCGGCTATCCGGCCGCCACCGGCCCGACACGTCGGGTTCAACGCTATGCGGGCACCGACCGCCAGGTCCGGGGGCGCCTGTTGGATGTGTTGCGTGGCAACGAATCTCCAGTCACCCGAGCGGAACTCGACGTGGCCTGGCTGATCGATACGGCACAGCGCGATCGCGCCCTGGATTCGCTGCTGGTCGACGGACTGGTCGAGCAGACCGCCGATGGTCGTTTTGCCCTCGCGGGCGAGGGCGACTAGCTAGCCTGGGGCGGTGGCGACGGCACCGCGGACTCGCTACGCCAAGTGCGGCGACCTGGACATCGCCTACCAGGTGCTCGGCGATGGTCCGGTCGATCTCGTCGTCCTGCCAGGCCCGTTCATCTCGTTCGATTCGATCGACGGCGAGCCTGCCCTCTACCGATTCCACCGTCGCCTGGCCTCGTTCGCCAGGGTGATCCGGTTCGACCAGCGCGGAATGGGCGCTTCGTCGCGCACTACGTCGATCGACACGATGGGGCCGCAATTCTGGGCCGAGGACGCCATAGCCGTGATGGATGCCGCGGGATGCGAGCAGGCGACGATCTTCGGATCAGGCTGGTCCAGCATGACCGCAGTAGCGGTGGCGGGCGCCTATCCCGACCGCGTGCGCAGCCTCGTGATGGTGAACGGCGCACCTCGCGTGGCGTGGGCGCCCGACTACCCGATCGGGGCCGACCCAGCGGCGGGCAAAACCTGGGGAACGGTCGCACTGGATCCCGACGCAGTCGAACGCGGCTTCGACGTGTTGAGGGCGTTCGCGCCGAGCGTGGCCGACGACGACACATTCCGCCGCTGGTGGGACCTTGCCGGAAATCGGGCGCAGTCACCGCGTGAGGCACGCGCCGCGGTCGACGTGATCTCCGTCGCCGATGTGCGCGACACGCTCGGGCGTATCACCGCGCCAACTCTGATCCTGCATCGCGAAGACGCCGTGATGATTCCGCCACAGTTCGGCCGCTACCTGGCCGACCATATTTCGGGCTCACGCTATGTCGAGTTGCCGGGCGCTGACACGCTGCACTGGACGGGCGACGCCGCTCCTATTCTCGACGAGATCGAGGAGTTCGTCACCGGCGTCCGCGGGTTCGGCGCCGAACGTGTGCTCACCACAATCGTTTTCACCGACATCGTGGGCTCGACAGCACGCGCCGCCGAACTCGGTGACCTGCGCTGGCACGACCTACTCGACAACCACGACCGCATCGTGCGCGACGAACTGGAAAGGTATCGCGGGCGCGAGGTGAACACCGCGGGAGACGGCTTCGTTGCGACGTTCACAAGTCCGAGCGTGGCGATCGACTGCGCGGACGCGATCGTCGATGCCGTGCGGTCGCTCGGCATCGAGATACGGGCGGGCATTCACGCAGGGGAGGTCGAGGTGCGCGGTGCCGACATCGCGGGCATGGCGGTGCACATCGGCGCGCGGGTCAGCGCACTCGCCGGGCCGAGTGAGGTGCTGGTTTCCTCGACGGTCCGCGAGATCGTCGCCGGTTCACGCAAGTCATTCGTCGAGCGCGGCGAGTACGACCTCAAGGGCGTGCCCGGCAGATGGCGGGTCTACGCGCTGGCCCGCGGCGGAGTTGGCTAGGCGGTCTGAGCGCACTCCGGATCCATATTGCAGGCGAACCTGCGGCGGTAGTCCGACGGCGTCACGCCGATGATCCGGCGGAAGTGGTGGCGCAGCAGGGTCGCGGTGCCGAAACCCGACCGGTCCGCGATCCGGTCGATGTCGAGGTCGCTCTCTTCGAGCAGTCGCCGCGCGTAGAGCACCCGCTGGTCGGTGACCCATTGCATCGGCGTCGTTCCGGTCTCGTCGACGAAGCGCCTTGCGAAGGTGCGGCCCGACATGCTTGCCCGCCGGGCCAGCGTCGCCACGGTGTGCGGCTTGTCGAGGTTCGCCAGGATCCAATCCAGGTGCGGCGCAAAACCTTCCGAGCACCGAACCGGGATCGGTTGGTCGATGTACTGACGCTGGCCGCCGTCGCGCTGAGGGGGGACGACCATCCGGCGCGCGATCTTGTTGGTGACCTCGCTGCCGAGTTCGCGGCGGACGAGATGAAGGCAGGCGTCGATACCCGCCGCGGTGCCCGCGCTGGTGATCAGGTTTCCGTCGTCGACGAACAGCACGTTGCGGTCGACCTTCGCCGTCGGATACATGTGCGCGAGTGCGTCGGCGTGCATCCAATGCGTCGTACAGGGCCTGCCGTCGAGCAGTCCTGCGGCGCCCGCGACGAATGCTCCCGAACAGACCGTCAGGATGGTCGACCCGGAGTCTGCTGCCGCCCGGACGGCGTCCAACGCTTCTGGGAGATAGCCGCCGAACTGGGTGGAGATAGCGGGTATCGCGACGAGATCCGCGCCGACGAGCGCGTCGAGCCCGTGGTCGGGGGTCAGCTGGGCGCCTACCGACGTCTGCAACGGCTTGCCGGCTTCCGGCCCGCATACCTTGAAATCGAAGTTGGGTACGCCGTCGGAGGTGCGGTCGATTCCGAAGACCTCGCAGATCACGCCGAACTCGAAAACCGCCAGACCATCCATCACCAGCGTCGATACGCTCTTCAATGCCATGGCAGTATCTTATCGCACACTGTCGCTTCTGCCACTGTTGGCGGGATATTTCCTGACGGACGATTGCTGCCATGACTACAGCACTGACCTTCCTGATCCTGATCGCCCCGTTCGCGGTGGCCGCGACGCTGAGCTGGGCCGCGCACCGCTCCGACTCCCTTCGCATTCGGTTCAACCAGTTCCGGTGGTCCGCGCCGATGGTCGGCAGGCTCTTCGAGGACGACCGCGACGGGTTCCGCGTTGCACACGATGTCGACGCCATCCGTACCCGCTTCGAGAAGCAGCCGTTCTGGCCCGCTTCAGGCGCCACCGGCGAACGTCGCTAGGAACGACTCGACCGCATCTTGATAGATCCGCGGCTCCTCATCGTGGACCAGATGGCCGGCGCCGGGCACGTACAAATACGTTGTCCGGTAGCCGGTTTCATTCATCTCGCGCATCTGACCCGGCGGAGTGACTGAATTGCCCGCCTCGACGAGCAGAGCGGGCACCCGCGCGTCACGCCACTGACCCCAGTAATCGCGGGTGCCCCACTGCGCGGCAATGTCGATCCAGATCCGGGTGTGTCCGTGCAATCGCCAGCCGGTCTCGGTGCGGTCGAACGCCTCGAGGAAGTACTGTCCGGCCACCGGCCCGAATTCGTCGTAAACCTGCTGGGCCGAGGAGAATTCGACCGGGAGCGCGCGCAGCCACGGCTCCCACGGGCCGGTGGTGCGGCCGCGGAAGTCCGGCGCCATGTCCTCGACGACGATGGCGTTCACCAGCTCGGGCTTCGACGCCGCGAGACACCAGGCGTGCAGACCGCCCATCGAGTGGCCGATCAGCGTTGCGGGCCTGCCGAGTTCTGCGACCGCGTTTCCTAGATCGTCGACGAACCGCTCGGTGCTGATCGGATGCGGATCGGCGACGTCGCGGCCGCGATGCCACGGTGCGTCGTACGTGTAGACCTCGCCGTGCCGGGTCAGCCACGGCAGCTGGCGGGACCAGGTGCTCCCTCGACCCATCAGGCCGTGCACCAAAACCAGCGGTTCCCCGCGGCCCCCGCGGTGGGTCAACAAGTCGGCGGGCACGGCGATTACATGCCGATCAGGGATTCGATCCAGCCGCGCGCGAAGTAGACGAGAAAGCCGGCGGCGGCAATCCAGAGCAGCGGACTGATCTCGCGGGCCTTCCCGGCTGCCGAGCGCACGATGACCCATGCGATGAAGCCGATGCCGATTCCGTTGGCGATCGAGAAACTGAGCGGCATGACCGCCACGGTCAGCACGACCGGCAGCGCTACCGAGAACTCCGAGAGATCGATGTCGCGCAGGTGCGAGAACATCATCACGCCGACGATGACCAGCGCTGCCGCGGCCACCTCGGTGGGCACGATCGACGCAAGCGGCGTCACGAACATCGCTGCGAAGAACAGCACACCGGTGATCAGGTTCGCCAACCCGGTGCGCGCCCCCTCCTCGATGCCTGCCGCCGACTCGAGGAACACGGTGTTCGACGACGACGACGTCGCGCCACCGACGACCGCACCGGCGCCCTCGACGATCAGCGCCGAGCGCAGTCGCGGGAAGGTGCCACGTTCGTCGGCCACGCCCGCTTCGCGCGACAGTCCGGTGAAGGTGCCCATCGCGTCGAAGAAGTTCGCGAAAACCAACGTGAAAACCAGCATGACGGCGGCCAGCACGCCGATGCGGCCAAAGCTGTCGAGGCTGAATGCGCCGACCAGGGACAGATCGGGCATGGCGAACGGCGAGCCGGTCAACGCGGGCACCGAGAGGCTCCAACCACCTGGGTGCTCGACCGCCGAGCCGAGATCCCAGATCGCCTCGATGACGACTGCCACCAGCGTGCCTGCCACCAGCCCGATGAAGATGCCGCCGCGCACCTGCCGGATGACCAGAACCGCGGTCAGCAGGAGCGTGAACACGAAAACCAGCGTCGGGACCGTGGTGATGGACCCGCTGCCGCCGGTGCCGAGCCCGACCGGCGGCGACGGGACCCCGGTGGACCCGATGAAGCCCGCGTCGACCAGCCCGATGAACAGGATGAAAGCCCCGATGCCTGCGGTGATCGCGAGCTTGAGCTGCATCGGCACGGCGTCGAAGATCAGCGTGCGTAGACCCGTAGCGGCCAGGATCACGATGATGATGCCGTTGATCACGACGAGGCCCATCGCCTCGGGCCAGGTGAGCGAGCCGACAACGGTCGTCGCGAGGAACGAGTTGATGCCAAGGCCAGCAGCGAACGCGAACGGAAGCCGCGCAACCAGGCCGAACAGGATCGTCATGACGCCAGCGGCGAGCGATGTCGTGGCAGAGACCTGTGCGAAGTCCAGGCTGTCTCCGTCGACATCCTGCGCGTCCGACAGGATGATCGGGTTCAGCACGATGATGTAGGCCATCGCGATGAAAGTGACCACGCCGCCGCGGATCTCGGCTGCGAGCGTGGAACCCCGCGCCGTCAGCTCGAAGAAGTTGTCGAGGCGGCCCGCGTCCGCAGTCATTACTCGACCCTAGGGGCGTCGGGCGCGTCCCGCGCAGGCGGTAGCCTTGCCGCATGTCCGTGGTGAAGATCAACGCAATCGAGGTCCCGCCCGATGCCGGTCCGGAACTGGAAAAGCGGTTTGCACACCGTGCACATGCCGTCGACAACCAGCCCGGTTTCCTCGGTTTCCAGCTGCTGCGACCGGTGAAGGGTGAGGACCGCTACTTCGTCGTGACGCACTGGGAGTCCGACGAGGCATTCCAGGCATGGGCCAGCGGCCCGGCGGTCGAGGCACACGCCGGCCAGCGCGCAAATCCCGTCGCCACCGGGGCGTCGCTACTCGAGTTCGAGGTTGTGTTGGACGTTGCGGGGAACGACGCCAAGGCCTGAGGCGAGCCGGGCGCGCCGCTGGGCGACCACCATGACGGTCGCCGCCACAATGGTCGCCGCCCTGGCTTGCGGTTGTGCGGACGCGGGACCGGCGGGGCCCGCAGGGGCCGCGCAGAGCGTCCACATCGACACCAACACACCGCAGGGTCTGCGGGCCAGGCAGATCATGGACATGCTCAACTCGGACTGGCCGATCGGGCCGCGCGGAATTCAGACGCTGGCCGCGCCGAAGATCATGGACGATGTCGGTGTCACCATGGACAAAATCTGGTGGGACCGCCCGTTCACCCTGACCGACATCGAGGTCGGCGCCGGACACGCAACGCTTCACCTGCTGACCTCATACCAGGTAGCGCAGACCATCGAACTCCGAACCGACGACGCCGGCCTGGTCGACCGGTTCGACGTGTCGCTGGTACCGCCCGTCATCAAGTCGTGGAAGGACATCGACGCCGAGATCTCCAAGACGGGTGCGAAGTATTCGTATCAGGTGTCGAAGGTCGACAACGGCAATTGCGACCGGGTCGCCGGCACCAACACGGACCTTTCACTTCCGCTGGCATCGATCTTCAAACTCTATGTACTGCTTGCGGTTTCAGAGTCTGTCAAGGCCGGCACCGTCGGCTGGGACGACCGGCTCACAGTGACCAAGGAAGGCAAACTCGTCGGGGCGGCCGGTCTGGACGACGTTCCGGACGGCACCACGGTGTCGGTACGGACCGCCGCGCAGCAGATGATCTCCGCCAGCGACAACATGGCCACCGACATGTTGATCCAACGGGTGGGCCCCGGCGCCGTCGAGCGTGCGCTCGCCACCGCGGGCCATCACGACCCGGGCAGCATGACGCCGTTCCCGACCACCCACGAGTTGTTCTCTGTTGGCTGGGGCAAGCCGAATCTGCGTGACGAGTGGGAAAAGGTCTCGTCCTCTTCGACGGGACGCGGGCAACTGTTCAAGGAGACGAATTCCCGCCCGTACGACCCTGATCCAGAACGGACCCATACCCCGGCGTCGGACATCGGCGCCGAGTGGTATGGCTCTGCGGCCGATATCTGCCGCGTACATGCGGCGCTTCAGGCCTCGGCGGTCGGTGCGGCGGAGCCGGTGAAGAAGATCCTTTCCGCGATTCCCGGCATCGACCTGGATCGGGCGAAGTGGCCGTACATCGGTGCCAAGGGCGGGAACCTGCCCGGCGATCTGACGTTCAGCTGGTATGCCGTCGACCGCACCGGGCAACCGTATGTGGTCAGCTTCCAGTTGAACTGGCCGAAGTTCCGCAGTCAGACGGCGGCGGCCTGGCTGCTGTCGATCGTGCACCAGACCTTCGACCTGGTGCCCATCGGCTGATCTACACCGTGGAGCGCAGCGTCCAGGCGTGACCACGGAAATGCAGCACGGTCCGGCTGACGGGCGCAATGTCGATGCGCCAGAACGACTTCGGCGGTGCGTCGAGGGCCACCAGAATCGCGGCGCGGATGATCGCCGGATGGGTGACGGCGACCAGCCGACTGCGACGGGTGGTCAACGTATCCATCCAGCCGCGCACCCGGTTGATCAGGTCGACGACGGTTTCGCCGCCGTGCGGCGCCCGCGTTGGATCGGTCAACCAGATGGCGAGGTCCGCGGGCCGTACGCCGCCGACAACATCACCGCGCCAACGACCGCAGTCCAGATCGGCCAGCCGGTGGTCGATGCCGGCCTGCAGGCCAAGGAGTTCCGCGGTCTGCCTGGTGCGCTTCTCCGGCCCGCAGAACGCACTGTCCGTGATGCCCAGGTCGATGGAGGCGTCGACCTGGCGGTGCCCCACCGAGTTGAGCGGCTCGTCAGTGGGGAATCGGCCGGCCGACATTGCGTCGGTCATGGCGTGCGATACCAGGGTCAGCCGGACGACCTCACTCACGCAGTCAGCAGCCCCTGCCGTTGGGCATCACCGAGGAGTCGTTGCGCCGTCGAGGCGAACACCACAGCGATGATCGCCCATAGGACGAACTGGGTGCCCAGCGAGTACAGCCGGAACTCATAGAGAACGTCGGCGGGGAAATCCGCGGGAGTCTCGTCGATGGTTGGCAGGCCCAGCATGACGATCGCGATGGCCACCACATACGAAGCGGCGGCGATGAGCGTCGCGCTCCACGCACCGAATCGCTCCACAAGGTTACGGCCCAGCACCACCGCACCCGCAAGCAGCGCAGCCGAGAGCACCACCAGCAGCAGATACAGCAGGGTGCGCTGCCGGATCGTTTCTTCGAGGCTGACGGCCGGTGGGTTCGGCGGATACTTCAGGAACGGGATCACGTAGAGCGAAAGGAACATTCCGCCGGCCAACAGGGCCGACAGCAGCCGGGGCGACAGATTCCCGACGCGGCCGTACGCCACGCAGTAGGCCACCGCGAACAAGGCACCCATCGCGACGCCGAACGCCAGCATTCCGAAGCCCATCCCGATATTGGCCTGCACCCCACGGCTGAACAGTTCGATACCATGCTCGTGGCCGCCGGCGTGAGCTTCCTCGTAGGCGATGGCCCGGTCGATCAACGGCTCGACAAATGTCCGGGCGAACGCAAACGCTGCCACGCTTCCGATCGCACCGGCCAATAGGCCGCGCGCGATTATTCGCTTTTCCATTGCTCGGCTCCGACGCAGGGCGTCAGTGGCAGGGGAAGCCGAGGAGATGGCGGGCGTCGTGGACGAACTCGTGAATGACCGTGTTGCTGCCGAACACCGACGTAGCACCCTGGTCCATGCCGATGAAGTAGAGCACCAGCAGCGCGAGGAAAGCCGTGGCGGACAGCCACACCGCGGCCTTGGTGGCCGAGAAGTCCAGTGCGGGTGCTGCGCTCTTGCGTGCCTCAGGTGAGGTCATGTCGATTTCCTTTCCGGGAATTCGCGTCCCAGTCCAAAGGTCGTCGGCGGTCGTCGGGTCTGACTGTCACAGTGGCGCGACCGTTCTGGATTCCCACCAGATTCCTCCACCCGCCTGATTACCTCGCTCATCCTAAACAATCGTCCGGCGATCGGGCCCGGGCATAGCAAAAGCCCCCGAATCTTTTCTATTCGGGGGCTTTTGCCTAATGGCCGTTAATTCTCGGTGGCCGTGGCCGCACTCGGCGTGCCCGCCGCTCCGGCCTGTGCCAGGTCCGGCTCCTCGACCGGCTTGGCCGGCTTCTGAGTGCCGGTGAACGTGAACACCGCGTCCTCATTGGGACCCTCGCCGTCCCAGTTGTCGACGTCGACCGTGATGAGCTGGCCCGGTTTGATCTCCTCGAACAGGATCTTCTCGGACAGCGCGTCCTCGATCTCGCGCTGAATCGTGCGCCGCAGGGGCCGCGCACCGAGCACCGGATCGAACCCGCGCTTGGCCAACAAGGACTTGGCCTTGTCGGTCAGCACCATGGCCATGTCCTTGCTCTTGAGCTGCTTCTCCACCCGGCCGATCATCAGGTCCACCATCTGCACGATCTGATCGGTCGTGAGCTGGTGGAAGACGATCACGTCGTCGATGCGGTTCAGGAACTCCGGGCGGAAGTGCTTCTTCAGCTCGTCGTTGACCTTCTGCTTCATCCGCTCGTAGTTGTTCTCGCCACCACCCTGGGTGAAGCCAAGGCCGACCGCCTTGCTGATGTCCGACGTGCCGAGGTTCGAGGTGAAGATCAGCACGGTGTTCTTGAAGTCGACCGTGCGTCCCTGGCCATCGGTGAGACGACCGTCCTCGAGAACCTGCAACAGGCTGTTGTAGATCTCTTGGTGTGCCTTCTCGATCTCGTCGAACAGCACCACGCTGAACGGCTTGCGCCGCACCTTCTCGGTGAGTTGGCCGCCCTCCTCGTAGCCGACGTAGCCCGGAGGGGCACCGAACAGCCGCGAGGCGGTGAAGCGGTCGTGGAACTCGCCCATGTCGATCTGGATGAGCGCGTCGTCGTCGCCGAACAGGAAGTTGGCCAGCGCCTTGGACAGCTCGGTCTTACCGACACCGGATGGCCCGGCGAAGATGAACGAGCCGGACGGACGCTTGGGGTCCTTCAGCCCGGCGCGGGTGCGGCGAATCGCCTTGGAGACCGCCCTGACGGCGTCCTCCTGGCCGATGATCCGCTTGTGCACCTCATCCTCCATGCGCAGCAGCCGAGTGGTCTCCTCCTCGGTCAGCTTGAACACGGGGATACCGGTCCAGTTGCCAAGCACCTCCGCGATCTGCTCGTCATCGACCTCGGCGACGACGTCGAGATCGCCTGAGCGCCACTGCTTCTCCCGCTCGGTGCGTTGCCCGACCAGTTGCTTCTCGCGGTCCCGCAGGTTGGCGGCCTTCTCGAAGTCCTGCGCGTCGATCGCGGACTCCTTCTCCCTGCGCGCGTCGGCGATCTTCTCGTCGAACTCACGCAGGTCTGGCGGAGCTGTCATCCGCCGGATCCGCATCCGGGCGCCGGCCTCGTCGATAAGGTCGATCGCCTTGTCTGGCAGGAACCGGTCGTTGATGTAGCGGTCGGCCAGGGTGGCGGCCGCAACGATCGCACCGTCGGTGATGGACACCCGGTGGTGCGCCTCATAGCGGTCCCGCAAGCCCTTGAGGATCTCCACGGTGTGCTCGACGGTGGGCTCACCGACCTGGACCGGCTGGAACCGGCGCTCCAGGGCGGCGTCCTTCTCGATGTACTTGCGGTACTCGTCGAGGGTGGTGGCACCGATGGTCTGCAGCTCGCCGCGAGCCAACTTCGGCTTCAGGATCGAGGCCGCGTCGATGGCACCCTCGGCGGCACCCGCACCGACAAGCGTATGCAGCTCGTCGATGAACAGGATGATGTCGCCGCGGGTGTTGATCTCCTTGAGCACCTTCTTGAGGCGCTCTTCGAAGTCACCGCGGTAGCGGCTGCCAGCCACCAGCGAACCCAGATCGAGGGTGTAGAGCTGCTTGTCTTTCAGCGTCTCGGGGACATCGCCGTGCACGATCGCCTGAGCCAGGCCTTCGACGACGGCGGTCTTGCCGACGCCGGGCTCGCCGATCAGCACGGGGTTGTTCTTGGTGCGCCGGCTCAGCACCTGCATGACCCGTTCGATTTCCTTCTCGCGGCCGATGACCGGATCGAGCTTGCCTTCCATCGCCGCGGCGGTCAGGTTGCGACCGAACTGGTCGAGCACGAGCGATGTCGACGGGTTGCCCGCCTCACCGCCACGGCCACCGGTTCCGGCCTCTGCGGTCTCCTTGCCCTGGTAGCCGGACAGCAGCTGAATGACCTGCTGACGCACTCGGGTCAGCTCGGCACCCAGTTTCACCAGCACCTGCGCCGCCACCCCCTCGCCCTCACGAATGAGGCCGAGCAGGATGTGCTCGGTGCCGATGTAGTTGTGGCCAAGCTGCAGCGCCTCGCGAAGGCTCAGTTCCAGAACCTTCTTGGCGCGCGGGGTGAAGGGGATGTGGCCCGACGGAGCCTGCTGGCCCTGGCCGATGATCTCTTCGACCTGGCTGCGCACGCCTTCCAGCGAGATGCCCAGCGACTCCAGTGACTTGGCTGCTACGCCTTCACCCTCGTGAATAAGTCCCAACAGGATGTGCTCGGTGCCGATGTAGTTGTGGTTGAGCATCCGGGCTTCTTCTTGAGCCAGGACGACGACTCTGCGGGCGCGGTCGGTAAATCTCTCAAACATCGGTGGTTACCTGCTCTCCATCAATAGGCAGCGAACATGCGCACACTGCCTGCCGTCCACTGTAATGGGCGGCCGCCCCGGGTGCCCTGCTTGGCTGTCCTTAGCCGACAGCAGATCCGAATGCCCGATCACACCGCCATTCGCCCTGCACCGGGTCGCGTAGATGAGCAACGTAGAGGACGGCCAAAACGTTTCCCGGCCGCCTCGCTGCTAGTTCGCCGCTAGCGAAAGCACGACCCGGATTCTCCAAAGGAGTCGTGTACTGGCAACGGCCGATTATGTTGCCGCGTGGAAGGCGTCGATGACATCTGCCGGAATGCGGCCGCGGGTGGACACATTGTGACCGTTTCGCCGGGCCCAGTCGCGTATCGCGGCACTCTGCTCACGATCGATCGCTGCGCGGCCTCGGCCCGCGCCTGCCGACCGTCCGCGGCGGCGACCGCCGACACGCCGCCCGGCATCGACCCACTGCTTCAGATCGCCGCGCAGTTTCGCCGCATTCTTGGAAGAAAGGTCGATCTCATAGCTCACACCGTCGAGGCCGAATTCGACCGTCTCGTCGGCGGCACCTTCACCATCGAAATCGTCGACCAAGGTGACGGTCACTTTTTTCGCCATTAGCTCACACGGACCCTTCTGAGTGGCACATAGTGTCTAGTTTCTATCTCGAAACCCAGCACCAATGTGCCATACGACCGCAGGCCATTCAACAGAGGGTTCTGAAACGGCAGTTCAGTTGCTCTGTCGGCGAACAATCGGGAACAAAACCGTCTCCCGAATTGACAGTCCGGTCAGCGCCATCAACAACCGGTCGATGCCCATTCCCGTACCGGTAGTCGGCGGCATCCCGTACTCCAGTGCGGCGAGGAAATCCTCGTCAAGGACCATAGCCTCATCGTCGCCGGCCGCCGCGGCGCGAGCCTGTGCGGCGAATCTTTCGCGTTGTATGACGGGATCGATGAGTTCGGAATATCCGGTGGCGAGTTCGATCCCATGCACATACAGATCCCATTTCTCGGTTACGCCGGGAATGCTGCGGTGGGCACGGGTAAGCGGAGTGGTCTCGGTGGGAAAGTCGCGGACGAACGTTGGCGCCCAGAGCTTGTCGCCGACCGTGTGCTCCCAGAGCTCTTCGACGATTTTCCCGTGGCCGTAGCCCCGGTCGCCCGGAACCTCGACACCTAGACGGTCAGCGAACTCCAGCAGCCGCTCAACCGGCGTATCCGGCGTGACTTCTTCGCCGAGCGCCTCTGACAACGACGGATACATTTGAATCGTCGCCCAATCGCCGTCGAGGTCGTAGGTTGTGCCATCAGGCAATGGCACCTGCCTGGTCCCGATGGCCTCGTCGGCCACTTCTTGAATAAGCTCACGGGTCATCGTCGCGGAATCGTCGTATGTGCCGTAGGCCTCGTATGTCTCCAGCATCGCGAATTCAGGCGAATGCGTGGAATCGGCACCTTCGTTTCGAAACACCCGATTCAGTTCGAAAACCTTGTCCAATCCACCGACCAAGCAACGCTTCAAGAAAAGTTCGGGGGCGATGCGAAGGTAGAGGTCGGAATCGAGTGCATTGGAATGAGTTACGAACGGGCGCGCGGCGGCGCCACCGGCCAGCGTCTGCAACATCGGCGTCTCGACTTCGAGGAAGCCACGCCGCTCGAGCGCCGAGCGCACCGCGCGGACAACCGCGACGCGCTGCCGCGCGATGGTCCTGGCTTCCGGTCGCACGATCAGATCGACATAGCGTTGCCGGACCCGCGCCTCCTCGCTCATCTCCTTGTGGGCAACGGGGAGCGGTCGAAGCGCCTTGGAAATGATTTGCCAGGAATCGGCAAGCACAGATAGTTCGCCGCGGCGCGAGCTGATCACCTCGCCGTGAATCAGAACGATGTCGCCGAGGTCGACATCCGCCTTCCACCGGTCGAGAGATTCCTGTCCGACCTTGGCCAGACTGATCATCGCCTGCAGCTGGGTACCGTCGCCTTCCTGCAGGGTGGCGAAGCACAGCTTGCCGGAGTTACGAGCGAACACCACCCGTCCGGCGGCGCCGACCAGGTCGCCGGTCTCCGTGTCGACGGGCAGGTCGGGGTAGGCAGCGCGGATCTCGGCCAGGCTGTGCGTGCGAGCGACCTCCACCGGGTAGGGCTCATGGCCTTCGGCGAGCAGCCGCTCGCGCTTGGCCTGACGGATCCGGAACTGCTCTGGGATGTCGGCCTCGTCAGCGTTGGGCTGCTCAGGTGGTGTCACGACGTGCCAGCTTAAATCAACTCATGACGGTGCCCATCAACGCTGCGGCCGTGGCCGCCTTGGCAGACGAACCGCTGGACTGGCGGTTCAAGGGGCTGCCCGCCTCATGGTGGGGTCGCACGCCGGCCCAAATCTGTGCCGCGCGCCCCCGCCTGATGGACGAGGGTGCGGTGGGACCAGTGTGCGTGCTACGTGCCGATGCGCTGACGCACAACCTCGCGACGATGGCGGGGTGGTGTCGCGATCACGCGGTCGAACTCGCGCCGCACGGAAAGACGCACATGGCTCCGCAGCTGCTGGCCCGCCAGTTCGAGGCCGGCTCGAATGCCGTCACGGTTGCGACCGTCAGCCAGCTGCGCACGTACCGCGCGTTCGGTGTGCGCGATTTCATCCTGGCCAACGAGCTGGTCGATGCGGCAGGCCTGCGGTGGGTCGCCGCTGAGGGCAACGACGACCCCGACTTCGGGCTGATGTGCTGGGTGGATTCGGTGACAGGGGTTCAGCAGATGGCAGCCCGGCTGGATGCGGCGGGGGCGCACCGGCCCCTCGACGTCTGCGTGGAGATCGGCATGGCCGGGGGTCGCACCGGCTGCCGCGACGCTTCGGCCGTCGACGAGGTGGCGCGGGCCGCGGCGGACTGCCCCGCCCTGCGGCTGATCGGAGTTGCGGGTTACGAGGCGGCGCTCGGCCACGACGTCACGCCCGGGGCAGTGGCGAACGTCACCGCATACCTGGCGGAGCTGCGTTCAGCCGTTGAGCGGTTGGCCGACATGTTCGAAACCGACAGCGTCGTGGTCACCGCCGGAGGCAGTACCTACTTCGACGCGGTGGCCGATGTGCTGACACCCGCCTCGGCGGCCGGGCGGACCGTGCGCACCATCATCCGCAGCGGCTGCTATCTCACCCACGACGACGGGCTCTACGCAAGGACGTCGCCGCTGGGTCTGCTGCCCGCACTGCAGGTGTGGGCTCAGGTGGTGTCGCGGCCGGAGCAGGATCTGGCACTGCTGACGATGGGTCGCCGCGACGTCTCCTTCGATCAGGACATGCCGGTGCCCCTCGGCCTGTCGGACAGCACGGTCGTCAAGCTCAACGATCAGCACGCGTACCTGAGGCTGGGCCCCGACGACCAGACCGCCGTCGAGGTGGGTAGCTGGCTGCGGTTCGGGATTTCACATCCGTGCACCACGTTCGACAAATGGCAGATGCTCCCGGTGCTGGACGACGACGACCGCGTCGTCGACCTGATCCGCACCTTCTTCTAGCGATTTCGGCGTGCTGGGTCGCGCTCAGCGCAACTGCGCACGCCGAAATCGCAACTTCAGCGGGCTTGCTTGAGCTTGCCGCGCTGGCTGTCGCGGTTGCGTTCGTACACCAGCCGCAGCCCGTCGAGGGTGAGGTGTTGGTCGTAGTGTCCGACGCAGTGCATGTCGGGCAGCAACAGCGGCCCGATGTGCCCGGTCGCCACTACCGCGACGTCGTCGCCGCCGAACCCGTCGACGTCCTCACGAATCCGGCTCACCAGGCCGTCCACCATGCCCGCGAATCCGAACACGGCACCCGCCTGCATGCACTCGACGGTGTTCTTGCCGATCACCGACCTCGGGCGGGCCAGCTCGACGCGGCGCAACGCGGCCGACCGCGCAGCTGCCGCGTCTGACGACACCTCGACACCGGGTGCGATCGCACCTCCGAGGAATTCACCTTTGGCCGAGACGACGTCGACGCAGATCGACGATCCGAAGTCGACGACGATCGCGGCAGTACCGTATTTGTGGTACGCCGCAAGGCAGTTCACGATGCGATCGGCTCCGATCTCTTTCGGATTGTCGACCAGCAGCGGAATCCCGGTACGCACCCCGGGCTCGATCAGCACGTGCGGCACCTTCGGCCAATACTGCCCGAGCATCTCCCGCAACTCGTGCAGCACCGAGGGAACTGTCGACAACCCGGTAACTCCGGTAAGCCGCTCGGAGTCGTCGCCGATCAGGCCGTCGATCGTCAACGCCAATTCGTCAGCGGTGACCTCAGACTCGGTGCGAATCCGCCAGTCCTGAGCCACCTTGGCGTGGTCGCCCGACCCGGCGATGAGGCCAACCACGGTGTGGGTGTTGCGGACATCGATTGCTAACAGCACGAGTTCACCGCGGCGACAGCAGTTCGGCCGCGTCGGCGGGGACGTGGGCGGGATCACTGCCGAGATCGATCGGCTTGTTGTCGGCATCGACGAAGACGATGCGCGGTTGGTAGGCGCGGGCTTCGGCGTCCTCCATCGTCCCGTAGGCGATCAGGATGACCAGATCGCCGGGGTGTACGAGATGCGCTGCCGCGCCGTTGATGCCGATCACGCCGCTGCCTCGTTCGCCGGTGATGGCATAGGTGACCAGCCGCGCGCCGTTGTCGATGTCGACGATGGTGACCTGTTCGCCTTCGAGCAGATCGGCGGCGTCCATCAGGTCGGCGTCGATCGTCACCGAACCTACGTAGTGCAGATCCGCCTGTGTCACTCTGGCGCGGTGGATCTTCGACTTGAGCATCGTTCGTAACATCAATTCCTCCATGGCAATTCGTGATTTCCGTCCGATCCGACGGGTCGTTGCCCGTCGGTACCGGCGATTGCTCCGATGTCTATCGCGATGTTGTCCAACAGTCTGGTGGTGCCGAGGCGGGCGGCGAGCAGCATCCGCGCCATCCCCTCCGCAGGTGCGACGCCGAGCCCGGCGTCGCGCACCTCGAGGTAGTCGACATCGATCGCAGGCACTTCGTCGAGCACCGCGCGCGCGGCGTCCAGAGCGGTCGGCGCGCCCCCGGAGGCGGCGTACATCCCGGCCAGCAGGGCCGCAGACAGGGCACCCGCTTGTTCTCGTTCGACGTCGCCGAGAAATCGGTTGCGCGACGACATCGCCAGCCCGTCGGGTTCACGCACGATCGGTACGCCGACGATCGACACGTCAACGTTCAGGTCGGCGACCATCTGACGGATCAGCACCAGCTGCTGGTAGTCCTTCTCACCGAAGAACGCCCGGTCTGGCCGCACGATCTGCAGCAGCTTGAGCACCACGGTCAGCACACCCGCGAAATGCGTTGGCCGCGCCGCACCTTCAAGCTCCGCACCAAGAGGGCCGGGCTGAACGGAGGTGCGCGGTCCGTCCGGGTACATCTCCGCCGCATTGGGGGTGAAGGCGATCTCGACACCTTCTGCGCGCAGCTGCGCGAGGTCGTCGTCGAGGGTCTGCGGGTATTTGTCGAGGTCCTCGTTGGCCCCGAACTGCAGTGGATTGACGAATATCGACACCACCACGACCGAGCCCGGCACACGTCTGGCCGCCCGCACGAGCGTCAGGTGACCCTCGTGCAGGGCACCCATCGTCGGCACCAGCATGATGCGTCGCCCGGTCTGCCGCAGTGCGCGCGTGACATCGGAGACGTCGTGCGCGGTGGTGTAGACGTTGAGCTCGCCGGTGGCGAACTGTGGCGGCTTCCTTTTCGTCACGCCTGGCCCGCCTCCTCCAGCGCCGCGAAGATCTCATCGGACGCATTCGCCCGCTGCGCAGTGCGCAATGAATTCGCCCGATATGCCTGCGCCAGTTGGGGATCCACTTCCGCGAGCGCCCGAAGGTGATCGGCGACCGCACCGGCATCGCCGCGAGCAACAGGACCGGTCAATGCCGCCTGTCCCCGCTGCAGCGCGTTGTCCAGCGAGGCACGCGCGAGCGGACCGATCACCCGTTCAGCGATGCCGCCGGGCTCGTCGCCGACGAGCTCCTGCCCGAGCAGCTCCTGACCCCACAGGGCGGACCGCAGCGCCTCGACGGCGTCGAGCACAACCGTCACGATGTGATTGCTGGCATGCGCGAGGGCCGCGTGATACAGCGTGCGGGCGTCCTCGCGCACCCGGAACGGTTCGCCGCCGATCTCGAGCACCAACGCCTGCGCAACGGCGTAGCCGACGTCATCCGCTGCGGTGATGCCGAAACAGGTATCGGGCAGCCGGGTGATGTCCTCGTCGGCACCGGTGAAGGTCATCGCCGGGTGGATCGCCAACGGGATGCAGCCCTGTTCGGTCAGCGGGCTGAGCACCGCGATGCCATTGGCACCCGAGGTGTGCGCCACGATCGTCCCCGGTCGTACCGCTTGCGTGGCGGCCAATCCCGTCACCACGGTCGCGAGCTCGGCGTCTGGGACCGCAAGCAGCAGCAACTCCGCTTGGCCTGCGACCTCATGGACGGGCAGCACCGCAGTGTCGGGCAGCCGGCGCTGGGCCCGCTGCAGCGACGCGTGGGATACCGCGCTGCACGCCACCACGACGTGATCGGCGCGCTCCAGAGCCACACCGAGCGCGGTGCCCACCCGGCCTGCGGAGATGATTCCAACCGATAGCCGGGCCGGACGCATTGGTCCGTCTTGGGGACCCCACGCGTGCGTAGGGGACTGCTCCATCGCAGAGGCCTCGCAAGAATTCGAGTTCGTTCCGGTCCTGCGTTGCGGGTACCGGACGGTCGCTAAAAGACTAGCTCACTCTTCCCGGCGGCGGCGACGGCCGCCTCCCGTCGAACCGCCTCCCATTCGGGCCAGCAACTCGGCGACGGAGTATCCGCCGGTGGAGTTTGCGTCGCCATTCGCGACCTCTTCGGCACTGCGATGGCGCGGTGCGGCCTCTTCCGGAGGTGCAGTGGGAGGCTCAGGCTGCGGCGGTGGCGCCAGCGTTGGCGGGTGCGGCGGTTGAGGACGTCCCGGATCGGTCGCATCGGACGGCGCGGAGTGACGCCCACGAGGGCGCGGTTCCGACGGCGGCGACGTCATCGCAGGCTCGGGAGCGCGACGCCTTCCGACGTACTCGCCCGAAGATCCATTCTCCGCAACGGGTGCGGTCCAGTTGCTGCCCGGCATTCCGGCCGGGATCCACTGCCCCTCGGCGGGGGCAGGCTGCCAATCGGACGACGCGGCCTGTTGGGCGGCGCGTTCGTCGGCCGCCCGCTCCGCGGCCTTCGTCGGCCGCCCGCTCTTCGGCCGCCCGCTCTTCCGCCGCACGCTCTTCGGCCGCCCGCTCTTCGGCCGCACGCTCTTCCGCGGCCCGCTCTTCCGCCGCACGCTCTTCGGCCGCACGCTGCTCCGCGGCCTGTTGTTCGGCTGCACGCTGCTCGGCCAAACGCTGCTCCGCCGCACGGTGTTCCGCCGCCCGCTGCTCGGCCGCGGCCCGTTGCTCGGCCGCGCGCTGCTCGGCGACTGCGCGCTGCTCGGCCGCCGCGCGTTCCTCGGCGGCACGGTGTTCGGCTGCCCGCTGCTCCGCCGCCCAGAGGATGCGCTCCTCGGGAGTCGGCTCGGCCTCCGATGGCCTGCGATGCGCGCCGCCGAATAGCGGTGTGGGCGACCATTCGTGCTCGGGCGCATGTGGCTCGGCCGGGACGTCGATGATCGGGTTTTCTTCCGTGCGGAGGTTGGGCCCCCCGTCGGCGTCGATCCTGCTGCTGGATATCCGGCCGGGACGAACCGGCTCGCGTTCCGTCTCGATCGCCGGGCGATGACTCAGGTCGGCGTCGAAAAGGAACTCGAGATTGGCCCGCAGTGCCGCCAGCTCGGCGCGGAGCGCGGCCACCTCATCGGCGGCCTCGGCGCGGATTTCGGTGGAGAGCTCGCGGCGCAACTCCGTTTCGACCGTCAGCTCGTATTCGCGGCGTGCCGAGATCTCGCGGTCGAGTTGAAGGTCGTAGACGAGCTTCAGGTCGCGTGCCTTGGCCTGATCGAGGTCGCTCTGCCGCCGATAGATGACCGACACGAACGCGGCCACCACCGCGGCCCACAACGCGAGGATGACTGCCAGCTTGAGCAATTCCACCCTGCTGGTGAACACCAGGGCCGAGCTCGCCATGATTGCGAGTACCAGCAACACCGTTAACAGCAGCCAACCGGGCCTGCGACCGCTGCGCCGCGGCCGCGCACCACGGGTCGGAACGGTCATGGGCCGACTGTACCCGCCACAGGTCACTCAGCGTGTCGTGCTCTCCGGCGATTCGCCGTCGGCTAGTGTGGTCCAGCTACTCCGGAGCCCCTTCGCCATTCTCCGGCGGCTCCTGCGGTGACTTGCAGCAATGTTGCAGCCATAGCGCCGCGACCAACAGCGCAAGCGCGCTCACCGCCGCCACCACGGCGCCCGCCGTGTCCTCTCCTGCAACCCGCACCGTGTCCCGCCGTGGCAAAAGATAGACCAGCACGCCGACCCACCAGCCGAGCACCAGTGCCCCCACCCACGCAGATGCCTTTGCGATCGTCACCGACCGGGCGACCGCCAGGGGATGCAGCCAACCCCGCGCGTCGCCGATCTGACCGTCGCTGATCTTCGCCCGCACGTAGAAGGCCCAGCCGCCCTCGGCGATCGCGACCGCCAACAGCGAAAGCCCGGTCCACAACGTGATCGGCGGAAACCATCGGTAAAGAATCGTCACCAGCAGATACCCCAGGGCGGCGGCGATCACCGTCGCGGCCGTCAGGTCACGCTTGCGGGTAGGCCCCATCAGTCAGCCGCTGCCCGATCGGTTTCGACGCCAAGCACCGCGCCGGTGAGGCGCACGCCTGCCCGCTCAGCCGGGTCGAGTGCCGCGAGCAGGCTGGCGACGGGTTGGGCGGCCCCCGCCACCGTCAGCGTGGCGTCCGGGTCGACGTCCAGCCAGGGGATCATCACGAATGCGCGCAGGTGGGCAAGCGGGTGCGGCAGGGTCAGATCCTCGTCGCGGACCATCACCTCGGATTCACCGTCATGGCATGTGACCAGGTCCACATCGAGGGTGCGCGGCCCCCAGCGCTGACCGCGGACCCGGTCGGCGTCACGTTCGAAGTCGTGGGCGCGGCGCAACCAGCCGTGGCCGTCGAGCTGCGGGTCATCCGCGACCAGCACAGCGTTGAGGAACTTTCCCTGTTCCACGCCGCCCCACGCGTCGGTCTCATACACCGGGGACACCGCACGCAACGCACCGCCGAGCCCGTCGACGACCGACTGCAACCGGTCCAGCCGGTCGCCCAGATTGGAGCCGATCGACAGCACGACCCTCACGGCGGATTCCCTCGCCCGCCTCGGCGTGACCGGCGCGCCACCACCGCGACGTCGGCGAAGTCCAGCGGTATCGGGGCGGCGGGCTTGTGCACGACGACCTCGACCGCGTGCACCCGCTCGTCGGTCATCACGTCCTCGGCGATCTCGCCGGCCACCGTCTCGATCAGATTCCGCGCCGGTCCCCCGACGATGTCGGCTGCCCGCTTGGCCAGGGCGCCGTAGTCGAGCGTGTCGGAAAGATCATCGCTGGCCGCCGCCGACGCCAGGTCGATCCACACCGTGATGTCGACGACGAAGTCCTGCCCGTCGCGACGTTCATGGTCGAACACGCCATGATTGCCGCGAACGGTCAAGCCGCGCAACTCGATTCGGTCAGCCATCGTGTCCCGGATCCATCCATGCGTCGACGACCTTCAGCGCGTCGACCGATGCCCGCACATCGTGGACACGAACGCCCCACGCCCCGTGTTGAGCGGCTAGTGCGGAGATCACCGCGGTTGCGGTCTCTCGACCGTCAGGCGGGCGGGGTTCGCCGTCGGCGTCCGCAAGCAGGGTCCCGAGGAAGCGTTTGCGCGACGCCCCGACGAGCACCGGGATTCCGGTATCGACGAATGCGGGCAGCGCACGCAGCAGCGCCCAGTTGTGCTCGCCGGTCTTGGCGAACCCCAAACCCGGATCGATGATCAGGTGGGCGGGATCGACCCCGGCGTGCACAGCGGCGTCGACGGCGGCGAGCAGTTCGTCACGCACCTCGGCCACCACGTCGCGGTACGGCGGCACGTCGTGCGGGCGGGCGGCGCTGACCGACCGCCAGTGCATCAGCACCCACGGCACCTTGGCGTCGGCCACCACAGCGGCCATGTTCGCGTCGGCCAGCCCGCCGGACACGTCGTTGACGATCTGTGCCCCGTTCTCGAGCGCAGCGCGCGCCACGTCGGCGTGCATCGTGTCGATGCTCACGGTAACGCCTTGCCCGGCAAGCTCTTTGATGACGGGAAGCACGCGCGCGATTTCCACGCTCGGGTCGATTCGGGTGGCACCTGGGCGCGTCGACTCGCCACCGACGTCGACGATGGCCGCACCGTCGGCGGCCAGTGCGAGGCCGTGTTCGACGGCTCGATCACGGTCGAGGAACAACCCTCCGTCGGAGAAGGAGTCGTCGGTGACGTTCACGACGCCCATTACCCGCACGTCTGAAGGGCTCACTTTCGCAGGATGAGATCCAGCGCCTCGGACCGTGATGCCGCGTCAACCTTGAACTGTCCGCGCACGGCCGAGGTGGTGGTGGTGGCACCGGGCTTGCGCACGCCACGCATCGACATGCACAGGTGTTCGGCCTCGATGATCACGATGGCGCCGCGCGGGTCGAGCTTGCGCATCAGCGCATCGGCGATCTGTGCGGTCAGCCGTTCCTGCACCTGCGGGCGCTTGGCGTACAGGTCGACCAGTCGCGCGATCTTCGACAGCCCGGTCACCCGGCCGTCCACGCCCGGGATGTACCCGACGTGGGCCACGCCGTGGAACGCCACCAGGTGATGCTCGCAGGTCGAGTACAGCGGAATCTGTTTCACCAACACCAACTCGTCGTGTTGCTCGTCGAATGTGGTGTCCAGCACGGTGTCCGGGTCTGTGTAGAGACCGGCGAACATCTCCTTGTAGGCGCGGGCGACGCGGGCGGGAGTGTCCTCCAAGCCGTGCCGGCCGGGGTCCTCCCCGACGGCGGCGAGGAGTTCCCGGATCGCCGCTTCAGCGCGCGGTTGGTCGAACACCGGGGTGGAGAACGTCGCCGAGTTGTTGTGCGCCCGCGTCATTCAAGCCTCCGTTGGTATCAGCCGTGGGCCGGCGGGTTAGGCCGGTTCGATTCCTGGCCCGCTTCCTCGTTGTTGGGAGCGGGTCCACCGGGCGGCCCGCCGGGTTGCTGCTGCGGGCCGGGGTACGGATAGGGCTGATACGGCGGATAAGGCGGCTGCCAGCCGGCTGGCTGCGGTGGCGGCGGCGGGTACCACTGGCCGGGCGGCGCGTACTGCCCTGGCGGTGGCTGCGGCGGCCAGCCCGGCGCGTGCCAGCCGGCCGGGGCGCCGTAGTCGGGCTGCGTCGGGCCGTTCGGACTTCCGTTGGTGCCTGCACCATTCGAACCGTTCGACTGCGACGCTTCGGCCGCGTCCGCAGCGGCCTTGGCGATCGCGGCCTTGAACGCAGGCTCCGGCACCGGCTTCGGCCATTCCTCGCCGCGCTCGATCGCCAGTTCACCCGGCGTCTTGATCGGCGGCTTGTCGGACGGGATGCGGCCGCCGAAGTCGTCGAACATGGTCAGCCGCGGACGCTTCTTCACGTCGCCGAAGATCGCCTGCAGCTCCGCGCGGTGCAGCGTCTCCTTCTCCAACAG
The DNA here is from genome assembly GCA_963713225.1 of uncultured Actinomycetota bacterium. Lineage (GTDB taxonomy): Bacteria > Actinomycetota > Actinomycetes > Mycobacteriales > Mycobacteriaceae > Mycobacterium. The sequence goes on along the minus strand of CAVQLB010000013.1, from coordinate 521,806 downwards.
CTCACCGGCCAACGTGTCGAGCACGTCGCGGTACTCGGTGAGGATCTCCCACGCCTCGGTGTGCGCGGCCTCGATGAGCTTGCGGACCTCGTCGTCGATGATCTGCGCGACCTCGTGGGAGTAGTCGGCTTGCGTGCCCATCGTGCGCCCCAGGAACGGGTCGCCGTGCTCGGTGCCGTAGCGGACGGCGCCCAGCTTGCTGCTCATGCCGTATTCGGTGACCATTGCGCGGGCGATCTTGGTGGCTTGCTCGATGTCTGACACCGCGCCCGTCGTCGGCTCGCGGAACACCAGCTCCTCGGCGGCGCGACCACCCATCGCGAACACCAGCCGGGCGATCATCTCCGAGCGGGTCATCAGGCCCTTGTCGTCCTCGGGCACGGACATCGCGTGCCCGCCGGTACGACCGCGCGCCAAAATGGTCACCTTGTAGATCGGGTCGATGTCGGGCATCGCCCATGCGGCGAGAGTGTGCCCGCCTTCGTGGTAGGCGGTGATCTTCTTTTCGTGCTCGCTGATGATCCGGCTCTTGCGCCGCGGTCCGCCGACCACGCGGTCGACGGCTTCCTCGAGCGCAGCACCGGTGATGACGGTGCCGTTCTCGCGCGCAGTCAACAGGGCAGCCTCGTTGATGACGTTGGCGAGGTCGGCGCCGGACATGCCGACCGTGCGCTTGGCCAGGCCGTCCAGGTCGGCGTCGGGCGCGATGGGCTTGCCCTGCGAGTGCACCTTGAAGACGGCACGCCTGCCGGCCAGGTCGGGGCTGGAGACCGGGATCTGGCGGTCGAAGCGGCCGGGCCTCAGCAGGGCCGGGTCCAGGATGTCGGGCCGGTTGGTGGCCGCTATCAGGATGACGCCCTGTCGCTCGCCGAAGCCGTCCATCTCGACCAGCAGCTGGTTCAGCGTCTGCTCGCGTTCGTCGTGACCGCCGCCGAGTCCGGCGCCGCGCTGGCGGCCGACGGCGTCGATCTCGTCGACGAAGATGATGCACGGGCTGTTCTGCTTGGCCTGCTCGAACAGGTCACGCACCCGGGAAGCGCCCACACCGACGAACATCTCGACGAAGTCCGAGCCCGAGATCGTGAAGAACGGCACGCCCGCCTCCCCCGCGACGGCGCGGGCCAGCAGCGTCTTGCCGGTGCCCGGCGGGCCGTACAGCAGCACGCCCTTCGGGATCTTGGCGCCAAGCGCCTGGTACCGCGTCGGGTTCTGCAGGAAGTCCTTGATCTCGTAGAGCTCCTCGACCGCCTCATCGACCCCTGCCACGTCGGCGAACGTGGTCTTCGGCATGTCCTTGGAGAGCTGCTTGGCCCGCGACTTGCCGAACCCGAAGCCCATCCGGCCGCCGGTCTGCATGCGGGAGAACATCACGAACAGGCCGACCAGCAACAGCAGCGGCAGGAGGTAGATCAGCAGCGACCCGAGCACGCTGCCCTGGTTCACCACGGTGTTGACCTTGGCGTTCTTGGCGCTCAACGCGTCGAACAGCGTCACGCCGTACCCGGTCGGGTACTTGGTGATGATCTTGTCGCTGTCGCTGGTGTCGCCGTTGCCGTTCTTCAGGTCCAGTCGGACCTGCTGCTCGCGGTCGTCGATCTGCGCGCTCTTGACGTTGTCGCTGTTGATCTGGGCCATCGCCACCGACGTGTCGACGGGCTTGTAGCCGCGCGTGTTGTCACTGAAATAGAAGAACGACCAGCCCAGCAACAGCACCACCGCGATCACGGTGAGCGTGCGAATCACATTTTTCCGGTTCATCAAGCATCGGCCGAAACGGCCACGTCCTTCCAATACGCCCAGCTGGAATAGTCCAGGCTACCGCTAGACCAACGAACTAAGGTTCCCGACGGTTGTCTACGCCCCGCCGCCGAACGCGCCCTTTCCCACTTGCGGGCCCTGTGCTTGGGTGAAATCGTGCTCACCTCGACCGAGCGGTTAGTCGATGTCAACGGCGTTGCGCTGAGGGTGACCGAGGCGGGCGAACGCGGAGCACCCGTCGTCGTGCTGGCCCACGGCTTCCCTGAACTGGCGTATTCGTGGCGCCATCAGATCCCGGTGCTCGCGGAGGCGGGCTACCACGTGCTGGCCCCGGACCAGCGCGGCTACGGCGGTTCCAGCCGACCCGATGCCGTCGAGGACTACGACATCCACGCCTTGACCGGCGATCTGGTCGGCCTGCTGGACGACGTCGGGGCGAAGCAGGCGGTGTACATCGGACACGACTGGGGCGCCATGGTCGTCTGGCACACCGCGCTGTTGCACCCGGAACGAGTCCGGGCCGTCGCGGGCCTCAGCGTGCCGCCGATCCCCAGGGCCCGGTCCCGACCCACCGAACGGTGGCGGCAGAAGTTCGGCGACGACTTCTACATGCTGCGCTTCCAAGAGCCGGGCCTGGCCGACGCCGAGATGGGCGCCGACGTGACGGCCACCATGACCGCAATGTTCGCCGGGCTGCTGTCGGGGCCGTCGTCGTTGCCGGACTGGATCACCGCCGACGAGTTCGACCACTACGTGACCGAGTTCGGCAGGACCGGATTCACGGGGGCGCTGAACTGGTACCGCAACTACGACCGCAACTGGGAATCGACGCCTCAACTCGCCGAGGCGACGATCACCGTGCCTGCGCTGTTCGTCGGCGGCACGGCCGACCCGGTGGGTCCGACGATGAGCCCCGAACGCGCCCGCGAGGTGGCTGTCGGGCCGTACACCGAAAAGTGGATCGAGGGAGCGGGGCACTGGGTGCAGCAGGAGCGCCCAGACGATGTCAACCGAATCCTGTTGGCATTCCTGCGCGAAGTGGAGCGCTCATGACGGGAACACCGCTGCGGTTCGGGGTCTTCATCACCCCCTTCCATCCGGTCGGCCAATCACCCACCACCGCACTGGAATACGACCTTGAGCGAACGGTCGCACTGGACCGGCTGGGTTTCGAGGAAGCGTGGTTCGGTGAGCATCACTCGGGCGGATACGAGCTGATCGCCTGCCCCGAGGTGTTCATCGCGACGGCCGCCGAGCGCACCAAGCACATCCGCCTCGGCACCGGCGTGGTGTCGCTGCCCTATCACCACCCGTTGATGGTGGCCGACCGCTGGGTGCTGCTCGACCACCTCACCCGCGGCCGGGTGATGTTCGGCACCGGACCGGGCGCGCTGCCGTCGGACGCCTACATGATGGGCATCGACCCCGTCGAGCAGCGGCGGATGATGCAGGAGTCTCTGGAAGCCATCCTCGCGTTGTTCCGGGCCGCACCCGATGAGCGGATCAGCAGGCACTCCGACTGGTTCACGCTGCGCGACGCGCAGTTGCACATCCGCCCGTACACCTGGCCCTACCCCGAGATATCGACGGCCGCAATGATTTCCCCATCCGGTCCGAGGCTGGCCGGTGCGCTCGGGACTTCGCTGCTTTCGCTGTCGATGTCGGTGCCGGGCGGCTATGCCGCGCTGGAGAACACCTGGCAGACCGTTGTCGAGCAGGCCGAGAAGTCGGGCCGCGACGAACCCGACCGGGGCAACTGGCGGGTGCTCTCGATCATTCATCTTGCCGACACCCGCGACCAGGCGATCGACGACTGCACCTACGGCCTGCAGGATTTTGCGAACTACTTCGGCGCGGCCGGCTTTGTGCCGCTGTCCAATCCCGTCGAAGGCACTCAGTCGCCACGCGAGTTCGTCGCAGAGTATGCCGGCATGGGGAACTGCTGCATCGGCACACCGGGCGACGCGATCGCCTACATCCAGGACCTGCTGGACGCCTCGGGCGGTTTCGGAACCCTGCTGCTGCTCGGCCACGACTGGGCCTCGCCACAGGCGACGTACCACTCCTACGAGCTGTTCGCCCGCGAAGTCATGCCCCACTTCAAGGGTCAGCTGACAGCGCCGAGGGCGTCGCACGACTGGGCCAAGGGGATGCGCGACCAACTTCTGGGCCGCGCCGGTGAGGCCATCATCAAGGCCATCAACGAGCACACCGACGAACTCAAGCTGGAGAAGGAGCAGTAATGCGCGCCTCGGTGTTGCGCGATGGGCGAATGGTTCTCCGCGACGACGTCGCCGAACCGGTGCCCGAGACCGGGCAGGTGCTCGTCGGCGTGAAGGCATGCGGGATCTGCGGATCCGACCTGCACTTCGCCACGCACGGCGACCAGATGGTCAGGCTGACGCGGGAGATGACGGGCATGCCGATCGAAGGCGGGCTGCCGGTCGACCTGGCCGAGGATGTATTCATGGGCCACGAGTTCAGCGCCGAGGTGCTCGAAGCGGGACCCGACACCGAGGCGCCGCCCCCGGGGACGCTGGTGACCTCGCTTCCGGTGTTGCTGTCGCCGAAGGGTTTCGAGCCCATCCTGTCGAGCAATACCACGATCGGCGGCTATGCCGAGCGAATGCTGTTGTCGGCACCGCTGTTACTGAGGATTCCCAACGGACTGGACCCGCGGCAGGCATCCCTCACCGAACCGATGGCGGTCGGCCTGCACGCGGTGAACAAGTCAGCTATCCAGCCGGGCGAAGCGGCCCTGGTGATCGGGTGCGGGCCGATCGGTCTCGCGATCATCGCCGCGTTGCGTCAGCGAGGTGTGGAAAGCATTGCGGCTGCCGACTATTCACCCAAGCGTCGCGAGCTGGCGACGACGATGGGCGCGCACCGGACGGTGGATCCTGCCGACGGGTCACCCTTCGACGACGTCAAACCCGCGGTGGTATTCGAGGCCGTGGGCGTCCCGGGAATCGTCAATGACGTGATGCGGCGGGCACCGATGGGTACGCGACTGGTCATTGCGGGAGTGTGCATGGAAGCCGATCCGATCTTGCCGCTCTTCGGCATCGCCAAGGAGATCAACGTGCAGTTCGTGAACGCCTACGACCACACGGAGTTCGCCGAGTCGCTGCGCGCGATCGCCGATGGCGAGATCGACGTCACCCCACTGATCACCGGCGAGGTCGGCCTGGACGGCGTGGGGGCGGCGTTCGACGACCTCGCCGAGCCCGACGAGCACTGCAAGATCCTGGTGACGCCCTAGCCGTTTGCTGGATTTTCACTGTGTGCCGAGCCTCACAGCCGCACAGCGGAATTGAATAGTTTCCCTATACGCTTCGCCATTTGTGACCAACGAACAACTCTCCCGCCGCGTCGACGATCTCTACGCCGACGACCCGCAGTTCCGACAATGCCCGGCCCATTCCGGCGGTCATCGAAGCCGCAAGCAGGCCGGGCCTGCGCCTGACAGAGGTTCTGCAGGAGCTGGTGGACGGCTACGCCGACCGCCCGGCGCTCGGCCAACGCACGCGGCAACTGGTGACGGACCCCACGACCGGCCGCACCTCCACGCGCCTGCTGCCCAGTTTCGAGACGATCAGCTACCGCGAACTCTGGCAGCGCGTCGGCGCGATCGCGACCGCATTGCGGAACGACGCCGCCGAGCCGGTGACGCCGGGTGATTTCGTCGCGACGATCGGCTTCTCCAGCCCCGACTACCTCGCCGTCGATCTGGCCTGTTCCTACCTGGGTCTGGTTTCGGTGCCGCTCCAACACAGCGCGCCGGTCTCCCAGCTCCGGCCGATCATCGCCGAAACGGAGCCGAAGGTGGTCGCGGTCGGCGCCGAATACCTGGATCTCGCCGTCGAGTCGGCGTTGGGCAGCACGTCGCTGCGGCACCTGCTGGTTTTCGACTACGACCCGGCCGTCGACGACCAACGGGACAACGTCGAGCGCGCACAGGCCCGGCTGCGTGACGCCGGGATGTCCGTAACCGTCGCCCCGCTCGCCGAGATCATCGAGCGTGGCCGCGCACTGCCGCAGGAACCCGGATACACCGGCGGCAGCGACGACCGACTGGCGATGATCATGTACACCTCCGGGAGCACGGGCACGCCGAAGGGCGCCATGTTCACCGAGCGGACCATCACCACGTTGTGGACCTCGTTGTGGACTTCGAGGTTCGCTTCGTCGACCGACGGCCCCGTGCTCAACGTCAACTTCATGCCGCTCAATCACATGGGCGGGCGGCTGCCACTGGTGTCGTCGTTCGTTGCGGGCGGTACGAGCTATTTCATTCCCGAGTCCGATCTTTCGACGTTGTTCGAGGACTGGGCGCTTGTCCGTCCGACCGACCTGCCGCTGGTACCCAGAGTGGTCGACATGCTCTTCCAGTCCTACCGCAGCGCCGTCGACCGTCGCATCGCCGACGGCTCGGCCGAGTCGGCCGCCGAGACGGACGCCGCGATCGAGCTGCGGGAAAAGGTCCTCGGCGGACGCGTGCTCGGAGGTTCCGTCGGCACCGCACCGCTGGCCCCGGAAATGCAGACGTTCATCGATGAGGTCCTCGACGTGCACATCACCGATGGTTACGGCACGACGGAGGTCGGTGCGATCACCGCGGACGGCAAAGTGTCCCGCCCACTCGTCACCGACTACAAGCTCGTCGACGTCCCCGAACTCGGATACTTCCTCACCGACAAGCCTTATCCGCGCGGTGAGCTACTGGTCAAAACCATCATGATGATGCCCGGGTACTACAAGCGCCCCGACGTCACCGCCGAGGTGATCGACGCCGACGGTTACTACCACACGGGCGACGTGATGGCCGAGATCGCGCCCGACCGACTGAGGTACGTCGACCGGAGCAAGAACGTGTTGAAGCTGTCCCAGGGCGAGTTCGTCGCCGTTGCGAATCTGGAGGCGATCTTCGCCGGCGCCCCGCTGGTGCGTCAGATCTTCGTCTACGGCAACAGCGAACGGCCCAGCCTGCTCGCGGTGATCGTGCCGACCCCTGAGGCGCTGGAGCGGTTCGGTGCGGACACCAGCGCACTCAAGGCCGCACTGAGCGAGGCGCTGCGGGAGACCGCGCGTATCGCAGAGCTGCAGTCCTATGAGGTGCCTGCCGACTTCCTCATCGAGACCGAACCGTTCAGCGCCGCCAACGGACTGCTGTCCGGGGTGGGAAAGATCCTGCGCCCCAGGCTCAAAGAGCACTATGGCGAACAGCTTGAACAGCGCTACGCCGAACTGGCGGCGGCTCGCGTCGACGAGCTGCGCGCACTGCGCGAGAACGCCGCGAACCGCTCGGTGCTCGAGAGCGTGACTCGGGCCGCCCAGGCCGTGCTGGGATCGACCGACGTCGAGGTCGACCCCGACACCCACTTCACCGACCTCGGCGGCGACTCGCTGTCGGCGCTCACCTTCGCCAACCTCTTGCGCGACGTCCTCGGCGTCGACGTGCCGGTGGGCATGATCGTCGGCCCGACGAGTGACCTGCGGCAGATTGCCGACCTACATCGAGGCCGAGCGTGAATCCGGTTCGAAGCGACCAACATTCGCAAGTGTGCACGGGCGGGGCGCCACCACGATCCAGGCCGGCGACCTTACGCTGGACAAGTTCATCGACGAGGCCACACTGGCCACTGCCCCTGGAGTCGCCTACGTGACCGGCGAACCCAAGACAGTTTTGCTGACGGGCGCCAACGGCTGGCTGGGACGCTTCCTGGCACTCGACCTGCTCGAGCGGGCGGCGCAGACCGGTGGCACGGTCATCACCGTCGTGCGCGGACGCGACGAGGCAGCCGCCCGCGCACGGCTCGAAGCGGCCTTCGACAGCGGGGACCCGGATCTGCTCGGGCGATTCCGCAAGCTGGCCGCCGACCACCTCGAGGTCATTGCGGGCGATATCGGTGAACCCAACCTCGGCGTGGACAAGGCCACCTGGGATCGGTTGGCCTACAACGTCGATCAGATCATTCACCCCGCGGCCCTGGTCAACCATGTGTTGCCGTACACCGAAGAGTTCGGCCCGAACGTGGTGGGTACCGCCGAGGTCATCCGGCTGGCGATCACGGCGTGCATCAAGCCGGTCACGTACCTGTCGACCGTCGCGGTCGCGATGTCTGTCGCCGCGGAGGACTTCATCGAGGATGGCGACATCCGTGACGTCAGTCCGGTGCGCCCCGTCGACAGCTCGTATGCAAACGGCTACGCGAACAGCAAGTGGGCCGGCGAGGTGCTCCTGCGGGAGGCGCACGACCTCTGCGGCCTGCCCGTCGCGGTGTTCCGATCCGACATGATCCTGGCCCACACCCGTTTCGCCGGACAGCTCAACGTTCCGGATGCCTTCACCCGACTGCTTCAGAGCATTCTGGTCACGGGCATCGCGCCCCGGTCGTTCTACGAGACCGACGCCGACGGACGTCCGCAGCGGGCCCACTATGACGGGCTGCCTGTGGATTTCGTCGCCGAGTCGATCATCACGCTGGCCGCGAAGCCGACGGACGAGTTCCGCTCATTCGATGTGATGAACCCCTGGGACGACGGCGTCTCGCTGGACACGTTCGTCGATTGGCTCATCAACGCCGGGCACAAGATCACGAGGATCGAGCAGTACGAGGAGTGGCTCAACCGATTCGAGACCGCGTTGACCGCCCTTCCGGAGCGCCGGCGGCGACACAGCGTGCTGCCTCTGCTGGACGCGTATCGCAAGCCGGAGAGGCCGATACGGGGTGCCCTTGCACCGACCGAGGTGTTTCACGGCGCCGTTCGGGCGGCCAAGATTGGCGTCGACCAAGACATTCCCCATGTCTCGGAGTCGCTGATCGACAAGTACGTGGCCGACCTACAGCGCCTCGACCTCGTCTAATCGGAGGGTGCTCTAGGCTGCCAGGCATGCCGATCGCAGCGAGAGCGAAACTTGCGACCCGATTGATGGTCCTCGCCACGGCGGGACTCGTCGTCGCCGGGCTGTCGGGGTGCGACGCGAAATCGACATCCGGCCCCTCGCTGATCCCGACGCCCGACCCGAATACCCGCCAGGTCACCGTCGTCGGATCCGGCGAGGTGAAAGGCAGACCCGGACACGTTGACCGCGAACGTCTCGATCGAGTTCACCGCGCCGGACGCCACCGCTGCCATGAACCAGGCCAGTGTTCGTCAGCAGGCCGTGATCGACGCCCTTGTGGGGTCGGGCATCGACCAGGCCGACATCAGCACCACGAACGTGACCCTGCAACCTCAGTTCGGCGGCGGCGACAACCCGACGATCACCGGGTACCAGGCCAACAACTCGATCGCGGTGAAGATCCGCCGGCTGGACGCGGCGTCGCAGACTCTGGCCCTGATCGGCACCACCGGTGGCGACGCCACCCGCATCAACTCGGTCAGCTACTCCATCGAGGACGATTCGCAGATGGTGAGGGACGCGCGGACCCGCGCCTTCGACGACGCGAAGGACCGCGCCGAGCAGTACGCCCAGCTGTCGGGGATGACGTTGGGCGACGTGATTTCGATCTCCGAGTCGGCCGGGACGACACCGCCTGTCCACCCGAGCCGACGCCGATGCCGAGAGCGGCCATGGAAGCCGTGCCGCTCGAGCCGGGACAGCAGAGCGTCGCGTTCTCGGTGACGGTGATCTGGGAGCTGACCTAACCGGCCGGTGTGATGTGCACCGGTATGCCGTTGAGCACCGCCGTGCCCGACAGCGGATCGAGTTGCGTGCCGTCGTTGAGCTGGTTGACGTTGACGCCGGGCTGACCGGCGGCCACCTCGAGCTTGACGCCCCGGCGGTCATGCCCCCAGCCGTGCGGTAACGACACCACTCCGCGTCGCATGGCGTCGGTGCGTTCCACGGGTGCCACAAGCTCGCCGCCGGGTCCCTTGACGATCGCGAAGTCCTCGAGGCCGATTTCGTCGGCGTCGTCCGGGTGTATCCGAAGGGTGCACCGGTTCGTGCCGCCTGCCAGCGCGGGCAGGTTGTGCATCCAGCTGTTGTTGGACCGCAGGTGCCGCCGCCCGATGAGCACGAAGCCGTCGTCCGGGCGATCGAGGGAAGCGCGCAACCGGTCCACGTCGGCGACGACGGCCTCCGGCGCGAGCTCCACCTTGCCCGACGGTGTCCGCAGCACCTCGCGTACCCGCGGCTGCAGCGGGCCGAGGTCGATGCCGTGAGGATTGTCCTTGAGACGCTGCAGGGTGAGGCCTTCCGGCCGCGCGCCGAACGCATCGCCGTAGGGGCCGAGCCGCAACATCATGTCGAGGCGCCGCTCGTAGCCGGGACCCGCCGCCAGCATCGCGGTCAACTCCTCGACGGAACGGCCGGCCACCGGCGAATCCGGATCGTCGGTCTCCTTGGTCAGCGTCGTCGCAATCACCTGATCGTCGACCAGCGCCGGATCAGCCTGGTGCCCAAGGCCATAGAGGATCAGGGCGATCCTCGACAAGATTTCCGGCTCGTCGGGACTGCCGTTCTCCAGCGGCAGGGCCGGCGGTGAGTAGCGGGCGTTGTTGCGGACCGAAAGGCCGCTCAGCGCGACGTCGAAGTGGCCCGCTCGCGAGGACGGGGGCGGCGGCAGGATGACGTCGGCGTGGCACGTCGTCTCGTTGAGATAGGGGTCGACGCTCACCATGAAGTCGACGCTCTCGAGCGCGTGGCTCAGCCGATCGCCGTCGGGCGCAGACAGAACCGGGTTTCCGGCGATGGTGACCATCGCCTTGATCTGCCCCTCCCCACTGGTGTCGATCTCCTCGGCCAGTGCAGCGGTGGGCATTTCGGAAAGGACTTCCGGGTGTCCGGAGACGCGGCTGTGCCAACGGCCGGTGCGCCAGCCCCGGCCCGGCCGGGGTGGTCGCGGTGCCGAGGTCACCGGGGACAGCGGGAACATGGCCCCACCCTGGCGGTCCAGGTTGCCGGTGAGGACGTTGATGACGTCGACGAGCCAGCTGGCGATGGTGCCGAATTCCACTGTGGACGTTCCGATTCGGCCGTATACCGCCGCCGAGGGCGCCGCGGCGATGTCACGGGCCAATGCTCGGATGTCGTCGGCGGCCACGCCGCAGTGCTCGGCGACCGCCTCGGGCGAGAAGCTGCTTGCGAGATCGCCGACCTGCTCGACGCCGATGACATGGTCCGCGAGATCACCGAGGTCGACGAGGTCTTCGTCGAACAACACGTGCACGACCGCGAACAACAGCGCGGCGTCCGTGCCGGGCCGCGGCGCGATGTGGCGATCGGCGACTTCGGCTGTACGGGTGCGGGCCGGATCGATGACGGTGAGCGTGCCGCCGCGCTTGCGCAGGGCCTTGAGCTTGCCGGGAAAATCGGCCGCTGTCGCCAGACTTCCGTTGGAGACAAGGGGATTCGCGCCGATGATCACCAAGTGGTCGGTGTGGTCGAGATCGGGAACCGTGAACGCGATGGGGCTACCGAACATCAGGCCCAGCGACACATGCTTGGGCATCTGGTCGAGCGTGCTCGCCGAGAACACCTGGCGGGTGCCAAGCGCCCGGATGATCAACGGCACGTACAGGCTGCCCGCGATCGTGTGCGCATTCGGGTTTCCGACATACACGCCAACCGACGTCCCGCCGGTCTCCTGCACGACGCCGCCCAGGCCATGGGCCACGGCCTCGAACGCCTCGTCCCATGTTGCTTCGGTCAGCACACCGTCACGACGGACCATCGGTTGTGCCAGCCGGTCGGGATCGTTGTCCAGCTCGGCGAAGCTCGCGCCTTTCGGGCAGATGAATCCGGCGCTGAACACGTCATCCCGGTCACCGCGTGCCCCGGTGACCCGACCGTCCTCGATCGTCAGTGTCAGGCCGCAAGTGGCCTCGCAGAACGGGCAGATGCGCAGCGCGGTCCGGGTCATGTCGCCTCCCTCTCCCGCGAAACGGAATTCCAGCAGGCCTCTTCTCGAACTTTCGCTGCTGGAATTCCGTTTCGCGTCAGTACTCCTCGTACACCTTGGGGTCGAGCGTGCCGATGTAGGGCAGGTCGCGGTAGCGCTCGGCGTAGTCGAGGCCGTAGCCGACGACGAACTCGTTGGGGATGTCGAAGCCCACGTAGGTGATGTCGACGTCGTCGCGCACCGCATCGGGTTTGCGCATCAGTGTGCACACCTTCAGCGAGCGCGGGTGCCGCGCCGCGAGGTTACGCAGCAGCCAGGACAGGGTCAGCCCGGAATCCACGATGTCCTCGACGATCAGCACGTCGCGATCGTTGATGTCGCGATCGAGGTCCTTGAGGATGCGCACCACACCCGACGAGGACGTCGACGACCCGTAGGAGCTGACCGCCATGAATTCCAGCTGGGTGGGCAACGGAATCGCGCGGGCCAGGTCGGTGACGAAAAAGACCGCGCCCTTCAGCACCGTGACCAGCAGCAGGTCCTGCTCGTTCGCCTCGATGGTCTCCCGGTACTCCGCGCCCAACTGGGCGCCCAACTCGGCGACCCGTGCCTGGATCACATCCTCGGAGAGCAACACCGACTTGATATCGCCCGAATAAGGCTCGGCAGATTGCGCAGGCACGTCCACAGCGTGCCACGTGTCAGCGCCCTCGACCAACGTAAGTCGCCCTAACTCGTCAGACTGGTTCCCGGCGAAGCGTCAGCACACCGTCCCGGCGCCCCGCGATCAGCCGTTGCCTGCGCAACGAGGAGCCGACCGCCACCCCACCCTGTCCCCGCCATGCGGTGACCAGCGTGTCGACCCCGCGAATCTGCTTGTCGGTCAGATCGCTGGCGCCGCCTGCCAGTAGCCAGCCGCGGATCACCCTGCGCCGAACGGCCTCCGGTAACGCCGTCAACCGCCCGGTGTCGAGGCCCTCCCCGGTGGACGCGGCCGCCAGTGCCCACTGCGCCAACTCGTCGAGCGTCTCGGTGTCCTCGCGCAGCGCGGTCGCGGTGCGGGCCAGAGCTTCGGCGACACCGCCGCCGAGCACATCCTCGAGCAGGGGCAGTACCTCGGTGCGCAGCCGGGTGCGGGTGTAGCGGCGATCGGCGTTGTGCGGGTCGTGCCATGGATCGATCCGCAACTCGTCGCACGCCTCGTGGGTGGCGGCGCGTCGTACCGCGAGCAGCGGGCGACACCAGGGCGGGTCGTACGGCCGCATGCCTGCGATCGACCGCGGGCCCGATCCACGGCCCAGGCCCAGCAGCACCGTCTCGGCCTGGTCGTCGAGCGTGTGCCCGAGCAGCACCGGCGCACCGGCCCTTGCCGCATCCAGCGCCTCATAGCGGGCGGTACGCGCGGCGGCCTCCGGACCACCTGTCGTGCCAACGTCAACGCAAAGGATTTGCGCGTCAACACATCCCAACGTGATGGCCTGTTGCTGGGCGGTGACCGCGACGTGGTGCGACTCAGGCTGCAGCTGATGATCGACGATCAACGCGGTGGTCGGCTTCAGTTTGGCGGCAACGGCCGTCAGCGCCAGTGAATCCGGCCCACCCGACAAGGCGACGCACCACCGGTCGTCCGCGGCGAGGTAACGACGGCCGAACGCGGCAAGCGCGGTCTGCAACGTGTTTACAGAACCCTGTCGATCCATCGCTGCGGCTCTTCGATTTCGGTTGGCAGCGGCAGTGTTTCGGGTCCTGTCCAGATGGTGTTGAACCGGGCCATCCCTACCCGTTCGACGACGTGATCGACGAACGCCTTGCCGCGTGTGTACTGGCTCATCTTCGCGTCGATACCGAGCAGCGCCCGCAGCAGCTTCTGCAGTGGCGGTTGCTTGCGGTTGCGCCGCTCTTCGAACCGGCGCCTGATGGTCACCACCGAGGGCACCACTACGGGCCCGACGGCGTCCATCACGTGGTCGGCGTGGCCTTCCAACAGCGTTCCCAGCACCAGCAACTGGTCCAGCGCGCGCTGCTGCGGCTCGGACTGAATTGCCCGCAGCACGCCAAGGACGCCGCTCGAATTCGGTTCGGCCGCAACACCGTCCCTGCGGTCGCGGACGAAGCCGGCGAGCCTGCCGATCACCTCGGTGACGTCGTCTGCGGTCTCCTCGGTCAGCACGGCGAGCGCATTGGACATGTGGCCGGCCAGCCACGGGTTGGCGCGGAACTGTACCCGGTGAGTGACCTCGTGCAGACACACCCAGAGCCGGAAGTCGGCGGGTAGCACCCGGAGCTGGCGCTCCACCGCGATCACGTTGGGATACACCAGAAGTAGCTCGCCGCCGTTCTCGCCGAACGGATCGTATTGGCCGAGAATGCCCGATGAGATGAACGCCAGCACCGCGCCCGTCTGCGCGCCGGTGATACGGCCGGTGATGAAGTGCGGCTTGTCGCCGTCATCGCCGTTGTCGCCATCACTTGCGCCGCCGGTCATCGCCCGCATGGACTTCGTGGCGGCGCGAATCCACTGGGGCCGGTCGACGATGCGGGCATCGGCGACCTCGCCGCCTTCGCTCAGCCCCGTCACTTCGCGGACCGGCATTTCGGCGCGCAGTGCAGCGCTGGACAACTGGTCGATCACCTGACGGCGGGTGTACTCGGTGGCCGCAGGACCCGGCCGGGCCAGCTTCGCCCCGACCGCGGCGGCGAATCCCCAGTCGACCGCGCGGCCGACGGTGAGCTTGGACGATGCGGGCTCATGTGCCGCACCCACACGACCGCAGGACCGCGGCCAGCGCATCGATGGCGGTGCGACCAGTCGGGCCTGCGTCGTTGGAGATCAACGAGAAGGTCAGCACCCGGCCGCTGGCATCGGTGACGATCCCGACCAACGAATTGGTGGCCGTCAACGAGCCCGTCTTCGCGCGCAGCCAGCCCGCCGACGCGCGTCCGGCGTCGGTATCCAGGAAGCGGTTGGACAACGTGCCGCTGCCTCCGGCGATGGGCAGGAGATCCACCAGAGGCCGCAGGTCCGGTTGGTCGTCGCCCGCGGCGGCATTGACAGTCTCATCGAGGGTCTCTGCGGTCAGCCGATCGTCGATGGACAACCCGCTGCAGTCCATCAGGTTCGAACCACCTGTCTCGATCTTGGCGGAGTTCAACTCTCCGAGAACCGCACGGACGGCGCCGTCGAAGCTTTGCGGTTTCCCTTGTGCGGCAGCGACCTCCCGGCCGATCGATTCCGCCATCACGTTGTCGGAGTTGTTCATCATCCCGCGCAACCGCTCGAGCAGCGGCGGCGACTCCACCGACGCGATCTCGTCACCGTCGAACGCCGAGGGCAGCACCGTGACGGTGGCCGGGTCGATTCGCAGTGCGGCGGCCAGCGCGCGACCGGCGTCGAGAGCGGGTGTCGTGGACCGGCTCGATTCGTCGCTGACCGGCTGGGTGCGACCGCCGTCGAGCATCACCGCTTCCATCGGTGCGATATCGCCGCCGTCGATGTCGAGCGGGTCCCAGCCCGGTGCCATCGTCGGGCCGCTGTACGCGCTGATATCCACCTGTACCGCGGTCACCGTGGTGCCGCTGCGCCGCACCTGGTCGGCGAGATCGCTGATGCGGGCCGCGTCCTTGTACCAGGTCTCCTGGCCCGCCGGTGCGGCCGACAGCGTCGCGTCACCGCCACCCTTGAGCACCACCAGCCCGGGTCTCCGGTCGGATGCCACCACCGTCGTGGTGAGCCGTGCATCGCGGTCCAACCCGAGCAGCGCGGCCGCCGTCGTCAGCACCTTGGTCACCGACGCCGGTTGCATCGGCACGTCGGCGCCCCGAGCCCACAGCTGGGCCCCCGTCGCCGCATCGGTGATGCGACCGGTCAGGTTTCCCAGGTTCGGATCGGCGAGCGTCAACGCCAGGGTGGCGGCCAGCTTGTCCGGGGTCGGCTTCTGCGCGGAGTCGGCGACCGGCTTGATCCCCGGGTTGGCCGTCGCCAGAGCCGGGGCAGGCGGGATCGCGTCGGCCGTCGCCGGACCGCCCGCCCGTGAGCACAGCCGCGAAAGCGACGACCGCGGCGACCACCAGCAGAACGGCGACCCCAACCACGATGTGGGTGGATCGTCGCCACTGGGTGGGGCGCATGATTCTCCTGACTCCGGCCTGCCAAAGCAGGGTATCCGGTGCAGGAAAGAGGGAGGTCAGTCGCTAGGGTGGACGTCCGTCCCCAGACCGAAGACAGCGCAAGGAGCCGCGACGGTGCAGTTCGACGTAGTCATCGAGATCCCGAAGGGCTCACGGAACAAATACGAGGTCGACCACGATTCGGGTCGGGTCAAGCTCGACCGCTACCTCTACACGGCGATGGGCTACCCGGCCGACTACGGCTTCATCGAGAACACCCTTGGCGAAGACGGTGATCCGCTCGACGCGCTGGTGCTGCTGCCGGAGTCGGTGTTCCCCGGCTGCATCGTCGAGGCGCGCCCGGTCGGCATGTTTCAGATGACGGACGAGGCGGGCGGTGACGACAAGGTGCTGTGCGTACCCGCAGGCGACGGTCGCTGGGACCACATCAAGGACCTTGCCGACGTCCCGCCGACCGAGCTCGAGGCGATCAAACACTTCTTCGTGCACTACAAGGACCTGGAGCCCGGCAAGTACGTCAAGGCCGCCGACTGGACCAGCCGCGACGACGCAGAAGCCGAGGTCAACCGGTCAATCGAGCGGTTCAAGACCGAAGGCCACTAAGCAGGAATTTTCGTCCCTGTAACACGGCGTAACGCCGACGTGCTTTGTTGCTCGGATCATGACGGTGTGTTGATGCATCAGGGCATGGGGTTGGACGTGTTCAACGGAATGCCGATGCGCCGCGCCGTGCACGCGCTCTTCGAGTGTTGCTACAGCGTGCCGTTGTCCGCTGACCTGGCCCGCGGGCGCCCGTACCCGGATCACGACGCGCTGTTCCGGCAGGCCGACCAGTTGCTGTTCGGCCTCGCGGAAGCCTCAATCGACTCCATCCTGCAGGCCTACCCCGACGTGGGTCGGCGTCCGGGCAGCGAGAAATCCCAGGCCGAGCAGTGCGCGATTTGGGACGAGCGCCGAGAGGTGATGGACCAACTCGCAGTGGCGTCGAAGCAGTATCTGGATCATTTCGACTTCGGCTTCGTGATGTTCGTCAACGGCTATTGCGCTCAGGATGTGCTCGCGACGATGACCGACCGCATGCACAACGACCCCGAGACCGAGCGCAAGGTTGTCCGCAACGAGCTGGCCCGGATCAACCGCACCCGGTTGGAGCGCATGCTGGGGCCAGAAGGCGGCTACGACAACTGGTGACGGTCGCCTAGCGAGCCGCGGTGTAATTTCCTCCGCATGACTGCCCCCGTGCACGGGCACGCCGACGCCCGGTTCGACAAGGTCGCCGACGCACTCGCCGACGAGCTCGGCAGCGGTGCCGAAGTGGGCGCCGCGATCGCGATCGACATCGACGGCGAGTCGGTGCTCGACATCTGGGGCGGGCACGTCGATGCCGCCAAGACCGTCGAGTGGGGCGAAGACACCATCATCAACGTGTGGTCGAGCACCAAGACCGTGACGAGCCTGGCCGCGCTGATGCTGGCCGATCGCGGCCTGCTCGACCTGGACGCCACCGTCGCCACGTACTGGCCGGAGTTCGCGGCCAACGGCAAAGAGAACATCCTTGTCAGACACCTGCTGTCGCATACCTCCGGCGTCGCCGGCTGGCAGGAACCGATCACCGTCGAGGACCTCTACGACTTGGACGCGGCCTCCTCCCGGCTCGCGGCGCAGGCGCCGTGGTGGGAGCCGGGCACCGCGTCGGGCTATCAGGCACTCAACTTCGGCCACCTGATCGGAGAGCTGATCCGCCGGACCACCGGCTCGACATTGAAGGAGTTCGTCCGCGACGAGATCGCAGGCCCACTCGAGGCCGACTTCCAGATCGGCGCCCAGCCGGAGGATTTCGGGCGGATCGCCCAACTCATTCCTCCGCCACCATTCGATATCCCCTTCGACGCGCTTCCCGAAGACAGCCCGATGCGGAAGACGCTCACCAATCCGAGCCCGGAGGCGGATATCGCCCACACCGCCGCTTGGCGAGATGCCGACCTCGGAGCCGTCAACGGACACGGCAACGCACGCTCGCTGGCCCGCATGCTGTCGCCGGTATCGCTGGGCGGTACAGCCAATGGTGTCGAGCTGTTGTCGGCCCAGACCATCGACAGAATCTTCGACGTCCAATCGCACGGACCCGATCTGGTGCTGGGCGCGACCATGAAGTTCGGCATCGGCTATGGCCTCCCCACGCCGGAGGCCGTGCCGTTCCTGCCACCCGAGGAAAGGATGTGCTTCTGGGGCGGGTGGGGTGGCTCGATGGTGCTGATGAACCCGGACCGCCGCACCACCGTCGCGTACGTCATGAACAAGATGGGACAGGGCACACTCGGCAACGAGCGCACCGCGAGGTACGCGGCGCTGATCTACGAGGCACTTTCCTGACGCTGGCATGCTGGCAGTGTGGAATCCGTCTTCCATTTCTGGTGGCTGATCTTCCCGCTCGCCGGCATGGTCGGCGGCGCAGTGCGGGCGGTCGCCGCCGCCAATGAGAGGCGCGCCGAACGCAGGCTCGAGCGCTACCGGATCAAGCAACAGACCAAGATCGCGGTGGCCGAGGCGGCCGGCCGCTCGCAGGGCACTGAGATCCTTCAGCGACGCGAGCTGAAGAAAGTCCTCAAACAGCACGACGAGACCGATGCGCGCTGGCTGGACTACGAGATCGACGTCGCCAAGCTGCTCGACTTCCCGCTGATGACCGACATGCGCAACCCGTTGACGACGGAGTTCCACAAGGCGAGGCGGCGTGCGGACCTTCTGCGGCCGGACAACGCCGACGACCTCGTCGGTGACCGGGAGGCGCAGCTGGATTACCGCGACGCCGTCCACGACTACGTCACCGCCTTCGATGTCGCCGAAGCCGAGGCGGTTCGGCTGCGCCGCAGCGGCTTCTCCGACGCGGATCAACAGCGCATCGCCCGGGCACAGAACCTGCTCAGGCTGGCCAACGACGATGCGGCGACGCCGCAGGAGCGCCAGAGCGCCTACGCGCGCGCCCAGCTCGAACTCGACGGCATCCTGGCCCTGCCCGCCGTGACCCGCGCCAGCATCGAACGCAGGATCGCCGGCGAGATCGAGGCGTAGCCCTCAGGTCGCGACCGCCCGACCCGCCGAGCCAGCCTCCACCTTGGCCGTGGACCGATCCGTTCTGGCCGGACACGTCGGACTCGGCAACTGGGTCCGCTGTTCGGCCCCAATGCCAGACGCCTGATCACCAGACTTCATGACGTAATTGCAATTCACCCTGTATCGAACAGTTACCCAACCTCGCGAGACCTTGCGTAGCGTTTTCCGCTAATTGCCGACGCGACGCTGCCTTGGGGGGCGAATGGCTTTTCCGTGGGAATTGAACCTCGACCGCGCGCACCGCGGCGACGACGAGCCCCGAGCCGCGAGCCCGCGCGAGTCGACTGACTCCGTTGTCAGGGCGTCAGCTCGTTCCGGACGACCTTGCCCGTCGGATTGCGGGGAATCTTCTTTACGATCTTGATGTCCCGGGGTTGCTCGAATCGAGATACTTTTTCTTTCAGGAACTTCCGGACTGACTCTTCGTCGAAGTCGGCGTCCCGTTGCGGTACGACGAACGCGACCAGTCGTTGGCCGTAGTCCTCGTCGGGCACGCCGATCACAGCGTTGTCGGCGACGTCCGGATGTTCGGCGAGGGCATTTTCGACCGCACGCGGGTAGACGTTTTCGCCCCCGGAGACGATCATGTCGTCTCCACGGCCGACGATGAACAGCCGTCCCGCCGGGTCGAGATAGCCCATGTCCCCGGTGTCCATCATGTCGTCGACGACGTCTTTGCTTTCACCGCCCGTGTAACCCTCGAAAGTCAAGTCTCCGCCGACGAAAACCCGCCCGGTCACGTCCGGCCCAACGGGTTCACCGTTCTCGCCGAGAACGCGGACTGCGCAGCCGACAACGGGCCTGCCCACCGTCTCCGGTGCTTCCCGAAGGTCCCTTGGCGTTGCGAGAGCTCCGATCCCGACTTCCGATGAGCCGTAACCGTTGTAGATGATGTCGCCGTAAGCCTCCGAGAACCGTCTGGCCAGGCTCGGATCAAGCCTGAGCGCCGCTCGATACCACCACTCGTAACGACGGCAACGGGTATCGCGCCCGTACGTCTTCGTTCAGGTCGAGGATGCGCGCAAGCATGACTGGCACAACAGTCAACGCGTCGGCGCGATGTTTCGAGGCCTGAGCCACTGTGGCTTCGGCGTCGAAGCGCCGACCGGTAAGCACAGTGCCGCCAAGGCCAAGGGTCAGGGCCAGCATGCCGAAGCCCAGGCCATGAAACATGGGCACCGGCACTGAGATTCGTGATCCAGTCCGAAGCCCCGTGCGATCCAAGATCGACGCGCCGATGCCCAATGCCATACGGATTTTCGGCTGACGGGGCACACCTTTAGGGGCGCCGGTCGTGCCGGAGGTCAGCAGAACGATTCGGCCGGCCCGCGCCACCTTGGGCCGCGAACCACTATCGCGCGCATCGACACCGGCTGCATCGACCACGGTGACGCCCTCGTCCGCATCACGCACGCGAGAAGCGAACTCGTCGTCACAGATCACCAATCCGATCCGGTGGCTGCTCAGCGCGGCGGCCAGCGATTCGGTCCGAAAGTCCGTGTTGAGCAGCACTACGTCGGCCCCGGCCATAGCCGCCGCGAAAACAGCCGCCACAAAACCTCGCCCATTGCGGCACAACACTCCTACCGCGTGTCCCGGGCCCGCGCCCCGTCGTTGCAGCTCATCAAAGAGAGCCTCTGTCCGCGAACGCAATTCGCGGTAGCTGATAGCGCCCTCGTCATCCATCAACGCTGCCCGATCCGGCCAGCGGGCAGCGCCCATCCCAAGCAGGGTGGCCAGATTCGTGCGCCCGCGGGCGACCTCACGACCGACGCGGAGCAGCGCCGGCGGCCCCGGCGGAATCAGCAGTCGAGAGCGCAGCAATGCCCGACATCCCGTCGCCACCAAGCTCTCAGTCATCGGTCCTCCGCTCGGACCGCGTCCGAATGCCGAGCGCGCCGCCGCCACCACACTTGCGTGGCGCGCTCCACCGGCGTCCGCAGGAGCACCGTGGTCACTTCGGCGGGCCATAACCACCACGGCGCGATTGTTCGAGGCCGCTCGATGATCGCCTTGGCGATGATGTCCGCCGCTTGGTCGGGAGACAGGCCGGGCGCGTTGCGCAGGCTCTCCGTCGGCACGGTCATCCGGGTATGGATCAGTGCCATATAGATCGACGTGACGTCGATGCCGTCGGCGTGCAACTCTGCTGCCACGCTGCGCAGCCACATGTCGAAGGCGCCCTTCGACGCCTGATAAGCGCCCCACCGCGGACCCGGCGGGACACGGACACCGACGCTCGAGACATTCACTATGTGCCCCGTCCCACGCTCCCGCATCGCCGGCAGCAACCCCAGAAGCAGCCAGATGGGACCGAGGTAATTGATGCCGATCGTGCGATGGAAGTCGTGCGGTCGCTCGTACTGGTGATGCAGCGACCGCCGGATCGACTTACCGGCGTTGCTCACCACGATGTCCGGCGGCCCGTACTCGTCGACGATGCGCTTCGCCAACGCGGTGGCGGCGGCCTCGTCGCTCAGATCGGTTGGATAGCTGACCGCGTGCCCGCCGCCCGCGATGATCGCTCGCATCAACTCGTCGAGTTTGTCCCCCGACCGAGCTGCCAGCAGCACGGTCGCTCCGGCGGCGGCGAGTTTGCGGGCCGTGGCCTCACCGATACCGAACGACGCGCCTGTGACCAGAACGGTCGCCCCGGACACCGCGTCGCGGAGGCGGTCTGGCTGAGACCCATGCGATGGGTTCACGACCTTGTCGAGGGCTTTCGCCACCAGGCTCACCAGAAGGGACTTCCCCAGACCCGCCCTGCTCAACCAGCTGGGCGGCTAAGCCGTGTCCGGGCACATTCGACAGTCAGGCCGCGAAGGCCAGCGGTAGCCGTCGGGCGATGCGGTCCAGCGCCGCGTCGGCGACCTCCCGCACATCCTGCTGCGGCGACGCGGGGATGAAGGTCACGCCGTCGGCCACATCGGCCATGAAGATGTCGGCGACCAGGCCCGCCAACCCGTCGATGGTTCCGGCGTACTGCAGAGTGCCGGAGTCCGCAGTGGTCATCGAGTTTCGCGCGGAGCGGAAATCGGCTGCGACTGCGACCGTGATGTCGAGGATCACCGCGACGTCGTCGGCTATCCGGCCACGTGCGCGGCGAGCCTGCTGCAGGTCGGGTGCCGCCAGCCGCACCGCCTCAGCCGCTCCGCGCGTGAGCTCGCTCCAATTGCCGCCCGACGCGTCTGCCACGAAGAGCCGGAGTCTCCGCTCACTGCCGGGTCCGCTCGCCACGCCGACACGCTAAGGGGGCGATCGCAACGTGACAACGGTTGCGCTCAGAGAGAATCCAACACCATGCGTCGGGCGCAAGCGCGCGGCCACCCACGCTTAGTACGTTGTAGGCGTGACGATGCCGGAAATACCTGCGCAGTACCTGCTGTCGTCGCATGCCCCCGAACCACGGACGCTCGTGGACATCCTCTACGAGACCGCGGCGCGCTTCCCCGATGCGCCCGCACTCGATGACGGCGCCGTCCAACTGACCTACAGCGAGCTCGTCACCGACGTCGAGGACAGCGTCGCATGGCTGGCGGCGCGGGGCGTCGGCCGCGGCGACCGCATCGGTATCCGCATGCCGTCGGGCAGTTACGCCCTCTACGTGGCGATCCTCTCGACCCTGGCCACCGGCGCCGCCTACGTGCCGGTGGACGCCGACGATCCGGATGAGCGGGCCGCGCTGGTGTTCGGCGAGGCGGACGTCGTCGCGGTGATCACCGAGGCGGGCCTCCTCCGCGGCACCGGCTCCTCGCGGGGCTGGCGAGCCGGATCGCCGCTGGGCCGCGACGACGCGTGGATCATCTTCACGTCCGGATCGACTGGAACCCCGAAGGGGGTTGCGGTGTCGCACCGAAGCGCGGCGGCGTTCGTCGACGCCGAGGCGCAGATGTTCCTGCAGGACAACCCGATTGGACCCGGCGACCGGGTACTGGCCGGGTTGTCGGTGGCGTTCGACGCGTCTTGCGAGGAGATGTGGCTGGCCTGGCGGCACGGCGCCTGCCTGGTGCCTGCGCCGCGTTCGCTGGTGCGCAGCGGCATGGATCTCGGGCCGTGGCTGGTAGCGCGGGACATCACTGTGGTGTCGACGGTGCCGACCCTGGCGGCGCTGTGGCCCGCCGAGGCGCTTGAGGCGGTGCGGCTGCTGATCTTCGGCGGCGAGGCCTGTCCGCCTGAACTCGCCGAGCGGCTGGCGGCCGGCCCCGATTCGGCGGGTCGCGAGGTGTGGAACACCTACGGCCCCACCGAGGCCACCGTGGTCGCCTGCGCAGCCATGCTCGACGGCACCGGACCGGTCAGCATCGGACTACCGCTGCCCGGCTGGGATCTCGCCGTCGTCGACAAGGACGGAATACCGGTCGGCATCGGCGAGGTGGGCGAACTGGTGATCGGCGGCGTGGGTCTGGCCCGCTACCTGGACCCGGAGAAGGACGCCGAGAAGTACGCGCCGATGCCCACGCTGGAGTGGGACCGCGCGTACCGCAGTGGCGACCTGGTGCGGCTCGAGCCCGACGGCCTGATCTTCTGCGGGCGCGCCGACGACCAGGTCAAGGTCGGCGGCCGGCGGATCGAACTGGGTGAGGTGGACGCAGCGCTGGTGAGCCTGCCCGGGGTGAGTGGTGGCGCCGCGGCGGTGCGGCGCACGGCGAGTGGGACTCCGCTGCTGGTCGGCTACATCGCCAGCGCCGACCCGACGTTCGACCTGGCCGCGGCGCGAACGACGCTCGCGGGGTCGCTGCCCGCCGCACTGGTACCTCGGCTGGTGCTCGTCGACGAGTTGCCCACCCGCACATCGGGCAAGGTCGATCGAGACGCGCTGCCGTGGCCGCCGGCCGGCGAATCCGAGGAAGAAGCCCCCGACCTCGGCGGCACGTTGGGTTGGCTGGCGGGACTGTGGCGCGATGTGCTGGCCGCGCCGGTGGACGGTCCCGAGGCTGACTTCTTCGCACTCGGCGGAGGCTCGCTCTCGGCGGCGCAGCTTGTCGCCGCACTGCGCCAGCGCTACCCGCAGGTGACCGTCGCCGATCTGTACGACCATCCTCGGCTGGGCTCTCTGGCCGGCTTCCTCGACGAGCTCGACCCACCCCCGGCGGTCGAAACGCGGGTGGTGCAGCCGACGCCGCTGCTCTCGCAGGCGTTTCAGGTCGCGATGTCGCTGCCGCTGGCCATCCTGACCGGCCTGCAGTGGGTTGTCTGGCTGGCGCTGATCAACAACGTCGTCGCGGCGCTTCGCCCGGTGCCGTGGCTGGTCACCGTCAACTGGTGGTGGATCCTCGGCGGGTTCCTCATCTTCGTCACTCCGATCGGGCGGATGGGTATCGCGGTGCTGTGTGCGCGAATGCTCGTCGGTTCTCTCAAACCCGGCACCTACCGCCGTGGCGGCGCGGTCCACCTTCGTGTCTGGCTTGCCGAGCGGCTCGCCGATGCCAGCGGTGCGGAGAATCTGGCAGGCGCACCGTGGCTGGTGTATTACGCACGGGCACTGGGCAACAAGGTCGGCAAGGGCGTCGACCTGCACTCGGCTCCTCCGGTGACCGGCATGCTCACCCTCGGTCATCGCAGTTCGATCGAGCCGGAGGTGGACCTCACGGGGCACTGGGTCGACGGAGACCACTTCCACGTCGGAACCATCACCATCGGCAACGACTCGACGATCGGCGCGCGCACGACGCTGCTGCCCGGCGCGACCGTCGGCAAGAACGCTGATGTGGCCGCGGGGTCGGGTGTGGTCGGACGGGTGAAGAAGGGTCAGTACTGGAAGGGCTCGCCCGCGGCCAAGTCGGGCAAGGCCCGTCACCCATGGCCGGACCACCGGCCGGGACGGGCACCGCAGTGGGTGGCGATCTACGGGCTGACGTCAATACTGTTGGGCGCCTTGCCGCTAGCGGCCCTGGCCGCCGGACTGGCGGTCATCGGCTGGGCCATTCGGGATTCGCAATCGCTGACCGACGCCCTCGTGCCCGCGCTGCTGTTGACGCCCGTTGCGACGCTTGTCACGCTTGTCACGTACGCGGCGTTGACCGCGCTCGGCGTGCGGGTGCTGTCGCTGTGGTTGACCGAGGGGTATCACCCGGTCCGCAGCCGGGTGGGTTGGCAGATATGGGCGACCGAGCGCCTGATGGACGCCGCGCGAAACTACTTGTTCCCGCTCTACGCGAGCCTTCTCACACCGACGTGGCTGCGCGTGCTTGGCGCGAAGGTCGGCCGCGGCACCGAGATCTCCACTGCGCTGCTGACGCCGAAGTTCACGGTGATCGAGGACAGCGCATTCCTGGCCGACGACACGATGGTGGCGTCCTACGAGCTCGGCGGCGGGTGGATTCACGTAGCGGGTGCGACGATCGGGAAGCGCGCCTTCCTCGGCAACTCCGGTATCACGCAGCCTGGCCGGAAGGTGCCCGACGACGGGCTGGTCGCGGTGCTGTCCGCGACGCCGCATAAGGCGAAGGCAGGGTCGTCGTGGCTGGGTAGCCCGCCGATCCGGTTGCGCCGCAAGCCGACCGCGGCCGATGCGCTGCGCACGTTCCACCCGCCGATGCGACTGAAGATCATGCGCGGATTCGTGGAGACCTGCCGGCTGGTACCCGTGATCGTGACATTCGGGATCGGGGTCGGCGTGCTGTTCGCACTGCAGGCGCTGATCGTCGAGTTCGGTTACCTCTGGGCGGGGCTCGGCAGCGGAGTGGTGCTGTTGATCGCGGGCGCCATTGCGGGTGCCATCGCGGTGATCGCGAAATGGCTTGTGGTTGGTCGTATTCAGGCTGTCGAGCATCCGCTGTGGTCAGCGTTTGTGTGGCGCAACGAGGTATCGGACACCTTCGTCGAGACGGTCGCCGCGCCGTGGTTTGCCCGAGCGGCCACCGGAACGCCCGTGATGAACCTGTGGCTCCGCGCTCTCGGGGCGAAGATCGGCCGCGGCGTGTGGTGCGAGACGTACTGGTTACCCGAGGCGGACCTGGTGACGCTGCAGAAGGGTGCCACCGTCAACCGCGGATGCGTCGTGCAGACACATCTGTTCCACGACCGCGTGATGCGAATGGATACCGTTGTGCTCGAAGAGGGTTCGACGTTGGGTACGCACTGCGTAGCGTTACCCGCGGCTCGCCTGGGTGCGGGCGCCACCGTCGGCCCGGCGTCGTTGGTGATGCGCGGCGACGAAGTTCCTGCGTCGACACGATGGCAGGGCAACCCGATCGCGCCGTGGAATATGTTCCGCAAGAAGCGCGGTGCGTCGTCGGAGCGGGCGACCGAGGAAACCGCCGCGTGACCCGATCCAAGAAGGCGGCCAAAAGCGCCCCGGTGATCGACCCGTATCTGCCCCACAACGGCAACTTCGGATATCGAGTGTCCCGCTACGAGCTTGATCTGGAATACAAGGTGGCGATCAACCGGCTGGCGGGGACGGCGACGATCACCGCCGTCACGCTGGCAGCGTTGCGCACGTTCACCCTGGACCTCTCCGACGCCCTCACGGTGACGAAGGTGTCGGTCAACGGTCGACGGCCCGCTGCGTTCAGCTGCTCGGGCGGCAAGCTGCGCATCGCACTTCCGTCGACGCTGCCTGCGGGGGCGGCGATGGCGATCGTGATCCGCTATGGCGGAACGCCGCGACCGATCCGGTCCTATTGGGGTGAAGTCGGTTTCGAGGAACTGACCGAAGGAGTGCTTGTTGCGGGGCAACCCAACGGCGCGGCCTCCTGGTTTCCCTGTGACGACCATCCGAGCGCCAAGGCCAGCTACCGCATCCAGATCAGCACCGAGAACCCGTACCGGGCGATCGCCAACGGCGAGTTGAAATCTCGCCGTACCCGCGCGGCCATGACGACGTGGACCTACGAGCAGGCGGAGCCGACGTCGACGTATCTGATCACCCTTCAGATCGGTATGTACGACACGCATCGGCTGCAGAAGGGTCCGGTGCCGATGCAGGCCGCGTTGCCGTCCCGGCTCAAGCGACACTTCGAGCACGACTTCGGCAGGCAGCCGCAGATGATGAAGCTGTTCGTCAAGCTGTTCGGGCCGTACCCGCTGTCGACCGGCTACACCGTGGTCGTCACCGATGATGACCTGGAGATACCGCTTGAGGCGCAGGGTATTTCGATATTCGGGGCCAACCACTGCGATGGACATCGCGGCTCGGAGCGCTTGATCGCACACGAGCTGGCGCACCAGTGGTTCGGCAACTCGGTGACGGTGCGGCGGTGGCGCGACATCTGGCTGCACGAAGGATTCGCCTGTTACGCCGAGTGGTTGTGGTCGGAGGAATCCGGCGGCCAGAGCTGCCGACGAGTGGGCGCGCCACTTCCATCAGCGGCTCTCCGATTCACCGCAGGACCTTCTGCTCTCCGACCCGGGTCCGCGCGACATGTTCGACGACCGGGTGTACAAGCGGGGAGCGCTCACGCTGCACGCGCTGCGGAACGTCATCGGTGACGATAATTTCTTTGCGCTACTGCGGGATTGGACCACCCGGTACCGCCATTCCACCGCGGTCACCGACGATTTCACGGGCCTGGCGGCCAACTACGCGGACGTGTCGCTTCGACCGCTGTGGAATGCGTGGCTGTATTCCAGGGACGTGCCGGCGCTGTGACCGACGCGGCCACTCCGATCGGCCCGATCACTCGCGGCAGCGTCGCACGTGTCGGAACCGCGACCGTCCTGACGGCGCTGTGCGGGTATGCGGTGTTGTACCTGGCGGCACGGGATCTCGAACCGGCCGGCTTCTCAGTGTTCGGGGTGTTCTGGGGCGCGTTTGGTCTGGTAACCGGGGCGGCCAACGGCTTGTTGCAGGAGGCGACCCGTGAGGTGCGGTCGACGCCCTACGTCGAGGTGGTTACGGGCCCGCGCACGCATCCGATGCGGGTGGCGGCGATGGTCGGGGTGGTCGCGGCGGCCGTGATCGCGGCCAGCTCACCGCTGTGGTCGGGCCACGTCTTCGTCGCGTCGCAGCTATTGAGCGTTGTCCTGCTGAGCGTGGGGCTGGCCGGGTTCTGTCTGCACGCCACCCTCCTCGGCATGCTCGCCGGCGTCGGACGGTGGACGCAGTACGGCGCGCTGATGGTGACCGACGCAGGCATCCGCGTGGCTGTCGCGGTGACCACCTTCGTCATCGGTTGGGGACTCGTCGGCTATCTGTGGGCGACGGTGGCTGGAGCGGTTGCCTGGCTGATCATGCTGATCGCTTCACCGTCAACGCGCGCGGCGGCCCGACTGCTGACGCCGGGCGGGACAATGACATTCCTCCGGGGGGCCGCGCACTCAATCGCCGCTGCGGCAGCGAGCGCGATCCTGGTGATGGGATTTCCGGTACTTCTCAAGGCGACGTCGGGTGACCTGGGGGCGACGGGCGGTGTGGTGATCCTGGCCGTGACGCTGACCCGCGCACCCCTGCTGGTGCCGTTGACGGCGATGCAGGGCAATCTGATCGCGCATTTCGTCGACCAACGCACAGAGCGGTTACGCGCCCTGGTGGCACCGGCGGCCGTCGTCGCCGCGGTGGGCGCGGTGGGCGTGGTGGCCGCCGGGCTGTTCGGGCCGTGGCTGCTCCGAGTCGGGTTCGGCGAGGAGTACCGCGCGGGCGGCGCGTTGCTTGCCTGGTTGACGGCGGCGGCGATCGCGATCGCATTATTGACGTTGACGGGGGCGGCCACCGTGGCGGCAGCGCTGCACCGTGCATATTCGGCCGGTTGGATCGGCGCGACGGTCGCCGCGATGTTGTTGCTGCTGCTGCCTCTGTCCCTGGAGACCCGCACGGTGATCGCCCTGCTGTGCGGGCCGTTGGTAGGAATCGCGGTGCACCTGGCCGCGCTAGGCAGGGCTTCGGCACGTTGAGCGTGTATTTTGGTCGGCATCGACATGCGTTACCAGGATGTTTGGCTCGTCATTCCCGCCTTCAACGAGGCGAGCGTTATCGCCGACGTGATCGCCGATGTTCGATCGGTTTTCGATCACGTCGTCTGCGTGGATGACGGAAGCAAAGACGGCACGGGCGACGTCGCACTGCGGGCAGGGGCTCATCTTGTGCGGCACCCGGTCAATCTGGGCCAGGGCGCCGCGATTCAAACCGGTATCGAGTACGCACGCCGTCAGCCCGGCGCGCAGGTGTTCGCAACGTTCGATGCGGACGGACAGCACCGGCTGAAGGATGTCGTGGCGATGATCGACCGACTCTCCACCGAAGACGTCGACTTGGTCGTCGGCACCCGGTTCGCCGAGCCGAGCGCGAGTAAGCCACCGCTTGTGAAGCGGGTCATTCTGCGCGTCGCGGCGGCGTTGAGCCCGAGCAGCCGCCAACTGGGCCTCACCGACGCGCACAACGGCCTTCGCGTCTTCAACAAGACGGTGGCCGACCAGATCAACATCACGATGAGCGGCATGAGCCACGCAAGCGAATTCATCGCGCTGGCTGTCGAAAACCGTTGGCGGGTAGCCGAAGAGCCGGTCGAGATCCTGTACACCGATTACTCGAAGTCCAAAGGTCAGCCGTTGCTGAACGGGGTGAATATCATCTTCGACGGGCTGCTGCGAGGGAGGTTGTCCCGATGAACTGGATCCAGGCGCTGCTGATCATCTCGATCATCGCATTGCTGGTTTTCCTTCTGAGGTCGAGAACGAGCGCCCGCACGAAGGCGTGGGTGAAGGTCGGCGGCGTGCTGTTCGTGATCGCTGCGGTGTATGCGATTCTGCGGCCGGATGACACCACCGTCGTCGCGAATTGGCTTGGGGTGGACCGCGGCGCCGATCTGATGGAGTACGCGTTGATCATCGCGTTCGTGTTCACGACGCTCAGCACGTATATGCGGTTCAAGGACCTGGAGTTGCGATACGCCCGGTTGGCCAGAGCCGTTGCGCTGCAGGGTGCTCAAGCACCCGACGAGGGCTAGGGCTTCTGTTCCTCGCGGAAGAAGTCGACGGTCTGGGCGATACCCTCTTCGAGGTTGACCTTCGGCGTCCAGCCCAGCACTTTTTCCGCACGGCTGATGTCGAGGCAGGACCGCTGCAGATCACCAAGCCGGGGCGGGTGAAACTCCGGCTCATCCGGGGCACCTGCCGCGGTCGCGATTGCTGAATGTATCTGGCGGACCGAGGTTTCCACACCCGTGCCGATGTTGAAGCGCTGACCGCCGCCCTTGTCGGCGGACGCCCTGACGAACGCGTCGACGACATCGCCGACGAAGACGTAATCGCGGGTATCGGTGCCGTCGCCGAAGATCTTGGTCGGCCTTCCTGCGAGCAGAGCGCGGGAGAATATGGCGACCACACCGGCTTCGCCGTGCGGGTCCTGGCGCGGGCCGTACACATTCGCCGGTGCGATGTGCGAGCAATCGAGGCCGTAAAGATTGCGGAAGGTGTTCAGGTAGACCTCGCCGGCCACCTTGCTGGCCGCATACGGCGAGGCGGGATCGATCGGGACGTCCTCACTTGTCGGGTAGGTCGGTGGGGTGCCGTACACCGATCCACCCGACGAGGTGTGCACGATCTTGCGGACGTCCGCGCGGCGGGCGGCCTCGGCGAGCCGCACGGTGCCCACCACGTTCACCGTCGCGTCGAAGGGCGGGTCCTGCACGGACTGGCTGACCGAGATCTGGGCGGCGAGGTGGAAGATCACCTCCGGCCGAAGCTCGGCGAGGAGACCGATGAGGTCGGCGTCGACGACGTCGGCCTTGACGAACTCGAAGTCCGAGTGCCGGTCGGCTTGGCCGAGGTTGGTGCTGCGGCCCGAGCTCAGGTCGTCGACGCCGATGACGGCGTGCCCGTCTGCCAGAAGGCGATCGACCAGGGTGGATCCGATGAACCCGGCCGCCCCCGTCACCAGTGTGCGCATCGGCCCACCATACCGACGGCCACTGTGCGCACTAAAGCCTCCAGGTGTTCGATTCGGCGATGTCGCCCTGGAGCTCGTTGACCTTCGCGGTGTTCTCTTCTTCCTGGGCTCGCATGGCGGCGACGGCCTGGACCGACGCGGCATGGTGCTCGGTGCCGCGCGCGGAAAGTGCGGCAGAGGACGCCTCGGCCTTCTCCGCCGCGGCGGCCACCACGGCGTTGAGCGCGACGTCGATGGGACTCGTCGGCGCCGACGGCGGCGGTATCGGCCCTGGCACTGCCGCTTCCGCCATTGTCGCGGCGATCTCGCTGACGTGACCGAGTGTCTCGTCGGGATTCAGCTTTATGTCCTTACTGGCCACAGCTGTTCCTCCTTACTGACTTGCTCAGTGGCATAGACGATATCGGCATAGTCCGGGTTGGCGCCACGCCACAGCGATAGTGCTTCAACGGCACGGTCCAGGTTGTGATGCGCTCGATAGAGCACGGTGGTGTTGGGGTCGCCGGATGGCTCGACCTCGATGAAGCCGGGCCGCATGAACAGCGACTTGCCGTAGAGCCGCGCTTCCGCGAGAGCGGACCACTGTTCGTCGGAGATCGGCGAGCCGCTCGAGAGTGCGCCGAGGATTTCGCGGATGACTGGCGCGACTTCGATGCGGAGGGGCTCGGCGCCGGCAAGTGCTGATGCGACGGCGCCCGCGGTCGCCTCCCAGGCCGCCGAATGCCGCTCAGTCGGAGGCAGATTGGTGTCGATGAGCTGTTCGTATGTCTGGGGAGACATGACGGCGAGGCGGTGCAGTCTGCTCTCGTCGAGTTCCGGAGGAGGCGTGGCGGGATCGATCGGCGAGCGTGTCGAGTCGCAGTCCTGATAGTGAGGCACACCGGCACGCCGAGCGGGAAGCACCGATGAGCCGCCTGGGTCAGTGGTTGCGGCGACCGCATACAACTCGACGTTGGGATCCAGAACGGATCGTTCAGCGGCGTAAGCGACCATAGTCGCGGTCGGATTCACCCAGCCGAACCACTTGGCTTGGAAGCCGGCGCTCAGCTCAGGATCGGCGAAAAGCATTCGGGCGGAACGAGGTACGTAAACTCCGGGCGGGATATAGCCCGGACCATCGTTGCTCACGATGACGGTTTGCGTGCCGGTAGCGATCTTGAAAATGCCGACGCACCAATGCAGGCCGGGAAACATGCGAGAGGCATGCAGAAGTTCGTAGGCGAGTTGAATGGCTTCGTCGAGCAATTGGTCTTGAGTCTCGGAGCTGACCATCGCCGCGCCGGTGCCGGTGGCGGCGATCCCGGACGCGGCGAGGACGCTCGGCGGCACGGAGGTTGACGTGATGCCCGCAGAAGCTGTGCCAGGGCCGATGGGCGCGCCACCTGCACCGCCGCTGGCGGAGATGGTGGGCGTTGACCCAGGGGTTCCCCTGGGCAGATCGGAGCCGAATGCGGCGAGGTTGCCTGGCGGCGGAGGGGCGATCATCGGTCCGGGGGTGCCCGGAGATGTGGCTGCACCGGGCGCCGCAGCGTGGCCGGCGACGGGAGTACCAGGGGCAGCAGGTGGCATAGCGGAGCCCGAGGCAGATGCGGGCGCGACATTAGTGGCCGCAGGAGGCGGCGTAGGACCTTGAGGAACAGACGGCGGCAGTGGGTTGGCTGCGCCCGAGGCGAGGCCTTTGGTGAATCCCTGCGATAGATCTTGGCCGCAGTAGTGGGTGTCGGCAGACCGGCTGGTGCAGTCGGGGTCGAAGGCATGCTCGGTGTGCTCGGCATCGACGGAGTGCTGGGCATGGAAGGCATCGACGGCGGCTTCATTCCGCCTCCCGACATTCCGGAGGCCGGACTGATCGGCGGCATGATCCCGGCACCGCCTGCCTGAGCCTGCTGCGCGGCGGACGCGGGAGCTCCAGCTGGCGAGTCGATCAGCTCGTCATCGAGCGGCCGGGTGGCCGTCCTGCAGGGCGTCTGGCCGCTCCGATCCTTGATCTCTCGTCTGGAAGCACCTTTTGCCGAGTCGTCCCGTGTCGGGCTTCGGCTGGCGTCGGCGGCGGTGGCTGCGTCGGCATTCGGCTTGCGGAGGCTTAGTCGGTCCCTCGTGCGGGCGCTTGCCGGCAGCATGGCCCAGGGACCTGTCCGTCGGCATGTCATTGCCCGCCTGGAAGAAATGCCCGCTCCGTCCGGACGGTAGGGCTTGGCTTGCACCGACGGCCCCCCACCGGCACCTGGCATGCGGCTCAGTTGCAGCTTGGACGCGCATAGCCTGCGAGCCGATGTTCGCAACGGCCGCGGCACTCACCGCATCGGCCGCCGCCCGTGCTTGCGTGAGAATCGCCCAAATCATCGCCAGCATCGCCAAGGGACCGAACCAACCCCCTTTGCTATCGATGACCTTCTGTATCGCTTCGTGCGCCTCTCGGTCTATTGCGTCCATCTGCGACCGGGCGTCTCTCACGATGCGACTGCATTCATCGACTGCCTCCGCCATCGAACCGAACAAATCCGATTGCGTCTCAACCGCTTTGCTATCACCTGAGTAAACGACATGCATCGCTTCGATCATGGCGCCATCGTTGTCGCTAAGGATGGCGGAAGCGGAGGCGCTAACGTCACGCGCGCCAGCGCGCGAAGCTTTCGCGAAAGCGCGCTGAGCGTTGGCTGCTCCCGATCCACGGACCTGGTGACGTTGAAGGCCATAACCCGCCAAGGATGAAGTCAGAGAACTGTCCGATGCGGCTTTACTTCGCCAGCGCCGACTGCTACCAACGAACACCCACCTTGTAGCAAGTGCCAAGGGGCCCTCCGTAAGCGACTACCGCAGAATCGTAGGTCGTGTTGTCGAAAGCGTCCGGACCACGTTCCGGATACATGTTTTCGCTATAAAGCAGCATGCCGTCGATGTATCTGCTGCAGGGTGCGGGTTAGATAGCGCGGAGGGTCTGCGTGTTCGTTCAACAGCGTCTGAATCCGATCCGCCCAATCCAACGTCTCCGCTTTGAATCTGCGGAATCGCAGCGCGACGCTCGGGCGAGTTCGGCATCTCCCGTTGCCATGAAGGCATTAGTTCTGTCGGTTCTCTTCTCTCATAAGCGGGCCGATCGCCTCGCAGAGAGCTTATCGGCATCATCGACGAAGAGCTGCTGCGGCTCCGCTTGTGGAACGTCGGGGTGGCGGCGAAGGCTCGGGGCCGCGGACCAGCGCGATGATCGACAATGCGAGCGCCGCGATTGCAAGAAGCGCGGCGAGAGCTACACCGATTGCTAGGAACCCGGTCATTTTGCGCGGCGGCTGCGGGGCGTAGACAGGTCCGTTTGGTCCGCTGCGGTGGCCCGCTTCCCGGGGGTGGGGCGCCAAACCCAGGAGGATATGGCGAGCTTCCGGTCATTCTCCCAGCCTAAAGGCTTCCCGAAGCATGACGCAGCGCTGTTCTTAAGCCGTTATCCGCCTACCCGTACAGTCGAGGGGATCCGCCGACCAGCAGAAAGGACGTATGGCAGTCCGGCTGACCCGCACAAACTGGGTTGCTTCGACCGCCGTCATCCTGATCGCGGTCCAGCTCGTGATCCGTGCGATCCTGGCGTTCAAGGGTTACTTCTACTGGGACGACCTCATCCTCGTCGGCCGGGCCGGCACGCAAAACCTCTTCTCGCCGACGTATCTCTTCGACGACCACGACGGTCACGTGATGCCCGGCGCGTTCCTCGTCGCAGGCGTGATCACCCACCTCGCACCGCTGAACTGGATCGGCCCCGCCGTCAGCCTCGTCGTGCTGCAACTAGTGGCATCGCTGGCACTGTTGCGCGCCCTCCACGTCATCCTCGGCTGGCGGCCGGTCCTCCTCATTCCATTGGTCTTCGCACTCTTCACCCCACTCGGCATCCCTGGCTTCGCCTGGTGGGCAGCCGCATTGAACTCCCTGCCGATGCTCGCTGCGATGGCGTGGGTATGCGCCGATGCCATTCTGTTGGTGCGCACCGGCAATCAGCGCTACGCCGTCACCGCCTTGATCGCCTTTTTCGGTGGCTTGCTCTTCTTCGAGAAGGCCGCCGTCATTCCGTTCGTCGCGTTCACGATCACCGCACTACTCGCGTATGTCACCGGAGACACATCCGCACTCCGCACGGTCTGGCGTCGCGGTATCCGACTCTGGGCCGGATCGCTCGCACTGACCGCCGCCTGGATCGTTCTCTACCTCGTTGTCGTCGACCAGGAGCGCTGGAGCCGCGACCTCCCGATGACGCGAGACCTGTTGAGCCGCTCGATCACCCATGGGATTGTGCCCGGACTCGCCGGCGGGCCGTGGGACTGGCAGCGCTGGGCTCCCGCCTCGCCGTGGGCGACGCCCCCGATCACCGTCATGGTGCTCGGCTGGCTTGTGCTGGCCGCAGTCGTCGTCCTGTCGTTCCTGCGTAAGGAGCGCATCGGTGTGCTGTGGCTCGTTGCCGTCGGCTACGCGATCGCCTGCCAGATCCCGATCTACCTCATGCGCTCGTCGCGGTTCACCGCTCTGGAATTGGCGCAGACCCTGCGCTACCTGCCCGACCTCGTCGTCGTCCTCGCCCTCCTCGCCGCCGTCGGCCTTTGCGCACCGAACCGCGCGCAATCCCGATGGCTCGACGCCTCCCATGCCCGAACCGCCGTAATCGTCACCGCTGCAGTAGCTTTCGTCGCCAGCAGCCTCTACTCCACCGCCACGTTCACGACGATCTGGCGCGCGAACCCGGCTCAGCCTTATCTGCAGAACGCCGCAGCCGGCCTGGCGAAAGCGCACGCCACCTCCAACGCCCCGATGCTCGACCAGGAAGTCGACCCACTGGTCCTCCAACGCGTCGCCGCACCGGAAAACCTGGCCAGCCACATGTTCGCGTTACTGCCTGATCGTCCCGAATTCGCCAGCACCACAACCCAACTGCGCATGCTCGACACCGAAGGCCACTTGGTGGACGCCAAGGTCACATGGGTACGCACCATCGTCCGTGGGCCCGACCCGAAGTGCGGATACCTCGTTCAGCCAGACTTCCCAGTGCGTATGCCCCTCGACGGGCCACTGCTGCCCGCGGATTGGACCGCAGAGATCAATTACCTCGCGAACAGCGAAGGCTCCATGACGATGTCGCTCACCGAAGGCAAGGAGACCAAGGTGCCCGTCCATCCCGGACTCAACCGGGTGTTCGTGCGGCTCCCCGGCGCCGGCGACGCCATCAACGTCCGCGCGAACACCGCTGCCTTGTCTGTCTGCATCGCATCCGGCCCAGTGGGTTACCTGGCGCCCATGTGATGCCATGGTGGACCGATGACTGATGCACGCGAAAAAGGATTGAACGTCTTCCGTGAGCTGTTGCCGGGATTGTTGCCCGACGGTGAGGTGAACTTCGGCACGGGCGGATACGGCAGCGAGCTATTCGAACTCTCCGTCGAGAACGTCTTCGGCCGACTGTGGGGTCGTGAGGGTCTCAGTCGCCGCGACCGCAGCCTCGTGACGCTGGGGATGCTGATCGCGTTGAGGGCGAACGACGAGTTGGGCATCCACTTCAGAATCGCGCGCACCAATGGGCTGACCGACGAGGAGATCGGCGAGGTCATATTCCACTCCAGCGGCTATGCCGGCTTCCCGGCTGCAGCCACCGCCAGCAGGATTGCCGAAGAGGCACTGGCGGAGAAATAGCGGAGCCACCTGGGGGAATCGAACCCCCGACCTATTCATTACGAGTGAATCGCTCTACCGACTGAGCTAAGGTGGCGCGCCCGGCACTCGCCAGGCGGCACGAGTCTACGACAGGCCGTGGCGACCACCCAAGTCAGTTGCGCAGCTCCCGGCCCACCGTTGCGACCATCGCGTCGACCGCGAACTTGGGCTTCACGTTGACCGCGAGCGCTTCACGACACTCCAACACCGCCTCGATACACCGCAGCAGACGGTCGGGCGGCACGACGGCGGCCATCGCCGCGACCCGGTCGGACATGTCGGGATGGTTCGGCTGGATCTCACCGGCCTGCGCCGATACCAACAGTGCGTCGCGGAAATACGTTGCCAGATCGATCAACGCCCGATCCAGCGCATCACGTGACGCCCGCGTGTGACGCGACTTCTGTCTGCGCTCAAGGTCTTTGATCGCCCCCGTCGCACCGCGCAAGGTGCCCGCCGTGCCCTTGCCGGTGCCGCCGGCACCCAGCGCCGTGCGCAGCTCTTCGGTCTCTGACTCATTGCGGTCGACCGTCAGCGCCAATGCCTCCGCCTCGGCAGCGGCCACCAATTCCTCGGCGGCACCGTAGGCCCGCGACGGCGTCGCCGCGTCGCGCGCCAGCCCAAGCGCCCGCTGCCGTCGGCGCCGGGCCTCTTCGTCGGTGGCGAGGCGACGCGCCCGCCCCACATGCCCGCCGCTGACCGACGCCGCCCAAATGGCGTCCTCGGCCGGCAGCCCGTCGGAATCCATCAGCACCTGCGCAATGGCGTCAACGGGCGGTGTCACCAGCGCCACGTGCCTGCAGCGCGACCGCAAAGTGATCGCAATGTCCTCGGGGTCCACCGACGGCGCGCACAGCAGGAACACCGTCGACGGTGGCGGCTCCTCAACCACCTTGAGCAGCGCATTGGCAGCGCCCTCGGTCAGCCGGTCGGCGTCTTCGACCAACACGATCTGCCACCGTCCGGTGCCCGGCCGCCGCGAGGCGATCTGCACGATGGCGCGCATCTCGTCGACGCCGATCGATAGCCCCTCCGGAATGATTCTGCGCACGTCGGCATGGGTCCCGGCCATCGTCGTGGTGCACGCGCGGCACTCCCCGCACCCGGGCTCACCGTCGGAGGTGCACTGCAGCGCAGCCGCGAAACACAGCGCGGCCACCGAGCGCCCTGACCCGGGCGGGCCGGTGACCAGCCAGGCATGTGTCATGGTCCCGGTGGCATGCGCATTGTGAGCGCCGTCACCGCGTGCGGCCTGCGCTGCGGCCACTAATTCGGCTTCAACGGCGCCTTGGCCCACCAGACGTGAGAAAACACCGCTCATCACACGTAACAGTAGTGCGGCGAACCGACACGTCCGTCCCAGACCACCCTTTCTGGTCTCCTCGGCCCGATACGGTAAACGGGTGACCACCGAGGCCGAACCGATCGGGCGAATCAGCGCATTCGTCCGCTGGGTCGCGCGCACACCCTGGCCGGTGTTCACGCTCGGCATGCTGCAGTCCGACATCATCGGCGCGCTGTTCGTGCTGGGTTTTCTCCGTTTCGGGCTGCCACCAGAGGACCGCGTGCAGCTTCAGGATCTGCCCGCGCTCAACCTGGCCGTCTTTCTGGGCTACCTGTTCCTGTCCTTCACCGTCGGCGCCTACCTGAGCCTGCGGCTGCTGATCCCCGTGATGCGCTGGCAGCGTCGCGACAGCCTGCTCGCCGACACCGACCCCGCCACCACCGAACTGGCCCGCACCCGCGCGTTGAAGATGCCGTTCTATCGCTCCGTCATCAGCGTCAGCAACTGGTGCCTGGGCTCCATCGTCTTCATCGTCGCGAGCTGGCCCGTCGCCAGCCATTCGGCGCCCGTTGTGGCCGTGGCGACTGCGCTTGGTGCGACCGCGACGGCGATCATCGGGTACCTGCAATCCGAGCGGGTGCTGCGGCCCGTGGCGGTCGCCGCACTTCGTGGTGGGGTGCCGGAAAACTACCGCGCGGCCGGCGTCATCCTGCGGATGGTCCTGACCTGGGTGCTGTCCACCGGCGTTCCGGTGCTCGCGATCGTTCTTGCGTTGGTGGCGAGCAAGTTTCAGATCCTCACCGCGTCCGCCGACCGGCTGACCACACCGATCCTGATCATGGCCATTGCCGCCTTGTTGGTCGGGCTGGCCGGGACGGTGCTGGTGGCGATGGCGATCGCGGATCCCCTCCGCCAATTGCGTTGGGCGCTGGGCGAAGTGCAGCGTGGTAACTACAACGCACACATGCAGATCTATGACGCCAGCGAATTGGGCTTACTCGCAAGCCGGGTTCAACGACATGGTTCGCGACCTGGCCGAGCGGCAAAGGCTACGCGACCTTTTCGGTCGATACGTCGGTGAGGACGTCGCCCGTCGCGCACTGGAGCGCGGCACCGAGCTCGGCGGGCAGGAACGCGACGTCGCGGTGTTGTTCGTCGACCTGGTCGGCTCGACACAGCTGGCCTCGACCCGTCCGGCGTCCGAGGTCGTCAGCCTGCTCAACGAGTTCTTCCGCGTCGTCGTCGACACCGTCAACCGGCACGGCGGCTTCGTCAACAAGTTCCAGGGCGACGCGGCGCTGGCCATCTTCGGCGCGCCGATCGAACATCCCGACGCGTCGGGGGCCGCGCTGGCGGCCTCCCGCGAGCTGCACGACGAGCTCATCAAC
The DNA here is from genome assembly GCA_963713225.1 of uncultured Actinomycetota bacterium. Classification (GTDB taxonomy): domain Bacteria; phylum Actinomycetota; class Actinomycetes; order Mycobacteriales; family Mycobacteriaceae; genus Mycobacterium. The sequence continues at coordinate 482,770 of CAVQLB010000013.1, read as the reverse complement.
GTGTTGGGCGACGACATGGAGTTCGGCATCGGCGTATCCGCGGGGCGCGCCATCGCCGGACACATCGGCGCTCAAGCCCGCTTCGAATACACCGTCATCGGCGACCCGGTCAACGAGGCCGCCCGCCTCACCGAGCTGGCCAAGCTGGAGGACGGCCACGTGCTGGCGTCGGCGATCGCGGTCAGCGGCGCGCTGGACGCCGAGGCGCTGTGCTGGGACGTGGGAGAGATCGTCGAGCTGCGCGGGCGAAGCGCACCGACCCAGCTCGCCCGTCCGCTGAACCTTGCCGAGTCGAGCGTGCAACCGGCTGAAGAAGAGGCCAGCGAGGTGTCGAGCTAGCTGCGCTTTGCTGCCTTCTTGGCGGGCGCCTTCTTCGCCGCCTTCTTGGCGGTCTTCTTCGCCGTCCGCTTCACCGGACCGCGTGCACGGCGATCGGCCAGCAGTTCGGCGGCCCGGTCGTCGGTGATCGACATAACGTCGTCACCCTTGCGCAGACTGGCGTTGGTCTCACCGTCGGTCACATACGGCCCGAAGCGGCCGTCCTTGATGACCATCGGTTTACCCGTGGCAGGGTCGGCCGCCAACTCGCGCAGCGGTGGCGCCGAGGCACCCTGTCCTGCACGACGTTTGGGCTCAGAGTAGATCTTCAATGCTTCGTCGAGCGTGATGTCGAACATCTGCTCTTCGGTCATCAATGAGCGAGAGTCGGTGCCGCGCTTGAGATATGGCCCGTAGCGGCCGTTCTGCGCGGTGATCTCCTCGCTGGTGTTCGGGTCGACTCCGACGACGCGGGGCAACGACAGCAGCCGCAGCGCGTCTTCGAGCGTCACCGTATCCAGGTCCATCGTCCGCAGCAGTGAGCCGGTACGCGGCTTGGGACCGGTGGGCTTCTTACCCTTCTTGGCCGGAGCACCGTCTTCCGGCTCGTCCGGCTCCGGCAGCACCTCAGTCACATACGGCCCATAGCGGCCGTCTTTGGCGACGACCTGGTGGCCCGTCTCGGGATCGACGCCCAGCGGGCGCCCCTCTTGCGGTGTGGCGAAGGCTTTTTCGGCCAGCTCGAGCGTCAGCTCGTCCGGGGTCAGCTCGTCCTTGAGATTGGCGCGCTGCGGTTTTGGCTCACCGTCGTCGCCGATGACGGTGCGTTCCAGATACGGGCCGTTCTTGCCGACGCGCACATAGATCGCGCGGCCCTCTTCGTCGTCGAACAGCTTGATTGAGTTGACCTCTCGGGCATCAATGCCTTCGAGATTCACGCCGACGAGCTTCTTGAGCCCGCCGGACCGGGCGATCGACTCGGGCACGCCGTGGTCGCCGCCGAAGTAGAAGTTGTTGAGCCACACCGTGCGCCGCTCATTGCCGGACGCGATCTCGTCGAGCTCGTCTTCCATCGCCGCGGTGAAGCCGTAGTCGACCAGTCGGCCGAAGTGCTGCTCGAGCAGCCCCGTGACGGCGAACGCCACCCACGACGGCACCAGCGCGCTGCCCTTCTTGTGGACGTAGCCACGGTCCTGGATGGTCTTGATGATCGACGAGTACGTCGACGGCCGGCCGATGCCCAAATCCTCCAGCGCCTTGATCAACGACGCCTCGGTGTAGCGGGCGGGCGGCGAGGTGACGTGCCCGTCGGGAGTCAGCTCCTTGGCGTCGACACGCTGCCCCTGCTCGAGGTTCGGCAGCCGGCTCTCCGCGTCGTCGGACTCGCCACCGGCAAGCTCGTCGATGCTCTCGACGTAGGCCTTCAGGAAGCCGCCGAAGGTGATCGTGCGACCGCTCGCGCTGAACACGACCTGCTGCCCGTCGGTCGACTCCCCCGCGATGCGCAGCGACAGTGTCGTGCCTCGCGCGTCGGCCATCTGCGAGGCCACGGTGCGCTGCCAGATCAGCTCGTAGAGCCGGAACTCATCGGTGTCCAGCTGGCTGTGCAGCTGACCCGGCGTCTGAAATACGTCGCCTGCGGGCCGGATCGCCTCGTGTGCCTCCTGGGCGTTCTTGACCTTCCGGGTGTACTGCCGCGGGGTCGGATGCACGTACTCCTCGCCGTACAGCTGGCGTGCCTGGTTGCGCGCGGCATCGATCGCCGACCCCGACAGCGTCGTGGAGTCGGTACGCATATAAGTGATGTAGCCGTTCTCGTAGAGCCGCTGGGCGATGCTCATCGTGCGCTCGGCCGAGAACCTCAGCTTGCGGCCGGCCTCCTGTTGCAGCGTCGACGTCATGAACGGCGCATAGGGCCGCCGGGTGTAGGGCTTCTGCTCGACCGACGACACCGAAAGCTGGGCACCGCGCAGGCCCGTCGCCAGCGCGCCCGCACTGGCTTCGTCGAGGACCAGCACCTCGTCGGCCTTCTTGAGCTCACCGAGCGAGTCGAAATCGCGTCCGGTAGCGACCCGCTTACCGTCGACGGTGTTCAGCCTGGCGGTGAAGGTCGGCGGCGCTGCCTGCGAATCGGAGACGCTGGCGTCCAGCAGAGCGGTGACGTCCCAGTAGCCGGCACTGCGGAACGCCATCCGTTCGCGTTCGCGCTGGACGATGATGCGGGTCGCCACCGACTGGACGCGGCCGGCCGACAGCTTCGGCGCGACCTTCTTCCACAACACGGGGCTGATCTCGTAGCCGTACAGCCGGTCCAGGATGCGCCGGGTCTCCTGGGCGTCGACGAGGTCGTTGTCCAGGTCACGCGGATCCTCAGCGGCGGCGCGGATCGCCGACTCGGTGATCTCGTGGAACACCATTCGCTTGACCGGGATGCTCGGCTTCAATGTCTCCAGCAGGTGCCAGGCGATCGCCTCGCCCTCGCGGTCACCGTCAGTGGCTAGATAGAGCTCATCAACGTCTTTGAGCAGGCCCTTCAGCTCGGTGACGGTGCTCTTCTTGTCGGGGCTGATGATGTAGAGCGGTTCGAAGTCGGCGTCGACGTTGACCCCGAGCCGCGCCCACGGTTCGGATTTGTACTTGGCAGGCACGTCGGCGGCCGCCCTCGGCAAATCCCGGATGTGACCGCGGGAGGACTCAACGATGTAGTTGGAGCCCAGGTAGCCAGCTATTTTGCGTGCCTTAGTAGGCGACTCGACTATGACGAGTCGCCGCACGCTACCGTTGCGGCCGCTGCCGCGGTCCTCGTCAGCCACCTGTGCTTACGCTCCACTTCTGTGTTGCCTGCCGGCATTGGATTTATGCATTCATGACAATCCGTCGCCGTCGGCAACTGCCAATTTCGCACCCCGGACGTGCCGACGCAAACTGACTCTCCGGGCGCAGGACCTCAAATCCGAGGCCAGAGCGAGAACGCCTCTACGTCTCCCGGAGGTTCCCCTACGTTCTCTACCAGGCGCGATAGGCGTCGGCGACCGCTGATCCGGAGCGCGGGATGCGTGCCCCGGGTCCCGATCAGAGTCGGCGCGATCCCGACCCTCATCAGGGCCGAGGCAAGCGGGGAATGGGTGTCCGGGGCGTGGGGATCGAGGCCCAGTAAATAGCGGTCGGCCTCGGGGCTGCCAGCCGCCAGCGTCCAGGCCCGCAATTCGCGCGGCCCAGGCAACCACTGCGGCGGCACGGTCTTGACCGCTCCGCGGGTCCACTCGGTGGCGATGCCGGCCAGCCGCGGGTCGACAGAGGTGCGTACAAGCGGCGAGTTCTCATCGGTGCGGCCGATCTCGGGCTCCAGACCGGCCTCGACGATCATCTCGGCGATTGCCACCGCGCGCCACTGGCGATCCACCACCACCGACAGCCGTGCGCCTCCCCCGACGACGACCACCTGGCCGGGCGCGGCGAGAAGCCCCGTCAGGTCGGCGACCGCTGGCGGCACCGACTCTGCCGAGAAGAACGACAGCTGACTCACGCAGACGACAGTAGGCCAGTGCTGTGCTGGTGTGCTGCTGGCGGGCCGCACTTGCGCACCAAGAAACGAAAACCCCCCGACGTCCGCGAAGGACTGCTCGGGGGGCTACGTCAGGTTCGATTTATTAAATGGATCGAACTCCGGTGGCCTGGGGGCCCTTAGGGCTTTGGCCGACCTCGAACTCGACCTTCTGGTTTTCTTCGAGGGTGCGGAAGCCGGAACCTTGAATTTCCGTGTAGTGGACAAACACATCGGCGGAGCCGTCCTCCGGGGCGATAAAGCCGAAGCCCTTCTCCGCGTTGAACCACTTCACAGTTCCCTGTGGCATCTTTCGATCTTTCCTTCTCTTCTTACCGGGTACGGTTCACCGACTTCCGGTGCACCGGGCCCGTTCCGACCGCCATACCTTCGTGGAGTCGCCGGAACTTGACCCGACCTACAACCCTCGCAGGAACCGCGATCGCAACGTCGATCCTGCGAGTGCATATACACGAACACAGAAGCTGCGACCGTGCTTAGTCAATCATGTTCCAAGCTCCAGCAACAGTCTCGGCGCAGGACTAGGGGACAATTCACCGACAGGAGGGCCAACGATGTCGGAATTCGGCCGCGAGCTGCTCGCCTGCGCGGTCGAAGGCACCGATCCGGACGAGAATCCGCTGCGCCATGTCGCGGACCTGCCGCCCAGGCAGGCCCGCCCGCAGACATGGCCGCACTGGGCCGACCCGGATGTGGTGCGGGCGTTCAATGATCGGGGCATCGCCGCGCCGTGGTCTCATCAAATCGAGGCGGCCAACCTCGCTTACGGCGGCCGCCACGTGGTGCTCAGCACCGGCACCGCGTCGGGTAAGTCGCTGGCATATCAGTTGCCGATCCTGACCACGTTCGTGACCGATCCCCGTGCCCGCGCCCTCTACCTGTCGCCGACGAAGGCCCTCGGCCACGACCAGCTGCGCACCGCGCAGGCGCTCACCGATGCCGTGCCCGAACTCCGTGGCGTCGCACCCAGCTCCTACGACGGCGACAGCCCGGGCGAGGTGCGGCGCTTCGCCCGCGAACGATCGCGCTGGATCTTCTCCAACCCCGACATGATCCACCTGTCCCTGCTCCGCAACCATGCGCGGTGGGCAGTCTTCCTGCGCAACCTGCGCTACCTCGTGGTGGACGAATGCCATTACTACCGCGGGGTTTTCGGTTCGAACGTCGCGATGGTGCTGCGCCGTCTGCTGCGGCTGTGCGCGCGCTATTCGGCCAACAACTCAATGCCGACGGTGATCTTCGCCAGCGCGACGACCGCGTCGCCGGGCGCCACCGCCTCGGAGCTGATCGGGCAGACGGTCGTCGAGGTGACCGAGGACGGCTCGCCGCACGGTGCGCGCACCGTCGCACTGTGGGAGCCTGCTTTGCGCACCGACATCGTCGGCGAAAACGGAGCGCCGGTACGGCGATCCGCCGGTGCCGAGGCGGCCAGGGTGATGGCCGACCTGATCGCCGAAGGGGCCCGCACGCTGACCTTTGTTCGATCCCGCCGCGGGGCCGAGCTCACCGCGTTGGGCGCCCGTGCGCGCCTGGAAGACATCGCTCCCGAGTTGACGGATCGGGTGGCGTCGTACCGGGCCGGTTATCTCGCCGAGGACCGTCGCGAATTGGAGCGTGCGCTGTCCGACGGCGACCTACGCGGCTTGGCAAGCACCAATGCGCTCGAGCTCGGTGTCGACATCGCAGGACTGGATGCGGTGCTGCTGGCGGGGTTCCCCGGGACGGTGACGTCGTTCTGGCAGCAGGCGGGCCGATCCGGCCGGCGCGGGCAGGGAGCGCTGATCCTGCTGATCGCGCGTGACGATCCGTTGGATACCTACCTGGTGCACCATCCGGAAGCCTTGTTGGACAAGCCGATCGAGCGGGTGGTCATCGATCCGGGAAACCCCTATGTCCTCGGCCCGCAATTGCTCTGCGCCGCAACCGAGCTTCCACTGACCGATGCCGAAGTGCGCGCCTGGAACGCCGAATCCGTCGCGGAGACTCTCGTCGATGACGGGCTGCTGCGTCGGCGACCGAGCGGATACTTCCCCAGTCCGGGTGTCGATCCGCACCCTGCGGTCGACATCCGTGGCTCGTCGGGCGGCCAGATCGCGATTCTGGAGACCGGCACCGGGCGCATGCTGGGCAGCGCGGATGTGGGTCAGGCGTCGGCATCGGTCCATCCCGGCGCGGTCTATCTGCACCAGGGCGAGTCCTACCTCGTCGACTCCCTCGATTTCGAGGACGGCGTCGCCTTCGTACACGCCGAGGATCCGGGCTATACGACATTTGCGCGCGAGCTGACCGACATTGCAGTGACGGGACAGGGTGAGCGAAAAGCCTTCGGGCCGATCACTCTTGGACTGGTGCCGGTGTCGGTGAGCAACACGGTGATCGGATATCTCCGCCGTCAGCTGACGGGCGAAGTGATCGATTTCGTCGAGCTCGATATGCCCACCCGGACTCTGGACACTAAAGCTGTCATGTGCACCATCACGCCGGAAGCTTTGCAGGACAACGGTGTCGAAGCGTTGCGGGTACCCGGCGCACTGCACGCCGCAGAGCACGCGTCGATCGGACTCTTGCCGTTGGTGGCCAGCTGCGACCGTGGCGACATCGGGGGGATGTCCACAGCGGTGGGCCCGGTGGACGGCCTGCCGACGATCTTCGTCTACGACGGATACCCGGGCGGGGCGGGATTCGCCGACCGGGGATTCCGGCAGATTGCCGCATGGTGGAGCGCGACTGCGGCGGCCATCGAGGCCTGCGAATGCCCGCTCGGCTGCCCGTCGTGCGTGCAGTCGCCCAAATGCGGTAGCGGCAATGACCCGCTGGACAAACTGGGTGCTGTTCGCGTGCTGCGACTGGTGCTCGACGAACTGGAACGGCACGAGTCCTAGGCGTCCACGGCGACGGCCGACCCCTCGACGGCCGCCCCCGTGGACAAGCAATCGACGGTGCCGGATGGGGCACGCCGAAGCGCCAGACTGCTCTATTTGAAACGGTCAGCTACGCGATCCGTTTCAATCCCGATCGGTCGGGCGCAGACGTAAAATACCTCGTCGGAGGCCTTCGGGCAACTTTGGTGGGGATTTTCGACAGCGTCAAAATGCCGCATGTCAGCGAAAAGCAACGGATTTCGTTGTCTTGTCGATGTATCAATGATGGAGGCGTAGGCCGGTAATATTCGCGAGATGAGCCACGACTGGCTGCTCGTGGAAACACTGGGCGCCGAGCCCGTCGCAGTGGCAGAGGGTCGCCGGACCAAGAATCTCGTTCCGATCAGTAAATTTTTGCGACGAAGTCCGGACCTGATGGCGATTCAGACCGCGATATCCGAAACGATTCGCACCGCCAAGGACATGAGCACCCTCACGCCGAGGAATGATCGCGTAATCCGTACCGAGCCCGTGCTGATGACCGATGGGCGCATGCACGGCGTCCACGTCTGGATCGGACCGCTGGACATGGAACCGCCGGAGCGGCCGGTTCCGGGACCGCTCAAATGGGACCTCACGACCGGGGTCGCCACCGACACACCCGAGTCGATCTACAACAGCGGGAGGGACCCGTCGACGGAAGCGACCCATGGCCGGACGTTCGCCGAGGATCTGCCCATGCGGGCCCTCAACGCGAGCGAGACCAAGGTGCTGTCGATGGCGATCAAGCGCGAGCCCGGCATGACGCTCTGCAGCACCTGGAATGTCACCGATCACCAGGGCGAGACGATCTCGGTCGGCTTCGTCGCCCGCGCCAATCCGGAGACACAGGACGACGGCAGCGAGCGGCTCATCTGCCGGGCGATGAACTGGCGAGCTGAGTACGACGGGCCCTCGCTGCCTCCCGATCACCTGGCGCAGCGAATCCTCGATGGCCTCGCGCAACCCGGCGTGCACCGGGCGCTCGTCGACCCGGTCAACTGGACGCTACTGAAGTGGCTCGACGACCCCGCCCCGTTCTTCGACTGGCGCGCCAGAGAGTTCGGCGAGCCATCGGTGAACCCGGCGGACGCGATTCACATGGCGAGAATGACGCTCGAATTCGGCAACGGCTCGACGAGCGGTGTGTTGCGGTTGCGCGCGAACGACGGCGGCTGGACGCCGGTGCACATGACCATCAATCGTGTTGAGCTCGAAGAGAACACGTTCGCAGGTCTGATGGCCCTTCGTCTGCCGACCGAGGCGGAATTGGCGGTAATGGACTTCGACGAACTCGACCACGAGGAACAACCCCCGCAACCGTCGGAAGAGAAGCCGCGGAAAAAGAAGAAGCGCAAAGGTAAAGACGCTAAAGGCCATTAACCCGGGCTGTCGGCCGGCCCTGCCCGTGCGGCGGCGCGTGCAGGCCCAGCGGTGGTGGTGACGACAACGTCGAGCCCGTCCACCACGCAGTCGGCGACGCCGACCCGCATCGCGTCGGCGATCGCTGAGGCCTGACCGCAGGCCACGTCGGCCCCGACGGGCAGCCGGGCTGCAGCGGCCAACGCCGCCAGATCGGCCGCCGCCTGCGCCCGGTGGCGAGCGATCACGGCCGACGCGAGGTAGCACCCGCCGATGGTGAACGCCAGCAGCACCGCCATCATCGCGACGGCGACCAGCGTCGCCGAGCCGCGGTCATCGCCCGTTCGGCTCGATAGCAGCGATCGTGTCTGCGCGGATCGTGACGCCCGGCAACAGGATCGAATGCGCGGTGACAGTCGCGACCACCAGTCCGCCTTCCTTACGCAGTTGAAGCTTCGCGCCGTGCGGAGCGATGTTCTCTGCGGCCTGCAGTGCGGACCCGTCATCGCCGCGCGCCGCGAGACGGGCCGCCTCACGCCCGGCATCGATACACCGCACCTGCATCGACAACGCGGTGAGACCAGCCGCACACAACACCAGTACGACGACCAAGGCGGCGATGGCGAACGCCGCTTCAACAGTGGTCGCGCCGCCATCGTCGGTCAGACGTTGGTGTTCAGCGCACGATTGATGATGTTGGTCAGCGCGGCCACGATGGAGTCGCCGGTGACGACCGTATAGAGAATCGCGCCGAATGCCGCCGCGGCGATGGTGCCGATGGCGTATTCCACCGTGGACATGCCCGCGTCGTCGACGAGCAACAACGTCATTCGTGTTCTCAGTTCGCGAATCATGTTCGCCACCATTTCTTTTCCTCCCTGTCGGTTCATTGAACGGTTCACAAGCGGTCATGCCAGACCCGACCGCAGCACGTCGCCTGCCAGACCTGCGACGATCGGCACGATGCCCAGACAGACGAACGCCGGTAGATAGCAGAGGCCGAGTGGCCCCGCGATCAGCACCGAGGCGCGCTGGGCCCGGGCATCTGCGGCCGACGCGGCATCGTGGCGTGACTGGTCGGCCAGATCGGCCACGCCCTGAGCAAGTGCGGCGCCCGATGCCGCCGACCGCCGAGCCAGCCGAAGGAGAGCTTCGCCGTGGCTGTCCAGCTGCACGGTGGGATTCGACCATGCCGCAACGGGATCCGCGCCCAGTGCCAAAAGGTCCGCCGCACGATCCAGCACCTGGGCGAGCGGACGGGGCGCCGACGGTGCGGCCGCCGCTGCCGCCGTTGATACCGCCATTCCCGAAGTGAGGCACGCGGCGAACACGTCGAATGTGGATGCGACGGCCAACGCATCAGAGTCGCCCGACAACGGATCCGGCGTCGCGGGACTTTGGGGACGCGCGCGTCCCAGCACCCGGGTGGGGCGGGCGGCAATCAGAAGCGCCGCCGCCAACAACAACGCCGCCAAGCTCATAGCTCGGCCCCCGCTCGCTCCGGTCCTCGCTCCGCTGCGATCCTCACTCGCGCTCGCCTTCGGTACTCATGTCAGCGCCCGACCGGTTATGCGGTCCGACCACAGCAGTCCGCAGCACGCAAGCGTCACCCCGACCACCAGCAACCATCCGCCCGCGCCACCGGACAGCAGAAAGCCGAGCGGGTCTGCGCCGATGAGTTGACCGAGGCCAACGCCGAGCACCGGGAGCCCGGCCAATACTGCAGCGCTGGTTCGGGCACCTGCCATCCCGGCGTCGACCCGGGCCGAGAACCGTTCGCGCTCAACGATGTCGCGCTGCGCGGCACGCATCAACGTGGCAATCCCCAGGCCGTGGATCTGAGCCAACCGCCAGTAGAGGGCCAGTCGCTCCCAGTGCGCAGGTAGACGCGATGCCTCGGCGAAACTGCGAAGGCCTGCTGCCACATCGGCCCCGAGCCGCGCTCGCGCGGCGACGGCGCGCAGGCTCGCCGCGACCGGCCCTTCGACCTCGCCCGCGGCGACGTCGAACGCGGCCACCGGGTGCGCACCGACCCGCAGCTCGCCGACCAATACATCCAACGCGCTCTGCAGCGCCGACGCTTCGACGGTGCGAGCGCGGCGAGCGATCGACTGTCGCCTCCGTAACAACAGAGCCCCTACGAGAACCGCCGCGGCCAGCGTGGCCGTGCCGGGCAGCATCATCGCCACCGCGGAGCCGACGGCGACCGCAACAACAAGGACAGGAAGTCGGCGACGGGTACCGTTTGTGGGTACCGGCCAGCGCCGCGATGGTGACGGTGCGACGACCAACGCCAGTGCCAACGCCAACGCCGCGGTGGTCACAGTGCTCCCCGCTCGACCAGTAGACCGCTCAGATCGTCAGCGCCGCTGCCGAATCCGGTGTCGGCGCTCCACGCGGTCGCCGCTCCGACCAGGCCGTTGCCCTCCCTCCGCAGAACCGCGACCTCGGCGAGCCTGCGTTTGCCGTTTTGGTCGCGCCCCACGTGCAACAACACCTGCACTGCCGCGGCGAGTTGACTGTGCAGCGCGAAGCGGTCGAGGCCGCCGAGAGCTGCGAGGGCCTCGAGCCGGGCGGGCACTTCGGCCGGATTGTTCGCGTGGACGGTTCCCGCGCCTCCGTCGTGACCGGTGTTGAGGGCAGCCAGCAGGTCGACGACCTCCGCGCCCCGCACCTCGCCGACGACGATCCGGTCAGGTCGCATCCGGAGCGCCTGCCTGACCAGGTCGCGGACGGTAACCTCGCCCACCCCTTCGACATTTGCGCAGCGTGCAACCAGCTTCACGAGGTGCGGATGTCGCGGTTCCAACTCGGCGGCGTCCTCCACGCAGACGATGCGTTCATCGGGCGAGACCTCACCGAGGACGGCCGACAAGAGCGTGGTCTTGCCCGCCCCGGTGCCGCCGGAGACAAGGAATGCCAGCCGGGCGGCGATGATCCGGTCCAGCAGTGTGGCTGCCTCCGCGGCGATTGCGCCCGTCTGTGTCAGCGTGACGAGATCCTGTGTCGCCGGCCGCAGCACCCGCAACGACAGGCAAGTGCCGCCGAACGCGATCGGTGCGAGCACCGCGTGCAACCGGACGGTGAACTGGCCTGCCGTGACGCCGGTCAACTGCCCGTCCACCCAGGGCTGTGCCTCGTCGAGTCGGCGACCCACGCTCAAGGCGAGCCGCTGCGCCAGACGCCGCACCGCGTCCTCGTCGGCGAAGCGGATCGAGCTGCGCCGCAACCCGTTTCCGTCGTCGATCCATACCGCGTCCGGCGCCGTAACCAGAACGTCTGTAGTGCCCTCCGCATGCAGGAGTGGCTCCAGGATCCCCACGCCGGTGAGCTCCGTCTGCAGCATCCGCAGATTGCTCAGCACTTCGGTGTCGCCAAGCACTCCGCCAGATTCGGCACGGATCGCGGCGGCGACGACGTTGGGAAGCAGCGGCGCGGACTCAGCCGCCAGTCGCTCCCGGACCCGGTCGATCAACGAAACACTCATGCCGCGTCCGCCTGTGGATGCTGCGCCAACACCGTCAGCACTCGCCGAGCGGCAGTGGCAAGCGGCGACCGACGTCGCATGCGCACACCGCCACTTTCGAGTGTGTCGGCCAGACCGGATTGCGGCCGCATCGCCGCCAAGAGCGGCAGACCCACGATGCGTGCCACGTCGACTGATCGCAAACCACCGGGCGACGGGCCGCGCACCACCAGACCGACATTGGGATTGATCGCGGCCAACGCCGAGGCGACCGCGGTGGTTGCGGCGCACGCCCGGACGTCAGCCGTGGTGACCAGCACGACCAAGTCTGCTGCATCCGTGGCGAATTCCACCGGTCGAGACAGCCGGCGTGGCAGATCGCAGACAACGGTTGCGCCGCCCCGTCGGCCTGCGTCGATCACGGCGGCCAATGGCCCTGGCTCGATGTCGTTACCTTCGCGCGCGCACGACAACACGCTCAGCCCGTCGCGCCGCGGCAACGCCTGACGCAACGCGGTGAGGTCGAGCCTGCCGTGCTCCAGCGCGAGATCGGGCCACCGCAGTCCCGGGTCGTCCTCAGTGCCGACGACCAAATCGATTCCACCGCTCCACGGGTCGGCATCGATCAGCAGAGCGTCGGGTGCGGACTGCGCGAGCGCGGTGGCGAACAGCGACGCCCCGGCACCACCACGGCCCGCCATCACGGCGACCACGGCACCCGTGCGCCCGTCCTCGCGACGGGATTCCGCGGCGTCGGACAGCGCGGCGACGAGTTCGACCTCGTCGCCGGGGACCGTCATGACGCGCTGCGCGCCGACGGCGATTGCGGCCTCCCAGTCGGTGGCCTGCGGTTCGGTGTGGCTGAGCAGGATGACGTAGCCGCGGCGTGGCAGCCCAGGGTCGGCACAGCGTCGGGCGCCGCCGGCGTCGAGCAGCACGGCTGATGCTCCGGTCCAGGCCTGTCGACTCGGCGGCTGCGAAGTGTGCACCGCGGCAACACCCGCGGCGGCGGCGACGCGGTCGACGTCGGTGCGCATCGCAGATCCGGCGACCATGGCCAAGACGCCGTTGGTTGCGTTCATCAGCCCACAGTGCGGGCGCGCACCGACCTAATGCCAGGCCGTTGTCACCTTCTGTGGACGAGCCTCTGACTGTGGATGGAATCGGTCGCGCGGCTAACTAGGCGAAGGTGTCGATGCCGGCATCGGCGGCGCATAGGTGGTTCCCTACCTCTAGGCCTCCGGCGAGATCGAGGGCGGTGGTCGCGGAACCAGCGTCAACGCCGCCAGCGAAAACGCTGTTCCGCTACTACGGCAGATTTCCCCACTTATCCGGACAACGAATTGGCCCTAGAAAAGGGACGACCCCCGCCAGGGGGGGAGGAGGCGGAGGTCGTCGTGTATCAGCCCCGGGGGGTCGGGCTGATGCACACCCGGCATAAGCCGAGTAATCCTCACTATACACACGGAAACCACAAGCGGCGCAAGTAGTGCTTGCCACCGAAAGCACCCGGCTACCTCGAAGAAGTGCAGGCGTCGGCACCTGTCGTGAACTGCCATTTTGTACACTCGGCCGGTCAGCGTTCGGACACGCCCCTATGCTGGGCGTTGTGACCGCAACCGATCCGGCGGCGGCCGGGGGTCAAGTACCGCAAACGAACTCGAAAAGCGGGCAACCCGTTCGCACGGCAGCGTTCTTCGACCTCGATAAAACCGTAATTGCCAAGTCCAGCACGCTGGCCTTCAGCAAACCCTTCTTCGATCAAGGGCTAATTAATAGACGTGCGGTACTCAAGTCCACCTACGCACAATTTCTGTTCCTGATGTCGGGCGCCGACCACGAACAGATGGACCGCATGCGCAACTACATCACCAACATGTGCACCGGGTGGGATGTGGCGCAGATCAAATCCATCGTCGGCGAGACGCTGCACGAAATCGTCAATCCGCTGGTGTTCGCCGAGGCCGCCAATCTGATCGCCGACCACAAGCTGTGTGGACGTGACGTCGTCGTTGTCTCCGCATCGGGCGAGGAAATCGTCGGCCCGATCGCCAAGGCTCTTGGCGCAACCCACGCGATGGCGACCCGGATGGTCGTCGAAGACGGGAAGTACACCGGCGAAGTGGCGTTCTATTGCTACGGCGAGGGCAAGGTCGAGGCGATTCGCGAGCTCGCCGCCCGTGAGGGGTATGCGCTGGAGCACTGTTACGCCTACTCCGACTCGATAACCGATCTACCGATGCTCGAAGAGGTCGGCCATCCCACCGTGGTGAACCCCGATCGCGGACTGCGCAAAGAGGCCACCGCACGCGACTGGCCGGTGCTGACGTTCTCGCGGCCAATCTCACTCCGCGACCGCATCCCCGCACCGTCGGGCGCCGCCGTCGCCACCACCGTCGCGGTTGGTCTGAGCGCTTTGTTCGCCGGCGCGCTGACCTACTCGCTGCTGCGGCGTTTCGCTTTGTGAATGCCGATCGTTTCGCATTCTGATCCGATTCTGCGTAGTAGCTGACGCCCGAGCGGTAACGATCGAATCTCGCGGGCGTTTAGCACTTGCTGTGACCGTGGTCACGGAGTACAAAGGAACCACGGAAGCTTGGAGCGGCCAAGGCCGAGCCGGAAGAGAAGGCTCGATCTCCCGATCCCAGGCTACCCAGCACGGATCCCGGCACCCACGCGGAGCTAAAGCCGCGGAATAGGCAAAAGTGTTGCGGGCCTGCGTAATTGCGAAGAGCGGACGACCACGACGACCCCTTGGGTGGGGTTGCAGCCGTAGCGCATCTCAAGGACGCCGAGGCCACCCACGCACACCTGATCAGCACGCTTGGTAACCGGAGTCCGTGCTAGCGGGCGGCGAGCCGAACAAGTTTCGGAACGCCGCCCGCTTTCACTTTGCTAGGACCGCTACTTCGTGGCGGCCTCCGCAATCGACAGCGCCTCCCTCGCACCTGCGCGCAGCGCGTGGCAACTCAGCATCAACCACGCCGCAAGGCCGTCGGGTGTGCCGGAAGCAAATCCGCGCGCGGCGGCACGGTAATCGCCGGAATGGCTCATCCAGTACACCTCTGGCACGCCGAGGCCGTGCGGGTCCAGGCCGCTGGAGATCGTCACCAAACGGGATACCGCACGGGCGACAAGCCCGTCGGCAGTCCCGAACGGAGCCAGTGTCAGCAGCTCCCCGTGGGCGACCGCGGCCAGCACGGTCGCGGGCACGTCGGATTTGCCGGTGACCAGCTCGACCATCAACTCGAGACGCGACCCGACGTCTGCGTCGCTGCGCGGACGCCCGAGCCGATCGTCGTCGACGAGGTCTGCCGCTGCCAGCGCGTGGAGCCGGGCCAGTGCCTGCATCGGCGCCTTCTGCCAAACACCGACCAGCGTCGTCGCACCGCCCTCCAGCGCCTCGGACACCCGAAGCGCCCCCGCGAGCAGCGGATCGGGCACGCCGGTCTCGGGCAACTGCAGTGCACCACCCTCGAGCACGGAGGACGCCCTTGCGGCGCGAAGCCCCGCCTCGGCGGCTGTCGCAGGCCACCCCCGCAAGTTCGTGCGGTGGCGATGCGCCTTGCCGAGCGCATCGCGCGCTTCTTCTCCCGCGGCCGCGACGCCGGGCAGTTCAGCCAGCGGGCTCAGCGGGTGCGACGTCATTGGGGCAAGGCTAGTGGCGTCGAAGTGGGTAGCCGGTTGAGATGCGGAACAAGGCAACGTCGATGCAATCGCGGGGTGACTAGGCTCACAAATATGTCCAAAGACCACACCGAAGGTTTGTCCGCTTATCCGCCGTCTGACGACTTCGCCGCGCAGGCCAATGCGACCGCTGAGCTGTACCGCGAGGCCGAGCAGGATCGGTTGGGGTTCTGGGGGAAACAGGCCAACCGGCTGTCCTGGGACACCCCGTTCAACGAGGTGCTGGACTGGTCCGAGGCGCCGGTGGCCAAGTGGTTCGTCGGCGGCAAGCTCAACGTCGCCTACAACTGCGTTGACCGCCACGTCGAGGCAGGCAATGGCGACCGAGTGGCCATCTTGTGGGAGGGCGAGCCGGTCGGCGACAGCCGCACGCTGACCTACGCCGAACTCAAGGCCGAGGTGTCCAAGGCCGCCAACGCCCTCACGGACCTCGGCCTGGTGGCCGGCGACCGCGTCGCCATCTACATGCCGATGGTCCCGGAGGCGATCATCGCGATGCTGGCCTGCGCGCGCCTCGGCGTCCTGCATTCCGTGGTTTTCGCGGGCTTCTCGGCGGCGGCTCTGAAGGCACGCATCGAGGACGCCGAAGCCAAGCTGGTCATCACCACCGACGGACAGTTCCGCCGCGGCGCGGCGGTGTCGCTGAAGGAGGCGGTCGACGAGGCCGTCGACGGGCAGAAGTCCGTCGAGCACGTGCTGGTGGTCCGGCGCACCGGCATCGACACCGCATGGACGGACGGCCGCGATCTGTGGTGGCACGAGACCGTCGACCCCGCGTCACCCGACCACACCCCGGAAGCGTTCGACTCCGAACATCCGCTGTTCCTGCTCTATACCTCGGGCACGACCGGCAAGCCGAAGGGCATCATGCACACCTCCGGCGGATACCTGACCCAGGCGTCGTACACGCACTACAACGTCTTCGACGTGAAGCCGGAGAACGATGTGTTTTGGTGCACAGCCGATATCGGTTGGGTCACCGGGCACACCTACATCGTCTACGGGCCGCTGTCGAACGGCGTCACGCAGGTTGTGTACGAGGGCACGCCTGCCTCGCCGAGCGTGCATCGCCACTTCGAAGTCATCGAAAAATATGGTGTGACAATCTATTACACCGCGCCAACGTTGATCCGGATGTTCATGAAATGGGGTCGCGAGGTTCCCGACGCCCACGACCTTTCCAGTCTGCGACTACTCGGTTCGGTCGGTGAGCCGATCAACCCCGAGGCGTGGCGCTGGTATCGGGATGCGTACGGCGGCAATCGAATTCCGATCGTTGACACCTGGTGGCAGACGGAGACCGGCGCGATCATGATCTCGCCACTGCCGGGTGTGACAGCAGCCAAACCCGGTTCGGCGATGACGCCGCTGCCGGGTATCTCCGCGAAGATCGTCGACGAGGACGGCAAGGAGTTGGTGCCCGGTGCTGACGAAGCCGAGCACGTGACGGGTTACCTCGTGCTGGATCAGCCGTGGCCGTCGATGCTTCGCGGCATCTGGGGTGATCCGGAGCGCTATCAGGAGACCTACTGGTCACGATATGCCAAGCAGGGCTGGTATTTCGCCGGCGACGGCGCCCGCGTCGACTCCGACGGCAACATATGGCTGCTCGGCCGGATCGACGACGTGATGAACGTGTCGGGACACCGGATCTCGACGACCGAAGTGGAGTCGGCGCTGGTCGGTCATTCCGGTGTTGCCGAAGCAGCGGTCGTCGGCGCGTCCGATGAGTCCACCGGCCAGGGCATCTGCGCATTCGTCATCCTCGAAACACACGCCAAGGACAACGATGGAATGGTCGACGAGCTGCGCGAGCAAGTCGCCAAGGAGATCGGAAAGATCGCGCGCCCGCGTGAGATTCACGTGGTGCCGGAGCTACCAAAGACCCGCAGCGGCAAGATCATGCGCCGGCTGCTGCGCGACGTGGCCGAGGGTCGTGAGCTGGGCGACACGTCGACGTTGGTGGACCCCACCGTGTTCGAGGCGATCCGGGCCAGTAAGTAGCCGCTACGCCGCCGGCGGCGCGCCGACGGGAACGAAGCCCGATCCCGGCCGGTTTTTCGCGGCGATGTCGGCCAGCTGGGTGTTGATCGACATGGCGACCGCCGGGGTGTGCAACGGGATGAACTTGACGACGCAGGTCGGCAGCTCTTCGGCGAACGCGCCGTGAATCATGCCCACCAGCCGGTTGTTGACAGTGACGGGCGCTCCCGAGTCGCCCGGCTGACCACACACCTGGCTGACGATCGTGCCGGGCTCCTGGCCGGGTCCCCAGACGACGCCGCAGGAGTAGCCGGTGGTCCGGCCGAGCTTGCACGCAACGTCGCCGGTGACTGGGTCCGGCCCGAGACCGTCGATCTGGAAGTTGTCGACATTGTTGAGCGGAGTGACCTTCTGCGGGTCGAACTCGATCACCGCGTAGTCGAGGGCGTCGTTACCCGCCACCATCGTGCCCAGTACGCCAGCGCCCTCAACCCCTTCGGCGCCCACCTGCGCTCCGGGTCCGCCGCAGTGCGCGGAAGTAAAGCCGATCAAGCTGCCGCGGTTGTCGGTGCCGATCGCGGTCAGCGTGCAGAGCGTGTCTCCGTTGACGACGAGCCCCGAACCACCGCCCAGCGGGACCGGCTCGTCGGCGTGTGCCGTGGGGGATGTCGGTGCCAGCAGGGCTGCCAGCGCCACCATCACCATCGAAAAGCGAATGAACAAGCGGTGCCCGGTCCTCAATACCCATCCCCCATCAACGTCCCCGACCCGCTTGCTCGACTGCGACGGCAAGTCTATCGCTCGGCCGGGATCGTCTACCTGGACGCCACGTGGCAACATGACTCGAGGGACATCGACATCGGGAGGACCGTTCGTGAGCAGTGCCGACCGGAAGAATGGCGTACCGACCACCGTGACCTCGATACCGCTGGTCGACCCGCACGCCCCAAAGCCCGACCCGTCGATCGGTGACCTGGTCAAGGATGCGACGGCACAGGTTTCGACCCTGGTGCGCGCCGAGGTCGAGCTGGCCCGCGCGGAGATCACCCGTGACGTCAAGAAGGGCCTCACCGGCAGCGTGTTCTTCATCCTCGCGCTGGTGGTGCTGTTCTACTCGACGTTCTTTTTCTTCTTCTTCGTCGCCGAGCTGCTGGACACGTGGCTGTGGCGGTGGGTCGCGTTCCTCATCGTGTTCGGCATCATGGTGGTCGCCACGGCGGTACTCGCCCTGTTCGGCTACCTGAAGGTGCGACGCATTCGAGGACCGCAGAAGACCATCGAATCGGTCAAGGAGATCCCCGAGGCGCTGACGCCGGGTCACGACAGGGCCAAGTCGCTGAGCTCTTCCGACGGCAAGGCGGCGGCCAACCCGACCGCGGATCCGTCCGGCTGGTAATGGCTCGGAGCCGCTCCGGCGGCGACATTCGGCCGCCGCCCGATCCGTCGGCGGTACGCATCGACGGGCCGTGGCGCCATCTCGAGGTGCACGCCAACGGCATTCGCTTCCACGTCGTTGAAGCCGAACCCCAGGCCGACGAATCGGGTAAGCCGATGACCGAGCGGCCGCTGGTCATTCTGCTGCACGGCTTCGGCTCGTTCTGGTGGTCGTGGCGGCATCAGCTCCGCGGCCTGCGCGGAGCCCGCGTCGTCGCGGTCGACCTGCGCGGGTACGGCGGCAGCGACAAACCGCCACGCGGCTACGACGGCTGGACGCTGGCGGGCGACACCGCGGGGCTGGTCCGTGCGCTCGGCCATCCGTCGGCGACGCTGGTCGGCCACGCCGACGGTGGCCTGGTCTGCTGGGCGACGTCGGTGCTGCACCCGCGGATGGTCCGGGCGATCGCGGTGGTCAGCTCCCCTCATCCTGCCGCGCTGCGCGCATCGGCCCTGACCCGTCGCGACCAGGGCCGGGCGCTGCTGCCATGGATGCTGCGCTACCAGGTGCCGATGTGGCCCGAGCGCACCCTGACCCGACACAACGCCGAGGAGCTGGAACGGCTCGTTCGCAGTCGTGCCGGAGAGAAATGGCAAGCCGGTGAAGACTTCTCCGAGACCATCGGGCATATGCGCCGGGCCATCCAGATTCCGTCGGCCGCCCACTCGGCGTTGGAGTACCAACGTTGGGCGGTGCGCAGCCAACTCCGCAGTGAGGGCCGGCGCTTCATGCGGTCGATGAAACGACCTCTGGCCGTGCCGATGTTGCACCTTCGCGGTGACGGCGACCCCTACGTCCTGGCCGACCCCGTGAACCGCACACAGCGATACGCGCCGCACGGTCGCTATGTATCAATCGCCGGGGCAGGGCATTTCGCCCACGAAGAAGCGCCGGAGGCGGTCAACGACCAGTTGACGCGCTTCTTGGATCAGCTCGACGGGCCTGCGATCAGGTAACGCAGACACCGGTCGCGACGGGCTGGGTGTTGTTGAGCTTGGTCAGCTGGTGGCCGACCTCCCTCGCCGTCAACACGAAGCCGGTCTCCGCATCGTCGACCGCGGCGCCGAATACCACGCCGAGTACCCGTCCCTCGCGGTCGATCATCGGGCCACCCGAATTACCCTGTCGCACAGTGCCTCTGATCGTGTAGACCTCGCGGTCCACCGTCTTCGACTTGTAGATGTCGGGGCCCTTGAGCTCGATGGTCTCCCGCACCCGAGCCGGGGTGGCCTGGAATTCGCCGCCGCCTGGGTAGCCGAGCACCAGCGCGTCGGTGCCGGTCTTCGCGGACTCTTGGATGAACGGCAGCGGCGCAGCCTGCAGGCCCGGCACATCGAGGATTGAAATGTCGGCGTCCGGGTCGTAGGAGACCACCGTGGCGTCATAGGTCTCGCCATCGGACTCGACGGTGACGGACTCCGAGCCTGCGACAACGTGCGCGTTGGACATCACCCGATTCGGGGAGACCACGAAACCCGTTCCCTCCAAAACCTTTTGGCAACCCGGCGCCACACCGCGGATCTTTGTGATGCTTGGCCGCACGGCGGCAACCACAGGGTCGTCGATCAGCGCGGCGTCCGGCGCGTCGACGTTGATGATCGGGGTACGGCCGAACGGGCCGAGCACCTCGGGTAGGCCGGACGTGTCCAACAGTGCCTTGGCCCGGTTGGGTATCGCCTTCAGCCAGGGCGGCGCAACCTCGTCCACCTGGCTCAGCACCTTCGAACCCCGAACCGCGGCAACGAGATTTGGTTGGTTGGTCGACGTGAGCGGCGTCGCCAGCAGGTACGCCACCACCGCAACGGCCAGCACCATCACGCCAACGCCGATTACCGAGTCGAACATGCGCAGGGTGCGGTTGCGGATTGCGCCGCGCACCGCCCTGCCGAGCACCACGCCGGCGATCTCACCGATTACAACGAGGCCCAGGATCAAGAACAGGGTGATGAAGAGTCTTGTGCGCGTGCCCTCGACATGGACGACCACGTGCGGCGCCAGCAGCAAGCCGGCCACGGCCCCGAGCACCACCCCGACGAAGGACAGCAGCGAGCCCAGCGCCCCCGAACGCCAGCCCGAGACCGCCGCGACGAACGCGATCGACAGGACGGCCATGTCAAGCCACTGAGACGACGTCATTGGTGGGCCTCCCCGTCGGTGTCATCATGACCGACAAGGGCCATCGCGTCGTCCAACTCGCGCACGTCCTCGGTATTCCAGGGCTGTGTCCAGCCGGCCACGTCGAGCATCGCCGAGATCACCTGGCCGGTGAATCCCCAGACCAGCATCTCGTTCAGCAGGAACGCCGGCCCGGCGAGGCGTCGCGTGTTTTCTTTCCGGTACACCATCAACCGGTTCTCCGGATTGATGAACGCGCGCACCGGTACGCGCGCCACGACCGCGGTTTCGGACTCGTCGACCACCGCAACCGGGCCCGGATCCGGCGAATAGGCAAGGACCGGCACCACGTGAAAACCCGAAGGCGGGATGAACATCTTCTCCAAGGTGGCGAGCGAATGCAGTCGCTCGGCGTCGATGCCGGTTTCCTCGTTGGCCTCCCGCAGCGCGGTGTGAATCGGACCCTCGTCACCGGGGTCGGCCGCTCCGCCGGGGAATGCGGCCTGGCCCGCGTGGTGACGCAGGGTCGAGGCCCGAACGGTCACCAGCAGGTCGGCATCGTCGGGTAACCCGTCGGTCGCCGCATCACGCGGACCCGAGAACAGCACCAGCACCGCGGCGTCACGGCTTCCGCCGGTCAGCGCGGCCTTGGCTTCCGCAGTCTTGCTGGCCGCCGTCACCATCGCCAGAAGTTCGAGAGGCACCCGTCGCCGGTAGGCGCGTTTCACGTTGTGGGCGTTGTCGACCAGCGGTTTGAGCCACGAGGGAGCGGCGCCGGGAGTCAGCAGACTCCGTTCGCTCGTAGAGCTCACCCCGGCACCCCTATCTGTGGATCGACCGCTGCGGCGATGTCGTCGGCGCTCGCGAACGAACGCGGCAGGATTTCGGCAACGCTACCGTCTGCACGCAGCACTACCGTCGCGGGCATCACATTGGGCACCTGCAGCGCAGCGGCGATAAGTCGCCTGCCGTCCTGCAGCGTCGGCAGCTTCACGCCGAGCTCCGCCAGCCGCAACAACGCCGCTGTTTCGTTCTCGTCCTGGTGCACCGTCACCACCGTCACCGCGGAACCGACCCGCCGCTGATACTCGGCCATCGCGGGCAGTTCCTGAGCGCACGGCGCACACCAGTACGCCCACAGATTGAGTACCACCGTCCGCCCGGCCAGCGCCCTGGCGACGTCGACATCCGATCCGTCGCCGGCGCACTCGACTGCGATGCCGCGCAGCTTTTGGGGTCCCTCGCCTGCCCCGTCGGCCGGACACGGCTTCAGACCCGCCTGTGCCCGCGGGCCCGCGAGTGCCTCGGCAGTGTCTACGTCGCGATGCTCACGGGCCGCGGCCGCCCGATCCGGCGAACCGGTCGATCCATTCCGATCCAGTTGCGTCCACAGCCCGAACCCGAGGACGACCACGACGGCAAGCACTGCAATGGTCCATCGGGTCGACGTACTCATAGGTGGTCCGGTCGGCTACAGGCCGGCCAGCGCCAACAGGTGCTCGGTTTCCGGACCCTTGACCAACGGCGCGGCGACGAGCGGGTCCGTCGGCCCGGTGCCGAACGATGGACAGTCCTTGGCCAGCACGCAGATGCCGCAGGCCGGCTTGCGGGCATGGCACACGCGACGGCCGTGAAAGATCACCCGGTGGCTCAGCTCGGTCCACTCGCTACGCTCGATCAGGTCGCCGATCGCGTGCTCGACCTTGACCGGGTCCTCCAGCTCCGTCCACCTCCAGCGGCGGACCAGCCTGCCGAAGTGGGTGTCAACGGTGATGCCGGGAATGCCGAACGCATTGCCGAGGATGACGTTGGCGGTCTTGCGGCCGACGCCCGGCAGCGTGACGAGCTCCTCCATCGTGGCGGGCACCTCGCCGTCGAACCGCGCGACGAGTTCTTGGCCCAACCGGATCAAGGAGTTGGCCTTGTTGCGGTAAAAGCCCGTCGGCCGAACCATTTCCTCGAGTTCGGTGCGGTCGGCCTGTGCGTAGTCCCGTGCGGACCGGTACTTCGCGAACAACGCGGGGGTGGTCAGGTTGACGCCCTTGTCGGTGCTCTGCGCCGAAAGGATGGTCGCCACCGTCAGCTCCAGCGGATTCGTGAAGTCCAGCTCGCAGTAGACATGCGGAAACGCTTGCGCCAGTTCCCGATTCATTCGTCGTGCCCGCCGAACCAGGCCGAGGTGGGTCTCCGAGTCCCACTTGCGTGCAGCCGGGCGCCTGGCCGCCTTGGCCTGCGCCGGCTTCTCGGCAGAAGACTCACCTACAGTCACGGCTGCCAGCGTACTGAGAGGGCCGACAACAGGTACTGCGGACCGGTGACAATTCGTGATCCCAGCGAGACCTTCGGCGTGTTAACTACCTCCTTGTGTCGTGGTTGCTCGTCGCCTTCATTCCAGCGTTGCTGATGCTGGCGACCTTCGGGCTGGAGCGTCTTGAATCGGGCCTCGACCGCGACACCGTCTCGGCCACCGACGTCGCCGAATTTTTGCAACAGGCGCAGGCCGCTGACGTCCGTACGCTGGCACGAGACGGCATGCCGAAAGCGCTGGATGGCATGCATCGCCGCCTCAACGAACGCGATGCCCCGGTCGAGGTTGCCCGGGCCCAAATCAACGTGGATGAATGGCCGGATTTGCCAACACCGCATTATGCGTACAGCGGCGCCAATACTGAGTTTCAGCCGTCTCGCCATCCCAATCGTGTGTAGCGTGGCTAGGCACGAAAAGGCCTACCTCTAGACTGATCTCGCTAACGGTTTTGAGGTCGGCATGCGCATGTCATATGACCCAACAGCTTAAGAGGGGCAACGTGGACGAGATCCTGGCAAGGGCCGGAATCTTCCAGGGAGTCGAGCCGAGCGCCGTATCCGCGCTGACGAAGCAACTGCAGCCTGTCGACTTCCCACGCGGGCACACCGTGTTCGCCGAAGGAGAGCCTGGCGACCGGCTGTTCATCATTATTTCGGGCAAGGTCAAGATCGGCCGCCGGTCACCGGACGGACGCGAGAATCTGCTCACCATCATGGGCCCGTCGGACATGTTCGGCGAATTGTCGATCTTCGACCCCGGGCCGCGGACATCGAGCGCGACCACCATCACCGAAGTGCGCGCGGTGTCGATGGACCGCGACGCGCTGCGCGCCTGGATCGCGGATCGACCCGAGATCGCCGAGCAACTGCTGCGGGTCCTGGCCCGTCGCCTCCGTCGCACCAACAACAACCTCGCCGACCTCATCTTCACCGACGTGCCGGGCCGCGTCGCCAAGCAGCTTCTGCAGCTGGCGCAGCGATTCGGCACGCAGGAGGGCGGCGCGCTGCGGGTGACGCACGACCTCACCCAGGAGGAGATCGCTCAGCTGGTCGGCGCATCGCGCGAGACGGTCAACAAGGCGCTCGCCGATTTCGCCCACCGCGGTTGGATCCGCTTGGAGGGCAAGAGCGTGTTGATCTCCGACTCCGAACGGCTGGCGCGCCGAGCGCGCTAGTGATTTCGGCGTGGTTGGTTGCGCTGACCGCAACTGCGCACGCCGAAATCACTCAGGAACGTAGGTAGTCGAGCTGGGCTTGGACCGACCATTCGGCGTAGTCCCAAAGCTCTTCGTCGACATCGGTGTAGACGTGCTCGACGATTTGGCGGGCGGACGCGTCATCGCCGAGCGTCCGCAGCGCCCCACGCACCTGGTCGAGCCTCTCCTCGCGGTGCGCCAGATACATCGCGGCGACGGCCTCTAGATCGTCGAGGTCCGGCCCGTGCCCCGGCAGCACCGTGCGGTGCCCCAGGCCGTGCAGCCGCATCAACGATTCGAGATAGTCGCCGAGGCCGCCGTCTTCGGCGTCGATCACGGTGGTACCCCGACCGAGCACGGTGTCTGCGGTCAGCACGGCATCGTCGAGCAGGAACGACAGCGAGTCGGCGGTGTGCCCGGGAGTGGCCATCACCGTGATACGCAGGCCGGCCGCGTCGATGACCTCACCATCGGTCAGCGGGCCGCCGAGACCGCGAAGAAAGCCGCTGCCCACTGCGCGCACCACCGCGCCGGTGAGCTCGACGAGCTTGTCGATGCCGCCGGTGTGGTCGTCATGCTTGTGGCTGATCAGCACCAGCGGGATCTTCCCGAGTTCGGCGATCTTGGCGATGTGCTCGTCATCGTCGGGTCCGGGGTCGACGATCACCATCTCGTCGCTGCCAGGACCTCGCAGCACCCAGGTGTTCGTGCCGTCCAGCGTCAGCAGGCCGGGGTTGTCGCACAGCAGCACCGACGCCGTCTCCGTCACCGGACGAAGCTTCTTGTACGCGGGGTGCTCGAGCGTCACTTCACCTCGACGATCAGCTCAACCTCGACCGGCGCGTCCAGCGGAAGCTCGGCAACGCCCACCGCAGACCGGGCGTGCGCCCCCGCCTCGCCGAACACCTCACCGAAGAGTTCGGATGCGCCGTTGACGACGCCCGGTTGGCCGTGAAAGCCCGGGGCCGACGCGACGAACCCGACCACCTTGACCACCCGGGTGACGGAGTCGATACCGACCAGGGAGTGGACGGCCGCCAGCGCGTTGAGCCCGCAGACGCGAGCCAGCGCCTTGGCGACCTCCGGGGTCACGCCGGTGCCGACCTTGCCTGCCGCGGTCAGTTCGCCCGCCACCATCGGCAGCTGACCGGCGGTGTAGACGAGGTTTCCGGTGCGGACCGCAGGCACGTACGCCGCCACGGGTTTGACCACCGGCGGCAGCTCGATACCCAGCTCAGCGAGCCGGGCCGACCAGCCGCCGGCGCTCATTTCGGCCGCTTCAGGTACGCGACATGCTGCTCGCCGGTGGGACCCGGCAGCACGGAAACCAGCTCCCAGCCGTCTTCGCCCCACTGGTCGAGAATCTGCTTGGTGGCGTGTGTCAGCAACGGGACCGTGGCGTATTCCCAACGGGTCGGTTCGCTCATGGGGCTGAGCTTATCGGGCGCCCAGGAGGGCTTCGTTAGCATGCACTGGTGGCTACCGAACCGAACAGCCCTGGACCGGTCGGCTGGCCGTCCCGCCTGACGAAGGCGCGATTGCACTTCGTCACCGGCAAAGGCGGCACCGGCAAGTCGACCGTCGCCGCCTCCCTTGCGCTGGCGCTGGCCGCCGGCGGGCGGAAGGTGCTGTTGGTCGAAGTCGAAGGGCGCCAAGGCATTGCGCAACTTTTCGACGTCCCGCCACTGCCCTACGAGGAAGTGAAGATCGCCACCGCCGACGGCGGCGGAACGGTCAATGCGCTGGCCATCGACATCGAGGCGGCGTTCCTGGAATACCTGGCAATGTTCTACAACCTCGGGCTGGCCGGCCGGGCGATGCACCGCATTGGTGCCGTCGAATTCGCCACGACGATCGCTCCGGGCCTGCGCGACGTGCTGCTCACCGGCAAGATCAAAGAAATCGTGGCGCGTAACGACAAGCCCGACAAGAAGCGCACCGCGTACGACGCCGTGGTGGTGGATTCACCACCGACCGGGCGCATCGCCCGCTTCCTCGATGTCACCAAGGCGGTCTCGGATCTTGCCAAGGGCGGCCCGGTGCATTCGCAGGCCGACGGCGTGGTGAAACTCCTGCATTCGGATCAGACGGCAATCCATCTGGTGACGCTGCTGGAGGCGCTCCCGATGCAGGAGACGCTGGAAGCGATCGACGAGCTGCAGGAACTCGGCCTGCCGATCGGCAGCGTGATCGTCAACCGCAACATTCCGTCGTACCTGCAACCCGACGCACTCGCCAAAGCCGCCGAGGGCGACATCGACGCCGACACGGTGCGAGGCGATTTGGCCAAGGCGGGAATCACTTTGTCCGACAGTGACTTTGCCGGACTTTTGACCGAGGCTATTCAGCACGCCACCCGGATAGCCGCCCGCGCCGAGAGTGCAGAACAGCTTGACGAGATCAAGGTGTCCAGGCTGGAGCTGCCGGCACTGCCCGACGGCGTCGACCTCGGCAGCCTCTACGAACTGGCCGAAGCGCTCGCACATCAAGGGGTCAGATGAGCACCACACCGCCCGTCCTGGACATGGCCTCGATCCTGGGCGACACCTCCAACCGTGTCGTGGTGTGCTGCGGCGCAGGCGGTGTCGGCAAGACCACCACCGCGGCGGCGATGGCACTGCGGGCCGCCGAGTACGGCCGCACGGTGGTCGTGCTGACCATCGACCCCGCGAAACGGTTGGCCCAGGCGCTGGGAATCAAGGACCTGGGCAATTCACCGCAGCGGGTTCCGTTGGCACCTGAGGTGACCGGTGAGCTGCACGCAATGATGCTCGACATGCGCCGCACCTTCGACGAGATGGTGATCCAATACTCGGGACCCGAACGCGCACAAGCGATTTTGGACAACCAGTTCTATCAGACCGTCGCCACATCGCTTGCGGGCACACAGGAGTACATGGCGATGGAGAAACTCGGCCAGCTTCTGGCCGAGGACCGGTGGGATCTGGTGGTCGTGGACACCCCGCCGTCTCGCAACGCGCTGGACTTCCTGGATGCGCCGAAACGGTTGGGCGGCTTCATGGACAGCCGGTTGTGGAAATTGCTGTTGGGCCCCGGCCGCGGCATCGGAAAGCTGGTCTCGGGGGCAATGGGGCTCGCCATGCGCGCGCTGTCGACGGTGCTCGGTTCGCAGATGCTCTCCGACGCCGCTGCGTTTGTTCAGTCGCTGGACGCCACGTTCGGCGGGTTCCGGGAGAAGGCGGATCGCACCTACGAGCTGCTGAAGAGGCGCGGCACCCAGTTCGTCGTGGTGTCTGCCGCAGAGCCCGACGCGCTGCGCGAGGCATCGTTCTTCATCGAGCGGCTCTCCCAGGAGCACATGCCGCTGGCCGGACTGATCCTCAACAGGACCCATCCGACGTTGACGTCTCTGCACGCGGACAAGGCCACCGAGGCCGCCGATGAGTTGGAGGCCGAGGACCCTGAATCACTGACCGCCGCGGTGCTGCGGATTCACGCCGCTCGCGCGGGGACGGCCAAGCGCGAGGTCCGGCTGCTTTCGCGGTTCACCGGGGCCAATCCGCACGTGTCGATCGTCGGCGTGCCGTCATTGCCGTTCGATGTCTCGGACCTCGAGGCGTTGCGGGCGATCGCCGATCAGATCACCGGCGAGGCTTCCGCGGCCTAGCGGCGAATCTGGACTGAGCGGTTCTTATACCGCGCTGCGGTGTTTGCGCTGGGCGGCGAAGAAGTCGGCCCAGGACACCACCTCGGGGTGCTGCTTGAGCAAGGCCCGGCGCTGGCGCTCGGTCATGCCTCCCCAGACACCGAACTCGACGCGATTGTCGAGGGCGTCGGCGCCGCACTCCGAGATCACCGGGCAGTGCCTACAGATCACTGCGGCTTTGCGCTGGGCGGCGCCTCGGACGAACAACTCATCAGGATCGGCCTGGCGGCAACGGGCCTGCGACACCCATGCGATCCGGGCCTCGGCCTCTGCACCGTGAACCAAACTGTGAGGTTGAGTTGTAGTGGCTGTCCTGCGTGCTGCGGGCCGTGTGATCGACACCAGCGTTCCCCTTAAGTCCATGCCGCCTTTACTCGACGACGTAGTCCTTCGGTGTAGAACGCTGATGCGATCTACGCCACATTGCGTAGGTCTTTGTTACCTGAATCGCACTGTAGGTACAAGCTAGGTGGTCAAAGGGTATTTACGCAACAGTTTGTTTGCCCCTTTTTTGGGACAACCGTGCCGTCTCGCCGTCGGCAGCTAATTTCCACTGACCCATAAGCCCCTTTACGCTGGCAATCTTGCCGCGGCGGGGAGATCGGACGGTGACCTAGTTACTCTGTAGGGCATGCCGGAGCTCCCGCCGAATCGACCGCCGCCCGCGGTCACGGTCATCAAGCTCGCGTGGTGCGTTCTGTTGGCCAGTGTGGTGGCTGCGGCACTGATGTTTCCGGTGGTCGGCGGCTTCGGACTGGTGTCGAACCGGGCGTCGGATGTGGTTGCTAACGGCTCGGCTCAACTCGTCGAGGGCGAGGTGCCCGGGGTGTCGACGATGGTGGACGCCAAGGGCAACGTCATCGCCTGGCTGTATTCGCAGCGCCGGTTCGAGGTGCCCACCGACGAGATCTCCAACCCGATGAAGCTGGCGATCGTCTCGATCGAGGACAAGCGGTTTGCCGAGCACAACGGCGTGGACTGGCAGGGCACACTGACGGGACTGTCGGGCTACATGTCCGGCAACGTGGACACCCGCGGTGGCTCCACCATCGAGCAGCAGTATGTGAAGAACTATCAGTTGCTGGTGATCGCGCAGACCGATGCGGAGAAGCGGGCCGCCGTCGAAACCACACCGGCCCGCAAGCTGCGTGAGATCCGGATGGCCCTGACGTTGGACAAGACGTTCGCCAAGCCGGAAATCCTCACGCGCTATCTGAACCTGGTGTCATTCGGTAACAACGCGTTCGGTGTGCAGGACGCCGCGCAGACCTACTTCGGGATCAATGCCTCCGAACTCAACTGGCAGCAGTCCGCCCTGCTGGCCGGCATGGTGCAGTCCACCAGCACGCTGAATCCCTATACCAACCCCGAGGGTGCGCTGGCCCGCAGGAACCTCGTGCTCGACACCATGATCGAGAACCTGCCGCAGGAGTCCGAGGCGCTGCGGGCGGCCAAGGAGGAGCCGCTGGGCATCCTGCCGGCGCCCCAGGAGATCCCGCGTGGCTGCATCGCCGCGGGCGACAGGGCGTTCTTCTGCGACTACGTGCTGGATTATCTGGCCCGCGCGGGCATCAGTAAGGACCAGGTGGCCAGGGGCGGCTACCTGATCAAGACGACGCTCGATCCTGACGTGCAGGCGCCGGTCAAATCCGCAATCGACGGCATCGCCAGTCCCGACATCGGCGGCATCGCCAGCGTGATGAGCGTGATCAGGCCGGGCAAGGAGTCCCATCCGGTGCTGGCGATGGCCAGCAACCGGACCTACGGGCTGAACTCCGAAGCGGGCGAAACGATGCAGCCGCAACCGTTCTCACTCGTCGGCGACGGAGCGGGTTCGACATTCAAGATCTTCACCACCGCCGCCGCGTTGGAGATGGGGATGGGCATCAGTGCGCAGCTGGACGTGCCCGGACAGTTCCAGGCAAAGGGCCTCGGCAGCAGCGAACTCCCCGGCTGCCCAAGGGAAACCTGGTGCGTGAAGAACGCCGGGGGTTACCGGGGCGCGATGAACATGACGGATGCGCTGGCCACCTCGCCCAACACCGCGTTCGCCAAGCTGATCACGCAGGTCGGGGTGCAACGCTCCGTGGATATGGCGGTCAAGCTGGGCCTGCGGTCCTACGCGCTGCCGGGAACCGCCCGCGACTACGACCCCGAGAGCAACGAGAGCCTGGCCGATTTCATCAAGCGCCAGAACCTCGGCTCGTTCACGCTCGGCCCGTTCGAGCTGAACCCGCTGGAGTTCGCCAATGTGGCGGCCACGCTGGCGTCGGGCGGCGTGTGGTGCCCGCCCAATCCGATCGACAAGGTTTTCGACCGCCGCGGCACCGAGGTGTCGGTCACCACTGAAACCTGTGAGCAGGTGGTTCCCGAAGGACTGGCCAACACGATGGCCAACGCATTGAGCAAGGATGACAAAGGGGCAGGCACCGCCGCAGGATCGGCCGGTTCGGTCGGGTGGGACCTTCCGATGTCCGGCAAGACCGGCACCACCGAGGCGCACCGCTCGTCGGCGTTCCTGGGATTCACCAACACTTTGGCCGCAGCCAACTACATCTACGACGACTCCACCGAGCCCGGCGAACTCTGCTCGTTTCCCCTGCGCCAGTGCGGGTCGGGAAATCTGTTCGGCGGCAACGAGCCTGCCCGCACGTGGTTCGAGGCGATGAAGCCGATCGCGAACAACTTCGGCGAGGTCAGGCTGCCGCCGACCGATCCCCGATACGTCGACGGCGGGCCGGGCTCGAGGGTGCCCAGCGTCTCGGGCATGAACCAGGATCTTGCCCGGCAGCGGATCAAGGAGGCCGGCTTCCAGGTGGCCGACCAGGCCAGCACGGTTAACAGCACCTCGTCGTACGGCACGGTCGTCGGGACGTCACCCGCCGGACAGACAGTGCCGGGCTCGATCGTCACCATCCAGATCAGCAACGGCATCGCGCCGCCGCCGCCACCGCCACCGGCCGGCTTGCCGATTCCTGGCTTGCCACCGGAGGTCGGCTCGACCGTCATCGAGATTCCGGGGCTGCCACCGATAACCGTTCCGGTGCTCGGCCCGCCGCCCCCGGCGCCGCCGCCACCCCCGTGATCGGTGTGGCGTGGATAACGCCCGGCGGGTGAGAAGCGGTGTGGGCAGGCCAGTGGCAGTAGGCTGCCATGCATGCCCGCCGCTTCGATCCTGAAGAAATCCGCCGCCGTGGCCGCCGGCTCGCTGGTCGCCGGGATCGGCTACGCGTCGATCGTCGAGCGGAACGCGTTCGTGACGCGTGAGGTGACGATTCCGGTGCTGACGCCCGGTTCGACGCCGTTGCGGGTGCTGCACATCAGCGATATCCACATGCGGCCCAACCAGCGGCGCAAGCAGGCCTGGCTGCGTGAACTGGCCGGGCTGGAGCCGGACCTGGTGGTCAACACCGGCGATAACCTGGCCCATTTGAAGGCGGTGCCCGCCGTCGTGCAGTCGCTGGGTGATCTGCTTTCGGTTCCTGGGGTTTTCATCTTCGGCAGCAACGACTACTTCGGGCCGCGGTTGAAGAACCCGGCCAACTACCTGACCAATCCCTCGCACCGCTCATTCGGCCAGCCGCTGCCCTGGCAGGACCTACGGGCCGCATTCACCGAGCGCGGCTGGCTCGACATGACCCACACCCGCCGCGACGTCGAGGTGGCCGGGCTGCGGATCGCCGCCGCGGGCGTGGATGATCCGCACCTGAAGCGCGACCGCTACGAGACCATCGCCGGGCCTGCCGATCCCACCGCGAACCTGCGGCTCGGCCTGACGCACTCGCCCGAGCCGCGCGTGCTGGATCGATTCGCGACCGACGGCTACCAGCTGGTGATGGCCGGCCACACCCACGGCGGCCAGCTCTGCCTGCCGTTCTACGGCGCCTTGGTCACCAACTGCGACCTCGACCGGTCGCGGGCCAAGGGCGCGTCGAAGTGGGGTGCCAACATGGCGCTGCACGTCTCGGCAGGCATCGGCACGTCGCCGTTCGCTCCGGTGCGCTTCTGCTGCAGGCCCGAGGCGACTCTGTTGACCTTGGTGGCAGCGCCCATCGGCGGTCGTGACGCCGAGACGCGGGCGGGCCAATCCCACCCGACTGCTTCGGTGCGGTGAGCGACGCGCCATCGAGCGCGGCCCGTAGCCAACCACGCCAGTGGGTGGACAATGCGGTTCGGTTGATCGAGGCCGATGCCCGGCGCAGTGCCGACACCCACCTGCTGCGTTACCCGCTTCCGTCGGCCTGGTGCGACGGCGTCGATGTTGCGCTGTACCTCAAGGACGAGTCCACCCATATCACCGGCAGCCTCAAACACCGGTTGGCACGGTCGCTGTTCCTCTACGCGTTGTGCAACGGCTGGATCGGTGAGAACACCACCGTCGTCGAAGCCTCGTCGGGATCGACGGCGGTCTCTGAAGCCTATTTCGCGGCGCTGCTGGGGCTGCCGTTCATCGCGGTGATGCCGTCGTCGACGAGTGCCTCGAAGATCAAGCTCATCGAATCTCAAGGCGGGCGTTGCCATTTCGTGGCCGAATCCTCCCAGGTGTACGCCGAGGCCGAGCGGTTGGCCGACGAAACGGGTGGACACTATCTCGACCAATTCACTTACGCCGAACGGGCCACCGACTGGCGCGGAAACAACAACATCGCCGAGTCGATCTTTGACCAGATGAGTCAGGAAGCACATCCGATTCCGGAGTGGATCGTCGTCGGCGCGGGCACCGGTGGTACCAGCGCAACCATCGGCCGCTACATCCGATATCGCCGCTACGCCACTCAGTTATGTGTTGTCGACCCGGAGAACTCGGCGTTCTTCCCGTCCTACGCGCAAGGCCGCGACGACGTCGTCACCGCAGCGTCATCCCGAATCGAGGGCATCGGCAGGCCGCGCGTCGAACCATCGTTCCTGCCCGACGTGGTGGATCGGATGATGACGGTGCCTGATGCGGCCTCCATCGCCGCTGGCCGACACGTCAGCTCGGTTCTCGGCCGGCGCGTGGGGCCGTCAACGGGTACGAATCTGTGGGGGGCGTTCTGGCTGCTGGCTGAGATGGTCGCCGAAGGGCGCAGCGGATCGGTGGTGACGCTGATCGCCGACAGCGGCGATCGCTACACGGACACCTATTTCAGCGACGAGTGGCTGGCCAGTGCGGGGCTTGACCCGTCGACCGCCGCCGGGGTACTCGTCGAGTTCGAGCGTTCCGGCCGTTGGCTCTGATCCTCGGAGTCCCGGATGAGGGGCCCGTCGGACGTCAAGAACAGCCACAACGCTGCCAGGGCGAAGAATCCCACATATATGGAAGCTCCCAACCCGGTCATCTCGCGCCTCGCTTCATCGTTTATGCGGCTATTTGCCGTCATTCTGCATAACAACACCGACAATCCAGATCCATCCCGCGGCGTGGCGTGACCTACGTCGCCAAACCGTGTCAATTTCCTCATCGCGTCGTGCATATTGGGCCTGATATCGATTTGGCGGCGCACCTGACCGGTGCGATACGCTGTCGTGGCTTCACGCGGGGTGTGGCGCAGCTTGGTAGCGCGCTTCGTTCGGGACGAAGAGGTCGTGGGTTCGAATCCCGCCACCCCGACTCGCGTTGTCGCAGATCACAGCAGGTGACCTTCTAAGCGAAGGTCGCCTGTTTTGCGTCTAGAGAACCGCGACGCGTTACACGGGCTTAGCGGAGTCACAGCGATGCGCAGCCCGTGACCATTGCCGCGGTCGTGGCAGTGATCTGCTGTTTTGTGATCGGTGCACGGTGTCGGACGCTCCGCATGTCCTAGCAGACCTGTAGCGGAACTTCAGAAATACGGCGCCCAGCGAAGCGGACGGGGAGCTCGGTTGTCCTGCGCGAGGTGTCGGTGATCGAGATCGTGGAGATGCTGCGGCTGTGGCTGCAGGGGTTGGGGTTGCGGGAGGTGGCCCGCGTAGTGGGCTGTTTCAATTGGGCGTTAACGGGTCGATCGACCTCGAGCGATTGCTCGAAAGGTCATCAAATGATGTACGGCCGTGGGATGGTCGTGCTGTGGTGGAGGGTGAGCCATGACAACGATCTTTCTTTGCGGTGACGTCATGACGGGTCGCGGCATCGATCAGATACTCCCCCATCCCGGTGATCCCGCGCTGCGGGAGAGCGTGGTGACCGACGCGAGAACCTATGTGACGCTTGCCGAACGAGTCAACGGCGAAATAGCTCGGCCCGTCCCATTCGCATGGCCGTGGGGTGACGCGTTGTCGGTGCTCGACGATCTGGCGCCCGACGTTCGGCTGATCAATCTGGAGACCGCCGTCACGGCCGCGGACGATTTCACGCCGGGCAAGGCGGTGCACTACCGGATGAACCCGACGAACGCCGGATGCCTGACGGCCGTCCGACCCGACGTCTGCGTGCTGGCCAACAACCACGTGCTCGACTTCGGTCCCGGCGGGCTTGCCGAGACTCTGCGAACACTAAGCGGGTTGGGGATCCAATATGTCGGCGCCGGACGCGATGTGCAGGAGGCGCACCGCGCCGCGGTGTCGGATGCCGCGGCTGGTCGTGTGCTTACTGTGGCCGCCGGGCTGAAATCCAGTGGTGTTCCACCCCATTGGGCTGCAACGGAGGACCGACCGGGCGTCGCCTACGTCGGCGACCTCTCCGATCACAGCGCAGTCCAGCTCGCTGATCGCGTGATGGCGTCGAAACAGGCAGGCGACGTCACCGTCGTGTCCCTACATTGGGGCTCCAACTGGGGCTACCACGTCGACGACGACCAGGTGCGCTTCGCGCACCGATTGATCGAGGCCGGCGTCGATGTGGTGTACGGGCACTCGTCGCACCACCCCCGGCTGATCGAGGTGCACCGGGGAAGGCTGATCCTCTACGGCTGCGGCGATCTCGTCAACGACTACGAAGGCATCCAGCCCTACCGGGCTTTCCGGGACGAGCTACGGCTGCTGTACTTCGCTTCCGTCGACCCTGTCGGGGCGTTGACCGTGCTACGAATGGTCCCAATGCGTGTTAGCCGGATGCGCCTCGAGCGTGCCGGGCAGGAGGACAGCGAATGGCTGCGTACCACGATCGAAGACGCCAGCGAGCGCTTCGGTACCCGCCTCGACAATCAGCGGGACGGCACGCTGACCGTCACGGGCTATGACAGGTAGTCCTGCCCGCGCAGCCACGCCGACGAACGAGAACCCGGAACGGTGGGACTGCGAATGCGGCGGCTGTGGCGCATCCTGACGCCCGAGCAGATCAGGCAGAACTTCGCCCATCTGAAGCGAGAGCTGAGAGAGGGCGAACAGGCTCGTCGGCGAGCGGCGAAGGTGGAGCAGGACCTGCGCACATCCGTTCCGTCTCCCCCGCGCCCGCCCCTGCGCATCGCCGATCAGTATGTCGCTGGGCCGCCCCGTCGCGGCAAGGCCAACGGTGACGGTTTCGCCGAAACCCGCCGCTACGGAGACGCAACGGCGAACAGCTGCCACTCGCCGGGTACGCCCTTGAGCGTGTGTGCGCCGCGGTCTTCGAATTCGAGCCCGGACCCGATCACCAGGTCGCGCAGCGTGCTGGACACCAGCACGTCGCTCGGTCCGGCGAGTGCGCTCACGCGCGCACCGATGTGCACACCGATCCCGCCGATGTCATCGCCGCGGACCTCGCACTCACCGGTGTGCAACCCGGCACGCACCTCGATGCCGAGTGCCTGCACCGCGTCGCGGATTGCCATCGCGCAGCGGATCGCTCGCTGAGGGCCGTCGAACATCGCGAGAAAGCCGTCGCCCGATGTGTTTACCTCACGGCCCCGAAACCGAGCGAGCTGCGATCGGACGACTGCGTCGTGCGCATCGAGTAAGGCGTGCCAGTCGCGGTCGCCCATCTCGGCGGCGCGACGTGTCGAGTCCACGATGTCGGTGAACAGCACGGTGGCGAGCACCCGATCATCGGCCACGTCAGCCTGCTGGCCGGTGAGGAACTCGGCGACCTCCTGGAAGGACTCGCGCCAAGGTTCGACGAAGTGGTACGCGTTGCGCCCGGGCAACTCAACGTATTTCGCGCCTGATATGTGGTCGGCGACGTACTTGCCCCTTGCAGCCGCGAAAAACCGGTCGTCGGTGTGCTGGATGACCAAGGTCGGCACGCGAATCGTCGGGAGCACCGCCCGTACGTCGAGAGCGGTCACCATAGGCAGCATGAGAGCCAGCGTCCCGGGGCTCGCCGCGAGTCGTTCATGCCGCGCGAACGAGGCGCGCATCTCGTCGTTCCACGGCATATCCGGATTCAGAACATGCTGCAACTTCCCAGTCCCCCACATGCTGGCGATACCAGCTCGTTGATCCTCGGGAGGGATTCCGTCCGTACTTTCAGCCATCGGATCCGCGTAGCCCTCGAGCACGACCAGCGCGGTTGTGCGGGACGGATGTGTCGCTGCAAAAAGCGCCGCCGTAGCGAACGCACCGTCGACCGCAACGAGGACTGCTTCGCGACTCTCGAGATCGTCCAACACTGCGGTAATGCTGTCGGTCCACTGCTCCAAGGTCGGCAGCGCGGCCCCCCTGATGGGATCGGACGCTCCCGTGCCCGGCTGGTCGAGAAAGATCAGTCGGCCTATTGATGTCATCGCATCGAC
This sequence comes from uncultured Actinomycetota bacterium, assembly GCA_963713225.1. GTDB lineage: Bacteria > Actinomycetota > Actinomycetes > Mycobacteriales > Mycobacteriaceae > Mycobacterium. The sequence continues at coordinate 446,163 of CAVQLB010000013.1, read as the reverse complement.
CCACCCTTGAATGGACGGTTGCTCCGGCAGGTGCTCGCAGCACGTGAACCAGTTCGGGACGAACACAATGTCGCGAGGACCTTCGCGGGACGCCCGGTAGGCGACGCGCAAGTCCCCGTTCAGCGCGTAGCGCGTCTCCGAGAACACGGCGAAAGTGTAGGCCGAGCATGGGGTCGGATTTCGCGATCAAGCACAGCCCGCCAGCAGGAGTACTGGCTTCGTTGGAATCACCGCCGAGCGGTCCGCTTCTTCTGGGGCCTCCTGCTCGGTGCGACCACGGTCAGCCTGCTCGGCAACATCGCTCACGCCGTCTTGCCATACCTTCCCCGCATCGCCGTCCAGATCCGTGCCGCCGCAGTGCCTCCCATCGCCCTGCTCGCGGCCGTGCACGGCATCGCCCTCGCCGTCCGCGCCGGGGCCTCCGGTCGGGTTTATTGGTGGGCGGTCACCGCTTCCGGCCTCATCGGTCTGGGAGCATTCGCGGTGAGCTTCTTGGCCCTGCGCGATCTGATGCTCGCCATCGGCGAGGACCCGGCCGCGGTGCGCCCCGCAGTCAGTCCGCAGCAGATAAACCCGATGACCAGCAGGTTTGTTGCATAGCCAACGCAGCTTCGCGCAACAAACAGCAATGAAGGTTCGTTCGGGACGAAGAGGTCGTGGGTTCGAATCCCGCCACCCCGACTCGCGTCATCGCAAGTGAGAGGCCCCGACTGATCCCGGTCGGGGCCTTTTTCTGTGTCAGTCAGAGTGGGTTGAGGCGGCGTTTGAGCAGGCAGAACTCATTGCCTTCGGGGTCGGCCAGGACATGCCACTGCTCCTGTCCTGTCTGGCCGATGTCGGCAGGGCGCGCACCGAGCTTCAGAAGGCGTTCGAGCTCGGCGTCCTGATCGCGGTCGGTGGCGTTGACATCGATGTGCAGCCGGGATTTCCCCTTCTCCGGTTCATCCCTGCGGCTGAGGATGATCGTCGGCTGCGGACCGCCGAACCCTTCGCGCGGCCCGATCTCCACCGAGTCATCGTCCTCGCGATCGAGCACGACGAAGTCGAGGACCTCGCACCAGAACAGCGCGAGCACCTCAGGGTCGCGGCAACCAAGTACGAGTTCACTGATGCGACATGCCATTAACGAAACCCCTTTCAGACTGGCCGATGTAAACGAGTAGTCGACTACCCACTCGTGCAGCCGTACCCCGCATTATTCTTCGCCCATGATGGGGACGCTCGTGGCGCTCGCCATTGTCGTGATTGTTCTGGTGATCGCGGCAATCGTCGTGCCGATGCGCCGCAAGGACGACGATGGTGACGACCGCTGGGGCGCGGGCTCGGGCGGCTCCGGCGGCGGGGGTTGCGGTGGCGGTTGTGGCGGCGGCTGCGGCGGAGGCTGCGGTGGCGGGGGCAGTTGAACGACACCGACGTGGCTTGACCGCCCGCTGTTCAGGCCGTCGGCTCCTCCGCGTTCTCCGCGACGTCAGGTGTGTTCTCTCGCGTCGCCGTGTCACCTTCCTTACCCTCGTCCTTCGGCCCCGGCCGGCCGCCCTTCGGCTCCTCGGCGCTCTCGTCGTCGTAGATGCCACTTCCTCGAGTCATGACAACCCCTTTCAGTCCGACGCGGAGCGCAGCTTGTTGAGCAGTGACCCCGCCGCCTCTTTGAGGAACAACTCCTGGCTCTCGTCACCGATCTGCACCAGCGCGATGTCGGTGAAGCCCGCCTCCCAGTACTCGCGAACGGCGTCCACGATGGCGTCGAGGTCCGGGCCGCAGGGGATGGATTCGGCGACGTCCTCTGGCTTGACGAACTGCGTCGCGCCCTCGAAGCCCGCCGTCGTCGGCAAGTCCGAGTTCACCGCCCAGCCGCCTGCGAACCAGCGGAACTGCTCGTGTGCGCGCGCTATCGCAGCGTCGCGGTCGGGGTCCCAGCAGATCGGGATCTGGCCCACCACGCGAACTTGGCCGGGCAGACCGGTGGCGCGGCGCGCGTCGTGCCAGGAGTCGACCAGATCCTTATCGGGTTCGACGGCGATCAGGTGGTCAGCCAGCGGGGCGAACATTTCGACGGAGCGATCACCGGATACTGCCGCCGCGATGGGAACGGGAATCTCAGGGACATCCCAGATCCGGCCCGAGTCGACCTCGAAGTACTCGCCCTTCCAGTCGACGAGTTCGCCGGTGAACAGCTCGCGGATGATCTGGATCGCTTCTCGTAGCATCTCGTGCCGTCGCGCCACCGTCGGCCAGCTCTTCCCGACCACGTGCTCATTGAGGTTCTCGCCGCTACCAAGCCCGAGCGTGAACCGGCCATCGGCGAGGATCTGCATCGTGGCCGCCTTCTGGGCGACGACGGCGGGGTGGTATCGAATGGTCGGGCAGGTGACGTAGGTGAAAAGCTCCACCTGCTCGGTGGCATGCGCGACCGCACCGAGCACAGACCACGCATAGGGCGCGTGGCCCTGCGACGACAGCCACGGGAAGTAGTGGTCGCTCGCCACTTCGAAGTCGAAGCCCGCGCGCTCCGCCGAAACGGCATAACGGACAAGCTCTTTAGGGCCACTCTGTTCGGTCATCAGGGTATAGCCGAAACGCGTCATGGCACCTGGTTACCCCGGTGTCAGACGGCGAAACTGCTACAGCCGGGCCCTGACTGCCGCCGAGAGTCGGGCGCCGTCGGCCTTGCCTGCGGCAATCGCGGTCGCAGCCTTCATCACCAGGCCCATCTGCTTGATGCCGGGTGCTTCGCCGTTTTCCTCGGCTACCTGTGCGATGGCGGTGTCGACCACGTCGGCCACTTCCGCGTCGGTCAGCGGCGTCGGCAGATACTCGTCGATGATGCGGGCTTCGGCGTGCTCGTTGGCCGCCAGCTCACCGCGGCCGTTCTGCGTGTAGATCTCGGCCGATTCGCCGCGCTTCCTCGACTCCCTTGCCAGCACCTTGAGCACGTCGGCGTCGGAGAGTTCGCGCGACTCCTTGCCCGACACCTCTTCGGTCTGGACCGCCGACAACAGCATTCGCAGAGTTGCGGTGCGTAACCGGTCCTTCGACTTCATCGCACTGGTCAGGTCTGCACGCAGCCGGTCTTTGAGTTCCGCCATGACGCAAACGCTACGCCGTGGGTTCTGCGGCGTCCTCGCCGACGAACCGCGCGTCGACCGCCGCCGATATCTCGATGCCCTCCGGCAGCAGTTCGATGTCCGGGGCGGCGCCCATGACCGCGGCGGAACGCATGACGGCGGGTCCACCACCGCCATCGGGATGCAAACTGGCACCCAGCATTCCAGCGTCGGCGATGGCGACCGGGCGGATCTTGCCCAGCCCGAGCGCGTCGGCATACTGCTGCGCACGGATGACGGCATCTTCGACGGCCCGGGTGCGGACCTGCCGCAGCAACTCCGTGCGCCGTTTCGATGTGAGAGCCCACTCGATGTGGGAAACCCGGAATCCCTCGGTGTTCGCGACGTGCTGCCCGACCCAACGCGACAGCGCTGGGAAGTCGCGGAACTTCACCTCGATCCCGACACTCGCGTGATGCACGACCGGGAGCTGCACGCCGTCCTTGTTCCATGGCCGGTTCGACCAGGTCCGCAATTGCTCTGCCGACCACCACGTCACCGGGCCGTCGTCGCCGGTTTTCAGCGGCGTGATGGACACCTTGACCGCATCGAGGTCACGCGCCACCCGGTCGTAAACCGGTTCCATCGCCGGTCCCTCGAAGGCGATGGTGGCGTGGACCGTTCCGCGTTCGGGAGCCTGGAACGCGTTGAAAGTTCCTCGCACTGTGATCTCGGTCGGCATGGGGCCACCGTAGCGCCGGCGGGCGATCAGCCTGGGTCACGTTGTCAATTCTGGCGGTGATCGACAGGATGGTTGCCATGAGCAACGACGCCGGGGGGTTCGGCCAGCCGGGCCCTCCGCCGCCGGGGTATCCGTCGCCCGGCTATCCCCCGCCTGGCTACCCCGGATACCCGCCGCCCGGCTACCAGTTCTACCCCCCGCCCGGCTACCAGGCCTATCCGCCGCCTGGCTATCCGGGCTACCCGCCTGGCTATCCCCCCGGCTACGGCGCCGCTCCGCCGGCGCTCAAGCCCGGTGTCATACCGCTGCGGCCGTTATCTCTGACCGACATCCTCAACGGCGCCGTCGCCTACATCCGGGCCAACCCCAAAGCGACGTTGGGCCTGACGACCATCGTGGTGGTGATCGCACAGATCATCGGGCTGATCATGCAAGTCGGGCCGCTGGCCGCGACCGGGGAACTCGGGGTGCTGAAAGGCGAGGAAGCCTCGACGGCTGCGGCGCTCGGTTCGTCCGCCTCCGGGCTCGCCAGCGGGATCACCACGCTGCTGTCGTCGATCGTGCTCAGCGGCATGCTCACCGTCATCGTGGGGCGGGCGGTGTTCGGCGCGCACATCACCATCGGCGAGGCGTGGCAACGGGTCCGCGGGCGACTGCTCGCCCTGATCGGCTACACCCTGCTGTGGGTTTTCGGAGTGATCGTCATCATCGCGGTCGTCGTATTCGTGGTCTTCGCCGTCTCGACGCTCAGCGGTGCCGCAGCGGTCGCTCTCGGGATTCCGCTGGGCCTCGGATTGATCGCACTGCTGATCTACCTCTGGACGGTGCTCAGCTTCGCGCCGCCGCTGATCGTGCTGGAGCGACTCGGTGTGTTCGAGGCGATTTCGCGGTCGGTGAGGTTGATCAGGGGCGACTTCTGGCGTGTGCTGGGGATCCGACTGCTGGCCACGATCGTCGCCGGCGTCGTCGCAGGCGCTGTGTCGATCCCGTTCAGCCTGACGGGCCAGATCCTCTTGCTGAGTTCCGAATCCGCGACGACGATTTTGATCGCGCTCGTGCTGGTCGCTGTCGGCGGCGCGGTCGGTCAGATCATCACCGCACCGTTCAGCGCAGGAGCGGTCGTGCTGCTGTACACCGATCGCCGGATCCGCGCCGAGGCGTTCGACCTGGTGCTGCAGACCGGCGCGTCGATCGCACCGGGAGGGGCACCGGACTCGACCGACCACCTGTGGCTGACCCGGCAGCCGTGACGTGCCCGCAATAGACATCGACCGCGACGCAGCCCACGAGGCGGCGCAGCGCGAGCTGGCAAAGCCCATCTACCCGAAGGCTTCTCTTACCGACCGCTTCTCGGAGTGGCTCGATGAATTGCTCTACCGCATCGCACAAGAGGGCTCGTCGTTGCCGGGTGGCTGGTTCACCGTCAGCATCCTGCTCATCGTCCTCGCGGTCGCGATCGTGGTGGCCGTGCGGATCGCACGCCGCACCATGCGTACCAACCGCGGCGGCGACCATGCCCTGTTCGACTCGCAGGAGTTGAGCGCCCGCCAGCATCGTGCCACCGCTGAACAGTATGCCGCCGTAGGGAATTGGACCGCTGCTATCCGTCATCGACTCAGAGCCATCGCACGCCAACTCGAGGAAGACGGCGTGCTCAACCCGGTGCCCGGCCGAACCGCGACGGAGCTCGCGAAGGCCGCCGGTGCGGTGGTACCGGATCTGGCCGGCGAATTGCTGCAAGCCGCAAATGCTTTCAACGACGTCACCTATGGCGAGCGCCCGGGCACCGAGCCCGCTTATCGGATGATCGCAGACCTTGACAGTCACCTCCGGTCCCGCGGTGCGACAGCGGGCCGCTCACCCGTTGCTTCCGCCACCCCGGATACCTGGACGACGGTCGGATGACGGACATCGCAACGTCGGTCACGCCGACGATCGGCCAGCGGTGGCGCAGCGGCCGCGGGTTCGTCCTGGCGGCCGTGGTGTTGACGGTCGTCGCCGTGATCGGGGTGATCCTCACCGCACCGCGCCCCGGCGGCCGAATGGACCCTGCCTCAACTTCTTCCGACGGCGCGCACGCCTTGGTCGCATTGCTGCGCGATCACGGCGTCGACGTGGTCGTCGCGGACGACGCCGCCGGGGTCGAACGCGAAGCGCGGCCGGACACTTTGGTCATCACGGTGCAGACCGACCACCTCGTCGATGACGACGTTCTGCACCGGCTGGCGGCGGTCCCCGGAGACAGACTTGTCGTCGAACCGATTTCGCGGACCAGGGAGGCGCTCGCGCCGGAGATTCGCCGCGACGCCGGAGGCGGCATCGGCGGCGCACCGGACTGCGACCTCCGCGAGGCCACCCGCGCCGGTGATGTGCAACTCGGTGCCAGCGACACCTTCGAGGCCTCCGGCGACATCCCCGTATCGCGCTGTTACGGAGGCGCGCTGGTGCGCTACAGCGATGACGGCCGCACCGTGACGGTCGTCGGCACCGCGGACTTCATGACCAACTCCGGCCTGTTGAAGCAGGGCAACGCCGCGCTGGCAATGAACCTCGCCGGAGGAAAACCCCGCGTGATCTGGTACGCGCCTCAGCGCATCGAGGGCGAATCATCGGGCGCGGCAGCTCTTTCCGATCTCATTCCCCATCAGGTGAAATGGATGTTCTGGCAGCTCGTTGTGGTCGTTCTGCTGCTGGCGCTGTGGAAGGGCCGCCGGATCGGTCCCCTTGTCGCCGAGCAACTTCCAGTCGTGGTGCGGGCATCGGAGACGGTCGAGGGGCGGGGCCGGCTCTACCGGTCGCAGCGGGCGAGCGACCGCGCGGCGGACGCGCTGCGGACGGCGACCCTGCAGCGACTCCTCCCTCGGCTGGGCCTGGGTCCCGACGCCGACCCGACGGCCATCGTCTCGACCGTCGTACAGCGAAGCGGCCAAGATCCGGGGGCCGTATCCCACATGCTCTTCGGTCCGCCCCCGGCGACCGACACCGACCTGGTAAACCTTGCCAACGCGCTCGACAACATCGAAAGGCAGGTCGCACAGTCGTGACTCAGCCAGTAGCCCAGACGGCGACATGACGGAGCCGGGGCATCGGATCGCACGAAATGCCTTGCTGGCGTTGCGGACCGAGATCGCCAAGGTGGTAGTCGGCCAGGACGCGGTCGTCAGCGGTCTAGTGATAGCGCTGCTGTGTCGCGGCCACGTGCTGCTCGAGGGTGTGCCGGGGGTGGCCAAGACCCTCCTGGTGCGAACGTTGGCCGCGGCACTGCAATTGGAGTTCAAGCGCGTGCAGTTCACCCCGGACCTGATGCCCGGTGACGTCACCGGCTCGTTGGTCTACGACGCACGCACCGCCGAGTTCGAGTTCCACCCCGGTCCCGTATTCACCAACTTGCTGCTGGCCGACGAGATCAACCGGACACCGCCGAAGACCCAGGCGGCACTCTTGGAGGCGATGGAGGAACGGCAGGTCAGCGTCGAGGGCGACCCCCGTCCGCTTCCCGACCCCTTCATCGTCGCCGCCACCCAGAACCCCATCGAATACGAGGGCACCTACCAGCTCCCGGAGGCGCAGCTGGACCGGTTCCTGCTGAAGCTCACTGTGCCGTTGCCACCGCGCGATCAGGAGATCGCCATCCTGGACCGGCACGCCCGCGGCTTCGACCCCCGCGACCTGTCCGCGGTGCAACCCGTCGCAGGCGCAGCCGAGCTGGAAGCCGGACGCGCGGCGGTGCGCGAGGTTCTCGTTGCCGACGAGGTGTTGGGCTACATCGTCGACATCGTCGGCGCCACACGCCATTCGCCGTCGTTGCAGCTCGGCGTTTCTCCGCGTGGCGCAACGGCATTGCTGGCCACCGCGCGGTCCTGGGCGTGGCTGTCGGGCCGCAATTACATCACCCCCGACGACGTGAAGGCGATGGCCCGACCGACGCTGCGTCACCGGGTGGCGCTGCGGCCGGAGGCCGAACTGGAGGGTGCCAATCCCGACGGTGTGCTCGACGGCATCCTGGCCGCCGTCCCGGTGCCTCGATAGTGATCGTCACCGGCCGTACCGGGCTGGTGGCGCTGATCTGTGTCCTGCCGATCGCGCTATCGCCCTGGCCTGCAACGGCGTTCGCCGTCCTGCTCGGCCTATTGGCTGCTGCGGTCGCGGTGGATGTGTCGTTGGCCGCCGGTACCCGTCAGCTACGGTTCACCCGGTCCGGGGACACCACGGCACGACTGGGTCAGCCCGTCACGGCTGAGCTGACGATCGAGAATGCCGGCCGGCGACGCTTCGGCGGCCAAGTACGCGACGCCTGGCCGCCCAGCGCGCGGGCCGAGCCGCGCACCCATGCGCTGGATATCGCTGCAGGGCAGCAGATTCGGGTGGATACCTTGCTGCGGCCGGTACGTCGCGGCGACCAGCAGTCGGCGGTGGTCACCGCGCGTTCGATTGGACCACTCGGCCTTGCCGGCAGGCAGAGTTCACATCGCGTGCCGTGGCAGATCCGTATTCTGCCGCCGTTCCTGTCGCGTAAACATCTGCCGTCGCGACTGGCCAAGCTGCGCGAGCTGGACGGCATGGTGCCCGTGCTGATCCGCGGCCAGGGCACCGAATTCGACTCTCTGCGTGAGTACGTCATCGGCGACGACGTCCGGTCCATCGACTGGCGTGCCACCGCACGCCGTGCCGACGTCGTGGTGCGCACCTGGCGGCCCGAGCGTGACCGCCGGGTGGTCATCGTTCTCGACACCGGCCGCACCTCGGCGGGCCGCGTCGGCGTCGACCCCACCGCCGCCGACCCCGGCGGTTGGCCGCGGTTGGACTGGTCGATGGACGCAGCTCTGCTGTTGGCCGCGTTGGCGTCGCGGGCAGGCGACCATGTCGACTTCCTCGCCCACGACCGGGTGAGCCGCGCGGGCGTTTTCAACGCGTCGCGCACCGAGCTGCTCGCACAGTTGGTGCAGGCGATGGCCCCGCTGCAACCGGCGCTGGTGGAGTCGGACGCCACCGCGATCGTGTCCGCCGTGCACCGCCGGGTCCGGCGGCGCGCGCTGGTGGTGCTGATGACCGACCTGAACGCATCGGCGCTCGACGAGGGTTTGATGACAGTGTTGCCGCAGCTGTCGGCCAAGCACCAGGTGCTGCTCGCCGCTGTCGCCGACCCTCGCGTCGACCGACTCGCCGCCGGGCGCGCCGACGCCGCGCAGGTGTATGACGCGGCGGCCGCCGAACGGGCCCGCAACGACCGGCGGAGCATCGCAGCGCGGCTGCGCCGCAACGGGGTCGACGTCGTCGACGCACCACCGGAGGAGTTGGCCCCCGCGCTGGCCGACCACTACTTGGCCATGAAGGCCAGCGGCCGGCTCTAGGTGTCAGCGCGTCGGCACGAAGTCCGGCGCGTCGTCCACATCGCCGGTCTCCCCGACCGCAGCGGCTTTGCGGCCGAAGTGAATCACGTAGGCAAGGAAGCCGGCTTCGGCGAGGACGCCGATAGCGATCCGCGCGAAGGTCGGCAACGGCGATGGCGTAACGAAGGCCTCGATCAGTCCGGCGATCAACAGCACGACCACCAGTCCGACCGCCACCGACGCGACTGCCCTGCCCTGCTCGGCCAGCGCTTGGCCGCGGGGCCGGTTGCCCGGTGAGATCACCGTCCAGCCAAGCCGCATGCCGACCGCACCGGCCAGGAACACCGCGGTCAGCTCGATCAGCCCGTGCGGGGCGAGGAGGCCGAGCATGATGTCGCCCTTGCCCGCGTTGAACATCAGGCCCGCAATGAGGCCGAGGTTGGCGGCGTTCTGAAACAGAACGTAGGGGATGGGTATGCCGAGCAGGAGCGCAAACCCGATGCACTGCCAGGTAACCCAGAAGTTGTTGGTCCACACCTGCAACGCGAACGATCCCGCCGGATGCTCGCGGTAATAGTCGGCGAACTCGTGGTTGACCAATTGGTCTATCTCACTGGGTGTTCCGAGGGTTGCCTGCACTTCCGGATTGCCTGCCACCCACATCGCAATGACGATGGTGACGACGAAGAACGCCACCGCCGTGGCGAGCCACCACCGCCACGCCCGGTAGGCGACAACGGGGAAAGACACCGTCCAGAACCGGATGAACTGGCTCCACAGTGGCGCATGCGCGCTGGTGACCGCCGACCGGGCCTGAGCCACCAGCGACGACAACCGACCCACCAGCACCGAATCGCTCGACGCCGTCCGGACCATCGACAAATGCGTCGACACCCGCTGATAAAGCTCGACCAGTTCGTCGACCTCCGCGCCGGTCAGCCGCTTGCGCCGCTTGACCAGCTCCTCGAGACGGTTCCACGTCGGGCGGTGCGCGAGCACGAACGCGTCGACATCCACCTGGCAAATCCTAGTAGCGTTGACGGTTATGGTCGGCCAGGCAGAACAGGTGGTGACCGGGGACGCCGTCGTCCTCGACGTGCAGATCGCCCAACTGCCGGTCCGGGCGCTGGCGACACTGATCGATGTCGCGGTGATCTTTATCGGCTATATGGCCGGCGTGATGCTGTGGGCGGCGACTCTGACCCAGTTCGATCCCGCGTTGTCCGGTGCGGTGCTGGTCATCTTCACCATCCTGACGATCGTCGGCTATCCGCTGGTGTTCGAGAGCGCGACACGGGGCAGGACGCTGGGCAAGATGGCGCTCGGGCTCCGGGTGGTTTCCGACGACGGCGGCCCGGAACGCTTCCGTCAGGCACTTTTTCGCGCTTTGTCGTCAGTGGTGGAGATCTGGATGTTCTTCGGCGGACCCGCGGTTTTCTGCAGCCTGCTGTCGCCAAAGGGCAAACGGATTGGCGACGTGTTCGCCGGCACCGTGGTGATCAGTGAGCGCGGGCCGAAGCTCCCGCCACCGCCGGTGATGCCGCCCTCCCTGGCATGGTGGGCATCGTCTCTGCAACTGTCCGGGCTCGGCGTCCGAGCAGGCCGAGTTGGCCCGCCAGTTCCTCTCTCGGGCATCGCAATTGGATCCCCGGATTCGCGATCAGATGGCGTACCGCATCGCCGGCGACGTGGTATCGCGGATTTCTCCGCCCCCGCCGCCCGGCGTTCCCCCGCAGTACGTGCTCGCCGCGGTGCTCGCCGAACGGCACCGACGGGAGCTCGGACGGTTGCGGCCGGTGCCCGCGACGCCGCCACCCCAGCAGTGGGGTGGACCTCCCCAGTGGGCGCCCCCACAACCCGGCCCGTCTGTGTATCCGCAGCCGGTCACACCGCCTGCGTCATCCGACGGCGGCGGTTTCGCGCCCCCGAGCTAGCCGCCACAGGCCGACGGCGAAGAGCGCCGCGCCTACCAGACCGGCGACGCATCGGACGGCGTTCCACACCAACCACGGCTCGATGTACGCCTGCCATCCCCGTGCGGCATCGGCAGGTGTTAGCGACGTGAGGTCGTTCGCGTTCAGCCGGCCATTGAGGGGCACGTTGAACACCAGCGTGACGATCCCGGCGAGCAGTGTGAATCCCGCGCCGGCCAACAGGGTGGTGCCACCGGGTTGATGCAGGCGGCGTGCGGCGAGGACACCGACCACCAGCGCGAGCACGGCGGTGACGGCGAGCAGCAGAACGAACGCCGGGTTCGACTGCGCCTCGGTGATGATCCCGCCCATCGCGGTGACGGCCGTGACCGGATCTGTGCGGTCGAGACCGGGAACCACCGACGTACCGAAGGCATACGCAACACCGCCGCTTGCCGCACTGCAGACCAGAGCACCGACAATCAGACTGCCGAACATGCGGTCGCGCATGCTCTGCAGTCAAGCATGCGCGGCCGCATGATCGGTCCGGGTCAGCGATAGCGGAGCCCGATCAGCATCAGGGCGGACGCGATGATCGCCGTGACGGTGCGGGCGTGGTTCCACGCCGTCCACGTCGAGAAGTACGCCTGCCATTCGCGCGCGGCATCGGCGACGGAGACGGTGGTGGGGTCCACGGTGTCGAGGTGGTTGTTCAGTGGCACGTTGAAGGCGATGGTGATGATTGCGGCGAGCACACCGAAGATCGCGCCGGCCAGCAGCCAGCCACTGCCGGGCTGCCGCATCTGAATCACGGCGACGACACCGACCGCCGCGGCGAGCAGTGCCGCGCCCAGGTAGGCGAGCAGGAATGGCGCATTGGAGTTCGCCTCGACGTTGATGCCTCGCATCGCGGTGATCGCGTTGACCGGTCCGGTGCGATCCAGCCCGCGCATCACGAAGGTGGAGAAGACATACATCATTCCGGCTGCTGCGGCGCTGGCGATCGCGGCGACGGTGGTCAGGATGACGAAGGGACTCATGTTCATGAGGACAACTCAACCGGTCCCCGACGGGACGATCCATCGCCGATCGTCCCGACCGCATACGCGTTCGTCTACGTAGGGCCGACCGCTCGGTAGAGCTTGACCGAAACCGCCGTCAGCCACGCCCAGGCCAACACGACCGCCGCGGTGAACAGCAGAATCGCGGCGGTGCCGCCGGCGCCGGATGACAGCGCGACGAAGCTGACGGCGAAGAGTCCGCCGGTGGCCCGGGAGAACCAGGCCCACCCGGATTCGCCGTTGCGGGCGAAACGAGCGGCGAGGACGAAGCAGGCCGCGACGAGGCAGATGAACCCGACGCCGGCCACCGCGAAATGGACCATCCCGTGCCACGACGGCTCGCCGATTCCGGCGGGTGTGCCGGGCGGGAAACCGTCGGACGGATCCGCTCGGAAGACGCCCGCGACCACGAGACCGGCGCCGAAACCGCCGATCAGACCCGACGCCCACGCTGAGGACCGCCCGGCGCCGAGCGCACGACGGATGCCGACGGCCGCGGCGACCGTCATCGCGCCCGTGATCAGGAAGGTTGCGATCTGAATCCAGCCGAGGTCGCCGTTGGCGAGCTGGCTGGCTGCGTGCCGCGTCGGATCAAAGCCGTTTCGGGTCGCCGCCTGCGCGGCTACCGCGACCACATAGATCGGCCCGGCGATGACCCCGTACCCGAGCAGCGACTTGGTGATGCGGTCCGCCAGCGGCGGACACGGTGTGGTGGTCATGGCGAGCCTTCCCCTCCAGACGGAACTAGACGGTACAGTACTGTAACGCCGAAGTAGACTAGACTGTCTAGTACTGTTGCGGGATGGAGTGGATGCCGACATGACGGAGACGGCGCTGCCCGGGCGATCCGCGCGCAAGCGGCAGACGATCCTGTCGGCCGGCCAGGAGCTGTTCTTGAGCAACGGCTACCAGGGCACCAGCATGGACCAGGTCGCCGCGACCGCCGCGGTATCAAAGCAGACCGTCTACAAGCATTTCGGCGAGAAACGCGAACTGCTGTTCGCAATCGTCACCGACGCGCTGGACAGTGCCGCCGGATCCATCCGGGACCGGATCGACGCGCTGCCCGAAAGCGACGACGTCGAAGCCGATCTGGTGGCGCTCGCAGGTGACTACCTACGCACGGTGTTGCAGGAGTCCGTCGTGCAGCTGCGGCGGCTGGTGATCGGCGAGGCCAACCGGCTGCCCGAGCTCGCGCGGCTGTACTACGAACACGCACCGCTGCGCACGCTCACTGCACTCGCCGATGCTTTCGAGCGGCTGCACGACCGCGGTGTGCTGAACGCCCCCCAATCCGCGCTTGCCGCCGAGCATTTCGCGTTCCTCATCGTGGGTAGGCCGATCGACCAGGCTTTGTTCGACGGTGCGCGCCAGGTGTTGACCGACGTCGACGTCGACGCCTACGCCCGGTCCGGCGTCGACGTATTCCTCGCCGCGTACCGGCGACGATAGGCTCCCGGGCGTGGACGCCGTGGTCGGATTGCTCGACGGGGTGCGCGCGCGGGGCGCGTTCGTGTTGCGGATGATGCTGGACCCGCCGTGGTCGATGCGGATTCAAGACGACGCACCGCTGACCTTGATCTGCCAAACCCACGGCAGGGCGGCCATTGTCGGTGACAGCACCGGAACCGTGTGGCTGAATGCAGGCGACGTCGCCCTCACCCGCGGCACCGAGCACTACCTCTTCGCCGACGATCCCGCCACCGAGCCCACGATCGTCATCCATCCCGGCAACCGCTGCACCACGCTGTCCGGTGACGATCTCCACTTCGAGATGTCGCTCGGGGTGCGGACTTGGGGCAATAGCGCCAGCGGGTCTGACCGCTCGATCATTTGCGCGTACGAGGGGCACAGCGAGGTCAGTGCCCGCCTGCTCGATGCCCTACCGACCGTGTTGGTTTTGCGTGCACAGGACTGGGACACGCCGCTGGTCGATCTGCTGGCCGTGGAGGCCGGTCGCGACGGATCGGGACAGGAGGCGTACCTCGACCGATTGCTCGACGTTCTACTGATCGCGGTGCTACGCGCCTGGTTTGACCGCGAGGACAACGCGCCTGCGTGGTGGCAGGCCGAACATGATCCTGTCGTCGGACCTGCGCTCCGGTTGATCTACAACAATCCCGCGCATCCCTGGACGGTGGCGAATCTGGCTGCAGCCGTTGGCTCTTCGCGTGCTGTGTTCGCCCGCCGATTCACCGAGCTCGTCGGCGAGCCACCGATCGCGTTCCTGACCGGCTGGCGGCTGGCGCTGGCGGCCGACCTGCTGCGGTCCAGCGACGCAACGATCGCGGCTGTCGCTCGCCAGGTCGGCTACAGCACGCCGTTCGCATTGAGCAGCGCATTCAAACGGGCCTATGGCGTCAGCCCGAACATCCACCGCGCCACCGCTGCGTATCCGGCCTGAGCGTCAGGCGCCGATCCAATTTCCGTGGAACCCGTACGGAACCCGGTGCGGCAGCTCGATTCTCGCCACGGGGCTACCCGCGAAGTCGGACGCGTCGATGATGATCAGGTCGCTGCCGTCGCGTGCCGGGTCGTAGACGTATCCGAGGTACCAGCCGTTGTCTTCGTCGGCCGGCCCGGTCGTCGACGGTACGAACACTGCCTCGCCCGGGCGGCCCGGCGACTTCGCAGTGCCGAACCTGTGCTCGACGGCGCTGCCGGTGTTCAGGTCGTAGCGCACCAGCTCGTTCACACCGACGGAGACGGCGTAGCGGGCGTGCAGTCCGGCAAGCCGATCGTCGATGCGCGGAAACTCGATGGCGCGATCGTCTTGCTGACGTTCGGTCACGGTGCCGGTCTGCAGGTCGATCGTCCAGCTCCACAGCACACCGTCGGTCTCGAACCCAGTGGTGCCGCGCCACAGGTCCGGGTATCGGACCGCCTGCAGCACAATCGAATTGCCATTGTCATAGGCATTGGCGACGTGGAACACGTAGCACGGATCGATCCCGAACCAGCGCACCTCGCCGAACGGATCGTCGCGACGCAGCACGCCGAGCCGGGCGCCGTAGTTGTCGTCCCAGCGGTAGGGCATGTCGCGGCCCGGCGTCATGGCCAGCTCCAGATCGAACACGATCGGCAGGTCCATGAAGATGACGTGCTCGGCGGTCAGGGCGAAGTCGTGCATCATCGTCAGCGCAGGGACGTCGAGCGGCCGGTTGACGGTCAACTCGCCGTTGGCGTCGGCGCGGTGATAGGTGACATGCGGCGCGAAAATGTTTCCGTAGCCGAAGAAGTGCAGTTCACCGGTGGTCGGGCAGATCTTCGGGTGCGCGGTCATCGAGTCGGCCAGCTTGCCGCCGAAGTCGTAGGCGCCCAACGTTTCCAGATCATTGGTGATCTCGTACGGCAGTGACGACTCGACCAACGCCAGCGTCTTGCCCGCGTGGTTGACCACGTGCGTGTTGGCGACACTGGAATGCAGGTTGCGGGTGCCGTCGGCGTTGTAGATCGGGAAGCTGTTCTCGAAGCTCTCGGTACGGACCCAGCGGTTGCGGTACCAGGCGGCGCGTCCACCCTCGATCCGTATGCCGTGAATCATCCCGTCACCGGTGAACCAGTGCCCGGTCGCCACCCGCGGGTTGGGCCCGTTCCGCAGGTACCAGCCGTCGAGTTCGGCTGGGATGGCGCCCTCCACAGGCAGGTCGAACTCGGTGAGTTCATCGGCGACCGGCGCGTAGTTGTCGCGCCGAAAGAAGTCGTCAGTGCCGAAGATGGCTGAGGTACCCGTAGTGGTGGTGTCGGTCATGCGAATCTCCTCCGAGTTGACGGGTCTAATCTGACATGTCATTAGTGACATGTCAAGAGTGAGATGTACGATCTGCTCGTGAGCTTGCGGATGGCGGCGCTCGGACTGCTGGCCCGACAACCGGGTAGCGGCTACGACCTGCTGAAGACATTCGAGAAGTCGATGGGCAACGTGTGGTCGGCGACCCAGAGCCAGCTGTACGGCGAGCTCAACAAGCTCGCCGACGATCGGTTGATCGAGGTGGCCGACGTCGGGCCACGGGGCCGCAAGGAATACCGCATCATGCCGGCCGGACGCGAGGAACTGCGCCGCTGGGTGATGAGCCCCGAGAACGATCCCCCACTGCGGGATACCGCGCTGTTGCGGGTCTTCCTGCTCGGCGCGGTCGCGCCCGAGCAGGCACGCAAGCACATGGTCGCGGTCGCGGAAGAGGCCGACGCGATGGTCGGTCAGTACGAGGAGATACGTGACTCCATCGACTGGACCGACGGCGACAGCCTGTTCTTCGGCCGCGCGGCGCTGGAGTACGGCCTTCGCCGCTACGCGATGGAAGCCGAATGGGCCCGCTGGGTCGTCGACGAACTCGACCGGCGCCGCAAGAAGTAGACCCATCCATCGGTCCGAGGTCGCCGAATACCGTGCATGTACCGACAGTTTGCAGCGGCCCGACCGATCTACCGGATCACTCATCGCCTGCACGAAGGGCGCACGGCGGACGTGCCCTGTAGCGAGATCCCGACCGTCGTCTCCTCATGGCTCGCCGAGTTGGGTGTGCGAAGTCCCCTGGTGGAAGACCTTGCGCGAGCGGTCAGCGCGGACGACTGGCCGGCGGCGTACGCGATCGGCGAGTTCCTCTCCGTCGACGTGACCGTCGCAGCCGGTGCTCGCCGCCGGGTACAAAAGATCTGAAGAAAAACTGTAAGGCGCGGGGTGCGCCATTGCTCCTACCTGTGAGAGCGACCCATCGGGGGCCGCGACCATCACAAAAGGGAGCACGAAATGACCACCATCCATCCCCGCAAGAAGTCCGCGATCGCTGCAGTCGGAGCGGCCGTCGTGGCCGCCGCACTTCCGGCGTTCCTCTTCACCGGAGCGGGGACCGCGCAGGCGGCGACCACGCTCAACACGACCAGTGACGCGGTGGGCGTTACGGTCGAAATCCAGTCGACGGGCAGCGAAGGCTTGTGCCTTTACAGTGCCGAACCGTGGTTTGGATGGACGACTGTGAAGCCCTTGCCGGTGTACAAGGTTCCGTTCTATCTGCAGGCGAACCAAGGCCACAACCTCTGGTTCCCGGGCATCCAGACTGGGACGACATGGAAAGCGAAGGTCGAATGCCCCGTCGGCGGCGTTGACTATTTCAATCCCGTCTACTGAGCACCTCCAACGCGTTGGTGGCGTGATCGTCGTGGCGACGGTCACGCCACTCGACGTTGCATCACGATAGTTTCCGATATATCGTTGACGTATCGGAAGCGCGTAGGGCGTTTCCTGACGAAGATAAGGACTTTCACCATGAACGACCCGTTCACACCACCACCTGGTGGTTTCGGGTTCGGACCGCATCAGCGCCGGGCCCTTCACGAGCAGCGACGGCAGGCCCGTCGCGAGTTCCGCGAACACATTCGCGAGCACGGCACCGACCAGCACGGCGCCTTCGGCCCCGGCTTTCAGGCCGGCTTCAACTTCGGCCCCGGCCGCGGCGGCTTCGGCTTCGACCCCCGCGGGGGATTCGGTTTCGGCGGCCCACGCGGCCGTCGCGGCGGAGGTCGACGCGGTAAGCGCGGCGACGTGCGCGCCGCCATCCTGGTTCTGCTCTCCGATCGTGCGATGCACGGCTACGAGATGATCCAGGAGATCTCCGAACGCAGCGGCGGCCTGTGGCGTCCAAGCCCGGGATCGGTCTACCCGACCCTTCAGCTGCTGGTCGACGAGGGCCTCATTGTCGGCACCGAAAGTGAAGGCAGCAAGCGGCTTTTCGAGTTGACCGAAGTCGGCCGCGCCGCGGCCGAGAAGGTTGAGACCCCGCCGTGGGAGGAGATCGCCGATGGCGTCGACCCCGGTCAGGTCAACCTGCATACCGCGCTCGGCCAGCTGGTCGGAGCGGTCGGGCAGTCCGCCTTCACCGCATCCGAGGAGCAGCAGCAGCGCATCGTCGACATCATCAACGGTGCCCGCCGCGAGGTGTACAACATCCTCGGGGAAACCGAGTAGTACAGATCCAGACGGAATAAGCCCGGCGGGACAGGTGTACGCATTGAATATGCAAACCTTCCCGCTGGGCTCCTTCCACGTCGGGCGCGTCGGTTACGGCGCCATGCAGTTGCCCGGGCCGGGCGTGCTCGGTCCACCGCGCGATCACGACGAAGCAATTGCCGTGCTGCGGCGCACGATCGACCTCGGTATCAACCACATCGACACCGCGCAGTTCTACGGCCCCAACGTCGCCAACGAACTCATTCGCGAGGCACTGCATCCCTACCCCGCCGACCTGGCCCTGGTCAGCAAGGTCGGTGCGCGCCGCGATGACGACGGGGCGTGGCTTCCCGCACAAGAGCCCGACGACCTACGGGCCAGCATCGAGGAGAACCTGCGCACCCTGGGGACCGACCGCCTGGCCGCGGTCAACCTCCGGGTGCATGACGCCGACGCCGACCCGAACGCTCCCGCCGCCGTCAACCGCGAGCTGTTCGACCGCCAGCTCACCGCGATGATCAACGCTCGCGACGAAGGCTTGATCGGCGGGATCGGCTTGAGCAGCGTTGTTCTCGACCACTTGACCATCGCACTGGATCGCACCGAGATCGTGTGCGTGCAGAACGCCTACAACCTCGTCGACCGGACCTCCCAGCCGGTGCTCGACGCATGCGTCGAGCACGACATCGCGTTCGTACCGTTCTTCCCGCTCGGCTCGGCCTTCGTTCCGGACAACCCTGTCCTCGGCCACCCTGCGGTTCAACGCGAGGCAGCCAAGCTCGGGCGCACCCCGGCGCAGATCGCGCTCGCGTGGACACTGTCGATCGCACCCAACGTGCTGTTGATCCCCGGAACCTCATCGGTCAAGCATCTCGACGAGAACACGGCCGTCGCCGACGTCGAACTGGATGCAGAGACCAAGCGCCAGCTCGACGACGCGGGCGCCTAATTGCGATTTCGGCGTGCTGGGTCGCGCTGAGCGCAACCAGCCACGCCGAAATCACTCGACGTCGACCCAGTCGAGCGTGCGCTGCACGGCCTTCTGCCAACCTGCGTAGCCGGCGGCGCGTTCGTCCTCACTCCAGTTCGGACTCCACCGCTTGTCCTCCTGCCAATTGGACCGCAGGTCGTCGGCGTTCTCCCAGAAGCCGACCGCCAGCCCCGCGGCGTATGCGGCGCCCAACGCGGTGGTTTCGGCGACCACGGGCTTGACCACGTCGACGCCGAGCACGTCGGCCTGGATCTGCATGCACAGGTCGTTGGCGGTGATGCCGCCGTCGACCTTGAGCACCTCCAGGTGCACTCCCGAGTCGGCCTCCATCGCGTCGACGACGTCGCGGCTCTGATAGCAGATCGCCTCCAGGGTCGCCCGCGCCACATGGGCGTTGGTGTTGAACCGGGACAGCCCGACGATTGCCCCGCGGGCGTCGGATCGCCAGTACGGCGCGAACAGCCCGGAGAAGGCGGGCACGAAGTAGACCCCGCCGTTGTCGTCGACCTGTCGCGCCAGCGATTCGCTCTGCGCCGCGCCGCTGATGATGCCCAACTGGTCGCGCAGCCACTGCACGGCCGAACCGGTGACCGCGATCGAACCCTCAAGCGCGTAAACGGGTTTGGCGCCGCCGAACTGGTAGCACACCGTCGTCAGCAGGCCGTTCTCGGAACGCACGATCTTCTCGCCGGTGTTGAGTAGCAGGAAGTTGCCGGTGCCGTAGGTGTTCTTGGCCTCGCCGGCATTCAGGCACACCTGCCCGACCATCGCGGCCTGTTGGTCGCCCAGGATTCCGGTCAACGGCACCTGCCCACTCAGCGGCCCGTCGTCGCGGGTGACGCCGTAGGACTGTTGATACGACGACGGTTTGATCTCGGGCAGCATCTGTCGCGGGATGCCGAAGAACGACAGCAGTTCGTCGTCCCAGTCCAGCGTCTCGAGGTTCATCAGCATGGTTCGGCTGGCGTTGGTGACATCGGTGACGTGCACGCCGCCGCGCGGACCGCCGGTGAGGTTCCACACCACCCAGGTGTCGGGGTTACCGAAGATCGCGTCGCCCTTCTCGGCATCCTCCCGAACGCCGTCGACGTTCTCCAGGATCCACTGCACCTTGCCGCCGGAGAAGTACGTCGCAGGCGGCAGACCGGCCTTGCGCCTGATCACGTCGCCGCGCTCGTCACGGTCCAGCGCCGAGGCGATGCGGTCGGTGCGGGTGTCCTGCCACACGATCGCGTTGTAGTACGGACGCCCGGTGTTCTTGTTCCACACCAGCGCGGTCTCCCGCTGATTCGTGATGCCCAGCGCGGCAAGGTCGCCGGCCGACAGCTTCGTCGAGTTCAGCGCCGACGTCACCACCGATGCGGTTCGTTCCCAGATCTCGACCGGATTGTGCTCGACCCAGCCCGCCTTGGGCAGAATCTGCTCGTGCTCGAGCTGATGGCGCCCGACCTCGGCGCCGTCGTGGTCGAAGATCATGCATCGGGTGCTGGTGGTGCCCTGGTCGATCGCGGCGACGAAGTCGGCCAACTTACTGCTCCCCTCCTGACGGCTCCAGTCGTCCATCATGAACTACATGCCTAGCGAGATCGTCGACATTGACCGCATGCCCCGAGGCGGGCCAGACGCCTCCTGCGTGGACCGGCTGCTGCAGACCGACCGCCTCGAGTACCTCGACCGCGACGACGTCGACGAGGAAAAGAAGCGCAGTGTGCTCCGAGCGCTGGAGTGGACCGGCGAGGCGTTCGGCCAGACCGAGAAGTTCGCGCGAATCGCGCTCGACGAAGTGGCTGTCGTGCCCGATCCCAAGATCCTCGAGCTCGGGGCCGGCCACGGCGCCCTCTCTCGCAAGCTGCTCGAATGGCATCCCACCGCCGAGGTCACGGTCACCGATGTCGAGACGGCATCGGTGAAGGCGATCGACGCAGGCGATCTCGGCACTGATCCGCGCGCATCGGTGCGCGAAATGGATGCGACGGCCATCGACGCCCCAGATCGGCACTTCGACCTTGCAGTTTTCGTGCTGTCGTTTCACCACCTGCCGCCGTCGCTGGCGTCGCAGGCGCTCGCCGAGGGCACCCGGGCGGCCACGAAGCTGCTGATCATCGACCTGCCGCGGCCGCCGTCACCTCTGCACCTCCTGCGCCTGGCGACCATGCTGCCCTTCGCGCCGTGGTTGCCGTTCGTGCACGACGGCGTGATCAGCTCACTGCGCACCTACAGCCCGTCGGCGCTGCGCGCACTGGCGGCACACGCCGACCCGGCGATCGACATCCAGTTGCGCGGCGGTCTGATCAGCCCGCAGGTCGCGGTGGCCAGGCGCGCCTAATCCATCATGCGGTGGTGGTGCCCCCAGTCGTCCCCGCCCTGGGAGATCAACACCATCAGGAAGATTGCGTACAGGATGGCAAACAGCAGCAGCAGGCCGCCGGCGACCCACAGTGAAAGCTGGCCCAGCCTCCGCACCCGATCGGATGCGTACTGCGCGCCTGCGTAATTACCCGACGCCCACAGCGGATACACGTTGAATGCATGGGTGAATGCCGAGAACGAGAGCGGCCAGAAGAACAGCGCGGCAGCGACAGCCCAGCCGACGTTGTGCGGGGGCGGCGGTGCGAGCGGCAACGGCGTCGGGGCGGCCGGTGCCTGCGGTGCAGTGGTGGGTTCGGATTCAGTCATTTCAGACTCCCTGTCGATGGTTGACGACAACTTCGACCGTACTGGTGTTGTCACCACCTCACCGCCGGCAAACCGATGGCGATTTATGCCCGATTTCCTTGCGCATGCGTCAGCGAGCCTGTTGCATCGGCTTTGTGGGCGAAGAGGTGAAGCAGACGGACTTCAGTCGCGCGCACCGTCGCGAGTACCGGCGCAAGGTCCAGCTATGCCTGGATGTCTTCGAAACGATGCTGACGCGGTCCAGTTTCGAGTTCGAGCGCCCGCTGACCGGTATGGAAATCGAGTGCAACCTCGTCGACGCCGGCTATCAGCCGGCGATGAGCAACCAGGAAGTGCTTGCCTCGATCGCCGACCCCGCGTATCAAACCGAATTGGGCGCCTACAACATCGAATTCAACGTTCCGCCGCGACCGTTGCCAGGCCGGGCGGCGCTCGAGCTGGAGTCCGACGTTCGGGCCAGCCTGAACGCCGCGGAGTCGAAGGCCAATACCGACGGCGCCCACATCGTGATGATCGGGATCCTCCCGACGCTGATGCCCGAGCACCTCTCCGCCGGTTGGATGAGCGAGTCGACCCGCTATCAGGCGCTCAATGATTCCATTTTCACCGCGCGTGGCGAAGACATCATGATCGACATCGCAGGCCCGGAGCGGCTCAGCCTGCAAACAGCGTCCATCGCGCCCGAATCTGCCTGCACCAGTATGCAACTGCACCTGCAGGTGTCACCCGAAGACTTCGCCAAGAATTGGAATGCGGCACAGGTGCTGGCAGGCCCGCAGCTGGCGCTGGGCGCCAATTCGCCCTACTTCTTCGGGCACGAGCTGTGGTCGGAGACCCGGATCGAACTGTTCGCCCAGGCCACCGACACCCGGCCCGACGAGCTCAGAGCGCAGGGCGTCCGGCCCAGAGTCTGGTTCGGGGAACGCTGGATCACGTCGATCTTCGACCTTTTCGAGGAGAACGTGCGGTACTTCCCGTCGCTGCTTCCCGAGCTGTCCGACGAGGACCCGGTCGCCGAGCTGGCCGAAGGGCGCACACCGCGGCTGCCGGAGCTGCGGCTGCACAACGGCACGATCTACCGGTGGAACCGGCCGGTGTACGACGTCGTTGACGGCAGGCCACACCTGAGGGTGGAGAACCGCGTGCTGCCCGCCGGGCCCACCGTTGTCGACATGATGGCCAACTCGGCGTTCTACTACGGGGTGCTACGGACCCTCTCCGAAGAGGAGCGCCCGTTATGGACCAAGATGAGTTTCGCTGCGGCGCACCAGAATTTCCTGCAGGCAGCACAGCATGGAATGGACGCAAGGCTGTACTGGCCGGCCCTGGGCGAGGTGACACCCGACGAACTGGTGTTGCGCGTCCTGCTGCCGATGGCACGAGATGGCCTGCGGAGCTGGGGGGTTGCCGCCGACGTGGTCGATCGGTATCTCGGCGTCATCGAAGGCCGCGCCAAGACGGGCCGCAACGGCTCCGTCTGGCAGGTGGCGACGGTGCGCGCGCTGCAAGAGCGCGGTATGACCCGGCCAGAGGCGCTCGCTGAGATGCTTCACCTGTATTGCGAACGGATGCACAGCAATGAGCCCGTCCACACATGGGACGACGCATTGTGAGGCGGCTATGGCTGTTGGTTGCGCTGGCCGTCGCCATGGTGGGTTGTCAGGTCACCCGCGAAGCGAAAGCCGATCCTGTCGAATTCGCCCTGAACCAGGAGTTCACCCTCCGCGGCGGGCAGGAGGCGGTGATCAGCGGCGAGAACCTGCGACTGCGATTCACCGAGGTGCTCGAAGATTCACGCTGTCCGACCGAGGTCGAATGCTTCTGGACCGGGCAGGCGCGAATTGCCGCCCTCGTCGAGCCGCCGGGGAGTCCTTCTACGACAGTGGATTTCAACACCAACCCCGCACCTGGCCAGAATGTGCAGAATGTCGATGTTGACGACTACACGATCTCGCTGAAATCGCTCGGCCCTTACCCGCGGACGCCCGATGAGTCGATTGCCCTCGACGAGTACAGCGCGACGATGTCGGTGCAAAAGGGTGCGCGTTGACCTCGGGCTGCCGTCATACCTCGGCGGTCGCGGCGGCCAGTGCTTCGGCGAACACGTCCAGGTCGGCGGCCGTGGTGTCGACATGCGGGGATGCCCGCAGCACCGGCGCGGCCATCTCGAACGGTGCGCGCTGTACCTCGGCGTAGGTGGTGACGATGCCGCGTTCGGCGATGAGCCAGGCCCGCACCCGCTGCGGATCCGCGCCGTTGGTCGGCGCAAGGGTCGTGATCGAGGTTGGCTCGTCGACGGGCTCGACGACCCGCCAGCCGTCGACGTCGCTGAGCGTGGTGCGAGTCAGTCGCCCCAACTCGGCCAGCCGGGCACGGATATTCTCTGGGCCCGCGGCGAGATGCTCACCGAGCGCCACCGAAAGGCCTATGCGCGCAGCGAGATTGGTTTCGCCGTGCTCCAGCCGTTCCATCACCGTGAACGGTAGGTCCCAGTCCGGCGGTGGCAACCGCGGTCGGAGCCGCGCGGCCAGCGCGGGCTGGATCGCGAGTACGCCAACGCCACGCGGGCCCGCCATCCATTTGCGCGACGACGAGTAGATCGCGTCCGCGCCCACCGCACAGTCGATTTGTCCGAGGGCTTGGGCGGCGTCGATCACCAGCGGCACTCCCAGGCCCCGGCACACATCGGCGAGCTCGCGGGCCGGCTGGACGATGCCGCGGTGGCTGGCGAGCGCGGTCAGATGTACCAGCCCCGGTAAATCCGCGGCCAACGCAGCTGCGGCGTCGTCGATGGCCAATCGCCCGTCTCCGTCGACCGGAAGTGCGCTGACCTCAAAGCCGTTCGCCGCCATCACCGCCAGGTTCGGACCGTATTCGCCGGGCAGGCAGGCGACCGTGCGCGGTCCTGTCCAGCTGCCCAACAACAGGTCCAGCGAGTGGTTGGAGCCGGTGGTGTAGACGATGTCGGAGGCCGCCATCGCGGTCAGTGCCGCAACCGCCGCCCGGCCTGCGTCGAGCGCGGGCGCGGCCGCCGCTGCGGCGACATAGCCGCCGACCTCGGCCTCATGCCGGGCGTGCTGTGCGGTGGCGTCGATGACCGCGAAGCTCTGCCGCGAGCACGCTCCGCTGTCCAGGTGCAGGCCTGCGACTTTCGGCCGAGCCGCGCGCCAGCGAGCTCCAAGTTCCTCGCCAGTGGCCGCTGTCATTTGGTCGACAGCGACAGGCCGAAGTCTCCCGCTTGGTCGGTCCACCAATGTGTGCGCCGCAGACCCGCGTCGGCCAGCTCCGCTGCCACACCCTCGGGCCGGAACTTGCAGGACACCTCGGTGAGCATCTCCTCGCCGTCGGCGAAGTCGACGGTCAGATCCAGCACCCCGACCCGCACCTGCTGAGCGCCACGTGCCCGCAGCCACATCTCGATGCGCTCCTCGGCGGTGTTCCACCGGGCCACATGCTCGAACGCCTGCAGGTCGAAGTCGGCGTCGAGCTCCCGGTTGACCACGGCGAGCACATTGCGGTTGAAGCTCGCCGTCACACCCGCGCTGTCGTCATAGGCCTGCACCAGGCGGTCGCGGTCCTTCACCAGGTCGGTGCCCAGCAGCAGGGTGTCTCCCGGTTGCAACGTGTCGGACAGCGCCGACAAGAAGTCGCCCCTGGGTCCGCGCGTCAGATTGCCGATCGTCGAGCCCAGGAACGCCACCAGGCGCCTGCCGACGCGGGGGATCTTGCTCAGGTGTTCCTCGAAATCGCCACATACGGCGTCGATCTCGATGCCCGGGTACTCGTCGAGGATGGCCGCGCTGGCGGCCTGCAGCACCCCGGCGTCGACATCGAAAGGGATGAACCGGCGCAGTGATCCGCTGTCCCGAAGCGCGCTGAGAAGCTGCCTGGTCTTCTCCGACGTGCCGCTACCCAGCTCCACCAGCGTATCGGCCCCGGACGCGGCAGCGATCTCCGCCGAGCGGTCACGAAGGATCTCGGCCTCGGCCCTGGTCGGGTAGTACTCCGGCAACCGGGTGATCTGGTCGAACAGGTCGCTGCCCACCGAGTCGTAGAACCATTTGGGCGGCAACGACTTCGGGGTTTGGGTGAGGCCGTCGTAGACATCGCGGCGCAGAGCCCGCGCAGCGGAGTCCGCAGCCAGGTGGTTGGACAGCGACAGGGTCATGCCGATCCTTTCAGCGGGTTCAACTCCACGCCGGAGTCGGCGACGGTGACGAGGTGGCGGTCGGGGATCTCCTGCCAGTCCGCATCATCGTCGAACGGTTCGCTGGCCAGCACCACGCCGTCATCTCGCCGCAGCACGAACAGCGTGTCCCCCCAAGTGGTGGCCCGCAGCTGAGATCCGTTGGCTGCCAATATGTTCAGTCTTGCGTTGGGGTCGGCGGCGGCCACCTCGGAGACGGTGTCGCCGAGCGCGTCGAGACCGCGCTCGAAGATCAACGCCGCCAGCAGCGCGCTGTCGTTGGTCGACTCGGCCGCCGACGAGAGCGGAAGCACCGCGCGGTCCACCAGGCCGTTGTGCGAGAGCAACCACTCCCCGTCGCTGAACGGTGCCGACGCCGACGACTCGATCGGCATTCCGACGCTGGCCGACCGCACGGCGGCCACCACGCAGCCACTGTGGAGAGCCGGCGCCACCGACGCGAAAGACGCGTCGGCCCACAGCGGCGCCGCGCTGCGCCAGCGCCGAGCCACCCCGTGATCGAAGAACCCGACGCCCCACCCGTCGGCGTTCATCAGGCCGTGCTTCTGCCGACGTGGCGAATACGACTGCACCAACAAGCCATACGAGGGTTCGAGCACCAGCGACGCCACCGAACGCGACTCGCCGAGCCAGCCCAGGTGACGGCACATCAGGCCCGATTTCCTTCACTGGCTCCGTCGACATCCCAGGCCAGCCGGACTCCGCTGAAGATCTGCCGCCGGATCGGGTGGTCCCAGTTGCGGAAGCTCGGCCGCACGATGTCGGCACCCACCGCCCACGAGCCGCCACGCAGCACCTTGTAGTCGCCGTCGAAGAACGGTTGGCTGTAGCGCTCGTAGATCATCGGGGTGAAACCGGGCCACGGTCGCAGCGGCGACGAGGTCCACTCCCACACGTCGCCCAGCATCTGCTCCGCGCCGTACGCCGATGCGCCCGCCGGATACGCGCCGACCGGAGCCGGCCGCAATGCGTCGCCGCCGAGGTTCGCGAGGTGTTCGGTGGCCTCGGACCTGCCCCACGGAAAGCGACGGCGCTCACCGGTTTTCGGATCCCACGCGCAGGCCTTTTCCCACTCGACTTCGGTGGGCAGCCGCGCACCTGCCCAGGCCGCGTAGGCCTCCGCCTCGAAATACGTCACGTGCTGTACGGGTTCGTCGGCGGGAATGTCCTCGAGGTGGCCGAAGCGGGTGCGGGTGCCAGAAAGATCCCCGCCGTTCCAGAACTGCGGTGCGGTCAGCCCGGCCTGCTCGCGGTGTGACCAGCCGCGCGCGGACCACCATCGCGACTGCCGGTAGCCGCCGTCGTCGATGAACTGCAGCCATTCACCGTTGGTGACCGGGACACGGCCGATACGGAAGCTCGGCACTTCGACGATGTGGGCGGGCCGCTCGTTGTCCAGCGAGTGCGGTTCGGTCACCGCATCGACACCGAGAACGAACGGGCCACCGGGCACCAGCACGGACGTGCCGGCGACGTCGGGCCTGCCGGCCGGAAGCGGACTCCCGTAATCGAGGATCGCGGGGCCCGACCGCAGACTCAGCGCCTGCAACATGGTTTCGTCGTGCTGGTTCTCGTGGCTGATCACCAGCCCGAAGTTGAACGCCGCCTGGCCGTCGGAGCCGTCGTCGGGCAGCGCGTCGAGAGCATCCAGAGCCTTGTTCGCGCACCGTCGCGCAATACGCCCGAGCATCCGACGGCGGCAGCAACGGCAGGTCGACCCTGCTCGCCCGCGAGTTCTCGAATGCGTCGTAGAGGCGCTCCACTTCGGGCGCCAACATGCCCGGCCGGTCGGGATTGCCGCCCCGCAGCAGCCAGAGCTCTTCCTGCTGGCCGATGTGCGCGAGGTCCCACACCAGCGGGCTCATCAACGGGTCGTACTGACGGCCGAGTTCGGCGTCGTCGAATTCGACCAGTCGAAGTGTGCGGTCGCGCGCCTTCGTCAGCCTGCGTGCCAGCGTTTCGCGTGCGGTCACAGCTCCCCTTGCGCCAGTTCGGTGACCGCTGGCGCGATCCCGCTCTTGACCACCCGGTCGGAGAAGTCGTCGGCCGGGCAGCGTCCTTGTTCGACCGAACGCACCAGCTGCTGCATCGATTCCTCGAGTTCGGCGGGAGCGCGTTCGGCTACCGCCTGCACGCAGCGCCAAGCGGCCTCGCGCAGCAGCCTGTCACCCAGCCCTAGCTGCGCGGCGCGATCCCAGGCCGTGGCCACCGGCTCGGTTGCTTCGGCGGCAATATCGGCAGCGCCCGCGTCGTCGAGCAGCGTGGCGAGGGTGAAGACCACGGCGGGCCACACCGCATCGGGCACGCTGTCGAGGTAACGAATCTCCAGGAACCGACGTGGCCGTACCGGCGGGAACAGTGTGGTCAGGTGGTAGTCCAGATCGGCAACCGTCGGTCGGCGGTCTCCGAGCAGCACGCGTCCGTCGGCCCATTCGGCGAACGGCACCCAGTTGGTCACCGGGCACCGCGTCCATTTCCGGCGTGGGGTGCACGAGCATCACGGGCGCCTTCATCGCGTATCGCGCCCAGTCGCTGGCCGGGTCCTCGCCGTCGATCCCGAGGATCGGACCGCACCGGGCCGAATCGAGCTGACTCCACACCCACTGGCGCGAGCTGCGCCACCCGGTGAACTTGCCGTGCAGCAGCGGCGAGCTGGCGGCGATCGCGACCATCATCGGACCGAGCGCGTGGGCGAGCCGGACCCGGGCCGCCCATTCCGGCTCCGGACCGGCCTCGAGATTGACCTGTACCGACGCCGTGGACGTCATCATCGCCGCACCGGCGGCGCCGGTCTGGCTGGCCACGAAGAACTGCTCCATCGCGCGATAGCGGTCGCCGGGGTTCACTCGCCTGGCCGGTCGCAGCGGGTCGGCGCCGAGCAGCAGCAGACCCAGTCCCGCCTCGGAGAAACTCGAGCGCAGCACGGCCCGGTCGGCGGCCATGGCCGTGATCGCGGCAACCGCGTCGTCCATCGGCGGCCCGGACAGCTCCACCGCACCGCCGGGCTCGACGGTGATCAAGCTTCCGCCGGGCAGATCGGGCACATCGGCGATGACCGCCGGTCAACTCGTCCCAGTCGGGACGGCGCAGCGGGTCGGCGAGGTCGACGCAGTGGGCTTCGATCTCCAGGCCGATCCGGCCGACCGGACCGTCGGCCAGGCAGCTGAAGCTGATCCGCTCTGCGGCGCTGTTGGCGCTGGTCAGCTCCGCTTCGCCGGCGTCGGTTGGGTGTGCTTCATCCAGGTCGGACGTGATGGCCGTGCTGGCATGGGACATACCCAACCATCCCTTTCGGGTCCGGGAGCTCGCCGCCTTCAGTCCATCTTCCAGATGACACTGACAAAGTCCCGCGATTTTCGCGTGACACGTGGCTGACGTGTACCCAAACAGCCCCGGCGTTACTGCCCCAGTGTGTTCTGCATCGCGCCTGCCAGGACGTTTACCGCGGGACCGCCGTTGCCGGATTGACAGACTTTCGCCTGCAGCAGAACGTTCTCCCGCAGCCGCGTCGTGGTGAAGCAGCGCCGATCCGTGCCCCCCTCCTGCTTCACCCAGTCGGCGTCGGTGGCCGTCGCCGGTCCGCCGGTATACGACCAGATCTCGGTAGCCATGTTGTCCAGATGCATGGCCGTCGTCTGGCCCGAGCAGCCGACGGTGCGGTCGACGACCCGGTGGAAGGCGCGGCCCGCGGCGTCGTTGTTGGCGAATACGCCGACCGCCTGCTTGACGCGGTGGGTCTCGTCGTTCGGCGACTCCTGCGTCGTCGCGCCGTTGAACGACGCCAGGTCGGGGTCGGCGTACACCTCGGGTAGCCCGATGTCGGCCCAGTTGTTGCACGCCGGGTTGTCGACCCAATACGACTGGTAAGGGTCGGTGAAGGTCGACTCGAAACGCATCGGCGCACCGACGATGTTGCCGACCGACCCCTTGCCGAGCACGGCGTAGTTCACCACCCCCGGATCCGACGGGCGAGCGTCCGCGGGCGCCGCCACAGCCAGACCGACGGCCAGACCGACGCCTGCGAGGGCGACGGTGCGCACGCGACTAGACCTTCGCCGACAGCGTGACGTCGATGTTGCCCCGGGTGGCCTTCGAATAGGGGCAGACGCCGTGCGCCTTCTCCATCAGCTCGTCCGCCGCGCCCTGCTCGAGGCCGGGCAGATAGCCGATCAGGTTTGCGTTGATGCCGAACCCGCCCTCGGAGTCCTTCCCGAAGCCGACCTGGGCGGTGATGCCGGTGGCGTCGTCGAGATCGACCTTCTCGTTGCGCGCGACCAGGCGGAGCGCCCCGAGGAAGCACGCGGCGTAGCCGGCCGAGAAGAGCAGTTCGGGGTTAACGCCCTCGCCGCTGCCGCCCATCTCCTTCGGCGGCCGGGTTTCCAGATCGATCTTGCCGTCGGTGGACTTCACGTGGCCGTCGCGGCCACCTCCGGTCGCGGTTGATTCTGCGGTGTAAACGACTTCGATGCTCATAGGGCTTGATCATGCCAGCCCGGGTACAGACGGCAAGACGCCCCGGTCGCCCAGATGGGCTGAGAGCAACCGGGGCGCCTGGTCGGAGCGGCTAGGAGCCGGCGCCGTTCTTCTCGGCGCGCACCCCTTCCTCGACCTTCTTGCCCAGATCCGGGTCAACGTTCTTCCAGTACTCGAACACCCGCGACAGCACCGGTTCGCGCACACCATCGGACACGTGGCCGATGATGTTGTGGGCCAGGCGGTCCCGCGCATCGTCGTCAAGCACCTCGCGCACCAAGGTGCCGGGCTGACCCCAATCGTCGTCGTCCTGGCGCAGCGCGTAGGCCGAACGGACCATGTCGCCGTCCGACGCCCAGTGCACCTCGGCGGCCCGCTTCGGGTCCACCTCGGGCCCGCCCATCGAGTTCGGTGTGTACACCGGGTCGGTCGCGTTGCGGATGCGCATCGCCCCGTCCTTGGCGTAGGCGTGCACCTCGACATGCGGCTCGTTGACCGGAATCTGCTTGTAGTTCACCCCCAGCCGGGCCCTATGCGCGTCGGAGTAGGAAAACCCCCGGGCCAGCAGCATCTTGTCCGGGCTCAGACCCGTGCCTGGCACGATGTTGTTCGGCTCGAATGCAGCCTGCTCGATCTGGGCGTGATAGTCGGTGACGTTGCGGTTCAGCGTCATCCTGCCGACCTCGTGAAGCGGGTAGTCGCCGTGCGGCCAGACTTTAGTCAGGTCGAACGGGTTGAACCGGTAGGTCTTGGCATCCTCGAACGACATGATCTGCACCTGCAGCGTCCAGCTCGGGAAGTTGCCGTCCTCGATCGACGTGAAGAGGTCGCGCTGGTGGTAGTCGCCGTCCTCGCCTGCGAGCCGATCGGCATCCTCCTGGGTCAGGAAGTCGATGCCCTGGTCGGTCTTGAAGTGGTACTTAACCCAGAACAGTTCATTGGCGGCGTTCAGCCAGCTGTAGGTGTGGCTGGAGTAGCCGTTCATGTTGCGCCAGGTCTTCGGGATGCCGCGGTCGCCCATCAGGTAGGTGACCTGGTGCGCCGACTCGGGTGACAGCGTCCAGAAATCCCACTGCATGTGGTGGTCGCGCAGGTTGTTCGCGGCCATCCGCTTCTGACTGCGGATGAAGTTCTGGAACTTCATCGGGTCGCGCACGAAGAACACCGGGGTGTTGTTGCCGACCATGTCGAAGTTGCCTTCGCTGGTGTAGAACTTCAGCGCGAAGCCGCGCGGGTCACGCCAGGTGTCTGGGCTGCCGCGCTCGCCGGCCACCGTGGAGAACCTGGCCACCATCTCGGTCTTGGTGCCGGGCTGGAACACCGCCGCCTTGGTGAACTTACTGACGTCCTGCGTCACCTCGAAGTGGCCGAACGCTCCGCCGCCCTTGGCATGGGGCTGCCGCTCGGGAATGCGCTCCCGGTTGAAGTTGGCCATCTGCTCGATCAGGTAGTGGTCCTGCAGCAGAATCGGCCCGTCGGGCCCAACAGTCAGCGAATGCTCGATACTCGGGACGGGTGCACCGCCATCCGTCGTCGCGAATTTGTCGGTCATCGCGTGATCTCCTCACTGTGTAGCGGCCGTCATGGGCTGGCCGCGGCGCGAAATGCGCAACACAGATTGGAAGTACCCCAAATTGCCGAGGGAATGCACATGCCGAGTGGGTTCCTAGGGGCGGGCGGGTGCCGACGTCGACGGCTGCGGCGATTCGGGCCGCTCGAAGCCGGGTCCACCAGGTTCGAGGGGGGACGCTCACCCCGCGGTCCCATGGGGCCCATCGGTCCCATCGGGAACATCGGCGGTGGTCCGCCGCGGTGAGTGATCCCGAAGTCGCGGTCCCCTCCGCCGTGGTGACCGCCGCGATGGCCACCGGAATGCGCGCCGAGAATAAATCCGCTGAAGAAGACGACCGCGACGATGAAGACGACGCCGGCGACTATGCCGACCCAGGCGGCCACCGCGGTGAGCCGCGAACGGCGCGGCTCTGGATCACGCTCGACATGGGTGGGTTGTGGCGGCGGCGCGGTGGAGGAGGCTGCCACGGGGCTGGTGGTGGGTTCGTTGGGGGACGACGTTGGTTCGCTCATAGGTCAGAGCATGCAAACCGTTCTGATGCGCTTCTCTTGATTTGCATATGAATCAGCTGTGAATGAAAGCGCCGTGCCAAAATTGATCATGGCCGCCGCTGAGCCCGGGGATATCAGCCCGGACTCGACCGTCGAGCAGGCATTGGCTGGCGGCGCTCCGCAACACTTCGGTTGGTACCGCTTCTACTTCGAGGACGAGCGGTGGGAATGGTCGCCCGAGGTTGCGCGCATCCACGGTTATGAACCTGAATCCGTCACCCCGACGACGCGGCTGGTGCTGTCGCACAAGCACCCGGACGACTACGAACAGGTGGCGGCGACGCTCGAGGACATCATCCGAACCCATAAGCCGTTTAGTACCCGACACCGCATCATCACGGTGCAGGGTGAGACTCGCGAGCTCGTCGTCATCGGTGAACGGCTGCACGACAACGCCGGACGGGTGGTCGGCACGCAGGGCTTCTACATCGACGTCACCCCGACGGGGGAAGTTCGCGCGGCGATCATCACCGAAGCGATCGCCGAAATCGCCGAGAACCGCGCCGCGATCGAACAGGCCAAGGGCATCTTGATGTTGGTGTATCGCATCCAGTCCGACGCCGCGTTCGACCTGCTGAAGTGGCGCTCGCAGGAAACGAACGTCAAGCTGCGCGTGCTGGCGGAACAGTTGATCGCAGATGTCCGCACCTTGGAGTACGACGAAACCGTGCCACCACGCTCGACATTCGACCGACTGCTGCTCACCGCGCACCAGCGCGTCAGGGCCAAGGCTGCCGCGAGAAAGCCCAAGGCGGAAGCGGATTAGTCGCCGGTATGACGGTGCGGTTCGGCGACCGGCTTGGATTCGGCGGAACCGCGCTGCCGCAGGAAGATTGAGAACCCGACGATCGCGGCGACGGCGATGAACTCGCTCTGCCAGTTCTGCATCGACTCGAACCAGAACTGGGACGTCGTGAGGTAGCGCCATGTCGAGATGGCGGCTTCGCCGTGTTGCAGCTGTTCCTCGTTGAACGCCTTGGCGCCGCCGATGGCGTGCAGGCCAAATGATGCGAAGAACAGGGCGAAGAAGGCGATAGCCAGCGAGTGCTCGTAGAGGCTGAGCGCCCAACCGCCATGACGCACCGGCCACGGCGTCCACCGGCTCGGCGTGACGTCACGCGGATCCTCGTCCTGCGGGGCCGGCTCGTGGAGTGGCTTCGACTCCGACGAACCCTTCTGGTAGAGGAAGGCAGTCAGCACGACGTACATACCCATCTGAAGGAACTCGGATTCCCAGTTCTCGAACGTCGCTTCGACGAAGTCCCCGGTGGTGAGGTAGCCGACGACCGAGACCTGTTCCTGTGAGCCGTGCTCCTGCTGCTCCTGGTTGTACACCGCGGCACCCGACGCGATCATGCCGACGAAGAAGAACGCGAACAGCGCCAAACAGGCCAACAGCAAGCCGTTGTCACGCAGGAATCCAGCTCCACGTCGGCGTAATGGCATATGGCCTCCCCACGTTGGCGCTGGCAAGGGTAGTGCGATTCACAGCAACGATGGGTTTCGGATACCCGCCCAGGCGGTACTCACGCTTCATGGCTCCCTTGAGGAGCCGCAACTCGAGACAAGCGAAGGGGACGCACATGAGCGCCACAGATAAGGCCAGCAACAAGATCGATAACGCAGGCGGCAAGGCCAAAGAGGCTCTCGGCAAGGTGACCGGGGATAAAGACACCGAGAACAGGGGCAAGGTCGACCAGGCGAAATCCAACCTCAAGGACGCCGGTGAGAAGGTCAAGGACGCGTTCAAGAACTAGCGCAGGAGCCTGCAGCGTTTCGGCCCGCCACCAGTTCCTACGGTGGCGGGCCTGCTCTTGCGTTGGATATCCCAAACGCTGGTTGACGTGCCTCGACGTCGGGTACCCGGCAACAACGTCGCAACGAAGCGGCCGCCGACAGGAAGCTGTACGACATGACGAACGCAGAAGATCGTGACGCCGGTTCGGACCAGCGGGACGACGGACCCACGGAGGGCGGCCGGTGGGATGTCGGTGCCAAGAGCGGAGCGGTTTACCTCGAACGGCGGAGCGAGGACGACGAGGGGCTGTTCAAAGCGCGGTTAGCACCTGAGGAAGCCCGCGAACTAGGCGCGCTCTTAACTAAGTACGCAGATAAGGCTGATTCGACCGACGAAGACGACTCGAGCGACAAAGACGACTCGAGCGACAAAGACGACTCGAGCGACAAAGACGACTCGAGCCGACAAAGACGACTCGGCCGACAAAGACGACTCGGCCGACGAAGACGACTCGAGCGACGAAGACGACTCGAGCGACGAAGATGACTCGAGCGACGATTCCTCAGATAAGACCGATGAAAATTAGCCTGTTTCCCAGGGCTTGAACGGGTTCACCGCGAATTGGATTACCCGGTACGGCGCTTGGGCGCGCGGCAGCGTATTCCACTGACTGATGAACACGCGAAGCTCGTCAAGCGTGGAGCCGGGCGAGATATACCCGCCATACGGCTGGGCCAATCGGTTGTCCTGGGGCGGCGGCAGATGCTCGGCGGGATCGGGCCACTCGCTTGCGAATACGACGGTGGTGACCGGCGCGGCGCCCAGTGCGGTGGGGTTGTCGGCCACCCGCATCTCCATGTTGCCGGTGCTGGCATTGAAGTACGAGAGCACCGTCTTGCCGTCGATCTGCCGAACGCTCATCTCGCCGACCCTGTCCGGCCACAGCGGGGTCGGGGGCTTGTTCCAGCCGCCGTCGGGTCCGACCACCGACGACCAGCCCTGCCAGCTGGCCCGGTCGGTGAAGCTCTCGCGCTTGGCGCGGTAGAGCACCACCGGGCCGGTGCGGTCGAAGTTGTTGGCCACGATGTACACCCAGCCGGTCGGCGAATCCGCCGTCGGGATCGGGTCGTAGTACCCGCTGATCTGGGATTGGCGGCCGCCCTCGAATCCGGCGTCCCGCTCCGATTTCGGCAGCGTCGGCCAATTGCCCCGGGCCGGATCCGCTTTCACCAACCGCGAAGACACTGGCCGCAGATCTTTGGCGGTGGTAACCATCATGTAGTTGTCCCGGTTGATCTGGACCACACCGGCCGGCAGTTGCGACGAACCCGGCGGCGTCGACTCGGCGAGCAGCGGCTTGTCGGTGCCGGTGATGCCGACATAGCGCACCCCCGTCGGATCGTCGATCGAGTCAGTTTCGACGTGCAGACGCGATCGGCGAGAACCAGCCGCCGAAGCCGACGCCCTGGCCTGCGAAGCTGTCACCGCACACCTGCAGAATGCCGCTGGGGAACTCCATGAACTCACAGAGATCGGTCGCGCCGATGCCGTAATCCCCTGTCGGCGTGCCGGTTCCGGCGGTCGGCCCGATGCGCAGCACCTGGCCCGGCGCGAGCGGCTGCAGGATCGGCTCAGGGATCGGCGCTGGCGGATCGGCATGGGCCGTCGTCGCGCTGAACGACCACGCGACCACCAATGCGCCCAGCGTTGCGCGGCGGGTGGGAGTCACCCGCGGATCACAGTTCGGCGGCCAGCAGCTCGGCTATTTGAATTGTGTTCAGCGCAGCACCTTTTCGCAGGTTGTCGCCGGACACGAACAACGCAAGTCCTCGACCTTCTGGCACGCCGGGATCCTGCCGGATCCGGCCGACGAGTGACTCGTCGACGCCGGCTGCGGCCAGTGGCGTCGGTACGTCCACCAGCTTGACTCCCGCGGCTCCGTCGAGCAGTTCACGCGCGCGAGCCGGGGACAGCGGCCGGGCGAATTCGGCGTTGATCGACAGCGAGTGGCCGGTATACACCGGCACCCGCACGCAGGTGCCGCTGACGAAAAGGTCTGGGATGCCGAGGATCTTGCGGCTTTCGCTGCGCAGCTTCTGGTCCTCGTCGGTCTCACCTGAGTCATCGTCGACGAGCGAGCCGGCCAGCGGGACCACATTGAACGCGATCGGCGCGACGTACTTGTTCGACGGCGGGAACTCAACGGCGCCGCCGTCGTGCACCAGCTGCTCACTGTCGTCCACGACCGCGCGGGCCTGCTCGAAGAGTTCCTGCACGCCTGCCAGTCCGCTGCCCGAGACCGCCTGGTAGGTCGATGCGATGATGCGCACCAACTGCGCCTCGTCGTGCAGCACCTTCAGTACCGGCATCGCGGCCATGGTGGTGCAGTTCGGGTTGGCGATGATGCCCTTCTTGAGAGACCGAGCTCGATTCGCGACATCTCTCTCGAAGTTCACCTCGCTGACCACCAGCGGCACGTCCGGGTCTTTGCGGAACGCCGACGAATTGTCGATGACGATGGCGCCGGCGGCGGCGAACCGCGGGGCCTGTACTCGCGACATCGTCGCGCCTGCTGAGAACAAGGCGATGTCCAGACCGCTCGGGTCGGCGGTCTCTGCGTCCTCGACCTCGATCTGCTGCCCGCGGAATTCCAGCTTCTTGCCCTGCGACCGCGCGGAGGCGAAGAACCGCACTGATGTCGTGGGGAAGTCGCGTTCCTCAAGCAGTGTGCGCATCACCTGGCCGACCTGCCCGGTCGCGCCGACTACACCGATGTTGACCATCTACCGTCCTACCGTCCCGTCCCCGCGTACACCACTGCCTCCTCGTCGCCGCCGAGGCCGAACTCCTCGTGCAACGCCACCACCGCCTTGTCCAGCTCGGTGTCCTTGACCAGCACCGAGATCCTGATCTCCGACGTGGAGATCAGGTCGATGTTCACACCTACCCCGGCAAGCGCCTCGCAGAACCGCGCCGTGACACCGGGATGACTGCGCATCCCGGCACCGACGAGCGACACCTTTCCGATGTGATCGTCGTAGAGCACCCGGGTGAAGCCGATTTCGTCCTGCAGCGCGGTGAGCTTCTCCACCGCGCCGGGCCCGCTGTCGCCGCGAGCAGGTGAAGGTGATGTCGGTCTTGCCGTCCTCGATCTTGGAGATGTTCTGCAGCACCATGTCGATGTTCACATCGGCGTCTGCGACGGCGCGGAACACCTTCGCCGCGTAGCCCGGAACGTCGGGCAGACCGACGACGGTCACCTTGGCCTCGCTGCGGTCGTGTGCGACTCCGGTCAGGATGGCGTCTTCCATGGGTATGTCCTCTATCGATCCGGTCACGAACGTGCCGGGCTTGTCCGAGTACGACGACCGGACATGAATCGGAACGTCGTAGCGGCGGGCGTATTCCACACAGCGAAGCATCAACACCTTGGCCCCGCACGCCGCCAGCTCGAGCATCTCCTCGAACGTGACGGTGTCCAGCCGCTTGGCGTTGGGCACGATCCGCGGGTCCGCGGTGAAGATGCCGTCGACATCGGTGTAGATCTCGCAGACGTCGGCCTTCAGCGCGGCCGCCAGCGCCACGGCGGTGGTGTCAGAGCCGCCGCGGCCCAGCGTGGTGACGTCCTTGCTGTCCTGGCTGACGCCCTGGAAGCCGGCGACCAGAACGATCATTTCCTCGTCGAGCGCCTGCCGTAGCCGACCGGGTGTGACGTCGATGATCTTGGCGTTGCCGTGGGTGCCGGTGGTGATCACGCCTGCCTGGGATCCGGTGAAGGACCTGGCCTGGGCACCGAGTGAGTCGATGGCCATCGCGACCAGCGCGTTGGAGATGCGCTCACCCGCGGTCAGCAGCATGTCCATTTCCCGCGCCGGCGGGGCGGGACAGACCTGTCTGGCCAGGTCAAGCAGGTCGTCGGTGGTGTCACCCATCGCGGAAACCACCACGACGACGTCGTTGCCCTGCTTCTTGGTCTCCACGATGCGCTCGGCGACGCGACGGATCCGCTCGGCGTCAGACACCGAGGATCCGCCGTACTTCTGCACGACGAGCGCCACTGTCAGACCTTTCGGGTGTTGTGCAAGATCCCACCAAGGATAAGGGGTTCGCGCACCTCATTTACTCCGCCGGTAGCGTCAGGATGTGGTCAAGAAAGCCGCCGAGACCCGGGTGCCGATCCATCCGCACCTCGCCGCGCGGTGGAGCCCGCGAATGTTCGACCCCGACGCGGCCTTGGAACCCGAGCAGCTGGTCGCAGTGTTGGAGGCCGCGCGCTGGGCCGCGACGTGGGGGCACCGCCAACCCGTGCGGTTCATCGTCGGGGTGCGCGGCGACGAGACCTTCGCCAAGATCACCGAGCTGCTGAAGCGCGGCAACCGCTACGCCCACGCCGCGGGGGCACTGATCATGGTGTGTATCGACGAGGGCGAGGACGACCGGACCGCCCGCTATGCGGCCGTCGACGCGGGCGCGGCGATCGCACAGTTGACGATCGAAGCGGTATCGCGTGGCCTGGTCGCCCATCCGATGGCGGGGTTCGACGCCGACGGCGCACGCGAAGTGTTCGCGATTCCAGCCGGAGTCCGGCCGGTCGCTGTGGTCGCAGTCGGCGCTCTCGGCGACTACGGCGATGCGCCGCCGGAGATCATCGAACGCGACGCGCAGGGCCGCCAACGACTACCGCTCGAGGATGTGGTGTTCTCGGGGAGCTGGGGTCGGTCGCTGCCGTTGTAGCTCGAGTAGTCCGGTCAGTCGGGGCAGGCGTCAGACAGCTCCGCGAGATGTTCGGTGATCTGGGTGTTCAATGCCGCCATCTCGTAGGCCGCCGGCGGCGCAGGCGCGCCGGGAGCCCTCGACTCGGATTGCGCGCGCAGAACGGCGAGCTTGCGGGTGAATTCGTTGGCAAGGTTGGCGACCTCGGTGCTGGTCCGGGCGAGGTTGGGTTCGCTGACGTTCTGGGCGCGCTCCGCGAGGCCGTCGGCCCACACCTGATATGCCGCCTCCTCGGCCGTGGTCGGAATCCCTTCGGCGTCACCGGACTTGGCCGCGATGTGCTCGGCCTGGGAGTGGTTGAACTCCAGCAGCTCCTTGACCGGACCGCAGTCCTGCGACGATCGGCCGAACACGGTGTTCGACAAGACAAGCGCGACAACAGCGACCACACCGACGCCGATGGCGACCCACCACCGACGATCGAGCTTCATCGCAGCAACTCTAGCCAGCGGTGACTATTTACCCGCGCGAAACACCGCGAGCCTGTCCACGTAACAGAAACATCGGTTACTGCCAGTGATCGGCCCTCGAGAGGCCGCCATCACTTCAGGAGATGTATATGGACGTGGATACAGGAACCACAGCATTCATGCTGTGTTGCATCATCGGCCTCACGTTGATGATCCCCGGGCTCGCGCTGTTCTACGGCGGCATGGTGTCCGTCAAGAGCTCAACCAACATGATGATGATGACCTTCGGCGCCGTCGCGATTGTCGGCGTGCTGTGGGTGCTGTTCGGTTTCTCGATGACCTTCGGTACGTCCTACGGCGGTTTCGTGGGGAGCTTCACCGAATTCTTCGGCATGAAGGACCTTCTCGAGCCGGACACGACGATCAGCGGTCTACCGATATCGCTGTTCGCGTTGTTCCAGGCACTGTTCGCGGCGATCACGGTCGCGCTGATCTCGGGCGCGGTCGCCGACCGGATGAAGTTCGGCGCCTGGATGGTCTTCGCCGCGGTGTGGGCCGTCCTGGTGTATTTCCCTGTCGCGCACTGGGTCTTCGCGTTCGACGGTGTGGTGACCGAGGATTCCGTCGGCGGCTGGATCGCCAACAAGCTCGCCGCGATCGACTTCGCCGGTGGCACGGCCGTGCATATCAATGCCGGCGCGGCCGCCCTCGCCGTCGCAATCGTGCTCGGCAAGTCCGCAGGGTGGGGTCAGCTGCGTAAGCCCCACAACGTGCCGCTGACGCTGCTGGGCGCAGGCCTGCTGTGGGCCGGGTGGTATGCGTTCAACGGCGGTTCGGCGCTGGCCGCGGGCAACTCCGCGGCGATCGTCATGGTCACCACATTTGTGGCGACGTGTGCCGCGACCCTGGCGTGGATCGCCGTCGAGAAGGTCAAGGACGGCCACGTCACCGGCGTGGGCGCCGCATCGGGCGCCATCACCGGCCTGGTGGCGATCACCCCCGCCTGCGGAGCGGTCACGCCCGTCGGCGCGATCATCCTCGGGGCGATCGCGGGCGCCATCTGTGTCTACGCGGTGGGCCTCAAATCGCGCTTCGGCTATGACGACTCGCTCGACGTGGTCGGCGTGCACCTCGTCGGCGGCGTCGTCGGCACACTGCTGATCGGCTTCCTCGCCAGCGAGAGCATGCCCAACGCCACCAACGGGCTGTTCTACGGCGGCGGCTTCGATCAGCTGTGGCGCCAGGCAGTCGCCGCGGGCGCCGTGATGGTCTACTCCTTCGTCGTCGCCTTCATCATCGCGTTCGCGATCAAGAAGACGATCGGCATTCGCATCTCGCCCGACGAAGAAGAGAAGGGCATCGACGCGACGTTCCACCGCGAATCGTCGTACGAACTGCAACCCGTCTAGCCGACAAGCTCCGGCCGGCGCGGCCCACTCGCCCGCGCCGGCCGGTCGGTCGGCATTCACGTTTCCTCTCAAGAGACAAGGCTTCCCAACAATGTCCAGCGATCTCGCCGACCTGGCCGAACAGTCGGGAACGAAGTTCATCCTCGCGCTGTTCGTCGACCTGCGGGGCAAGCCGTGCGCGAAGCTGGTTCCGGTCGAAGCCGTCGACCTGCTCGCCACCGAGGGCGTCGGTTTCGCCGGTTACGCCGTCGGCGCGATCGGCCAGGAACCCAAGGATCCGGACTTGATGGCCATTCCTGATCCGACCTCCTTCACCCCCATCCCGTTCATCAAGGACGGGCTGGCCATCGTCCACTGCGACCCGCACGTCAACGGCCAGGCGTGGCCCTTCGCGCCGAGAGTCATCCTGAAGGCGTTGATCCAGCGCGCCGCCGATGCCGGATTCGAGCCGTGGGTGGGCGCCGAGGTGGAGTACTTTCTGCTGCGCCGAGATTCCGACGGCAGCCTGTCGGTCGCGGACGCCGCCGACACCGCCGCGCAACCCTGCTACGACGCCCGCGGCGTCACCAGAATGTATGACCACCTCTCCGCGATCTCGCAGGCGATGAACACCCTCGGGTGGTCGAACTACGCCAACGACCACGAAGACGGCAACGGTCAGTTCGAGCAGAACTTCCAGTTCGCCGAGGCGCTGACCACCGCCGACCGGGTGGTGACGCTGCGCTACCTGTTGTCGATGATCGCGGCCGAGCGCGGCATGGTCGCCACGTTCATGCCGAAGCCCTTCGCGGACAAGACGGGCAGCGGACTGCATCTGCACCTGTCTCTGACCACCGGCGGCAGTCCGGTGTTCCCCGCCGATGAGGACGAGCGCGGCCTCGGGCTGTCGGAGACGGCGTACGCGTTCATCGGCGGAATCCTCGAACACGCCTGCGCGCTGCAGGCCGTTGTGGCCCCAACGGTGAACTCCTACAAGAGAACCGGCGCGACTACCACCGCATCGGGTGCGTCCTGGGCACCGAGGACGCCGACGTACGGCGGCAACGACCGCACCCACTACATCAGGGTGCCCGACTCAGCGCGGATCGAGCTGCGTGGCGGCGACGGTTCGGCCAATCCCTACCTCGCGATCGCCGCGGCGGTAGGGGCGGGCATCGACGGGATCAAGCGCAGCGCCGACCCGGGTCCGGTCGGTTCCGGGGTGAGCGGGCGAACACTGCCGCCGACGCTGTTGCACGCGATTGACGAGTTCGAGGCCGACCCGCTGATCGCGGGGGTTCTCGATGGTGCAGGTGACGGCGTCGCCGCCTACTTCTCCACCATCAAGCGTGAAGAGTTCTTCTCCTACCACGGTTCCGTGACGCCATGGGAGATAGACAGCTATCTGACCGCATTCTGAAAACCCGAGGGAGACAAGCTATGTGCGGGATCGTCGGGTTGCACCTTCGCACCCCGGAACTCTACCCCCGACTTGGGGAGCTGCTCACCGGGATGTTGTGCGAGATGGGCGACCGCGGCAGCGACTCGACCGGAGTCGCAGTCTATGGCGATCCGGTCTGGGCGCCTCCAGGCCGTGGGTGCGTGTCCGTCGTCGGTCTGACCGACGACGCGGCCGACGTGGCTGCCGCCGTCGGCGACGCGCTGGATGTCCGGGTTGAGGCCGTGACCGTCGATGCGACCTACCTGCTGTCTGCCGAAGTGACGTCTTCGGCATTGCTCGATGCCGTAAGGGCGGCGTATCCGCAGGCCCTGATTGCCGGGTTCGGTTCGGATATGGCCGTTCTCAAGGGTGTTGGACACCCACGGAAGCTGACCCAGGCGTGGGGCCTCGCCAAGGCACAGGGCTGGCAGGGTGTCGGGCATACCCGCATGGCGACCGAATCGGCGGTGACTCCGGCGGGCTGCCACCCGTACGCCGTCGGACCGGAACAATGCATGGTGCACAACGGCTCGTTCGCCAACCACGCGACCATCCGACGTGAATTGCGGGCCGGTGGAGTCGAATTCGACAGCGAGAACGACACCGAAGTGGGTGCGCGGTTCATCGCGAGGCAGTTGGCGGGGGGCTCGGACGTCGAGACGGCGCTGAAGGAGTTGTGCGCGACGTTTGACGGCTTCTACACCCTGCTGGTGTCGAATCGCGATTCGTTCGCGGTCGTCCGCGACGCCATCGCCTGCAAACCGGCCGTCATCGCGGAGACCTCCGATTGGGTGGCGATGGGCAGCGAATACCGCGCTCTCGCCGGACTTCCCGGCGTTGAGTCCGCCGCCATCTGGGAGCCGGAGCCCGAGGTCATCTACGCGTGGACCAAATGACCACGGTGAGCACCTTCGACCTGAGCCGCATGCCGCTGCGCGAGGCCAACACCGCCCTGCACGCGCCTGCACTGTCCGGCGAATATGTCATCACCCATCCCGACGGAGCGCACAACGTCGCGGTGGGAATGAACGCGCAGGTGACCGTCACCGTCGAGGGCCACGTCGGTTACTACGCCGCGGGCATGAACCAGCAGGCCGAGATCATCGTCAACGGCAATGCGGGCACCGGAGTGGCGGAGAACATGATGAGCGGCATTGTCTGGGTGAAGGGCGATGCGTCCCAGTCGGCAGGCGCCAGCGCCCATGGCGGACTACTCGTCGTCGAGGGGAATGCCGCAGCGCGGTGCGGCATTTCGATGAAGGGCGTCGATATCGTGGTCGGCGGAAGCGTCGGCCACATGAGCGCGTTCATGGCCCAGGCCGGACGCCTGGTCATTCGCGGTGACTCCGGAGAGGCCCTCGGCGACTCGATCTACGAAGCCCGCATCTACGTTCGCGGTGACGTCGCATCGCTCGGCGCCGACTGCGTCGTCAAGGAGATGCGGCACGAGCACCATCAGGAGCTCGAATACCTGCTGAAGGCAGCGGGGTTCGAAGGCGACGACACGGGTACCTACCGGCGCTACGGGTCTGCGCGCGAGTTGTATCACTTCCACGTCGACAACGCATCGAGTTACTGATGGGCTACACCACCGATGACCGCGCCCGCATGGGCCTGCGCGAGTCCGCCACCTTCGACCGGGCGACGATCGCGGCCATCCATCGCGCCGCCGAAACCGGCATCTACGACATCCGTGGCTGGGGCGCCAAGCGTCCACTGCCGCATTTCGACGATCTGCTGTTCCTGGGTGCATCGATGTCCCGCTATCCGCTCGAGGGTTACCGCGAACGTTGCGGCACCGACGTGACTCTCGGCGACCGCTACGCGAAAGCGCCTCTACACCTTGATATCCCGATCACCATCGCAGGCATGTCGTTCGGCGCGCTGTCCGGCCCGGCCAAGGAGGCGCTTGGCCGCGGTGCGAGCGAGGTCGGCACGTCGACCACCACCGGCGACGGCGGCATGACACCGGAGGAGCGCGGCGAGAGCAAGTACCTGGTCTACCAATACCTTCCGTCCCGCTACGGGATGAACCCCGACGACCTCCGCAAAGCCGATGCGATCGAGGTGGTGCTCGGACAGGGCGCGAAGCCGGGCGGCGGCGGAATGCTGCTCGGACAGAAGATCTCGCAACGGGTCGCCGGGATGCGCACCCTGCCGGAAGGCATCGACCAACGTTC
The DNA here is from genome assembly GCA_963713225.1 of uncultured Actinomycetota bacterium. Classification (GTDB taxonomy): domain Bacteria; phylum Actinomycetota; class Actinomycetes; order Mycobacteriales; family Mycobacteriaceae; genus Mycobacterium. The sequence continues at coordinate 401,725 of CAVQLB010000013.1, read as the reverse complement.
GGCGTGCAGGCATCCGGACTGGACCGGGCCCGACGACCTGACCATCAAGATCAACGAGCTGCGTGAGATCACCGACTGGGAGAAGCCGATCTACGTCAAGGTCGGCGCCACCCGCACCTACTACGACGTCAAGCTGGCCGTGCACGCAGGCGCCGACGTGGTGGTCGTCGACGGGATGCAGGGCGGAACCGCGGCCACCCAGGAGGTCTTCATCGAGCACGTCGGCATCCCGACGCTGGCCGCCGTCCCGGAGGCGGTGCAGGCGCTGACCGAGCTGAACGTGCACCGCAAGGTGCAGTTGGTCGTCTCCGGTGGCATCCGCAGCGGCGCCGACGTCGCCAAGGCGCTGGCGCTCGGTGCCGACGCGGTCGCGATCGGCACCGCCGCCTTGATTGCCCTGGGCGACAACCATCCCCGCTACGAGGCAGAGTACGAACGCCTCGGCAGCGCAGCGGGGTTCTTCGACGACTTCCAGGACGGCACCGACCCCGCGGGCATCAGCACCCAGGACCCCGAGCTGGCTGCGCGGTTCGACCCGGTCGAGGGCGGGCGCCGGCTGGCGAACTACCTACGGGTGCTGACCATGGAAGCGCAGACGATCGCCCGCGCCTGTGGCAAGGCGCACGTGCTGCACCTCGAACCCGAAGACCTCGTCGCAGTGACCATCGAGGCGGCCGCGATGGCGCGGGTGCCGCTGGCGGGAACAGACTGGATACCCGGCCGATGAGCTTTTGCGCGAAGAGCAGAGTGCAGCGATGAGCGAGACTGCCGACGTCGTCATCGTCGGTGGCGGCATCGAGGGCGCCGCCGCCGCATGGGCACTGAGCCAGCGCGGCGTAACCGATGTGGTGGTCGCCGAGCGCGACACCGTCGGATCCGGCATGACGGGTAAGTCCAGCGGGATCGTGCGTTGCCACTACGGCGTCAGCTCGCTGGCCGCGATGGCCACCGTCGGACTGGAGGTGTTCGAGAAGGCCGACGAGATCTTCGGCACCGACATCGGCTTCCGCCAAACCGGGTACGTCGTCGGAGTCGGCGACGCCAACGTCGAATCTCTGCGAGGAAGCCTGGCCGCCCAACGGGCGGTGGGGGTGCAAACCGAGGAGGTCGACCACGCCGAGGTCGCCAGGATGTGGCCGTTCGCAGACCTGTCGCCGTTCGCCGCGTTCGCATGGGAGGCGCGCGGCGGCTACGGCGACGCGTACCTGACTGCGCAGGCATTCGCCGCCTCTGCACGCGCGGCCGGTGTCCGAATCCGCCAGGGCACCAACGTCATCGAGCTGCTGCGAAAGGGTGACACCGTGACCGGCGTGAAGCTCGCCGACGGAAGCGAGATCGGTGCGGGCACGGTCGTCGTCGCCACCGGTGTGTGGACCCGGCCGTTCCTTGCACACAATGGGGTCGACGTGCCCATTCGGGTGGTCCGTGAGCAGATCGTCATGATCGACCCCGGTGTCGAAATCGGCTCCGTCCCAGTGTTTTCCGACCTGATCTCGCTGCAGTACATCCGACCGGAAGTCGGCGGCGACATCCTGTTCGGCAACAGCGACCTCGCCGATGTGCAGGTCGCCGACCCTGACAACTACCTCAACCGGGCCACCGACGACTTCGTCGAAATCACCGTCGACAAGGTCGGCTCCCGGTTCCCCGGCTTCGCCGACGCGAAGATCACCAGCAGCTACGCCGGGTGCTACGACGTGACACCCGACTGGAATCCGGTGATCAGCACGACCGAACTGAACGGACTCGTGGTCGCCGCCGGCTTCAGCGGGCACGGTTTCAAGATCTCGCCCGCCGTCGGCCGCCTCGTCGCCGACATCGTCGTCGAAGGCCGCAGTGCCGATCCGCGAATTCCCGAGACCGACTTCCGGCTGTCCCGGTTCTCCGACAATGACCTGCTCAAGTCGCCGTACCCGTACGTCGGCGCGGGTCAGATGCGGTAGGCGACCCGTGACCGACGTTCCGCTTCTCCGCAACAAATCCGGCACCGCGCGCGACCGCGATGCGCAGACGACGGTCGAGGATCTCGAGTTCGAGGCGGCGATCGGCCGCAATGTGCGTCAGCTACGCCAACAGCACGGCCTCACGGTCGCCGAGATGGCCGCGAAGGTGGGCATCTCGAAGGCGATGATGTCCAAGATCGAGAACGCGCAGACATCGTGCAGCCTGTCGACACTGGCGCTGCTGGCCAAGGGTTTCGACATCCCCGTCACGAGCCTGTTTCGCGGCGCCGACATGGAACGGCCCGCGGCGTTCGTCAAGGCGGGCACCGGCGCCCGGATCGTGCGCATCGGCACCAAGGACGGCCACGAGTACGAACTGCTCGGATCGCTGCGCGGCGAGCACAGGCGACTGGAATGCCTCCATGTCACGCTGTCGGAGAAGAGCGATACGTATCCGCTGTTCCAGCACCCGGGCACCGAGTTCATCTACCTGCTCGAGGGCGTCATGGACTACGGCCACAGCCGTTCGGTGTACCGGCTGCACCAGGGCGATTCCCTGCAGATCGACGGCGAGGGCGCACACGGGCCCGTCGACCTCATCCAGCTGCCGATCCGCTTCCTGTCGGTGATCGCCTTCCCCGATTCGCAGGTCTGAGACCAGCGCCGAAACTGCGCACAGATCGCAGATCGCGCCGAAAATGCGATCCCCCCGCAGTCTCGGGGTTGTGACGTGGGGTTTCGGCCTGGCATCGGGGCTTGCTACAGTGGTCAACGTGCAGCGGGTGCTCCTTCTCGGCAGCCGCGACGGGGTCTGATCCAGACTGGCTTCCCGTCGCGGGTAGTCGTGATGCGCCGGTCGAGTCCCTCTTTACTCCCGGAGCAAACACCGTGACTAATTCACATTCCACCGAACGACCTTCCGCCGACGCCTACTCGTCGGCGCGATCCATCACCACGCCGGCGGGCGCCCCGAACGACGGGCAGCCCGCATGGAACACGCAGCGCGGCTCGTCGCTGCCGATCAGCCGATACCGCAGTTTCGCCGCAGAAGTCGAACCGGTTTCGGTGGCGGACCGCACCTGGCCCGACAAGGTCGTCGACCGCGCACCGATGTGGTGTGCGGTAGACCTGCGCGACGGCAACCAGGCGCTGATCGACCCGATGAGCCCGGCCCGCAAGCGACGCATGTTCGATCTGCTGGTCCGCATGGGCTACAAGGAGATCGAAGTCGGATTCCCGTCGGCCAGCCAGACGGACTTCGACTTCGTTCGCGAAATCATCACCGACGGCAGCATTCCCGACGACGTCACCATCCAGGTGCTGACGCAGTGTCGGCCCGAGTTGATCGAGCGGACGTTCGAGGCGTGCGAAGGCGCTTCGCGCGCGATCGTGCACTTCTACAACTCGACATCAATCCTGCAGCGCCGCGTGGTGTTCCGTGCCGACCGGGAAGCGGTGAAGGCCATCGCCACCGACGGCGCACGCAAGTGCGTGGAGGAGGCGGCGAAGTATCCGGCCACGCAGTGGCGGTTCGAATACTCGCCGGAGTCCTACACCGGCACCGAGCTGGAATACGCCAAGGACGTGTGCGACGCGGTGGCCGACATCATCGAGCCCACTCCCGAGTGGCCGCTGATCGTCAACCTGCCCGCCACGGTGGAGATGGCGACCCCGAACGTCTACGCCGACTCCATCGAGTGGATGAGCCGCAACCTGGCCCGTCGGGACAGCATCATCTTGAGCCTGCATCCGCACAACGACCGCGGAACCGCCGTCGCCGCAGCGGAACTCGGCTATCAGGCCGGCGCCGACCGGATCGAGGGCTGCCTGTTCGGCAACGGCGAGCGCACCGGCAACGTGTGCATCGTGACGCTGGGCATGAACCTGTTCAGCCGCGGCATCGACCCACAGATCGATTTCTCCAACATCGACGAGATCCGGCGCACCGTCGAGTACTGCAATCAGTTGCCGGTCAACGAGCGCCACCCGTACGGCGGCGATCTGGTCTACACCGCCTTCTCGGGTAGCCACCAGGATGCGATCAACAAGGGCTTGGACGCGATGAAGGTGTCCGCCGACGAGGCCGACGCCGACGTCGACGACATCCTCTGGCAGGTGCCGTATCTGCCGATCGACCCCAAGGACGTCGGCCGTACGTACGAGGCCGTCATCCGGGTGAATTCGCAGTCCGGCAAGGGCGGCGTGGCCTACATCATGAAGGCCGACCACGGTCTGGTGTTGCCGCGCCGACTGCAGATCGAGTTCAGCCAGGCGATCCAGAAGATCACCGACGGCGAGGGCGGCGAGGTGTCGTCCAAGGAGATGTGGGACGTCTTCGCCGACGAGTACCTGACGCCGATCCGGCCGCTGGAACGGATCAAGCAGCGTGTCGACGCGTCCGAGGTCGACGGCGGCACCGACACCATCACGGCCGTCGTGAAGATCGACGGCGTCGAGAACGAGATCCGCGGCTCGGGCAACGGTCCGGTCGCCGCGTTCGTCGACGCGCTTTCGGGCGTCGGGATGCATGTCCACGTGCTCGACTACTCCGAGCACGCCATGTCGTCGGGCGAGCGGGCCAAGGCCGCCGCGTACGTGGAGGCGTCGGTGAACGGCCAGACGATCTGGGGTGTCGGCATCGCAACGTCGATCACCACAGCGTCACTGCGCGCGGTGGTGTCAGCCGTGAACCGGGCCTCGCGACGTGATTGACTAGCGCTCGCGCAATATTTGCGCGTTCAACCGTTAAGAAGGAGCGGGCATGGACTGGGGCTCAACGTGGGATTTCCTCTGGCACTTCCTGATCATCTTCGCGTGGATCGCGTACCTGCTGGTGCTGTTTCAGATCCTCACGGACCTGTTCTGGCGGGACCACAAAACGTCGGGCTGGGTGAAGGCCATCTGGGTGATCTTCCTGCTCGTCGTGCCATGGTTCACGGCGGTGATCTACCTGATCGCCCGCGGTAAGGGCATGACCGAGCGGGCGCGGCAGGCGGCGGTGGCTGCCCAGAAGCAGACGGACGATTACATCAAGCAGGCTGCCGGGCGTTCACCGGCGCAGGAGATAGCCGACGCGAAGTCGCTCTTGGAGGCCGGCACCATCTCCCAGACCGAGTTCGACGCGCTCAAGACCAAGGCGCTCGCGGGCTAGTCAGTCGAGTATGACCCCAGGATCCGGTCGATCATGTCGGCCGGGTCCTGGGTGTCGCTCGCTCGGAAGCTGCTACGGGCGTGGCGGCAGGTTGGCCAACCAGGTGTCCGGGAGCAGTTCGATCAGCTGCCCGTCGGGGTCGCGGATCATCGCGAACTGCTCGGTGGCCGCCCCGGGCACGAGAGTTCCACCGAAACCCTCGACCTGAGCCAACACGCCGGGCAGATCGGACACCGAAAGCGACATATGGGTGAGCCCCACTTCGTCCATCACCCGCTGCGGTGCGACTCGGACGTCGCGCTTCGAATAGTCGATGAGTTCGAGAACCAGGCCGTCGCGGATCAGATATGTGGCGTGAATTCCGATCGGCCCACTCAGCTGGAGAAGCGTCGCGGTGGCTTCGTCGGGAAGTTCGAGGTCCCACCAGAACTGGAACCCGAGCAGACCCTCGTAGAACCGGCGCGACCGCTCGCGGTCGGCGACGCACAGACCAACGTGGTTGAACGCCGTTCGGTGATTGGGCACAGCCGCGCCTCCTTAAGAATGCAAAGATAGCGCAATGGGCCGCCCCGACGTCAGTGCCGACGCGATCGTCGACATCGACCATCATGCCGACGAGTTCAATCTGAATGAGCTGGAGGTCAACGCCGATCTGCGTCGCCGGTGCCCCGTCGCGTGGAACGAGAAGTACGGGGGTTTCTGGTTCGTCACCGGCTATGACGCGGTGGCAGCTGCGGCGCGCGACGGCGACACGTTCGCCCACAAGTACGAACCCGACGCCGCCGACGGCGTGAGCTACCAGGGCGAGATGGGGATTCCCCGGCCCGAAGGTCAACCGCCCCTTGGCATCGGCGAGGTCGACGGCCCGTACCACCTGGCCTTGAGGCGGGCGCTGACCCCGTTCTTCTCGTCGGGAGCGGTCGAGAAGATGCGGCCGTTCATGGCGCAGTCGGTGCACTGGTTTCTCGACCAGCGGATCGCCGATGGCGAGATGGACCTCGTGCTCGACTACGCCAGTCCGGTTCCGGCGATTCTGACCATGCGACTGATGGGTCTGCCGTACGACAACTGGCAGCTCTACGCCAACCTCTTCCACTCGGTGATGGCCGCGTCCGGCGGCGCCGAGTACAACAACGCGATCGCCGAGGTTCCCGCGATGCTCGACGGCCTGCTGAAGTTCACAGCTGCCCGACGGGCCCATCCCGGCGACGACCTCACCAGCTTCCTCGTCCAGTTCGAGTTCGACGGCAAGCGCCTCGACGACAACCAGCTCCTCGACATTCTGTGGAACCTCATCGGCGGCGGCGTCGACACCACGACGTCGTTGACCGCACTGAGCCTGTTGCACCTCGGCACGCACCCGGATCTTCGTCAACAGCTCATCGAACGTCCCGACCTGTACCGCACCGCCGCCGACGAGTTTCTCCGCTACTGCTCCGTCAACAAGCAGCTGAGCCGCACGGTGAGTCGGGACACCGTGCTCGGCGGTCAGCCGCTTCGCCGCAACGACCGCGTCCTCATCAGTTGGATCGCGGCCAACCACGACGAGCAGGCGTTCGACCGGCCCGGCGACGTGGTGCTGGACCGTTCGCCCAACCACCACGTCGCGTTCGGCCTCGGCCCGCATCGCTGCATCGGGGCTCCGCTCGCCCGCGTCATGTTCCAGGTGATGGTCAAGGCGGTGCTCGAACGCATGCCCGACTACGAGATCGACCTCGACGGTGTGCACCAATACACCGGCAATCCCACTATGACGGGGTTGAGCAAGCTGCCGGTGACGTTCACTCCGGGGCCGTCTCTGGGCACCGCACAGCCGGACTAACGGTCAGAAAAGGGCGAACTGGCCGCCGGTGAGGGTGTGGTCGGTGAAGTCCTCGATGTCGGTGCCCCCGACCACGCCGTCGACGCTGCCCATGAAATCGGTGTCGGAGATCAGCGGAACTCCGAGCTCATGGGCCTGGTAGCCCTTGCCCTGGGCCGGCTCCGGCTCGTTGCAGATCACCATCGACGTCTCCGGGTCGACGGCGTCGGTGTAGGCCAGCCCGGCGTGCAGAATGCGCTCGACGAGTTCCTCGTGGGTGCGGGTCACCTCGGCCGACAACGCCACCCGCATGCCCTGTACCAGTGGTCGGCCCCGCACGAAGCGGCCGGGGTTCGCGTACGGGCACGGCAGCCGCGACGCGATCATCTTCAGTGGGCGCAGCTCGTCGTGCGTGACCTGCCCGTTGGGCCACTGTCGCCGCTGCGCAGGCCGCAGCGGCAACCAGACCTTGCGCTCGCGTGCGCGAACCAGCGCCGGCTTCAGAATCTGGGCCAGCACCAGAGCATCGTCGAGCGCATCATGCGGCTTCATCTGGCTGATACCCCAGTGCGCCGCCAGCGTCTCCAGCCTCATGTTGTCGACGCCGAGGTCGAGCCGCCGGGCCAGCTCCACCGTGCACATGACGCTGTCGATGGGCAGCTCCAGACCGGCGAGTTCGGCTTCAGCGGCCAGGAAGGAGTAGTCGAACGACACGTTGTGGGCGACGAGGGTGCGGCCGCGCAGAACCTCGGACACATCTGCCGCGACATCGGCGAATGTCGGCTGTCCGGCGAGCATCTCGGTGGTCAGGCCGTGCACGTGAGTGGGCCCGGGATCGACACCGGGATCAAGCAGTGTGGAGACACTGCGTTCGACGTTGCCGTCGTCGCCGACCGCGAGGGCCGCGACGCTGACGATGCGGGCCTGCCCTGGTCGGAAGCCCGACGTTTCGACGTCGACGACCGCCCAGCCCGCACCGGGATCGGCAGCTGGCCGGCCCCAGGAGTGGCTCACAATTTCAGGATGGCACGGTGTCCCGACATCGCCGGATCGCTCACGCGCGTGTCGGACACCTAAAATGCCGGGAATGGTCACCGCTCGTGGACGTATCGCGCTCGCGGCCGGAGCCGCAGCGCGGTGGTCTTCGCGGGTGACGGGCCGCGGCGCCGGCGCGATGATCGGCGGCCTCGTCGCGATGACGCTGGATAAATCCATCCTTGGGCAGCTGGGCCAGAGCCGACGCACGGCCATCGTGACCGGCACCAACGGCAAGTCGACAACCACCCGAATGACCGCCGCAGCGCTGGGCACACTCGGACCCGTCGCCACCAACGCCGAGGGCGCCAACATGGACGCCGGCCTGGTGGCTGCGCTGGCCGGCGCCCGCGATGCGGAGCTGGCAGCGCTCGAAGTCGACGAGATGCACGTGCCGCACGTCGCCGACGCCGTCGACCCCCAGGTGATCGTGCTGCTGAACCTGTCGCGCGACCAGCTCGACCGGGTAGGCGAGATCAATCACATCGAGCGGACGCTGCGGGCCGGGCTGGCCCGTCACCCCGACACCGTCGTCGTCGCGAACTGCGACGACGTCCTGATGACCTCCGCGGCCTACGACAGCCCCAATGTGGTGTGGGTCGCCGCGGGCGGCGGCTGGGCCAACGACTCGGTCAGCTGCCCGCGCAGCGGCGAGATCATCGTCCGCGACGGGGCCCACTGGTACTCGACGGGCACGGATTTCAAACGGCCCACCCCGCAATGGTCATACGACGACGCCAATATCCACGGACCCGACGGGCTGTCGCTGCCGATGCGGCTGGCGTTGCCGGGAACCGTCAACCGCGGCAATGCCACGCAGGCAGTGGCCGCCGCGGTCGCGATGGGCGCCGACCCGGCAGCCGCGGTGGCAGCGGCGTCACTGGTCGACGAGGTCGCGGGCCGCTACAGCACGCTGCAAGTCGGCGCGCACACCGTGCGGATGCTGCTCGCCAAGAATCCGGCGGGCTGGCAGGAGGCGCTGTCGATGGTCGACACCGACGCCGGAGCGGTGGTGATCTCGGTCAACGGCCAGGTCCCCGACGGCGAGGACCTGTCATGGCTGTGGGACGTCAACTTCGAGCATTTCGTCGACCATCCGGTGGTTGCGGCGGGTGAGCGCGGAACCGATCTGGCCGTGCGGCTCGGCTACGCCGGCGTCCAGCACACGTTGGTGCACAACACTGTTGACGCCATCGCGTCCTGCCCGCCGGGACACGTCGAGGTCGTCGCGAACTACACCGCGTTCCTCCAACTCAGTCGGGCGCTGACCCGTGGGTGAATCGACGGTGCGGATCGGGCTGGTGCTGCCCGACGTGATGGGGACATACGGCGATGGCGGCAACTCCGTGGTGCTCCGGCAGCGGTTGCGGCTGAGGGGTTTCGACGCCGAGGTCGTCAACATCACGCTCGACGACCCGGTGCCGGCCGGCCTGGACCTGTATACGCTCGGCGGCGCCGAGGACTATGCGCAGCGCCTTGCGACCAGGCACCTCATCAGGTACCCCGGCCTGCAGGAGGCGGCGGCGAAGGGCGCGCCGGTGCTGGCGATCTGCGCGGCGATTCAGGTGCTGGGGCATTGGTACGAGACGTCGGCGGGTGAGCGGGTCGACGGCGTCGGCATGCTGGACCTGACCACGTCACCCCAGCCGAAGCGCACCATCGGCGAAGTGGTGAGCCAGCCCCTGCTGCCCGGCCTCACCGAGCGGCTCACCGGCTTCGAAAACCACCGCGGCGGTACGGTTCTCGGCTCCGAAGCAAAGCCGCTTGGCGCGGGTGGTCTCTGGTGCGGGCAATCGCGCGGGCGACGGCATCGACGGCGCAGTGCAGGGCAGCGTCGTCGCCACGTATCTGCACGGGCCATGCCTGGCCCGCAATCCCCAACTCGCCGATCACCTGCTGAGCCGCGTCGTCGGCGACTTGGCGCCGCTCGACTACGACGAGGTCGCGCTGTTACGCCGCGAACGCCTCGCCGCTCCCCGCCGGGTGTAGTTGATACCCCCGGCGTCCCAGCGCTTCCTCGACTCTGCCCAGCCACGCTTCCGGACGATCTTCTGCGATCACCCGAATGACGATCCACCCCATTGCTTCCAGCATCTGAAGCCTGGCGATGTCCTTGACATACTGGCGCCGGTCTTTTCGATGGTGATCCCCGTCGTACTCGACCGCGACCTTGAAGTCGGGCCAGCCCATGTCGAGAAACGCCACCGGGCGCGACCCCACCAGCACAGGTATCTGCGTCTCCGGTCGCGGGAAACCGTTGTCGTGCAACCACAGCCGAATCCTGCTCTCGCGTGGTGAATCCGCTCCGCCGTCGACGAGCGGAAGCAGTTCGCGAAGTTGCCGAAGGCCGCGAGCTCGTGGATATCGATCCTCCAGCGCCCGGACATCGGCGATCGAGAACTGTTGATTCCACATCAGCGCGTCGAGGCGGGCCAGCGACTCTGGTCGATCCAGGTGGCGGCCCAGGTCGAAGGCGGTGCGGATCCTGGTTGTGACGGGCAGGCCCGCGATACGCGTTATCTCGTCGTCGGCCACCCGCTCTGTGCGCGGGATCAACCCGTCCTGCGGGCGAATCTTCACGCCGAGCAGCTCAATGGGGACCGTGGGGTCGACCCATGGTGCACCGTGCAGGGCCGATGCCGCCACCCCGGAGACGACTCCGCGACGACGTGAAGCCAACCATGCCGCGATCGCCCGATCACGTAATGACGGGTCGGAACCCTTGCGGATGTACACACCCCGATAGATCGTCGTGAACCAGCGGCCGAGTTCGTGACGCGTTACCCGTCCCGCCGCGACGGCCTCGCCGCCCAAGATGACCTCACCCATAACGGCATCTTGCGGGTAGCCACCGACATCTCAGTGAAATCCACGTTCTGCAGGGAAAGTGCGAGAAGACGTCTGCAAAACGTCGATTTCGCGAAATCTAGGTCAACGCGCGGCGGCCGGAGAGCGCGCGGCCGAGGGTGAGTTCGTCGGCGAACTCCAGGTCGCCGCCCATCGGCAGGCCGGACGCGATACGGGTGACGGCAAGGCCGGGGATATCGCGCAACATCCGCACCAGGTACGTCGCCGTCGCCTCGCCCTCGGTGTTCGGATCCGTCGCGATGATCACCTCGGTGATGTCAACGCCGTCGATGCGCTCGCCAATCCTGTTGAGCAGCTCGCGAATCCGTAACTGCTCGGGACCGACACCCGAAAGCGGATCCAGCGCGCCGCCCAGTACGTGGTAGAGGCCGCGGAATTCGCGAGTGCGCTCGACGGCCTGCACGTCCTTCGGCTCCTCGACGACACACACCAGCGACGCATCGCGCCGCGAATCGGAACAGATGCGACAGCGGTCGTCGTCGGATACGTTGCCGCACACCGCACAGAACTTCACGCCGTCGCGGACCTTACCGAGCACGGCGGTCAGCCGATCAATCTGCGGCGGCTCGACCGACAGCAGGTGGAACGCGATGCGCTGCGCACTCTTGGGACCGATGCCGGGCAGCTTGCCCAGTTCGTCGATGAGGTCCTGGACCGGTCCCTCAAACATGGCGGTTCAAATCTAGAGCCCTGGTATGCCCAGCTCGCCCATGCCGCCGGCCAGTGGCCCGAGCCGCTCATGGGCGAGCATGGTCACTTGACGGGCTGCGTCGGCCAACGCCCCGACGATGAGATCCTGCAGCGTTTCGACGTCGTCGGGGTCGACGACCTTCGGGTCGATCGACACGCCCACCACCTCGCCGCTGCCCTTCATGGTGATCTGCACCAGGCCGCCACCGGCCTGCCCGTGCACCTCGGCGTTGGCCAGCTGCTCCTGGGCTTCCATCAGCTTCTGCTGCACCTGCTGCGCCTGCGCGAGGAGTGCCGACATGTCTGGCTGGCCTCCGGGTTGCATGACAGTCCCCTTGCGTATTGGTCTCGACTTGGTTGCGCTCGCTCGCATGCGGCGGTTTGGCCTTTCAAGCGTAGACGCCCACGGGCTACCTTGACGCGGTGCACGTGCCAGCGACCCTGCGTGTCGGAGCGACCGCGGCTGCCTGCCTAGTCGTCGCCGCGTCGACGCTTGCCAGCCCTGCGTCCGCAGCGCCCGCCAATATCGCCGGCATGATCGTCTTCCTCGACCCCGGCCACAACGGCGCCAATGACGACTCGATCAGCCGCCAGGTGCCCACCGGCCGCGGCGGCACCAAGAACTGCCAGGAAAGCGGCACCTCGACCAACGACGGCTACCCCGAGCACTCCTTCACCTGGGAAACCACGCTGCGCATTCGCCAGGCGCTCAACGCGCTGGGTGTCCGCACCGCGTTGTCGCGCGGAAACGACACCGGGCTGGGACCGTGCGTCGACGAGCGCGCGGCGATGGCCAACTCGATGAAACCCAATGCCGTCGTCAGCATCCACGCCGACGGCGGACCGCCGACCGGCCGCGGTTTCCACGTGCTCTACTCGTCGCCGCCGCTCAACCAGGTGCAGGCGGGCCCGTCGGTTCAGTTTGCGCAGATCATGCGGGACCAGCTGCAGGCGTCCGGGCTGGTGCCCTCGACCTACATCGGCACCGGCGGGCTCAACCCCCGCTCCGACATCGCCGGGCTGAACCTGGCGCAGTATCCATCGATACTCGTCGAGCTCGGCAACATGAAGAATCCCGCCGATACGGGCCTGATCACCACTCCCGAGGGTCGGCAGAAATACGCCGACGCCGTGGTCCGCGGTATCGCAGGCTTCCTCGGCGCGCAGCCTCGCTAGCCGGCCTCGACGGTCTTCTTCAGGTTGTCCAGCACCTCGGCCTGAATCTTCTTCAGCCCCAACGGCGCAAACGTCTTCTCGAAGAAGCCTCCGATGCCGCTCGCGCCCTGCCACGACGTCTTGACGGTGACGGACGAGCCCGGCCCGGCGGGGGCGACGGTCCAGTTGGTCACCATCGACGAGTTGGCGTCCTTCTCGATCACGGTGTGACCGGCCACGTCGACGTCGGCCTTGACGTCGCGGACCCGCGACTTGGTCGCCTGCAGTTTCCAGCTCGCAACGGTGCCCGCGCCCTGGCCACCCTCGAGCACCTGGTAATCGCGGTAGTGCGCCGAGAGGATCTTCGGGCGGACCGTTTGATAGTCGGCCACCGCGGCCAAAACGGCCTGCGGTTCGGCGTCGATCTCGACGCTGCTGGACGCGCTGACCTGTCCCATCAGGTAAGACTCCCATCGTCATTGTGCGGTCGCATCGGCTGCAGCCGCGGACTAGCGTATATCCGTGTCTGTCCCTGCAACTGACGCCCGTGCTGCGCACGCCGCAGGCGTGCAGCGGCTGCTTGCTAGTTACCGTGCCATTCCCCCGTCGGCCACCGTCCGCCTGGCCAAACCGACCTCCAATCTGTTCCGCGCCCGCGCGAAGAGCACCGCCAAGGGGCTGGACACGTCGGGTCTGACGGGTGTGATCGCCGTCGACCCGGACGCCCGCACCGCCGACGTCGCAGGCATGTGCACCTATGAGGACCTGGTCGCCGCGACACTGCCGTACGGGTTGTCGCCGCTCGTCGTCCCGCAGCTGAAAACCATCACCCTCGGCGGTGCGGTGACGGGGCTCGGCATCGAGTCGACGTCGTTCCGCAACGGCTTGCCCCACGAGTCCGTGCTCGAAATGGACATTCTGACCGGCACGGGCGAAGTGGTCACGGCATCGCCGGAGCAGAACACCGACCTGTATCGCGCATTCCCGAATTCCTATGGCACATTGGGCTATTCGGTTCGGCTGAAAATCGAGCTGGAACCCGTCAAGCCGTTCGTGGCGCTGAAGCACCTGCGATTCCACTCACTGCAGGAGCTGGTCGCGACGATGGACCGGATCATCGAAACCGGCGGCATCGACGGCACGCCCGTCGACTACCTCGACGGCGTGGTGTTCAGCGCGGACGAGAGCTACCTGTGTCTCGGCGTGCAGACCACGACGCCGGGACCGGTCAGCGATTACACCGGCCAGCGCATCTACTACCAGTCGATCCGGCACGACGGAGCCGAGAAGCACGACCGGCTCACCATTCACGACTATCTGTGGCGGTGGGACACCGACTGGTTCTGGTGCTCGCGTGCATTCGGTGCGCAGAACCCGAAGATCAGGCGGTTCTGGCCCCGGCGCTATCGACGCAGCAGTTTCTACTGGAAGCTGATCGGCTACGACCAGCGCTTCAACATCGCCGATCGGATCGAGAAGCGAAACGGCCGTCCGCCCCTCGAACGCGTCGTCCAGGACATCGAGGTGCCGATCGAACGGTGTGCCGAGTTCCTCGACTGGTTCCTGACGAACGTCCCGATCGAGCCGATCTGGCTGTGCCCGTTGCGGCTCCGCGACGACCCGAGATCAGGCGGAACCTGGCCGCTCTACCCGATTCGGCCGCATCACACCTACGTCAACGTCGGTTTCTGGTCGTCAGTCCCGGTCGGGCCCGAGGACGGCCACACCAACAAGTTGATAGAACACAAGGTCAGCAAGCTGGATGGGCACAAGTCGCTGTACTCCGACGCATATTATTCGCGAGATGAGTTCGATGAGCTCTACGGCGGGGAACCGTATAAAACAGTAAAGAAGGCATACGATCCCGACTCACGTCTCCTCGACCTATATGCGAAAGCGGTACAACGGCGATGAGCGCTAGCGCGAAGAGCGGAGGACAGCGATGACGACATACAAAGAGCAAGAGACAGATGCGCCTGCCAGGAAGCTGACGCTGGCCGAAATCCTGGAGATCTTCGCCGCGGGTCAACTACCTCTGAAGTTCACCGCATACGACGGCAGCACGGCCGGACCGGAAGATGCCACTGTCGGGTTGGGCCTGCTGACACCGCGAGGCACGACGTACCTCGCCACCGCGCCCGGGGAGCTCGGGCTGGCCCGGGCATACGTCTCCGGTGACGTCGAGCCGCTCGGTGTACATCCCGGCGATCCCTACGAGCTGCTCAGGGCGCTCGCCGACAAGATGGACTTCAAGCGCCCGCCGGCGCGGGTGCTGGCCAACATCGTCCGTTCGATCGGCATCGAGCATCTCAAGCCGATCCCGCCGCCGCCGCAGGAAGCGCTTCCCCGCTGGCGGCGCATTGCAGAAGGGCTGCGGCACAGCAAGACTCGCGACGCCGAGGCGATCCACCACCACTACGACGTCTCCAATACGTTCTACGAGTGGGTGCTCGGCCCGTCGATGACCTACACCTGCGCGTGCTATCCGCACCCCGACGCCACGCTCGAGGAGGCGCAGGAGAACAAGTACCGGCTGGTGTTCGAGAAGCTGCGGCTGAAGCCGGGCGATCGGCTGCTGGACGTCGGCTGCGGCTGGGGCGGCATGGTCCGCTACGCGGCCCGCCACGGCGTCAAGGCCATCGGCGTCACCCTGTCCAAGGAGCAGGCGGCGTGGGCGCAGCAGGCCATCGCCGATCAGGGCCTGTGCCGATCTCGGCGAGGTCCGGCACAGCGACTACCGCGACGTCGTTGAAAGCGACTTCGACGCGGTGTCCTCGATCGGGCTGACCGAGCACATCGGCGTGCAGAACTACCCCGCATACTTCGATTTCCTGCAATCGAAGATGCGCGCCGGGGCGCTGCTGCTGAACCACTGCATCACCCGGCACGACAACAGGACCGGGGCGCCCGCCGGCGGTTTCATCGACCGTTACGTGTTCCCCGACGGAGAGCTGACCGGTTCCGGGCGGATCATCACCGAGGCGCAGGATGTCGGCCTGGAGGTGGTGCACGAGGAGAACCTGCGCCACCACTACGCGATGACGCTGCGCGACTGGTGCCGCAACCTCGTCGAGCACTGGGACGAGGCGGTCGCCGAGGTCGGGTTGCCGACGGCGAAGGTGTGGGGCCTCTACATGGCCGGTTCGCGGGTGGGCTTCGAAACCAATGTCGTTCAGCTGCATCAGGTGCTCGCGGTCAAGCTCGGCGACGACGGCAACGACGGCGGACTGCCGTTGCGGCCGTGGTGGACGCCCTAGGCAATAGGCCTAGCGCCGTCGATACGACGGGCGCCGAGTTCGTTCTGAAGCAGTTCGAGCGCGGCCTCTTCGGGGTCGCGACGCTGAGTTTCGGAAGTGTCGCTGCCCGCCTCCGCCAGCATGCTGTCCTCTTCATCACGCTGAACCTGGGTGCCGTCGGCGTCCGCCGAAACGGTGGCCGGCACGTCGGTCGCCAAACCGACTTCGTAACGCACTTTCCACACCATGCCGAGCGCATCCTTCAACGCTTCCGCGACGACCTCCGCGTTGCGTTGTTCGCCGAGCCGCTTGGCCAGCGGCGCCGACTCGTGGTTGAGCACCAGCGTCCCGCCGTCGACGGCGCGGACGACCGCTCCGGCGAGCATCACCGCCAGTGAGCGGCTGCGGTCACGCACCTTGTCCAACACCGTCGACCACTGCCTGCGGATCGCGGCGGCGTCCGGCTCGCCCGCGGTCGCGGCGGCGGGGGCTTCGACCACTGGGTCTGCCGGAGGTTGCACAGGCGGGGGTGACGGGGGCGGCGGCTCGGCCGGTTCCGGCGCGGCTTTGGGTTCCGGGGCGGGCGCGGGTTCCGGCGCGGCCTTGGGCGCGGGCTCCTCCTGCGCAGGCGCGGGCGCTTTTGTCTTGCGGGCGTACTGCTTCGCGGGCTTGGTCGGCGGTGGAATTGGCTGTGCCGCCGGGGAAGCAGTAGTCGTCGCGTCGGCGGGGATCGACATGTCGAGGCGCGTCTCGATGCGCTCCACCCGCTGCAGCAGGGCGGACTCCGTGTCGCTCGCCGACGGCAACAGCAGTCGCGCACACACCACTTCGAGCAGCAGCCGTGGCGCGGTGGCCCCACGCATCTCGCCGAGACCCGCGTGCACCACCTCGGCCCACCGCGTCAGCGTCCCTGCACCGATGCGGGCAGCCTGATCGCGCATCCGCTCCAGCACGTCGCCGGGCGCGTCGACCACGCCACGTGCGGCGGCGTCGGGAACAGCCTGCAGCACGATCAGGTCCCGGAAACGTTCGAGGAGATCGGTCGCGAACCGGCGCGGGTCGTGGCCGGCGTCGATGACCGCCTCGACGGCACCGAACAGTGCCGCGGCGTCACCGGCGGCCAGCGCGTCGACGGCGTCGTCGATCAACGCCACATCGGTCGCCCCGAGCAGCGCCAGCGCCCTCGGATAGGCGACCCGGTTTCCGTCCGCACCCGCCAGCAGCTGGTCGAGGACGGAGAGGGTGTCCCGGGGCGAGCCGCCGCCGGCGCGGATCACCAGCGGGTAGACCGTCTCGTCGACCTGGACTCCCTCCTGCTCGCAGATCCGCTCCAGCAGAGCGCGCATCGTGCGCGGCGCCAGCAGCCGGAACGGGTAGTGATGGGTGCGCGAGCGGATGGTCGGCAGCACCTTCTCCGGTTCGGTGGTGGCGAACACGAAGATGAGATGTTCGGGCGGCTCCTCGACGATCTTCAGCAGCGCGTTGAACCCGGCATTGGTGACCATGTGCGCTTCGTCGACGATGAAGATCCGGTATCGCGACTGCGCCGGGGCGTAGAAGGCGCGGTCCCGCAGCTCGCGGGTGTCGTCGACGCCGCCGTGGCTGGCCGCGTCGAGTTCGACGACGTCGACGCTGCCCGGACCGTTGGGGGCCAGCGCTTCGCATGAGTCGCACACCCCGCACGGCGTCGCCGTCGGGCCCTGCTCGCAGTTCAACGACCGCGCAAGGATCCGCGCCGACGAGGTCTTGCCGCACCCCCGCGGCCCGGAGAACAGGTATGCGTGGTTGATGCGCCCGGCCGTCAGCGCGGTCGACAGCGGTTCGGTGACGTGCTCCTGCCCGACGACGTCTGCGAAGGTTGCCGGTCGGTACTTGCGGTAGAGCGCCACGCTCAGCAGGCTACCGACGCGGACCGACTAGACAACACCTAGTCCTTGAGCAGGGCTTCGGTGGCGGCCAGCAGCGCGCAGGTGGCAAGGCCGTCGATGGCCTCCCGCAGGTCGGGCAGCGTCGGGAACGTCGGGGCGATCCGAATGTTCTTGTCCTCCGGATCTTTTCGATACGGGAACGATGCGCCCGCCTCGGTGACGGCGATGCCCGCGTCCTTCGCCAGCGAGACCGTGCGGCGGGCGGTGCCCGGCCACACGTCGAGGTTGACGAAGTAGCCGCCCTTCGGGTCCGTCCACGACGCGATCTTCGACTCGCCGAGCCGGTCGTCGAGGATCTCCTGGACCAGCGCGAACTTCGGGGCAAGCAGCTCCTGGTGACGCTGCATCTGCAGGCGAACCCCGTCGGCGTCGCCGAAGAATCGCAGATGGCGCAGCTGGTTGACCTTGTCGGGGCCGATCGACTTCTTCCCGGCGTGCTGCAGGTACCAGGCGATGTTGGCCAGCGAGCCGCCGAAGAAGCTGACGCCTGCACCCGCGAAGGTGATCTTCGAAGTGGAGGCGAACACCAGCGGCCGGTTCTGGTTACCCGCGGCGGCGGCCAGGCCCAGCACGTCGATCTGTCGCACCGAATCGTGGGTCAGCGTGTGCACCGCGTAGGCGTTGTCCCAAAACAGCCGGAAATCGGATGCGGCCGTACGCATTTGAACGAGTCGCTTCACCGTTTCCCAGGCGAACGTGACGCCGGTCGGGTTGGAGAACACGGGCACGCACCACATGCCCTTGATGGCCGGGTCGGCGGCGACGAGCTCCTCGATCAGATCGACGTCGGGACCGTCCTCGCGCATCGGGATGTTGATCATCTCGATGCCGAGGCTCTCGGTGATCGCGAAATGGCGGTCGTATCCGGGCACCGGGCACAGGAACTTGACGGCCGGTTCGGCAATCCATGGCCGCGACGAGTCCACGCCACCGTGCAGCAGCGAAAACACCACCACGTCGTGCATCAGCTCGAGGCTGGCGTTGTTGCCCGCGATCAGATTGGGCACCGGGATGCCGAGCAGCTCGCCGAAGACGGCGCGCAGTTCGGGCAGTCCGTGCAGGCCGCCGTAGTTGCGGGTGTCGGTGCCCTCGCCGTCGCGGTAGGCGTCTTTCCCACCGCCCGGCAGGGCGAGCAGCGCGTTGGACAGGTCGAGCTGCGCCGGAGACGGCTTACCGCGGGTCAAGTCGAGGCGGAGTTGCTTGGCCTGCAGATCGACGTAGTTGGCTCGCTGCGTTTCGTGGTGGGCCTGCAACTCATCACGGCCGAGGGACTGAAACGACACCATGCGCCTTTCGCCGTCGAGAGCCGTGGACTGAAAGAAAGGGGACCCCGCGCACCCGCCAGAGCCCATTGACCCTTGCTGCCTTCCGGCCCTGGGGGAGTTCACAGGATAGACGCCGCGCGGGGTCCATCGCGAGTGTAATACGTGGTCTTCGGAGGGCCCGGAGCGGTGGGGGCACCTCCCAGCCCGAAGGGCGAGGGGGACGACCGGGGAATGGACAGGGTCCGAGGGACGGGCGTATTGGGCAGGTCGGTTACCATGGCCCGCGGAGGATTCGCCTAGTGGCCTATGGCGCTCGCCTGGAACGCGGGTTGGGTTAATAGCCCTCAGGGGTTCAAATCCCCTATCCTCCGCACTCGGTCCGGGGTGCGACCAGCGAGCAATCAGGAACTGGTCGTACCTTGGCCCAGAGAATCGACAGGAGGGGTATGAGCCGCAAAGTTGCGGTGGTTTGGCACGCGTCGTTCTGGATCGCGGCCGGCGTCTTGTACTTCCTTTTCGTACTGCCGCGTTGGTGGGAACTTGCCGGCGACACCACCCACACCCTTGGCACCGTGGTGCGCATCGTCGCCGGTGCCCTGATCGGGCTGGCCGCCCTGCCCGTGGTGTTCACGCTGTTGCGGACTCGCCGACCGGAGCTGGGTACCCCGCAGCTGGCGTTGACCCTGCGGACGTGGTCGATCG
Organism: uncultured Actinomycetota bacterium; assembly: GCA_963713225.1. GTDB lineage: Bacteria > Actinomycetota > Actinomycetes > Mycobacteriales > Mycobacteriaceae > Mycobacterium. Next base: position 381,951 of record CAVQLB010000013.1, on the reverse strand, counting down.
CGCTGCATGTGCTTGCCGGTGTGCTCATCGTCGGGACCGCGATCAGCGAGATCTGGCTCAGCCTGGACAGCGCGGGGCGCTGGCTTTTCGGCGTCTACGGTGCCGCCGCAGCGGTCGCCTTGCTCGGCATTTTCGCGTTCTACCTGGCTTTTGTGGCCGAGCTCCCGCCGCCACCGCCGAAACCGCTGAAACCCAAGGCGGAGAAGAAGCAGCGCCGGGGCAGGCGCAAGGCAGCAGAAGAGGCAGCCGACGACACTGAAATCGCCGAAGAGTCGGCGGTCGACGACGATGTCACCTCAGAGGACGGCGACGAGCCCTCCGAGGCCGAAGAACCCGCCGAGTCCAGCGAGCAGCCCGAAGGAGAGCCCGCCGAGGTCACGGCCGAGAAGGCCGACGACGACGAGGCCGCAGCGCCGTCCGAGTCCGAGAAGGACGCCTCCGAGGATCTCAACGGAGCTGAAGACACCAGCGGTGGACTGCGAAACCGACGCTCATCAGGGAAGATCTCATTGCGTAAGCGCAAGCGCTCACGCGGCGGCGTTGCACTCGACGATTAGCGTCGCTTCGACAGGGGAACATCACATTGCCACGATGTAATGAGAATCCCTTCCCAGCCGAAAGTCTGCATATGGCCCGCTCGTACATGTATCGCCTGCTGATCGCGCTTGCCACCGTGATGGCATTGGTTGCGCCGATCCGGCCGGCGACCGCGGTGGCGGCGCCGCTGGACACTGCGATCGCGGCGGTGGAGCCTGCCGTCGTCCAGATCGACACGACGATCGACTACCAGCATGCGATCGGCGCGGGCACCGGCTTCGTACTCAACCCCGGTGGCGAGGTGGTGACCAACTTCCACGTCGTGCAGGGCGCCGACGTCATCACCGCCCACAGTGTCGGCACCGGCCAAACCTTCCCGGTCGACCTGGTCGGCTACGACCGCACCCACGACATCGCCCTTCTGCAGCTGCGCGGCGCCGCAGGCCTGCCGACCGCGCCGGTGGGTGACTCGGCGCAGATCGTGGTCGGGGATCCGGCCGTCGCGATCGGCAATGCGAATCCCGGCGGCCCGCCGACCCGCGAGGCGGGCACCATCACCCAGCTTGGCCGGACGATCGATGCCAAGGACGCGTTGACGGGCAGTTCCGACGAGTTGAACGGTTTGATCGAGGTCGCCGCCAACGTCCGCGCGGGAGACTCCGGTGGCCCGCTGGTGAACGGTGCCGGACAGGTGATCGGCATGACGGTTGCGGCGACGGTGAACTACCGATTCGCCCCCGGCGGCAAGGGTTTTGCGATACCGATCAACCAGGCCCTGTCCATCGTCGACCAGATCCGGGCGCGCGCACCCTCCGACACGGTGCACATCGGTCCGCCGACACTGCTCGGCGTCGGTGTCGCCGCGGGCGACCAAGAACGTTCGGTGTCTGGCGTCATCATTCGCGAGGCGTTGCGCGGCGGTCCGGCCGAACAAGCCGGGCTCGTCGAAGGGGACGTTCTCACCAGCATCGACGGCGCGACGCTGGACTCTGCGACCTCGCTGACGTACGTACTCGACCGGCATTACGCCGGCGACGTCGTCGACCTGACGTGGATCGACCGATCGGGCCAACAGCGCACCGGGAAAGCGACTCTCGCATCCGGGGCGTAGCTCTATGCTGAGCGAGTGCCAAACACCACTCCTTACCGGGTCGTCCAGTGGACGACGGGAAATGTCGGAAAAAGCTCTGTCGAGGCGCTAGCCAAGAACCCGAACTACGAACTCGTCGGGTGCTATGCCTGGTCGGAGGATAAAAACGGGGTCGACGTCGGCGAACTGGTCGGAATCGAACCACTCGGCGTCGCCGCCACCAACGACGTGGATGCGTTACTGGCGCTGAAACCGGACTGCGTCGTCTACAACCCGATGTGGAACGACGTCGACGAGCTGGTGCGCATCTTGTCGGCGGGCGTCAACGTCGTGGCTTCCGCGTCGTTCATCACCGGCCACAATCTGGGCGACGGTCGCGACCGGATCGAAGCGGCGTGCAAGCAGGGCGGCTCGACGATGTTCGGCTCCGGTGTCAGCCCCGGATTCGCCGAACTGCTGGCCATCGTCGCCGCGACGGCCTGCGACCGGGTCGACAAGGTCATCATCGCGGAGTCGGCCGACACCACCCTCTACGACTCACCCGACACCGAGCGGCCCGCGGGCTTCGGTGCGGCGATCGACGACCCCAACCTGGGGCCGATGGCGGCCAAGGGCACCGCGGTGTTCGAGGAGGCGGTGCACATGGTCGCCGAGTCGTTGGGCGTCGAACTCGACGAGGTGGTGTGCGAGACCGAGTATGCGCAGACGACCGAGGACCTCGAGATGGCCTCGTGGACCATCAAGGCCGGCCATGTGGCGGGCGTCTACGCCAGCTGGCAGGGTCGCGTCGGCGGCAAGACCGTCGTCGATCTGAACGTGCGGTGGCGCAAGGGCCAGACCCTCGACCCCGACTGGAAGCTCGACGGCGACGGCTGGAAGATCACCATCGAAGGCCGACCGACCGTCAACATGCAGGTCGGCTTCCTCCCGCCGCAGGACATGATCGAGAACGCCAAGACGCTCGAAGACTTCTTCGTGCTCGGCCACATCATGACGGCGATGCCGCCGATCCATGCCATCCCGGCCGTGGTCGCCGCGGCCCCAGGCATCGCGACCTACAACGATCTGCCGATACCTCAGGCGCGCGGCGTGGTGCCCGTGAATTAACCGAGGCAGGCGCTGCCCTGCACAAAGCCCAATGGGCCCTGGACACCGACGCACGCCTCGACCGGGACCGGGTCCCAGTGCTTGGGGCCGTCCCACCACCAATCGTCGTGTCCGTGGCCGTGTCCTCGGCCAGGTCCATTTTCGGCTAGCCACTGCGGTCCCGAGATAACGGGAGTGGACGGGGCGGCGTTTGCTACAGGAACCAGCCCAATGGCGGCCATTGCCAGGCCACCGGCGATTATCGATCCTGCTGCAGTTGATTTCAGACTTAGCATTAAAACTCCTCGGCAAATTTCTGTCGTGGTGCTGGTGCCGAAAGTTTGGCTCGCCCCGACGGCCAAAGAGCTTGGTATCTCACGTCTTTCGGTTCCGTGAATCACTATAGCGCTGGACGCAATCGGATATCGACTGGGACGCCGCCTGCTAGCGGATCTTCCCTATGCAAATTAATTTACGGTGCCGATAGATTTGGTCTTGACCTCGCTCGGACAACCGGCGCACCCTTATTTCACGTCAAGAAGGGGGCGGCGCATGAAAACGCTACTTTCGTTAGGAATTCCGCCGGAATCGCGTCGAATTCTGACGGCATTCACTTTCGCCGTGTCGATCACTGTCGGTGGTCTCTTTCTCGGCCATCCCGCAACCGCGGGCGCCGAACCCAACAGCCGAGTGGGACATCGGGGCCTACGACAACTGCATGAGCAAGACCGTCAGGGACGCGGAATACTGCTGCGTCATCTCGGGCGGAAATGTGACCAGGGAAGGGGGGTGCGTCGCCCCAGCCGCGGTGGCAGCCGATGAGCAGTCGGGCTCACCGCAAGATCCGGGAGCGAGGATTAACGAAGGCATGCTGCCGAAACCGCCGACGGCATTCGAGCTTCCAGCCGGATGAGAGCCTAGCGTCGGCCCGCCACTCGCTTCTTCCGTGCGCTGTCCTGGTCAGCAGGGTCGTGATACGTCGCTCCGTACCGCGGCACCGACATGGCGCCGCTGTGGCGCGCGGCGGTGATGGCATTGCGAAGCGGCTTCGCCAACCCCGCGAACGAACCCATATCGAACACCATCGGCGTCAGCAGCCGGTTGTGGACAAAGCCGAAGGCGCTGCCGGTGGACGGATCGGCCCAGCCGAGTGTTCCGCCGAGACCGATGTGGCCGAAGCCCTTCAGCAGCCCGGGAATGGGCGATTCGTGATAGCCGAGATGGAACGGCATCGGCACCACGAGGTTCAAATCGGGCCACACCTTCGGCTTGCCGATCAGACCGTCCGCGAGTTCCGGCGACAGGAACACGTCGCCGTCGATGACGCCGCCGTTGGCGATCGCCGCGTACATCCGGGCCAAGCCGCGACCGGTCACGACACCATTGGCGGCCGGTACCTCACCGTCGAGGAACGGGATATCGCCCTGGACAAGGGATTTGATGCCAGGTAAGTACATCGAGCCGAGAGCGCCGGAGAACGGTAGCCCGGCCACCTTGGGTGCGACGAAGTTGAACACCGGATTGGGCCGCGCACTCTGTGGCACCAGGATCTGCGCCACCTTGGTCGGCGAACCGGCCGGCGGGCGGCCGAGGTGGAGCCCATCGGTGTTGAGCGGGCGGGCCAGCTCGTCGCGGATCAGGTCGCGCATGCCCATACCCGTCACCGCACGGCACAGTCCCGACACCAGCCACCCGTAGGTCAGCGCGTGGTAGGCCGGCCATCCCCGCAAGTGGTCGGCCGGGGCGGCGGCCAACCGCTGTTCCATCAGGAGGTGATCGAGCAAGTCCTCCTTCGTCACACCCTTCAGGTGCGACAGTCCGGATCGATGCCGTAGTACGTCGCGGACGGTGATGTCTGACTTGCCGTTGGCGCCGAATTCCGGCCAGTACTCGGCGACCGGGGTGTCATATGCCAGCAGTCCGCGGTCGACGAGTCGATGGACGACGGTCGCGGCCACCCCTTTCGTCGCGGAGAACACCATCGCGCCGGTGTTCGCGGCCCAGGGCACTTCCCCGTCCCGGTCCGACCAACCCGTCCATACGTCGACGACCGGTTTGCCGTCGATGTAGACCGATAGGGCTCCGCCGCCGAAGCGGCGACCAGGAAAAAGCCCGGCGAAGATGCGGATGACGTTCGCGAATCGGGGATCGGCGGCGCCCTGCACGCCACGCGGCAGACCCTCTTCCGCGCGAAGAAGCGACGACGACGTCATAGGTGATAAGAATGCGTCCGCGCGCACGCGCGTAGGTGCGATTTCCGATATTCAGGCGACGATCGAGTGCTCACTTGCCCTGGTCGACCGCGTCGAACACCTCCACCGAGTGCTCGAACGGGATAGGGGTGATGCCGACTTCGGTCCCGAAGGGGTGGTCGAGACGGTAGATGACGAACATCAGCAATCCGAGAAGAACAGCGACGGCGCCGGACAACAGCATGTGAGCACGTGTGCTGTCCAGCCGCATGAAGGCGGTCATCCCGACCAGAAGAATGCCACCGAAGGCCAGGCCGCTCCAGAGCAACCATGGGATTCGCGGTTCGGCGTCCAGTACCCGCGTGTTTCGCTCCGAGGCCAAGACCGTCAGCTGGCCGAGAAACTCCCCGGTGATGGCCGACTTGGCTTCAGGATCCTGCCGCCCGATCACCCGGTACATCTCGGTGATCGCGCTGCGTGCCGTTTCGCTTGTGCCACCGTCGTTCTCGCTCTGGGTCACCCACTCTGGGCCCTTCACAGCCGTCGTGTAATTGCGCAGCAGGTCCCGCATCTCTTGCTGCTCCGCGGCGGGCATGGCGACGGTTTGGCGGTACATGGTCGCGAGAGTGGACGCCTCGTTGGCGACGTTGGACTCGGCCGAGGAGAATTGCTCCCACGCGACCACGACGGTGAATCCGAGGAGTGCTCCATACACGAGGGCGACCGTGGTCACGAAGGGTGAAAGTGTGGAGTTGTACTCCCTACCAGCGGAATGGCCGACAACGCGGTTCACGAACCAGATTGTTCCGACCGCCAGCAGCATCGACGCCGCGATAACCAGGACCAGGACCAGCCACACATACATGAGCCGAACCCTATCCGGCGGGTTGTTCAGCCGACGATCTGCGTGACTGTGGCTTGCAGGCGGGCACCCGGTGGACCCTCGAGCGGCACGTCCAGCAGCACCCGAGCCTGGCCGCCCTGGACGGTGAAGTCGCCGACCTGTGGCTGATGTCCACCGGTCACCTGATAAAACACCTTGATCTCTTTGTCCGGCAACGGATGCCGGCCGATGTATTTGGGCTCGACGCGGTATTTGTAGACACATCCGTTCGGACCGGAACAATTCTGATCCGTGACGACTACGCCGATCCGGAACTCTTGCGGGATAGGAACTTTCGGCGCCAATGGGGACGGACGCGAAGCGGTGGGTGGGGAAGGTTTGTTTCCGGCGAGCACGACCATGGTTACGCCGATCCCGCCGACGATCGTCGCGAAGATGAACAGAAGTGCTATCAAGCTGCGAAATTTCATCTACCCTCCATCTGCTCAGATTGCACCACGATGACTCAGCGCGTTCGCACCCACCCCGAATTTGGTGGTAATCCGCTACGACGGTGGATTTGGGGTGATCGTTGAGGAATGTCCATGCAGCGAAGGAGCGTCGCGGCCTTGGCGACCGCAATCGGCGCTGCCGCATTGCTCGCACTCCCGCCGACCGCCGCGGCCGAGCCCGTTTGGCCGTCGCCCGGCGACCAGTCAGCCGCGGCCACCATCGAAGACCTGGAGGCTCAGGGCTACAACGTCCAGATCAACTGGGTGAGTGGAGATCGCAATCAACCGCTGTCGCAATGCTCAGTATCAGCTATCCACAATCCGAATCGTACGGCTGAGCCGCCGACGACTTTCACCACCGTCTACGTAGACGTTTCCTGTCCGGACTACTGGGACGGCCCCGATTTTGGATTCGGGTTCGGGTTCTAACCTGCATTGAAGTAGTCGAATACGTACATCGGCCGCCACCCGTGCAGTAACTCTTATGGCATGCACGAGCAGCTGGCCGGCTACATTTCGGGCCCGGTCAATGCTGAGGACCTGGCCGTTGCGCCGGGCGGCGAATGGGTCCTGACGTCGGGGATGACCGGGCCGACCGCACCGCTAGGGAGGCTGTACGCGGTGCGTGTCCAGGACGGCGCCTGCAGCGAGATGTTTCCGTACCGCGCCACCCGCGCGTTGGACGCCCAACGGTTCGGTGAGCAGGCCGACCTCAACCCGCTGAAGTTCAGGCCGCACGGTATCGATGTGACGCTGCGGCCCGACGGTCGCACGGAGCTTTACGTCGTGAACCACGGCGGAAACGAATCGGTGGAGGTTTTCGAGGTCGATCTTGACGGGCCGCGTCCCACTCTGCGATGGGTGGGCGGCGTGAAGCTACCGGGCAGCGCAGTCGGCAACGACGTCGCCGCGGTCGATGACGGCTTTGTGGTCAGCACGACCGGAGACCCGGAAGGTCGCAGCGAGGTGAGCGTCGAGCAGGCGATTGGCGGCGCGGACACCGGCGGTGTGCTGGAGTGGTCGCCGGCGCGCGGCTGGGTGGCGCTGCCCGGCACACAGATCAACACGGCCAACGGTGTGGCCGTCTCACCTGATGGCGAATGGGTCTACATCGGCGGCTGGAATTCGCGCTGCATCAAGAAGGTGCGACGCGGCGGCGCCAACTCGGACGCCACCACGGTGCAGGTCGACATCATGGTCGACAACCTGACGTGGTCGGCGTCGGGCCGGCTACTCGCCGCGGGGACCTATGGCACGAGCATGAAGGACTTCCTCGCGGGGCATCTCAGCCAGAACCCGCGCCTCGGCATCCCGTCGCGAGTGCTCGCCGTGGATCCCCGAGACGCTCGCCACCGACAGAGCTCATCGACTACGGACCGGACACCTTCGGAGCCGCGACGACCGCGCTCCAGGTCGGCCGCGAGATATGGGTGGGCACGGCCCGTGACCAGGGACTTGCCCGGTTTCGTTTCCCAAACTCGCAGAAGAACTAGCGAGCCTGCGCGGCTGACGGGTTTCAACATCGGGTTTGCGAGGTATCCCGCACCCAGTTATTGACGCTACGGAAGGACTCCAGTCTCAGTGATCGTTCTCGGTGTGATCCTCATCCTTGTGGGCTATTTGCTGCCCGTACCCGCCATCATCGCCACGATCGGCTGGATTCTGCTCGTCATCGGCGTCGTGCTCTTGATCCTCGGGCAGGTTGGTCGCCCGGTCGGCGGCCGAAAGGTTTGGTTCTGACTCTCCTCGCCGCTTGAACCGCCGCTGAACCTCTAATCGGTTCGGCGGCGGTTTGACGGGTGCAGGTCCGTGCTCGCGGGCGAATGCATCGTAGGCATCGGAGATGTGGTTGGCGGTCGCGTCCGGATGCTCATCGGCGATCGCCTCGATGGCGGTAAAAGTCTTGTCGCCCAGACCAATCCAGCGGGACGGACGCAGACCATGAGCGATGGCGCAGTTCAGTGACTCCTGAAACGCATCGCGCAGATCCGCCTCTCCTCCCGACATGTTTCAACGCTACGCAAGGCGACGCCGCTCATTCGGTGCTGCCACGAATATTTAACCCAAACGTCAACCACGGCAGAGGGTGGTCCGCTCAGCTTTTTACCGGCTTGCCGTCCTCATCCCAGTTCGCAGCCACCTTCTTGCTGGGCTGAACTCGCGGTGGCTCGCCCGGCATCTTCGGATAGCTCGGCGGATACGGCAGATCGCCGAGGCCTCGGTCCTCGTCGGCCTTGACCATCTCGAGCAGCGGCTCGATCGACTGCGCGACGGAGTCGAGATCGGCCATCGCATCACCGCGCTTTCTCAGTAAATCCGGAACTGTCGCGATGGTGTAGTCGTCGGGATCGGCGTCGCGCAGCTCCTCCCACGTCACCGGCGTCGACACCGTCGCGATCGGGGTTTTCCGCACCGAGTACGCCGACGCGAAAGTACGGTCGCGCGCGTTCTGGTTGTAGTCGATGAACATCCGCTCCCCACGCTCCTCCTTCCACCACGACGTTGTCACAGCGTCAGGCGCCCGTCGCTCGACCTCGCGAGCCAGTGCGATACCGGCACGTCGAACTTCGACGAAGTCCCAGTCGGGCTTGATGCGCAGATAAACGTGCACACCCCGGCCGCCCGATGTCTTCGGAAAGCCGACCAGACCGAGTTCGTCGAGCACCGGCTTGAGCACGTCGACGGCGATCGCGCTGGCCTCCTTGAACGCGGTACCCGGCTGCGGATCGAGGTCGATGCGCAGCTCGTCGGGGTGGTCGGTGTCGGCGCAGCGCACCTGCCACGGGTGCAGTGTGATGGTCCCCATCTGCGCGGCCCACACGATTGCCGACGGGTGAGTCACCTTGAGCGCGTCGGCCGTTCGCCCCGACGGGAATGTCACGACGCACGTCTCCAGATACTCGGGATGCTTCTGCGGCACCCGCTTCTGGTAGATCTCCTCGCCCTCGATTCCGTCGGGGAACCGCTGCAGATGGGTGGGCCGGTCCCGCAGCGCGGTCAGCATCGGCCCGGACGCGACGGCCCTGTAGTACTCGACCACCTTGCCCTTCGTGCCGTTCTTACCCAGCTTCGGGAAATACACCTTGTCCGGGTTGGTCAACCGGACCTTGACGCCGTCGACATCGAGTTCTTCTGCAGGCGTAGCCATTTCAGGACTCCAATACGTCGTAGAGGTCGTAGTTCACCGGCACGTCAAGCTGATCGAAGGTGCAGCTCGACGGATCGCGGTCGGGCCGCCACCGGACGAACTTGACCGCGTGCCGGAATCGCTGGCCGTGCACCGTGTTTCCCTCCATCTGGTCGTAGGCGACCTCGACCACCTTCTCCGGCCGCACCGGGATCCAGCGCTTGTCGGCGGCCGAGTTCCACCGGCTCGGCTCACCATCGACGGGCTCGTCGCCCTCACGCAGCGGCTCGAGATCGGCGAGCAGCTTCAGCCGGTCCTTCGCGGAGAATGATGCTGCGCCGCCGACCATCTGCAGTTCGCCGTCGTCGCGGTAGAGCCCAAGCAGGATGGAGCCGACGCCTTCACCGCTCTTGTGGATGCGGTAGCCGATGGCCACGCAGTCGGCGTCGCGGGCGTGTTTGACCTTGACCATCTCGCGCTTGCCCGGCACGTACGGACCGTCAAGACGCTTGGCGATCACACCGTCGAGCCCGGCACCCTCGAAGGTGGTCAGCCACTGCACCCCCTGCTCGGGGTCCTCTGTGGTGCGGGTGACATGGCACCACTGCTTCTCCCGGATCGCCTCGGAAAGTGCTTGCCTGCGCACACGGAACGGCTCCTTCAGCAGCGACGTGTCACCGGTGGCAAGCGCGTCGAAGCCGATGAAATGCGCCGGGGTCTCTTCGGAGAGCATCTTGACGCGACTGGCGGCAGGGTGGATCCGCTGGCTGAGTGATTCCCAGTCGAGTCGGATGCGGCCGGCGATCTCGCGTGGGACGACGACTTCTCCGTCGAGCACACAACGCGGGGCCACCTCGTCGCGCAGCGCGTCGAGCAACTCCGGGAAGTAGCGGCCGAGGTCCTTGCCGCTGCGCGATTGCAGCACGATGTCGTCGCCGTCGCGGAACACCAGCGCCCGGAAGCCGTCCCATTTCGGCTCGTAGGACCACACCCCTGCCTCGTCGGGCACTTTTGCCTGCGCTTTGGCCAACATCGGTTCCACGGGAGGCTGCACAGGTAGGTCCACGCTTTCCATACTTCAGTAGACCGGCGAACCCGGGCAATGTCATCGGCAGCGCCGACCAGAATGGAGTGTGAAGCTGCCCGTCATGCCGCCGGTTTCGCCGATGCTCTCGAAATCGGTGGCGACGATCCCACCCGACGCGTCGTATGAACCGAAGTGGGATGGCTTCAGGTCGATCTGCTTCCGCGACGGAGACGACGTCGAACTGGGCAGCCGTAACGAACGCCCGATGACCCGCTACTTCCCCGAACTGGTGGCGGCCGCCATTGCGGAGCTGCCCGATCGCTGCGTGATCGACGGCGAGATCATCATCGCCGCGGACACCGGGCTGGACTTCGAGGCGCTGCAACAACGTATTCATCCCGCCGATTCGCGGGTGCGCATGCTTGCCGAGCAGACGCCGGCCTCGTTCATTGCGTTCGACCTGCTGGCCCTCGGCGACGATGACTACACGCAGCGCCCGTTCAGCGAGCGGCGCGCCGCCCTCGTCGATGCGCTGGCCGACACCGGGCCGACGATCCATGTCACCCCCGCGACCACCGATCTCCCCACGGCGCAGCGATGGTTCGCGGAGTTCGAGGGAGCCGGACTCGACGGGGTCGTCGCCAAGCCGCTGACGATCCCCTATCAGCCCGACAAGCGCATCATGTTCAAGATCAAGCACGAGCGGACCGCCGACTGCGTCGTCGCGGGCTACCGCTTGCACAAGTCGGGCGCCGACGCCATCGGATCACTCCTGCTGGGGCTCTACAAGGACGACGGCACGCTCGCTTCGGTCGGTGTCATCGGCGCCTTCCCGATGGCCAAGCGGAGGCAACTGCTCATCGACCTGCAGCCGCTCGTCACCACCTTCGACGACCACCCGTGGAACTGGGCGGCCCACATGACCGGCGAACGCACCCCACGCCGAAACGAAGGCTCTCGCTGGAACGCAGGCAAGGACCTCTCGTTCGTCCCGCTGCGGCCCGAGCGCGTCGTCGAGGTCCGCTACGACCACATGGAGGGCGAAAGGTTACGCCACACCGCCCAATTCAACCGCTGGCGGCCCGATCGTGATCCGCACTCCTGCACCTACGAACAGCTCGAGCAGCCGGTCAGGTTCAGCCTCGGCGACATCGTCCCTGGCTTAGGACAACGCACTACCTGATGGCGTTCGGTCTGGTACTGCTCCTCCGTCAGATTCCCATCGCTGCAGTGCGATAGGGGCGTGCATCGGTTCAGTTGCGCCTTGCATTGCGAGCAGTTGGTCGGGGGTGGATGAATCGAGGGCGCTGGCCGCGGTCATCACCACGTCGTATGCGTGTGTGGCGTCGGTGTATGGGGGTACCACGAGCAGGGTCAACTTCCCGAACTCCGGCCCGGACACCGATATGACGTTCGGAGAGTCTTGGCCGGAGTCGAGGACTATGACCGCGCCCTGGTCCTTGATGTGCCGGGGTGCCGGGGACCAATCGCTTTCGCGATACTGCACCCGGTCAATCCTGCCGAACCGCAACGAGAGCGCCGCGAGCAGCGATGGAAGCTCGGCGGTTAGCAGCGTTGATCGCGGCCACCAAGCTCCTTGCACAAACCCGCAGGCTTCGTGAGCGGGTTTCAACCGGAGTCGCAGCGCTCCGATCGCCGGTCGGCGCGTGCGTGCGGGGGCGATTCTTTCAATGGTTGCTGTCATATTGCTGCCTTCCCGTGGTCGTTGGGCGACTTGGTGCGCGCGTGATCTTCGTGAGTGAGTTCGGTGATGACGGCCCACAGGGCGCTGTTTTGGGCGAGTAGATCCGTTTCGCGGGCTTCGAGTTCGCGGATCCGGATGTGGGCCTTCTTCAGTTGGCCGTTCAGGGCGACGAAAGTGGGAGGTGTAGGTGACACGGAAAACTTCCTCCTAACCGCCTGTGGGCGTTCGCTTTTGACTACTTGCGTTCTCAGCGCAATGCGGGTTCGCTCAGGTCAACGGCGTGAAGGCCGTAGGGCACCGCGTTGAGGAGTGTGACGGCCAGGCCGCGCCCATTGGGCAGCCGGTAGGTGCGGCGTTCACCGGGGCGTGCGTATGCGATGGCGGCGCCCAATGGGGATTCGATGGAATAGACCGCCATGTCGGCGTATTCGGCGCCGTGTACGCCCAGAAGGAACGTGTCGGTGTCACCGGTGGCGTCGTAGCGGATAGTGACGACCATGCCGGGTTCCGCGATTCCGTCGTTGGGTGGGTCCTCGCCGACGACGGCGTTGATCAGTAGGTCATGAATCTGTTGGATCCGTGTCTCCCACGCGCGTCGGACAGCGGAGGCGTTTTCGTCGGCCTCCTCATCAGCGATTCCGGCGGAGAACAGAAAGCGCAGGGTATCCAGTTCCCGGTTTAGCCGCTCGTGGGCCTGCGTTGAGATCCAGACGCGTGGCGTAGTGGTCATGATCGTTCCCTTCTAGGTAGCTGCGGGGGGACGCGAGGTCGTGGGTGTGTGCTTGGTTAGTGCATTCCGTGAGGCACTGCCTTGAGTAACGTCACCGGCAGGTTCGCCCCACTGGGGATGGAGTAGGTGCGCTGTTCGCCGGTGCGTGCTCCGGCGATCGCGCGGCCGAGCGGTGATTGCATCGAGTACACGTCGATGCCGGCGTCTTCGGCGCCACGGACGCCGAGCAGAAACGTTTCGATCTCACCGGTGTCGTCGTAGCGCACGGTCAGGACCATTCCCGGTTCGGCGATGCCGTCGTCGGCCGGATCCTCACCGACGACGGCATTGGTCAGTAGATCTTGAATCTGGCGGATGCGTGCTCGCCGCGCCGCGGGCCTGGCGACGCGGTTGTCGTCGTAGTCCATGAAGTCCTCAGGGACTTCGATGCTGGGATGTGAACGCAGGGTGGCCAGTTCGGTCTCCAGGCGCGTGTGCGCCTCGCGTGTCATCCAAAGTCGTTCGGTGCTAGTCATTTTGATGTGGTGTCCTTCCGTTTGAGTAGGGTTTGTCGTCAGGGGCGGGCCGTGTTGGAAGCGCCGCCCCTGACGACTTGAGAGGCCCGTAATGGGCATGGCTCGCGGCGGTTTGGACCGCCAGTTTCGGCTAACGACCGGTTCGGCGCAGCGGGTCGAACTCGCGCAGGGCTTCGGGTTGCTTGCCGGTGGTGACGTATTCGGCCAGCAACCGGCCGGTCACCGGGCCGTGCGCCAGTCCCCACATACCGTGGCCGCCGGCGACGTAGACGCTGCGAGACATCTCCCCGATCAAGGGCCGCCCGTCGGGGGTGACCGGGCGCGGACCAACCCAGATGTCGCTGCGTTCGGCCCAGCGCACCCCGTCCAGCAGTGGGCTGGCGGAGGCGACGATGGCGCCCACTCGGGCCGGCACTGCCGGTTCGTGCGGGTCGCGGAACTCCATGGTGCCCGACACGCGCAATCCGCCGTGGTAGGGCGTGCAGGCCACCCGCACGTCTGGCAGGTAGATGGGTCCTGGGATTGGGCGGTCCACGGGCACGGTGAACGAGTAGCCGCGACCGGCCTGTACCGGCACGCGCACCCGACTCCCCGCCAGCCGGGATAACCATGCGCCGGTGGCGATCACCGCGGTGTCGGCGGTCAACGGCTTGCCGCTGCGCGGATACACCGTGATGCCGCTGCCGGAGCTGAACACGTCGCGAACCTCCACCGTGCGTATCGATGCCCCCCGGTCGGCGACCGCCTGTCCCAGAGCGTGCACGAATCGGCCCGGGTCAACGAAGCGCTGCCCGTTGATGTTCAGCGCGGCGGTGATCGCCGGCGACGCCAACGGCACTTGTTCGCGTAGCGCCTCACCGGCCAGTGCGGTGACAGACATTGTCTGCCCGGCATTTTCGAGCGCGCGAAGCTCACGCATCATGTGTTCGGCTTCTTCAGTGGTGCGAAACACCGCGGTGATAGGGGCGTCGGTAACCGGCGCGTCGACCCCGTTGGCGACGAGCACGTCGTAGGCCTCGATAGCTTCCTCATTGAGGGGTACGTTGGCGCGCACCGCCCGCTTCCACGATGATCGCCGGCAGTTGGCGGCGAACTGGACCAGGAAGCTGGCCAACGCGGAGTCGGCGGTCAACGGAATGTGCAGGGGTGCGGCCGGGTCGCGTAGTGAGCGCAACCCGTAGCGCAGCACGCCCGGCGAGTTCAGCGGAATGGTCAGTGCCGGTGAGATCCACCCGGCGTTGCCCCAGGAGGCGCCGGCGGCCACGCCGGTGCGATCCACCACGGTGACATCGACTCCGCGCTCCTGCAGGAACCACGCCGTCGACAACCCGACGATGCCCGCACCGACCACGATCGCCGATCGCGGACCGCCGTCAATGCGCTCGACGCCACCCATCACAAACCTCCGCCGTTGAACTTTCGTTGTTATCCCCATGGTGGCGTACACGGACCCCGCAACGTTTGCCGAAATCGGACAACCCGCCGATGCCGGATTGTTCGTATCCAACAACGCCGCTTGATATCACCGGTAGCGCGCGGACAGTGAATTCAGGCTTGGGTGAAGAGCGCGTGAAATAGGGAGCGGGCTGGCTTTATATTTTTTCTGACGTATGGTCGGGGCAGGTGGTTGCCACTTCGTATTTAGGAGCGACAATGGCTGACAAATCTCCGGGCAAGAGTCCTCGAAAGCCCGCCCTGTCCATCAAGGAGCGCCGGGCTGTCAAGCGTGCCAAGGTCATAGAGTCGACGCCGATTGCGCGCAAGCGCAAGCGGTGACCCTATAGCTGGTTTGTCAGCCGTTTTATCGAGAATGCGATACGAATCCCGCAAATCGCCTGTTACATGTGTGGGTACGCCGTTTTCTTGGCGCCGGCGACTGGATGCGAATCAGCTCGATCGTCACGCTGGGCGCGAATCTGCACATCGAGTCGAATCTAAGCTGGCTGGGGCGGGAATGTGGGCGAGTTGATCCTCGGTCGGGTCGGTAGACCACGCTGTACTTTGCCGGGCGCGCTGCTGGACCCGGCCGGGTCGATGCGCTATGGGTATGCGGGACGGCCGTGCTGCGCCGCGCGCATCCCGATCGCCAGCAGGTCCTCAGCGCTCGACACGTCGTCGGGGTCGGCTGCCGCCATCACCGCGGCGTGCGCAGCGATCGGGTTGGTGTTGGGGGGAACCACCAGCAGCACGAGCGTTCCGAACTTCTTGCCGCTGACGGTCAGTGTGTTCGGTGAGGTGTTGCTGGGCTCGAGGATCACGCTGTGGCCGCGAAACTCCATCCGCAATGATGCTGAGGCCCAGCTGTTCTCGTCGTAGATGACCCGCTCGATGGTCCCCGACCGCGACGACAAGGCCGCCAGGAGGTGCCGAAGTTCGATGTACAGTTGGTCTGTCAGCGGCCACCAGCCGCCCTGCACGAAGCCTGCAGAACGGTGGGCGGGCTTCAGCCGCAATCGGGGATGTGCGATCGTCCATCGGCGAGCTTGGGAGATCTCGAAGGATAACGGTGGTGCGGACATGGGGGTTCTCCCGTACTCGTGAATGATTGGGCTACTTAAGGATTGGCGGCGGTTTAGACCTGGCTGGGTTTGTGGCCGTCGCGGCCGACCAGCGTGTCGATGGCGTGTTGCCATCTGCTGGCGCGGATACGGTCACCCAGTGCCCGGGTACCGGCCAACAGGATCGCCGCAGCGGAGGTGACGACTGCCCACATGAAAAGCGCGGCCGTGACCGCATCCACCCCGGCGCGGGTGGTCGGGGCCGGTTCGTCGGTCAGTGCGCCGCTGTCATCGCCCCAGATCGCGACCTGGTCGACGGGTTCGGTCGCCGATTGCGCCTACCGCCCCGGTGTGTTCGGCTCCGGTAGCTGACCACCGGGCCGCCATAGTGGCGGTGTTGGTTCGCGAGATGTTCTGGGCGGCAGTGTCGTCGGTGATCGTCGCGGTGACGAGGTGACGAGTGTGGTGCTGCTGGGCGTAGACGTCGCGGCGTGAATCGTGAACGGCGGTGCCGACCGCGGCGGCGACCGGGACGGCCAGCAGCGACACCACGACAGCCAGCGCCATAACCAGTGCCTCGAACCGATCGCTGACACGTATCAGAGGGTTACGGCGAAACAGCCCGAAGATGGGCCACCGCGGTAGGCGCACCATGAACGTGTCCAGGCGTTCGTCAGCGAGCGTGTGGTTGCTGATCGGGCGATCACGCGGACGTGGGGCAGTCATCGAAATCCCCTCTGAGCGAGTCGCTTTACAAACCGAGGGGCGAGCAGTCGGCGCGTCGAGGACGGGCGGGGCGCCCGCCGCGGGGCTCGGCGCGCAGACCGCTTTAACCCGCGCTGCGTGGACTTCCGGGTCTCGGCCAGGCGGCGACCCAGCAAGGCTCGCACGGGCTGCGACGATTGATCGCGGTAGCGCTGTCCGTCGTCCATCAAGGCCTCCACCTCTCATACCCTTTGGCTTCAACCTCCATGGTGGTGGGGATTGCCGGCGCTGGCTTGCCCGCACCAGACAACGATGCCGCCGTACTTTGTCGCGTATCGACAGCCCAAGCTGTGCCTGCAACGTGATCGTCAGCGGCCTAGTTTTTGCGCGACAGGGCCGCGCGCGGACACTCGGCAATGGCCTGCTCGGCGAGCGTCTCCTGCTCGACCGGGACGGGGTCGGCGGTGACCATGGCGTATTCGTCATCGTCGAGTGTGAACACCTCGGGCGCAATTCTCACGCAGACGGCATTGCCTTCGCAGCGATCACGGTCCACTACGACACGCACGCTTCCTCCTTCACTTTGCCTTGAGCTACGTGCCGGCGATCCCGCTCTACCTCGTTCATGGTGTGTCCGGTAATTCGTTTCGTTGCACCGCTCCTCCGTCGGATTCCCAGCGCTGTAGCGCGATTGGGGCGGCCTGCCGTGCGTCCATTGCGCCGTGCAGCCAGTGGCCGGGTGGCTGATCGGGGGTGGATGAATCATTGGCGCTGCCCGCGGTCAGTACCACGTTGTATGCCTGCGCGGTGTCGGCGTAGGGGGTTGCCATGAGCAGCATCACCGTCCCGACGTGCGGCCGGGATGCTGATGCCCGTCGCCGTTGCCGACCAGGGTGTCGAGATCGTGTTGCCATCCCGCGAAGCGGATACGGTCACAAGCGGCCTGGGTGACGGTGAACAGGGTCGCTGCAAAAGCGGCGACGATTATCCAGAGCACGAGCGCGCCCACTGCTGCTTCCGCGGCGGCGCGGGTGGTCGGGGTCGGTGCGGGCACCTGCGCTCCGTTGTTATCGACCCAGATCTCAATGGTGTCACCAGGCTTGGTTGTCGATTGCGCCTTGACCGCGCCGGTGTGTTCGGTGCCGGCGACAGTCCATCGGGCCGACACGGTGGTGGTACCTGTCCGCAAGATTTGTTGGGAGACAGGGACATCAGTGACCGTCGCGTTCACGGTGTGGCGGGTGTGGGCATGCTCAGCGTAGATATGGCGGCTCGAGTCATAGACCGCGGTCCCCACCGCGGCGGCGATCGGGGCGGAAAGCAGCGACACCACGACAGCCAGCACTAAGACCAGTGCCTCGATCCGATCTGTCGTGCGCACGAGTGGATCGCGTCCCAGCAGCCGCAGCAGAATTGGCCACCTGGGTAGACGGAGGGTGAAGGTGTCCATCGCGGCTTCGTCAGCACGCCAGTGGATCGCCCCGCGTTGATCGTGGGGGCGGTGGGGGTTCATCGAGATCCCCTGCCGGCGAGTCGGCTTCGCCTGGCGGTGCGCCGACTGCTACCGGTGTGGCCGGTAGCTGTGGCCTCGTTTCGCTCACGGGGGACCACACCCACCTCCACAGCTCGACCAACGGTTATCTCCATGGTGGTGCAGATGGCCGCCGCAGGGTTTGCCCCAGTTCGACAATGTCGCGGCGGCGCTTTGTCGTGTTTCGACAGGGCGCATGGTCAGTCGGTGTCGGTGGCTGCGAGTTCGATCATCATGGCCAGCCTTTTTTTGGCGTCGTCGAGTTGCAGGTTGGCGATCTCGGCCATCTTGCGCAGCCGGTAACGCACGGTGTTCTCGTGGACGCCCAACCGCTCGCCGGCCTCGGCGGGATCGCCCTGGGCCCACAGCCAGGCTTGCAGTGTCGCCACGTATTCGGTGTCATTGGCATGGTCGTGGCGACGCAGTTCGGCGACCGGTCCCCGCTCCGGGGCCCGGCCTGATCGGGCGGCCGTCCGCAGCCGCTGCAGCAGGATGTCGTCCCAGGACTCGTCGTAGGCTACCGGGGCGCCGCCAGGCCGTGAGCCGTCGTGCAGGGCCAGACACTCGTCGGCTTCATTGCGTGCCGTGGGCAGGTCTGTCACCAGGGCGACGCCGCTGATGCCGGCCACCATGGTCATCCCGTCGGGTAGGGCCGCCCGCAGACCGCTGACCCAGCGTCGCGCCGCGTCGGCCTCCTCGCCGGGCAGCAGCGTGTAGACGGTGTTTCCGGCCAGCGCGCTGCGGCCCGGCCGGGACCAGCCGAATCCGGTGGTGGCTCGTTCGAACGCCACCAGCAGGGCGGCGTCGCGATCGGCGCCGATAATCGCCTGCACCGCGATCACCCGCAACGGGCTGTGCGGGAGGCCCAGGCGGCTGGCCGCGGTGGCGGCATCGGCGGTGCCCTCCAGCAACCGGATCACCAGCTCGGATTCGACTTGGCGTTCCAGATCGGCGCTGGCACGCGAGCGCAACAGGTGCAGGGCCACCGTGCGGGCACCGTCGGCCAAGGCGGTGAGTGCGGCCCCATCTAGCGGCGCCCTACACTCCACCCACACCGACCCCATCAGTTCGCGTCCCGAGCGCACCGCGACCACCATGCGTCCGGTCATCCCGTGTTCGGGGTCGCGGGTGACAAACAGCGGTTCATCGGAGGCCGCCAGATGCGTGTACACGCCGCGGGCGTCGAAGAATGCGCGCAATTGCTCGGGTGCCTGTCGTTCGACGATGGTCGCCACCCGTGCGGGGTCGGCGTGTTGCTGCCGCCGCGAATGGGCCAGCACGCGGGAGAGCCGGTCCTCGATGATGACCGCCCCGCCGGTGGCCTCCGCCAAACTGTCGGCCAATGCGAACAGATCCGTTGGGCCACGCCCGGATTCGGTTTCGCGGCCTTCCAACACCAATCCGTAGATGACGGCGGCCAACTCACTCCACGACACCGCCGGATCAAGCACCATCACCGCGACGCCCTCGTCCACGCCGGAGAATGCGGTGTCGTCGTCGTCGCCGCGGATCAGCACGACAACTGCCCGCGCGGAGGCGGCCCAGCGGACCGCTTCTTTGACTGAGCGGGCGCCGATACCGAGCAGCACGTCACCGATGACGGTGCGATCCTCGGTCACCTCATGCATGACGACGCTGCGCAACTCGGTGGCCCGCGGAATCGGACAGAACCGCAAGCGCACCCCATAGCTGCCCAGCACATTGACCAGGCGGTCTAACGTGACCACGAGCCGCTCCCCACGCCGAACCGATCAACCAGCCTAACCACGAGCCACCTGACCGGTCGGCGAATCACAGGTCGATCGAAGAGGTTTGGTCCCCGGGATCGTCGCGGGTGATGGGGTGCTTGCCCGGGGGCGGCCTGAAGCGGATCGGGTCCGTGACTGTTGACCGCACTTTGGACGCAGTGGTCATAGCGGGATTTGCCCTACCCCTGAACAGATTTGGCGATGGTGAGCAGCACGACAGTGTCGTCGACGGCGTGCAGGCCGTGGCGGGCGGAGGGGATGACGAGGTGATCGCCGGGGCGGCCATCCCAGCTGGTGTCGGGACTGGTCAGCCGAACCCGCCCGTGCAGTACCTGGATCGTGGCCTCGCCGGGACTGTCGTGATCGTCGAGACTGGTGCCCGCGGTCAAGGCAATCAGGGTTTGTCGCAACGTGTGTTGGTGACCGCCGTACACGGTGTGCCGCTGCGGCCGCTGTGGGCGTCGTGGGCCGCCGCCAGATGCTGTCGACCGAGCGCGGTCAGCGAGACCTTGTCCATTGGGCTGTCCCGGTTCTCACTGACTCGGTGGCGGTGTCAACTGGCGGTGCAGGTCCCCGACGTAGCCGTCGTAGGCGGCCGCGACCGCATCGAGGTCGACCTGCTCCGGCAAGTCGTCGGCGCTTTGACGCGCGATCAGATAGGCCGCGGTCGCCTCGACGACGCGCTGCTCGTCGTCGCCGATCTGCGCCACCACCGCAGGGTCGGCGTGCATGCACACCACGACGGTGTCCTCGTCCTGCACAAACCGGACCAGATAGTCGTGATCGCCGAGCGCCTCGAGGACCGGCTGTTTAACGCTCATGGTGTTCTCCTTCGGGGGTGAGTGGCGGGATCGTCATCCCGCGAGCAGGGCGGCGCCAAGGCACAGGGCGGCGAGTTTGAGCGCCTCCAAGCCGATGTAGGCGTGGTGTGCGCGTGAGCGGGTGCGTCGTGGCCGGCCAGCACCGGGCGGATCGCCTGTTGAGCCTGGGCCGCACCCACAGGAGTTGGACGGCGAGCAGCACGGCTGTCACCGCGGCGAGCACAAGCACCGGGCCGGATGCTCCGGTGACGATCAGGCACACCGCGATCAGCACTGCCCAGGCGACCTCGGCGATGTTGAGGGCCCGAAACACGATCCGTCCGATCGCCAGGCCCACCCGCAGCTCAAGGCCTTCGGCGCGAAACTTCAGCGGTGCTTCCAGAAAGGAGATCGCCAACACCATGCCCAGCCATATCAACGTGGCCGCGGCAGCCACCCGGATAACGAGCTCGGTCATCACGATTCCCGATCACGAGTGGGTGCGGATGCCAGGTGCGCGACGCACAAGTCGGGTTCGACGAACGGGCCCATGGGTAGACCACTTCACCTATCCCTGCCGGTGGGTCTACAGCGTCCTGAACGCCGCCGACTACTTTCGCGCGGCTTCGCTGTTTGACGACGTCCCGCCGGACCCTCGGATGGCGCAGGCGGTCGAGATCATCCGTGCCGCCCGACGGCCGGACGGCACGTGGCTTCAGGGCACACGACACCCCGGACGCGTGTGGTTCGACGTCGACGCACCCGAGGGCGAGCCGTCGAAATGGCTCACGTTGTCTGCGACACGAGTGCTGAACTGGTGGGACTCCCGCTAGCCCGAGAGGTCGTCGGACCGGCCCGCGGCGAGCCGGGACCACTGCGCGGTTGGCCGTCCATCGGTGCGGAACTGCTCGCCCCTGGTGGCGTATGGCTGCGGCCAGCCTTCCGGCGATTCCTCCCAGGTCTCCTGCCTGCCGTATACGGTGAGGTCGAGCAGGTGGTAGCTGTTGGCGCCGGCCTCCGTGCCGCGACCCGTGCTCCAGTACGTCTCGAACACCCGGTCACCGTCGCGCAGATAGCAGGCGTACCAGCCGAATGGACGTCCGGCGAGTAGGTTCTCGCCCGAGTCGCGCGCCGAGTACCACGGCATCTCCCAGCCCATGAAGTCCCGGTATCGCGCGCTTTCGGCGTAGGGCCCCTCGCAGAACGTCGCGTACGTGGCGTCGCGACTATGCAGATACGACAGCTCCTGCGCGTGGCCGGTGAAGAACGTGCACCCCTCGCACTGGTCGGCCGCCGGCTTGCCGTCATGCCACATGTGGAAGTACACGATCAGCTGCCTGCGTCCCTCGAACACGTCGAGTAGGGTCACGTTTCCCTGCTCGCCGACGAGCGGCGTCGCGGCGTCAACCTCGACCATCGGCAGCGACCGTCGCGCGGCTGCGATCAGGTCGCCTTCACGGGTGTGCGCCTTCTCCCGCACGAGCAGCCGGTCGATTTCGTCCTGCCAGGTCGCCCGGTCGACGACGTCTGGCAGCGGATGAGTCGTCTTCATCGTCAGCCTCCTTCATAGCGTCATTTGTTAGGTAGACCGCCCGAAGGCCGCAGACTCATCGGGCGCTTGACCTCAACTGTTGTTGAGGTTGCAGGCTGGTCGCATGCATCAAGTTCTGACTGACCTGTGGCAGACCCGTACCGACTCACCATTTCCCGGACTGACGACCCACGCATTCCTGTGGACCGATCGCAACGCGCTGTTCTATTCGACCGCGACGGACGCCGACTTCGAAGCCCTCGAGGACCTCGGCGGCGTCGCCGACCAGTACTTGTCGCACCGCGACGAGGCGGGCCCCATGTTGGCGCGCATCGCCGGCCGGTTCGACTCGTCGTCTGCACGCTCCGGTCGCCGAATTGCTCGAGATCGGTCAGCACTCCCATGTCGACGTTCCGCTGGGCAGCCGCCACATCGACGTCAACGGCGTTGAGGTCATCCCGACTCCCGGACACTCGCCGGGCAGTACCTGTTATCTGGTCAACGGCGCCGAGGGCAGCTACCTGTTCACCGGCGACACAATCGTTTTCGGTGAATCAGGGGCATGGTGGGCAGGCTATATCCCCGGCATCAGCGACGCCGACGCGTTGGCATCAAGTCTGCGGCTGCTGCGCACGCTGACCCCCGACGTGGTCATCTCCAGCGCCTTTCAAGGCGACTCGGCCGTGCATCGGATCGACTCGGGCCGGTGGCCGGAGCACGTCGACCAGGCCCTTGACGGTTTGTCTGCGGGTTTGACGACCTACTGATACCGGGCACTCCCCAGGCATGTCTGTATCAGCATTTCAGGACCTGCCGCTGACCGATCGGGACCGCGAGTGGGATGGCGACGCCGCGGAGAAGCGGGTGCGGAAGTGGGCCAATGCCGAAGATGAACCGAACCAGAAGTACCGGGACGCCCACGTCTGGTACGACAGCGACAAGAAGGACAACTTCACCTCCTACAAGCTCCTCATCGCCGACGTCGTCAACGGCAAGCTCGAAGCAGTGCCCCGCGGTGTGATGGCGGCAGGCGCAATCATGGACGGCGCGCGCGGAGGCGTCGACCTACCCAAGGACGACATCGATCGGGTCAAGAGCCACCTCGCCAAGTACTACGAGAAAATGGGTGACACAGCGCCCTGGGAGCGTGACTGAGTCCGCTAGATTGCGGGCGTGAACCCCAGCGGGGCGGGCAGGTTCGCCCCCAGCCCGTCGGCCGACCTGCACATCGGCAACCTGCGAACTGCCGTGTTGGCGTGGCTGTTCGCCCGTTCGACGGGCCGACGCTTCCTGATGCGCGTCGACGACCTCGACGATCGCACCCACGCCGACATCGCGGCGCGGCAGCTCGAAGACCTCGCGGCGATCGGCCTCACCTGGGACGGGCCGGCCGAATGGCAGACCCATCATCCGCAGCGCTACGACGACGCCGTGGCTGTGCTGGCCGATCGCGGGCTGCTGTACGAATGCTATTGCAGCAGAAAGGATATCCAGCAGGCGCCGCGAGCACCGCACGCACCGCAGGGCGCCTACCCAGGGACGTGCCGTGACCTGACCGACGCCGAGCGGGCGACCCGACGCGAAGAAACCGGGCGGCCGCCGGCGCTACGGATTCGAACCGACACCACCGATTACACGATTCACGATCTACTGCACGGCGCATACACCGGACTCGTCGACGACTTCGTGGTCCGCCGCGGCGACGGGGTGGCCGCCTACAACCTTGCGGTCGTCGTGGACGACGCGGCACAGGGCGTCGACCAGGTGGTGCGCGGTGACGACCTGCTGGCATCGTCGCCTCGCCAGGCCTACCTCGCCGGGCTGCTGGGGTATCCGGAGCCGACGTATGCGCACGTCGCGTTGGTTCTCAACGAGGACGGGGCACGGTTGGCCAAGCGGGACGGTGCCGTCACCCTCGCGGAGATCGGGGTGCAGCAGGTGCTGGCGCAGATCGCGGAGTCCCTTGGATGGCAGGCGTCGAGCCTTGACGAGATGCTCCCGCAGTTCGACCCGGCCACGCTGCCGCGCCAGCCGTGGATATACCGAAGCTGAGCAGAACCATTGGGTTGGCGCCGTCGGCTTGCTAGCGTCCGCCGGTGCACTATGTCAGAAAACCCGTCCTGGCCCTGATGCTGCTTGCCGCGCTGCTGCTGGCGGCGTGCGGGTCCTCGGGCACCAATAGCGAGAACCCGCTGAAGTCCGCGGGAACCCTGCGAGTCGGTACCGAGGGCGTCTACGCCCCCTTCAGTTATCACGACCCGGCCACCGGCGAGTTGAGCGGTTACGACGTCGATGTGGCCCGCGCCGTCGGCGAGAAGATCGGCATCGATGTCGAATTCGTCGAGACCCCTTGGGATTCCATCTTCGCCGCGCTGGAAGCCGACCGATTCGACGTGGTCGCGAACGAGGTCACGATCACGCCCGAGCGGCAAGAGAAGTACGACCTGTCCGACCCTTACTCCGTCGGCGAGGGCGTCATCGTGACACGCGCCGATGACAACTCGATCAAGTCCCTGGCTGACCTCAAGGGCAAGGTCGCCGCGGAGACACTCACCAGCAACTGGGCACAAGTCGCCCGTGACGCCGGCGCCCGGGTGGAAGGCGTCGAAGGCTTCACCCAGGCGATCACCCTGCTGAACCAGGGCCGTGTCGACGTGGTCGTCAACGACAGCATCGCGGTCTACGCCTACCTTGCCGAGAAGAACGACCAGTCCGTCAAGATCGCCGGGCAGGCGGGCGAGAAGAGCGAGCAGGGCTTCGCCGCCAGGAAGGGCAGCGGATACCTGCCCGAACTGAACACGGCCATCGATGAACTGAAGGCCGACGGGACACTTGCGAATATCTCGCAGAAGTACCTCAAGGCCAACGCATCCGGGGCACCCGGGTCCGCGGAGAACAAGCCGGCGTCGCGGTCCACGGTGAAGTTGATCCTCGACAACCTGTTACCGCTGGCGAAGGCGGCCATCACCAAGACGATCCCGCTGACCATCATCAGCTTCGCCATCGGCCTAGTGATCGCGCTGGCGGTGGCGCTCGCGCGGCTGTCGTCGAACGTGGTGCTGAGCAACATCGCCCGGCTCTACATCTCGATCGTCCGCGGCACCCCCCTGCTTGTGCAGTTGTTCATCGTGTTCTATGCGTTGCCGCAATTCGGAGTGAAGATCGACCCGTGGCCTGCGGCGATCATCGCGTTCTCCATCAACGTCGGCGGCTACGCGGCGGAAATCATCCGGTCCGCGATCCAGAGCATTCCCCGGGGACAGTGGGAGGCGGCCGAGACCATCGGGCTGAACTACGCCGGGTCGCTGCGCCGGATCATCCTGCCGCAAGCCAGCAGGGTGGCGGTACCGCCGTTGTCGAACACGTTGATCTCGCTGGTGAAGGACACCTCGCTGGCCTCGGTCATCCTGGTGACCGAGCTGTTCCGCAAGGCGCAGGAGGTCGCGGCACCGACGTTCGAGTTCTTCGGCCTGTACGGCACGGCCGCGATCTACTACTGGGTTATCTGCCTGGTGCTTTCATTCGGTCAGGGCCGGCTGGAGCACAGGCTGGAAAGGTATGTGGCGCGATGACAGAAAATCGGGTTGTTGCCGAGAATGTGCACAAGGCCTTCGGCGAAAACGAAGTGCTGAAAGGTGTTTCGTTCACCGTCCCGCAAGGGACGGCCACCGCCATCATCGGCCCGTCGGGCTCGGGTAAAACGACGCTGTTGCGAGCTCTCAACGCGCTCGATGTGCCCGATGCCGGGGTCGTGCGCATCGGTGGTGACGACGGCGTCGAGCTCGACTTCTCCAAGCCGGTGTCCCAGGATGAGCTGCGCCGCTACCGCGCGCAGAGCGGCTTTGTGTTCCAGGCGCACAACCTCTTTCCGCACAAGACGGTCTTGGAGAACATCATCGAGGGTCCGGTGATTGCGCAGAAGCGACCGAAGGAGCAGGCGGTCGCCGAAGCCGTCGAGCTATTGGGCCAGGTCGGTCTGGAGGAGAAGCGCGACCAGTACCCGTATCAGTTATCGGGCGGTCAGCAGCAGCGAGTCGGCATCGCACGGGCGTTGGCACTCAAGCCGAAAGTCGTGCTGTTCGACGAACCGACCTCGGCGCTGGACCCCGAACTGGTCGGCGAGGTGCTCTCGGTGATCAAGGATCTGGCCGTCGAGGGCTGGACGCTGATCATCGTGACGCACGAAATCCAGTTCGCCAGACAGGTTTCCGATCAGGTGCTGTTCACCGACCAGGGCGTCATCCTGGAGAAGGGCCCGCCGGCCGAGGTGATCGCCAATCCGAAGGAAGACCGCACCCGGCAGTTCCTGGACCGCATCCTCAACCCGCTGTAGCGCGCTCGGCGGCCGCCAGCAGCTCGTCACGGAACTGCGGGTGCGCGATTGCCGCGAGCGCCTCGCCGCGCTCCTTGACGGTCTTGCCCTCCAGTTCGGCGGCGCCGTACTCGGTGACAATGACGTCGACCTGGTGCCGCGGCGTCGTGATCACGGCGCCGGGGCCGAACCACGGCACGATCCGCGACTGCAGTCCGTCGTCCTTCTCGAATGTCGAGGGCAGGCAGATCAGCGAGCGGTCCGACAGCTCGAGCCCGGCGCCTGCCACGAAGTCCTCGGCGCCGCCGATTCCGCTGAACTGGTCACCGTTGATGGTGTCGGCGACGATCTGGCCGTGAATGTCTATCGCGAGCGCGCCGTTGATCGAGATCATGTCGTGGTTGGCGCCGATCACTTCCGGCGAGTTGACGATCTCGACAGGTAGGAACGCGACGGCCTCGTTGCCGTCCAGCCACTCGTATAGCTCCGGCGAGCCGAACGCGAACGTCGTGACGCTTACCCCTTCGTACTGCCCCTTGCGCGCGTTGGTGATCTTGTCTGCGCGGTGCAGCTTCATACAGCCGTCGGTGAACATCTCGCTGTGCAACCCGTAGTCGCCGCCGTCCCCCTCGGCGAGCAGAGTTGCGATCTGGTTGGGGATCGATCCGATCCCCACCTGCAGGGTGGCGCCGGACGGGATGAAGTCAACGGCGTGCCGCGCGATCGCCTTGTCGGCGTCGGAGGGCGGCGCATCGCCTCCCGGCAGCGCGAGCGGGGCGTCGCTCGAGTGCACGAGGATGTCGATCTCGTCGACGTGTAACGCATGGCGATCCTCGCCGAGCCCGAAAGTCCTTGGGTAGGAGTCTGACACCTCGACGACGAGCAGCCGGTCGGGGTCAGCACCCGCACGGCGCAACTCGCCGACCGTGCCACCCGCGTGAAGCGACAGAGAACACCAGCCGTCGGCATCGGGAGGCGTCGCGACCGTCGTCATCACGCGCGGTCGCCGTTTCTCGAGCAGCGGCCCGAAGCGACGGAAGTCCGCGGGCGTGAACTCGATATTCGCGCCGCTGTCCCGCAGCGCCCGCTCGAGCGGACCGAAGAAACCCGAGAGGTAATGAACGCCTTGGCGCGAGAACAGTTCAGTGAGGACCGCGAGCAGCGCTCCGTAGACGCGGAGATCGGTCCAATCCTCGCGCACACCGAGCGCACGCAGGAACGCCGGGGGCTGGCCGGGGCCGAGCGCCATGCCCAGCGTGTCGGCGGTCTCGAGCCGTGCGGCGGCCTGCTCGGCGGTCAGCTCCTCTGGCATGGCGCGACCCTTGCCGCGCGAACGTGAAATGTCAACCGGTTGCGTGAGCGTGCGCAAACTACGGAGAATTTCCGGCGTTTTGCCTGCAGACACGCACGGTCGCGGGGAGATTGGGCGGCATGGCGCACCCAAAGAGCCTCGACGCGGACGTCATCATCGTCGGCGCCGGACTCTCGGGAATGATCGCCGCCCGCAAGGTGCTCGATGCAGGGCTGCGGCCGCTGGTGTTGGAAGCCGACGAGCGCGTCGGCGGCCGGATCCTCACAGAGGAGATCACACCCGGCGTGCCGATCGAGCTCGGTGCGCAGTGGATTGGCGACACCCACGAGCGGATGTTCCGGCTGGCGGCCGAACTCGGGGTCCAGACCTACCCACAGTACGACGAGGGCGAAACGTCCTATGACCTGGGCGGTTCAGGTGTGCTGCGCGAGAACGATTTTCGTGCGCGCTTCGTTGACGACCTGACTCAAGTCGAGCGGATTCTCCGCAAGCTCGACGAGATGGCGGCCAAGGTTCCCGTCGAAGCCCCCTGGCTGGCACCGCGCGCCACCGAATGGGACGGGATCACGGCGGGCGCGTGGTATGACGCCCAAGGGCTTTCGGTCGTCGCCCGCAACCTGCTGGAGATCTGCACCGTCGGGATCCTCGCAGTACCCACCGCCGAGGTGTCCTTCCTGCACCTGTTGTTCACCATTCAGACCTGCGGCGTGACGGCTGAGCTCTTCGCCGAGTCCGAGGGCGGCGCCCAGACCACGCGGTTCGTCGGCGGAACGAGCGAGATCCCGCGCCGACTCGCGGCCCTGATCGCCGACTACATCGTGCTCGAGGCGCCCGTACTGCTGATCGAACACACCTCCGACAGCGTCACGGTGCACTGCCGTGGCGGCCTGGTGGCCCGCGGACGCCGCGTCATCGTCGCGATATCACCGACGCTGGCGGGCCGAATCATGTACGACCCACCGCTATCCGGCGTTCGCGACCAGCTCACCCAGCGGCTGCCCAACGGCTCGGCCATGAAGGCGTTCTTCGTCTACGACGAACCCTTCTGGCGCGCAGACGGATTCAACGGCCAGCTCATCTCGGACGTCGGCCCCGCTCGGATGTCCAACGACACCTGCATTCCCGGCGACGACCACGGCGTGATCCTGTTGTTCCTCGAAGGCGACCAGGCCCGCACCGTCGGCCGGCTGCCTCAGTCGCAGCGCCGTGAGGCGATGGCCGCCGAGCTGGCCCGCCACTTCGGCCCCAAGGCCGCCAGCCCGGAGTTCTACGTCGACGGGGAATGGTCGGATCGGCAGTGGACGCGGGGCTGCTACAACGCCAACCACGGCCCGCACGTGTGGACCAAGTACGGTCCCGCGCTGACGGTGCCGATCGGCCCGATCCACTGGGCGTCCACCGACACCGCGACCTACTGGAGCGCCTACATGGAGGGCGCGGTCGACGCGGGCGAGCGGGCGGCGCAAGAGGTCATCGGCGAATTGGTGCGGTGATCGTCGTCAGGCCCGGCAGGAGATCTCCATGCTGTCGGAATCCCTGGCCGGGAAGCTCACGCTGACATATCCGTTGGCGGGGTCGCGCATGTAGTCGACGTACGGCTGCAGGCCGGGCATGCTCGTGTTGTCGGCGACCACCAGCGCCCCCGACACCAGCCGCGGCTCGATCAGCTCGAGCACCTGGGTGTAGAGGTCCTTCCACCCGTCGAGCAGCACGAACTCGATCGGCCCTTCGACGTCAGCGAGGGTCTGCATCGCGTCGCCCTGCAGCACGGTGATCAAATCGTCGAGCCCGGCGTCGGCGAAGTTGCGGGTGGCCGTGGCGACCTTGCCCGCGTTGAGCTCTGTCGTCACCACCCGACCGGCGCCGTTGTCGCGGACCGCCGACGCCAGGTGGATTGCGGAGATGCCCAGCGACATACCGAACTCCACCACGGTCGTCGGTCGTGATGCCCGGACCAGCGCGTAGAGGAGACGGCCCGCTTCTGGAGTCACCGGTAGGTAGAACTCGCTCAACGCGTCGGCGCGTTCCTGCGCGCTGGACTCGGCGGGCACGGCGTCCTTGCCCATCATTTCGCCCAGCTTGGGCAGTTGCGCGTCGGCCTCGGTGAACATCCGCTCGAGGGTGGTCGAGACGCGCGGATCAAGCAACGTGGAGGTCATAGGAACGACGGTAGTCCACACTGTGCACATGGCGATTCTGCACATCGAGCACGAGATCAGCGATCTGGAGGTCTGGCTCGACGCCTTCAGCAAGTTCGCCCCCGCCCGGGAGCAGGCAGGCGTCACGCGCACCGAGGTATACCAGCCGATCGACGATCCGAACTACATCGTCATCAATCTGAGTTTCGAAAACGTCGATGCAGCAACCAATTTCCGCAACTTTCTGATCAATCAGGTCTGGGCGTCACCGGATTCGGCGCCGGCTTTGGTTGGCCTGCCGACGGCCCGCGTGTTGACGGAAGTCGAAGGCTAGACCTCAGGTTTGGTAATACCGGCCCACCACATGCGCGCGCAGCTCGTCGAACTCACCGGTCCTGATTGCCGCACGGATCTGGTCGACGAGCCTGATGACGAACCGCTCGTTGTGGATCGTGCACAGGGTGGATGCCAGCATCTCCTTGGCCTTGAACAGGTGGTGCAGGTAGGCGCGGGTGTAGTTGGCGCAGGTGTAGCAGTCGCATTCGCCGTCGATCGGCGTGAAATCGCGGCGGTAGCGGGCGCCGGTGATGTTGTAGCGACCCGTCGCGGAATACACCGCCGCATTGCGCGCGACCCGTGACGGCGACACGCAGTCGAACGTGTCGGCGCCTGCGGCGACCGCATCGAACAAATCGTCGGGCTCGCTGATCCCCAACAGGTGCCGCGGTTTGTCGGCGGGCAGCTCGCTGCTGACCCACCCGACGATCGTGGCGAGGTTCTGCTTCTCCAGCGCACCGCCGATGCCGTAGCCGTCGAATCCGTGGCCGTCGTCGTCGACGGTCGCCACCAGCCCTCGCGCCGCTTCCCGCCGCAGGTCCTCGTACTGGGCGCCCTGCACCACGCCGAACAGTGCCTGCGACGGGCGGCCCGGATTCACGTCGGTCAGCCTGCGATGTTCGGCCAGGCAGCGCACCGCCCAGTGGTGAGTGCGCTGCACCGACTCCTCCTGGTAGCCGCGGGTGTTCACCAGGGTCGTCAGTTCGTCGAACGCGAAGATGATGTCAGCGCCGATCTGGTGCTGGATCACGATCGACACCTCAGGGGTGAAGCGATGGGTGGAACCGTCCAGGTGCGACGTGAAGGTGACACCGTCGTCGTCGACGCGGGCCAGCCGTTCCTTGCCTTCGGCGATGATGTCGTCTGCTCGAACGCGCTCGGTGTCCATCGCCAGCACCTTGCGGAACCCGGCGCCCAGCGACAGCACCTGGAAGCCGCCGCTGTCGGTGAACGTAGGCCCTGGCCAGTTCATGAATGCGCCCAGCCCGCCTGCCTCCTCGACGATGTCGGCTCCGGGCTGCAGATACAGATGATAGGCATTGGCCAAAATGGCCTGTGCGCCAAGTTCTTTCATGGTTTCGGGGACGACAGCCTTGACGGTGGCCTGCGTGCCGACGGCGATGAAGGCCGGGGTGTGGATGTCACCGTGCGGGGTCCGGATGACACCGGCTCGCCCCAGCCGTCCCGGAAGCTCCGCTTCGACAGTGAAAAACGGCTCGGCCACGACGTGTATTCAACCAATCGCCAACCTGCGCGGAGTTGCCGCCGTAGATTTCGACCATGGAAACGCGGGTGATCGCCGTCGCCGCAGTGTTGGTGGTCGGCACCATGGCGGGCTGCTCATCGGGCCCGCCGCCGGCCGAGCCACAGCCGGGAACGCTGGCCGCGGGCACCGCCCAGGTCACGATCAACGGCGAGGACACCGGCACCACCGAAGCGGTGCAGTGTGTGCCTGCCGGCTCGCTGACCACTATCAACACCGGGGACGCCACCTCAGGAGTCACAGCGGTGGTGTCCAACAGGGCCGGACTGGTCGCCGAATCGGTCAGCATCAACAACGTCGGCGGCTTCACCGGGAGCTATAACTCCGGCCTTGGCGGCACCGCGAAGGTCACCATGACGGGCCCGACGTATGACATCAGCGGCACCGCCGACGGTTTCCGCACCGACCAGCCCAGCTTCCGCACCGGCGGCGCGTTCGCGATCAAGGTGTCCTGCTAGCAGATCAGCAGGTCGTGCACAGGGCTAATTTCGCGCAATCCCAAGACCGCAGGTGAGCGGCACTCCATACTCTTTGGGACGGTCCGCCGATCTTGACGGTCCGCGACAACAAAAAGGAGAACAGTGGTGAAGCGTGGTCTCGTGGTCGCCGTAGGCGGCGCGGCGATTGTGATCGCCGGTTTGTCCGGCTGTTCATCGGACAAGAAGTCCGAAACCTCAGGGGAGACGTCTTCCGCTGCCGCAGCAGAGGGCAAGAGCACCGTCACGATCGACGGCAAGGATCAAGCCGTTCAGGGCACCGTGGTGTGCAGCACCATGGGCGAGAACGTCAACATCGCCATCGGCGACGCCACGACCGGCATCGGTGCGGTGGTCGGCACGGGCGACAGCCCGGTCGTGCATTCGGTCGGCCTCGGCAACGTCAACGGTGTCACGCTGGGATTCCAGGAGAACGCGGGGCAGGGTGATGCGAAGGCCGAGAAAGACGGCAGCACGTACAAGATCTCCGGTAACGCGGTTGGCGTCGACATGGCCAACCCGCTGCAGCCAGTGAACAAGCCCTTCGAGATCGAAGTCAGCTGCCCATAATCAGGTAGCGAAGCAGTTCGACACGGCGGCGGCGTCCCTCTGGGGTCGCCGCCGTTGTCGTACCGGAGGTGCGCATGCCCGAGAAGTCGTCTGCAACCGGCATCGTCCTCCTGCACCCGCTGCCCGAGGGGCGATCGCAGCGTTGGGTCGACCGTGTAACCGCCGCGGCCGGGTCGATGCCGGGGTTTCAAGCGCTCCGCATGGGGGTGACCGACGGCGGCCTGCAGTCCGCGGTCGCCGTTACCTTCGACACCGCCGAGCAGCTGCACGCGTGTCTGGACTGCGAGGCGTGGGCCGCGGCGTTGTCCGAGGGCAACACGGACGGAGTGCTGCGCAAATCGTCGGATCTCCTGATCGTTGAGGGGCACCGACTACCGCCGGGCACCGCCGCGTTCCGCTATGACGTGATTGACAGCGCCACAACCGAATTCGTGGCCTCGATGACACAACTCGTAATGTCCACTTCGAAGTTCTCCGGATACGTGGGCACCGTGCTTTTGCCGCCGGCGCCGGAGGCGGACATCGACCAGTGGACCGCGATCCTGATGTTCCGTGCAGACGAGCAGTTGGGCGCGTGGATGGCATCCGATGAGCGGAGCCGCCGACTCGGACAATTGCGACCGCAGTTGAGGAAAGACTTCGACACCCTGTCGGTGGACGCGCCGTTCGGCTCGATTCTGCGGATCGACCAAGGCCGCGCCAGTGTGACACCGAGGTGGAAGACAGCGATGGCGATCCTGCTGGTGCTGTACCCGACGGTGATGCTGCTGTCTCGCTTCCTCGGACCGGCGCTGCGGGATTGGGGCGCCGAGCCATGGCTGACGACGTGGCTGAGCCAGGTCGCCAGCGTCGTGATCCTCACGTACGCGCTGATGCCGCTGGCGACGAGGGCGTTCACCCGCTGGCTGGATCCGATCGACGGTGCCGGAATTCGGGTGTCAGTGCTCGGCGCGGTGGTTGTCCTCGCCGTGTACGCGGCGACGCTCTGGCTATTCGCCTCGGTCGACTCGCTGGACTTCTGGCGGCACTGACCCTCAGGCGGGCAGGGTGTAGCCGCCAGCTGCCTGTCGTAGCTGCCAGATCTGGGCGGGGCACAATTCGTTGACGGCCTGATTGATCAGGTAGCCGCCCTGGTAGTAGTCGGCGGTGTTGAAGTCCCGTTTCACTTCGTCGACGAGTTGCGCGTAGCCCATCTTGGCCTCGACTCGGTCGCAGATGCTGTACCCGTATCCGAGCGCCGCTTCGGCGTTCGGGAAGTTGTACCCGGGACGAACGTGGACGTTGACGAGGTAGGCCACCTGGTCGGCGTGCGCCAACGGCGCACCTGTGAGCGCGACGGCAGCCGCGACGCCGGAAAGGGCCGCAGCCGAGGCCAGAAATTTCTTCATACCGCTGGTGAGCCTAGTCTTGTCTCGCTCGACTGGGGGCCGTCGCGACAATATGTCAAAGTGGAAACATGAGCGCACGCCAGATGGCCCAGTTGTTTGGTGTTGCGGCGGTGGCGACAGGGGCTGCGTTGTGCGCACCGATCCCCGCCGCGTCCGCCGCCCCGTGCCCCGATATCGAGGTGGTGTTCGCCCGGGGCACCTTCGAGCCACCCGGCGTGGGCGGCATAGGGCAGTCGTTCGTCGATTCGGTGCGCTCGCAGGCCGGCGGCAAGTCGGTCGAGGTGTATCCGGTCAACTATCCCGCCAGCACGGACTTCCCGACGGCAGTCGTGGGCATCAGGGACGCGGCCAACCGCATCGAGGCCACGGCGGCGGCCTGTCCCGATACGAAGATCGTGCTCGGGGGATTCTCGCAGGGAGCGGCCGTCGCGGGATTCGTCACCTCGGAGGCGGTCCCGAACGGAGCACCGGCGGAGGACGTGCCCGACCCGATGCCGCCCGAGGTGGCCAAGAACGTCGCCGCAGTCGCGCTCTTCGGTAAACCGTCGCCCCAGTTCATGGAAATGATCGGCACGCCATCCGTGGAAGTCGGTTCGCTGTATGCGTCCAAGACGATCGACCTGTGCGTCCCCGACGACCCGATCTGCTCGGGCAGTGGCGACGCGGCGAACCACAATCTCTACAACGCCAACGGGATGACCACCCAGGCCGCCGCGTTCGCGGTGAGTCGCGCGGAACCGACGGAACCGGCGGAACCGCAGACCCCGTCGCCGCAGGCCCACCTCCCGGCGCCGTAGCACCTCGCTGATCGCGGGGGCGAGAACCCGAGCGTCCAGGCGTATCGACACGGTCACAGCTGGATACCTTTCAGTACATCACTGGTCACAACAGCCCCATAAATCACTATCGTCACATCAGCTCACTGAGGAACGTCAATCCGGCGTCCTGCCCCTTGAGAGGTGTGACATGTCGCCGTTTGCTCGAATCGCGTCGATACCGGTGGCGTCGGCGCTCGCGCTCGGACTCGTCGTGGCCGGCGTCGCGCCACCTGCTGGCGCCGAACCCTGCACTGGTGCCGCCGCAGACGCCCAACCACCCACGGCTCCCAACGCCTCGGCGACTCCCGAGATGCCCGGCATCAGCGGCCCGCCGATCGGGCACAGGCCCCGCAAAGCGAACGACAGCGCGCCGCTGCCGAACCTGGGCCGGCTGTCGCGGTCGCTCCTCAACTCGTTCATGCCGCAGTCAGGGCGCGTGCAGCAGCAGGCGGGGGTGGTTCCTCCGCCCGCTCCTCCGCCTGTCCCGGATGCGGCCGCCATTGCTCAGCCGGCCCCTGCACCGGCGCCACCGCCCGCGCCCGGCCCGCCTCCTGGAACAGCACTCGTTGGCTGGGTGACCGGTCCGAATAGCCCCAACGACACCATCAAGCGCTTCGCGATCACCGGGACCGACCTCGGGATCATGTGGGACAACGGCGATCCCGTGAACAATCAGGTGCTGATGGCCTTCGGCGACACACTCGGCTATTGCAGTGTCAAGGGCAAGCAGTGGCGATACAACGTTATGTTCCGCACCAACGACCGCGCGCTGTCCAAGACGGTCAGCATCCCCGACGGCGTTGTGAACAACAAGTATTCGGGCTCGCCGCTGTGGGCGCCCGCGCTCTCCAAGCAGATCGTCAACAGCGTCAAGTTCGCGCGGTCGGAGACCGGAATCATTCCCACCTCCGGTATCGCCGTCGGCACGACTCAGTACATGAGCTTCATGTCCATCAGAAGCTGGGACAGTCCGGGTAGTTGGACAACGAACTTCTCGGCGATCGCGGTTTCCCCTGATAACGGCGAGCACTGGGGCGTCTACCCGCAGAGCATCCGTCCGAACTCTCCGGACGCCGTGCCGCGGGTCCCGTTCGTTCCCGGCGGTGAGAAGTTTCAGGTGGGTGCGTTCCTCAAGCCAGGCGACGGCTACCTCTATTCCTACGGGACGCCGACGGGACGCGGCGGGCCTGCGTTTGTGTCTCGCGTCCCGCAGGGCTTGGTTCCGGAGATCTCCCGGTACCAGTACTGGGACGGCGGGACCTGGGTAGCGGGCAATCCCGGGGCCGCCGCGCCGGTTATCCCCGCCCCGGTGGGTGAAATGTCGGTGCAGTACAACACCTATCTCAAACAGTTCCTTGCGCTGTATTGCAACGGGCTCAACGACGTCGTGGCACGGACAGCGCCTGCTCCGCAGGGGCCGTGGGGTCCCGAGCAGTTGCTCGTCGCGTCGCAGGAGTTCCCCGGCGGCATCTACGCGCCGTTACTGCACCCCTGGTCGACGGGTAAAGAGATCTATTACAACCTGTCGCTGTGGTCGGACTACAACGTGATGTTGATGAAGACCGTTCTGCCCTGATCCTGGGATTCGCCTGGCTCCCACCGCACGAGTCTGTCGTCGAGGTCGCCTGCCCTGTCGAGATGAAAAGCCCAGTCGTCGACGGGCGAGCCGGGAAAAGACTTCGGTTATTGCTTCGGCTGCGCTCCATTTACCGCAGAGCCGGGGGCGATCAGAATTAGATGGTGCCCCGGGTGGGGTATCAGGGCAGATCAGAGCCAGTTCGGCACGGGAGGCAGCCCGATGATGAATTGCGCCAGGTATATCCGACGGGTCGGATCGTTGGCAGTGTTTCTCGGGGTCGCAGTGTTTCTCGGGGTCGCAGTGGGAATCGCCGCAATGTTCATCGGCCCGGTTCCCGCGCAGGCCGAGCCTGGCTGTGCGCAGTATCAATTCGATGGGAGCTTTGGGGGAAAGCACGGAAGTTATGTCATTTGGTTCGACGCCACTGGGACAACTGTGTCGGGGCTGGAGGCCCACTATCGCCAAACGGACCTGAGTCGCGACAATGCCTGGGGGACGACATCTGAAAGTTCGGGGACAGCCAATGGCGGCATCCAAGGTCGCAATTTCGACGTCACCATTGACTGGAAGAATGGTGCGGCGGGCCGCTACACCGGCACAGTGGATGACAACGGCTACGTGCACGGCAAGACCGTCGAGGTAAGCGATCCCGGGCTTTTCCACTTTCCGAACGGCATCGTTGTAGGTCAGCCCAGCGCTGACTGGAACTCCACCACTCGGCTCGTGTGCGCGCCACCTCCGCCTCCTGCAGAAGTTGGTCCACCTAAAAGGATCGGGTACAGCTCAGCGCCAGATGTCCAGCTGGAAAATGTTTTTGGTGGTGTGAAGGTCACCGTCCAGAACACGCGTGACGTCGCTTCGGAATGCGTGTATTCGGCCACGCCAGTACCCGGCCAAAACCCGCTCAACCAGCCGCCCTCCCCGCCACGTCAGTTCCACCTGCCGGCCAGCGAAAAGGTCGACTTCCAAATCAACGGCATATTCACCGCCACGATGTGGGAGGTCAAAGTGGACTGCGACCATCTGCGCACGCAGGTTGTGTATCACCAGTTCTGAGCCGCCTAGGTCAGATCAGTCCCGGGTGGCGTCAGTAACGGCCGATTAATTATGGCGGTGGCGGAGGGATTTGAACCCTCGGACGGGGGTTACCCGTCACACGCTTTCGAGGCGTGCTCCTTAGGCCGCTCGGACACGCCACCGTGTGGCAGCCTACCGACACCGAACCGCCTACTCCAATCGCTGCCGGGCGAAGAACGCCTCCAACGGAGCCGCGCACTCGTCGGCCAGCACCCCACCGACCACCTCGGGCCGATGCGTCAGCCGCCGGTCGCGCACCACGTCCCACAGCGAGCCCACCGCGCCCGTCTTGGGTTCCCAGGCGCCGAACACCACCCGTGCGACGCGCGCCATCACCAGCGCGCCGGCGCACATCGTGCAGGGTTCGACGGTCACCGCCAGCGTGGTGCCCTCCAGTCTCCAGCCGTCGCCGAGTACCGCTGCGGCCGCACGCATGGCCAAGATTTCCGCGTGCGCGGTCGGATCCCCCAGCGCTTCACGAGCGTTTGCCGCCCGCGCCAACTCGGTCCCGTCGGGTGCGAAGATCACCGCACCGATCGGCACGTCGGTAGGGCCGACGCTGCCTGCGGCATCGAGTGCGGCGCGGATGAGGTCTTCGTCGGTCACCGATCGAGGCGGTCGAGCACCGCCGCGAGTTCCTCGGCGAAGCCCATCTCTCGTGCGATTCGGCCAATCTGCTCGTCGGCGTAGAGGTCCAGCTCCGAGATGATCACGCCAAGCACCGCCTCGGGCAGGCCGACATCGGACAGAAGTCCCAGGTCACCCTCCTCGAACGGGTCAGCATCGTCGAGCTCCTCCGGGCTGATGTCGGCATCGAGCTTTTCCAATGCCTCTGCGGCGATGTCGTAGTCCAATGCCGCGGTGGCGTCCGACAACAGCAGCCGGGTTCCTGCGGGTGCGGGCCGGACGATCACGAAGAACTCGTCGTCGACGTCGAGCAGACCGAAAACGGCTCCTGCACTGCGCAGTTCACGAAGTTCGGTTTCCGCCGCCGCCAAGCTGGTCAGCGCGGCGGGACGCATCGCGGTGCAGCGCCATTTGCCGTCCTCCCGGACGACGGCCACACCGAAGCCGTCGGGCAGGTCGGCGGCCTGGTCCTTCGCAGGTGCCCGCTGTGGTCCCATGGGCGCTTACGCTAGTCCCCGACCAGCAATTTTGACTAGGAATCGACACCAGCCGGACGTCCGGCGAACAGGATCGTGTGCCACCCTTGAAGCCGTGACGAAAGCGCCCGTCTGCGTGCTAGGTCTTGGTCTGATCGGTGGCTCGGTGATGCGTGCGGCAACAGAAGCAGGCCGAGAGGTTTTCGGCTACAACCGGTCGATCGAGGGTGTGACGGCCGCAAAGGCCGACGGTTTCGATGCGTCCGAGAAGATCGAGAAGGTACTGAAACGCGCGGCAAAGACCGGCGCGCTGATCGTGCTTGCGGTGCCGATGCCCGCGCTGCCGATCGTGCTCGGCCACGTACGCGACATCGCCCCGGACGCCCCGCTGACCGATGTGACGAGCGTCAAGTGCGCCGTCCTGGACGAAGTGAAATCCTTCGGGCTGCTGACCACCTTCGTCGGCGGTCACCCGATGGCAGGCACCGCGCGATCCGGCTGGGCGGCGGGCAACGCACGCCTCTTCGTCAACGCGCCGTGGGTGCTCAGCGTGGACGACCACGTCGACCCGGAGGTGTGGGCGATGGTCATGGAGTTGGCCTTGGACTGCGGTGCCGTCGTGGTTCCTGCCAAGTCCGACGAGCACGACGCCGCAGCGGCGAACATCTCGCATCTTCCGCATCTGCTCGCCGAAGCGCTGGCCGCCACCGCCGCCGAGGTGCCATTGGCCTTCGCGCTGGCCGCCGGATCGTTCCGCGACGGCACGCGGGTGGCGGCCACCGCGCCGGATTTGGTGCGGGCGATGTGCGAAGCGAACTCCGAACAGCTGCTGCCCGCACTCGACCGGTCCATCGACATGCTGAAGAAGGCCCGCAAGTCGCTGGACTCTCAGGGGTCGGTGGCCGACCTGGTCGAGAAAGGTCACGCCGCCCGCATGCGGTTTTCCAGCTTCCGCCGGTCTCAGATCATCACGATCGTCGTCGGGCAAGACGGTTGGCGCGACGAGCTGGCTGCCGCCGGCCGGGCCGGCGGGGTGGTCAAATCCGCTCTGCCAGTCCGGGGTAGTCGAGGATGAAGCCGTCCGAGTCCACCGTGACGGTGGTGTCCGCGACCGGCGAATGCAGCTTGATGCCGTCGGACGCGCTGCTGTAGCTGATCACCGCGGGGTTGACCGCGAGGTCGGGCAGCGTCACGTAGACGACTGGCAGCGACACGGATTCATTGCCTCGATACAGCCCGGTCCGCCGGATCGGCAGCGTGTTGAAGAACGGGCTGAAGACGACGTCGACGTCCAGCGCGCCGTCGTATGCCGCCCGCTTGGACTCGCCGGAGTGGTCCTGTACCAGCCACATGTTCTCTTCGTCGCGGGCGATGGACAGCTGCCGTTCCCGCTCCGCGAGCGTCACGGTCATCGAGAGCCGCTTGGTTGCTCCGCTTTCATCGGTGACGAGATCGTACGACGCGGAGAACGCCGGGTGCCTTTCCGTCGCCGCCGCGACGAATCCGGCCGTACGCCTTGATCCGGTTGCCGGAC
This sequence comes from uncultured Actinomycetota bacterium, assembly GCA_963713225.1. Lineage (GTDB taxonomy): Bacteria > Actinomycetota > Actinomycetes > Mycobacteriales > Mycobacteriaceae > Mycobacterium. The sequence continues at coordinate 341,887 of CAVQLB010000013.1, read as the reverse complement.
AACTGCACACGGACCGATTCCATTCGCGGGACGTCGTGGGCGCGCCACGTCAAAATCGCGGGCCAGGCAGCGGGCTGTTCTGCACTCACCCATCTACCGTAGGCGAAGGATCCCCTCGTTCGTAGCCCGCTGAGAAAGTGCTCTTCGTCCGATCCCCTGTGGCTGCGCGAGACTCGAGGGCGATCTCGTCGCCCAGCAACGGCTGCGGCATTCTCTTCAGCCGTCCGGTGCCGGGAACCGACGCCCACACCGCGATAGCCATCAGGCCGTCGAGGATCAACGCCAGCGCAGTCACCATCAGCGCACCGACCAACGCAAGGTAGAACTCACGGACCTTGATGCCGTCAATGAGATAGCGGCCGAGGCCGCCGAGGCTTGCATACGCGGCAACTGTTGCGGTCGCGACGATCTGAAGAGTCGCGGTGCGCAGGCCTGAAAGGATCAACGGCATCGCATTGGGAACCTCGACGCGCAGCAGCACCCGGCGCTCGGTCATGCCCATCGAGCGGGCCGCGTCGACCACCGCGCGATCGACATTGGCGATGCCCGAATAGGTGCCTGCCAGAAGCGGCGGAATGCCGAGCAGCATGAGCGCGACGGTCGGCGGGACCAGACCGAGACCCCACAGCAGCACGCCGAGCAGCAGCACGCCAAGTGTGGGCAGCGCACGCAACGCGTTCACGCCGGAGACGACAAGGAAGGTGCCGCGCCCGGTGTGGCCGATCAGCATGCCCGAGCGGTACCGCGATCAGCGCCGAGAAGATCACCGCGACCACCGTGTACTGCAGGTGCTCGAGAATCCGTGCGGCCAGACCCGCAGGGCCGCCCCAGTTCGCGGCGGTGAAGATGAAGGACAGCGCCTGTTGCAGGAAGTTCATGCGGCCGCCCCCGCGTTCGGCTTGGCCACTTTGGGTGCGCTGGTCGCCCTTGTCCACGGTGTGAGGGCCTTGCCGGCGAGCAGGATCAGGGTGTCGATCACGAGGGCCAGCACGAAGATCGCGATGATGCCGGCGATGATCTGGTCGCTCTTGTTCGCCTGATACCCCTCGGTGAACCACGTGCCGAGGCCGCCGATACCGATCACAGAGCCGACGGACACCATCGAGATGTTGGTGACGGCGACCACGCGAAGGCTCGCGATGAGCACCGGGACGGCAAGCGGCAGTTCAACTTTCAGCATCCTGGTCAGCGGCTTGTAGCCGACCGCGGTGGCCGCATCGAGCACCGCGGGTGACACCGCGTCGAGCGCCTCGGGCACCGCGCGCACCAGCAGCGCGACGGTGTAGAGCGTCAGCGCCACGATCACGTTGGCCTCGTCGAGGATTCGCGTCGGGATGATCAACGGCAGGACGACGAACAGCGCCAGCGACGGGATCGTGAAGATGATGCTCGCGGTGACCGTCGTCAATCGTCGCAGCACCGTCGTGCGCTGCACGAGCGCACCAAGCGGCACGGCGATCAGCAGCCCGAGCACGATCGGGATCAGCGACAGCCGCAGGTGGATGACCGTGAGGACCCACAGGTCGTCGAGGTGGGTGAACAGATAGCGCACCGGCTACCCCACTTCCGGGATGCGCCGGTGCTCGTCCAGCAGTTTCGATCACGTCGTCGGCCCGCACCCCGCCGATCAACTGACCGTCGTCGTCGACCGCCACCCCGAGCCCCGTCGGCGAGGAAAGCGCCGCGTCCAGCGCGAGTCGCAGCGTCCCGTCGGGCCGGAAGAAGGATCCGCCGCCGACGGTGCTGTCGTATAACGAGCTGCCCTTGCGGTGCACGTCAACCCCCTCGGCGTTGATCCACGCGAACGGCTTGCCGTCCTTGATGACCAACGCCCACTCCTCTGCCCCGAGTGCGAGCGCGTCGACGTCCCCCTCGGCCACTGACCTGACGTCGTGCAGCGGCAGCCCCGTCGCGTGGAAGAACTGCAGCCCGCGGTAGCCGCGGTCGGCGCCGACGAAGCCGGACACGAATTCGTTGGCCGGGTTCGACAACACGAACTGCGGGTCGGCGTACTGCTGCAGCGCCCCGCCCCGACCGAACACCGCGACCTTGTCGCCGAGTTTGACCGCCTCGTCGATGTCATGGGTGACGAACACGATGGTCTTGCGGAGTTCGCTTTGCAGCCGCAGAATCTCGGTCTGCAGATCCTCGCGCACCACGGGGTCCACCGCGCAGAACGGTTCGTCCATCAGCAGGATCGGCGGGTCGGCGGCCAGCGCCCTGGCCACGCCGACGCGCTGCTGCTGGCCGCCCGACAACTGGGCGGGGTAACGGTCCCCCAACTTGGGGTCCAGCCCGACGCGCTCCAGCACTCCCAGCGCGGCTTTGCGTGCGGTGCGCCGGGATTCGCCGCGCAGCACCGGCACGGTCGCCACGTTGTCGACCACCCGCAGGTGCGGCATCAGTCCGGCGCTCTGGATCACGTATCCGATCCCCAGCCGCAGCTTGACTGCGTCGACCTTGGTGACGTCCTCACCGTTGACCGTCAGCGTGCCCGACGTCGGGTCGATCATCCGGTTGATCATCCGCATCGACGTGGTCTTGCCGCAGCCGGACGGTCCGACGAACACGGTCAAGCGTGCCCTCCGGCACCTCCAGCGTCAGGTCGTCGACCGCGACGGTGCCGTCCGGGTACTTCTTGGTGACGTTCTCGAAGGTGATCATTGCAGCTCACTTCTGCATGGGCTTGTCGAAGCCGTTGTCCTTGACCCATTTTGCCGCCGCCTCGTCGGGGTCGACGCCCGGTTGCCCTCCATCGCGGTGTTCAGCTCGATCAGGGCCTCGGTGGTCAGCTTCGCGCAGACGGCATCGAGCACCGTCTTGAGTTCGTTGGACTTCTTCTGCGAGCTACCAGTGGCACGACGTTGGCGGCGAGGAAGTTGTTCTTCGGGTCCTCGAGCACCACGAGCTTGTTCTCCTCGATCGCCGGCGACGTGCTGAAGATGTTCGGCGGCGGTGACGGTGCCGCCGGTCAACGCGCTTGCACCGTCGCCGGGCCGCCGCCGTCGCTGATCGCGACGAAGTTGTCCGGCGCGATGTCCAGGCCGTACTTCGTCCTTGAGCCCCGGCAGGCCCTCGGCGCGGGTCTGGAACTCCGACGGCGCACCGAACTTTCACCTCGGGCGGAGTGCGTCGCGAGATCCGCGATGCGTCTTCAGATTCCACCGCTGCGCGGTCGCCTCGGTGACCGCGACGTGTCCTTGTCCTCGGCGGGCGACGGGTACAGGATCGACAGGTCGCCGGGGAGCGCCCTGAACAGCGCCGAGCAGCACGGCGTCCGGGGTGGTGGCCGTGGTCTCCTTGTCGAAGTACTGCAGCAGGTTGCCGGTGTACTCCGGGATCAGATCGATCGAATGATCCTGACCGCGGGGATGTAGGTCTCGCGGCTGCCGATGCCGAACTGGCGGCTGACGGTGAAGCCGTTGGCCTCCAACGCCTGCGCGTAGATCTCGGCGATGATCTTCGACTCGGGGAAGTCGGCCGAACCGACCTTGATCGACTTGAGGTCGCCGGAGACCTCGCCGCCACCCAGCGGGTTCGAACTGCCACAGGCCGCCGTGATCAGGGCCAAGACCGCCGCCAGGATCGCCAGATGCCACCTACGTGTCTTCGCCATACCCATCGACATACCCAATGTCCTCTCGGCGCAATAGCTCCACCGGACACTATCGAGATGCGTGCCTACCCGCCGCGCTTTGCTTCACCGTGAGAGCCAATGTGGTTTCATTCGCGCCCCGAAAGGGCAAAGATGAACCAATGACCAGCGATCCGCCCGTGTCGTCCGACCCGCTCCAGCCAGGGATGACACCGCCGCCACCGGCCGAACCGCCGGCCGCGTCCGGAAAGGGGCACCGCCGGACCCGACGGCCACGCCCGGCGAGTACATGGCGTCACCCGAGTCGGCGGTCAAGTTCACCCGCGCCGCGGCGCTCTGGTCAGCGCTGATCGTCGGATTCCTGATCCTGATCCTGTTGCTGGTCTTCATCATGCAGAACACCGACTCCACGACCATTCACTTCTTCGGCTGGGCGTGGAACCTGCCGGTCGGTGTGGCGATCTTGTTCTCCGCCGTGTGCGGAGGGCTGCTGACGGTCGCCGCCGGAACCGCGAGGATCTTCCAGCTCCGCCGGGCGGCGAAAAAGAACTACAAGTCCAGCCTCTAGCGGCGGCCTGCGCTTTTCACCTGCGCGGCGACCACGTCGGGGTGGGTGTACGGGATCATGTGATTGCCATCGACGGTGACCAGCTGGGTGCCCGGCAACGTTTCGGCGAGTCGGCGGACGTGGTCGATCGGCGACCAGTTGATCGCCCTCCGCCCCGATGATCACCGACGGCACCCGGATCTGCGGGACGTTCTCGTCGAGCCAGCGTGAGGTGTCGCCGAACTGGAGTTCATCCGAGGCGAAGGCCTCGAGGTTTCCGGGCGTCATCGTCACCGATAGCAGCCGCTGCTCGTAGCTGGAGTCCACCGGTTCGGGGGCGAACGCGTGCCTTGCACCGGACGTGGCGGAGACCCGCTTGAACACGTCACCAGCGGTGACGTCGATGACGGAGTCCACCACCGGCAGCTGACTGAACCGGATGTAGCGGGCCTGCAGGACATCCATGGTGTTCGGCCGCAAGCCACCTGCGCCCGGTGCGACCAGGATCATCTTGGCGACGTCCTGTGGGTACCGGCGCGCGACGCCGAGTGTGACCGCGCCGCCGAACGAGTGCCCGACCAGGATCGCCGGGGCGAGTTTGAGTTTCGTCAACATTTCATGGACCACGTCGATCTGGTCCTGATAGCCGCAGCCAGCCACCTTTGGACCAGCCGAACCCGGGCCGATCGATCGAGATCACGTGCAGCACCGGGCAGTTCGGGGATGACGGGGTCGAAATCCTTGTGGGTGCCGGGAAGCCCATGGATCATCACCACCGGCACACCCTGTCCCGGTTGCTCGGCGTAGTGAATCTCCTTGCCGCGCAGGCTGATGTACTTTCCGTCGGCCTGCGGCATCGACGGCAGCTTCGCCACGGTGTTGTTCACCACCGTGATCGCGACGAGCAGCACCACCAGCGACCAGATGCAAAATCGTAGGAACGAGCGCATCAGCGGTTCAGCGCGTCAAGACCCTCGGCGATCAGCGGGCCGACCGCCTTGTCCACTTGATCGGTGTCGGCCGCGACGCCGCCGCCCATCCGCGCCCGGAACGCGATGCCCGCCGCGATGATCGCCACCTTGAAGTAGCCCAGCGCCATGTAGAAGTCCCAGTTGTCCAAAGACTGTTCGGCCGCAAGCGAATAGCGATGGGCGAGGTCGTCGGCTTCCGGCATGAGCGGCGACGCCCATGCCGAACTCGCATGGATAACGTTGAACAGCGGATGGCGGTACACGCATATCAGCGCGGCATCGCTGATCGGGTCGCCCAGCGTGGACATCTCCCAGTCCAGCACCGCCAGCACGTTGGTGGCGTCGCCAAAGTCCAGCATCGTGTTGTCGATCCGGTAGTCGCCGTGCACGATCGAGGTACGGCTCTGCGCCGGAATCGCCTCTGCGAGAGCGGAATGCAGTCGCCGGACATCGGCGTCAAAGGGGTCGTCCTCGCGTTTGACCAGATCCCACTGCCCTCCCCACCGCCGCACCTGACGTTCGAGATAGCCGGTCGGCTTGCCGAAGTCGCCGAGTCCGACTGCCGCCGGATCGACCGCGTGCAGGTCGGCCAGCACCTTGATCAACGCGTCGACACAGCTGCTGATCGCCGCCTTGTCGCCCAGCGCCTCCAGTTCGTCGGCGTGCCGGACGACCCGGCCTGGCACGTACTCCACCATCTGAAACGGCGCACCGCCCACCGAGTCGTCATTGCGCATGGTGACCGCGCGGGCCACCGGAACAGGGGTGTCCTGCAGTGCGGCGACCACCCGGTACTCACGCGCCATATCGTGCGCCGACGGCGTCAGCCCGTGCAGGGGCGGCCTGCGCAGCACCCACTTCGACGCATCGTCGGCCACCAAGAAGGTCAGGTTGGACCGGCCGCCCGAGATCAGCTCGGCGCGTAGCTCGCCGCTGCGCGGAATGCCCACCTCCTTGAGGTGGCGGTCCAGGGCGACGAGGTCAAGCCCGTCGAGCGAGGTAGTCACCGGACTTGTCTACCACCGCTGATTTCTCGGCAGCAGGTCCCATACATGTTCGGTGCCGTTGACGGCGGCCGCGTACAGGTTGCCGTCGCGTGAGGACAGCAGCCGGGTGATGCCCGCGTAGTCGACATTGACGCACAGGATCTTCTCGGTGCGCAGGATGGTGTGCAGCAGTCCGTTGATCACCCCGCCGTGGCTGAATACCGCGACTGTGTCCTCGTGGTCGCCCGCCGCCACGATGTCGCGGATCCCTTCGTTGATACGAGCCAGAAAGGCTTCCTCGTCAACGCTGCTAGGCAGGTGGCCACTGGCCAGTCGCGCCAGCTCCTCGGGGTACTCGGCGGCGATCTGCTCGATCGGGATGTAGTGCTCGAGGTCGCGGTCGTACTCGGCCAGGCGATTGTCGATCTCGACGGGGCGCCCCAGCGCGTCGGCCACCGGTTGCGCGGTCTGCACCGAGCGCCGCTGCGGGCTGCTGACCAGGCGCGTGATCGGGAAGCGCGCCAGCGCGTCGGGCAGCCTCTTGGCCTGCTCGACGCCTTCCTCCGACAGGTCTGGATCGGAGCCCTGGCCCGGTTCGCTGCGTAGCGGCAACGCGTGCCTGATGAGTAGCAGTTGCACCGTGACACGATAAGGCCCGTGCGTGCGTTCGCCTGCCCGGTGTGCAACAACTTCACCGCGTTCGAAGCGGCCCGCTGTCGCAACTGCCATGCCGACGTCGGTCTTCACCCGCCGACGAACACGATGCTCGCCGTCCTCGACGGCGCGGCCACCGTGGACGGCCGGCGCTGGATCCGGTGCACCCAGAGCCAAGCGCTCGGGTGCAACTGGCTGGTCCCCGAGGAGCAGGAGGCCGATCGGCGTGGGCGGTGCCTGGCCGATTCGTTGATCCGCCGCGAGCCCGACACGGCCGACACGATCGCCAGGGAGAAGCTTGTGCCTACCGCGGTGGCGCTGCGGCGGCTGGTGTACCAGCTCCTCGATCTCGGCCTTCCCGTCGACCCGTTCTGGAGCCGGGACGGCGGCCTGGCCTTCGACCTGCTGTCGAGCTACAGCGAGGGCAAGCGGGTGGTCATCGGGCACGCAGGAGGCGTCATCACCATCGATCTCGTCGAATCGCTCGACGACTACCGGGAGGCACTGCGGGTGCGGCTCGGTGAGCCCTACCGCACGATGCTCGGCCACCTCCGGCACGAAGTGGGCCACTACTACCAGAACGTCCTTGTCGAGAACGGTCCCGGAGCCGATAAGTACCTCGCCGACTGCCGGGTGCTCTTCGGGGACGAACGCATCAGCTATACCGACGAAATCGCGCGGCACTACAAGTTCGGCGCGCCCGACGACTGGGCGCAGACCTACATCTCGGAATACGCCACGATGCACCCGTGGGAGGACTTCGCGGAGTGCTTCGCGCACTACCTGCACATCACCGACAGCATCGACACCAGCCGCGAAGCCGGGATGGTGCTGCGAGCCGACCGGGTGCGGTTCTCCGCTCCGCGGGACATCGAGCCGCTGGAGTCTTACGCAGACGTACCGATCGAACGCATGCTGTTCGACTGGCAGTGGATGGCGATGTTCTTCAATCGGGTGAACACCGCGATGGGCAAGAATCCCTTGTACCCCTTCGAGATTCCGGCCCCGGTCGTCGCCAAGCTCGCATTCGTTCATCGGGTCGTCCGTGAGACCCCGCACGCAAATTGATCGAAGGAGACCGACATGGGCTACGCCGACGAGCTGTTCGACCTCACCGACCGGGTCGTGTTGGTCACCGGAGGCAGTCGGGGGCTCGGCAGGGAGATGGCGTTCGCCGCGGCGCAGTGCGGCGCCGACGTCGTCATCGCGAGTCGCAAGTACGAATCGTGCGTGGCCACCGCCGATGAGATCGCCGCGGCGACCGGTCGCGCCGCGTTTCCCTACCAGGTGCATGTCGGACGCTGGGACGAACTGGACGGGCTGGTCGACGCCGCCTACGACCGATTCGGCAAGGTGGATGTGCTGATCAACAACGCTGGCATGTCGCCGCTCTACGAGTCGCTGGGCTCGGTCACCGAGAAGCTGTTCGACTCGGTGGTGAACCTCAACCTCAAGGGCCCGTTCCGGTTGTCCACTCTCGTCGGCGAACGGATGGTGGCCGACGGCGGCGGGTCGATCATCAACGTCAGCTCCAGCGGGTCACGCAGGCCCCGGCCGGAGCAGCTGCCGTACTCGGCGGCCAAGGCGGGGCTCAACGCGTTGACGGAAGGGCTCGCCCTGGCCTTCGGGCCGACCGTGCGGGTCAACACGTTGATGCCCGGCCCGTTTCTGACCGACATCAGCAAGGCATGGGACATACCGGCGACGACGAAGGGCGCGCAACACTTCGCCCTCCAGCGCCTCGGCAATCCAGCGGAAATCATCGGCGCTGCACTGTTTTTGGCGTCGGATGCGTCCAGCTACACCAGCGGATCGATCATCCGGGCCGACGGTGGCATGCCCTAGCCATTACGGCTCGATGATGTTGAAGGCCGGGTCGGGCCGGTCCACGACCGCCAGCACCGACGGCATTGCGTTGGCATCCCCGGTGACCTCCAGACCCGGTGAATCGGAATCGCCTGCGGCGAACGCCAAGAGCCGCATCTTGTTTGCGAACTTGATGGTCGCCTGTGCGGTCGATTCGTCGGCCGGTCGCTTGCGGTACACCAGCACGCCGTTACGCACGGTCACGCGGTAGTTGTCCGCGGTGTCGAGAAAGGTGATGTCCACCGCGACGTCGAGATCCCACGCACGCGGACCGTTGAGGTTGATCGCGAAAGTGTCGAACAGCTGCTCAGGCGTCAGCTGTCCCATGATCGACGGTGACGCCGTCTGCGTCGGGGTACCGAAGTTGCCTTCCCGCAACTCCGTTGCGCCGGAGAGGAAGAAGTTGCGCCAGGGACCGTTTTCCGAGCCGTAGGCGAGTTGTTCGAGCGTGTCGGCGTAGAGATCACGGGCTGCGGCGTGGCTGTTGTCAGTGAAGATTGCATGGTCGAGCAGTGTTGCCGCCCAGCGAAAGTCACCTTCCTCGAACGTCTTGCGGGCTATCTCGACGACCCGGTCGATACCGCCGATGGCCTCGACATAGCGCGGACCGATGGCTTCGGGGGGGTGTGCCCAGAGCCGGGCCGGGTTGCCGTCGAACCAGCCCATGTACCGCTGGTACACGGCCTTTACGTTGTGGCTGACCGAGCCGTAGTAGCCGTGCGTGTGCCAGGCCGCCTCCAGCGCCGGCGGCATCTCGAAGTTCTCGGCGATCTCGATCCCGGTGTAGCCCTGGTTCAACTGGCGCAAGGTCTGATCGTGCAGATAGGCGTATAGATCTCTTTGCAGAGAGAGGAATTCGACGATCCGATCCTTACCCCAGGTGGGCCAGTGATGGGACGCGAACACCACGTCGGCGCGGTCGGCGAACGTGTCGATCGCCTCGGTGAGGTAGCCGGCCCAGCCGTGCGGGTCACGCACCAGCGCGCCGCGCAGTGTCAGCAGGTTGTGCAGGTTGTGAGTCGCGTTCTCAGCCATGCACAGCGCGCGGAACTTCGGGAAGTAGAAGTGCATCTCCGCGGGGGCCTCGGTGCCCGGCGCCATTTGAAACTCGATCTCGACACCGTCAAAGGTGTGCTTTTCCCCCGTTTCGCGAATGTCGAGTGTCGGCGGGATCAGCGCCACTTCGCCAACCGACGGTGTCTGACCGAGCCCGCAGCCCACCTGCCCCTGCGGCCCGCGCGCCAGCACGGCCCCGTACATGTAGCCCGCCCGCCGTCCCATCGCCGTACCGGCGTAGACGTTTTCCTGCACAGCATGTTCGGTGAAGTGCTCCGGTGCGATGATCGCGACCTTGCCCGCATCGACGTCGGCCAGTGTCGTCACACCAAGCACGCCGCCGAAGTGGTCGACGTGGCTGTGGGTGTAGATGACGGCAACGACCGGTCGATCACCACGATGGCTCCGGTACAGGGCCAGAGCGGCGGCCGCCGTCTCTGTGGAGACCAGCGGGTCGATCACGATGATGCCGGTGTCGCCCTCGATGAAGCTGATGTTGGACAGATCCAGGCCGCGGACCTGATAGATACCCTCGACCACTTCGTAGAGGCCCTGCTTGGCGACCAGTTGGCTCTGCCGCCACAGGCTGGGATGGACCGTCGGAGGCGCATCGCCTGCCAGGAAGGAGTAGACGTCGTTGTCCCACACCACGCGACCGTCGGCCGCCTTGACCACGCACGGCTCCAGCGCGGCGATGAATCCCCGGTCGGCGTCGGTGAAGTCGGAGGTGTCGGAGAAGGGCAGGTTGCTCAGGTGGTCGCGGTTGGCGGCCTCGATGACGGCGGTTGGCGGCTTCTGATCCATGCCGTCGACCTTGCCACCATTGGCAACTACGCGGGTTTGGTTGGCGCCAAAACCTCGATCACACCGTTGATTTCACGCACCTCGAACTTCGGCAGCGGTGCGGGAGCGGTCGGGAGCTGATGGGTCAGCGTCTCACCCTCCAGCGAGAACGACGTCGAGTGACACGGGCAGCGCAACCGGCTCTCGGGCGCATCCAGCCAGAGCTTGCAGCCCTGATGAGTGCAAATGCCGGAGACCGCTTCCAGTTGGGCGTCGGCGCGGTGGACGAACCCGCTGACAGAGCCGAGGTCGAACGCGAGTGCGCCCTTGTCGGGCAAGTCGGCGCTCGCTCCGACCGCATGCCACGTACCCGCATTCGGCTCGAGCACGCCCTGCTTTGGTGTCGTGGCCTCGGGTGTCTGCGCCGGCGCGAGCAGGTTGCGGCCGATGACGATCCCGGTGGCCGCCGAAGCCGCCGCGAGCCCGGTGCCGATGACGACCTGCCGCCGGGTGGCCGCCGGTCCCCACGACGACCGGCTATCGGTACGTGAGGCCTCGCCCATCTGCTCGGCAAGCCGGCGGTGCAGATCGGTGACGAACTCCTCGCGCGGTGAGTCGCTGCCCGTACGTGCGGCGCGCAACTCGATGGCCGTGTTCATCTCGTCGGCTTCGACGTCGTCGGGATGCGCCCGCTCGGTGCGCTGTCCCCGCAGCAGACCGTCGACGAAGCGGCGCACAGTTCGTCCGCTCACAGTGCCCCCTCCTCACGTGTCTGCGCAGCCATCCGAAGTGCCCGGTGCTGCAGCACCTTGGCGTTGGCGACGCTAACACCCATTTGGTGTGCCGCCTCACGAACCGAGAAGGCCTGCAGGAAACGGAGTTCCAGGATGCGACGGTAGTTGTCGGGGAGTCGCTCGAGGAGCGACCGCACCTTTGCGGGCGCGTCTCCCACGATGTCTTCCGGCTCGACGGCCTCTGGCACGTCGTCCTCGATCGTCGTCACTTCCCGGCCCATCCGCTCGCGCCAGTACGAGGCAAGCACCGTGCGCGCCGTCATCTTCAGGTACTTGCGCACCTCCGGCACCGTCGCCGAGACCCGCATCGGCTTGAGGGCCGTCATGAACACCTCGGCGGTGAGGTCCTCGGCGTCGGGCTGGTTACCCACCTTCGAGTACATCAGCCGGTACACCCAGGTGACGTTGTCGCGATACACCGCATCCCAGTCCGGATACGTCGCACCCGTCACCGTTCGCAGTCCTCCCTCCGGGCGGGACCTGGGCGCCTGACCGAGTCGGGGACGGCGCGCCTCATTCTGGCTCGCGATCATTCGTCGCCGTCCCCGATTCGACCTTGGAAGTTGCTGTGTAACTGCGCTAGACCGCGGCACCGGTGACACGGGCGGGCGCACCGACTCGGTTCAACCGGCTGTCGACCGAGTACGCGCCTGCGCCGACGACGACCAGGAACACGCTGCCGCACAGCATTGCCACCTCGAGGCGGCCTTCGTGGAAGAAGTCCCAGAAGCCGCCCTCCTTGGGATACAGCGGTGCGTCGCCCCACAGGATCGGCAGCTTGGTGATCGTCAGAGCGCCGATCATGTCGACGATCATCGGCACGGCCGCCAGCCTGGTGAGCAGGCCGACGAGAATCAGCACGCCACACCCGATCTCGAACGCTCCATCGAGGTAGGCGAAGAAGGTCCCTGCGGGAATGCCCGCCTTGTCGAATCTTCCGGGCCCGAGGGCCTCGGGCCGGAGGAACTTCAAGACGCCTTCGCCGACGAAGATCAGCCCCACATAGAGACGGATGAGCACGACGGCACCCGATGCCCGGGTTGCGGTCAATTGGACCAGCGAGATTTCGCGCTGCGACATACGAACTGCCTTTCTGGTTGATTACTCCTTATTGAGATAGGCAGCCGGGTTACACGTCACGGTGATTGACTGATTCCATGGGAGTGCGCCGAGTTGTGACCGGACATGACGAGTCCGGCAAGTCCGTGTTCGCAAGCGATGAGACGGTCGAGCCCGACCGGCCGGTGTTGATGCCGTCGGTCGACGTCTTCCAACTGTGGGGCGGAGATGCGACGCCTCAGTTCCCCGACGACGGATCGATGCCGGCCTGGCACACCGTACTTTCCGCCCGTCGGCGGGTTCCGGTTCGGGATGCTCACCATCCTGCCGGGGACGGTCGCCAGCGGAGAAGAACCTTCCAACGTCGAAGAGGCGGTGGCCGACATCGAGGCCAAGCTACCCGGACTTCTGAGGTACATGGACCCGTCGGATCCCGGCATGCACGCCACCGACACCATCGACTTCGAGGTCGTGCTGGAGGGCACCGTCGTGCTCGAACTCGACGACGGCGCCGAAGTCACCCTGCACGCAGGCGACACGGTCGTGCAGAACGGGACGCGTCATCGGTGGAAAAACCCCGGCGACACCCCGGCCCGGATGGCGCTGTTCATCTGCGGCGCCAACCATTCGGCCGTGCCTCCGGCGTGACGGTCTTCAGCCTCCGTGCTCGGCAAGCCACACCTGAGCCCGACGGTTCGACGCCCGGGACAGCCACGCATCCTGGATGAGCTCCGTCAGCTCCTGCTTTCCGAGCTCGCGTAAAGCGCTGGCGCGCACCAGCACCGACAGGTGGCCGTCGAACCGCTCGGTGGTGAAGAACGGCGATTTCGGGTCCTGGATGAGGGCGAGCTTGTCGCTCTCCGATTCCACCCAGATCATGATCACGTCGGCGTAGCGCTCACCGGTCTCGGGATCCTCGGCGTCGGGCTGCGGCGTACGGAAGAAGACGAACGACTTACCGCCCACCTGGTAGACGGAATTGCCCTTTGGGCCTTCGATTCTCTTCACATGCGGCATGCCCGAGGCGATCTCGTGCACATCGTCGACGTTGGCAGGCCGGTCACGCATTTCGGCGTTCCAGGCGGTGCAATGCGACGTCGGACAGCTCACCGTTGCCGACCGTCGCGGTCATGTACGTGCAGAACGGCTGCCGTCGACGGTCGGTCGGCGATCCCGGATTCAGCAGCCGCAGTCCGGTGTCCGCGGTGGTGTCCCACGGGATATGGCTGTGCCCGAACACCAGCACGTCGGTATCTGGGTACTGCTTGGCCATCCGCGCATCCCGGCCCGCGGCCCCGCCAGTCTCGTGCACGACCGTGAACCGCACGCCACCCAGGTCCGCGTCGGCCCGTTCCGGCAGCCGCGCTCGCAGGTCGTCACCGTCGTTGTTGCCCCAGCAGGCGATGAGCCGGTGGGCCTTCTCTTCGAGGGCATCGAGCAGCGACGAGTCCACCCAGTCCCCGGCATGCAGCACGACGTCGGCACGGGCGACCTCGTCCCACACCTGCGCAGGCAGGTCGCGCGCCCGCTTCGGGACGTGGGTGTCGGCGATGAGCAGCAGCCGCACGATCAGCCCGGGGCGAGCAGCTCGGCCATCTTCGGCATGATCGCCTGTAAGCCCTTGAGCGGCCGCATCATCACCTTGAACGACACGATCTTCTCGTCGTCGTTCCAGCCGATCATGTCGATGCCGTTGACGTACATGCCCTCGATCGTCGCGGCGAACTCCAGAATCGCCGAACGCTCGCCGTACCAATGTTCGACATAGTGAAAGTCGGTGCCGCTGAACATCTTCGCCGCTGCGGTCAAATAGGCGACCGCCTTGTCGCGACCTTCCTGCGGCGTGAACACCGCGGGCGAGTAGAACACCGCGTCCTCGGCCAGCAGGCCGGGCAGGTCGGAAACGCGGTCGTTCTCGATGACGTCGATCCAGCGCTCGATCACCGGTGGTGTCATATCAGCGACTCTACCATTCCCGAAACTGCGGGGAGATCGCATTTGACTCCGGAAACGCGATCTCTCAGCAGGCTCGAGAGAAAGATTGTAAGCACTCACTATCTTTGGTACGGTGGCCGACATGACTTACGACGTGATCGTTCGCAACGGGCTGTGGTTCGACGGAACGGGCGCCCGCCCGCAGCGCCGCACGCTGGGCATTCGCGACGGCATCGTGGCCGCGGTGTCCGCCGAGGGCCTCGACGAGACGGGCTGCCCCGACGTCATCGACGCCGCGGGCAAGTGGGTCCTCCCCGGCTTCATCGACGTCCACACGCACTACGACGCCGAGGTGCTGCTCGATCCCGGCCTGCGCGAGTCGGTGCGGCACGGCGTCACCACCCTGCTGCTTGGCAACTGCTCGCTCTCGACCGTGTACGCGGACACCGAAGACGCCGCCGACCTGTTCAGCCGCGTCGAAGCGGTGCCGCGCAAGTTCGTGCTCGGCGCCCTGGAGTCCAAGAAGACCTGGTCGACACCCGCCGAATACGTTCAGGCGCTCGACGACCTGCCACTCGGGCCCAATGTCAGTTCCATGCTTGGCCACTCGGACCTGCGCACCTCGGTGCTCGGACTCGAGCGCGCCACCACTGAGGGCGTCGAACCGACCGATGCCGAACTCGAGCGGATGGCGAAGTTGCTCGACGAGGCGCTCGACGCGGGCCTGCTCGGCATGTCCGGTATGGATGCGGCGATCGACAAGCTCGACGGTGACCGGTTCCGGTCACGCGCCCTACCATCGACGTTCGCCACCTGGCGTGAGCGCCGCAGGCTGATCAAGGTGCTGCGCAAGCGCGGTCGCATCCTGCAGAGCGCTCCCAACACCAAGAACCCGTTGGAGGCGTTGAACTTCTTCCTCACCAGCAGCAAGATGTTCGGCCGCAGGCGGGGTGTCCGCATGAGCCTGCTGGTCTCGGCCGACGCCAAGTCCGCAACCGGCGCAGTGCACGTATTCGGGCCCGGCGTCAGGATTCTCAACAGGGTCCTGGACTCGCTCGTGAGGTTCCAGCACCTGCCAGTGCCGTTCGAGCTGTATTCCGACGGCATCGACCTGCCCGTGTTCGAGGAGTTCGGCGCGGGCACCGCCGCCCTACATCTGCGCGACCAGATCGAGCGCAACGAGCTGCTCGCCGATCAGGAGTACCGCCGCCGGTTCCGCGCGTCGTTCGATCGCAAGAAACTCGGTCCGACGCTGTGGCACCGCGATTTCCACGACGCCACCATCGTCGAATGCCCCGACGCGACCTTGATCGGCAAGAGCTTCGGGCAGATCGCCGACGAACGCGGTGTGCATCCGCTGGACGCCTTCCTCGACGTGCTTGTCGAGAACGGCGAGCGCAACGTGCGCTGGACGACGATCGTCGCCAACCACCGCCCCAAGCACCTCAATGCGCTTGCGATTGACCCGTCGGTCCACATGGGCTTCTCCGATGCCGGCGCGCACCTTCGCAACATGGCCTTCTACAACTTCGCCGTGAAGCTGCTTCGGCGGGTCCGCGACGCAGAGCTCGCCGGAAAGCCGTTCATGACGGTCGAGCACGCCGTGTACCGGCTCACCGCCGAGGTCGCCGAATGGTTCGGCCTCGATGCGGGCACGCTGCGCGAGGGCGACCGCGCCGACTTCGTCGTCATCGACCCTGCCGGCCTCGACGACTCGGTGGACGCCTACCACGAGGAGAAGGTGCCGTTCTACGGCGACCTGTCCCGCATGGTGAACCGCAACGACAAGGCGATCGTCGCGACCGGTGTCAACGGCGCAGTCGTGTTCCGCAACGGCGAGTTCCGCGACGGCTACGGCGAGACCGTGAAGTCCGGACGGTTCCTGAAAGCCGGTGCGTCTCAGCGAGAACACGTGTCCGCCTGAGATGGCCAGAACGCAGCAGCAGCGCCGCGAGGACACCATCGCCCGGCTACTCGATGCGAGCATCGACACGATCATCGAGGTCGGGTACGCCCGCGCCTCGGCGAAGGTGATCACCCAGCGCGCGCAGGTGTCCGACGGCGCCTTGTTCCGGCATTTCCCCACCATGGGCGACTTCATGGCGGCGACGGCCCACGAGGCCGGCCGGCGGCTGATCGAATTGGGCGTGAGACGAGTCGCTGAGATCCCGGCCGGCAAGCCGTCACTCGAGGAGGCGCTGACGATCCTCCGCGACGTCACCGCTGACCCGACAAACACCGTGATATACGAACTGGCTGTTGCCGCCCGAACCGACGAGAAGCTCCGGGAGACGCTGCGTGAGGTCATGGCGACGTACATCGCAAAGATTCACCAAACTGTCCAGCCGGTAATTCCCGACGAAATCGACACAGCCGGCGAACAGAATCGCCTGGCTCTGCTCGCACTGGTGCTCAGCTCGTTCAACGGCACCGCGATGTTCCAGCATGTGCTGAATCAGCCGGAGATGGACGAATGGCAGATTCCATTGCTGATATCCCTTTTGGGTTCGCCCGTGACCGTGATGTGACCTCCCGGTCGTCACATTCGCCATAGGCTAATGGCGTGTCGGAGCAGCGCGCAGCAAAGCCTGCCAAGCTGATTCTTTACGTCCTGATAGCAGGCTTGCTCGTCGCGGCGTTGGCGTTCCCCGTCGTCGGTGGCGCCGGTGCTTTGGCCAACCGACTTTCCGACGTGGTGGCCCAGGATTCGGCTCAACTCCTGGAGGGCGAGGTCCCCGTCGTCTCCACGATGGTCGACACTGCGGGAAACCCCATCGCGTGGATCTTCACCCAGCTTCGGTGGGTGGTGCCCGGCAATCGCATCGCCGACACCATGAAGCTGGCGATCGTTTCGATCGAGGACAAGCGATTCGGTCAGCACAACGGGGTGGACGTGCCTGGCTCCCTGACTGGGTTGGCCGGCTATCTGCAGGGTGCGGTCGACACGCGCGGTGGTTCGACGATCGAGCAGCAGTACGTCAAGAACTACAACTTGCTGGTGAACGCCCAAACCGACGCCGAGCGGCGAGCGGCGATCGAGACCACTCCGGCGCGCAAGCTGCGCGACATCCGGATGGCTCTGGAACTCGACAGGGCGCTGTCCAAGCCGGAGATCCTGACGCGGTATCTGAACCTGGTGTCGTTCGGCAATGACAGCTACGGCGTGCAGCAGGCGGCGCGGACCTACTTCGGTATAAACGCGGCGGATCTCAACTGGCAGCAGTCGGCGATGCTGGCCGGGATGGTGAAATCCACCAGCGCGCTCAATCCCTACACCAATCCCGAAGGTGTACTGGCGCGACGGAATCTCGTGCTCGACACCCTGATCGGAAACCTGCCGGACAGGGCCGAGGAGCTACGCGCCGCGAAGGCCCAGCCGCTGGGCATCCTGCGAATGCCCAACCCGCTGCCGCAGGGCTGCATCGGGGCCGGCGACCGCGCATTCTTCTGCGATTACGCGCTCTCCTATCTCGCGCGCGCAGGCATCGACAAGGAGCAGCTTTCTCGTAACGGCTACTTGATCCGCACCACGCTCGACCCAAGGGTGCAGGCTTCGGTCAAGGAGGCGGTCGACGACATCGCGAGCCCCACCCTGGAGGGTGTTGCAAGCGTGATGAGTGTCATCAAGCCGGGCAAAGACGCGCACCGCGTGCTCGCGATGGCCGACAACCGCACCTACGGGCTAGAACTCGGCGCGGGGCAGACCGTGCAGCCGCAGCCGTTCACACCGGTCGGCGACGGCGCAGGGTCGATCTTCAAGATCTTCACCACCGCCGCGGCGCTCGACATGGGGATGGGGATCAAGGCACAACTCGACGTCCCGGCGAAGTTCGAGGGGGCCGGGCTTGGTGACAGCAACACCCCCGGGTGCCCCCCTCGCACC
This sequence comes from uncultured Actinomycetota bacterium, assembly GCA_963713225.1. Lineage (GTDB taxonomy): Bacteria > Actinomycetota > Actinomycetes > Mycobacteriales > Mycobacteriaceae > Mycobacterium. Next base: position 323,758 of record CAVQLB010000013.1, on the reverse strand, counting down.
TGGTGCGTCAAGAATGCGGGCGGCGGCGGTCGCGGACCGATGAACATCACGGACGCACTGGCGCAATCGCCAAACACCGCGTTCGCCAAGCTGATTCAGCAGGTCGGCGTCCCACGCGCGGTGGACATGGCGGTGCGGTTGGGGCTGCGGTCCTACGCCGAACCGGGCAGCGCCAGGGACTACGACCCGAACAACAAGGGCAGCCTCGCCGACTACGTCAAGCAGCAGAACCTCGGCTCGTTCACACTTGGTCCGCTCGAACTCAATGCGCTCGAGTTGTCGAACGTCGCCGCCACGCTGGCGTCGGGTGGCATGTGGTGTCCGCCGAACCCGATCGACAAGGTGCTCGACCGCCGCGGCCGCGAAGTGCCGCTCGCGCAAGTCAAGTGTGAACAGGCAGTCCCCGAGGGCCTTGCCAACACGCTGACCAACGCGCTCGGTAAGGATTACACCAGCGGGACGGCCGCCAGCGCAGCCGGCTCGGTCGGCTGGGGCCTGCCGATGGCGGGAAAGACGGGCACCACCGAGTCCCATCGGTCGTCGGCGTTCGTGGGCTTCACCAATCAGTACGCCGCCGCGAACTACATCTTCGACGACAGCCCCGCCCCGTCAGACCTGTGTTCATGGCCGCTGCGCAGATGCAGCAGTGGCAATCTGTACGGCGGGAACGAGCCCGCCCGCACGTGGTACCAGGCGATGAAGCCGATCGCCAACGAGCTCGGCCCGGTGGCGATGCCCCCCACCGACCCGCGCTATGTGGATGGTGCGCCGACCAAGCCGCTGCCGAGCGTTACCAATATGAGTTTCGACGCGGCACGTAAACGTCTGCAGGAAGGCGGTTTTCAGGTAGCCGATCAGCCCTCGCCGATCAACAGCTATGCCTCGAGGGGATCGGTGGTCGGTACCACCCCGAAGGACAAAGCCGCCCCCGGTTGGCCGGTCCTGATCAACACGAGTAACGGGATCGCCCCGGCACCGGTCTACTACCCACCCAGCCCGCGCGTAGAAGCGCCACCGCCGCCACCGGAGGTGCCACCACCTCCGCCTCCCGATGCCAACGTCATCAATATCCCGGGGCTGCCGCCGATCTTCTTGGGGCCACCGCCACCACCGCCACCACCGCCGCCTGAGCCGCTCCCGCCGCCGGTCGCCGCTCCCCCGCCACCGTCGGCCTAGGCCGACCTAGGGGATGTCTAAGTAGTACCGCGCCAAACCGGGCGAGATTGCAGTAGCGCACTACTGGGATCGCGGAGCGTCACCCGACCCGTGGCCATCGTTCCGCCACGACATGGGTGGAGGAACGACGATGGGTAACGCAATGCGCACCGCTACGCGGGTGACGGTTTCGATCGGCGCCGCGGCCATGGCGGTGATGGCGACGGTTGGGTGTCGACGGCGTCGGCCCCGGCCGCGAAGTGTACGGACACCGCCGAAACGTGCGCCCTGATCATGTGCGGCACCACCTGCCCGACGCCCGACGACTTCTGGGTCGAGTCCGTCAGGAACCAGTTCATCGAACCGAATTATCCGGGCCAGGACATCGGGTACGACGCGGTGACGGCGCCCATGGAGTTCTGGCCCATCACGGGGGTGTTCCGCCTCCTCGGGCTCGCGCTGGGGCCCCTAGCCTTTGGGGCCCTGGTGGCCCAGGCTGGCCGGACGAGCCGCTGTGGAAACTCTCGGGGCTCTTCGATCTCACCGCGGATAAGTCGCTGCAGGCCGGGGTGGCCGATCTGGAGGATGCGATCGCCAAGCACCCCAACGACCATCTGGTGATCTACGGCAACTCGCAGGGCGCGGGCATCGCGAACGTGGAGAAGCGCAACCTGGCCGAGCAGTATCCGGGGGAACCGATGCCCCCGATATCGACTTCGTGCTCGGCGGTGACCCCAATCTGCCCAACGGCGGCTTGATGTCCCGGTTCCCGGGCCTATACATTCCGATCCTCAATTTGACTTTCAACGGCCCAGCGCCGACCGACACCCAGTTCGACACGGTCGAGATCAACCGGCAGTACGACGGCTTCTCAGATTTCCCGTTGTATGCGCTCAACGTCGTCGCCGATTTGAATGCGGTGCTGGGCATCTTGTACGTGCACTTGTACGGCCTCGACGTCAGCCTGCCTGCCGAGAACCCAACGGAATCGCCGGCGTATCAGGGCAAGCACGGCGACACCGACTACTACTTCTTCGAGAACCCGGACCTGCCGTTGTTCGGTCCGCTGCGCACCCTGGGGGTGCCCGAGCCGGTGATCGACGTGGTCGAGCCGCTCTTCAAGGTGATCGTGGAACTGGGCTATGACCGCAGCATCAAGCCGTGGGAACCCACACCGGCAGCGGCTGATCTCCGCCACTCAAACCGGGGACGGTGGCGGGCGATCTCGTCGACGCGATCGGCGAGGGCGTCACCAACGCCGCAACCCTCATCGGCGCGCCGAAGCCGCCCGCGGTCACAACGACGAACTCGCGGGACCCCAACTCCCGGTCGGTGGAGAGGTGGCGACGACGACCAAAGACCGGCTCAACGCGACCATCGGCACGGTGAAGTCGATCATCGGAGACGGGCGCACCATCGTGCGGTCCGGCGGTGACAACGGCTCACCTGCGGCCACCGCCAGCCCTGCACGCAAGACGCCGGTGCGCGATGCGTTCAAGACCGCCAGCCGCGACTTCAAGAAGGTCGTCACCAAAGTTTCCGACGGCATCAAGACGGCGCTCAGCGGCGGCAAAGGCGACGACAATGATGGGGACGAGAGTGAGAGCTGAGCGCGCCCGAAGGGATTCGAACCCCCAACCTTCTGATCCGTAGTCAGATGCTCTATCCGTTGAGCTACGGGCGCATGCGTATTCAGTTGTGCGGCGGAGGCGAGAGGATTTGAACCTCCGGTCGCCTTTGAGGGCGACAACTCATTAGCAGTGAGCCCCATTCGGCCGCTCTGGCACGCCTCCCGACGTTTACCGCCGATCCGACAGCGTACACATCGGCCCCGCCACCAGGCAAAGCGCGGTTGGGCCACCAATAGACTGATCGGGTGCCTGCCCGTCTGCGCCCTGAACTGGCCGATCTGCCGGCGTACACGCCCGGAAGGACCGTGCCGGGTGCGATCAAGATCGCAAGCAACGAGACGGTGCACGGGCCGCTGCCCAGCGTGCGGGCGGCCATCGAGAAGGCCACCGACAACGTCAACCGCTACCCGGACAACGGATACGTCGAGTTGAAGGACAGGCTGGCCAAATACCTGGACAATGGGGCCTTCGCCCCCGAACACATCGCGGTCGGATGCGGATCCGTCAGCCTCTGCCAGCAGCTCATCCAGATCACCTCGACGGTCGGGGACGAGGTGGTCTACGGCTGGCGCAGCTTCGAGATCTACCCGCTGCAGACCCGGACCGCCGGCGCCACCCCGGTCCAGGTGCCGCTGACCGACCACACCTACGACCTCGACGCGATGCTGGCCGCCGTCACCGACCGCACCCGGTTGATCTTCGTGTGCAATCCGAACAATCCGACCAGCACCGTCGTCGACCCCGACGCATTGGTCCGATTCATCGAGGCAGTGCCGTCCGACATCCTGATCGCGCTCGACGAGGCCTATGTGGAGTACATCCGCGACGACATGCTGCCCGACAGCTTCGGGCTGGTCCGGGCGCACAGCAATGTCGTTGTGCTGCGTACCTTCTCGAAGGCGTACGGCCTGGCCGGTCTGCGCGTCGGCTACGCCGTCGGCGATCCCGACATCATCACCGCGCTCGGGAAGGTGTACGTGCCATTCAGCGCGACGAGCATTTCGCAGGCGGCGGCGATCGCGTCGTTGGACGCCGCCGACGAGTTGCTGGTCCGCACCGACGCCGTCGTCGCCGAACGAGCCCGGGTGACCACGGCGCTGCGAGACGCCGGCTACACGGTGCCGTCATCGCAGGCCAACTTCGTCTGGCTGCCATTGCCCGGCCGCGCCCAGGAGTTCGCCACCGACTCGGCCAACAGCCGCATCATCGTCCGGCCCTACGGTGACGACGGGGTGCGGGTCACCGTCGCCGCCCCGCACGAGAACGACGCCTTCTTGGAGTTCGCCCGACGCTGGATAGGCGAGTGAGCGCCTAGCCGCTCGGGCTGCGGCCGGTGTAGGCCACCAGCCGGTCCAGCGCGCCTGCGTCACCAGGCACCTCGACCGGATCATCGAATCCGGCGGTCGTGCGGCCCTGCGGCGTGATGACGCCCTGCGCCACTCCCATCACATAGTCGGCCAGTGAGTCGGGCACATTCGCGGTGCTTCCGATCGCCATCGCGTAATCCCAAGCGTGGACCAGGAACTCGAGGGACAGGATGCCCGCCATCATCCGTGCGGGGGCTTTGTTGTCGCCGAAGGCCACGGTGCCGTCGAGGCCGCGGCGATGCCATGCGTCCAGCGCCGGACGTGCCGCCGCGACAACCTGGCGCTCGACCGAGTCGGTGGGATTGCGCTCGGGCAGTTCGGCACCCGCGGCGCCACCGATGACGGTGATGGAGTTCATCAGGTGCTCGGTCAGGCCGGCGATGTCGAATTCTCGGCACGGGGTCTGTTTGTCCCAGTCGTCGTTGGCGATCGGGTGCAGCACGTTCTGGAGCACCGCCAGGCTGGCTTCCGCACTTGCGAGTTCGTCGGTCGGCGGTGAATCGGGACCGGAGGGTAAATCAGCAGGCATGCGCCCACGCTACGTCGCGCGTGCGCCTATCGTTGCGCAGATGAGAACGTATCTGCGGGTGGCGGCCGCGGCACTGGTATTCGTCGGCCTGGCCACCGGGTGTTCACGCAGCACACCGGGCACGGTTGCGATGACGACCGAGCCGGGCCCGCCGATCGCGTCGCCGCGGACACCCTCGTCAGACGAACCCGGCTTCCCGGGTATCCCGGGTCTTCCCGACATCAATATCCCGGGTTTGCCCGGCATACCGGGCTTTCCGATGCCGGGCAACACCGACGTTCCCGACGTTCCCGCACCTGCGAACGCGCTGAGCATGAAGTGCAGCGAGTACGTCAAGCTCGACGAGGCCACCCAGCGGGCGGTCATCCGCGCGATCCTGGCCGAGCAGAAGAATCAGCAGGGCCCCGAGTCCGAGATGGTCGCGGCGTTGATGGCGACGACCATGTGCGGATTTCTCCCGAGCGCCGTCGTGAAAGAGGTGGTGCTCGGCGGGTGACCGCCGTGAGTGGCTAGCCTCTGAAGTCATGGGTGATGCATACGAATCCGTGACGGTCGACGTCGACGGCCACGTCGCACAGGTGACGCTGGTCGGTCCCGGCAAGGGCAACGCGATGGGGCCGGCGTTCTGGGCGGAGATGCCTGAGGTGTTCGCCAAGCTCGACGCCGATCCGCAGGTCCGCGCGATCGTGCTCACCGGCTCGGGGAAGCACTTCAGCTACGGGCTCGACCTCCCCGCGATGGGCGGGTCGTTGTCGGGCGTGATGGCCGACGGCTCGTCCGCACGGGCGCGGGCGGACTTCCATGCCACCGTCCTGCGCATGCAGGGTGCGATCACCGCCGTCGCCGACTGCCGGACCCCGACGATCGCGTCCGTGCACGGCTGGTGCATCGGTGGCGGGGTCGACCTGATCTCGGCCGTCGACATCCGCTACGCCAGCGCCGACGCACGGTTCTCGGTGCGCGAGGTGAAGCTGGCGATGGTCGCCGACGTCGGCAGCCTGGCCCGGCTCCCGCTGATCCTGACGGACGGCCATCTGCGCGAGCTGGCGCTGACGGGCAAGAACATCGACGCCGCGCGCGCCGAGAAGATCGGTCTCGTCAACGACGTCTATGACGACGCAGAGGCGTCACTGGCCGCCGCGCACGAAACCGCGGCGGAGATCGCGGGCAACCCACCGCTGACCGTCAACGGCATCAAGGACGTCCTCGACCAACAGCGCATCGCAAGAGTCTCGGAGAGCCTGCGCTACGTCGCGGTCTGGAACGCGGCATTCCTGCCGTCGAAGGACCTGACCGAAGGCATCACCGCGACTTTTGAAAAGCGGACGCCGAACTTCACCGGGGAATAGGCGTCCAGCCGAGCTCGGCCTTGGCCTTGGCGTTCGACAGCGGCAGCCAGGTGTCGCCGAATGCTGTCGCCGGATAAGAGGCGACCATTCCGACGAGCCGGTGCGAGATAGGGATGGGCCGGGGCCGATGGAGTTTCGCCGAAAGCTCCCGGACGTAGTCGCCGAACGACTGCGGCCTGTCGTCGACGATGTTGTACATCTGGCCTCCGCGACCGTGGACAAGGGCATCGGCCGTTGCCTTGGCGACGTCGTCGATGTGTATCCAGGACACGATCCCGTCGCCGGTCATCGCGGGCAGCATGCACCACTTCGCCAGCCGCACGAACAGTTCGTCATGCGGCACACCCGGCCCGTAGAAGCACCCGTAGCGCAACACGATTCCCTCGGTGTCGCTGTGTTCACCGGATGTCATGACATTGCGCTCCATGCCGCGCAGCGCGGCCAGCATCTGGTCCCCGCCCTTCGGCGGCGGCCCTGGGTACGGGTCTGCCTCGTCCATCACCGCAGGCCCAAACGTCGGATAGCCGTAGGCGAAGATCACCGACTCCGCGACGAGCCGTCGCACGCCCGCACGTTGCGCGGCGGCCACGAGGTTCGATGCCCCTGTGCTCCAGAGCTTTCTGGCCGGCTCGAAGTCCTTGACCCGCATGGGGCCTCGCTTCGGCAGCGTGGTCAGCAGCGAGACGACAACCTCGGGCTCGACGTCCGCGACTACCTTGTCGATCTCGGCGGCGTTGAACACATCGGCCACCACCGGCTTTCCGCCCGCTTCCTCGATCTGCGGGGTCTTCGACGACGAACGGGTCAGGCCGACGACCTCGTGGCCGCGGACGTTCAGCTCACGCAGCAACGGCAAGCCGGGAACACTGGTCGCACCAGCAACCAACACACGCATCAGACAGACCCGTTCCGTTCCGCAAGGACACTGGCGCGCAACGCAATCGCCAGGATCACCGTGGTGGCCACCAGCCCACCGGCTTCGAGCCAGCCGATCAGATCGCCTGCGCCATGATGTGGATCGATGATGTGGCTGATCGAATGCAGCGCCCAGTGCACGGTGGCGAACGCCAGGGCGGGGACTCGCCACGACGCCCGCCGCACCGCCGCCAGAAGCAGCAGACCCTGCGGTACCTCGAACGTCGCATTGTCGAAGATGTAGTGGTCGTTGCGGACCCCGAATGTTCCGAGGGTGTCGAAGAACGATCCGGGAGCCAGCATCATGAACAGCCCGAGGCCAAGGCCGTACAACCCGAACACGATCAGGGTCACCTCGACGAAGCCGACCCTTGTGCGCGTAGGTGTGGTTGACATATTTTCAGGCTAGTTCCTCATTGGCCTCAAGATAGGCTCCACTTTCATGGCTGTTTCGGGTACCACTTCTCGGCCTTCTGCTCCTCGCGTGCGCGGCGGTCCCGAGCTCCTCGTCGAACTGGACCGGGCGGGTCCAGAACCGCTGCACCGCCAGCTGTGCAACGGGCTGCGCACCGCCATCCGCACCGGCCGACTCGCGCCGCACACCCGGATGCCGTCGACCCGGGTACTCGCGGCAGACCTCGGCGTGTCTCGACGCCTCGTCGTCGACGCGTACAGCCAGCTGGTCGCGGAGGGCTTCCTGTTGAGCAGGCACGGCTCGGGCACCCGCGTCGCGACGGTCGACCCGGCCACCACACCCCGAAACACAGAGCCGACGCGCCGCTTCGACGTCGACTTCCTGCCCGGCTCACCGGATCTCAGCAGCTTTCCCCGCGCCGCGTGGTTGCGGGCGCTGCGCCAAGGGCTGGCGGAAGTCGGCTCGGACTCGTTCGGCTACGTCGACCCGCAAGGACTGCCCGCGGCGCGCGCCGCCGTCGCGGACTACCTGCGTCGCACCCGCGGCGTGCAGGCCGACGCGCAACACGTCGTGCTGTGTTCGGGGGCGACGCAGGCCATCGCGCTCCTCGCACGCACCATCGGAGACAGCGAGAAGCCGCTGGCGATGGAGGACCCCGGCTTCTGGTTGCATCGAATGGTGTTTTGCCACAACGACATCGAGCCAATTCCCGTTCCGGTCGATGACGACGGCCTCGACGTTGCCGCGTTGGCAGCCAGCGGCGCGAAGACTGTGCTGTCCACGCCCGCGCATCAGTCGCCAACCGGCGTCGTGCTGTCCGCAGCCCGGCGCACCGCGCTACTGGAATGGGCACGCGACGGCCACCTGGTGATCGAGGACGACTACGACGCCGAATACCGCTACGACCGGGCGCCGGTCGGCGCCTTGCAGGGCATCGCCCCCGACCGGGTCATCTACGTCGGCTCGACCAGCAAGACACTTGCCCCCGGATTGCGCATCGGGTGGCTGGTGATGCCTCCACAGCTGGTCGGCGCTGTCAGGCTGGCCAAGAGCCTGGCGGACACCGGAAGCTCGGTGATGGATCAGCTCGCCTTCGCGCAGCTGCTGACCTCCGGCGGATACGACCGGCATCTGCGGCAGATGCGCCGTCGCTATCTGATCCGCCGAAACACTCTGCTGGAGGCACTGGCCCGCCACCTGCCTCAGGCGACTGTTCTTGGTGCCGCGGCAGGCGTGCATCTCACCGTCCGGTTTCCCGACGGCTATCCGGTTTCCGACCTGGTCCGGCGGGCGGCGGCGATGCGGGTGAACGTGGAACCGCTTGCGCCTTGTTACGCGGATCCGGCGACGGCGCCGCCAGGGCTGTTGCTCGGCTACGCGAACCTGACCGAATCGCAGATCAACGCGGGCGTGGCGGCGCTTGCGCGGGCGGCCCGCTGACATGGCAACAGTCGATGTCGAGGTGCACACCACGATCGCGCGGCCCCGCCCCGAGGTCGCGGCGTACTGCTGTGACCCGGGCAACGTCACGGCGTGGTACGCCAATATCAAAGCCGTGCAATGGGACACGGACAGTCCAGTGACGCTGGGCTCGCGGTTCCGGTTCACCAGCGGGTTTCTCGGCCGCAAGTTGGAGTACACCTACGAAGTCGTCGAGCTGGTGGAAGCGCAGCGGTTCGTGATGCGTTCCGACCAGGGCCCGTTCCCCATGGAGACCACCTATACATGGGAAGACGCGCCCAACGGCGCCACCTGGATGTCGCTGCGCAATCGCGGCGAGCCGACGGCTTTTGTCGGGCTGGCAGCGCCGATCCTGGCGACGGCCATCAGGCGGGCGACCGCCAAGGATCTGGACCGGCTCAAGTCCATCCTCGAAGGCAGCTGAACAGGTGTTTTAACAACGCACCGAGGGCCTGCGCGCCGTGAACTTGTCTCAGCACAGCGGCTTGTTACGCTCCCTCGGGGGAGCTTGGGAAGAACTGAGACCCAACTGGATTTCACACGCAGTAGGAGCAGCATGACCGAGCGCGGGGCCGCACGGCAGCTCATCGAGCACGCCGCGCCCGACCGGCTGGTTGTGGCGCGCGGCCTGTTCACCGGCCCGAGCGCTCAGGTGAACGACGACTTGTATGCGCGCATCGTCAACGGTCGAGCGCACCGCGAACGCTACGCGCTGCATCTGGAAAAGGGTGCGACCGTCGACACCAACACCTATTTCGGCCGGCTCCCGGCGAGCTATTTCCAGCGCTGGACCACCGTCACCGACGTCCAGCTGAAACTGGTGTTCGACACCTCGAGCCCGGCGCGGCTGCTGTTGCGCGGATCAAACATCCACGGCGGTGTCAGGACGATCGCGAGCACGGAGGTCGACGGCACCGGTACCGCCGTGTTGTCGGCCCGGCTCAACGAGTTCGTCGACGGCGGCGCGCTGTGGATGGAATGCACCGCGGTGGGCGGTCCGCTGACGATCACCGATCTCGAATGGACGGCACCCGCTCCACCGACGATCCGGCCCGCAGCGATCACCATTTGCACCTTCAACAGGGCTGACGATTGCGCAACCAACGTCGCCGCCGTCGCGGGGGACAAGGGCCTGCTGGCAGGCATCGACGCGATCTACGTCGTCGACCAGGGCACCGACGCCGTCGAGACCCGACCGATGTTCACCGACGTAGCCTCGCAGCTCGGCGACAAACTTGTTTACCTGCGGCAGCCGAACCTGGGTGGCGCAGGCGGGTTTTCGCGCGGGATGTACGAAATTTCGAGCATCGCCGATCACGCGAACGTCATCCTGATGGACGACGACATCCTCTGCGAACCTGAGACGATTCTGCGGCTCAACGCCTTTGCGAACCTCACGCCGTCGCCGACGATCATCGGCGCGCAGATGCTCTACCTGAAGAACACCCGGCTGCTGCACGTCGGCGCCGAACAGACACAGATGGAGCGGTTACGGGCGGGCCGGTGGGCGCCCAACGCTCTGCACAACGCCGACGTGATCAAGCACCGCCAACACAAGCGTGTCGACGCCGAATACAACGCGTGGTGGTCATGTCTGATCCCGTCGGAGGTGATCGCTGCGATCGGCCTGCCGTTGCCGATGTTCTTCCAGTGGGACGACATCGAATACGGCCTGCGCGCATTGGCGGCCGGCTTCCCGACGGTGACGCTGCCCAATGCGGGCGTCTGGCACGCCGACTTCCACTGGAAGGACCGCGACGAGTTCATGCGGTACTTCAGCGTCCGCAACTCGCTGATCACCCACGCGCTGCACGGCAACATCGATACCAAGGCGACAGGGCGATGGCTGGCGCGTGAGATCACCGAAGCGCTCGTGTCGATGCAATATGGCATGGCGTACACCATGATTCGCGGCATCGAAGATTTCCTGGCAGGTCCGGACGTGCTGCAGGATGGTGGACCTGCGGCATTGACCGCCATCCGCTCGGAGCGCGCCGACTTCGGCGAGACGATCGTGCATCCGGCGGTGAAGATCGCCGAGCTCACCCACCCGCATCCGCGGATCCACCCGCGCGGCCACCTGCCTCGCAAGGACAGGATCAACCTCGTGCTGGCCAAACGTTGGCTCTTCCAACGGCTCGGGCGGACCATCCCGGGGCCGGTTGCCATCGCGGCCGAGGACAACCAGTGGTGGCACGTGTCGTTATTCGACCACGCCGTGGTGACCGATGCCTCCCAGTCGGGGGTCCGGGTGCGACGCCGCGACAAGCAGAAGCTGACCACGCTAACCAGACGAATGACGAAGGCGCTGCGGCGATTCCGCAAAGAAGCGCCCGCGCTGCAGGAGCAGTACGGCCGAGCGCTTCCCGACCTGATAAGCCGGGACAACTGGTCGCGCCTCTACGACAGCTGATCAGTGCAGGCGCACGACGACCTGTTCGTTGTTGCCGGTGTAGGCCAGGTACTCGAAGGTGCGCCCGGTCTTTTCGACGAACTCCATCCAGGCCCGGAACTCGTGCTGCTGCCAGCCGGGGTAGTTGAAGAACTCGTCGAACACCAGCACCGCGTCCGGGGCGAGCCGGTCGCCGAGGAGATCAAAGACCGTCTTGGTCGACGAGTACAGGTCGCAGTCGACATGCAGGAAGGCGACCTGTTCCTCGTTGCGGGCGAGAAAGCCGGGGAGCTCGTCCTCGAACAATCCGGCGACCACCTCGGCTCCCGCAACAGTGGGAATCTCCGGCTGCGAGAACTCCCCCACGGGGAACCCGGTCCGCCACGCCTCGGGCAGGCCGGTGAACACGTCGAAGCCGACCACCGTGCGGTCGGCTGAAACCGCATCGGCGATGATGGTGAGCGTGGTACCGGTCGCCACACCGAATTCCAGCGCCAGACCGGGCCCCTTGATCAGTCCCAGCCCGTGGCGCAGCGTGTCGTGCGGATGCCAGAACACCGTCGCGTTCGGCATGTGCTCGAGCACGAAAGCCGAACTTTCTTCGGCCGTGTTGACGTCGCGCGAATACCAGATGTCGCGGCGTGCACTCTGTTCCAGCTCCCAGAACCGGCGATGCACACGGTCGCCCTGCTCGGTGACGCGCTCGCCCAGCCGGTCGAGCGCTGCCATGGTTTCGGCGTGCAGCCGGTGTTGGTGTTCGTCGATCTGTTGTTGCCGGCGGGATAGCTCTTCCTCCACCACTTCTGCCACCGCGTGTTGCAGTTTCTGCCGCGCGGAGTGCTTGAGCCGGTCGAACATGCCACAACCGTAGCGGGACCATAAACTCCTTGCGGCAGATGGCCACAACAGAAGACCTGGCGACGACGACCCAGGAAGACACGCCCCCCGAGCACGCGCGCCGCTGCGTCGGGGACCTGTGGTGGGCCGTCCCGGGGGCACTGGTCGGCGCGATCGTCATCTACGCCGCACAACAAGGCCTGATCGACGACGCCTACATCACCCTGAGCTACGTCCGTAACGTCGCCGAGCATCTCCATTGGGGATTGATCCCGACGCAGGAGTCCAACACGGCCACCTCGCCGCTGAACGTCATGCTGCTGGTTCTGGCCACCTGGGTCGGCCGGGTGACGGGGGAACTCCGCCCCGTCCTCGGCCTCGAAATCCTCACCGTTGTGTTGTCGGCGGCCATGGCCGTGTGGGCGGCGCAGGTAGCCCGCCGGATCAACGTTTCGCGCGCCTGGTCGCTGGCGGTGCTCGCCGTTGTGTTCGCGAACCCTTTTGTGAACTCGGCGCTCGGGTTGGAGGTCGTGCCCGTCGCCGCGTTCCTGATCGGGCTGACCGCACAGGCCGCTGCCGGTCGCCGGCTCGCCTTCGGGATACTGGCGGGACTGCTCGTCCTGACCCGGCCGGATCTCGGCATCGTCGTCGCCGTCGTGTACCTGGCGGTCCCGGCCATGCGGCGTCGCTTCTGGGTCGTCCCGCTCACCGCTGCCGCCGTAGTGCTGCCGTGGTGGGCATTCAGCTGGTACCACTTCGGCTCGGCGGTGCCGGCGACGTTCGCGATCAAGACGCTGCAGCGGTCGTTCGGCGACGCCACCTTCTCCAACGGGCTCTGGAAGATGTGGCAGCTGGGCGCCACGTTGCCGCTGGCGCTCGCCCTCGTTCCCGCTGCGATCGGCCTGGTGTCGGTGGTGTGCATGCTGGCGGCGGGCCTGAGCCGGCGGCTACCCGAGGAGTTGTGGGCGCTTGTAGGCCTGGGCGTCGGCGGCATCGCAGACTTCGGCGCGTACTGCCTGCTGGGCGTCCCTCCATACCACTGGTACTACGTCAGTTCCACTGTCGCCCTGGCCATTACGGGCGTGTTCGGGCTGGCGCTGCTGCTCCGCGGAGGCCGAATGGTGCGGCACGGCGCACCCATCGTCGCCGCGGGCGTGCTCGCAGTCGGCGCTGTGGTGTCGTTCGCCGGCCTCGGAATGCCGTGGAAGCACCCGGTGATCTTCGGGAACTGGGCATTGCCACGGGAGTACATGGCGATCGGCAAGGAGGTCGGCGAGCTCGTCGGCGACGCCATCGTGAAGGCACCGCCTGAGATCGGCACCGTGGCCTACGCCTGCGGCTGCAATGTGGTCGACGTGTTCTCCGACCCCGGCATCACGCTGCCGTCGATCGAGAAGCGGATCCGCGAGGCCGGACCCGTGATGAAATTCCTGCTCGAGGCGAACTTCTCGCGGCTCGACCGGACTCAACAGCCGCGGTCACCGAAATATCGCTTGGTATGGACGCGTAAAGGGGCTCCGCCGGGCCTTCCCGCCTGGCGCACCGGCTCGCCGTGGACCGGTGAGGCGACCCTTTACCTCGAGCCCGTCTCCAGGTAGCCCGTCAAGCCCCGCGGTGGCGGAGGGATTTGAACCCCCGGACGGTTTTAGCCGTCTCTCGCTTTCAAGGCGAGTGCATTAGGCCGCTCTGCCACGCCACCGCCGACAAGAGTACGGGTTCAGCTCAGACCCGACCGACCTTCGACGCCGCAGGTGTTCCCTTCAGGCCGACGCTGATCCGGCGGCAGTTCTCACCCATCGCGGCGATCTGGGGCCGCGACAGCTTGCCGAGAAAATGCTCGCGAACGGTCTGTGCGTAGGTGGCCATCGCATCGCGCACAAGCAAGCGGCCGTCGTCGGTGATGCTGGCCAGCACGCCGCGCCCGTCGTCGGGGCTGGCGCCGCGCCGCACCAAGCCCACCACCTCCAACCGACGGATCTGCCGGGTGACCCGGCTCGGCAGCGACATCAGCCCTTCGGCCAGATCACCCATGCGCGCCGAACCGTTCGGGGACTTGTCCAGAATGTCCAGCAGACGGACGTCGTTGAGGGTCAGACGGTGCGCTTCGACGAGCGCCCGATTCAGGGTCGCGTACATCCGCAGCGCCGAATCGAGGAAGTTTTGCCACGACCTCTGCTCGGCGATGTCCAATCCGGGCATATCACCAGCGGTACGCCCGGCAATCATCCCCTCCATCTTCGGAATAGTAAACGACAGACTCATTGCTAGGGAGCGGAATTAACAGCGGCTAAAGTTTTCAGGATGCATGCAATTGTGGCGGAAGCCTCCGACCGGCTGAGCTGGCAAGAAGTCCCCGACGTGACGCCGGAAACGGGCGAAGTGCTCGTCAAGGTGAGCGCGGCGGGGATCAACCGAGCCGATTTGCTACAGGCCGCAGGCAACTATCCGCCCCCGAAGGGAGCGAGCGACATCCTGGGCCTCGAGGTGTCGGGGACCATTGCCGAGGTCGGCGAAGGGGTGGATCGCTGGGCGGTCGGACAACCCGTCTGCGCTTTGCTGTCGGGCGGCGGATACGCCGAGTTCGTCGCGGTGCCCCAGGGTCAGATCATGCCCGTTCCGGACACGGTCGAGCTTCACCACGCGGCCGCGCTGCCGGAGGTGGCGTGCACGGTGTGGTCCAACCTGGTGATGACCGCAGACCTGTCGGCCGGCGAGGTGGTGCTGATTCACGGCGGCGCCAGTGGGATCGGCACCCACGCCATTCAGGTGGCGCGGGCGCTGGACAGCCGCGTGGCGGTGACGGCCGGTTCGACGGCCAAACTCGACCTGTGCAAGGAACTCGGCGCCGAGATCGTCATCAATCACCGTGACGAGGATTTCGTCGAGAGAGTGCGCGCCGGTACCGACGGCGCCGGAGCCGACGTGATCCTCGACATCATCGGAGCGGCCTACCTCGACCGCAACGTCGACGCGCTCGCCAACGACGGCCGGGTGGTCGTCATCGGCATGCAGGGCGGCGTCAAGGGCGAGCTGAACCTGGGCAAGCTGCTCGCCAAGCGGGCCGGAGTGATCGCCACCGCGCTGCGGGCGCGGCCGGTCGACGGGCCGAGCGGCAAGAGCGAGATCGTCGCCGAGGTGGTCCGCAATGTGTGGCCGATGATCGCCGACGGCCGGGTGCGCCCCATCATCGGGGCGGAGTTCGGAATCGGACAGGCCGCGGCCGCCCACCAACTGCTGAACTCCGGCGAGGTGGCCGGGAAAGTACTGCTGCGAGTAGCCGACTAACTAGTCAGCCGAGCGAGGCCAGCGCGCGAATCAGCTGGTCGACCTCGCCGGTCGTCGAGTAGTGCGCCAGCCCTACCGTGACGGCTCCGCCGATGTCGTTGACACCGATCACGTCCAGGACCCGCGAGCCCGCGTTGGCGATCGCCAGCACGCCGTTGTCCGCCAGCCGCTGCACAACCTTTTCGGCAGGCACCTCCTTGACCACGAAGCTCAGCACGGGAATCGAAGCCTCGGGTCTGCCGATCACCATGATCGGCGGCAACGCCTGCAGCGATATCAACAGATAGTCGAAGAGTCTGGTCATGTGGAAGGCCGCTGACTGCATCGATATCGCGAGCCGTTCCCGACGCGTCCCCGTCGCCGACTCGTCGAGGGAAGCCAGATACTCGACGCTGGCGACCAGACCGGCAAGCAGACCGTACTGGTGCACGCCGATCTCGAGTCGCTCGGGCCCGGTGGCGTACGGGTTCAGCGCGATCGAACTGAACGAGTCGATGACCGCGGGATCGCGGAAGACGAGTGCACCGACGGGCGGTCCGCCCCAGCCGAGCGCGTTCACCGCGACGACGTCGGCATCGATCTCGTCGATGTCGATCAGGCGGTAGGGCGCGGCCGCCGAGTGATCGACGATGACCAGCCCGCCGTCCTCGTGCATCAACTTCGTCACCGCCCGCAGGTCCGTGACGGTGCCCAATGTCGCCGAAGCAGAGGTGATTGCGACAAGGCGCGTCGCCTTGGTGATCAGGTTCTCCCACTGCCAGGTCGGAAGCTCGCCGGTCTCGATGTCGACTTCGGCCCATTTCACCTTGGCGCCATACCGATTCGCCGCGCGCAGCCACGGCGCGATGTTTGCTTCGTCGTCGAGCCGGGTGACGACCGTTTCATAGCCCAGACCGACCCGCGATGAGGACGCGTCGGCCAGCGAGTTGAGCAGGATCGCGCGGTCGGCCCCGAGAACCACGCCACCAGGGTCGGCGTTGACCAGATCCGCGATCGCTTCGCGGGCCGCGCGCAGCACTGCGGCGCTGCGTTGTGCCGAGGGATGCGGACCCGCCGTGGTCGTCATCGACCCCCGGAAGGCGGTCGAGACCGTGGTGGCGACGGAGTCCGGTAGCAGCATGCCGTTCTGGGCGTCGAAATGCGCCCACCCATCGCCCAGCGACGGGTGCAACCCCCGCACCCGGGCGACGTCGTATGCCATGCCAGCCACCTTAGAGAGTCTGTGAAGTCCACAAACCGACAACGATCTGGTGGGTGCCCAACCCCACGTGGGCAGTGCCGGATCGGGTCACCTGGGCAGCCATACTAGTGCAGTGAGCTTGCCCTTCGGAGTGCTACTAGCGGTGTTGTTGCTGGTGGTCCCCGGAGCGATAGTGGCAAGCGCGTGCCGATTGCCGTTGCCTGTCGCGGTGGCCGTCGGGCCTGCACTGACCTACGGCGTAGTCGCACTTGCCATTGTCCCGTTCGGCGCCATAGGCATCCCGTGGAATCCGTGGACCGCGTTCTTTGCTTTGGCCGTCGTGACGTTCGCCGCGGCGTGTTTGCCGATGGTGCTGAACCGCTACCGAGACCGCGACGCCGACGTGCTCGCGATTTCGCGCGGCCCCGCGCTCGCCGTTGCCGCCGGGGTGCTGCTCGGCGCGGCCCTCATCGCTCTGTCGGCGGTCATGGGACTGCCGGACTGGCAGTCGATACCGAGCACCTGGGACGCCGTCTGGCACGCCAACACGGTCCGTTTCATCGTCGACACCGGTCAGGCGTCCCCGACCCACATGGGCGAGCTCCGCAACGTCGAGACCCAGGACGCGCTGTATTACCCGTCGACCTTCCACGCCCTCGCCGCGGTATTCAGCTCGCTCACCGGAACCGCACCCACCACCGCCTACACCGTCGGCTCAGTCGCCGCGGCGGTCTGGCTGTTCCCGGCGAGCGCGGCGACGCTGACCTGGAAGCTGGTGCGAGACCGGTTCAGCGAATGGCAGACCGCAGGTGCGGCGGCGACCGCCGCGGCGCTGTCGGCGAGCTTCACCGCGATTCCCTACATCGAGTTCGACACCGCGTCGATGCCCAACCTCGCCGCGTACGGCGTTGCGGTGCCGACGATGGCGCTGGTGATGTCCGCTGTGCGCCATCGTGACCGCATCCCGCTGGCCGTGCTTGCTTTGCTCGGGGTCTTCTCGGTGCACATCACCGGCGGCGTGATCACCGTCCTGTTCGTCGTGGCGTGGTGGCTCGTGGACGCGCTATGGCATCCGGTTCGCAGCAGGCTCTCGGACTTCATCGCGCTGGCGGCCATCGCGGTGCCCACGGTCTTGCTGCTGCTGCCGCAGTTCGTCGGCGTGCTGCAGCAGGCCGAGATCATCGAGGGGCACGCGTTCGTCACCCACGAAGGGAAGAAGCGGGGACTGATCGACGCTGTCGTGCAGCACACCCGCCACCTCAACGACTTCCCCATCCAATGGACGCTGATCGTGCTGGCCGGGGTCGGCGGGGTGATTCTTCTCGTCAAAAGGGTCTGGTGGCCGCTGGTGGTCTGGTTGGGACTTGTGGTGTGCATCGTGCACTCGTCGGCCCCGTTCGGCGGCCCGCTCGGCGCGCTCACCGCCAAGTTCAGCGACCTCTTCTACAGCGACCCGCGCAGGCTGTCGGCCGTCGTCGCGATGCTGCTGACGTCGGCGGCGGGCATCGCGATCTTCGTCGTGGTGAACGCTGCTGTGGGCGCCATCCGCAGACGCGTCGGTCCGGACATGGAGCGGCGGCCTGCGCTCTGGTGCCGCGCGACCGCCGCGGTGCTGGTCGCCGTCACCGCCGTCATCGCCGTGGCCTACGTGCCGCGGCACCGCTTCCTGTTCGGCGAGAAGTACGACTCGGTACTGATCGACGCCAAGGACCTCGAGGCGTTCGCCTACCTTGCGACTCTGCCCGGCGCGCGCGACACCCTGATCGGCAACGCGAACACCGACGGCACGGCGTGGATGTACGCGGTTTCGGGACTACACCCGCTGTGGACCCATTACGACTATCCCGTCCAGCAGGGGCCGGGGTATCACCGCTTCATCTTCTGGGCCTACGCCGACGACGCCGACACCGACCCGCGCGTCGCCGAGGCCGTCAAGGCGCTCAATATTCGGTATGTGCTGACCAGCACACCGGTGGTGCTGAAGTTCGCGATGCCCGACGGGCTAGTGTCGCTAGAGAAGTCACGGTCGTGGGAGAAGATCTACGACAACGGCGAGGCCCGGATCTATGAATGGCGCGGCGCGTGAGGATGCAGAACAGATGACGACGAACACCGACGACGACAACATCGAAATCATCGCTGGAGATGCACAGATGCCCTCCGAGGAGGATGCCGACGGCAAGTCGCTGACCGACCTTGTCGAGCAGCCGGCCAAGGTGATGCGGATCGGCACGATGATCAAGCAGCTGCTCGAGGAGGTGCGGGCGGCACCGCTCGACGATGCCAGCCGCAACCGGCTGCGCGAGATCCACAAGACCAGCATTCGTGAGCTGGAGGACGGGCTTGCACCGGAGCTGCGCGAAGAACTGGAGCGACTCACACTGCCGTTCACCGAGGACAGCGTCCCGTCCGACGCCGAACTGCGGATCGCGCAGGCACAATTGGTGGGCTGGCTCGAGGGCCTGTTCCACGGCATCCAGACCGCGCTGTTCGCCCAGCAGATGGCCGCCCGCCAGCAGCTGGAGCAGATGCGACAGGGTGCACTGCCGCCCGGCATCAGCGTGCCCGGACAAGTCGGCGGGCCGGGGTCTTCCGGGACCGGGCAGTACCTGTAATTCTGAGGAATTCGGTGACCGACCCTTCCAAACCGCACATCGAGACGCGCAATGCGTGGGTGGAATTCCCCATCTTCGACGCCAAAGCGCGCTCCCTGAAGAAGGCTTTCCTCGGCAAGGCCGGCGGCACGATCGGGCGCAACGAGTCCAATGTCGTTGTCATCGAGGCGCTGCGGGACGTCACCATGTCGCTGGAACTCGGCGATCGGGTGGGCCTGGTCGGGCACAACGGAGCGGGGAAGTCGACGCTGCTGCGCCTTCTGTCGGGGATCTACGAGCCGACCCGGGGTGTGGCGACCGTGACGGGCCGGGTCGCGCCCGTATTCGATCTCGGCGTCGGCATGGACCCCGAGATATCAGGCTTCGAGAACATCATCATCCGTGGCTTGTTCCTGGGTCAGACCCGCAAGCAGATGGCGGCCAAGGTCGATGAGATCGCCGAGTTCACCGAGCTCGGTGACTACCTTTCGATGCCGCTGCGCACCTACTCCACCGGCATGCGGGTGCGGCTCGCGATGGGCGTCGTCACCAGCATCGACCCCGAGATCCTGTTGCTCGACGAGGGCATCGGTGCCGTCGACGCCGATTTCCTGAAGAAGGCGCAGGCGCGGCTGCAGGGCCTGGTCGAGCGCTCCGGCATTCTCGTTTTCGCCAGCCACTCCAACGAATTCCTGGCGCGGTTGTGCAAGACCGCGATGTGGATCGACCACGGCACCATCAAGATGACCGGCGGAATCGAGGAGGTCGTGCGCGCGTACGAGGGGGAGGACGCCGCGCGCCACGTTCGCGAGGTGCTCGAAGAGGATGCCCGCGAGGCGACATGACCGAATCTGTTTATGCCGTGCTGGTCACCCATCGGCGGCCTGATGAACTGACCAAGTCGCTGGACGCCCTGACCACCCAGAGCCGCACCCTCGACCACATCGTCGTCGTCGATAACGATGACGATGAGCGGGTGCGCGACCTGGTGCGGACGCAAGGAGCACAAAGACCGGAGCGGGCCAGCCCGTTGCAACCACGTATATCGGGTCTCGCCGAAACCTCGGTGGCGCAGGCGGTTTCGCGCTCGGGATGCTGCACGCTCTGGCGCAAGGCGCCGACTGGATCTGGCTGGCCGACGACGACGGCCGCCCGCAGGATCGCGATGTGCTGGCGACCCTGCTGGCGTGTGCCGACAAACACCGTCTGGCCGAGGTATCGCCGATGGTGTGCAATCTCGACGACCCGGACCGGCTGGCGTTCCCGCTGCGTCGCGGTCTGGTGTGGCGGCGCTTGGTGAGCGAGCTGCGGACCGAGGGCGCAGGCCAGGGACTGCTGCCGGGTATCGCGTCGCTGTTCAACGGTGCGCTGTTCCGTGCGGCAACGGTCGAGGCCGTTGGCGTGCCGGATCTGCGGCTGTTCGTCCGCGGGGACGAAGTGGAACTCCACCGTCGGCTGGTGCGCTCGGGATTGCCGTTCGGAACTTGTTTGGACGCAATCTATTTGCATCCCTGCGGTACGGACGAGTTCAAACCCATCCTCGGCGGACGGATGCACACTCAGTATCCCGACGACGCGACCAAACGCCACTTCACCTACCGCAACCGCGGCTACCTGTTGTCGCAACCGGGTCTGCGCAAGCTCCTGCCTCAGGAGTGGCTGCGGTTCGGCTGGTACTTCCTGGTGTCGCGCCGCGATCCCCGCGGTCTGGCCGATTGGATCCGGCTACGCAGGCAGGGCAGGCGCGAAAGGTTCGAGCGCCCATGACTTTCACCGACGCCGCGGCCCAGTCCAGGACGATGAGGCGCGCCTGGCGCGACCTGACCGACGGGTTCGCCCGCCGCGAACTCTGGCTGCACCTCGGCTGGCAGGACATCAAGCAGCGCTACCGGCGGTCGGTGCTGGGTCCGTTCTGGATCACCATCGCCACGGGTGTCACCGCGATTGCGATGGGCGGGCTGTACTCGAAACTGTTCCACCTCGAACTGTCCGAACACCTGCCCTACGTCACCCTCGGCCTGATCATCTGGAACCTGATCAACGCGGCCATCCTCGAAGGTGCCGAAGTGTTCATTGCCAACGAGGGTCTGATCAAGCAACTGCCCACACCGCTGTCGGTGCACGTCTACCGGTTGGTGTGGCGGCAGGTCATCCTGTTCGGGCACAACATCGTGATCTTCGTGATCATCGCGATCATCTTTCCCAAACCGTGGTCGTGGGCCGACCTGGCCGTCATCCCCGCGCTCGGGCTGATCGTGCTCAATTGCCTTTGGGTGTCAATCTGTTTCGGCATCCTGGCCACCCGCTACCGCGATATCAGCCCGCTGCTCTTCAGCCTCGTGCAGCTGCTGTTCTTCATGACGCCGATCATCTGGAACGAGGCGACGCTCGAGCACCAGGGCGCAGGCCGGTGGGCCAAGATCGTCGAGCTCAACCCGCTGTTGCACTACCTCGACATCGTGCGGGCGCCGCTGCTCGGCGCCGAGCAGGAGCTGCGGCACTGGGTCGTCGTCCTCGTGTTGACGGCGGTCGGCTGGATCCTCGCCGCGCTTGCGATGCGGCAGTACCGGGCACGAGTGCCGTACTGGGTTTAAGGTCTGCGCAGGGGGCGGCCGAACCACAGATTGAGAGATCCATGACGGACACGCAAGCCCCCTGCGACACCATCGTTCTGGTGCACGGCCTCTGGATGACGCCGCGCAGCTGGGAAGGATGGCAGACGCATTTCGAGGAAAAGGGCTATCGCGTCCTGACCCCCGCATATCCGGGCTTCGAGATCGAGGTCGAAGAGCTGCGGGCGAACCCGGAGATCATCGCCAAGCTGACGGTGCCCGAGACCGTCGACCATCTCGCAGGCGTCATCGAATCCGTCGAGGTGCCGCCGATAATCATGGGTCACTCCTTCGGCGGCACGCTGACACAGCTGCTTCTGGCGCGCGGCCTCGGCGCGGCGGCCGTGGTGGTGGACTCCGCACCGACCGAGGGTGTGCGCGTCAATCCACTGTCACAAGTGAAGTCGCTGTTCCCCGCGCTGAAGAACCCCGCCAATATCCACAAGGCGATCGCGTTCACCCAGGAGGAGTTCCACTACGCGTTCACCAACACGTTGTCGCGCGAGGAGTCGGACAAGGTGTGGGAGCGCTACGCGATCGCCGCGCCCGGCAGTTGGATCTGGCACTACGGCCTGATCGCCAACTTCCAGCCCGGACATCAGGAGACCTGGGTGGACTACGCGGCTGACCGCGCTCCGCTGTTGTTCATCGGCGGCGAGAAGGACCACATCATGCCGCCCTCGGTGAACAAGTCGAACGCCAAGCACTACGAGAAGTCGTCCGCCGTCACCGAGTACCACGAGTTTCCCGGCCGCGACCACTGGACGTGCGCGGCGCCGGGCTGGGAGGCGGTCGCCGATTATGCGCTCGACTGGGCGTTGGCCTATGCCGACACCAAACCGCGAGGCAGGCACACGGCATAACTCACAGGCACTTCACAGCGGGCTCGTGCGTTGACGAACTATGAGCATCCCGCCATACGAACCCCCGAAGTCCACTCCGTCACCCGGTGTAGGGAACACATTGTTGTGCCCGAAGTGCGCAGGCGTGATGAAGACCTACGAACGCAACGGCATCCACTTGGAGCAGTGCGACACCTGCAAGGGCATCTTCCTGGACTTCGGTGAGCTCGAATCGCTCACCCAGATGGAGAACAGGTTCGTCCAGGCCGCGCCGCCGCCTCCGCCCCCGATGCAGCAGGGCTACGGCTACGACCACGGGCCGGGGTGGGGACACCGCGGCAACAAGCACTACCGCAAGCAGGGCTTCGGCAGGCTCTTCTTCTCCAGCTAGGCCATCCGCACGCACGCGGCGATGAGCAGCTCGTCGTCGGGGTGATTGGCGGCGGCCTGGACGACGGCCGCCCGCGCGAACGGCTCCAGCACCGGCCACGGGTCGCCGGCGGCAAGTGCGGGTCCGTCGGCGTCCCGGTACGCCTCCAGGAACACCGTCCAGTCCTCGTCGGGGATCAGGCCTGCCGCCCAGAACCCTGCGGGCCTGGCCAGATCCCACGCCGGATCGCCGACGCCGAGGTCGTCCACGTCGATCAACAGCCAGGGCGCGGTCGCCGTACGCCTGCCCAGCTGGCCGAGATGCCAGTCGCCGTGCACGAGCGTCGTCGGCCGATCGGCCGAGCCGGGCCGCCACGCCGCGGGGGGCAACTCGGCGGCGGCGCGACGCACGATGGCGTACCCGCGCGCGATGTCGACGGCACGCCTCAGCCGTTGCGGCCAACCGTGCGGTGGCACGCGCGCAGGCACCGGCTCGGCGTGCAGCCGGGCCAGTAACCGCCCCGCTTCGGCCCACGGCAGACGGTCGGGTTGTGGCACAACGGTTTCCACCCGTGGCCAGCTGGTGCGCCACCGGGTACCGACCGGTTGCGGAACGGTGTCGAGCGGCGAAAGAAGGGAACCCGACTCCGCCGCGATGCGGAGCCGGGTTCTCAATGCGATGGGGTCGGTACCCGGCCGGTGCAGCTTGTGGACGACGTCACCGTCGACGACGACCTCCGCACCGGACGCTGTCTGCACCCTTCGAGTATCAGCGCCGCGGCACTGCGGTGCGGACGGTCACGTTGATGCGGTTCCACGCGTTGATCGCGACGGCGGCTGCGACGACCTGGCCGAGCTCTCGTTCAGAGAACACCTCGGCGGCTTGCGCGTACACCTCGTCGGGAACGTGGCTCTCGGCGACGAGGGTGATCGCCTCGGTCAGGGCCAACGCTGCACGCTCACGCTCGGAGAACAGCTCGCCCGCCTCCTCCCACGCGGAGAGGACGTCGAGCTTCTGCTCGCTGACGCCGTGCTTGCGGGCGTCGACGAGGTGCATGTTCAGGCAGAACGCGCAGTGGTTAATCTGCGAGGCGCGGATCTTGATGAGCTCATTGATCTCGGGTTCGACGTCCTTGGCCGAGGCGGCGCTCAGCCCCATCATCGCGTCGAGCAGCTCGGGCGACGCCTTGTAGATCTTGAGGCGGTCTTTGGCATGGAGTTGGGTTTCGAGTGTCTGTGTCATGTCTTCGAGGTTAGTGCGGATAGGCCCACCTTCATGGTTCAATCCGATGGTGACTTCGTGGGCCAATTCGGGTAGCCGCGATCTGCATCTGGATCTGCGCGAGTTCATCACCCCCGGCGCACGTGGGGCGAGGGAACTGCTGCTCACCGCGCTGCGCGACGCCGTGCGCTCCGGACGGCTGGCACCCGGATCGATGCTTCCGCCGTCCCGCAGCCTCGCGGCCGACCTCGGATTGGCCCGAAACACGGTGGCCGAGGCGTACGCCGAACTGGTCGCCGAGGGCTGGCTTGCGTCGCGTCAGGGCTCGGGCACCTGGGTGCTCAACACCAGCGGAGCCCAGGCGCCACCACGGCCGCGCGGAGTGCGCGCCGCACCGGCCCACAACCTGATGCCGGGCTCGCCCGACGTATCGGAGTTTCCCCGCACCGAGTGGGCTGCCTCCACCCGCAGGGCACTGTCCTCGGCGCCGACCGAAGCCCTGCGAATGGGCGATGCCCGCGGCAGGCCCGAATTGCGCGACGCACTCGCCGAATACCTGGCGAGGGCGCGCGGCGTCCGGACGTCGGCGGACTCGATCGTGATCTGTGCGGGCGTCCGCCATGCGGTCGAACTGCTCGCACGCGTCTTTCGCGGACGCGGCCCGATCGCCGTCGAGGCGTACGGGTTGTTCATCTTCCGCGACGCGCTCGCCGCGCTGGAGGTGCCGACGGTGCCCATCGGCGTCGACGAATGCGGGGCGGTCATCGACGACCTCAACGGCCTCGACACACCCGCCGTGCTGCTGACCCCGGCACACCACAGCCCGTTCGGGATGTCACTGCATCCGGCCAGGCGCGCCGCCGTCGTCGACTGGGCCCAGCGCACCGACGGCTACATCTTCGACGACGACTACGACGGTGAATTCCGCTACGACCGGCAGCCGATCGGCGCGCTTCAGGCGCTGTGCCCGGACCGGGTGGCATACCTGGGATCGGCCAGCAAGAGCCTGTCCCAGGCGTTGCGGCTGGGCTGGATGGTGGTGCCCGACAGCCTGATGGACGCGGTGACGGACGCCGCAGGCGGGCAGCAGTTCTACGTCGATGCGGTGTCGCAGCTGACCATGGCCGACTTCATCAGTACGGGCGGCTACGACAAACACATCCGGCGCATGCGCATGCGATACCGCAGGCGGCGCGATGCCGTCGTCGATGCGCTGTCCGGATTCGAGGTCGGCATCAGTGGCCTCTCGGCGGGCGTGAACCTCGTGCTGACCCTGCCCGACGGCGCCGAGCATGAGGTGCTGCGTCGGGCGGGTGACGCCGGGATCGCGCTGCAGGGGCTGACGATCATGCGCCATCCGCTCGCCGGTCCCGAGGTCGACGACCCCGACGGGATCATCATCGGATTCGCCGCGCCTGCCGATCATGCCTTCCCCGCAGCGGTTGATGCGCTATTGGGCGTCTTGAAAGCCACCGGGCTGGCAAAGTAGTGCGCTATGAACCAGCAGCGTCGCCACAAGTCCGTCTACGAGCGAGGTATTGAGGCCTTCGGCCGGTCGGCAGTCGGCCAGTTGTATCTGAAGAAGGTCGCTCCGCGACTTGACCCGCCGCTGCTACGGCTGACGGGCGGCAGGGTGAGCAGCGTGTACCCGGCGCCGGTGATGCTGCTGACGACGACCGGAGCCAAAACCGGTCAATCGCGGACCCTGCCGCTGCAGTATGTCGTCGACGGCGAGCGGATCCTTTTGATCGCATCCAACTACGGCAAGACATCGCACCCCGCGTGGTACCGCAATCTGGTCGCCAACCCGAAGGTCGAGGTGCTCGCGGGCAAGCGCAGCGGAACGTACACCGCGGCCGAGATCACCGACCCGGCCGCGCGGGACCGCGCTTGGGACCTGGCGCTCGACCAGTACGCCGGCTACGGCGACTACGTGGGAACAGCAGGCGAGCGCACAATCCCCTTGGTGTGCTTGGAGCGCTCTGACGGCTGAGTTATCCACAGTCGTAGTTTCATCCACAGGCGGGTGTTGAGCTGGTGGTTCGCGTCGGCGTGCGTCACCGCGCATCCGTAGATTCGCTCATATGTTCGATGGTTTGTTGCCGGAGGTTCGTGATCTGGCCGTGTTGGATGATGCGGCGTTGGTGAATGCGGCGGGCGGCTGGGCGGCGGTGGAGAACGCGGCGTGTGCCCGCAAGTTGGCGGTGATGGCCGAGATCTTCGCCCGCCGCACCGGGTTGGCGGCCGGGGAGCGTGAGTTGTGGTGGGTGGATCCCGACGCTGCGGTGGCCGCCGAGATGGCGGCCGCGGTCAACATCAGCCAGGGGATGGCGCTGCACCAGACCCATCGCGGGGTCGCTTTGCGCGACCGGCTACCCAGTGTGGCCAGATTGTTTGAGAAGGGGTTGGTGTCGGACTGGCTGGCCCGCACGATTGTGTGGCGCACCTATCTGATCACCGACACCGCGGCGATGGGCGCGGTGGACGCGGCGTTGGCCGACCGGATCACCGGGTGGGGGGCGTTGTCGGTCGCCAAGACCGAGGCCGCCATCGACGCGCTGGTCGACGACTACGATCCGGGCGCGCTGCGGCGCTGCCGCGAGTCGGTGTCGAGTCCCACGGTGGAGTTCGGGTCGCCCACCGATGTGGCGGGCACCACGAGTATGTGGGCGCGGCTGTATGCCCCGGATGCGGTGTTGATCGAGGCGCGGGTCGAGGAGATGGCCCGCTCGGTCTGTGAACAGGATCCACGCAGGCTGCCCGAGCGGCGCGCTGCGGCGTTGAAGGCGCTGGCCGCGGGCACCGAACTGGCCTGTGCCTGCGAACAATCCGACTGCGCGGCCGGACCCCGCAAGGACGGCCCGGCCGCCAAGAACGCGGTGGTCTATGTCATCGCCGAACAGGAATCGGTCGACACCGCGACCGCGGCAGCTTCCCAGCCAGCCGCGCAGTGCGGCGCGCCGCCGGCGTTCGTGTTCGGCGGCGGGGGGTGTTGCCCACCGCGCTGCTGGGCGCGATCCTGGGCCGGGCGGTGCTGCGGGAGGTGCGCCATCCCGGCCACACGGCACCCGAACCGCGCTATGCGCCGTCACGCACGATCGCCGAGTTCGTGCGCTGCCGGGATCTGACGTGCCGCTTCCCCGGTTGTGACAAACCCGCCCAGGTCTGCGACATCGACCACACCGTCGCCTACCCGGTCGGCCCGACGCATGCGTCGAACCTGAAGTGTCTGTGCCGGTTTCAGCTCCGGGTTTCCCCGTTTTAGACCGCGGCGTCGCTAGGCGAGGGACTATGGCCGACATGGGTGAGCCGCAAGGCCCGTTCGGCGGGTCGTCCCGCTCCTCGGCGAGCGCCGAGGATGTATGGGCGGTATGGACGAATCCCGCCCTGTGGCCAGGTGATGTCATTGCGATGGCCAAGATCGACGGCCCGTTCGCGGTAGGGGCGAAGATCACGACTCGGGTCAAGGGCTACCCTCCGCTGACATCGACCGTCACCCGAATCGAACCGCCGACTTTGTGGACGGGTGTGGCGAAAGCGCCCGGATTGACGCAGACCATCGATCACCTCATCGAGCCCACTGACTCGGGCGCAATGATCACAGAGCGCACCGTCTTCACCGGCCCGTTGGCTTCGATTGCCGCCCGAATACTTCGTGGAAGACTGCAGAAGACATTTGAGGCGACGACGGCACACTGTGGGCGGCTGGCCGAGAGGCGCTCGTCCCACTAGAAGCGTCAATCCCGCAGCAAGGTGAGTTGGAGTGTACTTCCCGTAATCGGTAACACTAGCTCTCCAACGCCTTCGCGCAGCCAGTGAGGATCGCGCGGAAGGCAAACGAGCGAATCAGCGGCGCGGTAAGTACCTCGACCACCTTGCCGCCCCCGCGAGCTGGAATCGCGTAGTCGCTTACCCAATCGATATGCGTTCCGTCGCCCGACGGAGTACATGTGAGCGTCCCGTTTTGATGCGCGGGTGGGAACCCCCCGACAACGCGATACGAGCAGTTACGGGGCGGGTCGTAGGCCGTGATCTGCTCGTGCACCCAGAAGCCAAATCCTTTCAGTTCCCGCGTCGCTCCTACGCCTGGACCCGACGAGTCCTTTACCCAAGCGGCCGTGCGAAACCAAGGAGAGATGGTCAGGTTGGCCGGGTCGAGTAGCCAGGCGAAGACCCGTTCCGGCGATGCTGCGATCGTCCGCTGCTCGTGAATCTGGACCATGAGATTTCCCCGCGTCGCTGGTCGCAGTCAAGCGAGATCGTATCTGCCACCCAGCCCATGAAGGCGTTCTATGCAGGAACCCATCGGGCCAAAGTGTACTTAGCCAATTCGCAAACAGCAGCTACCGAACACGCTGCGTTGGCTTGGGCCGCAATGCTTCCCGAGGACGGCGTCGCTCCTTATGTAGATGCGACGGCTAAGAGATGCCACTCGCCGGGCACACCCTTCAGCTCGTGAGCGCCGCGGTCTTCGAATTCGAGTCCTGACCCGATCACGAGGTCGCGCAGCGTGCTGGACACGAGCACGTCGTTCGGCCCGGCCAGTGCGCTGACGCGCCCCGATGTGCACGGCGATTCCGCCGATGTCATCGCCGCCCCGCCCGGCTGCCTGACCCTGCTACTGCAAATCGGCCGGGCCGATCAGCGCCCGGCAGAGTTCTAGGAGGGCGGAAATGGCGGCGTTGTCGTACGCCCGGGCGCGGTGCAGTGGATACGGTAGGGCTAGCGCCCGGCCGCAGTACGCTCATTGCCGTGCCGGAAACGTCGTACGCACCGTGTGGCGGTCTGAGCCTGGCGTATCAGGTGTTCGGCGACGGGCCTGTCGAGCTGGTTTGGGCTGGGTCGTTCACCAGCCACGTCGAGCTGTATTGGACTATGCCCGAATTCGGGTCCCTTATGGAGAAGCTGGGCACGTTCGCTCGCGTCCTCTTGTTCGACAAGGCCGGGGTGGGGCTGTCGGACCCCGTCCCAAGAATTCGCACGCTCGACGAACGAGCGGCCGAGATCGAGGCCGTCATGGATGCCGTGGGCTTCGGGAAGGCCGCCCTTCTCGGTGTCAGCGAGGGCGGCCCCGCTGCCATCCTCTTCGCCGCAACGCGACCGGAACGAACGCGCGCGTTGATCCTCACCGGTACGGCGTCGTACTCCTTCGCAGACGGCTGGGATGACCTCGAGCGCGACCCGGCGGAGCTGCGGGCGCGCCTCGTACGCGAGCTGGGTGAGGACTACACGCCGTCGGCGGAGTGGCTCGCCCGCTGGCAGGCTTGGTGCCGCGCCGTCTTCTCGTCATGGGGCAGCGGCGAGGCACTCAAGTCAGTCATTTCTGGTGCCCGCTCGACCCGCCTGCTCGGAATGTTGGAGCGCATGTGCGCCAGCCCGGGTATGGCGCGGGCGACGCTCGAAGCGGGATACCGGATCGATGTCAGGCCGATCCTGCCGACGATCACTGTGCCGACACTCGTCCTCCATGCCCGCGACGATCCCGCCATTCCGGTGCAGTCGGGCCGGTACCTCGGCGACCACATTCCCGGCGCGCGCATGGTTGAGCTCGATGGCGCGGACCATGCGCCGTGGTTCACCGAGCCGGACAGGATCGCGACCGAGATTGAGGAGTTGCTGACCGGCAGCCATGCCGCGCCATCTCTGTCACGTCGCGCGCTGCGCACCGTGTTGTTCACCGACATAGTGGCGTCGACGCGACACGCGGCGGCAACCGGCGATGAGCGGTGGCGTGCGGTGCTGCACCGGTTCGACGAGATCACCGCGGAGCTCACGCAACGATTCGACGGCACGGTGGTGGAGAGCACGGGCGACGGCCACCTCATCACGTTCGACGGCCCAACGCAGGCCATCCGCTGCGCCGAGGCCTTGCGTGCTGACGTCGAGGCCCTGGGTATCGAGATCCGCATAGGTATCCACACCGGCGAGTGCGAACTGCGGGACAACGGCATCGGGGGGATTGCCGTACACATTGCGGCGCGGATCGTCGACCAGGCCGGGACAGGCGAAATCCTCGTCTCCCGCACCGTGCGTGACCTGGTGGTCGGCTCGGGCACCGGCTTCGAGGACCGCGGCAGCGTCGAGCTGCGCGGGGTACCCGGCACCTGGCAACTCCTGGCGGTCGATCGCCACGGCCCGCGGGCGGGATCAGCCGAGGCGGAACTGGTATCAACGCCGACCCCCGGCCCTCGGGCCGTGATGCGCCGCTCGGACCGCGCCGTGGCGGCGATGGCCAGGCGCACACCGTGGATTCTCCGCGGGATGGCCCGCTTCACCGAGGCCACCGGCCGCAGATAACAGAGATACGTTGAGCCGCAACGCGGTTTAGAGCCTCACATCGTGCGGAATAGCGACCGTTGCAACGTAAAAGCCGGGTGCCAGACTGGCCTCGGTCTCGGAAGCTAAAACGTTCTTCGCGTAATCGGTGCCACCACTTACTCAAAACGTTCTGGAACGGCGCGGCCGGCTGGCGCGACCGCCAACTGCCCGACGGCACCATCGTGTGGTCCGCACCGACCGGCTACACCTACACCACCTACCCGGGCAGCACACACCTGTTCCCGACATTGTGTAAACCCACCGCCACACTCTGGACCGGCGAACCACCACTCGTTGAATCGACCGGAGACCGCGGCGTCATGATGCCCAAACGCCGCCACACCCGAACCCACACCGCCGCCACAGCCATCGCCACCGAACGCCGACTCAATGAGAGCTACGCCGCCGCGGAACACGCGTTGATGCAACCCGACGAACCATGGAGCCCACCCACGCCACGACGCCACCACCCTTTTAAGAGGCGACGGCGAACAGCCGCCATTCTCCGGGCACGCCCTTGAGCGTGTGAGCGCCGCGCTCCTCGAACTCGAGTCCTGACCCGATCACCAGATCGCGCAGCGTGCTGGACACCAGCACATCGTTCGGCCCCGCCAGCGCGGACACCCGCGCGCCAATGTGCACTCCGATGCCGCCGATGTCATCGCCGCCCCGCCCCGGCCGCGTGACCTTGCTACTGCACAGCGGCCGAGCCGATCAGCGCCAGGCAGAGCCCTAGGAGGGCGGCCGGAAATGGCGGCGTTGTCGTACGCCCGGGCGCGACGCAGTTGGATACGGTAGGGCCAGCGCCCGGCCGCAGTACGCTCAATGCCGTGCCGGAAACGTCGTACGCAAAGTGCGGCGATCTCAGCCTGGCGTATCAGGTGTTCGGCGACGGACCGATCGAGCTCGTCGTCGCCGCGCCGTTCGCGAGTCACGTCGAGCTGTGCTGGACCGTGCCCGAATGCGTGGCCTTCTTCGAGCGGCTCTCCACGTTCTGTCGTGTCCTGATGTTCGACAAGGCCGGCGTCGGGCTGTCAGACCCGGTCCCGCAAGTTCGCACGCTGGATGAGAGGGCGGCCGAGATCGAAGCTGTCATGGACGCCGTCGGCTTTGACAGTGCGGTGCTTTTCGGGGCGAGCGAAGGGGGCCCGGCCTCCATCGTCTTCGCGGCAACACGACCGCAGCGAACGCGGGCGTTGATTCTTACCGGCACCTTCGCGTACTTCGCCTTCGCCGGGCGTGACGACTTCGAGCGCGATCCGGCCGAGCTGCGGGAGCGCCTCGTGCCCGAGCTAGGTGAGGACTACACGCCCTCGGTGAAGCAGCTCGCCCGCTGGCAGGCTTGGGGGCGTGCCACCGGCTCGGCGTGGGGCAGCGGCGAGGCCTTGAAAGCTCTGATGCCGTCGGTGCGGTCGATCCGCGCGCTCGCCATGTTCGAGCGCATGAGCGCCAGCCCGGGGATGGCGCGCGCGGCGCTCGAAGCGGTGTTTCGGATCGACGTGCGGCCGATCCTGTCGACGATCACCGTGCCCACCCTGGTCAGCCATGCCCGCGAGGACCTCATGCCGGTGCAGTGGGGCCGTTACCTCGCCGACCACATCCCCGGTGCCCGGTTGCTCGAATTCGACGGAAACGATCACATGCCCTGGCTCGCCGATCCCGACCGGATCACCACCGAGATCGAGGAGTTTCTCACCGGCAGCCACGCCGCACCGTCCCAGTCACATCGCGCCCTGCGCACCGTGTTGTTCACCGACATCGTCGCCTCCACGCAACACCTGGCGGCGACCGGCGACGAGCGGTGGCGTGCGGTGCTGCACCGGTTTCGATGAGATCACCGCCGACCTCACCGAACGATTCGGCGGCACGGTGGTGGAGCAGCACCGGCGACGGCCACCTCGTCACGTTCGACGGCCCGACGCAGGCCATCCGCTGCGCCGAGGCCTTGCGCGCCGACGCCGAGGCATTGGGTATCGAGATCCGCGCCGGCATTCACACCGGCGAGTGCGAACTGCTGGACAACGATATCGGGGGGATCGCCGTCCACATCGCGGCGCGGATCGTCGGCCGGGCCGGCCCCGGTGAAATCCTCGTCTCACGCACCGTGTGTGACCTGGTCGTCGGCTCGGGCACGGGGTTCGAGGACCGCGGCAGCGTCGAGCTGCGGGGCGTGCCCGGCACCTGGCAACTCCTCGCGGTCGACCGCCACGGCGCGCGGGCGGGATCGGCCGAGGCGGAACTGGTATCAACCCCGACCCCCGGGCCTCGCACCGCGATGCGCCGCTCGGACCGCGCCGTGGCCGCCATGGCCAGGCACACACCGTGGATCCTGCGCGGGATGGCCCGCCTCGCCCCGGCCGCCGGCCGCAGATGAGCAGAGATGCGTTGAGTCGCAACGCGGTTTACCCCCTCACACCGTGGCGAAATAGCGACCGTATGACGTAAAAGCCGGGTGCCAGACTGGCCTCGGACTCGGAAGCTAAATCGTCCTTCACATAATCGGTACCACCATTTGCTCAAAACGTTCTGGAACGGCGCCGGACGGTTGGCGCGACCGCCAACTGCCCGACGGGACCATCGTGTGGACCGCACCGACCGGGCACACCTACACCACCCATCCGGGCAGCACACACCTGTTCCCGACGCTGTGTAAACCCACCGCCACACTATGGACCGGCGAACCACCGACCGTCGAACCGCCGGAGACCGCGGGGTGATGATGCCCAAACGCCGCCACACCCGAACCCACAACACCGCCACAGCCATCAACACCGAACGCCGACTCAACGACGCCCACGTAGCAGAACGGAACAAACCTCCGCCGTTATAATCAGAGGCGACGGCGAGCAGCCGCCATTCGCCGGGCACGCCCTTGAGCTGTGTGCCGCGGTCGTCGAACTCGAGCCCGGACCCGATCACCAGGTCGCGCAGCGTGCTCGACACCAGCACGTCGTTCGGCCCCGCCAGTGCGGACACCCGTGCACCGATGTGCATGGCGATCCCGCCGATGTCAGCCGCCCCGCCCGGCTGCCTGACCCTGCTACTGCACAGCGGCCGAGCCGATCAGCGCCCAGCAGAGTTCTAGGAGGGCGGCCGGAAATGGCGGCGTTGTCGTACGCCCGGGCGCGACGCAGTTGGATACGGTAGGGCTAGCGCCCGGCCGCAGTACGCTCAATGCCGTGCCGGAAACGTCGTACGCTTCCTGCGGCGATCTGAGCCTGGCGTATCAGGTGTTCGGCGACGGGCCGGTCGAGCTCGTCTTCGTCGGGCCATTCGTCAGCCAAATCGAACTGTTCTGGACCGTGCCCGAATTCAAGGCCTTTTTCGACCAGCTCGCCACGTTTTGTCGCATCGCAGTGTTCGACAAGGCCGGGATAGGGCTGTCGGACCCGGTCCCGCACGTTCGCACGCTAGAAGACCGAGCGGCCGAGATCGAGGCCGTCATGGACGCCGTCGGCTTCGAAAAAGCGGCCGTCTTCGGTCTGAGTGACGGCGGATTTGCGTCCATTGTTTTCGCGGCAACACGACCGGAGCGAACGTGGGCGTTGATCCTCGCCGACTCGTATTCGTTCCTCGCGGAGGGGTGGGACGACGCCGAGTGCGACCCGGCCGAGGTGTGGGCGCGCTTAGCACCCGAGCTGGGTGACGACTATATGCCGTCGCTGGCGCAGATCGCCGTGGTTCAGGAAGTCGGCCGCGCCGTCCGCTCGGGGTGGGGCAGCGGTGCGACATTAAGCATCGCCGCGCCGTCAGTGTTCGGTCGATTACCCTGGCTCGCCATGTTCGAACGAATGTGCGCCAGCCCGGGGATGGCTCGCGCGTCACTCGAAGCAGCGTTCCGGATCGACGTGCGGCCGATCCTGCCGACGATCACCATGCCAACCCTGGTGATCCATGCCCGCGAGGACCGCGTCGTGCCGGTGCAGTTGGGCCGCTACCTCGCCGACCACATCCCGGGCGCGCGCTACCTCGAGGTCGACGGCGCGGACCACCTGCCCTGGTTGAGCGATCCCGACACGATCCTGACCGAGATCGAGGAGTTCCTCACCGGCAGCCATGCCGCGCCGTCCCCGTCACGTCGCGCGCTGCGCACCGTGTTGTTCAC
Organism: uncultured Actinomycetota bacterium; assembly: GCA_963713225.1. Classification (GTDB taxonomy): domain Bacteria; phylum Actinomycetota; class Actinomycetes; order Mycobacteriales; family Mycobacteriaceae; genus Mycobacterium. The sequence goes on along the minus strand of CAVQLB010000013.1, from coordinate 289,180 downwards.
CGACATGGTCGCGTCGACGCGACACGCGGCGGCGACCGGCGATGAGCGGTGGCGTGCGGTGTTGCACCGGTTCGATGAGATCACCGCGGAGCTCACGCAACGATTCGGTGGCACGGTGGTGGAGAGCACGGGCGACGGCCACCTCGTCACGTTCGACGGCCCGACGCAGGCGATCCGTTGCGCCGAGGCGTTGCGCGAGGACGCCGAGACATTGGGTATCGAGATCCGCGCCGGCATTCACACCGGCGAGTGCGAACTGCGCGACAATCGGATCGGCGGGATCGCCGTACACATCGCGGCGCGGATCGTCGGCCAGGCCGGCGCCGGGGAAATCCTCGTCTCTCGCACCGTGCGTGACCTGGTCGTCGGCTCGGGCACCGGGTTCGAGGACCGCGGCAGCGTCGAGCTGCGGGGCGTGCCCGGCACCTGGCAACTGTTGGCGGTCGATCCCCACGGCCCCCGGGAGGGATCGCTCGAAGCCGAACTGGTATCAACGCCGACCCCGGGGCCTCGCACCGCGATGCGCCGCTCGGACCGAGCCGTGGCCGCGATGGCCAGGCGCACGCCGTGGATCCTGCGCGGGGTGGCCCGCCTCGCCGAGGCCTCCGACCGCAGATGACCAGAGTTGCGTTGAGCCACGACGCGGTTTACGCCCTCACACCGTGCGGAATAGCGAACGTTGCAACGTAAAAGCCGCGCGGCCCCGACTGGCCTCGGTCCTCGGAAGCTAAAACGTCCTTCGCAAAGTCGGTACCACCATCTGCTGAAAACGTTCTGGAATGGCGCGACAGGGTGGCGCGACCGCCAACTGCCCGACGGGACCATCGTGTGGACGTCGCCGACCGGACACACCTACACGACCCATCCAAACAGCTTGCACCTGTTCCCGACGCTGTGTAAACCCACCGCCACGCTATGGACCGGCGAACCCCCAGTCGTTGAATCGACCGGAGACCGCGGCGTCATGATGCCCACACGCCGCCACACCCGAACCCACACCACCGCCAAAGCCATAGCCGCCGAACGACGTATCAATGAGAGCTACGCCCGCCGCGGAACACGAGTTGATGCAAACCGACGAAACATGGAGCGCCCCAGCGCCACGCTCCAACGACCCGCCACCCTTAGGGCGCCCGCTACTCCGGTGTGTAGCCGAACGGCAGCAGCACGCTCTTGGCCTGCGTGTACTGCTCGATGCCTTCGGGGCCGTTCTCGCGGCCGATGCCGGAGTTCTTGTAGCCGCCGAACGGTGCGCCAGGATCGAATGCGTACATGTTGACCGCGTACGTGCCGGTGCGGATCTTCGACGCGATCTTCATGGCCTTGTCGTTGTCGGTCGTGTAGACGCTGCCGGCCAGGCCGTAGACGGAGTCGTTGGCGATGCGCACCGCGTCGTCCTCGGTGTCGTAGGGGATCACCGCGAGCACCGGACCGAAGATCTCCTCCTGGGCGATGACCATCGAGTTGTCGACGTCGGCGAACACCGTCGGCTGTACGAACCAGCCACCGTCGAGGCCCTCGGGCCGACCGCCACCGGTGACCAGTCGCGCGCCCTCGTCGACGCCCTTCTTGATGTAGCCCTCGACGCGTTCACGCTGCTTCTCGGATATCAGCGGACCGATCATGGCGCCTGCGTCGGCGGGCAGCCCGACCGGCATGGCGTCAACGGCGCCCGACAGCTTCTCGACGACCTCGTCGTAGCGCGATCGGGGCGCGAGGATGCGGGTCTGCCCGACGCACGCCTGACCGCTGTTCATCAGACCGGAGAACACCAGCATCGGCAGCGTGGAATCCAGGTCGGCGTCCTCGAGGATGATCGCGGCGGACTTGCCGCCCAGTTCCAACGAACACGGCTTGAGCTTCTCGGCGGCGATCTTGGCGATCTCCTTGCCGACCGCGCTGGACCCGGTGAACGTGAACTTGTCGATCTCCGGGTTGGCAGTCAGCGCGCGGCCCGTCTCCGGTCCGCCGGGCACGACGGAGAGCACGCCCTCGGGGAGGCCTGCCTCGGCGAATATGTCGGCCATCGCGAACAACGACAGCGGCGTCTCGGCGGCCGGTTTCACCACGATGGTGCAGCCGGCCAGCAGCGCGGGACCCAGCTTGTTCGCGGCGAGGAAGAACGGCACGTTCCAGGCTGTCACCGCTGCGACCACGCCGATCGGTTCGCGCACCACCATGGTCTGGCCGTAGACACCGTCGCGGAAGTCGCGCCAGGCGAACTTGTCGGCCGCGCCTGCGAAGAACTGGAACGCCGACATCGCGGCGCCGTACTGCATCATGTCGACGATCGTCGGCGGCTGACCGGTCTCGGCGGCCAGCAGGAACTTCAGCTCGTCAGCGCGCTCCTCCATGATCTTCACCGCGCGGCCCAGAACCTCGGCGCGCTCCGCAGGAGACATCTGAGGCCACGGACCTTCGTCGAAGGCCTTACGCGCTGCCGCGCACGCGGCGTCGACGTCGGCCTTGCCGGCCAGCGGAACCTTGCCAACCAGCTCGCCGGTGGCAGGCGAGTGCACCTCGATGACGTCGGCGGTCGAGGGCTCAGCCCACTTGCCGCCGATGAACAGCTTGTCCCACTCGGTCTTGAAAGAATGTCTTCGTGGCAGTGCTCTGTGTCATGGGCGTCACACTACCTACCGAACGACAAAACGAGAACCTGTTGCAGTTCAGTCGATCAGCCGGCCCGCAACACCAGCACCAGATTGCTCACCGCGAATTCCCGCAGCAGAGGCACACGCACCATCCACCAGGCCCATCGTGGGTGGTAGCGGGGGAATGCGGCGAGCAGCGAGCCGGTGCCCGCCGCCCAATCCAGGCCGTCGCCGGCGGACACGGCGAACAACGACGAACCGTAGTCATTCTTCGGGCGCCTGCCGTGCTTGCGGGCATAGCGGTCGGACGCCCGCGCGCCGCCGAGATAGTGGCTCAACCCCATCTCGTGCCCACCGAACGGGCCTAACCACACCGTGTACGACAGCACCGCAAGGCCGCCTGGCCGGGTGACCCGCAGCATTTCCCTGGCCAGCCGCCACGGGTCCGGCACATGCTCGGCGACGTTGGAGGACAGGCAGATGTCCACGCAGGCGTCGGCGAACGGCAACGCCATCCCCGAAGCGCGGACGTAGGTGGCCGTCCCGCCCGACGCCGGGCCCGCATGCATCTCGGCGGGGTCGGGCTCGACGCCGATGTAGTGCAGTCCGGCTTCGTTGAAGACGTTCGCGAAATAGCCGGGACCACCGCCCACGTCGAGCAGCGACCGGCCTGCGACGGGCGAGCCCGTCGTCGACTCCCACAGGTCGGTCACCATGTCTGCGGTGTCACGGGCCAGTGCGCCGTAGAAGCGGGCGGGATCGCTCTGCTCGAAGCGGAACTCGCCGAGTAACCGCAACGACCGGGACAGCGTCGCACGCCGTGCGAACAGGTCGGTGGCGGCCACCCGGCAACTCTAATTACCCCGCTAGTCTGGAGCGGATGTCTGTCGGCCAGGTTCGCTCCGTGCTGTTGCTGTGCTGGCGCGATACCGGGCATCCCCAGGGCGGTGGCAGCGAAACCTACCTACAGCGCATCGGCGCACAGTTGGCCGAATCCGGTGTCGACGTGACGCTGCGAACGGCGCGGTATGCCGGTGCGCCGCGCCGCGAGACCGTCGATGGCGTACACATCAGCCGCGCAGGTGGCCGCCATTCGATCTACATCTGGGCGGGCTTGGCCATGGTGCTGGCCCGAATCGGGGTTGGTCCGCTGCGCAACGTGCGGCCCGACGTCGTGATCGACACCCAGAACGGCATCCCGTTTCTGGCGCGCCTGGCCTACGGTCGCCGCGTCGCTCTTCTGGTGCACCACTGCCATCGCGAACTCTGGCCCGTTGCCGGCCGACGCACCGCGCGCTTCGGTTGGTTCGTCGAGTCGCGGTTATCGGTACGGCTGCACCGGCGCAACCAATACGTCACGGTGTCACTGCCTTCGGCGCGGGACCTGACCGACCTCGGCGTCGACGCCGATCACATCGCGGTGGTACGCAACGGGCTCGACGAGGCACCGCCGGACACCCTGGCACTGCCTCGCGCAGACCACCCGCGCGTCGCAGTGCTGAGCAGGCTGGTGCCGCACAAACAGATCGAGGATGCGCTCGACGCCGTCGCCAAGCTGCGGCACCGGATTCCGGGCCTGCACCTCGACGTCGTAGGTGGCGGCTGGTGGCACCGCCGCCTGGAAGACCATGCGCGGCAGCTCGGCATCGCCGACGCGGTGACATTCCACGGGCATGTCGGGGATGAAGCCAAACACGAAGTGCTGCAACGGTGCTGGGTGCATGTGCTGCCGTCGTGCAAGGAGGGCTGGGGACTGGCGGTCACCGAGGCCGCGCAGCACGGCGTTCCGACGATCGGCTATCGCTCGTCCGGCGGACTGACCGACTCGGTCGTCGACGGTGTTACCGGCTTGCTCGTCGACGACCACGGCGAGCTGGTGGTGGAACTCGAGCGGCTGCTCTCCGATCCGGTGCTGCGCGATCAGCTCGGCGGCAAGGCGCAGGTCCGCAGCGGGGAGTTCTCCTGGCGGCAGAGCGCCGATGCCATGCGTGAGGTCCTCGAGTCGATGGTCGCCGGTAAACGGGTCAGCGGCGTGGTCTCGCCCGCGACCTAGGCGGCGTCGAACGCGACCGGAAGTGTTGCCGGACCGCTGATTCCGAGGAGCGGCTTCCATTGCGCGAGCCCGTCCCGCCGCAGATTGGGCATCCGGCCGGCCATCACGACGAGGGCTTCGGCCATTTCGCGTCGAGCCAGGTTCGCGCCAAGGCAGTAGTGCGCACCCGCGCCGAACGACTGCATCGGCGAGGCGCCCTCGCGCGTGATGTCGAAGCGATCCGGCTCGATGTACACATCGGGGTCGTGGTTCGCGGCGGCGGTGTTGCACATGACGAACGTGCCTGCGGGAATCAGCACGCCGTTGATTTCGACGTCCTCGGTGGTCATCCGCATCGCGCCGAATATCACCGGGCAGAAACGCATTACCTCTTCGACTGCATGCATCGCCAGTTCCGGGCGCTCCGCAAGGAGCTCCCACTGTTCGGGATAGTCGCAGAAGACGTCCACCGCGGCGGCCAACTGATTTCGGGTGGTGTCCGTGCCTGCCATCAGGATGCCTGCTGCCAGCATCCGCAACTCGTCGATCGTCAAGCGGTCGCCGTCGTCCTCGGCGCGGATCAGTTCGGAAATCAGGTCGTCGGTGAGTGATTCACGCCGGCTGGCGACCATGCCGTCGATGTAGTTGTCGAGGTGCCCCCACGCGCCGAGGATGTCGGACTCGTGTTCGGCGACGTTCCAGCTGAACAACTTGAAGAAATCGTCGGCCCAGTCGGAGAACAGCCGCCAGTCGTCCCGGGGCGCACCGAGGAGCGCGGAGATGACCGGCACCGGATAGGGCCGGGCGATGTCGGCGACGACCTCGCTGCGTCCCTGCCCAGCGAGCGGATCGATAAGCCCGTTGATGACGTCGACGATGACGTCGTCGAGCCGGGTGACCGACCGCGGTGTGAACGCCTTCGACACGAGTCGGCGCAGCCGGATGTGGTCGGCACCGTTCATCGCCAGCAGGCTGGTGCTGGCGCGATCCCAGAGCGGGCCGGAGGTGATGCCCTGCGTTTCGAGCCCGAGCCCGCGCGGCACCTGGAACCGGGGGTCGCGCAGCGTGGTCCGCACCAACTCGTAACTCAGGATCTCGGGGCCGTGTGCCCCCATCGCGATAGGCCCCTGCTCGAGGGCCTTCCGCAGGTTTCGGTGCGCCTCGTCGGGGCCCGGGGCCTCTTCGTACTCGACGGTCGGTAGGTCGGCTTCGAATACGGTCGGGACGCTCATAGCCATCTCCTCGCCCTCGGGGTGATCGACAATCACCATGCTTCGCCCGGGTCGAGGAGGCCGATAGCGTAGTCGACTACCTCAATGGCCGCCTTGCACTCAATGGCGGCCGTGCAGCCGCGATGAGCACTCCCACCAGCCCAAAGGCCAGCATGGCCAGCCAGCCGACGTGGACTGCCAGCATCAATCGGCGGTGAGACGCGGCCGGGTGGTCGCCGCCGATGCGGGTAACCGCCACATCGTCGCCGGATTCCACGACCAGCCAGCCCACGCCGGCGCGGGCGAGGGCCTCGCGATCGGCCCCGGCCGCCAGCAGCCGTTCGACTTCCCTGGCGCGGCCGCCCTCACCGGGCACCAGACGCCCCGAGATCGTCAGGTCACCGGTCGTCAGCACGTCGCTGCGGACCCACCGCGGCAACGGGTCGAGCACCGGCGCCCCGCCCGCCCACGGAAAGTCCCGCATGCTGCCTGCGGGCAGCACCGCCACCGGCCGCGGGTCGGCGTTGATCACCGCCGCGGCCGCCGCCCAGCCCGGCGGGTACCGCACCGCCACGACCTTGCCGCCGACCCCCCACGCCAGATCGGGCAGCGTTGCCACCAAGGCAAGACTGCACAGGGCGGCAGCGGCGAATTGCGGCAGCCAGCGGCGCAGCGTCACCACGGCCGCAGCCGCTGCGAGCGTGTAGCCCGGCACCGCCAGCGCCACCCACTTCTGCGCGTCACGGACGACGCCGAGTCCTGGCAGTGCCCGGACCGTCGACTCCACGATCGCCAGCCCGGGCCCCGTCGCCATGACCGTGGGCATCACGACAGCGACGGCCGCAAGGATGAGCAGCGGAACCGCAGTCGGCCTTCGCATGACGACCGGTAACCCCACCGCCACCACCGCCAACAGGACGACTGCGGCCACTACCGCGAAAAGTGTTGTCCGAGAATCAGGTACGGCATCGCTGTTCCAGATGCCACCGAGGCTGGCCAGGCTGCCAAGCGTGCCGAGTCCCGGTTCGGCACGCGCGGCGAAGGCCCCGACTCCGTCAGCCTGCGACGACGACAACGACCCGGACACCACCGCGGCGACCAACCACGGCAGCGCGGCAACAAGTGCCATCCCCACACCAACCGCCGCGCACAGCCGGCGCGACCAACCGGACCCCGGCGCCGCCGAGCACGCAAGGGCCACAGTCGCGGCGAGCATCAGGCCGGTCGGCGTGATTCCGGCGAGCGCCGTCCAGAACGCCAGTGCGCAGATCTGCGGCCACAGCGGCGTCGACTCTGAAGTCGGATCCGCTCCGCGCAGCCGCAGCATCGTCGTCGCCACCCATGGCAGGCACCCGTAGCCGACCAGAAGACTCCAATGGCCCTGCAACAGGCGTTCGGCGACATAGGGATTCCATACCGCCAGGGTGGCCGCGACGAACTGGCCGGACACGCCCGCGTCGGGCAGCACCGTTGCCGCCAGTCGCGCGCAACCCCAACCCGCCAGCCACAGCCCGGCCACCAACAGCACCTTGACCACGACGCCGCCGTCGACGAGATGTGAGGCCAACGCAACCGCGAAATCCTGCGGCAGGGCCCGCGGTGCTGCGTCCGAAAGGCCAAGCGCCGCATCGGAGAAGTAGGACCGCGGCGTCGAGACGGCATCGCGTAGCAGCAGGTAACCGGGCGCCAGCAGGGGCGCGGTCACCAGCAGAGCGAGCGCCAACGCGTACGCGGGCGCGGAGAATCTCGCCAGCAAGCGCGCGATCAGACCGGACTGTCGGGTGGCCGGCGAGGTCGCTGCGCAGGCAACTTCTCGGTCTTGGCCTCGGCACCCGGCACCTTTATGCCCTGGGTATCGAAGAAGCCGTGGTCGGCCTCGTCCAGACCCGGATCGATCAGCGTCGACTCGGCGCGCAGGCTGAACGAACCCAGCAGCGCACCGCCGACGAGTGCGATCAGACCCATCGCGGTGAAGGTGATCGGCAGGATCTGGCCCCACAACGCCACCCGATCCCGCTCGTCACGGGCCGCGGCGACCTGTGATTCCACCGTCTGCTCGTTCGAGGTGACGGTGTAGTCGACGAACGTCACCTCCGGTTTGCGCGCGTCGCGCGCGTAGTACTGGTTCGTGCGCTCCTTCGTCTTGACGATGGTGCCCGACACCGGATCCACCCAGAACGTGCGCTGTGCGGCGTAGAAGCGAGACATGGTGATCTGCTCGGTCGGTTCGCCGGGCAGTCCCCACATCCCCGCCGACGCGGTCACCTGGCTGTCTTCGTCGTCGTCGTACAGCGACGCGTACTTGACCGGTTCGACCAGCTTCCCGTCGGAGTCGTAGCCGACGTTCTGGCTGAACCGGTAAGTGGTCAAGCCGTTGACGTCTTCCTCGCCGTCGTAGTTGGCGTCGAAGGCCTTCTGGGCGATCGGGTCGAAAAACGGATAGGTCTTCTTCTCGGTGTCGAACGGGAAGCGGTACGCCAGCCCGTCGTGCGGCAGCGCGATGTTGGTCGGCGGCTGGTCGTCCTCGATGGTGCGCGGCTTCTGCACGGCGCCACCGGGATTGCTCTCACTGGAGACGGCCGTCGCGGTCTTGCGGTCAAGGGTGACGGTGTCGACGAGAGCCAGCAGTAGCCCGGTGTCCTGTTGTTTGTCGGTGCGGCGCAGTGTCGTGCCGACCTGAAGGGTGACGACGTCGGCATTCGACGGCGCCTCAACGCTGACCTGTTGCTGCTGCGACACCGGCGCGTTCTTGCTGATCGCGAACCGCTCGGCGGACAGTGACGCCGGGTCGAACGCCGTTCCCGTTCCGTCGCTGACCAACGTGGCGTCCAGGTCCAACGGGATCTTGGTGATCTGGCCCTTCGTGTAGGTGGTCAGCAGCAACGCGGCGATCAAAAGGGCGGCACCAAGCCCCAAGATTCCGCACGCCGCGATACGCAACGCCACTGCGCGGTTCAAACCGTTCCTCCTTCGGTTTGGGCAACCCAATGCTCAGCGACCCTAACAGCACAAACTAAGGCAGTCGTTTACTACGACGGCTTCCGCGCCGGGCACACTGGTCGCCATGGCAGTGTCCGGTGGGCAGCAGCAGAGTGTCGGAGGTACCCGCTCCTTCCTGCCTCCCGTCGAGGGAATGCGGGCCTGCGCGGCCGTCGGTGTCGTCGTGACCCACGTCGCATTTCAGACCGGGCACACCGGCGGGGTTGCGGGGCGGCTGTTCGGCCGGTTCGACCTCGCCGTCGCGGTGTTCTTCGCGCTGTCGGGTTTCCTCTTGTGGCGCGGTCATGCCGCCGCGGCCCGCGGTATGCGCCCCATCCCGGCAACCGGGCACTACCTTCGGTCGCGCTTGATCCGCATCATGCCGGCCTACCTGGTTGCGGTCGTGGTGATTCTGACGCTGCTGCCCGACTCGAAGGCCGACCTGACCGTCTGGCTGGCCAACCTGTCGCTGACCCAGATCTACGTGCCGTTGACGCTCACCGCAGGGTTGACCCAGATGTGGAGCCTGGCCGTAGAGGTGAGCTTCTACCTGGCGTTGCCCGTGATCGCGCTGCTGGTGCGTCGGGTCGGCGTCCGGGCGCGAATCCCCGTGCTGGCCGCCGCAGGCGTATTGAGCCTGGGCTGGGCCCTCATCCCGTTCGACACCCCGCTCGGGGTCAGCTCGGTGAACTGGCCTCCGGCGTTTCTGTCCTGGTTCGTCGCGGGCATGTTGTTGGCCGAGCTGACGGTGAGCCCGGTCGGTTGGCCCCATCGGCTCGCGCGTCGGCGAATCGTGATGGCGGTCGTGGCGGTCGTCGCGTTTCTGGTGGCGGCCTCTCCGGTGGCGGGCCCGGAAGGCCTGACCCCCGGCACCGCGCAGCAGTTCATCGTGAAGATCGCGATGGGTGCGGTGCTGGCGGGTGCACTGCTGGCGCCGCTGGTGCTCGACGAGCCCGACACCCCGCACCGACTCCTGGGCAATGCGACGATGGTCACGCTGGGCCGATGGTCCTACGGCCTGTTCATCTGGCACCTGGCGGCGTTGTGGATGGTATTCCCCGTCATCGGTGAGTTCGCGTTCAACGGACACATGCCGGTCGTTCTGGTGCTGACGGTGGTGATCGGTTTCGCGATCGCAGCGGTCAGCTACGCGCTGGTCGAATCGCCCTGCCGTGTTGCGTTGCGGCGCTGGGAGTATCGCCGCAGCAATCCCGACGATCCGGCTCCGCCGTTGGATAGCGCGGTCAGGAGTGCGCCCGAGCCCGCCGTGCGATGACGTCGTCGCGCACTGCGGACCGGCGTGCCTTGCCCGCGTCGTCGCGTAGCGGTGTATCGGTGAATTCGACAGTGCGGGGCAGCTTGTAGCCTGCGATCCGGTCGGCGAGGAATTCGATGACGGCCGCCTCATCCAGACCGTCGGCCTGAACGATCGCGTACGGGACCTGACCCAGATCGTCGTCGGGCACGCCAACCACCAAGCAGGACAACACGGCCGGGTGGGCGCCCAGCGCCGACTCGATTTCCGCGGGATAGACGTTGCGGCCTCCGACGGTGAACATGTCGACGCGCCGGTCGTTGAGATAGAGGAAGCCGTCGGCGTCGAAGTAGCCGAGGTCGCCCAGTGAGTCCCAGCCGTCGCGGCTCTTCGCGGTCGACCCGACGTAGCGGTAGGTCGGTGCGCTGCCGGGCGCCGGCCGCATGTAGATCTCGCCGCTCACGCCGGGCGGGCACTCGTTGCCGTCGTCGTCGAGAACCTTCATCTCGCCGGCGACGACGACGCCGACCGAGCCGGGGTGGGTCAGCCACTGATCGCCGGAGATGAAGGTCAGCGCCTGAAGTTCGGTGCCGCCGTACAGTTCCCAGACGACCTCGGGGCCGAGCAGTTCGATCCACGCCTGCTTGATCGCGGGCGGACACACTGCGGCCAGATGCCAGAACCGGCGGATCGAGGACAGGTCGAATGCGTCCGGGTTGGCCCGGTACACCGGCAGCAGCCGCTGCATGATCGTCGGCACCGTGGCCAGAAAGGTGACCCGGTGCTCGGTGACGAGCGTCAGGAACTCGTGGGGCTCGAAGCGTGGCATCAGCACCAGGTGGTGGCCCTGCACGAGCCCGACGGCGAACGTGGTGAAGCCGGTGTTGTGGCTCATCGGCACGGAGAGCAGGTTGACATCGCCGTCCTGTGCCCCGAGCGGATAGCCGGCGGCCGCGGGAAATCGGCTGTTGCCACCCGCCTCGATCAGCTTGGGCCTGCCGGTGCTGCCACCCGACGCCATCGACTTCCACACCGGCGACACCGCCTCGGGCAACCCGGCGTCGCTCAGCGCCGGATCGGGCGTGAAACCCGCTGGCACACTGGGTGTCTGGCCCGCCGGATCAGTCCTGCCGACGATCAGTGCCTGCGGCCGCAGCGCAAGCAGCGCCTCGAGCTCGGCGTCGGGGAGCCGCGCCGACAGCGGCGTCGGCGTCGCGCCGAGTTTCCATGTGGCGAGCACGGCCTGCACCCACTCGATCGAGTTCGGCAGCACGATCGTCACGTAGTCGCCTTCGCCGACGCCGCACTCGGCGAAGGCACGAGCCAGCCTGTTCGTGGAAAGGTCGAGCTCTTGGCGGGTGAGTGTGCGGCCCGAGCAGGTGACCGCGGGCGCCTCGGGATCCTGCGCGGCCAGCCGCGACACCTGGGTGGGAATAGTCGGCGTCTGGGCGGACATGTCAGTAGCCACCCTGCACGGAGAATATCTTGCGAGGGTTGTCCACCAGCATCGTCTCAATCTGTTCGTCGGTCACGCCGCGTTCTTTTAATGCGGGCAGCACGTCGTTGTGGATGTGCAGGTAGTGCCAGTTCGGCATGGCGACGGGGACGAGCTCCTCCGGCAGCCAGTCGAGTAAGCACGAGGCGTCGTGCGACAGCACCATCTTGTCGGCGTGCCCGCGCTCGCACATCGTCGCCACCGTGTTCACCCGTTCCTCGGTCGACAGGAACAAGTCGAGTCCGAAGCGGTCCATGCCGATGTAGGAGCCGTTGCCGATCAGCTCCTCCAGATAGCCGATGTCGGTGGTGTCGCCGCAGTGCCCGATCACCACGCGGGACAGGTCGACGCCCTCCTCGGCGAAGATCCGCTGCTGCTCCAGTCCCCGCCGCGTGGCGGCGTGGGTGTGCGTCGAGATCGGCACGCCGGTCTGCGCGGTGCGCCTGCGCGACCGCCCGCAGCACCCGCTCGACGCCGGGGGTGACACCGGGTTCGTCGGTGGCGCACTTGAGGATTCCCGCCTTGATGCCGGTATCTGCGATGCCGTCGGTGATGTCACCGACGAACATGTCGGTCATGATCTCCGGGCCGTCGAGCAGCGTCCCCGGTCCGCGCAGGGAGAAGGTCAGCGGGACGTCGTTGTAGGTGTACAGGCCGGTGGCGACGACGATGTTGATGTCGGTGGCCGCAGCGATACGGGCGATGCGGGGAATGTAGCGCCCGAGCCCTATCACCGTCAGGTCGACGATGCTGTCCACTCCGCGCGATTTCAGCTCGTTGAGCCGCTCGATCGCGTCGGCCTCGCGTTTGGCCTCGTCTCCCCAGGCGTCGGGATAGTTACCTGCGATCTCGGGGTTCAGCATGAAGACGTGCTCGTGCATCAGCGTCACACCGAGGTCGGCGGTGTCGATGGCTCCTCGTGCGGTGTTGAGTTGCGGCACTCCGCCGATGCTAGGTTGCCGACGACCGATGCCGCCAGAGCGGCGACCGAGATCATCGCCAGCAATTGGACGCCCGCAGAGTGTCCGGCGTAGCCGTCGACCGACCGCCACGGGTTCTGTGACAGCGCCGCGCCCGCCAGGATCAGCCCGCCCGCGGTGGTGCCGACGGTGATCGCTTCGCACAGTCTCGGCCGATTGAACAGCGCGTAGCGGACGCCGAGCGCCACACCCACCACGACGAGTCCCGCGACGCCCGCGACGACCGCGCCGACGGCCAGCGATGCCACGCCCGCTGCGACCGGGCCCGGCTGCCATGGCCGCGCCGGGTCGGCGGGCGGCGGTCGGCGCCGCACGGGCGCAAACGCCAACAGCGCCAGAAGGGGCAGCAGCGCCAACCCGCCCGCGATCCCGGCGCGATACACGGCGTTGGAGCCGAACGACAGAGTGACGGTGCCCGACGTACCCGCAGGCACGACCCAGCCCTGTTGCCACCCGTTGACGGTGACCGGGCTCAGCCGCGTCCCGTCGCTGGTGCTCGCGGTCCAGCCCGGGTTGATGCTCTCGGGCACGACCAGGATGCGCGACGCCTGCGATGCGGGAACATCCACTTCGCGACGGTCGGCCGACCAGGTCTCGGTCTCGACGGGATATGTTGCAGCGCCTGCCAATTGACGACCCAGCGGCCCGACGAGTTGTGCGCCGTCGACGAAGAAGGCCGCGCCGGGGCTGATGAGTAGTTCCTGCTGGCCGGTGGGCAGCGCGATCGGGGCCGGCTGGCAGGGCCGCGCGGGAACCGGGTCACCGTCCAGCAGGGCGCCGACGGTGGTGTCGATCGACGTCTGGATGAACCGGCCCGCGACGGCGATGATCGGCCCGCGGCCACACGGCAGCGCTACCGTCCGCTCCCGGTTGCGCGCCGCGTCGGCGGCCGCGATGGGCTGACCTCGCCGGTCGAGCGCCGTGATCTCGGCCAGGCCGGGCGGTTTGATCTGGTCGAAACCCAGTGCGGTGCGGTCGATGACGTCGTCCCAATCGAGGATGGACACCTTGACCGTGTCGGTGACCCTTGGCCGCAGGGCCACCGTCTGCGCGCCGCCGTCGCTGGAGAGCGGCCGTACCTGTGGGCCGTCCCCGAGGTCGATCGCCACCAGCTTCGGGTGTGCGGGCAGCATGGACGAACTCGGCGTCACCCGGAGTGCCGCCACCTCTTCGGCGGTCGGCAGCGTCAGCGTCAGGTTGGGCGCGGTGCGGTGTTGCGCGACGCGCTGTGGCGCGGTCCACGAGGTGCGCGGGTCCCCGTCGGTGGCCGCGTAGGCGGAGCCGAGCACGTCGATCGGGTCGGCGTCGCCGGTGGCACGGCTGGTTCCCGGCTGGCTGACCAGGTCGGCCAGACTGGGGCCCTGCCGCGGCCGCACCCACACCGTCGGAGTCACCGATATCGGCTATCGACGGTCAGTGTGCGGCTCAGGTTCACCGGCTCCTCCGGCGACAACGCCATCGCCGCCGCACAGTGCACACCGTCGGGTCCCTCGGCGCAACCCGGACGACCAAGCAGCTCCGATCCCAGATCCCACTGTGCGACAGCGGAGTTCGGTGGGGGGCCCGGCACTTCGACCGTGTGCCGCAGCTCGATCGGCTGGGCGAAGCCGGAGGCGTCGTACTGGGTGACGGTGAAGTCGGTGATGCCGAACTGGACGCCGGGCGACCCGTCGTCGGTGCCTGTCGCGGTGATCCGGACCCATGGGGTCTCGCCGTAGGGCAGTGCCGCGGTGATCGGCTTACCCGCCTCGTCGAACCGCAGCGTGCTCGTCCCGTTGACCGTGGAGATCTCGATCCGGCGGACCTGTGCGCCGACCGCCGTTGCGCTGGGCGTGACGGTGATGGTGGCGTTGGTGACGGGGTGATCGAAATCGACCTGCAGCCATTGCCCGACGGCCGACTGCAGCGCGTTGGACACCCAACTCGTCGACGAGTCGCTGTCGATGGCCGACGTCGGTCCGGTGGCGGGCGCGACGTTGGGCAGCGCGGTGGAGTCGGCCGCTGAACTCGACACCGAGATCCGGCCGCCGGTCCAATCGCCCTGCACCATGCGGGTGTCGCCCGCGGGATAGTCGGGGACCCTGTTGAAGGTGTGCCGCGTGTCGCCCGCCGCGCGGATCGCCGACGAATGGTCGTCGACGCGGCCGTAGTCGGTCTCGCGGGCCAGTGGGGTGTCGGTGACGGTGACGACCGGGGTCGGGAGCCCGGCGCGCTGTGCGTCTGCGGTCAGCAGCATCGGCCCGAGCGGCGGCTGGCCGAGCAGCCGGCGACGCTCGTCGAGCCGCAACAGCGCCTCGGGGCCACCGTCGACGCGGGCCATGGCGTCGGTGTCGGTGAGATACGGGCGCGCCAGGTTTGTCAGCGGTGTCAACCCGATAGATCTCGACCGCCGGGTATTTCGGCCGCAGCCCGCTGTCGCTGATGAAACCCGACAGTGTTCCGGGTCCGACCGGCTCGCCGAACTCCGCCACTTTGGTCAGCCGACCCGATCCTTCGACGGCCCGGTGCACCAACACCGGCCGGGCCGACCGGGATGTCTCGGGGTCGAGGTCGTTGCGAACCACGACATATGAGATGCCCTGCCGCGCAAGGGTATCGGCGAGCCCGGCGGAGGGCCGTCCGGCGGCGAGCAGTCGCTGCACAGAATCAAGTGCGCGAATCGTCTCGGGCGGCGTGAGCGGGATCGAGTCGCGCACACCCCACGCGCTGTTGCCGAGTACCTGGAGCGGCTCGTCGTGACTGGTTCCCCACACCTGCGTGGCGAACGGCGCACCGGGTACCACGAGCACCCGCCCCGCCGGTGAACCCGCGTTGTGCTCGTCGAGCCAGTCGGCGGTCTGGTGCCAGTACTGGGGGATCGCGTCGAATGCGCCCGGCGGGGTGAGCCGTCCGGTCCATGCCAGCGAGGTGCCCGTCGCCAGGGCAACCAACACCACGATGCCGACCGCGACGCGCTTGTCGTTCTCGGGGTGGGCGAACGCGCGCACCCATTCCCGCCGCGGGGAGCTTCCCGGCAGCGGAATGCGGCCGAGCAAGTGGGCCAGGCCGAGCACCAACGGCAACCGGATCACCGGCTCCAGCTTGTGCACGTTGCGCAACGGGGTTCCAGTCGCGTCGAGAAACGCTTGAACCTCTTGTGCCAGAGGCGATCCAAGGCCGCCCGAGTATCCGGCCGCCAACAGGACGATACCGATCAGCAGCATCGTCACCAGGCGGCCGCGGGCAGGCATCGAGCGCATCGCCAGCCCGGCCAGCCCGGCCGCCGCGACCAGGGTGGTGGCCAGCACCGCAACCGTGCCGGTCACCAGCGAGGCGCCCGCTGTGGCGTTGGGTGCGACGAACGGAGTCCAGCTGTCGGTGCCGCGCAGCATCTCGGTGAGCGACGTCCATTGCGTTGTGACACCGGAGGATTCGATGAAGTCGAGGAACGGGGGACTGATCCGGCCCAGCATGACCAGCGCGACCACCCACCAGGCGATGGCCAGCACCGAGCACAGCGCCCACCACGCGGTGAACCGCAACCACAACCGGTTCGGCCGGTGACAGGCCCACCAGATCAGCGCGGCCAGGCATCCGGTCAGCGTGGCGACCGCGTTCACCGCACCCATGAACGCCAGCGCCAACGCCGACCGCGCGGCGAGCACCCGCAGCGACCCGGCACCGCGCAGCGCCAGGATGACCGGCAGCAGCACCCACGGCGCCAGCATCATCGGCAGCGTCTCCGACGAGATGGCGCCGATCGTGGTCAGTACGCGGGGCGACAGGGCGAAGGCCGCGGCCGCAATGACCCGAGAACCCGGCGAGCCGATACCCAGCGCTTCGGCCAGTCGCAGAAGTCCCCAGAACCCGATTGTGAGCAGTAGCGCCCACCACAGCCGCTGCGTCACCCAACCGGGCAGCCCCAGGGTGTCGCCGAGCAGAAAGAAGGTGCCGTGCGGGAACAGGTAGCCGTAGGCCTGATTTTGCGCCTGGCCGAACGGCAGTTCGCTGTTCCACAGGTTGGCGGCGCGTGCCAGGAACCTCAGTGGGTTGGCGGTCAGATCGAGTTTGGTGTCCGGCGAGATCTTGCCCGGCGACTGCGCGAACGTCAGGACCAGCGATACGGCCGCGACCAACCACAGCCAACTACGACCGAGCGGCGAGGCGGTCGCCGGTGGGTCGGTGGCGGTCAGGCTAGCTGCGGTCGCCGTACTCGACACGGTTCAGCACAGCCGACGCCGGATCGCCTGCCTGCACCGGCGGCTTGGAGTCCTGCTGCACCATCAGGGTGATTCCGAAGATCGCTGCCGCGCCCAGCAATAGGCCGACAACGATGCTTGCCGCAGCGGGCACCAGAAACCGGTCCATGCGGCCAACGTAACATGCGGCCCATGTCCGTCCTGCCTCGTGCACTGGGTGCGCTCGCCGCGTTGACTGTCCTGTTGCTGGCCGCCTGCTCGACGGCCACCGAGAACCCCGCCGCGTCGCCGTCCAACGGGTCCGGGACTAGCACCTCGCAGGAGCCCCAGCCCGGCGCCCCGCCGCCGCCGGCTTGTGGTGAGGGACAGGCGCTGCTATCCGAGATGTCGACCCGCGACAAGCTGGCCCAGCTGCTGATGGTCGGTGTTACGGGGGCCGACGACGCCCGCGCGGTCGTCGACACCCACCACGTCGGCGGCATCATGATCGGCAGTTGGACCGACCTCTCGATGATGGGCGCACCACTCGCCGACATCGCCGCGGCCGCGGGCCCGCTGCCACTGGCGGTGAGTACCGACGAGGAGGGCGGACGAGTGTCGCGCCTCGCCGACCTGATCGGCGCTCAGCCGTCGCCGCGCGTACTCGCCCAGACCAAGACACCCGCCGAGGTGCGCGGTATCGCGTTTCAGCGCGGCCAGGCCATGCGGGGCCTCGGCATCACCATCGACTTCGCACCGGTCGTCGACGTCACGACGGAATCCGATGACGAGGTGATCGGCGATCGCTCGTTCGGTTCCGACCCCGCGCAGGTCGTCGAGTTCGCGGGCGCTTACGCGCAGGGGCTGCGGGACGCCGGCGTGCTGCCGGTGCTCAAGCACTTCCCCGGCCACGGCAACGCGTCGGGCGACTCCCACGATGGTGGCGTCGTGACGCCGCCGCTGGCCGACCTCCAGGCCAACGACCTGGTGCCGTACCAGACGCTGACCACGCAGGCACCCGTCGCGGTCATGGTCGGCCACATGCAGGTGCCAGGCCTGACCGGCAGCGACCCGGCCAGTCTCAGCCCCGCCGCGTACGGGCTGCTGCGCTCGGGCGGCTACGGCGGTCCGGGGTTCGGCGGACTGGTCTTCACCGACGACCTGTCCAGCATGGGTGCCATCAACCAGCGCTACGGCGTCGCCGACGCGGTGCTGCGGTCGCTGCAGGCAGGCGCCGACGTCGCGCTGTGGATCACCACCGACGAGGTGCCTGCGGTGCTGGACCGGCTGGAAAAGGCCCTGGCAGCCGGTGAACTGTCGCAGCCCCGGATCGACGATTCGGTGCTTCGGGTGGCCGTCCAGAAGGGCCCGAATCCGCGGTGCTGACGCTGATTTGTCGCGTATTGCTTACCCTGGAGTAAGCAATACGTCGCAGAAAGGCTCGTTCATGGCAGGTGGTACCAAGCGCTTGCCGCGTGCCGTCCGCGAGCAGCAGATGCTCGATGCCGCGGTTCAGATGTTCTCCGTCAACGGCTATCACGAGACGTCGATGGACGCCATCGCCGCGCAGGCCGAGATCTCCAAGCCGATGCTCTACCTCTACTACGGCTCCAAGGAGGAGCTGTTCGGCGCGTGCCTGGACCGTGAGCTGACCCGGTTCGTCGACGTGGTGCGGGCCGACATCGACTTCAAGCAGAGCCCGAAGGACTTGCTGCGCAACGCGGTTCTGTCGTTCCTGAACTACATCGACGCCAATCGCGCGTCCTGGATTGTGCTCTACACGCAGGCCACCAGCTCTCAGGCCTTCGCGCACACGGTGCGGGAGGGGCGTGAGCGGATCATCGACCTGGTCGGCAGGCTGCTGCAGTCGGGCACTCGAAACCCCGCGCCCGACACCGACTTCGACATGATGGCGGTCGCCCTCGTGGGTGCGGGTGAGGCGGTGGCCAACCGGGTCAGCACCGGCGACGCCGACGTCGACGAGGCCGCCGAGCTGATGATCAACCTGTTCTGGCGCGGCCTGAAGGGCAAGCCGGCCGACCAGCCCGCGCACCCCGCGGTCGCCGGCTAGGTCGCGCACCAGACGATGTCTCGCGGTCTGGTGTGGCGCAGTCTGCGCATGTTGCGGGCCGTGCGCGGCCTCATCGTGGTCTCCTTCGTCCTCGGCGTGGTCGCGTCGGCACTGCCATACATTTCGGCCGCTGCCTTCGGGCCCATGGTGCAAGTCATCGCCGACGCAGGCAACAGCGGAAACCTCAGCGGGGTATGGAACTTGCGAGGGCCGCTGGTCGCCCGGGAGGACGGGCTGCTCAAGTCGGTGGCCGGTTCGGTGCCGTTCGCGGTGCTTCTGGCGACCTGGATGACCTCGCTGCTACTGGCTCAGCTGATGTATTTCGTCAACGCCTGGGTTGGTGTGAAGGTCGAACGGGTGCTTCTGGTGGACGTCCGGCAACGCGTCCACGATCACGTCCAATCGCTGTCGCTGGACTTCTTCACAAGGTCGCGCACTGGAGAGCTGATACAGCGTGTGACTATCGAACCCGCTGGTGTACAACGCCTTCTAACCGACTGCCTGCTACCGCCACTCATCGATGTAATCGTGCTGATCGTGGTGATCGGCTATCTGTTGGCCATCTCGTGGCAGATGACCGTCGCCGCGCTGGCCCTCACTCCTCTGGCCTTGATCACGCTGAGGATCGCCGGCCGCGGCGTCCAGGCGGCGATGCGACGGGTGATGGTGGCGGACCGTGCGATGGCCGCCGAACTCGAGCAAACCGTGAGTGGTATCTCCGAGATCCAAATGTTCAACGCTCAGCCCCTGCGCAGCAGGCGATTTCACGAGATGTCGGAGAACGCAGCGAAAAGCTCGGCGTCCTCGGTGGTCTGGATGCAGGCCACCGCCAACGGGTCCCAGGTGTTCATCGCGCTCAGCACTGTCGTGGTGCTGCTTGTCGCTATCGCGTTCAGCGCAAGTTTTGGTCTGACGTTCGCCGGCCTGATCGTCTTCACCGGAATGGTCCCGACGATGCTCGGCGCGGCGCAACGGATCATGGGCGCGTACACGACGTACCAGTCGGTGGCGCCGAACGCCGCCTCGACCTACGAGTTGCTCGACACCCGTCCCTCGATTCTGGAACCTGCGGACGCCGTCCGACTCGGCGATGTGCACGGCAACCTCGTATTCGAGGACGTGACGTTCGGCTACACGCCCGGGCAAACCGTTCTCGACGGTTTGTCGTTCTCGATCGCCGAAGGCGAGACCGTCGCCGTGGTCGGTGGCGTCGGTTCGGGCAAGTCGACGGTGTTCAACCTCGTGCTGCGGTTCCTGGATCCGCAGCGGGGGCGGATTCTGCTAGATGGCCACGATGTAACGGGGGTAACCATCGCCTCGCTGCGCGATCAGGTTTCCAAACTCGCCCAGTTCCCGTTCTTCACCAAGGACACGATCCGCGAGAACATCCGATTGGCCCGACCGGACGCCAGCGACGCCGACATCGAAGAGGCCTGCGAGGTCGCCCACGTCCACTCCGTCATCATGGACCCGTCGAAGATGCACGACGGCTACGACACCGTAGTGGACGTGCAGGTGCCATCCGGAGGACAGAAGCGACTCATCGCTCTGGCGCGCTGTCTCTTACGCAAGCCCGAAGTATTGCTGCTCGATGAGCCGACCGAAAACCTCGATGCCGGCCAGCGGGCCAGGGTGACCGATGTGATCCGGGACTATGCGCGCGATCGCACATGCGTGGTCGTCAGTCACGACATGGATTTCATTGCCGCGGTTGCGGATCGCATACTGGTTCTGGAGGACGGACGCATTGCCCAGATGGGCGACCACCGCACGCTGCTGGCCGAAGGCGGCCCCTACAAACGACTGTACGAGGCGCAGCACGTCGACCCCGACCTGGTCTATCCGACCCCGTCGGACCCAGAGATCGGCTGAACCTCAGACGGCCTTGCCTTCGACCAGGCTGAATGGCGCTGCGGTCGGCACCACTCGAGTCATCTCAAAGCCCGCTTGCTCCAGCAGCTTCCGGTATTCGGTGGCGGTCCGTTCGCGGGCGCCGGCCTGGACCAGCATCTCCATATCCACCCACTTGCCCGGGAATTCCCGGTTGTGATCGGGGATCACCAATTCGACCAACAACAGCGTCGTGCCGGGGGTGGCGGCCGTGCGCACATTGCTCAGGATCGTCACGGACTCGGCGTCGGGCCAATCGTGGATGACGTTCTTGAGTATGTACGCGTCGCCGCCCTCGGGCACCGTGTCGAGAAAGGAGCCGGCGGCGGTGCGCACCCGATCCGCGACACCGTACTTCTGGAGCAGTTCCGGGGCTCCTTCTATGACTTGAGGCAAGTCGTAGAGCACGCCGCTGGCCCCGGGGGTCGCGGTGACGACCGCCGCCAGCAGCCGGCCGTGCCCGCCTCCGACGTCGATGATCGTCGGGAACGGCGCGAAATCGTATGCGGCCACCACCGGGTCGATGGCGAACTCCGACATGCTCGTCATCGCGTCGTTGAAGATCGCCGCGAGCTCGGGTTCTTGGGCCAGATAGTCCCATCCGCTCATGCCCCGGAGCTTGGGTGGCACGGCCTGCCCGGTCTTGACGGCGTCGAGCAGCTGGCTCCAGTGCTCACGGTGCTGCGGCGAACCGACGAAGCGGGCCATGCCCGCAAGCGAGATAGGGGCGTCCGACCGCAGGGTGTCGGCAAGGGCATTGAGCGCGTAGCGGCCGTCGCGCCGTTGGACGAATATGCCTTCGCTGATCAGTGCCCGCAGCAGCCGCGAGAGTGCGTCGGGGTCGGCGCCGACGCGACGGGCCAGTTCGTCGATGGACTGCGGACCCCCTGCCAGAGCATCGGCGACCTTCAGGTCGGCCGCGACGGCGATGCCCTGAGCGACCCATGCGCCGAAGATCTTTTCCAGCATCGCCGCTGCGGGCGGAGCGCTGCGTTGATGCAGGCCGCCGAGGATGTGGCGGGCGCGTTCGACGACGCGGACGACTTTGGGGGGCGGCATCTTCTGGGCGGTCATCGCTCGACTCTACGATCTCCGCCGCCACTCGTTACTGTCCAGACTCGCGAACCACGCGGATCAGCGCGGGGAGACCGACCAAAAGTGCCTTTCGCTCCGCGGGCGTCATCGCAGCTGTCCACCGCTGGTATTGAGCGCCATAGCCTTTGGCGACCCGCGCATGGAAGTCGCGGCCGGCGTCGGTCAGCCGTAGCCGGTAGGTCCTGCGGTTGGCCGGATCCCGTTCTCGCTCGACGAGGCCTTTGTCCTGCAGGTCGGCCACCATCCGGCTGACGGTGCTCTTCTCGAGGAAGAGCCGCTCGGCGAGTTCCTGCTGTGACAGACCGGCACCGTGGTCGAGTTCGTGGATCGCGTACGCCTGCGACAGCGATACCGATTGGCCCGGCAGCTCTTGATCGGGCTGGAGAAGTCCGGCCACCCGGACGAGGTCCATGAACAACGTGTGCAGCTGCTCTGACTCGCCGCCTGCCACGCTGACCTCCTCAGTTGTGTCGCACAACTATAGCCGGTACGGTGGGCGGGATAGTTGCATCACACAACTGTTGGAGGTCTCGATGCACACTCACTCCCACGGCAATCGTCCTGCGCTGTTCGAGGGACGCGGAAGCAGCGTCTACGACTTCGCGGCCCGCAGGCTGATCCGACGGCTGTACCGGCGCATTGCAGACGACCTGGTGACTGTCCTCCCCGACGGCGCCGCGGTGCTCGACGTAGGCACCGGCCCTGGCGTGCTCCTGGTCGAACTCGCACAGCGCAGGAGCGATCTGCGGCTCACCGGAGTCGACCTGTCGGCCGACATGGTGTCGGCGGCCGAACGGAATCTCACGAAGTTCGGCGATCGTGCGTCGGCAAGGGTCGGCGATGTGACCGAGCTGCCCTTTCCCGATGACTCGTTCGACGTTGTCGTGACATCGCTGAGCTCGCATCACTGGGACCACCCCGCGGAGGCGGTGCCCGAACTGGCGCGGGTGCTCCGACCGGCGGGCAGGTTCGTCGACTACGACTTCAGGTTCGCGCCGTTCGGCACCATCACCGAAACCGCAAGCGGAGATGGGCTATTGGGCGGGACATCGTCGGTGACCCCTTTTCGCACCGGCATTCCGCTGTTCCCGAGGGTCGAACGGTTGATGATGTCCGCTAAAGCGCTGTGACGGTGCCCTTCAAGTGTGGGTCGCCCTTGCTCAGGTTGAGCAGGGTGAGCCCCCAGCCGTCAGACGCCCGGTCGACATAAAGCCCGGCGCGAGCGGGAAGCACCACCGGCTTCGCGAAGCGCACCGAATACTTCACCGCATCGGGCAGCTGTCCCTCGATGTTCGCCAGGACCGCTGCGGCGGTGAACATTCCGTGCGCGATGACGGTGGGGAAGCCGAACAGTTTCGCGGCGATCGGATTGGTGTGGATCGGGTTGTGGTCGCCACCGACCGATGCGTAGTGGCGGATCTGTCCCGCCGTGATGTGCAACACCGCGTTCGGCGGGCCCGGCTTCGGAAGCTTCTCCGGCGGCGGTTTGGGCTCATCGGACAGGCTGGTTCGCTGCTGGTGCAGAAAGGTCGTCACCTGGTGCCAGGCGGTGTCGTTGCCGACGTTGACGTCGGTCACGATGTCGACCAGCAGCCCCCGTCGATGCTCGCGCAGGTTCTCCGCGTGCACCCGGACCGCGACGGTATCGGTGACGGCGATCGGGCGGTACTGCGTGATGTGGTTCTCGATGTGCACCGAACCCATTGCGGCGAAAGGGAAGTCGAAGCCGGTGACCAAGGACATGACGGTCGGGAACGTCAGCGCGAACGGGTAGGTCAGCGGCACTGCGTCGCCGAACCGCAGGCCGGTGACATTCGCGTACGCCGCCACGTTCGCCTTGTCGATCTCCAGATCGCCGACGGTGAGCGTGCGGTCGGGAAGTGAATCACCGCGTGGGATGAACGGCAGCGCTCCGGCCGCCGCCCGCACCAGGTTTCGCAAGCCGCTTGGCTGTGTCACGGTGCCTAGCCTAGGCGCCCAGCCAGGCCTGGCCGCAGACCCGGACGGTGTTGGCGGTGACGGCGTTGGACGCCGGGCTGGCGAAGTAGGCGATGGTCTCGGCGACATCGACGGGCTGACCACCCTGATACAGCGAGTTCAGCCTGCGTCCCACTTCGCGGGTAGCCAACGGGATCGCCTCGGTCATCTTCGTCTCGATGAAGCCCGGCGCGACGGCGTTGATCGTGATGCCCTTCTCGCCCAGCTTCGGGGCCAGTGCGTCGGTCAGGCCGATCATCCCTGCCTTGGTGGCCGCATAGTTCGTCTGGCCGCGGTTACCCGCGATACCCGCCATCGACGACAGCCCGATCACCCTGCCGTCCTCGGCGAGTGTGCCGTTGTCGAACAGGCCCTCGGTAAGCCGCAGCGGCGCAAGCAGATTGACGGCGACGACGGCGTCCCAGCGCGCCTCGTCCATGTTGGCCATCAGCTTGTCGCGGGTGATGCCCGCGTTGTTGACCAGGATGTCCAGCGGAGAGCCGTGGTAGTGCTCGCGCAGGTGTTCGCCGATGCGGTCGACGGCGTCGGCGGCGGTCACGTCGAGTGTCAAAGCGGTCGCGCCGACTTTCTCGGCGGTGATGGCAAGAGCATCGGGCGCCCCCGCTGGTCCCTCGATGTCCACGACCACCACGCTGGCGCCGTCACGTGCGAAGACCTCCGCGATGGTGGCGCCGATGCCGCGCGCCGCGCCGGTCACCAGCGCGATCTTTCCGTCCAGCGGCCGATCCCAATCGGCGGGCGGCGCAGCGTCGGCCGCGCCGACGCGGTAGACCTGCCCGTCGACGTAGGCCGACTTCCCGGACAGGATAAAGCGCATCGTCGACTCGAGCCCGGTCGCGGCGGGTTTGGCGTCGGGGGACAGGTACACCAGCGAAACCGTCGCGCCCCGCCGCATCTCCTTGGCCAGTGACCTGGTGAACCCCTCCAACGCCCGCTGCGCGATCCGTTCGTGCGCGCTGCCCGCCTCCTCCGGCGTGGTGCCGACGACGACGACGCGTGCCGATGCGCCGAGGTTGCGCAGCAGCGGCGTGAAGAAGTCGTAGAGCCCCTTGAGGCCCGCGGGTTCGGTGATGCCGGTGGCGTCGAACACCAAACCGCCGAACGAGTCCGCCCAGCGTCCGCCGAGATTGTTCGACACCACGTCGTAGTCCTCGGCGAGCGCGCTGCGCAGCGGCTCCACCACGCGGCCGTCACCGCCGATGAGCAGCGAACCCGCGAGCGGCGGATCGCCTGCACGGTAGCGGCGTAGCGTCTCGGGCTGGGGGATGCCGAGCTGCTTGGCGAGGAAGTTTCCCGGCGCCGAATGGACGAGTTGCGAGTACAGGTCGGTAGCCACGACACCGAACTTACTCCAGAGTAACAAGGGTGGGTAGGATGGCCCCCATGGCCAACACAACGAGCCGGCGAGTCGCCATTGTCGGCGGTAACCGAATCCCCTTCGCACGTTCGGACGGTGCGTACGCCAACGCCTCCAATCAGGACATGTTCACCTCCGCGCTGAGCGGGCTGATCGACCGCTTCGATCTGGCCGGCGAGAAGCTCGGCGCCGTCATCGGCGGCGCGGTGCTCAAGCACAGCCGCGATTTCAACCTGATGCGCGAATGCGTGCTGGGCAGCTCGCTGTCGTCCTACACGCCGGCTTTCGATATTCAGCAGGCGTGCGGCACCGGTCTGCAGGCCACCATCGCCGCCGCCGACGGGGTCGCCGCCGGGCGGTACGACGTGGCCGCGGCCGGAGGCGTGGATACCGCCTCGGACGCGCCGATCGCCTTCGGCAACGACCTGCGCCGGGTGCTGCTCGGATTGCGCCGGTCCAAGTCCAACGTGGATCGGCTCAAGCTGGTCGGCAAGCTACCCGCGTCGCTGGGCGTGGAGATCCCGGTCAACAGCGAGCCGCGCACCGGTATGTCGATGGGCGAGCACGCGGCGGTCACCGCCAAGGAAATGGGCATCAAGCGCGTCGACCAGGACGAGCTCGCCGCCGCCAGCCACAAAAACATGGCGGCCGCCTACGACCGCGGGTTCTTCGACGACCTCGTCACCCCGTTCCTCGGGCTATACCGGGACAACAACCTGCGGCCCGATTCGTCGGCGGAGAAGTTGGCCACCCTCAAGCCGGTGTTCGGGGTGAAGTCCGGCGACGCGACGATGACAGCGGGTAACTCCACACCGCTGACCGACGGTGCGTCCGTGTCACTGGTGTCGACGGAGGAATGGGCGTCCGCGCACGGCCTGCCGGTACTGGCCTACTACGTCGACGCCGAGACCGCCGCCGTGGACTATGTGAACGGCAAGGACGGCCTGCTGATGGCGCCAACGTACGCGGTACCGCGGCTGCTGGCCCGAAACGGGTTGAGCCTGGGCGACTTTGACTTCTACGAGATCCACGAGGCCTTCGCGTCGGTGGTGCTGGCTCACCTGCAGGCATGGGAGTCCGAGGAGTACTGCAAGGAACGACTCGGCCTGGATGCCGCGCTCGGCTCGATCGATCGATCGAAGCTCAACGTCAACGGCTCGTCGCTGGCGGCCGGTCACCCGTTCGCCGCGACCGGCGGGCGGATCGTCGCGCAGCTGGCCAAGCAGCTTGCCGAGAGGAAACAGGAGACGGGCAAGCCGGTCCGCGGACTGATCTCGATCTGTGCCGCGGGCGGGCAGGGCGTCGCCGCCATTCTGGAGGCCTGACCAGGCTTTTCTACGCGGGTGTAACGGCCGCGTGGAGGCGTTCGATACACGGGATAGCTCCGTGTTGTCGTCTGACCCCCCGACCCGACGGCAACACGGGGCATCTACTTGGGCGGATCCTTGATCGCCTTGATCGGCCCCATTGCCGGCGGCGGCGCGAGGAGGCTTCCGCCGACACTCCCGCGAGCGGTCCGCACAGCGACCAACCCCCACGTGCCCAGCAGCCCGGCATAGGCGATCACTGCGGCGACGCGGAACGCGGGCAGACCGGTGTGGAGGGCCAGCTGGGTGGTTCCGGTGACGAACGTGCCGACCGGGAAGGTCAGGCTCCACCACGTCAGCGCGAACGGCATGCCCCGCCGCAGAGTGCGGACGGTCAGCTGGGTTGCCAGCGTGATCCACAGCACCGCGAATCCCCATACCGGGACGCCGAATAGCACGGCGAAAACGTTCATCGCGCCGGCTAGTTCGGGCCGGACGGCCAACGCCGCATTCGCACCGAGCAGACCCGCCGCCGTGATGCCCTGGCCGAGCGGCCCGAGGACTATCCACAGTGTCGGAACCCGTGTCGTTCCAGACGTTCCGTACAGCGCGAGCCTGCTCCAGATCATGGTGATGATGATCAGCGCCGCCATCAAAGACAGGCCGAACATCGCATAGCAGCCGTACAGCATGGTCTCCCGGCCGGTGCCGGGCTTCATGTGCGGGATCAGCAAGGCACCTGCCGCCGCCGAAACCATCGGTGGCACAACCGGCATCAGCCAGCCGCCGAACGCCGCATCCGGTTCGACGTTTAGCTGCGTGAACATAAGGAAGGGGATTGTCGCTGCGGTGAAGAGGCCGCCCAGGGTGCCCGCGGTCCACAGCACCCAGGCGAGGTCGACCGCGATCCGCTCACCGATCAGGTCTCTGCCGATGAGCAGCGCACCGGCGCCCACGGTCATCAGTGCCATCGGCGCGGCCCCGTAGAAGTGCGTCATCTGAGGATTGCGCACGTGGCTGCGCGCCACCGTGGGATGCCGCGCCCATTGGATCGTCACGGCGACGATCAACACCACCAGCAGGACAGCGGCGAACACCCAGACCGCAAGGGCGAATACGTGCAGACCCGGAATGCGCACGGGCAATGTGGCGCCCGCTGTCGCGACGATCCCGGTGCCCATCACCGACGCGAACCAGTTGGGCCCGAGGTGGGGCGCATCCTTCGGGCCGGAGGTAACCATGTTCCCGCAATCAGACCACCCGCGAGCGTCAGGTGTCATGCAGATGAGCCTCACTCTTGTCGGTGCAACTCAGTGGCTCGTCGCCGATCGCTGACGGCCAAAATTACCCCTGGTATGACCGCAGTCACAGGCGTACGATCGACCGCACGACGGGTTCGGGAGAGACCGATCCAAAGAGTCGGCAAGAGGTGAAAAGCCGACCGCGCGAGACTAATGTGACGCACCTCGAATGTCCTCCCGAACCCGCCCTAATTTTCTGGCACAGCGCAAAAAGCCCCCGCGAAGAGTACGGGGGCTTTTTGGTCGAAGCGGTTCAGAAGGCTTAGAAGGCCGCCTCGTCCAGCTCCATGATTTCGTTGTCGACGGTGTCGATCACCTGACGCGTGCTGGTGAGCAGCGGCAGCATGTTCTTGGCGAAGAACGACGCCACCGCGATCTTGCCCTCGTAGAAGGCGCGGTCGTCACCGTTGGCACCGGCGTCGAGCTTCTCGATCGCCACGGCCGCCTGCTGGGCCAGCAGCCAGCCGATGACCAGGTCGCCGACGCTCATCAGGAAGCGCACCGAACCCAGGCCGACCTTGTACAGGTTCTCCGGCTTCTCCTGGGCAGCCATCAGGTACCCGGTCAGCGTGGCGGCCATGCCCTGCACGTCCTCCAGCGCGGTGGCCAGCAGGGCACGCTCGGCCTTCAGCCTGCCGTTACCGGACTCGTTCTTCACGAACTGCTCGATCTGGCCGGACACGTGGGCCAGCGCCGCACCCTTGTCGCGGACGATCTTGCGGAAGAAGAAGTCCTGCGCCTGGATGGCAGTGGTGCCCTCGTAAAGCGAGTCGATCTTGGCGTCGCGGATGTACTGCTCGATCGGGTAGTCCTGCAGGAAGCCGGAACCACCGAAGGTCTGCAGGCTTTCGGTCAGCTTGGCGTAGGCCTGCTCCGAGCCGACGCCCTTGACCAACGGCAGCATCAGGTCGTTGACCTTGACCGCCAGCTCGGCGTCGACACCGTGCAGTGCCTCGGCCACGGCCGCGTCCTGATAGGTCGACGTGAACATGTACAGCGCGCGGAGACCCTCGGCGTACGCCTTCTGGGTCATCAGGCTGCGACGCACGTCGGGGTGATGCGTGATGGTCACCCGCGGTGCGGTCTTGTCCGTCATCTGGGTCATATCGGCGCCCTGCACGCGGTTCTTCGCGTAGTCCAGCGCGTTCAGATAGCCGGTCGACAGCGTCGCGATGGCCTTGGTGCCGACCATCATGCGCGCCTGCTCGATGACATCGAACATCTGCGCAATGCCCTCGTGAGTCTCACCGACCAGCCAGCCCTTGGCCGGCTTGTCATGCTGGCCCAGCGACAGCTCGCAGGTGGCCGAGACCTTCAGGCCCATCTTGTGCTCGACGTTGGTGACGTAGACGCCGTTGCGCTCGCCGATCTCGCCGGTCTCGAAGTCGAAGAGGAACTTCGGCACGAAGAACAGCGACAGACCCTTGGTGCCCGGGCCTGCGCCCTCGGGGCGGGCCAGCACCAGGTGGAAGATGTTCTCGAACAGGTCGCCGGAGTCGCCTGAGGTGATGAAGCGCTTCACGCCGTCGATGTGCCACGAGCCGTCGTCCTGCTTGACGGCCTTCGTCCGGCCCGCGCCGACGTCCGAGCCGGCGTCGGGCTCGGTCAGCACCATGGTGGAGCCCCAACCGCGCTCGGCGGCGATGACGGCCCACTTCTTCTGCTCCTCGGTACCGAGGTGGTGGACGATGTTGGCGAAGCCTGCGCCACCGCCGTACATCCACACGGCCGGGTTGGCGCCGAGGATGTGCTCGTGCAGCGCCCACATGAGCGCCTTGGGCGCGGGCACGCCGCCGAGTTCCTCGTCGAGGCCGACGCGGTCCCAGCCACCGTCGAGCATGGCGCGCACCGACTTCTTGAACGGCTCGGGCAGCGTCACCGAGAACGTCTTGGGGTCGAAGGTCGGGGGGTTGCGGTCGCTGTCGGCGAACGACTCAGCGATCGGCCCCTCGGCCAGCCGGGCGATCTCGCCCAGCATCTCTATGGCGGTATCGGCGTCAAGGTCGGCGTAGTCGCCCTGGCCGAGTGCCTTGTCGAGGCCGAACACCTCGAAAAGGTTGAATACCTGGTCACGAACGTTGCTCTTGTAGTGGCTCACGTTTCCTCCTCGATGAGAATGCCACTTCGGTTGGGTACTTTTGGCTAAGTTACCCACCAGTAACTGCGGCCTAATATACCGCCCGGTAACTTCAACGCAAAGCCACCACGAGCAATTTCCATCAGCTAAGTAACCCAGCGGTTGATCGGGCCTCGATTGACCGGCGGAAACTTCCGCTGAAGTGGGGTTTCGTCCGCCTGTGATACCTGACACAGGTTCGTCACACGCACCACTAAGGTGAACGTATGCAACAGCGTGTGGCGGTGTGGGGAACGGGCAACATGGGGTCGACGGCCATCCGGTCGGCGCTCGCGTTTCCAGGACTGGGGCTGTCCGGCATCATCACCTCCTCGGATTCGAAAGAGGGCATGGACGCGGCCGAGTTCGTCGGGCTGGACAGCTCGACGGGTGTCACGGCGACCACCGACGTCGACGCGGTGCTCGCCGAGTGCGACGCCGTCGCCTACATGGCATCTGGCGACATCCGGCCCGAGGAAGCCGTCAACGACATCGAGCGCTGCCTGCGCGCGGGCGCACACGTCGTCACGCCGTCGCTGTACTCGCTCTACGACCCGCGCTCCGCACCGCCGGAGTGGGTCGAGCGCCTGACCGCTGCCGCCGAGGAAGGCGGCGCGACGCTGCTCGTCAGCGGGGTCGACCCGGGCTGGGGCAACGATGCGCTCGCCGTGATCGCTGCGGGCCTGTGCACCCGGATCCGCTCCATTCACTGCCAGGAGATCTTCGACTACTCCACCTACGACCAGCCGCACGCGGTGAAGGTGCTCTGCGGGTTCGGCGGGTCGATGGACGAGGTCCCGATGATGCTGCTGCCGTCGATCCCGACCATGGTGTGGGGCGGCAACCTCCGGCTGATCGCGCGCGGTCTGGGTCTGGAGATCGAGGAAATCACGGAGGAGGTCGAGCGGCGGCCGCTCGAGTCGTCGGTGGACACGGTCATGGGGCGGTTCGAGGAGGGCACCCAGGGCGCATTTTGGCTGAAGGTGATCGGAAAGTCGGGCGGTCGCGAACGGATCGTCATCGATCACATCACCCGGATCCATCCCTCGTGCGCACCGGACTGGCCGCAGCCGGATCAGGGTGCGGGCGACCACCGCGTCATCGTCGACGGCGATCCCCAGCTCACGCTCGTCAGCCGCGCCGATGTACCGGGCGGCACCAGGGCCGACGGCGGAAACACCACAGCCGCGAACCGGCTGCTCGGCGCCATCGGGTGGCTCGCAACGCAGAAGCCCGGTATCTACGACGGCCTCGAGGTACCCATCCACCCGCCACTTCCGCCGGAGGTGGAGGCACTGCGGTGGTCGATCGACTAGTGGGAAGATGGAGTTGAGATGTCCAGCTCCGCCAACCTGAACCCGACGACGCTGCGTGAGGCGTTCGGTCACTTCCCGTCCGGCGTCATCGCGATCGCCGCCGAAGTGGACGGCATTCGGGTGGGGCTGGCGGCCAGCACGTTCGTGCCGGTATCCCTGGAACCGCCGTTGGTCTCGTTCTGCGTGCAGAACACGTCGACCACCTGGCCGCAGTTGAAGGACCTGCCCCGGCTCGGCATCAGCGTCCTGGGCGAATCGCACGACGATGCGGCGCGCACCCTGGCGGCCAAGACCGGTGACCGGTTCGCCGGCCTGTCGACGGTGTCAACCGATACCGGTGCGGTCTTCATCGAGGGCACCAGCGTGTGGGTCGAGAGCGCGATCGAACAGCTGATCCCCGCAGGCGATCACACGATAGTGATTCTGCGGGTCAGCGACATCACGGTGCATCCCGCGGTGCCGCCGATCGTGTTCCACCGCAGCACGTTTCGGAGACTGGGAGCTTAGGTCCGACTACGGTCGCTCGCCGAGTTCCTGGCGTTTCGCCGCGATACGCGCTTCGAGCTCGTCGGCATCCCCCGGCCGATCCTCTTTTCTGGCCAGCTCGGCGCGTGCGGTCAACTCGCGGATCGCGGTACGAATGTCATTGACGCTGTCGGTCTGTCCCATGTCGCGCTGCCTTTCGTCGGTGATTGGCCGCTAACGAAAGGCTACCCGCGAACCCGACGTGCTCAACCCCTCCGGCGGGGTTGTCTGTTCCGGCTCGTCACCCTCGCCGGAAGAGCTTGTTCCCGAGCCACACCACCGGGTCGTACTTGTGGTCGACCACGCGTTCCTTCATCGGAATCAGCGCGTTGTCGGTGATCTTGATGTGCTCGGGGCACACCTCGGTGCAGCACTTGGTGATGTTGCACATTCCAAGGCCGTGCTCTTGCTGCGCGGATGCGGGGCGGTCGAGGGTGTCCAGCGGATGCATGTCCAGTTCGGCAACCCGCATCAGATAGCGCGGACCGGAGAATGACTGCTTGTTCTCCTCATGGTCACGCACCACGTGGCAGGTGTTCTGGCACAGGAAGCACTCGATGCACTTGCGGAACTCCTGGGAGCGGTTCACGTCCTCCTGCATCATCCGGTACTCGCCGGGCTGCAGGTCCTTCGGTGGCGTGAACGACGGGATCTCCCTGGCCTTCTCGTAGTTGAAGGACACATCGGTGACCAGGTCGCGGATGATCGGAAACGTCCGAAGCGGCGTCACCGTGATCGTCTCGTTCTCGTCGAAGATCGACATCCGGGTCATGCAGAGCAGCCGCGGCCTGCCGTTGATCTCCGCAGAGCACGACCCGCACTTGCCCGCTTTGCAGTTCCACCGCACGGCGAGATCCCCGGTCTGCGTCTGCTGCAGCCGGTGGATGATGTCGAGCACCACCTCGCCCTCGTTGACCTCGACGGAGTAGTCCTGCAGAGCGCCCCCGCCTTCGTCGCCTCGCCATACCCGCATGTTTGCTTGGTAGCTCATCAGGCTCTCCTTGCCGAATGGTTGGCGAGTTCCTCGGGCGTGAAGTACTTTTCCAGCTCGTCGACCTCGATGAGTTCGAGCAGGTCCTCCCGCATCGGGACCTGATCCTCGCGCGTGATGCTGACCTCGGGGACCACCGTCTCACCTTCGGCGCGGCAGACGAGCAGCGTCTTGCGCCACGTCGAGTCCATCGACGGGTGGTCGTCGCGGGTGTGCCCGCCCCGGCTCTCGGTGCGCTCCAGCGCGGCCATCGCCACGCATTCGCTGACCAGCAGCATGTTGCGCAGATCGATGGCCAAATGCCAGCCGGGATTGAAGTGCCGGCCACCCTCCACCCGCACGCGCTTGTAGCGCTCCCGCAGCTCCTTGAGCTTGTCGATCGCCGCGGACACTTCTTCGGCCTTGCGGATGATTCCGACCAGGCTGTTCATCGAATCCTGCAGGTCGAGCTGCAGAGTGTAGGGATTCTCCGACGCATCACCGTTGGACGGACCCTCGAAAGGCGAGAGCGCCAGGTCGGCGGCCTCATCGACGGCTTCCTGGGACACCGTCGGCCGGTCAGACAGGGCGCGCACGTAATCGGCGGCGCCCATCCCGGCGCGCCTGCCGAACACCAGCAGGTCCGACAACGAGTTGCCGCCGAGGCGATTGGACCCGTGCATGCCGCCCGAGCACTCGCCCGCGGCGAACAGCCCCGGCGTCTTGGCCGCGCCGGTGTCGGGATCGACCTCGACACCGCCCATCACGTAGTGGCACGTCGGCCCGACCTCCATCGGCTCCTTGGTGATGTCGACCTCGGCGAGCTCCATGAACTGGTGATACATCGACGGCAGCCGACGCTTGATCTCCTCGGCGGGCAGCCGCGAAGCGATGTCGAGGAACACGCCTCCGTGGGGTGAGTTGCGGCCGGCCTTGACCTCAGAGTTGATGGCGCGGGCCACCTCGTCGCGGGGCAGCAGATCGGGGGTCCGGCGCGCGGAGTCGTTGTCCTTGAGCCACTGGTCGGCTTCCTCGATGCTCTCGGCGTACTGACCCTTGAACACCGGCGGGATGTAGTCGAACATGAACCGCTCGCCCTCGGAGTTCTTCAACACACCGCCGTCGCCGCGCACACCCTCGGTGACGAGGATGCCCTTCACGCTGGGCGGCCAGACCATGCCGGTCGGGTGGAACTGGACGAACTCCATGTTGATCAGGGTGGCGCCGGCCCGAAGCGCGAGCGCATGCCCGTCGCCGGTGTACTCCCACGAGTTCGACGTCACCTTGTACGACTTGCCGATGCCGCCGGTGGCCAGCACCACCGCGGGCGCCTCGAAGAGCACGAAGTTGCCGCTCTCGCGCCAATAGCCGAAGGCGCCAGAAATTCGTTTCGAGTCGCCGGCCCCCTCATCCAAGATCAGGTCCGTGACGGTGCACTCGTGGAAGACCTTGATCCGCGCCTCGTAGTCACCGAATTCGGCCTTGTCCTCCTGCTGCAGCGAGACGATCTTCTGCTGCAGGGTGCGGATGATCTCCAGGCCGGTGCGGTCGCCGACGTGGGCCAGCCGCGGATAGGTGTGGCCGCCGAAGTTGCGCTGGCTGATCCGGCCGTCCTTGGTGCGGTCGAACAGGGCGCCGTAGGTCTCCAGCTCCCACACCCGGTCGGGAGCCTCCTTGGCGTGCAGCTCGGCCATCCGCCAGTTGTTGAGAAACTTCCCGCCGCGCATGGTGTCGCGGAAGTGGACCTGCCAGTTGTCCTTCGGGTTGGTGTTCCCCATCGCGGCGGCGCAGCCGCCCTCGGCCATCACCGTGTGCGCCTTGCCGAACAACGACTTGGTGATCACGGCGACCTTGAGGCCGCGTTCCCGTCCCTCGATGACCGCGCGCAGTCCCGCGCCGCCGGCACCGATAACGACGATGTCGAACTGATGCCGTTCGACTTCAGTCATAGATCCTCACTTGCTTATCTCGCTTGGGCTGTTGAAAAGGGCTGTCAGCCAATGAATCTCAGGTCGGAGATGGTGCCGCTGGCCACCAGCGCGACGTAGAAGTCGGTCAGCATCAGGGTTCCGAGCGTGATCCACGCATACTGCTTGTGGCGGGTGTTCAGGCGGCTCACCTGCGTCCAGAGCCAGTAGCGGACTGGATGTTTGGAGAAGTGCTTGAGCCGGCCGCCCACGACGTGGCGGCAGGAGTGGCAGGACAAGGTGTAGACCCACAGCATCACCACGTTGACGACGAGAATGATGTTGCCCAAACCGAATCCGAAGCCCGACGGCGAATGGAACGCCACGATCGCGTCGTAGGTGTTGATCACCGAGATGATCCCGGCGATGTAGAAGAAGTAGCGGTGAGTGTTCTGGATGATCAATGGGAAGCGGGTCTCACCGGTGTATTTCGCATGGGGTTCGGCCACGGCGCACGCGGTCGGGGACTGCCACACCGACCGGTAATAGGCCCCGCGGTAGTAGTAGCACGTCAGCCGGAACAGCAGCAGGAAGGGCAGGGACGCCGCCGCGTAAGGCAGCCACCACACGTCCGGCAGGATCTGCGGCCAGAAGTGGCTGGCCTCCGGCGTGCAGCCCTTGCTGATGCACGGGGAGTAGAACGGCGTCAGATAGTGGTATTCGGCGACGTAGTAGTTGTTCTGTAGAAACGCCCGAACGGTCGCATAGATGACGAAGGCCGCGAAGCCAAGGTCAACGATGAGCGGCGACTGCCACCACCGGTCGGTGCGCAGAGTGCGCTGGGGTATCTCAGCTCGGGTGGCCGAGAAAACGCCGGTGCCCTGACGGTCAGCGGTGGGTGCGCTCACAGTTGCCTCTCCTGTTGTGCTCCGCAGTGCGTCAGAGCCTAATTCAGCCCCTGCTGTGACCCCCGACACCCTCGTCATCGACGTCCCGCCAGAAGTCGGAGTCGTACTGAGTGTCCGGGATTCCGATCCTTTCCGCGGAGTGCCGCTGACGGGTTACCCCGCGGGTGAGTTCCAACTCCTCGGCGTCGATATCGAGGCGGTCGATGTCGTTGAGGATGCGTTCTGCGTCGTTGACGATTCGGCGCATGGCCGGGGTGTCGCCGTACCGCGACGCCAACGACGTCACACACCGGCGCAGGCCACCGATCAGCTCGTGAAGCTCGGCAAATTCGGTAGTGCTCGACATCAGACCTCCTTGGGCTGAAGGGTGTCTCGGATCACAGTACGACAATCGATGCTAGCTACATCATGTACATCAGGCGTGAAACAGGTCACGTGTGAACAGGAGGTCCGCTATGGCCGGGAACCAGGTTCTTCAAGAGCGCGCGGTGACACTGCTCGAATTGCACCAGCCCGGTAACCCGGTGGTGCTGCCGACTGTGTGGGATGCGTGGTCGGCCAGGCTCGCCGTCGATGCCGGCTTCTCGGCGCTGACCGTGGGCAGCCATCCG
Organism: uncultured Actinomycetota bacterium; assembly: GCA_963713225.1. Classification (GTDB taxonomy): domain Bacteria; phylum Actinomycetota; class Actinomycetes; order Mycobacteriales; family Mycobacteriaceae; genus Mycobacterium. The sequence goes on along the minus strand of CAVQLB010000013.1, from coordinate 253,105 downwards.
GTCGCCGAGTCGATCGGCAGGGCGGACAACGAGGGCATGACGTTCGATGAGCTGCTCACCCGCGTCGTGCAGATCACCGATGCGGTGGACGTCCCGGTCTCCGTCGATATCGAGTCCGGATACGCCGAGGCGCCCACCCGTCTCATCGACGGCCTGCTCGGTGTCGGGGCGGTGGGCCTGAACATCGAGGACACCGTGCACAGCGAGGGCGGGCGGCTGCGGTCGTCCTCCGAACACGCCGAACTCGTGCGCGCGCTGCGGGCGGCCGCCGACGCCACCGGGGTCCGGGTGGTGGTCAACGCCCGGACCGATCTGTTCCTCCGGCAGGACGGTGACGAGTCCGACCGCGTCGAACGAGCCGTCGCGCGGCTGACCGAAGCCGCCGACGCCGGTGCCGACGTGTTGTATCCGGTCGGGTTTCACGACGAGGACACGATGCGGCGCTTGACCTCTGAGCTGCCGCTGCCGGTCAATGCCATTGCGTTTCCCGATCGATCGGATCCCGCGTCGTTCGGCCCGCTCGGGGTGGGGCGAATCAGCTTCGGCCCGTTCCTGCAGGCGGCGCTGGCCGGGCGGACCAAGGAAATCCTGTCTCTATGGCGTTAGCGGCTAGCATTCCGGCGTGCCGGCTGACGAGGACGACCCCGAGAACTGGTTCGACCGTCGTGCCGTGATCTTCGCGGCGGGCGCGGCGGCGGTTGTCCTGCTACTGGTCTTGATCTTCGCGGTGATGAGGACCGCGGACGATTCATCGGTCCCGTCCGATGCCGTGGTGCCGATGCCGTCGAGCAGCACACCGTCGAGGACGTGGACACCTTCGACGACGACCACAACGAGCTACCGCACACCCAGTCCGCAGACCACCGAGGAGGTCCTGCCGCCTGCGGCGCCCTCATCCACCGACGAAGAGGGTCCGTCGACGCCCGCCGAGGAGACGACCACCGACAGCGGCACCGTGACGGAGACCGCCACCCTGCTGCCGCCGCCGTAGTCGGCACGCCTGTAATTGTCTCGCGCGTCACCTAGGGTGACGTCATGAATACTTCGACGCGCTTCATAACAGTCGTTATGGCCGCATTGGGGATGACGGGCATCAGCACCGGATCGGCCGCCGCCGAAGCGGCCAACGGGGAGATGGTGCCCCTCTCCGCCCTCTTCAGGTCCTGCGACTTCGCCAAGCTCAGTTTCGTCGCCGCGGCCGGTTTCGGCTCCGGCCAGGTGTACATCAGCACCGGCTCCAACACCGTGACCGCGGATGTCCGCCTCGCGATCGGAACGCCGAACACCCCCTACAACGTGCGGTTGATCCAGGGCCCCCGACCGGGGACGCAGACCTGCAACGCCGGTGACCCAGGCGTCGCGAGCGCCGTGTTGAACACCGACGGCAACGGGACCGGTGCCGTGACTCTGCATGACGCGGTCCGCTCCGGCGCCGACAACGCGTGGGTGTTCATCGAGGGTCCGCCGGACCCCGGCCAGATCCGGGGCGAGTTCTACACCTCGGAGATACCGACCAGCCTCGGGTAGCCGATCCGGCTCACTTTCGGTGCCGTGCGTGGGTGAGGACACCGTGATGGGCGCGTCACACGAGGCGACATTGCGGCAATATCGGCTTCTTAACCTCGCAGTATGCAGTCGGAATCAGAAGTCGCCGGACACCCCAGACACGCTGTGGTTGTCGGGCATGGCATGGTCGGCCACCGGTTCGTCGAGGCCCTGCGGGCACGCGACACCGAGGCGGCATGGCGGATCACTGTGCTGGCCGAGGAGTTCGACGCCGCCTACGACCGGGTGGGTCTCACCGCTTACACGGAGCATTGGGACCGTGGCAGGCTCGCGCTGCCCGGCAACGACTACAGCGGTGACGACCACGTCCAGCTGAGGCTCGGCGCCCGGGTAACCGAAATCGACCGGGCCGCCAAGGCTGTCGTCACCGAGGACGGCGAACGGGTCGCCTACGACGCGCTGGTGCTTGCCACCGGCTCGTATGCCTTCGTGCCGCCGGTGCCGGGCCACGACCTGCCGGGCTGCCATGTCTACCGCACCCTCGACGACCTGGACGGGATCCGCACGGACGCGACGAACGCCCGGCAAGCGGTGCCTGCCCCCGCCGGCGTGGTGATCGGCGGCGGCTTGCTCGGCCTTGAGGCCGCCAACGCGCTGCGCTCGTTCGGGCTGCACGCCCACGTCGTCGAAATGGCTCCCCGGCTGATGGCCCAGCAGCTCGACGAGGCAGGCGGTGCGTTGCTGAGCCGGATGATCACCGACCTGGGGATCTCCGTGCACGTTGGCGTCGGCACCAGCACTATCCAGCCGGCACAACGCAATCGGCCCGTCCGGCGGTCCGCCGAGGACGACTCGGTACGGGTGACGCTGAGCGACGGGACGTTCATCGACGCCAGCCTGGTCGTGTTCGCGGCGGGTGTGCGTCCCCGCGACGAGTTGGCCCGCAGCGCAGGGTTGGCGATCGCCGACCGTGGCGGTGTGCTCACCGATCTATCCTGTGCCACAACGGATCCCAATATCTACGCGGTTGGCGAGGTGGCTGCTATCGATGGCCGCTGCTACGGCCTGGTCGGCCCCGGCTACACCAGCGCCGAGGTCGTGGCGGACCGGCTGCTGGACGGCCCCGCGGAATTCCCCGAAGCCGACATGTCGACCAAGCTCAAGCTGCTCGGCGTCGACGTGGCCAGTTTCGGCGACGCGATGGGTGCCACGCCGGACTGCCTCGAGGTGGTGGTCAATGACCCCGTCAAGCAGACCTACGCCAAGCTGGTGCTGTCCGATGATGCCAGAACGCTGCTCGGCGGCATTCTGGTCGGCGACGCCTCGGCGTACGGAATTCTGCGGCCGATGGTCGGCGAGGCGCTGCCCGGTGATCCGCTGGCATTGATCGCGCCCGCCGGTTCCGACGGCGGCACTGGAGGATTGGGCGTCGGCGCACTGCCTGCGGGCGCACAGATCTGCTCGTGCAACAACGTCACAAAGGGCGATCTCACCGAGGCGATCGCGGGCGGCTGCTGCGACGTACCGGGCCTGAAGAAGTGCACGCAGGCAGGCACCTCCTGCGGTTCATGCGTGCCGCTGCTCAAGCAACTACTCGAAGCCGAGGGCGTCGAGCAATCCAAGGCACTGTGTGAGCACTTCACCCAGTCCCGTGCCGAGCTGTTCGAGATCGTGTCCGCGACCTCGATCCGGACATTCTCGGATCTAATCGAGCGCTTCGGCAGCGGAAAAGGTTGCGACATATGCAAACCCGTGGTCGCGTCCATCCTCGCGTCGACGAGCTCCGACCACATCCTCGACGGTGAACAGGCTTCGCTGCAGGACAGCAACGACCACTTCCTCGCCAATATCCAGAAGAACGGCAGCTACTCGATCGTGCCGCGGGTGCCCGGCGGCGACATCACACCCGAGCATCTGATCCTGATCGGCGAGATCGCAAGGGATTTCAACCTGTACACCAAGATCACCGGCGGCCAACGCATCGACATGTTCGGTGCGCGAGTGGACCAACTGCCCGAGATCTGGCGCCGGCTGGTCGACGGCGGCATGGAGTCCGGGCACGCGTACGGCAAGGCGCTGCGCACGGTGAAGAGCTGCGTGGGTAGTGACTGGTGCCGCTACGGGCAACAGGATTCGGTGCAGATGGCGATCGACCTCGAGCTCCGCTACCGCGGCCTGCGAGCCCCCCACAAGATCAAGATGGGTGTTTCGGGCTGCGCACGGGAATGTGCGGAGGCCCGCAGCAAGGATGTCGGCGTCATCGCCACCGAGAACGGCTGGAACCTGTATGTCGGCGGCAACGGCGGCATGACCCCCAAACACGCGCAGCTTCTTGCCGGCGAACTCGACGACGAAACGCTGGTCCGCTACATCGACCGCTTCCTGATGTTCTATATCCGCACCGCCGATCGGCTGCAGCGGACCGCACCATGGGTCGAGCAACTCGAGGGCGGACTCGAGCACCTGCGCGACGTCGTGTGCGAAGACTCCCTGGGTTTGGCGGCGGAATTCGAAGAGGCGATAGCGAGCCACGTCGCGGGCTATGCGTGCGAATGGAAGGGCGTGCTGGAGGACCCTGACAAGCTGTCGCGGTTCGTGTCGTTCGTCAACGCACCCGAGGTCGCCGATCCGACCATCGAGTTCACCGAACGGGCCGGCCGCAAAGTTCCCACCAATATCGGAATGCCGAAGGTGCCCCAAAGATGACCCTTCTCAACGACGTACACGTTTGGACCACTGCCTGCGCATACGACCGTTTGATCCCGTGCCGCGGGGTCGGCGTGCTGCTCCCCGACGGGTCTCAGGCGGCGTTGTTCCGCCTCGACGACGGTGCGGTGCGCGCCGTGGGCAACATCGACCCATTCTCCGGTGCGGCGGTGCTGTCCCGTGGAATCGTCGGCGACCGCGGTGGCCGCGCCACCGTGCAGTCACCGATCAAGAAGCAGGCGTTCGCGCTGGACGACGGCATCTGCCTCGACGATCCGACCGTCGCCGTGCCGGTTTACCAGACCCGAATCACTGCCGACGGCCTCGTCGAAATCTGCACTTGACGTGTTAAGCGGTTTGCCTGCGCGATTGCAGGGTAACCAGCCGACATGTCCCAAAACTGCATTGCCGGAACCAACCGGCGACCTGCGCGCAGGTATGGGCGTGCCGATGTCATTCATGACGCGACGTCGCTGCTCATGGAGGAATTCGATCTTGACGCGGGCCAGGCCGTCGCACGGCTGGTGAAAGTGTCGAAGCGGCTCAGCGATTCGATCGAGGCGGCCGCGCGCATGTGCGTCGCGGCCGGCCTACGCGGCGATGGGCACCCGCGCACGCTTGAAGCGGTTCGCGATCAGCCGCGGCATCGCAGGATGGCTGCCTAACGGGTCGGTGACCAGGTCAGCGCTGCTTTCGTGGAGCCGATCTTGAAACAGCCCGTCCGCCAACAGGTATGACGCAAGCACGACGCGCCGTGCGCCCCGTCTTCTTAATTCGGTGACGGCGTCGAGTACCCGTGGCTCTCCGGTAGCCGCGAAAGCCAGTTCAACCCGATCGCCGATGACCGCTGACAGCAGCGCGGCGGTGTGGTGAAGGTCGGACAGCGCGTGCGCATCCGACGTGCCTGCAGCCGCCATCACCACCGAGTCGCCTGGGCGCCAGCCGGATTCGACCAGTCGCTGCGCCATCACCTGCACTGTGTGCGGGCACGGACCCAGCGCAGCTGTGACCGTCACCGCCTGATGGCCGCTGGCGGCTACGTGAGCGGGTAGGTCTACCCGGACGTGGTAACCGCTGGCCAGAAACGCCGGAACCACGGTGACGGGCTGGTCGGCGGGGAGTGCTTCGAGCAGCTCCTGCGGCGTCGGCCCGAGGACGTCGACGAAGGCGACGTGTATCTGTCGGTTGAGCAGCACGGACACCCGCTCGGCGAGGTCGCCGACCATTGCGACGCCCGCGGGTTTGCGTGTGCCGTGGGCCACCAGCAGCAGACTCATTGCGCGCACGCCAGTGGCTCGTCGACAGGCAACCGATAACCGCGCTTGACCACAGTCGAGACAATGTTCTTGTCGCCCAACGCCGTTCGCAGGCGCAGTACGGCGGTCTCGACCGCGTGGGTATCGGTGCCGGTGCCGGGAAGGGCGCGGAGCAGATCGGTCCTGCACACGACCGTTCCAGGACGTTTCGCCAGCGCCCGGATCGTCGCCATCCCCGCCGGGGACAGCTTCTTCACCACGCCGTCGACCAGGACACAGGTGCCGCGGATCTCCAGCAGGTGTCCGGCCACGTGCATGGTGCGTGACTGGAGGAGGGGAAGCTCGTCGGTGATGTGGCGGGCCAGCGCGCCAAGCCGCATCCGTTCCGGCGCCGAGGTGGGCACACCCAGGCGGACGAGGGGACGGGCGGTGACCGGTCCGACGCACATCGCGTGCACGTTGGTGCGCAGGGAGGTGAGCACCCGGTCTTCGATGCCCATTTCTTCCGCCCGCATCAGCACCGCCGCGACCGCGGGCGCCGACGTGAAGCTCACGGCGTCGAACTTCTCCTCGGCGATGCCCGCCACCAACTGGTCGAAGTCACCGTTTCGCGGAGTTGGATGCCATCGATAGACCCGGATCGGCACCACATCGGCGCCCGCGGCGCGCAGCTCATCGAGAAACTCGGGGAACGGATCCCATTCCGCGGTGGCACCGTGCAGCTGGACTGCGATGCGCTGGCCGGCGATGCCACCCTCGACGAGGTAGTGCAGCAGCTCTCGGGACGATTCTGACTCCGGCGACCATTCCTCCGGCAACCCCGCGGCGCGCAGCGCACCGGTCGCTTTCGGGCCCCGGGAGACGACGCGGGCCTTGGCCAGCGAGGAGATCAGGTCGGCGGCCAGCCCCCAGCCGTCGGCGGCGGCGACCCAGCCGCGGAAGCCGATGCCTGTGGTGGCGATCACGATGTCGGGGTGCACGTCGATCAGCGCTTCGGTATGGATGCGCAGCTCGCGGTCGTCGGGCAGCGGGACCATCTCGATGGCAGCCGCGCTGGTCACGCTGGCTCCACGCTTCCGCAGCAGCGCGCCAAGTTCGTCGGCGCGGCGGGCGGATGTCACCGCCACCCTGAATCCGGTGAGCGGTGCCCACTCGGGCTCATTCATGTCACCCAGTGTTTGCAGCACATGTTTCCGGTTGATTAACCGGTCATTGCCTCGGCATATCGCTGTCTAGATAGCCGTGAAGTTCGTCTCACCTGAGCGGGCGAGGCCCTGTGAGGCCGGCCGCTAGTCCACCCGGTGCGCGTGCACCACGGTGAACGGCAGGTAGACGCGGTCGTCGTCGAGGAGGTCCGCGATGGCGCTGAACCGTGCTCGGACATCCCGCATCTGCTCCAGCGCCTCCGGTGGCAGCTGCTCGGCCATCACCTGCGCGAAATCCTCCTCGCCGGTGCCGAAGCCGGCGCTATTACCCAGATACGTTGTCGGACCGAGGAAGTCGATGCGCCAGCCGTTTGCGGTCAGTGTGTCACGGATATTGGATTCGGGCACCGATCCCATCGGCGCGACGATGCCGTTGATGTTTCCTTCGGAGAAACAGAACAGGTGCCATCGGGCGCCGGGGCGCGTCGCGCGGTACAGGCTCGCGGCGTAGGCCTGGCGGCCCTCGTCGTCGAGGCAGTGATAGAGCGCGCTGTCGACGACCGTGTCGAACTGGCCGTCATAGCCGGTGAGTTGGGTGGCGTCGGCGACGCCGAACGTGACCGAAACACCGGCTTGCGCAGCGCGGTTCCTTGCGTGCTCGATCGCGGTGGGCGAACCGTCGAGCCCGGTCACCGAGTGTCCGCGCGACGCCAGGTAGATCGCGTTGTCTCCGAGCCCACAGCCGATGTCGAGCACGTCGCCGGATATACCGCCGAGCGCCTCGAGTTCCATGAGCCGGGGCTGCGCCTGGCGGATGTCCCACGGCACCGTGGTGATGGTTGGTCCACCCTCGAACGTCGGCTCGCCGCGGTACATCTTGTCAAATGATTCGGGCGTCGGCTGAAAGGCTTTCGGCGTAGTCACTTCATCCAACGTACGCCGCGCATCACCACACGTCGCCGTCTCGCCAGTCGCAGGTGATCGCCTCCTCGGTGTCCAGCTCGGCCGTGACGGGCAGGACGAACAGTGACGCGTCGTCGTCCGGCGTGCGCCGAATTCCGGAGGGCGCCAGCACCGATGTGGGCCCGCGCCAAGGCAGCCAGCCTCGCGACGCGTACACGTGCCGCCCAGCCTCCGAGGAGCTGAGCGCACCGAGTTGGTAGGCGCCTCGAACCACCTGCTCGACGGCGTCCATCAGCGCGTGGGCCAGGCCCTGGCCCCGCCAGTCCTCACGGACCGCGACGCCTTCGACGTAGCCGCACCGCAGTGCGGAGTCGCGGTACAGCAGCCGGCGCGTCACGACAGCGGCGTGCGCGATCAGCGCGCCGTGATGAAACATGATCGCGTGCATGCCGCCCAGGGCGTGCTCCCAGTCGGCATCGGTGAAGTCGACCTCGCCGCCACCGAAGGCGTCGATGACCATGCGACGGGCTTCGTCGCGGGTCTCGTCGTCGAGGTCGGCGGTGTGGACCAGGCGGGCAGTCATTACCTGGGTGGGCACACCATGTGTCTACTCGCTCAGGAACCGTTGTGGAAGGGGTGACGCGGACGTGCCCAATGCAGCCGCACGGTCTGGCCCGGCCGGATTTGCGCGATGCTGTCGATGTCCTCCTCGACCACCACGCCGATCACCGGATAGCCGCCGGTGACGGGATGGTCGGGACCGAGAATCACCGGAAAACCGTTCGGCGGCACTTGAATCGCCCCGCGGGTGGCGCCCTCGCTGGGCAGCTGGCGGTCGCCCCAGCGGTACTCCAGCGGCATGCCGACCAGGCGCATGCCGACCCGGTCGCTGCGGTTGGTGACCTGCCAGTTGGTGCGGACCAGCACGTCGGGGTCGGTGAACCAGTCATCGCGCGGTCCCGGCACCACCGACAGCTCGACCACATCGTCGTCGATCGCTGCCACCGGCGCCTGGTCGAGCTCGGGGAACTCTTCGGTGTGATCGCCGATCGGCAGCACGTCGCCCGGTTGCAGCGGCAGCGGGCCGATCGCCGACATCACGTCGTAGCTGCGCGAGCCGAGCACAGGCGCGACGTCGATGCCACCGCGGACCGCCAGATACGTGCGCAGGCCGGAGTGCGGTGCGCCAAGCGAGATCACCTGGCCGTCGTGCGCGTGGTGAATGCTGTTGGTGCCGAACGGAATACCGTTGACGGCGGGATCGGCATCGGCGCCCGTCACCGCGACCGCGATGTCGCCTCCGTGGACACGGGCGGTGAACCCGCCGAACGTCACCTCGATGGTGGCGCGGTCACCCGGGTTGGCCACCAGCCGGTTGGCGAGCGTGTGTGAGCGGCGGTCGGCGGCGCCGGACCGCGTCACCCCGAGGTGAGCCATGCCCGCTCGGCCGAGGTCCTCGATGAGGGCCAGCGGTCCGGTGCGCAGAACCTCCAATGTTGTCACGACGACACCTCCCGGAACCGGACCCACTGTCCAGGCATCAGCAGGGCGGGCGGATCCCGGTCCACATCCCACAACTCCGCGTCGGTGTGCCCGATCAGCTGCCAGCCGCCGGGCGATTCGCGTGGATAGACGCCGCTGAACTCGCCGGCCAGCCCGACCGAGCCGGCGGGCACCTTGGTTCGCGGGTCCGTTCGCCGCGGCACGTTGAGCCGTTCGTCACCGCCGATCAGATAGGCGAAACCCGGTGCGAAACCACCGAATCCGACCCGCCACGGTGTCTGGGTGTGCGCGGCGACCACTTCGCGCGGATCGAGACCGGTCAGCTTCGCGACCTCATCGAGGTCAGCTCCGTCGTACACCACATCGATCACCACGTCGGCGCGGCCGTCGACAGGCGAGATCGCCTCCTCGACGCTCTCCGGCGCCAGTCTCAGCTTGCTGAGCTGCTGACGGGCGGCGCCCTGGTGGCGCGGCCGGTCGAGTTTGACCAGCACCGTGCGGGAGGCCGGGACGATATCGACAACGCCGAGCAGTTCGGCGTCGCGCAGGGCGTCGGTCCACGCCAATACCTCCGCGGTGCTGTCGAACTGGAGCAGCAGTGCGTGGTCGCCGTAGTCGGTGACCTTGCCGATCACCAACGCGTCTGTTGCCACCGTCATGACCTAAAGCTACCGCCGAGTAGCTTGCAAAGCTGCAGCTCTGTGAGGTTTGCCAGAGCTGCCTTACCGAAGCCTCAGAGCGCTGGCCTTTTTCGCTCCTCACGTGCGCGGTGACCCATAAGTGGGCTCGTGACGTTTGATGTAGGCGATCACCCGGTACGTCACGGGCAGCATCACCACCTCGACCGCGGTCTTGTACAGCCACCCCAGCGCCGTGTACGTCACGAAGTCGCCGAAGGTGGTGATGCCGATGGCGCCCGCCGCGATGCTGCAGAACACGATCGTGTCGCCGAACTGACCGGCGAACGTCGATCCGACCAACCGCGCCCACAGGTGCTTCTCCTTGGTGCGCTCCTTGATGAGCACGACCACCCACGCGTTGATGGTCTGGCCGACGATGAAGCCGGCCAGTCCGGCCACGATCAGCTGGGTGTAGGCACCGACGATGTTCTCGAAGTGCTCCTGGTTGGCGTAGAAGTCCGCCGCCGGGAGGTAGACGGTGATCCAGAACGCCAGTGCCGCCAGGGCGTTCATCGAGAACCCGAGGAAGATCGCCCGTCGGGCGGCCTTGAAGCCGTAGACCTCCGACAGCACATCGCCGATCACGTAGGTCAGGGGAAAGACGATGAACCCGCCGTCGGTGATGATCGGCCCGAACGCGACGCCCTTGGTCGCGGTCACGTTGGAGATGATCACCAGCGCCGTGAAGACCGCGACGAGTACCGGGTAATAGGCCGACCCCACCGCAGCGAATGCGGCGTGCTGTTGTTTGGCCGACGTGCTCTGGCTGGTCACCCGGCTATCAAACCGTCAGCCGAGCGCCTTGGCCAATGCGGGTGGCAGTTGATCCGCCACCACCGGGTACGACAGCGGCGACGAGAAGGCGATGGCACCGGCGAGGTCCTTACCGGTGAACACGTTGCGTTCGGCAGCCGTGGCCTTCAACTGCTGGAACGTCGGATCTGCGGTCAGGCGCCCCTGGTCGTCGTCGGATTCGGTGGTCCAGACGAGCACGTCGGCGGAGTCGAGCGCGGACACCATCTGATCGCGCGGGATGACGGCGCGATGATCGCGGGCGAAGGTGTTGATGGTGTCGGGAACCACGAAGCCCATCTGGGTGAGGAAGTCGGTACGCCAGCCCGCCATCGTGACCACCGCGCTGTCGTCGACGAACGTGCCCTGTACGAGGAGCACCTTCTTGCCTGCGAACTGCGGGTTGTTCGTTCCCTCCGCGGTGAACTTGTCGTCCACACCTTTGACGAGGGCAGCCATCTCGTCGAATTTGAACACGGCCTGGCCGATGGTGGCGGCCTGGTTCTTCCACGGCTCGAAGAAGGCGTCCTGCCCGGACTGCGCGATGGTCGGCGCGATCTCGGACAGCTTGTCGTAGGTGTCCTGATCGAGGCCGGCGTTGGCGGCGACGATGAGGTCGGGTTTCAGCGCGGCGATCGGATCGACCTGGATGCCGTCGGCCAGGCTGAGGACCGCGGGCTGGGCGGACCCGAGTTTGGGCAGCGCCCACGGCCACACGCCGAACGGCTGGTCACCCCACCAGTTGGTCACCGCAATCGGCACGACTCCGACGGCGAGCAGGTCGTCCTGTTCGGTAAAACCGGCGCTCACCACGCGCTTCGGCGGCGCGGGGATCTTGGTCTCGCCGAACATGTGCTTGACGGTGACCGAGCCGTCCTTGGCCACTTCTCCGGGTTTCTCGGATCCGCATGCCGCGACGGCCGCCACGCCTGCCGTCATCGCCAGGAAACGCCGTCGCGACCAAACCATCGGCATTCCGCGAGCGTAGCGCTCAATCAGCTAACTAGGCCTTGAGGCAACGGGCCTGTTCGGGAATCGTGACGTTAATGATCACCCTGACGGCCGCCGCCCCCGACCCGTTGTCGCGCACGAACCCATCGGACCGGCCGCCGCTGCGCGTGGGTCTGGTGCAGCACAGGTGGCGTCCCGATTCGAAGGAGCTGGCGACCGTCCTTCGCGACGGCATCGACCGGGCGGCGGGCGAGGGCGCGCGAGTGGTCTTCCTGCCCGAGATCACGCTGCTGCGATACCCGGCCGACACCCCGGCCGGGCCCAATCCGGGTGCTGCGGCCGAGGATCTGCCCGGCGGACCGACTTTCGAACTGGCCGCCGAGGCGGCGATCGCCAACGGCATCTTCGTGCACGCCTCGCTCTACGAGAGCGCCCGGGCCGACGACGGACTCGGCTACAACACCGCGATCCTCGTTTCGCCCGCAGGCGAGTTGGTGGCCCGCACCCGCAAGCTGCACATCCCGATCTCGGCCGGCTACTACGAGGACACCTACTTCCGGGCCGGACCCGGCCCAGACGTGGGGGAGGCGAACCCCTACCCGGTGTACGAGCCGGACGGTCTGGGGGCCCGCATCGGCATGCCGACCTGCTGGGACGAATGGTTCCCGGAAGTGGCCCGCAACTACTCACTCGGCGGTGCCGAAATCGTTGTCTACCCAACGGCGATCGGCTCTGAGCCGGTGTTCCCCGCGTTCGACACGCAGCCACTGTGGCAGCAGGTGATCGTCGCGAATGGCATCAACAGCGGTCTCTTCATGGTGGTGCCCAACCGCACCGGGGACGAAGGCGGCTTGTCGTTCTACGGCTCGTCGTTCATCTCCGACCCGTACGGCCGTGTGCTGGTGCAGGCCCCCCGTGGCGAGGAGGCGGTGCTGGTCGCGGACCTCGATCTGGACCAGCGGCGCGATTGGTTGGAGCTGTTCCCGTTCCTCTTGACCCGCAGGCCCGACACCTACGCCGCGCTGACCGCGCCGGTCGATGCGGCGCGGCCCTACGGGGACGGTCACGAGGCGACTTCCGTCGTGAAGTGACCTCCATCGGCGTAGGGTCCCGCTGGTGACCGCGACGATCTTCACCGGCGGCGTGATCTGGACCGGCTCGGCCGGGGAAACCGATGCGTTGTTGGTCGTCGACGGAGTGGTGCGGGCGCTGGGTACACAGGCAAGGGCCGTGGCCGCGGACGAGGACGCCGACGAGGTCGATCTTGACGGCGGCTTCCTGATGCCGTCGTTCGGCGACGGTCATGCCCATCCGCTGTACGGTGGCCTCGAATACGCCGGTCCACCGGTGCGGCCATGTCACTCGGTCGACGGAATCGTCGATGCCGTAGGCAAATTCGCCGCCGAGCATCCGGACGACGAATGGATCATCGGCGCCTCCTATGACAGCAGTCTCGCGCCCGACGGACTGTTCGACGCCCGCTGGCTCGACGCCGCGGTGCCCGACCGGCCGGTGGCACTGAGGGCATGGGACTACCACACGGTGTGGTGCAACTCGGTCGCGCTGCAGCGCGCGGGCATCACCGCGGAGACCCCGGATCCGGTGCTCGGTGAGATCCCGCACCGCGAGGACGGATCCGTGCTCGGCACGTTGCGCGAGTGGGGAGCAGTGGATCTGCTGACGGCCGTGATGCCGAAGCGCGACGAGGACGTCCGGGTGTCGGCACTTTCTACGGCGGCCGACTACTACGCCGCCCGCGGTGTCACCTGGGTCCAGGACGCGTGGGTCGAACCGGCGGATGTCGACACGTACATCGAGGCCGCCCGGCGCGACGCGCTTCGCATGCGGTTCAACTTGGCCCTCTACGCCGATCCGCGCCACTTCGACTCCCAGGTAGTGAATTTCGCCGATGCGCGACGCCGGGTCGACGAGGTTGAGTCGCCACTGCTGACGGCCCATACCGTGAAGTTCTTCGCCGACGGTGTCATCGAGAACGAGACCGGCGCGCTGCTCGCGCCGTACTGCTCGGCGCTGCACAACCACGGCATGCGGAACTGGGAGGGCAGCGCACTGGGCGAGGCCGCGTGCCGGGTCGACGACCTGGGGCTGCAGATCCACATCCACGCGATCGGCGATGCGGCGGTGCGCCAGGCGCTGGATGCGATCGAGTACGTGGGGGAGCGCAACGGTCCGCGCGACCGGCGCCCGGTGATCGCGCACGCGCAGTTGGTCGACGACGCCGACATCGGGCGGTTTGCCGAGCTCGGGGTGATCCCCAATATGCAGCCGCTGTGGGCGCAGCTGGACGCCCTGATGACGGTGCTCACCGTGCCACGCCTCGGCGTCGCGCGCGCGGACAAGCAGTATCGGATCCGCAGCATCGAGAAGTCGGGTGCGCCATTGGCTTTCGGCTCCGACTGGCCGGTGTCTTCGGGCGCGCCGCTGAGAGGCATCGCGGTGGGAGTGTCGCGGCGAACGGCCGACGGCGAGCCCGAAGGCGGATGGACCCCCGACGAGATACTCCCGATCGAGCAGGCGCTCTCCGCCTATACGGAGGGCGTCGCGTATCAGGCGTTCGCCGAAGGCCGCTGGGGCTTGATCGAACCCGGCGCGAGTGCCGATCTGCTCTGGCTCGACCGCGACCCCAGGATCACTCCCCCGCTGGAGCTTCCCGCGCTACAGGTGCGTGCCACCTATCTGCGCGGCAGGTCGGTCTACTCGGCCGCTAACTAGAGGAGAGAACGAGATGTCGTCAACTGCGCCAGTCGATCCGACCGTCCCGCCGCCACAGGAGGAGGGGGAGGGCCACCTCCTGCGGGTGCTCGGCACGCCGTCCCTGGTGCTGTTCGGCTTGGTGTACATGGTGCCGCTCACCGTGTTCACCACTTACGGCCTCGTGACGCAGATGACCGGGGGCCGCGTGCCGGTGGCCTATCTGGTGACGCTCGCCGCGATGGTGTTCACCGCCAGGTCGTACGCGAGAATGGCCGCCGCGTATCCGGTGGCGGGTTCCGCATACACGTACTCGCAGAAGTCGTTTGGTGCACCGATCGGCTTCCTGGCGGGGTGGTCGCTGTTACTCGACTACCTGTTCCTGCCGATGCTCAACTACCTCGTCATCGGCATCTATATGGAGGCTGCGCTGCCCGCCGTGCCGACGTGGGTGTGGATCCTCGTCGCGATCGCGATCGTGACGGTACTCAACATCGTCGGCATCGTCTCGGTGTCGTGGGCCAACGTCTTCATCATCGGATTGCAATTCCTGTTCATCGCCGTGTTCATCGTGATGTCGATCGCCTCGATCTCCGGATCCGGCAACGTGAACCTGATGGCGCCGCTCGCCGGCGACGGCACCGTCGATGGATTTGGTCCGGTCTTCACCGGTGCGGCGCTGCTGTGCCTGTCGTTCCTCGGATTCGATGCGGTCTCGACGTTGTCCGAAGAGGCGAAGGACGCCAAACGTACTGTGCCCAAGGCGATCATGATCGCGACGGTGCTGTCTGGATTCATCTACTTCGCGTTGTCGTACGTGTCGCAGTTGGTCTTCCCGTCCAACGCATTCGAAGATGTCGACTCGGGTTCGCTCGATGTGATGCTTGCGGCGGGTGGGCAGTTCCTGAACGTGTTCTTCACCGCGGCGTATGTTGCGGGATGCGTTGGGTCGGCACTGACGTCGCAGGCGTCGGTGTCGAGAATCCTGTTCGCGATGGGTCGAGACGGAATCCTGCCCCGCAAAGTGTTCGGATATGTATCCGCGCGCTTCGCCACCCCGGTGTTCGCCATCCTCGTGGTGTCGGTGATCTCGCTGGTGGCGCTGTGGATCGATCTCACGGTGTTGATCGCGCTCGTCAGCTTCGGTGCGCTGGTGGCATTCTCGGCGGTTAACCTGTCGGTGATCAAGCACTACTTCGTCGACCAGAACGAGCGCAATGTGGTCAACAACCTGGTGCTGCCCCTCATCGGATTCGGGCTCACCGTGTGGCTGTGGACGAGTCTCCCGGGTCTCGCGCTCAAGGTCGGCTTGATCTGGCTGGCGATCGGCTTCGTCTGGCTGCTGGGGGTGACCCGCGGCTTCCAGCGACCGACGCCGGTGCTCGACATGCAGGAGTAGGCGTTAGCCGACGGTGAAGTTTCCGAACAGCAGGACGGCGAGTCCGAGTGCGACGACGATGTTGACGACGGTCGCCGAGGCGAACAGCGCGATCGGCCGCCAGCCCGCTTCGCGCAGGCCCCGCAGCGAGAACTCCAGGCCGATCGAGACGAACGCGAAGATCAGGAACCAGGTGCGCAGGTCGTTCACGGTCGCGATCTCGGCCTTGCCGTTGCCGACCCACTGCAGGTAGAGCGTGCCGATGACCGACGCCGCGACGAAGCCGAGCACGAACTTAGGAAACCGCTCCCAGAACTGGCCGAGCGTGGGCCGCGCGTCTTCCGTGTTGCGGCGCTCGACCTTCAGTGCGAAGTACGCGGTGAGCGCGATCGCCACGACACCGATCAACGCGTTCTGGGTGGTCTTGACGATGGTGGCGATCTGCAGCGCGTTCTCACCGGCGATCGCGCCCGACGCGGCGACCGCGGCGGTGGTGTCGATGTTGCCGCCGATCCACGCGCCCGCTACGGCGTCGGACAGGCCGAGCAGGTCGGACAGCCACGGCAACAGGAAGATCGACGGCAGCGCGAAGGCGATCACCAGCGACGCGGCGTAGGCCAGCTGTTCGCGCTTGGCCTGTACGGCGCCTGCCGCCGCGATCGCCGCGCTCACGCCGCAGATCGACACCGCCGACGCCAGCAGCGCGCGCAGCTTGTCGTCGAGGCCGAGCCGCCCACCGAGCCACCAGGTGAAGCCGAACACGATGGAGATCAGCAGAAGCGCCTGGATGATGGCGGGCCCCGCGGCGGTGACGAGCAGCTTCAGGTTGATCGACGCGCCGAGTAGGACCAAGCCGGTCTTGATGAAGAACTCGGTGCGAAAGCCCTTCGACAACGCGTCGCGCACCGCGAGCTTGGTCAGCACGGCGTTGCCGAGCAGGCCCAAAGCGATTGCGTAGATGGGGAATTCGATCGACTTCGCCACCTTGGCGAAGGGTGTGCCCGTCGCCCACAGCGGCACCTGCGTCTCCAGGAAGCGGGTCAGCGCACCCAGGGCGATGACGACCAGCACACCGGCGATCGCATAGCCGAGGAAGGGCCGTGTCTCGTCCCCGTCCGCCGTGGTCTGCTCGGTGGTCTGCTCGGTCACGGGATCACGCTGCCCGGGATCGCGCCGACGAGCACCAACACCAACAGCGAGAGGCCAACGACGACCGCGAGCCAGTCCTCATTCATGCGGGCAAAAGTATTGGCCAACCCGGCGGTCGGGAACGGTTGCGATCAGCGCGAATTCAACGCCTACATGCCCGCCGCTCGCTTGTGGATCAGCCGAGTCAACCAGGCCGGTGAGAACCGCGAACCCGCCGCCGCCATCTTGGTCTGCGAGCCGACCGAAAAGTGCACCTGATGGAAGGTTCGCCGCAGCCACGACGGGTCGACGGCCGCGACGATCGCGTCTGCGACGTCCTGAGCGGTCAACTTGATGCCGAGCGACTCCGTCGTGCCGGTCTTGATGTCGTCGGTCATGGCGGTCTGCACGTAGAGCGGCCACATCGCGACGACCCGGATGCCGTACCGATTCCATTCGACGTCAAGCGCCTCGGTGATGCCGCGGACGAAGAACTTCGTCGCGCTGTAGACGGCGAGCTCGGCCTGCCCGTAGATCGCCGACGCCGAAGCCAGGTTGACGACGACCGACTTCGGGGTGGAGCGAAGGTAGGGGAAGGCGGCGTGCAAACCGTTGACGACGCCCTTGGTGTTGATGTCGATCTCCTTGAGGTGGCCGGCGACGGCGATGTCCTCGAAGCGGCCCGCCAGCAGAATGCCTGCGTTGTTGATCATCACGTCGAGGCGGTCACCGGCCGCCGTCACGAATTCGCGCACCCGTTGCGCCATCTCGTCGGGGTCGGTCACGTCGAGGTGCCCGACGTGGGCGGTGCCGCCGAGGCCGTCGATCTCGTCGGCCAGCGACTTCAGTCCCACCTCGTCGATGTCGTAGCCGCCGACGGTGAAGCCGTTACGGGCGAAGGTCAGGGCGGTGGCTCGGCCGATTCCTGCGGCGGCGCCGGTGATGAACACGGCTCTGTTGATGCCCACACGTCATGCTTACTTCATCGTGGCGAGGTTGTGCCAGAGGTTCCTCAGGCTGTCGGTGCCGCCGAACAGCGTGGTGAAGTGCGTGGAGTCGATGAGAACGATGTCGCCGGAGCGCTGACCGCTGGGCGGCATCCAGATCAGTGCGTTGAACTCGGTGTTCCCCTCGGCGGTGAACGGATGTGGTCGGTTCGGATCGACGCGCTGTTTCCCGAGGACCCGCAGGGCATCGCCTTCAGGAGCGGTGAGTTCGTAGTGCGGCAGGTGCGGGTGGAAGTTGAAGGTGGTGACGTTGTCGAGCAGTCGCGGGCTGTCGAGGTCGCGGATCGCGGTGAGCGGTGCGATCTCCTTGGTGCCTTCGACGACGGCGGGGCGCAGCCCCCAGATGTTGTGCACGGGCACGTCGAGTGCCCGCATCAGGGATCGGGTGTACTGGCTGAAACGTTGCTGACGCGGCACGAGTCGATCACCGTGGTGCAGGTATTCGACCTGGCGCTGGTCGTAGTCGTCGGTGAAGCCGACATCGTGGTGAGGTGCCAGCAGCAGGCAGGTTCCTTCCCGCTTCAGCCACTCGGTGATCGCGGCGATCTCCTCGGGTGCTGCTTCCTGCTCGGAGAGCAGATGGTCCAGACCGAACACCATCAGCGTGTCGGTGTCGGCCAGGATCCGTTCGTCGATCAGCAGCTTGTAGCCGGCCTGGTCGATGCGCTGGTAGACGGCGACCGGGTGACCGGTGGCCTCTCCGGCGAGCTCCTGGAACGCCAGGGCGGAGCGATGGAACAACTCCAGCGTGCCCGCGACACCCTGCAGGAAGTTGGCCGCGTTGTATTCCGGCGTCTCGTACGCGGGCCACAGGACGTTTCGCACCTCGGTCATCGTGGAGAACCGGTTCTCGATGATGGCGGGATCGCGTTGGGCTTCCCAGGGATAGCTCCATGTCCAGTAGATGCTGATGCGCCGCCCGCCGGTGTGGGCGCGGGGGACGTGGTTCTGGTTGTAGGTGCGTGGCGGCGGCAGTGTGCTCATGGTCGATCCTTCAGTTGCCGAGCGAGGCCAGGTAGCGCATCGCGTTCATCCCGGGCAGGAAGAAGTACGCGCCGCCCGAGAGGGTGGTGAACGCCGGAAGACCCTTGTGCACCTTGCGGATCGGCCTCTTCGGGACGGTGAAATCCAGGGTGCCGTCCTGGGTGCCGCAGATCGGGTCGTGTTCGTTGCCGAGTTCGTGGAATCTCTTGTCGTTGATCCACACGTTCTGCGCGAACTCGAACTGGCGAACCAGGTCGGCGCAGATGATGAACGCGGCGATGCCGCGGTCCACCCCGTCGTCGGGCGCACCCTCCGGTAGTGCGGGTCCGTACGTCGCGCCGCGGCGGATCATCCGTCGACGGTTCATGTAGTGCGCGGTGTCACGCGGATT
Organism: uncultured Actinomycetota bacterium; assembly: GCA_963713225.1. GTDB lineage: Bacteria > Actinomycetota > Actinomycetes > Mycobacteriales > Mycobacteriaceae > Mycobacterium. The sequence goes on along the minus strand of CAVQLB010000013.1, from coordinate 234,063 downwards.
CAGCCGGCGGGCATGCGAGCCGAGCGGACACGCATACCCGAACGGGTCCATCTCCTTGTAGTTGAAGTCGTTGTTGCGCATCGGATCCGCACCCAGTTCGGGATCGTCGGCATCCGGCGCCAGCACCAGCGGTGCACCGCTGCGCCAGCGTCCCATGAACTTCGCGGCGAGCAGTTCCTGCTCTTCCGGCGTTTCGGCATTCTCGAGCAGGTAGTCGCGGAACGCCCCGACGTGCTCCTGCAGCCTGCGGTACGCCATGTAGCTGCCGTTGCGTGACAACACCTCGGGCTGAGGGAGATTCGCCACCGGCCCGTTTTCGTCGGGATATCCCAGGATGAATTCGCCCGGTTCCAGCGCGGCGCCCGAACCCGGCGTCGGCTCCTCGCCGGAGCCCTTCATCACCGGCTGCGACAACCGGTCCCGGAAGCCGAAATGGTCGTGGGCGTAGTTGAACGGCGGCGACGCGTTGAGGTCGAGGAAAGACAGACTGCGAACCCCGTCGGTGCGGGCGAGCAACTTGTCGTGCTCCTCGATGGACCGGCGGCACTGTTCGTCGGTGCGCGAGAACAAGATCGCGATCGCGTGCAGGTCGTCGCCGGCCAGGCCGCCGAGCCAGTGCTCCGGAGCGTTGGCGCCGGTGTCGCCGAGGATGTCGGCCCGGGCCGCCATTCCCGTCGCGGAACTCCTCGGGAAAGGTCTGCAGCGACTCCTCGGGCACGCCGAGCGCGCGCAAGCCGTTCCACGTGAACGCCAATGTGACCCAGCGGTCGGAGCTCGTCCATCGTGGCGGTCGCGTCCGCGGCCGACTGGGTCTTGTCCAACAGCTCGGAGAGCCATGCCCGCCCGCCGGCCGGGGTGTCGAACGACAGGAACTCGTAGCGGCCCGTGATGGCCGGCGTGCGGGTCAGCAGGATGTGCTGGATGTCGTCGAATTCAAGCACCGGCGCGGTTCACTGCATCTGGTCGAGCATTTCCGAGAAGGCCGCCTTCAGCTTCAGCGCCTTCTTGATCTCGTCGGCCGTCACGTACGGGTACTCGCCGTATTCGAGGAAGCTGGGCACCTGGTGATCCCGAACGAATTTGATGAACGCCTCGGGATTCTCCTTCCAATCCTCCGGGAACCCTTCGAGTTGGGTGAAGATGGTGGTGATGCCGGTCGCGCTGAACAGCTGCACCGCGTCCTCGGTGTACTTATCGAAGTCGGTGTCGAAGATGCCCATGTACTGGAAGTGCAAGCCGGAACCGACGTCGAAGAGATTCCAGCGCAGGTAGTGCAACTTCAACGGCGCCAAGGCCTCCGGACTGGCTGCGATGGTCTCCTCGATGGTCTTCCCATACGCGCGGACCACGTCCTCGCGGCCCTCCTTCACCTTCGCGATGATGGAGAATCCGTGGCACGCGGGTGTCCTCGGATACGTGGGGCCGTACCGCCCGCGCTCCTCTTTGAAGTAGCCCTCCGGGGGGATGGCCATCGCCGACGGCTTCGTCCAGTCCTGGTCAGTTGTCGTCATATCCGCCTCTTCATGTTCTGGAACCCTATGGAGCGGACGGTACTACGGCCGCACGGCGGAAGCAGGCTGTTTGACATCAGAGAGGTGCCGCGTAGATGTCCGTGACGCGAAAAAGGCCTGCCTTGACTCAAAACAAAAAAACGATCCTGAAATTGCTGTTCGCTCAGCCGTCGGTTGTACAAACCCCTAAGCTCCGCACATGGGCCACTTGGTCCTATCAAATTGCAGAGAGGGAGCAGCCGTGCGATCAACACAGCGCTACCTGATATTGGGATTGGCGATGGCGACCGCCCCATTCACGATCGTCGCCACGGCGCCCCCGGCGGGCGCCGATTGCACCTACAGCGGTGGGTCCACCGTCTGTGCGCAGGGCGAGGTCCGCGGTGCGGACGGGGTGCCGAGGGCCGCGACTCCGGTACGTCCCGTATCCGTGCGAGAACGACTGGTACTGCGGCAACGACTGGGATCTCAACATGGACTGGGATCCGGGTTTCGGCACAGGCCTTCCCGGTCGTCCCGGTGGCATCGGACCACGTCGATGAGTAGAAACCCCATGAACCCTCAACCACACGATCAAGGAGCCAACATGTTGCCCTCCGCACGCCCCGCGCGCCGCGCCGTATTGGGAGCGATCGGCACCGGCGCCCTAGCCGGCGCAATGCTTTTCGGTGCCGCCGCCATCGCGTCGGCCGAGCCGCCGCCCCTTGTTCCACCGCCGTGCACGGCCGCCGAACTGGCGCGCGTGATGTCAGGCGTCACGTTCGACACGTCGAACTACTTGACCACGCACCCTGACGTGAACGACTTCTTCACCAGCCTCAAAGGCCAACCCAAGGATCAGATCAGGGATCAAGTACAGGTCTATCTGGACAACAATCCGACCGTTCAGAGCGAGCTTCAGGCGATCCGGCAACCCTCGGCCGACTTCCGGCAACGCTGTGGGGTGCCCCGAAACTCCCTGACGGAGTTACGCCACGAGCATCGCGACGCCGAGGCCGATCATCATGGCGGCGATCAGCCCGTCGAGAACCCGCCATGTCATCGGGGAGGCGAACAAGCCGGCGAGTCGTCGCGCACCGAGGCCGAGGCTGACGAACCACACCGCGCTGGCGGTGACGGCGCCGATGCCGAACAGCCACCGGTCGTCGCGATGCTCGTTGGCGAGCGCGCCGAGGAGCACGACGGTGTCGAGATAGACATGTGGGTTGAGGAACGTGAGTGCGGCGGCCGTCAACAGGACCTCCGCCAGTCGGGCCGGTGTCGCCTCTGAGGGAGTGAGGGTCGACGGTCGCCAGGCGCGACGCGCGGCCAGCAGTCCGTAGCCGAACAGGAACAGCGCGCCGCCGAACTTGGCGATGTTCACCGCGCCAGGGTGGGCGTTGATGAGGGCCCCGACCCCTGCGATGCCCGCGGCGATCAGGACGATGTCCGAAACGGTGCACAGCGCAACCACGGGCAGCACGTGCTCGCGTCGGATGCCCTGCCGCAGCACGAATGCGTTCTGCGCCCCGATCGCCGCGATCAGCGTGAACGAGGCCACGAAGCCGACGAGCAGGGGCGAGTTCATGTCGTCAACGCTAGGGCGCAGGCATGAATCAGTACAGCTAATGATTCTTCATATGCATTAGCATTGCTAATGTGCAGTTCGATGGTCAGCAGCTAGCCGCATTCGCCGCGGTGATCGAGTACGGCAGCTTCGATGCGGCGGCGGCACGGCTGCACGTGACGCCGTCGGCGGTGTCCCAGCGGATCAAGGCGCTCGAGCAGCGGGTGGGCCAGGTGCTGGTCCGCCGCGAAAAGCCCTGCGTGGCGACGCCTGCAGGAGCACCACTGATTCGTCTCGCGGCCCAGACCGCACTGTTGGAGTCGGAGGCGCTGGCCGAGATGGGTGGCGGTTCTGCAGACCGGACCCGGATTGTGATCGCCGTCAATGCCGATTCGATGGCCACCTGGTTCACGGCGGTGCTGGGCCAGTTGCCCGAGGTTCTCTTCGACGTCCGGATCGAGGACCAGAACCACTCAGCGCGGCTGCTGCGGGAGGGGGCGGCGATGGGCGCGGTCACCACCGAGCGCACCCCGGTGCCCGGGTGTCGGGTACAACCACTCGGGGTGATGCGCTACGTGCCGGTCGCCAGCGCAGACTATGCCCAGCGCTATCTGCCGGACGGTTTCACCGCAGACGCGGTCGGATCGGCTCCGTCTCTGGCATGGAACCGGGACGACGCCCTGCAGGACATGTTGGTGCGCAGAGCGTTTCGTCGCACCATCGCCAGACCGGTGCATTACGTGCCGACCGCAGAGGGCTTTGCGGCCGCGGTGCGGGCCGGGCTCGGCTGGGGCATGTTTCCCGACAGCCTTGCTGCTGAGCGGGTCGCGGATGGATCGTTCGTCCGGATATCTGAGGTGCACCTCGACGTGCCGCTGTACTGGCAGTGCTGGAAGCTCGACAGCCCGCTGATCGACAACGTCACCGCCGCGGTCCGCGCCGCGGCTTCTCAGCTTCGGCCAGGCGGCTGATTCGGCTCTTCTCACGGAATTAGGACACGAGCACTGCGCAATGAGATTATGTGCTGAAACGGTAGGTGCGGGCTCTCCCGACAGGAGGTAGGAGAACACGATAAGTACACGTAGGCGCGTGGCGGCAGGGGTCTGTGTGCTCTCCGTCGCCATGCTCGTCGGAGGACTTGGCGAAACGGTCGCGACCGCCGACACGGAAACGGACGGCTCGATCAGCGACACCCAGGGTCTCGAGCCGATCAAAAGTGCACCTGCGACGGGTTCTGTGGGGACGATTCCGGAGCTCCTCGCGTCGTCCGACATCGAGCCGCATTCCGCATCCGACCTCGGGGAACCTCGTGAGGAATCCGCCGGCCTGACTGGGCCGATGGCCATCGGCGTTTCGACGGTCGACGGGGCAGGCGGAGCGGCGGCAGCCGATGAGGACAACAACGGTTCCGACTCCGCGACGGCCGCCGCCGCCCAAGAGGTGAACAACCAAGAGGTGAATGAGCCGGAGACCCTCGTCTCGCTTTCGCCGGAGCCGGAGCCCTCGCCGGAGCCGGAAGCCCCGACCATCAACGTGGTCGCGCCAGTCAACGATCCTCCCGCGGAGGAGCCGACGGTGGTCCCACCCGTCACGAACGAGGTTGCATCGGTTGACGGGTCGGGCGCGTCCGTCCAGGCCGAAGCCGCGCCGGCGGTCAGTCGTGCCGCGCCGACAAGGGATGTCATTACGGCACTGACGTACTTCTTCATCGCGCTGACCGATGACAATGTCTCGATCATCGAAATTCCAGGCGACCTCCTGTCGTTGCTCGGCTTCCCCGCGACCGCCTCGTTGACTACCGGTGGAATCGGAGGAAGTCTTTTGGCGGGTGGCCTGTACGCCGCCGCGCGTACACAGCTGGGTTCATCTGAGGCTGGGCCGGCAGACTGGGCCGAGATGCTCATTGCCCCGGGCGATTCGGCCGGCCTGTCATCTGCCGGTGTCCTCGCGAATTCGACGCCGGGGGGCGCCAGTGGTGTGGTTGATCAACACTCGGGCGGGCTCGCGGCGGTGCTGGCGCCCGGGGGCATTCTGGAGAAGGTGCGGTCAGTTCTCCAACACACCGTTGGTGCCGTGCTGGCCCCGCTGTCCGTGTTGGCGCTGGCGGCACTGGCGTCGCCGGGCGTCGCCGGACTGTTGCTTCTTGCTGCCGCCGGGATGTTCGTCGGGTATCGCCAAGCCAGGGCCGCTTCGATGCTGCGGGCTGTGGGGATCGCTCGCTTCTCGAAAGCAGGACCGTTGGGCATCGTCAGGTCAGGTGGCCTCGTCGCCGTGCATGCTCGCCCGTCACGCACAGCACGGCGGGAGCCACCCCGAACCCGCGATCTGCTCGAGTCTGTCGCCTGAGTCAAAGCCTCCTGCGCTCACGGTCGACGAGCGAGGTCTCGAACTCGATACCGAATCTCGGCGGATAGTGCTTCCTCCGGGGCGTGGCACGCTTCGGAGACCTCGCGAACGCGGCGCGTATTCCGTTGACTGCCGTCTCGACGAATTCGGTCCATCGACTCCGGGTTGCGTAAGCCTCGAAGTCCTTGTCGCCCATTGCAAGAGTCATGACTCGACGCTATGAAGCAGGCGCCCGCATCCGCGTCGTGCCGAAGGCCCGTCTTTTTCTCCGACCACAGTCGGAGCACGCCGCCGACCACGGCACGATGTGGCCGCCGATGAGCCCTTCTAGAATTAGACGGTGCTACGCGCGACGACGGAGTTCGTGCGTGATCGGCTGCGCCAGCGGCGCGATCTGATCCCGCTCGGCTACGCGTGGTCATTTGTCGTGACCGTCGACATCAGTGTGCTGCTGGTGACCCTCATTTCGACTCTGCAGCGGCCCAGTTCCGACCTGCTGCCTTCGTCGGCCGCCGTGCTGATCGCCGTGGGGCCGATGGCGCTGTTCTTCGTCACCGGTCTCCGGTACAGTCCCGGCGCCTTGTGGGCGACCTCGTCAATAGCCACGGCCATCTTCCTATTCGCGACGTCGACACCCGTCCCAGGGGATTTCGCACCCCTTCTGCAGGTCCTCATGGTGGGCACGGTCTGCTCGCTGGCCACGTTGTTCGGCGGCTTACTGGCGACCGCGTCGGCGGCCGCGCTGTTGATCGTCGCGTCCGAAATGCACCGACTCGACAACGCCGGCTTGTATCTGAGCTTCGTCGCCATCGGCTGGCTGGTCGGTTATCTGATGCGCACCCAGCAGCTGCTGATGATCAAACAGGGTCAGGCGCAGGCGGCTTTGGCTGAGCACGCCGCGGCCGACGAGCGCCGACGAATAGCCCGCGAGGTACATGACGTCATCGCCCACTCGCTCAGCGTGACGCTGCTCCACGTGACCGCGGCGCGCCGCGGTCTTCAGCAGGACCGCGACGTCGACGATGCCGTCGGAGCCCTCGAAGACGCCGAGCGGCTCGGGCGCCAGGCAATGGCCGACATCCGCCGCACGGTCGGCCTGCTCGACGTCTCTCCGATGAAGGTCCAGCCCGAGCCCACCGTCGACGACATCGGCACGCTGGTCGACGATTTCCGCCGGGCTGGGCTGAACGTGAGCCTACGGACCGACGGATCTACCGAGCGGGTGTCCGCTGCTGTCGGGCTCGCGCTCTACCGGATCACCCAGGAATCGTTGTCCAACATCGCCAAACATGCCCCAAACTCGAAGTCGATTGTTGTGCTCGTGGTTTCGCGATCCAACGTCAGATTGATCGTCCTCAACAAGCTACCGCTGGCGGTTTCCGCCGACAGCGCGCCGGTGGGACGTGGGGTGCGTGGCATGCGCCAGCGCGTCGAATTGCTCGGCGGGGTCGTGGATATCGGTCCGTCGGGCGGCGAATGGTCGGTGTGCGCCGACATTCCATTCGGCGACAGCGACGACGGCGACGTAGCGCGGTGGCCGAGGGCGTGCGGGTCATGACCATGGATGTCCCGGAGATCGCCGTGCTGTTGGTGGATGACCAAGATCTGGTCCGCTCGGGGCTGCGGCGGATCCTGCGCCGCAAGGACGGATTCGTCATCGTCGCGGAATGTTCCGACGGCGACGAAGTGCCCGCGGCGATCGCGCAGCACCGGCCCGACGTGGTGGTGATGGATCTGCGGATGAAGCGCGTCGACGGGATCGAGGCCACCCGCAGAATGGCCGGAAGTGGCGCGCCACCGGTGTTGGCGTTGACCACCTTCAACGAGGACGAGCTACTCTCGGGCGCGCTCCGAGCCGGTGCCGCCGGTTTCGTGCTGAAGGACTCGTCGGCCGAGGAGTTGATCCGCGCTGTGCGAGCTGTCGCGCAGGGTGACAGCTATCTCGACCCCGCGGTGACGTCGCGGGTGCTGAGCACCTACCGGCGGGCGGCGGCGGATAAGCCCAGCAACAGCGTGGTCACTCAACTGACCGCGCGCGAACTCGACGTCCTCAAGCTCATCGGTAAGGGCCGTTCCAACACCGAAATCGCGGACGAGTTGTCCATCTCGGAGGTGACCGTCAAGAGCCACATCGGCCACATCTTCGTCAAGCTGAACCTGCGTGACCGGGCGGCGGCGATCGTTTATGCCTACGACAACGGCATCGCCGCGCCGCGGTAAACCTCGTACCAAACATTTGTGCCGCAGGGATTGATTAAACAGGCTGCGTAAATTAGGTTCGCGTAGTTGGAGAATTCGATTCTATCGGCGGAGGACAGATGGCTGGACGGCTTGAGGGCAAGGTCGCATTCATCACGGGTGCCGCTCGTGGTCAGGGACGCGCCCACGCGGTCGCGATGGCCAAAGAGGGCGCCGACATCATCGCGATCGATATCTGTCGGAATATCGACTCGAACCCCTACCCGCTCGCGACGCCCGACGATCTTTCAGAGACGGAGCGGTCGGTCAAGGAGCTCGGCCGCCGTGTGTTCGCCAAGATCGCCGATGTGCGCGAGCGCCACGAACTCCGCGATGCACTCGAGGCCGGCATTGCCGACATGGGCAAGCTCGACGTTGTCGTCGCCAACGCGGGCATTCTGCCGATGGCCTTCGGGAAAGAGTTCGATCCCATGCATTTCGTCGACGCCACCGACGTCGATCTGCTGGGCGTGATGAACACCGTCGCGGTCGCCCTGCCCCACCTGCCCAACGGCGCTTCGATCATCATCACGGGTTCCACCGCGGGCATGATCAAGGGCACCAGCGACAACCCGATGATGGGGCCGGGCGGCGCCGGCTACGGCTGGAGCAAGCGGGTGCTGATCGACTACGTCGACACCTGTGTCTGCAGGTGGCGCCCAAGATGATTCGGGTCAACGCGATGCACCCCACCAACGTCAACACCCATCTCCTGCAGAACGACGGCATCTACAGCGTGTTCCGGCCCGACATGACCGCCGAAGGCAAGAAACCGACCCGCGAGGACGCCGAACCGGCCTTCACCTATTTCAATGCCATGCCGATCCCGTACGTAGAGCCCGAGGACATCGCCAACCTCGGCGTCTTCCTCGCCAGCGAGGAGAGCCGCTACATCACCGGACAACACATCCGTGTCGATGCGGGTTCGATGCTCAAGTGGCCCAACGGCCCCGGCGGCTGAGTACGGCGCTGTAGGCGACGCGACTTCGGCTTCCAGCAGCGATTGCTCCAAGGCAAATACCCGGTTTGTCGCAGAAGCGTGATTGCTGTGGGCCGCGAAATGAGACGATGTGTTCGGATGCTCTACCGGCTAGGTCCTCGGCCGGCGGAGAGGAGAACGTGACTATGACGCATTGGCGCTTCGCACTGGGTGTCTGCCTGCTGTCTACCGCCCTCCTTGCCGGTGGCGCTGGGGGAGCGATAGCCGCGGCCGACGGTGATTCCGGCGATTCGACTGGCGTTAGCCAGGGTGCTGACGAGGGCTCGACCCAAGGCGCCAGTTCGGCGACCGAGCCGGTCGCGGAAGCACAGCCAGAGACGGGCACGACCCGATTCGCTCAGTAATTCGAGCCAAGAGGAATCTGCCAGCCCGACAAGGCCCGATGACCATGGGTGCCGTGACGGACACCGAGGAGGGTGTCGCCGAAGGACACCGAGGAGGGTGTCAGCGGCGGTCACCGAACGGCATGACACCAGGATACGGATCCCACGGCGGTTTCCAGCGAGGACACGTCGCAGTCCGGATGTAGTCGTGTCTCAAGCGCAGGTGGTCGCGCCTCCGCCGGCTGTGGTCGCATCCGATCCGACTGTGGTTGCACCGGCTCCAAGCGGCTCGCGGCCGTACGGACAGTCGTCGCGCCGGTTAGGAATGCGGTCAAAGGGGTCGCGGACTGCAGTCGGGGCGATTCCGGTTGTGGTCGCGAAGCTTCCCAGTTCCCCGACACCGGCTAAGGATGTCATCACCGCGGTTCAGGACTTGCTCACCTCGGTTGCCGCTGTGGGCGTCCCGCTCGCACAACTGCCGTCTGATCTTGCCTCCTTGCTCGGCTTCCCCGGAATGGCTCCTGGCGGAATCGGAGGAAGCCTCTACGGTGCAGGCCTGTCGGCAGTTCTGGATTCGCCAGTGCTTCCGTCTGCGAGCGGCGCAATGGTCGCAGATCCTGCTTACTTCGGGTAACTGGGGCGTTCCATCAACCGGAAACGTCGCCGGGCATCCGACATTGGGAGGCGTCGCGACCGGCTTGAGTCAACAACTATCGATTTCTGGGGTGGCGCCGGTCGCGCCGGAGGGCGTCGCCCCGACGGGTGTGCTGTCGATTCTCAAACACACCATCAGCGCCGTCCTGGTACCCGCGTCCCTGACGGCGCTGGCCGCGTTGGCTTTGCCGGGCATCGGCGGGCTCCTGATCATCAGCGCAGCCGGGATGCTGGTCGGATACCGCCAAGCCAAAGCGGCCTTAACACTACGAGCAGCGGGGATCGCTCGCTTTGCACGTCTAGGGCCGTTGGGTGTTGTCCGTTCGGGTTCTCTGGTTGCCCTGCGTCCCCGCGCATCGAGCGTCGTCCGTCGACAGCCATCACGGGACGGCGTGTCCTTTAGAGACAGTCGCCTAGGCAACGCCGCAGCTGCAGCCGCGGATCTACCTGCGTCTTGCTGACCTCGAGCCGGATCGCGGCGGCGCTTCTTCGGCGCGGCATCTCGAATCGGTCGATGAACCGGTTGACCAACGCGACGGCTTCGTCGTGACCGCCGGTCGTGCCGAGCGCCTGCTCGAGAACCAAGGTGCGACCGATCGAGGCGACGACGACGGCCAACGCGGCGGGCGGGAACTCCTCGGCGTCTACTCCGGACTGTCGGACAATGAAATTGAGCGCGGTGATCTGCATTTCCCGCCACCGCTCCGACCACGCGGAGATCTCGGCCTTGATTTCCTTACGGTGGTTGGCCAGGCCCATGAACTCGAGAAGAAGTCGCGTGCCGCGCGGTTCGCTGACCGTCTCCCAGAACGCATGAAGGGGACGATCTGACGCCAGCGCCGCCTGCTGGCGGTCGAGGTTGGCCGCGGCGCCGCGACGAAACACCGCGAGGTACAACTCGTCCATGGTGGGGAAGTAGTAGTGCACCAGAGCCGGTTTCACACCGGCCAGGGCGGCGACACGCCGCGATGTTGCCGCGGCGTATCCCTCTTCGAGCATGATCTGGATCGTCGCGTCGAGCATCTTGTCGCGAGTGGCGGAGTCACGCGACCCGACCTTGTCCGGCTTGGTCATGTGTCGGCCTTTCGCAGCACATTTTCGGCGTGACGCATCAGCGCGGCGTCGACGAGTCTGCCGTCGCGCCCGATGGCGCCCACACCGCCCGCTTCGGCTTCGCGGTAGTCGGCGATGATCGCACGGGCGTCGGCGATCTCCTCGGCCGTCGGGGTGAAGACCTCATTGGCGACGGGCACCTGGTCGGGATGAATCGCCCACTTGCCGTCGAACCCGAGCAAGCTGGCATGCGTTGCGGTGTGGCGGTAACCGTCGAGGTCCTGGTATCCGGGGTACGGCGCGTCGATTGCGTCGATCCCGGCTGCGCGCGCGGCGGTGAGCACCTGCATCCGCACCAAATGCCAGAAGTCGCCGGGATATTCGCCTGCGGGCTGGAAGTTGCCGTCGACGCGGGACTGCAACGAGGCGGACAGGTCACCCGCGCCGAAAATGAGTGCCTCCAGGCGGGGACTGGCCCGCGAAATCTCGACGACGTTCACCAGGCCCTCCGCCTCCTCGATGAGCGCCTCGAGGGCGATGCGCCGTTGCAACCTGAGCTTGGCCTCGAGCTGAGTCAACAGCACGTCGACCCACCACACGTCGCGCGCTGAAAGCACCTTCGGGACGATGATGACGTCCAGCGCGTCCCGTGCTCCGGTGACGACCTCGACGATGTCGTCGTGGCACCACGGGGTGTCGAGCCCGTTGATACGCACAGCGCGCAGGGCGCGACCCCAGTCGAGTCCGGTGAGTGCGTTGACCGCGATGGCGCGCGCCGATTCCTTGGCCGAGGGTGCGCAGGCATCCTCGAGATCGAGGAACACCAGGTCGGCGCCCGACCGCGACGCGACCTCGCACATGTGCTCACTGCTGGCCGGGGTTGCCAACTCGCAACGGCGTATTCGCGACTGCGTCATATCGTTCCCTCGACCCGCAAGGCGGCGATGCGTGCCGGGTCAAGACCCAGCAGTCCGCCGTACACATCGTCGTTATCGGCGCCGAGCTGCCGACCGAGATGGTTTACTGCCCCGGGTGTTTCGCTGAGAACCGCCACCGGCGACTGCACCGTCATCCGGCCCAGTTCGGAATCGTCGACCGCGGTGAACGTGCCGCGGGCGCGAAAGTGTTCGTCGGCGAGCAGTTGACTCGCGTCGTAGACGGGTGCCGCGGCCACGCCTTCGGCAAGGAACACCTTCATGACCTCATCGAATGTGTGCGTGCCAACCCAGTCGGCGACGAGCCCGTCGATCTCCTCGCAGCGTTGTTGCCTCGGCACCGGATCGACGTACTCGGGAAGTCTTGCCAGATCGGGTCGTTCGATGGCCCGATACACGCGCCATCGCGGTACTCGATGCGGCGCTGGACACCGCGATCCACCTGTCGTCACAGCTGCGGTAGGCATTTCGGGGTGTGCTCGCGATCACCCGATTGCCGGTCCGGGCCTGGATTTCGCCGAGCTGATCGTAGGCGAGTGTGGCCTGCTCGACCAGCCGGGCGAGGGGTTCGACGAGGCTGACGTCGACGAGTTGGCCTCCCGCCCGGTGCATATCGCGGTGGTAGAGGGCGATCATCACCGCGTAAGTGGCGGCCTGCGCGGCCACCCCGTCGGCGAGCATGAACGGCGGCAGCGTCGGTGGTCCGTCCGGCTGCCCGGTGACATGGGCGAAGCCGCTCATCGCTTCGGCGAGAGTGCCGAAGCCCGGCCGGTCGGTTGCCGGCCCGCCGTGCCCGTAGCCGGTGACATGGAGCATCACCAACTCCGGGTGCCGTTCGTGCACCGAGTGATAGTCGAGTTGCCAGCGGGCCAGTGTGCTCGGCCGGGTGTTGACGATGAACACGTCGCTGATGTCGAGGAGTTGGTGCAACAGCTCTTGGCCGGGGGTCGTCCGCATGTCGAGGGTCACGCATTTCTTGTTGCGGCTCACGCTCTTCCAGACGAGCCCGATGTCGTCCCGGCGCGGGCCCCAGGTGCGCAGTGGATCGCCCGCGCCGGGCTGCTCGACCTTGATCACCTCGGCACCGAACTCGCCGAGCGCAGTCGCGACCAACGGGCCCGCCGCCAGTGTCGCGGCGTCGACCACGCGGAGCCCTTTCAGCGGGAGCGTGCTCACAGCGCCGGTTCGGCGACCATCTCGAAGAAGGCGGCGCCGGAGTCCGGGATGCGGTTCTGCTTGAAGATGTTCACCGCGTACGACACCAGGATCATCGAGTACAGCAGATGCATCAGCCGCCTGTCCTTCGGACCCAGGTCGTTGATGTCGAGACCGTCAAGATGGGCGACGCCGCGCTCGGCGTGCGGGGCGATCCCGTCGTAGAACGCGACCAGGTCGTCGTAGGGCCTGTCGAGCCGCGCGGCGTAGCGCTCGGCCCGGGTGGCCAGCGCCCAATCGTCGACCCACCGCTCGAGTTCGGAGAAGCCCTCCGGCAGTTGATGTTCCGTCATGACTGCTCCTCACCGGACTGGTAGGCCGCGACGGTATCTCGGATCACGGTATGGAACTGCCGGATGAGCAGCTCTTGGTCACTGAGGTGGAAGGTGTTCTGCGCCCTCGTCTTCAGCGCCGAGTGCGTGGCCTCGATGGTGTTGACGTCTTGCATCGCGAACTCGATGGTGCTGTCCACCACCACCTCCTGGGCCAGCCGCTCGTGTGCATTGGCCGGCGGCACGAAGTACAGGTCGATCTCGTAGATGTGCGTGTCGACCGTCTCGGGCCAGTACGTGTAGGTGATGTAGTAGTTGCGCGCCCAGATCTGGATCGAGATGTTCGGGAAGACCCAGAACTGGTCGTTGCCCCACGATGCGATTTCTCCGCGGTTGAGGAACCCCGGCAGCGGCCCGATGTCGGGCACGTCGTCGGGACCGAACAACCCGGCACGGAACAGTTTGTAGACCCACCGCTGATCCTGGCGCGGCTCGCCCGCGCCGCCCGGCGCGCGTGGCGGCAGCACCGGCGGACCGGGAACCGACGTCAGCATGTGCGGCCGGAACAGGTCGTAGTGATAGGCGTCGACCGGCGGCACCATCTTCTCGGCCTTGGACACGTCCGGGTCGATGAATCGCCCGTGCACGTACGGCGGGTGGTACCACTCGCACACCGAGTCGACGGCGAGCTTCCAGTTGCCCTTGATCTGCGTGGAGAAGCCGTAGTGCTGCGTCATCTCATCGAACGGGTACGCCTCCATGCCGAGCAGTCCCTCGCCAAGGAACGTGCGCAGCGGGACCGGATCCTCGGCCAGGTTGATGAAGATGAAGCCCGCCCAGACCTCGCAGTGCACGGGCGGCATCCGCAGCTTCGACTTGTCGAGGTCGAAGAACTCCTCCTCGTTGGTGATGTGGTTGACGACGCCGTTAAGTCCGTAGCGCCAGCCGTGGTACTTGCACGAGAAGGCACGGCAGCTGCCCGCCGATTCCTCCTGCGGGTGTTCCTGCCACACCACCTTGTTGCCGCGGTGCGCACAGACGTTGTGGAAGGCGTAGACGTTGTCGTCGAGGTCGCGGGTGATGACGATCGACGCCAGTCGGCCAGGCAGCTCGCGGGTGAAGTAGGAACCCTTGCGCGGCAGGCGTTCCATTCGCCCGACGCACAGCCAACTTCGCTCGAAGACGGCCTTTCGCTCGGCTGCGAAGAACTCCTCGGAGATGGAGTCCTCATAGTTCACCGGGCCGGTGCCGAGGTCGGGGTAGTCGGGGGTGAACTTGCCGCGGCCGGTCGCGAGCTTCTGCTGAATGCCGGTCATTGCCGCGCCCCTTCGTCGGTACTTTCTGCGCTCCTCGCGTGCGCGGATGCACGTCCGTTGGACCAGGGCTGCTGGTCCCATGGCCGGTCCAGCGGTTCCATCTCGCCGCCGAACGGGAAGAACGCGCGCTGCGCGTAGGTCTCGCGGGCCAGGCCGTGGCCGAGCTCGTCGATGAACGCGCGCTTGAGGGGGTTGGTGAACAGCTGGCGTGAGTACCGAAGCGTCAGCGGTGGCCGCTTGACCAGCTCGCGTGCCAGTTCCCAGGCCCGATCCAGCAGCTGGTCCTTCGGCAGTACCTCGTTGACGACGCCCCACTCCTTGGCTTCCTGGGCCGCGAGCTTCTTGCCTGTCAGCAGGAAGTAGCGGGCCCGGGTGTGGCCGGCCAGGAAGCTCCAGATGACGTGCTGTCCGTCGCCGGGCACCTGGCCGCGGGGAAAGTGGGAAGCGTCCTGGAAGTAGGCGTCCTCGGAGGCCAGCACGATGTCGCCCATCAGCGGGACCTCGGAGTGCATGTTGCAGGGTCCATTGACCGCGCTGATCATCGGCACATCGACATCGAGCACATTGAAGATGAGATGCCTTGCATACCAGGCCTTCTCATCTAGTTTCACCAGCCCCCGGGTGTCTGGCATCAGCTGGTAGACGGGATTTTCGACGGGGTCTCCGTTCGGCATCCGACCCCAGTTGGCGTTGTAGTTCTCGCCGGTGCCGGTGTGGATCAGCACCTTGATCTCGCGGTCCCCGGCGATATCCGCGAACGCATCGCACATGTCGTCGTGGCTCTGCCAACTCCAGACCAGGCTGTCGCCGTCGGTGTGGCACTGCATGAACAGGATGCCGTCGTCGGTGAGTTCGAACCGGTAGTTGGCGTAGCGATTCTCGTACTCGGCGAATTTCGTCCGCTTGGCCATGTGGTCTCATTCCTGTTTGGGCGATCGCTCAATCGGACATTACAGGCCGTGCAGCCTGGCCACAATGGGTGCGAACGCGTCCAGTCGTGGCTGCTGGACCGTGACGTAGTTGATGCCGAGTTCCTCGCGACGCGACTGAAGTACCTCAACGACGGTGTCGACCGAGCCGATCAGCACGTTGGGGTGCTCGCGCAGGATGTCTGCCGAGATGCCGGTTGCGGAGGCCAGATTCGCCAGCGCGCGCCCGGCATCGTCGGTGATCTCGGTGAAGTAGGGCGAGCTTTCGATTTCCAGGTTCCCAAACCGATCGGCTGCTGCAGCGCGCACGTAACCTGTTCGCCGTTGTGCCTCCGACCTTGGATCAAGGCCCGCCTCGTTGTGCGCGACGAACGGGACGTTGGAGATGCTGACGATGTCGGCTTCCCTGGCGGCCAGAGACAGCACGCGCTTCCCTGCTCCGCCGACCATGATCGGAGGATGGGGCCGCTGAACCGGTCGCGGACGACCGGCATACCCGGACACCGAGACGAACTCTCCCGCAGAGCCAATCTCGTCGCCCCCGAAGTGAGCCTTGAACAGCCCAATCACCTCCTCCAGCTTGGTGATTCGGCGTCCTGGCCGGTCGAATGTCAGCCCCATGGCGGAGTACTCGTCAGCGCTCCAGCCGGCTCCGATGCCCAGCTCGAGACGCCCGTCGGAGAGCAGGTCGAGCGTTGCGGCCTCCTTCGCGAGAACGGCAGGTACGTGGTAGTCCACGCAGAACACCCGGCAACCGATGCGCAGCGCCTTGGTGACCGCGGCCGCCGTGGCCATCGCCGCTATCGGTGCGAGGTCCTGTCGGGGGGTGCGCGCGGCGCGTTGCGCGGGTCCCGGCCCGAGGTAGTGGTCGGCAAGGAAGAGCGTGGAATAGCCGAGGTCCTGAACCTTGAGTGCGGTGTCGCGCCACTCGCGGGCGCCGGAGGCGTTGGTCGCCTGCACGGCGAACCGAAACGGCGGTCTGCTCATTCGTGGACCCTAGGTTGGGCGGTCGCTCCGAATCAATAGCGCTTGCTTGACCCCCGAGCCGACTGGGTGATAGGCATGAGTCGGTCCGTAATTGGGCGGTCGCCCAGGAAATGGAAGGCGTGCCCTATGAAGACCGGACTGGTGACGGGTGGGGCATCGGGGATCGGTCGCGCCGTCGCAAGCCGGCTGCGCAGCGACGGTTACCAGGTGGCGGTCATCGACCTCTCACCGATTGACGAGGACCACGGCTTCGTAGCCGACGTCACCGATCGCGCGCAGGTCGAGGCGGCGGTGGCGGCGGTGCACGACTCCCTGGGGTCGATCGGTGTGCTGGTCAACGCCGCAGGTCTGGAACGGTTCAAGCGATTCATCAATCTGTCCTTCGAGGACTGGTCCAGGGTCGTCGACGTCAACCTCAACGGCGTGTTCCACTCCATCCAGGCGGTCCTGCCCGACATGGTCGACGCCGGCTGGGGACGGATTGTGAACATCTCGTCGTCGAGCACTCACTCCGGTCAGCCGTTCATGTCTGCCTATGTCGCGGCCAAATCGGCGGTCAACGGGCTGACCAAGTCCCTGGCCCTGGAGTACGGACCCAGTGGAATCACCGTGAACGGGGTGGCACCCGGGTTCGTCGACACCCCGATGCTGCGCAGCGCAGAGGAGCGGCAATTGCTGGGCGGCACCATCGAGGAGCACATCGAGCGCACCCCGGTCCGACGCGTGGGTCGGCCCGAGGACATCGCCGCCGCGTGCGCGTTTCTGATCTCGGACGAAGCCGGCTACATCACCGGTCAGATCCTCGGCGTCAACGGCGGCCGGAGAACCTAAGGGAGACAATGTATTACCGAGACGAACTCTTCATCGACGGGAAATGGTCGGCGCCGGAGTCCGGCACTGCGCTCGATGTGATCTCACCACACAGTCAAGAGGTGATCGGCAGGGTCTCCCTAGCGGGAGCGGTCGATGTCGACCGGGCGGTCCGGGCCGCCCGCACAGCGTTCGACGCCGGACCGTGGCCACGGCTGCAGCCCGTTGAGCGCATCGCCGCGGTCACCCGTCTGGCCGAGCTGTACAAAGAGCACCGCGGCGAAATGGTCGAATTGATCACCGCCGAAATCGGCGCGCCCATCTCATTCGCCAAACGCGCGCAGGTGGGGATTCCGCTCATCTTGTTCTCGGCATTCACCGGACTGGCCGCCAACTATGACTGGCAGGAGGCGCGTCCGGGCCTGTACGGCAATGACATTCGCATCCTCAAGCAGCCCGTGGGCGTCGTGGCGGCGGTCGTGCCGTGGAACATGCCGCAATTCCTCACCGTGGGCAAGGTCATTCCGGCGCTGCTGGCCGGGTGTTGCGTCGTGCTCAAACCCGCACCCGAGTCGGTTCTCGACGCTCAACTACTCGCGGACTGGGTGCAGCAAGCGGATTTTCCGCCCGGCGTCTTCAACGTGGTGCCGGGAGACAACGTCGCAGGCGAGGCCCTCGTCCGGCACCCGGGAGTCGACAAGGTGTCCTTCACCGGCTCGACGGTGGCGGGACGCCAAGTCGCGATGGCCTGTGCCGAAGGTTTGAAGCAGGTGAGCCTGGAACTGGGCGGGAAGTCGGCGGCCATCGTTCTGGACGACGCCGATGCTGCGAACGTCGCCGCGGCCATCCAGTCGGCGAGCCTGGCCAACAGCGGTCAGGTGTGCAACGCGCTGAGCCGGATTCTGGTGCCCGCCAAGAGACAAGACGAGTTCGTCGACGCGCTGGCCGCCGGAATGGAGTCGATGACCGTTGGTGATCCGATCGATCCGTCGACGCAACTCGGCCCGCTGGTCGCCGAGAGACAACAGACCCGGGTGCGCGGCTACATCGAGGAAGGTCAGCGCGAAGGCGCGCGACTGGTCGTCGGCGGCACCGACCTACCGGCCGGCCTCGACAAGGGTTGGTATGTCCGACCGACGCTCTTCAGCAATGCCAACAACGACATGCGGATCGCCCGTGAAGAGATCTTCGGCCCGGTCCTGACCGTCATCGGATACGACGACGAAGACGATGCGGTGCGAATCGCCAACGACTCCGAGTACGGCCTGGCGGGGTCGGTGTTCACCAAGGATGTCGACCGTGGCTTCAGCATCGCCGCGCGGGTACGGTCCGGCACGTTCGGCGTCAACCAGGGCTACATCATGGATCCCGTCGCGCCCTTCGGTGGCGTCAAGCAGAGTGGCTACGGCCGTGAGCTCGGCCGCGAAGGACTCGAGAGTTACCTGGTGAGTCAATCGGTTTCGACGGCGAAGTAGTGGCCTGAGTCGAGGTCGTCAAGCAGTCCGCTGTGGGTGGGCTGCCAGTTGAGAAGTTCGCGCGTTCGGTTATTGGTGGCGGGGGCATCGATCGAGAAGAAGGGCCCGATCCACCCGAAGTGGTCGAACGCCTCCTCGGGGGCGACCGGCGCGACCGGCAGCTTCAAATGCGTACCGATGATCTCGGCGATCCTGCGTACCGGAACCCCCTCGTCGTCGGTCGGCTGCAGGACCGACCCCGCAGGCGCCGACTCCACCGCCAACCGGAAAGCGCGTGCGGCGTCGAGGCGATGCACGGCAGGCCAACGGTTCGTGCCGTCGCCGGGGTAGGCCGATAGTCCCTTCTCTCGAGCGACCTCGATCAGCCGCGGAACGAAGCCGTGGTCGCCCTCGCCGTGGACGCTCGGTGGCAGCCGCACAACCGCGGAACGAACGCCTTGATCGGTGAACGACAAGACGGCGTCCTCCGAGAAGCGCGGCAGCCCCGGTGGGGCCGGGTGGTCCTCGGTGAGGGTTTCCCCCGGTCGAAGCCACAGGATTCCGCCGGCCACGATCAACGGCCGATCGGAGCCCGCGAATGTTTTGCCGAGTGTCTCGATGGCACGGCGGTCGAGTTCGGTGGCGGTCGAGAAATCGTTGAAGTCATGGTGGAACGCCAGATGAATCGCACCCTCGGACGTTTCGGCCGCTTGGCGCAGGCTGTCGGGATCGTCGAGGCTGCCGCGGTACACCTCGGCGCCGGCGTCTGCGACGGATTGCGCCGAGGAGTCCGACCGGGCCAGACCCACGACTTGATGGCCCGCTCCGAGGAGCTCGGCCACGACTGCCGAACCGATGAATCCGGACGCGCCGGTGACGAATATGCGCATTTACCCCACCTCCCAAGGTGATGTCAGTTGCTGTCATCAGTGTAACGCCGATGACAGCGACTGTCATTCCCGTAATATCCGGATATGAGTCGGTGGGAGCCCAACGCGCGCGGCCGCCTGGAGGAAGCGGCCCTAGAGCTCTACACGGAACGCGGCTTCGACGAGACGACGGTCGCCGAGATTGCCGAGTGCGCGGGTCTCACCGAGCGGACGTTCTTTCGCCACTTCAATGACAAGCGCGAAGTGCTGTTCGGTGGACAGGACGCCTTGCTGGACATTTTTGTCACGACGATCGTCGACGCCCCAGACTCGGCTTCACCCATCGAAGCGGTCGGCGCCGCGTTGGAGGCGGTCGGCCCGTTCTTCGAGGGGCGCCATCACCTTGCCCGCGAGCGACAGGCCGTTATCGCCGCGAACCCCCGCCTGCAGGAACGAGAGCTCATCAAGCTCGCGACGATAGCGTCGGCGATGGCCGACGCGCTCGGGCGACGTGGCATCAGGGAGTCGGCGGCAAGATTGACCGCCGAGGCCGGCGTCGCCGTGTTCAGGGTGGCCTTCGAGCGGTGGATCAGCGAAGGAAAACAGGATCAATTGCCGCAGTTCATCCGGGAGTCGTTTGACGAGCTGAAGGCGATGGCCGCGGGCGGCTGACCGGTCTGCCTTCGGTCTCGACGAGCTAACGATTCTGAATTGTTCAGTGTCGCCGCTCGCACAACGCCGTTAGCCGTGGTCCCATCGACGGTGATGTCAAAATTCAAGCCCTGCGCACTAGTAGCCGCCGTGGCGACTGCGGTGTTACTCGTCGTCGCGCTGCCACCCGCGGGTGCCGCGCCCGAAAGTGACGGACAGGGCTACCTCGACTCGACGGCGCGCTGCAGCTCGGCGGCCGCGACGATCATGTTCGGCAGCACGGACACCTCACGCGTTGCCATCTGCAAAACATCGGATGGGTACGAGTACCGCGGAGTCCGGGTGCGTGATGGCGCCAAATTGATTGTTCCCGCCAAGCAGTCCGGGGATGCATTCGTCGCCGACAACGGCGGAATCGACTACATGGTGTCGGCGAAGTCGGTCGTCGTCAGCGAGGGAAACAAGGTGCTGCGCGAGGAACCGATGGTCGACTTTCATGGTCCAGAGGCTGCCGCCCCGGCGCCGCCGGCAACGCCGACGCCGACGCCGACGCCGACCACACCGTTGCCCCCGCCGCTGCCCGCCGAGCGGGGCGGCGGTTGACCCAGGGGTCCTCAGCGCACCAGTGGGAGCAGTCGGGGTGCGAACGACTGCAGGCCCCACACCAACGCCTCGCCGTCGACCTCGTTGGGAACTGTTCCGGCGCCGCGGATCTCGTCGAACTTCGCCACCACATCCTCGACGGTGGGTTCCAAACCGAGCAGGGTGCCGTCGCTGTGGCTGATGGCGAACCGGCAGTAGTAGCCGCCGGTCGCGGAGTAGATCTCGGCGGTTACCGGACAGCTTCGATGAACCAGCGCCAAGGCCAGCGGGGTCACCCGGCTTGCGGTGTACAGACCCATGAACTCGGCGGACTCCAGAGACGCCTCGAGTTCCGGGGGCCTGCCGGTGAGCGCAGCGTCGCCCTCGGGGTCCATCTCGGCGTACATCCGGCTGTCGAAGGCCGCAGGCGCGATGGCGTTGGCCTTGATGCCGTATCGCATGCCCTCCCAGGCGATTGAGCGGGTGAGCCCGACGACCCCCATCTTCGTGGCCGCGTAGACCGACTGGCCGAAGGCGCCCGCCAGGCCGGACGCTGAGGTGACAGTCAGGATCCGGCCGCCGCCGCTGTTCTTCATCGCCCGATACACGGCCTGCACGGTGCGGAACGTGCCGCGCAGGTTCACGTTCATCATGTCGTCGTACTCCACGTCGGTGACGTTCTCGAAGTGGGCGTCCCGCAGAATCGCCGCGTTGTGCACGATCCCGTCGACACGGCCCCAGGTATCCATCGCGCACTCGACGAGGCTGCGGGGACCGTCGACGGACGATACGTCCTCGGTGCTCGCCACGGCTTCCCCTCCGGCAGAGACGATTTCATCGACGACCGCGGCGGCCATCGACGGATCCGATCCACCGCCGCGGGGGCTGCCACCGAGGTCGTTGACGACGACGCGGGCACCGCGCCGGCCCAGTTCGGAGGCTTGGGGGCGTCCGATACCGCCCGCGCCGCCGGTGACGATGATGACCTGGCCGTCGAACCGTACTTCCGTGTCCACGCGCATCCTCGTCTATAGATCGGGTGACTCGTTGGGGAACAGTCCTGCCGGAGCGGCGCCGTCGACCTCGAGCAACTTGCCGGTGATCCACGACGACGCCGGCGACGCGAAGAACAAAGCGGCAGAGGCGATGTCCTCGGGTGTGCCGTTGCGCCGCATCGGGGTCTTGGACTGCAGGCCTGCCCGCACATCGGGCATGGCGTCCATGAATCCACGGAGTGCCTCGGTCTCGACGCACCCAGGCAGAATCGCGTTCACCCGCACTCTCGGGGCGAGTTCGATGGCGGCCAACTGGGTGAACTTGCCGAGTGCCGACTTCGCCAGGCTGTAGGGCAGGAAGCCCCGCTCGTTCTGCATTCCCGACATCGAGCCGATGTTGACGATCGCCCCGCCGCCGCGGGCGAGCATGTGCGGCACCGCATGTCGACCCAGCTCGAACGGAGCCGACACGTTGAACCGGAACGCGTTCTCCAGAATCGCGACCGTCATATCCATGTAGGTGCCGAGCTGTTCGACACCGCCCGCGTTATTCACCAGGATGTCGAGGCCGCCAAGGCTGTCGACCGCTCGGTCGACGATATCGCCGAGCCCGTCGATCACCGTGACGTCTGCCGGGATCACCGCGGCGTTGCGCCCCTGCGCACGGATCTCCTCTGCGACCCCGTCGAGGTCGTCCTTGGTCCTGGCGACCAGGGCCACGTCGGCGCCGGCGCTGGCGAACGCCAATGCGATGCCCCTGCCGATGCCCTTGCCCGCACCCGTTACCAGCGCGATCTTTCCGTCAAGGCGCAACGGTCAGACCTTGATGCCGAAGATCTTGGCGGCGTTGCCGCGGCAGATCTGCTCGACCTCGTTGGCGGGTACACCGTCGAACTGCTTCTCGATCCAGTCCGCGGAGAACGGGAACGATCCTTCGTGATGGGGATAGTCGTTGCCCCACATCAGGCAGTCGAGTCCGGTCAGGTCACGGTTCCGGATCGCCAGCGGATCCCACATGAACGTCGCGTGCGTCTGCCGCTTCAGGTAGTAGCTCGGATGGACGTCGATCTTGGCGGGCCCCATGATGTGGTCGATGCCGAGATCGTGCAGGCGGCTCTGGCTGAAATGGTGGTCGTAAAACTGCATGGCGAACGCCAGCCAACCGGCGTAGCCCTCGGTGCAGATCACGTGCAGGTTGGGGTAGCGCTCGAATACTCCGCTGTAGGTCATCCACCCAAGCGTCTCGCCCATACCGCAGCTCTGCACGTACCAGCCGATGTCCTGTCGGCCGGGGTAAGCCATCAGGCCGGGCCCGACCAGCGGTTGGCGCAGACCGCCGACATGCATGGTGATCGGGATCCGGAGGCTGTCCGCGGCTTCCCACAGCGGCTCCCACTCCTCCATGTAGTACGGGCGCTCGAAGATCCCGTCCGGCAACAGCGCGGGCCGAAGCCCCATGCCGGCAGCGCGCTCCAACTCCGCCACCGACGCCGCAACATCCTTGAACGGCAAGTGGATTCCGGGTGCCACCCGGTCGAGATACGGGCCCCAGTGGTCCGCCAACCAGTCGTTGGCCACCGTGCAGTAGGCGATGTCGGCATCCGCAGGGATCCCGTTGGGCATATCGGCGATCCTGCCGATCAGTACTGCTCCGTAAACGCCGTCGCGCTCCAAGTCGGCCAGTTGCTCGGCGGCGTCCAAGGTGAGATTCGCCTCGCTGACGACGTTTCCCTCAGCGCCCGTCGCGTCAGCCGGGATGTCGGAGTCGGCCCCCTCACCGGTCATCATGGACAGGGACACGATGTGGCCGAGTTTGTAGACGTCCTTGCCGTTCTCGTCCTTCTCGATGCGCGGAAAGTACTCCCGGTAATGCTCCGGCAACTCGTTCACCAGTGACAGTGGCGGCGTGATGTGGCAATCCGCCGTGATGAGCTTGTCAGGCACCATTGCGCTGCTCCTATCAGTTATGAATGCTTGGCCTGCAGTTCCGCGAGGTCGGGATTCTCCGGACCCGCGGGCATTTCAGGAAACGACCGGGAGTCCCAGTAGTCGCGGTTGTGCACGATCTTGCCGTCGTCGTCGGTCTCGCCGAGTGACGCACCGCGGCAAGCGAATTCGGTCCCGAAGATCGTGCCCGACATCGTCCACTCCACGGCGTAGGAGTTACCGTTCTTCATGCCGCCGTGGTAGGTGAACGTGCAGTCGGGCATCGCCATCAGGGTCAGCTCGATCATGTTCTTGACGCCGTCTGAGCCTTCGTAGGAGATGTGGCCGGACACGTCGTCCCACTTGATGTCCGGCGAGGTGATCGCGAGCATCGGCTCGACCTCGTGGGTGTTGAATGCGGCGATGAAATCTTCGCACCAGGACATGGGACCCTCCGCTGTTGGCACCTATACGGTCGTCTAGGTGAGTAGAGTAGACGATCGTATAGCGATGTCAAGAGCGCCGGATTTGCTGCCTAGGCCGGAAGATTGACCAGCTGGCGCACCATGGCGAGCAGCTGAACGCGCAGCGTCTCATCGTCGAGGTGGGCGACGAGAGGGTGGGCGACCGTTCCTCCCACCACACAGGTCAGCGCTGCCAGCCGGACTTGGGCGTCGGGTCCGTCGTCGTCGCCGACGAGCATGCCGTACAACCTCGCGATGAACTGCTGGAAGGGCCGATGCTCGGAGAGCAGGCGGACGAGAACCGGGTCGAACTGCAGGGTGTTGGCCGCGGGTCGGTGTTCCACCGCGTGGTCGATCACCCGGTTCAGCAGGAGTTCGCGTCCACGCGCCGGAGAGTCCTCGGCCTCAGCGGCTTCCAGCGCGTCCTCAAGCTTGGCGAGTTCCATCTCTGCGACGGCGATGACGATCTCGTCCTTGGTCTTGAATTGGTGGTAGACAGCGCCTTTCGTGACGCCGAGCGCATCGGCAATCATCCCGTAAGACGTAGCGCCGACCCCGTGTTCGGCGAAGAGCTCCAGCGCGGCGTTGAGTATGCGCATCTGTGCCGCGCTGCGGGACGTCGTACCCAGTCGCTCGGTCCGGAGTCGGTTGGCCACAAACCACAGGGTATACGACCGTATAGGACGATAGTGTGCGGCATATGGCACTACGGGGTCTGGCGGGCAAGGTCGTGGTCGTAGCGGGCGGTGCGACCGGCATCGGCGCGGCCACCGGCAAGCGGCTTGCAGAAGAGGGTTGCAAGGTCGTGGTCGGCGATGTCGCGGAGGACGGCGCGCAACGAACAGCAGAGCAGATCACCGCCGACGGTGGTGCCGCCACCGCGGTCTGCTTCGACCTCGCCGAGCCGGACTCGGTGACCGCGCTTTTCGAGACAGCGGCGGCCACCTTCGGTGGAGTCGACGCCGTGTTCAACGTCGGCGCCGACATGGCAGCGCTCAGAGGTGACTCCGACGTCGTCGACATCGACCTGGACCTGTGGGACCGCGTGATGACGGTCAACCTGCGGGGCTACGTGGCAGCGATGAAATCGGCCATTCCGCTGATGCTCTCGCGCGGAGGGGGCGCAATCGTCAACATGTCGTCGGCAGCGGCCTTCCAGGGCGAGCCGACCCGGCCCGCCTACGCGACCGCCAAGGCGGGCGTCGGTGCGCTGACCCGCCACGTCGCATCACGGTGGGGAAAGGAAGGGATCCGTTGCAACGCCGTTGCGCCGGGTTTCACTGCGACAGAAGCGATTCAATCTGTACCGCAGTGGCCGGACCTGGAAGCGTCGGCTCTTCGTCGAATCCGGGGCACCCGGGTCGGCAGCACCGACGACATCGCATCGCTGGTGGCCTTCCTGTTGTCTCAAGAAGGCGAATGGATCAATGGCCAGGTCATCAACATCGACGGCGGTACGGTGCTGCGATGACTGCAGCTTCCCGTGAGCGCGCCGCACTGGTGAACACGATGCGGGCCGTCGGACCCGACGGTCCCACTCTGTGCGGGGATTGGACCACCCGTGACCTGGCCGCCCATCTGGTCCTGCGCGAACGCCGACTGGATGCGGCGCCGGGCATCCTGATCCCGGCTCTGGCCGGCTACACCGCCCGCAAGCAGCAGCACCTCGCGGATTCGACCGACTGGCCGGACCTTCTCGACCTGGTGGCATCGGGTCCGCCGTTGTACTCGCCGTTGAAGCTGCTCGACCCGCTGGTCAACACCACGGAGATGTTCATCCACCACGAAGACGTCCGCCGCGCGTCGCCGGGGTGGCAGCCACGAGAGCTGGACAGCGACCTGGCCGCCGCCTTGCGCAAGCAGGTCCGGTTCGCGGCGAAGATGTCGTTACGCCGCTCACCTGTCACGGTCGTGCTTCGTGACACAGAAGGCACGACGCTGGCATCGCTGGGCAGCGGTCCGGAGTGTGTGATCACCGCGGCGCCGTCGGAACTCCTACTTTTCCTTTCGGGCCGCGACGAGGTGCAGGTGGGTTTCACCGGGGGCGACGACGCCGTCGCGCAGGTGCGCGCCGCCCGCCGGGGGCTGTAAGCACCGATCGCCGATTTCGAACTACACAGCTGTGCTCTGTATCGTGGTGCGGTCGTCTTGATCAGGAGCAACGCTGTGACCCTCAACACCATCGCGCTGGAGCTGGTGCCTCCCAATGTGGAGCGCGGGCCCGAGTATGCGGTGGAGGAGGCGCGCAAGGTGGCGCGGATCTCCGCGGAATCCGGCCTCGCCGGCCGGCTCAAGCACGTGATGATCCCCGGGATGATCGAGGAGGACGACGACCGGCCCGTGCCGATGAAGCCGAAGCTCGACGTGCTCGATTACTGGTCGCTGATCCAGCCGGAGTTGCCCGACCTGCGCGGGCTGTGCACGCAGGTCACCGCCTTCATGGACGAGGCGGCACTTGGCGAGCGACTGGCCACGTTCGGCGCCGCCGGGTTCGAGGGCATCGTGTTCGTCGGCGTACCCCGCACCATGAACGACGGCGATGGTGCCGGTGTCGCCCCCACGGACGCGCTGTCGATCTACGACAAGGTGGTCGACAACCGCGGCGTGATCCTGATCCCCACCCGAGAGGGTGAGCAGGGGCGGTTCGATTTCAAATGCAACCAGGGCGCCAACTACGGCATGACGCAGCTGCTGTACTCCGATGCGATCGTCGGCTTCCTGCGCGACTTCGCGAAGAACACCGATCATCGGCCCGAGATCCTGTTGTCCTTCGGCTTCGTGCCGAAGGTCGAGACGCGGGTCGGGCTGATCGACTGGCTGATTCAGGACCCCGGCAATGCGGCCGTCGCCGAGGAGCAGAAGTTCGTCAGGACATTGGCGTCCCGCGACCCCGCGGACAAGCGCCAGGCGATGGTCGATCTGTACAAGCGCGTGATCGATGGCGTCGCGGATCTCGGCTTTCCGTTGAGCATCCACTTCGAGGCGACCTACGGCGTGTCCGGTGCGGCCTTCGAGACCTTCGCCGAGATGCTTGCCTACTGGTCGCCCGACCGCTAGAGCGCGCGAATCCCGGTGTATATCAACAACACACCGACGACGATGAGAATGACCGCAGTCACGGCGGCATGCTCACGCTGCATCCAGTTCTTCATCCGTTCCAGCGGAGGATCGACGCGCTCACCGGCCACCGTGTACGCGAGTACCGGGGCGATCACCGTCGAGCCCGCCACGGCGGTGTAGAAGAGCACGGCGGTCCAGACACCGAAACCTACTGCGGTCGTTCCGATTATCAGGCCCGCAGCCGCATTCATGACCACCACTTTCGGATTGGCCACCGTCAGCGTGAAACCTATGACGGCGGCGCCGACGGGCGTGATTCTGCTCAGCCGGTTCAGCAGTGCCGGTTCGCGGGTGGCGCGGTTTCGCGTCGCCCACCGTCCCACCGCAAGCACGACCAGCACGACACCGATCCCGATTCGGACCCAGGGCGCCCAGCTCGGGGATGCTTGGCCGAATCCGTCGACCAGGTGAGGCACCTGCACGAAGACGGCAGTCAGCGCGGCCAGCCCCACAAGCCAGCCGGCCATGAAGGCCAGGCCGGTCGGCCGTGGATGTTCGGTATGCAGCACCAGCACGACTGCCGGAATGATCGACAGCGGAGAAAGTGCGACAACGAGTGCGAGCGGTATCAGCTCGCCGAGCAACGACCCAGCGAACCTAGCGCGCAGTAGCGCGCGAAGTGGCTGTCGTCGGCCGGCCGTGCAGTAGGTATGTCAGCCAGCGGAGATCGATAAGCATGTGTGATCGCCCTTTCTGTTAGGCGGTCTTGGTCAGGAGTGGGAGTAGGCGGCGGCGTTCGCCCATGGTGTCGGCGAAGTGATGCAGTGCCTCGGGGACGGAGACTGCGGTGGGGAACGTCTCGCGCTCACCGAACAACTTCAACGTTCGAACGACCGGTGCACTGGCGATGATCGACCACTCGACGCCTGCGCGGTCGCAATCCTCGTCGAGGCGGTAGAGAAGCGAGATGCATTCGGTCGAGAAGGAGCTCACGCCGCTCAGGTCGAGCACGAACGGCTTCTCCATCAGAACGAAGCGCTTGGCGTAGTCGCCGATGCATTCGACGTTGGTTTCGGTGATCTCGCCGCTGACCGTCACCACGGTGGCCAGCTGACGACACAGCGCACGCAGCTGCGCGCCGTCGCATTCGACTGCTGGGTTTCCGTACATGTTGTTCAACCTAAGCCGCCGTTATAAGGCATTGGGGAGCTGCCGCTAAGACTTTGCTAATAACCCTTTCTAAGGGATCAATTAGGTTCAGCGGCCGCGGAATTGCGCGCCGGAATAGTTCTCCCACGGGTTGTAGTCGGCCAGCAGTGGCTCCTGCGGTGGTCGCTGGCCTTCGGGCACGTGCTGAAGGTTGATCCTGATGCGGTACCAGATCGAGCTCGGGCCGCGCATCCCGTCGATTAAGACGTCGACGGGTTCCAATCTCTTAGCGACCTCTTGGTATTTATCCCGCCAGGTGTCCAGGGCGGCCATCGCCTCGTCCTTGGTCTTGGTGCGGGCGATCTCGATCAACGGCATCACCGACTCCCGGCGGCCGGTGCCCTTCTTCGCGCCCCGCGGCGCCTTCTCCGCAGGGCCGAGCCGGTCGGCGAGGTCGAGCAAACCGTCCAGGCGGCCCACCGCGTCGTCCATCCCCTCCCACGGATCGCCGAGGTCTTCGAATCGCTTGGGCACCGACGCGATGGTGAAGTCTTCAGGACGGCAGTCGATGACCTCGCCCCAGTGCAGCGGAGTCGATACCCGGGCGTCCGGCAGGGCCCGCACCGAGTACGCCGAGGCGACCGTGCGGTCGAACGCGTTCTGGTTGAAGTCGACGAAAACGCCTTCGCGTTCTTCCTTCCACCACCGCGCGGTGGCCAGGTCTGGTGCCCGGCGTTCGACTTCGCGGGCCACCGTCTGCGCCGCAAGCCGAACGAACTTGAACGGCCAGTTCCGCTCGATCCGCGCATAGATGTGGAAACCCCGTGACCCCGACGTCTTCGGCCACGCGGTCAGGCCGTGCTCTTCGAGAACCTCGCGGGCAACGAGCGCGACGTGGATGATCTGGCGCCAGTCGACGCCGGGCATCGGATCGAGGTCGACCCGCAGCTCGTCGGGGTGTTCGAGATCGTCGGCACGGACGGGATGTGGATTGAGGTCGACGCAACCGAGGTTGACGGCCCAGATCAAGCCTGCCGCGTCGTGGAGCACCGCCTCCTTGGCGGATGTGCCGGATGCGTACCGCAGCTCCGCGACATCGACGTAGTCCGGGCGCTTCTTCTCGGGGGCTCGCTTCTGAAAGACGGCCTCTTCGGTGATGCCCTTGACGAAGCGCTTGAGGATCATCGGCCGGTCCGCCACTCCGCGCAACGCACCGGGGGCGACATTGAGGTAGTAGTGCATCAGGTCGAGCTTGGTCACGCCGATGTCGGGGAAGACGACCTTGTCGGGATGGGTGATCGGAACCTGCTCATCGCCGACCTCCAGGTACTCGCCCTTGGAGGAGGATGCCGCCATACCGTCATGGTAATTACGCAGGACGTTCTGGCCGCAGTGCGACGGCCGTCACATATTGTGGTGCCATGCCGAAGCTAACTGATGTTCCGTTCCAGGCAGCGGCCAAGATTCAGCAGTACGCCGAGCGGGGAGCAGCGGAGCTGCACTATGCCCGCAAGATGTTCGAAGCCGGCGCCCTGAAACTGGAACCACCGCAAAATATCGCCGCCTTCCTCGCCGATATCCGGCGCTGGGGCGAATTCGGCATGATCCCCGCGCTGAACGCCCGCCGCACGCCCAACGGCACGGCCGTCATCGACGACGATGGTGAGCTCACCTTCGCGGAGCTTGACCAGTCCGCCCATGCCGTCGCCAACGGCCTGCTGGCGATGGGCGTGAAGGGCGGCGACGGGGTAGCGCTGCTGGCGCGCAACCACCGGTGGTTCCTGATCGGTCTCTACGGCGCCGCCCGCGTCGGAGCCCGCATCATCCTGCTCAACAGTGAGTTCTCGGGGCCGCAGATCAAGGAGGTCTCCGAGCGCGAGGGCGCCAAGGTCATCATCTACGACGACGAGTACACCGCCGCGGTCGCGCAGGCCGAGCCGCCGCAGGGCAAGCTGCGCGCGCTGGCCACCAACCCCGACAAAGACGAGCCGTCGGGCAGTACCGACGAGACGCTGGCCGACCTCATCGAGAGAAGCAGCAGCGCGCACGCCCCGAAGGTGACGAAGCATTCGTCGGTCATCATCTTGACCAGCGGCACGACGGGCACGCCCAAGGGCGCCAATCGCAGCACGCCGCCGTCGCTGGCGCCGATCGGCGGTGTCCTGTCGCATGTGCCGTTCAAGGCCAACGAGGTGACGTCACTACCGGCGCCGATGTTCCATGCCCTGGGATTCCTGCACGCGACCATCGCAATGATGCTGGGCACGACGCTGGTGCTGCGGCGACGCTTCAAGCCCGCCACCGTGCTCGCGGACATCGAGAAGAACAAGGTGACCGCGATGGTCGTGGTGCCGGTCATGCTGTCGCGGATCCTCGATGAGTTGGAGAAGACACAGCCCAAGCCGGATCTGTCGTCGCTGCGGATCGTGTTCGTGTCCGGCTCGCAGCTCGGCGCCGAACTCGCCACCCGGTCGCTCAAGGATCTCGGTCCGGTGATCTACAACCTGTACGGGTCGACGGAGATCGCGTTCGCGACCATCGCCCGCCCGAAGGACCTGTCGGTCAACCCGGCCACTGTCGGACCGGTCGTCAAGGGTGTGAAGGTCAAGATCCTCGACGACAACGGCAAAGAGCTGCCGCAGGGCGAGGTCGGCAGGATCTTCGTCGGCAACACGTTCCCGTTCGAGGGCTACACGGGCGGCGGCCACAAGCAGATCATCGACGGGCTGATGTCCTCTGGCGACGTCGGCTACTTCGACGAGCACAAATTGCTCTACGTCAGCGGCCGCGACGACGAGATGATCGTGTCCGGCGGCGAGAACGTCTTCCCCGCCGAGGTCGAGGACCTCATCAGTGGTCATCCCGAGGTCGTCGAGGCCACCGCTCTGGGCGTCGAAGACAAAGACTGGGGCCACCGGCTGCGCGCGTTCGTGGTGAAGGTCGAGGGCGCCAGCGTCGACGAGGACACCATCAAGAACTACGTCAAAGAGAACCTGGCCCGCTACAAGGTGCCGCGGGAAGTCGTCTTCCTCGAAGAGCTGCCGCGCAACCCGACCGGCAAGATCCTCAAGCGCGAACTCCGCGAAATCGAAGTGGAGTAACGCTTTTGGCGCGTCAGGGGGCGAACATCGCCGCTGACCAGGGTATTGACAGGCAGACCAGCATGAGGGTCAACAGGAACCACCCCGCGCCCTGCCAGATCGGCCAGGTGCCGCCGTCGCGCCAGACGAGGTATGCCTTCACGAGCGCCCCGACGCCACCGACGAACAGGATTGCGGGCACGCTGGATGCCAGGATGACCGATCCCTTGTCGATGATGCCGTAGACGGCGAACGCGATGCCTGCGACGACGATGACCCATACGCCGTAGGCAACCGCCTTCCGCAGCGCCGCCGGATCGTGCCACCGCTTCTCGACGTCGCGTGCGTTACTCACTACCAGGGTCCGTTGACGTACCAGGACAGGCAGCCCGGGTGATCGCGGCAGGCGATGATCGCGCCCGCGTCGGGGGCCGCACCGCGAATCCTCGGCCCGCGCGGCGGCAGGTTGCAGTTCACTACGTAGGGGTTCCACGGAATGACGCCGTTGACGCACGGTTGTGAAACCTGTTCCGTCTCGGTCTGGTCGAACAATGCGGGCGCGGCTATCAAGAACGATGCCGCCGCCGTGCCGGTCACTATGAGGCGCAGGATGCGTCGATGTAGATTTCTCATCGCTACCGCCAACCAGGTCGGGTATCGACCTATTTCGATGGTAGACCTCGAAAGGTTCACGGGTGGTGCGGGTGAACAGCATGACGTCCGCGGTCGGCGGCGTACCCTCGCTTCCTTACGGGTCGCGGGGCAGACCCAACAGTCGCTCGGCGATGATGTTGAGCTGCACCTCGGTCGTGCCACCGTAAATCGTGGTGGCGCGGCTGTACAGCAGATACTCGGCCCATTTCCCGGCCAGCTGGTTGGTATCGCCGATCGCTCCGTCGGTGCCGAACGACGACACCGCGAACTCGGAGTAGCCCTGGCCGGTGCGCATCGACAGCAGTTTGGAGATCGCTGCGGCGGGCATCGGGTCGCCGCCGGCCAGCGTCAGCAGCGTCGAACGCATGTTGAGGATCTTGGCCGCATGCCCCTCGGCGATCAGGCGGCCTGCGTGGTTCTGACCGATCTGGTCGAATTGGCCGTCCCGGATGAGCTCCACGAAGCCGTCAAGGCTGGCCATACCGAGCGGCTCGCTGCTGCCGATGGACACCCGCTCGGCGGTCAGCGTGTTGCGGCTTACCTCCCAGCCGCGATCCACCTCCCCGAGCACGTACTCGTCGGGCACGAACACGTCGTCGATGAAGACGGTGTTGAACATCGCATTGCCGGTGAGCTCGCGCAGCGGCTTCACCTCGACGCCTTCACTCTTCATATCGAGCAGGAAATACGTGATGCCATTGTGTTTCGGCGCGCTCGGGTCGGTACGGGCCAGCAGGGCGCCCCATTGCGAGTACTGCGCGGCAGTGGTCCAGATCTTCTGACCGGTGATCCGCCAGCCGCCGTCTACCTTGGTTGCCTTGGTGGACAGGCTGGCGAGGTCAGATCCGGCGCCGGGCTCGGAAAACAGCTGGCACCAGATCATTTCGCCGCGGAACGTCGGAGGCAGGAACCTCTGCTGCTGCTCGTCGGTGCCGAACGCGACGATCGACGGAATGATCCACGCCGCGATGCCCATCTGAGGGCGCTTCACCTGGCCGCTGCTGAACTCCTGGGCGATGATGATCTGCTCGACGGGGTCGGATGCGCGTCCCCACGGCTTCGGAAGGTGCGGCTGCACCCAACCGCCTTCCGCGATCGCGGTGTTGCGCTCCGGGCCGCGTGAAAGTGCCTTGAGCGCAGCCACTTCGGAGCGGATCTCGTCGCGCAGCTTCTCGGTGTCCGGATCGAGGTCGATGTCGAGCTTGCGCATTCCGGTGCTCGTCGCGATGTCGACGACCTGCTGGGGATAGTCGGCCGCGCGGCCGAAGCAGGCCGCCACCAACAGGGCACGGCGATAGTAGATGTTGGTGTCGTGCTCCCAGGTGAACCCGATGCCACCGTGCACCTGGATGCAGTCTTGGGCGCAGCGCTGGGCCGCAGCGGGGGCGAGGGTTGCCGCAACGGCGGCCGCGAACTCGAAAGCGCTGTCGTCCGAACCGCCTTCGCGCGACTCGTCGATCGCTCGGGCGGCGTCCCAGACCGCCGCGGTCGCGCGCTCGGTATCGGCGATCATCTCCGCACACTTGTGCTTGATGGCCTGGAACTGGCCGATCGGCCGACCGAACTGCTCGCGGATCTTGGCGTATGCGGACGCGGTATCCGTCGCCCACCGCGACACCCCGACCGCCTCGGCGGACAGCAGCGTCGACATCAGCGCACGGGCAAGCTTGCGGCTCAGGTTGCTCAGCACCCGATCGTCGCCGACCTCGACGGCGTTCGCGCGCACATGTGCGAGCGGTCGCAGCGGGTCGACACTCTTGACGGGTTCGATCTCCACCTGGTCGGCATCGATCACCACCCACTCTTCGCCGCTGTCGATCGCCACCGGCAGCACCAGCACCGACGCCTGCGCGGCCGCGGGAACTGCACGCACCTCGCCCCGGATGACCAGGCCCGCACCCTGCCGGGTGGCGGTCAGGCCGGAGTCGATGGCGTACGCGGCGATCACCTCGCCGGTCGCAAGGTCGTTCAGCAGCTTGGCCTCGGGGTCGTGACCGGCGATCAGCGCGCTGGCGATGGCCGAAGGAACGAACGGCCCGGGGACGGCGCCGTAGCCGAACTCGGCAAGCACGATCGCGAGCTCGAGGATGCCGAACCCTTGTCCGCCAACGGATTCGGATAGGTGGACGCCCTGCAGGCCCTGCTCGGCGGCGGCGTTCCAGTACGGCGGCGGGTTCGGGATGGGCGTCTCGAGGGCCTCGTGCAGAACATCCGATGGCGCCACCCGCGCCACGAAGGACCGGACCGAATCGGCCAGGTCGTTGTGCTCAGAATTGACTGCAATGGGCATGCGGCGTTGCCTTCCCTAATAACCGGTGGGTTGGGAACGAGACTACTCGGGCGAGTTCACGACGTTCCGCAGGTCCTGCCCGTCGCGGATCCGCCGGCAGTTGTCGACGGCTTCCGCCAGGTAGCGGTGCATGGTGTCGACGGTGTACCAGGTGACATGGGGGGTCAGGACGACGTTGTCGAGGCCCAGCAGCGGGTTGTCGGCGGGTACCGGCTCGACCGCGAAGACGTCGAGGCCTGCGGCCGCCAGTCGTCCGCCGCGTAGCGCGTCGCCAAGCGCGTCCTCATCGATGATCGGTCCGCGCGAGGTGTTCACGATGACGGCACCCGGCTTCATCTGCGCGAGCGCGGCGGCGTCCAACAGGTTCGACGTGTCTGCGGTCAGCGGAAGGTGCAAGGAGACGATGTCGCTGGTGGCCAGCAGGTCCGGCAGCGTTCGCCAGCCGGGGTGACCGTCGTCGCCGGTGCTGGTGTGCAACACCTCGGCACCCATCGCGGTGACGATGGTCTCGACGCGCTTGGCGATGTTTCCGTACCCGACCAACCCCACCGTGCAGCCGCCGATGTCCCGCACCGTTTCACCGAGGCTGGGATCCGACGGCCAGCCCTTTCCGGCACGAGTCGCCCTGTCCAGCTCCGGCAGCCTGCGCAGCGCCGCCAACATCAGCAGAACGGCACCCTCGGCGACAGATGCTGCGTTGGCACCGGGCATGTTGGCCACCGCGATGCCCAGGCGCGTCGCGGCATCGACGTCAATGGTGTTGACGCCCGCGCCCAGCTTGTGCACCAACCTGCACCGCGGTGCCCGCTCGAGATCCGCGCCCGACAGCGGTCGCAGCACATGCCAGATCACCTCGGCGCCGGGCAACTCGCGATAGAAGGTGTCGTCGTCATCCTCGGCGCAGTAGTGGATGTCGAGCCAATCTGCCTCTGGCGCAACAAAAGCCAGCACCCTGTCGCCGGGGACGAAATGGGCCAGTACCCTCAGCGCCACCTTTTCGCGATCCACCTGGCGATCGTATCGGCCTTCTCGCTGCGGGCACCCGGCGTCGTGAAGTAATGGTCGGTGTCGATCGCGCACTGCGTCTTGTCTTTGCTCGCGAGCGCGTCGTAGATGCGCTGGGCGTCGGACGGGTAGACGCCGGTGTCCTGCTCGGCGTTGATCACCAGCGCGGGGCAGGCGATGCGGGCCAGATGTGGTTCGGCACGGGTCTGCGCGTGCCGAAGGCTCCACATGCCGAGCCAGCTGCGCAGCGTCGAGGCCGCGGCGATGCCGTGCGCCGACCGGTTGGCTTTCACCGGGATGCCGGCGTAGCACATGTTCGCCGGACGCTTGCTCGGCTCCAGCGCGGGATCGACCATCCGCGGATCGGCCCAGGTGCGCAGAACGGTGAACGGGCGGTCGGAGAAGCCGGCGCCGCGTACCCGCTTCAGCTCGCGCTCCGCCCAGTCGGTGATCGCGTTGTTGCGGGCCACCTGCGCCGACCGGTAGCGGGCGATAAAGTCCTCGCTGTAGGGCGGGCCGTTCTTGGAGTCGAACAGATCCAAACTGGAATCGGTTGCGACAGGGTCATTTTCGTCTGTGACCGATGCGTCCATCCATGCGGTGAGGACATCGGGACGACCGGGGTGTGCTGCGCTGGCCACGTAACCGTCGGCGGCGGGCAGGTCGGTGAGCCCTGCCGCAGGCCGCATTCCTTCCAGCGGTACGACATGGGGATCGATCGCCTGTGCCTGATAGGCCGCCATCAGCGAGCCACCACCGGAGTTGCCGAGCAGCACAATGGTTTCGACGCCCTGGACCTCACGTAACCAACGGACGCCGACGCCGATGTCGACGAGGGCGTGGTCCAACATGAAGCTGCTTTCGAAGCCTCGGAACCGGGTATTCCAGCCCAGGAAGCCGATGCCGCGGGTGGCCATGTAGTCGGCGAGATAGTGCTCGGAGAAGTCGATCTGATAGTGGACGGCGATCATCGCCACCTTGGGCTTGCGGCCCACCCCACGGTGGTACAGCCCCTGACAGGGGTGGCCGCCCGACCCTGCCCGTCGCGCGGTGGGCGACGACAACCCCACGAACTCGCGCGTCACTCCCGGTGTGCCGGATGACGGTGTCCTGGTCATGTAGGTCCGGTCTCCTCGTGATAGATCGCCCGGTAGAAGACATTGGCCAGCGTGCGGATACAGGCCTCATCGTCGACGGCATCCGCCCTGCCGTCGCCGGACAGCTGTGAGTAACAGAACTGGTTGAACATCGAAACCAGCGCGACCGCAGTCAGTTCGGGGTCATCGCCGGTGTTGAAGCCCTGCTTCTGGGCCCGGGCGACCATCGCGGCCATCAAGGAGATCGACACGGAGCAGATGTCGGCCCAGTACTTCGCGAAGTCGTCGCTGACAATGGCCATCTGCGACACGCTGATGATCTCGGCCAACCGGTTGCGGTAGGTGTACCAGTGCGCGGCGGCGACTTCGTCCATGCGCTCGCGGTTGCTCAGGCCAGGCATGCCTGCCGCTTGCGCTCGATCGCGGACCTCGTCGAGGAACCGCAATGCCCATTCGCGCACCATCGACTCTTTGGAGTCGTAGTAGTTGTAGAACGACGCGGTCGACTTGCCGGCCTCGGCGGCGATGTCGGAGATTGTGGTGGCCAGAATTCCCTTGCGCGCGACGACGGCTCGCGCCGCGGCGTCGATCGCCGTCTGCGTCCGCCGACCACGCGCGGTCGGCAACTGCTCGCGCGGACTGACCCTCACGATCCCCCCTCGCTCTTTGGCTGAACGGACGTTGATCGCACCTGAACCTGATGTTAGATTCAATTCTGTCTCCTGACAGGAGTTTCGACATGATCAAGCCCGACAATCCCAACTCTGAATTCCAGTTCGGCGGCATCAACCATGTGGCGCTGGTGTGTTCGGACATGCAGAAGACCGTCGACTTCTACTCGGGCGTGCTCGGCATGCCGTTGATCAAATCGCTCGACCTGCCCGGCGGCATGGGGCAGCACTTCTTCTTCGATGCGGGTAATGGCGACTGCGTGGCGTTCTTCTGGTTCGCCGACGCGGCCGACAGGGTGCCGGGCATCTCATCGCCCGCCGCGATTCCCGGAATCGGTGAGATCACCAGCTCGGTGAGCTCGATGAACCACCTGGCGTTCCATGTGCCTGCGGAGAAGTTCGACGAGTACCGGCAGCGGCTCAAGGACAAAGGCGTGCGGGTGGGCCCCGTGCTCAACCACGACGAAAGCGAGGCGCAGGTCTCGCCGACGGTGCACCCGGGTGTCTATGTG
Source organism: uncultured Actinomycetota bacterium (assembly GCA_963713225.1). Classification (GTDB taxonomy): domain Bacteria; phylum Actinomycetota; class Actinomycetes; order Mycobacteriales; family Mycobacteriaceae; genus Mycobacterium. Next base: position 196,469 of record CAVQLB010000013.1, on the reverse strand, counting down.
CGGTCGTTCTACTTCCACGACCCCGACGGCATCACCCTCGAGTTCGCCTGCTGGGTGAAGGAATTCACCGAGGCTGACACGCAGACCCGACCCAAGACCGAGGCCGACCGACGCCCACCGGTGGCCGCGGGCAATTAGCCTCGGTACAGCTTTGGGTCGGTCAGTGCGTCGAGGATGTGCGCCAACTGGTCGACCAGCTGATCGGAGTCGAGGTCCACTTCACCGGCGAGCCAGGCGCTGATGGTCTGCACCACGCCGCCGACCACGAAATACGCTGCCGCCTTGACGTTCGCGGATTCGGATACCTGATATGTGCTGACCGCCTGCTGACGTGTCAGCATCGCCATCAGCTCGCCGGCTTCCAGCCGCTTTCGTGCCAACACGGGATAGGCGAGGTCGGAGCCGAAAAGCAACCGGCCGACGCGGGGATCGTCAACGATGGTGCGGACGATGTTCGTCATCGCCGCCCGACCCTGTTCCTCCGGCCTGGCCGTGGCGACCGCGGCCTGCGTGCCTGCTGCGATATCCGCGATCACCCAGTCGTATACCGAAGCCACGAGGTCGTCCTTGTCGGTGAAGCTCTCGTAGAAGTAGCGCGCCGTAACCCCGGCCTGCCTGCAGATCCCGCGCACGGTCAGCTCCGTGAGGTCGGAGTCCGAGCCAAGGATGTCCAGACCGGCCTCCAAGAGTCGCGCGCGGCGCTCTGCGAGTCTGTCGGCGGCGTCGACACCGCGGTAGGGGCGGACTTGAACCACGCCGACCATCCTCCCACCTTGACACTCGTCAACCGGCCAAGGCAAAATGTGATAACAGCTGTTCTCACATTTGGAGCCAGGGAGATCAATGACGATCAGCGAGGTCCGGCGTCCACTCTTCCGGCGCCGGAATGAAGCCGTCGGCGGCATGATGGGCGTCGGCCTCCTGGCCGGCGCTGCGAACACGATCATGCAGTTGTCGCGACCGGGCGTCGGCTACGGCGTACTGGAGAGCCGGGTCGAGAGCGGCCGCATCGACCGCCACCCGGTCAAACGGGCCCGCACCACATTTACCTACCTTGCGGTCGCTGCGCAGGGGACCGCAGAGCAACAGGCGGCGTTCCGGCGGGCGGTGAACGGTGCGCACGCGCAGGTGTATTCGACCGAGGAAAGCCCGGTTTCCTATAACGCGTTCGACCCCGGGCTTCAGATGTGGGTCGGCGCTTGCATGTACAAGGGTGTCGCCGACATCTACAAGCTCTTCGTCGGCGAGGTCGACGACCAGGTCGCAGGGCAACTGTTCGAGGAGGGCATCGCGCTCGGAACGATGCTGCAAGTGCCGCGCGAGATGTGGCCCGCCGACCAGGCGGCGTTCGACCGCTACTGGGAGAAATCGATGGCAGAGGTGCACATCGACGACGAAGTCCGCGACTTTCTGTGGCCGATCGCCGCGGGCAGGGTGCGTGGAGTGAAGCTCCCCGCATCTGTGCAGCGCCGACTGGACAACTTCAACCTGTTGATCACGGGTGGTTTTCTGCCGCAACGGTTCCGCGATGAGATGCGGCTGGAGTGGGACGACGAGAAGCAGCGTCGTTTCGACCGGTTGATGAAGCGCATTCGGTTCGTGAACGACCTGCTGCCGGGCTTCCTCCGGGCGTTTCCCTTCAACTGGATGATGAAGGATCTCGAGTGGCGGATGCGGACCGGCCGTCCGCTGGTCTAGCTCACGCCCGCCATGACGCGGTAGACGTCAACCGCTTCAGGAATTCCCTTGAGATGTTGTGGGCCAAGGTTTTTGAAGTCCAGTCCCGAGCCCGGCCGGCTAGCTGAACATGAAATCGCGCATGAATCGCGTCATTCTGCGCAGGTAGTCAGGCTGGCTGACATGCAGGATGTGATTGCCGGGGAACCAGTGCAACGCGCAGCGGTCCCAGTGCTCCCAGAGCATCTCAGCCTGCTGCGGCGGCGCCAGGCGGTCGCCGAGACCGGTGATGATCAGCCGCCGGTCCTTGGCTACCACCGGTGGGTAGTTCAGAGGCGAATGGAACATTGCTGCGGCCGTTGACAGTTCATCGTCGGTGCGGGTGATTCGGTCGCCGAGTGCCACCAGCATGTTCGCCGGCCACCACTCTTCGACCATGGTCTCGGGGGTGACGACCGGTACGTTCGGGATCACGGCCTGAATGCGGTCTTCGACGGAGGCGATCAACGCCGAGGTATAGCCGCCCAACGACATCCCGGTCAGCGCGACCCGGTCGACGCCGGTGAACTCCAGGTAGTCGATCAGCGACCGGAAGTCGTGCACGGCCTGCGCCATGGCTTCGGCGAAACCCGCAAACCCGTTGGCGAACAACCCGTAACCGCTGAACGGAGAGTATCTTTCGGCGCGACGGCCATGGAACGGCAGCGTGTAGAGCAGTATGTCGTAGCCCGACCGGTAGAACCACGGCAGCGAAAAGAACAAGCCGTTGAACAGGTACGCCGATCCCATGAACCCGTGGATCACGCACAGCGTGGGATGGGGACCGTCGTCGTGGCGCCAATGCTGGGCGTGCACAACGTTATTGCGCGCATACGACCCGCACCGATTACGCATCGCCGGATTGACGGCCTGGAAGCTGCTGTTGAACCGGATGTTGTGCACCCGGCCGTTGGCTATCAGCTCCGCGACGGGATTCGCCGGCCGCGACGAGATCCGAGGCACCTCCGTCGGGGCGGGGAACGACAACTCGGGATTCTTCGCGGCACCTAATTCGGCGTAGAACCGCAGTGCGTCGCGTTGTGCCGCCGCCCCGGACCTGTCCAGCGCTGCCCCTGCCACCTGCGGGAGCATCGCCGCGCCGACAACCGAGGCCAGTGCGGTTCGCAGGCCGAGGTCGGCCAGCGCCGACGAGTCGACGATCAGTCGTTGGCGGAGCGTGAGGTCCACGCGTCGCGGCAGGCCTCGCGCGGTCGCGTCGGCGCCTGCGACATCGGGAACGGGAATCGGCGGATCGACCGGAGCGGCGTCGGGCGGCTGCGAACTGGTCACCGACCGATGGTAGCCACGGGACGGCTATGTCAGACGGTAGACCGTCGATTCGCCGATGACGGTTCCGGAGTAGTGCTTGGCCACCCAGTCTGCGATCTCGCGGGTGTGTGCGGGGCCGTGGCTCGGCTCGTAGATGACCTCGCCGCGCCCCTTCTCCTCGAACGAGCGTCCACGTCCCGCTTCGATGTAGTACGAGATCTTCCCCGCCTGCACGTCGTCGATGAACGACTGCAGCGTCGGCACCGGGTCGCCACTCCACCCGCCGATCGCCATCACCGAGGTGCCCGACGAGATTTCCAATGCGGCGGCGGACTGCGACCCGTTGGTGGCGGCCGACCACTCGGTGTGCGTCGTGGCCAAGACCTTGGCCAGTTCGGGATTGGTGGCCTCATCGCCCATCCAGTCGCCGGGCTGGGCGTCGCCCTTCCTCAGCGCCGTCGGGATGGTGCCGCGGTGGGGAGTGGCTGCGGTGGCGATTGAGAAGGCCGTTGTGCCACCGACAGCGGCCAGCGACCCCACAATGGCTACGGCTGCGGCGATCCTGCGTTGGCCGAGCCCGAGCAGCGCGACGGCCGAACCAGCCGCGGCCGCGGTGAGTGTCCAGGGAAGCCATGGCGGACCAAAGGCATTGCGGTGCAAAAGTATTGCCGACCAGGCGGCGGTGAGCGTGATCATCGCCGCAAGCACGATGCGGCCGTCCCAGCCGGCTCGATCTCGCCAGGCCCACGCCGCGCCGATGCCGACCAGCCCGGCGACCGGGGGCGCCATCGCGACGGTGTAGTACGGGTGGACCATGCCGCTCATGTAGCTGAAGACGAGTGCGCTCACCGACAGCCAGCCCGTGAACATCGTCAGTGCGGCCTTCTCCCCGCGGCCAAGCCGGCCGCGGTAGAGGAGGTAAACGCCGAAGGCGACGGCCAGCAGCGCGGCAGGCAGCAGCCAGGAGACCTCATTGGCCATCTCGGCGGTGAACAGGCGGCGCACCCCGGTTCCGCCGCCAAGCTTGGACCAACCGCGCCCGATGGCCGGGGCGCTGAGGTCGGCGGGATGATTTCGGCTGCGGCCAACGATGCGAGTCATGCCGTTGTACCCGACGGCGAGTTGCAGCACAGTGTTGTCGGTCGAACCGCCGACGTAGGGCCGCGCGGTCGCGGGCACCAATTGGACCGCCAGCACCCACCAGCCCGCGGAAACGACCAGTGCGGCCGCGGAACCAAGCAGATGGACCAACCGGTTGCGCCAGCCGGTCGGCGCCAAGAGCAAGTAGGTCAGCGCGAATGCCGGCAACGGCAGGAAGCCCTCGAGCATCTTGGTCAGAAACGCAACACCCATCACGACTCCGACGAGAGCCAGCCAGCGCCACGACGCGGATGCGACCGCGCGGATCAGGCAGTAACCGGCCGCGGTCAACAGCAGCACCAGTAGTGCGTCGGGATTGTTGAAGCGGAAGATCAACGCCGCAGCGGGCGTGCACGCCAGTGCCGCACCGGCAACCAGTCCGGCAAGTGTCGCCCCGCGAGTGTCAGCGAATGCCCGACGAACTCCTGCGTAGAGCACCGCCACTGCCGCCGCACCCATCAACGCCTGGGGCGCCAGCACCGACCAGCTGTTCATACCGAACAAGCGCACGGACAATCCGGTCACCCACAACGAAGCAGGCGGCTTGTCGACGGTGATGAAATTGTTCGAATCCAGCGATCCGAAGAACCACGCCGACCAACTGTGTGAGCCGGCCTGCGCCGCGGCCGCGTAGAACAGGTTGCCGTATCCCGTCGCCGACAGGTTCAACAGATACAGCGCCGCGGTGGCCGCCACCAGCGCGAAAAGCGCGATCTGCGCGCGCCTGTCGACGTTGGCAGTCATGCCGATCACCGTGCCGTGCGTTGCTGTCCGGCGGGCTGGGCCACCGCTGCGAACAGCCTGTGAGTGCCGAGTGTGTCGGTGTAACACTGTCTTGCATGTGGAACCCCGACGCCTATCTCAGCTTCGCCGACCAGCGCGGTCGACCGTTCTTCGATCTGTTGTCGCGAGTGGGTGCAGAGAATCCGCGCCGAGTTGTCGATCTGGGCTGCGGCCCAGGCAATCTCACCGCCACGCTCGCCGAGCGTTGGCCCGACGCGGCGATCGAGGCGTGGGACAGCTCTGAGGAAATGGTCGAATCCGCCAGGGAGCGTGGGGTGGACGCGCAGGTTGGTGACGTCCGGGCCTGGGAACCGCAGCCCGACACCGATGTGGTGGTCAGCAACGCCACTCTGCAATGGGTGCCCGAGCACGCCGAACTGCTGGTTCGCTGGGCGGGTGCGCTGTCGCCGGGTTCGTGGATCGCGGTGCAGATGCCGGGCAATTTCAACGCACCGTCCCACGAGGCCGTGCGTGAGGTGTCCCGCCGCGAGCCGTTCGCAAACAGGTTGCGCGACATGCCGTTCCGGGAGGGCAAGGTGGTCAACCCACCGGCCGAGTACGCGGGCATGCTCTCCGACGCTGGGTGCCGGGTGGACGCATGGGAGACGACATATGTCCATGAGTTGAGCGGCGAACATCCGGTTCTGGAGTGGATCACCGGCACTGCGCTGCGGCCGGTGATCGATCGACTGTCCGAAGAGTCGTGGCAGCAGTTCCGGCAGCAGCTCATACCGCTACTCGATGACGCCTACCCCGTCCGGTCGGACGGCCGGACGTTCTTCCCGTTCCGCCGCGTCTTCGTGGTGGCCCAAGTGGGCTGAGGGACAGTCAGGTCGGCAGGCCCTTCTGCTCTGCCTCGGCCCGGTAACGGTCCACCCATTCGTCGGACCGCTGATCTGCCTGACGCTCCAGAACCGGCGCGGGCGCCAGTTGCGGATCCTGCCCCAGCGCTTCGAGCACGGTGCCCACTATCTGGGTGAGGTTGCGCCACAGCACGGGATAGGAGACTTCTATCGGGCTGATGTTCTCCTCGTCGAACCACGCCCGCCAGCCCTTCTCCTGTGCGCGCAGCATGGTGACGACGTGGGCAATGGCCCCGGCGTGGTATTCGGCCGCGGAGTCCCGCCTCGGGTCGGGCCGACCACGCCAGACGCGCGTCTGCACCGCCCGCCAGAATGAAACCGCCTGCGACACAACGTCGGGACGGTAGACGTGGATGAGGACGGGATCGGTGCCGAGGACGTCGCGGATCGCCGTAAGCAGCCCGTCGCCGGAGCGATCCGGCAGCCTGTCGGCGCGCTGGAGCAACAACGGCGTCTGATTCCACATCAATTTGCCGCCCCAGATGCCGTTGGGCGTCCGGCCCACCGTGCGAATGTAATCACGCCAGATCTCCGGCGGCGCGAGCTCCGGCCTGCCCTCGTCCAGCGGATCGAGCAGGCGCAGGATCGACTCGTCTTCGACGCCCTCGAACCACTGACGCGGTTGCGGCGATTGACTGGTGGTGGGCAGGTACTGAAAGAACTCGCCAGGTTCGCCGGCCACGCCGGTGGCCCGAAGCGATTCGACGAGAAGCGTGCTGCCGCTGCGTTGCGACGCGAGTACCAGATATGCCGAGGATGCCATCGCTCCACCTAACCGTGTTCTTCTTCGATGCCGCGGTCGGCGGCGATCCCCGACCGGCTGGTCACCGACGGGCCGTGGACGCTCTGATATGTCTCGGTGTAGCGCTCGGAGATGCGGGTGCCCGCAAACTCGGAGGGAATGACGTCGTTCGTCTTCAGACGCCAGTCGTTGAGCAGCAGCGCGAGGTCGTCGGCGATCGCCTCGGCCTTATCCGTCGCATCCGGGCCGAGCAGGTTGTGCGACTCGTCGGGGTCGTCGATGAGGTCGTACAGTTCCCGTTCCGGACGCAGCTCGCCGATGAAGGGCGCGACTGCTCTTCCGGGCGCGCTGTCGGCGATATCCCACGGCAGGTCGAGCAGGGACCGGTTCGCGTAGTTCTCGATGTAGCTGTATTCCTTCGTGCGGATGGCCCGAATCGGATCGAACGAGTCGTGGTACGTCTTGGTGGTGTACACCTCGGAACGGACGGGCTTGTCCCTGCCGGACGTGGTGCGCAGGTTGTCGGCATGCGACATTCCGTCGACGTCGGAAGGCACCTCGAGCCCGAGCAGCTCCAGCAATGTGGGCACCAGGTCCACACCGCTGAACAGATCGTCATAGACCCGCGGCGCTTGGCCACTGTCGGTGGGCGGGCGCACGATGACGGCGATGCCGGTGCCCGCGTCGTACAGCGTCGACTTGGCGCGGGGCAGCGCCGGGCCGTGATCGGTCATGAACACCACCCAGGTGGTGCGGTCCAGACCGGTGGCGGCCAACGTGTCGAGCAGCTGCCCCACTGCGGCATCCGCGACCGAGATCGCGCCGTAGAACTCCGCCAGGTCCTGGCGGACGTCGTCGGTGTCAGGCAGGTACCCGGGGACCGAGACGGTATCCCGGTTCGCCGGCAGGTAGCGGTCCGGCGGGTATGGGCGGTGGGTCTCGAAGAAGCCCGCGGTCAACAGAAACGGCTCCGGCGGCGTGTCGGTGAGCCACTGCGTCGCGTGCTCCACCACGTACTCGCAGTAGGAATTGGAGACGTCGAACTCGTCGAAACCGAGCCGCGCCGGATAGGATGTCTCGTGCTGCATGCCGAAAAGCGCTGTATACCAACCTACTTCGGACATGATCTGCGGCAACGTCCGGACATCGGCGCGGTACTCCCAGCCATGATGGGCCAGCCCCAGCAGCCCGTTGTTGTGCGGGTAGCGCCCGGTGAAAAGCGACCCCCGCGACGGCGAGCACAACGGTGCGGTGGCGTGTGCGCGGGTCAGCAGAATGCCCTCAGCGGCGAGCTGGTCGAGCCGGGGGCTGGACACGCCGGAATGGCCGTAGACACCGAGATAGCGGCCGAGGTCGTGCCAATGCACGATCAGCACGTTGTCTCTTCGCGGTTCGGTCACTGCGAATCCTTCCGGGTGTCGTCGATACACCGAACCGGGCCGTGGCCGGTTCGGCAACCCTTTAGCTCACTGAGAGCAAGTTATCCACAGTCGTAATGCCATCCACAGGCTCGGCGTGAGCTGGTGGTTCGGGTCCGGCGTCGCGGGAGCTCGGCTCATATGTTCGATCAGTTCGCCGCGGTCGCCACGTCCGCGTCCGGCGCGAAGGCGGTTGGAGGCACGGCTGTCGGACGGGTCGGCGGAATTGCCATAGCTGCCGGTAGAGAGGGGTAGCGTGACGTGGACCAGGACGAGCTGAAATGCATGAATCGCGGTTGATCGGCGGTGTGCGCCGGGCCCTTGTCGGAGTCGGCGCGGTGTTCGGTGCCGCGCTGCTAAGCGCCGGTGTGGTGAGTGCCGCCGACCCGGTCCAGTTGAAGAGCCGATTGGGCAACTGGTGTCTCGACGGCCCGAGTGGGAACAACACCGCGACGATGGTCAACCCCTGCGATGGGTCGAAGTCCCAGTTCTGGGTTTTCAACTCTGCCGGTCAGATCGAGAGCGTGGCCTTCCCCGGGAATTGCGTGAATATCAGCGACGCAGCGGATAACACCCCGGTGATCCTCTTGCCCTGTCAGACCAATGCGAACAACCAGCGTTGGAATCCTCAGATCAACGGTCAGCTCACGAGTGCCCTCGGCCCCTGCCTCAACGTTTTCGGCGGCGTGGCGCAGCCTGGAACTCCGGTGATCGCCTACCACTGCATCGCCGATGTAGCCGACGAGGAGTGGGATAGCGTTCCGTGACCGGGCACGCTGGGGTTCTTCTCGGGTAGACACCCGCTGGGGTGCCGACGCCGGGCCGCCATGTGCGTCGAACCTGAAGTGCGAAACACCTGGTGCGCAAGAGCTATACGACGGCGAAGAGATGCCATTCGCCGGGTACGCCCTTGAGTTGATGAGCGCCGCGGTCGTCGAATTCGAGCCCTGATCCGCTGCCTCCCCTGGCCTCGACTGCAGTAGTTCGTTAGAGTGCCTCGCCAAAGTGCAGTAGTGCACTACTGAATCCGCCTGATCGGCTGGCCGCGAGCATCGGTGATGCCAGCGGTCACGCTCGCGATCATTGAGAAAGGACATCTATGTTCAAGGAACCATCTATTCGCAGGATTGTGGTCGGCTCGGCGCTGGCCGCCGGAGTTGGTGTGGCGGGGATGATCGGAGCGGGCACGGCCAGTGCCGCCCCGGGTATCTCCTTCGACGGTGGCCCCGGTGACCCGGTAGGAATCGGCGACAACTCGGCCACCGGTGCGCAGGCCAATGCGTCCAACGACAACAAGGCGTTGGCGATCAGCGTGTTCCGGCCTGCCACGGCCACGGCGGATGGGTTTAACAGGTCCGGGAACACGGTGTTCGCACTCGACGGCACGGCAGGGTTCCTAAAAACCAACACATACCCGGCTACCGACGACCATGACAATCTGGTGATGGCAATTAACGGCACCGCGTTGGCACACGGTGAGGGGACCAACCTGGTCGCCGTCGGCAGCAACGTGTCGAACAAGGTCACTACCTACTACGACGATGGCACCCGAGGCTACACGTACGGTACGTGGTTGAGTCCGCTATTCGGGGTTCGCAACACCGTGGTAGGGGTATGCGGACAACTGGTCAAAATGGGTTCTGCCGACGTATTTAATGCGAACAACTACGACGTGTCCGGAAACTGCCTGTCGTAGGAGCCTGACTGCCCCGACACCACAACAACAAACCCGGATACAGCAAGCCACGCGCTGCTCACCGTGCACGATGACTATGTCGTTCGCCCAGACGCGACGGCGAAGAGATGCCATTCGCCGGGTACGCCTTTGAGTTGGTGCGCGCCGCGGTCGTCGAATTCGAGTCCTGACCCGATCACGAGGTCGCGCAGCGTGCTGGATACGAGCACGTCGTTGGGTCCGGCGAGCGCGCTGACGCGCGCGCCGATGTGCACGGCGATGCCGCCGATGTCGTCGCCGCGGATTTCGCATTCGCCGGTGTGTAGTCCGGCGCGGACCTCGATGCCGAGCGCCTGCACCGCGTCGCGGATCGCCATGGCGCAGCGGATCGCTCGCTGCGGGCCGTCGAACATCGCGAGGAAGCCGTCGCCGGTGGCGTTCACCTCGCGGCCTCGGAATCGAGCGAGCTGTGCGCGGACCACTGCGTCGTGCGCGTCAAGCAGCGCATGCCAGTTGCGGTCGCCGATCTCGGCGGCCCGGCGCGTCGAGTCCACGATGTCGGTGAACAACACCGTGGCGAGAACACGGTCGTCGGCTACGTCGGGATGCTCGCCAGTAAGGAATTGGGCGATCTCCTGAAACGACGCGCGCCATCCCGGTTCAACGCCGTGGTGAAGGTTGCGCCCCGGGAGCTCGACGTACTTCGCGCCCGGTATGTGATCGGCGACGTACTCGCCCCACTCCGGTGGGATCGTCGCATCGTCGGTGTGGTGGACGACTAGGGTGGGCACGCGGATTGCCGGAAGCAGCGCCCGCACATCCATTTCAGCCACGAGCGGCATCATGAGAGCAAAGGTTCCTGGGCTTGCCCCCAGACGTTCCATGCGAGCCCACGTTGCCCGGATCTCCTCGTTCCAGGGCATGTCCGGATTCAAGAGATGCTGGATCTCCCCCGTCCCCCACATCGCGACGGCTTCCTCGGGCGGGAGACCCCCAGGACTTTCACTAAGCGGATGTGCATACCCCTCGAGCACGACCAGCGCGGTTGCGCGGGACGGATGTGTTGCCGCGAACAGCGCCGCGTGTAATGCGCCGCCGAATGCGACCAGAACCGCTTCGCGACTCCCGAGATTGTCCAGTACCGCGGTGATGCTGTCGGCCCATTGCTCCAAGGTCGGTAGCGCGCCCAGCGTAACGGGATCGGACGCTCCCATGCCCGGCTGGTCGAAGAAGATGAGCCGACCGAGCGATGTCATCGCCTCGATCCACCCTTGGATCGACGGCATTTCCGGAATGACCTCACAGCACGTGAACCAGCTCGGGACGATCACGATGTCGCGGGGACCTTCGCGGGACGCGCGGTAGGCGACGCGCAAATCCCCGTTCATCGCATAGCGCGTCTCCGAGAACACGGCGGAAGTGTAAGCACGCCGAGCAGGCGGATTTCCGGTTCTAGCCGGCGGCGGCGAACAGATGCCACTCGCCGGGCACGCCCTTGAGTTGGTGAACGCCGCGGTCGTCGAACTCAAGGCCTGATCCGATCACCAGGTCGCGCAGCGTGCTGGACACCAGCACATCGTTCGGCCCGGCCAGTGCGCTGACGCGCGCTCCGATGTGCACGCCGATCCCGCCGATGTCATCGCCGCGGACCTCGCACTCGCCGGTGTGCAGTCCGGCGCGCACCTCGATGCCGAGCGCTTGCACCGCGTCGCGAATCGCCATGGCGCAGCGGATCGCACGCTGCGGGCCGTCGAACATCGCCAGGAACCCGTCACCCGACGTGTTCACCTCACGGCCTCGAAAACGAACGAGTTGCGCCCGGACGACGGCATCGTGCGCATCCAGCAACGCATGCCAGTGACGGTCGCCGATCTCGGCGGCCCGGCGCGTCGAGTCCACGATGTCGGTGAACAACACCGTGGCGAGAACCCGATCACCGGCCACGTCAGCCTGCTGGCCGGTGAGGAACGCGGCGATTTCCTGGAAGGACGCGCGCCAGTCAGGTTCGACGAAGTGGAAAACGTTGCGCCCTGGGAGCTCAACGTATTTCGCGCCCGGTATGCGATCAGCGACGTCCTTGCCCCACTTCTGCGGGATAAAGGGGTCGTCGGTGTGATGGAGAACGAGTGTCGGGACACGGACTGTGGGAAGCAACGCGCGCACGTCCGTTTCGGCCAGCAGAGACATCATGAGGGCAGCGGTACCTGGGCTTGCTCCCAGGCGTTCATAGCGTGCCCACCCTGAACGGATCTCCTCGTTCCACGGCATGTCCGGATTCAAGACATGCTGCATCTCCCCGGTGCCCCACATGGCGGCGATGGCGGCAGCGGTCTGCTCGGGTGTGGGTCCCGCGCTGAGCTCAGCCATCGGATCCGCATAGCCCTCCAGCACGACCAGCCCGGCTGCGCGAGTCGGATGTGTCGCCGCGAACAGAGCCCCCGTCGCGAGCGCGCCAGCCATTGCGACCAGGACCGCTTCACGACTCCCGAGATCGTCCAACACCGCGGTGATGCTGTCGGCCCATAGCTCCAACGTCGGCAGCGCACCCGACGTGACGGGATCAGACGCTCCGGTGCCCGGCTGGTCGAAGAAAATCAGTCGACCGAGCGATGTCATCGCCTCGGCCCACCCTCGAAGAGACGGCTGCTCAGGCAAGTCCTCACAGTTGCTGAACCACGCCGGGACGAGCACGATGTCGCGAGCGCCAGGGGCTGACGCGCGATAGGCGACGCGCAAGTCCCCGTTCATCGCATATCGCGTCTCGGAGAACACGGCGGAAGTTTAGGCCGAGGAGCGGCTCAAGTTTCGGTGTCAGACAAAGCCCGCCACCCATCTGAGTAGGCTGCCCGGGTGGCCGAGCCTCCGATGCAGCCGAACCTGCGCCTCACCACGCAGTTGTGGCGGTTCCTCGTCACCGGCGGCCTGTCGGCCATCGTCGACTTCGGTCTGTATGTCCTGCTGTTGTGGGCCGGACTGCACGTCAACGTGGCCAAGACGATCAGCTTCATCGCCGGCACCACCACGGCATATCTGATCAACCGCCGCTGGACGTTCCAGGCGCCGCCGAGCAGGGCCCGTTTCATCGCGGTGTGTGCGCTCTACGCGCTGACCTACGCCGTGCAGGTCGGCATCAACTACGTCTTCTACATGCAGTTCGAGAACCAGCCGTGGCGGGTGCCGGTGGCGTTCGTCATCGCCCAGGGCACCGCAACGGTCATCAACTTCATCGTGCAGCGCTCGGTGATATTCCGCTTTAGATGAGCCGCGGGGACCGCACGGTACCCTCGTCACGATGTTTCCGACCACCACACGACGCCTCACCGGCTGGGCCCGCACCGCCCCATCGGTGGCTCAGGTGCTGTCGACCGGCGACCGGGAACTGATCGCCAAGGCCGTCGCGCGGGCAGCCGATGGTGGCACCCGCGGCGTCATCGCCAGGGGGTTGGGCCGGTCCTACGGGGACAACGCCCAGAACGGCGGCGGCCTGGTCGTCGACATGACGGCGCTGAACCAGATCCACTCGATCGATCGCGAAAGCCACCTCGTCGACGTGGATGCGGGGGTGAACCTCGACCAGTTGATGCGGGCGGCGCTGCCACTCGGATTGTGGGTACCCGTGCTGCCGGGCACCCGCCAGGTCACCGTGGGCGGGGCGATCGCCTGCGACATCCACGGCAAGAACCATCACAGCGCGGGCAGCTTCGGCAACCACGTGCGATCGATGGAGCTGCTGACGGCCGACGGCGAGATACGCCACCTGACGCCGGACGGCGACGACTCCGAGTTGTTCTGGGCGACGGTCGGCGGCAACGGGCTCACCGGAATCATCCTGCGCGTCACGATCGCGATGACCCCCACGGAAACCGCCTACTTCATCGCCGACGGCGACGTCACCGCGGGCCTGGACGAGACGATCGCCTTCCACAGCGACGGCAGCGAGTCGAACTACACCTACTCCAGCGCCTGGTTCGACGCCATCAGTGCCCCACCCAAGCTGGGCCGCGCAGTGATATCCCGCGGCTCGCTGGCCACCATCGACCAGCTGCCCGACAAGCTGCGCGCCAACCCGTTGAAGTTCGATGCGCCGCAGTTCTTCACCGCACCGGACATCTTCCCCAACGGTCTCGGCAACAAATACATCTTCGGAGCGATGACCGAGCTGTGGTACCGGACGGGCAAGACCTATCGCGGCAAGGCGCAGAATCTCACGCAGTTCTACCACCCGCTCGACATGATCGGCGAGTGGAACCGGGCTTATGGCTCAGTGGGTTTCAGCCAGTACCAGTTCGTCGTACCGACCGAGGCGGTCGAGGCGTTCAAGGGCATCATGTACGACATCCAGCGGTCGGGGCACTACTCGTTCCTCAACGTCTTCAAACTGTTCGGTCCGGGCAACAAGGCGCCGCTGAGCTTCCCGATCCCCGGCTGGAACGTGTGCGTGGACTTCCAGATCAAGCCCGGACTCAACGAGTTTCTCAACGGCCTCGACAAGCGGGTGCTCGAATTCGGGGGCCGGCTGTATACCGCGAAGGACAACCGGACCACCGCCGAGATGTTTCACGCTATGTACCCACGCATCGATGAATGGATCGCGGTGCGCCGCAAGGTCGATCCCGACGGCGTCTTCGCCTCGGACATGGCCCGACGTTTGGAGCTCCTGTAGATGGTGTTCGATGCCACGGGCAATCCACAGACCATCCTGCTGCTCGGCGGGACATCCGAGATCGGGCTCGCGATCTGCACGCGCTACCTGCGTAACGCGGCGGCACGCGTGGTGCTGGCATGCCTGCCCGACGACCCCGGCCGGGACGACGCCGTCGCGCAGATGAAGAACGCAGGCGCCAAGTCTGTGGAGCTCATCGACTTCGACGGCATCGACACCGCAAGCCATCCCGCGATGGTCGACGCGGCATTCGCCGGTGGTGATGTCGACGTGGCCATCGTGGCGTTCGGCCTGCTCGGCGATGCCGAAGAGCTGTGGCAGAACCAGCGCAAGGCGGTGCAGATCGCCGAAATCAATTACACGGCCGCGGTTTCGGTCGGCGTGTTGATCGGTGAGAAGATGCGGGCGCAGGGTTTCGGCCAGATCATCGCGATGAGCTCGGCGGCCGGTGAACGGGTGCGTCGCTCCAACTTCGTCTACGGATCCACCAAGGCGGGACTCGACGGCTTCTACCTCGGACTCGGGGAAGCATTGCGGGAGTTCGGGGTTCGAGTCCTGGTCATCCGTCCGGGGCAGGTGCGCACCCGGATGAGCGCACACATGAAAGAAGCGCCACTCACAGTGGACAAGGAGTACGTCGCCGAGTTGGCGGTCACGGCATCGGCCAAGGGCAAGGAACTGGTATGGGCGCCGGGAGCGTTCAGGTACGTGATGATGGTATTGCGGCACGTTCCGCGGCCCATCTTCCGCAAGCTCCCCATCTGAGATCCCCCGGGTCGATGATGCGTGGCGCGCTGGCCGTGCTCGGCCAGATGGCGATTGCAGTCGTGGTGGCGGTGATCGTCGCCGCCGTCTCGCTGGTCGCGATCGACCGCGTTGAATGGCCCGCCTACAACTCCTCCAACCAGCTGCACGCACTGACGACCGTCGGCCAGTTCGGTTGTCTGGCAGGGCTGTTCGCATCGGGCTGGCTGTGGCGGCGCGGACGTCGACTGGCCGCGCGCGCCGGTGCACTGGTTTTTCTGCCCGCGTTCTCGGTCGTGACGCTGGGCATGCCGCTGGCCGCCACCAAGCTCTACCTGTTCGGCATCTCCGTCGACCAACAGTTCCGCACCGAGTACCTGACCCGCCTCACCGATACCGCCGCGCTGCGTGACATGACGTATTTCGGCCTGCCGCCCTTCTACCCCGCCGGCTGGTTCTGGCTGGGCGGCCGGATGGCAGCGGCGACAGGCACACCGGCGTGGGAGATGTTCAAGCCGTGGGCGATCACGTCGATCGCCATCGCGATCGTGGTGGCGTTCGTGCTGTGGGCGAACATGATTCGCTTCGAGTACGCGCTGATCGTGTCGACCGCGACGGCCGCCGCGGCGCTGGCGTACTCGCCCGCCGAGCCCTACGCCGCCGTCATCACTGTGCTGCTGCCCCCGGTCCTGGTGCTGGCGTGGTCCGGGCTCCGCGGCCGAACGCGGGGCGGCGGCTGGGCTGCCGTCGTCGCCGTCGGCGTTTTCCTCGGGATCGCCGCGTTGTCCTACACACTGCTGCTGGCCTACGCCGCGTTCACGGTGGCCATCATGGCGGTGGCACTGGCGCTCGCGAGGCGCAGCGCCGAACCGCTGTTGCGGCTCGGGGTGATCGCGGTGATCGCCTTGGCAATCGCGCTGGTCGGCTGGCTGCCATACCTTCTGGCCGCGGCAGGCGGATCCCCCGCCGATTCGGGCACGGCGCAGCACTACCTGCCGCCCGACGGCGCGCAGCTCGTCCTTCCCGATGCTCGAGTTCACGCTTCTCGGTGCGCTGTGCATGGTCGGCACCCTGTGGCTGGTGGTTGCGCGCCCGCAGCTCGACGCGGGCGGCCGGGCTGGCGTTCGGCGTGCTCGCCGTCTACGCCTGGTCGCTGTTGTCGATGCTCACCACGCTGGCAGGCACCACGCTGCTGTCGTTCCGGCTCGCTCCCACGCTGACCGTTCTGCTCACCGCGGCGGGCGCGTTCGGATTCCTCGAACTCACCCTCGCGGTGGCGCGTAGGTACAGCCCCGAAACCGGGCGCAGGATCGTGGTCGCCGCTGGCGCGGTCGGCGCGCTCGGCGCCATGACATTCGCCCAGGACATCCCCGACGTGTTGCGGTCCGACATCGTCGTCGCCTACACCGACACCGACGGCTACGGTCAGCGGGCCGATCGCCGTCCGCCCGGCGCCGAGAAGTACTACCGCGGAGATCGACGCCAGGATTCAAGAGGTGACCGGCCGGCCTCGCAGCGAGACGGTGGTGCTGACCGCGGACTACAGCTTCCTGTCCTACTACCCGTACTACGGTTTCCAGGGCCTGACGTCGCACTACGCCAACCCGCTTGCGCAGTTCGAGAAACGGGCGGCCGCGATCGAGCACTGGGCGACGTTGGAACGCGCCGATCAGTTCATCGACGACCTCGACAAGCTGCCGTGGGAACCGCCGACGGTGTTCCTCATGCGTCGCGGGGGCGCGGGGGATTCGGGTGACAACTACACGCTGCGTCTGGCCTCCGACGTCTACCCCAACCAGCCCAACGTCCGCCGCTACCAGGTGGCGCTCGACGCCGCACTGTTCGATGACCCCAGGTTCAGCGTCTCCGACATCGGACCGTTCGTGTTGGCCATCCGGAAGCCGGAGGGCGGCTGATGGCCATCGAGACGCCGCCGCAACCCGGCCAATTACCATCAAGCCCCGTGGTCCAAGACCGGGTGGTGGGAGCCAATCACCGCACCGCGCGGCTCGTCGCCATCATCGCCGGGCTGCTCGGCGCCGCGCTGGCGCTGGCTACTCCGTTCCTGCCGGTCGAGCAGACGACCGCGCAGCTCAACTGGCCGCAGAACGGGGTGCTACAGAGCGTCGACGCACCGCTGATCGGCTATGTCGCCACCGACCTGACCATCAGCGTGCCGTGCTCCGCGGCCGCCGGTCTCGCAGGTCCGCAGAACACGGGCAAGACGGTCTTGCTGTCCACGGTTCCCAAACAGGCGCCCAAGGCCGTCGACCGTGGCCTGCTGATCGAACGCGTCAACAACGATCTGCTCGTCATCGTCCGCAACACCCCAGTGGTCAGCGCGCCGCTGAACCAGGTGCTCAGCCCCGCATGCGAGAAGCTGACGTTCACCGCGCAGGCTGACAGGGTCACCGGCGAATTCGTCGGCCTCGTCATGGGTCCCGACACCGACGATCCCGGCCAGCCCCTTCGCGGGGAGCGCAGCGGCTACGACTTCCGGCCCCAGATCGTGGGCGTGTTCACCGATTTGGCCGGGCCCGCACCACCGGGAATGACGTTATCGGCAACCCTGGATTCTCGGTACAGCACCTCGCCGACGCTCCTCAAGCTCGTCGTGATGGCCGTCGGACTGGCGATGACGGTGATCGCGCTGGGCGCCCTGCATGTGCTGGACTCCGCCGACGGGATGCGGCACCGGCGCTTCCTTCCACCGCGGTGGTGGACGATCCGGCCACTGGACGTGCTCGTCATCGCGGTTCTGGCGTGGTGGCACTTCGTCGGCGCCAACACTTCCGACGACGGCTACATCCTGACGATGGCCAGGGTGTCCGAGCACGCCGGCTATATGGCCAACTACTACCGATGGTTCGGCACCCCGGAGGCGCCCTTCGGCTGGTACTACGACCTGCTGGCGCTGTGGGCGCACGTCAGCACCAACAGCGTCTGGGTCCGGCTCCCCACTCTGCTGATGGCACTGACCTGTTGGTGGGTGATCAGCCGGGAAGTCATCCCGCGACTCGGGCATGCGGTCAAGACGAATCCCGCCGCCAAGTGGACGGCGGCGGGCATGTTCCTGGCCTTCTGGCTGCCGCTGAACAACGGCCTGCGCCCCGAACCCATCATCGCGCTTGGCATTCTGCTCACCTGGTGCTCGGTTGAGCGCGGTGTGGCCACCAGCCGAGTGCTTCCGGTGGCGATTGCGATCATCATCGGAGCACTGACCTTGTTCTCCGGGCCGACGGGCATCGCCGCGGTCGGAGCGCTGCTGGTCGCCGTCGGGCCGCTGAAAACCATTGTGGCCAGCCATACCTCGCGGTTCGGCTATCTGGCGCTATTGGCGCCCGTGCTTGCCGCCTGCACCGTGGCGATCTTCCTGATCTTCCGCGACCAGACGTTCGCCGCGGAGATCCAGGCCAGTACGTTCAAGTCCGCGGTCGGGCCGAGCCTGAGTTGGTTCGACGAACACATCCGCTACGAACGGCTCTTCATGGCCACCCCCGACGGGTCGGTCGCACGGCGGTTCGGTGTGCTGACCCTCTTGCTGGCGCTGGCGGTCTCGGTGGCGATGACGTTGCGCAAGGGCAGGATTCCGGGCACGGCGGCCGGGCCGAGCCGACGCATCATCGGCATCACCATCATCTCGTTCCTCGCGATGATGTTCACTCCGACGAAATGGACGCACCACTTCGGGGTGTTCGCGGGGCTCGCGGGGTCTCTCGGCGCGCTGGCCGCGGTCGCGGTCACCGCAGCGGCGATGAAATCGCGGCGCAACCGCGCGATGTTCGCCGCCGCGGTCCTGTTCGTCATGGCCTTGTCGTTCGCCAGCGTCAACGGCTGGTGGTACGTCTCCAACTTCGGCGTGCCATGGTCGAACCAGTTCCCCGAGTGGCGGTTCGGCTTCACCACCATGCTGCTCGGCCTCGCTGTCGTTGCCCTGCTGGTGGCCGCCTGGTTCCACTTCTACGGCCACGACCGCTCACCACCCGATCCAAACGGGCGTCGCCTTGCACGGATCGTCCAGTCGCCGTTGGCAATTGCCTCCTGGCTGCTCGTCGTATTCGAAGTGCTCACCCTGACCCTCGCCATGACCGACGTGTGGCCGGCATGGTCGAACGGCCGCTCCAACCTCGGGGCGCTCGCCGGCAAGCGGTGCGGGCTGGCCGACTACGTGATGGTCGAAGAGAACCCCAACGCGGGCATGTTGACGCCCGTTGGCGCGCCGGTCGGCGACGCGCTAGGCGGGCCGACCACCGCAGGGTTCGGCCCGAACGGCATTCCCAGCAACGTCTCCGCCGACGAATTGACGGGCGCGGGGCCGGGCACCTCGAGCAACTTCGCCGACTCCGCGCAGGGCGACGAGGACGAGACCAGCGGCCAAGCGGGCACCGAGGGCGGCACCACCGCCGCGGCCGGTGTCAACGGATCCCGGGCCCGACTGCCCTTCAGCCTCGACCCGGCCCGCACGCCGGTGATGGGCAGCTGGCGAAGCGGCACCCAACAACCGGCAGTGCTGCGCTCTGCGTGGTACCGGTTGCCCGCCGACTGGAGCGAGCGCGATCGATCCTCGTCGATTCTGGTGGTGTCGGCCGCGGGCCGCTTCGACCCTGGCGATGTGGTGGTGCAGTGGGCAGCCGACGACGGTGAGCCCACGGGCGGCGTTGGCTTCGCCGACGCGGGCGCACCACCGGCCTGGCGAAACCTGCGGGCACCGTTGCGCGCAATTCCGACCGACGCGACACAGGTGCGGCTGGTCGCCACCGACGACGACCTGTCACCTCAGCACTGGATCGCCCTGACACCGCCCCGCATTCCGCAGCTTCGATCGCTCCAGGAAGTCGTCGGCTCGCAGGACCCGGTGCTGCTGGACTGGCTGGTCGGCATGGCATTCCCGTGCCAACGACCATTCGACCATCAGTACGGCGTCATCGAGGTGCCGAAGTGGCGCATCCTGCCGGACCGGTTCGGAGCCGAGGCCAACTCGCCGGTGATGGACAACGTCGGCGGCGGCCCGCTGGGCATCAGCGAGCTGCTGTTCCGCGCGACCACCGTGCCGTCCTATCTGAAGGACGACTGGTTCCGCGACTGGGGCGAACTGCAGCAGCTCATGCCGTACTACCGCGACGCCGAACCGGCACGGCTTGATCTCGGTTCGGCCACGCGAAGCGGTTTGTGGAGCCCGGCGCCGCTGCGTCATTAAATGAGTCGCCTACCATCGACCCTCGTGCCACGCGACGAAACCGAGCGGACCGGGGTGTACTCCATCGCCAGGCTCGTCGCAGTCGTCGCAGGCATCGCCGGGGTGCTGCTGTGTGCGGTTATCCCGCTGCTGCCGGTCAAGCAGACCACCGCCACCATCGCCTGGCCCCAGGCACCGGGGCCGGACGGCATGGTCACCGACATCACCGCCCCCCTGGTGTCCGGTGCCCCCCTGGCCCTCGACGTCACGATCCCCTGTCAGGCCATCGCCACGCTGCCCGCCGAGGGCGGGTTTGTGCTGTCCACCGTGCCGCGGGAAGCCAGCGAAGTCACCAAGGGCGGTCTGTTTGTCCGGGCGACGGCCGACGCGGTGTTTGTCGCCTTCCGTGACACCGTGGCCGCGGCCGCCCCACGCCAAGCGGTGGTGGCGGGCCGCTGCAGCACCCTGCACATCTGGGCCAACGTCGGACAGGTGGGCGCCGACTTCGTCGGGATTCCCGGCGCCGCAGGCACCCTGGCGCCGGAGAAGAGGCCTCAGATTGCCGGTGTCTTCACCGCACTGAAGGTGGCCCCTACGCCGGGCCTGTCCGCGCGCATCGACGTCGACACCCGGTTCATCACCACGCCGACCGTGTTGAAGCTGGCCGCCATGGTGCTCGGCGTCGTCTCTGTGCTGGCTTCGATCGTCGCCCTCGCGGTCCTTGATAGGCGCTCGGGCCGACGGGTACGTGCAGCCTGGCGGCGTTTCTTCCGGGTCGGCATCGTCACTCCCCCGCAAGCGGGAGGTGCCCCCAGGATCATCGTCGACATCGGCGTGCTGGGCACCCTGCTGCTGTGGCACGTCATCGGCTCCACCTCATCCGACGACGGCTACAACCTGACCATCGCGCGGGTGGCCGCCCAGGCCGGATACCCGACCAACTACTACCGCTTCTTCGGCGCCACCGAGGCGCCGTTCGACTGGTACCAGAGCGTGCTCGCGCAGATGGCGTCGATCAGCACGGCCGGGGTCTGGATGCGACTGCCCGCCACGGCGGCGGCGATCGCGACCTGGCTGATCATCAGCCGCTGCGTGCTGCCCCGTCTCGGTCGGCGGCTATCCGTCAACCGGGTCGCGGTGCTGACGGGGGGTGCGGTCTTCCTCGCGGCATGGCTGCCGTTCAACAACGGCCTGCGCCCGGAACCGCTCATCGCGTTCGGTGCCGTCGCCGCCTGGGTGCTGGTCGAGAACGCCATCGGCACCCGCAGGCTCTGGCCCGCGGCGGCCGCGATCATCGTGGCCGTATTCAGCGTCACGACCGCGCCGCAGGGACTGATCGCGCTCGCGCCGCTGCTTGTCGGCGCGCGTGCCATCGCACGGAACATTCGGACGCGCAGGCCCGTCGACGGATTGCTTGCGCAGATCGCCCCGCTGGCCGCGTCGATGTCGCTGATCTTCGTGGTCGTGTTCCGGGACCAGACGCTGGCCACCGTCGCCGAGTCCGCCCGCATCAAGTACGTCGTGGGCCCGACCATCGCCTGGTATCAGGAATTCCTCCGCTACTACTTCCTGACCGTCGAGGACAGCGCCGACTCATCGCTGACCCGCCGCTTCGCCGTGCTGGTGCTGATCCTCTGCCTGTTCGGCATGATCTCGGTGCTGCTGCGCCGCGGGAACCTGCCCGGCGTCGCATCCGGTCCCGTATGGCGGCTGATCGGCACCATCGCCGTCGGGCTGCTGCTGCTGACCTTCACGCCGACGAAGTGGGCCGTGCAGTTCGGCGCGTTCGCCGGGCTGGCGGGCGCACTCGGAGCGGTCACCGCGTTCGTGTTCGCCCGCGTCGGCCTGCAGACCCGCCGCAACCTCGCGATTTATGTCACGGCGTTGCTCTTCATCTTGGCCTGGGCGACATCGGGTATCAACGCGTGGTTCTATGTCGGCAACTACGGCGTGCCGTGGTTCGACAAACAGCCTGTGATCGCCGGAGTCCCGGTCACCTTCATCTTCCTTGTCCTGGCGATGGCGACCGGCCTGTACGCCGGGTGGCTGCACTTCCGGATGGATTACGCCGGACATACCGAGGTCGCCAACACCGGCCGCAACCGGGCGCTCGCCTCCACACCGCTGCTGGTGGTGGCGACCATCATGGTGGTGCTCGAGGTGGGCTCGATGGCGAAGGGCGCCGCGCAACGCTACCCCGTCTACACCACCGCGAAGGCCAACGTCGAAGCGCTGGCGTCCGGCCTGAGCGCCACCAGCTGTGCGATGGCCGACGACGTGCTGGTCGAATCCGACACCAATGCCGGTCTGCTGCAACCAGTTCCGGGTCAGCGGTTCGGTCAGTACGGGCCCCTCGGTGGTGAGAAACCCGTCGGGTTCAACCCGAACGGGGTAAGCGACACCCTGGAGCCCGCCGAGCCCGTCATGTCCAATCCTGGCACGGTGAACTCCGACGGATCCCCCAACAAGCCGAACGTCGGAGTCGGCTACGCCGCGGGCTCCAGCGGCGGGTACGGACCCGAGGGCGTCAACGGCTCGAAAGTCTTCCTACCGTTCGGGCTCGATCCTGAACGCACGCCGGTGATGGGCAGCTACGACGAGAACACGGTCGCCGCCAAGGCCACCTCATCGTGGTACGAGTTGCCGCCGCGCACGCCGGACCGCCCGTTGGTGACGGTCGCGGCCGCGGGCGCCATCTGGTACTACGAGGAGGACCGCTCGTTCAACTACGGGCAGTCACTCAAGCTGCAGTGGGGCGTGCACCGACCGGACGGCTCCTTTTCTGCGCTCGGCCAGGTACAACCCATCGACATCTTCATGCAGAAGGCCTGGCGCAACCTGCGTTTCCCGCTGGCCTGGGCGCCGCCGGAGGCCAACGTGGCGCGCATCGTCGCCGACGACCCAAACCTGTCCACCGACCAGTGGTTCGCGTTCACCCCGCCGCGGGTGCCGGTGCTCGAGACCGCCCAGCAGCTGATGGGTTCGCAGGCCCCGGTGCTGATGGACATCGCCACCGCTGCGAACTTCCCGTGCCAGCGCCCGTTCTCCGAACACCTTGGGGTGGCCCAACTTCCGGCGTACCGCATCCTTCCGAACCTCAAGCAGACCGTGGTGTCGTCGAACCAGTGGCAGTCATCCGAGGACGGCGGTCCGCTGCTGATCACCCGCGCGCTGCTGCGCTCCGACAGCGTGCCGTCCTATCTGCGCGACGACTGGTACCGCGACTGGGGAGCCATCGAGCGCTATCACCGGCTGGTGCCCGAGTCGGAGGCGCCCGATGCGGTCGTCGACCAGGGCTCGGTCACGGTGCGGGGCTGGACCCGTAACGGACCGATCAGGGCGCTGCCATGAGCGAAGCTTGCGAGCGAATGTTGGGCGCCGCATGCGGCGGCCGAGCCTGCGAGGTCGGCGCATGAGCGAACAGGGTGTCCGGATAACACGCTGGGTCGCGACGATCGCGGGCCTGATCGGCTTCGTGCTGTCGGTCGCAACGCCGTTGCTTCCGGTCGATCAGACCACAGCCACGCTGAACTGGCCGCAGAGCGGTCAGCTCAATGACGTGACAGCACCGCTTATCTCAGAGACGCCGGTGTCGATGACGGCGACGGTGCCATGCGACGTGATCCGGTCGATGCCGCCGGGCGGCGGGATGGTGCTCGGCACGGCCCCGAAGCGCGCCAAGCAGGCCACGCTCAGCGCGCTCTTCCTCACCGTGACGCCCCAGCGGGTGGACATCACCGACCGCAACGTGGTGATCGCGAGTGTGCAGCGGGCCCGGGCGGTCGGCGCCGCGGGCACCCCCGGATGCTCGAGGATCGAGATCGCGTCGACGGACGCGGGCACGTTCGCCACGTTCGTCGGGCTCACCGATCCGACGACAGGCGAGGAACTGCGCACCGGGTTCGCCGACCCGAACCTGCGGCCCTCCATCGTCGGCGTGTTCACCGACCTGGTCGGGCCCGCACCGCCCGGGCTATCGCTGTCGACCACCATCGACACCAGATTCTCCACCACGCCAACACCCTTGAAGCTGGCCGCGATGATCGGGGCCATCGTGGCCACCATCGTCGCGCTGGTCGCGCTGTGGCGACTCGACCGTCTCGACGGCCGCAGGATGCACCGCCTGATCCCGGAACGCTGGCGCTTCTTCAGCGCCGCCGATGTCGTGGTGGTCGGGACCTTCCTGGTCTGGCACGTCATCGGCGCCAACTCCTCCGACGACGGCTACATCCTCGGCATGGCACGCGTCGCCGACCACGCCGGTTACATGTCCAACTACTTCAGGTGGTTCGGCAGTCCGGAGGATCCGTTTGGTTGGTACTACAACCTGCTGGCGCTGATGACCCATGTCAGCGACGCGAGCATCTGGATGCGTTTGCCGGATCTTATTGCCGCCCTGGTGTGTTGGCTGCTGCTGTCCCGCGAGGTGCTCCCCCGACTCGGGCCGGCGGTCGCGTCGTCCAAGCCGGCGATGTGGGCGGCAGGCCTTGTCCTGATGGCCGCGTGGATGCCGTTCAACAACGGGTTGCGGCCAGAGGGCCAGATCGCGACCGGCGCACTGATCACCTACGTGCTGATCGAGCGGGCCATCATCTCCGGCCGCATGACGCCCGCAGCGCTCGCCGTCATTGCCGCCGCGTTCACGCTCGGTATTCAGCCGACGGGGCTGATCGCGGTGGCGGCACTCCTCGCCGGCGGCCGTCCGCTGCTGCGAATCCTGGTGCGCAGACATCGCATCGTCGGGACATGGCCGCTGGTGGCGCCGCTTCTCGCCGCAGGCACCGTCGTCCTGACGGTCGTGTTCGCCGACCAGACGCTGGCAACGGTCTTGGAGGCCACCAGAATTCGCACCGAAATCGGCCCGAGTCAGGCGTGGTACACCGAGAACCTGCGCTACTACTACCTGTTCCTGCCGACGGTGGATGGCTCGTTGTCGCGACGCTTCGGCTTCATGATCACCGCGCTGAGCCTGTTCGCGTCCATGTTCATCATGCTGCGGCGCAAGCGGGTTTCCGGAGTCGCACGCGGACCCGCGTGGCGCCTGATGGGCATCATCTTCGGCACGATGTTCTTCCTGATGTTCACGCCGACGAAGTGGGTGCACCACTTCGGTCTGTTCGCCGCGGTCGGTGCAGCGATGGCGGCGCTCGCGACGGTGCTGGTGTCACCGAAGGTGTTGCGCTGGTCGCGCAACCGGATGACCGTCGTGACGGCGGTGCTGTTCCTGATGGCGCTGTGCTTCTCGTCAACCAACGGCTGGTGGTATGTCTCGAGCTTCGGCATTCCGTTCAACAACGCGATGCCGAAGATTGGCGGAATCACCGTCAGCACAATCTTCTTCGCGCTCTTCGCGATGGCAGCGTTGTATACGCTCTGGTTGCACTTCGCTACCCGCGACCACGGCGAGGGCCGGTTCGCGAGCGCGTTGACCGCTGCGCCTATTCCCGTAGCTGCGGGCTTCATGGTGCTGGTGTTCGTCGCATCGATGGTCGCAGGGGTGGTGCGGCAGTACCCGACCTACTCCAACGCGTGGGCGAACCTGCGCACGTTCAGCGGCGGCTGCGGACTGGCCGACGACGTACTCGTGGAACCGGACCCGAATGCGGGCTTCACGACAGCGCTGCCTGGGAACTACGGCCCGTTGGGTCCGCTGGGGGGCGAGGGGCCGGTCGGGTTCACGCCGAACGGCGTGCCCGATCACATTGTGGCCGAATCGATCCGGATGACGTTGCCGATATCGGGCACCGACTACGACTGGGATGCGCCGACGAAGTTGAAGTCCGAGGGCGTCAACGGGTCAACTGTGCCGCTGCCCTACGGCCTCGACCCTGTGCGGGTGCCGGTTGCGGGCACCTATGTCGATGGTCCGCAACAGCAGAGCAAGCTGACCTCCGCGTGGTACGAGCTGCCGCGACCCGACGACGCCCATCCGCTGGTTGTCGTGACTGCGGCAGGCACGATCGCGGGAAACAGCGTGCTGAACGGACACACCGACGGGCAGCCCGTCGAGTTGGAGTACGCCCGGCCGGGACCCAACGGCGCACCCGTGCCCGCGGGCCGTCTGGTGCCCGACGACATCGCCATCGCGCCTTCGTGGCGCAATCTGCGATTCCCCCGCTCCATGATTCCATCGGACGCCGTCGCGGTACGTGTTGTGGCAGAAGACCGTTCGCTGACCCCGGGGGACTGGATCGCGGTCACGCCCCCGCGAATCCCCGAACTGCGGTCCCTTCAGGAGTACGTCGGCTCGCAGCAGCCGGTGCTGATGGACTGGGCGGTGGGTATGGCGTTCCCGTGCCAGCATCCGATGCTGCATGCCAACGGGGTGACCGAGGTGCCCAGGTTCCGGATCACGCCGGACTACACCGCGAAGAAGCAGGACACCGACACCTGGCAGGACGGCCTCAACGGCGGCCTGCTCGGCATCTCCGATCTGCTTCTGCGGCAACATGTGATGGCGACCTACCTGTCAAGGGACTGGGGCCGGGACTGGGGTTCGCTGCGCAGGTTCGACACGATCGTCGACGCCGAGCCCGCCGAGATCGAGCTCGGCACCGCCACCCGCAGCGGGCTGTGGAAGCCCAACAAGATCCGGGTTGGTGCGTAGGGTTCGACTGTGACCGACAGAGTCGAGTTGGGCACGGCGGCGCTCACGCGCGTCGTCGAGTGGCAGGTCGACGAACTACCCGTCACCCTCTTCCCGCAGACACCTCCGTCCGCCTGGCACGAGCTCGCCGTGGACTACACGCCGACGTTCTGGGACGGCGAGCTGTGGCGGATCGCGATCCAGACCTGGGTGATCGAGGTCGACGGGCTGACAGTGCTGGTGGACACGGGGGTGGGCAACGATCGCGACCGGCCCGCCATGCCGCCGATTGATCACCTCGACACCGATTTTCTGGGCGCACTGCAGCGCGCAGGCGTCGCGCCGGAAACCGTCGACGTGGTTGTCAACACACACGTCCATTCCGATCATGTCGGGTGGAATACCAAGCGCGACGGCGATTCCTGGGTGCCGACGTTTCCCAATGCCCGCTACCTCATCCCGGAGGCCGACTACCGGTTCTTCCACCCGGACAACGCCGAGGCGCGGCCTGCCGCGCGGACCGTATTCGAGGACAGCATTCTGCCCGTCGAAGAGGCGGGGCAGATCGAGCTGTGGTCCGACGACCATCAGATCAGCGAGACCCTGCGGTTGCAGCCAGCGCCCGGTCACACGCCCGGCTCGTCGGTGCTGTGGCTGGATGCGGGCAGGCCGGCCGTCTTCGTCGGCGACCTCACCCACAGCCCATTGCAGCTGCACCGGCCGTCCGATCCGTGCGCATTCGACGAGGACCTCGAGGCCGCCGCGGTGACGCGCAAGCGGGTGCTCACCGAGGCCACCAGGCGACGCGCAGTGGTGATTCCCGCGCACTATCCGGGCCGCGGAGGGGTGACCGTAGTGGCCCGCGGCGACTCCTTCATGGTCGACGACTGGCTTGAAATCTCCCCCATCTAGGTTTCTTGACTTATTCCAGAAAAGGGACAAGACTTCCGGACGTGCCCACGGCGTCGGACTTCCAGGAGATGCTGCGAGGCGTCGACCTCCGCGTCACCCGGCCTCGAGTTGCGGTGATGACGGCGGTGTACGCCCATCCGCACGCGGATACCGAGTCGATCATCCGGGCCGTGCGCGCGGATCTCCCCGATGTATCCCATCAGGCGGTCTATGACTCGCTGAGCACGCTGACGACGGCCGGGCTGGTGCGCAAGATCCAGCCGTCCGGTTCGGTGGCCCGCTATGAGTCGCGGGTCGGCGACAACCACCACCACGTCGTCTGCCGCTCCTGCGGGGTCATCGCCGATGTCGACTGTGCCGTCGGCGAGGCACCCTGCCTGGTCCCGTCTGACGACGGAAGTGTCTTGGAAGGCTTCGTCCTCGACGAGGCCGAGGTCATCTACTGGGGCACCTGCCCCGACTGCTCGACGACACAAGTTTCGCGATCGCATCCGTGATCACAGCCCGAATTCACCCACTCCCGGAAGGAATGTTGTGTCATCTGATACATCCGACAGCCGCCCGCCCACGCCGGAGACCCCGTCCGCCAGCAAGAGCGAGAGCGAGAATCCGGTAATCGCCTCGCCCACTCCCAAGGCCCACCGACCAATGAGCAACCGGGACTGGTGGCCGGACCAGGTGGACCTGTCGGTGCTGCAAAAGCACGCGCCGGAGGCCAACCCGATGGGCGAGGACTACAACTACGCCGAAGAGTTCAAGAAGCTCGACGTCGAAGCGCTGAAGCAGGACATGTTCGAGTTGATGACGAACTCGCAGGACTGGTGGCCGGCTGACTACGGACACTACGGCCCGTTGTTCATCCGGATGAGCTGGCATGCCGCCGGCACCTACCGCATCGCCGATGGACGCGGCGGCGGCGGCGAGGGCGCTCAGCGTTTCGCCCCGTTGAACAGTTGGCCCGACAACGCCAGCCTCGACAAGGCGCGTCGGCTGCTCTGGCCGATCAAGCAGAAGTATGGCAGGAAGATCTCCTGGGCCGACCTGCTGGTCTTCGCCGGAAACTGCGCCATCGAGCACATGGGCCTGCCGACCTTCGGCTTCGCCTTCGGGCGCGAGGACATCTGGCAGCCCGAGGAGATCCTCTTCGGGCAGGAGGACACCTGGGGGGCCACCGACAAGCGCTACTCCGGTGAGCGGCAACTCGCGAACCCCTTCGGCGCGACCACAATGGGTCTGATCTACGTGAACCCGGAGGGCCCCGAAGGTAAACCGGATCCGGTGGCCGCGGCAATAGACATCCGCGAGACCTTCGGCCGGATGGCGATGAACGACGAGGAGACCGCTGCGCTGATCGTCGGTGGCCACACCTTCGGCAAGACCCACGGCGCGGGCCCGGATGACGGCATCGGACCCGAACCCGAGGGCTGCCCCGCTGGAATTCCAGGGCCTCGGCTGGAAGAGCCCCTTCGGCACTGGCGTGGGCAAGGACGCGATCACCAGCGGCCTCGAGGTGGTCTGGACGCCCACCCCGACCAAGTGGGACAACAGCTTCCTGGAGACGCTGTACGGCTTCGAGTGGGAGCTGACCAAGAGCCCCGGCGGGTGCCTGGCAGTTCACCGCCAAGGACGGGGCCGGCGCGGGCACGATTCCCGACCCGTTCGGCGGACCGGGGCGGGCACCGACCATGCTCGTTACCGACATCTCGATGCGGGTAAGCCCCATCTACGCGGACATCACCCGGCGCTGGCTGGACCACCCGGAGGAACTGTCCGAGGCATTCGCCAAGGCGTGGTACAAACTGCTGCACCGCGACATGGGACCCGTTTCGCGTTACCTCGGCCCCTGGGTCCCCGAGCCGCAACTGTGGCAGGACCCCGTCCCCGAGGTCGACCACAAGCTGGTCTCGGACGACGACGTCGCCGCGCTCAAGGCCAAGATCCTCGAATCGGGACTGTCGGTATCCCAGCTGGTGTCCACCGCGTGGGCGTCGGCCGCCAGCTTCCGCGGCACCGACAAACGTGGCGGCGCCAACGGCGCACGGATTCGCCTTGCGCCGCAAAAGGATTGGGAGGTCAACCAGCCCGCCGAACTGGCCAAGGTGCTGCCGGTCCTGGAGAAGATCCAGCAGGACTTCAACGGCTCGGCATCCGGCGGAAAGAAGGTCTCGCTTGCGGACCTGATCGTGCTGGCCGGCACCGCGGCGTCGAGAAGGCGGCGAAGGACGCCGGCTTCGACGTCACGGTGCCGTTCTCGCCGGGGCGCACCGACGCCTCGCAAGAGCAGACCGATGTGGAGTCGTTCGGCGTGCTCGAGTTGGAGGCCGACGGTTTCCGCAACTACCTGCGCGCCGGGAGAAGACGCCGGCTGAGCACCTGTTGGTCGACCGGGCCTACATGTTGAACCTGACCGCACCCGAGCTGACGGTTCTCGTCGGCGGGCTGCGCGCTCTGGGCACCAACTACGGCCAAACCAAGCACGGCGTGTTCTCCGACCGGCCGGGCACGTTGACCAACGACTTCTTCGTGAACCTGCTCGACATGGGCACGGAGTGGAAGGTCTCCGAGGCGGCCGAGGGCGTTTACGAGGGTCGCGATCGTGGCGCCTCGGGCGAGCCCAAGTGGACCGCTACCGGTGCCGATCTGGTCTTCGGTTCGAACTCGATCCTGCGTTCCCTCGCGGAGGTTTACGCAACCGATGACGCCAAGGAGAAGTTCGTCCAGGACTTCGCCAAGGCCTGGGTCAAGGTGATGAACAACGATCGGTTCGACCTCGACTGATCACGCAGTCCAGGCTGGCCCGCAAGGGCCGGTCTGGACCTAGATCGGCGTCAGGCCGTGTTTGCGCTGTACGCGCTCGATCTGCTTGTCCCGCAACAGATGCATGGACTTGCGCAGCAGTAGCCGGGTTTCGTGCGGCTGGATCACCGCGTCGATGAAGCCGCGCTCGGCGGCGATCCACGGGGTGGCCATGTTCAGGTTGTAGCCCTCGATGAATTCGGCGCGGATCTTCTGGACTTCAGGCGCCGTCGGATCGGGGAACCTCTTCACCAACAGCTGTGCCGCCCCCTCGGCGCCGATCACCGCGATCCGCGCGGTCGGCCACGCGAAGTTCAGGTCGGCGCTCAGCTGCTTGGACCCCATCACCGCGTACGCACCGCCGTAAGACTTGCGAATCGTGATCGTCACCTTGGGAATGTCGGCCTCGACAACGGCGTTCAGGAAGCGGCCGCCCCGCTTGATGATGCCGCCCTTCTCCTGCTCGACACCGGGCATGAATCCCGGGGTGTCGACAACGAAAACCAATGGCAGGTTGTAAGAGTCGCAGAATCTGATGAATCGCGCGGCTTTGTCCGACGCCTCGTTGTCGATCGCGCCGGAGAGGAACATCGGCTGGTTGGCGATCACCCCGACCGACCGGCCGTCGACACGCGCGAACGCGGTGATGATGGCCTGGCCCTGCTGAGCGGCGACGTCGAATACGTCACCGTCGTCGAAGATCCGCAGCAGGATCTCGTGCATGTCGTAGGCCATGTTGTCACTGTCCGGAACGATGGAATCGAGTTCCAGGTCGTGCGGGGTGATCTGCGGCTCGAGGCCCGGGTTGACGATCGGCGCGTCGTCGAACGTGTTGGGCGGCAGGAAGCTCAGGTAGTCGCGGACATACTGAAATGCCGCCTTCTCGTCCTCGACGACCTGGTGGATGTTGCCGTAGCGGGCCTGCGCGTCGGCGCCACCGAGTTCGTCGAGGGTGACGTCCTCGCCGGTGACGTCCTTGATCACGTCCGGCCCGGTGACGAACATGTAGCCCTGATCGCGTACCGCGACCACGAGGTCGGTCTGGATCGGCGAATACACCGCTCCGCCAGCACATTTGCCGAGGATGATGGAGATTTCGGGCACCAGGCCGCGGAGCAGTTCGTGGCGGCGGCCCAACTCGGCGTACCACGCAAGCGAGGTCACCGCGTCCTGGATGCGGGCACCGGCCGAGTCGTTGATGCCGATGATCGGGCAGCCGACCATCGCCACCCACTCCATCAGCTTGGCGACCTTGCGTCCGAACATCTCCCCGACCGAGCCCTGGAACACTGTCTGATCGTGGCTGAAGACGCCGACCGGCCTGCCGTTGATGGTGCCGTGGCCGGTGACCACACCGTCGCCGAAGAGCGCATCCGGATCGCCCGGCGTCTTGCACAGCGCACCGATCTCCAGGAAGCTGCCCGGGTCGAGCAGCTCTTGAATACGCGCGCGGGCACTCGGTATGCCCTTCCTGTCCCGCTTGGCGACCGCCTTCTCGCCACCGGGTTCCTTTGCCAGCTCCAGCTTTTCGCGCAGTTCGGCTAGCAGTTCCGCGGTGGTCCTGTTGGTCACTTCGCCTGCTTCTCCTCAGCATCGATGCGGTTGATGGCCTCGCTCATGTGCGCGCCGACCTTGGCGATGTACGGCTCGTCGATCGCCTGGATGTGCTCGCCCCCGATCGGAACGACCTCCAGCTCGGACACGAAGTCACCCCAGCCGCCGTCCGGTTGGCGGGTGGCGTACCGCGGCTCGAAGAAGATCGCGTCGTCGTGGTACCGGTCGGCCATGTAGAGCGTGACGTGGCCGTCATAGTGCTCGATCTTGGCGGTGTCGATGACGCGGTTGTCGAGATAGGACGTGCGCTGGTGCTCGATGACGCCGCCGGGGATCTGCACGCCGCTCTGACTGACCGCGTCGAGGACGAACTGGACCTGCCCCTCGTCGTCGAGCTCCTCGAGCTGTTCGTACGGAATCGCGGGCACCTGCACGTTGAACGTGCGCTCGGCGAAGCGGGCGTAGCGCTCCCAGCGCGCCCTGGTCTCCTCCTTGGTCTGCGGGACCTCTTCCCCCGCCCGCACCGCATCGATGAGGCCGACGAACCGCACATCGGCGCCGGCCCGTCGCAGCCCGATCGCGCACGCATAGGCAAGCACCCCGCCCAGCGACCAGCCCGCCAGGATGAACGGCCCATTGCCCTGCATCTCAAGCAGTTTCGGCACGTATTCGGCGGCCCGCTCTTCGACGGAACCCTCGACCCGTTCGATGCCGTACATCGGGGTGTCCGCAGGCAGACGGTTCAGCAGCGGCTCGTAGACCACGGTCGAGCCACCGGCCGGGTGGAAGACGAACACCGGGGTGCTGTCGGACCCCTCTTTCGCCGCCCTCAGCACCCGCACGAACCCGTCGATCTCACCGGCCTCGAGATGCTCGCGCACGATGCTCGCCAGCGCTTCGATCGTCGGCGAGTTCTTCACGTCCTCAACGGTGATCGTGCCTTCTGCACG
Organism: uncultured Actinomycetota bacterium; assembly: GCA_963713225.1. Classification (GTDB taxonomy): domain Bacteria; phylum Actinomycetota; class Actinomycetes; order Mycobacteriales; family Mycobacteriaceae; genus Mycobacterium. Next base: position 163,482 of record CAVQLB010000013.1, on the reverse strand, counting down.
TTCCGTGAGCCGCGCCGCCAGCTTCTCTGCCGTCTCGTCGTCCAGCTCGGGCAGCGCGTTGAAGATGCCACCCGGCGACTTGCCGGTGACGATCGCCCACGTCGCGAACGTGACCCGTTCCGCGGCTTCCCGCGGCGGCACGTCGGCGCCCAGCGCCTCGGTGACGGCCTCCTGCGTCAACACCTGGGCGGCAAGGGCGGCCGCGCTCTGCTGATCAGGGCCTGCCGGGTTCGTCGGCGGCGGCGGGATCGGTACTTCGGTCGGGGGTGCCGGTGTCTCCACAGCCGGTGCGGGCGTTGATGTTTCCGGCGCGGCGACAGGTGCGGCGCCTGCCAGCACCGCGGCCTGCTCGGCCGCGATCTCCTCGGGCGTCAACGTTTTCTGGTGCTCGTGCAGCTCTTCGACCTCGTCGCGGTGCTCGATCGCATACTCGATCAGCTTCTCTACCGCGTACAGGTTCGCATCGCGGACCGCCGTCAACTGAATCGGCGGCAGATCGAAGTCGTATTCGACGCGGTTCTTGATCCGCACTGCCATCAGCGAGTCCAGGCCGAGCTCGATCAGTGGCACCTCCCACGGGAGATCCTCGGGCTCATAGCCCATCGCGCCACCGACGATCGCGCCGAGGCGCTGACCGATGGTCTCACCGGAATCCGCGGACCACTTCTCGAAGCCCGCACCGAGATTGGCGCCCTGCGTCAGGTGGTCGGACAGGATCTCAGCGTCCTCGCCCGGCTGCTGTGGCGGCGCCTCGGTGGTCGCGGAGGCAACTACGGCTGCGCCCGCCCCGACGGCGGTGGGCAGCGCGGCCGCCTGTAGGTCGCGGCTGACGACGGCGTCGTAGACCAGCGTGAACGACTCGTCGATGCGGGCGTGTACCTGCACGCTCGCACCACCCGGATGGCGGGTCATCGTAGTCACGAAGCGGGCGCCGTCGGCGGGCACGGCGCGCTGTTCGGACGCGATGAGCTTGGCTTCCGGAAGCACCTGCGCCGCAGCTGCTTTCACCAGTGCGCCAAGATCTGTCAAGCCCTTCGGCAGGTACTCCCACACGTGGCGGCCGTCGGGCGTCGCGACGTGGTTGCCCGGCATCATCAATGAGCTGTCGGCCCCGAACCTCGCATCGAGCCAGTGCGGCTTGCGACGGAACCGGGTGGGCGGGATGTCGGCGTACTCGCCGCGGTCAAACATGGTGCGGAAGTCCAGGTCGTGCCCGTATACGAACAGCTGGGCCATCGCCGCGGTCATCGCGTCGACTTCGTCCTGCTTGCGGGCCAGCGTCGCAATCAGTTGCCCGTCATGCAGTCCGGCGGACGCGGTGGTCAGACCAACCTGCATGAGCGCAACGGGATTCGGCGCCAGCTCGAGGAACGTGGTGTGACCGTTGTCGACGGCGTTGCGGATGCCGTGCGTGAAATAGACGCTGTGCCGCAGACCCTTCTTCCAGTAATCCACGCCATGGATGGGCTCACCGCCGGGCCTGATGTAGCTGCCCTCATGCACGGTGGAGAAGTAGCCGGTGGTGAGCGGTCGCGGCTCGATGCCCTGCAACTCGGCGGCCAGTTCGCCGAGCAACGGGTCCATCTGCTGGGTGTGGCTGGCGCCCTTGGTCTGGAACTTGCGGGCGAACTTGCCCTCTTTCTCGGCCCGCTCGATGATCGCGTCGACCTGGTCCGGCGGCCCGCCGATGACGGTCTGCGTGGGTGCGGCGTAGACGCACACCTCGAGATCGGGGTAGTCGGAGAACACCGTCTTGATCTCTTCGGCGGAGTACTCGACGAGCGCCATCAACCGGATGTACTCGCCGAACAGCATCGCCTCGCCCTCACCCATCAGGTGCGAGCGGGAGCAGATGGTGCGAGTGGCATCCGCCAGAGACAGGCCACCGGCGAAGTAGGCCGCAGCGGCCTCACCGAGTGACTGGCCAACCACCGCACCGGGTTTCGCGCCGTGATGCTTGAGCAGCTCACCGAGCGCGATCTGGATCGCGAAGATGGTGACCTGGGTGGTCTCGATGCCGTAGTCCTGCGAGTCGTCGAGGATCAGCTCGACGATCGAGTACCCCAGCTCGTCCTGGACGAGCGCGTCGACCTTGTCGATCCACTCCGCGAACGTCTCATCGCGCAGATACAGGCTCTTGGCCATCTTGCGGTGCTGGGCACCGAAACCGGCGAGCACCCACACCGGCCCGTTGGTGACCGGGCCGTCGGCGCTGTACACGCTCGGGTTCTGCTTGCCGTCGGCGAGCGCCCGTAGCGCCTTGATCGCCTCGTCGTGGTCGTGCGCCATCACCACGGCTCGGGACCGGCCATGGTTGCGACGTGACAGCGCGCGGCCAATCGACTCCAGCGATGACGCCCGGCCTTCCGGGCTGTCGATCCAGTCGGCGAGCTCGGCGGCGGCCGCCTTCTTACGGGAGGTCAGGAACGCCGAAACGGCCAGCGGCACAACGGGAGTGTGCGGTCGAGCTCCTCGGTTTCCATCTCTTGCAGCGCGACCTCTTTGAGCCGCTTGGCCTCGTCGGTCAGGCCGGGCAGTTCGGGATCGCGGTCGTCGGTGGCGTAGGAGTGCTGACCCAACTCGTCGCCGACGTCCAGGTCGTCGTCGTCGTGGATGAACTCGCCGTACTCGTCCATCCGAACCCCGCCGACGTAAACGGCATCGGCCTCAGGAGCGGCGTGCTTTCCGTCGGAGACGTCTTCGGGTTCGGGTTCGGGCTCGACGAGATCCGACGGCAGCACCTCACGCAGCACCAGGTGCGCGTTCGCGCCGCCGAAGCCGAAGCCCGAGACGCCGGTGATGGCGTGCCCGCTGTAGCGCGGCCAGTCGGTGACGGTGTCGGCGACCTTGAGGTGCACTCCGTCGAAGTCGATATAAGGGTTGGGGCCGGTGTAGTTGATCGACGGCGGGAGCTTATCGTTCTTCAGCGCCAGCGCCATCTTGGCCAGGCTGGCCGCGCCCGCCGCCGATTCCAGGTGTCCCACATTGGATTTCACCGCACCGAGCAGGGCCGGCTTGTCCGGCGCCCGCCCCCTGCCGACGACCCGGCCGAGCGCGTCGGCCTCGATCGGGTCACCGAGGATGGTGCCGGTGCCGTGCGCCTCGATGTAGTCGACGGTGCGCGGATCGATGCCGGCGTCCTTGTAGGCCTTGCGCAGCACCTCGGCCTGCGCGTCGGGATTGGGCGCCAGCATGCCGTTGGAGCGGCCGTCATGGTTGACCGCGCTGCCCGCGATGACCGCGACGATCTCGTCGCCGTCGCGCCGGGCATCGGCGACGCGCTTGAGCACCAGCATGCCGCCACCCTCGGAGCGCGCATAGCCGTCTGCATCCTGGGAGAAGGACTTGATCCGGCCGTCGGGCGCCAGCACGCCGCCGACTTCGTCGAATCCGATCGTGACGAGCGGGGTGACCAGCGCGTTGACCCCGCCGGCAAGCACTACATCGGCCTCGCCGCTACGCAGCGCCTGTATACCCTGGTGCACGGCGACCAGCGAGCTCGAGCATGCGGTGTCGATGGCGATCGACGGGCCGCGGAAGTCGTAGAAGTAGGACACCCGGTTGGCGATGATCGAACTCGCCGTGCCGGTGATGGCGTACGGGTGGGCGGTCGACGGGTCGGCCATTGCCAGGAAGCTGTAGTCGTTGGTGGAGCTGCCGATGAACACGCCGACGCTTTCACCGCGCAGGGCCGACGCCGGAATGCGGGCGTACTCCAGGGCTTCCCACGTCAGCTCGAGCGCCATCCGCTGCTGCGGGTCGATGTTGTCGGCCTCCATCTTCGCCAGCGCGAAGAACTCGGCATCGAAACCCTTGATGTCCTTGAGGTACCCGCCACGGGTGCGCGCCTTGGCGACCCGTGCCGCGAGAGTCGGCTCCTCGAGGAACTCCACCCAGCGCCCCTCGGGCAGGTCGGTGATCCCGTCGCGGCCCTCGAGCAGCGCCTGCCACATCTCCTCGGGGGTGTTCATATCCCCCGGAAAACGCGTGGCCAGGCCGACGATCGCGATGTCGTCCCTGTCGACGTCGCGCGACCAGTCGAACTCGTCGGCGGTGTCGTCGACCTCGGGCTCGCCCTCGACGATCACGGTGGCCAGGGCTTCGATGGTCGGGTGCCGGAACGCGACGGTGGCCGTCAGCGTCACACCGGTGAGGTCTTCGATGTCGCTCGCCATGGCGACCGCATCGCGCGAGGACAGGCCGAGCTCGACCATCGGGGTGGCGTCGTCGATCGCGTCGGGGGACTGGCCGGTGGCGTTGGAGACCCAGTTGCGCAGCCACTCGCGCATCTCCGCGACGGTCATGTCGGTGCGTGGAGGCGCAACGGTGCGTTCCGGCGCCAGCTGGAAGCCAGCCTGAGGTTCTGTGCCCGCCTGAGGTTCTGTGCCGTTTGTGTTCTGCGAATCCGGTTCTGTATCAGCCATTTTCAGTATCAGTCCGTTGAATCGGGGAAGGCGTTGGCCACCTTCCCGCTGCGCAGGCTGCCGTCCAGGTAGGCGGCGCGACAGGCGCGGCGGCCGATCTTGCCGCTGGACGTCCGCGGGATCGCGCCGGCCGGGGTCAGCAGCACGTCACGCACGGTTACGCCGTGGCGCACCGCGATCGCGGCGCGGATGTCATCGGCGATCGGCGCCATCTCCAGCTTGTGCGAGCCGGGTGCCCGTTCACCGACGATGACCAACTGCTCGGACGAGTCGTCGGGGTCCCGCTTCAGCCCGGCATGGGCATTCTCGAACACCTCGTCGGGAAGCTGGTTGGCCGGAACGGAGAACGCCGCGACGAATCCGGTCCGCAGCGCCTTCGTCGACTCCTGCGCCGAGTACTCGAGGTCCTGCGGGTAGTGATTGCGGCCGTCGATGATGACGAGGTCCTTCACCCGACCGGTGATGTAAAGGTCGCCGTCGGAATAGGCGCCGTAGTCGCCGGTGCGCACCCACAGTGCGTCGTCGGGCGCGCCCTCGGCGTGCGACGAGTTGGTGCGTGACTTGAGGATGTTCTGGAACGTCTCCGCGGTCTCGCGTTCCCTGTTCCAGTAGCCGGTGCCCATGTTCTGGCCGTGCAGCCAGATCTCGCCGATCTGACCGTCGGGCAGCTCGGAGGCGGTGTCGACGTCCACGATCGTGGCCCACTCCGCGACGCCGACCTTGCCCGCCGACGCCTGCGCGACCGCCGTCGGCGAGTCGGCGGGCACCTCGACGAAGCGGTGGTTGTTGAGGGCGTCACGGTCGACGCTGACGATCTTCGGCGGCTCGTCCATCGGGGTGGTCGACACGAACAACGTCGCCTCGGCCAGGCCGTAGGACGGCTTGATGGCCTCCGGTTTGAAGCCGTACGGGCCGAACGCGGTGTTGAAGTTCCGCACCGTGGCGGCCGAGATCGGCTCGCTGCCGTTGAGCACCGCCCTGACGTGGGAGAGGTCCAGCGGCGGCTCGCCCTCCTTGGGAAGGGCGCGCGCCGCGGCGTGATCGAACGCGAAGTTCGGCGCCACCGAGATGACGCCGCCGGTGTCGTCGTCTTCCTTGCGGGCCATCTCCCGCATCCAGCGGATCGGCCGGCGGACGAAGGCGGCCGGCGTCATGAACGTGACGTAGTGGCCGATCATCGGCGAGATCATGCACGTGATCAGGCCCATGTCGTGGAAGAAGGGCAGCCAGGAAACCCCGCGGTCGCCTTCCTCACCGCCCAGCGCCTCGATCACCTGGACCACGTTGGTGGCCAGGTTCAGGTGGGTGATCTGCACACCGGTCGGGATTCGGGTCGAGCCGGAGGTGTACTGCAGGTAGGCGATGGTGTCGGGAGTCACGTCGACCTGCTCCCAGGTGGCACCGACCTCGTCGGGTACTGCGTCGACGGCGATGACACGCGGACGCTCCTGGGCCGGCCTGCTGCGGAAGAACTTCCGCACGCCCTCCGCCGCCTCGGTGGTGGTCAGGATGGCCGACGGGTGGCAGTCGTCGAGAACGGCGTGCAGCCGCCCGACGTGGCCGGGCTCGCTCGGGTCGAACAGCGGCACGGCGATCCGGCCGGAGTAGAGCGTGCCGAAGAACGCGACGAGGTATTCGAGGTTCTGCGGGCAGAGGATGGCAACGCGGTCGCCGGGCTCGGTCACCTGCTGCAGGCGTGCGCCGACGGCGCGGTTGCGGGTCCCGAAGTCGGCCCAGTGCAGATCGCGTGCGACGCCGTCACGCTCGGTCGAGAAGTCCAGGAATCGATAGGCGAGCTTGTCTCCACGCACCTTCGCCCATTTTTCGACGTGGCGGACCAGGCTGCCGTTGTCGGGAAACCTGATCAGTCCGTCTTTGATGAACGGGTTATGGAACCCCATCGCACTCTCCTGTCGAAAACCACACTCGTCGCCACGCACGTTCTCGCGTGGACTGTCGGGCCGCCGCGGCGCATCCGTCCGTACTCCGTCGTCCGCGCGAACCCCGAAACCCCGCAAGATGTTACCGAGGCGTCGACCTTCGCTCCCTGATCACACGGCGGATGTCCGTCCGCACGGGCCACTATGCCCTGTGAGCAGGACTTTCCGCCCATCCGTCAATCACCAGTCTTAGTTGTTTCTTAATGTTAGGCGACCGCCTGGCGCAGGCCAAATCTGTCCCGGTCACATGTCAGCCATGTTTTGGATGTGGAGCGTTATCAACGATGCTCTTCGTCCAATCCAGTGTCCATTGTGTGGCCGGCCTGCCGTCGAGATTCCAGAACTGCGTCGTGGCGTACATGGCGTGTACCGGCTGACCCGCGCCGCCGCCAAGGATCTCCATCGTCCTCGGCAGGTTGACGATCGAGAACGCCTCATCGGGTGCAGAACAGATCAGATCCCCCGTCGCGCAGATCTCGTTGGTGCGGTCGTTGAGCGTGCCGAAGCCACCCGGGCGTGGGCCGGTCATCGTCAACCCCATCGAGGACATCATCGGCACCTCGTGCAGGGTGATCTCGGCGCCCTGGCCGGGCGGGTTCGGTCCGACGTCCTGACCGACGCCGGCCTGTCGGCGGCCATCCGCGATCAACGTGACGCCCAGCACCAGGTCCGCATCGACCGGGCCGCGGCCGTTGCCGACATCACTGGCGATGTCTCCTGCGATCACCGCGCCCTGGGAGAAGCCGACGAGCACGTAGCTGGTGAGCGGGCAGCGGTTGTTCATGTCCGTCATCGCCTTGACGGTGTTCCGCATGCCCTCTTCGCGGCTGTCGTTGTAGTTCATCTGCCCGTCGGCCGACAGCGGATTGTGGAACTGCGCCGTGTAGGGAACCGTGTAAATCTCGACCCGCTCGGTGCCGAACTGTTCGCGGATCGGGTTGCTCACGTTGAGAAGCAACGCGATCGGAAACTGGACCGGGTTGAACGGGTCGAGCTGCGGTGACGACTCCCAGGTGCCGGGTATCGACATCAGCTGCACGTCGGGGCAGCTGGCGTCCTGGAACTCCGGGCGCGGCTTCCCCGTCGACGGCGGCGCGGCCGTCGGTGGCCCAGTCGGCGGGATGGCGGTGTCGGACTTGTCGGGCTGCCGGATCATGATCCACACCATCGCGACGACCATCGCGACGACAAGCGCCATCGCACCCGCCGCGATCAGGGCGAGGATCCGGTGGCGCTTACGTCGACCGTTGGTTGCCATTTAGTTTTCTTGCTCCTAGCAGAGTCGTTCGGTGGCGATCCGAATGTAGTCGGCCGTCACGGCGTCGACCTCGGATGGAGGCGGCGCCACGGCGTTCAGCTGGGTGTTGCGCACGTCGCTGCGGACCAGCGGCGTCACATAGTCCCGCACGGCCGCCTCCGACTGCTTGGCCGCGCGCGCCTGGCACACATACGACCCGATGCTCAGTGCCAGCAGGTCGCTCGACGGCCGCAGGCCCGCGGCCGTCAACGCGTCCAGATAGGCCCGCTGCTGTTTGGTCACGGTCAACGTGTTCGGCTCGGTGCCCGCGGCGGGCGGTGGCGGGCCGCCCCTGGGTTCGGCGAGGGATTGCATCGTGGAGGGGGGCGGCACCGACATGGTCGGCAACATGCCGTCGCCCGATGTGCATCCGGTGAGCAGCGCGGCGACGGGCGCGGCCAGCGACGACGCTACGGCGACGGCTCGGAGGGTAGGAGCGTAGCGACTGGGGATAAGGCCCTGAGTCGACCACCTCGGCCGACGCCGAACCGTGTACTGCACCCCTCCACGGTACCGGCGCTTGCTACGGGCTCACTTGATCGTGGTGACGAGCTCCCCGGACATCGCGCCGAGCTGCGGACCCCACGTCGACCAGTCGTGCTGGCCGTCGACGGGGAAGTCGAAGTGCCCGTTATGACCGCCCACCTGACGGTAGTGCTGATAGAACGACCGGTTGGAGCCCTGCGCCTGGTCGCAGTAGCCGATCATCGCCGCCGGGTCACTGCACCCCAGAGTTTGCGGGCTGAACACCCACAGCCGGGTGTTGTTGTCGGCCATCAGCTGGACGTGCACGTCGGGGTCGTGCCACTTCCACCGGCCCAACTGTGGCATTCCCCACATATTGCGGATGTCCACACCGCCGTACTGGGCCAGACCCGCCGTGATGGCGCCATTCATGTACGTGTTCGACGGCGTCAGGAAGCCCGATAGCGAGCCGGCGTAGCGGTACCGGTCCGGGTGGAACGCCGCCATCGTCAACGCCCCCGTGCCGCCCTGGGCGGCGCCGACGATGCCGTGACCGGTGGGCGACAGGCCCTTGTTGGCCGCCAGCCAGCTGGGCAGCTCGTCGGCCAGGAATGTCTCCCACTGCTTACTGCCGTCCTGCTCCCAGTTGGTGTACATGCTCCAGGCGCCGCTCGCGGGCGCGGCCACCGAGATGCCCTTACCCGCCAATGTGTTGAACGCGCCTGCACCCACCCAGTTGCTCACATCGGGTCCCGCGTTGAACGCGTCGAGCAGCACGACGGCGTGCGGGCCACCACCCTGGAAGGCGACGGGGATGTCGCGCCCCATGGCCGCCGACGGCACCATCAGCATCTCGACGCCGTCAGCCCTGGCGATCGGGGATACGGCCGACCACAGTCCGGCGGCCAGCATCACGGACAAGAACGCTCGAATCACACGCATCTACCCACCCTCACTTTTGGCAGTGTCCGCCGCAAGGTAGTGAACCACATCACCACGAGTGGGCGCTGGGAAAAATGGCTGACGGCGACGACCCCGAAGGATCGCCGCCGTCACCATGTGTTGCTACCGAGCAGCTCTGTTAGCCGCCTTCAGCGGGGGCAGCTGCCGAGGCCTCCGCCACCGGAGCGGCGGCCGCCGCCTGCTCCGGGGTCGGATTGGACGGCTGCGGCGTGGCTCCGAGCACCCGCTGGATGTCGGGCTTCATCTGCTGCAGCTGCGAACCCCAGTACTCCCAGCTGTGAGTACCGGCGGACGGGAAGTTGAACACACCGTTCTTGCCGCCCGCGGCGATGTAGGTCTCCTGGAACGTCTTGTTGGTCCGCAGCGTGAAGCCCTCGAGGAACTTCGCGTTGAAGTTGTCGCCTGCGACCTCACCGTTGACGTCTCCGGGCTTTCCGTTACCGCAGTAGATCCAGATGCGGGTGCCGTTGGCGACCAGCGTGCCGATGTTGACCATCGGGTCATTGCGCTTCCATGCCGGGTCGCTCTTCGGGCCCCACATGTCCTCGGCCTTGTAGCCGCCTGCGTCACCCATCGACGTGCCGACCAGCGTCGGCCACCAGCCCTCGGACAGGTTCAGGAAGCCCGACAGCGATGCCGCGTACTGGAACTGCCCGGGGTAGTAGATGGCGAACGTCAGCGCGCTCGAACCGGCCATCGACAGACCCACCGCGGCGGTGCGGCTGGAGTCGACGCCCTTGTTGGCCGCCAGGTATGCGGGCAGCTCACGGGAGATGAACGATTCCCACTTGTACGTGGAGCAACCGGCCTTGCCACAGGCCGGCTTGTACCAGTCGCTGTAGAAGCTGGACTGGCCGCCGACCGGCATGACCGTCGCGAGACCCGAGTCGACGTACCACTCGAACGCCGGGGTGTTGATGTCCCAGCCGCTGAAGTCGTCCTGCGCGCGAAGACCGTCGAGCAGGTACACCGCAGGCGCGTTCGGCCCGCCGTTCTGGAACTGGACCTTGATGTCGCGGCCCATCCCCGCGGACGGGACCATCAGGTATTCGACCGGCAGACCCGGCTTCGAGAACGCCCCCGCAGTCGCCGAGCCTCCGACGGCGCTGACCAGGCCGGGCAGCACGGCGGCTGCAAAAGCCGCGACCGTGAGCCGGCGCGCCCAGGCGCCGCGCTTCTTCCCAACGAACTTCATGCTTCTACCTATCCCATCTGTCGTATGCCGCACCCAAGATCCGAGACCCACTCTGCTCGGGTGCCCGTGTAGTCAACCACACCTCTGTGTGATATCTCTTGTCAGCTTCTGTCCTCCCTGGTCGCCGCTCAGCCGTTGAGTGTTGCGATCAGGTCTGGTTTGAGCGCCTGCAACTGGGCGCCCCAGTACGGCCACGCATGGTTGCCGGCGGCCGGGAACTGGAAGGTCGCATTGCTTCCCCCGGCCTTCACATAGGCCGCCTGGAAGTCCTTATTGCTCTGGTAGGCCAGCCCCTCCAGGCTGTTGGCGTTGAACGCCTGGTTGGGGTCGGCACCCTCGTCGAGCGGGGTGGCGCTGCCGGGGCCGCAGTAGATCCACAGCCTGGTGCCGTTGGCCACGATGCGGGACGCCTGTTTCACCGGATCGTTGCGCTTCCACGCGGCGTCCCACGGCGGACCCCACATGTTGTCGACGTTGTAGCCGCCGGCGTCCAGCATCGCGACGCGGATCGCCTGCTGCATGACCAGGGCCGACGGTTTCAGGAAGCCCGACAGCGAGGCCGCATAGCTGAACTGTGCGGGGTGGTAGGCCGAGAGGATCAGCGCGGAGCCGCCCGACATCGACAGCCCGACCACGCCATTGCCCGTCGCCGAAACTTGCTTGTTGGCCGCCAGCCAGGCCGGCAGCTCCTGGGTCAGGAACGTCTCCCACTTATATGTATAGGTCTGGTTGTTGAAGCTCGACGGTGAGTACCAGTCGGTGTAGAAGCTGGACTGGCCACCGACGGGCATCACGACGGAGACGCCGGAGTCGTGGAACCACTCGAACGCCGGGGTGTTGATGTCCCAGCCGCTGTAGTCGTCCTGGGCGCGAAGTCCGTCGAGGAGGTAGACCGCCTTGGCTCCACCCGATTCGAACTGGACCCGGATGTTGCGGCCCATCGCCGACGAGTACACGTCCAGGTACTCGACCGGCAGGCCTTCACGGGAGAACGCGTGCGCTGCCGGCGCCACGGCCAGGCCGGGCAGCATCAACAGCGCAGCCAGCGCCACGAGTAAGCGACTCAGCATCTGCTGCTCGTACCGTCCGTTTCATGTGAAAGCGCCGTGCCATCGGCAGGTGTTGGTTGGTTATCGCCCCGACCGGGGCGCCGCGTTACACAAGCAGAAGATCCGGCCGGCTCACAAATCGCCGAGGTCAGGGCCCCGTGGCGGGCAAACCGGTGTATGAGGGGACCGACGGCGGCGGCACTTCCAGCCCGCAGCGGATGAGTTCATACATCGGCACCCGATCGATCCGATACTTGGTGAAGTCGTACGCGTGCACGACATTTGACAAGAACCGCCGCGGACCCAGCGGGGCTCGGATCGACGTCAGCATCGCGTCGGTCGCCGGGCATTCCAGCGCCACCCGGGCCTGGGCAACCCAGTCCTCGTCGATATACGGCGGAATGTAGGGATGTGTGGTCAAAAACGGCCCCTCGGCGACGGCCCAGTCGGGAAAGAGGTTCTTGTCATGTCCGATGCGGCCGTCTTCCAAACGCGCGGTATGGGCCGCCAACGGATTCGCGAGGCCGATCTGGTCGATCACCCGAACGTCCAGGCCGACGTTCATGCCCAGCATGCCGAGGTTGGTGAAAAACACTGTGTGGGGGCCTTTGTAGGCCTTCCTCTCCTCGGGCGGCATGTCCGGCGGCGGCGGCGCCGCAGGCACCACGTCCCACTGGTCGTAGTTCCCGGCCGGCAGCAGCAGCGCGCCGTCGGGCGTGTTGTTGAGGGCGGCCACCACGGCGCGCATCCGCGGGTAGTCCAGATAGTCAGCGGCGGTAAGGGGATGCGCGTTGCCGGTGGCCTGGGAGTAGAACCGCCGTTCGTCGACGATGCCGGTGTAGGTCACTCGCGTGGCGTCCGAACCCATGCCAGGTGCGTTGGCCGCCCACAGCGACCAGCCGACCACCGCAAGCCACAACATGGAGGTGATGGCCGCCAGCTGATATCCGGTCCCGCGGCGGTACTTGGTGCCGTCCGGCACCAGCACGGGGATCACCGCGACCGGAGCCAGTAGGCAGAACATCGGCGTCAGCAGCACCCTGCCGTGCATGAAGTCGCCGCCCTGACGAATCCAGTAGACGGCCTGCAGCAGGCCGCTGACGAGGATGAACAGCACCACCGCCGCCGGGCTCTGCACCATGCGCGCGAGCCTGCTGTAGCCGGGCGGCGCCGCCCGCCGGATCCACCAGGGCCGGCTGCGGATCGCGAGAATCGGAAGCGCAAGCACGCCAAGCAGGAGTGCAGGCAACCACAGCAGATAGGGCTCGTCGAAGTTGACCAGATACACCCAGCCTTGCGCCCACTTGTTCCCCGAGGCGTCCTTCGCCAAAGCCGTTCCGGGGAAAAGCAATCCGTAGTACCCCATGCGGAAGATCTGGTAGGCGACCGGAACCAGACCGCCTGCGACCACGATCAGCGTGCGGCGCCGCCAACCCCGCGCCGCGATCAGCATCATGATCAACGCCAGGCCGCCGACCAAGGCCAGCTCCGGCCGTACCAGTACCGAAAGGCCTGCCACGAAACCGAGCGCCGCGTCGAAGAACCAACCGACCGCGTTGCGCTGCGAGTAGTCGAAGGCGCGGCCCTGCGGGTAGGTGCGCAACGCCTGCGACCAACAGACCATCATCCACCACAACAGGCCGAGATAGGCCAGCACCAAACCGTTTTCGAGTCCAGAGGTGGCGAAGTCGCGAGCCGGCGGCACGGCGATGTAGACCAGCACACCGGCGGGCAGTAGCAGCGCCCGACGTCCCTGCAGGCTCGGGGCGTACAGCCTGCCCGCGCCGAGCATCAGGAAGACGACGCCTGCCACGCTGAGCACAAGCGCCAGCACCAGGGCCACATACTCGAGTCGCACCGGACCGCCGATGACACCGCCCAGATAGTTGAGATACGTCCACAGCGTGGACGTGTTCGCCTCGACGCGCTCGCCTGCATTGAAGACGGCGCCGTTGCCGGCCAGCAGGTTTCGCACCGTGCGCAGCACGATGAGCCCGTCATCGGCGATCCAGCGCCGCTGCCACGCCCCCCAAGCGAACAGTGCTGCGGCGACCAGCACGCTCAGCCACAGGCTGATCCGCGTGGTGATGTCATAGGGAAAGGCCGGCCAGCGCGCCAGTCGACTGGTCACCGGCCCTGCGGTCCGGTCAGCCGAGGAAGACTGCGGCACCGATGGTTCCGATCCACGCGACGGCCAGAAGCTGCAGGACCCGGTCCTTCAACGCGATCTCCTCCGGTTCGCCGGCCAGCCCGCCGTCGACGTCGACGGCGTAGCGCATGATCGCGATCGTGAACGGGATCATTGTGATCGAGTACCACGATGCGTTGGCGCCGTCGCGTTCGAAGGCCCACAGCCCGTAGAAGACCACCATCGCGGTGGCCGACAACGTCCAGACGAACCGCAGATAGGTCGAGGTGTAGCTCTCGAGCGACTTTCGGATCTTCGCCCCGGTCTTCTCGCTGAGCTGCAGTTCGGCGTAGCGCTTGCCCGCCACCATGAACAGCGAGCCGAACGTCATCACCAGCAGGAACCATTGCGACAGCGGAATGTCGGCCGCAACGCCACCGGCGATCGCCCGGATCAGATACGCCGACGAGACGATGCAGATATCAAGTACTGCTTGGTGTTTGAGGCCGAAGCAGTACGCCAGCTGCATGGCGATGTAGACACCGATCACGACGGCCAGATTCGGCGTCGCCAGGAAGGACACCGCCAGCGCCGCGACCGCGAGCACCACTGCCGTGCAGTAGGCCAGCCACGCGGGGACAACGCCCGCCGCGATGGGCCGGAACCGCTTGGTCGGATGCGCGCGATCCGCCTCGACGTCGCGGGCGTCGTTGATCAGGTACACCGACGACGCGGCGAGGGAGAACGCCACGAACGCGATGGAGACCTTCACCGCGACCTCGCGGTAGTCGTACTCCACGTCGCTGCCGAACGCCGCAACCGGTGCGATGAGCACGAGCAGATTCTTCACCCACTGGCGCGGCCTGGCCGCCTTGATCAGGCCGGTGACGACATTGCGGGGAGGACCGTTGGCAGGTTCCGGTTCATGACTGTGCTCGGCCGCGCTCCCTGCACTGCTTTCCTTCGAGATGCTCATGAGTCTCCTTCGGCCCGGTCCGCGATGAAGCCCACCGCCTTGGCGACGGCTGCACCGACCGCAACGCCGGTGATCACGTCGCTGGGATAATGCACACCAAGAACCAACCGGGACAATGCCATTGGAGGCACGAACAGCGCAGGCAGCGGCAGCCCGGTGGTACGCGCCATCAGTATCGACGCCGCCGTCGTCGACGTGGCGTGCGCGGACGGGAAGCTGAGCCGGCTCGGCGTCCCGACGTTCACGACGATGCTCGGATGGTGGGGGCGTTCCCGCCGCACCAGCCGCTTGATCACGACGGCGGCAGCGTGCGCGACGAATGCTCCTGCCCCTGCGGCCAGCCACGCCCGTCGTCGACTTGGCTGCAGTAGCGCGCCGAGCGCGGCGACGACCAGCCAACCGATGCTGTGCTCACCGAAGTGCGAAAGCGCGCGCGCAGCCGGAAGCACGCCGGGGCGGGCGCCCAGCGCCGACTGGACAGCCACCAACGCGGCTTCCTCACCACGAGGAGGCTCAGCCATCAGCGGGCTGTTCGAAGAGGACGGTCTCCCACTTCTGCTTGCTGGACAGCACAGGGAGCGCGTCGCGGTATTCCTTGCGCAAATCGTCGAAGCGCCGGGCAAGCTTGCGCTGGCGGCGTAGCGACTCCCGCAGCAAGGCGAACATCTTGGCCCGGTCGCGCTGGCGATACACCACTCCACGGCTGTCCGCGGTGGTGACGGTCACTCCGTCGACTGTGCAGAGCAAAAACCATCGGGAGTCCTGGGTTGCCACGTTGGCCTGCGGCCGTTCGTGATGAACCGGGTCCGCCTTGGTGAAGTTGTGCAACACGCCACGAAGTAGCCGGATCGCCTTGCCCGGCGGGGTTCTCGGCTCTCCGACCCGGCCCGCGAACCCAGATGGCGGGGGCAGTTCGGTCGCGGACGGCAGGATCACCGCATCGGGGTACTCGCGCCGGAGCCGGTGCACCTCGGGCAGGGCGGACTCCAGGATGGAGAAGATGTGCTCGGGGCCCGCAAGGAAGTCGTCCATCGCCTTGTTCTGAATGGCGACAGTCGAATACTCAAGGCACAAAAGATGTTTCAGCGTCGCCTTGAGATGGCTGCGGACCAGCCCACGCACGTCACCATCCCAGTGCAACGCCGCCACCACCAACCGATTGCGCAGGTGGAAGTAGGCCTGCCAGTCGATGGCGTCGTCCTTGTCACTCCACGCCATGTGCCAGATCGCGGTGCCCGGCATGGTGACCGTGGGGTAGCCGTGCTCGGCGGCCCGCAACCCGTAGTCGGCGTCGTCCCACTTGATGAAAAGCGGTAAGGGCTGGCCCAGTTCGTCGGCGACCACCCGCGGGATCATGCACATCCACCAGCCGTTGTAGTCGACGTCGATGCGGCGGTGCAGCAGCTTGCTATCGGAATATCGGTCGCTCAACGGCTTTCGCGAGAAGTCGTGGTCGTACTTGGTATGCGGCGCATTCGTCCACATGAAGTCGCCGCGGCCGACCACCTCGCCCATCACGTGCAGGTGCGATGGATCCTGAAGGTTGAGCATCTGACCGCCGACGAGCGTCGGTGTCTTGGCGAACCGGTTCATCGCCAACGCCCGCAGAATCGAGTCGGGCTCGATGCGGATGTCGTCATCCATGAACAGGATCTGCTGACAGTCCGTGTTCTTCAGCGCCTCGTACATGACACGGCTGTAACCGCCGGAGCCGCCGAGGTTGGGTTGGTCGTGGATCGACAGCCGGGTGCCGAGGGGTGCGGCGACCTCGGCGAAGTCCGGATGGTCGCGCACCTTCGCCGTGCCCTGGTCGGGCACGATCACTGCGCCGATCACGCTGTCGACCAAAGGATCTGACGTCAGGGCACGCATCGCGTTGACGCAGTCGCCGGGTCGGTTGAAGGTGGGAATCCCCACCGCGATGTTCGCCGTGCCCGGCGCGGGCACCGGCGCGTACCAGCCGGCGTTCTGCAGCGTGACCGGGCTGTCGCTGGTGATGTCGAACCAGATCCAGCCGCCGTCCTCGAAGGGCTCGAGCCCGATCTCGAAGTCCACTGCGGCCGGCTCGTCGCTGTCGTGGTGAAACGGCCTGCCCTCGACGAAGATCCTGGCACCGGTGGCCTTGCTTCGGTACACGTCGACGCGACCCGTTCCGGTCAGCTCAGCGTGCAGCACCACCGATTCCAGCGTCGACCAGCGGCGCCAGTAGCTCGCCGGAAGCGCGTTGAAGTACGTCGAGAACGACACTTCGGATTCGGCGCCGATCTGCAGTGTCGTACGTGTCGCGGCATGGGCGCGGCGGGCGTTTGTGGTCGACTCTTCGATATAGAGCTTGCGGACGTCGAGCGGTTCGCCCGGGCGCGGCAAGATGATGCGGGCGAGCAGACTGACCGGACCGGCGCTCATTCCGCGCTGCTTTCGGCAAGCGGAGCACCGTCACGTAGGTGCGGAGCGAGAACGTTGTCGTACATACTCAGCGCGCTGGCGATCGCCATATGCATGTCGAGGTACTGGTAGGTGCCCAGCCGGCCCCCGAACAACACCTTGTCCCTTGTGGTTTCGGCTTTGGCCCTGTCCCGGTAGGCGGCGAGCAACGCCCGGTCCGCCTCGGTGTTGATCGGGTAGTAGGGCTCGTCGTCGTCGTCGGCGAATCGCGAGTACTCCCGCATGATCACCGTCTTGTCGGTGGGGTACTCGCGCTCCGGGTGGAAGTGCCGGAACTCGTGGATACGGGTGTAGGGCACGTCGAGATCGTTGTAGTTCATCACCGGGGTGCCCTGAAAGTCCCCGGTGGGCAGCACCTCGACTTCGAAATCCAGTGTGCGCCAGCCGAGTCGCCCTTCGGCGTAGTCGAAGTAGCGGTCAAGTGGACCGGTGTAGACGACGACGGCATCCGGGCTCTCGGCGCGCAGTTGGTCGCGCACTTCGAACCAGTCGGTGTCCAGCCGTACCTCGATGCGGTCGTCGGCGGCCATGTTCTTCAGCCAAGCGGTGTAGCCGTCGACCGGCAGGCCCTCGTAGGTGTCGTTGAAGTAGCGGTTGTTGAACGTGTAGCGCACCGGTAGCCGGGCGATGTTGGCGGCGGGCAGCTCCTTCGGGTCGGTCTGCCACTGCTTGGCCGTGTATCCCTTGACGAACGCCTCGTAGAGCGGGCGGCCGATCAGGGAGATGGCCTTCTCCTCGAGGTTCGCGGCATCGGCCGTCTCGATCTCGGCGGCCTGCTCGGAGATCAGCTGGCGCGCCGCATCAGGGGTGAAGTACTTGCCGAAGAACTGCGAGACCAGGCCCAGCCCCATCGGGAATTGATAGGCCTGCCCGTTGTGCATCGCGAACACGCGGTGCTGGTAGCCGGTGAAGTCGGTGAACTGCCGCACGTAGTCCCACACCCGTTGGTTGGAGGTGTGGAACAGGTGCGCGCCGTACTTGTGCACCTCGATGCCGGTCTGCGGCTCGGGCTCGGAGTACGCGTTGCCCCCGATGTGCGGGCGCCGATCGAGGACGAGGACGCGCTTGTCCAGCTGCGTCGCCACGCGCTCGGCAATCGTCAGACCGAAGAATCCGGAGCCGACGACGAAGAGGTCAAAACGAGCGGTCATCGGCAGCCAGGGTATCCGACCAGGCTTCGCCTACCCGAATCGAATAGCGGGCCAAGGTCGCGATTCGCTCACGATTCCATATCGTCACTCTAGACCCACCAGTCACACCAGTACCATCGTTCACGTAGTCCGCACAGAACACGTAGTCCAAATATTGAGGAGACTTCCGTGCCTAACCGACGTCGACGCAAGCTCTCGACAGCCATGAGCGCAGTCGCCGCCCTGGCCGTGGTGAGTCCTATTGCTTATACCGCCATCACCGATCTGACCAAGCCCGCATCACAACCCCGCGAGTTCCGCCAGGCCGCCATGGTCACCGACCTGCCCAACGAGCTGATGTCGGCCCTTTCGCAGGGGCTGTCGCAGTTCGGCATCAACCTGCCGGCCATGCCGAGCGCGCTCACCGGCGCGGACGCGGGTATGCCGACGACGTTGACCGCGCCTGGGGCTCTGACGTCACCCGGCCTGACGCCGGGCCTGGCGTCGCCTGGTCTCACGCCCGGCCTCGGGGCTGCGCCCCTCACTGGCGCGGACCCGCTGACCGGCCTTGCGCCGGCGACTGCGGCAGCTCCTGCGCTCACCGATTCGGCTCTGGCCAATCCCGCGCTGACCCCGGGCGCGGGTCCGGCGGGTATGCCGAGCCTGGGCGCCGACGCGGCGGCCACCCCGGCGCTGACGAGTCCGACCGGAGCCGCTCCTGGCGGCCTGACCACGCCTGCGGTGCCGAGTCTCGATTCGGCGCTTGCCACGACCCCGATCTCGAACGCCGCGGGCCTGCCCGCGCCGGGCGAGGTGCCGATCGCGGCACCGATCGGGCTGGATCCCGCTGCGGGTACCTACCCGATCCTCGGCGGCGATCCCGGACTGGGCGCATCGTCGCTCGGCGCCATGCCGACCAGCGGGGGTGGCGGCCTGTTGAGTGATCTCAGTAGCGCAGCACAGCAATTGGGCGCCGGCCAGGCGATCGATCTGCTCAAGGGTGTCGTCATGCCGATGATCACGTCGGCGATGAAGCCCGGTGCCATACCCGCCGCCCCGCCGGTGCCCGAACTGGTACCACCGCCGGTCCCGGCCGGATAGTCCTGCCCCCAAACGGCGCCGCAGAAGCCAGTGGCGGGCTCTGCGGCGCCGTTGCAGGACTTTGGTCGACCGTTCTGCCGTGTCGGAACACTGGTAACAACTGACCCATACGTAACATCGGTCCGTGCCGTCCCGCCGACACCCGATGCTGTTCACCGCGATCGCCGGCACCGCGGTGATACTGCCGTTCGCAGTTCAGGGCACGCCGTTCGGTGATGACGGGCGCCCCCTCGCCGAGCAGACTCGGTTGGTTCAGCAGCCACTGACGGGCATCGGCGGCGGCGAGACAATCCGTGAGATCCACCAGGACGCGCCGTTCTCCCTTGTCGCACTGACCGCCGCGGACCTGAGCGGCACGTCGGCCCGGGTGCGCGCGAAAAAGTCGGACGGCTCGTGGGGACCGTGGTACGAGGCCGAGGCCCTCGACGGCGTCGGCGACGGATCGTCTGCCCCGCGAGGCACCGAACCGGTATTCGTCGGTCTCACCACCACCGTGCAGATCGCAGTGACCCGGCCGGGCGGCACCACCGCGTCGGCGCCTGCGCAGCAGGCGGAGACCGACGCGGCCCATTCGGACCTCGGCTACCTCCCGGCCACGATCAACCAGCCGTTCGGGCAGAACATCAACGCGGTGCTGATCAGCCCGCCGCAGGCGCCGATGGACACCCTGCCGCTGCCGAGCGCGGCCGCCGCTCCGGGCCAGCCGCCCAATATCATCACCCGCGCCCAGTGGGGTGCCGACGAATCGATGCGCTGCCCGAACACCGTGTACGACAACGGGGTACGGGCCGGAATCGTGCACCACACCGCGGGAAGCAACGACTACGCACCGCAGGACTCCGCGGCGATCGTCCGGTCGATCTACGCCTATCACACCCGCACGCTCGGCTGGTGCGACATCGCCTACAACGCGTTGGTCGACAAGTACGGCCAGGTCTTCGAGGGCCGGGCAGGCGGCATGGACAGACCCGTTGAGGGTGCCCACACCGGCGGATTCAACAAAGACACCTGGGGGGTGGCGATGCTCGGCAACTTCGATGCCGGGCCGCCGACACCGATCCAGGTGCGCACGGTGGGACGGCTGCTGGGCTGGCGACTGGGCATGGACCGCGTCGACCCGAGGGGCACAGTCGTTCTGACGTCGGACGGCGGGTCGTTCACCCACTTCCCGCAGGGGGCCACCCCGACCCTGCCGTCGATCTTCACCCACCGCGACGTCGGCATCACGGACTGCCCGGGCAACGCCGCGTATGCGGTGATGGACCAGATCCGCGACATCGCCGCCCGGTTCAACGAACCGGTCGGACCGCCGAGCCTGACCGACCTCCTTCGCGGCGGCGCGATCCTCGCCAAGTGGGAGTCGATGGGTAAAGACAACAGCCCGCTCGGTGCCCCGAGATCACCGGAGGCGGCCGGTGACGGAAGCGCCCGTTACGCCACCTTCGACAAGGGCGCGGTCTACTGGTCACCGGAGAGCGGGGCCGAACCCGTCACGGGAACGATCTACAACGCGTGGGCCTCACTCGGCTACGAGCGCGGCGCGCTGGGCCTGCCGACCAGCGGCGAGATTCAGGAGCCGCAGTGGATCGTGCAGAACTTCCAACACGGCACCCTGAACTTCGACCGCGAAAAGGGCACCGTGACAAGGGTTATCGACGGCATGCCCGAGGAAGTGCCTGCGCTGTCCGAGGACGGCCCACCGGTACAGCTCGAGCGGATCAAACCCATCGATCCGAGCTGACTCGGCTTAGTTGTCGGACTCTCCCCCTACGCTTCGCGTGGGAGGTACCCCACAACGCGGCTCGTTCCTCCCCGCTTGATCGTCGCCCGACTAAAGCCACCAACGTTCGAGCACCCGCGCCACCCCGTCGTCGGTATTCGGCGCAGTGACCTCGTCGGCCGCCTCAACCGCCTCGGGATGCGCATTGCCCATCGCCACGCCGAGACCGGCCCACCGCAGCAGTGGTATGTCGTTGGGCATGTCACCGAACGCCACCACGTCATCGGCGGTGATCTCGTAGGGCCGCGCGACCTCCTCGACACCAGTGGCCTTGCTGACGCCCAACGGCACCACCTCAATCAGGCCGTTATTGGTGGAATAGGTGATATCGCCCTGCAGCCCAACATGTTTGGTGAGTTCGGCCGCCATATCTGAACTGCGGGCCCCTGCCTTGCGGATCAACAGCTTGATCGCCGGAGCGCTGAGCAGGTCCTCCGCGGACACCTCGGTGTTGTCCGGGTTGAGCCACGCATGCTCGTAGCCCGGCGAACTGACGAACTGCGGGGTCGCCGCGTCGTGTGCGCTGCGGCCCACCCGCTCAACCGCCAGACCCGAGCCGGGGATGACGCGGGTGGCGATCTCGGCGAGCTCACCGAGTTGATCCGCTGACAGCGTCCTGGCCGACACGATGCGGTCGGTGGCCGGGTCGTAGATGACCGCACCGTTCGCACACACCGCCATGGGCTCGAAACCCAACGCGTCGACGACGGGCTCCACCCACCGCGGCGGGCGTCCGGTGGCCAGCACGAATTGCGCGCCCGCGTCCACGGCCGCGCGCACGGCGTTGCGGGTGCGGGACGTGATCTTCTCGTCGGCGTCGAGCAGCGTGCCGTCCACGTCGCTGGCGATCAATGCGGGCAGCACTACGTGCTATCCGCCCGCTTGCGGGCGCGTTCGGCCAGCTCTGCCTCATCCAGCACCTTCGCCTCGGCCAGCGTCGGCGCCGAGCCCCCCATTCGCCGCGGCACCCAGTACGCCCCCTCAGGATGCTCGTAGGACTGCTGGACGTCGTGCAGCAGCGTCGTCATCGACTCGCGCATCGCCCCGTCGGTCTGCTCGACCGTTTCGGCGGGCGCGATGGGCGTACCGACGACGACGGTGATCGGGATCTTGGCGCGGCCGAGCTTGCGCGGATGATCCTTCGTCCATCGCCGGTGCGCGCCCCAGACGATCATCGGAATGATCGGGACCGGTGCTTCGATCGCCATGCGCGCCGCGCCGGACTTGAACTCCTTCAGCTCGAAGCTGCGGCTGATGGTGGCCTCCGGGTACACCGCAACGAGCTCGCCTGCGCGCAGCCGCTCCACGGCCGCCGCGTAAGCGCCTGCGCCTGCCCGCCGATCGACTGGAATCGTCTTGGTGTACTTGATCAGGAAGTTGACGGCCTTCACCTGCGTCATCTCCTCCTTGATCATGTACCGAAGCCGGCGGTGTCGCTTGTATGCGGCCAGCGCGGAGGGCACCCAGTCGATGTAGCTGGTGTGGTTGATCGCGACGACCGCCCCGCCGTGGTCGGGGATGTTCTCCAGGCCGAGATAGGTGATGCGGCTCCCGGAGACCGCTACCGCCGTCGAAACAGCGATCTCCAGCGTGCGGAAGACCGGTTCCATCGCACCTACCCCGGCGCTCCGGCCGGGCCCCGCTCCTCGCGGCGGGCCGCTTTCTCCGCTGCCTCGTCGGCGTCCATCTGGTTCGCCTCGGCCAGCGACGGCGCTCCGCCGCCAAGCCGGTGGGGCACCCAGAACTCGCCGGGCGGATGGGGGCCGTAGGCATCCTGAACCCGTTCCAGCAGGTGCTGCATCCGCGAATGCAGAAGCGCGGTCAGCTCGGTCGCGGGCAGGGTCGGGGGGATCGGTTCGCCGACCGCCACCGAGATCGGGACCTTCGGGCGCCACATGTTCTTCGGGTGGCCCTTGGTCCAGATCCGCTGTGCTCCCCAGACGATGTGCGGAACGATCGGCACGTCGGCCGCGATCGCCATGCGGGCAGCACCGGATTTGAACTGCTTGATCTCGAAGCTGCGGCTGATCGTCGCTTCCGGGTAGACGCCGACGAGTTCGCCTTCCTTCAGCCGGCGGCACGCCTCGTCGTACGACGCGGCGCCGCTGGCGCGGTCCACCTCGATGTGGCGCAGGCTGCGCATGATCGGGCCGGTGACCTTGTGGTCGAACACCTCTTTTTTCGCCATGAACCGCACCTTGCGGCCGCGCTTCTGCTTGTAGGCAGGCAGCCCGGCGAAGGTGAAGTCGAAGTAGCTGGTGTGGTTGATCGCGACGACCGCGCCGCCGGTGACCGGTAGGTTCTCAACGCCGGTGACGTTGAACGTCAACCCCTGCAGCCGCCAGGCCATCCGGGCGAGTTGGATGACAGTCCCGTATACCGGTTCCACATCAGGCAGCCTAGTCGCGTGTCTGCACCCCGCGAACCAGTGCCGACCCCTGCCGTCGTCGCCGCCATAGCGGCGGGCCGACCGGTCGCCGCCGTCTGGCGCAACGACCTAGGCGGGGTCACCTTCTCGGTCGACGGCGGGCGTGAATACGTGAAGGTGTCGCCGCCGCGATGGGCACCGCACATAGTGGCCGAGGCCGAACGGCTCACCTGGGCAGCCGCATACACCTCAGTGCCGCACGTGCTCGGAGCGGGCGACGGGTGGCTCCACACCGCGGGGCTGCCTGCCGCCTCGGCGGTCGATCCCCGCTGGGTGGCGCGGCCGCGAGCGGCAGTCCGTGCCATCGGTGCGGGGCTGCGCATGCTGCACGACCGGCTGCCGCTGACAGACTGCCCGTTCGGCCCGCCGCCCTGGGTGACCGATTCGATGCCGGTCGACCGGATGGTGGTCTGCCACGGCGACGCCTGCGCACCGAACACCCTCGTCGACGACGGCGGCCGCTGCCTCGGCCATGTCGACCTCGGCGATCTCGGGACCGCGGACCGTTGGGCCGACCTGGCGGTCGCCACACTGTCGCTGTCGTGGAACTACGCCGGCGAGTGGGAAGACGAGCTCTTCGACGCGTACGGTGTCGACCCGGACCAGGAACGGGTCGACTTCTACCGGCGGCTGTGGAACGCCGGCGAGGTCTCGTCCCACTAGAATCGGCCGGACGGACATATCGCAGAGAAAGGTCGTTGGTGCAGGTCACGAGCGTCGGGCACGCCGGTTTCCGGATCGACACGCAGGCCGGGAGCATTCTGTGCGACCCCTGGGTGAACCCGGCGTACTTTGCTTCCTGGTTCCCGTTCCCCGACAACAGCCAGCTGGACTGGGACGCGCTCGGCGAATGTGACTACCTCTACGTATCGCACCTGCACAAGGACCACTTCGATCCGAAGAACCTGCGCGAGCACGTCAACAAGGACGCGGTCGTCCTGCTACCCGACTACCCGGTGCCCGATCTGCAGCGCGAGCTGGAAAAGCTTGGCTTCCATCGCTTTTTCGAGACCACCGATTCCGTGAAGCACACCGTCAGTGGCCCGAAGGGCGACCTCGACGTGATGATCATCGCGTTGCGCGCCCCGGCGGACGGCCCGATCGGAGACTCCGGCCTCGTCGTCGACGACGGTGAAACGGTGGCGTTCAACATGAACGATTCCCGTCCCGTCGACCTCGATGTGGTGCACGCGGACTTCGGTCAGGTGGATGTGCACATGCTGCAGTACTCCGGGGCGATCTGGTACCCGATGGTCTACGACATGCCCGCCCGGGCAAAGGAGGCCTTCGGCACCCAGAAGCGCCAGCGTCAGATGGACCGCTGTCGCCAATACATCGCGCAGGTCGCCGCCACCTGGGTGGTGCCGTCGGCCGGTCCGCCCTGCTTCCTCGATGCGGACCTGCGCGACCTCAACGACGATCACGGCGACCCCGCCAACATCTTCCCCGACCAGGTGGTGTTCCTCGATCAGATGCGCGCCCACGGGCACGACGGCGGACTGCTGCTGATCCCCGGCTCGACCGCCGATTTCTCCGGCTCGCAACTGAATTCGGTGAACCACCCGCTGCCCGATGAGGAGGTGCGTGCGATCTTTACCACCGCCAAGGCGGACTACATCGCCGAGTACGCCGAACGGATGGCGCCGGTGCTGGCCGCCGAGAAGTCTCGCTGGGCGCCCGCCGAGGGCGAGTCGCTGTTGGAACCGCTGCGCGCAAGGCTCGAGCCGATCATGAGTCAGAGCGACCAGATCTGTGACGGCATCGGCTATCCCGTCGAACTCCGCCTCGGCCCTGAGACGGTGGTGCTGGACTTCCCGAAACGCGCCGTGCGAGAACCCATCCCGGACGAGAAATTTCGCTACGGGTTCGGGATCGCACCGGAGCTGGTCCGGACCGTGTTACGCGATGACGAGCCGGACTGGGTCAACACCATCTTCTTGTCCACCCGGTTCACGGCGTGGCGGGTCGGCGGCTACAACGAGTATCTCTACACATTCTTCAAGTGCCTCACCGACGAACGCATCGTCTACGCCGACGGCTGGTTCGCCGAAACCCATGACGACTCTGCGTCGATCGAGCTGGACGGCTTCCGAATGCAGCGCCGGTGTCCACACCTCAAGGCCGACCTGTCGAAGTTCGGCGTAGTGGAAGGTTCGACGCTGACTTGCAATCTGCACGGCTGGCAATGGAATCTGGAGAACGGCAGGTGCCTGACGTCCAAGGGCCACGAATTGCGGGCCGAGCGAGTATGAACGCACCGCGCCAGTACTACGACGACGGGCTGATCCAGCTTGACCGCGAAGCGATCACGTTGCGGCGCTATCACTTTCCGTCGGGCACGTCGAAGATCATTCCCCTTAGCTCGATCCGTGGCTACAAGGCCGAGCCGCTCGGGATGTTCACCCAGCGGTTCCGGGTCTGGGGCAGCTCCGATCTGCGCCGCTGGTTGCCGCTGGATATATGGCGGCCCATCAAGTCCACGCTGGTGACGCTCGACGTGGCCGGTGCGCGGCCGAAACCCGCGTTCACCCCGCAGCGGCCCAAGGAGTTTCTGGCCAAGCTGGACGAGCTGCTCGCGCGTTAGCGGGGCTCCAGCACTTCGGTTCCGACGTAGGGCACCAGCGCCTCCGGTACTCGCACACTGCCGTCGGGCTGCTGGTGGTTCTCCAGGATCGCCACCAGCCAACGGGTGGTGGCCAGCGTCCCGTTCAGCGTCGCCGCCGGCTGCGGTTTGCCATTCTCGTCGCGGTACCGAATCGCGAGCCGACGGGCCTGGAACGTCGTGCAGTTGGACGTCGACGTCAGCTCCCGGTAGGTCTGCTGGGTCGGTATCCACGCTTCGCAGTCGTACTTACGCGCCGCCGATGCACCCAAATCCCCTGCGGCGATGTCGATTATGCGGTATGGCACCTCGATGTTCGCCAGCAGCTGACGCTCCAAGGCCAGCAGGCGGTCGTGTTCGGCCTCGGCGTCCTCGGGTTTGCAGTAAACGAAACCCTCGACCTTGTCGAACTGATGCACGCGGATGATCCCGCGGGTGTCCTTGCCGTGACTGCCCGCCTCGCGGCGGAAACACGACGACCAGCCTGCGTAGCGCAGTGCACCCGCCGACAGATTCAGGATCTCGTTGGAGTGATAGCCGGCCAGCGGCACCTCCGAGGTGCCGACGAGATAGAGGTCGTCACCGTCGATCCGGTACACCTCTTCGCTGTGTGCGCCGAGAAATCCTGTGCCCGCCATGATTTCGGGGCGCACCAGGACGGGTGGAATCACGAGGGTGAAGCCGTTTTCGGTCGCCAGACGGACCGCGAGCTGCATGAGGCCGAGTTGCAGCAGCGCACCGTGGCCGGTGAGAAAGTAGAACCGTGAGCCGGATACCTTGGCGCCGCGCTCCAGGTCGAACAGCCCCAGCGACTCACCCAGCGCCACATGATCTTTCGGATCGATGATGGTCGGAGGTTCGCCGACCGTGTCGATGACCACGAAGTCGTCCTCGCCGCCGGCGGGGACGCCGTCGATGATGACATTGGAGATGGCCATCTGCGCAGCCGCGAAGGCCTTCTCGCCGTCGGCCTGCGCTGCCTCGGCGGACTTGACCCGTTCGGCGAACTCCTTGGCCTGTTCGAGCAGTGCGGGCCGCTCCTCCGGGGACGCGGCACCCACCTTCTTGCTGGCGGCTTTCTGTTCGGCGCGCAGGCTGTCGGCGGCCGAAACTGCGGCCCGGCGGGCTGCGTCGGCCTCCAGCAGCGTGTCCACGAGTCCGGGATCCTCGCCCCGGGCACGCTGGGAAGCGCGAACCGCATCCGGGTTTTCGCGCAGCAGCTTGAGGTCGATCACGGCGCAAACCCTACCGTCGTGAGCACAACCCCATAACGTTACAACTGCCTCACTTGTCACAGCACCCGCCACGCCTGTCACAATGGAGCGGATGTTGGATGCACCGGAGCGGGCCGACGTGCTCGCCGAAGACGCAGAACACCAAGCACCGAAGGTGACCTGGTGGCGCAGTCTGCACGCCACATCCACCCGTCGCGCGCTGATGTTGACCGCTCTCGGCGGGCTCCTCATCGCCGGGGTGCTCACCGCGCTACCGCGTGGCGGCGGCGAAGGCGACGGTCTGCATTCCAGCGCGATATCGCTCGGCCTTCGCGGTGCCGAGACATTCAGCAAGGCCAAGAGCGGCGACTGCCTGAACTGGCCGGAACGAACCGCCGATGACGCGGAGGTCGTCGACTGCAAGGGCGAGCACCGCTTCGAGGTCGCCGAGGCGGTCGATATGCGGACCTTCCCCGGCAGTGAGTACGGGCCGGACGCCGCACCGCCGTCTCCCGCCCGCATTCAGCAGATCAGCCAGGAACAGTGCCAGGTCTCGGTGCGCCGCTACCTCGGGGAACGGTTCGACCCCAACAGCCGATACACCGTCAGCATGATGTGGTCGGGCGACAAGGCGTGGCGGCAGTCGGGCGAACGTCGCATGCTGTGTGGCCTGCAACTGCCCGGCCCCGACAACACGCAGCTCACCTTCCAGGGCAAGGTCGCCGAAAACGACCAGTCCAAGGTTTGGCCCGCAGGAACATGTCTGGGCATCGACCCGTCGACCAACCAGCCGACCGACATCCCCGTCGACTGCGCGGGCCCGCATGCCATGGAGGTGACCGGCGCGGTCAACGTCGCCGAGAAGTTCCCCAACGGCTTGCCGCCCGAACCCGAACAGGACGCCTTCATCAAGGACGCGTGCACCCGGATGACCGACGCCTACCTGGCGCCCATCCAACTGCGCAGCACCACGCTCACGCTGATCTACAGCACCATTTCGCTGCCCAGCTGGTCGGCGGGCAGCCATCAGGTCTCGTGCAGTATCGGCGCCACCCTGGGCAACGGCGGCTGGTCGACGTTGCTCAACAGCGCCAAGGGCCCGTTGCAGATCAACGGCCAGCCCCCGATAGCCCCGCCGGACATCCCCGAGGAGCGGCTGAACTTCCCGCCGATCCCGATGCCCGACCTGTCGTCGGCCGGGCAGAGCAGCAGCCAGACCGATTACAGCCAGTCCACGCAGCAGACCCAGCAGACTCAGACCCAGCACGGTCAGCAGTCGGCGGGGACGTCTTCGGCGCAGGCCTCGCCTACCTCGGCGGCGACGCCGGCACCGGGCAACACGTTCATGAACGGTCCGCCCCCGGGCGAGGCTCCACCGCCCCCCGGCGAGGCTCCACCGCCCCCGCCGGGCGCACCACCCGGTCCCGAAGCGCCGCCTCCGCCTGCGGATGTGGCCCCGCCGCCCGCGCCGGGCGCCCCGCCGGGCCCGCCGCCGGGGCCGGCCGAACCCGTCCTGCCAGTGCTTCCGCCCGGGGCGTAGTCCGGTGGCCGTGCGGATGAGCCCGCAACGGTTTGACGAGCTGGTTTCGGACGCACTCGACCTGATCCCCGCGGAACTGGCCGCGGAGTTGGACAACGTCGTGGTCTTGGTCGAGGACCGAAACCCGGAGGAACCCGACCTGCTCGGCCTGTATCACGGCATCGCACTGACCGAACGCGACTCGTTCTACGCCGGTTCGCTACCCGACACCATCACGATCTACCGGGACGCCCTACTGGACATCTGCGAGACCGAGGACCAGGTGGTCGACGAGGTGTCGGTCACCGTCATTCACGAGATCGCCCATCACTTCGGGATCGACGACGACCGACTCCACGAACTCGGCTGGGCGTAAGCGGGCGAGGCAACCGCGGTTTGTCCGCTCGCGGTGCTATGAACAGGCCATGGAGCACTGCCACGGCACCGTCATTCAGCATGCGCTGCAGTGGTCGGAGTGCACCGAGGAAGACTGCGTCACGCCCGAAGTGGCGCACGCGTTCACGGTCGACTGCGATGCGATCGGCTGCTCCTGCGCTCAGCCCATCGGGTCGGCGGACTGCAATGCGTCCTCGACGGGGTGGGCGTCGGGCTCCGGGTAGAACGGCGGGGCCTGCGGGCCCCAGTGTAGGCAGCTCCAGCGTCCGTCCGTGATCGGTGCCAGCACAACTGATTCGGTGTTGGGCAAGTGATGGTCGAGAGCGAAGCTGCCGTCCACCCCCGCCAGCGTTGCGGCCGCCAGCCTGATCGCCGCGCCGTGGCTGACCACGACGATGTCCCCGTGCCATGCGTCGTCGTCGAGGTAGCGCATCCGCAGTTGTGTGAGCACCGGGACGTAGCGTTCCAGCACCTGGCCTGCGGATTCGCCCGCAGGCATGCGCAGGTCCAGATCACCTCCGTGCCACCGCTGATAGATGGTGTTGAACTCCTCGATGGCCGGGTCGTCGGTGCGGTCTTCCAGGTCACCGACCTGGACCTCGTGGATGCCTTCGAACTCGTGGGGTTCCAGTCCGAGCGCTCCGCCGATCTCGGCGGCCGTCTGTGCGGCCCGCACAGCGACCGAGTGCGCGACCATCGCGATCTCGTGTGGCCAGTCGCGGGCGAAGGCACGCGCCTGCTCGCGGCCAAGGTCGGTGAGTTCCGCGCCCGGCGGGCGGGTATCGAGCCGTCGTTCGACGTTGCCGTGAGTTTGGCCGTGGCGGACCAGCACCAGCCGCCCGCTCATCGGTCACCCCTCGGCCAAGATCCCAGATTGCGCACATCCGAACAACGATCATCGAGCGCCTTGAGTGCCTCGGCAACGGCGTCGTCGTCGATATGTCCGGCACAGTCGAGGAAGAAGATGTAGGTGCCCAACTCCATTCGGGTGGGCCGGGATTCGATGCGGGTCAGGTCGATGTTGCGATCGGCGAACTCGGTCATTGCCGCGACCAGCGCACCGGGGGCGTTCTCCAGTCGCAGCACCAGCGACGTGCGGTCCGCACCGGTGCTTGGTGGTGGCGGCCCGGGCGGGCCGACCAACACGAAACGGGTTCTGGCGTTGGGCTCGTCGACGACATCGGATGCCAGCGCGGCCAGGCCGTACCGTTCGGCAGCCAGCGCGGTGGTTACGGCGGCATCGGCGCGGCCCTGAGCCACATCGACGGCGGCTGCGGCGTTTGAGTCGGCTGCCTGGAATCTCGCGTGCGGCAGGTTCTTCGCTGCCCACTTCGCTACCTGGGCACGCGCCACCGGATAGGCGGCGATCGAAGCAGGCTCGGTTTCGCCCAGTCGCGCCGCGATGGTGAACGCGATGTCCAGCGTGTACTCGGCGAAAACCTGGACCAGGGAGCCGGCCGCCAGGCTGTCCAGCGTCGGCAGCACCGACCCTTCGATCGAGTTCTCGATCGGCACGCACGCGTAGGCGGCATCACCGGCGCGGACCATTTCCAGAGCCGCCGACGGGCTGCCCGCAGGGAAGGGTTCGAAGTCGGTCAAGGGCACCAGTTCGGCGGCTACCATCCCGCGCAACGCCGCTTCGGTGAAGGTCCCTTCGGGTCCGAGGTAGGCGATGTGGGGCACGTTTCAACCCTAACGGGTGGGCCGGTTGTCCCCTCTGACGTGGCAGGGTGCGTCTTGCGGCATTAGTTAGGCTTGGCTAAGTTAGGTTTACCTCACCCACGGAAGGCGACGTGATGGCAGCACCGGCACCGACGACGGCCGAAAGAATCCGCAGCACCTGCGTGTGCGCGAGCGGCGCAATGCTCGCGGTCGAAGGCGTCGAGCCGACTGCCAGCGCCGTGCACCACCTGCTCGACGACGGCTCGTTCGCGATCACCGTGCCCGTCGACGGCGTGATCGCAGGCATCGTGGTCTCCGCAGGGGCCGCGGGCGCGCAGGCCGTTCTCGAGATGACCGACTATGCGCCGCTTCCGCTGCGTGAGCCGGTGCGGTCGCTGGTGTGGATCCGGGGTCGCGTGCAAGCAGTCCCCGACGCAGAGGTGCCCGCACTGCTCGATCTGATCGCCGCCGAGGACCCCAATCCGGCACTGCTGCAAGTGAATACGGTAGACGGTGCGGATGGCGACACCCGGCTAACGCTGGTACGGCTCGAGGTGGAGTCCGTGGTCGTCGCTGACTCGACCGGTGCGGAGGCCGTTGGCGTCAGCGCACTGCTGGAGGCGCGCCCCGACCCGTTCTGCGTGATCGAATCATGCTGGCTGCAACACCTCGAGGTCGCCCATCGCGACGTGGTCGACCGGCTGGCGGACCGGCTGCCGACGACGTTGCGGCGTGGCCGGGTCCGGCCCCTCGGACTCGATCGGTACGGCGTGCGGCTGCGGGTGGAGAACGACGAGGGCGATCACGACGTGCGGTTGCCGTTCACCAAGCCCGTCGACGACGTGACCGGGCTCAGCCAGGCGATCCGGATATTGATGGGTTGCCCCTTCCTCAACGGCCTGCGGGCACGGCGCGCCTGACGGAACCACTTCGGGGTGGACCGCCCGCTACCGTAGCTTCGGTGACCGGGCCCGACGAGCTGACCGAACCCGACCGACGCGCGCTGCGCATCGAGATTGCGGTCGTGCTGGCGGTGACGTTCGGGCTCAGCGCGTACACCGCGATCCTCGAGCTCGTCGAAGCGATCCTGCTCAATCTGTCCGCGCAGACCGTCGCACTGAACCCGCGGCTTTCCCCGTTCGACCTGATCAATCTCGGGCTGAACCTGGCCCGCGTCGCGCAGCTCGTCGCTTGGGGAGCACTCGGCGTGTACCTGCTGTGGCGCAGCGGTATTGGGCTCGCGAAGATCGGGCTGGGCCGCATCCGCTGGCGCTCCGATGTGCTCGGCGGCCTCGGCCTCGCCGCACTGGTCGGCCTGCCCGGCCTCGCGCTGTATGTCGCGGCACGCGCACTCGGCATGAGCGTGTCGGTGGTGCCGTCGACGCAGCAGAACTCGTGGTGGCATATTCCGGTTCTGATCCTGCTGGCCTTCGCCAACGGCTGGGCGGAAGAGGTCATCGTCGTCGGGTTTCTGCTCACCCGGCTGCAACAGCTACGGGTGAACCCGGTCGTGGCGCTGGTGGCCACCAGCCTGCTGCGCGGCGCGTATCACCTCTACCAGGGATGGGGCGCGGGCCTGGGGAACGCGGCGATGGGCGTGGTGTTCGGCTACGCGTGGCGGCGCACCGGACGGCTCTGGCCGCTGATCATCGCGCACGGCTTGATCGATACGGTGGCGTTCGTCGGCTACGCCCTGCTCGCCGCCCATCTTGGCTGGTTGAAGTAGCAGCGCTGCGCTGCCACGTACATTCACTTTGTGAACGGCAACCGGCCTCCGCGCCAGGGCCCCGATCCCAGGCGGCAGCGGCCGGGGCCGCCGCGTGAGCCGTCGCAGGTGATCAGGCGCGACCCCAACTATCGACCGCCACCGGCCTGGCCACCGAATCCGCCGAACCGGCCGAACCCGCCGAGGCGGCCGTACCCACCGCCCGCGCCACCGCCACCGCGGCAGCCACCGCGGCAGCAGACCTACCGCCAGCCGAATCCCGTTGCACACCAACAACTGCCGCCGCCGCGCCCACCCAAACGGAAGCGTCGCCTGCGTCTCGTCGTCCTCGCGATCTTCCTGGTGTTGGTTCTGGGCGTCGCCGGCATGGTCGGAACCGCGTTCTGGATCGACACCAAGCTGCACCGGATCGCGGCGCTGCCCGACTACGCCGACCGCCCCGCCGCAGGCAAGGGCACGACGTGGCTGCTGGTCGGCTCGGACAGCAGGCAGGGACTCACCCCCGAACAGCAGGCCGAACTGGGCACCGGTGGCGACATCGGAAACGGGCACACCGACACGATCCTGCTCGTGCACGTTCCCGCCGTGTGGTCTGACACTCCGACCACGATGGTGTCGATTCCCCGTGATTCGTACGTGGAGATCCCCGACTACGGCAGCAACAAGATCAACACCGCGTTCGCCGTCGGCGGGGCCCCATTGTTGGCGCAGACCTTGGAACAGGCGACGGGAGTGCGGCTCGACCACTACGCCGAGGTCGAATTCGACGGGTTCGCAAGGCTTGTCGACGCCGTCGGCGGGGTGACGATGTGCCCCGCCGAGCCGATCAGCGACCCATTGGCGGGCATCGAATTACCCGCGGGCTGCCAGAAACTGAACGGCCGCAACGCGCTCGGCTTCGTCCGCACCCGCGCCACACCGCGGGCCGATCTCGACCGCATGGTCAACCAGCGTCAGTTCATGTCGGCGCTGATGCACCGCGCGGCCAGCCCCGCCGTGCTTCTGAACCCGCTGCGCTGGTCTCCGATGGCGAACGCCGCCGCCGACTCGCTGACGGTCGACTCGGACGACCACATTTGGGATCTCGCCCGGCTGGGGTGGGCACTGCGTGGCGACCTCACCACCACAACAGTCCCGATCGGCGAATTCACCGGCAGCGACTCGGGTTCGGTTGTGGTGTGGGACGAGGAGATCGCCAATGAGCTGTTCGTCGCGCTGAAGTCGGACACACCGGTGCCACAGGATGTGCTCGACGCCGGAGCTGCCGGCTAGTCGCGCCCGGCTCCGGTCAGCCCGTTCTGCAGCCAGCCTTTGGTGCGGCCGGGGTAGTTCGTCGCCACCCACGCCACCCCGACGTCGCGGCAGTACCTGACGTCCTCGTAGTGGTCGACGGTCCAGCAGTACAGCGCCCGTCCCTGCGCGGCGGCGCGGTCGACGAGTTCGGGATGTTCACGCAGCGTCGCGATGGAGGGGCCGACCGCGGTGGCGCCGACGGTGGTCGCCGCGCTGCCGCCGAGATAGCGCGAGGTGTCGCCGAGCAGAACCGTTGGCAGCAGGGGCGCCGCCCGTCTGATCCGCCAGACCGCGGCCGCCGAGAAGGACATCACCACCGCACGCGACAGGTCGGCCGACGCCGGGGAGGCGATGCCGTACCGGTGCAGCAGCGCCAGCACCTTGCTTTCCACCAGTGCGCCGTAGCGCACCGGATGCTTGGTCTCGATGAAAATCTTCACCGGCCGGTGCCAATCCAGCACCAGCGACACCAGGCTGTCCAGGGTCAGCAGCCCGGTTTCGCCCTGCGACCCGTCGGCCCGCCAACTGGAGTGCCACGACCCGAAGTCGAGTTCCTTCAGTTCAGCCAGTGACATCTCGCTGACCAGGCCGGTGCCGTTGGACGTGCGGTCCACGTGACGGTCGTGCACACACACCAGATGGCCGTCCTTGGTGAGCCGCACGTCGCATTCCACGCCGTCGGCGCCCTCCTGCAGGGCGAGCTCATAGGCGGCAAGCGTGTGCTCGGGCCGATCGGCCGACGCACCCCGGTGTGCCACCACGAATGGGTGACCGCCGAGCGTCGCGTCGCCCAAGTTCATATGGCTATGCTGCCGGGTTCTGGCCTTCGGACTCAACCGGAACGCCGGAATCACTCTCAACTGGCGCTTCGCCGGACTCGTCGGCGACGATCACCCAACGCTTGGCCGGACGCTCGACAGGGCTGCGCTCGAAGCCGAGAAGCACCCGGACGACCAGCGTCATCGCGGCCATCGCGGTGAGGTAGGCGACGATTGTGGTGACCGTGTTGTCGGCAATGCCCTGAGCGTCGGTGGTGAGGCTCGTGGCGATGGAGAACACCGAAACCGCCGTGCTGAGCACCCACACCACCCACCACACCACGATCGGCCTGCGGACGCGGGCCAGACTGTCTTCGGCGCTGGCCAATTCCAGGACGTAAACCGGCGCCCACGCCAAATTGACAAACGGCACCAGACAACCGGCGCGTAGCGCCCACAGCGGTCGGTGTTCTTGGCGCCCAATGTGTTTGAATGCCGCGGCACGACGGGCGATCAGCCAGTTCGTCAGCAGCACCATGCTTGCGAACACCAGGAAGAGTGCGGCCACGCTGGCCAGCACGCCGAGCCAGGTGGCCAACCACGCCACCGCCGGATTCAACAGCACGCTGCGGTTGATGATCAGCAACACGTAACGCACCACGTGGACGAGCGCGGCGGTGCCGAGCACCGCGATGGTCGCGACCAGCGTGGTGCGCAGCGCGGTAATCGACGGTCCACGGCGCGGCTCGGCCTGCTGCTCGAGCTCGGTGTCGAAACGCTCGACGAGACCCCAGCGCGGGATCACCGGATAGCGCGGGGTGGGGCCCCAGTTCCGTCGCCGCCGTCTGGGAGGCGGTGGGCCACCGGGCCGAACCGCGATCCAGCGGTATCCCGCAGGCAGCCGCGGCGGGCCGCTTGGGCCGCTGGGGCGCATGGCCGGTGCGGTCGGACGTGCGCTCCACTGCGCAGTCGGTGGCGAAGCCGACGGTGCCAGCAGGGTGCCGTTACACCGCGGACACCAGACTCGCTGCCGGTCCCGCACGTTCCACCGCGTCCCGCACCGGGAGCACACCTGGATCATCCGACCAGCCTAGCGACGGTTGCTCAGATGGTGCCGGCACCGCCGCCGTCAGTGACGACCGCTCGTCCCGCATCGGCCCAGGCCTGCATCCCGCCGCTGACGTTAATCGGCGCATAGCCGTTGCGCGCAAGGTAGCGGGCCACCCGAAGCGAGCGGCCACCGAGGTGACAGATGACGAACAGCTGCGCGCCCTGATCGATCTCGCCGATCCGCGCGGGCACCTCACCCATCGGGATGTGCTGTGCTCCCGCGGCGTGGCCGCGCTGCCATTCGTCGTGCTCACGGACGTCGAGCAGGATGACCGACTCGTCGAACGTCGTCGGAACGCCGGCCACGTCGACTTCGCCGACTTCCATCTCGTCCATGCGGTCATGTTACGAGTGCGGGCTTGTATCGACACACGTCAATCAGCAATGTGCGGCTATCCACAGTTTCCACAGGTTCATGCACAGGCCCCCAGCGGCGTAAAGGCCCTCTGAGCACTCCAATCTGTGCGATTGCTTGGAGGTCCTGTGGATAACCTGGCTCCGTTACCGAACAGTGATCAACAGGTTCGACGCCCGCGAGCGAAATCGGTTGGCGCTCTAACCTTTGCTGCGGCCGCTCGATTTCACCAACACCAGGCAACGGGCTATGATCGGCGTCACAACAGCAGTTGTGACAGATCTCACGGGGGGCGGGTATTTGATCGTGCAGGTCAGGAGCTTCTGATGACGTCGCATCCATTAGGACCGGGCTCTCCCGCGTCGTCTGAGTGGCAATCCTCGGGCCACATCTACACGCGAGGCCAGCTGATGGCCTGTGTGCGCGCGGGCGTGATCGCGCTCGTCTTGTTGGGCGTACTCGCCCTCATCGTTCTGTTCTGAAACCAAAACGACCCTGGCACCTCACAGCTGAGGGCCAGGGCCGCGTCGTTGGATTTCAGGCAGGCGGGTAAACGCCCATGTCCTTGGCCTTGTCGGTCTGCCAGAAGATGTCGGCGATCTCGTCGATCGTCTTGAGGAGCTTCTCGGCCACGGCGACATCGGTCGACTTCTTGACCTCACCCGCTCCGTGGATTCCATCCCAGAACAGCTGATGCAGGTTGGGGAACTGCTTGAAGTGGTCCGTGGTGAAGAAGTCCGCCCACAGCACCATCAGGTGATGCTTGACCTCTTCGGCACGCTGCTCCTTGATGATGATGGCGCGCGTCTTGAAGTGGTCGTCGTCGGAGTCCTGGAACTTCTTCAGGGTCTTGAGGCACGAGAGGGCCTCGATCTTGGCCTGCGCGGGGTCGTAGACGCCGCAGTACAGGTCGCAGTGGGCATGGGCGGGAGTCGCATTGGCGAAAAGTCGTTGCAGCATGGACTTAACTTACCCTTCGGGGGTGGGCAGTAACCATCCGCTACGGCCCTGGCCGCTGCGCAGATTCGCCGTCGTCGAGGACTCCATGCGCCCGGCGCTGCACCCAGGCGACGGTCTGCTCGCCCTGCGTGGCGGGGCCCCTCGACGTGGCCAGTTGCGGGTGTTTCGCGACCCGACGCTGTCCACGCGCTGGCTCGTCAAGCGCGTCGGTGACGTCCGGGGTGCCGGTCGCGGCGCGATATTCGAGGCCCGCTCGGACAACCCAGCCGCACCCGGCGTCGTCGACTCACGCCAGTTCGGGTGGGTGCCGGCCGCGGGTACCTACCGGGTGGTGTGGACAGTGAAAGGCAAAGTCCGCCGTTAGCACTCGTGTCGTCTTGCGCACCAGGCGTTGCTGGCTCATGCTGAGCGGATCGACCCAGTGGAGTGTCGGGCAGACGTCCGAACACGAGGTCGCGGAGGCGATATGGAAACGGGGTCCGGTCGAGCGATCGAGATCGCTCCTTTTCATTCGCGGGGGTCACTCAAGGGCTTCGTGGTGTCGGGACGCTGGCCGGATTCCACCAAGGAGTGGGCGCAGGTACTCAGGGTCGCCGTGCGCGTTGCATCACTTCCTGGATTGCTTTCCACCACAACAATTTTCGGTGCCCGTGAGGAGCTACCGGATTCTCCCGAGCCCGGCACTGTCGGACTCGTTGTCGCCGAGGGCACCGTCG
Source organism: uncultured Actinomycetota bacterium (assembly GCA_963713225.1). Taxonomy (GTDB): domain Bacteria; phylum Actinomycetota; class Actinomycetes; order Mycobacteriales; family Mycobacteriaceae; genus Mycobacterium. The sequence goes on along the minus strand of CAVQLB010000013.1, from coordinate 125,850 downwards.
TAGGCGAAAGCGCCGTGCCGCCAGGCTATTTCGCCGGTCATCAACCGCCTGCCCTTCTCATGCTGCATCCACCGTCGGAGACCACCCCGTCACTGCCTGAGTGCTCGGGCGCCGCATCGGGTTGCGTTCTGCTGCCGGGCCTCCCGCATCTCGGACTCGAACACCGGGCCGCATGGGTGGAGGCGGAATGCGACGGAACGGTCACCTCGATGGTCAGCCGCGTCGGCATCGATCCGATCAGCGACCCCGATACTGCGATCTTGGCGATGCTCCTTGCCGCATAAGGGTTTTCGAAGGAGTTAGTTTGGTTCGCGAAACCGAGAATACGGGTTCCCGAACTTACCTCCCGCGCTGGCGGTTGGCTCGATCCACCGCTATCGTGGTGTTCATAAGCGAAGGGGAGTAGCCCCAAATCGTCGTGTCGACATACTGGCGAATAGCCCGGCAGGCGAACCGCGGATAAGCGGTGGGCGAGACCTTCGACCGAATGTCCGACGAGCCGTAAGCATTTCGGCGGGTCGGGCGACGCGTCGAAAGGTTTCGAATGCTTGCCGCCACACTGGTCAGCCTCGGGGTTGTCTTCCTTGCCGAACTCGGCGACAAATCTCAGCTGATGACGATGACGTACGCCCTGCGTCACCGCTGGTGGGTGGTCCTATCGGGCGTCGGTATCGCGTCGATCCTGGTGCACGGCCTGTCCGTGACGATCGGACACTTTCTCGGCCTGACCCTGCCCCAGCGTCCCATCGCGTTCGCCGCTGCGATCGTTTTCCTGCTGTTCGCGCTGTGGACCTGGCGGGATGGTCGAAACGACGACGAGGACGGCGTACGGACCGTCGCCGAGCCACGGCATGTGCTGTTCGCCGTCATCTCGTCGTTCGTCCTTGCCGAACTCGGCGATAAGACCATGCTTGCCACGGTCGCGCTCGCCAGCGACTACAACTGGGCCGGAGTCTGGATCGGCGCGACAGCGGGCATGGTGCTCGCCGATGGTGCCGCGATCGCCGCGGGCGCCCTCTTGCACAAGCGGCTGCCCGAGCGCGTCCTGCACCGCATGGCGGCCGTGATGTTCCTGTTGTTCGGCCTCTGGATGCTCTTCGACGGCGCGCTGGGCTGGCGATGGCTGGCGATCGCCAGCACTGTCTCGGTGGCTGCGGCGGCGCTGACCGTCGGCCTGGTCGGCTTCCGCCGTCGGCGCCGGGCCGGCGTGGTATCCGAGACGCCACGGGTACCGTCGCCCGAGCCGAGGTGACCCTCTGCTGGCAATTCCGGGGCTGGGCGCCGACCCGTAGCTCGTCGGGAGGGGATCCGTGACAACGCAAATTCAGCAAACGCAAGGATCCGCTTCAGACCCCCGGCGGCCGGTTGCCGCCTGACGCTCTGGCGAGCGAAAAGCCCGTGGTGAAGCGGCCGTGAGCTAAGCGCGTGCTACGCATCCGTCAAAATTTGCCCGACCACTTCATGAGACATCGATGAGATATAGTCTAAACGCGCTGCTTACCGCGCTAACGAGGCCCTCGCAGGAAAAGCCGGGTTAACTTTTACGCGGTTTGCACTTGGTTGTTGGCACAACTCTCGCTACGATGGTCAGCAAATACGCCGCCTAGTTAGTCCGCTCGTCCAGTATGTGGAGGTCAATTCGATGAGCAAGACGTTCGCCGCCCGCCTAAACCGCCTGTTCGACACGGTTTACCCGCCAGGGCGTGGTCCGCATACGTCCGCCGAGGTGATCGGAGCCCTCAAGGCGGAAGGCATCACGATGTCGGCTCCGTATCTCTCTCAGCTCCGTTCAGGCAACCGTACAAATCCCTCTGCCGCGACCATGGCTGCCCTTGCCAACTTCTTCCGTATCAAGCCGGCTTACTTCACCGACGACGAGTACTACGAGAAGCTGGACAAGGAATTGACGTGGCTCGCCAATATGCGTGACGAGGGCGTCCGTCGTATTGCGGCGCGGACGGTTGGCCTATCCGCTGAGGCGCAACAGGACATCGTTTCGAAGGTTGACGAGTTGCGCCGCAGGGAGCACCTCGACGATTAGCCCGCGGGGCGCTGCCATGCAGCACCCGGCGAAGTAATCGCCCGGCCGTCGGTCAGGAGACCGCTGAGACCCCCGCCCGGTCCAGGTCCCGATACTGTTTCGCGATGGCCAGGATCCACTCCCGATCCGAGTACGCGGTCGGCTGCCGCAACCAGCCGAGACCGGGGAACAAGGCACGCTTTGTTTCCACATCGCTTTCGCCGCGACCAGCGTAGATCCACTCCGCGACCGCGTGCGCCTGCTCCTCCGGCGCCACGCCCGGCACATCGAAATGGGAGAGGTCGGCGATCCCGTGTTCCACATCGCGATCCGCCGAGGCTCCCGAGGCGTCGACCGGGTGACGTAGCGCGGCGTCCGCCGCCGTCGCCTCCAGGAACAGTGCATCCGAGATCAGCGACATCCGCTCAGCCACCCGGAACACCAGCGGCCCCCGCGGCCGGACCCCGATTCCCACGTCGGGATGCCGATGGCCGAGTTCGTCGAGCAGCGGCTGGATGGTCCGCAGCTCACGACGCGCACCGAACCAGTCCTCGACGCTGGGGAGCAGCGATCCGGCGGCCACTACCAACATCGCGCAACCCAGCAGAGTTGCCGCCGCCCCGACGCCAACGAACTGTGTGGTGCCGACCGCACGCAGGAAGAAGAACGCGCTGGCGAGCACGATCAGCACGATGCCGACGGTGAACACGAACAGTGCCCGCCCGCGCCGCGTGCGGTTGGAGTGCCGCATCCCCGCCCACGACACCAGGGTGAGCGCCAGCAGCACGTAGAGCAGCGGCAGCAGCCATGGCAGCGATGTGCCGTTGGAGCCGAGATTGCGCCTCAGATACTCCTCGGGCGACATCTCCTGCTGCTGGCCCGCGGCGAAGAACGTCGCCATGCTCACGAAGGCGATCACGACGGCGATGCCGTACTGCCACATCGCGATTCGACGGAGGGTGGCGGGTTTACGCGGCGAAGAGACCGTCGTGATCATCACGCAGCTGCCCGCGGCGCAGCCGATCAACGCCACCTGGCTCAGACCCATCGAGATGTTGGGCCAGCGCAGCAGCGTGTCGAGCAGCAGTGTCAGGGGTTGCCAGTTGAGCGCGGCCACCAACCCGAGGCTGCCGAGGGCCAGGATCATCGCGGTGCTCACCAGGGACTGCTTGTTGACGAGGGCCCAACCGATGCGCAGGCCGGTAGCAAGACCGAGAAGACCGGCGATCACCCAGATGATCAACCAAACGCCTCTCCGAGCCGAACCTGCACGATCGAGGAGCGGTCGGAGGGCAGCCTGCCCAGGCGGTAGATGAGCAGAGCCGCGAAATCCTCCGCTTCCTGCTCGGCGTCTTCGCCGCTCGGTCCCATGCAGCCGGTGCGCTGGTTGAGCATGTATCCGATCAGATCGGAGCTCGCGAATTCGGTTTCCTCGTGCGCTGCCTGAACAACGGGGATGCCATCGTGGCCGAGGACGAGGTGGCCGAGCTCATGGGCCAGGGTGCGGTCCCATGCGGGGAGGCCCTTCTGAATCAGGAACACGTCGCGGTCGGCGTACTGGCGCCATTGCCCGCACACCCCTGGCGGCAGGTCCGACATCTTGAGCTCGATGGGGCGGTTACGGTCCTCGCTGACGGCGTCGACGAGGCGGGGCAACGAGATTTCACCGCGTCGCGGCGCAAGATCCAACACCGCGCTGACGGCGCGCGTGACGTGACGACTCGCAGCCATACAACCCCCTTTCGACGAATCCACTATGCGCCGCCCACCCCGGTTAAGGGGAGCAGTTTGTGCTACCTCATGAAGCGTGCAGTCCCCGTTCGCACTGCATGGCCCGCCTTCGCCTGGCGGTAGCCTACTAATCCCCCGGCACCTGTGAGTACAAGAATGCCCGCGAGTCCTGGCACCGCCAAGGCCGCGACCTGCGGCAGGCCGGCGCTTCGCAGATATTCGGTGTACCCGATCCGGTAGGACGAGGCGGGTACCGCGGCATTGCTGCCCACGTTGGCGGGCGGCGGGACACGTCCGGCCGGCGGCTCTGCGGACACGGCGCGGGGTGCGCCGGGCGGTGTCCCCGCTGGTCCGGCGCCTCCTGCGCCGCCGAGGCTGATCGGCGGTGCGACGATCACCGGCAACACGATGGGCGCCGTGCCGATCGGCGCCGTGGCCGCCACCGCACCCGCGCCTGCGTCGATCACGGCGGGCCCGCCGGGCGCAGCGGGCTCACCCGGCTGCAGTTCGTCGGGCATTTGCATGGTGGGGATTTCCGGCTGCCTGAAACGCGGAAGTTGTTCGATGGCCCCGCCGCCGCCACCGCCGCTTTGGCTCGGCACCGGTCGGCCCGGCGGTTCGCCGGGTGGCGTGGTGGGCTCGGGGCACCGTTTCGGTTCGGGACACGGTCGTCGGCGCGGGCTTTGTCGTCTGCGTGGGCGGGGTCGCGGGCTTTGTCGTCTCCGTGGCCTGCTCCCCGCGGGGTGGTTCTTTCTCACCAGGCACTTGCGTTTCAACCCGGCCGTTCCCCCATCGACTATCGGGGCGATTCCCGGGTTCCGACGCCTTCTGCTCGTTGCCGCCGTCGATACCCAGCGCGCGGCGGATGGTCTCGCCCAGCGAGTCGTTGGACTGGCGGTCGTCGGATATTCCGTAGCCAGGTCCGGGTTCGGCAAGCGCGATCGCACCGCCGGCACCAGCCATGAACAGCCCAGATGCCACGAGGCATGCCGACGCGGCGATACGCATACGCGAAGCCACCCGGTCACCACCTCTCGACCCACTCCCGCACACGGATTGACGGGTGTGACGATTGTCCCACAGTATGTCGCGCACGGTTTGCTAGTGATCGGAACAATACGCGCAATGGGGCACGCCATCGGCGGTCGGTTCCCTGGCGATAGTGTTGTGCTGCGCCATCGCACACACGGATGGCCGAAATGGGTGACGAGATGACCGGGAGGCGGCCGGGATGGGCCTGTTCACGCGACGGAAAAGCCGCGCTACTCGGCGAGCTGAGGCCCGCGCCATCAAGGCCAAGGCGAAGCTGGAAGCCAAGCTGGCTGCGAAGAACGAGAACCGTCGAATCAAGGCCGCCCACAGGGCCGAGACCAAGGCATTGAAGGCGCAACTGCGGGCCCAGCGGGACAGTGACAAGACCGCACTCAAGGTTGCTGAGGCGGAGCTCAAGGCGGTCCGCGACGGCAAGCTGCTGTCCCCCGCGCGGATTCGTCGGGCGCTCACGGTATCGCGGCTGCTGGCGCCGGTCGTGGTACCGCTCGCCTACCGGGCCGCCATCGCCGCGCGCGGTTTCCTCGACGAGCGACGGGCGGACCGGCTGGGGGTTCCGCTCAGCCAGCTCGGCCAGTTCTCCGGGCACGGCGCACAGCTTTCGGCCCGAATTGCCGGGGCGGAGCAGACGTTGCGCCTTGTCGCCGATAAGAAGCCGAAGGACTCCGAGACCAAGCAGTTCGTCGCCGCCGTGACGGAACGGCTGACCGACCTGTCCGCGGCCGTGACCGCCGCCGAGAACATGCCGACGGCGAATCGCCGTACCGCACACAGTGAGATCTCTGCGCAGCTCGACGGAATCGACGCCGACCTGTTGGCCCGGCTCGGCGTGGCCTGAGTGACCGCGAAGCCGTCGAGCGCCGCGGCCCGTCTGCGGGGTCTGGCCGCCGGCCTTCTCACCGCGACGTTGGCCGTTGCCGCCCACGGCATCGCCGACGGCGCCGCTCCGACGGGCGCTTCCGTGGTGTTTCTGGCGGTGCTCGCGGCGACGATCGGTGCGCTGACAGCCAATATCGCCCGCACCTCGGATGTGCGCGTACTGCTGGTCCTGCTTGCAGCGGGACAACTCGTCGGCCATCTGATGCTGAGCGTCGCAGGCCACAGTCATGGCGGACCGACGTCGCCCGCCCCGGCGATGCTGGTTGCGCACGCACTGGCGGTGGCCGTCGGCGCGACGCTGATCGCGTCGGTGGACCGGCTCTGCCGCACGGTGTCGCGGGCCGTCCAGGTAGCGATGCGTGCCGTCGTCCCGCCGATACCCGGCAGGCCGGTTGTCGTCACCGCGGGCGCCGATCAGCCACTGGTTTCACGCCTTCTCCTTGCCGCATCGGTGTCGCATCGGGGGCCGCCGGTCAGCCGCACCAGCTGACCGTCGAATCCCCCAACCAAGAAAGCGACAACCGAATGCGTTTCCCATCCCTGGCGCCCAAGCGCGCCCTCGTCACCGTTGCCTGCACCGGAGCGGCACTGTCCATCGGGCTGGCGTCCGGAGCCGGGCCCGCATGGGCCCACGTCCGCGTCGACGCCGACAACCCCGCGCCGGGCACCACGTCGGTGGTCACCTTCCGGGTACCCGGTGAATCTGAAAGTGGCTCTCTGACAACGAAATTGAGTGTCAAGTTGCCGGACGTCGCGTCTGCGCGAACCGAACTCATGCCGGGCTGGACGGCCAGCCTGGAGCGCGACAAGGCGGCAGGCACCGTCAGCTCGGTCACCTGGACTGCCAACCCACAGGTGGGCATCTCACCCGACCAGTTCGCGCTGTTCCGGGTGTCGGTCAAGCTGCCCGAAGGAGACAGCGTCACCTTCCCCGCCACCCAGACGTATTCGGACGGCACGGTCGTGCGCTGGGACCAGGCCCCCCTACCGGGCGGCGGTGAACCCGACTACCCGGCACCTGTGCTGAGCTTGACCAGTGCCGAATCGACCGCAACGGACGACCACCCCATGATGGCGCAGGCGGCTTCACCCGTCAGCGCCGACAACACCGCGCGCTGGCTCGCCGGCGGCGCGATCATCCTGGCGGCGGTGGGTGTCGGCGCGGCATTGATCGCTCGGCGACGGACATGACCAGGGCGGCCGTGCTCGCGCTCGTCGGCGCACTGTTGGCGGCGATGGCGCTGGCGGGCGCGGGCACTGCGTCAGCGCATGCCGCCCGCATCGCGACCGATCCCGCCGAGAATGCCGCTCTGACCCAGGGGCCGAAGCGGGTCAGCGCGACCTTCAACGAGGCGCTGGCGCCCGAATTCGCGGCGATGACCGTCGTGGGTCCCGACGGAAACCTGTGGTCCGTCGGCGACCCGCAGGTGCGGGGCGCCGTGATCGGCGTCGACGTCCGCACGCTCGGTCCCGCAGGCACCTACACGGTGAACTATCGGGTGACCTCGGCGGACGGCCATCCGGTGTCGGGATCCTGGTCATTCCGGCTCACGGCTGCCCTGAAAGGCACGCCGGGTCCTGCGGTCAACGCGGCGTCGGACGACTCCGGTGACGGGCTGCCGGTGTGGCCGTTTCTCGTCGCGGGCGTGCTGATCATCGGCGGCGGAATCTGGTGGGCGGCGCGGCGAAGGACATGACCCGGAGCCGGGTGACGGTCGGCGGCATCGCCGTCGTGCTTGGAGGCTCGGCGGCGGCGTGGGCGGTGGCTTATCCGCAGGCCGCGCCGGCCGCCACCCTGGTGCGCGCGCTGGCCGACTGTGCCGCCGCCGTCACGCTCGGCCTTGCGGCGGTGCCGATGCTGGACACCGGTCGCTACCGGGACGAGCTGACGCGGCGGGCCGGTGCGCCGCTCGCGTTGGCGGCGGGCTTCTGGCTGCTCGCCGAGCTGTGCAGGCTGGTGGTGGGCGCCGCGGGAGCCGCCGCGGTTCCCGTCACCCGGCTTGGCCTGGTCACGACGCTGGAGTTCACGGTGGCGACGTCCGCCGGACGCTCCGGCCTGTTCAGCGTCGTGGCCGCAGGGCTCGTGGTGCTGGTCGCGCTCGTCGCGCCCAGGACCCCACCCGCTGCGATTGCAGTCGCCGGAATCGCGGCCGCTGGGTTGGTCGCGCGCACGATCGGCGGTCACATGTCGGCGAGCTCGCTGGGCGCTGTCGCGATCGCGATCCACGCCCTGGCCGCCGCGATGTGGTGCGGGACGCTGGCGGCGCTTGTGCTCACCGTCGACCACCGCGGTCAGTGGGCACGGGTGCTGCCGCGGTTCTCCGAGCTGTCGCTGTGGTGCGTGATTACCTTGCTGGCCGGTGGCGTGACAGGTGCGCTCGTCGCTGTGGATTCGGCGGCGCAGTTGTTCGCCACCGGATACGGCCGAGTTTTGCTGATCAAGATCGTGCTCACGATTGTGTTGATGTTTCTGGCCTGGCGTAACCGCGCCAGATGGCTGCCTGCGGCAAAATCGCACCGTGTCACCGCCTATGCATCGGGGGCCCGGGCGCTGACCGAGTTGGCAATCATGACCGTCGCCCTGACCATGGCCGCCGCACTGTCCGTTACCGGTTAGGGTTGAATGGCTGAGGACGAGAAACTGCAAAGGAGCAGCCAAATGGCCGACCAGCAGGATCGACCCGACGAAAAGCCTGACGCCACATCGCCTGCGACCCCATCGGAATCGTCGGTCCCCCCACCAGACGCCGCGCCCCCTACACCGCCTCCGGCTCCGCCGACCACCCGCGCAGCCGCCGCCCCCTCCGCCGAAGAAGCCACCGGCCAAGGCCGCGAAGAAAGCGCCGAAGAAGACTCCTGCGAAAGCCACGAAGAAGGCCGCGCCCGCCAAGAAAGCAGCGAAGAAGGCCGCGCCCGCCAAGAATGCGCCACCCAAGCCTGAGCCGACGGCCGCCCCGAAGCTGGCCGACACCAACGGCGAACGCAAGCATGCAGACGCGGCCAAAGAGACAGCGGCGCAAGCCAAATCGACCGTTGCCGCAGCGGGCAACCCCGCCGCGAGAGAGCCCGTTGTGCCGCTGGTCGGACCCGGCCAGTCGCGGATGCCGCTCGCTGCGGCGATCGCAGCCGGCGTGCTGGCGATCCTGCTGGTGCTCGTCGCGCGTCGGCGCGGCGACGACTGAAAATCGACTTGACCCTCACGTGACGTCAGGGTCGATAGTGGCGGTATGGACGCCAAGACCGTCGGTGCGGTAGCCACCCTCACGGGTGTCTCCGTCCGCACCCTGCACCACTACGACCACATCGGTCTTGTCGTGCCCAGCGTCCGTACCCCTGCCGGCTATCGCGGCTACACCGACGCCGACATCGAGCGACTGCACCTGGTGCTGGTGTACCGATCCGTCGGGCTGGCACTCGACGAGATCCGCGCCCTGGTCGACGACGAGGGTGCGGACGTGCTGAAACACCTGAGTCGGCAGCACCGGCTGCTGCTCGAACAGGCCGACCGGCTGCAGCACACCATCAAAGCAGTGGAGGAACTGATGGACGCACACCGCAGCGGCATTCAGCTGACCGCGGAGGAGCAGATCGATATCTTCGGCACCACGGCGTTCAGCGTGGAGTACGTGGAAGAAGCCGAGGAGCGTTGGGGAGGAACCGAGGCGTGGAAGCAATCCCAGCAACGGGTTTCGATGCTCACCAAGCAGGACTGGCTGGACATCAGGGCTGAAGGCGACGCGTTATTGCAGGCGTTGGCCCACGCCAAGCGGGCCGGCGTGCGGCCGGGTTCCGAGGAGGCGAACGTACTGGCGGCCCGGCACCGCGCATCTATTGAACAGTTCTACGACTGCGGAGAGGAAATGCATCACAACGTGGTGCAGATGTACCTGGCCGACGAGCGGTTCACCCGCTTCTATGACGACGTCGAACCCGGGTTGGCTCAGTTCGTCCACGACATCGTGGTTGCCAGTTACGCTTAGCCTCCTGTAACCCGAGATCAGCGGGGTTTGGGGGCAATGGCTGGGTATCCACCTTCGGGCACGGTGACGTTTCTTCTCACCGACCTCGAAGGGTCAACGCGCCTTTGGGAGCAGCGTCCCGAGGCGATGAAGCCCGCCATGGTTCGCCACGACGAACTTCTCGAGAAGACCATCGCGGCCCATCGCGGTCACGTGTTCGCGCGTATGGGTGACGGTATGGCGGCCGCGTTTGCAACCGCCCGCGATGCCGTCTGCGCCGCCGCGGCGTTCCAGCAGGCGCTGGCGGCCGAGGCGTGGGGCACCGCACGTCCGTTGCGCGCGCGCATCGGGCTGCACACCGATGAGGCGGTGATCGTCGACGACACCGGTTACGCGAGCCTGCCCATCAATCGGTGCTCCCGCTTGATGACCGCCGCGCACGGCGGACAGACGGTGGTTTCCGGCGCCACCGAGATGCTGATGCGCGGACAGTTGCCCGCCGGCATGGAACTGGTCGATCTCGGTGAACACCGTCTTCGTGATCTCGGGCAGCCCACCCGAATCTTCCAGTTGATCCGCGACGGCGACCATGGGGAGTTTCCGCCACTCCGGACGCTGGACTCGTTCCCGGGAAACCTTCCCGCACAGGTGAGTTCGTTCATCGGGCGCAAGGCCGACGTGACACGGGTTGTCAAGACACTCGATGCGGCACGGGTTGTGACCATCACCGGGGTGGGCGGAGTTGGCAAGACCCGCTTGGCATTACAAGTGGCCGCCGAGGTGCTGCCGCGCCATCGGGACGGCGCGTGGCTGGTCGAGCTTGCGTCCGTTCGGGACGTCGCCGGTGTCGTCGAGGCAGTCGCGGAGGTGTTCCGCTTCACCGGTCGCGCTGGCCAATCGCTCGAAGATTCCCTGCTCGGGATGTTGACTCAAAAGCAGATGCTCTTGGTGCTGGACAACTGTGAGCACGTGCTCGGATCGGTGGCCCCGCTTGTGAGCCACATAGAGCGCCAGTGCCCCGGCATAAGGGTGCTGGCCACCAGCCGCGAGGGGCTGGCGATCGACGGCGAATGGATCCTTGCACTTCCACCCCTGGACACCGGGCAGCCGGGCGAAGACATCGACCGACTCATACACACCGACGCGATCAACCTGTTCACCGAGCGGGCCCGCCAGGTTAAGGCCGATTTCGCGCTGAACGACAACAACTCTCGAGCGGTCGTCGATGTCTGCCAGCGTCTCGACGGCGTCCCGCTGGCCATTGAACTTGCGGCGGCGCGGGTGATGGCATTGAGTCCGGCCGAACTGCTGCGTCGGCTCGACCGCCGATTCCAGGTGCTTTCCGGTGGACGCCGAAGCGCGATCGAGCGGCACGCCACGTTACGGGCCGCGATCGACTGGTCCTACGACCTGTTGGGTCCAGCCGAGCAGCGACTGCTCGCCCGCCTCTCGGTGTTCTCCGGAGGCTGCACGCTTGAGGCCATCGAAGAGATTTGCAGTGGCGATCCCGTCGACCGTGACGACGTCATGGATTTGGTCGCGGGTCTTGTCGCACGCTCACTCGTGGTCGCTGAGGACAGCGACATGGGCACTCGGTATCGCCTTCTGGAAACTATTCGCCAATACGGCGAAGAGCGGCTCGTGGATTGCGGCGAAACTGAATCATTGCAGGTCCGGCACGCCGCGTTCTATGCCCAATTCTCCGCTCGTGCTGCCGAGAACACTCACGGGCCAGATCAACTCGTCTGGACCCGAACAATCAAGCTCGAGCGCGATAACTTCCTCGCCGCCCTGGCTAAGGCCGTCGATTCCGGCGACGCTTCAGCGGCCATTGAGTTGGTAGCGAGCTATCCCATCCAATACAGGGCCGAGGGAACGACCGGCGAGGTATTCGTCGTAGACGTCGCGCCTGTGCTCAACATGCCTGGAGCATCCGAACAACCGGCATATCCCTCCGCCTTGGTGGTGGCAGCGTATAAGGCGCAGTCGATCGGTGATTGGCGGCGCGTCAACGAGCTGTGCCGGCAGGCGCTGGAGGCGGAGGAAAGGCTCGGTGCGCTTCACGGTCCAAGGATCGAGATGGAAACCTGTAGCCTGCAGGCCCAGAATTTCCTTGCTATCGGCGCCTATTCCGATGCAATCTCGGCATATGCGAGGGCCGCCGAACTGGCCGAAGCCGACGAGTATTTGGGCATGGCCGCAATCTTCTTGGCTTACAAGGTCAGTTGTGCGCTCCTCGGCGGAATTGCAGCCAAGGAAATGGAGTCGACGGTCGAGGAATCCGTCGCGTTTGCACGACGCTCCGGGATGCCGGGCGCCATGGTCATCAGCCTCAACTCGATGGCGATGACGCTGGCCGAGCGTGACCCGAACCGGGCCAAGGCGGTACTCCGCGAATGCGTCGAACTCGCAAGCACGCCCGGTCAAGAAGTGGCGACGGGATTCCTCATGGCCGCCCTGGGTGCCACCAGGCTCGGTGAGTGGCAAATCGCGCTAGCGCTTGCAGGTCGGACCATGCTGCTGTGGCGCGGAGTGCAGACATTCATGGCCGCGGCCCCCAGTCTCGCCGTGTGTGCACGCGCGCTCGCACAGGCTAGACCCGAGGTGGCCGGAGTGTTGCGTGGTGCGGCGTACGCCGCCTACCGGCACGGTAGCGCTGGAGCGTCCGCTTCCGCGGCAGAGAAAGGGCGCGGCAATCCCGGCATCAACTATCTTCTCGAAGCATTGCGCGACGCAGGTGAGTTGGTCGCTGCGGCCCTCGGTGAGGAGCGACGACAGCAGTTGCGCGCCCAAGGCGCCGCGATGACCATGGACGAAGCCGCGTCCTACGCGCTGGCCAACATCGACCCGAAGCTTCTCACCGGTCCCATCACAGTGGGGCAGGACTAAAAGCATGACGACGCAGGCACCCTCCGGGACAGTGACTTTCATGTTGACCGACCTCGAGGGCTCGACGCGCATGTGGGAGCAGGGTCCTCAAGGCGCACAAGGCGCTGTCGATCGGCGCATACGACGAGGCCGTCAGGGCGTATCGGCTGGCCGGTGAGCTAGCCAAAGAAGTCGGGTATCTGGGGCTCGCCTCGGTTCATCTCGCCTATCGCGTAAGCACTGCGATGCTGGCGCCACGACGGGGCCGGACCCGCAAGTAAGGTATTGAGCCATGGCTTTGAATTTGGCCAGCGGACTCCAGGTATCGGCGCATTTTTTCTGGAACCGGCGAAATGCCGCAGCGCTATCGCATCACGGTGTGCGGATGGAGTTCGACCCGGTACAGCGTCAGCGAGCATCGCTGATTCTCGGCTTCATCTTTGCGCTTCTCGCCGTCGCGTTGATGTTCGTGCTGTCCTGGTTCAAACCCGCCGGGCAGGTCGGACAGTCGGCGATCCTGGCCGACCGCGACACCGGCGCGATCTTCGTCCTCGTGGACGGCCGGCTCCACCCGGCGGTCAATCTGACCAGCGCGCGCCTGATCGCCGGTCAAGCGAATAACCCGACCTTCGTCAAAGCCAACGAGCTCGCGAAATATCCGCAGGGCCCTTCGGTCGGCATCGCGAGTGCGCCCGCCGCCATGCCACTGCGCACCGCGGACAGCTCGGAGTGGACGGTGTGCGACAGCGCACCCGACAATCCGAACGCCGCGCCCCTTGTCACTGCGATCGGCGGGCCACTCGCAGTCGGGGCACGGGCACTGCCTCTCGAACCGCCGAAGGCGGTGCTCGCCGAGCACAACGACAAGACATACATCATCTGGAACGGCCAGCGGTCCGAGATCGACCTCTCCAACAAGGCGGTCGCCCTCGCGCTCGGAGTCGACACGGACGCCCCGCAGCCGGTGAAGATCTCGACTCCACTGTTCGATGCGCTGCCCGCGACAGAGCCGCTGAACAGCCCGGTCATCGCGGGGGCGGGCGCCCCTTCTAGTTCAACGTGGCCCCGGGCGCGGTGGTCGGCTCGGTCCTGTCGGTGCGGGATCTGCAAACCAATCACGACAACTTCTATGTACTGCTCCGCAACGGGGCCCAGCCCATCTCGCCGTTCGTCGCGTCGCTGTTGCGGTCCGCCAACTCGTTCGGCGACGAGCTTCCGGTGGTGGTCGCGCCCGACCGGCTCGCCAGCGTTCCGGTCGTGGAGACTCTCCCCGTCGACTACTACCCGACCACCCGGCTCGAGCTCGTCGACACCGCGACCAATCCGGTCACCTGCTTGAACTGGTCGAAGGGGTCTACCGACCGATCCGCCGAAACCGTCGTGCTCTCAGGTAAGGGACTGCCCGTCCCGATTGGATCGGACAACCGGCTGCTGCGTCTGGTCAAGAATGACCGGACACCTGCCAGCATCGAGGCCGACCAGGTATATATGTCCCCGGGGGCAACCAACCTGGTGATGATCACCGGCGCGGCGCCGGACGCCACCAGCCGCGAGTCCATGTGGTGGATCAGCGACCAAGGCGTGCGGTACGGCATCTCGCTGGAGAACGAGACGCTCCAGGCGCTCGGCATTTCACCACAAATGGCGCGACAGGCACCGTGGCCGTTGATCCGGGTATTCGCCCCCGGGCCCGTGCTCAGCCGCACCGACGCGATGACGCAGCACGACACCCTGGCAGCTCCCGCGGAAGGTGCCCCGCTCGGCCAGCCGCAGTGACACGAACGAACTCGATGATCGCCCGCAGACAACAGGATTCACCGGAGGAGACCATGGACACGCAATCGGGACTGGCACCGTGACCGAACGCGACGACTTTCTGCGGGAACACCTCTCGCCGCCCTCGGACTCCGGCGACCCGCCGGCAGTCCGACCGGCCGAGCCGCCCCCGTCCTCAGCGCAGGACGACGCTCCCCCGCGCAACGGAGTGGACGACGACGACCCGCCGACGGACCCCGACGGCGACGGCCGCCGGGCAGGAGAGGACGCCGTCCGCACGCCGCAGGAAGAACCCGGCCGACCGGCAGGCCCCGACTATCGTCGTCACCGTTGGACGGCGGATGCCAGCCGGATTCACACCGGACCTCAGCGCATCCCGCCCGGCGGCTTCCGACAGGGTCCTCCGCCCACGCGGCCAACCGAACCGGGCGCAGCACTGCCCTCGCAAACCGGGGGCCCGGCTTACGGCAGAGAGGTGGATGCCGCGGGTCCCCCCGAGGGCAGGCCGCGCGAACCAACCGGGGCCGAGTCCACCCGGGTGATGCCGCCGACCAGCGCCCGTCCCGCAGCTCCGGGCTGGCAGCAGGAACCGCCGCGTGAGCGGGACCGCGCCGCGCGTCCGGCCAGCCAGGACTGGTCGTCGCAACCGTCGTCGTCGCCCAACTGGGCCGTCGCTCCCGCCGCCGCGCCACCGGCGACCGGCTACTCCTACGTCGACAGCATCCGCACCAGCGAGCTGGTGCCCTCGAAGAAGGTGCCACCACGAAAAGGCTGGCGGCGCTTCATCTATGGCGCCACGTTCGGGTTGGTCAACCTCGGACCATCGCCGGACGAGCAGCGGCTGGCCGACCTGGAGAACAAGATCCGTTCACTCCTGCGCGGCCACTACAAGATCGGCGTGTTCGGCAAGGGCGGTGTCGGCAAGACGACCGTCGCAGCCAGTGTCGGCTCGATCTTCGCCGAGCTGCGCCAGGACGACCGGGTGGTGGCCATCGACGCCGACACCGCGTTCGGCAAGCTCGGCAGCCGCATCGACCCGAACGCCGCGGGCTCGTACTGGGAGCTGGCGGCCGACGAACACCTCGACACGTTCGCCGACGTACGCAGCCGCGTCGGCAACAACTCCGCTGGCCTGTTCGTACTGGCCGGTGAGTCAAGCACTGCCCGGCGAAGGGTGCTTGACCCCGCGATCTATCGCGAAGCCACGGCACGGCTGGACCGGCACTTCACGATCTCGATCGTGGACTGCGGCTCGACCATGGACTCGGCGATCGCGCAGGAAGTGCTGCGCGATCTCGACGCGTTGATCGTGGTGTCGTCGCCATGGGTGGACGGCGCTTCTGCGGCGGGTCAGACCATGGAGTGGCTCGCCAACCGCGGGTACACGGGGCTACTGCACCGCACCGTGGTGGTGCTGAACGACTCCGACGGCCACGCCGACAAACGCACCCGGTCAATCCTCGTGCAGCAGTTCGCCAGTCGCGGTCAGGTCGTGGTCGAGGTTCCCTTCGACTCGCACCTGCGTCCCGGCGGCGTGATCGACGTGACCTCAGAGATGTCGCCGTTGACCAGGCGGCGCTTCATCGAGATCACCTCGGCGCTGGGCGAGCACTTCGCCTCCACCACCGACGGACCGCGGGACCGCCGGTGACGACTGTCCGCGAACCGGCACCCGCCTCGGCAGGCCGCACCGCGACGCCCGTCGAGGTGCCGCCGTCGTGCCGGGTGTCGATCCTTGCAGGCGACTCGCATCAGATCGATCTGGTGCTGCCGTCGGCTGCCCCACTCAACACACTGGTCGATCCAACGGTCATCGCGATCAACAAGGTGCTGCGCGGACGTGGTGCCGCGGAATTACCGCCCGCTCCTTATGAATTCGCGCGTGCGGCGGGCATGTCCGCGTTGGCTTCGGACGTCTCCCTTGCCGGTCACAACATCGCCGACGGCGACGTCCTGGCGTTGGTGCCCGCCGGCCGTGCAGAACGCTACGGGCCCGTGGTGGAAAACGTCTCGACGGCGCTCGCGCAGTACGCCTCCGATCACTTCGTCCGGGTGACGGCGCAGACCGCGCTGACGGTCGCTGTGGTGATCATCGGCGGGGCGCTCGGCGTGGCGGGCATGCTGCTGTGGCGGTTGCGTTGGGCGCACGAGAGCGCGCTTTTGGTGCCCATCCTTTTCGCCGCCGTCACGATCGGCCTGCTCGGGACGGTCGCGGTCGGCGCGCGAGTCGGCGCGGGCCGCGTCGTCACCGACGGCGCCGCCTGGGCTTCGCTCGTCACCGCCGGACTGGCTGCCGCGACCATTCCGCCCGGCGGCTCGCCCGGTGCGCCGCACGCATTTCTTGCCGCCGTCACCGCGCTGGCGGGAGTGTGGTTGATGGTGCGGTTCACGGGCCGCTATTGGACGGCCGCAGCGGCGATCGTCACAGCGGGCTTCGGCGCTGCCGTCGTCGCACTCGTCAGGATGTACTGGGAGGTGCCGGGGTCCCGGATCGCCATCGCCGTGCTGGTCGCGGTCCTGGTCGCCGTCTCCGCCGCGCCGACGATCGCGCTGCGGATGGCGAATGTCCCGCGCCAGGCGTTCGGCTCCATCACGGGCCGCGACATCTTCGCCCGCGCCCCCGGCCAACCCGAAGACACGGTCTCACCGGTCGAGGATGGTCCGCCCTCCGATGTCACCCTCTCCGGCGCGCAGGTCGCGGCCGCGGCCCACAAGTCCAACACCGTGCTGACCGGCGTGCTGCTCGGCGTCGCCGCCCTGGCCGTGTCCGCATCGTGGTTCGTGGTGACGCCCGGCGGCGAGCGGGAGTGGGCGCAGCTTGTGGTGCTCGTCGCGGTTGCCGCCATTCTCATCCTGCGCGCCAGGGCATTTCGCGATCGACGACACGCGATCATCCTGGTGGGCGTCGCGGTCTCTGGTCTGATCGGCGCCGCCGCCAAGTACGGGTTGCACGCCGCGCCGACCGACACAACGACGACGCTCATCGCCGCGGGCGTGGCCCTCGGCATCGCGGCGCTTGGCCTGGTGGCCGCAACCGTGGTGCCGCCACGGGTGTTCTCACCGCCGATGCGCAAGATCGTTGAATACACCGAATACATCCTGCTGGCATTGGTGGTTCCGTTCGCCGCATGGGCGCTCGGCGTCCTGCAATACATCCGCTACCACTGATGGATCGGCTTACCCGCGGGGCGCGGACCTCTTCTGCGGCGGCGCTGGCCGCCGTGCTGCTTGGCGCCAACGTGATGCTGCCCGCGGCGGCGGTGGCCATCGCGCCGCCCGGTGTCGACCCCGCCGCGCTGCCGCCGGACGATACGCCCGGTCCCGACCAGGAGATGAAGCAGCAGAACACCTGTGCCGATCCTTTGACCGTGGCGACCCCGGACGTCACCCAGCCCGCGCCGGGCAACGTCATGCTAGACATCACCAAGGCGTGGAAGTACTCCACCGGAGCAGGAGTGACCGTCGGGCTCATCGACACCGGTGTCACCCCGAACCCGCGCTTCCCTGAGCTGTTCGCCGGCGGTGACTACGTGATGGGCGACGAGAACGGCGGCCTGTTCGACTGCGATTCGCACGGCACCGTCGTCGCCTCGATCATCGCGGCGCAGCCATCCGACCCGGCTGCGAAGCCGCCGTCGATGCCGTCGGGTGTCGGCACGCCACCACCCCCTCCCGAAGTCTCGGCGTCACCGTTTCCCACGACGCCGCCACCCGCGCCACCAAAGCCGAGCACTGTCACCGTCACCCAGCCCCCGCCGCCTCCGCCGCCAGAGGAACCGCCTCCGCCGGAGGAACCCGTGGCGCCGGCTGCCGGGCCCGGCGAGGGCGAGGTCCCACCCGTGCCGGGGCCACCGCCGGGTAGCCCCGACGGTGTCGTCGGTGTCGCACCGGATGCCGCGCTGATTTCGGTGCGCCAGTCCTCGTCTGCGTTCGGCCCGGCGAGGCCGCAGCCCGGCGACAACGACGAGATACGCCGCAAGGCAGGCGATATCGCGACGCTGGCCCGCGCGGTCGTGCATCTGGCGAATCTGGGCGTCAGGGTGATGAACATTTCGGTGACGGCCTGCGTCAACACAGCCCAGCCCGTCGATCAGGCCGCACTCGGTGCCGCCATCCGCTACGCCGCCGTCGATAAGGATATCGTCATCGTGGCGGCCGCGGGTAACGAAGGCGAGGACCCCTCCTGCGGGCAGAACCCGGTGTTCAACCCGCTGCGGGCCGACGACCCCCGCGACTGGCATGACGTGTCCACCATCGTCACGCCCGCCTGGTACTCCGATTACGTCCTCACGGTGGGCGCGGTGTCCCCGGACGGCCAACCGCTGCCGCAGAGCATCGCGGGTCCGTGGGTCGGCGTCGCGGGACCCGGCCTCGAGGTCATGGGATTGTCGAGCGTCAACGGTGCGCCGATCAACGCCCTGCCGGGCCGAAGCCCGGGCAAGGCGGTTCCGTTGTCCGGCACCAGCTTCGCGACGGCATACACCTCGGGAGTCGCCGCTCTGGTGCGAGCGAAGTATCCGCAGCTGTCCGCGCACCAGATCATCCGGCGGATCACCGAGACCGCCCACAATCCGCCACGCGGGGTCGACAACAAGGTCGGCTACGGCGTCGTCGACCCGGTCGCTGCGCTGACCTTCGACGTGCCGCCCGGCGATCGTCTGCCGCCCGAGCATCTGACCACGTTGCTGCATGTGCCCGCGCCGCCACCGTCCCCGGATCTGCGGCCGCGGCACACCGCGTTGATCGGCGCGGCGATCGTGGCCGCACTCGCCACGGTGGTCGCAGCGGCCGCCGCGATTCGGCGGAGGCGGTCATGAAGGCGCGCGCCATCGGTGTCAACGCCACGATTCCGGCGGTTGTCGCGGTCGAGGTTGCGGTGCTCGCCGCGATCGTCATCTTCCCGCCCGCCCGGATATCGTGGTGGCCGACCGCGGCGGTCGCGGTGGTGGCGATCGCCCTGTTGATGGTCACGGTGTACCGACGCAACGCCGTCAAGTGGGCCGTCGACCGTGTCCGCTGGCGGCGGCGGCGGCGCCGCACCGAGTCCCCCGACGCGGCCATCGACATCCCGCACGGTGCCTCGCTGTACGGCGCGCGGGTCCCGGACGGGTTCGACGGCGAAGCGATCACGATGATCGAGGTGACCGGTCAGGCCTACTCGCCAACGCTGCTGACCGGATCGGCCACCGCGCTTACCCCCAACCGGTTGCCGCTCGATTCGTTGACCGGTCTGCTCGATCAGCCCGGCGGCATCCGGCTGTCGGGCATCGACGTGGTGTCCAGCGGCCTGCGGGTGCGCCGAGGCATCGGCTACCCGCCGCTCTACTCGACCCTGCTTGCCGACCGCCCCGCCGCGGGGCAGCGCCGAACGTATCTGGTGGTGCGTCTCGACATTGCGAACTCGGTCAGTGGCCTGGCGTACCGCTCCACGGTTGGCGCGGCAGCGGCAGCGGCCACAGAGCGCATCGTGAACGCGCTTCTGCAACGCGGTGTGCGCGCTAAACCGTTGACCGCCAAGGATCTCGACGCCGCTCTGGTCGATCTGGGAGCAAGCCTGGCGACGGTGCCTGCCGAGGCCGAGCCTGACAATGCCCCGGTCGGTCCCCGCATTCCGACTCCGGTGGCGCCGACTGAGTCATGGAAGTCCATCGAGGCCCATCCCGGATACCTGACGTCCTACTACTTCTCGCCAGAGGACATCACCACCAACACGCTCAACCAGATGTGGGCACTGCGTTCCGACGCTGTGGTGCAGACGATTTCGTTGACGAAGAGGCGCGGACCCAACGAGGGCCGCGCCTGGGTGTCGGCGCTGGTGCGCGTCAACGACCCGCAGGTGCCGACCCGGCCGCCCACCCTCTACCTCAACCCGCTGCCCGGTAATCAGAGGCCTGCGGCGACACGCTCGGCCCCGCTGCCCCGCCGGTTCGAGGCCATGCCCGCTCGGCCACTCGACGCCTCCCCCCTCGAACTTCCGGTCGGCTCCTCGGGTGTGCTCGTCGGCACCACGCAGCGAGGCGACCTGCTCCTGTTGTCGTTGACCGATCCGGATCGGGCCACCCGCGTCGCCCTGCACACCGGCATGCCCTACGCGTGCCAGCTGCTGGTGCGCGCTGCGGCCGTCGGCGAACGGATTGCGATCTACACCGACAAGCCCGCCCGGTGGCGCCAACTCGAGCAGCCCCTGATCGCGGTGGTCGATCGCAGGCATCCCCCGGAGTTCGTGCCGTCCATCATCGTCAGCGACCGGGCCGGTGGACCGCCGCCCGCCGGATTGGCTTCGACGGTGGTCACGATCGGCGACGCCGAGCGCAACGCGCCAACTCCGGACCTGTCGTTCACTCAGATATCGGCGTCGACGGTTCGCATCGCCACATCGGCCTTCACCACAGACGTGCAAATCGCTACGTTCAAGGCGGAGCAGCCCTTCTTGGGCGCCGCAGGCCAGACCGCATAGGAGAGCGCGTATTTCGATGACTGCGGACGCGAGGAGCAGCAGTTGACTTCAGCCCCGACCGATCAGCGCCGCTCGTTCGACACTTCGATCGAGCGGTTCAAGGCCGGCGATACGCATGGCGCATTGACCGGCTTCATCGCGATCACCGCCGCACAGCCGACGATGTCAGACGCCTGGCTCGGCAGGGTCGCGTGCGGGGATCAAACCATCGACGTCCTCGATGCAGCGCACCGCAATTCACGGTCGCTCTATCGCGAGACCCGGCGAATCGGGCTCGTCGACGGTGATCTGCATGCCCGCCTCGACGCTCCGCTGTACGTCACGATGCCGGTGTGGTCGCGCTCGACGATTGCGTTGGCGTACGCCACGGCGCTTCTCGCCGAGCGGCGGTTCGCCGAAGCGGCCGCCGTACTCGATGATCCTGTCGTCACCGGCGATGCGATGGCCGCCCAGTGGGCGCAGTTCGTCGGTGCGGCCGCCTACCACCTGGCGCAGCGGTGGCCCGACGTTGCGAGGATCACCGCCAAGTCACCACCTGCGCATGCCACCCATGTAGTCGAAGACCTGACCGCCGCCGTCGACACACTCGCCGCGGCGGCAGCCGCCAGCATCGGACAGTTTCAGACCGCGCTGGATCGCGCCAACACCGTGAAGACGAGAAACCAGTACATCGCTGCCGACGCCGCATTGACGAAGGGCTGGTGCCATCGTGAGCTGGGGCAGGAGGAAGCCGCCCGGGCCTCGTTCGAGCAGGCGACCAACAACGGCGTTCTGCTCGACGCCGCGGCACAGGCCCTGGCCAATTCCGGTTACCGGTTGATCGTCACCGACGTCGAGACCATCGCGACGCGCACCGACCCCTGGGATCCCGGCACCGAGACGTCGAAGGCACAACGGGTGGCCGCGGCACTCGAGGAGCAGAAGGATTCGGTGCTCACCGAGGCGCAGCGGAAGCTGGACGAGCTGATCGGCCTGACCGGACCGAAGGAACAGATCACGGTGTGGCGCACCGAGATCCAGATCGATCAGATCCTCGCCGACCGGGGCGAAGAGACGTCGATGACCAACGAGAACCATATGGTGCTGGAAGGTCCGCCAGGTACGGCGAAGACATCGTTCGCCCGCATAGCGGCCGAGATCCTGTTCGGGCTTGGCAAGATCGAGCACCCCACCGTCGTCGAGGTCACCGAGGAGGACCTCGTCGTCGGCTATATCTCCCAGACCGCTGCCCGGATGAAAGAGGTCTGCGAATCCGCCTTGGGCGGTGTGCTTTTCATCGACGAGGCGTACCGGCTGGCTCCCGAACAGGAGGGACACTCCTTCGGCAAGGACGCGATCAACACGCTGCTGAAATATATGGAGGACTTCCGTGACCGGCTGGTGGTGATCGTCGCGGGCTATCCGAAGGAGATGCGGCGGTTCATGCAGGCCAATCCCGGTCTGGCCTCCCGCTTCCACTTGACGTTGTCGTTCACCAGCTACACCGCCGACGAGATCGTGCAGATCGGCCGGTTGATCGCGGGCAAGGAGAAGATCGCCATCGCCGACTCCGCGTGGCCGCTGCTGCGCGATGAGGCGGCCCGGTTGCGGGATACCACCATCGAGCAGGGCACAGCACTCGACACCGCGGGCAACGGCCGGTTCGCGCGCAAGGTCGTCGCGCACTGCAAGCACGAGCGCGCCCGCCGGCTGAGTACTACCCCGCCACAGCTGCTGGCACAGGCCGCCGACAACGACTTGATCGTCAACGACGACGACATGCGCCGCGCCATCGCCGCGGCCCTGGCGAACAACTAGCCGCCAGGTATCGAAGCTGTAGTTATTGCGCGCCCTACTCGCATATTCCCGCGCCAACTACAGCCTGACGGAATAGCCGCCACGCAGGCGCCGTTACAACCTTTTTCATCTACTCACCAGGTGTCGACGAACCTGCGCGGCGGAAGAGCCTCTGCGCGTGCCGTGGCGGCCGTCAACGTCTCGGCGATGACCCTGCGGGTATCGGCGGGGTCGATCACGTCGTCGATCTCGAACATCTGAGCGGCGTTGAGCGCCTTGGCATTCTCCTGTGCGGCCTCCGTCGCCTGGCGTACGCGTATCTCTCGCTCAGCGTCGTCGGCGATGGCCTCCAGTTCCTTTCGCAACCCCAGTCGGACGGCGCCCTCGAGCCCCATCGGGCCGAGGTGGGCGCCCGGCCACGCCACGGTGAGTAACGGCTCGTGCAGGCTGCCGCCCGTCATCGCTTGGGCGCCAAGGCCGTAACCGCGGCGCAGCACAACCGCGACGAGGGGAACGCGCAGCGCAGCGCCCGCGACGAGCATGCGCGATCCTCGCCGCACCAGCGCTTCGGCTTCGGCTGCCGGCCCGACCATGTAGCCCGGGCAGTCGATGAGCGATAGGACGGGCAACCCGAAACAGTCGCACAGTTGCAGGAAGCGGGCCGCCTTGTCGGACGCGGCGGCGGTGATCGCCCCGGCCATGTACCGCGTGTCGTTGGCGATCACCCCGACGGCCCTGCCCTCGATCCGGGCAAGCGCGGTCACCATCTCGCGGGCGAAGCGCGGCCGCAGGAACGTCACCGAACCCTCGTCGGCCAACGTCTCGATGACCGGACCGACGTCGTAGGCACGCCGGGCGCGCTCCGGAATCATTGTGCGCAAAGCTGTTTGGTCGGCGGCGGCGCCCGGCGTGATCGAACCCTGGAAGTATCCCAGCAGTTGCTTGGTGACGGCGACGGCGTGCTGTTCGTCGGGGACGACCACGTCCACCACCCCGTTGGGCTCCTGCACCGAGATGGGGCCGACCTCGTCGGGGTGGACGTCGCCGAGGCCGCCGCCCGCGATCATGGCCGGACCGCCCATCCCGATCGAGGCGTCGTCGGTGGCCACGATGAGGTCCGAGCACCCCGCGATGACGGCGTTGCCCGCGAAACAGCGGCCTTTGACGACCGCGATCCGCGGCACCACACCCGACAGCTGCGCCCACAGCTTGAATGCGCGGGTGTCGAGCGCCGACACGGTGGGATAGTCCGTGTCGCCCGGCCGGCCGCCGCCACCTTCGGCGAAGAAGACGGTGGGCAGCCGCATCCGTTCGATCAGATCGAAGAGGCGGTCCTTCTTGCGGTGCCCGAAGAAACCCTGAGTCCCGGCGAGCACGGTGTAGTCGTAGGACAGCACCGCGCAGGCGCTGCGGTCGCCGAAAAGATCACCGTTGATCCGCGCGGTGCCCGCCACCAGCCCGTCGGCGGGTGTCTTCGCGATCAGGTCATCGAGCTCGCGGCGGAACCTCTGGGCGGCGATGGCGAACCGGCCGTATTCGACGAACGTGCCCGGGTCGACGAGGTCGTCGATGTTCTCGCGGGCGGTGCGTCCGTTCGAGGCGTGCCTGCGCTGGACTGCGTCGGGCCGCGCCGCGTCCTCGGTCAGCGCACGCCGGCGTGACAGTTCGGCGTGGTCGTCGCGGGTCGGCCCTTCGCTCATGCCGCTGATGCTAACAACGCCGTGGTGAACTCCATCACCATTTAGTTAGTGCCCTAACTAGTAGGGTACGATCTTGTCATGACCGTCATCGACGAACAGGTCGACCCGCTGGCGCTGGAACGCCAGGTGTGCTTCGCGTTGGCCATCACCAACCGGGCCGTGCTCGCGGTGTACCGGCCGCTGCTGGAGCCGCTCGGACTCACCCATCCGCAATATCTCGTCATGCTGGCGCTGTGGGATCACCACCGCGGCGACAATGGCGGGCGGCCGTTGTCCGTCAAGCAGATCGCGACATCCCTCCAGCTCGATTCCGCCACGCTGTCGCCGATGCTCAAACGGCTCGAGGCGCTGGGGTTGATCACCCGCACGCGGTCGGCTTCCGACGAGAGGGCCACCGACGTCGAGCTCACCAAAGCGGGCTTGCAGCTGCGGCGGCGGGCCCTCAAGATTCCGCCCGCGGTGATCGAGCGGCTCGGGGTCGGGCTCGACGAGCTCGAGCACCTGCACACCGTGCTGACCCGGATCAACGCCGCCGCGCTCGCCGCAGGTGCGCTAGAAGGAGAACGCTGATGAACCGTCCCAACCCGGCCCAGTACGTCGGCTATGTATTCGGCCGCAGGCTTCCCGACCAATTGCACAACTGGGTGCGCAATGACCTCGCCGGCAAAGGGGCCGTCCGCAGGCACATGCTCCGTTACGCCATACCTCCGCTGCTGCTACTCGCACCCTTCTGGCTGCTGCCTGCGTCTCTGTACGTGCATCTGGAGATGACGGCGCCGATCTACATCTGGTCCCTGTTGATGGCGCTGGCACTGAACAAGGTGTGGCGCCGCCACCGGCTCGCACAACATGGTCTTGACCCGAAGCTTGCCGACGAAATCAACCGCGAGAAGAACGCCCACATCCACGACGCCTACGTCGCCAAATACGGGCCACGTCCGGAGGAAGCGAAGTGGCAGTCCAACAGCAGCCCGTTCTAGCCGAGACTTATCCACAGGCTGTTCGTGGAGGACCCGCAGGTGTCGGACCCGCGACTTAGCGTGCGGTCATGACGAACTGGATCAACACCGTCAGCCGCGACCACGTCGAACGTGGTGTCCGCGGCCGTTTCACACAGGCGAATCACGGCAAGCCGAACATGGTGCGCAAGATGGCCCGGGGCGACTGGATCGTCTTCTACTCGCCGAAGGCCGTGTACCCCGACGGCGAACCGTTGCAGGCATTCACCGCCATAGGCCAGGTCGCCGACGACGAGCCCTACCAGGTGCAGATGTCCGACGACTTCCACCCGTGGCGGCGCAATGTCGACTTCCTGGACTGCACCGAGACAGCGATCAGACCCCTGATCGATCAGCTCGACTTCATTGAGGACAAGACCCGCTGGGGATACAAGTTCCGCTTCGGGGTCTTCCGGATCGACGACCACGACCTGGACGTGATCCGCTCGGCGATGACCGGGTAGATCTGGGGGCTTCGCAGCCCTGTAGCTGGACTTCGAACAGATTCCGGCAATAGTTGCCGACTTATTGACACCATTGCCAGTTTTTTCCTATCGTATGGGGCGCGAAACGGCGCCGGGCGGAGATCACCCGCGCGCACGGCGGCATGCTGCCGAGGTTCAATCGAAAGGGAACACATCCATGAAGACGCAGAGGTCGGCGCTGGTGCCGTATTCGTCGGAGCTGTGCTCGCGGGGTTGTCGGCGCCGGTTCGGTACAGGCCGCCCCGGGCATCAGCTACCAGAACGGCTCGGGCAACGAGATCTGCTTCGGCGATCACGGCGACGGACACAGCGCCGACGCGAGGGCGTCCGGCGAAAACAGCCAGGCGCTGGCCATCAACACCGGCCTGAACCTGATCGGCAATTCACCCTCGTTCGCCAGCGCCAAGGCGACGGCGCGACGGCGGTCTCCATCGACGGTTACACGGCGGTCACCGGCTCGAACAGCCACGGCTTTGTTCGGCGCTGGGCCAGACCAGAATCAACGGAGCCGACAACAACGCGGTCACCGGTGGCTGGTAAGACCGACCTCTTCGAGAAGGGCAACATCCACGGCAACTTCGTCGTCAACTTCGCTGGGTCTGTCAGCCAGAGCAATCAGCCGCAACAGACGACCGACGCCGGCGAGGTGAGCGTGTCGGTCTGCGGCACATCCGTGAGCGGCCAGGCCGCGCACATCAAGGTGTTGCCCGGCGGCGACTGCTAACCGCTTCAGCCCGACACAACCGCCGACCTGATCGGGCACGGGCACGAACGGGGGCGCTGAGCCGTGCGTGTGCTGGTGCCCTGCTTCGCACCGACCCTAATGGCCGCGAGAACACGCAGGAACACAGGCTGAATGGCCCGGACTAAAGGTGCGGGCCACTCTGACCTCCCCCACGGGGGAGACCGGACGGGGAAGGGATCTTCGTCCGATTTCACAGTAAAGGAAGAACCAATGACGGTTCGGAGAGTGGTTCCAGTTCGGTCACTCTCGCCGCAGGCTTGGCAGCGTTGGCCGGCTGTTGAGGAGCCGGAACGGCAGCAGCCGCGTGTGCCCGTTCTGGGGGATGGGCAACAACTGACCAGTGCCAGAGTGAGGTCGGCAGCTTCGCCATCGTCACGCACGACACCGGATCGGCCACTGCCGTGGGCATCGGTGGAGCCATCTCGGTGGGTGGCGGCAACGCGCTCAGCGGCGGGCTGTTCACAGCGGCGCTGGCGTCCGAGGTGAAGACCAACGCCACGGCACTCGGCACCGGGTCGCTGGCTCACGATGTCGGCAACGATCAGAACACAGGATCGGAGGCGACCTCGGTCGGCTGGTTCAACCGGGCGCTCAACTCGGAAACGGCACTATCGCCCGGGCGACCAGTGGCCTCCAGCCCAGCGCTGTACCGGGCGACGGAGAAACATCGCCATCGGGAACAACACCGCGCTGAACGTCGGCAACGGCAACGGTGCGGGCGCTGGGGCCGTGCTCCCAGGCCTACCCGGTGGCTTCTCCAACGGCGTGTACCAGTTCGGGAACGGTAACTCCGTGTGTCTTGCGCGCGTCGACCGCGACCGTGGGCGGCAATGCCCCCGGCCAAGCACGTCGCGCTCGAAACGGCTGGCGGGTTGTTCAACCCGAACACCGTGTTCGCTCCGAGTCCAGCGGGGGAACGTCAAGGGCGGCGGTGCCTCACGGTCGGTGACGACAACGAGAACAACGTCATCGGCGGTCCGACCCAGAACCCGCAGCTGCCGCTGAAGCCGCTGCATCCCAACCTGAGCGCGTCGAACGTGTTCGTCAATGGGAACCGGGTCAACGTCGGGCGGCAACACCACGATCACCGGCAACGCCAACGGCACCCAGGTGTTCAACGCCATCAGCGACATCGACGCCGCTGGCGGCGCGGGTAATAGCACCACCATCGCGCTGTGTGGCAACTCGTTCACGGGTCAAGCCGCGCACGTCACCGTGTCGCCGGGCTGCGCCTCCTAGTTAGCCGGAAGCAACGAAGACCTGCCAAGCTGAGTGGCCCTAGATGTCGGAGCGGGGGCCTCTCGCACTTGCTACTCCAGGTAGATCCATACCGGTCGAGGGCGACATGCCGCTCGGACATCGGTGAGCCGCAATCCGCTGGCCGACGCGTTGGCTAAGTCGTCGAAAGGCAGCGAGGCACTGGCGGTCAACACTGGCCTGAACGGGGTCGGTTCGTTCGCCAACCCGATGCGACGGCCGACGCCGTTCCATCGACGGTCACACGTCGGCACGGTTCTAAAGCCACGGCTTCGCCGCGCTGGGCCAGACCAACATCAACGGCACCAACAACAACGCGGTCACGGTGGCTGGCGACACTGACTCTTCGAGGGCAACGTCCACGACAACTTCGTCGTCAACTTCGGCGGAGACGTCGACCAGTATAAGAAGCCACTGCAGCAGGCGACCGACGCCGGCGAGGTGAGCGTCTCGGTCTGCGGCACGTCCTTGAGCGGCCAGGCCGTGCACATCAACGTGTCGCCGTGCAACCTCTGCTAACCTCGATTACCCGGTGTGTGCATTCCATAGGCGCTAATGTAAGCAGGTGAGCAATACCGATACCGCGCCCGCCGAAGTGGCTTGCGCGGCATCGGCATTCACCGGTGTGCTGCATCCGCGGGAAGTCCCGTTGGGCGGCCCGCGGGCCATCCGCGTGCGGCGTACGTTGCCGCAACGGGAGCGATCATTGATCGGGGCGTGGTGTTTCGCCGACCACTACGGACCGCACCAGGTTCGCGGCGGCGTCGGCATGGACGTGCCGCCGCATCCGCACACCGGCCTGCAGACCGTCAGCTGGCTGTTCGAGGGCGAGGTCGAGCACCGCGACAGCGCAGGCGTGCATGCGATGGTGCGGCCGGGCGAACTGAACCTGATGACGGCCGGCGCGGGCATCTGCCACTCGGAGGTCTCCACCGCGGCGACGACCGTCCTGCACGGAGTGCAGCTGTGGGTCGCACTGCCGGACTCCGATCGCGACACCGCCCGCGACTTCGCTCACTTCGCCCCCGAGCCGGTCTCGATGCCGGGCGCCGTCCTTCGGGTGTTCCTCGGCGAGCTTTCGGGTAGCCGGTCACCCGTGCACACCTTCACGCCGCTGCTGGGCGCCCAGGTGGATCTCGACGCCGGCACGCGGGTGGAGCTGGACATCGACCCGTCCTTCGAACACGGGGTGCTGCTCGACCGGGGCCGACGTCGAGGTCGCGGGCACCGCGCTCGACGTTGCGGACCTGGCGTATCAGGGCACCGGTCGTGGCGTCCTCGCATTGCACAACCCGGGCAACAGCCCGGCCCGCGTGCTGCTCCTCGGCGGGCCGCCGTTCACCGAGGAGCTGGTGATGTGGTGGAACTTCGTCGGGCGCAGCCATGACGACATCGCCGCCTACCGCCGGATGTGGCAGGACGAGCGATGCCCGTTTCGGCGCCGTCGAGGGATACCGTGGCGCGGTCGCGCGACTGCCCGCTCCCCCACTTCCGAATGCCACGCTGCGACCACGGCCCAACCCGAAGGGAACCGCATGAGCACCACCGACGATAAGACCGGCGCACCCACCACCGTCACCGCCGGACCGGGGCGCTACACGATCACGGTCGAGGGCAAAGAGGTCGGCCACGCCGAGTTCCATGACCGCCCCGGTGCACGCGTCTTCACCCACACCGAGGTGGACAATGCATACGAAGGACGCGGCCTGGCAACGATTCTCATCACGCAGGCGCTGCAGGAGACCCGCGACGCCGGGCTGCGAATCGTGCCCGTATGCCCGATGGTGGTCAACTACGTCGAGAAGCATGACGAGTACCAGGACATCGTCGACAATTAGGCCCGCTATCGTCTTGGGCGATGACGACACATGACCAGGCGTTCTTCACCGCTGACGGAGACGTGCTGGTGCCAAGCCCGCTCGCGCGCGGGCCGTGGGGTTCGACGATCAGCGGCACCTACATCGGCGGGCTGCTGGGCCGGGCCATCGAACGCGCAGGCGGCGACCCCGAGCTACAACCCGCGCGACTGACCGTCGACCTGCTGCGGCCCGTCGCCCTGGCCGACCCGGTGCGGGTAGACACGACGGTCGAGCGCGAAGGCAAGCGAATTCGGTTGGTGGACGCAGCGATGCGCCAGAACGGCGTCCTCGTCGCCCGCGCGAGCGCGCTGTTCATTCGACGCGGCGAACAACCGCCCGACCCGGCGTGGACGTTGCCGATCGAAATGCCGCCGCCGCCCAACCAGCCTGCCGACGTGTCGGGTGACTTCACCATGGAGCTCTGGACCTACAGCGCCAACTCGGAACTGACCGCTCCCACCAACGATCTCAGCGAATGGCGACACGGCGGCCAGAAATACGCATGGGTGCGCGATGTCAAACCGCTCGTCGAGGGAGAACTCGTCACGCCGTTCGTCCGCGCCGCCATGGCGGGCGACGTCACCAGCTCGCTAACCCATTCCAGCGCAGGCGGTTTGCACTTCATCAATGCCGACTACACACTGACCCTGAGCCGGCTCCCGGACGGTGAGTACATCGGGCTGGCGGCGCTCACGCACTACAGCCACGCCGGCGTCGCGACAGGAACGGCGACGCTGTTCGATCACCTCGGCCCGATCGGCACCGGTGTGGCGACAGGCCTGGTGAATCCCGGCTTCCGGCCGCCGCAGCCGCGGCTCTAGCGCGGCTTCAGGATGAATACCGGGATCTCCCGGTCGGTCCACGACTTGTAGGCGTCGAAGTCGGCGTAGGCCTCGACCAGCTTCGGCCACAGCCGCGCCCGTTCTCCTCGGCGCCGGCGACGAACGGCGCGCACGGCCCGCCGCTCGCGACCCATCTCGATGTGCACATCCGGGTTCGGCCACCAGATTTCGTACCACTGCGGGTTCTCGTCGCGGCCACCCATCGACGCGACGACGATCACGTCGTCACCGTCAGTCATGTACACCAGCGGGGAGACGAACGTCTTGCCGGACTTGCGGCCGCGGTGCTCAAGCAGCAGCGTGGGCACAGGCTTCTTGAATCCGGCGCCGACCCGCCAGTTACCGCCGATCTTGCCGCCCGTCTTCCGGTACACCCATGCGACCGCCTTGCTCGACATACTTCATCCCCTTCTTGACGAAGGGGCGAGTTCAGTTGCTTGGGCTTGCTTTTTCGGGTCCATGCGCCTCAACCTATAGATACTGTGCCGTGCTGCCGCCCACCGGCATCGCGCCCATACCGAGCTTGCGGTGATCCCAGCTGCGCAGCCGGCTCGGCACCACCCGCACGCAAATCCTGTTGTGCATCATCTGATCGACGAACGGCCGCATCTCATCGGTATAGGGACCGGTGTAGCGCTCCCACACACTCTTCCCTACGCGCAGATTGGTTTCCGGGTCATCGACGATCTCGGCACGACCATCGATGGAGACTCCGCGCAGGGTGTCGTAGCTCTGCCCGTCCTCGATCATCACCGTGATCGTCGGGTCGCGGAACAGGTTCACCGCCTTCTGCGACTTGGCCTTGGTCTCGAACCAGATCTCGCCGTCGACGACGGCGTACCACATCGCGACCAGGTGGGGCCGCCCGTTCGGCAGCACTGTGGCCATCGTCGCGGTCCGGCTGCGTTCGATGAATTCGGCGATCTCCTCGTCGGACATGACGATTTTCGCCCGTTCGTTATTGCCCACGCCCAGATACTTTCAGGTCCGCACCGCGGTAACCGTCACCGGGATGCCGTTCAGCGCCCCGTTACCGGACGGCTCGTCGATGAACGTCGGCGGCGACAGCACGTTGGTGTTGACGCCTGGTGTTCCGTTCGCGACCGACATCCTGGTGCCCGACTTGCCGTGGCCCCAGCCGTGCGGCATCGACACCACCCCCGGCATGATCGCCTCCGTCACCTCGACGGGCACCTCGATGTGGCCGCCGCTGGACGTCACCGTGACGAGATCACCGGACTGCACATCCCGTTGCTTCGCGTCGTTGTCGTGCATCAACAGGGTGCATCGGTCCTTGCCCTTCATCAGCGGGGCCACATTGTGCAGCCACGAGTTGTTGGACCGCAGATGGCGCCTGCTGACCAGGACCAGCTCCTCGGGTGCCCGGTCCAGCCGGGCGGCGAGCCGGGGTAGGTCGTCGAGCAGGTACTGCGGGGCCAGCCGGATCTTGCCGTCCGAGGTTCCGAGCACCTGCGGTACCTGCGGGATCATCGGCCCGAAGTTGATGCCGTTGGGCTGGGCCTTCAGTTTCTCCAGCGTGACACCTTCGGGGTTCTGGCCGTATCCGTCGCCGAACGGTCCGGTGCGCAGCGTGAGGTCGAGGATTCGTTCGGGGCCGCCGTGCTGGTAGTGCTTGCGGAGCTCCACGCCGTCGAGCCCCTTGGTGAACGCCATGTAGTCGAAGAAGCCGTCGTCGATAGCGGCCACGTCGACATCCTCGGCGGGCATGCCGGTACACAGCCCGGTCAGCCGGATCAGGATCTCCCACTCCTCCGGGGCATCGGGATCGGGCCGGGCGAACACGGGCGCCGAATAGTTGGCGATGCTGTTGATCGCGAAGTTGAGGATCAGGTCGTCGTGATGCGGCTGCTCGAGCGGAGACGAGCCGGGCAGGATCACATCGGCGTGCCGCGTGGTTTCGTTGAGCCACAGATCGACGGCGATCATCGCGTCCAGCTCCGGCAGCACCTCGTCGAGCTTGTGGCCGGCGGGGGTGGACAGCACCGGGTTGCCCGCGACGGTGATCAACGCCTTGATCTGGCCTTCGCCCGGCGTTGCGATCTCCTCGGCAAGGCAGGACACCGGCACCTGGCCCAGCACCTCCTTGGCACCGCGGACGCGGGTCCGGAAGCGGCCGAACTCCGGCGCGCCGTTCTCGAGGCCCGGTATCGGCTGGACCGTGACCGACCATGCCGCCGCCCGCGGAAACATGCTGCCGCCTTCCACGTCGAAGTGGCCGGACAGGATGTTGACGACGTCGACCAGCCAGCTGGCCAGGCTGCCGAACTCCTGGTTGCACGTGCCGATTCGCCCGTACACCGCCGCTTTTGGCGTCGCCGCCAGCTCACGCGCCAGCGCGCGGATGCGCCCGGCGTCGATGTTGGTGACTCCGGCCACCCGCTCCGGTGACCACTCTGCAGCGACTGCCCGCATCCGCTCCAGCCCGTCGATATGAGGCGCGAGACCGCCGAGGTTGACGAGGTCCTCGGCGAACAGGGTGTGGGCCACCGCCAACAGCAGTGCGGCATCGGTGCCTGGTGTGATGGGCAGCCACTCGTCGGCGCGGGCGGCGGTCGCGGTGCGGACGGGGTCGATCACAATCACCCTGCCTCGCTTGCGGATTCCGTCGATGATGCCCATCACGTCGGGAGCGGCGAGCAGCGACCCCTGCGACGCGGCCGGGTTGGCGCCCATCACCACCAGAAGGTCGGTGCGCTCGACGTCGGGCACCGGGAACGTCCACCAACCGCCGTACATCAGGTGCGACGACAGGTTCTTCGGCCACTGGTCGACCGTCCCCGGTGAATAGCTCAGCGGGATGCCCGACATGCCGAGCAGCACGCCGGTGTAGCGGCCCAGGGAGAAGGAGTGCGCGAGCGGGTTGCCGGTATAGCAGGTCACCGCGCCGATGCCGTGCTTCTCGATGACCGGAGCCAGCAGTTCGGTGCAGCGCCGGAAGGCCGCGTCCCAGCTCACTTCCTGCCACTGCCCGTCGACCTTGATCATCGGGCGCCGGATGCGGTCGGGATCTTCGTGCAGGGCCCCGAGCGTCGCGCCCTTGGGGCAGATGTGCCCGCGGCTCCAGGTGTCGTCGTGGTTGCCGCGGATGCCGGCGACTTTGCCGCCCTCCACCTGAATCGCCAGGCCGCACATGGCTTCACACAACGGACAGGTATAGAGGTGGGTGCCATCCTCGCCAACACCCGCTACCGGCTTGGTCACTCCCGCGGTCATCAATGCCTCCATTCACAGCCCGGATCCGGCATTTGTTGTGACACACTGTAACGACTAAATCGGTGAGGGAGGGCGCGAATCGTGAACACGACGCGGCACCGCCGACAGGGGTCGCGGCGCGATCCGGCCATCGACGCGGCGGTGCTCGCCGCCACGCGCGCCTTGCTGGTCGAGGGTGGTTATTCGGCGACGACCATCGACCTGATTGCCGCCACCGCCGGGGTGAGCAGGCCCGCCGTCTACCGCCGGTGGAGCTCGAAGGCGCAACTCGTCCACGAGGCGGTCTTTCCCGACCTCGGCCCGGAGCCGCCGGAGGACGACTTTGTCGCCGAGATCAGCCGGTTGTGCGCGGGGGCCGTCCGGATGTACCGAGATGCGGCTGTGCGAGAAGCGATTCCGGGTCTGATGGTCGACCTCCGCTCCGATCGGCGGCTACGCCGGGTGATCAGCGACCGACTGGAGGCGGCGGCCCGCGGTCAGCTCGCCGCCAAGGTCGAGGACGCCGCTGCCGCCGGGGTGGCACGAAGGGGCATCAGCGCCGACACCCTGATGGACGTCATCGCAGGCGGCGCCTGGTACGCGGTGTGCGTTCGCCATGTCACGAACACCGACCGCGCCGCCAAGGAGTTGACCGATCTCGTTCTGAACGGTGTGCTGAGCACGTGCTCAGAGATATTCGGCAACTGACGAACGATCCAGAGGCGTACGCCGCCGAACTGCGCAGGCGATGGGGCGGGCTGTTGAGCTACCGCTATATCGGGCGCTTCCACGCCTCGATGGACAAAGGCGAGGCCGACGAGACTGTCACGCTGCGCCGGGATATGCGCAACCCGACCGGTGGCTTGCTGCTGGCCGTGCTCGGGATCGCCTCACCGGACAGCGGCGGCGTCTCCGATCTGGAGGCCGTGCCGAATCCGGTCATCTGGTCCGGACAGGTCCTCGACCCGGGACGCGACGTCAAGCGCTTCGAGGTCAGAACCGAGGTACTCAAGCAGGGCAGGCAGATGGCCTACAGCCGATCGACCATCGTCGACGCCGACAACCCGAAGCGCGTCCTGGCGCTGACCGAGGGGCAGGGCGTCAGCATCGGCATTCCGCCCGAGGGGCTGCAGAAGATGGAGCACGTGCCGCTCGAGATCGTCGACTCCCCCGACCTGCCGCCGCTGTGGCAGGCCTTCGGCGGCAAGCGCCGGCCCGACGGGCACTGGGTGCTGCCGGAATTGTCGGCCGAGGTGGCCTCGCCCGATGCCGCCCTACACATCGGCCCGCAGTTCGTCATCCTCGAGACCGCGGCGTTTGACGTGGCCGCCGGTGCGGTCGGCACCGACCAACTCCAGGGCACGTCGTCGCACGTGATGTTCCTCGCACGCGGGAAGGTCGGCCCGTTCCGGGTCGAGGCGCAGCCGCTCGCGGGCGCCGATCGAACTGTCGGGGTACGCGTGCTGCTGCACGACGAAGGAAACGGCGATAAGGCGATCACCGCTGCGGCGTACGTCTTCCGCTACTGATCGCAGCTCGCATCCGGTTCAGAGATTGACCGACAGGAGGTCGCCGGAGAACACCTTCGCGTACATGTCCCAGCCGCCACCAATCGTTCTGCCGCTGTTGGCTTTCCATGTCGACGCACCGTTCCACCAGCCGTCGTGGCTGTACCAGCGCATCGTCCCGTCAGCGTGCCAGGAGTACATCAGGCCCTGGCTTCCGTCGCCGCCAATATCGACGTTGGTGAAGTCGTCCCATCCGGTGCCGACGTTGAGGCCACCGTTGCCTGCGGTCCAGGTGGCGGATCCGTCGTTGAAACCCAGATGCCGGTACCACTGCAGCGCACCGTCGTATCGGATGCCGTAGATGAAACCCGCCCCTCGGCTGAAGACGTTCTTGAACATGTTCCAGCCGACACCGATCTTGATCCCGCTTTCGGGCGTGGACCACTCGTTGCTGCCGTCCCACCAACCATCGTGCGAATGCCAGTACAGATCGCCGTTGGGCTCGATTCCGTAGAGGATCTTGCCGCCGCCGGTGAATACCGAGGCGTACCGGTTCCATCCCTTGGCGACCAGCAGGCCGCCGTCGCCCGCCTCCCAATCGGGTGTGCCGGTTCTCGCCCCGAGGTGGCGATACCACTTCAGGTCCCCGTCGAATTCGATGCCGTAGATCGTGTTGTGGCTGTGCGCGTGCAGAACCGTCTCGAAGTTATTCCAGCCCTCACCGACCTTGCGGCCGCCGTCGCCGGCGACCCAGACCGGTTCGCCGTCGTAGTAGCCGCCGTCGTGGCGGTACCACTGCAGATGCCCGTTCGGCTTGATGCCGTAGATGACTTGTCCCAGATCGAATGCCATGTTCCGAAGTTCGCACCGGCCGGCCTGGATGGCATGCGTAGTCCGCTACGTCAATTGAGCGGTCAGGTGCGAACAAGCAGTTCGACGAACTGCTCTCGATTGTGGGCGAAGGGGGACTTGAACCCCCACGTCCCGAAGGACACTGGCACCTGAAGCCAGCGCGTCTGCCATTCCGCCACTCGCCCCAACAACCGGGGGAGCCTATCACTGAAGCAACCCCGATCCCCAACCGTACCGATCCGGCCCATAGGCCCACCACCTGCGGTGGGACTATTCTCAGAGTTCTGTTGGTCCCGCTGTACGGGTGTGTCCCGATACCATGCTTGTGACAGGTGTGGTCATCCGACACGCGGGTGACCGGGCATGTGACAGGGATTGACTGACCACGGCGACTAAGGCAGGCGATTAGATGGGTCTCGCTGACCGCATCGAGCGCAAGCTTGAGTCGACCGTGGGGGACGCGTTCGCGCGAGTGTTCGGCGGATCGATCGTGCCGCAAGAGGTCGAGGCCATGCTGCACCGGGAAGCCGACGCCGGCGTACGTGAATTGGCCGGCGGCAGGATTTTGGCGCCGAACGACTACGTCATTACCCTCAGTGTGCCCGACTACCAAAAGGTGAGCGCCGACCCGGACCTGACAACGAACACATTCGCCAGGCACTTGGAGGGTTACATCCATGAGCAGGGGTGGCAAACGTATGGTGATGTGGTCGTCAGGTTCGAGCAGTCAGCGACCCTGCACACCGGACAATTCCGAGCTCGTGGTGCCGTCAACCCTGACTCAACCACTGGCGAACCCGCCCCAGCACTACGAGACAGCGCGTTCACCGCAGAACCAGGAGTAGGACCGATGACCGACAATCCGAGTCACCGCGGAGGCCAGCAGGGGCGGCCCGACGAGTACCCCGACGACCGTTACGGGCGCCCCGAGGACCGCGAAGGCGGCCAGGATCCGCGCGCCCCACGCCCCCCCGACCAGCGCGGCTACCCGCCGCCAGCCGAGCCCGGCTACGGCCAGCGCCCGGGCTATCCCGACCAGGGCGGCTACCCGCCGGAGCAGGGCGGCTACCCCGACCAGGGCGGCTACCCGCCGGAGCAGGGCGGCTACCCACCGCCCGGCTACGAGCAGCGTCCGCCCGCCGGCTATCCGCCGCAGCAGGGCGGCTACCCCGATCAGGGCGGATATCGCCAGGCGCCCGGCGGCTACCCGCCGCCCGCCGGCCAGCCGGGTTACGGCGGCGGTGACTACGGTCGTCCGCCTGCGGCACCGCGGCAGGAGGACTACGGCCGTGGAGAGCCCCGGCCCGCCTACCCCGACCAGGGAGGCTACCCGCCGGAACAGGGCGGCTACCCCGAGCAGGGCTACGGAGGCCAGTCATATGGCCGCCAGGACCAAGGTTACGGAGCCCAGCCCGACTACGGCCGCTACGGCGAGCCCCCGGCGGCAGGCGGTTACCCCGACCAGGGCTACGCGGAGCCCGCGGGCGGCGCGTACGACTACGGTCCTCCCGCAGGTGCGCCCGCAGGCGGATACGCCGGCTACGGACAGGGCGACTATCCGGCCGGCGGTGCCGCCGTCACGCTCCAGCTCGACGACGGCAGCGGCCGGACCTACCAGTTGCGTGAAGGCGCCAACGTGATCGGCCGCGGCCAGGACGCTCAGTTCCGGCTGCCCGACACCGGCGTCTCACGGCGTCATCTGGAGATCCGGTGGGACGGTCAGGTGGCACTGCTGGCCGATCTCAACTCCACCAACGGCACCACGGTGAACAACGCGCCGGTGCAGGAATGGCAGTTGGCCGACGGCGATGTGATCCGGCTGGGGCACTCCGAGATCATCGTCCGCGTTCACTGAGGATCTCGGCAGGTCACCGCGCGGGTAAAAGCTGCCAGCTTCACCCTCATGCTGCTGGCCTGCCAAGTATCGTGACGTTGCCGAGGGGCGGGGATGGAGAGGACGTCAGATGCAGGGATTAGTGCTGCAGCTGACACGCGTCGGATTCCTGCTGTTGTTGTGGTTCTTCATCTGGTCGGTCTTGCGGATTCTGCGCACCGACATCTACGCGCCGACCGGAGCTGTGATGGTTCGCCGCGGCTTGGCGCTGCGCGGATCGCTGCTGCCGAAGCAACGCCGTCACGTCGCCCGCACCATGGTGGTGACCGACGGCGCACTGACAGGTACCCGCATCACGCTGGGCAGCCAGCCGGTTCTGATCGGCCGGGCCGACGACTCAACCCTGGTGCTCACCGACGACTACGCCTCGACCCGGCACGCCCGGCTGTCGCAGCGGGGTTCGGAATGGTATGTGGAGGACCTAGGATCGACCAACGGCACATACCTCGACAGGGCGAAGGTGACTACGGCGGTACGGGTTCCATTGGGCACGCCGGTTCGAATCGGCAAAACGGTAATCGAGCTGCGCCCGTGACGCCGCGCACGCGAGGAGCGCAATGACACTTGTGCTTCGTTATGCCGCGCGCAGCGACCGCGGCCTGGTCAGAGCCAACAACGAGGATTCGGTGTACGCCGGTGCGCGCCTGCTGGCACTGGCCGACGGCATGGGCGGTCACGCCGCAGGCGAGGTGGCTTCCCAGTTGGTGATCGCCGCGCTCGCGCACCTGGACGACGACGAGCCCGGCGGTGACCTGCTCTCCAAGCTCGACGAAGCGGTCCGGGACGGCAACTCGGCGATCGCGGCGCACGTCGAGGCCGACCCCGAGCTCGAGGGCATGGGCACCACGCTGACGGCAATTCTGTTCGACGGCAACAGACTTGGGCTGGTGCACATCGGCGACTCTCGCGGCTATCTCCTTCGCGAGGGGGAGCTCGCACAGATCACCAAGGACGACACCTTCGTCCAGACGCTCGTCGACGAGGGCCGCATCACCGCCGAGGAAGCGCACAGTCACCCGCAGCGCTCACTGATCATGCGCGCGCTCACCGGGCATGAGGTCGAGCCCACACTCATCGTGCGGGAGGCCCGCGCGGGCGACCGCTACCTGTTGTGCTCCGACGGCCTGTCGGACCCGGTCAGTCACGACACGATTCTGGACGCGATGCAGATTGCGGATGTGGCCGAAAGCGCCGACCGCCTCATCGAACTCGCGCTGCGCGGCGGTGGGCCCGACAACGTCACGGTTGTCGTCGCCGATGTCGTCGACTACGACTACGGGCAGACCCAGCCGATCCTTGCCGGAGCGGTATCCGGTGACGATGACCAGGTCGCCCCTCCGAACACCTCCGCGGGACGTGCGTCCGCGTTCAACCCCCGCCGAAACGAGGCCAAACGTGTTGTGCCGCAACCGGAGGAGCTTCCCAAACCACCGCGGTCCCGGCGCCGGATGCTCATCGCGGCAGTGCTGCTGGTGCTTGCTGTCCTGGCCGGTCTAGCGGTCGCCCGGGAGATCGTTCACAGCAACTACTACGTCACCCAGCACGACGGCACCGTTTCGATCATGCGAGGTGTTCAGGGCTCCTTTCTCGGCTACCAACTCCAGGAGCCCTACCTACTCGGTTGCCTGAACGAACGAAACGATCTGTCACTCATCGGCGCCGGGCAGTCCCGCGACAACCTCAACTGCCGGATGTTCGGTGTCAACGACATGCGGCCGTCGGAGCGAGCGCAGGTCATCGCCGGGCTACCGTCGGGCAGCCTGGACAACGCCATCGCCCAGATCGAGGAGCTCGCCCGCAGCTCGGTGCTGCCGGTGTGTGCGCCGCGCACTCCCACCTCAACGAAGCCAACCACCGCGCCGCCCCCGCCGCCCGGCTCGCCGGAATCGCCCAGTCCCGCAGCGGAAACGCCGACCAACCCCAACAGCTCACCGGATGAACCTCGGGGACCGCTCCCGGGTCCGCAACCGGAGACACCGACCACGGTCACCGCGCCTCCGTCGCCGACCCCCACCGCACTGCCACCGCCGCCCTCCGAGCCGGGCAAGACCTGCCGGACCGTTTCATGACGACACAACCCCAGCCGCCCGTCACCGTATTGCCGCCGCTGCCCACCCGGCGCAACGCTGAGCTCTTCCTGCTGGGGTTCGCCACCGTCATCACCACCGTGGCGCTTCTCATCGTGGAGGCCAACCAGGAACAGGGCTTGCGCTGGGACCTGGCCACCTACACGTGTGCCTACATGGCGCTGTTCGGCAGCGCCCACCTGGCCATCCGGCGCTTCGCGCCCTACGCCGACCCACTCCTGCTGCCGGTCGTCGCGGTGCTGAATGGCTTGGGGCTGGTCATGATTCACCGCTTGGACCTCGCCACAGGCGACGCCGCCTCCGGTGGACTGCGCGGGCCGAGCGCCAATCAACAGATGTTGTGGACCCTGCTCGGCGTTGTGGCGTTCTCGTTGGTGGTGATCTTTCTGCGCGACCATCGGGTCCTGGCGCGCTACGGCTACGTATGCGGCGTTGCCGGCCTGATACTGCTGGCGATCCCCGCCGTGCTGCCGCGGTCGATTTCGGAGCAGAACGGCGCCAAGATCTGGATTGAATTGCCGGGCTTCTCGATTCAGCCCGCGGAGTTCTCCAAGATCCTGTTGCTGATCTTCTTCGCGGCCGTGTTGGTGTCCAAGCGAAGCGTGTTCACCAGCGCCGGTCAACACCTGCTCGGCATGGACCTCCCGCGTGCTCGCGACCTGGCGCCACTGCTTGCGGCCTGGATCATCTCGGTCGGCGTGATGATCTTCGAGAAGGATCTCGGCACATCACTGCTGTTGTACGCCTCGTTCCTGGTGCTGGTGTACGTGGCCACCGAACGGTTCAGCTGGGTCGTCATCGGCCTGGCGCTGTTCGCGGCGGGAAGCGTTGTGGCGTATTACGTTTTCGACCACGTCCAGACCCGGGTGCAGACGTGGTGGGACCCTTTCGCCGACCCTGACGGTGCCGGCTACCAAATGGTGCAGTCCCTCTTCAGCTTCGCCACGGGCGGGATCTTCGGAACCGGCCTCGGCAACGGCCAGCCCGGCGTGGTGCCTGCGGCGTCGACGGACTTCATCATCGCCGCGGTCGGAGAGGAGCTGGGGCTGGTCGGGCTTGCGGGTGTGCTGATGCTCTACACGATCGTCATCATCCGCGGCCTGCGCACCGCAATTGCGGTGCGCGACAGCTTCGGCAAGCTGCTGGCCGCCGGGTTGGCATCCACCCTGGCGATCCAGTTGTTCATCGTGGTCGGCGGGGTGACAAAGCTGATCCCGCTCACCGGGCTGACCACACCGTGGATGTCCTACGGCGGATCGTCACTGCTGGCCAACTACGTGCTGCTGGCCATCCTGATCCGCATCTCGCACGCCGCCCGCCGTCCGATCGTGACCAGGCCGCCCAACCCATCGCCGATCGCAGCGGCCAGCACCGAGGTGATCGGGCGCGTATGAACACCTCACTTCGCCGCATCTCGGTCATGTTCATGGTGCTGATCGTGTTGCTGCTCGCCAACGCCACGATGACGCAGGTCTTCACCGCCGACGGCCTTCGAGCCGATCCGCGTAATCAGCGGGTGCTGCTCGACGAGTACTCGCGTCAACGAGGCCAGATCTCGGCGGGTGGTCAACTGCTTGCGTACTCGGTGTCGACCGACGGCCGTTTCCGGTTCCTACGGGTCTATCCCAATCCGTTCGCGTACGCACCGGTCACCGGCTTCTACTCGCTGCGGTATTCGAGCACCGGGTTGGAACGCGCGGAGGACACCATCCTCAACGGATCCGACGAACGACTGTTCGGCCGGCGGCTCGCCGACTTCTTCACCGGCCGCGATCCGCGCGGCGGCAACGTGGCGACCACCATCAATCCCCAAGTGCAGCAAGCGGCGTGGGACGCGTTGGCGGGCGGCTGCAGCGGGCCGTGCACGGGTGCGGTCGTCGCATTGGAGCCGTCGACGGGGAAGATCCTGGCGATGGTCTCGGCGCCCTCCTACGACCCGAACCTCCTGGCCAGCCACGACGTCGACGAGCAGGCCGACGCCTGGCAGCAGCTGCGGGACAACCCCGGCTCCCCGCTGCTGAACCGGGCGATCTCGGAGACCTACCCACCGGGCTCGACGTTCAAGGTGATCACCACAGCTGCTGCGTTGCAGGCGGGTGTCAGAACAGACGTCCAACTGCCTGCCGCCGCGCGAATTCCGTTGCCGGACAGCACCGCAACGTTGGAAAACTTCGGTGGCGCGCCGTGTGGCGCCGGTCCGACCGCGTCGCTGCGGGAAGCGTTCGCGAAGTCGTGTAACACCGCATTCTTCCAACTCGGCATCGACACGGGTGCCGACGCACTGAAATCCACTGCGCAGGCGTTCGGCCTGGACGCTAGTCCCGCGCCGATTCCCCTGCAAGTCGCTGAGTCCACCGTCGGCCCGATCGGCGATGCCGCCGCCTTGGGAATGTCGAGCATCGGGCAGAAGGACGTCGCGCTCACACCGCTTCAGAACGCGCTGGTGGCCGCCACCGTCGCGAATAAAGGGGTAACGATGCAGCCGTACCTGGTCGACAGCCTCAAGGGGCCCGACCTGTCCAATATCGCAACGACGATGCCGCACGAACAGCGGCGTGCAGTGTCAGCGCAGGTCGCCGATACACTTACGGACTTGATGGTCGACGCCGAGCAGGTGACGCAGCAGAAGGGAGCCATCGCCGGCGTGCAGATCGCATCCAAGACAGGCACCGCGGAGCACGGGACCGACCCGCGCAATACTCCGCCTCACGCGTGGTACGTCGCATTCGCGCCCGCGCGCGCACCAAAGGTCGCCGTCGCTGTCCTGGTCGAGAACGGCGGTAACCGGCTCTCGGCGACCGGCGGCGCGCTCGCCGCGCCCATCGGCCGGGCCACCATCGCCGCGGCACTGCGGGAGGCATCATGAGCCCGCGAAGGCGACCGCGAGTGAGGATCGCAGCGAGGGACGAGCGAGGACCGGAGCGAGTGGGAGCCGAGCCATGAGCCCGCGCGTGGGAGTGACGCTTTCGGGCCGCTACCGCCTGCAGCGGCTGATCGCGACCGGTGGGATGGGCCAGGTGTGGGAGGCCGTCGACTCGCGGCTGGGCCGCCGGGTCGCGGTCAAGGTGCTCAAAGCCGAGTTCTCCTCCGACCCGGAGTTCGTCGAGCGGTTCCGCGCCGAGGCGCGCACGGTCGCGATGCTCAATCATCCGGGCATCGCCAGCGTGTACGACTACGGCGAGACCGACATGGACGGTGAGGGCCGCACCGCCTACCTGGTGATGGAGCTGGTCAACGGCGAGCCGCTCAACTCCGTGATCAAACGCACCGGCC
Organism: uncultured Actinomycetota bacterium; assembly: GCA_963713225.1. Taxonomy (GTDB): domain Bacteria; phylum Actinomycetota; class Actinomycetes; order Mycobacteriales; family Mycobacteriaceae; genus Mycobacterium. The sequence continues at coordinate 82,621 of CAVQLB010000013.1, read as the reverse complement.
GGCTCTCACTGCGGCACGCACTCGACATGCTCGAGCAGACCGGCCGCGCCCTGCAGGTCGCCCACACCGCAGGCCTGGTCCATCGCGACGTCAAGCCGGGCAACATCCTGATCACACCGACCGGTCAGGTGAAGCTCACCGACTTCGGCATCGCGAAGGCCGTCGACGCCGCACCGGTGACCCAGACCGGCATGGTCATGGGCACGGCGCAGTACATCGCACCGGAGCAGGCGCTGGGTCACGACGCGACCGCCTCCAGCGACGTCTACTCGCTGGGAGTCGTCGGCTACGAGGTGGTGTCGGGTAAGCGCCCGTTCACCGGCGACGGGGCCCTGACGGTGGCGATGAAGCACATCAAGGAGACGCCGGCGCCGTTGCCCTCGGACCTACCCCCCAACGTGCGCGAGCTGATCGAGATCACGCTGGTGAAGAACCCCGGTATGCGGTACCGCTCCGGCGGTCCGTTCGCCGATGCGGTGGCCGCCGTGCGGTCCGGCCGCCGCCCCCCGCGCCCGAATGCGGCACCCGCCATTGGGCGCGCCACACCTACCGCGGTGCCCTCGGGGCCGTCGAGCACGGGCATGACGGCCCGGGCCCCCGCCACCGCGGCTCGCGCCGCCCGGCCCGCCACCGGCGGGCACCGGCCTCCCCCGCCGCGGCGGACGTTCTCGTCGGGCCAGCGGGCGCTGTTATGGGCGGCGGGCGTCCTGGGTGCGCTCGCCATCGCCATCGCGATCCTGATCGTGCTCAACGCCCAGGACAAGAAAGACCGGGAATCTCCGCCGCCGACGATCACCGATACGGTCACCCAGACGACTCCGTACGGCGCTCCGCCGCTGGTCACAGTGCCCGGCTGGACCGACGAGGGGTCGATCGGCCATCGTGGAGAGCAAATCGGGGTATACCGACCCGACGGGATCGCGCCGTCCGCACCGTTGCGGGCGGCCTCCTCTGATCCGAAACAGACATTGGAATGACAACCCCGCAGCACCTGTCCGACCGCTACGAACTCGGCGAGATTCTCGGCTTCGGCGGCATGTCCGAAGTCCATCTCGCGCGCGATCTGCGCCTGCATCGAGACGTGGCGGTCAAAGTGCTGCGCGCAGACCTGGCCCGTGACCCGAGCTTCTATCTGCGGTTCCGCCGCGAGGCCCAGAACGCGGCCGCGTTGAACCACCCCGCGATCGTCGCGGTGTACGACACCGGCGAGGCAGAGACACCGAACGGCCCGCTGCCCTACATCGTGATGGAGTACGTCGAGGGCGTCACGCTGCGCGACATCGTGCACACCGACGGGCCGATGCCGCCGCAGCGCGCGATCGAGACCATTGCCGACGCCTGCCAGGCATTGAACTTCAGCCACCAGCACGGCATCATTCACCGCGACGTCAAACCGGCCAACATCATGATCAGCAAGACCGGCGCGGTGAAGGTGATGGACTTCGGCATCGCCCGCGCCATCGCCGACAGTGGCAACCCCATGACGCAGACATCGGCTGTCATCGGCACCGCCCAGTACCTCTCGCCCGAGCAGGCCCGCGGCGAGACCGTCGACGCCCGCTCCGACGTCTACTCGCTGGGCTGCGTGCTGTACGAAATCCTTACCGGCCAACCGCCTTTCGTCGGCGACTCCCCCGTTGCAGTCGCCTACCAGCACGTCCGCGAAGATCCGCTTCCCCCGTCGCAGCGACACGCGGGTATCTCGCCTGAGCTCGACGCGGTAGTGCTCAAGTCGCTGGCCAAGAACCCCGATAACCGCTACCAGACCGCCGCCGAGATGCGCGCCGACCTGATCCGGGTGCACAGCGGCGAGGCGCCCGACGCCCCGAAGGTGCTCACCGAGGCCGAACGGACCTCGCTGTTGGCCTCCACCGGCCCGGGCGACCGGACCCCGCAGACCGAGCACCTACCGCGGCAGGCGTCCGGGTATGGCGAACGCGACCGCGGTCAATCGGTGGGCCGGTGGCTGATCGCAGTCGCGGTGCTGGCGGTGCTGACCGTGGTGGTGACCATCGCGATCAACATGATCGGCGGCGGTAGCCGCGCCGTGCAGGTGCCCGACGTGCGCGGCCAATCGTCGGATGACGCGGTGGTGGCGCTGCAGAACGCCGGGTTCAAGACGCGTACCGAGCAGACGCCCGACTCGAAGGTTCCGCCGGGTGACGTCATCGACACCGAGCCCGCGGCCAATACCTCGGTCGATGCGGGCGACGAGATCACCATCAACGTCTCCACCGGGCCCGAACAGCGCGAGATACCCGATGTCTCGTCGCTGAGCTACGCCGAAGCCGTCAAGAAGCTGACCGACGCCGGGTTCGGCCGGTTCAAACAGAGCCCGTCACCGTCGACGCCTGAGCTCAAGGACCGGGTGGTCGGCACCCTGCCACCGGCCAACCAGACCTCGGCCATCACCAACGAGATCGCCATCGTGGTCGGAACGGGTCCGGAGAGCAGGCCGGTTCCCGACGTGAAGGCCCAATCCGTCGAGTCGGCGCAGCAGGTGCTCAATGCCAGCGGGTTCGTGAAGTCGGTGCCCGTCGAGGTCGACAGCATGGAGCCGGCCGGTCAGGTCGTCGGCACCAATCCCCCGGCTGGGCAGACTGCCACGCTCGACACCGTGGTGCAGATCCAGGTGTCGCGGGGCAACCAGTTCACCATGCCCGACCTTCGCGGCCAGTTCTGGACCGACGCCGAGCCACGGCTGCGGGCGCTGGGCTGGACCGGGGTCCTCGACAAGGGCGGCGACGTCCGCGACAGTGGCCAGCGCACCAACGCTGTGGTCAATCAGAGCCCGTCACCGGGCAGCACGGTGAACTACGACGCCACGCTCACGCTGAGCTTCGCTGCGTAGCCGCGCGCACCGTGTTGGCCACCTCGTTCTCGAGGACGTGCACCAACGACTCGGCGGGGGCGGCGCCGCAGTAGGCCAGCCAGTTGGCCAACATCCGGTGCCCTCCCTCGGTGAGGATCGACTCGGGGTGAAACTGCACGCCGTGGATGGGCAGCTCGACGTGCCGAACGCCCATGATGACCCCGCCCTGCGTGCGCGCGGTCACCTCGAGCTCCGCAGGCACCGTATCGGGCAGAATCGTCAATGAGTGGTACCGGGTCGCGGTGAACGGATCCGGGAGACCTTGCAGCACACCGACATTGGCATGGAACACCGTGCTCGTCTTGCCGTGCAGCAGCTCCGGTGCCCGGTCGACGGTGCCGCCGAACGCCACCCCGATGGCCTGGTGGCCGAGGCAGACGCCGAGCAGCGGAGTGTTGGCCGCGGCGCAGGCCCGGACCAGCGGGATGGACGCGCCCGCGCGCTCGGGAGTGCCCGGCCCGGGGCTGAGCAACACGCCGTCGAAGTCGGCTGCCACCGTGGCGATATCGGCCTCGGTGGACAACCGTTCGTCGTCGTTGCGCCACACCTGCGCGTCCACACCAAGCTGGCCCAGATACTGGACCAGGTTGAACACGAAGCTGTCGTAGTTGTCGACGACCAAGACCTGCATCAGCCCAGGTTACTAGGCGTGCCTGCCAGCCTCCTGAGCGAGTTGCACGCGGGACGATAGGCCCAGCTTGGCGTAGACGTGGGTGAGGTGGGTCTCCACCGTCCGCGGAGAGATGAACAGCCGGGTGGCGATGTCCTTGTTGGGCAGCCCCTCGGTGAGGAGTCGGACCACGTCCAGTTCGGTCGGAGTCAGAGATGCCCAGCCCGAGCTTGGCCGTTTGCGCTCGCCCCGACCGCGCTGCGCGTAGGCGACCGCCTCATCGGTCGACAGCGCCGCGCCTTCGGCCCACGCGGCGTCGAAGTCGTTGGCGCCCATCGTCGTTCGTAGCTCCGCGGTCGCAGCTTCGTAACCTGCATTGAAGCTCGGGAAGCGGACTTCACCGGTTCGCTCCCGAAGGCCGGCGGCAGCACCGAATAGGCGAACAGCCTCGCGATCGCTTCCCGCCATCGCCGCCAGTTCCGCGACGCATTCGAGGGTCGGGGCCATCCGGTTCGTTGCCCCCGTCTGCGTGGCCGTAGTCAGTGCTGCTTGCGCATCCTGTTCGGCCTCGTCCATTTCACCTTGGGCCAGCTTCACTTGCGCACGGGTCATCAGCGCCGCCGGCAGATAGCAGCCGTGACACAGCGAAACGATTTCGTCGGCCCACTGCCTCGCGGTGCCGATGTCGCCGCACGCCAGCGGTGCGAGAGCTGAGAACGCGAACACCCCGGCCATCATTGGTTGAGGCCTCCGCGTTGGCGGGACAAGGCTGTATGCCCGCTGTGCCGCTTCGTTTTGGTCTGCGGCTTGGCAGGCGACTGCGACCGTTGCATGACCGGGTGCCTCGAAGAATTCCATCAGATCGGCGGCGGCGTGTAGTGCCGCATCGGCTGATGCTCGTGCACCGTCGCTGTCGCCGAGGGCGGCCCTTGCGAATCCCTGCACCAGAAGCGCGTACAGCAGCAGCATCGTGTCTTGCGAGCGGTGGCCTCGTCGATCGCCTGAGCAAGCTTGCTCAATGCACCAGTCAAGTCTCCCCGCCATGCCCGAGTCCAGCCTTGGGCCCAGTGACACACCCCTATCGCAGAGTGGTGCCCGATTTCCGCAGCCACTTCGAGTGCCTTCGCGGCCGCTTGCTCGGCGGCGTCGGGATCGCCTGCCCCGATCGCGGAGCGCGCCTTCTCGACATAGATCTGACTCCAGATCCATGGGTCATCCAACCCCTGCGCGAGTTCGGCCGCTTCGACAAAGCACGGGCCGCGCCAGCGCTTCGTCGTAGTAGGTGCTGATGCCGCGGGCGATCAGCGCCCGGATCAAGAGACCGGGTCGCCGGTCTGGCGCGCGAGCGCAATGGCTGTCTCGGACTCATCAGAGCTCTCTGACCGTAGCAGTCCACGCAACCAGAATGACCTTGTCTGCAATCGCGCGTGCAAGCAACGCGGGAGTCGACAGGTGGACTCGCGGTTTCCGGACCAAGCGCCGCTTCCAACCATGCCAGGCCCTCACCGTTTCGGCCGCGGTCCTGCCAGACGGGAAACAGCGACGACGCCAGCCGCAATGCCGTCTCGGTGTCAGCGGTCTCCAGACTCCAGCTGAATGCTGCTCGAAGATTGTCGATCTCGGTGTCGGCGTGCTGTAGTTGCTCGAGGTAGTCAGGTCGCGCGGGATAGTTGAGCACTTCCGCCATCGACATGATAGTGATCCCGATGCCGGGCCCGTACGTCGTCGGCCTCGCCCGACTCGCCGAGCTTCTCCAGTGCGTACTGACGGACCGTCTCGAGGAACCGGTAACGCGTTCGGCCGCTGGTGTTTTCGGAGACGACGAGCGACTTGTCCACGAGTAGGGTCAGTTGGTCGAGGACTTGATAGCGCTCCACCTCGGTCGTGCCCGCGACGGCCTGGGCCGCCTCCAGGTCGAAGCCGCCGAGGAAGACGGCGAGCCTGCGGAACAGCTTCTGTTCCGGCTCGGTGAGCAGGGCGTGTGACCAGTCGACCGATGCCCGCAGTGTCTGCTGCCTGCGGACCGCGGTCCGCGCCCCGCCGGTCAGCAGCCGGAATCGGTCATGCAGGCTGCCGAGGATGTCGTCGAGCGAAAGCGCCCGCACCCGCGCCGCGGCCAGCTCGATGGCCAGCGGCATGCCGTCGAGGCGCTTGCAGATCTCCTCGACGGTGGCCGAATTGCTCTCGGTCACATCGAAATTGGGGCGGGTCCGGCGGGCGCGGTCGGCGAACAGGTCTATTGCCTCACCATCGAGCGATAGCGACGGCACCAGGAAGGTCACCTCACCTGGTACCCCGAGGGGTTCGCGGCTGGTCGCGAGCAACCGCAGCGCGGGACATGCGCCCAGCAGTTCGTTCGTGACCGACGCGGCGGACTCGAGGAGGTGTTCGCAGTTGTCAACCACCATCAACAGCCGCCGGTCTCCTATGGACCGAATCGCGCTGTCCACCGTCGACCGGCCTGGTTGATCGGGCAAGCCGAGGGCACGCGCGACCGCGACAGGTACGACGTCAGGGTGGGTGACGGGGGCCAGGTCGACGTAGTGAACTCCGTCAGGAAAGTCGGTACCGATGCGGGCGGCGATCTCCACGGCAAGCCGTGTCTTTCCCGCACCGCCTGCGCCCGTCAGGTTCACCAGCCGGTTGTCATCCAGGAGTCGTCGCACGTCGTCGATCTGCGCGCCGCGGCCGATGAAGCTCGTGAGCTGGACCGGAAGATTAGTTTTCTCAACGCTTTTCGCCGTACGCAGCGGTGGGAATTCGTTGCAGAGGTCGGGGTGGGAGAGCTGCACCACCCGCTCGGGTCGGGGCAGGTCGCGCAGCGGATGCGTGCCCAGATCGATCAGCCACGCATCTCGCGGGCAGCCAGTCGACGACGAGCGGCTCGGTGGCTCCGGACAGCAGCGTTTGACCGCCATGGCCGAGATCTCGCAGCCGCGCCGTCCTGTTGATCGTCGGACCCGCGTAGTTGCCCTCATCGCGGAGGTGTATCTGGCCCGGTGTGCACGCCTATGCGTAACCGGATCGGCGCCAGCGGTGCCCGTTGCAGTTCCAGCGCGCACGCCACCGCATCGCTGGCGCGCGCGAACGCCACCACGAAGCTGTCGCCCTCGCCCTGCTCGACTGGCCGCACCCCACCGTGGACGGCCACCAGGTCCGACACCGCGGTGTCGAGTCGCGCGAGCGCGGCCGTCATCTCGTCGGGCTGGGTCTCCCACAGCCGCGTCGAGCCTTCGACGTCAGCCAGCAGCAGCGTCACGGTTCCGGTCGGCAGCTCGCTCACTGCGGAGGCCATTTTGCTCCTCCCGTCCGCGAAGTCACTCCATGCATCGGGTGCGCTCATGCTAGCCAGCATGCGAAGGCAGGCCGCGGAAAACATCCGCGAAAGCCCGTATATAGCGGGCCTGCCGGTATCTCAGTAGCCGATGGGCCCCGCCGGCTGGGCGAACCGCATCCGCACCGGTTCGGTGTGTCCGACCAGATCGATCGACGGACGGGATTCCTCGGTGTAGCCAAGCCCGAACCGCACCACGTACTGCTTGTAGAGCGTCACCAGCGGGGCCGCCGCCAGGGCTGCCTGCATGGCGACCGGGTCACCGACCGCGGTGATGACGTAGGGCGGGCTGTAGGTGCGCCCGTTGAGAAGCAGGGTGTTGCCGACACAACGCGGCGCGGACGTCGCGATGATCCGCTGATCCTGCATCTGGATACCTTCGGCGCCGCCGCTCCACAGCGCGTTCAGCACCGCCTGAATGTCCTGCTGATGCACGACGAGGTCGTCCGGGGACGCGTCGCGGGGGAAGCGGCCGTTGGCGTCGCGCTGCGCATCGGTGAGCGTGACCACGAGTCCCGGACCGCGGATCGGATCAAGGCCGGCGTCGGCGGCCAGTGCGGTGTTCCGTTTCTGGATCGCCGCCAGCGCGGCATCGGTGCCCGGCGAGCCGCCGTGGTGCGTGTCGATCTCGGTGACGAGGGTGTCGCGCCGCGCACTGAGCCGGTCCACCGACTGCTGGGCGTCGCGCACGAGGTCGACCAGCCGGGGTGCGTCGCTGCGCCTGATCTCGTCACCGCCCGAGACGCCGTGGGTGGCCGCCAGCAGCACCCCTGCCAGCAGGCAGACCAGCGGCACGCCGAAGCGCCAGGCGGACCTGGGCTCCCGCGCGGGCTGCGGGCGGGACTCTGCCATCGGCTACTCCCCTGTCGCATTCTCGGCCTGCGGGTGACCTACGTTAACCTCTTAGGTGCATCCCGCCTCATCGTCGCACCAGTGGCGCCGACTGTTTGTGAAGGTACCCATGCCCAAGTCCAAGGTCCGCAAGAAGAACGACTTCACCGCCAACACGGTGAGTCGCACACCGGTCAAGGTAAAGGCCGGGCCGTCGAGCATGTGGTTCGTGATCCTGTTCGTCAGCCTGATGCTGATCGGTTTGGCCTGGCTGTTGGTGTTCCAGCTCGCGGCCACCGGGTCGGATACCCCGAGCTTCCTGATGTGGATGGCCGATCTGCGCTCGTGGAACTACGCGATCTCCTTTGCTTTCATGATCACGGGTCTGTTGCTAACTATGCGCTGGCGGTGACCGTCGCATTGGTCCGAATGAATTTATCTTGGACTTGGCGCGTTACCCGTTCGGCAACCTGATGGTTACCCAATCACATCGTTGTGATTCATCCCCATTGGGGATAGCACTTGTGGATAACCTTATTAATCCGGGTGAAAGGGTGTGGGTAACCCGTGCAGCAAACTGAGTGGAGCCCGCCGGCCGTCGGAATCGCAGCGTGCGGCGTACTCGGACTTATGATGGCTACCGCCGCTGTGACCCTAGTCACAGACGCCCCTGGGCGCATTCTCGCGATCATTGCCGCCACCGGACTTCTTGCGTTTGCAACACTTTCCTGGCGGGCACGGCCGAAGCTGGCAATCAGCGACGACGGTCTATTAATTCGCGGGCCACTGCGCACGCATCGGCTCACCGAGGCGGACATCAAGATCATCCGCATCACCGAATTCCGGCGGATCGCCCGAAAAGTGCGGCTTCTCGAGATCGACGCCACCGACGGTCGACTATTCGTCCTCACCCGGTGGGATTTGGGGACCGACCCCGTTGAGGTGCTCGACGCACTCACTGCGGCCGGACTGGCGGGCCGCTAGGTCCCCGTCAGGAGATGGTGATCGAGTCGATCACGACCGGTTCGCTCGGACGGTCTCGACGGTCGGTCGCAGTGGAGGCGATGGCATCGACCACCTTTTGCGACTCGGGCTCGACAACCTCGCCGAAAATGGTGTGCTTGCGGTTCAGGTGCGGCGTCTGGCCCACCGTGATGAAAAACTGGGATCCATTGGTGCCCGGTCCGGCATTGGCCATCGCCAGCAGGTAGGGCTTGTTGAACTGCAGCTCCGGGTGGAACTCGTCACCGAATTGGTATCCCGGTCCGCCGCTCCCGGTGCCCGTCGGGTCACCGCCCTGGATCATGAATCCGTCGATGATCCGGTGGAAGACGGCGCCGTCGTAGAACGGTCCGGATGCGCCGCCCGAAGCATTCTCGGTGGTGTATTCCTTGGTGCCCTGCGCCAAGCCGACGAAGTTCGCGACGGTCTTGGGGGCGTGATTACCGAACAGTGCGATCTTGATGTCACCGCGATTGGTGTGCAGGGTCGCGGTCGCTGTCTGAATGGGGCTCGTCACGAGATGCAAGTGTGCCACGCTAGACACATGAGCTCGAAGACGCCCGCCCGCCTGACCCCCGGTGAACGATTGACCCGCGGCCTGAAGTACACCGCGGTGGGTCCCGTAGACGTCACTCGCGGTACGGCGGGGCTGAGCTGGCAAGGTGCGCATTCCGCCGTCACAAGTCTTCGCGGGCGGCTGGAGAAGAGCCGGCTTGCCAGGGAGCTCGGGGATGCGCAGGAAACCCTCGCCGCCGAACTCGCCGCGGCCCAAGAAGTCCTCGCGAACCTGCCTCAGGCGATCGCGGACGCCCGCAAGCCCAAGCGGCGGCCGCGGCCACTCGTGCTCGCGGCGGCAGGCGCGGCGGTGATTGCCGTTGGGGCGGTGGCATTTTCGATCATTCGCAGATCCAGGCAACCCGAGCCGTCGCCGCGGCCGCCCAGCGTCGACGTTTCGCCGAAGCCGTAGCGTCCGGCACTGAGCGCAGCGCACCATGTCCAGCGACAGCCTCAACGGGATCCCCCGGGTCGACGCTGAGTCGCGCCCCGTGTGGAAGCGCAACCTGAAGTGGTTGATGGGAGGCCAGCTGTGGACGACGAAGGCGGGTCTTGCGGTATGGCGCAAAGTCGCCGCGCCCCTTGAGGCGCCGCTCATGGCTGCCACCGGTGGTCGCGTCCGGCTCAACCTTGCGGTGCCGATCGTGGTGTTGTCGTCAATCGGCGCACGCAGCGGGATACGCCGCGAGATTCCGCTCGCATACTTCACCGACGGAGATGACGTCATCTTGATCGCGTCGAACTACGGGGGCACGCGTCACCCGGCGTGGTATCACAACCTGCTCGCCCATCCGCAATGCGGATTGCATATCGGGAAGCGCGGCGGCGACTTTGTGGCACACGAAACCGCGGGCGCCGACCGTGACCGGCTTTATGGGCTCGCCGTGGAGCGCCTCGATCGAGTGTTCGCCTTGCACGAGAAGCGGAGCGGCGATTCTCGAACGATCCCGGTCATGCGGCTGACGCCGACCCCGGACGTCGCGAGTGGAGCCTAGGGGATTCGAACCCCTGACTTCTGCCTTGCAAAGGCAGCGCTCTACCAACTGAGCTAAGGCCCCGTTTCAGGAAGGTTGATCGGCGGCTGCGTGCCACACCTCGACGCCGTGTCGCGACCGCACCACCAGTACCGCCAACGCCACCACGGCGACCAGCAACACCAGTCTCATGGTGAACCTTTCCGTGGGCCTAGGAGGACTCGAACCTCCGACCTCTTCGTTATCAGCGAAGCGCTCTAACCACCTGAGCTATAGGCCCGTAACGCGTGCGGCCGAGCGACGAGATTACCGCAATCGCGACCCCTGGCCCAAACTCGATCAGTCGCGGTCGGCCAAGGTGACCTCGACGCCGCCGACCAGGTCGGTGGTCAGGTTGTAGATGAACACCCCGACCGTGGCCATCGCCGTCAGCAGCACGATGTTCACCAGGCCGATGAGCGCTGCGCCGCCGAAGATCGTGCCGCTGGACACCAGCTCGCCGCCGCTTTGGCCGCTCGCGGTGGTGAGCAGGTCGCCGACATTGCTGTTGAGCTTGCTCCAGACGCCCATTCCGCCCAGCACCAGGTACAGGAAGGCGACGGCGATCATCCACACGAAGAAGAGTGCGACCGAGAGCACCAGTGAGACCTTGAGCGCGCTCCACGGGTCGATCCGGCGGATTTGCATGCTGGCCCGGACCGGACCCGAGTGCGTCCGGCCGGCTACCTGAACCCGCGCGGGGGGCGCGGTTCGCGGCGGCGGCTCGATGCGTTCGGTGGTGGCCTTACGCTGCGGAGGCCGCGACGGCCCGCCGGACAGATCCGGGAGCTCGCTGGCATACACCTCGCTGGGTGCCGGTTCGTTGCGCGGCGGTTCGTTGCGCGGCGGTTCCTTGCGCGGCGGTTCGCTACGCGGCGGTTCGCTGCGCGGGGGCGGCGAGTCGGCTGTCTCCGGGGCGGCCGGGGCGGCCGATCCACCGGAAATGAAGCGGTTGAGGCGCGCATCCACACCGGACGAGCCGCTTCGATGGGGCTCTGGGCGGCTGGGCTCGCGCGCCGGGCGGGGCGGCTGCATCTGCGCCCTTGCCGCGGGGCCACGCTGCCACGGCGGAACGTCACCGGAGTCGGCGATCTGGCCGCGCCCCATCGCGTTGCCGATGACGCCGGTATCGGAGTCGGCGGGATTGGAGCCGTTGGCGTTGGCCTGACCATCGGCGGCGCGGGGATAGCCCGGCTCGTCAGGTGAAGTCACTCCGGCTCCTTACCGTCGTCACGTCGCCTCGGGCTCGGAGGCATCGTCGTCGCTCTCCTCGGCGTTGCGCGCTATAGCAATCAGTGTGTCGCCCTCGCCCAGGTTCATCAACCGAACGCCCTTGGTCTGCCGTCCTGCCTTGCGAACCTGGCGCGCAGTGGTCCGGATGACGCCCCCACCCGACGTAATCGCGTAGAGCTCGGTCGCGTCATCGACCACCAGCGCTCCGACCAGACTGCCACGTCGCTTGTCGAACTGGACGGTCAGCACCCCTTTGCCACCGCGGCCCTGCACCGGGTATTCGTCGATTGCCGTCCGCTTTGCGTATCCGCCGGCCGTCGCGACCAGCAGGAACGTGTCCGGTTGCACGACATTCAGCGAGAGCAATTGGTCATCGGCGTTGAACCGCATGCCCTGGACGCCGGAGGTGGCCCGGCCCATCGGCCGCAGTGCCTCTTCGGTTGCCGAGAAGCGGATCGACTGCCCCTTGGCCGACACCAGCAGCAGGTCGTCCTCGGCCGAGCAGAGCACGGCGCCGACCAGTTCGTCGCCGTCACGCAGGTTCACCGCGACGATGCCGCCGGAGCGGTTGGAGTCGAAGTCGGTGAGCTTGGACTTCTTCACAAGGCCCTTGCGGGTGGCGAGCACCAGGTACGGCGCGTCCTCGTAGCCCTTGATCTGGATGACCTGGGCGATCCGCTCCTCGGGCTGGAACGCCAGCAGGTTCGCGACGTGCTGGCCGCGCGCCGTGCGTGATGCCTCGGGCAGGTCGTATGCCTTGGCGCGATACACCCGGCCCTGCGTGGTGAAGAACAGGATCCAGTCGTGGGTCGAGCAGACGAAGAAGTGGTTGACGATGTCGTCCTGTTTGAGCCCGGCGCCCTGCACGCCCTTGCCGCCGCGCTTCTGGCTGCGGTAAAGGTCGGACTTCGTCCGCTTGGCGTAGCCGGTCTCGGTGATCGTGACGACCACCTCTTCGCGGGCGATCAGATCTTCGTCGGCAACGTCACCATCGGCCGGGATGATTCGGGTGCGACGGTCGTCGCCATACTTCTCGACGAGTTCAGCGAGCTCATCGTGCACGATGGCGCGCTGGCGTTCCGGCTTGGCCAGGATGTCCTCGAGGTCGGCGATCTCGGCCTCGATCTTGGCCAGGTCGTCGATGATGCGCTGGCGTTCCAGTGCGGCGAGGCGCCGCAGCTGCATGTCCAGGATCGCCTGGGCCTGGATCTCGTCGATGTCGAGCAGCTCGATCAGACCCTGGCGGGCGACGTCGACGGTCTCCGACGCGCGAATGAGCGCGATCACCTCGTCGAGCGCGTCGAGCGCCTTGACCAGACCGCGCAGGATGTGGGCCCGCTCGTTGGCCTTACGCAACCGATAGGTGGTGCGCCGGACGATGACATCCAGCTGGTGCACCACGTACAGGCGGATGAGCTGGTCGATCCGCAGGGTGCGGGGGACGCCGTCGACGATCGAGAGCATGTTCGCGCCGAAGCTCGTTTGCAGCTGGGTGTGCTTGTAGAGGTTGTTCAGCACCACCTTGGCTACCGCATCGCGCTTGATCTCGACGACGATGCGCATGCCGACCCGGTCGCTGCCCTGGTCCTCGATGTTCGCGATGCCCGCGAGCTTGCCGTCGCGGACCTGGTCGGCGATCGAGGTGATGAAGTTGTCGTGGTTCACCTGATAGGGGAGCTCGGTGATGACGAGCAGCGTGCGGCCCCTGGAGTCTTCCTCGATCACGACCACACCGCGCATGCGAATGGATCCGCGGCCAGTCGTGTAGGCGTCGTGAATTCCCTGCGACCCGACGATCAGACCATAGGTGGGGAAGTCGGGTCCCTTCACGCGTTCGGTGACGGCCGCCAGCGTCGCCTCTTCGTCTGCCTCGTAGTTGTCGAGGCACCAGAAGACCGCCTCCGCAAGCTCTCGGAGGTTGTGTGGCGGCATGTTGGTGGCCATGCCGACCGCGATGCCCCCGGAACCGTTGGCCAGCAGGTTCGGGAACCGGCTCGGTAGGACGGTCGGCTCCTGCACGCGGCCGTCGTAGTTCGGGATGAAATCGACTGTCTCCTCGTCGATTTCACGCAGCATCTCCATCGCCAACGGTGTGAGGCGCGCTTCGGTGTTGTGGCTGACAAACCCATTGGTGATAAACGCGTGATCGGCCGTGTCGACTCGAAGGCTATAAACCGGCTGCACGCCCGCATCGGTTACCGCGGCGACGCGTGCGTAATAGAAACGCCCGTCGGTGAGGTCCTCGGCGATTGCGCGGACATCGGGGTTCGCAATGTGGCTCAGTATCTCGGTGCCATGGCGTTGCCACCGCGATAGCCGGTCGATGTTGTGCTTGCACAGCCATTCTTTGTCGACCCAGCGGCCGCCGCTGTGTGCACGGATGAATGTGGCCAGGCCAGGTACATGGTCGCGGTCGAGGCCGGCCGCGCGCTCGGGCAGCGCCGATAACAGGGCGCGGAGCTTCTCCTGCTTCGCGCCCCCGAACCCGATCTGTGCGGCGAACAGCTCTGCATGGCCACGGTTGGTGATCACGACCTTGTGCTCACCAGTAGCGTGGAGATACCTACGCGAAACGACCCCGAACTCCAGCAGCATCTGCTGAACATCTTTTGCTAGTTGGCCGCTGTGTGTCGAGTATGAGATCTGAATGGTGTTGCGCGGCAACGCCGAGCACGAACCGTCGCCTTCGAACAACGCTTGCAGAAAGACACGCTTTACCGCTGCCGGCGCATGCCACATCCACTCGGGTACTTGCTTGTCGGCAGAACGCTGACCGGTCAAGTCCTTCAGCCGCGTTCTCTTCAGCGCCGACAGGTTATGGATGTCCAGCTCGTGCAGCATCGACCCCGACGCAATTCTGCGCGATGACGAGTAGCGCGGACCGCCGACGACCGCGTCGAACGCCGCGACCACCATATTGAAGAATTCGCGATCAAGATTGTTGAAGCCCGCACGTGTCTCCGAGACGAAGCCTTCGCTGACGAACGCGCCTAACAGCAGCGCCTCCATCACGGCGTGCCAATCCGCATCACCGAACTCCATCGGGAGCGTCCGCTGGAGAACGACTCGATCGTCGGGGCGGATCTCCTCGATGAGCTTCCACAACAGCGTTGGCACACCGGCGAGGTCCACCAAGCAGAGCAGCGGATGGTTCGCCGTCCCCGTGACCTCGTAGCCCTCCGTGGTGCGGACCGTGTAGGTCTGATGCTCACCCGAATGGAAAAGGCGATCGGCCGTAACCGGGCTGCCATGCCGATCGACGACTTTAACGTCGACGACGTTGTCCGAGTTGGGCCGCACGCCGGCAGCCACGTCGGCGATCCGCACGGACTGGCCGAGTGGCAACCTGACCAGCGCATCTCCGGTTATGCAGTACCTCATGGCGGCCGGCGGATCGTTTCCCGGCGAGCCGAAGTTGCCCTGCCCGTCGACCAACGGGTAGCGCAGCGACCACGGCTGGGCCATCCGCACGAGGGTGTCGTAGATCGACGAGTCGCCGTGCGGGTGGTAGTTGCCCATCGTCTCCGCGACCGAACGGGCGGACTTGGCGTGGCCGCGGTCGGGCCGGAAGCCGGAGTCGAACATCGCGTAGAGCACGCGGCGGTGCACCGGCTTGAGGCCGTCACGGACCTCCGGAAGCGCGCGGCCGACGATCACGCTCATCGCGTAGTCGATGTAGCTGCGCTGCATCTCCTGCTGGATGTCGACCGGCTCGACGCGATCTCCTGCTTCGTCGCCTGGAGGCAACGTGGTATCAGTCATGTTGTTTTAGTCCTATTTGGCGTTAAACATCAAGGAAGCGGACGTCTTTGGCATTGCGCGTGATGAAGCTGCGGCGGGCTTCGACGTCCTCGCCCATCAGGATCGAGAACAGTTCGTCGGCGGCCGCCGCATCGTCAAGGGTGACCTGGCGCAGTACCCGCACCGACGGGTCCATCGTCGTCTCCCACAGCTCCTTGGCGTCCATCTCGCCGAGGCCCTTGTAACGCTGGATTCCGTCTTCGGCGTTGATCTTCCGACCCGCTGCCCGACCGGTCTCAAGCAGTCCGTCGCGTTCGCGGTCGGAGTAGGCGAACTCCGGTTCGCTGCGCTGCCACTTCAGCTTGTACAGCGGTGGCTGCGCCAGGAAGATGTGCCCGTTCTCGACCAACGGCTTCATGAACCGGAACAGCAGCGTCAGCAGCAGCGTCGAGATGTGCTGGCCGTCGACGTCGGCGTCGGCCATCAGCACGATCTTGTGATAGCGCAGCTTGGTGAGGTCGAACTCGTCGTGGATACCGGTGCCCAGCGCCGTGATGATCGCCTGGACTTCCGTGTTCTTCAGCACGCGGTCGATGCGGGCCTTCTCGACGTTGATGATCTTGCCGCGCAACGGCAGGATCGCCTGGAACATCGAGTCCCGGCCGCTCTTCGCCGAGCCGCCGGCCGAGTCGCCCTCGACCACGTACAGCTCCGACTTGCGCGGATCGGTCGACCGGCAGTCGGCAAGCTTGCCCGGCAAGCCGCCGATGTCGGTGGCGCTCTTGCGCCGCACCAACTCGCGGGCCTTGCGTGCCGCCAAGCGGGCCTGCGCCGACGAGACCGCCTTGTTCACAACGGTTTTCGCTTCGGCCGGGTTCGCCTCGAACCAATGGCTCAGCTGCTCGTTGCAGATCTTCTGAACGAACGACTTCACCTCGGTGTTGCCGAGCTTGGTCTTGGTCTGACCTTCGAACTGCGGTTCGGCCACCTTCACCGAGAGGACCGCCGCCAGACCCTCGCGGATGTCGTCGCCCGTGAGGTTGGGGTCCTTTTCCTTGAGCAGCTTCTTGTCCTTGGCGTACTTGTTCACCACGCTCGTCAGCGCCGCGCGGAACCCTTCTTCGTGGGTGCCGCCCTCATGGGTGTTGATCGTGTTGGCGAAGGTGTGCACCGACTCCGAATATCCGGCGTTCCACTGCATCGCGACCTCGACCTCGTGGCCTTCGCCCTTGCCTGCGAAGTCGACGATGCTCTGGTGGATCGGCGACTTGGTGCGGTTGATGTGTTTGACGTAGTCGACTAGTCCGCCGGGGTAGTGGAAGGTGCGGTGCTTCACCTTCTGCGGCGCCTTCGCTTCGGCGGCCTTCTCCTCCGCCGTCTTCGGCGCCTCCGCCGTATCGCTGACCACATCGTCGACGACTTCTTCGGCGGTCACCCGCTCGTCGGACAATGTGATGGTTAGGCCCTTGTTGAGGAAGGCCATCTCCTGCAGCCGCCGCGCCACCGTCTCGAAGTCGTAGTTGGTGGTTTCGAAGACGTCCGGGTCCGCCCAGTATCTGACCGTGGTTCCGGTCTTCTTGGTGGCGTCGCCCTCCTTGATGGTGCCCGGCACCGCGCGGTCGTAGGACTGGAACCACTCATGACCGTCGCGGCAGATGTCGACTTCGAGTCGCGTCGACAGCGCGTTGACCACGGAGACGCCGACGCCGTGCAGGCCGCCGCTGACGTTGTAGCCGCTGTTCTCGCCGCCGAACTTTCCGCCCGCGTGTAGCTGGGTCATCACGACGTCGACGGTCGGGGCGCCGCTCGAGTGCATCTCGACGGGGATTCCGCGTCCGTCATCGCGGACTTCGACGCCACCGTCCTCGAGGATCCGGACGTCGACCTTCGTCGCGTATCCGGCCATCGCCTCGTCCACGGCGTTGTCGACGACCTCCCATACGAGATGGTGCAGACCACGCTCGCCGGTGGAGCCGATATACATGCCGGGTCGTTTGCGGACCGCCTCCAAACCTTCCAGTACGGTGATAGCGGAGGCGCCGTACTCCTTCTTTTTGGAGTTCTTCGCGGCGGGCGCAGTCTTCTTAGCGGCAGGCACGGTCGCCAGCATCTCCTCGGGGGTCGCAGCGGCGATGTTGGTACCGCCGGCAAGTCACTCGATTAGTCTACCGGGAAACGGCGACAGGACCGATTCTGAGGCCGCGTTTCTACACACCTATTTGCGCCGTCTGTGGAATTTTTCGCTCCGAGGTGCGTCAAGACGCTTGAGAACAGCCCCTACAGCGTTCTGGCGGCTCTCAGCCAACCGGCAAAAAGCCGGCTATCCGTACGTGTCGCGCGGCCCTCGGCCCGCGATGTGGTAGCGGCCCTTACGCCACGAGGGGCCCACCGGGCCGACGATTTTCAGCGACGTGACCACCCCGTCGCCGACGGCCGCGGCGATCCTGGCCAGAAGTTGCGCCTGCACCATCCGTAACTGCGTCGCCCAGGCCGTCGTTTCGGCGGAAACGCTCAATACACCTTCGCGCAGCGCCGTCGGCGTCGCGTGTTCGGCGATCTGCTCCCCGACGACGGTCTTCCACGATCCGAACACGGTGCCCTCGGCCACCCTCGCCGACCACCCGCGGGTCTTGGCCAGGTCCCGTGTCACCGCGCCGAGCGGCTGCGGGTCTCTGCCGTCCGGACCGGGCCCCGACCATGCCCGGCGCCGTCCCGCCACGCGGCGCGGCGCGGAGACGTTGCGCCCGCGCCCGACGTCCTTGCCCTGGCTGCGTGCGGCGCCGCGCGCCTCTTCCAGCGTGCGGCGCACCAGATCCATGCCCTTGAGGCCCGCCAGGTGGTCCGGGGAGCGGCGCCGTCACCGGTGTCGGCGGATTCGTGGTCGGTCATTCCTGCACCATCGAAACCCGGCCGCTGTCGTCGTCTTGCATCGTGATCTCGATTCTGCGCGCATCCCAGTCGCCGGGGATGTCGTCGGCGACGGCCGCCGTCACCAAAACCTGTTCGGCCGATGCCGCCACCCCGGCCAACGCCCTACGCCGCGCGGTATCCAACTCCGCGAACACGTCGTCGAGGAGCAGCACCGGGTCGCCGCCCTCGGAGCGCAATAATTCGTAGGCCGCCAGCCGCAGCGCCAATGCCATCGACCATGATTCTCCGTGGCTCGCAAAGCCTTTGGCGACCTGGTCGCCGAGCCGCAGCTCGAGGTCGTCGCGGTGTGGTCCGACCAGACAGACGCCGCGCTCGATTTCGGCATCGCGCCTGCGGGCCAAGGCGTCCAGCAGCGCGGCTTCGAAGAACTCGACGGCCTCGTTCTGCCCGTCGATCTGCTCGACCTTGCTGCGGTAGTGGATCGACGCCGGACGAGATGCGGGCGCCAGCAGTTGGTACGCCTTCTCCACCTCCGGACACAGCTCGTTGACCAGCTCTATCCGAGCGGCCACCAGCTGCGCGCCGTGGGCGGCCAAGTGGCCGTCCCACACGTCGAGCGTCTCGGCCACCGACCGGTCACCGCGGTGCCGGGCGCCGCCGCCGTCTTGAGCAGAGCGGTGCGCTGCCGCAGCACCTTGTCGTAATCGGCTCGGAAACCCGCGATCCGGGGTCGCCGCGTGGTGGCGAGTTCGTCGAGATACCGGCGTCTCTCCGAGGGATCCCCGCGGACCAGGGCCAGGTCTTCCGGAGCGAACATCACCGCGCGCAGCGCGCCCAACACTTCGCGCGCCGACCGCACCGGCGAGCGGTTCAGTCGGGCCTTGTTCGCTCGTCCGGCCACCACCTCAAGGTCGACAGCGAGCTCGCGGCCTTCGTTCACCACGATTGTCGAGATGATGGCGCGCTCGGCGCCCGTCCGCAGAAGTGGCGCGTCCGAGGCAACCCGGTGCGATCCCAGTGTCGCCGAATACCACAGTGCTTCAACGAGATTGGTCTTGCCATACCCGTTCGGAGCGATGAAAACGGTGCGGCCGGGCTCGAGGTCCAAGTCGACCTGCGCCCATGACCGGAAGTCCTGTAGTGCCAGGTGGCGGACGTACAACTGGCTACCCGGACTCGCTGACCCGCTTTACCGCGTGGCCTCCGAACTGATTCCGCAGCGCCGCGACCGCCTTCATCGTCGGCGAATCGTCCTGGCGGGACAGGAACCGAGCGAACAGCGACGCAGCGATCCCCGGGACGGGTACCCGAAGCCGGATCGCCTCTTCGACGGTCCACCGGCCTTCGCCCGAGTCCTCGGTGTATCCGCTGATGTCGTTGAGTCCCGGATCCTCTTTGAGTGCCTTGGCGAGCAGTTGCTGCAGCCACGACCGGACCACTGTGCCGTTGGTCCACGCCTGGTAGACGGCTTGCGGGTCCTGGATCAGGTCCTCGGCGGCCAACACCTCGTAGCCCTCGGCATACGCCGTCATCAGCGCGTACTCGATGCCGTTGTGCACCATCTTGGCGAAGTGGCCCGCACCCACGGGGCCGGCATGGACGAATCCGTCCTCTCGCGGGCCTGGCGGCCGCAGGGTGTCGAAGATCGGCATCGCCCGCTCGATGTCGGCGTCGCTGCCGCCGACCATCAGGCCGTAGCCCTCCTTCAGGCCCCAGATTCCGCCCGAGACACCCGCGTCAATGTAGGTAATTCCCTTTTCGCCCAACATTTTCGCGTGCGGTCCGTCCTCGGTGTATCGCGAGTTGCCGCCATCGATGACCATGTCGCCCTCGGCGAGTTCCTTGGCCAGTTCCGTGATCGTCGTATCGGTGATGGGCCCTGAGGGCACCATCACCCAGACCACCCGGGGAGGGGTTAATGCCTCGGCCAGCGCTGCGAGGGTCGGCACGTCCGTGACATCCGGCCGGGGATCGAAGCCGACCACCTCGTGCCCACCTTCGCGCAGGCGTTCCCGCATGTTGAAGCCCATTTTGCCCAGGCCGACCAACCCTAATTGCATGCGCAGCCTCTCTCGTCGCGAGTGGGAGCCCCTAGCCCGGGAGCCGCACCGGCATCAACAGGTAGACATAGTCGGTCTGCGCTGCGGGGAACGGCCCCGCCCCGCCGCCCGCCGTGCCGCTCTCATCGTCGCCCGCAGGACGCAACACCGCGGGACGACTAGGTGTCGTGAAACCAAACGTCACGCGTTCCGAATGCAACGAGCCCAGCCCATCGGTGAGATACGTCGGGTTGAACGCGATCGTCAACGGCTCACCGGAGAACTCGACCGCCAGATCCTCCTCGGCGCGGCCCACATCGTCGGCGCCTGCCGACAACTTCAGCACGTCGGCGGCGAACTCCATCCGCACCTGCGCACCCCGGTCAGCCACCAGAGCGACACGTTTGATCGCCTCGGTCAGTTCGGCGACCCCGAGTGTGGCGACGGCGGTGTGTTCGGTCGGCAGCAGCTGGCGGAATTTGGGGAACTCCGCATCGAGCAGTCGGGTGGTGCTGCGCTGACCCTCGCTGCGGATACCGAGCAATCCCTCCTTGCCGACGGCCGACCCGGCACCGAGGGACAGGTGCACGTCGGCGCCGCCCGTGCCTGCCTTGGCCGCTTCGGCCAATGTCTTCGCAGGCACCAACACGGCCGCCTCGACGTCGGCCGAATCCGTGGACCAGGTCAACTCACGAACCGCGAGCCGGAAACGGTCGGTGGCGGCCAAAACAACGCTCTCACCGGATATTTCGACACGAATACCGGTCAGCATGGGCAAGGTGTCGTCACGGCCGGCGGCCACCGCGACCTGGCCGATGGCCTCGGCGAAGAGATCCGCAGAAATGACACCCGTCTCATCGGGCAGGCCGGGCAACGTCGGGTAGTCCTCGACCGCCATCGTGGGCAGTGAGAATTTCGCACTGCCGCAGTTCAGCAGCACCCGGGTGCCCTCCACGCTGACATCCACCGGCTTGGCGGGGAGCGCCCGGGTGATGTCTGACAACAATCGCCCTGATACCAAAACGCTTCCGGGAGAAGCGATCTCGGCAGCGACTTGCACTTCGGCCGACACCTCGTAATCGAATCCAGAGATTGTCAGACCCGAATCCGACCCGGTCAGCAACACGCCGGCGAGCACTGGAACGGTCGGGCGGGTCGGCAAGTTGCGGGCCACCCAGGCCACCGCTTCGGCGAAGTCTTCGCGCACCAAGCGGAACTTCAAATCGGAGAGACCAACCGTCGTTGTCACCACGTCCATAGTGTCCCTTCGATCAACTCACAACCAAGCTCTAACCAGCGGTTTCACGATGCTTACGCATCGGGCCCCCAATGTCGCTACGACGACCGTAACGGCTGCCGCTGAACCACCGTAGAGCTTTCGGCCCCATCTTGAAAGCTAATCGATCGGGGTGACAACGCGGGTCGGTGACCTGCCATAAACGGGACGAGACGCGGTGTCCCCAGGACGCTTCTTCTGAGAGAAACCTACGGAGATATAAAAGTAACAGTATTAGGTCCTGTGGAAGCTGTGGATGAACGGTTGTTGGTGCTGGCCGACCGCCGTGCCGGCCTGTGAGCTACTTGTGGAGGACTGGGCGTCGCGTCTTGGATCGCTGGGGATTCCCGCGGTGTTGTGGACGAGCCGTTGCCGCCAGTGTTTGGTATCCAACTTTTCTCCACATGGGTGTGCACAGGCACAGTGTGTGACAGCTGTTGCCACCGTGACAGAAGTTTTTTGAAGAATTTTTGGGAAATGGTCAGCGCTTGGCGCGTTGGCGGATGCGTGTCGTGAGTTCCTTGACGTGATCGAACACCTCGCGTCGCTCCGCCATTTCATTGCGGATCTTCTTCTCGGCATACATGACGGTGGTGTGGTCGCGGCCGAACGCCTGGCCGATCTTGGGCAGTGACAGGTCGGTCAACTCACGGCAGAGGTACATCGCGATCTGTCGGGACTGGGCCAGTGCCCGGGTCTTACCGGGGCCTCGAAGTTCCTCGACGGTGGTTTCGAAGTATTCGGCGGTGGCGGCCATGATGCCGGCGGTGCCGATCTGCATCGTCGTGACATCGGCGATCAGGTCTCTCAAGACGATCTCGGCGAGGGACTTGTCGATCAGCGGTTTTGTTCAGCGAGGCGAAGGCAGTAACCCGGATCAGTGCGCCCTCGAGTTCGCGGATGTTGCGCTCGATGCTGCTGGCGATGAGCTCCAGCACGTCATCGGGAACATCGAGCCGATCCATCTGGGCCTTCTTGCGAAGGATCGCGATGCGGGTTTCCAACTCCGGTGGCTGGACATCGGTGATCAGTCCCCACTCGAACCGGGTGCGCAGGCGGTCTTCGAGCGTGGCCAGCTGTTTAGGCGGACGGTCCGATGAGATGACGATCTGCTTGTTGGCGTTGTGGAGCGTGTTGAAGGTGTGGAAGAACTCCTCCTGGATGCCTTCCTTGCCTTCGATGAACTGGATGTCATCGACCAGCAGCACGTCGATGTCGCGGTAGCTGCGCTTGAACGATGCCTTGCGGTCATCGCGAAGCGAGTTGATGAAGTCGTTGGTGAATTCTTCCGTCGAGACGTACTTGACGCGCATCCCGGGAAACAGCCGCTGGGCGTAGTTCCCGGCCGCGTGCAAAAGGTGTGTCTTACCCAGCCCGGATTCGCCCCAGATGAAGAGCGGGTTGTAGGCGCGAGCGGGCGCCTCAGCAATCGCGAGGCTGGCGGCGTGAGCGAACCGATTCGACGCGCCGATGACGAACGTGTCGAACGTGTAGCGACGGTTCAGGCTGATCGCGTCGGCGTCGCTTGCCGGGGAGTCGTGCGGCCGGGTGGAGAAGTATGTCGGCCAACTCTCCTCGGCACTGGCGAGCGCCTCGCTGACTTCGTCGATCTCGTCCATGTCGGATTCGCCGTAGATGTCCGTGACGAGCCCGGGACTTTCATCCGGGTCCTCGGGGTTGGGCCCGGCGATTCGCACACCGAGTTCGACGCGCTGGCCCAGCTGACGGCTCAACGCGGTGATGATCGGCTCGCGCAGATGGCGTTCGATTTCGTTTTGGACAAAACTGGTCGGCACCGAGAGCAGGGCAAAGCCTTCTGTGATGACGAGCGGTTTGACGAGCTTTAACCAGGCCCTTTGCTGCGGGGTCAAGTTAGGAGACTTCGGCTCGCCATTGACAGGCTCGCTGTCGGGGCCGTCTCCGTTGAGCTCGGCAAGCACGGTGTTCCAGACGGCGACAAAGGGAGGGTCGGGGTCAGCTGTCAATGACGAGTACCCCCTTAAGGCCGGTCCAGGGACCACCAAGGGAACGATGACGAACTGTCCACATAGTTATCCACAGGCTGTGGACAGGGACATCCGCCGTCGCTCTGTTGTCTACCTGCGGGGACGCCGCGGGCCTGGGCTCGTCACAGTGGTCATGCACTCTGTGGGCTCGCGACCTCTCGGGCGTCCTCGCTTCGTTGTCTGGTCGCCGCCCCGGTGTGGGAACGGCATTGCCAGAAGCTAACAGTTTTCTGCCGGAGTGCCAACCGTTCTGCAACATTGCTTGGGGGTTGATTTTCGGCAACTCCGAGACCGTGACTGCTGTGACTGATGTCAACTTTTCTACCGCGGCCGACGGAGGTTTGACCTAGGGAAATCTCGTCAGTACCCTCGAACAGTCGCCCGAACGTGGTGACACGGCTGCGACCGGAGATTTTCCTCCGAGCCCGCGCCGGTTAGCGAGCAAGACGAAGAGCTTACCAACGGCGATTCCGTCCAGACCTGTGTGTCGGATGCGGTTGCCACACGTAACGAGGAGAGACTGCCGTGGCCAAGGGCAAGCGGACCTTCCAGCCCAACAACCGGCGCCGTGCGCGGGTGCATGGGTTTCGGCTGCGCATGCGCACCCGGGCCGGCCGGGCGATTGTGTCGAAGCGGCGGAGCAAGGGCCGCCGCTCGTTGACTGCGTGATTCGGCGCAGGATCTAGCGCGGTGCTTCCGGCGCAGTACCGGATGACGCGGTCGACGGAATTCGGTGCCACGGTCAACCACGGGGTGCGGGCGGTGCAGCCCGACATTGTGGTGCACGCATGCCGGTGCGAGGATCCCGATCCCCGCGGCCCCAAGGTAGGGCTGGTGGTTGCGAAAACGGTGGGCGGGTCGGTGCACAGACACCGCGTCGCGCGTCGGCTGCGGCACGTCGCCCGATCCGTCATCGCCGACCTGGACCCGGCAGACCGCGTGGTGATCCGCGCGCTCCCGAGTAGCAGATACGCCATCTCAGCCCGGCTCGAACAGCAGTTGCGCGTCGCACTCAAGCGGGCGCAGCTGCTCGACGGGGCGCGGCGATGACGGCTCGTGCCCTGATCTTTTTGATCCAGCTGTACCGCAACGCCGTTTCCCCGTTGCGGTTACCGACGTGTCGGTTCACGCCGACGTGCAGCCAGTACGCGGTCGAGGCACTCAGTGAGTACGGGCTGATCCGCGGCGGTTGGTTGGCGATGGTCCGGCTGGCGAAGTGCGGTCCGTGGCATCGGGGAGGATGGGACCCAATACCCGAGCGCCATCGGTCCTGCCGGGAGAGCGCCGCCATCGACGATGTCAGGAGCAAGTCGGTTGTTTGATTGGTTCAGCCTCGACTTCATCTACTACCCGGTCTCCGCGATCATGTGGGTCTGGTACAAGCTCTTCGGGCTCTTGCTCGGTCCGTCGAACTTCTTCGCGTGGGGCTTGTCGGTGATGTTCCTCGTGTTCACGCTGCGCGCGATTCTGTACAAGCCGTTCGTCCGTCAGATCCGGACCACGCGGCAGATGCAGGAACTGCAGCCCCAGATCAAGGCGCTGCAGAAGAAGTACGGCAAGGACCGTCAGCGGATGGCGCTGGAGATGCAGAAGCTGCAGAAGGAGCACGGCTTCAACCCGATCCTGGGCTGCCTTCCGATGCTGGCGCAGGTTCCGGTGTTCCTCGGGCTGTACCACGTGCTCCGGTCGTTCAACCGGACGCAGGGCGGCTTCGGCCAGCCGCAGCTGTCCCCCGAGCTGAACCGCTCGTTGGGCAACTACGTGTTCAGCGCGACCGACGTCGCGCACTTCCTGGACGCCAACCTGTTCGGTGCGCCGCTGGGCGCCACCATGATTCAGAAGACGGGCCTGGACGCGTTCACGGAATTCAACCGGGCATCGGTGGTCGCGGTGGGCGTTCCGCTGATGATCGCGGCGGGCGTCGCCACGTACTTCAACAGCCGGGCGTCGGTCGCGCGGCAGAGTCCGGAAGCGGCGGCCAACCCGCAGACCGCGATGATGAACAAGCTGGCGCTCTACGTGTTCCCGCTCGGCGTCGTCGTCGGCGGTCCGTTCCTGCCGCTGGCCATCCTCCTGTACTGGTTCGCCAACAACATCTGGACCTTCGGCCAGCAGCACTACGTGTTCGGCAAGATCGAGCAGGAAGAAGAAGCGAAGAAGCTCGAGGCGATCGAACGACGCGCGGCCAATGCCCCGCCACCGGGGGCCAAACCCAAGGCAAAACGCGCGCCGAAGGGCGAGACCGCTGCCACGGATGGACCGAAGCCAGACGGCTACGAGGTCACCGAGAGCTCGGGCAACGAACTGACGTCTGATGGGAAATCTGACGGCGACGGCTCGGCGCAAGCCGAACACGAGTAAGCCGAACACGAGCAGTGCAACCAACCGCACACCGCGGCCCGGTGCGCGCCCGAAGAAGCGAAAGCGTTGACCGGAACCGACCGGCGAATGAGGAGATGACGAGACATGACCGACTTCGATGATCCCGTGACCACCGAACGCGACGAGGAGCTCCAGGAGGAGCGGACCGATGCCGCGGAGTCGGAAGCGTCACAAGACGGCGACGAAACGGTGACAGCCGCTCCCGAGGACCTCGAGGAGCGCCTCGTGGCCGAGGGCGAGATCGCCGGCGACTATCTCGAGGAGCTGCTCGATCTGCTCGACTTCGATGGCGACATCGATCTCGACGTGGAGGGTGACCGCGCGATTGTCAGCATCGACGGGGGCGGCGACTTGAACAAGCTCGTCGGCCGCAAGGGCGAGGTGCTGGACGCGCTTCAGGAGCTGACCCGGCTGGCCGTGCACCAGAAGACCGGCGAGCGCAGTCGGCTGATGCTGGACATCGCACGCTGGCGTCGGCGCCGCCGCGAAGAGCTGGCCGAACTGGGGGACAAGGTTGCGCACCGAGTGCTGGAGAGTGGCGAGCGGGAGCAGCTGGCTCCGATGACGCCGTTCGAACGCAAGATCGTTCACGACGCGGTGGCGGCGGTCGAGGGTGTGCGAAGCGAGAGCGAGGGCGTCGAGCCGTCGCGCCGCGTCGTCGTCCTTGTCGACTGACGGAGTTACACCTATGTAGTTCGGCGCCGCGGCGGGCCTGCCTGAGCGGAGATCCGGAGGATGTTTCACGTGAAACATGTGGACGTGGCCGCGCCTCCTCCTACCGCTGCGCCGCTCTTCGGGACTGGTCTGGACGCCGCGGTTCGGTATGCCCAGATACTGGCGGGCGCCGGAGTCGAGCGCGGCCTCCTCGGACCGCGCGAAGCGGACCGGCTATGGGACCGGCACCTCCTCAACAGTGTTGCCCTCGCGGAGTTGCTCAGCCCGGGCGAGCAGATTGCCGACATCGGTAGTGGAGCGGGCCTTCCAGGGATACCGTTAGCGTTGGCCCGGCCGGACTTGCGGGTGACCCTGATCGAGCCGCTATTGCGGCGCAGCGATTTCCTACGAGAGGTCATCGAGGACCTCGACCTGGATGTCACCGTGGTCCGTGGCCGAGCCGAAGAACAGACCGTGCGGCAGGTAGTGGGGGAGGCGGACGCCGTTGTGTCCAGAGCGGTGGCGTCGTTGGACAAGCTGACGAAGTGGAGCATGCCGCTGCTTCGCCCCGGGGGACGGATGTTGGCGATCAAGGGCGAACGCGCGGAGCAGGAAATCGACGAACACCGGCGCGCGATGCAGTCGCTGGGCGCTGTGGATGTCAGGGTGGTGACATGTGGAGGGGACTACTTGAATCCGCCCGCCACGGTCGTCATCGCTCGGCGCGGAGAGTCGCGACCGGCGCATCGCAGGGCGACACGAGCGGGCAGGAGAAGCGGATGAATCCGGTTCCGGACGGTGGAACACCACCGGTGGACGCGGCGGATGCCACCGATGTTTCACGTGAAACATGGAGCACCCCCGACCGGAGGGCTGGGTGTCGGACGACATCATCGTCGACACCCCGATCGGGGCCGAAGCCGAGCGCGCCGTACGCGTGCTCCATGCCGGTGCCCGATTGCCGCGGCCGGCGCAGCAGCGCGTGTTCACCATCGCGAACCAGAAGGGCGGCGTCGGTAAGACGACCACAGCCGTCAACGTAGCGGCCGCGCTCGCCTTGCAGGGGCTGAAGGTGCTCGTGATCGACCTCGATCCACAGGGTAACGCCAGCACCGCGCTCGGCATCGAGCATCGGCCGGGCACCGCGTCTTCCTACGAAGTTCTCATTGGCGAGATCCCAGTGCGTGACGCGCTGCAACGCAGCCCGCACAGCGAGCGCCTGTACTGCGTGCCGGCCACCATCGACCTGGCGGGCGCCGAGATCGAATTGGTGAGCATGGTCGCGCGCGAAGGACGGCTGCGCACGGCGCTGGCCGACCTCCAGAACCATGACTTCGACTACGTATTCATCGACTGCCCGCCATCGCTGGGCCTGCTGACCATCAACGCGCTCGTCGCGGCACCAGAGGTGTTGATCCCCATTCAATGCGAGTACTACGCGCTCGAGGGTGTGGGCCAATTGCTGCGCAACATCGAGATGGTCAAGTCACACCTGAACCCGCATCTGAACGTGTCCACCGTCATCCTGACGATGTACGACGGCCGCACCAGGCTCGCGGATCAGGTCGCCGACGACGTCCGGGCTCACTTCGGCGATAAGGTGCTGCGGACGGTGATACCGCGCAGCGTCAAGGTGTCCGAGGCACCGGGCTATGGCATGACGATCCTTGACTACGACCCGGGCTCGCGCGGCGCGATGAGCTACATGGACGCCAGCCGCGAACTCGCCGAGCGAGGCGCGGCTCAGAGAGGACAACAACGATGACCCAGCCGCCACGCAATAAGAGGAGCGGCCTTGGCCGCGGCCTGGCCTCGTTGATCCCGACCGGTCCGGCCGATACCGAAGCGGCATCGATGGGGCATCGAATGGGTGACGCCGCCGCCGATGTGGTGCTGGGTGGAGCGCCGGATGGGAGCGGTGTCGGCGCGGTCTACCGCGAGATCGATCCGTCGGCCATCGAGCGTAACCCCCGCCAGCCGAGGCAGGTGTTCGACGACGAGGCGCTCGCCGAGCTGGTGCACTCGATCCGCGAGTTCGGATTGATGCAGCCGATCGTGGTGCGCGCGGTGCCGGGCGCACCACCGGGTGGCGCCCGGTTCCAGCTCGTGATGGGGGAGCGCCGCTGGCGGGCCGCCCAGGCGGCGGGCCTCGCCACGATTCCCGCGATCGTGCGGGAGACGGCCGATGACAGCATGCTGCGCGATGCGTTGCTGGAGAACATCCACCGCGTCCAGCTGAACCCACTTGAAGAGGCGGCCGCCTACCAACAACTCCTTGAAGAGTTCGAGGTCACTCACGACGAGCTCGCCGCCCGCATCGGGCGGTCGCGCCCACTGATCACCAACATGATCCGGCTCCTGCGGTTGCCGATCGCGGTGCAGCGCCGCGTCGCCGCGGGCGTGCTTTCGGCGGGACACGCGCGGGCGCTGCTCTCCCTGGAGGGTGGCCCGGAACTTCAAGAGGAACTCGCCGCCCGCATCGTGGCCGAGGGCCTCTCGGTGCGCGCGACCGAGGAGGCGGTGACGCTAGCGAACCGCGACGACGCCGCCGGCCCGTCGACCCCCCGCCGCAAGCCCATCCACATGCCCGGTTTACAAGACGTTGCTGAACGGCTCTCGAACGCTTACGACACCCGGGTGACGGTGAGTCTGGGCAAACGGAAAGGCAAGATCGTCGTCGAGTTCGGGTCGGTGGAGGACCTGCAACGGATTGTGGACATGATGGACGCGGCCAAAGCCTGACCTAGGACACGCGGGAATTACGTCACTGTGACACAACAATCACGATGCCGGCCGATGCCGGCGCGGCCTGGAGGAATCATTCTGCGGCGCAACATCTTTGGCCAAACGGGCCGCGCCAGATGAGCGCCGCCGCCGCGACCGGCTCTTCGCGCACGAGGTTCATCGCTGAAAGCGGGCCGGACGGGCCCAAGGCTCCTATCCTGGAATGGCGGCCATGCACATCGGCGCCGCCAAGGACCCGGGGAGTTTAGTGTCAGCCCGAATCACGCCCCTGCGGCTCGAAGCGTTCGAGCAGCTGCCCAAGCACGCGCGCCGGTGCGTGTTCTGGGAGGTGGATCCGTCCACGCTGGCTGGCGAGGATCACCTGAGCGACCCGGAGTTCGAGAAGGAAGCCTGGCTGTCGATGGTGATGCTGGAGTGGGGATCGTGCGGGCAGATGGCCGTCAGCGCCCCGGCAGGCGGCCGAGCCGACGCAACCGATGACGATCCGTCGGGCGAGTGCCCCTGCCTGGGCTATGCGTTTTATGCCCCGCCCGGCGCCGTGCCGCGCGCGCAGCTCTTTCCTAGCGGGCCGGTCAGCGCCGACGCCGTCATGCTCACCTCGCTCGGCGTGGAGTCGGGTACGAACGACGCGTTGCCGCAGAGTCTGATCGTGGCCGTGGTGGCGGACCTGGTTCGACGCGGCGTGCGGGCACTGGAGGCATTCGGTCGCACCGAGGCGGCCGCCGAGCTCGCCGACCCGCGGTTGGTTCCACCCGAACTGAGGTCCGTGGTGGAAGTGCTCGGCGATTGTTCGGTCGACCAGTGCATCCTCGACGCCGAATTCCTCGAGCAGGTGGGTTTCGTCGTGGTGGCGAAGCACCGGTACTTCCCGCGGCTACGTCTCGAGCTGGAGAGTGGCCTCGGTTGGAAGGCCGGCGTGGAGGCGGCGTTGGAACGGCTGTTGGAGAGCGAGAAGCTGAAGCAGCCCGTCGGCGCGGGCTCCAACATCTGCTGAGTGACTAGCTGGGGCTGACCCGGCCGGCCTGTTCCACCGACAGCTCGTGTGCGAGCAGCTCGGCGAAAGTGAAGGTGCCGGTGGGGCGGTCGTTCTTGCCGAGAAGGTAGAGCCGCTTGACGGCGGCGAGGATGCCTTCGGCGATCGAGTCCCGGGCCTGGGTGGATACCAACATGCTCCGATCGCGCGGATTGGTGATGTAGCCGACGTCGACCTGGACGGTCGGCATCCGGGTCAGCCGCAACAGGTCCCACGTCCGACCGTGGGTACGGCAATCGCGTAATCCGGTGCGCGCCACCACTTCTCGTTGAATGAAGTCGGAGAGATTGCGGCCGATGGTCGACACCGAGCCGTGCGAGTTACCGAAGTGGAACGACGCGACGCCGTTGGCCGACGGGCTCGCCTGAGTGGCGCAGCGCAGGCTGATCATCAGGTCCGCGCCGACGGTGTTGGCGGTCATGGCGCGTTCGGCGTCCGACGGACTGCGGTTGGACGGCCGAGACAGGAACGTCTCCATGCCGATCGCCGTCATCCGGCCCTCGAGCCGACTCGCCAAATCCCACAGAACATCCGCTTCGCTGATCGGACCCGCGCCGGTCTGGGTGATCTGGCCGTGGTCGGCGCCGCCGCGGCCTGGGTCGATGATGATGCGCTTGCCGGACAGCCGAGGACCGGACCGGCGGACCAACTCTTCCTCGCGGATGGCATGAAGGGAACCACCGGTGACCCGGGAACCCAGAAAATACAAGGAGCGTAATGTCTCTGGGCCGCAGATGCCGTCTGACGACAACCCGTACTCGCGCTGATACGACATCAGCGCGTTGTGGGTCTGCAGTCCGAAGTGTCCGTCCACCAGGCCGGTGTAGAAGCCGAGGTCCTGCAGCCGTGCCTGCAGGGTGGCGACGTCGTCTCCGTACATCGGCGCACCGAACTGGTGATTGAGGATGCGCGCGCCGAGCCGGTAGGAGGCTTCTTTCAACGCCCGGTACGTCGCCTCACCCACGACGCCGTCGACCAACAGGCCGCGGTGCTGCTGGAAGGCCCTGATCGCCTCGTCGAGCTCCAGGTCGAATAGGTCAAGCGCGACGTGCCTGCCCGTCGTCAAATCCGCATCCGGATTGTCCAGCAGCCCCAAGGCCGCCAGCGCCACCCGGATCTCGGTGACCGCACCCCCGCGGTCACCGAGACGCAGACTCGACATAACCCAGCCTTTCGATCGCGGATACCAGCGGCGGTCCAGCGCTGCCGATTGCAAGACAGGCTAGGCAGAATTATCTCAGAAGCAGGCCCGATTCGAGAAAACGCCAGGCGGGTCGGCGCCGGGGATAGCCAGGGCGTTATACGACGTCGGAGAGCTCGCGCAGCAGCGCCGCCTTGCCTTTCGCGCCGACGATCCGCTTAACCGGGGCACCGTCCTTGAACAGGATCATCGTCGGAATGGACACGACCTGGAAGTCGCGCGCCGTCGCGGGGTTGGCGTCGACGTCGAGTTTGGCCACCGTAAGCGCACCGGCTTTCTCGCCGGCGATCTCCTCGAGTACGGGAGCGACCATCTTGCACGGCCCGCACCATGTCGCCCAGAAGTCCACCAGGACGGGCGTGCTGCTGGACAGCACGTCGTCGGAGAACGAATCGTCGGTGACGTTTACCGTCGCGCTTGTGCTCTCGGTGCCGGTCATTGCTGTGCTCCAATCAGGTCGGTGTCATCAGTGGAAGCGGTTGCGGCAGAGGCGGTTTCAGCAAGCCAACGTTCGGCGTCGATAGACGCCGAACAGCCGGTGCCGGCGGCCGTGATCGCCTGCCGGTACGTGTGGTCGACCAGGTCACCCGCCGCGAAGACGCCTTCCACCGAGGTGCTGGTGGAGCCGTCACCGACCAGCACGTAGCCTTCCGGATCGAGGTCGACCTGGCCGCGGACCAGTTCTGACCGCGGGTCGTGACCGATCGCGACGAACACACCGGTGACGGCGAGCGTGGACTCCTCACCGCTGACGCTGTTGCGCAGCCGCACTCCGGTCACCCGGGTGTCGCCCTCGACCTCGAGGACCTGCGTATGGGTCAGGAAGGTGATCTTCTCGTTCTCCTTCGCCCGCTCGAGCATGATTCGCGAGGCGCGGAACTCGTCACGACGGTGTATCAGGGTGACGCTGCGGGCGAAGCGGGTCAGGAAGGTGGCCTCCTCCATCGCGGAGTCGCCACCGCCGATCACGGCGATGTCCTGGTCACGGAAGAAGAACCCGTCGCAGGTGGCACATGTGCTCACGCCCATGCCGAGCAGCTTTTCCTCACCGGGAACGCCGAGGTGGCGGGCCGCGGCGCCCATCGCGAGAATGACGGCGCGGGCCCGGTAGGTGTCGTCGCCGACGGTGACGGATTTGACCGGCCCGTCCAGCGACACCGCGTCGACGTCCTCCATCCGCAGGTCGGCCCCGAAACGCAACGCCTGTTCGCGCATCTGGTCCATCAGCTCCGGCCCGGTGATGCCGTCGCGGAAGCCGGGATAGTTCTCCACCTCGGTGGTCGTCATCAGTGCGCCACCGAACTGCGTGCCCTCGAAGACCAGCGGCGTCAGCTGGGCGCGCGCGGCATAGATTGCCGCGGTGTAGCCGGCCGGCCCGGAGCCGATGACGATCACGTCGTGGACCGGAGATTGAGAAGTCATGCGAGCCTTTCTGCCTGCTTGATAGCGGCGCACCGATATCGCTGCGGCACGAATACAAACACCAGGGTAAGCCGGGGTGTTCCCGCACCTTCGCTGGGCCGCATTACGGGCGTGTGACCACGGCTTTGGGCGTGTCGCCGGGCGCGCTTGGCGCCGATACGGTGATGCGCTCAGCGGTCGGTCCCGCGGGGTATGTCCGCGTCGGGGCCGCATCATGTCGCAGCGCCATGGCGCCGATCGCGATCACCGCCGTCGCCGCGCCGCCTCCGATGACCAACCCGATGATCTGGAGTCGGCCCAGCCTGCGTCGCGGTCTTGTGATGGCGTGGGCCGGCGGCGGCGCAACGCGCAGCGCGGCGACGACGCGCGCAGTGACCCCGTCGGGCACGGCAGGGGCCGAGGCGGTGTCGGCGCCGAGCTGCGCAAGGCGACGCTGGACTCGCTGCTCGGGAAGATCGGCATGGCCGTCGCTCTCCACCGTTTAATAGTGACTCACTGCATCGCGCCACGAGCCTCGGGTACGGCACGGGTGTCGAAGTAGCCGAGCGCCTCGGCCAGCTTGGCGCGGGCCCGCGAGCATCGGCTCTTCACCGTGCCTTCGGCCACGCCCAACATGCGCGCCGTTTCGGCGACCGAGTAGCCCTGCATGTCGACCGCGACCACCGCGGCGCGTTGTTCGACCGGTAGCCGCATCAAGGCGCGTTCCACCATGATCGCGGTGTCCACCCGCGGGGTGTGATCCCCGATGGGACAGTTGTCCTCCTTGAGCTCTGTCGTCGGGTGGCTCTTATGGCGGCGCAGCCGGTCAAGGCAGGCGTTGACCACGATGCGGTACAACCAACTGCTCACCGCGGCGTCCCGGCGGAATGAGGCGGCGGTGCGATGCGCGGACAGCAGCGCATCCTGAAGCGCGTCGGCAGCGTCGTCCGGGTTCCGGCTGGTCATCATCGCCAACCGGTACAGCTGGCTGTGATGGCGATAGAACAGTTCCTCGAACGCGTATCGGTCGCCTGCGACGTGCGCGGCAAGCAGTTCCGCGTCGCTGCGATCTCTTTCGGGAATCCCCCCGAAGCTCCCCACACGCGAACCCTAAGCACCCCGGCGCACCCGCTTTTGCACTAGTTTTCGCGGCCCCTCCTGACTTGGCGCTTCGGGTGGCTTGGCCTTGGGATAACGCCCTAGGAGGCCGCCTTCAGGGTGACCTCGGCGATGTCGGAGCGGTTCTCTCCGTTGACCTGCCCGAGTGTGGAGACCCATATCAGCACGTTGGACGTGGCCGACGCATTCTCCACCTTGATGGTGTTCGAACCGGGCTTCAGGGTGGTGGCAGGCGTCAGCTCCGTGGTGTCCTCCAGCGATGCCGGCGTCGACGTTTCCGACGAACGGATCTCCACCGCAGTCCCCGTGCTGTTCACATTGATGGTCACCTCGCCAAGCGTGGCGGGCTGCGGCAACTGGAGTAACAGGCCGACGCCGTTCTTGAAGTTCGGGAACGGCATCGGGTCCGTGTAGGTGTCGATAGGCCACACGGTCGACGCATTGCCGTCGATCGCCAGCCCGGCCTGATCGGGCGCGTCGGCTTCTCCCTCGGGCGAAAAGACCGTTGCCTTAACGGGTTTGATGGTGGCGCCGCCACCGCCACCACCGCCGCCCTCTGCTGAAGTGCTGGGGGCGTTGAGGCCCAGATCGTCCTTGGAGAATCCGCCCACGTCGCCGAAGATGCGGCTCAGCACCGACGCCAGCACGATCAACGCGATGACGATGATCACGGCGCCGATGCTCAACCCGACGATCAGCCCCTTGCGCCGCCTGGCCGCCGCATCGGGATCAGCGGCACCCTCGGCACGGACCCGTGTCGGCCTCGGCGGTGCCTCGGGTTCATCGACGGGGGCGATCAGCTCGGTGCGGTCGGCGACGGCGGTTGCCTGCTGCAACAGATTGAGCAGTGTCGGGGCGCTGCGGATGCCGCCCCCGGCCTGCACCGAGCGGGCGGCCGCTGCCGAAATCTGGAAGGGGATGTCTCGGTCGATGGCACGCGGTTCGACCGGCTCGCCCGCGGCGTCGACCTCGGCCGGTGCCAGCCCGCTGCGCACCCCGGACTCCGGCAGGGCCCAGCGGTTGACCAGAAGCGCGTAGAGCGCGGCGCCGATACCTCGGATGTCGTCTTCTGGCGTGGCGTCCGGCATGGTCGCCGGGAACGCCAACACCACGTCGCCCTCGATGCTGACCCGGACCCGGCTCGGGTGATCGATCGACAGCGATACCCCCGCCCGGTGGGCGTGCTCGGCGGCGGCGGCCAGCGTCTGCATCGCGCGGGCACCCCCGATCGGGGACGGTGACGTCTCGGCCACTTCCCGGAGGGAACCGCCGCGGATCCACTCGCTCACGATCAGTCCGCCGGATCCGGTGTTCGCGACGTCGAGGATGCGGGCCACGCCGGGACTCTCGATCCGGCTCAGCTTCAGCGTGCGGTCCAGGATGTCGGAGAGCTCGTCGTCGGACAGTGCCGCGTCGGGATCGACGAATGTCAGCCCGACCTGGCGATCCAGTGCCGTGTCCAGCGCCTGCCAGAACTGCAGGTTCGGCGGTCCGCCGTGGAAGACCAGCAGCCGGTAACGACCGCCTCCGATGGTGGCGCCGGGCATGAGGTGCACGTCCTCATCCGCCGTTGCCGTCTCGATCGGCGGCTCCCGCGGCACATCGAAGGGCAGCCCTTCGCGGGTGGGATCGCCGCCGTAGTCGGCTGGCGGCCGACCCGAGGTCGGCGGGGGCACGGTGCTCACGGGCATCGTGCCTGGCTCGCCCTGCCCGGCCTCGCCGGCCGTCGAGACGCCTGCACCGGCGGAGGTTTCGACGGGGACGTCGGGCTCGAAATCGTCGGCCGCGGGCCGCGGGATCCTGGTGGTCGACCCGGTATCAGGGCTGACCGCGGAGTCGCCCGCGGATTCGTCGCTCACCCCTGGTCCTTTCCGCATACCGGCTCCGGCAACCGGCGCCGGAGGCCCGCGCCAAGCGGCCGCCGGGCTGTGACGACCCATCGGCGCGAGCGAATTCCTCTGATCAGAGTACGTGAGAGGCACCCTTTGGCGTGGTGGGACGGGCCGCGCAACCGGCTGCCCGGCTACTTTCGGGTCCTTGCCGAGGCGGCGCTGGACGGCACCCAGGACCGCCTGTGCTTCGGGTACCCGCGCGGCGAGCATGAACCCGCCGATTATCGGCAGCATGATGAGCCCGAGCGCCAGCAGCCGCAGCACCGACCCTGCGCCGCCGTGCTCGGTCAGTGACTCAAGACCCAACAGCTGGTCGACGACGTGCGCCAGCAGCCCGGCGATCAGCGAGGCGGCGGTGGTGACCAGTACGGTGCGCACCACTTCCAGCCGGAGGAGGCGGCCGCCCGGCGGGTTGAGGTTGGCGCGCAGGAGGATATAGCCGACGATGGCGCCTGCGAGGAACCCGATTCCGTTGGCTAGGCCGAGATACCCGGCGACCAGTTCGCGGTCGTCGGTCAGGTGCGGCGCGGCCAGCGACGCGGCGATCTTCACCGTCGTGATGACGAGGATCACGATGATCGGCGTCCACGGTTGCTCGCGGGCGTAGAACACCCGAAGCTGGAGCAGCACAAGGGCGTACGGCAGCAGCGTGAACGCCGACAACGTGATGGCCATGCCCAGATATCCCGCGTCGACCTCGCCGAAGTTCCCATAGGCGAAGAGCGCGCTTCCGATCGCCGGGCCACCGACGGTCATGAACGCCACCGTCGGAATCAGGGTCACCATGGTGAGCCGGGTGGCCAGGGAGAGGTCGGCCAGAACCGCTGGGGTGTCGTTGGCGGCAGCGTTGCGGCTCAAGCGCGGCATCACCACCGTCAGCACCGTGACGCCGATCATGCCGAACGGCAGCATCAGCACCAACCACGTGTAGTTGTAGATCGCGGGCCCAGAAGCCGCTGCCGCGCTGGCGATCTGGTTACCGACGATCAGGCCGACCTGGCTGATCAACACGTAGAGCACCATGGCCGAAGCCATCCCGCCGAACCGCCGGAGACGGTCGTCGAGACCCCACAGCGGACGCAGGCTGATCCGCTCCTTCCTGATCGCGACGAGCAACACGGCCGTCTGCGCGAACACACCCAGGGTCGTCCCGATACCAAGCACCAGCAGCTTGGCGTTGCCCATCTCGACGGGATTCACCGAAAGCTCGCCCGGCACAAGCAAATACACACCCAAGGTGACGATGGCGACGACATTGTTGATCACCGGCGCCCAGGCCGGCGGGCCGAACACGTTGCGGGTGTTGAGGATTGCCATGAACACCGACGACAAGCCGTAGAAGATCACCTGGGGCAGCAGCAGGTAGGCGAACGCGGTGGTGAGCGACCGGTTGACCTGCGGATCGCTGCCCAGCATCAGCCGCACCAGTAGGGGCGCGGCCGTCACCGACAGCACCGTCGCCACCAACAGCAGGAGGGTGGCCAGCGTTACGAGCCGCCGGACGAACGCGGTGCCACCGTCGGGATCGTCGCGTTCTGCGCGGGCGAGTACCGGCACGAAGATCGCGGTGAACGTCGCCTCCAGGACCAGCGCCGCGACAAGGTTGGGCAGCTGGTTGGCCACCGTGAAGGAGCTGGACAGGGCCGCACCCAGAATCGCGGCGAGCAGCACGATGCGGATGAAGCCGGTGATCCGGCTGACCAGCGTCGCGACGGCCATGCCCCACGACCGCGACACCACCGCGGCATCCGTCAGTTCGGGCCGTCCGGCGCGCCGCCGCGGTGCCGGTCGGCGCGGGATGCGCTGACGAGGTGGCGGCGGCGGCATCCGCCGAGGGGGAGGGGGCGGCGGCGGGTAGCCCTGCAGGCCGGGCCCCGGCGGAACCTGCCTGCCGGGCATCGGAGGCCGACCCGGGGGGCCGGCGCCACGGTCGAACGGTGGCTGTGCCGCCCCGGCATGCCGGCCGGCGGTACTCATTCCCGCTGCTCTTCGCCCGAATGCAGCGGAAAGGGTGTCAGGTCGGGTTCGTCGGTGTGGTTCAGCGCCACGTCGAGGGGATCGGGGCGGTCCAAGTCGGCGCGGTCGGGCTCGCCGCGGAACCGGTGCCACAACCTGCGACCGGCGAGTGCGACCAGTACCGCGCCCACCGACAACGTGATGAAGAACAGCACCTGGCCGTAGGCATTCGAGTGCACCGACAGCCGCACCGGTTCGCCCAAGGGCAGGCCGTCGGCAGTGCGCAGCGCGACGTCGACCGCCACCCGCTGGGTGAAGTGCACCTCCACCGGCACCTGCAGCGGGAGGTAGCCGGGCGGCAGTTCGATCTCGCCCATGTCGGTCACCGTCATGCCCGGCGGCGCGTCGACCTGCAGCCGTACCCGGATCGGCACCGGCAGGTCGTTGCGCAACGCCAGCGGTAGCGGGCTGCGTTCGGTGGCGAGGGTGTAGGCGCCACCGGGGTTGACGATGGTGACGGCGTTGAACAGGTCGTTCACCGTCGCGCTGGTTGTCGCCATCCGCTGCTGGGCAAGCCCGTTGCGGGCGTCCGGCGGCACCGACTGACTCAGCGCACGCAGCATGTCCTCGCGCAACGGCGCGGTGTACTGCGTGCCGGTGAGCCCCGTGCGCTCGTCGGTGGTCAACGCCGTGGTCAGGCCCCACAGCCTGCCACTGGTTCCCGCGACACCGGAGATCACGGCGTCGTCGAAGCGGGCGCGCGGATTGGCAGGCACCTCATCGGGCAGCGGCAGCGGGTCCTGCTGCGGCACCGCCGCACTCTCGGCGATCACCGCGGTCAGTGGCCGTGGCACGGCAAGGCCCGCCCGGATCGAGGTGGCGACGGCGGTCAGGACGGCGCCGGCGTCGTCGGCCTGCAAGCCCCATTCCATCGGCGGCATCACGATCTGACTGCGTGGCTCGGTGTCCGGCGCGAGACCGCGCCAGAGCAGCGAGCCCAACGCGTCCTGGCGGCGGGCCACCGCCGAATCGTGTTGGACCGGAATGTCCAGCGCGGGATCGAGATACGCGGGCGACCACGGGTCGGTGCCCATGCCTGCCAGGGCGGCCGACACGGTCGGGTCGAACGGCGCGGCGACCACTTCCGGCGTGTAGCGGACCGCGCCGACGTCGGCGGTGGCCGGTTCACCGGTCGTCGAGTCCTTTGCAGTGAGACCGGCCGCGGCGACCGCCACCGTCGGGCCCTGCGCCGAGAGCAGTCGAATCGCGGCACCGGTCAGCGGACCGTCGCCGACCAGGGTGGCGCCCCGGATCGACGTGACGCCGAGAAGCTGGTCCACGATGTCGCCTGCGCCGTTGGTGGCGATCGAGCTCAGCCCGGGATCGCCGACCCGTTGTAGCGCGTCGAGGTCGGCTTGCGCGTAATTCGCCGGTGCCACGCACACACGCTGGGCCAGCGACTTGAGCCGATTCAGCCAGTTGACCGCGGCCTCCTGGCCTGCGCCGGGATGCGTCGGCGTGGCCGGACCGGTGTCGGGTCCGTCGTTGA
This sequence comes from uncultured Actinomycetota bacterium, assembly GCA_963713225.1. Classification (GTDB taxonomy): domain Bacteria; phylum Actinomycetota; class Actinomycetes; order Mycobacteriales; family Mycobacteriaceae; genus Mycobacterium. Next base: position 43,306 of record CAVQLB010000013.1, on the reverse strand, counting down.
CGACATAACCGGCCGTCATCGCGTTCACCGTGACCAACAGGTCGGGATCGACGGCCAGGCACAGCGCGCTGCGCACCTGGCCGCCGGGGTCGACCTGTTGGCTGGTCGCGAAGTCGACTGCAGACAACAGGACGTCGAGCCGCCCGCCGGTCGAAAGCGAGCCGGCGAGCTCGTCGTCGAGCAGCCGCACCGGCGTCGTCCCGCCGGGAGCGCCGGGCGCCAGCCGGGGCCGGTCGCCGAGCGGCCACATCATGGTGAGGCGGACCGGTTTCGACGTGTCAGGGGCGACGACGCCGGCCAGCGCATCGGCCGAGTCTGCGGCGGGCTCCGGCGGAACCCCGATCACCGGCAGCAGGAATCGCGCGTCGTCGAGACGGGCCGGGGCGCCGTAGTCGGGGGTTCCGTTGGCGTTGACCAGTAGTGGGTACACGCCGGGCTGCTGCACACCCAGCGACGGCACGCCCGCCGAGCGCAGCGGAACCGTGAGGCTGAAGGGAACATTCTGACCGCGCCGCAATTCCGCGGACAGGGTGGTGAAGTCGGCGACCGGTTCGAATTGGTCGTCCTCACCGCCGAGGTTGGTGCGTAGCCCTGCGGAGGAGGTGACGGACGCGGCGCGCTCGAGGCGAACCATGACATCGCGGACCGGACGGTCGCCGACGTTCAGCACGGTCCCGATGACGGTGACGACGGGCTCGCTGGTGGTGGTCACCACATCTGGCGTCACGCGGTCGACGCGCACCTGGAGAAAGGGCACCGAGCCCGGTTCGCCTGCGGCCGCGGGGGGCGCCACGGCGGGCGCGGCGATGAGGATCAACAGTGCCAGCACGGCGACCAGTCGAGGCAGCACCGTCGCGACACCCCGGCGGGCGGTCACGGTCCTTGTCCGCAGCCGTTCGTCCGCCGGCCCGGCTTGGGTGGGCCTGCTTCGTCGGGACGTCGGTTGCGGGTGTGCGAGTGCGTCTGGGCGCGCCTGCGCGGTGAGGTCCTTGGCAGCGGCGGCAATGCGGCAGGCCCGTCGTTGTGCAGCTTGTCGATCAGCTCGTCTGCGACCTCGGCGAGCTTGCGCTCGTCGGCGTAGGCCAGCCGGGACGGCAGCTCCTTCAACGGCACCCAGGCCACTTCGCTGACCTCGACGTCTTCGTCGGACAGCTCGCCGCCGAGGAACCGCATCAAGTAGTGGTGGACGGTCTTGTGCACCCGCCGGCCCTCGGTGACGAACCAGTAGTCGATGCTGCCGAGGGCGGCCAGCACGGTGCCCTGGATACCGGTCTCCTCGGCGACCTCGCGAATCGCCGTCTGCTCGGCGGTCTCACCGAGCTCGATGTGGCCCTTGGGCAATGACCACAACATGCGGCCGCGTCGATCGATCCGCCCGATCAGGGCCGCGACCTGGGTGTCCTTCGGTCCGTCGATACCGTCGATGACCAGCCCGCCCGCCGATGTCTCGTGGACGGTGCGCAGCCGGTCGGGTCCGCGGCGCGAGGCGCGGGGCTTGTGCGGCTTGGGTTGACCACCGGGAACGGGTGTATTCGCCTTCTCCGGCACGACAGCGTTGTTGTTGTGTTGCGCAGTGGCGGTGTCGGGTGGACCGGCCGCGCGCCTGCCGCGACGCCGCCCGCGGCGCCGTCGTGGTTTGGCCTGTTCGCCGTCCGACACCCAAGCGATAGTAGCTGCCACGCCTTTTCGCTCCCGCCCCACTCGCCGCTCGGTGCAGGACCGTTACCTCTACGCTCATTGAACGTGTCCGACAATGCTGAACTGCTCGCCGCTGCCCAGGTGGTGTTGAACCGGCACGCCGCCGTGCTGGGCCAGTTAGGCGCGCTGTTCGCTGCCGCGGGCCACGAGCTGTACCTGGTGGGCGGCAGTGTGCGTGATGCGTTGCTGGGCCGGCTGGACACCGACCTCGACTTCACCACAGACGCGCGGCCCGAGCAGATGCAACGCATTCTGCGGCCGTGGGCGGACGCACTGTGGGACACCGGCATCGAGTACGGCACCGTCGGCGTCGGCAAGGGTGATCAGCGCCTGGAGATCACCACGTTCCGCGCGGATTCGTACGACCAGGTATCGCGCAATCCGGAGGTGCGGTTCGGCGACCGCCTCGAGGACGATCTGGTGCGCAGGGATTTCACCGTGAACGCGATGGCGGTGCGCATCACGGCCGACGGTGCAGGCGAATTCCTTGATCCCCTCGACGGTTTGGCCGCGCTGCGCGCCCACGTGCTCGACACGCCCGCTGCCCCGGAGGTGTCGTTCGGCGACGACCCGCTGCGGATGTTGCGGGCCGCGAGGTTCGTCTCGCAGCTCGGCTTCACCGTCGCGCCTCGGGTGCGGGTGGCGATGGAGGCGATGGCGGGCCAACTCGAGCGCATCACCGTCGAACGCGTCGCGGCCGAACTCGACAAGCTGATCCTCGGCGGGGATCCGGCGGCGGGCATCGACCTGATGGTGGAGAGCGGCCTTGGCGATGTGGTGCTGCCCGAGATCGGCGCGATGCGGATGGCCATCGACGAACACCATCAGCACAAGGACGTGTACCAGCATTCGCTGATGGTGCTACGGCAGGCGATGGGCCTGGAGAACGAGAACGAGGGCGGCCCTGACCTGGTGCTGCGCTGGGCCGCGCTGCTGCACGACATCGGCAAGCCAGGGACGCGTCGGCACGAACAGGACGGTGGGGTGAGCTTTCACCACCACGAGGTGGTGGGCGCCAAGATGACCCGCAAGCGGATGCGGGCGCTCAAGTACTCGAAGCAGATGGTCGACGACGTGTCGCAGCTGGTGTACCTGCATCTGCGGTTTCACGGCTACGGCGACGGCAGGTGGACCGATTCCGCGGTGCGCCGCTACGTCACCGACGCGGGCCCGCTGCTGCCACGGTTGCACAAGCTGGTGCGCGCCGACTGCACCACCCGCAACAAGCGGCGGGCCGCACGACTGCAGGCCAACTACGACGATCTGGAGGCACGGATCGCCGAGCTGGCCGAAAAAGAGGACCTGCAGCGGGTGCGGCCGGACCTGGACGGCAACGCGATCATGGAGATCCTCGGCATCCCGGCCGGGCCGCAGGTGGGCGAGGCGTGGCGCTATCTCAAGGAGCTGCGTCTCGACCGAGGACCGCTCAGTCACGACGAGGCGGTCGCCGAGCTTATGAAGTGGTGGAACTCCAGAAGCTAGTCCGCCGTCGAACGGATATGGACTACTGCCTTTCTGACGGGGACGGCTCGGCGACGATGTGGAGCGCACCGCTGGACGCCGACGTCGATGCGGACGGCGGACTCGACGGGGTGGGGCTGGACGTCGACGGCGACGGCAGTGTCGACGACGCGCTGGCCGACCTCGACGGGGATGGCATCGCCGACCACGCGGTGCTGGATGGCCAGAGTTACTTCACCGACGACGGCTCGGGCACCTGGGCGGTGAGCGTGGACCGCGGCGGGCACCTGCGGTGGTTCGGGCTCGACGGGATCGAGCACACCGGGGGGCCGACGGCGGACCTGGACGGCGATGGAAATGCCGACGACCGACTGGTCGACATCGACGGCGACGGGCTCGCCGATCGGGCGCTGGGCGGCCAGCTCGCCTACGTCGACACCGACGCCGACGGGCGGTGGGACATCACGTTGACCGACAGCGACGGGGACGGCGCCGCAGACGCGGTCAACGGGCTCTAGAGATCAGTCGCGGCCTGGGCCCGGCGGCCCCGCGAACGCCTGCGCGATCGTCAGCCACCGCTGCGCGTCGTCACCCTCGGCGGCGACATCGAGCACCGCCCGCGGGCGCCGCTGGGTGACCAGTGTGCAGAAATCCTCGGCGGACCCGGTGACCCGCTGCGGGGCATCGTCTGGCCCCCACGTCCAGGTCGACCCGTCGGGCGCACGCAGCTCCACCCGGAACGGATCCGCAGGCGCGGCAAGACCGTTGATCGCGAACGCGAAGTCGCGGGTTCGCACACCGATGTGGGCGATGGACCGCAACCGCGCGGTCGCCTGCCGCTTCACGCCGACGGCGTCGGCCACGTCGAGGCCGTGCGCCCATGTCTCCATCAACCGGGCGGTCGCCATCGACGCAGCACTCATCGGCGGTCCGAACCACGGGAGCTTGCGGCCATCGGGCACGGCGAGCAGCTCGTCGTGCAACCGGGTCCTGGTGCGCCGCCAGTCGGCCAGCAGATCGGCGGGAGCCGAGGCGGCGATTTCCTCCGCACCGCGGTCGACGAACCCGATCGGGTCTTCGGCCGCGGACCCCAGAAGGTTGGCGAACCCCGCCTCGTCGGTGATGGCCGTCAGGGAAGCCCGGTCGGTCCACAGCAGATGGGCGATCTGATGGGCGATGGTCCAGCCCGGCGCCGGGGTGGCGTCCGCCCAGCGGTCGGCGGGCAGTTCGGCGACCAACGCGTCGAGTTCGTCACTCTCGGCGCGGAGGTCGTCCACGATCGGACCGGCTGTCGCCATGTGGCACACCCTAACTCGGGGCTTGCAAACGGCGAGCGACGTATGCATGCGCCGCCAGCCCGACGAGATACACCGCCGACCCGGCGACGACGAGCCCGGGGGACCGGCCGTCGGAGGGGATGACCGCCGCCGCCGCGGCGAGCGCGAGGATGAAGGACATCCAGAACAACGAATCCTGCACGGCGAACACGTGACCGCGTAGTGCATCGTCGACGTCGATCTGGATGGCGGAGTCAGCGCACAGCTTGACCACCTGTCCGGCCGCGCCGAGCAGGAACCCGCACAACACCATCATCGGTAGCTGCAGTCCGGACGCACCGAGCTGGATGATCGCTGCCAGCAGCAGCGCTCCGTTGGCGGTTCGGAAGCGACCCCACCGGCCGACGGCGGCGGGGGTCATCACCGTGGCCAGGAACAATCCGACGCCTGCGGCGCTGGCGAACAGCACTGCCGTACCCAGGCCGGCGACAGCACGGGAATCGCTGTGTCGCACCATGACCAGCACCAGCAGGCTGTTGATGCCGAACGCCATCCGGTGTGCGGCCAGTCCGGCGAGTGTCCCCCCGACGGTTGGGACGGCCAGCACCGTGCGCGCGCCGTGCAGCCATCCGGTGGCCACCGCATACGCGACCGACCCGTGGATGGCGCGCTTACTGGCGTGCGGGCCGAGCACGTGCGGCGGGAACCGCACCGAAAGCAGCAGCGCTACCGACACCGGGATGACGACGAGGAGAATGATCGCCGCAGCGCCGGTGTCGCGTGCGCCAAGGAGCCACCGCGGCACCAGCATGAAGCCGGCGCCAAGGGACGCCGCCGCGATACCGGTGGCCGTCGCGACCGAGTTCATCGTGACCACCAGGTCGCGCGATACCACGTCGGGCAGCGCGGCCGACAGGCCCGAGGAGACGAAGCGGGTGAAGCCGTTGGCGATCAGCGCGCCGAACAGGATCGGCAGGTCGCTGGCTCCGGCCGCCAGCAGTGCCGCGATGCCGAGCATCAGGACCAGCCGCCCGAGGTTCGCGCCGATGAACACCAACCGTCTGTCCCAGCGGTCAAGCAGCGCGCCTGCAAACGGCCCCAGCACCGAGTAGGGGAGGAATAACACGGCGAAGGCGGCGACGATCGCCCACGGGCCAGCGGCCCGGTCAGGGTTGAACAGCAGAGCGCCCGCAAGGCCGGCCTGGAACAGGCCGTCACCGAACTGGCTCGCCGCGCGCAGTTCGAGCAGTCGCCAGAATTCGGGCAGGCCGCGCACCGACCGCCAAAGCGCTATCGGTGCGTGTGCGTTAACCACGAGAATTCACAGTACAAATATCCCGGCGGGCCGCGCTTGTTCGCCACCTTGATCGTTCGCTGGTGACATGATGATGGGGTGGCGCAGTCAGAGGATCCGGAGGATTTCGTCGCTCCTACGGCGCACCGGGTGCGGGCCGGAACCCTGCTGCTGGCCAACACCGACCTGCTCGAGCCGACCTTTCGGCGCAGCGTCATCTATGTCGTCGAGCACAACGACGGCGGCACGCTCGGGGTGGTGCTGAACCGGCCCAGCGAGACCGCGGTGTACAACGTGTTGCCGCAATGGGCGAAGCTGGCGACCAAACCCAAGACGATGTTCATCGGCGGCCCGGTCAAGCGGGATGCGGCCCTGTGCCTGGCGACCCTGCGGGTCGGCACCGACCCGGCCGGGGTACCGGGAGTCCGGCATGTCCAGGGCCGGATGGTGATGGTGGATCTCGACGTCGAGCCCGAGTCGATCGCCCCGATGGTGGAAGGGGTCCGCGTCTTCGCCGGTTATTCGGGCTGGACGATCGGTCAGCTGGAGGGCGAGATCGAGCGCGACGACTGGATCGTGTTGTCGGCGTTGCCATCCGACGTGCTGGCCGAATCCCGGGTGGATCTGTGGGGACGGGTGCTGCGACGTCAACCGCTGCCGTTGTCCCTGCTGGCGACGCACCCGGTCGACATCAGCCGGAACTGACCGCGCGCTCACGGCTGGCGAAAGTTCGTCGGCGGCAACACGTTCAGACCGTCAGCTACTGGAGCTGGACAGGGTGCAGGTCCCGCAGGCGCCGCCGCCACAACCTGCCGAGGCCGCTCCGCACGCCGACGGCGCCCCCGCCGTGGCCACGACGAACTTGGCGCTCTGCCAGCAGCCCGCCGCAACCGTGGCGACCGCACCGATAACGCACACGATCACCACCAACAACGCGGTCTCGGGCTGGGCTGACAACGCCACCACGCCCGCGACCGCCAACATCGCCGCGGCGGCGAGCTGTGTCGGTGCGACCGCACGGAGGACTCGCCGGACCACATCACCGGAGCGCGGGCGGGACAGCGTCCACCCGCCAACCGCGGCGGTCGCGGCGGCGGCGCACAAGCAACCCACCGCCGCGAAGAGCATGCGGCCCACCTTAAGGGTCGCCGCCCGCGGCGCGCTAGCGGGGCGCGAGCTGTCCCGGCGCTGCTGGGGTGGCGCCGGGGGCGCTGACCCGGAACCCGTTGGTGATGGCGTCGGTGGCGGCGGCCGCGGGGACCGCCTCCTGTGCAGTGGTCGTGACCGCAAGCGACACCAGGTATTTATCCGGGCCCGCGGTCGCGATGGTGTGCCGACGTGAGGTGTTGAGCGTCATGTTGTTGTCTCGGTAGGTGCCCTCGATCGTGGCCGACGGCATGCCGCCGAAATCGGCCAGCGACGCCTTGGTGGTCCGCCAGGCCGCCAGCTGCTGGGCGTCGATGTAGCCGTGGGTGATGGCGTCCTTGGCATCGAAGCCGCCGCCCACCAGCTTGTAGACGATCAGCGCCGCGTTGGAGGTGTAGATGCCGTCGCCGCCGACCCGGTCGGCGAGCACCGCGAACGCGTCGGGCACATTCGGATCCGGCACCTGCGACCAGCCGCGCGGGACGGGCAGCACGATGTTGAGCGCCTTGAAGTCACGAGCCATCTGCGGTTCCAGCTTGACACCCTTCTCCGCGAAGAACTGCTCCATTGTCTGGGAGCCGGCGGGCACCAGGGTCTCCGGTGCCGCGACTGCGGCGACGGGTGCGAGTCCGGGGGCGGTCCCGGACTGCGCAACTGGTGCGGACGCGCCCGCTTGCCCGTAGGACTGCGCGACCGGCCCCGCAACGCCCGCTTGCGCGTAGGACTGCGCGATCGGCGCCGGGCCGGGCTGCGGCGGTAGTGGGTATACGGGGTCGGCTGTGGCGGTGTTGCCCGCGAAGCCGATTACGCCGGCCATGCCTGCTGCGACACCACCTGCCAGAATCCGCCAGCGGCGGGCATTCTCAATCATCGCCCGATCCTTCCCGTGTCCTTCCCGGCTGTTCGGGGCATGCCCCTGGCCAGGCGCCGACTGTATCCAGCGCGCGGAGCCGGCCGATAGGCCTGGAACCGAGCTGGAATCAAGCTCTGACCGCTCCGCAACGCAACCGATACCTGCCCGTGGCCGACGGGCGGGCCGCGGCGGCCCTTTACCCTGTTCACGTGAGCAACGAGTCGGTCACCGATGTCTCCGACGCTGGAGCCGACACCCCGCGGTACCGGTACACCGCGCAACTGGCCGGGGAGATCGAGCGCGCCTGGCAGCAGACGTGGTCGAAGCAGGGCACCTTCAACGTGCCGAACCCGGTGGGTTCCTTGGCGCCTGCGGACGGCACGCCGGTGCCCGCCGACAAGATGTTCGTCCAGGACATGTTCCCGTACCCGTCGGGCGAGGGCCTGCACGTCGGGCACCCGCTCGGGTACATCGCGACCGACGTCTACGCCCGCTACTTCCGGATGACCGGCCGCAACGTGTTGCACGCGTTGGGCTTCGATTCGTTCGGCCTGCCCGCCGAGCAGTACGCGATGCAGACCGGCACGCATCCGCGCACGCGGACCGAGGCGAACATCGTCAACTTCCGCCGCCAGCTGGGCAGGCTGGGGCTGGGCCACGACGCGCGGCGCAGCTTCTCCACCACCGATGTCGAGTTCTACAAGTGGACGCAGTGGATTTTCCTGCAGATCTACAACGCATGGTTCGACCAGGACCTGGACCGGGCCCGTCGCATCGACGAGCTAGTGGCCGAGTTCGAGTCCGGTCAGCGCAGCGTCGGCGACGGCCGGGACTGGTCGGCGTTGTCGGCCGGTGAGCGAGCCGACGTGGTCGACTCCTATCGGTTGGTGTACCGGGCCGACTCGATGGTCAACTGGTGCCCCGGGCTTGGCACGGTGCTGGCCAACGAGGAGGTCACCTCCGACGGCCGCAGCGATCGCGGCAACTTCCCGGTATTCCGGAAACGGTTGCGGCAGTGGATGATGCGCATCACCGCCTACTCTGACCGGTTGCTCGACGACCTCGACTTGCTGGACTGGCCGGAGAAGGTCAAGACCATGCAGCGCAACTGGATCGGCCGATCCACCGGCGCCGAGGTGCGGTTCGCCACGCAGGCAGGCGATATCGAGGTCTTCACCACCCGCCCGGACACTCTCTTCGGAGCGACCTACATGGTGCTGGCACCCGAGCACCCCTTGGTCGAACAGCTGACCGCCGCCGACTGGCCCGACGGTGTCGACCCACGCTGGACGTATGCGTCGACGACACCCCGCGAGGCGGTGACGGCCTACCGCGCCGCGATCGCCGCCAAGTCGGATCTGGAACGCCAGGAAAGCAAGAGCAAGACAGGCGTGTTCCTCGGCAGTTATGCAACGAATCCGGCTGCCGGTCAACAGATTCCGGTCTTCATCGCCGACTACGTGTTGATCGGTTACGGCACTGGAGCCATCATGGCGGTGCCAGGCGGCGATCAGCGCGACTGGGACTTCGCCACCGAGTTCGGTCTGCCCATCGTGGAGGTGGTTGCGGGGGGCGATATCTCACAGGCCGCGTACAACGGAGACGGTGAGATGGTCAACTCCGACTACCTCAACGGGCTGAGTGTGGAGTCGGCCAAGGAGGCCATCACGGCGCGGCTGGTCGCCGACGGCGTCGGGCAGGCACGCGTCGAATACAAGCTGCGGGACTGGTTGTTCGCCAGGCAGCGCTACTGGGGCGAACCGTTCCCGATCGTCTACGACGACGCAGGCCGCGCCTACCCGCTGCCCGAGTCGGAGCTGCCCGTCGAACTGCCCGACATCCCCGACTACGCGCCGGTGCATTTCGATCCCGACGACGCCGACAGCGTGCCGTCGCCGCCGCTGAACAAGGCGACGGACTGGGTGCACGTGGAGCTGGACCTCGGCGACGGCCGCAAGACCTACACCCGCGACACCAACGTGATGCCGCAGTGGGCGGCCAGCTCGTGGTACGAGCTGCGCTACACCGATCCGCACAACCCGGACGCGTTGTGCGACAAGGAGAACGAGGCGTACTGGATGGGGCCGCGACCGGCGGAGCACGGCCCCGACGACCCCGGCGGCGTCGACATATACGTCGGCGGTGTCGAACATGCGGTGCTGCATCTGCTGTATTGCAGGTTCTGGCACAAGGTGCTCTACGACCTGGGCCATGTGTCGTCGAGGGAGCCCTACCGGCGGCTGGTCAACCAGGGCTATATCCAGGCGCACGCCTACACCGACGCGCGGGGCACGTACGTGCCTGCCGCGGAAGTCGTTGAGCGGGAGGGCAAGTTCTACTGGCCGGGGCCCGACGGCGAAACCGAAGTGAACCAGGAGTTCGGCAAGATCGGCAAGAGTCTGAAGAACTCGGTGTCGCCGGACGAGATCTGCGACAACTACGGTGCGGACACGTTGCGGGTCTACGAGATGTCGATGGGTCCGCTGGAGGCGTCGCGGCCGTGGGCCACAAAGGACGTCATCGGCGCGTATCGGTTCCTGCAGCGGGTGTGGCGGCTGGTCGTGGACGAACAGACCGGCCGGCTCCGGGCAAGCGATGACGCGCCGGATGACGAGACGCTGCGGGTGCTGCACCGCACGATCGCCGGGGTGGCCGACGACTACACGTCGCTGCGCAACAACACCGCAGCCGCCAAGCTGATCGAGTACACCAATCACCTGACCAAGCAGCACGTCGGAGATGTGCCTCGCGCCGCGGTCGAGCCGCTGGTGCTGATGGTTGCGCCCTTGGCACCGCACCTGGCCGAAGAGCTGTGGCAGCGGCTCGGTCACGACGGCTCGCTGGCGCACGGACCGTTCCCTGTCGCCGACGAGTCGTACCTCACCGTCGACACCGCCGAGTACCCGGTTCAGGTCAACGGCAAGGTGCGCGGCCGCATCACCGTGCCCGCCGACGCCGACGCCGACACGCTCGAGGCGGCGGCACTCGCCGACGAGAAGGTGCAGGCGTTCCTGGCCGGCGCGACACCCAAGAAGGTGATCGTGGTGGCAGGCCGCCTGGTCAACCTCGTCGTCTAGCCGTCGACCGGCATCTCCATCAGTGCCCGACGCAGCAACTTCCCGGTGGCGTTGCGCGGCAGCTCATCGATGAACACTACGTCGCGGGGCACCTTGTGGCGGGCCAGATTGTTCTTGACGTAGAGCTTGATCTGCTCCGCGTTCTGCTGTGCGCCGGGGTGGAGAACGATGAAGGCGCGCAACCGCTTTCCGAAGTCGACGTCGTCGACGCCGACCACGGCTGCGTCGGAGACGTCGTCCCGCTCGACGAGTAGGTTCTCGACCTCCTGCGGGAAGACATTCTCACCGCCGGAGACGATCATGTCGTCGTCGCGGCCGTCGACGAACAGCAGTCCGTTCTCGTCGAAGTGGCCCATGTCGCCGCTGGACATGAAGCCGTCAATGACCTGTTTGTTGCGGCCGTCGGTGTATCCCTCGAAACGCGCCGCGCTGCGGATGAAGATCCGGCCCCGCTTGTTGGCGCCGTCAATGCGCCGGTCGTGCTTGTCGAACAGGACCACTTCGGACGTCACGGGCGTGCGACCCGCCGTTCCGGGTGCGCTCCGCAGCTCGGCTGGGGTTGCGATGGTGGCGAATCCGCACTCGGTGGAGGCGTAGATGTTGTAGAGGACGTCGCCGAAGGTGTCCTGCACGCGGTTGGACAACTCGGGGGTCAGCGCCGACCCGGCGATCGCGATCGTCTTCAGCGACGACGTGTCGTAGGAGGCGATGACGTCGGGGGCGAGTTCGACCATGCGGTGCAGCATCGTCGGGACGGCGACGAGCATGTCGGCCCGGTGGTCTGCGATCAGCTGGAGGGTGCCCTCCGGCTTGAATCGCCGGGTGGTGACCACCTTGTTGCCCAACGTCGCTCCCACCATGTAGGTGGCCAGGCCGGTGCCGTGGAAGATCGGCGAGACGATGACCATGGTCCCCGCGCGGGGGAACGGGACCCGGTCGACCAGCTCCGCTGTCGTCAACGGCGACACCTTGACCCGAGGCGCACCCTTCGGCAAGCCGGTCGTCCCGCTGGTGAGAATCACGACTCCGCCCGGCTTGCCCGGTGCGGGCAGCGGCTCGGAAGTGTTCGCCGCGACGATGTCATCAATCGTCTGTACCCCGGCGGGGACGTTGGTGCCGTCGTCGACCCAGGTGAGCACCCGTGGCAGATCGGCGGGCAGTGCGTCGAGGAGGCCCAGGAACTCGCTGTCGTGAAGTACCGCCTTCACGTTCTCCCGCTTGCACACGTCCGCGAACTGCGGCTTGGCGAATCCCGTATTCATCAGCACGAACCGGGCACCGAGCTTGCCGCACGCGGCCATTGCGATGATGAGTCCGCGGTGGTCGCGGCAGAGAACGCCCACGACTGAGCCCTCGACGACGCCGAGTCGGCGCAGCCCGCGGGCCAACGCAGTGGACATGTCGTCGATCTGGGCGTAGGTCAAGGTCCCGAGCTCGTCGACGACCGCAGGCAATGTCGGGTACTTGCGGCCGCCCTGGATCGCCAACGTCGCCTGCGGTCCGTAGTGGCGGGCGTTCTTCACGGTCTGAAGCGTCGCGCCCAGATTGCCGAGGTCGATGATGCCGGTGTCACGCAATCGCTTGACGGCCTTCGCCGTCCTCGCAACGCGACTCAACTTCTGCCGAACCGCTGAAATCATGTGGCCCAGCCCAGCTGTCGCATGGTGATCCCGTCGTTCCAGATCTTGGTCATATGGCGGATCTTGTCGCCGTCGAAGTCCATCACGTAGACGTAGTCGGCGGCCGCACCTTTACCGGTCGGAGGCACCGGTCCGCCGTCGCCGGTGTGCGTCCCGCGGAAGACGCCGAACACCGCGACGTTGTTCCGCTTCTCGTCGACGGCGAAAGACCGCACCTCGGCGCTGCCGTCGGGAAGCAGTGTCATCAGGCCCTTCATCCACTCGGTGTAAGCCTCGAGGGTGTCCACACCTTCCAGGGCGTCGGTCTGGCCGGAGAATGTCGCGTCGGCATGGCAGTACGGCTGGCAGCCCGCCCAGCCTTTTCCGGTCTCGCACGCGTCGAAGAATTGCGCGGCCGTCTCTTGCATCGACATCTAGTGATTCTGGCGTGCTAAGTGTCGCTCAGCGATAGAAATCACGCCGAAATCACGTCGGGCGGACGATGACCTCGTGGATGTGGGCGTCGGGCGGGGCGTTGACGGCGTCGGCGACGACCTTGGCGACGGTCTGCGGGCTGAGAAATCGGTCGGGCCGGTATTCGCCGCCCTCGTAGGCGACAAGTCCTTCCTGCATCGCCGTCGCGATCCGCCCCGGATGGATCGACGTCACCCGCAGCTCGGGTTCATCATTGCGCAGCGAGTCTGCGAAGCCCCGTAACGCGAACTTGCTTGCCGAATATGACGCCAACCCGGGTGAGGCGTTGATGCCTGCGCCGGAGTTGATGAACACCACCTGACCGCGGGCGCTGCGCAGGGCAGGCAGAAGTGCGAGCGTAAGCGCCACCGCCCCAATGACATTGACTTCCATGGTGGTGCGCCACTCGTCGACCGTCGTCTCGGCGACGCGTCCCGGGAACGCCACGCCCGCGTTGTGGATCAGCACGTCGAGCTCGATGATGGGCTCGACGGCCGAGGGTATGTCGTCGGTGTCCTCGAGATCCAGCGGCCATGTAGTGGCACCCAGCCGCTCGGCCACCGCGTCGAGCCGATCGGACGGCCGTCCGCCGAGAAACAGCGTGTGAGTGGGCTCAAGCGCGTCGGCGATCGCCGATCCGAGCCCGCCCGCCGCTCCGGTGATGAACGCGGTCGGCATGCCGGTCACCCTACCGACTGGGATCATTGAGGCGTGGCACCCGATCCCAGCTTCGCCCCCACGCAACTAGCGGCCCGCGCCGCGTACCTGCTGCGCGGCAATGACCTGGGAGTTATGACGACCGCGGCGCCGCTGCTGTACCCACACATGTGGAGTTGGGACGCGGCGTTCGTCGCTGTCGGGCTGGCGCCGTTGAGTGTGGAAAGAGCCGTGGTGGAGCTCGACACGCTGCTGTCGGCACAGTGGTCCAACGGCATGATTCCCCACATCGTCTTCGCCAGCGGGGTCGACGGCTACTTCCCCGGCCCGGCCCGGTGGGCGTGCTCGGCGCTGGCTTCCAACGCGCCGCGCAACCGGCACACCTCGGGAATCACCCAGCCGCCGGTGCACGCGATCGCGGTGCAACGGATCCTCGACCAGGCCCGATCCCGTGGGCGCTCCACCCGCACGGTCGCCGAGACGTTCCTCGACCGCCGCTGGGATGACCTGGTGCGCTGGCATCGCTGGCTCGCCGAGGCGCGAGACCAGAACTCGCACGGCCGCATCACGCTGTATCACGGCTGGGAATCCGGTATGGACAACTCCCCGCGCTGGGATAGCGCTTACGCCAACGTGATTCCGGGCACTGTGCCGGAGTATCAGCGCGAGGACAACAGCATCGTCACAGATCCGAGCCAGCGGCCATCGGACGGCGAATACGACCGGTACCTGTGGCTACTCGAAGAGATGAAGGCCGCCCGATACGACGACGACCTCCTGCCCAAGGCGATGAGCTTCGCGATCGAGGACGTGTTCGTCTCCGCGATCTTCTCGGTGGCCTGCGACGTGTTGGCAACCATCGGCGAGGACTACAAGCGACCGCACGCCGATGTCAGGGACCTGTACTCGTGGGCGGCTCGGTTCCGGGCGGGTGTCGTCGAGACCACCGACGAAAGAACAGGTGCGGCAAGGGATTACGATGTTCGGACGGACCGGCTGATGGCTACCGAGACCGTCGCGCAATTCGCGCCGCTGCTGTGCGGGGGGCTCCCACACGACAAGGAGCGGTCGCTACTGCGACTCCTGGAGGGGCCGCGGTTCTGCGGGCACCCGGATCTGAAGTACGCGCTGATCCCGTCGACATCACCGGTGTCGCGCGATTTCCGGGCGAGGGAGTACTGGCGCGGTCCCGTCTGGCCGGTGATGACGTGGCTGTTCTCCTGGGCATTCGCCCGCCGTGGCTGGGCCGAGCGGTCGCTGATGCTGCGCCGCGAAGGTCTTCGGCAGGCCAGTGACGGTACCTTCGCCGAGTACTACGAGCCGTTCACCGGTGAGCCGCTGGGAAGCATGCAGCAGTCGTGGACCGCTGCCGCCGTGCTGGATTGGCTCGGTTAGCTGTCTTCGTGGCCGGTTTCTTGATCGGCGAGTCGATCCATGGCATTCAGTGCCTTGGTCATGGTCTCGCGGTCGTCGTCGCTGAGCTTGCCGAGCAGTGCCGCGAGGTGGGCCCGACGCGCGGCCAGCGATTCGCGGTGCTGGACGAGGCCGCGCGGGGTGACCTCCACCAGCACGGCACGCAGATCGGACGGATCGCGCGACCGCTTCACCAACCCGAGCTTCTCCAACCGGCGGATCGCCACCGTGGTGGTCGGGGTGCGGACGCGTTCGTGCGCCGCGAGGTCGGTCATCCGAATGGGACCTTTTTCCAGCAGTGTCAACAGGATTGAGAGCTGTGCCAGCGTCAGGTCGCCTGCCGTGCCGCGGTTGGCGTCGCCACGCCGGAGAACGGAGAACAGCTTGGAGAGGACGCGCTGCAGCTCGGCGGCCAGCTCGTCGACCTGCGCTTCGGTCTCCACCATAGTTCGCTAGTCTAACCTGTCAGTGTCTGCCGGTATGTAATCACGCGATGTTTGCCGTTACCGAACTTGAGAAAGAATCCGTTGTAGGGTTCCGCTCCGTCAGAACGCAACCGACGGTTGCGGGGGCAACGCCGAGGGGCTGAAGACGCCGCGCCGCACCAGCTCCGTAAGCATGATCCGGCCCATGGCTTCCGCCCGGCCGGCGCACGCGGCGCGCGCGGCGTCGGGGTCACGCTCACGGATGGCCGCGGTTTCCGCCTCGTAGAACGGGAGCATCTCGTCGTGGTTGTTCATGTACGTCACCCAGAACACCCGGGGAATGAAGCTTTGTGAGGCCCGGATCTCGGCCGACAACCGAGGGCCTGCGTACTCGTCGTTGATGGTCTGTCGGTACTGCCAGGCCGCCTCCTGAAACGCGCGCGACTCCCGGTTGGCGCGCATTGACTCAGTCAGCGAGTCGAGTTGGGAGAGCACCTGCGGTCGCGGGTCGGCGGCGGCGCGCGCCGACGCGATGCCTATGAGCATCCCGTGCAGCTCGTGATGTTCTCGGACGACGGACTCATCGAAGCGTTCGACGAACGCGCCGCGGTGGTAGCGGGTGGACAGGATGCCGTCGTGCTCGAGCTGGACCACGGCTTCCTGGATCGGGACCCGGCTCAGGCCGAGTTCGTGGGCGACCTCGTTGCGATCGACCCGATCTCCTGAGCGCAGCTTTCCGGTCAGTACCAGGTTGATGATGTGAGAAACAACCTGGTCCTTTTCCTTGACCCCGTACCTCTTGGGCATAGCGGCGACAGTTAATCATGCCGTCAGGTCAATCGGCCGAGATTGACCGAATGAGATGCATTGTGTTGCCGAGTTTCGCGCAGCCTAAGCTCAGTTGCCTATCTCGCTGCACGCCGATCGCGCCAGCGGCACAACGCTTCTGCATCGCTCAGGTCGTAGTCGGGACCGTTGGCGCCGACGGTGACAAGCGTGACTCCGAGGTCTGCGAGTGCGTCGGCTTCGGCGAGCAACGCGTCGGTGCCCTTACCGGACACGCCTGCCGAACGCTCGATCGCGGCAGGGTCGCGACGCACATCGGCGCAGTGCTGTGCGAGCACCGCGGCCTTCTGCGGGTACTCGGCGCTGTCGCTGAAGGAGTGCCAGATGTCGCCGTGCTCGGCGACAAGACGCAGCGTCTTCTTCTCGCCCCCGCCGCCGATCAGGATGGGAATGTCGCGGGTCGGCTGTGGATTGAGCTTGGCGAATCGGGATTTGATGCGGGGAAGCGCGCCGGCAAGATCGTCCAGCCTGCTTCCCACCGCTCCGAAGTCGTACCCGTACTCGTCGTAGTCCTTCTGCTTCCAACCCGAGCCGATGCCGAGGATCAGTCTGCCGTCGGAGATGTGGTCGACGGTGCGCGCCATGTCGGCGAGCAGTTCGGGGTTGCGGTAGGAGTTGCATGTCACCAAGGCGCCGATCTCGATGCGCGAGGTCTGCTCGGCCCAGGCGCCCAGCATCGTCCAGCATTCGTAGTGCGCGCCGTCGGGATCGCCGTAGAGCGGGTAGAAGTGATCCCAGTTGAAGGCGACGTCGACGCCGATGTCCTCGCAGCGCCGAACGGCGTCGCGGAGGTGGCTGTATTGCGGGGAATGTTGAGGCTGCAGCTGCACGCCGATCCGGATGGGGAAGGTCACCCTCTAACCGTACGTTCGGTCAGACACCGATATTCCCGTCGGTCTTCCACACCGCCACGACCGACGGACGCGCCGTCCCGTTTCCGCCTTCGGGCCACCGCGAGAGCGGGTTGTCGACGCTGTTGTCGTCGTGCTCGCCCGGGTGCTGCACGCACACGATCACCAGGTCGTCGGTGATGACCGGCCCGCACGTCTCCGCGCCGAGCGGCACGGTGAGGAACTGTTTGGTCTCTCCGCGGTTGGCCCGTCGAGCGCCACGGCGAACAGGCCGTCGTTGGATTCCAGGGCATTGCCGTCGGTGGAGATCCACAGGTTTCCGTGGCTGTCGAACGCGACGTTATCCGGGCAGGAAATCGGGCTGATCTTCGTCTTGTCGAACCCCGCGAAGTAGGTGTCGGAGGCCTCGGGGTCGCCGCACACCAGCAGCAGCTCCCAGGTGAAGTCGGTGCCTGCGTGGTCGTCGGTGATCTCGAGGATCTGTCCGCTCTTGTTGTCGTTGCGCGGGTTGGCCGCATCCGGGGGTGCCTCCCCGGCGGCGCCGCGCTCGTCGTTGTTGGTCAGCGCGACGTAGACCTTGCCGGTCTTGGGGTTGGCCTCGAAGTCTTCGGGCCGGTCCATCTTGGTGGCAGCTGGGCCATCAGGAGGTGAACAGCAGGGTGACGAGCGAGGGCTAGCCGGCGAGGATCTCGCTCAGGATGTCGATAAGCGCCCGCGGCTGATCGCTCTGCACCGAGTGCCCGGAGTTCTCGACCATGCGCACGCCGCGGAATCCTGGGGCCGTGCGGGCGAACTCGTCGGCATCGGCGTCGTTGACGAAAGCCGAATTGGCGCCGCGCACCAACGTGGTGGGCACATCAAGCCGGGGCACGTCATCCCACAGCCCCTCGAAGCCGTCGCCCTTACGCATCGAGTCGTAGCGCCACGTCCAGGTTCCATCATCGAGCCGCTTCGAGTTGTGGAACACGCCGCGCCGCAACGACTCCCGGTCGCGGTGCGGGGCCGCGGCGACCGTCACGTCGAGCATCGCCTGAAAACTGGGGAAGATGCGGTCGCCCTGCACAAGGGCGACGGTGCCCTTCTGCGCTTCGGTCAATTCCGTGTGCCGCTGTGGCGCAGAGGGTGTCACGTCGACGAGCACCAGATTGCGCACCAGTTCGGGCGCGGACACCGCAAGCCGGATCGCCGTCAGACCTCCGAGCGACATCCCGACGACGAGGTCGGCACTCGATGCTAGTTCACGCACGATCGGCGCTATCACCACCGCGTTCAGCTTCGGCCCGTAGTCGCCATCCTCACGCCAGGCCGACCGGCCGTGGCCCGGCAAGTCGACCGCCAGCGCGGGCTCGCCGAGCCCGACGATCACCGTGTCCCAGGTGTGCGCGTTCTGCCCACCGCCGTGAAGGAAGACCACGCGTGGTGGGCGGTCGCCGAACTTGAGCGCGCTGATCGGACCGCGGTCGATTCGCTCGACGCTAAGCGAGGAACCGGTGACGCCCGCCTGCTCGGCATTTTCGTTGAGGAAGGCGAACTCGGGCAGGGCAGCCAGTTCGTCGTCGATATCGGTCACAGACAAGAACTGTACGAGTACCCCCGGACTGTTGGGAGCGGTCATCCCGGCACCGCGGTCGCGGGTTACCCTCGGCGACGTGGCTACGCCGGCACTGGACTTGCTGCTGGGTCCGGAAGCCTCGAGTGTGCTTTCCGCTGCTGTCGCAGAGTACGGCTGCCAGCTGGAAGACCTGCGCGCGGCCGACGTCAACGTAGACCCGTCCGGCGCCGCCGTCGTCATGTACGAGGCGGGGGTGCGGCGCGCTGACGGCACCTGCACACCGGAATTCCTTGGCGCCACGACCGGGAGCCGGATTCCGGCCGGTGCGGCCGTCGTCGCGGGCGAGTACCGCGGTCAGCCGGTCGAGGTCGGTATATGGGCGTGGCCCCGCGATCCCGCTCTGCCCGCACTCCCGACCGCCAGCAACCCCGTGCTGTTGGCCGAATTGTTTCGGAAGTTCGGGATGAGCACAGCGCCGACGCTAGACATCCGCCCCCGCGCATACCGGCCCGCGCACCATGCCGTTCTCGAGGTGCACGACGGCCGCTCCCGGTGGTTCGTCAAGGTCGTGCGCCCCTCGGCAGTGGCCGATCTCTGCCATCGCCATGACGTTGCCTGCCGAAGCGTGCCAGTGCCACCGGTGCTGGTCTCGACCTCCGATGGTCTGATCGTGTTGCCCGAAGGGCAGGGAACACCGCTGCGCGCACTGATCCTCGACGGCGACGCCGCGCTGCCCTCACCCGAGGTCCTCGAGTCCGTATTGAATGCACTGCCGGCCGAGCTGATGATGCTGGTGCCTCGACCATCGCATCAACACCTGGTGGATTACCACGCGGGCGTGCTGCGATGCGCAGCCGCCGACGAGCCCGCGGTGCTGACCCGGGTCGCCGAGGTGGTAGAAGCCCTGCACGCGGTGGCAGCCCAACCGGAGGAGATGGTGCCGGTCCACGGCGACTTCTACGAAGGCCAGCTTTTCGCCGACGACGGGCGGGTGACAGCTGTTCTCGACATCGACACCGCAGGGCCCGGGGAACGGTCCGACGAATGGGCGACGCTGCTCGCGCACCTGTCGGCCCTGGCCCTCGACCCCGCCGGGCGAGAAACGGCGGCTCGCTACGCCGACGCGGTCCTGGCCCACGCCGAGCGGCGCGTCCGGGCCGAGCAACTACGACAGCGGACCGCTGCGGCGCTGCTCGGGCTGGCGATCGTGCCGTTTCGGGTGCAGAAGCGCGAGTGGCCGGAGCACACCGCCGCCCGGCTTGATCTTGCGATGAGGTGGCTGGCAAATGCGAGATGAAAGACCATCCAGTCGGGCCTTGCAGGCGCTCTCAGAGCGCGCAAGACTGGGGGTAGGCCGGGGGAGAGGAACTGAAGAAAGAGGGGTAGATCATGGAGAGACCGGCCGGCTGGAAAGTCCTGACGCTTGGCGCTGCCCTCACTGGCCTGAGCGTCGCGGGCGTCGGCCCCGCACAGGGCGACACCCAATCTCCGGATACCACGCCCGCATCGGTGAGCCCCGCCCCTCTTTTCAACGAACCGCGGCTGTTAGCAAGTGGTAGCGGCGGCAACTGGGGAAGCGTCGGCCCAGGCTGGGTTGACTGGGGTCCGCGTTGGTTCCCGGGCGGGTGCGTCAGCGCCTCGGGTCCGTTCGGGAACGTCTCCGGCAGCGTGTGCATCTAGCGACCTGGGCCAAGGGGATCCATTCATACCGTGGCGCCCTTGGTGGCGTGGCGTTGAGCGGGAAGAGAAGCTAGCCCTCGATGAAGTCCTCGAGCTGCGTCCGGGCGATGTCGTCGGGCAGCTGCTTGGGCGGGCTCTTCATCAGGTAGGCCGACGCCGCGACGACCGGGCCGCCGATGCCGCGGTCCTTGGCGATCTTCGCCGCCCGCACCGCGTCGATGATGACGCCTGCCGAGTTGGGCGAGTCCCACACCTCGAGCTTGTACTCCAGGTTCAGCGGCACATCGCCGAACGCACGGCCTTCCAGCCGTACGTAGGCCCACTTGCGGTCGTCGAGCCAGCCGACGTGATCCGACGGGCCGATGTGGACGTCCTTGGTCTTGAACTCGCGCTGCAGGTTCGACGTGACCGCCTGTGTCTTGGAGATCTTCTTCGACTCCAGGCGCTCACGTTCGAGCATGTTGAGGAAGTCCATGTTGCCGCCGACGTTGAGCTGCATCGTGCGGTCGAGTTGCACGCCGCGATCCTCGAACAGCTTCGCCATCACGCGGTGGGTGATGGTCGCTCCCACCTGGCTCTTGATGTCGTCGCCGACGATCGGCACGCCGGCGTCTTCGAACTTCTTGGCCCACACGGGATCGGAGGCGATGAACACCGGCAGCGCGTTGACGAACGCCACGCCGGCGTCGATGCAGCACTGCGCGTAGAACTTGTCGGCCTCCTCGGAGCCCACCGGAAGGTAGGACACCAGGACGTCGACGTTGTTGTCCTTCAGCGTTTTCACGACGTCGACGGGGTCGACATCGGACACCTCGATGGTCTCGGCGTAGTACTTGCCGATGCCGTCGAGCGTCGGGCCGCGCTGCACCGTGACGTTGGTCGGCGGTACGTCGGCGATCTTGATGGTGTTGTTCTCCGACGCGAAGATGGCCTCAGACAGGTCGAAGCCGACCTTCTTGGCGTCCACGTCGAAGGCGGCGACGAACTTCACGTCGCGGACGTGGTACTGGCCGAGCTTCACGTGCATCAGGCCGGGCACCGTGGCGGTCTCGTCGGCGTCCTGGTAGTACTGCACACCCTGCACCAGCGATGACGCACAGTTGCCTACACCGACAATCGCGACCCTCACCTCGGTGTTCTCAGTCATGACGACGCTCTCCCTCTCGATCCAACTCAAATGGAAATCTGTTAGTTCTACGACTGCTCGGCACGACCCTGCGCCACGCGCTCGGCCGCGATCAAATCGTTGAGCCACTTCACTTCGCGCTCACTGGACTCCAGCCCCAACTGGTGAAGCTGGCGGGTGTAGCGGTCAAGCGAACTGCTTGCCCTTGCGACTGCTTCGCGCAGGCCCTCTCGGCGTTCCTCGACCTGACGACGGCGCCCCTCCAAGATCCGCATCCTGGCCTCGGCCGGGGTGCGGTTGAAGAACGCGAGGTGAACGCCGAACCCGTCGTCGGTGTAGTTCTGTGGACCCGTATCGGCCACCAACTCGGCGAAGCGCTGCTTGCCTGCGTCGGTCAGCTGATACACCCGGCGCGCGCGGCGCATCTTCGGGGTTCCGTCCGGTGCCGCATCCTCGACGATCAGGCCGTCGGCCTGCATCCGGCGCAGCGCGGGATACAGCGAGCCGTAGGAGAACGCGCGAAAAGCGCCCAACAGTCCGGTCAGCCGCTTACGCAGCTCGTAGCCATGCATGGGGGATTCGAGCAGAAGACCCAGCACTGCGAGCTCTAGCATCGAACCACCTCCTTTGCCTGTCGCTACGAAGTTTCAACACCTCGGCGCAATAGTATCGCTCCGATATATTCGGCGCTACACAAGGGCCTGCCCTCGCGGCCGTCCCCGCAGGTCAGCTGGGGTAGTTGAGTTGCTTGACGGCGCCGTCCGGGGCCAGCTGGATATAGCCGCTGCCGAAGTCGCTGGTGACGTAAATCATGATGTTCACGGCCTCCGGCGTCACAGGGTCCTTCGACGCCTCGATGTCGATCCAGGTGTCGTTGACGTCGTTGCGTTTGATCCGGACCGTGTCCGGACCGCCACGCACCAGGCCGACGATCGCCTCGACGTCGAACTTCGACAGATCCACGACGCGGTCGTCGTCGTCGGCTGTGGTGGTGGTGATCGGGTCCCCCCAGCCACCCCGGTAGTCGTACATCACCTTGCGGCGCGGGTCCTCGGGGTCGGGTCGGTACAGCGTCGCGCGGTCCGGCCGGATGTTGAGCTCGTATCCCACGGTGTCGCCGAACTTCTGCCGCATCTGTTCGAAGAGGCCGGTGATCCCGCCCAGCGATTGGAGTTGACGCGGTGGGGTCACCACCTTCGCCGGGATTCCGTCCGATTTGGCGCCGGGATCGGTCGTGAAGCTCAGTGGCGAGCTGGTGTTGCCGTAGAGACCCCAGCCGATGCCGACGCCGAGGAGCACCAGCACCGCGGCGACGGCGGCTCGCATGCCCCAGCCACCCGACGGCAGGCGGCCGGCCGCAGGCTTCTTGAGGTCGGCCTGGGCCCACAGCTTGCTAGGGGACTTCACCGGTGCATGGGCCAACTGGAGATCGGCGACCAACGACTGCAGGTCGCCAAGCGTGGCCGCATTGGTTGCCGACACCACCCGCTGACGGTGTTCCTCCATCGACAGCTGACCCTCACTGAAGGCGCTGTCGAGAATCTGACAGGTATCGGTGCGGTCGCTGTCCTTCGCACGTGTCTGGCGCGTCGCCACGACGATGATCGTAAAAGTTCCTCCGGCATCCCCGCAGACCAGATGGCGATCACGGAGACGCACCAGACCCCGTGACGCCTCCGTCGTCGCGAGGCCGACGTACTCTGGTCATCGTGCGACTGCAGCGACAGGTGGTGGACTACGCGCTTCGGCGGCGGTCCCTGCTGGCCGAGGTCTACTCGGGACGCACCGGCGTCTCGGAGGTCTGCGACGCCAACCCCTACTTGCTGCGGGCCGCCAAGTTCCATGGCAAGCCCAGTTCGGTGATGTGCCCCATCTGCCGCAAGGAACAGCTCACGTTGGTGTCATGGGTTTTCGGGGACCACCTCGGCGCGGTGTCGGGTTCGGCGCGGACCGCCGAGGAGCTGGTCATGCTGGCCACCCGCTACGACGAATTCTCCGTACACGTGGTGGAGGTATGCCGCACCTGCAGCTGGAACCATCTGGTGAAGTCGTACGTGCTCGGCGCGGTCCGTCCACCAAAGGGATCGCGTACCTCACGGACCGCGCGCAATGGTGCGCGGACGGCCAGTGAATAGCGAAGGGCGCCATAACCGGTCAGCAAGCGATGTCCGTTCAGGACGAGCTGCTGACGGTGTGGGCGCGCCCCCGGCTCGCGGATCCGATCCGCCGATCCCCCGTCGCGCTGCACCTCGTCCCGACGACCGGCACACCGCCGTCATCCCGTCCGTGCGGGATGACGCCCTGCCGCTGCGCGACCCGATCGAAGCCGTCAAGGCGGCACTCGACGGCACCCCGCCGCCAAAGCCGCCGCCACCGCCCGGCCCTCCGCGCCGTCCACCACCCGGTGGTGGCGGACCACCCGGGCGGCCGCCCCGCCGTCTGCCCGCCATGGAGCAGATCAACTGGATGTGGGTCCGCCGCGGGCTGTACGCGACGTTGGCCGCCCTGATCGTGTTGCCGATCGTGACGTTCGGGATGGCCTACCTGATCGTCGACGTGCCCAAACCGGGCGATATCCGAACCAACCAGGTCTCGACGATCCTGGCCAGCGACGGCAGTGAACTCGCCAAAATCGTTCCGCCCGAGGGCAATCGTGTCGATGTCAACATCGACCAGATACCGGTACATGTGCGCGACGCGGTGATGGCGGCCGAGGACCGCGACTTCTACTCCAACCCGGGCTTCTCGTTCTCGGGCTTCGCCCGGGCTGCGAAGAACAACATCTTCGGCGGCGACACCCAGGGCGGCTCGACGATCACGCAGCAGTACGTCAAGAACGCGTTGGTGGGTTCGGCACGAGCAGGGCTGGGCGGCGTGGTCCGCAAGGCCAAGGAGTTGGTCATCTCGACGAAGATGTCCAGCGAATGGTCCAAAGACCAAGTGCTGCAGTCCTATCTCAACATCATCTACTTCGGCCGCGGCGCATACGGCATCGGTGCCGCTTCCAAGGCCTACTTCGACAAGCCGGTCGAACAGCTCACGGTCGCCGACGGCGCGCTGCTGGCCGCGCTCATTCAGCAGCCCTCCGGCCTGGACCCGGCCGTCAACGCCGATGGCGCGGCTGAACGATGGAACTGGGTATGCGACGGCATGGTCGAGATCGGCGCGCTCTCGCCGACCGACCGTGCGGCACAGGTGTTTCCGCCGACCGTGCCGCCCGACCAGGCTAGGAACCAGAACCAGACGACCGGCCCGAACGGACTGATCGAGCGCCAGGTGCAGAAGGAACTGCTCGATCTGTTCGACATCAGCGAGCAGACGCTGAACACCGAGGGCCTGCAGGTGACCACCACGATCGACCCGAAGGCTCAGGCGGCCGCGGAAGAAGCGGTGACCGACAACCTCGAGGGCCAGAACCCGGACATGCGTTCCGCCGTCGTGTCGATCGACCCCAAGACCGGCGGCGTGAAGGCGTACTTCGGCGGAACAGACGCCCAGGGTTTCGACTTCGCACAGGCCGGGCTGCCAACTGGTTCTGCGTTCAAGGTGTTCGCCTTGGTGGCCGCGCTCGAGCAGGGCATCGGACTGGGCTATCAGGTGGACAGCGCACCCGTCGAGGTCAACGGCATCAAGATCACCAACGTCGAGGGCAACAGCTGCGGCACCTGCAACATTGCCGAGGCGCTCAAGCGGTCGCTGAACACGGCCTACTACCGGCTGATGCTCAAGCTGAAGAACGGGCCGTCCGATGTCGCCGACGCCGCGCATCAGGCGGGCATCGCCGAGAGCTTCCCCGGTGTCGAGCACACGCTGTCCGAGGACGGCAAGGGTGGACCACCGAACAACGGAATCGTGTTGGGCCAGTACCAGAGTCGGGTACTCGATATGGCGTCGGCGTATGGCACGATCGCCGCATCGGGCGTCTACCACGCTCCGCATTTCGTCCAGAAGGTGGTGAACGCCGAGGGCCAGGTGCTGTTCGACGCATCGACCGAGGACAACTCCGGCGAACAGCGCCTCGAGAAAGCCGTCGCCGACAACGTCACCGCGGCCATGCAACCCATCGCCGCGTACTCCAACGGCCACGCGCTGGCAGGCGGACGCGCGTCGGCCGCCAAGACGGGCACCAACCAGCTCGGCGACACCGGCGACAACCGGGACGCCTGGATGGTCGGCTTCACCCCGTCGCTGTCGACGGCGGTCTGGGTCGGCACGACCGACGGCACCCAGCCGCTGGAGAACAAGTCGGGATCCCCGGTATACGGGTCGGGCCTGCCCTCCGACATCTGGAAGAACACGATGGACGGCGCGCTCGAGGACACCGAGAACGAGTCGTTCCCGAAGCCGACCGAGATCGGTGGCTATGCGGGTCCGCCCGCCGCCGCCGCCGCCGCCGCCTTCGCCCGCGCCGCCCTCGGAGACGATGATCCAGCCGTCCATTGAGGTGGCGCCGGGCATCACCATCCCGTTCGGTCCGCCGACCATGGTGCCCATCGCTCCGCCGGGTCAGCCCGTGCCCGTGCCCGTGCCGGGACCGGTCGGGTCGCCGGTCGCTCCGGGAGCGCCGGTGCCGCCGGGAGTACCTGGTCCAGGTCCGCCGCCGCCGCTTCCGCCGCCGTGACCGAGAGCGGGGATACCGAAGGCGAACACCGGGCGGCGCGAGGGCCGCTCCGTTCCATGGTGTCGCCGCAGCCGGTGGCCGCCGATGTGCGCAGCGACGACGACCGCGACCTGCCCAGCAGGACGGACGCGCTTAGCGGCGCCCTCTCGCAGGTGATCGGCGGGCCGGTGGGCCGGCACGCATTGATCGGGCGCGCACGCTTCCTCACCCCACTGCGGGTGATGTTCGCGATCGCCGTGGTGTTCCTCGCGTTGGGTTACACGACGAAGGCGGCGTGCCTGGTGACCACGGGCTCCGGTACCGCCGACCAGAAGGTCGCCAACTGGCAGAACAACCGGGCGTACTACGAGCTGTGCTACTCCGACACCGTCCCGCTCTACACCGCGGAACTGCTGAACCTTGGCAAGTTCCCGTACAAGTCGAGCTGGGTCGAGACCGACAGCGAGGGCAGGCCGCAGAAGCAGTTCGACGGCAACATCGCCGTGCGGTACATGGAGTATCCCGTCATCACCGGCACGTACCAGTACATGGCGATGGCACTCGCCAAGTCCTATTCCGCGCTGACCAAGCTGGTCGCGGTGCCGTCGATCGCCGAGGTGGTGATGTTCTTCAACATCTCGGCACTCGGGCTTGCGCTGGCCTGGTTCGCCGCGGTGTGGGCCACCGCGAAACTGGCGGGTAGACGGATGTGGGATGCGGCGCTTGTCGCAGGGTCGCCCATCGTGATCTTTCAGATTTTCACCAACTTCGACGCGCTGGCAACGGCTTTCGCGGTCGGTGCGATCCTGGCCTGGGCGCGACGAAAACCCGCGCTAGCGGGCGTGTTGATCGGGTTGGGCGTGGCGGCCAAGCTGTACCCGATCCTGCTACTGATCCCGTTGGCGATCCTGGGACTGCGCACCGGGCGGCTCAAAGAAGTGGGCAAGACGGCCGTTGCGGCGCTCATCGCCTGGCTGCTGGTCAACCTTCCGGTGATGGTGGCGTTCCCGCGGGGGTGGTCGGAGTTCTTCCGGCTCAATGCCCGACGCGGCGACGACATGGACTCGCTGTACAACGTGGTGAAGTCGTTCACTGACTGGCAAGGCTTCGATACCGGGCTCGGTCTGTGGCAGCCGCCGGCCATTCTCAACTCGGTCGTGCTGGTGTTGTTCCTATTGTGTTGCGCGGGTATCGCTTACGTAGCGTTGACCGCCGAGCAACGGCCGCGGCTTGCGCAGCTGGCGTTCCTTGTCGTCGCGCTGTTCCTGTTGACGAACAAGGTGTGGAGCCCGCAGTTCTCGCTGTGGCTGGTGCCGCTGGCGGTGCTGGCGCTGCCGCACCGGCGCCTCCTGCTGGCGTGGATGACCATCGACGCGCTGGTGTGGGTGCCGCGGATGCTCTACCTCTATGGCGAGCAGAACCGCGGCCTGCCCGAACAGTGGTTCACCGTCACTGTCCTGCTTCGTGACATCGCGGTGATCGGGCTGTGCGCGTTGGTGATTCGGCAGATCTACCGGCCCGAGCTCGACCTTGTGCGTCATCACAGACGGATCGATGACCCCTCCGGCGGAGTGTTCGACCGTGCGCCCGATCGCCCGCCCGGCTGGCTGCCGGAGCGGTTGCGCCCGAAGAGCCAGCTTGCACGCGGCCACGTTGACGACGTACCCGCGGATGAACGCGAAAGTGATCTCGCGGGTCACCTTTCGCCCTAATCTTGGCCTTATGGCCGGCCCCGGCGGAATGAAGCATGTCTTCTACGGGATCACTCCCGAGGGAGACGTGCATTGGCACCAACTCGTCGGCGGGGCGGATGGCAGAGCGTTGTGGTCAAAAGGTAGCGGTACAAAGATCGGGTCCGGGTTCGACGTCTATACCCGCGTGTTCAGTCCTGGCAGGCAAGGCGTGCTGTACGGCGTCAAGGCCAACGGCGACCTGCACATACACATTCACGACCCGGCCGACGAGCCGTCACCGACGTGGCATCCGCTGTCCGGGGGGAAGATCAACACCGGCTGGGACGCGTTCGAACTGGTGGTGGCGGTGAACGAAACCGTCTTCGCCGCAACGCCGAACGGCGACGTCTACTGGTACCGCATCTACAACTGGACCGAAACACGCCCGGCTCAGCCGGCCCTG
This sequence comes from uncultured Actinomycetota bacterium, assembly GCA_963713225.1. Lineage (GTDB taxonomy): Bacteria > Actinomycetota > Actinomycetes > Mycobacteriales > Mycobacteriaceae > Mycobacterium. The sequence goes on along the minus strand of CAVQLB010000013.1, from coordinate 15,121 downwards.
CAGATCGGAAAAAAGATCTTCCAGGGGTGGCGGCAGATGGACGTCATCGGCGTCACGGTGAACGCGACGCCAGGCGACGGCGGAAAGGCGGTGTTCTACGGGCGCGCGCCCAACGGCGATCTCTACTGGCTGCGTCACGACGACTGGGAGGACCCGTCGCCGATGTGGCTCCACCCGCCCACGTGGCGCAAAGTCGGCAACGGGTGGAACGCGTTCCGCCGGTTGATGATCGGCCGGGCGACCGAGACTGCGCCGGCCATCTACGGCGTCACCGACGACGGCGAGCTGCGCTGGTTCCGGCACGACGGTGCGCTGGCAGGAACGCCGCAATGGACCGCCGGGGACGGCGGGCGAAAGGTCGGCGTGGGGTTCGGCCGCTATGTCAACGTGGTGTGCGGCCACCAACGGTGGTTCGGCAGCGGCCAAGAAGGCCCGCTACAGCCCCCGACGGACGATGTGATCAAGAACAAGCGCCGCCGCCCGCCGTTCTAGCCGGCGGCGGCGAACAGATGCCAGTCGCCGGGCACGCCCTTGAGTTGGTGCGCGCCGCGGTCGTCGAATTCGAGTCCTGACCCGATGACCAGGTCGCGCAGCGTGCTGGATACGAGCACGTCGTTCGGCCCGGCGAGTGCGCTGACCCGCGCGCCGATGTGCACGCCGATTCCGCCGATGTCCTCGCCGCGCACCTCGCATTCGCCGGTGTGCAGCCCGGCGCGCACTTCGATGCCGAGTGCCTGCACCGCGTCCCGGATCGAGATCGCGCAGCGGATCGCTCGCTGCGGGCCGTCGAACATCGCCAGGAAGCCGTCGCCCGAGGTGTTCACCTCACGGCCGCGAAACCGAGCGAGCTGCGCACGCACGACGGCGTCGTGCGCATCGAGCAATGCGTGCCAGTCACGGTCGCCGATCTCGGCGGCGGTCCGCGTCGAGTCCACGATGTCGGTGAAGAGGACGGTCGCGAGCACCCGGTCATCGGCCACCTCGGCCTGGTGGCCAGTGAGGAACTCGGCGATCTCCTGGAAGGAATCCCGCCACGGCTCAACCATGTGGTACATGTTCCGGCCCGGCAACTCGACGTACTTGGCGCCCGGTATGTGGTCGGCGACGTTCTTGCCCATCGCCGGGATGATCAACGGATCGTCGGAGTGCTGGACGACGAGTGTCGGCACTCGGACTGTGGGAAGCACGGCCCGGACGTCCATTTCCTGTACGAGCGCCAACATGAGAGCGACGGTCGTGGGGCTTGCCGCCAGCCGTTCCATCCGTGCCCACGTTGCCCGGATCTCGCCGTTCCATGGCATGTCCGGATTCACGAGGTGTTGGAATTCGCCGGTGCCCCACATAGCGGCCAGTGCCTCGGGCGCCCCTTCGTCAGTCCTGATCGTCTGTGCGTCCGCGTAGCCCTCCAGCACGACCAGTGCGGTCGTGCGGGATGGATGTGTCGCCGCGAACACTGCCCCTGTCGCTACGGCGCCGTCGATCGCCACCAGGACCGCTTCGCGGCTGCCGAGATCATCCAAAACCGCGGTAATGCTGTCGGTCCACTGCTCCAGGGTCGGCATCGCGCCGGGCGCAACAGGATCGGATGCTCCGGTGCCCGGTTGGTCGAAGAAGATGAGCCGGCCGAGCGACATCATCGCCTCGACCCATCCTCGGAGGGACGGTAACTCCGGAAGGTCCTCACAGCACGTGAACCAGTTGGGAAGGAACACGATGTCGCGGGCACCTGGGGGCGACGCGCGGTACGCGACGCGCAGGTCGCCGTTGCGGGCATAGCGCGTCTCGGAGAACACGGGCGAAGTGTAAGCCTGGCCAGCAGCGCGATTTCGCAGATCAGCGGGCGTTCCTGTAACCTGGGCCGGTTGCCGACGCAGGTAACCCTCCTGCCGCGGAACGACCGCGGCCGTGTTAGCCCATAGGAGGTGATGTGGTTCTCATGCGTCCATACGAAATCATGGTCATCCTTGACCCAACCCTCGACGAGCGGACAGTGTCCCCGTCGCTGGAGACGTTCCTCAACGTCATCCGCAAGGACGGCGGTTCGGTCGACAAGGTCGACATCTGGGGTAAACGCCGTCTTGCCTACGAGATTCTCAAGCATTCCGAAGGCATCTACGCGGTGATCGACGTGAAGGCCGCCCCCGCCACCGTGTCCGAGCTCGACCGTCAGCTCAGCCTGAACGAGTCGGTGCTCCGGACCAAGGTGCTGCGGACCGACAAGCACTAGTCGCCGAACGGCTGTCGGGTGTCACGAGCCTTGCGTAGGCTCGCGCCCAACATGCCGACCGACCATCTCAGGAGGATCTCGTGGCTGGTGACACGATCATCACCGTCGTCGGAAATCTGACCGCCGACCCCGAACTGCGGTTCACCCCGTCCGGCGCTGCCGTCGCCAACTTCACGGTCGCGTCCACTCCCCGGATCTTCGACCGGCAGACCAGTGAGTGGAAGGACGGCGACGCGCTGTTCATGCGGTGCAGCATCTGGCGTGAGGCCGCCGAGAACGTGGCCGAGAGCCTCACCCGCGGCTCGCGGGTGATCGTCCAGGGCCGGCTCAAGCAGCGGTCCTATGAGACCCGTGAGGGCGAGAAGCGCACCGTCGTCGAATTGGAAGTCGACGAGATCGGGCCCTCGCTGAAGTACGCGACCGCCAAGGTGAACAAAGCCAGCCGTAGCGGTGGCGGTGGCGGCGGATTCGGCAGCGGCAGCGGCGGTGGCGGTTCCCGCCCCGCTTCCGGCGGCGGCTCCGAAACCAAGGAAGACCCGTGGGGCAGCGCTCCGGCGTCCGGATCGTTTTCCGGCAGCGACGACGAACCGCCCTTCTGACCAAACTGAAATAGCAAGCAAGAAAGAGAAAGAGACATGGCCAAGGCCAACAAACGACGTCCGGCACCCGAGAAGCCGATCAAGACCCGCAAGTGCGTGTTCTGCTCCAAGAAGGGCAAGAACCAGAACATCGACTACAAGGACACGGCGTTGCTGCGTACCTACATCAGCGAGCGCGGCAAGATCCGCGCCCGTCGGGTGACGGGTAACTGCGTGCAGCACCAGCGCGACATCGCGATCGCGGTCAAGAACGCCCGTGAGGTGGCTCTGCTGCCGTTCGGCTCGTCGACCCGCTGAGCCCGCAGGACTGAAGGAAAGACATGAAACTGATTCTTACCGCCGAGGTGGACCACCTCGGAACCGCAGGCGACACCGTCGAGGTCAAGGACGGCTACGGGCGCAACTATCTGCTGCCGCGCGGACTGGCGATCGTCGCCAGCCAGGGCGCCGAGCGCCAGGCCGACGCGATTCGGCGGGCCCGCGAGATCAAGACCGTTCGCGGCCTTGAGCACGCCAATGAGCTGAAGGCAGCACTCGAGGGCCTGGGCACCGTGGACCTTCCGGCCAGGACGGCGTCGGACAGCGGGAAGCTGTTCGGTTCGATCACGCCCGCGGACATCGTCGGCGCGATCAAGAAGGCCGGCGGGCCGAATCTCGACAAGCGGACCGTTCAGCTGCCCAAGGGACACATCAAGACCCTCGGTACACATCCGGTCGCTGTCCGGCTACATCCCGACGTCGACGCCGCCGTGTCGGTGAACGTCGTCGCGGGCGCATAGACGCCTTCGTCAATTATCGGCGTGAAGGGCGTGTCGATCTTCACGCCGGGGTTGCTGTGTTCTGGCGAACACCTGACGGTATTGTCCGCACAGCGAAGCTAACCTGCCGTTAACCTGGGCGGCGCCGGGGCGAAACACAACACGCCCGACTACGCAACCCGGGCCGACACGCCGATGAATTTGTCATCCACAGATAACCCCTACCCCTGTGGTCCGCTTAACTGCGGGGATGTGGTGGACGTCGGCGTCCGTCCACAGGTTCTCCCCAAGGCCTCAACACGGGCGGAGGCAGATATCCACACCCCATCCACAGGTTCATAAACAGGCTGGCTTTCCGACCGCTCCAGCAACGTCTAGCGTTGGCCGTCGCGGGGCAGTTCCGGCGTCGGGGATGTTGATCCTGTCGGTGCCCCGGCTTACAGTCACGATAGCGTCGTCGAACGTACGTTCGACCAGCTCGAGGGGAGGTGAGGACGCACCGTGGCTGTCGTGGACGACCGTGGCCATTCGGGGATGGACGTCCCACCGCCAACCGAGGATTTCGGTCGCCAGCCGCCGCAGGACGAGGCAGCCGAACAGGCCGTGCTCGGCGGGATGCTGTTGAGCAAGGACGCCATCGCCGACGTGCTCGAGCGACTCCGGCCTTCGGACTTCTACCGGCCCAACCACCAGAGCGTCTACGACGCGATCCTGGATCTCTATGGCCGCGGTGAGCCGGCGGATGCGGTGACGGTCGCCGCGGAGCTCGACCGGCGGAATCTGCTCCGACGGATCGGCGGCGCACCGTATCTGCACACGTTGATCTCGACGGTGCCGACGGCTGCCAATGCCGGGTTCTATGCCGGCATCGTGGCGGAGAAGGCGCTGCTGCGCAGGCTCGTCGAAGCGGGCACCCGGGTCGTCCAGTACGGCTACGCCGGCGCGGAGGGCTCCGATGTCGCGGAGGTCGTGGACCGCGCGCAGGCCGAGATCTACGACGTCACCGAGGGCCGGACCTCGGAGGACTTCGTCGCGTTGGAAGACCTGCTGCAGCCGACGATGGACGAGATCGACGCCATCGCGTCGAACGGCGGTCTGGCCCGTGGTGTGCCGACCGGATTCACCGAGCTCGACGATGTGACTAACGGCCTTCATCCGGGACAGATGATCATTGTCGCGGCCAGGCCTGGCGTCGGGAAAAGCACGTTGGGACTGGATTTTTTGCGGTCGTGCTCGATCAAGAACCAATTGGCCAGCGTCGTCTTCTCGCTCGAGATGAGCAAGTCCGAGATCGTGATGCGGCTGCTGTCGGCCGAGGCGAAGATCAAGCTCGCGGACATGCGGTCGGGTCGGATGAGCGACGACGACTGGACGCGGCTGGCCAGGCGGATGAGCGAAATCAGTGAGGCGCCGCTATTCATCGACGACTCACCGAATCTGACGATGATGGAGATCCGGGCCAAGGCGCGGCGTCTGAAGCAGAAGGCCGATCTGCGCCTGGTTGTGATCGATTACATGCAGCTGATGAGCTCGGGTAAGAAGTTCGAATCGCGCCAGCAGGAAGTCTCTGAATTCTCACGCAACCTCAAGCTGCTGGCGAAGGAGCTCGACCTGCCGGTCGTCGCAATCAGCCAGTTGAACCGCGGGCCCGAACAACGCACCGACAAGAAACCGCTGATCTCTGATCTTCGCGAGTCAGGGTGTCTGACGGCGAGTACGCGAATCCTGCGCGCCGATACCGGAGCTGAGGTGACGTTCGGCGAGCTGATGCGCACCGGCGAGCGGCCGCTGGTGTGGTCGCTGGATGAACGCAAGCGGATGGTCGCGCGGCCGATGACCGACGTGTTCCCGAGCGGCCGCAAGGAAGTTTTCAAGGTCCGGCTCGCCTCGGGCCGAGAAGTCGAGGCGACCGGCAATCATCCGTTCATGACGCTCGACGGTTGGACGCCGTTGGAGACGCTGACCGCGGGCGACCGCGTTGCGGTCCCGAGAAGAGTGCCGGAACCGGTCGATACCCAACGTCTTCCAGATGATGAGGTCATCCTGCTGGCGCACATGATCGGTGACGGCTCCTGTGTGAAGCGCCAGCCGATCCGCTACGCCAGTATCGACGAGCAGAACCTCGTCGCGGTGACGAAGGCCGCCAAGCACTTTGGCGTGACCGCGGTGCGCGACGACTACGCAGCGGCGCGAGTGACAACGCTCAGGCTCCGTGCCCCGTATCGACTGACGCACGGCAAGCGCAATCCGATCGCGGCATGGCTAGACAAGCTGGGTCTGTTCGGTCTGCGCAGCTACGAGAAGTTCGTGCCGCAAGAGGTTTTCGCATTGCCGAACGACCAGATCGCTGTGTTCCTGCGGCATCTCTGGGCGACCGACGGATCGGTGCGCTGGGACGCGAAGTTCAGTCTGGGCCGGATCTACTACGCATCGACGAGCCGACGGCTCGTTGATGACGTGGCGATTCTGCTGCTCCGTCTGGGAATTTTCAGCCGCATGCACCGGGCTCCGAAGGCCGGCTACCGCGATTGTTGGCATCTACAGATTCCCGGCGCCGACAACCAAACTCGCTTTCTGCAACAGGTCGATGCGCAAGGTGCTAAGTACTTCGCTGCTCGCGAGGTGCTCACCCGATTACAAAAGATCAAGGGCAGGCCGTCATCAGACACGGTGCCGACGGAAGTTTGGAGCCGAGTTAAACAGGTTCTGGCAGAACGAAAGTGGACAGACCGAGATTTTGCGCGGGCGACTGGTACGCGGTTTGACGGTTCGAAAATGTGGACCCACGCGCCAGGTCGCTCACGGTTGCATCGGATTGCGGACACGTTCGACGATCGCGAGTTGCATGACCTCGCGCCCAGTGACGTGTTCTGGGACAAGGTCGTCGAAATCAGCAGCATCGGCGAACACGATGTCTACGACGGGACCGTCGCCGGAACCCACAACTTCGTCGCAAATTTAGTTAGTCTACATAATAGTCTTGAGCAAGATGCTGACGTGGTGATACTGCTGCATCGCCCTGATGCGTTCGAGCGTGACGACCCACGCGGCGGCGAAGCAGACCTGATTCTGGGCAAGCACCGCAATGGGCCGACCAAGACCATCACCGTCGCGCATCAACTGCACTTGTCACGCTTCACCAACATGGCGAAGTAGCACTGCACGGCGAGCGGCTTCCTCAGTAGCCGTCGCCGCATCAAATGCGAGTCGCATGGGCAGACAACGGATTTGAAGTCTTGTTCGACGAATATTGTGGCAGGACGACTAGGTCTCGAACCGGCTAGGCGGTGCTTACGTCAGTGGGAGTCGTTCTCACCACACGGCTCCCGCTGTGCCGGTGCCGATCTGGGGGCGCCGCCACAGCTCCCACGCGAGTCGCATGCCTCCGATCACGGTAAGAACCGTCAGCGACAAAATGGCAGGGACGGAAATCGCCAACGGAAAAACCAGGAGAGCCGCGGCGGCGGTGAGGAGCCGATCGACGGTGAGCTGATGGTGGTCACGCCATCGGTAGGCAACCTCCCCGGCGTAGAACAGTGCCACGCCACCGGTGAGGGCGAGGGCGGCCAACGGCGCCAGCGGCTCGTTGATGTGTTCCACCGAAACCCGTGCCCCGAGGGCGAAGAAGACAATACCCGCGACGAGCGGCAGGTGCAGGTAGCTGTAGGCGTCGCGCGCCAGCCGTGGCCGATCGACAGCGGATGTTCGCCGCATACGTTCTTCGGCGCCGGCGGTGAGGCCGAAGTAGGTCCACCACAGGGTGGCCGAGATCAGCACCCCGAGAACCACAGCGCCGAGCACACCGGGATGGTGCAGGTCTTCGGATGCGCCCGCTCCCAGCGCGATGATCGTCTCGCCCAGCGCGATGATGATGACCGAACCGTGCCGCTCGATGAAATACGAAGGTACGACCCGAAGTCCGTTGGTTCCCGCTACCAGCGGACTGCCGAAGTCGACCGCCGCCGCCGTGACCCACAGCAACTCGCGGTGCGGCGCGGCCACAAATGCGGCGGCGACGAGCAGCGCCGGCCCGATGAGAAGGCCCGGCACCAGTCGGCGGATCGCCGACGCCAATTCAGCCTCGTCTCGAGATGCCGATGCGATGAACATACCGGCGTTGATGAGGCGGACAGCGAGCAATGCGAGGCCGAAAACGAGGGCCCCGGTGGTGAATGCGGTTGGCAGCGCGATCACCGCGATGAGCATCGCCGCCATCGCGAGGATGATCAGAGTCGTGTGGATCACGCGCGCGATTTCGAACATGTTGGTCAGCCACGCGTAGCACACCCACGCCCACCAGAGGGCGAGCAGAGCGAGCACACCTCTGCCGAAGCCCTGCCAGGAGATGTCATGGAGCATCAGGTGGGTGACCTGCGACATCGCGAATACGAACGTGAGGTCGAAGAACAACTCGAGGTTGCCAACCGACCGCCCATCCGTCTCCCGCGATTCGTCGGTGTCCGGCTCGCGGCCGGCCGATCCCCCGGCGGCGTTGCCGTCGTCGACCGTCATCGTCGCCCAATGGTCATGATCATCGCCGACTGCTATTCACCAGAGATGTTGTTCTCCGACACCACCTTCTCGGCGGTGGTTCGCACCAGCAGCATCCCCTCGCCCCCATCGAGCCGGCCGTACTTTCGCGAAGCACCGCTCCGCCCTTGACCGACTTGGACCCGGTGGTGATCAGCAGATCGTCGCCTTCCAGAACGAACCACACCGGCACGACGTGCGGGCGACCGTCGCGGCGAGTGGTTGCCCACTTGGCCGTCCGGGTTTCGGTGGTGACGAAATCGCGATACTCGGCATCCGACATTGGTGGCATGACAACCTCCGGGTTGAGATCACGAGTTCGGTGCCGGCACCGCCACCCGTCGCAGCGGGTCCGGGTGGCGCAATCGCTTATGGGTGGGGGAGGACCTTGGCCATCCGTCGTCGCGGGCATCGAAGTGTTGATTAGCTTGAACCGCGACTCGGCCTAAGTCATCGTCCCTGGAGGTCTACACCGCGAAGACATGTTTGAACTGTCGGGACGACGCTGCGACTCCAGCCAGTGGGCACAGTGGTTACCGAGAAGCGAAGGGGACACTCCGCCGCTGCGGCGAGGTTGGCTGCCCTTCCAGTCATCCACCACAGAAGAGGGAGATCAACCATGGCGACTAAGGCGTTGCTGGTACGGCTCGAGGTCAAGTCCGGCAAAGAAGGCGCAGTCGAGGATTTTCTGCTTTCGGCGCTGCCGCTCGTCGAGCAGGAACCCGGCACGAAACCATGGTTGGCGGTTCGGTTCGGCCCGTCGACGTTCGGCATTATCGACGCGTTCCCGGACGAGGCGGCACGCGAGACGCATCTTGGCGGCCCGGTCGGAAAGGCCCTCGCGGAGAAAGCCGACGAGCTCTTCGCCTCGCCACCCGACATCAGCAACCTCGACGTTATTGCCAACAAGCTCTGACGCCGTCGAAGCGCCCATGCCGAGCATCGACGCCATCGCGGTACGCCTACACGTCAACAGGGCAAGCATTTTGGATCTTCTTCAGCCTGTGGGGCCAGGTGCGTGCGCCGGGTTTGGGACTGACAGGACCGTGTCGATCGCGGCGTCGGGGTGCGAAGGTTTCCATACAAACGGTCTCGTCGGTGACGGGTGGTGTGGCCCCGAAAGGGACACCGAACCGGAATTGGTCGGGGTGCGCATCGATTCCGCAGGGCGGCTGCCTAGTGGAGAGTTGGGCCGCGGTAGGCCTCGCTGAAGTTGTTGAGTGGAGACGGAGGCGCTGAGCTGATGAACCCATCGTCGACCGTAAGGCCCTGGGTTTGGATACTGCGGCTGCTCGCCGTCATGGTCGCCTTTCTCGCCGCATGCAGCAGCTCGACCAACTCCGGCTCGACTGGCACGCCCGCAGCACCCGCTGGCTCGACGGCCCCAGTCGCGGCAGCCGGCGCGGATCTACCGGCGCTGGTTCGACAGGTCGAGCCCTCGGTCGTCACAGTGATAACCGAGAGCGGCTTGGGCAGTGGCATTGTCTATAAAGCTGACGGCACAATCGTCACGAATGCCCACGTCGTCGTCGGCGTGCAGGACGTCACCGTGGCACTCGCCGACGGGCAGCAGGTGCCGGGAAAGGTGCGTGGCGCCGATGAGGCTTCCGACCTCGCCGTCATCCAAGCCAACCGTACGGACCTGCCCGCTGCGACTTTTCAGAAACCGCTGCCCCAGGTTGGTGAACTCGCCGTAGTCATGGGCAGCCCGCTGGGATTTGAGGCTACAGTCACATCCGGCATCATCTCGGGACTACACCGCCAGATCCCCGGGTCGGCTGCCACCGGCGCACCGCTGGTCGACCTGATCCAGACCGACGCAGCCATCTCGCCGGGTAACTCTGGGGGTGCGGTACTCGATGCGCAAGGCGAAGTTGTCGGGATGAGCGTGGCCTACATTCCGCCGGCGGCCGGTGCGGTGGCCCTCGGTTTCGCGATCCCGGCCGCGACCGTCGTCGACGTCGCCGACCAACTGCTGGCCACCGGAACCGCCCGCCACGCGTATATCGGTATTCAGCCCGCCACCCTGACCCCAGAAATCGCGCGGCTGTTGGGAATCAACCGCACCAGTGGTGTTGTTGTCATGCAGGTCGAAACGCCAAGTCCGGCAGCGGAGGCAGGCATCCAACCGGGCGACATCGTCATCGCGTTCAACGGTCAGGAAACCGCGACGGCCGAAGAGCTCATAGCGGCACTCCGCAGCACCAAACCGGGCGACCGCGTCCAGTTGACCGAGCTCCGCGGAGCCAAGTCCCAAGAGATCACCGTCACAGTCGCAGAGCGCGCCCCTGCCTAGAGCGCATCCCTGTGGCTCAGCGGAATCCATTGACAGCAATGGGATTAACCACCAAGGCCCGATGTATAGCGTTAATGGGGGGAAGGCGGGCTGGCGACGGACCGGCCTGGCGGATCGAAAACCGCCGCTGAGGATAGGACCGCGCCAGTTTATGCGCGCCGCCACCCGTCTGTCCGCTCGTCCGAAGTGCGTTCCCTGGCGCCTCTCGACCTGTTAGGCCGAACCGGCCCGGGGAGATTGCGCCTGCGGGTCCGGTTCGATGTCACCGACGACATGCCAACGTTGAGCGTCGGCCTACTCGGGCCGGTCTGGATTCTTGGAGCGGAGGTATCGAGTGACCCATCCGTCGGGTATTCCGGTGTTCGACCGGTTCTTTCGCTCGGTCGCAAGCATCAAGATCGACAAGAACGACGTCCGTCGCTTCCAGGAGTTCGTCGACGAGCAGATCGATGACATTGCCATCGCGGCGCGCAACTCGGCCAAGTGGAACGGGCGTGACGTGATTGTGGCGCAGGACCTTCCAATCACCAAGGGCGTCCAGGAGCGGATGCGCGAGTTCGACAAGCTGGAGGAGGCCGAGGAGATCCGCGAGCTGCTGCGCCAGGTGGTTCGGCAACCACCTGGGGACGTTACGTTCTCCGAGGACACCGAGCAGCTGTTGCCAGAGCTGTTCGGCGGGTTAAGCATCGCGCTGGCCCGTTCGTTTCGCGTAGTGGACCCAACGGTGTCCAACCCGTCGACTGAGCATTGGAACCGGGTGTTCACGCTATTTCGGCTGGTGTTCTGAAAATCCGCGGGTCCCTGACCGTCGTGACTGCCCCACGCGAGCGAAGTCGCGGGCCTGAAATCGTCTCCACAGTCCGAGGCGTTCGGCCGCAGCGTTGAGGCATTCTTTGACGACAACCGCTAATCAATGTAGAGGGGAAATGACATGACTTTGTCACTGCAGCGTTCCGCTGGCCAGGCGGAGAGGTGGAACCCGTTGCGCGAGTTCGAGAATCTCTATAGCGAGATGGATCGGCTTGCGCAGTCGGTGTTCGGTGGACTCACGGGCGAGGGTGCCTGGTTGCCCGCGGCCGATATCATCGAGACCGATAGCGCCTACATCATCGAGGCTGAGCTCCCGGGGGTACGACGCGAAGACGCCGATGTCGCGCTGAACGGCAACGAGTTGGTGGTGACCGGCGAGGTAAAGGAGCGCAAGCGCGAGGGCTTGTTCCGCCGCCGTACACGAAGGGTCGGCAAGTTCGAATTTCGTGTCACGTTGCCGGGCCACCTGCGGGACGGCGACGTCGAGGCGTCGTTGGCACATGGCGTGCTGAACGTTTATGTGCCGAAAGCGGAAAGCACCAAGTCAAGCAAGATCACGGTGAGTGAGTCCGGCGACGACGCACCCTAGACGCCCGTTGCGCCCGGCTGTCGGTCAGCCATCGGGGTTGAGGAATCGCCACGCCCGTGTCGCGGCATGGAGGTTGAACCGGGTATCAACGTTGCGGAGGTCGTGGCCGGTGAGTTCGGCGATGCGCGCCAGCCGGTAGCGCAACGTGCTGCGATGAATGTGTAGTGCGGCCGCGGATTCGTCATAGTTTCCACCGCATTCCAGATAATCGCTGAGAGTCAGAACCAGTTCGGAGTTCCTGCTCTCGTCGTAGTCCAGGAGTGTGCCCAGCCATTCGCGCACGAAGGCTTCGACCGTGCCGTCGCCGTGGGCCGCGTCGATAAGGCGGTAGAAACCAAGTTCGTCGAACGCCGCTGCGCCTTCCGGATTGGCCGAGCGCAGCCGGATATTCAGGGCGCGACGCGCCTCGATGAAGGACTGCGGCAAGTCATCGGGCACTTCGCAACGGGTGCCGATGCCGATCACGCTGGTCGTGCGGTCGAGGCCCTCACTGATTGCGTGGTGCAACGCCCGCGGGTCCGGGCGGCCGTCGGTGAGCAGAACAACCAGGCCCCGGTGGCGCCCTTGTAGGTATTTCAGATGCAACGCGGTCGCGGCGCTCCCAGCGGCGGTTGCCACCGCGCTCTCTGCGCGACTGGCGGTTTGCACCACCACCACATAATGCGGGCGCCGCAGGTCATGGCCAAGGGCATTGGCACGGGCGTAGGCCCCGTCCCGGTCGGTGCCGGCCAACAGATCGTCGACCAACTCGCGGCGCAGATTGAGCTCGATCTCGGCGAGATTTCGCTCGTGGGAAAGCTCCGACGCCAACACCGTGGCCCCGTAGCGCAGTGCGAACAGGCTGTCCGCGGTCACCGTGTTATCCGGGTCCTGCAACCCCAGGACCCCGAGGATCTCGGCTCGGGGCTGGACGAGCGTGAGCACGCGGCCCCCTATCCGCGCCGGACCGTTCTGTGCCGCCAGCTCGTGCAGCAATAGCTCGCGCTCGTCCGTTGTCTCTTTGGGTAGGTCTGGGGTTGTCCAGGTCCGGCCCAGCAGCGCAGGTTGCCGAACCTGTCCTCGAGCCCCACCGGCAGTGCCGTCAGGTCATACAGCGCATCCACGATGCCCTGCTCACCCATTCCCGCCGCCACCGCCGCGCTCAGAACCTCGTGCATGTTCGTTTGCCATCGCAACCGCAAAGCCGTGGCGGCGAGCTCGCGATTCGTTTCCTCCAGATCGGTGTTCGCCTTTGCCAGCAGCCGGGCGGAACCGATGTCGCGCTCGTGCATTGCGACGAATGCCAGAGCGGCGCCGGCTTGCTGGGCAAGGATTTTCAGCACCAGGATCTGATTTTCCGGTGGCGCACTGATGGCACTAATCACCAGGCAACCCTGAACGGTGCTTTGGTGTCTCAGCGGAAGCGCACACCCCCACCGTCCGCCTACTACGTCGACCTGCCCATCGCAGCCGGACTCGCGAAGGTGCCGTTCGATGTCGGGATGTTCGGGCTGTGAGGGTGGAAAGCGAACGAACCCACCGTCCACGGACCGGTAACTGGCCTCCACCTGACAGGGCCCGAGGTTGCCAACGGCGGCCGTGGCCACCTGGAAGATCTCGCCGATGTCGCAATCACTAAAGTCGACGCGCGAGAGGACGGCCAAACGCCCTGGCGAAACCTGTGCGGCCGGCCAGCTCTGTCCTCGCACGCTAGGCGATTCGCCGTTCATGTTGAAGTGGCCGCGGTGACCCATTCCTGTCTTTTGCCACGTCGGGATCCTGCTGATGCGCTACTAGCGATGGCATACCCCACCGCTGGCGATCCGAACCGTGTTCCCGGCCCGGAAGTGTCCGCCCCGCCTGTAGCGACAGCCTATTCCCGTTGTGCAGCCAGGACAAAATGGGAGCCCAGACTCCTTTGTTTGGGAGCGAATTACGACGCGGATTTCACCGCGTGCGCTACGGCTAGCCCTCCCCGGTTTTGACGTACGCGTCACCATAAAGAATGGCGAACTCGCGTGAGGGCATTGCGGCACCGCTTCCTGCGACGGCCAGTCTCCAGGACGGCCCGCGCGCCGCCGTCGAACGCCAGCCCAATCAGTTCACCCTCGGCACCGAACGAGTGCGGCTGTTCTGCATACAGGTTCAGCACCGCCTGACCGTGGTGGTGAGTGAACAGCGGCAAGGACAGAATTGAACAGATCGGTGTAATGCCTGCCGCGTCACTGAAATCTGGCCAGCGTCTCCCCCCATTGAGGTCGTCAACACAGCGCGCCTGGTGTTCGGCTGGTAAAGCTTCCCCGTGCACGGACTGCAGATGCGGGCCGCCTACGTCGCGCAGATGGCGCCCTCCTCCAGGATCACCAACTGCGCTTCCTTCCAGACAGGCGGCGAGATGCGTCGGGTCCAGCGGATCGCTTACCGCACTGTGCAATTGGCCGGTCCGCTGCTGGCGGCCGAGGCGCTGGAGGCCTTCGCCGACGTCACCGCGGAGGAGGAGGTGCCATCCGACCCCAGCGCGGTGGCCGCCCGCACCACCGACGAGGAGTCGCGTGAGTTGGGGGCGGTGCGGGAGCGCTGACGGGGTCTCGCGCACAAACCGCGCGACCAATGTTGGACATGCGGGGAGGAAGCGATGGCCGCTCGATCTGACCACGAGTCGCTACAGCGAGGCGAGAATGCCCTTCATGGTGTCGATCTCCTGCTGCTGGGTGCTGGCGATCGACCGCGCCATCGCGACCGCCAGAGGATACTGACCTTCCTCGATTTCGGTCTGCGCCACGCTGATAGCGCCCTCGTGGTGCGCAATCATCTGTGTCAGGAACAGCCTGCTTGCGTCGGCGCCCTCGGCCTCTCTCAACGCGTCCAATTCCCGCTCGGACAGCTGGCCCGGCATGCCGCCGTGTGCAGGCATTTGCATGTCGCCCGGGGCCATCGCCGGCATGGTTGGATTGCCCCATTGGTTGAGCCAGTTCTGCATCTGCTGGATCTCCGGACCCTGCGCTGCTTTGATCTTGTTGGCCATTTCGGTCACGCGGGGATCGATGCCTTGTTTGGCCAGGAAGATGTCACTCATCTCGATCGCCTGCTGGTGGTGGGGAATCATGTGGCGCACGAACCAGATGTCGGCGTTGTTGTGCGCCTCAGTGCCTGCTGCCGGCGTCGTGGCGGCGGCGGTGGCGGTGGCCGACGTGGTCTGCCCCGCGGGGTCCTCATGGCCGGTGTCGACCTTGACGCAGGCAGCCGAGACGACCAACACCGCCACGGCGCCAGCGCAGATCAACGTGATTCGTTTCCACCGTTCTGCTCGACGGTCGGCCGGTAGCCGGTAAC
>CAVQLB010000012.1:0-956663 GCA_963713225.1 uncultured Actinomycetota bacterium | reverse complement strand
CTTCGAAACCCACTCTCAGATCGGTCGTCAACCGCAGCTGAAGGGCGCTTTCGTCGGCCTGAGCAACGGCCTCGTGGTATCCATCGCCGACATAGGCCCACTGTGCTGGCGCACGCCCGTAATCGAACATCGGGATGCAATCCATCTCCACCTGGACCCGGCCGTTCAGGCACCGGATCAGCCGAAGCAGTACATGGGCTGCTTCGTAGTCGGTTGGAGCACGATGTTGCGTTGGCGACCGCTCGCTCTCGTGATGCCACGGCCCGATCAAGAGGGCGTCGGTGACCACCAGCCAGCCGCCGGGCGCCCACCAACTGGTCTCTGTTACCAGCGTCCCGGGAATGTAGCGGCGGGCGGCGGGAACATAGACACCTGACGGGTTGACCCGAAACCGACCGGCATCCCGATCGAGCACTGAGCCGAACACACTCGGTGAATCCATGCGCGGCAGGCACAACCACTCCACCCCGCCGTCGGGCGCGACGAGCGCCGTCGTTTCACAGTCGGACAGAAACGCGTAATCCTCGATCGGCGGGAAGTAGCTGTGCGCGAAGGGGGCACCGTCTGCGGGGGAATCAACCACAGCGCACCCGCCTCCCTGCGAACTCACCGACGTTCAATACGTTGCGCCCGTTTGACCGACAAGTCAACGGAATGCTCGTCGGACAAAGTCGCTGGAAAATGCCGGTGATGTGGAGCAGGCGACGAGTCCGTAAATATTCGGCTTGAAGTTGTGAAAACCGCGTGACGGAGGGATCGAGGGCGAATACTCGGTTTCATCGGGCAGCTCAGGAGGAGACCCACCCTCATGAGTGAAGAGCGGGCTTGCCTTCGTTCCGGGTTATGACGCCTGGGACTTCGACATCCCATGCTGATCTCGTTGATCAGCGGGAGCGCGACGATGAGCTTCCCGTCAGAAGCGACCAATAAGGAGACTGCCATGACCGCTACACAACAGACGACGGGTACCAGACTGCCGCGAAAGGGCAAGAAGAGCGGGCCGGTGACCGAGTATTGCGCTTTGTGGCATATCAAGCCCGGGCGTGCTCAGCAGGTGATTGAGGAAATTACGCATGCTCTGACCAGCCGAGGCGACGTGCGGGAGATGTACAAGAAGATCGGCGTTCACGACGCCAGGTATGTGGTACTGGACGACGGCAAGCGGCTTCTCATCACGATCAGTTTCGATCTGGATTTCGACCCCTACTTCGACGACGCCATCGCGGCTCTCGTCGGCGGCGACAAGAGCAAGATTCATTTCGATTGGATGAATCATCTGGAGGAAGCCCCCGAAGGCGGGTACGACTCCATGTCTTGGGAAGAGTTCAAGAATTGGCTGACCGAGACCCAGACGGAAGCCGACATCTTCGCCAACACCAATGAAGGGACCGTCGCTGAGATCGAGAAGGCGATGCGGGTACAGCGCGCGTTCCAACAGGTGCTCGACAACCCCGACGCCGCCGAGGCGCTCCAGCACCCGGCTTTGAAGCCGCTGCTCGAGGAAGCGGCCGGTTGAACCCGCACCGCGGAACGGTTAGCGGTCGAGGCCGGTAAGGGAGACGAACGCATTCATGACCACAGTAGATACGCCTGTCACTCTCGAATTGGACGATATTCAAAACGGGGCCTTACATCCCCGGCCCTCGCCCTATGTCGGTGCCTATATCGTGCTGCGCATCGACGACCGGCGCGCCGGCCGAGAGCTGTTGCGGAGGCTGATTCCCTTCCTGTCCGACGCCACGAGTCCGATGGAACCAAGCCACCAGGCCTGGGTCACTGTCGCAGTGAGCTATCAGGGCCTCAAGGCGCTGGGCGTTCCGCAGGACACTCTCGACAGCTTTCCGCTGCCGTTTCAGCAGGGCATGGCTGCGCGCGCCGCGGAATTGGGAGATGTCGGTGAGAGCGCCCCCGAGAATTGGGAGAAACCGTTTGGGACCACGGACGTCCATGTCGGTCTTAGCGCGCTCTCGCCCGACGCGGCGGGACTCGAGCGCGTACTCGCCCCCGCCCGGCAAGCGATTGAGGAACTCTCTGGGGTGACCGCCCTATGGAGCCTGGACTGTTATGCGTTGCCCACGGAGACAGAGGCTTTCGGGTTCAGGGACGGCATCAGTCATCCAGCAATCGAGGGAAGCGGTATTCCGGGGTCGAACCCCCAGGAGCAGCCCCTCAAGCCGGGCGAGTTCTTGTTGGGTTATGAGAATGAGCGGCATGAGGTGTCCTCGATGCCGCGGCCCGAGGTGCTGGGTAAGAACGGCACCTACGTCGTTTTTCGCAAGCTGCACCAACGCGTCGCGGCGTTTCGCCAGTATCTGAAGGAGAACTCCTCGACGCCGGAAGAGGAGGAGCTTCTGGGAGCCAAGTTGATGGGGCGCTGGCAGAGCGGCGCACCGTTGGCGTTGTGTCCCATGCACGATGACCCTCAGTTGGGTGCTGACCCGAAACGCAACAACGATTTTCTTTTCAAGGAAGACGATCCTCAGGGCTTGAAAACCCCTCCCGGCTCGCACATTCGACGTATGAATCCACGCGACTCGGACATCAGCGGCTTCATGCGCTTCCATCGCATGATCCGGCGCGGCACCAGCTACGGCCCCCTGCTTCCGCCCGGAGTCATCGAGGACGACGGCGCCGAACGAGGGTTGGCGTTCGTCTTCATCGGGGCGAGTTTGGAGCGGCAATTCGAGTTCGTCCAGCAGGAGTGGGTCAACAAAGGACAGTTCTTTCATGGCCCTACCGACGTCAAGGATCCAATCGCGGGCGCGAACAACGGAAGTGGATCGTTCACCATCCCGCAACAGCCGATCCGCCGGCGGTTACAGGGTCTGCCGGCATTCGTCGTCACCCGGGGAGGCGAGTATTTCTTCGCGCCCGGCCTGCGCGCCCTGCGCTGGTTGGCCGAGCTCGACACCTGACGAGGACGCAGCGATCGAACGCGCGATGGACTTCCGACGGCGCGCCGAATACGCGCACAAGATGGCCTCGGGCTTTACCCGAGTCTCTTTCATGGTTTAAGGAGCTACTGGGCAATGTCCGACCATAATTCCGGGCCTCGCGCCTTGGCAGATCCCGTCGTGGACATCACCGACATGTACGCCTTCCCTAGCCCGGAACAGTCCGGGCTTCTGGTGTTGGTGCTCAACGTGTTTCCGAGCGCAGAACCAGCCGCGCTGTTTTCCGACGCGGTGGACTACCGATTCCGACTCCGGCCGGTCACGGTCGCGGACGATTCCGCGGCCGCGTTCGCCGTCGGCGAGAAGGAGTACATCGTCAGCTGCCGATTCTCCGGCCCGGTCGATGCCCAGGGCGGTTCGCCGCTCGAGCAGGAAGGCACCTGCACCGCATCGACCGGCCAGGTCGTGTCTTTCCGGGTCAATGATGAACAAGGTGGAAAGTCCCAGGGATTGCGTGTTTTCGCCGGACGTCGGATGGATCCGTTCTTCTTCGACGGCGTCAGGGCGGCGCAGGCCTTGATGACCGGGAAGCTCGCGTTCGTCAATCCCGGCGACAGCAGGCAGCACCGCCAGAACGTCCTGAGCATCGTCGTCGAACTCGACGTCGCCACGTATTTTCGGAGCGGATGTCGGGCCGCTGTTCGCCGTTGTCGGTGAAACGATGATCGCCGGGCCGATCGCGGTGCGTCTGGAGCGTTTCGGCCGGCCGCTGATGAAGAGCGTCGTGCTGGGCTCAAAGGACTTCGACACCGTCAACCGGGACTTGGATATTCGCGACCTGTACAACCAGGAGGACCCGTTCGAGCTGGGGCCGACTTACCTTGGTGCGTATCGGGCGCGGATGAACGCCAATCTCGCCTTCTGGGATGGCCTTGACGATAAAACCGACTGGCCGCTAGACGCGCAGGGGGCCCATCCCCTGACCGAGCTGCTGCTGGCCGATTTCATGGTGGTCGATGTCTCCAAGCCGTATGCCGAGGACAGCTTCTTCGAGATCGAGCGGGCGTTGTTGAAGGGCGCCAGCCATCAGAGCTGTGGTGGACGAAGCCTCAATGACGATGCCGGGGACACCATTGTGACGATGCTGGTCAATGCCGGCAACGGCGCCCGGATCAGTGACGGTGTCGACCAACAGGCAGTTCGGGCCTCTCACGCCTTTCCGTATCTGGCTCCCCCAGACCCGAACCCCCCGGCCAAGATTGAGCTTTCACTTAAGAAGTCCGGTTGAGGAAGCTCTAATGACGAGACCCGGTGACCCGGCGGCAACCGGTGCGGTTGTCGATGTCGAGTTACCCACGACCGCAGGGTCTCTCGCGGTCGCCAATCTGCAAGCACAGATCGACGGCCAGCAGCGGCAGGCCGTCGCCGGCGAGCTCGATGTTGGTGGTCAAGCCGCGCTCATCGAACTGGTGGCGCTGCGCGGCCACGTCCTCGGCTCCATCGCAGACTACGAATGGGCGCAAGCGCGGGCCGAACAGCTCACACGCGATCGTCCGGCTGACGGTGCAGCACTCATCGCTCGGGCCCGGACGCGGTCCATATTCCATCGCTTCACCGATGCGCTAGAAGACCTTGCCGATGCCCGTCGCCTCGGAGCAGATTCCGCCACAGTGGATACCGAACGGGCAGCGATCTTCCAGGCAGTCGGACGCTACGACGACGCCCTCACCATCATGTCGGAGGCCGAGAAACGTCGAGCCGACTTCGCCTCTGTCGCGGCGATGGCTTCGCTGTACGCCGAGAGCGGCGATATCGACAGAGCGGAGCACCTCTTCGACGAGAGTCTGGATGCGCTATCGTGGGGTCTCGCCGATTCCGCTGGCGCAGCTTCACTTTCAGCGCGCCAAGATGTGGCTCGCGCAGGGGAATCTCCCACGCGGGCGCGCAGCTGGCTCGGCGCCGCGCATCGCCGCCTTCCCGCCTATGCTCCGGCGCAGGGCCATCTTGCCGAAGTCGAGGCGGCGCTCGGCGAGACCGATTCCGCGATCGCCCGGCTGCGCCCTCTGACAATCTCCTCCGACGACCCCGACTACCCGGCACAGCTCGCCCGCATCCTGACCGAGGTCGGCCGTGTGGAAGAGGCCCGTGAGTGGCGTGCCCAGGCGGCGGCGCGCTACGACGAACTCGTCGCGCGGCATCCCGAGGCCTTCGCCGACCACGCGGCGGAGTTCTGGCTCGACGCGGGTGCCGACCCGCATCGGGCACTATCGCTCGCGCGCAGGAATCTCGAGGTCCGCCAGACACCACGGGCGCGGGCACTCCTCTCTCGTGCCACGCGTGCGGTTGACGATGCTCGGGCCGGGGTCGAGGAGATAGGCGTGGCGGACGTCATCGTTATTGGTGCCGGACCGGCCGGTGTTTTCGCCGCGGGCCGTGCCGCCGAGCTGGGCGCCAACACGACGCTGATCGCCCGCGACGAATTCGGCGGCATGGCGGCCAATGACGGACCGGTGCCAGTTCGCACACTGGCGCACGCTGTCCGGCTGATCCGGGAGGCCTCCCAGCTCGGTCGGTACGGCATCGCCGTGAGCGAGCCGGTCCTTTCCTATCCCCGGTTGCTCGCGCGCGTCGGCGAGGTCGTCGACGATGTGCGTGAGCATTCGCTTCGGCGCGAGTACCTAGACCAGTTGGGCGTGACGACTCACGAAAAGGCCGGCACCGCAAGCTTCGTCGATCCGCACACGATCGAAACCGACAGTGGGCTACGGCTGCAGGCCGACAGAATCATCATCTGCGCCGGCGGCATCAGCCGGCGGCTGCCGATCCCAGGCTTCGAGCTGACCGCCACCCACAGCGATGCCTGGGCCTTAACCGCGGTCCCGCCGTCGATGTTGGTCGTGGGCGCAGGAGCGACCGGCGTGCAGGTCGCCTCGATCTTCAACGCTTTCGGCTCACGCGTGCAGCTCTTCCAGGCCGGCCCGCGCATCCTGACCACCGAGGACGAAGACGTCTCGGCGGCAGTCGCGGCCGCATTCCGCGAATCGGGCATCGTGGTGCGCGAGAACTTCGGCACCATCGAAGCCTTCGAGAAAACGTCCGACGGCGTACGGATGGTGTTTTCCAAGGACGGCAGGCGCGACAGCGCAGAGGCTGCCATCGCGGTTGTCGCGGTCGGCTGGGTTGCCGATAGCGCCGGGCTGGGCTTGGCGAGGGCCGGCGTCGAGACCGATCCGCGGGGTTACGTGCGCGTCGACTCCTATCTTCGGACCACCGCACCCCATGTCTTCGCTGCGGGAGACATCACCGGCCGCCTGATGCTGGTTCCGCAGGCCGTACATGACGGCTTAGTAGCGGCCACCAACGCGGTGCGCGGC
Source organism: uncultured Actinomycetota bacterium (assembly GCA_963713225.1). Lineage (GTDB taxonomy): Bacteria > Actinomycetota > Actinomycetes > Mycobacteriales > Mycobacteriaceae > Mycobacterium. The sequence goes on along the minus strand of CAVQLB010000012.1, from coordinate 950,395 downwards.
GCGACGACCACGCTTGCGGATCAAGTAAGTCCGATCGGCAGCTTCACCGACCCGGAGTATGCGCAGGTCGGACTGACCGAGGCGAAAGCCCGAGAATCACACGATGTGGCAGTAACGACGATTCGCTTCGACGAGAACACCCGCGCCATCATCGACGGTCGCACCACCGGGTTCTGCAAGCTGATCGTCGACCGCCCAACGTGCACCATCCTGGGCTGCCATGTCGTGGGCGAACGGGCCGTCGAGATTGTTCAGGCGGTGGCCATAGCCATGGCAGCGCGGATGCGGGTGGACGACCTGGCCCGGGTTCCGCTGTCGCTTCCGACCTATGCGGCAATTCTTGGGCGCGCGGCATATCGTGCCGCCGAACAGCTCAACCTGGACGTCAGCGGCCAGGTGTAGCAGGAAGAGGGATCAAGCGACCTCGCAATGGACGTCCATGACCGCCGGAACCCGGCCGTCCGTATTTGAAGTACGACGCGACCGTCCCAAGGGTTTTCCTATTCGATCTGGGCTGGTACATCGCGCTGGCGCCATCGGCGTCGGGAGTAGCGGCAGGCTCCACGGCGAGATACCGGTACACGGTTGCGCGGGAGACGCCCAGACATCCTGCTGATGTCGCTGGCCGAGATACCCTTCTGTCTGAGCTGACGGGCTTTAACGGCAAGGACGTCACCTGCGCGGAGGCCTGTGACGTCGCGTTGCTATCCAGGCCATGCTGACATGAAAAGGGCTGCCCTGGATCTCTCCGAAACCGCTCTCTCACCTGCTCTAACTCTGGTCGGGCTGACAGGATTTGAACCTGCGACCACTTGACCCCCAGTCAAGTGCGCTACCAAACTGCGCCACAGCCCGCCGCCGCCCGGCATCGCCGGCAGCAGGTCGAAACTCTACCGCAGCGGCCGCACCCGCCCTAAATGGTTACCAGCCGATACAGCCCGATCAGACCGACGACGACGATGAACGCGCGCAGCGCGTTCGGGGACAGTCTGCGCCCGTAGTGCGCGCCGAGGAACCCGCCTACCAACGAGCCGACCGCGATCAAACCCGCTGCCGGCCAGCTGATCCGGTCGAACGCGACGACCGTGTAGGCCACTGCCGCAACGATGTTCACAATCAGGGAGAGCAAGTTCTTCGCGGCGTTCATCCGCTGCATATCCTCGGGCAGCAGCGCTCCCATCACGCCCATCAGCAGGATGCCCTGCGCGGCGGTGAAATAGCCGCCGTAGATACCGACGGCGAACGTGCCGAACACCAGCGCCGCCATCCGCTTCGGTGACACGTGCTCGGGCGAGCGACCCGCATCCTCGGCGCGTCGACGTGCCCAGGCCTGGATCCGCGGCCCGACCAGAACCAGAATCAGGGCGCCGACCAGCAGCACCGGCACCACTTCGGTGAACACCTTCTCGGGGAGGTGCAGAAGCAGCCACGCACCGATGCAGGCGCCGACGAATGATCCGGGGATCTGCCAGCGCAGCCGGTCCCACTGGCCGCGCAGTTCCCGCCGGTACCCCCAGGTGCCTGAGAAGCCGCCCGCCACCAGTCCAACCGCGTTCGACATCGTCGCCGTCACCGGCGGGTATCCCAGTGCCACCAAAGTTGGAAACGTGACGAGTGTGCCCGATCCGACGAGAGTGTTGATGGCTCCGGCGGCGACACCCGCCAACGCGATCAGGACCATGTCGAGGACGGGCACCAGGCCAACCTATCGAGACTTCGCTCCGCGCTTCTCGCGCACCCGCACGTTGATCCGGACCGGGCTGCCCTCGAACCCGAATGTCTCTCGCAGGCGCCTCTCCAGGAACCGGCGGTACCCGGCTTCCAGGAAGCCCGTCGTGAACAAAACGAACGTCGGCGGTCTGATCGTCGCCTGCGTCGCGAACAAGATCCGCGGCTGCTTGCCACCCCGCACCGGCGGCGGCGTCGCCGCCACCACCTCCTTGAGGAACGTGTTGAGCCGGCCCGTCGAGATCCGCGTGTCCCACGACCCCAGTGCCGTCTCCAAAGCGGGCACCAACTTCTGCACCGAACGCCCCGTCTTGGCCGAGATGTTGACCCGCGGCGCCCATTGCACCTGCGCCAGTTCCCGGTCGATCTCGCGGCCGAGGTCATAGCGGCGGTCCTCGTCGACGAGGTCCCACTTGTTGAACGCCAGCACCAGCGCCCGGCCCGCCTCGATCACCATCGACAGCACCCGCTGGTCCTGCTCGGTCAGCAGCTGCGAGGCATCGATCAACACGATGACCACCTCGGCGGCATCGATTGCGCCGTGGGTTCGCACCGATGCGTAGAACTCATGTCCGCTGGCCTGGCCGACCTTGCGACGCAATCCCGCGGTATCGACGAAACGCCAAGTCTTGCCGCCCAATTCGATCAGCGAGTCGACCGGGTCCACGGTGGTGCCCGCCTGATCGTGCACGACTGCCCGTTCGTCGCCGACAAGCTTGTTCAGCAGGGAACTCTTCCCGACGTTCGGCTTGCCCACCAGCGCGACCCGCCGTGGCCCGCCACCGCGGGCGCCGGACTCGGACACCGCGGGCAGGGACTCGACGACCTTATCGAGCAGGTCGGCCACTCCGCGGCCGTGTATGGCGCTGATCGGGTGCGGCTCGCCCAGTCCCAGCGACCACAACGCCGTGGCATCGGACTCGCCGCGCTCTGTGTCCACCTTGTTGGCGGCCAGGAACACGGGCTTGCCGGACTTGCGCAGCATCCGCGCTGCCGCCTCGTCACTTGTCGTCGCGCCCACCACGGCGTCGACCACCAGGATGATGGCGTCGGCGGTTCGCATGGCGACCGACGCTTGATCGGCCACCAGCTGTTGCAAGCCTTTGGCGTCGGGTTCCCAGCCACCGGTGTCCTGTACGAGGAAACGGCGCCCTACCCAGTTGGCGTCGTACGAGACCCGGTCCCGTGTCACGCCGGGTACGTCCTGAACCACTGCCTCGCGGCGACCGAGAATGCGATTGACCAAGGTGGACTTGCCGACGTTAGGTCGCCCGACGACCGCGACCACCGGAGGCGGACCCGAGGTGGCGTCGGCATCCACGGCTTCTTCGGAATCAGTTAGCTCCCAGTCGCTTTCGTCAACCCAGGTGCCATCGGCGTCCGATTCGCTCATCGCCGCGCGCCCGCGCGCTGCTCGACGAGCTCCACCAGGTAAGCGATCACCTCGGGCTCCGACATGTCGCTGGTGTCGACCACCAGCGCATCGTCGGCGGCCCGCAATGGTGACACCGCGCGGGTCGAGTCGAGATGGTCACGCCGCTGGACGTCGGCCAGCACCGCCTCGTAGTCATCGCCGAGGTCGTTGGCGATGTTCTGGTCGTTGCGCCGACGCGCCCGCTCCTCAGCCGACGCGGTCAGAAAGATCTTGACGTCGGCGTCCGGCAGCACGACCGTGCCGATGTCACGCCCTTCGACCACCACGCTGCCAGGACCCGCGGCCAGCTCACGCTGCAGTCCCACCAAACGGGCGCGCACCGCAGGGACCGCCGAGACTGCCGAGACCGCTTTCGTGACGGCGTCGCCGCGGATCTCGGCAGAAACGTCCTCCGCGTCTAGATAGGCGCGATCCTCGTTCGGGTCGTAACCGACAGACAGCGGAATGTCCGCTGCCGCGGACTCAATGGCCGGAGTGTCGCCGAGGTCGGCACCTGCCCGCAGCACCGCCAGCGTCACGATCCGGTACATGGCCCCGGTGTCCAGATAGCGGGCACTGAGGGTGCGCGCCAAACCCCTTGACACCGAAGACTTTCCGGTGCCAGCAGGGCCGTCGACCGCGATCACGAGCGAGCTGGTCACATGCCCACCGCCTTGTACAGCTCACCGATCTCGGCGCGGTTCAACACCCGGATACTGCCCGGCCGCTGGTCCCCAAGCGACACCGTTCCGATGTCCGTGCGTACCAACTCCTGCACGGGGAAGCCGACCGCGGCGAGCAGCCGCCGAACAATCCGTTTGCGGCCCTCGTGCAGCGTCACGCGCACCATCGTCTTGCCGGGCACTGCGTCCACGACCGCGAAGTCGTCGACGCGGGCAGGCCCGTCGTCCAACTCGATCCCGTCACGCAGCTTGCGGCCGATACCACGCGGCACCGTGCCGACCACCGTCGCCAGATACGTCTTCGGTACCTCGAACGACGGGTGCATCAGGCGATGGGCCAGCTCGCCGTCATTGGTGAGCAGCATCAGGCCTTCGGTGTCGGCGTCAAGGCGTCCGACGTGAAAAAGCTTCTTGTTACCACGAACCCGGTGCTCGACCAGATCGCCGATGCACGGTCTGCCGCGGTCGTCGGACATCGTCGAGTGCATGCCGCGCGGCTTGTTCAACGCCAGGTGCACCAGAGTGTCATCGAGCAGCACGCGCGCCCCGTCGACGCGGATCTCGGATACCTCGGGATCAACCCGGGTGCCGAGCTCGGTCACGATGCGGCCGTCGATTTCGACGCGGCCGTCGATGATCATCTTCTCGGCGACGCGCCGCGAGGCAATCCCGGCCTGCGACAACACTTTCTGCAGTCGCACGCCTTCCGAATCGGCCATCTCAGTCTTTGTCCACGTCGAAGGACAACGACTGCTTATTGCCGGAGGGCTGCATGCCGAGCTTGATGAAACGCGGTTCGTCGCCCAACGTTTCGCTCAAATCGTCGATGACATCGACGTCGGGCAGCAGCGGCGCGATGTCGGGAAGGTCGGTCAACGAGGACAACCCGAGCCGTTCCAGGAACAGCTCAGTCGTCGCGAACGTGATGGCGCCGGTGTCAGAATCGGTGCCGGCCTCGGTGATAAGCCCGCGGGCCAGCAACGTCCGCATCACCGCGTCCACGTTCACCCCGCGCACCGCGCTCACCCGGGCCCGCGTCACCGGCTGGCGGTAGGCCACCACCGCCAACGTCTCCAGCGCCGCGCGGGTCAGCTTCGAGCGGGTGCCGTCGAGCAGCAGCCGCTCCACGTAGGGCGCGTACTGGGCCCTGGTGTACATGCGCCACCCGCCGGCAGCCTCGCGCAGATCGATGCCGCTCTCGCGGGCCGAGAGTTCCTCGGCCATCAGCGCCAGCTTGGCGGTCACCCGATAGGCCGGCTGCTGGATCGCAGCAGCCAAAGCGTCGACGGTCACCGGGGTGTCCACCACCAGCAGCAGCGCTTCCAGCACGGCACCGAGTTCGGCATCCTCCAGCTCCGGCGGCGTCGCGACCTCGATGCCCAGGTCGAGATCCGTGAAATCGCCATTCACCGAATCCGTGATGTCGCCGTCTTCCGGATCCGGTATGTCGCCATTCACCGAATCGGGAAGGCTGTCGTTGCCCTCATCGGGAAATTCGTCAGTCATCGTCTGGCTCTTCCACCGTCTCAGTGGCTTCGATTGGTTCGCTGGATGGCCGATCTCCGGTCCACGAAACCTGGAGCACACCAAGCGGTTCTGATTGATCAAATGCTACCGCCCGCGCCCGATACAGTTCGAGCAGCGCCAGGAAGCGGCCCACGATCAGCATCGGCTCCCGGCAGTCGGCGACCAGCTCGGAGAACGTGGCCCACTGCCCCGGTCCGCGCCGCTCCAGCTCGGCCAGCAGCTGGTCGGCCTGTTCTGGCACCGACACCATGAATTCGTGCAGATGCTCGGTGGCCACCGTAGGCACCGGTCGCGGTGTGAACGCGCTCGCCGCGATCTGGGCGAACAGGTGCGCGTCGACGCCCAGCATCACCTCGGGCAGCAGGTCTTCGTAGCGATCCTCGAGCGATACCGCCCGCGGGTAGCTGCGCAGGGCGGCGGCTTCCAACTCGGCGAACATATCCGCGACATGCTTGAACGCCCGATACTGCAGCAGCCGGGCGAACAGCAGGTCGCGGACCTCCAGCAGCGCCAGGTCTTCCTCGTCGTGGATCTCGCCTGCGGGCAGCAGCCGGGCGGCCTTCAGGTCCAGCAGGGTCGCCGCAATCACCAGGAACGCGGTGGTCTCGTCCAGCTCGAGCTGGCGGCCGATCGCCTTGGTGTAGGCAATGAAGTCGTCGGTCACCTGATGCAGCGCCACTTCGGTGACGTCGAGGCGATGCGCGAAGATCAGCTGCAGCAGCAGGTCGAACGGACCCTCGAAATTGCTCAGCCGAACTTGGAAGCCTGACTGCTGCGACTCCTCCGGCTGGGTCTGGGTGTTCACGAACCGAACCGGTCGATGACCTCGCGGGCCAACGAGCGATAGGCCTGGGCGCCACCGGATTTCGGCGCCCAGGTGGTGATCGGCTCCCCCGCGACGCTGGTTTCGGGGAAGCGCACTGTGCGGGTGATCACGGTGTCGAAAACCAGGTCGCCGAACCGCTCGACGACACGCGCCATCACTTCGCGGGCATTGATGGTGCGCGGGTCGTAGCGGGTGACCAGGATGCCACTGATGCTCAGCCTGGGGTTCAGCCGGTCGTGCACCTTGTCGACGGTATCGGTCAGCAACGCCAGCCCGCGCAACGAGAAGTACTCGCATTCGGTCGGGATGATCACACCGTCCGAACAGGCCAGGCCGTTCACCGTGAGCAGGCCGAGCGACGGCTGGCAGTCGATCAGCACGTAGTCGTAACGGTCCAGCACGGGATGCAGCGCGCGGGCCAGCGACTGCTCCCTGCCGACCTCGTTGACCAACTGGATCTCCGCCGCCGACAGGTCGATGTTGCTCGGCACAAGGTCCATGTTCTTGACCCGCGTGTGCATGATCACGTCGTCGATGGACACCCGCGGCTCGACCAGCATGTTGTGGATGGTGTGTTCGAGCTCGTAGTGCGGAACGCCGAGGCCTGCCGACAGCGCGCCTTGCGGGTCCAGGTCCACCAGCAGCACCCGACGGCCGTATCCGGCGAGGCTGGCGCCCAGGTTGATGGTCGAGGTGGTCTTGCCGACGCCGCCCTTCTGATTGCACATCGCGATCACCTTGGCAGGCCCGTGCACGTTCTTCGGCTTGGGATCGGGAATCGTCCTCGGTGGACGACCGGTCAGACCGGCCTGTGGGGCTGGGTCGGTACCGCTGCCGTCCTCGGTCATGCCCCACCGACGGTGGTCGAGTAACGCGAGGCCATGGCGAACATCCGGGCAAGTTTAACGGGGCAGCCGGGCGTGCACGGGCAGACCCGCGGGCAACGTGTGGCCCCATTCATCTTGGCCGTCCGCATAGGCTGGCAACCATGGGCGTGAAGCAACGGTTGCCCTTCCTCCGTTTGTCGGTATGGCGGCTTGCGTTGGGGCTACCCCGGTTCATCAAGACAGGCCAGATCGGCGACGGCCGGGAAGCCGCCTGCGCGGCGTACGTCGAAGCCAAGGCACGGCGCGGCGACGTCGACGACGTGCTGCGCACCATCGACAGGTTCGCCACCGAGCAGTCGATGCTGGTGAACGTCGGGGACGAGAAGGGGAAGCTGCTCGACGCCGCGGTACGCCGGGCCGACCCGAAGCTGGCACTTGAGCTCGGCACCTACTGCGGCTACAGCTCGCTGCGCATCGCCAGGGCCGCGCCCGACGCCAAGGTGTTCTCCGTTGAGTTCGCGGCGGCCAATGCCGAGGTGGCCCGACGGATATGGGCGCACGCCGGCGTCGACGACCGCGTCACCTGCGTGGTCGGGACCATCGGTGATGGCGGGCTGACGCTCGATGCGCTGGCCGGCGACCACGGTTTCGGCGCCGGAACGGTCGATCTGCTGTTCATCGACCACGACAAGAAGGCTTATCTCTCCGACCTGCAGAGCATTCTCGGCCGCAACTGGCTGCACAAGGGATCCATCGCCGTCGCCGACAACGTCCGCGTTCCCGGCGCCCCCAAATACCGCGAGTACATGCGCGAACAGCAGGGCAAGCTGTGGAACACCGTTGAGCACAAGACTCACCTGGAGTACCAGACGCTGGTCGCCGACCTGGTGCTGGAGTCGGAGTATCTGGGCGAATGACCTGCCCATCGGCCATCCGCTTGGCCACTGCTGGGAGAGACGGCCCACTCCGCTCCGTATCTGCTTCCGGCCCCACGGCTCTCGGCATCACCGGATCGACAGGAGTCCAGCGTCGACAGGAGTCCAGCATTGTCACCGATTTTCAACCGACTTCGGCGTTACCATCCGCCTTGTGACTGATGGCAGTCCGAGCACGCGCACCGTCGATCGACGCGAGCTCGAATCGCGACTCGCCGCCGATGTACGCGCCGTGAACGCCGATTCCGACCGGATCGGCCGCGTGTTCGCCAGCCAACACGATGTTAGTAACAACGATCTCGATGCCTTGCTCCACGTGATCGTCGCGGAAACAGCGGGGTCGCCGTTGACGTCAGGGGACATGGGTGAACGGCTGGGAGTGTCCGCTCCTGCCGTCACTTACGTCGTCGACCGGATGATCGCCTCCGGTCATATCCGTCGTGAGTCAGATCCCGCTGACCGTCGCAAAGTCATCTTGAGGTACTCCCAGCACGGGCTGGAGGTGGCACGAAGATTCTTCGGACCCCTCGGAGCTCACATGCACACTGCGTTGTCTGACCTGCCCGACGACGACCTGGAGGCGGCGCATCGTGTATTGGCGGCGGTTTCGCGTGCGATGGAGACCTACCGCGCCGAACTCGCCGCTCGTATTGACGTCAGCGATACGTAATAAACTTCAGTTGCTTAATGGTTAAGCTGGTGGAACTATCGATTCATGGGCTCTGCCGCCAAGGAATCCCCTACGTCTGACGCTCAAAATCATTCTGCCACTGATGATTTAACGCTAGTGCGAGAATATTCGGCTGCTCGACCGCGGGTCGTCGACTTCATAGTTGAGTATTTGACGAAGCTGTCAATCAACCATGTATTTGCTGTCGGCGGTGCCAACATCGAAGACCTTTACGACGCCGCATTCTTCAGTGATGGCCTCACGGCGGTTCTCGCGAAGCACGAGTTCTCGGCGGCGACGATGGCCGACGGTTACAGCCGCGCCGGCGGTGGCCTGGGCGTGGTCGCGGCCACCTCGGGGGGAGCGAGCCTAAATCTGCTACCGGGACTCGGCGAGTCGCTCGCGAGTCGCGTTCCCGTGCTGGCCTTGGTCGGCCAGTCGCCTAGCAGTATGGACGGGCATGGCAGCTTCCAGGACACCAGCGGCTACAACGGCGCACTCGACGCTGAGGCGCTGTTCTCTGCCGTATCGCTGCACTGCGAGCGAGTACTCGCGCCGGACGATATCGCTTACGCGTTGCCGCGGGCCGTTGCGGCCGCGCGAACGGGAGGCCCCGCAGTGTTATTGCTGCCCAAGGACATCCAACAGAGTCGAATAGATCTCGATGTGGGTGGCCTCAACGGCATGGCTCACAACATCGCAGCGACCGACGATCCGGCCACGATCGCCCGCGCGCTCCGGCACTCGACCGGAAAACTGACGATCATCGCCGGCGAACAGGTAGCCCGCGATGACGCACGCGCCGAACTGGAGCGGCTACGGGCCATCTTGAATGCTCGCCTGGCCACAGTTCCCGACGCCAAGGACGTGGTGGAGTCGCCGGATTCATCTACTGCCCTGGGTGTCACGGGAGTAATGGGGAACCCAGGGGTGGCCGATGCGCTGGCCGACGGCACGGCGTGTCTGCTGGTGGGCACACGACTACCCGTCACGGCTCGGGCCGGTTTGGAGGCGGCGCTTGCGACGACCCGGACCCTGTCTGTGGGGGCGGCCCCACCGTTCGTGCCATGCACTCATGTCCATACCGAAAATCTCTGTGCCACTCTGTCGCAGCTGTCGACGACACTCTCGGGAGGCGACTTACCGACAACGGTGTGGACTGCCGGTCCGAGGCCCGAAGAACTGATACCACCGGAACTCGACGGACCCGGCGTTCGATACCGCGATGCGATGAGAGTGCTCGACGACGTGCTCCCCGAGGAGATCGATGTCGTTGTAGACGCCGGCAATTCCGGAGCCGCCGCCATTCATCACCTTCCTGTGCGACGGGCGGGCCGGTTCATTGTGGCGCTCGGGATGGGTGGAATGGGCTACAGCTTCGGAGCCGGCATCGGAATGGCGTTCGCCCGTGGGCGGCGCACCGTCGTTATCGCGGGCGACGGTGCGTTCTTCATGCATGGCATGGAGGTGCACACGGCACTGCAGTACCGGCTGCCGATCACATTCGTCTTATTCAACAACAACGCCCATGCGATGTGCGTGACCCGCGAGCAGCTCTACTACGGCGGCCAGTACAGCTATAACCGATTCCGCCCCAGTCTGCTGGGCGCGGGGCTGGCGGCGATGTTCCCTGGGCTGTCATCGCACGACGTTGAGTCAAGCGAGGGACTGGCGGCGGCTATCCAAGCCGCGCTCGCGGTCGATGGTCCGTCGGTCGTCAGTGTCGAGTGCTCCGCCGATGAAATACCACCGTTTGCACCGTTTCTCAATCATCCATATGTGAAGGAGAACCAGACCAATGTCACTGCCAGCGCTTGACGATATCGCCGATCCGATCGACGGGGTTGTGCGCATTGAAACGTCACCTCGCGAGAAGGCGACGCCAATCATCATGGAGATGATGCGGTCTGTGTACCCGCATGACCAGGTGTTCGGCGAGTACTGCACCGTCAACGACTACATCGACTGTCCGCCCACCGAGCTCTATGCATATCTTGCCGACACTCGAAGCCTCGAGGAGTGGACCTACAGCCTGCGCGGGTTTACCCGCACCGAAGAGTCGGGCCTGTGGCTAGCGTACGACCGGCTGGGTTCGGAGACCGAGATCTACACCCGCACCGTCGCCAACCCCGATGCGCGCACAGTGGACTACCACTGCGCCTGGGACCAGGGCAAACACCTATGGATGATCTATCTGATGCGTGTCATCGATGCGCAGATAGTGCTGAACAAGCCGGGGTCGGTTGTGCTGTGGACGAACTGCCACCACCCGTTCTACGACCGCAACCCTTACCCTGAATTCGCTCCGCCGCAGCGACCCGTCTGGGTAGGCGACTTCTGGGACATGTTCGGTGCCGGACATCTGCTTGAGCTCAAGAACCTCAAGGCGATTGCCGAATACCGCCATCACAATGGCCTGCCGATCATACCGGACTGGATGAGATGAGAATTCCATGAGCCAGCCCGCCGTCAGCCTGGTTGACGTAGCGACCTACCTACCCGAAAACCGCGTGTCTGCAGAGTATTACGCGAACTACGCAGGCACCGATGACTTGCGTGACAACCTGATGTTCCGAGCACCGGAGTATCGGCACCACGCTGGTAAGGACTGTACCAATGTCGATATGGTCGAGCAGGCCGCGGCCGGTCTAGTGAAGCGTCACGGCATCGATGTCCTTGCGGAAGTTGATGTCCTGCTTACGCACTCCCAGTTGCCCGATCTGCCGATCTTGGGGAGTGGCGGCGAGGTCGCCCATCGGCTCGGAATGAGTCCCGAATGGATCATCGATGTACACAACGGCGGCTGCGCGGCCTTCGTCCTGATGATCAAGCTCGCGCGCCAGATGCTTGCATCGGGCGCAGGACGAACAGCGCTCATCGCCGTCGCCCAAACGTGTGCCGGCAAGATCTTCGACCAGGAACGGGTTCGCACGAAGGCGCAATCCTCGGTCCCCGGTGACGGCGCCGCGGTCGGACTGCTCACCGTCTCAGACGACTCACCGATCCTCGACGTCGAGTGCCGCTACTACGGCGAGTACGCCGGTGACATGACGCTGACCTCCGAACCACCGCGTCTCTGGTGGCAGGCAGGCACTGGCGAAGGTTACGTCAGCTTCAACGAAGCCAAGATCACCAAGGTCCTCGCCCGAGGTAACCGCCTTGTCCCCGAGGTGGCGCTCGCCGTCTGCGACCGGATCGGCATGAAATCAAAGGATCTTGACCTGCTCGTCACCAATCAGCCCAATCGGGTCTTCCTGCGCAACTGGAACGAGGCGCTGGAGTTGCCGCGGGAACGTCACCGGGACACGTTCCACGAGTGCGGCAACCTCTTCGCGGTCGGGATCCCTGTCAACCTCGACGCCGCGATCAAGGACGGCCAGCTGAAGTCGGGCGAAACGGTGATGATGGCCGGATTCGCTCATGCGGGTGACTTCGCGGGTGCGGCGGCAATTCGCTGGGGCGGAAGGCCGTAGTGAGTTCGCTGAGACCATTCGACATTGATTTATCGATGCATGGCGCAGAGGATCCACTGGCGTTGTCGCTCAACGAAAATCCGTTCTCGCCGCTGCCTGCGGTACACGCCGCGATAGTCGAAGCGGTTAGTGCCGCCAACCGGTACCCCGAGTTCCTACCTGAGCGGTTACGCGGCGTCATCGCCAGCCATATCGGGGTGAATGACGAGCAGATCGTCATCGGCGCGGGCGCTACTGGCGTCGTTATGCAGATCCTGCACGGGCTGACAGATCCCGGGGACCGCATCGTGATGACCTTCCCAACGTTCGACGGCTACCCGATCTGCGCACAGATGGCCCGCTTGAGATCGGTTACGGTGCCGCTCGACCAGGAGGGCCATCATGATCTCGACGCGATGGCCGACGCCGCCGCGGAGGCACGCGTGGTTGTGCTTTGTCGACCACACAACCCCAGCGGCACTGTCGAGTCCGTCGCCGCGATACGACGCTTTCTGCGGCGGGTCCCCAAAGACACCGTGGTCTTATTGGATGAGGCGTACGTCGAGTTCGTTGCACCGTGCCTACGTTTCAACGTCGGCACCCTGGTGCGGCAGTTCCCAAATGTCGTCGTCGTGCGCACATTTTCCAAGGCATATGGTCTTGCCGGAATGCGCACCGGATACGCCTACTGCTCACCAGATATGGCACGCACTCTGTGGAGAATGCAGCTCCCATTTGGCACCAACATTGCCAGCCTTGCGGCGGTTGCGGCTTCCTATCGTGCAGAAGGCGAACTACGGAAACGCATCCGCATGATCACCGCCGAGCGAACGCGCCTGCGTCTGCGGTTGCGAGCCATCGGAGTTCGCAGCACCGATTCCCACGCGAATTTTGTCTACCTTCCGCCGAGCGGGCGGCCGTGGTGCGAAGCGTTCGAAGACACCGGCCTTCAAGTCCGGGCGTACGGCGACGGCGGGGTGCGCATCACAATCGGAAATCGCACATCCACCCAGGCCGTGCTGAAGGCGATCGGAAAGTCAGTCGCTACGGGTGTGATATGACGCGACCAGGAGCGAGGCTACGCTTCCGCGTCGGGCACAAGATCGCAGCCTGGTACGACGCGGAGGCCTACTTCCGCCGAAGAGCCAGGGACGGCAAGGCGTTTCACATGCCAATCCCGGGTTTCGGCGATGTTCTGTTCGCAGCTCATCCCAGCGACGTCCGTGAGTTCCTCTCCATCCCTGCGGCGGCGTTCACTCCCCCGATGCCAAACCCAATCGAGCCGGTCGTCGGTGCGGGATCGATCATCCTGCTCGACGGGCAACCCCATAAGAACGAACGGGCGCGCTTTCTGCCCGCCCTGCACGGCGAGCGCATTCGCCGGTATACCGACGTGATGGCTAAGGCCGCCGAAGACGTAGTCGCTGCGTGGCATCCAGGAGCCACGGTGGACGCGCGGGACGCGTCTCAGTCCATCACACTGCAGATCATCGTGCGGGCAGTGTTCGGTATCGCGGACGAAGAGCGTTGCGGCGAGTACGTCCGCGTGGTGAAAGCGATGATGCGCAACTACATTGCGCCGTTTATGTTCTTCCCTGCGCTGCGGCGGGCCCCGTTCGGCCTGGGTCCGTGGCGGCGGTTCTCCGAGCGGCGGGTCCAGTTGGACGCCATGCTGTCCGAACAGATCACCGCGCGGCGACGCACCGGTACCGAAGGCTACAACGACGTGCTCAGCGTCCTGCTCGCCGACGACAAAGTCGGTCGGCGCAGCGATGACGAAGTCCAGCAGCAGCTACGCACGCTATTGGTTTCGGGCCACGAGACGTCGGCGACCACTCTTGCGTGGGCGCTCTTCCACATCCACGCCGACGACGCCGTTCGGCGGAAGGTCCTCGACGAATTGGCTCACGATCCCAGCCCTGAGCGGATGTCCAAGCTCCCCTACCTGGGCGCCGTCATCTCCGAAACGCTCCGGATGCATCCGACGGTGTCCATCGTCGTGCGCCAGTTGAAATGTCCGATAGAGGCATGGAAAACCTCGCGAAGCGCCGGCGACATCGTCGGCGTAGCTCTGCCTGCCCTACATTCCGATCCGCAAGTCTGGCCGGATCCCGGGCGGTTCGATCCGAATCGGTTCGTTACCCGTAAACCCCCGCCAGCTGAGTACTCACCATTCGGCTACGGACATCGGCGCTGTCCCGGGTCCGCGTTCGCCGCCCTGGAACTGGCGATCGTCTTGGGAACCATCCTGACCAAAGTCGAACTTCGGCTTCCGGCTGCAAGGCGGTCCCGCCTGCCGCGTTCAATTCCGCGTGGCGTTGCGGCCGTACCGAGCCGACCGATCAACCTGGAGGTGGTCCGGAAATGGGGCTGAAACAACGTGTCCCCCTATTGCGCTGGTCGTTCTGGCGAATGGCCGCTGCAAGCGGCAAGCTCACCAAGACGGGACAGATCGGCGACGGACGCGAAGCCGCGGCGGTGGACTATGTTCTCGCGAATGCCCGCAAGGGCGACGTCACGGACGCACTCAACGCCATCGACCGATTCGCCTATGAGGAATCGTTCCTCATCAATGTCGGTGACGAGAAGGGCAAGCTTCTGGATGCCGCGGTGCGGCGCTCAGACCCAACACTTGCACTGGAATTGGGGACGTACTGCGGCTACGGCGCATTGCGAATCGCGGCGGCCGCCCCCACCGCCAAGGTCTACTCGGTCGAACTCGCCGAGGCCAATGCCGACAACGCCCGTCGCATCTGGGCGCACGCCGGCGTTGCCGACCGGGTAACGTGCGTGGTCGGCACTATCGGAGATGGTGGACGCACGCTGGATGCGTTGGTCAACGAACACGGCTTCACCACTGGCGCTGTGGATTTCGTTTTCCTCGACCACGACAAAAACGCCTACCTGGCCGATCTGCAGAGTATCGTCGATCGGGGCTGGCTGCACCCTGGCACGATCGTGGTCGCCGACAACGTGAAGATTCCCGGAGCGCCCAAGTACCGCGCGGGTATGCGCGACCAGCAAGGCAAGACCTGGCAGACCGTGGAACACAAGACGCACGGCGAGTATGGATCGGTATTCCCTGATCTGGTGCTCGAGTCGACATATCTGGGTTGACGTACTAGCGCGCCCGCGGGTGAGCGCCGGCCCAGACCTCCCGCAGCGCGTGCACGGTGACAAGGGTGTAGATCTGCGTGGTGGTGACGGATGCGTGGCCGAGCAGTTCCTGCACCACGCGGACGTCGGCGCCGCCATCCAGCAGATGGGTGGCGAAGGAGTGCCGCAGCGTGTGCGGAGAAACCGCGGCGGTGATGCCCGCCCGCTCCGCGGTGTCCTGCAGCACCTGCCACGCGCTTTGCCGCGACAGCCGACCACCGCGCGCGTTGAGGAAGATCGCAGGCGTGCCCTTGCCGCGCCGGGCCAGTTCCGGCCGCCCGCGCACCAGGTAGGCATCCAGTGCGGTCACCGCTGGCCGACCGATCGGTACCAGCCGCTGCTTTCCCCCCTTGCCGCGCAGCAGCACCGAGCGGGCGTGGGTATCGACGTCATCGACATCGAGCCCGACCGCCTCGGAGATCCGCGCGCCGGTTGAATACAGGAGCTCGAGCAGCGTCCGGTTCCGCAGCGTCAGCGGCCCGTCCGATTCACTGTCGCCGCCGGCACTTTCCAACAGGGCCAGCACCTCGTCGACGGTGAGGCTCTTGGGCAACCGCCTGCTCGGCGTCGGCGGCTTGACGGCGCGGGCCACGTCGAGTTCGGCGATCCCCTCGGCGGCGGCGAAGCGGTGCAACCCCCGGACTGCGATCAGCGCGCGCGCCGCCGACACCGCCGACAGCGGAGTCGCACCCGTGTCAGCGTCGCCACGGCGCAGGGCGGCCAGGAAATCACTCACGTCAGTCTCGGTGACCTTGGCCAGGTCGTCGACGCCGCGAAGGGTGAGGTGCTCGGCATAGCGCCGTAGATCGCGTCGATAGGAGCTCAGCGTGTTGGTGGCGACCCCACGCTCGATCGTCAGGTGGTCGAGGTAGCCCTGCAGCTGGTCGTCGAGAACCGCGCGGAAAAAAAGAACGTCGTCATGCGTGGTCCTTCCGGGTCGTCAATGCGCTCGGCTTGTCGACCCAGCCGGCATCGACGGGACGCAACGAGTCGAAGTCGCCCCGCGCTGAATGCGCGGCCAGAATTCCGCTCACCGCAATGGCGTTGACGATCTCGCCGCGCAGCGTCATCCGCACCGCGTCGTCGAGTGGGAACCACCGCACCGCCAGGTCGGCCTCCTCATCGTGGGCCTCGGGCCTGCCGACGTCGGACAGGCCGGTGGCGAGGTACACCCGCACACTCTCGTCGCTGAATCCCGGGGCACTGACCAGGTCGACGAGGACGCGCCAGTTCTGCGCGGACAATCCGGCCTCTTCCTTGAGTTCGCGTGCGGCCGTGACCGTGTGGCGGCTCGCCACCCATGTCGAGCAGCCCCGCAGGCAGCTCCCACAGCCGCCTGCCGACCGGGTGCCGGTACTGATAGACCATGACGACGTTGTCGTCGTCGTCGATCGCAAGGACGGCCACCGCTCCGTAGTGCTCGACGACTTCACGTCTGGCGGTGTTCCCGCCGGGCATGCGCACCTCGTCGGCACGTAATGCGAAAATCTTTCCGACGTATAGGGTTTCGGAGTCGGCAGTCGCGAAATCGTGTTCAGCCACGGACGTCGGATTTTTCCCGGGAGCCATCCTGGAGCGCTGGCCCCGTGTTGTCCGGGTGCTCGGCTCCGTTCGCTCGCTGCTCGGGGATCTCCACCGGCAACCGCTCGCCGGCCTTGTAGTCCAGCGCCGCCCCGATGAAAGCCGCAAACAGCGGGTGCGGCCGGGTGGGGCGACTCTTCAACTCCGGGTGCGCCTGGGTCCCCACCAGGAACGGATGGACATCGGGGGCGTACTCGACGAACTCCACCAGGTGCCCGTCGGGCGACGTGCCGGAGAACCTCAGACCGCTTTCGGCGATCCTGTCGCGGTAGGAGTTGTTGACCTCGTACCGATGCCTGTGCCTCTCGGACACCTCGGTGGTCCCATACGCCTGCGCCACAACGGAATCCGACTCGAGTACCGCGGGATAGGCGCCGAGCCGCATGGTGCCGCCGAGGTCGGCCTCGCCGGCGACGGCTTCGCGCTGATCAGCCATCGTGGAGATGACCGGATCTGGGGTGCCGGGGTCGAACTCCGCAGAATTCGCCCCGCTGAGCCCGACCGCCCGGGCCGCCTCGATGACGATGCACTGCAGGCCCAGGCACAGACCCAGCACCGGCAGGCCGCGCTTGCGCGCGTAGCGGATCGCGCCGATCTTGCCTTCGATCCCCCGAATGCCGAAGCCACCTGGGATCAGCACGGCATGCACGTCGCTGAGCACCGCCGCCGCACCGCTGTCGGTTTCGCAGTCGTCGGAGGCTACCCACCGCATCTCGACCTTCGCGCGGTGCTTGAAGCCGCCTGCGCGCAGGGCCTCAGCCACCGACAGGTAAGCGTCGGAAAGGTCGATGTACTTGCCCACCAATGCGATCCGCACAGTTTCATGGGGCTCGTGCACTCGCTCGAGCAGGTCGTTCCACTGCGTCCAGTCGACGTCACGGAACGGCAGGTTGAGCCTGCGCACCACGTAGGCGTCGAGTTCCTCGCGGTGCAGCACCTTGGGGATGTCGTAGATCGACGGTGCATCGGGGGTGGAGATCACACCGTCGATGTCTACGTCGCACATCAGGGCGATCTTGTTCTTCAGGGGTTCGGGCACGTCGCGGTCGCAGCGCAGGATCAGCGCGTCGGGCGAGATGCCGATGCTGCGAAGCGCGGCGACCGAGTGCTGGGTGGGTTTGGTCTTCAACTCACCCGACGGCGCCATGAAGGGCACCAACGAGCAGTGCAGGAAGAAGCAGTTCTCGCGGCCGACCTCGTGGCGCACCTGCCTGGCTGCCTCGAGGAACGGAAGAGACTCGATATCGCCGACGGTGCCGCCGATCTCCGTGATCACGATGTCGGGCCGTCGGCCCTCCTCATCCGGAGCCGCCATCGCCAGGATCCGGCTCTTGATCTCATCGGTGATGTGCGGGATGACCTGGACGGTGTCGCCGAGATATTCGCCGCGGCGCTCCTTCGCGATTACCGACGAATACACTTGCCCGGTAGTCACATTCGCCGATCCGGACAGGTTCCGGTCGAGAAAACGCTCGTAATGCCCGACGTCGAGATCGGTTTCGGCGCCGTCCTCGGTAACGAACACCTCGCCGTGCTGGAACGGGTTCATGGTGCCAGGATCGACGTTGAGGTAGGGATCGAGCTTCTGCATGGTGACCTGCAGACCACGGGCGGTCAGTAGCTGGCCGAGGCTCGACGCGGTGAGGCCCTTACCGAGCGAGGAAACGACGCCGCCACTGACGAAGAGATGCTTGGTGGCCCTTTGCGGGTGCTTGCGTAACGCTGGCAAGAGCGACCTCCGTGACGACGGGCAGGGCTTACTTTTCTAGGCGATTTCCTAGCTTGGGGCCTGCCGACCCACGGAACCCCACCCTAACACCGACCCCGACAAGCCGTCGCTGACGCGCCGACGGTTCCTATTGCGGGAGTGTTACCGCCGTTGCGCTCTGCCCGACGCCGTACTGGCCGGATCGTCCTCCGTTGATCAGGTCCTGCAGCGCCAATACCGCGGTGATCCGGCCGGACGCCACGTCGACGTCGTCGACGGTGCTGACAGCGGTTGTCAACCCGGCGTCTGACCTGGTGACGGCCACCGCGGCGGTCCCGGAGGCGGACCCGTCACGGCCTGCGATGACGGTGCCAGAACCGTGTGGAGCCAGGCCCGCAGCGAAACGGGCGACCGTGGCTCCCCTGTTCCCCCCGTCGTCGCCCAGACCGCCTCCGGTGACGACCAGGGCGGCGTTGGCCGCGCCGATTCGCTCGGTTCCGTAGGTGATGAATCCGGTGTCGCGCAGCGCGGTCAGCACGGTGTCTCGGTCCTGGTCGTTGACCGGCGGGGCTTTGGGGTCCCTGTTGATCAGCAGCGTGATGCCCAGAAGGTCGCCGGCCTGCGAACCTTGATCCACCGACTTGGTGTTCAGCTGGGCCCCTGCGGGCACGATCGGCGAGTTCACCACCGAGAGGAGCTTCTCGGCAGAATTCGCATCGACGAACTCTTCGGTCAGCGACACCGTCCCGGTCACCGCGCCGCCGGCCTGCTCCACCATCCGCGACAGCCCGTCGACGTCGTCGTCCTCCGCGTCGGGGGTGCGGAACACCACGACAGACTTGCCCGCCATCGTGTCCCGCAGGATTCGCGGTGACATCTGGGAGTCGAATTCACCCGCAGCAGAGAGTTTTTCGTTGACCGCGTTCTTCTGCTCGGTTAGCCCGTTGATCTGGTTCTGCAGCTCCTGCTTGTCGTCGCGGAGGCCGGAGAGCACGGTGTTCGACAGCAGCCCCGACCCAAGTGCCACCCCGATGGCAAGAGCGAGAAACACCGCGGCCAGTGAAATCGCATGAGTTCGTAGGGATATCACGGCGTCACACTCCTAGGTGATCCAGCCTTGGACCCACAGCGAGAAGCGGTTCCAGTAGTCGACGACCCAGTCGATCAGCGCACCGTCGGCCCGCGACACCCACAGCGCGACGATGACGGCGATCAACATGGCCAGCACCAGCATGGCGATGGCGCCACCGGAAACCCGGCTTCGGTACAGCGTTGCAACGGCCTTGGCGTCCACCAACTTCTCGCCCACCTTGAGCCGGGTCAGGAAGGTCGACGGGTTGCTGTGCTGACGGGACCGATCGAAGAACTCTTCGATGCTCGCGGTGTGGCCCGCGGTGACGATGAGCGAGGCCCCGTGGTGGTCGGCGAGCAGCAGCGCAAGGTCGGCCGCCGATCCCGCCGCCGGGAACGTCATCGCTCCCACTCCGAGGTCTTGGATGCGCTCGAGTCCGGCGGCATGCCCGTCGGCGTCGGCAGGCAGCACGACCTGCGCACCACAGCGCAACACCTCGGCGCTGATGCGTTCCGGGTCGCCGACGATGATTGATGGCCGGTAGCCGCCCTTGCGCAGCACGTCCGCGCCGCTTCCGACGCCGATCAGCACCGGTTGGTACTCCTTGATGAACGGTTTGAGGGCCTTCAGGTCGTAGGCGGCGTCGGGTTCCTCGGCCACGATCACGACATGGCGGCGATGGAGGTCGACGTCGATGTCGGGGATGCCGATGCCGTCGATCAGCAGCGGGCTTTCACTGCGGATGAACTCGATGGTGTTGCCTGCGAACGCCTCGAGGTGAGCGACCAGACCGCTCTTGGCCTCGTGCATCAGATTGTGGATTTCGTCGTCGGTCCGCTCGGTGCCGCGGACGAGCCTGCGGTCGCCCGCGTAGACGCCGCCGTCGTACAGCCGGACTCGCGCACCGTCCTTGACGCGCTTGAACACCTCAGGGCCGGCCTCGTCGATCAGCGTGACACCGTTGTTCACCAGCACCTCGGGCCCCAGATTGGGGTAGCGGCCGGAAATCGATGGCGATGCGTTGACCACGGCGGCGATATCGGCTTCGACCAGCGCATCGGCGGTGATGCGGTCGAGATCCAGCGCGTCGATCACCACGATGTCTCCTGGTCCGACGCGCCGCAGCAGCCGATCGATGTCGCGATCCACACGGGCCGTGCCGGTGATGCCCGGCCGTGAGCTGGCAGTACGGGATAGCAGCGAAGACATCTTCATGGGGCGATTCTGTCGGGGAACCCCCAAGTAAAGGTGGAGGCGCGCCGTAACATCAGCCTCAGAAGTTGCCTTCTGTCACACCCGCAACAGACTACGACGCCGTCGCGCGGTCGTCTTGCGCCGCGCCGAGGAGCTCGCGGGCGTGGGCCCGTCCGCTGTCCGAATCGCCGAGCCCGGCAAGCATGCGGGCGAGCTCGGCGACGCGATCCTCGTCGTCGAGCCGACGCACACCGCTGGCCTTGTTGCGGCCCGCGCTGTCGACGACGAGATGAATGTCGGCGTAGGCGGCGACCTGCGGCAGATGCGTGACGACGATGACCTGGTGGGTGCGCGCCAGCCGCGCCAGCCGCCTTCCGATCTGCACCGCGGCGCGCCCGCCGACGCCCGCGTCGACCTCGTCGAAAACCATCGTGGTGCCTTCGGCGGACGCGGCGAGGACGACCTCGAGCGCCAGCATCACCCGAGACAGCTCGCCGCCGGACGCGCTCTTGGTCAGCGGCAGCACGTCGGTCCCCCGGTGCGCGGAAAAGCCGAACTCGATGGCGTCTGCACCGTCGGAACCCGCGTGCACGGTCGCACCCGACGGGAGCGTGATCGGGGCGCTGTCGTCACCACGAATGGTCAGCGGTGACACTGCGACAGTGAACTCGGCATCCGCCATCGCCAGTCCGGACAGCTCCGCCGTCACCGCCTTGGCAAGCCCCTTGGCCGCCTTGGTGCGCGCCTTGCCGAGTTCGATTGCAGCGGCGACTAGTTCGCTTTCCAGCTCGGCAACCTGGTGTTCCAACCCGGCAAGAGTCTCCTCGGAGACATCCAACTTTGCGAGGCGATCACGCGACTCCCGCGCCCACGCCAGCACAGCGTCGATGTCGGCGGCGTACTTGCGGGTCAGCACCCTCAGTTCACTCTGCCTCGCCAACTTTGTCTCTAAAGTGCTTGTGTCGCTGGGCAATTCGGTCAGATAGCGACCGAGCTCGGTTGATACGTCACCGACGACGGCCATCGCCTCTGCAAGCCGCTCCCCCAACGCCCGCAACGCGTTATCGTCGGTGGCCTCCAGTGCTGATTTGGCCTGCCCGACGGCGTGGGCTGCCGATGTCGTGTCGATTTCTGCGGCGTCGTCGAGCGCACCCGACAACGCGGAGCGCGCGGCCTGCGCGGCTTCGCGCAACGCGTCGAGCTCCGACAACCGCCGGATGTCGTCGACGAGCGCGTCATCCTCTCCCGGCCGCGGATCGACCGCATCGATCTCTCCCAGGCCGAACTTCAGCCGGTCGGCCTCTTGCGCCAATTCCCTTGCCCGCTGGGTTCTGTCGGCAAGGTCGCGCCGAGCGGCCTGCCATGACTCCCGCACCGTGCGATACCGCTGGAGCAACACTCCGACGTCGGCGAAGCGGTCCAGTGCGGCCCGCTGTTCGTCGCCGCGCATCAGGCGCAACTGGTCGTTCTGGCCGTGCAGGGTGAGCAGCTCAGTGGTGAAGGTACTCAACGACTTCGCGGGAACGCTACGGCCACCGAGGTATGCACGGGACGGGCCGTCGCGGCTGACCGATCGTGCGGCGATGACGCTGCCGTCTTCGTCGCGATCCGCTCCGGACGCATCGAGAATCTCGTCGACCTGAGCAGAGACTCCATCGGCGAGGTCGGCTGTGCTGAAACGGCCTTCGATAACGGCCCGGTGGGCGCCCGACCGGATCCGGGTCGCATCGGCACGCGCACCGCCGAGAAGGTGCAGGCCGGTGACGACCATCGTTTTCCCGGTGCCCGTCTCGCCGGTCAGCACGGTCAGTCCGCGGTCGAACTCGGCGGTCGCCGTGCTGATCGCGCCCAGCGACTCGATACGGATCTCGGAGAGCACTACTGCCCGCGCCAACCCGTGACCGGCAGCCGGAATTTGCGCACCAGGCGGTCGGTGAACGGGGCGCCGTCCAGCCGCACCCATTTCAGCGGCGTGCCGCAGCGCGTCACCTCGAGTCGGCCTCCGGCGGGCACCGCCATCTCGCGGCGGCCGTCGCAAAACACCAGCGCGTCATGGCCGTCCGCCTCGACCTCGATCGCGATGGCGGCGTCGGGGCTGGTGACCATCGGCCGCGCGAACAGGGCGTGAGCGTTGTTGGGCACCACCAGGATCGCTTCCAGATCCGGCCATACGATGGGGCCGCCTGCGGAGAACGCCCACGCCGTGGAGCCGGTCGGCGTCGCGACGAGCACACCGTCGCATCCGAACGCCGATACGGGCCTGCCGTCGACCTCCAGGACCGCGCCGAGCACACCCAGGCGTGGGCCCTTCTCCAGGCTGGCTTCGTTCAGCGCCCAGCCGCGATTGACGATCCGGCCTTCTACCCGCACGACGACGTCGAGCGTCATCCGCTCCTCGACGGCGTAGTCATGGTTGATGACATGGTCGAGCACCGTGTCGATCGAGTCGGCCTCGGCTTCGGCGAGGAAGCCGATGCGGCCGAGATTGACGCCGAGCACCGGTATCTCGACATTGCGGGCGAGCTCTGCTGCGCGCAGGAAGGTCCCGTCACCTCCCAGGACCAGGACGAGCTCACACCCCTCGGCCGCGCGTTCATCGGCGTCGACGACCTCGATTCCGGCGCCCATTCCGCGCATATCGTCCGGTGGCAATTGCACCGGTCCACGGTCGACTGCCTCCGCGGACAGCACCCGCAGGCCAATACCGTTGTCGCCGAGCACCTTCTCCACCCTCCGGGCCGTCTCGGTGGCCTCGTCGCGCCCGGTGTGCACCACCAACAGAATCGTGCGTTCAGCCATCACTGGGGCCCCTCGATGACGGCGCACTCCACGGCGCGCTCCAGCTCGTCGCCCGTCAGCGGATGATCCGGCCGGGTACGCAGGTGCAGAAAGTATTCGACGTTCCCGGACGGCCCGGGCAGGGGGCTGGCGGTGACACCAACGGTGTGCCAGCGCAGTTCGGCGGCCCGGCCTGCCACCGCGAGGACGGCGCCGATGCGCAACTGCGGATCCGACACGACACCGCCTGCGCCGACACGATCCTTGCCGACCTCGAACTGTGGTTTCACCATGGGAACGATATCGGCGTCGTCCGACGCGCACGAAACCAGCGCGGGCAACACCGTCGACAGAGAGATGAAGGACAGGTCGGCGACGACGATATCGACCGCTCCCCCGATGGCCGCCGGTGTCAGCTCGCGCACGTTGGTGCGTTCCAGAACCGTCACCCGTTCGTCCGAGCGCAGCGTCCACGCCAGCTGCCCGTATCCGACGTCCACGGCGACCACCTGACGGGCACCCCGGTCGAGCAGCACCTCGGTAAACCCGCCGGTCGAGGCACCGGCATCCAGGCAGCGTGCGTCGGTTACCGAAATGCTGAACGCCTCAAGCGCCCCGATGAGCTTGTGCGCACCGCGGGAGACCCATGAGCGTTCGTCGGCCGTATCGACCGTGAGCGACGCGCTCAATGCGATCGCCGTCGCGGGCTTGGCCGCCGGCATCCCGTCGATGCTGACCCGACCCGCGCCGATCAGTTCCGCGGCCTGCTGCCGCGAGCGCGCCAACCCGCGCCGCACCAGCTCGGCGTCAACACGAGCGCGCCGCGTCACCTGCGCTCACCCGTCCGCGGTCTCTGAGGCTGCCGGCCCCTTCTCGACCGCCTCCAGCGCAAACACCAACAGGTCGTGCGCCTCCTCCAGCCGCGCGGCCAGGCTGTCGATGTCGACGTCGCCGGGGTCGGCGCTATCAACATCGGGCAGTCCTGCCAGCAACGACGCGATCCGGGCGCGGATCTCGTCAGGTTCGGTACTCATATCGGTGTTCACGCTAGTCGATCGGGCGGCGTCAGCAGGGACCACCGCTCGAGCGCCCTTCGGGCGATGTAGTCGCCCGCGACGATCGCGAAAGGCTGCCCGCTGAGGTTCGAGTTCCACACCGCGTTGGCGGTGGCCCTCACCACCGTCAGCGAATCCCTCGGCTCGCTGCCGGTGTTGTGAACGGTCACCGCTGCCTCGCCGATCTCGACGCGCCAGGCCTGGTGTGGTCCGACCCGGAGAAGATCGGCGCGGTCATACAACGATCGAAGGTCCGCGGCGATGTAGTTCGGCCGCTCGCCGATGACTGCCCGCACGGCCTCGGCCGCGGTGCTGACCCCGCTGAGCACCAATAGGCTGGGCAGGCCGGCGGCGTTGGCGCCGGCGATGTCGGTGTCGAGTCGATCACCCACGACCAGCGGTGTGCGAAAGTTGCCGCGGGACAACGCATCTGTCAGCAGGGTGGGCTGCGGCTTTCCTGCGACCGTCGGCTCACGGTCGGTTGCCGCCTCCAAGGCCGCGACCATCGAGCCGTTTCCGGGGAGTAGTCCCCGTTCGGAGGGCAGTGTTCGGTCGACGTTGGCCGCGACCCATAACGCGTTGCCCCGGATGGCCAGGGCAGCCTCGGCCAGGTCGGGCCATGCGGTCTCGGGCGAATGACCTTGAACGACGGCGACGGGGTCGTCGGACCACAATCGGACCGGTTTGAGGCCGACGTTTCCGATCTCGGCCGCCAGCGATTCGGTGCCGACGACCAGCACCGCCGCCCCGACCGGTAGCCGCCTCGCCAGCAGTTGCGCGGCGCTCTGCGCGCTGGTGACGACGTCGTCGGGCGTCGCGGCGAAACCCATTGCCCGTAGGTGCTGGGCAACCTCGCTGGGTCCGCGCGAAGCATTGTTGGTGACGTACAAGGTGCGGGCGGTGACAGCGGCCAGCGTGTCGACGGCGCCAGGTGTGGCTTCGTGGCCCCGGAATACCGTTCCGTCCAGATCGAGAAGCAGGCAATCGTGTTCTTGCACAAGGGTCGTCACGTCAGGCGAGCTCCGTGATCCGCTCTTCGGCGTCGGTTACGCTCTCGATGTCTGCTGCTGCGGCGTTGATGAACCACTGCAGAGCTTCGTCCTCTTTGCCTAGTGCGAGCAGCGTTTCGGCGTATGCGTAGAACAGGCGGGCAACGGTCGTCCCTGTGCGTGTCGGATCGAGTGTCGGCGTGGACAGTATCGCCAGGGCTTGGTCATTCTGCCCCAAGTCGGAGCGAGCGCCGGCAACGACGATGCGCAGTTCGTCTGCATCGTCGCCGCTGAGCTGCGTGGCCTCGGGACTGCGGGCCAACTCGATGGCACGCTCGGGACGGCCGACACCGCGTTCGCAATCGGCGATCATCGGCAGCAGCGGCGACTTACTGCCCAACCTGCGGGCGGCACGCAGTTCGGCGAGTGCCTGCGCCCAATCGCCGCAGTGGTAGGCCGCGATACCGACGGCTTCACGCACGGCCGCGATGCGTCCCGACCTGGCCCGCGCGGCCCGGGCATGTTCCAGGGCGGCCTCCGGGTCATCGTCGAGCAGGTCGCCCGCCGCCACGAGGTGGCGTGCGACGAAGTCGGCGGTATTGCGGTCCAAAGTGGTGAGTTCGCGGCGGATTTCGGGGGACAGCTGTCGGGCTTCGATGGCCGGCGGCAGCGTCGGGCCTCCACCGTCCGGTGACCCCTCAGACGCCGATGCCGGCTGGGCGCTGCGGGCGCGATTGGGACCCGATGTGCGCGGCGCCGTCCGCTGACGTGGTCCGCCTCGCGGGCCGCCCTTGTTGCTGCCGGGAATGCCCCCGGTACCACCGTGGGACGGACGGCGTCCGCCACCTGCTCTATTGTCGACCACTCGAACCTTTCGCTATGAAGCCTCGTGCCAGGATACGGCCCGCCGCGGAAGGCCGTGGGAGTGCACCATTCGCCAATTCGTCACCGATGTGTTGTGCCTAGATATGCCTTTGCCCCCCAAGTGTTTTGGGGGGCAAAGGGCTTATGTTGTGTTCGGCGGTGTCCTACTTTTCCACCCGGGTTGGGTAGTATCATCGGCGCTGGCAGGCTTAGCTTCCGGGTTCGGGATGGGTCCGGGCGTTTCCCTGTCGCTATTTCCGCCGTAACTTTATTCACTTGTTGTGGTGATGGTGTGTTTGGTGGTGGGGTGTGGTTTGTGTGATTGTGTGGTTGTGGTTGCGGGTTTTGTGTGTAAGTTTTCGGCCGGTTAGTGCCAGTTCCCTGCGCACATTGCTGTGTTTGTAGGTCTGGTCTATTGATCCCGTGGTCTGCGGGGGGCCTTATCCCACTTGTATGGGTGAGAAGCCTGGTCTTGGAGGGGGTTTCCCGCTTAGATGCTTTCAGCGGTTATCCTGTCCGAACGTGGCTATCCAGCGGTGCCCCTGGTGGGACAACTGGTGGACCAGAGGTTCGTCCGTCCCGGTCCTCTCGTACTAGGGACAGGTTTCCTCAAGCTTCTGACGCGCGCGGCGGATAGAGACCGAACTGTCTCACGACGTTCTAAACCCAGCTCGCGTGCCGCTTTAATGGGCGAACAGCCCAACCCTTGGGACCTGCTCCAGCCCCAGGATGCGACGAGCCGACATCGAGGTGCCAAACCATCCCGTCGATATGGACTCTTGGGGAAGATCAGCCTGTTATCCCCGGGGTACCTTTTATCCGTTGAGCGACACCCCTTCCACTCGGGGGTGCCGGATCACTAGTCCCGACTTTCGTCCCTGCTTGACGTGTCTGTCTCGCAGTCAAGCTCCCTTGTGCACTTGCACTCAACACCTGATTGCCGTCCAGGTTGAGGGAACCTTTGGGCGCCTCCGTTACATTTTAGGAGGCAACCGCCCCAGTTAAACTACCCACCAGGCACTGTTCCTGAACCGGATATACGGTTCGAGGTTAGAGGCCCAATACGGTCAGAGTGGTATTTCAACAACGACTCCACAATCACTGGCGTGATCGCTTCATAGTCTCCCACCTATCCTACACAAACCGTATCGAGCGCCAATACCAAGTTGTAGTAAAGGTCCCGGGGTCTTTTCGTCCTGCCGCGCGTAACGAGCATCTTTACTCGTAGTGCAATTTCGCCGAGTCTATGGTTGAGACAGCTGAGAAGTCGTTACGCCATTCGTGCAGGTCGGAACTTACCCGACAAGGAATTTCGCTACCTTAGGATGGTTATAGTTACCACCGCCGTTTACTGGGGCTTAAATTCTCCGCTTCACCCCTTGCGGGGTTAACAGGTCCTCTTAACCTTCCAGCACCGGGCAGGCGTCAGTCCGTATACATCGTCTTGCGACTTCGCACGGACCTGTGTTTTTAGTAAACAGTCGCTTCTCACTGGTTTGTGCCACCCCCCACCGCTGCCCACCGCAAGGGTGTTGACGGTGCAGGGTCCCCCTTCTCCCGAAGTTACGGGGGCATTTTGCCGAGTTCCTTAACCATAGTTCACTCGTACGCCTCGGTATTCTCTACCTGACCACCTGTGTTGGTTTGGGGTACGGGCCGTGTGTGTACTCACTAGAGGCTTTTCTTGGCAGCATAGGATCACCGAATTCACCTCACTCGGCTATGCATCACCTCTCAGGATTAATGAACGACGGATTTGCCTATCGTTCTCCCTACCGGTTTGCCCCAGTATTACCACTGACTGGTACGGCTACCTTCCTGCGTCACCCCATCGCTTGACTACTACCAGTCCGGGTCCCACGCAGCAGAACCCCGTCGCTTTCCCGAAGGGATCGGATCGGTGTTCGTTTGGGTGGTTAGCAGAACTGATTCATCAGGGACGCGCACACACGGGTACGGGAATATCAACCCGTTGTCCATCGACTACGCCTGTCGGCCTCGCCTTAGGTCCCGACTCACCCTGGGCGGACTGGCCTGGCCCAGGAACCCTTGGTCTTTCGGCGGGCAAGGTTCTCACTTGCCTTATCGCTACTCATGCCTGCATTCTCACTCCCACACCCTCCACCACTCGATCACTCGGTGGCTTCACCGGATGCAGGACGCTCCCCTACCCAATCAACCACAAGGTTGATTGCCGCGGCTTCGGCGGTGTGCTTGAGCCCCGCTACATTATCGGCGCACAATCACTTGACCAGTGAGCTATTACGCACTCTTTCAAGGGTGGCTGCTTCTAAGCCAACCTCCTGGTTGTCTTCGCGACTGCACATCCTTTTCCACTTAGCACACGCTTAGGGGCCTTAGCCGGCGATCTGGGCTGTTTCCCTCTCGACGCACGGAGCTTATCCCCCGCCGTCTCACTGCCACGCTATGACTTACCGGCATTCGGAGTTTGGCTGACGTCAGTAACCTTGTAAGGCCCATTGGCCATCCAGTAGCTCTACCTCCGGCAAGAAACACGCAACGCTGCACCTAAATGCATTTCGGGGAGAACCAGCTATCACGGAGTTTGATTGGCCTTTCACCCCTACCCACAACTCATCCCCTCAGTCTTCAACCTAAGTGGGTTCGGGCCTCCACAACATCTTACTGCTGCTTCACCCTGGCCATGGGTAGATCACTCCGCTTCGGGTCCAGAACACACCACTACACCCCAACCAAATGGGGATACGCCCTATTCAGACTCGCTTTCGCTGCGGCTACCCCACCACGGGTTAACCTCGCGACATGTCCCTGACTCGCAGGCTCATTCTTCAAAAGGCACGCCATCACCCCACCACAGAAGTGGAGGGCTCTGACGGCTTGTAGGCACACGGTTTCAGGTACTCTTTCACTCCCCTCCCGGGGTACTTTTCACCATTCCCTCACGGTACTAATCCGCTATCGGTCACTGAGAAGTATTCAGGCTTACCGGGTGGTCCCGGCAGATTCACAGCAGATTCCACGGGCCCGCTGCTACTCGGGGACACTGCGACAACAGATGAGGTGTTTTCGTCTACGGGGCTCTCACCCGCTACGGCAGACCATCCCAGGCCACTTCGACTAACACACTCATTTTCTGACTGCTGCCCTCACCGGCGGGTGAGAGAACACAGACCCCACAACACCGCACACACAACCCCCGCCGGGTATCACATGCACACGGTTTAGCCATCCTCCGCTTTCGCTCGCCACTACTCACGGAATCACAATTGTTTTCTCTTCCTACGGGTACTGAGATGTTTCACTTCCCCGCGTTACCCCCCGACACCTATATATTCAGTGCCGGGTGACGCGACATCACTCGCGCCGGGTTTCCCCATTCGGACATCCTCGGATCCACGCTCGGTTGACAGCTCCCCGAGGCATAACGCAGCCTCCCACGTCCTTCATCGGCTCTCAGTGCCAAGGCATCCACCATGCGCCCTAAAACACTTACAACACAAAAAACCAAAAACTATTCGAGTTAAAAAACTCTGAAATTGCACATCAAACAACACAAGCACACCCCAGCCAAACCCCCCCAAAAGAAGGGATCCCACCAGAGCATGCCCACTTGCTGCTTAGATGCTCGCAACCACTATCCACAAATCAAACACCACACCCCACCACCAAAGACGAGGCGACAACTGATCCCTATCCCCGGTTTCCCACAAACGGGACGAAGAGATAGCGGGCTTGTTGTCTCAAAGCCCAATAGTGTGTCCGATGAATTTTCCTGCCGCCGGTGTTTCCCCACCAGCGGCGACGTTTGTTGTTGCACCAGACCCCCACCCACTACAGGTGACGGGCCATCCAACGATTCGCCCAGGTCACGGTGATCCGCGCGATGCGGGCCGGCCATGGGTCTCGTGGTGCTCCTTAGAAAGGAGGTGATCCAGCCGCACCTTCCGGTACGGCTACCTTGTTACGACTTCGTCCCAATCGCCGATCCCACCTTCGACGGCTCCCTCCCACAAGGGGTTAGGCCACCGGCTTCGGGTGTTACCGACTTTCATGACGTGACGGGCGGTGTGTACAAGGCCCGGGAACGTATTCACCGCAGCGTTGCTGATCTGCGATTACTAGCGACTCCGACTTCACGGGGTCGAGTTGCAGACCCCGATCCGAACTGAGACCGGCTTTACCAAGGATTCGCTCCACCTCACGGCATCGCAGCCCTTTGTACCGGCCATTGTAGCATGTGTGAAGCCCTGGACATAAGGGGCATGATGACTTGACGTCATCCCCACCTTCCTCCGAGTTGACCCCGGCAGTCTCTCACGAGTCCCCACCATTACGTGCTGGCAACATGAGACAAGGGTTGCGCTCGTTGCGGGACTTAACCCAACATCTCACGACACGAGCTGACGACAGCCATGCACCACCTGCACACAGGCCACAAGGGAATGCCTATCTCTAGACACGTCCTGTGCATGTCAAACCCAGGTAAGGTTCTTCGCGTTGCATCGAATTAATCCACATGCTCCGCCGCTTGTGCGGGCCCCCGTCAATTTCTTTGAGTTTTAGCCTTGCGGCCGTACTCCCCAGGCGGGGTACTTAATGCGTTAGCTACGGCACGGATCCCAAGGAAGGAAACCCACACCTAGTACCCACCGTTTACGGCGTGGACTACCAGGGTATCTAATCCTGTTCGCTCCCCACGCTTTCGCTCCTCAGCGTCAGTTACTGCCCAGAGACCCGCCTTCGCCACCGGTGTTCCTCCTGATATCTGCGCATTCCACCGCTACACCAGGAATTCCAGTCTCCCCTGCAGTACTCAAGTCTGCCCGTATCGCCCGCACGCCAGAGGTTGAGCCTCCGGTTTTCACGAACAACGCGACAAACCACCTACGAGCTCTTTACGCCCAGTAATTCCGGACAACGCTCGCACCCTACGTATTACCGCGGCTGCTGGCACGTAGTTGGCCGGTGCTTCTTCTGTACATACCGTCACTTACGCTTCGTCTGTACTGAAAGAGGTTTACAACCCGAAGGCCGTCATCCCCCACGCGGCGTCGCTGCATCAGGCTTGCGCCCATTGTGCAATATTCCCCACTGCTGCCTCCCGTAGGAGTCTGGGCCGTATCTCAGTCCCAGTGTGGCCGGACACCCTCTCAGGCCGGCTACCCGTCGTCGCCTTGGTAGGCCATCACCCCACCAACAAGCTGATAGGCCGCGGGCCCATCCCACACCGCAAAAGCTTTCCCCCACCAGGCCATGCAGCCAGCAAGGTGTATTCGGTATTAGACCCAGTTTCCCAGGCTTATCCCAAAGTGCAGGGCAGATCACCCACGTGTTACTCACCCGTTCGCCACTCGTGTACCCCGAAGGGCCTTACCGTTCGACTTGCATGTGTTAAGCACGCCGCCAGCGTTCGTCCTGAGCCAGAATCAAACTCTCCAAACAAAACCTTTAACAGGCATTTCAGAAAAATCTGACCAAGCAACCAGTCAAAAACTGGCATAAAAAACAGTCACACCCCCAAACGGGAAAAAGAAGGCGCAACCAAAACAAAAAAACAACAAACTAAAAAACCACCAAACACACTATTGAGTTCTCAAACAACACACCCGTTCCGACCGCGCAGCCAGCC
Organism: uncultured Actinomycetota bacterium; assembly: GCA_963713225.1. GTDB lineage: Bacteria > Actinomycetota > Actinomycetes > Mycobacteriales > Mycobacteriaceae > Mycobacterium. Next base: position 918,325 of record CAVQLB010000012.1, on the reverse strand, counting down.
CGCGGCACAGGGCCGCGTACTAGTAGTGCGGACGGTCAGGAACCCACCGAAGTGGTGCTTCCCTCTGGGACGCCGTCGCGCTCTGCGGCGAACCGCGTCGCGACGACTTCAACAAGTTACGTGAGGGAAAAGTCGGAGTCAAATGGGCTGATGGGCGGTGCGTTTCGGTCTTCCGCCCTCGCGCGCACTGACCAACACTCGCTCCTCGCGTGCGCAGCCGTGCGTCGACTCCGACACATCATCCAACGCGTTGGACGCCAGCGATATTCCGCTTGCCGCGCCGCAGCACCAACCACCGGTCGTGGAGGAAGTCCGACGGCTGTGGTGTCCAGTCGTCAGACTCCACCCGGACGTTGTTGACGTAGGCGCCGCCCTCGGCGACAGTCCGCCGCGCGGCGCCCTTGCTGTCCGCCAACCCGCTCGCGACCAGCAGGTCGATGATTCCGTCCGGGCCTCCTGGCTTCAGGCCGGCGACGTGGTTATTGCTGGCCTCACGTAGCGCGGCCGCGAGCGTCGGCTCGTCCAGTTGCGAGAGCTCCCCACGCCCGAACAGCGCCTGGCTGGCGTGTTCGACACCTGCGCACTGTGCCTCCCCATGAACCAGAGTGGTGAGCTCCTGCGCGAGCCTGCGCTGGGCGCCACGCTCATGTGGCCGGTCGGCCGTGGCCTGCTCGAGTTCGGCCAGTTCGTCGGCCGATAAGAAGGTGAACCACTTCAAGTACGGGATCACGTCCGCGTCTGCGGTATTGATGAAGTACTGGTACCAGGCGTAGGGGCTGGTCATCTCCGGGTCCAGCCACAGGTTGCCGCCTCCGGTCGACTTCCCGAACTTGTTGCCCTCCGAGTCGGTGACCAGCGGCGTGGTCAGCGCATGCACCGTGGCGCCCTGCATCTGGCGCACCAGGCGCACCCCGGCGATGATGTTGCCCCACTGGTCGGAGCCGCCTATCTGCAACGTGCACCCGTAGCGCTTGTGCAGCTCGACGTAGTCGTTGGCCTGCAACAGCATGTAACTGAACTCGGTGTAGGAAATGCCCTCGCCCTCCAGGCGCCGCCTCACCGTGTCGCGGTCGAGCATCACGTTGACCGAGAAGTGCTTGCCGATGTCGCGGAGAAACTCGATCGCCCGCAGATCGCCGGTCCACGTCAGGTTGTTCTCGACGACGGCGCCCGACGGTGAGTCGTCGAAATCAACGAACCGCTCGAGCTGGCCCCGGATGCGGTCGGTCCACTCGGCGACGGTGGCGGCGTTGTTCAACGTGCGTTCGCCGGTGTCCCTGGGATCGCCGATCATGCCGGTCGCGCCGCCGGCCAGCACGATCGGCCGGTGGCCCGCCTGTTGGAAGCGACGCAGGGTGAGCAGCGGGATCAGATGCCCGGCGTGCAGGCTGGCAGCGGTCGGGTCGAACCCCGAATAGACGGTGACGGGTCCGGCGGCCAGTTGCTCAGCCAGCGCGTCCCGGTCCGTGGACTGCGCTATCAGCCCACGCCACTCCAACTCGTCGAGGATGTTCGACGTTCCCATGGCGTTGATCTTCCCGTACTAGTCGCTCCGACCGGGCGCGGGTGCCCGCGGACTGCGACGGTACAGCGAGACTTCCGGACGTCCCGCCAGCCAGAACCGCCATGGCCGGTCGGCTGCCTGACTGACACCGACGCGTGGACCGTCTGCGGCGGGGTGCGCACTCCGCTGCTTTTATCTGGACCGGACTACCCGCATCGAAGAGATCGATCCCGTTGTCGTCCATGGTGATTCCCATCGCCGAGCACAGGTTGCCGGGACCGCGGGCCAGTGCCGCCGGGCGAACCGAGTCGCCGCGGCGCTGCCCCGCGGTATCGAGACCGGACTCCACTGCGGCGGCCCGTAGCAGCACCGCACCTGCGACCCCGTCATCACCGCACACCACGTTGGCGCAGACGTGGATGCCGTGGCTTCTGTAGGTGTAGAGACGACCCGCCGGGCCGAACATGACGGCATTGCGCCCACCCCGACCCCGGAAGGAATGTGACGCGGCATCGGGCCACGGTCCGTCGGGTGGGCCCCCGTACGCCTCGACCTCGACGATCATGGCGCTGACCCCACGGCCGATCAGTGTTGCTCCAAGAAGCTGACGGGCCGCCGCGACCGGGTCGACGGAAAGCGATTTCGCGGCCACCGGGGCGATTCTGCCCGCGATGCTTGACACACCCAACTGCGGGGAGCAGTATTCACCACATGATGACTTCATCGAGCGATGAATTATTGCGACGGGGCATTGACCCGGTCATCGTCGTCGACCACCTGCGGGTCGTCCGAGGTAAGCGCCCCGCGATCCACGACCTGTCGGTCCAGATCGCCCGCGGAACCATCACCGGTCTGCTCGGGCCATCGGGCTGCGGCAAGACCACGCTGATGCGCAGCATTGTGGGGACCCAGATCATCACCGCTGGAACCGTCACCGTGCTCGGACAGACCGCCGGCTCCGCTCCCCTGCGGAAGCGAGTCGGCTACATGCCGCAGGACGCGACCATCTACGACGATCTGCGGATCATCGACAACGTGCGCTACTTCGCCTCGCTCTACGGCATGGACGCCACCGCGGCCGACCAAGCTGTCTCCACGGTCGGACTGGATGACCACCGAACGGCTCTGTGCGGCAACCTATCCGGTGGCCAACGCACACGCGCATCACTGGCATGTGCACTGGTGGCGGCCCCGGACCTGTTGGTGCTGGACGAGCCCACCATTGGCCTCGACCCCGTGCTGCGCGTCGAGCTGTGGGAACAGTTCCATCAATTAGCCCGGCGTGGAACGACATTGCTGGTCTCGAGCCATGTCATGGACGAGGCCGATCACTGTGGCGACCTGCTCCTCATGCGCGACGGTCACCTACTCGCCCACACCACACCGACGAAACTACGAGAGGACACCGGATGTCAGTCACTGGAGGAAGCGTTTCTGTCCGTCATCCGGCACAGCACCGCAGCCGCGGCCGGCTGAGCCCGCAGGCTTACTTCGCCACCACCGGGCGGATACTGCGCCAGCTCGCGGCGGATCACCGCAGCGTCGCGATGATCCTCGTGGTGCCGAGCCTGATCATCACGCTGATGTACTTCATGTTCCAGAACGCCCCGCATCGGCCAGGCACTCCGTCCCCGTTCAACGGCGCGTGCCTGATCATGCTCGGCGTTTTCCCGTTGATCGTGATGTTCCTCATCACGTCGATAACGATGCAGCGCGAACGTGTTTCGGGAACGCTGGAACGGATCCTGACCACGCCCCTGCGTCGACTGGACCTGCTGGCCGCCTACGGCACCGCGTTCTCCATCGCGGCGGCGGCGCAAGCCACGCTCGCGTGCGTCGTGTCGTTCTGGCTCCTGGGTCTCGACACCAAGGGCAGCCCGATCCTGGTGTTCATCATCGCGATCATCAACGCAGTACTCGGTGTCGGTCTTGGCCTGCTGTGCAGCGCCTTCGCGCGAACAGAGTTCCAGGCCGTCCAGTTCATGCCGGTGGTGATCGCACCACAGCTGCTGCTGTGCGGGATCATCGTGCCGCGCGAGGTGCTGCCCGATTGGCTGCAATGGATCAGCAATGTGCTGCCAGCCAGCTACGCTCTTGAGGCGTTGCAGCAGGTGGGCGCCTACCCGGATCTGACGGCGATCGCATTGCGGGACATCATTGTGGTGATCGGATTCGCAGTGGTGGCGCTGTGCCTGGCCGCCGCCACGCTACGGAGAAGGACACCGTAACCGCCTTGACGACCAACACTGACCGCAAGCGTCCCGGGCGACCGCCTGGGACGTCCGACACCCGTGAACGGATCTTGGTCAGCGCACGAGACCTCTTCGCCCGCAATGGTATCGACAAGACTTCGATTAGGTCCATCGCGGCGGCCGCCGATGTGGACCCCGCATTGGTGCATCACTACTTCGGCACCAAGACTCAGTTGTTCGCCGCTGCGATCCACATCCCCATCGACCCGATGGCGGTGCTCGGCCCAATCCGGGACGTCCCCGTCGAACAAATCGGCTACACGCTGCCGTCGATCCTGTTGCCGTTGTGGGATTCCGAGCTCGGAAAGGGATTCATCGCGACCCTACGGTCGATCCTGGCCGGTAACGATGTCTCGTTAGTTCGGACATTCCTGCAGGAGGTCATCGCAGCAGAGGTCGGGTCGCGCGTCGACAACCCCGTAGGCAGTGGACGGATCCGCGTCCAGTTCGTGGCGTCGCAGTTGGTCGGCGTGGTGATGGCGCGCTACATCCTCGAGTTGGACCCGTTCAAGTCACTGCCGGTCGAGCAGATTGCCGAGACCATCGCGCCGAATCTGCAGCGCTATCTCACCGGCGACCTGCCCGGCCTCGGCTAGGCATCGAAGCCGTTGGCCCGCGCGATCGCTCCGTATCGGACTGCGCTCGGCCTGATCCACCGCCGCTGCCTGGTGCGGTCGTTGCCCAACAGCCCGAAGTGGCCGTGATAGCCGTTGAACCATTCGAAGTTGTCGACCAACGTCCAGTGCAGATATCCGCGCACGTCGAGTCCGTCGGCGATCGCCGGCGCCAATGCCCTCAGCGCATCCTCGATCAACGCGGCGCGTAACCCGTCGTTGGCGTCATCGAAGTCCACGCCGTGCTCGGTCACGAGCACCGGGAGCCCGGTGACGTCGTGCGCCTGACGGCACGTCGCGGTCAGGGCCGCAGGCACCACCTCTAGACCGTTGTCGGAGACCTGACCCACCGGACGCTTCAGCCCGTCCTTGTCGAAGGTGATGCGGGTGTAGGTCTGCACACCGACGAAATCACCCACCGAACCCATTTCACGCAGAAATCGGCGGTTGATGAACTCGTCGACCGCATCCGCGGTCTGCTCGCCGCCGGGTTCGGCGGTCACCTCCTGCAGCGAAAGCGTGATTCCCACGCGCGCCGCTGGCGCGACGCCGTGCACGCTGTCGACCGCCATTCGGTGCGCCTGCCCGACGACCGCGATGGCCTTGTCGTCGGTGGCGCCGGGAAAGAATGGACAGAACTCGTCCTCCGCGACACCAAACGCCTTGGCCGCCGATGTCATCGAGGAAGCCAGTTTGTTGCGCTCCGATTCCGGGAGTAGGCCGCTGCCCGCCATGAGGAGCGGTGCGTTGGCCTCGTTGATCGTGCACACCCACGACACGCGGTCGCCGAGTCGAGCCATCAGAACGCCGGCGTAGTCGGCGAAACGCGCCGCAGTGTCCGGGCTGCGCCAGCCGCCGTTGTGCCGGATGAGCCACTGGGGACTGGTGAAGTGATGCAGTGTGACCACCGGCTCGATGCCATGGCCCAGGCAGGTGTCCACCATCCGTGAGTAGTGGTCGAGCGCCGCGGCGGAGATCTCACCCATTTCCGGCTCCACCCGCGCCCACTCGACGCCGAACCGAAATGCGTTCAGGCCCAGGGCTGCAATGACCGCGATGTCGTCGGGATAGCGGTGATAAAAGTCGACCGCATCGCCGCTCGGCTCCCGGTAGATCGAGTCGGGCAGATGCTCCATCAACCAGGAGTCGCAGGCGATGTTGTTGCCTTCGACCTGGTGGGCAGCCGTCGCCACCCCCCAGAGAAATCCGTCAGGAAACCTGGCCACCGGCGTCTGCCGACTTCGCACGGCCCAGCAGGCCTTCGTGTTCGGCGTCATCCGTCACGGCGACGGCCTGGTCAACCAGGAGCACGGGGATTCCATCCTCGATGCGGTAGCCGCGACGCAGCCTCGGGTTGTAGAGCAGCTCATCGTTGCCGATCAGCAGGAGTGGCCCACGGTCCTCGGGGCAGACCAGGATGTTCAGCAGCTTTTCGTCGAGCACAGCAAGCGGTCAGCCGGCCGGCATGTTGACCGATGAGCCGCCGGGGCCGCCCATGATGGCGCCACCCTGGCCGAAGGGCGCAGGCGCGCCGCCGATCGCGAAGCCGGGGTTGGCGCCTGGTGCCTGCTGCGCCGAAGCCTGCGCCTGGATCCTGCGCTGGTAGGCGATCGTCGACTTGAGAGCCTCCACCAGCGGGCCCTGGTTCGGCCGGTGGTCCAGCGCCTCCTGGATAGCCGCCTTGTTCGCGTTGGACGGCCTGAAGCCGAGGTTGCGCAGTACCAGCACCTCGTGGATCAACTGCGAGAGCTGGCCGCCGCCCGCACCCGTGTCGTAGTCCTGCTGGATGATGGCGAGCGCCTCATCGCCCGTCATCGGCGGCGCTGCGGGGGCTTCGGTGTCCGTGCTGCCGTCATCCGCCGGTGCGGCCAGTGCCGTCGGCGCGCCGGCACCGACGATGAGAGCGCCTGCGATCGCGCCGCCGGCCAAGGCGGCTGTAAGGCGACGCCAACCGTTCTGCGATGTCATCGATCCTCCAGTGCAATGGTCCCAGCGAGCCTAACAGTGAGTCGAACGCCCAGCACGGCCTCAGTGCCCGGCGTCCGCGATCTCCGCGCGTACCGCGACCGTAAGTCGTTTGTACTTATTGGTATCCGGATCTAGATACCAGGCGTTACGCGACGCCTTCGGAATCCCGTCGGCGCGCAGCGGGCTGACGAGGGGCCGATAGGACGCACTGAGCGCCATGTCGGGGACCACATGCACGATGTCGGGCGCCGCACCGACCGGAAGGTCCGAAAGCGCCTCGGACAGGTCGCCTGCGGCAACGCTGCCCCCCGGGCGCAGCGCCAACGCGGTCACCGCGATCCGCTGGCCGCGTGCCTCGACCGGGTACGTCACCGCCATGTCCACCGCGTCGATCCCGCCGACGGCGTCGTTGACCGTCGAGGCGTACACCGGGCCACGGTCGGTGCGGATCACCATGCTGCGGTTGTCCACCAGCCAGTAGTCGCCGTCCTGGTCACGCCGGAACAGATACTCGGTGGATACCCAGGTGTCGGCCGGGGCGAAGACACCACGCTTGACCGACGCCGTCGGGTCGATCGGACCGCGCGGATGGGCCAGCATGACACCGACCTCGTTCGTGTCGGCCTTGCGCACGAAGCCGCGGTCGTCCTCCAGGATGAGGTCGTCGTCGGCGTCGTAAGCCGCGAGTTCGACTTCTCCGCCGCCGGGCAGTGCCCTGCCCTTGCTGCCGACCTTGGCGCCGGACACGTTCGCCAGCACGGCCTGGCCATCTGTGGTGGCGAAGAATTCGACGACGCGGGCAGGCGCGAATATGTCGACCACGCGTTTCCACAGCCCAGTCGGCATGCCCGAGCCGATGAACAGCCGGACCGGGTGATTGCCGGTCGGCACGAACGACGGATCGTCGATGACCTCGCGCAGCATCGCCCACGTGTAGGACACCACGGTCACGCCGTACTGGCGGATCTCCTGCATGAACCGGTCGGGCCGCAGCTCGCGCGACAACGCGATCCGGGCTCCGCCGACGACTGCACCGCCGAGGCTCACCAGCAGCCCGGACTGGTGGTGCAACGGAGTCAGGCAGTACACGGTGTCGCCATGGCCCAGATTGGCTGCCGACGCGGTGCCGAGCGCGGACAGTGCCCACCGGTAGTTCGTGATCTGGCGGGCGACCAGCTGGCCGCCCACCGTGCTGAACGCGACGAAGGCCAAGTCGCGCGCGAGCGCCGGGTTGGGCCGGTACCAGCCGGGCATGTCCACCTCGTCGGGGTCGATCTTCTCCATGTCGACCACATCGGCGTTGTCGGGCACATGCAGTTCACGCGACTCGCCGCCACCGAGCACCAGCACCCGCATCGGCAGTTTGCGGGCCGCTTCGAGGTAGCTCGGGTCGGCGATGATCTCGGAGGCCGCGCCGAGCCGCGCCGCCGTCGGAAGGTCGGCGTCGGGGGGCATCAGCACGGCCACCGCCCCGAGGCGGGACAACGCCGCGATCGCCACCAGCGCGCTGGGCCGCGTCTCCATCAACACACCGACATGGGCGCCCTGCCGAACACCGACCTCGATCAGGCCGCGCACGACGTTGTTGATGCGGCGGTCGACCGCCTCGTAGGTGTGGACGCGCCCGTCGAACAGCAGGCATTCGCCGGTCGGCGCACCGCGGGCCTGCTCGGACATGATCCGGCCGAGCGAGATCCGGGTGTGATCGTTGATCTGACCAAGCCGGGCCAGCCTCGGCAGGGTGCGAACGGTCTCGACAGCCAGCGTCCGTGCCGACTTGTTCGCCGCGACCACGGCATCGGCTGCGGTCCGCGCCAGGGTGAAGGCCATCTCGCCGGCCGCGGTCGCACCGTGTGCCAACCGGGACGCGAACGGAACTCCGCTCTCGCTGTGTTCGGCCGGTTGCAGCGCCATCGGCGTCACACCCTCGGGCAGGTCGGCATCGCCATCTACCGACTTGACCCACTGGGCCACCGTCGGCCAGGTCTGGGTGGCGGCCTTCGATCCGACGACCAGGCCGAAATGGCCTGTGCGGATGAGGTATTCGTATACATCGGCCTGCGGGGCTGCGCGCTTGATGCCACGCACCGACGCCGGCTGGCCGATGTCGTCGACCTCGCCGACGACGGCCAGCACCGGACAGTGGATGTCGCTGAGCGTCACCAGCTCTCCGTGGATGGCGAAGCCGCCGGTCATCATCCGGTTGTGCGCGATGAACTGTTTGAGCAGCTCTGCGATCGCCGGACCGGACCAGGCGATCCAACCCTCGGACGCCAGGAACCGCCGCTGCTGCTCGCGGGGCAACAGCGCCTCGCGGTCGTGCAGCTGGCGCAGGAAGTCGATGCGCGACTGGGCGGTCTTGATCGGGTCGAGCATCTGGAACCCGGTGCGCGCGAGCCAGCTGGGGATGTCGATGCGACTGAAGACGTGGTCGGCCATGAAGTCCGCGGCACCGGCGGCGAGGCCGGCGGGCAGGTTCATCGGCAGGGCGGCCAACGTGTCGACCGGCGACCCGAAGCCGATGATGCTGGCCAGGTCTTTCGACCGGCGATACGCCGCGGTCTGGTAGGCGAACATGCCGCCCTGCGAGTAGCCGGCCAGGTGGACGTCGCGGCCGGTGACCTCCTTGACGGTGTCGATGGCTTCGCTCAACGCGACGACGTGGTCGGCCAAGTTGCGTTGCATACCGCCCTCGACCTTGTCGGGTTCGCCGAAGTCGATGACCCACGGGTCGATTCCCGAATCGTGCAGAATCCCGACGGCACCCTCGTGGCGGGTGACGTCCCACATGTCGGCCGACATCATCATCGGGTGCACCATCAGCACCGGCGGCCCCGATGGTGTCGCGCCGGGCCGGGTATCGGGCGGGAAGTACCGGCGCAGCCGGTACATCGGCACAGTTTCCACGATCTGGAACGGCGACGGCACGGCGCCGGTCTCCAAACCGCCGTATCGCAGCACTTCGAGGCCATTTTGCGCGGTGGCCATCAACCGGCCCACAGGCCCGGTAACTGCCGAAAGATCCACGACCGGCCACTCCCCTTTGACGCCCAATCCCCCGATTGACCTCGTCATCATGGCATAGCGCCGACCTATGATCGGCGGCTGATGGCGAACTTGATCAACGTCGAACGCGCGACGGTCGGCTACGGGACCCGCACACTGCTGGACGCGGTGAGCCTTGGCGTCGACGAAGGAGACGCGATCGGGGTCGTCGGGCGCAACGGCGACGGCAAGACCACCTTGCTGCAGGTCCTGACCGGAACCCACGAGCCGGATTCCGGGCGCGTCACCCACACGTCGGGATTGTCGGTGGGCTATCTGCACCAGACCGACGACTTCGCCGCCGACTCCACCGTCCGCGAGGTCATCGTCGGTGGACGGCCCGACCACATCTGGGCCGCAGAACCCGACACCCGCACCGTGGTCCAACATCTGCTGGCCGAGGTCGACCTGGACAGCGGCGTGGGCGACCTCAGCGGAGGTGAGCGGCGCCGGGTGGCACTTGCCGCGGTGCTGCTGGCCGGACACGACGTCCTGGTGCTCGACGAGCCCACCAACCATCTCGACGTCGAGGTGATCGGTTGGTTGGCCGGCCACCTGTCCGGGCTACGGTCGGAGGCCCTGGTGGTGGTCAGCCACGACCGCTGGTTCCTCGATGCGGTCACCACCAGGACGTGGGAGGTGCACAACGGCACCATCGACCCGTACGACGGCGGATACGCCGCCTACGTCCTTGCCCGTGCCGAGCGGATGCGGTTGGCCGCCGGCACGGAAGCTCGGCGTAGGAACCTGATGCGCAAGGAGTTGGCGTGGCTGCGCCGCGGCCCGCCCGCCCGGACGTCGAAACCGAAGTTTCGCATCCAGGCGGCCAACGAGTTGATCGCCAACGAGCCACCACCGCGTGATTCGCTTGTGCTGCAACGCTTCGCCACCACCCGGCTGGGCAAGGACGTCTTCGATCTGCACCGGCTGCGGTTGGACGTCGGCGATCGCACGATTCTCGACCGGATCGACTGGTCGATCGGCCCCGGTGCGCGGATCGGGCTGGTCGGTGTCAACGGCAGCGGCAAGACGTCGGTGCTGCGGCTGCTCGCCGGCGAACTGGAGCCCGCCGCAGGCACAATCAAGCGCGGCACCACGCTGCAGATCGGCTATCTCAGTCAGGCGCTGGCCGAGCTGCCGGGTGCCGAACGGGTGATCGACGCCGTCGAGAACCGCCGTCGCATCAGCCAATTGGCGGGCGGGCGTGAGATCAGCGCCGACACCTTGTTGAAAGACTTCGGATTCATCGGCGACAAGCTGACGACCCGGCTGGCCGACCTGTCGGGCGGTGAGCGACGTCGGCTTCAGTTCCTGCGCATCCTGCTCGACGAACCGAACGTGCTGCTGCTGGACGAACCGACCAACGACCTCGACATCGACACGCTGAATGTCATCGAGGACTACCTGGACGACTGGCCCGGCACGCTGATCGTCGTCACCCACGACAGGTACTTCCTCGAGCGCGTCACAGACGTCACCTATGCGCTCACCGGCGGCGGGCGGTGCGACGCGTTGCCCGGCGGCATCGAGCAGTATCTGGCCGAACGCGCCGCCACCGAAACCGCACCGACCCGTCCGGAGCCGCAGCGCACCGAATCAGCGTCGGCACGCGAGCGACGCACGGACAAGGAGATGGCCCGCATCGAAGGGCAACTCGCCAAACTCGAGGTCCAGATCGCGGCCGTGCACGAGTCGATGGCAGAGGCGGCCGCCGACCATGTCCGCGTCGGTGGGCTCAACGCCGAGCTCAATGAGCTGCTTGCGCGAAAGGAATCTCTCGAAGAGGCATGGCTTAGCGCCGCCGACGAGTAGGTCGCTGTTTACGATGTGGCGGTGCGCTACCTGCTTCGGCCTTTCGATCTGTGGTGGCGCTATTTCCCGCAACTCGCGGCGCTGTACCTGCTCGGCTGGCTGGGCCGCAAAGGCGCGATCGAGCTGGCCGCCTGGCTCGGCTGGGACAACGACGTCTGGGCCTCGCTGATCATGCCTTTCGCCGGCCTGGCCCGGCTCGGCTCATATGCGGCCATGTTCCTTGTGCTGCGCTCTGCCATTCCCGCATTGGCAGAGCTGCCACGACGTTCGGCGCGAAGCGTCGACGTGTTCGCCAATATCATCGTGCCGTTCTTCGCCATCTATTTGGCATGGAAACTGTTCGCAGAAGACTGGCTCGATTTCGAGACTGCCGCGCTGAACTATCGGGTCGCTGCCGCGATGACCAATGCGTCGACGACCGGCGAGTCGAGCGGTGGGCTCCATCCCGACCAGATTCCGGTCAGCACGGTCACCTGGGTGATCATCGCCGCGGCCCTCGTCCTGCGTTATGTCCTCGGCAAGTTCAAGGAGAGCCTGCCGGGCTGGATGATCGCGGTACGCGTTTATGTCGACGCGCTATGGGTCTTCCTCACCCTGAGTTTCGCGGCCAACCAGGGTGTCAACTCCTCATCAACCCCATGGGCTGGGTCGGCGAGCGGCGGATCGTCGTGTGGTTCAACGTCACTCGCGCCGACTTGTTCTCGCGTTTTCAGCCGCTGGAAACCTTGTGGGACGCCGCGATGGCGGTATTGCGCACGGCATTCGGCGGCGCCACGATCCCGCTGCTATGGCTCGCCGTCGCCGGGATCATCTACGGCGTATCCATGCCGGACTGGCGCGGCGCTGCCCGCCGAGTCGTGGGCGACCGCGCCGACCGGGTTTTTGAGCGCGCGGCCGCCGGTAAAAAGAGATTCAGCGAGCGCGGGTGGCAGGTCCCACAGACACTCGGCGAGAAGGCACTCGCGTGGGTGCGCGGGCGGATGGGCAACTACAGCAACATCGTCGATTCGGCCCGCCTGATCTTGCACGGCGGTGTGTTTGCGTTGTCGCTGTACGTCTTCGGCTATCTGGCGTTGGCCTGGCTGGACATGGCGGGCGCGTTCTACCACCCAGAGGTCAGCATGGGTTACCTTTTCCGCTTCATCGCATGGCTTTTCGGCCCGCATCCACTGACGTTCTGGAATGGTTCCGCCGACACGATCGCATTGGTCTCCCACATAATCGTCGAACCGTTGCGGGTGTGCTTGATCGCGTCGACCGTTGCTTACTGCCTCGAGCACGTGCAGAGACACGAAACTACAACAGCAACCGCACCGTGATCCGGCCGTCGAACTGGACGACGTCCATCGCCGTCGGCACCGCATCGTGCGGCAGCAAGAAGGTGAACTGAAGCAGCCCGGGCTGGCTGCACAGGGTGGTGACCCCGTCGGTTGTCGGCGGCTGAAATCCGCCGATCCCCTCGTTCTTCCACCGGCGTTCCCCGTCGGTGATGACACCGTTGCAGATCCCCTCTGTGGGCAGCGGTCCGGCGCGGTCGACGGTGATGACGTTTAACACGGTGTCGGGCGGCAGCTTTGGGCCGTAGGCGGCCGGGGTCTGGTTCAGATGACGTATCGCGTCGATCTTCCAGGACAGCCCCTCCGCGTCGCCGCTCTGACCGGCGGGCACGACGGCTCCCGGAACTATCGTGTGGCAGTACTCGGCCCATGACTCGCCGAGGCCGGTGAAGATGAGCACACCGATGGCCGCCGCCGAGACGATCGTCCCGATCACGTTGCGCACCCACAGCGCCGACAGCCGTGTTCTCATGAGGCACTCGGCTCCGGTTTCTTCAATGTGACCGTGTCGACCCTGCTGAATCGTGAACCGTCGAGCGGTATTCGGATGACCAGGCGGGAATCCAGCCGCCCGTCGCCGACCCAGACATGGAGGGTCATCGGCTCGGACGAGCCGGGCGCAACGAGCGCGGGCGCGACGTCGAACACCCACGAACCGCGCTGGGTTATTCCCGGACTGATCTCGGCAATCAGCGTCGTGGTGAAGAACACATCGGTCGGCGTGTAGGTGTTGGGCCCGGCGATCAACTCACTGTGTGGCAGTTCGGTGCTGCGCGTTCCTTCCATCGCTGCGTCGACGACCACCCAGATCCCCGCAGGCTTGACGGAGTCCACCTCGGGGGCGATGCGAACGCTCGTCACGGTGGCGGAGACGGCCCGGCCGGTCGCGGGCGCGTCCGCCTCAACGTGAACGTCGAACGGCCCGAGGACATCCGTCGGTGTCGGTAGGTTCTGCCACACCACGGCGGCCGCCGCAACGGTGACGACCACCGCGACGGCGATTAGCGCGGAGCGCCGCTTCGGCAGTCTGAGCTTCACGTCGACTCCTTGACCGGCACCACGATCTGCCCATAGCTGTAGGTATCGATCCACTCCTTGCCGCCGTACGTGACCATCAGCTGTGTGTACTTCTTCTTCCAGATGCGAATAGTCACCGACTGAAGAGACTGCGCGGCCGATTCCGGGAGGAGCCACGCGAACACCAACTGCTCGGTGAGTCCAGGACCGAGCGTCTGGATCGCTGAACCGTCGCGATATCGGAAGGTCCCGAAGAACTCCTCTTGAGGGACATCCCGCAGATCCAGCTGATCGCGGAGTCGTCCGGGTACGGTGCCGTCGTTACGCACGGTGGCGACGACGCCGAGGTAGATCTTTCCCGGTTTGGCGGAGCCGTAGGTGCCTTTCAATTCGTCGACCAGCCGGGCGCGCTCGACGGTGACGGTGAATTCGCCGTCGCTGAACTCCTCGCCGGATTTGAAAGGGGTGACCTGTTTGTCGACGGTGTCGAGGCCACCGAACGCGGCGGTAGCCACGAGAACGAGGAGAAGCGCCACGCGTCGCGTCTGTGCAGAGCTCAAGCGCAAGAACCAGCGGCTCCATCGGGTGGTCGGCTCGACGGCGATGGGGGGTTGGCCCTCGATGTTGCTGAATGCTAGCGGCTAGCGACGCAGTCGAGCCCGGAGCGTGTCGGCGGTGTCGCGAACAACACCGAGTTGTTTGGCCACCTGGATCGGCGCGGTGCCGCCACGCGCGTCGCGTGAGTTCACCGAGCCCTCGACGGTGAGCACCTCTCGCACCTCGGGTGTCAGCTCGGAATGGATGTCCGCGAGTTCCGCATCTTCAAGGTCCTCGAGGCCGACTCCCCTGGCCTCGGCGGCGCGTACGGCCGCGCCCGCCGCTTCGTGTGCCACCCGGAACGGCACTCCTCTGCGCACCAGCCATTCGGCGATATCGGTGGCCAGCGTGAAGCCGAGCGGGGCCAGTTCGGCCATCCGGTCGACGTCGAAGCGCAGCGTGCCGACCAGGCCGGCCATCGCGGGCAGCAGCAACTCCAGCTGTGCCACCGAGTCGAACACCGGTTCCTTGTCCTCCTGCAGATCGCGGTTGTAGGCCAGCGGCTGCGCCTTCAAGGTCGCCAACAGCCCGGTCAGGTTGCCGATCAACCTGCCCGACTTACCGCGGGCCAACTCGGCGATGTCCGGGTTCTTCTTCTGCGGCATGATCGAGCTGCCCGTCGACCATGAGTCATGCAGGGTCACGTAGCCGAATTCGGTTGTGCTCCAAAGGATGATGTCCTCGGCGAGGCGCGACAGGTCAACCCCGATCATGGTGAAGACGAATGCGGCCTCGGCGGCGAAGTCGCGGGCGGCGGTTGCGTCTACCGAATTGTCTGCTGCTGCCTTGAATCCGAGTTCCTCGGCGATCGCATCCGGGTCGAGGCTCAGCGACGACCCCGCCAGCGCACCGGCACCGTAGGGAGACACCGCGGCCCGCTCGTCGAAGTCGATCAGTCGGTCCACGTCGCGCAGCAGCGGGTGCGCGTGGGCAAGCAGGTGATGGGCGAGCAGGATCGGCTGCGCCGATTGCAGGTGTGTCTTACCGGGCATGATCGCGGTTGGATGCGCGGCCGCCTGGGTGGCTAATGCCGACACCACGTCGAGCACGCCCGCACCGACCCGCCCAACCGCGTCGCGCAGCCACAGCCGAAACAGCGTGGCCACCTGATCGTTTCGCGACCGGCCCGCCCGCAGCCGTCCGCCGAGGTCATCGCCGACCCGATCGATCAGCCCACGCTCCAGCGCGCCGTGCACGTCCTCGTCGGTGACGTCCGGCAGGAAACTGCCGTCGGCGACATCCTCACCGAGGCTGTCCAGACCGGCCAGCAGCCCGTCACGCTGTTCCTCGGTGAGCAGCCCGGCGCGGAACAACACCCGGGCGTGCGCCTTCGATGCGGTGACGTCGTACGGCGCGAGCACCCAGTCGAAGTGTGTGGACTTGCTCAGTGCTGCCAGCGCGTCCGACGGACCGTCGGCGAACCTGCCGCCCCACAAGGTCACTGGAGATCCCTTCGCGCGGCGATCTTCGACGACAGACCGTGCACATGCACGAAGCCCTTTGCCGACGACTGGTCGAAGGTGTCGCCCTCGTCGTAGGTGGCCAGATTGAAGTCGTACAGCGACTCCGCGCTGCGGCGACCGTTGACGGCGATGTGTCCACCGTGCAGCACCATGCGGATCTCGCCGGACACATGTTCCTGGGTTTCGGCGACGAACGCTTCCAGCGCCCTCTTCAGCGGCGAGTACCACAGACCGTCGTAAACCAGCTCGCCCCAGCGCTGGTCGGTCTGCCGCTTGAACCGCCCGACCTCGCGTTCCAGGGTGACGTGCTCCAACTCGGTATGCGCGGTAATCAACACCATCGCGCCGGGCGCTTCGTAGATTTCGCGGCTCTTGATGCCGACCAATCGGTCCTCCACGACGTCCAGCCGGCCGACCCCCTGCTCGCCGCCGCGGCGGTTCAGCTCCTCGATGGCCTGCAGCACGGACACCGGCCTGCCGTCGATCGAGACCGGCGCGCCCCGCTCGAATCCGACGATCACCTCGTCCGGCGAGCTCCAGTTGACGGTCGGATCCTCGGTGTACTCGTACACGTCCTTGGTTGGCGCGTTCCACAGGTGCTCGAGGAAGCCGGTCTCCACCGCGCGGCCCCACACGTTCTGGTCGATGGAGAACGGCGAGCGCTTGCTGACGTTGATCGGAATCGCATTCTCCTCGGCGAACGCGATCGCCTTCTCCCGCGTCCACGCGTAGTCGCGGACCGGTGCCAGCACCTCCAGATCCGGTGCGAGCGAACCGAAGCCGACCTCGAAGCGCACTTGATCGTTGCCCTTACCGGTGCAACCGTGGGCAACGATGCCGCCGCCGAACTCACGCGCGGCCGCCACGAGATGCTTGACGATCAGTGGCCGGCTCAGCGCCGACACCAGCGGGTAGCGGTCCATATAGAGCGCGTTGGACTCGATCGCGGGCAGACAGTATTCGTTGGCGAACTCGTCGCGCGCGTCGATCACCACGGCTTCCGCAGCGCCGCAGTCCAGCGCCCGTTGCCGCACGATCTCCATGTCCTCGCCGCCCTGGCCGAGGTCGATTGCCACCGCCACGACTTCGCGGCCGGTCTCCTTGCCGATCCAGCTGATCGCCACGGAGGTGTCGAGACCGCCGGAATACGCCAAGATGACGCGTTCGGACATGTGATCAATCTCCTTGTCTGAGGGTCTATTACAGGTTCTCGATGGTGGCGGCCAGTTCCGCGCCGGTCATCGGCTCGCGGGCCACCACGAAGATGGTGTCGTCGCCGGCGATGGTGCCGACGACATACGGCAGGGCGGCGCGGTCGATAGCGCTGGCCAGGTACTGCGCGGCACCGGGTGGGGTGCGCAGCACGGCGAGGTTGCCGCTGGCATCGGTGGACGTCAGCAGGTCACCGAGTAGCCGCGACATCCGTTCGGTGCCACCGGAAACGCCGCGCACCGGGCTGCCGTCCTCGGGCACCACGTACACGCCGACGCCGCCGTCGGCACCACGCAGCTTGACCGCGCCGAGCTCCTCGAGGTCTCGCGACAGTGTCGCCTGAGTGACCTCGATGCCCTCGGCGGCCAGCACGGCGGCCAGTTCTGTTTGGCTGCGCACCGAATTCGCCGACAGGATCGCGACGATGCGCGCCTGTCTGCCCGCGCGGGTGCTGCTGATCTCCGGAGTCGCTCGGCCGACGACATGTGGCTCAGCCGCCCTGCCTGCCGTCATGATCGCTCCAACAGCCAGACCAGCAGCGCCTTCTGCGCGTGCAAGCGGTTCTCGGCCTCGTCCCAGACCGCGCTGTGCGGCCCGTCGATGACGTCGTCGGTGATCTCGTACCCGCGGTGCGCCGGAAGGCAATGCAGCACAATCGCATTCCGCTGCGCCCGAGCGAGTAGCGCCGCGTTGATCTGGAACGGCCGGAACGGCCCTACCCGGTCAAGTCCGTCGTCTTCCTGGCCCATCGACGTCCAGGTGTCGGTGACAAGAACGTCGGCGCCGTCAGCGGCCGCCTGCGGATCCGCCGTCGAGGTCACCGAGGCGCCAGTGTCGGCGGCACGTTTCTCGGCGGCCGCGACGAACTGCGGGTCGGGCTCGAAACCGGCGGGGGCGGCGACGGTGACATGTATGCCTGCGGTAACCCCGCCGAGCATCAGCGAGTGCGCCATGTTGTTGGCGCCGTCGCCGAAGTAGGACAGCCGCAGCCCGTTCAACGTGCCCAGGCGTTCGTCGAGCGTCTGTAGGTCGGCGAGCACCTGGCACGGGTGGAATTCGTCGGATAGCGCGTTGACCACTGGTACGTTCGACCCGGATGCCATGGCGGTGAGACGTTCCTGACCGAAGGTCCGCCAGACAATCGCTTCGACATAGCGGGACAACACCTTTCCGGTGTCCTCCAGCGTCTCCTCGCGCCCGAGCTGCGTGTTGCGACCGTCGACGACGACAGCGTGACCGCCGAGCTGTGCGATGCCGACCTCGAACGAGAACCGGGTGCGGGTGGAGTTCTTGTCGAAGATGATGGCCACACCGCGCGGCCCGTCGAGTGGCCGGGCGCTGAACGGATTCGACTTGAGCTCGCGGGCCAGCGCCAGCACCTCGGCCTGCTCGTCGGGCGACAGGTCGTCGTCCCGCAGGAAGTGGCGCGGCATCACGACACCGCCTTGTCCAGCACACCGGGCAGGGCGGTGAGGAACTCGGCGATCTGTGCCTCGGTGATGACCAGTGGTGGGGCCAGCCGGATCAGGTCGGGCGCAGCGGCATTCACCAGGAACCCGGCGTCGCGGGCGGCCGCCTCCACTGTCTTGCCTTCGGGGGCGCTCAGCGCGATACCGCACAGCAGACCGCGACCCCGAACGTGGTCGACGAGCGGGTGACGCAACGCCTCGATGCCGTGATGCAGCGTCTTGCCCAGCACGTCGGCGCGGGAGACCAGGTCGTCGTCGGCCAGCACTCGCAACACTGCCAATGCCGCGGCCGCGCAGACGGGGTTACCGCCGAAGGTGCTGCCGTGCAACCCGGGGGTCAACAGATCACCGACCCGTCCGACGGCGATGCAGGCACCGATCGGCAACCCACCGCCGAGCCCCTTGGCCAGGGTGACGATGTCGGGTGTGATGCCGTCGTGCTGATGGGCGAAGAACGTGCCGGTGCGACCCATCCCGGTCTGCACCTCGTCGATGACGAGCAGAGCGCCGCGCGTCGTCGAAAGCTCTCTGGCGGCCACCAGATAGCCGTCAGGCGGGACCACGACGCCGGCCTCTCCCATGATCGGCTCGAGGAAGACGGCAGCGGTCGTGTTGTCAATGGCTTCGGCCAGCGCGGCGACATCGCCGTACGGCACGTGCACCACGTCGCCGGGCAGTGGGGCGAATGGCTCCTGCTTGGCGGGTTGCCCGGTCAAAGCCAGCGATCCCATCGTCCGGCCGTGGAAAGCGCCTTGTGCGGCAACGATCTTCGTCCGACCGGTCAGCCGACTGATCTTGAAGGCGACTTCGTTGGCCTCGGTGCCGGAGTTGCAGAAGAACACCCGCGCGTCGGCACCCAGCAGGCCCACCAGCGCCTCTGCCAGTGCGATGCCCGGTTCGGTCGCGTAGAAGTTCGATGTATGGCCGAGCGTGTTCATCTGGGTGGTGACGGCCGCGATCACGGCGGGATGGCGGTGGCCGAGCACGTTGACCGCGATGCCGCCGAGTAGGTCGAGGTAGGACTTGCCGTCCACATCGGTGACCACGGCGCCGTTCCCGCTTGCCAGCGCAACGGCCGGGGTCCCGTAGTTGTTCATCATCACGCTTTCCCAGCGCTGCCGCATGGTCTTCCCCCGGTCGCTTCGCTCCTGCCCCCTGGGTGTCACGCCTTCACCACCTTCGTCCCCGCCCCCTCGTCGGTGAACAACTCGACCAGCACGCAGTGCTCGACGCGGCCGTCGATGACGTGCGCGCTGGGCACCCCGCCTGCGACGGCCCGCAAGCAGGCCTCGATCTTCGGCACCATGCCGGCCTCCAGCGTCGGCAAGATCTGCGTCAATGCGGCTGCGTCGATCTCGCTCACCAGCGACCCACGGTCGGGCCAGCTCGGTGTAGAGGCCCTCGACGTCGGTGAGCATCAGCAGCTTCTCGGCGGCCAGCGCTTCTGCCAGCGCCGCCGCGGCGGTGTCGGCGTTGATGTTGTGCACGACGCCGTCCGCATCGGGCGCGATGGTCGACACCACCGGAATGCGTCCTGCGGCAATCAGATCGAGCACTGCTTCGGTGTTCACGCGTTCGACGTCGCCGACGAGGCCGATGTCGGTGGCCACCCCGTCAACGGTGACGCTACGTCGCACCGCGGTGAACAGATGTGCATCCTCGCCGGTGATGCCGACGGCGTAGGGACCGTGCACGTTGATCAGGTTCACCAGTTCGCGCCCCACCTGACCGAACAACACCATCCGCGCCACGTCCAGCACCTCGGGTGTGGTGACGCGGAAGCCTCCTTTGAAATCGCCTGCGATGCCCAATCGTTTCAGCATCGCGCTGATCTGCGGGCCGCCGCCGTGCACGACGACCGGATGGATTCCGCAGTTACGCAGAAAAACCATGTCCGCAGCGAACGCGCGCCGAAGCGTGTCGTCGGTCATCGCATTTCCGCCGTACTTGACCACAACGATCTTGTCGTGCAGCTTCTTGAGCCACGGTAGCGCCGCGGCGAGTACGTCGGCCTTGGCCTGGGTGGATAGTGGAGCCGCCTGGCCGGCGACATCGGCAGAAGTCATGAGCTGTACGCCGAGTTCTCTTCGACGTAAGCGTGCGACAGGTCGGTGGTGCGGATCGCGGCGCGGTCGTTGCCAACGCCGAGGTCGATCGCGACCTCGATGTCGACACCCGACAGGTCGACCTCGCGTGCGCCCGGCGCCCCGGCACCGTCGATGCAGACCGGAGACCCGTTGAACGACACGCTGATCCGCTCGGGATCGAGACGGACCGGGGCCATGCCCACCGCGGCCAGCACACGACCCCAGTTGGGGTCCGCGCCGAACAGCGCGGTCTTGACGAGACTGTCACGTGCGACGACGCGAGCGGCGGCGAGCGCGTCGGCCTCACTGGCCGCACCGGTGACGGCGACGACGACTCGCTTCGTCACGCCTTCCGCGTCGGCCTGCAGCTGGGCGCACAGATCGTCACACACCCGCCGCACCGCCTCGTCGAGATCGGCCTGGCTCGGCGCGATCTCGCTCGCGCCCGACGCCAGCAGCAGGATGGTGTCGTTCGTCGAGCAGCTGCCGTCGACGTCGAGGCGGTCGAACGTCAGTGCGCTGGCCCGGCGCAACGCATGGTCCAGTGCGGCGGCGTCGGCGACGGCGTCGGTGGTGATGACGCTCAGCATGGTCGCCAGTGAAGGCGCCAACATGCCTGCACCCTTTGCCATCCCGCCGACGGTCCAGTTATCGGGGTGGTGCAACGCGACCTGTTTCGGCACTTTGTCTGTGGTCATGATCGCCCTTGCGGCCTCTTCACCACCGGTCAGGCCGCCTGCCATCTCGTGAACGATCCCCGTGATTCCGG
Source organism: uncultured Actinomycetota bacterium (assembly GCA_963713225.1). Lineage (GTDB taxonomy): Bacteria > Actinomycetota > Actinomycetes > Mycobacteriales > Mycobacteriaceae > Mycobacterium. The sequence continues at coordinate 897,179 of CAVQLB010000012.1, read as the reverse complement.
ACAGCACCTGGTCCATCGGCAACCGATCGCCGATCAAACCCGTTGAACACACTGCGATTTCGACGGCCCCGGTGTCACTGCCCCAGTCCGACAATGCCGCGGCGAGGGCCTCGGCGGTGGCGTGCGTGTCCTGGAAGCCGCCCGTCCCTGTGCAAGCGTTGGCGCCGCCGGAGTTGAGGACCACTGCGCGCAGCCGCCCGGTCGTCAGCACCTGCTGAGTCCACAGCACCGGTGCGGCCTTGACCTGATTGCGGGTGAAGACGCCCGCCGCGCCGTAGTCCGGCCCTTCGTTGAACACCAGCGCCAGGTCCAACGCGCCCGATGCCTTGATCCCCGCTGCGATACCGGTGGCACGGAATCCGGCGGGCGCGGTGACACCCTGGGTGCGCACCAACCGCGTGCCGACTTCGGTTTCGGTCACGGCGCCACCCCCACAATCGAGAGTCCTTCGGTTTCCGGCCAGCCGAGCGCGAGGTTCATCGACTGCACGGCCGCACCGCCGGTGCCCTTGACGAGGTTGTCGATCGCGGCGATCGCGATGAATACGCCCGCGTCATCGTCGACGGCGACCGCTATCTGGGCGGCATTGCTGCCGATCACCGCACCGGTCTTCGGAAGTTGACCTTCGGGCAGCAGGTGCACGAAAGGCTCAGCGTCATAGGCCTTCTCGTAGGCCGCCCGCAGTTGTGACAGCGGCGCGTCAGTGCGTGCGGTGCACGTCGCCAGGATTCCGCGAGACGTCGGTATCAGCACCGGAGTGAAGGACACCGTCACGTCCTTGTCGGTGACGGTGCGCAGCCCCTGGGCGATCTCCGGTGTGTGCCGATGCTTGCCGCCGATGTTGTACGCGCGGGCCGATCCGATGACCTCGGCGCCGAGGAGATCGGTCTTCGCCGCGCGTCCGGCGCCCGAGGTGCCGCTGACGGCGACGACGGTCACGGCCGGCTCCACCAGGTCCTCGGCGATCGCGGGCAACAGCGCCAGCAGGGCCGCGGTCGGATAGCAGCCCGGGACGGCGATCCGGGTGGCACCGCGCAGCCTGTCTCGGCAGCCGGGCAGCTCGGGCAGCCCGTATGGCCAGCTTCCGGCGTGGGCCGACCCGTAAAACCGCTCCCATGCGGCCGGATCGGTGAGCCGGAAGTCGGCGCCGCAGTCCACGATCACGGTGTCGGCGCTCAATTGTTCGGCCAGCGTCGCGGAGTGGCCGTGCGGCAGCCCGAGGAACACGACGTCATGTCGCGCGAGGACCTCGGTATCGGTGGCCTCCAGGACGCGACCGCTCAGTGGCAGCAGGTGTGGGTGGTGTTCGGCCAGCGTCGTGCCGACGCTGGCGGCGGCCGTCAGTGCCCCGATGGTCAGCCTGCCGTCGGCGTAGGCGGGGTGGCCGAGCAGCAGGCGCAGTATCTCGCCGCCGGCATATCCGCTGGCACCGGCCACAGCGACGGAAGTCATGCAGTCGATTCTGCATGCCTATGCATTGAGTTGCAAATTCATTCCAAACGCCTATTTAGATGAATTTGCTGCCGCAAGGCCCGATACTCCGAGGCGTGGGTGGGGACACGACGATATCGGTGGATCTGAGCGGGTCGTTTGCGGCCGACTTGCACGAGGTCGTGGGGCAGGCGGCAAGTCAGGGACCGCTTGCCACAGACCAACTGACTGGCGCCACCGTGGTGCTCCGTTATCGCGACCTCGAAAAGCTCGCTCACGACCAGCGGCTTGCCGGAATCGGGTTGGCGTTGTTCGACATGATGGGCATCGCCGACGGGCCCCTGCGCGACTGGTACGGCGCGCTGATGTTCACGACCGAGGGTGACTACCACCGTCGGATCCGATCGCTCGTATCACGGGCATTCACGCCGCGGTCCGTTGAGGCACTTCGAGCGCCGGCCGCGGACATGGCGTCAGCGGCAGTCGCATCGGTGCAGCAGGGCGGAGACCTTGTCACGGCATTTTCGTCGTTGGCAACGCGGCTGATCTGCCGCCTACTCGGCGTACCAGACGCGGATGTCGAGGTATTCAGGCAATGGGCGGACGCGTTGAGTCCGGTGTTCTTCGTCATGACGCCCGAACAGATCTCGGACGCGACGCAGGCAATTACAGAGCTGCAAACCTATGTCGACGGTTTGACGACACGACGAGCGGAGGACCCGGGAAGCGACCTCGTCACCGCATTGCTCGCCGCCGAGGCGGATGGCGAGCGCCTGACCCACACCGAGACCGTCAATATGATCGCGAATCTGCTTGTCGCCGGCCATGATACGGCCGGGAGTCAGATACCCTGCAGCGCTCTGGTGGCCCTTCAGCATCAGGAACGGCTCAGGGGCGTACAGGTGGACGAGGTTCGGCTGGCAAGCGCGAGTGCCGAGACCATGCGCCTCGAGCCGAGCATCCCGGCAATCCCCCGCACCGCCCTGGCACCGATCGACTTACACGGCACGACGATCCCCGCAGGCTCAATGGTCTTTCTATGCCTCGCCGCGGCCTGCCGCGATGAATCGGCGTGGCCCGAGCCAGATCAGTTCGACCCCGACCGTTTCACCCGGCCCGACACGGCCAGGCTGCTGAACTTCGGCGCGGGTACGCACTACTGCCTGGGTACTGCCCTGGCCAAGATTTCGGTGGAAGAGTCGTTGCGCGCAGTCCTGGCGGCGGACACCCCGCTGCGCCTGACCGAGGATCCGGCGGACATACCCTGGCGCCAGGTGCTTGGGCGCAGCCCGGCCCGACTGTTGGTGAGCCCGAGCTAGGCCGGCGGCCGACTTACGACCTGCAGCAGGTCCACGACACAATGGTGGTGCCCTGACCCCGCCCACCCTTCGGAGACCTCGAAGTGCCTGCCCCGCCCAGAACCGAACGGGTCGCAGTCGTCGGTGGTGGCATCGTCGGCGTGGCCGTCGCGCGCGAGATGCTCAAGCGCCGACCCGATACCGACGTGACGCTGTTCGAGAAAGAGGACCGCCTGGCCTCACACCAGACCGGTCGCAACAGCGGCGTCGTCCACGCGGGGCTCTACTACGAGCCCGGTTCCAACAAGGCACTGCTGTGCCGCAGGGGCGTCGGCCTCCTCGAAGAGTTCTGCGAGGACCGCGGCATCCGCCGGATCGCCTGCGGCAAGGTCTTGGTCGCGCTCGACGAGGTCGAACGAGCGCGGTTGGACAACATCGAGCAGCGGGCGCGCGCCAACGGCGTCCCCGGCGTTCGAATAATCGGCCCCGAAGAACTGCGCGAGCTGGAACCCCACGTCCGCGGCGTCGGCGCGCTGCACTCGCCGTCGACCTCGATTGTCGACTTCGCCGAGGTGACGCAGGCGCTTGCCGCCGATGCGGTCGCCGCCGGCGCGAAGATCCTGCTCGGCCACGAGGTCGTCGGTCTGCAGCCGTCCAGTACCGAAGTGGTGGTCACCGCGCGCGACGCAAGCGGTTCGGCTGCGTTCGTGTTCGACCGGATCGTGGTCTGCGGTGGACTGCAGAGCGATCGGCTTGCCGAAATGGCAGGCGACGGGCGTGACCCGGCGATCATGCCGTTCCGCGGTGAGTACTACGCGCTCAAGCCGCGACGTCGCAATCTCGTCAACGGGCTCGTCTACCCGGTGCCCGACCCCCGCTACCCATTCCTCGGGGTGCACGTCACCCCCCGCGTCGACGGTGAGGTTCTCATCGGCCCCAACGCCGTACTCGCCCTGGCTCGTGAGGGATACACCTGGGGAAAGGTCTCCGTCCCCGACTTGATCGAGGTGGCACGCACACCCGCCTTCTGGCGCTTCGCCCGCCGCCACTGGCGCACCGGTATCCGAGAGATGTCCGGGTCGCTGAGCAAGCGGCGATTCGTCGCCGCCGCCCGCGCCTACGTGCCCGAGCTGGACGACGACGATGTCGTGCCTGGGGTCGCCGGGATTCGCGCGCAGGCGCTCGATACCGACGGCGGGCTCGTCGATGACTTCCGGATCAGCATCCGCGACCGAGTCACCCTGCTCCGTAATGCGCCTTCGCCTGCGGCGACATCCGCACTCGCCATCGCCGAACACATCGCCACGATCATCGATGCCGAAAGGTGATCGGATGACTCAGCCACTGTCACAAGGCCTTTGGGGAGTCTTGGCCACCCCGTTCGACGACGATCTCAACGTCGACCTGGAATCTCTGCGCAATGAGGTCGCTGAATTCGCCGCCGACGGTTGTATCGGTCTGGTGGCGCTCGGAGTGTTCGGCGAGGCGGCGTCGCTGAGCCCCGAGGAGGCGAACAGCGTCGCGCAAACCGTCGCCTCGACCACCGACCTGCCGTTTGTGCTCGGCCTTTCCGAACGCGAGCCGGATGAGGTCGTAGCGCAGGCGCGTCGGCTGCTCGGCGCGGTTCCGCGCCCGCCGGTCGCCCTGATGGCTCAGATCGGCGACGCCGATCCGGCCGTCGCAACGGACTCGCTGCGGCGCCTGCACGATGCGACAGGAATCGGCATCCTCGTGCAGGACTACCCGGTCGTCTCGGGCGTCACGGTGACCGACGATCAGGTCATCGCGATCGTGTCGGCCTGCCCCTTCGCGGTCGGGGTGAAATCGGAGACGCCGCCGACGTCCGTGGCGATCGCCCACCTGGTGCCGAAGCTGGGCATCCCGGTCTTCGGCGGGCTGGGCGGGGTGGGTCTGCTCGACGATCTTGCCGCGGGGTCGGCAGGCGTTATGACCGGCTTCAGCCACCCTGCCGCGCTGGCCGCCGTGCTACGGGCGTACCGCGACGGTGGCTTTGACGCCGCCCGCGACACATGGGCGCCGTGGCTGCCGTTGGCCAACTTCGAGGGACAACCCAAGGTGGGCCTGGCGATTCGCAAGGAGCTGTTGCGGCGGCGCGGGGTCATCGCCTCGGGTCGGGTGCGGCGGCCTGCGATGTCGCTGCCGGAGACGCTTATCCCGCTGTTGGAGAAGCACTTAGCGACCTTGCCCGTCATCCCCGCGACTAGCTGAAAGGATTGTCATGCGCATCCGCACTGTGCAGCTCGACGGCCGGCCGACGGCTTGCGTCGCACTGCCGGACGGCAGGCTGGCCCGCGTCAGCCGAATTCTTGCCAGCGCGCCGTCTGATCTGCTGTCACTGCTGGAAGTTGGGGTGCTCGACGCGCTCGCCCGGACAGTCGCGACGGGCGTCGACGACGCCGCCTGCGTCGATCCGCAGTCTCCCGTCGCCGCTCCCTGGACACGACCGCGCAAGATCCTGGGCATCGGCCTTAACTACGGCGCGCATGCCGGCGACCTCGGTGAGCAGGCCCCCCGCACGTCGCCTGCGTCGTTCATCAAGGGCGATCACACCGTCATCGGACCGGACGAGCCGATCGTGGTGCCGCCCGGAATCGGCCGCGTCACTGCGGAAGCCGAGCTGGGCCTCGTCATCGGACGTCCCTGCTATCAGGTCGGCGTCGACGAAGCCATGTCCTACGTGGCCGGTGTGGTGCCCGTGCTCGACCAGACCGCGGAGGCCATCCTGCTGGAGAACCCGCGATACCTGACCCGGGTGAAGAACTACCCCACCTTCTTCTCGTTCGGGCCCGACCTGATCACGCTCGACGAGGTGCTCTCGCACGGGGAGCTGTCGGGCCTGCGGGTCGCGACCGTGCACAACGGCTCGGTGCACCGCAAGGACACCGTCGCGGGCATGACGTTCTCGCCCGCTGAACTTCTCAGCTTCCACAGCCAGGTGATGCCGTTCTATCCCGGCGACATCCTGTCGACGGGCACGCCGGGCGCGGTGCCGATCGAGCCGGGTGACGTCGTGCGCTGCGAGCTCGGCGACGGGCTGGCGACGCTCACGAATCCAGTGCAGTAGCCGGACGCCGTCTCACCATTCCCAACGGCGACGTCGCCACTGGTCTTCGAATTCGTACTTCTGAGCTGCTTCCTCGGCATTGCGCGGATATCTCGCACGTAGCTCGTCTTTGTCCACGTCGCCCAACCGGTCGATCTTCAGGCGAACGTGTTCTTCGATGGCGGCAGGCATGCCGTCCGGAAAATCGTCGACATCCACTGACACCAGCGGCGGTCCAAACCTCGGCAGGAAGACGAGCCGACAGCCGTACTGCACGATTGCGGCGAGCGAACTGGTGTCTACGGTTCGAGCGCCACGGAGCCAACGGTGCACCCGGATCTCGTGGCGTGACACGGTCACCTTCCGGTCCGTGAAGACGGCGAAATACAGCATCGCTGTCCCAGCCGCCATCAGGGGCAGCGCGCCGCCGATCGCCATGTCCCGTATTGGGGACCTGATCGATATGCCGCGCGTGAGCTCATTCGAAGCCAAGATGCAGGCCGCCGATACGTTGTTGAAATCACGGTCACCGACCTACAGGGTCTTAGGTACGACACCGATCGACTTCTCTCCGCCGACGCGGCTCAGATAGCCCAATGGTGGGCGACGCTCGCTGACGGCAGCGACGGCAGACCAAGGGCCCGTACAGCGACTGGCATCCCCGATGGATGACGAAGACGACGGTGACGACTACCGCCTCCTGGAACTGTTCGCCGCTTTCACGGCAACACCGGAAGCTATTGCGGCCGGAGCGGATCCCGAAACCAGGCACTACACCCTGACATGGCTGACTCCTGGCCAACTGCTGGCCATCGCGCGCGACCTGTGCGAAGCCGACGAACGCGACGGTGATCCCGAGGCCGTGCTGAGCGCATGGCTCGAGTTGCGGGGAGACCCGGCATAGATCGCGCCCCGCAGATCAACACGTCGCAGGACACCGCCGCGACGACAGCTCACGACGGCGGAGAGGGCTACGGGACCGACCACCAGCGGTTGCGCGCGAGAAGGTCAAGCGCACCCTAGACGCCGGCGGCGCCGTGTGCTGGCGCTGCGGCACGCCGATCAATCCGGACGAACACTGGGACCTAGGCCACCACGACGGCCCCGCGGCCAAGACGCTTCGCGTCTACCGCGGACCCGAACACCGCTATTGCTCCCGCCCGACCGGGGACAACGATGGGCTGAAACGTAACTGTCTCGCTTGGCGGGCGACTGGCCAACACCCGCAGCGGGCTATACGCCCAGCCGATCGAGCACTTTGAGGATGTGGTCGGTGGAGGCACCCTCGTTTTCGCACAGGCAGCGCACGTCGGTTACGGCTGTTTGTAGGGCATCGAGGCGCGCGGACGCCTCGGTGATGGTGTCTAGCCAGCGGTCGTAATTGCGGTCGTCAATCCCCGGCTCGGCAAATTCGATGGATCCCCTCATAATTACCCTCCCTAAACCCTTGCGGGTGTCCGCTCGGCGCACCCACTGTTCACTATGGGCTATGGTTAGCCCCTCATCACGCGTCTAAATCGCAAAATCGAACAACGCCAGCTTCTTACCCCGTTCTGTACACCCGGCCGTCAGCGGCCTCTTCCTGGGCGCGACGACCCATCCGCTCGCTCAGCCAAATGAGTGGGTCCTCGTGCCCGCCGGGCATGGTATAGGCCAACTTCCGTAACTCGAGGGCGAACTCGCGCAGGTCGTGCCTCAGCGACGCACCGCTCATAGGACGACTCCCTCATCAAGGACTTAGTGGTAATCATTATTTCCGCCCTTCAAGACCGAGCGCAAGTACTTCGCCGGCCGATAAGTCGCCCAATGCTATTGACGCAGTGCGGCTTTGGGGCAAGTGTCCCAAAGCAGGGATTGATATCCCAGCACAGGGAGTGGCGTCTCAGCAGCGGCCATTCCGAACGTTCCCTATCTGCGGCAGGCTGATCGCTCCGCACGAGCCACTGGGACCTGGGCCATGCCGACGTGCGTGGCGGCCAAGGCGCTCCGGGTCTATCGCGGACCCAAACACCGCTAATGCTCCCGCTCCGTTGGGGCCGTCAAAAAGGACGCCCGCACCAGCCGCTGGCCTTCTTCGACACGAGGAAGTGAGGATGAAGGCAAGGCTCCCGCCCGACACGAATGCGGCGCAAGCGGTATGGACGATTTGACAGGCATGAATATGCTGGGGCACAGGCGCTTTCGCGGTAGACTGACGGGTATGTCACAGGGCGACCTTAGTTTTTTTCAGGTGGCCTTTCGTGGGGACTCCTACTGCAGCCAGAATGGACTCGCGCCTGGCCATGTCGACGACTGAGACTGGGCACATCACCACCAGAAGGAGACCGAGAGGAAACAGGAAAAGCGCTCGAAAGATCTGTTTGGTGAGCGGCCACGTGAAAGTTAGTGAATCCGAGGTGTCCACGATTCAGCGGCGCTGTTCGGCCCCGACCCGCTCCGCGGCCGTCGCCACCGCCGCATCGCGCGCGGCACTGGCCTCGTCCTCGGTCAGCGTGCGGTCGGCCGCGCGGAAGCGGAGCGCCAGCGCGAGCGACTTGCGGCCATCGCCGATCTGCGGGCCGGTGTACACGTCGAACAATCGGACATCTTCGAGCAGCTCCCCCGCGCCGTCGCGGACGGCGTCGACGACGCTTTGTGCGGCGACCGCCTCGTCGACAATCAAGGCGACGTCCTGGAAGACCGCGGGGAACGGCGACACGGCGGGCGCAGGCAGCGACTCGCCGAACGGGATCGCGTCGAGGTTCAGCTCGGCGGCGCAGGTGCCCTTGGGCAGGCCGCTGCGCTCGATGACCGCGGGATGAAGTTGGCCGGCGTGACCGACGACGGTGTCCCCGACCAGCACTTCGGCGCAGCGACCGGGGTGCCAGGGCAGATACTGCGTCGGACGCAGCGTCAGCTCGACACCGGCGGCGCGGCCGATGATCCGGACGGCTTCCAAAGCGTCACTGGCATGGGCCGGGCGCCCCGGTCCCCATGGGCCCGAGGGCTCACGCAGGCCGGTCAGCACCACACCGACATGCTCCGGCTGGCGCGGTAGCGATGCATCGAGTGTCGCGATCTCGTCGTCGGTGGGCCTGCGATCATTCGGAATACGCTCGACGGCACGGGTTTCCGACGTCGGCTCAACAACCTGCTCGATCGCGAACAGTGCGGCATCGACGGCACCGCGGGATACATTGCGGGCCAGCGCTTCCAGAAGCCCCGGCAGCAATGTCGTGGCCAGCTCCGGGCGGTCGGACTCCAGCGGGTTGAGCACATGCGTGGTGTTGCGGCGCCCGTCGTCGGGCGGCAAACCCCACTGGTCGAACACCGCGGCGGGTAGAAACGGGGTCGGCAGGATCTCGACATACCCGTTGAGCGCCAGCGACTTTCCGATCGCGAGCCGACGCTTCTGCACCGGGGTCAGACCGCGCCCGGCGGGTGCCTGCGGCAGAACCGACGGAATGGCCTCAAGGCCCTCCAGGCGCAGCACCTCCTCGACGAGGTCGGCAGGCTGCCTGATATCGGGCCGCCAGCTGGGCGGCGTTGCGGTCACCCGCTCACCTTCGACGATCACGTCGGCGCCGACCTGCGTGAGCCTGCGAACAGTGGTGCCCGCCGGGTACGCCACGCCCGCGGTACGGTCCGGTAGGTCCATCGCCATGCTGACAGGCGGCGGTGACCAGTTCTCGCGCGGCGGGTCGCCGCGCCAGTCGGTCAGCGTGGGTTCGACGGTGCCGTCGGCGATCTGGGCGAGAAGCGTCGAACACCGGTCCAGCGCAGCCACCGAAACGGCGGGGTCGACGCCGCGTTCGTAGCGGCGGGCCGCCTCGCTGGGCAGGTGTAGCCGCCGCTGCGTTCGCGACACCGCGGCCGGATCCCACACCGCGGCCTCCAACAGCACATCTGTGGTGCTATCGCGCACCTCGGTGGTGCCCGCGCCCATCACACCGCCGATCGCCGCGGTCGCGATGTCGTCGACGATCAGTACGTCAGCGGGGTCCAACTTGCGTTCGATGTCATCGAGGGTGACGACCGTCTCGCCCGGCTCGGCGAACCTGACCCTGAACCCGCCGGTGATCAGGCTGCGATCGTGAGCGTGCATCGGGTGACCGAGCTCCAGCATCACGTAGTTGGTGACGTCGACGGCGGGTGAGATCGCCCTGATGCCACTGAGCAACAACCGCCGCTGCATCCACCACGGCGACACCGCCGCCGGATCGATACCGGTGACCGGCCGCAGCCCGAAACGGAGAACTCCGGTGCCGGGCTCGATCGCCACCGGCAGCGCCTCGCCGTCGGCAGGCAGCGCAGCGACGTCGGCGGGATCGACGTACTCGAGGTCGTATGCGGTGGCGATCTCGCGGGCCATGCCGCGAACCGAAAGGCAGTAGCCGCGGTCCGGGGTGATAGCGAGATGGAACACCGTGTCGTCCAGGCCGAGCACGTCGGCGGCCGGAGCGCCCGGTTCTGCGGTGCCCGGCGGCAGCACGAGGATTCCGGAGTGATCGGTGCCAAGGTTGAGCTCGGCTGTCGAGCAGATCATCCCATCGGACGTGCGGCCGTACGTCTTACGCGCGGTGATCGCGAAGTCACCAGGAAGCGTAGTTCCCGGCAATGCCACCGCGACCAGATCCCCGATCGCGAAGTTGGTTGCACCGCAAACGATGTCGCGGGGCTCCGACTCGCCGATGTCGACCTTGACGGCGCGGATCGGCTTCTTGAACTCGGTGAGCTCATCGATTTCGAGTACCCGACCGACGGTCAGTGGGCCGCTGACCGGGCCGACGTGGATGACTTCCTCGACCTCGTGGCCGATACGGATCAGCGTCTGCTCCAGCTCGTCGGGCAGAACATCCCAACCGGGTGCGCCGACGGCGACGACCTCCCGCAGCCAGCTGTACGGAAGCCGCATCAGGCGCCAACCCCGAACGGCAGCGAGAACCGCACGTCGCCCTCGACCATGTCGCGCATATCGGGAATACCGTTGCGGAACTGCAGCGTGCGCTCCAGTCCCATGCCGAACGCGAATCCGGAGTAGACCTCTGGGTCGATGCCGCAGGCCCGCAGCACATTTGGGTTGACCATTCCGCAGCCGCCCCATTCCACGAACCCGGGACCGCCCTTCTTGTTCTCGAACCACACATCGACCTCGGCCGACGGTTCGGTGAACGGGAAGAAGTGCGGCCGGAACCGGGTCCGGCCCTGCGGCCCGAACTCCGAGCGCGCGAAGGCGTCGAGTGTGCCACGCAGGTTGGCCATGGTCAGTCCCTTGTCCACCGCCAGACCTTCGACCTGATGGAAAACCGGGGTGTGGGTGGCGTCCAGCTCATCGGTACGAAAAGTGCGGCCGATCGAGATGATGTAGACGGGTAGGTCGCGCTCGAGCAGCGCGCGAATCTGCACCGGCGAGGTGTGAGTGCGCAGCACCTGCCGCGAACCGTCCGGCGCGACGTAGAAGGTGTCCTGCTCGCTGCGTGCAGGGTGATCGGGCGGGAAGTTCAGCGCGTCGAAGTTGAACTGCTCCGTCTCGACCTCGGGTCCCTCGGCCAGCTCCCAGCCCATCGCGACGAACGTGTCGGCGATGTGCTCGGCGAGGATGGTGATCGGGTGGCGGGCGCCGATCGACTGACGCGTCGACGGCAGCGTTACGTCGATACTCTCGGCGACCAGCACCGCGGCGTCGCGCTCGACCCGGAGGACGCCGAGGCGCTCGTCGTAGCTGCCCTGCGCCTCGGCGCGGGCGACGTTGACCCGCCGACCGGCGTCGGCCCGGTCGGTCTTCGGCAGCGTGCCCAGCGCCTGGCGAGCGAGCGCGAGCGGTGAGCGGTCGCCCAGGTGCTCGGTTTTCGCGAGGGCCAGGGCGTCGAGGTCGCCAGCCAGATCGAATGCACGGCGGGCCGCACTGACCACCTTGGCCAGCGCTTCCTCCGACAGATCTACCGGCTGATCAGCCACCCGGCGATCATAGGTGATCCACAAATGAGAGCAGGGTCACGCGACACCCGGAGCGAATGGGCGATTTGTGCAATGACTGCCCCGAGTAATCCGATCCCGGTTGCCGCGATCATGGACGGCCCGGTGTTCGCCAGCATCAGATACCCGAAGGCCGAAGCGACGGCGAGCAGCAGATACCGCGTCGGCGTCCAGTCGGCGGGCGCGACGAATCGGATCGAGACGAGCATGCCGAGCACCAGCGAGACGGCGTGGCCGGCGGCGGTGAAGTCCTTTCCGACAGCGACGACGGTGGCCGCAACCGCCAGCCACCAGCCGGCCCATGCCGACCGCCACCGCGGCGGGATCGCAGCGCTGAGCGTCCCGAGCACGGCGGAGGCGCCGTAACTCATACCCACGTCGGTCGCCCGGCTCACGTCGGCAGGCATCCAGCCGATGTCCACCGCGACGGCGAGTCCGACGGCGATCAACAGCGTGGCGCCCATATGGCCCACCGCGAACGCAACGACCAGCCGAACGCCGCCCCACAGCAGTTCGGCGAGCGCCAGCAGGCACATCAGGCCGGGCAGCCATACATAGATCGGGCCTGCGTCGATAACGAAAGCACTGGCGAAGAGGGTGCCGAGATGCCCGTGACTCAGGTTGTGCAGGTTTGTGCTGGCGTGGCTGATGACCCGGCCCTGTGTCCGCGGGCCGAGTGTGACAAGGGCGGTCGTGACGCCGGTCAGAATCACCGCGTAGGCGACGGTGACGCGGATCCGGGCCAGCCCCCGCAGAAATCCGAACAACATCTCACCGACCACTATCCGTCGGCGACGTCGTCGTTCTCCTCGTCGTCGGCTGGCAAGTCTCTGCGAGTTTTCACGCGGTAGATCACCAGATCCGCGGGCACCCCGTCCTGCTTGGGCGAAAACACTTGCTTACGTATCCGTTTGGCGGACACGCCGAGCGCTTCGAAGTCCTCCTCGGAGATGCGGTCCATCGTCGCCTGCGTCACGATCAGGCCGCCTCTGGCGGCACGTTCCATCACGCGCGCGGCGATGTTGACGTCGACGCCAAGCCAGTCCGAGCCAATACGCTGCGGCCTGCCAGTGTGCACGCCGGCACGCATTCGTGGGGTATAGCCCTCCACCTCAACGGCTTTCACCCCATCCAGGCCCCTACGTACGGCCCGAACCGCGGTGGCGGGGTCGGCGAACACGGCCATGGTGCCGTCGCCCATCCTCTTGACGATGTGCCCGCCCGCCTCCAGAAGGGGCGGTTCGACGACCTGGGCCACCCGTCGCAGCAGCTTCAGCGTGGCGTCATCACCGGCGCCCAACGCCCAGGACGAGAATCCGACCAAATCCGTAAAGACCAGCGTCACCTCACGATTGGCGGGCTTGCCCGAAACGCGTTCGGTAAGCGCCTGCCACACCTGCAGCCCGGCGAGGCTCACCTCACGTGACGCGGCGTCACGCTCCAGCAGCCGATCGGCCGCGCGGGCGGCGGCGCTCGGTCCGCCAACACCGGCCGCGGACAACGGGTCGCCGAAGTCGGGATCGCCGGGTAAGGCGCGGCGGGCTCGCCGGATGAATGCGACCACGCTCGGGCTGTGGTTGGTGTTCTTCAGCCAGTCCCGCCGGCCAGATGACGTGCCGGACCGTTCGTCGAACGATTCGACATCCACAAGCGCAAGACTAGATGTCCGCTCTTTCGGCGAGCAATCACGCCGAATAACTGCTGGACAAACCCCTCGCGACGCGCCCTGAAATAATGGACAACGCACGTTGTCAATATTATCTTTAGTGATGTGAAGGGAAGCTCAACGACGAGCCGGACCAATCGAGCCGATCCGCTCGGTCCCGACTCCCTGACCTGGAAATACTTCGGCGACCTGCGCACCGGGATGATGGGTGTCTGGATCGGTGCGCTGCAGAACATGTACCCGGAACTCGGCGCGGGCGTCGAGGAGCATTCCATCCTGCTGCGCGAGCCACTGCAGCGCGTTGCCCGGTCGGTGTACCCGATCATGGGAGTTGTCTACGACGGAGATCGGGCCGCCCAGACCGGGCAGCAGATCAAGGGTTTCCACACCACGATCAAGGGCGTCGACACCGCAGGACGGCGCTATCACGCGCTGAATCCCGAGACCTTCTACTGGGCGCACGCCACGTTCTTCATGCTGGTGATCAAGGTCGCCGAATACTTTTGCGGCGGTTTGACGGAGGCCGAGAAGCGCCAACTCTTCGACGAACATGTGCAGTGGTACGCGATGTACGGCATGAGCATGCGGCCGGTGCCCAAGACGTGGGAGGAGTTCTGCGAGTACTGGGAGCGGGTGTGCAGCGAGGAGTTGGAGATCAACCGCGCCACGCTGGACATCTTCTCGATCAGAATTCCCAAGCCGTGGTTCGTGCTGATGCCGACCCCCCTCTGGGATCAGCTGTTCAGACCGATGGTGGCCGGACAGCGCTGGATCGCCGCGGGCATGTTCGACCCGGCGGTGCGCGAGAAGGCAGGCATGCGCTGGACCACCGGTGACGAGGTCCTGTTGCGGCTGTTCGGCAAGTTGGTCGAAATGGCGTTCGTGGCGGTTCCCGACGAGATCCGGCTGCACCCGCGCGCGCTTGCGGCCTATCGCCGCGCGTCCGGGCGCCTTCCCGACGATGCACCACTGGTCGAGGCGCCCGCGTTCATGGCGCCACCGAAGGACCGCAGAGACCTGCCCATGCATTACATACCGCGGCGCAAGAGTCTGCTGGATCGCGCGGGCTCGCTGGTGCACACGACGTTCTCGCTTGCCGGCCTGCGCCCGGCGCGAGGCCGCAGCACGGCGGCTTAGGCTGTCGCCATGCTCGAATGGTCTGATGTCGATATAGCCGTGCGCGACGCCGTACGGGAGTTCGTGGACAAAGAAGTCCGCCCGCACGTCGACGCGCTGGAAAGCGGCGACATGGAGCCCTACCCCATCATCCGCAAGCTGTTCTCCAGTTTCGGCATCGATGCGCTGGCCCGTGAGTCGTTGGAGAAGCGCCTGGCCCGGATGCGCGAGGGCACCGAAAAGTCCGGCGGCGGTGCGTCGGGCGGCATGTTCGGTGGCGACGGCGGTCAGGCGGGCATGGGATTCGTCGTGGTCAGTGAACTGTGCCGGGTCTGCATGGGTGTGGTGACCGGAATGGGCGTCAGCCTGGGCCTGACGGTGCCGACCATCGCAGGGCGCGGCACGCTCGCACAGCAGGAGCGCTGGCTGCCAGGCCTCGTTACGTACGAGAAAGTCGGTGCGTGGGCGATCACTGAACCTGACTCCGGCTCGGATGCGTTCGGGGGCATGAAGTCCTATGTGGTGCGCGACGGCGACGACTACATCCTCAACGGGCAGAAGACGTTCATCACCAACGGGCCGGACGCCGATGTGGTCGTGGTGTACGCCAAGCTCGACGAGGGTGACGGCTCCGACAAGCGCGACCGCAAGGTGTTGCCGTTCGTGCTCGACCGCGGCATGGATGGCTTCGTTCAGTCAAAGCCGTTCCGCAAGATGGGTATTCACAGTTCACGCACCGGCGAGCTGTTCTTCGACAACGTCCGCCTTGGCCGCGACCGGCTGCTCGGCGAGACCGAAGGAGACCCAGCCGACTCCGCCAGCGACGGCCGCGCCAGTGCTCGGTCCAACTTCTCCGCCGAACGCATCGGGGTGGCGGCGATGGCGCTCGGCGTCATCGAGGAGTGCCTGAAACTGTGCGTGGACTACGCGAAGAGCCGCAAGCTGTGGGGGCAGGAGATCGGCCAGTTCCAGCTGATCCAACTGAAGCTGGCGAACATGGAAGTGGCCCGAATCAATGTGCGCAACATGCTGTTCCGGGTCATCGAGGCGGCACAGACCGGAACACAGATCTCGCTTCCCGAGGCATCGGCGATGAAGTGGTACTGCTCGCAGGCGGCGACGGATGTCGCGATGGATGCCGTGCAGTTGTTCGGCGGAAACGGGTACATGACCGAATACCGGGTGGAACAGCTGGCCCGCGACGCCAAGTCGTTGATGATCTACGCGGGAAGCAACGAAGTGCAGATCACCCACGTCGCCAGGGGCCTCCTCAGCGACGGCTAGTCTTCTGCGCCAGCAGAGAAAGCCCGTGCACTCTGGTACAGGCAGATGGCGGCGGCCGCTGCCACATTCAGGCTTTCGGCCCCGCCCGGCATCGGTATCCGAATGCGGTCTGCCGCTTTGTCGGCCAACTCGGTGGGCAGACCATGGGATTCGGGTCCGAACAACCACGCGGTCGGCCCGGACAGATCGGCGTCGCCCAGGCTGGTTTCGCCGTCGACGGTGGTGGCCAGCACGCGCAGGCCCGCGGCCGACATCGCGGATATCGCTCGCCCGGCATCGGTTTCGGACACCACCGGAATCGCGAAGATGCTGCCCGCGGAGGCGCGTAGACACTTTCCGTTGTAGGGATCGACGCTCTGGCCGGCCAGCACGACGGCGTCGGCGCCCATCGCGTCGGCGATCCGGATCATTGTGCCCGCATTGCCGGGCTCCGAAATGTCGGCAGCGACCGCAAGCAGGCGCGGGCCGTTGGCCAAGATGTCGTCCAGGTTCGTCGACGGCACGGCGCAGACCGCGACCAACCCCACCGGTGTGACGGTGTCCGACAGGGCTTTTGCGGCACGCTCGGTGACCAGTTGAACGGGTACGTCGCCGAGTATCGACTCGAAGCGGCTAAGCGCGGCTTCGGTGACGAATACCTCGGTCACCAAGCCGCGCCGCAATGCTGCCTCGACGAGGTTGGGCCCCTCGGCGAGGAAGCGAGCGGCACGGCGCCGTCCGACATGGCGGTGCAGCTTGATCGCTGCCGCCACCCGGTCGGCGCGCTCGGTGAGCGTCAGGCAGCCTCGCCTGACGGTGCGTTCACGTCGTCGGGCAGCGCGCCCTTGGCGACCTCCACCAGCGCGGTGAACGCTGCCGGGTCGCTGACGGCGATCTCGGCGAGGTTCTTGCGGTCCACCTCGACCCCGGCGGCCTTGAGGCCCTGGATCAGCCGGTTGTAGGTGATGTCGTTGGCGCGGGCGGCGGCGTTGATCCGGGAGATCCACAGCTTGCGGAACTCGCCCTTGCGGGCACGCCGGTCACGATAGGCATACGTGAGTGAATGCAGCTGCTGCTCTTTGGCTTTTCGGTACAGGCGGGACCGTTGGCCGCGGTAGCCCTTAGAGGCCGCCAGGACGGTGCGCCGCTTCTTCTGGGCGTTGACTGCGCGCTTTACGCGTGCCATGAGGGTGTTCCTATTCGTTCGGTCTAAAAGGTCATTGCGGGCGGAGTCAGCCGTTCAGCAGCTTCTTCACGCGCTTCTTGTCGTTCGCCGACACCTCGGTGCGCCCCTCGAGGCGGCGGGTCCGCTTGCTCGACTTGTACTCGAGCAGGTGCCTACGGTTGGCCTTCTCGCGGACGATCTTTCCGGTTCCGGTGCGCCGGAACCGCTTGGAAGCGCCGCTGTGGGTCTTCGCCTTTGGCATGAATCCTCAGTTCTGTCAGTTCTGCTGTACGTCAGGTTCTTGCGGGGCCGGGGCCTCCGCGGGTTCGGGCGACGGCTCTGCGCGTCGCGCGATCGGTGCGTCTGCGTCATGGGCCGCCCTGGCGCGAGTCTTCGCGCCGCGGTGCGGTGCCAGCACCATCGTCATGTTGCGGCCGTCCTGCTTGGCGGACGTCTCGACGAAGCCGTAGTCGGCCACGTCGGCGCCCAGCCGCTGCAACAGCCGGTAGCCCAACTCGGGCCGTGACTGTTCGCGTCCACGGAACATGATGGTCACCTTGACCTTCGACCCCGCCTCGAGGAAGCGGACCACGTGACCCTTCTTGGTCTCGTAATCGTGGGGGTCGATCTTGGGTCGCAGCTTCTGTTCCTTGACGACGGTCTGCTGCTGGTTCTTGCGAGACTCGCGTGCCTTCTGAGCCGTCTCGTACTTGAATTTGCCGTAGTCCATGATCTTGCAAACCGGCGGTTTGGCGTCTGGAGCTACTTCGACAAGGTCGAGGTCGGCGTCCGCGGCGACGCGGAGAGCGTCTTCGATGCGCACAATGCCTACCTGCTCGCCACCTGGTCCGATCAGGCGGACTTCGGGTACCCGAATGCGCTCGTTGACACGGGTCTCAGTGCTGATGGGGCCTCCTATGTTGTCCTCTTCGAGGAGACCACTCCACCAGCAACCTGCTCATCTGAACAGAAAGGCCCTGCATAAAGCAGGGCCCGAAGCCGACCAGGACAGCCACCAGGGGTGACTGTGACCGGACCGCTGAGCCGCGTGGCCAACGGTGGGAGCGGGACTCCACTTGCTGTCCCTGGCGTATGCCGGGACGGTCGCGCGTGCCAGTCTAGCAGGCATGACCGAGGATTCCGCATCCGCCGAATCGGCGGCCCAGCCGCCAGTCCGCGAACTGGCCGAAATTCCCGCGGTCGAGGTGATCACCCGGGCGGCGTTGCTGTTGATGAGCGCCGCCGCCGAGAAACTCGGGCTGTCCTCAGAGAACCCCGACGATAGCCCGCAGCGCGATCTCGACGAGGCGCGCAGGCTGATCACCGCGCTGGCCGGACTGGTCACCGCTTCGGCCGAGTATCTCGGCCCGCACGCCGGACCGGTTCGTGACGGGCTGAAGAGTCTGCAGTTGGCCTTCCGCGAATCCAGTGCCGTTCCAGATGAACCCGGACAGGGTCCTGGCGAGAAATACACCGGCCCGGTCTGGTAGTTGCCACACCCATTTCCGGGGATGAGCGCATATCCTCGCGGCCTATGACCCTCACTAGCCCGCCGCGGGTTCGGTCCACCTCCAGATATTCCTGGGTTCCCGCGGCCGCAGGCTGGACCGTCGGCGTCATCGCGACCCTGTCGCTGATCGCGAGCGTCTCGCCGCTGGTGCGGGCGGTCATCAAGATTCCGCGTGAGTTCGTCAACGACTACATCTTCAACTTCCCCGACACCAGCTTCGCCTGGGCGTTCGTACTGGCACTCCTGGCCGCGGCACTGGCTGCCCGCAAACGAATCGCCTGGTTGATCCTCGTGCTCTACATGGTCGGCTCGATCGGCTGGAACCTCGGGGACATCATCACCGGCGACGAGACCTGGATGGAGGAGAGCGGCGAGATCATCGGGCTCGCCTTCCACGCCGCCGCGATCGCCTTCCTGTTGCTGGCCCGCAAGGAGTTCTGGGCCAAGGTGCGGCGCGGCGCGCTGGTCAAGGCGGCGGCGGCACTGGTCGCCGGGATGGCCATCGGCATCCTGATCGGCTGGGGACTGGTGGAACTCTTCCCAGGCACGCTGGAACGTGACTACCGACTCGCGTACGCCGCCAACCGGGTCGTGGCATTCGCAGGCGTCGGCTCCGCCGCGTTCGAGGGCCAGCACCCTCACGTTTTCGTCAACGCGCTGCTGGGTCTGTTCGGCGCGCTGGCACTGATGGTCGCGGCGATCGTGTTGTTCCGGTCGCAGCGCGCCGAGAACGCGTTGACCGGTGAGGACGAATCCGCCATCCGGGGCCTGCTGGAGCTGTACGGAAAGAACGACTCACTCGGCTACTTCGCCACCCGCCGCGACAAAGCCGCGGTTTTCGCACCCAACGGACGCGCCGCGATCACCTACCGCGTCGAGGTGGGCGTGTGCCTGGCCAGCGGCGACCCGGTCGGCGATCCGAAGGCATGGCCGCAGGCCATCGAGGCATGGCTGAGGCTGTGCCAGGAGTACGGCTGGGCGCCCGGCGTGATGGGCGCCAGTTCGGCTGCGGCCCAGGCATTCCGCGAAGCCGGACTCAATGCCCTGCAGCTCGGCGACGAGGCGATCCTGCATCCCGACGGCTTCCGGCTGTCGGGTCCCGACATGCGCGCCGTCCGCCAAGCCGTGACACGCGCGCGGCGGGCAGGACTCACGGTGCGCATCCGGCGGCACCGAGACATCTCCCCCGACGAGATGACCGAGGTGACCAAGCGGGCCGACGCGTGGCGCGACACCGAAAGCGAGCGGGGCTTCTCGATGGCGTTGGGCCGACTCGGCGATCCCGCCGACCGTGACTGCCTGCTGGTCGAAGCGATGCAGAGCCACGATGACGCCGTCGTCGCCATGCTGTCGCTTGTCCCGTGGGGCACCAACGGCGTCTCGCTCGACCTGATGCGGCGCTCACCCCAGTCACCGAACGGCACCATCGAACTGATGGTGACCGAATTGTGTCAACAGTCCGAAGGCATTGGTGTCAGCCGCATTTCGCTCAACTTCGCGATGTTCCGTTCGGCGTTCGAGCAGGGTGCGCAGCTCGGCGCGGGTCCGGTAGCCCGGTTGTGGCGTGGGCTGCTGGTTTTCTTCTCCCGCTGGTGGCAGCTGGAGACTCTGTACCGCTCGAACATGAAGTACCAACCGGAGTGGGTGCCGCGTTTCGCATGTTACGAGGACGCCCGGCTCATTCCGCGGGTCGGCGTGGCGTCGGTCATTGCCGAGGGCTTCCTGGTGCTCCCGTTCTCGCGGCGAAACAGGCAGCCGCACACCGGGCATCGCATTGCCGCGCCGGAGAATCTGGTCGCGACCGGTCTGCTGCATCACGACGGCAGCGCACCCGACCTGAGCGAGCTGGCGGCCGATCTGCCCGAGAACGGGGACGAGCCGCGCCTGCCGGAGCAGGTGCGCGTCCGGATGGCCAAACTCAAGGCCTTACAGGACAGCGGCGTGGACGCCTACCCCGTCGGCCAGGCACCCAGCCACACCATCGCCCAGGCTGTCGACGGGCCCGACGACTCGGGTGTGACGGTGGCCGGGCGCGTGCTGCGCATTCGCGACTACGGCGGTGTGCTGTTCGCACAGCTGCGCGACTGGTCGGGGGAAGCCCAACTGCTGCTGGATAATTCGCGATTGGACACCGGCAACACCGCCGATTTCACCGGCTCCATCGATCTCGGCGACCTCGTCGAGGTGACCGGCGTAATGGGCCAGAGCAGATCCGGCATCCGTTCCCTGATCGTGAGCAGCTGGCGGCTGATCGGCAAGTGCCTGCGTCCGCTGCCCGACAAGTGGAAGGGTCTGACCGACCAGGAGGCGCGGGTACGCGCCCGGTACGTCGACCTGGCCATCAACACCGAGGCGCGCGAGCTCATCCGGGCGCGCAGCGGCGTTCTCCATGCGATTCGCGAAACATTGGTCGGCAAGGGATTTCTGGAGGTCGAAACCCCGATCCTGCAGCAGATCCACGGCGGCGCCAACGCGCGCCCGTTCCTCACCCACATCAACGCCTACGATCTCGATCTCTACCTGCGCATCGCCCCCGAGCTGTACCTCAAACGGCTGTGTGTCGGCGGCGTCGAGCGGGTCTTCGAGCTGGGCCGGGCGTTCCGCAACGAGGGGGTGGACTTCAGTCACAACCCCGAGTTCACCCTGTTGGAGGCCTACCAGGCGCATGCCGACTACAACGTGTGGATCGACGGCTGCCGCGAGCTGATCCAGAACGCGGCGCTGGCCGCCAACGGTGAACACGTATTCCTGCGTCCCCGAGACGACGGCACGCTGGAAAAGGTCGACATCTCCGGGCAGTGGACGGTCAAGACGGTGCACGGCGCGGTGTCCGAGGCGCTCGGCGAACAAATCGGTCCCGACACCGACCTGAGCACGCTGCGCCGACTGTGCGATAAGGCCGGTATCGCCTACCTCACCCATTGGGATGCCGGCGCTGTGGTGCTCGAGATGTACGAGCACCTCGTCGAGGACCAGACCGAGGCGCCCACGTTCTACAAGGACTTCCCGACGTCGGTGTCACCGCTCACCCGCCCGCACCGCAGCATCCCCGGAGTGGCCGAACGCTGGGACCTGGTGGCCTGGGGTGTCGAATTGGGCACCGCCTACAGCGAACTCACCGACCCGGTCGAACAGCGCAGGCGGCTGCAGGAGCAGTCCCTGCTCGCTTCGGGCGGCGACCCGGAAGCGATGGAGCTCGACGAGGATTTCCTGCAGGCGATGGAGTACGCGATGCCGCCGACGGGTGGCCTCGGCATGGGGGTGGACCGGGTGGTCATGTTGATCACCGGGCGCAGCATCCGCGAGACGCTGCCGTTCCCGCTGGCCAAACCTCGCTAGCAGCCGACTCACAGTCAGTCACAAGGTGGGCGGGCCACCATATTGCCGTGACGTTTCTTGACTCGTTTCGCCACCACCTTTCGCTCATGCACGGATGGCTTCCGGCCACCGTGCAGATCATCGCCGCCGTGGCAGTGATCGCGGCGGTGAGTCGACGCAGCGGACACTGGCAGGTGCGCTGGCTGCCGTGGGCCCTGATCGTCGGCTGCGCCCTGGCCGCATCGGCTCACTGGTATGTCGCGTCCCAAGGGCTCGCCGATAACCCCGCGCCGCATGCGCTGTGGGTCTGGGTCGGGGTCACCGGTTTCGCAGCAGCGGTCCTGGTGGCCGGCTGGCGGCGGGCGCCATGGTGGCGGCGCGGCGTCTCGCTCGCGGCGCTGCCGCTGAGCCTGCTTGCCGCCGCGCTCGCACTGAACCTTTGGGTGGGCTACTTCCCCACTGTGCAGACCGCATGGAACCAGCTGACGGCCGGACCGCTCCCGGACGAGACCGACCAAGTCACCGTGACCGCCATGCAGCAGGAGCGCAAGATTCCGTCGAAGGGCACCGTTGTGCCGGTCAGTATCGGCAACACCGCATCGGGGTTCCGCCACCGCGGCGAGCTCGTCTACCTTCCGCCCGCCTGGTACGCCACCAACCCTCCGCCGGCGCTGCCGACGGTGATGATGATCGGCGGCGAATTCAACACACCAGCCGACTGGCTGCGTACCGGCGGCGCGGTGAAGATGCTCGACGACTTCGCCGCGGCACATCACGGCAACGCCCCCGTCGTCGTGTTCGTCGACCCCGGCGGCGCGTTCAACAACGACACCGAATGTGTCAACGGCAGCCGCGGCAACGCCGCCGACCACTTGACGAAGGACGTTGTCCCATACATGGTCTCGCACTACCGGGTGAGCCCGGCGCAAGCGAATTGGGGCATCGTCGGCTGGTCGATGGGCGGCACCTGCGCGGTCGACCTTGCGGTGATGCATCCCGACATGTTCAGCGCCTTCGAGGACATCGCCGGGGACATCGGGCCAAACTCGGGCAACAAGGACCAGACGATCGCGCGACTGTTCGGCGGCAACGCCGACGCCTGGGCGGCGTTCGACCCGACGACCGTCATCAACCGGCACGGCCCCTACACGGGCGTGTCCGGGTGGTTCGACATCAACGGCTCGACGGCCACCGTCCAGAGTCGCACCAAGAACGACCAGGCCACTGCCGCGAACTCGTTGTGCGCGTTGGGCGCAGCCAACGGCATCAATTGCGCAGTGGTCAGTCAGCCGGGGAAGCATGACTGGCCGTTCGCATCTCACGCCTTCGCCGCCGCGCTGCCCTGGCTCGCCGGCCAGATCGACACTCCCGACGTTCCGAGGGTGCCGTTGCCGAATCCCGTCGCCGCCTCGTTCGAACAGACAGCAGCGAAGTAGCCCGTGCGCGTTCGCTAAACCCGCTGAGCGGCGGTCAGCGCGTCCTCTACAGGGTCGTGGCGGCCGATGGGCGAGAACAGGCTCCACTGGCCCGGCACGCCCTTGAGCATGTGGGCGCCCTGATCCTTGAACGTGATGCCGGATCCATAGACGAGGTCTTTGACGGTGTTCGACACGAGGACTTCCCTCGCGTTCGCCTTAGCCGCGATTCGTGCGGCGATGTGGACCGCGATCCCGCCGATGTCGTCCCCGCGTCGAACACACTCACCGGTGTGCAGACCGCTGCGAACGTCGAGGCCGATCTGTGGCATGCGGTCGGCAAGCGCCGTGGCACATAGAACCGCACGGGTGGGACCGTCGAACGTGGCCAGTACTCCATCCCCGGTGTCCTTGACCAACCGACCTTGGAACGAACGGATCTCGGCACGCGCCAACTCATCGTGGCGTTGAAGCAATTCGCGCCATCGTTGATCACCCAGGTCGGCGGCGCGTCGGGTGGAATCGACGATGTCTGTGAAGAGCACCGTGGCGAGCATTCGGTCCGGGACCTGCTGGTGGCGTTGTCCGGTTAGGAACATCTCGATCTCACCCGTCACCGACTTGAGGTCGCCCACCCAGGGCAGGTGGTCAACACCGTCGAGCTCGACGAGCCGTGCCCCAGGAATCGCTGCCGCAAGTGCACGCCCCAGCTCCACCGGGATTGAGTCGTGTTTGCGGTGCAACACAAGCGTCGGAACGCCGACGCTTCCCGCGATGTCTCTCATATCGAACTGTCGAAAAATCGCTTGCCAGTTGACGAGTGCCATTTTCGGGCTCATGGCGGCGCGTTCGAGGGCGGCGACTCGTTTCCTTGCCGCGGCGTCGTCACGCAGAGTCGGTGCAGCCCAATCGATCGTCAGCCCCTGGCCCCAATGGTCGATCGACCTCCGAATTCGCATCAGTGTCTCGCGCAATCGTGCTCGCACAGCATCTGCACCTTCGCTGGGGTCGCCTGCGCCTGTCCCATAGAGGATCAACGCGCGAACTCGCTCCGGATAGGTCGCGGTGAACAGCAGGCTGATCGGGCCGCCCTCGGAAAACCCGAACAATGCCGCCCTTTCAACGCCGGCCGCGTCCATCACCGCACGCAAGTCATCGGCACGACTCTCAACGGTGGGCACGCCGTCGAGGGGATCCGACAAACCCGTGCCGCGCTTGTCATACAGAATCACCCGCGCAAATGACGCAAGCTCCCCGATGTAAGTCCGCCACAGCGGATTGTCCCACTGCAGGTCGATGTGGGAGATCCAGCCCGGCACGACCACCAGATCCATCGGGCCGTCACCCACGACCTGGTAGGCGATTTCCCCTTCAGGCCCCTTTGCATAGTGTGTCGGAGGCGGATCGAACATGGGTGAAGTGTCCCATCGCATGACATGGACGATGGCTGTTCGAACAAAGCCGGGTTCGCGTACGGGAGTAGCGTGAGGTCATGTCAGACGACGATCCCACCGCTGACGCGAAATCGACGCCCGAGCCCGAGAAGAGCACGTCAGAGGCGATAGAGCCGCAACCGCCGAGCCCGTCGCCCGCGGAGGCCGCCGACACCGGTTATACGCCTGGCGGCGTACCGACGTTCGAGTCCGTTCGGGAGAAGATCGAGACGCGGTACGGCACGGCGATCGGCGCGACCGAGCTGGCAGCCGAGACGCCCGAAGGGCGATCCGTCGAGGAACAGTACGAAGAGCGCCAACGGGCAGCCGCCGAACGGCTGGAGCAGATTCGCCAATCGATGCACGCCGACAACGACGAGTCTCAGTAGTCGGCTTCTGCAGCGAGGATTTCGGCAAGGTACGCATCCTCCGCCGGCCGGGCCAACCGCGACCGTGCGAAGTCGCGAATCCGCTCACGTGTTTGCGGTGACTCGTTGACCTCAGCACCGACGGTCACCTCGGCCGTCCGCCAATCATGGCTCCAGGCGGCCGTTTCCGTGATCGGCTGGTGTCGCGCATCGACGATCGTGAAGCTCGCCCGGCCATCGGGTTCTTCATATCGGCGCCTGCGGCTTCGCCGGTGATGGTGTACGTGCTGCCATCGACCTTCACCTCGGCCGAACCGCTCTTCGCACCCATGGCGTTCGCGACGCCGAGGGCGTTGCCGTCGACCACCATGGCCAGCGATTCCACCGTCGGGGTGTCGGCGTCGGTCATCACGATGCCCAGACCCTGCTGGCCACCGACGGCACCGCTCGCGACGGTGATCTTGCCGCCTTGCTTGACGCAGGTCACCGAGTTCAGGTCGAGGCCGGCAAGGTCGCTGCCGTCGACCTTGACCTCGGTGCTGCCGCCCGAGCTCGCCTGCGATTCACCGGCGGCCGCGCTCGGCTCCGGCGTGCTCGTTGCGGCCTTGTCGTCCGAACAGCCGACCATCAGTGCGGCGCCTGCGAGCAGACCGACCGCACCCGCGACAACTCGATTCATTGCCATGTTCCCTTCGTTCGTGCGTCGCCACTGCGGCGGCGTCGTGGAGAAGTCAAGACGGCGCTGATCGCTACCGATCCCAAACTTTGTCGGGCGACGCGGGTACGGTTCCCACGCGATGCGGTCTTTCACTGATGCCGAGCGGCGGGCACGGCTGGCGCGGCGGCATTTTCTGGGTGGGGCGGCCGACTCGATCGACAACGCGGTCGCCGATCTCGTCGGGCTGCACGCCACCGACCCCGCCACGCCGTACCTGTCGCTGTGGGCCCGGCTACCGGGCTTCGCAGTGACCGACCTGGACCGCGCCCTGTACCAGCGGCGCACGCTCGTCAAGCATCTCGCGATGCGCCGCACGTTGTGGGTGGTCGGCGTCGACGACCTGCCGCTCATCCAGGCCGCGGCCAGCGACAGGGTGGCCGACAACGAGCGCCGAAAGTTGGTCGCCGACGTGCAGAGGGCGGGGGTTGCCCCCGACAGCGACGGATGGCTGGACCGCGCCTGTGCCGCTGTGCTCGCGCATCTGGCCGACAACGGCCCGACTAGCGCAAGAGAACTGCGCGCGGCCCTGCCCGAACTCGCGGGCACATACGATCCGGCACCCGGAAAGCGTTGGGGCGGAGACACTCCGCTGTCCCCTCGGGTGCTCACCGTGCTTGCGGTCCGCGGCGATATCGTCCGCGGGCCCAACGACGGCACATGGACGACATCCCGGCCGCGATGGGCCGCCGTGACGGAGTGGCTCACCAACCCGGCCAGCGCGGCCTCGCCGGAATCCGCTCGAGCGGAGTTGGTCCGCACCTGGCTGCGGACGTTCGGCCCGGCCACCGTCACCGACATCAAGTGGTGGTTCGGCAACACCTTGACCTGGGCGCGACATGCGCTGCGCGATATCGGCGCGGTCGAGGTCGACGTGGAGGGGACGCCGGGTTACGCGTTACCCGACGACCTCGAGGTGGAAACCGAGCCCGACCCGTGGGGCGCGCTGCTGCCGGGCCTGGACGTGACCACGATGGGTTGGTACGACCGCGACTGGTATCTGGGCGGGCATCGCAGCCAGGTTTTCGATACCAACGGCAACGCCGGACCGACGGCCTGGTGGAACGGCCGGGTCGTGGGCGGCTGGATTCAGGACGCGGACGGCCGGGTCGAGTTGAGGCTGCTGGAAGACGTCGGGCGCGACGGCCGGAAGGCCCTGGAGGGCCGGGCAATGGATCTGACCGCGTGGCTCGACGGCGTGCGGATCAGCCCGCGGTTCCCGTCGCCGCTGTCGAAACGCTAGGCGAGGGCGCTCCCCTGGCAATCACCACCGGCATCGACGTGGCCGAGTTGGTCTGCAGGATCGTGTGCACCACCGCGACCAGGTCGTCGATCGGCATCAACTGGCCGGGCATGCAGCCACGCGACACCCACTGCGGGTAGTGCTCCATGGCGAGCTCCATGTCCCAGCCGACGTTCATTCCCGTCGCCGAGTCGCCGTCGCCGCCTGCGCATTCTCCGACGATGAGGTTGGTGAACCCGATGTCCGGATGCTCTGCGCGCCATGCCTCGATGAGGCGTTCGAGCGCGGCCTTGCTGACGCCGTAGGCGCCGAGACCGGGCCACGGCGGTCCGTACGGCCCCGCGTCCGAGGAGAAGTAGACCACCTTGCCCGCGGACTGGGTCAGATGCGGCACCGCGGCGGCCGTCGCAAGGGCCGCACCCGTGACGTTGGTGGCGAACACCTGTCCCCAGGTGGCGGCGTCGGTGTCGACCAAGCGGGCCAGCGGTCCGATCGCCGGTGTGTAGACGAGGTTGTCGATGCCTCCGAGTGCCTCCGCCGCGGAGTCGATGGCCGAACGTACCGACGCCTCGTCGGTGATATCGCACTCGATCGCGGCCGCGCCCGACCCGGCTTCTGCTGCCGCGCCTTGGAGTCGCTCGAGACGCCGGGCGAGCAGAGCTACCTGATCACCGCGTTTGGCAAGGCCAACACCAACACAACGCCCGAGCCCGCTCGATGCGCCGATCACCACCGTTTTCGACATGGTCTCCTCGCAGGTCCAGACCGGTAATGGCATTCTCCGTCGAAGAGAACATACCTCACGCGCCGACCTTGCGACGATGCGGTATCCGCGGGCTTAGGCGCTGACCTTGCGACCGTTGCGGCGCTTGCGCGACGGCCTCGGCACGCCGAGCGCCTCGGCAAGGAAGTGGCCGGTGTAGCTGTCCGTGATTGGCGGCGACGTCCTCGGGTGTGCCGGTGGCGACCACAGTGCCGCCCATCGCCCCGCCCTCGGGACCCATGTCGATGAGCCAGTCAGCCGTCTTGATCACATCGAGGTTGTGCTCGATGACGATGACGGTATTGCCCTTGTCGACAAGGCCGTTGATCACACCGAGCAGCTTGCGAATGTCTTCGAAATGCAGCCCGGTGGTCGGCTCGTCGAGGATGTAGACCGTGCGGCCGGTCGACCGCTTCTGCAGCTCGGAGGCCAGCTTGACGCGCTGCGCCTCGCCGCCGGACAGTGTCGGCGCCGGCTGCCCCAGCCGGACGTAACCGAGGCCGACGTCGACGAGCGTCGCCAGGTACCGATGGATCGACGTGATCGGCTTGAAGAACTCCGCCGCATCCTCGATCGACATGTCGAGAACCTCGGCGACGGTCTTGCCCTTGTAGTGCACCTCGAGGGTTTCCCGGTTGTACCGGGCGCCCTGGCACACCTCGCACGGCACATACACGTCGGGCAGGAAGTTCATCTCGATCTTGATGGTGCCGTCGCCGGAGCACGCCTCGCAGCGACCGCCCTTGACGTTGAACGAGAATCGGCCCGGCTGATAACCGCGCACCTTGGCCTCTGTGGTCGCCGCGAACAGCGTGCGGATCTTGTCGAACACTCCCGTGTAGGTCGCCGCATTGGACCGCGGCGTCCGACCGATCGGTGACTGGTCGACGCGGACCAGCTTGTCGACCTTGTCCAGCCCCGTCACCCGGGTGTGCCGCCCGGGCACCTGACGGGCGCCGTTGAGCTTGTTGGCGAGCACCGACGCCAGAATGTCGTTGACCAACGTCGATTTTCCGGAGCCGGAGACCCCGGTGACCGCCGTCAGCACACCCAGCGGGAACGACACGTCGATCTCATGCAGATTGTGCTCGCGCGCACCCACGACCGTCAGCTGCCTGCGACGGTCGGCGGGCCGCCGGATGGCGGGAATCTCGATCTGCTCTTTGCCCGAAAGATAGGCCCCGGTAAGCGAATTCGGGTTGGTCAGCAACTCGTCGTACGGGCCGCTGTGCACGATCCGGCCGCCGTGCTCACCCGCCATCGGCCCGATGTCGACCACCCAGTCGGCGTGGGCGATGGTGTCGAGATCGTGCTCGACCACGATCAGGGTGTTGCCCAGATCCCGCAGCCGGATCAGGGTTTCGATCAGCCGCCGGTTGTCGCGCTGATGCAGGCCGATCGACGGCTCGTCGAGCACGTACAGCACCCCGACGAGCCCGGAGCCGATCTGCGTGGCCAGCCGAATACGTTGTGCCTCACCGCCGGACAGTGTGGCGGCCGCACGCGACAGCGACAGGTAGTCGAGCCCGACATCGAGTAGGAACCCGAGCCGCGACTGGATCTCCTTGAGCACCTGGCCGGCGATGGCCTGTTCCCGCGACCCGAGCGTCAACGCGTTGAGGAACTCCGCGCAGTCCGCGATCGACAGCTCGGCCACCTCGGCGATCGACTTCGCGCCGTGCTCCCCCGCCGCCATCGTGACGGCCAGGATCTCCGGCTTCAGCCTCGTGCCGTCGCATTCCGGGCACGGCACGTCGCGCATGAATCCCTCGAGCGCTCCTTCATCTGCTCGGAGTCGGTCTGCTCCATGCGCCGCTGCAGGAACGCCATCACGCCCTCGAAATCGGCGTAGTACGAACGGGTTCGGCCGTAGCGGTTCTTGTACCGCACGTGAACCTGCTCGTCGCAGCCCTCGAGGATCGCCTTGCGGGCCTTGGCGGGCAGTTTCTTCCACGGGGTGTCGACGTCGAAGCCGAGTTGATCGCCCAGCCCGGACATCATCCGGGTGAAGTACTCGGCCGTCTGTCCCATCGACCACGGCGCAATCGCGCCCTCGGCCAGTGTGAGATCCGGATCGGGGACGACCAGTTCCGGGTCGACCTCCTTGCGGATGCCGAGGCCGGTGCATTCCGGGCAGGCGCCGTAGGGCGAGTTGAACGAGAACGACCGGGGCTCGAGGTCGTCGACGGCCAGCGGGTGCCCGTTGGGGCAGGCCAGCTTCTCGGAGAACCGCTGCTCCCGATGCGGGTGGTCGTCCTCGCGGTCGACGAACTCCAGCACGACGATGCCGTCGGCCAGGTTCAGCGCGGTCTCCACCGAGTCGGTCAGCCGCTGTTTGGCGGTCGCCTTGACGGTCAGCCGGTCGACGACCACCTCGATGTCGTGCTTCTCCTGCTTCTTCAGCGTCGGCGGGTCGGTGAGCGGATACACCACGCCGTCGACCCGGACCCTGCTGTAGCCCTGCGAGTTGAGCTTGTCGAACAGGTCGACGAACTCGCCCTTGCGGGTGCGCACCACCGGTGCGAGCACCTGAAAGCGCAGGCCCTCGTCCATCGCCAGCACCTGGTCGACGATCTGCTGCGGGGTCTGGCGGGCGATGCGTTCACCGCACACCGGGCAGTGCGGCGTCCCGGCCCGCGCGTACAGCAGCCGCAGGTAGTCGTAGACCTCGGTGATGGTGCCGACCGTCGACCGCGGGTTGCGGTTGGTGGACTTCTGGTCGATGGAGACCGCGGGCGACAGGCCCTCGATGAAATCGACGTCGGGCTTGTCCATCTGACCGAGGAACTGCCTGGCGTATGCCGACAGCGACTCGACGTAGCGGCGCTGGCCCTCGGCGAAGATCGTGTCGAACGCCAACGACGACTTGCCGGACCCGGACAGCCCGGTGAAGACGATCAGCGCATCGCGAGGCAGGTCGAGGTCGACGCTTCGCAGGTTGTGCTCCCGCGCACCCTTGATTATCAGGCGGTCAGCCAACGGTGTCCTTCGTGGTTCCCTCCCGCACGACACAGCTCATGCCCATGCTATGTGCCGCCACCGACAAGCCCGATACCGTGAGCGATCATGACAGTCGTTGACGACAACTACACCGGCCATGTCGAGCCCGGGACCGCGGCTCGGCGCAACCTTCCTGGCGCGTCGATCGTCAAGGTATCGGTGGGCCCGATGGACAACAACGCCTACCTGGTCACATGTTCCCAGACCGGCGAGACACTACTCATCGACGCCGCCAACGACGCCGACATCCTGCTCGAGCTGATCGATCGATTCGCACCGAAGCTGGCGCTGATCGTCACCAGCCACCAGCATCAGGACCACTGGCTGGCGCTGGCCGAGGTGGCCAAGGCCAGCGGCGTGCCCACCGCCGCTCACCAGCTCGACGCGGACCCGTTGCCGGTCAAACCGGACCGGATCCTGGCCAACGGCGACACCGTCAAGATCGGCGAGCTGTCCTTCGACGTCATTCACCTGCAGGGGCACACCCCGGGATCGGTCGCGCTGGCGCTGGACGGCGCCGACCCTGAAACTGGGGCCACCCACCTCTTCACCGGCGACTGCTTGTTCCCCGGCGGCGTCGGCAAGACCTGGAAGGAAGGCGACTTCGAGAAGCTTCTCGGCGACGTGTCGAGCCGGGTGTTCGACGTCTACGGCGACTCCACGGTCGTCTACCCCGGCCACGGGGACGACACCACGCTCGGAGCCGAGCGACCGCATCTGGCCGAATGGCGCGAACGCGGTTGGTGATGGCGGCAGACGAGACGGTGGCCGTCGTCACCGGCGCC
Organism: uncultured Actinomycetota bacterium; assembly: GCA_963713225.1. Classification (GTDB taxonomy): domain Bacteria; phylum Actinomycetota; class Actinomycetes; order Mycobacteriales; family Mycobacteriaceae; genus Mycobacterium. The sequence goes on along the minus strand of CAVQLB010000012.1, from coordinate 865,671 downwards.
AGCCGCGGCGCGGGTCTCGGCATCGCGCATGCGCTCGGCAGCCACGGCTGCACGGTCTATGTCACCGGGCGGACGGGGAAGGCCGGCCAGTCTCGTTGGCGGCACGATCCACGAAACCGCCCAACTGGTGACGTCGGCCGGTGGTACAGGAATCGCCGTCACCGTCGACCACGCCGACGACGAACAGACGAGGGCGCTGTTCGACCAGGTCCGCAGCGCGAGCAGGGCAGGCTCGACATTCTGGTGAACAACGCCGCGATCATCCGCGACGAAATGATGGGCCGGACCCGCTTCTGGGAGGAGCCGATCAACGTCATCGACACCTCGACGTCGGACTTCGCAGCGGTTACGTCGCCTCCGTCTACGCCGCCCCGCTGATGCTTCCGCAGCGTCATGGCCTGGTCGTTTTCACGTCGGCGCCGGGCGCCGCTCACTACGTGTTCGGCCCGTCCTACGGCGTGCACAAGGCGGGCATGGACAAGATGGCCGCGGATATGGCGGTGGACTTCAAGGACTTCGGCATCGCGTCGGTCTCCATCTGGATGGGGATCCTGCTGACCGAACGGCTCAAGAACATCGTCGCCGGAACCCCGGAGAAGTTCGGAGGCATGCTGGAAATCGCGGAAACTCCCGAACTGACGGGCCATCTCATCTGGGCGCTGTTCAACGATCCCGGTCTGATGGAGAAGAGCGGCCAGACGCTGATCGGCGCGGAGCTCGCAGTCGAGTACGGATCGCAGACGAGGGCGGCCGCAGCCGCCGTCGTACCGCGACCTCCACGGAATTCACCCGATCAAGCAGTATCCGCGGATCTTGAGGTGACTTGGCGTGGCAGTCGATGAGGAGAAGGAAATGAACCCCGAACAGTTCAAGAAGGCGCAGAGCGGCGCCGGCTTCATCGCGGCGCTCGACCAGAGCGGCGGCAGCACGCCCAAGGCACTCAAGTTGTACGGCATCGCCGAGGACGCCTACTCAGGTGACGAGGAGATGTTCGACCTCGTCCACGAGATGCGGACCCGCATCATCACCAGCCCTGCCTTCGACGGGGACCGGATCCTCGCCGCGATCCTGTTCGAGGACACGATGGACCGCTCCATCGAGAGCCGTCCGACGTCCGACTACCTATGGAACGTCAAGCGCATCGTGCCGATCCTCAAGGTCGACAAGGGCCTGGCGGAGGAAAAGGACGGCGCACAGGTGATGAAGCCGATCCCAGGCCTGGACGACCTGCTCGCTCGGGCCCGTGACAACGGCGTGTTCGGCACCAAGATGCGATCGGTGATCAAAGTTCCCGGCGCGGGACTCGACGCCGTCGTCGCGCAGCAGTTCGAGGTCGGCAGGCAGATTCTCGCCGCCGGCCTGGTGCCGATCATCGAGCCCGAGGTCGACATCCACAGCCCGCGCAAGGCCGAGGCCGAGGACCAGCTGAAGGCAGGGCTGCTCGAGAGTGTGAACCAGCTCGGCTCCGATCAGAACGTCATGCTGAAGCTGACACTGCCCGATACCGACAACCTGTACCAAGAGCTCGTCGAGCATCCGCGGGTGGTCCGCGTGGTGGCGCTGTCCGGCGGCTACAGCCGCGACGAGGCGTGCGAGAAGCTGTCCCGCAACAACGGCGTCATCGCCAGCTTCTCCCGCGCCCTCACCGAGGGATTGACCGCGCAGCAGAGCGACGACGAGTTCAACGCGACGTTGGACGCGGCGATCGCCGAGATCGCCAAGGCGTCGACGACCTGAGGCTGTCTCGCCGCGGCGAGACTTACGGGGTGGTGTGGACGATCAGCACGTCGGTCTTGGAGCGGCGCGCGACGTTGGCCGGCACCGACCCGAGCAGTCGGCCTGCGATGGTGGACAACCCGACGTTTCCGACCACCAGCAGGTCTGCCTGGACTTCCTCGGCGAGGTCGACAAGCGCGTCCACCGGCGCACCGACGATCGCCTTCTCCTCGATCTCGGTCGCCCCTGCAGCCTTGGCGCGGTCCTTGGCCTCGCGCAGGATCGCGTAGATGGGGGCGTTGCCCGCCATCTTGTAGCCCTCATCCTTGAGGACGTCCGCTGCCCGATGGTCTTCGCTCTGGGGGAGGTACGCAGTCGCGACGATCACCTTCGCGCCCGACCCCGCAGCGATCTGACCAGCCTTGTCTACCGCACGCAACGACGAATCCGATCCGTCCGTGCCGACCAAAACGGTCCGATAGCCGCTCATCCATGCCCTCCCAGTGTTGTTTGCACCGCCAACGAACGACCCTAACCCGCCGTCGGGCGAACATGGGAGTATTTCTTGACCGTGAGCAGCATTTTCCTGGTGTTTCGCCCGGAAAACGCTGCCAACGTCACCTAGGCACGCCGTTCGTGACCCCGGCGACAGTTATTGGGTACACAACCGCTTATGAGGGGCCTATCCAGGCTGGCGAAGGAGGCCGAAAGCTGTCAGCGCTGCGATTTGTACCGCAACGCGACGCAGACGGTGTTCGGAGACGGAACGCACACGGCGTCACTGATGTTGGTCGGCGAGCAGCCGGGCGACCAGGAGGACAAGGCAGGCAAGCCGTTCGTAGGGCCGGCCGGCCGACTTCTCGACAAAGCCCTTGCCGCCGCAGACATCGATCGCGCTAGCGCTTATCTGACCAACGCGGTGAAGCACTTCAAGTTCGAGGAGCGCGGACAACGCCGAATCCACAAGGCGCCGAACCGGACCGAGGTCGTCGCCTGCCAGCCCTGGTTGCTTGCCGAACTCAACGCGATACAACCTGACGTTGTCGTACTCCTCGGCGCGACAGCTGCAAAATCATTGATGGGCAGTAGTTTTCGACTGACGCAACACCGGGGCGAGGTATTGCGGCTTCCTGCCAACGCCACCGAAAGCGTCCGGGATTTCAACCCGCAGGTGGTCGCGACCGTGCATCCGTCGTCGGTGCTTCGTGGGCCGCCGGAGGATAGGGACAAGGCGTTCGACGCGCTGGTCGCCGATCTGCGGGTTGCGGCCAAATTGAAATGACGCCCGCCCGGCTAGAACATTTTGAGCGAGTGACGGGATTCGAACCCGTGTACACGGCTTTGCAGGCCGCTGCCTAGCCACTCAGCCACACCCGCGTCGGGATATGACCCTGCCAATGCGGGCCAGCACATGCCAGTCTTGGAATCACGCTGATCGCTAGAGCGCTGCCAGCTCTTCAGCGGTTCTTTCCAACTCGGCCGGGTGCAGCGGGATGCACACGGTGACCTCTGTTCCCGGCGACGTTGCCCTGACGTCGAACTGCCCGTCCGCCGCCAGAACTTTCGTTCGGGTCGAGGACATGCCGATGTGGCCACCTTCCAGGCTGCCGGCCAGTTTCGACTGCGAAATGCCGACCCCGTCGTCGGCAATCCTCAACGTCGCCTGACCGCCGCTCTGCTCCAATTCGACCCAGACCTTCTTGGCTTGGGCGTGTTTCATCACGTTGGTCAACGCTTCCCGGGCCGCGCCGTAGAGCACGTGATCCGCCTCGGTGCGCATGCCATCGGGCCATGTGCGCGCGTCGACATCGACGTCGAGGCCGCTGCGCGCACTGACACCGCTTGCCAGCGTTTCGATGGCCGCCTTCAATCCAGCGCGGGCAAGCACTTCGGGGTGCAGTTCACGAACAACGTCGCGGAGCAAGTCTGAACACTCGATGAGCGCTTCGTCGATCCGTTCGACAGCCTCACGCGACCCGTCCCGCACGTATTCAATATCCTGCCGCGCGACTAGGACGTACTGAAGTGCGCCATCATGCAGCCGCTCCGAGATTGCTTGCCGCTCACGCTTTTCGAGTTCGAGAAGGTCCTGCAGCAACTGCGTTCGTTGTCTCACCAGGTCTGCGATCCGCTCGACTCTGGCCCGCTGAAGGACCGATACAGCGACAGATGCACCTGCCACGGCGGCCAGTACCAACGTGGTGAGCAGAATCGACGGCCACGGTTGCTTATACGCCGACTGGGTGATCGCAGATGTCACGAAGAATGCGGCGACTGTCGGAATCGCCATCGCTGCGCTGACGGTGGGGTCCAGTTGGGCGGCCGCTATCAAGGGAATGAGGAACAGGCCGATCTCCAGCACAGACGAAGTCCAGACGTCCGGCGACGTGGTTCCCCTCAGCACAGACAGCCCGGTCAACACAGACAGCACGGAAAGCACTGCGACGTCCGCCGTCAGCACGAGCAGTGTCACGCGGGTTCTACCTGCGATCGCCGCCCGTGATCCGACCCGTAGCGCCCACGCGCTCCAGAAACCGACGATCACGACATAGAGCGCCAAGATAGCCACACAGGTCCACGTACGGCCGTTCGCAGGCTCACCCACCAAAGTGCCGGCAGCGAAGACGACGATGACGACGCGCAGCGCGAATTGTAGGAGGGTGCTGAGGTGCTGTTGTCGGTCGTAATCGTTCAACTGTGGCTCCCATCGCACCAACGCTGGCAGAAGCATAGTCCGCGCGAGTACCCAGCAAACCGATGTTGAGGGGCGAGTTTCCTTCCGCACGCACGGCGCGCCAGAACTCGCAGCGGAGACACCGGCGTTAGCTTTGTCCGCATGGATCTCTGGCTGGCAGCGGACCCGCCCTTTTTCGGCGGTCCCGGGCAGGGTGTCCGCCAGATCGTCGAGCTGTTCGTCGCATTCGGGCTGACTGCGCTCATCGGCCTTGAACGGGAACTGCAGGGCAAAAGCGCCGGGATCCGCACGCAGACCATCGTCGGAACAGCGGCGGCGCTGATCCTGCTGGTCAGCAAGTACGGGTTCAGCGACGTCCTCGTTCCCGGTACCGTCGAGGTCGACCCATCACGCGTCGCGGCCCAAATCGTTTCCGGCATAGGGTTTCTCGGGGCAGGCATCATCATCTTCCGGCGCGGGTCGGTACACGGGCTTACTACCGCGGCCGCCATCTGGGAGTCCGCCGCGATCGGAATGGCCGCGGGCGCAGGCCTTCTCCTGCTCGCATGCACGGTGACGGCCATGCACTTCCTCGTCGTCGTGGGATTCATGCCACTGGCCCGACGACTGAGCGCCCGGGCTCAGCGGGGCGATTCGCCTGCACGTCACCTATGTCGAGGGCAGCGGCGTCATGAGTCGACTGCTGCAGGCGTGTGAACGGCGCCAATGGCAGCTCACCGAGCTGACCGCCGACCCGCACGGCGAACCCCTTGGCGCGGCACCGGGCCAGTCAGGCGTGATGCTGACGTTGTCGGGTGGCGGCATCCTGAGCGCGCCGACCGTGCTCGCAGGCATCGACGGTGTGATGGCGATCCGGCAGATGGACGAGGACCCCGACTAGCGGTGCTGCCCGTACCGGGGGCCGAATGCGTTCGACGGAAACACCCCGGCGGCGCGCACGGCGTCCCGAATGACCTCGCCGAGCGCCACGAGTTCCTGAAGATCCTCGTCGGACACCACACGCCATGGTGCGTAGGCCAATTCGTCCGTGAGGTCTTCGACCTTGCCGCGCAGTTCATTACCAGCGGCGGTCAGCTCGCCTTCGCCGTCGAGCAGGCCCCGCACGCGCAATCCCTCGACGCCTTCGGACCACTGCTCGCGGCTCCAGCCGCGCAGGCGTCTGCCGAACTCGGGGGCGAAGCCCGTACCCGTCGCGACATGGGTGATCAGTGCCTCGATGCCGCTGAGCCCGTGCGCGACCAACGCGGCTATATGGCCGTCACCGCGATACTCCCGCAGCAGGGTGATCGCATGCCACAACTGGGCATAGGGCGCATCGGGCCAATCCAATTCCGCGTGTCCGGCGTACAACGGCCGCCCGTCGGCATTCGGGATCGCTTCGGCGGTCCGACGCACAATCGCGGTGGAGTGCGCGAATTGCGGTGAGGAGACCCACTTCTCCCCCAGAATTCCTGGCAGCGACGCGTTGACGATTTCGTAACGCATCCCCGTCACGGCTTTCGGCGATGCCACGTCCCAGGCGGCGGGAATGGCCTGCGCTATCAGCTCGGGATTGAAGTTATAGAACGTCGCTGCAACAACTTTCGCGGAGACCGCTCCCATCGGGGCTGACCGGCTGGCGAAGTACTGCATGCGCGGTTCCAGGCCGAGCTTGCCGAACATTTCGCCGGCCTCGGGTACGAAATAGATCGTCGAATGCAGCCGGTCGAGGGATCGGCTCAGCTGCCCGGCGGAAAAGGCATCCATCGGTCCGACACTAGCGCCCGCGGCTGGCGCGGTACGAAGCGCCGAAGCTTGCCGCAGCCAGCACCGCGAACACGGCGAATAGCCAGCGGGCGGCGGCGGCGTCGCCTCCCTCGGTCATGTTGACGACGACGCCCGCCAGCCCCGCGCCGAATGCGCCGCAGATCAATTGCACGGTGTTGATCGCGGCCGCCGCGGTGCCGGCCTCCACCGGGTCGTCGACCGCGCCCATGATCCACGCCGACAGATGCGGCCATGCGACGCCAACCCCTGACCCGGCGATGAACAAGCCGACGGCCCAGAGGACTACCAGCGGCCACGTCGCGTCGTCGCCCAGGACCAGCGCACCAAGGACGAGCCCAAGCGCCATGATGACCGGCGCGGCGGCGACCAAGCGGGCGATCGTCCGGGTCCGCTCGAGCGACGCGCTCACGATCTCCGACAGCGTCCAACCGACGGCGAGCACCGCGCCGAAGAACCCGGCCGCAGCAGGCGCCATGTTGGCGAGTCGCTGCCCGAACAGCGGCACGTACATGTCGGCCATCGTGGCCGCCATCAGCAGTCCAATCGTCACGTACATCCACTTCAGCGGGCCCGGTCCGAACGCCGCCCGCGGCAGCACCGTCGCCCGGGCACGGCGATCGACCACCAGAAACAGCCCGATAAGTGCCGCGCCAACGACGAGCAACGCGAACGTGGCAGCGGCTGCTCGCTGTACGCCCGCGACGCTGATCGCCAGCGCGGCCACGCCCAGAAGTAACAGCGACCACAGCGGGATCCGCGGAATCGCGGTAGCCACCGGGTCACTCTGCTGCCGTGATGGCAATGCGCCCGGCACAAGCGCCGCCATCGCCAGCGTCATGACGGCCAATGACCCGAAAGCCCAACGCCAGATACCGAATTGGGCGAATATCCCGCCCATGGCGGGACCGACGATCACGCTCACACCCCACATCGCCGACACCAACGCCGACGCCCGGGTCCACAGCCAGTTCGGCAGCGCGGAATTGATCACCGCGTAGCCGAGGCCTGCGAGCATTCCACCGGCCGCGCCCTGCACGGTGCGAGCTACCAGCAGCAGCTCCATGTTCGGCGCCAGCGCGCAGGCCAACGTGCCTACGCCGAAGACGGTCAGGGTCAGCAGATACGACGCCCGTGGCCCAAACCGGACGAGAAGCGGGTTGACCGCGGTCGCCGCGACCACTGAGCCGACCAGGTACACGGCGATCACCCATGCGTAGAACCGTTGGCCGCCGATGTCGGCGACCGTGCTGGGCAACAGGCTGATGGTGAGGAACTCGTTGGTGGCATACAACCCGACGCCGCCAGCCAACAGCGTTGCGGTGCCGAGCCGCTCGCGGCCCAACAGGTCACGCCAGCTGCCCGGCTTGATCGTCGTGGTTTCAGTCACATCAGACACCGTATGACCTCAACCACAGTTGAGATCAAACTATTTCAAGCCTGCGGCATCCATGCCGCGAAGCTCCCGCTTCAGGTCCGCGATTTCGTCTCGGATCCGGGCCGCAAGCTCGAACTGCAGATCGCGCGCGGCGGCCATCATCTGGGCGGTCAAGTCCTTGATCAGATCGGCGAGTTCGGCCCGCGGCATGCTCGTGGTGTCGCGCCCCTCGAAGATCCCGGCGCTGACCGCCCGACCCGGCTCCCCCTGTGCGCGACGGCCCCGCGACGCGTTGCGTCCCGGATCCGCCGACCTCGACCGCCTCGGTGTCGTCGGCCTCGCGATAGACCTGATCGAGGATGTCGGCGATCTTCTTACGCAGCGGCTTCGGATCAATGCCGCGCTCTTCGTTGTACGCGACCTGCTTGGCCCGGCGTCGGTCCGTCTCGTCAATGGCCTCGCGCATCGAGTCGGTGATCTTGTCCGCGTACATGTGCACTTCGCCCGACACGTTGCGCGCGGCGCGACCGATGGTCTGGATCAGGCTGCGCGACGAGCGGAGGAAGCCCTCCTTGTCGGCGTCCAGGATCGAAACCAGCGACACCTCGGGCAGATCCAGGCCCTCCCGCAGCAGGTTGATGCCGACGAGCACGTCGTACTCGCCGAGCCGCAGCTGACGAAGCAACTCCACCCGGCGCAGGGTGTCGACCTCTGAGTGCAGGTAGCGCACCCTGATGCCCAGCTCCAGCAGGTAATCGGTGAGGTCCTCGGCCATCTTCTTGGTGAGCGTCGTGACGAGCACGCGTTCATCACGCTCAGTCCGCTTGCGGATCTCACCGATCAGGTCGTCGATCTGCCCCTTGGTCGGTTTGACCACCACCTGCGGATCCACCAACCCGGTCGGGCGGATGACCTGTTCGACGAACTCGCCGCCGGTCTGGCTCAGCTCGTACGGTCCCGGCGTGGCCGACAGGTACACCGTCTGGCCGATCCGGTCGGCGAACTCCTCCCAGGTCAGCGGCCGGTTGTCGATCGCCGACGGGAGCCGGAAACCGAAGTCCACCAGGTTGCGCTTGCGGGAGATGTCGCCCTCGTACATGCCGCCGATCTGCGGAACCGTGACGTGCGACTCGTCGATGACGAGCAGGAAATCTTCGGGGAAGTAGTCGATCAGCGTGGCCGGCGCCGACCCGGCGGGCCGCGCATCGATATGCCGCGAGTAGTTCTCGATGCCCGAGCAGAACCCGACCTGGCGCATCATCTCGACGTCGTAGTTGGTGCGCATCCGCAGCCGCTGCGCCTCCAGCAACTTGCCCTGGCCTTCCAGCTCGGCCAGCCGCTGCTCGAGTTCCTGCTCGATGGTCGAAATCGCGTGCGCCATCCGCTGCGGGCCCGCCACGTAGTGGGTGGCCGGGAAGATCCGCAGCGAATCGACCTTCCGGACGATATCGCCGGTCAGCGGATGCAGGTAGTACAGCGCCTCGATCTCGTCGCCGAAGAACTCGATGCGAACGGCGAGCTCCTCGTACGACGGGATGATCTCGACGGTATCCCCGCGCACGCGGAAGGAGCCGCGGGTGAACGCCATGTCGTTGCGGGTGTACTGGACGTCCACCAAAAGCCGCAGCAGCGCGTCACGCGGCACCTCGGCGCCGACCTCCACTTCCACCGAGCGGTCCAGGTAGGACTGCGGGGTGCCGAGGCCGTAGATACACGACACCGATGCGACCACGACGACGTCGCGGCGAGACAACAGGCTGGACGTCGCGGAATGCCTGAGCCGTTCCACGTCGTCGTTGATCGAGCTGTCCTTCTCGATGTAGGTGTCGGTCTGCGCGATGTACGCCTCGGGCTGGTAATAGTCGTAGTACGAGACGAAGTACTCAACGGCGTTGTGCGGCAACATTTCCCGCAACTCGTTTGCCAGCTGCGCGGCCAGCGTCTTGTTGGGCGCCATCACCAGGGTTGGCCGCTGCAGGCGTTCGATGAGCCAGGCGGTGGTCGCGGACTTACCGGTACCGGTGGCGCCAAGGAGCACCACGTCGCGCTCCCCCGTGTTGATTCGCCGTTCCAAATCGTCGATGGCGGCAGGCTGATCGCCGGCGGGCGCGTACTCGCTGACCACCTCGAATCGGCCGCCTGCGCGCACGATGTCCTCCACGGCGCGGTACTCCGAGTGCGCCAGCACGGGATGTTCGGTAGCGAAGGCCATGGTCACCAGGGTAGAACCACGGACCGACATCGGCTGTTCCCCAGGTCGCTAGGCTCCAGATATCCACGCTCCGAAGCACGAGACATTCGACCTGGCCGCGCGCACCAACACCGATCCGAAAGGCGTCGTGCGCGCGGTGGACGAATACACGGTGAAGCCCTGGGGGCTGTACATGGCCCGCCCGACGCCTGGGCGCGCGCAGTTCCATTACCTCGAGTCGTGGCTGCTGCCGTCGTTGGGATTGCGTGCCACGGTCTTCCACTTCAATCCCGGCTACGAACTCGACCAGGACTACTACCTCGACATCGGGCGCTACACCCCCGGCCCGTCGGTGTGGCACTCCGAGGACCACTATCTGGACCTCGTCGTGCGGACCGGCGAGGGCGTCGAACTAGACGACGTCGACGAGCTTCTGACCGCCGTGCGGCACGGCCTGTTGACCCCCGAGGTCGGCGAGCGGGCCGTCCGAACCGCCCTTGACGCGATACAGGGGCTGTCGCGCAACGGCTATGATCTCCACCATTGGCTTTCTGGCAACGGCTTGGACCTCACCTGGCGCGGGGCGTAATGTCAGTCCCATGAGCCCCATCAAGCGCGGATGTACCACTGCCGCTGCCCTGGCGGCCCTCTTGGCCGGCTCCCAGTTAATTCCTGCGACCGTGCTGGCGGATCCCGAGGGGCCGCCCCCGCCGGAACCCGCCGCACAAGGCGAGCAGGAAGTGCTGCACAACATCATCTACCGCGCGCGCGTCGACGGTGTGTCCCGTGGTGCGACGATCTCGTACGCAGCCGAGGGCGACCAGACGCAGACGGCCAATCCGACGATGATCCCCGGCCGCGTCTTCGAGGCCAATACCGTGTTGGCTGCGTCGAAACAGGCGAACATGCGGGTGTCGGTCGAATGGCCCTATTCGGCGAATCTGACCTGCGAAATCCTCGTGGACGACGCGCTGGTCGCAAAGGCAGAGGATTTCATCTCGCCGCGCGTGGTGCCCGTGAAAGACGATCCCGATTACGGCGCGCTGACGTGCGAGGCGCCGGTGAGCGGCATACCGAACCCGATTCCGCCCGAGGGCGAGGCCCCGCCCGCCGATCCGGCGGTGGCCGAACAGGCTCCGGCCGACGGCGCGGTTCCCCCGCCGGCCTAGCGGGTGGTCTGGGGCGTCCAGCCGGTCGCGTCGGCCCAGGCCCTCGCTCGCCAGTAGGCGTCGAGAAACCAGGGTTCCTTCGCCTCGGCGTAGTCCGGGGTGCTGAGCGCTTTCCGCTTGGCCGCCAGGTAGTCGTCGCGCACACCGGGGTTGGCCGCCAACCAGTCGACGAACAACAGCGCGAACTGCTGGTTGGGCCGGCCGTCCACCCGCACGTGGATGTTGGCCGGGCGGCCGGGGTCAGCGGCACCGTGAATGCGTTTGCGCCACAACGACGGATCACCGTCGTGTGGCACATCCGTGGCGATGCCTTCGATGCGGGGGTAGCCGATGTCGGCCAGCGTGTCGGCGAGTTCGTCGGCGACGTTGAGCGATGCGACGGTCAGCTGGATATCGATGACGTCCTTGGCGTCCATTCCAGGAACTGCGGTGGAACCGATGTGGTCCACCCGCACCGCCTTCGCGCCGCAGGCCATCCGCAGACGGGCAATGATCCGCCGCGCATCGTCGGGCCACGACGGGTCGTACGGCACCAGCTCCGGCGGGACGCGGGCCACCTCGCGAGTGCGGATGTTGTGCGCCAGCGGCAGCACCCTGTGGTACCAGATGTCGCGCGCGCGTTCGACGAGTTCGCCTTGTGAGCCTGAGTTATCAAGCAGCACATCAGCAATCGCGCGGCGCTGCTCCTCGGAGGCCTGTGCGGCGATCCTCGCTCGGGCGTCGGCCTCGTCCATCCCGCGTTTGATCAGCCGCCGAACCCTTGTGTCTTCGTCGGCGTGGACGACCACCACCAGCGGAAACATCGGCGCCATCCCCGTTTCGACGAGCAGTGGGATGTCCTCGACGACCACCGCATCATCGGAGACGGCGGCGATGATCTCTTCGCGCCGTCGGCCCACCAGCGGGTGCACGATGCCATTGAGGAGTTGGCGCTGCTCGTCGTCGACGAACGCCTTGGCCGCCAGCGCGGGCCGGTCCAGCGCGCCGTCCGACAGCAGGATGTCCTCACCGAACGCATCGACCAGCGCGGCGAGGCCTTCGGTTCCGGGCTCGACGACTTCCCTGGCGATCACGTCACCGTCGACGATGATGCCGCCGCACTCGCTGAACGCGGAGGACACCGTTGACTTGCCGGCGCCGATTCCGCCGGTCAGACCGATGCGCAGCATCCGGTCAGGCGCCGATTAGGCGCTGCCCGCGAGCTTCTCCCGGAGCGCCGCCAGCTGGGCGTCGCTTGCCAGCGACCCGCCTGCCGACTGCTCCTCGGCCCGCGGTGCACCGTTGGCCGATGGCTTCTCGGCCGCCTCGGCCTCGGCCGCCGCGAACTTCTCCATCTGCGTGGTGTGCATCTTGTGCCTGCGCTCGGCCTCGGCGTAGCGGGCTTCCCACTCGTCGCGCTGCTTCTCGAAACCCTCGAGCCACTCGTTGGTCTCGGAGTCGAAGCCCTCCGGGAAGATGTAGTTGCCCTGCTCGTCGTAGCTGTCGGCCATGCCGTACTTCGAGGGGTCGAACTCCTCGGTGTAGTCCTCGTTGGCCTGCTTGAGGCTCAGCGAGATGCGTCGGCGCTCCAGGTCGATGTCGATGACCTTGACCATTGCGTCGTCACCGACGGCGACAACCTGATCCGGCACCTCGACGTGGCGCTCGGCCAGCTCGGAGATGTGCACCAGGCCCTCGATGCCCTCCTCGACGCGGACGAACGCACCGAACGGCACCAGCTTGGTGACCTTGCCGGGCACGATCTGGCCGATCGCGTGGGTGCGGGCGAAGTGGCGCCACGGATCTTCCTGAGTCGCCTTGAGTGACAGCGAGACCCGCTCGCGGTCCATGTCGACGTCGAGCACCTCGACGGTGACCTCGTCGCCCACCTGAACGACCTCGGACGGATGGTCGATGTGCTTCCAGGACAGCTCGGAGACGTGCACCAGGCCGTCGACGCCGCCGAGATCGACGAACGCGCCGAAGTTGACGATCGAGGACACGACACCCTTGCGGATGGCACCCTTCTGCAGCTGGTTGAGGAACTCGCTGCGCACCTCGGACTGGGTCTGCTCCAGCCAGGCGCGGCGGCTCAGCACCACGTTGTTGCGATTCTTGTCGAGCTCGATGATCTTGGCCTCGATCTCCTTGCCGATGTACGGCTGCAGATCGCGGACGCGACGCATCTCGACCAGCGACGCGGGCAGGAAGCCGCGCAGGCCGATGTCGAGGATCAGGCCGCCCTTGACGACCTCGATAACGGTGCCCTTGACGGCCTCGTCCTTTTCCTTGAGCTCTTCGATGGTGCCCCAGGCGCGCTCATACTGTGCGCGCTTCTTGGACAGGATCAGGCGGCCTTCCTTGTCCTCCTTGGTGAGGACCAGAGCTTCGACCTCATCGCCGACGGAAACGACCTCGTTGGGGTCGACGTCGTGCTTGATGGAGAGCTCACGGGAAGGGATGACGCCTTCGGTCTTGTAACCGATGTCGAGCAGGACTTCGTCGCGGTCAACCTTGACGATGGTCCCTTCGACGATGTCGCCATCGTTGAAGTATTTGATGGTCTTGTCGATGGCGGCTAGAAAATCCTCGGCCGAGCCGATGTCGTTAAGGGCTACTTGCGGCGAGGTGACGGAGGGACTTGGCATGTGGTGGGTTGCTCCGGACAGGTTGGGTCGTAGGGACAGTTGTTATTGGTGTGACCCGCAGCAGAGGACGTAAAACCACAGACGGGTACCAGTTCAGGTTACTCGACTGGGTACACGCTGGACAAACTCGGTCGCCGGGCGCTTGAGGTTGACGGCATGTCAACGCTTCGGTGCCCAGCTACCCTGCTCTCGTGTCATACGTCGGTCCGCCTCAGCAGCCGCTCCGATTCGGCCCGCCGCCCCCGCCCCTTCAGCGCAAAGTCCGCCAGGTCGGGGCGCCGCTGGGCGTACTCATCACGCTGGGCACGATCGCAGGCCTGATCGTGATTGCCCTGACCGCGTTCAACCCCGTCGGCACCGCCATCGGATTCGTCCTGGCCAGCCTGGCGATGACGGTCGTCCTGCTGGCCTACCTGTGGTTGGACCGGTGGGAACCGGAACCGCCGCGGCTGCTGATACTCGCGTTTCTGTGGGGCGCTTCGGTCTCCGTCATCATCGCGTCGATCCTTCAGCTCGTCGCCGAAGCCGCGATCAACCCGGGCAATACGGAAACGGTCAGCCCCGTCACCATCGTCCTCGCCGCGCCGCTGACCGAAGAGGCCGCCAAGGGGCTGTTTCTGCTGCTCATGATGACCGGCGCCCGCCGCCGTGAGCTGAACTCGCTGACCGACTGCCTCGTGTATGCGGGGTTGGTCGGGGCGGGTTTCGCGTGGCTGGAGGACATCCTGTACATCGGGGGCGGTGAGACGGTCGGCGACTCGCTGCTGACCGCGGCGATGCGGCTGATCATGGCGCCGTTCGCGCACTCGCTGTTCACCACGATGTTCGGCATCGGGGTGTGGTTTGCGCTGCAACAGCGCAACGCACTCGCGAAGGTCGGCTTCATCCTGCTCGGCTATGCCGGCGCGGTGATCATGCACGGACTGTGGAACGGCTCGTCGCTGCTGGGCGTCGGAGCGTACTTCCTCGTGTACGCGCTGTGGATGGTGCCGATCTTCGGGCTGGCGATCTGGCTGGGCGTGGCGAGCCGGCGCAGGGAGCAGCGGATCGTCGCGGAGAAGCTGCCCGGAATGGTGGCGGCGGGCCTGGTGACCCCCAACGAGGCGACCTGGCTGGGCTCGATGCGCAACCGCAAGGCGGCAATCGGTCAGGCGACCCGGGTCGGCGGACGGCCGGCGGCCAAGCCGGTCAAGAACTTCGCCGGCCAGGTGGTGGAACTCGCCTTCGTGCGGGACCGCATCGACCGGGGCTTCGGCGACCAGCGGGTGACCGCGCTGATGAACGAAGAGGCGTACGCGGTTCATGCGGCGCGGGCGGCCGCGCCCGCGTTGCAGGGGTTGGCCGGGTACCGCGCGCCCCTTCCTTAGTGCGCCGGCTGTCCGCGTAGGAACGGCGCTTTCCAAAGCAGCGCAAAGGTTTCCAGCAGAACGAATGGGATGTGCACGGTCAACGCGACGACGTAGGCCATTCGTTCGCTCCCGGTCGAGACGAAAACGTCATTGGCAATCACGATGATGAGCAGTGGCGCCAGATGAGCTACGAGTAGTGCACCGTTCCACACTCGGCTCGGCCAGCGCGTCGAGCCGATCAGGCACACGAGTGCAAGCAGAAACATCAGGAAGTACGCCTGAAACAGGCCGACGTAGCCGTACGGCTGACTGGCCAGCACGTCCAGCGGGCCACGCCCCTTCCAGCCGAGCGTGGATCCCACAGTGGCGGCGACCGTGATGACGAACAGGCAGATCGCGTGGATGCGGGTCACGTTGGTACGCAACCGCGCTCCCGCATCGGCGGCCATCGATGTCATGGCGACTCCTCTGGTTTCGCCCTAGTGTGCCGCCGCGTCCCAGCTGCGGCCGTAGCCGACCGACACCTCCAGCGGCACGTCCAGCGGGTAGGCGCCGCCCATCTTGTCCCGCACCAATTTTTCGACCTGCTCCCGCTCCCCGGGGGCGACTTCGAACAGCAATTCGTCGTGCACCTGCAGCAGCATCCGCGACTGCAGCCCACCATCTTTGAGCGCCTTGTCCACCTCGATCATCGCCACCTTGATAATGTCGGCGGCGCTGCCCTGGATCGGCGCGTTCAGCGCGGCGCGCTCGGCGGCCTCCCGGACGTTGCGGTTGCTGCTGTCCAGCTCCGGTAGGTAGCGACGCCTGCCGAACACCGTCGACGTGTAGCCGTCCTTGCGGGCCTGGTCGACGACTTCGTGCAGGTAGTCGCGCACCCCACCGAACCGGTTGAAGTACTGCTCCATCTGCACCTTGGCTTCCTCGGTGGAGATCTTCAGCTGCGCGGCCAGACCGTATGCGCTCAATCCGTAGGCCAGCCCGTACGACATCGCCTTGACCCGGCGCCGCAGCTCGGCGGTGACCTCGTCGATCGGGACGGAGAAGGCCCGGGAGGCGACGAACGAATGCAGGTCCTCGCCGGTGCGGAACGCCTCGATGAGACCCTCATCCTTCGAAAGATGCGCCATGATGCGCATCTCGATCTGGCTGTAGTCGGCCGTCATCAGCTCTTCGAAACCCTTGCCGACGACGAACGCGTCGCGGATCCGGCGCCCCGCGTCGGTGCGGATCGGAATGTTCTGCAAGTTCGGCTCGGTCGACGACAGCCGGCCCGTTGCCGCGATCGTCTGGTTGAACGTGGTGTGGATCCGGCCGTCGGAGGCCACCGAGTTCAGCAGGCCGTCCACGGTCACCTTGAGCCGGGTGGCGTCGCGGTGTGCCAACAGATGCGAGAGGAACGGGTGCCCGGTCTTGTCGAACAGCGACTGCAGCGCATCGGCGTCGGTGGTGTAGCCGGTCTTGGTGCGCTTGGTCTTCGGCATCTCCAGCTCGTCGAACAGCACGACCTGAAGTTGCTTGGGCGAGCCGAGGTTGATCTGCTTGCCGATCACGGCGTACGCGGCCTCCGCGGCGTCCCTGATCTGGGCGGCGAACTCGCTCTGCAGCTCGGACAGCTGACCGAGGTCCACGGCGATGCCCGCGGTTTCCATCTCCGCCAGCACCCGCTGCACCGGCAGCTCCATCTCGCCGAGCAGCGCGGAGGATTCGATGCGGGCCAACTCCTCGTCGAGCGCATCGGCGAGGTCCATCACCGCGCTGGCCCGCAGGATCGACGTCTGGACCGCCTGCTCGTCCACGCCCTCATCGTCATCGAGCAACGAAAGCTGTTGCTGTTCAGGGTTATCCGCGCGCAATTCGCGTTTCAAGTACCGCAACGACAGGTCATCGAGCGCAAAGCTGCGCTGACCGGGCCGGACCAGATACGCCGCCAACGCGGTGTCCGACGTGACACCTCGCAGGGTCCAGCCGCGGCCCTCCAAGTCGTGCATGGCGTGCTTCGCCTCGTGCAGCGCCTTGGGCGCGTCGGCGTCTGCGAGCCAGGTTCCGAGCGCTGTCTCGTCCTCGGACTGCAGGGTGGCGGTGTCGACATAGCGGCCGTCACCGTCGCCTGCCACGACGGCCAGCGCGGTGGCGTCCGCGTCGTAGGCCAGGTGTGTTCCGATCACCGCGAGCCCGGAACGCTTGCCCTTGGCATGCTCGGACAGCCAGGCAGCCAGCTCACCGGGCTCGAGCGCGCCGCCGCGTACATCGAACCCCTGGTCGACCTCGGGGTCCGTCGACGCCAGCGTGTCGAACAGCCGGTCTCTCAACACCCGGAACTCGAGGTCGTCGAACAGCCGGTGGATCTGGTCGCGGTCCCACGGCTGCATGCGCAGCGTGTCGGGGGTCTGCGCCAACGGCACATCCTTGACGAGATCGGTGAGTTCGCGGTTGAGCACGACGTGCGACAGGTTGGCGCGCAGCGCATCGCCGACCTTGCCCTTCACCGTGTCGACCTGGTTGACGAGGGCCTGCAGCGAGCCGTATTCGGCGATCCACTTGGTCGCCGTCTTCTCCCCCACCCCCGGTATGCCGGGAAGGTTGTCGCTGGGGTCGCCGCGCAGCGCCGCGAAGTCCGGATACTGCGTCGGGGTGAGGCCGTACTTCTCGACGACGGCCTCCGGCGTGAACCGTGTCAGCTCACTGACGCCCTTGCGTGGATAGAGGACAGTGACATCGTCGCTGACGAGTTGTAGCGAATCCCGGTCGCCGGTGACCACCAGCACCCGGTAGCCCTCGTCCTCGGCCTGGGTCGCCAGCGTGGCGATCACGTCGTCGGCCTCGAACCCCGGCTCGGCCAGCACGGTGATGCCCAGCGCGCCGAGGACCTCCTTGGTGATGTCGATCTGACCGCGGAACTCGTCGGGAGTGGCCGACCGGCCCGCCTTGTACTCGGGATACTTCTCCAACCTGAACGTCTGCCGCGACACGTCGAACGCGGCGGCGATATGGCTGGGCTGCTCGTCACGCAGCAGGTTGATCAGCATCGCGGTGAATCCGTAGACGGCGTTGGTGGTCAGTCCGCCCTGGGTCTTGAAGTTCTCGGCGGGCAGCGCGTAGAACGCCCGGAACGCCAGCGAATTGCCGTCCAACAGCATCAGTGTCGGCTTTTCGGTCACCTTCTCAGCCGTTGCGCTTGCAGTCACGGCCCTACTCTATGCACGGGCGCTGACACCGCAGTAGCCGCCGAGCCTTATCGATCAGCACCCGTGCCGCGGGGCTGATCGGGCCCGCCGGACCGCCACGCCAGCACCAGCCTCCCCCGGATCTCTGGGACGAACGCGAGCGCGTGCAGTGCGGCATGGCCCGGCGGCGCGACTTCGTCTACGCGCTGAAGTGGCCGGGAGACTCGCCGCTGCGGCCGTCATACGAACGGGTTCGCGACGACCCGAGCTGGACCACGCACGAACTCGACGGTGCGCACAATCTGATGCGGGACAACCCCGACGATCTCGTGCGCATCCTGCTGGAGGCGGGACGCCGCTAGACGGGTCGCGCCCCCGGCTCCCCCGGACCCGGTGTGGAGCCGGGCGGCGGCGGGCCGAGTTGCCCGGTGCGGATCCAGTCGATGGCCATGTCGGCCGGGTTCTGCGGGTCGACGAACACTGCGAGCGTTGCGCCGGGTTGCATTCGCGTGGTGTGCATCTGGGCCACCACCTCGTCGAATACGGCGCCGTACGGCGGAGTGCCGTCCTGACGCTGTACCCGGCCCTGGATCCGCAGCACGGGCGACATGTTCATGTACGACCCGACCTGCCAGATGCCCTCGATGGTGACGGTGGCGGGCAGGCCCCCGCCATTCGTCAGCTGCGAGTGCCGCATCATCTTCATGCCGATCTCACCGGCGTCCGCCGCCTCGTGGATCCGGTTGGGGATGTCGCCGATCTGGCCTAAGAACGATGACGGCCGGCCCTGAGACGCCAGGTACTGCTTGTTGGCGCCGTACATCCGCGCCCAGTCCTTGAATGGGTTGGGCATCGCGACCAGTCCCGATCAGTAGCCGAGGAACTTGCGGAACTGCTGCCCGACGGCCATCGACTGGCCCATCCGCTGCACCCAGCCGTCGAGCGCGGCCTTCGTGTCGGCCGGGCTCCACCCGCGCTCCTGGGCCAGGGTGATCATGCCCGCCTCGTTGTTGATGCCGCGGGCCTGCGCGTCACGGGCGAGGTCGGCATAGTCCTGAAGCGAGATGCCGTTGATGGGCGCCCAGATGGGGTCATCTGCCGACACCGATCGGGTCGACGGCCCGCCGAACGCGGCTGTGTCGATCGGTCCGGCGCCACGCACGTGCACCATTCCGTCACTCTGCTGCGGCTGACCGAATGCCTGCTGTGCCTGCTGGGCTGCTTCTTTCGCCCTTTTGAGAAATCCCATCGATGGTCTCCGATCTTCCGGGCCCCCGTGACGTGGACGTCGGGGACGCCACTCCCGGACAAGTGCACTCGGGTCTGATCGCTACCAATCCCAACTTGACTCCAGGGCTGAAACTGGAACACGTTTCAGTTTCTCCGCCCGAGTCGGTACGCTGACCGCGTGTCAGCATCAACGCAACCTGCGATCGACGGCTGGTTCGCCACCGACGGCTCCGGTGCTCCGTACCTGATCGGCGGCAAGTGCCATCAATGCGGCACCTTCGTCTTCCCGCCGCGTGCCAACAACTGTCCCAACCCGGCCTGTGACGGCGACGACCTGGCCCAGGTGCCACTGTCTCGCCGCGGCACGCTGTGGAGCTACACCGAGAACCGGTACGCACCCCCGCCGCCGTATCCGTCACCAGATCCCTTCGAGCCGTTCGCGGTTGCCGCCGTGCAGCTCGCCGACGAGGGGCTGATCGTGTTGGGCAAGGTTGTCGACGGCACGCTCGCCGCAGACCTGAAGGTCGGCATGGAGATGGAGTTGACGACCATGCCGCTGTTCACCGACGACGAAGGTGTCGAGCGCGTCGTCTATGCCTGGAGGATCGCATGAGCCCCGAACCCGTTTACATCCTCGGCGCGGGGATGCACCCGTGGGGCAAGTGGGGCCGCGACTTCACCGAGTACGGCGTTGTCGCTGCCCGCGCCGCGCTCGCCGAAGCCGGGCTGGACTGGCGCCAGATCCAGCTGGTGGCGGGCGCGGACACGATCCGCAACGGCTACCCGGGCTTCGTCGCCGGAGCGACGTTCGCCCAGAAGCTCGGCTGGAACGGCGTTCCCGTCACCTCGAGCTACGCGGCGTGCGCCAGCGGATCCCAGGCGCTGCAGAGCGCGCGGGCCCAGATCCTCGCCGGTTTCTGCGACGTGGCGCTGGTGATCGGAGCCGACACCACCCCGAAGGGCTTCTTCGCCCCGGTCGGCGGCGAACGCAAGAACGACCCGGACTGGCAGCGCTTCCATCTGATCGGCGCGACGAACACGGTGTACTTCGCCATGCTGGCGCGGCGGCGGATGGACCTCTACGGCGCCACTCTCGAGGATTTCGCCCAGGTGAAGGTCAAGAACGCCAGGCACGGCCTGGACAATCCGAACGCCCGGTACCGCAAGGAAAGCTCGGTCGAGGATGTCCTCGCCAGCCCGGTGGTGTCGGATCCGCTTCGGCTGCTTGATATTTGCGCGACGTCCGACGGCGCGGCTGCGCTGATCGTGGCGAGCAAGGCGTTCGCCGAAAAGCACCTGGGCTCCGTCGAGGGTGTGCCCTCGGTGCGTGCCGTCAGTCTCCAAACGCCGCAGTACCCGCAGCACCTGCCCGAATTACCGGACATCGCAACGGATTCCACCGCAGCTGTGGCCGCGCCCGAGCGGGTGTTCAAGGACCAGATCCTCGACGCCGCTTACGCCGAGGCAGGCATCGGCCCCGGGGATCTCAGCCTGGCCGAGGTGTACGACCTCTCGACCGCGCTGGAACTCGACTGGTACGAGCACCTCGGACTGTGCGAGAAGGGCGAAGCCGAGTCTCTGCTTCGCAGCGGCGCCACCACCATCGGCGGGAAGATCCCGGTCAATCCGTCCGGCGGGCTGGCCTGCTTCGGCGAAGCCATTCCGGCCCAGGCCATCGCGCAGGTGTGTGAGCTGACCTGGCAGTTGAAGGGCCAGGCCACCGGCCGCCAGGTCGAGGGTGCCACGGTCGGCGTCACCGCCAACCAGGGCCTGTTCGGCCACGGCTCGTCGGTGATCGTCGCCCGCTGAGCGGGCAATTCAGCCGAGACCCACTAGATGCGGGTTCTGGCCGCATCTAGTGCGGCTTCGATCTCTGCCCACGTGCGCCGCACGATCTCGGCGACCGGCAACAACTCAGCGATGCGCGACGACACCTGACCGGTGTTCGCGACGCTGGCCTCCATGTCGCCGTCGAAATACAGATCGGTGACCTTGCCCAACAGCTGCACTGCGGGATCGTGGGCAGCCACCCGCGCCGCCAAACCGGTGCGCAGGACGCGCATCGTCGGATTGCCCGGGATATCGAGAAGCACTGTGCCCGAATCGCCGCCCTCCACACCTTCGACCACCACCGCATCGACACCCGCCTCAGCGGCCTTCATCGCGCCCTTCAGCGATCCGATGACGTGCACGACCGTCATTCCCGCGTCGTGCAGCCGGCCGGTGAACAACGCCGGGTCACCCGCAGAGGTGAAGACGTGGCGCACCCCCGCCTCGGCCAGCGCGTCGACGATCGACGGATCCTTCTTCCAGCCCTGGATCATCAGATTTCCGCGACGGGCTTGTCGGTGAGCGCACGGACGCGGAGCAAGTCGGATCGGCCTTCGGCCGTCAGCGTCTCGATCATGCCGAGGCCGCCCGCTTCGGAAACGGCGGCGGCGAGTTCCGCACGGGCGATGTAGGTCATCGGCGCCTGAACGATCGGATACTCGACGCCGAGCAGGGTCTGGATGCGGTTGGCCACGACCCATTCTGCGAAACATCTCTCACCTACGTTCGCGTTCGACAAGCATGTGACGCGATGACCGAGATCAAAGCTGTCGAAGCGCTCCCTTTCATCGATGGGATCGTCTACGGCGAAGGGCCCCGATGGCATAACGGCCGGCTGTGGTTCAGCGACGGACCGGCAGGCAAGGTGTACTCCGCGGGAGAGGCCGGTGACGTCGTCGTGGAAGCCGAAATTGCGCACGCCTCCGGTCTGGGCTGGCTCGCCGACGGAACACTGGTCGTGTCCACCCTCTTCGACACGAAGATCCACCACGTCGACGCAGGCGGGAACGCGGTTGCCACGTACGACCTCAGCGACCTCGTCTGGTCGACCAACGACCTGTTGGTCGCGCCCGACGGCCGGACCTACGCCGACCTCTACGGGAACGAAGGTGCAATCGGGCTCGTCGGCCCCGGCGGCACCGTGCAGGTGGTCGCCACCGGGCTCGCAATGCCCAACGGCCTTGGCCTGCTACCCGACGGGACGACCCTCGTGGTCAGCGAGACGAACGGGGCTCGGCTGCTCGCGTTTCCGGCCCAACCCGACGGCAGCCTCGGCGCACCAAGCGTGTTCGCCGACCTCGGCGCCGAGCGCCACCCCGACGGTCTGTGTGTCGATGTCGAAGGCGGGGTGTGGGTCGGCTGCGTCAACACTGGCGAGTTCCTCCGGGTCGTCGCGGGCGGCGCCGTGACCCACCGCGTCGAGATCGACGGTGGATGGTCCGTCGCACCCGCCCTGGGCGGATGGGACGGGCGCACGCTGTACATGGTGATCGCCGACACCACCGCCGAGGGCATCGCCAAGGGCGAGTCGAAAGGGTGGATCATGCAGGCGCGGGTCGACGCGCCGGGTGCTGGTTCGCCCTGACCCCTATGCCACGCCCAGGTAGGCGGCGCGAATGCTGTCGTCCTCCAACAACTCTCGCGCCTTGCCCTCGCGGGTGATCTCGCCGGTCTCCAGGATGTAAGCGCGGTCCGAGCGGGTCAGGGCCTGCTGCGCGTTCTGCTCGACGAGCAGGACGGTGGTGCCCTGCGCGTTGATGTCGGCGATGATCTTGAAGATCTGCGATATCACCATGGGCGCCAAGCCCATCGACGGCTCGTCGAGCAGCAATACCCGCGGGCGGGCCATCAGGGCGCGGCCGATCGCCAGCATCTGCTGCTCGCCACCGGACAGTGTGCCGCCGACCTGGTTCTTGCGCTCCGCGAGGCGCGGAAAGGTCTCCAGCACCCAGTCCAGCCGCTCCTTGTGCTCCGCCTTTGACTCGAACTTGCGTCCGTAACAACCCATTTCGAGGTTCTCGACGACGGTCATGCCGGGGAAAACGCCGCGGCCCTCCGGCGCCTGGACGAGGCCCTGGATGACCCGGTGGTGCGCCTTGACCTTGCTGATGTCGGAGCCTTCGAACCACACCGATCCCGACGTCAGGGGCAGCAGCCCCGAGATCGCCCGCATGGTCGTGGTCTTACCGGCACCGTTAGAGCCCAGCAGCGTGACCATTTCGCCCTCGCGCACCTGCAGCGAGATGCCGTGCAGCGCACGGATCCGCCCGTATTGCACGACGATGTCGCGCACCTCGAGCACGATCGGCGTGTCGTCATTCGCTGTCGTCATCGGGCACCCCCAGATATGCGGCGATGACCTTAGGGTCCTCGCGGATCTCGTGCGGCAGGCCGTCGGCGATCTTCCGACCGAACTCCAGCACCACGATGCGGTCGGTCACCCCCATGACCACCCGCATGTCGTGCTCGATGAGCAGCACCGTGTAACCGTCGTCGCGGATCTTGCGGATCAGGTCCATCAGCGCGGCCTTCTCGTTCGGGTTGAACCCGGCGGCCGGCTCGTCGAGGCACAACAGTTTGGGCTCGGTGGCCAGTGCGCGCGCGATCTCCAGGCGCCGCTGGTCGCCATAGGGCAGGTTCCTCGCCTTCTCCTCGCCGCGGTGGGCGATACCGACGAAGTGCAGCAGCGCCGCGGACCGCTCGATCGCCGACTTCTCCTCCCGGCGATGCCGCGGCGTGCGCACGAGCGCTCCCGGCACCGACGTGTGGTGCCGGGCATCAGTCCCGACCATCACATTCTCGAGCGCGGTCATCTCCCCGAACAGCCGGATGTTCTGGAAAGTGCGGGCGATTCCCTTACGAGTGATCTGGTGCCGCTTGATACGGCCGAGCGGCGCGCCGTCGAAGATCACCGAGCCGGAGCTGGGCCGGTAGACCCCGGTGATCGCGTTGAAGCAGGTGGTCTTGCCGGCGCCGTTCGGCCCGATCATGCCGAGGATCTCGCCGCGACGGATGTCGAACGTCACCGAGTCCAGCGCGACCAGACCGCCGAACTTGACGGTCAAATCCTTTGTCTGCAAGAGGACTTCGCCCTCGGCGGCCTGGATCTCTCGATGGACCCCTGCCAGTTCCTCGATCGTCTCTTGTGCCGCTCCCGGGGGCGATGTCATGCGGCCGGCTCCTTTTCGGGGAGCTTGCGCAACAGGTCGCGCGCTGCTTTTCCATAGGCCAGCAGTTGCTGGCGGGCCGGGAACAGACCCTCGGGCCGGAAGATCATCATGACCACCAATGCCAGGCCGAAGAAGAGGTACTTCAAGTCGCCCATGTTGATGCCGAGGAAGT
Source organism: uncultured Actinomycetota bacterium (assembly GCA_963713225.1). Taxonomy (GTDB): domain Bacteria; phylum Actinomycetota; class Actinomycetes; order Mycobacteriales; family Mycobacteriaceae; genus Mycobacterium. The sequence goes on along the minus strand of CAVQLB010000012.1, from coordinate 841,213 downwards.
GCACGCCGAGCAGCCGGTTCGGCAGATAGACGATGATGAACGCCCCGAAGATCACGCCCAGCTTGTTGCCCTGCCCTCCGAGCACCACCGCGCACAGGAACAGCATCGAGTTGATGATGTTGAAGCTCGGCGGTGCGACGTACTGCACCTGGCCGGCGTAGAGCGCGCCGGACAGCCCGCCGATCGCCGCGCCGATCACGAACGCCCATAGCTTGAACCGGAACGTGTTGACACCCATCACTTCCGCGGCGTCCTCGTCGTCGCGGATCGAGACCCAGGCGCGTCCAACCCGGCTGCGTTCCAGGTTGCCGACCAGCAGCAGGATCCCGGCCATCAGGATGATGCCCAGCCAGAACCACCAGGTGCCGTAGTTGGCGTCGCCCGAGGAGTTCCCGCTGGAGAACACGCCCTCGGGAAGTCTCTCGCTCTCCCCGAGCCTCGGATACGCGACCTCGTTGAGGCCGCGCGGGCCGTTGGTGATGTCGGCAAGGTTGTCGGCCATCAGGCGGATGATCTCGCCGAATCCCAGCGTGACGATCGCCAGGTAGTCACCGCGCAGCCGCAGTGTCGGCGTGCCCAGGATCAGGCCCGCAAGCGCGGTAAAGGCCATCGCGAGCGGCACACACGACAACCACGCCCACGGGGCGCTGAACAACCCGGTCGGTCCGAGCCTGTTCCACGGGCTGTCCGGGCTGGTGAGCAGCGCGACGGTGTAGGCACCCACGGCGTAGAAGCCGACGTAGCCGAGGTCGAGCAGGCCGGCCTGGCCGACAACCACGTTCAGCCCGATCGCGATGATCGCGACCATTGCGAACTGGGCCATGGTGCCGCCGAAGCTGATACCCGGGGTGTCCAGGAACGGCGGCGTGTACAGCGGCAGCAGCGCGAGCGCCCCGAACAGTAGGATGCCGAAGCCCCACTTCTGCACTCGGGACAGGCCGTCCCACCACTCCCGCAGGCGGTCGCCCGGCGCCAGAAGTGTGCTCATGCCCGTGCCTTCCCGAGGCTTTCACCGAGTATGCCGGTCGGCCGGAACAGCAGCACAAGAACCAGCAGCACGAACGCCACCACGTCGCGCCACTGGGTGCCGAACACCGCCTGGCCGTAGTTCTCCATGATGCCCAGCAGCAGACCGCCCAGCAGAGCACCACGCAGGTTGCCGATACCGCCGAGCACCGCCGCCGAGAACGCCTTGATGCCCAACAGGAATCCGCCCGAGTAGATGATGCCCTGCGGAACCTTCAGGGTGTAGAGCAGCGCCGCGGCGCCGGCGAGCAGCCCGCCGATCAAGAACGTGGTCATGATGATGCGTTCGCGGGATACGCCCATCAACGTCGCGGTGGTCGCATCCTGGGCGACCGCCCGGATGCCTCGGCCGAACTTCGTCCGGTTGATCGCGAAGTCAGTCATCACCGCGAAGGCGAGCGCGGAGATGATGATCAACAACGTGACGTTGGAGACGGAGGCGCCGAAGATGGTGAACTGCGTCTTCGGCTGCACCAGGATGATCGGCTGCTGCGCATTGCTGCCGCCGTACCCCTTGAGGATCTTGGGCAGCACGAAGTGCACGAACTCCTGCAGCACGAACGACATGCCGATGGCGGTGATCAGGAACGTCAGCGACCGCGCGTTGCGTCTTCGCAGCGGCCGGTAGGCGATGAACTCCAATCCGACCGCGGCCGAACCCGACACCAGCATCGCGAACAGCATCGCGATGGCCAGGTACAGGATCGTCAGCGCGATGCCCTTGTTGTATGCGTTGCCGCTCGGCGTGAAGCCCATGATGATGTCGAGCGCGAAGTAGGTGCCGAACATGCCGAGCATGAAGATCTCGGAGTGAGCGAAGTTGATCAACCGCAGCACACCGAACACCAGGGTGTAGCCGACGGCCACCAGCGCGTAGATGGCACCCCACGAGAGTCCGTCGATCGTCAGCTGCCAGAAGCCGTTTCGCAGGTTCTCCAGATTGAAGTTGATGTTGGCGGCCAGGCAGGCGTACTGGTCGACGCACTCGTGAATCATCCGGTGGCGGCTCCTCGCGACGGTGTCTCTAGCGAAAACGCGTCCGAGCCTTTCGGTCTCGGACGCGCCTCGCTTCAGCGGCTATTGCACCTTGAAGATCCAGATCAGGTTGGTGGTGAGCTCACCGGTGGGGCTCCACTGGTACTTGCGGGCCACGCCCTGGCCGTTGTAATTCTTGACGAAGTCCAGCAGTGCCGGCCGGGTGATGGCGCCCGAATCGATGCCCTTCACCAGGATGGTGCCCAGGTCATAGCCCTCGGCGCTGTAGGTGCCGGCATCGGTGTTGAACTTCTTCTTGTACTCGTCGGCGAACGCGCCGGTGGCCGGGCCGCACGGGCAGGACAGGATCGCATCCTTCGACGCTTCGCCGGCCTGGTTGACGAACTGCGGATCCTTGGTGCCGTCGGCGCTGACGAACGTGCCTTCGAAGCCGCCGTCCTTGAGCTGCTGGACGAACGGTGCCGCCTCCGAGTAGTAGCCGCTGTAGAACACCGCATCGGGGCTGGCGCCCTTGACCTGGGTCACCGCGGCGGAGAAGTCCTTATCGCCCTTCTTCACCGAAATGTTGCACGCCGAATCGGCGACCGGGCCCAGCGTGTCGCGCACCGCCGTGGCCAGGCCGAGGCCGTAGTCGGTGCTGTCGTCGACCACGCAGACCTTCTTGTAGCCCAGCGCGCCCTTCATGTAGTTCGCGACCGACGGACCCTGCACGGCATCGTTGGCCAGGCCACGGAAGAACGTCTTCCAGCCGTTCTCGCTGAGCGTGGGGTTGGTGGCCGACGCCGTGGTGGCGACGAGGCCGGCCTGATCGAACACGCTGCCGGTGGCCTTCGTCTCGCCGGAGAACGCCGGGCCGACGAGGCCGACCGTGTACTGGTCGTCGACGATCTGCGGGGCGATCCCGGTGGCCTTCTGCGGGTCACCCTCGGTGTCGAACGGCTTCAGCTGCACCTGGCAGCCCGGGTTGGCGGCGTTGTGCTTGTCGATGGCCAACTGGACGCCATTCTTGATGTTGATGCCGAGCGCGGCGTCGGGGCCGTTGAGCGGGCCCGCCATCGCGATCGACACCGGCGGGCAGGTGGCCTTGCCATCGCCGGCGGGGTCGGCAGGCGCGGCACCCTCGGCGGTTTTGACTTCCCCACCGTTCTCGTCGATCTGCACCTGCTCGACGATCTTCAGATCGGCCGGCGCCGTTCCCCCTCACTCGGCTCCTGGGACTGGGTGCAGCCGGCCATGCCGAGCACCACCAGTCCTGCGCTACCGAGAGCAACTGCACTCCGTACGATGCGACCGCGCACTTTCACCTCCGGGTCAATGTTTTTGTCGGCATCGACGATCCAGCTGAGAAAGGCCTGGCCGCTGACGCTTCGGGTAAACATAGCCAACGCATCGCCGTGGTGCGCGTTTTCGGTGTATTGCTAGCCCGACGGCGCGGCGTCCTCGGGCGCATCGAGGGTCTCCAGCACAACCTCGGCAACGCGCCTCATGGTGGTCCGCCGATCCATCGCCGCCCGCTGGATCCACTTGAACGCCTCGGGTTCGGTCATCTGATGCTTGCTCTGGAGCAAACCTTTCGCGCGTTCGACGAGCTTGCGGGTCTCCAGCCGGTCCGCCAGCGTCGCGACTTCTTCCTCCAGCGCGGCGATCTCCCTGAACCGGCTGACCGCGACCTCGATGGCGGGAATCAAGTCGGTGATGGAGAACGGCTTCACGAGGTATGCCATCGCGCCCGCGTCACGGGCGCGCTCGACGAGTTCGCGTTGGCTGAACGCGGTGAGCACAAGGACCGGGGCGATGCGCTTGCCGGCGATCTCGGATGCCGCGTCGATACCGTCGCGACGCGGCATCTTGACGTCCATGATCACCAGGTCGGGCTTGAGGCTTTCGGCCAGTTCGACGGCTTCCTGGCCGTCGCCGGCCTCGCCGACGACCTCGTAGCCTTCCTCCCGCAACATCTCGGCCAGGTCGAGCCGGATGAGTGCTTCGTCCTCGGCGATGAGGACACGGTGCGGCTTGGCATCGTCTGTCGTTGAGCCGGTCATGGATGCCATTGTGGCGGTCGCGGGCCGAGTCAGCGACCTCGGGGGATCCTCTATGGTGGTAGGCCGCGCCCTCGTATCCCAACTGGCAGAGGAAACGGATTCAAAACCCGTACAGTGTGAGTTCGAATCTCACCGAGGGCACCAAAACACGCAGCTAAAGGGGGTTCTAGGGAGCGGCGGCCGGGCCACCCGACGCCGAGCGTCCGCAGATCGTCCGCAGGAGTTTTCACACAAGGGCCGGAGAAGGGGATCGATGTGAAGAAGATTGCAACGCTGGCTCTGGCATCGCTTGCCCTCGTGGGCTGCGCCCCAACATCGGGGAAGACCGCGGAGAAGACAGTCACGGTGACGGTAGTGCCGCCCACAGTCACAGTGACCGCCCAAGCCGCCGGACCATCGACGGCTGCGACCGCCGAACCGTCGAAGCCTGCCACCACCAGCACCTACTGACCCAACGGAGCCTACGCAGTCGGCCATGCCCAGGGCGGGTTGGACAATGTCATCCCGCCGGGCCGCTACAAGGCCACCGGTGAGATGGGCTACCTCCACCACTGCGCCAGCATTGTCTGTCGGCAGGGCGACGACAACGCCACAAGCATGGACAGTGTCGACGGGAGTAGCCCGGCGATCGTCGAGATCCCCCCGACCGACGTGGCGATCTATCTCTGGGACGTGACGCTGGTGGGGCCGGTGTCATAGCCCCGACGACCCATTGCGAGCCTCAAGAATCCGTTCAAGGCAAAGGAGTTGGCGTAATGACCGCACCGCAACGCCCAGCGGCCAGCCCGCCGACCAGCCCGCCGAAACGATGCGCGGGGCAAGGCGCGGTCCACCTCTTGCCGCGCCGCGTGACGCTTCGGCGCGCCGCGTCCTCCGGAGGCCGGTACTGATCAGTGGTCTGGCGCAACGACACCAGCACCGAGCGCGAGCGGTGAAGACGAACGCCCCGCCGCTGCAGGGCCGACAGCGACGGGATCATCGTTTTCTCGCTCAATCCGCTAGTACGGTATCCGCGGTATCGGCGGGACCGCTGGAATTGGCGGCGGCTGCGGAACGCACGGTACATACGGGGGTTGGTCGCAGGGCACATCCGGGATCGAAGGAACGGGCGGCACTGGCGGAGGCTCTGCGTTCGCCAAGCCCCCACCAAGCCCGAATGCAGCTAAACCAACCCCGGCCGCAAGCGCACTCTTGGCGAGTAGCTGCTTCAGTTTCATCGCGCGTCTCCTTTCGTATCAGCGGCGACCTCACCGCGTGCGCGAAATCAACGTTGTCGCAGCATATCGCCTACCCACTGGCACTGGAGGCGACACCTGCGTCCTGACGCCTTCTCACATACTGAGATGGGGACGACGGCGGCCGCACGCTGCGCCGGCCGCCACCCACACGGAGGGCAGACAGTTGAGCAGCTGGGGCAGACGCGGACTGTCGCGCACCGTCCGCACCCGCATCCTCGACCGCGACGGCCATGTCTGCCAGCTCGGCTACCCCGGCTGCACCTACATCGCCACCGAGATCGACGACATCATCCCGGTCTCGCAGCTCGGCGACGTCAGCCGCGAACAGCTCACCGACGACAACCGGCAAGCCGTCTGCGCCGCATGCCATCACGTCAAGACGGAGGCCGACCGCATCGCCGCGTGGCGGGCAGCCCAGCAGCGCCGCCACGAACGCTTCCACCCCACCGCCCCGCACCCCGGCGAGTGGTGACAGCAGAACGCCCCCCAGCGCTTAGCTGAGCGTGGTTTCTACCTATCCGCTACCCATCCGCTTCCGGTTCTTGACGGCGCGCGGCTCGGGCAGCTCGGACTTCCTGAAGCCTTTCCGCTTCAATAAGTCCGTGCGGGGCGACTAGCGCGAATCCGGGACCAACGGGGCCGAGGAAAAGAATGTCGCCGCGGCGAACCCGATTCCACTACGCCCGCGCTCATCGGCGATGAACCCGGCTGCGAAGGCGCTAATCCCCCAAATGATCATGATGATGATCAGTGTGTCGTCACTCACGTGGTCGGACGGTAGCAAGCTGGACCCTCGATCACAGCAGTACGAACAAACTGCGACTGGGCATGACACGTATCCGGCAGTCAGGCATCGTTTTCGGCTGCCATGCGGCTCAACGTCAGCAGAGTGCGCCCCCAGGATGGCCGGTCGGCTCGGGTGAGATCCGTGGTGGCTCTTGGGATTCCGCTGGTTCTGAGCTGGACGGTAAACCCACCCGCCGACCGACTCATTTACCGCCCCGAGCGTGTCACGGCGTGCTTGTAGGCGGCGTGCTTGTAGTCGTGGTCTTGATTGTGCCGGTATCGGTGTAGTAACCCGTCTGGTAGCCAGTGGTTCCGCTTGTAGTGGTGACCTTTTGACCTCCCCACAGGCCCAGATTCCCGGCGTACCAGTTAGTGCTGGTGGTGCCGGTCGTATTGGTGGTGGTGTTCTTCAGGTATAGCTGTTGGGTGGTGGCACTGGTGCTAAACGTCTGGGTCCCCGTACTGGTCGTGTACGTGGTAGTGGTTTTGGCACTGGTGGACGTGCACGGCGAGCAGCTGTAGGTCACCCCACCGAAGGTGATGTTGATGTCGCCGGTGTCAGCGTGAGCGGTAGCCGCACTTGCGGCCACAAGACCCACCGCTGCAAGACCCAGCGCACTAACGGCTCGGGCGAAGATTCTGCGCATTGGTGCTCTCCTTTGGTTTGCTAGTTCCCGACTGAATTCTCATGGGCGCGACCAAAAGGAGCCGCTGAAAAGTGACGATAATGGCGCAGCGGTTGGCATGAAGCGTTTTCTAGAAGAAATTCGGAGACGTAATTGCGTGATTGACTATTTCGTTAACTGGCACAGTGGTCGCGCATTCGGCCCCGTTGCGCCGTCGTAATTCTCGATGCCCGGCCTCGCGATCCTGATTTCCGACACGAAGCCAGGCCTCCGCTGCCCCGGGCGATGCCGGGTGCACCTGCTGATCCCGAGCTGCACCACACGTTGGCCTTCGCGTCTGCGGGGCACCGACTGCGCCCATCGACCCGATACGGCCAGGGAGGCACAGCGCCATGAACGGTAGGTCAGAACCTCCAAGTAATCCTGATTCGAAGCTTTATTCGGACGGGCTTGGGCACGTGGGTTCAAGGAAGTCGCCATGCGGGAGTTGGTGGAACTTGCCCGCCGGTCCCCGGTTGCAGACTGCACACGCCATGCTGGATCGCTCGCAGCTTGTCGGGAAAAGCCGCCACCGGGTCAAAGGTGGTTAGTGGCAGCCGCGACAGGACTCCGACGCGGATGGCATGACCGATGGCGGTCTCCGGCGCTGCGGTCTCGATGTGCCAGGTGCCGCCAACACGACCAGCAAGCTCGCCCAAGGCCACCGGGTCGCCGACCTCCTGCACCGCCAACACATGAGGGTCCATGCGCGTTATCGCGCTTGCCAGCGCGCCGAGCTTGGCCTGGTATTCCTCCTCAGTCTTCGGCGCGAACGGATTAGGCGGCTTGAACAAGTTCTCCAGGTTCCACGTGCCGATCCGAATGACCATGACCCACAACCCTTTGCCCAGGCTCTGACAGCCCTAGCCCTACACCCTCGTCGCGGTTACCGGATTGCGGTACGCCACAAAATCATGCGCCATTCACCAACCAGTTGCCGTCGGGTTCGAGAACGCCTTCGCGATGCCCACCGGCGGGCTGCCGTTGGCCAAGCCCGAGAGTCAGTCGGCGGCCCACTCCATTGGCCCGCTCGACCCGCAGCTATGCGGGCGGATTTGTTTACGGCTGTGTCAGATTGGGCATTTCGATGTCAGAGAAGGTGTAACGGAAGGTGGAGTCGGGCTAGGCCCTGACTTCGCTGCCATTCACGTTGGTGTCCGCACCTAGTACGAAGGGAGATCAGCGTGACGGTCCGGAATCTCACCGGCTTCGCCGGGGCCTGTCAGGAGGCCATGAATGCGGTACTAGATGCCATCGCCGACGTTGGAGAGGAACGCCGGGGACATCTTAACGACGCCAAACTCGCGGTCGACAGGGCCTTACATGTCGCCCATAGCGCTGAGGAATGGTATCTGGCCGACCAAGTGCGCCGCGGGATCAAGGAAGTGGAGGCCCGCGCCCTACACGCTGCCTAGAGTCGGCCGAAGGGGTGACGACGGATGAAAAGACGGATGAAGGGCGCTAGCGCGATAACTGGCGATACCGGCGATAGTCCCGTGGCGGTGAATGTGCGGGTGCGTGTGTATCCGGGGACGGACGGCGAGGTCGGCGGCACTGTCGTCGAGGATTTCGGCGATCTGGCGGGGCACGCAGTGGATATCGGTGAGAACCGTATAGTTGGCCCGGCGCGGAGATGGGCAGTGGCGCTTGACGCGGGCGGTCTGGTTTTCGTCGACAGCGACCAGTTGGTCGCCGAGTAGCCGGAGCTGTCGCGCTTACCCAAGCGTCGGGCGACTATCTCTTCCGTTGCGGCGCTATCGGACAATAGGGTGCCAGCCAGTGCGCAGACCCCAAATTTAAATTAGTCAACGCTCCGACCGCTCGATCTGCTCAAGCTGCCTGTCGAGGTCCGTTAATTCGACTGCCAGGCGACGCAATTGCCGTGCGACTGCTGCGCGCCGCTGCTCCAGCAGCACGCGGCGCTCCTCGCGGCCCATCTTGGGTGCGTTTGTTTGCATGGTGGTCGGCTCCCGGTGATCTGGCGGTGAAGTCGCAGACACCCGCAGTGTGCGCCTGGTGCGCTGACCTGGCCGCCACGTGCCGCGATTGATAGCACAATCGACAAATAACCGACACCGAGCCGTGACCGGCACCCGATCAGGCGGTACCGACCGACCGGCTCAGTGCCCAAAGACGCGGGTGTCGCTCATCTTCGATGCCGTGGTCTGCGGCTGTGGCATCACGGGTCTGCACACCGTAGTGTCCACGGCGAGACTTCGGCTGTCAGTGCCGCCGAGACCGGCGATGCAAACCGGCACACTGATCTCCGGGATCAGTCGCGGGCTACCTTGCCATCGGTCGCTGCGACGGCCTCCAGTCCGCACGGGCGTGCTCGGTGGCACCGTCCGGACGAGCCGAAGCGCAATGCAGCCGTGAACATGCGGCCCATGCCACTGCGGATCGGTGAAACGTTCGCTGGGTACCGGATTCTGCGTCTACTTGGCTCGGGCGGAATGGGTGAGGTCTACCTGGCTCGACGGAGGTGATCTCGTCGAGGCCGGCCGCCCCCAACGGCTGGCCGCGACGCGGGCCCTTGAGGGCGACGAACACCCGATCCGTCGCCGCGGTGGCCGGCCGTTCGATCTCGAGGTAGTCGGCCAGACTCGTGAAGAAGCGCGCCGACACCGGCACGATCCGCTGATGCCCGCCCCTGCCGTCGGCGATGAATAGCCGTTCTCCCCGGGGCGCACGTCATCTAGCCGCAGGCCCAGCACCTCGCAGCGCCGCAGCCCACCCAACAGCATCGCCTGCACCATTGCCCGATCCCGATGCTTGCGCAACGCCGCCAGCAGCGCATCGGCCTCGTCGGGGTCAATCACCCGCGGCAACGTCCGCGGCGTGCGGATCAGCGGCACGGCCCGATTCGGGCTGCGTGTCGACAACCCGTGCGGCACAGGATTCTTCACGACTACGCCGCGCATCACCAGATACTCGAACAGCCGGTCACCGACGCCAGGCGACGCTTGATCGTACGCGCGGACAGCCCCGCCTCACCGCCCTCGATCCGCACCACCTCAGCGCCCTGCAGCGGCTGCCGCTGAACCCGGATGAACGACAGCACATCGCCATTGGTGACCTCGGCGGGGTCCTTCCCCACGACCGTGAAGAACACCTTCAGGTCGAACGCGGCGGCCAGCACCGTGTTCGGACGACAACGGGCAGCAACCATCGCCAGATAGTCGTCGAGCAACCGACGCCCCAAGCGTGGCGCGCCGCCGTGCTGGGTGGCAGCGACCAGGCACGGAACAAAACCTGCGTCCGTTGACCGGCTCAGGCGTGCACTTCCAGTGCGTACTTGACCAGGGCCACGTCCAAGGCGGGGATCTGCACACTGAACGACGCGGATCCGCTGACGAGCTGAAACGGCGTGAGCGTGGGTTGCCCGGCCTTCTCGCCGGATTCAGCCAGCGTCAACGGCGACTGAAGTACCAGGGCTTCCTTTTTCGACCGGTGCCATGTGACGGGCTGCCCTTGGGTGAGATGCAGTGTGCCGAGCCGAGATCGGGCTGCCGTATCTTCCGGCGGCCGGAGGAAAACAACTGACCTGCAGGGTCACGCCGGCGACGAAGTCCTCCAGATCGAGCGCGGGATTGGGCTTCTTGACTCCCGACCTGAAGGTCTGTGTTCCGGCAGCTCGACGGGTGTTCGACGCCATCGCGGCAGGCTATCCGGTTCACCGTCGACCGGCGACGGTCAGAGCAGAATGCTCGTCGGCGCCGGGGCCAGCAGCGCCGCCTGCACGGCCCGAGCCTGGCGGTAGCCCGCGTATGCGCCGAGGACGGTGAAACCCGCGATGCCAGCGACCCCGGGCAGCGCCGCGACGAAAAGGTCGGCAGTGCCCGCGGCTCTCAAGTACTCCGCATACCCGACCCGGAAGGAGTCCGGGATCTTCGTCGGGAGGGGAGACGAGTCGGCAGGTGCGAAATGACGACCCGGGCCCGGCTCAACTGTCGGCGGGATCGGAAAGGCAAAGGCCTCCTGCACCAGCGAGCGGACGGGCGGTGCAGCGGGGAACAGCCCCGGCACAGACAACGGGACAGCTGCGGGTATCGGCGACACCGGACGCGCGGGCGCCGCACGCACCGTGTCGACCACAGGAGTCCCTAAGGCGACGGCGGGCGCCTCGGCCACTGGAACCGACGAAACCGCCGGCACGACCTCCGGGCTCGCCTGTGTCGCGGGCAGCTTTGTCCGGACAACGACGTTGCGGGTACTGGGGGCAGTCGAGACCATTGGGAGGCTCGAACTCCGGCCGAGCTGGGATTTCTTGGTACTGCCGCTGCTGAGCACGTCAACACCAAGGACGTCGATATCGGGACCGATACCACCGACCAGATCAGCGTTCGCAACCGCGGCGCCGGAGAGCGCAGGCCCACCGGCCATCGCGCCAAGGGCAACCGCGCAGCCGAGCGCGCTTCGCATCAACGACCTATTCTCGAGAACCCGAATACCCGCTGGTTGGCGCGTTCACACCATGCTCCTAAAGCAGAATGCGCGTGGGAACCGGGGCGAGCAGGGCGGCCTGCAGCGCTTTGGCCTGGCGGTATCCCACATATGCGCCGAGCACGGTGAAACCCGCGATGCCCGCGACTCCTGGCAACGCCGCGACGATCAGATCTGTGGTCGTCGCAGCTCTCAGATACTCGGCATACCCAACGCGGAATGAGTTCGGGATCCGGCCAGGGCCTGAATTAATGGGCGCCAGTGGGTTTTTCGCGCGGGGTGCAGGTGCGGGTGTCGGCGGCGCGGCCGGAGCCGGATGACCTTCCGGTACTGGTTCGCTGGGCGGCGGCGCCGCCAACGGGACGACGCCCGGTCCCTGTCGCAGCGCGGGCGGCACGAATGCCGGTGCAGGCGTGCCTGCCGGGCGCGCGGTCGACGGTGCGCCCCGGATGACGATGTTGCGGGTAATCGGCGCCGACGGCACAGACGGCAGGTTCGATGACCGGCCTGCGGGAGTCATGTGGGGCACTGCACCGCCTCCCCCGCCACGGCCGGCGCTCTGGGGAACGGCACTCTCGCCCTCGACCCGGGCAGCACTTTCGGGAACGCTGCCGAACGTCGATACCGGCGGGCCGGCATCCGCCGTCGTCACGCCGACGGTGCGGGCCGCCTGCCCACTGGAAGCTTCCTCGGAGCCGGGCCGGGGATGATGCAGATCGGATTTGTCGTCGTCGTCGCCGAACAGGTCGAGGATGTGCCCGATCCCGAGGATGGCATGCGACTGCGCGATGCCCAGGACACCCGGGCCGGCGACCATCGTTCCGCAGGCAAACGCACAGCTGATTGCCGCGCTACGAATCCACACCCGGTCCACGCTTCGTCCCCCACGGTCAGCAAGCAGCAGGGGTCTACCCTACAACGGCGCACTAAATTGTCGCATCCGTCATGTTTTCGGTCGCGGTGCGCTCGCCACGGCTGCGCCGGTCCCACTCCGCCATAACCTCGCTTGCGGTGGGCTTGCTAAGCAAACTGCCGACCACGTAAACCACCAAGCCGAATGCCAGTCCGAAATAGATCGGATAGTTGGAGAAGATATCGCCGACGATGATCATGGTGGCCAGTGTGGCCACGGTGCCAACCGCCATCGCCGCCACCGCGCCGACGTTGGTTCCGCGGCGCCAGATCAGGCCGCCGAGAATCGGCACCAGCAGTCCCCCGACGAGGATGTCGTAGGCCACCGTCAGCGCTGCGACCACGTCCTGCAGGACGCAGGCGATCGCGACCATGACAATGCCGAAGCCGGCCACGTAGAGTCGGTTGCTGCGGATGTGGTCGTGCTCGCTGCCCGCCTCGATATCACGACCGCGCAATCGAGCGACGATGTCCTGGCTGAACACGGTCGCGGTGGCGATCAGCGCGCCGCTCGACGTGGACATCACCGCGGCCAGCGCGGCGGCCAGCACCAGCCCGGCCAGCACGGGCGGCAACTGCATCTCGACGAACTCGGCGAACGCGTCGTCGCGAGCCTCGAGGGCGGGCAGCAGGACCCTGGCCGCCATCCCGATCACCGCACCCGCCACCGCATACAGCAGGCAGTACACCCCCGCTGCGGTGCCGGCCCAGCGGGCCACGCCCGGGCTCCGTGCAGTGAACACCCGCTGCCAGATGTCCTGGCCGATGAGCAGCCCGAAGGTGTAGATGACGAAGTAGGTCAGGATCGTCGTGCCGCCGATGGCGGTCAGCGAGGTGGCCTCGGCGGGGAGCTTGTCGGCCAGGCCGCTGACGCCGCCGGTCTTGTACAACGCGATCGGCAGCAGGATGAAGAAGATGCCGATCGTCTTGATGATGAACTGCACGAAATCGGTCAGCGTGATCGACCACATGCCGCCCAGCACCGAGTAGATGATGACCACGCTGCCGCCGAGGATGATGGCGAACACCTTGCCGATGTCGAACAGCGCGCCGAAGATCGTCGCGTAGGCGATGGTCGAGGTCACCGACAGCATCAACGTGTAGCCCCACATCACCACACCCGAGAGAACCGAAGAGCCTGGCCCGTAACGCAATTCGAGCATCTGGCTGACGGTGTAGACCCCCAGCCGCTGGATCCGGCCTGCGAACAGCAGACTCAACAGCAGGATGCCGACGCCGATAGCGACCACCAGCCACATGCCCGAGATGCCGTACTCGTAGCCCAGTCCGACTCCACCGATGGTGGATGCGCCACCGAGCACGATGGCGGCCATCGTGCCGGAATACAGCATCGGGCCGAGCCGCCGGCCGGCGACCAGGAAGTCAGACTGCGTGGTGGCTTTGCGTTTACCCCAGAAGCCGAACGCGATCATGCCGGCGAGGTAGATGACGACGACAGCGATATCCATGGTGGGTGGTCCTTTCAGCGGATGTCGAAATGAATGAGGGTCGGGCCGTCGGCGCCGAGGGCGGCACTGACGAGGTCGGGCAGATCGGCGGTCGACGTGGTGCGGACGCCGCGGGCGCCCATCGCGACGGCAAGCGCCGCCAGATCCGGGGTGCGCAACTGGACGCCGATCGGCGGGATGCCGCGGGCGGCCTCCTGGTCCTGGATCTCGCGGTAGCCACCGCTGTCCACGACGATGACGGGCACCGAAAGCCCTTGTTCCACAAGGGTCGTCAGCTCCTGCACGGAGAACATCAGCGCCCCGTCACCGAGCAGAACGGCGACCGGTGCATCCGGTCGTCCGATCGACGCGCCCAGGCCGGCGGGCAGTCCGTAACCGAGGGTGGCGAAACCGGGCGAATAGCAGAACCGGCGCGGCGCTGGCACATCGAAGAAATGCACGGAGCCGAAGTAGGTGACCTGCGAGCTGTCACCGGTCAGCACGGCGTCGGTGGGCAGCGCCGCCCGCACCGCGGCGTTGATCTCGGCGTACAGGCCTGCATCGACGGCCGCCTCCTCCCGACACGCTTCCCGCAGCGCCGCCGCACGCTGTTCTCCCCCAGCGGGTTTCGTGGGCAGCGCCGCAAGCAACGCGCTCGTCGTGGCGGCGGCATCACCCAATAGCGCATGGTCGGCCGGGCAGTTCTTGTCCAGCTGGGCGGGGTCGATGTCGCATCGGATGACAACCTGCCCACGGATCTGACCCGCCCACAGGTCCGAGTCGCCGAGTTCGGTGCCGACGAGTAGGAGCGCATCGCTGTCGGCTGCGGCCTTCTGCAGCGCCCGCAGCCGAATCGACGCGCCGACCGACAGCGGATGCGTCTCGTCGACGGTGCCCTTGCCGTTGACGGTGGTGGCAACGGGAGCGCCGAGCGCCTCGGCAAGCGCGGTCAGTTCGGCTTGTGCGTCGACGGCCCCGCCGCCTGCGATGATCAGCGGCCGGTCGGCCGCCGAAAGCAGGTCGGCAACGTGTCGAACGGCATCCCGATCCGCCGCTGCGGCGCGGCCACGGGAGTGCCGACCCTTGGCTCGCCGGTCCAGGCCTGCTCCAGCACGTCGACGGGAATCTCGATGTGTACGGGCCGTGGACGGCGCCCGGTGAATCCGCTGAACGCGTCGCTGACAGCCGATGCCGCCTCGTCGGCGTCGCCTACCCGTCGGCTCCACGACACCAGCTGATCCATTGCGCCGCTGACGTTCTTGGCCTCGTGCAGCTGACCGATGTCGCGGCCTTCCGTGCCGGTGGGCATGCCGGATGACAGCAGCAACACGGGTTGGGATTCGGCGTAGGCGGTGGCGGCGGCCGTCATCGCGTTGGTCAGGCCGGGCCCGCTGGTGGTGACCACGACGCCGGGCCGTCCGCTGACGCGGGCATACGCTTCGGCGCCGTAGCCTGCGCCCTGCTCGTGTCGCGGCGTGATGGCTCGGACGCCGTTTTCGCCGAAGTGGCGGTAGAGCTCCAGGTTGTGGGTGCCGGGAATGCCGAAGATGGTGTCGACACCATGTGCGGCAAGGGTTTCGACGACGGCGGCACCGCCGTTGCGGTGGTCGGTCATGAGCCGGCCGCCAGCACTGACATCAGTTCGTAGGCGACGTGGGCGGCCGCGATCCCGGTGATCTCGGCGTGGTCGTAGGCCGGTGCGACCTCGACGATATCCGCGCCAACAATGTTGGTGCCCACCAGGTTTCGCAGGCAGTGCAGCAGCTCGCGACTGGTCATGCCGCCAGCCTCCGGCGTGCCGGTGCCGGGGGCGTGCGCCGGGTCGAGAACATCGATGTCGATCGACACGTAGACGGGGGCGTCGCCGAGCCGGGCGCGCATCCGCTCGATGACTGTGGCCAGCCCGTCGATCTGGAAGTCGTCGGAGCCGATCACCTGGAAGCCGAGCACGCGGTCGTCGGTGAGGTCCGTCGGCGCGTACAGGGGACCTCGGATGCCGACGTGCAGGCAGTGCTCGGGGTCGAGCAGGCCCTCCTCACTGGCCCGTCGGAACGGGGTGCCGTGGGTGAACGGTGCGCCGAAGTAGGTGTCCCAGGTATCCAGGTGGGCATCGAAGTGCAGCACCGAGATCGGGCCGTGGTCGCGGTGCAGCGAGCGCAGCAACGGCAATGCGATGGTGTGGTCGCCGCCGAGGGTGATCAGCTTCGTGCCGCCGTCGCGCAGCTCGTCGGAGGCCCGCTCGATGGTGGCGATGGCTTCGGCGATGTCGAACGGGTTCACCGCGATGTCGCCGGCGTCGGCGACCTGGTGCACGGCGAAGGGCTCGACGTCGAGTCGCGGGTGGTAGGTCCGCAACAGCTTGGATGCCGCGCGGATATGAGAGGGGCCGAATCGGGCACCTGGCCGATAGGAAACGCCGGAGTCGAACGGGATGCCGACCACGGCGACGTCGGTGTGTGTCACCTGGTCGGTACGTGGCAGGCGGGCGAAGGTGGGCGGGCCCGCATAGCGCGGCACCCGGGTCGCATCGACGGGGCCGATGGGTTGGTGTGACGACGTCATGGCCATCAGGCTTCCTGAGATGCGGGTCACACCGATATCGACAGATTGTAGAAATTAGTCGGGCCACATTGGACGATATGTCCATGCTGACGGTCGCGGAGCTGCTCGACGAGCGGGTCGCTGGGTTTGGAGCTGGTGGCGGGCCACGCGGCGGTCGACCGCGAGATCGAGGCCGCGGCGGTCTCTGAGCTGGCCCATCCCGGTCCGTGGCTGCAGGGCGGCGAGCTGCTGCTGACCATCGGCCTGCTGCTGCCGGACAGCCTCGACGGCTGCCGGTGCTACCTCGGCGAGCTCGACGGCGCCGGGGTCCGGGCGCTTGGGCTTGGGCTCGGCGCCGAACTGCCGCACCAGTGGGCGCCGGAACGGCTGATCTCCGCCGCCGAGGAGCTCGGCATGCCACTGCTGACGGTGCCTGACCCGGTGCCGTTCATCGCGGTCACCAAGGCGGTGTTCGCGTTTCGGGCCCGAGCCGAGCGGCACGCTTTGGAGCGGACGTTGCAGACCCAGCGTGCGCTCACCGCCGCGGCTGTCAGCCCGGGCGGCCTGCTGGGCATCCTCGCCGCGCACCGCGACGCGACCGGCGCGCGCAGGCGTCGTCGTCGACCAGCTCGGCCGCGTGCTGGCGCAAACCGACCCCGACGGTGACCGCCTCGTCACCAGGATGTCGGGACTGCTCGACTCGGTGCGCGACCACGGGCTGACGGCGGCGGCCGCTGATATCAGCGACGGCCGCCGCCGCGAGCTGCACGCACTCGGCGCCCAGCGGCTGAGGGCGTGGCTGCTGATCGACGGCCCGGCGGAGCTGCCTGCCGCCGACCAGATCACCGGCGATCTGGTGTCGCTGCTGTCGCTGGAGTTGGAGCGCAGGCACGGGCTCAACACCGCGCAACGGCGCGAACGGGCGCAGGTGCTCGACCGGCTGGCCAGGGGCACGGTGGACGATGCGCTGGCGGCTCGCTGGCTGGCGTCCCTCGGGTTGACGGATGCCGACCAGCGGGCCGCCGCCGTTGCGGCTCCCGACGACGCCGACGACCTCGCCGCCGACCTGCTGACCTCACTGCCGGACGCGTTGGTCCGAGTGGTCGGCACCGTTGTCGAGCTCACGGTGCCGCTGGACACCGACCTTCCCGGCGTGTTGGCCACACTGGCCGCGTGACCGGGCCGCCGGAATCGGCATCGGGGTACGGCCCGGCGCCGTTGCCGTGTCGCTCCGGCAAGCACGGTCTGCACTGCCCGCAAGCCGGGTGCAGGGTCGGCATCTGCATGCCGAAGAGATCGCCAGCAGCAGGATGCTACTGAATGCCGTTGGCGCCGAATCGCTTCAGGCCTACACCGACGCGGTGCTCGGTCCGCTGGATGCCACCGACCGCGGTGCCGACCTGCTTCGTGGACTTACCGCGTTCCTCGAGCACAACGGGCATTGGGCGGCCGCGGCCAACGCGCTGCGGGTGCACCGGCACACCATGCGGAACCGAATCGAGACCGTGGAGCGGCTCACCGGCCGGCGGATGGATTCGGCGCAGGACCGTCATGAGCTGTGGCTGGCCCTGCGCGGTCGCGATATCGCCGGGCTGTCGTCGGACCCAGCGAAGTAGGCTTCTGCCATGGCGCGCAGGGCGCGATCGGTCTGTATGCCCGAGCTGGCACTGAAGAACCCGGTGCCCGCCCGGACCCAGCATTACGCCGAAAGCGTCGCGAGCCGGCTGCGGGTCCTTCAGATAGCGACGTGGATAGGTGTCGCAATTTCCGGCCTGTTCGGGATCTTCCAGCTGACGCTGGGCGGCCGGGTGTGGTGGATCGGCCTACTCAACCTCGCGTTCGCCGCGGTTTTCGCGGCGGTTCCGCTGCTGTATCGGTTCGGTGAGCTCATCGCACCGCTGGCGTTCTTCGCGTTCGCGTACCTGTTCGTCGGTTTCGTCTGCTTCACCATCGGGACGGGCTCGGGGCTGCAGTTCTATTTCCTGGTGTCGGCAACCCTGGTTGTTCTGGTCTTCGGGATAGATCGCATCGTGCTGGCTTCGGTCATCGTGGCGATCGGTGTCGCGGCGACCATCGCCCTCGAGCTCTTCGTCCCCAATGACAGGGGCCTCGGCCCGCACTGGTCACTCACCGTCGGTTTCGTCAGCTCGGTGATCTTCTCGGCCGTCATGGTGGTGGCGACGGTCTGGTATGCGATGCGCGAAGTCGCCCGTGCCGAAATGGCGATGGAGGCCGAGTACCAGCGATCCGAGTCGCTGCTGGCCAACATCCTGCCCGCGTCGATCGCGAGCCGGCTGAAGGATCCGACCCGCAACATCATTGCCGACAAGTACGACGACGCCTCGATTCTGTTCGCCGATATCGCCGGATATACGAAGCGGGCCAGCGACATGACACCCAGCGAGCTGGTCCGGTTCCTGGACACGCTGTATACGGACCTCGACGCCCTCGTCGACCGGCATGGTCTGGAAAAGATCAAGACCAGTGGCGACTCGTACATGGTGGTCAGCGGCGTGCCGCAACCCCGACCCGACCACGTCCAGGCGCTGGCCTGCCTCGCACTCGACATGGCGGATGCGGTCGCGGACATGAAGGATCCGCAGGGCAGGGCGGTGCCACTGCGCATCGGGTTGGCCGCCGGCCCAGTCGTGGCAGGCGTGGTCGGTTCGCGCAAGTTCTTCTATGACGTCTGGGGCGACGCGGTCAACGTCGCATCGCGGATGGAGTCCACCGACGTCGAGGGCCGAATTCAGGTGCCGCAGTCGATGTATGAACGGCTGAAGGACGACTACGTGCTGGAGGAACGCGGCGACGTTGACGTCAAGGGCAAGGGCCTCATGCACACCTGGTATCTGGTCGGCCGCCGCAACGGCGACAGCGCACACGACGCCGACGCCGTCGCGCAAGGAGCCCTCAACTAGACCTTGCGGTTCTCCGACTTGATCAGCCAGGCGAGCTTCTCGAGGCCGTCGATCAGCTGGTGCAGGATGTCGGCGGTGCTGGGATCTTCGGCGTCGACCGCATCATGCACCGTGCGAATGGTGTCCACAGTTGCGTAGGCCCGCGCGGTGATCAGGTCGACGACCTCACCGGTGCTGTGCTCGTAGGCCGGGAACTGCGGAAGCGTGGTCCCTGCCGCCACGGTGTCGGAGCGGCCGTCGGGAACCGTGTCGAGCGCGCGCATCCGCTCGGCGATGGTGTCGCTGGCCTCACGCGCGAAGTCGACGAGTTCGTCCAGCTGGAGATGGAGATCGCGGAAGTTGGTGCCGACGACGTTCCAGTGCGCCTGCTTGCCCTGCAGATGGAGTTCCACGAGGTCGACGAGGACCCGCTGCAGGTTGTCGCCCAGCTCGGTGGATGCCTGAAAGTTCTGGATCTCGGCTTCGGTACGTCGGGTTTGAGAAATCGATGTGCTCATGACCTGTTCAACGCCTCCTAAATTGGAATGACTCCAGATTAGCCTATGAGCGGCGTCACATCTGCTGCTGGTCCTGCTGGGCCAGCAGGCGGGCGTACCCCGCGCCCATGCCGAGTAGGACCAGACCGACCACGATGAACACCGCGACCCGGAACATCCCGTCGAGCGTGCCGAGGTCGAACAGGAACAGCTTGGCCATCGACCCGGCGACCAGGGCCAGGCCGCCGCCGATCGGCAGCGACCGGTCGTCTCGCGGCAGCCGCGCCGCGTACACGAAAAGTGCGGCGGCCATCGCGATCCAGCAGATGGTCGCGGCCATGTGGCCGGCGAAGAATCCGCCATTCTCGCCGCCGACCAACACCCCCGCAGTGACAGTGAACGTGGTCACGGAATAGACGACGACCGCCGCCAAGCCGGCCAGC
This sequence comes from uncultured Actinomycetota bacterium, assembly GCA_963713225.1. GTDB lineage: Bacteria > Actinomycetota > Actinomycetes > Mycobacteriales > Mycobacteriaceae > Mycobacterium. The sequence goes on along the minus strand of CAVQLB010000012.1, from coordinate 821,276 downwards.
ATGACCCGCACGACATCGCTGTCGACGCCGCCACGACCGATGCACGACCAGACGATCGCGACGACGGCGGCGATCAGCAGAACGCTGGACACCAGCACGGCGACCGCGTCGGGTGTCGACAGAAGTGTGGCCCGGACCAGTGAGGTGGGCGGTGCGTAGGCGAGGTAGAGCCCTGCGCCGACGAGGCCGAAACCCACGGCCACGACGCGTGCGACGTCGTCGCGGCGTCCGGCAACGGCGACGACGGCGGCCATCGCCAGCAGGACCGGCATGGCGACCTCGCCGTCGAAGGCGACAGTGACCGCGATCAGGGCGGACACCGCCGAGGTCGCCGACCAAATCCGCCGGACGATCCTGGAGACACCGGGAAGCCGATCGCCGACGAGCACGATCGCGAGGAGCGCCGCGGCCAGACCGGCGGCCATCAGTGCCGCGACCGCAGGGGCCAGCGCCGCCGATGCGCACAACACCGGAAGCACGCCTGCCGCGGTCAGCAACGCCATCGCGGCCTTGTTGACGGTCGACGGCAGCAGGGTCAGCGCGGCGACGACGGCCAGCACGGCGGCGATGCCGCAGGCTCCGGCCAGCCACGCGTCGTTTCCGTCGCCGAAGTGGGCCGCGGCGAGCGCAACGAGCAGCGGAAAGGTCGAGGCGACGATTCTGGCGGCGTGCAGCCAGATCCAGTCCTTGCCGAGCTGGGCGAGCAGCGACGCCGCGGAGATCGCGAGCATGAAGGCGATCAACAACATCGTGATGCCGTCGGTGACGATCGGCGCCAGCACGATCAGCGGCACCAACACGAGAAGGCCGAGGTGCTGCGAGTTCCAGCGCCGAGCCAACGTCAGGCCGCCGCCGCCGATCACCGCCGCGAGCACCAGGCCGACGGGCGCGGAGACCCAGTCGTAGATCGTGGTGACCGCGATGACGTTCATATACGCCGCCGCGACACCGGTCGCGGCGAGGGCGATCGCGCCGACCCGCCCGCCCGGGCGGGTATACAGCCGGACCGCGACGCCGACGAGCGCCCCGGCCAGCACAGCGCCTGCGCCGACACGGATTTCCGGGCCGCAGGATGCCTGCCTGGGCGGCGAGCACGAGCAGCAGCACGACGCCGATCAGCGTGACCGCGACACCGGCGACGGCGAGGACCTTGCCGATCCAGCTCGCGTCGCGCGGCGGCCGCGGCGCCTTGGGTGCCGGCGGCTGGGTCACCTGTGGCGGTGGTGGCGGTGGCCAGTGTGGTGCGGGCGGCGGCGTACGGCGCGGCGGGCGGCGGGTAGGGCTGTGCAGCCGGCATCGGAGGTGACACCGGCTGCGGCGCAACAGGTTGCGCGACGGCCGTGCCGTTCGGCGAGCAGCCGATCCAGTTCGGCCAGGTCGGCCGATACCCGGGTCAGCTGCTGAGACATTGCGGCGAATTCGGCGGAGAGCCGGGTGACGACGGCATGATGCGGTGCGGTCATGCCGGTATCGTCGCAACGTTCGGGTGCCCGGCGGATGAGTAGGACTACCCAAAATCCGGAAGGTATCCGACTATTCGTCGAGGCCGTGTTCGATGGCGTAGCGCGCCAATTCGACCCGGTTGGCCACCTGCAGCTTGCGGAATGTGGCCTGCACGTGGTTCTCCACGGTGCGATGGCTCAGCGACAGGCGGGCGGCGATCTGCTTGGCGGTCAGGCCCTTCGCCACATGGCGAAGAATCTCGGTCTCACGCTCGGTGAGGCTGGGTGCCGAACTCGAGGTGGGACCCTGCGCGATGCGCCGATACTCGCCCAGCACCAATCCGGCCAGGCTGGGCGTGAACACCGCGCGACCCTCGGCGGTGGCACGGACTGCGTCTCCGAGTTCGGCTTTGGACGCACTCTTGACCAGATATCCGGTGGCGCCGGCCTTTACGGCCTCCAACACATCGTCGCGCTCGTCGGAAGCGGAGAGCACCAGGATCTTCGACGACGGCGAAACGGTGAGCACCTCGGCCGTGGCCTGCGCGCCGTCGCCGTCGGGCAGCCGCATGTCCATCACCACGACGTTCGGCTGCACCACCGCGGCCCTCCTGCGGGCCGATGCCACACCGTCGGCAGTGGCCACCACGTTGAAGCCGTCGTCGGCGAGATCACGGGCCACCGCGTCACGCCAGATCGGATGGTCGTCGACCACCATCACCGTCGGGGTATCGTCAGTTCCCATTCCGCCCCGTTTCCGGGCCCGGTGGTCAGCTTCGCGCTGCCACCCAGCCAATTCATCCGCCCCACAATCGATTTCGAAATCCCGATCCGGCCCTCGCCGACGGCTTCGTCGAGCCGGCCGTCAGGGATGCCGACACCATCGTCGCGAATGGTCACCGTGACCGAGTCACCGAGATCCTCCAACAGCACGTAGGCGCGCGAGTCCGGCCCCGCATGCGCGGCCGCGTTGTCGAGCGCGTTGCCCGCCGCCGCAGAGAGCTCTTCTGCGACGTTGGCGTCCAGCAACACCGGTTCGGCGGGCACGCTCACCGCCACCCGGTCTGATGCGCGCCGCCGGAGCAGCGCACCGACGTCGGCCAACTCCCCCACCCGCGTCTCTGCGTCCGCCGAGCTGACGAGCCGGCGCAGGGCGCGCTCCTGTTCGCCGGCCAGCTCAGCCAGTTCGGCTGTCTCCCCGCCGATCTCGCGCCCACGGCGGGACACCAGCGCAAGCACCTGAATGGCGCCATCGTGCACCTTTCGAGACAACCGTTCTCGTTCCTCGATCGTCGCGGCGAGCCGCGCGGCCCGTTCCAGATCGGCGTGCGCGCTTCGCGCCGTCAGGGCTGCCATACCGACACCAAGCCCCACCGCGAGCTCGATCACCACGGTGGCATTGCGGCCGAGGTCGTAGTTCAGCACGCCCTTCGCCACCGTGCTGGCCGCGACAATCACCACGCCGCTGAGCATTCCGTAGATCGGGCCGAGCAGGATGGCCGCGGAGATCGTCGCGTTGGTGGCCCACAGAGTGGTCGGCCAGGACTGGTTGTTCAGCGCCCACTGCTCGGACGCGACGAAGTCGGTGGACAACATCAGCGCGACGACGATGGCGATTTCAGCCAGCACCCATGCGAGCCTGCGGCCGAACCCCTGCAGATAGGCGACCGCGCAGGCAGCGCTCCAGGCAATCAGCACCGCGAACAGCAGCCACGCCACCGCGGGCCGGTCGAGGTCACCGTTGACCGCGATCTGGAAGCCGAGTGCGTAGAGGCAACTGAGCAACCGAAACACCTGCGCCGCCCGCCATAGCGGGGTGGCCGGATCCGGTGCGCGTGCCGGCATCAGAGCTAGAGCACCTTGGACAGAAACGCCTTCGTGCGTTCGTGTTTCGGGTTGGCGAGCACCTCGCGTGGAGGCCCGTTTTCCACGACCACGCCGGCGTCCATGAACACCAGCTGGTCGGCGACCTCTCGGGCGAACCCCATCTCGTGGGTGACGACAACCATCGTCATGCCTTCCTCGGCAAGCTTTTTCATCACCGCGAGGACTTCGCCCACCAGCTCCGGGTCAAGCGCCGAGGTGGGTTCGTCGAACAGCATGAGCTTGGGGCTCATCGCGAGCGCCCTGGCGATTGCGACGCGCTGCTGCTGGCCGCCGGACAGCTGCGCCGGATAGGCGTGCGCCTTATCCGCCAGCCCGACCTGGTCCAGCAGATCCTCTCCCCGCGCCACCGCTTCGTCCTTGTTGACGCCCTTGACGTGGATGGGCGCCTCGATGACATTCCCCAGTGCCGTGCGATGCGGGAAGAGATTGAAGTGCTGGAACACCATGCCGATTTCGCGCCGTTGTTTGGCGGCAACGCGGGGTGAAATCTCGAAGAGCTTGGCACCTGCGTCGCGGTAGCCGATCAATTCGCCGTCGACATGCAGGCGGCCCGCATTGACCACCTCCAGATGGTTGATGCAGCGCAGGAACGTCGACTTGCCCGACCCGGACGGGCCGACCAGGCACATCACCTCGCCCCTGCCGACTTCGAGCGTGATGCCCTTGAGGACTTCCAGGGCGCCGAAGCTCTTGCAGACCTGTTCGGCCTTCACCATCGGAGTCATGCGTGCCCCGCCTCACCCATCTGCTGCGCTTTGGCCAGCGTCTCGAGCTGCTTGGAGGTCAACTTCCGGCTTGCGCCGCGCGAGAAGTGCTTCTCCAGGTAGTACTGGCCGACCATCAGGATGCTTGTCAACAGCAGGTACCAGAACACCGCCACCAGCGCCAGCGGCACTGGCTCGAACTCGCGTGCCGCGATCTCGCGCATGGCAATGCTGTACAGGTCGTAGCTGTACGGCACGGCGGTGACCAGCGATGTGGTCTTCAGCATGCTGATGACCTCGTTGCCGGTCGGCGGGATGATCACCCGCATCGCCTGCGGTAGCACCGTGCGGCGCATGGTCATTCCCCACGACATGCCAAGCGCTGTCGAAGCCTCCGACTGTCCTTCCGGCACGGAAGAGATTCCGGCACGGATGATTTCGGCCATGTAGGCGGCCTCGTTGAGGGCCAGGCCCAGCATGGCAAGGATGAAGACGTTCGGGTTGGCCAGCTGGAACTCGAGAAGTCTCGGGCCGAACGGGACGCCCAGCTGGATGTTCCGGTAGATGGTGGGAATCAGGCCCCAGAACGCCAACTGCACGTAGATCGGCGTGCCGCGAAAGATCCAGAGGAACACCCAGGACACCGATTTGAACACCGGGTTCGGTGACAGCCGCATCACCGCGAGGATCACGCCGAGGATGATCGCCAGCACCATGGAGGTGACGGTGAGCGCCAGAGTGATCCCGACGCCGGACATGATGCGCTCGTTGAACAGGTACTCGGCAAAAACCGGCCACCGGTAGAGCGGGTTGGTGGCTACCCCGTAGAGGAACAGCGCGACCAGGATGATGATGACGACAGCCGCCACCCACCGCCAGGGATGGCGCAGCGGGACTGCATCAATCGCAGCGGGCGTGGTGGATGGCGGCGTGTCGACATCAGTCATTTTCGGCCCTACTGTCTACTCTTCGCACAAGCGCTCATCGGGCGAACCTAGTTGATCGCACCGTTGATGACCGGCTTGTCGATCATGCCGGACTCGACACCCCAGTTGGTGGCGATCGTCTTGTAGGTGCCGTTCTCGATCAGGTGCTCGAGTGCCTTTTGCAGGGACTGGGCGAGCGGCGAGTCCTTCTTCACCGGCCAGCCGTAAGGGGCCGCATCCTCGATCTCGCCTGCGGCCTCCAGCTTGCCGTTGCTCTGCTTGATCGCGTATGCGGTCACCGGTGAATCCGCCGACATCGCGTCGGCCTGGCCGAGCACCACCGCATTGGTGGCGGCGTCCTGAGCGTCGAACTTGATGATGTCGATCGCCGGCTTGCCCGCGTCGGTGCATGCCTTGCTCTTGGCGGGCAGCTCCTCGGTCTCCTCGGTCGTCGTGGCTTGCACGGCGACCTTCTTGCCGCAGGCATTGCTCGGGTCGATCGCCTCACCGGGTCTCTGGGCCCACAGAATGCCCGCCGAGAAGTAGGTGACGAAGTCGACCGTCGCCTCACGCTCCTTGGTGTCGGTGAACGACGACATGCCGACGTTGAACGTGTCGCCCTGGATCGACGGAATGATCTTTGCGAAGTCGGCCTCGCGGTACTCCGCGGTCAACCCGAGAGTGGCCGCGATCGCGTTCATCAGATCGACGTCGAAGCCGACGATCTCGCCGCTGGGGTCCTTGAACTCGTTGGGCGCGTACGGAAGGTTGACGCCGACGATCAGCTTCCCGGACGACTTGATCGCCTCGGGCACGGTGTTCGCGATCGCGTCTACCTTCTCGGCAGACGGCGCCGCAGGGGTCGTCTCCGCGCCCTCGTCGGTTTTACTCGAGCACCCCGAAACGGCGAGAGTGCTGGCCACAGCGAAGATCGCCGCAAAGCGCCATATTGTCCCCCGACGGATTTCCCATCCACCTGACACGGTTGCCTCTACTTTCTGCATTGGGCAGTTAACGGAAGGAACACTAACGACGAAGACGGCGTTGCGCCGCGCTTCCGCTTATTGTGCCGCCGGACCCAATTTGCCGCTCGTTGCTTGCAAAGGCTTAACTGCGCGGTTAGCGCTGTGAAACACTTTGACCATGACTACCGAAACTTCCCCAACTCTGTTGCCACACCTATGGAAATCGGCGCTGGCGTCCGGACTGCTGGCGGTGATCCTTGGCGTCGTCGTGCTGGCCTGGCCGGCCAAATCGCTCCTCGTCGCTGCCATCGTGTTCGGTGCGTATCTCCTGGTGACCGGCATCTCCCAGGTCATCATGGCGTTCAGCCTGGACGTGACCGCGGGCGGCAGGATCCTGCTGTTCATCAGCGGCGCGGCGGCGCTGATCCTCGCGGTGCTTGCATTTCGCCACTTCGGCGAGGGCTACGCGATTTTGCTGCTCGCCATCTGGATCGGTGTCGGGTTCGTGTTCCGCGGTGTCGCGACGACGGTGGCGGCGATCAGCGACCCGACCCTGCCGGGCCGCGGCTGGCAGATCTTCGTCGGTGTGATCAGCCTGATCGCGGGTGTCGTGGTGATCGCCTCGCCGTTTGAATCGATCCTCGCCCTGTCCATCGTGGCCGGCATCTCGCTAATCGCCATCGGGGTGTTCGAGGTCGTGTCGGCGTTCGGCATCCGCAAGGCGGCCAAAAAGGTGTCCGCGATAAGAGAACAGACGGCACCGGCCGAGCCATCGGCGCCATGACGGAACCGGAGCCGCCCCAGTACCCGCCGCAGTACCCGCAGTACCCGCAGTACCCGCCGCCACCGGGCGGCGGGTATCCCGGCGGCTATCCGCCTCCACCCCCGGCACCCTATTCGGGGTTCACCCCACCGCCCGTCGGGCCGAAGAACGGGCTGGGCATCGCCGCGTTGGTCGTCGCGATAATCGCGCTGTTTTCGGTTGTCGGCGGCATCGTGCTCGGCGTCGTCGCCATCATTCTCGGCGTTCTCGGCCTGCAACGCGCCAGGCGCGGGGAAGCCACCAACGGCGGTATCGCGATCGCCGGAATCGTGCTCGGAATCCTCAGCATCATCGAGGCGATCGTCGTCATCGTGTTGAGCGTGTGGGTATTCAATGAAGTCGGCGGCACCGATTACGTGGATTGCCTGTCCAAGGCGGGGTCGGACCAGGACGCCGTTCAGCAGTGCGTGGACCGGTTCCAGGACCGCGTCGAGAACCAGTTCAGTGTCACGCTCACGACGCCTGCGCCAGCGACGCCTTAGTCAAATGCCGCCGCCTCGGCATGAACTCGAGCGACAACAGCACGACGAGCAAAGGCAACACCTGCGTGAGTGTGGCCATGACGTACCGCCGATCGCCGAGTGCATGGAATTTGCGTAGGTAGCGGTACAGAGACTCCAGCGCGATCAGCGGGTCGCCCAGGTGGACCGCGGTGAAGACGAGGCTGCGGGGCAGGTTGCGGTTCTTGTCGGTGAAGATCTCCGGGAAGGCGGCGAAGGCGAGCGACAGCCGTTGGGCGCCTTGCGCTCTCGCCGTCGCAATCATGTCGACGGACAACCGCTCGTCGATTCCGTTGGGTGCGCCGCGGCGCCGCCACGGCACATCGAGCGTCACCTCGGTGCCGTGGCCCGCGGTCGCATAGCGGTGGAATCCCTGTACGCGGCCGGCCTTGTCGCGCGCGACGATCAGCGCAATGCCCGGATACCTGCCCTCCAATGTGCCGTCGAGGCACATCGAGAAGCCACGCTCCGTGCGGGATCCGCTCGGCGATTCGAGCACCACATCGGTCAGTTCGGCGAAGAGAGCGTCGTCGAGGCCCTGCTCGTCGAGAACTTCGGTGGTGACACCGAAGTTCTTGGTGCGCTGCACCGCCTGACGGAGATTGCGGTACTTGCGCCCGACCATGTCGAACGTCGCCACGTCGATGATCACATCGCGCCCGATGGGGACGGCTCGCAGCTTCTGGCCGAGCGGGATCGCACCTGCCCATAGGTTCACTCGCCGCTCGCTGCAGCCGAGTACGACAATCCGCCAGCCGCGCGAATGGCACATCGCGGCGAAATCTGCGACGAGCCGAGTGAATCGGGCGTCGTCACCGATTGGATCGCCACTGACCACCGCGTAGCCCAGCCGGGCGCGGTATGCGATGGCCGCGGTGCCGTCGGCGGTGAAGTGGTAGCACTTCGACGGCTGCATCGCGAACGGCGCCAGCGGATCGCCCGTCGTCGCGTTCACCAACGCGAATATCCGCGGCAGGTCGGCCGGGTTCGGACGTGCCGACGTCGGTGCCATCAGCACCACCGCGGAGGCCACCATCAGCACGTTGCCGAGCAAATCGAATGCGAGAAACACCGCAGCGAGACCGGCGATGAGGACAACCAGCGCCGCAGTCCCGTGACCCGCAGTGACCGGCCTGCCGAGGAAGATGCCACGGGCGATCAGTACGACACCGGCCAATATGGTCAGTGACCAGGCCAGATCCTTGTGCAGGACGAGCAGCCACCCGGACAGGCTCAGCACGGCCAGCGCGCTGATCCATCGGGCGGCGCGTGAGTCGACGTGAACGACGACGCGCTCGCGGGCCCGAAGCCCCGTTGCTACCTTCATCACTTTGCACCCGGGAAGTACTTGATGATTCCTTCCTGAACCACGGTAGCCACCATTTGCCCGGTGTGGTCGAAGAAATGACCGGTTCCCAGCCCGCGTGAGTCGGCCGCCACCGGCGACGACGTCGAGTACAGCACCCAGTCGTCGAACCGGACCGGCCGGTGGAACCACACCGAGTGATTGATCGTCGCCGCGAAGATGCGGTCGAAACCCCACGACAAGCCGTGCGTGGTGATGATCGAGTCGAGCACGGTGGTATCCGAGGAGTACACCAGCGCGGCGGTATGCAGCACAGGGTCGTCCGGCATCGGCCCATCGGCCTTCAGCCAGACCCGGTTGTGGTCGAGCCGCTCACCCTTGTCGCGGACCACCCACGCCGGGTCGTTGGTGTACCGCCATTCGATCGGCCTCAGTGCCTCGACGAAATGCGGCACCGTTTCCTCGTAGCCGAGAAGTAGCTCGTCGATCTTGGGCAACGACAACGGATCTGGCACCTCGGGCGATTCGATCCCGTGCTCGAGACCCCGCCCGCCGTCGACAAACGAAACCAAGGCCGTGGTCAGCAGTTCGCCGTCCTGCATGACGTCAACGCGGCGGTTGGCGAAGCGGCGCTCGTCGCGCAGCCGCACAACGTGGAACTCAAGATCCTTCGCCGGGTCGCCGCCTGCGATGAAGTGCGTCGAAATCGCTCCGGGCGGGCACTCGCGGGTCAATGTGCGACTGGCCGCCACGAACGCCTGCGCCATCATCTGACCGCCGAATGTGCGGGGCGGGTTCTTGCTGGGGTGTGATCCGGCGAAGGTGTTGTCGTCGACGCGGCTGAGGTCGAGTACCGCCAGCAGCTCGTGAAAGTCGGGGTTCGACGCCCTTCGCGCAAGCGGCTCGTCGCCGAGCTGCACTGCTACCCCCTATACGTCGTCCTCCCCGATCCGGTGCACATGGATCAGGTTGGTCGAGCCTACTGTGCCTGGTGGTGCGCCAGCGATGATCACCACGAGGTCGCCGCGCTTGTAGCGGCCCAGCTCGAGCAGCGATTTGTCGACCTGGCGGATCATTCCGTCGGTGGTTTCAATGTGCGGCACGATGAACGTTTCCGTGCCCCAGCTCAGCGCCAACTGGCTGCGCACCTCGGGCAGCGACGTGAACGCCAGGAGTGGCAGCATTGTGTGCAGCCGAGCCAGCCTGCGCACAGTGTCACCCGACTGGGTGTATGCAACAAGGGCCTTGGCATCGAGTCGTTCACCGATGTCGCGGGCGGCATAGGAGATGACCCCGCGCTTGGTCCGCGGCACGTGCGTCAGCGGCGGTACGACCACCGAGTTCTGCTCGACGGCCGAGATGATGCGCGCCATGGTCCGGACTGTCTCGAGCGGATACTTCCCGACCGACGTCTCGCCGGACAGCATCACCGCATCGGCGCCGTCGAGCACGGCGTTGGCGACATCTGACGCCTCTGCGCGCGTTGGCCGGGAGTGGTCGATCATCGATTCCAGCATCTGCGTGGCGACGATGACGGGTTTCGCGTTCTCCCTTGCCATTTGGATGGCCCGCTTCTGCACCAACGGAACCTCTTCGAGCGGCAGCTCGACACCGAGGTCACCGCGCGCAACCATGACCGCGTCGAACGCGAGCACGATGGCCTCGAGGTTGTCGACCGCCTCCGGCTTCTCCAGCTTGGCGATGACCGGAACGCGGCGGCCGACTCGGTCCATCACCTCGTGCACCAGCTCGACGTCGGCGGGCGACCGCACGAACGACAGCGCGACGAGGTCGACGCCGAGGCGAAGCGCGAACTCGAGGTCCTCGATGTCCTTCTCCGACAGTGCGGGCACAGACACATTCATGCCCGGCAGCGAAAGTCCCTTGTTATTGCTGACCGGTCCGCCCTCGGTCACCGAGCAGACCACGTCGTTGCAGTCGATGTGCTCGACGACCAGGCCGACGTTTCCGTCATCGACCAACAGGCGATCGCCGGGCGCGGCGTCCCTTGCGAGATTCTTGTAGGTGGTCGACACCCGGTCGTGAGTGCCGTCGCAGTCGTCGACGGTGATGCGCACCGTCTCGCCGTTGGCCCAATAGGTGGGTCCCCCGCCGAACCGCCCGAGCCGGATCTTCGGACCCTGCAGATCGGCAAGGATGCCGACCGCTCGCCCGGTGACGTCGGATGCCGCGCGAACCCGCTTGTAGCTGGCCTCGTGATCCGCGTACTCGCCGTGGCTGAAGTTGAGCCTCGCCACGTCCATGCCAGCCTCAACCAGCGCCCGGACAACGTGGTCTTCACTGGTCGCCGGACCGAGAGTGCAGACGATCTTTCCGCGTCTAGTCACGACGTGTCAGCATAGTCCTGATCGGCGTCACGCGACGGCCAGCGGCAGCGCGCCAGGCAGGACGGGTGACGGTAGGTCGGACTCGCCCATCAGATAGGCGTCAACCGCGTGTGCCGCGCTTCGGCCTTCGGCGATTGCCCAGACGATCAGCGACGCCCCTCGATGCGCGTCACCGCAGACGAACACACCTGGCGCGGCGGTCTGCCAATCCGACCCGCACGACAGCGCACCGCGGCGGTTGAGTTCGAGATCGAGTCCGTCGAGCAGCGCCATATGCTCGACGCCATCGAATCCGATCGCGAGCAGGGCAAGGTCACAGGGAATCTCCAGTGATTCACCGATCGCGGTGATGTGCCGGCGGCCGTCGGTGTCGCGGGAAACTCGTACCTCCGCGATCTCGATGGCGCGTACGTGGCCGTCATCGTCACCGACGAAACGCTGCACCGCGACCTCGTAGCGCCGCGCCCCGCCCTCGGCGTGCGCGGGCGACGTGCGCAGCACCAACGGCCACGTGGGCCACGGCGAGCGCGATTCGTCCCGGTATTCCGGAGGTTCGGGGTTGTAGTCGAGCTGGGTCACCGACGCGGCACCTTGACGGTGCGCCGTGCCAAGGCAGTCGGCTCCGGTGTCGCCGCCGCCGATGATCACGACGTGCCTGCCCCTGGCAGACAGCGACGAGGGGCCGTCCCCTTCACATTCCCTGTTGGCGGGCACCAAATGCTCCATCGCGAGGTGCACGCCGTCCAGTCGACGGCCCTCCACCTCGTTGTCGCGGCCTCGCAGCGCCCCCACGGCCAGCACCACCGCGTCGTGCTGTCCGCGAAGCCGTTCGACGGACAGGTCCACTCCGACTTCGCATTCGGTGACGAACCGCGTGCCCTCCGCCCGCATTTGGGCCAGACGTTGGTTCAGCATCGCCTTCTCGAGCTTGTACTCGGGAATGCCGTAGCGCATCAGGCCGCCCAGCCGGTCGTCGCGTTCGTACACGGTGACGTGGTGTCCGGCCCGGGTGAGTTGTTGCGCGGCAGCCAGTCCCGCGGGACCGGATCCCACCACGGCGATGCTCTTGCCTGTCGCAATGGCGGCGATCTGAGGCTCGATCTTGCCGTCCATCCACGCTTGATCGGCGATGGACTGCTCGATGCGCTTGATGGTCACACTGCCGCCGGTCTTCTCGTCGGCGATGGACAGCACACAGGCGGCTTCGCACGGCGCCGGGCACAGCCGGCCGGTGAACTCCGGAAAGTTGTTGGTGGCGTGCAGTCGATCGCTCGCGGCATCCCATCGGCCCCGGCGAACCAGGTCGTTCCATTCCGGGATGAGGTTGCCCAGCGGGCAACCGGCAGTCCCGGAGTGGCAGAACGGGATTCCGCAGTCCATGCAGCGGCGGGCCTGCTGGGACACCTCGCCTGCCCGCTCATGCGGGTCTTGCCGTTCGTAGACCTCGCGCCAGTCGCCGACTCGCTCGTCGACGGCTCGCTTGGCGGCCTCGATCTTGGGCACCTCGAGGAACCCGTGCGGATCAGCCACGGCTCGCCTCCATGATCGCAGTGTCGACGTCTCGGCCCTCTGCCTTTGCCATCCTGGTGGCAGTCAGGACGCGTTGGTAGTCGGTCGGCATGATCTTGGTGAATTGCGCGCTGCGCCTTGGCCAGTCGGACAGTATCGAGGCGGCCACGGTGCTGCCGGTGAGGCGGGCGTGCCTGGCCACCACTGTCCGCAGCCAGGTGAAGTCCTCGGGCTCGAGCCGCTGCAACTCGACCATCTCCGTGTTGACCATCGCCGGGTCGAGGCCGAGAACGAAGGCGATGCCGCCCGACATCCCGGCAGCCAAGTTGCGGCCGGTATCACCCAGCACCACGACACGGCCACCGGTCATGTATTCGCAGGCATGGTCGCCGACGCCCTCGGTCACCGCGAGTGCGCCCGAGTTACGGGCACAGAACCGCTCGCCCACCCGGCCACGCAGGAACACCTCGCCGGACGTGGCACCGTAAAGCAGCGTGTTGCCGGCGATCACGTGGTCTTCCGGAAGGAACAGCACGTCGTCGGGCGGCCGGACGATGACGCGGCCACCTGAAAGTCCCTTGCCCACATAGTCATTGGCGTCGCCGACCAGCTCGAGGGTGATGCCAGGCGGGAGGAACGCACCGATCGACTGGCCGGCCGAGCCGCTGAGCGTGATGTGGATCGTGCCGTCCGGCAACCCTTGCGCGCCGTAGCGGCGAGTCACCTCCGAACCCAGCAGGGTCCCGACGGTGCGGTTGACGTTGCGCACCGGCAATTCCAGCCGCACCGGGTGCGCGTCCTCCAGTGCGCCCTCGGCGAGTTGGATCAGGGTCTGATCCAAAGCCTGGTCCAGCGCGTGGTACTGGTCACGAACCCGTCGGCGCTCGGTCTGATCGGGGTCATGCGCGTTGGCTGCCACGGCGAAGATCGGCGTCAGGTCGAGCCCCTCGGCCTTCCAGTGGGCGACACCTCCGGCCGTGTCGAGCATTTCGACCCGGCCGACCGCCTCGTCGATGCTGCGGAATCCGAGCTCGGCCAGGTAGCGCCGGATGTCTTCGGCGATGAACCGGAAGTAGTTCTCCACGAACTCCGGCTTGCCGTTGAACCGCGACCGCAGTTCGGGGTTCTGAGTGGCGACACCGACCGGGCAGGTGTCGAGATGGCAGACCCGCATCATGATGCAGCCGGACACCACCAGCGGCGCGGTGGCGAAGCCGAATTCCTCGGCACCGAGCAGCATCGCGACGATCACGTCGCGGGCGGTGCGCATGCCGCCGTCGCACTGCACGGTGATCCGATCCCGAAGCCCGTTGAGCACGAGGGTCTGCTGGGTGTCGGCCAAGCCGATCTCCCATGGGGCGCCTGCATGCTTGAGCGACGTCAGCGGCGCCGCGCCGGTGCCGCCGTCATAACCGGAGATCAGCACGACGTCGGCGTGGGCCTTCGACACCCCCGCCGCGACGGTGCCGACGCCGACCGAGCTGACCAGCTTGACGTGGATGCGGGCGTCGGAGTTGGCGTTCTTGAGGTCGTGAATGAGCTGCGCCAGATCCTCGATTGAGTAGATGTCGTGGTGCGGCGGTGGCGAGATCAATCCAACGCCGGGTGTCGAATGCCTGGTCTTCGCGATGTTCGGGTAGACCTTGAAGCCCGGCAGCTGGCCGCCCTCGCCCGGCTTGGCGCCCTGCGCCATCTTGATCTGGATGTCCGTCGCGTTCACCAGATAATCACTGGTGACGCCGAATCGGCCGGACGCCACCTGCTTGACGGCGCTACGCCTGCGCGGGTCATAGAGCCGGTCGACGTCTTCGCCGCCCTCGCCTGAGTTGGACCGCCCACCGAGGTTGTTCATCGCGATCGCCATCGTTTCGTGGGCCTCGGCGGAGATGGAGCCGTAACTCATTGCGCCGGTGTTGAACCGGGTGACGATCGACTCGACGGACTCGACTTCTTCGAGAGGAACCGGTGGTCGCAGTCCCTTCTTCAAGTCGAACAGGCCACGCAGCGTGCCGCCCTCGCGGGACAGCCGGTCGACCTCATCGGAGTACTGCTGGAAGACATCGTAACGCCCGGTGCGGGTCGAATGCTGGAGCAGGAACACGACTTCGGGTGTGAACAGATGAAGCTCGCCCTCTCGGCGGAACGCGTACTCTCCACCGACGTCGAGGCGGCGGTGCACCCGTTCCGTCGGGTTCTCCGGGTAGGCGCGGCGATGTCGCTGCTTGACCTCCTCGGCGAGCACGTCCAGCCCGACTCCGCCCAGTTGGCTTGGCGTGCCCGCGAAGTACTCGTCGACCACGTCGCGGTCCAGACCGATCGCCTCGAAAGCCTGTGCGGCAGTGTAGGAGGCGACGGTGGAGATGCCCATCTTGCTCATCACCTTCATCACGCCCTTACCGAGCGCTTTGAGGTAGTTCCGCATCGCGGTGGACGCCTCGATGCCGGTGAGCTCACCCTCCCGGATCAGGTCCTCGACCGACTCGAACGCCAGATACGGGTTGACCGCGGCGGCGCCGAATCCGATCAGCATCGCGATGTGGTGCACCTCGCGGGCGTCGCCGCTTTCGACGACCAGTGCCACGCTGGTGCGTTCCTTGGTGCGCACCAGATGGTGATGCACCGCCGAGACCGCGAGTAGCGACGGGATCGGTGCGCGGGTGTGGTCAGAATCCCGATCGGAGATGACAAGTGTGCGAGCACCTTTCGCGATCGCTTCGCAGGCCCGGATGCGGAGATCCTCGATGGCGTCGGCCAAGCCCTCGCCGCCGCGCTCGACCTCGTACAGCGCGCGCAGTACGACCGTCCGCAGCCCGGGTTGTTCGCCGTCGTCGTTGATGTGGACGATCTTGTTCAGCTCGTCGTTGTCCAGAACCGGCCACCCGAGTTTTATCTGGCGGCAGGACGCCGCCGACGGCTCCAGCAGGTTCTGCTCGGGACCCATCACGCGCGCCATCGAGGTGACGACCGCTTCGCGGATCGAGTCCAACGGTGGGTTGGTCACCTGGGCGAACAACTCGACGAAGTAGTCGTAGAGCAGCCGGGCCCGCTGTGACAGCACCGCAACGGGAGTGTCGGTGCCCATCGACCCGAGCGGCTCGGCCCCGGAAGCCGCCATGGGTGTCAACAAGATTCGCAGATCTTCCTCGGTGTAGCCGAAGGCGATCTGTCTGCGCACGACCGATTCGTGGTTGGGCTGGGTGCGACTCCGATCGGGCAGCGTTTTCAGGTCGAGCAGCCCAGAATGCAGCCATTCTCCGTAGGGGTGGGCACCGGCCAACTCGGCCTTGATCTCGTCGTCGGGGACGATGCGTCCTGCGGCGGTGTCGATCAGGAACATCTTCCCGGGTTCGAGCCGGCCTTTGGCGACGATCTGGGCTGACGGCACGTCGAGCACGCCGCTCTCGCTGGCCAGGATGATGCGGTCGTCGATGGTGCGCCACCACCGTCCAGGACGTAACCCGTTGCGGTCCAGGACTGCTCCGACGACGGTGCCGTCGGTGAAGGTCACACAGGCCGGGCCGTCCCATGGTTCCATCAGCGAGGCGTGGAACTGCCAGAAGTCCCGCCGCGACTGGCTGAGAGAGGTGTTGTTCTCCCACGCCTCCGGCACCATCATCAGCACCGCATGAGGCAGGCTGCGGCCGCCGAGATGCAAGAGTTCGAGAACCTGGTCGAACGAGGCCGAGTCCGAGGCGTCGGGTGTGCAGATCGGCGACAGCCTGGCCAGGTCGCCGGGGATAAGACTGCTGGCCAGCATCGCCTCGCGCGCATGCATCCGGTTCCGGTTGCCGCGCACGGTGTTGATCTCGCCGTTGTGGGCGACGAACCGGAACGGGTGGGCCAACGGCCAGGACGGGAATGTGTTCGTGGAGAAGCGGCTATGCACGATGGCGATGGCACTCACACATCGTTCGTCACGCAGATCTGGAAAGTACTGCGGCAGCTGCATTGTCGTCAGCATGCCCTTGTAGGCGATGGTCCGGCTGGACAGCGACGGGAAATAGAGATCGCCGGCCTCGGCCCGCTTGCGCAATGGGTAGACACGGCGGTCGAGGTCGATGCCGCCGACTCGATCGGGTGCCGCGACGAAGAGCTGCGACATGTGCGGCATACAGCTCAGCGCGGTTACGCCGACGTCGGCGCCGTCGGGATCGACCGGCAGCTCGCGCCAGCCGAGGACGTCGAGCCCTTCGTCTCGTGCGATGGCCTCGATCTGCTCACGAGCGGCGTTCCGCTCGGACACGCCCTGCGGCAGGAAGCAGATGCCTGCCGCGAACGTATTGCAGCCGTATTCAGTCGGAGGCGGAAGCTCGAAGTCGACGACGTCGCGGAAGAGTTCGACGGGCAGCTGGATGAGGATTCCCGCACCGTCGCCACTGTTCGTTTCGGCGCCGGCTGCGCCGCGGTGCTCGAGGTGTTCCAGGGCGGTCAGGCCATCGGCGACGATGGCATGTGAGCGCCTGCCCTGGATGTCGGTGATCATGGCGACGCCACAGGAGTCCGACTCGCGTTGGGGGTCGTAGAGCCCCTGGGCATGCGGCAGTGCCGAGAAGAGCATTGGATTCGACCTCCGCAGTCTCCGTTTTCTTCGTCAGGGACTGCGTCGGCCCGAAATGAAAGTGTATCAGCGCAGCTCGGCGCCTACCCGTCGAGAACGGTGGGGACCAGCGGAAATCCGGGCATGTTGCGCACCACCGTCCAGGTGAGGGCCAGAACGGCTATGACGGCGATCACGGGCATCGTCATGATCGGTCGACCGCCGCGCCACCGCACGACGACCCACGCCAGCAGCGCGGGCAGCCCGACGAGAAGGAAGACGTTGTCGACGACTGCGGCGCCGATGTCGCCGTGCAGCAGGTCGTGGGCCATTCGCAGGCCACCGCACGCGGGACAGTTCCATCCCGTCAGGAGCTTGAACGGGCACGCCGGAAACGCGAATCCGGAGCTGTGCGGGTCGGCGAGCCCCACGTAGGCCAGTCCGCCGCCGAGGAGCGCGGCCGTCCCGAACGCGCCGTAGAGCCGCGTCCGGTTGCTGATTGCCGCGCTAGGTTCCCTCACGAAGGGGACGTCCCTCCGGGTCGCGCACCTTATCGGTGAAGATCAGGACGGCATCGATGATGCCCCAGACGATGGCGCCGATTCCGCACGTGATGAGGCCGACAAGCAGCTGGGCCACGCCCAGGCCGGTGTAGCCGAGATAGATGCGACCGATACCGACCAGGCCGAACAGCCCGATCAACTGCAGCAGGCCTGCCACGATCTTGGACTTGTCCGACAATGGCTCGCCGCTCAGTGGATGACGACCGTATGGCGCCGCTGGATCCATGTACGCCGGCGGATACTGGCCCGGCGGCGGATATCCGGACGGCTGCTGCGCAGAACCCGGAGGCGGCGGCTGGTATTGCGGTTGATGAGGGGGAGGGGGCGGTTGTCCCTCGGTGCCACCGAAATGCGGCTCAGTCATGGCACCCAGCATGCCAGAACCAGCCCATTGCTATCAGGCTTGTCCGACAGACTCCCGGAGAAGCTCAGTCCTTCGGGTTTTCCTCGTCAGCGTCGTTGGACTCGGATTTCTCGGCGTCTTCGGCAGACTCGTCGGCCACCTCTTCTGCGGCCGCCTCAATCACCTCGGCGCCCTCAACCGCGCCCACACCGCCGACAGACTCCGCTGCCTCTTCGGTGGCCTGTCCTCGGCTGATTGCTCGGCTTCCGCCTCCGCGGCCTCGCCGGAGTCCTCGGTCGCCGACTCTTCCTCCACGGGTTCGCCGGAGTCCTCGCTCGCCGACTCTTCCTCACCGCCTCGCCGGAGTCCTCGGTCGCCGACTCTGCGTCGACGGGTTCCTCGGAGCCTTCATCGGCGATCTCGTCGGCGACTTCAGCGGCTTCCTCGGCGCCCTCAACTGCGGCCTCGTGAACCTCGGGCGCGGACTCCTCCGCCTCAATCACCTCGTCGCCCTCAACCGCACCCACACCACCGACAGACTCCGCTGCCTCTTCGGAGACGCTGTCCTCGGCCGGTTGCTCGGCTTCCACCTCTGCGGCCTCGCCAGACTCCGCGCTCGCTAACTCCGCACTCCGCGGGTTCGTCGGTGTCTTCTTCGGCGATCTCGTCGGCGACTTCAGCGGCTTCCTCGGCGCCCTCAACTGCGGCCTCGTGAACCTCGGGCGCGGACTCCTCCGCCTCAATCACCTCGTCGCCCTCAACCGCACCCACACCACCGACAGACTCCGCTGCCTCTTCGGAGACGCTGTCCTCGGCCGGTCGCTCGGCTTCTACCTCTGCGTCCTCGCCAGACTCTTCCGCGCCTCGCCGGAGCCTCGCTCGCCGACTCCGCTTCCGCGGGTTCCTCGGTGTCTTCTTCGGCGATCTCGTCGGCGACTTCAGCGGCTTCCTCGGCGCCCTCAACTGCGGCCTCGTGAACCTCGGGCGCGGACTCCTCCGCCTCAATCACCTCGTCGCCCTCAACCGCACCCACACCACCGACAGACTCCGCTGCCTCTTCGGAGGCGCTGTCCTCGGCCGGTCGCTCGGCTTCTACCTCTGCGTCCTCGCCAGACTCCGCGCTCGCTAACTCCGCATCCGCGTCCTCGCCGGACTCTGCGTCGTCGCCGGACTCCGCGCTCGCTAACTCCGCCTCCGCGGGTTCGTCGGTGTCTTCTTCGGCGATCTCGTCGGCGACTTCAGCGGCTTCCTCGGCGCCCTCAACTGCGGCCTCGTGAACCTCGGGCGCGGACTCCTCCGCCTCAATCACGTCCTCGCCCTCAACCGCACCCGCACCGCCGACCGCCTCGGCTTGTTCGGCTTCTTCGCCCGCATCGGCGAACGCCTCGGCCTCAGCGATGTCTTCGGCGGGTGCAACGGCGACATCCTCGGCGAGTTGCTCCGCTTCTGCGACCGCTTCGACTTCGGGTTCCTCGGCGGCCTCGGGCGTGTCCGCGACGTCAGCCTTAAACTTCTCCGCGGCGTCCTCGTCTTCCTTCTCGCCTGCAGCCTTCGCGGCGGCCACTACACCGGTCGTTGCGGCGACAGCGACCAGCTCCTTCGCCACCTCCTCGACGGGCGACCCATCTTTGCCGCGGAGCGTCGACGGATCCTCGCGACCCTTTGGCGCCACCATGATGTAGACGACCGCACCGATGAACACGAACACCGACACGAACGAGTTGATCCGTATCCCCGCGATATGCGTCGCCATGTCGCTGCGCATCAACTCGATCCAGAACCGACCGAAGCAATATGCGGCGACGTACAACGCGAAAAGGCGGCCGTGGCCAATCCGGAAACGGCGATCCACCCAGATCAGCAGCGCGAAAACCAGGAGGTTCCACAGCAACTCGTACAGGAAGGTGGGGTGGACCACCTCGACCAACTGCCCCGTCGACACCCCGTTTAGCTCATTGGGCCGTCCACCCGCATCAAGCCGTTCGAAGATCTCCAGCCCCCACGGCAGCGTCGTCGACCTGCCGTAGCAACTCCTGGTTGAAGTAGTTCCCGATCCGGCCGATCGCCTGGGCCAGAACGATTCCGGGCGCGATCGCATCGCCGAACGCAGGCAGCGGAATACCCCGCCGCCGACAGCCGATCCATGCGCCGACGCCACCGAGCGCGACCGCACCCCAGATGCCCAGGCCGCCTTCTTGGATCTTGAACGCCGCCCAGAAACCCGCGCCGCCTGGGCCGAAGTACGTGTCCCAGTCGGTCAGTACGTGGTAGAGCCGCCCGCCAACCAGCCCGAAAATGATCGTCAACAGCGCGATGTCGTAGACCGCGCCGGGCTCGCCGCCGCGCGCAATCCAACGGCGGTCACCGATGTACAGCGCGACGACGACGCCGACGAGGATGAACAACGCGTACGCCCGGAGAGGAAGTGGACCGATACCGTAAAGGCGCGGCACGCCTCTGAGGAAGTAGGCGGCCACCAGAGCGAGGCCGACCACGACGACCGGCGCCGCCCACACCGCCAGATTCGAGATTCTCCCGCCATCCTCGCGCCGGTTATCCCGCAACCAGGAAACGCAGAACAACGCCGCGATGATGCCGGCGATGATCACCAATGCAGAGAGCGTGCCGAGGTGCCAGACGCCCCTGGGCGGACTCGGGAAATAGGCCAACGTCGTCGTTGTCACGCAGAGATCCTTTGCCGCACACCGTCGGCCAGTTCTTCGGTCAGCGCACGGACGGCCGGGAGGCCGTCACTCAACGCCGACACCAGGGCCGAGCCAACAATTACACCGTCGGCATACGCACCGATCTGGGCGGCCTGCTCACGCGACCTCACTCCCAGCCCAACGCCGACCGCAATATCCGATACCGCCTTCACGCGCCGAACCAATTCGGGTGCCGCCACCGACACCGCGTCCCTGGCGCCCGTCACACCCATCGTTGACGCTGCGTAGACGAACCCGCGGGATGCGCGCGCTGTCTCGGCCAAGCGTTCGGGTGTCGACGAGGGCGCCACCAGGAAGATGCGATCCAATTGGTGCGCATCAGACACCGCGAGCCATTCGGCCGCCTCGTCGGGAATCAGGTCCGGCGTGATCATCCCGAGCCCTCCGGCGGCCGCCAGATCACGCGCGAAAGCATCTACGCCGTAATGCAACACCAGATTCCAGTAGGTCATCACGACGGCGCGACCGCCTGCCTTGCTGATCGCCTCGACGGCGGTCAAGGAGTCACGAACCCGGACGCCGCCGCGTAACGCGGCCTCGGTGGCCGTCGCAATGGTGGGGCCGTCCATACCGGGGTCGGAGTAGGGCATCCCGACTTCCACGACATCGCAACCGGATTCGACCAGTGCTGTCATTGCCGCGATCGATGCGGGTACGTCGGGGTAGCCGGTCGGAAGGTAACCGATGAGCGCCGACCGGCCCTCCTGCCGGCACGCGTCGAACATGCCGGAAAGTCCACTTGTCATGACGCAGCGGTCCCCTTGCCGTCGAGCATTCCGAACCACTTGGCCGCCGTCTCGACATCCTTGTCGCCGCGGCCCGACATGTTCACCAGGATGACCGATCCGGATCCGAGTTCGGTACCCAACTTCAACGCACCGGCTATCGCGTGCGCGGATTCGATGGCCGGGATGATGCCTTCGGTCCGGCACAGCAGCCCGAATGCGTCCATCGCCTCGGTGTCGGTGATCGGCCGGTAGTCGGCACGACCGGTGTCCTTGAGGAATGCATGTTCGGGACCGACGCCCGGATAGTCCAAACCCGCCGAGATCGAATGCGATTCGATGGTCTGCCCGTCATCGTCCTGCAGCAGGTATGAGTACGAACCCTGGAACGCGCCGGGGGTACCACCGGTGAAGGTCGCGGCGTGACGACCCGTTTCGACACCGTCTCCCGCCGCCTCGTAGCCGACCAGCCGAACAGCCGGATCGTCGATGAACGCGTGAAAGATTCCGATGGCATTCGACCCGCCGCCGACGCATGCGGTCACCGCGTCGGGCAGCCTGCCCGCCTGGTCCTGGATCTGCACACGCGCCTCGAGCCCGATCACCCGTTGAAAGTCCCGAACCATCGTCGGAAACGGGTGCGGGCCCGCCGCGGTGCCGAAGCAGTAGTACGTGTCGTCGGCGTTGGTCACCCAGTCGCGGAAGGCCTCGTTGATCGCGTCCTTGAGCGTCTTGGATCCGGACTCAACAGATACGACTTCGGCTCCGAGCAGCCGCATCCGCGCGACGTTCAACGCCTGCCGCGCGGTGTCGACAGCGCCCATGTAGATCACGCAATCCAGACCAAGCAGTGCACATGCCGTCGCCGTGGCCACCCCGTGCTGACCGGCGCCGGTCTCCGCAATGACACGGGTCTTACCCATCTGACGGGCCAGCAGGGCCTGCCCCAGCACATTGTTGATCTTGTGAGATCCGGTGTGGTTCAGGTCTTCTCGCTTGAGAAATATCCGCGCGCCGCCCGCATGCTCGCTGAGCCGAGCGGCTTCGTACAGCGGTGACGGCCGACCGCTGTAGTGCCGCTGCAGTCGGTCCAGTTCATCGAGGAATTCTTGATCTCCCCTGGCCTTTTCGTATGCCGCGGTGACTTCCTCGATGACGGCCATCAGCGCTTCGGGAACGAATCGTCCTCCGTAGACACCGAAATGGCCCTTGGCGTCGGGATCGTGGGCGGTCGGTTCCGCGACGGCCGCACTGGAACGCGGCAGCTCAGGGCCGGCGAGATCGGCCATCAGTGATGCTCTTCGCGCAAGCGGCTCATCACCGCTCAGCGGGAGGTTTCGGGCAGGACGGATGCGTGCCTGCGGTGACAAGATCGGCGACGGCGCTGCGGGGATCGCCGCTAGTGACCAGACCCTCGCCGACGAGCACGGCGTCAGCACCCGCACCGGCGTACGCCAACAGGTCCGCCGGGCCGCGGACACCCGATTCCGCGATGCGGATGATGTTCGGTCGGCAGCCCTGGTGCGATGCGCGCGAAGCAATCCCGGTCGACGTTGAGTGTCTTGAGGTCGCGCGCGTTGACACCGATCACCTTCGCGCCCGCCTGCAGCGCACGATCGGCTTCCTCTTCGGTGTGCACCTCGACCAACGCGGTCATCCCCAGCGATTCGGTGCGATCCAGCATCGACACCAGTGCGGACTGCTCGAGTGCCGCGACGATCAACAACAGCATGTCGGCACCGTGTGCGCGGGCCTCGTGGATTTGGTAGGGCCGGACGATGAAGTCCTTGCGCAGCACCGGGATTGACACCGCAGCGCGCACCGCATCCAAGTCGTCGAGCGAGCCGTTGAACCGACGTTGTTCGGTCAGCACGCTGACGATGCGCGCTCCGCCGTCCTCATACGCGCCGGCCAATTTCGCCGGATCGGAGATTGTGGCAAGAGTTCCCCGCGACGGACTGGCCCGCTTTACTTCGGCGATGACGCCGATGCCGGGTTCCTTCAGCGCGGCCATCACGTTCAGTGGCGGCGGGGCGGCCTTCGCGGCCACTTTGAGTTCGTCGAGGCCGATAACGGCCTCGCGCGCGGCGACGTCGGCGCGGACTCCCTCGATGATGGAGTCGAGCACGGTCGCCGAACTCATAACCCGTCGACTCCCTTCGCGTACGTGCCGGATAGCTGCCGCATCATCTTCATCGAAGGGTAGCCGTAGCGAGCACACCATCTGTCACCGACCCTCGGTGTCCGGTTTGGTGGGGTCGCGGCCTTCGTCGAGGGCATCCCAGATCATCCGCTCGGACATGTCGGTGCCTGCAGTGCGGCGCCGCGCCGCCTCCCGCCGTCGCGCTGGGGCCTCGTACTTTTCGTCATTCGACGCGTCCTTCACGGGTGCCCGCATCAGCAGCACCGCGCCGACAAGTGTCAGCACAGCAGCGACCAACGTGATGACCGCACCCCAGTAGTGCCGCTGCGTGTCCACCAAGTCGGCCACCGGCACGTCGGCGAGGCCTGCGGCCCGTACCGCGATGTCGGGCACCACCCACAGGCTGATCGCCAGATAGGCCATCACGGCGCTCATCCCGCCGACCACCACCGCCAACAACCGCAGCTGCCACCGGGGTCCGACCGTGGACTTGAGCACCGCCGCCAGCAGCATCAAAGCCAGCGGCACCAGCGCCGTCGACCACGACCCGCCGTTCAGCGCGGCGGTCTGGGGCTGGTCCGAGCCCGTCGAACGAGCTCACGTCGACCCAGGTCATCCGCGACGACAGCCACAGCGCGCCCGCTGCCAGCACCAGCAGGAGCTGTCCGATCCGCATCATCATGGCTCGGTCAGCGTCTCCGCCGCGGCGATGGCGTTCAGCACGGCCTTGGCCTTGTTCGCGGCCTCGTTGTACTCGTACGGACCGTTCGAGTCCGCCACGACTCCCCCGCCGGCCTGCACATACGCCGTGCCGTTGCGCATCAGCGTGGTCCGGATGGCGATAGCGAAGTCGGCGTTGCCCGCGAAGTCCAGGTAGCCCAGCACCCCGCCGTACAGGCCGCGACGGGTCTTCTCGACCTCCTCGATGAGCTCCATCGCCCGCACCTTCGGGGCGCCCGTCAGCGTGCCTGCGGGAAAGCACGCGGTGACGGCGTCCAGCGCGGTCTTGCCCTCGGCAAGCTGTCCCGTCACGGTCGACACCAGGTGCATGACGTGGCTGTAGCGCTCGATATGGCTGTAGTCCTCCACCCGTACCGTCCCCGGCACGCAGACCCGGCCGAGGTCGTTGCGGCCGAGGTCGACCAGCATCAGGTGCTCGGCGCGTTCCTTCTCGTCCTCCTGTAGCTCCTTCTCGAGCAGCAGGTCCTCTTCCTCGTTCGCGCCGCGCCAGCGGGTTCCCGCGATGGGGTGCGTCGTCGCGCGACCGTCCTTGACGGTCACCAGCGCTTCGGGACTCGACCCGACGACCGAAAAGTCCAGTCCGCCATCCGCGTCGGGCACGTTCAGCAGATACATGTACGGGCTGGGGTTGGACACCCGCAGCATCCGGTACACATCGAACGGATCGGTGTCGGTGTCCATCTCGAACCGTTGCGACGGCACCACCTGGAACGCCTCGCCCGCCTCGATCTCGCCGACGAGCCGCTCCACGATCGCGCCGTACTCGTCGACCGATCGCTGCGAGCGGTGCAGCGGTTCGGGCCTGCTGAACGTGGCCACCGTCGACGACAGGTTCTTGCTGAGCGCCTCGGTCATCACGTCGAGCCGCGCGACCGCGTCGTCGTAGGCCCAGTCGACGCGTTCGTCGGTGCCGTTCCAGTTCACCGCGTTGGCGATCAGCGTGATGGTGCCCTCGTGGTGGTCGACTGCGGCGATGTCGGTGGCCAGCAACAGCAGGAGGTCGGGCAGCTTGAGGTCATCGACGGCCAGTTCGGGCAGCCGCTCCAGCCTGCGGACCAGGTCGTAGGCGAAGAAGCCGACGAGCCCGCCGGAAAGCGGGGGCAGTCCCGCCACCGGCTCGGTCTGCAACAGGTGCAGCGTCTCGTGCAGCGCCTGCAGCGGATCGCCGCCACTGGGCGCGTCCTGCGGGGTTACCCCCAGCCACGCCGCCTCACCGTCGCGCACCGTGAACGCCGACGGGGCGCCCGCTCCGATGAACGACCACCGCGACCAGGACCGCCCGTTCTCCGCCGATTCCAGCAGAAACGTGCCAGGACGGTTGGCGGCCAGCTTGCGGTAGGCAGACAGCGGCGTCTCGCTGTCGGCCAGCACCTTTCGAGTCACCGGAACGACCCGGTGCCCGGCGGCCAGCGCCCGGAAGTCCTCGCGCGACGTGGTGACAGCGAGGTTGGCGGCGGTTTGCACGTGGTAATCCTCCCAGACTCCTGCGGCGGGACCGGCAGTCAGTCAGGCATAGAGTGACATCTATGAAACGTGGTGACCGGGTAGCAGAGTTCGAACTGCCAGACCAAACGGGTGCTGTGCGAAGCCTCACATCGCTGCTCGCCGCCGGCCCGATCGCGTTGTTCTTCTATCCCGCCGCGATGACGCCGGGGTGCACCAAGGAGGCCTGTCACTTCCGTGACCTCGCAGGCGAGTTCGCCGCCGTGGGTGCATCGCGGGTCGGTATCAGCACCGATCCCGTCGCCAAGCAGGCCAAGTTCTCCGACACTCAGCGATTCGACTATCCGCTGCTCTCCGATGGCGACGGCAAGATCGCCACTGCGTTCGGCGTCAAGCGCGGGCTGTTGGGCAAGCTGATGCCGGTCAAGCGGACGACCTTCGTCATCGACACCGACCGCACCGTCCTCGACGTGATCTCGAGCGAGATCAGCATGGATACGCACGCCGACAAGGCACTGGAGGTGCTGCGGCAGCGACAGAGCGCCTAGCGGCCCTGCCATGTCGATCGAGCTCTCGTGCGGGTTGCCACCGGGCCCCGACTTCAGCGATCTGGCTGTCGTTGCCGAAACCCTGGGCTATTCGCGGGTTTGGGTATTCGGCTCGGCGTCGCTGTGGGAGGACCCGTTCGTCCATCTCGCGCTCGCCGCCGAACGCACGTCGCGCATCGGGCTCGGCACTGCCGTTCTGGTCCCGCATGAGCGGTCGGAGATGGCGATGGCGTCGGCGATTGCGACCATCGCCCGACTCTCCGATGGCCGATTCCGGGCATGCTTCGGCACCGGCGCGAGCGCCCGCCGCACGATGGGTCAGCGGCCGCTGACGCTGCGGTATCTGAAGAGCTATGTGACTGCCGTGCGGGCGTTGCTCGCGGGCGAGACCACGGTGGTCGACGGCCAGCCGGTGCGGATGCTGCATGCCGACGACCTCGCCGCGCCACGTCCGCTCGGCGTCGAGATCTGGCTGAGCGTCTTCGGCCCACGCGGTATCGAACTCGCCGAACAGATCGCCGACGGAATCATCGTCGGCATGCCGATGGACCACCCACTGCCCATCGCCATGCTGATGCCCGGCACCGTTCTGCAGCCGGGCGAAGACCGCGGCAGCGAACGGGTCAGAGAAGCGGCGGGCCCATGGCAAGCGGTCAGGTACCACGAGACCTACGCCATCGCGGGTGCGGACGCCGTCGACGCGATGCCCGGCGGACGCGCCTGGCGGGACGGCACTCGAGGATCTCGCCCCAGAGGGCGAACGACATTTGTTCACCCATCAGGGCCACGTCACCCATCTGACCGAGCGCGACCACCGATTACTCGACCACGCCGACGATGGCCTTGCGACAATTGCGGAGGCCGACGAAATAGCCTCGCGCATAGCCGATTTGGCGCAAGGGGGCGTCGGCGAAGTCATCTATACGCCGAGCGGCAGAGACATCGCGCGCGAACTGGAGACCTTCTACGCCGCCGCCGTCAGATAGGTACGCAAATGCTCCATCATGCTGGCGTGAAAGTCCCGCATTGACGCGCCTTCGGGGCCATGCCATCGGCGCGTGATACATCCCGGGAACAGTGACCAGTTCACACGGCACGCCCGCCGCCGTCAGCTTCTCGGCGTAGGCAACGTTCTCCTCGTAGAACAGGTCGAGGTCACCGACTCCGATCCAGGCAGGCGACAACCCCGCCACATCCGTACGCCGCGCGGGCGCCGCATATTTCGGGGCATCCGAGAGGCGCGGCTCCCGGCCCAGGTAAGCGGTCCAGCTCGCACCGGTTGGACGACGGTGACCACGTCAGCTCGCCCCGACCGCGCGTGGTCATCCCGCAGCGCTGTCCGGTCGTCGAGCATCGGGTAGAGGAGCGCCTGGGCCCGCAGCGGAATTCCCTCGTCAAAGCAGCGCTGCGCGACGGACGCGGCCAGACCGCCGCCCGCACTCGCTCCGCACACGGCGATGCGGTCGGGGTCGATGCCGAGCTCGTCGGCGTATTTCCGCATCCACTTCAGCGTGGCCATGCAGTCGTCGAGCGCTGCGGGAAAAGGATTCTCGGGGGCCAGTCGGTAGTCCGGCGACACCACGACCGCACCGATGTCTCGCGACCAGTCGTGCCGGCGAGCTCCGCCTCGAGTCTGGGTGTGCCCACACACATTCCGCCACCGTGGATCCACAACACGGCCGGTCGCGGCGCAGACCGCTCGGTTGGCGCGAAGACCAGGACACGGACGTCGCCGTCCTCGACATGGTGGGTGGTCTGCGTGACCCCCGGCCCGGGGCTGGAGCTGATTCGGTAGCCCATCCGCACGAACGGCAGCGTCAGCCTGTTGAACGGGATGGCCATGGCGACCAACCCCGGGCTAAGCAACTCGGGGTCCACGGCCGACATCGTTTTCCGCAGTGCGGCGTAACTGACGGAACGCCAACGCGGCGACCCCCACCGCGGCGAGCGCAGCGGCCTTTCCTTAGTGTCCAATCAGCCCTCCGGTCCGAGCAGCAGGTCGGCGTCGAAGCAGGTGTGGTCGCCGGTGTGGCAGGCGCCACCGACCTGGTCGACCTCCAGCAGCACTGTGTCGCCGTCGCAGTCCAGCCGCACCGAGTGCACGTACTGGGTGTGGCCGGACGTCTCGCCTTTGACCCAGTGCTCGCCGCGCGAGCGTGAATAGTAAGTCGCCTTGCGCGTTTCGAGCGTGCGCGCCAGCGCCACGTCGTCCATCCACGCCACCATCAGCACCTTGCCGGTGCCGCGCTCCTGCGCGACCGCGGTGAACAGCCCGTTGGCGTCGCGTTTGAGCCGGGACGCGAGGCCCGAATCGAGAGCGCTCATCTGACCACGATCCCTTCTGCCGCCATCGCCGCCTTCACCTCGGCAATCGTCAGCTCGCGGAAGTGAAACACGCTGGCCGCCAGCACAGCGTCGGCACCTGCAACAACCGCGGGCGCGAAATGTTCCTTGGCCCCGGCACCGCCGCTGGCGATTACCGGGACGGTGACGGCCCCGCGGACCGCCCGCAGCATCCTCAGGTCGAATCCCGCCTTGGTGCCGTCGGCGTCCATCGAATTGAGCAGGATTTCGCCGACCCCCAGCTCGGCACCGCGGGCCGCCCATTCGATGGCGTCCATACCCGTGCCGCGCCGTCCGCCGTGGGTGGTGACCTCCCAGCCCGACGGCGTCGGCTCGGAACCCTGTGGAACGGTTCGGGCGTCGACCGACAACACGATGCACTGCGACCCGAACTGCCGGGACAATTCGGCAAGCAGCTCCGGACGTGCGATGGCCGCCGTGTTGACGGCGACCTTGTCGGCGCCCGCGCGCAGCAGCACGTCGACGTCGGCCACCGACCGCACGCCGCCGCCGACGGTCAGCGGGATGAACACCTGCTCGGCGGTGCGCCGCACGACCTCGAGCATCGTGGCGCGGCCCGACGAGGACGCCGTCACGTCCAGGAAGGTCAGTTCGTCGGCGCCCTCACGGTCGTAGGCGGCCGCGAGTTCGACGGGATCACCTGCATCGCGCAGATTTTCGAAGTTGACGCCCTTCACCACCCGGCCGTCGTCGACGTCCAGGCAGGGGATGACGCGAACCGCGAGGTCCTTGGGGTCCATCAGTAGTCCTCCGGTGCGCCGACCGACCGCACGATGTCGAGCAGCTCGCCGTGCAGGCCGGGCAGGCCGGCCAGCGCCGACTTGGAGTCGATTCGCCAGTCGTCGCCTGCCAAGTCGGTGACGATGCCTCCGGCCGCCCGCACCAATGCCACGCCTGCGGCGTGATCCCAGATGTGATGCCCGAAGCTCATTGCCGCACCGAGGACTCCGGCGGCGGTGTACGCCAGGTCGAGGCCGATGGCGCCGTGCATTCGCATCCGGGAGCACTCTCGGCTCAACCGCTCGAGCAGGGCGACCCGATAGCGACCGGGAAACCGCCCGCGAGAGTCGATGTCGAAGGTACCCGTGCCGACCAGGCAGTCGGCCAGCTTGGCCGGCTCCAGCGGTGGCTGGGCAACATCGTTGGCGTACAGCGGCTTTCCAACGACCGCGGTGTAGCGCTGATCGGTGAACGGCAGCCATGTCAGGCCCGCCACCGGCTCACTGTCACGCACAAGGGCCAGCAGGATCGCCGCGGTCGGGAGACCGGCGGCGTAGTTGAACGTGCCATCGATCGGGTCGAGCACCCACACCAGCGGTGAGGCGATATCGGCGCCGCCGAATTCCTCGCCGTGCACCTCGATGCCGGTCCTCGACACCAGCGCATCGACCACCTGGCGTTCGATCGCGAGGTCGACCTCAGTGGCGAAGTCGTTGCCTTTCTTCTGCACGGCGGAATCGGCACGGTGGCCTGACACGAACGGCTTGGCTGCCTCGTCGAGAATCGCGGCGGCCTCGGAGACCAACGCTTCGAGGTCGGCCTCGTCGAGCGCCATCGCGGCTACTCTCCTACCGCGGCAAGCGCCTGCGGCAGCGTGAATCGCCCGGCGTACAACGCTTTTCCGATGATTGCGCCCTCTACTCCGCTGCCGGTGAGGGTGGCGATGGCGCGCAGATCGTCGAGGCTGGACACGCCGCCCGACGCGATCACCGGAGCGTCGGTACGTCCCGCGACGCTGGACAGTAGGTCGAGGTTCGGGCCCGCCAGCGTCCCGTCCTTGGTGACGTCGGTGACGACGAACCGCGAACATCCTTGCTTGTCAAGGCGTTCCAGCACCGGCCACAGATCGCCGCCGTCGGTCTCCCAGCCACGGCCACGCAACCGGTGCTCACCGTCGACGATCTTGACATCCAGCCCGACGGCCACCTTTTCGCCGTGCTCCGCGACGACGCGGGCGCACCACTGAGGGTTCTCGAGCGCAGCTGTGCCCAGGTTGACCCGCGCGCAGCCGGTCGCGAGCGCGGCGGCCAGCGTCTCGTCGTCGCGGATGCCGCCGGACAGTTCGACGGCGACGTCGAGCTTGCCGACGACCTCGGCGAGAAGCTCACGGTTCGATCCACGGCCGAACGCGGCGTCGAGGTCGACCAGGTGGATCCAGTCGGCGCCGTCGCGCTGCCACGTCATCGCGGCGTCCAGTGCGGAGCCGTAGTCGGTTTCGCTGCCCGCCTGCCCCTGCACGAGCCGCACCGCCTTACCGTCCACGACGTCGACGGCAGGAAGAAGAATCAGTCGCTTTTCTGCAGGCACGGCGCTCAACCCTAGATCAGAGCCCATGGACCCAGTTAGCGAGCAGCGTCGCACCCGCATCGCCGCTCTTTTCCGGGTGGAACTGGGTGGCGGCCAGCGCGCCGTCCTCGACGGCGGCGAGGAACGGCACGTGATGGGTCGCCCAGGTCAGCAGCGCTTCTGGAGAGCCCTCCCACTGCTGCGCCGCATATGAGTGCACGAAATAGAACCGGGTGGTCGCGTCCAGCCCTTTGAACAAGGCGCTGCCTGCGGCGGCGTCGACCACGTTCCAGCCCATATGCGGGATCACCGGGGCGTCGAGCCGGACCACGGCGCCGGGCCACTGACCGCAGCCCTGCGACTCGACGCCGAACTCCACACCGCGGGCGAACAGGATCTGCATGCCGACACAGACGCCGAGCACCGGGTGCCCGGCGGCCACCCGGTCGGCGATGATCTTGTCGCCGCCGATCCCCCGCAAGCCCGTCATGCAGGCTTCGAATGCGCCTACCCCGGGAACCACCAGCCCGTCGGCGCGGGCGGCCGCATCGGCGTCGGCCGTCACCTCGACATCGGCGCCGACCCGCTCCAACGCCCGCTGCGCCGACCGCAGGTTGCCTGATCCGTAGTCCAGAACGACGACGGACTTCGCTGTCACAGGGTGCCTTTGGTGGACGGCACGCCGCTGACCCTTGGATCGAGTTCGACCGCCTGACGCAACGCCCGCGCCACGGCCTTGTATTGCGCCTCGGTGATGTGGTGGGGGTCGCGCCCATACAGCGTCCGCACGTGCAGCGCGATGCGGGCGTTCATCGCCAGGGTCTCGAACACGTGATGGTTGATCACGGTGTGGTAGGGCACCTCGGAGCCCGCAATCGTGGTGTGCAGCATGTGTTCCGGCTCGCCGGTGTGCACGCAGTACGGGCGCCCGGAGACGTCGACGGCGGCATGCGCGAGCGTCTCGTCCATCGGAATGAAAGCATCGCCGAAGCGCCGGATGCCCTTCTTGTCACCGAGCGCCTCGCGCAGCGCCTGGCCGAGCACTATCGCGGTGTCCTCGATCGTGTGGTGTCCCTCGATCTCGACGTCCCCCTCGGCGCGGACGGTCAGGTCGAAGCTGGCGTGGCTGCCCAGCGAGGTGAGCATGTGGTCGTAGAACGGGACGCCGGTGGTGACATCGACGACTCCGGTGCCATCGAGGTCGAGTTCGACGACGATGTCGGATTCCTTGGTCTTGCGTTCGACGCGGGCGCGACGGTTGGTGCTCACTGTGCTCCTATTCGTGCGCTGGCATCTAGCAGCGCGTCGTTCTCGTCGGCCAGGCCGATGGTGGCGCGCAGATATCCCGGGATACCGACGTCGCGGATCAGGATGCCCGCGTCGAGATAGCGCTGCCAAGTGGTGGGCGCGTCGGCGAACTCGCCGAACAGCACGAAGTTCGCGTCACTGGGAATGACCCGGAAGCCCATGTCGGTCAACGCATCCGTCACCCGATTGCGCTCGGCGATGAGCGTCGCGACGCTCCCAAGCGTGTCGTCGGCATGACGCAGAGCGGCGCGTGCGGCGGCCTGAGTCACCGATGAAAGGTGATATGGCAGGCGCACAAGCAGCATGGCGTCGATCACCGCGGGTGCGGCGATGAGATACCCGAGCCGGCCGCCCGCGAACGCGAATGCCTTGCTCATGGTGCGGGTGACCACCAGCTTGGTGGGGAACTCGCCGACGAGGTTCACCGCGCTGGGTTGTGAGGAGAATTCGCCGTAGGCCTCGTCGAGGATCAGGATTCCTGTGGTCATGGCTTCGAGCAGGCGTCGCAGGTCGTCGAGTGAAACACTCTGGCCCGACGGGTTGTTCGGACTCGCGACGAAGACGATGTCGGGGTTGCGCTCCTTGATCGCGTGCACCGCCACCTCGGCGTCGAGGCTGAAGTCGTCGGCGCGATCGGCGATCAGCCATTCGGTCTGGGTGCCGTCGGAAATGATGGGGTGCATCGAGTACGACGGGACGAAGCCGATCGCGCTGCGGCCCGGCCCGCCGAACGCCTGTAGCAACTGCTGCAGGATCTCGTTGGAACCGTTTGCGGCCCACAGATTTCCCACGCCGACGTCGACACCGGTCTGCGCGGACAGGTAGGCCGCAAGATCGGTGCGCAGCGCCACCGCGTCGCGATCCGGGTACCGGTGCAGATCGCCTGCGACCGCGCGGACCGAACTGGTGACATCGTCGATGAGGGCTTGCGTCGGCGGATGAGGGTTCTCGTTGGTGTTGAGTCGCACCGGCACCGCGAGTTGCGGTGCGCCGTAGGGCGACTTCCCGCGCAGGTCCTCTCGCAACGGCAAATCGTCCAGCGTCACCTTGCCACCGGGGATGTTGGTCTGTGCCGTCGGTTCTTCGCGCGAGACGCTCCTCACCGCTCGAACCTCCGACGCACCGCCTCGCCGTGGGCCGGCAGATTCTCCGCCTCCGCCAGCGTGATCACGTGTCCGGTGACATCTTTCAGTGCCGCCTCGGTGTAGTCGACGACATGGATACCGCGCAGGAAGGTCTGCACCGATAGCCCACTGGAGTGCCGGGCGCAGCCCGCGGTCGGCAGCACGTGGTTGGAGCCGGCGCAGTAATCGCCGAGGCTCACCGGCGACCACGGACCGACGAAAATCGCCCCGGCCGCGCGGATTCGCGCCGCGACGTCCGGTGCGTCGGCGGTCTGGATCTCGAGATGCTCGGCGGCGTAGGTGTTGACCGTCCTGATGCCGGCGTCGAGGTCGTCGACGAGCACGATCGCCGACTGCCGTCCGGTCAGTGCCGCCGTCACCCGCTCACGGTGCACGGTGGTCTCCAGTTGGGTCGCGAGTTCGCGGTCGGTGGCATCGGCGAGTTCGAGACTCGGCGTGACCAGCACACTGGCGGCCATCTCGTCGTGCTCGGCCTGGCTGATCAGGTCGGCGGCCACGTGCACCGGGTCGGCGGTGTGATCGGCGAGGATCGCGATCTCGGTGGGACCGGCCTCGGCGTCGATCCCGATCTCCGAGCGGCAGATCCGTTTGGCGGCGGTGACGTAGATGTTGCCCGGGCCGGTGACCATGTCGACCGGTGCGAGTTCGGTTCCGTCGGAGTCGGTTCCGCCATAGGCCAACAGTGCGACGGCCTGGGCACCACCGACGGCCCACACCTCGTCGACGCCGAGCAGGGCCGCGGCGGCCAGGATGGTCGGATGCGGCAGGCCGTCGAACTGCGCCTGCGGCGGGCTCGCGATGACCAACGACTCGACTCCCGCGGTCTGAGCGGGAACGACGTTCATCACCACGCTGGACGGGTAGACGGCGTTGCCGCCCGGCACGTAGAGCCCGACCCGCTCGACCGGCACCCAGCGCTCGGTCACCGTCGCGCCGGCAGCGAGCGTCGTGGTGGTGTCGGTGCGGCGCTGGTCGGCGTGCACCGCCCGGGCACGCTCGATCGCTACCTCGAGTGCGGCGCGGACGTCAGCCGGCAGTTGAACGAGGGCGTCTTTCAGGTGAGCCGCAGGCACCCGGACCTGCGCGGGACGCACGCCGTCGAACGACTCGCCGAACTCCAGGGCCGCCTCAGCGCCGCGCGCGGCGACCGCGTCGACAATCGGGCGGACCGTCGGCAGCACCGCGTCCACGTCCACGCCGCCTCGCGGCAGCGCCGACCGCAAGCGGGCAGCCGACAACTCGGAGGCACGCAAATCGATGCGGGCCATAACCGGTGACGATGCGTTCACGCATCTATTGTCCCAGATCAGGCCAAATCGATATCGCCGCAGCGAGCGTCCGTGTTCGAGGTCAGATGTGGCAAGTGCTTACTTGCACAGTTCGGTGATCTTCTTGTTGGCCTCGTCGGCTTCCTTCAGACGCGCGGCCTGGGCCGGCTCAGTGTTCGGTATGCCCGAAGTCGACCTGGCGCCGATGTCCATCAGGTTGTTGGCGAACCTGCGGACGGCGTCTGCCAGTTCCTGCGGCGTGTCGGGCTGCAGGCGGGCCAGCAGATACTGTCCGCCGTCGTACAGCGCCACGCGGGCGTTGGCCGCTACCGCCATAGCGCCCGTGACGTCCTCGGGCCCACCGGGAGGCTGCAGGTTCGTGTTGATCTGGACGCCATTGCGGACGACTCCGAATGCATCGCAGATGCTGCCCTTGGGATCGGTTGTCGACGAACCCGTGTACACCTGCCCCGATTCCGAGGCCGAGGGCCCCTTGAACAGTGCCCACGCGGCAAGACCGGCGGCGACGAGGGCCACGACCAGCGCGGCGACGGAAAGCGTAGAAAACCTAGGAGACCCCGTTGACTCAGACATGCGGCCGATAGTAGCGGTGTCGATGGCATCTCCAGCGAATATCGATCAGCGAGTCGACGCCATCTACGCGAAACGCGTGGCTAGCCGATGACCAGCGAGTACAGCTCGGGGTGCGCCATTGGCCGTTTCGGCGCAAACAGCCTCAGTGAATTTCTTCAGCAAATGATTCGCGTCGCTCGGATACTTCGCTTGTTCGCGTTGCCCGCAGCTACCGATAATGTCCGAGTCATGTCTGCGAAGGATCACCCCAACAACGCTCCCGGCGTGCCGATGAAATTTCCACCATTGGTGGAGCGCCTACAGATCAAGTACTTCAATCCGATGATCAGGCCTATTGCGCGGTTCTTGCCAACGTTCGCGGTGGTCAAGCACCGCGGCCGAACGTCGGGAAAGGAGTACGAAACCGTCGTTAACGCATACCGCAAGGGCAACGTGCTGGCGATTGTGTTGGCCCATGGAAAGACGAACTGGGTCAAGAACGTGCTCGCCGCCGGCCAGGCAGATGTGCAGCTCTTCCGCAAGGCCGTGCACATTGTTAACCCCCGCGTGCTGCCCGCCGGAACCAACGATCCGTCGTTGCCCGCGTTCATACAGCGAGGGAACAAGAATATGGGGGTCTTCGTCGCCGACATCGCGTGACACACTGTCGCGATGGCATGGGAAGTCTGGCTGACGTTCGTCGGCGCAGCGATCCTGATCGCCGTCTCCCCCGGCGCCGGCGCCATCCAGTCGATGGCCACCGGGCTCACCCACGGTGTGCGGCGCGGCTATTGGAACATCGTCGGGCTCGAGATCGGCCTCATGCTGCAACTCGCGCTGGTCGCGATCGGGCTCGGCGCGGCCGTCGCGAACTCGATCCTCGCGTTCAACATCATTAAATGGATCGGCGTGGCCTACCTGATCTATCTGGCCGTCCGGCAGTGGCGCACCGCCACCGTCGACCTACGCGAACAGATCGGCAAGGCGGTCGCGGGCGGCCGACTGGCGCTGCTGGTCCGCGGGTTCCTGGTCAACGCCATCAACCCCAAGGCGCTGGTGTTCTTCCTTGCGGTGCTGCCGCAATTCGTCGTGCCGAGCGCACCGCTGCTGCCGCAATACCTCGCCATCGGGGCGACGATGGTCGCCGTCGACCTCGTGGTGATGGGCCTCTACACAGGTCTGTCCGTGCGGCTGGTCAAGTGGCTGAACACACCGCGTCAGCAGACCGTCGTCAACAGGGTGTTCTCGGGCTTGTTCGCCGGTGCCGCGGTGGTGCTGTCGCTGGTGCGCCGCGGCGCGGCTACCGCGTAAACACCGTCTTCCCCGTCATCGTCGGCCATGCCGACGGCGCGTCGTCCCACGGCACCACCCGATCCACGGCTGGCGACAGATCACAAGTCGCAGTGAGCAATTCGAGGATCTCGGGGATGACCGCCCGCGCATTGACCCGTCCTGTCACGAAGCGCACTCCGCGGGTGTACATCGGCAACAGCGGCATCTCGACCTTGCCCTGGTAGTAGATGCCCGTGTCGGTGCACACGCCGTCCGGCCACGTGGCGCGCAGCGTGGCGGACAGCACCGACGGGTCCATGGACGTGTGCACGGTGACCGGATACGGGTCCCACGCCTTATCCGGCTTCGCCTGGTCGTGCACCCGGGCGCCGAGCTTCTCCGCCATGGCCAGTCGCTGCTCGTCGGTGTCGACGTAGTCGACCTGCGCGCCGTAGGCCACGCCGAACGCCGCCGCGTACAGCCCGATCGACAGCCGCCCGACCACGAGGACGCGGCGGTCGACCTCGTCGAGGCCCGCCAGTTCCGCTCGATATGGACCGACTCCCCGCCAACCGTCGGGGATGTTGTCCGACAGCGACGCGATCGCCACCGGGTCGACGCGGTCGGGAACAGGCAGCAGCATCGCGTCGGCGAACGGGACCAGCACGAGGTCCGACATGAACCCGCCGCCGTCCATACCGGCCAGCGGAGCCATGCCGTACATCGCCATCAGCGGTAGCGACGCGCACGACCCGGTCGCGCCGCGCCGACACGTGCTGCACTGTCCGCAGTTGATCTGGAACGGCACGACCACTCGGTCGCCGACCCGCACCGTCGTGACGTCGTCGCCGACGGCAACGACCTCCGCCAGACCCTCGTGGCCGACGGCATGACCGGGCGGCATCGGCAGCGCACCCTGGGAAACGCCGACGTCCAGGTCGCAACACGCCACCGTGAGAGGCCGCACGATCGCCTGCTGTGGGTCATAGATCTCCGGCTCGGCGACCTCGCGCCATGCGTATCGCCCGGCCTCTTCGAACATCAGCTGCTGCATGTATCGACCCTTCTTTAATGCTCTTTCAAGTATTCTTGAGCGACCTTTCTAGTATTGTCAAGGGGTGCCCCGCCCCGACCGAAGCCGCGCCGCGCTCATCGACACCGCAGCTCTACTGTTTCGCAGGCAGGGCTATGCGGCCACGGGAGTGAATCAGATTCTGGAAACCGCCGACGTCAAGGCGGGCTCGCTCTACCACCACTTTCCTAACGGCAAGCAGGAGCTCGCCGCGGCGGTGGTCGACTCCGCGGGTGGCGAGATCGAACGGCTGTTGCGCCGCTTCCTGGAAAGCGACTCGTCGGTTGCCGACATCGTCGACGGCTGGATCGACTTGCTCACTGTGCAACTAGCCTCCGACCAGCGCGACGGTTGCCCGATCGAGCCGATCGCCACCGAGTCGGTCAATGCCAGCCCGCAGGTGCGTGACGCGTCGGCCCGCGCGTTCGCCGGCTGGAGCGCCGCGGTCTCCGAGCGGCTTCGCGACGACGGCTGGCCGGAACACGACGCCGATCAGACGGCGCTTGCCGTCATCGCACTGATCGAAGGCGCGCTGATCCTGTCCCGCATCGCAGGCGGCGACGCCGCGTTGAATGCTGCGAAGGTGGCGGCCCGTTCGCTTCTCAACCGGGCGCGTCCTCCTCGAGAGTGCGCTTGATGACCGCGCCGGCATCCTCCATGGCCGCGCGCAGCGACTCGGCGAGCTCGTCGGGCAGCACGTCGCGGGTCCAGATGAACCGGCACCGGTCCGCACCCTCCGGGACGAGCTGCATGACCGCATTGTCGTGCTCGGGTCGCACGGTGTCGCCGACCATCGAGTAGACGATGCGACGCGCGTCGTCCTCGCGGGTGACCAGCCGCTCCCGGGCGATCATGCCGTCGGCGAACGTCACCACGCGCACAGTGCCCTCGGCGTTAGACGAGACCACCAGCCCGCGTGCCATCCGGACCGGGCCGTCCGCCCAGTCGCCGATCACCTGCCAGACCCGCGAAGCGTCGACGTCAATCGGGAATTCGGTGCGTATCGATGCCATGGGGCCAACTTAGATGTCCAGGCCGACATCCAGCACCCGCACCGAGTGGGTGAGGGCGCCGACAGCCAGATAGTCGACGCCTGTACCCGCATACTCGGCGGCGGTTTCCAGTGACAGCCCGCCCGACGACTCAAGCTTTGTATCCGGCGCGCGGGCATCACGCCGTTGCGCCGCGATCTGCGTCTGCCACACCGGAAAGTTGTCCAGCAGAACGAGTTCCACGTTCTCGGCCAACAC
Organism: uncultured Actinomycetota bacterium; assembly: GCA_963713225.1. GTDB lineage: Bacteria > Actinomycetota > Actinomycetes > Mycobacteriales > Mycobacteriaceae > Mycobacterium. The sequence goes on along the minus strand of CAVQLB010000012.1, from coordinate 782,559 downwards.
GTCGTCGAGCTGCTCGAGCGAGTCCACCTCGACCTCACACGGCAGATCGGGCGCCACATCGCGGACGGCGCGCAGCGCAGCGACCACCGAACCCGCGGCAGCGACATGGTTGTCCTTGATCAGCGCCGCGTCGCCGAGCCCCATCCGGTGGTTGACGCCGCCGCCGACCCGCACCGCGTACTTCTGCAGGGCCCGCAGCCCCGGAAGCGTCTTGCGCGTGTCCCGGATCTTCGCGTTGGTGCCGCTGACCGCCTTGACCCAGGCCGCGGTGGTCGTCGCGATACCGGACAGGTGGCACACCAGGTTCAGCATCGTGCGCTCGGCGGTCAACAGCCCTCGCGTCGGCGCCTCGACAGTCAGCACCACCCCGCCCGACTCCAGATGCGCTCCATCGTCGACGCGGCGCTTCAACCGGTAGCCGTCCTGGCCGAGCACCTCGTCCAGAACCAACAGCGCGACATCGACTCCCGCGATCACACCCGGTTCCCGGGTCACCATCGAGGCCGTGGTGGTGACATCGGCGGACACCGTCGCCAGCGTGGTCACGTCAGGCCCGTAGCGCAGGTCTTCTTCCAGGGCGCGCGCGATCACCCTGCGAGCCTCAGTCAGCTCGTCAGCGCTCAGCCCCATCAGCAACAAGCCGCCGCGAGCACCTGGCTGTGCGCCAGCGCAGGGTCGGTATCCGGGAAGTCCGAACGATGATGGCAGCCGCGAGATTCCGTCCGCGCCACCGCAGCAGCGGCGACCGCGCGGGCAGTCGTGGTCAGCGCGACATCCTCGAAGCTGGCTCGGCAATCGAGGTCGCGGGGATCGGCGGCTTCGAGTTCTTGCGTCAGTTGCTGCAGACCCTCGGCGTCTCGGACGACAGACGCGTACCGCGACATCGCCCGCTGTAACTTCCTGCGGGGCAGTGCGACCCGCGTGTCAACGTCACCGAGTTCGGCGTCTGACCGTCCGGCGTCGACGGCGTGGGCGGCCGCGGCCTTCCCGGCACGCCCGCCCACCACCAGGCCCTCGAGCAAGCTGTTGGAGGCCAACCGGTTTGCGCCATGCATGCCGGTACGCGCCACCTCGCCCGCGGCGAACAGCCCAGGCAGGTCGGTCCGGCCGTGCACGTCGGCCACCACGCCGCCGCAGCTGTAATGCGCTCCGGGCACCACCGGAATCGGTTGGCGCGTCGGATCGATGCCGGCATCCCGGCATGCCGCCGTGACCGTCGGGAAGCGGCGCGCGAAGTCTTCGATGCCACGTGCGTCGAGGTACGCGCACAGATCCCCTGTGTCCCGCAGCCGCGCGTCGATGGCCGCCGCGACCACGTCCCGCGGGGCCAGGTCACCCAGCGGATGTACGCCTGCGGTGATCGAATTCCCGTGCCGGTCCAGCAGAATCCCGCCTTCACCGCGCACTGCTTCGGTGATCAGTGGACGGCGCCCACCGGCGTGCTCGTCGAACAGCATCGTCGGATGGAACTGGATGAACTCGATGTCGCTGACTGCGACGCCTGCCCACAGCGCCAGCGCGACGCCGTCACCCGTCGAGCCCTCCGGATTGGTGGTGGCCGAATACAGATGTCCCAGCCCGCCCGTCGCAAGGACCACCGACGGGGCGTGCACGATGCCCAGTCCGTCCTCGTTGAGCACCAGCACACCCTTCACTGCGCCGCCGGTCTGCAGGATCTGCAGCGCGACGTGATTGCGGCGGATGTCGAGTGTGGCCGCGGCGTGGTCCAGCGCCCGTTGCACCTCTGCCCCGGTGGCGTCGCCTCCAGAATGAATGATGCGGCGCCGCGAGTGACCGCCCTCCCGGGTCAGGGACCATCGCCCCGGCTCGGCTTCGTCGAAACGCGCTCCATCGTCGACCAATTCGACGACCGCGCGATAGCCGTCGGCGACGATCGAGAGGACCGCATCCGGATCGCAGAGCCCCGCGCCTGCCACGATCGTGTCCGCCACATGGGCATCGATCGAGTCATCGGTGTCCGGCAGTACCACCGCGATGCCGCCCTGTGCGTAATAGGTTGCGGTGTCGGCCGCCTTGCTCAGTACCACCACGCTGCGGCCGCGACGGTGTGCGGACAAGGCGGCGACCAGACCAGCGACCCCGGTGCCGACGACCACGACGTCGGCTCGCTGATGCCACATCATTCGCCTCCGCCGGGTGTGCCGATCTCGATCATCCGCTGCACACTGGCCCTGGCCCGGCTGGCGATCTCGGGATCGACGTCGACAACGTCGGCGCCCTCGGTCAGGCAGCGCAGCAGCGCAGCGGGGGTGATCATCTTCATGTACTTGCACGACGCCCGGTCGTTGACGGCGCGGAAGTCGACTTCCGGTGCCGCCCGGCGCAATTGGTGCAGCATGCCGACCTCGGTGGCGACCAGCACCTGACGCGCACGGGTCTCGCGGGCGGCGTCGAGCATGCCGCCGGTGGACAGAATCTTCACCCGATCCTCTGGGAACGCACCTTCACCGGCCAGATACAAAGCCGAAGTCGCACAACCGCATTCGGGATGCACATACAGCTCCGCGTCGGGATGTGCGAGCGCCTTGTCAGCCAGCTCGTCGCCGTTGATGCCGGCGTGCACGTGGCACTCGCCCGCCCACACGTGCAGGTTCTTACGGCCGGTGATCCGCCGGACGTGGGCGCCCAGGAACTGGTCCGGGCAGAACAGCACGTCGCGGTCCTCGGGAATGGACGCCACCACCTCGACGGCGTTGGACGAGGTGCAGCAGATATCGGTCTCGGCCTTCACCGCCGCGGTGGTGTTGACGTAGGACACCACAACCGCGCCCGGATACTCGGCCTTCCAGGCGCGCAGGTCGGCGGCTGTGATCGAGTCCGCCAGCGAGCAGCCGGCCCGCTGGTCGGGGATCAGCACGGTCTTTTCGGGTGACAGGATCTTGGCCGTCTCGGCCATGAAGTGCACACCGCAGAACACGATGGTTTCTTCGGGCGCGGACGCGGCGATCCGCGAGAGGCCCAGTGAGTCACCGACGTGGTCGGCGACATCCTGGATGGCGGGCAGCTGATAGTTGTGCGCCAGCAGCGTGGCACCACGCAGGTCGGCGAGGCGTCGCACCTCGGCGGCCCATTCCTCGTCGCCGTCGACGCCGGAATAGCCGGTCGGACCGTTGACGATCCGCTCGTCCAACACCGTCATGGCCGCCTCCTCGCGGACAGTAGGTTTTCGACTTACAATCGAAAACATGACCAATCGTAGCACTACGCACGAAGTGCTCGCCGTCGTCTTCCAGGTTCGGCAGCTGGGCACCCCGAACCCGCAGCTCAGCGTCCTGCTGTGGGAACGAGCACAAGAACCGGAACGCGGCGCCTGGTCCCTGCCCGGCGGCCAGCTGCGTCACGACGAGGACATGATCAGTTCAGTTCGGCGTCAGCTGGCCGAAAAAGTGGACCTGCGTGAATTGGCTCACCTCGAGCAGCTCGCTGTGTTCTCCGACCCACTCCGGGTTCCCGGCGCGCGCACCATCGCCTCGACGTTTCTGGGCCTGGTGCCCTCCCCCGCCACCCCGGAGTTGCCGCCCGACACCCGCTGGCATCCGGTGAACGCGCTGCCGCCGATGGCGTTCGACCACGGCACCATGGTCGAGCACGCGCGCACCCGTCTGGTGGCGAAGATGTCCTACACGAACATCGGATTTGCCCTGGCTCCAAAGGAATTCGCCCTGTCGACACTGCGCGATATCTACGGCGCCGCACTTGGCTACCAAGTCGACGCCACCAACCTGCAGCGCGTGCTCGGACGGCGCGGCGTCATCATCCCGACCGGTACCACCGCGAGATCGGGGCGCAGCGGGGGCAGGCCTGCGGCGCTGTACCGCTTCACCGAGTCGGCCTATCGCGTCACCGACGAGTTCGCCGCATTGCGGCCGCCCGGTGAGGCGACTGGCTTCTTAAAGCTTTCTTAAGCAATACTGGCCGGATGGATCTGGGCAGCGTTGCACCGATTACCGGCGCCGAGTGGATCGGTTCTGTACCGCACGAGGAACTCGAGCGGGGCGCCCGTCCGCAGCTGCCCGCCGATGATCCCTTCTACGACCCCCCGCAGGGCTTCCAGCACGCCGAGCCGGGCACGGTGCTGCGCAGCCGCGACGTCGAGATCGCCTTTCTCGGGCTGATCCCGCAGAAGTTCACCGCCACCCAGCTGCTGTACCGCACCACCGACATGAACGGCGCGCCCGAAGCGACCGTGACGACGGTGATCGCCCCCGCCGAACGCGCCGCAGGCAAGTCCTGCCCCGTGCTGTCGTATCAGTGCGCCATCGACGCCGTCACGTCGCGGTGCTTCCCGTCGTACGCCCTTCGCCGATGGGCGCTGGCGCCGGGAGCATTCGCGCAGTTCGAGTTCTTCCTCATCTCCGCGGCACTGGCCGAGGGCTGGGCGGTCTCGGTACCTGACCACGAGGGACCGAACGGGGCGTGGGGCACGCCATACGAGCCGGGCTACCGGATCCTCGACGGGCTGCGTGCCGCGCTGAACTACGAAGAGCTCGACCTCTCGGCGACGGCTCCGGTCGGCCTGTGGGGCTACTCCGGCGGCGGCCTCGCGACCGCCTGGGCCGCCGAGGTCAGCGGAACCTACGCCCCCGAGTTGAACATCGTCGGCGCGGTCCTCGGCTCGCCCGTCGGCGACCTCGGCCACACGTTCCGCAGACTCAACGGCAGCTTCTACTCGGGACTGCCCGCAATGGTCGTCGCCGCGCTCTCCCACGCCTATCCCGACCTCGATCGCGTCATCCAGGAGCACGCCACCGACACGGGCAAGGCGATGCTGCTGCGGGTCGAGAACATGACCACCATCCATGCCGTGCTGCGGCTGATCGGCATGGACATGGGCAAGCTCGTCGACCGGCCACTGAACCAGATCCTCGACATGCCCGAGCTACGAGAGGTCTTCGACGACATCAAGCTGGGCACGGCGGTGCCGACGCCACCGGTGCTGCTCGTCCAGGCGGTGCATGACCGGATCGTCTCGGTCGACGACATCGACGAGCTGGCCGACACCTATGAGTCCGGCGGCGCCTCGGTGACCTACCACCGGGACATGTTCAGCGAGCACATGCTGCTGCACCCGCTCTCGGCGCCGATGGCGTTGCGCTGGCTTACCGACCGGTTCGCCGGAAAGCCGCTGACCGAGAATCTGATCCGAACCAAGTGGCCGACGCTGCTCAATCCGATGACCTACCTGGGCATGGCCAGGCTCGTCCGCATCGCGGCGAAAGTCGTTACGGGACGGACGGTAGAACGTCGTCCACTGTGACGGGCCTGTGCACGAGCGGCTCGACCGGCGGCCACGCGCCCAGATCGTCGCGCGACGTCGACACCGCGATCAGCGCGTAGACCAACGCCGCCATTGCGGCCGGGAAAAGGATCGTCGCCGCGATCAACAACGGCGTGTGCGCGAAGAAGACCGGCGGCGCCTCAGTCACGTAGTGCGCCCGATCCTCGGGCGAGATCGGAGCACCCGCGATGTCGATGACGTCGTAGCGCGACCGCACCAGTAGCGCACCCACACCCGCAGCCGCACCCGCGGCCGCCGCCGATCCGACCGCCAATGCGGCGACCAGCACCGGGCCCCGATGAGGTCGCCACTGCCAGACCAACACCGCGCTGACGATCGCCAGCACCACTACGAGGCCAACCAGTAGGAACGCCGAAAAGAAGAAGTTGTCGGACTCGTTGCCCAGGTAGGCGTGCACTCGGTCACCACTCTTGGTCAGCGCGATGACGCCGTAGATCGGTGGTGCGATCCATGCCCAGAGCGCGCCGACGAGCGCGCCGGCAACCGCTAATCCGACGACCACCGTCACTGCGGCGCGGCGGCGCGAAACCCGCGGTGGTGCAACCTCATTCATCGCTTGTCCTCAAGATCCTTCGAGTCCGACTCTCCGTGGCGGGAGCACTTGGCCGACCACCCGTCAGGGCGCACCTGCACCACCATCCGACGGCCGCACTCCGCCGCAGAACCTGGGCGGTTCCAGCCCCAGTTGCGCCGCGGTCGGCGTGGCCCCGCCTGCCGGCTCGCCAGTGTAGACGTTGAACTTCGCCGGCCCCATCAGACAAACCACGCCTAGATGGTGGCGTTGAGCGCCTTGATCGGCATCTGCAGATCGTCGAGCAGTTCGAGGTCGGCCTCGGCGGGACGCCCCAGCGTCGTCAGGTAGTTGCCCACGATGACGGCGTTGATGCCGCCGAGGATGCCCTGTTTGGCACCGAGATCACCCAGCGTGATCTCGCGGCCACCCGCGAACCGCAGCATGGTCCGCGGCAGCGCCAGCCGGAACGCCGCGACGGCCTTGAGCGCCTCCGACGCGGGCAGCACGTCCAGATCACCGAACGGCGTGCCTGGGCGCGGGTTCAGGAAGTTCAGCGGCACCTCATGCGGGTCCAGCTCGGCCAGATTCGCGGTGAACTCGGCGCGCTGCTCGAGGGTCTCGCCCATGCCGAGGATGCCGCCGCAGCACACCTCCATACCCGCGTCCCGGACCATCGACAGCGTGTCCCAGCGCTCCTCCCAGGTGTGGGTCGTCACCACCTCCGGGAAGAAGGACTTGGCGGTCTCCAGGTTGTGGTTGTAGCGGTGCACGCCCATCGCCGACAGCCGCTCGACCTGCTCCTGCGACAGCATGCCCAGCGAGCAGGCGATCTGGATGTCGACCTCGTTGCGGATCGCCTCGATGCCCGCGGCGACCTGCGCCAGCAGCCGCTCGTCGGGCCCGCGCACGGCCGCCACGATGCAGAACTCGGTCGCGCCGGACTTGGCGGTCTGCTTGGCGGCTTCCACCAGACTCGGGACATCCAGCCATGCGCTGCGCACCGGGGAAGCGAAAAGCCCTGACTGCGAACAGAAGTGGCAGTCCTCGGGGCAGCCGCCGGTCTTCAGGCTGATGATGCCCTCGACCTCGACCTCCGGGCCACACCAGCGCATCCTGACCTCATGGGCCAGTGCGAGCAGTTCGTCGAGGCGGTCGTCGGACAGCTGCAACACCGCCAGCACCTGGTCCTGGGTCAGGCCCTCGCCTCGCTCGAGCACCTGCTCGCGCGCCTCCGCCAGAATGTCGCTCAACCCATCGCCTCCTCATCTGCTGTCGCTCTTCGCCCAAGAGGCTCATCGGCCGAACTTGAACGCCGTTCAGGTTAGGGTAACGGCGTGCAGCTGCACAAACGCGACGTGGTCGATGCGGCGACGGCGATCCTGGACAACTACGGGATCGCCGACCTGACGATGCGCAGGCTGGGCCGCGAGCTCAACGTCTCCCCCGGCGCGCTGTACTGGCATTTCGCCAACAAGCAGCAGCTCCTCGGCGCGATCGCCGACCGGATCCTTGAGCCCGTCGGCGAGGTGCCAGGCGGGTGGCGCGACCGCGTGTCCGGGATCTGCGGGCGTCTGCGCGACGCGCTGCTCTCGCACACCGACGGCGCCGAGCTGGTGTCGGCGAGCTTCGCAGCCGGCCAATCGGAGGCGATGGCGCAGCTCCTGGCCCGCCTGGGCGACGCCGCAGGTGACGCCGGCGTGCAACCAGCGCACGCCGAGTTGGCCGCCCGCACGATCGTCTACTACGTGCTGGGATTCACCGCCGACGAACAGTCCCGTTTGCAGTGGGACGCCGCTGGCGCCGAGCTGCCGGACGAGCAGTCCGTGCTCGCCGACGATGCGGGCGAGCGGTTCGGCTTCGGGCTCAACCTGCTTGTCGACGGCATCGCCGCGCGGCGGACGCAACCGGTCTAGAACCCCCGGTAGTTCTGGATGTCCTTCATCCACTGCGGACTGCCCGCATTCACCGACGCGTTGAGCACCCACATGCGGACCCCTTGGTCGTGACTGCCCACGATTGCGAAACCCAACTCGCGATGCGATTCGCTCTTGCCGGGACGAATGATCACCTCGACGATTTTGCTTGGACGCCCCTCGGCGGTGACACCGGCGAATTCGCCCTGGTCGTAGAGCGGGCTTTCGCGTATGACGAGGTTGTCGGCTTTGGGTGCGTCGTCGCCGCTCCCGACAAGCGCCTCGACGTCCGGATAGCTGTTGTTCGGGTCCATTTTCAGCACGGGTGCGTACACGCAGGACAACAGATTCTCGCCCTCGTCGGTAGGTGCGATCTTCTCGGCGTAGTTCACCACCGCGAGGTAAGTGTTCACGATTCCCTGGCCCGCCCCGTCGGCGTCGCCAAGCCCCGCGTACGGCACCGGCGCGTTCTGATGCGAGCCCCCGGAATTGTCCAGCGCGGTTCGCCACTTGTCGCGCCAGTCATCGAGGTGTTCGGAGATGTAGGGCACGCATCGGTCGATGCGGTCCGCGTAGCTCAGCTTCATGAACTCTGAATGGCCGGAATCGATGGTGATCGGCGGCGGGCTCGGGTGATAGAAGAAATTCATGATCAGCGAGGTGCCGCCGACGATGGATCCGATGATCGCGATTGCCGTGGTTGTCCACCAGTGCGTTCGACCGGGACTCCAGCCGGAAGCCCTGTCGGTTTCGTCGTCCGATTTCTTGGCCACCGAGGCGTAAGTTACCCGACTTGGGCCGATCAAATCAGCAGATCAGCGGCGTTGTCGGACGACCCGACTAACGTCGCGAGCATGATCACCGTCGATGATGTTCGGCGCATTACGTCGACCCTGCCCAGGTCCTACGAAGTGGTGGTCCGCGACCGGATCAAGTTCCGGATCGGGCAGATCGTCTACTTGGCGTTCTCGCGCGACGAGACCGTGATGGGTTTCGCCTTCCCCAAGGAGGAGCGCGACGGGCTCATCGCTTCCGAGCCGGACAAGTTCATGCTGCCGGGTCCGTCCGATATGCGATACAACTGGGTCCACGTCCGACTCGATGCGATCGACCACGTCGAGCTCCGCGAGATCGTCATCGAGGCCTGGCGAATGTGTGTGCCGAAAAAGGTTGCGGCGACCGTCAACTAGTCGCCTGCTGTGCGGCGGGCCGCTTCCTGCGCGAGCTGCACCCTGGAGGCCAGCCCGAGCTTGGAATAAACATGGGAAAGGTGTGACTCAGCCGTTCGCGGTGAGACGAAAAGCCTTGCGGCGATGTCCTTGTTGGACAACCCTTCGCCGACGAGCCGCACTACGTCCAGCTCTGCCGGAGTGAGGGAGGACCACCCGGTCGCGGGCCGCTTGCGCTCACCGCGGCCGCGTTGGACGTAGGCGATCGCTTCTTCCGTCGACAAGGAAGCGCCATCCGCCCACGCTTCGCTGAAATCGTTGTCGCCGAGACGCGTTACGTAACTCGGCAATGCGCGCCTCATGCATTGACATCATAGATCTTGAACCGGTGGGAGCCCATGGGTTGCCGAGCCGTTGCGGCCATGCCGAGAAGCCGAACAGAGTCCCGGTGACTGCCCTCGATTCTGGCGATGTCGGCGAGACACTTCGAGAATGTCGGGAATCAGGATGTCGCCTCCCGCGCCGGCCGCGATGACCAATGCTTGCCGGGCGTCGGTCTCGGCTTGGCCCAGCTCACCTTCCGCGACCCCGATGCCGGCACGCGCTGTCAACGCCGCCGATTGATACACCCCGCCACGCATTGAAACGGCCTATCTGCCAACCGGCGCGCTTCGGCAGATCACCGCACATCTGAGCGGCCTGGGCCGCCCAGACCAGGAAATACTCCCCATGTCATGGGATGCCCGACGTTGACCTGTCTTGCGACTTCACTCGCCGCCCAGGCTGCAGCGGCATCGCCGCCGGCGAGATGGGAGAACATAATGGCCCCGTAGCAAGGAATGTCGTAGTACTGGAAATGTCTTGTCGCGCAGTCCAGTGCCTGATCCGCCGAGGCCTGCGCGGGAGCACGTCACCGTGCCAGGCCTCGGCGAAGCTCTTGCCCACAAGACCGATCACCTGCAGCAGCACGTCGTGAGTTGCTGCGGCCTCGTCGATAACCCCGCGGAATTGTGCAACCGCTCCTGGCCAGATCGCCTTGGTAGGTTCGCGCACTGGCAAGCCAGAGGCGGCTTGCACGAGAGACGTATCGGTCGCCCACCGTTTCGCGAGTTCAAGCGCTTCCTCACAGGCCGACGAGGTTGCCGCCATGTCACCCGCCTGAAGCGCTCCGATCGCCTTCCAGTTGAGGATTTGTGCCAACCACCATGAATCGCCGAGCTCGCGGGCAAGATCAGCGGACTCGTCGAGATACGGTCGCGACACCTCGACGTCGAAGGCACTTACAGATCCGCGCGCCATCAGCGCCCGGACCAGCAGCTTGCGATCCGCCAGTTCGCGGGCGATGCCGAGAGCCTCCTCGGCTTCGTCGACACCCTCGGGCACACCGACGGACGCCAGCAGGAGAGCCTTATCGGCGAGTGCCCGCGCTCGCGCCGGCGGATGCCCGGTTGGTCCGCGGCCGCGACCGACAGTGCGGCATCCAGCCAGGCCAACCCTTCCGTGACAAGCCCTCGCGTCAGCCACAACGGCTGCAGCGACGACGCCAGCTCCAACGCAAGTTCGACATCGGAGTTTTCGCGGCTCCATCCGAATGCGGCGCGAAGGTTGTCGATTTCATTCTCTGCATGTTCAATTCGTTGCTCGTGACCGCTTCGCGATGGCGTGTCGCAGTTCGGCAGCCATTGACGTGTAGTAGTCGCGGTGGCGTGCGCGCACCTCATCGGCCTCGCCGGACTCTCCGAGTTTCTCCAATGCGTACTGACGCACAGTCTCGAGCAATCTGTACCGTGTTCGGCCACCGCTGCTTTCTGCCACCACGAGTGATTTCTCGACAAGCAACGTCAGCTGATCGAGAACTTGGTAACGCCCCACCTCGCCGCTGACCACCAATTGCTTGCGCGGCGACCAGATCGAAACCGCCCAGAAACACCGCGAGCCTGCGGAACAGTGTCTTCTCGGACTCGGTGAACAGTGCGTGCGACCAGTCCACCGAAGCACGCAGTGTCTGCTGGCGACGCACCGCGGTGCGCGCGCCGCCGGTGAGCAGGCGGAAACGATCGTGAAGGCTGTCGACGATTTCGATCAGCGACAGTGCGCGTATGCGTGCCGCAGCGAGTTCGATCGCCAGTGGCATCCCGTCGAGGCGCGAGCAGATTTCCGCCACCGTCGCCGCGTTGTCGTCGGTGATCGACGAAGTCCGGGCGTGACTGGCGGGCACGGTCGGTAAACAGCTCGACGGCTTCGTCATGAGCGCCAACGACGGTACCGGCCAAGTGATTTCACCGACCGCTCCGAATGGGCTCACGGCTTGTCGCCAACAGTGTTACCGCCGGACAGCGCCCAACAGGGCGGCGATCAGCTCTGCACATGCGCCGCGAAGATGCTCACAGTTGTCCAACACCACCAGCATCGGGCGGTCGCCGATGAACCGAAGTACGGTGTCCTGCGCCGAGCTACCTGGCTGGTCGGGCAGCCCCAACGCCCGCGCGACCGTCGACAGTCACGAGATCGGGATGCGTGATCGGCGCCAAGTCGACGTACCAGACGCCGTCGTCGAACTCGTCGCTCATCTGCCCGCCAGCTCGATGGCGAGACGGGTCTTGCCCGCGCCACCTGCACCAGTCAGTGTGACTAGGCGGTGCTCCGAGAGCAGCTGGCGCACCTCCGCTATCTGCGTGCCGCGACCGACGAAACTGGTGAACTGTGCGGGCAGTCGCTGCGGCACAGTCGCTATTGGCGACTCGCAGCGGTGGGAACTCGTTGCAGACGTCCGGATGGCACAGCTGCGTTACCCGCTCCGGCCGCGCGACATCACGCAGCGCGTGAGTTCCGAGGTCGGTCAGCCAGGCGCCGGCAGGCAGCTGCTCGAACACCAACTCCTCGGTGACTCCGGACAGCACGGTCTGGCCCCCGTGCGCTAGATCGCGCAGCCGCGCGGTGCGGTTGATGGTGGGGCCGATGTAGTTTCCCTCATCCCGCAGCCGTACCTCACCGGTGTGCAATCCGATCCGGAGCCGGATCGGAGCAACCGGCGCTCGCTGCAACTCCAAGGCACACGCCACCGCATCGCTGGCGCGTGCAAACGCGACAACGAAGCTGTCGCCTTCCCCCTGCTCGACTGGACGTACGCCGTGATGGGACGAGACGAGATCGGTCAGGCAGCGGTCGAGCCGCGCAACGGCATCAGCCATCGCGTCAGGCCCGGCCTCCCACAACCGAGTCGACCCTTCGACATCGGCGAGAAGCAGCGTCACCGTGCCGGTCGGCAGTTCGCTCACGCCCAGGTCGCTCCAGTTCAACAGCTCCATGCGTGGATGGGGTTCGCTCATGCTAGCCAGCCTGCGATGACCAGGAGCCCAAACCATCAGGGAAACTACGGAGAGATCGCGTGCTCCACACGGTTGTTGCCGTCCCAATGCCGAAGCCCGACGACCCTGCCCCGCCGATCGCGCGACATGCTGCGAAGCGACAGCGCATCGGCCAGCTTGTCGCGGTTCACCCGGCGCGCCAGTGTCACGTGGGGTGTCCACTGCCCCGGATCGGCGTGTGGCAACGGGCCGGGCGCCATATGCGGGAGGCAGGCCTCGTGCACTCGGGCGTGCATGGCCAATAGCTCGGGCGACGGCACGATCAGACGCACCAGCGTGAACGGTCCGCGCCCGAAGAGCATCGGGGCGCCGATCGTGCAGGCCAGCGGCAGCAGACCCAGGATCGGTCGTAGCGCATCGTTCACGGCGTCGTCCATGTGCTCTGCCACGGCCAGAGTCACGTGCGGACGGTTGCTCGTCGCCTTGTTGCTCGCCTGGCTGCGGACGTCGGCATTCGTCAGGTCGTCCCAGATCCGCCGGACCGTCGCCTCGGTGTCGGAATCGAAAAGCAGCTCGACCGAGTGGACCACGCTAGCCGACCAGGCTCGCGACCCAGTTCGGGTCGAACGCGGATGCACTCATCGAGCCAAATTCGTCAGCACTCAGCGATCCCGCCCCGTCAGGCAGCACCGCCCGCAGCGGAGCCATCGCCGAAAGCGCTTCGCGGTTGCCCATATCGACTATCTCCGGTTCGTGCGGCCAGGTACCAATTACCAGTCCGGCGCACCAAACATTATGTGAAGCAAGCGCTTCCAGGGTCAGGGCGGCGTGATTCAAGGTGCCCAGCCCCGGTTTCGCCACCACCAGCACCGGCGCAGCAAGGTCGACCGCCACATCGCGCAGCGTCACTCCGCCTGTGCCGATCTCGACGAGCAGACCTCCCGCGCCCTCAACCACCGTCAGCCGTCCCGGCCGGTCCACCGCGGCGACGGCAGAGCCCAGATCCTTCCGCGTGGGCAGCGGCATTCCGGCCCGCTCAGCCGCGGCCGCAGGCGCCATCGGCTCGGGAAAGCGCGCGAGACCGTGCAATTCGGTGATGCCGGACAACCGCGCGATGTCGGCGAGGTCGTCGTCGCCGACGGCACTGCCGGTCTGAACAGGCTTACACACCGCGACGTCGATCCCGGCCAGCCGCGCATGAGCCGCCAACGCTGCGGTAGCCACTGTCTTGCCGACGCCGGTGTCGGTGCCCGTGACGACGAGAACACTCACGCGTTCGCGGTCAGCACTTCCGTGAGCACCTTGCGCGCCAACGCCATCTCGTCATCGGTAAGCGAGGCGCGCGCCGTGAGCCGCAACCGTGAGGTGCCCGCAGGCACTGTCGGTGGCCGGAAGCAGCCCACTCGAACACCCCGATCCAGACATGCGGTCGCGGCGGCCAGCGCCACCTCCGGTGCACCGAGGATCACCGACACCACAGCCGATTCCGGCGGGTCGGCCACGTCGCACACCTGGGCCAGCTCGGCCGCGTAGCCCAGTACGGCTTGCGCCCGCCACGACTCGGCCACCAGGACGCGCAGCGCCGCCCACGCCGCGCCCACCGCAGCGGGTGCCAGTCCGGTATCGAAGATGAAGGGCCGCGCCGCGTCGACGAGGTGATCGCGCACGGCGACCGGGCCGAGCACCGCGCCGCCCTGGCTGCCCAGCGCCTTGGACATCGTCAGCGTCATCACGACATCGGGCGCACCGGCCAATCCAACCTCTTCGAGGAGCCCGCGCCCGCCGGTCCCCCGCACACCGAGGCCGTGCGCCTCGTCGACGATAAGCAGCGCGCCGTGACGCCTGCACACGTCGTGCAGCTGCCGCAGCGGCGCGAGCACACCGTCAGCGCTGAACACCGAATCGGTGATCACCACCGCGCGCTCCTCGTCGCGGGATGCCAGTGCCCGTTCCACCGCGGCCACGTCGCGATGGGGTGCCACCGCCACCCTGGCCCGGGACAGCCTGCAGGCGTCGACCAGCGAGGCATGGGTCAGCGCATCCGAGACAAGGAGCGAGCCAGGACCGGACAGTGCGACCACCGCGCCGAGATTGGCGGTATAGCCAGACGAGAACACCAGCGCCGCCTCGGCGCCGACAAAGCCGGCCAGCGCGGTCTCGAAGGCCTCATGCAGTTCGGTGTTGCCGGTGACGAGCCGGGACCCGGACGACCCCGCGCCCCAGGTACGCAGCGCCGCGACGCCGCCGTCGATCACGTCGGGATGCTGCGAGAGGCCCAGGTAATCGTTGGACGCCAGATCGAGCTCGGCGCCGACCGGCGGCCGCGCGCGCAGCGATCGGCGCAGCCCGGCCGCGCGGCGCTGGCGCTCGACCTCATCGAGCCACGCCAGCGGGGAAACGCCTACCCGTGTCACGGTGCTCCTCCGGTACGACTTGAACAGCGTTCAGGTTAGTGCACGCGCGACGGCGACCATCGCCGAGGTGATCCGCGCTATCTCGGCGGGTGTGCAGATGTAGGGCGGCATGGCATAGACCAGGTTGCGGAACGGGCGCAGCCAAATGCCGTGAGCAAGCGCGGCCGCGGTGGCCACCGGCATGTCGACCGGTTCGGCCATTTCGATGACGCCGATGGCGCCCAGCACCCGGACATCGGCCACGCCGGACAGTGACCGGGCAGGCTCGAGACCCACGCGGAGGCCGTCCCCGATCTCCAGAACGCGTGCCCGCCAGTCCCCGTCGAGCAGGAGCTCGACGGAAGCGGCCGCCACCGAGCACGCCAACGCGTTGGCCATGAACGTCGGGCCGTGCATCAACGCGCCCGGCTCGTGGCCGCTGATCGTCTGGGCGATGTGTGTCGTGCACAGCGTGGCGGCCAGCGTGATATAGCCACCGGTGAGTGCCTTTCCGACACACATGATGTCCGGGCTCACCCCGGCGTGGTCGGCTGCGAACAGCTCACCGGTGCGGCCGAACCCGGTGGCGATCTCGTCGAAGATCAACAGCACCCCAAGGCGGGTGCACATCTTGCGCAGGTCGGTCAGGTACCGCGGGTCATGGAACCGCATACCGCCCGCGCCCTGCACGACGGGCTCCACGATCACCGCGGCGAGTTCGTCGGCGTGCTCGGCCAGCTGCTTCTCGAAGACCGCGCTGTAGGCGGGGTCGTAGTCGGCGGGCACCTGCGGGGCGAACACCTGACGCGCCAAGATGTCGGTCCACAGCGAGTGCATGCCGCCGTCGGGATCGCACACGCTCATCGGCGTGAAGGTGTCTCCGTGATACCCCCCGCGCCAGGTCATCAGCCGGTGCTTACCCGCCCTGTCGAGGCTGAGCCAGTACTGGAGCGCCATCTTCACCGCGACCTCGACCGAGACCGAGCCGGAGTCGCTGAAGAACACGGTGTCCAACCCCTCCGGGGTGATCTGCACCAGCAGCTGGGCCAGCCGGGCGGCCGGCTCGTGGGTCAGGCCGCCGAACATGACGTGATTCATCGAGGCGAGCTGGGAAGCGATGGCGTAGTCGAGCCTCGGGTGGCCGTGACCATGAATGGCGGTCCACCACGAACTCATCGCGTCGAGCACCTCGACCGGCCTGCCGTCGTCGATCACGGTGAGCCACGCGCCGCGCGCCCCGACGGCGACAACCGGTGGCGACGCTTCGGCGCCGATCGTGCTGTAGGGGTGCCAGATGTGGGCGGCGTCGATCGCGCTGATCTCTGCGGGGGTCAACGCAGGCATGGGAAACGACCCTATCCCTTTGCTGCCGAGTGTGACGCCGTCGACTGCGACATGAGCCGCACAGCGATCTTAGGTACATTTACCGTCGACCATGATGACCATCGCCCCACCCCGCCCGGCACCGGTTATCGCGGGGGGACCAGTATCGGGCGCACCGACCGCTGACCGGAAGTCCGGTTTCTACCGCCACGATCTCGATGGCCTGCGCGGTATCGCCATCGCCCTCGTTGCGGTGTTTCACGTCTGGTTCGGTCGGGTTTCGGGTGGTGTCGACGTTTTCCTCGCGCTATCGGGCTTTTTCTTCGGTGGGCGTCTGCTCCGCACCGCGCTGACCCCGGGCGCGTCGCTGTGGCCCGTTCCCGAGGTGACCCGGTTGGTTCGCCGGTTGTTGCCCGCGCTCGTCGTCGTGCTTGCCGCAGCGGCCGTGCTGACCATTCTTGTGCAGCCGGAAACACGCTGGGGGACGTTTGCTGACCAGAGCCTGGCCAGCCTCGGTTACTTCCAGAACTGGGAACTGGCGAACACCGCTTCGGACTATCTTCGCGCCGGTGAAGCGGTGAGTCCGCTGCAGCACATCTGGTCGATGTCGGTTCAGGGCCAGTTCTATATCGGGTTTCTCGCGCTGATCTTCCTGCTCGCCCTTCTGTTCCGCCGTTTCCTCGGCAGGTACATGCGGGTGTCACTTGTCCTGTTGTTGAGCGCGTTGACCATCGGATCGTTCGTCTACGCGGTCTTTGCTCACGATGCCGACCAGGCGACCGCGTACTACAACAGTTTCGCTCGGGCATGGGAATTGCTGCTCGGTGCACTGGTGGGCGCGGTGGTTGGATTCATCCGCTGGCCGATGTGGCTGCGCTCGACGATCGCCGTCGTCGCGCTGGCCGCAATCCTGTCCTGCGGCGCGCTGATCGACGGCGTCAAGGAGTTTCCCGGACCGTGGGCGCTGGTGCCCGTCGGCGCCACCATGCTGTTCATCCTGACCGGCGCCAACCGGCTGGCCGACCCGCATACGGACGGCAAGCTGCCGTTCCCCAACCGGCTGCTGGCCACCGCCCCGTTCGTGTGGCTCGGCTCCATCGCGTACTCGCTATACCTCTGGCACTGGCCGCTGCTGATCTTCTGGCTGGTCTACGCGGACCGCCAGCACGCCGGCTTTCTCGACGGCGCGGGCGTGCTTCTGGTGTCGGTTCTGCTGGCCTATCTGACGACCAAATACGTCGAGAACCCGTTGCGCTACCGCGCCTCCGCGGTCAATAGGGGGCCGGCCGTGCGGATTCCGTTGCGCACCCGTCTTCGTCGGCCCACGATCGCCCTCGGCGCGGTGGTGGCGCTGCTCGGGGTGGCACTGACCGCAACCTCGTTCACCTGGCGTGAGCACGTCCTGATGCAGAGCGCGAATGCCGCCGAGTCGCTCATCGGACTCGACCTGCACGACTATCCGGGCGCCCACACGCTGCTCGACGACGCGCCGGTGCCCCCTGACGTGCCGATGCGGCCGACGGTGCTGGAGGCCAGAAACGACCTGCCTGAGACCACCGAGGACGGCTGCATCAGCGACTTCGGCAATACCGACGTGATCAACTGCTCATACGGCGATACCTCTGCCAGCCGAACGATCGCGCTGGCCGGTGGGTCGCACGCCGAACACTGGATCACGGCGCTGGACCTGCTGGGCAAGCGGCACCACTTCAAGGTGGTCACCTACCTGAAGATGGGCTGTCCGCTGACCACCGAGCAGGTCCCGCTGGTGATGGGCAACAACAAGCCCTACCCCAAGTGTCACACCTGGAATGACAAGGTGATGAAGAAACTCATCACCGATCGCCCCGACTATGTCTTCACCACCGCCACCCGGCCATGGAACATCAAGCCAGGCGACGTGATGCCGGGCAACTATGTCGGGATCTGGGAAACGCTCTCGGACAACAACATCCCCATTCTGGCGATGCGCGACACGCCGTGGCTGGTGCGAAAGAGCCAGCCGTTTTTCCCCGCAGACTGCCTGGCCGACGGGGGCAACGGCATCTCGTGCGGGATCAGGCGCTCGGATGTGCTCTCCGCGACCAATCCGACGCTGACATGGGCGGCACGGTTCCCGCTGCTGAAGCCGCTGGACATGAGCGATGCGGTGTGCCGCAAGGACGTGTGTCGGGCCGTCGAGGGAAACGTCCTGCTGTACCACGACTCTCATCACATATCCAAGACGTACATGCGCACGATGGTCGCTGAGCTTGGACGCCAGATCGGGGATGCCACCCGCTGGTGGTGACAACCGAGCGTCCGACCGCCGGCGCCGATAGGGTCGACTGATGTCGCTGACGACGGTATGGCCCGGCACGCCGTATCCGCTCGGCGCAACCTACGACGGCGCGGGCACCAACTTCTCGCTGTTCTCCGAGGTCGCCGACAAGGTCGAACTGTGCCTGATCGCCAAGGACGGCTCCGAGGAGCGGATCAACCTCGACGAGGTGGACGGCTACGTCTGGCACTCCTACCTGCCGACGGTGACGCCGGGGCAGCGCTACGGCTTCCGGGTGCACGGCCCATGGGATCCGGCCGCCGGGCATCGCTGCGACCCGAGCAAGCTGCTGCTGGACCCGTACGGGAAGTCGTTTCACGGCGATTTCGAGTTCACCCAGGCCCTGTTCTCCTACGACCTGGAGGTCGCCAAGGCCGACCCTGCGGCCACCGGGAACCCGCCGGGTATCGACTCACTCGGCCACACCATGACCAGCGTCGTCATCAACCCGTACTTCGGTTGGGCATCCGACCGGGCGCCCGGCACGCCGTACCACGAGACCGTGATCTACGAGGCGCACGTCAAGGGCATGACGCAGACGCACCCCGGTATCCCCGAGGAACTGCGCGGAACCTACGCCGGGCTGGGGCATCCGGCCGTCATCGACCACCTGAAGTCGCTGAACGTCACCGCGATCGAGCTGATGCCGGTGCACCAGTTCCTCCACGACCACCGGCTTATAGACCTCGGGCTGCGAAACTACTGGGGCTACAACACTTTCGGGTTCTTCGCACCGCACTACCAGTACTCCTCCAGCCGGCATGCCGGCGGTGCCGTCGCGGAGTTCAAGACCATGGTCCGGTCGTTCCACGAGGCGGGCATCGAGGTGATCCTCGACGTCGTCTACAACCACACGGCCGAAGGCAACCACCTGGGTCCGACAATCAACTTCCGCGGTATCGACAACGCCGCCTACTATCGGCTGCTCGACGGGGACTTGAAGTTCTACAAGGACTTCACCGGCACCGGCAACAGCCTCAACGCCCGTCATCCGCACACCCTGCAGCTGATCATGGACTCGCTGCGGTACTGGGTGCTGGAGATGCACGTCGACGGTTTCCGCTTCGACCTGGCGGCCACCCTTGCCCGCGAGTTCTACGACGTCGACCGGCTGAGCGCGTTCTTCGACCTGGTGCAACAGGATCCGGTGGTCAGCCAGGTGAAGCTGATCGCCGAGCCATGGGACATCGGCGAGGGCGGCTATCAGGTCGGCAACTTCCCAGGTTTGTGGACCGAGTGGAACGGGAAGTATCGCGACACCGTGCGTGATTACTGGCGGGGTGAACCCGCGACCCTTGGCGAATTCGCCTCCCGGCTGACCGGCTCGTCGGACCTGTACGAAGACACCGGGCGTCGGCCCAGCGCCAGCATCAACTTCGTCACCTGTCATGACGGGTTCACGCTCAACGACCTGGTGTCCTACAACGAAAAGCACAACGAGGCCAACGGCGAGGACAACAGGGACGGCGAGAGCCACAACCGGTCGTGGAACTGCGGTGTCGAAGGCCCGACCGACGATCCGGACATCCTCGCGCTGCGGGCCAGGCAGATGCGCAACATCATGGGCACGCTGGTGCTCTCGCAAGGCACCCCGATGCTGTCGCACGGCGACGAGATGGGTCGCACTCAGAACGGTAATAACAACGTCTACTGCCAGGACTCCGAGACGAGCTGGATGGACTGGTCGCTGTGCGAGACCAACGCCGACCAGCTGGCGTTCACCAGCAAGGTGACCGAGTTGCGGAAGAACCACCCCGTGTTTCGCCGCCGACGGTTCTTCGAAGGTAAGCCGATCCGCAGCGGCCACCAGGTCCGCGATATCGCCTGGCTCACCCCGGCAGGCAAGGAGATGACACCCGAGGACTGGGGTACCGGCCTCGACAAGTGCGTGGCGGTGTTCCTCAACGGCGACGCGATCCCGGCCCCCAACGAGCGCGGCGAGCGGGTGGTCGACGACTCGTTCCTGTTGTGCTTCAACGCCCATGACGAGGAGCAGGACTTCATCGCCCCGAAACTCGCGTACGCGCAGCATTGGACCGCCGAACTCGACACCGCCGACCCGAGGGGTGACACCGACTTGGTGGTTGCCGCAGGCGAGAAGATCTCATTGCAACCGCGGTCGCTTCTGGTGCTGCGTAAGACCGCCTGACGCATGGCTTCTCGCGTGCTGTCGACGTATCGACTGCAGATGCGCGGCGACTGTTTCACTTTCGCCGACGCCGAAGACCTGGTGCCCTACCTCGACGACCTTGGCGTGTCGCACCTCTACCTGTCCCCGATCCTGACCGCGGTCCACGGCTCGACGCACGGGTACGACGTCACCGATCCCACCACAGTGTCGGCGGAGCTCGGCGGCGCAGAAGGTCTGGCCCGGCTGTCGGCGGCGGTGCAATCGCGCGGTATGGGCCTGATCGTCGACATCGTCCCCAACCACCTCGGTGTCGGCTCATCCGAACAGAACAAGTGGTGGTGGGACGTCCTGCGGCACGGCAGAGACTCGGCGTACGCGTCGTTCTTCGACGTCGACTGGGAATTGGACGAGCGCAGCCGAATTGTGCTGCCGGTGTTGGGTTCCGACGATGACGTCGCCGGCCTCGCGGTCGACGGGGACGTACTGCGACTCGGCGATCTCGGCTATCCCATTGCACCGGGTACCGATGGCGGCTCCGGAGCCGAGGTGTACGACCGGCAGCACTACCGCCTGATCAGCTGGCGTCACGGGATTTGCGGTTACCGGCGATTTTTCTCGATCACCTCGCTGGCCGGCCTGCGCCAGGAAGACCGCGCCGTGTTCGACGCCACCCACGTCGAGGTCAAACGCTGGTTCGACGAAGGACTGGTCGACGGCTTGCGAATCGACCACCCGGACGGATTATCGAATCCGGCAGGCTATCTCACGTGGCTGCGCGAAATCACCGGGCCACAGGCCTGGATTGTGATCGAGAAGATCCTCGCGGTGGACGAAGCCCTGGAACCCACGCTGCCGGTCGCGGGAACCACCGGGTACGACGCGCTGCGCGAAATCGGCGGCGTCTTCATCAATCCGACCGGTGCGCTGACCCGAGGAGAGCCACCCCACAGTGCCGCTGGACTGAAGGTGGCCGCCGCCACCGAGACATTGGGCAGCGAGCTGGCTCGACTGCACCGCGCCATCGTCAGAGCGGTGGGCGCTGACGAGCCCGGGCTCTCCGATGCCGTCGCCGCCCTACTCACCCACCTCAACGTGTATCGCTCCGACTATCGCGGATTGTCCGCGCTGATGACCACCGCGCTCGCCGAGACCGCCAGCATCACACCGGAGTTGG
Source organism: uncultured Actinomycetota bacterium (assembly GCA_963713225.1). Lineage (GTDB taxonomy): Bacteria > Actinomycetota > Actinomycetes > Mycobacteriales > Mycobacteriaceae > Mycobacterium. Next base: position 760,994 of record CAVQLB010000012.1, on the reverse strand, counting down.
CGCGACCACTTCGCTTGGTCTCAGCGGCCCTGGAATACACCGAGCCTGCGACACGCCTCCAGCAGCTGTGTGGAGCGGTGACCGCGAAGGCCGTGGAGGACTGCCTCTTCTACCGGGACACGCGGTTGGTGTCGCTCAACGAGGTCGGCGGCGAACCCGACCGCTTCGGGGTCGACCCGGCCGAATTCCACCATGCCGCCGCGGTGCGGGCGCAGCTGTGGCCGCAGGCCATGGTCGCGCTGTCGACTCACGATACGAAGCGGAGCGAGGACGTGCGCGCCCGCATCGGGGTGCTTTCGCAGGTGCCCGCGCTGTGGAACGAACTGACGGGCAGGTGGGCGATCGCCACACCGTGGCCCGACGAGTCGACCGCACTGTTCCTGTTGCAGAACGCCTTCGGTGTATGGCCCGCAGACGGAGTCGTCACCGACCAGCTGAGGGAACGGCTGCACAACTACGCCGAAAAGGCGATGCGGGAGGCCGCGGTACACACCAGCTGGCACCAGCCGAACGAAGAATTCGAGGCCGCCGTCCACCGATGGCTCGACGACGTCGTCGACGGTCCGGTCGGAGTCGAGCTGACCGGACTCGTCAGTCAACTGGGGGCCGACGGCATGTGCGACGCGCTCGGCCAGAAGCTGTTGGCGCTCACCGTCCCCGGCGTTCCCGACGTGTACCAGGGCACCGAGTTGTTCGACGACAGCCTCGTCGACCCCGACAACCGCAGGCCCGTGGACTACGCGAAGCGACGGGATGCGCTCTCGGCGCTCGACGACGCGAAGATCTGCGTCGTCGCCGCCGCACTGCGCCTCCGCAGAGCACGGCCCGACACCTTCCTGTCGGGTGGCTACACGCCGGTCCTCGCCGAGGGTCAGGGTGCCGAGCATCTCGTCGCATTCCTGCGCGGAGACGACGTGCTCGTCGCGGTCAGCCGCTACACCGTTCGGCTGAGCGAAACCGGTTGGGACCAAGCATTTCTGCCGCTCCCGGACGGCCAGTGGACCGATACCATCACGGGCCACCTGTATAGCGGCCGACTCGACGTATCCGAGCTGTTCAACGAGTCGCCGGTGGCACTGTTGGTGCGAGATGGCTGACCGCGAGTTCGCCGTATGGGCACCGCGACCCGAGAGGGTGCGCCTCGACGTCGACGGCACGTTGTACCCGATGAGCCGCTCCGATGACGAGTGGTGGCGTACAGACATCGACGTGCGGCCGGACGCCCGTTACGGGTTCGTGCTCGACGAGGACCCGAAGGTCCTGCCCGACCCCCGCTCTCCGCGGCAGCCGGAAGGGGTGCACGAGCGGTCGCAGCTGTGGCAGCCTGCGACCGACGCATGGTCCGACCACGGCTGGCCGGGCCGGTCGGTCGAGGGTCGAGCGATCTACGAACTTCACGTCGGCACGTTCACGCCGGCCGGAACCTTCGACTCAGCGATCGAGAAGCTGGACTATCTGGTCGATCTCGGCGTCGACTTAGTCGAGGTGATGCCGGTCAATGCGTTCGGCGGCACGCACGGATGGGGCTATGACGGCGTGTTGTGGTACGCCGTGCACGAGCCGTACGGCGGACCCGACGGGCTGGTGCGGTTCGTCGACGCGTGCCACCACCGCGGCCTCGGCGTGCTGATCGACGCGGTCTTCAACCACCTGGGTCCGTCCGGCAACTACCTCCCGAGGTTCGGGCCATACCTCTCGACCGGCAGCAACCCATGGGGCGAATCGATCAACATCTCCGACGCAGACGCCGATGAGGTGCGCCGCTACATCATCGACTGCGCGCTGCGGTGGATGCGGGACTTCCACGCCGACGGCCTGCGACTGGACGCCGTGCACGCGCTGGTGGACACCACGGCGGTGAACATCCTGGAGGAGTTGTCGACCGAAACCGAAACGCTGGCAAAAGAACTCGGCAGGCCACTGTCGTTGATCGCCGAAAGCGACCGCAACGATCCGCGCCTGATCACGCCCCGGGAGCGTGGCGGCCTTGGCATGACGGCGCAGTGGGATGACGACATCCATCACGCGATCCACGCGGCGGTGTCAGGTGAGCTCCAGGGTTACTACGGTGATTTCGGATCGATGGAGACGCTGGCGCATACGCTGAAGCACGGCTACTTCCACGCTGGCACCTACTCGTCTTTTCGACACCGGCGCCACGGCCGCCCACTGGACACTGCGACCATCCCCGCCACCCGCCTGCTGGCCTACACGATGACGCACGACCAGGTCGGCAACCGGGCCATCGGCGACCGGCCGTCGCAGAACCTGACGACTGGCCAACTCGCGGTCAAGGCGGCGCTTGCGCTCGGATCGCCCTACACGGCAATGCTGTTCATGGGCGAGGAGTGGGGCTCGTCAAGCCCGTTCCAATTCTTCAGCAGCCACCCCGAGCCGGAGTTGGCCAGGGCCACCGCCGAGGGCCGCAAGCGAGAGTTCGCCGAACACGGTTGGGACGCCGACGAAATCCCGGATCCGCAGGATCCCGAGACGTTCCTGCGGTCGAAGCTCGACTGGGGCGAGGTCGACGACGGCGACCACGGCCGGCTGCGTCAGATCTACCAGGCGCTCCTCGCGCTGCGTCGCACCGAGCCGGATATGGGCGACCCGTGGTTGGACCATCTGGAAGTCGACTACGACGAGGACCAACGTTGGATTGTCATGCACCGCGGCTCACTGGCCATCGCGTGCAATCTGAATGCCGGCGAAGTCGTCGTCCCGGTCATCGGTGAGCCGATACTGGCCTGGGGCGAGCCCGATCTCGACGCCAAATCCGTTCGGCTGGAGGGGCATTCTTTCGTTGTTCTGCGATTAGTCAAACGCTGATCCACAGCCCCCGAGCCTGTGGATAACCGACTACCGCCTCAACCGGGGCAGCATCGATGATCCGGACATGAGCAATTGCGACCTCCTGCCGATCCCACCCATCCGAACGGCCACCGATCCTGTGCACTCCCCCGCGGATATGCGCCAGCGATGGCGCGCGTGGAGAAGCTGCTTTGGGTCGGGTTCTGCGCTACGCGGCTATCTTTTCGAAAGCCGAAGGCGATGCCGAGTTCACCGCCGCGATAACCCGGACCGAATTGGTGCGGGCCGCTACCAGGCTGCGAGACCCCGATGTCACCCTGCAAGCCACTCTGCTACTCACCAGACTCCACTTCGTCGAAATCTCCACTGCCCTACTCAACGCTGCAGCGATATTGCCGCCACCCGAACTCCATACCCTCGATGCGATCCATCTCGCGGCCGCGTTGACGGCGCCTGACCTGCGCGCCCTCGTCACCTATGACAGACGCCTAGCCGACGCCGGCATTGTCGTCGTCTCACCTGCCTAGAGCAGGTAGCGGTATGCCGGTGAGCCGGGCTCCAACGTCTCGACGTGGATATCCGATTGCTTCATGCGCTCGAGCAGGCCTTCCAGGTCGGCGGCCGAGCCGAGTTCGACGCCGACCAGCGCCTCACCGGTGTCCCTGTTGTTCCGTTTGACGTACTCGAACAGCGTGATGTCGTCGTTGGGCCCGAGCACAGTGTCGAGGAACCGGCGCAGCGCTCCCGGCTCCTGCGGGAAGTCGACAAGAAAGTAGTGCTTGAGGCCGAGGTGCACCAGCGAGCGCTCCAGCACCTCGCCGTACCGGGACACGTCGTTGTTGCCGCCCGAGATCAGGCAGACCACAGTCGATCCCGGCTCGACATTGGCCTCCATCAAAGCCGCCACCGACAGCGCGCCCGCGGGTTCGGCGATGATGCCCTCGTTTTGGTACAGGCCGAGCATGGCCGTGCAGACCGCGCCCTCGTCGACGGTGGTGATCGAAACCATGTCACCCGCGGCCGCGAGCGCGGCATAGGTCAACGTGCCGGCCCGGTTCACCGCGGCGCCGTCGACGAACTGATCGACGTGGTCCAGTGTGACGGGCTCACCCGCGGCAAGCGCGGCGATCATCGCGGCGGCCCCGGCCGGTTCCACGCCGAGGATCGAGGTGCGGGTGGTCCGCGCGGCCAGGTATGTGGTGATGCCTGCGATGCAGCCGCCGCCGCCGACCGGAACGATCACCAGGTCCGGCTCGCTGTCCAGTTGGTCGAGCAGTTCTACGGCAAGCGTGCCCTGCCCGGCCATCGTGCGGGGATCGTCGTACGGCGGCACCAGGGTGGCTCCGGTCCGCGCGACGTCGTCCAGCGCCGCGGCGGCGGCTTCGTCGTAGGTCTTCCCGACGGCGATCAACTCGATGAACTCGCGGCCGTGGTAGCGGATGCGGTCCCGCTTCTGCTTGGGCGTCTTCGCGGGGATGTACACCCGGCCGTGGATGCCCATCGACCGGCAGGCCATCGCGAAACCCTGCGCGTGGTTGCCCGCCGACGAACACACCACCCCGGCGGCGACCTCATCCTTCGACAACTGCATCAGCAGGTTGTTGGCGCCCCGCAGCTTGTAGGAGCGGACCGCCTGGAGGTCTTCGCGCTTCAGGTACACCGTGGCCCCAGTGGCCTCCGACAGCCGTTCGCTGAACTGCAGCGGGGTGCACGTGACCACGCCGGAAATTCGCTGAGCGGCCGCATCGATGTCGGCCGCGGACAGCGGCGGCGACGTACGAGGGCTCTGGCTCAGATCAGCGGACACCGATCAATGGTGCCATCTTGGGGTTTTCCTGCCAAAACCGTTTAACCGACCGGCGTCAGCACGAAGACCGGGATCTGCCGATCGGTGTTCTTCTGGTAGTCGGCGTAGTCGGGCCAGGCCTCGACTGCCCGCTCCCACCAGGTGGCCTTCTCGTCTCCGGAAACCTCACGGGCGTCGTAGTCACGGGTGGTGGAACCGTCCTGCAACTCGACCCGCGGGTTCTTCTTGACGTTGTAGTACCAGACGGGGTTCTTCGGAGCGCCGCCCAGCGATGCGACCACCGCGTACTCGCCGTTGTGCTCGACCCGCATCAGGGGCGTCTTGCGGATCTTGCCGCTCTTGGCCCCGATGGTGGTCAGCACGATGACGGGCTTGCCCTTGAGCTCGGCGTCCTGACCGCCGGACCCCTCGATCTTCTCGACGTGGTCGCGGACAAAGTCCGCCGGGCTTGGCTCATATTCTCCGGAAAGTGGCATGACATCAGCTTAGGACGGCTAGGAAAACCGTCGGCCCTGATCCGGTGTTTCGGTTGCCCGAAACATTCCTTACGAGTTATCGTGAAACCATGACCGTGCGCGACGAGGTGCTGATCGCAGGGGTGCCGTGGCCGCTGTACAAGCTGGCCGCGCTGGTCGTCGCCGCCGTTGTGCTGATCGCGGTCGGCGTCGTCACCGCGAGTGCCGGGCCTGCAGTTCTCACCGCAGCCGCCGCAGGCACCGCAGCCTGGCTCGGCCTGCGCGTCGTTGGCTCGCGCCGCTAGCCCTCCGCCAGCCGTCGCAGCCGGTCCAGATCGGCCGTCACCGTGGCGGCGTCGCTCTCGAACTCCTCATCGGTCATGCCCGGCCTGCGTCGCACGGTGAACACCACCTCGCAGCCCGCCTGACCCTCCCCGGCCGGGATCACGCGCAGGGGGTTGTACACCGCCTCGCCCGAGGGCAACCGCACCACGTGGTCGAGCACCCCGTACTCGTTGGCCGGCGCGAACTCGACGATCACCTCGCCCATCGGCGAATCGGCCACCCAGCCGTCCGCGGTCCGACGCAGCCGGCCTTCCGCGAGCCCGGACGCCCACCGCGGCAGCTGCTCAGGATCCGCACCGATGGCGTACACGACCTCCGGAGCGGCGTCGATCCACACACCGATGTGACGGGAAGTCATCGTGTCGCGCTCGTTGCAGACTTCGGTTCGTGGACTGCATCGGCCAGGTCGGAGGCATACAGCTCGTCGATCTCGGCGCCGTACTTCTCGTGGATCGGCTTACGCTTGAGCTTCATCGTCAGCGTGATCTCGTCACCGCCGGGTTCCCAGAACGTCGGCAACACCCGGAAGCGCTTGATCTGCTCGACCTTCGACAACTTCGTGTTGCCCTCGGCCACCCCCGCAGCGATATCGGCGATCAGGTCCGGGTCGGCCGCCAGCGCCTCCGGTGACGCGTCGTCGAGCCCGCGCTGCGCGGCGTACGGGGCCGCCGACTCGGCGTCGAGGACGATCAGCGCGGTGTTGTACGGGCGGGCATCGCCGACGGCGAGCACCACGCCGATGAGCGGGCACGCGGCCTTGATGGAGTTCTCGATGTTGGCGGGCGACATGTTCTTTCCCGCTGCGTTGATGATCAGCTCCTTCTTGCGGTCGACGACCTTCAGGTAGCCGTCCTCGTCCGCCTCCAGGATGTCGCCGGTGTGCAGCCAGCCGTCCTCGTCGACGGCCTCCGCGGTTTTCTGCGGTTCCTTGCGATAGCCCTTCATCACCAGCGGCCCACGCACCAGGAACTCGCCGTCCTCGGCGATGCGGCCCTCCATGCCAGGCACGAGCTTGCCTACGGTGCCCAGCCGGGTTTCCGACGGATGGCTGACCGTGGCGATGCAGCTCAACTCCGACATGCCCCAAACCTCGGAGATCGGGATCCCCAGACCGAGGAAGAACGCCAGCGTCTCCTTCGGGATCGGCGCGGCGCCCGACACCGCATGCCTGACCTGCTCGAGCCCCAGCTTTTCCCGCAGTTTGGAGAGCACCAGCTCGTCCGCCTGCGCCCACTCCGCGGCGACATCGTCGGGTATCGGACGGCCGGCGACCAGCGCCTCGGATTTCTTCGCGGCCACCCCAAGGCCCCACTGCAAACCCATTTTCTTCGTTTCGTCCGGCTCGTTCGCCGCCGCGAATTCGATTGCCGCCTTGAGCTTCTCCCATACCCGCGGTACCGCGCCCCAAATCGTCGGCCGCACGTCGGGCAGCGCACCCGCGATCGCCCTCGGGTCGGAGACGGTGGTGATCTGGGTGCCGAACACCTCCTGCAGATACAGCGCGCCCATTCGGTCCGCGATGTGCGCCGTCGGCAGGAACGACGTGGTGCGGTCTCCGAACCGGACGCCGAGTACTTCGTCCACGGCGAACGCCTGGAACAACAGGTTGGCGTGTGTCATCTCCACACCCTTGGGATTGCCCGTGGTGCCCGAGGTGTAGATCAGCGTGGCCACATCGTCGGATTGCACTGCCCGCCAGGAGGATTCGAAGTCGAAGTCCTCGGCACCGGCGGCGTAGAGGTCGTCGACCGACATGGTGCCGTCGGGCGACCCGTCCAGGCAGACGAGGTGCTCGATGTCGGCCCCGCTGGCACGGATCCGGTCTACATATTGCGCCTCGCACATCACCACCTTGGTGTCGGCGTTGTCGAACAGGTAGACCAACTGCTCGGCGGGCAGGGTGTTGTAGACGGAGAACGAGATCGCGCCGACGTGCTGGGCCCCCACCTCGAGCGGATAGAACTCGACACGGTTGGCCATCATCAACGACACCGTGTCGCCGCGCCGGACGCCGAGCCCGGCCAGACCGGCCGCGACCTTGCGGACCTGGTCGGCGTACTCGCGCCAGGTCAGGGTCTGGCCGCCGCCGGGTGTACGCAGGGCTACGGCGTCGGGATCGATGGCGGCGGTGCGCTGGAAGGCCTCACACAGGGTGGCGGGCCGATCGGATGTGCTCATGATTCACAACTTAGGCACTCACACTGAGGAGATGGACGGTTCACCGGAATCTCATCATCCACGCGACGGGCTGGCCCGTCGGGCCGAGGAGCTCGCTGTCGACGCGGAGAAGAGGGTCCCGTCGTGGCTGCGGGCGGGCGACCCGGAAAGCGCGCTGCCGGTTCTGCTTGCACTGCTGTCGGCCGTCGCGCTGCAGGTGGCCATCCCGAAGAGCCTCACACTCGTCCCGCGCTGGCCGTTGCTGGTGATGGAGGTGCTGCTGCTGATCGTCCTGCTGGTCATCAACCCCCTCACCATGTCACGCCGTACCCGGATGGGCAGGTACGCCACCTGGGGGCTGCTCGCGGCCATCACCGTCGACAACACCCTTTCAGCGGTGTTATTGGACGTGCGCATCATCACAGGCGAGGTGAGCAACAAGGCGGCCGTGCTGCTCGGCAGCGGCGCGGCGGTCTTCGTCACGAACATCATCGTGTTCGGCATCTGGTACTGGGAGCTCGACCGCGGCGGCCCGTTCGCCCGTCATGAGGGCGAGCGGCCGTATCCCGATTTCATGTTCCCGCAGATGACGACTCCCAACGTGGCCAAGCCGGATTGGCGGCCGACGTTCGTCGATTATCTGTATGTCAGCGTCACCAATGTGATGGCCTTCTCCCCCACCGACACCATGCCGCTGGCACGCTGGGCCAAGGCAATGATGACTGTGCAGGCGATGGTGGCGCTGTCCACTGCGGCGCTCGTAATCTCAAGGGCGGTGAACGTTTTGGGCTAACTGTTCAGCCCGAGAACAGGAGTACGTTCGCACTCATGGGGATTGCGATAACCGACCTGACACCGATCGAGCAGACCGCGTTTCTCACCGAGTACGCCAGGGCCCTTGACAGTCGCTGGCACCGCCCGATCTTGGGAGACACCCTGGCCGACGAGGTGGTCGGCAATATCGATTACGACTTCGCCGGCCTCGGTGTGCAGACCAGCGTGGTCTGTCAGACCGCGCTGCGCGCCAAGATGCTCGACGACCGGGTGGGGACGTTCGTGACCGCGCACCCCAATGCGGTCGTCGTCGACCTCGGCGCCGGCCTCGACAGCGGCTTCTACCGCGTCGGACCACCGTCGACCGTGGACTGGTACAGCGTCGACCTACCCGGCATCACCGCGCTACGCGACGAGGTGCTGCCCCGGGCCGCGGAATCGCATTCGGTGCCGGTGTCGTTGGCCGACGAGCAGTGGCCGAACGCGATCCCCGCGGACCGGCCGACCATGCTGGTCGCCGATGGGCTGTTCGCCTTCCTGACCGAACCGCTGATCGCCGGAATCTTCCGGCGCATCACCGACCACTTCGGCTCCGGCGAGCTCGCGTTCAACGACTACGGCCGGATCGGGTGGGTGAGCCGGGTGGCCATCAAGCTCTACCCGCAGAAGATGTTCAAAGACGTGGGCAGCCAGTTCGGCTACCCGGGCTTCAAGGATGCGCACTACCCCGAGACGTGGAATCCGCGAATGAAACTGGTGGAAGAGGCGAGCTTGACCGACGCCCCCGAAGTCGACCTGTTTCCCGGCTGGGTCCGGCCTGCCACGAAGCTGTCCGGCATGAGCAAGGCGGGACGCCGCAAGGCACGAATCCTGCGCTACGCGTTCTAGCCCAGGCAGCCCGGGCCGAGCAGCGCCTTCAGGTCACCCATCAGGGCCGACGATGGGGTGACCCGCAGTGACTGATCCAATTCCAGGGTGGTGATGCGGTCGCCGCTGATCAGTCGCAGGTTCACCTGCGACGTGCCCGGGTGCCGCACAAGCACCTGCTTCAGCGCGGAGACCTTCTCGACGGTGCACTGCCGCGTCGGCAGGCTCACCGCCAGCGGCCGGTCCACTGCGGCATGCGAAAAGTCGGGCACCACAAGATCGTTGGCGATCAAGCAGATCCGGTCGTCCTGGATCCTGACCTTGGCGCTGACCAGGACCACAGCGTCATCGACGATCTCCGCGCCGATGCTCGAATACGTGTGCGGGAAGAACATCACCTCCACGCCGCCGGTCAGATCCTCCAATTGAGCTGATGCCCAAGGCATCCCGTTCTTGTTGACACGCCGGTTCACACCGGTCAGAATTCCGCCGACCCGCACCGGGGCGTCGTTGGGGATATCGCCGTCGAGGATCGACGGAATCTGCGTGTCGACCTGACCGATCAACAGGTGGGCGACGCCGTTGAGCGGGTGGCCGGACACGTACAGGCCGAGCATTTCCCGCTCCAGCGCCAGCTTGTGCTTGTCGTCCCATTCCTCCTCGGGCACCTTGATGGTGAACACCGCGTCGGTGGCGGTGTCGGCCCCGCCGAACAGGTCGAACTGGCCCATCGCCTCGGCCTTCTTGGTCCCGAGCACCGATTCGACGGCGTCGGTGTGCACCAGGAACAGTCCCTTGCGCGGATGACCCAGCGAGTCGAACCCACCCGCCTTGATCAACGACTCGGTGACCTTCTTGTTGCACGGACCGATGTCGATCTTGTTGAGATAGTCGGAGAAGTCGATGAACTTCCCCTTGTCAGTACGCGAACCGATCAGCGACGCAACGACGTTCGCGCCGACGTTACGCACCGCACCGAGCCCGTAGCGGATGTCCTCACCGACGGAGGCGAAGTTCAGTCCGGACTCGTTGACATCCGGCGGCAGCACGGTGATGCCCAGCTTCCGGCAGTCGGCAAGGTACACCGCCGCCTTGTCCTTATCGTCGCCCACCGACGTGAGCAGGCCCGCCATGTACTCGGCGGGATAGTTCGCCTTGAGGTAGGCCGTCCAGTACGACACCAGCCCGTAGCCTGCGGCATGCGACTTGTTGAAGGCGTAGTCGGCGAACGGAAGCACGGTGTCCCACAGCGCCTTGATGGCGGCGGCGGAGAACCCGTTGGCCTTCATGCCTTCGGAGAAGCCCTCGTACTCTTTGTCGAGCACCTCACGCTTCTTCTTGCCCATGGCTTTACGCAGAATGTCTGCTCGGGCGAGTGAGTAGCCTGCGACCTTCTGCGCGATGCGCATGATCTGCTCTTGGTAGACGATCAGGCCGTAGGTCTCGGCCAGGATCTCCTCGAGCGGTTCGGCCAACTCGGGATGGATGGGCCGGATGGCCTGGCGGCCGTTCTTGCGGTCGGCGTAGTCGTTGTGGGCGTTCATCCCCATCGGGCCGGGCCGGTACAGCGCGATCACGGCGACGACGTCCTGGAACCCCGTGGGCTGCATGCGGCGCAGCAGGTCGCGCATCGGGCCGCCGTCGAGTTGGAATACCCCGAGAGTGTCTCCGCGGCCGAGCAATTCGTAGGTGGGGCCGTCGTCGAGCGGCAGCGATTCCAGGTCGAGCTCGATGCCTCTGTTGGCCTGGATGTTCTCCAGCGCGTCGCCGATGATCGTCAGGTTCCGCAGGCCAAGGAAGTCCATCTTCAGCAGGCCGATGGCCTCGCACGAGGGATAGTCCCAGCCGGTGATGATGGCGCCGTCCTGCGCCCGCTTCCACAACGGGATGGCCTCGGTCAGCGGTTCGGAGCTCATGATCACCGCGCACGCGTGCACGCCGGCGTTGCGGATCAGGCCCTCGAGACCGCGCGCGGTCTCGTAGATGGTGCGGACGTCAGGATCGGTGTCGATCAGGCCGCGGATCTCGGCGGCTTCCTTGTAGCGGGCGTGGGTGGGGTCGGTGATACCCGACAACGGAATGTCCTTGGCCATCACGGCCGGCGGCAACGCCTTGGTGATCCGGTCGGCGATCGCGAAACCCGGTTGGCCGTAGTGGATTCGGGCCGAGTCCTTCAGCGCCGCCTTCGTCTTGATGGTGCCGAAGGTGATCACCTGCGCGACCCGGTCGTGGCCCCACTTGTCGGCGGCGTACCGGACCATCTCGCCGCGCCGCCGGTCGTCGAAGTCGATATCGATGTCGGGCATCGACGCGCGTTCCGGATTCAGGAAGCGCTCGAACAGCAGCCCGTGCTCGATCGGGTCGATATCGGTGATCCGCAACGAGTAGGCGACCAGCGATCCGGCGGCCGACCCGCGACCTGGGCCGACCCGGATGTCCACCGATCGCGCATAGCCGACGAGGTCGGCGACGATCAGGAAATACGACGGATAGCCCTTGGCGCAGATGACCTCGATCTCGTAGCCGGCTCGCTCGACGTATTCGGGTGGCACCCCGGCCGGGAACCGCTTCGCCAGCCCGGCGTCGACCTCGTGTCGCAGCCACGAGCCCTGGTCGTGCCCGTCGGGCACCGGGAAGACCGGCATGCGGTCGCGCGGGGCCCACACGTCCTCGTATGACGACACACGCTCGGCGATCAGCAGCGTCGAGTCGCATGCCCCCGGGAGTTCGTCGTCCCAGAGCGACCGCATCTCGGCAGCCGACTTCAGGTAGTAGCCGTCGCCGTCGAATTTGAACCGGTTGGGATCGGACAGTGTTTTTCCGGTCTGCACGCACAGCAGCGCCTCGTGGTTGTGAGCCGCGTCGCGGGTGACGTAGTGGCAGTCGTTGGTGGCCAATGCGGGAATGTCGAGCTTCCGGCCGATCTCCAGCAGCCCGTCGCGAACACGCCGCTCAATGGACAGGCCGTGGTCCATCAACTCAAGGAAGTAGTTGTCCGGACCGAAGATCTCACGCCACCGCGCCGCCGACTCCAGCGCTTCGCGGTCATGGCCCAACCGCAGCCGGGTCTGCACCTCGCCCGACGGGCAGCCGGTGGTGGCGATGATGCCCGCGGCGTGCTCGGCGACGATCTCGGCGTCCATCCTCGACCACTTGCCGAGCTGGCCCTCGAACGACGCCAGCGACGACAGCTTGAAGAGATTCCGCACGCCCGTCGCGTTCTCCGCGACCATCGTCAGGTGGGTGTAGGAGCCGCTGCCCGACACGTCGTCGGACTTCTGGCCCGGATCGCCCCACAGGATGCGCTTGGTGTCGAAGCGGGACCCCGGCGCGATGTAGGCCTCAACGCCGATGATGGGCTTGATCCCGGCTTCGGTTGCCAAATTGTAGAACTCGCTGGCGCCGAACATGTTTCCGTGGTCGGTCATGCCGATTGCCGGCATCTCCAGCCGCTGGGCCTCGGCCAGCATCGGAGCGATCTTCGCGGCACCATCCAGCATCGAATATTCGGTGTGGTTATGCAGATGCACGAAGGACGAGGAGTTCATAGGGACGCCAGTGTATGACCGCACACCGACGAGTACGGGCGTGTCGGACTGCGTGTCTTATCGCCGTAGCGAAGTTAGCTGTTCACGCAGGTAACCGGCGACACCGGCGTCGGTGGTCAGCTCGATCGCGCGGCGGTATGCGTCCGCCGCGGGCCCGATCCGGCCGGCCCGGCCCAGCAGGTGCGCCCTCGTCGTCCACGCAGGTTGGAAGCGGTCGACGGCAGTGTCATCGATGGCGTCCAGCGCGCGCAACCCGGCGTCCGGCCCGTCGATCTCGCCGTCCACGGCAGCCAGAGCCACCGCTGCGCCCAGCGACGGGGCCACCGCGATCAGTGCCCGGTACAGCGTTCGCACTGCGTTCAGATCGAACGGTCGAGCGCAGTGTGCCGACTGGATCGCCGCCTCGTATTGGAAGCGGCCGGGCCGGCCGAAACCGTGCGCGCGGCGCAACAGACCCTCCCCGCGAGCGATCAGCGTCGCATCCCAACACGTGGCGTCCTGCTCATCGAGCGGGACAAACCCTGCCGCGGTGGTGCGCCGCGCAGGCCTGCGGGCCTCGGACAGGCACACCAGCGCCGCCAACCCGAGCACCTCCGGCTCGTCGGGCAGCAGTTCGGCGAGCACCAGCGCCAGGTGCAGCGCCTCGGCAGACAGGGTTTCGATCGGCGCGCCGTGGCCGCCGACTTGCCAGTCGATCGCGTACGCGCCGTAAACCGCCTCCAGCACCGCGGGCAGCCGCTCCTCGAGGTCGGCACGCCCGGGCACCTCGAACGGGATGCCCGCGTCGCGAATGCGTTTCTTGGCCCGCACCAGCCGCTGGGCCATCGCAGCCTCAGGCACCGCGAATGCCTCGGCGACGGCGGCGGCGTCGACGCCGAGCACCACCTGCAACATGAGCGGCGTGCGGATGTTGGCAGCGATGGCGGGGTGGGCGCACACCAGCATCAGCTCCAGCCGTCTGTCGGGAATCTCCGGCAGGTCCACAAGATCACTGGGTTCCGTTGAGCTGTTATCGGTTTCGTCGAGCGGCTCGGTCATCCGGTAGGCGTGCGACTTCCACAGGTCGCGAAGCCTGTTGCGCGCGACGGTCAGCAGCCACGCCTCGGGATTGGCCGGGATCCCGTCGTCGGGCCACCGGTCAAGGGCGCGTTCCAACGCATCGGCCAGCGCATCCTCGGCGGCGGCGATATCGCGGGTGGGAGCAGCGAGAAGGGCGAGCAGCCGACCGTAGGACTCTCGAACCAGGTCGGCTACCCGCTGCGCAGCCTTTTGGTCTTCGCGCAAGCGCTCATCCTCGCTACGGGTTGAACCACCCGCGGTCGGCGGCGTATGTCCGCGCTACCGGGCGGATTTCGATGGAACCCCAGTCGTTGGCCGGGTTGCGCTGCGCCCACTTCAGCGCTTCGTCCAGGTTGGCCACCTCGATGACGAAGATTCCGCCGAGGCGTTCCTTGGTGTCGGCGAATGGACCGTCCTGGATCTCGGGCTTGCCGTTGCGTGCGGTGACCGTGGTGCTGGCCACGACCGGTTCGAGCACCTCGGTGTCGATGAGCACTCCGGCGGCCTGCAGGTCGTCGGCGTAGGCCTTGAACGCGGCCATCGCGGGGGCCATGTCCTCCTCGGTGAGCCCGATCTCGCTGGCCTCCTGGTAGTGCATCAACAAGCAGTACCGCATGACGTGAACCTCCTCGGTTGTTCTGACGGTGTCACGCGTATGACGATTGGAGCGCAGCCCGATCGACACGGGCCCGCCGCAGCGCGTCGCCGGTGAACACCACCAGCGCCAGCCAGATGAGCGCGAACCCCAGCCACCGGCCGAGCGGCATCGGCTCGTGGCCGACGAACACGCCCCACGCCATCTGCAGTGCGGGGTTGAGGTAGAACAGCAGCCCGAGCGTGACCATCGGCAGGCGTTGCGCGGCCGCGGCGAACAGGAGCAGCGGGATCGCCGTCACCGGCCCGGCAAGCAGGAGCAACGCGGTGTGGCCCGGTCCGTAGTTGACGAAGTGGGCGTGATGAGTGACCTCCAACCAGATCATGAAGCCCACCGCCACCGGCAGCGCCCACAGCGTCTCCACCGCGACGCTGACCCGCGGGTCGGCATCAACCACCTTCTTGATCAGCCCGTAGAGCCCGAACGACACGGCCAGCACCAACGCGATGTAGGGCACCTCGCCCACTTCCGCGGTCAGTATCGCGACGGCGACGACCGCGAGCGCCAGCGCCAAGAGCTGCCATCTGTTGAGCCGCTCGCGAAAGATCACGACGCCCAGCGCCACGGTGACAAGCGGATTGATGAAGTACCCGAGTGCGGCGTCCACCACGTGGCCATGGGTGACGGCCCAGATGTAGGTGCCCCAGTTGACCGCGATGAACACCGAGGCGCCCAGCAATTGCACCCAGGTCCGCAGGCTGAGCCGGCGCAGGTCACCCAGCCGCCGTGCGGCCAGCAGAAGCACCAGCAGGAACACCGCGCTCCACACGAAGCGGTGCGCCAGGATCTCCGGTGCGGTCGCGGGCAGCAGGAGCAGGAAGAAACCCGGGCACAACCCCCACCACACGTAGGCGCCTGCACCGAACAGCAGCCCGGAGCGCCGCCGCCCGAGGTCGCTCACAGTTCGTTGCCGCGCAGTACGTCCAGTGCGTGCTGCAGGTCGGACGGATAGGGGCTGGTGATCTCGATACGTCGGCCGTCGGCGGGATGGGCGAAGGCCAGCGATCGTGCGTGGAGCCATTGCCGTTCCAGGCCAAGCTTTTTCGCGAGCGTCGGATCGGCACCGTAGGTCAGGTCGCCTGCGCACGGGTGGTGCAACGCGGCGAAGTGCACCCTGATCTGGTGTGTGCGGCCGGTTTCGAGCTCGACGTCGAGCAGGCTCGCGGCCTGGTGGGCCTCGAGCGTGTCGTAGTGCGTGATGCTGTGCCGACCGCCCTGGGTGACGGCGAACTTCCAGTCATGCCCGCGATGCCTTCCGATCGGCGCATCGATGGTTCCGCTGGACGGATCCGGATGCCCTTGCACCACAGCGTGATAGCGCTTATCGACTGTGCGTTGCTTGAACGCCCGCTTGAGCAGCGTGTAGGCGCGTTCGGAGAGGGCGACCACCATCACGCCCGATGTGCCGACGTCGAGCCGGTGCACGATTCCCTGCCGCTCGTGGATGCCCGACGTGGTGATCCGAAATCCGGCGGCAGCGAGTCCGCCGAGCACCGTGGGTCCGTGCCAGCCGACCGTGGCGTGGGCGGCTACCCCGGCCGGTTTGTCGACCGCGACGATGTCGTCGTCGGAGTACAGAATGTTCATGCCTTCGATATCGACCGGCGTATTCTCCGGCGGCGCAGGCGGTTCGGGCAGCCGCACCTCGAGCCATGCACCCGGTGTCAGCCGGTCGGACTTGCCGACCGGGGTCCCGTCCAGGTCGACGCCGCCGTCCTCAGCCAGCGTCGCAGCGGCGGTGCGGGACAGTCCGAGTAGCCGGGCCAGCCCGGCGTCGACACGCATGCCCGCCAATCCCTCCGGCACGGGCATGGAGCGGCTGTCCATCAGGAGGGCTCGGCCTCACGCCGCCCGACCGAATCCGTTTCCTCCGATTCGTCGTCCGGCGTCCGCCTCCCGACGGTGCCCGATTCGTCGTCCGGCGTCCGCCTCCCGACGGTGTCGAAGTCGAATCCGAACAACGACAGCACAACCAACAGGATCGCCCCACCTACCACCGACGGGTCGGCGACGTTGAACACCGGCCACCAGCCGATGGACAGGAAATCGACGACGTGCCCGCGCAGTGGTCCCGGCGAGCGGAAGAACCTGTCGACCAGGTTGCCCATCGCACCGCCGAGGATCATGCCGAGGCCGATTGCCCACCACGGCGACACGAGCCGCCTGCCCATCCAGATGATGCCGACCACCACGCCGCTGGCGATCAGCGTCAGCACCCAGGTGTATCCGGTGGCCATCGAGAACGCGGCGCCGGAATTGCGCACCAGCGTCCAGGTCACGGTGTCGCCGATGATCGAGACCGGCTGACCTGGTGTGAGCAGCTTGACCGCGAGCACCTTCGTGACGATATCGAGCAGCAGGATGACGGCCGCCACGCTCACCAGCAGGCGGATCCGGCGTCGCGGCTTCGGCTCGGCCTCCTGGGCCGATTCATCAGTCACTCCCCCATCATTCCCCAACGTTGATTTTGCAATGATGGGGGTGTGAGCCGCCTCGTCGTCATCACCACCGGCGGGACGATCGCCAGCAGCGCCGATCAACACGGCGTGAAGCGGCCCACGGCCAGCGGCGCAGACCTGGTTTCCGGGCTCGACGTCGAGATCGTCGACCTGCTGTCGGTGGACAGCTCGCAACTGACGCCCGCCGATTGGGATTCCATGCGCACGGCCGTCGCGGCGGTCGCGCATCGCCAGGATGTCGATGGTGTGGTGATCACGCACGGCACCGACACGATGGAGGAATCGGCGCTCTGGCTGGAGCTGACCTACGACGGCGATACCCCGGTGGTGATCACCGGCGCGCAGCGCAGCGCGGACGCGCCGGATGCGGACGGGCCGCGAAATCTGAGCGACGCACTGACGGTCGCCGCGAGCCCGCGGGCTCGAGGCCTCGGCGTGCTGGTCAGCTTCGCCGGAACGGTCTGGCAGCCGCTCGGGCTGCAGAAGGTCGCGACGGCTGATCTAGGCGGCTTCGCCGGCGTTGCGGTCGGCGCGGTCACCGACGGGCGATTCGATCCGGGGGCCGCAAAGGAGCGACCGTTTCTGGGTGAACTGACGAGCGCCGACGCGCCTCGGGTCGACACCCTCGCGGTGTATCCGGGCGCCGACGCGGTGGCGATGGACGCGTGTGTCGCGGCGGGTGCCCGGGGCATCGTGCTCGAGGCGCTGGGCTCGGGCAATGCGGGCGCCGCGGTGATCGACGCGGTGCGGCGGCACTGCAGCGATGGAGTCGCGGTGGCGGTGTCGACGCGAGTGCCCGGCGGGAAGGTCGGCGCCGGCTACGGGCCGGGGCGTGAGCTGGTCGATGCGGGAGCGGTCATGGTGCCTCGACTGCGGCCTGCCCAGGCCCGTGTGCTGCTGATGGCCGCGCTGGCGAGCGGCTCATCCGTCAGCGATATCGTCGCTCGCTGGGGCTGAGCGGGCGGCAAGGGCGTCGACGTAGTCGGGCCAGTCCAGGCTGTCGACGGGGTTCGCACGGTCGATTCCGGGGGTGTCGTCGGGAAACGTGTGTACCGGTCCCCGGCCGGTGCTGCGGGTCTCGAAGCGCACGGTCATCACCCCGTGGCCGGCGCCCTGGATCCAGCCGTGGCCGTAGGTGGTGTGCACGACGTCGTCGCCCACCCGCCACGCCGGAGCCGTCGCGGTGGCTTCGGTCAGCGTCTGCGGCAGTCCCGTGTCCGAAAGCTCTTCGGCCATCAACTCCAGGTCGGGGAACAACGACTCCTGCCGTACCTCCGAGAGGCCCGAAAAGCCAACGCCGACAAGGCGGATCGGGCCGATTTCGAGGGGGTCGAGCAGGAGCCTGCGCGCGGTGGCGATCAACGTTGCGGCATCGGCCGTGGCGTAGGGCAGCGTCGCGGAGCGGGTCAGGGTGCTCATGTCGGACTTCTTGAGCTTGATGGTGACGGTGCGCGCGCCGCGGCCGTCCTTCTCGAGGCGAGCGTGTGCGTGCTCGCCGATCGGGCCCGCCGCCTCGCGCAGCTGGTCCAGCGTGGTCAGGTCCTCGGGAAACGTGGACTCCGCGCTGATCTGTTTGGCAGGTCCGTTCTCGGCGACGGGCCGGTCGTCGATCCCCTGGGCCAGCTGATGCAGCGCTGGCCCGACGCTCCCGCCCAGGATGTTGGCCGCCTCGGCGTCGGACAGCGCGGCCAAGGCGCCGATGGTCTCGATGCCCAGCCGGTGCAGCTTCTCCTCCGCGACCGGACCGATTCCCCACAATCGGCGAACGGGCAGGCCGGCAAGCAGCAACAGTTCCTCGTCGCGACGCACCACCCGGATACCGTCGGGTTTGGCCAGCCCGGAGGCGATCTTGGCGATCTGCTTGCCGGAGCCGGCGCCGACGGAGGCGACTAGCCCCGTCACTTCGCGGATCTTCGCCCTGATGGCCTCGCAGAAGGCCTCCACCTCCTCGGCGGTGGCACCGACCAGCTCGGCGGGCTCGCCGAAGGCCTCGTCATACGACAGCTGTTCGAGGACGGGCACGACGCCCCGGACCGTCTCGTGCACGCGGCGACTGGCCACGCCATAGACGACACCGCGCGGCGGCAGCACGACGGCGGCGGCGCCGACCAGGCGCCGGGCCTGGTGCATCGGCATCGCCGATCGCGCGCCGTACACCCGCGACTCGTAGCTGGCGCCTGCGACCACGCCGCGTCCGCCGAGCCCGCCTACCAGGACTGGGCGTCCGCGCAGCGTCGGACGGGTCAGCTGTTCGACGGATGCGAAGAACGCATCCATGTCGAAGTGCAGCACCCAGCGACCGGCCACACCTGCCGATGCTAGGGCGCTAGCCTGGCGTCCATGGCGCGACAGACCCGGGACGTCGGCAGGTTCGGGGTGTGGGTCGAGCATTTCGAACAGAACGAACACGTACACGCCGAGACCGACGCCGCCATCGCATTCGACGGCGAATGCGATATCCCCGATCCGGTGCGCCGCCCGTTGGTGGAATCGATCCGGCGGTTCCAACTCGGTGAGAGCGGTGACGGCGCTCAGCTGCTGCGCAAGGCGCAATGTGCGGGTGATACCGAATACCTCTGCGCTGCCCGACTTTTCGTCGCCGAAGAGCAACAACATGCTGCGCTGCTCCTCCGGCTGCTTGGATATCTGGGCGGCCAGCCGTTGCAAAGGCACTGGTCGGACGCGGTGTTCGTGCGGCTGCGCAGGCTGATGGGTCTGCGGACCGAGTTGATGGTGTTGACCGTCGCCGAGGTCGTTGCGCTGTCCTACTACGGCGGCCTCGCCAACGCGGGTCCGGACGCTGTTGTGCGCGCGGTGGCGGCGCGCATCGTCGCCGACGAACACCCGCATGTGCGCTTCCAGCAGGACCGGTTGCGCGCCGGATTCGCCGGCTCAGGCATCGTGGTGCGGCTGCTGGCCTTCAAGCTGTGGTGGCTGACCGCGATCGGCGCGACCCTCGTGGTCGCGTTCGATCACGGACCGCTCCTCGACGCGATCGGCTATCGGCGCACGCGCTTCATCCGCGACGTTCTCGCCGACTTCGCGAGGGTCGTCGCCAACGTGCTGCGGCGTTAGGCCTTCGCGATCGCCACCCGCACCCCGTCGCCGATCTCGGCGCCGTCGGCCGGCTCACCGAACTCGAAGCTGGTCGCGAGGATCTCCCGCGCGATGAGGTCGGCGTGTGTGCGCGCCCACGCGTCGCGCTCCGCGGGCACCTCGATGACCACCGAGATCCGGTCGGACACGTCGAGGCCGGTCGTTCTGCGCAGTTCCTGGAGCTCGCGGATGCGGTCCTTGGCCCAGCCCTCGGCCTCCAGCTCTGGAGTGACGGTGCCGTCGAGCACCACAAGGCCCGATCCCCCCGGCAGCGCCGCGGTGAACTCGGGGTCGGCGGCCACCAACTTCGAGCTGTACTCCTCCGGCAGTAGCACCGCCGGGCCCGCGGTCAGGGTGCCGTCTGGGTTGACCACGCCCTCGCCCGCCTTGACAGCCTTGATCGCTGCCTGCACGTCCTTGCCCAGGCGGGGGCCGGCTTCGCGCGCGTTGACGGTCAGCTCGAAACGCCCGTAGCTGGCGATATCTTCGGTGAGGTCGACACTCTTGACGTTCAGCTCGTCGGCGATCAGGTCGACGAACGGCTCCAGGCGCTGCGGGTTCTCCACGGCGACAGTGAGTTTGAGCAGTGGCAGCCGCACCCGCAGCTTTTTGGCCTTGCGAAGCGAAGACGCCGCGGAGGCCACCTCACGCACCTGGTCCATCGTCGCCACCAGGTCGGCGTCGTGCGGCAGGTCACCCGCATCCGGCCAGTCGGTCAGATGGACCGAGCGCTCGCCGGTGATACCGCGCCAGATCACCTCGGTGATCAGCGGAAGCAGCGGCGCGGCCAACCGGGCAGTCACCTCCAGGACGGTGTGCAGCGTGTCGATGGCGTCGGGATCCTCTTCCCAGAACCGGGAGCGGGACCGCCGCACATACCAATTCGTCAACGCCTCAGTGAACTGACGCAACTCGTCACAGGCGCCGGAGATGTCGCAGACGTCCATCGCCGCGGTGAGATCGTCGCGCAGTTGGGCGAGCTTGGCCAGGATGTAGCGATCCAGCACATGGGTCGAGTCCGTGCGCCAGGTGCCCTTCTTCGGCGCGTACAACGCCAGGAACGTGTAGGCGTTCCAGAACGGCAACAGCACCTGCCGAACGCCCTCCCGGATGCCCCCTTCGGTGACGATCAGGTTGCCGCCCCGCAGAATCGGCGAAGCCATCAGGAACCAGCGCATGGCGTCGGAGCCGTCGCGGTCGAAGACCTCGGTGACATCGGGGTAGTTGCGCAGCGACTTGCTCATCTTCTGGCCGTCGTTGCCCAGCACGATGCCGTGCGCCGAGACGGTGCGGAACGCCGGGCGGTCGAACAGCGCGGTGGCCAGCACGTGCAGCGTGTAGAACCAGCCGCGGGTCTGCCCGATGTACTCCACGATGTAATCGCCTGGGTTGTGACTGTCAAACCAGTCGACATTCTCGAACGGATAGTGCACCTGCGCGTACGGCATGGACCCGGAGTCGAACCACACGTCGAACACATCGGGGATGCGCTTCATGGCCGACCGGCCGGTCGGGTCGTCGGGATTCGGCCGAGTCAGCTCGTCGATGTAGGGCCGGTGCAGATTGGTCGGACGCACCCCGAAGTCGCGCTCGAGGTCGTCGAGGCTGCCGTAAACGTCGATGCGCGGATAAGCCGGATCATCGGAAACCCACACCGGAATCGGGGTGCCCCAGTATCGGTTTCGCGAGATCGACCAGTCTCGGGCACCCTGCAGCCACTTGCCGAACTGGCCGTCCTTGACGTGCTCGGGATACCAGGTGATGTCCTGGTTGATCTCGACCATGCGGTCGCGAAACTCGATGACCTTGACGAACCACGACGAAACCGCCCGATAGATCAACGGATTCCGGCAGCGCCAACAATGCGGGTAGGAGTGTTCATAGGTTTCGTGGCGCAGCAGCACAGCACCGTTCTGCGCCGCAGGCCCACTCTGGTTTTTCAGATCGCGGATGATCTGCGGGTTTGCGTCGAAGACATGCTGGCCGACGTAGTCGGGCACCGTCGCGTCGAATCGCCCCTTCGCGTCGACCGGTGTGACGGCGACGATGTCTGCCGCCTGGGCCATCGCCATGTCGTCCTCGCCGTAGGCCGGTGACGTGTGCACCATTCCCGTGCCGTCCTCGGTCGACACGTAGTCGGCGGGCAACACCTGAAAACTGTTGGGCGCGTCCATGAAATAAGGGAACGGCGGCAGGTAGTGCGTGCCGACCAGATCGCGCCCCGCATAGGTGGCCAGGATCTCGGGTTCTTCGCCGAGTTCTCTGGCGTAGGCCGCGAGCCGCGACTGCGCGAGCAGGTAGCGCCGGTCCTCCGACCGCACCAAGGCGTAGGTGATGTCCGGGTTGACCGCCACCGCCTGGTTGGACGGCAGCGTCCACGGCGTCGTCGTCCAGACCAACAGATAGGCGCCTTCGAGCTCGCCCTCGGTCACCTTGAAACCGATAGTGATGGCCGGATCCTGGCGGCTCTGGTAGACGTCGTCGTCCATCCGCAGCTCGTGGCTGGACAACGGAGTTTCGTCGTTCCAGCAGTACGGCAGAACGCGATAACCCTCGTAGGCCAGGCCCTTGTCCCACAGCTGCTTGAACGCCCAGATCACCGACTCCATGAAGCCCAGATCCAGTGTCTTGTAGTCGTTCTCGAAGTCGACCCACCGCGCCTGGCGGGTGACGTACGCCTGCCATTCGTTGGTGTAGCGCAGTACCGACGCGCGACACGCATCGTTGAACTTCTCGATGCCCATCTCTTCGATCTGCGATTTGTCGGTGATATCGAGCTGCCGCTGTACTTCGAGTTCTGCGGGCAGCCCGTGGGTGTCCCAGCCGAAGCGACGCTCTACTTTGTACCCGCGCATGGTGCGATACCGCGGCACGATGTCCTTGACGTAGCCGGTCAGCAGGTGCCCGTAGTGCGGCAGACCGTTGGCGAACGGCGGGCCGTCATAGAACACGTATTCCGGTGCGCCGTCCCGTCGCGCAATGCTGGCGCGGAAGGTGTTGTCGCTGTCCCAGTACGCCAGGACGTCGGTTTCAAGCGCCGGGAAGTTCGGGGCGCCGCTTGCCGGCTTCGGGTAGGTGGTCACGGTAGTGCGTCGTCTCTTTCGTGCCAAAACTCGCTAAGGCACGGGGACGACGACGCGCTGGTGCGCGGACGCCGCGGTACCACCCCGCTTGCGCACGTGAGTGCGCCGCTCGACTTTCTGGCTGTGACGGGCCTACCCGTTCGGATCTACTGAGCTGCAGCTGTTCTTCCGAAGGCTCCCCGGTGATGGCCGGATCAGCGCCGATAGATCAGATTCTAGCGACTCAGTGGCCGACGGCCATCGGGGTGTGCGCAGGCGGCATGGCCTCCGACGTCAACTCGATCAACGCGAGGGGCAGCTGCTCAGCCAACTCCTCGATGGTCTGCCGGTCGAAGCTGCGGGTGTCGTACCACCAGTCCAACTGCACCAAGTCGTCCGCGAGATACGCCCGAAGCTCGAGCGAATGGCGTAGGCCGGGCTCGCTGCCGAGGTAGGAGAAGTAGATCTCCGACGGCGGTTGTGCAGCGAGCTTCGGCGCAGCGGAGCCCGCCGCGAGTGTGCGGTGCACGGCGCTCAGCAACTCCGTCGCGGTGGCAAGGCCCGCCGATGTGCACGCGAGCCGAACCGCTCCGGCGTGCCCTGCGACGTCAACGGTGACGACACCCTCGCCGATCGTTCGCGCGATCGTCAGGCCGAGGGCCGCGATCAGAATCTCCTCCGCGGCGACACCGAGATACCACTGCGCGCCGTCCAGCTCGCCTGTCAGCGTGCTGTTCAGAGGGGCCGAGAACTTCGCTAGGTCCTCTGTCTGAGGCGCCTCGATGGTCTCGTGGTCGACGATGCGGAGAAGGCTGCTGGCAAATTCTGCACTCAACATGGGGCTAACAGTACTTCCCTTGTCCCAAAATTGGGAGACCTCTCCCAAAACTGTGACAGCCGCGTCAATTACAGCAATCACCTCCGGCATTCGATTCGCACTGCCCATTTGCGGGAGAACCGTCTAAAGTAAGGTCGTGCCACGTACAGATGAGAACGGCCGACAGCTAAAGGCCCTGCTCGACTACCTTCTCGACGGTGACATCGACGCCAAGAACATCTACGACGCGCTCGAGGTGTCTAGCAGCACGTACTACCGCCGGATCAAGGAGGCGGACTATCCCGACGCAGAGGAATTGCGCCGGGTGGCCGACCGGTTCGGCCTCAGCTATCCCGACCTGCAGGTTCGGTTCGGGCTGATGAGCCACCAAGAGGTGCAGAGCTACTTCGAGTCTGCCGGGGTGGCGGTGGCAACCGCGGAAACGCGGCGTGTGCGTACGAAGAAGCTCTCTGAAATGACGCCGCGCGCGGACGCTCCGCCGCTATAGAATTTGCTGAACAGAACTCAGCGCAAAGGCAATAGGGATGGCCCTCGCAACACTCCTAGCGATCACAATCATGTGCATCGGATGGAGTCTTTGGATTCGGCGCGTTACGTGGACGTGCCGATGGGAGGTTGCTGCCACCCTCAACATCGCACTGCAGGGTGCGGCCGTGCTGCTGATGTCCCCGCTGGCGTCCGAGACCCTCGGACACTGGCTGCATGCCCTCACGGGCAAGTGGAACCTCGAGGACTACATCGGCCACGACTGCTACATCGTCGCGGCGTCGGCAATCGTCTACAACACCCTGGGCAGGCTCGCCGACGACGACGCCATGCAGAAGTCGTTCAAGCAATACATTGAGCGGCCCGCCACGCTGTGCATCCCGCTGCTGCTGGTCACCTTCTCGATCGGTAACGGGGCAAGGATCTACAAGCCGGACTTCTTCACGGTTCCGACGGACTTCTGGCTGAACGTCTACTGGCTGCTCCTGTGCGGCACTCTGATCTATCTGCTGGTGTACGGAATCCGCGCCACCCTCGTGCTGCGCAAGGATCCGCGGTCCCGGCGGATCGCCAACTTCTATCTGGCGTCTTCCGTCCTCGGCATCATGGCGTGCATCGTGCGGATCACCATCTCCTTCGTGCCTCACCTGCAGACAACCGTGGGCAGCAACCTGGTCTGGCTGTTCGCCTGCCTCTGCGGCGCGGGGTTCGCGCTCGCGTCCGCGCATTCGTGGCGGATAAAGACGAAGTGGTTCTCGAAAGTCCCTCACTGACGCCGCTCTTGCGGTCATCCTGCCGCGCCGCGGACGAAGCCCAAAGGCGTTATCGTTCATTCGCCATCCTTATAGGAAGGAATGCGAATGAGCGAGCCGTCGGTGCCCGCCAAACGCCACCACGTCGTCATCATCGGTTCCGGATTCGGAGGCCTGACTTCGGCCAAGGCACTGAAACGAGCCGACGTCGACGTCACGTTGATCTCGAGGACGACCACTCACCTGTTCCAGCCGCTGCTCTATCAGGTGGCGACGGGCATTCTCTCCGAAGGCGAGATCGCACCGACCACCCGCCTGGTGCTTCGCAGGCAGAAAAATGTTCAGGTCCTTCTCGGTGAGATCGAATCGATCGACCTGCAGGACAAAACCGTCACCTCCAGGCTGATGACCATGACCACGGTGACCCCCTTCGACAGCCTCATCGTGGCCGCGGGTGCCCAGCAGTCCTACTTCGGCAACGACCAGTTCTCGACGTTCGCCCCCGGCATGAAGACGATCGATGACGCACTCGAGCTACGCGGCCGCATCCTCGGCGCGTTCGAGGCAGCCGAGGTGACCACCGATCACGCCGAGCGCGAACGCCGGCTGACCTTCGTGGTGGTCGGGGCGGGCCCAACCGGCGTCGAGCTGGCAGGCCAGATCGCCGAGCTCGCCGATCGCACACTGGCCGGCGCGTTCCGCACCATCGAGCCGAATGAATGCCGGGTGATTCTGCTCGAGGGCGCAGGCGCGGTGTTGCCGCCGATGGGCGAGAAGCTCGGGCTCAAGGCGCAGCACCGCCTGGAGAAGATGGGCGTCGAGGTCCAGCTCAACGCGATGGTGACGAACGTGGACTACCAGGGCGTGACGGTGAAGGACAAGGACGGCGCCGAACGCCGCATCGAATGCGCCTGCAAGGTGTGGTCGGCGGGCGTTCAGGCCAGCCCGCTGGGCAAAATGATCACCGAGCAGTCCGACGGCACCGGGACCGATCGAGCGGGCCGCGTGATCGTGGAACCGGATCTCAGTGTGAAGGGCCATCCGCACGTCTTCGTCATCGGCGACCTGATGTCCGTGCCGGGTGTGCCAGGAATGGCGCAGGGCGCGATCCAGGGCGCCAAGTACGTCACCAAGTCGATCAAGGCTGCGCTTGCGGGGCGCGATGATCCGGTCGCGCGGACACCGTTCAAGTACTTCGACAAGGGCAGCATGGCGACGATCTCCCGGTTCAGCGCCGTCGCCCAGGTAGGCAAGCTCGAATTCGGCGGCTTCATCGCATGGCTCGCCTGGCTGGTGTTGCACCTTGTCTATCTGGTCGGCTTCAAGAACCGCTTCACCACGCTCATCACCTGGTTCATCACGTTCCTGGGCCACAGCCGCGGCCAGATGGCGATCACCAGCCAGATGATCTACGCCCGGCTGGCGATGGACATGCTGCAGAACCAGCAGAATCAACTGCTTCGACAATCCCCGCTCGCCGCCGTCGAGGAGGCGGAGAAGCTCGAACGGGAAAGAGGTGCGTCATGAGCGATCACACCTATCGCGTCATCGAGATCGTCGGAAGCTCACCCGACAGTGTTGACGCCGCGGTCCGGAACGCGATATCTCGCGCGTCGGAGACGATTCGGGGCCTGGACTGGTTCGAGGTGATGTCTGTGCGAGGCCATCTCGCCGACGGCGCGGTCGGACACTTTCAGGTGACGCTGAAGGTCGGCTTCCGAATGGAAGGCGCGTAGTAGTCCTATAGGGCGACTGGCCGCGGTTCGGAGGCGAAGGGCGCGCCGAATTCCGACACCGGCCGATATCCACGCCGTCGTGCGGCCGCGGCGCCGCGGCGGATCAACGCGGCTGTCGCGACGAACCCCGCCTGATCGGCCATCACTAACGGGGTCAGCAGCCGGTTGTGCACATAGCCGAAAGACATCCCCGTGCTCGGATCGGCCCAGCCGAGCGAGCCGCCGAGCCCCGCATGGCCGAACCCCGGCATCAGGCCCCCGAGCGGAATGGAGTGGTACCCCAGGTGGAATGCCATGGGGAACACGATGTTTCGGTCCGGCCGCCGATTGGGTTTACCGATCAGGCCTGCCGTCAGCGCCGATGACAGGAACTGCTTTCCGTCGACCCGGCCTCCGCATGCCAGCGGGGCATACATCTTGGCCAAGCCCCTCGCGGTAGCGGTCCCGTTGGCGGCGGGTATCTCGCCGTCGAGGAACGGGATGTCGCCCTGCACGACGGAGAACATGTCGGGGAAGTACAGCGCACCAAGGCCACTCGACCATTGCAGGGCCGCCAGCTTCGGTACGAGGGCACCGAGCACCGCATTCTTGAGTACTCCCTGCGGGATGATGATCTGCGCGGCTTTGGTCGGAGCCTCGACGGGCGGACGGCCCAGGTGCAGGCCGTCGATGTTCAACGGCTCGGCCAGCTCCTCGCGGATCAGACTGCGCATGCCCTTGCCGGTGACCGCTCGCGCCAGACCCGACATCAGCCAGCCGTACGTGAGCGCGTGATACGCACCCTTGCCGTAGAGGACCCGGTTCACCGGGGCGGCCGCGAGCCGCTCCTCCATCTTGAGGTGGTCCATCAGATCGGCCTTGCTCGCACCGTTGAGGTGAGACAGCCCGGCGCTGTGTTGCATCACCTCGCGAACGGTGATCGTCGATTTTCCGTTGGCGCCGAACTCCGGCCAGTACTCGGCGACAGGCGCCTCGTAGTCGATCCGACCACGGTCGACGAGGCGATGAATGACGGTCGACGCCATGCCCTTGGTCGCCGAGAACACCATCGCGCCGGTGTCGGCGGCCCAATGTGTCGATCCGCTGCGATCGGACCAACCCGTCCACACATCGACGACGGGCTCGCCGTTCAGGTAGACCGACAGTGCGCCGCCGCCGTATTTGGGACCTGGAAACATCCGGCCGAAGGCCCGAATCGCGCACGAGAAGTGCGGGTCGGCGGCCCCTTGAACACCGTGTGGGAGCGCCGCGCTGCGCTCGCCACTGTCAGAGTGCGTCACAATGTATCTAATTTACCTGGAACCCCGGCAAATAAACCTACCGTTACCGATCTGTTAATCCTTCGCACGTCAGCGCTGCTGAAGCTCCACCAGATAGCAACCAAACAGGCTCAGGGATCAGTCGAACTGGTTGCCGTCGCCGTCGGTGTCCGCCTTCTTCGGGGGCCGGTGTTTTCCTAATCTTTTGTATCCCCCGCCGCGTCGATGATCTGCTGCGCGGCGAGCGTCGGCGTCAGCTCACCATCACGGACCTGGCGTTCCACGTCGGCGCGAATCCTGCGGACCGCCGGATCGTTGAGCACCCGGTCCAGCACCGTGTCGCGGACCATAGACCAGGTCCAATCCACCTGCTGGGCCCTGCGACGGGCGTCGAACTCCCCCGCATCGGTGAGCACCTGGCGGTGTTTGAGCACGGTGTCCCACAGCTCGGTCAGACCCGTCTCATGCAAAGCGCTCATCGTCAGAACAGGTGGGCGCCAGAGTGTTTCGCGCGGATAGATCAGGCGGATAGCGCCCGACAGTTCGCGGGCGGCGGCCTTGGCCTCGGTGGCGTGTGCGCCGTCGGCCTTGTTCACCACGACGACGTCGGCAAGCTCCAGAACGCCCTTCTTGATGCCCTGCAGCTGGTCGCCGGTTCGGGCCAGGGTCAGGAACACGAACGTGTCCACCATGTTTGCAACCGCGACCTCGGACTGGCCCACGCCCACGGTCTCCACCAGGATCACGTCGAAACCGGCCGCTTCCAGCAAAACGATGGTTTCCCGGGTGGCCCTGGCGACGCCGCCCAGCGTGCCCGATGTGGGCGACGGCCTGATGTATGCATCGGGATGTACCGCCAGCTTCGCCATCCGGGTCTTGTCACCAAGAATCGAGCCGCCCGTTCGCGTCGAGGACGGGTCGACCGCCAGCACCGCCACGCGGTGGCCCTGCTCGATGAGGTGCATGCCGAGCGCCTCGATCATCGTCGACTTGCCGACGCCGGGCACCCCGGTGATGCCGACATGCATCGCCTTGCCCGCCTCGGGCATCAATGCCATCAGCAGCTGCTGCGCCTGGTCCCGGTGATCCGCTCTGGTCGACTCGACCAGCGTGATGGCCCGTGGCAGCGCGGCGCGATCGCGGTCCTTGACCGCTGCGGCCAGCTCTTCGATGTCAGCCATCTGGCCGAGGGCTAGTTCAACTCGTAGCCCGAGCGCTCGGCCAGCTTCTGCAGCAGGCCGATCGCGGCGTCGGCGATTACCGTGCCGGGCGGGAAGATTGCCGTCGCTCCGGCCGCGTACAACTCGTCGAAGTCTCCTGGCGGAATCACGCCACCCACGACGATCATGATGTCGGGCCGGCCGACCTCGGCCAGCGCGTCGCGCAGCGCGGGCACCAACGTCAGGTGGCCCGCGGCCAGCGACGACACCCCCACCACATGGACGTCGTTGTCGGCGGCCTGGCGTGCCACCTCTTCGGGTGTCGAGAACAACGAGCCGACGTCGACGTCGAAACCGATGTCGGCGAAGGCGGTTGCGATCACCTTCTGGCCACGGTCGTGTCCGTCCTGGCCCATCTTGGCGACCAGGATGCGTGGCCGGCGGCCATCGGCCTCGGCGAACTTCTCGACTAACTCGGTGGCGCTCGCGATGTTGCTGCCCTTTCCGACTTCGTCGCGGTAGACCCCGGCGATGGTACGGATCTCGGCCTGGTGTCGTCCCCAGACTCGCTCCAACGCGTCGGAGATCTCGCCGACGGTGGCCTTGGCCCGTGCCGCGTTGATGGCGAGCTCGAGCATGTTCCCGTCACCGTCGGCGGCCCGGGTCAGCTCATCCAGCGCGGCGTCGACCGCGGACTGGTCCCGATCGGCGCGCAGCTGCTCGAGCTTGGCGATCTGCTCGGCGCGCACTCGGCTGTTCTCGACCTTGAGCACCTCGATCTCGTGGTCCTCGTCGACCTGGTACTTGTTGACGCCGATCACCGGCTGCTGCCCGGAGTCGATGCGGGCCTGCGTGCGGGCCGCCGCTTCCTCGATGCGCAGCTTCGGGATGCCGTCGTCGATGGCCTGCGCCATGCCGCCGTGCTCGTTGACCTCGTGGATGTGCGCGCGCACCCGCTCGGCGAGCTGGTGGGTGAGCCACTCCACGTAGTACGAGCCGCCCCACGGATCGATCGGCCGGGTGGTACCCGACTCCTGCTGCAGCAGCAGCTGCGTGTTGCGGGCGATCCTGGCGGAGAAGTCGGTGGGCAGCGCAAGCGCCTCGTCGAGCGCGTTGGTGTGCAACGACTGGGTGTGCCCCTGGGTGGCGGCCATGGCCTCGATGCACGTGCGGGCGACGTTGTTGAACGGGTCCTGCGCGGTGAGCGACCAGCCCGAGGTCTGCGAATGCGTGCGCAGCGAAAGCGATTTCGCTTCCTTCGGATCGAACTGGGCCACCAGCTCGCTCCACAGCAGCCGTCCGGCACGCAGCTTGGCGACCTCCATGAAGAAGTTCATCCCGATGCCCCAGAAGAAGGACAGCCGCGGCGCGAACTTATCGATGGAAAGCCCTGCATCCAGGCCTGCCTTGATGTACTCGACACCGTCAGCCAGCGTGTAGGCCAGTTCCAAATCCGCTGTCGCACCGGCTTCTTGGATGTGGTAGCCGGAGATCGAGATCGAATTGAACTTCGGCATTCTGGTGCTGGTGTAGCCGAAGATGTCCGAGATGATGCGCATCGACGGCTTGGGTGGGTAGATGTAGGTGTTGCGGACCATGAACTCTTTGAGGATGTCGTTCTGAATGGTCCCTGCGAGCTTCTCCGGCGGCACGCCCTGCTCCTCGGCGGCCACCACATATAGCGCGAGGATCGGGAGCACCGCACCGTTCATCGTCATCGACACCGAAACAGTGGACAGGTCGATACCGTCGAACAGTTGCCGCATATCGAGGATGGAATCGATTGCCACACCGGCCATTCCGACGTCGCCGGCGACGCGGGGGTGATCCGAGTCGTATCCGCGGTGAGTGGCCAGGTCGAAGGCCACCGACAACCCTTTCTGGCCCGCCGCGAGGTTGCGGCGGTAGAACGCGTTGGACTCTGCGGCGGTTGAGAACCCGGCGTACTGGCGGATCGTCCACGGCTGGTTCACGTACATCGTCGGGTACGGCCCGCGCACATACGGCGGTTCACCCGGGAACGTGTCCAATGGATAGCCCGCCTCGACCGCGGTGTCCCGGTCGGCGGCGATGTAGACCGGCTTGACGTCGATACCTTCCGGCGTCGCCCAATCCAGTTGGTCGGGCGTGTAGCCGTGCGCGTCGGCGGCAGCCGCTACGTGCGCGCTGACCGTTGCCTCCGTGACGGGCTCGGTGGCGCGGTCGCTGCGCAATGGGACTTCGGAGAAATTACCGATTCTCGTGGTGCTGGCAGTCATCTCGTCAGGCCCCCAATCGGGTGAGCAGGTCCGACAGGGCTTCGACGGCATCGATCTTGGCGGTCAGGTAGTCGTCGGGCTTCGGGTCGGTCTCGGCGACCGCCTTCTCCGGACCGGCCAGCAGGACGCGCGACACTCCGGCCTTGCGCGCGGCCTCGACCACGCCCGCGGCTTCGGTTCCATACCGGGCATCGGTCCCGCAGACCACGACGACGCCGGGGCCGTCGCGCCGAGACGGCATCCGCCACACCCGCGGCTTCGATCGCACCCGGATTGACGGCCTCGATGCCACCGGATGCGAGCAGGTTGGCGGCGAATGTGGTGCGAATGTTGTGCTCGGCGAGCGGACCCAGCGGCAGCAACAGCGCTTTCGGCCGCGATCCCGTCCGCTCCAGGTAGGCATCGGACCGATCGCGCAACGCCTCGAAACCCGCGGCGTATCGCTGAATGGTGTTCTCCGAATCGCGTTGTGGCAGTGGAGATTCATCGAGGTTCGGATACTCGTTGACACCGGTGAGCGCGGTGCGGCGGTGGTTGACGTCGTCGCGGCGCCGGTCGCGGACCTCTGCGATCTGGCCGGTGACGAAGTCCAGGGCATCGGCGAAGCCGCCGTGTGACTCGATCTGCTGAAAGTGTTCCCACGCCTGCTCGGCGAGCTGCTCGGTGAGGTCCTCGACGAACCATGAACCCCCCGCGGGGTCGAGCACCCGGCCGAGATGGGATTCCTCCAGCAGCAAGAGTTGAGTGTTGCGGGCGATACGACGCGCGAAACCCGCTGCGGTGCCCGGCAACCCACCCGGGATGGCTGCGTCGAACGGCTGCACCAGTACGGTGTCCGCGCCGCCGACACCTGCACCGAATGCGGCGACAGTGGTCCGGAGCATGTTCACCCACGGATCCCGCTGCGCCATCATCGGCATCGACGTGACCGCATGCACCCGGGTAGCACCACCCTCCGGATCGCCGACCACCTCGGCGACTCTGGCCCACAGCCGGCGCATCACCCGGAACTTGGCGACCGTCATGAACTGGTCGTCGTCTGCGGCCAGCCGGAAGCTGATCTGCCGCAACGAGTCCGGCACGCTGAGCCCGGCCTCTTCGAGCTTCCGCAGGTAGGCGACGCCCGCGGCCACCGCTCCCGCCAGCTCCCACGACGCGCTGGCGCCGAGGTTGTGCAGCGCGGGCCCGTCGACAGTGAGCGCACGCACACCACCGAGAAAACTCGTCACCTTCGCCGCGGTCGCGACGACGTCGGTGATGCCCGCGGCCGATCGCCCGCTCAAGGGCGCGGTGAGCGGGTCGGCGCCGAGATCGATCGACAGCCGGGCGCGCTGGTCGTCGTCCATGTCGGTCACCAGCGCCAGCACCGCATCGGCGGCGGCGGAAAACTTGGAGCCGGGGTCGAGAACCACCGGCACGAGGTCGAGGAACACACCCTCAAGCAGGCGGTCGAGCTCGTCCGGTGCGACGCCGCCGGGTGTGCCGACCCGCAACACCAGCGCGCTCACGCCCTCGGTCAGGGCAACCAGGACGGCGCCGTTGCCGTCGGTGACGGCCTTCTGGCCCGCGACCGGAAACGCCTCGGCGACCTTCCAGCCGGACTTGACGTCCCGCAGCGCGTCGCCGCCCCGCACGAACGGCCAGTCGCCGGGCAACGGCGCCTCGGGCAGGCCGTCCAGGCTGGTGTACAGCGCACGGATCGGGAAGCCTTCATAGGTCCGAGAATCGAGCAGGCTTTCGGGCTCGGGCGGGAGATCGGCCGGATCACGCCGAGACGATTTGGCCAACACGCCCGCAACCGCCGAGCGCCAGCGCTGTCTCGATTCCTGCAAGCCGGATTCCTGCACGCCCATCAGGCTAAATGATCACCATCGGGCCAGCGTGAGCCGGGCAGCCGACTCGCGACCGGCACGAGGCGAGTTATCACCGGTCGGCCCGTAGTCTTGGTAACCGTGAAGTCCGTCGTCAGCACCCTTGCCGCACTGTGGGCAGCGGTGGTTTCGACGGCTGCGCAGGTCCCCCGTCGCCAGCTGGGCGCCATCACGCTCACGATTGTGATTCTCGTCGCAATCCTGGTGCTGGTGCCGCGCCCTGGCGCCATGCAGCTAAGGGACTGGGCGGCCTCGATGGGGCCGTGGTTCCCGCTGGCCTTCCTGGCCGCACACGTCGTGGTCACCGTGTTCCCGTTCCCGCGCACCGCGTTCACGCTGGCCTCAGGGCTGTTGTTCGGCCCGATCGTCGGCATCGCCATCGCTGTCGTCGCCAGCACGGTCAGTGCACTGCTCGCGCTGCTACTGTTCCGCGCCGCAGGCTGGCGGCTCAACCGCCTGGTCCCCCATCCGCGGATCGCTACCCTGGACGCCCGGCTGCGACAGCGCGGCTGGCCGACGGTGATGTCGATGCGGCTGATCCCGGCAGTCCCGTTCTCGGTTCTCAACTACGCCGCAGGTGCGTCCGCCGTGCGGGTGCTGCCCTATACGTGGGCGACACTGGTCGGCCTGTTGCCCGGCACCGCCGCGGTTGTCGTGCTCGGCGACGCACTCACCGACCACATCAGCCCGCTGCTGATCCTGGTATCGCTGTTCACCGCGAGCCTCGGAGTCGCAGGTCTGGTGTACGAGATTCGCACGTATCCCCAGCACCACCGTCTCGACGATGACACTGCCGGCGCGGCTAACCGCTGTGGCGACCCGGAGTCTGCGGTGGACCATCCTGCCGCTGCTGTGACAGCGGCGGATACTGCATAGGAGGCAGCGGGTCCTCCGGCGCGGCCGGGATGGCACTGATGCCCGAGGTGGAACGCGCGTCGGCCTCCGCCTTCGCAACGGCCTGAGCGATCGCGGGATCCGTCTGCGTGGTGAACCACTCGGCGACCTCGTCGGAGTCGTCCTCGGGCTTGGGCAGGTTCTCCTCCACCGGCGACGGCGTGTACCGGAAGACACCGTCCTCGCCTGGCGCACCCAGCATCCTGGTGAAGCCCTCGAGCGCGGACCCGAAGTCGCTCGGCACCAGCCAGACCTTGTTCGCCTCGCCCTTGGCCATCTGCGGCAGGGTCTGCAAATACTGGTAGGCCAGCATTTCCGGAGTCGGTCTGCCCGCCTTTATCGCGGCGAAGGTCTTCTCGATCGCCTTCGCCTGACCCTGCGCCTGCAGGTATGACGCCGCCCGTTCACCCTGGGCCCGCAGCATGCGGGATTGCCGATCGGCCTCCGCCGCAAGGATCGCGGCCTGCTTGGCGCCCTCGGCCGACAGAATCTGGGCCTGCTTCTGGCCCTCGGCCTGCTTGATTGCCGCCTCCCGGCTGCCCTCGGCCGTCAGGATCATGGCCCGCTTCTCGCGGTCGGCCCGCATCTGCTTTTCCATCGAGTCCTGGATCGACGGCGGCGGGTCGATGCTGCGCAGTTCGACGCGCGCCACGCGCAGCCCCCACCGGCCGGTGGCCTCGTCGAGCACCCCGCGCAGCTGCCCGTTGATCTGGTCGCGCGACGTCAGCGTCTGCTCCAGCGTCATGCCGCCGACGACGTTTCGCAGCGTGGTGGTGGTCAGCTGTTCGACACCGACGATGTAGTTGCTGATCTGGTAGACCGCGGCCTGCGGGTTGGTCACCTGGAAGTAGACGACGGTGTCGATGTTGACCGTCAGGTTGTCCTCGGTGATCACGGGTTGCGGCGGGAAGGACACCACTCGCTCACGCAGGTCCACCCGCGCGCGGATCCTGTCGACGAAGGGCAGCAGCAGGGTCAGCTGACCCGACACCGTCTTGCTGTAGCGGCCGAGCCGTTCGATCACGGCGGCCTCGGCCTGCGGTATCAGCGCGATCGACTTGGCGACGATGATGGCCGCGAATATGACCAGCACGCCGACGAGGATCAGGCCGGCAACGGCACCTTCCATGACGGGTTCCTTCCGTAGTTGCCCAGGGTTCGCTAGACGATTCTTGAGACGACCGCGGTTGCGCCGTCGATGTGCACGACGGTCACGTGGTCGCCCGGTTCGTAGACATCGTCGTCGTTGAGGGGTCGCGCCGTCCAGGTTTCGCCGTCCAGCTTCACCTGACCTTCATGACGAGCCACCCGGTCGAGTACCAGTGCGCTCTTTCCTTCCAGCGCCTTGGCCCGGTCGGGCAGGCCCGTGCCGGACATGAAGTGACGGCGCAGCGCCGGGCGAACCAACACCAGAAGCAGCAGCGATACCACCGCGAAAACCGCTCCGTGTACCCACAGATCGTCGAAGACAAGGCTCGAGCCCGCCGCGGCCAGTGCCCCACCCCCGAGCATGAGCAGGAACAGGTCGCCGGTCAGCGCTTCGGCCCCGGCGAGGGCCAGCGCGGCGATCAGCCAGATCAGCGCAACGGGCATGTCGTAACCCTATCGCGTGGCCGACCCCGGGAACGGCTAATACACTGCGAGCATCATGTGGTGCCCAAGTGTCTCGCTATCGGTGTGGGCCAACGCCTGGCTCGCCGGTGTTGCCGCGCCCGACGACGTCCTCGATGCGCTATCGCAATGGGCGCCAAGCCATTCCGTGACCGCATATGATGCGGTCGCGGCCGGGAGTACCGGCCTGCCCTGGCCGGATATGACCCACTCGGGGACCATGTCGCTGCTGCAGACGCTGCGGACCGCGGCAGGAGTCCCGGTCGGCGTACCGGCGATCTCCGTTGCGCTGCCCGTTCCTGGCGACGTCCGCGGCCTGCCCGCGGGCACCCAGTTCCAGCGGGACGCGGTGACCGCGGGCGAGGCCATCCTGATCAGTGGCGACCCGTCGTCGACGGCCGTCGGACTGGTACCCGACTTCGAATACGACGACTCCGACGGCCTAGATGAGTCCGACGAAATTGAGCTGGCCGGCCTGAACTGGACGGTGTACTCGCTGCCGTCAGTGCCGATCGCCGAACATGTCGATCTCGGCGATGCCGAATTCGCGCTGCGGTCGGCGGTCAGGTCGGCGGCCGACGCGCTTGGCGCCATCCGCGCCGAGGCAGGCGGCGTGGACGTCGCCGATCCGCGCAGGCTCGTCGAGCAGGTGATGGAGTCGTCGGGTCAGCACCGGGCGCCTGATCATGCACCGTCACGGGCCTTGCGGGTGCTGGAGAACGCCGCCCACATCGACGCGATCGTCACGGTCAGTTCGGGATTGATGCCGATCGGGCTGCAGAGTTCGTCAGAAGCGCAGATCGCCAACGAAGCGCTGCGGCCGCTGGCTGCGGTGGTGCGCTCGGCCAGGCTGGCCGCCGTCAACGCGATCCTGCACTCGGCGTGGCACTAGGAGTCACCGCAGTCCGGCGTGCAGAGCGCGCCATCGATCGAAAAGCCATACCGCGGAGGGGCATCCGCCCCTCCCAAGCGCACCGGTGCGCTCCCCTGGCGAAGTTCGGAGATCAGGTCGACCGCGAGGCGGGCGAAGCGGCGGTCGGCATTGGGGGTGCGAGCGCGGGCGAATGCCATGCCGGACTGGTCTGCCTGTGCGCGCAGCTCGTTGTCCAGATCCCACACCACCTCGATGTGATCGGCCACGAAGCCGATCGGGCAGACGATGACGGCCTTGGTGCCCGCTTTGGCGAGGGCGGACAGATGGTCGGCGACATCGGGTTCCAGCCATGGCACCTGGGGCGGCCCGGACCGCGACTGCCACACCTGGTCGAAATCATCGTAGCCCGCATCGGTTGCGACAAGCCGCGACGCGTACGCGACCTGTCGGGCGTAAAGGTCGGCGCCGCAACGGGAGCGGGCCGCAACCGGAATGGAGTGCGCGGTGAACACCAGCCGGGCGTCGGCCCGTAGCTCTTCGGGGAGGCCGCCGGCCGCGTCGGCGATCGCCTCGGCGAACATCTCGACGAGGAGCGGATGGTCGAAGTACTGCCGCAGCTTTACCAGTTCGGGTGCGCCCTCACCCGCCGCCCGACGACCGCGGGCGATATCCTCGACGTACTGCGTGCAGCTGGAGTACCCGCCCCACGCCGACGTGGTGAACACCACCGCGCGACGAATGCCGTTGTCGCGCATCGCCACAACGGTGTCTTCGACGTAGGGCTCCCAATTCCGGTTGCCGAAGTACACCGGCAGGTCGAGGCCGGTGTCGGCCAGTTCGGCCTCCAACTGCCCGATCAACTCACGATTGATGCCGTTGATCGGTGAGACGCCGCCGAAGTGCAGATAGTGCTCGGCCACGGCGGCAAGCCGCTCCCGCGGTATGCCGCGACCACGGGTGACGTTCTCCAGGAACGGCATTACGTGCTCTGGCGCCTCCGGCCCGCCGAATGACAGGAGCAGAAGCGCATCGAAATTCATTTACAGCAACTGGGTACTGGCGCCGCCGTCGGCGTAGATGACCGTTCCGGTGGTGGCGGGCAGCCAATCAGAGACCAGGGCACAGACCGTGCGCGCGACCGGCGTCGGATCCTTCATGTTCCAGCCGAGCGGCGCGCGCTGATCCCAGCCCTGCTCGAGCAACTCGATCTGACCCCCCGCTTCGTCGCCGAGCGCGCCACCGACGATTGCGCTCATGGCGAGCGTGCGAATCGGGCCTGCCGCAACAAGATTGGACCTCACGCCGAACTGGCCCGCCTCGCGCGCGACGAACCGGTTGACGGATTCCAGTGCGCTCTTGGCGACCGTCATCCAGTTATAGGCCGGCATCGCCCTGGTCGGGTCGAAGTCCATGCCGACGATGCCGCCTCCGGGGTTCATGATCGGCAGCAGGGCCTTGGCCAGCGAGGCATACGAGAACGCCGAGATGTGGATGCCCTTGGCGACATCTTCGTAGGGGGCGTCGAAGAACGGGTTGATGCCCATTCCGGTTTGTGGCATGAAGCCGATTGAGTGCACGACGCCGTCGAGTTTGTTGCCCGCCCCGATCGCCTCGGTGACGCGGTCGGCAAGGGTCGCAAGGTGCTCTTCGTTCTGCACGTCGAGCTCCAGAAGCGGCGCCGGCTTGGGCAGCCGGTCGGCGAT
Source organism: uncultured Actinomycetota bacterium (assembly GCA_963713225.1). GTDB lineage: Bacteria > Actinomycetota > Actinomycetes > Mycobacteriales > Mycobacteriaceae > Mycobacterium. The sequence continues at coordinate 722,460 of CAVQLB010000012.1, read as the reverse complement.
GCGCTGGATCAGCCGCAGCCGGTCGAAGCCGGTGAGCACGAGTTCCGCGCCCTCGTCCTGGGCCACCCGCGCGATGTGAAACGCGATCGACGAGTCGGTGATGATCCCCGTGACGAGGATGCGCTTACCTTCGAGAAGCCCTGCCATATCAGTCCTTTACGTCCGTTGAAGTATCGTCGCACCAGCCGCGGGGTCTCAGTGGCCCATGCCCATGCCGCCGTCGACCGGGATCACCGCACCGGAGATGTAGCTAGCATCCTCTGACGCCAGGAAGCTGACCACCCCGGCGACCTCATCGGCGGTGCCAACCCGCTTGGCCGGGATGAATTCCAGTGCGCCCTCTTGTATCCGCTCATCCAGCGCGCGGGTCATCTCGGTGTCGATGTAGCCCGGAGCCACCACATTGGCCGTGACCCCGGCCTTTGACAGCTCCCGGGCGATCGAGCGGGCCATACCGATCAGACCGGCCTTGGAGGCCGCGTAATTGGCCTGATTGCCGATGCCCCAGGTGCCGGAGACCGAACCCACGAAGATCATCCGGCCGAACCGCTTCCTCTGCATGCTGCGCGATGCCCGCTGCGCCACCCGGAATGCCCCGGTGAGGTTCGCGTCGATGACCTTTTCGAACTTCTCCTCGGTCATCCGCATGAGGAACGCGTCCGCGGCGATGCCTGCGTTGGACACCAGCACTTCGACCGGACCCTGGTGCTCCTCGATCTCCTTGAAGGCGCGGTCGACGGCCTCGTTGTCGGTGACATCGCACTGCACCCCGAACAGGCCCTCTGGGGCGCCGGAGCCGCGGTGGGTGACCGCCACCTTGTGGCCGTCTGCGGCCAGGCGCTGGGCGACGGCGAGTCCGATGCCCCGGTTGCCGCCGGTCACCAGTACCGAACGGGATACGAAGGGTGGCCGGCCTGCGGCGGTCTCGCCCGCATTGTCGGTCACCGTCATCTTCTGCTCCTCGCGTGCGCAGTCATCGCCCGCCAACCTAACGTGTCAGCATCATCCCTAAGAAATCGCCTTAGTTGGGCAGGCGCCGGTTGATCAGCAGCGCCGCCAACGCGGCCAACGCCAGGATCAGCGCACCGAGCCGCAACCAGCCCACGCTGGCGTCGCCCTTGATGGTCTCGTAGCCGATCTGCTGCTGCAGATCCGCATAGACCTCACGCAGCTGGTCGAGGCTGGACGCGGTGAAGGCCTCGCCCCCGGACAGCTCGGCGATCTTGCGAAGCATGTCGTCGTCGACGGGCACCGGCTGGCGCTGGTCGTTGATCTCGACGTAGCCGTACGGCGTACCGAATGAGATCGTCGAGATCGGCACGCCCTGGTCCTTGGCTGTGCGGGCGGCGGTGAATGCGCCCTTCGGGTTGTCCGGATTCGACGGCACGGTTTCCTTGCCGTCGGAGAACAACACGACGCGCGCGGGTGGAGGCTCATCGCCGCCGCCGATCACCGCGCCGACGGTGGCAATGGCCTGCAGCGCGGTGAAGATGCCCTCACCGGTGGCGGTGCGGTCGGCCAGTTGCAGCTTGTCGATCGCGTTCTTGGTCGCTTCACGGTTGGTGGTCGGCGAGACCAGCACGGTGGCGGTGCCTGCGTATGAGATCAGGCCGAGGTTGATGCCGGGGGTGAGCTCGTCGGCGAACTGCTTGGAGGCCTCCTGGGCGGCCGCCAGCCGGTTGGGCGAGACGTCGGTGGCGCGCATGGACTGCGACACGTCGATCACCAACATGACGACGGCGCGGTTACGCGGGATGCGGACGTCGTTCGTCGGTCCGGCCATCGCAACGGTCAGCAACAGCAGCGACAAGATCAGCAGGATCGCCGGCAGGTGACGCCAGCGCGTAGGCCGTTTGGGCGCAACGCTCTCCAGCAGCTCCATGTTCGCAAAGCGCAGCATCCGCCGCTGACGCGCCATCTGCACGACGACATAGAGCCCGATCAGGCCGAGCACCACGAGCAGGAAGAGGAAGTACCACTTGTGTTCGAATCCCGACAGTGTCATCGGGCCGAGCAACGGCAAAGTCATGTGTTACTTGTCATTTCGTTGATGGAGCTCACCGGCCGGCCATCGCCCCTCGGCGGCGGCTGGCGACGAACCGGACCACGTCGGCGATCCAGTCCCGGTCGGTGCGCAGGGTCAGCAGCGGCGCGTCGCAGCGCCGCAGGGTTCGCGCCACCTCATCGCGGTGCGCGGCCGCGGCCTTCTCGAAATCGGAGCGCAGTTGTTCATCGATCGTGAATTCGCGGGTTACCCCGGATTCGGTGTCCTGCAGGATGACGTCGCCGACGGGCGGCAGTTCGACATCGCGGGGATCGAGCACCTCGATGCCGAGTACCTCGTGCCGTCCGGCGATCGCACGAAGTGGCCGCATCCAGTTGATCGGGCCGAGGAAGTCGCTGATGATCACCGCCATGCCGCGCCGCCGCTCGGGCCTGCGCAGCGCGTCGATCGCGGCGGCCAGGTCGCCCCGCACGCCGATGGGCGCCTTGGGCATGGTGGCGATGGTTCGCAACATCTCCTGCTCGTGCATGCGGCCCGACAAGGCAGGCACCCGTCGCACGGAATCGCCGTTGGCGATCACCGCGCCGATCCGGTTACCGCCGCCGCTGTTGAGAAACGTGATCGCCGCCGCGGCCGCCACCGCGAGGTCGCGCTTCTCGCAGCCGGTGGTGCCGAAGTCCAGGCTGGCCGACATGTCGACCACCAGCCAGGTTTCCAGCTCGCGATCGGCGATCATCTGCCGCACGTGCGGATGTGTCGTGCGCGCGGTGACCGACCAGTCCATCCGGCGCACATCGTCGCCGGGCTGATAGAGCCGTGACTCCCCCGGCTCGGATCCCGGGCCGGGCAACAGGCCCAAATGGTCGCCGTGCAGTACGCCGTCGAGCTTGCGGCGCACCGTCAGCTCCAGCTTGCGCAGCGCCGCCGTCAGCGCGGGGTCACGGATCTCCCCGCGCTTCAGTGACGGCAGGTCGACCTGGCGGCGTGAAGTAGTCACCGACCGCTGCCGCGGCCGCTGCGGCGGACATGACGGGCGGCACCGAATGACCTTGCTGCGGAATGGCGTTCACCTGCGGCAGCCCGACGGTCTGCAGGATCCGATTGATCACCGTCTCCGAGGAGATCTCGTCGGCCAGCGCGTCGTACGTCAGCACCAGCCGGTGCCGCAGCACATCGGGAATGACCTCGACGACGTCCTGCGGAACGACGTAGTCGCGGCCACGCACCAACGCCAGAGCGCGCGCAGCCGCGATGATGCCGAGCGAGGCGCGCGGCGAAGCGCCATAGGCGATCCACGCCTTGGCATCGGGCATGCCGAACTTCTCCGGTGTCCTGGTCGCGGTGACGACGCGGACCACGTAGTCGACGAGCGCGTGGTGCACGAAGTTGTTCGCGGCGACTTCCTGCAGACGGAGAAGGTCGCCTGGTGCGAGAACCTGCTTGGGCTCCGGCGGCCGCACGCCCATCCGATAGATGATCTCGCGCTCTTCCTCGGGGGTCGGGTAGTCGATGTTGAGCTTGAACAGGAAGCGGTCACGCTGCGCCTCGGGCAGCGCGTAGACGCCTTCCTGCTCGATCGGGTTCTGGGTGGCCATCACGAGGAACGGTGCAGGCAGCGGGAAGGTCTTGCCGCCGATCGAGATCTTGCGTTCGGCCATCACCTCGAGCAGTGCGGACTGCACCTTCGCCGGGGCGCGGTTGATCTCGTCGGCGAGCAGGAAGTTGACCACCACCGGACCGAGCTCGATGTCGAACTCTTCCTTCCCCTGGCGATAGATCCGGGTGCCGACGATATCGGTGGGCACCAGGTCGGGCGTGAACTGGATGCGGGCGAACGTGCCGCCGACCACCTTGGCGAATGTCTCCACCGCCAGCGTCTTGGCCACGCCGGGAACGCCCTCGAGCAGCACGTGGCCCTTGGCGAGCAAGCCGACGAGCATCCGCTCGACCAGTAGGTCCTGGCCCACGATGATTCGCTTGACCTCGAAGATCGCACGTTCCAGCATGTGCACCTCGGCCTGCAGGCCCCCGGAGTTGGCGGGTGGCGGCGGAGCAGCGTGAGTGTTCGGGGGATAACCCTGCGCCGGGCCTTGCGGCCCACCTGCTGACGTCATCGACGATCCTCTTACGTAGTTGGCGAAAGACGCAGGTCGTGCGCCGCGGGCGGGGTGCCCCTCGTCAACTATTCCAGGCACTTCGGAATCCGTCGACGTTGCCCGGCTCTGCTCAGGGTTCGCTCAGGCCACGCTCAGGATTCGATCATCCGGGCGAGATACGGCTGAAGCCCCGAGGTGCGCAGCGGGCTCACCGTCACCTTGCCCGCGCTGCCGGAGGCCTCGAGCATCTGGTTGTTGCCGAGATAGATCGCGACGTGCTGGCTGCCGCCCGGTCCCCAGAACAACAGGTCACCGCGTTTGGCCTGCGACTGAGGCACTTTGCGGCCGGTGTCGTACTGATCGCCCGAGTATTTCGGGATCAGCACCCCGACGCCGGCGAACGCGAACCGGGTGAAGCCGGAACAGTCGTAGCCGACGATGTTGGCGCCGGAGTCGACGCCCTTGCTGGGCCCGCTGGGCGTGCCGCCTCCCCATGAATACGGCACGCCCATCTGCGAGGCGCCACGGCGGATCACGTATTCGATCGCCTGTGGTCCGCGAACCCGGCCAACGCCGACGCTTCCGGTGTTGGCGCCGCCGCTGCTTCCACCCAGACCGATGCTCGACAGGAACTTCTGGCCCAGGCTCTGGGTTGCCTGAAGCGCCATCTGGGTAGCTTCGAACGACGCGTTGGCGATCGCGACTGGATCGCCGGGAGCGCCGGCGCTGAGCACCTTGGGCAGCGTCGGATCCCACTGACCGTCATCGGGTGCGGCCGCAGCCGGGACGGCAAGCCCGATCACCACAGCCAGCGCCGCCACGAGCGGCACGATGAGCTTGATGAGACGGAAACGGTTGTGGCGCTTCAAATTCACAAAATCACTCGCATCAGTATTCGATGTACCGGATGACGTACGGGGTCATACCGCCGGTCCGCACCGGCGACACCTTGACGTGCGACCCGGTGAACGGCGCTTCCAGCATCTGGTTGTTGCCGAGGTAGAGCGTGACGTGCTGGCTTCCGCCCGGACCGTAGAAGATGACGTCACCGCGCCGCATCTGCGATGACGGGATCTTGCGGCCCATGTCGTACTGCGAACCGGAGTAGTGCGGAAGCTTGATACCGACGCCCGCAAACGCGTACAGGATCAACCCGGAGCAGTCGAATCCGACTGTGCCTGCACCCTGATCGATGCCGTTGCTCGGTCCGGCGGCGTTGCCGCCGCCCCACGAGTACGGCACACCCATCTGGGACCCCGCGCGCTGGATGACGTACTCGGAGGCCTGCCTGCCGTAGACATGGGGAATCGCCCCGTTGTTCGTGTAGCCGCTCGGCGTCGGCAGGATTCCCATCTTCCGCAGGAAGTTGCGGCCCATGTCGGCGGTGTACTGCGCCGAGGTGGACGATATGCCGAGCACCGTATTGATGATCGCGATCGGGTCGCCGCTGACGAACGCGCTCGGGATCGCGGGCAGAGTCGGATCCCACAGGCTGACGTCCCAGTTGCCCCCCGCCGGCGCGGATGCAGAGGGTGCCGCGGGTGCGCGATCCCAGTCTCCTGACGGATTCGACTGGGGTGCAGCGGCTTTCGTCTGTCCGCTTGCCGATGCGGACCAGGTACGGGCCGCCGCAAGCTTGGCCTGGGCGCTGTTTCGCTCGGCGGTCAGCTGGTCGAGCTCGCCCTGCTGGTCGCGGAACGTCTGTTGAGCCGACGTCAGCGCCGACACCGCGGCGTCCTGGCTGGACAACGCATCGGCGGCGGCCGCGTCGGCGTTCTGCTGGGCCAGTCGCGCCGCCGACTCCTTGTTGACCTGCTCGGTTCGGGCCCGCTGCAGGTTGGCGACGACCTGCTGGGAACTGACGGCCAACGTCTGACCCACCGCGGTGGTGTCGAGGATGTCGGAGGGATCAGCGGCGGTCAGGTAGGAACTCGACGGTCCGTTGACGTACGTCGAGGCCGCAAAGGTGTCGAAGCGCTGCTGCGCGGACTTGATCGCGGCAGTGGAGTCGTCGACGGCGCGCCTGCTGGTATCCACCTCGACTTTGGCCGCCGCAGCGTTGTCGCGTGCGGTCTCGAGGTCGACGATGGCCTTGTTGACGCTCTCCTGCTGGGCCTGCACCGCGGCGCCCAGGTCTTGCAGCTTCTGGTTCGCGTTCGCCACGGCGGCCACTAGGGACCCGATGGTGTCCGGACCGCCCGGCTCGGCGGTGGCAATTGCGCCCGACTGGGAGAACACCGTCCCGAGGAGCATGCCGACCGTCAGCGGAACCGCGCAGACTCGACCGCACAGCCCGGACCGAGAGGCGCGAAGGATGCGTCTCATTCGACTCATGTCTCCTAAGGCTCGCGAACGTAAAGCACATTCGTTCGGCACCCAGTCGCAGAAGTCACATTAATAACAACTACACCAGTAGGTACTTCTGCACCGTACGTCACAACTGACGCTAAGGAAACTTTGGTCACGAACTACATATCTGTAATTAGAGAAGGTGTGACCGAATGGTGATGTTCGAATTCCCCGAGTGGTTCTACCGGGTCTTATTCAGCGGCTTTAGGCTCGGCAGCGGCTGCGTTGCCTTTGCTGCGGACCTGCAGGAAACGGGTGGCCACAGCCGCTACCAATACCCCGACGACGAGTACGACAGAGAATGCCGTCCAGGGAAAGTGTGATGTCGTCAACTCGCTGACGAAATTCTTGGACGACTGAACGGGATCGCCGTTCTTCGCGAGATCCTGGCCGGCCTCCAACGTCATTCGATCGAAATTCTTGCTGTAGGTGCCTGCCCATATCGGGCTCATCGCCAGAACCGTGGAGCCCGGATAGGCCTCGCCCACCTCCGTCGCGATGTCGCGCAGCGGGGTCTCGTTCGGCGGGTTCGTCGCAATCATCACGATCTTGAGGTCGATGCCCTGCTCGCGGGCGTCGGCCACCACGTCGCGCAAAGCGGGGATGTCCTTCGCATACTCAGGTGCCACGCTTACACCGTCTCCGCCGACGTCCGCCTTCACATGGTTGATATCCACGTCGGGCGGGATATACATCGGGAGGAACGGGATCACGTGCGGTCCGGCCACAGAGGCACCGTACGCGATGCCGGCCGCAAAAAGTGGCAGCCCGCACCCATGAGAGCAAGACTGAAGGCACTCGAGGGTTGCTTTATAGGACAAGCGTACTGTTAGAATTCGAAGTGCCGCCGACACAGCCCGTCGCGGCAAGACTTAGCCGGGAGTTGATGTGAGCAGCAAGGATTCGTTTGGAGCCCGCGACACGCTGACCGTCGGGGACAAGAGCTACGAGATCTACCGCCTGGACGCGGTACCAGGCACCGAGAAACTCCCCTACAGCCTCAAGGTGCTCGCCGAGAACCTGCTCCGGACCGAGGACGGCGCCAATATCACCAAGGAGCACATCGAGGCGATCGCGAAATGGGATCCGTCGGCCGATCCGAGCGTGGAGATCCAGTTCACCCCCGCCCGGGTGATCATGCAGGACTTCACCGGTGTGCCATGCATCGTCGACCTGGCCACCATGCGGGAGGCCGTCGGCGACCTCGGCGGCGACCCCGACAAGGTCAATCCACTGGCGCCGGCCGATCTGGTGATCGACCACTCCGTGATCGCCGACCTTTTCGGGACCGCGAATGCGTTCGAGCGCAACGTCGAGATCGAGTACGAGCGCAACGGTGAGCGCTACCAGTTCCTGCGCTGGGGCCAGGGCGCCTTCAACGACTTCAAGGTGGTGCCGCCCGGCACCGGCATCGTGCACCAGGTCAACATCGAATACCTGGCGAGCGTCGTGATGGAGCGCGACGGCGTCGCGTACCCGGACACCTGTGTGGGCACCGACAGCCACACCACGATGGAGAACGGCCTCGGCGTGCTGGGCTGGGGCGTCGGCGGCATCGAGGCCGAGGCCGCGATGCTGGGCCAGCCGGTGTCGATGCTGATTCCGCGGGTGGTCGGGTTCAAGCTGACCGGCGAGCGTCCCGCGGGCGTCACCGCCACAGACGTCGTGCTCACCGTCACCGAGATGCTGCGTAAGCACGGCGTCGTCGGCAAGTTCGTCGAGTTCTACGGCGACGGTGTCGCCGAGGTCCCACTGGCCAACCGCGCCACCCTGGGCAACATGAGCCCCGAGTTCGGCTCCACCGCAGCGATTTTCCCGATCGACGATGTCACGATCGACTACCTGAAGATGACCGGCCGCAGTGAGGAGCAGCTGGCATTGGTGGAGGCATACGCCAAAGAGCAAGGTATGTGGCACGACCCGGCGAGCGAGCCGAAATTCTCCGAGTACATCGAGCTGGATCTGGGCGATGTCGTCGCGTCGATCGCCGGGCCCAAGCGCCCGCAAGACCGCATCGCGCTGACCGACGCAAAGACGGCCTTCCGCAAGGACATTCACAACTACGTCGAGGAGAACCTGCCCGCCGAGCACACCAAGCTCGACGAGGCGGTCGAGGAGTCGTTCCCGGCCAGCGACCCCGCGGTGCTCTCGTTCGACGACAATGACACCCCGGTGCCCTCGGCGGCCGTCAACTCGAACGGCAGGCCGAGCAAGCCGGTGGAGGTCAATGTGCGAGGGCCGTGGCGAGTTCGTCCTCGACCACGGAGCGGTGGTGATCGCGGCGATCACGTCGTGCACCAACACGTCCAACCCCGAGGTGATGCTCGGCGCCGCCCTGCTCGCGAAGAGCGCCGTCGAGAAGGGTCTGACGTCCAAGCCGTGGGTGAAGACCACGATGGCTCCGGGTTCGCAGGTGGTGACCGACTACTACGAAAAGGCCGCGCTGTGGCCATATCTGGAGAAGCTGGGCTTTTATCTGGTCGGCTACGGCTGCACGACCTGCATCGGCAACTCCGGCCCACTGCCGGAGGAGATCAGCAAGGCCATCAACGACTGCGATCTGTCGGTCGCTGCCGTGCTGTCGGGCAACCGCAACTTCGAGGGCCGAATCAATCCCGACGTGAAGATGAACTACCTCGCGTCGCCGCCGCTGGTGATCGCCTATGCGCTGGCGGGCACCATGGACTTCGATTTCGAGTCGGAGCCGCTGGGCAAGGACGAGGACGGCAACGACGTTTTCCTGAAGGACATCTGGCCGTCGCAGAAGGACATCAACGACACGATCGCCTCGGCGATCAACACGGAGATGTTCACCAAGAACTACGCCGACGTGTTCAAAGGCGACGACCGGTGGCGCAACCTGCCCACGCCGAGCGGCAACACGTTCGAGTGGGCCGACGACTCGACCTATGTCCGCAAGCCCCCGTATTTCGACGGCATGCCCGCCGATCCGGAGGCGGTGACCGACATCGAGGGCGCCAGAGTGCTTGCCCTGCTGGGCGATTCGGTCACCACGGACCACATCTCCCCCGCAGGCAGCATCAAGCCGGGTACACCCGCGGCCCAGTACCTCGACGAGCACGGCGTCGACAAGAAGGACTACAACTCCTACGGCTCACGGCGCGGCAACCACGAGGTGATGATCCGGGGCACGTTCGCCAACATCCGGCTGCGCAACCAGCTGCTCGACGACGTATCCGGCGGCTACACCCGAGACTTCACCGACGGCGGGGAGCAGGCGTTCATCTACGACGCCGCGCAAAACTATGCGGAGCAAGACATTCCACTGGTCGTGCTGGGCGGCAAGGAGTACGGCTCGGGCTCGTCGCGAGACTGGGCGGCCAAGGGCACCAGCCTGCTGGGCGTGCGCGCAGTCATCACCGAGTCGTTCGAGCGCATCCACCGGTCCAACCTGATCGGCATGGGCGTCATCCCGCTGCAGTTCCCCGAGGGCGAGTCCGCTGCATCGCTGAAGCTCGACGGCACGGAGACGTTCGACATCACCGGCATCGAGGCGCTCAACGACGGCAAGACGCCGAAGACAGTGCATGTGAAGGCCACCAAGGAGGATGGGAAGGCGGTCGAGTTCGACGCCGTGGTGCGCATCGACACCCCTGGTGAGGCGGACTACTACCGCAACGGCGGCATCCTGCAGTACGTGCTGCGCAACATGCTGAAGACGTAGGGCACGCAGTTGCCCCGGGTAACCGACGACCATCTGGCGGCCCGTCGCCGCCAGATCCTCGACGGCGCCAGGCGGTGCTTTGCCGAGTACGGCTACGACAAAGCCACCGTCCGCAGGCTGGAGCAGACGATCGGGCTGTCGCGCGGCGCGATCTTCCACCACTTCCGGGACAAAGACACGTTGTTCTTCGAATTGGCGCATGAGGACGCCGAGCGGATGGCCGATGTCGCATCGCGTGAGGGGCTGATCCAGGTGATGCGCGACATGTTGGCGGCACCCGAACAGTTCGACTGGCTGGCCACCCGCCTGGAGATCGCGCGCAAGCTGCGCAACGATCCCGCGTTTCACAAGGGATGGTCGGAACGGTCGGCCGAACTATCGGCGGCAACGACCGAGCGGTTGCGCAGGCAGAAGCAGGCCGGACGGCTGCGCGACGATGTGCCAAGCGCAGTCCTGCATACCTACCTCGACCTGGTGCTCGATGGCCTGGTCGCACGGCTGGCCTCGGGGGACGACCCCGAAAAGCTCAGCGCCGTACTCGACCTCGTGGAATCGTCGGTTCGCCAGCCGTAGTTACCGGCGGGTGCGGTGGTTGGGTCCCCCACGACTGCGCATCGTCGTTCCGGACTCACGCAACATGCTGTGTACTGAACCGTAGGAGCGACCGGTGGCGGCGACAAGGGACCGGATGCTCGCTCCACCCTCGTACGCGTGCCGCAGTTCGCCGAGCAACTGGTCCCGCGACTTGTTGAGTTTCTTCATCGACATCTCCCCGCTGTTGATGCCCCGACGCATACCCAGCGTAAAGAAGCCTTAACCAATCAGTTGGCGGAATCGGAAAACGACGCGCACGATATCCGTCAGGCCAACTCGATGAGATCGGCGTAGTCCGCCGACCAGAAGTCCTCGGTGCCGTCGGGAAGCAGCACCACCCGCTGCGGGTCCAGCGCCTCCGCGGCACCCGGATCGTGGGTGACCAACACCACCGCTCCGCGGTAGCTGCGGAGCGCGTCCAGCACCTGTTCGCGCGACGCCGGATCGAGATTGTTGGTCGGTTCGTCGAGCAGCAGGACGTTTGCGGTGGATGCGACGAGACCTGCAAGGGCGAGCCGGGTCTTCTCACCGCCGGACAGCGTGCCCGCCGGCTGGTCGAGCTGCGGCCCGCTGAACATGAACGCCCCCAGCAGTCCACGCAGCTCCTGCTCCCCGGTATCCGGAGCGGCATGCCGGATGTTCTCCCAGACCGTGGCCAGATCGTCGAGGGTGTCGTGCTCCTGGGCGAAGTAGCCGATCTTGAGGCCGTGGCCGGGCTCCAGTCCCCCGGTGTCGGGCGTCTCGGTGCCTGCGAGCAGGCGCAGCAGGGTGGTCTTTCCGGCACCGTTGAGGCCGAGCACCACCACGCGCGAGCCGCGGTCGATGGCCAGATCGACGCCGGTGAACACCTCCAGTGAGCCGTAGGTCTTCGTCAGGTCCTTGGCCACCAGCGGTGTTCGCCCGCACGACGCCGGGCTGGGGAACTTGATGCGGGCCACCTTGTCGGCAACCCGCTCGTCATCGAGAGCTGCCATCAGTCGGTCAGCCCGGCGGATCATGTTCTGCGCCGCAACGGCTTTGGTTGCTTTTGCGCCCATCTTGGCGGCCTGGGTACGCAGTGCCGTGGCCTTGCGCTCGGCGTTCGCACGCTCGCGGCGGCGGCGCTGTTCGTCGGTGGCACGCGCGTCGAGGTACTTCTGCCACGTCATGTTGTAGACGTCGACCTCACCACGCACGGCGTCGAGAAACCACACCCGGTTGACCACATCGGCGAGCAGCTCGACGTTGTGGCTGATCACCACCAGCCCGCCGGTATGTGCGCGGAGAAATTCCCGCAGCCAGCCGAGCGAGTCGGCGTCGAGGTGGTTGGTCGGCTCGTCGAGCAGCAGCGTCATCGATGAATCGGAGCCGAGCCCGCCTTCCGCTGCCGCGAACAGGATGCGCGCGAGTTCGACGCGGCGGCGCTGACCGCCGGACAGCGTGCGCAGCGGCTGCGTCAGAACCCGTTCGGGCAGGCCGAGACTGGCGCAGATGCGGCCTGCCTCGCTTTCGGCGCCGTACCCGCCGAGCGCGGCGAACCGCTCCTCGAGCTCGCCGTAGCGGCGGACCGCACGGTCGCGAACGGCATCGTCTGCGACCTCGGCCATCAACGCCTGTTGCTTCTCCAAATCCGACAGCAACGTGTCAAGGCCGCGCGCCGACAGCACCCGGTCGCGGGCGAGGGTGTCGAGGTTTCCCTCCCTGGGATCCTGTGGCAGATAACCGACTTCACCGGTCCGCACGATGGTGCCTGCGTACGGTTCACCTTCGCCGGCCAGGATGCGCATGGTCGTGGTCTTGCCCGCGCCGTTCCGTCCGACCAGCCCGATGCGGTCGCCCGGCTGCACCCGAAGGGCCGGGCCGTCCGCGGACAGCAGTGTGCGCGCGCCTGCGCGGACCTCGAGGTCCGTTGCGGTGATCACGCTGCACTCCTACTTGTCTGCCGGTCGCTATTTGTCGTCGGTGAAGACCGCGGGCCGCTTTTCCGCGCGCGCGGCCACCGCTTCTTCGAAGTTGGCGGTGAGCAGGCGCACGAAGAGTTGTCCCAGGCCTTCGGCCTGCATGTGCCCCTCCAGGCTAGCGGCGTCCAGTCCAGTCCACAGTGTGCGCTTGGTCAACTCGATTCCCGGCCTGGAGAACGCCGCCATCCGCTCGGCCATCTCGTAGCAGGCCTCGAGCAATTCGTCTCCCGGCACGCTGCGCGACACCAGCCCGATGCGTTCGGCCTCGTCGGCATCGACGTCCCTGCCGGTCAGCATCAGCTCAAACGCCCGTGACGTGCCGATCGCCCTCGGCAGTAGATAGCTCAGCCCGAGCTCGCTGGCGGTCAAGCCGTTGTTGATGCCTGCCGCCCGGAAGTAGGCGCCTTCGGCGGCGATCCTGATGTCGGCGGCCAGCGCCAGGCACAGTCCCCCGCCGATGGCCGCGCCGTTCACCGCGGCGATGACGGGCTGATGCATCTTGCGCAGCGAGAGGATCACATCGTCGAGCACCTCCATCGAGCGCAGCGCGAAGGTGGGCCGGGTCAGGCCGTCGATGTTCGGCACGGAGCCTGCGGACTTGTGGTCGGCGCCTGAGGAGAAGCCCCGACCCGCACCGGTCAGCACGACCACCCGGACCGAGTTGTCGTAGGTCAGCTCTTCGAGGACCGCCTTGAGGGGAACCATGACGTCGAACGCCATCGAGTTCATCCGCTCGGGACGGTTGAGAGTCACCAGCGCGACGCCTGCGCGCGGACGATCTACGAGGACGAAGTTGTTCTGGTCGGTCACGAACTGCACGCTATCGCGTGCGGTGCGCTCAGCTCTGTTCGCTGTTGTGCTGCGCGGCGATCGCGGCGTCCACGTCGAACGCCTTGACCTGCTCCACCAGATCCTCCAGGGCCGCCGGCGGCAGCGCCCCGGCCTGGTTGAACACCAGCTTGCCCTTCTTGAACACCATCAGTGTCGGGATGGAGCGGATGTCTGCTGCGGCGGCGAGCTGCTGCTCAGCCTCGGTGTCGACCTTCGCGAACACGACGTCGGGGTGCTTTTCCGAAGACGCGGCGAACGTCGGGGCGAACGCCTTACACGGGCCACACCACGAAGCCCAGAAGTCCACCAGCACGATCTCGTTGTCGTTGATGGTGTCGTTGAACTGCTCGGCGGTGATGTCTTGGGTAGCTCACGTTTCTCCTAACGCTGGCGTTTAGCTGTGTGTTCCCAGTATGTGGTCAACGGAAGTCCTTGAACGCGTCGAGCAAGCGGCTGCGGAGCGCCGGGTCCAGCTCATCCTCGCCGATCTTGCCGACCGTGGTGATCGTCTGACGAAACTGTTGCAGGTAGTTCTCACAGCCGTCGCATTCGAGCAGGTGCAGATCGAAGCGGGCCCGGGTGTCAGGATCCAACGATCCGTCCAGGTAGGCCGTGACCAGTTCGACGAGCTCGTTGCAGTCCATCGCTCCTGTACTCATGACACCTCCTCCAGATAGTTCTCGAGCGCCGTCCGCAGGACCGCTCTGCCGCGGTGCAGAAGTACGCGTTGATTGGCGACGCTGATGTCGAGCAGTTCGCACACCTCACCCGAGTCGAACCCCAACATGTCACGCAGGGCCACCACGGTGCGCTGTCGGTCCGGCAGCTTGCTCAGTTCGCGTTGCGCAATCGCGACGAGTTCGCCTCCGAGCACCGATCCTTCGGGCGTTTCCGGGAAGGGCGATGGCACCTCGTCGGGCTTCCAATGCCCGGGATACGGATCGCCTGCTTCGCGGAAGCGCGCCGGGTCGACGGTTCCGCCCGTGTAGGCGGCGATCGCCGCGTCGGAGTCACGCCGCTCTCGCACACCCCGCGCCTTGGCGATGTTGATCATCACGGCGAAAAGCCAAGTGCGCAGCGATGAACGGCCCTCGAACTTATCGATCCCCTTCACGAGTGCGATCCAGGTCTCCTGCACGACCTCTTCGGCGATTTCGTGGCTGGAGACATACCCGCGGGCCACCCGCAGCATCGACGGCGTGTGTCGGTCCACCAGTTCGGCGAACACTGCTTCATCACCGTCACGGAGCGCGGCGATGACAGAGGCCTCGTCGACGGCTTTCGTCATTGCGATCACGGTAGCCGCTCAGCGATATTCCGGATTGGCAAAATCGGGCCAGTCATCGGTCGCCCACGCGTGCTCCCGCATGTCCGGCCACACCCCGGTGGCGATGTCATGGTCAATCGCGCGGACGACGTCGACGGCGACGCCGTGATTTTCCATGATCGCCGTGCTGATGTCGACCACCCCTTGGGTGTGGCTGACCTCAGGCGAGCGTTTCAGCGTGCAGTTGATGAACAGGGCGCGCAGGCCGGTGAAGTCATGCGAGGGATCGGTCACATAGTGGAGTGTGCGCGTCGGGCCGAAGCGTTACACGCGGATCAGTCGTAGCAGATTGTCGTCGGCCCTTCCTCGATGCGCGTCGAACGGCAGCTGGGGCATCGGGGCGGTGCGTCGAAGGTGAAGTGGCCTCCGCACTCGCACGATCCGGCCGCCTCCTCGACGCCTGCGCGGTATTCCTGCCCGTCGATGGCTTCCACGTCGAGATGTTCACGGACATAGCGGTCACGCTCTGCGCTGATCACCGCGTACGGCCCGGATAGTCCCTTCAGGTACCGCAGGTGCAACTCGCCGAGTTCATCGAAACCGATCGACTTCGTCTGGCCACACTGATCGCAGCGCAGCATGTGGAAGAAGAACCCACCACCTCTGTTCACCACGAACGACTCCGCGCATTCCAAGCAGCGCGCTTGATGCCCCGATCCCATCTGTCCTCCCCCGTCGTCGGATCCACCCCTGTGGCGAAACTCCAACGTATCGGGCAGGTCTGACATTTCAGCCGTCGTCGATTTCCTCGTCGGGGATGAGGTAGCGCTGGGGGTGGTGGTAGTTGTTGACGCGGGCCTGGCCGGTGTCCAGGTTGGGGGGTGGGATCCATTCGGTGCGGCCGTCTTTGCGTTTTCGGGTGCGCCAGCCGCCGGGTTTGACGCGGCGGTTGTCGCGGCCGCAGGCCAGGGTTTCATCGACGATGTCGGTCTGTCCGCCGTCGGCCCAATCGGCCGTCGCGTGGTGGACCTCGCTGTGATAGGCCGGCGCGGTACAGCCGGGAAACGTGCACCCACGGTCCTTGGCGTACAACACAATCCGTTGCGCCGCCGAGGCCAACCGTCGGCTGCGCCCCAGATACAGCGGGCACTCGGTGTGGTCGTCGAACACCGCCAGATAGTGATGGGCCGCAGATGCCTGCCGGATCACCTCCGACATCGGCAACAGACTGCCGCCGCCGGTGACCGCATGCCCCATGCCGGATTCCAGCTCTTTGAGTGTGGTGGAGATGACGATCGTCACGGGTAACCCGTTGTGGCTGCCCAACTGTCCCGACGCCAGCATCGCCCGGCACAGGGCTTTGAGCGCGTCGTGGTTGCGCTGCCCCGTCGAACGGGCATCGCCGCTGACGTTCTCCCCCGACGGTTCACCATCAATACAGGGGTCTTCGTCGTCGGGATTGCACATGCCCGGCGCCGCCCACGTGGCGAACACCGCCTCCATCGCGGCACAGGTCTCCGGATCGAGACGCCCCCGGATATCGCTGAGCCCGTCGGGGCCCGGCTTGTCGATGGTCAGATAGCGTCGCCGCGCCCGGTCCCCGTCGGAGAGTTGGCCGTCCTGATCGATCAGATAGGCCAACTGGTCGGCGGCCTGCCGCAACTCCTCGGGTTTGAGCCCACAGGCGATCTCGGCCAGCTGCGCCTCGGCCAGCTCCCGCGTCTGGTAGTCGACGAAGGCCGGCAGCCGGTCGAAGAACCGCCGAATGATCTTCACATGCTCGACACCGATGGCCCCGCGCTGCTGCGCAGCGGCGGTGTGCGGCAGCACCGGCTCGAGCGGCTCGCCGCTCATCGCCGTGCGCGGACCAAGATCCTCAGCGTCGTGGATACGCCGATGCGCCTCGTCCTTGGAGATCCGCAACAACGTCGCCAGCGCCGCGGCCAACGTCGGCTCACCCAACTCCTCGACCGGCACCTGCGCCAGCGCGGCGACCAACCGATGCGTCACCGCCGGCAGCCGACGTAACAACGCCTCCCAGGCAGCGGTCACCGCCAACCGCTCAGCAGTCGACCCGCCGCCAGGCTCAGCCAACAACGCGTCGACCTCGGCATCCACCGCGGCGATGCGCTCCAACATGTCGACCGAACTCATACATCGAACACTAGTTCGAACCACCGACAGATCCGCTGCCCCGTGACAGCAGAAACCAAAGTGACAGAAGTGATTCGGTTAGAGGTCGAGAACGATGCCCTCGCTCGGCTCGGCAACGCAGATCAGCACGGTCCCGTCCGCGGGCAGTTCCAGAGGCGGCTGGGTATAGGCGGTCGCTCCGGCGATGAGCGGGGTGACGCACGTGTGGCAGACGCCGCTTCGGCACGAGTACCGCGTGGGGACGTCACAGGCCTCCGCGAGTTCGAGGATGCTGCCGTAGTCAGCGGACCAGTTGACCGTGAGCCCGCTGCGGGAGAAGGACACCGGGGGTCCGGTTCCCACCGGGCCCGACGGAGGATGGGGAGCCACAGTCGACTGGACGACGATGCCGGGATTGATCGGAGGCAGCGCCCCGATCCATTCGGTGCGGCGGTCTTTGCGTTTTCGGGTCAGCAAGTGGCTCGGCCATAGCAGCTGTGCTGACGCTGACGACGTACGGCGACTACATACCCGACGTGGAAACAGGGAACCCGCTGCCCGAACCGGTTGCGCCCGCTGCGCCGGCGACGAACGTAGTCAACATGTTTGGGCAGCAGACGGGTTAGGCGCGGGCACCCTCAGTTAACGGATCATCCGCCGCAGGAGCCGCCGTGGTCCGTGTCGGTTGCGTTGCCGCCGGTCGCAGTCGCATTTCCTCCGCAGATCGCCGTGGCGGTGTTGTTGTCTTGCGTACCCTCCGTCCAAGCCACACCGCCCGCCTTAGCGCTATCGCCGTTGATTACCTTGGCGGTGTTGTTGTTTCCTGGATATGAGCCGCTCTCGTATAAGTCACCGCCCGCGGTAGCGCTACCGCCGTTGACTACTGTCGCGGTGTTGTTTTCTCCATCGCGCGCGACGGCGTCACCGCCATTGATTGCCCTGGCAGTGCTGTCGCTCGCGTAACCGTTCCCGGAACCGACTCCCGCGTGACCGCCGTTGATTGCGGTGGCGGTGCTGTCGGACGCGTAGGTTAGGGAAGCGGTACTGCCGCCGTTGATTGCCGTGGCGCTGCTGCCAGTGCTCGACTTCTCGGTCACCTCACCGCCGTTGACGGCCCGGGCGGTGCTGTCCGCTTGAGCCAGAACGGACGCCTTACCGCCATTGACTGCAAAGACTTGGTTGTCGTTCGCCTCGACGCTGGTGGCGATGCTGCCGTAATTGACCGCCACGACACGGTTGCCGGATCCGGCATCAAACCCACCACCGCCGATAACGGACGCTTTACCGCCGTTGATCGCAACGGCACGGTTCGGCCCGTTGACGGGATCCCCGCTGACGGGATCGATGCTCGTCCCGTTGACGGTAGCGGTGCTGCCGTTAACGGCCACGGCCATACTCCCGGCATCGGACTCGGCGAGCGAGCCCCCGTCCGCGACGCTGGGGCCCTTTTGCACGACCGTTTGCCCATCGCGCGAGATCGACACACTCGGGCCGGGCGTCGGGGTAGGGCTTGAGTCGGCTGGCGGCTTTGCCAACGCGGTGGGGGCGCCGACGCCGAGTGCCAGCAGCGGAGCGGCCGCGCACGCAGCCATGAACAAGGTGGAGGCCTTCACTTGAATCTTTCCCTGTCTCTCCGCATGGTCCCCGGCGAAAATCTTTCGCGACCTCGTTCTTTGCTGAGGGAGGCCTCGGATGCTACGCACTGGCAACGTTCGGGCGGAGGGTTTTGGCGATTTTGTCAATTAGCCTCGCTGTTATCACCGACGAACACGACAGAGACGACGGACCCGATGAAGACGCCGACATCTGATCGTCGACGCTGGCTCATCCGCGCCCGGCTTGCGCTTCAACATTCACGCCGGGATCCAGCGCCACGGTGAACCTGTGACCCTCGATCTCAAGATCATCGACGCCGAACTGACGATGCTCGCGGCGGTTCGGGGGGTCGATACGGCAGCACGGTGCCCAACCGTCGACCGGCCAGATAGTTCGACTGCTCGACGAAAGACTTTGTACCGATGCATGACACCGTCGCCCCGTTATCAGCGTTGGAGCATGGACCCAGACACCGCTTCGCCGACTGGCTTAACACGGATATTCCCCGAGTGGCGGTCGGTGTGTACACGGTCTGCGCCAGCGCAGCCGTCAGCCGATGCGTCATCGCCGGCAGCCGGCGCGTCAACCTCTCCCACTCATGCGTCGTCGCCGCTCGCTGAGCGGTGCGTCAACACATCCACCGACTCAGCCATCAACGCCTCAAGCTCCGCACCCATCGCGGCCAAAAGCGGAATCCCCGTCAGAGACCCAAAACGATGCCCTCGCTCGGCTCGGCAACGCAGATCAGCACGGTCCCATCCGCCGGCAGTTCCAGAGGCGGCTGGGTGTAGGCCGTCGTTCCCGCGATGAGCGGGGTAACACACGTGTGGCAGACCCCGCTTCGGCACGAGAACCGCGTGGGGACGTCACAGGCCTCCGCGAGTTCGAGGATGCTGCCGTAGTCAGTGGACCAGTTGACCGTCAGCCCGCTACGGGAGAAGGACACCGGGGGTCCGGTTCCCACCGGGCCCGACGGAGGATGGGGAGCCACAGTCGACTGGACGACGATGCCGGGATTGATCGGAGGCAGCGCCCCGAACAGTTCGGTGTGGATATGCGCGGACCCGATGCCTGTTTCGGTCAGGAGCGTTGCGCATATCGGCCATGAACTGGTCCGGCCCGCACATGTAGACGGTCGCGTCGTGAGGCAGGCCCAGTGATGCGATCGACCGGTGGTCGAGCCGGCCGGTGGTGCTCGAATAGAACACGTGCTGCTGCGCGTGCGGCAACTCGGCGATCAGGTCACTGACTTCCTGCATGAAGGCGTGGGTATGCGCGTCACGGGTGGCGTGCACCCACCAGATTTCGCGGTCGCTGCGGCGATCGGCCAAGGCGTGCAGCATGGCCAGCACGGGAGTGACGCCGACACCTGCCGACAGCAGCACCACCGGACCGACACCGTCGCTCAGGTAGAAGTCACCGCGTGGTGCCGCGACATCGATGACGGATCCGGCACGGATGTTGCTGTGCAGCCAGCGACTCACCACACCGTGGTCTTCACGTTTGACGCTGATCCGATACTCACCACCGAATCCCGACAGTGAGTAGCTGCGTAACGGCGCGGGATCGCCCGCATCAGGGAGCCGCAGGGTCAGGTACTGCCCCGGTCGCGGAGTCGGCAGCGGCGTGCGATCCGTGGCCTCGAAGCACACCGACATAATGACGTCGCTTTCGCGGTGCGTACCGGCCACGCGCAAGGGGCGAAAACCGCTCCAGCCCGGTTCGATGCCGATCGGCGGTGCCGTTGCGGCGGTGGAGTTTTCGTGCGCGGCCAGTAGCTCCGAGAACGACTGCTGCCAACCAGGACTCAGTGCCGGCACATCGACGGCCTTGCGGAGCTGGTCGAGATCGCGATCGGGCAGGTACAGCAGCGCATCGATGTCGGCGACGCTGAGTTCGTGCTTTCCGCGTCGGGTTCGGATGATGGCGTCGCCGGCCTGGACGCGCCCTTCCGTGATCACGCGGAAATAGAAACCTGGGCGGTGGTGGGCGACAAGCAGATTCGGCATCTCCGGCTCACCAAGGCGCATGCCGACGCGGAAGCACGTCACTCGCGGTTGGGTCACCTCGAACTCGGCCTCACCGATCGCGTAGCGGTCACCGATGCAGACCTCGTCGTCGCCCAGCCCGCTGATCGTGAAGTTCTCCCCGAAGTTCCCCGGTTGCAGGTCGTCGCGCCCGAGAACGCGGCTCCAATAGTCGTAGGACTCCGTTTGATAAACCATCACCGCGCGTTGTTCGCCGCCGTGTCCCCCAAGGTCGCCCTGGCCGTCACCGTCGATGTTCAGCCTTCGCACCATCGCCGACCCCGCGACCGGGGTCTTGTAGATGCCGGTGTGGACAGTCTTGCCGCGCCACGTCACGTCGGCAGGCATGCCCACGTTGACCGAGATCAGCGTGGCCGTCACGCCCTGGTCGCCATCTCCGCGGCGCGGTCGGCGTTATCGAGCAGTTGCCGCTGCCTCTTCGGCCACCAGAACAGCTCGACAAGAAGCATCACGAGGTAGATCGCCGACGCGATCGCGTTGCCCCACGTACCGAACACCGCGTCCCACGCTGCCGACGCGATGCCGACGACGAGAACGACTGGCAGCAGCCATCGGAAGGGGCGAGCGTCCTCCGCGGCCGCATGGAGACCGTTGCGGTAGTCGACGACGTCCTGCGCGAGTCGGGGATCGTAGATGGGACGGCCGCCTCGGGCGGCGCCCGCCACCCGCACGCGTTCCGATCCGCTCAGCTGTTTGGCGCCCGGCCAGTGCCGCGACATCCGCCTGCCCATCCAGACGCCGTAGAACAGGCTGAGCACCACGAAGGCGATCAGCCCGCCGAGCAGCATTCCCGAGTCCAACCATGCCAACGCGCCAAGGAATCCGCCGACACCGAGGCCGAGGATCAGGCCGCGAAGGGCCGGTCCGTATCGCCAAATGAACGCCGGCACTGTGACCATGTGGCGATTGTGACGGCTTTCCGACAATCGGATAGGCAACACGCCAAACTGACCGACATGTCAACGATCGCGAGCATCAGGATCGGCGAGAGGATGTGGCTATGGCAGTACGGCGGGTAGTGACGGGTCACACTCCAGACGGCGCGGCGATCGTCGTCAGCGACGACGAGGTGGCGCCGATCGCGATCGGTGACCGAGGCTCGGCGACCACGCTGCTGTGGGGCCGCGATGACCCCGGCCAGTTTCCTGATGACGGCACCCAACCGGCGATGGCGGCGCCCTTCCCACCTCCCGGCGGGTGTGCGGTGGCCGTGGTGACGCTCGCACCGGGCCAGGGCACCGAGTTCCATGAGTTCGTGCGCGACGCGCTCCCACCGTGGTCAGACCCCGACGATGCAGGGATGCATCGCACGGCGACGCTCGACTACGACTTCGTCCTCGAGGGCACGGTCGGGCTTGAGCTGGACAACGGCACCGAAGTCACGCTGCAGCCGGGGGACATCGTTGTACAGAACGGCACCCGGCACCGGTGGCACAACCGCGGCGGCACGATCGCACGGTGGCTCGCCTTCACCGCGGGAGCTTTCCAACGGACCGACGGCGGCGGTCCGGTGGGGCCGACGCAACAGGTCAAGTAGCCGACCACTAACACCGAGAGCGATACCTACGACAGACAATAGCGCTAGACCGTAAAGCCCAACGCGCGCAGCTGTTCGCGGCCGTCCTCGGTGATCTTGTCCGGGCCCCACGGCGGATTCCACACCCAGTTGATCTTGATCTCGTTCACCAACCCGGCACCCACCAGCGCACTGCGCGACTGATCCTCGATCACGTCGGTGAGCGGGCATGCCGCCGAAGTGAGCGTCATGTCGATCAGCGCCACCTTGCCCGCGTCACCCTCTTCGACGTTCACGCCGTAGACCAGGCCGAGATCGACGACGTTGATGCCGAGCTCCGGATCGACGACGTCGCGCATCGCCTCCTCGAGGTCGGCGAGGAATTCCTCGTTAGGCACTGCGGTGTCGCTCATCCGTCGTCTCCTCACTGGCTTGCGCCACTGCGTCTTTGAAGGCCATCCAGCCCAGCAGCGCACATTTGATCCGCGCCGGATACTTGGCCACCCCGGCGAAGGCGATGCCGTCGCCGAGTACATCTTCATCGCCCTCGATCTTTCCGCGGGACGAAATCATCTCGTTGAACGCCGCGACGGTCTTCAACGCATCGCCGACGGTCTCGCCGATCACCAGGTCGGTGAGTACAGACGTCGCGGCCTGACTGATCGAGCAGCCCTGGCCGTCATAGGAGACGTCGACCACCTGCTCGCCGTCATCGGACAGCTCGACCCGCAGGGTGACCTCGTCGCCGCAGGTCGGATTGACGTGGAACACCTGGGCGCCGAACGGCTCGCGCAGCCCGCGGTTTTGTGGGTGCTTGTAATGGTCCAGGATCACTTCCTGGTACATCTCCTCCATTCGCACCGCGAAACCTCAGTCCCTGCCGAAGAATTCGACGGCACGCTTGACGCCGGCGACCAGTCGGTCCACCTCGTCGGGTGTGTTGTACAGCGCGAAAGACGCGCGCGCGCTCGCTGCGATACCGAATCGACGGTGCAGCGGCCACGCGCAGTGGTGTCCCACTCGCACGGCAATGCCGTCGTCGTCGAGGACCTGGCCGACGTCGTGTGCGTGGATGCCGTCGACGACGAAGCTGACCGGAGAACCGCGGCCGACGAGGGAGGTCGGGCCGACGATACGGACACCGGGCACCGCCGCCAATCCTTCCAGTGCGGCGGCAACCAGTTCGGCCTCGTGGGCCTCGACGACGTCCATGCCGATCGCACTCAGATAACGCGCGGCAGCAGCAAGCCCGACCACCTGCGACGTCATCGGGGTCCCCGCCTCGAACCGCTGTGGTGCGGGGGCGTAGGTGGTCTGTTCCATCGTGACGGTCTCGATCATCGAGCCGCCGGTGATGAACGGCGGCATCGCGTCCAGCAGTTCCTGACGGCCGTAGAGCACGCCGATGCCGGTGGGGCCTAGCATCTTATGGCCGGAGAACGCGGCATAGTCGACGCCAAGCGCGTGCAGATCGACGGGCTGGTGCGGCACCGACTGGCAGGCGTCGAGCACCGTGAGCGCTCCGACCGCCTGTGCGCGCGCTACCAGCTGAGCGACTGGCGCCACCGCCCCGGTGACGTTCGAGTGATGGCTGAATGCAACGACTTTCACGTTGCGATCCAGTTCCAACGAGTCGATGTCGATACGACCCTCGGGACCGACGCCAAACCACTTCAACGTTGCGCCGGTGCGCCGGGCCAACTCCTGCCACGGGATCAGGTTCGCGTGGTGCTCCAGCTCGGTGGTGACGATGACATCGCCGGGTCCGACGGCATGCTCGAAGCGCGCATCCCCCAGCACGTAGGCGACCAGGTTGATGGCCTCGGTGGCGTTCTTGGTGAACACCAGCTCGCTCGCATCGGCGCCGACGAACGCCGCGATGTCAGCGCGGCCCTGCTCATAGGCGTCGGTGGACTCCTCCATCAGCTGATGCGCACCGCGGTGCACGCCACCGTTGGACTTGATGAGGAAATCGCGCTCGGCATCGAGGACCTGCACGGGTTTCTGCGACGTGGCGCCGGAATCCAGATAGGCCAACTGGTTTCCGCCGCGCATCACCCGGCGCAGGATCGGGAAGTCCGCCCTGATCTTGGTGACGTCCAGCGTCTGCGCCGTCTTTGACACCGACACCGTCATGTCAAGCTCCGACGGCCTGGGTGAAGCGCTCGTATCCGTTGGCGTCCAGCTCATCGGCCAGCTCGGGTCCGCCCGACTCGACGATGCGCCCGCCGACGAAGACGTGGACGAACTGCGGCTGGATGTACCGCAAGATGCGCGTGTAGTGCGTGATCAGCAGCAACCCGCCGTGTGCCTGCTCGGCGTACCGGTTCACTCCTTCGCTGACCACGCGCAGCGCGTCGACGTCCAGCCCGGAGTCGGTCTCATCGAGGATCGCGATCTTCGGCTGGAGCAGCTCGAGCTGAAGGATCTCGTGCCGCTTCTTCTCGCCGCCGGAAAAGCCTTCGTTGACGCTGCGTTCGGAGAACGACGGGTCGATGTCAAGGCCCTTCATCGCGCCCTTGACCTCTTTGATCCAGTGCCGCAGCTTCGGAGCCTCGCCGCGCACGGCGGTCGCGGCGGTGCGCAGGAAGTTCGACATCGACACCCCGGGCACCTCGATCGGGTACTGCATGGCGAGAAACAGGCCGGCACGGGCGCGCTCGTCGATGGTCATCTCGAGGACGTTCTGACCGTCCAACGTGATCGAGCCAGAGGTCACCGTGTACTTCGGATGGCCTGCAACGGCATAGGAAAGCGTCGACTTCCCGGACCCGTTCGGACCCATCAGTGCGTGTGTCTCCCCCGATTTCACGGTGAGAGTGACGCCTTTCAAGATCGGGATATCGGTCCCGTCTTCAGCGGATACGACGCTGACGTGAAGATCCTTGATTTCCAGTGTGGTCATGAGGTGGTTGTCCTTGATTCCGTTATCTCTAGTTCGTGTTCGATGGCATCTGTGAGGCGCTCACGCACCGCGGGCACACCGATCTTGCTGATCAGCTCGCCGAAGAACCCACGGATGACGAGGCGCCGGGCCTGGTCCTCGGGGATACCGCGGGCCTGCAGGTAGAACAGCTGCTCGTCGTCGAAACGTCCTGTGGCGCTGGCGTGTCCGGCGCCGACGATCTCGCCGGTCTCGATTTCCAGGTTGGGCACCGAGTCGGCACGGGCACCGTCGGTAAGCACCAGGTTACGGTTGGTCTCGAAGGTGTCGGTACCGGTTGCGGCAGCACGGATCAGCACGTCGCCGACCCACACGGTGTGCGCATCGGGCTTCTTCGAGTCCGGATCGCCTTGCAGCGCACCCTTGTACGTGACATGCGACCGACAGTTCGGCTGGGCGTGGTCGACCAAGAGTCGCGATTCGAAATGCTGGCCGTCATCGGCGAAGTACAGGCCGAGCAGCTCGGCGTCGCCGCCGGGCGCACAGAACCGGGTTCGCGCCGTCAGCCGCACCAGGTCGCCGCCGAGGGTGACCGCAACGTGGCGCAGCACTGCGTCCTTGCCCAACGACGGCATGATGACTGCTGACGTGCACAGCGTCATCGGCCCAGTCCGCGATCGACACGACGGTCAGCCGCGCGGCGTCGCCGACGACGAATTCGATGTTGTCGGCATAGGTTCCGCTGCCGCGCTGGTCGATGACGACGACCGCCTCGGCGAGTTCGCCCGACCCGCACCTGCAGATGCCCGTAGGCCGTCGCGCCCTCGCCCGGCCCAGTGATGACGATCTCGATCGGCTCGAGGACCTGAGTGTCCCGGTCGACGGTGACGATCGTCGCGGTGTTGAACGACGAAAACGCCTGCGCGGCAACCCGGTCGGCAGGAACTCCGCCCCCACCGAGCCGAGCGTCGCCGCGATGAATCGACTCAACGGTCACGCCGGGGCGTTCGGTCACCTCGATACGGGCACTGCCGGTCGCGGGCGCCGAGCCGTCATGCAGCCCGCGCAACCGCTTGAGAGGTGTGAACCGCCAGATCTCGTCACGTCCGTGGGGCACCTCAAAGGCGTCGACATCGAACGACGTGAAGACCTCGCCCTTGGTCCTGCCCTCCAGAGTCGCTGTCAGATCCTGTGCCACTAGCCGACCGCGCCTTCCATCTGCAGCTCGATCAACCGGTTGAGCTCCAGCGCGTACTCCATCGGAAGTTCCTTGGCGATCGGCTCGACGAAGCCGCGCACCACCATGGCCATGGCCTCGTCCTCAGTCATGCCCCGGCTCATCAGGTAGAACAGCTGGTCCTCGCTGACCTTGGACACAGTGGCCTCGTGACCCATCGTGACGTCGTCCTCACGGATGTCGACGTACGGGTAGGTATCGCTGCGGCTGATCGTATCGACAAGCAGCGCATCGCATTTCACGCTCGAGCGTGATCCGTGGGCGCCCTTGTTGATCTGAACCAGGCCGCGGTAGGACGTGCGGCCACCGCCGCGGGCCACCGACTTGGACACGATGTTGCTCGACGTGTTCGGTGCCAGGTGCAGCATCTTGGCGCCGGTGTCCTGGTGCTGTCCCTCGCCTGCGAACGCGACCGAAAGCACCTCGCCCTTGGCGTGCTCGCCGGTCATCCACACGGCCGGGTACTTCATCGTGACCTTGGAACCGATGTTGCCGTCGACCCACTCCATGGTGGCGCCCGCCTCGGCCCTGGCCCGCTTGGTGACCAGGTTGTAGACGTTGTTCGACCAGTTCTGGATGGTCGTGTAACGACAACGGCCGCCGGGCTTCACGATGATCTCGACGACCGCGGAGTGCAGCGAGTCGCTCTTGTAGATCGGCGCGGTACAGCCCTCGACGTAGTGCACGTAGGCGTCCTCGTCGACGATGATCAGCGTCCGCTCGAACTGGCCCATGTTCTCGGTGTTGATCCGGAAGTAGGCCTGCAGCGGGATGTCGACGTGCACACCCTTCGGCACATAGATGAATGAGCCACCCGACCACACAGCGGTGTTCAGCGCCGAGAACTTGTTGTCACCGGCCGGGATCACCGTGCCGAAGTACTCCTTGAACAGTTCCGGATGCTCTTTCAGGGCGGTGTCGGTGTCGAGGAAGATCACGCCCTGCTGCTCCAGATCCTCTCGGATCGAGTGGTAGACGACCTCGGACTCGTACTGCGCGGCCACACCGGAGACCAGCCGCTGCTTTTCTGCCTCGGGGATGCCGAGCTTGTCGTACGTGTTCTTGATGTCCTCCGGCAGGTCATCCCACGTCGCAGCCTGCTTCTCGCTGGAGCGCACGAAGTATTTGATGTTGTCGAAGTGAATGCCCTTGAGGTTGGAGCCCCAGTTCGGCATCGGCTTCTTGTCGAAGATGCGCAGCGCCTTGAGCCGGACGTCGAGCATCCACTCGGGCTCGCTCTTCTTCGACGAGATATCGCGGACAACGGCCTCGGAAAGCCCGCGCTGTGCGCTGGCGCCTGCGACGTCTGAATCGGCCCAGCCATAGCCGTACCGACCCAGTGACTCGATGGTCTGGTCCTGGGTCAAGGCTTCGGGCGTGGTCGTCATGTCGACGCTCCTTGCTTGGTCGTGATCGCTTCAGCGCGGGCTGTGCGCTGAAGTACTGGTTCCTGGTCTTGGTTGAGCGGCACGTGCGTCGTGCACGCGCAGTTTCCGTTGACGATCGTGGCCAACCGCTGCACATGGGTACCCAGCACCTCGGCGAAGGCCTCCCGCTCGGTTTCGCACAGTTCCGGGAACTCCTCGGCGACGTGCGATACCGGGCAGTGGTGCTGGCAGAGCTCTATTCCGTGCAGGGGTCCGCTCACCTGGGTGGCGGTAGCGGCGTACCCGGCCTTGGTCAGTGCACCTGCCACACGATCGACAGTGGACTCAACGTCATCGGGTCCCTCGGTGACTCCCGACAGAATGGTGTCGATACGGCGCCGCGCGAAGGTCCGCACGGCGTCGTCGCCGCCGATTTCGCGGAGCTGGCGCATCGCCGCGGCCGCGAGGTCGTCGTAGGCGTGGCCGAGCTTGGCCCGTCCCGCGGCGGTCAACCGATAGCGCCGGGCAGGACGGCCGCGGCCGCTGTGCTGCCAGGACGCGGCCGCGCTGGACTGCGCGTCGCCTGCTTCCAGCAGCGCGTCGAGGTGCCTGCGCACCCCTGCGGCGGAGATGCCGAGCCGCTCGCCGATATCGCCTGCCGTGATGGGTCCGGCCTCGAGCAGGAGCTGCACGATCGCACCACGCGTGTGGCGATCGGTGCTGACTCCAGCGTCCGAACTTAATTTCACAACACTATTGTGACGGAATTCCGAATAGGTATCTAGTAAGGGCACCCTTAGCGTGACGTGCGCCTCACAACCGTCGCCATATGATCACCCGTATGAGCGAACAGAATCGTCGTTTGGTGCTGGCGAAGCGACCCTCCGGCCTGGTGGATGGCAGCACGACACGCCTGGAGACCGAACAGGTCCCCGCCCTCAAGGATGGCGAGGCGCTGGTCAAGGTTCGCTACCTGTCGATCGACCCGACGATCCGCACGTGGATGGACGACGTTCCGAGCTATCTGCCACCGATCCAGCTCGACGAGGTCATCCGCAGCGGCGGTGTCGGCGAGGTCGTCGACAGCCGCTCCGACGCCTACACACCCGGCCAGCTGCTGTTCGGTATGACCGGCTGGCAGGACTACGTGATCGCCGACACCGGCGAGCGCGCGATGCAGGTACTGCCGGAGGGCGTGCCTCCGACCACTGCGATGGGGATCCTGGGGGTCACCGGGATGACGGCCTACTTCGGTGTGATCGACGTGGGGCAGGTGAAGGAAGGCGATGTGGTGGTCGTCTCCGGCGCGGCCGGTGCCACCGGCTCGGCCGCGGGCCAGATCGCGAAGATCAAGGGCGCTAAGAAGGTCGTCGGCATCGCGGGCGGACCCGAGAAGTGCGCGTACCTCGTCACGGAGCTCGGCTTCGACGACGCGATCGACTACAAGAACGACAACGTCGCGAAACGGCTTCGGGAAACCTGCCCGGACGGCATCGACCTGTACTTCGACAACGTCGGAGGATCGATTCTCAACGACTGCCTCGCCAACCTGGCGATGCGCGGCAGGGTCGTGCTCTGCGGCGCGATCTCCAACTACAACAGCGACGGCCCACCGCAGGGGCCGAGCAACTACCTCACCCTGCTGATCCGGCGCGGGCGCATGGAGGGCTTCCTCATCTTCGACTACCTCGACCGCTTCCCAGCCGCACAGTTGGAGGTCGCCGGATGGATCGCCGAAGGCAAGATCAAGGCTGCCGAGCACATCGTCGAGGGGCTGGAGAAGGCGCCTGACGCACTCAACCTGTTGTTCAGCGGCGGCAACACCGGCAAGGTGATCGTCGCGCTCTGACGGCTACGCTGCTGGGATGGCTGCCCGCCTACGGTCCCTATCCACCTCGATTGCCGGCTGGCACGGGGACGAACGGGCCGTCGGCACCCCGCTGAACGACGCCGAGCTCATTGCGCTGCGGCGGACACGCCTGTTCGGAGCCACCGGCACGGTGTTGATGGCCATCGGTGCGCTGGGCGTCGGCGCCCGGCCCGTGGTGCAGGATCCGACGTTCGGCGTTCGGCTGCTCAACCTGCCGTCTCGTATCCAGACGGTGTCGCTCACCATGACCACCACGGGTGCGGTGATGATGACGCTGGCGTGGCTGATGCTCGGCCGGTTCGCGCTCGGCGAGCGACGGATGACCCGCGGCCAGCTCGACCGCACGCTAGGGCTGTGGGTGCTGCCGTTGCTCATCGCACCGCCCATGTACAGCCGGGACGTCTATTCGTATCTGGCACAGAGCGAGATCGCGATCAACGGCCTCGATCCCTACAAGGTCGGCCCCGCGACCGGGCTGGGCCTAGACCACGTGTTCACGCTGTCCGTGCCGACGATGTGGCGCGAGACACCGGCGCCCTACGGCCCGCTGTTCTTGTGGCTGGGTAAGGGGATTTCGGCGCTCACCGGCGACAACATCGTGTTGGCGGTGCTCTGCCACCGGATCGTGGTGCTGCTCGGCGTCGGGCTCATTGTGTGGGCCACGCCGCGGCTCGCGCGCCGCTGCGGAGTCGCCGAGGTCAGTGCGCTGTGGCTGGGGGCCGCCAATCCGCTGCTGATCATGCATCTGGTGGCGGGCATCCATAACGAAGCGCTGATGCTGGGGCTGATGCTCGCAGGCACGGAGTTCGCCCTGCGCGGCATATACGCCGGCAGCCGGCTGGTGCCGAGACCGTTCGTGTGGCCGGCTTCGCGCGCCGACTGGGACCGATGGCGACCAATGGCGATGCTGGTCGTGGGCGTCGTGCTGATCACGATGTCCTCACAAGTCAAGCTGCCGGGGCTGCTGGCACTGGGCTTCGTCGCGATGGCGCTGGCCTGCCGTTGGGGCGGCACGTTCAAGGCCTTCCTGATAGCCGGCGGATCGATGACCGCTCTGTCGGTGGCGGTGATGGCGGTGATCGGCTGGGCGAGTGGCCTCGGGTTCGGCTGGCTGTTCACACTGGGCACGGCCAACGTGGTGCGCAGCTGGATGTCGCTGCCGACGCTGTTGGCGCTCGGGACGGGGCAGGTGGGCATCCTGCTCGGGCTGGGCGACCACACCACCGCGGTGCTCGGCCTGACCCGTGGCATCGGTGTGTTCTTCATTGCGCTCGTCGTCACGTGGCTGCTGTTGTCGGTGCTGCGGGGCCGACTGCATCCGGTCGGCGGCCTCGGCGTGGCGCTGGGCGCAACGGTGCTGCTCTTCCCCGTGGTTCAGCCGTGGTACCTGCTGTGGGCGGTGATCCCGCTGGCGGCCTGGGCCACCCGGCCTGCGTTCCGGAGCACGACCATCGCGGTCACCCTCGTGGTCGGGATCTTCGGCCCGACGGCCAACGGCGACCGATTCACCGTCTTCCAGATCCTCCTCGCGACCGCAGCGAGCACCGTGATCGTGCTGCTGCTGATGGCGATTGACGTACTACCGGCTGCCGTGGCGCAAGCTGCCCGACCCCGGCCCCGTGAGCGACGCCGCGCCGGTTGCCGAGCCCATTCCGGTCGGTCCTGCGCCACCACGGCCGCAGACCGCGAAGCCTGACGCCTACGCTGAATCCCCGTGACCTCCGGCTCCCGCGTCGTCGGCTCCTCGCGCGAGCGCTCGTCGGCCGTCCCCGTGCGTCTGCGCGGGGTGTGTAAGCGGTACGGGTCGACGACGGCCGTCTCCGAACTCGACCTCGAGGTGCAGCCCGCCGAGGTGCTGGCACTGTTGGGACCCAACGGCGCGGGCAAGACGACAACGGTGGAGATGTGCGAAGGCTTCATCCGGCCGGACTCCGGAACCATCGAGATTCTCGGCCTCAATCCGATCACCGACAACGCCCGGGTGCGTGAACGCATCGGTGTGATGCTGCAGGGCGGTGGCGCGTATCCGGCTGCCCAGGCGGGCGAGATGCTCAATCTGGTTGCGGCGTATAGCGCCAACCCGCTCGACCCGCTTTGGCTGATGGAAACGTTGGGCCTGACAGAAGCGGCGAAGACCACCTATCGCCGGCTCTCCGGTGGACAGCAACAGCGCCTGGCGCTGGCGTGCGCCGTGGTCGGACGTCCGGAACTGGTGTTCCTTGACGAGCCGACCGCAGGCATGGACGCCCACGCGCGAATCGTGGTGTGGGAGTTGATCGAAGCGCTGCGCAGCGACGGCGTGACGGTGGTGCTGACCACCCACCAGCTGAAGGAAGCCGAGGAGTTGGCCGACCACCTGGTGATCATCGATCGCGGGGTCGCGGTGGCGAGCGGCACGCCGGCCGAGCTGATGCACAGCGGGGCGGAGAACCAGTTGCGGTTCAGCGCCCCGCGGATGCTGGATCTGTCGCTGCTGGTTTCGGCGCTGCCGGAAAGCTACAAGGCAACGGAGACCGCTCCTGGCGAATACCTCGTGGAAGGACACATCGATCCGCAGGTGCTGGCCACGGTGACGGCTTGGTGTGCGCGGCTCGACGTGCTGGCCACCGATATGCGGGTGGAGCAGCGCAGCCTCGAAGACGTGTTCCTCGATCTGACGGGTCGGGAGCTACGACCATGAATCGCTTTGCACCAGGAACGTTTACGGCCGATCCCCGACCGGCGACAGTGCCGAAAATGCTGGCGGCGCAGTTTGCGCTCGAACTGAAGTTGTTGTTGCGCAACGGCGAACAGCTGTTGCTGACGTTGTTCATTCCGATCACGCTGTTGATCGGCTTGACGATACTGCCGTTCGGCTCGTTCGGACCGAATCGGGCCGCGACGTTCGTGCCCGCGATCATGGCGCTCGCGGTCATCTCGACTGCGTTCACCGGGCAAGCGATCGCCGTGGCATTCGACCGTCGCTACGGCGCGCTCAAACGGATCGGTGCGACCGCACTGCCGGTGTGGGGCATCATCGCCGGCAAATCGTTGGCCGTGCTGACCGTGGTGTTTTTGCAGTCAATCGTGTTGGGCGCCATCGGCTTTGCGCTGGGCTGGCGCCCCCACGTTCTCGGGCTGATGCTCGGCGCGGTCATCATCGCCCTTGGCACCGCCTGTTTCGCGGCGATGGGCCTGCTGCTCGGCGGCACGCTGCGCGCCGAGATCGTGCTGGCCGTCGCGAACCTACTGTGGTTCGTCTTCGCCGGCCTTGGCGCACTCACGGTGGAGGGCCAGACCGTGCCGGAGGCCGTGGGGTGGGCGGCGCGGCTGACGCCGTCGGGCGCTCTGACCGAGGCATTGACGCAGGCGATGTCGCTGTCGGTCGACTGGTTCGGCCTTGCGGTCCTCGCCATATGGGGCGGGGTGTCAGCGTTGTGCGCGCTGCGCTGGTTCCGCTTCACCTGACGAGGCGAGCTGGGGCAGCAGGTATTCCAGCTGACCCACCTCTTCGATGTTGTGCTTCACCCACGCGCGCACCTTGTCGTCGGGAAAGCGTCGGCACACGATCCGGTTGACCGGCGCCAGCAGCGCAGACCGCACGCCGAGGTCCATCACCGTCACGTAGTGAGCGCCGTCCGCACCGACCGACCAGGTGTGCTCGAGCAGGAAGACAGCGACTCCCCCGATCCGCAAAGCAAGCCGGATGCCGGTCTCGTCGAGTTTCTCGACGCGGGCGACCTCATCGACCTTGTATTCCGGTCTGGCGCCGAACGCCTCGACCATCCGGAAGCGCGCACCTTCCGCCGCTCCGCCCGTCGGTGCCGGGCGGGCCAGTTCCCACTTGATGTGATCGATGGGATGCCAGGCGAGGTACCGGTCGATGATCTCGCCGCCGTAGGAAATCGTCCCGCCGAGATGGGTGAACCAGTCGAGGAGCATCCCGGGGGTGACCCCACTCAGCGGCCGGTGATCGATCGTTATCCGACGGCGATTATGCGGCGCATCGGTGTAGCACACGGTGGCGGTCTCGACCGGACGAAGCGGATACAGAACCGGGCGGCTCATCTGACTACCTCCAAGATACGGCTGCGTTTCTTACACTGGAAACGCTAACGTGTCTTGCTAAGATACGCAAGAGTATCTTCAGGAGGCTTTCATGAGGCGGCGTCGTGGCGAGGAACTCGACTCAGCCATTCGGTCCGCGGTGCTCGAGCTCCTCGTGCAGCACGGCGCAGGCGGCGTGACGATGGAGGCCGTCGCGGCGGCGGCGGGCACCAGCAAGCCC
Organism: uncultured Actinomycetota bacterium; assembly: GCA_963713225.1. GTDB lineage: Bacteria > Actinomycetota > Actinomycetes > Mycobacteriales > Mycobacteriaceae > Mycobacterium. The sequence goes on along the minus strand of CAVQLB010000012.1, from coordinate 688,775 downwards.
GTGCTGTACCGGCGCTGGCCCGACCGCGCGAGCCTGCTCCGCGACACCCTGCTGCGGATCGCGACGGCAGCCATCCCGCACCAGGACACCGGCAGCTACCGGGAGGACATGCTTGCGGTCCTGCGTGGCTGGGCCGCCCTGTTCACCGGGCCGAACGCCGACCTGATCCGCGCCGCGATCGCCGCCGCCGCGCAGGATCCGGAATTGATGGCGGCGTTCCAGAAGGACGTCATCGGCTGGCGCAAACAGGAAATGGCCGCAATGCTCGCAAGGGGCGTCGAGCGCGGCGACGTGCGAGCCGACGTCCCCGTGGAGATCGCCCGAGAAATCGGCCAAAGCGTGCTGTGGCACCGCTTGCTGATCACCGGCGACCCGATCACCGACGAGCTGATCGTGCAGCTTGTCGACGAGGTGCTGGTTCCGTTCGCCGCGCCGCGCGGCTGACCACCCTCAGCAGTCCTACTACGGGCTGTAGTTCTCATCCTCTACGATCGGGCGGTGCCCGTCGGACGATTCCTGCTGCGGTTGGTGGACCTTTTGCCACTGCCGAGTCTGCGCACGCAGCGACTCATCGCCGCCGCAGTCGTCCTGACCCAGGGCGGTATCGCCGTCACCGGTGCGATCGTCCGGGTCACCGCGTCGGGGCTTGGCTGCCCGACCTGGCCGCAGTGTTTCCCCGGCAGCTTCACACCGGCGCCGCACGCCGAAGTGCCGGGAATCCATCAGGCCGTCGAGTTCGGCAATCGGATGCTCACGTTCCTTGTTGTGCTGACCGCCGCGCTAGCGGTGCTGGCCGTCATCCGGGCACGCCGTCGGCGTGAGGTCCTGGTGTACGCGTGGCTGATGCCTGCGTCCACGGTGATGCAGGCGGTGATCGGTGGCATCACGGTGCTGACCGGGCTGCTGTGGTGGACCGTGGCGATTCACCTGCTGGTCTCGATGGCGATGGTGTGGCTGGCGGTGCTGCTCTACGTCAAGATCGGCGAGCCGGACGACGGCGTGCCGACGACGCGCGTGCCGAAGCCGTTGCGGCAGTTGACGATTATCACGGCGCTCGTGCTGGCGGCACAGCTCGTGTCGGGGACCTTGGTCACCGCGGCGGGTCCGCATGCCGGCGACAAGAGCACCGACCGTGTGGTGCCGCGACTGGAGGTGCAGATCACCACGCTGGTGCACCTGCACACGTCGCTGCTGGTCGCCTATCTCTCGCTGCTGATTGCGCTCGGCTTCGCATTGACGGCGGTGCGGGCACCGCAGCCGGTGCTGCTGCGGCTGGGTGTTCTTCTGGCCCTCGTGATGGCGCAGGGTGTCGTCGGAACAGTGCAGTTCTTCACCGGTGTGCCTGCCGGCCTGGTGGCGATCCATGTGGCGGGTGCGGCCGCGTGTACGGCGGCCACCGCTGCGCTATGGGCGTCGATGCGAGAACGGACCAAGCCCGAGCCGGTCCAAAGCTGACTGCACGCCGAGCGCGAACTGGCGCAGTTGACCATCGCGCGTGGCCTGGTCCAGCTGACGCCAACCCAACGAGGGCTCGACGAGCTCCAGCTCCAACAGCAGCGGGTCATCCCGCCCGCCGATCAGATCGACCCGGGCGTACAGGAGATCGGTGGCGTTGATCTTCAGATGTGCGGCCGCTGCGTCCAGCGCGGCATGACCTACATCCCATAGTTCGAAGTCGGGGTCGGCAGGCGTCAGGGACTCCTCGGCATACGTGCCCGAATGGTCGAAGACCGGCCGCTGACCGGCAGGCGGCAGGATCGGCCCCTTGGTGAATGCGTGCGACTGCTCGCCGCTGAGGAACACCAATGCCGTCTCGCCGCCCTCCACCCTGGAGTCGTACGGCTGAACCAGCACCGTGCTTCCCGCGTCGTGCAGCGCAGCGGCGTGCTCACGCGCGGAGGCAGGATCGGTAAAGCGCTGTGCACCAACCGATCCGGCACCAATGGCAGGCTTCACCACCACCTCCCCCTTCGGCACCCGCACCCGCTCGCCCGGTGCGAAGAACTGGCTCGCCACGGTCGGAACCCCGGCGTCGGCGAGGTCGGCAAGGTAGTGCTTGTCGGTGTTCCACGCGATCACCGCAGGAGCGTTCAACAGATTGGCGACGCGGGTGCTCCAGTCGAGGAACTCGTCCAACCGGTCGATGTAGTCCCAGGTTGCCCGGAGGATGACGAGGTCGGCGCGCAGCGTTTCCGGGTCGTCCCATGACAGCCACCGGGCGTGCAGGCCACGCTGGCGCAGGGCGGCGACGAGTTCCGCGTCGTCCCCGTCACCCTCCGGCAATGCGGGGCATCCGGCGAGCACGATCCGGGGATGACGGAGGTCGGGTCGGGCAAGTTTCATGACCTAGGGATGATAGTCACCATGCACGCCATTGAAATCGCCGAAACCGGCGGACCCGAAGTTCTGCAGTACGTCAAGAAGCCCATGCCCTCCCCCGGGTCGGGCGAGGTGGTCATCAAGGCCGAGGCCATCGGCGTCAACTTCATCGATACCTACTTTCGGTCCGGACTGTATCCGCGGGAGGTGCCCTTTGTCGTCGGCACCGAGGTCTGCGGCACGGTCGAGGCGGTCGGTGATGATGTGGCAGCGCTCGCGGTCGGTGACCGGGTCGTCACCGCGCGTGCTGTTGGCGCCTACGCCGAATACTGCGTCGGCACAGCGGATTTCTGCGCCTATGTGCCGGAGGGTGTGAGTCCGGACGTAGCCGCCGCCTCCCTGCTCAAGGGCATGACCGCGCACTACCTGATCAAGTCTGTGTATCCGGTTCAGCAGGGCGACAAAGTGCTGCTGCACGCGGGCGCCGGCGGTGTCGGACTGATCCTGACCCAGTGGGCGACCAGCCTGGCCGTCCGGGTGATCACCACCGTGTCGACGCCGGAGAAGGCGGAACTGTCCCGCCATGCAGGCGCGGTGGAAGTGCTCGACTATCCGGAGGACCCGCAGGAGTTCGGCGCCAAGGTCAAGGACCTCACCGACGGCGGGGTCGCTGCGGCGTACGACGGCGTCGGCGCCGCCACGTTCGAGGCCAGCCTCGCCAGCCTGGCGGTCCGAGGCACGCTTGCTCTGTTCGGCGCTTCCAGCGGGCCTGTCCCGCCGTTCGACCCACAGCGACTCAACGCCGCGGGCTCGGTGTTTCTGACACGGCCCAACCTGTCGCATTACACCCGCAGCGCCGATGAATTTGCTTGGCGTGCAGGTGAATTGCTTGATGCGATCGCGGCGGGAACCATCAATGTGACGGTAAGTGAACGCTACCGGCTGGAAGACGCCGAACAGGCTCACCGCGACCTCGAGGGACGCAAGACCGTCGGCTCCGTCCTGCTGGTGCCCTAGAGTTCCAGCCGGGCGTGAGCTAGCGGCCCAGCAGCGTCGGCAGGTCCAGCGCCGAGTCGATGGCCAGCGCGCAGAACACCACGGCCAGATAGTTGTTGGACTGAAGGAACAGTCGCAGCGGCTTGATCGCTTCGCCGCGGCGCACCCCGGCGTACAGCTGGTGGGCCATGGCGAGGAACCACGTGCCCGCCACCAGCGCCACCGACGCGTACAGCCAGCCGGTCGCCAGCGCCAGCGCCAGCGTCGTGAGCACGGTCAGCCAGGTGTAGATCAGGATCTGCTTGGTGACCTGTTGCTCGGTCGCGACCGCAGGCAGCATCGGCACGCCGGCCGCCTTGTAGTCGTCCTTGTAGCGCATCGCCAGCGCCCAGGTGTGCGGCGGCGTCCAGAAGAAGATGATCGCGAACATCAGCAGCGCCGGCCACTGGATCGTGCCGGTCACCGCCGACCAGCCGATCATCACCGGCATGCAGCCGGCCGCCCCGCCCCACACCACGTTCTGCGACGTGCGGCGCTTGAGCAGCAGCGTGTAGACGAGCACGTAGAACGCGATCGTCGCCCCCGCGAGATGGGCCGACAGCATGTTCGTCGTCCACCACAACCAGAAGAACGACCCGACGCTCAGCGCCAGCCCGAAGACCAGCGCGTGGCTTCGAGGGACGGTGTCCCGGGCCAGCGGCCTGCGCTCGGTGCGCTTCATCATCTTGTCGATGTCGGCGTCGGCCACACAGTTGAGCGTGTTGGCGCCCGCCGCCGCCAGCAGCCCACCCACCAGCGTGTTGAGGATCAGCAGCGGATCCACAGTTCCACGGTCGGCAAGCATCATCGCCGGAATCGTCGTGACCAGCAAAAGCTCGATGACTCGCGGCTTGGTCAGCGCGAGGTAGCCGAGAAGGGTCGCGCGTGTTTGTCGCCGGAGCCGTTGCACCGGCGACAAATGTCCGAGCGCAGTGCCTTCGCGAATGCTCACGCAGGTAACTCCTCAAAATGGCGACAGCGCCGGGGCTTCTACTACAGACGATGGTAGACCGCGGGGCGCCCCGGGACCTAGCAGGGTCAATTCGGCAAATGACGGGGTAAGGCAGCCTGCGGCGATTAGCCACGCCGCACTAGGGTATGAGGAGGACCAGGCTTGCCGACCTGAGGAGTCAACCGGTGACAACTGTTGAAGAGATCTCCGCCCTTACCCGCCCCAATCACCCGGACGACTGGACCGACGTGGATTCAGTCGCAGTCGACACCGTTCGGGTGCTCGCGGCGGACGCGGTGCAGAAGGTCGGCAACGGTCACCCGGGAACGGCGATGAGCCTGGCGCCGCTGGCGTACACCCTGTTCCAGCGCCAGATGCGGCATGACCCCGGCGACGTGCACTGGCTCGGGCGCGACCGGTTCGTGCTGTCCTGCGGGCATTCCAGCCTGACCCTGTACATCCAGCTGTACCTGGGCGGCTTCGGTCTCGAGCTGTCCGATATCGAGTCGCTGCGGACGTGGAAGTCCAAGACGCCTGGCCATCCCGAGTTCCGCCACACCAGGGGAGTGGAGATCACCACCGGTCCGCTCGGACAGGGGTTGGCATCGGCGGTGGGCATGGCGATGGCGTCCCGCTATGAGCGCGGACTGTTCGACCCCGATGCCGCGCCCGGCGAGAGCCCGTTCGACCACTACATCTATGTCATCGCCTCCGACGGCGACATGGAGGAGGGCGTGACCAGCGAGGCATCATCGCTGGCGGGCACCCAGCAACTGGGCAACCTGATCGTCTTCTACGACCACAACCAGATCTCGATCGAACACGACACCAACATCGCGCTGTCCGAGGACGTGCCCGCCCGGTATCGCGCTTACGGGTGGCACGTGCAGGAAGTCGAGGGAGGCGAGAACGTCGTCGGCATCGAGCAGGCCATCGCCGAGGCGAAGGAAGTCACCGACAAGCCCTCGTTCATCTCGGTGCGGACCATCATCGGCTACCCCGCGCCCACCAAGATGAACACCGGCGGTGTGCACGGCTCTGCCCTCGGTGACGAGGAGGTGGCCGCCACCAAGCGCGTCCTCGGGTTCGACCCGGACAAGACGTTCGAGGTGCGCGACGAGGTGATCGAGCACACCCGCAAGCTGGTTGCCCGCGGCAAGGAAGCCCACGAGAAGTGGCAACCGCAGTTCGACGCCTGGGCGGAACGGGAACCGGAGCGCAAGAAGTTGCTGGACCGGCTGCTGGCGCAGGAGCTGCCCGACGGGTGGGACGCCGACATTGCGCACTGGGAGCCGGGCTCGAAACCGTTGGCCACCCGCGCGGCCTTCGGCCAGGTGCTCAACGACGTCGCACCGAAACTGCCCGAATTATGGGGTGGCTCAGCCGATCTGGCCGGGAGCAACAACACCACGATCAAAGGCGTGAAGTCGTTCGGGCCGCCGTCGATCTCGACCGAAGACTTCACCGCGGACTGGTACGGGCGCGTGTTGCATTTCGGTATTCGCGAACACGCGATGGGTTCGATCCTGTCCGGCATCGTGCTGCACGGGCCGACGCGCGCGTTCGGCGGGACCTTCCTCCAGTTCTCCGACTACATGCGGCCCGCGGTGCGCCTTGCGTCCTTGATGGACATCGACACCATCTACATCTGGACCCACGACTCGATCGGCCTCGGCGAGGACGGTCCGACGCACCAGCCCATCGAGCATCTCGCCGCCCTGCGGGCGATACCCAACTTGTCGGTCGTGCGTCCGGGTGATCCCAACGAGACCGCGTATGCGTGGCGGACAATCCTGGCCCGCGGCGCCACCAGCGGACCAGTCGGTTTCATCCTGACCCGCCAGGGCATTCCGGTGCTCGAGGGCACAAGCAGCGAGGGTGTGGCCAAGGGCGGCTACGTGCTCGGCGGCGCGCCCGATGTCGATCCGGACGTGATCCTCATCGGTACCGGATCCGAGCTTCAGCTCGCAGTTGAAGCGCAGAAGATATTGGCGGACAAGGACATCACCGCCACCGTGGTGTCCATGCCATGCGTCGAATGGTTCGAGTCCCAACCCGTCGAGTACCGCGACAGTGTGCTGCCGCCCGCGGTGTCTGCGCGGGTAGCCGTCGAGGCGGCGGTCGCACAGAGTTGGTACAAGCTCGTCGGCGACACCGGTGAGATCGTCTCGATCGAGCACTATGGCGAATCCGCCGATGACAAGACGTTGTTCCGTGAGTTCGGATTCACCCCCGAGGCCGTCGTGGCTGCCGCGGAACGATCACTAGAGAACTAGAGAGAAGGACCAAAGCATGGCTCAGAACCCAAACCTTGCGGCTCTGTCGGCAGCCGGCGTGTCCATCTGGCTGGACGACCTGTCCCGGGATCGGTTGCAGACCGGAAACCTTCAGGAGCTGATCGACACCAAGAGCGTCGTCGGCGTGACCACCAACCCGTCGATCTTCCAGGCGGCGTTGTCGAAGGGCACCGCCTACGACACACAGGTCAGCGAGCTCGCTGAGCGGGGCGCCGATGTGGACGCCACTGTCCGCACCGTGACGACCGACGACGTGCGCAATGCCTGCGACGTGCTCGCCAAGCAATACGAGGCGTCCGACGGCGTCGACGGCCGGGTGTCGATCGAGGTCGACCCACGGTTGGCGCACGACACCGACAGGACGATCCTGCAGGCCGTCGAGCTGTGGAAGATCGTCGACCGGCCCAACCTTCTGATCAAGATCCCGGCCACACTCGCCGGGCTGCCCGCGATCACAGCGGTTATCGCCGAGGGTATTTCGGTCAACGTCACGCTGATCTTCTCGGTCGAACGGCACCGCCTGGTGATGGACGCTTACCTGGCCGGGCTGGAAGCGGCGAAGGAGGCGGGCCACGATCTGTCCAAGATCCACTCCGTCGCATCGTTCTTCGTGTCCCGGGTGGACACCGAGATCGACAAGCGACTGGAGAAGATCGGCAGCGACGAGGCCATGGCGCTACGTGGCCAGGCCGGCGTCGCCAACGCTCGGCTGGCCTATGCCGCTTACGAGGAGGTGTTCGTCGGCGGCGAGCGATATGGGCCGCTGAAGGCGGGCGGCGCACGGGTGCAGCGGCCGCTGTGGGCGTCCACGGGCGTGAAGAACCCGGACTACTCCGACACTCTGTACGTCACCGAGCTGGTCGCCCCCAACACCGTGAACACCATGCCGGAGAAGACGATGGACGCGGTCGCCGACCACGGGGTCATCACGGGAGACACCGTGACCGGTACCGGAGACGCCGCGCAGGAGATCTTCGACAAGCTCACCGCTGTCGGCATCGATCTGCCGGATGTGTTCAAAGTGCTCGAGGACGAGGGCGTCGACAAGTTCGAGAAGTCGTGGCTCGAGCTGATCGAGGCAACCGAGGGCCAGCTCGACGCCGCGAAGAAATGAGCGCGGAGAACACGCCTGTCGAGAGTTCCGCCGCCCCGGCGGATTGGCGCAACCCACTGCGCGACAAGCGGGATAAGCGCATGCCTCGCATTCCGGGGCCGTGCGGGGTGGTCATCTTCGGCGTCACGGGCGACCTCGCCACCAAGAAACTGATGCCTGCCATCTACGACCTGGCGAATCGCGGACTGCTTCCCGCCAATTTCGCGCTGGTGGGGTTCGCCCGAAGGGACTGGGCCGACGAGGATTTCGGCAAGCTCGTGTGCGACTCGGTCAGGACGCATGCGCGCACACCGTACCGCCAAGAGGTCTGGGACCGGCTGGCCGAGGGAATCCGCTTCGTGCAGGGCACATTCGACGACGAGAAGGCGTTTCAGCGGCTTGCCGAGACGCTGGAGAAGCTCGACGCAGAGCGGGGTACCGGCGGCAATCACGCGTTCTACCTGTCGATCCCGCCGAAGGCGTTTCAGATGGTGTGCGAGCAGCTGCAGAAGACCGGCCTGGCCAGGCCACAGAAGGGCCGCTGGAGCCGGGTGGTCATCGAGAAACCCTTCGGTCACGACCTGCAGAGCGCCCAGGAGTTGAACGCCGTCGTCAACAGCGTGTTCCCCGAGGAGTCGGTATTCCGCATCGACCACTACCTGGGCAAGGAGACCGTCCAGAACCTGCTGGCGCTGCGGTTCGCCAACGAGATGTACGAGCCGATATGGAACGCCAACTTCGTCGACAGCGTCCAGATCACGATGGCGGAGGACATCGGGCTTGGCGGACGGGGCGGCTACTACGACGGGGTCGGCGCGGCCCGTGACGTGATCCAGAATCACCTGATTCAGTTGATGGCGCTCACCGCGATGGAGGAGCCGGTCAACTTCAGCCCGCATGAGTTGCAGGCCGAGAAGATCAAGGCGCTTTCGGCGACCCAGCCGATGCAACCGCTGGACCAGACCACCGCGCGTGGTCAATACACCGCAGGCTGGCAGGGCAACGAGAAGGTGCCCGGCCTGCTCGAGGAGGAGGGCTTCTCCCCTGACTCCAAGACCGAGACGTTCGCCGCCATCACACTCGAGATCGACACCCGGCGCTGGGCGGGCGTGCCGTTCTTCTTGAGAACTGGAAAGCGCTTGGGCCGCAGGGTGACCGAGATCGCGCTGATATTCAAGCGCGCCCCGCATCTGCCCTTCGACACGACGATGACGGAGGAACTCGGCAAGAACGCGTTGGTGATTCGGGTCCAGCCCGATGAGGGCATCACGACCCGCTTCGGGTCCAAGGTGCCCGGCAGCCAGATGGAGGTCCGCGACGTCAACATGGACTTCTCCTACGGCGCGGCTTTCGCCGAGGACTCACCGGAGGCGTACGAACGGCTGATCCTGGATATGTTGCTCGGCGAGCCATCGCTGTTCCCGGTCAACAGAGAAGTTGAATACTCCTGGGAGATACTCGATCCCGTTCTCGACTACTGGGCAGAACACGGCAAGCCCGACCCGTATGAGTCGGGTACGTGGGGGCCGGAATCGGCGTTCGAAATGATCCGCCGCATGGGCAGGGACTGGAGGCGGCCGTGACGAGCACTCGTGCGAGGAACCGACAATTATGATTGTCAATCTTCCTGATGCCTCCACAAATGACATCAACAAGAAGATCATCAGCCTTCGCGAAGAGGGCGGCGCGGTCACCATGGGCCGGGTGCTGACGCTGGTGATCGCCCCCGACTCCGAAGACACTCTCGAGGACTCAGTCGAAGCGGCCAACTTCGCCAGCCGCGAACATCCCTGCCGGGTAATCGCTGTACTGGCTGGCGACCGCACGGCCGCGGAGCCGAAGCTGGATGCCGAGATCCGGGTTGGCGCCGATGCAGGCGCAGGCGAAGTCGTGGTGTTACGGCTGTCCGGCGAGCTCGCCGACCACGCCAGCAGCGTGGTGTTGCCGTTCTTACTTCCCGACACCCCGGTGGTTGCCTGGTGGCCAGCGGGTGCTCCCGCCGTTCCCGCGCAGGATCCTCTGGGCCAGTTGGCAATTCGACGGATCACCGATGCCACCAACAGCAGCGACCCGTTGGCGGCGATCAAGGGCCGGCTGCAGGGTTATACGGCGGGCGACACCGATCTCGCATGGAGCCGCATCACCTACTGGCGTGCCCTGCTCGCAACGGCTCTCGACCAGGCGCCGTTCGAGCCGGTCGACTCGGTGCTCGTTTCGGGCCTGAAGACCGAGCCCGCGCTCGACATCCTCGCGGGTTGGCTGGCCAGCCGGATCGACGGTCCGGTGCAGCGCGCGGTGGGCGACCTGAAGGTCGAACTGCACCGGCCGAGCGAGACGGTGACGCTGAGCCGCCCGCAGGAGGGCGTGACCGCCACCCTGACACGCACCAGCAGGCCGGAAGCATTGATTCCGTTGGCGCGCAGGGACGCCAAGGAATGTCTGGCCGAGGATCTCCGCAGGCTCGATGCCGACGAGATCTACTTCCGGGCGCTCGCGGGCATCGACAAGGTGCAGTACGTGTGAACACCAAGATCCAGAAGTACCCGAACAAGTCGGCACTCGTCACCGCCGTCGGAGATCGGCTCATCTCGGCCATCACCGATGCGGTCGCGTCAAGGGGTCAGGCGTCGGTGGTGCTGACCGGTGGCGGCACCGGCATCGGCCTACTCGAACACGTCCGGGACAACGGAGACGCGATCGACTGGTCGAAGGTTCATCTGTTCTGGGGCGACGAGCGCTACGTTCCCGAGGACGACGACGACCGTAATGAGAAGCAGGCCCGCGAGGCGCTCCTCGACCACATCGACATCCCTGCGGCCAACGTCCATGCGATGCCCGCCAGCGACGGCGAGTTCGGTGACGACCTGGACGCCGCAGCGCTGGCATACGAGCAGGTGCTTGCCGCCAACGCCGACGACGCTGAACCAGCACCGAATTTCGATGTCCACCTACTCGGCATGGGCGGCGAGGGCCACATCAACTCGCTCTTCCCGCACACTCCTGCGGTCCGCGAAACCAGTCGGCTGGTGGTCGGCGTGGCTGACTCCCCCAAGCCACCGCCGCGACGAATCACCCTGACACTGCCCGCCGTTCAGCGGTCGCGGGAGGTATGGCTGGTCGTGGCCGGCGCCGAGAAGGCGGATGCGGTGGCCGCGGCCGTCGGCGGCGCCGATCCCGACGACGTGCCCGCCGCAGGGGCCAAAGGTCGCGAAGCCACGGTGTGGTTGCTCGACGACGAGGCGGCGAGCAAGCTCTAGTCGCCGTTGTCGGCCAGTCCCTCGGCATACCCCGCGATGTAGTCGGCCGTTGCACGCGCCGCATCGGCGCACATCGTGACGACTTCGCGGGGATCGCACTGGCACTGTCTGCGCTGCATGGAGGTCAGACGCTCCGTCGGCCACGACGGTTCCGTGTCATTAATTTCCGCTCCTCCCGTCCGCGCTCGTGTGGTCAAATGACCGTCATGGCAGACAAGGGCGGCAGAGCCGGTGCCCGCAGCGGCCGGGAGCGAATCCAGAAACTGGCACAGGCGGCGTTGAACGCCGATGTCACGGTCGACCAGGTCGACGCTGTCCTGGCCGGGCTGGCCGAAACCCTGGAGGATCTGAACAACTCCACCGGCAATCTCGATGCCACCCTGGAGCGGTTCAACGACACGATCAGCCGCATCAACGAGCTGGCACCTCGCCTCAATGCGGTGGTCGACCGGCTGGAGGCCATCGTCGCGCGCGTCGAACGCATCGTCGGGATCGGCGAAGCCGCGGTTGCGCCACTAGCGGCAACCGAATCGGCGGTGCGCGGTGCGATCAACGCGGTGCGTCGAACCACCAGGCTCTAGTGCCGGACAGCTTCCCGACGCCGCTTCCACCAGTTGCCGAGGGCACGGGGCTGCCGTGGGACGTTCCCGTCGACGACGCGGTCGCCGCGATCGCCGCGGCTCGGGCCCAGCGCGGCGACACATTTGTCGTGAACAGCGGCGGCGACCATTTCTTGTTCACCTTCTCCCCCACCGGCGTCGAATCGTTCTATGCGCTTGCCGAGGAGAAGGCGAGCAAGGGTGTGGCCGACTACCTGATGCTCCGGCGCAAGCTTCCGGATGACATCTTTGTCGGCAGGCGAGTCCTTCCCAATTCCCTGTTCCGGCGCGACGACGTTGCCGCATACCTCGCCAATCTGCACTGGGCGCTGAACGAAACGGTGGCCGAACTGGGTTCCGGCGGTTCGGTGGACCTTTTCGATCTGACCCGCAGGATCGGGCACCGGATGGGGCTGGCTTCCTGGGCGGGGCCGGGATCGGCCGAGGCCGACGCCTTCGAGCGGCTGGTGTCGGCGTTCGACACCCTGGACGGCTCGGATGCGTTCGTCCATCCCGACGCCATGGCGGCCGTCGCCGCGTCGGACAAGCGGGCCGAACGATCGGCATTGGAAGAGGTGGTCGCGGTCGTGGAGGCAGCGGTGCACCGGCTGGACTCCGGGGAGCAGGGCGACGCCGCTCTTTTCAGCCGAATCGTGGAGGCCTGGTCGTCGGAGTCCGGTGCGGACCGGATCCGCGGAATCGGCCTGGACGTCGCTCTGATCCACATCGCCTCGATGTCCAACCTGATGGCCGCACTCGGCTGGGCGATGGTCGACCTGCTCGAGCACCCCGCCGAACTGAACGCCGTGGTCGGCGGTGACGGCGAACTGGCGCAACGCTGCGCCTTGGAGAGCACGCGGCTGGCGCAACGCTCGATCATGTCGCGGGCGGTGCTGACTCCGGTCGACCTCGACACCGGCGATGTGACGTATCGGGTGCCAGCCGGCTGGATCATCGCCACGCTGTTGCCGCTGCTGAACACCTCGGTCGCACCCGGCCTGGAGCACTGGCACCCCGACCGCTGGCACCGACACCGGCTTGCCGAACAGGATGGCTTGCCTTCGCCGATGTTGGTGACGGCGTTCGGGCACGGACGGCATTCCTGTCCGGCCCAGCCGTTCTCGCTGGCGGCGATGACGTCGGCGATGACGCGACTGTTCGGCCACTACCGGATGACCCCGCGCTGGGCCTCCTATCCTCGCCCGGTACCCGAGCAGATCGGCGGAGTGGCTCGCGCGGCAGATCGGTGTCCGGTCGACTACGTCAGACGAAATCCGAACCGCCGTCGACGTTGACCGTCGCTCCGGTGACATATCCGTTGCGCTTGGACGCCAGATAGGTAGTGATGGACGCGATCTCCTCGGGCAGGCCTGCGCGTCCCAGGTCGCACGGCTGATGAAAGTTGTTGTCGATCCACGTCATCACGTCCTTGGGATCCGACGCATCCAACCCGTCAGCGGCGAGGAAATCCTTCAGGTTCTCCGTGAAGCTCGCCGTGACGATTGTGCCGGGACATACGCAGTTCACCAGAATGCCGTCCTTGGCAAGGCTTTTGGACAGGTTCTTCGTGACACTGCTCAATGCCGCCTTGGACGCGGTGTAAGCCACGATCCGCGGATTCTGCCGCTGAATCGAATGCGCCGACAGCGTGACGATCCGCGCCCACTCCGATTTCCGCAGCATCGGCAGCGCGGCGCGGATCGATCGCACGCCGGACATCGTGCCCAGCGCGAAGGTGTGATCCCACTGGTCGTCGGTCATCTCCTCGAAGTAGCCGTCGCCCGGCCCGATGGTGTGGACCAGGCTGTTGAGTTGACCCCACCGCTGCGAAATCGAGTCGAAGCCTGCCGCGATCGAGTCGGCGTCCGACATATCGACGCTGAGTCCGACGACATCCGGTGAACCCGCGGCACGAAGCACCTCCTCGGCCTCACCCAGAGCCTCAGCGCCCCTTGCCATCACCGCGACCTTCGCACCTTCCTCCGCAAACGTCGTCGCGATCGCGAGGCCCATGCCTTTACTGCCGCCGGTCACCACGGCCGTTGCGCCGGCCAAGCCCAGATCCATCCGTTCTACCTTCCGTCAGTCAACGTGACACCGAGTCCGCGCAAGCAGAAGCGCACGACGTCGTCGCGTACGGCGGCTCGATCGCACTCTGCGGTCGACCATTGCCGTTCGACGCTTGCCCAGATCGCGCCGTGAATCGACAGCGCGTCGGCCGTGGGATCGATGCCCGGAAAGACGCCGGAACGATTGCCGAGCTCGAGCTGTTGGACAAGCGGTTTCAGAATCTCACCGTAGGCGTCTCCCACCAGCTCGGGCGACGCGAACATCTGCGTCTGCGCCTCGAGTGACATCTGGCGCAGGTCGGATCGGATCGAATCGTTGAACGCCAGGTCCAACCGTCCGTCGATCCAGGCCACTACGGCTGCCGTTGGATCAGGCGCTGCGGCCATCTTCCGTTTCAGTCGCCTGGTCTCCACCCGTGCCATGTCCAGAAACACGGCTGCGACCAAGTCATCCTTCGAATCGAAGTGCCGATAGAACGCCCGAGTGCTCAGCTGCGCGCGGTCGAGCACCTGCGCCACATTGAGACTTCGAACCCCCTCCTCGCGAACGACTTCGGCTGCCGCAGCCAGCAGTGCATTTCGTACCCCGGGATCGGGAGCCAGCTTCTTGCGCTGGCGTTTGACGCCTGACGTCATCGGAGAGGTCACCGCGACTTCATGCCGTCGCGTCGTATGCCGCGAGATAGTCGGCGAACCGCTCGCGCACCTGCTCCGGTGTCAGCCCGTAATCGGCCAGCTCGTAGCTGTGCTCGCCGCGCGACCCCGGCTGATGCCCGTCGGCCCACTCCTGTACCCGAGTGCGTCCCGCCGCGGACAGGGTCAGCCCGAGTTGGGAATAGCTGGATTCCAGGGTGGTGACGGGGTCGGTCTGCAGTTCGGCGAACGACACGTCGACGAATCGGTTGTCACCGACGCGCGTCCGGAAGTCCATCGCGCGCCGGACGCCCTCCGCCCAACAGTCCAACTGCTCGGCGCCGAGTTCCTTCGCATCGTCGCGATCGCTGCTCCAGCTCCGGACGTAGGCGATCAAGCTGCAGACCGATGCCAGCACTTTCGTCGGATCACGATGACTCCATAGAAATTTGGCATTCGGATATGCCTCGACGAGCGCGTCGAGCGCGAACATGTGCACCGGTGTCTTCAGATGCCACAGTGTCGGCGGGCAATGCCACTGAAGAAGCTTGAGCACCTGCCGGTGAAAGGTGTATGTCTCCCGCATATCGCACTGCATCAGCCATGACAGATAGCCCGGCACCCTTACCACGCCATCGAAATGGAAGGTACGGAAGCTCATTCCCATCAGGTCCTGACACTCGGTGGGCGCTTCCGGCTCCGAGTTCATCATGGTCTTCATGCGCGGAAACATGCTGTCCATCATCGCGATTCCCTCTGCGGCTGCAGCGATGCGGGGATCGGTGTGCTGTGTGGCCGTCTCCGGCGGTGGCGTGCACGCCTGCGACTCCCACATCCGCAACGACCGGAACTGTGGATCGCTGGCCACCAGCTGGCTCAAAGCCGTGGTACCCGTGCGCGGTAGCCCGATGACGAATACCGGCCCGCCGACGACCTCGTCGTCGATCTCCGGATGTTGCTTGTGTGTGTCGATGATCCGCAACCGCTGGATCAGGGCATTGCTGATCGTCGCATGCTGAATGACGTTGCCCAGGTCGTTCAGATCGGCTTCGGTGTTCAACGCCTCGACGGTGCGCTCCAGACCTTCGCGGTAGTAGGGCGAGCCGAAGTCCTCCAGGCCGGTCGCTTCCCGCGCACCGTTTTCGAGGTCGTTAACAGAGAAACTCACGCACTGAACCTTTCGTGCACGGCGCGGCGACGCGCCTCGATGATCTCGGCCCGCTCCGCCGCGGTGACCCTTTTGGTCTCCGCAGGCAGCTCCGATTCGACATCGGCGAACTTCACGACTCGAGCCGTCGGCGTCGGCGCAGATTCCGTTCGCACGCAGCGCAGAATCATCGCACCGTTGCTATGTCCCGCCGCATCAAGCCAATTCGCCACCCCTGGGTCACGCGAACTGACGACGACACGGAGAACGCCGTCGGAATCGATGTTGGCCTGGTGCGCGTTGAGGCTGGACTGGTGGCGGCCGTAGTGGATGGTCTCCCACCATTGATTTCCAAGCGAGTAACTCCAGTAGACCCCCTTCGGCGGCTCGACCTCGAGGATCAGCGCTTCGTCCGGTTCGAGTTCGAAACGACCAATGACGGGGCGGTTCTCCGCGGCGGCGCCGATCGCCGAGCGATCGATCGGCGGCATGAACCCGTTGATCGGCGGCCCCGCATTGAAATCCAGGAAGAACTTCAGGTTGTCGTGGACGAAATCCCCCAACGCATACAACTGGCGAGACACGGCGACATCCAAATCGACCGAGCGGTCCTTCGGGTCGACCTTCGTACCGACGCGCTCGATCTGCAACGACGATGGCTTCTCGGTTTCCCAGTCGTAGAAAAAGTGCCGTACGACGAACGTCGGGTGTTCGCCCTGGATCCTGAGCCAGTTGCCCTCGTGCTCGTCGGCGGACAGTATCGCCTCGAAGTTGCCGTCCGCATCGACGTCGAGATCGTCGACCAGGTAATTCGTCGTCGATGCGATCCCGTCCATGGTCTGCAGGCCCACGTACCGGGCGGTCCCCCGATTGCCGTACAACCGGTACGTCTCACCGCCGCGGAGCGTGGCCCGCAGGTAGATGCAGTCGGGGCATTCCATCCCCCAGGTCAGGATGTCGTCGGTGCTGGTGCGTTCAACCGCGAGCACCGGGTCGGGATCGACCCGCAGGGCTTCGTCGACGCCGACCGCGAGCAACACCATCAGATGGCGCATCCCCGATGCGTAGTCGATGCGATTGCGGTTCACCGGATCTGATGCGACGAGTTCGCCTGCGGTCTTGAGCCGTTCCAGCAGGTGGGTCCAGGCCGTGGGCAGATCGACGTCGGCGCCGCCACCGGACAGCGCGGCCTCGGCGATGGAGTGCGGCAGCCACGCCATGGGATTCGCGTCCGTCATCGTGTCCGCCTTCGCCGGTGTCTGGGCACATTAAATGAAAACCATGTTTTCATTTAAGCGGGTCTGACTCTTACACCTCGACGCGAAAGTGTCAATGATGCTCGGCGATCAGCCGCTGACTACCCGCTGTTGCGCAACGCGGTGGCGAGGCCGCTCATCGTCAAGAGAATGCCCCGCTGGACCAGTTCGTCGTCATCGCCTGAGCGGTATCGCCGAAGCAACTCCACCTGGAGGTGGTTGAGCGGCTCCAGATACGGGAAGCGGTTGAATACCGACCGGGCGAGCGCCGGGTTGTCGGCAAGCAGGTCGTCGTGCCCGGTGATCAGCTGGTGCATCCGGATGGTGCGCTCGTGCTCGGCGACGATCTTGTCGAACACCCGCCGCCGCAGCGCTTCATCCTCGACCAACTCCGCGTATCGCGCGGCCAGACCCATGTCCGACTTGGACAGCACCTGCGCCATGTTGGACAGCACGGTCCGGAAGAACGACCAACGCCGGTAGAGATCCTGCAATACCTCCAGTCGTCCGTCCTGCTCGGCGATCCAGTCCTCGAACGCCGTCCCGGTGCCGTACCAGCCGGGCAGCATGACGCGCGACTGGCTCCAGGCCAGCACCCATGGGATGGCCCGAAGGTCAGAAATCGACGTCGTGGGCTTGCGCGATGTCGGCCTGCTGCCGATGTTCAGCGACCCGATCTCGCCTACCGGAGTTGATGCCTTGAAGTAGTCGACGAAACCAGGTGTCTCATGGACCAATTCGGAGTAGGCGCGGTGAGCGCGCGCGGCCAGATCGTCGAGCACCTCGTAGGCGGGCCCTGCGGCGTCGCCAAGACCTTCGACGTCGAGAAGCGATGCTTCCAGGGTCGCGGCCAGCAGCGTCTCCAGATTGCGGTGCGCGATCCGGGGCTCGGCATACTTGGCGGCGATGACCTCGCCCTGCTCGGTTATCCGCAGCGAGCCGTTCACCGCTCCCGGCGGCTGCGCCAGGATGGCGTCGTAGCTCGGGCCGCCGCCGCGGCCGACGGTGCCGCCGCGACCGTGGAAGAGCCGCAACCGGATTCCGGTCTTACTTGCGGATTCGACGAGGTCCAACTCGGCGCGATACAACGCCCAATTGGCAGCCAGGTATCCTCCGTCCTTGTTGGAGTCGGAGTAGCCGAGCATGATCTCCTGGCTGTCCCCGTGCGATGCCACCATCGACCGGTACAGCGGAAGATCAAGCGCCGCCTCGAGAATCGATGAGCCACGCTGTAGATCGTCGATCGTCTCGAACAGCGGCACGATGCTCACCGGGCTGTATGCCTCAACCCCGGAGGCGTCCAGCAGGCCGGCCTCCTTCAAGAGCATTGCGGCTTCGAGCATGTCCGATACCGACTGGCACATCGAGATGACGTAATTGGGCACCGCCAGCGGGCCGAAGATGGCGACCGCACGGGCGGCGGCGATGCAAATGTCGAGTTCCTTGCGTGCGAGCTCCGATAATTCGGCACCGTCGCCGATCAGGGGCCGCCGCGTGCCGAGCTCAGCCACCAGGATTTCGACGCGGTCGGGCTCGGCCAGCGATCGATAATCGGGGTGCACGCCGGCCCAGGCCAGCAGCTCGGCAACGACCTCCTCGTGTACATCGGAGTTCTGCCGCATGTCCAGGCCCGACAGATGAAAACCGAATGTGTGCACGGCTTCCCGCAACCGTGCCAACCGATCGTCGGCGAGCACCGCGCTGCCGTTGGCTCGTAGCGATGCGTCGACGACATCAAGATCGGACAGCAGCTCCGCAGGTGTTTCGTAGCGTTGCAGACCGAGATCCAACTCGTGCTCGGGTTGGTCGTCCAAGATCTGCTGCGCGGTCGCGGTGAGCCGGCCGTGGATGACCCTAAGCGCGCGCCGATACGGTTCGTCGGCGCGCGCGGGCTCGTCGCACGCGTCGGCCAGCGCAACCAATTCGTCGCTGACCTTCACGAGTCGCGCCGACATCGAAAGCTCTTCCTCCAGCGCGGTGATCTCGCCGAAATAGTGTGCAAGCGCGGTGTAGGCGGCGCGGGAAGTGGCCAGCCGGACGACGTCGGCGGTGACGTTCGGGTTGCCGTCGCGATCACCGCCAATCCAGGACCCGGGCCGCAGGATCGGCGCCTCGAGCAGGTTCGCGTCGGGCCACCGAGCCTGCAGCGCTGCGCGCACTTCGGCGTTCACCTGCGGGATGACCTCAAGAAAAGCCGCTGGGTAATAACGCAGACCGGTTTCGATCTCGTCTTGAATCTTCAACCGGGACAACCGGATCAATGCGGTCTGCCAGAGCGTCAGGATGTTGCGGCGCAGTTCGGTTTCGATGTCACGGCCATCCGCGGTGTACGCGTGGTCGTGCAGGCGCAGCCGCATCAACTCGGTGATGCGGTGCTGGGTGTCGAAGACCGTACGGCGACGCGTTTCGGTGGGATGCGCGGTGATCACCGGTGATACCAGCGCACCTGTCAGCGTTTCGGCGACGGTCGCGGAGTCGAGGTCCGCCGAATCGAGCCTGCAGTAGGTGGCCGCCAGGCTGCTGTCCTGCGGCGGCTCGCCCGCCGACACATGGACGTCACGGCGGCGCTCCCGGTGGATGTCTTCGGCGACGTTGGCCAGCAACGCGAAATGTGTGAAGGCGCGGATGACCGGGATGGCCTGGTGGATGTCGATGCCGTCGAACATTCCGGCGAGCTCAGCGCGGTCGATCTCGGAACGGCGCACCCGGAACGACTCCACCCGGGCCCGCTCGACGAGGTCGAACACCTCCTCGCCGTTCTGCTCCCGGACAGTGTCACCGAGGATGGTGCCGAGAAGCCGAATGTCCTCACGCATCGGCTCGGTCGCCTCACGCCCCGTCTTGGTGCGACGCACGGAGCCGATCGGCGCCAGCGAGATGTCGGGACCGTCAGCCATTACCCAAGTATCGGCGACCCCGAAGGACCGTGCAGTCCGGGAACGGCGTTGCTCAGATTGCGGCCATGAAGATTGTGAGAACGATCACCAAGAACAGGATCGCGAACGGTATGGCCACGACCGCGATGGTGATGCCGACGCCGTTGTACTGCTGCGGGCCGGCACCAAGCGAGCCGGCACTGAACGACCACAGGGGTGCCTTGTACTCGAGTTCGGCGAGTTGCCCTGGACGGACATCCGCCGTGGTGTCCGCGGGACCCAGCTTCGGCGGCAGGAAGTACGGCACGTGAACGTTCACCTGGTGTTGACCGGGACGCGCGGGCAGCACCGTGCGCCCCAGCCCGCGACCGGCATCTCCTGCCCGTCGACAGTGATATTCGGCTTGAAGAAGAACAGCAACCACGCCAGCGGAAAGAAGTGGGTGGTGACGGCGATACCCTCGCCGGCCTGCCCATATGGATTCCCGTGGGGTTGGGGTTGGTGAGGCGCAGGCGGTTGGGCGTAGTAGTGCGGAGGTGGCGGCGGCCGGTACTGCTGCGGCGGCGGAGGCGGCGGATATCGGTGCTGCGGCGGTGGCCCGTAGGGCTGCCGATGTTGCGGCGGCGGCGGTGGTGGTTGATTGTGCCGATACGGCTGCGGCCCTTGCGGAGTATTCATAAAGCCTCTCGGGTGACGGGCCCCGTGGCGGGCAATACCTACTGAATCACAGATGCGTCAAGCCTGCTCAACGGCGACTTTCCTTGACCTGATCGCATAACAGGCGCACGCTATTGACACCGGTCGAGGCCGGATGGCAGGTGAATATCATTCAGCGACTGCTGCCCGCCGTGCTCTGCGCGGCAGCGATGACATTCAGCGGCGCCCTGGCGCCGCTATCAGCGGTTGCCCAGGTGCCGTGCGGGATGAGCGCCTATGTGTCAGCAGATCAGTCGCATCCCGGGCAGTTCTCCCCGGAGAGCGGGCCGTGCGACGACAGCCTGCAATCAGGACCGCCGGCGCAGGCGCCGCACCTGATCCTGCCCCCGTCGTGATGACGGGATTGGGCTAAGCGCCGTACTTGATCTGTAGCGCGACGGCGATAATGCAGACAATCCAGATGCCGGTGACGAATAGCGTCAATCGGTCCAGGTTCTTCTCCACCACCGTCGACCCCGACAGGTTGGACTGAACGCCGCCGCCGAACAGGGTGGACAGGCCGCCACCCTTGGCGCGGTGCAGCAGCACGAGCAAAATCACCAGGACGCTGGTGACGATCAGCGTGATCTGCAGGCCCAATTCCATGGCGGCCAGAATACCGGGTCGATACGGGTGGTCAGGGCAGGGGCCCACCAGCAGCGATGGCCGACAGGGTGGCGAACTGCTCGCCGTCGAGCGACGCGCCCCCGACCAGCGCGCCGTCGACGTCCTCCTGGGCGACGATCTCGCCCACGTTCTTGGCGTTCACGGAGCCGCCGTAGAGCACCCGGATCCCAGCGGCCGCCTGTGCAGACGCCAGGTTGCCAAGCTCATCGCGGATGGCCTTGCAGACCTCCTGCGCATCGCCTGCACTGGCCACCCGGCCGGTGCCGATCGCCCACACCGGCTCATACGCGATGACGGCCTGGCCGATCTGTTCGGCCGACAGCCCGGCAAGGGAACCGCGCAGCATCTCGATGTTGTGTTCCACGTGGTTGCCTGCCTCGCGAACCTCAAGCTGCTCGCCGATGCAGACGATCGGAATCAGATCGTGCTTGAACGCGGCGCCCGCCTTCACCGCGACCAGTGCGTCATCCTCGCAGTGGTAGGTCCGGCGCTCTGAATGGCCGACCGTCACGTATGTGCAGCCCAGCTTGGCGAGGAAAGCGCCGCTGATGTCGCCGGTGTAGGCGCCCGAATCGTGGGGCGACAAGTCCTGAGCGCCGTATGTCAACCGCAGCTTGTCGCCGTCGACGAGGGTCTGCACGCTGCGCAGGTCGGTGAACGGCGGCAGCACCGCGACATCGACCTTGTCGAAGTACTTGTCCGGGAGCGAGAAGGCGATCTTCTGCACCAGTGCGATCGCTTCGAAATGGTTGAGGTTCATCTTCCAGTTGCCTGCGATCAGCGGCTTGCGGCTCATTACTTCCCCTTCAGGAGGCTCAAGAGTTTCCCAGCACGTCGATGCCAGGCAGCGTCTTGCCCTCAAGGTATTCCAGTGAAGCCCCGCCACCGGTGGAAATGTGGGAGAAGCCGTCCTCAGGCAGGCCGAGCTGGCGCACCGCCGCCGCCGAGTCGCCGCCGCCGACGACGCTGAACGCGCCCTTCTCGGTCGCGCCGACGATGGCCTCGGCGACACCCTTGGTGCCGTCGGCGAACGCGGGGAACTCGAACACGCCCATCGGGCCGTTCCAGAAGATGGTCTTGGCGTTGGACAGCAGGTTGGTGAACCGCTTCACCGAGCCGGGCCCGATGTCCAGGCCCATCTTCCCTTCGGGGATTTGGTCGGCGGGCACACGTTCCGGCGGGGAGTCCGCTGCGAACTTCTCGGCCACGACGATGTCGACGGGCAGATGGATCACGTCGCCGTAAGTGTCCAGCAGCTTGCTACAGGTGTCGATCATGCTCTCCTCGAGCAGCGAGGTGCCGACCGAAACACCCTGTGACGCAAGGAAGGTGAAGCACATCCCGCCGCCGATGACGAGGCTGTCGGCCTTCTTCGCAAGCGACTCGATGACCGCCAGCTTGTCGGAGACCTTGGATCCGCCGAGCACCACCGCATAGGGCCGCTCGGTCGAGCTGGTGAGCTGCTCGAGCACCTTGATCTCGGCGGCCACCAGCGTGCCCGCGTAATGCGGCAGCAGGGTCGCAACGTCGTACACGGAGGCCTGCTTGCGGTGCACCACACCGAAGCCGTCGGACACGAATGCACCGGGCGAACCGTCCGGGGCGGCGACGAGCTCGGCCAACTGCTTGGCCAACGCGAGCCGTTCCTTGTCGTCCTTGCTCGTTTCGCGCGGGTCGAAGCGGATGTTCTCCAGCAGCAGGATGTCGCCGTCGGTCAGTCCTTCGGCGCGGGCCAGCGCATCGGACCCGACCACATCGCCCGCCAGCTGGACGTGACGACCCAGCTGCTCCCCCAGCGCGGCCGCAACGGGGGCGAGCGAGAACTTCGGATCCGGGCCGTCCTTGGGCCTGCCGAGGTGCGCGGTGACGACCACCTTCGCGCCCGCGTCCGACAGCGCCTTCAGCGTGGGTACCGACGCGATGATCCGGCCGGGGTCGCCGATGGTGCCGTCGTCGTCGAGCGGGACGTTCAGGTCCGAGCGAACGAGAACGCCGCGGCCCGAAACACCCTCTGCGAGTAGATCGTCGAGCGTGGGGACGGACAGCTCGGCCACGACTACAGCGACTTGCCGACCAGCGCGACCAGGTCGACCAGCCGGTTGGAGTAGCCCCACTCGTTGTCGTACCACGACACGACCTTGGCCTGGTTGTCGATCGCCTTGGTCAGCCCGGCGTCGAAGATCGAGCTGTGCGGGTCGGTGACGATGTCGCTGGACACGATCGGGGCGTCGTAGTACTTGAGGATGCCCTTCAGCGGTCCGTCGGCAGCGGCCTTCATCGCGGCGTTGATCTCGTCGGCGCTGGCCGACTTGCTCAGCTCGGCGGTCAGGTCGGTGCACGAACCCGTCGGGATGGGCACGCGCAGCGCATAGCCGTCGAGCTTGCCCTTCAACTCGGGCAGCACCAGACCGATCGCCTTGGCGGCACCGGTCGAGGTCGGCACGATGTTGAGCGCGGCGGCGCGGGCGCGACGCAGATCCTTGTGCGGGCCGTCCTGCAGGTTCTGGTCCTGCGTATAGGCGTGGATGGTCGTCATCAGGCCCTTGACGATCCCGAACTCGTCGTTGAGCACCTTGGCCAGCGGGCCGAGGCAGTTCGTGGTGCACGAGGCGTTGGAGATGATGTTCTGGCTGCCGTCGTACTTGTCGTCGTTGACGCCGAGCACGATGGTGATGTCCTCGTCGGTGGCGGGCGCCGAGATGATGACCTTCTTGGCTCCGGCGTCGAGGTGGCCCTTGGCCTTGTCGGCTTTGGTGAAGATGCCGGTGGACTCGACGACGACGTCGACGCCGAGGTCGCCCCACGGCAGGGCCGCCGGGCCCTCCTTGACCTCGAGGGACTTGATCTTCGTGCTGCCGATGACGATGGTGTCGTCGCCCTCGAGGGTGATGTCCTCGGGGTAGCGGCCCAGGATCGAGTCGAACTTGAGCAGGTGCGCCAGGCTGGCGTTGTCGGTGAGGTCGTTGACCGCGATGATCTCGATGTCGGTGCTCTTGCCCTCTGCCTTCTGCGCCGCAAGGGCCCGGTAGAAGTTGCGTCCGATGCGGCCGAAGCCGTTAACGCCAACCCGGATGGTCACTAGATTTCTCCCTTTTTTGCCTTGATGCTCAAGGCTCAGCGTAGTGCTGTGAGTGCCGTCACGCGCAGGCTGGTCAAAGCATCGCCAGGCTCTGGTCGGTATACGGGTTACCCAGCCATTTCCGTCTGATGCGCTGCAGCGTGCCGTCCTCCTCCAGCTCGGCCTGAGCGACCGATATCCGGGCGAGCAGCCGCTGATCGGCGACGCCGACGGCGATGTTCTCGGTCGAGATGCCTCGCTGCACCACCTCGACATCGGCGATCGGCTTCACGAGCTCGGTGAGCACAGGGGCGAGTTTCATGAACACGTCGCAGTCGCCGGTGGTGAGGTCGTGCAAAGCGGTGCGGATGTCGCCGTAGTCATAGGCGCGGACGCCGGCCGCCTTACCGTCGGCGACCAGCTTCTCGGCGATCGGCCCGCTGGTGTTGCCCTGCTGCACGCCGATGGTGAGGCCCTCGAGATCGTCGACCGAATGGACGTCGGGCAGCCGCCTGGTGTCGACGGCCAGCGATTGACCCGAGATGAGGTACGGCGGGGCGAACGCCGCCTTCTTCTCCCGCTCAGGGGTGACGGTCGTTCCTGCGGCGACGCAATCGAAGGCGCCGGAGTTGAGCGCGTCGAAAATGCCGTTGAAGTCGGATCCTTCGTACGGGACGAATTCGACGCCCATGCCGAGCTTGTCGGCGATCTCGGTCATCAGGTCGATGTCCAGCCCGCCGTCGTCGGGCAATCCGTTGAACGGTGGATCGGGAAAAGCCGCCCCGACTCTTAATGTCGCCATGGGCTCACGGTAGCTCGAAGCTCCATTGTGGCCGCAGTTCAGCGGCGTCGGGCTGCCTCCTGGGCAAGCTGCACACGCGAGGTCAGCCCAAGTTTGTTGTAGACGTGGGTGAGGTGTGCCTGCACCGTGCGCGGTGAGACGAACAGCCGTGCGGCGACCTCCTTGTTGCCCAGGCCCTCACTGACAAGCTTCACGACGTCGAGTTCGGCGCGGGTCAGCGAGGCCCAACCACTGCTGGGGCGTTTGCGTTCGCCACGGCCGCGCAGCGCATAGGCGACGGCCTCTTCGATCGACAGCGCCGCACCCTCGGCCC
Organism: uncultured Actinomycetota bacterium; assembly: GCA_963713225.1. GTDB lineage: Bacteria > Actinomycetota > Actinomycetes > Mycobacteriales > Mycobacteriaceae > Mycobacterium. Next base: position 663,746 of record CAVQLB010000012.1, on the reverse strand, counting down.
ATGCTGCATCGAAGTCGTTCTCGCCCAGTGCTTCCCGAACGGCAGCGATCGTGGACTCGTCGCTTTCGTCGAGAATCTTGAAGCGCACAAAGCTCATGTGCTGACGGGCTGCGCCCGCCGCGCCGAAGAGGCGCGCGGCCAATTGGTGGTTGTCACCTTCGGCCGCTACAACGGCAAGGCAGTCGAGTGCGAACGGGACCACCATGTCACCCCCGAGGTGGGCCGCCAACTCCAGCGCCTCGTAGGCATCGCGATCGGCGGCGTCGAACTCGCCCTGCGCGATCTCCACACGTGACCGCGACGTCAAGGCCGCCGCAAGGCTCCAGCCTGTGGTAACCGACACCACGTCGTCGGCCCAGCGACGGGCCGCGGCGAGATCGCCACATGTCAGCGGGGCCAGCGGCGCCCAGGTGTATATCCCCGAGGTCATGGGATCCAGTGCGGTGCGCTCGCGCGCGGCTTCATATGCTTCCCACGCTGCGGACGCATCGCCCGCGGCCAGGTGACAGGCGCCCAACGCTGCGTGGGTAATTCCCATGTAACCCACAACCGACGCGGACGCGCGTTCCAGGGCTTCCTCCGCCACCCTCCGAGCGCTCGCAACATCTCCGAGGTAAGCCAACGTGTATGCCCGTGTTGTCGATCCGGCCACCGTCCACATCAAATCGTTGGCCTCGATGCACTCTTCGACCAATTCCCCGAGCAGGGCTGCGCACCCGATCAAATCGCCGCGGAGGACCTGCGCCCAGCCCAGCACATAACGCATCTGACGAGAGAGGAAACCGTCGCCGATGTCCTCCGCGATCCGAAGTCCTTCCTCGGCAGCTGCTTGAGCCGCGGCGGGTTCGTCCAAAACGCGACCGGTCATCCAGTCGAGGGCGATGATCTGCGCCAACGACCGGGAATCGCCAAGCTCCCGCGCGAGTTCGGTCGCCTCTGCGAAGAACGGTCCGGCCACCTCACGGTCGTGCGGGTTGGCGAGGGCACCGCAGGAGGTCAGGGTCCGCACCACAAGCGCAGGGTCACCGAGTTCCCGTGCCGTTGCCAGGGCCTGCTCGGCCTCTTCGCGGCCCTCGGTCGAGCCTGTAAACGACAGCAGCAGCGCCTTGTCCGCGGTAGCCCGTACGCGCGCAGCCGATGCGTCGGCGTTCAGTGGGTCATCGCCGGCAAGCGCGGCGCTCAGCCATGTCAGTCCTTCCTGCACACGGCCGGTGCTCGACCACAGTGGTTGCAGCGACGACGCCAACGCAAGTGCCAACTCGTGATCCGCTCGTTCTCGGCTCCAGGCGAAAGCGCCTCGCAGATTGTCTATTTCGGCTTCCGCCCACTCGACGCGCTCTTGGTAGCCGCTGCCCGCAGTCGCGTCCAGCACCGCGGCCATCGCGGTGTAGTGGTCGCGGTGGCGACCTCGTATGTCGTCGCCTTCGCGGGACTCGTGCAGTTTCTCCTGTGCGTACTGACGGACGGTTTCCAGCAGCCGGTAGCGGGTGCCGTGCCCAGTGTCTTCGGCCACTACGAGCGACTTGTCCACCAGCAGCGTGAGTTGGTCGAGTACGTGGTAGCGCTCCGCCTCGCCGCCGCCGGCGACAGCTTGGGCGGCGTCGAGGTCGAACCCGCCAAGAAACACCGCCAGCCTGCGGAACAACAACTGTTCAGGCTCGGACAGGAGTTCGTGAGACCAGTCCACCGATGCGCGCAGCGTCTGCTGGCGGCGTACAGAGGTGCGGGCACCTCCGGTCAGGAGCCGGAACGTGTCGTGCAGGCTGTCCAGGATCTCGGACGGCGAGAGCGCGCGCACCCGTGCCGCGGCGAGTTCGATCGCCAGCGGCAGACCGTCGAGTCTGCGGCAGATCTCGGCAACTGTCTCGGCGTTGTCGGGGGTGATGCGGAAGGCGGGCTTTACCCTTCGAGCGCGGTCGCTGAACAACTCGATCGCATCATCGGCCGGTGACAGCGAAGGCACTCGCCAGCTCGCCTCGCCGGCCACGCCGATCGGTTCACGACTCGTTGTGAGAAGCGTCAACCCAGGGCCGCCGGCCAACAGGACGGTGATCAACTCGGCGCTGGCGTCGAGCAGGTGCTCACAGTTGTCGAGCACTATCAGCATCTGGCGATCACGTATGAACCGGGACAGCACGTCGCTTGTCGGTTGGCCTGGCTGGTCGGGGAGGCCCAACACGCGTGCCGCCGTCACTGAAACCACGTCGGGATGGGTGACCGGCGCCAGGTCGATATACCAAACGCCGTCGGCGAATTCGGCCGCGATATCGGCGGCGACCTGTATCGCCAAGCGCGTCTTGCCCGCGCCGCCCGCGCCGGTCAACGTGACGAGCCGGTTGTCGCCAATGGCGGTCCGGATATCCCTCATTTCCGCTTGGCGCCCAATGAAACTCGTCAGCTGCGCTGGAAGACGTTCCGCGGCAAGCCGATGGGCGGTCCGAAGCGGCGGGAAGTCGTTGTGTAGGTCTGGATGGCACAGCTGGACAACCCGTTCCGGGCGCGGGAGGTCCCGGAGCGGATGCGAGCCGAGGTCGTTGAGCGTGACGTCCGCAGGGAGCTGGTCGATGACAAGCGGTTCCGTCGCACCCGACAGCACTGTCTGTCCGCCGTGTGCCAGGTCGCGCAGACGGGCCGTGCGATTTATCGTCGGGCCGATGTAGTTACCTTCGTCGCGCAGATGTACGTCGCCGGTATGCACGCCGATGCGTAACTTGATCGGCGCCAGCGGCGCACGTTGCAATTCCAGGGCGCAGGCCACCGCATCGGCGGCGCGGGCGAACGCGATGACGAAGCTGTCACCCTCGCCCTGCTCGACAGGCCGGACACCGCGGTGGGTGGCGACCGCTTCCGACAGTGTCTCGTCGAGGCGTTCCACGGCGGACTTCATCGCCTCGGGCTGGGTCTCCCACAACCGGGTCGAACCCTCGACGTCGGCCAGCAGCAACGTCACGGTTCCGGTTGGAAGCTCGCTCATGTCTACGTCGCTCCAGCTAGTTTCGCTCATGCTAGCCAGCATGCGGCGACGCGCAGCACGGAACATCAGCGAAATCGCCAATAGTTATGGCCCAGGCATGCGTACGTACGCGTCCGGTCACCGCGGATTAAGGCGTTTCGGCGATCACGGCGACTGGGTGATTTCGGCTCGGGCCTGATCGATCTGGTCGTAGGCATATGTCGCAATGGCGGAAATCGTCATCGCCTCCCCCTTTCGGGCGAGCACTTGGTATGTGTGGTCGCCGAGCACCTCGCGGAGGTGGGTGATGGCGGGGTTGATTTCTGGATAGGCGGCTGTCGTGAGCGGGCCAAGGGCGAAACCGGTGAGGGTGGCCGCCGGCTCGTAGCGTCCCAGCCGGTCGAGAACCGTGGAGACGACGGCGAGGGAGCTACGCAGCATGACGGTGTTCCCCGCGTCGTGATAATTGCGGATAGCAAGGGTCGAGTATTCGAGGGCCGCCACCGGATCGCCGCAGTCGGCTTCGATTTGGCACAGGACGCCTGCCAGGTGCGACTCATTTGCGCGGTTGCCGCTGTCCTGAGCGATCGGCAGGCCCCGGCGGAGCGCATCGCGCGCCCGGGCGGGTTCCGCTCCCCGGAAAGCGATGCCGTAGGCGAGCAGCGCAAACGAGAGCACATACGGGTTGTCGACGGCCTCGGCGGCATCGATCAATCCCCCGGCGGCCGCCATTGCCTCGTCACTGGAGCCCGCGAAAGCCAGCGCCAGCACGAAACATGACTTGCTGATCGTGTGAGTGTCACGGCCGCGCGCAAGTTGGTCCCGGCACAATTCGACCCACTGTTGAGGCTGCCCAGCGGCCAGGTAAGCAGCGCCAAACGAGCCCTCGACGCCGAACGGAACCTCATAACAGCCATCGGCCATCAATCTCCGGCCAGCCTCAACGTAATTGAGGCCGTCCTCGACCCGTCCTGCCGTGTAGCAGTGCGACGCCATCACGTACAAGGCAGCCAGACTCGAATGGTGGACGGCCTCGGCAGGCTCGATGAGCTCTTCGGCCCAGGCTGTTGGCTCGTACTTCTCGGACAGAGAACCGATGAAACCCGCATGCGTCGCGATGCTGCCTGCCACGTCGATGTCACCATGGTCTGCCGCCCAGCGGAAAGCTGTGCGCAGGTTGGCCAGCTCGACGGTGAACCAGCGGTAGAACTCACGCTGGCGAGGACTGTCCCACAGCGCGGAAAGGAGATCGGCTTCACGCTTGGCGAAATGGCGGGATGCGCGGTGCGCGCCTGCGTAGCCGCGCCACTAGCGACGAGTTGCTCCTCGGCGAACTGGCGGATCGTCTCCAGCATCGAAAACCGCGTCCGCCCCGCGGAACTATCGGCGATGAGCAACGACTTTCGCACCAGCGCGTCCAACAGATCCAAGACTGCGAACTCGTCCGAATCCTCGACTCCCGCTACTGCGCAAGCACTTTCGAGGTCGAATCCGCCGGCGAACACCGAGCACCGATTCAGCAGCGTCTTTCTCCGGGTCATCGAGCAGGTCGTAGGACCACGCCACCGCATGACGTAACGTCTGGTGGCGCTCGAGGCCCCGACGCGACCCTACGAGCAGCCTGAATCGGTCACCGAGCCGATCACGCACCTCCGTCGCCGTCATCGATGCCATCCGCGATGCCGCCAATTCGATGGCCAATGGGATGCCGTCGAGCCGAGGCAGATCTCTCCGACCGCTACCTGATCGGTGCGCAACCCGGCGCCACATTGCCGGCACGTTCGACGAACAGGTCGACCGCGGGTCCGGCTTCCAGCGATCGCACCGGCCACGACTGCTCGTCGGCGAGCCCGAGTCCCTCACGGCTGGTGACCAACACCTTCGCGGTCGCCGACTGTCCGAGAACAGCTTCGACCACGTCGGCTGCGGCATCGAGGAGGTGCTCGCAGTTGTCGAACACCAGAAGCCGTACTCTGCCTTCGAGCGCGACGGCTAACGACTCCGTGACCGTCTTGCCTGGTTGTGGCGTGATACCCAATACCGCGGCGACCGCTCAGGTAACGCGGCGGGATCGGTCACCGCTGCCAACTCGAAAACCCATACCCCATCGGGGAATTCGTTGCCCAGTTGCGAGGCGACCTCCAGCGCCAGCCTGGTTTTACCGACCCCGCCGACGCCGGTCAGCGTGACCAATCGATGTGCACGCAGCGCATCGCCGGATCTCACCGACATCCGAATCGCGCCCGAAGAAGCTCGTCGTCGGCGGGCCGAGGTTCCCCGGGCTCGTATCGAGGGCACGTAACGGCGGAAACTCTTCACGTAACCCTGCGCCCGCACCTGAAACAGTCCGACCGGAGTTGACACATCCCGCAGCCGCCGCGGGCCCAAATCGAGAGTTCAACACCGCTGAGCAGACTGCCGTCGAGTCAGCCACCAGGATCTGACCACCATGGCCGGCCGCCATCACCCGTGCCGCCCGGTTTAGCACCGCGCCGAAGTAATCACCCTCCTGCAGCGTCGGCCTCGCCCGTCGCGACACCCATTCGCACCGGCAACTCCAGCTCCCGCTGTGCGGCAACCGCCGCATCGACGGCCGACGTCGGCGACGCGAAAGCGGCAACCACGCCGTCCCCGGTGTGCTTGAACAGGAAGCCGCCATGCGCCTCGATCGCGGCCCGCAACACCTCGTCATGCGCGGCCAACGCCGACCGCATCGCATCCGCGTCTGTCTCCCACCGACGGGTCGAACCCTCAATATCGGTGAACAGAAACGTCACAACCCCAGACGGAGCCGACACGCCGACAGAATGTCACAAAGCAGGGCGCCATTGCGCCGGCCATATGCGCCGAGATCAGGCGTCGTCGAGCAGATCCGGCGTGACGGCCGATTCGGTGTCGGGGACGCCGTCTTGCTTGGCTTTGCGATCTGCCATCGATAGCAGCCGCCGAATACGGCCGGCGACAGCATCTTTCGTCATCACCGGGTCGGCCAGCCGGCCTAGCTCTTCCAACGAGGCCTGCCGGTGTTCGACACGCAGCTTGCCCGCAGCCGCCAGATGATCCGGGACCGTGTCGCCGAGGATCTCCAGCGCCCGCTCCACCCTGGCCGCGGCAGCCACCGCGGCCCTCGCCGACCGCCGCAGGTTCGCATCGTCGAAGTTGGCGAGCCGATTGGCGGTCGCCCGCACCTCGCGCCGCATCCGGCGCTCTTCCCACGTCAGCCTGGTGTCCTGGGCGCCCATCCGGGTAAGCAACGCGCCGATGGCTTCTCCGTCACGCACCACGACACGGTCGGCGCCGCGGACTTCCCGCGCCTTGGCGCTGACGCCGAGCCGTCGCGCGGCACCGACCAGTGCCAGCGCCGCCTCGGGCCCAGGACAACTGACCTCCAGCGCAGAGGACCGTCCGGGTTCGGTCAGCGAGCCGTGGGCCAGGAACGCGCCGCGCCAAGCCGCCTCCGCGTCGCCCACGCTGCCGCCGACGACCTGTGCGGGCAAGCCGCGCACCGGACGACCGCGAAGGTCGAGCAGTCCGGTCTGACGAGCCAGCGCCTCACCGTCCTTCGCGACCCGCACCACATACCGGGTGCTCTTGCGAATTCCACTGGCGGACAACACATGAACGACAGCGTTGTACCCGTACAGGTCGAAGATGTCCTTGCGCAGCCGACGCGCGATGATGCCGAGATCCACTTCGGCCTCGACCACGACGCGGCCCGAGACAATGTGCAATCCCCCGGCGAACCGCAGCAACGATGCCACCTCGGCACGGCGCGCGCTGACCGAATTGACGATAAGTCGGCTCAGCTCGTCCTTGACCTCGGCTGTCATCGCCACGGGTCGTCACCTCTCGGTCCGTTAACTATCCGGGCGGGTGTGGGAACGGTCGGCTGCTGGAGAGTCCCACCGGGCTGCATTCCGCGCAGGCGGACACCCTCCAACGCCGCGGCCAACCTCGCCGGGTCATGTAAAGGTGTACCAGGTCTGGCGACCTCAGCAAACTGAACCACCGCCCCCAAAATCGTCGCGGTGCGGCTGAGCTGCTCCCGTTCCCGCTCGCTGGGCACCCGAGCAGCGTCAACGACGATTTCGTTCACCGTAAACCCAGGTGCATGCTGGGCCAGCACGTGGATATGGCGCTCGACGGAGAAGCCCGCCGTCTCCCCCGGCTCGGCGGCCAGGTTCAGCACGAGTGCCCTCCGCGCAGGGGTGGCCTGCAGGGCCGCGGCCAGTTCTGGCACCAGGACATGCGGGATGACACTGGTGAACCACGAGCCAGGGCCGAGCACCACCAAGTCGGCGCTCATGATCGCGTCCACCGCCTGCCGGGTGGCCGGCGGGTCGCTCGGCAGCAGCCGCACTCTACGGACCTTGCCGGGCGTAGTCGCGATCGCCACCTGTCCACTGATTACTCGGCTCATCCGCGGATCCGATTCCAGGCCTGCGACATCCGCTTCGATCTGCAAAGCGATCGGGCACATCGGAAGTACCCGGCCCTTGACACCAAGGATGCGGCCTAACTCATCAAGTGCCGCAACGGGATCGGCGAGAACCTCGTTTAGCCCGGCCATCAACAGGTTGCCGATGGGATGGCCGGCCAGTGCGCCATTCCCGCCGAACCTGTGCTGAAGGATGGTCGCCCACAGGCGTCCTTGCGGGCTGTCGGATGCCAAGGCCGCCAACGCCATTCGCAGATCACCCGGTGGTACCACATCGAGTTCGCTACGCAGCCGTCCCGATGATCCGCCGTCGTCTGCAACCGTTACCACGGCGGTGACATGCGGAGTGAGCCTGCGCGCGGCCGACAACGTGGCGTAGAGCCCGTGGCCGCCCCCCAGCGCGACGATGCGCGAGCTCATTCGCGGCCCAAATCCCGGTGCAGTACCCGCACCGTTAGTTGGTCACCGCCCTGCAACCGTCCCGCCAGCGCCTCAGCCATTGCTACGCTGCGATGCTTGCCTCCGGTGCAACCGATGGCAACGGTCATGTAGCGCTTCCCTTCCCGACGGTATCCCTCGATGACGAGTTCAAGCAGCCGATGGTACGTGTCCAGGAACTCCGCCGCGCCTGGCTGGTTCAACACGTAATCGCGCACGGCCGGATGCTGCCCGGTATGCCGGCGCAGCTCGTCCACCCAGTGCGGGTTCGGCAGGAACCGGACGTCCATCACGGTGTCGGCATCCATCGGCAGCCCGTATTTGTAACCGAACGACTCCACGGTGACGCTGGTTTCCGCGACCGTCTCACCGCCGAAGGCTCCTTCGATGCTTTCCCGCAGCGCAGGAACGGGCAGGGCGGAGGTGTCGATGATCAGGTCGGCCGTCGCCCGCACCGACGCCAGCATGGCACGCTCTGCCGCGATGCCCTCGGCAAGCGTCTGGTTGCCCTGCAGCGGATGACTGCGGCGGTTCTGCTCGTAGCGGCGCACCAGGATGTCGTCAGAGGCTTCCAGGAACAACACCCGCGGCGTGATGTTGCGGGTCGCCAAATCGGTTCGCACCCAATCCAAGTCGCCGGTGAATCCCCGGGACCGCACGTCCATCACCACCGCCAGCTGGGTGATGCGTGAACCCGCAGCCAACCCCAGGTCGACCATGCGGGCGATGAGCTCGGGTGGCAGGTTGTCGGCCACATACCAGCCAAGGTCCTCCAGCACCTTGGCCGCTGTACCGCGACCGGCGCCCGACAGCCCGGTGACCAGGACGACGTCGATACCCGATTCCGCGCCGATGTCGCGGGTCGCGTCCTGCCCCCGCAAATCCTCACCTGTGCCCTGGTCCGTCATCCTGATGCCCTCGTCTGATCATCGCCGATCACCGAGGCGGGCGCTGACGAATCGGCCGGTACACCGAGGGCTTCCAGGACGGCCTTCGCCGTCGCGGCGCCGATGCCTGGCACTGAGGTGATCTCCTCGACGCTGGCCTGCCGCAGTCGGGCCAGCGAGCCGAAGTGGCTGACCAGCGCTTTTCTCCTGTGCTCCCCCAGCCCGCGCACCGTATCCAGCGCTGAGGCCGTCATCCGCTTGGACCGCTTGCTTCGGTGGTAGGTGATGGCGAATCGGTGGGCCTCGTCGCGCACTCGCTGCAGCAGATAGAGCCCTTCACTGTTGCGGGGCATGATCACGGGGTCGGGCTCCGAAGGCACCCACACCTCCTCGAGCCGCTTGGCGAGCCCGATGACGGCGACGTCGGTTACGCCGAGCTCGTCGAGAACTCCCGCCGCCGCGTTGACCTGTGGGGCGCCGCCATCGACCACGAAGAGGTTCGGCGGATAGGCGAACTTGCGCGATTTCCCTTCCGCGGTAAGCACGCTGGCGTTCTGCAGGTCGGATACGTGCCGAGCGAACCGCCGCCGCGTCACCTCGGCGATGGACGCTACGTCGTCGGAGCGTCCGCCACCCGCAGCCTCCCGGATCGCGTAGTGGCGGTAGTCGGACTTGCGCGGCAGACCGTCCTCGAACACCACCAGGGACGCCACCACATCGGTGCCCTGGACGTGGCTGATGTCGACACACTCGATGCGCAACGGAGCATCGGCCAGCCCAAGCGCCTCCTGAATACTCTGCAGTGCAGCAGATCTCGCGGTGAAGTCGCCGGCCCGCTTGAGTTTGTGCTGGGTCAGCGCGTCCAGCGCATTGCGTTTGACCGTCTCTGCGAGCGCGCGCTTATCGCCGCGCATCGGCACCCGTAGCGCTACCCGCGACCCGCGCAGCTGGCACAGCCAGGTTTCGAGTTCATCGGCGTTGGGCGGCATGACCGGCACCAGAATCTGACGGGGCACCGGGTTCGTCGACTCGTCCGCCGCGCCGTCCAGCTCAGCCTGATCCCCGTAGAACTGAGTGAGGAATTGCTCAACCAGGTGTGCCTGGCCGGAATCCTCGGGGTCCCCGGACTTTTCGACGATCCAGCCCCGCTGCCCGCGAACGCGACCGCCGCGAACGTGGAACACCTGCACGGCGGCCTCGAGGTCGTCATCGGCGAAGGCCACCACATCGGCGTCGGTGCCGTCGCCGAACACCACCGTCTGCTTCTCCAGCGCCCGCTTCAGCGCAGATATGTTGTCCCGCAGTCTCGCCGCCCGCTCGAAGTCCAGTTGCTCGGCGGCCTCGTTCATCTGGTGCTCCATGTCCCGCGCCAGCCGGTCGGTCTTACCGGACAGGAAGTCGCAGAAGCCGAGCACGATCTTCCGGTGCTCCTCGGCCGAGACACGACCGATGCACGGAGCCGAACACTTGTCGATGTAGCCGAGCAGGCACGGGCGGTCGATCTGCTTGTGCCGCTTGAAGACCCCCGCCGAACACGTGCGGGACGGAAAGACGCGGGTGAGCAGATCGAGCGTCTCGCGGATCGCCCAGGCATGCGAATACGGCCCGAAGTAGCGGACCCCCTTGCGGCGCGGCCCGCGGTAGACCATCAGCCGGGGGTACTCCTCGTTCAGCGTCACCGCGAGCACCGGGTAGGACTTGTCGTCGCGGTAGCGGATGTTGAACCGCGGGTCGAACTCCTTGATCCAGTTGTATTCGAGCTGCAGCGCCTCGACCTCGGTGGTGACCACCGTCCACTCGACGCTGCCCGCCGCCATCACCATCTGCCGTGTCCGCGGTGCCAGCCCGGAGATGTCGGCAAAGTAGGAGTTCAGCCGGCTGCGCAGGCTCTTGGCCTTGCCGACGTAGATGACGCGGCCGTGCGGATCGCGAAACCGGTAGACGCCGGGTTCGACGGGAATCGACCCGGGCGCCGGTCGGTACGTCGCAGGATCGGGCACGGATTCCAGGTTACTGCCGGTATCAGACGGGTCTGATGATCTACCGTCGAGTGATGCGGATCCCGTCCTTGCGAAAGGTGGCGGCCCCGCTGGCGGGGATCGTCTTGGTGCTGGCCGGATGCGGTGCCGAGGAGAACGCGCCACCCGCCGCGGCGGGTCCGTGCGCGATCGTCGAGAACGGCACCCCGGCGCCGAAGACCTCCGAAGCGGCACCGGCCGGTGCGCCGACCACCTCCCGCAACATCTCCACCAACCCCGAGGTCGCCACCGGCTACCGCAAGGACATGACCGTCGTGCACACCGCGCGCTACGCGGTCGCCACCGCCAACTCGCTGGCCACCCGGGCGGCCTGCGAGGTGCTCAGGGACGGCGGAACGGCGGCCGACGCGCTGGTCACCGCCCAGGCGGTGCTGGGCCTGGTGGAGCCGCAGTCCTCGGGAATCGGCGGCGGCGGGTTCCTGCTCTACTACAACGCCCAGGCGAACTCCGTGCAGGCCTACGACGGCAGGGAGACCGCCCCGGCGGCGGCGACGGAGAACTACCTGCGCTGGATCTCCGACACCGACCGCACCGAACCCAAACCCGACGCCAGGGCCTCCGGGCGGTCCATCGGCGTGCCCGGCATCCTGCGACTGCTGATGGATGTCCACAAAGCGCACGGCAAGACCGCGTGGCGCGACCTGTTCGCCCCTGCCGTCACGCTGGCCGACGACGGCTTCGACCTCAGCCCGAGGCTGGCCGCCGCCATCGCCGACGCCGCACCACAGTTGCGTGTCGATGCGGAGGCCGCCGATTACTTCCTCAACGCCGATGGCAGCCCCAAAACCACAGAAGCAAAACTCACCAATCCCGCGTACTCAAAAACTCTGGGTGTCATCGCATCTGACCCGCAGTCGTTCTACACGGGCGACATTGCCCGCAACATCATCGCCGAGGCCGCCGACACCGCCGGTGGCCGCACCCCAAGCCTGATGACGATGGAAGACCTGGCCGGCTACACCGCCAAGCAACGCGAACCGCTGTGCACCCCCTACCGCGGCAAGGAGATCTGCGGCATGCCGCCTCCGTCATCCGGCGGCATCGCGGTGGCAGCGACTCTCGGAATGCTCGAGCGCTTCGCGATGAACGAGCACAAACCCAGCGATATGGACCTCAACGGGGGCAAACCCTCAGTGATGGGTGTGCACCTGATCTCGGAGGCGGAGCGGCTGGCCTACGCCGACCGCGACAAGTACGTCGCAGACACCGATTTCGTGCCGCTGCCGGGTGGAACCCCGAACACGCTGCTGAACAGCAACTACCTGGCCGAGCGGTCCGCCCTGATCTCCGAACAGCGCAGCATGGGCACCGCGAAACCCGGCGAATTCGGGACTTCGCCGTCCACCCCCGTACCAGTCCCCGAGCACGGCACCAGTCAGATCAGCGTCATCGACTCACAGGGCAACGCAGCCGCACTGACCACCACCGTGGAGTCGGCGTTCGGCTCGTACCACATGGTCGACGGCTTCATTCTGAACAACCAGCTGACCGACTTCTCCGCCGAGCCGGCCGGGCCCGACGGCATGCCGGTGCCCAACCGGGTCGAGCCGGGTAAGCGGCCGCGCAGCACGATGGCGCCGACGTTGATGTTCGAGAAGTCCGGCGATGTCCGCGGTCCGCTCGTCGCGACGCTGGGCTCGCCCGGCGGTGCGGTGATCATCCAATTTGTCGTGAAAACCATTGTGGGAATGCTTGATTGGGGAATGGATCCACAGCAGGCGGTGGGCATGGTGGACTTCGGGGCGGCGAACTCGCCGAAGACCAACGTCGGTGGCGAGCATCCGAACGTCGACATCGCCGACAACGGCGACCACGACCCACTGGTCCAGGGTTTACGCGCGCTCGGCCACCAGGTCGACCTTGCCGACCAGTCCAGCGGCTTGTCGGCGATCGTGCGGAGTTCACCGGGATGGGCTGGGGGTGCGGACCCGCGCCGCGAGGGGCTGGTGATGGGCGACCCGCGGTGACCGCACGGGTCACCCGGCTGACGGAATCGGACTGGCGGCTGTTCGCCACCGTGCGGTTGCAGGCATTGACCGACTCCCTCGGCGCCGACGACCCCCAGTACCGGCAGGAGTCGACCTTCACCGCTGCGCAATGGCGCAGGCGGCTCCGCGACCACGCACAATTCGCCGCGCTGCTCGGCGACCGTCCGGTGGGGCTGATCGGTGCACAACAGGAGAACGCCGAAACCGTTTACCTGTACTCACTTTGGCTCGACCCCGCCGCCCGCGGCCACGGGTTGGCCAGACCACTTGTCGCCGCGGCGGTGGACTGGGCCCGCGACCGGAAGGCACGCATGGTCACGCTCAGGGTGTCGGCGCACAACGCCGTCGCGAAGGGTGTGTACGAAAGCCTCGGCTTCGCCCCGGTGGGCGACGGCGCCGTCGTCCGCGGCGAAGTCGCGATGTCCCTCAGCGTGAGCTGAGGTCCGGCCGGTAGCGCGCCATAAGACCGCGCACGCTGTCCATCGCGTCGACGGCCCGTTCCTTGTCGACGGCCTGGATCGCCATCACCGGGATGTACTCGTCGTCGGGCAGGTCAACGCGTGCCCAGCGCGCGCCACGCGGGAATGACACATCGACAACATCGGACCACGGAATCAGCCGGTAGCCGAGCAGGTTTCGCACCGCCACCCCCGGTGCGCCGACCCGCAACCGAGGCCGGGCGAACAGCAAAACCGCCCCGGCGACCACGACGCCGAGCAGCGCGATCGCCACCTGGTCGGCGGTCTGGAAGATGACCCCCGTCGACGAAATCTTCAGCAGCACACCGACAGTGACATGGGCGGCCAGGATTATCGCGGCGGCGCCGTAGGCGAAATACGGTGTCAGGTGCGGCCGAATCTCGAGATCCCAGTCGCTCATGACCGCCGGCGCAGATCGCGCAGCGTCAGCGCGGTGGACAGCGCGGCCGCGGCGGCCTGAGCGCCTTTGTCCTCACTCGAGTCGGGCAGGCCCGCCCGGTCCAGCGCCTGCTGCTCGGTGTTGGTGGTCAGCACACCGTTGGCGACCGGGGTGGAGGAATCCAGCGACACTCGGGTCAGCCCCTGGGTGACGGCGTCGCAGACATAGTCGAAGTGCGGTGTCTCGCCACGGATTACCACGCCGAGTGCGACGACGGCGTCGTGATTGGCCGCCAACGCCTGCGCCACCACGGGAATCTCGATCGCGCCGAGTACCCGGACCACCGTGGGGTTGTCGATGCCTGCGTCGGCGGCCACCTTACGGGCACCGTCGAGCAATGCGTCGCAGACCGTCTCGTGCCAGGTGCTCGCCACGATCGCCAACGTCACGTCGGACGCGTCGAGCTGTGGCAGGTCAGGGACTCCGGCCCCTCCGCTCATAGGGCTCCGCCGAATTCGCCCGGCATCACTTCGTCGTAGTCGTCGAGCCCGATCAGGTCGTGGCCCATTCGATCGCGCTTGGTCATCAGATACCGGATGTTCTCGGCGTTGGCCCGCACCGGCAGCGGTACGCGCTCGATGATGTGCAGGCCGTAGCCGTCAAGACCGACCCGCTTGGCGGGGTTGTTGGTGAGCAACCGCATCGATCGCACGCCGAGGTCGACCAGGATCTGCGCCCCGATGCCGTAGTCGCGCGCGTCGGCGGGCAGGCCCAGCTTCAGGTTGGCGTCGACGGTGTCGTCGCCGGCGTCCTGCAGCTGGTAGGCCTGCAGCTTGTGCATCAGCCCGATGCCTCGGCCCTCGTGGCCGCGCATATACAGCACCACGCCCCGGCCCTCGCGGGCCACCATCGCCAGCGCGGCATCCAGCTGCGGGCCGCAGTCGCAGCGGCGGGATCCGAACACGTCACCGGTCAGGCACTCGGAGTGCACCCGCACCAGCACGTCGTGCCCGTCGCCGTGCGGCCCGGCGATGTCGCCACGGACCAGTGCGACGTGCTCGACCTCTTCGTAGATGCTGGTGTAGCCGACCGCGCGGAACTCACCGTGCCGGGTCGGGATGCGGGCCTCGGCGACGCGCTCGATGTGCTTCTCGTGCTTGCGGCGCCACTCGATCAGGTCGGCGATGGAGATCAGCGCGAGGTCGTGCTCGTCGGCGAAGACCCGCAGCTCGTCGGTCTGGGCCATCGCGCCCTCGTCCTTCTGGCTGACGATTTCGCAGATCGCACCCGCAGGCTGCAGGCCGGCCAAGCGGGCCAGGTCGACCGCGGCTTCGGTGTGACCCGGCCGGCGCAGCACCCCGCCGCCCTTGGCCCGCAACGGAACGACGTGGCCGGGCCGGGTGAAGTCGTCGGCGATGCTGTTCGGGTCGGCGAGCATTCGCATCGTGGTCGCGCGGTCGGACGCCGAGATCCCGGTTCCGACGCCCTCTTTCGCATCTACCGTCACCGTGTAGGCGGTGCCATGCTTGTCCTGGTTGACGGCGTACATCGGCAGCAGACCGAGCTTGTCGCAGATCGCCCCGTCCAGCGGAACGCACAGATAACCCGAGGTGTAGCGGACCATGAACGCGACGAGTTCGGGGGTGGCCTTCTCGGCAGCGAAGATGAGGTCGCCCTCGTTCTCCCGGTCCTCGTCATCGATGACGACCACGGCCTTACCCGCCGCGATGTCGGCAACCGCCCGTTCGACGGAGTCCAACCTGGTCATCATCGCCACCCTTGCCGGTTCCGGTCAGGAACCATCGTCGCCGTATCCAGTATGAACCACGACGAAGAGGCGATTATTGCCAGTCGCCTACTGCATCAGCAGGGGTCGCCCGGAGGGGTGTAGTACGGCACACCTTCGACGGTGTAGCAGGGCACCTCGCCAGGAATGTACGGGTTATCGGCCGCGGCGATGGCTACACCGGTAGCCACGTCACCGGCGATATTGGTGCAGCCACCCACCCCCACATGGCGGCCGTGCGCGCCCGCGCATATGTCGGCCTGCGCCACCGGCGCTGCGGCGACCGGCGCGATAGCCGCCGCGGCGACTGTGAAAAGCGCTGCTGCCAGCTTCTTCATCTCGATACTTCCTTTGCTCGCCCGGCCCGCCGTTATTATCGCGCCCGCCGATTTCAGCGCGTTGAGTATTCGCCTTTTGTTGCCTAGAACCCCAGGGCCGCGGGCACCTTACTCACGGCAAGCTAGATAACCCTAGGTTGAATCATCATCATGAGTCATCAGCCGCTCGACGTACTTGGCGATGACGTCCACCTCGAGATTCACGTCGGTGCCGACCCTGGCCCGGCCTAGCGTGGTCAGCTGCACAGTCGTGGGGATCAGCGACACCTCGAACCAGTCGTGACCCAGGTCGGAGACCGTCAACGACACCCCGTCGACCGTGATCGACCCCTTCTCCACGACGTAGCGCGACAGCGCGGTCGGCAGCGCTATCCGCACCACCTCCCAATGCTCGGAAGGTGTGCGCGCAATCACATGCCCGGTGCCGTCGACGTGGCCCTGCACGATGTGGCCGCCCAGGCGGCTGTTGAGCGCCGCGGCCCGTTCCAGGTTGACGCGGCTGCCGACGTCCACACCGCGCAGGCTCGACCGGTCCAGCGTCTCCTTCATCACATCGGCGCTGAATTCGCCGCCTGCCAGCACTTCCACCACCGTCAGGCAGACGCCGTTGACGGAGATGGAGTCGCCGTGGCCGGCATCCGCGGTGACGACCGGTCCGCGAATCACGAACCGGGCGGCGTCCGTGAGGTCTTCCTTGCCGACGACTTCGCCAAGCTCTTCGACGATTCCTGTGAACACGCCAAACAGGGTATCCATCGCCACCCTCTACGATGCACTCATGCAGACGCGCCCAAAAAACGCAGTCCGATCTCTTTGGCCAATTCTCACCGCACTTTTCGCAGCCGCAGTGCTTCTTGCTGGCTGTTCCTCATCATCGGAGAAGTCGTCCGAATCACTGCCAGACGCAGCCACGCTGCTGAAGGAGTCCAACACGGCGACGCGTGCGCTCAAGAGCGTGCACCTCGAGCTCGCGGTGGAGGGTGAGATCAAAGACCTGCCGATCAAGACCCTCGGCGGCGATCTGACGCAGAGTCCCGCCGTCGCCGCCCAGGGCAAGTCGACGCTGCTCTTCCAGGGCAGCACCGTGGACGCGAATTTCGTCGTCATCGACGGAGGCCTCTACGTCGCGCTCTCCGGCGACAGCTACATCGATATGGGACCGGCCGCCGACGTGTACGACATCGCGGCCATCCTGAGCCCGGATACCGGGTTGGCCAACGTGCTGGCGAGTTTCAGCGATCCGAAATCGGATAGCACCGAGACCATCAACGGCGTCGAGACGGTGAAGGTGACCGGTCAGGTCAGCGCCGACGCGGTCAACAAGATCGCGCCGCCGATCGCCGCCACCGAGCCGGTGCCGGGCACGGCGTGGATCGCGAAGGACGGCGACCACAAGCTCGTGCAGGCGAAGTTGGAGCCGTCCGCCGGCAACAGCTGTTCAGATGACGTTGTCTGAATGGGACAAGCCGGTCACCGTAACCAAACCCGCCGTTTGATGACGGGCGCCGTGCCGATGCAATCGAGCCGGAGCCGCAGAATCGCGATCACCGCGGGCAGTCTCGCGGTACTGCTCGGTGCCCTCGACACCTATGTCGTGGTCACGATCATGACCGACATCATGAAAGACGTCGGAATCGCGATCAATCAGATCCAGCGCGTCACGCCGATCGTCACCGGCTATCTGCTCGGCTACATCGCGGCGATGCCGCTGCTGGGCCGGGCGTCTGACCGGTTCGGCCGCAAGTTGCTGCTGCAGGTCAGCCTGGCGGGCTTCGCGATCGGGTTCGGTCATCACGGCGATGTCCGACCGACCTGACGCGTCCTGGTGATCGGCCGTGTCATCCAGGGCACCGCCAGTGGCGCGCTGCTGCCCGGTGACGCTGGCGCTGGCGGCCGACCTGTGGTCCGCCCGCAACCGGGCAGCGGTGCTGGGCGGGATCGGCGCCGCGCAGGAGCTGGGCAGCGTGCTCGGCCCGATGTACGGCATCGCACTGGTCTGGCTGTTCCACCACTGGCAGGCCGTGTTCTGGGTCAACGTGCCGCTGGCTGTGATCGCGATGGTGATGATCCATTTCAGCCTGCCGTCGAAACAGAAGTCGGCGACGCCGGAGAAGGTGGACGTCGTCGGCGGTGTGCTGCTGGCGATCACGCTCGGACTCACCGTCGTCGGCATGTACAACCCGGCGCCGGACGGCAAGCAGGTGCTGCCGTCCTATGGTCTGCCGCTGCTGATCGCGGCGCTGGTCGCGGCCGCAGCGTTCTTCGTGTGGGAACGCTTCGCCAAGACCCGGCTGATCGAGCCCGCCGGGGTGCATTTCCGGCCGTTCCTGGCCGCTCTCGGGGCGTCGCTGACCGCAGGCGCCGCGCTGATGGTGACGCTCGTCAACGTCGAGTTGTTCGGCCAGGGCGTGCTCGGCCAGGACCAGAACGAGGCGGCGTTTCTGCTGCTGCGGTTCCTGATCGCGCTGCCCATCGGCGCGCTGATCGGCGGCTGGATCGCCACCAGGGTCGGTGACCGCGCCGTGGCCTGCTTTGGCCTTCTGATCGCCGCGGGCGGCTACTACCTGATCGCGCAGTGGCCCGTCGACCTGCTGGCCGCCCGGCACGACCTTGGCTTCGTCACCCTGCCGGTGCTCGATACCGACCTGGCGATCGCCGGGCTCGGTCTCGGCCTGGTGATCGGTCCGCTGACCTCGGCGACCCTGCGGGTGGTGCCGTCCGCCCAGCACGGCATCGCCTCCGCGGCGGTGGTGGTGGCCCGGATGATCGGCATGCTGGTGGGCATCGCGGCGCTGAGCGCCTGGGGCCTCTACCGGTTCAACCAGATCCTGCAGTCGCTACCCAGCCCCAGCGCCAACAGCCTGGCCGAGAAGCTCACCGGTGAGGCGACGAAGTACAAGACCGCGTTCGCCATGCAGTACGGCGAGATGTTCGGAATCACCGCGATCGTCTGCGTCGTCGGCGCCTTGCTGGCGTTGTTCATCAGCGGGCGCAATGAGCACGCCGACGAACCGGAAGCGATCGCACCCGAGGTCGACCAAGACGAGACGCCCGCCCAGATGATCGAGCCGCCAAGCGGGCGGCACAGGTCGGACTAGGCGTCAGCAGCGCTCGACGCCGCGCCGGCTCACCGTCGGCTCGACGACAACCTCGTCGGTGTCTTTGGCGGTAACGCCGCGCAACGCACAGATGAATGCCTTCACGTGATTTCTGGGATCGAATGGGCGAATTGGGAGCCAGTCCTGCAATGCAGTCACGCTCGTATTCCTTTGTTCGTGCTCACCAGCGCGCAGCTCGTCGGTGAAAGCGCGATTTACCAGGCCTGACGCCTGTCTTCGCTATCACTCTACCGGCCCCAGCTGACAGATTCGGTGCTACGACAGGCGATATATCACAGTCGTTTTCGTCACATTCGTTTCATTCAGGCAAACTACCGAGGAAATTGACGTTCGGTCGGTAGCGTCACCACATGCTGCGTGTGACGCTGCGCGACCTGCAATGGCGAAGACGTCGCTTCGTCATCGCCATCGTCGGCACCAGCCTGGTGTTCGCGATGACCCTCGTTCTGACCGGACTCTCCAACGGGTTTCGCGTGGAAGCGAACAACACCGTCGATGCGCTCGGGTTCGACACGTACGTCGTCAAGGCCGGACCGGCGGGTCCGTTCATCGGGTCACCGCCGTTCCCCGAAAGCGAAGTCGCGAAAGTCGCACGTATCCCCGGTGTCACCGCCGCAGCTCCGTTGGCCTACACGGCGACCACCGTGCCGGACGGCGACTCGACACGCAATGTGAACGTTTTCGGCGCACCCGCACAGGGGCCGGGAATGCCGCCGATCGCCAGCGGCCGCGCACCGTCGGGAGCGGACGAGGCGGCAGTCTCAAGCACTCTCGGTACGAAGATTGGTGATCCTCTCGAGATCGGTTCTCGCTCAATGCAAATCGTCGGCATCGTCGATGACTCCACCGCGCTGGCCGGGCAACCCAATGTCTTCCTGACGGTGGACGGTGCGCAGCAGATGGGATACAGCGGTCAGCCCATCGTGTCGTCGGTCGGCGTGCTCGGTACGCCCGAGCGGGTACCCGACGGCTATCGCACGATCGACCGCGCGGGAGCGGTCGACGACCTGATGCGTCCGATGGTCGCGGCGGTCGCGGCGATCACACTGATGGCGTTTCTGCTGTGGGTGGTCGCCGCGTTGATCGTCGGTTCCATCATCTATCTCTCCGCGCTGGAACGAACGCGAGACTTCGCGGTGCTCAAGGCGGTTGGCGTGTCGACGCGCTCTGTGTTGGCCGGCCTGTGCCTGCAGGCGGTGATCGTCGCGGTGGTCGCCGCGGTGCTCGGCGGCCTGCTGTCGTTGGTGCTCGGGCCGCTGTTTCCCATGCGGGTGGTCGTGCCGACGTCGGCGTTCCTGTTGTTGCCCGTGATTGCGGTGCTGATCGGTCTGCTGGCGAGCGCCGCTGGTATGCGGCGAGCGGTCACGATCGACCCCGCGCTCGCGTTCGGGGGTCCGTGAGGCATGGGGAATCTGCACATCAACGACCTGGTGGTCGAGTACTCGAGCGGCGGGTATGCGGTCCGGCCGATCGACGGTCTCAACCTCGAAGTCGGTAGCGGGTCACTGACGCTGCTCCTCGGCCCGAGCGGCTGCGGGAAGACCACGCTGCTGTCATGCCTCGGCGGCATCCTTCGCCCGACCTCCGGCCGCATCACGATCGACGATGTCGACGTCACCGCACTCGACTCCCGCGAGCTGACGATGTACCGACGTCGCACCGTCGGCATCGTGTTTCAGGCGTTCAACCTGCTGGCCAGCCTGACCGCGCTCGAGAACGTGATGGTGCCGATGGACGCGGCGGGCATGAAGGGCCGCGAGTCGCGCCGACGAGCCGAGGAGCTGCTTGAGCGCGTCGGCCTGAAGGACCGGATGGCGCACCGACCGGGAGACCTCAGCGGCGGACAGCAACAGCGCGTCGCCGTCGCCCGCGCGATCGCTCTGGATCCGCCATTGATCCTCGCCGACGAGCCCACCGCACACCTTGACTTCATCCAGGTCGAAGAGGTGCTGCGGCTGATCCGCGAACTCGCCTCTGGGGAGCGTCTTGTCGTCGTCGCCACCCACGACACCCGGATGCTTCCGCTGGCCGACCGCGTCGTGGAACTGGTGCCGCACGTGGCGTCGACGGACGGCCCGCCCCTGACCTCTCGGCTCACTGCCGGCCAGGTGTTATTCGAGCAGGGCTCGATGGGCAACCTCATCTACGTCGTCAGCGAAGGAGAACTCGACATCGTCCGCGAGCTGGCCGGTGGCGGTGAGGAACTAGTCCGCGTCGCGACCGCGGGTGACTATTTCGGGGAGATCGGCACGCTGTTCGGACTGCCCCGTTCGGCAACCGTAAGAGCCCGCACGGACGCCGTGGTCGTCGGCTACACGGGGAGAGCCTTCCGCGAGCGCCTCGGACCGGCCGGGGTGCGCGATGTGATCGAGGGCCGCGAGCTCGCCATCGACTAGCACTGAGCCTGATTGCCCGCCCCTCACCGTGGGTATGTGCCCGGTAGGCACGATCCGATAGGAGGCAGTCATGGCAACAACGTTGGCAGGCAAGCGCATCGCATTCCTGGTCGCACCCGAAGGCTTCGAGCAGGTCGAACTGACCGAGCCATGGAAGGCCGTTGAAGAGGCGGGCGGGACACCAGAACTGGTGTCCACCGAAGTAGGCAAGGTTCAGGGGTTCAACCACCTGACGCCGGCCGACAGCTTCGAGGCGGACAAAGCGGCCGACAGCGTCACCGCGTCCGAATACGACGGCCTGGTGCTGCCCGGCGGCGTTGCCAATCCAGACTTTCTGCGCGCGCAGGCCTCCGCAGTCCGGTTCACCAGGAGTTTCTTCGACTCCGGCAGGCCCGTGGCGGCCATCTGTCACGCCCCATGGACGATGATCGACGCCGACGTCGTGCGCGGCCGGATGATCACGTCGTGGCCGAGCCTGCGCACCGATCTGCTCAATGCGGGCGCCAACTGGGTCGACGAAGAAGTGGTGGTCTGCTCACGCGGTCCGAACACTCTGGTGTCCAGCCGCAAGCCCGACGATCTGCCCGCCTTCTGCGACACGATGGTCTCGACATTCGCCGCGGGTCGCTGAGGCGGCGGGCCAAACCCGGCCCGCAAACGCGCAGGCATCGGTAACGTCGATTACATGCTGATGGCGGCGCTGCGCGACATGCAGTGGCGAAAACGGCGTTTCGTCATCGCAGTTCTGTCCACCGCCATCATTTTCGCGATGACGCTCGTCCTCACGGGATTGGCGAACGGATTCCAGACCGAGGCCCAAAAGACCGTCGATTCGCTTGGCGTGGACGTATTCCTGGTCAAGGAGGGTGCGTCCGGTCCCTTCGTCGGGGCTACTCCGTTCGCACCGGTGGACCTCCGACGGATCGCCGGGACCCCGGGCGTGCAGGCGGCCGCACCGCTGGTTTACGCCGGCGGCACGGTGACGCTTGGCGATGCGACCCGCAATGCCGACCTGTTCGGCGCGCCGGAACGCGGACCGGGCATGCCCGATCTGTCGCAGGGTCGGCCACCCACAAGCCCCAACGAAGTGGCGGTCTCGAGCACGCTCGAGCGGAACGTGGGCGAGGACATCGAAATCGCTTCGCGAAGGCTGCGCATCGTCGGCATCGTCGAGAACTCCACGGCGCTGGCGAACCTGCCCAACATCTTCCTGACGACCGAAGGCGCACAGCAGTTGGTGTACGGCGGCCAATCGTTGGTCGCCTCAATCGGGATTCGAGGAACGCTCGACCAAGTGCCTCCCGGATACAAGGCCATCGACCGCGACGGCGCGATCGCCGATCTGCTCCGGCCCCTGAAGGTGGCGGTGAACTCGATCACCATCGTGGCGATTCTGCTGTGGATCGTCGCGGCGTTGATCGTGGGATCGGTGATCTACCTGTCCGCCCTGGAGCGATTGCGCGATTTCGCGGTGTACAAGGCGATTGGCGTCCCGACGGGCTCCATTGCGGCCGGGCTGGCCCTGCAGGCGATCGTGGTTGCGCTGTCCGCCGTCGTTGTGGGTGTCGTGCTTTCGGCACTGCTCGGACCGATCTTTCCGATGCAGGTCATCGTCCCGTCCTACGCGTACGTCATCCTGCCCGTCATCGCGGTCGTCTTCGGTCTGATCGCCAGCGGCACCGGACTGCATCGCGCGGTGTCCGTCGATCCCGCCATGGCGTTCGGAGGTCCCTGAGCCATGGGCGATCTCAGCATTCAGGATCTAGTGGTGGAGTACTCCAGCGGTGGATACGCCGTCCGCCCGCTGGATGGCTTCAACCTCGACGTGGCCGCGGGATCGCTGGTAATCCTGCTGGGGCCCAGCGGATGTGGGAAGACCACCCTGTTGTCCTGTCTCGGCGGAATTCTGAAACCGACCGCGGGCGCCATCAAATTCGGCGATGTCGACGTCACATCGCTCGACGCGAAGGGGCTGTCGAAAGTACCGCCGCGAGACAGTGGGCATCGTCTTTCAGGCGTTCAACCTCGTGCCCAGCCTCACTGCGCTCGAGAACGTGATGGTGCCCCTCCGTTCGACGGGCATGTCGCGCCATGCCGGGCGCGAAAAGGCGCGAGCAGCTGCTGACCCGCGTCGGGCTGGAGGACCGGATGACCCACCGGCCCAGTGATCTCAGCGGCGGGCAGCAGCAGCGGGTGGCGGTGGCGCGGGCGATCGCTCTCGACCCGCCGTTGATCGTCGCCGACGAGCCCACCGCACACCTGGATTTCATACAGGTCGAGGAGGTGCTGCGGCTGATCCGCGAACTCGCGTCGGGCGACCGGATGGTGGTTGTCGCGACCCACGACAGCCGAATTCTTCCGTTGGCCGACCGCGTGGTGGAGCTGGTGCCGGACTTCGCGGAATCAAATCGGCCCCCCACCCCGGCTCAGCTGAAAGCGGGCGAGGTGCTGTTCGAGGAAGGCACCATGGGCGACTGCATCTATGTCGTGTCCGAGGGTGAGGTCGAGATCCTGCGCGAATTGGCCGGGGGCGGCGAGGAATTGCTCTCGGTCGCCGAACCCGGCGACTATTTCGGCGAGCTCGGCCCGCTGTTCCACATGCCGCGCTCGGCGACGGCGCGGGCCCGCTCCGACGCGACAGTCATCGGCTATACCGTGGCGACGTTCCGTGAACGCCTCGGCGTCCTCGGAATCCGCGACCTGATCGAGCACCGGCCGCTGGACATCGGCGACGAGCCGACTACTCGGGAACCAGACTGAGCAGGATGTCCGGTCCGATGGGCTCGATGCCGTCGAACCGCCAGCGTTGCGCGTGCGCGATGGACAGTACGCCGACATCGTCGACCGCGGCTATCGGGCCGCCCAACAGGATTGGCGCGACGTAGGCCAAGATGCGATTGATCGCTCCCGCCCGCAGGAACGCGCCCGCCAGAGTCGGCCCGCCCTCGATGAGCACATCGGTGCGATCCGACAGCGCCTTGATCACCTCGTGCGGATCCCGTGTGCGGATCACCATCGTGCGGGTGTCGTCGTTCAGCACGTTTGCGTCAGAGGAGATTTCGCGCTCCCCCACGACTACCCGCAGCGGCTGCCGGTCGGCCAGGCTGCCGTCGGGCAGCCTGGCAGTCAGCTTGGGGTCGTCGACGAAGACCGTTCCCGTACCGACGACAACCGCCTCGGCTGCTGCGCGGCGCCGGTGCACATCGGCGCGGGCGGCCTCGCTGGTGATCCACTGACTGCTGCCGTCGGCCGCGGCGCTGCGACCGTCGACACTGGTGGCGTACTTCCACGTGACATGCGGTAAACCGGTGCGCTGCTTGTGCAGCCACTCGCGCAACGGCCCGGCTGCGACGTCGTCTGCCAACACTCCCCCGACGACATGCACCCCCGCGTCGGCAAGCCGGGACGCTCCCCCTGCCGCCTCCGCATTGGGGTCGCCAACGGCGTAGGCAACCGTCGAAATACGCGCGGCGACAAGGGCGTCGACGCATGGCGGTGTTCGGCCGTGATGGTTGCACGGCTCAAGAATGACGACCGCGGTGCCGCCTTCGGCGCGACCACCGGCGCGTCGCAGTGCCACCACCTCAGCATGTGCCCCACCGGTCGGCTCGGTTCCGCCGACACCGACGATCTCGCCGTCGCGGTCCAGAATGACCGCGCCGACAGGCGGATTGGGATAGGTGCCACCCTTGACCATCTCGGCCTGTTCGATGGCCAGCCGCATCGCGGCATCGAGACTCATAGCCGGAGGTGGTGTGAGGCCGCGGCGGCCTTCCCGCGCAACGCCTCCACGGCAGCGGCGGGGTCTTCGGCGCTGTACACGGCCGACCCAGCGACGAAGCAGTCGACTCCGGCCTCGGCGGCGTCCTCGATGGTCTCCGCGTTGATTCCGCCGTCGATCTCGACAAGGATCGTCAACTCGCCCGCGTCGACCAGCCTGCGCGCGATGCCCACCTTCGTCAGCACCTCGGGGATGAACTTCTGCCCGCCGAAGCCCGGTTCGACGGACATGATCAGCAGGGTGTCGAACTCCGGGAGGATCTCCAGGTACGGCTCCAGCGGTGTCCCCGGTTTTACCGAGAGGCCGGCCTTTGCGCCTGCGGCGCGGATATCGCGGGCTACGCCGACGGGATTGTCGGTGGCCTCGGCGTGGAACGTGACGTTGTAGGCGCCGGCCTCGGCGTAGGGCGGCGCCCACCTGTCGGGGTTGTCGATCATGAGATGGCAGTCGATCGGGATGTCGGTCGTCGGCAGGAGGCTTTCCACCACCGGCAGGCCGAGGGTGAGGTTCGGCACGAAGTGGTTGTCCATCACGTCGACGTGCACCCAGTCGGCGCCTTTGACGGCCGCTACCTCGTCTGCCAGCCGGGAGAAGTCGGCGGCCAGGATTGACGGCGCTATGAGCGGGCGTGACATGGGCTCACCCTACTAACAATGCCGCCGCGAACATTGCGTCGGTGCCATGCCGGTGTGGCCAAAGCTGCACGTAGGGCCCGTCACCGAGATCATCGACGCCCTCGAACAGCGGTCGGGCGTCCAGCACTGTCACCTGATGACGGCGCAACGCATCGGCCACCACCCCGACCGTTTCGGACAGATGCGGTGAACAGGTCGCATAGAGCACAACGCCCCCGGGGCGCGTCAGTTTTATCGCCGACGCCAGCAGCTCACGCTGCAGCCGGGCCAGCGCGGGCACGTCCGAAGGCAGACGGCGCCAGCGCGCCTCGGGTCTGCGCCGCAGTGCGCCGAGACCCGTGCACGGCGCATCGACAAGCACCCGGTCGAACCCGGGCTCGATCCCCGGGTCGCGGCCGTCCACCCGCAGCACGTCGACGGACAGGCCACGGGTGTTCTCCTCGACGAACTCGGCACGGCGCGAGTTGGGCTCGATGGCGGTGACGCTCGCGCCCGACTCCGTGCCGATCGCCGCGAGCAGCGCGGTCTTGCCGCCTGGCCCCGCGCAGAGGTCCAGCCAGCGACCACCGTCGTCGACGATCGGCGCCAGTGTCAGCGCCCTGGCCACCAACTGGCTGCCCTCGTCCTGAACCAGTGCCACGCCGTCGCGGACCGCGTCGAGCTGGCCTGGGTCGCCGCCGGTCAGGTAGACCGCGTACGGCGAGTAGCGACCGACAGTTCCGTCGACGGCCTTGGCGAGGTCGCCCGCCGTCAGCACCCCGGGCCGCGCTGCGAGATGAACCAGCGGCCGCGCGTCGTCTGCGGCCAGCAGCGCATCCAGCTCGCCTGCGTCGGCGCCGAGTGCGTCGGCGAACGCCTGGGCGATCCAACGCGGATGGGCGTGCACGAACGCGATGTGACCCACAGGGTCGGAGTCGGCGGGCGGGGCAAGCTCATCGGTCCAGGATTGTTCGTCGCGCGCCGAGATGGTGCGTAACACACCGTTGACGAAACCCGCCCGCGCCGAATCGAATTCGATTCCGGCCTGCTCGACGGTGGTGTTCACCGCAGCGTGCGCATCCACGCGCGTGCGGAGCAATTGGTAGGTGCCGAGCCGCAGCAGGTCGAGCAACACCGGGTTGATGTTCTCCGGCGGACGTCCGGCGGCGCGGGCGATGACCGCGTCCAGCAGTCCGCGAGTACGACACGCGCCGTAGGTCAGTTCGGTCGCGAAGGCGGCATCGAGACCGGTGATGCCGCGTTCGTGGAGCAGCGCGGGCAATGCAAGGTTGGCGTACGCGTCTCGCTCCGAGACTGCACGCAGGACGTCGAATGCCGCACGACGTGCCGGGTCCAGCGGCTTACGGCGCGGCCTGCGGGGCTTTGTCATGACGCCTGCGCGGACTCGTCGAGCCGGGCACCTCGGGCCCAGTCCGCGGCATCCATCTGCTTCTTGCCCGGCGGCTGGATGCGCCCGAGCAGCACCGGTTGCGACGCGGTCCCGACGCGAACGCCGCCTCGGTCCACCCGAATTGCTCCAGGGGACAGAGAGTTCGGCGCCTCGTCGTCGACCGTCACGGGCCCGAGCTTGATTCGCAAGTCGCCCACCATGGTCCACGCGCCCGGATTCGGAGTGACCGCCCTGATCCGCCTCTCGACGACATGGGCGGGCAGATCCCAGCGCACGCGCGCGTCGTCGACAGTGACCTTCGGTGCGACCGTCACGCCGTCGGACGGTTGCGGCACCGGCGACAACCTCCCATCGGCGACGCCGTCCATCGTCGTCTCCAGCAGAGCGGCACCCGAAACAGACAGCCGGTCAAGCAGATCACCCGCGGTGTCGGTCGGCCGGATGGTCTCGGTGACCACACCGTAGACGGGTCCGGAGTCCAGGGCGGGTTCGATCTGAAACGTGGTGGCGCCGGTCACCTCGTCCCCTGCCGCGATCGCCGCCTGCACCGGTGCCGCGCCGCGCCACGCGGGCAGCAGTGAGAAGTGCAGATTGATCCAGCCGAGCCGGGGTACCGCCAGCAAGCCGTCCCTGAGCAGCGCGCCATACGCCACGACGGCGCACGCCTCGGGCGCCAATTCCGCCAGCTCCGCGACGAATTCGTCGGAGTTGGGGCGGGTCGGCCGCAGCACCGGGATGCCGTGCTCGAGCGCCAGCTGTGCCGCAGGCGATGGCGACGGCTTGGCCCGCCGACCCGCGGCGGCATCCGGACGCGTGAGCACCGCGACCACGTCGTGGTGCGGCGAGGCGATGAGCCGACGCAGTGACGGCAGGGCGGGCTCGGGAGTACCGGCGAAGACGATGCGCATGGCTAGCGTGGCGTCTGGTAGTACTCGCGCTCGGACACACCAGTGAGCGGAGCGACGAACATCCACGGAATGTTACTGAGGAGCCGGTTCACGGTGGCGACTGCGTCGTTGTAGTACTGACGGGCGAAGGCCAGCTTGTTCTCGGTGTCGGCGAGGTTGTCCTGCAGGTTCAGGAAGTTGTTCGACGAGTTCAGCTGCGGATAGCTCTGGCCGAGCGCCAGCAGCGGGACCAGCGCCGTGTCGAGTTCCTTCTCGGCCGCGCTGCGCTCTGCGACCGACTTCCCGGATGTCGCCGATGTCAGCGCGGCCCTGGCGTCGGTGACGTGCTCGAGGATGCCCTTCTCGTGGGCGGCGAACGTCTGCACCGTGTGCACCAGGCTCGGGATCAGCGATGCACGGCGCGTCAGTTCCACATCGATACCGGACAGCGCCTCGGCCACCCGGATATCGGCGGAGCGAATCTTGTTGTAGCCCACGACGAAGCCGATCAGCACCAGCACCGCGAGCACCAGCGCGAGAATCAATAGCAGCCTTACCATGATCCGCCTCCTCCTCCGCCGCCACCGCCACCGCCGCCACCGCCGCTGGAGCTACCGCCACCGCTGCTACCGCCGGATGACGATGATGACTGCGATGCGGTGTAGGCGCCGATCGACGACGATAACGCCGAGTCGAAGCTGTCGAAGTCTGCGCCGCCGGAACCGCCGGTGAGACCCCATCCGGTCGACGACGACGATGAGGACGACGAGTTGTACCAACCCGGTTGCGGTGCAGGGGTGCCCATGGATGTTTCATACTTCTTAGCCCAGAGCGCCGCCGCCCCCGCGGCAACCGCAAATGGCACGTAGGCGGTGTAGAGATCCTTGCGGGCACCGAAGTCGAACCGCGTCTCGGCCGAGTCGGTGG
The DNA here is from genome assembly GCA_963713225.1 of uncultured Actinomycetota bacterium. GTDB lineage: Bacteria > Actinomycetota > Actinomycetes > Mycobacteriales > Mycobacteriaceae > Mycobacterium. The sequence goes on along the minus strand of CAVQLB010000012.1, from coordinate 634,886 downwards.
CCAGCATGCGGTGGAATCCTCCCGCCTGCGACCACAGTTCGCGACCGGCCGCGGTGCGACGAGAGCCGACTCCGTCAATCCATGACCGCGCGGTGACAAGGAAGAACGCCGCGAATGGCAGGCCCCACACGGTCATCGGAATGCCGAACACCAGCAAGAAGCAGCACACCGCCGACAACAAACAGACCAGGTTCGCCGCGCGCACCCACAGCTCTTTTTTGCGTTTGACCATCAGACCGCCGTCGAACGCCCACTTTTCGACGGCCTTGGCGATATCGGTCTTGGCCTTGTTCAGCTTCTCGCCGGACTTGACGGCCTTCTTCGCCTCGAACTCTTGGCCCGGCTTGTTCACCTTCAGGGCGATGCCGACCTTGCGGCTGACGGGATCCAGCCGCTCCCACTCGCGCGTGTCGGCAAGGCCGCGGATTCTCCAGTGCTCGTCGCTGATCTGCTTCAGCTCGATCATCTTGCGTTCGGCCAAGTAGAACAGCGTCGCGGTGAGGGCGTTCTTCGGCACACTCTCGGTGCGGATGTACTCGGTCTGCACCGGCCCCAGGCCCGGCGGCGGCGCGTACTGCAGCGGGAACCCGGGCGACGGCTCAACGGTGGTGCGGTACCAGAAGAACCCGCCGAGGACGGCCGCAACGGTTACGCCCAGGATCCACGCCAAGCGATTCAACGATTGGCCCAGGATGCGGTCCCAGCTATAGGGCCACAGCACTTCGGCACGCTCCGGCGTTGGCACGTCGACCCCGGCCCGCAGCGTGACGGGTGTACGCGACGGCAGATAGCTCGCCGACAGCTCGACCGTGTTGCCGGTGACCGTCAGGTCGCGGCAGGGCGAGCCGACCCCGACGCCCACCGAACACTGGGCTCCTGTGACGTCACCCGGCAGCGTCACCGAGATGTCGGCCTGCTGAATTCTGTTGTCCCAGAAGCCGGCGATGACGTCCCAATAAAACACCGACGGAGCCGACGCATTGTCGCCCGTGGATTCGGCGAATCTCAGGTCTGCACCGGTGCCGCCCGGATCGAGGGCCCCGGCAATGGAGTAGCGGATCTCGAAAACGTGGGTGCCGAAACTCAGGGTCTTGTCCGGGTCGCCGATCTTGGCTATGCGGAATCGCCTGCCGTCCTCCCACAGCATTCGGTACGGCGCTGGTGCACCGTCAACGGTCACCGACGTGACATCGGGTATCTGCCGCGCGAATCGGTTCTTCTGGGTGGTCGTCGGCCACCACCGAAACAGGCCGTGGCGTCCGCCGGGAAACTCGGCGGTGATCGTTTCCACGGCGTCGAGCCTGCCGTCTGCGTTGACCACGAAATCGGCCTGGAAATTGCTGAACACCACCGGGTCATCGGCGGGAAGGCCTTCGCCGGACGCACTATTGGTGAGCAGCGGCCACAGCAGCCCAATCGCGATGAGCAGCAACGGAATCGACCATGCGATTACCCGCCGCATGCCACCTCCTGTTCTGCTCGGTGCCGAATTCTCGCATTACCCTATGTGCAACGGGTCGATTTGCACCCGAACCGGCTGCTGATCGTGCCTGGCGCTGAGCACCCCGGTGGCCCGCCGCAGCGCTGCCGCCAGCTCCAGCCCCTGTCCGCGGGGCACCCGCACCAGCATTCGGCTGACGGGGCTGTCGGCCGGAGTGCCGGGGGGTCTGCGGGCTCCCGACGGCAGGTCGACGGGCCCCAGAAGCTGTACGGAGTCGGGCAGTTCAGCGGTTTCCAAAAGTGCGGCGACGGGACCGGGGGCGCCGTCAACGGCGGCCATGTGCACGGCGGGCGGCAGGCCCACCTCGGTGCGGGCGTCGAGCTCGGCCTCGGCGTGCCCGACCGGGTCCCACCGGACCAGTGCCTGCACGGTCGGCACCGCGGATTCGGCGACCACGGCGACGACGCCCCCATCGTCGCGGCCGCGCACCAGCGTGCCTGCGGCCATCCAGCGACGCAGCGTGTCCTCGGACGCGCGGAGATCCTGACGCCCCAACAATGCCCAGGCGTCCAGCAGCAGCGCGGCGCCGTACCCGCCTGCGGCCGACGGCTCAGCGCCCGGGGTGGCGACAACAAGCGCCGGATCGGCGGGCACCGTTGGCACGATGGTGTCGCCGCCGGAGGTGACGACGCTGGTGCCGGGGAATGCCCTGCCGAGTTCTTCGGCGGTCCGCCGGGCACCGACGACGACCGCGCGGACCGCGTCGGATCCGCATCGGGCACAGCGCAGTGCGGGTTCCTCACGGCCGCACCACCGGCACATCGCACCTGAGGCATCCCGATCGGGCAGCGAGAGCGGCCCGGTGCAGTGCCTGCAGCGGGCGATGGTGCGGCAGCGGCCGCAGGCCAGCGCGGGCACATAACCCCTGCGCGGCACCTGGACCAGGACCGGGCGCCCGGCGTCGAGCGCCGTTCGGGCGGCCTGCAACGCCATCGACGGCAACCGCGCACTGTGCGCGGCCGGGTCGCGTTCCTGTGCGTATCCGCTGTCTTCCAGTGCGATAACCCGTGGCGACCGGGCGCGCACCACCGGCCTGGCCGCCACCAGGTCATGGGCCCATCGACTGCGCACAAGCGCCTGCGCCTCGGCGGTGCGGGAGTATCCGCCGATCATTGCGGCACAACGCAATTGGTGCGCACGCAACATTCCCACCTCGCGGGCGTGCGGATACGGCGCGCGCGGTTCGGACAGGGTGTCGTCACCGTCGTCCCACACCAGCACCAACCCGAGATCCACAACGGGAGCGAACACCGCGCTTCGCGTCCCGATCACCAGCCGTGCCGAACCCCGCAGCACCGACAACCAGCGCCGGTAGCGCTGCGCCGGGCCGAGCCCCGCCGACAACGCCACCACGAGGCGCTCATCGATGAGCCGCACACTGGCGTCGCGTATTGCGTCAACGTCGCGCTGGTCGGGTGCGATCGCCAGCACACTCCGGCCCGATGCGACGGTGGCGGCAGCGGCTTGGGCCAGGCGGTCGGCCCATCGCTCGCCGGGCAGCGCCTGCCATACCGCGCGGGCGGCGCGCCCCTCCTCAAGCGCTGCGAAAAACTGTTCGCCCCCTCCGTATTCGGCCCACCCCGCAGTGTCCACCTGCTCGACAGCGACCGGCGCCGGCTCGGCAGGAGTTTCCTTTTCCACGTTGGCATGCCGCGGCGGGACCGCCAGCCGCAGCACATCGGCACGGGTGCCCGCGTAGCGGGCGGCAACGGCGTCGACCAGCCGGCGCACGTCCGGCGTCAACACCCGCTCGGCGGAGACCACCCGGTCCAGCCAGCCCAGCTTGCCGACATGATCTGTATCCGAGCGTCTTTCCAGGATGAACGCATCGACCAGCCGGCCATGGAAGCGCACCCGGACCCGAACGCCGGGCTGCGCGTCATCGGACTGTTCTGCTGCGACGAGGTAGTCGAACTCACGATCCAGGTGAGGCACCGACAGCATCGGAAGCACCCGGGCAATCGGTTCGTGCTCCGCCGCGGTTTTGCTCACACCTACCGTCTAGCAGACGTGTCGGACGTTCTTCCGAAGAAGAAGCCCGCGGTGATCAGCACCAACGACGTGGCGTACGCCCACCAGATCGGCACCGCGAGCGCCTCGGACCCCAGCACGAACCTGCCGATGCCGATCATCGCGTCCGAAACGGCGAAGCAGACCGCGCCCAGCGCCGTCCACGGGGTCGGCAGCCGGGCCAGCAGGGCCGCGCATACCATCGCGCCGAGCACCGCGATGTACACAGTCACCGGTATCGCCATGCCCTCGGCGATCAGCTTGGGCCAGAACCAGATCAGCAGGCCGACACACGCCGCGACAACCGCCGCTGCCGCCGTCAACCGCGGTGTCGACCGCACGCACAGTGGGAGCAGCGCGGCCAGGAAGCACAGGTGTGCGACCAGAAAGGCGGCCAGTCCCAGCACGAAGGAGGGCTCCCACCACGGCATCGCCAGCAGGAAGTCACCCGCCGCGGAGCCCACCAGCGCTCCGATCAGCCAGCGTCGTTCCCTGGCGATCGGATGGGTTAGCGCGGCGGCGGCCAGCAGGACGGCCGGGGTGGCTTTGACCGCCGGCTGCAACCAGAACTGGCCGGTGAGCTCGGCACCGGACGGCAACCGGAGTGCGGTGTCGATCAGGAAAGCGCCATATGCTGCGGCGACAAGCACGGCCGCCAACCACAATGCCCGGGTCAGCCGGTGTGCGTTAGTCGCCGAGGAGAAGCCGGCATGCCCGACATCGCTGGACGCCATCCTGCGAAACCTACTAGACGAAATCGGCGGACTATCTGCACTGCGCAAAGCGTTGCATTCTCCGTGAGTAGGCAAGATTCCGTCGACATCGTTCACGCGTTCTGGAACGAGGTCTGGAACGCCCACGACCCCGGCGCGGCGGACCGGTTTGTCGTGGACGACTTCGTCATCGTCACCGGTGGCGAGACCATCTCCGGACGCGAAAATTTCAAAGTATGGATCGAGGGGTTCCTCGCGAAGCTGAGTGACCTGCACCTCGAGGTCATCGAGTCGTTCCAGAACGACGACGGCAGCCGGGTGACCTCGCGCTGGCTGCTGACCGGGAAGAACAACGGGCTGTTCGGCACGAAACCCGACCAACAGGACATCGCCATGACGGGCACCGCGGTGTGGGCCGTACGGGACGACGGCAAGCTGCTGACGAACTGGGTCGAACGGGCAGCGTGGGAGCAATCTCAGCGGCTTAAAATCTAGGCACCCACCTAGACGGAGGCCCTATGACAGCGCCCGACTACGACACCGTCATCATCGGGGCCGGATTCTCCGGAATCGGTACCGCCATCAAGCTCGACGAATCGGGCATGGGTGACTACCTGGTGATCGAGGCCGCTGACGCCCCCGGCGGGACCTGGCACTGGAACACATATCCCGGTATCGCCGTTGACATTCCGTCGTTCTCCTACCAGTTCTCGTTCGAGCAGAGCGCCGACTGGACGCGGACCTACGCACCCGGCGCCGAGCTGAAGGCCTACGCCGAGCACTGCGTCGACAAGTACGGCCTGCGGCCCAAGATCCGGTTCAACACAAAGGTTCTCGACGCTGCGTTCGACGGCGACGACGACGTGTGGCACATCGAGACCGACGCCGGTGACCGTGTGACCGCGCGCTACCTGATCAACGCCGGCGGGGTGCTGACCACCCCGAACCTGCCCGACATCGACGGCGTCGACTCGTTCGGCGGGGTGACCATGCACACGGCTCGCTGGGACCACGGTCAGGACCTCACCGGTAAGCGGGTCGCGATCATCGGCACCGGCGCTTCGGCGGTTCAGGTGATCCCGGAAATCGCTCCGATCGTCAAGCACCTGAGCGTCTTTCAACGCACGCCGATCTGGTGCTTCCCCAAAGCCGACGCGCCGCTGTCCCCCGCCGCGCGCCGCGCGATGCGCATTCCCGGCGGTAAGGCTGTTCAGCGCCTGATGAGTCAGGCCTACGTCGAGCTGACTTTCCCGCTCGCCGCGCAGTACTTCACGGTGAACCCGATGGCCAAGCGCGCGCCCGCGTTCGGCAAGGCCTATCTGCGCAAAGAGGTCAAGGATCCCGCGGTGCGCGACAAGCTCACGCCGCGCTACGGGGTGGGGTGCAAGCGGCCCGGATTCCACAACACGTATCTGTCGACGTTCAACCGCGACAACGTCAGCCTGGTCACCGAGCCGATCGAGAAGATCACCGGCTCGGGCGTGGCGACCACCGACGGCGAATCCGTCGAGGTCGACGCGCTCATCCTGGCCACCGGATTCAAGGTGATGGACCCCGACGCGGTGCTGACGTATTCGGTCACCGGACCGGACGGTCGGTCACTGACCCAATTCTGGGAGGACCACCGGCTCCAGGCCTACGAGGGTGTCAGCATCCCGGGCTTCCCGAACTTCTTCACGGTTTTCGGGCCGTACGGCTACGTGGGGTCGTCGTATTTCGCGCTCATCGAGTCGCAGAGCCACCACATCGTCCGGTGCCTCAAGCACGCCCGGCGCCGCGGTGCCACCAGGGTCGAGGTGACCGAGGAGGCCAACGACCGCTACTTCGCCGAGATGATGCGCAAACGGCACCGCCAGATCTTCTGGCAGGACACGTGCTCGCTGGCCAACAGCTACTACTTCGACAAGAACGGCGACGCGCCCCTGCGCCCGGCGACCACCATGCACGCCTACTGGCGCAGCCGCCACTACCCGCTGCGCGATTACCGATTCACCAGTCCTTAGACGGTGCTTGTCGCGTCCGACTCCTCAGCGGGGCTCGTTCCTCGCCCCGCAGTCGTCGTCAGACGGAAGCCTTCAGGTCGTCGACCTTGTTGAGCTGCTCCCACGGCAGCTCCACGTCGGTGCGGCCGAAGTGCCCGTAGGCGGCCGTCTGCGCGTAGATCGGCCGCAACAGGTCCAGGTCGCGGACGATCGCGCCCGGCCGCAGGTCGAACACCGAGGTGATGGCCTTCTCGATCCTCGCGGGATCGACCGTCTCGGTGCCGAACGTCTCGACGAACAGCCCGACCGGGGCCGCTTTGCCGATCGCGTAGGCCACCTGGACCTCGATTCGCTCCGCCAGGCCCGCTGCGACCACGTTTTTTGCCACCCAGCGCATCGCGTACGCCGCGGAACGGTCCACTTTGGACGGATCCTTGCCCGAGAACGCCCCGCCGCCGTGGCGGGCCCAGCCGCCGTAGGTGTCGACGATGATCTTGCGGCCGGTCAGGCCGGCGTCGCCCATCGGGCCGCCGAGCACGAACTTGCCGGTGGGGTTGACCAGCAGCCGGTAGTCGGAGGTGTCCATGGTGTCGTGCGCGAGGTCGTTCAGCACGGTGTTGACGACCTTCTCGCGGATGTCCGGCGTGAGGGTGGCCACGAGGTCGATGCCGTCGGCGTGCTGGGTGGACAGCACGACGGTGTCCAGCCGCACCGGGGTGGTCCCGTCGTACTGGACTGTGACCTGGGTCTTGCCGTCGGGGCGCAGGTAGTCGAGCACGTCGTTCTTGCGGACCTCGGTGAGCCTGCGCGAGAGCCGGTGCGCCAGCGCGATCGGCAGCGGCATCAGTTCGGGGGTGTCCTTGATGGCGTAGCCGAACATCAGGCCCTGATCGCCTGCCCCCTGAAGGTCAAGCGGGTCCTGCTCGCCCTCGACGCGCGTCTCGTAGGCGGTGTTGACGCCCTGGGCGATGTCGGGTGACTGGGCGCCGATGCCGATGTTCACACCGCAGGTGGTGCCGTCGAAGCCCTTCTCCGAGGAGTCGTAGCCGATCTCGAGGATGCGGTCGCGCACCGTGTTGGTGATATCGGCGAACGCTTCCTTCGCGGTGGTCGTGACCTCGCCGACGACGTGCACCTGACCGGTGGTGACCAGCGTCTCGACCGCCACGCGGGACTTCGGATCCTGCGCGAGCAGCGCGTCGAGGACCGAGTCGCTGATCGCGTCGCAGATCTTGTCGGGGTGCCCTTCGGTCACCGACTCACTGGTAAACAGCCGACCTTCGCTCACGGTGTCATCCTCTCGATACTTAGTTAGTCAAAGTATATCTGTTGCCCTATGTCGCCGCCGCAGCGGCTCTGTGCTCTGTCGCACCCAAGCGTGCGTCCCCGTGGCGCGCAACCCTTACGCGCACGCGGATCGGTGCGCCCGGGTTACCCGCCGCTGTTGTGCAGGAAGGCCACGATCGCGTCAACGATACGGCTGGCCATCAGAGTTTTCGAACCGTGCTCCAACGCAGCCTCGGTGCCGTCGGCGGCCAGCAGCCATCCGTCGTTGCTGTCCACCTCGAATGCGCGGTTCTCGCCGACAGCATTGACCACCAGCAGGTCGCAGCCCTTGCGGGCCAGCTTGGCGCGAGCGTGGAACAGCACATCGCCGTTCGCATCACCGGTCTCGGCGGCGAACCCGACGATTGCGCGCATATTCGGCAGCTGGCCGTCCGCGCGCCCCCGGACCGCACCGGCCAGGATGTCGTCGGTGCGAGTCAGCTCGATGGCGGTCGGCTCTGCGGCGCCCTTCTTGATCTTGTTGGTCTCCACGTGCACGGGCCGGAAGTCGGCGACCGCAGCGGCCATCACGAGTACGTGTGCGTCGGGCGCGTGCTTGGACACCGCGTCGCGCAGCTGGGCCGCCGAACCGATGTGCACGACCTCAACTCCGGCCGGATCGGCGAGCCCCGCGGTGTTGCCTGCGATCAGCGTGACGTCGGCACCGCGCTGGGCGGCCACACGGGCCACCGCGTAGCCCTGCTTGCCCGAGGACCGGTTGCCGATGAAGCGGACGGGATCGAGCGGCTCGCGGGTGCCGCCTGCGGAGACGAGGACCTTGACGCCGGCCAGGTCGTAGCGCAGCGCATCGGAGCGCTCGAGAAGCAGGTGGGCCAGCGTGGTGATCTCTTCCGCCTCGGGCAGGCGTCCTGCGCCGCTGTCGGCCCCGGTGAGTCGCCCGGACGCCGGCTCGAGGACTACGACGCCGCGACGGCGCAACGTGGCCACGTTGTCGACGGTGGCGGGGTGGAACCACATCTCGGTGTGCATGGCGGGTGCGAAGAGCACAGGACATCGGGCGGTCAGCAGCGTGGCGGTCAGCAGGTCGTCGGCCCGGCCCGACACCGCTCGGGCCAGCAGGTCCGCTGTCGCGGGCGCGACGACGACGAGGTCGGCTTCCTGCCCGATCCGGACGTGGGGTACCTCGTGCACCTCGTCCCACACGCCGGTGTGGACGGGGTTACCCGACAGGGCCTCCCACGTCGCGGCGCCGACGAATCGCAATGCGGATTCGGTCGGAACGACGCGAACGTTGTGGCCGGCCTCGGTGAGCTGACGGACCACGGTGCACGCCTTGTAGGCGGCGATGCCCCCGGCGACGCCGACGATGATCCGCTTGCGCTCCATCAGCGCTGGGGCCTAGCCCTCGCCCTCGGTGTGCTCCAGCAGATCGCCGTGGATCTCGCGCAGCGCGATCGACAGCGGCTTCTCCTGCAGGCCCGGCTCAACCAGCGGGCCGACGTACTCGAGAATCCCGTCGCCGAGCTGGTTGTAATAGTCGTTGATCTGCCGCGCGCGCTTGGCCGCGTAGATCACCAACGCGTACTTGCTCGACGCGCGGTCGAGCAGCTCGTCGATCGGCGGATTGGTGATGCCCAGCGGGGTGTCGTAGCCGCTGTGACGGGACGAATCGAAGTCGACGTCGTCAACTGCGGCCAACGGCCCGTCGGCGTGCGGGGTGCTCACGAAAAAAGTCTCCTGGCGTTTTGAAGGAAAAGCTCAAGTAGCTTGCGGGCCGCGTTGCGCCGTGTGCTGGCGCTGGCTTACCTGTGGGCCACCAGCAAGGATACCAATTCGGCGCAGGCAGACTCCAATTGACTGTTCACGACCACGCGATCGAAGTCATCTATGGCGGCCAGTTCGGCGCGGGCGGTGGCCAGGCGACGGCTCATCGCCTCGGGCGTCTCGGTCCCGCGGCCGGTGAGCCGGCTCTCCAGCGCCTCCCAGCTGGGTGGGGCGAGGAACACCGTCAGGGCTTCGGGCATCGCGGCCTTGACGGCCCGCGCACCGGCCAGATCGACCTCGATGAGTACCGGCTGACCAGCCGATGTGGCGGCACGGATGGGTCGGGCGGGCGTCCCGGACCGGTGCAGCCCGCCATGGATTTCCGCCCACTCGAGCAGTGCGCCGTCGTCGATCAGCTGCTGGAAATGCTCGGCTGAAACGAACGAGTAGTCGACGCCGTCGATCTCGCCAGGGCGTGGCGCCCTGGTGGTCACGGAAACGCTGAAATGCAGATCGGGGACCCGGTCACGCAGGCAGCGGACGACGGTCGACTTCCCGACGGCAGACGGACCGGACAGCACTACGACCGGGGCCTTTGGACTGTCCGGTCCTCCGCCTTCGCTCACGTGACTCGCTAGGACTGGTCGAACTTTTCCAGCAGAGCCTTGCGCTGACGATCGCCCAGGCCGCGCAGACGGCGGGTGGGGGCGATCTCGAGCTCGGTCATGATTTCCTGCGCCTTGACCTTGCCGACCTTGGGCAAGGCCTCCAGGAGCGCAGAAACCTTCATCTTGCCGAAGACCTCGTTGGTCTCGGCATCCTTCAGCACCTGCCTGAGGTTGGTGCCGCCGCGCTTGAGCCGATCTTTGAGTTCGGCACGTGCTCGACGTGCGGCAGCAGCCTTCTCCAACGCTGCCGCGCGCTGTTCGTCGGTCAACTGGGGAAGGGCCACGGGGTTCCTCCGTCTCGTCACCATCAATTTTTTTGTCTTGACTGGTCATAACACCAGCCAGCAGCGACGACCGTACCCACGCAACCTGACGAAAGCTAACCCCACCCCCTGTTTTTGCCGTCAAAAGCCCAGCATGCACCGAAACGGCTGCCGGCGGCCGGCCCGCCGGATCGCAGCCGCGCGATCGACTGCAAATGCGCAGAAATGCCTGCATATGACGGGTTTTGGACAGCTCATGAGCCATTTAGGCGCGTCGCACGTCGGCGTGGGCACCGAGACGCTTGCGTGAACCTTCAACAAAAAAAGAAAATTTTGCCTGGTCACCGACTTTCGGGCGTGTCGTGGCGGTGTCGAGGCAGTGCCGTGGGGCCATCGAGCGGAACTCACTACAGCCCGTAGTAGACCCATTTTCGCCGGAAGTCTGCCCGTCGGCGCCATCGCGGCGAGCGTGGCCATCCTCGCCGTCGTGCTGGTCAGGCGTCAGGCCAGGTAAGCGACCGCGTCACGCATCTGCTCGGCAGCCGCACGAACCGCCGCGACGTCCGGGCCTGCCCGCAACACCTCACGCGAAACCGCGGGCAACAGTTGGCCCGGTCCGGCGCCGCCGAAACCTCGCAGCGCATCGGGCCGCCCACCCTGCGCGCCGACGCCCGGCACCAGGACGGGCCCGCCCAGCGCACTCACATCGGGGGGCGTCGACAAGGTGGCGCCGACGACCACGCCGACCGAACCTGGCTCGGGCGACGCGGCGCGATTGACAGCCGCCGCGGCGTCGACGATCGACTGCGCCACCGTCCGACCGTCGGTCTGCGCACTCTGCACGCTGGCGCCCTCCGGATTCGACGTGGCGGCGAGGACGAACACGCCGCGACCGTGTGCGGCAGCGGTATCCAACAGCGGCTGCAGCGAACCGAATCCGAGGTAGGGCGATGCGGTGACGGCGTCGACCGCCAGCGGGGAGTCGCCGGACCACGCGGCGGCGTAGGCGGCCATGGTCGAACCGATGTCTCCACGCTTGGCATCGGCAAGCACCAGCACCCCGGCGTCGCGCAGCGCTGCGATGGTGTCTTCGAGCACCGAGTAGCCGGCTGCGCCGTAGGCCTCGAAGAACGCCACCTGCGGTTTGACCACCGCGAAACCCGTGAAGGCGGCGACGCAGGTGTCACAGAACTCGCGCAGGCCGCTGGGGTCGGCCGTCAGGCCCCACGCCGCCAGCAGCTCGGGATGGGGGTCGATACCCGGGCAGAGCGGACCGCGCCGCGACACCGCGTCGGCCAGCCGGCGACCGAACCCTGATGCGGGAGTTCTCAATCCGGCCCCAGCGCGCTGTGCAGCTCCTGCAGCGACATCACGCCGATGTCGCCGCGGATGGCCGCCTCGATGCCCTGCACCGCCGCGGACGCGCCCTGCACCGTGGTGACACACGGGATGTTCATCGCCACCGCGGCCGAGCGGATCTCGTAGCCGTCGATGCGCGGACCGGAGTTGCCGTATGGCGTGTTGATCACCATGTCGATGTCACCGGCCCTGATCGCGTCGACCGCAGAGGCCGCAGGCCTGCCGTCACCCGGCGGCTCGAAGTGTTTACGCACTTCGTTACACGGAATTCCGTTACGCCGCAGCATTTCCGCGGTGCCCCCGGTAGCCAGCACGCGGAATCCGAGATCGGCCAGCCGTTTCACCGGGAACACCAGCGAGCGCTTGTCGCGGTTGGCCACCGATACGAACACGGTGCCCTCGACGGGCAGCGACCCGTAGGCGGCGGTCTGGCTCTTGGCGAAGGCAGTGCCGAAGTCGTGGTCGATGCCCATCACTTCGCCCGTCGACTTCATCTCGGGGCCGAGCAGCGAGTCGATGTTGGACCCGTCGGCCTTGCGGAAGCGGTGGAACGGCAGCACCGCCTCCTTCACCGCGACCGGAGCGTTGCGCGGTGTGGTGCCCCCGTCGCCGGTCGCAGCGAGGACACCCTCGTCGCGCAGCTGGGCGATGCTGGCGCCCAGCATGATTCGGGCACACGCTTTGGCCAACGGGATTGCGGTCGCCTTGGATACGAACGGCACCGTGCGGCTGGCCCGCGGATTGGCTTCCAGCACGTAGAGCACGTCGTCCTTGAGCGCGTACTGCACGTTGAGCAGTCCGACCACGCCGATGCCGTGGGCGATGGCCTCGGTGGCACGGCGCACCGACTCGATATCGCTGCGGCCCAACGTCACCGGCGGCAGCGCACACGCCGAGTCGCCGGAGTGGATACCGGCCTCCTCGATGTGCTCCATGATCCCGCCGATGTACACCTCGGTGCCGTCGCACAGCGCGTCGACGTCGATCTCGATGGCGTCCTCCAGGAACCGGTCGACAAGCACCGGGTGCTCGGGCGACAGTTCGGTGGCCCGGGTGATGTAGCCCTCCAGGGTCTGTTCGTCGTACACGATCTCCATGCCGCGCCCGCCCAGCACATAGGACGGCCGCACCAGCACCGGATAGCCGATCTCGGCGGCGATGCGACGGGCCTGCTCGAAACTGGTGGCGGTGCCGAACTTCGGCGCGGGCAGGCCCGCGTTGTTCAGCACTTCGCCGAATGCGCCCCGGTCCTCGGCCAGGTCGATGGCCTTCGGGCTGGTCCCGACGATCGGTACGCCCGCATCGGCGAGCCGCTGCGCCAGGCCCAGTGGCGTCTGCCCGCCGAGCTGCACGATGACCCCGACAACGCCGGGTCCGCCTGAGCCGGAGAGGGATTCGGCATGGAAGACCTCGAGGACGTCCTCGAAGGTCAGCGGTTCGAAATACAGCCGGTCGGCGGTGTCGTAGTCAGTGGACACCGTCTCGGGGTTGCAGTTGACCATCACGGTCTCGAAACCGGCGTCCGACAGTGTGGTGGCGGCGTGCACGCAGCTGTAGTCGAATTCGATGCCCTGACCGATGCGATTCGGTCCAGATCCCAGGATCAGCACCTTGGGTCTTTCGGTCTGGGGTGCGACCTCCGTCTCGGCGGCGGGATCGAGCTCGTAGCTGCTGTAGTGGTAGGGCGTCTTGGCTTCGAATTCGGCCGCGCAGGTGTCGACGGTCTTGAACACCGGATGGATGGCGAGCCGCTGGCGCAGTGCCCGGACTCCGAACTCGCCTGCCAGTTCCGGTCGCAACGCCGCGATCTGGCGGTCGGAGAGGCCGCTGTGCTTGCTGCGTCGCAACAGCTCTTCGTCGAGCACCGGCGCGTCGAGCAGCTCGGTGCGCAGGCTCACCAGCCCACGGATCTGCTCGACGAACCACGGGTCGACACCCGAAGCGGCGGCGACCTCTTCGACGGTCGCGCCGAGCCGCAGTGCCAGCTCGATGTCGTAGAGCCGCCCATCGGTCGCGGTCTGCAACCGATCCAGCAGCTCCTGAACACTCACGTCGGGGTCGGGCGCCGTCCAGAAGCCGGCCCGACCGGTTTCCAGCGACCGCATGACCTTGCCCAGCGCTTCGATGAAGTTGCGGCCCAACGACATCGCCTCGCCGACGGACTTCATCGTTGTGGTCAGCGTGGGATCGGCCCCGGGGAACTTCTCGAACGCGAACCGCGGTGCCTTGACCACGACGTAGTCCAGCGTGGGTTCGAAGCAGGCCGGGGTTTCCTTGGTGATGTCGTTGAGGATCTCGTCGAGGGTGTAACCGATCGCGAGCTTGGCGGCGATCTTGGCGATCGGGAAGCCGGTGGCCTTCGATGCCAGCGCCGACGACCGCGACACCCGCGGGTTCATCTCGATGACGACCAGCCTGCCGTCGGCGGGATTGATCGCGAACTGGATGTTGCAGCCACCGGTATCGACGCCGACCTCGCGCAGCACGGCGATGCCGAGGTCACGCATGCGCTGGTACTCCCGGTCGGTGAGCGTCATGGCCGGAGCGACGGTGACCGAATCGCCGGTGTGCACACCCATCGGGTCGAAGTTCTCGATCGAGCACACCACCACAACGTTGTCGTGGCTGTCGCGCATCAGCTCGAGCTCGAATTCCTTCCAGCCGTAGATGGATTCCTCAATCAGCACGTTGGCCGACGGGGACGCGGTGAGGCCGTCGCCTGCCATCCGGTCGACGTCGTCGGCGGAGTAGGCCATGCCCGACCCGAGCCCGCCCATCGTGAACGAGGGACGAACCACGACCGGCAGGCCGAGTTCTTGGACGGTCTCGCGAACCTCGTCCATGGTGAAACACACCCGGGAGCGCGCCGATTCGCCGCCCACCTTGGCGACGATGTCCTTGAACCGCTGACGGTCCTCGCCGCGTTGGATCGCTTCGAAATCGGCGCCGATCAGTTCGACGCCGTAGCGGTCCAGGACGCCGTTCTCATACAGCGCGACGGCCGTGTTCAGCGCGGTCTGTCCGCCGAGGGTGGCCAGCAGGGCGTCGATCTTGTTGCCCCGCTCGGCTTGTTGGGCGATGACCTTCTCGACGAACGCCGGGGTGATCGGCTCGACGTAGGTGTGGTCGGCGAACTCGGGGTCGGTCATGATCGTGGCCGGGTTGGAGTTCACGAGGCTGACCTGCAGCCCTTCGGCGCGCAGCACTCGACAGGCCTGGGTGCCCGAGTAGTCGAACTCGCAGGCCTGCCCGATGATGATCGGTCCGGACCCGATCACGAGCACATGGTTCAGGTCGGTACGACGAGGCATCTAGCGCACCTCCCCTGCCATCAGGTCCACGAATTGGTCGAACAGGTACTCCGCGTCGTGCGGACCGGCCGCCGCCTCCGGGTGGTATTGCACCGAGAACGCGCGTCCGTCAACGAGTTTGATCCCTTCGACCACGCCGTCGTTGGCGCAGGTGTGGCTCACCTCTGCGGTGCCGAACGGGGTGTCGAACCGCTCACCCGCTTCACCTTCCAGCGCGAAGCCGTGGTTCTGCGCGGTGACGGCCACCCGCCCGGTGGCGTGATCGATGACGGGCACGTTGATGCCGCGGTGCCCGAACACCATTTTGTACGTCGAGCGGCCGAAGGCGCGGCCGAGGATCTGGTTGCCGAAGCAGATGCCGAACAACGGGATTCCCGCGCTGAGCACCTCGCGGGTGACGCCGACGATGTGGTCGGCGGTGGCCGGGTCCCCGGGTCCGTTGGACAGGAACACACCGTCGGGTTTCAGATCGGCGATCTGGTCGAAGGTGGTCGACGACGGCAGCACGTGGCTGCGGATGCCGCGGCGGGCAAAGTTGCGCGGGGTGTTGGTCTTGATGCCCAGATCGATCGCGGCAACGGTGAACCGTTGTGGCCCATCGGTTTCGACAACGTAGGTGTCGTCGGTGCTGACCTGGCCGGCGAGGTCGGCGCCGAGCATCGACTGCTGGCTTCGAACCCGCTCCAACAGCTCGTCCATGGACGCCTCGCCTGAGCCTGATGTCGCCGCCAATGCGGCTCCGGAGAACACCCCGGCCTTCATCGACCCGAGGCTGCGCAGGTGGCGTACGACGGCGCGGGTGTCGATGCCTGCGATGCCGACGATGCCCTGACGGACCAGTTCGTCGTCGAGCGTTCCGGTCGCCCGCCAGTTCGACGCCCGCGGCGACGGATCGCGGACCGCGTAGCCGGCGACCCAGATCTTGTCGCCGCGACTCTCGGCGTCCTCGTGGTTCCAGCCGGTGTTGCCGATCTGGGGCGCGGTGGCGATCACGATCTGGCGGTGGTAGCTGGGGTCCGTCAGGGTCTCCTGGTAGCCCGACATGCCGGTGGAGAACACCGCCTCGCCGAGCGTCTCGCCGGCTGCGCCGAATGCGGTGCCGGTGAAGATGCGGCCGTCGTCGAGGACCAGAACTGCCTTACTACTCACGCAGCCTCCTCCTGCAACCATTGCGCGTAGTCCGTGCGGCCCTCGCCACGGAATCCGGTGTCGATCTCGGTGCCCGACGGCAGCCGCCACCTGATAGCAAGGATGCCCTGATGGGTAAGCGCCTTGCCGGCGATACCCCGTTCGGTGCGGATCGCGGTGATTGCCTCGTCGGGAATCCAGATCGGGCCTGCACCGCTGCGCTGCAGCATGATGCCCTCGGGATAGCGCGTCAGGACCGCCTTGGTGCGATAGCCGAGGTCACCGACCGCGATGCGGTCCTGCCAGCTTGGCGCCAGTGTGCTGCCGACGTAGAGGCCCTTGGTCGCCGGGACGATGGCCGCTCCGACGGTGTCCGGCATCGGCGGCAGCGTGCCGATCAGCTCTACCTGCCGCTCGGCCCGGTGCCGCCAGCCTCGGATCATCGCCTGGACCACGAGGCCGATCACCACGGCGAGCACCGCGGCTGTGATCAGCGACCCGACCAGTGTCCCGGTGTTCATGCCGGGGATTTTCCATCGCGGGCCGTGACCTTGCCACGCAATAGCGTCAACGTCACAGCGCCGGGCAGGGTCATCGATTCATACGGGGTGTTGTCCGACCGGCTGGCCAGCGCGGCGCCGGCGACGGTCCACGTCGCATCGGGGTCGACCACGGTCAGGTTGGCGGGCTCCCCGACCTCGAGTGGCCTGCCCTGGTCGGGCAGTCCGACGATGCGGGCCGGGTTCTCGCTCATCACCCGGGCGACGTCGCGCCACGTCAGCAGCCCGGGCCGCACCATCGTCTCGACGACCACCGACAGCGCCGTCTGCAGGCCCAGCATGCCGGGCCGGGCATTGGCGAACTCGCACATCTTCTCGTGTTCGGCATGCGGGGCGTGGTCGGTCGCCACGCAGTCGATCACACCGTCGACCAGCGCCTGACGAAGTGCCTCCGCGTCGCTGGTCTCGCGCAGCGGTGGGTTGACCCGGTTACGCCCGTCGTAGGTGGCCAACCGATTGTCATCGAGCAACAGGTGGTGCGGCGTGACCTCGGCCGTGATCGAGATGCCTTGTTCCTTCGCCCATCGGACGATCTCGACCGTGCCTGCGGTCGAGGCGTGGCAGATGTGTACCCGCGCACCGGCGTCGCGCGCCAGCAGCGCATCGCGCGCCACGATCGACTCCTCTGCGGCGCGGGGCCAGCCGGACAGACCCAACCGGGCGGCGTTGGGCCCCTCGTGGGCGACGGCGCCGACGGTCAGCCGCGGCTCCTCCGCATGCTGGGCGACCAGCACGCCCAGCCCGGTCGCGTACTCCAGGGCACGCCGCATCACCAACGGGTCGTGGACGCAGATGCCGTCGTCGGAGAACATCCGCACCTGGCCCGCACCGGCGGCCATCATTCCCATCTCGGTCAACTGCGTTCCGGCCAGGCCCATCGTGACCGCCCCGACCGGGTGCACGTCGACCAACCCGACCTGCTGGCCGCGGTGCCACACATGGTCGGTGACCACCGGACTGTCCGCCACCGGCGTGGTGTTGGCCATCGCGAAGACGGCGGTGTAGCCACCCAAAGCTGCTGCAGCCGAGCCGGTTTCGATGTCTTCGGCGTATTCACGGCCAGGTTCGCGTAGATGCGTGTGCAGGTCGACGAAGCCGGGCAGCAGAATCTGGCCGCTGGCGTCGTAGACGTCGGCATCGTCGGGGATGGACAGGTCGGTGCCGATGTCGGCGATCTGACCGTCGTCCACCAGGATGTCGACCGGGTCCCCCTCGCCGTAGCGCCGAACCCCACGAATCAGTACGGTGCTCACGCCTCGGGTGCTCATGCGCTGATCGCCTCCTGACCGGCGCCCACCAGCAGGTGGAACAGCACCGCCATCCTGACGTGCACACCATTGGAAACCTGTTGCAGCACAGCCGATTGCGTCGAGTCCGCGACCGATGACGAAATCTCCATGCCGCGCAGCATCGGTCCGGGGTGCAGCACCACCGCGTTGCCCGGCAGCATCGCCTGCCGCTTCTCCGACAGTCCGTAGCGGACCGAGTATTCGCGGGCCGAGGGGAAGAACCCCCCGGTCATCCGCTCGGCCTGCACCCGCAGCATCAGCGCCGCGTCGGCGACCGGCAGCTCGGCGTCCAGGTCGTGCGACACGGTGACCGGCCAGCCCGCCACCCCGACCGGCAGCAGCGTCGGCGGCGCCACCAACACCACCTCAGCACCCAGCGTGTGCAGCAGCATGACGTTGGACCGGGCCACCCGGCTGTGCAGGATGTCGCCGACGATCACCACCCGCTTGCCCTCGATGCCGCCGAGCCGCTGGCGGATGGTCAGCGCGTCGAGCAGGGCCTGAGTCGGATGTTCGTGGGTGCCGTCGCCTGCGTTGATCACCGACGGACCACCATCCTCGGTGGCCGTCCACTCGGCGAGCTGCTGCGCTGCCCCGGACGCCGGGTGGCGGATGATCAGCGCGTCCGCGCCGGCTGCGCGCAGCGTCAACGCGGTGTCGCGCAGCGACTCGCCCTTCGCCACCGATGACCCCGACGAGCTGACATTGATGACGTCGGCGCTCATCCACTTGCCCGCCACCTCGAACGACACCCTGGTGCGGGTGGAGTTCTCGTAGAACATCGTGATCACGGTGCGGCCACGCAAGGTCGGCAGCTTCTTGACCTCGCGGCCCAGCAGCGACTCGCTGAACCGGTCGGCGTCGTCGAGGATCGCGGTGGCCTCATCGCGCGTCAGATCGGACGCCGAGAGCAGGTGCCGTGGACTCATCGGATGGGACCTCCGTGCGAAGCGATCGTCACTCCGTCATGCCCGTCATGCTCGGTCAGCCGGACTTTGACGTTGTCTGTGCGCGACGTCGGCACGTTCTTGCCGACGTAGTCGGCCCGCAGCGGAAACTCCCGATGGCCGCGGTCGACGAAGACCGCGAGCTGAACCGCGCGCGGCCGTCCGATGTCGCGCAGCGCGTCGAGGGCGGCGCGCACCGTGCGGCCGGAATACAGCACGTCGTCGACCAGGACGACCACCGTGTCGTCGATTCCGCTGTCGGGGATCGACGTCTCCTCGAGTGGCCGCGGCGGCTTGGTGTTGAGGTCGTCGCGGTAGAGAGTGATGTCGAGGGCGCCGTGCGAGACGTCGACGTCGGCGAACTCCCGGATCTTCTCGGCGAGCCGGGCGGCCAAGGCGACGCCGCGGGTAGGAATACCGAGGAGGACGACGCGAGGGGCGTCGGGACCGCCAAGCGCGGTCTTCTCGATGATTTCGTGGGCGATGCGGGAAACGGTCCGGCCGACGTCCGCCGCGGACATCAAATCCCGGTCGGTGTCAGAAGAGTCGGTGGCGCCCAAGCGACCCTGACCTCCTTCTCCGCCTCTCGGGACGGATCGTTAAAGGACGTCGAACTGCGGGGAGCTTAGCAGGCGCGACCCCGCAACACTGCGGACCACCTCCCGCGCGTCAATCCGATGTGCCAGCGAAGCGGAGGCCTCCGGCGTAATGTCCCGCGCAAGATCACATGGGGGGTTCCAGGTGGCAGGTCCAGGCAGCCCGTTTCTGCCCGATCCGAACTTCGACTGCACACCGGCGGATTGCCAGTTCCTCGCCGGGATTCGTCCGTACCGGCAGACCACCTTCCGGCTGGAAACGCAGAACCTTCAGATAGCCGGGGTGGGAACGAAATTCGTCGTCCACAACTACGGCCACGGCGGCGCGGGCATCACGATGAGCTGGGGCTGCGCCGTCCAGGTCCGCGATCTGGTCCGCCAGCACGCCGGGCCCGCGCTGGGACAGGTCGCGGTGCTCGGCGCCGGAGTGATGGGGTTGACGGCCGCGAAGTTGCTCGTCGAGGCCGGCTTCACGGTGCGGATCTACGCGGCCTCGTTCCTCTACACCACCTCCGACGTCGCGGGCGGCCAGTGGTGCCCGTCCTTCGTCGAGCACGAGGCCGGCCAGGCCGCAACACAGCGGTTCGAGAACATATTGCGCACCTCCTTCACCATGCATCGCGACCGAATCGGGCAGGGCTACGGCGTCTCCGAACGAATCAACTACTCCAAACACCCACGGCAGGAGACGAGCTTCAGGAAAGTACCGACAGACGTCATCCCGGAGCCGACGGAATACGAGCATCTGCCGTTCGAGCATCTGAACCAGAAGGGGTACGGCTACCACACCCTGCTCGTCGAACCGCCGATCTTCCTGACGAAGCTGCGCACGCAATTGACCGGGGCGGTGCAGCTGACCCAGCGCACCTTCGCCTCGGCCGCCGACGTCGTGGGGTTGCCCGAGCCGATCGTCGTCAACTGCACCGGCATGGGATCGCGGGAGATCTTCGGCGACACCAAACTCACCCCGATCAAGGGCCAGCTGGTGTTGGTGAAAGCGCAACCCGCGCTGCAATACCTGTACAGCTCCGACGAGACGTACGTCTTCCCGCGCGCCGACCACGTGGTGGTCGGCGGCACCTACGAGTTCCACCCGTGGGATCCACTCGACCCGTACAAGGCCATGGCAATCCTCAAGATGGCCAAGGATGTCTTCGCGGGCCACCCGACCATCCAGATGCCGCAGCAGGACTGGATGCTGCCCGAATACCGGTGACCCATGCCCTATCTCATCGCTGACTACCTCATCGACCGCCTCATCGAGCACGGCGTCGAACGCCTCTTCGGTGTGCCGGCGGTGTTCTGCGCCGCGGTCTTCGACGCGGCCGGCCGCAAAGCCGGCTTCCACACCGTGGTGACCAACAGCGACCTGGAAGCCGGGTACGCGGCCGACGGCTACGGCCGGGCATACGGGTTGTCGGCGCTGGCCGTCTCCTACGGCCCGGGAAACCTCAGCATCGTCAACGCCGTCGCCGGCGCCTATCTCGAACGCAGCCCGGTGGTGATCATCGGCGGCGGACCATCCCAGAGGAACATCGACGACCAGAACGCGACGGGTGTGCTGTATTCCCATTCCATGGGGAAGCCGCACACCGACCTCGACATCTTCCGCAACATCACCGCGTTCTGCCAGCGTGAGACCGACGAGACCAAACTTCCGAAGCTCATCGACGACGCGATCAAGACCGCGCTGGTCACCAAACACCCGGTGTACTTCGAAGCCCCGAAGGACCTGTTCAGTCGGCCGTGCTCGCCACCGGCCGCCCCCATCGACACCACCGTTCCCGCAGGCGCGGCCGACGCCGTCGCGACCGCGATCCTGCAAGACCTGGCGACCGCTACCAACCCGGTCGTCGTCGTCGGTGAGGAGGTGCAGCGATACGGATTGGCCGCCAAGGTGCTGACGGTGCTGGACCGCCTGCAGGTTCGGTGGACTACCACTGTCGTCGGCAAATCTGTGCTGCCCGAACAACATCCGCGCTTCTTCGGCGTGTTCAACGGCGACAAGGCGCCCGCCAGCCTGAGAAATGCGATCGCACAGGCAGGCGTGATCGTCGCGCTGGGCGCGGTGTTCGGTTCCGGGCACGCCGCGTTGATGATCCCCAGGACGAACAAGACCATCCGGGTGTGGGACGGTGCAGGCGGTGATCCGGAGCGGCCCATCGCAGTCGGTGGGACTGCCCGCGCTGGTCGATCGCCTCGGAAGCCAGTCCGTCGGCGCCAATCCCGATCGGGTACGACACCCCGATGCCCGCCGTCGCTGACCCGCAACTCGGTCGACGCAGCGGCAGAACTCGGCTATCAGCAGGTCGTGGATGTGATCGCCGAACCGGCGTTCCTCGACGCATCCTTCACCGTCATCGCCGACACCTTCCTCGGCATCTATCCGGCCGCGCGGATGAAGATGCCCGCACAGGACTCCTTCATGGCGTGCGCGTTGTGGGCATCGATCGGTCATTCCGTCGGTGCGGCCGTCGGTGCGTGTAGACCCGGCGGGAAGCGGCCGCTGGTGCTGATCGGCGACGGCGGGTTCCAGATGGTCGGCCAGGCGGTGTCGACGATGGTGCGCTACGGCCACAACGCGATCGTGGTGATCATCGACAACAGCCTCTACGGGTTCGAGCAGTATCTGCTCGGGCCCGGCTACTACACCAACCCCGCTCAGGCTCCGCTGTCCTATAACGTGCTGCCGGACTGGAACTTCGACGCGTTCGCCCAGTCGCTCGGCGTCACCCAGGTCGCGACCGCCAGCACCGTCGACGGGTTGCGCACGGCGCTGGCGGCGGCCAAGGGACACAACGGCGGGCCGTCGGTCATCCGGGCGATGGTGGCGGGGCGGTCGCTGCCGGCCGGCCTTTAAACGACCGTTGACCTACACGTTGTACACGGCGTTCTCTTCCAGCGTAATCGGCGGCTTGATGTTGAGTCGTCGCGGTAAAGCGTGATGTCGAGGGCGCCGTGCGGTACGTCGACGCCGTGCGCCCAGCGCAACGCCGGGTGAGAATACCTCGGGACGGATCGTAAAAGACGTCGAACTACCGGGCCACTTAGCGCGTCGTCAGGGGGTACGTCAGCGACCCAAGTTCGATTGCCGCAGTGCGCCACAAGACATCCGTCAGCGATGGCGCACGCGGAAGATCTCACAGCATCAACGAGTATGGGTCTACAAATGTCTGGACGTATACCGTCCCAGTCGTTGTGTAGTGACCGTCAGTGACGACCACGGTGAAGGACTCCTGCCACATTATCGTTTCAGGGCCTGGCGTCAGCGCTGGCGTGTAGGTGTAACTTCCAGTGTTCTCATCGAGCGTCAGCGAGCCCCACGACAGATACGGGGAGGAGACGTAGTACTTAAGGGCATCCCCATCACCGTCGCCGACGTTCACGCTACCGGTGGTAACTCCCGTCGTCGGATCGATCGTTTCGGTGAGGCCATTCCAAGTCGGCGCCGCATTGGTGGGCGGTGTCGTGTCACCGACCTTTACGGCATAGACAGTCCGAAGATCGTAATCCGTGATGTAGAGGGTGCCGTTCGGGCTCTCGGCGACGAATTGTGCGGTCCCACTTGACTGGTCAGTGATGAACGACCCGCTCACTCTGTTCGTTACGGCGTCGATCACCATCGTTGTCCGGCCGTCGTACTGGGCAACGTAGACCCGACTGCCGTCTCGACTGACCGATACGTCGGACGCTCCGGATGGGATGGCGATGGTAGCAATCTCGCTATTTGTGGCAGTATCGATCACTGATAGTGACTTCGCCCGACCGTATCCATCCGAAGGGCTGACCAGCGCGTAGACGCGCTTGCCGTCAGTGCTGACTGCAACATTCGTCACATAGGATCCCGATCCGAGCGCTGTCAATTGCACGGTGCCCGCGACGGCAAGCGTGGCGCCGTCGTATATCTTCACTGCGGACGCGTCGTACTGCCCTGCGTAGATGCGCGTCCCTGCCGCGGTCTTGGTCGCTTCGATATCGCGCACGTATGGCGTCGAAATCGTTGTCACTTCGCCTGTGTCGGTGTCGATCCTCGACAGGGAGCCGTAATTACCCTGGTAGCTGGTGTACTGCCGAAGTGCGTAGATCACGCTGCTGTCATCCGGATCGACTGCAACGTCGATGACACGCGAACCACCTGTTTGTACGCCACTCTGGTACTGAACGGGAACGTCAAATGAATTGACGATCTCGTTGGTCGCTGTGTCGACAACTGCAACGCCAGCGTACTTAGTGACGTAGATGCGCGAGCCATCCGTGGACGCTGCCAAGCTATCCCCCACGACGGGGATCGTGCCTACGACCGAATTGGTCCGCGTGTCGATGACAGACAAGTTCCCACTGGCATAGTTAGCCACATATGCGTTGTTGCCGCTGAACACTACGTCTGCCGGGTGCAAACCCACGATGACCGGCCTACTGGTAGTCGCAATAGGAGAATCTGGCTGGGTCGGCGCGATCGGGACGGTTATAGGGACATCTCTTGTCGCGCCGAAAGTATCGGTAGCGCGGATCGTGAAGGTCGCGGTATCTGCCGTCGACGTTTGGGCGGCTTTGTCGCGCGCGGCTAGGCTCGGCGTGAACGTGTAGATACCAGCCGCTGTGACGTCGACCCTGCCGACCGAGACGCCGGTGATGGTGCTGCTGGCAGGCTGGCTTGTCACTGTGTAGGTGACCGTGTCGCCGTCCCAGTCTTTGACATTCAGCGAGCCAGCGATCACGCCTTTCGTTGTATCCGTAAGCTCCGCAGTGGGATCGGCCGTCGCGGCGGGCGCGGTGTTGCCACGGTTTAGAGACAGCACCCGCACGCTGTTGACGGCGGCGTCGGTGATGTAGACCATCCCGTTGGTTCCTGAGCTGTCGACGGCGACTACATGGCCGCCCGTTCCGCTCGCGCTGTTGATCACGGTTGTGGACGCCACCGAGTTCGTTTGGGTATTGATCACTATGACGCGGTGGTTGCTCGTCGTCACATAGGCCTGTGCGCCGTCCGGGGTGATCGCCACCGATGTGGGTATCGCCTGCAAATTGATCGTACCGATCTGCGCCAGGGTCGAGCTGTTCAGAACCAGGACCCTGTTGAGGCTCCCTTGTTGGGTTACATACAGCTTGCCGCCGCTGACTGCCAATGAACTCGGCGCAGTCACCGACGACTTCGTCTGAGTCACCTTGTTGGTGGCGGTGCTGATCACCGAGATCGAATTGCTGCTCTTGTTGGCGACATACACCTTGTCACCACTGACTGCGATCGCGCTCGGCGCCGAACCCACCTTCGTGGTGGCCACCACCGTGTTAGACGTAGTGCTGATGCGCGACACACTGTTGCTGCCCGCGTTGGCCACCCACACACTGTCCCCAGTGACCGCCAGTGCCGTCGGCGTGGTGCCCACCGTCACCGTGGCCACCACGGTGTTGGACTGAGTATCGATGCGCTGCACCGTCCGACTACCGGAATTGGCCACCCACACCGACTTCCCGTCAGGGCTGACCGCGATCGCACTGGGCGAGGTCTGCACCGGAACTGTGGCGATCACCTGATTGGTCTCGGTGTCGATCACCTCCACCGTCCTAGCGGTGGCATTGGCCACATAGCTGCGGTTGCCATACACCGCCACCGCTGACGGATTAGCCCCACTTTCAAGCGCCACAGTGTCACCCGGTGTCGCCAAGGTCGCCACCGCAGGCAACACCGCCACCGTCACCGTCACCGGCGTCGTCACCTGACCGTCATTCACGTTGACCGTGAACGTGTCGAAATCCGGCACCGACGTCGTCTGGGCGGCCAATCGAGCCCCAGTCGACGGCTGATACGCAAACGCACCAGTGTCCTTGTTGATCGAAACCGCCCCCTTGGTCGGAGCGCCCGAACCCGAGACCGGCACCGAATAGGTCAACGGATTCCCGTCGACATCAACACCATTGACCGTTCCGGCAACCGCGCCCGTCGCCTGGTTCACCGTGGTCGGAGACACCGTTGCAGTTGGAGCCGAATTCACGGCAGCCGCCATCGACATCGTCCTTGCGCCCGAATCCTGCCCTGTGAGCGCAAAGCTCGACTGAGTTTGCGCGGGGGCGATGTTGACGGCAACGACAGTGTCCTCAAGTGTGACGTAGATTGTGCCGGCCTCGGTGATCGTCAGCGACTGAGCGCCGTCGTTCGGGATATTGGTCGCCACGGGGATCTCTCCGACCACAGAGTTGGTCGCCGCCTCAACGACGACGATATCGTCACCTCGAGCGATGTAGATGCGGCTTCCGTCATCGCTGACTTCGAGGTCGGTAGGGAAGCCGGCTTCGTGCTCATAGCCCTCGGGGAAGTATCGGTAGTCGATCGTATCGATGATCGGCCTCGCGATGACGGTGTTGGTCACGGTGTCGACCACGTACAACTCACCGGTGTGAAGATTGGTGATGTAGGCCCGCTTACTGTCGGGACTGAATGCGACGTCGGCCGGCTGACCGCCGACCGTGAAAGACGTTATCTGCGTATTGGTTACGGCATCGATGACGTAGACGCGGTCAGGAGCATTGGCGTACAGAAGCTTTCCGTCCGGACTGAGTTCGACATTGCCCACCGACCAGCCCACCGGAATCTCCGCAATCACGTCTCGGGTCTCCGTATCGACCACTGAGACCCACGCCGTCGAATTTCCGTAGTACGCATTTCCATACTCGTCGTACTCGATTTCTCGATTCAGTGAACCCACGTAGAGTCGTGAGCCGTCCGGGCTGAGCGCCAACGTTCCGCCATACGTGGTGCGAACATTGATCGGCTCGCCGTCCAGTTCCAATGTCTCAGCGTCGAGCACGAAGACCCGAGTACCTAGGTATTCCGCAACGTAGAGACGTTCCCCATCAGGACTGAGCGCCATGGCGCCGCCGGCTTCCAGTTGCTCGGAGGTGCGAATCACCGTATTGGTGTTGGTGTCGATTATCGAGACCGTCGACTCGCCAGCGTTGAGCACGTAAACCTGAGAGCCCTTGGTGGCGAGGAAGTCGGGCCATGCTCCGAGGGGGATCTGCGTTGTCGTTGCTGCGAGCCCATCGACCGGCAAGTTCGCCTCGTTCTCGACAATGATGTTCACTGTCGAGGTGGTGATGTTGCCGGCGGCGTCGCTGGCGACCGCCTTCAACGTATGGGTGCCATTGGCGACCGTGGTGGTGTCCCACGACGCGTTATAAGGCGAGCCGGTGTCGGTGGCCAGCGGAGTCGTGTTGTTGTCGACAACAAACCGCACCTCGGTCACCCCGACGTTGTCAGAAGCAGTCGCGCTCAGCGTCACCGCGCCCGACACCGGCGCGCCATTCGCCGGCGCCGCGAGACTCACCGTCGGTTTGGTGTTATCGACAGGGACGACCACCGTCGAGGTAGTGGTGTTACCGGCGGCGTCGTAGGCAACCGCCTTCAGCGTATGGGTGCCATTGGTGACCGTGGTGGTGTCCCACGACACGCTGTAGTACCCGCTGGTGGGGTCGGGGCTGGTGTCGATGGCCAGCGGAGTGGTGTTGTTGTCGACAAAGAACTGCACCTGGGTCACCCTGTCATTGTCCGAAGCAGTCGCAGCCAGGTTCACCGTGCTCGACACCGGCACACCACCGGCCGGCGCCGCCAGGCTCACCGTCGGTTTGGTGTTATCGACAGTGACGGTCACCGTCGACGTGGTGATGTTGCCGGCGGCGTCACGGGCACGCGCGGTCAACGTATGGGTGCCATTGGCGACCGTGGTGGTGTTCCACGACGCGTTATAGGGCGACTTGGTGTCCTCGGCGCCCAGCGGAGTGCCGTCGACGTAGAACTGCACCCCGGCCACCTTGACATTGTCAGAAGCGCTGGCGGTCAGGCTCACCGTGCCCGACACCGACGCGTTGTTGGTCGGCGCGGTGAGACTCACCGTCGGTGGCGTGATATCCAGATTGGTCGAGGTCCTCGTCGCCTTCACCTGGAATGAGGTCAGCGAATTGGTGGCCGTCGTCATCAAGCTGGTTTCTGTCGAATCGACCGTGCGCGCGAGCGACTCGTCCTCGACCGAGGCTTTCCTGTCGACCTCACGTCCCCCTGCCATAAATCCCAACAACAACGGCGACTCAGTCGAACCCCGCTGATTACCATCCGCTGCCGGGGCCAGCGTCACGAACGGCAACAACCCTGAAACCGGCGATTGCGCAAGCGGTTTCGTCACCGCCGTCATCCTTGCGACCACCGGCTTTTGCAGACCCGGGGCGGCGAGCGTCAATGGCGCCACATCAACCGCCAAGCCCGTCGACGACTTGAGCTGCGGACCGGGATCCTTCGCCGGCGCCATGCTGAGGGTCGGCGACACCGATCGAGCCTTGCCCGCATCGGCCACCGTCGTCGCCGTCGACTGCATCGTCGTCGTGGTCGACGGTGGCGCCACCGACACGACCTTCTGCTTCACGGTTGATCGCTTCTTCGGCGCATCGGTGTCGTCATCCTT
Organism: uncultured Actinomycetota bacterium; assembly: GCA_963713225.1. GTDB lineage: Bacteria > Actinomycetota > Actinomycetes > Mycobacteriales > Mycobacteriaceae > Mycobacterium. The sequence goes on along the minus strand of CAVQLB010000012.1, from coordinate 607,055 downwards.
CTTCGATTTCGCACCCGCACTGCCCGGCGACGTCGACGTGATGGGTCCGCCGGAGTTGCCCACCTGCATTCCGCCCTCAGAATCGTCTGTGCCGTCAACATCACCGGAATCACCGGCCTCACCCGCGTCGCCGGATTCGCCTCCGCCAACGACCTCTGTATCCGAGACATCCCCCGCCGAACTATCCGGATTCTGCGGCTCCGACACCCCCGGCGCATCCGACGGATCCGACTCGCCCTCGGTGTCTGCCCACGCGGCTCCCGGCACCCCGGCAATCACCGCGCCGATCCCCAGCGCGAACGCCAACGCCCCCACCCGCCCCACAAACCCTGCAGACCTCATCGCGGCACCTCCCGCTCAATGCGGGCCACCGACCGTCGCTGGATGACCGCTCGCCCAATCCCGATCAGTTGCCACGCATCCGAATTTGCGACGCTTTCAAGTGTTGTCTTCCCTGCGTATGCGGCATAGAGCTGGCGACCGTAGTCTCGACCGAAGTGTTTTCTCAACGGACTGGCGGCTCTCGTGAAAGGGGTCTGATCACATAAGAGCGACGCGCGCATTGACGAGCTAGAGCACCCCACCCTCTGGGACAAAGATGTTTATGCCCCCGCCGCCGTCGGCCCCGGCGTATCACCACGGCTTCTCGTTAACGAACTAGGACGAGGGCCACGAGAACGAGCCGTTCACCACGTAGGTGGCTTCGCCGATCGTGACCGTGCACGTCGTACACGACACCGTGGTTGTGCCCCCCGATGTTGTGCTGGTGATACCGTCGTCGCCGGTATCGCCCGAGACGGTGTAACTAGAAGTACCGGCCGTCACCGTGCCCTCGCCCGACGCCATAACTGTTGTCGTACTTTCGGTCGACGTTGTGGTTGTAGTCGAGGACGCTTCGCCACTGCCCGTCGCGGTGTAGGTCTTGCCATTTCGGGTTTTGACGGTAGCCGTGCCGCTGGCGCTGTCACCGTCAACTGTGCCTGACGCACTGTATTTGTTGCCGCGAAAGTTGCCATCGATCGACCCACTGGTGGCGAGCGCTGGTGCTGCTGTCGTGAGCGATGCCGCCACGAGGCCAGCAGCGATAAGTGGTTTCGTCGATATCATTTCATTCCCCTTCCATGAAGCTTTCGTTCATGGCTTGTTCTATTGGTGGTGCGCGGGGCACCCGCTTGGATGGCGTCTCCATCGGGGTGGAATACACGCGCCCTTTGCTAGCTCTGCACGCCGCTTTCGACCGCCAACGCCCCTACGCGCCCGATATACCGTGCAGAGCTCATCGCAGTACCTCCCGCCCGATGCGTGCCACCGACCATCGCTTGGATGACTGTTCGCCCATTTCCGGTCAGTTGCCACGCACCCGAATTTGCGACGCTTTCAAGTGTTGTCTCCGCTGCGTATGCGGCATAGGGCCGACGACCGTAGTCTCGACCGAAGTGTTTTCTCAGGGGCTGAGTACGCTGGCGCCGATGAACCTCGACGGCAACCGCGCATCCATAACCGAGGCGATCGACGCGGGCCTGCTGGCCGGCGCGGTGACGCTGGTATGGCGGGCCGGCGAGGTACTACAGGTCAACGAACTCGGCTACCGCGACATCGAGGCACGACTACCGATGCGGCGCGACACGATGTTCCGCATCGCATCCATGACCAAGCCGGTCACCGTAGCCGCAGCGATGACGCTGGTCGACGACGGACGCCTCGCACTGACCGATCCGGTCGCCAAGTGGCTACCGGAGCTCTCCAAGATGCGGGTGATGACGGACATCCGCGGCTCGCTCGACGACACCGTTCCCGCAGAGCGGCCGATCACCATCGACGATCTGATGACCCACCGCAGCGGCTTCGCGTACGTGTTCTCGGTGCCCGGCCCGCTGGCCCGCGCCTACGGGAAGCTGTCGCACCGGCAGGACAAGGACGGCTGGGTTGCCGATCTGGCGAAGCTGCCTTTGGCGCACCAGCCCGGCGCGCGACTGACCTACAGCGTGTCGACCGACGTTCTCGGCATCGCATTGTCGCGGATTGAGGACAAGCCGCTGGCCGAGGTGTTGTCCGAACGCCTCTTCGAGCCGCTTGGCATGCCCGACACCGGCTTCAGCGTCGGACCGGCCGGACGGCAGCGCGCGGCGACGATGTATCAACTCGGCCCGGACGACACATTGCGCCATGGCTCGATGGGCCCAGCGCCCATCACGGATCCACCGCTCTGCAGCGGTGGGGCGGGCCTGTGGTCGACGGCGGACGACTATCTGCGATTCGTGCGGATGCTGCTCGCGGGCGGGACGTTGGACGGGACGCGGGTGCTTTCAGAAGAGTCCACCCGCCTGATGCGCACCGACCGGTTGACAGACGAGCAGAGGCGGCATCCCTTTCTGGGGATGCCGTATTGGGTCGGCCGTGGCTTCGGCCTGAACCTGTCGGTGGTGACCGACCCGGCGAAGTCGCGACAGTTGTTCGGCCCCGGCGGTAAAGGTACGTTCACCTGGCCCGGCGCATACGGGACGTGGTGGCAGGCCGACCCGTCGGCGGATCTCATTCTGCTGTACCTGATTCAGAACCACCCGGACATGACGGGCGATTCCGCCGCTGCGGTGGCCGGCAACACGTCGCTCGCGAAATTGCAAGGCGTGCAGCCGAAGTTCGTCCGCCGGACCTACCAGGCTCTTGACATCTAGCCCGAACAGACCAGTGGGGCACCGCCGCAGGGCCCATTGGTGGGTATTCGGCGTCCGACATCGCAGTGAATATTGCGGTGATGAAGTGGATGCAACGCTGGCCGTTCCGGACGATCGCGGCCAAGCTTCGGTACACCACCGCGGATTCAATTGACCTGCCGGACTATTCGATGGCCTCGTGAAGCCCGCGCCTAACGCTCGAGTGCCACGGCAAGTTCGCGACGTGACCGAATCTGGAGCTTGCCGTACGCGTTGGAGAGATGCAGTTCAACAGTGCGCAGCGTCACGAACAACGACTGCGCGATCTCTTTGTTGCTGGCACCCCCAGCGGCCAGTTCCGCGACGCGGCGCTCGCTGGCGGTCAGCGCATCGGCACCGATGCCCGCCCGCCGTCTCGGGCGCCCGCCCGAGGCGCGGAGTTCCTCTTCAGCGCGGTCGGCTAACGGTGTTGCCCCGCACCGGTGCGCCAGCTCCATTCCCTCCCTGAGGATCTCACGCGCGCTGACCGCCTGTCCGTCAACGCGCATCGCGGCGCCAAGGTCAACGTACGCCTCCGCGCGCCACAGCAAGGCGGGTGAATTCGCCAAAGTCTCCGCCGCTTCCCGTAACAGCTCCAGACGCCGCTTACCCCCCTCCAGTAGTCCACGGACACGGAGCGCTCCGCCGATCCTCCGGCGGGACTCGGCAATCGCCGCGGCGGCATAGGCGGCGTCAGCGACTTCGCCTGCCGCATCGGCCTCACCCATAGCGCACAGCACCGGCACGAGCGCGACCCGTGCATCACTCGCCCACGGGAAGAGGCCACGACTGATTTCGATACGGCGTAACGCTTCCTCCAGGTCGGCACGAGCCCGCGCATGGTCCCCCATGGCGGCACGGCACCTGCCGCGCGCCAGCAAGGGCAGCACTGAGAACAAGGTCGGCGCGAGTTCGGCGTCCATCCCCCGTTCACTGAGCAGATCCTCGCCCTCTTCGGCGCGCCCTTGATCTGCGAGCGAATCGACCACCACGACGAGTCCCGGCGTTTTGGTGTAGTCGGCTGTCAGTCCGTGGATATCTACCGCAGCGCGCCCGTCTGCTTCCGCCGCCCGCAGGTCGCCGGACCGATGTCGTGCCAGACCGCGCAGCCATAACGCCCTCGCCAACCACTGGGGTGACCCAACGCGCTCGGCGTGGCGGATGGCACGCGACAGCATGCGGTCGGCGACCTCGTAGCGCTCGGCTTCGACCAGGCAGATGGTGATGTTCGTGCGCCAAAGCGGGTGCCCGCCCTCACCGACCAAGGCGGGGTGCGACGCGACCTGCTCGGCCAGATCACCCGCCACCGCGATCGGCCCGGCGACCAATGCGCTGCGGGCAACGAATGATTGCAACAGGCATTCGGCGCCGGTCGCCGCCGGTAGCTCGGCGAAGGCGCGGGCCTCGTCTTCGTACTTAGCAGGTAGTTCGGGGTTGAGCAGCAGGGCACCCAGCCTCGCCGCCTCGACCTGCAGAGCCAGCTCGCGATCATGCCCGCGGACTTCCGCGGCGGCCCTCTCATACAGCGGAAGTTGCTCACGCTGGTGTCGCGCATCGGGATGCGTCGTCCATGCCAATGCGGTGAATGCCCGGGCGCGGAGCAAGGGATCGGCAGTGGTCTCGCCGGCCTCTCGGAGGTGAACACGCGCGTCCTCATCCCCGATCTCGTGTTCGGCGATTCCCAGTTCGAACAGCACGAGCGGGCGATCTCCATGTGCGGGTGGTTCATCCAGCGCCCGTCGGAGCAGGGCCGCGGCGGTGTCGGGGGCTCCGCCGCCCAGTGCCGATCGCGCTGCCTCCCGCAACATGGTCACCACATCAGCGTCGCCACTCGGCGGAGTTGCCAGGAGGTGCACCGCGATGGTTCCCGGATCAGCCTGGTGCCCGTGCAGTAGACGAGCGGCACCAGCATGAAGGTCGGCTCGCTCGACCGCGGAAAGATCTTCATAGATCGCGGTGCGAACGATGGGGTGTACGAAGCGCAAGGGCTCCCCAGGAACCAGCACCGCGAGGTCGACGAGGCCGATGGCCAGGCCGTGCGCGATGTGGGCATCCATACCAGCCAGCTCTGCGCACATCGCAAGTCGCGCCTGTTCGCCGAGGACCGCCACCGACCGAGCCAGGGCAGATGCCTGCGGGTGAAGCTGACTGACGCGTAGCAACACCGCCTTCGCGATCCGCTCCGGGGCAACGTGGCCGACTGCCTCGGGGTCGATCTCGGTGGCCAGGCTGCCCCCGCGGCGAAACTCGCCGAGAAGCTCGACGAGCAGATAGGGATTGCCACCCGTCGCGTCTCTGCACGCGCGACACAGCTCCGCACTGGCGTTATCGCCCATCTCGGACCGGACCAGCTGCCCAACCGCGGACTCGCTCAGCGGCTGGGGACGAAGTATGGGCGGGCGCGCCTCCAGCAGCAGCGAAGCCAGAAGGGGCCGCTGCATATCTGCACCTGCTCGGACCGTCAGCGCGATGACGACCGGCAGACCGGCCAGCCGATTCGCGAGGTGCAGCAGGAAGCGCAGAGATGGTTCGTCGGCCCACTGGGCGTCGTCGACCGTCAGGATCAACGGCCCACGTTCGGTGATGTTGACGACGAGCCAGTACAACCCGTGCAATGTTGCGAATGCGACATCGCCTGTGTCCTGGGCCGCGTCGATCTCGGTGAACACCGGTTCGGAGAGTGCAGCCGCACCGGCCAGTAGTCGAGCGCGCTCGGCGGCGTTTGCCCCGACAAGAGTGACTTCGAGCAATTGGCGAACGACTCCGAAGCCGAATCCGCGCTCGAGTTCCCCCGCTCGTGCGGACCGCACAGTGATTCCCGATGCACATGCACGTCCGCGAAGCTCATCGAGCAGCGCGGTCTTACCGATCCCGGGCGGCCCCTCGATCAGAACGATGCCGCCCGTTTCACCGACCGCCTCCGCCAACGCGGCATCGATCGCCGCAAGATCATCGTCACGATCGAGGAGCTCAGGCCGCTCGACCGAGGAACAGTCTTCAGAGGTCGACACTGCGGCGGTCTCCCCCCTTGGTAAGACCATCTCTATATAAGAACATTCCCCGGTTGCCTCGTCGTCAATTTCGCCCGTCTGTCGTGGCGATTCCCGCGTATCAACCGCGACTGTTGTCGTAGCGTTCGAGCGCACAGAGCCTCGGGGAGGGCCAGATGACGTGGCGCGGTAAATGGACTCGCCGGCTGCTGAGCCTGGCTGCCTGCCTGGCCCTTGTGATCGCCGGCTGCGGAAACGACCCTGCGGAACGGACGGGCCAGGGCGTCGGCCGCATTCGCGTGGCACTTTTCCCGGGCGGAAGCACACTTCCGGCACACGTGGCTGTCGCGAATGGAATATGCGAGCGCAACGGCCTCCAGGTCGAGCTCACAGAGGGCACGGATCTACCGGTGTTCATGGCCGCACTCACGAAAGGTCAATACGACATCGCGATGAGTGTGCCGACACTGGCCCTCGTCGCGGCGGAGAAGCACCTCGATCTCCAGATCGTCGCAGGTCTGCAACGACAGTCCGCAGAGCGGCCAAACGCGGTGTGGCTCACGAAGGATCCCTCGATCGAGACACTCGATCAGCTCAAGGGCAAGACAATCGCAGTGCCATCACTCACCGGAATCATCACGGATGCGCTGATATACCTGCTGAAGCGCAAGGGGGTGGACCGCGGCGAGGTCAAGCTGGTTCAGACGCCCTTCCCCACCATGGGCGATCAACTGGCAGCCGGCCATGTCGATGCGGCGATCGCGACGATTCCCTTCTACACCGCCATTGCGGCGCGCGGCTATCGGGCCCATGGCGACGTCATCGTGGAGGCGGTCAGCGACGCCAGCGGCGGAACCGTCAACAGCGCAATAACATCCGTATGGACTACCTCCGGTACGTTCGCGCACGAACACCCCGAAGCGATTGCCGCGTGGCGGCAATCGCTCATCCAGGCGAATGATTTCCTCAATGCCAACGACGCCGAGGCGCGGGCACTGATGCAATCGTGGCTCAAGATCCCCGAGAAAGTACTCGCGCGCTCTCCGCTACCCGACTGGAACGCCGGAATAACTCCACAGGAACTCGCCCCTTACGTCGCCATCTCGAAATCCGTCGGCTCAATCAAAACCAACCCGGACGTGAATTCCCTGGTGTGGCAAGGCCCGTGAACCGGATCTTGTACAAGGTGGACGCGGTCGGAGTTCGGCTGGCCACAGCTGAAGGTGAGCAACCGGTTCTACAGGACATCTCGTTTGAAGTCCACGAAGGCGAGATCATCGCGATCATCGGGCGATCCGGCGTCGGGAAGACCACCCTTCTGCGCGTCCTCGGCGGCCTGCTGAAAGCGGGATCCGGCGTTGTGACTTTCGACGGCAAAGTGGTTGACGCTCCGCCGGCGGGTGTGGCCATGGTCTTTCAGGATTACGGGAACGCGCTCCTGCCCTGGCGAACTGTTGCCCGCAACACGGCGCTCGGCTTGGAAGGACGTGTCGGTCCCGATGAACGTCGGCGCCGGGTCGCCCAGGCTTTACAGATGGTTGGGCTCGCAGACGTTGGCTCGGAGTATCCATGGCGGCTCTCCGGCGGTATGGCCCAGCGAGCGCAGATCGCCCGCGCGCTGGCCTTGCAACCGAAGGTGCTCTTGATGGACGAGCCGTTCGGAGCCCTTGACGCCATTACCAAAGCGGCTCTGCAGGATGCGCTGTTGCACATCCAGCACCAGACGGGCGCGACCGTTGTTTTCATCACACACGACCTCGACGAGGCGATCTATCTGAGCGACCGCGTGCTGGTTCTGGCGGGAAGACCGGGCGTGACAAAGCTAGTCGATGGATACCGAAATACCGCGTCCGCGAGATCAATTGGCGACTCGCGAATTGCCACAGTATCTCCGACTGCGGCACCAGCTTGGACAGACGCTGCGGGCCGAAAATGACTAGCCGGGCCCGGGCCCAGTTCGCCGGCCTGCTCCTGCCCATCGTCGTGATCTGCCTGTGGCAACTCTCGGAGTGGATCGGTCTGCTGCACTACGAATACCTTCCCGCTCCGCTTGAGGTGATGGATTCGATAGCGGACCTGGCTCGAACAGGCGAATTGATCAACGATGTCGCGCACACACTGTCCGTGACCCTTGCGGCCGCGGGAATGACATTGACGCTCGGTGCTGCGGTCGGTCTTGCCGTCGGGATGTCGCCAACAGCGCGCCGCTATGTGGTGCCTTCGATCGATTTCCTGCGGACGATCCCGGCAGTCACTCTCGTTCCCGTCGCGGTTGTGACGTTCGGGCCGTCCATCACCACAGAATTGATGCTTGCGGTCTATGCCGCGCTGTGGCCCGTCGTGCTCTGTACGGCGGCCGGCACGTCTGCCGTACACCCGCGCCAATACGACATTTCGCGGATGCTGCATCTCTCCCGGTCAACCACCATCCGAAAGATCGTGATCCCCGCAGCGGTACCCGCCTGGCTCGTCGGTGCGCGTCTGTCCGCGGTCACGGCGCTCCTCGTCGCCATCGTTGCTGAGATGATCATGTCCTCGCGCGGTCTCGGCGGCGGTCTGGTCGAGTCACTCAATGCACTTGCACCAGCTCGGCTTTGGGCATATGCGCTGTTGTGCGGTGCTATCGGTTTCGCACTCAACGCCCTGTTGGGTCGCGCCGTCGGTCTGGTTCTTCCCGGAAGTCCGGCGAGTGCGCGTCATGACATATCGGTGTCGGTCGAGGAGTCCGTCGCACAACCAACGTCGTCCGTGCGCGGATTACTACCCGTGGCTGCCGTGTTGGTGGTCTGGCAACTCGTAGGGAAGGGGGACTCGTTGTTCTTCCCGCCGCCGAGCGACTGGTTGCAGGCGCTCGACGGCCTGCGGGTCTCCGGGTCGCTGACACCTGCTGTAATGCAGACACTCTCGACATACGCACTCGGATTGGCGTTCGCGGTCGCGCATCGGGAGTCTTGTCGGTATAGGGATCGGCGCATCGCGTGAGATCGACCGTCGCGATCACGCCATCCATCGCGTTCTTGGCGGCCGTCCCCGGCGCGGCGATCGTGCCCGTCGCGGCGTTGCTGCTGGGTCCGACTCAGCTCAGTGGTGTGGTCGTCGTCGCGCTGATTGTCTCCTGGCCGATTCTGTTGGCCACAGCAACGTCCATGCGCGCGGTTCCCGCTGTGCGGCTTGAGATGTCACGCATGCTGGGACTGACGCCGCCGCAACGCTGGCGCAAAGTCATCCTGCCCTCGCTAACGCCAGGAGTCATGCTCGGCGTGAGGGTCGCATCCGCAACCGCGCTCATCGTCACATTGCTGGTCGACATCTTCGGAGTGGGAGCGGGGCTGGGGCGGTTACTCGTCGAAAGCCAGCAGCGTTTCGAGTCTGCTACCGCGTGGGGCCTGATGTTGATGATCGGTACTTTCGGCTACCTGACGAGTGCTTTCTTCGCACGGGTCGGTAGGAACGGCTACATCGACCGCGACAGCACCCTGCCGAACTGCAGCAGGCGCTCCATCTGGGCCAGCCCACCGTTGTCGACCGACTTGTCGTACCGGAACGACTCACAGAAGTAATCGGTGTCGGTGGCCGATCTTTCGTGACTGCGCGTGACGAGCTGCGTGTACATTCGCAACCGAACCTCCGACAGCCGTCGGGTGCCGTCGTTGAGAACGTCGAATTCGGTTGTCAGGATGTGGTCGGTGATCGTCGACAACAGGATCGTCCGCACCGAGGCGTTCAGCACCTGACGCTGCTGCTCCTCACCGACCGACATGTCGTCATCAGCACGCCACAAGATGAGTCGGCGACCGTCGGTCAGCACCACGTCTTGCGATAGCGCCTCGCCCCACGACTCCTCAGTCAACTTGCGCGACATGATGAACGACTGGATGGCCGGGAAGTCGACGACGCCACGCAACTGGTCCAGTGCCACAAGTGGATCCCGCAGATACACCTTCGCGGCATCCTCAATGCCGTAGTACGGCGCCCAGTCTTGTGGTGAGGCCATCGCACAAGCGTAAGAGCGGCGCCCGACCCGATCTAGTCAGGAGTCGTCTGATGCGCCCTGGATGGCCGCCGCTGCGGCCCGGATCTGCGGCGTCACCAGCATGATTTGACCCAGCACACCGTTGACGAACCCGGGTGACTCGTCGGTGGACAGGTGCTTCGCCAATTCGACGGCCTCGTCGACGGCGACCGGTTCGGGAACGTCGTCGGCGTGCAGCAGTTCCCAGACGGCGACCCTCAGGATCGCCCGGTCGACCGCGGGCAGTCGGTCCAGCGTCCAGCCCTGCAGGTGTGCCGAGATGAGGTCGTCGACATGCGCGGCGTGTTGGGTGACGCCCTGCGCCACCGTGACCGTGTACGGGTTCAGCGCAGACACGTCGGATTGCTTCTGCGCCAATGCCTCTCGCGAGGTGGCTGCCTCCGCCGGCGTGATCCCGCGGGCCTCTGCCTCGAACAGCAGGTCGACAGCGCGCTTGCGGGCTTGGTGCCTACCCCGATCGGGTTTGGGCATGGTCAGTTGACTCGACCCAGGTAGCTGCCGTCGCGGGAGTCGACCTTGAGCTTGTCACCGGTGTTGATGAACAGCGGCACCTGGATCTCCGCGCCGGTCTCCACCGTGGCCGGCTTGGTGCCCGCGCTGGACCGGTCGCCCTGCAGCCCGGGTTCGGTGTGAGTGACCTGTAGCTCGACGGTCACGGGCAGCTCGAGGTAGAGCGGTGTGCCGTTGTGGAAGGCCACCTGCACCGGCAGGCTCTCGAGCAGAAAGCGCGCATCGTCTCCGACCAACGACTCCGGCAGATGGTGCTGCTCGTAGTCCTGGCTGTCCATGAAGACGAAGTCCGAGCCGTCTTTGTACAGGTATGTGGTGTCGCGGCGGTCCACGGTCGCGGTCTCGACCTTGACCCCGGCGTTGTACGTCTTGTCGACAACCTTGCCCGACAGCACGTTCTTCAGCTTGGTGCGTACGAACGCGGGCCCCTTGCCCGGTTTGACGTGCTGGAACTCGATGATGGTCCACAGCTGGCCATCGATCTGCAGGACGAGTCCGTTCTTGAAGTCGGCGGTCGATGCCACGGCGGTAGAACTCCTAGTCTCTCAACTGAGAATCGCCAGTTCTTTGGGGAACTGGGTAAGCAGGTCGGGCATCGTCTCGCCGACGACCAGCGTGTCCTCGATGCGGACACCGCCGCGATCGGGCAAGTAGACACCGGGCTCCACAGTCACCGCGGAGCCAGCAAGCAGTGTACCGGCGGCCGAGGCATTGATTCCCGGCGCTTCGTGGATCTCCAGCCCGACGCCGTGCCCGAGGCCGTGGGTGAAGCGCTCGGCGTACCCCGCATCCGCGATCACCTGCCGCGATGCGGCGTCCACGTCGCGCAGCGCAACACCCGGCGCCACCGCCTCCCGTCCGGCCCGCTGGGCGGTGGCGACCAGGTCATAGAGGTCGAGCTGCCACTGCGCGGCGGGTGCCAGCACGAAGGTGCGCGTCATGTCTGAGTGGTATCCGCAAACCAGGGCACCGAAGTCGATCTTGACGAAATCCCCCGCCGAAAGGACGGCGTCGGTCGGACGATGGTGCGGGATCGCGGAGTTGGCCCCGGCCGCCACGATGGTTTCGAACGACACCCCATCCGCGCCGTGATCCAGCATCAGCGACTCGAGCTCACGGCCCACCTCGCGCTCGGTCCGGCCGGGCCGAAGACCACCGGCAGCAACCAGATCTTCCAGCGCGGCGTCGGCGGCCTCGCAGGCCAGTCGCAGCAGCGCGACCTCACCGGCGTCTTTGACCTCCCGCAACGCCTCGACCATGCCCGCCGCGCGGACCAACTCGGTGTCGCAGGCCTCCTTCGCGAGCGCGTCGAATCCTTCGACCGTGACCACGTGGCTCTCGAACCCGAGTCGTCCGACGCCGTCGGCCGCGGCCCTACCGGCCAGAAACGGCCCGCAGGCACGCTCGATGATGATCTCGGCGTCCGCGCGCCTGCTGGGCTGCCTGCGTGCGGTAGCGCCCGTCGGTGGTCAGCACCGGGGTCTCATCGTCGGCGCGAATCAGCAGCGCCGCGTTCGAACCGGTGAATCCCGTCAGATAACGCACGTTGACCAGGCGCGTTACCAACATTGCGTCCAGCCCGTCGGCCCTCAGCCGGTGCCGCAGGCGGTCCCGGCGCTGGGATATAGTCACAGGCCTTGACGCTACTCGCTAAGGTGATGCCCCATGAGTAAGTGGTTGCTGCGCGGACTGGTGTTCGCCGCCCTGATGATTTTCATCCGTTTGGTGCAGGGCGCTGCGATCAACGCGTGGGAGACCAAGGCGGGATTGATCAGCGTCACCCTCGTCATTCTCTTCGCGATCGCCGCGTTCGTGTGGGGATTTGTCGACGGTCGTTCGGACGCCCGGGAAAACCCCGACCCTGACCGCCGCGCGGACCTGGCGATGACGTGGCTGTTGGCCGGCCTGTTCGCCGGCGTCGTCAGCGGCGCGGTCGCGTGGCTGATCTCGCTGTTCTACAAGGACCTCTACGTCGGTGGGCTGATCAACGAGCTCACCACGTTCGCGGCGTTCACCGCGCTGTTGACCTTCCTCGCCGCGATCGCGGGCGTCGCTATCGGGCACTGGGTCATCGACCGGCACGCAGACGACGTGCCACGCCAGCATCACGGCCTCGCGGCCGCCGACGAGGAACGCGCGGACACCGACGTGTTCGCCGCCGTGCGCCATCCGGATGCCGCCGCGGACGACGACGAGGCTGCCACCGAGCGGCGCAGCCAGCCCTAGCCCGAAGCGGCCAGGTAGCGCAGCGCCAGCAGATAGCCCTGCACACCGAGCCCGACGATGACGCCGGTGGCCACCGCGCTGAGGTAGGAGTGGTGCCGAAACTCCTCCCGGGCATGCACATTGGAGATGTGCACTTCGATCAGCGGGGCGCGTAGCTCCGCGCAGGCGTCCCGCAGTGCAATCGAGGTGTGGGTCAACGCACCGGCATTCAGCACCACCGGTTCGCCCGCATCGGCGGCGCGATGGATCCAGTCCAACAGCTCTGCTTCGCTGTCCGATTGACGCACAACGACTTTCAGCCCAAGATCGGTGGCTTCACGCTCGATCATCGCGACCAGGTCGTCGTGTGTCGTGCTGCCGTACACCTGGGTCTCGCGGCGGCCGAGACGACCCAGGTTGGGGCCGTTGACTACGTTCACCGTCGTCATGGCTGTGCCACCTCCGCGTACGCCGCCGCAAGCAGCGACGGATCCGGACCTTCAAGCCGTCCCGGCTTGGCCAGCCCATCGAGGACGACGAAGCGCAGCACTCCCGAGCGGGTCTTCTTGTCGCCGGCCATGTATTCGAGAAGCTGTGGCAGCGCATCGGCGTCGTAACTGACCGGAAGGCCGAGCGACGTGAGGATCGCGCGGTGCCGGGCGGCGGTTCCGTCGTCGAGGCGCCCGGCCAACCGGCCCAATTCCGCGGCGTACACCAGACCTACCGAGACGGCGGCGCCGTGCCGCCACTGGTAGCGCTCTCGCCGCTCGATGGCGTGCGCCAAAGTATGGCCGTAGTTGAGGATTTCGCGCAGTTGCGATTCCTTCTCGTCGGCGGCCACCACTTCGGCCTTGACGGTGACGGCGCGGCGGATCAGTTCCGGCAGGACTTGGCCGGTCGGGTCCAGCGCGGCCTCGGGGTCGGCCTCGATGAGGTCGAGGATGACCGGGTCGGCGATGAAGCCCGCCTTCACGATCTCGGCCATGCCTGCGACGATTTCGTTGCGCGGCAATGTTTCCAGGGTTGCCAGGTCCACGAGCACCGCCGACGGCTGGTGGAATGCGCCAACCAGGTTCTTGCCCGCGTCGGTGTTGATACCGGTCTTCCCGCCGACGGCTGCATCGACCATTCCGAGCAACGTGGTCGGCACGTGCACGATGTCGACGCCACGCAGCCAGGTGGCGGCGGCGAACCCCGCGACGTCGGTTGCGGCTCCTCCGCCGAGACTGACGACAGCGTCCTTGCGGCCGATGCCGATGCGGCCGAGCACTTCCCAGATGAATCCGACGACGGGCAGTTCCTTGCCCGCCTCGGCATCAGGGATCTCGATGCGATGGGCGTCGATCTCCTTGCCGGAGAGGTGGTTACGGATCGCTTCGGCCGTCTGCGCCAACGCCGGCTGGTGCAGGATCGCCACCTTGTGTCGGCCGTCGAGCGCGCTTCCCAACTCCCCCATCAGGCCGGTGCCGATGATCACGGGATAGGGCGGATCGGTCTTCACCTCGACCGTGACGGGAGCGGCGAGCTCAGTCATGGCGGGCCTCGGCGCGGCGGGCCACGTCGGCCGGGCTGGCCGGCGTGGAAGGCTCGGACGGGCTCGGCGTCAACGACACCGGTGAGCGGCGCCACGTCGGACGGCGCTTCCTGCGCGGTTTGGGCGGGACGTCATCGGCGCGCGGATTCTCCAGTCGCGACACGATGTAACGCACCACCGCACCGGGATTTCTGCGGTTGGTGTTGACGCGGATCGTAGCCGCCTGCCGGTACAGCGGGACCCGTTGGGACATCAACGCCCGGAACTTCTCGGCGCGGTCTCCGCCGGCCAGCAGCGGCCGCATCGTGGTGCCGCCGGTGCGGCGCACTCCCTCCGCGGCGCTGATCTCGAGGTAGACAACCTCGTGACCGGAAAGTGCTTCGCGCACACCGGGGCTGGTGATGGCGCCGCCGCCGAGCGAAAGCACGCCGTCATGCGACGCCAATGTGTCCCGAATGACTTGTTCCTCGATCCGGCGAAACTCCTTCTCACCGTCCTCGGAAAAGATGTCGGGGATGGTGCGGCCAGTGGTCTGCTCGATCACCGCGTCGGTGTCCAGCAGCGCGACGCCGAGCGACTTGGACAGCCGCCGACCGATCGTCGACTTGCCCGAGCCAGGCATTCCGATCAATACCGCCTTGGGCGCCATCAGCCCGACGCCTGCGCCTGTTGAGCCGGCTCGCGCGCCGCCACAGAACGTAGATACGTCTCGAGGTTTGCGCGGGTCTCGACGAGCGAGTCGCCGCCGAACTTCTCCAGCGCGGCGCGGGCCAGCACGAGCGCCACCATGGTCTCGACGACGACTCCTGCGGCGGGCACCGCGCACACGTCGGAGCGCTGGTGGATAGCGACGGCCTCGTCGCCGGTCACCATGTCCACGGTGGCCAGCGCCCTCGGCACCGTGGAGATCGGCTTCATCGCGGCGCGCACCCGCAGCGCCTGACCGTTGGTCATGCCGCCTTCCAGGCCGCCTGCCCGGTTCGTCGAACGCATCACTCCGCCGGGACCGGGATACATCTCGTCGTGGGCGAGGCTGCCGCGGCGGCGGGCGGTTTCGAAGCCGTCGCCGATCTCGACGCCCTTGATCGCCTGGATGCCCATGACCGCACCGGCCAGTTGGCTGTCGAGACGGTTGTCACCGCTGGTGAACGAGCCGAGCCCGATCGGCAGCCCGTTCACCACGACCTCGACGACGCCGCCGAGCGTGTCGCCGTCGGCCTTGGCGGCCTCGATCTCGGCGATCATTCTGGCCTCCGCGTCCTTGTCGAACGCGCGCACCGGGCTGGCGTCGATGGCAGCCAGATCGGACGCCTGCGGCGGCGGGCCGTCGTACGGCTCAGACGCGCCGATGGAGATGACGTGGGAGAGCACCTCGACGCCCAGCGCCTGCCCCAGGAAGGCGCGGGCGATCGTGCCTGCGCCGACGCGGGCCGCGGTTTCGCGTGCGCTGGCGCGTTCCAGCACCGGGCGCGCGTCGTCGAAGCCGTACTTGAGCATTCCGGCGTAGTCGGCGTGCCCGGGTCGCGGTCGGGTCAGCGGCTCGTTGCGGGCACTGCCCTCGAGCTCGGCGGGGTCGACGGGATCGGGGGCCATCACGGTTTCCCACTTGGGCCATTCGGTGTTGCCGATTTCGATGGCGATCGGGCCGCCGAGCGTGACGCCGTGCCGAACACCGGCAAGCATCGTGACCTGATCCTGCTCGAACTTCATCCGCGCACCGCGGCCGTAGCCCAGCCTGCGGCGGGCGAGCTGGCCGGCTATCTCCGCAGAGGTGACCTGGACGCCTGCGACCATGCCCTCGACCAAGGCCACCAGGGCGCGGCCGTGGGATTCACCAGCAGTGGTCCATCGCAACACGCGTCCCATCTTCCCATGTCGCGCTCTGCCTGCCGAAATCCCCGAGTCATGCACAGTTGCGACTTCATCCACAGGCGGCGAGTGCTGCTATCGCTGTTCGCACACATGTTCGAATAATGTGGGTGGCATGGATGCGCAGCAAGACGAGATCCGCGCCGCACTTGATGCGGTCGACGCGGGTTACGCCCGGCTGCGAGCGGCGTCCTCGGATTCGGTCGGCAACGCGTTCCGCGTCGAGGTGGCCGAACGACTGGAGTCGCAATGCCGGACCAACCGCGGGCAGATGTACCGGATCTTCGGCGAGATCACCGAACCGCCCGACGGGCCCGACGATCCCGACCTGCCCGCAGGCACCGTGATGAGCAAGCTGCTGTGGCAGCGGCTGCGGATCACCGCCGGCGAGGTCCAGCGCCGTATCCGTATCGCCGCCCGCATCCGTCCCCGCCGCACCCTGACCGGACCCACACTGGCGCCCGAGCTGCCAAGCCTGGCCGCCGCCGTCGAGGACGGCCGGGTGGGCGACGACCACATCGCCGCGATCTGCGGTGCACTCGATGTGCTGCCCTCCGCGGTACCTGAGCACAAGAAACAAGTATCCGAACGAATCCTGGTGCGCCACGCGACGAGTCAGGACGCCACATTCGTCAAGCAGATCGGCCGGGGCATCGCCGATCACCTCAACCCCGACGGCCTGTTCGACGAGAACGACCGCGCCCGCCGACGCGGGCTGAAACTGGGTCCGCAAGGCCCCGACGGCATGAGCCGATTCTCCGGCTGGATCGACCCCGAAGCGCGCGCCTACCTCGAAGCGGCCAACGCCGCCGTGCGTCCCGGCCGCCACCAACCCGACGCCGACGACCACCAAGAGGTCCAACCCGATCCGCGAACTGCTCCGCAGCGGCTGCACGACGCCGTCAAGCTTGGGCTGCGCGCCGGCATCTCCTCAGGCGAATTCGGTCAACACCGCGGGCTGCCGGTGACCGTCATCGTCAGCACCACACTCGACGAGCTCAACCAAGCCGCGCACGCGGTGAACGATCCGACCATCCCGATGCCGCCACCGGCGCGCACCGGCGGCGGGTCGTCCCTGCCCATGCGCGACCTGATCCGCATGTCGGCCAACGCCATTCACTATCTGGCGGTGTTCGAGGACCACACCAACCGGCCGCTGTATCTCGGCCGCACCAAACGCGTCGCCTCCGCCGACCAACGCATCATCTGCTACGCCCGCGACCGCGGCTGCACTCGCCCGGACTGCACCGCGCCCGGCTACCACTGCGAAACCCACCACGACCCGCCGTGGGCCACCGGCGGCCGCACCGACGCCGACTGCCTGTTCTTCAGCTGCGGACCCGACCACACCCTGCTCAGCAAGGGACTCCTCCAGACCAAAGTCACCGACACCGGCCGACTCGCCTGGACCGACAGCACCGGCCCACCCGAAATCAACCTCGCCCACCACCCCGACGAACTACTCGCCGAACTCTACGAAGACGACAGCGGGGACGCCAGCGATGACGGCGGCTAGACGATGACGAGTGCAATAGCGGCCCCCGTTGCCAAGCACATCGACGGGCCATGCGGCACAGCCGTTCCGGAGCGACGAATGACGGTGACGCACGCCCATACCGCGGTCAGCAGCGGAGCAGCAACCGCAGCCAGCGCCCACACGTCGAATCCAAACGCGCCCGTCAGTCCGCCGACGCCCGCCGCGAGCTTCACATCACCGGCGCCCATCGAAGCCGGCGAGATGAGATGGACGATGAGGTACACGCCTGCCAGACCGATCGCACCCAACGACGCCGGCGCTCCGCGGCCAGCCACCGCGGCGACCGCGAGAATCAGCACCGCGCCCGGCATCGTCAACCAATTCGGCAATCGCCGCTCGCGGATGTCGTACAGGGACAGCACCGCCAGCCATGCCAGCGTGCATACGCAGGCCACCCCCGCCCCCATGTGTCGAGGCTAATCGCCGAGAAGTGCTGCTCTCATCGCTTCTTTCGGTGCGGGCAACCCGGTGAACTGCTCGACCTGTGCGTAGGCCTGGTGCAACAGCATCTGCAATCCGTTGATGACCCGGCCGCCTTCAGCTTCGACCGCCGCTGCCAGCGGTGTCGGCCACGGGTCGTAGATCGCGTCGAGCAGTACTGGTGTAGCCGAAAGCACCGCCGCGTACTGTGCCGCGGCTTCAGCGGGGACAGTGTTCACCACCGCATCAGCCGACGCCACCACCTGCGCTACGTCGGGCCCGTTGATATCACACCAGCTGGCGTCAACCCCCACCTTGCTGGCGAGATCCACTACCGCAGAGACCTTTTCACGGTCACGCGCAACCACCGTGATGCGCCGCACACCGAGTTCGACCAGTCCGACGACAACGGCCGGTGCGGTCCCGCCGGAACCGACCACGATCGCATGACCTGACGCCTCACCCAGCGCGCCCGTCACGCCGTCGATATCGGTGTTATCGGCACGCCATCCCGTCGCCGTCCGCACCAGTGTGTTGGCCGCACCCACCAACTCCGCGCGCGAGGTGTGCTCGTCGGCATATCGCAGCGCGGCGAACTTATCCGGCATGGTTACCGAAACGCCGACCCATTCTGGGCTGAAATTGCTTACCACGGTGGGTAATTCGTCCGCAGTGCATTCGATGCGGTCGTAGGTCCAATCGTCGAGACCCAACGCCCGGTAGGCCGCCAGATGCAACTGCGGCGAACGGGAGTGTGCGATCGGCGAGCCCAGCACGCCCGCCTTACGTGCCCTAGCGGGCGCTGTCGAGGACACCGTTGCGCTTCGCGAGCTCGATGTTCGCCAGGTGCTGTGGGTAATCCCGGGTGAAGAGCGTCGTGCCCTGCATGTCGACCGTGACGAAGTACAGCCAATCCCCATTAGCGGGTTTTTCGGCGGCAGCAAGCGCCTCTGAACCCGGCGAGCAGATTGGGGTGGCCGGAAGTCCGTCGCGCACATAGGTGTTCCACGGGGTTGCCTTCAAACGGTCGGCGTCGGTGGTGGCAACCTCCTGGCGGTCCAGTGAGTAATTCACCGTGGAGTCGAACTCCAGCCTGCGGTGATCCGGTGCGACCAGGCGGTTGTAGATGACTCGCGCCACCTTGTTGAAGTCTTGGGGTTTGGATTCCCGCTGCACCAGCGACGCCACCGTCAGGATCTGATATGGCGTCATGCTCAACGACTTGGCGGTATCCAACAGCCCGCTCTGTGCGTAGTGATAGGCGCTCGCGCCGATGAGCGTGGACAAGATGTCCTGCGGCGACGCCGACGGGTCGATATCCCATGTCCCGGGCGCGATCAAACCCTCGAGCCTGCGATGGTCGTCGCCCATGGCATCGACGGGTTTGGTCGCCCAGTCGGGCACCGAAAGCTCCGACGGACTCGCCGAGCCAGCCACGTCCCGCAGGTTGTCTTTGGACACACATTGCCGGTCGCCGTCGAGGTCCACACAGGTGGCGTTGGAAATCATCGTGAGGATGCCGTCGGTGACATCGTTGGTCTTGACGTCCCGGACGTCGTCGAGCTGACGACCCTCGGGAATGACCAGCTTGCCGACGCGGTTCTGCGCGTCGGTCAACCGCGAAACGGCGTCCGATGCCGGTATCTCGGTGCGCACCTTGTAAAAACCGGGCTGGATCGACGTCATGGCGGAATTGCCGTCGGCGGCAGCGACGAAGGCCCGCACCGTCGCAACCACCTTGTGCTCTTCCAGGGTCTCTCCTATCGCGGTCGTCGAGTCGCCGTCGTGGACCTGAATTACCACGTCCGACACTCCGTCGCCGGAGTAGTCGCTGCCCGTGCCGAACACGGTGTGCCACAGCCTCGAACCGAGGAAGACAGCCCCGATGACGATGACGACGAGCACGCTCAGGGTGAATCCGCGGACCACCCGGCGCCTGCGGCGGCGGCGGGCTTCGCGGATACGGTCGCCGCGGCTCATCCGTCGGCGCGGCGGACCCACCGCAACGGGCTGCGGGCGATCTCGCCCCCACGCGTCAGGCATCGTCGCCCTCACCGTGCGTGCCAACGGCGATCCGCCGCTGATCCAGCCAGCTCTGCAGGATCCCCACGGCGGCGGCCTGGTCGATCATCGCCCTCTGTCCCCTGGCCCGCACACCGGCTTCCCGCAGCGAGCGCTGGGCCGTGACAGTGGTCAGGCGTTCGTCGGCCAGCCGCACCGGCACCGGCGCGACCAGCTGTGCCAGCTCCTCGGCGAGGCCGATGGCGTCCTCTGCGGAGGGACCTGTCCGGTCGGCGAGTGTCCGTGGCAGCCCGACCACCACTTCCACCGCTTCGAGCTCAGTCACGAGCTGCATCAGCCGTCGCAGGTGGCGGTCCGTTCGGTCGCGGCGGACGGTCTCCACCGGCGTGGCGAGGATGCCGTCTGGGTCGCTCACCGCGACGCCGATGCGGACGCTGCCCACGTCGACGCCCATCCGGCGGCCCCGCCCGGGATCGTCGCCTCCGGGTCGATCCGGCAGACGGTGTTGTGGGTTGGCCACCTGGCTAGCTCCGGCCTATCTCTGCGCGCAGGGCGGCCAGCGCCGCGTCGATGCCCGCGGCTCCCTTGCCGGATCCCTGGGCAAGGTCGGCCTTGCCGCCGCCGCGGCCGTTCACCGCCGCACTCAGTTGCTTCACCAGTTCGTTAGCCTTCATTCCGAGGTCCTGGGCGGCCTGGTTGACGGCCACCACGAACGGGACGTTGTCGTCCTCCCCCTCGGCGATCAGCGCGATCACCGCAGGATCGGATCCGATCTTGCCGCGGATATCGCCGACGAGGGTGCGCAGGTCCGCCGCCGACGTCCCGCCGGCCATCCGCTGCGCCACGACACGGACCTTACCGACCTGCTCCGCGCCCGCGGCGGCGTTCACCGCGGCGGCACGCGCATTGGCCAGCCGCATCCGGTCGAGTTCCTTCTCGGCGGTCTTCAACCGATCCACCAGCTGGGCCACCCGTGCAGGAACTTCCTCCGACGGAACCTTCAGCGACGACGCGAGTCCCGCCATCAGCGCACGTTCTTTGGCGAGGTGGCGGAACGAGTCGAGGCCGACGTATGCCTCGACCCGGCGCACGCCGGAACCGATCGATGATTCGCCGAGAATCGTGACCGGGCCGATCTGCGCCGAGTTGTGGACGTGCGTGCCGCCACACAGCTCCAGCGAGAACGGGCCGCCGATTTCAACCACCCGCACCTCTGCGGGGTAGGCCTCGCCGAACAGCGCCATCGCGCCCATCGCCTTGGCCTTCTCGAGGTCGGTGGTGAAGCTGTTCACCTCGAAGTCCGCCTCGACGGCCTCGTTGGTGACCTCTTCGATCTGGGTTCGCTGGTCTTCTGTCAACGCACCCTGCCAGTTGAAGTCGAATCGCAGGTAGCCGGGACGGTTCAGTGAGCCCGCCTGAACGGCGTTGGGCCCCAGCACTTGTCGCAGTGCCGCATGCACCATGTGGGTGCCGGAGTGACCCTGCGTGGCGCCGTGGCGCCACCGCGGATCAACGGTTGCAACGACGGTGTCGCCCTCGACGAACTCGCCGGATTCCACGTTGATGCGGTGCGCCCAGAGCGTCTTCGCGATTTTCTGCACGTCGGTGACGGCTGCCTTCGCGGTGCCGGACGTGCCGGTGCCCGCGATGCTGCCCTCGTCGGCGATCTGACCGCCGGACTCGGCATAGAACGGTGTGCGGTCCAGAACCAGCTCGACCCGCCCCGCTTGGTCACCGTCGCCGTGCGCCACCACCGGCACTCGCCTGCCGTCGACGAAAATGCCGAGAATCCTGGCCTCGGTGGAGAGTTCGTCGAAACCGGTGAACTCCGTCGGGCCGGTGTCGACCAGCTCGCGGTACGCCGACAGATCGGTGTGGGCCTGCTTGCGGGCGGCCGCGTCGGCCTTCGCACGTTGCCGTTGCTCGGCCATCAAGCCACGGAAGCCCTCTTCGTCGACGCTCAGGCCGGTTTCAGCGGCCATCTCGAGGGTCAGTTCGATCGGGAAGCCGTACGTGTCGTGCAGCGTGAACGCGTCCGTTCCCGACAGCACGGTGGCACCCGCCTGCTTCGTCGTCTGCGCGGCCTCGTCGAACAGCCGTGAACCAGATGCCAGCGTGCGGTTGAACGCGGTTTCCTCGGCCACCGCGATGCGCTGGATCCGGTCGAAATCGTTGACCAACTCCGGATATGACGGACCCATCGCGTCGCGCACAGTGACCATCAGGTCGCCGACGATCGGGGTGTCTATCCCCAGCAGCTTTGCCGATCGGATCACGCGGCGCAGCAGGCGGCGCAGCACGTACCCGCGGCCATCGTTGCCGGGGCTGACACCGTCGGCGATGATGATCGCCGCGGTGCGGCTGTGGTCGGCGATGATGCGGTACCGCACGTCGTCGTCGTGATTGCCGATTCCGTACCGGCGCGGCGCGATGCCTGCGACGAGGTCGATGACGGGCCGCATGAGGTCGGTCTCGTAGACGTTGTCCACACCCTGCAGCAGACACGCCACCCGCTCGATGCCCATGCCGGTGTCGATGTTCTTGCGCGGCAACGGCCCGAGGATCTCGAAGTCCTCCTTGCTGGTGCCCTCGCCGCGCTCGTTCTGCATGAAGACGAGGTTCCAGATCTCGATGTAGCGGTCCTCGCTGGCCTTCGGGCCACCCTCGACGCCGTATTCCGGGCCACGGTCGACGTAGATCTCCGAGGACGGGCCGCACGGTCCGGGAATGCCCATCGACCAGTAGTTGTCGGCCATGCCGCGGCGCTGGATGCGCTCGAGCGGCAGCCCGGCAACTTCCTGCCACAGGCCGATCGCCTCGTCATCATCGAGATAGACAGTCGCCCAGAGCTTTTCCGGGTCAAATCCGTAGCCGCCCTGGTCGACGGGGTTGGTCAGAAGTGTCCAAGCGAACTCGATGGCGCCCTTCTTGAAGTAGTCGCCGAACGAGAAGTTGCCCGCCATCTGGAAAAACGTGTTGTGCCGGGTGGTGATCCCGACCTCGTCGATGTCGGGCGTTCGGATGCACTTCTGGATGCTCACCGCACGGTTCCACGGCGGGGTGCGCTGGCCGAGGAAGTACGGCACGAACTGCACCATGCCCGCGTTGACGAACAGCAGATTGGGGTCGTCGAGGATCACCGAGGCGCTGGGCACCTCGGTGTGGCCCGCGTTCACGAAGTGATCGAGGAATCGCTTCCTGATCTCGTGTGTCTGCACTTTCTGCTGTCCTTAAGGGTCCTGGGGCGTCGTCCGCGCTCGTCGACCGCACTACATTACCGGGCTGGTTTGTTGCTCCCTCTTCAGCCGTTTATGAAGCTCAGCCGCACCGATCGCCGCGGGTTGTCGCGGTTCAGGTCGACCAGCACGACACTCTGCCATGTGCCGAGCAATGGTTCGCCCCCCTGCACCGGCACGGTCACCGATGGCGCGATCAGCGCGGGCAGCACATGGTCTGCGCCGTGGCCGGGCGATCCGTGGGCGTGACGGTAACGGTCGTCGCGGGGCAGCAGCGTCTCGAGCGTCTCGACGAGGTCGTCGTCGGATCCCGCACCGGTCTCGATGATCGCCAGCCCCGCCGTGGCGTGTGGCACGAACACATTGCACAGGCCGTCTTCGTGGGCGGCACAGAACTCCCGGACGTTTTCGGTCAGGTCGACGATCCGTCGCCGCGACGAATCGATTTCAAGCACGTCGGAGTCCATAACTCCAGGGTACGGACCATTGAAACAGCCGCTTGGCGAGAGGAAGCTAATCAACGGCGGGTGTCGCCACCGGGGCGCCACCCCAGAGACAGAGGGGGTGGACCGTGTACGCACGCTCTACCACTATCGCGGCACGTCCTTCGTCGATCGATGACGGGATCGCCTACGTCCGCGACGAGGTCATGCCGGCGCTGAAGGCCATGGACGGCTATGTCGGCCTGTCGTTGTTGGTGGACCGGGAGGCCGGCCAGTGCATTGTCACCAGCGCCTGGGAAACCGAAGAAGCCGTGCGCACCAGCACTGAGCGCGCAGCGCCGCTGCGCGAGCGGGCCGGGGAGATCTTCGGCGGTGATGCCAGCGTCGATCAGTGGGAGATCGGTTCGATGCACCGCGACCACCACTCTGCCGACGGTGCCTGTGTGCGGGCGACGTGGATCAAGATGCCACGTGATCAGGCCGACCAAGCCATCGATTTCTACCGGACATCGGTACTGCCCTCACTCGAGGAACTCGAAGGGTTCTGCAGTGCCAGCCTTTTGGTCAATCGATCCACCGGACGGGCGGTGTCGTCGGCGACGTTCGACAGCCGCGGCGCCATGGAGCGCAACCAAGAGCACGCACGGGAGCTCCGCAACACGCGGACTCGCGAACTTGGCGCAGACATCCTCGACGTCGGCGAGTTCGAGCTCGCGCTGGCTCACCTGCGCCTACCCGAGATGGCGTGACATGACGTAGAAGCCGCCGATTGACGCGGGCGTTTATTTGTCAGGCGCCAAGGGTATTTCTCCTCCAGCCATGAACCCCTTGGAGGAAAAATGACCATCACCGGCGTAATCACTGCGATTCTCATCGGCATTGTTGTCGGCGTGCTCGGCCGGCTGCTCGTACCGGGCAAGCAGCCGATCGGCATGCTGCTGACCATCGTGATCGGCATTGTCGGCGCGTTCGTCGGCACGGCGATTGCCCGCGCCCTCGGAATTCCGACCGTGACGAACGGCATCGACTGGCTGGAACTGCTGGTGCAGGTCATTGTCGCCGCGCTCGGCGTCGCCCTGGTTTCGGCTTTGATGGGTCGGCGTCGTACCGGTGTAGTTGGCACCCGGCGCCGTTCCAGCCTGTTCCGGTAACTCTCAACTGCTTCGCGATCCCGGCTGTCCCCTGCAGCCGGGATCGCCGCTGTCTGGGGCCGACTTCAACGCGTGATCAGTGGGTGCTCCGCGCGTGCCTTGATCTGTTGAACCACCCACGCGTTGTCGTCGGGGTCGGCGAATCCGAACAACGTCCCGCCATCGCGTTCGTCGATGACGTTGATCTCCTCGGCGGCGACACCGCGGGCGACGAGCTCCTCGCGGGCGCGGTAGGCATCCGCGACGACCAGTTGCAGACCCCGCAGCGAGCCCGGCGGCATCGGGGACGGCTCTGCGAGCACGATCGAGCATCCTGAGCCCGGTGGGGTGAGCTGGGCGAAGCGCTGTTCGCCCGCTCGGGTGTCGTGATCGAGGTTGAACCCGAGCTTGTCGCGATAAAAGGCGATAGCCCGGTCGGTGTCGCTGACCGGGACCACCACCACCTCGAGCGTCCAATCCATCAAAGGCTCTTCAACAGCGCATCGAGCTTCTCGTAGCCCTCGGTCATGCCGCCCTCCATGCCGGACGACAGCAGCGCGTCACGCGCGTCCGTGTTCGGGCAGATGGACCGACCGCGAAGCCGGCTGCGGCCGTCGCCGAGGTCCTCGAACCACATGAACTCGATGTTCACCATGTCCGGCGCGCCCTCGAACTCGAAGGTCTGGATGATGAACTCGTTCTCCCGCACGGTGTGAAATGTGCCGTTGAACCGAAAATCGCCGTGTTCGTTCGAGTGGACATAGCGATATCCGCCATGGGTTTTGAAGTCCCACTCTTCGATCTGCATCTCGAGGTCGTGCGGGCCCAGCCACTGCTTGATCAGTTCCGGCTCGGCATGCGCGCGGAACAGCGCCTGAACGGGTGCGTCGAACTCTCGGGTGAACTCCATGGCCAGTGTGTCGATCGGGGCCTGCAAGTTGAGTGCGTTCGTCATCGTTGTCTTTCCTTTCGTGTCGGCTTCGTGTCGGTCATTCCCACCAGCAGTGCGTCAAGCCGGCGGTAATTGCGTTCGGCTTCAAGCCGATATCGGTCGATCCATGCGGTCAGCCCCTCCAGCGCGGCCGCGTCGAGATGGACCGGCCGACGCTGTGCATCGCGGGTCCTGGTGACCAGCCCTGCTTGCTCGAGCACCTGAATGTGCTTGGACACCGCCTGTTTGGTGATGTCGAACGGGGCGGCCAGTTCATTGACGGTCGCAGGCCCGCGGGACAGTCGCGCGACGATGGCCCGCCGAATCGGGTCGGCAAGCGCCATGAAGGCGCGATCCATCCGCGCGTCTGCATCTTCATCACTCCCCATTATCAACCTTGTGCTTGATCAATTAATTGATTGATTACAACGGTAGGAGAACGCGAGCCGACTGTCAACGGGTTGATTCGACGAAATCCGCGTTTTGCAGAAGAAGTGCGGGTAGCGACCTACAAAATGTAGATTTCGTGCTCAGCGCTTCTTGCGAATGATGGCGCGCAGCTTGTCCAGCCGGCCTGCGATGTCGCGTTCCGCGCCGTGGCTGGTCGGCTGGTAGTAGTCGACGCCGACCAGCTCGTCGGGCGGATACTGTTGCGGTACAACGCCGTCCGGGTCATCGTGGCTGTACTTGTACCCAATCGCGTTTCCCAGCGCCTCTGCCCCCGAGTAGTGCCCGTCGCGCAGATGCGAGGGAACCAAGCCGGCCTTGCCCTCCCTGACGTCGCCCATCGCCGCACCCAGCGCCGAAGTCACCGCGTTGGACTTGGGTGCGGTGGCCAGGTGGACGGTGGCGTGCGCCAGCGTGAGTTGCGCCTCCGGCATCCCGATCAGTTGCACCGTCTGCGCCGCGGCGACCGCGGTCTGCAGTGCCGTCGGGTCGGCCATCCCGATGTCCTCGCTGGCCAGGATCATCAGCCGGCGGGCGACGAACCGCGGGTCTTCCCCCGCCACCAGCATTCGGGCCAGGTAGTGCAGGGCGGCGTCGACGTCTGATCCGCGGATGGACTTGATGAACGCACTGACCACGTCGTAGTGCTGATCGCCGTCGCGGTCATAGCGGACAGCGGCCTTGTCCAGCGACTGCTCGATGGTCTCGACGGTGACGTTCTCGCCCGCTTCGGCGGCCACCTCCAGCGCGGTGAGCGCCCGCCTGGCGTCCCCCGCCGACAGCTGAACCAGCAGATCGACCGCGTCATCGACGACCTCCACCTTGCCGCCGAGACCGCGGGGATCCTCGATGGCGCGGATGACCACGGCGCGGACGTCCTCGGCGGTGAGCGGCTGAAGCTGCAGGATCAACGACCTGGACAACAGCGGCGCGACGACCGAGAACGACGGATTCTCGGTGGTGGCGGCCACCAACAGCACCACGCGGTTTTCCACGGCCGAAAGCAGCGCGTCCTGCTGAGTCTTGGAGAACCGGTGCACCTCGTCGATGAACAGCACTGTCTGTTCGCCATGTGCGGCCGCCCGGCGGGCCACGTCGATGACGGCACGGACCTCCTTGACCCCGGAAGACAACGCGGACAGCGCCTCGAACCGACGGCCGGTGGCCTGCGAGATCAACGACGCCAGCGTCGTCTTACCGGTACCCGGCGGGCCGTAGAGGATGACCGACGCCGCACCCGAGCCCTCGACCAGGCGGCGCATCGGCGAATTCGGCTGAAGCAGGTGATCCTGGCCGAGGACTTCATCGAGGGACGCAGGACGCATCCGCACCGCGAGCGGCGACGAGGCGCCGACGGGCCCCACTCCGCCTCCGGTCGAGGTGGGCTCGCCGGGGACGTCAAACAGACCGTCGGACACGGTCCCTGCTTACCACGGCGCTACGACGGTGGCGGCGCAGCCGTCACGAAGTCGATCAACTCCTCGACACGGCCGATCAGTGCAGGCTCCAGATCGTTCCAGTCCCGCACCGTGCCACGGATCCGCCGCCACGCCTTGGCGATGTCCGCCTGATGGGCGTGCGGCCATCCGAGCGCCCGGCACACGCCGTGCTTCCAGTCCTCGCCACGGGGCACGACCGGCCACGCCGAGATGCCGAGCCGGCTCGGTTTCACCGCCTGCCAGATGTCCACGAACGGGTGGCCGACGACCAGCGTGTGCGCACCGCCCGGTCCACGCCGTACCGCATCCGCGATGCGCGCCTCCTTGGATCCGGCGACCAGATGGTCAACCAGCACACCCAGCCGGCGACCTGACCCCGGGCCGAACTCCTCGACGATCCCGACCAGATCGTCTACCCCGCCGAGGTATTCGACGACGACGCCCTCGATCCGAAGATCATCTCCCCATACCTGCTCGACGAGTTCCGCGTCGTGGCGGCCCTCGACGTAGATGCGACTGGCCAGCGCCACCTTCGCCTTCTCACCCTGTACGGCGACGGATCCGGACGCGGTGCGCGTGGACGACGGCGCCGCCCGTCGCGGCGTGGTCAGGATCACCGGCCTGCCGTCGATAAGGTAGCCGGGCCCGACCGGAAACGGCTTCCTGCGCCCGTGCCTGTCCTCGAGTTCCATTCGCCCGTATTCGATCCGGACCACCGCGCCCACATAACCGGTCTGCGCATCCTCGACGACCATGCCGAGCTCCGCCGGACACTCGGTGGATCGCGACCTTCGGTTGGGATTGCCTGCAAGGACATCGGCGCCATAGCGATCAGCCACCGGGTGATCGTAGGGTCACACCTGTGCTGCTCAACCGCGACACGGCCGAGGGAATCGCGAACGGAACGATCACACTTGTGTTGCGCCGGTGGGATGTACCGCGCGCGAAGCCGGGTGGCACGCAGCGGACATCAGCGGGCACCATCCGCATCGACTCCGTCACCGAACACCCCGGCAGATATCGCGTGACGGCCGGGCAGGCCCGCGCCGCAGGCTATTCCGACGCCAAGTCAGCCCAGGCGGCACTCGATCGCAAACCCGCTCGGCATACCTACGCCATCGAGGTGTCCTTCGTGGCGCCCGACGAGCGCCCAGAGCTGGCGGCCGACGACCAACTCAGCGACGCCGACGTCGACGCCATCGACGCGCGGTTGCATCGCTGGGACGCCGCGGCCGACGGGTCACCGTGGACGCGGCAGTACCTGGAGCTGATCGCGGCCAACGAGGCGGTTCGCGCTCCCGACCTCGCCGCCCGCGTCGGCCTCGAAACCCCGCGGTTCAAACGCCGGGTCCGTCAGCTCAAGGGTCTCGGCCTGACCATCAGCCTCGACGTCGGATATCGAATTTCCCCACGCGGGCACGAATACCTGGTGCGGCAGGGCACGATCAAGCGGTGACAGATCTTGAAAACTACGGTCCATGGGCGGTCGTTGCGGGCGGGTCGGAGGGCGTCGGTGCCGAATTCGCCCGGCTGCTCGCGGCCGGCGGGCTGAATCTCGTTCTGCTCGCCCG
Source organism: uncultured Actinomycetota bacterium (assembly GCA_963713225.1). Lineage (GTDB taxonomy): Bacteria > Actinomycetota > Actinomycetes > Mycobacteriales > Mycobacteriaceae > Mycobacterium. The sequence goes on along the minus strand of CAVQLB010000012.1, from coordinate 578,045 downwards.
CAACTCCGGGCCGCTGGAGGCCACCGCCGACATGTGCCGCGGACATGGAGTCGAAGTGCGAACGGTGGCGGCCGATCTGGTCGATTCCGCAGGCGTTGACCGGCTTTTCGAGACGACTGCCGATCTCGAGGTGGGATTGCTGATCTACAACGCCGGAGCCAACACCTGCAGTGAGCAGTTCCTCGACGGCGACCTGGCCGACTTCCAGAGCGTCATCGACCTCAACATCGGCGCCGCGATGCGGCTGGTGCAGCACTACGGGCGCGCCATGCGGGATCGCCGCCGCGGCGGCCTTCTACTCATCGGATCGATGGCCGGCTATCTCGGATCGGTGCGGCACACCGTCTACGGCGGGGTGAAGGCGTTCGGGCGCATCTTCGCCGAGGGGCTCTGGCTCGAGCTGCGCGACTACAACGTGCACGTCCTCGAGCTCGTGCTCGGTGTGACCCGGACGCCTGCGATGGAGCGGGTCGGCCTGAACTTCGACGTGCCCGGGATGCGCGTCGCCGAGCCGGCGGATGTCGCGCGCGAGGGCCTCGAGCAGTTACCCAACGGCCCGGTGTACATCGCGGGCGGAAACGGCGACGACGTTGCCCGCCGCAACGATCCCGACCGTGCGAAGGTGGTCCTCGGCACGCACCGGTTCATGCAAAAACTGATAGGCGGTGACCAATCGTGAGCACTTTGGCCGAACTCGAGAAGCGGTTGCACCGCATCGAATCCGAGCGTGCGATCGAGCGGTTGATCGCGTCCTACGGCCCGCTGGTCGATGCCGGTGAAGCCGATTCGACGGCCGCTCTGTGGGCGATCGACGGCGTCTATGACGTCGACGAGTGGCTGATGCGCGGCCGCGACGACGTGGCGGCGATGGTGCGCTCGGATGCCCACCAGGGTCTGATCCGCAGGGGCTGTTGCCATTTCCTCGGCCCGGCAGTCGTCACCGTCGACGGCGATGACGCGGTCGCGGTGTGCGAGTCGGTTCTGTTGATCCGGCGCGACGACGGCTACGTGGCCGCTCGTGCGGGTGCCAATCATTTCCGGTTGCACCGAACAGACGGGCGATGGGAGATCGTCGTGCGCACCACCCGCGCCCTCGACGGCAGCGCCGGGCCACGAGAGTTGCTGTCGACGGGTGTGGCCGGAGAAGCGCGATGAGCGGGGCGCTCGCTGGCAAGGTGGCGCTGATAACCGGCGCGGGCGCGGGCATCGGCGAAGGCATCGCCCGGCGCTTCGCCGACGAGGACGCCCGGGTGGTCGTCGCCGAACTCGATGCGGCGGCGGGCGAGGCCGTCGCTCAGAAGGTCGGCGGGCTCTTCGTCAGGACTGACGTGTCGGATCGCGCTCAAGTCGAAAGCGCGGTCGCGGCAGCCGTTTCCGAGTACGGGTCGCTGGACGTTCTCGTCAACAACGCCTGGGGTGGCGGCTCGATCGGCAGGGTCGAGAAGAAGACCGACGACGAGTTGGCCCATGGCTTCGCGGTCGGCTACTACGGCCCGTTCTGGGCATGCGAGCAACCCGATGGGCCGCATCGGCGACCCGTACGACGACATCGCGCCCCGTCGCGGTGTTTCTGGCCAGTGAAGCATCGCGCTACCTCACCGGCAACACGCTGTTCGTCGACGGCGGAGGCCACATCAACGGTGTGACGTGGGCCCCTAACCTGGACTAGCCGGCAGTGATCTCTTCGACGACGGAGTGGATGAACCGCATCTTGTCCAGCACCACCGGGGGAAGGACGAACGGATAGAGGTCCTGCTTGCCCATCGACCGGTTGAGCATGTTGAGCGACCACGACAACGGCAGCCACATGTCGATGATCTGATCGAATCCGCTGGGACCCAGAACCTTTCGCTCGAACGTCGCGGCGGCCGGAGCGATGCTGAATGCCGCCGCCGTGTCGAGGGTGTCACGGATGTGCAGGTAGTGCGCGAAGGTTTCGGCCCAGTCCTCTGCCGGGTGCATCGTGGCGTAGGACGACACGTAGTTCTCTTCCCAGTCGGCGGGTGGGCCGTTCTGGTAGTGGCGGTCCAGCGCGGCCTGGTAATCGGCGTCGGCATCCCCGTACAGTTCTCGGAACTGTTGCGTACGGTCGGCCGACGTACCGACCAGACGGTAGTAGTAGTAATGGCCGATCTCATGGCGGAAGTGTCCGAGCAACGTGCGGTACGGCTCGTCCATCGCGATGCGCAGCTGTTCGCGGTGCACGTCGTCGCCCTCGGCGAGATCCAGTGTGATGACGCCGTTTTCCTGACCGGTGAACACCTTCTCGAACTCACTGGAGAGAAGGTCGAACGCCAGGCCGAACTCGGGGTCCTCGTCGCGTCCGACAATCGGCAGCTTCAGCTCGATCAACTCGGCGATCAACCGCCGTTTGGCCCTTTCGGCTTCGGCGAACGCCGCCAGCGCCTTGGTGTCGGCGTAGTTGGGCCGGGTCCTGGTGAGCACACACGAGGCGCACAACTTGGTGTCGGGCGACTTCTCCACCAGCCAGTTGCATTCGGCCAGATGCAGATTGGCGCACAGCTCGTACTTGTCGGCGTCGACATAACCCGGCTGCGAGCTGTCCTCACCGGACGAGATGACCAGTAGCGCCATATCGTCGAGCGAGAAGCCCAGCGGGCGATGGCAGGACAGGCACAGCGAGTTCTCGAACGCCAGGTGCTGACCACAGTTGGGACAGATGAAATCACGCATGAAGCACTTCCCCCTCGAACGGCGCCACGTCGACCGCGACGTCGATAACGCTGCTCTCGGAGTCCGTGTAGATGATGCCGCGCAGCGGCGGGACATCAGCATAGTCTCTGCCCCACCCGACGATGATGTAGCGCTGATCCGCCATCTGGTCGTTCGTCGGGTCCAACCCCAGCCACTGGTTCTGCGGCGTCCACACCGACGCCCAGGCGTGCGTGGCGTCGATTCCGATGAGCCGCTCTTTTCCCGGTGGCGGGTCGGTGGCCAAGTAGCCCGAAACATAGCTGGCGGCAAGGCCGTTAGCGCGCAGACAGGCGATCGCCAACCGGGCGAAGTCCTGGCAGACCCCTTCCCCGGCGGCCAGCACGTCGTCGACCTGCGTGGAGACCGTCGTCGAACCCGACCGGTAGGTGAAGTCGCGATAGATCCGCGACGCGAGGTCCCTGAGCACCTCGATCAGCGGCCGCCCCGGCTCGAAGCTGGGTGCGGCGTAGTCCCGGATGTTGTCGGTGATTTCCGGCGGCTGCAGGTCGAGAGTGAATTCCGTCGCCAACGCGCCGTCGAGGCCGACCGGTCGCGCGATCTCCCATGGCGCCAGCGCGGATCCGGCTCCGAACAGTTCAGCCGGCGGCGGGTCCACCTCGACGATGGACTCACTGGTCACCGACAGCCTCCGGTGGCGCTCGGTGACATGGAAGTACGAGCTCAGGTTTCCGTAGGCGTCCTTGCTGGTGGAGCTGTCGGCCGGTTCGGGGTCGATCCGGAGTCGGTGGGAAAGGCAGCGCTGTAGATCGGTGTCGCGCGGCGTGAGAAAGCCGCGACCGTATGAACTCGTCACGACGTCGGAGTACCCGTAAACGGTGCTGTGAGTCACCTGATATCGCCGGGTCGTCATGGCACCTGCCTGCGTTCGTCGGGTCCCCACAGCGGCTGCATGCCGCCAGGAACCGAAAGGTGGGTCGCGGTGATGACACGCGACAGCTCGCGCAGGTCGGCGTGCAGCCCGGTGAGCAGGTCGGCGAGCTCATCGCGCCTGCCGTCGGGGGTGACGGCCTCGAGGTCGGCCGGGTTCAGTCGACGCAGCCGGGTACCAATCTCGTCGACCAGCCGTTCGGGTCGCGACGAACCCGACGAGCCCGGCAGCTCCTTGAGGTCTTCCCGCAGCCGTTCGAATTGGTACACCAGCGACCGCGGGTTCTCGGCATCCAGCAGCACCAGGTCGGCGACCGCGGCGATGCTGACCGCCCCCAGATTGCGCCGCCGATAGATGACCGACGACTCGCAGGCGACCAACGTCGACTCGGTGACGGTCTGTTCGGCACCGGGGCTGCGGACCGTCGTCAACGTCGCGTTCAACAGCGCGGTCAGCGCAAGGCCACGCTCGATGCGCTTACCGATATCCATCATGGTCCAGCCGACGTCGTGCACCATCGACTCGGCGGCCACACCGGACAGCGCGAGCATCCCGGCAAGCGTTTCGCGGTGCGCCGTCACCAGATACGCCTCACCCTCGGTCTTCGAGTCAGGCAGCGACCGTCCGCGATACAGCACTGCCCGTTCGACCGCCGCGACCACCATCCACGTGTCATTGGACATCTGGTCACGCACCGCGCGGGCGGCCAACCCGAGCCGCTCTACGGATTGCGCCAGTGCGCCGGCGCGGTGCCGGTCTGAAGTGAGCGCCCACAGCGTCGTCGGTGCGGTGGCGATCATCTCGTGGGAGTCGCCGCCCGCGCCGGTATCGGTTCCGGTGATCTGTCCCAATGCGGTCAGCAGCACAGGCACGCAGTCGCTGCCCTCCATGTCCTGCCGGTAGCGGTATTCGTGATAGCGCTCGCGGGTGACGATCAGCAGCCTGGCCATGTTCTCCGCGCGCTCGGCATACCGCCCCGTCCAGAACAGATCCGACAGCACACGCGGCGAGCTGACCGCCCTCGTGGGGCTCGGCGTCATTGCCGGGAGCTCGACCAACGGCGACGTCGGAATCCGTTCGGCCGTAACACGTGGAGGAGTGCAAACCCAGATATCCTTGGCTGCAACATTTTTCATCGTGTAGGCGGCATTGCCAGGAGCAACCAGGTAGCCAAGGCCGCCGATCATCGGCGCGTAGCCGCCGCGCTGCGACACCGTGAACAGTCGCATGCCGACGCTGGCCGAGGACAGTCCGCCCGGCTGGAAGTCGGTTGGGGCCGAGGAGAACTGGGGCAGTTCCTGGCCCACCCACTGCCACGGGGTGGCCTCGATGCGGGCGGCCAGCGATTCGCGCTGTTTGGCCGTCAGGGCGGGCCCGACGATGGTTTCGCCACCGCTCACGGGCTTGATCAACAACGACCCCAGCTTGTTCAGCAGGTGCGAACGCTCGACATTGATGCCGCCCCAATACGCCGGTTGCGTCTCCAGCAACGGCGTCTCGCCCAAGAGCGATTCGGCCAGCTCCGGCAGAAAGCGAAGCAGCCCAGGGCTTTCCAGGATCCCGCTGCCGAGCGTGTTGACGACGGTCACCGCTCCCCTTCGCAGCACCTCCACCAGCCCCACCACGCCCAGTCGCGAGTCGGCGCGCAGATCCAGCGGATCGGTGTATTCGGCATCCACCCGCCTCAGCACCACGTCCACCCGCTTCAGGGTGCCCAACGATCGCATCCACAGCTTGCCGTCGCGCACCACCAGGTCCGCGCTCTCCACCATCGGAAAGCCCAGCACGCTGGCCAGGTAGGCCTGGTCGAACGCGGTCTCGGAATGGATGCCGGGGCTCAGCACCACGACCACCGGTTCCTCGGCGGATTCGGGGGCCGCGTCGATCAGTGCCAGCCTCAGCGCCTGTGCCCACGGCGAGGCGGGGCGGGGCCCGATCCGCTCGTAGAGGTCGGGGATGGCGTGCGCGACCACGCGCCGATCAGCCAGGGCATAACCGGCGCCCGACGGCGCCTGCGTCCAGTCGGCGTTGACCCGAAATGCACCGTCGGCGCCACGGCTGATGTCGCACGCGTGCATGAATAGCTGATGCCTGCCCGGCACCTCGATCCCGCGTGCGGCCCGGACATAACCCGGATGCGCGAAGAGCAGTTGCGCAGGCAACACGCCGCCGGTCACCGAGCGCCGCGGGCCGTACAGGTCGGCCAGCACCGCATCGAGCAGCCGGGAGCGCTGCACCAGACCGGATTCCAGGGTGGCCCAGTCTGTCGCCGAGATCAGCAGCGGCAGAGCGTCGAGGTGCCACGGCCCGGGCACGGCCGTGCCGTCGCCGTTGGTGACGGCGTCGCCGTTTGTGTCGAGCTGGATGTAGGTGATGCCGTCGTTGTCGACCGAGCTGCGCATCACTGAGCGCAGCTGCTCCAGGCCGGCACGACCGCGCTCTCCGACGCACTCGGCCAGTTCAACCCACGACGGCCGCACATTGCCTGCCGCGTCGACGAATTCGTCATACCCGGTGACCGCGCCGCCACGCGGTTCGAACAACGCCTGCTGAGCCCGCGCCGCGCGATAGCCGGCCAGCAGGTTGTCGATGTCGTGCGCGCCGGATTCGCCGGCAGAAGGGGCCGGTTCAGGTGAGCCGCTTGCGCGAAGAACCACTACAACATCCCGAGAAAACCGTCGGCGATAGCCAGTCGGGGAAGAGGGCCAGGCTGGCTTACGAGCCGGATAGTTGTCGGCACGGGCCCATATGGTTGGAGTCGGGCCTGGGCTGGGCCTTCATGCGGCTCCGGAGAGACAACCGGGTGCACGCCCGAGAAGAGTCTGCGGTCGCGGTCGATATTTTCGGCTTCAGCCGTCAGAGAAGTCACCAGTGCAGAACGGTACGCACTCGTCGCAGATCGAGAATGCCAGGCGCGCCGACGTCGGTGGAAAGGCGTGCCTGCTTCTCGCGAATGTCTGAAAGGTCGACGTGGCCCGGAGTGAACCCGGTCGCCTCGAACCGGCGGCCGCGGCGCGACTCGGCCTCCACCGCGTTGACGGGCGGGCTGTCATAGGACCGGCCGCCGGGGTGGGAGACGTGGTACGTGCAGCCGCCACGGGAGGTGCCCGAAGCCATGTCGACAAGCTCGAAGCGAAGCGGTCCGTCGACGGTGATGGTCGGGTGCAGCGCGCTGGGCGGCTGCCAGGCCCGGAACCGCACGCCACCGACCTGGACGTCGGGGTTGTCCGTGGCCACCAGCGGTATGGGGTAGCCGTTGACCGTGACGACGTAGCGCTGGCGGTCGGCACCGATGGTGCGCACCTGAATGCGTTCCACCGACGAGTCGACATAGCGGGCCATGCCTCCGGCGGTCGACTCTTCGCCGAGGGTGTTCCATGGTTCGATCGCGCCGCGCAGCTCGATCTCCACCCCGTCGAACACAGCGGTACCGATGCGCGGGAACCGGAACTCGGTGAACGGATCCAGCCAGCTGGTGTCGAAGTTGATGTCGTGGGCGCGCAGATCGGCTGCGACATCGGCAATATCGTGAATAAGGAAGTGCGGCAACAAATATCGGCCATGCAGGTTAGCGCCGTGCCGGATCAGCGGAGCCCTCAGCGGCTCGTCCCAGAACCAGGCCACCAACGAGCGCACCAACAGCGACTGCACCATCGCCATCTGGAAATGTGGTGGCATCTCGAAGCCGCGCAGCTCCAGCAGACCCAGCCGGCCGCGTGCGCTGTCGGGGCTGTAGAGCTTGTCGATGCAGAACTCGGCACGATGGGTGTTGCCGGTGATGTCGGTCAGCAGGTGCCGCAGCGCGCGATCGGTCACCCACGGCTTGGCAGTCCCCGCCCCGCCGGTGAGCCGAGCGACTTCGGCGAACGCGATTTCGAGTTCGTAGACGGCATCGGCGCGGCCCTCGTCGACCCGCGGTGCTTGCGAGGTGGTCCCGACGAACCGGCCTGCGAAAAGGTACGACAGCGATGGGTGGCGCTGCCAGTAGGTCAGCATCGAGACCAGCAGGTCGGGCCTGCGCAGCAGCGGCGAGTCGGCAGGGGTGATGCCGCCGAGCGTGATGTGGTTGCCGCCGCCGGTACCGCCGTGGGTGCCGTCGACGTCGAACGACTCCGTCGACAACCTGGCCAGCCGGGCCTCCTCGTACAGCGTCTTCAGCTGGGCAAGCTGGTCGGCGAAGCTGGTCGACGGCGCCACGTTGACCTCGATGACGCCGGGGTCGGGGGTGACGCTCATCGACTTCAGCCGGGGGTCGGGCGGCGGCCCGTAGCCTTCGACGATCACCGGACAGTCGATCTTGGCGGCGGCGGCCTCGACCCGGGTGATCAGGTCGACGAAGTGCTCGAGCTCTTCGGTGGGTGGCATGTAGACGTAGAGCAGTCCGCCCCGGATCTCGGCGACCATCGCAGTGGTCGGCGCGAAGTCGTCGTCGTCGACAACGGCGTCGGACTCCGCATCGAGAGACAGGCCATCGCGGCGGGCCAGCGGATCGGCCGAATGGGACGGCCGCGGCGGGTGCCAACTGATGGAGTCCAGCGGCAGGCGCAGACCCGCAGGCGAGTCACCTTCGAGCAGCACGATGCGGCCCCGTCGCAGCCGCCAGTCGAGGCTGGCCCAGCCGGAGTCGTCTTCGCGACGATGAAGCGGCAGCACGTGGGCGGCGGGCTCGTCGACTGACTCGTCGAGCCTGGCCAGCAATGCGGCGCGGCGCTCGGCGGCGTCGGTCTCCAGATCGTCAGCGTCCGAAACGGCTTCGCCCGCGGGTTGTCTCACCGCGTTCAACAGCCGGCTCAGCGGATCCTCATAGGCGGATCGCACCTGGGTCGCGGGCAGGCCGAGACCGTCGGCGATGGCGCCCAGCAGCTGGGCTCCGGCGTCGGAAGAAATTGACTGCGGAGCTGTGCTCGATGTCGCCGCCGTTGCGGCTCCGGAGGGCCACGGGTCGGCCAACAGCGCGTCATTGGTCCACAGCGGCTCGCCGTCGGCGCGCCAGAACAGCCCGATCTGCCAGCGCGGCAACGGTTCTCCGGGATACCACTTGCCCTGGCTGCGCTGCACGAGGCCCTGCGGTGCCCACACCTTCTTCAGCCGGGCCGCCAGGGCCGAGGCGCGCTCCCGCTTATGCGGGCCGTCGGCGTCGATGGTCCATTCCGGGTCGACCTGATTATCGATCGAGACGAACGTCGGCTCACCGCCCATCGTGAGCCGGACGTCACCATTGGTCAGCCGCTCGTCGACGCGGGCGCCCAGTGCGCAGATCGCGCCCCACGCCGCGTCGGTATACGGAAGCGTGACCCGAGGGTCCTCGTGCACGCGGGTGACGACGTTCGAGAAATCAAGCGTCGTCTCGCACGGCTCGGTCGCGCCCGTGATCGGCGCCGACGACGCCGGGTGGGGTGTGGCCGACAACGGGATGTGGCCCTCGCCCGCGAACAGCCCGGAGGTCGGGTCGAGACCGATCCACCCGGCACCCGGGATGTACACCTCGGTCCAGGCGTGCAGGTCGGTGAAGTCGGCGGCAGGCCCGGACGGCCCGTCGAGCGCCTCCACATCGGACGTCAGCTGCACCAGGTAGCCGGACACGAAGCGGGCCGCCAAACCGAGTTGCCGCAGGATCGAGACCAGCAGCCACGCCGAGTCACGGCACGAACCGATCCCGGTGCGCAGCGTGAAATCGGGAGCCTGCACGCCCGCTTCCATCCGCACGCTGTAGCCGACGTCGGCGTTCACCGCGCGGTTGAGTGCGACGAGGAAGTCGATGGTCCGGGTACCCGGCGCGACCGAGAAATTGCTCACCCACTCTTTGGTGAGGTCGCCGGGCCCGGAGCCCTCGGCGCCCTCGTCGACGGGCCGCAGATACGGCTTGAGGTCTTCGGCCAGCGCCTTCGGATACTCGAAACCAATCTGCTCGGCCCAGTCCTCGATGAAGAAGTCGAAGGGGTTGACCACCTTCATGTCGGCGATCAGCCCGACGGTGATCGACAGCGTGCGGGACCGGTTCGGAAAAACCAGCCGGGCGACGAAATTGCCGAATGCGTCCTGCTGCCAGTTGATGAAATGGTCAGCGGGCTCGACCTGCAGCGAGTAGGCCTCGATCGGGGTACGCGAGTGCGGCGCCGGACGAAGCCGGACGACGTGCGGAAACACCTCCACCAGCCGATCGAACGTGTAGCTGGTGCGATGCTCCAGCGCCACCTTGATACCCATCAGCAGATCCCATCACAACGGGACGATGCCCGCATTGTCGCGCTCAGCCCACCATGTGCCAGTGCCGGCTGTCGGCGAAGCGTCGCACCCACAGCACCAGCGTCCCCGCCAGCACGATCCCGGCCAGATTGATGGCAAGCTGGGCCGCCGACTCGGCCGCGATATCCCAGTCCCCCACCGTCGCGGCGACGACGGCGAAACCCGCCGCGGGCACGGTCGTCACCGAGATGAAGACCCCGACCAGCGCTGCCGACTTCGCCGATACCAACGACAGCATCCCGGCCGCGCCCGCGAACAGCGCGACGACGAACGACAGCGGCCCGACCTGGAAGATGAAGTCGACCTCGTTCAGCTCGCGCGTGCTCGCCAGATCGATCCAGCCGACGGCCTCACCCGCGAGCACGCCCACCGCAGTGACAAGCATGGCCACCGGGAAGCCGACCACCAGCGCCAGCGCGGCACGGCGGGCCAGATACGTCTTGCGCCGGACGAGCGCCACCGCGAGCGCGGCCAGCGGCCCGAACTCGGGCCCGACCACCATCGCGCCGACCACCGTGACTGGTGAGTCGGTCACGACGCCGACAGCGGCAATGAGACATGCCAGGCACAGGAATGTCATGTAGGTGACGTTGAGCGTGGATTCCTCGCGGGTCCGCCCAGCCAGTTCGTCCCACACCACCGCGTCGGCGGGGTCACCGACCGCACGCTCTTCGGCGCGAAACGCCCGAGTCGACAAGACGGTGTCGACCACGTCCAGAGTGATCGCCCCACGTTCCTTGACCCCCAACGCTTTCAACGCTGCGATCACGTCGTTCGCGGACTCCCGAGCGATGTCGGCGGTGATTTCGTCGCCCTGCGGGTCCCGCGCCGCATCGGGGTGGACGACCAGATGGGCGACTCCCGGGTTGCCGGTCAGCGCCTCAATCACCTGGTCGCGCAGTTCGACGGGGGCGATGACGCGTAAGTGCAGCACGAACGGCACAGTAGCCGGGTGGCCAGGCAATTTCTCGTGACTCTCCCTTTGCCACCTTTTGCTTGCTCTACTGTCTGTGTGTTGACGGGATAGTCCTAGAGGGGGATTCACGCTCATGAAGGCCCAGTTCATCGCCGCAGCCGCTTTTCTCGTTGCAGTCGGCCTGGCTGGTTGCTCTAGTCCCCCGGCGGCGCTGGCCAGTCATGACGCGCGGGTGAGCATCAACGGAAAGGCCACCAACGCGCTGCAACCCGTCACCTGCTACCAAACCGGGGAGAGCTGGACGATCGAGACCCTCGACAAGGAGCCTGGGTTCTCGGCGACGATCGCACTGGGTAACGAGCCGACCGCCCAGGTGGTCGACATCCGCAATCTGGGCGATTTCACCGGCACCTACTGGGATGACAACCTCGGCAAGGCCAGCGCGAAGGTGTCGGCGGGCAAGTTCTCGGTCAGCGGAGAAGCCGAAGGGGCCTTCACCGACAAGCCGAACCATCGGGTGACGGCGGCGTTCGACATCTCCACCGAATGCTGACGTGGCTTCCTGGAAGACGTCGCTCGCATCGTCGCCGCACTTCCCGAGACAACCGAGGCGACGCCGCGCAATTGGCGGGTCCGCAAGAAGCTGATCGTGTGGGAGCGCCCGCTGCGCAAGGCCGACTACGAGGCGCTCGGCGACGATGCGCCCGACGGCGACATCCTCGGCGCCCGGGTGTCCGACGAGGGCGTGAAGTTCGCGTTGATCGCCGACGATCCAGTGTGTACTTCACCACCCCGCACTTCGACGGATACCCGGCCATCCTGGTGCGGCTGGCCGAGATCAGCGAGGCCGAACTCACCGAGCTCATCACCGACGCGTGGCTGGCGCAGGCGCCGAAGACACTAATCAAGGCATTCCTGGCGAACGGCACTTCCTGACGCCGCGTCGGAGGATCATCTGACGTATCGCTGACAGTCGTGTCAATTAACGACTGACCGTGCGCCAAGGAGGAATCATGCCTGCGACAGACCCCACGTTCTACCGAACACCCGGTGCCGCCGTCGCTGCCGCACCTGAGCAACTCGCCTACGTCGTCGCGTTCGACCCCGCGGGCCGGGTCAAGGATGCTCTCGCGGTGGTCGACTGCGACCCCGCCTCGTCCAGCTACGGCGGCGTCGTCGGGTGGACCGAATTGCCAACCGCCGGAAACGAACTCCACCATTTCGGCTGGAATGCCTGCTCGAGTGCGTTGTGCCACGAAGGCCATGACCATCACAACGGTCTCGAGCGGCGCTACCTGCTCGTCCCCGGCCTACGCTCGTCGACGACATACGTGCTCGATACCAAGCCTGATCCGCGAAACCCGGTGCTGAAACACACCATTGAGGCCAGTGAGCTGGCGGCCAAGGCCGGATACTCACGGCCGCACACCGTGCACTGCGGCCCTGGCGGCATCTTCATGTCGGCTCTGGGTGGCCCCAACGGCGACGACGGTCCCGGCGGCGTCGCGTTGATCGACCACGACACGTTCGAGGTGATCGGACCGTGGGAAGAGGACAGGGGACCGCAATACCTCGCGTACGACGTGTGGTGGCACCTGCGGCACGACACGGTGGTGACGTCGGAGTGGGGGACGCCGTCGATGATCGAGAACGGGCTCAGTCCCGAGGATCTGCTGGGCCGCAAGTTCGGACACCACCTGAATTTCTGGAGCATGTCCGACCGGACGCTGACCCAGCGCGTCGACCTCGGCGACGAGCATCAGATGGTGCTCGAACTTCGCCCGGCCCACGACCCGTCCAAGACATACGGATTCGCGGGCGTGGTGATCAGCGTCGAGGATCTGTCGGCGTCGATTTGGTTGTGGCACCGCGACGGTGATCGTTGGTCGGTCGACAAGGTGATCACCATCCCGGCCGAGCCTGCGGATGCCGATGCGCTGCCGCCGCTCCTCAAGCCCTTCGGGGCCGTGGCGCCGCTCGTCACCGACATCGATCTGTCGGTCGACGACCGCTGGCTCTACGTCTCATGCTTTGGCACAGGCGAACTCAAGCAGTACGACGTCAGCGACCCGTTCCACCCGCGGGAGACGGCATCGGTTCGCCTTGGGGGGATCGTGCGACGCGAGCCACACCCGGCGTTTCCCGGCGAACCGCTTGGCGGCGGCCCGCAGATGGTGGAGATCAGCAGGGACGGCCGGCGGGTCTACGTCACCAACTCGCTGTACGCGGCGTGGGACGAGGTCTTCTATCCCGACGGCGTCGGGTCGTGGATGGCCAAACTCGACGCCGATGTCTCGGGCGGTGGGCTGGTCGTCGACAGCGCGTTCTTCCCGCATGGCGACGAGTTTCGAGGACTGCGGGTTCATCAGACCCGACTGGCGGGCGGTGACGCGTCCAGCGACTCGTACTGCTTCACCAACTGAGCGTCATCGGCCGCCCACGCGCACGACAAGCTCGTCGGCGGGCACCCGGTGGCCCTCCGCGCAGCGGATCTCGACGGTGGCTTCGGCGCCGCAGTCGGCGTGCGCCAGCCGCAGCCGGGAGCGGGTCGGCAAATGGCGGCGGCCCCACTCGAACATCGCCCAGACCACCGGCATGAAGTCGACACCCGCAGGGGTCAGCACGTACTCCTCGCGGCCGCGCTGCCCGGGCTCGCGATAGGGCCGCCGCGTCAGCAGCCCGGCGTCCACCAGCTCGTTCAGCCGGGCAGCGGCCGCGGCCCTGGTGATGCCGACGCGTCGGTAGAAGTCGTCGAACCGGGTGGTGCCGTAGTACGCCTCCCGCAGGATCAGCATCGCCGACTTGGTGCCGAGCAGCGCCATCGTCTTCTCGACCGGACACTCGCCCACCGCCGACCACGCATCGCGATCGGCGAGCCTGCCCTGCAGCACTGTCATGGAATTCATCCCATCTCTGAGTTGTTCTAAGTATACCCAGGTGGTATAGCTGGGTATAGAGAGCATTACTCAGCGACGAGTGCAGGAGGCAGCAATGGCCGGATACACAGGCCGGGACGCGGTCATCGTCGGGGCGGTACGCACCCCGATCGGAAAGGGCAAGGCCAGCGGCGCACTGCACGACGTGCTGTCGGTTGACCTGCTGGCACACAGCCTGAAGGAACTGGTGGCCCGTACGGGCGTCGACCCCGCGCAGATCGACGACGTCATCGCCGGCGCTGTCACGCAGGTCGGCGACCAGGCCGTCAACATCGCGCGCAATGCCCTGCTGGGCGCGGGTTTCCCCGAGTCCGTGCCGGGGACCACCGTCGACCGTCAATGCGGCAGCAGCCAGCAGGCGATCAGCTTCGCCGCGCAGGGCGTCGTCTCGGGCGCATACGACATCGCGATCGCCGCAGGCGTCGAGTCGATGGGGCGGGTACCGATGGGGTCGAGCGTCCTGCCGGGCAGTGACCCGTTCGGCGCGATGGCGCAGCGCTACCCCGAAGGTCTTGTACCGCAGGGCATCAGCGCCGAGCTGATCGCCGCTAAGTGGGGTTTCTCGCGACAGCAACTCGACGAGTTCTCGGCGGGCAGTCACGAGAAGGCCGCGGCGGCAACCAAAGAGGGGCGCTTCGACAACGAGCTGATACCCATCGCCGGGCTCACCACCGACGAGATCATCCGCCCGGGTACGACGGTCGAGACGCTGGCGAACCTCAAGCCTGCGTTCTACAACCCGGCCTATGAGGCCCGCTTCCCGCAGATCACATGGGAGATCACCGCGGGCAACTCGTCGCCGCTGTCCGACGGCAGCGCCGCGGTGCTCATCACCACCTCGGAGACGGCCAAGCGGCTCGGCCTGCGACCGCTGGCCCGAATCCACACGGCAACCGTCGTGGGGTCCGATCCGCTGTACATGCTGACCGGAGTCATCCCGGCCACCGAGAAGGTGCTGCAGCGTGCCGGTCTGACGCTCGCCGACATCGACCTGTTCGAGGTCAACGAGGCGTTCGCACCCGTGGTGCTGGCGTGGGCGCAGGACACCGGCGCGGATCTTGCGAAGACGAACGTCAACGGCGGCGCGATCGCGATCGGACACCCGCTGGGCGCCAGCGGTGCGCGCATCATGACCACGATGGTCAATGCGCTGGAACAGAGCGGCGGCCGCTACGCGCTTACAGACGATGTGTGAGGCCGGCGGCATGGCCAACGCCACCATCATCGAGCGGCTGTAACTGATTGGCCGAGAGCCGGGTCGCGGTGGTGCCTTCCGCGACCCGGCTCCCTCATAATGAGGTTCGCGAAATCCAGCGATTACTCGACCCCGGGAGCCTCATATCGTCATAATCGGCGCATACGTCGCGATTGCGTGCTGAGCGGGGCCGGGAGGCAGCGATGACGAGTCGTCACCGAGCAATCGCACCCGATGTGGATGTTGTGGTCGTCGGCGCGGGGTTCGCAGGCCTGTACGCGGTCTATCGCCTTCGCAATTTGGGCTTCTCCGTACGCGTCTTCGAAGCGGCAGACGAACTCGGCGGCACCTGGTACTGGAACCGATACCCGGGCGCACGCGTCGACGTTCCCAGCGTCGACTACATGTTCAGCTTCGACCCGGACTGGCAGCGCGACTGGCAGTGGTCGGAGAAATATGCCACCCAGCCCGAGATCCTGCGCTACTTAAACCACGTCGCCGACAAATTCGACCTTCGTCGGGACATCCAGTTCCATACGCGTGTCGAGCGAGCCTGGTGGGACGAGACCGGGTCGTTATGGCACGTGCGGACCAACGGCGGAGAAGACGTCACCTGCCGTTTCTACGTGATGGCGACCGGTTGCCTGTCGATGCCCAAAGAGGCCGAGATCGACGGCCTCGAACGGTTCGCCGGTGACGTGTACTTCACCAGCCGCTGGCCCCACGAAAGCGTCGACTTCACCGGCAAGCGGGTCGCGGTCATCGGAACCGGATCCTCAGGTGTCCAGTCGATTCCGGTCATCGCGCAAGAAGCGCGGCAACTGGTCGTGTTCCAGCGCACCCCGAATTTTTCGATCCCCGCCCACAACGGCCCATTGGCGAGGGAGAAACTCGCCCAGCTTGACGGGGACGAGGCGGGTTACCGCAACGCGGCAAGGACGTCGCCCGGTGGTATCCCGATGCAGCGCAGCCAAACCCCGACCTTCAGCGTATCGGCAACCGAACGCCAGCAACGGTACGAACGCGCGTGGGCCATTGGTGAACTGTTCGAAATGGTGGGTGTTTACGCCGATGTCCTCAGCAATCGCGCGGCCAACGACTCACTCGCCGAGTTCTTCCGAACCAAGATCCGCTCCATAGTCAACGACCCGCAGACCGCGTCAATGCTGTGCCCGACCGACCATCCGATCGGCACCAAGCGGCCCTGTCTGGACACGAACTACTACGCCACCTTCAACCTTCCCCACGTGCGCCTCGTCGACATCCGAACGCATCCGATTCGACACATCACAAACCGCGGCATCGACACCGTCGATGAGTCCTTCGAGTTCGACGCGATCGTGTTCGCCACCGGCTTCGATGCACTGACCGGCGCGATAACGGCTGTGGACATCGTCGGACGAGACGGCCTGGCATTGAAGGACAAGTGGTCCACCGGCCCGTCGACATACTTGGGACTGTCCACGGTCGGTTTTCCCAATCTCTTCCTGCTCACCGGTCCCGGAAGCCCCTCCGTGCTGTCGAACATGGTCGTCTCCATCGAGCAGCACGTGGACTGGGTGGCCGATTGCCTAGCGGACCTTCGCCTGCGTGGGCTCGACGTCATCGAACCCACCGAACTCGCGGAAACCGGTTGGATGCGGCACGTCGAGGACTGCGCTGCCATCACCCTCTTTCCCACCGCGAACTCGTGGTACATGGGCGCCAACGTGCCGGGCAAGCCCCGGGTCTTCCTGCCCTACCCTGCAGGCGTCGACTTCTACCGCGCCACCTGCGACGAGGTGGTCGCGCGCGATTACCTGGGATTCCGGTTATCCGGCCCCGACGGGCAACACTGTCACGACGGGATCGTGCGTCGGTTGCAGCCCGACGTGGAGATGGTGCTCAACGAGTTGGCCGCGATGAATCTGCCCGCGATCGAGTCGATGACCGTCGACGACGCGCGTGCATCGGTCGTTCAATCGGCGGAGGCTCGTCCCCCCGGTCCCGACGTGGGCGAGGTGACCGACGGCACCCTGTCGGGCGCGGCGGGAGACTTGGCGTATCGCCTCTACCGTCCGCCGACCACCGGTCCCCATCCGATCGTCGTGTACTTCCATGGCGGCGGTTGGGTGCTCGGGGATGCGACGTCGGACGATCCGCTGTGCCGAGACCTTTGCGTGCGGTCCGAAACGGTCATCGTCTCGGCGAACTACCGCCACGCGCCGGAGCATCCGTTCCCCGCCGCCGTGGACGATGGCCTGGCCGCGGTGCGGTGGATCGCCGACCACGCCGCGGCGCTCGGGGGTATACCGGGACAACTCGCCGTCTGCGGCTGGAGCGCGGGAGCCAACATCGCGACCGCGGTGTGCCGGCTCGCACGCGATCTCGGCGGTCCGCTCATCGTCGGACAAGCATTGCTGGCGCCCGTGACCGACTGTGACCTGACCCGTGCCTCATACGTTGAGAACGCAGTGGGATACGACCTGACCACGGCCTTGATGCAGTGGTTTCACGCGCACTACACCGATGCCGGGGATCGAACAGATCCCCGCGTGTCACCCCTGCGGGCCGAGCTCTCCGGACTCCCACCCGCGATTGTCGTGGCCTGCGAGTTCGATCCCTTACGTGACGAGGGGGAAGCCTATGCGGCAGCCCTCGACGCGGCCGGCGTCCCCACCGAGCTGGTCCGTGCGCGTGGCCACACCCACCAGTCGCTGACGATGGTCGACGTGGTGATCTCCGGCGAGCCGATCCGCGCCCGGATCGCCGACGCGCTGAAGCGTTTTACCGCTGCGGCTAAACCCGCACGAGTTCGAACAGCGGGATGACCCGGCTGGTCTTGGACTGATACTCGCCGAACCCCGGTGCCGCGGCGACGACCTTGTCGAAGATCTCGTCGCGCTCGGCGACGGGCAGCTCGCGGCCGGTGACGTCGTAGGCGTCGGTGCCGACCTCGATGTGCGCCGAAGAATTGGCCCGCAGATTGTGCACCCAGTCGGGATTGGTGTCGGCGCCCGCCTTCGAGCCGATGATGATCAGCTTGCCCTCGATCGTGAAGTAGGCCAGCGGCGCCAACCGCGGCTGGCCCGACTTGGCGCCCGTCGTGGTCAGCAGCAGCAGGTTGGCGCCCTCGAACTGGCCACCCACCTTGCCGCCGTTGGCGCGGAACTCGTCGACGATGCCCGCGTTGAACGCCTTCATCATCTCGGCGTCAGGTATTTCACTCATTTGTCTTCCAGCTTCTGCGGCTTCGCATCTATTCCGGACTCCTTGCGCTGCTGTGGCGTGATCGGCGCGGGCGCATCGGTCAGCGGGTCGACACCGCCACCGGACTTGGGGAACGCGATCACCTCGCGGATCGAGTCGGTACCCGCCAGCAGGGCGGTGATGCGATCCCAGCCGAAGGCGATGCCGCCGTGCGGCGGAGCGCCGAAGGTGAAGGCGTCCAACAGGAATCCGAATTTTTCCTGCGCCTCGTCGTGGTCGATACCCATCATCGCGAACACGCGCTCCTGGACGTCGCGACGATGGATACGGATCGAGCCGCCGCCGATCTCGTTGCCGTTGCACACGATGTCGTAGGCGTTGGCCAGCGCACTGCCCGGGTCGGTGTCGAAGGTGGCCTCGGACTCGGGCTTGGGCGAGGTGAACGCGTGGTGCACGGCCGTCCAGGCTCCGGAGCCAAGGGCGACGTCGCCCGAGGCCGTCACCTCGTCGGTGACCTCGAACAACGGAAAATCGACCACCCAGGTGAACGCCCACGCGGTCGGATCGATCATGTCGAGGCGCTTGGCGACCTCGATCCGGGTCGCCCCCAACAGCGCCCGTGCGGTCTTGGCAGACCCCGCCGAGAAGAAGATGCAGTCCCCCGGTTTAGCGCCGACGTGCGCGGCCAGTCCCTCCCGCTCGGCGTCGGTGAGGTTCTTGGCGACGGGCCCGCCGAGCGTGCCGTCGTCGGCGACCAGAACGTACGCCAGCCCTTTGTGGCCGCGCTGTTTGGCGAACTCCTGCCACCCATCCAGCGTTCGCCGCGGCTGCGACGCGCCGCCCGGCATGACCACGGCGCCGACATAGGGCGCCTGGAACACCCGAAATGTGGTGTCGGAGAAGTACTCCGTGCATTCGACGAGTTCGACGCCGAACCGTAGATCGGGCTTGTCCGAACCGAAGCGGCGCATCGCGTCGGCGTAGCTGATCCGCGGAATCGGGGTCGGCAGGTCGTATCCGATCAGCGCCCACAGCGCCGTGAGCACCTCCTCGGACACCGCGATGACGTCGTCGGCGTCGACGAAGCTCATCTCCATGTCGAGCTGGGTGAACTCCGGTTGGCGGTCGGCGCGGAAATCCTCGTCGCGGTAGCACCGCGCGATCTGGTAGTACCGCTCCATCCCCGCCACCATGAGCAGCTGCTTGAACAACTGCGGGCTCTGCGGCAGCGCGTAGAAGGAGCCGGGTTGCAGCCGGGCAGGCACCAGGAAGTCGCGGGCCCCCTCCGGAGTGGACCGGGTCAGCGTCGGCGTCTCGATCTCGACGAAGTCGTGTTCGGCAAGCACGCCCCGCGCCGCCGCGTTCACCTTGGAGCGCAACCTGATCGCGTTACCCGGCGCTTCGCGACGCAGGTCGAGGTAGCGGTACTTCAGCCTTGCTTCCTCGCCTGCGACCTCGTCGAGCTGGAACGGCAGTGGTGCGCTCTCCCCCAGGACTGTCAGCGACGTCGCGTTGACCTCGATGTCCCCCGTCGGGATCTCCGGGTTGGCGTTGCCCTCGGGTCGGACCTCGACGACGCCCTCGACCGCGATGCAGAACTCGGCGCGCAGCCGGTGCGCGGCCTCCAGCACGTCGGCCTCGCGGAACACCACCTGCGACACCCCGGAGGCATCTCGCAGATCGATGAAGATCACGCCGCCGTGGTCGCGGCGGCGGGCGACCCAGCCGGCGAGCGTCACCTTCTGACCGGCATCGGTGGCCCGTAACGAACCGGCGGCATGGCTGCGCAGCACTAAGAAGCTCCCTGGGAATGGCCTGACGAGAGGACTGCCACAGTGTAAAGGGAGCGAATTCGCCGGTAGCTTGGCGATGTGGGTAGCAGCATCGCGATCGTCGGCCCAGGTGCAATCGGTTCGACCATGGCTGCATTCCTGCACTCGGCCGGGCATCATGTGGTGCTGTGCGGGCGCACGCCGCGCGATCAGGTCGAGGTCAGGCCCGACGACAAGGATCCGATCGTCGTGCCGGGTCCGGTTCTCACCGATCCGGCTGACGTCGGCAGCCCCGTCGACGTCGTTCTGCTGGCGGTCAAGGACACGCAGAACCGGGACGCGGCGGGATGGTTGGGCCGGCTCTGTGACCAACGCACGGTGGTGTGCGCGCTGCAGAACGGTGTCGAGCAGGTGGAGCGGGTGGGCCCACTGTGCCCGTCGTCGCACGTGGTGCCCGCGACCGTGTGGTTCTCGGCGGAACCACATCCAGAGGGCTGGATCAGGCTGCGCACCGGCGTCCGGCTGGTGCTGCCCGACGGGGATGCCGCAGAGTCGCTCGCAGATCTGTTGCGCGGCAGCGGGATAACCGTCGAGCTGGATCCAGACTTCACCACCGCGGCGTGGCGGAAGTTGTTGGTTAACGCGCTGGCCGACTTCATGGTCCTGACCGGACGCCGCTCGGGCATGTTCCGCCGCGACGACGTGGCAGCGCTGTCCCGGCGGTATGTGGCCGAATGTCTGGCGGTCGCGCGGGCGGAGGGCGCCAAGCTCGGTGACGACGTCATCGAGGAGATCGTGGGCCTGTTCGGTAAGGCTCCCGAGGACATGACCACGTCGATGCTCACCGACCGCGAAGCGCACCGACCGCTGGAATGGGACGTCCGCAACGCCGTCATCTCGAGAAAGGCCGCTCTGCACGGGTTGGCAACCCCGATCAGCGACGTGGTGGTGCCATTGCTGGCCGCCGCGAGCGACGGCCCCGGCTAGAACACTGTCGTCTACGGTCTATGGCCATGAAGCCATGTGAGCAGGTCGGCCTGGAGTTCGTCGACACCGCACCGTTCCGATTCGTCAGCACCGTCGACCTGGCGATCACGCCTGAGCAGTTGTGGGAGGTCCTCGACGATGCCGAATCCTGGCCGCATTGGGCGACAGCGATCACGAAGGTGACCTGGACCAGTCCGGAGCCACATGGCATCGGCACCACCAGAGTCGTCAACATGCGGGGAGGCATCGTCGGCGACGAGGAATACCTGGCATGGGATCCGTTCGCACATATGGCATTTCGCTTCAACGAAGCCTCGACGGCCAGCATTGCGGCGTTCGCGGAGGACTACCGCATTGTGCAGACGGCAGGCGGCTGCCACCTGACCTGGGTGATGGCGATGAAGCCCAAGGGTGTGGCCGCGAAGCTGGGGATGTCCCTCGGGCGGCCGGTGATGTCGTGGACGTTCCAGAAGTTCCTGTACAAGCTGCGCGACTACTCGAACAAGCGCTACGCCGTCACGGGCTAGGACATATCGGCCCACGCCTTGCGACGCTCGGCGTCGGGATCGGCGACCACCTTGTCGCGGGCGGACTGGATGATGCGCGTGAAGCGCCGGTCGGTGTCGTAGATCGGCCAGTCCTGACCGCTGGACCACCTGATCTCCCCCGTCTCCCAGCCCTGCGCCGAGAAGTCCAGCCACGCCCGCTGCATGCGCTTGCCGACCGATGGTGGCAACCGGCGCCCGAGAGGATGCATCTTGCGGCCGAGAAAAGAGCCGTAGCTGTGCTGAATGTGCACGATCTCGCTGCCGTGGGTGGCGCCGAGGCCGAGCACCCGCAGGCTCCAGCCGAAGTGGTCGAACCGGTACATGTGGGTCGGCGCGTGCGCGCTGTAGGCGTCGGCGAATGCCCACGTCGGCCCGCCGAACATCACGTCGGAGCCGAACGCGACCAGCGCACCTCGCCGCGGATAGTCCGGGTAGGCCGCCAGCAGTCGCTCCCTGGCGCCGGGCGCAGACCGCTCGATATAGGCGTCGATCGACGCCGTCGTGGTCGGCAGCATCGGCGGCTTCGTCCAGGCGAACATCGATGCCTCGTGGCTGTTGGTGCCGATGATCAGCGGAATCTTGGCCACTGCGCCGGCGCGGGCGGCATCCACCGGATGATGTGGCAGTAGGTCGACACCGTAGGTGAGCCCGTAGGCCAGCGTCGGCGTGGTCGCGGCACTCTTCAGCTGTAACCGGCCCGCCGCCCGGCGCAGCTGCCGCTGCGGCAGTGCCTTGACCTCAGCCGGTTTAACCCCAAGGGCCTGCAGGAAATCGTGCGCCCGTTTGGCCCGGACCTCACGGTCGGCGATCAACGGCAGCGCCGGACTCTGTGCGATCGCGCGGTGGAACAACCCGTCGGCGGCCGGGCTGGCAAGTAGCGCGAGCACAGACGATCCGCCTGCCGACTCGCCGAACACCGTCACCCGGTCGGGGTCGCCGCCGAACGCGGCGATGTTCTTCTGGATCCAGCGCAGCGCGGCCAACTGGTCCCGCAACGCAAGGTTGTCGTCGAACCCCTCGCCGAGGTCGCTGAGCTCGAATCCGCCGAAGACCCCTATCCGGTAGGTGACGTTGACCACCACCACGTCGCCGTTGGCGGCCAGCCGGGACCCGTTGTAGAGCTGGAACTGGCCCGCGCCGAACACGAATGCCCCGCCGGGTACCCACACCATGACCGGCAGCGAGGCGCTGGTGTCGGGCGACCACACCGTCAAGGTCAGGCACGCCTCGTCGCGAACCTTCGGATCGTCGCGGCCACCGCCGACGAACGACTTGCTCTGCGGGGGCAACGGTCCGTGCTCGACCGCATCCCGGATTCCCGACCACGGCTGAAGGGGTGCGGGCGCCAGAAACCGGCGTTCGCCGACGGGCTGCTCGGCGTACGGGACACCCCGCCAGACGCCGACACCGCCGTCGGTCGTGCCGCGCAAGTCCCCGCAATCGGTATGCACGACGCTGGAATGTCCGGCAACCACTGCCACACCCGAATCGTAGTGTGCAAAGCTGGCAGACATGACCTTCAGCGAGGGTATGCAGATCGACACGAGCACCACGTCGAGCAGCGGAGGTGGCCGTGGTCCGGGCCGCGGAATGGCAATCGGCGGCGGCTTCGGAGGCCTGCTCATCGTGGTGGTCGCGCTGCTCCTCGGCGTCGATCCCGGCTCCGTGATCCCGCAGGACCAGGGGCCATACGCCGACCAGGGCGTCGAGGCCCCGGGGTTCGACCTGAGCCAGTGCCGAACCGGCGACGACGCCAACACCATCGTGCAGTGCCGGGTGGTCGCGACGGGCAACTCCGTCGACGCGGTGTGGGAGCAGTTGCTGCGCGGCTACACCCGGCCGCGGGTACGAGCTGTTCAGCGGCATGGTGAACACCCGCTGCGGAGCGGCGACCAGCGAGGTCGGGCCGTTCTACTGCCCGGTGGACCGGACGGCCTACTTCGACACCGACTTCTTCGACGTGCTGAAGAACCAATT
Organism: uncultured Actinomycetota bacterium; assembly: GCA_963713225.1. GTDB lineage: Bacteria > Actinomycetota > Actinomycetes > Mycobacteriales > Mycobacteriaceae > Mycobacterium. Next base: position 554,675 of record CAVQLB010000012.1, on the reverse strand, counting down.
CGGTTCCAGCGGTGGACCGTTCGCGCAGGAGTACGTGGTCGCCCACGAGTTCGGCCATCACGTGCAGAACCTGCAGGACACGCTCGGCTTGGCGCAGGGGCCGGGCGCCGCGGGCCCCACCGGCGCAGGCGTGCGCACGGAGCTGCAGGCCGACTGCTACGCGGGCGTCTGGGCACACTACGCGGCGATCACCAAGCAGGAGGGCACCGATGTGCCTTTCCTGGAGCCATTGAGCGACCAGGACATTTCCGATGCGCTGTCCGCTGCATCGGCTGTCGGTGATGACAGGATCCAGAAGGAAGCGACGGGCCGGGTCAACCCCGAGTCGTGGACACACGGGTCATCCGAGCAGCGGCAGAAGTGGTTCACCATCGGATACCAGACCGGCGACCCGAACAAGTGCAACACCTTCGCCACGCGCGACCTTGGGTAGGCGCACCACCGCCGTCGATGCCGTAGCCGAAGACTATCTCGCGACGTTCGCCGCGCTTGATCCCTGTGCCGCAACTGAAATGGGCATCGCTGGGCACGACGACGACATCACCGACTACTCCCCCGACGGCATAGCCGCGCGCACCAGGGCCGCGGGCGCCGCGCTGCGGGAGCTGGACGCCGTCATGCCCGAGGACGACGTCGACGTCGTCACGCTCGCCGCGATGCGCGAGCGGCTCGGTGTGCAGATCGAGTTGCACGACGCGGGACTCGATGTCGGCGAACTCAACGTGATCGCCTCGCCGCTGCAATCGATGCGCGACGTGTTCGATCTGATGGCCACCGACACCGACGACGACTGGGCGTTGGTGAGCCGGCGGTTGTCGCGGGTGCCCGACCGGGTCGAGGGTTACGCGACGGCGTTGCGGACGGCGGTGGCCTCGGGGCATCCGCCCGCGGTCCGGCAGGTGGGCCGCGGAATCGAACAGGCCGGCCAGATCCAGCAGCTGTTCCTCGAGATGGTGGCCAATGCCTCAGCCGACAACGAGACACTGCACGACGAACTACAGCAACGGGCGTCGGCCGCCGCCGACGCGTACAGCAGGCTCGCGGCGGTGCTGCGCGACGAGATCGGCCCGCACGCCCGCGGAGAGGACGCGTTCGGGCGCGACGCCTACCGGTTGTTCTCGCGGCTGTATCTCGGTGCGGAGGTGGATCTCGACGAGACGTACGAGTGGGGCCTGCGACCGACTGGAAGCCATTGTGGCCGAACAGGAATCGATTGCCCAACTACTCTATCCCGGCTCGTCGGTCGCCGATGCGCTGCGACGGCTGGACGAGGAACCCCGCTACGTCGTGGAGGGCACCGACGCCCTGCAGGCCTGGATGCAGGACCTGTCCGATCGCGTGGTGGACGCACTGGCCGACACGCATTTCGAGATCGCCGAACCGCTGCGGCGCCTCGAGTGCCGGATCGCACCGACGCAGACCGGCGGAATCTATTACACCGGCCCGTCGGAAGATCTGAGTAGGCCGGGCCGGATGTGGTGGTCGGTGCCACCGGGCAAGAACGACTTCCACACGTGGGGCGAAACCACCACCGTCTTCCATGAAGGAGTGCCCGGACATCATCTCCAGATCGGCCGGGCGGTTGTGCTGGCCGACCAGTTGAACCGCTGGCGACGTCTGGGCTGCTGGGTGTCGGGGCACGGCGAGGGCTGGGCGCTGTACGCGGAGCGGTTGATGGCCGAGCTCGGCTGGCTCGACGACGCCGGTAACCGCATGGGCATGCTTGACGCCCAACGGTTCCGGGCCGCACGCGTTGTCATCGACATCGGTGTGCACTGCGGGATGACCGCACCGGACGGCGGTGTCTGGGATGCCGCGAAGGCGTGGATTTTCCTGCAGTCGCACAGTGCGATGGCCGACGCGAATCTCCAATTCGAGCTGGACCGCTACCTCGGCTGGCCCGGCCAGGCCCCGTCCTACGCGGTCGGGCAGCGGATCTGGCAGGGACTGCGCGACGAGGCGCTGGGTCGTGGGCTGTCGTTGAAGGAATTCCACCGCCGCGCTTTGGATCTCGGCGGTCTACCGCTCGACGTGCTCAGGTCGGCGTTGTCGGAGAGTTGAGCTGCGCGCGAGCCAAGTCGATCTGCTCGAGGGCGTAGGACACCATTGCCGCATTGGTCATCGAGCGACCGGTCTGCGCGAGCGAGTCGTATCGTTCGTCGCCAAGTACCTCCCGCAGATGGGCGATCGCCGTGGTGATGTCCGGAAATCCCATGCGTGACACCGAGTCGTCGGCGAAGTCGGCGATGGTGGCCGCCGGTTCATAGTGGCCGAGTCGGTCCAATAAGCGCGACGAGGACGGCCAGCGGACTCCGTGAGGTCCCCATGTTGCCCGAGTCGAGGTAGTTGCGGATTGCCAGCGTGATGTAGTCGAACGCGGCTTCTGGGTCCCCGTGCAACGTTTCAATCGTGGACAGCACAACCGCGATGTGTGTTTCGTTGAACTGGTTGCCGGAGGACTGGGCGATCTCCAGCGCTTGCCTGAGAGCCTGAAGGGCGTTCTCTGGATCGGTGTAGCGAGAGGCCAAGCCGACGGCGAGAAACGCCTGCGATAGGGAATGCGGGTTGCGGCTGGATTCGGCAAGGGCAACGAGGCCGTCCGTGAGGGCGATCGCCTCCTCCTGGGACCCGAGGAGAGTCAGGGCCATGACCAGCGACGCCCGAACATGTCCGTGGCTGTCGTCAACGAGTTCGAGCTCACGTCGAGTTATTTCGGCCCAGCGTTCCGGCTGGCCCACAGTGATGTACGGCGTGCCGAGATTCGCTTCGTAGCCATGCGGGACATCGACGAAGCGCGCATCGCCGATGAGTTGCTCACCGCCTTCGCTGTACCGAATGGCGTCGTCGATCCGACCGACCCAACAGCAGTGGCAGGCCACACTGTAGAGCGCTGCGAGTCTCGGATGTTCGACGGCCTTCGCGGGCTCGATGAGCTCCTCGGCCCATGCGATGGGTTCGTATTGCTCGACCAGAGTTCCGAGGAATGCGTAGTGGGCAATTGCGGCGGCGGTGTCGAGGTCGCCGTGGTCGGCGGCCCACCGAAACGCGGCGCGTAGGTTGGCGAGTTCGGCGGTGAACCACGCATACGCCTCGCGTTGCCGCGGGCTGTCCCACAGTTCGAACACATCGGATTCCAGGTTGGCGAAGTAACGGGCGTGCGCAGTACGGGCACTGTCCCCGTCGTCGGCGAGGCGCTCTTCGGCGAACTGCCGGATGGTCTCCAGCATCGAGAATCGGGTTCGCCCCGACGATCGGTCGGCAACCAGAAGGGACTTGCGCACCAGTGCATCGAGGAGATCAAGGGTGGCGAACTCGTCGTCCGACCCGGCCACTGCACATGCGCCCGCCAGGTCGAAGCCGCCTGCGAAGACCGAGCACCTGTTCAGCAGCGCCCGCTCGTCCTCGTCCAACAGGTCGTAGGACCACTGCACGGCGTGGCGCAGAGTCTGATGGCGCTCCAACCCCCGCCGCGAACCGACCAGTAGCCGGAACCGGTCATTGAGACGATCCCGCACCTCGGTCACCGTCATCGATACCATCCGCGATGCGGCCAACTCGATGCCCAACGGAATCCCGTCGAGCCGTCGGCAGATCTCCACCACCGCAACCGGATCCAAAGCGGAACCGGGTACCGCGGCTTCGGCGCGCTCGACAAAGAGGGTCGCAGCGGCGGAGTCGGATTCGGCCCGGGTGTCCAGTGACGGCACCGGCCACAGATGTTCGTCGCCCGCTCGCAGGCCTTCCCGGCTGGTGGCGAGGACCTTGACAGTCATCGAGTGCGAAAGGATCGCCTCGACCAAGTCGGCCGCGGCGTCCAGAACGTGCTCGCAGTTGTCGAGCACAAGCAGCCTCGACCGCCCCTCCAATGCCGCGGCGACGCTCTCGACCAGGGTCATTCCCGGTTGTTGTATGACGCCCAGCACGCTCGCAACCGCGTCTGGTACGGCCGCCGGATCACCGACCGCCGCCAGCTCGATCACCCACACCCCATCGGGGAAATCCGGCGCCGACCGCGCAGCCACCTCCAACGCGAGCCGGGTCTTCCCGACGCCGCCGACGCCGGTCAGTGTCACCAGCCGGTGCGCCTTCAGCGCGGAGGCGACATCGGCGAGTTCGGATTCCCGGCCGACCAGGCTGCTGGTCGGTGGCTGCAGGTTGCCCGGCGCCGAATCCGCGGTCTTCAGCGGCGGAAACTCTGTGGGCAATTCCGGCGCCTTGACCTGGAACACCTCGACAGGCCTGGCGATATCGCGCAGCCGCCGGGGCCCCAACGCGACGAGGTCAACACCGGTGAGCAGACCCGCGGTGAGGCCGTCGACCAGGATCTGGCCGCCGTGGCCAGCCGACATCACCCGTGCCGCACGGTTGAGCGCGACGCCGAAATAGTCCTCGCCGCGCAGCTCAGCCTCGCCGGTCGCGACGCCCATCCGCACGGGCAGGTCCAGGGCGCGCTGTGCGGCGATCGCGGCATCGACAGCAGACCGCGGCGATCCGAATGCCGCGCACACTCCGTCGCCGGTGTGCTTGAACAACCAACCGTCGTAAGTCGAAACGGTCTCGCGCAGAACCTCGTCGTGAGCGACCAACGCTGCCCGCATCGAATCCGCGTCAGCCTCCCACCGACGGGTCGAACCTTCGATATCGGTGAACAGGAAGGTCACCACCCCTGAAGGTTCGCTCACCACGTCAATATCGTGACACGATTCGCCCAGAGCGAATCGGCTTTCGACGCCCAGGGTCGCGACCATACGGTCAGAGCATGGAAAAGCTGACCGTCACACCCAATCTGACGATGTTGCGGGTCAACGGCTGGCAGGTCTACGTGTGGCGGGACGGCGAGTCGGCCACGCTCATCGACACTGGCGCGCCCGGTTCGGGCGCCGAGATCGCCGGGGCCGTGTCGGGTATCGAGCGAATTGTGTTGACGCACGGCCACGTCGACCACATCGGATCGGCGGCCGAACTTCGTGAGTCAACCGGCGCGTCGGTCTTGGCAGGCGCAGGCGATGCCGCCGTCATCCGTGGCGAAGCCGACATGCCGCCACCGGTGTTCGAGGACTGGGAACTCCCCATCTACGAACGGGTTTCGGCCGGACTGCCCGCCGTAGCGCCAGCCGGCAGCAGTAGATCAAGAACTGCACGATGGCGACGTGCTCGATTTCGGCGGCGGCGCGCACGTCCTCGAAATTCCCGGCCATACCGAAGGCAGCATCGCAATCCATCTGCCTGCCCACGGCGTGCTGTTCACCGGTGACACGATCGCCTATGTCGGGACGGTGATGCTCGGCGTGTTCAACCAGGACCGGGCGCGGACCGTCGAGTCCTTTCACCGGTTGGCGGCTCTCGACGTCGAAAGGGCGTGCTTCGGCCACGGGGAGCCGATTGTGTCTCAAGCGGGTGATCGCATGCGCGAAGTAGCTGCCACACTGGCGACATGATCGATCCCGACACCAAGGACTGGACCTGGGTGATCTCGCAACCGTGTCCGGAGTGCGGCTTCGACGGGGCCACGGAGCACTACACCGCGGTCGCCGATCGCATCCGCGCCGACGCCGCCGACTGGATGCGCAGGCTCAGCGGACCTGACGTGCGCGCGCGCCCACGCCCCACGGTGTGGTCGACGCTGGAGTACGGCTGCCACATCCGCGACGTCCACCGGATCTTCAACGACCGTGTCCGGCTGATGATCACCGAAGACGAACCGCAGTTCGCCAACTGGGATCAGGACGCGACCGCCATCGAAGACGACTACGGCTCCCAGGATCCGTCAGTCGTCGCGTCCGAACTCGTCGAAGCCGCCGACGCGGTGGCCGATACCTATACGCGGGTGCCCGATGATGCGTGGTCGCGGCGCGGACTGCGCAGCAACGGCAGTGAGTTCACGGTCGCGTCGATCGCGATCTATCACTTGCACGACGTCGTGCACCACGCGCACGATGTCGACCATGACTGAAGACACTCCCCTTGCGGGCAAGGTCGCCTACGTGACCGGGGCCGCCCGTGGACAGGGACGCTCACACTGCGTACGGCTGGCCCGCGCCGGCGCCGACATCGTCGCGATCGATGCCTGCGGCCCGGTGGCCGAGCACAACGGCTACCCGCCCGCCGAGCCGGCGGACCTCGCCGAGACGGTGAACCTCGTCGAGGGCGAGGGACGCAAGATCCGCGCCGAGGAGATCGACACCCGTGACCTCGCAGGGCAGCAGCGGGTGGTGTCCAATGCGATCGAGGAATTCGGCCGCCTCGACATCGTGGTCGCCAATGCCGGAGTCCTGAATTGGGGTCGGCTGTGGGAGATTTCGCAGCAGCAGTTTCAGGACGTCATCGACATCAATCTGACCGGGCTGTGGAACACGATCAAGGCGGTGGTGCCCCCGATGATCGAGGCAGGCAACGGTGGCTCGATCATCACCATCAGTTCGGCGGCGGGCGTCAAGGCGGTACCTGGCTGCGGCCACTACTGCGCCAGCAAGTTCGGCGTCGTCGGGCTGACCAACTCGCTCGCGGTTGAGTTGGGCGAGTTCGGGATTCGGGTCAACTCGGTCCACCCGTACGGCACCGACACCCCGATGGGCAACGATGCGTCGATGTGGCAGATGTTCGCCGACCACCCGAACTTCATCCACAGCTTTTCGCCCGGTGCTCTGCCGACCGATTCGCTGGCCGCGCCGGATCTGGTGTCCGACATCGTGGTGTGGCTCGCCAGCGATGCCTCGTCACTGGTGACCGCGGCGCAAATCCCCGCGGAGAAGGGCTATCTCAAGATCTGACGGCGACCGGCGCGAGCGCGGTCACACCGCAGCGAAACAGAGCTTCCGTCGGACCGACCGAATCGCTGGGGATCTCCGCCGCCGAAAGCGCGTGCGCCTTGAATGCTCTGGCCGCCGCACTCAGCCGGTAGTCGACGGCGCTGACTTTCTCGGTCAGCGCGCCGACGTCGCCCCACAGCGCCACTTCGGCGCGGCTTCGGTCCGACGTGGACACGAACCGCCGAACGCGTTCGTCGACCGAATAGACGTCGGCCGCGACGGCAAGTGTGGCAGCGCGGTCGGGGTCCTCGGTGATCGCTTCGAGGTCGCCGCTCAGGTCGAGCACGTCGGCCCCCAGAATCCGCAACGCCCGCTCACCGTGGCGGTCGGAAAGCAGCACGTTGACCTGCCAGCCGGCCATCCGGCGGTCGAACAACCATCCACCGGCCGACGCGACAACGTCGGCGACACCCGAGGCCACGACGGTCATCTCGTGCCGCAGCACCGTGCTGGCACGCGCTCGACGCCGCGCCATCGACTGCACTGTCGGATCGTCACGCTTGATCGTGCGGTAGGTCTGTGGCGACATAGCGGGTCCAATCTTGGCGAGCGGATGTCCGGGCTGCGACACACCACAGCGTGACACTTCAAGAAGAATATGTAAAGGTCCGCTTCAACGCTACAGCCGCGACTGCTCCTTGATCGCGGTGTCCGTTGTGCGCAGCGGGCGGATGAGTGCGTCCTGGGTGAACGACGCGATCAGTTCGCCCTCCTCGGTGTGCACGGCCCCGCGGACGTAGGACATGCCCGCGCCGACCTGCGTGCTCTCGTGGGTGTACAGAATCCAGCCATCCCACCGCACGGGCTCGTGGAAGCTGACTGACACCGTCATCGGCGCGGTCGACACCGTCAGATGCGACTGGCTGGTTCCGATGCCTTCATGGGCACGCATCGTCGTCGAAATGCCAAGGTGGCCGGTGAAATACGCGATGAGCGCTTTGGCCAGGTCGTCGCGCGCCGGTATGGGCTCGTAGTGCAGCCACGCGTACAACTCGGGCGGGCCCACCTCGTCGGGGCTGTTGACATCGACGACGTCGACCAGACGGAGTTGGCGTCCGTCCATCGGCATTTCCGAGACATTCGCGTCGGCGGGGGCCGCGACATCCGGACGCGGCAGGTGGTGACGAATCACGTCGGCGGTCGGCACATCGGCGAGGATCGTCGCGGTGATGCAGCGCTTACCGTTCTGCTTCGCAGTCACGACTGCTGTCGCGGTGGAGCGACCCTCACTGACGACGTCGATCTCGAGCTCCACGGGTCCCGCCCCGACCATCACCGCGCGCGCAAACACGGCGTACGCCGAACGCACCGATTTCTCGGGAAACCGTTTCGCGGCGGCCACGATCATCTGCGCCAGGACCTGGGTGCCTTCGACGACCTGTCGCGCGTCCTCACCTTCCGGACCGGTTTCTGCGATGAATCGGTTGTCTCCGTCGGGCGCCACATCGAACAGGTCGAGAAGCCCCTCAACGGACCACTGCGTCTGCGCTGAGTCTGTCGTCATGGGACGGAACAGTAACCGAGCATCGCCGGGAACCGGTAACGTCATTACCGACGCATTCGATATCTGGGAAAGGTGCCCCCATGGCGAAGCCGAGCGGCGCTGTCCGTGTGGACACCGAATCCCGTACCGCCCGCTTCATGAAGTCGGCGCTGGCGATTCTTGGTGAAACCGGCCGCACCGACTTCACGGTGCTCGAGGTCGTCGAGCGGTCGAAGACCTCGTTGCGATCCTTCTACCAGCACTTTTCCACCAAGGACGAATTGCTGCTCGCCCTCATCGACAGGATCATGTCCGAATCGACGAAGCGCTGGCGCGAGGAGACGACCGGGCTGGAAAGCACCGAGGCACTCCGGCTATTGATCGACCGGATCTGTCTGCCTGCCGAATCCGGCAAGCAGGACAGGGTGAACCGAGGTCTGACCGACTACAACGACCATCTCGCCGAGACGTTGCCCCGTGAATACGCGCGCGTCCTGTCGCCGCTGCACGAGCTGATCAAGGACATCATCAATCGCGGCGTCGACGAGGGCACGTTCCGGGCGGGACTCGATGTCGACGCCAACGCCGCGCTGATCATGCAGTCGGCTCTCGGCGCGATGCGATTGCGCGTGCTCGGCGCGGAGCTCAACGGCGTCCCCGTCAACGCCGACCACATCTACGCCTTCTGCGTGGGCGGCCTCGCCGGCCCGGCGAACCCCCTCTGACCTGCACGAAAATCGCCTACATGGGGCTCGGTGTTTTCGCTGGTCCAGACGTGGTAATCTCATTACCACTACAGCCAAACAAGACTTCCAGGAGGCGCCATGGCAGCCCGCGAACTCCCCTATCCCGTGTTCGACGCCGACAACCACTTCTACGAGCCCAAAGAGGCGCTCACGCAGTTCCTGCCGGAGCACCGCAAGGGCGTGATCGACTACATCGACGTCCGCGGCCGCACCAAGATCATGGTGCGCAACGTGGTCAGCGACTACATCCCCAACCCGACGTTCGAAGTGGTCGCCCGGCCGGGCGCCCAGGAGGAATACTTCCGGCACGGCAGCGGCGGCAAGAGCTACCGCGAGGTGATGGGCAAGCCGATGAAGGCCATCCCCGCCTTCCGCGACCCGGCAGCCCGTCTCGAGGCCCTCGACGCACTCGGCCTGGACTACACCCTGATGTTCCCGACGCTGGCCAGCCTCGTCGAGGAGCGCCTCAAGGACGATCCCGACCTGATCCTCGACATCGTCCACGCGCTGAACCAATGGATGTACGAGACCTGGCAGTTCAACTACGAGAACCGCATCTTCTCCACGCCGGTCATCAATCTGGGCGTCGTGGACCGTGCGCTCGAAGAGCTGGACTGGTGCCTGGAGCGCGGCGCCAAGACCGTCCTCGTCCGGCCCGCGCCGGTGCCCGGCTACCGGGGCACCCGCTCCCTTGGTCTGGAAGAGTTCGACCCGTTCTGGGACGCCTGCGTCAAGGCCGGTATCCCGGTGTCGATGCACGCCTCGGACAGCGGTTACTCCGAGTACCTCAACGACTGGGAGCCCGGCGACGAGTTCAAGCCGTTCGCGCCGACGTCGTTCCGGATGGTCGCGATGGGCAAGCGTCCCATCGAGGACACGATGGCAGCCCTGGTCTGCCACGGCGCGCTGACACGCAACCCCGATCTGCGCATCCTCTCGATCGAGAACGGCGCCGACTGGGTGCCCTATCTGCTTAAGCAGTTCAAGAGCGTGCACTCGAAGATGCCGCAGGGGTTCCTGGAGGACCCGATCGAGGCCTTCCGGCGCTGTGTCTACGTCGCGCCGTTCTGGGAGGACGACTTCGCCCAGATGGCCGAGCTGTGCGGCGTCGACCGCGTCATCTTCGGTTCTGACTGGCCCCACCCCGAGGGCCTGGCGGAGCCGACCAAGCTGATCGACGACCTTCACGGTCTGGATGCAGAAGGTCAGCGAAAGGTCATGGGTGGCAACATGATCGATCTCTTCAAGATCCCGAACGAAATCGTCCACAAGCCGGGCGTGCCCGAACTTGTCCTCACCTGACGTGACCGACGCCGCAAATCCCGAACGACTGCTGTTCGCTTCCACGACCCAGTCGTTTCTGGAGAAGGAAGCATCGCTGGTTCGGCTGCGTGAACTCCACGCGGCCGGCATTTCGTTCGAGCGCGACTGGTGGCGCCGCGCCGCCGAACTCGGGTGGGCAAGCCTGCTGGTGCCCGAAGAGCTCGGCGGCGGCAGTGTGTCGGGCGACGGCGTCGCCGACCTCGCCCTTGTTGCCGAGCTGGCGGGCAAGACGGTGGCGCCGGGTCCGCTGCATCCGATCAGCACCGTCCTCGCGGGCCTGGTAGAGGCAGCCGAAAACCACACGGAAGCAATCGAATCCCTGGTTTCCGGGGAGGCGATCGCGAGCTGGGCTGTCTACGAACCGGGTAAGTCGTGGGCACCAATGAACGCTGCGCTGACAGCCACCCCCACCCCGACAGGCTTTCGCCTCGAGGGCGTGAAGGACCGCGTCGAGGCCGGCGACCAATGCGACCTGCTCCTGGTGGTCGCGCGGTGCGACGACGCGGTACGCCAGTTCCTGGTCGCGACGGATACACCCGGCGTGCGGGTCGAGACACAGTCGTCGATCGACATGGCAAAGCGTTATGCGCGGGTGCATTTCGACGGAGTCGAGATCGACGCGTCCGCCGCGGTCGGATCGGCCGAGCAGACGCCAGCGCTGATCGCGCGCCAGAGCCAGATCGCGGCGGTGCTCCAATGTGCCGAGATCGTCGGCATTCTCGACACCGTGCTGCGCTTCACCATCCAGTGGGGCTTCGACCGGCATTCGTTCGGACGGCCGCTCGCGTCGTACCAGGCCCTCAAGCACAAGTACGCCGACCTGAAGATCTGGTTCGAGTCATGCCGTGCGACGACGAACGCGGCGGTCAAGGAGGTGGCGGCACGGTCGGCAGGCGCCGAGATGGCGGTCAGTGTCGCCAAATCCTATGTGGGTGAGCACGCCCCCGGCATGCTGCAGGACTGCACACAGTTGCACGGCGGCATCGGGGTGACGTGGGAACACGACCTTCATCTGTTCCTGCGCCGGGTCACGCTGTACCGCTCGATGTTCGGCACACCTGAGGAGCACAACCTGCGCGTTTATGCGCTCACCGAGCTGGGCCCACGCGCAAGCTGGGGACTGGAGTCCGCCTCATGACCGAAACGGCGTCGGCGCCGACCGAAACGACCGAGTCGGTCGACGAATTCGCAGCACGGGTCCGGGTCTGGTTGGCGGACAACATGCCGCCGATTGATCCGAACAACCCACCGGAACACGACCGGGGCGAAGAGGAGCCGTGGCTTCGTGCCCGTGAGCTTCAAAAGAAGCTTTATGAAGGCGGTTTCGCGGGCATCTGCTTCCCGCGGGAGTACGGCGGCCTCGGCCTTCCCATCGCCTACCAGAAGGCCTTCGACAACGAATCCCGGTGCTACGAGCTACCGATCATCCTGAACACGCCGACCTTCACGATCTGCGCCGCGACCATCCTCGACACCGGCTCCGAAGAGCAGAAGCAGCAACACATTTCGGGCGCCCTGCGCGGCGACGAGGTGCTCGTCCAGCTGCTGTCCGAGCCCAGCGGCGGATCCGATCTCGCCGGTGTCATCACCCGGGCCGACCGCAAGGGCGACAAGTGGGTGATCAATGGCGCGAAGACGTGGAGTACCAGCGCATTCGCCGCCGACTATGGACTGATGCTGGCGCGCACCGACTGGAATGCGCCCAAGCACGAGGGCTTGACGATGTTCCTGGTGCCCATCAACAGCCCGGGGATCACGTTGCGCCGCATCAAGCAGGTGAACGGGTCGATCGAATTCTGCGAGGAGTTCTTCGACAACCTGGAACTCGGTGATGACGCGGTCGTCGGCGAAGTCAACGGCGGCTGGCAGGTGGCATCCAGGCAGCTCTACCACGAGAGGCGCGCCGTCGGCGGCGGCTCGGAGTTCGCCAGTGGAATCGGAGCCGAGGGCAAGTCAGATATGCCCATCGACTACGTCAAGCTGCTTGCGGCGAGCGGACAGGCAGACAACGAGCGTGCCCGCGAGCTGGCGGGTCGGGCGTTGGTGCACCGTGCGGTGCGCGAACAGCTCATCGACCACGTGTACCACGGGGTGTTGGACGGCGACCTTCCGCCCGCGGCGGGTTCGATCATCCGGGTCGCGCACGCCGAGATTCACCACCTCGAGTTCGACACCGTGCTGTCGCTCGCAGGCAGTTCCGGCGTCGTCGACAGCGACGACGACCTGATCCGTTTCGGCGAGCGGTACCTGTCGCGGCAGACGGCCGCACTCGGCGGCGGTACCACCGAGATCGCGCGCAACATCATCGGCGAACGCGTGCTCGGCTTCCCGCGTGAGCACGCCGCCGACCGCGGTGTGCCGTTCAACCAGGTCAAGCGCAACAAGAGCTGACCGACGACTCCGTACTCACAAATGCGTTCGAAGGTGCTCCAACATACCGCGGCGAAACGCCTGCATCGCAGGCGCTTTGCGCTTGATGCCGTCGGCGCCGTGATACATCCCGGGCACAGCGACCAACTTGCACGGGACTCCGCACGCCTCTAGCCGTTCGGCGTACGCGACGCCTTCGTCATAGAGGATGTCGAGGTCACCCACGCCGACCCAGGCCGGCGGGAGGCCGGACAGATCGGTGCGTCGGGCAGGTGCTGCGTACTCGGGCGCCTCGGACATCTGCGGCGCACGCCCCAGATATGCGGTCCACGCCCACCGACTGGACCCCGGCGTCCACATGAACTGACCACGTCCACCGTGATCGTCGCGCAGGGCGGTGCGGTCGTCCATCATCGGGTAGACGAGCACCTGCGCCCGCAGCCAGATTCCCTCGTCGGTGCTGCGCTGCGCCACCGCCGCGGAGAGGCCGCCGCCGGCGCTCGACCCCGCCACCGCAATGCGGTCGGCGTCGATGCCCAATTCGTCTGCGCACGAACGCATCCACCGCAGGGTCGCCATACAGTCGTCGACTGCGGCGGGGAACGGGTGCTCGGGCGCCAATCGGTAGGCCGGCGAGACGACGACGGCGTTCAGTTCGCGCGCAAGACGCCCAGCCTCGAACGCTTCGAACTGCGGCGAGCCGACCACCATCCCGCCGCCGTGGATCAACAGCACCGCCGGTCTGCGTCGCTCGGGGGCCGTAGGAGTCGTGACAAGCACGCGGACGGCCGGTTCACTGTCGGTGTGGTGTTCTTTCATCGTCACACCACCGCCCGGCTTCATGCTCAGCCGCATACCCAGCCGACTGAGGATCAGTGATCTCTTGTTCATTTGGGCGGCCGTGAACGGCAGTATCGGGCTTCGAAGTTCGGGTGCGACATCCGCCATCGCACCCCACGTCGTCACATAACGGCGCACAACGTGGGCGGTCGCGGCCAACCCCGCAGCCACGACGACCGTCCTCGATATCTTGTTCACCTAGAACAGAGTGGTTTGGGCGGACTCGGCGGTCAAGGCTGCTGGAACTTCCGCAGTCCTGAAGGACCGACGATCGGGAGCCAAGCCGTGTTTGGCCACCAGTGGGGTCGCCCTGTCCCGCAGCATCTTCCGGTAGGCGGACGGCAGGTATGCACCGCGCCGATACAGCTCGCGATACTCGGCGACCAGCTCCGGGTGCGAGCGAGCCAGCCACGCCATGAACCAGCCGCGGGTCGAGCCGCGCAGATGAAGCGCGAACACCGTCACTCCGGTGGCGCCCGCCTCGGCGATGCGACCGAGCAGATAGTCGAGATGCTCGACCGAGTCGGTGAGCCTTGGCAGCACCGGCGCGACCATCACGTGACAGTCGAGGCCCGCGTCCCTGACCGCCGCGATCAGACCGAGCCGGGCCTGCGGCGACGGCGTGCCCGGCTCGACCTCCTTGTGCAGTTCCGCGTCACCGACGGCCAGCGACACCGCCACGCTGACATCAACGCGCTTGGCGGCGTCCGCGATGAGCGGAAGATCGCGGCGCAGCAGCGTGCCTTTGGTCAGGATTGAGAACGGCGTGCCGGAATCCGCCAGCGCACCGATGATCCCCGGCATCAGGGCGTAGCGGCCTTCGGCGCGTTGATACGGATCGGTGTTCGTACCGAGTGCAACCGTCTCGCGCTGCCATGACCGCCGATGCAGTTCGCGGCGCAGCACATCGGCGACGTTGGTCTTCACCACGACCTGGGTGTCGAAATCGGTGCCGCAGTCCAGGTCGAGGTACTCATGCGTGGGCCGCGCGAAACAGTACCGGCACGCATGCGAACAGCCGCGGTAGCCGTTGACGGTGTATCTGAAGGGCAGCATCGCGGCATTCGGCACCTTGTTCAACGCCGATTTGCAGAGGACTTCGTGGAAGGTGATCCCCTCGAACTGCGGGGTTCGCACGCTCCGGACGAAGCCGATGCGCTGCAGGCCGGGCAGCGCGCCGTCGTCGACACTGACGCTCTGTCGATCCCACCGCATAAAGCCTATTCGAACTCATGTTCGATTCATTGTCAAGCGTATGTGTGGAAATCGCCTGATGTGTTGAGTCGCCACTCAATTTTAGCCGAACATTAATTTATATGGATTTTATCTGACTTGACAAGCGGTATCTAGTTTTACTTGTTAAATTGCTAAATCTGCAGCATGATGCATTTTTGCGAGTGGTTGTTCCTGCGGACCAATGACGAGTACCCCGGATGGGAGACACGATGAACGTCATCGAACTGCCCCGCACGCTGGCCTCGACCGACGGCCAAACGACGGCGATGAGCTGGTGGGATTCCGACGCCGAGTGCACGGTGACGATCGCCAGACCCGCGGATGACGACGACTTGTGGCAGGAGTACCTGGCAGGCGCAGAACGCAGCTATCGCGGTCACGGCGTAGCCGCAGCAATCGACGTCGACGCAATCCGCCGGGCAGGCGACACGACGCTCTTCTGGTCGCTGCTCGACGCGGCCGGAACGGTGGTGGGTGGTGTCCGCGCGGTCGGTCCGCTCACATCGCCCGATGAGTCGCACGCCGTCGTCGAGTGGGCAGGACGACCCGGTCTCTCCCAGGTGCGCAAGATGATCGCCGACCGGTTGCCGTTCGGGGTGGTCGAGATGAAGTCGGCGTGGGTCACCGACGATCGCGACCGCAACCGCCAACTCATCGACTCATTGGCCCGCACCGGCTGCCAGGTGTTAGCAGCGCTCGGGGTGCAGTTCTGCATGGCCACGGCCGCACGACATGTCCTGGAACCCTGGCGATCTTCTGGCGGTGTCGTGGCGCCGATCCGGTCCACGCCGTATCCCGATGAGCGCTACCGCACCAAAATGATGTGGTGGGACCGGCGCACCGTGGCCAGCTGCGCCTCGCTCAACCAGACCGCCAAGATCGTCGCCGAGATGGAGGACATCCGACAACGGCGAGCTTTCACGAGCCGGTTCGACCAAGCACCGGCGTGGGGCTGAAGCCATGTTCAGCGAAACACAATGGGACCACGAGGTCGACGTCTTGTGCATTGGCGCCGAGGGTGGCGCACTTGCCGCCGGAGTCGTCGCCGCACACGCGGGTTTCGATGTCTACCTGGGTATCTCGGAGCCCTCTGCGGCCGGTGACCTCGCCGCGGCCCTGAGCTACGGCGGCGGCGACGGGCCCACGACAAAGCATCTTGTCGGATTCGACTACGCGTTCGGGCAGGTCGATCGCGCGCAGACGCTATGGCCGGTGCGCGCGGTCGACGACGTGGTGCCTCGGGCCTCGTTACACCGCGGAGGCATCGAACCATTCTTCGGCGCACCGCTGGAGCGATGGGCCCGGCGGTGTGCCGCGGCATCCAATGGACTCATCTACAACCGGGTGGGCAAGCGTCAGATGACCGAAATGCGCACCGCTTTCCGCGGGGAGAAGTTCGAGGCCGCCGTCGTCGGATCGGTCTCGTTGAGCCCGGACCGCCCCGCATTGTCGGTGAGAACCTGGCTGAAGAATCGAGCCGCCGAAGCCGGCCTGCGACCGCGGTCCGGCGTGCGGTTGGTCAAGCTGATCTTCGAGGACGATCTGGCCGGCGCCCTTGTCGACACGGGCGACGGGATAGTGGCGGTGCGTGCCCGCGAAAATCTCATCATCAGTGTCGGAGATTCGCCGGCACAACGCGTGCAACCTCTTATCAGCGCGTGCGAGCCGGTGACCGCCCACGTCTGCCTGGTCAGCAAGACGGCCAGCCGGTTCGGAGAGCTCGAGATCCTCACGGCAGCAGGAGATGACAACCGGTTGTTGTTTGTTGACGCACCGGAGACCGAGCTTCAGCTGGCGAGCGGGATCTGATCGCTATCGGCTCACCAATTTGCGAGTTGGCAGAACGCCGTATAGGGACCGTCCTGCTGAATCGCCAGCTGACCGTCGATCGCGATCTCGCAGTGTGGGCTCGGCGGAGCCTGCATGGCGTGCACACCGGTGCTTGCGGTGACGATCGCCCACTGCGGGTCCGCGAGCGTGGTTTCGAATACCCATGGCGCGTCCGGGCCGACATTCACCCGCTCGGTCTTCAGAAACGCGGCGGAGTCGGCGTTATAAGCCGCCTTGCTGGGAGGCTGCGTGACGATGTAGTTGATGTCGTACCCCACGTCGGTTGCCGACGTGAGCGTGTACCGGACTTTTGGGCCGGCGGGCTCGGCGCTAGACGTCGCAGGTGCGGACGCCAACACAGCGATGGCGGCTGCCGCAGCCGCGCCGATCATGGCTGTCACATTGCGGTTTCTCACGTTTCGCATAGTGATCTAGGTACCCCTCTTCCTCTGCGCCGACACAACCGTCACATCGCCGGAGGCGACCGGACCGTTACACACGCGGCTTTCCGGGTCTGAGCTACGCGTTTAATTTGTTCGTCACGTACAGAAATTCTAGAGAAACACGGGCACTCTAACGTCCCGATTCGACGCTCACGCGTACCTCCATTCTGCGCTCCGCCTTCAATTGCTCGGCAACGAGCGCTTTTGACATGACGAAAGGCTGTACATGCGATATTCAGCACGCTCCCCGTTGACTCGGTCGGCTCGAGCAGCGGGAAGTTTGGTCGTCGCCACCAGCCTGTTGCTGTCCGGCTGCGGCAGCAAGGCCAGCGAGACGGACGCGGCAAATGCCGAGTCCTGCGTGGACACGTCGGGGCCGACCGTCAAAGTGGGGGCACTGAACTCGCTGTCGGGCACGATGGCGATTTCCGAAGTCACCGTTCGCCACGCCATCGACCTCGCAGTCGAGCAAATCAACGCGAGCGGCGGCGTGATGGGTAAGCAGATCCAGCTGGTCGGCGAGGACGGGGCTTCGGAGCCAACCGTCTTCGCCGAGAAGGCCGAAAAGCTGATCAGCAGTGACTGCGTAGCCGCGGTGTTCGGCGGCTGGACGTCGTCGAGCCGCAAGGCGATGCTGCCGGTCTTCGAGGGCGCCAACTCGCTTCTGTATTACCCGGTGCAGTACGAGGGCCTGGAGTCGTCGAAGAACATCTTCTACACCGGCGCGACCACCAATCAGCAGATCGTGCCCGCGCTCGATTACCTCAAACAGAAGGGCATCAAGTCGCTGTACCTGGTCGGCAGCGACTACGTCTTCCCGCAGACCGCCAACCGCATCATCAAGGCGTACGCCGGGGCAAACGGTATCGAGATCAAGGGTGAGGACTACACGCCATTGGGCTCGACCGACTTCTCCACGATCGTCAACAAGGTCCGCACTGCCGACGCCGACGCGGTCTTCAACACCCTCAACGGCGATTCCAACGTCGCGTTCTTCCGCGAGTACAAGAATGTCGGGCTGACTCCGCAGGCCATGCCGGTGGTGTCGGTATCGATCGCCGAGGAAGAGGTCGGCGGCATCGGTGTGCAGAACATCACCGGCCAGCTCACCGCCTGGAACTTCTACGAGACCGTCGACAGCCCGGTGAACAAGGAGTTCGTCAAGGCCTACAAAGACAAGTTCGGCGCCAACAAGCCGACGTCTGATCCGATGGAGGCGGCCTACGTGTCGGTGTATCTGTGGAAGAACACCGTCGAGAAGGCGAAGTCGTTCGACGTCAAGGCGATTCAGGACAACGCAGGGGGCGTGACATTCGATGCCCCGGAGGGCCTGGTCGCCATCGACGGCGAGAACCACCACATCACCAAGACCGCACGCATCGGCGAGATCCGGTCGGACGGGCTGATCTACACGACTTGGGAGTCGCCCGGACCCATCGAGCCCGACCCATACCTGAAGTCTTACCCGTGGGCAGCCGGCCTCTCCAGCTGAGCCGGGTATGGATGTCCTGATCGGGCAGCTGGCAACGGGATTGAGCCTCGGCTCGATCCTGTTACTGGCCGCGCTGGGATTGTCCCTGACCTTCGGCCAGATGGGCGTCATCAACATGGCGCACGGCGAGTTCATCATGGCTGGCTGCTACACCGCTTACGTGGTGCAGCAGATTGTGTCCAGTGCCGGTGTGTCACTGCTGATCTCGCTGGTGATCGGGTTCCTCATCGGCGGTGCGATGGGCGCACTGCTCGAAACGACCCTGATCCAGCGGATGTACGACCGGCCACTGGACACACTTCTGGTGACGTTCGGCGTCGGCCTGATCCTGCAACAGGTCGCCCGCGACATCTTCGGCGCACCCGCAGTCAACGTGGTCGCCCCGGAGTGGCTGTCGGGCGGGATGGAGATCCTGGGCGCGGTGGTGCCCAAGACCCGCATCTTCATCCTGGTTCTCGCGGTCGTGTGCGTTGCGGTGCTGGCGATCGTGTTGAAAGCCAGCCCGATGGGGCGGCGAATCCGGGCGGTCGTGCAGAACCGCGATCTGGCTGAGACAAGCGGCATCTCATCCCGCAAGACCGACATCACCACATTCTTCATCGGTTCGGGTTTGGCGTCGGTGGCCGGTGTCGCTCTGACGCTGATCGGCTCGACCAGCCCGACCATCGGGCAGAGCTATCTGATCGACGCGTTCCTCGTTGTCGTCGTCGGCGGCCTGGGTCAGATCAAGGGCACCGTCATCGCGGCGTTCGCGCTGGGCTTCTTGAACTCGTTCATCGAGTACAACACCACCGCATCGCTGGCGAAGGTGATCGTGTTCGTGATCATCGTGATCTTCCTTCAGGTGCGACCCCAGGGGCTGTTCACCGTTCGGACGAGGAGTCTCGTATGAGGACCCTTCTCGGTCGGTGGCAGACGTGGGCCGGTTTCGGTGTGGCGGCGGTGCTGCTCTTCGGGCTGGCGCCCGTTGCGCTGTCCGACTTCCGGCTCAGCCTGCTGGGCAAGTTTCTGTGCTTCGCCATCGTGGCGGTCGGCATCGGATTGGCCTGGGGCCGTGGCGGAATGCTGGTACTGGGCCAGGGCGTGTTCTTCGGCCTCGGCGGTTACATGATGGGCATGCACTTGAAGATCGCCGATGCGCAGTTCCGAGGCGACGATGTGCCCGACTTCATGCAGATCGCCGGCGTGCGCGAATTGCCCTCGTACTGGGAGCCGTTCGCCTCCCCCGCGTTCACCCTGCTGGCCATCGTGGCGCTGCCGACGGCCATCGCGGCGGCGCTGGGCTTCGGCGTATTCAAGCGGCGGGTCAAGGGCGCCTACTTCGCGATTCTGTCGCAGGCGCTCGCGGCGGCGCTGGCGATCCTGCTGGTCGGCCAGACCGGCCTGGGAGGGAGCAACGGCCTCAACAGGTTTCGCACGTTCTTCGGGTTCACCCTCAACGACCCGGCCAATCGGCGCATGTTGTACTTCATCGCGGCGGCAACCCTGCTGATCGTGGTGGCGGTGGTACGCCAGCTGATGCAGAGCCGCTACGGCGAGCTGTTGGTGGCGGTGCGTGACGGAGAGGAGCGAGTGCGCTTCCTCGGCTACGACCCGGCCAACATCAAGGTGGTGGCCTATACCGTCGCTGCACTCTTCGCCAGCATCGCCGGGGCGCTGTTCGCGCCCATCGTCGGATTCATCGCGCCGTCACAGGTCGGCGTCCTTCCGTCGATCGCCTTCCTGATCGGTGTCGCGATCGGCGGCCGCACCACGCTGCTCGGCCCGGTACTCGGCGCCATCGGTGTGGCATGGGCGCAAACGCTGTTCTCCGAACGCTTTCCGTCGGAGTGGACCTACGCGCAGGGATTTCTGTTCATCGTGGTGGTCGGATTCTTCCCGGCCGGGCTCGCGGGACTGGGCGTGTTGTTCTCGCGGCTGCGGCGACGTCGCAAGGCGGAGCCTGCGGCGGTTCCCGATCCGGAGCCGGAGACGGAGAAGGTCGGGGTGGGACTGTGACCACTACAGAAACGCAGCCGGTGCCCGGCGGCAATGTCGGCATGGGCACCCAGTACCTCGAAGTCCGCGGCCTGACCGTCGACTTCGACGGCTTCAAGGCCGTCAGCGACGTCGACCTCACGCTGTTTCAGGGTGATCTACGGTTCCTCATCGGGCCGAACGGCGCGGGCAAGACCACGGTGATCGACGCAATCACCGGACTGGTGCATGCCACCGGATCGGTCAACAAGTCCGGTGTGGAGCTGCTGGGCAAGAAGGTCCACCAGATCGCCAGACGTGGCGTCGGCCGCACGTTCCAGACGGCCAGCGTGTTCGAGCAATTGACGGTGTTGCAGAACCTGGACATCGCCGCGGGCGCGGGCCGTTCGATGTGGACGCTGCTGCGTCGCCGGTCCGGGGTGCTGCCGTCGATCGAAGAGGCCTTGGAGATAACGGGATTGACTGATATGGCCGACAAGGCCGCCGGGGTGCTGGCGCACGGCCAGAAACAGTGGCTGGAGATCGGCATGCTGCTCGTCCAGAACGCCGACGTGTTACTTCTCGACGAGCCCGTCGCGGGTATGAGCGCCGACGAGCGCGAGGAGACCGGTAACCTGTTGCGCCGCATCGGCGGTGAGCGCACGGTCGTTGTCGTCGAGCATGACATGGACTTCATGCGCGCATTTGCGACATCGGTGACGGTACTGGCCCGTGGCCATGTGATCGCCGAAGGGTCGGTGGCCGAGGTGCAGGCCGACCCGAAGGTGCAGGAGGTCTATCTGGGCACCGCGGCCGCGGGCGCCGAGGGCATTCCCGACGAACTCATCGAGGAGAGCTCATAGTGCTTGAGCTAGTCGAGATACATGCCGGTTACGGCCGCTCCGAAGTCATTCATGGCGTCAACATCGAGGTGCCCTCCGACGGCGTCGCGGCGGTGATGGGCCACAACGGGGCCGGTAAGACGACGCTGCTGCGCGCGGCCGTCGGACTGTTGAAATGCACCAAGGGCAAGGTGCTTTTCGACGGTGACGACATCACCAAACTGCGCCCCAGTGCGCGGGTTGCCCGCGGCCTGGCGTACGTGCCGCAGGGCCAGCAGTCGTTCAGTCAGCTCACCACCGCGGAAAACCTGCAGGTGGTCGCCGACGGCAGAAAGAACGGCAAGCAACTGATCGATGAGCAACTCGACCTGTTCCCGGCGCTCAGGGAGCTGTTGACCCGACGGGCGGGCCTGTTGTCGGGCGGACAGCGCCAACAGCTCGCGATTGCGCGCGCGCTGATCACCAGCCCACGATGCCTGATTCTCGACGAGCCGACGGAGGGCATCCAGCCGTCGGTGGTCGCCGAGATCGAGGGCGTCATCACCGAGCTGACCAAGCGTGGCGACCTCGGCGTCCTGCTCGTCGAGCAGCACATCGGGTTCGCGCTCGAGTCGGCTCAGCGCTACTACATCCTGGAGTCCGGCCGCGTCACGTCCAGCGGCGCCGGCGGCTCGGCGTCCGAGGAGGACGTCCGCGCCGCTATGGCCATCTGACGTCGCTCTCTGCCATTAACCGCACGCTCACGGCGGCCAAGATGGCACGCTGCAGGCGTGAGTACGCCAACACAGCCCCAGATACTCGCCGATACCGGCGGACTCCTCGTCACCGATGACGGCCGCCGGGTGCTGGTCATCGACCGCTGTACCGGTGCGCTCGCGGTATTGGCGTTCGTGCTCGGAGTGTTCACCCTCGTCGTCGGCGGCTTCGGACTCGTCGCACTCCTGGCGGGCACCCCGTCACGGGCATTGGGCGCGATCTTCACCGCCGCCGGCCTCGTGTTCGCGGTACTCGCCTATCTCGTCGTACGCAAGATTCGCCAACGCCGCCGCCAGCCGTTGCACGAATGCCGCCCGGTCGCGGTTATCGACCGCAAGCTCGGAATCTTCAGTTACCGCGGCGGAGCGGTGGTGTCGCTGGACCAGGTTCGCTTCGCGCGCAAGCTTCAAATCGGTTCGAGCTCGCCGCAACTCGTCGCGATGACGCCCGGCGGCACCAAGGTTCTCAAGCGCGGCAACCCATTCGACGGTGGCATCGGCAATGTCGACGAGGTGTTGACCGCCGCCGTTCAGGGACCTTAGCGACCGAGGCGGGAAAGCAGCTCGCCGACGACGGCATCGGTTGCTACGTCGACCTGTTCGCCGGTTGATAGATCCTTCACACCGATCGTGCCCGCCTCGATATCGCGGTCACCTGCCACCAGTGCGATCGACGCGCCTGAACGGTCCGCGGCCCGCATGGCGCCCTTCATGCCGCGGTCACCGAAGGCGAGGTCGACTCGCAGGCCCGCGGCACGAAGCTGGGCGGCGAGCACCGACAACCTGACCTTGGCCGCATCGCCGAGCGGCACGCCGAACACGTCGACGCGGGCTGCGGCGCCGATCGTCTTACCCTCGGCCTTCAGCGCCAGCAGGGCCCGGTCGACGCCCAGGCCGAAGCCGATGCCGGACAGGTCTTTTCCACCCAGCTGCGCCATCAGCCCGTCGTAGCGACCGCCGCCACCGATGCCGGACTGTGCACCGAGTCCGTCGTGGACGAACTCGAACGTGGTCTGGGTGTAGTAGTCCAGCCCGCGCACCATCCGTGGATTGATCACGTACGGCACCTCGAGTGCGTCCAGGTGTGCCAGCACGGAATCGAAGTGCTTCTTGGCGGATTCGGAGAGGTGGTCGAGCATCACCGGGGCGTCCGCCGTCATCGCCTTGATGTGCGGCCGTTTGTCGTCGAGCACCCGCAGCGGGTTGATCTCCGCGCGTCGGCGAGTCTCTTCGTCAAGGTCGAGCCTGAACAGGAACTCCTGCAACAGTTCTCGGTACTGCGGGCGGCAGCTGTCATCGCCCAGCGACGTGATCTCGAGCCGGAACCCGTCCAGGCCGAGGGACCGAAAGCCTGTGTCGGCGACCGCGATCACCTCGGCGTCCAGCATGGGATCGTCGACGCCGATCGCCTCCACCCCGACCTGTTGCAGCTGACGATAGCGGCCGGCCTGCGGGCGCTCGTACCGGAAGAACGGGCCCGCGTAGCAGAGCTTGACCGGCAGCGGACCACGGTCGAGGCCGTGCTCGATCACCGCGCGGATCACCCCGGCAGTGCCCTCCGGGCGCAGTGTCACCGAGCGGTCGCCGCGGTCGGCGAACGTGTACATCTCCTTGCTGACCACATCCGTCGACTCCCCCACCCCGCGGGCGAACAGCGCGGTGTCCTCGAAGATGGGTAACTCGACGTCCGCGTAGCCGGCGCGGCGCGCGACCGCGAGCAGGCCGTCGCGCACGGCGACGAACTGTGCCGAATCCGGCGGCAGATAGTCGGGCACCCCCTTGGGGGCCTGGAACTGGTTTCCGCCGCGGGCGTGAGGAGCAGGAGACATCAGAGGGTCAAACCTTCGAGGAAGGGGTTGGTGCGGCGTTCGAGCCCGATGGTGGACTTCTCGCCGTGCCCTGGTAGTACCACGGTGTCGTCGTCGAGCACCATCAGTTTTGTCACGATCGACCCCAGCAGGTCGCGGCCGCTGCCACCCGGCAGGTCGGTGCGGCCGACCGATTGCCGGAACAGCGTGTCCCCGGTGAAGGCAATCTCCGAACCATCCCCCGCGACCCGGAATACCACCGAACCGCGCGTATGCCCCGGCGTGTGGTCGACCGTCACCACGGTGTCGCCGATGTCGAGCTTGTCCCCGTCACGGTCAAGCTCGAGCACCTCCTTCGGCTCGCGGAACAGTGCGCCGAAGGCGATCTGGCCGAGCCGCGGCCCGAATCCCTTGATCGGGTCGGACAGCATGAACCGGTCCTCCGGGTGGATGTAGGCGGGACAACCGTAGGTGTCGGCGACCTTCTGGGCCGACCAGATGTGGTCGATGTGGCCGTGCGTCAACAGCACCGCAGCGGGCGTCAGGCGGTGCTCGTCCAGGATCTGGTGGAGCTGGCCCATCGCCCGCTGGCCGGGGTCGACGACGATGGCGTCCGCCCCGGCCCGTTGTGCCAGCACGTAGCAGTTGCAGGCCAACATGCCGGCCGGAAATCCGGTGATCAACACGATGTCCAGTTTCCCATCCCCGCCCGCTGTAGGGCCTCTTGGCCCGCACTCAGCAATTGCTGGCACACTCGTGGCGGATCGACCAGCTCACGAGGAGGACTACGGCGGTGCCGACCAACGAACAACGGCGGGCGACAGCGAAGCGCAAACTCGAGCGTCAACTGGAGCGACGGGCCGCACAGGCGCGCAGGCGACGGCTCTACACGATCATCGGCTCCGTCGTGGGTGTCCTCGTGGTCGTCGCAGCAGGAGTGGCCGTCGCGATGTTCACCAAACGCGACTCCGACAGCACGGCCGCGGCAGCCACCACGACCGCCCCGAGCGGCTCGGCCGACGCCACTGAATCCGCGCCCGTGGCCAACGGCCAATTGCCAGAGTTCAAGGCGCCCGCCGATCTGGGCGCCAACTGCCAATACCCGGCGGCCCAACCGGCCAGCAAGCCGAACACGGCGCCGCGGACCGGCAAGGTGCCCACCGATCCGGGGCAGATCAGCGCCAGCATGTCGACCGACCAGGGCAACATCGGCCTGCAGCTCGACAACGCCAAGGCACCCTGCACGGTCAACAGCTTCGCCAGCCTTGCCCAGCAGAACTATTTCAACGACACCCCCTGCCACCGGCTGACCACCAGCGAGGGCCTTGCGGTATTGCAGTGCGGCGACCCGACCGGTCAGGGCAGCGGTGGCCCGGGTTACGAGTTCGCCAACGAGTACCCGACCGACCAGTTCCAGCCCGACGACCCCCAACTCCAGAATCCGGTGCTGTACCCGCGCGGAACACTGGCCATGGCCAACGCCGGACCCGGCACCAACGGCAGCCAGTTCTTCCTGGTGTACAAGGACTCGATGCTGCCGCCGAACTACACGGTGTTCGGCAAGATCGACGACACCGGTCTGGCGACGCTGGACAAGATCGCCGCGGGCGGGGTCGCAGGCGGCGGCCAGGACGGCAAGCCGGCGACCGAGGTGACAGTCAAGTCCATCGGGCTGGACTGACGCAGCGTGACGTCGCCCGTGCCGCCCCCGTACGGCGCGTACCCGCCGCCTTACGACCCGTACGGCTATCCGGGGCCGCGGCCGACGAACGGCATGGCGATCGCCTCGCTGGTCTGCGCCTTCCTGTTCGCGCCGCTGGGCATCATCTTCGGTCACATTTCGCTGTCGCAGATCAAGCGCACCGGCGAGGAAGGGCACGGGCTTGCGGTGGCCGGTCTGGTGATCAGCTACCTGATCACCATCGGCTCGATCATTGCGTTGGTGGCCTTCACGCTGTTGGCGGTCGTGCTGGTGCGCAATGTGCAGGACGAAATGAATCGCTACCCCAGTTACACCGCGGCACCGACACCAGCGGACGGCGGCCTTCCGGATTTCGATCCGCCGCCCAACGTCGGCGCCAATTGCGCGTATCCGTCCACCACCGAGCCGGCCAGTAAACCCACCAAGCCGCCGCGGTCGGGCCGGGTTCCGACCGATCCGGCGATGGTCAGCGTGAGCCTGTCCACCAACCGGGGCAATGTCGGCCTGCAGCTGAACAACGGCAAGGCGCCCTGCACCGTCAACAGCTTCGCCAACCTGGCCCAACAGGGTTACTTCGACGGCACGGCGTGTCACCGGCTGACCACCTCGCCGCAGTTGGGTGTGCTGCAGTGCGGCGACCCGAGCGGAACGGGTTCGGGCGGACCCGGCTACCGGTTCGCCAACGAGTACCCCACCAACCAGTACCGGCTGGCCGATCCGGCGCTGAAGACGCCGTTGATGTATCCGCGCGGCACGCTGGCGATGGCCAACAAGGGTTCGGGCACCAACGGCAGCCAGTTCTTCCTCGTCTATGCGGACTCGATGCTGCCGCCGACCTACACCGCGTTCGGCACCATCGACCCCACGGGGCTTGCCACGCTGGACAAGGTCGCCGCCGGTGGAGTCGCAGGCGCGGGTGACGACGGTAAGCCCGCGCTGGACGTGACGATCGAATCGGTGCGGCTGGACTAGGCGCCGGGGCTACTCCAACGGCTTATCGTTGGCGCATCGAACCCACAGCTCCCCCGCTCCGCAACGGACCCACGACCACGACTCGTGTTGTCGTAGTTCTGCTGTCGGCCGTGCTCGTCCTCGGTTACCTGTTGGCAGTGTTCCTCACCCGCAATATTTGGGCCGATCAGAGAAGGCACTCGCGTGACGGTGGCGGTGCACACCCGGGACGGCTCACCGCTTGCAGCCGATGCCATGCCGCAGGCGATGAGGGACGTGCAAGCACGACTGGACGGACGGGGGGTCTCCGGCGCCGAGATCGTCTCTGACGGAACCAATGTGGTCGCCACGTTCCCGGGTCGCGATCTCGGCACCGACGCCCTGCGCGACATGTTCGGACCGGGGGAAGCGAAGACGCTGTACATGCGTCCGGTGGTCCACGCGATGTCGGTCGGAGCGCAGACGCCGCCGGCTGGCGCACCACCGTCGCCTGCGCCCGCCGGGGGTGACCCGGCGAAGCTCATCGCCGACGAGAAACAACTCCGGCAGAGCACCGAACAGAACATCCAGCTGCTGGCGCTGCAATTCCAGGCGACGCGATGCGATCAGGACGATGCGCTCACCGGCCACGACGACCCGAAGCTGCCGCTGGTCACCTGCTCGACCGACGGGAAAGTGGTTTACCTGCTGGACAAGTCGATCATCGGCGGCGACCAAGTCAAAAACGCCACTGCCGGAAGGGACACCCAGCGCGACCAGTACGTCGTCGATCTGGAGTTCGATAACGACGCCGCGCGCACATGGGAGGAATTCACGGCCGCGAATATCGGCACGCAGACGGCGTTCACCCTCGATACCGAGGTCGTCTCCGCCCCGGAGATCCAGGAAACGATCCCCGGCGGCCGCACCCAGATCACCGGCCAGTTCGACGCCGATTCCGCGCGCCGACTGGCCGAGACGATCAACCGCGGCTCATCGCCGTTGTTCTTGTCGTTCGAGTCGTCAACTGACGAAATAGTCTCGGCGACAACATTTTCCGAGATGTTGCGGATCGTGGAGATCGTCGCGGGAGTCGGCCTGGCGGCGATCGTCCTCGGCGCGGTGGTGTACCTCAGGCGGCGCTGGTGACGCGGTAGACGTCGTAGACGCCTTCCACGTTGCGCACCACGTTGAGCACGTGGCCCAGATGCTTGGGGTCACCCATCTCGAAGGTGAACCGGCTGATCGCCACGCGGTCGTTGGACGTCGTCACCGACGCCGACAGGATGTTGACCTTCTCGTCGGCCAGCACCCGCGTGACATCCGAAAGCAGCCGGTGCCGGTCGAGCGCCTCGACCTGGATGGCGACCAGGAACACCGACGACGGCGACGGCGCCCACTTCACATCGATGATCCGCTCGGCCTGCGCCTGCAGCGACGACGCGTTGGTGCAGTCGGTTCGGTGCACGCTCACCCCGCCGCCGCGGGTGACGAAGCCCATGATGTTGTCCCCCGGCACCGGGGTGCAGCACTTGGCCAGCTTGGTCAACACACCCGGCGCACCGGGCACCGCAACGCCGACATCGTCGGTGCTGCGCTGGCGCACCGGCATGGTGGCCGGGGTGGACCGCTCCGCCAACTCGTCGGCGGCCTCGTCGTCGCCACCGAGCTGGGCCACCAGCCGTTGCACGACGTGGCGCGCCGACACATGACCCTCACCGACAGCGGTGTACAGGGCAGAGACGTCGGCGTAGCGCAGTTCGCGGGCAAGCGCCGCCATCGACTCGCCATTCATCAAGCGCTGCAACGGAAGTCCGCCCCGACGCACCTCTCGGGCGATGGCGTCCTTACCGGTCTCCAACGCCTCCTCGCGGCGCTCCTTGGCGAACCACTGCCGGATCTTGGCCTTCGCCCGAGGCGACACCACGAACTGTTGCCAGTCCCGCGACGGCCCGGCGTTGGGCGCCTTCGACGTGAAAACCTCGACGACCTCGCCGTTCTCCAGCTTGCGCTCCAACGCGACCAGCCGGCCGTTCACCCGGGCGCCGATGCAGCGGTGGCCGACCTCGGTGTGCACCGCATAGGCGAAGTCCACCGGCGTGGACCCGGTCGGCAACGTGATCACGTCGCCCTTCGGGGTGAACACGAAAATCTCTTGCACCGCAAGGTCGTAGCGCAGTGACTCCAGGAACTCGCCGGGGTCGGCGGCCTCCCGTTGCCAGTCGAGCAGCTGGCGCATCCAGGCCATTTCGTCGATCTCGGCCGCGGCATGCCCGGCCGGAACCCCGTTGCGGCCCTTGGCTTCCTTGTAGCGCCAGTGCGCGGCGATGCCGTATTCGGCGGTGCCGTGCATGTCCTCGGTGCGGATCTGGACCTCAAGCGGCTTGCCCTCAGGTCCGACCACGGTGGTGTGCAGCGACTGGTACACCCCGTACCGCGGTTGGGCGATGTAGTCCTTGAACCGCCCCGCCATCGGCTGCCACAACGAATGCACCACGCCTACAGCGGCATAGCAGTCGCGGATCTCGTCGCACAGGATGCGGACCCCGACGAGGTCGTGAATGTCGTCGAAGTCACGGCCCTTGACGATCATCTTCTGGTAGATCGACCAGTAGTGCTTCGGCCTGCCCTCGACGATGGCACTGATCTTCGACTTGGCAAGCGTGGCATTGATTTCGGAGCGCACCTTGGCCAGATAGGTGTCACGCGACGGCGCCCGATCGGCGACCAGGCGGACGATCTCCTCGTACTTCTTCGGGTGCAGGATGGCGAACGCCAGGTCTTCAAGCTCCCACTTGACGGTTGCCATGCCCAGCCGGTGAGCCAGCGGCGCAATGACTTCCAGCGTCTCGCGGGCCTTGCGCGCCTGCTTCTCCGGCGGCAGGAACCGCATTGTCCGCATGTTGTGCAGCCGGTCGGCGACCTTGATCACCAACACCCGCGGGTCGCGGGCCATCGCGATGATCATCTTGCGGATGGTCTCGCCCTCGGCGGCGGTGCCGAGCACGACACGGTCCAGTTTCGTGACACCGTCGACGAGATGGCCGACCTCGTCGCCGAACTCAGCGGTCAGCGCGTCCAGCGTGTAGCCGGTGTCCTCGACGGTGTCGTGCAGCAGGGCGGCCACCAGCGTGGTGGTGTCCATGCCGAGTTCGGCCAGGATGTTGGCCACCGCGAGGGGGTGGGTGATGTAAGGATCGCCCGAGCGGCGCATCTGGTCGGCGTGCCGCTGCTCGGCCACGTCGTAGGCCCGCTGCAGCAGCGCCAGGTCGGCCTTCGGAAAGAACTCCCGATGTACCGCGACGAGCGGTTCGAGCACCGGGTTGACGGCGCTGCGCTGAGACGTCATCCGTCGCGCCAGCCGGGCCCGGACCCGCCGTGATGTGGAGGTCTTCGCGGTGTCCTGCGGGGCTGCGTCGACGACGTCGGGTACCGGGGGTGATTGCACAGCCTGACCCGTGCCTGGGTCGTCAGCCATCGTCACCTCCTCGCGTCCTGACTTCGAGGATATCGCTTCAGACCGTGTACAAGCTGTTCACGGGCAGCGATTCGAGCAGGTCGCGGCCCCCGAGCGCGGTCAATTCCAGCACCACGGCGGCACCGGTGACCGTCGCGCCTGCGGTCGTGAGCAGCCGTGACGTGGCCGCCAGGGTACCGCCGGTGGCCAACACGTCGTCGATGATCACGATGGTCCGCCCGGCCAGATCAATGCCGTCGGCGGGCACCTCGAGCGTCGCTGACCCGTATTCCAGGGTGTAGGTCTCGCTGAACACCGGCGGGGGCAGCTTGCCGCCCTTGCGCACCGCGAGCACACCGATACCGAGCTTGACGGCTACCGCGCCGCCGAGGAGGAAGCCTCTGGCGTCGACGCCTGCGACCAGCTCGGCGCCGGCCGCGACCTCTGCCAGGGCGTCGGTCACAACGGCCAACCCGTGGGCATCGGCCAGCACCGGGGTCAGATCCTTGAACTGGATCCCGGGCTCGGGGAAGTCGGCAATCTCCCGCGTCAGCGACCGGATGACCGCGGCTACGGCGTCGTCGGCGCTCACTTGTCCAGCACCCACCGATCCATGTTCCACCCTGCGCCCCACCGCGTCGGATTGCTGCTCGCGGCATACATCTTCTTCGACGTGATCAGGGTCCGCTGCTGTCGGTACAGCGGCAGCGTCGGCACGTCGGCCCACAGGATGGGCCCGGCCTCCCCGAGCAGCCTGGCCAGCTCCTTGGGGTCGGCGGTCACCGCGAGCGTGTCGATGATGCCGTCGATGCGCAAGTTCGTGTAGCCGGACAGGTTGTTGCCGTTGCCGGTGCGCAGATCGTTGGCGTCCATCGCCGATGAGCCGGTCGACCCACTACCGGTCGCACCGCCCGTGCTGGCCAGCAGGACGTCGATCTCGTTGTTGCGCAGGGTCAGCGGGCTGGTGGTCTCCGACGCGAGATCCTGAACTGCGATGCCCGCAGGCGCGCAGGACTTGGCGATCGCACCGACGGTCGCGGCGAGCCGCGCGTTGGGGGTCTGATATCCGATCCGGACCGCCAGTGGCTGATTGCCCAGCGAATCCCGCGCGGCGACGGGATTGGCGGCGATGAACTGCTCGGCCCCCACCGCCTCACCGCTTCCGACCGCTTCCTCGGTCACCGGGTTGAGCCGCGTGTTGGCGATCGGCACCTCCGCGTTGCGGGCGATCACATCGCGGGGTGTGCACAGGGCGAGCGCGCGCCGGGCCGGCGGGGCGGCCATCGGTCCCTGCGCCGCGAAAATCAATTGTTCGATGCCCGCCGACGGCGTGTCCGTCTGGGTGTAGTCCTCGGGCATGTTCAGCACACCCGACGAGCCCGTGGCGACGTCGACGACGTCGACGGTGCCGTTGTTGAGGCGGTCCTGGACGTCGGCGCCACGGGGCGAGACGGTGATCTTGTTGGTGACCGGCTTGGCGCCCCACCACTTGTCGTTCGCGACGAGGACGACGGCGCCGTCGTCGCTGACCGATTCCAGCTTGTAAGGCCCCGACGAGGGGAACCGCTTCAGGTCGAGGTCGGGCGTCAGCTTCCACGTGTTGTTCCACACCTGCGCGATGCGGTCGATGTTCGGGCCATCGTTGTTGACGATCGCGGCGGTGACGTCGATGCCGAGTTCGTCGGAGATGACGTGCGACGGCATCATCGACGTGGCCGCGAACAGCTGGCCGAAGTCGACGAACGTGCGGTCGGCGGCGAACGACACCCGGGCCCGCTTCTGCCCGGGCGCACAGTCCACGGTGGCGATATCGCGGTAACCGGCCTGGTTCGCTGCCTCGAAAGACGGGAAACGGCCGGACTGCGACGCCCAGGCCAGCACCAGGTCGTCACAGGTGACGGGCTTGCCGTCGGAATACACCGCGTTGTCGCTGATGACGTAGTCGAGCACCAGCGGGGCGCGGCCGACCACCGAGATGGCGCCGAAGTCATGATCGCCGACGACCTGGCCGTCGGGCCCGTGGTAGTTGAATCCCGACAGCACCCTGGCGAACGCCTGCGGCCCGCCCGACGCCGCACCGACGACGGTGTTGGTGTTGTACGTCGTCAACGCGCCGTCAACCGCGTACGCGATCTCGCCTGCCGGGCGACCGGCACATGACGCCACGCTTACGACACAAGCGAGTGCGACAGTCACCGCGGCGGCGGTCCCCCGCAAACGGGCCGGCATCGGGCCTACCTCCGCCGGGTGTTCCGCTTACCCGCGGGCCGTCCGGTCTTGCTGCTTGTCGGTCGGATCGGCCGCGCGCCCGGCGCGGGCTTATCCGGGACCGCAGTCTTGGCGGGCGCCGCTGTGGCTGCGGATGCGGCGCCGACGGTCGCCCGCTCGGCCTCGGGCTCGTCGTCAGTGGCGGTGTCCGCCGATGTGGCGGACTCGCTCCCCGACTTGCGCCGCCTGAGCACCCGACGCGTATGCGTGCGGACCAACTCGGTGCGTTCGCGCAGCGAGACCAGCAGTGGCGTGGCGAAGAAGATCGACGAGTAGGTGCCGACGATGACGCCGCACAGCTGAACCAACGCCAGGTCCTTGAGCGTGCCCACCCCGAGCAGCCACACGGCGACCACCATCAAGGACAGGATGGGCAGCACCGAGATGAGACTGGTGTTGATCGACCGCATGAAGGTCTGATTGATGGCGAGGTTGGCCTGCTCGGCGAACGTCCTCCGGGTGGTGTGCTGGAAGCCGTGGGTGTTCTCCTCGACCTTGTCGAACACGATCACGGTGTCATACAACGAGAAGCCCAGGATGGTCAGCAGACCGATCACGGTTGCGGGGGTGACCTCGAACCCAACCAGCGAGTAGATGCCAGCGGTGACGACCAGGTCGAAAACCAATGTCGCCATTGCGGCAAGGGCCATGTACCGCTCGTAGCGAATGCTGATGTAGATGGTCGCAAGCGCCAGGAACACCACAAGGGCCAGCAGCGCCTTCTTGGTGATCTGACCGCCCCAGGTCTCCGACACCGCCGAATCGCTGATGGCCTGCTTGCTGGGCTGGCCGTCTTCGCCCTTGGGCTGGAACTCGTCGAACAGCGCGGTGCGGAGTTGTTCGGTCTCTTGATTGGTCAGTGTCTCCGACCGGATCTGCACCGTCGCCGAACCGCCGCTGCCAACGAGCACGACCGATTCGGTTTCCTTGC
Source organism: uncultured Actinomycetota bacterium (assembly GCA_963713225.1). Taxonomy (GTDB): domain Bacteria; phylum Actinomycetota; class Actinomycetes; order Mycobacteriales; family Mycobacteriaceae; genus Mycobacterium. The sequence continues at coordinate 521,454 of CAVQLB010000012.1, read as the reverse complement.
CCAGGGTCTTGCTGAACACGTCCTCGACCTGCTGGACGTTGACGGTGCCCGTCGCTCCCGCGGCCGGCATCGACACCTTGGTGCCACCCTCGAAGTCGATGCCGAACGTGAATCCGCGAATCACCATGCTCGCGATGCAGATTGCGATGATCACGCCGCTGATCGAATACCAGAGCTTGCGGCGACCGATGACTTCGAAAGCCCCTGTACCGGTGTAGAGCCGCACGAAGAAGCCGTGCCGCGGGGCTTCGGCTGTAGCTGAAAGATCGGGCGCCTCTACGGCATTCGATTCGGCACGTCGGATGTGTGCTTAGCCATCGACTATCCCCGTCCCGTCGCGTGCACGGAGGCTCGCCGCTCTCGCGCGATCTGCTGCACGGCGCCGAGGCCGTTGAACGCCGGCTTGGCCAGCGTCGTCGACTTCGAGGCCAGGTACACCAGCGGCCACGTCACCAGGAACACCACCACCACGTCGAGGATCGTCGTCAGGCCGAGGGTGAACGCGAAGCCCTTCACCTGACCGACGGCCAGCACGTAGAGCACCACCGCCGCAAGGAAGGTCACGGCATTGCCGGAAATGATCGTCTTACGCGCTCGTGCCCAACCCCGCGGGACCGCCGACCGGAACGAACGGCCTTCGCGGATCTCGTCTTTGATGCGTTCGAAGAACACCACGAACGAGTCAGCGGTCATGCCGATACCGATGATCAGGCCGGCGATGCCTGCCAGATCCAGCGTGTAGTTGATATATCTACCGAGCAACACGAGTATCGCGAATACCATTGCGCCGGAAGCCACCAGCGACAACGCCGTCAGGACTCCGAGCACCCGGTAATACAGCAGCGAGTACAGCAGCACCAGCGCCAACCCGATCGCGCCAGCGATGAGACCCGCGCGCAGCGACGTCAAACCCAATGTGGCCGAGACTGTTTCGGCCTCAGATGATTCGAACGACAGCGGCAGCGAGCCGTACTTCAGCACGTTGGCCAGTTCCTTCGCCGTCTGGGCGTTGAACTTTCCGGTGATCTGGGTGTTGCCACCGGGGATCGCTTCCTGGATCTGGGGAGCGCTGACGACCTGTGAATCCAGCACGAACGCGGTCTGCGTGCCGACGTGGGATGCGGTGAAGTCCGCCCAGATGCTGGCGGCATCCGGCTTGAACTCCACCTGGACGACGTACTCACCGCTCTGGTTGTTCATGCCGGAACTGGCGTTCTTGATCTGTTCACCGCTGATGATCGACTTGTCCAGCAGATACACCTGGCTGTGGTCGGTCGAGCAGGTCACCAACGGCAGATTCGGATCGTCGTTGCCTGCGAGGATGTCTTCCTCGTTGCACTGGGTGGCCTGGATCTGCAGTGCCAGGTACTGGATCTGGCCCTCGGTGCTCTGCCGCCACTTCTTCTGGTCGGCGATGCGCTGAGCGAGATCCTTCTTCTCGTCGGGCTTCGGCGGTGCCGGAGACGGTGGCGGAGCCTGCGGGTATGGGCGCGGCTGCGGCGGAGCCTGCTCAGTCGGCTCCTGCGCGGGGGCCCCCGGCTCTATCGCGGGCTCGGCGGGCGGCGCTCCTTCCGCCGGCGCAGGCGCGCCCGGTGGCGCCCCCTCCGGTAGCGCGGGCGCGGCAGGCGCAGCGGGTGGCGCCCCGGCAGGCGGCTGGCCGGCCTGGCCCTGCTGCGGTGGGGCGGCCGGGTACACCTCGATGACCGGGCGGATATACAGCCGCGCCGTCTGGCCCAGGTTGCGGGCTTCACTGCTGTCGTTGCCCGGCACCGTGATCACCAGGTTGGAACCGTCGATGATGACTTCCGACCCCGACACTCCGAGCCCGTTGACGCGGGCACTGATGATCTGTTGGGCCTGATTGAGCGCGTCGCGGGTGGGTGCCGAGCCGTCGGGGGTTCGCGCGGTCAGGGTGACACGGGTGCCACCCTGCAGGTCGATACCCAGCTTGGGCCTGGCCTGCTTGTCTCCGGTCAGGAACACCAGGAGGTACACACCGACCAGCAGCACAAGGAAGACGGCCAGGTAGCGGGCAGGGTGCACCGGCGTCGAAGGCGATGCCACGTTTCTTAGGTCTCCTCGAGATCAGTTCGTCAGCACCGCAAAGGGTACGTGCCGGTGCTGAGTACCCGACTGTCAGTCGTTAGTTCAGGCGGTTCTGGTCGTTGCTGTCCGTAATCTCGGTCGCGCTCGACTCGGGCTCGCCGATGTCGTCGGTCTCGTCGTCGAAGTCGTCGTCGGCTCCGATGCGGTCGCGTACGGCCAGCTTCATCCAGGTCGTCACCACGCCGGGCGCGATCTCCAGCTCGACGTTGTCGTCATTGATGCCCTTGATCTCGCCCTGCAGGCCCGACGTGGTGTGGACGAGGTCGCCGACCTGCAGAGAGTTGTGCAGGTCGATGGTCGCTTGCATCGCTTTCTTCTGACGGCGTGACGCGAAGAACATGAACGCGCCCAGGATGATGAGTAGGGGTAGGAAAACAACCAGATCCATGGCAGCAGGTGTCTTTCGTGTCGATCGTGCGGTGACGGCCCCGGGGACCGTGGTCGATCTCCGGGCCTTCTAGATGACCAGTGTGCCATTGTGGCAGTTGACGGCAGAGTGCCACCGCCAGGAAGACCCGCCACATGCTCGGACACATCGGTGTCAACGTGCCCGATCTGCGGGCAGCGAAGGCCTATTACGACGCCATCATGCCCCTTGTCGGATTCGAGCCGTACCTCGAGGCCGACGACGAGTTCGCCTACCGGCCGATGTCGGGGAACCGTCGCCGAACTGACCGCCCGATTCGGCGGCGAGGTGCTGCACGAACCGCAGCACTTCCCGCAATATCAGCAGCCGTACTTCGCAATGTTCTGGCTCGACCCGTTCGGATTCATGCTCGAAGCGGTGTGCCACTACGACCGCGAGTGACGTGTGTATCCGATTAGGCTCAGACAGCAGTGCCGCGTCGCGGATACCCCGAACGCGCAGTTCGTCAGGAGGCGAAAGTTGAGCACCGTCGAGCAGAGCCGCCACCTCGCCACCGCAATCCCCGGCCCGCGATCGAAGGAGTTGATCGACCGGAAAGTCGCGGCCGTATCCCGCGGCATCGGCAACACCATGCCGGTCTATGCGGCGCGGGCAGGCGGCGGCATCGTCGAGGACGTCGACGGCAACCGGCTCATCGACCTGGGTTCGGGGATCGCCGTGACCACGATCGGCAATTCCTCGCCGCGCGTCGTCGAGGCCGTGCGCGAGCAGGTCGCCGACTTCACCCACACCTGCTTCATGATCACGCCGTACGAGGAGTACGTCGCCGTCGCCGAACATCTCAACCGCCTCACGCCGGGGACCTTCGAGAAGCGTTCGGCGCTGTTCAACTCGGGGTCGGAGGCGGTGGAGAACGCGGTCAAAATCGCCAGGACATTCACCCGCAGGCAGGCGGTGGTGGCGTTCGACCACGCTTACCACGGCCGCACCAACCTGACGATGGCCCTGACCGCGAAGTCGATGCCCTACAAGCACGGCTTCGGCCCGTTCGCCCCGGAGATCTACCGCGCGCCGCTGTCCTATCCGTTCCGCGACGCCGAGTTCGGCAAGGAGATGGCGACCGACGGTGAACTGGCCGCCCGCCGCGCCATCAACGTCATCGACAAGCAGGTCGGCGCCGACAACCTGGCGGCGGTCATCATCGAACCGATCCAGGGCGAGGGTGGCTTCATCGTGCCTGCGGACGGCTTCCTGCCCGCGCTGCTGGACTGGTGCCGCAAGAACGACGTGGTGTTCATCGCCGACGAGGTGCAGACCGGCTTCGCGCGCACCGGCGCAATGTTCGCGTGCGAGCACGAGGGCATCGAACCCGACCTGATCGTGACCGCCAAGGGCATCGCCGACGGGCTGCCGCTGGCGGGGGTCACCGGACGCGCCGAGATCATGGACGCGCCTCACGTCAGCGGTCTTGGTGGCACCTACGGCGGCAACCCGGTCGCCTGCGCGGCGGCACTGGCCACCATCGCGACTATCGAGGCCGACGGGCTGGTGCAGCGGGCAGGCCAGATCGAGCAGCTGATGAAGGACCGGCTGCATCGGATGCAGGCCGAAGACGACCGCATCGGCGACGTCCGCGGCCGCGGCGCGATGATCGCGGTGGAACTGGTCAAGTCCGGCACCACCGAACCCGACGGCGACCTGACGAAGGCGCTTTTAGCGGGCGCGCACGCCGCGGGCGTGATCGTGCTGTCGTGCGGCACCTACGGCAACGTGCTCCGCTTCCTGCCGCCCCTGAGCATCAGCGACGACCTCCTCGAGGAAGGCCTCGACGTTCTCGCCCTCGTGCTCAAAGATCTCTGACGGACGGGTTAGTTGTTCGGAACGGCCGCGCTCCAGAATTCGGTGACGAGGCGCAGGATTCGGTCGCTGTCGATCAGGAGCGGTGAGACGTGGCCGGTGCCTGCGACCTCCTCCACGCGGCAGTCCGGGATGGCGGCGCACGTGCGGCGGGCCTCGTCGGGTCGCCAGCAAATGTTGTCGTCGCGGACAGACATCACGAGCGTCGGCACCTTGATGTCGCCGAGCAGATGCTCGATGCCGGTGCGCTGCAGCATCATCGATCGCATGGCGTGATACATCCCGTTGCGGTCGGCTTCGCGGAATGAGGCGATGACGGCCGCGGCCTGATCCGGTTGCGCGGCAATGGAATCCTCGCCGACCAGCGAGTCGAACAGCTGCTTGACGATGAAGCCGGTCGGTCCGGCGAACCGGTAGACACCGACCAGCGGCCAGAGTTTCGTGAGCTTCTCCCCCAACGTGTGCCCCTGGACGGGCGTGCCGACCGTCGTCAGAGTCCGCAACCGCGCTCCCGTCGCGAGACGAATGCCGACGTGTCCACCCCAGGCGTTGCCGACCCAGTCGACGGGTTCGGTCAGCCCCAGCCGATCGAGTGCCTGCTCCGCCGAGGCCACGACCTCCTCGAAGGTGAAACCGCGTCGCACCGGCTCGCTCTTGCCGTGTGACGGTCCGTCGATCGCATACACCGTCCGGTGCCGCGCCAACTCGTCGATCAGCGCGCCCCAGGACTGCGAGTCGATGAACAGGCTGTGCCACAGCACGACCGGCGGGCCCGTACCCGAGCGCCGCACGTGCAGGCGGCACAGATCGGTGCTGACGAAATCGGGGCTCGGCGTGATCATTGCAATTCTCCATTTACTTCGGAACCCGAAACTTCGGTAACCGTAGTATTATCGGATCTTGTGGCCACGTCAAGAGATCTCGCGCCCGACCGGCTGGCGATCGGACAACTGCTGGTCAGGCTGCTCCGCGAGTTTCGCGACGACCTGGGCGCACCACGCGCCGAGGCCGGATTCGGGGACGTCCGTGAACCCCACTTCCAGATCTTCGGAAACATCCGAATGGGTGGCATCCGGCTCACCGAGTTGGCGGATCGGGCACAACTGAGCTTGGCGGCCACGTCCGAGCTCGTCAACGATCTCGCTGACATGGGCTACCTGACGCGTCGGCCGGATCCCGCAGATGGTCGGGCGAAGCTGATCGACCTGACGCCGCGAGGCCGCGAGATGATGGCCTATGCGGGCGACCGCGTTGCCGACATCGAACGTCGGTGGTCAACACTGGTGGGCGACAAGGACTTCAAGCAGATGTGCGCGACGATGCAGCGGTTGCTGGACGATATCGACCCCATGGACTCGCGCGGCTAGCGGTGCCGCGCCAGCTCAATGGTGAGCGAGATTGCTGCCGCGGCCACCGAACATGCCGCTCCACGGTCGATGCCGTCGTTCTGGCTCCGGTTCCGCAGGCTGGATCTCGGTCACATCCTCGGACGGCGCCGGCTCATTGGTCGTCGGCTCATTGGTCGTCGGCATGACAGAGCGCTGCGCATACCGAACGTCGCGGGCACTTCGAACCGACAGCCGCCCCAGCGCCATCGCGCCGAGGAAGATGATCAGCGCGCCCAATCCGTAGAAGTACGTCAGCTCCAGCACAACCCGCTTGGCTTCGGTCGCCGCTACCGGACTACCGGCGTCTCCGAGACCCAACGGCCCGGCTACCGCCCGACCCACGACGAACCACGCGCCGGCGAAGACCGTCAACCAGCCGCCGAGCATGGCGGTGAACCGGTTACGCGAGCTCAGAAGCAGGAAGCCACCCACGGCGGTCGCGGCGCCAGGTAGCACCTCGAGCCAGCCTCGCGCGGCTGTCCACGCCCACGGCTGGTCCGGTGTGAATGAAAAGTCGAAGTACGGGCCGACGAACGGGATGAGCGCTCCCCCGATGCCCAACAAAATCAGCAGAAACCCGCTCGCCGCTCCACGGCTACGGGGCATTTGCAGCCTGCCGCCACCGGCATGAACACGCGTGTCACTCATTGATGCCTCCTCAGTCGACGACGGAGTACCCCAACCCGCACACACATAATCGGCGACAACCGCGCATTAGGGCGGCGGGATGCGGCCCGACAGCGTGCACGTGCGGGACGCCGATCTCCCACCAGACGGTGATCACCTATCCGGTCGATTCAAGGAATGGTCAGGTGCAATACGAGTAACACGATGGCGAGCAACGGGAAGGTCCCTTGCATCACGGCAGCGCGTGCCTTATCGGGTGACGACGCGAGCAGCACCACCGCCGCGGCCAGCATCGAACCGGTGCCGGCGAAGATGAGCGCGCACGCGGCGCTGTAGTGGCCGAATCCGCCGATGACGATCCCGACGATGGTGACGATTGCGAGAAAGAGATTGTAGAAGCCCTGGTTGTAGGCCAGCAGCTTCGTTGTCTCCGCCTCCTCCGGCGTGGTGCCGAAGGCAGCGCGGGTGCGCGGTGCAGTCCACAGGAACGACTCCATCACCCAGATGTAAACGTGCAGCAGCGCTGCGAGGCCTGCGAAAATCAGTGCGGCGGCGTTCATTTAGGCTCCTATGCTCTCGACACGAACAAAATCCGCATCTCCCCTATTCGAACAGGCCCTGCTGCCCCAGCCCCGGCACCCCGCTGGGCGGTGTCATCCCAAGATGCGTCCATGCCTGCGCCGTTGCGACGCGGCCGCGCGGCGTGCGGGCGAGCATCCCGGCGCGCACCAGGAACGGCTCACAGACCTCCTCGACCGTGGTGGCTTCCTCCCCGACCGCGACAGCCAGCGTGGAGACTCCCACCGGTCCGCCACCGAAACTTCTGGTGAGCGCTGACAGCACGGCGCGGTCCAGCCGGTCCAGGCCGAGCTCGTCGACGTCGTAGACCGCCAGCGCATATTTCGCGATGTCGCGGGTGATGATCCCGTCGGCGCGGACTTCGGCGTAGTCACGCACCCGGCGCAGCAGTCGGTTGGCGATCCGTGGCGTTCCCCGTGAGCGGCGGGCGATCTCGGCGCCCGCGTCGGCGCCGAGCTCGATACCGAGGATGCCCGCCGACCGCGTCAGCACCCGCTCCAGTTCGGCGGGCTCGTAGAAGTCCATGTGCGCGGTGAAACCGAACCGGTCGCGCAGCGGACCGGTCAGCGCACCTGAGCGAGTGGTGGCACCGACGAGGGTGAACGGCGCGACCTCGAGCGGAATCGACGTTGCGCCAGGGCCTTTGCCCACGATGATGTCGACGCGGAAGTCCTCCATTGCCAGATACAGCATCTCCTCGGCGGGCCGGGCGATGCGGTGGATCTCGTCGATGAACAACACGTCACCCTCGACCAGGTTGGACAGCATCGCGGCCAGGTCGCCGGCCCGCTCGAGTGCGGGGCCCGACGTCACCCGCAGCGACGAGCCCAGTTCGGCGGAGATGATCATCGCCAGCGACGTCTTGCCGAGCCCTGGCGGGCCGGACAACAGAATGTGATCCGGTGTGCCGCCGCGGTTCTTGGCACCTTCGATGACCAACTGCAGCTGTTCGCGCACCCGGGGCTGCCCGATGAACTCGCCCAACGACCGCGGTCGCAGGCTGGCGTCGATGTCACCCTCGCCGACCGTCAGTGCCGCAGAGACCTCGCGGTCCTCGGACTCCTCGTCCATCTTGTCGTCGAATCGGCTCATTTGTTACCGAGCATCGACAGCGCCGCACGCAACGCGCCCGACGTGTTGGCCTCCGGCTCGTTGGCAAGAACCTTATCGGTGGTTTCTTCGGCCTGCTTGAGCGCAAAACCAAGTCCGACAAGGGCTTCCACCACCGGGCCGCGCACGGCATGGCCGTTGAGGACCGGAAGTCCGATGGTCGGCCCCACGGGTCCGACCTTGTCGCGGAGCTCGAGCACCATCCGTTCGGCGCTGCGCTTGCCGATTCCCGGCACCCGGGTCAGTGCGGTCACGTCGCCGTCGGCCAACGCCTGACGCAACGCGGGTGCGTCGTACACGGCCAGGGTGGCCAGCGCGATCTTCGGACCGACACCGGAAACCGACAGCAGGGTCCAGAACAGGTCGCGTGCGTCGGAGTCGACGAAGCCGTACAGCGTCATCGAGTCCTCGCGCACGATCATCGCGGTCACCAGTCGGGCCTCGGCTCCGCGGCGCAGGGTGGACAGCGTCGATGGCGTCGCGTTGACGCGGTAGCCGACGCCGCACGCCTCGATGACGACGTGGTCGAGTGCGACGTCGAGAACTTCACCGCGAATTGATGCGATCATCGTGCCGCCTTGAGTCGTGCCCGGTACTTCTTCTGCTGTTCGGCGGCCAGCGCTTCCGCCGCGGCCATCCGCGCGATCATCGGGGCCCGCCAGCAGTGGCAGATGGCCAGCGCCAGCGCGTCGGCGGCATCGGCGGGGGTCGGTTTGGTCTGCAGCGCAAGAATTCTGGTCACCATCGCGGTGACCTGGGCCTTATCGGCGTTGCCGTTGCCGGTGACGGCAGCTTTGACCTCGCTGGGCGTGTGGAAATGCACGTCGATGTCGCGCTTCGCTGCGGCCAACGCAATCACGCCGCCTGCCTGCGCGGTGCCCATCACGGTCGAGACGTTCTGCTGGGCAAACACCCGCTCGATCGCGACGACGTCCGGGTGGTGGGTGTCCATCCAGTGTTCGACGGTATTGCTGATGGTCAGCAGCCGCTTGTGGAGCGGCTGATCGGACGGCGTGCGCAGCACGTCGACGTCAAGCGCGATGACCTGCCGGCCCGTGCCACCGTCGATGACGGAGAGCCCGCAGCGCGTCAAACCGGGATCGACTCCCATTACGCGCACGCCAATCCCTTCTGTGAACACCTGTTCGAGTGGAGCCTACTGCGGTGGACCGACGTCACCCGGCAAAGACACGCCACTAAATGTTCAGCCCGTACCGCGGCTCATCCACGTCGAATCGTCGACGATGCCGATGTGACTGCACGGGCGAGCGACGATAACGTCGCGGAGACCTGTCCCCAACCGTGGGAGCTGAAATCACACGATGCCCGACGAGAACGAACTGGAGTCCGCGACAAATCTCGCAGTCACCCTGGCCTGGGTCGCAGGCGCCGTGGTGGCGGCATATCTGCTGGGGGTGGTCGTCACCTGGGTGCTGATGCGCATCGGGCGCCGCAGCGGGGTGATTCGTGACATCGCCGAACTGACCCGAATGCCGCTGAGGGGCGCCTTCGTGGTGTTCGGCTCCTCGATTGCGGTGCAGCGCGCGTCCGATCCGGCCGACAGTTGGCGCGGCTGGCTGGACCACACATTGCTCATCCTGCTGATCGCCGCAATCACCTGGCTGCTCGCCAGCCTGGTACAGGTCGCCGAACGCCGCGCGATCGCCCGGTACGGCGGCGGCGATGTCGAGATCTCCGACGCAGACCGCCAATGGCGGCGCATCCGCACCCAGGTCACGGTGCTGCGCAGGCTCGCGATGGCGGTCGTCGTCATTCTCGGCGGCGCCGCGATACTGATGACGTTCCCCAGGTTCTCCGACATCGGCACCACGGTGTTCGCTTCGGCCGGTGTGCTGTCGGTCGTCGCGGGTCTGGCGGCGCAGACCTCACTGGGCGCTGTGTTCGCAGGCATGCAGATCGCCTTCTCCGGTGCGATCCGGGTCGGCGACGTGGTGCAACTCGAAGACGGGCAGTGGTGGGGGCGCATCGAGGAGATCACCTTGAGCTACGTCGTCGTCCGACTCTGGGACGAGCGCCGGCTGGTGCTGCCGTGCACCTACTTCACCACCGAGCCGTTCGAGAACTGGACCCGCAGCGCGACCGAGATCATGGGCACCGTCGAGTTCGACGTCGACTTCTCCGTCCCGTTCGACGAGATGCGCGCCGAGTTGGACCGGCTGCTCGCCGAGAGCGATCTCTGGGACGGCCGCCGTGGCGTGCTGCAGGTGACCGACGCCGTCGGCGGAGTCGTTCGGGTGCGGACCGTGGTCAGCGCCCCGAACGCAGGCGCGCTGTTCGACCTTCGCTGTGCGGTGCGCGAAGGAATGGTCAACTGGGTGCAGCACCGGGGCGTGCTGCCGACGCAGCGGATCGAGGCCGCCGAAACGATCACCGAGGTCGAGCCGCGCCGCACCGACGGGGGCGGAGAGACCAAGCGGGTGTCGTCGAACATGTTCTCCGGCAGCCCAGAGGCCGACGCACGCGCCCGTGCTTTCGACGACACCGACGACCGCGAGGACGATTTCATCAGCCCCAACGGCCGCGGCTAAGCCGCTGACTGCCTGGCGCGCGTTGCGCTAGCGTGCGAGCCGTGCCAGCGATCCCGGTAGAAGTCGCCGACATCACCGCGGCGTGGCTGGAGAGCGTGCTCGCCAACCATGCGCCGGGTGCGCGCTTGGCGGCTGTCGACGTGGTGGAGTCGCACTCGGGCACCACCGGCCGGGCCCGCGTGACGCTCACGCACGACGATGAGCGACTGCCGCAGTCGGTATTCGTCAAGCTCGCGCCGTTCGACGCCGACCGACGCACCTTCGTCGACGAAACGGGCATGGGCATCGCCGAAGCTCGCTTCTACGCAGAGATCGCGGCGGACGTGCCGGTACGCCATCCCCACCCCTGGTACGCCGCAAACGACGAGGCCGGCCACTACGTGATGGTGTTGGAAGACCTGCAGGCGGCGGGCGCACGCTTTCCCGGCCATCGCGACCCCGACCTGTCCGGGTTCGTCGAGAGAACCATCGAAGCATTCGCCGATATGCACGCCGCGTTCTGGGAGAGCCCGCGGTTCTCAATCGATGGCGACCTCGAGTGGGTGGTCAACCGCTCGCAGAGTTACGGGTCCGCGGCGGCGCTGGTGGGATTCGCCGTCGAACAGCTCGGCACGGACCTGCCCGAGGCATCCCGCCTGCTCGCCGACGTGTATCTCCCTAGAGCCGAGCAGGTTCCGGCCTTGCTTGCCCGTGGGCCCCGCACCCTGGTCCACGGCGACACACATCTCGGCAACATGTTCGCTGACGGTGCCACGCCCGGATTCCTCGACTGGGCGATGTGCGGCTTCGGATCCGGCTTGCGTGACGTGGCCTATTTTCTCGGCGGCTCCGTTCCGACCGATCTGAGGCGCGGGCAAGAACGTCGCCTTGTCGAGACCTACTGCGCGCGACTGGCCGACGGCGGCATCACCCTCCATGTCGAGGAGGCGTGGGACCGATACCGGCTGCAGTTGTTGACCGCATGGATCGCGGCCGTCGTCACGGTAGGCATGGGATCAAAGTTGCAGCCGATTGAGCTCGGTATGGCTGCGACGATGCGCGCCAATAGGGCAATCGGCGATCACGATGTGGCGGGGTTGCTGAGGACTCAGTTGCCCTGACGAGACGTGAGATCCGAGTTTTGCAGCGAAAGTCCGAGTAGACGTCTGCAAAAAGCGGATTTCGATGCGGGCTATTCGTCGTCGAGTTCGGCGGCGACGTCGTCGGGGATGTCGATATTGGTGTACACGTCCTGCACGTCGTCGCTGTCCTCAAGCGCATCCACCAGCCTGAGCACCTTGCGGGCGCCGTCCAGATCGACAGGCACCGTCACCGACGGCTGGAAGCTGGCTTCGGCGGATTCGTAGTCGATGCCCGCGTCCTGCAGAGCAGTACGCACCGCGACCAAATCGGCGGGCTCGCAGATCACTTCGAAGCTGTCGTCGAGGTCATTGACATCCTCGGCGCCGGCTTCGAGCACGGCGGTCAGCACGTCGTCCTCGGTCAGCTCGTTCTTCTCCAGGGTGACGACACCCTTGCGGGAGAAGAGGTAGGACACCGAGCCGGGGTCGGCCATGTTGCCACCGTTGCGGGTCATCGCGACGCGCACCTCGCCTGCCGCACGGTTGCGGTTGTCGGTCAGGCACTCGACCAGAACCGCAACGCCGTTGGGTCCGTAACCCTCGTAGGTGATGTTCTGCCAGTCGGCGCCGCCGGCCTCCTCGCCTGCGCCACGCTTGCGGGCCCGCTCGATGTTGTCGTTGGGCACCGAGTTCTTCTTGGCCTTCTGGATGGCGTCGTACAGCGTCGGGTTGCCGGCCGGGTCGCCGCCGCCGGTTCGCGCCGCCACCTCGATGTTCTTGATCAGCTTGGCGAAGTTCTTACCCCTGCGGGCATCGACGATCGCCTTCTTGTGCTTGGTGGTGGCCCACTTGGAATGGCCGCTCATGCAGTAACTACCTCTTTCACTGACTGCGAAGTCCGATCAACGAGTCTACGTGGACATTTATGCCCTACGGCGCCGCGTCGGGCGGCGTCAGCGCGACGATCCGATATCCGACGCCGGCGGGCCAGCCGAGATGACCGCGCAGATGCACCTGGACCCAGGTCACAGGCGCCCCCGACGGGTCGTCGGTGAACACCGCCGCGGCGTCGACGATCGCGCTGGTCTCGCCGGAGCCCCGCAACAGCACCGAGACAGACAGCGTCGCCTCACCGAGCCGCTCCCGGATGTACGGCAGGCTGTCGGGGACGAAGAAAGACGTGGCGAAGTTCGGCATGCGGATGCCCCGCGGTGCGTTCGGCGAGCGGCGCAACATCAGTCCCGAGACGTCGGGCTTGCCGTCAAACCACACCGCGCCGACGTATTCGGTGCGGCGGGCCTCGCCGCCTGCGGTCAGCCGCACGAGTGTGTCGATCCGGGGCTGCGGTTCGACCTCGATCATGGTCATCGGAACTCACCCTCGATGTAGTGCTGGAAATTCGGCGCGACGGTGAATGGGCGCCAATTGACATCGGTTTCCCAGCCCTGAGCACATTCTCACGGATCACCGGGAGATACGCGAAACATACAGAGGAGTATGCGTTACCGCGTTTGCTGAGTTGATACCCTCGGTTATGCCTTGTCCGCGAGAATTGCCCGGGTTGCCGTGCAGGCATGTACCCGGCCATATGGGTCGCAGATGAGACCATCACTTCAATGGTTGCGAGGCCTCGATCACTACTACTGGCTGACAGCGTTTCTCGCCGCCCGCGGAATTCAGAAGACCACCTGCCGCGTGGTCGCGCTGGCGATCTTCGGATTGAGCGCCATTTCGATAACACTGATGTGGAGCCCGATTGGACCGCACGGCACGCTGAACCGGGCCCTGGCGATCACCGTCACGGTGTGTTGCTGGGTCATCGGATCACTGTGGCTGCGGCAACGATGGCCGAGCGCCAATGAGTCTCGAGCGTCTGTCGCGGTCGGCTCGGTCTGCATCGCGGTGTCGTGCCTCATTCAGTCCGATCCGGTAGCCGGGCTCTTCGGCGCAACGGCGTTCACTCTCCTCGCCACGTATGCCGCGGTGTTCCACACCACCCGTTGGCTCGCTATCACCTGGCTGGCGACCGCCGCCACATTGGCCGTGCTGGCCGTCAGACTGGGCGCGACCGACGTGGCGTTCGCGGTCTCGGCGGCGCTGCTCGTGGCCTTCATCGTCGTCTTCGTCTCATTCACCGGCCGCGCGACGATCTCGCTCGTGGACGCAGACATCCTGCACGAGAATTTCGAGCCGCTCACCGGCTTGTTCAACCGCGACGGCTTCTACGAGAAGGCCATCACACTGCTCGCGTCGCGCAGTCGCGGCGATGACCGGTATTTGGCCGTAGCAGTGATCAACCTGGACAGCTTCTCTTTGGTCGGCGAATTCTCCGGAATGAGTGGCGTTAGCCGGGCGCGAGTCGAGATCGCGCAGCGCCTACGCGAAACCGCTCGCCGCGATGCCGTGATCGCACACATCGCCGACTGCGAATTCGTAATCGGCGACCTTTTCGAGAGTGCGGACGCATCCGCGCTCATCGAGCGCGTGCGTGGCACCATCACCGGCTCACCGTCTCGCTTGTCCGCCAGCATCGGCGTGGTCACCACTCCGTTGCAGCCACTGGTACAGCTCGCGCCGAACGACGTGCTCGACGAACTTCTGTCCATTGCCACCAACGCGATGTATGCCTCCCGCAAGGGCGGCGGCAACCAGGTCACCTACGTCAAGAACCCTGCACTTACGGTCCTCGACGATCCCGGGAACGACGAGTGGTTCGACACCGAGGAACCCGCCTAGCGATTCACCCCATCACGAGCGGCCGGTGACGATGTCGACGAACAGCTGGTGGATGCGGCGATCGCCGGTCATCTCGGGATGAAACGACGTCGCCAGCGTCCGGCCCTGCCTGACCGCGACGATATGGTCAGCGGCCCGGGCGAGCACCCGCACGTCGGGGCCGACCCGCTCCACCCACGGCGCCCGGATGAAGACCGCGTGCACCGGTCTGTCCAGTCCGTCGAACGAGATATCGCCTTCAAAAGAGTCGACCTGCCTGCCGAATGCGTTGCGCCGCACGGTCATATCGATCGCCTTCAGAGGCGCGGCGTCACGTCCGGCGGCACCGGCATCCAGGATCTCGCTGGCCAGCAGGATCATTCCGGCGCAGGACCCGTATGCGGGCATGCCTTCGGCCAGTCGCGAGCGCAGCGGTTCGAGCAGTTCGAACTCCCGCAGCAGGTGCGTCATGGTGGTGGATTCGCCCCCTGGAATCACCAGCGCATCGACGGCGTCGAGTTCCTCGCGGCGTCGGACGGTGATCGCGTCGGCGCCCGCTTCGCGCAACGCCGCAAGGTGTTCGCGGGTGTCGCCCTGCAGCGCCAGTACACCGACGAGGGGTACCGAGCGACGCTCGTCCGTGCGACCGTCGGGTCTTGTCACTCGCGTGCCGGCGTGAAGTCGCGCTTGTAGCGGGTCAGCCCTTCCTGCATCACCGCCGCGACCATCTCACCGGAGCGGGTGAAGATCTTTCCCTGCGTCAGCGACCGGCCGCCGGATGACGACGGAGAGGACTGGTCGTACAACAGCCATTCGTCGGCGCGGAATGCGCGCATGAACCACATCGCATGATCCAGCGATGCGATCTGCAGGTGCTTGCGCTCCTCCTCGTGATGCACCTGCGCCGAGCCGAGCAACGTCAGGTCGCTCATGTAGGCGAGTGCGCAGATGTGCAGTACCGAGTCGTCCGGAAGCGGGTCGCGGTGACGGAACCACACCTGCTGTTGGGAGGCCTTGCCGGGCAGGCGGGCCAACTTCTCCTGCGGCACGACGCGGATTTCCCACTCGGCGAACTGCCGGAATCCGGCGTCGTCGAACGCCTTGATCTCGGCGAGGCCGGGCAGGTCTTCCGGTGGGGGCGCGGACGGCATCGCGTCCTGGTGATGGATGCCCTCCTGGTCGGTCTGAAATGAGGCCGACATGGAGAAGATGGTCTCCCCATGCTGAATGGCGTTGACTCGCCGGGTGGCGAAGGAGCCGCCATCGCGCAGCCGCTCGACGATGAACACCGTGGGCGCCTTGGCATCTCCGGGTCGCAGGAAGTATCCGTGCAGAGAGTGCACTTGATATTTCGGATCGACGGTCCGCACCGCCGACACCAGCGACTGACCGGCGACGTGGCCGCCGAACGTCCGTTGCCAATTACCCGATTCCGGGCTGAAAACGCTCCCGCGGTAGATGTTGATCTCGAGCTGCTCGAGATCGAGGATCTCCTCGATCGCCATGCGAGATGTTTACCAGCCGCGCTCGGCCAGCCGATGCGGGGCCGCGATCTCCTCCACACTGATGCCGACCATGGCCTCGCCCAGCCCCCGCGACACCTTGGCCAAGACGTCCGGATCGTCGTAGAAGGTGGTGGCCTTCACAATGGCGGCCGCACGCTGCGCGGGGTCGCCCGATTTGAAGATGCCCGAGCCGACGAACACGCCCTCGGCGCCGAGCTGCATCATCATCGCTGCATCGGCCGGGGTGGCGATGCCGCCGGCGGTGAACATGGTCACGGGCAGCTTGCCCGCGCGCGCCACTTCGGCGACCAAGTCGTAGGGAGCCTGCAATTCCTTTGCCGCGACGTATAACTCGTCATCGGAGAGCGATGTCAGTCGGCGGATCTCGCCGCCGATGGCCCGCATGTGCGTGGTGGCGTTGGACACGTCGCCGGTGCCCGCCTCGCCCTTGGAGCGAATCATGGCCGCGCCCTCGGTGATCCGGCGCAGCGCTTCGCCCAGGTTCGTCGCGCCACAGACGAACGGCACGGTGAACTTCCACTTGTCGATGTGGTGGGTGTAGTCGGCCGGGGTGAGCACCTCGGATTCGTCGACGTAGTCGACGCCGAGGCTCTGCAGAATCTGCGCCTCGACGAAGTGGCCGATGCGGGCCTTGGCCATCACCGGGATGGTGACTGCCGAGATGATGCCCTCGATCATGTCGGGGTCGCTCATCCGCGACACCCCGCCCTGTGCGCGGATGTCGGCGGGCACGCGTTCCAGCGCCATCACCGCAACGGCGCCCGCGCCCTCGGCGATGCGGGCCTGCTCGGGGGTGACGACGTCCATGATCACGCCGCCCTTGAGCATCTCGGCCATGCCGCGCTTCACCCGCGCCGTGCCTGTCTGACCGCCTGCCCCGTTCGGTCCAGCTGCGGTATCCACTGCTATCTCCTCCAAATGCCTACTGATCCAGTCTAAAGGTGGCGCCAAATCCGTTAAATCCGCATCAGCGGATCGACTGAAGCTGCCGTTGGGGTCCGGCGCCCTGCGCATCGGCCAGCGCGTTCGCCTCGGAAAGCAACTCACCCAGCTGCAGCGGGTAGACGGTCTCCCCCTCGGCGACCAGCTCGCCGATCATTGTCGCATCGCACCAGCGGTGGCCATGGATGTAGCGCCGTTCCAGCGCGGTCCGGCCCGACGCGGACGGCTCGAACCGTGCGGTGCGGTGCACGAAGAACATCTCCTCGCTGCGGATGACCGAACCGTTGAAGTCGATCACCGCGTCCCGCCGCCACACCGGCCCGATCATGTCGCCCGGCGCGACGCGCAGGCCGGTCTCCTCGGCCAGCTCGCGCACCGCGGCCTCGGTCAGCGTCTCCCCCGGCTGGGCCGCACCTCCGATGGTGAACCACCAGCGTGGGGCGCTACCGTCGTCGCTGGCCGGATCCGACCCGCAGAACAGCAGCACGGCCCCGTCGTCGTCCAGCAGCACCACCCGGGCCGACGTGCGGCGGCTGACCACGCCGACGTCGCGGTCGGCCTGCTCGGCGATCTCGAAATAGCTTGGCACCGCAGCGGTTCCACCCAGCCGCAGCCAACGGACCGCAGGTCGCTCCCGCAGCGCCAGCGTGTCGCGCACGGCGTCGTTGTGAAACCGGCGGGCCAGCAGGACGCGCGCCTCGGAGTCGGCCAGCTCGGCGACCAGCGCCACCGGCAGCGATGCCGGGTCGACGAGGGCAAGCGCGCCCGACAATTCGTTTTCGGCGGCTTCCCTGGCGGCGCGCGGCGCCTGTTCCGCGGTGTCGGCGAGCGCCTTGAGCCGCCTGCCCTCCGGACCCACCCCGTAGGAGTCCACGGCGACCGCTCGGGCCACCACAGCGCGGCGGGCCAGCGCGGCGTCGAGCGCCTGCCAGGACAGGTCGTAGCGGACGTGCAGGCGATCAAGACGATTGGCGGTTTGGAACGCCCACGAGCCCACCAGCAGCAAAACCACGAGCAGAACCGCGAGCGCCGTCATCACGAGCCACATCATTAGCTGGCCACCTGCACCTTGGCCCCCGCCCCGGCAACTGTCTCGTACACCCGCGTGATCTGGCGTGCGACCACCGACCAGTCGTACCGGTGGACCGCCTCACTGGCCGCCTCGACGTAGCGGCCGCGTGCGACGTCGTTCTCCAGCACCTCGATGAGGCCCTGCGCGAGCCCGTCGGCGTCGTCCACCGGAACCAGGCGTCCGGCCTTCCCGTTGACGAGCACCCGCCGGAACGCGTCGAGGTCACTGGCCACCACCGCGGTGCCCGCCGCCATCGCCTCGACCAGCACGATGCCGAAGCTCTCGCCACCGGTGTTCGGTGCGCAGTACACGTCGGCGCTACGCATCGCGGCGGCCTTCTGGGCGTCGTCGACCTGGCCGAGGAATCGCAGGTGGCGGGCCAGTGGGCCGGCCTCCTCACGCAACTCGTCTTCGTCGCCGCGGCCGACGATCAGGATCTCGATGTCCGGGAACCGCTCGACCACTGCGGGAAGTGCACCCACCAGCACGGCCATGCCCTTGCGCGGCTCGTCGAAGCGACCGAGGAACAGCACCGACTTTCCCGGCCGCGGGTAGCCGTCGAGCCGGCTCGCCTTGGCGAACGACGCCACGTCGACACCGTTGGGGATCTCGACGGCGTCGGAGCCGAGCGCCTCCATCTGCCAGCGCCGCGCCAGGTCGGACACCGCGATGCGGCCGACGATCTTCTCGTGCATGGGCCGCAGGATGCCCTGAAAGACCGACAGGGTCAGTGATTTCGTGGTCGAGGTGTGGAAGGTCGCGACGATGGGGCCCTCGGCGATCATCAGCGCGAGCATCGACAGACTCGGCGCGTTCGGCTCGTGCAGATGCAGCACGTCGAATTCGCCGTCGGTCAGCCATCGTTTGACCTTGCGGTGGGTGGCCGGACCGAACCGCAGTCGCGCAACCGACCCGTTGTACGGGATCGGAAGGGCCTTGCCGCCGGACACCACATAGTCGGGCAGCTCGACGTGCGGCGAGGACGGCGCCAACACGCTGACGTGGTGGCCGCGGGCCCGCATCACCTCAGCCAGTTGCAGCACGTGGGACTGCACGCCGCCGTGGACGTCGAACGAGTACGGGCACACCATGCCGATGCGCATCAGGTATCGCCCATGAGCTTGGCCTGCCGCTCCTCGGACAGGTCGGCCAGCCACTGCGGCTGCAGCATGTGCCAGTCCTCGGGATGGGCTGCGATGCCCTTGGCGAACCGATCGGCCATCGCCTGCGTGATCGCGGTGATGTCGCCCGACGACGTGTCCAGCGGCCCGGTCACGTCGAACACCCAGCTGTCGCGGGTGTTGTAGCAGTGCGTCGGCAGCACGACCGCGCCGGTCGCGATGGCGAGCTTCGCCGAGCCTGCGGGCATCCGGGTCTCCTCGCCGAAGAAGTCGACCTGTACCCCCGACCGGGTGAGGTCGCGGTCCGCCATCAGGCAGACGATCCCGTTGTCGCGCAGTCGCTCGGTCAGCACCTCGAACGGCGGGCGCTCGCCGCCGGTCAGCGGCAAGCATCTCGAATCCCAGGCTCTCCCGGTAGTCGATGAACCGCTGGTACAGGGATTCCGGCTTGAGCCGCTCGGCGACGGTAGTGAAGGTGCCGAAATGCTGGACCATCCATACCCCGGCCATGTCCCAGTTCCCGCTGTGCGGCAGCGGCATGATCACTCCACGGCCTGCGTCGAGACCGGCACGGACGTATTCGCGCCCGAGCAGACACGGCTCGATTTGCGCGCGGAGTTTCTCCTTGTCCATCGACGGCAACCGGAATGCCTCCCGCCAATATCGGGCGTACGAGGCCAGCGAAGCACGGATCAAGCCGTCCGGCACCCTGGCGGGTGTCACGCCCAGCACCCGAGCCAGGTTCTTGCGCAGCTGCTCCGGCCCGCCGTTGCGGGACGCGTAGATAGCGCCTGCGTCGAACGCATTGCGCGCCACTAACTCCGGCATCGCGCGGACGACTCGCCAGCCCGCGGCATAGCCCAGATCGGCGACTTGTCCCCCGAACGGGAGGCGGCTGCCCCCGGCGCGCACGCGAGGAACAGGAGGATCGCTCGCCTGTGGTCCCGTCGGAGTGGCCGTCACGGCTCGCTCACCTCGGGATTGTCGCCGGAGTTACCGGCGGTGTCGGACTCCACCGGCCCCGCCTTCTGCATCGGCTCCATGGCGCCCGGCGAGGTGCGCACAGTGTGCACCCGCTGCCCGAGGGTGATCAGGCTGGCCACCGCAAGCACCCATGCGGCGACGTATAGCAGCCACGGCACATGGAGAAACGGCACGCCCGAGAGCCCCGCGCCGGCGAGCACGATGCTCAGCCGTTCCGGTCGTTCGATGAGCCCGCCCCCGCCGCTGAGGCCGCTGGCCTCGGCGCGGGCCTTGACGTAGGAGATGACCTGCGAGGTGACCAGGCAGATCATCAGGGCCACCACCAGCGACGTGCTGTGCAGCCCGAACGCCGCCCACCAGAGCAGCCCGCAGAAAATCGCGCCGTCGCAGATCCGGTCGCAGGTGGCGTCGAGCACCGCGCCGAACCGGGTGCCGCCGCCGCGCTGGCGGGCCATCGCACCGTCGAGCATGTCGGCCAGCACGAAGAACAAAGACCGCGAACGAGCCCCACCACAGCTGCCCGATGGGATAAAGCGTGAGGGCCGCGATCACCGCGCCCGCGGTGCCGATGATCGTGATGCTGTCGGGTGTTAAGCCTGCCCGCAGCGCAGCCTTCGCGACCGGAGTCGAAAGCTTTTCGTACGCCGCGCGGGTCATCAGGTAGAAGTCGCTCACGACTGCTGCGCCCATTCCGCGGCCAGCAGCTCGCGTGTGTCGCGCAGCAGCTGCGGGACGACCTTGGAGCCACCGATGATCGTGATGAAGTTCGCGTCGCCGCTCCACCGGGGCACCACGTGCATATGCAGATGCTCGGCCAGCGAGCCGCCCGCGGAACTGCCGAGGTTCAGGCCGACGTTGAAGCCGTGCGGCTGCGACACCGACTTGATGACCCGAATCACCTTCTGGGTGAACGCCATCAGCTCGGCGCTCTCCGCGTCGGTGAGGTCCTCGAGCTCAGACACCCGCCGGTACGGGACCACCATCGAATGGCCGGGGTTGTACGGGTACAGGTTCAACACGACGTAGACGAGCTCGCCGCGCGCCACCACCAGACCGTCCTCGTCGTTGCAGCGTCGGAATGTCGGTGAACGGCTCCGTGGACGCCGCCGACCCACCCTTCATCGGAGCCCCCGCCAGATAGTCCATCCGGTAGGGCGTCCAGAGGCGCTGCAGGTGATCGGGCTCGCCCACCCCGTGGTCGACGACCTTGCTTTCGTCGTTTTCCGTCACGTCGGTGTGCCCGCCTTGATCAGTTCCGCGGTGGGCGCGGCGTTTTCGCGGTTGGCGATCCAGTTCGCGATCGTCTCGACCGCCTCGTCGCGGGGCACCCCGTTGACCTGGCTGCGGTCGCCGAACCGGAAGCTCACTGCGCCCGCCTCGACGTCACGGTCACCGGCCAGCAGCATGAACGGCACCTTCTGGTTGGTGTGGGTGACGATCTTCTTGGCCATCCGGTCGTCGCTGGTGTCCACCTCGACGCGGATACCGCGCGACTTCAGTTGTTCGTGCAACGCTTTCCAGATACACGACGTGGCCGTCGGCGACCGGTATGCCGACCACCTGCACCGGGGCCAGCCACGCCGGGAACGCACCCGCATAGTGCTCGGTGAGGATGCCGAAGAACCGCTCGATCGACCCGAACAGCGCGCGGTGGATCATCACCGGGCGCTGCCTGCTGCCGTCGGCGGCGGTGTACTCCAGATCGAAACGTTCGGGGAAGTTGAAGTCCAGCTGGATCGTCGACATCTGCCAGCTGCGGCCGAGCGCATCCTTGACCTGGACGGAGATCTTCGGGCCGTAGAACGCCGCGCCACCCGGGTCGGGCACCAGGTCCAAACCGGAGGCGGCGCCGACCTCGGCCAGCACGCTGGTGGCTTCCTCCCACATGTCGTCCGAGCCGACGAACTTGTTCGGATCCTTGGTGGACAGCTCCAGATAGAAGTCGGTAAGGCCGTAGTCGCCGAGCAGATCGAGCACGAAGCGCAGCAGCGACGTCAGCTCGTCGCGCATCTGATCGCGGGTGCAGTAGATGTGCGCGTCGTCCATCGTCAGCCCGCGCACCCGGGTCAGCCCGTGCACGACACCGGAGAGCTCGTAGCGGTACACCGTGCCGAACTCGAAGAGCCGCAACGGAAGTTCGCGATAAGACCGCCCGCGCGACCGGAAGATCAGGCAGTGCATCGGGCAGTTCATCGGCTTGAGGTAGTAGTCCTGGCCCGGCTTGCGGACGGTGCCGTCTTCGTTGTACTCGGCGTCGAGATGCATCGGCGGGAACATGCCGTCGGCGTACCAGTCGAGGTGGCCCGAGATCTTGAACAGCTCCGCCTTGGTGATGTGCGGGCTGTTGACGAACTCGTAGCCCGCCTCACTGTGCTTGCGCCGCGAGTAGTCCTCCAGCTCGCGCCGAATGATGCCACCCTTGGGATGGAAAACGGCTAAGCCGGAACCGATTTCGTCGGGAAAGCTGAACAGGTCCAGCTCGGCGCCGAGCCTGCGGTGGTCGCGCCGCTGCGCCTCCTCGATCAGCTCCAAGTGGTGGTCGAGCGCCTCCTGCGACTCCCACGCCGTGCCGTAGATCCGTTGCAGGCTGGCGTTGTCCTGGTTACCGCGCCAATACGCGGCCGAGCTGCGGGTCAGCTTGAACGCCGGAATGAACTTCGTGGTCGGAATGTGCGGGCCGCGGCACAGATCGCCCCACACACGTTCGCGGGTACGGGGATTGAGGTTGTCGTAGGCGGTCAGCTCGTCGCCGCCCACCTCCATCACCTCGGGATCGCCGGACTTGTCGTCGACGAGCTCCAATTTGTACGGCTCGTCGGCAAGTTCTTCGCGCGCTTGGTCTTTCGACTCGTAGACGCGGCGGGAGAACAGCTGACCGTCCTTGACGATCTGGCGCATGCGCTTCTCCAGCGCCTCCAGATCCTCGGGGGTGAACGCCTCCGCGACGTCGAAGTCGTAGTAGAAGCCGTCGGTGATCGGGGGCCCGATGCCGAGCTTGGCCGCAGGGAACAACTCCTGGACCGCCTGGGCCAGCACGTGCGCCGCCGAGTGCCGGATCACGCTGCGCCCGTCGTCGGTGTCGGCGGCGACCGGCGTGACATCGACATCGGCGTCCGGCGTCCAGCTCAGGTCGCGCAGCCGACCGTCGGTGTCGCGGACGACGACGACGGCATCAGGGGCGCCCCGGCTCGGCAACCCGGCGTCGCGGACCGCCGCCGCCGCGGTCGTCCCGGCAGCGACCCGGATCGGGGCTGCTGGGGCGGGACTGGCGGCGGCGCTCATCGGTCACTCTCCGAAGTCTTTGTGCTCGCGGGCGCGAGTTTTGGCGGGTGTTTACGAACGCGACCATGCTATCGGTGCGGTTCGTCAGTCCCCGACCCCGATAGGGCTGTTCAACCACGGGATGCTCGATGCCGACGAGCTCGGCCGGACCAGTCCAGCGCACCGAGCAGCCACAGCGTCGCCGCGACGACCAGCGCCGTCAGCACGCCACCCAGGACCTGCACGATCCTTCCCTGCCGGTGAAACCAGTCCATCACCCTGTCGTATCGCTCCTTGGCGTACGCCAGCAGCCGCCGCGCCCAGTCGAACTCCGTGGCCAAGATTCCCAGCCCGACGAACACGATCGCCCAGCCCGGCCCGGGATACGGGATCGCGACGATGCCGACGGCGAAGATCGCCAGGCCGACCACCCCGACCACGATGCGGTAGCCGAACTCGCGTCTTGCGGCCGTTCCCGCAGCCGGTCGCGCCAGCGCGCCCAGCGCCGCCGCATCCCCGGCTGCTCGCTCGTCGGTCACGGCTGGCCCGGGTTGAGCTTCACGAACAGCGCCTCGGCCTCGGCGAGCACCGCCTCGCCGTCGAGGAGCCGACCGGCGACGAAGATCTTGCGCCCCTCGGTGCGGTCGATTCGGGCGTCGACCTGCAGCTCTTTGTCGATCGGCGCGATCTTGCGGTAGTTCACGTGCAGATAGGCCGTGCGCTGCTTGAGGCTGCGGGTGAGCCTGAACGCCGCGAAACCGAGCACCGAGTCCAACATCAGTGCCAACGCGCCGCCGTGGACCGCGCCGTTGCGGCCGAGGTGAAAGCGGCGGAAGCAGACCACGCCGCCGACCTCGTCCTCGGCCGTCTGCTTCAGGTCCCCGGGCACCTGCAAGATGTTGCCGCGGTTGGGCAGGTCCATGCGCCGGCCCGACGGCGTGGTCCATTCGTCGGCGTCATAGGGCGCCAGCAGCTCGGACACGGCTTCGATGAGGTCGGCGGCCTTCGTGATCACGTCGTCGGGGGCGTCCGCCGCGCGGGTGTGGTCCTGCAGGGTCCGGACGGCCTCGACGAACCGGCCGTAGTCCGGCCCGCCGCGGGTGGTGGGTTCCGGCGGGTTGAACCCGCCACCGGAATGCGCCTCGTTGGGGTCGGTGGCCACCCGCTCACCGTATTGCCTGTCCACTCAGTCGGCTTCCGCGCCGGCGTTGCTCAACGTCTCGAATTCCTCGTCGGACAGCTCGATCTCGGCGGCGGCGACGTTCTGCTCCAGATGGCTCACCTTCGACGTGCCGGGAATCGGCAGCATCACCGGCGAGCGCTTGAGCAGCCACGCAAGAGCCAGCTGGGACGCGGTGGCGCCGTGCTCCGCGGCGATGCGCTGCAACGGGCCGTCCGGCGCGGCCAGCGGACCGGCCGCAAGCGGGAACCACGGGATGAAGCCGATGCCTTGTGCTTCACACGCCTCGAGCACCGGTTCGGCGGTGCGGGCGGTCAGGTTGTACATGTTCTGCACCGACACGATCGGGGCGATCTTCTGCGCGGCCTCGAGCTGTTCGACGCCGACCTCGGACAGGCCGATGTGGCGGATCTTGCCCTCCTGCTGCAGCGCGGCCAGCTCACCGATCTGATCCTCGAGCGGGAAATTCGGATCGATGCGGTGCAGCTGGAACAGGTCGATCCGGTCGACGCCAAGCCGGCGCAGGCTCATTTCGGCCTCCTGGCGCACATACGCCGGAAAGCCGAGCGGCACCCAGACGTCCGGCCCGGTGCGGAGCAGGCCCGCCTTGGTCGCGACGACGAGACCGTCGGGGTACGGGTGGAGCGCTTCGTGAATCAGCTCCTCGGAGAAGTACGGGCCGTAGGAGTTGGCGGTGTCGATGAAGTTGACGCCGAGTTCGACCGCGCGCCGCAACACGCGGATGACCTCGTCATGATCCTCCGGCGGGCCCCATACGCCCTTGCCGGTTATTCGCATGGCCCCGAATCCGAGCCGGTTGACGGTGAGATCGCCACCGATGGCGAAGGTCCCCGATGCCTGATCGGCGGTTGAGGTGGTCATCTGAAAACCGTACGCCCGGAGATGCCATGGTGTTCGGGTGAGACTGAGCGAACTGGCGACGATGTCCCTGACCTATCGGGACGTGGGCGCGACCGCGGGCCCACTGCCCGACGGATACCACCATGTCCGCAAGTCGGCCGTGATCGGCTGCGGACGGCCGCGGTTCGACGACGCGGCGCAGAAGGTGATGCGGTGGGGCATGCTGCGCGGGGCAGGCGTCCGGGTCGAGGCGAGCACCGAGGTGGCCGCCGTCGGCTCGGAGGTACTCGTCGGATTCGGTCCGCTGCGCGCGCCCTGCCGCGTCGTCTACGTGATCGACGAGCCCGATCGCCGTGGCTTCGCATACGGCACGCTGCCGGGCCACCCCGAGTCAGGAGAAGAGCTGTTCGCCGTCCGACTCGACCCGGCGACCGGTGATGTGCACGCCGAAGTCGTCGCCTTCTCCCGGCACGCCACATGGTGGAGCAGGCTGGGCTCGCCCGTCACCGCGCTGGCGCAGCGGTTGATCACAAACCGGTACCTCAGCGCCGTCTGACTCCTACGATCTCGGTGTGCCAGGCAAGATGTCGCTGCGCGGCGCGCGCGCAGTGTTATCGGCCGAGGTAGCCGCAATCCGCCGCCGCGACCCCGACCTCGATGCCGGCGACATCACGACGTTCACCTTTCCGCTGTTGCTGCGCCTCGTCGGTGTGCTTGCGGTTGGACTGGTGCCTCTGCTGGTCATCCGCAGCGGCGGAGACATCGACCCCCTGCTGGTGCCGTTGGTGGGCTCGCTGGCGCTCGCCATCATCTGCACGGCGGTCGTCGCATGGCTGGTATCGATCGTCATCTCCGGACTGGTGGTGATGATGCTGTACCGGACCGGGCCCCGCGCGTCGTCGCAGGTGGTCGTCCGCACGCTCACCGAGTCATTCTCGCGCGTCAGCGACGCCACCTCAGACATCACCTTGCTGGCGCTGGTGGCCGGACTCATCTCACTGGCGATCGGCCTACCCACCCGCCGTGGCGACGACTTGGCCAATTCCGTGCTCGAGGACCTGCTCGCGGCTCAGGTTGCGGTACTCCTTTCGGCGCTCGGCATCGCGTTCGTCGCCGAGTCGATCCGTTGTGCCGCAGACATCGTCGACGACCAGTCAAGGATGCTGGCCTGGCCATGGGCGCTGGTCATCGCCTGTGTCAGTTGGATGTTGGCGACGACCATCGGCCCGTTCGAGACCACGCGGATCCTGACCATCCTGCTGAACGAATGGTTACCGGCGATGGTCGACGGGACGCCGCGGGCCGAGGTCATCGGTGGCCTGGTGCCCTCGGGCGCTCGGTGGTGGGCGGCGTTCGGGCCGCTGCCGCTCATCGCCGCGATCTGGGCGTTCGAGGCATGGCGGCGCGACGGCTTCACACATGTCCGCGAATTCCTCGAAGGCGAAGACGACGAGGCGGTCCCCTCAGCTGACGGTCAGCCTTGACCGGGCCGCCAGGTCGAGCTGATAGGACAGGATCGCCAGCGTGAACAGGCCGATCGACATGTTCAGCAGCGCGCCGAAACCCTCGGTCGCGAAGTCGACCAGCGCGTTGAGCAGGGTGAAGACCAGTGCGGCGTTGCGCAACCACACCAGCGGCCACACGCTGTCGGGCCGCCGCCGCCTGGCAATCATCGCGGGCAACGCCATGCCGAGTGTGAGCCCGGCGCTGACAAGCAGGATCACGCCCGCCACGCTGTAACCCTCGAGTTGGAAGGTGACCCGGTCGTCCTCGTAGAGATACCCGCCCAACGCGACGCCGAGCGCCCCGAAGAACACGCTGAAGAACGCGCCGATCACCATCAGCCAGCCCACGACGGGTACCCACCGCGGACTGCGCAGAAACCCGGGAATCAACCGAATTGCTCTCTGCTGTAACGCATATAGCCGATCCGGTGCCGGATCCGCAGACAACAGCAACGCCCGCACGTGAGCGACGTTGTCGCCGTCGGCTCCCCCTGCCCCGGCCTGGTCGACGAGGCTCAGCCCGAGCTCGCGGCGCCGGACGGCCAGCCCGCGCGCCACGCCGTCAGACGCGATCATCGCCGCCGACGCCAGGCATTCCTGGGCGCTGAGCGGCCGGAAGTCCCGGACGATCCGCGAGCCGACCAGGATGACCACCACGAGGATGTACATGATCTCGGCGGCGGGGCCGTAGAAGTAGTCGTTGGTCTTGGTGACGAACTTGCCGACCTCGTCGAGGAACAGCCCGAACCCGATCCCGCCGAGCACCACGCACGCCATCCGGCCGCCGAACCCGAGCATCAGCCAGCCGATGAGTAGCGCGAGCATCATCAGCGCCCCGCCGTACAGCGCGTGCGCGATGTGCAGGTCACCGCCGCCGATCTGCGGATATCCCGTCAGTTGCAGGTACAACCGGGTGAGCAGGATGGTGGCAATGGCGATGATGGTGAACGCCTCCGCCGCGCTGGGCCCGGTGGCGCTACGGGTGATCACACCGTGCGGGTCACGCCGTTGGCTGTCCATGCTTCCTCCGCCTTACGCTCCGCGTTAGTATTAAGCAACTTATCGGTGCAGAATGATTGGGTGACTTCGGTGAACGATCCTGTCAGCGCGGAGGGTGCCCACCTCCGCATTGCCGAAATCGTGCAGGAACTGTACGGCCGGGCCGACACCGACTCGGACACAGTGATCGCCGAGCTGGTCGAGCACGCCGCCGTGGAGATCCCCGGCGCGCAATACGCAGGCATTACAGTAACCCGCAACGCCAAGCACATCGACACTCCGGCGGCGACACACAAATGGCCGCTACTGCTCGACGAAATCCAGCAGCTCCGCCGCGAGGGCCCGTGCCTGACGGCGGCGTGGGAGGAGAAGACCGTCCACGTTGTGAACCTCGCGACCGACGAGCGGTTTCCGCTGTACGCCCGAGATGTGCTGGCCCAAACGCCGATTCGCTCGGTCATGTCGTTTCAGATGTGGATCGCCGGCGAGACGATGGGTGCGCTCAACGTGTACGCCGAGACACCGAACGCGTTTGGACCCGAGACCCGCGAGATCGGGCTGGTCTTCGCGGCGCATTCGTCGGTCGCGTGGAACGCCGCCCGCCGCGACGAGCAGTTCAAGCGGGCGCTGGCAAGCCGTGACGTCATCGGGCAGGCCAAGGGCATGCTGATGGAGCGCTACGGGGTAAACGCGATTCAGGCGTTCGAGCTGTTGCGCAAGCTGTCCCAGGACTCGAACACGCCGTTGACTCAGATCGCCGCCGACCTCGTCGAGAACCAACAGTCCTCCGACTGATCCCGTTTACCGCGAGGGTCGGTGTTTCGTCTCGTCCCGACCAGGGCAATCCACCACGTATGAGTGTGGAATTCAAGTCGGCCGCCGACGCGTCGATCGGCGAGTTGATGAGCCAGTTGTCGGCGCAGACGTCACGCCTCGTCCGCGATGAGATGCGGCTGGCACAAAAAGAGCTGCAGGAATCGGTCAGGCATGCAGGCATCGGTGCCGGCCTGGTCAGCGTCGCGGGTCTGTTGTCAGTCCTCGGCCTGGCGACCTTGATCGCGGCCGGCGTGGCCGCGTTGGCGCTCGTACTGCCGGTCTGGGCCGCCGCGGTGATCGTCGCCGTGGTTCTGTTCGTTGCGGCCGGCATCGCCGCGCTCCTCAGCCGAAAGCAGGCCGAGGAGATCGCACCTCCAGCGACGGAGAGTGTGGAGAGCGTCAAGGCGGACATCAAGGAAGTGAAGGAAGCGCGCCATGGGTGAGCCAGACGCAATTCGTCCGGAACCCGGCCCCGATGCCGATATCGACGAACTCCAGACCGATATTCAACAGACGCGCAAGGAGCTCGGCCAAACCGTCGAGGCCTTGACGGCCAAGATGGACGTGAAGGAACGAACCAAGCAGAAGGCCGCCGAGACCAAGGAACGCGTCCTGGACAAGGCCCACGCGGTGCAGCACGCGACCCTCGACGATGGCCGTGCCAAGCGGACGGTCCCGGTGGCCGCAGTGGTCGTCGTCGGCGCGGCGGTGGCGTGGATCCTTTGGCGGCGGCGGCGCTGAGCGGCTACGCCTTACTCGGCACGGCGGTCACCAGCCCGCCGTCCATGATGAACTCGCTGCCGGTCGCGTAGGACGACTCGTCGCTGGCCAGAAAAACCACGAACGTCGACACCTCCTCCGGTTCGGCGGCACGCCCGAGCGGGATGGTGACCATGTCCTCGGGAAGATGTGCGGTCATCGGGGTGCGGATGAAGCCCGGATGGAGCGAGTTGACGCGAATGTTCTTGGGCGCCAACTCGAGTGCAGCCGATTTGGCCAATCCGCGCACCGCCCACTTGGACGCCACATACGGATGCACGAACGGCGCACCGCGCAGGCCCTCGATCGACGACACGTTGATGATCGATCCGCCGCCGGCATCGATCATGGGTTGAACCGCCGCCCGCATGCCGAGGAAGGTGCCCGTGAGGTTGACGTCGATCACCTTCTGCCACTCGGCCAGATCGAATTTCTTCAGCGGACCCAGCGCGACGATCGCTGCGTTGTTCACCAGCACGTTGAGCTTGCCGAACTCGCTGACGGCGGTGTCGACGGCGGCCTGCCACTCATCTGGCTGGGTGACATCGAGGTGGACGTAACGCGCAGCGTCGCCGATCTCGTCGGCAACCGCCCTGCCCTCGTCGTCGAGGATGTCGCCGATGACGACCTTCCCGCCTTCCGCGACGAGCATCCGCGCGTGCGCGGCGCCCATGCCCCTGGCGCCGCCGCTGATGAGCGCTACTTTTCCGTCGACGCGTCCCATGCCGTGTTCTCCTTTGTCGTTGTCGGGCGCCCTATTTGGCGGCGAAGAGTCCCTTGCCGGTGATCAGGGGCAGGTCCAGTGTCGTCCTGATTCCGGGCGGCGCGGCCACGACCGCGGGTATCGCATTGACCACCCTGCCCGCGCCGGCCGCGATGGCCGCGTAGTTGTGGTCGCCCTTGCGGCTGGTCGGACAGATGTCGACGGTGTATGAGGGTTCGCCGACGATCTCGACCTTGTATGAGCCACCGGGCTGCGCGGGCTGCGGCCACTCCGGGCACAGGTCTTCGCGCAGCCGTGTGACGTGATCGATGACGATGACAGGCTTGCCCTTGACCATGCCAACGATCTCGAAGCGCAGCGCCGCCTGACCGCCCTTGGGGATGTGTCCGACCGCGACGTCGAAGGCCTCCGGCGCCGGTATCCGTGTGCACGAGTCCTTGATCTCGTCGACCTCGATGCCGAAGCCCGCCGCAAGCTGGCGGATCGTCGTGCCCCACGCCATCCCAAGCACGCCGGGCTGCAACAACATTGGCGTCTCATCCAGAGTCCACCCGAAACCCATCACGTCGAACATCACCGTGGCGCCGTCATACGTGGCGTAGTCGGCGATCTCCATGCACCGGACCTGCTCGAGGCGCTGGCAGGTGCTCGCGATGGCGAAAGGGATCAGGTCGTTGGCGAAGCCCGGATCCACGCCGGAGATGAAGAGGCTTGAATTGCCCTGTTGCGCAGCCTGTTCTATGGGTGCGATGTACTTGTCCGGCATCACACCCCACGGATACTGAAAGACTCCGGGGGACGTGCCGACGACGTTGACACCCGCGGTGAGAAACCGCAGAACGTCGGTAACCGCCTCGGGGATCCGGTTGTCACCCATCGCGCAGTACACGGCGCAGTCGGGTTCGGTGGCCAGCAGGGCGTCCAGGTCGTTGGTCGCGACGATGCCGGTCGAAACATCGAGGCCGGCGAGCTCGCCCGCGTCCTTTCCGACCTTGGCGTCCGAGGACACCCAGACCCCGGTCAGGTCGAATCGGGGATCGCTGATCAGATGGTCGAGCGCGATACGACCGACATTGCCCGTCCCGATGTGTGCGACGCGGATCGCCATAGCTGTCTCCTCAAGGCCGCGGCTGGACAGCTGTCCAACTTATCGGATGCGACCCGAGGGAAACAAGGCAGGTCATGGGCATCGGCAATTGTCTGCGCACGCCGAACCCACGGGATCAGCTGGAGTGCCGGACAGTTGTCCAGCACTCCAGCTGGCGCCATTACGCCTCTCGCCGGCGACGCCCGAGGTGGAAGGCCAGTCCGAGCGCTCCGAAGCCCAGTCCGGCGATCACCCCGGCTGCCGCCACCAGATACATCTGTGTGCGGTCCACGGTGGCGGACTCATCGGAGGCCAGCCGCATCTGGTAGTCGCCCGGCAGCGGCGCCTCTTGCGGATCGCCGAGCCCGGGGTACTGCTGAGTGCGGTGCACCTCGAACTGCCGCTCCCCGGTCGGCGACGTCGTCCACTGCCCCCACGCCGGGGTCGCACCGTCGAGCAACACCTTCCGTCCGCCGTACTGAACGTCGTCGCCGACGTCGACGATCTGGTTGACCCGGAACGGCTCGTAGGTCGCGTTCGAGTAGCGCACCTGGACAGGCACGTTGTCATAGGTCAACAACGGAGGCGGGGCCACAAACGGCACCCCGACACCGGGCACGAAACCACCACCGAAGATGGTGCCCACCGCCACGTTCACTACGTCAGCCGCGACGTTCGCGACGTCATTAACCACGTTCGCGGCGCCCAGCACGACAGCCGTGAAGCTGTATGCGGCGAGCTGGGCCACGTCAACGATGACCCTCTCCAGAGGCTGGATGACCAGAATCCGCGTGGCGTTCGCTAAGGCGTAGGCGATCCGCACCGGAGCCCGGAAGGGATTGAAAATGATCGGCCGGTAGAACTGGTCGTACTCGATCCAGTTCCGGTCCCACTGACGAACTTTGCGGTCCCAAATGCGATCGGCTCCAAGGGAAAGTTCTGAGCCCGCATTGAATTCGGACTCGAACGGGCCGAGCTTTGTCTTGCTCGACATGTTGATCGCGCTCGACAGCAAGTCGACGTCTTGCTTCGATGCCGGCTCCGGCTTCACCTCGATCGGTTTCGACTGCCTGGCGAGCTGGATGTCCTGCTCCGGCGCAGTCAATGTGTCTGGCTTGGCTGGGGCGATCTGCTGCGCGGCCTTCGAGACCGC
Source organism: uncultured Actinomycetota bacterium (assembly GCA_963713225.1). GTDB lineage: Bacteria > Actinomycetota > Actinomycetes > Mycobacteriales > Mycobacteriaceae > Mycobacterium. Next base: position 489,105 of record CAVQLB010000012.1, on the reverse strand, counting down.
CGATGAGTCGGAAGCGTCGGTTCCCGGTTCCTTCGCCGCGTCGGCTCCCGATGGCAGCTTCTTGTCCGGAGCGTCGACACCCGCTTCGGGCGGCTGCGCGGGCACCAGATTCTTCGGGGACTCTCCCAGCTTCGGATCGGCCGGCTTGGCGGGCTGATCCACGGCTGGCAGCGGTGCGGGCGCGTCGACCTTCGGTGTGTCGGCCTTGGGCGCGTCCGCCTGGGGCGCGTCGATCTTCGGCGCGTCGATCGTCGGCGCATCGACCTTCGGTGCATTCGCCTTCGGGGCGTCAACCTGCGGCGCTTGCGCCTTCGGCGCATCGGCTTGTCACTTCGTCGGCGCGTCAACCTTGGGCCTCGACCACGCGCGGCGCTTCCTTCTGGCGCTGTGCGACTCGTCCGGCGCCTGGATCTCGGGGGCCGGCGCTTGCTGAGGCGGCGACTCGACCTTCGGCGGCGCCGGCTGCTCCTTCGGTTGCTCCGCAGGCGCCTGCTGCTCGGCAGCCACGGGCGGCGCTTCTGGGGCGACGACCTCGGTCGGGATGATCGGTATGACGGGATCGCCGTGGTCACCCGGTTTGGCGAGAGCCGGCGCGATCCCCCCGGTCAGCGCAGTCATTGAGATCACGACTCCCGACGCCAACACAGCGACAACGCTTCGCCGAGAGCAAGTTCTAAGGGGGGTACGCATGGGGGTATCGACTCCTCTGGTCTCAGACAGGGAGGCGGGGTCGCCGCCACCGCTGCAGTGCAGCCATCCCCCCCGACACTGGAAATGGGCCAGCAGGCGCCGCGGTGCTTCTAGGTCTGGTCCGAAACGGCGCTTGTGGCGGAGCGACGATCCGGTTCCAACAGTTAGATCGCTCCGCTAATGAATGTGTTACAGCCGTACGATCAGCCCACACCACAACCTGATCGGAGTGCCGACATGGAGACGCGCGACCGGCTGTTCATCGGCAACGAGTGGGTGGCGCCGGCCACCGACAGCACCATCGACGTCATCTCTCCGATCACCGAAGAGGTGTATGCGCGCACACCCGACGGGTCCCCGGGCGACATCGACCGCGCCGTCGCCGCCGCGCGCGAGGCCTTCGACGACGGGCCGTGGCCCAACGCGACGCCGGAGGAACGGGCCGATGCCATCGCCGCGCTCTCGCAGGCGCTGCAGAAGCGCGCCGCCCAGATCGCCGACGTCATCACCAACGAGAACGGCGCCCCGGCTCAGCAGTCACTCGGAACGCAGGCGCTCGCGGCGACGATGGTCCTCGACCTTTACGCCGACATCACCCGCACCTACCCGTGGAGCGACGAACGCGTCGGCGCCATGGGCGAGAAGGTGGTGGTGCGGCGGGCGCCCGTCGGCGTCTGCGCAGGCATCGTGCCGTGGAACGTGCCGCTGTTCATCATGGCGATGAAGCTCGGGCCGTGCCTCGCGTCGGGCTCGACGATGGTGATCAAGCCGGCGCCCGAGACGGCGCTCGACCCGTATCTGCTCGCCGACGCCGTGCTCGAGGCGGGCCTCCCGCCCGGTGTGGTGAACATCGTCACCGCATCCCGCGAGGCGAGCGAGCACATCGTCACCCACCCCGGTATCGACAAGGTCAGCTTCACCGGGTCGACGGCCACGGGCTCGCGGATCGGGGAACTGTGCGGTGCGCAGATCAAGAGGGTGACGCTCGAGCTGGGCGGCAAGTCCGCGGCGATCCTCCTCGACGATGTCGATATCGAGGCGCAGCTGCAGAACATCCTGATGTCGGGGCTGCTGAACAACGGGCAGGCCTGTGCCGCGCAGACCCGCATCCTGGCGCCGCGCTCGCGCTACCAGGAGCTGGTCGACGCGCTCGCCGCCGGTGTCGGCGCGATGGCGGTCGGCGACCCCAATGATCCGGCCACCGCCGTCGGTCCGGTGGTGGCCGAGCGTCAGCGCGACAAGATCGTCGGAATGCTGGCGGCGGGCAAGGACGAGGGCGCCAAGGTGGCGGTCGGCGGCGGCACTCCCGCACATCTGTCCAAGGGCTGGTTCATCGAGCCGACCGTCTTCTACGACGTCGACAACGCGATGCGCATCGCCCGCGAGGAGATCTTCGGCCCGGTGTTGTCGGTCATTCCCTACGACACCGAAGACGACGCGGTGCGCATCGCCAACGATTCCGACTACGGCCTGTCCGGTTCGGTGTGGACGGCCGACGTCGACCACGGCGCCCAGGTCGCGGCCCGCCTGCGCACCGGCACGGTTCCGATCAACTCGGGATTGCTCGCCGATTTCAAGGCGCCGTTCGGCGGCTTCAAGAAGTCGGGTCTCGGCCGCGAGTGCGGCCCCGAAGGCATCGACCCCTACATCGAGTACCAGTCGATCATCTACCCCAGCTGATCGACTGACTCATTCGGGAAAGCCGAAGAGCTGAACCACGCCGTGATCGCGGCCGGCGGTGTACCCGCCGTCGACGGCGATCGCCTGGCCGCTGACGAAGGACGCGTCGGGAGACACCAGGAAGGCCGCCATGGCGGCGATCTCGTCGGCCCGGCCCAGCCGTTGAAGTGCGTGCTCCTCGGTGATCGATCTCAGCGGAGTCTCCATCCCCTCCATGCGAAACACGTTGTCCAACATCGGCGTTGCGATGAAACCGGGACAGATGGAGTTCGCCCGGATGCCGCTCGGGCCGTAGTCGAGGGCGATGTTCTTGGTGAGCAACACGACACCGCCCTTGGACGCGTTGTAGACGCTGCCGCCCGCCGTGCCTTCCAGGCCCTCGACGCTGGCAAGGGTCACGACCGAGCCGCGCTCGCCGTCGACCCGGGGCTGCTCGATCATTCTGGCCAACGCCGCCTTGGCGACGAGGAATGTGCCGGTGAGGTTGATCGCGATCACCCGGTCCCATTCGGCCTTGTCGAGCAGATGGACAGGGCCGCCACCGGCGACGCCCGCGGCGTGAACGACGCCGTCGAGGCGGTCGGGCACGGCGGCGAAAACCGCGCCGACAGCGGCTTCGTCGGCCACGTCGGCCGTCACGAACGTGAACCGCTCCCCCAGGTCGGGCGGTGCGGTCAGGTCGGCGCCGACGACGGAGCCCCCCTCGGCCAGCAGGCGTTGCGCGGTGGCAAGACCGATACCCGACGAAGCACCGGTCACGACGAACGTGCGGGCCCGGGCACGGTCACTCACTTCGGTCACGGCGATCACCCTAACCGCGGGATTAATCCTTGCCCTCGACAGGTTCTCAACAGTTAGTCAACCTTTTCAAACGAAAAGAGCCTTCGATGCGCAACCGCGGATTCAACGTCATGTCCTTCCCGACGGCTGCGCGCTGGCTGGCAACGGTATTCGTCTCCCTAACGGCGTTGATCGGACCGCAGGCCACCGGGCTGGCGGCGGCGGCGGAGGACTCGTCGTGTTCAGATGTCGAAGTCGTCTTCGCCCGCGGAACATTTGAAGCACCCGGCGTCGGAGCGACCGGGCAGGCGTTCGTCGACTCCCTGACCTCCAGGCTTGGCGCCAAAACCGTTGATGTCTATGGGGTTAACTACCCGGCTTCGCTGGACTTCCAGGCAGCGACCGACGGCATCGTGGACGCGGCCAACAAGGTAGAGGCGATCGCCGCGAACTGCGCGGACACCCAGATCGTGCTCGGTGGCTACTCACAAGGCGCCGCGGTGGCCGGCTACACCACCACCGACACCGTCCCGGCTGGGATCGTCCTGCCCGACGGCTTCGCCGGTCCGTTGCCGCCCGCCATCGCCTCGCACGTTGCCGCTGTGGTGTTGTTCGGCACTCCGTCGGACGGGTTCCTGAATCTGGTCGCCCAGGATGCGCCGCCGATCACCATCGGGCATCTCTACACAGCCAAGACGGTCGAAATGTGCGCTCCCGGAGACCCTGTGTGCTTCCCCGGTGGTCGCGAACGCGCGGCCCACAGCGCTTACAAGGACAACGGGATGGCCGACCAGGCCGCCGATTTCGCGCTCCACGCACTGACCACACGGGCCTGAAGTGTGGTGGTCCCGACTGGGATCGAACCAGTGACCTTCCGCGTGTGAGGCGGACGCTCTCCCCCTGAGCTACGAGACCGGGGACCCGACGAATCGAGGGCAGAAGACTAACACGGGACGAGGGTTCACCCAGAATCCCCCGGGTGTAGCGCTTCGCCAGTTCACCCCGCCCATCAGGGACTTCACTGGTATGAGCTGCAATAGCGAACCTTCAGGCATGCGGTGTTCGAACTCGGACGGCCACGGGTTCTCCATCTCCCGAGACGCCTATCGGATCTTCTGATCGCGGCCGCAGCGAAGGCGGCTCGGCGAGGTACGGAAGGGATTTGTGCCGCTACGCTGGAGTGGACTATCGTCGTCCTTCGCGACGGGCGACGATCTCGTCCGTGGCGTGCGGATGTAGCGCAGTTGGTAGCGCATCACCTTGCCAAGGTGAGGGTCGCGGGTTCGAATCCCGTCATCCGCTCGAGGGTGCAGTCGCATCAACCCCAGCGGTGGAGTGGCCGAGTGGTGAGGCAACGGCCTGCAAAGCCGTGCACACGGGTTCGATTCCCGTCTCCACCTCCAAGGTTTCTAGGCGCGATTAGCTCAGCGGGAGAGCGCTTCCCTGACACGGAAGAGGTCACTGGTTCAATCCCAGTATCGCGCACCAGCATTACTGCAGGTCAAGGCCTGTTTTTGGCCTCACTGAGAACCGGCGTGGAAGTTACGTGGAAGATCCCGCTCGGCGAACGTAGTCTTTGCAGTTGCAATGCCTGCAAGTTATCGGGATGCCGCAACCGTCCTCTGGGGCGAAGCCGGCGCCTACTGCCACGACGCCTACGCCCGATTTCGGTACCTGTTCCCCGAGCTGCCCGACGAGGTGCCGATCGTCATCGGCATCACCGCTGATATGGCATTCATTGCTGACGCCCCCGGCCAAACACAGGTTTAGCCACTACTCCATTATTTAGCCGCTAAACTATTTCTCTCTAATAGGGGAAAGAGTCGTGATATGCGATCAACATCACGAACCATCACTTCACTTTTGGCTGCGGTTGGCGCAGGGTTCGCGGTATCCGCAATGATTTGCGCACCCATCGCCGTCGCCCAGAGTTGCAAGCCCGACCAAGTGTGGCTCCACGGTGAGTGCACTTATCCTCCAGATGACTCCGGCGGGCCTCCCGAACCAAGGCTCATTACCGAACACGGCCAGTTTGGCTCGTCAACAACGCATATCGTGGACGGCAGGCCTGAACGTTAAAACGCGGCAGTGGCCGCTCTGAGTGCATGCGGGTATAGCAGGTAAGCACCGTTTAGCCGGGGCGGTTACCCTCCGCTACCCCCTCGTAACCCTCTTCCGGATCCGGTTGGCGTTTCGACTTGCGCTCGCTGTTGCGAACGGTGTCATCGCGCATCCGGCGAAGGTCCTGAATGGCACTTCTGTACTGATCCTTCGGGGTCTCAGCACGTTGACGGAGGACGCGTTTGCGAGAAGCAGACCTGGCCGCCGCAGCCATCATCAGAGTGATGACCAGCGAGACTACGGCCAGAGAGACGCCGACCATGGCGGTCGCGGTACTCATGCGCGAAGGCTACGCCGTTTTGCTGCCGCCCAACCCGCGTTCGGCGACCGGCGACAACCCCCAGCAGCGACCACCACGGCGTCCTGCGTCAGCCTGCGGATATAGCAGGTACTGAGCAACGGGTCGCCCGGCGACTGCTGGCACAGGGGCTCAAAACGGAGATCCGCCGCAGTGAAATCAATAGGTTCATATAGTGAGCTATGCGGTACTGGTGGCACCGGCTCCGACGACACCGCGTGACGCGCACGGACCCGGTAAAAGCGACGGTGATTGGCGTAACTTCTACGACGGTGTATTGCAGCACCTGCCGAAAAGGATGGAAGCAAACGAGGGCCGGCCGCCTCGATCCCGTCGAACAACACCGGATTATTGGGGGGGACCGCCGGTTTGGTTGACAGCTCTGAGGTTGGGCAGCCTCAGCCGTGATGTTGCTGCTCCAAGTCCCCTGAGATGCCTCAACCCCGACTGCCGGAAACCGATCACCCGCCGTAACCAGATCTGGTGCTCCGAAGCGTGCAGGCAACTGGTCCGCCGGCGGCGTCAGAGATCCCCGTAGAGCAGATCGCGCGACCACTTCTCACACAAAACACGCTCCGCCGGCTCGGCGTCGGCCCGCAGTCACCGCACCGAACCGAGCCAGCGTCGCAGCCACCAGTGGGCTGATGAAAACCGCGCTGTCGCGGCGATCGAAGCCGAACAGCCCGGCATCACCGATCGGACGGCGACGGCAACCCGCCACCGCGGCATCCAGCTGCGGCTGATCGGGATGCGACAAGCGGCCGGCCAGCACATCGTCGACGAACCCGCCGCACGCGCGCCCCATGTCCCGCGCCCCAGTCACAACCACTTTCACCTTGCATCGATAGGGCGGGAATCAAGCTCGCGGCCGCCGCCGCACCGTCGACCACCACCGGGACACGTCGGCCCGCACGATCGACAAGCCACTGCAGAGCATTCAACGGATCACTGACGTAGTCGCTGCCGATCACCTCCACATGCAGCCGGTCATCGTCGAGCAGCCAACACCCCGCAACCGCCATCGCCCGATCGGGGCCGGCGTCCACCGCCAACGCCGACGGCGGCGTCCCATCCGGCGGACCCGGCGCCACCAAACCCGCCCACGCCTGCAGGTCGATCACCTGATCGAGGTGGTCGGCCGGCCACAAGTTCAGCCGCTCGCGGGCGAATCCGGCATCAGAAAGCTCACGCCGCTCATCCTCCATCGCCGCGGGTTCAACCCGGCCCGGATTAGCGGCCGCCCACTGCCCGCGGTCATCCAGATCAGCACCAGGAGCAGCACCGTACTCAACCCACGCCAACTTCTTGTCGCTACCCGCATGCGCCGCCGACCGCATCCTGGCGAAAACCTCACCGTCACCAACCATTTGGGGGGCAGTGCCGAACAGCCACACCTGGGTGTTGCTCCGCGCCGACAACGTCGGCTTGGCCGACTCCCACTGCTGATCAGTCAACAGCTGCGCCTCATCAGCCAGATAGGCGTCAACACTCCAGCCGCGCAACGTGTTCCGGGTGCGCGCAGGAAAGAAAATATGGGTGCCGTCGCGCAACCGAATCTCCTCACGGCCCAACGCATGCCCCACCGAGCGGACCCGCTTACCCAGGTCGTTGAACGACTCGAAATAGGACACCAGATTCAGGAACAGAATCCGGCTGGTCTTCTGTTCGTGAGCGCTGCAGATGATCACCTTCTCACCGAACAGCAGCGCGCCGGCCAACGCCCCGACCGTCAGGACCACGCTCTTCCCGTTCTGGCGGGGGGTGCTGCAGCAGCACGTCGACGCGGCCCACGACCCGTCCGGGCGCACGCCTAGACCGGCCTTGAGCACGTCGACCTGCCAGTCGTCGAGTCTGGTGCCGTAGGCGGCGGCCAGGTCGACGACGATCTCGGCGTCGTTACGACGAACGCCGGGCGCGACCCGAACCCTTGGCCGTGCGACGCTTGGCGAGCTGGTCGACGACATCGACGCCCTCCTCTGTGTGTAGGGACTCGATCTCGGCCAGGGTCAGCCGATACTCGCGGCTCAAGGCGGGCAGGTCACGTGCCGATTCACATTCGACCAGCGCCGCTGCGAGGCGGTCGCGGGTGGCGATCAGCCGGTCTAGGCGATTTTCAGCCATTTGGGCTCATTTCTTCCTCGTGTAAAAGGCGCAACTGGCCTCGCCTTCGGCGTAGGCGGCCTTTCCGGGAAGGTACGCCGATGGCCAGCAACCGTGCTCGCCCGGCAGCGTGCCCGTGACTGTCTTTGCGGCTCATCAATTCAAGCAATCGCGTCAAACACTGTCGCGGCTACGAAGGGAACGACAATGGGGTATGCGAGCTATGTCGGTCGGGTCGGCGCGTTGGCAGTCTTTCTGGGCATCGGGGCAGCAGTAGCCGCCACGGCCACCGCCGGGGTGGCGGCGGCCAAGCCACCGAACTCGGATTCCTCTACAACAGACTCATCGACGACGTCTGCGGCCCCGTCGGCGAAGAAGCCTTCAGGCGGCGGTGGCGCTGTCAGCATCTCGGTCAACGGCGTGGTGCGGAAGGACAGTCCCACAACGGAAGCGTCGACGACCCCCGGCGAGCGTTCGCGGGCCGTTGCCCGCGGCGACGGTAGTACGGCGGATGCGACCAACTGCACCCGATGCACCGCCACCGCGACCGGCGGCGGGACGGCGACCGCGACTGGCGGCAGCAACAACACTGCTAAGGCCACCGGCACCGGCAGCGTCGCATACGCCGCCGGCGGCAGCAATAACACCGCCACTGCGACCAACCGCGGCGACAACAGCATCACCACCGCTAACGCTGGCTACGCTGGCAGCAACAACACCGACAACACCGCCACCGCGACCAACCGCGGCGACTACAGCGACACCTTCGCCGTCGTCAGCGGTTTCGGCAGCAACAACGGCGTCGTCGCCCCAAATAGCGCGACCGCCACCAACATCGTCGACGGCACAGTCACGGAACGTAAAAAAACCTCCGCACTGGCCGCCGTCGGCGGCAGCAGCAACAAGAACGACGTGCACGCCGCCGCGAGCGACGGTGGCACCGATATTCGTGGCACCGATATTCAGCCCGAGTAGCGCCGAGGCCGCCTTCGGGAGAACAGACACCAACGCCGCAATCGGCGAAGACACAACATGCGGTTGCGGAAGGCGGCGGGACAACCGATATCCAGCCGCCGCCGTGATGGCGAACTCTCGGATTAAAGGTCTGCGATCTTAGTGCTCTTGTCGTCGCATGGGCGTCATCGACTCCAGACAAGCCTCCCGTTGAGCCGGGCGTAGGAGCAGTGACGTTGCCCCCTCAGCTGCTCTCGACTATCTCGTCTCGATAGTGCTCGAAGAGATTCAGAAATTCGGCGCGTTCAGTGCCCCGCACATCGCGATTAATCAGTGCGGCCTCGGCATGCTTCATGTTCCCGGCCCACTCCTCCGCGGTGATACCCAGCCCCGTGTGAGAGGTCTTCATGTCCCGCCCAATGTAAATGCACGGCCCGCCGCTGAGCTGGCAGACCTGGTCAACCAGCAGCTGCCGGGCGCGGTTGTGTGAATCAATGCTGCGGCCTGCGCCGAACCGCGCGAAGGCCGGATCGGCCCGTAGGGCAACGAACATGTCGTCAATAACAGCAGCAATGACGTCGTAGCCGCCCAGCCTCTGATACAACGTGCGTTCCCGTTCGGTCATTTGTTTCTCCGAGCAGATAGAGGTGACGTATCGACGATAAGCCACTCCTGGAACGCCCGACGGCTTGTACCTCCAAGCTGCGCGCTCGGGTTGGCCGGCCAGATCTGTTATTTGGCAGTCCTTGCCGTCGCGTGGCGGCGATCATCCCCGCTGGGGAACGGATGGCTGTCAGGTCCTCAGCAGGAGCCGCCGCCGCCGTTGACCGTTTTGCTCACGTTGCTGACGTCGATTGCCTCTGCCTCACCGCCGCAGGTCGCGACGACAGTGTTGTTGTCCCGTGAGCGGCGACCGCATAGCTGTTGTCGGTGGCCGTGGCGGTGTTGGTGTCCTGGCCTCCGGCGCTCGCATTTGAGATGATCACCGCACCGCACGCCGAGGGGCTTCCGAGCAGCTCGGATTGACCAGACCCGGCTGGGAAGGGTCGTGGCTCGCGCACTGAGATCGAACGGCTTGGCCCGACGACATCATGCGAGGGTGCCGGCACGTCAGATCGCCGTAGACGGACGAACACCCCGCCGCTGCTGTGAAGGTATGGCCGACCATTTGTCACAGCAAGCACCCCTTGATTGCAGTGGTCTGGGAGCAACCAAATTTGCGCCGCGCCGGGGTGCTCAGGAGCGCAAATAGTCCCGTAATTGAGTTTGCGATCTTGTTCCTGCCTGAGACGTATGCACCAGCAAACACAAGGGATTAGCTGCTGATTTGCGTAAAAATCGATCGCGCCTTACTCTTTTGCTACTCGGGGAAGCAAGTGACTACCATCACACCAAGGGGAGCAAATGATTCGGACCATTAATGTCGCCGCAGCCGCGATGGGCGGGGCTCCGGTAGCCGCCGCGGGCGGACCGTACGCGAACTGCACACAGGCGCATAAGGATGGGCGATGCCATCGCTTGCGAATCATGATTTCTCAGTGGGGAGGCTCCAAATGACACAGTCGATCATTTCGATGGCCGAAGACCGCATCGGGTGGGTGTCGAGCGCGCGGTGTCGCTCCACCGATCCCGACGAACTGTTCGTTCGCGGAGCGGCGCAGAGAAAAGCGGCCGTGATTTGCCGGCACTGTCCGGTCATCGCCGAGTGCGCCGCCGAAGCACTCGACAACCAGATGGAGTTCGGTGTCTGGGGCGGTATGACCGAACGCCAACGCCGCGCGCTGCTGAAGCAGCACCCTGAGGTGGATTCCTGGACCGAGTTTTTCGCCGCCCAGCGCGAACGACGTAACACCAGCCAAACGGCGTAACCGGCCCCGGCTCCGGCTCCTGGGAGCCTCCACGCCCGTGAGACTTACGCTTCACCACATCGCCGCTGCTGCGATAGCAGCAGCGGTCGTCACGCCGTCGGTAGTTTCATCGCCGACAGTGTTGGCACAACCGGTGGACACCACGGCGGTCGTGCTGAAAGTTGTCGACGGTGACACCATCGACATCCGCGACGACAACCGGGGTCGACTTCGCGTGCGGCTCTTGGGAATCGACGCACCGGAAACGACAAAGCCCGGCTACACCGTCGGCTGCTGGGGACCAGAGGCAACGGAGTTCGCCAAGTCGACCATGATGGGGCAACGGGTTGCGCTTGTGACCGACCCGACTCAAGACCGGACTGACCGGTATGGCCGCACGCTGGCTTACCTTGTGCGGGCGGATGGCTGGGATTATTCGGTCGAGGCTGCTCGTGCGGGGACGGCGCACTCGTACATCTATGGGGGCCACCCGGTCAGCCGGTACGACGTCATCGAGGCCGCCGAGCGCGAAGCGCGAGATGCTCTTCGTGGACTGTGGGGGCCGCCGTGCTTCGGCGACACAGAATCAGTACAGCTGTGAATTGCCGCTGCTGATCGCGCAGGCGTGGCAGCGTGCAGCGGCGAAGTCACACGCACGGATTCCCAGGGCGGGGCGCGTGGCTCTCCAGCAAACAACATTAGCTAGGTATTGCGCTGGATGGATATTGCCGCCCTGGCTTCGCTGTTACGTTGCAATCAACTCCAGGGAAGGGGAAACAATGAAAATGAAGATTGCTGTTGTGGCTGCTGTGACAGCTGTGACTTCCATCGCGTGGGCGCCAGTGGCAAACGCCGATGTGCAACCCGGCTGCCAAGATGACCGCTGGGGATTCCTTGGCACCCAAACGCGCAGCATCTGCGATGGGCCGCTGCAGGCCGACGGCAGCTGGGTGCGATTCCGCATGGTGTGGGTACCGGCGCATCAGGTGCCGATCAGCACCTATTGCAGCTCCTACAGCTGCAGCACCAGCGGCGGCTACTGGCAGGACGAACAGGTCTTTGAAAAGGTGAAGTACCCGGTTACGCCGGAGACGGTGGTGGCCGGTGAGCCCGGCTGGCTGCCGCCCACCTACACCGACGCGGGCGGTTTTACGCCGGTGAACTTCAACTAGCACAACAAAACAAGACGCTCACCCCATCGCATCGGGGATGGGCGCATTGTGTGGAACAGCCGCAGTGCGAGGCGGATTCCTGTGGCCACCGCCATCTTGACCATCCGCTGAGCCAACCTCGACTACGCGCCAGCGGTTAGGTTACGCACTGACCGACTAAGATAGTCCTATTCGAAAGTTTCTGTTGCAGAACGGATTTCGACGCTCTACCGTTTGCTGTCATGACTCAGCCGCGCAACTTCAATCGCTCCCCGATCAGCAATCCGCCGGCCTGGCCGCCGCCACCCGACGCGGTCGTCGGCGATTGGGGCCAGATGACGCCGCACCAGTAATTCCGTACACCCCACGGACAGTGCGCCGCTGCCGCTTACTCGACTTCACCGGAACACTCTCCTCATCACCGGTCGGCAACCCCAGCTGCGCCACCGACCGTGCGAAACAGATCCGCTGATGCCGTAACTCAACAAGCGCCCGATGCGCCCCGCCGACCCTGCGGACTCTCATCAAGTACCCCGTCGCGATCCACCGCAGCCTGCAAAGCGTCAAGAGCGTCAGCCGTCCGACACGTCTCCCGCAGCAGACCAAGCTCATGCTCATCAAACACAACCCCCTGAACCGTCTACTGCCACAGCTCGCGGCCAGTCGCCTTCAACCCACGCGGCACCACAGGCGCCTTCTCAACCATCAGTTGCCTTCCATAGGTCGATTTGATTCAGCCCGGCTATCTATGCGTCCGCCTGGGTCCTGAGGGGCGGACTTGTGCCGGGGTGGGGTCTCGCCCCAAGGTGTGCGGCTGAGAGCGCTGGATTGAGGCACGTTTGGGAGGCGGGCGACGAGGGTATCTGAAACGGCGACATTGGACATGGCGGTGCTTGCCACCGGAATCGGCAGCCTTGCCGTGGAGCGGTGCCCGAATGCCTGTGGACCACATGAGAGGTGTCACCGATGAACGACGTATTCAGCTCGTTGAACTCGCTGATCGGGGTGCTAATAGTCATCCTCATCATTGCGGCGGTCGTGATGGTTGTACGGGCGGTGATGGCGCCGAGGACCGGGGAGCCGTATCGCGAACCGCCTATTGTGCAGCAGCCCGTCGCGCAACAGCCCGTTGCGACGAGCGGTTTAGCGCCGGGCTGGTACCCAGACCAGAATGATTCGAATTCGATGCGATATTTCGACGGTCGGGTATGGACTCCTCAGACACAACCGCGTAACTGACGGCTGCCCGCCGAGCCTGCCCGAGCGAACGGCACGAGGCCCAAACCCCCGTATCGCCCAATGCCTCTGACATCAGCCATCTTTCTCCTATCTACGTTTTGAGTGGTCGGCCCCAACCCGATTACCGAATCAGGGCCGACCGTAGGGTGCACTGCGATCCGCGATTAAGCTCGCGCTGCAACCCCCTTCGGCGGCCTCAAGGGGCTAACGGGAGTGAGCCCACCCGCCGAACACGCTTACTGGTAACTGTTTTCACGCGGGCACCGCCGCTTCTTCTGGTTGGACTTCGCGGTCGAAATCAACGAAGCGCACGCGTGACCGACGCGGACTTGCTTCTTTTCCATTGGTCGCGGCTCCCGGTATGGTTCGACCTCGCTCAGGTCCGCGGCGGGGACGGTCGCGCCGATTGCGATAAGTGCGGCCCAGCGACCGGCCCGCCCCTCGATCTTCGATAGGGATATCGCCTCGGTAGTCCTCGATTTGGCACGTACCGCGGAAACGCAGCGACGTAAGCATCAAGGCAGGTACGACGGGCAACGCGGCCTCGTTGAGCGAGCCTAAGACCTTCGGCGTGTCTGTCTGCTCAGCAAGCTCGGAGCTAATAGGATGCGCTTTCATGCGGGTGGTTCTCCGGCGTCTGCTTGCGGTCTCGCTGGTGGCCGCCGGCTTGTTCGGAGGTACGGGAATCACAGCACCGACTGCCGGAGCCTTGGGGTGGGGAGCGATCGCGATCTCACCGGATGCCGGCAGGGTGGGCTACTCGAAGGGCCTCAACTCGGCTATCGCGGCCGAACAGGCGGCCGTCGGCCTGTGCAAAGCACGCGATTGCCGGGCAGTCCTGAACTTCACCAACGCATGCGGCGCAGTCGCCCAAGCATCCAACACGTCCTGGGCATGGGGCCGGGACCGCAACAGCACCGGCGCGCAGAACAGGGCACTAATCTCATGCAGTCAATACGGCGCCGGCTGCCGGGTCGTCGGCTGGATATGTAGCTGAACGCATACGGCGCCGCAGCATATGCTCCGTGCCGTGCTGGGCGAGTTGGTACAGACCACGGCCGGGAAGTGGAGCACCGGTGCAGGCGGCGGTGTTGGCGATGGCCCCTACCGGGCGCATCTTGTCCAAGCGCGTAGCATGAAACCGGCCCCGCGGGCGACGTCAGTTACTGACGTACCCTGTGCCTTCGCCTTGGCAATTGGTTTAACTGCCTGGCCTGGCGCGACGCTGAGGTTCCCGGGAAATGATCGCCCCGCCTTGCGTCTTACATAAGGTTCGGCCCGCCACCTGCTGGTGGCGGGCCGACTCATTGGTTCAGACGTTCAGCGCTGTTGGACAAAGACCGCCACGTTCTGGTCCAGCAGCGGGCGCTTGGGCGTCTTGGTCACCGGCGACAACACGGGGTTGCCCTGCTGCTGCACCACGCCGGCGCCGCCGGCCTTCGGCGCAAGGCTGACGGTGATCGTTCCACCGCTGCAGGAGACAGTCTTCCCGTCGACCACCACAGACTGGCCGTCGTCGATCGGGATGTCGTAACCGTCCTTGTCGGTGTAGTGGCATCCGCCATCGCCAGCGCCGTTGACGGGCTGCGCGTAAGCGGTGGCCGGGGCCAGGGCAAAAACGGCCATGGCGCCAAGGAGCGTGGCAGCGTACTTGAAGCGGGTCAGGTTGCGGGTGGTTGATACGTTCATCGTGAATTCCTCTCGTTGGGGGTGTTGAGAGAAACGATGCCGGTCCAAGGGGTGCCTCTGTAATCGCCCACAAGCCAGATTCCACGCCTGAAAGGAAAGGGTTTCCTTGCCGCGAGGTAAGGCCGCCGATGCCGCCCTGGGCAATGTCCGGATCATTCACGGCCTCGCTGCATGATCGCTTGCGCGTCGCAGTGTTCTAGCACGAACGGGTGGCCAGCCGGACGCGGCCTTCGCTAAGGCTTGCACGCATCGCGTGAATCTCGATCCGGCTGTGCCACCACGTTGTTCAATTCGAACCGGGTTCAACTCCCGAGAGCGCTCCACGTCTGCCTGCCGACGACGCCGTCGACCGCCAGTCCGTAATCGGCCTGGTAGTTCTTCACGGCGGCCTCGGTCAGAGGGCCGAAGATGCCGTCCACTGGGCCCGGGTCGTAGTCAGGGTTCGCGTAGACCTTGAGGATCTCCTGGAGCAGATATACCGCGTTGTTGTGCGAATTCTTCTTGACCGTCGGCGGATCCAGCCGGAACCACGTCTGTGGACCGACGATGCCGTCGACATCCAGCGGCGATGAGAACGCCCAGTACTCGCCGACGCTGCGGTTCAGCTGATACCAGATGACCCTGTTCCGGGTTATCGGACCGAAAATGCCGTCGTCGTCGAGAGGGGTGTAACCGCGGGAGATAAGCGCCTGTTGCGCGTGCTTTACGGCTTCACCCTTCGAGCCTAGTTTGATGATGGGTTCTGACATTTGAACGCCCCTTTCATATTGAAGGTGTTTTATGGGCGCACGAGAGATTTCCAGTCCTACAAAGCCTTGGCGCGAGTAGCGCGATACTCTATTTCAGTCGTTCGATTCATTGTGGGCGCGGTCCGGTACGCGCGACACCTTCGTCAGTTTCATTCGCTGACAACGACATTCAGACACTCTTGAGCGAGCGCGCAATGACAGGCGTGTTTGCTGAAGAGTCCAGCTGAGCGAATAAATCCACGATCCATTGCAGCTCCGCAGGCCGAACCCACTCAATCGATAGTTCGCGCACGTCCCGCCGGCAAGCATTTCTCCGTGCAGCCCGCAGTCCGCGGTTAGTGTCGACGGATGGGACGCATCATCATCTTCGCGGTCGGCGTAGTCGTCGCGCTCTTCGGTCTACTCTTCGCGCTACAAGGATTCGGTGCGGTGGCGGGCAGTCCGATGAGCAATACCACCACTTGGTCCGTCCTCGGCCCGATCATCGCGTTGATCGGCGTCGCCATCGCATTCGCCGCGACCCGCCGACGCAAGCCCTAGGGCCGACGGCCGAGACGCGATCCGCTCGTCGAGCAGCTCGTCGATGAGCGCGGTCGACGGTCTGCCGCCGAGGCGGCGGATCGACGCGCTCACGGCAGCCAGCAGTGCCAGCTGTCTGTCGATGGCGCTGACGTCGCGGTGCTTCACTTCTCCCCAATCACGGATGCGGCCTTCGATGTTAGGCCCCGACAGGTCTCTCCCCCGGTATTGAGTGCGGCGTGCCGACGCAATCGCCGCGCTAGGTTGATTACGTAAAAGTTCGCTGGCCGGTTCAAACGAGCCGCATACCGGAAAGTGGCGGCCCGGAGTATGCAGCGGAAGTCGACCGTCGCGCTATGTGTGTTGGCGGTGGCAATCCTGTTGGCGTGCAGTAGAAACGGGCCGCCCAGCGCACTCTTCGAGGCCGCCGGGTATCACGTCAGGGACGGCAAGGTGTACTACCTCAACGCCTTTCCCGGCAACGGCGCCGACGCTGCACCCTTTCAGTCGCTCGACCCCCACGTATGGGCGGGACTCGTCGAACATTCGCGGAATGACAGCGCCCACGCGTTACGCGGGGTAGGCCCGAAGCGTGTCGCTCGGCGGGTTACCGAACATCGCCTTGTACGCCAGGCTGAATCTGCCCGCGTGGCTGAACCCCCAGCGGCCGGCGATCGCGGTGACGGTGTCGTTCGCCGGGTCGGCCGCTTTGAGGTCGCGGTGTGCCCGGTCGAGCCGCACGCGCCGCAGGAACTCCAACGGAGTCGTGCCCAAGTTGCGGCGGAACGCGTACTGAACCGAGCGCGGTGAAACGTTCACCGCCGCAGCGATGTCCTCCAGGCCGATGTCCGCATCCGCGTTGTCCTGGATGAAAGCGACGGCATTCCGCAATATGGGCGGCATATTCCGCCCGTTGTCGAGACCAGCCACTGCTTTCGCACTCCCCTGATATCGGTTGGTCAACTCACGATCTAGTTCGGGTACCCGCTGTAGAAGAGCGGAAAACAAGCACAGCAACGATCGGTGACCTGACAGGATCAATTCCATGACCGAACGCATGGAGGTCCAGCGCACCATCGCCGCCCCGGCCGCCGATATCTTCGCGGTGCTCTGCGACCCGCACGGCCATGTCGCGATCGACTCGTCGGGCATGCTGCAGGACGCCGACGGCGATGCCGCCAAAGCCGTCGGCGACACCTTCGTCATCCACATGGACCGCGAGTCGCTCAACGACTATCCGATGGGTAAGTACGACGTCACCGTCGAGATCCGCGAATTCGACAAGGACAAGCTCATCGCCTGGACAATCCTCGGCAAGATCAAACCGCAGATCGGGCATGTCTACGGCTACCGGCTCGAGCCGTCTCCAGAGGGCGACGGCACGGTCGTCACCTCGTTCTACGACTGGTCCGGCATCGACCCCGAATGGCGCAAAGCCAACATCTTCCCCGTCATCCCGGAGAGCGCGTTGCGCGCGACGCTGGGCATCCTGGACCGCACCGTGCGGCGCGGATATCCCCGCGTCTGATCACCCCGTCAACCGTGGGTTGACGATCCACTAGCGTCAACCTAGAGTTGACGGCATGAGTGAGCCGGCCAAAATCGCCTACCCCGTCCGCCTCGACGACCTCATCGATGTCATCAAGCGCGTGCACAACGAACCGCTCGAGCAACTCACCGACGCGGTGCTCGCGGCCGAGTCCCTCGACGAGATCGCCGATCACCTCATCGGCCACTTCGTCGACCAGGCGCGGCGGTCAGGCGCGTCATGGACCGAGATCGGCAAGTGCATGGGCGTCACCAAGCAGGCCGCGCAGAAGCGGTTCGTGCCCAAGGCCCCCGACTTCGAATCGTCGGCCCTCGACCCGAACGCCGGCTTCGGCCGGTTCACCCCACGCGCACGCAACGTCGTCGTCGTCGCGCAGAACAAGACCCGGCAGGCAGGCAACGACGAGATCAACCCGGACCATCTGCTGCTCGCGCTGTTCGACGATCCCGACGGCCTCGCGGTCAAGCTGCTCGCCGGCCAGGGCATCGACGCGGGCGCCGTCGAGAAGGCGATCACCCTGCCCCCGCCCGCCGACGGCGACCTGCCCGCCCTCATCCCGTTCAACGCCGCCGCGAAGAAGGTGCTCGAACTGACCTTCCGCCAAGCGCTTCGGCTGGGCCACAACTACATCGGGACCGAGCACATCGTGCTCGCGCTACTGGAGGCCCAGGACGACGGTCCGCTGCACGCGCTCGGCGTCGACAAGGACCGCTTCGAACGCGACCTGATCGGCGCGCTGGAGCAGTTCACCAAAAGCTGATCTCACATACGAATCCGCCGCGACGTCTTCAGAATGTGAGCGTGCGACCGTTCGAAGACGTGGTGGCCGAGCACGGCGCGACCGTGCTGCGGGTGTGCCGCGCCGTGGTCGGGCCCGTCGACGCCGACGACGCATGGTCGGAGACCTTCCTGTCGGCGCTGCGGGCCTACCCCGAACTGCCCGCCGACGCCAACGTCGAGGCATGGCTCGTCACCATCGCGCACCGTCGCGCCCTCGATGTCGGCCGCGCCCGAACCCGTCGTGCGATCCCGGTCGAATCGCCGCCGGACCGCCCGTCGGCCCGCGCCGATCCCGCTGCTCGATATCCCGACCTGTGGGCCGCATTGCAACGCCTGCCCGACAAACAACGCCTCGCGGTGGCCTACCACCACATCGCCGGGCTGCCGTTCGCAGAAATCGCCGAGCTGCTCGGCAACTCCCCCGACGCCGCCCGGCGCGCCGCGGCCGACGGCATCAAGACCCTTCGCAAGACCTATCCCGAGGATGAAACCGCATGAGCACCAACCTTTTCGCACGACTTGCAGGCCGATGACGAGACGCTGGCCCGACTGCACCAGCGGCTCGAGCGCGATGCCGCCACCGACCAACTGCTCGACGTCGCCTACCGGACCGTCGACAGCCCGGTCGGCACCCTGCTGCTGGCCGCCACCACCGTCGGCCTGGTCCGCGTCGCCTACGACATCGAAGACCACGACGCGGTGCTGGCAACGCTCGCAGGCTCGGTGAGCCCGCGTGTGCTGCGCGCGCCTGCCCGACTGGACGCCGTCGCCCACCAGCTCGACGAGTACTTCACCAAGCGGCGCACCGACTTCGAGGTGCCGGTCGATCTCCGGCTCGCCGAGGGTTTCCGCCGCAGCGTGATCGAGCATCTGCGCGGCATCGGCTACGGCCGCAGGGAAAGCTACGCGGCGGTCGCCTCGGCGGTAGGCAACCCGCGCGCAGTGCGTGCCGTCGGGACGGCCTGCGCCCACAACCCGCTGCCCGTCGTGATCCCGTGTCACCGCGTGGTTCGCTCCGATGGGTCGACGGGCCAGTACGTCGGAGGGCCCGCAGCCAAGTCCGCGCTGCTCACGCTCGAGGCCGCCGGGGAATGAAACCGGGCGCGCGGCCGTAGAACAACGCATGGAGCTCAACGACGCCGCGCGTGACCTCATCGGCCAGGGTGCCGACGCCACCCTGGTGACCCTCAACCCCGACGGAAGCCCGCAGGTGACCGTCGTCTGGGTTGCCCTGCAATCGACGCCCGACGGCGACGAACTCGTCACCGCCCACCTCGCCGAACACAAGAAGGTCCGCAACGTGCGCCGAGACTCCCGGGTTGCGGTCACGATCATCTCCCCCGACGGACCAGGCCTGCCCATGCGGCCCTACCTGGCGATCAACGGGAGCGCGCGCATCGTCGAAGGCGGGGCGCCCGAACTCCTGAAGACCCTGGCCCAGGCGTTGTCCGATCCGACGGTGTTCCCGCCGGACAATGCCCCGCCGGGATTCCTGACCCGCATCCGCATCGACAAGGTCGGCGGCGTGGGTCCCTGGGTGCCCTGACGTGTGCAATCATGCGATGCAGCTAGGAGGGGAAGAATTATGCGTCGCTGGTTGGTATTTCTGTTCGCCGCGATGACGGTTTCCGGAGCCGTGCTGGCCACGCCTGCCGCCGCGGTAGACGCCCCGATCGGGCGCCTCGGCGAACCGCTGCGGGTTGAGTACAAGGGCATCGTCGCCGACGTGACCGTCCACGACATCGTGCCGTCAGATGTCCCACCGGGTTTCGGCTATCCGCCCCGCGCGCCCCGCTACCAGGTGTTCCGCGCCAACGTCACCATTCACGCCGTCGAGATGCCCGTGCCGTACGCGATCGGCATCTCGTTCGTCTTCAAGGGCGTCACGCCGACGGGCGACGCATATGAACCGCGGAACTCCGACGCCCCCGACGCCCTGCAGTACGCGATGCTGAACGTGCCCGCGGGTGCGACCGTCAACGGCGGTGTGTGGTGGGACTGCTATCGCGATCTGGTGACCAACGTGGTGCTGGTCGACAAGGTGACCGGGTTCCACCTCGCGCAGTGGAACGTGTAGTCGGCCGCGTACGCGAGGAGCACAAAGCCCTGACTGTCGAAGTCACTGTTCCGGCCGCCCGTGAGCTGCCCGAACTCGCCGTCGTCGCCGCCCTGACATTTCCGCTGGCCTGTCCGCCGTCGGTGACAGCCGAGAACGTGGCGGCGTTCATCGACGACAACCTGTCGGAATTGCGCTTCGCCGACTACCTCAGCGACCCCGGCAGGCTGGTGCTTACTGCCCGTGAGAGCGGTCGAATGATCGGCTACGCCATGCTGATTCACGGTGTTCCCGACGACGAGGACGTTCAGCGCGCGGTCGCTCTGCGTCCGGCCATCGAGATCTCGAAGTTGTACGTCCTGCCCGAGAGCCACGGCACCGGCGCCTCTGCGGCGTTGATGACCGAGGCGTTGACGCGTGTCGAGGAGCTCGACATGAAATGCGTGTGGCTCGGGGTGAATCAGCAGAACCAACGGGCGCAACGCTTCTACACCAAGCACGGCTTCTCCATCAACGGCACCAAGACATTTCGGCTCGGCACCGGCATCGAGAACGACTACGTGATGGTGCGCCCGGTCTGACCGGCGGTGGTCAACGCCAGCAGCCGTGACGTGGCCCGCAGATACTTCTTCCGGAATCCGCCGGCCAGCATCTCGTCGCCGAAGATGGTGTCCAGCTTCGTCCCCGACGCCACCACCGGGATGCCTGCGTCGTAAAGACGGTCGGTCAGCGACACCAGCCGCAGCGCGACGTTCTGGTCGTCGATCGGGTGTACGCCCGTGATGAACACCGCCTCGACACCGTCGATCAGGGTCAGGTAGCGCGACGGGTGCATGCTCGCCAGGTGTGTGCACAGGGCGTCGAAGTCGTCGAGGGTCGCGCCGGGCACGGCGGCGGCACGGGCGCTGACGTCCTGGTCGGACAGCGGTTGGGGCGCCGGCGGCAGGTCGCGATGCCGGTAGTCGGGCCCCTCGATACGCACTGTCTTGAAAATGGCTGCGAGCGTGTTGATTTCGCGCAGGAAATCCTGTGCTGCGAACCGACCCTCGCCCAGCTGTTCGGGCAGCGTGTTCGAGGTGGCCGCGATCGAGACTCCGCGTTCGACCAGCTGCGAGAGCAGTCGCGAAATCAAGGTGGTGTTCCCTGGGTCGTCGAGTTCGAACTCGTCGATGCACAACACCACGTAGTCGGCCAGCAGGTCGATGCATTCGGCGAAGCCGAAAACCCCGGCCAGCTGCGTGAGCTCGCCGAAGGTCGCGAACGCCGTCCGATCGGGCCGAGTAGCCGCCGATGCGGCAGAAATCGAGTAGTAACTCGACGCCAACAAGTGGGTCTTGCCGACCCCGAACCCGCCGTCGAGGTAGAGCCCGACGCCCGGGCAGTACCTCTTTCTTGCCGAACAGCTTCTTCTTGCCCGCCCGCCTCGTCACCGCCTCGTCGCAGAACTGCAGGCAGGACTGCACCGCCGCGGCCTGCGACGGCTCGGCCGGGTCGGGCTGGTAGCTGTCGAAGCTGACGTCGGCGAATGTCGGCGGAGGGTGAAGCTGGGCGATCAACCGCTCGGGGCTGACGGTGGGGTGCCGATCGACGAGACGGCCGACACCACTGGACTGCATGCAGAAACTCTAGCGACGTGCTGAAATCGTCCCCATGCCCGACGACGCAGCTGGAGTGCGGTTCACGGTGCTGGACCCCACAGAAAGCCCAGACGGCGCCGGCCCCATCGAGTCACTCGACGACGGCCGAATGACGGATTTCTATGCCTACCCAGACGACCTGCGGGCGTGCTGGGTGCGCGGAAACATGATCGCCAGCCTCGACGGCGGCGCGACCGACGACGGCAAGGCGGGTGGGCTTGCCGGACCCGGCGACCGCGCGTTGTTCGGGCTCATGCGCCAGCAGGCGGACGTCATCCTGGTCGGCGCGGGCACCGTCCGGATCGAGAACTACTCGGGCGCACAGTTCAGCCCGGCACAGCGCCAGGCCCGGCAGCGCCGCGGCCAGTCCGAGATGCCGCCCATCGCGGTGGTCACCAACAGCGGTGAGTTCGACCACGACGCCAAGCTCTTCACCCGCACCGAGGTGCCACCGCTGATCCTCACCTCGCACCCAGGCGGTCGCCGATACCCGCGGCAGGCTCGGTTCGGTCGCCGAGGTGATCGACGCGTCGGGCCCGCATCCCGACCGGGTCGACGGCGCGACCGTTCTGAGGATCCTGGCCGACCGCAAGCTGTTCCGCGTGCTCACCGAGGGTGGGCCGATGTTTCTCAGCACGCTGATCGAGGACGACCTGCTCGACGAGTTGTGCCTGACGATCGCGCCGCTTCTGGTCGGCGGCATGGCGCGACGCGTCGCCGCAGGCGCCGGCGAAGTGCACATCCGCGATGCGACGCAGCCACCTGCTCACCGACGACGGCGGGTACCTGTACGCGCGCTACGTCCGGGGCGACTAGTCGGGCGATCAGTACTGTGGTTCGCATGCGTCGGCGTCGTCTGGTCCGTGCCCTGAGCACCTCGACCGTCGTTTTGTCGACTTTGCTGGCCGGTTGCGCACCCCTCCTGGCCGCCGATCCCCGCTATGCCACCGACTCCGGCGCGCGGCCCCCAGGGCCAGCCCACCGACGAGAAGAAGGCGGACGGCCCGCCCGCGATCGAGGCACCCAAGAACGACCTGTCCTGGCGCAACTGCACATCGCAGGTATTCAGCGATTCCGCCGTCCAGCCGCTCCCCGGCGTCACGTTGGACTGCGCGACCTACGACGCCGACCTCGACTCGATCAACGGCGCCACCGGATCGGTGAGCATCGGTGTGGTGCGCGCCCGTTCCGTGCAGACCCCCGAGGACGCGGGCCCGCTGGTGATGACGACCGGTTCGGACCTGCCGTCGTCGGTGCAGCTGCCGGTCTGGCTGTCGCGCGCAGGCGCCGACGTGCTCAAGGCACATCCGATCGTGTCCGTCGACAGGCGCGGCATGGGAATGTCGGGCTCGATCGACTGTCGCGACCTGTTCGACCGTCAGGAAATGCTCGACCAGGCCCAGTTCCAGTCCGGCGACGACCCGGTCGCCAACCTCGGCGCGGTCACCATGACGGCCACCACCAGCTGCACCGACACCATCGCGCCCGGCGACTCGGCCTACGACAATTCACACGCCGCCGAAGACATCGAGCGGCTGCGCAGCACCTGGGATGTGCCCACCATCGCGCTGCTGGGCATCGGCAACGGGGCACAGGTGGCGCTGGCCTATGCCGGCTCGCATCCCGGCAAGGTGGCGCGGCTGGTGCTCGACTCGCCGTTGCCGCTCGGCATCGCCGCCGAGGCCGCCACCGAACAGCGCGTCAAGGGTGAGCAGACCGCACTGGACGCCTTCGCCGCGCAGTGCGCCGCCACCAACTGCCCGCTGGGACCCGACCCGAAGGCCGCCGTCGATGGCCTGCTCGCCGATGCGCGCGACGGTAACGGGCCGGGCGGAGCGTCGGTCGCCACCGTCGCCGACGCGATCAGCACCGCGCTGGCCTATCCGCGCGGCGACCGCACTGCCGCGACCGACAGCCTGGCGTCTGCGGTGGCGTCGGCGCGGTCCGGCGATGTGAACCAGATGACCAACCTCATCACCCAGGCCGACACACTGCGCCAGAGCGACGGTCAGTTCGTCAATTCGTGCAGCGACGCGTTGAACCGGCCGACCCCCGACCGGGTGCGCGAACTCGTCGTCGCCTGGCCGAAGCTGTATCCACAGTTCGGCGCCGTGGGAGCACTCAGCCTCGTCAAATGCCTGAACTGGCCGAGTGGGACGGCACCGCAGGAGCCGAAGAACCTCAAGATCCCGGTGCTGCTGCTCGGCACCCAGAACGACCCGATCGTCGGCAACGAGGGCGTCGCCCAGGTCGCGGCCACCGTGATCAATGCGGGCACCGCCAGCAAGCGCGTGATCTGGCAAGGCATCGGGCACGGCGCCAGCATTTACTCGGACTGCGCGTTGGCGCCGGTCATCGGCTACCTGGACAGCGGCAAGCTGCCGGCCACCGACACATACTGCCCCGCTTAGTCCAACCGTCGGGGCCGTCGGTGTACGGTTCGCTGGTGGCGGCACCAGACTCCATTCGTACCGGCCTTCTGAATCTCTTCCGGCCCCGCACCTCCCCACCGAGCGTGGCAACGGTGCTGCGGTCGGCGCTGTGGCCGATCGCCATCATGTCGATCATCCACCGCAGCTACGTGCTCTCCAGCAACGGCTTCATCACCGATGATTTTGGCCCGGTGTACCGCGCCGTCAGCAACCTGCGGCGCGGCTGGGACATCTACAACGAGCACTTCAACTACGTCGACCCGCACTATCTGTATCCGCCGGGCGGCACGTTGCTGATGGCCCCGTTCGGCTACATGCCGGTCTTTGCGTCGCACAACTGGTTCGTCGCGATGAACACGGTCGCGATGATCATCGCCGCCTGCGTGCTGGTGCGGTTGTTCGGCTACTCGCTGACCTCGGTGGCGCTCCCGGCGCTGCTGGTGGCGATGTTCTGACCGAATCCGTCACCAACACCATCGTGTTCACCAACATCAACGGCTGCATCCTGCTGGCCGAGGTGTTGTTCTTCCGATGGCTGCTGTCGGACAAGGTCGGCGACCAGTGGTGGGCCGGCGCGGCGATCGGCCTGTCGCTGGTGGTCAAACCAGTACTGGCGGTGCTGCTTCTGCTTCCGCTGCTGAACAAGCAGTGGCGGGTGTTCGTGACGGCATTCGCGGTGCCGCTGGTGTTCAACGTGGCTGCGGTGGTCAGCCCAGTCGAATCCCTGCGCGTGGCCGACCCGATGAACTTCGTGAAGCGAACGGCGCCATACATCTTCAGCACCCGCGACTACTTCAACAGTTCGGTGCTCGGCAACGGCACCTACTTCGGGCTCCCGCCATGGTTCATCCTGCTGCTGCGGGCCACCTTCGTGGTGCTGGCCGCGATCAGCCTGTGGCTGCTGTACCGGTACTACCGGACCCGCGATCCGCTGTTCTGGATGCTGACGTCCTCCGGGATCCTGCTGACCGCGTCCTGGTTGGTGCTGTCGCTGGCGCAGGGCTACTACTCGATGATGCTGTTCCCGTTCCTGATGACGGTGGTGCTGCCCAACTCGGTGGTGAGCAACTGGCCCGCGTGGCTGGCGGCGTACGGGTTCCTGACGATTGACCGGTGGCTGATGTGGCGCTGGCCGACGACTGGCCGCTTCCTGGAGTACATGAAGATCACCTACGGCTGGTCGCTGTTGCTGATCGTGGTGTTCTGCGTGCTGTACTTCCGCTACCTGGACGCCAAGGCCGAGGGCAGACTCGACGACGGCATCGACCCGCCGTGGATGGCGGAGAAGCCCGGCGACAAGGCTGACCCCGGCGACCCCAAACCCGTCGCCTCGGGATGACCGCGGTATCCACCGCGTTGGATGACGCGACGCAGCGAACACACAGTCCGCGTCGCGCCTGGACGGCGGTGCTACTGCTCGCCCTCGTCGGCACGCTCAACTACATCGACCGCTTTCTACCCGCCGTTCTCGCCGAGCCCATCAGGCTTGAACTGGCGCTGTCGGACACGGCGATCGGCGTCATCAACGGGTTCGGATTTCTCGTGGTGTACGCCGTGGTTGGCATCGCGATCGCCCGTATCGCTGATCGCGGCGCATTCGGACTCGTCATCTCGACCAGTCTGACGCTGTGGGGCGCGATGACAATGCTTGGGGGCGCTGTTGTTTCGGGCTTCCAACTCGCATTGACCCGGGTCGGCGTGGCGATCGGCGAGGCGGGCAGCACACCTGCCGCGCATGCGTACGTGGCCCGCAACTTCGCCCCCGAGCGGCGCGCAGCACCGCTTGCCGTCATCACGCTGTCCATTCCGCTTGCCGGCGCGGCGAGCCTGATGGCGGGCGGGCTGCTCGCCGAATCGTTCGGTTGGCGCACGACATTCGTGATGATGGGGGCGATCAGCGTGCTGTTCGCCCCGCTGGTTCTATTGGTGCTCGGCAAGCGCCAAGCCATGCCTGCCGCGACACCCGGCCAGAACGGGCACTTTCGTGGTGCGTGGGAGTTGCTCAAGAAGCCAAGTTATCTGGCCATCGTCTGTGCCGCGGCGTGCATCGCGGTGGCAGGCTATTCGGTGACGACGTTCGCACCGGCCTTTCTCATTCGCGTCCACGGCATGTCGCTGGGCGAGGTCGGTGTGCAGTACGGGATCGCCGCCGCTGTGACCGGGATTTTGGGCCTGCTGCTCGTCGGCCGGCTGGCCGATCGCCTTTCGGGCCAAGGATCCTCGGTGGCTGCTATGGCTGATGATGCTGATGATCGCTGCGGTGGTTCCGTTTTCGTGGCTGGCGTTTGTTGTCGAAAGCAGTCTGCTTGCGGTGTGGTTCATCGCGTTGAGCTGCATCGCCGGGGTCGCGTACATGGCGCCGTCCGTCGCGGCGATTCAGCGGCTGGTACACGCCACGCAACGCGCCACGGCGTCGGCGGTGTTCCTGTTCTTCTGCGCCTTCTTCGGAGCCGCTGGGCCGTTCGTGACCGGCCTGATCAGCGACGCGCTGAAGCCCGAGATGGGGAACATGTCGCTGGGCCGCGCACTGCTACTGATCGTGCCGGCCATGCAGGTGCTCGCGATCGTCTTCTACTACCTTGCGAGCCGGCGATTCGTGCGGGAGATCGTCGCGGCCTGACTGCGCTAGCGTGGGGATATGACCTCACCGCGGCCCAGAGTGGAACTCACCAACGACGAGTGGCGCCAGAAGCTCACCCCCGCCGAATACGCCGTCCTGCGCGAAGCGGGCACCGAGCGGCCCTTCACCGGCGAGTACACCGACACCGAGACCGAAGGTGTCTACGAGTGCCGGGCCTGTGGCACCGAACTGTTCAGGAGCACCGAGAAATTCGAATCCCATTGCGGCTGGCCGTCGTTCTTCGACCCCGCGAACTCGGACGCCGTCATCCTGCGGCGCGACGATTCGATGGGCACGACTCGCATCGAAGTGCTGTGCGCGAACTGCCACAGCCACCTCGGCCATGTATTCGAGGGTGAGGGTTATCCGACGCCGACCGACCAGCGGTACTGCATCAACTCGATTTCGCTACGACTTGTTCCTTCAGGCCAGTAGCCGTCAGCCCCTCCAACTCCACCCGCTTCGGCCGCTTCGGCCGCTTCGACTGGCCGGACGCGAGCATGTTCATCATCGCCGCGGCGCTGATCGGCGGGCTGTAGAAGTAACCCTGCGCGACCTCGCAGCCGAACTCGCGGAGCCTGTCCGCGGTCTCGGCGTTCTCCACTCCCTCGGCGACAGTCGTCACGCCGAGCACATGCGCGAGGTCGACGACACCGCGCACGACGGCGGCCGCTCGCGCGTCGACGCGGATCGGCGCGATGAAGTGCCTGTCGAGCTTCACTTCATCGATGGCCAGCTCACGCAAGTACCACAGGGCCGAGTAGCCGCTGCCGAAGTCGTCGATGGCAATCCGAATTCCTCGTTGCCGCAACCTCTCCAGCACTGACCGAGTCCGGTCGATGTTGTCGAGGAGGAAGTCTTCGGTGATCTCGATCGTGAGGTCTTCCGGGCTCAGCTGGCGCTCGGCGAGCGCGGATGCGATATGCGTCGGCAGGTCAAGGTCACCGAGAGACGGGGCGAACACGTTCACCGCAATCGGCACGCCGATGCCCATCCCCTGCCACTCGGCGGCATCGTCGAGGGCCTGTGTCAGCACGATGTCGGTCACCGCCCGCATCAGACCCCGCTTACGGACCAGCGGCAGGAAATGGGCCGGACCGAGAAGGCCGCGTTTGGGGTGGGGCCACCGAACGAGTGCCTCGACGCCCACGACGTTGCCGCTGCGCAGATCGAACTTCGGTTGGTAGAACACCGTGAGGTCGCCGTGGTCGATGGCGTGACGCAGCTCGCCGAGCAGCCTCACCGCCGCACCGCGTTCGGAACTCACGCTCGTATCGGTCGGCAGCTCGAACTCGCGCGGATCGACGAGGGCCATGTCCGGCGTGAAGGTATGCAGGCCGCCGGATTTCGACCGCTTGGCCGAATACATCGCCACGTCGGCCTGTTTGAGCAGCATGTCCGCGGACAGGTCCGGGTTGGCCGCGGATGCCACGGCGAGTCCGACGCTTGGTCGCATCAGCAGCTGTTGCCCATCGATGACGAAAGGCTCCTCGAAGGCGGCGACCACACGATGCGCGACCAGCCGCGAAAGCTCGGGCAGGCCCTCCATCAAGACGGCGAACTCGTCGCCGCCGACTCGGGCCACCGTGTCGGAGGTTCGGACGCAGCCCAGAAGCCTCTCTGCAGCCTGGATCAACAACGCATCACCGGCGGGGTGGCCCAGGCTGTCGTTGACCAGTTTGAAATCGTCGAGGTCCATGGACAACACCGCGACCGATTGGTTATCGCTTTCGTGCAGTTGCACGGCGTGCATCAGCCGGTCGTTGAACAGATCCCGGTTCGCAAGCCCGGTGAGGGTGTCGCGCAATGCCTGGTCGGCCACCATCTTCAGCAACCGCTGGTTCTGCCGGACCACGACGAACTGCCGCGCCATCACCGCGCTCATCAGCAGGGTCGACGATACGTAGATCGGCGCCAGCCCAGGTGTGAACAGGTACCTCGGAGTACACACCACCGCAGCGAACAGAAGCGGCACGTACGGCAACCACAACGACACGCGGGACGGCACCTGCGGCATCACCACCTCGGCATGCGGGACCCGGCGACTGATGAGCGCCGCCATGCCGAAAGTCAGAAATGCGGCCGCCCAACCGATATCGATGAAATGGCCACTGAAATACCTGTCGTGAGCGGTGAGGTAGGCGAACGCGCTGTCCGACAACGCCATCAGGACAACTCCCGCGGTCAGCATCGCCAGGGTCGTGCGCCGACCGGTGCGAGCCCTGGCGAGCACCAGCACCGCCACGGTGAGGATCGCGATATCTGCGGCAGGATAAGCGATCGAAAGTGCTAACGCGAAACCGCTTGTGCCCCCTGCATCGTAGACATCCTGTAGCACCAACACCCACGAAATCTCGAAGAGCGCGCCCGCGACGATCAACCCGTCCAGCATGAATCGGGTCCGCGACTGGCCGGAGTATCCGGCGGGAAACAACACCATCGCAAGGCCTGCGCCAATCGGAAACAACAAATAGCTGGCATCCGCAAGCGATGGAAACGGAAACTGGTGAAGCACTTGTTCGTAGAAGATCCACAACGCCGAGCCGCCGGCCCAGCCAGCAAGACCGACCGTCAGGCAGACCCACGCCGTACGCTGCCGGTCCTCGGCCGACCGGGCGGCGAGTCCGCCACACATTGCGGCAAAGACCGCGAACACGAGCAACCCGTAATTCGCGACGAATTCGACCGCAGCGTCGCCACCCCACCGTCCGATCAGGGTTCCTGCAAACGCGACCCCTGCGGTGACAGCGCCGATCCCCACCCACGCTGTTCTCGACACCTTCCCACGCTAGCAACAAAATGGCACATGCGAAACCGATGACAGCAAAGTGTCGGAAATATTTGCCCATAAGGGTACGACTCGGCCTTTATGCCCCGGCAGGTGGTCTTTCCCTTAGCAAAAGGGTTGCCAAAATTGACGGCCACGGTGAATACAGAACTTTCCAGCCAAAGGCAGCAAATCAACCACGGGCGGTCAGGGGAGCTTGGTGACCAGTTCCTCGACTCCGACACGGGGGCCGGTGAAGAACGGGGTCTCCTCACGAACGTGCCGGCGGGCATCGGTGGCGCGCAGGTCCCGCATCAGGTCGACGATGCGGTGCAGTTCGGGTGCCTCGAATGCCAGGATCCACTCGTAGTCACCGAGCGCGAACGCGGG
Source organism: uncultured Actinomycetota bacterium (assembly GCA_963713225.1). Lineage (GTDB taxonomy): Bacteria > Actinomycetota > Actinomycetes > Mycobacteriales > Mycobacteriaceae > Mycobacterium. The sequence continues at coordinate 459,057 of CAVQLB010000012.1, read as the reverse complement.
CACGGTGTTGGCCCTGACGTCCTTGTAGTCGCGGGCGGCCATGCCGTGTTCGGCCAGCATTTGACGGCGCTCGTCGTCGGGCAGCAGGTACCAGTCCAGCGACCGGACGAACGGATACACACAGATGTAGGCGCCGGGCTCCTCGCCTGCCAGAAACGCCGGGATGTGGCTCTTGTTGAACTCCGCGGGTCGGTGCAGAGCAACCGTGCTCCACACCGGCGTGCTGGCCCGGCCGAGCGTGGTGGTGCGGCGGAAATCCGAGTAGGTGGCCTGGAGCGCCTCCACCCGCTCGGCGTGCGTCCAGATCATGAAATCGGCGTCGGCGCGTAGTCCCGCGACGTCGTAGAGCCCGCGGACCACGACGCCGTTGTCCTCCTGCTGCTTGAAGAACGTCGCGGTCTCGTCGACGATCGCTGCCCGGTCGTCACCGAGGGCGCCGGGCGTCACGGCGAAGACCGAGAACATCAGGTAGCGCACTGTCGAGTTGAGTGCGTCGTAATCCAAGCGAGCCATGGCTTCTATCGTGCCACGCGCGGTGTGACCAGGGACGCCGCCGCCCTGGTGGCCGCCGCGACACACGCAGGCACCCCGATACCGTCGAGGTAGGCGCCCGCCACCGCAAGCGACGGCGGAAGGCCGGCGCGCAGCTCTGCGACGAGGTCGCCGTGTCCGGGTCCGTACTGCGGCATCGCGTCGATCCAGCGGTGCACCCGGCAGTCGAACGGCTCGTTGGTGACGCCGAAGACGTCCTCGAGGTCCTCCGCCGCCCAGGCCAGCAGGTCGTCGTCGCCGACCCGGCGGGCGATGTCGTCGCCGTACCGACCGAACGACAGCCGAACCAGCTCGACGTTGCCGCGCGGCCCCCATTTGCGAGATGACAGCGTGATCGCCTTGGCATGCAGCCGTTCCGAACCGGCCACCAGCACACCGGAGCGGTCGGGCACCGGCGTGCCACCGGGTAGCGCCAGCGCCACCAACGCGGTCGAGGCCACTTCGATGCGCCGCGCCGCCGCGGCAGTTCGTGGCGCGACGTCGGCGACGATCGTTGCCAACCGGGGCGCGGGTACGGCCAGCAGCACCGCATCGGCATGCCAGGAGCTGCCCTCGTCGTCGACAACCCGGTAGCCGTGCCCGGAGCGCTCCACCCGCTCGACGGACACCTGAGCCCAGTGGAAGTCGGCGCGCCGGATCAGCTCGTCGAGCAACACCGCATAGCCGCCATCGATGGCCCCGAACACCGATACACCCGTCGGCGGGGGCAGGGCAGCCCTGACCGCTTCGGTCAGGCTTCGGGCGCCCCGGTCCAGTACCGCCGCCAGCGTCGGGGCGGCCGACCGCAGGCCGATGGTCGTGGCCGACCCGGCGTACACGCCCGCCAGCAGGGGGTCGACGGAGCGGGTCACCACCTGGTCGCCGAACCGGTCGCCGACGAGCTCGGCGACCGCGGGATCCGCGCCCGGCCGCCACGTCAGCGGCCGTCCGGGTTCGTCGACCATCCGCTGGATGGTGCGCTCGTCCACCAGGCCCGATACCGACAACGGGTCGGTCGGAATGCCGTTGAGGGTGTCGCGCGGCATCTCGTGCAGTCGGCCCTGGCTGTAGATCAGCGGCCGCACCCCCGTCGTGCCGACCTGCAAACCCGCCAGGCCCAGCTCGGCGAGCAATGCCGGTACCTCGGGTCGCCGGGCGACGAACGCTTCAGCGCCGAGGTCCATCGGCTGCCCGCCGACCTGTTCGGTGCGCAGCACTCCACCCAGCCGGTCTGCGGGCTCGAGCACCGTGATGTCCGCCTCGTCACCGAGGGTGACCCGCAGTCGATATGCGGCGACGAGTCCTGAAATGCCTCCGCCGACAACGCAGTAGGACGCGTTCACAGCGAGTGCACCAATGCCACCACCTCGGTGATGACACCCGGATCCGTTGCCGGAAGCACTCCGTGGCCCAAGTTGAAGACGTGGCCCGAGGCACCCGCATCGACCGCACGGCGGCCGTCCTCGACGACCGCGCGGGCCGCGCGCTCGGCGACCGGCACTCCCGCAAGCAGGACGACCGGATCGAGGTTGCCCTGCAGGGCGGTGCCTGGCGCCACCCGGGCGGCAGCGTCGGTCAGCGAGGTGCGCCAATCGACGCCGACCACCGGGTTTGCGGCGGGGGCCACGGCCTGCGACATCGCGCCGAGCAGTTCCGCGGTACCGACGCCGAAGTGCGTCATCGGCACATTTGCCCCGGCCAGCGCCTCGAACACCCTGCTGCTGTGCGGCAGCACGTGGGTGCGGTAGTCGGCCAGTGACAGCGTCCCGGCCCATGAGTCGAACATCTGGATGGCATCCACGCCGGCGTCCAGCTGTGTCTTCAGGAAGGTGATCGTGAGGTCGGCCAGCGCTGCCATCAACGCGTGCCAGGTGTCGGGCTCGCCGAGCATCATCGCCTTGGTGCGCTCGTGGTTCCTGCTCGGACCACCCTCGACGAGATAGGACGCCAGCGTGAACGGGGCACCGGCGAAGCCGATCAACGGGACATCGCCCAGTTCGGCCACCAAAAGCTTCACCGCATCGGCGATCGGCTCAACCTGTTGTGGCTCAAGTGGTTTCATGGCGGCGATGTCGGCGGGCGTTCGAATCGGATGCTCGATCACCGGCCCGACGTCGGGCACGATGTCCAGGTCGATGCCTGCGGCGCGAAGCGGCACGACGATGTCGGAAAACAGGATCGCGGCGTCGACGCCGTGCCTGCGCACCGGCTGCAGGGTGATCTCACAGACCAGTTCCGGCTCGAAGCAGGCGGCGAGCATGCTGTGCTGCGCACGCAGCGCCCGGTACTCGGGCAGCGAACGGCCCGCCTGCCGCATGAACCACACCGGGACCCGGCTCGGCTTGCGGCCGCAGGCGGCGGCCAAGTAGGGCGACTCCGGCAGTTCACGACGGGTGCTCATCGGCATCAATGCTGCCATGAGACCCGGACCGGGGGTGTTTGGCGTCCACCCGGCACAACTACGGCGCGCCTGCACACGCGCCTGCTCAGATGGTCTACCGTCAAGGCGGTGACCACCGCCGAACCGGCGCAGTTCCAGGAAGCGGTCGCGGCGATGAATGCCACTACCGTGCGACCGGAGATCGAGCTCGGCCCGATCCGGCCGCCGCAGCGTCTTGCGCCGTTCAGCTACGCGCTGGGCGCCGAGGTCCGGCACCCGGAAACCGCCATCGTGCCCGAGCGGTCCGAGGGAGATGCGTTCGGACGTTTGATCCTGCTGCACGACCCCGACGGCGCCGAGGCCTGGGACGGCACGATGCGGCTGGTCGCCTACGTCCAGGCCGACCTGGACACCAGTGAGGCAATCGACCAACTACTGCCCGAGGTGGCCTGGAGCTGGCTGGTCGAGGCGCTGGAGTCGCACACCCCGAACGTCACGGCGCTCGGCGGCACCGTCACCGCGACCACGTCCGTGCGGTACGGCGACATTTCCGGACCACCCCGCGCCCACCAGCTGGAGCTGCGCGCATCCTGGACGGCGACGACGCTGGACCTGAGCCCGCACGTCCGCGCATTCTGCGAGGTGCTCGAGCACGCCGCCGGACTTCCCCCGGCCGGGGTGACCGACCTGGGATCTCGCACCCGCGCCTGAGATGATCGACGCCGACTCCCCCGGGGCCGAGCCAACGGATGCCGCCGAGCCCGAAGCCACCCCGCTCCTTGCGCCGGCCGATGGCGTGCCTGCACTTTCCGTCACTCCCTCCGAAATCAGCTCGGCCGCAGCACTTCTGGCATCTGGGCACGGCCCATTCGCTGTCGATGCCGAACGAGCGTCGGGCTTTCGGTACTCGAACCGGGCGTATCTGGTGCAGATTCGCCGGGAGGGTGCGGGCACCGTACTGATCGATCCGGTCAACCATGGCTCCGACCCGCTCAGCACGCTCGCACCGGTCGCCGAGGTGCTGGCCACCGACGAGTGGGTGCTGCACGCCGCCGACCAGGACCTACCGTGCCTTGCCGAGATCGGCATGACACCGACGAGGCTTTATGACACCGAACTGGCCGGCCGGCTGGCCGGGTATGACCGGGTGAACCTGGCGACCATGGTCGAACGACTGCTCGGCCTGGGACTGACGAAGGGACACGGCGCGGCGGACTGGTCCAAGCGACCGTTGCCGCCCGAGTGGCTCAACTACGCCGCCCTTGACGTGGAGGTGCTCGTCGAACTGCGCGCAGCCGTCGCGGCGGTACTGGAGGAGCAGGGCAAGTCCGATTGGGCCGCACAGGAATTCGAGTATCTGCGCACATTCGTCGGCGCGCCAACCCGACGGGACCGGTGGCGGCGTACGTCGGGCATTCACAAGGTCCGCGATCGCCGCGCGATGGCCGCAGTTCGTGAGCTGTGGGCGACCCGGGACCACATCGCCCGTAGGCGTGACATCGCGCCGGGGCGCATCCTGCCCGATGCCGCGATCATCAACGCTGCGACCGTCGACCCCAAAAACGTCGACGAACTCACCGCACTGCCGATCTTCGGCGGGTCCCGGCAGCGCCGCACCGCGCAGGTCTGGCTCGACGCGCTGGCGCTGGCCCGCGACAACCAGGACCCGCCGGAGATATCCGAACCGCAGAACGGCCCACCTCCCGCATCGCGGTGGGCCAGACGAAAGCCCGAGGCGGCCGCGCGGCTGGAAGCCGCCCGCGCCGGCCTCGCCGAGTTGTCCGAACGGGTTTCGGTGCCCGCGGAGAATCTGGTCACCCCGGACGTGGTGCGGCGGTTGTGCTGGGACTGGCAGCCTGCGGGCGACACGGAAGCGGCAGTCGACGACTTCTTACGCGATGCGCAGGCCCGGCAGTGGCAGCGCGAACTCGTCGTGCCCGTGCTGGCCGCTGCGCTCGACGGATCTCAGCAGGCGGCCGCGGAGTAATCGAATCTGCCCTAGGGTCGATTCGATGGGATTGCTCCTGGGGCCAGCGCTGCGGCACGTTTCCGAAACGACCGCCCTAGTCTGGGTGCAAACCGAAAACGCCTGCACCGTCGAGATTCTCGGCTGTTCGACAAGGACCTTCGAGGTGCAGGGCTATCATTTCGCCCTTGTCCTGGTGACGGGACTGACCCCCGACAGCGTGACCGAGTACCAGGTCAGCCTCGATGGCAAGACGGCGTGGCCCATCGACGACGAGGTGTTCTCGAAGTTCCCGCCCAGCGTTATCCGCACCCGGGGACCCGCGAGTGCACACCGACTGCGCGCCATCTTCGGGTCATGCCGCTACCCGAAGACCGAAGTCAAGAAGATCGAGAAGAAGCTGAAGCACGACGCGCTGGACTGTTATGTGACGCGGATGACCGGGCTCCCGATCGACCAGTGGCCTGATGCCCTGATCCTGCTCGGTGATCAGCTCTACGCGGACGAGCTTCCTCCCGACGAGCAGAGGCGCGTGAACCGGCGGCGCCACAGCAGGCACGGTGACCGCCCGCCGGACGAGGTCGTCAGCTTCGGCGAATACGAACGGCTGTACCGGCACTCCTGGGGTGACCCCGAGATCCGGTGGCTGATGTCGACCGTCGCCACGGCGATGATCTTCGACGACCACGACATCCGCGACGACTGGAACACCTCGGCGTCCTGGCGCGCGGAGATGGCGACGATGCCGTGGTGGCATGACCGCTTGCGGGCCGGGCTGGCGTCCTACTGGGTTTATCAGCACCTGGGCAACCTGAACCCGACCGAACTGGCCGACAACGAGGACTACCAACGTCTCGTCGCGGCCGAGGGCGATTCCTGGACGCACCTCGCCGAGCTGGCCGACCGAGCCGACCGCGAGGTCGACTGCAACAAAGGTGTGCGGTTCAGCTATCGCTGGGACCTCGGGCGCACACGGCTGATCATGGTCGACTCCCGCAACGGCCGGATCCTCGAATCGGGTCAACGCATGATGATCGGCGAGAACGAGTTCGACTGGCTGGAGTCCATGGCCGAGGAAGACCCAGAGGAGCTCGACCATCTGATGCTCGCCTCGTCGGTACCGTGGTTGATGCCGCCGGCCATCGGCGACCTGGAGGCGCTCAACGAGCGGGCAGCCGACCGAGCCGGCTGGCGAGGCAGACTGGGTGAGAAACTTCGCAGAGCAGGCGATTTCGAACACTGGGCGGCGTTCTACAAATCCTTCGTGCGGATGGGCGAGATGATCGCACAGGATCGCCAACCACCCCGACGGCCCGGCCACGATCAGCGTGCTGTCGGGCGACGTACACCACAGCTACGCCGCGCGCGCCGAACTTGACGGCGTACCACCGGGTGGGTCGACCGTCCACCAGCTGGTGTGTTCGCCGGTGCACAACTACGTGCCCCTGTTCATCAAGCCGGTGTTCATGCTCGGCTGGACCCGACCAGCCGCCGCGGTCATCCGCTGGTGGGTGCGTCGGCGTGGAGTGCCGTCGCCCCCGATGACGTGGCGCGACGTGTGCGGTCCACTGTTCGGGAACACGATCGCGACCCTGCAGATCAACGGCCGCGAAGCGCCGAAGTGGTCTTCGAGCAGCCACGCAAGACGACGACGTTGGGGGAGGCGGGCAGGGTCACGCTCAGCTGAGTACGGTCGCTCAGTCGAGCTGCTGACTGACCTCGTCCTCGGAGACAGCACTGCCCAGTGCGGCCACCCAGCCGGTGACCTGGCGGGCGATGTTCTGATCGGTCAGGCCGACGTCGGAGAGCACCTCACCACGTGATGCGTGCGGCAGGAACTCCTGCGGTAACCCGACGTCGCGGCAGGGCACATCGATCTCGGCGCGGCGCAACGCGGCCGAAACGGCCGAGCCAACGCCACCGCGAACACCGTTGTCCTCCAACGTGACCACCAGCTTGTGCGCCTTCGCCAACTCGGCGATCGCGTCGGGCACCGGCAGCACCCACCGTGGATCGACCACCGTCACGCCGATGCCCTGGTTGCGCAGCCGTTCGGCGACGGCCTTGGCCATCGACGCGAACGGCCCGACCGCCACCAACAGCACCTCGTCGGACAGGCCCTCGGCAGGGACGGCGAGCACGTCGACGCCGTCTCTGCGCTTGAGCGCGGGGATGTCCTGGCCCACATCACCTTTGGGGAACCGGATCGCGGTAGGCCCGTCGATATCGAGCGCTTCGCCGAGTTCTTCGTAGAGCCGGGCGGCGTCGCGCGGCGCGGCCACCCGCATGCCGGGCACGATGTTCAGCATCGACAGGTCCCAGATGCCGTTGTGGCTGGCGCCGTCGGGCCCGGTGACGCCGGACCGGTCGAGCACCAACGTCACCGGCAGCTCGTGCAGTGCGACGTCCATCATGATCTGGTCGAACGCCCGGTTCAGGAATGTCGAATAGATCGCCACCACCGGGTGCAGACCGCCCATCGCCAGGCCGGCCGCCGACGTCATCGCGTGCTGCTCGGCGATGCCGACGTCGAACAACCGGTCCGGGAACCGCTTCCCGAACGCGGTCAGCCCCGTGGGCCCCGGCATGGCGGCGGTTATCGCCACGATGTCGCGGCGTTTGGCGGCGTAGTTGATCAGCGCCTCGGAGAACGTCGAAGTCCAGCCCGGTCCGGGCACCTTGGTGGCCTGGCCGGTCTCCGGATCGATGACGCCCGTGGAGTGCATCTGGTCGGCCTCGTCGGCTTCGGCAGGCCCATAGCCCATGCCCTTGCGGGTGACGACGTGCACGACCACCGGCGCGTTGAAGCCGCGGGCGTGGCGAAGCGCGAGCTCCACCGCGTGCTCGTCGTGGCCGTCGATCGGCCCGACGTATTTCAGGCCGAGGTCGGTGAACATCACCTGCGGGGAGAGTGCGTCCTTCAGGCCCGCCTTGACGCTGTGCATGCACTGGTAGCAGAGCTCGCCGATGACGGGCATGCCGCGGACCGCGCTGCGGCCCCTCTCCAGCAGCTTCTCGTAGCCGGGCTGCAGCCGCAGCGCTGCAAGGTGATCGGCGAATCCTCCGATGGTCGGGGCGTAGCTGCGACCGTTGTCGTTGACAACGATCACGACCGGGCGGCGTGCCGCGGCGATGTTGTTCAGCGCCTCCCAGCACATGCCGCCGGTGAGCGCGCCGTCACCGACGACAGCGACAACGTGGCGGTTGCGGTGCCCGGTCAGCTCGAAGGCCTTGGCCAGCCCGTCGGCATAGGACAGCGCCGAGCTGGCGTGGCTGGACTCCACCCAGTCGTGCTCGCTCTCCGCGCGCGACGGGTAGCCCGAAAGGCCGTCCTTCTTACGCAGGGTGTCGAACTCGTGGCAGCGACCGGTCAGCATCTTGTGCACATAGGCCTGGTGGCCGGTGTCGAAGACGATCGGATCGTGCGGCGAGTCGAACACCCGGTGCAGTGCGAGCGTGAGCTCGACCACTCCGAGGTTGGGGCCGAGATGCCCACCGGTTGCAGCGACCTTGTGGATCAGGAACTGTCGGATCTCATTGGCCAGATCACTTAGCTGTGACTGGGTCAGGTGCTGCAGATCGGCGGGACCGCGGATCTGTTCAAGCATTCCGTCAGTGTACGCACGGATGCCACCGTCAGTCCTGCTGAGTGCGGTAGATGTCGGGCACTCCGTCGTGGTCGGCGTCCAGCGTTTCGAGGTCGTGAATGCGCCGGTAGGCGGCGTTGCGACTCAGCAAAACCACTGCGGCCAACAGACCTGCGACAACAGACCCGACTAGCACACCGATCTTGACGTCGACTCCCGCTGCGGTGCCGTGACCGAAGGCCAACTCGCCGATCAATAACGAAACTGTGAACCCGATCCCAGCGAGCAGCGCGACGCCGAGTACGTCGCGCCACGCGAGGTCGTCGTCCAGGCTGGCGTGGGTGAACTTGGCCAAGAGGAATGCGGTGGCGAAGACGCCGAGGGGTTTGCCAAGAACCAAGCCGGCGATGACGCCGTCGGTGATCGGGTGCAGTAGCGATGCGCCGAGCCCCGACCAGCCGCCCACCGTCACGCCCGCCGCGAAGAAGGCGAACACAGGGACCGCGAAGCCCGCCGACACCGGCCGCGTGGTGTGTTCGAAAAGCTCGGCGGTGGGACGCCCGTGGCGACCGAGCACCGGCACCGCGAATCCGAGCAGGACCCCCGCGACGGTGGCGTGCACACCGCTGGCATGCACCAGCGCCCAGGCGGCGACGGCCAGCGGAACCAACAGCCACCAGTGGTGCACACCGCGCTGCACCGCCAGCGCGAACAGCCCGATCGGGACGAGCGCAAGCGCCAGCGGACCAATGGAGAGATGGTCGGTGAAGAACACGGCGATCACGGTGATGGCGAGCAGATCGTCGACGACCGCGAGGGTCAGCAGGAAGGTGCGCAACGCCGACGGTAGGTGCGTGGACAGCACCGCCAGTACGGCGAGTGCGAACGCGATGTCGGTCGCGATCGGCACCGCCCACCCATCGATATTTTCGGGGTGCCCGGCGGCGACGTTGATTCCGATATAGAAGGCGGCGGGCACGATCATCCCGCCGATGGCCGCTGCGATAGGCAACGCGGCCCGCCTCGGGTCACGAAGATCGCCCGCCACGAACTCGCGCTTGAGTTCCAGCCCGACGACGAAGAAGAAAATCGCCAGCAGCCCGTCGGCCGCCCACTCCGAAATACTCAGGTGCAGATGCAGCGATTCGGGGCCAACCTGGAATTCAGACATCGCCCGGTACGTCGACGACCACCGTGAGTTCGCCCATACCAAGGCGGCGCCCGATGCCACCAACAGCAGAACCCCACCGACCGTCTCCTTGCGGAGGACTTCGGTGAATCGCTGCGTCTCCAACCACGAGCCGCGCGTCAGCAGTCGCAAACCCGTTGGCATTGGCCCGATCTTAAAGCACTGGTGCGAAATGACCTGCGAGAGTAGATTCCAGCCTTGGTGCGCCGGGAAGTCGGGTCGGCAGTCACTGACCCGACTGCGAAAGGCATTCCGTGCACGCTCATTCGACGGTGCGTGGCAGCATCGATCTCAACTTTGCAATCCGTATCAACAGCCTGACCAAGCGTTTCGGCGGCATCGTCGCCGTCGAAGACCTGAGCCTGACCGTCGCACCGGGCGAGGTGTTCGGATTCCTCGGCCCCAACGGCGCGGGAAAGTCCACGACAGTTCGCGTTCTTCTCGGACTTCTTCGTCCGAGCGGCGGCAATGCCGAGATCTTCGGTGTCCCGGCCGGTGACGTCCGACGTGCGCACCGCCACGTCGCGTATGTGCCTGCCGACGTCGCCCTTTGGCCGAACCTGACCGGCGCCGAAATCCTGGAACTGCTCAGCAATGTCGGACCGGGCATCGACCTACGCGTACCGCACGGAGCTTGTCGACCGCTTTGAATCTAGATCTGGACAGACCGGGCAGGACATATTCCACCGGCAACCGGCAGAAGGTCTCATTGGTCGCCGCGTTCGCCACCCGGGCGCCGCTACTGGTACTCGACGAGCCGACCAGCGGTCTGGATCCCTTGATGGAGCGCGAATTTCGCCGCTGCGTCATGCAGGCCCGGGAACGGGGTCAAAGCGTGTTCCTTAGCTCCCACCAGCTCGCAGAGGTCGAAGCGCTGTGCGACAGAGTGGGAATTCTGCGGGCAGGTCGGCTGGTCGAGATCGACACAATCGCCGATCTGCGCCGACTCCGTCGAACCGTTGTCGAAGTCTCCTTTGCGGGCCCAATGCCCCCACTGGACAACATCGTTGGGCTATCGAACATCGAGCCAATGGATGGGCAGCGAGTGCGGTTCAGCCTGTCCGGACCACCCGCACCGGCCCTGCGGGCGCTCGCATCGGCGGAGGTGACCACGCTGGTGATGCACGAGCCGACGCTGGAGGAGATCTTCCTCGACTATTACGGCGAGGCGACGCGATGACCTCCGCTTTAGTGCCCACTCGCGCGGCGATCGCTGCGCCAAAGGTTCCGGCCCGTGTCATTGGAAAGTTGGCTGTGCAGCAGATCCGCCGCGGTGCACTGACCGTTGCCGCGGTTTGCGCGGGAATGTCGGCGGTCGTCGCGGTCCAGTATCAGACGACCTTTCAGGGCTCGATTGATGCGTCGGGGTTGCGGGCGCTCACCGAAAACCCATCTATCCGAATTCTTTTCGGTCCACCTGTCGCACTCGATGACGCTGGGGGATTCACCGTGTGGCGCACCGGGCTGCCGGTTCTTGTGCTCTCAAGTGTCTGGAGTCCTGCTGTGCGGCCACCCGCATCACTCGCGGCGAAGAGGATGCCGGTCGTTCCGATCTGCTGCTTGCCGGGCGGGTTCGTATGGTCGACATGGTGCTGCGCGCTGCGGCAGCATTGGCCCTGGCTGCTTCGCTCATCGCAGTCGGGATCGGCGCAGCCTTGGTGGCCGCGGGCACTGACGCCACCGGCGCGGTGGTCTATGCCGCCGCGGTTCTGGGCGTCACCACCACCTTCGCCAGCGCAGGCGTATTCGCGGCGCAGATCATGCCGACGAGGTCGGGGGCGGTCGGTGTCACCGTGGGCTTGCTCGGTATGTGGCTCGCGGTGCGGATGCTCGCGGACGGCGTGCATCAGCTGGCCTGGTTGGCGTGGACAACCCCGTTCGGGCTCACCACCCTTGCCGCACCGTACGCCGACAACAGGGCCGCCCCGCTCGTCGTCCTGGCATGCCTGGCAGTCGGGTTCGCGGTGGCCGCTGTGGTCGCCGCGGTGCGCCGGGATGTGGGCGGCGGGCTGGTGGCGCTGCCGACTCGACGCACGCCTCGGACCGGGCTGTTGGGATCGGTCCTGGGATTCGCGGTCCGCCGCGCAATACGACCGACCGTTGGATGGGCCATTGGCATCGCGGCGTACTACCTTCTCCTCGGAGCGCTCATCGCATCGATACTCGAGTTCTTCGACAGCAATCGGCGCTTCGCGGACCTGGCCGCATCTGCCGGCTTCGGAGGCCTCAACTCGGCGAACGGGTTCGCCGCTGCGCTCTTCGCCTTGCTGTCCATTGCCACGGGCCTGTACGCCGCCACTCGGCTTGCTGCGATGATTGCCGACGAGAGGGCCCGACGCTGGACACCGGTGTTGTCGGCTCCGGTACCGCGAAACCACTTGGCATGCAATGAGATTACAATTGTCGCTATTGGGGTTGTCGTGCTGCACGTGATAGCCGGGCTGGCGATCTGGACCGGCACGGCGATCACCGGCGCCCCATTCACTGTCGGTGAAGCACTTACCGGTGCCCTGAATTCGGTGCCGATCGCCTTGCTGGCGGTCGGGGCCGCCACATTGGCGGTCGGGTGGTTGCCGTCCGCCGTCGCAGCGATCGGAGCCGTGCCCGTCGCGGGAGGATTTCTGCTCGATGTTGTCACGCAAAGCGTTCACGCGCCGGAGTGGGTGGAGAACCTGTCACCGTTCGCCCACCTCGGCGCAGTGCCAAACGCGCCGCCGAACTGGGCGGGCCTCGCCGCGTTCGTCGTGATCGGTGCGATCGCGGTGGCTGTCGGCATCGCCGGCTACTCACGCCGCGATCTGACTACATGAAGGGAGCAGACAGTGATCAACACCGTCGTATCGTGCTGATATGCACGCCGAGGACATGGTCGAGGAATTTCCGGTGGTAACCATCGACTCCAATGCTCTAGATGCTGCCCGGATGCTCGCCGAGCATCGTCTGCCCGGGATCGTCGTCACCGACACATCCGGGCGGCCGTATGCAGTGCTTCCCGCATCGCAGGTGGTGCGCTTCATCGTGCCCACATACGTTCAGGACGATCCATCGCTGGCCGGTGTGATCAACGAATCGTGGGCCGACCGCGCGGCCGAGAAGCTGGCCGGCAAATCGGTCCGTGAGGTGTTACCAGAACACTTAACCGACGTGCCGCCGGCCAAGGCGGACGACACCATCATCGAGGTGGCCGCCCTCATGGCGCGCCACCGGAGCCCACTGATCGCCGTCATAAAGGATCAGAAGATGCTCGGGGTCATCACCGCATCGCGCTTGCTCGCCGCCGCACTGAAGCACTAGTCGATGGCTGCCATCTGCGGTCACCGTATTCGTGGTCGCGTATGCCCTCATCGCCAGCGATCGCGTCAACAAGACGCTCGTCGCACTATGCGGCGCGGCGATCGTGCTCGCTCTCGGTGTCGTCGGCTCCGACGACGTCTTCTTCTCCCGTGAGACCGGAATCGACTGGGACGTAATCTTTCTGCTGCTGGGGATGATGATCATCGTCGGCGTGCTGCGCCAGACTGGTGTCTTCGAGTACATCGCGATCTGGTCCGCCAAGCGCGCGAAAGGTTCGCCGCTGCGGATCATGATCCTGCTGGTCCTGGTCACCGCGGTCGCGTCGGCGTTGCTGGACAACGTCACCACGGTCCTGCTGATCGCGCCGGTCACGCTGCTGGTGTGCGATCGGCTCGAGATCAACCCGGTGCCGTTCCTGATCGCAGAGGTGTTCGCGTCCAACATCGGCGGCGCGTCGACGCTGGTCGGCGACCCGCCCGAACATCATCATCGCCAGCCGGGCGGGCCTGACGTTCAACGACTTTCTGATCCACATGACGCCGATCGTGATCATCGTCATGGTCGTTTTCATGGCCATGCTGCCGCGGCTGTTCCGTGGCTCATTCGACGTCGATGCCGCATCGTGTCGCCGACGTCATGTCGCTGAACGAGCGCGAGGCCATCCGCGATCCGCGTGCTGCTGATCAAATGCGGGGTCGTGCTGGTCTCGGTCTTCGCCGCATTCATCGCCCATTCGGTGCTGCACATCGAACCGTCCGTCGTCGCTCTGGTTGGCGCAGGATCCTGATCCTGATCTCCCGGCTCGAGCAATCCGACTACCTGGCCAGCGTCGAGTGGGAAACGCTGCTGTTCTTCGCCGGCCTGTTCGTCATGGTCGGCGCGCTGGTGAAGACCGGTGTCGTCGCCGAAATGGCCCGGCCGGCGATCGACGTGACCGGCGGGGATCCGCTGCTGACGTCGATGCTGATCCTCGGTGTTTCCGCGCCGGTTTCCGGCATCATCGACAACATTCCCTACGTCGCGACTATGACACCGATCGTCAGCGAGCTGGCCGCGAGCATGCCCGATCTCGTCCACCCGGACGCGTTGTGGTGGGCGCTGGCGCTCGGCGCCGATTTCGGCGGCAACCTGACCGCTGTAGGCGCCAGCGCCAATGTCGTGATGCTCGGAATCGCCGCGCCGCGCAGAGCAATCCCATCTCGTTTTGGGAGTTCACCCGCAAGGGCGCGGTGGTGACGGTGGTGTCGATCGCGCTGTCGGCGCTCTATTTGTGGTTGCGGTATTTCGTCTTCGGCTAGGAGTATCTGTCGGTCGTACTTACTGATCCTACTGATTGCCTTCTGCCTACAGGGACTGGTGAAGTTCGCAGTCGGGTTCCTCGGTGCCTTACCCGACCCGGATCACCCGGATCGCGGCCTACTACCGGCGCGACGGCCGCATCATCAGCATCTACGACAGCTGTCACGTTCGTCATCATCGTCGCGCTCGTCGTCCTTCTCTTCCTTACCGATATGCAGCCAGCTCAGCTTCATCACCGGCCTGGTCGTCGGGATGCTTATCATCCAGATCTTCTTCCACCGGTTCACCGAACCGCTGACCGCCGACAGGCACCCGAACCCGAAGCTGCACCACGGAAGATCATGTCCTATGCCATACAGGCCCGCCCCAGCGCTCGCGTGGCGCGAGATCGCTCTGATGACAGCACTGTTCGGCTGGGCGCTCTACGAGCTCCTGGCCAGCCTTCGCGACTAGGCCTATACCCTCACGTGTTCTTGGCCAGGAAGCGCCGCAACAAGAGCCAGGCGACGGCCACGTTATACACCACGCCGCCAACCACGTACGGCCACCAGGTGCCGTGGTCGCTCGCGACCCAGAACGCCTTGGCCGCCCAATACGGCGGCAACACACCGAACGCGAGATTCCACGCGGAATCGATGAACCACGGCAGGCACGGCAGCCCGGCGATGAGCATGCCGAGGGCGCGCACCATTGCAAGACCCTGGATCTTGTTGCTGGCCACCGCGACGATCAGCAGCAGGCACACGACGGCCGACAGGCCCGAAAGCAACCCGATCGGGATCAACGCCGGAAGCATGCCCGGCGCGAGTAGCCCGCTGAACGAGGTGGTCGCGATCACGTACACCGTTGTCACCACGATGACCGTGGCTGCCCGATAGCCGAAGTAATCACGTAGCGGGACTGGGGTGACCCGCAGCGCGGCCAGCGTGCCTGCGTCGACCTCGTCCAGGACGAGGAACGAGCCCAGCCCGCCGACAATGATGATGCTCGTCAACAGCAGGAACGCGGTGAGCACCAACGGGTAGTAGGGAACGAGGTCGAAGTCGTAGCGCCTGGCCAGCATCTCGGTGAACAGCGGGGTAAGGAACGCGACGCCGGTGGTCCAGATGACTGGGGCGACGACGATCATCACCAACAGCGGATCACGGTAGGTGCCGCGGATATCGTTGCGGCCGAATGCAACCAGCGCCCTTGCACCAATAGTCGTCATCACATTCCTCCTGACCGCGCGACGACATGGCGCACGAACAGGACTTTGGCCGCCCACCACAGGCCTACGACACACAGCATCGGGTACGCCACTGCGTATCCGACCTGCCACGGCGCGAGGCTGATTTGGCCGAAGGCCTCACCGAACAGCAGCAGCGGTCCGGTCGTGGGGATCAGATATGCCAGCGGACTCGGCCATACTCCCGAGTAGTACAGGACGGGCGGGACCGTCATCACGGCGAGTGGGATGGTCGCCGCCAAGAACCAGTCGCTGATCGACGCGAACGGCAGCGACGTGGCGAACCCGACGAGGAGCATCAGTAGCGTCCCAAGCACTACCGCAACCACCAAAGGCAAAGGGCGGTAGCCGAATCCGTGACTGATCGTCGGTACGACGATCGCCACGAGGAGGGAGATCAGAACAAGAAGGGTCAGCTTCGCGGCCAGGTATTCCCAGAACCGCAGCGGGGTAGAGACGACCGCGCTCAGGGTGCGCTCCTGTTTTTCGAAGAACACTGTGCCCGCGACGAAGAAAAACCCGATGATGCACGTGTCGCCCAACAGGATGTAGGGCTCGGCCACCGGGCGCAGACTGCGCGACATCGGCAACAGCACCGACAGCCAGATGAGTCCGGAGAAGATCGCCGCGTAGAGAAAGCCCTGCCGACTCTGAAGCGTCAACTCCAACCGAAGCGCGTTCGCAAACCGGGTCATGACAACCGCCGCCCGGTGACCTCGACGAACACATCGTCGAGGCTGGCCTCCCGGCTGTGAATGGTCTCGACGTGATGGTTGCGCAGCAGGGTGTGGAATGCACCGTCGTCGACCAGGCCGTCCATGTCGAACTCGGCCGTCTCGAGACGCCCGTTCTCGCCGCGATATTCGACGCGGACGAGGCGCTGGCCCCGCGCAATCTTCAACTCGGCGGGAGTGTCCAGTGCCTCGATGCG
This sequence comes from uncultured Actinomycetota bacterium, assembly GCA_963713225.1. GTDB lineage: Bacteria > Actinomycetota > Actinomycetes > Mycobacteriales > Mycobacteriaceae > Mycobacterium. Next base: position 442,652 of record CAVQLB010000012.1, on the reverse strand, counting down.
TCCGTCGACGACGAACGCCACCCGGTCGCACAGCTCGTCGGCGGTGGCCATGTCGTGGGTCGTCAGAAAGATTGTGCGGCCACGCGCTTTCAGGCCCAAGATGATGTCCTTGACCTTGCGCGCGTTGACCGGGTCCAAGCCCGACGTCGGTTCGTCGAGGAACAGCAGCTCCGGGTTGTTGACCAGCGACCGCGCGAACGTCAGCCGCATCTGCATTCCCTTGGAATACTTGCCAACTCGCGTGTTGGCGTCGTCGGCCAGGCCCACCGCGTCCAGCAGAGCCATCGGGTCCGCCGTTTCGCCGGAGTAGAGCGACGCGAAGAACCGCAGATTCTCCAGGCCGGTGAGCTTCTGGTAGTGATTCGGCAGCTCGAAGGAGACACCGATGCGCTCGTAGTAGTCGGATCCCCAGGCCAGCGGATCTTTCCCCCACACCGCGGCCTCCCCGCCGTGACCGCGCAGCAGACCGATCAGAAGCTTCTGCGTCGTCGACTTCCCCGCACCGCTGGGCCCGAGAAACCCGAAAATCTCGCCGCTACTGACCGTGAAATCCATGCCGCGCACCGCCGGCTCGGCTGCCTTCGGGTAGGTGAATGTCAGTCCGCGAACGCGGATCACTTCGGTCGCGTCGCTGATGTGGCTGCACTGACGGTATCCATGCCGGTCGACCCCTTCCGATCGAGACGGGTATCAAGTTCCGACCAGACTTCCCGGAGCGCCAAGCGCGACTATACTGAAATTTCAGAGATTACTGAAGAGCCAAAGGGGTCCGCGCGTGGCCGACGACCCAAATCACCAGGATGCAGCCGAACAGCTCGCGCTCGTCCTCTCCAACCATGGGCTTGCAACGCATGACCGCTCGCGTGCTGGCCACTCTGCTGTTCACCGAGCAGCCGACGATTACCGCAGGGGAACTTGCAGACCGGTTGCGGGCCAGCCCGGGCTCGATATCGGGCGCGGTCAAGATGTTGACGTCCGTGGGCTTGGTCGAGCGGGTGCCCGCGCCGGCCAGCCGCCGAGACCACTATCGGCTCCGCGACGACGCCTGGGCGGTCCTGTACACCAACCAGAACGAGGTGATCGGGGCCATGCAAGCGGCCGCCGAGGCGGGGATCGAAGCCACCGAGGGTGACAGCGCTGGCCCGGCGCCGGCTCACGCAGATGCGCGACTTCTACGCCTTCCTTCTCGACGAGATTCCTGCGCTCCTGGACCGCTGGCGCCAGCAGTCCGACCGCTAGCCGGCGAAACGTAGACCACCATCGCGCGGCCCTCCCGGTTACCGTCGACTCACCATGATCGTCGAACGGCAGAGCATCGTCGACGCCCCATCCGAGCAGGTGTGGGAACGCATCATCACGCCGGAGGGCATCAATGACGAACTGCGGCCGTGGATGACCATGTCGATGCCGCGTGGCGCGAAGTCACTGACGGTGGATAACATCCCGGTCGGCACCCCGATCGGCCGCTGCTGGATGCGGCTGTTCGGCGTGCTGCCCTTCGACTACGACAACTTGATGATCGCCGAGCTCTTTCCGGGTCGCGGCTTTCACGAGGAATCGACGATGCTGTCGATGCGGCTCTGGCGCCACGAGCGCACCCTCGAACCGGACGGCGCTGCCAAAACCCTTGTGCGCGACCGCCTCACATTCGAACTCCGGGGGCCACTGCGCCTGCTGACGCCGGTCGTCGCGGCGGGCATCGGCGCGCTGTTCGGGCACCGGCAGCGACGGCTACAGCGACACTTCGGCGGGGGCTGAATCCGCCGTCGCGAGGATGCCCAGTTCCCGCGCTCGCCGCACCGCGTCGCGCCGCTTGCCCACCTCGAGCTTGGCGAGAATCGCCGACACGTGATGGTCGACCGTCTTGACCGAAAGGTACAACCGCTCGGCGAGTTCGGCATTGGTGAGGCCGTCATTGAGCAGGCGCAGCACCTCGACTTGGCGGGCGGTCAGACCCGCGGCATTGGCCAGCGTCGCGGCACGCCTGCGCGCGGGCACCGCGGAGACCCCTTGCGAGCGGAGATCGCGGCGGATTTTGGCCGCGATCGCGTCGGCACCCAGTCGGTCGAGGATGTCGAGCGCACGAGCCGCGTTCGCGGGATCGCCGGAGTCGACGAGCGCGAGCGCCGCGTCGTACGGCATCGAAAGACGGTGGAACTCATCGGCTGCCGCCTCATACGCTCCGTCGAGGACCAACCGGTACGGCGCAGCTATGCCGGTCACATCGACGTCCTCACCCAGCCGCCGCAGCCACACCGCCAATTCGCCACGGGACCACTCCAAACCGGCAATAGGCCCGCCGGCCAGCAGCCCGCGGCATTGGGGCATCCGGTCGTCGGACACGCCCGTCACCCAGCACAGCTCGGCGATCGCCGCAGCGACCGGCAACATGCGGATCGGCTCGGCGAACCGGCACGCGAGTTGCCAGGCGTCGTTGAGCGAGGCCGATCCCGCTCCGTGCCTGCGCAGGTCCACCAGCGCCCGAATGAGCGACGGCCATGTCCTCGCCAGCGGCGCGCTCGGCGCATCCAACACGAGTTCGGCGTCGGCGACCGCATCGTCCCACTCGCCCACCATCAACTGCAGTCTGGCGCGCGAACCGATCTGCCACACCCGACAGATCGGAAGATCGTGTTCGAGCATCAACGGGATGGAGACGTCGAGCAGGTCTGCCGCGACGTCCAGCCTCCGCTGCTCGACGTCGAAGTAGGTGATGTTGCTCCAGCCGCCGGAATACAACTCATCGATATGTTTCGGCGCGGAGTCGAGAATCGACAGTATCTCGTCCCGCCCGGAGTCATCGCCGTTGAGCACGACACCGTAGTTCTCGATCAGTCGCACTCGTATCGTCAAGGCTGAATCGCCGGTCTTGTCGGCGATTTCGCGTGCACGGGCCGCCAACGTCTTGGCTCGATCCAGTGCACTCGCCTGCACCGCAAGGTAGGCCTGCATGGCGAACGCGTGACCGAGCTGGACGAGTTGCTCCGCATCGCCGCTTTCGGCGTCGAGCACGGTCATCGCTTCGGCGGCATGACTTTCGGAGAGATCGCGGTTGGCGTTGTACCACTGGTACACCGCAAGCGAGTGATGGTTCGCACTCACCGCCGCCGACTCGCCCAACTCCTGTCGCATACGCATCGCGCGTTGGCAGGCGGAGATCGCACCGGGCAGCTGGTCGATGAGGTAGAACTCCCACGCGAGCAGCTCGAGCAGCTCCGCCTCGTCCGTGGTCGGCAGCGGTCCGCCATGGTCCAGCGCCGTGGTGAAGAACTCGGCGGCCTGGGTATGCGCGCCCGACCGAGCGGCCGCGATACCGGCGGCGTAGGCGGCCCGACGTGTCCGCTCGACGTCGTCTGCACCGAGTGCATGGTGGGTCAGCACCGCCGGGTCGACGTGTGACGTCGCCTCGTACGCGTCGAGCAGCCGTCTGTGCAGGCCGGCCTCGGCGCCCGGCGGGATGACGCTGCCGATCGCCATCCGGCACAGGTCGTGACGGAACGCCACCCCGCGTGCGCTCCTGCGGATCAGTCCGGCGTCGTCGAGCGAACGCAATGCGGGCAGCGTCACGCCCAGGTCCGTGAGCAGCCGGTCCGGCACCGCACCCGGCGAGCAGGTGAGCAGGTTCAGGGCGTCCCACGCCGCGGCGTCGAGATCCGAGGTGCGTGCCAGTACGGCGTCTCGAACCGTGGTCGGCAGATCCATGTCCGGGCCGGAAGCCTGCTGATGCTCGAGCATCTCGCATACGAAGAAGGCGTTGCCGCCGGTGACGCGGTGAAGCCACGCGGGATCGACGGCGTTCTCACCGACGAGGCGCTCGACCGCATGCAGGCTCAGCGGTGGCAACTGCAGCGATGCGGCACGCGTCGATCGTGCGGCGTCGCCGAGCAGCGCGCGCAGAGGGTGGCTGACACCGACCTCGTCGTCACGGAGGATCCCGACGGCCAGGGAGCGCGTCTGCGCGATGCGCCGCAACACAAACCTCAGAAGATCGATCGTGCCCTGATCCGCCCAGTGCAGGTCATCGATGACGAGCACCGACGGCGCGGCACGTAAGTCGTCGTAAACGGCGGCGAAAATGTCGTAAGGCTGCTCGCTTTCGGCCAGGACCGTCTGCGTGCCGGTGCCAGCCGGTGCGCGAAGTCGTGAATCGGGCCGAGCGGTCGCGGGGTCGGGAGTGGGTCGCACGCCCCCCACAGCACACGCTCGTCTCGGACCCAGCGATCGACGAACGTCTCCACGAACGCCGTCTTTCCCGCCCCGGACTCTCCCGACACGATAAGCATGCCGCCCCGGCCGGCCCGCGCGTCGTCGGCTCTGGCGATGATCTCGCCGAGCTCGTGTTCACGATCGGCGAGCGCCACGGCTCGATAGTAGGTGCTATCTACCGCTCCGAACAGCACAAATAGCGCCAAAACAAGATAGGGAACTTCTCCCCATGTGCAGGACCGCCCGATCCCGCAACGTTGGTCCTGCCCGACACACCGTCGTGGCCGTCACTACGAAACAGGAATGAAGGAAGCCATGAAGCGCTATGTCATCGAGCGGGAGATCCCCGGCGCCAGCGACCTCAGTGAAGCGGAACTGGCCACGATCGCAGGCAAGTCCAACGACGTCGTCGAGTCCCTCGGCGTGCCGTATCGCTGGATCACCAGCTATGTCGCCGGCGACAAGATCTACTGCGTACACGAGGCCGATGACGAAGATGCGATCCGCGAGCACGCCCGCCGAGGCGGTTTTCCCGCCAACAGCGTGTCTGTCATCGCCAACGAGTTCGGTCCGCACACCGCGGGTTGAGACGAGGACGTCGCGGTGCTACCGCGTCAGCACCGCGACGCTCTCGATGTGGTGGGTCAGCGGGAAGGAGTCGAACACCCGCAGTTCGTCCACCTGATAGCCGTGGGCCACATACAGTCCCACGTCGCGAGCGAATGACGCTGCCTCGCAACCGATGTGGACGATCCGCGGAACCTCGGCAGCCGCCAGCAGGTCGATCACCTCACGACCGGCACCAGATCGCGGTGGGTCCAGCACCGCCACGTCGGCACGTTGGGACTGCGTCGCAAGCGCACGACGCACCGAATCGGTGACGACTGAGACGTTGCCGAGGTCCGACAGTGCGGTCCGCGCTGAGCGCGAAGCACCGCGCGAGGTATCGACGGTCACCACGTGCCCGCCATCGCCGACGCCCTCCCCCAGCACCGCGGCGAAAATCCCTGCACCGCCGTACAGATCCCATGCCACCATGCCGTCACGCAGCTGCGCCCAGTCGGCCACCAACTCGCTGTACACCCGGGCCGCGTCACGGTGGGCCTGCCAGAACGCCGTCACCGGCACCCGCCAAACCCGCCCGTTCACACGCTGTGTCGCCTCGTAGGCGCCCTCAACGACGCGGGTCGCGGTCCGCCTGCCGATCCGCGGGCCCGACTGCACGACGTGGCGCGCACCGTCGTCGTCGAGAGCGATGTGCAGGTGCGCTCCCGGTGGCCAGTCGTTGTCGCTGAGCCCGTCGAGCGCTCCTGGCGGTAACTGTCCGCACCGCAGGTCGGTGACCAACTCAGCGCTGTGGTAGCGGTGGAAGCCTGCGTGGCCGTCGTCGGAGGTATCGAGGCGAACGCGGGTGCGCCAGCCGGTACTATCGCCGGTCCCGATGGGTTCGGCGACCGCGTCGGACTCATCGCACCAGTGATAGCCACCGAGTCTGGCCAACTGGTTGGCGACCACGGCACCCTTGAGCCGCCGGGCTGCTTCGGGTGCGGCGAACGCCATATCGCAGCAGCCTGCGCGGTCCACGCCGGCGATCGGGCACAGCGATTCGACTCGGTCCGGCGAAGCCTCGAGCACCTCCACAACGTCTGCGTGCCAATACGATCCGTGATCGGCGACCACCCGCACGCGGACCCGCTCGGCAGGCAGCGCGTAGCGCACGAAGACAACGCGGCCTTCGTGCCGCGCTACGCAACTGCCACCGTTTGCCGGGGGGCCGGTGGTCACTGTGAGTTCGGCCGGCAACGACGGCCGGGCGACAGGCGGATCTTCGATCAATCCAGGAAGCCTCGACGGGCGTCTCCCGGCGCCGCATGTGGTTGCAACCTCTTCAGCCGCTCCGACGAATTGAGCTGCCAGGGAACGGAAGTGACCATCACGTTCGGCATGAACAACAGGCGGCCCTTCAGTCGCAACGCGCTCTGGTTGTGCAGCACCTGCTCCCACCAGTGGCCGACCACGTACTCGGGGATGAACACCGTGACCACAGTGCGCGGGGACTCCTTGCTGATCCGTTTCACATAGTCCAGCACCGGTCGGGTGATTTCGCGATAGGGCGAGGCGATCACCTTGAGCGGCACCGAGATATCGCTGTCCTCCCACTTATGCACCAACTCACGCGTTTCCGCGTCGTCAACGCTGACGGTGATCGCCTCCAGCTCGTCGGGCCGGGTGGCACGCGCATAGGCCAGCGCGCGAAGGGTCGGCAGGTGCAGCTTGGACACCAGCACGATGGCGTGGTTGCGGCTGGGCAGCACTATCCCGCCCTCCTCTTCGGCCTGCTGCTCTTCCAGCTCGCGCACGACCGTGTCGTAATGCTTGCGGATCAACTTCATCATCGCGAAAAGCCCGCCCATCGCCAGGATCGCAATCCACGCTCCCGCCATGAATTTCGTCACCACCACGATGATCAGCACGGTCCCGGTACAGATGAACCCGATCGTGTTGATGACCCGGGACCGCATCATTCTGCGGCGGACTTCGGGATTGTTCTCCACGGTCAGTAGCCGCGTCCAGTGCCGGACCATGCCGATCTGGCTGAGCGTGAACGAGACGAACACTCCCACGATGTAGAGCTGGATCAGCGCGGTGACCTCAGCCTGGAACGCGACGATGAACGCGATGGCCGCGAAGGCAAGGAACAGGATGCCGTTGGAGAACGCCAGCCGGTCACCGCGGGTATGCAGCTGACGGGGCAGATAGCGGTCCTGGGCGAGGATCGAGCCCAGCACCGGGAAGCCGTTGAAGGCGGTGTTGGCCGCGAGCACCAGGATGAGGGCGGTGACACCCGCGATCAGGTACAGCCCGAGCGGAAAATCGTGGAATACCGCGTCGGCGAGTTGCGCGATCATCGTCTTCTGGTGATAGTCGGGCGGGGCGCCGACCAACTGCTCGTGCGGCCGCTCGGCCATCTTCACGCCGGTCTCCTTGGCCAGCATGATGATGCCTATGAACAGGCGAGACCGCGATGCCGCCGAGCAGCAACAGCGTCGTTGCGGCATTGCGGGACTTCGGCTTTCGGAACGCGGGCACCCCGTTACTGATCGCCTCAACGCCGGTCAGCGCCGCAGACCCCGACGAGAACGCGCGAGCAACCAGGAAAACCATCGCGAAGCCCAGGACGTCGCCGTGCTCGGAGTGCAATTCGAATTTCGCCGACTCGGCCTGCAGCGGGATGCCAAGAACATAGATCTGGAAAAAGCCCCAGCCGAGCATGACGTACATCCCGATCATGAAGGCATACGTCGGAATGGCGAAGGCTGTGCCGGACTCGCGGAGGCCGCGCAAGTTCGCCGAGGCCAGGATCAGGATCGCCAAGACGGCGAACAACACCTTGTGCTGGTTGATGAATGGCACCGCCGACCCGATGTTGGACATCGCCGACGCCATCGACACCGCGACGGTGAGCATGTAGTCCACCAACAGCGCGCTGGCCACCGTGAGACCCGCGGTCGGGCCCAGGTTGGTGGTCACCACCTCGTAGTCGCCCCCGCCCGACGGATAAGCGTGCACGTTCTGCCGGTAGCTGGCGATGACGATCAGCATCACCGCCCCGACGGCGATGCCGATCCACGGCGCCATCGAATACGCGGCCAGACCGGCGACCGAGAGCACCAGGAAGATTTCCTCGGGGGCGTACGCGACCGACGACAGCGCGTCGGAAGCGAAGACCGGCAGGGCGATCCGCTTGGGCAGGAGGGTGTGGGAAAGCCTGTCGCTGCGGAAGGGCCTGCCGAGGACCAGCCGCCGGGCGGCGGTCGAAAGCTTGGACACGAGAGCCAAGAGTAGGCCCAGACGTGTTTGGCTGTAGCGTTCCGAGTGCGCAGATTTGAAGACGGCAATTTCAGGCTGTAGCGAAAGGACCGCAGAGGTGCGCGTAGTGGTGATGGGATGCGGCCGGGTAGGCGCATCGCTGGCCGACGGCCTTGCCCGCATCGGCCACGATGTCGCCGTCATCGACCGCGACAGCACGGCATTCAACCGGCTCAGTCCGGAGTTCCCCGGCGAACGGGTGCTGGGTATGGGTTTCGACCGCGACGTTCTGCTGCGGGCAGGCATCGAGGAAGCCTCGGCCTTCGCGGCGGTGTCCTCGGGCGACAACTCGAACATCATCTCCGCGCGGGTGGCCCGCGAAACGTTCGGTGTCGAGCGAGTGGTCGCCCGCATCTACGACGCCAAGCGCGCCAAGGTCTACGAACGGCTGGGCATTCCGACCGTGGCCACCGTGCCGTGGACCACCGACCGGCTGCTGAACGTACTGACCAGGGAAACCGAGACCACCAAATGGCGCGACCCGTCGGGCAACGTCGGCGTCGCGGAGCTCGCATTGCACGAAGGCTGGGTGGGCCGCCGGATGACTGACCTGGAAGCCGCCACAGGGGGCCGGGTGGCGTTCTTGATCCGGTTCGGCAGCGGACTTCTGCCCGACCAGAAGACCGTCATTCAGTCCGGCGACCAGGTGTATGTCGCCGCGGTGTCCGGGCACATCGCCGAGGCACTGGCCATCGCCGCGCTGCCGCCGAGCGAGGAAAGCGAGGGCGCCTGATGAAAGTCGCGATCGCCGGAGCGGGCGCCGTCGGCAGATCCATCGCGCGTGAACTGCTCGAGAACGAGCACGACGTCACGCTGCTCGAACGCAATCCCGACCACATCGACGTCGACGCCATCCCGGCCGCGCACTGGCGCCTCGGAGACGCATGCGAGCTGAGCCTGCTCGAGTCGGTGCACCTCGAGGAGTTCGACGTGGTGATCGCGGCGACCGGCGACGACAAGGTCAACGTCGTGGTCAGCCTCCTCGCCAAGACCGAGTTCGCGGTACCGCGGGTGGTGGCCCGGGCCAACGATCCCCGCAACGAGTGGCTGTTCGACGAGGCGTGGGGTGTCGACGTCGCCGTATCCACCCCGCGGATGCTGGCCTCCCTGGTCGAGGAGGCCGTCGCCGTCGGCGACCTGGTGCACCTGATGGAGTTCCGCAAGGGCCACGCCAATCTGATCGAGATCACCCTGCCCGACGACACGCCGTGGGGCGGCAAGCCGCTGCGCAAGCTGCAACTCCCCCGCGACGCCGCCCTGGTGACCATCCTGCGCGGCCCGCGCGTCATCGTGCCGGACCACGACGAGCCCCTTGAGGGTGGCGACGAGCTACTCTTCGTGGCCGTCAGCGAGGTCGAGGACGAGCTGCGCGAGCTGCTGCTGCATCCACAGTCCCGCTAGCGCTCACCGGTCGCGTACGCAGGAGGCGGCGTAGCCCGGTCGTGGCTTGCCGCCGCCGTTTCCGCCGAGACCCGGGTGTAGTCGCACTGGTCGTTGCGGATGCCCGCCCACGAGATCAGACCCGCGAGTGCCAACAGTGCCGCTACCACCAACGCCCCCTGCCGAAATCCGCCGAAATCGATTGCGCCGCCGATGATCACACCGGTGAAAGCGATCGCGATCAGGCCGGCGATACGAGAGATCGCGTTGTTGATCGCCGATCCGATGCCACTCTGCGCCGGTTCCACCGCGGCCAGGATCGCCGCCGTCATCGGCGATACCGTCATCGACAACCCGAGCCCGAAGACGACCAGGCCGGGCAGCAGCTGGGTCCAGAAGTCGAACGGACGGTCGATGCTCGCCATCAGCAGGTATCCGGCCGCCGCGACGAGCGGGCCCAGCGCCATGTAGAGCCGCGGGCCGTGCCTTCCTGCCAGGGCGCCGAACCATCGCGCCAGGAAGAACGACAGGACCGGTATCGGCAGGGTCGCGATGCCGGCCTCGGTGGCCGACATGCCCGCCGTCTCCTGCAGGAACAGCGCCACCAGCAGCATCCCCAGCGACACCGCGGCGTAGAGGAACACGGTGGCGAGGTTGCCGACGGCGAAATTGCGCGCGGCGAAGATGTGCAGCGGCATCATCGGGTGCGGCGCCCTGCGCTCCCACCACGGGAACGCGATCAGGCAGACGACGCCGACCACCAGGCTGGTCAGCACCGCCGGATGGGACAGGCCGAGTCGCTGCTGTTCGATGAGGGCGTACACGGTGCCGGTCAGTCCGACCGCGGTGAGCGCCGCGCCCACTACGTCGATCGTGGCCTGCCGCTCGGAACCGAACTCGTCGTGCGCGAGTTTGGTGGTCAGGTAGAGCGTGATGGCCAGTGGCAGGATGTTGACCCCGAAGATCCACCGCCAGTTCAGCGCGTCCACCAGGATTCCGCCGAGCAGCGGGCCGACCACGAAAGCCGTTCCGGTCCAAGCGGTCCAGGTGCCGATCGCCCTGGCCTGTTGGGCGCCGGCGAACCGGGCGTTGATCATCGCCAGCGAGCTTGGCACCAGGAATGCGGCACCGACGCCCTGTAGGCAGCGTGCGGCGATCAGCACCCAGCCACTGGGAGCCAGCGCACACAACAGCGACGAGACCGCGAAGACGACGAGTCCCGTCCTCAGCACGACCAAGCGTCCGAAGGCATCGGAGATCGCACCCGCGACCAGGATCAGCGCGCCGAGGGCGAGCAGATAGCCGTCCACCACCCACTGCTGAAGCGCCAGCCCGCCACCGAAGTCGCGGCCGATTGCGGGCAGCGCGAGATTGACCACCGAGCCGTCGACGAAGGCCACGAACGAGGCCAGGATCGCGACCGCGAGCAGCGGTCCGTCGGTGCGCCCGCGAGTCTTGGTCAACTACGTTTCCCGCACCGCGTCCTCGGCGTCAGAAGCGTCGGCCTGTTCGGTCGCCTGATGCGCGTGTAGGGCCCGCTGAGCGGACCGGATGGCGAGATAGGTGGCCAGCGCCGCCACGGCGGTCAGCGGCCAGCCCATCGCGATGCGCGCCACGCCGAGCCAGCCGGTCTCGTCGGCGTCGTAGAGATGGCGCTGCACGACGAAGCGGGCCGCGAACACCAGCACCCACGTGATCGTCGCGATGTCGAAGACCAGCACCGCCCGGCGCACGCCGCGCCACCCGCGGTCGTGCCCGTTGACCCAGCTCCAGATGTAGCCCACGAGTGGTCTGCGGATCAGCACCGAGACGAAGAACACCACGGCCCAGAAGAGCGACATCCAGATGCCGTACAGGAAGTAACCCTTGGACTCGCCCATCACATATGCGATCAGCGCGCAGATCCCGACGCCCATGAAGCCGGATATCGCCGGCTGGGTGGATTCCCGCCGCACCAGCCGCCAGACCAGGATCGCCGCGGCCACGGCCAGCGCTGCGATGATCGCGGGCATCAGGCCGAAAAGGGAAGAGACAGGGACGAACACCAGAACCGGCAGCGAGGAATAGATCAGGCCGCTGACGCCGCCCATCTGCGCGAGCAGGGCTTGAGCACCGGATTGCTTATCGGACACGAGTCAACGGTACGGGTGCCCGACTCACTTCTGAATTTCGTAGTGCGGGTTGTAGATCGCCTTGGTGCCGTTCTCGAGCTTTCCCAGCCGCCCGTGCACCCGCAGCGTGCGACCCGATTCGATGCCGGGAATGCGGCGCTGTCCGAGCCAGACCAGCATCACCGCTTCGGTGCCGTCGAACAGTTCGGCCTTCACGCCGCCCGCGCACCCCTTGGCGTTGGTCTCGACACAGCGCAGGGTGCCGACCATCGTCACTTCCTGGCCGCGCTGGCAATCGACTGCCTTCTGGGCCCCGGTGTTGGCGGCGTCCTCGGACAACTCTTCGACGTCGAGTTGCTCCGGGTCCTCCGTCAGCCGACGCGTGAGCCGGCGCAGATACCCTTCGGCCGTGGCCATGGCCTCTCCTGCCATTCTGTGAATCCACCGTGGATCCCCAACTAACGCCACGGTAGACCTGTTAGTTCCTTTAAGTCACGCTGGGGGTTACCCGCCACGCCGGTGATTTATGCCACACGGCACCATCGTGTGATGGCAGTCGATTTGCGCGGCGTGACGGCGGTTCTGCTGCCCGGAACCGGATCCGACGACGACTACGTCTACCGGGCGTTTTCGGACGCTCTGCACGGCGCTGGAGCCATTGTCGTGGCACCGCCGCCGAACCCGGACCAGCTGATCGACGACGTACATTTCCGACCTCGACAACGCCGCGCGGATGGGCGCCATCGCGGTGGGTGGGGTATCGATCGGCGCCGCGGTCGCGGTCAATTGGGCGTTGGCCCATCCGACCCACGCGGTGGCGGTGCTTGCCGCATTGCCGCCGTGGACGGGCTCGCCCGACACCGCGCCCGCCGCGCAGGCTGCCAGGTACTCGGCGGACGTGCTGCGCCGGGACGGGCTGGTGTCGGCGACCTCGCAGATGCGCGCATCGAGCCCGACCTGGCTCGCCGACGAATTGACCCGATCCTGGGTCGGACAATGGCCGTCGCTGCCCGAGGCGATGGAGGAGGCATCCCGGTACGTCTCGCCGACATGCGCCGAGCTGGAGCGCCTAACCGCCCCGATGGGCGTCGCCGCCGCGACCGACGACCCCATGCATCCCCTGGAGGTTGGTTTGGAGTGGGTGGCCGCCGCACCGAGGGCCGCGTTGCGGACCGTCACGCTGGACCAGATGGGCGCCGACCCGTCGGCGCTGGGCGCGGCGTGCCTGGCCGCACTGCTGGATACCTGAGGCCAGCCAGGCCGTGGCTAGCCGCCGGTAATGGTGCGCAGCTGCTGCATCGCCGACCCGTGCTCGCTGCGACGCGCAACGGGCTGGGTCTGCGGTGGCTGCTGTTGTTGCTGCTGAGCGGCCTGCTGGGCGGCCTGCTGGGCGGCGGCGGCCTGCAGCTGCTCGGCCATCGGCTCGGGCAACTGCACCAGAAGCGGGGTGCGCACCGGCAACGGCGTGTCGTCGCGACGAACAACTGTGTCCGCCAAGGCTTCCCGTGCCTGGCTGCTCAACGCGTCGATGGCCTCCTGCGGGCCGTTCACGACGCAGCGGATCATCCACCGGTACCCGTCGACGCCGATGAATCTGACCACACCGGCCGCCGCGACGCCGACCACCTCCCGGCCCCACGGACCGTCCTCGATCCGCACCTCCGATGCGTCCTTGCGCAGCGAGTCGGCAAGTTCGGTGGCCACCTCACGCCACAGCGTGGCGCTCTTCGGCGCGGCATAGGCGGCGACGGTGAACCGCCCGTTGGGCGTCACCACCCACACCGCGCTCGGCACACCGCCCTCGGTGAGCTCGACCTGTACCTGTCCGGCCTCGGGCATCGGGATGAGCACCGAGCCCAGGTCCAGCCGGCCCACCATCGCCGTCGCCGCGTCGTCGAAGTCGTCGATATCGAACGGCCCGTCCAGTTCGTCGTCAAGGGCCGGGCCAGGCTCGACGGTCTCATCGCCGACATCGTCGATGTCGTCGTCCTTGGCATGTCTTCCAAAAGCCATCACAAACTCGCATGTCCGCCGGAGGAACCGTGGCCGCCGTCGCCACGGGATGTGTCGGCCAGGCCGGCCTCATCGAACGAGGTCACCTCGACCAGTTCGGGCAACTCCACCCGCTGCACCAGCAGCTGGGCGATCCGATCGCCGCGGTGCACGACGATGGGCTGCTCGGTGTCGAGGTTGATCAGTGCCACCTTGATCTCACCGCGGTAGCCCGCATCGATCGTGCCTGGGCTGTTGACGATCGAAAGTCCCACGCGCGCAGCCAGACCCGAGCGTGGATGCACCAACCCCACCATCCCGTGCGGAATGGCCACCGCGATCCCCGTCGGCACGAGGGCACGATGACCGGGCGGCAGTTCGACATCGAGCGCGCTGAACAGATCGACACCCGCATCGCCATCGTGGGCTCGGCTGGGCATCGGCAAGTCGCGGTCGAGACGAACGACTGCCAGAGGGGTGTGCACGAGGCCACAGATTACCCTTGGCGGCGTGACCGACACGCGCGCAGCACCGCAAACCGTGCGCTATTCCGAACGGTTGTGGGTGCCGTGGTGGTGGTGGCCACCCGGCCTGGCGCTGGCCGCGCTCATCGCGCTGGAAGTCAACCAGGGCGTGCGTCCGCTGCCCAACTGGGTGCCGTTCGCCGTCCTCCTTCCGGTGGCTGCCGCAGTCCTGTTGTGGTTCAGCAAAACCGAAGTGCGGGTCGTCAGCGGTGCGCCGGACAGCCCGGGCGAGGAGACCGAACTATGGGTCGGCTCGGCGCACCTGCCGGTCAGCGTGATTTCCCGATCAGCAGACGTGCCCCGGTCGGCCAAGTCGGCGGCCCTTGGACGCCAGCTGGACCCGGCGGCCTTTGTGGTGCACCGCGCCTGGGTCGGCCCCATGGTGCTCGTGGTGCTCGACGACCCGGACGATCCCACGCCGTACTGGCTGGTGAGCTGTCGTCACCCGGACCGGGTGCTGTCTGCGCTGCGTAGTTGACCTGCGCTCAGGCCGCGCAGTCGGTGCAGATCATCAAGCCGTTCTTCTCACTGGCCAGCCGGCTGCGGTGATGCACCAGGAAACAGCTCGAGCAGGTGAACTCGTCGGCCTGCTTCGGGATCACCCGTACAGACAGCTCCTCGCCGGACAGATCGGCGCCTGGCAGTTCGAAGTTTTCGGCGGATTCTGACTCGTCGACGTCAACTACGGCAGATTGGGCTTCATTGCGCCGTGCCTTCAGTTCCTCGAGTGAATCCTCGGAGACGTCGTCGGTCTCGGTACGCCGTGGGGCGTCATAGTCGGTAGCCATCGTTTGTCCCCTCCGTGAACCTTGCGACAGAGCTTTGTACCAGCGTCGAACGCATCCGCCAAACGATTCGTGCCCAGATTCGCCTCTGAACAAGTGTGATTTACATCACACTGCCGTCCTGACCCTGTCCAGGCCGTTGCGCCGCAGGTCTTAGAGTGCAGATGTGGTCGCACAAATCACAGAGGGCACAGCCTTCGACAAGCAGGGTAGGCCCTTCCGTAGGCGCAATTTCATGCCGGGCATCGTCCTGTTCGCGGCGCTGGCCGTAGTGACCCTGATTATTTGGGTGATGGCGCTGAATCGTCCGCCCGATGTCACCGAAGCGCAGGTGTGCAATGCCCCTACCGGCGTGGCCACCGACCCGACCCAGTCCAAGCTGGGCAAGCAGGTTTCGCGGCCCTCGATGACCGAGGTGGGCCCCGCCAAGCTAGCCGATACGAAGATTCGGGTGCTCAATGCGAGCGGTCAGGGCGGTCAGGCCGCAGAAGTGGCCGGCCAGCTGCGAGACCTGGGATTCGCCGAGCCGTCGGCCGCCAACGACCCGTTGTATGAGAACAACCGGCTGGCGTGCCAGGGTCAGATCCGCTTCGGCCCCAGCGGTCGCGCGGCAGCGGCGGCGGTCTGGCTGGTCGCCCCGTGCGTCGAGCTGTTCCAGGATGAACGACCCGACGACACCGTGGACCTGGCCATCGGCACCGAGTTCAGCGAGCTGGCGAGCAGCGATGACATCGAAGCCGTGGTGTCCAGTCTGCGGCCGGAGGCCACCCAACCGGCCGATCCAACGTTGTTGTCGAAGATCCACAGCGAGGCTTGCTAGCGGAATTCGGTTGCGCCCGAGTGCTATTCGACAATCAGAATGCGCCGGCCCGAGTAAGCGCGTCGGCCAATGCCTCGTCGACGCCGGGCGCGGCCGCAACCACCATTCCCGCGCCGCCGACCGACCCGCGTGCAGGCGGCAACCGCAGCCGGGCGCCCGCCTCGGCGGCGATCAGGGCGCCTGCCCCCCAGTCCCAGACGTTGAGGTTGTCCTCGAAGTACGCGTCCAGCTGGCCCGCGGCGACCAGGCACAGGTCAAGAGCGGCCGATCCGATTCGCCGGATGTCGCGGATCTGAGGGAGCAGCGTGGCCAGCACCGCCGCTTGTCGTTCGCGAAGACGCGGGTCATAGCCGAACCCGGTGCCCACCAACGTCATTGACAGGTCGTCGACCTGGCTGCACCGCAGGGCGGTCGTCGTACCGTCCCGACGCACGTGCGCCCCGTGGCCGAGCGCCGCGGAGTACAGCGCGCCGTCGACGACATGGGCGATCGCACCGGCGAGCGACTGTCCGCCGACCTGAACCGCCACCGAAACCACGTAGGCGGGCAGCCCATAGACGAAGTTCACGGTCCCATCGATGGGGTCGACCACCCAGGTCGGACGCCCGTCAGCGCCCTCTGAGGCGTCCGGGCCGCCACCGCCTTCCTCGCCGAGGACACGATCACCGGGTCGTAATTCGGCCAGCCGGTCGCGAATCAGGCGTTCGGTTTCGGTGTCGACGATGGTGACCGTGTCGGTCGGGGTGCTCTTGGCGCGCACCGCCGTGCCGGTTGACTCCCGCTGAGGCGGACCGCTGAAAACCTCCTCGCGGCGACGACGCACGAAATCCGCCGCCTCGGCCGCCAACAGCTCGGCCACCGAGCGCAGTTCGGTGGGATCGAACTCGATTCTGTCCACCGGCTTATCGCAGCACAAAATGTCTCTTACCGGTTGCCCAGCACCCACACCAAAGCATTGAGGAGCTACTAATGTGTGGGCACATGACCGCCACCGATTCACCCGCCGCCGATCCGAGTACCAACGGAGGTTCGCAACGCCGGGGGCTCGGCGTCGACGTCGGCGGCAGCGGCGTCAAAGGCGGCATCGTCGACCTCGAGACAGGCCTGCTGATCGGTGAGCGGTTCAAGCTCGCGACCCCGCAGCCGGCCACCCCGGAGGCCGTCAGCAAGACCGTCGCCGCGGTCGTTCGCGAGTTCGGCTGGACGGACAACGTCGGTGTCACCTATCCGGGCGTGGTGGTCGACGGCATCGTGCGCACGGCAGCCAACGTCGACAAGGCGTGGATCGGCTGCAACGCAAGCGAGTTCTTCGGCAAGGAGCTCAACGGCCAGCAGGTGACCGTGCTGAACGACGCGGACGCCGCCGGACTGGCCGAGGAGAAGTTCGGCGCGGGCCGCGACAACACGGGCGTGATCGTGCTTGCTGACGTTCGGCACGGGTATCGGTTCGGCGGTGATCCACAACGGCGTGCTGCTGCCCAACACGGAGTTCGGCCACCTCGAGGTCGGCGGGAAAGAGGCCGAGCACCGCGCCGCCTCCTCGGTGAAGGAAAACAAGGAGTGGAGCTACGAGCGCTGGACCAAGGAGGTCACCAAGGTGCTCGTGGCCGTCGAGAACGCGATCTGGCCGGATCTGTTCATTGCCGGCGGTGGAATCAGTCGAAAGGCCGACAAATGGATCCCACTGCTGACGAACCGCACCCCCATCGTGGCCGCCACCTTGCTGAACACCGCCGGAATCGTCGGAGCGGCCATGGCCGCCGAGGTGGACGTGACGGCTACTGCCAAGTAGCCACGCCCGGAGGCACCGAATTTGCCGCTCGAAGCGGCGTTATCCAACACTGTCGTTACAATGGTCGACGGCGGCCGCCAACCGGACAGCGGCGAGTATCCCAGCAGATATCAACGCCACATTCGACATAGCAGACGCTTTTCGATGGTGCATGCCCCAAGACCATCGAAATCCTCATGACCGAAAGGGTGACGTGGCAGCGACAAAAGCAAGCCCGGCCGCAACAAAGCCGGTGAAGCGCACCGCTACCAAGACCCCAGCCAAGAAGGCCTCGGCGGCAAAGACCACCAACGGGTCGGCGCCGGCCAAGCCCGCCAAGCGGGCCACCAAGGCGGCCCCGCGCGCGACGAAGGCGGAGAAGCCTGCCGCCAAGAGTCGCGCAGCGGCCAAGCCGGCGAAGACCGCGGCCGCCAAGACTCGGCCGGCCGCGAAGCGGGTCAAGACCAGCGCCAAGGCCAGCGCGAGCAAGACCGACGGTGCCGCGCCGCGTAGCCGCGCGAAGAAGGCGACCGCAGCGGAGCCGACCACCACGAAGGCCGCCGGCACGGAAGACGACGAACTCGAGACGACCGACGACCTCGAGGCGGAGCCCGAAGTCCTCGATGTCGAGGAGCCGGATCTGGACCTCGATGACCTCGAAACCGAGGACGATGAGGCCGTCGAGGGCGACACCGCCGAAGGTGCCAAGAACAAAGGCCAAGTCCGCCGCGGAACCCGCAGCGGATGTGCCTGCGGCCGACGACGACGAGATCGCCGAGCCGAGCGAGAAGGACAAGGCATCGGGCGACTTCGTCTGGGACGAAGAGGAGTCCGAGGCACTCCGGCAGGCCCGCAAGGACGCCGAACTCACCGCATCGGCCGACTCGGTGCGCGCCTACCTCAAGCAGATCGGCAAGGTTGCGCTGCTCAACGCCGAGGAAGAGGTCGAGCTGGCCAAGCGGATCGAAGCCGGCCTCTACGCGACTCAGCTGATGACCGAGATCGCCGACCGCGGCGAAAAGCTGCCCGCCGCGCAGCGGCGTGACATGGCGTGGATCTGCCGTGACGGTGATCGCGCGAAAAACCATCTGCTGGAAGCGAACCTGCGACTCGTCGTGTCACTGGCCAAGCGCTACACCGGCCGCGGCATGGCGTTCCTCGACCTCATTCAGGAAGGCAACCTCGGCCTGATCCGTGCAGTCGAGAAGTTCGACTACACAAAGGGTTACAAGTTCTCCACGTATGCCACCTGGTGGATCCGCCAGGCCATCACCCGCGCGATGGCCGACCAGGCGCGCACCATCCGCATCCCGGTGCACATGGTCGAGGTGATCAACAAACTCGGCCGTATCCAGCGCGAGCTGCTGCAGGACCTGGGCCGCGAGCCCACGCCAGAAGAGCTGGCCAAAGAGATGGACATCACGCCCGAGAAGGTGCTGGAGATCCAGCAGTACGCGCGTGAGCCGATCTCGCTCGATCAGACCATCGGTGACGAAGGTGATTCGCAGCTAGGCGATTTCATCGAGGACAGCGAGGCCGTGGTCGCCGTCGACGCGGTGTCGTTCACGCTGCTGCAGGATCAGTTGCAGTCGGTGCTCGAGACACTGTCCGAGCGTGAGGCGGGCGTGGTTCGGCTGCGGTTCGGCCTGACCGACGGGCAACCGCGCACCCTCGACGAGATCGGTCAGGTCTACGGCGTGACCCGCGAGCGCATCCGGCAGATCGAGAGCAAGACGATGTCGAAGTTGCGCCACCCCAGCCGTTCTCAGGTGCTGCGCGACTACCTCGACTGAGCGACACTCCGTCTTACTGTTCTGACCTATCAAGTGCCTCATCACAGTCAGCGCCGAGACGCGCCGCGGTCGCACCAAATTGCACACCTTTGCACTGATGGCTGACGGTTCGTGGTCGCCACAATTCGTGCCGACACCAAAGCAGGTGCGAGCCGCACAACGTGAAATCGAAGAACGGCGCCAGCTACGGGAACTCGGCGGTGACCCGGGACCATTGGGCTGGCTGTCAGGCGGCCCAAGGAACAAGACTTATCTACCCGGCTCACTGAGTCGCGAGCCGGGTCCACGATCCACCTGGCCGACGGTGTCGACAAATCGGGCCGTGGCCGGTTACGCCGGTGGCTGGCGTTACGGTGTTCGCGCTGGGCGGCGAAACCGGCCCAAGAATCCACCTCAGGGTGCTGCTTCAGCAGCGCGCGACGTTGACGTTCGGTCATACCGCCCCAGACACCGAACTCCATCCGGTTGTCGAGTGCTTCGGCGGCGCACTCGGCGATGACCGGACAGTGCCGGCAAATCACGGCCGCTTTTCTCTGCGCCGCTCCACGAACGAACAGTTCGTCGGGATCAGTGGAGCGACACCGCGCGCTCGACACCCACCCGATGCGGTCTTCGGCCGCCGAAATGATCGACTGCGTCATTTGGAGCGTCCCCACCGCCGAAAACCATTTCGCAGCCTCGTACTTTGCTGGAGTCCTCCGAGGCGACGCGCGAGTGCGACCCCGCTTCCGGTAGAGATCCCGGCACCGAGACCCACAGCTACCGCGCACGCTGCTAAAAACCACATCGCGTGCTCATCGTCAACCTCCCTATATGAAGAAACGAGTGGACAGCAAACGCTATGGGGTCGCACGACAACCGGGCTCAATAGTGCGCCACTGCAATGCTCAAGTACCCTCAGTCGCGTTTCGATCCCGGTCGCTCCTGACGCCAGGGTCCCGCGTCGTCCGCGCTCGGAACGATTGGCGGTGCCGATATGGCTGGCCCCGCGACCCACCATGGTGCGGTCGGCTGCTCAGTGGCAGCCTTTCCTGCCACGACCGACCGCCAGGTACCCGACCGCCATCGGTAAGTGCTGTTGTGGGTGTGCTTCCTAGCGATCAGAAATTTGGTGCCCACGCGACTGCATGGACACTTGGCCCGCCAACCAGGAGAGCGGGTGGCGGGCTGAGGTCACTGCTGAACGAGCCGAACGATAGTGCCGATAGGCCCACGAAAAATCCCACGACGCTGGCCAACCAAACGACGAACGGGGCAAAACCAAGAATCTCGAACAACAGCGACGACCCGTCGGCGGCGGCTTCGAAAGCCAATTGCATGATGAACGTCACGATGCCGGTGACAACGCTACCGATCAGCAGCATCACAAACGTTCGCGGGGACTTAGCTAAATCTCATCGAGGTTGATGCGGCGCTGGGCGCTGGCGTGCTGAAGGGCGCTAGTTGGTCGGTCCACTGTTCGCCGTCGAAGTATCGCTGTGTGTTGGCGCTGCTAGGGTCTGGATACCAACCGGGTCCGGGCTTCGGTGGTGGCGGTGTCGACACGAGCCAATGGTGTCATCTCGGCGACGGGACTCATGTCGGTTTCCATGCTAGCAATCGGCCCGCCATCAGGAGAGAGGACGGCGGGCCGAGGGGAGACATAAGGTCAGACGGGCATCCCGTTCGATTGGTCACCCTCGGATGCCCTGAACCACCTCAGCAATCGCGAGCGTCCACGCGACCGCTAGGACTGCAAACTGGCGGAACTGCGGCAAGGGCACAGCTTGTGACGATCACCGATACCAGGGGTCGGGGCACGTCGGCTTCACGGGTGATTTACCGGACACCGTAAGCGTGCTCGCTGCCGCACCGAACTCGTGGTTGATCACCTTCTCGGGTCCGGTCCACACATCGTGGGCACCATTTTTCGGCTGGATCGCGTGGACTCCGTTGTTGGCTGCGACGCCCATGTACAAGAGCGCCGCGTTGTTGAAGCACTGCGGTGCCTTGTTGGCGATGTAATCGTCTTGGTGATACCAGTGCTCCATCCCCGGCGTGGGAAGCTCTTTCACGGTGAACGACGCGCTGTAGGGATCGAAGCTGTCGACGAAGCTCTGGTTGTTCAGGCTGTGCCAGGCCCCGGTCAGCGGGTTGGGTGAGGCGTGCAGCACCACCTTCTTGTTGTTGGTGAACTGGGGGTAGGGCGGGCACGCCTGTTGGTCAACGTCGCCGCAGGGCACCCCGAGTTGGCGTGCCGCGCGGATGATGGGGTTGGTCCCGGCGGACACGCCGTGCAGTTCACAGGGAGCGGTGCCGAGACAGTTGGCGTTGAAGGCGGCGACGATTTTGCCGGTGGCTTCGGCGGTGGACGCCTCACCGCGAGCAGCGTCGGCCAGGTAGGCGATTTTGACGATCTTGTTGGACTTGGGGAACCACCCCTTGCTCCGCAGTTCGTTGGCGGTCCACCCGCCGGTGGTGTCGCCGTGGCCGCCGACGATGATCAGCGTGGTGGTCACTGGGGGCGCTGCGTGCGCAAGAGGGGTCGCAAAGGCGACAACCATCAGGGAGGCGGCGGTGATTACCGCGATTAGTTTCGTCATGGTTTGGCTTCCTTGAGTCGGGCAGGTCCGTTAATTGGGCAAGAATTGGACAGTTCGCTTATGGCTATAGTGAATGAAGTGACCAATGTGATTCGTGGTGCAGGTGAATCGTCATGTGTTCGTGACCCGACATTTGCTAATTTGGTGTGCACGCGACCCCATGGACGCTGGCCGAGCAGCGTCCGGTGCGACGTACCCTGAGAGTTAGAACAGTGTCACCGGGATCTTTGACCTAGCAGTAGCCGCGCCGGTGCTGTGTTTGGTGGCGCTCTGGCAAGGGTGTATCAGGCGCACATTCCTCGGCATCGATATCGCAGTGCATCTACGGCCAAAGTTCAGCGACATTCCGTCGCTCAGTCAAAGATATTCGGGCCCATAACGCTTGCAGACCGCCGGGACGTTGCTGGTTCGTACAGCGTTCATCGGTTCCTAATGCGCGACTACCTGGACTAAGAATCCGGCCATTTAGCGCCTCTACCTCCAAGTCTTAAAGACTCGGTGGCGGTCGGCGTCGAACCCGCTGTACCCGGGCAAGGGTGGCCCCCTCTGTGCCGACCGCCACCGCACACCGAGGCTTATCAACTCACTACGAAAAGCACGACCATCATTCGTTACGAGGCGCTGTTCCCGAGGTCCACGTCCGACCGTCGAAGTACCGCATCAGTTTCGGGTCTAGCTGGTCTGGATACCAGCCCGGCGCCAGACCCGCCCACTGTGGCGGTTGGCCTATGCCACGACTGTGGCGGTTGGCCTAGTGCCGGCGCAAAACGCCGGCGTTGTAGCGCGTTGATGCTGCACACAATGGCGCCGATGGCACCCACGACACCAAGTAAGAGAGCGATAGCCAAGGGGTACGCCGCCGAGCTAGGGGTCCGAATAAGCATTCCGATAACGAATAGCACACACTGGCACCGGTGAGTTCAGAAACACCCGCAGATAGCGGTTCGCATTCCGTGATTCTGGACCACGGTCAGGTTCAGTCATCAACACAAAAGACCCAAGAGCGGCAGCAATGACAATGATCAGCATCCCTAGGAACCCCATGGTCGAAATCATGCCTCGTCCTCCCCAAGCCAACGAAAGAATGGGAGACTTAAATGTGGATAGACCACCGCTTCTTGGGGATATTCCAGTAGGCGGCCAACCTCACCCGTCAGCACTGGAGGGTCCAAGCCCTCGTTCAGATGGATGGTCATCAGACCGCCCTGTCGGCGTGGCACTTGCCGCCGCGATTGAAGAGAACGACATCAGCGTGGATGGTGGCGGACCATCTCGCACACTGACCAAGACCGGCTGACGAGATCCCACATTTTTTTCCGGGTATAGAAATCGGCCCGTCACCGTAAGTGGTGACGGGCCGACGTCTGCCTACCACCAAGCGGACGCCGGTGCGCTGCTAGTCGATTGCGGCGGCGGCGCGGTTCCCGATCTTCCGGATAAGGAAGGCGGACGAGATCTGACCGATGCCAAACAGCAGCGCCCCGGCCGCGACCCACGACACCAGCAATACGACAGACACTTTCCACGAACCCGCCGCCCAGAATCCGATCGCGAGCTGGGCCAGACCAACGAGCAGCAGTACCCACCAGCCCGGGAGCCTGCTGCCGGCGAAGGCCATCGCGATGTCGAACGATCCGCGGAAGATGAAGTAGAAACTCATCACGGCAGCCAGACCGGCGAACGTGTCGTCGGGCCGGAAGAATGCGACGACGCCGACGATCACGAACAGCACCGCCAGCAGCCAATGCAGTATCCGCCAGCCTCGCGACGACGAGACCGCCGCGACTACAACCTCATTCGCCGCCGCGACGAAACAGAAGACACCGAAGAGCACGGCTATCGTCGCAACGGTGGCGTAGTTGAAGCGCAGGATCACGATCGCGATGATGACCCACGCGATGCCGGTGACTAGAACCACCCACCAGTTCTTGCTTGTCGTGGCGACATCGTCCAGTGCTCTGTGAATTAAACCGTGTGGTTTTGAAGAGGATTCGCGGGTCTCGCTCATTTTCAGTTCCCCCAATCGATTGATAGTTCTCATTAGACTCCGCTGCACCAGGTCAGACAATGGATATTGTCGATTGTTACAAGATCGCCGTCCGAGCCCCGAGATCGCACATATCCCGCTCAACAGGGCATTCAGCAGGTACCGCCGCAACATCGCAGATGCGTTCACGTCGCATGCGGGCGCAAAGGCCGCGGCTGATCTTCCAAGAAGACTGAATGTAGTAAATCGGGTGAGGCGTACGGGCTGCGATGGAAGTTCGTCAGTCCGAGATATCTGTGCCTACAACGCTTGCCAGCCAAGATATCGGGTGTTTCCCTGTCATCCGCCGACGCTGCACGCATAGAAATTCGGCTCCTCGCTCCGGGATGGAGCCCCCGGCAATCCACGCCTCACGTCGACGTTGCATCGATCGCCGTTGGCTCTCGGTCACCCGGAGCATTGCTGCGCACATCGCTGTCAGCAGCAGGAGCGAGCCACACACCACGATGGCGGCCTGAAGTGCGGTCATGCACTGGAGCGTATGAACGTCAGTGCTCGCAGGACGCGCGTAACCGGCTACTCCACTGGCAATTTCGACTAAGCCGCGGGTTGCGGGGCGACGACCTCGAAACTGATCTGCCTGACGAGTGTCTTGCCCTCGGGTAGGCAGCTCGTAGCCTGACTGGTCGTAAATCCGTCGCAGTGGGGCGCTTTGAAATTCCAGTAGACGGCGACGGAATGCCGGCCGACGGGTAGCGGGTCGAGCGCGCCGAGATTCGCCGAGTTGACGGCGGGGAACCCCGCAGCCTCCGGGAGCTGCCCCACCCAGAGCTTGGCGTCGTTGGGGAATGACCGGTTGGACTGGTAGGGCGACCCCGGATCGACGACCAACTCGACGCTCCTGAACTTGTTCCGCAAGTCATCCACCGGCGTGGCCAGGTCAGTCGCGAACCCCGACGGCATCTGTTCGAAGCTGGTGTTCATGATCCACGGGACGGACGGAGTCCATCGCTTCGCGGCAGCGACCTTATTGCAATCGGGGCTGATGACCGCAACCGAGTAGCCGTAGATCTGGTTCAGGGTCAGTCCGTTTGAGGCGACACACGGCTCGTTGCCGCCGAACTTGGCCCCAGCGGATGGGCTGACAATGAGCGCCGCCGAAAACAGGACCACGGTAGACAACAAGGTGGGCCATAGCCTGCGCGCGTTGGCACGATGGAACATCGTCGTCCTCCCCTTTGCCGACAGATGGTCCAAGACAACTCCCAGCGAACGGTCAAGTCAATGGCCGGCTGACTGCGACTGCCCTATGACGCGACGCGCTTCCTCGGCATCGGGTGCATCCAGCTGCAGCTCATCGATACTCGGATGGACATAGAACTCGAGCTGCATGTTGTCGGGGTCGCGAAAAACGACCGTCGGTCCGTATCCGATGTCGAGGATGCCGGTGTGCGGCACTCCCCTTTCCTCTAAATGAACTACCCACCGTTGGAGTTCATCCAGATTCGCGACCCTGAACGCCAGGTGATCCAGACCCACGCGGCGTTCATCGAACGCACCGGTTTCCGCCGTCGCGTCGTGCGTCATCACTGTCACGGCGATACCAGAAGGGTGCACCAGCGATCTGGTCTCGAAGGTCTCGCCGGAGGTGCGATTCACAGGTGTGAATCCGACGACGTCCTGCCACCAGGCGGCCGCGCGCTCGCAGTCCGACACCGTCAGGTCAATGTGTGAGATGCCCATGAGTTCTGGCATTGCGATTCCCTTCCCTGACGAGACTTCAGGCACGACCGACGACGTCGTTGATGATCGCCGCGAGTTCCCGGGGCTTGGTGACCATCACAATGTGTCCCGCCGACAACACCCGGTGATCCACGTCGGCACCGAGGTTGGCGATCATCTGCTTGGCCAGTGCCGGAGGTACCCCCACGTCGTCGGTCATGCTGACGTAGGTGATCGGTATGCCACTGGGATAGCCGGTCAACCGTGAATTCCAGACGCTCGGCGGACTCGGGGACGAAACCGTCCCACACGCCGACCCACTGCTCGTCGGTCATGTCGTTGGCGAAGAACATCCTCGCGCGCTCCTCGGTGGTCGTCCGGGCTCCCCCGCGGGCAAGTCGTCGCCGAACATGACCGTGGCCGCGCTGCTTCCCGACCCGGGCACCGAGCCCCCGACATAAACGAGTTCGGCGACCCGCTCTGGAAATCGCGACGCGATCTCGGTGATCGTGACCGCACCAAGCGAATGTCCGACGAGCACGAAACGGTTCAAGGCCGCCCGGTCAGCGGAGTCGACGACGGACTGGACGCAATCATCGAGCGTCACTGCCGTGATATCGGCCGGCCGACTGCCGCGTCCGGGCAGATCGGCTGCGACCGCCGGTCTTGTCAGATGCTCAAGCACTTGATCCCAGCACGAGGCGGAAAGATTCGAGCCATGCACAAGCACAACGCCGTCGACGCTCATTTCGCCAGCTAGTTGACTAGTGCTTCTTGGCGCGGACTTTGTATGTCGCAGGCCATGATTCGCGGGTCTCGTCCCCCGAGAGCGGGATGCCCTTGCTTCCGATCCGGACGTCGTAGGCCTCTTTGCCCGCGCCGACTTCGCGGTTCGCGTGCTCCTGGGCGGCGTAAATCAACTGATCGATCTCCGCTTCGGCGAATGTGACGAAGGACGTGTTGCGGAGCTCGTCGTCGCCGGGAGTCATCTTCTCGGGCAGCACACGTGACGCCAGTGCGGCCACACCCAGAAGCGTGAACGGAATGACCCAGTAACAGACGAACGACAGCGGCGTCTTGGTGTCGAGGATCGTCGCCTCCCCGTACACGATCGGCGGGATCGCCGAGGACACCGTCATTCCGGCGAACGCGCCGACCCAGATCCAGGTCAACAGCGTGGTGATCCGCTTGAACACCTGGCCCTTGATCACTTCTTCGGGCTGGTCGACCTCGGCGAACTCGCGCACGAACGGCCTGCCGAGCAACACACTGCTGAGCGCGACCAGGAAGATCCCGGCGTTGCTCAGCGGTTGCATCCACCGCTCCATGAACGACTGGCTCACGGTGAACGTCAGGATCGCCAGAACCACGAAGGTTCCGATGGCCCCGATCTCGAGCGTGCGGCCCGGCGTCCCCTTCACGCGACCGATCACGAACGAGGCCACCGCGACCGCGAGTGCTACCAACACCGCGGTCTCGAACGGGACGTTGCCGACCAGCACCCAATAGACGATCCAAGGCGCGAAACCCACCAGAATGCTCACGGAGGGTCAGTGTAGGTAGTCGGGTCCGCGGGGACGACAGTCCGCACTAAATTTGTAACGATGACCCACCGCCGCAACGTGTCGTCAGAATCGGAATTCGAGGCCACCGTCGGTTATTCGCGCGCGGTACGCGTCGGGCCATGTGTGGCGGTCTCCGGAACCACCGCAGCCGGCGAGACCATCGCCGAACAAGCACGAGAAGCGTTGCGCCGCATAGAAAGCGCGCTCACCGAGGTCGGGGCGTCATTGTCCGACGTGGTTCGGACCCGCATGTTCGTCACCGACATCGCCCGCTGGCGGGAGGTCGGCGCCGTGCACGCCGAGGTGTTCGGTGACATCCGCCCGGCCGCGACCATGGTCGAGGTCTCCGCGCTGATCTCGCCCGAGCTGCTGGTGGAGATCGAAGCCGACGCCTACGTCGCCGGAGCCAGCGGCGGGAACGAGCCGTCGGCGCCGGGTGAATAGGGCGTGACGCTCGTCACAGCGACGACGGGCAGCGGACCGTACAGATGTGGAAACACCATCGATTCGGGATCGGTCGGCACACCCGGCTCCCAGCGGACCGGAGCCGCCAGCCGGTCGGGATCGATGCGAAGGAGCACGAGGTCGGTGCGCCCGGCGTAGAGCCGGTTGGCGGGCAGATGTACCTGCTCAGGCGCGGAAAGGTGGATGAAACCGACCTCGTCGAGAGAGCCTGGACGATGCTCGCCCCGGTCCTGAGCCAGCCGCCAGTCGTCCTCGGCACAGATGTGTACGAGCATCTCCCCACCCTGCCCTTCCGGCAACTTCGCTGAGCGTGAAAAACGACACACCCGGATACAGCCGGGGAACAATGCCGAAACCGAATGCGTCTGAGAGAGTGAAGATGCGCGAAAACGGTTATAAACCGCTTGAACGAACAGCAGAAACGGAGGAGCCATGACCGCAACTCTGACCAGCTCCGAGCTGACCCGGGCTGATCGCTGCGATCGCTGCGGCGCCGCCGCGAAGGTCCGTGCGAAGCTGCCCTCGGGCGCCGAACTGCTTTTCTGCCAGCACCATGCCAACGCGCACGAGGCCAAGCTGATCGAGCTGGCAGCCGTGCTGGAGGTCAGCTCGGCCGAGACGGTCGACGCCTAATCCCTCAGCCCCTCAATCTGGGCAGGACGGCACTTCGTCAGGAATGCTGGACTGGTCATGAATGACCAGCTTCCGGTGAAACCCTCTCGTCACCACATTTGGCACATCACCAAACGGACGCTGTCGAAAAGCTGGGACGACTCGATCTTCTCGGAATCCGCGCAGGCGGCGTTCTGGTGCGCGTTGTCGCTGCCGCCTCTGTTGTTGGGGATGCTCGGCAGCTTGGCTTATATCGCGCCGTTCTTCGGACCCGAGACGCTGCCCATGATCGAGGAGCAGCTGATCAACACGGCCGACCGCTTCTTCTCGCAGAATGTCGTCAACGAGATCATCGAGCCGACGGTCCGCGACATCGTGAGGGGCGCGCGCGGCGAAGTGGTGTCACTCGGATTCGTGATCTCACTGTGGGCGGGATCGTCGGCCGTCTCGGCGTTCGTCGACTCGATCACCGAGGCACACGACCAGACCCTGTTGCGGCACCCGGTGCGGCAACGCTTCTTCGCCCTGGGGCTCTATGTCGTGATGCTGGTACTGGCCATCGCGACCGCGCCGTTCGTCGCGCTGGGGCCACTGAAGATCAGCGAGCACATCCCCGAGAGTTGGGACAATTTCCTGCAATACGGCTACTACCCATTGCTGATTCTCGGGTTGATGGTGTCGGTGACGTTCCTCTATCGCGTGTCGCTGCCCAAACCGCTGCCGTCGCATCGCCTGGTCCTCGGCGCCGTACTGGCCACCCTGGTGTTCCTGGTCGCCACGGTTGGCTTGCGCATCTATCTGACCTACATCACGAGCACGGGCTACACCTACGGCGCGCTGGCGACGCCGATCGCGTTCCTGTTGTTCGCGTTCTTCCTGGGCTTCGCAATCATGATCGGGGCCGAGTTGAACGCCGCCGTCGAAGAGGAGTGGCCCGCTCCGGTCACCCACGCCAAGCGGTTCCGGTGGTGGCTCGAGGAAAAGGCTGCCGAGTCGCTGGAGTCACTCAACGGCGGTCCCACGGGCGACCAAGCGCCGGCGGCCGCGACGGCGAAGGGCGACGCCCCTACTTCTTGAGCTTCTCGTAGATCTTCTTGCAGTCGGGGCACACCGGCGAACCGGGCTTGGCCGCCTTCGTCACCGGAAACACTTCGCCGCACAGCGCCACGACGTGGGTACCCATCACCGCGCTTTCGGCGATCTTGTCCTTCTTGACGTAGTGGAAGAACTTCGGGGTGTCGCTGTCGGTCCCGTCGTCGACGCGTTCGTCGGTGTCGGTGCGCTCGATCGTCTGGGTCTGCATGGGTCCATTCTGCCTGGCAATACTTCGGTAAGAAACCGATCGGTTTGGCGGGCCGCGAATGTGGAACAGTGGGGGTATGAAACACGGCTCACAGCTGGGTTTCGACGACGACGGTCGACCCGTCCTGATCACCGCTGCCGCGCCCGCATACGAGGAGCAGCATCGCGCCCGGGTGCGTAAGTACCTCACCATCATGGCGTTCCGCATCCCGGCGCTGATCCTCGCGGCGGTGGCGTACAGCGTATGGGAGAACGGACTTCTCTCGCTGGGCATCATCGTGCTGTCGATCCCGCTGCCGTGGATCGCTGTGCTCATCGCAAACGACCGGCCGCCGCGCAGGGCAGAGGAGCCACGGCGCTACGCCGCCCAGCGGATACCGCTTTTCCCGACGGCCGAACGGCCCGCGCTGGAGCAGCGAGCACGGCCGGCGCCGCAACCCGGCGGCGCCGAGCGCGCGGGCGACGTTCCTTCCTGAGCGACCTCTAGCCGTATTCTCAGACGATTCTCAGGTCATCGGCGCAAAACCGCAGATCAACAGGTGTGAACCGACCCTTTCGTGGGAACTCTTCGTAGCAATTGGGCGTTGTAGTTCTTGACAGTTCGAACCGAGCAGGAGGCCGTTATGGCAAATGCCACCGCAAGCCGTTTTGACCAAGATCTGGACGCGCAGAGTCCAGCCGCTGATCTGGTGCGCGTGTACCTGAACGGAATTGGCAAAACCGCCTTGCTCAACGCCGCCGATGAGGTCGAACTCGCAAAACGCATCGAGGCTGGCCTTTATGCCCAGCATCTGCTGGCGACCCGCAAGCGTCTCGGCGAGAACCGCAAACGTGATCTCGCCGTAGTGGTCCGCGACGGCCAGGCGGCCCGCCGCCATCTGCTGGAGGCCAACCTGCGCCTAGTGGTCTCGCTCGCCAAGCGCTACACCGGCCGCGGCATGCCGCTTCTGGATCTCATCCAGGAGGGCAACCTCGGTCTGATCCGCGCGATGGAGAAGTTCGACTACGCCAAGGGCTTCAAGTTCTCCACGTATGCCACCTGGTGGATCCGTCAGGCGATCACCCGCGGCATGGCCGATCAGAGCCGAACCATCCGGCTGCCCGTCCACCTCGTC
The DNA here is from genome assembly GCA_963713225.1 of uncultured Actinomycetota bacterium. Classification (GTDB taxonomy): domain Bacteria; phylum Actinomycetota; class Actinomycetes; order Mycobacteriales; family Mycobacteriaceae; genus Mycobacterium. The sequence continues at coordinate 412,050 of CAVQLB010000012.1, read as the reverse complement.
GAGCAGGTCAACAAGCTCGCCCGCATCAAGCGGGAGATGCACCAGAACCTCGGCCGCGAGGCCACCGACGAGGAACTGGCCGAGGAGTCCGGCATCCCCGCCGAGAAGATCGCCGACCTGCTCGAGCACAGCCGTGACCCGGTGAGCCTGGACATGCCGGTCGGCAGCGACGAGGAAGCGCCGTTGGGCGACTTCATCGAGGATGCCGAGGCGATGTCGGCCGAGAACGCCGTCATCTCCGAACTGCTGCACACCGACATTCGGCATGTGCTGGCCACGCTCGACGAGCGTGAGCAGCAGGTGATCCGGCTGCGGTTCGGCCTCGACGACGGCCAGCCCCGCACGCTCGACCAGATCGGCAAGCTCTTCGGGTTGTCCCGGGAACGAGTGCGCCAGATCGAGCGCGAGGTCATGGCCAAACTGCGCAACGGCGAACGTGCCGACCGCCTGCGCTCCTACGCCAGCTAGCGACCCCTCCGAAAAAGCCCGCCGGTGCAAGCCGGCGGGCTTTTTTGCCGCCACGACACCGTGATGCAACTCTATTCGCGCAGCTAGGCCGGTAGACTCTGGCCAGACGAAGGGTTGCTCATGAACGATCTTGTCGACACCACCGAGATGTACCTGCGGACCATCTACGACCTCGAAGAAGAGGGCGTGGTGCCGTTGCGTGCCCGCATCGCCGAGCGTCTTGAGCAGAGTGGCCCCACCGTCAGCCAGACCGTGTCGCGGATGGAGCGCGACGGCCTGCTGCACGTTGCCGGCGACCGGCATCTCGAGCTCACCGACAAGGGCCGCGGCCTGGCCATCGCCGTGATGCGCAAACACCGGCTGGCCGAGCGGCTGCTTGTCGACGTGATCGGGCTGCCGTGGGAGGAAGTTCACGCCGAGGCGTGCCGCTGGGAGCACGTGATGAGCGAGGACGTCGAGCGGCGCCTCGTGCGGGTGCTCGACAACCCGACCGTGTCCCCGTTCGGCAATCCCATTCCCGGCCTGTCCGATCTCGGCGTCGGCGCCTCGATCGGCTCCGATGACGCCAACCTGGTTCGGCTGACGGAGCTTCCTGCGGGGTTCCCGGTGGCGGTGGTGGTGCGCCAGCTGACCGAGCACGTCCAGGGTGACGCCAGCCTGATCGCCCGGCTGAAGGAAGCCGGCGTCGTTCCCAACGCGCGCGTGACGGTCGAGTCCGGCCCCACCGGCGGTGTCATGATCGTGATTCCCGGCCACGAGCAGGTCGAGTTGCCGCACGAGATGGCCCACGCCGTGAAGGTCGAGAAGGTCTAAAACGGCTCTGCCGCAACGGCTCTAGCCCGCCTGCCGACCGAATCCCCGCCGTTTCGGCAGTTCGATCCCGAGCCGCTTGGCGAGCCGGTATCCCGTTGCGGCGAGTTCGCGGATCTGTTCGGGCCGCATCCCCGACTGCAGCGCGGTGTCGAGCATGCCCGCCATCCGGTGCGTGGGGTCGCAGGCCAACGCCGCCTCCAGCGAGACGCCGGCCAACGGCCCGTCGCCCCGGGCGTAGGCGGAGAACGCCAACAGCACCAGCGCCTCGACCCGCCATGGCGCGGGAAGCGTCCGGGACAGCACCGCCCACAGCACCTCGGCCTGCGCGGCCCCGTCTCCAACGGCCAGCGCGTAGAGCGTGTCGCGCACCTGTGGGTCGGTCAACGCACACGCCAGCCGGGCCAGGGCGTCGTCGGGCAGCTCGCCTCCTGCGGCCACCCGCTCCGCGGCCGCCATGGCCTCCTCGATGTCACGTGCGGCATCGACACCGACATCGGCCTGCTCGCGGATCACGCCTGCCAAGGCGGTGCTCGCGGCGTCATCGGTGACCTCGATGACCTGCTGGAGCTCATCGCGCCGGGCGTACAACCGGCGACCGTCCAGCACGGCGGCCATCGCCAGCGGCGACGCGGATGGGTCGTCGATGGTGCCCCAGCTGCCCTCCAGACAATGCCACGCTCCGCCCGTGGCGACCCTGTCGACGATGTGGAAGTCGAGCAGCTCGATCCCGTTGCCCGCCAAACAGTTCCGCAACGTCTCCGCAAGCCCGCGATATTCGTCGTTGCACAATCGGCAGCCTGCGCCGTCGGCATCGACCACGACCGCGATCGCGGCGTCCGGACAGGCAGCCGCGGCGACCTCGGCGACGTGGCCGACGGTATCGAACAACTCGGGCGAAAGGTCAACGCGCATAACGCAACCCATCTCACCGCGGTCGACAGTCACCAGAACGAGGGATTTCTCGGGCACGAAGCCCAGGACGGCGGGCAATGCCGCGATCAGCGCGCCCGGCCGGTTGAGTTGGAAATCGGATTGCGATGTCGTCATGCCACGACTGTGGCCAGTCGCGCCGACGAGGCGGGGGCTCACCGGACAGCCGTGGTCGCCCCTGAGGATGAACCTGCGACTGGGGATAGCCCGCTAGCGCGGAATAGCGCCGCGCACTTTGAGCACCGCATCGGTGAACAGGGTGTCCAGTGCCTGGGTGTCGGGTCCGGTGTCGGAAGTGTCGACGACCCCCTGCCACGAGGTGGTGACCTGCACATCAGCGACCCGGGCGACGAGGGTCAAAGTCCGAGTGCCCGATGCTCCTGAAGACTCAGGGGTCACCGTCTGATCGACGGCAAAGCTGTCGTCGGCATCCACCGGAGGCGCGGGTGGCAGCTCCGTCGTCACCTCGGAGGTCTGAGACACGTCACCTTCGACCACGCTGGTGAACGACGAGCAGCCGACGAGCTGGTCGACCCGCGCGCGCAACGAGGGCGACGGTCGAGTCACCGTGACGATCAGGCTTGCGCCGCTCTGCTGATCGACGCCCTGCACGGCGGCGCCCTCCGCGGCCGCGACGGGGGGTGGCGCACATTCGGGCGGCGTCACGACGGATCCGTCGGTCACGCCGTCGATTTGGCGCAGCAGGCGGGAAACAATGCTGGGGTCCACCACGACGGCCGGAAACTGCTCGGGGAACCGCGTCGGTTCGATCAGCAATTCAGCTATCGGAATCGGCCTGGCGGGGCGTGCCTCCGGATCGGCGGATTGAGCGCTCCCACTGACAGCGCGCGCACAGCCTCCGACCAGCGCCGCCACCGTGAGCAGTCGCATAACCGTGCTGACCATTGCTTGTCATCGTCTCATTGCCGGGTCCGCGGAGCTTCAAGGCGCGCACGGCCGATTTTGTTCACGCTCCATTTGGGGGCGTCGGAATGCGAGATCGCCGCAATGGGCGTACACCTTCACTTATGGCTTCGGTGCTGGAGTACGACCTCGTCGTCATCGGTTCAGGTCCCGGCGGGCAGAAGGCCGCCATCGCGGCGGCAAAGCTCGGCAAGACGGTCGCGGTCATCGAGCGCGGCAGGATGCTCGGCGGCGTATGCGTCAACACCGGCACCATCCCTTCCAAGACACTGCGCGAAGCGGTGGTCTACCTCACCGGCATGAGCCAACGCGAGTTGTACGGCGCCAGCTACCGCGTCAAGGAGAAGATCACGCCTGCGGATCTACTCGCCCGCACCACACACGTCATCACCAAGGAGCAGGACGTGGTGCGCAGCCAGCTGATGCGCAACCGGGTCGACCTCCACACCGGGCACGGCCGATTCCTCGACGCGAACACGATATGTGTCGACGACCAGACCCGCGGCGAAAAGACAACAGTCCGAGGCGAATTCATCGTGATCGCGACCGGCACCAAACCCGCCCGTCCCGCCGGTGTCGAGTTCGACGAGGACCGGGTACTCGACTCCGACGGGATCCTGGATCTGAAATCTCTCCCGACGTCGATGGTGGTGGTCGGCGCAGGCGTGATCGGCATCGAGTACGCGTCGATGTTCGCCGCGCTCGGCACCAAGGTCACGGTGGTCGAGAAGCGCGATTCCATGCTGGACTTCTGCGATCCCGAAGTCGTCGAAGCGCTGAAGTTCCACCTACGAGACCTCGCGGTGACGTTCCGCTTCGGCGAGGAGGTGACGGCCGTCGACGTCGGCGCCGCGGGCACGGTCACCACACTCGCCAGCGGGAAGCAGATCCCCGCGGAGACGGTGATGTACTCGGCGGGCCGTCAGGGCCAGACCGAACACCTCGACGTGGAGAACGCCGGCCTGGAGATCGACAGCCGGGGGCGGATCTTCGTCGACGACCAGTTCCAGACGAAGGTCGACCACATCTACGCCGTCGGCGACGTGATCGGCTTCCCCGCCCTGGCCGCCACGTCGATGGACCAGGGCCGGCTGGCCGCCTATCACGCGTTCGGCGAGCCGGTGAAGGGCATGACCGAGCTGCAGCCGATCGGCATCTACTCCATCCCTGAGGTGTCCTACGTCGGCGCCACCGAGGTGGACCTGACCCGCGACTCCATTCCGTATGAGGTCGGGGTGTCCCGGTATCGCGAGCTGGCCCGCGGCCAGATCGCGGGCGACTCGTACGGCATGCTCAAGCTGCTCGTCTCCACCGAGGACCTCAAGCTGCTGGGCGTGCACATCTTCGGCACCGCCGCCACCGAATTGGTGCATATCGGCCAGGCCGTCATGGGCTGCGGGGGCACGGTCGAATACCTCGTGGACGCCGTCTTCAACTACCCGACGTTCTCCGAGGCCTACAAGGTCGCCGCACTGGATGTGATGAACAAGCTGCGCGCGCTCAGCCAGTTCCGTTCGTAGCGTCAGCACTCGTCATCGAACACGGCAGGCGCCGGGTCCGCTGGACCGCCGGCCTCGGCTCGCTTCAGCAGCGCGACGACTGCATCGTCCAATGGTGGTGAATACGAGACGTTTTCGTCGCATCCGCCGCCGTCGAGCCCGCCGACCAGACCGGTGATGGTGAGCCCGGTGGTCCACGGTGCACCGCTGGTGCCGTCGATCATCCCGCGGCACGGCACCGACGGGAAGCCACCCGGCGCCAGCTCCGTGGCCGCCTGGCAGCCGATCGGACCGCCGCCGACGCCCAGCCCGTACCCGGTGACGCTGACGGCCGTGCCCGGTCTGGGCGCGGCGCCCAGCGCGAGTCCACCGCCGGCCTCGGCTTCGAGCGTGCCCCCGCCGGCGCGCCCTACCCGCAGGATCGCGAAGTCGGCAAGTGGATCCTGGTTCGTCACCCAGCGCGGGTCGAGATAGATCGCGTCGACCTTCCAGGTGTCCGCCGGGTCGACAGCATCGGAGAAGCCGGCGACGAAAGTGGTGTCGATGCCCTCGGCGACGCAGTGCGCGGCGGTGAGGATAAGGTCTCCCCCCGCCGAGTCGAGCACTGCGGCGGTGCACGTGTGCAGGTCGCCCGCCCCCAGGAACAGCGCCCCGATCCGCGAGTTCGGCGGAACCGGAGCAGCGGTGATCTCTGCCGCAGCGGCGGTCTCGCTGATTGCCGACGGCTCAGAAGGAGGTGGATCCCCCGCTGCAGGCGGACGTCAAGGCCAGCAGCCCGATAATCAGCACTGCCGACGTCCGCATGCCAATCGATCTTGCCCGATGAGACACTGGAGGTCGCGGTGTTGAGGAGGTGAGTCCGATCGACGACAAGCAAGGCAAACCGGAGCAGCGCTACAAACCCGAACAGAGCAGCATGTACGAGCTGGAGTTCCCCGCGCCGCAACTGTCCACGTCGGACGGCCGCGGGCCGGTGCTGATCCACGCACTCGAGGGCTTCTCCGACGCCGGGCACGCGATCCGGCTCGCCGCTTCGCACCTCAAGGACACGCTGGACACCGAGCTGGTGGCGTCGTTCAATATCGACGAACTGCTTGACTACCGGTCACGGCGGCCCTTGATGACGTTCAAGACCGACCATTTCACCCATTACGAAGAGCCCGAGCTCAGCCTGTACGCGCTGCACGACACCGTCGGGACGCCGTTCCTGCTCCTCGCAGGCATGGAGCCGGATCTGCGCTGGGAGCGTTTCATCACCGCGGTCCGGCTGCTGGCCGAGCAGCTGGGCGTCCGCCAGACGATCGGGCTGGGCACCATCCCGATGGCGGTGCCGCACACCCGCCCGATCACGCTGACCGCCCATTCCAACAACAAAGAGCTGATCGCCGATCACACTCCGTGGGTGGGCGAGGTGCAGGTCCCCGGCAGCGTGTCCAACCTGCTGGAGTACCGAATGGCCCAGCACGGGCATGACGTGGTCGGGTTCACCGTGCACGTGCCGCACTACCTCGCCCAGACCGACTATCCGTTGGCCGCCGAGGCGTTACTCACCGAGGTGGCAAAGTCGGGCTCGCTGAAGCTCCCGCTGTCCGCGCTGACCGAGGCGGCCGCCGAAGTGCAGGCCAAAGTCGACGAACAGGTCGGTGCGAGTACCGAAGTCGCTCAAGTGGTGGAGGCACTGGAGCGCCAGTACGATGCCTTCATCGCCGCCCAGGAGAACCAATCATTGCTGGCGCGCGACGAAGATCTGCCCAGCGGTGACGAGCTCGGCGCCGAGTTCGAACGATTTCTCGCGGCCCGGGACAAGAGAAAAGAAGGCTTCCAAGACGGGGACGACGGCAATTAGGCCATCAACCGGTCCGACGACGAAGTTGGCGAGATGACAACAACGCGAGAGTCCCGAAAGCCCAACCTGCGCCCGGTGCGCGAGCTGACACCCTCGTTGCAGTTTCGCACCATCCACGGCTACCGGCGCGCGTTCCGAATCGCGGGCTCCGGTCCAGCGATACTGCTGATCCACGGCATCGGGGACAACTCCACCACGTGGAGCAGCGTGCAATCCACGCTCGCCCAACGATTCACTGTCATCGCCCCCGACTTGCTGGGACACGGAAAGTCCGACAAGCCGCGCGCCGACTACTCCGTCGCCGCCTACGCGAACGGAATGCGGGATTTGCTCAGCGTCCTCGACGTCGAGCGGGTCACGGTGGTCGGGCATTCGCTCGGCGGTGGCGTGGCGATGCAGTTCGCCTATCAGTTCCCGCAACTGGTGGACCGGCTGATCCTGATCGGCGCCGGCGGCGTGACCAAGGATGTCAACTTCGCCCTACGGATCGCCTCGCTCCCGTTGGGCAGCGAAGCGCTGGCACTGCTGCGACTGCCGCTGGTGCTTCCCGCGCTGCTGGCGGCGGGCCGGGTCGCGGGGGTCGCGATCGGCTCGACGGGCCTCGGTCGCGACCTGCCCGAAATGCTGCGCATTCTCGAGGATCTGCCGGAGCCGACCGCGTCGTCGGCGTTCGCCCGCACACTCCGCGCGGTGGTGGACTGGCGCGGGCAGGTTGTCACCATGCTTGATCGATGTTATTTGACGGAATCCGTTCCAGTGCAACTGATTTGGGGTTCCCGCGACTCGGTGATACCGGTCAGCCACGCGCGGCTCGCGCACGCCGCGATGCCCGGCTCCGAGCTGGAGATCTTCGAGGGTTCCGGACACTTCCCCTTCCACGACGATCCGGACCGGTTCGTCGAGATCGTCGAGCAGTTCATCGACGCCACCCGGCCCGCCGAGTACGACCAGGATCTGCTTCGCGGCCTGCTCCGCACCGGTATCAGCGAGGGCGCCATCAGCGGACCGATCGACACCCGCGTCGCGGTGCTCGACGCGATGGGCACCGACGAGCGCAGCGCCACCTGACCTGCGTCCATCCGGCACGTCGTAGCATCGGGCGCATGGCCATCGACGTGACAGTGGTGCGCGTGTTCACCGATGCGGACGGGAATTTCGGGAATCTGCTCGGCGTCGTCGACGCGGGCACAGTTGACCCCGGGGACCGCCAGCGCATAGCCACCGAATTGGGTTACAGCGAAACGATATTCATCGACGTCCCGGAGCCCGGTGCGAGCACCGCGCGCGCCCGGATCTTCACCCCCGCCACCGAACTGCCGTTCGCCGGCCATCCGACCGTCGGGGCGTCGTGGTGGCTACGCAACATCGGCATTCCGGTGAATACCCTTCAGGTGCCCGCAGGTGTGGTGCAGGTCAGCTACGACGATGACCTGACCACCATCAGCGCCCGCGCCGAATGGGCTCCGGAGTTCGCGATCTACGACCTCGAGTCCACCGACGAGCTCTTCGCGGCAGACCCGGGCGACTACCCCGACGACGTCGAGAACTACCTGTGGACGTACACCGATCGGGACGGCGGTGTGCTGCGCTCCCGGATGTTCGCGGCCGGCCTGGGTGTTCCCGAGGACGAGGCGACCGGTGCGGCCGCGGTCCGCATCACCGACTATCTCAGCCGCGACCTCACGATCGTGCAGGGCAAGGGGTCGGTCATCCAGACCCAATGGAGTGCCGACGGATGGGTGCGTGTCGCGGGACGCGTCGTCACCGACGGGACTAAGCAGATCGACTGATCGGCCCGCGGTCAGCCAGACGTGGGGACCTTGCGGTGCGCGCGCAGCGCCTCGATCTCGCGCTCGAAGTCGTCGGCGGAGGAAAACGACCGGTACACCGACGCGAACCGGAGGTAGGCGACCTCGTCGAGATCGCGGAGCGGCCCGAGGATCGCCAGGCCGACCTCGTGGCTGGGCACCTCGGGTGAACCCGTGGCACGCACTGTGTCTTCGACCTGCTGCGCCAACAGGTTCAGCGCGTCATCGTCGACCTGCCGCCCCTGACAGGCCCGGCGCACTCCCCTGATCACCTTTTCCCGGCTGAACGGCTCGGTGACACCGCTGCGCTTGACGACGGCGAGAACCGCGGTCTCCACGGTGGTGAACCGGCGCCCACATTCCGGGCACGACCTGCGGCGGCGAATCGCCTGACCTTCGTCGGTTTCGCGGGAGTCGACGACTCGGGAATCGGGGTTGCGGCAGAACGGACAGTGCATGACTGCTCCTTCGCCGCGCCGACCAACATCTAACTCGAACGCCTCCGAGCCTACCTTTGTGGGCGGCCCGGAACCCGCAGTCCGGGTGATTGATGCTCGTCGCGTCCGCACGCCGACCATGGCCGTTGTGCGGCAGCGCGTTTCACCGCGCACGATGCACCGTCAGCCGACCGGCGCGATCAGGGTCTGTCCGGCGTCCAGCGACGCGGACTCGAGTTGATTGAGTTCGCGGATGCGGTCGACGACGTGGGCGACGGGCGCGTCGGGTGCCACCCGGTGGGCCACGTGTTGCAGCGTCTCGCCCGACTGCACCTGGATCACGGCGAGCGTATTGGGCACCGCAGCCGCAGCGTCGCCGGTGCCGACGACCCCGCCGAATTGGGCCACCACACCGAGCCAAACCGTGATCAGAGCCGCGATTAAGGCCAGTCCGACGGTGGCGGCGGGGGTGATCGGGCGCCTGCGATGCGACGCGCGCGACATCACCACGCCGGGACCTCGGTAGCGCATCGGCGCGCCTGCGGGCCGTGCCGGACCGGGGCGACGCCGCCCCTGGGGCGCGCGATGCAACCGCCGTGTCTCAGGCGCACGATACGGCCGCCGTGCGACCGGTCCTACCAGGACATCTCGGGTGTCAAGAACTGTCATTGCCTCGCCTTCCGCCTTCGGTCGTTCGCTCTTATGTTCGAACTGTAGTCGATCAGGTGTTCGATTAATAGAACATGTGATCGAACTGTTGCCAAACGATAGAACGGGGCACCGACAAATTTCGGCGACGGCCTTCTGACCACGGAAACTGTGCGACACGCCTCGAACACATGTTTGATTATCCGGCGTTCTGCGACTACATTCGGCGCCATGAGCGAGGACCGCAGCGAAACCGGCAAGGGCACCGCCGACACCGACACCACCCGCGAGCCGCGCGGACCGGAGAGCAGCCTGACCGAGCGGCAACGCACGATACTGCAGGTCATCCGCGCCTCGGTGACCAGCCGTGGGTATCCCCCCAGCATCAGGGAGATCGGCGATGCGGTCGGTCTGACATCGACCTCATCGGTCGCGCATCAGCTGCGCACGCTGGAGCGCAAAGGCTTCCTGCGCCGCGACCCGAACCGGCCGCGGGCCGTCGACGTACGCGCCGCAGACGATTCGGTGACGCCGATCGTGACCACCGATGTCGCAGGGTCGGACGCACTGCCGGAGCCGACGTTCGTCCCGGTGCTCGGCCGGATCGCGGCCGGCGGTCCGATCCTGGCCGAAGAGGCCGTCGAGGACGTCTTCCCGCTACCCCGCGAGCTCGTCGGCGAAGGGTCGCTGTTCCTGCTCAGGGTGGTCGGCGAGTCCATGGTCGACGCGGCGATCTGCGACGGCGACTGGGTGGTTATCCGTCAGCAGAACGTCGCCGACAACGGCGATATCGTCGCGGCGATGATCGACGGCGAGGCCACCGTGAAAACTTTCAAGCGCACCCGCGGCCAGGTATGGCTGATGCCGCACAATCCGGCCTTCGATCCGATTCCCGGCAACGACGCAGCGGTCCTCGGCAAGGTCGTCACCGTCATCCGGAAGATCTGACCGCCGGGCTAGTCGCCCTTGACGAACCCGTTGGCGCGCGCGAATTCCTCGTTGACGAAGTAGACCTCGGCGGGGACATGGTCATAGAGCTCGTCTCCGGCGCCCAGTACATGCCCGACTTGGTGTCTGCTTTGATCGGGTATCCGGTCGGCGGCAGGTAGGGATCGGCCAGCGGCAGGTGGATCGCCGTCTGGGGTTCCGGCCCGTCGTCTTGGGTCACCTCGTCCTCGGGAATCGCGACGGGGTCCTCGGGAATCGCGACGGGGTCCTCGGGAATCGCGACGGGGTCCTCGGGAACCGCAACGGGGTCCTCGGGAACCGCAACGGGTTCGTGAACATCGGCCTGCGGTTCGTCGAGTTGAATCGCGGCGTGGCGGCCCGAGCTCGGACTCCGCGTCCGACGGAATGCGCGTCGGCGCGGTGTCGGAATCGTCGGCTTCGGGCTCGAGCTCGGAGAACTCGTCGCTGTCATCGCCCGCGGGCTCGAACGGATCGTGCTCCCCGCCGCCAAGGCCGAACGGTGCCGATCCCGATGGCCGACGGAAACTGTCGGACAGCCGGGCCCTGCCTAGGTCATCGGAGCCGGCCAGCCGCAGCGCCTCGGCCTCGGCCTCGGTGTCGTGGGCGGTGTCGACCTCGAACGGCATCGTCCAGCGGATCCGCCTCGCCGCCGCCCCTGTTCCGCAGCGCCGCGACGGCCACGAGTCCGACCAGCACCAGCAGCGGAATACCGGCAAGCAGCCACCACCATGAGGGCGCAAACCAGTTGCGCTCCTTGGAATCCGACGCGGCCGAGTCCTTCGAATCGGGCGGTTCGTAGCCCGGCACCGACAGTCCGGCCAGGCCGGACGACAGGTTCGCCGGCTGGGTGCTGAACTTGTTGGTCTGCTTGTCCCAGGAGATGTCGCCGCCGGTGAACCTCTGCGTGACGACGTTTCCGTCCTGCGTCTGATCGGCCACCGGAGGCCCGAGTGCACCCGCAGCGCCGCCGAGTTTGGACCACGCCGCGTTCATCGCCCCGCGCACGATGAAGGCGCCGTAATCGGGCGTCCAGAAGATCACCGGTTCGTCGTCGGCGGAGAAGGTGCTGACCCTGCTGCCGGTCTTCAGGCCTCCGTCGGCCTCGTTGCTGGCCGGGAAGCCCAGATCGCTCTCCGGGCCACCGACGGACTCATACTTCTTGAGGACCTGACCGCTGACCACGTTGGCGCCGGTCGCCGGGCTGTAGAAGATCTTTCCGCCCGCGAAATCCTGCCCCGCACCGTCCTGTCCAATCGCGTACTGCTGGCCCTGTTTGGCGCCGAGCGGGCCCAGCGCGCCACCGGCTGCCCGCCTGGCCGCATTGATCGCCGAGGTGGCGTCGTCGGGGACGGCCAACCCGGCCAGCTGCCCCGCCAGTTCCGGCGGCACGGTGGTGAACTCCTTCGAGGCCCGGTTCCAGGACAGCTCACCGCCGGTGAACTTCTGCGAGACGACATCGCCCTTGAAGATCTCGTCTTCGGTAGGCACCCCCACCGGCCCCGCCGAGCCGCCGAGCTTGTCCCATGCCGCGTTTATCGCTCCGCGGACGACGTGGGCACCCGTGTCGGGCGTCCAGAAGATGACGGGCTTGTCGGCGGCACTGAACGTGGTGTTGCGGCTGTCCGGGCTGACACGGCCCGGACCCTCGTCGATCGTTGGAAAGCCCAGGTCACCGTCGGCGGGCCCACCGAGCGACTCGTACTTCTGCAGGATCGCGCCTGCCATCAGATGGGCGCCGGTATCCGGCGTGAAGAAGATCTTGCCGCCGGCGTAGTTCTGGCCGAATCCACCGCCGGTGGGGTACAGGCCGCCGTCGCTTGGCCCCATTGGGCCGCCGGCACCGCCGCTGGCGTCCCATGCCCGGGTGATCGCATCGCCTGCGTCGGATTCCGGGGTCGCCAGCGCTGCCGGAGCCAGCACCAAGGCCACAGCCGCCGTCAGCACAGTCACCGCTGCGCGGCCGATTACGGTGTTCAGCAGGGCACGCTCCTCCACGTGTTACGGCAAAGACCCCCTGAAACTAGCGCGTTCGTCAGCGATGCGTCGTATTGACACGATATCGAGCGGATCTTCGGTCCTCGGGGAACCGAATCATGGGGGATATTCAGACGCCCAATGAGCGTCCGATGATCTCCTTCATGATCTCGGTGGTGCCGCCGTAGATGGTCTGCACGCGGGCGTCCAGATATGCCTGCGCAACGGGGTATTCCCTCATGTAGCCGTAGCCGCCGTGCAACTGCAGGCAGCGATCGATGAGATAGACCTGCTTCTCGGTGGAGTACCACTTCGCCATCGCGGCCTGCTCCGCGGTCAGCTTCTCGTCGAGGTGCAGCCGGATGAACTCGTCGACCATGATGCGCACTGCCGTTGCCTCCGTAGCCAATTCGGCCAACAGGAAGCGGCTGTTCTGTTGACTGCCGATCGGGCGGCCAAAAGCCTTGCGCTCCTTGGTGTATTGCAGTGTGTCGGTCAGCACGGCTTCCATCGCCGCGGCCGCCATCACCGCGATGTTGAGCCGCTCCTGCGGCAGGTTCTGCATCAGGTAGATGAAGCCCATGCCCTCCTCGCCCAGCAGGTTCTCGGCAGGCACCTTGACGTCGGTGAAGGACAGTTCGGCGGTGTCCTGCGCGTCCAGGCCGATCTTGTCGAGGTGGCGGCCGCGCTCGAAGCCCTCCATGCCCCGTTCGACGACCAACAGCGAGAAGCCCTGAGCGCCCTTGTCGGGATCGGTGCACGCGACGACGATCACCAGGTCGGAGTTGATGCCGTTGGTGATGAAGGTCTTGGCGCCGTTCAGGACGTAGTGGTCGCCCTCCTTGACCGCCCTGGTCTTGATGCCCTGCAGGTCGCTGCCGGTGCCCGGCTCCGTCATCGCGATCGCGGTGATGGTCTCTCCGGTGCAGAACTTGGGCAGCCAGCGTTCCTTCTGCTCGTCAGTGGTGAGGTTGAGCAGGTAGGGCGCGATGATGTCGTTGTGCAGGCCGAAGCCGATTCCGCTGAAGCGCCCGGCGGTCGTCTCCTCGGTCAGCACCACGTTGTAGCGGAAGTCGGCGTTGCCGCCACCGCCGTACTCCTCCGGCACCGCCATGCCGAGGAAGCCCTGCTTGCCGGCCTCCAGCCACACCCCGCGATCGACGATCTTGTCCTTCTCCCACTGCGCGTGGAACGGCGCGACATGCCGGTCGAGGAACGCACGGTAGGACTCGCGGAACAGGTCGTGTTCAGGCTCGAAAAGGGTGCGCTCGTACTTGACGACATTGCCCATGGAGGACCTCCGGTAATGGGACAGGGGCTTTGGCGACGACGATATACCACCCAACCGGATGGTTGGCCGTTGGGTGTGACCGTCCGAAATAGAATTCCAGGATGGCCGTGACCGAGTCGCTGCAGGTCGACGACGGCGGGCGGACGATCGCCTTCACGTTCGACGACATGATGCGCTACCACGGGCCGCACTCCCCTGCCGGCGTTGCCATGGCGTTCAAGGTGATGCAGCGGGCATTCGGCGAGCTCTCCCCCCAGGGCCCGCCACCGCGGCGGGAGGTCACCGTGCGCACCGCGTTCCGCGGTCCTGGCGCGCGCGACGGATTCGAGGCCGTCACCCGTGGCGTCACCGACGGCCGCTACACCGTTGATCGATCGCTGGTTCGGTCCGACCGCGGCCGACTGCTCGAGGATTTCGTCTTCGAGGTCACGGTCGGTCACCGCTCGGCGACGTTGCTCCTGCGCGACGGATTCGTCACCGACGAGTTCATCGACATGGCCCGCACCGAGAATCGCACCGCCGAGCAGGAACACCGCCTCGACGAACTCAAAGCCGCACTGGCGCAACGGGTGATGGCCGCTTCCGCGGCCGATGTGTACGACGTGTACGACCTCATCTAGCGCGGCGCACCCCTTGTGAGGTACGCCACCTCGGCTCGAATTGGGTTTAGCCAACCGTCGAACCGGGGAATAAGAGGTTCACGCATCAACCCGCAAGGAGGAATTGCCACAATGACTGAAAAGAACAGCGGTCCCGAGGAAGCGATCAAGGGCGTTGTCGAAGGCGTGAAGGGCAAGGCCAAGGAAGTCGCAGGCGCCGTCGCCGGTCGTGATGATCTGTACCGCGAGGGCAAGGCCCAGCAGGACAAGGCGGATGCGCAGCGCAACGCCGCTCAGAAGGAGGCCGAGGCCGAAAGCGCCCGCGCCGCCGCCAAAGTCGCCGAAGAGCGCCAGAAGGCGGAGCAGCAGGGCTAAGACGCAGATAGAACTTCAGAAATGGGGCACCGAGGGGTGCCCCATTTTTGGTGCTCTAGAACGTCGCGAACTCACGCAGGCTCGCCGCCAACGGGATCGGCACCCGGGCTTTGATCCGCGTGCCATCCGGGTTGTGCTCCGTGGCGTCCACCCGGCCGTCGGTGTGCACCCGGGCCACCAGGTCGCCGCGGTCGTACGGGATGGTCACGTCGACCATGGTGTCCTTCGGCGTCACGAGTTGGGCCATCCGCTGCTGCAACTGCTCCAGGCCGTCGCCGGTGCGTGCCGACACGAACACCGCGCCGGGCAACGCGCGCCGCAACTGCGCCAGCGAGAGGTCGCTCGCCGCGTCAATCTTGTTGACCACCAACAGTTCCGGCGCAGGCTCGCCTTCCTTGTCGCGGATCACGTCGTTGATCACCCGGCGGACCGCCTCGATCTGCGCCAACGGGTTGACATCGGAACCGTCCACCACGTGCACCAACAGCTCGGCGCCGACGACCTCCTCGAGCGTGGACCGGAAAGCCTCGACCAGCTGGGTCGGCAGATGGCGGACGAATCCGACGGTGTCGGTCAACACGAAAGGCCTGCCGTCGCCGAATTCGCCCCGGCGCGTTGTGGGTTCGAGGGTGGCGAACAATGAGTTCTCCACCAGCACGCCCGCCCCGGTGAGCGCGTTGAGCAGACTGGACTTCCCGGCGTTGGTGTAGCCGACGATCGCGACCGACGGGATCTCGCTGCGTCGCCGTCCGCCGCGCTGCGTGTCGCGGATCTTCTTCATGTCCTTGATTTCGCGGCGAAGCTTGGACATTCGTTCCCGGATGCGTCGGCGGTCGGTCTCGATTTTCGTCTCGCCGGGGCCGCGCAGGCCCACCCCACCGCCGCTGCCGCCTGCGCGACCACCAGCCTGCCGGGACATCGACTCACCCCAGCCGCGCAGCCGCGGGAGCATGTACTCCATCTGGGCGAGGGTCACCTGCGCCTTGCCCTCCCGGCTGGTGGCGTGCTGGGCGAAGATGTCGAGGATCAAGGCGGTGCGGTCGATGACCTTCACCTTGACCGCCTTCTCCAACGCGGTCAGCTGGGCGGGGCTCAGTTCACCGTCGCAGATGACGGTGTCGGCGCCGGTGGCGATCACCACGTCGCGCAGCTCCTGCGCCTTGCCGGACCCGATGTAGGTGGAGGGGTCGGGCTTGTCACGACGCTGGATGAGGCCGTCGAGGACTTCGGAACCGGCCGTCTCGGCGAGCGCGGCCAGTTCGGCCAGGCTCGCATCGGCGTCGGCCGCGCTGCCTTCGGTCCAGACACCGACCAGCACGACACGCTCGAGCCGCAGCTGGCGGTATTCGACCTCGGAGACGTCGGCGAGTTCGGTCGACAGACCGGCCACGCGGCGCAGCGCCGCGCGGTCTTCGAGGGCGAGTTCACCCGCGCTCGGAGTGCCGGCGGCGGGAAATTCAGGAAATGTCATAGGCAATCAGAAATGGTGCACGATCTTCGGTGTTTCGCGCATCCCAATTAACGCTCCAGTCCACGCCACCATTCCTCTGATATCTCGCCGTGGGCCACCAGGACCGAAGGACCGCGCAGGTAGCTGCTCGCGTCGGTGATGGTGACGGTGACCTCCCCGCCGGGGACACAGACCTGCAGTGTGCCGGTCGCCGCACCCTGGTGTGCCAGCGCGGCGACGGCGGCCGCCACCGTGCCCGTCCCACACGAACGGGTTTCGCCGACACCCCGCTCGTGTACCCGCATCGACACCGAGCCCACCGCAGGGGCGGTGATCACCTCGATGTTGACGCCATCGGGGAACTGCCCGGCGTCGAACTGCACCGGAGCTGCAACGTCGAGCGCCGCCAGCTCGGCGGCGGTCAGCGTCGGGTCGACGCAGGCCAGGTGTGGGTTGCCGACGTCGACCGCAAGGCCGGTGAACCGCCGTCCGCCCACGGTCGCCGACCCCGAGCCGAGCTGGTTGGTCTTCCCCATCTCGACGGTGACGTCGGCGGTGGTCGCGTCAAAGGAGTTGAGTACCACCGGCCTTGGGCCCGCAAGCGAGCCGACGACGAACTCGTCGCGCGTCTCCAGCCCACTGGCCCGCAGGTAGTGCGCGAAGACCCGGACACCGTTGCCGCACATCTGCGCGATCGAGCCGTCGGCGTTGCGATAGTCCATGTACCAGTCGGCGGCGCCGACGCCTTCGGGCAGCCGGTCGAACACGCCCGCGTCGGCGGCCGCACCCGCCGTGGTCACCCTCAGCACGCCGTCGGCCCCGATCCCCCGGCGGCGGTCGCACAGCGCCGCGACCGCGGCAGGGTCCAGCGTGACCCGGCCGTCGAGGTCGGGCAACAGCACGAAATCGTTCTGCGTGCCGTGGCCCTTGGCGAACATCACCTGCTCAGGATACGTGGCGCCATACCCGGAGGGTGGCCTCGACGTTCTCGCCGGCCGCCCCGTCCAGCCAGACGATCCGGTGGTCGCGCCGGAACCACGACCGCTGCCTGCGCACGTAGCGGCGGGTTCCGATGAATGTCCGCTCGCGCGCGGCGGCCAGCGCGTCGGCATCGCCGCCGTCGTCGAGCGCAGCGATCACCTGCGCGTAGCCAAGTGCCCGCGACGCGGTGACACCGGTTCGCAGGCCGCGGTCGAGCAGGGCCGCCACCTCGTCGACGAGGCCGTCGCTGAACATCTTGTCGGTTCGCCGCGCCAGACGCTCGTCGAGAAGCGCGGTGTCCCAATCCAATCCGATGATTGCAGCGCCCCATCGTGGCGCACCGATGGCGGGCGCCGACGCCGCGAACGGTGCTCCGGTCAGCTCCACCACCTCCAGCGCTCGCACGATGCGCCGACCGTCGGTCGCCAGGATCGAAGCGGCGGCCTGGGCGTCGACGCGGGCCAGCTCTTCATGCAGCCCGGCCGCGCCGATCTCGGCGAGCCGAAGCTCCCATTTGGCGCGTACGCCGGGGTCGGTGGCCGGAAACGCCCATTCGTCCAGCAGCGACTGGACGTACATCATCGACCCGCCGACGATGATCGGCACCGCACCGGCGGCCGCTATGCGTTCGACGTCCTCGGCGGCGTCGCGCTGATAGCGCGCCACGGTCGCGGTCTCGGTGACGTCCAGCACGTCCAGCTGGTGGTGCGGCACGCCGTGACGCTCGGCGACCGGCAACTTCGCGGTACCGATGTCCATGCCGCGGTAGAGCTGCATGGCGTCGGCATTCACGATTTCGACGCCGGTCTCTGCGCCCAGCCTGTCGGCCACCGCCAGCGCCAGCGCCGACTTCCCGGTGCCGGTCGGCCCGACGATCGCGAGCGGCCTCACGGATACCAGACGCCTGCGAAATATCCCACGCCGTAGGGCGCGCCGCGATACAGCTCCTTGGCCGACCGTGGCGCGCCGGTCAACCCGGCCAACACCTGATAGGCGACGCGGCCGACGACCGTCTCGGGCAGCCGGGCCAGCGCCGCGGCGTCGCCACCGGCCAGCGCGTCGTCGAGCACGGCCTGCACCGCGATCGAGTCGGGGTCGTAGCCGCCCGGCGCGGGCGGGGTGAGGGTGTGCGCGCCGTCGGCGACGACGAGCACGCCGACGGGATCGCCTGCCTCGTCGATCTCGGCGCGCAGCCGACGGCCGCGATCCAGCGCCGCAGTCGGGGTCGTGGTCGCCGGAGTACACCCGCACCTCGGCGCTCGCCTGCGCGTCGACCCTTCCGCGCACCCAGCCCGTGATCAGCGCGCAGAGCGGCAGTTCGCCCGGTGCATCGCCTGCGCCGGGCGAGAGCGCGACGCGCAGGTCCACGCCGTAGCCCGCGAACGTGCCTGCCTGCGCTGGGGCCGACCACGGCGTCGGCGGAACCGACCCCGACGGCGATCCACCGCGGCGGCAGCGACGCCGCAGCGGCGAACACCGCCTCGCGCAGATCGGCCAGTTCCGGCGCGGCCGACGACGCCAGCTCGGGAACCATGACCGGTGCCGACGGGATGATCGCGATGGCGCTCAGCACGCAACCAAACTAACGGTCCGCCGTCACGCAGGCTGCTCGGCGGACGCCGTGGCCGCCTCACCGCGGGCCAGCGCGGCGGTCGCGACGACCATCACGACCACCGCGACGATGAGCGTGAACCAGCCCGCATCGCCCGGACGCAGTGCTTCGCCCAGCACGACGATGCCGAGCACCGATCCGACCACCGGCTCGGCGACCGTCATCGTCGGCAGGGATGCCGTCAACGAACCGGCCCGGAACGACGACTGCTGAAACGCCGTGCCCGCGATGGCGACCACCGCCCACACGTACAGCTCCGGTGTGCGGACCAGTTCCCACAGACCGTCGTCGATGCGGTCCACCACGCCCTTGGTCAGCACTGCGAAGAGCCCCCACAGAGCGCCGGACACCACTCCCAACAGCACCGCACTCACCGGACCCTTCATGACGTTGGCCCCCACCACACAGAGCACCAGCGCCGGGCCCAGCACGACGACCACCGCCGTCCACGTCTCAAGGGAGGCTCGGGAATGGCCTTCCGTCGGGTTGCCGACCGTCACGATCACCACCACCGCCGCGGCGAGCAGCGCCGCCCACAGCCACTCCCACCTGGTCACCCGGCGATGGGTCGCCCGCGCGTTGATCGGGAGCGCGAACAGCAGCGACGTCACCAGCACTGCCTGCACCAGCAGGACCGAACCCAGGCCGAGCGCCGCCGCCTGCAGCGCGAATCCGACCGGCGGCGACCACGCTGCCCAACCACCACTGCCGGTCGCGGAGCAGCCTGGCGAACAGGTCGAAATGGCTGACAGGTTCGTCGGCGACCTCGTGCGCGGAGCGTTGATGGATGACGTCGCCGATCGCGATGAAGAAGGCGGCGCCGAGGGCGAGCAGGACGGCGAGATCCGCCTTGGCCATCGATGACCTCCCGTCGTCGTCGAGACGAGCGTAGGCAAATGCGACGCATCGGCGTACGCACGCCGGGCGACCTGTTTCAATAACGGGCGAAGCAATCGGGCGCCGCGTCGCGCGGCAGGTGCGCGGATTTGTCCGCGCGGAGGGTACGAGGAACCGAAGATGACGACCAGCGAGCCGGGTGCAACGGCCACCCCCAAACCTGCCCCCCGTCCCGGACCGCCGCGCCCTGGGCCCCGGCCCGGACCGACACCGACGGCTGTGCACGGCGCACCCGTCCTCCCATCCGTCGATCCGCATCAGTACGGCCGCGTCGACCCCGACGGCACGGTCTGGTTGATCAGCAGCGCCGGTGAACGCGTCATCGGCTCATGGCAGGCCGGCGACACCGAGGCGGCTTACGCCCACTTCGGTCGCCGCTTCGACGATCTGAGCACCGAGGTCGCACTCATGGAGAGTCGACTGGTTTCGGGCACCGGCGACGCTCGCAAGATCAAGGCGGCCGCCGCGGCGCTGGCCGAAAGCCTGCCAACGGCGGCGGTGCTCGGCGACGTCGACGCGCTGGCGGCCAGGCTGACGACGATCGGAGAGCACGCCGACTCCGCCGCTGCGGCCGACAAGGCCAAGCGGGAAGAACACCGCGTCGCCCAGACCGCCCGCAAGGAAGCCCTGGCCACCGAGGCCGAGGAGCTTTCCGCGAACTCCACGCAGTGGAAGACCGCCGGGGACCGGCTGCGGGAGATTCTCGAGGAGTGGCGCACGATCAGCGGCCTTGACCGCAAGACCGACGACGCGTTGTGGAAGCGTTATTCGGCGGCCAGGGAAACCTTCAACCGCAGGCGCGGCTCGCATTTCGCCGAGCTGGACCGTGAACGGGCGGGGGCCCGTCAGGCCAAGGAGGCGTTGTGCGAACGCGCCGAGGAACTGGCCGATTCCACCGACTGGGGCCCCACCGCGGCGGCCTTCCGCGACCTGCTGGCCGAGTGGAAGGCCGCGGGCCGCGCGAGCAAGGACGTCGACGACACACTGTGGCAGCGGTTCAAGTCCGCCCAGGACACCTTCTTCAAAGCCCGCAACGCCATTTCGGCCGAGCGCGACGCCGAGTTCCGCGCGAACGCCGACGCGAAGGAGGCACTGCTGGCGCAGGCCGAGAAGCTGGACACCTCGGATCTGGACGCCGCGCGCGCCGCGCTGCGCACCATCGGCGACAAGTGGGACAAGATCGGCAAGGTGCCCCGCGAGCGCGGCGCCGACCTGGAGCGTCGGTTGCGCGCCGTCGAGAAGAAGGTGCGCGATACGCCTTCGCACGGCATCGATCCCGAGGCCCAGGCTCGTGCCGACCAATTCCGGGAACGCGCAGAGCAATTCGAGCGTCAAGCGGAGAAGGCCGAGGCGGCGGGCAAGACCAAGGACGCCGAGGAGGCGCGGGCCAGCGCCGAGCAGTGGCGCCAGTGGGCGGAGGCGGCGGCCGAGGCGATCGGCAGGAAGCGCTAAGCGTTCTCCGGCTTGTCGGTATCGGTGTCGGGACGGTCGTCGAGGCTCTCGAGCAGCCCCTTGTTCTGCCGTTCGGCGACGGCGCGGCGGCGCTCCTCCTCGGCTGCGAGCTGCAGCGCGGTGCGCGCCCACACCGCCCGCGCCCAGTTGAACGTCAGCACGATCACCGTGATCCAGGCGAGGATCAGCCCGATCCCGGGTCCCGGGTGCGGTTCGGGGGCGGTCTGCCGCGACCAGACCGCGAGCAGGCCCAGGAACGACGCCACCGTCGATCCGGCCAGCGCGATCCACGCCATCGCCCAGCGCCTGGTCAGCAGGGCCAGCATCGAGAAGCCCACGCTGAACACCAGCACCAGCCAGGTGAACACCCGCGACGGCAACGAAATCCCTTCGGCGATCGCGGCGTCGTTGCCTGCCAGCACATCCCAGCCCTTTGCACCGCCGGTGTGCGGCAGCACGAACGTCAGCAGCAGAACGAACACGGCGATGGCGATGACCAAGGCCCTTGCGCCGGGGTCGATTTCGCGTGCGACGCGACGTTCCACGGCCTCGATATCGCCCTTGAACTCTTCGAAGTCTCCGTTTTGCCGGTCGCCGGCGCTCACCGGGCACATCCGGTCGCGGCCGGCTGGCTCGCAGGCACCCCGATAGCGGGCATACCGAGGCCAACACCCTGCGGCCGCCGCCCTGCGGCGTGCGCATCGCCGGCCCTGGTCCGCCGGTGGTGCAGCACCGTGCCGTCGGCGATCAGGTGATGGGGCGCCGCGTCGGTGACGGTGGTGGTGACGATGTCCCCGGGCCGGATGTCGGCGCCCGCCGGGGTGAAGTGCACCAGCCGGCCATCGCGGGCGCGCCCGGACATCCGGGCGGTGCGGTTGTCCTTCCGCCCCTCTCCCGCCGCCACCAGTAGCTCGACGGTGCGACCGATCTGGGCGGTGTTCTCCTCAAGCGAGATCCGCTCCTGAAGCTCGATCAGCCGTTGATAGCGTTCCTGCACAACGGCTTTCGGAACTTGCCCTTCCAGTTCGGCGGCCGGAGTGCCGGGCCGTTTGGAGTACTGGAACGTGAACGCCGTACTGAACCGGGCCGCGGCGACCACGTCGAGAGTGTCCTGGAAGTCCTGCTCGGTCTCACCCGGGAAACCGACGATCAGGTCGGTGGTGATGGCGGCGTGCGGGATAGCGGCTCGCACCTTCCCGAGTATCGACAGATAGCGCTCGGAGCGGTACGAGCGGCGCATCGCCCGCAGCACGCGGTCCGAGCCGGACTGCATCGGCATGTGAAGGGCGGGGCACACGTTCGGCGTCTCCGCCATCGCCGCGATGACGTCGTCGGTGAACTCGGCCGGGTGAGGCGAGGTGAAACGCACCCGCTCGAGGCCGTCGATGCGCCCGCAAGCACGCAGCAGTTGCGAGAAGGCCCCGCGGTCGCGCGGCTGATCGGGGTCGGCGAACGAGACACCGTAGGCGTTGACGTTCTGCCCGAGCAGCGTCACCTCGAGCACACCCTGGTCCACCAGCGACTGCACCTCGGCCAGCACGTCGCCGGGCCTGCGGTCCACCTCCTTGCCGCGCAGCGCGGGCACGATGCAGAACGTGCAGGTGTTGTTGCAGCCGACGGAGATCGAAACCCAAGCGGCGTAGGCGGATTCCCGCGCAGCAGGCAGATCGGACGGAAACTCCTTCAAGGCCTCGAGGATCTCGACCTGGGCCACCTTGTTGTGCCGGGCGCGATCGAGCAGTGTCGGCAGCGACCCGATGTTGTGGGTACCGAAGACGACGTCCACCCACGGGGCTTGGCGCAGCACCGCTTCGCGGTCCTTCTGGGCCAGGCACCCACCGACGGCGATCTGCATGTTCGGGTCGGCCTGCTTGCGCGGCACGAGGTGGCTGAGGTTGCCGTACAGCTTGTTGTCGGCGTTCTCGCGCACGGCGCAGGTGTTGAACACCACGACGTCGGCATCGGCGCCGTCGGCCGCCCGCCGGTAACCCGCCGCTTCCAGCAGGCCGGCCAGCCGTTCGGAGTCGTGCACGTTCATCTGGCAGCCGTAGGTGCGCACCTGGTAGGTGCGCAGATCCCTCGGTCACCGTCGATGTCACGACGCCCATGTTACGGAGCGTTCGGCACCGCGATCCGGGCGGATTCACCAGTTCCAGACAAGCTGCGCGTTCCCTGGGTAAGGTCTGCACCCATGGAGGCCACCGGGTCGGAAGTGAAAGAGGTCAATCCGTCTCCATCGGACGTGCCGATGATCTCGGTCAAAGAGGTCAACAAGCACTTCGGCAGCCTGCATGTGCTCAAGGACATCAACCTGGACGTGGCCCGCGGCCAGGTGATCGTCGTGCTGGGACCGTCGGGCTCAGGCAAATCGACGTTGTGCCGCACCATCAATCGGCTCGAGCCCATCGACTCGGGCACGATCGCGATCGACGGCGATCGTGCTGCCCGAAGAAGGACGCAAGCTCGCGCAGCTGCGCTCCGACGTCGGCATGGTGTTTCAGTCGTTCAATCTGTTCGCGCACAAGACAATTCTGGAGAACGTGGCGCTCGCCCCCATGAAGGTTCGCAAAGCCTCCAAGGACAGAGGCCCGCGAAGAAGGCGATGGAGCTGCTGGATCGAGTCGGCATCGCGAACCAGGCGGAGAAGTACCCGGCACAGCTATCGGGCGGCCAGCAGCAGCGGGTGGCGATCGCCCGATCGCTGGCGATGAACCCGAAGGTGATGCTGTTCGACGAGCCCACCAGCGCGCTCGACCCGGAGATGATCAACGAGGTGCTGAACGTGATGACGTCGCTGGCCAAGGAGGGAATGACGATGCTGGTGGTGACCCACGAGATGGGGTTCGCCAGGGGTGCCGCGAACAAGGTCGTCTTCATGGCCGACGGGGCGATCGTCGAGGCCGCCGAGCCAAAGGAGTTCTTCGGCAACCCGAAAACCGACCGCGCCAAGGACTTTCTCGGAAAGATTCTCAAGCATTGAAAGCTCTCAAGTTTCGGCGAAAGGAAACGAATATGCCGTCCTTCTCATTGCGCGTCGCAAGCGCTGTCGCGCTTGCCATTGCGCTGCCGTTCGCGGCCACGGCCTGTGGTGGCGGTGGCGGCGGTGACAGCGACACGATCGTCATCGGAACGAAGTTCGACCAGCCCGGGTCTCGGGTTGAAGAATCCCGACGGCACGATGAGCGGCTTCGACGTCGACGTTGCCACCTACGTCGCCAAAGAACTCGGGTTACGCCGAGGACAAGATCGAGTGGAAGGAAGCGCCGTCGGCGCAGCGTGAGACGCTGATCCAGAACGACCAGGTCAAGTTCATCGCCGCCACCTACTCGATCACCGACGCCCGTAAGGAGAAGGTCAGCTTCGCGGGGCCGTACCTGGTCACCGGGCAGAGCCTGCTGGTCAGGGCCGACAACACCGACATCACGGGTGCGGAGTCGCTGCAGAACAACAAGAAGCTCTGCTCGGTGTCGGGGTCGACGCCCGCGCAACGCATCAAGGACAAGTACCCCGGTGTTCAGCTGCAGCAGTACGACACGTACTCGGCGTGCGTCGAGGCGCTGAAGAACGGGGCCGTCGACGCGGTGACCACCGACGAGACAATCCTCGCCGGATACGCCGCCCAGACCCCCGGTGCGTTCAAGATCGTCGGCAAGCCGTTCTCGGAGGAGAACTACGGAATCGGTCTGAAGAAGGACGACACCGAGCTGTGCACCAAGATCAGCGATGCGGTCAAGAAGATGGAGTCAGACGGCGCGTGGAAGGCCGCGTGGGACAAGAACCTCGGTCCCGCCGGTCTCGCAGCACCCGCGCCGCCGGCCCTCGACCCCTGCTGAGCGCGGCCGGCTGACGAGGCGTCCACGTGGAAGTCCTACCCGGGTACACCCTCGGCCAGGTCCTCGAGGCGTTCTGGACGACGATCCAGCTGACGGTCTACTCGGCCGTCGGTGCGCTGGTCCTCGGCACGGCGCTGGCCGCGATGCGGCTGGCGCCGGTGCCGGTGCTCAACGGGATCGGGACGACCTACGTCAACATCGTGCGCAATACGCCGTTGACACTGATCATCCTGTTCTGCTCGTTCGGACTGGCCCAGACGCTCGGTATCACCCTGGTGGACTCGCAGTCGGTGACATCGATCGAGGACAGCAACTTTCGGCTCGCAGTGCTCGGGTTGACTGTCTACACAGCGGCGTTCGTGTGTGAGACGGTGCGATCCGGCGTGAACACGGTACCGCTGGGCCAGGCCGAGGCGGCGCGGTCCCTCGGTCTGACATTCGGACAGAACCTGCGGATGATCCTGTTACCACAGGCTTTTCGCGCCGTGATCATTCCGCTCGGGTCGGTGCTGATCGCGCTGACGAAGAACACGACGATTGCGTCGGCGATCGGAGTGGCGGAGGCGGCGCTGTTGATGAAGGAAATGATCGAGAATACGGCCGCGCTGATGGCCGTCGGCTCGATCTTCTTGGTCGGCTTCCTCATCCTGACCCTGCCGATGGGGCTGTTGTTCGGGTGGCTGGGTAAACGGCTGGCGGTGGGCAGATGAGTTCGACGTCGGTGCTCTTCGACGCGCCAGGCCCGCGGGCGCGGGTACGTAACCGCGTGATCTACCGCGATCAGCGTTGTCCTCACCCTGCTCGTGCTTTGGGTGGTCTACTCACGCTCGCGGAAACGGGCCAACTCGACGCGGCGAAGTGGAAGCCCTTCCTCACCGCGAACCTGTGGACGACCTACATCCTGCCCGGTGTGCAGGGCACGCTGACCGCTGCCGCGGTGTCGATCGTGCTGGCGCTCTTGCTGGGCTTCGTCCTGGGGGTGGGGCGGCTGTCTACGTCACACCGGGATCCGCTGGTTGTCCTCGGTGGTGGTGGAGTTCTTCCGCGCCGTGCCCGTGCTGATCATGATGATCTTCGCGTACTTCCTGTACGCGTTCTACGACGTGTTTCCGTCGAAGCATCTGGCGCTGGCGGGTGTCATCACGGGTCTGACGCTGTACAACGGCGCCGTCATCGCCGAGATCGTCCGCGCCGGCGTCAACGCGCTCCCGAAGCGGGCAGTCGGAGGCGGCGTCCGCGCTGGGTATGACGTGGGGCCAGACCATGCGGTCGATCCTGCTACCGCAGGCCGTCACGTCGATGTTGCCTGTGCTGATCTCGCAGATGGTGGTGGTCCTCAAGGACACCGCGATCGGATACCAGATCACGTTCCTGGAGATGGTGCGTCAGGGCACGCAGGTCGGCGCGTCCTACGGCAACTACATCCCCGCGCTGATCGTCATCGCGCTGTTGATGATCAGCGTCAACTTTGCGCTGTCGTATTTCGCGGTGTGGCTTGAGGGCCGGATGCGGCGGTCCCGCCGCGGTCCGGAACCCCTGCATATCCAGCCCGTCACGCAGGGCACGTTCGCCGCAGGCGGCGGCGGCACTATTTGAACCCCGCAGCCGACCTGATCCGTGCCCTAAAAGAGGCTGCGCACGTTGGCGTAGCCCGCTGAAACCACGGACGCACTCAACGGGGAGTAGCCATGAATGTATCTGTCCGTTCGTATCTGACATCGGGTCTGGTGGCGGCCACCGCCGGCGCAATCGTCGTGACACCCATCGAGGTGCAGGCACCCGCCGAGGCGCTGGCGCAACCCGTCGCCCTTACAGCGCAGGTGCAACCGCTGGAACTACCTGTACAGATCCCTGCACTTATTGCCGAGCAGGTGGCGTTCAATGCGGGGGTCGCGGTTGATTTCGTCGTGACCGGGGCGGGGTTGATCGGCCAGCAAGTACAGGTCGCGCAGAGGCTCGCCGACGACATCGGCAACGGGACACCGGTACCGGTGGCCTTGAGTCGGGCGGTCGCGGGATTCATAAACATCGAGGTGGTCGCCGGTCACGAACTGGTGGGCTTCGGCAGGCAATTGGTGGACTTCCAGATCCAGTTCCTCGGCAACATCACATCCCAGCTGCCGCCCCCGATTGCCAAGCCCGCCGGGCAGCACCTCGCTGTCAGCGCCGACGCCGTTGGCGCCGTCAGCGATGCGGCGAACGACATCATCGACCGCCTGGCGCAGCTGACGCCCAATCTGTCCGCCTCGCAGTTGGCACGCAAGACCTCCGGTCAGCCGAACAACATCGTGGCGTTACGACGTGACAACACGAAATCGACTGAAGTCCAGCGCAACTCGACGAACCCCGCGATTTCCAGCGTCGGGGACAACGTACGCCAAGTCAGCAACACGCTTCGCGACTCCGTCCGCCGGAGTTTCTCGGCGAACGCGGACAAGACGGCCCGGCGAGTCCGACGCTGCCAGCGACCATCAGCAGCGGCACTGCGCGATCGTCAGCAGGACAACTCTGGCAACGGCAACGCCGAGCACGCGAAGGCCGCCGACTAAACCCTGCGGCGTTCGCGCTCGCCTGCCAGTTCGGTCTTGACGACGTCCAATGCCACCGATTGGTGGTAGCCGCGGCGCGCCAACATCCCGACCAGCCTGCGCATCACCTTCGTGTCGTCGTCGTCGCCGAGGCGTTCGCGGCGCAGCTTGTCGCGGACCAGTTGCTCGGCGCGCTCCCGCTCCGCGCCCGCGTCGATATCGGCGAGCGCAGCGGTGATCACGTCGTTGTCGACGCCCTTCGTCCGTAGCTCGGCGGCCAACGCACGCTTGCCTTTTCCGGCATGTGCGCGCCGCGACCGGACCCACTGTTCGGCGAAGCCGACGTCGTCGACCAGGCCCACTGCGGCCAACCGGTCGAGCACCTCGGCGCTGACGTCGTCGGGGTAACCCCGCTTGGTCAGCTGCCCGGCCAGCTCGGCCCGGGTGCGTGCCCTCGCGGTGAGCAGGCGCAGGCAGACCGCCCGCGCCTGCTCCTCGCGGGAGAGCTCAGCGGACTTAGAAGTCAACGGGGGCGGGTAGGACTTCGTCATCGGTCACCACGGCGCCAATGCCCATCTTTTCCTTGATCTTCTTTTCGACCTCGTTGGCGATATCGACGTTCTCGATCAGGAAGGTGCGGGCGTTCTCCTTGCCCTGGCCCAGTTGCTCACCCTCGTAGGTGAACCACGAACCGGACTTGCGGATGAAGCCCTGCTCGACGCCCATGTCGATGAGCGAGCCCTCCTTGGAAATGCCCTTGCCGTAGAGGATGTCGAACTCGGCCTGCTTGAACGGCGGCGACACCTTGTTCTTGACGACCTTGACCCGGGTCCGGTTGCCGACCGCGTCGGTGCCGTCCTTGAGTGTTTCAATCCGCCTGACGTCCAGGCGAACTGAGGCGTAGAACTTCAGAGCCTTTCCGCCCGTTGTCGTTTCGGGCGAATTGTGCACCATGACGCCATCGGCGAAATAGTTATGCGAGCCCTCCACCTCGATGTCGAAGCGATCCATCTATCTGATAGTCAGTCTTCGACTCAATGTCAGTGACACGTGCCGGCATCAGCTGCGTTGTTGGCTTTACAAGCTTCTGTTTAACTGCAAACTGACCGCGGAAGCGCGGCAGCAACTTATACGCCATGGATGGATGCACGTACGGTGCAATCATTTCCTGGAACTTAGCTGTGGCTACGGTGGAGAACACCAGCACTGCCTTACCGGCCGCACCCGCCTGCCGCAGCCTCACATCAAGGCCATGTGTATCCGCGTAGGTAGTCGCATAGCCGCACTCGATGATCCCTCGCTCATCGCTTCCACGCAGATTTCGATGCGGCCGCTTCCACCGGCGGTGCGCTGCTGCAGCCCTTTGGAGCGCAGGCTGAACGAGCCGTCGTCCATGTACCAGATGGCCAACGCCAATGGTGTGAGCGCCTTGAGGTACTCCTCGGATAGGAACTTCTTCCCGTCACCGAGATAGACCGCAGATCTCAACTCGTGTAGCTCTGCGAGCGGAGTGAAGTCTGCGAACACTGCCCCTTTGTCATTGGTGGTACGGCAATGCGGGATGTTTTGCCAGGAGAGAAACCTTCCAGTCAAGATACTCCGACTGTTTAGCCCCATGTCCCATACGAAGACGTGCGCTTTCGGAATCCAGTCGAACAGGTGGAGAGAGGCATCCATCGCCCATTAACGACCCCAGTAGGACTTCCCACTGCTGATCGCTGAGCAGGCTCGGCTGTGCCAGCATCACGCGGTCACCGATTTGTATATCTTCGGCCTCCCGCCACCCGCCCGGTGTTCGGATGAGATGGTTCCGGGTCATCGCCAAGCTAGCGTGGCCTCGTCCCGTGCCGCCGGCAGCTCTGTCGACCTTGAAGTGCAAGAACTCCTCGGTCTTCCCATTGTTGAACCAATTGGTTACCTTGCGCGGCACGATATGGCCAGTTTCGAAGTCGTAAGACAAGCACCTCGACATCCATTTTCTGGTTCACAATCTTGCCAAGCTTCTCAGTTGACCCATCGGCAAGAGTGACGTTGGTGTACCAGGATCCGCACCCGAACATCACGCCGATCTTCTCCCGGAGCTGGTTGATGAAGATCGCGGTGGTGCCCGAATTGCTCAGCGCGCCGGTAATCTTGCGCAGTGCCTGGCTCATCAGCCGGGCCTGCAGGCCGACGTGGCTGTCGCCCATCTCACCCTCGATCTCCGCGCGCGGCACCAACGCGGCCACCGAGTCGATCACCAGGATGTCCAGCGCGCCGGAGCGGATCAGCATGTCGGCGATCTCCAGCGCCTGCTCCCCGGTGTCGGGCTGGGACACCAGCAGCGAGTCGGTGTCCACGCCCAGCTTGCTGGCGTAGTCGGGGTCCAGGGCGTGCTCGGCGTCGATGAACGCCGCGATGCCGCCCGCCGCCTGGGCGTTGGCCACCGCGTGCAGCGCGACGGTCGTCTTACCCGAGGACTCCGGGCCGTAGATCTCGACCACCCGGCCGCGCGGCAACCCGCCGATCCCGAGCGCCACGTCCAGCGCGATGGAGCCGGTGGGGATCACCGAGATCGGCTGCCGGACCTCGTCGCCGAGCCGCATCACCGAACCTTTGCCGTGACTCTTCTCGATCTGCGCGAGGGCCAGCTCGAGGGCTTTCTCGCGATCAGGGGCCTGCGTCATGGGGTGGTCTCCCGTCCTCGTGGTGTTCGGTTGATCGGTTGTCGATCAGTTGGCCGTGACGCTAGAGGCCGCCACCGACAAGTCGGCCTGACCAGCATCTAGCCGTCGAACACTGCCCACACTAGACGAACACCTGTTCGATTCAAGCTGACACGCCGATCGCGCGCGGGCGGACGGAAAATCGGCCTATGGTGGGGTCACCGGCCCCCGGAGCGGACTGACATGCACGAGATGGCGATCACGCAAAGTGTTGTCGACGCGGTGTGTGAACACGCCGCGGGACGGCGCGTGCACAGCGTCAAGCTCGAGGTCGGCGCGCTGTGCGCCGTCGTACCCGACTCCATGCAGTTCTGCTTCGAGCTGGCCACCCAAGGAACGGTGGCCGACGGCGCCCTTCTCGATCTCGATGTCCAGCCGGGCGCGGCCCGCTGCCGGACGTGCCAACGACAGTTCGAGCTGAACGACCTGATCCTGCTGTGCCCGTGTGGAAGTGCCGACGTCGAAGTGATGGCCGGCCGCGACCTACGGATCCTTTCAATGGAAGTGAGCTGACGATGTGCGCAACATGCGGCTGCGGCGACGACAGCGCCGTCATCACGCTGGCCGGTCACGAGCACCAGCCTCACGAGCACCACGATCACGATCACGATCACGACCACGACCACGACCATCACGACCACCATCACGACGACGGCCACACCCACACCGAGACGATCACGCTGGAGCAGAAGGTTCTCCAAAAGAACGATCTCCTCGCCGAGCAGAACCGCCGGTGGCTGGCCGAGCGCGGTGTCCTCGCGCTCAACGTCACCAGCTCGCCGGGTGCGGGCAAGACGACCCTTCTCGAGCGAACCATCCGCGAGCTGAAGGATGACCGGCCGGTCGCCGTCATCGAAGGTGATCAGGAGACGTTGCTCGACGCCGAACGAATCCGCGCAGCCGGAGCGCGGGCGGTACAAGTCAACACCGGCGCGGGTTGCCATCTCGACGCAGATATGGTGCGCCGCGCGCTCCACGCTCTCGACCCGGAGCCGGCGTCATTGCTGTTCATCGAGAACGTCGGCAATCTGGTATGCCCGGCGCTGTTCGACCTCGGCGAGCACAGCAAAGTCGTCGTCATCTCGGTGACCGAGGGCGCGGACAAACCGCTGAAGTACCCACACATGTTTGCCGCAGCGGGACTGGTCATCATCAACAAGACCGACCTGTTGCCCTATGTGGACTTCGATCTTGAAAAATGCTGCAGCTACGCACGATCGGTTAACCCGGGCGTCAATATTTTGCCGTTGTCGGCGACCACAGGTGAGGGTGTCCAGGCGATGGTACGACTGGATCAATTCGCAGGTAAGCGCTTCGGCAAACGCTGACATGTCCCGACGATCCGTTGACAAGACAAACTCACCGGAGTAAACCCAGAAACCAGCGTTCGAGAACCGGACGCAAACGTCCGATGTGGCGACTGGGACCCCCAGCCCGGGTCCAGAAAGCTGTGACATATGCCAACTGAGGCAGCAGTCAAAGCGGAAGAAACCTTGATTCATGTTCTGTGGATCAATGCGGGCCTGAGTTGTGACGGTGATTCTGTGGCGCTGACTGCCGCCACGCAACCCAGCATCGAGGAAATCGCGCTTGGCGCGCTCCCCGGGCTGCCGAAGATCGCCGTGCACTGGCCTCTTATCGATTTCGAGTGCGGACCAACCGGGGGCGCTGACGACTTCCTCGAGTGGTTCTTCAAGGCCGATCGCGGCGAATTGGAACCGTTCGTGCTGGTCGTGGAGGGATCGATCCCGAACGAGCAGCTTCATGACGAAGGGTATTGGTGCGGGTTCGGTAACGATCCGGCGACCGGGCAGCCGATGACGACCAGTGAGTGGCTGGATCGGCTGGCGCCCAAGGCCACCGCCATCGTCGCGGTCGGAACCTGCGCCACCTATGGCGGTATTCATGCGATGGCGGGCAATCCGACCGGAGCCATGGGTGTGCCCGACTATCTGGGGTGGGACTGGAAGAGCAAGGCAGGCATACCGATCGTCTGTGTGCCGGGCTGCCCCATCCA
This sequence comes from uncultured Actinomycetota bacterium, assembly GCA_963713225.1. GTDB lineage: Bacteria > Actinomycetota > Actinomycetes > Mycobacteriales > Mycobacteriaceae > Mycobacterium. The sequence goes on along the minus strand of CAVQLB010000012.1, from coordinate 379,994 downwards.
TCCCGATAACCTCTCCGAGACGCTGACCTATCTGCTGTACATGGCGACGGAGCAGGCGCCGATGATTCCGCTCGATGAGGCGTTGCGGCCCAAGTGGCTGTTCGGCGCAACCGTGCACGAGGGGTGTGATCGGGCCGGCTACTACGAGCAGGGCGATTTCGCCACCGAGTACGGATCGCCGAAATGCATTGTGAAGCTGGGCTGTTGGGGTCCAGTGGTGAAGTGCAATGTGCCTAAACGCGGGTGGATCAATGGTATCGGCGGCTGCCCGAACGTCGGCGGCATATGTATCGGATGCACGATGCCCGGGTTCCCTGACAAGTTCATGCCGTTCATGGATGAACCGCCGGGCGGCAAGGTCTCCACGACCGCGTCGGGACTGTACGGGTCGGTGATCCGCAGCCTGCGCAAGGTCACCGGCGCACCCTCGACAAAGAGCCGAAGTGGCGGCATCCCGGCACCAAACTCGAACACCGGAGCGACTCGCACCTGGTAGGTGCGGGTCTCCTTCGGCGCGCACGGTGGGCGTTGGCCCGGTATGGCGAAAAGCCCTGTGGCGCACTGGTCCATCACATAGAGAGGGAATATTTCGATGACAACGATCATCCCCGAGCCGTCACACGTCAAGCGCGACCCCGGCCAGCTTGTCGAGATGGCATGGGATCCCATCACCCGAATCGTCGGCAGCCTCGGCATCTACACCAAGATCGACTTCGACAACCGAGAAGTGGTGGAATGCCACAGCACGTCGTCGATCTTCCGCGGCTACTCGATATTCATGAAGGGCAAGGATCCCCGCGACGCCCACTTCATCACCAGCCGCATCTGCGGCATCTGTGGTGACAACCACTGCACGTGCTCGGTCTACACCCAGAACATGGCCTACGGCGTCCAGCCGCCGCACCTGGGTGAGTGGCTCGATCAACCTCGGCGAGGCCGCGGAATACATGTTCGACCACAACATCTTCCAGGAGAACCTGGTCGGCGTGGACTACTGCGAGAAGATGGTCTCCGAGACCAACCCCGGCGTGCTGGCCAAGGCCGAGAACACGCAGGCACCGCACGCGGAGACGCACGGGTATCGGACCATCGCCGACATCATGCGGGCCCTCAACCCGTTCACCGGTGAGTTCTACCGGGAGGCGCTGCAGGTCAGCCGGTGGACGCGGGAGATGTTCTGCCTGATGGAGGGTCGACACGTGCACCCGTCCACGCTGTATCCGGGCGGCGTCGGCACCACGGCCACCATCCAGCTGATGACCGACTACATGACCCGGCTGATGCGCTATGTCGAGTTCATGAAGGCGGTCGTGCCGATGCACGACGACCTGTTCGACTTCTTCTACGAGGCGCTGCCCGGCTACGACCAGGTCGGCCTGCGCCGCACGCTGCTCGGCTGCTGGGGCTCCTTCCAGGATCCCGAGGTCTGCAACTTCGCCTACAAGGACATGGAGAAGTGGGGCAACGCCATGTTCGTCACGCCCGGCGTGGTGATCGACGGCAAGCTGCACACCCACTCGCTGGTGGACATCAACCTCGGCATCCGGATCCTTTTGGGCAGTTCGTATTACGACGACTGGTCCGACCAGGAGATGTTCGTCAAGACCGATCCGCTGGGCAACCCGGTGGACCGGCGGCACCCGTGGAACCAGCACACCAACCCGCGTCCGCAGAAGCGGGACTTCGACGTCGAACTACAGCTGGGTGATGTCCCCGCGCTGGTTCGACGGCAAGGACCACCTGGCGCTGGACACCGGCGGCGGCCCGCTGGCCCGGCTGTGGTCAACGGCGCTGGCCGGCCTGGTCGACATCGGCTACGTCAAGGCCACCGGCAACAGCGTGCAGATCAACCTGCCGAAGACCGCGCTCAAGGGCCCGGTCTCGTTCGAGTGGAAGGTGCCGCAGTACGGCAGCAACACGATCGAGCGCAACCGCGCCCGGACGTACTTCCAGGCCTATGCCGCGGCATGCGCGCTGCATTTCGCCGAGAAGGCACTGGTCGAGATCCGCGCGGGCCGCACCAAGACCTGGGAGAAATTCACCGTCCCGGATGAGGGCATCGGCTGCGGATTCACCGAAGCGGTGCGCGGGGTGCTCAGTCACCACATGGTCATCCGCGACGGCAAGATCGCGAACTACCACCCGTATCCGCCGACGCCGTGGAACGCCAATCCCCGCGACAGCTACGGCACACCGGGACCGTACGAGGATGCGGTGCAGGGTCAGCCGATCTTCGAGGAGAACGACCGGGAGCACTTCAAGGGCATCGACATCATGCGCACGGTGCGAAGTTTCGATCCGTGCCTGCCCTGCGGTGTGCACATGTATCTGGGTAAGGGAAAGACCTTGGAACGGTTGCACTCCCCGACCCAGTCCGTGACCGGGGAATAGCCTATGGCCAGTCGCCCGGAGGAACCTGGAGAAGACGCGCAGTGGCGCACGGCGGGCGATCGGATACAGACGTTGCTCGACGCCAGCGCGGTGGGTGGCACAGTCGCGCGCGAGCGCGCCGAGCAACTGGTCGGTGAGGTAACCGACCTCTACGGCGCCGGGCTGGAGCGGATGCTGGGCATCGCGGTCGCCGCGGACCCGGCCCTGGTGGACGCGTTCGCCGCCGATGACCTGGTGGCCAGCCTGCTGTTGGTGCACGGGCTGCATCCGCACGACGTGAATCGGCGCATCGAGGACGCGCTCGACAGTGTCCGGCCCTACCTCGGCTCGCACGGCGGTGACGTCAAGCTGCTCGGAGTCGTCGACGATATCGTCCGCCTGGAGTTCGCGGGCAGTTGCAAGAGCTGTCCGTCGTCGGCGGTCACGCTGGAACTGACGGTCGAGGATGCGGTGCGGGCGGCCGCCCCCGAGATCGCCTCGATCGAAGTGGTTGCCCCCGAAGCCGCACCGACGTGCCGCGGTGATTCCGGCGGAGTCGCTGCTGCAGTCGCGTCCACCACAACGATCGCGGCAGCGGTCGGTTGGCATCCCGTCCCCGACCTCGCCGACCTCGCGCCGGGGGAAGTCGGCGGATTCCGAGTCGCGGGCACCACGGTGCTGGCCTGCCGGGTCGGTGACGAGTTGTTCACCTACCAGGACCGCTGCGGTAGCTGCGGCTCATCTCTGGCCGGCGCCGCGTTGCACCGCCGGATGGGGTCGGCTGTCGGCGACGCAGTGCTGCGCTGCCCGCAGTGCCGTGCCCATTTCGACGTCGTACACGCCGGCGCCGGCATCGACGAGACCGCGGACGCGTCCTCCCATCTCGAGCCGATACCGCTGCTGGTCCGTGACGGTGTGCTCTCGATCGCGATCGCGACCGAGCCGACGGGAGCGGGCATGGCATGACAGGTGCGTATGACGTCCTCGCGCGAATTCGCGCCGCGCGGGATTCTCCGCAGCCCGAAGGCGAGCGCTGCGAGATGTGCTGCGGAAGGCATCGCCGACGAACACCAGCACGTGGTGAATGTCGAAGGCCGACAGCTGATGTGCGTATGCCGCGGCTGTTATCTGCTGTTCACCGACGCCCATGCCTCAGCTGCGTTATCGCGCGGTGCCCGATCGCTACCTGTCCTTCCCGGAGTTCGCGCTCGGCCGCCGCGAATGGCAGCTGCTGCAGATTCCGGTCGGGTTGGCGTTCTTCTTCCGCAACTCGGCGCTGGACCGCACCGTCGCGTTCTATCCCGGTCCGGCAGGCGCAACGGAGTCCGAGCTGGATTTGTCCGCATGGAACGGCATTCGGGCCGCCGATCCGCGGGTGGACATGCTCGCCGACGACACCGAAGCGCTGATCGTGCGCGTGCCCGACGACGAAGACCAACCGCCCGAATGCCATCTGGTGCCCATCGACGCCTGCTATGAGTTCGTCGGACGGCTGCGGATGCTCTGGCACGGGTTCGACGGCGGCCAGCGCGTGCGCGAGTTCATCGACGAATTCTTCGATCACATCACATCCGCGGCAAGGTGGTCGGCGACTCCCAAAGACGACCGCGAGTGAGGATCGCAGCGAGGCACGAGCGAGGACCGGAGCGAGGGGAGTCGAGGCATGACGGAGGTGACGTTTGCGGTGCTCGAAGTTTCGCCGGAACCGTACGCGGTGACGCCGGTGCTGACCGCGCGGGTCGGCATCGCCGCGGACGGCGACGATCCGGTGCATGCGATCGCGCTGCGCTGCCAGGTCCGTATCGAACCGCTGCGGCGCGGTTACACCGACGAGGAGGCCGCCGGGCTACTCGACCTGTTCGGACCTCGCGAACGCTGGGCGCACCACCCAACACAATTTCCTGTGGCTGCACACCACCGCGATGGTGCAGGGATTCACCGGCGCCACCCAGGTCGAGCTGCCGCTGGAGTGCACGTACGACTTCGAGGTGACCGCGTCCAAGTACCTCCATGCGCTGCGCGACGGGATGATCCCGTTGCAATTCCTGTTCAGCGGAACGGTTTTCACCAGGGGCGAGCAGAACTTCTCGGTGCAGCAGGTGCCGTGGGACCGCGAAGACCACTACGACATGCCGGTCTCGGCGTGGCGCGAACTGATGCAGCTGCACTACCCGAACACCGGCTGGCTGCGCCTGAATCGCGACACCGTCGACGCACTGTCGGCGTACAAATCGGCGCGGGGCCTGCTCTCCTACGACGACGCCGTCACCTCGCTATTGGCTGGGCACACCGCGCAGGAGATCCGATGAGCGGCGGTTGGGACCGGGCCCGCGCCGTTGCCGACGCGGTGCTCTACGAGGGCTACCTGCTCTACCCCTATCGCGCCAACTCGCGAAAGAACCAGACGCGCTGGCAGTTCGGGGTGCTGGGGCCCGCGGGCGCCGCCGCGGCGGGTATCGGTGAGGACGACTCGCTGTCCGCGCAGGTGCTTGGTCGCGCCACGCGGGAACCCGACGATCTCAGTCGTGGTGCGCTTCCTGCAGCTACAGCACCGCGGCGTGGAAAAGCTCGACGGTGACGGCCGCTTCGAACCGGTCGAGGAACTCGCGTCGGCATCGCAGTCGTGGCTGCGCTGGGACGAAGCCGTGGAGCGCGAGATCTCGTTCGGGCCGTCTCGACATCGAAACGGAGCTGCCGCAGACACTTCCGATCGAGGTCGACGCGGGCACCGATATCGAGACGGTCGACGGCGGCAGGCTGGTACGCACCCGTCGCGCGTTGCACGCGCTGTTGGGGATCACGGCCGAGCCTGACGACGGCTTGGTGCGTCTGACGATGACGGTGCGCAACACCGCGGCACCCGCCGCCGACAAAGACGAGGCAATCGCCGTATCGCTGATCGGCACCCACCTCGTCGCTGAGGTCAGCCGACGGCGACTTCGTGTCGCTGCTCGAACCACCGGAGTCGGCCGACGACGCCGTCGCCCGATGCCGCCAACACCGCTGCTTCCCGGTGCTGGCCGGACCGCCCGGCGACCATGCCCTTGTGCTGGCGTCGCCGATCATCCTCTACGACCATCCCGAGATCGCCGAGCAGAGCGATGGCGCCCTGTACGACTCGACGGAGATCGACGAGATCCTCACGCTGCGCGATCATGACGATGACCGACGAGGAGAAGGCGGCCGGCACGCGCCACCGACCCGCTCGCCGCAAAGATCATCGACCGCTGCGACTCGATGTCCCCGGAGGCGATGCTCAACCTGCATGGCGTGCTGCGCAATCCGCACGCCCTTCAGGAGGAGCCAGGATTGATCCCGGAGATACCCGAAGGGGTCGACTGGTGGGATCCGTTGGCCGACAACGCGGTACAGCCCGGCATCGACGCGGTGCTGGTGAACGGTGTGCCCGTCAGTCGCGGCAGCCGGGTCCGGCTGCATCCGTCGCGCAGGGCCGACGCCCAGGACCTGTTCTTCGCCGACAAGATCGCGCAGGTCACCTCGGTGCACGAGGACCGTCGACGGCGACCAGCACGTCGGCGTCGTCCTCGAGGACGACCCGGCCGCCGACCTGCACGAGTGGTACGGCCGCTACCTGTACTTCGCACCCGATGAAGTCGAACCGTTGAGTGAAAGGAATACGACATGCAAGCAGTAGGGGTCACGGCCACTGTCATAGCCGGAGTCGTCGTGCTCGGTGCATTGGTGCTCGGCGCCCGCTCCGTGCCGGATATGCGCCGGTACCTGAAGATCCGGCGCATGTAATGACTTGCGAGGTGTGATCACGTCCCAAATCCTGGTAGCCGGTATCGGCAACATCTTCCTCGGTGACGACGGTTTCGGACCCGAGGTGATGCGCCACGTCCCCGAGCACGTCGCGGGCCCGCGAGTACGGGTGGTGGACTACGGAATCCGGGGCATGCACCTGGCCTACGACCTGCTCGATGGATGCGACGCGCTGGTCCTTGTCGACGCCCTCCCCGACCGCGGGTCGCCGGGCACGCTGCACGTCTTCGAGGCCGACCACGAAACCCTGACCGCGGGAATCGGTCTGGATGCGCACGCGATGGACCCCGCTGCCGTGTTCTCCAGCCTCGCCGCGCTGGGCGGCACGCCGCCGTACACCGTCGTGATCGGTTGCGAGGTGGACAGCGTCGACGAAGTCATGGGGCTCTCCGACGCTGTCGCGGCCGCCGTCCCCGACGCCGTGCAGGCGATCGAAGACGTCGTGGCGCGGCTCCTCAAAGACGTACCGGTGGGCTGAGCCATGTGTCTGGGAATCCCCGGCCAGGTCGTCGGAATGCTGGAGGGCTACGGCGACCAACTCGCACTCGTCGACGTGGCGGGCGAGCACCGCAAGGTCAACATCGGCATGCTGCCCGAGGAGACGTTCGCGCCCGGTGACTGGGTGATCATCCACATGGGGTTCGTCGTCGAGAAGACCGACAAGGCAGGCGCGGACGCCGCGATGGCCGGTCTGAAGATGATGGGCAGCGGCGAGGACGTGGAGGCCTCGCCATGACAGGGCGGCGGCGGTTACAGGTCTGCGTCCGCGGCGTCGTGCAGGGCGTCGGCTTCCGCCCGTTCGTCTACGCGTGCGCCGCCACGCTCGGCCTGGCCGGCTCCGTACGCAACGACAGCGCGGGCGCGATCATCGAGATCGAGGGCGACGCAGCGGCTCTCGATGACTTTCTGACCCGACTGGCCGACCGACCCCCACCGCTCGCGGTCATCGAATCCATTGAAACGCGGGAAATCCCGGTCCTGGGCGGTACCGGCTTCGTGATCGCCGACACGTCACGTTCGGATGGCGGACGCACGCTCGCCTCCCCCGACGTCGCCATGTGCGCCGACTGCGCCGCCGAACAGCGGGATCCCGGCAACCGCCGCTACCGGCACGCCTTCGTCAACTGCACCAACTGCGGCCCGCGCTTCACCATCATCGCGTCGCTGCCCTATGACCGCACCTCGACCACCATGGCCGGCTTCCCGATGTGCCCCGATTGCGCGCGCGAATACCGCGATCCCGCCGATCGGCGATTCCACGCACAGCCGGTCTGCTGCGCCAATTGCGGTCCGACACTGAGCTACTCGACTGGCGGGGCCGCGGCGACCCGGGGCGAGTCGGCGTTGCGCGATGCGCGACGGCTGCTGCGCGACGGCGGTGTGCTGGCCGTCAAGGGCATCGGCGGATACCACCTGGCGTGCGATGCAGGCAACGAACGTGCGGTCGCCGAACTCCGCAACCGTAAGCGGCGCGGCGACAAGCCGTTCGCGGTGATGGTGCCCGACCTGGCCACCGCGCATCGCATCGCCGACATCGACGAGGAGTCGGAGCGATTGCTTTCGGGTCCGCAGCGTCCCATCGTGCTGGTGCCGCGGCTGTTCGCGGCCTTCGTCGCCGACTCGGTCGCACCGCACAACCCGGATCTCGGCGTCATGCTCGCCTACACCCCGCTGCACGCCCTGCTGTTCGGGCTGCCGGGCGACGAGCCGGGGCCGTCGGTACTGGTGATGACGTCCGGCAATCTCGGCGGGGAGCCGATCTGCTTCACCGATGACGATGCGGCCCAACGGCTTTCGCACCTCGCCGACGGCTGGCTGATGCATGATCGGACGATCCTGGTGCCCTGCGATGACTCCGTCGTACGCGTGGTGGACGGCATGGAGGTACCGATCCGGCGGTCCCGCGGCTACGCGCCGCTGCCGGTGGCGCTTCCGGTGTCGGTGCCGCCGACGCTGGCCGTCGGCGGTGATCTGAAGAACACCCTGGCAGTCGCGGAGCACAAGTACGCCTGGCTGAGCCAGCACATCGGCGACATGGACGACCTGGCCACGTTGTCCGCATTCGACTCGGCGGAGCGGCATCTTGAGGCACTGACCGGCGTCCCCCCGGAAATCGTTGTCGCGGATTCACATCCGGGCTATCGGTCCACCGCGTGGGCGGAACGCAATGCCGGCGAGCGCCCCGTTCGATCGGTGCAGCATCATCACGCACACATCGCTTCGGTGATGGCCGAGCACGGGCTCGACGGGTCACAACGCGTGCTCGGCTTCGCGTTCGATGGAACCGGTTACGGACCCGACGGTGCCATCTGGGGCGGCGAGGTCCTGCTGGCCGACTACAAGGGCTATCAGCGGCTGGCCCAACTGAAGTACGTTCCGTTGGCCGGCGGCGACATCAGCGTGCTGCGGCCGTACCGGATGGCGCTGTCGCATCTGTGGGCGGCCGGCGTGCCGTGGGATCCGGACCTGGCACCGGTGCGGGCCTGCCCGGAAGACGAGCGTAAGGCGCTGCGACACCAACTCGAGACCGGTCTCGGTTGCGCTCCGACATCCAGCATGGGTCGGCTGTTCGACGCGGTGTCGTCCCTGGTCGGCGTCCGGCATGTGGTCGCATACGAAGCCCAGGCGGCGATCGAGCTGGAAGGCTTGTCGCGCAACGCCGATCAGCTCGGAACGCGGTACGCGTTCGGCGTCGACGTGGAGCGACTTCCTGTGGTGATCGACCCAGGCCCCGTGCTCGCGGCGATCATCGACGACCAGCGCGCCGGTACACCGACGGGTGTGATCGGGGCGAAGTTCCATCGCGCCGTCGCCGATCTGGTGGTCGACCTCGCCGGGATCGAGGACACAGACGGCGAACCGGTCGCGTTGTCCGGCGGAGTGTTCCAGAACGCCTTGCTGCTACGGCTGGTGCTGGACGGCCTTCGGGCCAAGGGTTTTCGCGTCATCACCCACCGCCATGTGCCGCCCAACGACGGCGGCATCGCACTGGGTCAGCTTCTGGTCGGAACGGCGGGATAGCACGATGACCGCGATACACGACCAGAAGCTCCCGGCGGGATACACGTTGTTCGCGCGCTACGCATTTCCGCCCAACGAGCTCGGCTACTGCGGTCCCGCCGAGGCCGATGTGCTGCTGCGCGGCGACAATCCGACCGAAGTCGCCGCCCACGCCAAGGAGTTCGACGGCGCGTGGCCGTATCTGCGGGCCATCGCCGATGCGGCGGGCACACCCGACGCACTCGACGCCGACGTCGTGCGGAGTTACTGGGTCGGCGGGCCGCACCTGGATCGCGTCGATCCGGCCGCCCTGCTTGAGAAGCTGCGCACCGCATTCAAAGGTCAGACGACGGGCCTGCTTTTCGACCTGGCCCGGCCACACGGCTCGCTGGCGCATCACAGCTTCCACGTTTTCGTGGTGTATCCGTGGGTGCGGTTCCTCGACCGTGATGCGGCGACCGCGCTGAAGGTGCTGCAGGACTGCCGGATCCGTTGGGGAACGGTCGAATCCGTCGAAGACGAGCATGCGGTGATCACGACGCATCCGCTGACGTTCGCCGACGGCATCCTGGCGCTCGGCCAGCCGAGATCCGAACGGGTGCGGTGGAGCAAGGGCGGGGTCTCGCTGATCGAGCCGCCGGCACCCGGCGACGTGGTGTCAGCGCATTGGGACTGGGCTTGCGGCGTTCTCACCGACGCCGAGTGCACGGCGCTGGCCGGCGCGACGCAGACCACGCTCGATCTCGTGAACGCCGCCCGCACTGAGGAGCGAAACCAATGACAGTCACCACAGAACCGGGCGGGGGCTACGTCGACACCAGTCTGTCCGCAGACTTGGCTGCCGCAGCACTGGACCTGGCCCGCAAGTTTCATGACGGCGCGACGCTGTGGGTGATCTCCCCACAATGGGAGCCGCACGCGCATCATGTCGCGGTTGAATTCGTGCACCCCGTGATCATGGGTAAGCGGGCACTGCCGTCGGTGGCGCTCGTCGAACCCGACCCGGTGGCCCAGGCCCGGGTCGCCACGCAGCCGGGCGACCTGCTCATGGCGGTGGCGTCGGCCGACGAACCCGCCGTGGTCGAAGCGATGCGCCGAGCACCGGCATGGGGTGCGCTGACCTTGTGGATCGGCTCCGGTCCACGACCACCGGCCGGCGCCGCGAACCACATTCTGTGGGTGGACTCCGAAGACCCGATGGTGCCGGCCACCGGGCGCTTCGTCCTGATGTATCACCTGTTGTGGGAACTCACCCACGTCTGCTTTGAACACCCGGGCCTGTTGAAGCCCGCAGTCGAGGAAGGCACCGCCGAAGTCTGTGTGACCTGCAGCGACGAGGGGCGGCTCGGCGAAGTGATTCTGGAGCCCGCAGACCCTCTGGGGCAGGCACTCATCCGCACCGCCCAAGGCGAGGAATTCGTGGACGTCAGTGTGTTGGGCGAGGTTGCGCCGAACGACCTGGTGCTGGTGCACGCGGGAACGGCGATCGCACGCCTCGACGATTCCTCCGAGGAGGTGAACCGATGACAGCACCCGGCTCGAAAGGCACGGAAAGCACAGGCTTTCTGTATCCGTTCATCGACTCAGAGGAAACCGACGCCACCAGTCTGCTCAACGACCTCGCCGCCTCCGCGAGGGGCAAGGCCACCGAAAGTGCCCGACTGCAACGGGAATCGCTGGACGAGTACGAGCCTGTGCTGGTCGCCGCGGGGATCGAGATGGCAGACAGGTTCCTGCGCGGCGGCCGGCTCTACACCTTGGGTAACGGCGGCAGCTCCACCGACGCCGCGACACTCGCCTCGCTGTTCAGCCGTCCCGCCCGAGGCCGCGCGGTGGCGGCGTGGTCCCTGGCCGCCGACGAGGCGGTGGTGACTGCCCTCGGCAATGACGTCGGCTTCGAGCTGATCTTCAAACGGCAGATCATCGCCCACGCCCGCGACCGCGACATCGCCATCGCGTTGTCGACCTCCGGTAATTCCGAGGACCTGATGACAGCCATCACCGAGGCCAAACACCGGGGATTGCTGACGATCGGATTCTCCGGCCACGACGGCGGCCGTATGGCGGTTGCCGAGGATCTCGACCACTGCTTCACGGTGCACAGCCAGAGCATCCACCGCATCCAGGAAAGCCACGCCGTGCTCGGCTACCGGCTGTGGTCGGTGGCGCAGGAACACATGTCCCGTCCCCGAAACGGAGCGCACAATTCATGAGCCAAACCGACGCGATGACGGCGGCCGAACGCGAAGACCGCGTGCTGGAACGGATCGACAAGTTCCGGCAGCGACGTCCGCGGCTGCTCGAAGACGTGGTCACGCTCGCGCACGGTGCGGGCGGAAAGTCGTCGGCTGCCCTGGTCGACGCCGTGTTCCTCGAGGCGTTCCGCAACGACGAACTCGAACAGCTCGGAGACGCCGCCGGGCTGCGCACCCCCTCCGGTGACCGGCTTGCGTTCTCCACCGACTCGTTTGTCGTTTCGCCACGGCGGTTTCCAGGCGGTTCGATCGGGCACGTCGCCGTCCACGGGACGGTCAACGACCTCGCCGTCTCGGGTGCTCGCCCGCAATGGCTGTCGGCGGCATTCGTCATCGAGGAGGGCTTTCCGATCGCCGAGCTCCGGGAGATCGTCGCGGACATGAGCGAAGCGGCCGCCAGAGCGGGCGTGCAGATCGTCACCGGTGACACCAAGGTCGTCGGGAAGGGCGCCGCCGACGGTGTGTACATCTCGACCGCCGGTGTTGGGGTTGTTCCCGAGGGCAGGCACCTGTCGCGTGATCTCGTGCAGCCCGGCGACAAGGTGCTGGTGTCCGGCACCATCGGCGAGCACGGAATGGCGGTCATGCTCGCGCGCGGCGACCTGGCCATCGATGCCGACATCGCTTCCGACACCGCCCCGGTGCACGAACTGGTCGAGGCACTGCTGGAGGCGGCGCCGTCGACGCGGTGGATGCGCGACGCTACCCGCGGCGGCCTCGGAACAGTGGCCAACGAACTGGTCAAGGACTCGCCGTTCGCGATGATCCTGGACGAGGCAAGCATTCCGGTCCAGCCGCAGGTGCTCGGCGCGTGCGACATGCTCGGCATAGACCCGCTGTACGTCGCCAATGAGGGCAAGTTCGTCGCCATCGTTGCGCCCGACGAAGCCGACGCTGCGATCGCCGCGCTGCGAGCGCATCCGCAGGGCGCCGATGCAACGGTGGTTGGCGAGATCGTCCCTGAGCCGCACGGCATTGTCGCGCTGAGGACTTCGTTCGGTGGCAGCCGAATCGTCGACATGCTCGTCGGCGACCCGCTGCCACGAATCTGTTGACGAGCTTTGAGAGAGGAGTTTGAGATGTGTCTGGGAATCCCCGGTCAGGTGGTCGACATCGTCGATGCCGAACAGTCCCTGGCCAAAGTTGACGTTAACGGCGTACGCAGAAACATCAGTGTGCGATTGCTGGCCGACGACAACCTGCAGGTCGGCGACTGGGTATTGGTGCACGTCGGGTTCGCGATGGCCAAGATCGACGAGCGCGAGGCGAAGCTGACACTGGAACAGGTGCAGAAGATGGGCTCCGACTACGTCAATGAGATCGAAGCATTCAACTCGTCCGAGATCGCTTGAGAGGCTTCACATGAAATTCGTCGACGAATTCCGCGACCCGGCAGCCGCACGCGCCCTGGTCAAATCGATCACCGATCTCGCGACGGGCGGTGAGTTCAAGTTCATGGAGGTGTGCGGCGGTCACACGCACACCATCTACCGGCACGGCATCGAGCATCTGCTACCTGAGTCGGTCGAATTGGTGCACGGACCAGGGTGTCCGGTGTGCGTGATCCCGATGGGCCGGGTGGACGACGCGATGTGGCTGGCCGAGCAGCCCAACATCATCTTCACCACGTTCGGCGACATGATGCGGGTGCCCGGCTCAAGGGGCAACCTCATCGAGGCCAAGGCGCGTGGCGCGGACGTACGATTCGTCTACTCGCCGCTCGACGCGCTCAAGGTGGCCCTCGACAACCCCGACAAGCACGTCGTCTTCTTCGCCGTCGGCTTCGAAACCACCGCACCGTCCACCGCCGTGACATTGGTCCGGGCCCGCGCGCTCGGCGTGCGCAACTTCAGCATTTACTGCAACCACGTGACGATCGTCCCGCCGATCAAGGCCATCCTCGAATCCCCCGACCTACGGCTGTCGGGGTTCCTCGGACCCGGTCACGTGTCGACGGTGGTCGGTCTGCGGCCGTATCGGTTCGTGCCCGAGGTGTACGGAAAGCCCATGGTGGTAGCGGGATTCGAGCCGCTCGACATCCTGGCGTCGGTACACATGCTCTTGCAACAGATCAGGGAAGGGCGCTGCGAAGTCGAGAACCAGTACACGCGGGTGGTGCGCCCGGAGGGCAACACGCAGGCGTTGAAGCTGATGTCCGAGACGTTCGAGCTTCGGCCCCATTTCGAGTGGCGCGGGCTGGGATTCATCTCGCAGAGCGCACTGAAGGTCCATCACGACTACGCCGAGTTCGACGCGGAGCTGAAGTTCGACATGCCCGGTGTGCGGGTCGCCGACCCCAAGGCATGCCAGTGCGGCGAGGTCCTGAAGGGCGTCATCAAGCCGTGGGAGTGCAAGGTGTTCGGCACGGCGTGCACACCCGAGACGCCGATCGGCACGTGCATGGTCTCCCCCGAGGGCGCCTGCGCGGCCTATTACAACTTCGGCAGGCTGCACCGGGAGACCGCGCAGCTGCTCGGACAGCGGGGTTAGCGCCCGCGAGCTCACCATTGATCGCGCGGGACGTCGAAGTCGGCGCAGAGCGCCCGCCACACGTCGCGGGGGTCGACGCCGTCCTCGATGGCCTGCGCGGCGGTGCGCCCGCCGAAGACGGTCAGCACATGGTCGACGAGCAGAGACTGGCCGCGCACCGGGCCGAACTGGCCGTCGACGAGCTCGTTGAATTCGGTCAGCCGCACAGGTTCAACCTACGCGGACGAGGTGAGCGCGTCGTGGCACACCCGTACCGGATCTGCGACGTCGGCGACGGTGGCGCCGGCCCGTCGGGCGGCCTCGGCATACCGCGGTGACGACAACACTTCGGTGACTGCAGCCGCCAGCGCCGCAGGCTCCAGCGGCCGGATCAGTTGCGCACTGCCTTGACGCACAAGGCGATTCGCGATCTCCCACTGATCGCCGCCGCCGGGCACCACCACCATCGGCACCCCGGCCAGCAGCGTCTTGGACACCATGCCGTGCCCACCACCGCAGATCACCAGGTCGGCGTTCGACAGCAGTTCGTCCTGCCGACCGAGGCCGACCACCGCCCACGGAGGCACGTCGAGGTCGGATCCGCCCAACCGCGACACCACCACCCGGGCGCCCTCGGGCAGCGCCTCCCCCGGCCGCAGCGCCTCCAGCGCCACCTCGGTCATGCCCCGCGCGCCGGTGACCGCCGTCGAGGGTGCGACGACGACGACCGGGCCGTCGCCGGGTGGGATCTCCAAGCACCGTTTCGGTCGGTTCGAAATGCAGTGGGCCGACGACGACGGCTTCGTCGGGCCAGTCCGGGCGCGGCACCTCGAGGGCGGGCAGCGTGGCGACCAACCGCCGCAGCGGTCCGGGATCGGTTGCGGGCAGCCCGATTTCCACCCTTACCGCCGAGCGCTGGCGCAAACCCTTGCGCCACGACCGTGCCGTCAGCGCCCGCATGATCGAATCACGCAACCTGCCGCGGATCCCGACGCCGGGCGCAAGCCCGCTGCCCAGCGGCGGCAGCCCCTTCGACGGCCGGTACAACGGCGCGGGGTTGAGCTCGATCCACGGCACGCCCATCAGCTCGGCCGCCAACCCGCCGCACGCGGTGATCACATCCGAAACGACGACATCGGGCGCCAGGTCCCGCAGCTGCGGCACGTTGAGCACGGCCATCCGCGCGGCGCGCTGGTGAATCTTGGCGCCGTCGTCGGTGTCGTCGTCGAGCTCGGTCGGGTCGAGGCCGACGAGCTCGACCGCGTCCACCCCGACCGAACGGGCCGTGTCCAGCCATTCGGTGCCGGTCAGCAGCGTCGGCGAATCGCCCGCGGCCAGGAACAACCGGCACAGCGCGAGCGCGGGAAAGGCGTGTCCGGGGTCGGGTCCGGCGACCACGGCGACGCGCATGCGGGCTACCCTACGTGGATGACATCAGGGGTGGACACCACGACCAACGCTCGCGTAGTCGAGACTTTCCTCTATGCGCTGCAGGACGAGGACTTCGACACTGCCGAGGCGCGGATGGCCGAGAACTTCGTATGGGAGAACGTCGGATATCCCACCATGCGAGGCCGGAAGCGCATCATGAATCTGTTCCGGCGCGGTAAGGGACGCGTGGGCTTCGAGGTGAAGTTCCACCGGATCGCCGCCGAGGGCAACGCCGTGCTCACCGAGCGAACCGACGCACTGGTACTCGGCCCGGTTCGTATGCAGTTCTGGGTGTGCGGTGTATTCGAGGTCCACAGTGGTCAGATCACCTTGTGGCGCGACTACTTCGACCTCTACGACGTGGTGAAGGGAACGCTGCGCGGGCTTATCGGCGCCGTGGTGCCCTCGCTTCGGCCGAAGATGTAGCGCTACGCGCGACGAAGCCGACCGAGTTCGTCGAACGCCTGCGCCCATCCGGTCAGCCGATCGGTGGCGCTCACGAGCTCGTCTCGATACCGCTGCGCTGACATCGGCGAGCTCGTCATCGGACCGGCCCCCTCTGACTGGCTCGCCGCCGACACCAATTGCGCTGCGGCGGTGACCATCTCGTTGTACTGACGGGCACCGTTGTCCAGCTGAGCGGTGAACGCGCTGATCGTCGGCGCCAGGTGCGCCCGCGACTGAGGGGCATTGCTCGATCGCCCGCTCCATCGACACCACTTCGTCGGCGGTCGCCGCCATGGTTGCGGCGGACTGGTTCGCGACGGCGACCAGCTCGCGAAGCTCGGCTGCGGGCAGCATCTTGCCCCGCTCCATCACGCCGATCAGCGAGAACAGCCCGCGCTCGGATGCGGCCAGCGCGGCCATCGGCTGCCGGGCCGCCGATCCCCACGGCGGAAGCCGCCGGGTGGCCCGGGACCGCTGCGGTGGCAGTGGCTCACCCCGCAGCCAGCGGTAGCGCAGGAACGACAGCGTCGCCAGGAAGGCCGCACCGACCGCGATCGGCGCCGGGATGAACAGCGCCCACGCCGGCGTGCTCCATGACGCGAGCAGGGACGTCACCCCCACCCAGATCACGCAGGACACCGTGAAGAACAACCCCAGCCGCAGCGCCCACTTGCGCTTGCGCAACTGCTTGGCCCGCGGATCGGCCGCCGCACTGAGCTTCTGCGCCAGGACGTCGGACAACTCGGCGGCGGTGTCGACGCCACGCTGCACCAGCGAACGCCAAGCCTCGGGCCTGGTTGCTGTCGAGCGCTGTTTCATCTGCCAAACCAAGACCTGACTACTGCCCGATCGGCTTCTCGGGCGTCGCCTCGGGCGTCGTCGACGCGGGCGTGGCCGGGGTGGCGGTGCCGTGGGCCCCGGAAGCGCCCCCAGAAGGCAATGCCTCGCCGCGCATCGAGGCGCGGATCTGCTCGAGCCGGGAATGCCCGGCCATCTGCACGCTGGCCTGCTGCACCTCGACCATCCGGCCCTGCACCGAGTTCTGCGCCAGCTCGGCCGATCCCATCGCGTTGGCGTAGCGGCGTTCGATCTTCTGACGAACCTCGTCGAGGCTCGGGGTGTTGCCCGGGGCGGCCAGATCACTCATCGACCGCAGCGACGCGCTCACCTGCTCCTGCATCTTGGCCTGCTCGAGCTGGCTCAGCAGCTTGGTGCGCTCGGCGATCTTCTGCTGCAACATCATCGCGTTCTGCTCGACGGCCTTCTTGGCCTGGCCCGCGGCCTGCAGCGCCTGGTCGTGCAGTCCCTTGAGGTCCTCGACGCTCTGCTCGGCGGTCACCAGCTGCGCCGCGAACGCCTCGGCGGCGTTGTTGTACTCGGTGGCCTTGGCGGCGTCCCCGGATGCGGTGGCCTGATCGGCCAGCGTCAGCGCTTGGCGGACGTTGACCTGCAACTTCTCGATGTCGGCGAGCTGACGGTTGAGCCGCATCTCCAGCTGGCGCTGATTGCCGATGACCTGGGCGGCCTGCTGCGTCAGCGCCTGGTGCTGCCGCTGGGCCTCTTCGATGGCCTGCTGGATCTGCACCTTCGGATCGGCGTATTCGTCGACCTTCGAGCTGAACAGCGCCATCAGGTAGCGCCACGCCTTGGTGAACGGATTGGCCATGGGTTCATTCCGCCTTCGTGTCTGAAACTGTTCCAGTCTGCCTGTAGGAGCCAACCTATCGGTTCTGCGCAGATCAGAACAGCTACGCGACCGCCATGGACACGACCTGCGGGATGACCACCTTGGTCGTCGCGTCGATGTTGGCCGCAGTCACCGATCCGCGGGCGAAAGCGGCGCGCTCCTCGTGCGCCATCTCGTCCCCGGCGTCGGACAGCACACGCGACAGCGGGACGTCCAGGGCGCCGCAGATCGCACTGAGCAGTTCGCTCGATGCCTCCTTGCGGCCGCGTTCCACCTCGGACAGATAGCCGAGGCTGACCCGTGCGGCGTCAGAAACCTCTCGCAGGGTGCGGCCCTGAGTGGTGCGGGCACGACGCAGCACGTCGCCGATCACCTCGCGCAGCAATGTCCCCATCGTGCTCTCCTTCACTAGGGTTGTACTACAGCAACGCCGGCGGCGGCCGAGATGGTTCCCGGTCGGGCCCACCTCGCGTGAAATCACCGCGAGATGGTCACTGACCTGCGACTCGTCCTCGGGAGTCGCGGATCGCCGAGACCACGTAATCGATACCGGTGAGCACCGTCAGCACGATCGCGGCCCACATCACCACCCAGGCGCCGGTCAGCCACGGACCCGAAAGCGGCAGGACGAACAGCCCGATCGCCACCGCCTGGACGAGGGTCTTGAGCTTGCCGCCGCGGCTGGCCGGGATGACCCCGTGGCGCAGCACCGCGAAGCGCAGCACCGTGACGCCGATCTCGCGGACCATGATCAGCACCGTCACCCACCACGGCAGCTCGCCGAGCATCGACAGGCCGATCAGGGCGGCACCGATCAGGGTCTTGTCGGCGATCGGGTCCGCGAGCCGGCCGAAATCGGTCTCGATCCCGTAGCTGCGGGCCAATGCCCCGTCGAACCGGTCGGTGATCACCGCGACCGCGAAGATGACGAAAGCTAAAATGCGCCAAGGTGTTTCCTGGCCATCGCCGGCGAACAACGCGATCAGGAACACCGGGACCAACACCAACCGCAAGCCGGTGAGCACGTTTGCGATGTTCGCGACTTTCGCGCGAGGAATCACCGGATCGGTGGAAGGTTGGCCCGGCACCGACTAAGAATATCCGTTGCTCAGACCGATACCCTCGCACCTGTGAACGTTGCAGGCGGTTCGCAGGCCGATGGCCTGGTGGTCCGACGCGCCCGCACGTCGGACGTGCCCGCGATCAAGGCGCTCATCGACATCTACTCGGGCCGGATCCTGCTCGAGAAGAACCTGGTCACCCTCTACGAGGGCGTCCAGGAGTTCTGGGTCGCCGAGCGGGACGGCGAGCTGATCGGATGCGGCGCCCTGCACGTCCTCTGGGCCGACCTCGGCGAGGTGCGCACAGTCGCGGTGCACCCGAGGGTGAGGGGCCACGGCGTGGGGCACGTGATCGTCGACCACTTGCTGGATGTCGCCCGCGAACTCCGTCTGGGACGGATCTTCGTGCTCACCTTCGAAACCGAGTTCTTCAGCAGGCACGGGTTCACCGAGATCGAGGGCACACCGGTCACCGCAGAGGTCTACGAGGAGATGTGCCGTTCGTATGACACCGGTGTCGCCGAGTTCCTCGACCTGTCCTACGTCAAGCCGAACATCCTCGGCAACTCGCGAATGTTGTTGATGCTCAATTAGCGTCGTCTCGCCGAGCGTGAATCCACTGCGATGATTCGGCCGAAATTTCGCAATGAGTTCACGTTCGACGAGGGCTACTCGTCGCTGTCGTTCCCGGAGTCGCCGCGAATGGACCCGATCGTCGCCGCCAGCTCGTCCGGCTTGACCAGTACCTCGCGCGCCTTGGAACCCTCGCTCGGCCCGACGATTCCACGCGTCTCCATCAGATCCATCAACCGGCCCGCCTTGGCGAAGCCCACCCGCAGCTTGCGCTGGAGCATCGACGTGGACCCGAACTGGCTGGACACCACCAGCTCGACGGCCTGCAGGAAGACGTCCATATCGTCGCCGATATCGGGGTCGACGTCGGTGCGCTCGCTGTTCGTCTTCGCCGCGGTGACACCGTCGGTGTACTCGGGCTCGGCCTGGTCCTTACATGCCTGCACGACGGCGTGGATCTCGTCGTCGGTGATGTACGCGCCCTGCAGCCGGATCGGCTTGTTGGCACCCATCGGGATGAACAGCCCGTCGCCCATGCCAATCAGCTTCTCGGCCCCCTGCTGGTCGAGGATGACCCTGCTGTCGGTCAGTGACGACGTGGCGAACGCCAGCCGGGACGGCACGTTGGTCTTGATCAACCCGGTGACCACGTCGACCGACGGCCGCTGCGTGGCCAGCACGAGGTGGATGCCTGCGGCGCGCGCCTTCTGGGTGATCCGCACCACCGCGTCCTCGACATCGCGAGGCGCCGTCATCATCAAGTCGGCCAGCTCGTCGACGATCGCGACCACATACGGATAGGGGCGGTACTCACGCTGACTGCCCAGCGGTGTGGTGATCTCCCCCGACCGCACCTTGGCGTTGAAGTCGTCGATGTGCCGCACCCGCGATGCCTGCATGTCCTGGTAGCGCTGCTCCATTTCCTCGACCAGCCACGCCAGCGCCGCGGCGGCCTTCTTCGGTTGCGTGACGATCGGCGTGATCAGGTGCGGAATGCCTTCGTAGGGCGTCAGCTCCACCATCTTCGGGTCGATCAGGATCATCCTGACCTCCTCCGGAGTGGCGCGCGCCAACAGCGAAACCAGCATCGAGTTGATGAAGCTCGACTTACCCGAGCCGGTGGAACCGGCGACCAGGAGATGCGGCATCTTCGCGAGGTTCCACGAGATGTATTCGCCCTCAATGTCTTTGCCCAGCGCGATGACAAGTGGATGGTGGTCGCGGCGGGTCGACGGGTCGGTCAGCACGTCGGCAAGGCGCACCATTTCCCGGTCCGTGTTGGGCACCTCGATGCCGACCGCGGACTTGCCGGGGATCGGTGCGAGCATCCGGACGCTCTCGGTTGCCACCGCATAGGCGATGTTCTTCTGCAGCTGGGTGATCTTCTCGACCTTGACCCCGGGTCCCAGCTCGACCTCATAGCGGGTGACGGTCGGCCCCCTTGTGCAGCCGGTGACGGAAGCATTGACCTTGAACTGCTGCAGCACCTCGGTGATGGCCTCGGCCATGCGGTCATTGGATGCACTGCGCTTCTTCGGCGGGTCGCCCTGCTTGAGCAGATCCAGCGACGGCAGCGTGTACGGGCCCTCCACGACCCGGTCCGATACCGGCGTATTCCGCTTTGCCTTCTTGCGCTTCGACGCCCGGGTCGGCTCGGGAACCGTCGGCGCCTCGTCGTCGAGCGGGTAGTTGTCGAGCGGCGTGCCGGTCGGCCATGCCTGTGCCTCGTCGTCGCTGTAGGCCGCCGGATCGTCGTAGTAGCCGTCGGAGAAGTCTTCCGCGTCGGCGTCGGCGTGCTCCGGCTGCTCGTCGTCCTCGAAGAACTGTTCGCGATCGAGCAGCATCCGGGTTCCGAACATCGCCCTTACGGTCTCGGGCACCTCGCGGATCGTCGTGCCGGTCACCAACAGCAGGCCGAAGAGCACTCCGATGAACAGCAGCGGGGCCGCGATCCACTGCGTCAGCCCCTCCGACAGCGGGCCGCCGATGGCGAAGCCGATGAAGCCGCCGGCGTGCTGGCGTCCCGGCGGAGTGTCCGGCGAACCCGACCACAAATGCCACAGGCCGAGAGCGGGCAGCGTGACCATCGCCGCGCCGAGGATCAGCCGCGGCCGGGCGTCGGGATCGGGCTCGCTCCGCATCAGCACGACCGCGATCGCGATGAGCGCGAGTGGCAGAAGCAGGACCGCCGATCCGATCAGCATTCGAAAGAAGCCATCGATCCATCCGCCGACCGGTCGGGCGGCGTCGAACCACGAACTCGCGACGACGATGACCGCGATGCCCAGCAGTGCTAGCGCGATCCCGTCGCGGCGGTGGCCGGGTTCGAGGTCGCGGGCACGGCCCACCGAGCGGGCCGTCGATCCGGCGCCCTTGGCCACCATCAACCACCCGGCGCGGGCGCCCCTGCCGATGGCCAATCCGGCCACGGGGATGCGCGAGGCGTTACGACGCTTGGCCGGCTTCCGTCGCGGAGCGGGCCGGGCCGTCCGGGAACCGGCCTTTGACCTGCTCGAACGGGCACCGGAGCGCGCGGCGGTCTTACTGGGCATGGGTGCAAGCCTAGTCCCAATTACCCCATATTCACCATCTGCCACACGGGTCACAATTAGGTGTCGAAATTTAGTTAGGTTCGCTGAGTAGGGTGTGCACTTGTCCGATCCGCACTCAGCGAGGAGTTCGTCACCCATGCCCGTCGTCGTCGTAGCCACCATGAAGGCCAAACCAGAGTCCGTCGACGCCGTGCGGGACGCCTGTAAGCAGGCCATTGAGGCGGTCCATCAGGAGCCGGGTTGCGAGCTCTACGCATTACACGAAGCCGACGGGACGTTCGTGTTCGTCGAGCAGTGGGCCGACTCCGAAGCACTGAAGGCGCACAGCACCGCGCCGGCGATCGGGACGCTGTTCGGCACCGTCGGCGAGCACCTCGACGGGGCTCCCGACATCAAGATGCTGCAGCCCGTCGTCGCAGGCGACCCGGCCAAGGGCCAATTGCGTTCCTGATGGGGTCGTTCGACGGAAAAGTCGCGTTCATCACCGGCGCCGCCAGGGGCCAAGGGCGCGCAGAGGCGGTCAAGCTGGCCGCCGACGGCGCCAACATCATCGCGGTCGACATCTGCGACCAGATCGCCTCGGTGCCCTACCCGATGGCAACGCCCGACGATCTCGCCGAGACGGTGAAACTCGTCGAGGACACCGGGGCGCGGATTGTGGCGCGGGAGGCCGACGTTCGCGACCGCGAGTCGCTGAGCACCGCTCTGCAGGCCGGGCTCGACGAGTTCGGCCGGTTGGACATCGTCATCGCGAACGCCGGCATCGCCCCGATGCAGTCGGGTGAAACGGGTTGGCGCGACGTCGTCGACGTGAACCTCACCGGTGTGCACCACACCGTCGAAGTCGCGATTCCGGCGATGGTCGAGCAGAGCGACGGCGGGGCGATCGTGCTGACAAGTTCCGCGGCGGGCCTGGTCGGCATCGGCGGCGACGACGCCGGCTCGCTCGGCTACACGGCGGCCAAGCACGGAGTGGTGGGCTTGATGCGGGCATACGCCAACCACCTTGCACCGCACCGTATCCGGGTGAACTCCATTCATCCTGCCGCGGTGAGCACGCCGATGATCAACAACGAGTTCACCAGGCAGTGGCTGGAACGCATCACCCGCGAATCCGACGTACCGGTGGATTTCGGCATGGCATTGCCGGTGCAGTCCGTCACCGCCGAGGACATTGCGAACGCCGTGGCATGGCTGGTGTCCGACGAAGCCTGGTACATCACCGGAGTGACGTTGCCCGTCGACGCGGGCTACGCCAACAAGCGCTGATGGCGCACAATCCCGCCGCTCAAACCGCGTTCGGCCCGATGGTGCAGGTGGCTATCGAGCAATACGAAACGCCCGAAAGCCGCCTCGTCTCCGACGACCTCGCCCTGTCGATCCTGCCTGCCGGCCAACGCGCGATTGTTCGAGCGATGCGACTGCCCTTCGTGCGCCGCCTGGCGATTTCGGCAGGCGAGCGGGCGGTGGCGGGCTCGTGGGCGCTCATCACGTGCCGCAAACGCTTTATCGATGACAAGTTGGATGAGGCGCTTGCGGATATCGACGCCGTTGTCATTCTGGGCGCGGGCATGGACACGCGGGGGTACCGGCTGGCGGGCCGATCCGACATCCCGGTGTTCGAGGTCGACCTCCCGGTCAACATCACGCGCAAGAAGGCCGCCCTCCAGCGTGCGATCGGCGGCGTGCCGACGTCGGTTCACCTGGTGCCCCTGGACTTTGAACGTGACGATCTGATCGGCACGTTGACCGGAAACGGCTATCGCACCGACACCCGTACGTTCTTCATCTGGGAAGGCGTGACGCAGTACATCACCGAGGACGCGGTTCGTGCCACACTCGGCGCGCTGCAGTCCGCCCCGTCGGGCAGCCGACTTGTGTTCACCTATGTCCGCAGGGATTTCATCGACGGGATGAAGATGTACGGCGCGCAGATGCTGTACAAGCGATTCCGGCAACGGCAGCAGGTGTGGAAATTCGGCCTCGACCCCGACGACGTCGGGGCGTTCGTTGGCGAATACGGCTGGCAGCTCCTCGAACAAGCCGGGCCGGATTTCTATTTGCGCAATTACATTCGGCCCACCGGCCGCGACCTCGCCGCTTCCGATCTGGAGTGGTCGGCGTACTGCATCAAGCCCTAGCCCCGCGAAGCGATTAGATCTCGATGACCGTCGGGACGATCATCGGCTGGCGACGGTAGGTCTCCCCCACCCACTTGCCGACCGTGCGGCGCACTGCCTGCGCGATTCGGGTGACATCGGTGATGTTGTCGGCGGCAAGGGCTTCCAGCTCCGCCTCGACCTTCGCCGCGACCGGCTCCAGCGCCTTGGGATCTTCGGAGAAGCCGCGGGAATGCAGCTGCGGAGGGGCCGCCGTACGGCCGGTGCCGCGGCGCACGACGACAGTGATCGCGACGAAACCCGAAGAGAGGCTGAGTCGTTCGCCGAGTATCGCGTCACCGACATCGCCGGTGATGAGCCCGTCGACGAACATCTTTCCGGTCGGAACGGCGCCGGCGATGGATGCCTTACCTGCAACCAGGTCAACGCTGACACCGTTCTCGGCCAGCACGATCGACTCGGGTGCCACACCCGAACGGGTCGCCAGTGCCGCGTTGGCCCGCAGCATCCGCCACGTTCCGTGCACCGGCATCACATTGCGGGGCCGCACCCCGTTGTAGAGGAACAGCAGCTCCCCGGAGTAGGCATGGCCCGAAACATGCACGCGTGCCTGGGCATTGGTGACAACGCGGGCGCCGATCTTGGACAGCGAATCGATGACGCCGTACACGGCCTCCTCGTTGCCCGGGATCAGCGATGAAGACAGCACGATCAGGTCACCGGGAGTCAGCGTGATGCTGCGATGCTCGCCGCGTGACATCCGCGACAGTGCCGACATCGGCTCGCCCTGGGTGCCGGTGGTCACCAACACCACTCGTTCCGGCGCCATCATCTCGGCCGCGCCGATGTCCATCAGATCGTCTTCGTCGACGTGGAGATAGCCCAGCTCGCGGGCGATACCCATATTGCGCACCATCGACCGGCCGACGAACGACACCCGCCGCCCCAGTGCCACCGCCGCATCGATGATCTGTTGCACACGGTCCACATTCGAGGCGAAGCACGCGACAATCACCCGGCCTTCGGCGCCGCGGATCAACCGGTGCAGCGCAGGGCCGACTTCGCTTTCCGATGGTCCGACGCCGGGAATCTCCGAATTCGTGGAGTCGCAGAGAAGCAGGTCCACTCCGGCGTCTCCCAGCCGTGACATCCCAGGCAGGTCGGTGGGGCGGTCGTCGGGAGGCAGCTGGTCGAGTTTGATGTCGCCGGTGTGCAGCACGGTGCCCGCGCCGGTGTGGATCGCGATCGCCAGGCAGCCGGGGATCGAATGGTTGACGTGGAAGTACTCGCACTCGAATACGCCGTGAGTGGACCGTTGCCGCTCCGCGACCTCAACGAACACCGGCTTGATGCGATGCTCGCGGCACTTCTCCGCGACCAGCGCCAGCGTGAACTTCGAGCCGACCAGCGGAATATCCGGCCGCAGCTTCAGCAGGAACGGGATGGCCCCGATGTGATCCTCGTGCGCATGCGTCAGCACCAGCGCCTCGACGTCGTCGAGACGATCCTCGACGTGACGCAGATCGGGCAGGATCAGGTCGACGCCCGGCTCGTCGTGGCCGGGAAAAAGCACACCGCAATCGACGATCAAGAGTCGGCCGAGATGCTCGAAAACCGTCATGTTGCGGCCGATTTCGCTGATGCCACCGAGCGCGGTGACCCGTAGACCTCCCGGGGCCAGTGGTCCCGGTGGCTTGAGGTCGGTGTCCACTACCGAAGTACCCCGGCGGCCCGCATGTCGGCGGCCAACGCTTCGAGCTGGTCCGGGGTGGCAGGCACCTGGGGCAGTCGCGGGTCGCCGACCTCGAAGCCCTGTAGTCGCAACCCTGCCTTCGACATCGTCACACCACCCAGCAGTGACTGGGCCGCACCGAGCGGCGCCAGCGCGACGTTGATCTTGCGAGCCGTCGCGACGTCCCCGGAAGCGAACGCCGACAACATCTCCCGCAGCTGGCTCGCCGCCAGGTGACCCCATACGCTGACGAATCCGATCGCGCCCATCGCCAACCACGGCAGGTTCAGCGCGTCATCGCCCGAGTAATACGCCAGCCCGGTCTCCGCGATGATCTGCCCGCCGCCGTGCAGATCGCCTTTGGCGTCCTTGATCCCGACGATGTTCGGATGTTCCGCCAGCGCGCGAATGGTGTCCCATTCGATCGGAATGCCCGACCGCACCGGAATGTCGTAGAGCAGGATCGGCACGGACACCGCATCGGCGATCGCGGTGAAGTGCGCAGCCAGTCCCGCCTGCGAGGGCCGCGAGTAATACGGGGTGACGAGCAGAAGTCCGTGCGCCCCCTCGGCTTCGCACGCCTTGGCCAGGTGCACGCTGTGTGCGGTGTCGTAGGTTCCGGCGCCTGCGATCACACGGGCGCGATCACCCACCGCATCCAACACTGCACGCAGCAGCGCGATCTTCTCGTCGTCGGTCGTGGTCGGCGACTCACCGGTGGTGCCCGACAGCACAAGGCCGTCGCACCCGGCATCGACGAGATGTGTGGCGAGCCGCGCCGCGGTGGCGGTATCGAGCGCACCGTCGGGCCCGAAAGGCGTCACCATGGCGGTCAGCACGGTGCCCAGCCGGGCAGCTACGTCGAATCCGCTGGTGCTCACGGCCACCAAGATTACCTGCTCCCGTTCAAGCCTCCGTGGCCAACGGCGACGTTGCCACTTCCGTGCCGTCCGCCAGCGTGGCGATCTCGAAGTCGGCGAACACCTGCGGGGCGACGCCGACGAGTTCGCGCAGGCAGGCGATCGCCAGGCGGCGAATCTCCACGTCGGCCTGTTCGCTGGCGCGCATCGCGATGAAGTGTCGCCAGGCCCGGTAATTGCCGGTGACGACGATGCGGGTCTCGGTCGCGTTGGGCAGCACTGCGCGAGCCGCCTGCCGTGCCTGTTTGCGCCGGATCGCCGCGTTGGGCTGATCGGCGAACTTGGCCTCCAGCCTGGCCAGCAATTCCGCATAGGCCGACCGGCCGGCGTCTGCCGCAGTCGTGAAGATCTCCTGCAGTTCCTGGTCGTCCTCCATGCCGGGTGGCAGAACCACCTGCGAGTCGTTCTCCGGCACGTATCGCTGAGACAGCTGCGAGTAGGAGAAGTGGCGGTGGCGGATCAGTTCGTGGGTACACGACCGCGACACGCCGGTGATGTAGAACGACACCGTCGCGTGCTCGAGCACCGAGAAGTGGCCGACGTCGATGATGTGGCGCAGATAGCCGGCATTGGTGGCGGTCCGCGGATTGGGCTTGGACCAGCTCTGGTAACACGCCCGCCCGGCGAACTCCACCAGCGCGGGCCCGCCGTCGGCGTCGGTGCTCCATGGCACGTCTGGCGGGGCCAAGAACTCAGTCTTGGCGATCAATTGCACGCGCAGCGGCGCGGTCTCGGCCACGGCTAACCCTAACGTGGGCCATTGGGTGGAATTCGGAGAGTGTCAGCGCAACAGCGTTAGGGTGGCGCCATGGGAGCAAACTCGATCGCTGCTCGCCTTCTGGATGTCCTGGAACGCGACATCATTCCGATGACCGAGCGCGGTGTCGCCGCCGGGAACAAGATCTTCGGTGCCGCAGTGCTGCGCAAGTCCGATTTTTCGGTGGTCATCGCCGGCACCAACAGCGAAACCGACAATCCGCTGTTGCACGGCGAGATCAGCACCCTCAACCAGTTCTACGAGATGTCCGACCGGCCGTCGACACGCGATTTGGTGTTTCTGTCCACCCACGAACCCTGCCCGCTGTGCCTGTCGGCGATCACCTGGGCCGGATTCGACAACTTCTACTACTTCTTCAGCTTCGAGGATTCGCGGGACGCCTTCGCCATTCCCCACGACCTGAAGATCCTCAAAGAGGTGTTCGGCGTGGAGGACGGCGAGTACCGGGCAAGCAATGCGTTCTGGACCGCGTACTCGATCCCGGACCTGGTCAACGCCGAACCCGAGCCACCGCGGGATCGCCTTCAGCAGCAGGCGCAACGGATCCGTGCCCGGTACGCGGAGCTCTCCGACCAGTATCAGCTGTCCAAGGGCGACAACGACATTCCGTTCAACTGACGGCGCAGCTGGGGCGCCAGGTCGCCGCGCTCCCCCACGATGACATCGGCCAACCCGAGCCATGCCGCCATCGTCTGCAGCTCCGCGGCCAGCGCTTCGGCCACCCGCGACGGCTGCTGGCCGGCTTCGGTGAAGGCGCCGACGACGTGTAGGGCGTCACGCGCCCGATCGGCCTTCAGGTCGACCCGGCCGACCAGCCGCCCGTCGAGCAGGAATGGCCAGACGTAGTAACCGAATTGGCGTTTCGGGGCCGGCGTATAGATCTCGATGCGGTAGTGAAAGCCGAATACCCTCTCCACCCGCGGCCGGAAGAAGATCAGGGGATCGAACGGGCAGAGCAGCGCCGTCCCGCGGTCGAAGCGAGGCACGATCTGACCGGCCCGCAGATACGCCGGGGCCGTCCAGCCGTCGACGGAAACGGGTTCCAGCTCACCGGTTTTCACCAGCTCGGCAATCGCTGGCTTGACCTGTTTGGCGCCCAGCCGGAAATAGTCGCGGAAGTCGGCCTCCGTGCCGACGCCGAGCGCGGTCGCGGCGCGCAGCGTGAGCTCGCGGACGGCTTCGTCATCGTCGACGTGGCGTGCGACGACGTCGGGCGGAAGCACGTTCTCGGTGAGGTCGTAGTGACGGGCGAATCCCACGCGGGTCGCGGTCGTCAACACTCCGGACGACCACAGCGCCTCGGTAACCCACTTGGTGTCACTGCGGTCCCACCATGGGCCCTTCTTGCCGCGGTGTTCCTCACCGACGTGCGCCTCGATCTGCCCGGCCGTCGACGGTCCGTGCTGGGCAACCGCGGCGACGATGTCGTCGGCCAGTTTCGGGTTCTCCTTGACGATGTTGGTGCGCCATCGACCGTGGGTGTACTCCCGCATCCGCCAGCGAAGCAGCGGCCAGTCGTCGACGGCCATCAGCGCCGCCTCGTGCGCCCAGTACTCGACGAGCAGCCTCGGCGAACGGGCACTGTGGTGCCACGCGGCGCGGTCCACCACATCGCGGTCGTAGGGGCCGAGGCGGCTGAACACCGGCGCGTAATGCGCGCGCACCGCCACCGAGACGGAGTCCAGCTGCAGCACCTGGATCCGGGAGATCAGCCGCCGCAGGTGCGCACGGGTGACGGGGCCGCGCGGCTTCGGCTCGGTCAGTCCCTGCGCTGCGATGCCGACCCGTCGGACCTGGGCGGCGGTCAGCGTGCTCATGCCCGGGTGAAGCTGTGGAACCGGTAGCGCAGGCCGGAACCGCTGCTCAACCACTCACCCGTCGTGTCCGACCATGCCTCGTCGAGAACCGGTGCCACGGCGTCGCCGTCCTCGCGGGGCAAGTCGATATCCACCTCGGTGACCTCGCATCGGGTCGCCGCAGGCAGCGCCAGCGAGTAGATCTGCTCGCCACCGATCACCCACGTCTCGTCATCGGTGAGCGCCTCGTCCAGGCTGAGCGCCACCGTCGCTCCCTCGGCCATGTAGTCAGCTTGCCGGGTCAGTACGACATTTCTGCGTCCGGGCAGCGGGCGCACGGTGCTCGGCAGCGACTCCCAGGTCAGCCTGCCCATCACCACGGTGTGGCCGAGCGTGAGCTCCTTGAAGCGCGCCAGGTCCTCGGGCAGCCGCCACGGAATGCCGCCGGCACGGCCGATCACACCGGAGGGCGACTGGGCCCAGATCAGGCCCACCGTCATACGGCTACGGGTGCCTTGATCGCCGGGTGCGGGTCGTAGTTCTTGATGACGATGTCGTCGTAGGTGTAGTCGAAGATCGAATCCCTCGGCGCCAGAGCGAGTTCCGGATACGGCCGGGGTTGTCGGCTCAACTGTTCGGTGACCTGCTCGACGTGGTTGTCGTAGATGTGACAGTCGCCGCCGGTCCATACGAACTCGCCGACGTCCAGCCGCGCCTGCGCCGCCATCATGTGGGTCAGCAGCGCGTAGCTGGCGATGTTGAACGGAACGCCGAGGAAGAGGTCTGCGCTGCGCTGGTAGAGCTGGCAGCTGAGCCGGCCGTCGGCGACGTAGAACTGGAAGAACGCGTGACACGGCGGCAACGCCATCTGCGGTATCTCGCCGACGTTCCACGCCGAGACGATGTTGCGCCGCGAGTCCGGGTCGGTCTTCAGCAGCTCCAGCGCGGCGGTGATCTGGTCGATGTGCTCACCGGACGGGGTGGGCCACGAGCGCCACTGCACGCCGTAAACCGGACCGAGATCGCCTGTCTCGCTGGCCCATTCGTCCCAGATGGTGACGCCGTGGTCCTGCAACCAGCGCACGTTGGAGTCGCCGCGCAGGAACCACAGCAGCTCGTAGATCACCGACTTCGTGTGCACCTTTTTGGTGGTGATCAGCGGGAAGCCGGCCGCCAGGTCGTAGCGCAGCTGGTGGCCGAACAGGCTGCGGGTGCCGGTGCCGGTCCGATCCGATTTCGGCGTGCCCCGCTCCAGCACCACGCGCAGCAGATCCTCGTACGGTGTGGCGATCGGCACGCCGCCCAGCTTACGTCCAGACGGGTGGCGTAGAAACGAACCATGCCGAGTGTCACTGCCTCCGTCACCACATCCGACGGCACCTGCCCCGTCACCTTGCACACCCCGGACGGCACCGGCCTGTGGCCGGGCGTGGTCATGTATGTCGACGCGGGCGGCGTCCGCGACACGATGCACGACATGGCGGCGAAACTGGCCGGGCACGGCTATGCAGTGCTGCTGCCCGACGTGTACTACCGGCACGGCGACTGGGAGCCCTTCGACATGAGGACCGTGTTCGGCGACCCCGAGCAGCGGACCCGGCTGATGACGATGGTCGGGTCGGTGACGCCAGACATGATCGCCGCCGACGCGGGCGCGTTCTTCGACTTTCTCGATTCTCGGCCCGAGGTGAAAGGCTCCGCCTTCGGCGTCTTCGGGTATTGCATGGGCGGCCGCACCTCGGTGATCGTCGCGGGCAGGCAGCCCGACCGTGTCGCCGCGGCGGCCTCGTTCCACGGCGGCGGCCTCGTCACCGACGATGCCAACAGTCCCCACCTGCTGGCCGACCAGATGAAGGCGACGGTGTACGTGGCGGGTGCCGAAAACGACGGCGGCTTCACGGCCGAACACGCCGAGACGCTGGACAAGGCGCTGACCGCGGCCAATGTCGAGCACATGGTCGAGTTCTATCCGGCCGGGCACGGTTTTGCGGTGCCGGACAACCCGCCCTACGACAAAGCCGCCGCGGACCGGCATTGGGCCGCACTCGAGCGGCTGTTCGGCGCCTCGCTGTCCTGACCTGGACAGCCCCCCGCTGTCGGCCCTGCTTGCGCGGTGCGCGACCATATTCGCGTGGACAAAGACGTCAGCACCGCCAATGTCGAGGACGCCGGCGACGTCGGATCGCGGATCAACCCTGTCCTCGCCCGCAGCTGGCTGCTGGTGAACGGCGCGCAGTACGAGCGGTTCGGGCCCGCCGCCAAGTCTCGCGCCGACATCGTGGTTCTCGACATCGAGGACGCGGTCGCCCCCAAGGACAAGGACGGCGCCCGCGGCAACGTGATCAAGTGGCTCGGCGACGGCAACGGCGACTGGGTCCGCACCAACGGCTTCGGAACGCAGTGGTGGGCCGACGACCTCGAGATGTTGTCGGGCACATCGGTGGGCGGAGTGATGCTGGCGATGGTCGAATCCGTCGACCATGTCACCGAGACGGCCAAGCGCCTGCCGAACGTGCCGATCGTCGCACTGGTGGAGACGGCCCGCGGCCTGGAGCGCATCACCGAGATCGCCGCGGCGAAGGGCACGTTCCGGTTGGCCTTCGGAATCGGCGACTTCCGCAGGGACACCGGCTTCGGGGACAACCCGACGACGCTGGCCTACGCACGGTCGCGGTTCACGATCGCCGCCAAGGCCGCCCACCTGCCGAGTGCCATCGACGGCCCGACCGTCGGCTCCAGTGCGCTGAAGCTCAGTGAAGCCACGGCGGTCTCCGCCGAGTTCGGCATGACCGGCAAGATCTGCCTGACACCAGATCAGTGCGCAACGGTGAACGAGGGGCTGTCGCCGTCTCTGGACGAAATCAACTGGGCCAAAGAGTTTTTCCTCGAGTTCGAGCGCGACGGCGGCGAGATCCGCAACGGCTCAGATTTGCCACGCATCGCCCGCGCGAACAAGATCCTCGATCTGGCCCGCTCGTACGGCATCGAGCCGTCCGAGTTCGACGACGTCGACGACCCGGCTCACATCCCCGCGCCGTCGGACACCTACCACTACTGATTCTCGGCCGCACGGTCTCCGCGCGAGTGCCTGAACGTCGCGATCGCACGGAAGATGCCGCGGGCTGCGTAAAGCCCCGCAAGGATCGACAGCACGATCAGCAGGATGAACATGATCAGCCAATTGGACCGGCTGTGGCTGACGTTCCACCAGATGATGGTGAACAGCACCACACAGATGAACACCACGAAGTCGCGCCAATTGCCCTGATAGGACGACGCCAATTGTCGGATCTCCCGGCTCTTCTCGGTCGCCGCGATCAAGTCGCTGATGCGCTCGTCGATGCTGGCCTTGAGCCGGGCTTTCAGCTCGGGCTTATCATCCGGAATCCGCTCGAGCAGGTCCATGTCCTTCTCGATCGCCGCGCGGACGTCAGGTCCCTTTAAGCCTCCAGCGGCGACGCCCAGCAGCGCCCCACCTGCGATTGGCGCTGCACCCAAGGCGAGTTCGGCGATACCCGGCATAGCTAGCCTTTCTACCGTGTCGGCGGCCACGGCCGTGCCGTTATCGTTCGATACGCTCCGCTTCCTGCGCCAAAGCCGCCGCCACTCCCGTGTACACGGAGTCAAGCTTCTTCCGTACTGATTTCGCGAGCCCGGGCAGACGTGATGTGCACGTCACCGTCCAGATGATCAGGGACCCATTCGGGCATTCGTCGATGCGGACGTCGCCCCGATAATCCTTCAGCGGTGAGTAGGCCGCAAGCGAAGCGACGTACGCGTGGTGGCGCGGTCGCGTTCCGTCGACGATGAGGTCGTGGCTGACGGTGAGGCCTGCGCGTACCCGCCTGACGCCACCCTGTCCGCTGCCGGGCGCTCCCTTCCGCTCCCATGACGCCACAGACACCGTCGGCATCCATTGCGGCCAACGCTCGACGTCCATGAGCACGTCATACACGGCTTCGGGTTTCGCCTTCGTCAGCTGCTCCACCGTGATCGACACCGAACCAGTCATGCTCCCTATCCCATCAGCTGAGCGGCGACCGTCGCGCCGAGATTCCAGCACGCC
Source organism: uncultured Actinomycetota bacterium (assembly GCA_963713225.1). Lineage (GTDB taxonomy): Bacteria > Actinomycetota > Actinomycetes > Mycobacteriales > Mycobacteriaceae > Mycobacterium. The sequence goes on along the minus strand of CAVQLB010000012.1, from coordinate 346,954 downwards.
TCGATGTCGTCCCTGCTCGGTTTGCCCGACACCACCACAGTGTCAGCGGCTTTCGTCCAGCCAAGCCCGGTGGTGATGGAGTCGACACCCCGCTCGGCGCCTTCGGTGCCCTCGTTGCCGTGGATATAGAGGCCGAACGGTCGCCCACGGGTCGTGTCCAGGCACGGGTAGTAACAGACGTCGAACGCATGCTTCATCGCACCGCTCATGTAGCCGAGGTTGGCCGGGGTACCCAGCAGGTAGCCGTCGGCCTCCAGCATGTCGGTCGGCGACACCGTCAGCGCCGCTCGGCGCACGACGTCGACGCCCTCGATCTCGGGGTCGGTGGCACCGGACACGACCGCCTCGAACATCTCGTGCGTATGTGGCGACGGCGTGTGATGAACGATCAGGAGCTTCTTGGTCATTCCGCCTCCTGCAATTCGACGGCCTTCTTCATTGCCTCTCTCGCACGGCTGCGGTCGCCCGCGTAGTCATACGCCCGAGCCAGCCGGTACCACCGCCGCCAGTTGTCCGGGTCCTTGTCCAGCTCGTCCCGCACGGTTTCGAACAACGCGTCGGCCGAGTCGCGCTGGATCCGGCCGGACGGCATCCGCGGCAGCTCGCTGACGTCGAGGTCCATACCCTCTTCGCGGGCCAGTCGCGCGAGCCGTTGATGGGCGAGGCCTGCCTGCAGCGTGCTGACCATCACCCAGATCCCGATCAGCGGCATGATCAGCACCGCCACGCCCAGCCCGATCGCGGCGATGCTGCCGGAGGTGATGAAGGCCATCGCGATGCGGCCCAGCAGCAGGAAGTAGACGACCAGGGCGACGCACATGAAGCCGATGAGCAGCTGAATGCGCAACGCGCGGCCGCCGTCCGTCATGTCAGGTCAGGTCGAGCAGCGGCTCGATGCCGACGGTGAGCCCAGGGTGTTCCTTTACCTTCCGGACCGCCAGCAGCACGCCGGGGACGAACGAGGTCCGGTCGAGGCTGTCGTGACGGATGGTCAGCGTCTCGCCCTGCGTACCGAACAACACCTCCTGGTGCGCGACGAGCCCGGCCAACCGCACCGAGTGCACGGGTATGCCGTCGACGTCTGCACCGCGAGCGCCATCGAGGCCGGTGCTGGTGGCATCGGGGTTGGGTGGCATGTCTTTTCGCGCTTCGGCGATGAGCCGCGCTGTGCGCGCTGCGGTACCCGACGGCGCATCGGCCTTGTGCGGATGGTGGAGCTCGATGACCTCGACCGACTCGAAGAACCGTGCCGCCTGCTGCGCGAAATGCATCGACAGCACGGCGCCGATCGCGAAGTTCGGCGCGATCAGCACCGCGACATCGGGCCTGGCGGTCAGCCAGCTGCGGACCTGTCCCAATCGTTTGTCATCGAACCCGGTGGTGCCGACGACGGCGTGAATGCCGTTCTCGATGAGGAACTTCAGGTTGTCCATCACCACGTCGGGGTGAGTGAAGTCGATGACGACCTCGGTATCGGCGTCCGTCAACAGACTCAGCGGATCACCCGCATCGACCTCGGCCGACAAGGTCAAGTCGTCAGCGTCTTGGACGGCCCGGACCATGGTCGCGCCGACCTTGCCCTTGCTGCCGAGCACTGCGACCTGCATGACCACACCCTAGTCCGGTGACGATTAGCCACTGAGGCAATGTGCTGCGGCGTAGTTTCTGCAGGTATCCGCGAAAGTCAACGTGGCCGGCGGAAGGAGAACTGATGGATCTGGCGAGCTGGACCTTGGGACTGTCCCTCATCGTGCTGACCATCGCGATTCACACGACCGGAGTCGTGATGTTGGCGTTCGGCCTCCAAAGACGGATTCGGGTCGGGGCCGACAAGCCTTTGCATGATCCACGGCGGGCGATTCCCGTCGTGATCGGCCACATCGGAGCTGTCGCGTTGATATTGGCCACTCTGCACGGGGTGGGGAGCCTGTTCTGGGCGTCGGCATATCGGTGGCTCGGCGCATTCGCTTCGTTCACCGACGCGTCGGTCTACTCCCTCGGCACTATGACCACGTTCGAGTTGCCGGCATTGGTGTTGCCATCCCGGTTGCGAATGCTGGGCGCGCTGGAGGCCGTGAACGGCGTGCTCCTGTTCGGCATCAGCACGGCGTTCATCTTCGCGGTGATGCAGGCGCACTGGCTGACGCTTTCCCGCCGGGCAGACGTGGAGAGAATCGTTGCGCAGCGCGAGCCTTGAGCCCGATCACGTTCCGCGGTCGATCGAGTCGAAAACGATCAGGGATTGCTCATAGGGTTCGGACGTGACGCCCAGCTGGTTCCCGAAGGGATGGTCGAGCCAGAAGTTGGTGAACAGCAGTAGGCCGAGCAGGACGGCGACCGCGCTCAGGAGGAGTAGATGAGCACGTACACTGCCCAGGCGCATGAAACCGCCCAGCGCCACCAGCACGACACCGCCGAAGAGCAGCCCCGTCCACAGCAGCCCGGGTATTCGCGGTTTAGCGTCCAGGATTCGCTGACTCCGCTCCGACGCCAACGTGTCCACCTTGTCGAGGAACTTCTGACTTATCGGGTTGGACGCGACGCTGGATTGCTCACTGCCGAGCACCCTGTACATCTCGTTGAGCGCATCTCGTGCGTTTTCGGTTCCACCACCCTCGCGTACTGCTTTTTCCCATTCGGGTCCCGCGACCGCCGTCGTGTAATTCCGGAGCAGTTGCCGCATCCGTGTCTGCTCTGCAGCGGGCATGCCGACGGTTTGCCGGTACATCGTCGTCAGAGTGGACGCCTCGCGGGAGACATTAGCCTCCGCGGAGGAGAACTGCTCCCAGCCAACGACGATGGTGAATCCGAGCAGGGCGCCATAAACGAGGCTGACACTGGTCATAAACGGCGACAGCGCCCCGTTGTGCCCTTGGCTGACCGGTTTGGTGAGGGTGCGATCCGCCACCCACATGCTGACAACCCCAACCAATATCGAGACCACCAGGACAAGGGCCAAAACCAGCCATAGACCGGCTATTCCGAAGGTTCCCATGCCTTCAGCATGCCCCGCACTGCGGGATTCGACACTGCTGAACGTGTCAGGGCGGAAATGGCGGCGTTGTCGTACGCCCGGGCGCGACGCAGTTGGATACGGTAGGGCTAGCGCCCGCCGCAGTACGCTCAATGCCGTGCCGGAAACGTCGTACGCTGCCTGCGGCGATCTGAGCCTGGCGTATCAGGTGTTCGGCGACGGGCCGATCGAGCTCGTCGTCGGCGGGTCGTTCGCCAGCCACATCGAGCTGTACTGGACCATGCCCGAATTTGTGGCCTTCTTCGAGCGGCTCTCCACGTTCTGTCGCGTCCTCCTGTTCGACAAGGCCGGTTCGGGGCTGTCGGACCCGATGCCGAAAGTTCGCACGCTGGATGATCGGGCGGCCGAGATCGAGGCCGTGATGGACGCCGTCGGCTTTGAAAGAGCGGTGCTTTTCGGGGCGAGCGAGGGCGGCCCGGCCTCCATCTTCTTCGCGGCAACACGACCGCAGCGAACGCGGGCGCTGATTCTTACCGGCACCTTCGCGCACGCCTTAGTCGACGGCTGGGATGACTTGGGCCGCGATCCGGCCGAGCTGCGGGCGCGCCTCGTGCGCGAGCTGGGTGATGACTACACGCCATCGGTGCAGCAGCTCGCCCGCTTGCAGGCTTTTTGGCGCGCCGCCGTCTCGGCGTGGGGCAGCGGCGAGGCGGCCAAGGCTCTGCTGCCGTCGGTGCGGTCGATCCGCCTGCTCGCCATGGTGGAGCGCATGAGCGCCAGCCCGGGGATGGCGCGCACGGCGCTCGAAGCAGCGTTCCGGATCGACGTGCGGCCGATCCTGCCGACGATCACCATGCCAACCCTGGTCATCCATGCCCGCGACGAAGTCACTCCGGTGCAGTGCGGCCGGTACATCGCCGACCACATCCCCGGTGCGCGGTTGCTCGAAGTCGAGGGCAGCGACCACGCGCCCTGGCTCGCCGATCCCGACACGATCCTGACCGAGGTCGAGGAGTTCCTCACCGGCAGCCATGCCGCGCCATCTCTGTCACGTCGCGCGCTGCGCAGCGTGTTGTTCACCGACATGGTCGCCTCCACGCGACACGCGGCGGCGACCGGCGATGAGCGGTGGCGGGCGGTGCTGCACCGGTTCGACGAGATCACCGCGGAGCTCACGCAACGATTCGGCGGCACGGTGGTGGAGAGCACGGGCGACGGCCACCTAGTCACGTTCGACGGCCCGACGCAGGCCATCCGCTGCGCCGAGGCGTTGCGCGCGGACGCCGAGACATTGGGCATCGAGATCCGCGCCGGCATTCACACCGGCGAGTGCGAACTGCGGGATGACCGCATCGGCGGGATTGCCGTACACATCGCGGCGCGGATCTGCGGCCAGGCCGGTCCCGGTGAAATCCTCGTCTCGCGCACCGTGCGTGATCTGGTCGTCGGCTCGGGCACCGGGTTCGAGGACCGCGGCAGCGTCGAGTTGCGCGGGGTCCCCGGCACCTGGCAACTCCTGGCGGTCGATCGCCACGGCCCGCGGGCGGGGTCTGCCGAGGCCCAACTGGTGTCAACTCCCACTCCCGGCCCTCGGGCCGTGATGCGCCGCTCGGACCGCGCCGTGGCCGCGATGGCCAGGCGCACACCGTGGATCCTGCGCGGGGTGGCCCACCTCGCCCCGGCCACCGGCCGCAGATGAACAGAGATACGTCTGGGCCAGACGATTCGCCGATCTGATTATCAGCACACGACGTCGACGTACACGGTTTTCGCCGTGATGGTCGTGACGATGTCGTTCATCGCTCCAGGCGCACCTGAATCCATGCGTGAGTAGGTCTGGCCCGGGCGTACCGAGTTGACCACGCACTGGTCGAGTGGAGCCGTGCCGACCTTGTTCAGGATCACGTGAAAGCCCTTGGCCTCCAGGCTGTTTACTGCCTGGGCCGCAGTCGTGTTACCCGACGGAGCCGCATTGGCGGCACCGGCCAATCCCAGTGCGGCGACGGCCATTGCACCCGTGGCGACTAAGTACTTCATCGGACTTCCTTTCGCGTTGTTGATCGTCATTCGTTGCGGCAGACCGCTCGGATGGGATCAACACGAGATAGGAGTGCGGGTTACAGCGGCGAGGCGCCCCGCAGGTGCTCGAAGATCAGCGACGTCTGCGTGCCCGCAACATCGGCGTCGGAGTTGAGGTTCTCCACCACGAACGACCGCAGGTCCTCGGTGTCGCGCGCGGCCACATGCAGGATGAAGTCGTCGGCGCCCGCCAGGAAGTAGACATCCATCACCTGCGGGTTGCGCCGGATCTGCTGGATGAAGCTGCGGATCTTGGCCCTGGCGTTGGCCTGCAGGCTGACCGAGATCATCGCCTGCAGTGACAGGCCGATGGCCGCCGGGTCGATATCGGCGTAGAAGCCGCGGATCACACCGAGTTCCTGCAGCCGCCGAACCCGGCCATGACAGGTCGACGGCGCGATGCCGACGGCATCGGCGAGCGCACTGTTGGGGATGCGCGCGTCCCGGTGCAGGGCGATCAAAATCCTGCGGTCCACCGCGTCGAGGTCAGCCTGCCGAACATCCTTCGGCGGACGCGGAGGACTCACCGTCGCGATTGATGATTCTTCGATCATTTCTCAAGAATAGCGAATGATCGGCGAACCAATTGCCAACAGCCCGAATTTTCTTCACAATTTTAGGCAACCAACGACACCCAGGAGCGATCATGCGCGTCGGCATCCCGACCGAGATCAAGAACAACGAGTTTCGAGTTGCCATCACCCCGGCCGGTGTGGCCGAGCTGGTCCATCGCGGCCACGAGGTGCTCATTCAGGCCGGCGCGGGCGAGGGCTCCGCGATCTCGGACGCCGACTTCAAGCGAGCCGGTGCCCAGATGATCAACAGCGTCGACGAGGTGTGGGCCGAGGCCGATCTGCTACTGAAGGTCAAGGAGCCGATCGAGCCCGAGTACAGCCGCCTGCGCGAGGGCCAGACGCTGTTCACCTATCTGCACCTGGCCGCCTCCAGGCCGTGCACCGACGCCCTGATGGCGTCCGGCACCACGTCGATCGCCTATGAAACCGTGCAGACCGCCGACGGCGCGCTACCCCTGCTGGCTCCCATGAGCGAGGTCGCCGGCCGGTTGTCCGCACAGGTCGGCGCCTACCACGTGATGCGCAGCCACGGCGGCCGCGGCGTCCTGATGGGCGGCGTGCCGGGTGTGGCCCCTGCCGAGGTCGTCGTCATCGGCGGCGGCGTCGCCGGCTACAACGCCGCCCGCATCGCCAAGGGTATGGGCGCTCACGTGGCCGTCTTCGACGTCAACGTCAACACGCTTCGCAAGATCGACAACGAGAACAGCGGAGCCATCGAGACCCGCTACTCATCCATGCTCGACCTCGAGGACGCGGTCAAGGACGCCGACCTGGTGATCGGTGCGGTGCTGGTGCCCGGCGCCAAGGCTCCGAAGCTGGTGACGAATTCGACTGTCGCGCACATGAAGCCGGGCGCGGTCCTGGTCGACATCGCCATCGACCAAGGGGGCTGCTTCGAGGACTCTCGGCCCACCACGCACGACGACCCCACCTTCGCGGTGCACGACACGTTGTTCTACTGCGTGGCCAACATGCCCGGCGCCGTGCCGCGCACGTCGACCTATGCGCTGACCAACGCGACCATGCCGTACGTGATCAAGCTCGCCGAGAGGGGCTGGAAGGCCGCATGCCAGGCCGATTCCGCTCTGGCCAAGGGTCTTTCGACGCATGAGGGTGCGCTGCTCTCCGAGCAGGTCGCGTCCGATCTCGAACTGCCCTTCACCGACCCGGCCACCGTGCTGGCCTGATCGGTCAACCGAACAACTCCCCGTCTACGTAAAACCAACGACGGGCTCTAACGGCGAAGTGGGACCGCTCATGCAGCGTCCCACTTCGTCGGTTTCGGCGGTAGTGGGCTCGAAACTCCACTTCTCCCTCCTCATCGCCTTGTTGTCCCGCTTCCGTGTCGACGATCTCCAGTCCCGTCCACGTCTCATCGGACGGTGTCAGGACCTTGGGCCGGGTGCGCGGATGCCACGTCCGCCAGACATAGTCCAGATCCCCTACCGCGTAGGCGCTGTACCGCGATCTCATCAACTCTTCGGCGGTCGCCGCCAGACGCTCCTCCGCGTGGAGCGGCCGGCAGCATCGGTCGAACACGTCTCCGCTGCCGCATGGACAGGCATCGGTCATCTCGTGAACACTGGCACCAGTTCGCTGGTCCGCCACCAGATGAGCGCGACGAAGAGCACGAGGAGGCCGACCGTCGCGCCCGCCTGCACCAGGTTGCGGTTCTCGCGCGGCGCATACGCGTAGGCCAAGGCAACCAGTCCGCCCGTCACCAGCCCGCCCAGATGTCCCTGCCAGCTGATCGACGGCACCGTGAACGTGATCACCAGGTTGATCACGATCATCATGACGACCCAGCGGGTGTCGATGTTGACCTTCTTGCCGACCACGAAAGTGGCTGCGAACAAACCGAATACCGCCCCCGACGCGCCTACCGTCGCCGCGTCCAGCGGCGAGAACAGGTAAATCATCACCGAACCGCCCAGTGCGCTCAGCAGATAGAGCGCGCTGAAGCGCAGCCGGCCCAGCCAGAGCTCCAGCGGTGGACCGACCACGAACAACGCGAACATGTTGAACAGGATGTGTGTGATCCCGCTGTGCAGGAACGCCGAGGTGATCAGCCGGTAGAGCTCGCCGTCGGCAACGGCGGGCGACCACATCGTCAACGCCGACTCGAACCTCCGCGACGCCTTCTGGGCGACGAAGAGCACGACGTTGAGCGCGATCAAGCCATAGGTGACCATCGGCGTGGCCGAACCCATTCGGCCGCCGAACTGCGTCCGCGGCTGTCGCACCGTCTTCGCCCCGGCGCTGACGCATTCCACGCACTGGTGACCGACGGCGGCATCGCGCATGCACTCCGGGCAGATGTAGCGGTGGCAGCGGGCGCACTGGACGTACGTCGCCCGGTCCGGGTGCCGGTAACAAGACGGCACCTCGGCCGGTGACTGCGGTGTGCTCGGAATGGTCATGGCCTATCCCAGCAGCCAGGGCACCAGCTGTGTGGTGAGTTCGCCGATCAGCGGGCGCATATTCGGCGCCTTCGGGTTGTCGGCCCGCGTCCGCGTCATGATCGCGAGCAGCAGCTTCTCGCCCGCAGGCCCGTAGGCGATACCGATGTCGTTGGTGCTGCCGTAGTCGCCGTTGCCGGTCTTGTCCGCGGTGGTCCAGCCCACCGGTAAACCCGCCCGCATGCTCGACGTCTGGTTCCCCCGCATCCAGTCTTCGAGCTGTTGACGCTGAGGCTGCGCCAGCACGTCACCCGTCAGCAGATTCCGATACCCGGTGCCCAGCGCATAGGGCGAGCTGGTGTCGCGCGGGTCCCCCGGGACCGCCGAGTTCAACTCGATCTCCCACCGGTCGAGTCGCGAGCGGTCGTCGCCGATGCTGCGCGCGAAATCCGTGATGGCGGACGGCCCGCCGATCGTCTGGAGCAGCAGGTTGCCCGCGGCGTTGTCGCTGACCTGTACGGCGGCCTCGCAGAGTTCGGCAAGTGTCATTTGGCCACCGGATCGCGTTGCGGTCTTCGGTGAGTTCGGCAAAGCCGTCTGCGCGGGGTCGACGAAGACCTGCTGGTCCAATGTCAGCTCGCCGAGTTGCACCATCTGCAACACCCGGGCGGCGGCATAGCCCTTGAAGGTCGAACACATGGCGAACGACTCGCCATCGAGGTGGGACACCGTGCGACCGGTTGCGAAGTCGACGGCATAAACACCGATCTTGGCGTTGTGCCGTCGCTGTAGCGCCTCGATGCGGTCGTGCACCGGTGGGACCGGTTCGGCAGGGTCGGCCAGGACGGGTTTCTGAGCACAGGCGGCGAGGCCGGCCACAGCCAATCCGCCAACCAGCACGCTTCGCCGGGAGAGTCGATTCACCGCTCCCACGGTAGGCGATCAGCCTGCGATGGCCCGAAGCGACTGGGGCAGTGACCTTTTGCTCTGGTACGGGCCAAGCACCGCGGCGCCGTACGGCCTGCTCAGCAGCCGACGTGCCACCGCGTTGACGTCGTCCAGGGTGACCGCGTCGATCAGCTCGAGGGTCTCGTCGATGCTTCGGTGCTCGCCGTAGTTCAGCTCGCTGCGGCCGATGCGGTTCATCCGCGAGCCGGAGTCCTCGAGACCGAGAACCAGCCCGCCGCGCATGGACCCCTTGGCGATCCGGCACTCGGATTCGGTGATCCCGTCACGGGCCACCTCGGCCAGCACGTCGGTGGTCACCCGGGCGACCTCGGCGAAGCGCTCGGGCAGACACGCGGCATAGACCGACAGCGCGCCGCTGTCGGAGAAGGTGTCCACCGTCGAATAGACGGAGTAGGCCAGCCCGCGCGTTTCGCGAATCTGTTGGAACAAGCGCGAACTCAGGCCGCCTCCGAGCGCCGTGTTGAGCACGGACAACGCCCACCGCTGCTTCCAGTGCCTGCCCGGCACGCGTACCCCGAGCGACATGTGGGTCTGCTCGGCGTCGCGGTTGACCACCTCCAGGGAGGGCAGGCCAGTCACCCGGCCGGTGCCCTTGCGGTACGGCACCGCGGTGCGATCCGCCACCAGGTGCGCGCCGAAGTGTTCGCGCACCAGGCCCACCACCTCGTCGTGGTCGACGTTGCCCGCGACCGCAACCACCATCCGTTCAGGCGTGTAGCGGCGGACGTGGAACGAATGCAGTTGCGCTCGCGTCATCCGGGAAACGGAAGCCACGCTGCCGATCACCGGACGCCCGACAGGATGCGCCCCGAAGATCGCCGAAAGGAACACATCGCCGAGGGTGTCCTCCGGATCGTCGTCGCGCATGGCGATCTCCTCGAGCACCACCGCACGTTCGAGTTCCACGTCGTCGGCCTCGCAACGTCCGCGCAACACCACGTCGGCGACCAGATCGATTCCCAGTTCCAGGTCGGTGTCGAGCACGTGCGCGTAGTAGCAGGTGTGCTCCCTGGCCGTGAAGGCGTTCAGCTCACCGCCGACCGCGTCGACCGCCTGCGCGATATCCACCGCGGTGCGCGTCGGGGTGGACTTGAACAGCAGGTGCTCAAGGAAGTGCGCGGCACCGGCGACGCTGCCGCCTTCGTCGCGCGACCCGACGCCCACCCATACCCCGACGGACGCCGAGCGCACCGACGGGATGTATTCGGTGACCACGCGCAGACCACCGGGCAGGGTGGTCCGACGCACTGTGGACTCGACTGCGGGCTCGCTGCCGCGGCTGGGCCGCCGCAGTCCCGCCTTTCCGTTAGCTGCCTGTCGTGGCATCGACCGGCGAATCAACGGACGAGGGTGCCTCGGCTGCCTCATCCTCGGCAACGAGGACGAGGGAGATCTTGCCGCGGTTGTCGATATCGGCGATCTCCACGCGCAGCTTGTCCCCCACCTTCACGACGTCCTCGACCTTGTTGATGCGCTTGCCACGGCCCAGCTTGGAGATGTGCACCAGCCCGTCCCGTCCCGGCAGCAGCGACACGAACGCTCCGAAATCGGTTGTCTTGACGACAGTGCCGAGGAAGCGCTCGCCGATCTTGGGCAGCTGCGGGTTGGCGATGGCGTTGATCATGTCGATCGCGGCCTGCGCCGACAAGCCCGTCGGTCGCACCGACGAACACCGTGCCGTCGTCCTCGATCGAGATGGACGCACCGGTCTGCTCGGTGATCGAGTTGATCATCTTGCCCTTCGGCCCGATGACCTCGCCGATCTTGTCGACCGGCACCTTGATCGCGGTGACACGCGGCGCGTACGGGCTCATCTCGTCCGGGGCGTCGATGGCCTCGGCCATCACCTCGAGGATGGTGATGCGGGCGTCCTTGGCCTGAGCCAGCGCTCCCGCCAGCACCTGCGACGGAATCCCGTCGAGCTTGGTGTCCAGCTGCAGCGCGGTGACGAAGTCCTTGGTGCCCGCGCACTTGAAGTCCATGTCACCGAAGGCATCCTCGGCGCCGAGGATGTCGGTCAGGGTGACGAAGCGACGCTCGGTCTTGCCGTCGACCTCGACGTCGTCGGACACCAGACCCATCGCGATGCCCGCGACCGGAGCCTTGAGCGGCACGCCCGCGTTCAGCAGAGACAGGGTCGATGCACACACCGAGCCCATCGACGTCGAGCCGTTGGAGCTCAACGCCTCCGACACCTGGCGGATCGCGTACGGGAACTCCTCGACGCTCGGCAGCACGGGCATGAGTGCCCGCTCGGCCAGCGCGCCGTGCCCGATCTCACGCCGCTTGGGCGAACCGACGCGACCGGTCTCACCGGTCGAATACGGCGGGAAGTTGTAGTGGTGCATGTAGCGCTTCGACTTCTCCGGCCCGAGCGAGTCGATCTGCTGGGCCATCTTGACCATGTCCAGCGTGGTCACACCCATGATCTGGGTCTCGCCACGCTCGAACAGCGCGCTGCCGTGCGCCCGCGGAATCACGGCCACCTCGGCTGACAATGCGCGAATATCGGTGATGCCACGTCCGTCGATGCGGAAGTGGTCGGTCAGGATGCGTTGGCGCACAAGCTTCTTGGTCAGCGACCGGAACGCGGCGCCGACCTCCTTCTCGCGACCCTCGTAGGTGTCGGCGAGCCGCGCAAGCACCTCGACCTTGATCTCGTCGGTGCGATCGTTGCGCTCTTCCTTGCCTGCAATGGTCAGCGCCTTGGCGAGCTCGTCGGTGGCCACCGAGGACACCGCGTAGAACACGTCGTCCTGGTAGTCCGGGAACACCGGGTACTCGGCGGTCGGCTTGGCGGCCTTGTCGGCCAACTCCTGCTGAGCGGTACACAGGGCGGCGATGAACGGCTTGGCAGCCTCCAGGCCCTCGGCGACAACGCTTTCGGTCGGTGCACCGGCGCCGCCTGCGATCAGCTCGATGACGTTGTCGGTGGCTTCGGCCTCGACCATCATGATGGCCACGTCGTCAGCCGTCTTGCGGCCCGCGACCACCATGTCGAACACGGCGCGCTCGAGCTGCTCGACGGTGGGGAATGCCACCCAGGTGCCCTCGATCAGCGCGACGCGCACGCCGCCGACGGGACCGGAGAACGGGATTCCCGAGATCTGCGTGGACGCGGACGCGGCGTTGATGGCCAGCACGTCGTACAGATCCTTGGGATCCAGGCTCAGGATGGTGACGACGACCTGGATCTCGTTGCGCAGACCCGAGATGAACGTCGGGCGCAACGGCCGGTCGATCAGGCGACAGGTCAGGATCGCGTCCGTGGACGGCCGGCCCTCGCGGCGGAAGAACGAGCCGGGAATGCGCCCGGCGGCATACATCCGCTCCTCGACGTCGATCGTCAGCGGGAAGAAGTCGAAATGGTCTTTGGGGTTCTTGCTGGCGGTGGTCGCCGACAGCAGCATGGTTTCGTCGTCAAGGTAGGCGACGACGGCGCCTGCGGCCTGCTGGGCGAGGCGACCGGTCTCGAATCGGATGGTGCGGGTGCCGAAGCTCCCGTTGTCGATGACGGCGGTCGATTCGAAAACGCCGTCTTCAATTTCTGCAACAGACATAGGTGTCCGTAAGGCCTCTCTGGGTCTCTGTTCAGCTGTTTCGCGTCGTCACGCTCAGAACGCTGAGCAGCCTGTCAGACCACGGGCCTTGATGCGGCTACGGCCGTCGATCGAAGCTGCCGGAGAAGAAACCCCGGCAGCCACTACCGAAGACCGCCCGATCAGGCGGGGTCCGCCAGGGACGCGCGGGAACGGCGCTCACGGATCTGCGAGAACCGCACCCAATCGTTCGAGCCAAGATGGCTGGCGAACGGACCCATCCTACAATGCAGCAGGTACGGGACCGAAATTTCAGGGCTCAGGGGCGTCGTCCCCACCCACCGACCACGGTCGGCATCGTCCACATCGCCTGAGCTGAGCTCACCGCCTCACCCAGCCGTTTCTCGAGCGTGTCGAGGTCGAGTTCATCTTCAGTGACGACCTGTGATCCGAGAATGGCGTCCTTGAGCGCCCGCACAACACCGACAACCATGCCAGGCGCATGCGGGTGCTCGGGAGTGAAGAAGACTTGAAAGCCGAGTGAACCGACGTCGGTCAGGCCCGCCTGTTCGAACATCACAGGGAAGCGCATGCCGACGAACGGATCGGCACCCGCGTGCTGGAAGCCCGCCACCAGCCACCGCTTGACCGCGGCGTGCAGCTCGACCTCTGGAAGTGAGCGGACGCCACCCATGTCGTAGTCCACTGCGACCACGACGCCTCCGGAGCGGAGGTTGCCGATGTGGTGCCTGAGGACGTCGACCGCGTCGGGCAGATGCATGAGCAGCAGTCGGCACACGACGGCGTCGAAGGGCTCGTCATCGACGAATGTGCGCGCATCGCCTTCGCGGAAGACGACATTGCGCGCATTTAGGTCAGTCCGTCGTTGCTCGGCCACCGCGATCTGCGCGGGATCTCGTTCGACGCCGACGACGCTTCCGTCGATGCCGACCATTTCAGCAACCTGAAACGAGACGTCACCAGGGCCGCTGCCGAGGTCGAGCACCCGCATTCCGGGGAGGATGCCGCCGCGCTGTAGAAGCGCGGCGGTAGGTTCGGCGATCATGGCAGCTTGTAGCTGCAAACGCGCGATCTCGGCGTCGTCGCTGCCCAGTGAATATTCGGGTGCGGTCATCGCGGCCGCGTCAGCGGCGCAGGCCAAGGCGGTCGATCAGGGAGCGGTAGCGCTCCACGTCGACCTGGGCGACGTACTTGAGCAGGCGGCGACGCCGACCCACCAGCAGCAGCAGTCCGCGCCGCGAGTGGTGGTCGTGCTTGTGCACCTTGAGGTGCTCGGTCAGGTCGGCGATGCGCTTGGTGAGCAGCGCGACCTGCGCCTCCGGCGAGCCGGTGTCGCTATCGTGCAGGCCGTAGTGGCCCAGGATGTCTTTTTTCTGTTCGGCAGTGAGCGCCACGAAACTATCTCCATCAATCGGTCCGCGAGGAGTTTCTGACGGCGTGGCCACCGCGAACTGCAGCACACGCTTGGTCGGCAGCGAGTCTAGCAGCGCCCTAGCTGAGCTGCGAAATCGCTGCTACTGGGCGGCCAGGATGGTGCGCGCCCGCTCGGTGTCGCCGCCCATGGCCGTGACCAGGTCGTCGACCGAGTCGAACCGCTCCTGGCCGCGGATGCGGGCGACGAAGTCCACCGCGACGTGCTGTCCGTACAGGTCGGCGTCGGTGTCCAGGACGAACGCCTCCACGGTGCGGGTGCGCCCGGAGAACGTCGGGTTGGTGCCCACCGACACCGCCGCCTGGTACCGCTCGCCCGGCACGACGGTGCCCATCACCGGGCCGTGGCCCAGCACGGTGAACCAGGCCGCGTACACGCCGTCGGCGGGGATCGCCGAGTACATCGGCGGCGCCACGTTGGCGGTCGGAAAGCCCAGCACCTTGCCCCGGCCGTCGCCACGGACCACCACACCCTCGACCCGGTGCGGGCGGCCCAGCGCCTCCGCCGCCGCCACGACGTCGCCGGCGTCCACGCAGGACCGGATGTAGGTGGACGAGAACGTGACGGTTTCGTCCTGGTGGTGCTCGGCCACCAGCGACATGCTCTCCACCGCGAAGCCGAACCGGCTCCCCGGCCTTGCGAAGCAGGTCGACGTTGCCCGCGGCCTTCTTGCCGAAGGTGAAGTTCTCCCCGACCACCACCTCCACGACGTGCAGGTTCTCCACCAGCAGTTCATGGATGTAGCGCTCCGGTGTCAGCTTCATGAAGTCCGAGGTGAACGGCATGACCAGGAAGACGTCGATGCCCAGTTCCTCGACCAGCTCGGCGCGGCGGGTCAGCGTGGTCAGCTGCGCGGGATGGCTACCAGGGAAGACGACTTCCATCGGGTGCGGGTCGAACGTCATCAACACCGTCGGCACGCCGCGCGACCGGGCCGCCTTGACCGCATGGTTGATCAGCTCGGCGTGTCCGCGGTGCACCCCGTCGAACACGCCGATCGTGACGACGCATCTGCCCCAGTCTGTGGGGATCTCGTCCTGCCCCCGCCAGCGCTGCACAGTCGCAAGCCTACGGCTCGAGGCGCCGCCCAGGCTCCTCTACATCCCCAGATCAGGTGACCATTGCCTAAACTTTGTCACTGTGAGTCCGAACGGTAACCCTCGCGACCTGACCACGGTCGCCCAGGATTACCTCAAGGTCATCTGGACCGCCCAGGAGTGGTCGCTGGAGAAGGTCAGCACCAAGATGCTCGCCGAGCGGATCGGGGTGTCGGCCAGCACCGCGTCGGAGTCCATCCGCAAGCTCGCCGACCAGGGCCTTGTCGACCACGAGAAGTACGGCGCGGTGACGCTGACCGAGGCGGGCCGACAGGCCGCGTTGGCGATGGTGCGCAGGCACCGGCTGATGGAGACCTTCCTGGTGCGCGATGCTCGGCTACAGCTGGGACGAGGTGCACGACGAGGCCGAGGTGCTCGAGCACGCGGTCTCGGACCGGATGCTGGACCGCATCGACGCCAAGCTCGGCTACCCCAAGCGCGACCCGCACGGCGATCCGATTCCGGCCGCCGACGGCCACGTGCCCACCCCGGATGCGCGGCAGTTGTCGGTCTGCGAGGACGGCGAAACCGGCACGGTGGCCCGCATCTCCGACGCCGACCCGGAGATGCTGCGTTACTTCGACAGTGTCGGGCATCACCCTGGATTCGCGGTTGAGGGTGCTGGCCCGCCGCGACTTCGCGGGCATGATCTCCGTGGCGATCAAGTCGGCCGACGCCAAGGAGAACGATCCTGGCACCACGGTCGACCTGGGCAGCCCTGCGGCAGAAGCGATCTGGGTCGTCGGGTAATCGGCGTCCTGCTCACCCGGCGTGGGAAGGCTGCTTGAGGCCTGCCGCACGCACGAGCAGCGCCAGCACGATTGCGACCAGAAGCAGCGCAGGCACGTCGCCCCACAGATGGCCCATGTGCATGTGGTGGCCGCCGCTGAATGACTGCACGGCCATGATGACGGCGTGCACGAGGCTGAGACCAGATGACGAACCATATGAAGCTCAGGTTCGCCTCCGGCTTGCGCGCGGCGTTCAGCAGGAAGACCCCGATGGTGAGGTAGAGGCCGACGATCATCATGAAGTACTGGGACTCATAGGGTGCGCCGGCATGCCATGCCCATCCCGACGGCCAGACGACGGCCAGCGGGTAGAGAAGCAGGGTTATGACACCGAAGAGGGCCAGCGCGAGCTGCAGAAGTTTGTACGGGTTCGTCACGGTCTCCTCATAACGTCGCGGGACGCAAAACCACCACCGATTTCGCTCTTTCGGCCTCGTCGCGCAGCAGCGATATCACCTGTCCGTCGGACGCCCTCGCCGCATACACGCCGTCGATGCCCGCCGGGTTCAATGCCCGGCCGTGGCGGGCGGACTCGGCCTCCTCGGCGGTCAGGTCGCGACGCGGGAATGCCAGTAGGCAGGCCTCGTCGAGGGTGTACGACAGCCGCGGATTTTCGGCCAACGCGTCGAGCGTGTGGGCCTCGTCGAGCCCGAATCGTCCGACGCGGGTGCGCCGCAGCGCGGTGAGATGCCCGCCGACCTTCAGCGCCGCACCGACGTCGCGCGCGAGGGCGCGGATGTACGTGCCGCTGGAGCAGTCGACCTCGACGTCGACGTCGACGAAGCCGTCGTGGCGCCGCACGCCCAGCACCTCGAACCGGTCGATGCGCACCGGCCGGGCGGCCAGTTCGACGGCCGCCCCCTCGCGGGCAAGCTGGTATGCGCGCTTGCCGCCGACCTTGATGGCGCTGACCGCCGACGGTGTCTGCGATATCTCGCCGCGCAGCGCCGCCACCGCGGCCTCGATATCGGCGTCGCCGACCTGCGCCGCCGAAACCGTCTGCAGGACATCGCCTTCGGCGTCATCGGTCGACGTGGTCTGCCCCAGCCGAACGGTCGCGGCGTACGACTTGTCGGTCGCGGTCAGCAGGCCCAAGATCTTGGTGGCCCGTTCGATGCCGACGACAAGCACGCCGGTGGCCATCGGGTCCAGGGTGCCCGCGTGCCCGACCTTGCGGGTGCCGAAGATGCGCCGGCACCGTCCCACCACGTCGTGACTTGTCAGGCCCGGCGGCTTGTCCACCACCACAAGGCCGGGAAGTTGATTGCTCCTCGCGTGCGCGACATCCGTCACAGCACGATCGCCGTCAGCGCCAGCCCGTCACGCACCGACCAGCGCCCCCGCAGTGTGGCCAACGGCGGCCCGGACACCGCGGCGCCGTCGATAAGGATGCGGGATTCGAATCCGCCCGCCGTCCCGTTGCCGTCGACGGTGAAGACGATGTGCGCGTCCTCGAATCCCAGCCACCGCTTGGTCACCGGAAACCACGCCTTGTAGGTTGCCTCCTTGGCGCAGAACAGGATTCGGTCCCAGTGCAGTGCCGCTGGAAGTCCGCCGATCTCGGACCGTTCGTCGGGCAGGCTGATCGCGTCGAGCACGCCGTTCGGCAGCACATCGTGGGGTTCGGCGTCGATGCCGACCGATCGCACGGTGACGTGGTGGCCGACGGCCGCACCGCGATAGCCCTCACAGTGGGTGAGGCTGCCGACGACACCGTCCGGCCAGCACGGTTCGCCCTTCTCCCCCTTCAGGATCGGCGCAGGCGGCAGGCCGAGCTCTTCGAGCGCCAGAC
Source organism: uncultured Actinomycetota bacterium (assembly GCA_963713225.1). Lineage (GTDB taxonomy): Bacteria > Actinomycetota > Actinomycetes > Mycobacteriales > Mycobacteriaceae > Mycobacterium. The sequence goes on along the minus strand of CAVQLB010000012.1, from coordinate 329,286 downwards.
GCGCGCAGTGGCGCGCGGTGATGAACTCGTTGCGGCGTTTGGCGACCGAACGGGCGATCAGCGGTTCCTCCTCCGGAAGCGGCGCCAAATCCGGTGGGTCCGTGTACATCTCGGCGGCGGCCACGCTGCCTGGCAGCACGTCGGAGAGCAGTGTCGCGACGATCATCTGGACCGCGTCGCCTGCCGGTTCTTGATGCGCTCCTGGACCTTCTGCGCGCTCTCCCGCATCTCCTGCGTGATCTCGAAGTGGCCGCCGAACTCGTTGAGGTACCCGGCCGAGTACTCGGGATCGGGAAGCACCTGGCGCAGCCAGCGATACGGCTTGCGGCGCCGCCACTCGCGCGGGTAGCCGACCGACACCTCTTCGAAGCGCACGCCGTCGTACCACGTGGTGCGGGGAATGTGCAGATGGCCATACACCGAGCAGATCGCGTTGTAGCGGGTGTGCCAGTCGGCGGTTGTGGTGGTGCCGCACCACAGGGCGAACTCCGGATAGAACAGCGCGTCGCAGGGTTCACGCACCATCGGGAAGTGGTTCACCAGCACCGTCGGAGTCACCCAGTCGAGGTCCTCGAGCCGCTTGCGGGTTTCGGTCACCCGGTCGGCGCACCACGCCTCTTTCGTCGCGTAGGGCTCGTTGGACAGTACGAACTCGTCGGTCGCCACGACGTTTCGTTCCCGGGCGATGGCAAGACCCTCGGCCTTCGTCGCCGCACCCTCGGGCAAGAACGTGTAGTCGTAGAGCAGGAACATCGGCACGATGGTGGCCGGCCCACCCTGATCGGTCCACACCGGAAAAGGGTGTTCGGGGGTGATCACCCCCATCTCGTCGCACATGTCGACCAGATAGTCGTAGCGCGCCCGGCCGAACACCTGCATGGGGTCCTTGCTGGTGGTCCACAGTTCATGGTTGCCGGGCACCCAGATGACTTTCGCGAACCGCTTCCGCAGCAGGTCAAGCGCCCAGCGGATCTCATCGGTGCGTTCGGCGACATCGCCTGCGACGATCAGCCAGTCGTCGGGCGACGACGGGTACAGCGATTCGGTGACCGGCTTGTTGCCCGTGTGACCGGTATGCAGGTCGCTGACCGCCCAGAGTGTCGCCACAAACATCCAGCCTACTTGCGCGGCGCGGGCCCGCCCCGGACGCAACTAGAACATGTTCCTGTTTCCGGTTCGGCGCTGCGGCCGCGACTTGTACACTCCCCCGCAGGGGTCGGCGAGCGCGAGGGGAATTCATGGCAGCCAGGATCCGTCTGTTAGCAGCCTTCGGCGCGCTGGTGACGGCGGTGATTCTGGTTATGCAGAGCGGCCCGCTGCCCGCACCGGAAACCGGTCGCGTTGACCTGCGCTCGACCGCAGCGCCGTTTCCGCAGGCGCCCGACCCGAGCACCACCATCAAGTGGCCGGTGGTCGATCTCACCGACCCTGACCCGTTCAACCCCTGCCGCGACATCCCGCTCGACGTGATCCAAAGCATCGGCCTGGCGTTCACCCCGCCGGAGCCCGAGGACAGCCTGCGCTGCCACTACGACGCCGGGAACTACCAGATGGCGGTGGAGGCCTTCATTTGGCGGACCTACGAAGAAAGCCTGCCCTCCGACGCGGTCGAGCTGGACATCGACGGTCACCGCGCGGCGCAGTACTGGGTGATGAAGCCGACCGACTGGAACAACCGTTGGTGGATCACCTGCGCGCTGGTGTTCAAGACCAGCTACGGCCTGATTCAGCAGTCGCTGTTCTACTCGCCGACCTACTCCGCCAGCGATGTCGACTGCATGCAGACCAACCTGCAGCGCGCCCACGAGCTGGCGCCGTACTACAAGTACGACAACGCGACTAACGAGTGATCTTGTCCATCGGGCTGGAGCGCTCGAGCATGCCGTACGTCTCCTCGCCGTCCCACCGGTAGCGGACGCCCGCCTGCTGAAGCGCCGGGAACGTCCAGTTCGCCATCTTGGCAAGCAGTTCCGCCGGCACCTCGCTGGGATCGGTGATGTCGTGCGTCGACAGCACCGTCTCGCCCTCGATGCGGTGCGTACCGTCGGCGGTCTCCAGCACCACCGAGACGTCCTCGCCCAGCGGCTGCAACCGGGTCAGCCACGGCGCCTCGACGACCTTGGCGGGGATGAGCTCGCCGTCTCCGGCCGAATCGCCGTGGTACAGGTATCCCTCGTTGAAGGTGGGCTGGCCGTCGGGGCGGGGCGGGTAGGCGATGTAGCCGAATGCCCGGCCGCTCGGGAACAGCGCCGACTGCCAGCAGTGCCCCCAGAACCCCTCGAGCCTGCGCACGCCCTGACGCCGGATCCGCAGACCGGTGCCGGTGAAGGCGTGCTCCTCACCGGCCACGCGGACCGAGCCCGTCGCCCGGAACAGCTGCTCGTAGCGGTCGCCCCCCATCAGGTCGCCCTCGACCGACGTGGCCAACGCGGACGCCGCGTCCGTCTGCAGCGCGCCCTGCACCCACGGCGGCACGGCCAGCCTCGCCTCCACCTCGAACCGCAGATCGACCAGCGGCCCGTGCTTGCGGCCCACGGCGAGATCGGCCGACGATGTCGCAACGGCCTTACCGTCGAACGCCGTCGTCCACACGTCGAACGGTTTCACGCAGGTGAAGGCCAGCGGGCCGCCGCCGAGCACCGCGGGCTTGCCGTCCGGCCCTTGCACAGGCCACGCCCTGCCCTCGTCGCGCAGTCGAAACGCCCGGCCGTCCGGAAACGCGACGTTGACCTGGACGCTGTGCTCCTCCCAGTTCTCGGCCACCGCCTCGACACCGACGCGCGGCAGGCCGACCTGGCCGCGGTCGTCGAAGACCCAAAAGCTCACCGAGTCCCTCATCTCGGGGTCGTTCGGGCGTTCGGCGAACATGTACTCGCGCGCCGGGTCGATCCCTCCGGTCAGGTCAATTGCCATGTGAGCGCTCACCTTTCATCGGTGATCCAACGTTGGGAATGGTCGACGTATGAGGCGAAGAGCGGGCGGACCACCTCCAGGTCGAGGCCGAACGTCTCGGGGTCGGCCTGGGTGTGCGGCTCGCGCTTCTCGGCGTTGTCCGCCCACCAGGTCCGCATCCCCTGTTCGAACTCATCGGAGACCGGCTCGCCGAGCCACGCGTACAGGCGGCGCACCTCGCCGATCGGATCGGCGAGCATGGCCCGGAAGTCGATGTCGAAGAAGCGATGGTCGGCGCCGGCGTCGCGGAACTTCACCGCGCGGTCCATGCCGACCGACCACTGCCTCACGTTGAGCTGACCGAGGTAGGGCCGGTCGAGGTGGTCGGTGAAGCCGCCGACGATGTCGGCGTAGACGTCGGCCACCGAGAGGATGACGTCGGTCGGGTCCCGATGCGTCATGACGAAGCGCGCGTCGGGGAAGGCTGTGTCGAGGTCGTCCAGTGACATCACGTGCGCAGGCGACTTGAGCCGCCACGGACGCGTCGGCTCGCCCCATGCGAGGAGCTTGATGACGCGACGCTCGTAGGCGTACGTGGACGTGAAATCGGCCTTTTCGACGAACCATTCGAAATACGACGGGATCTGGGCGAAGGCCAGGAACATCTGCGATTTGAAGTCGAGTGCCATCAGGTCAAGGCATTCCATCGGCCCGTGAACGTCGGTGGGCACGTGATGCCTGCTGCCCGCCACCACGCGCAGCTCCGGCGGGATTCGGGGATCGTCGCCCTGCACCGTCGACGGTGGCGGGCACGGCTGCCCCGACTCCCAGCTCCGGAGGTAGCGGACGTGCGGGTCCTGGGCGAGCAGGAACGACAATGCGGTGGAACCCGTGCGGGGTAGGCCGAGCCCGAACAGCGGCTTGTCGATCGGCACGTCGTCGATCTCGGGGTGGCGGCGGTACCAGTCCTCGACCTGCAGCCGCTGAGACAGGTGGTTGCCGATGCGGCCGTAGACGAATGCCTCACCACGGGCATTGAGCCTGGCCTCGTCGCGCAGTGCCTTGACGAGGATCTCGAGGCCCTCGCGGAACGCGTCGTCGCCGAAGTCGTCCAGCCCCGTTCGCTCGACGGCATCCGCCATCAACTCGCCCGGTGATGCCACTGTCGCACCTCCAACCCAATTCGTGACAGTACACTGTCACCATTGTGAGCGAGCCGTCAATAGGAAACCGGCGCCGTTACGACAACCGCGCCCGACAGGAGAAGGCCGCGCAGACGCGGGAACGCATCATCGCCGCGGGCAGCGAACTGGTGCATGCGTTCGACACCTGGAATTGGCGGGACCTGACGTTCCGCACCGTTGCCGAACGCGCAGGCGTCGGCGAACGAACCGTCTACCGCCACTTCCCCACCGAACGGCATCTACACGACGCCGTCATGCAGCGCCTTGAGTCCGAGGCCGGGATCTCCTACGAGGACGTCGACCTCGGCAACCTCGGTGAGGTGACGTCCCGGGTATTCGCGTCACTGCAACGGTTTTCGGTCCACGAGTCCGTCGACACACCCCGCGACCCCACGTTCGTCGGCGTTGACCAGCGCCGGCGCGATGCACTGCTGCGCGCGGTCGCCGCATCGGCGCCGGAGTGGTCCGAGACAGAGCGGCGGGTGACGGCGGGGCTTCTCGACGTGCTGTGGAACCTGCCCAGCTATGAGCGGCTCGTCGCGAATTGGGGGCTCGACGGGGCGGACGCCACCCGCGCGGTGAACTGGCTTATGACCAAGGTCATCGACGCGATCGAGGCCGACGACCCGCCGCCTGCGTAGCCTCGATCGAGTGACCGCCGCCAAGCAGATCATCGGTCGCACCGCGAGCCGACTGCTGCGTCTGCCTCCCCACACCACCGAGTACGAGGTGCATCATCGTGTCCAGGTGCCGATGCGGGACGGCGTCGAGCTGGTCGCCGACCATTACCGGCCGCTGACGTCGAAATCCGGCTGGGCACACTTCTGGTCCGCGGACCCTACGGCCGCGGGTACCCGGTCTCGGTGCTCTTCGGGTCCGTCTACGCGTCACGCGGCTACCACGTCGTCGTGCAAAGCGTTCGCGGCACATTCGGCTCCGGTGGAGACTTCGACCCGTTCAGACACGAGATCACCGACGGGGCCGACACCGCCGCGTGGCTGCGCGACCAGCCGTGGTTCACCGGTACCTTCGCCACGATCGGGGCGTCCTACCTGGGCTTCACCCAGTGGGCGCTGTTGACCGATCCGCCGCCGGAGATGGCGGCCGCGGTCATCACCGTCGGTCCGCACGACATCAGCGGACCGCGTTGGGGCACTGGATCATTCGGGCTCAACGATTTCCTCGGATGGAGTCACGGGGTCGTCAACCAGGAACACCTCCGCGGGGTCAGGGCCATCGCGCATCACCTTCGGGCCACGCGGAAGGTGGCGCGCGCGACCGCCGGGCTGCCGGTCGGTCAGGCGGGTCGAACGCTACTCGGCGACGGCGCGCCGTGGTACGAGTCCTGGCTCGAGCACCCCGAGCACGACGACCCGTTCTGGGCACCGCTTCAGCTGCACGCGGCCTTGGATCGAACCGAGATCCCGGTGCTGTTGCTCTCCGGCTGGCAGGACCTGTTCATCGAACAGACGCTGGCGCAGTATGCGCAATTGCGTGCGCGGGGGGTGCCCGTGGCCGTGACCATCGGCCCGTGGAACCACTCCCACATGCTGCGCAAGGGTGCGCCGACCGTGCTGCGCGAAACACTCGCCTGGCTCGGCACCCACCTCGCGGGCAACGACGGCGCATCGCGACGCCCGGTGCGCATCCACGTCAACGGCGCGGGCTGGATCGACCTCGAAGATTGGCCGCCGCCAATGCCCGAACAGCTGCGGCACCTCCAGCCGGGCGGCCGTCTCGGCGACGCGATGCCACCCGACACGGCGCCGGCGTCGACGTTCACCTACGACCCCGCCGACCCGACGCCCACCCGCGGCGGCCGGCTGCTGTCGCCGCAGGGCGGCTACCGCAATGACACCAAGCTGGCCGAGCGGGCCGACGTGCTCAGCTTCACCGGAGACACGCTGGCGCAGGACCTGTATGTCGCCGGAATCCCGGTGCTCGAACTGTCGCACTCGTGCGACAACCCCCACAACGATCTGTTCGTCCGGGTGAGCGAGGTGGACGCCAAGGGGCGGTCCCGCAATGTCAGCGACGGATATCGCCGCGGCACACCGACTTCGGGCACCGTCACGATCGAGTTGGATGCGGTCGCACACCGGTTCCGTGCCGGATCGCGCATCAGGGTGCTGGTCGCAGGAGGCTCGCATCCGAGGTTCACCCGCAACCTCGGCAGCGGCGAACCGTTGGTCAGCGGCCATCGGCTGGCAGCGGCCACCCACACCGTGCACGTCGGAGACGGCGCGTCACGGCTGCGACTGCCCGCGAGCCCGCAGCCGCCGTCAACCGACTGAATCGCGCACGCGGGCCGCGATTTCCCGCAGCGCTGCGGCCTCGAGTACAGGTGTGCCCCACATCGGGTTGACCGGCAGCGGCACCCAGCTCGTGCAGCCTGCGTATTCCGGCGTCCGGCGCACCCGTTCCGGCTCAGCCAGCGGACTGACCTGCACCACCAACACGGTAAGCCGGTGCCTCGGCCGGAAGTCCAGCCGGTCGGCGCGCACCGATTCATCGGTCCAGATGTGCAGCGGCGCAATCTCGTCGAGCCGCTCCGGCCGGTTGACCTCAACGGCGGCAACGACTTTCGCTCCAGCCCGCAGCACGATCTCCGTTTCGGTGCTGTCCTGCGCCGCGGGCGCCAGCAGGTCGCGGTGTTCGGGCCGAACCCGCTGCGCGTGGCTGTGCGCGACGGTCGGAAAGAACAAGAAGCGCGACGAGTCGAGCGTGAACCTCTTCTCGTGAATCCCGCCCTTGCGCAACAGCACGGTCTGGCGGCCGTCGAGCAGCGCGTGCACCGCCGCGCTCCATTCCTTGAGCGCGGGCTGGGTCAGCGTCTGCGCGGTCACCCGGTCCTGGCGGCCCGCGCTTCTATCCGGGCCCTTACTTCCGGGCGCCGCAACGGCGGAACGGTCTTGGGCGGTTGTTTGCGCGGCGGCAGTGCGGCCAGCAGTCGCGTCGTCGTCGCGGTGACTTCGGCGACGGCGGTCTCGAAGACCTCTTCGTTGGCGGCCGACGGCCTGGTGACGCCGCTGACCTTCCTGACGTACTGGCGGGCGGCGGCCTCGATCTCCTCATCGGTCGCCACCGGTTCCAGGCCGCGCAGCTCGGTGATGTTTCGGCACATGTCTCCCACGATAGGTTGATGCCGTGACGAACGACGACGTACTGCTCATCGACACCGACGACCGGATCCGGACCCTGACGCTGAACCGGCCGAAATCGCGCAACGCGCTGTCGTCTGCGCTGCGCAAGCAGTTCTTTGCCGCGCTGCGCGACGCCGAGGCGGACGACGCCGTCGACGTGGTGATCCTGACCGGCGCCGACCCCGTGTTCTGCGCGGGGCTCGACCTCAAGGAGCTGGGCAACACCACCGATCTGCCCGACATCTCCCCGCAGTGGCCGCCGATGACCAAGCCGGTGATCGGTGCCATCAACGGCGCCGCCGTCACCGGCGGGCTCGAACTGGCGCTGTACTGCGACATCCTGATCGCCTCGGAGCTGGCCCGGTTCGCCGATACGCACGCCAGGGTCGGGCTGCTGCCGACGTGGGGCCTGTCGGTGCGACTGCCACAGAAGGTCGGTGTCGGCATGGCTCGCCGGATGAGCCTCACCGGCGACTACCTGTCGGCCTCCGACGCGCTGCGGGCCGGGCTCGTCACCGAGGTGGTGCCGCATGACGAGCTGCTGCATGCCGCGCGCCGGGTGGCGGCATCGATCGTCGGGAACAACCAGAACGCCGTCCGCGCGCTGCTGGCGTCCTACCACCGCATCGACGATTCGGGAACCGCCGGCGGCCTGGCGATCGAGGCCGAATCGGCCACCCAGTGGATGCGCACCGCCAGCGGCGACGACATCGCCGCCAATCGCGAGGCGGTGTTGCAGAGGGGGCGCGCACAAGTGCGCTGAGTCTGCCTACGCTGCAACTGTGAACAAGGCACACGAAATGTGCGGCAGTGATGAGTGGCGGCAGGCGATCCGGGAGGTCATCCTGCCCTGGGCGCTCGACGGCACCGATCTCGGCGACGACGTACTCGAGGTCGGGCCCGGCTACGGCGCCACCACCGACGTGCTCAGCAGGGCGGTCCCCCGGCTCACCTCGGTGGAGATCGACGACGAGCTTGCGGCGATGCTGACCGACCGGTTCGCCGACGTGCCGTCGGTGGAGATCGTCCGCGGTGACGCGACGTCGCTGACGTACGACGACGATCGGTTCTCCGGTGCGGCGTGCTTCACGATGCTGCATCACGTCCCGACGGCAGCGTTGCAGGACCGGCTGTTCGCCGAGATCGCCCGCGTGCTGCGGCCGGGCGCCTCGCTGGTCGCGAGCGACAGCCTGGGCAGCGAAGAGCTCAAGGCCCACCACGAGGACGACACGTACAACCCCGTCGACCCGGCGTCGCTACCCGCACGGTTGGCCGCCGCCGGGTTCGTCGATGTCGACGTGCGGACCAACGAATTCGGCTGGGCGGTCATCGCGAAGGTCGCAACGAACTAATTCGCAGCCCGGCCCGAAACTCGTGCCGAAAAAAGTGTGCGATGGGCCGGGTGTGCGTGCTCCTACCTGTAGCTGCGGTTCGTCTGGGACCGCGAACAGCACCAGGAGGACACCATGGCCACCACGTACGACGCCGAGTTGGACAGCGACACGGTCGCGGCGCCCGCTATCAGCGAGCCGACTGAATCGCTCTACGCCTGCTACGACGACCCCGACACCTACACGATCTGCGCCGCCTGGGCATCCAGCCCGTTGGGTGAGCCCGACGACGACATCAGTGACAGCTTCGAAACGATCGAGGCAGTCGACGAACCGAAACCGGCCACCAACCGCGCCGCGCTTGCCGCTGCATTGGCGGCCGGCATCATCGGGGGCGCCACGCTGGGCGCCGTGTTGTTCGGCTACGCCGACCCGGCTCAGCCCACCTTCGTGGTGCCCTGGGGTGCGGTCAAGACCTCCCCGTCGCAGGCCGAGGTCGCCCCGTCAAGCAGCCCGCCTGCACCGCCGAAGCCGGCCATCACAGCGGCCCCCGCGCAAAAACCTGTTGAGCAAGCACCAGCACCGAAACCGATTGTGTCCGAGCCGAAGACAAATCAAGAAGTAGGTCCGGGACCAGCCGATCCGGGCACGCCGCCCGTAAGCGCACCACCGGTGATCGTCGACGTCTTCATTCCGCCGCTCCCGCCCCTGGGTGACATGCCAAAGCCGCCGGCTCCGAAGCCGCCCGACCCGGAGCCGCCGAAATTCAACCCACCGGACATCGACGTTGTCCAGGTGCCGAATCTCGACCCCGACCCGCCGAAGCCACAGCTGAACGACGACCTGAAGCCGATAAAACCGGAAACCGATAAGCCGCAGATCCAGCTGAATCCCCAGCCGGGCGACCCTATCCACGCCGTAGCATCAGACCAACCCTCATGGGGAGCTATGTCATGACGGCTGTACCTAATTGGGACATCGTCGGCCCGTCCGGCACGGACGCGGAGTTGGCCCTGGCCTCCGCGGCGGGCGACCGCGACGCATTCGCCGGCATCTACGACCGCTACGCCGACCGATTGCATGACTTCTGCGTCGGAATGCTGCGCGATCGCGAGGGCGCCGCGGACTGCGTGCAGGACGTCTTCTGCATCGCCGCGACGCGCCTGACGCAGCTGCGCGAACCAGACAAGCTGCGCCCGTGGCTCTATGCGATCGCCCGCAGCGAGGCGCTGCGCAGGATCCGGGAACGCCAACGCGAAACCGTTTCCGACGAACTGCCTGACGCCGAGTCCTACGAGCCGGGCCCGGACACCCTGGCCGCCCGCTCCGAACTCGCCGATCTGGTGACCGAAGCCGCCGGTGGCCTGTCGGATCGCGACCGCTCAGTGCTCGAATTGGCTTACCGCCACGGTCTTGACGGTGCCGACCTCGCCGACGCGCTCGGAGTCACCCAGTCCAATGCAAACACGATCGTGCACCGGCTACGCGAGACCATCGAACGCGCCCTCGGCGCATTGCTGGTGTCTCGCCACGTCCAGAACAACCCCGAGGACTGCCCCGAACTGGCCGCAATTCTCGCCGGCTGGGACGGACACTTCAGCGTCCTGATGCGCAAACGAATCGCCAGGCACATCGAGTCCTGTGTGGTGTGCGACGAGGAGCGACAGCGACGGGTCAGCCCGGTGGCGCTGCTCGGCGCCGCGCCGATGTTCCTCCCCGCGCCGGCCTGGCTGCGCGAGCGCACGCTGAACGAGGTCGAACTGACCTCAGCTGAAGGCCCGATCCTCGATGACACGCAGGATGGCGCGGGCATGGCCCGCGAGCGAGCCGAACACGGCTTCGTCGTGCCTGTCGTGGCCTTTATCGCCGCCCTGATCGCCGCCGTCGCGTTGATTTTCGTCTGGCTGAGTCAGAAGAACGTGCCGGTCGCCCCCACCGATGCGACCGAGACGGTATCCCCCGGCAGCGCCAAGGCGCCGGCACCGAAACCTCCGCCTCCGCCACCCCCGGCACCGGCCGTCAAGCCGCCCGCTCCCGCAACCGCACCGCCCACCCGGCGCGCGCCGGTGGTCGAGGCGCCATCTCCGCAACCGCCCGTTTCCCCGCCGGTGTCAGAACCGCCGCCACCGCCGCCGCCCGAAGAAACTCCGGTTCCGCCAGTTCCTCCCGAGCCACCGGTTTGGCCTCCGCCCGGCTGGCCGCAGTGGCCTCCGCCACCACCGCCGCCCGGTGGCGACTCAGGACTGCCACGAGTGATCGTCGACCCGCCGCCTCCGGGCGCTTCGCCCCCGTGTTCCACAATTCGGTGCCCCTGAGCGCCGCGGCGACGACTAGAACTACGCCGTTCCAGGCACCAGCCAACGGCCGGAGAATGCTCGCCAGCCGACGAAGACGAGCCGCAGCACCATGAAGGTGCTCAGGCCCGACCAGATACCGAGCAGTCCCCAGCCGAACGCCAGCGACAGCCAGATCAACGGAAGGAACCCGAGCAGCGCACTGATCAGGGTGGCGTTGCGCATGAACTTGGCGTCGCCGGCACCGAGCAGCACACCGTCGAGCGCGAAAACGATTCCCGCGACGGGTAATTGGGCGACCATGAACCACCACGGCACCCCCATCGCGTCCAGCACCGAGCGATCGTCGGTGAAAACGCTGGGGAACACCGACGCACCGGCGGCAAACACGGCTGCCAGCACAGCGGACGCGACGGCGGAGAAGATCGTCACCCGCCAGGCCACCGACTTGGCGTGTGCCAGTTCACCGGCACCCAGCGCCGCACCCACCAGTGACTGCGCCGCGATCGCGAGCGAATCCAGCACCAGCGCAAGGAAACTCCACAGTTGCAGCACCACCTGGTGGGCGGCGACGGCGGCCGCGCCGAACCGGGCGGCGACGGCTCCGGCCGAGACGAAGCACACCTGAAACGCCAGCGTCCGCAACAACAGGTCGCGCCCCATCACGACCTGGGCGCGCAGCACCGTCGGCTGGATGCGCAGCGACACGCGTTCGACCAACAGCGCGCGGCAGAACAGCAGCGCCGCCAGCCACTGGCCCACCAGGTTGGCGACCGCGGAGCCCGCCAGCTCCAGCCGCGGCATGCCCAGCCAGCCGTACACGAGAAGGGGGCACAGCACGGCCGACACCGCGAACCCGACGACGACGTAGCGCAGCGGCCGCGCGGTGTCCTGCACACCGCGCATCCAGCCGTTGCCCGCCGCCGAGATCAGGATCGCGGGCACGCCGAAGATCGCGATCCGCACCCACGGCAGTGCCGCGGTGGCGATGTCACCGCCCGCGGCCAGCGCCGAGACCAATGGCACCGCGAAGGCCTGGACCGCCACCACGATCAGCGCGCCCAGCCCGATCGCGAGCCAGGTGGCCTGGACTCCCTCACCGACCGCCGTGTCACGATCACCCGCGCCGAAAAAGCGCGCCGAACGCGCGGTGGTGCCGTAGGACAAGAACGTCATCTGCGAGCTCAGCGTGCTCAAGATGAGCCCGCCGATCGCCAGCCCGGCCAGGCTCAAAGCGCCGAGTCGACCGACGACGGCCAGGTCGAACAGCAGATAGATGGGTTCGGCGGCCAGCACCCCGAGCGCGGGCAACGCCAGCCCGGCGATGCGGCGGCCGGTCGCCGGAGCGACCGGAAGACCACCCTCGGGCTCAGCCAAGGGCTACATACAGGGCCTGCACGACGTCCTCGGCCGGCCCGTCCGCCGAGTATCCGGCGGCCAGCCGGTGACCTCCGCCACCGAAGGCGCTGGCGATCGTGGCGAGGTCCATCGACTTGGCCCGCATCGACACCGACCAGTGCCCGGGTTCGATCTCCTTGAACACCGCTGCCACCTCGGCCTGCTGCGTGGTGCGCACGATGTCGACGATGCTCTCAACTTCCTCGGGCCGGGCATTGACCCATTCCTGGTGCCCGACAACGGCATACACCAGACCGCGCCCTTCGGCGGCTTCGGGCATGAGTTGCGCCGACGCCAGCACCCGCGACAGCATCGGCAGCCAGGCGAAGGGATGCGTATCGAGCAGGGTGCGGCTGATCGCGGCGTTGTCGACGCCGAGCTCCACCAGCCGGGCCGCCAGCCGGTGCGCACGCGCGCTGGCCCAGCGGAACGAACCGGTGTCGGTGGTCAGGCCGGCGTAGAGGCAGTGCGCGACCGCGATCTCGATCGGCTTGCCCCACGCGTCGAGCAGTTCGGCGACCAGCATGGTGGTGGAGTCCGCGGACGAGTCGACGTAGTTGGCCGTGCCGAACAGCTGGTTGGAGGCGTGGTGGTCGATCACCAGCACCGCGCGGCCGGATTCGGCGAGCTCCCGCAGCGCACCGAGGCGGTTGGGGCTGGGAATGTCGACGGTGACCACCAGGTCGGCATCGCGGCGCATATCGCCGGGAGGAATGAGCAGGTGCCCACCCGGCAGCGACTGGAGGGATTCAGGGAGTCCGGTCGGTTCCGCGAAGCTGACCTCGACGTCCTTGCCCGCGTGATCCAGCACGAGGGCCAGCGCAAGGCCGGCTCCGACGGTGTCGGCGTCGGGATAGACGTGGCAGACGACGCTGACGGACGTGGCGGCGGACAGCAGCTCGACGGCGGCATCGGCGTCGACGCGCTGACCTACCAAGTCTGCGTCGGTCTTCGGATCAATCGCGGTCAACGGTGTCCTCAGCGTCTCGCCTGCTATCCGGCTCCCCGCCGATTTCCTCCACCCCCGTCACACGGTACGGGTCCTCGTCACCGGCGTGCTTGGCACCCTGACGAACTCTTGCCAAATCCTCATCTGCGGCGCGGGCGCGGGCCAACAGATCCTCCATGTGGGCGGCGGTATCGGGCACCTTGTCGAGGACGAACGCCAGGGTGGGCGTGAATCGGACACCAAGACTGGCGCCGACCCTGGTGCGAAGCGTTCCCTTGGCGCGTTCCAGCGCGGCGGCCGCACCGGCGTAGTCCGGCTCGTCCTGCAGGGTCTGCCCGCGCACCGTGTAGTACACAGTGGCGTCGTGCAGGTCACCCGTCACCTTCGTGTCCGTGACGGTCACGAAGGCCAACGGCGGATCCTTGATCTCGAACTCGATCGCAGTCGCGACGATGGTGCCGATGCGTTTGGAGAGCCGACGGGCCCGGCCCACATCAGGCACTAGGTGCGCTCCTTCTCCACGAGCTCGTACGTTTCGATGACGTCGCCCTCCTTGATGTCGGAGTAGCTCAGCGTCAAACCGCACTCGTAACCGTCGCGCACCTCGGTGACGTCGTCCTTCTCCCGACGCAGCGACTGCACCGTCACGTTCTCGGTGACCACGATGTTGTCGCGCAGCAGCCGTGCCTTGGAGTTGCGTCGGATGACACCGGAGGTGACGAGGCAGCCGGCGATGTTGCCGACCTTGGACGACCGGAAGATCGCGCGGATCTCCGCCCGGCCCAGCTCCTTCTCCTCGTAGACCGGCTTGAGCATGCCCTTGAGCGCGCTCTCGATCTCGTCGATGGCCTGGTAGATCACCGAGTAGTAGCGGATGTCGACACCGTCGCGGTTGGCCAGTTCGGTGGCCTTACCCTCGGCGCGCACATTGAAGCCGATGATCACCGCGTCCGAGGCCGACGCCAGGTTGACGTTGGTCTCGGTGACGCCGCCGACGCCGCGGTCGATGACGCGCAATTCCACCTCGTCATCGATCTCGATGCCGAGCAGAGCCTGCTCCAACGCCTCGACCGTGCCCGCGTTGTCGCCCTTGAGGATCAGGTTCAGCTGACTGGTTTCCTTCAGCGCGGCGTCGAGATCGTCCAGGCTGATGCGCTTGCGCGTGCGCGCCGCCAGGGCGTTGCGCTTGCGCGCGCTGCGCCGGTCGGCGATCTGCCGGGCGATCCGGTCCTCGTCGACGACCAGCAGGTTGTCGCCCGCACCTGGCACCGACGTGAAGCCGATGACCTGGACGGGACGCGACGGCAGCGCCTCCTCGACGTCCTCGCCGTGCTCGTCGACCATGCGCCGAACGCGACCGTAGGCGTCGCCCGCGACGATCGAGTCGCCGACCCGCAAGGTGCCGCGCTGGATCAGCACCGTGGCCACCGGGCCACGGCCGCGGTCCAGGTGCGCTTCGATCGCCACACCCTGGGCCTCCATGTCGGGGTTGGCCCGCAGGTCGAGGGCGGCGTCGGCGGTCAGCAGCACCGCCTCTTCCAGCGCCGAGATGTTGGTGCCCTGCTTGGCGGAGATATCGACGAACATGGTGTCGCCGCCGAAGTCCTCGGCGACGAGACCGTACTCGGTGAGCTGCGAACGGATCTTGGCCGGATCGGCGCCTTCCTTGTCGATCTTGTTGACCGCCACCACGATTGGCACGTCGGCGGCCTGCGCGTGGTTGATCGCCTCCACCGTCTGCGGCATCACGCCGTCGTCGGCGGCGACCACCAGGATCGCGATGTCGGTGGCCTTCGCGCCGCGGGCACGCATGGCGGTGAACGCCTCGTGGCCCGGGGTGTCGATGAAGGTGATCGGCCGCGGCGTGCCGTCGAGATCGACGACTACCTGGTAGGCACCGATGTGCTGGGTGATGCCGCCGGCCTCTTCCTCACGGACGTTGGCCTGACGGATGGTGTCCAGCAGTCGGGTCTTGCCGTGGTCGACGTGACCCATGACGGTGACCACCGGCGGACGGCTCTCCAGATCGGACTCGTCGCCCTCGTCCTCGCCGTAGGAGAGGTCGAAGGACTGGAGCAGTTCGCGGTCCTCGTCCTCGGGGCTGACGACCTGCACGACGTAGTTCATCTCGCCGCCGAGCAGTTCGAGCGTCTCGTCACCCACGGACTGGGTGGCCGTGACCATCTCGCCGAGATTGAACAGTGCCTGCACCAGCGCCGCCGGGTTCGCGTCGATCTTCTCGGCGAAGTCGGACAGCGACGCGCCGCGGGCGAGCCGGATGGTCTCGCCGTTGCCGTGCGGCAACCGCACGCCGCCAACGACCGGCGCCTGCATGTTCTCGTACTCGGCGCGTTTTGCTCTCTTCGACTTGCGTCCGCGTCGCGGCGCACCGCCGGGACGACCGAACGCGCCTGCGGCACCGCCGCGCTGACCGGGACGGCCTCCTCCGCCGCCACCGGGACGACCGCGATAGCCGCCTCCCGCTGGGGCACCGCCACCGCCGCCGCCGGGACCACCGGTGCGGTAGTTACCACCGCCACCGCCGCCACCGCCGCCACCGGGACCACCGGGCCGACCACCGGGCGAGCCGCCGGGACCGCGACCACCTGCCGCGGGCCGTGGACCACCGGGACGTGCTGGGCGACCGGGGCCGCCGCCACCGGGACGGGGCGGCATATTGCCGGGAGAAGCACCGGGACGCGGGCCGCCACCGGGCCGTGGCGCACCGGGACGCGGGGCCTGCGGCCGCGGAATCGGCCGTTCGACCGGTTGGGCCGAGGAGAACGGGTTGTTTCCGACACGCGGTGTGCGCGGCGCCGGCTTGGGACCCGGCGTCGGTGCAGCGGGCCGCGGGCCGGGGGTCGGGCTCGTAGGGGCTGCGGGTGCGGGTGCCGACGCGACGGCCGCCGGGGCGGCGGGCTCAGCCGGTGCGGGTGCGGCTTCCGGCGGTGCGGCCGGCGCGGGAGCCGGTGCCTTCGCCGGCGCGGGCGCCTTCGCGGCCGCCTTCTTCGCGGGGGCGCCGTTACCGTCGGCCTTGACCTTCTCTGCGGCGGGCTTTGCCCCGCCGAAAGATTCGCGCAGTCGGCGCGCGACGGGTGCCTCCACCGTGGAGGATGCGGATTTAACGAATTCGCCCTGATCGCTCAGTCGGGCGAGCACTTCTTTGCTGGTTACACCGAGTTCCTTCGCCAACTCGTGTACGCGGGCCTTGCCTGCCACTTCTCTCCTGTCTAGAGGCGACAGCGGTGGAAGGCCGCGCCTCGGGTTTAGCTACGACGCATGGTCATCGTCGGGACTTCACGGTGTGCTCATGTTCTTCGCTACCTGTTCTGTTGCCGGGTGGTGAGGCGCCTCGAGTGACTCGAAGTGCTCCAGCACCGCGGAGGTTTCCGGTGAGCCGGTGATCCGCAACGCTCGTACGAATGCTCGCCGCCGGATTGCTTCGCGCAAACACTGCTGGTCAGGGTGCAACCACGCACCCCGCCCCGGCAGGTTACCCGCTGCGTCAACGGTTACGGCACTATGGCCGTTCCCGTCGTTCACAGCAACCACACGAAGCAGTTCGACGGCCAGTTCTCGCTTCCGGCAGCCGACGCATGTCCGTACGGGTCCGTCCGTACTTCGATGCGGCGAAGCCGAAGTCTCGCGCTGGATCACGAGTCAGCATACCGTCACGGTGCTCGCGGACCGAAACGCCGGTGGATCGCTATCTGTCGTGCACAGCGCCGTGTGTCGCGCCGGGAGTTGCCGGGCTGTCCTGCGCGGGGGCCGCATCGCTGCGGATGTCGATGCGCCAGCCGGTCAGCCGGGCGGCGAGCCGGGCGTTCTGGCCCTCCTTGCCGATGGCCAGCGACAGCTGGAAATCGGGTACCACCACCCGCGCCGCGCGGGCCGCCTCGTCGATGACCTGCACCGACACCACCTTGGCCGGCGAAAGTGCGTTGGCGACGAAACGGGCCGGGTCCTCGTCGTAGTCGATGATGTCGATCTTCTCGCCGGACAGCTCGCTCATCACGTTGCGCACCCGTTGGCCCATCGGGCCGATGCATGCGCCCTTGGCATTCAGCCCGGGCACCCGCGAGGTGACCGCGATCTTCGAGCGATGGCCCGCCTCGCGCGCCACCGCCACGATCTCGACCGAGCCGTCCGCGATCTCGGGCACCTCCAGTGAGAAGAGCTTGCGGACCAGGTTGGGGTGCGTGCGCGACAGCGTGATCAATGGTTCGCGGGCGCCGCGGCTCACGCCGACGACATAGCAACGCAGCCGGTCGCCGTGCTCGTAACTTTCGCCGGGGACCTGTTCGGCGGAGGGAATGACGCCCTCGGACCCCTTGGTTTCGCTGCCCATGCGTACCACGACGAGGCCACGGGCATTGGCGCGGCTGTCGCGCTGGATGACGCCTCCCACGATCTCTCCCTCGCGGGTGGAGAACTCGCCGTAGTTCTTCTCGTTCTCAGCGTCGCGCAGCCGCTGCAAGATGACCTGGCGCGCGGTGGTTGCCGCGATGCGGCCGAATCCCTCCGGGGTGTCGTCCCATTCGTTGAGCACGTTGCCGTCATCGTCGGTTTCGCGCGCCAGCACCTGGACGACGCCGGTCTTGCGGTCGATCTCGATGCGGGCGTCGGCCTCGTGGCCCTCGGTATGGCGGTAGGCGGTCAGCAACGCGGACTTGATGGTGTCGACGACGACGTCGACCGTGATGCCCTTGTCGGCTTCGATGGCGTGCAGTGCTGCCATGTCGATATTCATGCTCCAGCCCCCTTCCCCGTTTGGCTGGCCAGCTCTAGCTCCTGCTGATTTGGAGGCGAAAACTCAACCTGTACAACGGCTTTGGTGATACCGCCGAGGGGTAGCTCGCGGACCGAGTAGTTCGACCGGCCACCCTCGCGGACCACCAGCGAGACGGTGGCGTCTCGAGTCTCGCCCAATCGGCCGATCAGCTGCGAGCCGTCGGCAAGGGTCAGCTCCACCTTGCGACCGCGAGCGCGTCGGAAGTGCTTCTCCGAGGTCAGCGGTCGGTCGACCCCGCGCGAGGTGACTTCCAGGACATACGGTGCCGCGGGCTGCGTCGAATCCACCCGGTCCAGCAGCTCGGACGCGGATCGAGACAGAGCAGCGATCGAATCAAGATCGAGGCCGTCGTCGCCGTCGGCGATCACAGTGATGCGGGGCGGGCGCGTGCCTGCGTCGATGACGACGTCTTCGATTTCATATCCCGCGCGCGCGAACTCGCCGTCGAGTAGCTCGATCACCTGCTTCTGCGAGGGCAATCTCGCAGTCCGCAGCTGCGGATCCGATGCCACGGCGAGCTCCTCATGTTGAATTGTTCCGACGTGGGCAACGATACGCCAGTGAACAACAGGCGAACCGTAATCTCTCGGCCCTGTCCAGCGAATACACAGAACCGTTTTCGGCAATGGCAGGATGGCGCTGTGCCGAGCCGCCTTCCCGCCGTCAGCAGGCGGCGCATGCTACTGGGGACGGCGGCACTTGCGGCGCTTGGCGTATCCGCCGCCGCGTGCGGCGAGTCGCCGCCGCCTCCCGACCTCGACGATTTGGTGTCGCAGCTCGACCTGGCCCGCAGCGACAGCCAACTGGCACTCGACGCCGCAACGACCGCCACGCCTCGGCTGCGGCCCGCGCTGACCACCGTCGCGGCCGAACGGTCGGACCATGCGCAGGCGCTCTCCGACGAGATCGCCCGCCTCACCGGCGAGGCCGCCACGTCGACGAGCACGACTACAACAACGAGCACCGCGCAGGCGACCGCGCCGGCCGCCAAGGACGTCGTCGCCGCGCTGCGCAAGTCCGCCGACAGCGCAGGCCAGCTGGCGGCCCAGATGTCCGGCTACCGGGCCGGACTGCTCGGTTCCATCGCCGCATCGTGTACAGCGGCCTACACCGTGGCACTGGCCCCGCAGCGAGGTGAGGCACCATGACCTCGGCCGAACCGACGCCGACGACGACATCCTCGCGCGCGGCAGAACCGACCAGCCCGTCGCGGCCTGCCGACGCCGGTGCCGCTGCCTTGTTCGACGCCGTGACCACCGAGCACGCCGTCATCTACGGCTACGGGCTGGTGTCGGCGCATTCGACGCCCGACGTGAACGACCTGGTCTCGGGGGCGATGTCGGAACACCGCGACCGGCGCGAGGCAGCGATCGAGATGCTCGCAGGCCGCGCGGTGGAGCCTCCGCTGCCCGCCGCCGGGTATCAGCTGCCGACGGAGGTCGACAACCCGAAAGACGCCGCGAACCTCGCGGTGCGCATGGAAGAGGACTCCGCGGTCGCGTGGCGGGCGGTGCTCGAGCAGGCGACCACCACCGAGCAGCGCGCCTTCGCGGTGAAGGCGCTGACGCAGACGGCCGTGACGGCCGCCCGCTGGAGCCGGGTGCTCGGAGTGTGGCCGATCACCGTCGCCTTCCCCGGCGGCAGCGAGTAGCGCTAGCCGGCGAGCGCCTCGGCGATCGCCGGGGCCGCGCCATCGACGGCAATCTCGCGGGTCTCGCCGCTGAACCGGTTGCGCAGCTCGACCACCCCGTCGGCCCAGCCCCGGCCGACCACCACGATCCACGGCACCCCGAGCAGCTCGGCGTCCTTGAACTTCACCCCCGGCGATGACTTCCGGTCGTCGAGCAGCACCTCCACACCCAGCCGATCCAGGTCGGCGGCCAGCTCGACGGCGCCGTCGCGGGCGGCGCTGTCCTTGTTGGCGATCACGATGTGGGCGTCGAACGGCGAGACCGACGACGGCCAGCGCAGCCCGAGCTCGTCGTGATGCTGTTCGGCGATCACCGCCACCAGCCGGGATACGCCGATGCCGTAGGACCCCATCGTCAGCCGTACCGGCTTTCCGTCCTCGCCGAGCACGTCGGCGCTGAACGCGTCGGTGTACTTGCGGCCCAGCTGGAAGATGTGGCCGATCTCGATCCCGCGGGCCGCCACCAGCGGGCCCGCCCCGTCCGGAGACGGGTCGCCATCGCGGACCTCGGCGGCTTCGATGGTGCCGTCGGCGACGAAGTCGCGTCCGGCGACCAGACCGACGACGTGTTTGTTGGGCGCGTCGGCCCCGGTGATCCACGCCGTCCCGTCGACGATGCGCGGGTCGACGAGGTATCGAACACCGTTGGCCTTCAATGCTTTTGGACCGACATAGCCTTTCACCAGAAAAGGATTCTTGGCGAAGTCGGCGTCGTCGAGCAGAGCGTACTCGGCCGGGTCCAGCGCGGCGCCGAGTCGCTTTTCGTCGACCTCGCGGTCGCCGGGCACCCCGACGGCCAGCAGTTCCCACTCGCCGCCGGGTTGACGCACCTTGAGCAGAACGTTCTTGAGGGTGTCTGCGGCCGTGATCTCCCGCCCGAGGCCGACGTCGTTGGCCCAGTCCACCAGCGTGGCGATGGTCGGCGTATCCGGGGTGTCGTGCACCTTCGCCTCCGGCAGCCCCTCGATCGCCGGCGCCTCCGGCACCGCGGTGATCACCGCCTCGACGTTGGCCGCGTATCCGGACTGCAGACACCGCACGAAGGTGTCCTCGCCGACCTCACTTTCGGCAAGGAACTCCTCGGACGCGCTGCCGCCCATCGCCCCGGACACCGCCGAGACGATGACGTAGCGGACCGCCAGCGTGTCGAAGATCCGCTGGTAGGCGTCGCGATGGCGGTGGTAGACAGCCTTGAGCCCGTCGTCGTCGACGTCGAAGGAGTAGGAGTCCTTCATGACGAACTCGCGTCCGCGCAGAATGCCCGCCCGCGGCCTGGCCTCGTCGCGGTACTTCGTCTGGATCTGGAACAGCAGCAGCGGGAAGTCCTTGTACGAGCTGTACTCCCCCTTCACCGTCAGCGTGAACAGCTCTTCGTGGGTGGGCCCGAGGAGGTAGTCGTTGTCGCGGCGGTCCTTCAGCCGGAACACGCCGTCGCCGTACTCGGTCCACCGGTTCGTCGTCTCGTACGGTGCGCGCGGCAGCAGCGCGGGAAACAGAATCTCCTGCCCGCCAATCGCGTTCATCTCGTCGCGGACGACCTGCTCGACCTTGCGCAGCACCCGCAGACCCAGCGGCAGCCAGCTGTACAGGCCGGGTCCGATCGGGCGGACGTAGCCGGCCCTGATCAGCAGTTTGTGGCTGGGGACCTCGGCATCGGCCGGGTCGTCGCGCAGCGTGCGCAGGAACAGCTCGGACATGCGGGTGATCACAGCCCGCAAGCTTATCGGCGCCCGTTATCGCCGCCGACTCAGGCGACCTTGACGCGGAAGACCTCGGTGTCCTCGGGCAGTCCCTTGAGCCGGTGGAGCCCCATGTCTTCGAAGACGAGGCCGGACCCGACGGAGAGGTCACGCACCGTGCGACTGGTCAGCACCTCGCCCGCGCCCGCCATCGCGCCGATCCGCGCTCCGACGTGGACGGCCATGCCGCTCCACTCGTCGCCGCGCTTCTCGCATTCGCCGATGTGCACGCCCGCGCGGATCGGGATGCCGTGGGTGGCCAGCGCGGGCACCAGATCAAGGCCGCAGCGGGCCGCCTTCGTCGGGCCGTCGAACAACGCGAAGATCCCGTCGCCGGTGTGCTTCGCGCGCCGGCCGCCGTACCTCGATAGCACCGTGTCGACCAGCCGGTCGTGGTCGTCGAGATGCCGACGCCAATGCTCGTCGCCTTGGGCAGCAAGCAATTCGGTTGAGCCGACGATGTCGGTGAAAAGCACGGTGCTCAGCACCCGCTCGGCTGGCATCGCATCCGCTTGCTGACCAACGAATTTGAGCACGGCCTGCGGAAGCAGCTCGACGAGGTCGATCGCGTAGTGCTCACCCGGCGGTAACTCCTGCAGCTCGGCGTTCGGCATTCGGGCCGCCAGCTCTGCGGCGGACTCGAAGGGCGCGATGCGGTCTCCCCTGCGCCCAAGTACCAGGGTGGGTGTGCGGACGCTTTCGAGCACAGCGCGGATGTCCATCTCCTCTACCGCCTGCCACATCAAGCGCGCCATCATCGGACTCGCGGACGCCCGCTGCTCCCTGCCCCACATCTCGCGGACACCCGGTACATCGGCGATAGGCCCGAAGAAAAAATCCGCCAAAGCTCCCTCGCCCCAGTGATTTTCGATGTCTTCACGACCCGCGGCGAACTGTTCGGGCGTGAGCCCCCATGGACGATCAGGCAATTCTTGTGAGAACCGGGCCGTGGTGCCCATGAGCACCAGCGAACGCACTCGCTCCGGATAGGTCGCGGCGAACACGAGGCTCATAGGACCGCCCTCCGAGACCCCGATTAGCGCCGGGTATTCGATTTCGGCCGCGTCCAACACAGCTCGCAGATCGTCCATGCGCTCGTCGATCGGCGGCACGTGGGAGACGGGGTCCGACAGTCCCGTGCCGCGCTTGTCCCACACAATCAGTCGCACATGCCGGCTTAACTGCTCCGCGACTCCCGCGTACAAGGTCGTGGGGTCGTCGTAGAGATCGACGTTGCTGACCCAACCGGGAACCAACACCACCGGGATGTCGCCGTCGCCCATCTCCCGATAGGCCAGCCGAATGTCCCCGTTTCGCGCATATTTGACGCGACCGATGCTCACGCCGCCAAGTGTGTCACTGGCCACCGCCGCAGCGGACGGATTTCTACCGCTCGTCCGGCTCCAGCTCGTCCGGCTCCAGCTCGCCCGCCTCGAACGCTTCGCGGGTGTGCTGCGCGGACGCGATCTGGCTGGCGGTGAAACCGATTCCGAGCGCTGCGGCGCCGACCACCACCGCAATCCCGGCGACCCACAGCAGTGAGTAGGTGTAGCCGGCATCCAGCGCATCGAGCTGGCTGGGCGTCATATCAGCGACGGGCCCCGTCGTGCCGCCGAGGTAAAGCGTGCGCGACGTCTGCACCGCCTGGATCACCACCAGCACCAAGCGGCCCGCCGAGGTTGTAGACCATCAACTGGATCGCCGATACCGGTCCGATTTCGCGGGGCCCGACGTCAGCCACCGCGCACAGTGGCAACACCACCGAAATCACGCCAATTCCGAAGCCGCCCACCAGGATAAGGACGACGAAGTCGGGAAAGTACGAGATCGAGCGGTCCAACGTGGAGCCGTACAGCATCGCCGCAAGCACCAGCACCCCGCACCCGATGATCAACCATCGCGGTGCGATGAGCGGCGCGGTGCGCGTCGCCAGCAGGGTGCCCAACCCGAACGCCCCCGCGAACGGCAGGAAAGCGACTCCGGCCCGCAACGCCGAATACCCCATCACGTCCTGCACGTAGAGCCCGATGATCACCGTCGCGGTCAGCATCACGCCGCCTGCCATGAACAGCGAGACGAACGTCATCACGCGGCTGCGGTCGTCGAACACCGAGAACGGGATGATCGGGTGCTCCGCGCTTCGCTCGACAAAAAGGAACGCGACGAAGAACACCACCGCAGCGATGGCGGCGCCGATCACCCACGGGTCGATCCAGGCGCGCGGCGGGCCCTGCGTGAACAACAGCACCGCCGAGGTACAGGCCAGCGTGGCCAGCAGCGCGCCGGTGACGTCGAGTTTGAGTCGCTCATGGTGAGTCTCGGCGAGTCGGGTGACGGCGACCCAGATGATGAGGATGCCGATCGGAACGTTGATCAGGAACGCCAGCCGCCACGAGACGACGGTCAGCGCGCCGCCGAGCACCAGGCCGAGAACCGAACCGGACGCCTGCATGGCGGCCGATACCGCGAACGCCCGATTGCGGGCATGGCCGACGGCGTAGGTCGTCGCGATGAGTGCCAGCCCCGTCGGCGCCGCAATCGCAGCCCCAGTGCCCTGCACCGCGCGGGCGACGATGAGCGTGACGCCGTCGGTGGCCAGGCCACACACCAGCGATGCGATCGTGAACACGCCGACGCCGGACAGAAACGCCCGCTTGTGGCCGATGGCATCGCCGACGCGTCCGCCGATCAGCAGCAGTCCGCCGAAGGTCAGCACGTAGGCGGTGATGACCCAGCTCTTGCCCGCATCGGAGAGATCGAGCTCGGCCTGCAGCCGCGGCAGCGCGACGATGACGATGGTGCCGTCCAGCGTCGACATCAGCTGCATGCCGGTGATCGCGAAGATCGCGATACCGAGAACGTGCGTTGTCAGGCGGGACGCGGAGCGGTCCGTTGACTCGCTGGAACCACCCGCCGCAGACATGGCTCGCCAGCCTACCCAGATGCGATTTCGGCGTGGTTAGTGGCGCTGAGCGCAACCAATCACGCCCAAATCGCTATAGATCGCCGTGGTCGATCGCGTCCTTGACTTCCTGCGCATGAGCCACCTGATCCGCGGTGTACCCGATGAACAGTGCCGCGACGCCGACGACAACCGCCACGGCGGCGACCCACAGCAATCCGTAGGTGTAGCCCTGGTCCAGGGCGTGCAGCTGCGCGGAGTCCATGTTCTTCACCGGACCGGTGGTGCCGCCCAGATACAGCGTCCGTGACGTGATGACGGCCTGGATCACCGCCAGTACGACCGGGCCACCGAGGTTCTGCAGCATCAGCGCGATCGCCGAGACCGGGCCGATCTGGTCGAAGCCCACGCCCGCGATGGCCGACACGGTCAGCGGCACGACGATCATGCCGATGCCGAAGCCGCCGATCACGACCGGTAGCACCAGATCGGGGAAGTACGGGATACCGCGGTGCAGTGTCGAGCCGTACAGCATGGCGCCGAGCACCAGGACGCCGCCTGCGATCGTCAGCACCCGCGGGCTGAACATCGACACCAGGTGCGAGGACAGACCGAGGCCAATACCCAGCGCGACCACGAACGGGATGAATCCGATCCCTGCGCGTAATGCGCTGTAGCCCAGGATGTCCTGGACATAGAGGCCGATGAGCACGGTCAGCGTGAACATCACGCCGCCTGCCATGAAGATCGCGGCGAAGGTGGCCACCCGGTTGCGGTCGCGGAACAAGTCGAACGGCACGACGGGGTTCTCGGCAGTGCGCTCGACCACCATGAATGCGCCGAGGAACACCAGCGCCGCCACAAACGAGCCGATCGTGATCGGCTCCAGCCAGCCGTTCTCCGGGCCTTGGGTGAAGCCGAACACCGCCGCGGTGCAGCCCAGGGTGGCCAGCAGGGCGCCCGTGGCGTCCAGCTTCAGCCGCTCTTTGTGAGTCTCGCGCAGCGTGGTGCGGGCCAGGTAGATCACCAGAAGGCCGACCGGAATATTGACCAGGAACGCCAACCGCCACGACACCTCGGTCAGTGCTCCGCCGAGGATGAGGCCCATGACTGAGCCGACGCCGGTCATCGCGGCGAAGACCGCGGTGGCAGCGTTGCGCGCCGGGCCCTTGGGGAAGGTGGTGGCGATCAGTGCCAAACCTGTCGGCGACGCGATGGCCGCGCCGACGCCCTGCAGCAGCCGCGCGATGACCAGGGTGGTCTCGTCCCAGGCGACACCACATAGGACGGAGGCGATCGTGAACAGCGCGACGCCGACGATGAAGGTGCGTTTGCGGCCGATGGTGTCGCCGAGGCGTCCGCCCAGCAGCATCAGACCGCCGAAGGTCAGGACATATGCGGTGATGACCCAGCTGCGGCCGGCGTCGGAGAGGCTGAGCTCGTCTTGAATCTTAGGAAGAGCGACGATCGCGACCGTGCTGTCCATCGTTGCCAGTAGCTGCATGCCGCCGATCGCGATGACCGCGGCGATGAAGCGTCGCGACGGCAACCACTCCGGGGACCTGCCCGTTTTGGCCCCGGCGGGGCGTTCCACCTGCACCGGAAGCGCTCTTTCTGTGGCGCCTTTGGCGTCACGCCGGATCGCGGCGCGCTCTGCGTCGTTGAGAGCCGTCATAGCGGGTTACCTTACAGTAATCTTAAGAATCCTTTAACTGCCGAAGGCCGCGACGGGCCCGATAACGATGATCGCGGGAGGTCGAACGCCGTCGGATCGGATCCGGTCGGGCGCGTCACGCAGTGTCGTACGCAGGGTCCGTTGCGCGGCCGTGGTGCCGTGCTGAACGACGAGCACCGGCGTATCCGCTGGTCGGCCGCCATTCAGCAGCGCCGCGGCGAACAATTCGATCCGCTCGACGGCCATCAGCAAGACAATCGTGCCGGACATCGCGGCCAGCGCATCCCAATTCACTAACGATTCGGGGTGCCCTGGCGCAACATGGCCGCTGACCACCACGAACTCGTGGGTCACGGCCCGATGAGTCACCGGAACGCCCGCCAGCGCAGGAACCGCTATGGCACTTGTCACACCCGGCACCACGGTGACCGGGATCCCGGCCTCCGTGCACGCGATCACCTCTTCGTAGCCCCGTGCGAAGACGAACGGGTCGCCGCCCTTGAGCCGGACGACGAACTTGCCTTCCCTGGCCCGTTCGATGAGCACCGCGTTGATGGCGTCCTGGGCCATCGCCCGGCCGTAGGGGATCTTCGCGGCGTCGATCACCTCGACGTGCGGGGGCAGCTCGGCGAGGAGTTCCGGCGGTGCGAGCCGGTCGGCGACCACCACGTCGGCGTTGGCCAAGAGCCGCCTGCCCCTCACGGTGATCAGTTCGGGGTCACCAGGGCCGCCGCCGACAAGGGCGACGCCGCCGTGCACGACGCCGGGCGCTTCTGCGGTGATCAGCCCCTGCTGGAACGCCTCATGTATTGCCGACCGGATCGCCGCCGAGCGCCGATGCTCGCCGCCGGCCAGCACGCCCACCGACAGGCCCTCGTATTCGAACGTTGCCGGGGTGACCGCGGTGCCTTCGCTTCCGGCGTCTGCGCGGACACAGAAGATCCGGCGGCGTTCGGCCTCGTCCACGACGGTGGCGTTGACGTCGGGATCGTCGGTGGCCGCGATGACGTACCAGGCGCCATCGAGATCGCCGGCTTCAAAGGGTCTCAGCGTCAGCGTGATTCCACTCATCGCCTCGACCGCCGGTGTCGCGGACCTGGAAATCACGTGGACGTCCGCGCCGGTCGCGACGAGCAGCGGAAGGCGGCGCTGCGCAACGGTGCCGCCGCCGACGACCACGACCTTCTTGTCGGCCAATTGAAGGCCGACGAGGTACGCGTTCTGTGTCACCTGGCGAGCCTAGAGGTTGCCGCGGCGGCGACGAAGCGGGATACGGCGTCGGGCCGGCCCGCCGGATGGGTGTGCAGATAGCTCGCATGCACGCCTGCGTGCACGGCGCCGTCCCGGACCGCGGTGACGCCGTGGCCGCGGAACATCCAGGCCGGCTGGTAGCCGTCGGCGAATGTCACTGTGGTGCGGTGAAATTCATGTCCGACGGCACGGGTCCCCTCGGCGTACAGCGACGAATCCGCGGCCGCGACCGCGTCGCGGTAGCCCAGCGTCAGCTTGTCGGTGAACCGCGCCGTGCCGGCAAGCACGGCGCACATCGGATGCCCGTCAAGCTCATCGACCAGGTAGGCGAGTCCCGCGCATTCGGCGTGCACGGGCGCGCCCGCTGCCGCCAGTGCGGTGATCTCTTGCCGAACACGGTCGTTGGCGGACAGTTCGGTGCCGAACTCCTCGGGGAACCCGCCCGGCAGCACCAGCGCCGCGGTGCGCGGCGGCAACTGCTCGGTCAGCGGGTCGAATTCGACGACATCGGCTCCGGCCGCCCGCAGTAGTTCGGGGTGTTCGGCGTAGCAGAAGCTGAACGCCTTGCCCGCTGCCAGCGCGACGGTCACGTGTCCGGTCGTGCCGCCGCCTACCGCACTTTCGGCGCTCCATGGCTCGGCGGCCACCTGTGCGCCTGCCGCGGCGACGACGCCGGAGAGGTCGACGTGCTGGGCGACCAACGCGGTCATCGCGTCCACCGCTGCACCGGCTCGGCGACCGTGCTCGACGGCGGTGATCAGGCCGAGATGCCTTGATGGAACGGCTAGTTCGTCGATTCTGGGCAGCGCACCGAGTACGGGTACACCCGCGTGCTCACACGCTTGCCGCAGCACGTCCGCGTGCCGCGGTGAGCCGACCCGGTTCAGGATCACCCCGGCTATCCGGGTGGACTCGTCGAACGTCGAGAACCCGTGCAGCAGCGCGGCCATGCTGTGGCTCTGGCCGCGGGCATCGACCACAAGGATGATCGGCGCGCCGAGCAGGGCGGCCACGTGCGCGGTCGATCCCGCGGCGGGGCCGGTCATGGTGGCATCGATGCGCCCGTCGAAAAGCCCCATCACGCCCTCGATCACGGCGATGTCGGATCCCGCGCTCCCGTGCCGGTACAGCGGGCCGATGAGTTCCTCGCCGACCAACACCGGGTCGAGGTTGCGGCCGGGTCTGCCCGCCGCCAGCGCGTGATAGCCCGGGTCGATGTAGTCCGGCCCCACCTTGAACGGCGCGACGCGGTGGCCGGCCCGCCGTAAAGCACCCATCAATCCCGTTGCCACCGTGGTCTTTCCGCTGCCCGACGCCGGCGCGGCGATGACGACCGCGGCCGTCACCACTCGATCCCCTTCTGCCCTTTGCGCCCGGCGTCCATCGGGTGCTTGACCTTGGTCATCTCGGTGACCAGATCGGCTGCGTCGAGCAGCTGTTGCGGGGCATCACGACCGGTGATCACCACGTGCTGGGTGCCGGGCCGCGCCTCGAGGGTGGCGATCACCTCGTCGACGTCGACCCAGCCCCACTTCAGCGGATAGGTGAACTCGTCGAGGACATAGAAGTCGTGGCGCTGCTCGGCCAGCCGCCTGCCGATCTCGGCCCACCCGTCGGCCGCGGCGGCGGCATGGTCGACATCGGTACCCGCCTTGCGTGACCACGACCAGCCTGCCCCCATCTTGTGCCACTCGACGGGGCCGCCGACTCCGTGCTCGTCATGCAGGCGGCCGAGCTCATGAAATGCGGCCTCCTCGCCCACCTTCCACTTGGCGCTCTTGACGAACTGGAACACCGCGATGTCGAAGCCCTGGTTCCAGGCGCGCAGTGCCATCCCGAATGCGGCGGTCGACTTGCCCTTCCCTGCGCCGGTATGCACCGCCAGCAGCGGTGCGTTGCGGCGGGCACGGGTACTCAGGCCGTCGTCGGGGACGGTGAGCGGACGGCCCTGCGGCATCTGAAGTCCTCCCTTACGCGGCGGTGACGATCTGCGTCAGGTCGTCGGCCCGCAACTGGGCCAGCCGGACCGACGGCGCACCGAGGTGGACCGCCAGCTGTTCGGCCAAACCCAGCCGCACGAAGGATGTTTCGCAGTCGACGACGACCGCTGCGGCGCCCTCGGCGACCAACCGGGCTGCGGCGACCCGCGTCCGCCCGAGCGGGTCGGGTCCGCCTGTTGCCCGGCCATCGGTGAGCACCACTACCAGGCTGCGCCTCGCGCGATCGCGCGCCTTCTCGCGCACCACCACGTCGCGCGCGGTCAACAACCCCTGCGCCAGTGGCGTTTTCCCGCCGGTGTCGAACCGTGCCAGCCTGCGCGCCGCAATATGCACCGAAGACGTGGGTGGCAGCAACACCGTGGCGTCCTGCTGACGAAACGTGATCACCGCGACCTTGTCGCGACGCTGGTAGGCGTCCCGCAGCAGCGAGAGCGTCGCGCCACTGACCGCCGACATCCGGTCACGCGCCGCCATGGAGCCCGACGCGTCGACGACGAAGATCACCAGGTTGCCTTCGCGGCCTTCCCGGATCGCGCGGCGTAGGTCGTCGGGTACCAGTCGTGGACGGCCGGCATGCTGCTGTCGACGCGCGGCGGCCAGCAGTGTCGCGAAGACGTGCACTCCGTGGCCCTCTTCGGGTTCGGATGTCGACGAGACGGGAGTCCCTGTGCGATTACGGGCACGGGACCGCCGCCCCGGTGCGCCCTCCCCCACGCCGGGAACCACCAGCGTCCGCGTTCGGAACACTCCCGACGGGGCGGCACTCGGGCGGGTTTTCTGTGACGAATTGCCCTGCGGTGACGAATTACCTTGCGGTGCCGGATTATCCGAATCGGTCTCCGACGCTCCTCCGCCGTCGGGTGGGTCCGGGTCGGGATCGTGGTCGTCCGCCGGATCCTGCGTCTGTGCCATCGCTTCGTCGAGCTGCTGGGGGTCGAGGCCCGGATCGTCGAACGGGTCCCGCCTGCGCCGGTGCGGCAGCGCCAGTTCGGCGGCCACCCGGATGTCCTCCTCGCCGACCGTCTGCGCCCCGCGCCACGCCGCGTGCGCGACGGCGGTGCGAGCCACCACCAGATCGGCACGCATCCCGTCGACGTCGAAGGCGGCACACAGCGCCGCGATGCGCCGTAACTCGTTGTCCGGCAGTACGACATCGCCGACCGACAGGCGGGCCGCGGCAATGCGGCGCGCCAGCTCGGCGTCGTCGTCGGCGTAGGAGGCGGCGAACGCGGCGGGGTCGGCTTCGAATGCCATGCGCTGGCGGATGACGTCGGCCCGGACGTCGACGTCGCGCGACGCGTGCACATCGACGGTGAGACCGAACCGGTCCAACAGCTGCGGGCGCAACTCACCCTCTTCCGGGTTCATGGTGCCGATCAGCACGAAGCGCGCCTCATGACTGTGCGAGATGCCATCGCGTTCGACGTGCACCCGGCCCATCGCGGCGGCGTCGAGCAGCACGTCGACCAGGTGGTCGTGCAGGAGGTTGACCTCGTCGACGTACAGCACGCCGCCGTGTGCGCGGGCCAGCAGCCCCGGCGAGAAGGCGTGCTCTCCGTCGCGGAGCACACGTTGCAGGTCCAGCGAGCCGACCACGCGATCCTCGGTGGCGCCGATGGGCAACTCGACGAGAGCCGATTCGTCATCTACTTCCAATAGCACCTGTGCCAGGCCACGGACCGCCGTCGACTTCGCGGTGCCCTTCTCCCCGCGGATCAGCACGCCGCCGATTTCGGGTCGCACCGCGCACAACACCAGCGCCAGCCGCAACCGGTCGTGCCCGACGATGGCGCTGAACGGATAGGTCGGCGTCACGACTCTTCGTTTTCCTTGTGGCCACGCAACATCGGGACGTGGGGAATCCCGTCGTCGAGAAACTCCTCGCCGTCGCGTACGAAGCCGTGGTGGATGTACATGTCTTCCAGGTAGGTCTGGGCGTTGATGCGGCAGGCGTAGTCTCCCACCTCAGCAAGCGCGGCCTGCAGGAGCCGACTCGCGTGACCGTGCCCCCGCGCGGTGCGCTTGGTGCAGACCCGCCCGATCCGGAACCCCTTCTCGCCGCCCGCGTGCTCTTCCATCAGGCGCAGTGTGCAGACGACCTCGCCGTCCGGGCCTTCCAGCCAGAAGTGCCGGGTCTCGGCCAGTAGGTCGCGGCCGTCGAGTTCCGGGTACGGCGTTGCCTGCTCGACGACGAAGACCTCGACCCGCAGCTTGAGCAGCTCGTAGAGCGTGGCGGTGTCAAGATCCTTAGCCCATGCACGGCGCAGCGCGATGCTCATGCCTCGGCTCCCCCTCGCTCCGGTCCTCGCTCCGCTGCGATCCTCACTCGCGCTCGCCTTCGGGGCTCATCGGCTGGACACCGTCGTGGCGGACACGTTTCCCAGGCTATCCCGGCGCTACCCGCACCGGCCGGGCCACCTCTCGGTCGACGGTTAAGGTAGCTGACGTGACCGTCTGGGAGGCCGATGTGCTGCCCGGCTACTGGCAGCGGACCCTTGAACTCGGCGTCGATCCGGACGGCGAGGGCGAACTGGTAGCCACCCTGGTTCGGCACGGTGAACACAAGCCCGAAGTCACACACGCAGCGTTGCTCGTGCACGGATTCACCGACTACTTCTTCCACACCGAGCTCGCCGACCACTTCATCGACCGTGGCTTCGCCTTTTATGCACTCGATCTGCACAAGTGCGGCCGGTCGTCACGGGAAGGCCAGACTCCGCACTTCACCACCGACCTGACCCGCTACGACGCCGAACTGGGGCGTGCGATGGAGATCATCACCGCGGCCACGGGCGGCGCGAAGGTGCTGCTGTACGGCCATTCGGCGGGCGGTCTGATCGTGTCGTTGTGGCTGGACCGCCTACAGCGCCGCGGCGACACCGCGGTCAAACACGTCAACGGCCTTGTGCTGAACAGCCCGTGGCTGGACTTGCAGGGCCCGGCCATCCTGCGGACCATCGGCACCGCCGCGATCGGCGCGGTATCGCGCTTCCGGAAGAAGAAGGTGGCCCGATCGCCGACCGAAGGCGGATACGGTACGTCGCTGCATCGCGACTACCACGGCGAATTCGACTATGACCTGAACTGGAAACCGGTCGGCGGTTTCCCGGTCACCTTCGGCTGGATCAATGCGATCAGGCGCGGACACGCCCGGCTGCACCGCGGGCTCGACGTCGGGGTGCCGAACCTGATTTTGCGCTCGGATCACAGCGTGCGCGAAGTGCCCGATCCCGAACTGATTCAGCGCGGTGACGCCGTCCTGGACGTCAAGCAGATCGCCCGCTGGGCGGGCTGCATCGGCAACCGGACCACGGTCGTGCCGATCGTCGACGCCAAGCACGATGTGTTCCTCTCGCTGGCCGAGCCGCGCAGGGCCGCGTTCCTCGAACTGGAGCGCTGGTTGGACTGGTACGTCGAGTGGTCCCAATCAGCAGGCACCACAGCACAATCCGAACAAGGATGACGCGCATGGAACATTTCGATATCGCGATCATCGGTACCGGCTCGGGCAATTCGATTCTGGACGAGCGGTACACCGACAAGCGCATCGCGATATGCGAACAGGGCACGTTCGGCGGAACGTGCCTCAACGTCGGCTGCATTCCGACCAAGATGTTCGTCTACGCCGCCGAGGTGGCCCAGACCATCCGGGACTCAAAGCGGTTCGGTGTCGACGCGACGCTCGACGACGTCCGTTGGAGTGACATTGTCTCGCGTGTTTTCGGCCGCATCGACCCGATCGCAATGGGGGGCGAGAACTACCGCCGCTCGTCGCCGAACGTCTCGGTGTACGACAGCCACACCCGCTTCACTGCGTCGACGGCCGACGGCCGCTACCAGCTGCGCACCGACGCCGGCGAGGAGTTCACCGCGGACCAGGTGGTGATCGCCGCAGGCTCGAGGGCGACGGTGCCCGACGCGATAAGGGACTGCGGCGTCGACTACCACACCAGCGACACCATCATGCGGATCGGCGAACTGCCAAAGCATCTCGTCATCGTCGGCGGTGGATTCGTCGCCGCCGAGTTCGCCCACACCTTCGCGGCGCTGGGCACACGGGTCTCCATCGTCATCCGCGGCGGCACGCTGTTGCGGCACTGCGACGACACCGTGTGCGAGCGGTTCACCGACATCGCATCGAAGAAATGGGAAATTCACAACCACTGCAACGTGGTCGGTGCGAGCCAGGACAGTAACGGCATCACCCTGACGATGGACAACGGCGCGACGTTGCAGGCTGACATGGTGCTGGTGGCGACGGGCCGGGTCCCCAACGGCGACCTGCTCGACGCCGAGTTGGCGGGTGTCGAGGTGCGCGACGGTAGCGTCACGGTCGACGAATACCAACGCACCACCGCGCGAGGCGTTTTCGCGCTCGGCGACGTCAGCTCGGAGTATCAGCTCAAGCATGTGGCCAACCATGAGTCCCGCGTGGTCCGCGAGAATCTGCTGCTCGATTGGGACGACACCGCATCCCTCAAGCAGTCCGACCACCGCTACGTGCCCTCAGCGGTGTTCACCGACCCGCAGGTCGCCATGGTCGGACTCACCGAAAACCAGGCCCGCGCACAGGGATACAAGATCAGCTCGAAGGTGCAGGACTACGGCGACGTCGCCTACGGCTGGGCGATGGAGGACACCACCGGCATCGCGAAGATCATCGTGGAAACCGAATCGGGGAAGATCCTGGGCGCACACATCATGGGCTATCAGGCCTCATCGCTGATCCAGCCGATCATTCAGGCGATGAGCTTCGACCTGGCCGGCCAGGACATGGCGCGTGGCCAGTACTGGATCCACCCGGCCCTGCCGGAGGTCATCGAGAACGCCTTGTTGTCGCTGTGCGGCGAACCTCCGTGGCCGCCCGCGCGCAGGCACTGAATTCACTCGACCGCTGGGGCCCAGCGCTTCTCGACTTCTCCGAACCGCCAGACCGCAAGGGCGATCAGCCACGCGGCGATGAACAACCCGACGATCATGAAGCCGACGAACTCGAGGTTCGCCGATCCGATAACGGCAAGCGGACCCGTCTCGACACCGAGGCGGTCCACCAGCAGGCCTGCGAGCACGATGACGCCGATGACCAGCGCGACGACCACCGACAGCACCGTCACGGTGAGGTTGTAGTACACCTTGCGGACCGGCTGGAGGAACGCCCAGCCATAGGCCCTCGACATCAGGATGCCGTCGGCCGCGTCGAACAGGCTCATCCCGGCCGCGAACAGCACGGGCAGCACCAGGATGGCGTACCAGGGCAGCGTGAACGCCGCCGTCCCCGCGGCCAGCACCAGCAACGCCACCTGAGTGGCCGTGTCGAAGCCGAGCCCCATGAGCAGCCCGACCGGGTACAGGTGCCAGGGCTTGCTGACCCGGCGCATGGCGCTTGCGAACAGTCGCGCCAGGAAGCCACGCTGCTCGAGGCGCCTCTCGAGTTCGGCCTCATCGAGCTCGCCGGTTCGCATCTGGCGAAAGACCTTGGCGATGCCGACCGCGGCGAACAGGTTGGAGAGCCCGATCAGGATGAGGAAGGTGCCCGCAACGAGGGAGCCCACCAGGCCCAGTGTCTCCAGCAGCGGCGATCCCTCGTCCTGCACCGGACCCACGATCGCGCGAACACCGATCGCCAACAGGAACGCCAGCCCGAACACGACACTGGAATGGCCCAGTGAGAACCAGAAGCCGGCGGATGTCGACCGGGTTCCCTCACCCACCAGCTTGCGGGTGGTGTTGTCGATCACCGCGATGTGGTCGGCGTCGAATGCGTGCCGCACTCCGAGCAGGTATGCGGTCACGCCCAGTCCGACGCCGAAGACGCCCGCCGAGCCCAGCGTGATGTGCTGGGGCGCAACCCCGAATACCAACACGCCCCAGCCGAAGACGTGGAGCGCCAGCACGATGCCGCCCATCGCGGCGACCGTCGTCCAATCGGTTCGGTCGAACCGGCGAGCTACAGGGACTTCGGACGGCGCGGCGACACTCACCGCCCCAGACTATGACCGTGCTTGGTCATCTGTCTAGATGAACAGATGTTCAGGTGTGTCCTCACGCCGAGGCGAGCAGGCGCCGCACCTCGGCGACTGCGCTGACAGCCGTTTCGTAGTCGCCGGCACAGGGAATCACGTTGAACGCCGAACAACCGGCTTCTATGTATGGGCGGAGAAAGTCTGCGACCTCTTCTGGCGTGCCATAGGGCGAATAGCGCTCGAAGGGCTCGAATGGCATTTGGTAGAACGTCTGCATTCCGGCCGCGAGCGAGGCGCGCGCAGCGTCGCGGCTGCTGCCGAAGCCACACCAGACGTTCATCGCATGCTGGAAGCCGCTCGAATTCCTATCGGCGTCGGCGGCGTGCTCGGCAATCTGGGTAACCACAGAATCGAATCGCCGCGGCGAAACCCAGATGCCCAACCAGCCGTCGCCGAACCGTCCGGCCCGTCGAACCGCTGCATCGGAGCGGCCGCCGACAACGATCGGAATCCGCGGCGACGGCGCGGGAAGGATTTGCGCGTCGCGCAGCGTGACGAACTCGCCATCGACGCTCACCGGCTTCCCCTCGCAGAGTTCGCGCAGGATCGCAAGAGATTCGTCCATCCGGCGCCCGCGGGTGCTCGGATCTACCCCGCAGATCTCCAGCTCATGCGGATCCTCGCCACCGATGCCGACCCCGAAGGTGAGTCGGCCCGGTGCAATCTCGGCGATGCTGGCGAGTTGACGTGCCACCAACACCGGGTGACGCAGAGGAAGGAGGTAAAGCGCCACGTAACAAGGCAAGTCGTCATAGTGCGTCAGCATCGAGGTCGCGTCGATAAGCGCATCCGCGCCCGCGCCGACATGGAAGCTGACATGGTCGCCGACGCAAACGTGGTCGATGCCCGAGTCGCGCGATCGCGGCCAGCATCGACTTCCGCTGATGTAACGGCCTCGAGAAATGCCCGACGGGGGCGAAGATTCCGACTCGTGGTGCAGTCATTTCGGCTCCTAACGAACCGTTCTCAGCCGTGCTGGGCGCCGATTCGGTGCAACAGCTCATGGACGATCTCGTCCTCGAGCCGGTAGCTGACCTCTCGGCCCGCCCGGGTTGAACTCACCCAGCCCTGCTGTCGAAGCACCCTAAGCGCTTGCGACACGGCGTTTTCGGACCGCCCGAGCGCCTCGGCCAGATCCCCTACGCAGATCCCCGGTGCCCGGTGCAGGCACAGCAGGATCTCCAGCCGGTTGGGATCGGACAGCAGGTCGAAGCGCAAGGTCCAGCCGGCGGTGTCGACATCGGCCAGCGCCGACGACGCACGCTCGACTTGGAGCTGCTTCACGGGCTTGTCCACTTCTGACAATTTAATCCAGCCGTCGACCGTCGGCGCCCGGATCAGCTGCGTGCTCTGGGCTACTTCGCGCTCTTCGTCGCCGTGACGAGCAGATATTCGGCCTGGTAGGAGGTCTTACCGGCTTCGGTTGCCTTGTTCCATTCGGTAAGGAACGTCAGGAAATCCCTGTCCAGGGCCGCGAC
Source organism: uncultured Actinomycetota bacterium (assembly GCA_963713225.1). Classification (GTDB taxonomy): domain Bacteria; phylum Actinomycetota; class Actinomycetes; order Mycobacteriales; family Mycobacteriaceae; genus Mycobacterium. The sequence goes on along the minus strand of CAVQLB010000012.1, from coordinate 292,545 downwards.
CTGGTCGGGCTTATCGGCGTTGAACTTGTACACCGAGATCGTGGGCCCGTAGTTGCGCTTCCAGTAGTCCCGGAACTCCTCCGGGCTGGGGCTGTGGCCGAACTGGATCTGCTGCCTGCGCATTTCCAGGCCGGTCACCCGGTCCCCGAACAGGTCGCGCACATGATCCTCGCTGCCCCACAACGGAGCCGGGCTGGCGCCAGGAGGTAGCGGCGGTGCGTACGGCTTCATGGTCGCGAACAGGTTTCCGATGAAGCCCTGAGGTGTCCAGTTGATCAACGCGATGGTGCCGCCGGGACGGCACACCCGGATCAGCTCGTCGGCCGCCGCCTGGTGATGCGGTGCGAACATCACACCGACGGCTGACGTCACGACGTCAAAGCTGTCGTCTGCGAACGGGAGCGCCTCGGCGTCGGCCTCCACCCATTCCAGCTCGACACCCCGCTGCGCGGCGATCCGGCGGCCGGAGTCGAAGAGCTCAGGGGTCAGATCGCTCGCCGTGACGATCGCTCCGGCCTCGGCCGCGGGGATCGCGACGTTACCCGAGCCCGCGGCGACGTCGAGGACGCGATCGCCCGCCCGGAGCCTGCTTGCGCGGACGAGTTCGGGGCCGAACCCCGGAATCAGCTCCGCGGCGACAGCCGGATAGTCACCGGATGCCCACAGGGCACGGTGCTTGGCCTTGAGTTCACGGTCGACTTCCATAGTGGTCATCTTTTCACTCCTTCACGCAGATCAATTGACTTTCACAGCGTGAAGCGGCCTCGTTGAGTAACGGTTCGCCGATTGTGAAATCTGCTGGTCTTAGCCGCTTTTTACTTGGTTTCAGGAGTACCGCTGCAGCGAAGACCGTGCCAGGGCAACGGTCTCTGCCGCGGTCAGCCCTCCGCCTGTGCCTGTTCTCGACCGGACGAGGGGGTCAGCGGTGAGCGGCGAGTCCTTGCCCGCGTCAACGAGCGCGCGATGCAGCATCAGCGCGTCATCGTCTGCGCCCACCCGGGCCAGGAATCGAGTGACATAGCGGAGGTTGAGCCACTGCTGGCTCCAATCGCCGACTCGGTCCCAGTGATCGATCACCTCGATGAGTGCGTTGGCAGCCATTGCGGGTTCACCATGCACGGCGCGGGTGGCCGCGGCCTCCATCAAGGCGATGCCATGCCACCAGAAGTTCTGCACCGACGCGGCCAGCTCGGCCGCATCGTCGAACAACGCCAGCGCTCGGTCCGGTTCGGACTTCTTCAGCACCAGGCCGAGCGCATAGCGCGCCATCGACCGCGCAGTCGGATTGGCCGTCGCGTCGGACACCTCTACCGCCTCCTCCGCGGCGGCGATGCCGTTCTCGGGAGTGCGTAGTGCGGCATGACAGATGGCCACGTAGAACAGCGTCCACACCAGTCGGATCGAATCGCCGTCACCACGGGCGCGTGCCATCTCCGCGTGGTAGTGCGCCAGTGCGGTTTCCGCGTCGCCCTCGTACAGAGTCAAGTCCGCCAGTACATCGCCCGGGTAGGCGATGCGTCCATTGCCGCGAGCCGGAAGACGACCGTCAGCGAGGCTCGCCAACGAGCGCGCCCGGTCGAACTCTCCCTTGTTCCAAGCGCCTCGGGCGGCGAAGCCGACGGCGGCGGCGTACAGCGAGTGTTCAGGACCAACCATGCCGACCGCCCGCTCCGCCCAATCGGACGACTCGTAACCAATTCGCAGGTGCACTAATTCGGGCAGCGATGTCACCAGCCGAAGCGCGGTATCGACGTCGCCATCGGCGATGACATGTTCGAACGCGACGCGCAGGTTGTCGTAATCCGGCAGCATCCGCTCGACCCAGGCCGCCTCCTCGGGGCCATGCATGCCGATCGCGGCGCGCTCGGCCAGATCTGTGTAGTACGCAGCGTGCCGAGAGGTTATTTCATCGGTAATACCGTTCTCCCGCAGTCGATCACGACCGTAAGCACGTAGCGTCTCGAGTAAGAAGTATCGTGATCGAACGGTGCCGATTCGCATCTTCACCATCGACTTGTCGAGCAGCCCGGTGAGCACGTCCAGGGTGTCGTCCTCGCTGTCGCCCTCTGCACCGCACACGCCGTGCGCCGCTTCCAGATCGAATCCGCCTGCGAAGACCGAAAGGCGCACGAACAATGCCTGTTCGCCGTCGGTCAGCAGGCGATAGGACCAGTCGATCGTTGCGCCAAGGCTCTGCTGTCGGGGAGGTGCGTCGCGCGCGCCGCCGGTGAGCAGCCTCAGCCCGTCCAGCCGGCGCGCCACGTCAAGGCTGCTCATCGCGCGCATCCGCGCGGCGGCCAGTTCGATCGCCAGCGGCAGTCCGTCGAGTCGACGGCAGATCTCGGCGACCGCGCCCACCGGCTCGTGGTCGAGGTCGAAATCGGGCCTGCCCGCCTTCGCCCGTTCCGCGAAGAGCGTCGTGGCGTCCTCGACCGGCAGCGGCGGAACCGGCAGAATCCGCTCACCCTCCACTCCAAGCGCTTCCCTACTCGTCGCCAGCACTGCAACGTGGTGGCAATGCCGGACGATCTGATCCACCAGCCGAGCGGCCGCGGGCAGAACGTGCTCGCAGTTATCTACCAATATCAGCATCGAGCGGGGACGTAGATAGTCGATCACGGTGGCCTCGATATCCAGTCCCTGTTGCTGCTGCAGCCTCAACGCCGCGGCGACGGCGTGGGTGACAGCCGAACCGTCATCGAGCGGAGCGAGCTCGCAAAACACTGCGCCATCGCCGAACTGTTCCGCCATTCGACTGGCGACCTCGAGGGCCAGCCGGGTCTTGCCGACGCCACCGACGCCGGTCAACGTCACAAGGGGGCCCTCGCCGACGGCACCGGCGACGCTTTCGATGTCGTCCTCGCGTCCAATGAAACTGGTGATGCGCCGTGGCACGCCCGCCCGCGACCGAGTGGCGATGGCAGCATGCGGCGCGGGTGACGGAACGTCATGACCGGGATCGCCGTCGAGGATCTGCTGGTACACCTGGCGCAGCGCCGGGCCGGGGTCCGCGCCCAGCTCTTCGACGAGCCGATCCCGCATCACGCGGAAGTTCTCGAGCGCGTCTGCCTGCCGCCCACAACGGAATTGGGCCAGCATGAGCTGTCCGGCCAGGCGTTCGTCGAGCGGATGGTCAGAAAACATCGCCGTGAGCGCTGGCAACAGCTCGCCGTGGCGTCCCGCTTTCAGGCCCGCGTCGTTGCCGTCAAGAGTCACCGCAAGCCACTCGGCCTCAAGCGCGGTGCGGACATCGTTGATCCACGGCGTGTCGAGCGATGAGAACGGGACACCGCGCCACAGCCCCAATGCTTGCTCGAACAACGCGTCGGCGTCCACCGGATCCGTTGCCGCACGGGCTTGGCCGGCCAGTTGGCGAAAGCGGTGCAGGTCAATTGACAGCGGATCGGTCGTCAGCACATAACCGCCGGACCGCCGGGCGATCTCGACATCGTCGCCGGCAATGACCTGCCGAAGCCTGGATAGGTAGCCGGCCAACGAGTTTCGCGCCCGGTGTGGCAATTCCTCGGACCAGATGCGATCGATCAGCTGGTCGGCCGGGACCGGGCGATTCGCGTCGATGAGCAAAGCCACCAGAACACAGCGCTGGCGAGCAGGGCCGATGTCGAGCCGTTGCCCGTCAGCCCGCGCCTCGACATCGCCGAGGATCCGGAACTCGACTGCCACGCTTACAGCTTTTACCAGGCCGCGCAATATGTCTGGCAAATTGCCGCCAGAAATCCTCTGACCTGGCTATTTCACAGTTACATCAGGCTCATCGAACTGCCACCACAGAGGGTCAAGTTGTCTGACAACCCGGGCCACCCACGCCCACGAGCACTGGAGCAATTCCATGAACACGCGCACGAAGATCACGAAACTGATGGGCGGCGCGGCCATGACCGCCGCCGTCTTCGGAATGACCGCCGGCCTGGCGCCAGCCTCGGCCGCGCCTTCGCAATCCCCCGGCTCGCAGCTGACGATCGTCGACCAGAACATCACCGGCCCCGGCCAGAACCGAGTAATCGTGCAGGGTGTGTATCCGATGCAGAAGCCGGATGCGGTTGGGTACCTCAACAACCTCAGCGCCGGTTGCGGCGGGATGCACTACATCGTCTGGGGCGACGACGGTGGCGAGCAGTACCTGTTCGACCGCAACTACCCAGGAGTCCACGAGGACATCGACGGGTTTGTCCGGGCAACGGATCGGGGCCTGGAGTACCTGCAGCAGTTCGTCGTGCCTGCGAGCGTCCTCGACGAGGACAAGGACGGAACCGACGAGGTGTTCGTCCGGGCCCGCTTCGTCGACGGCGACTGCGGCAGCAGGATTCAGAACACCAACGTGGTCAAGGGCACTTTCTGACCTCCCCGAACGGGCCCGGGGCGACGAAGGATGTTGCGCCGGGCCCGTTTCGTGTCAGCCGTACCGCGTTTCAGTCCAGGAAGCCGTGCAGAAGCGCCGCCGACCCCGCAACATGGGCCAGCATCGCGGCCGCGGCGCCGTCGCAGTCGCCGGCCAAGATGGCCATCACGATCGCCTCGTGCTGTTCGTCGGAATGCGCGATGTTGCGCGACAGCAGGGGGATCTGGTCGAGCAACCCGTTGAGCCGCATCCGGTTCTCGGCCAGCAGCGGCACCAGCGACGGCGATCCGGCCGCCTCGGCGATGGCCAGGTGGAGCCGCGAGTCCAGCCGCCGGTAGTCGGCGGCAGGTGCTCCGCGGACATCCGTCATCCGCGCCCACAGCGCCTCCCGCTCGGCGGCGGTGAATGTCCGGCTGGCCGCCATCCGCGCGGCGCCCACCTCCAGGATCTCGCGCAGCCGCAGCGCGTCGTCGATCTCGGCACGCGTCACGCCGGGACTGTCGCCGGTGTGCGCCGGCAGCGGCTCGGCCAAGAACGTGCCGCCGTAGCGGCCGCGTCGCGACACCAGGTAGCCGGCGTCCGACAGCGATTTGATCGCCTCCCGGACAGTGTCGCGGCTGACCCCAAGCCGAGCGGCCAATTCACGTTCCGGCGGCAACGACTCACCCGGCTGCAGAACACCCAGCCGAATGGTCTGCAGGAGCCGACCGACGGTGTCCTCGAAGGCATTTCCGGGCCGGACCGGACGCAGCAGTGCCTCGCCTGCGAGTGGGACGTCCGGATCGGCCGTCATGACTACAGCGGCGTGACGTAGGCCGAGGCGATGCCGCCGTCGACCAGGAATGAGGATGCGGTGATGAACGATGCGTCGTCGCTGGCAAGGAATGCCACCGCGGCGGCGAGCTCCTCGGGTTCGGCGAACCGGCCCAGCGGCACATGCACCAACCGGCGGGCCGCCCGCTCGGGATCCTTGGCGAAGAGTTCCTGCAGCAGCGGCGTGTTCACCGGTCCCGGGCACAGCGCGTTGACCCGGATGCCCTGGCGCGCGAACTGCACGCCCAGTTCACGAGACATCGCAAGCACGCCGCCCTTCGATGCGGTGTAGCTGATCTGCGACGTCGCCGATCCCATCACCGCGACGAACGATGCGGTGTTGATGATCGAGCCCTTCTGCTGCGGGACCATGTGTCGAAGTGCGGCCTTGCAGCACAGGTACACCGACTTGAGATTGATGTCCTGAACCCGCTGCCACGCATCGAGTTCGGTGTTTTCGATGAGGTCGTCGTCGGGCGGTGAGATGCCTGCGTTGTTGAACGCGATGTCGACCGACCCGTATGTTTTGGCGGCGGTGTCGAAAAGCGTGTCGACCGCGACCTGGTCGGACACGTCGACGGGCACGAACAAACCCTCGAGTTCGTCGGCGACGGGCTTGCCTGCGGCCGGGTCGATGTCACCGATCACGATCGTGGCGCCCTCGGCCCACATCCGCTTGGCGGTCGCCAGTCCGATGCCGCTGGCGCCTCCGGTGATGACGGCGACCTTGTCCGCCAGTCGCTGAGTCAGGTCCATCAGTGAGCTCCGATCGCAAAGAAGACGTTCTTCGTTTCCGTGAAGTGCAGCGGCGCATCGGGTCCCAGCTCACGTCCCAGCCCGGACTGTTTGAAGCCGCCGAACGGCGTGTTGTAGCGCACCGACGAGTGCGAGTTGACCGACAGATTGCCGCTTTCCACGGCACGGGAGACGCGTAACGCCCGCGACAGGTTGTCGGTCCAGATCGATCCGGACAAGCCGTAGGGGCTGTCGTTGGCCAAGCCGATGGCGTCGGCCTCGTCGTCGAACGGCAGCACCGTGACAACGGGGCCGAAAATCTCCTCGGTGACCGTGCGGTCGGAGCGCTTGGGAGTCAGCACCGTCGGCGGGAACCAGAATCCGGGACCGGTCGGTGCACTGCCGCGGAACGCGACGGGCGCGTCATCGGGGACGTAGGAGGCGACGCTATCCCAGTGCTTCTTCGACACCAACGGGCCCATCTCGGTGTCCTTGGACGCGGGGTCGCCGACGACGACTCCCTTCACGGCCGGCTCCAACAGCTCCATGAAGCGGTCATAGACGTTGCGCTGCACCAGGATCCGGCTGCGCGCACAGCAGTCCTGCCCGGCGTTGTCGAACACGCCGTAGGGTGCGGTGGCCGCCGCCTTCTCCAGATCGCAGTCGTCGAAGACGACGTTGGCACTCTTGCCGCCGAGTTCGAGCGTCACCCGCTTGATCTGCTTGGCCGCGCCGGCCATGACCCCGATGCCGACCTCGGTCGAACCGGTGAACACGATCTTGCGGACGTCGGGGTGCGTGACGAAGCGTTCGCCGATCACCGATCCCTTGCCGGGCAACACCTGCAGCAGGCCGTCGGGTAGTCCGGCCTCCAGCGCCAACTCGCCGAGCCGGATCGTGGTCAACGGTGTCCACTCGGCCGGCTTCACCAGCACCGCGTTACCCGCGGCCAGGGCTGGCGCGAAACCCCAGGACGCGATCGTCATCGGAAAGTTCCACGGGGTGATCACCCCGACAACGCCGAGCGGCTCGTTGAACGTCACGTCCAGGCCGCCCGCGACCGGAATCTGCTTGCCCGACAAGCGTTCCGGGCTGGCGGAATAGAACTGCAACACATCGCGGACGTGGCCGGCCTCCCACTCCGCGTTGCTGATCGGGTGTCCGGAGTTGGCGATCTCCAACGCCGCCAACTCGTCCACGTGGGCGTCCACCACAGCCGCGAAGGATCGCAGGGCGCCGGCCCGGTCGGCGGGCGCCAGTCTCGCCCAGTCCTTTTGGGCGGCAACAGCGCGTGCCACGGCGTCGTCGACGCCCTCGGCGGTGGTCTGCTCGACCGTGCGCAGCTCCTCCCCCGTTGCGGGGTTGATCAGAGTGGAGGCAGCTGTTGTTGTGCTCCTCGCGTCCGCAGTCACGCGCTTACCTTTCCGGTCGCATATCGGGCGGCGGCCTCAACCACCGCGACGAACAGCCGAAGATCGTCGAGACGCTCCTCGGGATGCCACTGCACCGCCAGAACGAAGTTCTCTGACTCATGTCCCGTCGCTCCGCTCGCCCCGGAAGGGATTTCGACCGCCTCGATCACCCCGTCCGCATCCTGCGCGCTGACGATGAGGCCTTGGCCGACCCGATCGATCGCCTGGTGGTGGTAGCACTGCGCATCCGACGTCTCCCCGATCAGCGCGGCCAGCCTGGTGCCCGGCACCGTGCGGACCACCGACGTGGAGAACACCGCATTGCCCTGCTGGTGGCGCGTGTGCCCGATCACGTCGGGCAGGTGCTGGTGCAGCGTGCCGCCGAGCGCCACATTGACCACCTGGGCGCCTCGGCAGATGCCCAGCACCGGCATGCCGCGCCGCAGCGCAGAGTTGATCAGTGCGATCTCCCAGGCATCGCGCTCGCGGTTGGCCTGCACGGGCTCGTCGGTGGCCGGATGACGTTGTTGGCCATAGCCGGCCGGGTCCATATCGCGGCCGCCGGTGATGATCAGCCCGTCCAGCCCGTCCAGCACGCGGTCGGCGGCATCGGTGGGTTGCGGCGGCAGAAGCACCGCCGTCCCACCCGCAAGGTTCACACCCTCCATGTAGATGGCCGGCAGAAAGCTTGCGTGCACATCCCAGATACCCGTCTGCGCCTGCTGCAGATACGTGGTGAGCCCGAGCACGGGTCGCACGTTATAGCCGCTCAAAGCCGCGCACCCTTTCCCAGTCGGTCACCGCGGAATTGAACGCGGTCAATTCGATGCGGGCGTGGTTGAGGTAGTGGTCGACGACGTCGTCGCCGAATGCTTCGCGGGCAATTTGAGACTTGTCGAAGAGCTCGGCGGCTTCGGTCAACGTGGTCGGCAGGCATTCGGCGCCGCTGGTGTAGGCGTTGCCCGCCGCCGCCTCCGGCAGTTCGAGCTCCTGCTCGATACCGTGCAGGCCGCCCGCGATGAGCGCCGACACCGCGAGGTACTGGTTGACATCCCCGCCCGGCGCCCGGCATTCGACCCGCATGCCGTGGCCGTGGCCGACGACCCGCAATGCGCAGGTCCGGTTGTCCATCCCCCATGCGATCGCCGTCGGCGCGAAGCTGCCTTCGACGAATCGCTTGTAGGAGTTGATGTTCGGGGCATAGAACAGCGTCAACTCACGAAGCGTCGCGAGTAGGCCCGCGATGAAGCTGCGGAACATCGCCGACATTCCGTCGGGGGCGCCGGAGTCGGCGAACACCGCGCCGCCGTCGTCACCGCGCAACGAGATATGGATGTGGCAGCTGTTCCCTTCGCGCTCATCGAATTTCGCCATGAACGTGAGGCTCTTGCCGTGCTGGTCGGCGATCTCCTTGGCACCGTTCTTGTAGATGGTGTGGTTGTCGCAGGTGACGCGGGCGTGGTCATAGCGGAACGCGATCTCCTGCTGCCCGCAGTTGCACTCGCCCTTCACCCCCTCGCAGTACATGCCCGCGCCGGTCATGCCGAGCCGGATGTCGCGCAAGAGTGGCTCCATCCGGGTCGACGCCAGCATCGCGTAGTCGACGTTGTAGTCGGTCGCCGGTTTCAAACCGCGGTAGCCGGCCGCCCACGCGTCGCGGAAGGAGTCGTCGAAGACCATGAACTCCAGCTCGGTCCCCACATACGGCACAAGCCCCTTGTCGGCCAGCCGGGCGATCTGCTTGTTCAGGATGCTGCGCGGGGCCTGGGTCACCGGCTTCCCATCGGTCCAGGACAAGTCCGCCATCACCATCGCGGTGCCGGGCAGCCACGGCAGCAGGCGCAGCGTGGAGAAGTCCGGCGTCATCACCATGTCGCCGTAACCGGTCTCCCAACTGGAGATCGCATATCCGTCGACGGTGTTCATGTCGACGTCGACGGCGAGCAGGTAGTTGCAGCATTCCGCGCCGTGGGCCGCCACGTCCTCGACGAACAACCGGGCGCCGACGCGCTTGCCGGTCAGCCGGCCCTGCATGTCGCAGAACGCCACGATCACGGTGTCGATGTCCCCGTCGGCGACCATCTGTTCCAGCTCGGCCTGCGGCAATATGCCCGGCGTTGTGCTCATCACCGACTCCTAAGCTTTCTAAAGGTAGGACATCAGACCAATAGATACTCTATCTGGCGTGCGCCTGTCGGTTTATCCGGACATCGAACGCCTCGGAGACGTGCCACTCCTGGGACAACATCACCGGCTTTCCGTCGACGTCGTAGTCGATCTCCTCGATGTAGAGGAGCGGCTTGCCTCGCCGGATGTTGAGCACTTTCGCCGTTTGGCTGGTGCTGGCGACGGCGCGCAGGGTCGCCGTCGCATGGTCGGCGGCGTGCCCCGAGGAACGCAGCAGCGCGAACAGCGAGGGGTCGAGGTTTTTCAGATCGAGATCCGATCTCAGCAGCCGCGCCGGTATGCGGTCGCGTGAGTAGATCACCGGCTGCTCGTCGGCCGTCCGTACGCGCTCCACCGCCAACACCGTGTCGCCCCGACTGAGTTGCAGTGCACCGTCGATCTTCGAGACCTGCTCCAAGGCCGCGTCAAGCACGCGCATCCCGGCGTGTGCACCGGCGCTCTCGATCATCGCGAGGTAGCTCAGCGTCGAGTCGAGCCCGTGCGGCATGCGCCGACGGTCGGCGACATAGCTGCCCGAACCGCGACGACGGCTGACGTAGCCCGCCTCGACCAGGCCGCGGACCGCTTCCCGCACCGTCGCCCGAGAGACTCCGAAGCGTTTCGCCAGTTCGCCCTCGGTCGGCAGCTTGGCCCCGGGCTGCAGCTGCGAACTGGTTATTTCTTCCAGCAGCTCGTCGCGCAGCCGGTCGGCGAGCAACGTCTGCCCGGGCATCTCACGAGCCTACGTGTGGGTTTCGTGCGACGCGTCGGACGCAGCGGCCGTCTCCTCGAGGACCCGGCGAACCTGATCGGCGATGGACGGTGCGCCCGGCAGCAGGCCGTCGAAGATGGCGCTGCCGATGGTGTATCCCCACGCGCCGGCCTCGCTGACCGCAACGGCCCGCTCGACGCTGGCGATGGATCCCGCGACGATGACCGGCCCGCTCGAACTCGCTGTCACCCTGCGGATCAGTTCGAGGATGTCGGCGGTCGGATGGCGATAGGCCAGCAGGTCGAGTCCACTGACGTGGTCGAGCCCGGTCAGTCGTTCCGCATCGGCAGCGATCTCGTCGATCGTGCCGAGCAGCACGCTCGGGTGGTCGACGACCCGTCCGGGGAACGGGCAGTACTTCACGCCGTCCGGCAGCATGCCTGCCGTCTCCGCACCATGAGTGCCGCCGAGCACCCAGTCGAATCCGGCCTGTGCCGCCGAATGCAGTGACGCCAGCTCGGCCTCCTTGCTGGTCGACACGACTTCGAGCATCACCTCGAATCCGGCGTCGTGGGCAAGTGCTGTCAGCTCACGTTGTCGGGCAAGGTCCGCACCGACGTCCTTGAATCCGACGTAGCGCAGGCCGGTGTCGGCGAGCGTCGGCATGATCTCGGCCGCGTTGTCGACGGTTCGGTCGCCGTGGGTGAGCATGAACACGAAATGGGCCATCAGTTCTCCTTCATCCCTTTTCGGCGTCGGCGACGATCGACCGCGCCGACTCGTCGGACCAGGCGCCGAGCATGTCGGCGAGATCGACGATCGAGAGCCGCTCCCGCAGCAGATAGGAATTTCTCAGCGCCCAGAACAGCAGCCGGTCGTCATACCCCGCGCCGAGATCTTCTGCGCGCGTCGGGAGACCGCTCGCATGGCTCACCTCGTCGAACTGTTCGGGTGTAGGCAGCGTGATCATTCGCGTGAACGCGTCCCATTCGGCGACCATCGCCTCGACATCCGACTGGTGGGCAAGCAGCCAGTTGCGTTTCTTGGAGTAGGCGGTCCAGCACTCGTCGACCGTTTTTGCGCCGAGTTCGGCGAAGGCAAGTGCCACCGCATCCCGACTCGTCGCTTCGTCGGCCACCCGGATCTGCGCGCTCCCCGACCGGATCGTGCTGTCGACGAGCTGCCACACCCGCAGGGCCAGCCTCGTCGCGACCGTCACCTGCATGCCGTGCGGGGCACCGGGTCCGTGCCGTTGGGCCAACGCCATCTCCAGCAGGTGCGACACTGCATGCTCACTGCCCGACGCGGGTGCCGTCGAGCCGACGATCCCCATCGAAAGGCCGCTGCCCGCAAGCAGCCTGGCCAGATCGGCCAGACCGGCCGGCTCGGCGTCGCGGGTGGCCTGGGCGAGCGACGGGAGCGCGGGCATCGCGGCAAGGACCGGCTCGACGACGGCGGCGTCGTATCCGGGTCCGTGACCGAGCCGGGCCGCGAGTTGCCACTCCGCGACCGCGTTGGGGACCGTGGACAGGTCACCCACCCCGGCGAGGTTCAGCTTCGCGGGCGCCGCGACGAGGATGTCGGAGTCGGCAACCAGCATGTCCGGCCATCGCGAGACCACGGTGCGCTTCGCCCCCGCGATGACCAGGACGCTGCGGTCGGCGATGAAACCGTTGATGCTGCAGGCGGTTTGGACTGCCATATGGCGGCTGCCGGTGCGCGCGGCAGTGACCTTCGCGATGTCGGTCAGCGTGCCGGCGCCCACCGAGATGAGCAGCCGGTCTCCGCCCACTTCGGCCACGGCACGTTCGACGGTATCCTCGTCGGCGCGCACCGTGCCCGTGCCGAGCTGGATGACCGGGCAATCACCGAGCTGCTCGGCGAGCCGGTCGACGACCGGCCCGGCAGGCGTCCGGTACGGCCCGCCGTCGCTGACGATGATCGGTGCAGGCGCGCCGGGCGATGCGCAGGCGTCGGCGACCGCGTCGGCCAGAATCGACGCGCCGACACGGACGTCGATGTCGGGCAGGTCGCTGAAGCCCTTCTCGCGGAGGGCCGCGAGGATCGCGTTCGGTTCGGGGATCATCGGCACAACGCTGACTCGACGGCGTCGAATGCGGCGCGGTAGCGGCAATACGCGTCGGCGTACTGACGTTGCGCCTCGGGGTCGGGGTCGATCGTCTCCGGATCCAGATGCACCGCAACCGATGCCGCTGTGAAATCACCGAACACGCCTGCGCCGACCCCGGCGACCATGGCTGCGCCGACGGCCGTCGCCTCCTGGGTCAGGACGCGGCGCACGGGCCTGCCGAGCACATCGGCCTTGATCGCCGCCCAGAGGTCATCGCGCGCACCGCCGCCGACGATCCGCACCTCGCCGTGCCCGAGCCCGAGCGCGGCGAGTCGATCCACGATGTCGCGCAACGCATATGCGCATCCTTCGAGCACGGCGCGCGCGACGTGCGCCGACGTGTGGTTCATTGCGAGCCCGAGGAATGCGCCCCGCATCGCGTCGTTCCACCGCGGCGCGGTCGACCCCGACAGCGCAGGCAGGAACAGCACCCCGTCGCTGGCCGGCGGCGCCTGCCGCGCCATGGCGAAGACGTCTCCCTGCGGAACGCCGAGCAGCCCGTCGGCCAGCCACAGGGTGCTGCCGCCGCTGACGAATCCGGGATTTTCGATCAGCCACGACCCGGGCACGGCATGCCCGTGGGTCTCCACCACGCCGAGAGGGTCGCGGACGGGATCCGACCCGACCGTCGTCACCGGCTCGGCAGTTCCGGTGACGTCGACGACGACACCTGGCTCGATCGCACCCGCCCCGACCGACGCGGCGTGCTCATCGCCGGTTCCGACGACCACCGCGCACTCGGTGCTCAACCCGAATTCCGCGGCGATGTCGCGCCGGAGTGTGCCCACCACCTCCGTCGAGGGGCGGACCGGCGGCAGCATCGCCGGGTCAAGGCCTGCGGCCTCACACAGTTCGGCGTCGAAGTCGCCCTCCGCGACGTCGTACACCATCGTCGACGACGCGTTCGCGGCGTCCTGGGCGTGCGAACCGGTAAGATGGTGCAGCACATACGATCCGACCGGCGCCAGCATCGCGGCGCGCTCCCAAATCTGCGGTTCGTGGTCGCGGATCCACATCATCTTCGGCGCGCTGTGCGATGCGTCGGCCACCAGCCCGGTGCGTTCTTCAAGGACGTCGGAGCCCACCGCGTCCACCAGTCGGTCACACTCGTCGGTGGCACGCTTGTCGAGCCAGATGATCGCCGGTCGCAGCGGTGCACCGACGGCATCGCACGCGACGACCCCGTCGACCTGACTGCCAAGGCCCATGGCCACCACGCGATCTGCCTGCACACCGTGCATCGCCGCGCGGACGGCGTCGCGCAGTGCCGTGCAGTAGGAGTACGGGTCCTGGTCGGCCCAACCGTGGTGTTCGTGAACCATGGTCAGCGGCGCCGAGCCGGAGGACACGACCTCGCCTGCCTCGTCGACGATCACGGCCTTGATGCTCTGCGAGCCGACATCGACTCCCAGGACCAGAGACACGACTCCCCCTCAGAACGGCGGATAACTCAAGAAGCTCAGGGACTGACGAAATATTTTGAAAGGCACGGTGTGCGGGGAGGATTGGGCGGATGTCCTCCCCGCCGGTCACATCATTGTGACCGAGCCGGCGGTTCGTCCGCCGAGATGTCGGCGACCGAGACCGTACCGTAGCCCTCTTCCTGCAGGTTCGCGCCGTGCTTACCGTGCGACATCGCGAACTCCTCTTCCGGCGACAGCACCAGCTTGTGCCGCCCCCGGACCGCGAAGTAGATGATGCCGATGATGAAGTAGACCAACGTCCCGTAGACACCCGGCCGGTAGTCGTCGTTGAGGAACAGCGAGACGAGCGCCACCAAGGCGATCGCGCCCGCGATCGCCGCGCCCCAGACACCCACCGGGCTGCGGTACGGCCGCTCGATGTTCGGCAGCCTGCGGCGCAGCACGATGAACGCCAGGCACTGCATGAAATACGAGATCACCGCGCCGAACACCGCCATGTACAGCAGCGCGCCGACGATCTTGCCCGCCAGCGCGTTCTCACTCTGCCCGGCGAAATAGATGACGAGCGACAGGGCGTATCCGATCACCGCGCCGACGATGAGCGCGACGTACGGTGTGTTCCTGGTCGGGTGCGTGATCGACAGGCTCTGCGGGAAGTAGCCCGCACGCGATAGCGAGTAGGTGTTGCGGCCGTAGGCGTAGATGATCGTGAAGAAGCTGGCGATCAGCCCGATCAGCGCGAGCAGTCCCAGCAGGGAAGCCCCTGCACCTTCGCCGAATACCGCCTTGAACCCGTCGAAGAACGGCGTCGCCGACGTTCCGATCTCCGCGGCGCCGCCGCCGACACCGGTGTTCAGGAACAGGATGCCGAAGGCGAACACCATCAGCGTGGTCAGGCCCCAGATCGTCGCGCGGGGGATGTCACGCTTGGGATCGTGGGATTCCTCGGCGGCCAACGGCAGTTCCTCGATCGCCAGGTAGAACCAGATCGCGAACGGTAGCGCTGGGAAGATTCCGGCGATGCCCTTCGGCAGGAAGCTGCTTTCCCCCTCCTCCGGCGGAATGTTGGTCAGCAGGCTGGCGTCGAATTTCCCGCTGAAGATAACGGCGAGGAAGAAGAACGCGAGGATGGCCAGCGCCGCGACGGTGACCAACACGGTGAACCGCATGGTGATCTCGATGCCGAGGATGTTGATCCCGACGAAGATGATGTAGTAGACGGCCCACCACAACACCGGGCTGTTCCACCACCCGTCGGCTCCGGTCAGGTCGAACACGATGTCATGCGAGAGGAAGCCCATCGCGCCGACGACCACCGCGGGGGTGATCACGTACTCCATGTTCTCGGCCAACCCGGTGATGAAGCCGCCCCACGGGCCCATCGCCGATCGGGAGAACGAGTAGGCGCCGCCGGTGTGCGGCAGGGCAGGCGACATCTCCGCGATGGAGAAGCAGAGGCCGTAATACATGATCGTGATGATGATCGCGGCGATCAGCAGACCGCCGAAGCCACCGGCATCCAGGCCGAGGTTCCAGCCGTAGAAGTCGCCCGAGATGACCGCTCCGACACCCAGTGCCCAAAGCGACCAGAACGCGGCATGACGGCGCAGTTTCCGTTTTTCGAAATAGCCCGAGCCGGCTTCTCGGTAGGTGACCGATCCGACTGCCCGCGTGTTCTCCGCCATCGCTCCTCCTGGCTTTCCATTGGTGTTTGAGCGAAAGTTGTCAGACAACTTGGACGATAACTCTGGACGGTTGCCAGGTCAACGACCTAGCGTGAAGATTTACGCATTCGTCACCCCCAAAGGTAGGACAACAGACCTTTGGCGCTTTATTGTGCCTATGCGAGTTCTGTCCCCACCCCCCCGCGAAGGAGAATCGCCGTGCCAGAGGGCCATGAACACCTAGACGACGACGAGAAACATCTCGCCAGCCTCGGCTATGTCCAGGAGTTGTCGCGCTCCTGGTCGGGATTCTCAAACTTCGCGATCTCGTTCTCGATCATCTCGATCCTGGCGGGCTGCTTCACGTCGTTCGGCCTCGGCTGGAACAACGGCGGGCCCGCGGCGATCGCCTGGGGCTGGCCGCTCGTCTCGATCTTCATCCTGATCATCGGGCTGTGCATGTCCGAGTTGGTGTCGGCGTTTCCCACGTCGGGCGGAATCTATTGGTGGGCAAGCAAACTGGGTGGGCCCAAGGCGGGCTTTTACACCGGCTGGCTGAACCTGATCGGTCTGATCGCCATCCTGGCCTCGGTCGCCTATGGCTGCGCGACGTTCCTCGACCTGACGCTCGGCACGTTCAGCGAGACCTGGCTCAACGGCTACAGCCTGACGCGGACATTCATCCTGTTCGTCATCATCCTGGCGGCCTCGGCGATCATCAACATCTTCTCCAGCCATCTGCTGGCCGTCATCAACAACATCTCGGTGTGGTGGCATGTGGCGGGCGCCGCCGCGGTGATCCTGATCCTGTTCCTGATCCCCGAGCAGCACGCCAGTTTCAGCGACGTCTTCGCCAAGACCATCAACAACAGCGGCATGTTCGGCGGCTCGACCTCGAGCATTGGCTTCCTGTTCTTCTGCCTGCCGATCGCAGCGATCCTGACCCAGTACACGATCACCGGCTACGACGCGTCCGCGCACCTCTCGGAGGAGACCAAGAGTGCAGCCGACGGCGCGGCCAAGGGCATCTGGCGGTCGATCTTCTACTCGGCCATCGGTGGCTGGATCCTGCTGCTGTCATTCCTGTTCGCGGTTCAGGATTCCGATGAGGTGTCGGCGGGCGGCGGCGCGGTGGTGACGATCTTCAATCAGGCGATGGACTCCAAGTGGGTCGCGATAGTCCTGCTGATCTCCACCGCGGGTCAGTTCTTCTGCACCACGGCGTGCCAGACCAGCGCATCGCGAATGTTGTTCGCGTTCAGCCGCGACCGGGCGGTGCCGGGTCACCAGCTGTGGTCGGCGTTGAGTTCGAAGAAGATTCCCGCCCACGGAGTCATGATCACCGCGGTGCTCGCCGCAGTCATCACGTTGCCCGCTCTGGTAGAGGTCGACATCAACGGCGCACCTGTCCCGATCGCCTTCTTCGCGGTGGTCTCGATCGGCGTGGTCGGTCTGTACCTATGCTTCATGGTCCCGATCTACCTTCGCTGGCGGATGGGTGACGCCTTCCCGGTCGGGCGATGGAACCTGCGTGGCCACCACAAGTGGATGGCGCCCGTCGCGATTATCGAGATCATCATCACGTCGATCATCGCGATGTTCCCGACCTCGCTGGGCGGTATGCCGTGGGATCCGAGCTTCGAGTGGAAGTTCGTCAACTACACCCCGCTCTTGGTCGGTGGCGTGTTGATCCTGCTCTACATCTACTGGCACGTGTCCGTGAAGAACTGGTTCACCGGACCGATCAAGCAGGTCGACGAAACCGGCGAGTTGGAAGGCGTTTCGTAGCGCCGGTAGCACCGGATTGACCAAGCCACGCCGGATTGGGCACCACCCGGTAGGGTCGAACTGATGTGTGGAGCCACCGGCGAGGTGCGACTCGACGGCCGAACACCCGATATTGCCGCGGTGTCGGCCATGGCCGAGGCGATGGCACCCCGCGGCCCGGACGGGGCGGGTGTGTGGTCCCAGGGCCGCGTGGCCCTCGGGCACCGTCGGCTGAAGATCATCGACCTGTCCGAGGCCGGCGCGCAGCCGATGGTCGATTCCGAACTCGGCCTCGCCATCGCCTGGAACGGCTGCATCTACAACTATCAGGAGCTGCGGCGCGAGCTGAGCGACCACGGCTACCGGTTCTTCTCCACCTCCGACACCGAGGTGTTGCTGAAGGCCTACCACCGGTGGGGCGACCGCTTCGTCGACCACTTGAAGGGCATGTTCGCGTTCGCGATCGTCGAGCGCGACAGCGGCCGGGTGCTACTCGGGCGTGACCGGCTCGGCATCAAACCCCTCTACATCACCGAAGACGCGCACCGCGTGCGCTTCGCCTCGTCGCTGCCCGCGCTACTGGCCGGCGGCGGCGTCGACACCCGGATCGATCCGGTTGCGCTGCACAGCTATTTGACGTTCCACTCCGTCGTACCGCCACCCCGCACCATCTTGCGCGGAGTGAGCAAGATCCCGCCTGCCTCACTCGTCGCGATCGAGCCGGACGGTCGCCGCACCACGACCACGTATTGGGAGCCCGACTTCAGCCGCCGCGACGACAGGGCGGACTGGTCCGAACGCGATTGGGAGGACGCGGTTCTCGCCTCACTGCGGCTCGCGGTCGAGCGCAGGCTCGTCGCCGACGTGCCCGTCGGATGCCTGCTGTCGGGCGGCGTCGACTCCAGCCTGATCGTCGGGCTGTTGTCCGAAGCCGGTCAGCACGGGCTGAAGACCTTCTCCATCGGCTTCGAATCCGTCGGCGGCGTCAAGGGCGACGAATTCAAGTACTCGGACATCATCGCCGAGCGCTTCGACACCGACCATCACCAGATCCGCATCGGCACCGACCGGATGCTGCCCGCTCTCGACGGCGCGATCGGCGCGATGAGCGAGCCGATGGTCAGCCACGACTGCGTGGCCTTCTATCTGCTAAGCCAGGAAGTGGCCAAACACGTCAAGGTGGTGCAATCCGGGCAGGGCGCCGACGAGGTGTTCGCCGGCTACCACTGGTATCCCCCGATGGGTGAACCCGAAGCCGCCTCGCTCGAGGGCTCGGTCGCCAGCTACCGCAAGGCGTTCTTCGACCGAGACCCGGCGGGCGTCGCCGCACTCGTGTCGGCTTCCTATCTGGCCGAGAGCGATCCGAGCGGCGGGTTCGTCACGGACCACTTCGCCCGGCGGGGCGCCCAGACGGGCGTCGACCGTGCGCTGCGGCTCGACACCACCGTGATGCTGGTGGACGATCCGGTCAAACGCGTCGACAACATGACCATGGGATGGGGCCTCGAGGGCCGGGTGCCGTTCCTCGACCACGAGCTCGTCGAGCTCGCCGCCACGTGCCCGCCCGAGCTCAAGACGGCGCACGAGGGCAAGGGCGTGCTTAAAGAGGCTGCACGGCGGGTAATCCCAGCCGACGTGATCGACCGTCCCAAGGGATATTTTCCGGTGCCTGCACTCACCCACCTCGAGGGTCCGTACCTCGACCTGGTCCGCGACGCGCTCTATGCTCCCGCGGCCAAGGAGCGCGGCCTGTTCCGCCCCGAGGCGGTCGATCGGCTTCTCGCCGACCCCAACGGCCGGCTGACTCCGTTGCGCGGAAACGAACTCTGGCAGATCGCGCTGCTGGAGCTGTGGCTGCAAAAGCACGGCGTCTCGGGGACAGCTGCATGAATCCCGGCCCGAAGGCGACCGACAATTCCGAGGCGATCACCCTCGGCCTGCACGACGCCTCCCCGCAGCACATGGTCGACGTCATGGCCAATGACGTGGTGCTCGAACTCGGCTGGGGGCGACTGATTTTCGGTCAGACCTTCGCAGACGCCGGACAGCTCGCCGAGGTCCTGCGCGGAGAAACCCACGGGCGCCGCGACATCTGCATCTACGCCCGCGAGTCTCACGTACTGGTATCGCTCGCCCCCGCGGAACTCTTCATCGACCCGAGCCACACCTACCGGCTGCGGTTCACCGAGGACGACGAGCCCGCTCCGGCGCCGTCCGGCTTCACCGTCCGGCCGTTGAGCAGCGAGGACGAGGCCGACACCATCAATCGCGTCTACGTGCGGTGTGGAATGGTGCCCGCGCCGGTCGACATCATCTGGCACAACCAGCAGGACAACAAGGCGGTGGACTACCTCGTCGCGGTCCGCGATGACGACGGCAGCATCGTCGGCACCGTCACGGGCGTCGACCATGAAAGGTTGTTCGCCGACCCCGAGAACGGCTCGAGCCTGTGGACACTGGCCGTCGACCCGACGTCCAGCCTGCCCGGTGTGGGCGCTGCGCTCACCCGCGCCCTCGCCGACGACTTCCGGGACCGCGGTCGCGCATACATGGACCTTTCGGTCGCACACGACAACGCCGCAGCGATCGCCCTGTACGAAAAGCTGGGATTTCAGCGCGTTCCGGTGCTCGCGGTCAAACGCAAGAACGCGATCAACGAACCACTGTTCACGCACCCGCCGGAGACCGTCGACGACCTCAACCCGTACGCGCGCATCATCGCCGACGAAGCGTTGCGGCGCGGCATCTGGGTGGAGGTGCTCGACGCCGAAGCCGGTGAAATGCGGCTGTCGCACGGCGGCCGCAGCGTGGTCACCCGAGAGTCGTTGTCGGAGTACACCTCCGCTGTGGCGATGAGTCGATGCGACGACAAGAGACTGACCCGGCGCTTGGTGGCCGAGGCCGGAATCGTCGTACCGAAAGGCCGGCTGGCGACGTTCGACGAGGACGACTACGCCTTCCGGGCCGAGGTAGGCGACGTCGTGGTGAAGCCGACGCGGGGAGAGCAGGGCAAGGGCATCACCGTCGGGGTGGACGGCGATGAGGAACTCGATGCGGCGCTGGCGCGCGCCCGCGAGCAGCACCCCGAGGTGCTGATCGAGCAGCGTGCGCCGGGTGACGATCTGCGGCTTGTGGTCATCGACGGCAAGGTCGTCGCCGCCGCGCTGCGGATACCGGCGGAGATCGTCGGCACCGGCCATCACAGTGTGCGTGAACTCATCGAGGCTCAGAGCCGGCGGCGCAGCGCCGCCACCGGCGGTGAATCCCAGATTCCCGTCGACGAGGTCACCGAAGCGACGGTCAGGGAGGCAGGCTGGTCATTCGACGACGTCCTGCCCGAGGGTGAGCGGTTGCGCGTACGCCACACCGCCAACCTGCACCAGGGCGGCACCATCCACGACGTCACCGCAGAGGTGAACCAGACACTGTGCGATGTCGCGGTAGCTGCCGCAGAAGCGATCGGCATCCCGGTCACCGGCGTCGACTTGCTCGTGCCGGACGTCACCGGCGACGAGTACGCATTCATCGAGGCCAATGAGCGCCCGGGCCTGGCGAACCACGAGCCGCAGCCCACCGCGAAGGCCTTCGTCGACTATCTCTTCCCCGGCAGCCCGGCCGTACCGCAGGCGTGGACACCTGACGAGCAGCCGGACTAGTTGTCACCAGGTGCTGGTGCGCATCACGATCTCGGCGGCCAGCTGTGCTGTCGACTCCTGCGCATTGCGCCGCCCGAGGAGGTCCACCAGCCGGAAGTCGCCGTACACGAATCGCTGACTGGCCCGCGCCACCGTGCGTGCCGCAGGGGTGCTGACCAGCGCGGTGGTGTTCATTTCGACGGGCGGGCAGTGTTCGTCGCGGATGACGCCTTCGACGTCGGCGACACGAGGGTGACCTCGGTCGATCACGACCAGACCGATGAAGCGGTCCAGCCGGGTCGCGGCGAGTTCCCACGCCAGCTCACCCCCGATGCGGTCGCCGACCAGCAGACCCCACTGCACGTCGAGCGTGTCGAGGATGCCGACCACCGACTTGGCCCTCAACCGTGGGTCGGGAGTGATGACGATGGTCCGTAGCGATGCGGTGTGCAGCCGCTGGCATACCGCGTCATACGCCGACGCCGCATTCTGCGCGGCGCCGAGCAGCACGACGACGGATCCCTTGTCCGGGCCGGCGACATCGACAGGAACGGGGAATCCGTCGACGGTAACCATCGTCGAAGGCATTTGGCCACGCTACAACCAGTAACCCGTCGGCGGGCGTTTTTTGGCGGGTCGTCACCCGCTGGTCAGCCGGCTTGCAGGCGTTCGGCCTGTTTGCCGGTGATGGTCAGAAACGTCTGCGGCAGCGCGGCTTTGACCGCTATCGTCGGATTGGGTGTGGGAAAAGCGACTCCGAACGCCGCCATCCCGTGGACGTTTTCGAACGAGAAGAACACACTGCTCATCGCTCCGCTGAGGTCCATGGTCTGCTTGTACACCAGCGCGTCGGGGCGCGGCGAAGGCACCTTTGTGGTGGTCATCGGAATGCCCTGCGACGACGGGTCGAAGAACGTCTGATACTGGGCACACCGTTCGGCGGTGGCCGCGAGCTTGTCCAGGTCCAGGTTCCATGTCAGCACGGTCATCACGATGCGGGCTCCGTCGTAGTCGACGCTGTACTTCGCCGCACTGCCCGGGCCGCGCTCGGCCGATGCGGCGATCACCCTCGTCAGCCCGTCGGAGCAGCCTTCGGGCTTCGACAGCATCGCGGGCGGGCCGCCTGCGCCGTCGGGCTGGCCGGGGTCCTCGGTGAGGCGGCCGTACGGTACGCCCGACGGGAAGTCTTCGGCGGTCAGCACGACCTCCTCCAGGGTGGCACCGGGCCAGGTCGATTGTCCTGCGATGGTGTCCGCACAGGCGGTGAACGCCGTGATCGCGGCAAGTGCCAGCGCACACGCCGCCACGTGCCGCCTGGTCATGGGCACAAGGCTACCTAGGCAAGGGCGCTGACGATGGTCGGACGCTCGGGGGGTCCGCCCTCCAGCAGGCCGAGGATCGCGTCGACATCGGTGTGGGCCGCCATCAAGTCGGCCATCAGATCGAGTTGAGCATCGCGGCGCGCGGAGACGTCGACGTCGTCGGCGACGGTGAATCCATGCCTGCCCGCCGCCGCAGCGGTGTCGGTGAGCCAGCGGCGCCGAAAATCGTCGTTGTCGAGCAGGCCGTGCCAGTGCGTGCCGTATACCGCGGCCCGCCGGATTCCGACGCCGAGCCAGTCGTCGTCAGCGGATCGCGACACCTGGCCGTGGTGGATTTCGTAGCCGTGTAGCGGGACCTCGTGGCGGCGCAGTGCCTTGTCTTGCCCGAACACGATGTCGGCGTCGAGCAGACCGAGGCCGTCGACGCCGCCTGCACCGGATTCCACCGGATCGTCGATGCGACGGCACAACATCTGGAATCCGCCACAGATGCCGAGCACCGGCCCACCCGACCGGGCGTGCGCGACGATGCCATCGGCCAGCCCGCGGTCGCGTAGCCACGTCAGGTCCGCAACGGTCGCCTTGCTGCCGGGGATCACGACGACGTCGGTGTCGGGCAGGTCGGCGGGATCGGTCACCCAGCGCACCAGCACCCCTGGTTCACATGCGAGCGCCTCGACGTCGGTCGAGTTGGAGATGCGGGGCAACCGGATCGCCCCGACCCGTAGCCATTGCTCATCGATCGGCGGTAGCGGTTGCCCGACGACGCGGTGCGCCTGAACCGATACCGAATCCTCGGTGTCGAGCCAGAAGCCGCCATCGAAGGGGAGGACGCCGTAGGTGGGCCTGCCCGTCAATTCGTCGAGTTGCCTCAGCCCGGGCGCGAGCAGTGCCGGGTCGCCGCGAAACTTGTTCACCAGAAAGCCCGCAATGAGCGCCTGGTCCTCCGGTGAGAGCACCGCCACCGTGCCGAACAAGTGAGCAAGCAGACCGCCACGGTCGATGTCGCCCACCACGATGACAGGCAGCTGCGCGGCCCGCGCCAGTCCCATATTGGCCAGATCGGTTGCCCGCAGGTTGATCTCGGCGGGCGACCCGGCGCCCTCGCAGATGACTGCGTCGAATTCGCTTCTCAGTGAGGATAATTCGCCCGCCACCACCTCGGCCAGCCGGTCGCGGTGCTCGAAGTAGCCGGCGGCGCCGACGGCACCCGCGACTCGCCCGCGCACCACCAGCTGAGACGTCCGGTCGCTGCCGGGCTTGAGCAGTATCGGATTGAACCGGATGCTGGGCGCCAGACCCGCGGCACGCGCCTGCATGGCCTGCGCCCTGCCGATTTCTCCGCCCTCGACGGTGACCGCCGAGTTGTTGGACATGTTCTGCGCCTTGAACGGCGCCACGGTGATGCCCTTGCGGGCCAGCAGCCGGCACAGGCCGGCGACCACCATGGACTTACCGGCGTCCGAACTCGTCCCTGCGATCAGCAGCGCCCCGGCCACGGTTGCTACAGCTGCGTGAGGATTTCGGCGCCGTCGTCGGTGACCACCAGGGTGTGCTCGAACTGCGCGGTCCACTTGCCGTCCTTGGTGACGACAGTCCAGTCGTCGTCCCATATGTCGTAGTCCAGCGCGCCGAGGTTGATCATCGGCTCGATGGTGAACGTCATACCGGTCTCCAGGACCGTTTCGACGGCGGGCTGATCGTAGTGAAGCACCACCAGCCCGTTGTGGAAGGTGGTGCCGATGCCGTGACCGGTGAAGTCGCGAACCACGTTGTACCCGAACCGGTTTGCATACGATTCGATGACCCGGCCGATCACCGACAGAGCACGGCCCGGCCGCACCGCCTTGATCGCACGCATCGTCGCTTCGTGCGTGCGCTCCACCAACAGCCGATGCTCTTCTGCCACGTCGCCTGCGAGGAAGGTGGCGTTGGTGTCGCCGTGCACTCCGTCGATGTAGGCCGTGACGTCGATGTTGACGATGTCGCCGTCCTCGATCACCGTCGAATCCGGGATGCCGTGGCAGATGACCTCGTTCAGGGACGTGCAGCAGGACTTCGGGAAATTCTTGTAGCCCAGTGTCGACGGGTAGGCACCGTGCTCGACCATGTAATCGTGCGCGATCCGGTCGAGCTCATCGGTCGTGACACCGGGTGCGACGGCTTTACCCGCCTCGGCGAGTGCGCCCGCCGCGATCCGGCCTGCGACCCGCATCTTGGCGATCACCTCGGGCGTCTGCACCCACGGCTCGGTGCCCTCCCGCGCGGTCGCCTTGCCGACGTACTCGGGGCGGACGATCGATTTGGGCACCGGCAGGGTCGGCGACACCACGCCGGGGCGAAGGGCGGTGCGAACAGGCATGAGGTCAGAGTAGTCGGATGTCGCGGCTACATTCTTGGGCCATGAGGATCGACGACGTTGACGACGCGTTCGCGGCTCGCTTCGCGGAGCAGTTCGCCGAAACCTGGCGCACCCCGGATCTGGCCAAGCACGAAGCCCTGTGGAGCGACGACATCGTGCTGACCCAGCCCATGATGGGCACCCTGCGCGGCAGGCAGGCCTGCCGCGAGTCGTTCCAGCGGCTCTTTGCGCTGGTGCCCGACCTGCATGCCGAGGTCCACCGCGTCGGGCACGGCCCCAAGGAGGTGTTCATCGAGTTCACGCTGAGCGGAACCTACGGCGGCAAACCGATCGCCTGGGACGCCGTCGACCGGTTCACCTTCACCGGCGGCCTGATCGCCGAACGGGTCTCCTACTTCGACTCCGCTCCCCTGATGGTCAAGCTTGTCGGCCGGCCCGCCGGCTGGGAGCGGCTGGTCAGGACAGGTTCGCAGCTGTTCAGGCGTTAGTGGCGGTCGCGGCCGAACAGCGATTTGCGGGGCCCGCGGATGGCGACCGAGCCGCACACCACCTTGCCGGTCAGGATCACGTGCGGCGTGCCTTCTGCCGGCGCGTCCCTGCGGTGGTCATGGGCGCTGCCGACGACGACCTCGACGTCGTCGATCGAGGCGCTGGCCCCGTCGGGCAGGCGTAGATCCAGCCCACCGAACTTCATGTCCAGCTCGACGATGACCATCGGCCCGGCGAACCGGGCACGGGTGAGGTCCAGGTCGACCGAGCCCATCCGCCGGTGCAGCGCAAGTCTGGTAGGCACCATCCACTCACCCTGCCGCTTCAACGAGCCCATCACGCCCCGCAGCTCCACCCGGTCGGTGGCGGAGGTGACGATCGCGCCAGGTCCGGGCAGGTCGCCGACCAGGGTGTCGAGGTCAGTGCGCAGCCGGGCCTGCGACACCAGCGCCGAGCGCTCCTCGAACTCGTCGATGTCGATCAACCCCAGCGCCACGGCGTTGTGCAGGCGCCGCAGCGTGCCGTTGCGGTCTGCGTCCGATATGCGCAGCGCGGCGGATTGCTCGTTGATCCCGGTCATGGCCATTCCAAAATACCGCCGCGGGCCCGCGACGCGACGGGATACCTTGTCTCACCGTGACGGACAATGACAATTCCCTGGCCCCCAAGTCCGTCGAGGCATGGGCCTTCGCGCAGAAAATGCTCGGTGACATCACCCGCATCGTGACCGAGGACGCCGAGAACGAACGCGAGCTTCTCGAGGGGCTCGGCGTCATCTCCCGGGTCACCGCGCTGTGCTCGGAGTTGACCGTGGAGGCCGACCCCGAGCTGCCGTGGTTCTTCGACATGTGCTCCCCCACCCGCCTCGTCGGCGGCCCCAACCCGGACGGCAGGTATCTGCTCGCGATGATCCGCGGCGACCGCTCATACCGGATCACTGGGACGCGTGGCACAAGTGCCTATCTCGGTCTGCAGGTGCTGGCCGGAACCGGCATGACGCCGCGGCGGATGGCCGCATATGTCAGCGACACCGACCTGAAGCTGGACGGCGGGGAGTTCGCATTGGTGTTCTCGGCCACCGAGCCCTCGGCCGCCGACTTGGACGGGGCGCAATGGGTGCAGATTCCGGAGGATGCGACGTCGGTCGTGGTGCGCGACTACATCGCCGACGCGCACACCGAACAACCGGCGACGCTGCGCATCGATCCGCTCGACGCGCATCCGCCGCGACCGGTATCCGATGACGATGTGGCAGAACAGTTTACGGCGATGGCATGGACCATCATGAAACTGACGACCCTGCACCGCACCATCAAGCCCGAGCTGTTGACGCAGCCGAACACCCTCGTCACCGCCGCGGCCGCCGAGCTTGGCGGCGAGGCCACCACGCCGGACAACCTGTACATGCTCGGAACCTTCCGGCTGGCAGCCGACGAGTCTCTGGTGCTCGAGTTCGAACCGCCCGACACCCGCTACTGGAACGTGACGCTGGAGAACATCTGGCACGAATGCCTCGAACCTCGCCGCAGGCACAGTTCGGTGACCAACAAGGGCGTGACACCCGACGCCGACGGCCTGGTGCGGATCGCCATCGGCGCCGACGACTTCGGCCACGGTCACTGGTTGGATACCGGTGGCCGACACCGCGGCTTCATCGTGTTCCGCTGGCTCGACAACCCCGACCCGCCCAAGGTTTCCGTCACGGTGCGCAAGGGGCAGGCGACGACGTGAGTGCCGCCGACCGGTTCGACCCCGACGTGTTGATCAGGCAGGCCTGCGAGTGGGCAGGCAGTGACGACTTCGGAGCGGAGTTCGACGAAACCGAGTCCTGGCGCGACGGCTTGGGTCGGCTGTGCGAGGGGCTGGTCGGCGAGGCGCGGCTCAACGACCTCGGTGTGGAGATCGCGGCGCTGGACATCGTCCGGCCGTTGAAGAATCGGCTGCAGATCGTGGAATGGCGCGAGGCTCACCCCGAGATCGCCGAGGAGACGATCACCAGGCCGATCTTCATCGTCGGACAGCCCCGCACCGGGACGACGATCCTGTTCGACCTACTCGCCCAGGACCCGCAGCTGCGGCCGCCGCTGACGTGGGAGGTCGACGATCCGTATCCGGTGCCGCAGCCCGATACCTACGACAACGACCCGCGGATCGCCGAAACCCAGGCCAGTCTCGAGATGAGCGAGCAGATCATTCCCGGATTCATGAGCTGGCATCCGATGGGTGCGCAGGTCGGCCAGGAGTGTGTGCGGATCACCGCCGCGCAGTTCTGCAGCATGATCTTCTCCGTTCAGTACCGGCTGCCCACCTATTACAAGTGGCTGCTGTATGAGGCCGACCACCGTCAGTCCTACCGCTTTCACCGAATCTTTCTGCAACACTTGCAATCCGGCGTTGGCGGCCAGTGGCTGCTGAAGTCGCCCGCGCATCTGTGGACACTCGACGCCCTGGTGGAAACCTATCCCGATGCGGTGATCGTGCAGACGCATCGCGACCCGCTGAAGGTCATCTCGTCGATCAGCGCTTTGACCAATCACCTGAGGCGAATGGCGTCCGACGAAACCACTGTCGCCGACTGCGCGCTGCAGTCCTGCGAGGAGATCGTGGTCGGGCTGCAGCGCGGCATCACGCTGCGCGAATCGCTGCCACCGGGACAGGTGATCGACGTACAGTTCGCCGATTTCATGCAGGACCCGTTCGCGACGATCAGGTCGCTGTATGACCGGCTGGACCGCGAGTTGACGCCTACCGCCGAGCAGAAGATGCGGGAGTTCCTGGCGTCACATCCGGGCGACGGCGGCGGTGGTCGGTACCGCTGGGCCGACACCGGGCTCGACGCCGAGTCACTGCGTGAGCAGGTCGCCACCTACCAGGAGCGCTACGACGTGCCGAGCGAACCGCTGACGTAGCGGATTTTTGCGCGTTTTCGCTGATGTTTCGCGGCTGCGGCCACTGGATGCTGGCTAGCATGAGCGAAACTGAGTGGAGCGACGTACTCATGAGCCAGCTTCCCACCGGAACGGTGACGTTGCTGCTGGCCGACGTCGAGGGCTCGACGCGGCTGTGGCAGACCCAACCGGCGGAGATGACGGACGCTGTCGCACGGCTCGACATCGCTCTGGCCGACCTTCTGACCACTCACGGCGGGGTGCGCCCGGTCGAACAGGGCGAGGGCGACAGCTTCGTCGTGGCGTTCGCCCGTGCCAGCGACGCGGTGGCGTGCGCCCTCGCGTTGCAGCGGGCAGCACTGGCGCCGATCCGGCTGCGGATCGGAGTGCACACCGGCCAGGTGCAGCTGCGCGACGAGGGCAACTACATCGGACCGACCATCAACCGCACCGCACGGCTGCGCGACCTGGCACACGGCGGCCAGACCGTGCTGTCCGGCGCGACCGAGCAGCTGGTTGCCGATTGGCTGCCGGACGATGCCTGGCTGGCAGATCTGGGTACGCATGAGCTGCGGGATCTCCCCCGGCCCGAACGGGTGACCCAGCTGTGCCACGCCGACCTCCGCAACGAGTTCCCGCCACTGCGCGCATCGAAAGGCACTGATACACCCAGCCTTCCGGTGCAACTGACGAGTTTCGTCGGCCGCATCGCGCAGATGACGGAGATACGAAAGCTGTTGGCCGACAACAGGTTGGTGACGTTGACGGGCGCCGGTGGCGCGGGCAAGACGCGATTGGCGATTCAGATCGCGGCCGGCGTCGCCGCCGAGTTCAGCGACGGTGTCTCCTATGTCGACTTGGCGCCCGTCACCCACGCACTTGTGGTGCCGGTCGCTGTCGCCCGGTCACTCGGACTGCCCGACCAGCCCGGCAGCTCGACCGTCGAAACGCTGGTGCGGTTCGTCGGCGACCGGCAGATGCTGATGGTGCTCGACAACTGCGAGCATCTGCTGGACACCGTCGCATCGCTCGCGGCGGAACTGCTGGCCGCCTGCCCGGGATTGCGGCTGCTGGCAACGAGCCGCGAACCCGCCTCCGTACCTGGTGAGGTGACATTTCTGGTGCCATCGCTTTCGCTGGACGGCGAGGCCATCGAGTTGTTCGCCGACCGGGCCCGTCGGGTCCGCCCCGACTTCTCCGTCACCGAGGAAAACGCCGCGACCGTGACCGAGATCTGCCGACGGCTCGACGGCATGCCACTGGCGATCGAACTCGCCGCCGCCCGCGTCCGCGCCCTCTCGCCGGACGAGATCGTCGGCAGTCTGCACGACAGGTTCAGGCTGTTGACCGGTGGCGCTCGCACCGCGGTGCGTCGGCAGCAGACGCTGCGCGCATCGGTGGACTGGTCGCATGCGTTGCTGACCGAGACCGAACGCATCCTGTTCCGCCGACTCGCCGCCTTCCAGGGTGGCTTCGACCTCGACGCCGCCCAGGCGGTCGCCGGCGACGCGGAGGTGGAGCGCTACCAGATCCTCGATCAGCTCGCCCTGCTCGTTGACAAGTCATTGGTGGTCGCCGAAAACAGCGGTGGCCGAACGCGATACCGGTTATTGGAAACTGTCCGCCAGTATGCGCAGGAGAAGCTCGGCGAGTCCGGCGAGGCGGAGGCCGTACGGTCGCGTCACCGCGATCACTACACCGCGATGGCAGCGTTGCTCGACGCGCCTGCGCGCAGTGACTACTACCAGCGGGTCGAGCAGGCAAACGACGAGATGGACAATCTCCGAAGCGCATTCGGCTGGAGCATAGAAAGCGGGGACATCGGGAGCGCCCTGGAGCTGGCGTCGTCGCTGCAGCCGCTGTGGTTGTCCCGCGGCCGCATCCAGGAGGGCCTGGCCTGGTTCGATGCCGTGGTAGGTGACGACGCAGCACGTCTCGACGGTCTGGGCGCGCCCGTACGCGCGCGGGCGCTCGCCGACAGGGCCATGCTTGACGAGCATGTCGCCATCTACAACGTGGATGCGGCAGAAACGGCTCTCGCGATCGCGCGTGAACTAGACGATCCCGCCCTCCTGGCCCGGGCACTCACCGCCTACGGAAGCGCTACCGTCTACGACCCCGACACGGCCCAGCGCTACTTCGCGGAGGCGAGCGGCCTGGCCCGGGAAGTCGGAGACCAGTGGAGGCTGATCCAGATCCTCAGCCAGCAGGCGCAGGCGGCCTTTATGGCAGGCGACCCCGTCGGAGTGCGCTTGGCTGCCGAGGAGGGACGCGACATCGCCGACGCCATCGGCGACCGCTTCGGATCGCGGCAATGTCGGTGGCGGATCGCAGGAGCTCAATCCTTTGCGGGAGAACTCAACGACGCCATCGCTGGAATGCGCGAACTGGTTGCCGAAGCCGAGGCCGATAACGACGTGATGCTGCGGGTCACTGTGCTCTTCATGCTGCCGCACGTACTCGCCTATCAGGGTGACGAGGCTGGGGCGCGGGCAGCGGCCGACGCCGCCATCGAGTCGTCTGCCGACCTCGGCGATCTTTACATCGGCAGTAGCTACGTTGCGTCGAGCATCGCGTACCTGGCCGCCGGCGACATTGCCGGGGCATCGGACGCCGAGGCCACGGCGTGGTCCCACCTCAGTTCCTATCGCGAGCTGGCCGCGATAAACCTGGCATACACCGCCGCTATCGCCCTGGCGCGCGGCGATAACGCCGTGGCTCGACGGGCGGTCGACGATGCGATCGTGACATCGGCCGGGTGGTACCGCGCGACGGCGCTGACGACTCGTGCCCGGATCAACATCGCGGACGGCGACATCGAACAAGCCGAGCGCGACGCCCATGAGGCTCTTGCCGTAAGCGCAGCGGTGAACGCACATCTCTGCGTCCCGCACATTTTGGAGATTCTCGCGGGCCTGGCGAGCGAGGCAGGCAGTCGCCCCGAAGCTGCCCGCCTCTACGGCGCAGCTGAGAGTATCCACAGGCACAACGGCGACACCCGCTTCGCGATTTACCAAGCGGATTACGAGGCCTCGGTGCAGGCGCTTCGAAATACCATGGGCGATGCGGACTTCGAGGCGGCTTGGGCCGAAGGTGCTGCGTTGTCGTGCACCGAGGCGATCGCGTACGCGCAGCGTGGTCGTGGCGAACGCAAACGGCCGTCGAGCGGGTGGGGCTCGCTCACTCCCGCCGAGCTGGACGTCGTGCGGCTCGTCGGTGAGGGGCTTGGCAACAAGGACATCGCCACAAGGCTTTTCGTCTCACCGCGGACCGTTCAGTCCCACCTCACCCGCGTCTACACGAAACTCGGACTCTCGTCCCGCGTGCAGCTCGCGCAGGAATCGGCCCGCCGCGACGACGCCGCTCAGGCCAGGTAGTCGGGCGGCAGGCTTTCGAGCATCCAGCGCAGCATCCGAACCGCGTACTCGGAGCTTCCGCCCCCGACGATCAGCGCCGCGAAAGCCATGTCGCCGCGGTAGCCGGCGAACCATGAGTGTGATCCGCCCTCGAATTCGGCCTCGCCGGTCTTGCCGCGGATGTCGCCCATGCCGTTGATGTCTTTCGCGGTGCCGTTGGTGACCACGAGCTGCATCATCGGCCGCAAACCGTCGAGCATCTTCGGGGTGATCGGCGTCTGGTCACCGGTGACGGTCGTCTGGCGGCCCTCGATCAACTGTGGCAGAGGGGTTTTGCCTGCCGCGACCGTCGCCGCCGCCATTGCCATACCGAATGGGCTGACCAACACTTTGCCCTGGCCGAAGCCGTCCTCGGTGCGTTCGGCCAGGTTCACCGTCGGCGGCACCGAGCCGGAAACCGTTGTGATGCCCTCGATCTGGTAGTCCGGCCCGATGCCGTACTGCGCGGCGGTCGTCGTCAGCCCGCGCGGCGGCATCCTGCTCGCGAGTTCGGCGAACGTGGTGTTGCACGAACTGGCGAATGCCCGCGACATCGGCACCGTCCCGAGGTCGAATCCGCCGTAGTTCGGGACGGTGCGATGGCCGATGTCGATCGTGCCGGGGCAGCCGAGAAGGGTGTCGGGCGTTGCCATGTCACGCTCGATGGCCGCACCGGCCGTGATGATCTTGAACGTCGATCCTGGCGGGTACAGACCCATGGTGGCCGTCGGACCCGTCAGCGTCGGCATCGGAGTTCTGGGCGACGGCGAGGATCTCACCGGTGGACGGCTTGATCGCCACGATCATCGCCTTCTTCCCCGTGACGCCATTGACGGCGTTCTGCGCGGCGTCCTGGACGGCGCGATCCAGGCTGATGGTGACCGACGGCGCCGGCGCCGCAGGCACCTCGTTGAGCACGTCGACGTCCGCGCCGTTCTGGTTGACGCTGGCCACCCGCCAACCGGCCTGTCCGTCGAGGTCGTCGACCACCGCCTTCTTGACCTCGCTGACGATGGCCGGCGCGAAATGTTCGTCGGTGGGCAGCAATTCGGCCTGGGGCGTGATGACCACGCCGGGACGGTCACCGAGCACCGCGGCCACCTGATCGCGGTCGGACTGGCGCAGGGTGATCAGGCTCAGCGGCCCCGGCGACGAGCTCGCCTGCTCCGCGAGTCGCTGGGCGTCCAAGGTGTCGTCGAACGGCCGCAGCGCATCGGCGACCGCGGTTGCGGTGGTCATCAGGTAAGCGCCTGCCGCATTGGCGTCCAGCGCGAAGTGATAGAGGTTGCCCGGCACCAGCACATCGGTGCCGCTGCGCTCGTTCACCGAAGCGCGCCGGGGTGGGTCGGAACGCAACGCAAACGTCTGGTGCTCACCGAGTTTCGGGTGCAGCCCGGTTGTGGTCCAGCGGACCTCCCAGTTGCCCTCGTTGCGCACCATGTTGAGCTGGCCGTCGTACGTCCAGGTGCGGTGCTTCGGCAGGTGCCACGTGTAGCGGTAGGCGACGCTGCCGGTGTCCTCGGCGAACTTCGAGCTCAGCACCTGCGCGTCCAGGCCGGTGGCCTGCAGACCGGCCCATGCCTCGTTGAGCGCGGCCCGCGCGTCCTCGGGGCGGTCGGTGAGCTGCGAAGCACCTCCGGTGTCGCGCTTGGCCAGCGATGCGAAGAACTCCTCGGCGGCGGGTTCGGGCCCATTGGGCTTCGGTGTGCATGCGGCCAGGGTCGCGGACATCGCCACGACCGTCAGCAGACAGGCCATACGTGTTGCAGATGAGAGCCAAGTTGCCATTGGGGCAAATGTTACGAATTCGAGACCCCAAATCGGTGGAGGCGCACCGACCTGGGCCCGACTAGAGCTTTAGGGGCCCGCGGCCGGTGCGCGGACGACAAGCGGCACCCCAGGGAAATATGCCGCCAACTCCGAGCGCGACTTGCGCAGGGCGGCGGTGCCGTAGCCGTGCTTGCGGAATGCCGGGTGGACCCAGATGCGCACGTTGACCTCGCCGCCTGCCAGCTCGCCGAACACCATGCCCACTTTGTCCGATCCGTCCAGCGCCACCAACCAGACCGCCTCCTCGGCGTGCACCCGGCCGACTGCAGCGCGGATCTCGTCATCCAGATCGCCTGCGGGCGCGCCCGATCCGTCACCCGCTGCGCGGACATCGTCGGTGCGAGCGGCGAAGATGTCGCGATCGAAACTCGGCCGAGAACGGACGCAGCTGCAGGTTCTCGCCCGGGCTCTGCTGCCGCTCCCCGATCGTGAAGCTCAGCTCGTGGTTGAGATCCTTGAGTTCGTCGCGGATCCGGCGCCGGGACACCTTGGTGAGCCGGTCGAAGGACAATCGGAGCACCGCTTCGCCGCCTGCGGTGGACGTGCCGAGCATCGAAGCGATAGCCGCGACGGCGGCGTCGTAATCCTCGGACTCCACGATCACGTCGAGGAGCTCATGGCGCCGTTCGAGCGCGCGGACCAGCGTGTCGGCGATCTCCCTGCGTGCGATTTTCTGCCCGTCGTCGGTCATGGCGTGAAGCGTAACCAACGACGCTGTGCGGCGCGTCAGTCGAGCAAGACCGTCGCGAAAGTGCCGACCTCGGCGAAACCGATGCGGTCGTAGGTCGCGCGCGCCACGGAGTTGAAGCTGTTGACGTACAGGCTGGCGATGCGTCCGCTGCGCACCACCGCGGCGGCGAGCGTAGCGGTGCCTGCCGTGCCCATGCCACGGCCGCGGAAGTCGGGGTGCACCCACACCCCCTGGATCTGGCCGACGGCAGGCGACTGCGAACCGACCTCGGCCTTGAACACCACCTGGCCGCGCTCGAAGCGAGCCCACGCGCGTCCCGCGGCGATCAGGCCCGCGACCCGTCGCCGGTAACCTCGGCCACCGTCACCGATGCGGGGATCGATGCCCACCTCACCGATGAACATGTCGACGGCGGCCACCAGGTAGGCGTCGAGTTCGTCCATGCGCACCGGGCGCACCGCACGGTCGATCGGGCACTTCGGCGCAGCCGCGAGCGCCATCAGGGGCTGTCGGTCGCGCACGTCGCGGGCGGGCCCCCAGGCGTGCTCGAGCCTGCGCCACATCGGCATGACCAACTCCGCACGCCCGACCAAGGACGAACATCGCCGGACGCCGCTGACCGCCTTGTCGGCGAACGCGTAGAGGTCGCCCGCCTCACCGCGCAACGGAATCAGGTTGGCACCGGCGTAACACAGCGACTCGGTGGCCGCCCCACGCGTCCACAGTTCGCCACCGATCGCACTCGGATCGACACCGTGCTCGGCCACCCGGGAGGCCACCATGCAGCTTCCCACCGGGTCGGCGTCGAGCACCTTCCGCACTGCGGACGCATCGCGCACCACGGAAACCCGTCGCTCGTCGACGAAACGAAAAAGCGGCGGTGCCGACATGGAGACTCTTTCTGCGGCCTTAAGGCGTGATGACCCGGGTCACAGGGTCATGTTCAGCTTACGGATACCACAGGCGAACCGCTTGCACTTGCCTCGTGGTCCTCGCTCTTCGGCGATTCGCATGGCCTCTTCGATCAGCGTTTCGACGATCTGGGCCTCCGGGACGGTCTTGATGACCTCACCCTTGACGAAGATCTGGCCCTTGCCGTTTCCGGAGGCCACCCCGAGGTCGGCTTCGCGTGCCTCACCGGGACCGTTGACGACGCAGCCCATCACCGCGACGCGGAGAGGAACGTCCATCCCCTCGAGCCCGGCGGTCACCTCGTTGGCAAGCGAGTACACGTCGACCTGCGCGCGCCCGCATGACGGGCACGACACGATCTCAAGCCCACGCGGGCGCAGGTTCAGCGATTCCAGGATCTGGTTGCCGACCTTGACTTCCTCGATCGGCGGCGCGGAGAGCGACACCCGGATGGTGTCGCCGATGCCCTTGGACAGCAGCGCGCCGAACGCGACCGCGGACTTGATGGTGCCCTGGAACGCCGGGCCCGCCTCGGTGACGCCGAGGTGCAACGGGTAGTCGCACTTCTCGGCGAGCAGTTCGTAGGCGGCCACCATGACGACCGGGTCGTTGTGCTTGACGCTGATCTTGATATCGCCGAAGCCGTGCTCCTCGAACAGCGAGGCCTCCCACAGCGCGGACTCGACCAGTGCTTCGGGGGTGGCCTTGCCGTACTTCTCCATGAACCGCTTGTCGAGCGAGCCCGCGTTGACGCCGATGCGGATCGGGATGCCCGCGGCGCCCGCCGCCTTGGCGACCTCCCCGACCCTGCCGTCGAACTCCTTGATGTTGCCCGGGTTCACGCGCACGGCGGCACAGCCCGCGTCGATGGCGGCGAAGATGTACTTCGGCTGGAAGTGGATGTCGGCGATGACCGGGATATTCGCCTTCTTGGCGATCGCGGGCAGCGCGTCGGCGTCCTCCTGCCGGGGGCACGCCACCCGGACGATGTCACAGCCGGAGGCGGTCAGTTCGGCGATCTGCTGCAGCGTCGAGTTGATGTCGTGGGTCTTGGTGGTGCACATCGACTGCACGGCGACGGGGTAATCGCTGCCGACGCCGACATCGCCGACCATCAGCTGTCGTGTCTTGCGCCGCGGTGCCAGCGTCGGCGCGGGCGGTGCCGGCATACCTAAACCAATTTCGTGGCCGGTGGCCATCGATGTCTCCTACTGGAACAACCTGATCGGGTTGACGAAGTCTGCGGTAACGGTCAGCGCCATATAGCCGACCACGACTATCAAGACTACGTATGTCGCGGGCATCAACTTCATGTAGTTGACCGGCGCCGCGGCCACCATGCCGCGGGCCGAGCGAATCATATTGCGGATCTTCTCGTACACCGCCACCGCGATGTGGCCACCGTCGAACGGCAGCAGCGGAACCAGGTTGATTGCGCCGAGCACGAAGTTCAGCTGGGCCAGGAAGAACCAGAACGCCACCCACAGACCCTGCTCGACGGTGTCGCCGCCGATGATGCTCGCGCCGACCACGCTGATCGGCGTCTCCGGGTCGCGTTCACCGCCGCCGATGGCGTGTACCAGTGCGCCCATCTTGGTCGGGATCTTCGCCAGCGACTTACCCAGCTCGACGACCAGGTCACCGGTGAACGTGAAGGTGGCGGGAATTGCCGACACCGGGTTGTACAGCGTGGGGCCGGGCGGTTCGGCGGCGCGCGACGCCCATCACGCCGACGGCGGTCGGCTCAGCGTCGGAGCCCTTGAGCCAGCGTTGCACCCGCGTCACGTCGACGACGGTGGTCACGTCAGTGCCGTTGCGCTGCAACACGACCGGTGTCGGACCGTCGAGCTTGCGGACCGCGTCGGCCATCTCCTGGAAGTTGGTGACCGGCGTGTCTCCGACCTTGACGATCGTGTCGCCGGGCTTGATGCCTGCCAGCGCCGCCGGTCCGCTGCCGTGGCAGTCGTCCGACTTGCCGTTGACGAGGTCGGAGGACACACACGAGGTCTGGCCGACGACCGCCGCGGGCTGCTGCAGGCTCGGCAGTCCCCAGATGACGGCGATCGAGTAGATGAGCACAAGGCCGATGACGAAGTTCACGGCAGGGCCTGCGAAAAGTACGGCGACGCGCTTCCACGTCTTCTGCTTGTACATCGCGTAGGGCCGGTCCTCCGGTGCGATCTCGTCGATCGACGTCATCCCCGCGATGTCGCAGAACCCGCCGAGTGGGACCGCCTTGACGCCGTACTCGGTGAAGCCCAGCTTGTTGGGCCGACGGGTGGACCACAGCGTGGGGCCGAAGCCGACGAAGTAGCGGCGCACCTTCATCCCGGTGGCGCGCGCCACCCACATGTGCCCACATTCGTGCAGCGCCACCGATACCAAGATGGCCAGCGCAAACAGCACGACGCCGATAACCCACATCATTTTGTGGCCACTACCTCCCGAGATACTGCGCCCCTTGCCCTGTCCCGGGCCCAGCGTTGCGCGTCAAGTACCTCTTCCACGGTAGCTGGTTCGGCGGCCCACTGGTCTGCGGCGTGCAGGACGTCGGCGATGGTTCGCACGATCGTCGGGAACCGGATCCGGCCGTCGAGGAAGGCGGCAGCGGCCTCTTCATTCGCCGCGTTGTAGACCGCGGTCAGGCAACCACCCCGCTGGCCTGCCTCGCGCGCCAGCTCCACGGCGGGGAAGACTTTGGTGTCGAGCGGCTCGAACTCCCAGGTGGAGGCGGTGCGGAAGTCGCAGGCCTGGGCCGCGCCCGGTACCCGTGACGGCCAGCCCAGCGCCAGCGCGATCGGCAGTTTCATGTCCGGCGGACTGGCCTGCGCGATCGTCGAGCCGTCGGTGAACGTCACCATCGAGTGCACGATCGACTGCGGATGCACGACGACCTCGATCCGCTCATACGGGATGCCGAACAGCAGGTGCGTTTCGATCAGCTCGAGGCCCTTGTTGACCAGGGATGCCGAGTTCAGCGTGTTCATCGGGCCCATGGACCAGGTCGGATGCGCTCCGGCCTGCTCGGGCGTGACGTGCTCGAGGTCGGCGGCGGCCCAGCCCCGGAACGGCCCGCCGGAGGCGGTGAGCACCAGGCTGGCGACCTCGTCGGCGGTGCCGCCGCGCAGACATTGCGCGAGCGCCGAATGCTCGGAGTCGACGGGCACGATCTGCCCGGGCTTCGCCGCCCGCAGCACCAGCGGTCCGCCCGCGATCAGCGATTCCTTGTTCGCCAGCGCCAACCGCGCGCCGCTGGCCAGCGCGGCCAGCGTCGGCTGCAGGCCCAGAGCCCCGACCAGCGCGTTGAGCACCACATCGGCTTCGGTGTTCTCCACCAGCGCAGTGGCCGCCTCCGGGCCCGTGTAGGTGACCTCACCCACCTTCTCGGCGGCTTCAGGATCGGCGACCGCGATGTTGGTGACGCCGGTTTCGGCACGCTGGCGGGCCAGCAGGTCGGGATTGCCGCCGCCCGCGGCCAGCCCTACCACCTCGAAACGGTCCGGGTTGGCGGCGATGACCTCCAGCGCCTGGGTGCCGATCGACCCGGTACTACCGAGGATCAGCACGCGCAGCCTCTTACTCACCTTCCTATTGTGCCGCTCGCGGCCGAGCAGACGGAAATGACGCAAAAGTGACGCGCGCGCTGCGCGCCCATCCGTGACGACCGCCACACCGAATCCCCGGCGTCATGTCAAAGGGCGGTCATCTACCCGCCCGTGACCAAGGAGTCGGAGCACCAATGAGAAATGTTCAGCGCAGCACACTGACGGCGGCCACCATCGCGGCATTCGCGGTACTCGGCCTTTCGGCATGCTCGAACGACAGCTCGACCAGCACCCCGGAGGCAACGGCAGCCGAAACGACGTCCTCAGCCATGGCCGCCACGCCTGCGATGGCGGAGCCGGCCGCCAATCTGATCGGTTCCAGCTGTGCCGCCTACGCCGAGCAGGTGCCTGACGGCCCCGGTTCGGTGGCAGGGATGGCGCAGGATCCGGTGACGGTGGCGGCGTCGAACAACCCGATGCTCAAGACGTTGACCCAGGCGCTGTCGGGCCAGCTCAATCCGAACGTGAACCTGATCGACACCCTCAACAGCGGTGAGTTCACCGTGTTCGCCCCGACCGACGATGCGTTCGCCAAGATCGATCCGGCGACGATCGAGAAGCTCAAGACCGACAAGGATCTGCTGACCAGCATCCTGACCTATCACGTGGTGTCCGGTCAGGCCAGCCCGGCCAAGGTGGTCGGCACGCACAAGACGGTGCAGGGCGCCGACGTGACCGTCACCGGAGAGGGCAACGGCCTCAAGGTGAATGACGCCGGACTGGTGTGTGGTGGCGTCTCGACGGCCAACGCACAGGTCTACATGATCGACACCGTGCTGATGCCGC
Organism: uncultured Actinomycetota bacterium; assembly: GCA_963713225.1. Classification (GTDB taxonomy): domain Bacteria; phylum Actinomycetota; class Actinomycetes; order Mycobacteriales; family Mycobacteriaceae; genus Mycobacterium. Next base: position 253,446 of record CAVQLB010000012.1, on the reverse strand, counting down.
CCGCGGCCTAGCACGAGCAGACGCAAAAGCCCCCGACACGCCCAGTGTTCGGGGGCTTTTGCGTTCCCCAGCTTGCGCGTGGGCCCAGCTCGGCCATCCAAAATGCTTGTGGCTCCGAATAACTGACATGTTCACACTCATACTGATCGGCTTCCTGGGCGGTTTGATAACGGGCATCTCGCCGTGCATCCTTCCGGTGCTGCCGGTGATCTTCTTCTCCGGCGCACAGAGCACCCGCTCGGAACCGGTCGCCGAGTCGGGTGGCGGAACCGTGACCGCCGTCAAGGCCACGCCGGCGTTGTCTGAGCGGCTCCGGCCGTACTGGGTGATCGGCGGCCTGGTGCTCAGCTTCAGCCTGGTCACTCTCCTTGGCACCACACTGCTCTCGCTGCTGCATCTTCCGCAGGATGCGCTCCGGTGGGCCGGGCTGATCGCGCTGACCGCCATCGGTCTCGGCCTGATCTTCCCCCGCATCGAGGAGCTCCTGGAGAAGCCGTTCTCCCGCATTCCACAGCTCCAAATGAGCCAGGGCAAAAGCGGTTTCGGCCTGGGGCTGGCGCTGGGCGTGCTGTATGTCCCATGCGCCGGACCGGTGCTTGCCGCGATCGTGGTCGCAGGCGCGACCGGTTCCATCGGCCTGGATACCGTCGCTTTGACGATCTCCTTCGCAATCGGCGCCGCCCTCCCCCTGCTGTTCTTCGCACTGGCCGGGCAGCGGGTAGCCGAGCGGGTCGGCACCTTTCGCCGCCACCAGCGCCGCATTCGGTTGATCGGCGGCATCGTGATGCTGGCGTTCGCGGTCGCGTTGGTGTTCAACGTGCCCGCCAAGCTGCAGCGGGCTATCCCCGATTACACCGGCGCCCTCCAGGACAGGGTCGTCGCCTCCGACGAGGTTCAGGAGAAGCTCAACCTCGGCGGCCTCGTCAACGATCAGAACAAGGAGCTATCGAACTGCACCAATGGAGCGGCGAAGCTCGAAAGTTGCGGGACGGCACCGGATATCAAGGGGATCGCCGGTTGGCTGAACACTCCAGACGGTGCACCGGTCGAACTCACGTCGTTGCGCGGGAAGGTCGTCCTGGTCGATTTCTGGGCCTACTCCTGCATCAACTGCCAGCGCGCGATTCCCCATGTCGTCGACTGGTACGACAAGTACAAAAACTTGGGGCTCGAGGTCATCGGAGTGCACAGTCCCGAGTACGCGTTCGAGAAGATCCAGGGCAATGTCGTCAGTGGCGCAAAGGATCTCGGTATCACGTACCCGGTCGCGCTCGACAACAACCTGTCGACCTGGACCAACTACCGCAACCGGTACTGGCCCGCCGAATACCTTGTGGATGCGGACGGAACGGTGCGTCACATCAAGTTCGGGGAGGGCGACTACGCCGTCACCGAGAACCTGATCAGGGAACTGCTCGTCGACGCCAACCCCGACGTGGCGCTGCCCCCGCCCAGTGATTCCGCCGATGTCACGCCCGCGGCCGGTCAGACGCCCGAGACGTATCTGGGAGTCGGCAAGATGGTGAACTACGGCGGCCCCGACACCTACGGCGAAGGCACCGCGGATTTCACCTACCCGATCAGGCTCGCCGACGACACCTTCGGCTACCGCGGTCGATGGAAATTGGATTTCCAGGGCGCAACGGCGGAGTCCGAAAAGTCGAGCATTGCACTCAACTACAACGCGAAGAATGTCTACCTCGTCGTCGGCGGCGAGGGCACCGTGACCGTGACACGCAACGGGAAAACGACCACCGTGCCGATCAGCGGGCCGCCGACATCCCGCCAGATCGTTTCCGGTGACGAGGTCGCGCGAGGACAGCTCGAGGTGCAGCTGAGCAAGGGTTTGCAGGCGTTCTCGTTCACCTACGGGTAACGATTTCGTCCCGCCACCCATCCGCGGGCGCGCGGGCTCCGAATAGCAGGTGAAGCACAAGTGAGAGGCGGCAGTTGCCGTCCGCGAAACAGGAAGTGGATTACCGATGAAGAACATCAAGAAGACGGCCGCGGTTGCCGGACTGGCCGCCGCGGCGGCAATGGGCCTGTCGCTGACCACCGCTGGCAGCGCGTCGGCCGAACTGGTCGGGCCGTCGTGTGCTGCCTACGCCGCCCAGGTGCCGGAGGGCCCGGGTTCGGTGGCCGGAATGGCCCAGGACCCGGTCGCGGTTGCGGCGTCCAACAATCCGATGCTGACGACACTGACCAAGGCGGTATCGGGCCAGCTCAACCCGAAGGTGAATCTCGTTGACACGCTCAACGGCGGCGAGTTCACCGTTTTCGCTCCGACCGACGCCGCGTTCGCCAAGATCGACCCGGCGACGATCGAGAAGCTCAAGACCGACTCGGATCTGCTCACGAAAATCTTGACCTATCATGTGGTCCCCGGTCAGGCCAGCCCGACGCAGGTGGTTGGCTCGCACAAGACCGTGCAGGGCGCCGACGTGACGGTCTCCGGCATGGGCAACAACCTCAAGGTCAATAACGCCTCGGTGGTGTGCGGCGGTGTCTCGACCGCCAACGCACAGGTCTACATGATCGACACCGTGCTGATGCCGCCCGCGAACTAGGTTCCACCACAACTGAATACGGAGGGCAGCCCGATCGCTACGATCGGGCTGCTGCCGTCGGATCGACGGTCGCCTCGATTTTCAGCACCCGGTTGTCCCGCACGGTGAGCACGATGACGGCGAACAGCCTGCGGTCCGCGAACGCGAGCAGCACCGGCTCCCCGACGGGTCCGTTGACGAGAGTGGCACCGTGCCCCAGATAGCGAAGCAGGTTGCGGCCAACCTCTTCTGGGCCGTGGTTGATCTGGGGCGGCGGCGCAAGATCGCCGAGAATGTTGCCGACTCCCCACACCGCAGGATCCAGCACGGCCGTCAGCGCCTCCAGATCACCGTTGGCACAGGCGGTGATGAATCTTTCGGTGACGAGCAGATGTTCGGCATCGGCAATCTCGGCGACCCGCGGTGAGGCGCCGCTGAACTTCCCGCGTGCGCGCCGGGCGAGTTGGCGGCAGGTGCCGACGGGCCGGCCCACCGTCTCGGCGATCTCCTCGAACGGGATCTGAAAGACGTCGTGCAAGACGAAGGCGACCCGCTCGCCGGGTGTGAGCCGGCGCAGCACCTCCAACAACGCACCGCGGACCTCGTCATCGAGGGTGACCCGATCGGCCGGATCCGGATCGGTGGACGGTACGACATCGACCGCGTCGTCCTCGGCGGGTCGTTCGCGCCGGACGCGCGCCGAGCGGACCTGGTCCAGGCAGAGCCGACCGGCGACCACCGTGAGCCAGCCCCGGACGTCGTCGATCTGAGCCACATCGGTTCGGGCCAGTCGCAGGAAGGTCTCCTGGGCGATGTCCTCGGCTTCGCCGACGTCGCCCAGCATCTGATAGGCGAGGTTGACCAGGTAGGGGCGGTGGCTACGCCACGCCGCCTCCACCGCCGGTGAATCGTTCACGCCATTACGACGAGACAGCGGCGCGAATAGTTACACGAATCGGCATGTAACTTTCGTGGGCGCCACCCCGTCCTTGGTTGCATGAACACAATTCTTGTCACGGGCGCCACCGGCAATGTCGGCCGCCCTCTGGTCAACCTCCTCGCCGAGGCCGGTGCTCGGGTGCGCGCCGTCACTCGTCATCCCGACTCCGCACAGTTTCCGGCAGGCGTGCAGGTCGTCGGCTCGGCTGCCGCCGGACTGCCCGGCGCGTCCGCGGTGTTTCTCAACTCCCGCGCACTGGGCGACGAACTCGCGACCGTCGTCGACCTCGCTCGCCGTGAGGGGGTGAAGCGGCTCGTCGCGCTGTCGGCCATCAACGCCGACGACGACCATTCGCGTCAGCCGTCACGCTTCCGCGGCGATCGCAACTTCGAAGTCGAGCAGCATGCCGTCGATTCCGGGCTGGAATGGGTCAGCCTTCGACCAACGGTGTTCGCCACCAACTTCTTCGGCATGTGGGCGCCGCAGATCCAGGCCGGCGATGTGGTCGGCGGCCCGTACGCCGCGGCGTCGACGGCGCCCATCGTCGACGCCGATATCTCGGCGGTGGCGGCGCAGGCACTGCTGACCGACGAGCTGCTTGGGCAGAAAATCCCGTTGACCGGCCCGCAGGCGCTGACCAACGCAGAGCTCGTCGAGGTCATCGGCACCGTTCTCGCCCGCCGGTTGCGCTATCAGGAGGTGCCGCCCGAGTTCGTCCGTCAGCGCTTCATCGGTATCGGCTTTTCGGCGGAGTTCGCCGACGCGTACATGGCGCTCCTCGAGGAGACGGTGTCCCGGCCCGCACTCGTTACCCACGACGTCGAAAAGATCCTGGGCCGCCCGGCGCAGAGCTTCGCCGACGCGGTCGCCGCCAACCGCGAGCTGTTCACCAACGAGAAAGGGAGATAAGACATGTCGGAGCTACGGCCACCGAGCTACCTCAAGACGATGAACCGAGTCGTCAAGGCGCTGCAGAAGCTGGGCATCAGGACCGGGCCCGCGATGGTGTTGACCGTGCCGGGCAGGAAGACAGGCAGGCCACGCAGCACGCCGATGACACCGTTCACCTACCGCGGCGGCCTGTACACCGTCGCCGGCTATCCCGGTGCGGACTGGACGGCCAACGCCCGCGCCGCGGGTGCGGGCACCCTCTCCCGCGGGCGCAAGTCGCGGCCGATCAAGATCGTCGAGCTCGGTGCCGAGGAGTCGCGACCTGTGTTGCGCGAGTTCCCCGCCCAAGTGCCGGTCGGCGTCGGGTTCGCCAAACGCTCGGGCCTTGTGCGGGAAGGGACTCCGGACGAGTTCGAGGCGCTCGCAGGCACATTGGTGGTGTTCCGCTTCGACCCGGTGGGCTAGGGGGCCACGCCGGCTGTCGCCCGTTGCACACGGATGTCACCCGAGCCCGTCCTCACATGCACAGTGAGCGTTTCGTCGCCCTGAGCAGGCCCGTCCGACGGCTGTAGGGTGTTGCGCACTTCGCCCGAATGCGTCCGGAGGTCGAGCCGGGCCGCAGTGCCTTCGGGCACACCGAGTTCCACGTCACCGCTGGCGGTCTGCACCGACACCGCGCCGTTGGCTGCGGCCGCGACGACGATGTCGCCCGACGACGTCTGCGCATTGACGGCGCCCTCGAGGTGCCTGACGGACAGCGAACCGCTGGCCGCGCGGAACTTGACATCGCCGGCGAGTTCGCCGACGGTGACATCACCAGAGGCGGTGTCCGACTTGAGGTTTCCGGCGATCGACCCGACATGGATGTCGCCGCTCGCCGTTGCGAACCGGCACTCGCCGAATTCACCGTCGGCGTGCAGATGCGCGGACGCAGACGACACCTGAAGTCGCGAGCGCGAAGGCAATTGGATGTCGATGGTGACAGCGCCCCCGCGACCGAGGGAGATGAATCGCCTGCCCGCCGAAACGGCGAGGGTGCCATTCCGGAATTCGACGCGCGCGCCCTCGGCCACTTTGACATCGGAGGCCCGATTCGGATCGCGCGGGCTGACCTCGACGACGGTGTCGTCGCGGTCTGTTGCGACGAGATGGACCGAGCCGCTCACCACCTCGACGGAGGCCGTAATCGGGTCTGGTGTGGGAAATGTCGGCATCGTTTCTCCTAACTGGTTCTCGACTGGTTCTCGTTGCTCAGCGGACCCAGCCGCTGAAGTTCTTGTCGGTGTTGGCGCGGTGCCGGGACCCTCCGATGGCGGCTGCGACGGCACGGACCAGCCACGCGTTCACCGACAGCCCGTCTGCTCGCGCCGATGCCTCGACAGCAGACCGCAGGCTGTCGGGCATCCGCAGCGACACCCGCCACGTACCGCCGTCCTCGTCGGCTTCCGGCACCGCAGCGACCTGCTCGGGAAGCTCCTCGACACCGGAACTGACGGTGAATTCCGGGTCCCGACCGCGCAGCCGCACCTCGACTGATCGGGGTGCCAGCTCCCGGGTGATCTCCTCGGCAGCGTCGGACAGAGCCTCGAGCAGTGCCAGGCGGAGCGCCGAGTCCAGCGGCGCGGTCAGCCGATCGGCCAGGGCGGTCGCATCGGAACCGCCGGCCGCGGCCGCAACGCCAAGCTCGTGCCGCACCCCGTCGACGTACGGTTGCAAGTCCATGACGTCATGGTGACATCACTTTGACGTCATTTCAAGCGTCAGGCTGATGCGCCTGTTCCTACCTGCACTTTTCGATGATGGTCTCGGCGAATTCCTCGATCGGCCCCCGTAACGCGTCGACGCCGCCGGGGCCGCCCTCCGCCCCCAGCCATGGCCGACACATCACCGCGGTGATGCCGATGTCCTCGGCCCGCCGGTACAGATCCACCGACGGCGGCTCCAGTAGCGCAAGAAGGATGTCGAACGGCTCCTGCTCTCGTCCGAACTCCCGGCGCAGCGTCTTGAGCCGTTCGACGTAGCCGACGGCGTCATCCCACGCGTACGCGTAGCCCACCCAGCCGTCGCACAATCGCGCGGCGCGGCGCAGCGCGGCTTCGGACTCACCGCCGCACCAAATCGGTACCGGCGTGGGCGGGTGGGGTTCGATCATCATCTCGGGCACCTGGTAGTACTCGCCGCTCCAGGACACCCAGCCGCCCCGCCACAACTCGCGCAGCGCGGGGATCATCTCGTTGAGCCGCTTACCGCGGTTCTCGAAGTCCTGCCCCATCAACTCGTACTCCTCGCGCATCCATCCGACGCCGACCGCAAGCGACACGCGGCCGCCGGAGATTTCGGACGCCGTCGCGACCAGCTTGGCCACCTCGAGCAGCGGACGGGCCGGAGCCACGTACACCGCGTTGGAGAACCGCAGCCGACGTGTCACCGACGCCATCGCGCCGGTGAGCACCCAGGAGTCCGGCCACTCGGTCTCGGGCGCCCACCCCGGCTTGCCCGACGGCGAGTCCGGGTACGGCGATGACAGCTCGCGCGGGTAGATCATGTGGTCGGACGTCACGATTCCGTCATAGCCCGCCTCATCGAGCATCGTGGCGACCGCGACACCGTCTCCGGCCTTCATGAACGCCGTGCCAGACCAGAACTTCATTTACTGCCTTTCGTTTGTCTCCTGGTTTCTCTACCGGGAAATTCGGGCAGCATCAATGGCATGCCCACTCTGCTGTGGTTTCGGCGGGACCTGCGGGTGCACGACTTGCCCGCGCTGCTCGATGCCGCGGAACCCGACGGCGAGGTCCTGGCCTGCTACGTGCTCGACCCGCGCCTCAAGGCGTCGTCCGGGGCACGGCGGCTGCAGTACCTCTACGACGCGTTGCGCGAGTTGCGCGACGTGCTCGACGGCAGATTGATGGTGACGCGCGGCCAGCCGGAGAAGCGAATTCCCGTGCTGGCCAAGGCCATCGATGCGACATCCGTGCACGTATCGGCCGACTATTCACCGTTCGGGCGACGCCGTGACGACGCGGTCCGGGATGCGCTCGGCGACGTCCCGCTCGAAGAGTCCGGGTCGGCGTATCTGGTGTCGCCCGGGCGGGTGGTCAAGGGCAACGGCGAGCCGTACAAGGTGTTCACGCCGTATTTCGACGCGTGGCGGCGACACGGTTGGCGCGTGCCGGCCAAGTCGGGACCGAAGACGGCGCGCTGGATCGACCCGGCCGACGTCACGGGCGGAGTCGAGATCCCCGACACCGGCGTCGAACTGGAGCTGCCAGCAGGCGAGCGCGCCGCGACCCGTCAGTGGAAGAAGTTCGTCGCCGACGGCCTCGCCGACTACGCCGACGGCCGCAACCGGCCCGACCTGCCTGCCACCAGCAGGATGTCGGCGCACCTGAAGTTCGGCACCATCCACCCGCGCACGATGGCCGTCGATCTCGGCAGGGGTAAGGGCGCGCAGGCCTACCTGCGGGAGCTGGCATTCCGCGATTTCTATGCCGCAGTGCTCTGCGAGTGGCCGGACAGCGCCTGGTGGAACTGGAACAAGTCCTTCGACTCGATGCAGCTCGACGAGGGCGCCGAGGCGAAGAAGGCGTTCGAGGCTTGGAAAGCGGGCAGGACGGGCTTTCCGATCGTCGACGCCGGTATGCGCCAGCTGGCCGAGACCGGGTGGATGCACAACCGGGTGCGGATGATCGTGGCGTCGTTTCTGGTCAAGGACCTTCACCTGCCGTGGCAGTGGGGTGCGCGCTGGTTCCTCGAGCAGCTGGTGGACGGCGACATGGCGAGCAACCAGCACGGCTGGCAGTGGGCGGCGGGCACCGGAACCGATGCCGCGCCGTACTTCCGGGTGTTCAACCCCGCGACGCAGGGTGAGAAGTTCGATCCCGACGGCGAATACGTCCGCCGGTGGATTCCCGAGCTCGACGACGACGACTATCCCGACCCGATCGTCGACCACAAGGCCGAACGCGTCGAGGCGCTGCGTCGCTACGGCGCGCTCACTTGAGCAGGAGGCCGCCCTCCATCGGCAAGGTGACGCCGGTCAGATGCCGGCCCGAGGCACCGCATAGGTACACCATCGCGTCGGTGACTTCGGCGGGGTCCATGGGCGGCATCGACAACAGTGGCCGTTGAGCTTCGCCGAACTCCGGCTGGTCTCCGACCAGTCGGCCCATCGCCTCGTTGATGATCATCGGCGTCGCCACCCCACCGGGATGAACCGAGTTGACGCGAATGTTCTTCTCGGCCAACGAAGTCGCGTAATGCCGCATCACCCCGATCACGCCGTGCTTGGCGGCGGTGTACCCCGCGGCGCCACGGCTCATCGTGTCGAAACCCGTGCTGACCGATTTGAAGCCGGCCGCCGAACTCGTGATGACGATGGCTCCGCCGTCGCCGTGGCGCAGCATCGCGGGCAACGCGGCCTCGATCGTGAAATAGACGCCCTTGAGCATCACGTCGACGGCGTCGACGAAGGCGGGCATAGTGAGCCGCTGCTGCCCCGCCGCCGGGAAGATGCCCGCGTTGGCCAGGACGAAATCCAGCCTGCCGAATTCGGCGACCCCCGTGGCCACCGCCTCCGTGAGCCGGTCGAAGTCCCGGACGTCGCCCTGCTCGGCCACGATGCTCCGACCGGTCTTCTCGACGAGGTTCACGGTCTCGTCGAGATCCTCGGGCGTCGCCATCGGATAGGCGACGCTGTCGATCTGGTCGCACAGGTCGAACGCGATGACGTCGGCGCCTTCCTCGGCGAACCGGACGGCGTGCGAACGCCCCTGACCGCGGGCCGCGCCCGTGATGAAGACGACCTTCCCGTCGAACTGCTGTGCCATGACGCACCACAGTACGGCGGTGCTTAGTAGGGCACCGACGAGCGCTCGCGCGAGGAGAAGACGAGCTATGTCAGAATGTCGGGGAGTCATGCCCGACCGTGAGGGAGCAGCCGTGGTGAGCACCGAGTTGGACCGGACCAACGGCGTCGACGTCGAAGAGGTGCCGTCCGCGGAATGGGGCTGGTCCAAGGAGAACCACAGGCTTATCCAGATCGGTGGCCTGATGTCCGCCGCTTTCCTGCTGGCGATGCTCCACGGCAATCACACCGGGCGCGTCGAAGACATCTTCGTGATCGGTTTCGCCGCGCTGGTCCTTGTCATCGTCGCGCGCGACTGGTGGCTGCGGCGCCGAGGCTGGACCAGGTAGCCCGTCACCGACGCATATGGCATGCCTCACACAGGCGTGACATTTTTCCTTCGATCTGTAAAGCTAAGGGCGTCGAGCGGCACTCGGCCGGGAAGGTTTTCCTCCTCACGAGCTTATGAGCCGCACATCTATAAAGGGGCTCACGCATGCCATCGTCACAGCTGGTCAAGGACCAGGCCGACGCACAAATATCCGAGGTCGCGAAGTGGGATCCGGAGCTGGCCAAGAAGGTCGTCGGCATCCTGCGGCCGGTAGTCAAGCGCTACTTCCGCTCCGAGGTGAAGGACTTGGGCCGCATCCCGACCGGAGGTGCACTCCTGGTCTCCAACCACTCGGGCGGCCAGACGACGACAGACCTACCGACCTTCGCTGTGGACTTCTACGACAGGTTCGGCTACGACCGGCCGCTCTACACGCTCAGCCACGACATCCTGTCGATCGGACCGACCAAGCAGCTCTTGCAGCGACTCGGGTTCATCCCGGCGAGTCGGAAGAATGCGGCGAAGGCGTTGACCGACGACGCGGCCGTGATGGTGTTTCCCGGCGGCGACTACGACGCAACCCGGCCGACGCTGCAGCAGAACCTCATCGATTTCAACGGCAGGACCGGATACGTGCGGACGGCGATCGAGGCCGGTGTGCCGATCGTGCCCATCGTGTCGATAGGCGGCCAGGAGACACAATTCTTCCTGACCCGCGGGGACTGGCTGGCCAAGAAGCTGGGCCTGAAGATCATGCGCAGCGAGCTCATACCGATCTCCGTGGGATTCCCGTTCGGGGTGTCAGTTGGCGGAATGAACCTGCCGCTACCCAGCAAGATCGTCACGCAGGTGTTGCCTGCCATCGACATCATCAAGAAGTTCGGCGAGAACCCCGACGTGGCCGAGGTGGATGCCTACGTTCGCAAGGTAATGCAGAAGGCACTGGATCGGCTCGCCGGACAGCGAAGGTTTCCGGTCATCGGTTAAGTCCTAACCAGCCGCTCCAGCCAGCGGCAGGGCGGCGCCAACCGGCGTCAGCGCACTGGAAAGCCCGGCAGCGCTTCGGATCTCGGTGAAAGCCTCGATCATCGCATCCGTCACCTCATGCGGATCGTCCAAAGTGCGGTCGTCGGTCAGCACCGAGATGGCGAGCTGATCGACGTAGCTCCACACCGTGATGTTCAGGCCGCTGCCCGCCACTATCGGTCCCACAGAGTAGATTTCGCTGACTGTCGCGCCCTCGATCACGCCGCGCTCTCGCGGCCCGGGGACATTCGAGATGGTCAGGTTCATCACGCCGGCCGACTCGACGCGCCTTGCCTGAGCGCGGAAGAACCGGGGTGCCAGCGACGGCGGCAGGTAGGAAAGCCACGCGGGCAGCAGTGTCGGCCCGAGCAGCTGGTGATTCTCCTTCGCGATGGCGGTCGACGTCGCGGTCAGCCTGACCCGCTCCAGCGGATCTTCGATGTGCACCGGCAACGACGGGGTTATATAGGTGAATTCGTTGCCCACCAATCGTTCCGGCGACGGATCGGTGCTGACCGGCACGCCGGCGATGAGCGGTGCGTCTGCCTTTCCGTCGTAACGCAGCATCAACCGGCGCAGCGCGCCGGCGGCCATCGCCAGCACCATGTCATTGATCGTGACCCCGAGGTGCTTGCCGGTCTCTTTCACGTCGGCCAGCGCGAGAGGCGCCGTGGCGAACCTGCGCCCGGGCGTGACGAGATGGTTGATGAAGCACTCGGGCGGGGCGAAGTTGCGCGCCAGATCGGGATGCTCGCCGCGTTCCTTGGACCGGCGGCGAACCCGGGACACTCCCCCTGCCGTCTCGTTCACCAACCGGGGCAGCTTCCTGATCAATCCCACGTGGTCTCGGCCCGCCGCCTTCAGCAGGGCCGTCCGCGTCCGCGCGATGTCGGGTTCGTCGAACATCCCCACCACCCCGGACGGTTGGTGGGGCGCCATCGCCTCTGCCATCTGGTTGGCCGATGCCACCCCGTCGGCAAGCACGTGGTGGACCTTGTGGATGATCGCGATGCGGTGATCGGCCAGGCCTTCGGCGACGTACATCTCCCAGAGCGGGCGGTTGCGGTCCAGTGGCGTGCTGGCGATCTCGCCGATCAACTGATCGAGCTCGCGGCGTCCGCCCGGTGCGGGCACCCGGACCTGCCGAACGTGATAGTCGAAGTCGATCTCGTCGTTGAGCACCCACATCGGGTGGTGCAGCTTCAGCGGTATGTCGACGAGCTGATAGCGCAGCGGCGCCATGGCGTTCAAGCGCGGAAACGCCACGGCGCGGAACAGGTCGAAGTTGAAGCCGCCCTCCACCTCGGATACGTCGAGCACACCGATTTTCAGGGTGTGCATGTGGATTTCAGGCGTCTCGGAGTACAACATCAAGGCGTCCACGCCGTTGAGTCGCTTCACACCCACCCCTTAATACCGAAACGTACTTGTGGCTGCCATTTCACTCCTTCTTGGGGTCCGGCAGGTGGCTTCGGCGAAAGTTCGACCCAATGCGTGACACTTCGCCCAAGCTTCGTAATGTCTCCACCAGACATCGTGATCGGAGGCCTGGGAAATGAGTCTTGTCGCCGGGCGCGGTCCCCTCAGCAAGGATCCCGCCGGCTGGTTCGCCCCACCGCTGCCGGACGACCTGGTGTTCGTCGAGCCCCACCCTCGGCGAATCCAGGCGGTCCTCGGCGGCCGCACGGTGATCGATACCGAGCGGGCGCTGATGGTGCACCGCCGCGATCATCCGCTCAGCTACGCATTCCCGGCCGGCGAGGTCGGTGAGCTCCCCCACGACACCGTGCCGGAGGCGCCGGGATACGTGCATGTTCCTTGGGACGCGGTCGACACCTGGCTCGAGGAGGGGCGCACGCTCGTTCACTACCCGCCGAACCCCTACCACCGGGTCGACTGCCGCCCGACGCATCGCGGCCTTCGCGTGGCCGTCGCAGGCACGACGCTTGTCGACAGCACCGACACGATGATCGTCTTCGAAACGGCCCTTGCGCCCCTTCTCTACGTTGATCCGTCAGCGGTGCGCACCGACCTATTGCGGCGTTCGAACACCAGCAGTTATTGCAACTACAAGGGCTACGCCACGTACTGGTCGGCCGTGATCGGCGAGTCCATCGTCGAAGATGTGGCATGGAGCTATGACGACCCGTATCCCGAAACCCTGCCCATCAAGGGCTATTTCAGCTTCGACGCGACCCGTGCCGACGTGACGGCGGAGCTCCCGGCCCCTGCGGTCACGCGCTAGGGATCATCGGCGCCCTCGTCGCCCTTCCCGTCGTCGTCGGCTCCCTCGTCGGGGATGAGGTAGCGCTGGGGGTGGTGGTAGTTGTTGACGCGGGCCTGGCCGGTGTCCAGGTTGGGGGGTGGGATCCATTCGGTGCGGCCGTCTTTGCGTTTTCGGGTGCGCCAGCCGCCGGGTTTGACGCGGCGGTTGTCGCGGCCGCAGGCCAGGGTTTCATCGACGATGTCGGTTTGTCCGCCGTCGGCCCAGTCGGCCGTCGCGTGGTGGACCTCGCTGTGATAGGCCGGTGCGCTACAGCCGGGGAATGTGCAGCCACGGTCCTTGGCGTACAACACAATCCGTTGCGCCGCCGAGGCCAATCGTCGGCTGCGCCCGAGATACAGCGGACATTCGGTGTGGTTGTCGAACACCGCCAGATAGTGATGGGCCGCGGATGCCTGCCGGATCACCTCCGACATCGGCAACAGAGTGCCGCCGCCGGTGACCGCATGCCCCATGCCGGATTCCAACTCTTTGAGTGTGGTGGAGATGACGAGCGTGGCGGGTAACCCGTTGTGGCTGCCCAACTGTCCCGACGCCAGCATCGCCCGGCACAGGGCTTTGAGCGCGTCGTGGTTGCGCTGCCCTGTCGAACGGGCATCGCCGCTGACGTTCTCCCCCGACGGTTCACCATCAATACAGGGGTCTTCGTCGTCGGGGTTGCACATGCCCGGCGCCGCCCACGTGGCGAACACCGCCTCCATCGCGGCGCAGGTCTCGGGATCGAGGCGCCCCCGGATATCGCTGAGCCCGTCGGGGCCCGGCTTGTCGATGGTCAGATAGCGTCGCCGCGCCCGGTCCCCGTCGGAGAGTTGGCCGTCCTGATCGATCAGATAGGCCAACTGGTCGGCGGCCTGCCGCAACTCCTCGGGTTTGAGCCCACAGGCGATCTCGGCCAGCTGCGCCTCGGCCAGCTCACGGGTCTGGTAGTCGACGAAGGCCGGCAGCCGGTCGAAGAACCGCCGAATGATCTTCACATGCTCGACACCGATGGCCCCGCGCTGCTGGGCGGCCGCGGTGTGCGGCAGCACCGGCTCGAGCGGCTCGCCGCTCATCGCCGTGCGCGGACCAAGATCTTCAGCGTCGTGGATGCGCCGATGCGCCTCGTCCTTGGAGATCCGCAACAACGTCGCCAGCGCCGCGGCCAACGTGGGCTCACCCAACTCCTCGACCGGCACCTGCGCCAGCGCGGCGACCAACCGATGCGTCACCGCCGGCAGCCGACGTAACAACGCCTCCCAGGCAGCGGTCACCGCCAACCGCTCAGCAGTCGACCCGCCGCCAGGCTCAGCCAACAACGCGTCGACCTCGGCATCCACCGCGGCGATGCGCTCCAACATGTCGACCGAACTCATAAATCGAACACTAGTTCGAACCACCGACAGATCCGCTGCCCCGTGACAACAGAAACCAAAGTGACAGAAGTGAATTCGCTCAGCCGACCTTCTCGTCAAGCGACAGTGCCGAGGTCGACGAAGGGCGCATCGCAGTCACGGCGGCGAACACACCCACCGCGGCCACGGCGAAACAACCTGTGGCATATGCCAGATTGCCGATGGGGGTGCCGTCATTGGTCACGCCGTCGACCGCGCCGAAATAGTCGGGCAGCGCAGTGCCCCAGAGCGCCGCGAGCACAACGAGGTATACCGGGCCGAAGATACGGACGAAGTCGCTCGACTGCGCCCCACCGCTGCGGGCCTTCCGCCACTGCTGCACCAGAATCGGCACGGCGACGATCGCGAAGATCGCCAACTCCACCGAGAAGATGATCGCCTGCGCGGTGGTGTTCGGGTTGTCACCGCCGAAAATCGACGACGGGATGCTGAGGATCGCGACTCCAAGCGGCACGAGCGCGCCTGCGACAAGCGCGCGCCAGGCGAGGCCCCAGCCGCTGAACGGCATCCGTCGACCGACAAGCAGAAGGACAAGCAACGTGCAAACCGCGGGGCCGAGGGTGGCGAAGATGAAGACGCTCGTCATCGGTACCGAACTGAGCAGTGGATGGTTCAGCGGGTTGTCGGTGTTCCACGCCCACCATCGAAGCTGCGGGCCGAGCTGGTCGAACACCTCGTAGAAGCAGTGGTGCACGAATCCCACACAGATGGCGCCGAGCAGAATGCCTCGATCCCGGAACACTCCAAGCACTCGCACGATCTCGAACGCCAGCATGGTGACGGCCGGGTACAGCGCGACGATGTAGAGCGGCAACCGCTCGAACAGGAACTGCACGGTAAACGCGTTGTGCGCGAACACCACTCCGATTTGGTCCTCGACACCGAAAACGTCTGGGAAGTAGAGCGGTATCTCGATCACCAACAGGTAGACCACCGTCGCGAACCACAGGACCAGGTTGGTCGGATCGCCGTCGCGGCGCATTCGGCGCACCGCCCACCACAGCGCAAGCGCGGCGCCCGCGACCATCATCAGCTCGAGCACTGGCAGCGTCCAGTTGGACAACGCGAACGGGCTCCGCAGATGGACGAACGCGGGCGCATTCTGACAGGTGAAGTCTCCGAGAGACTGCGCGATGGCGTCGAAAGTCTGGTTGCACTGCGACATTTCTGTAATCTCCGCCTCGTCAGCTCGCGGTGTACCAGCGGGTCACATCGCCACCACGGTCCCAGCGGGCGAACCACTCGTCGGCGAATTCCGGCAACGGCTCATGTGCGGGGTTGTGGAACGGCGTCTGACTCATCAGGACCCGAGCCACCGCAACGAGCTTCTGCTTCTGCGGGATTCCACTGAACGCCGGCGGGATCGGGTCGGCATCAGACCTGCCAAAGGAAAGCTTCTGCCGCAGCGAGCTTCGAATTCCGAATGCGGGCAACAGTGTTCGCGCGTCGATTTTGCGCTCGGACTCCGGTACGTGTGCGTTCACCCCGTCGGCGATGATCGCCAGCACCTTTGTCAGATGCTTGAAGATCGCCGGTAAAGCGCGCACGCGATACCAGGGCTTGCCCACCAACGCGTCGTAGATCATCAGCGCGGAACTTCGATGCTCGACTTCCTCGACGAAATGCCATAGGAACAGTGATGCCACCCGCTCGTCCCCCGGCTCGAACAGCGTCGCCTGGTTGTCCAGCATCAACTTGAAGCTGGGCGTGAACGTCGCCTCGGTGTCGGCGATGTAGGCCAGTCGGAAATCCAGCGGCGCGGTGGCGGTGAGTTCGTCGTAGGCGGCCATCGCCTCGTCGAACGTCTGCTGCAAGCCGGGATAGCTCTTGATCAACCCGCTCACGTGCTTGCGATGGGTGCTGGAGTGCTGCGCCTCCTGCCGCAGGAACGCCGTGGTCTCCGCCGCGACGGCCGCATCGGTGATCAGCGGCTTGGCCTCCTGCACCGCTGCCACCAACAGCTGCTCGAAGCAGATCGCGATGATCGACGTCGCGTTCATCGACAGGGAGAAGGCCGGATTCTCCGGGTTCCAGTTCCACGGCACGGGTTCGGCGAAGTCGAACTTCGGCCGCCGCACTTCGAGGTCCGTCATGCCATCCTTCCGCACATTACACATCACAACGTTTCGTGTATCTTGTGTAATTGTTAGCCGACGGATGAATCGAGTCAATCCCCCATGGGACGGAAAGGCTGGGGCGGTTCGCCGCCCGCCGACGACGCCGAAGCGCGCAAGCGCATCATCGATGCGACGCTGCGGACGATCGAACGGCGTGGACCGGAGCAGACCACACTCTCGGATATCGCTGACGGCCTCGGCGTTACGCGGCGGACTGTCTACCGCTATTTCACCGGCACCGAAGACCTGTTCATCGCGGCCGCGGAAGTCGCCTTTGGCAGCTTCGTCTCACAGGTCGAGGCGATCACAGCAGACATGGACGTCACCGGCCAGCTAGTGGAAGTTGTGGCCTACATCATCGAACGCCTGCCCCACGAGCCGCAGCTCGCGCTGACGCTGGCACATGACCGCTCCAACCTGTTCAGCCGCACCATGCTGGCACCGGCCGTGATCGCGCGGTGCCGGCTGATCCTGCAGCACACCCACATCGACTGGACCGCGCTGGGCTACGACGACAAGGCCGTCGACGAACTCGTCGAGTTCCTGCTGCGCATCATTCAGTCGATGGTCATCGCGCCGCCGGAACCGCCTCGGACCAGCGCTGAGCTGCGCGCGTACCTTCGCCGCTGGGTCGGTCCCGCGCTGAACCCGTAGCTTTACAATTCTTGGCGAAAGTGTCACGCTCTGAAAATGGATGATGCCACCACGCTGCTGGAGATCGAGGCGATCAAGCAGCTGAAGGCCCGCTACTGCCGTTACCTGGACACCAAGGACTGGCAGGCGTGGCGGAGCCTCTTCAGCGACGACTTCATCAGTGACACTTCGACAGCGGGCGGCAAGGTCATCAACGGGGCCGACGAGTTCGTCGCCTTCACTCGCAAGGGCCTGCGGTCGCAAGCCACCGTGCACCAGGTACACGCGCCGGAAATCGAGTTGACCTCCCCGACGACCGCCCGCGGCGTCTGGGCACTGGAAGATGTGGTCCGCTTCGGGCCCGGGGTGAACCTGCGCGGTTACGGGCACTACACCGAGACGTACGAGAAGGTCGACGGGCAGTGGCTCTTCTCGAGCTCGACGCTGACACGGCTGCGTGAAGACGTCTTCAACGGCCTTGTCGCGGTGTATATCTCGGACCGTATCCGCAGAGCAATCGGGAAAGTGTCTCGCCGGGTGATGAAATGACCGATTCAGCCGTCGTCTATCCGCCGAATACGGCACTCGGCCGGTTCGGGATCGTGACCCTTGTCGACAGTGTCGATCCCTTCGTGAGTTCGATGCCACTGGCAGGGTTGGTCAATCCCCTGACCGGCGCCCCGACGGTCGGGCCGCTGGCGGTGCTGGTCGACCACGCGGCCGGGTTGGTCAATCACTACCGTCGCGCATCCGATGAGTGGACGGTGTCCAGCGAGCTGACACTGGAGGTCACCCCGCCCGCATTGACCGTGATCGCGGACAACCCAGAGGTTCCGGTGATCGCGACCGCTCGGCCCGTGGGAACCAGGGGCTCTAGCGCGCTTGGCAAGTGCGAGATCACAATCGGCGACGCGGTGATCGGTTTCGGATCGGTCCGGTCGGTGTACGTCGCCCATCCGGGTGAGTTTCCCCAAGAGTTCGAGGTGTCCGATGACGGTGCGGCGCCTGCGCGGCCGACGGAACTCGCCGAGATCATGGCGCTACAGGTCGGCGAGACCAACGGATCGCATGCGCTGCACCAAGGGCAGAATCCGGCCCTCAACAACAGCCTCGCCATTGTGCACGGCGGGGTCGCCGCCGCGGGTCTCGAGCTCGCCGCGTCGGCCGCCCTAAATGCCGAGCGCGCCGACCGGCCGCTGCACACCGCGTCGCTGCGAGTGAACTTCCTCCGGCAGTTCTTCAGCGGAGACGACTCCCGTTATGTGGGAACCGCTTTGCGGGTCGGCCGGCGCAGCGGTGTGGCCGATGCTCAGGCCATCGGCGCCGACGGTGAGGTCGCACTCATCGCCAGGGTCACCGCCTACACGTGACCTTCAGGCGGCGGCGATGACCGAGCTGCCGAACCGCTCGATCGCCTCGACCGCATGCGCCAGGCTGTCGCCAGGCACTGAGGCCTGCACCCAGGTCACCCCAACCGCCGCAAGCTTTTCCAGCGCGGACAGGTAGGCGTCACCGTTGAAGTCGTCGTCGCCGGGACTGCCGCCGCCGATGTTGGTGAAGGTGATGTCGATGCCAGACCAGTCACGGCCTGCTTCGTCGCATCGGCGCCGCAGATCGGCGATGCCCTCCGCGAGACTGTCGACCGACTCCAACGATGCGGTGCGGGCCGTTTGGGCGAGAACGGCGGGCGCGGGAAATGGGCACCATCCGTCGCCGTACTTGACGACGCGCTTCCGGGCGGCGGCCGTGTTGCCGCCGATCCAGATCGGAGGGTGCGGGCTGCTGACCGGTCTCGGATGCGCGGTGATGCCCTTGGCGGTGAAATGCCTTCCCTCGAAGGAGATATCGTCGCCGGTCCAGATGGCCCGGATCACCTCCAACGACTCCTCGAACAGTGCGGCCCTCTCGTCGAAGTCCACACCCAGCGCGGCGAACTCCCGCTTCAGGTAACCGACACCGACCGCAAGTGTGAACCGGCCATCGGAGAGCATGTCCAGTGTCGCACCGGATTTAGCCACCACGAACGGATTTCGGTACGGCAACACGACGATGTTGGGGATGAGCCGCAGCGTCGTGGTCCGGGCGGCGGCGTATCCCATCGCGACAAAGGGGTCGAGGGCGTCATGGCCACCCGACTCCAGCCACCGCTGCGATGGGGCGGGATGGTCGGTGAACCCGAAGCCATGGAACCCCGCCGCCTCAGCCGCCGCCGCGACGCGCGCGATACCGGAGCCGGAGACCAGCTCCGGGTTGTACGGGTGGCTGTGCATCGGATGAGTGATCGTGAACCGCATGAAGCCGTCCGCCTTCCGGAATTGCCTTCTCCAAAGTTGAGAATGTCGTTACCATGCCACTCTAATGACGGTCAACCCCGCGCGGCACGGCCCCTTCGCGGGCCGGCTGGAGCCGGACACCATTTCTGCCTATGCCGCGGCGACCTGTGACAACACCTCCTCGGTACTGGCCGGTCAAGCCGTCCCGGCCGTTTTTCCGGTGATCCTGGTGTTCACAGCGGTGGAGACCGCACGGGCCGAGGTGCCGGCGCAGGCCTGGCAACGGGTACGCGGCGGGGTGCACGGCGAGCACGACATCGTCGTGCACCGGCCCCTGGCCCCCGGAGAGACGCTGGACACCTGGTCGCAGATCTGTGCGATGCGGACGTCCCGGGCAGGCACCCAGGTCGCCGTGCACCTCGAGCAGATCGATTCCGATGGCCGGCTGGCCGTCGAACAGTGGTGGACGATGGTGCTGCTCGGCCTCGACGGGCTACCCGACCTCGGCACAATGCCTGCCGACCACCGATTTCCCGACGGCGCACGCGCCACCCCGCTCGGATCAGCCACCGCCCACCTTGACGACCAGATGGCTCACCGCTACGCCGAGGTGTCCGGCGATTGGTCGGCGCACCACTTCGACGTCGAGACGGCACGCGCCGCGGGCTTCGACTTTGTGTTCAGCCACGGCCTGTGCACGATGGCGATCTGCACACACCGCCTGCTCGGCCTGCTGGGCGTCGACGACCCTGGCCGGGTTTCGCGGGTGGCTGTCCGCTTCGCGTCACCGACCCCGTTGGGCTGCGACCTGACGGTGAACGCCTATGGCATCGACGAACGATCCTTTGCCTTCGAAGCGACCGCCGACGGCGTCGCCACCATCACCCATGGAAGGTTGGAACTACGGACATGACAAGAGCTGAGATCGGCGTCTACTTACCTCAAATGGGCTTCTCCTACGCCGACGTTCTGCATCGCGCGCTGCGGTGTGAGGAACTGGGCATCGACTCGCTGTGGCTCTACGACCACCTCTACGGGCCGGGAGTTCCCGACTATCCCTCGCTGGAGGCATGGACGCTGGCGACCGCGCTGCTCAGCCGTACGGAGCGCATCCAGGTCGGACACATGGTGTTGTGCAACCAGTTTCGCCATCCCGTGGTGCTTGCAAAGATGGCGACCACACTCGACCAGATCTCGGCAGGCCGGCTCCAGCTCGGCATCGGCAGCGGTTCCATCGAGGACGAGCACAACAGGATCGGGATGGACTGGGGCACGTTCGCCGAACGGTCCGAGCGGCTCGGCGAGACGCTGGAGGTTCTGCACCAAGCGTTCGCCGACGAACGAATCGACTTCGCGGGAAAGCACTTCACGGTCCGGGACATGCCGATCAAGCCCGGACCCGTTCAGCAGCCGAGGCCGCCCATCGTGGTGGGTGGGGTCGGCGAAAAGTACACGCTGCCGCTGGTGGCGCGTTACGCCGACGTCTGGAACGTGCCCACCTACGCCCTCGGCGAGTTGGAGCACAAGATATCGGTGCTGCGGAATCTCTGTGGCGAAGTGGGTCGCGACCCCGACACCATTGTGATGTCGATCGAGGCCGTCATGGCGCTCGCCCCCGATGACGCGTCACTGCCCGGTGTTCGGCAGCTTGCCGAAAAGCGGTTTGGAATACCGGCATTCGGGCTGCACGAAGGCGGACTGATCGGCACGCCACCCGCAGTAGTCGACCGCCTGCACGAACTGCAGGACCTCGGATTCCGTCAGATCGTGCTGTTCACGCATGACCGCGGATCCGATGAGACACTCGAGCTGCTGGCCTCCGAGGTGATCGCCCGGCGTCTAGGAACTTCGCTTGCGCCGGCGAGTAGTTCGGCCGGCCGAGGCCGAGGGCGTGCTGGGCGATCATGTTGCGGAAGACCTCGAGGGTGCCGCCGTAGATGCCGGTCGGACCCGCCAACCGGAAGACATACTCGGCTCGGCCGTCGGCGACGTCCCCGTGTGCACCGCCGGGTAGGCACGAGGCGGTGCCCAGGATGTCCATCAGATCGGGTGAGACATCGCGCATGGTTTGGGCATTCGCGACGCGGCCGAACATATCCGGTGTGCTCATCGCCGCTTCCATCCGGGCAATGCCGCGGCCCAGACGGTATTTCACCGATTCGTCGTCGGCCGTCAACGCCGCGACATGGTCGGCCGCCTCGGCCAGCAGCAGGAGATGTTCGGACATGACAGCGACCTTCTGCAGTCCGTCGGCGTAGCGCTCGACGGTACCGTGCTCGTCGTTGAGCGCTTCGCGCAGAACGGTCCAGCCGCCGTTGACCTCGCCGATGCGATATCTGTCGTCGACGCGAACATCGCTGTAGTAGGTGATGTTCGTGCGGTCACCGTCCACGGTGCGCAGCGGCTGGATTTCGACACCAGGGGTGTTCAGCGGGACCAGAAACATCGTCAGGCTCTGGTGTTTCGGCGCGTCCGGATCGGTGTTGGTGACCAGGAAGACGTAGGAGGCGTTGTGCGCGTTCGAGGTGAACATCTTGGAGCCGTTGATGATCCAGCCGTCGCCGTCGCGCACGGCACGGGTCTTGCAGGTGGCGACGTCGGACCCACCTTCGGGCTCGGTGTAGCCCAGGCACAGTCGGTAGTGCCCCGACAGCGTGCGCGCCAGCACCTCCTCCTGCAGTTCGGGCGAGCCGAACTGCTGCACGGCCCGTGCGACCATGGCCGTGGTCCCCCAGTGGAACCACGGCGTGCCCGCCCGACCGATCTCCAGGTCCCAGATGCGCTTGCGTACCCGGCTGAAACCGCCATCGGATTCGGGCTTGAAGTCGGCGGCCAGATAGCCGGCCTCGCCGAGAGCCAGGTGCACACCCTCGTCGAAGTTCTCGCCGGTCTCTCGGTCGCGCGCAATGACCTCGTCGGTCACGATGGCAGCCAGGAAGCTCCGGAGCTCGTCTTGGAACTCCTGATCCTCCTCGGACAGGGCCACTCTGGAAAAGTCCATCGAAAACTAGCGTGACAGTTTTCTGCTAATCTGTAAAGCCGTAGTCGGTCGGCGAAAGGTGAGGCATCGTTTTGGGGATCGTGACCACGAGTTCGGAAACGACGTTCGAGCAGTCCGCCGAGACGATCTACGACTTCGTCAGCAACCCTGCGAACTGGACGAAGACCTACCCGGGCGGCCCGAGCATCCGCAATCTGCCGGACCGTCTCCCGCTCGAGGTCGGCGACACCTGGGACGAGGCGCATCCGGATCCGGAGAAGGATCGGGTCTTCACGTGGCAGCTGGCAATCGCCGCGCGTCCGACGTTGTTCGTCTTCAGTTCTGTCGGGCGCCTCGGTCACGACAGCCAGGGCAACGGCGGGCTGGAAGGCCGGATGACCATCGAGTACCACTTCACCCGACCTGAGGAAGGCAGGACACTCTTCACCAGGTCGATGACGATCGAGACGTACAAGCACGCGCCGCTGACCGACGGGTTCTTCCGGATGGTCAATCCCGCGCATATCGACGCGTACCACGCTGCTGTCGCGCGGGAACTCAAACGCTAGTCGCCCCAGAACGCCCGGCGCAGCGCCGCTCCCTGCAGGTCGAACAGCCGCTGGCTGGTATCCCACTCGGGGACAAGCGAATCGAACCCGTGGCAGGTGCCGGGGTACACGTGCAACTCGGTGGCCACCCCCGCCCGCATGAGCCGCTGTGCGTAGTCCACCGCCTCATCGCGGAGCGGGTCCAGCTCGGAGCAGGTGATCAATGCGCTTGCCACACCGGTCAAGTCGTTGTTGCGACCGGGCGCCGCGTCGGCCGCGACCGGCTCATCCGCGAGGTAGTGCTGCCACATCTGCGCGGTCGCAGGCCCGTCGAATCCCGGGGTCTCCCCGAACTCCTCCTTCGACGGCGTCGGCCGGTCGTCGAGCACCGGCTGATGCAGCAGCTGGAATACGACGGGCGGGGCCGACCCGTCGGCGGCGCGCTGCGCGAGCCGCGCCGCCAGTGCGCCGCCCGCACTGCTCCCCGCAACCGCCAGTCGCGTCGCATCGATCCCGAGTTCGGCCGCGTTGCCGACGACCCAGTCCAGCACCCTGGCCACGTCGTCGATCGCGGCGGGGTACGGGTGCTCCGGAGCAAGGCGATAGTCGACCGAGACGATGACGCACCCGGCACGCCGGGCGAACTCAACACACTGACGGTGGTCGGTGTCGAGGTTGCCGAGTGCGAAAGCTCCCCCGTGGCAATAGATCACCGCGGGCGCAGGTGACGGACCCCCTCGGTACAAGCGAGTCGCAATCGAGCGACCGCCGGCCTCCACGTCGCGTTGTTCGATCTCGACGCCCACGTCATTGACCTCGCGG
Organism: uncultured Actinomycetota bacterium; assembly: GCA_963713225.1. Taxonomy (GTDB): domain Bacteria; phylum Actinomycetota; class Actinomycetes; order Mycobacteriales; family Mycobacteriaceae; genus Mycobacterium. Next base: position 229,818 of record CAVQLB010000012.1, on the reverse strand, counting down.
GCCGTGTCGGCGCGGCGTTGGTTCAGGGAATCACGGACGACACCGAGCACACCGGGCGAGAGGTCGGTGCGGAAGGATGCCAGGTGACGCAGTGCCGGGTCGAGGCGCCGCACGACATCGCTTCCGGTTGCCGGGTCCACGGGTACCTACCGGCTCACTGCCGTCTGTGATTCGGCGACGGCACCGGCCCGCCGGTGCGGCGGGTCGAAGGTGTAGTCAGAGGCCCTGAAACGGCGGGTCATCCCCCAGAACGCCCGGGCGCTGCGTGGCCATTGCGTCACGACGCGGCCGTTTGCGGCGCGAAAGTAGTTGCTGCACCGCGTCAGCCATACGGTGCCCTCCATCCACTCGTCGATCTTCGCGATGAACCTCGACATGGCCTCCTGGCGCACCGCGATGTAGGGCTTGCGCCTGCGCCGCATGTGCTTACACGCGCGCACGATGTAGCGGGCCTGCGCCTCGAGCATGAAGATGACGCTGTTGGAGCCGACGTTCGTATTGGGTCCGTACAGCATGAAGAAGTTCGGGAAGTCCGGAACGGCCATCCCCAGGTACGCGTAGGCCCCCTCGCTCCATGTGTCGCGCAGTGACGTGCCGCGTTCGCCGACGACGTCGATCTGGCCCAGATAGTCGGCGGCGGCATAACCGGTGGCGCACAACACGACATCGACGTCGAGCTCGGAACCGTCTTCGGTCACCAGCGACCGGGACCGCAGAGACCGGGCCGGGCTGGACACCACGTCGACGTGCGGCTGCGTCAGAGTCTGCAGATAGTCCGTTGCGAACACCAGCCGCTTGCAGCCGAACGGGTGGTCCGGAGTCAGCTTTCGCCGCACCTCGTCATCGGCAACGGTCGCCTCGAGGGCCCGCAGCGCGATGCCCTTGAATTCCTCCGTCTTGTCGCTGCCGTTCTCGATCACCCCGATGTTCGATTCGCTGCGCAGCCACAGCCTGGTTCGGTAGAGCTTCTTGGCGAACGGAATGTGGGCGAAGAGCCACTTCTCCCGATCGGTGTAGGCGCGGTCCGGCTTCGGCAGGATCCACGTCGGCGACCGCTGCACCGAGTACACCTTCTTGGCCACCTTCGCGACCTCGGGAACCAGCTGCGCGGCAGTGGAACCCGTGCCAAGGACGGCCACCCGCGCGTCGTTGAGGTCGACGGAGTGGTCCCAGCGCGCGGTGTGCATCAGCGTCCCGGTGAACGGCTCCTCCTCGACGAGATCCGGAAGCACCGGTTGGGTAAAGAGGCCGACCGCAGAAACGACGACGTCGAAGGTGTACTGCTCGCCGGTGCCGGTCGTCAGCTGCCACCCGTTGATATCGGCGTCCCACCGCGCGGAGACGATCTCGGTGTTCAGCTTCAGATTCGGGCCGAGCCGATAGCGCTGCGCGCAGGTTTCGAAATAGTCCAGGATTTCGGGCTGGGCGGACCATAAGCGCGACCAGTTGGCGTTCAGGTCGAACGAGTACGAGTACAAGTGTGATTTGACGTCACACGCCAGTCCCGGATACCGGTTGATCCGCCAGGTACCGCCGACGCCGTCCTCCCGGTCGAAGATGGTGAAGTCGCCAAAGCCGGCCTTCCGCAGGAAGATTCCCAGCGCGATCCCACCCGGGCCCGCGCCGATGATTCCCACCGAAAGAGTCTTGGCCATCTGGCTCATCCAATCTGCAGGATCTGTCCACCGTCGATGACGAGTTCCGAGCCGGTGATGAACGACGCGTGCTCGGATACCAGAAAGGCGACCGCGTCGGCGACCTCCGTCGGCTTGCCGATTCGTCCGAACGCGGCGCGCTCCGCCAGTCGCGCCTGCGTCGCCTCGTCGAGCATGGGCGTCTCGATGGGCCCGGGGAACACGGCGTTGACCCTGATGCCCGATGGCGCAAGCTCTGCGGCGGCGACCTGGGTGAGGCCTCGCAGCGCCCATTTGGACGACCCGTATGCGGCGTGGTTGGGGAACGCCCGCATGGCCCCGGTGCTGCAGGTGTTGACGATCGCCGCCCCGTCGGCCGCACGCAGATGATCCAGCGCCGCACGCATTCCCAGGAAGGGGCCCAGGCAGTTGAATCGCCAGCTTCCCTCGAAGCCGGCCGGTGTCTCTTCGGCCAGTGGCGTCCGGTGCAGCACGCCCGCGTTGTTCACGAGTGTCGTCAAACCCCCGAATCGCTCGACGGTCTCGCGGACCGCCGCGCTCCACTGGTCCTCGGAGGTGACGTCGAGGTGAACGGCCAAGACCGAGCCGTCGTCGGCGGATTCGATGGATGCCTTCAATTCGTCATCGCGAACGTCGCAGGCGGCGACCCGGAAGCCGTCCTTGTGCAATCGCTTCACGATGGCCGCGCCCTGTCCGCGCGCGGCACCGGTGACCAGTGCCACCCGATCCGACGCCGTCACTGCGCCTCCTCGAGATGCTGGGCCGCGCCGCGCCGCAGCGCCTGGGATTCCGAAGTCAGCGTGATCATGCGAAACCCCAATTCGGCCATGGCCTTTCCGACCTTGCCCGCGCCTGCGTGGATACCCGCGACCAGACCGGCCGCGGCGACCGTGGTTTGAATGCGCGTCATCGCCTCGCGGATGTCGGGGTGGGTCCACGCATCGGCGGGCTTCTGGCCCAGTGAGATCGCGAGATCGGCCGGGCCGACGTAGATGCCCGTCAGCCCCGGAACGGCGCAGATCTCGTCGAGTGCCGCGAGTCCGCGAGCAGTCTCGATCATCGCGAACGTGCTCGTCCTCGCTTCGTGCTCGGTGTGATCGAGGCCGAGGCTGGCCCGTAGCGGCCCGAAGCTGCGTACCCCGGCAGGCGCGTAGCGGGTCGCGGCCACGGCGGCGGCCGCCTGCTCCGGCGACTCGACCATGGCGACGATGACCGCGTCGGCGCCCGCGTCGAGCACCCGGCCGATGGGGGCGGGATCGGCGGACGGCAGCCGCACCGCGGTGGCGATCGGGACATGCTCGAGCCTGCGCAGCAGCAACGCGACGTCGGCGTCATCGAGATAGCCGTGCTGGACGTCGAATCCGACGTAGTCGTAGCCGGTTTGGGCGAACTCTTCGGGACCGATGATCGTCGGGCCGACAACCCACCCGCCGAATATCCGCTGCTTGGTCGGCGAGTGCTTCCTGCAGTCTGCTGTTGCGTCATTGAACGATCGCGATCTTGACACGTTCCGGTGCCGGCCGACAAGCCAACTCGAACGCAGCCTGCACCTCGTCGACGCCGAAGGTGTGGGTGACATACGCCGGGAGCAGCTCTGGATGCTCTCTGGCGAACTCGTTGGCGGCGGATAGCATCCGCCGACGCTCCAGTGTCACACCGGATTTCAGCGTCAGGTTGTTACGCAGCATCGTCCGCATGCTGATCGGGTAGCTGTCGTCGTCTGCGACACCGAAATAGAAGACCGTCCCCCCGGCCGCCGCCGCTTGGATCGCGTGGCTGAGCGTTGCGACCTGATGGCCGACGGCCTCGATGACGATGTCCGGCCGATCGTGGCTTTCCAGCTGGCTCACCCATCGGTCGCTGGTGGCCCGGATGACCGTGTCGACGCCGAACTCCTTGGCGACGGCGTCGCGGTCGATGGGGTCGATTCCGGTGACGCGACGGGCACCCGAAGCCTTTGCCGCATAGGAGAACAGCAGCCCGATCGACCCCTGCCCGATCACGGCGACGTGCAGACCCTTGAGCTTCGGAAGTTGCTCGAGCGCATACAGCACACAGGCCAGTGGTTGTAGCGCCACCGCATGCTGCGGGGTCAGGGCAGGGTCGAACGGTGACAAACCGTCACCGTCGGCGGCGACGTATTCCATCAGCCCGTCGAAACCGGAGGCCCAGCCGACGACGCGATCGCCGATTCCGTGGCTTCGGTGCCTGCTGGCGACCACCTCCCCGACGATCTCGTGGATCGGAAAGCCGTCCATTTCCGCGGCACTCGTTCCGACGTCACCGGGAAGCCGGCCCTTCGCACCGCGGAACCCGGGCAGATCGCTGCCACACACACCCGCGGCGAGAAACCGGACCAGAACCTGACGATCACCCAGCGACTCCGGCGTCTTCTCCGGGATGTCTACCCGCTCAAAGGTGTACGGCGCTACCAGCCGATACGACCACACGTCAGACCTCCACCGGGATATTGTTCCAGCCCCACTGGAAACTCGACGGCGGGCGCGATGCGGCCTCGCCGAGGATCCGGTAGTCGGGGACCCGCTTGAGCCACTCGGACACCATGATCGCGATCTCGAGCCGGGCCAGATGTACGCCGAGGCAGAAGTGCTGTCCCCGACCGAAGGCGAGGAGTCGCTCGATGGGGCGGTCCCAGACGAATTCGTCGGGATCGGCGTACTCGCGCTCGTCGCGGTTGGCCGACGCGAGCAGCGTGATGATCCGCTGGCCTGGGTTCATCGTGGTGTCGTGGATGGTGAACGGCTTGCGCAGCGTGCGGGCGAACCACTGAGCGGGTGCGCAGTACCGAATCATCTCCTCGCGCGCCCTGGGCACGTTCGTGTCGACATCGGCCCGCACCGCGGCCATCTGGTCGGGCCGCCGGCCCAACTCCCACAATCCGTGGGCGACGATCTTCGGTACGGTTTCGGTTCCGCCGATGAAGACGCCGAGCATCTGGACGGCGGCCTCCATGTCGCTGAACGCGGTGCCGTCCGGCAACCGGTAGGCAAGCAGGTTGTCGGCGATCGGGAAGTCACCGTCGGAGCCGCCGTCGCGTCGGCCCGCCACGATCGGCACCAGGTACTCCAAATACCCGGGCCGGGCGTTGGCCACCTCAACACCGCTGCCCGGCTCGGCAAGGCTTCCTGCGTTGACGGTGGCCAGCACCTCGGGAGCCAGCTCGACAGGCAGGCCCAATAGTTCGCACACCACGGACGCGGCGACGATGCCGCCGTAATCCTGAGTGAGGTCGAAGGTGCCGCGGGGCAGGAGTTCGTCGAGTCGTTCGTTGGCGAGCGTGCGAATCCGTTCAGTCAGTTTGGTGACGGATTTCGGCCGGAACTGGCCCGAGGTACACCGGCGGACGCCGTCATAGATCGGGGCGTCGAAGTTCGCGTGGAACGGCATGGGATGCAGCGGCGGGTCCGGTACGGGTCCGTCGTTGTGGTCGGCCAAAACCGCTGCGGCGGGCAGGGTTCCCTCCGATGCGACGAAGGTCCCGTCGTTGATCTCCAGCACCTGCCAGATGTCGGAGAACCGGGACAACGCGTAGGTGTCCCACTTCTCGACGTAGTACACGGGGTACTCATCGCGCAGGACGCGGTAGTACGGCAGCGGATCGGCCATCACGGCCGGATCGAACGGGTCGTAGGTGAACTGTTCCGTCACAGGCACGCTCACTGTAGTGGCGAGGGGGGCAGGGCCTGCAGAATCGAGTCCTCCCAGCCGTCGCGCAGCGCGGGCGCGACGCTCATCCAGGTGACGATCTCGGCAGGAGGGCTCTCTTTCCATGACGGGTAATGGTTTTCGAAGACGTCCCAGTTCCCCTCGAGCGCCCAGTAGTGGATCACCTCGTTGAACCGGAACGTCGTGATGAACGAGCCCAGCCATTGTTTACCGGTTCGCTCCGACCATGGCACGTACAGCCGCTCGAGTTCACGGATGTAGTCGTCCTGGCGACCCGGCTTTGTCTGCATGATCTCCTGGATAACCATGCCTGCGGAGAAGTTTGCGTCCTTCAACTCCGCGAGCGTCTTGTTGCTCTTGCCCGCATACATGATGCGCCCTTCACCGGAGGCGCCGATCTCGGAGAGGAACGCCGACCACTTCGCGGCGGCCGATTCGTGGCTCCCCCCACGCGCCTGTGCCCGACCGATGCGCGCATAGTCGGCGAACGCGTCGATCTCCCAGATGATCGTGACCTGCGGCCAGTGCCCGTTGTAGGGCGTCGCTTCCCAGATCGCGAACAGCCGGGCGCCGAGCTCGTCCATCATCGGCTGGTACACGTCGCTGAACACCTCGGTGAAGCGATCGCTTCGTCCCGACCCCAGCTCGATCGTCTCGTGCAGGTAGAGAAGCGTGTGGCTGTGGTACTTCTTCATGGTCATGACCAGCACCTGTTTGACATCGGCACCTAGGGAGCGTGACACTTATGGCGTGTTTTGTAAAGGTGCGGGTTGCGGGCGGGCGGTTCAGACCAGATGAGCCTGACCCCGTTGGCCAACGGATTCTGTTTCGGGGAGGGACCCCGCTGGTTCGAGGGCCTGCTGTGGTTCTCCGACATGCTCGGCGAGGCCGTACACACCGTCGATCTGCAGGGCGACATCACCACGCTGCCGCTCGCCGGCCACGCCCCGGCGGGACTGGGGTTTCGGCCCGACGGAACGCTGCTGATCGCCTCGTCGGGAAGCCGAAAGATCCTTCGGTACGACGGTGAGTCCGTAGACACCGTCGCCGACCTGTCCGGCGTCGCCCCGGCTGACCTCGGCGACATGGTGGTCGACGACCTCGGGCGTGCCTACGTCGGATCGCAAGCGCGTGAGGGCGGCGTCGTGGTGCGCGTCGACCCCGACGGCGACGTGAACGTCATGGCATCCGATCTCGACTTCCCCAACGGAATGGTCATCAGCTCTGACCGCGAAATGTTGATCCTCGCCGAGTCCACCGGCAGGCGACTGACAGCGTTCACGATCGACGAGGACGGCTCGCTGTCCGATCGGCGCGTCTTCGCCGACGGACTCGACGGGCCGCCCGACGGCATCGCCCTTGATGCGGAAGGAGGCGTCTGGGCGGCCATGACGCTGGCCAAGCAGTTCGAGCGAATTACCGAGGGGGGCAAGGTCACTGACCGAATCGACATGGGCGACCGGTTCCCGATCGCGTGTGCGCTTGGCGGACCGGAGCGCCGCACACTCTTCCTGCTCTCGAGCACCGACGTCTACGTCGAGCGACTGGCCGGTACCCAGTTGTCGACGCTCGACGTGACAACCGTCGACATTCCCGGCGCCGGGCTTCCCTGAAAGGCGAACATGTCCGATTCGTATTACGAGCTTGTCGACGAGGCAGACCCGCAGGGTGAACGATTCGTCGCGACAGACCTGGTGCGCAGCACGTGGTCGGCCGCGATTCAGCACGGTGCGCCGGTATCGGCGCTCCTGGCGCGCGCGTTGGAGCGCTGCGAGGCACGCGAAGACACCCGGCTGAGCCGTGTGCTGATAGACCTGCTCGGACCCGTTCCCGCCGAGGGTGATCTGTGGGTGCGTGCGAAACGCGAACGATCCGGCAAGCAGATCGAGTTGGTCAGCGCGGAGATGCTGGCATTGGGTCCAGACGGTGAGCCTCGTCCCGTCGCCCGGGCCAGCGGTTGGCGGCTGCAAAAGTTCGACACCGCGCAAGTGGTCCACGCGCCTGCCCCGCCGTTGCGCCCGCTGTCGGACGCTCACAGCCGCGGTCTCAGCGACAAGTGGGACCGCAACTACGTGCACAGCCTGGACTGGCGATGGCTGACGCATCGAGGTGACGACGGACCCGGAGAATCCTGGCTCAAACCCGACGTCGACCTCGTCAAGGGTGAGGCGATGACGCAGCTCGAGCGGTTGTTCGCGGTCGCCGACGACGCGAACGGCATTGGGAGCAAGCTCGACATCGGCAAGTGGACGTTCATGAACACCGATCTCGTGGTGCACGTGCACCGGGTACCGGAGGGCGAGTGGATCGGCATCCGCGCCGAAACCAACTACGGGCCGGACGGTATCGGCACCACGATCGGCACGCTGTTCGATGAGACCGGCGCGGTAGGCGCCATTCAGCAGTCGGTGCTGGTGCGCCCCCGGCCGAAGCGCTAGTCCACCAAGCGCAGAGCCGCTGCGGGGCACTGGGTTACAGCCTGCTGCATGCGGTCGCGGTCGGATTCCGGCCGGTCGTTGTCATGGATCAGCACGGTGCCGTCGTCCTGCACCTCGAACACGTCCTCGGCGATCGATTCGCAGATGCCGTGTCCTGTGCACTTGTCGAGGTCGACTTCCACCCGCATGGTCACTCCGATCGACGGGCTGTTACTTGACATGGGCCGGCAGGCGTTTGACGCCGTGGACGAAGCTGCTGTACAGATAGTCGGGTTCGCCGAACTCGACGGTCTTCAGCCGAGTCAGTAGTTCGCGGAACAGGTTTCGCAGCTCGGCTTTCGCCAGCTGGTTGCCCAGGCAGAAGTGCGGCCCGCCGCCGCCGAAGCCGAGATGCGGGTTGGGTGAGCGCTGCAGGTCGAATGCCCCCGGATTGTCGAAGGCGGATTCGTCGCGGTTCGCCGAACAGTAGAAGAGCCCAACCTTGTCACCGGCCGACACGGGTTGCCCATTGATCTCGGTGTCGTCGGTTACGAACCGCGCGAACTGCATCACCGGCGACGCCCAGCGCACGAATTCCTCGACTGCGGGCCCGATTCGGTTCTCGAAGTCCTCCATCAGCCAGTCGCGCTGCTCGGGGTTGTCGGCCAACGCCATCATCACGTGCGTTGTCGTCTGCTTAGTGGTGTCGTTACCGGCCGAGGCAAGCAGAATCAGGAACGCGCCGATCTCCTCGTCGGTGAGTCGCTGTCCGTCGACCTCGGCGTTGACGATGCTGGTCATCAGGTCGTCACCGGGGTTCTCGCGCCGAAATTTCGCCAGCTCCACACCCGTATTGGAGAGCAGCGTTATCTGCGCGATTGGATCCTCGGCCCGCTCCTCGGGCGTGCTGTACTCGTCGTCGCTCATGCCGAAGAGCTTTTCGGCGGCGTACGCCACCGCCGGTTGGTCGGCCGACGGCACACCGAGCATGTCCATGATCGTCAGCATCGGTAGCTGCGCCGAACACGCGGCGACGAATTCGATGTCCCCAGCCCCGACGAGATCGTCGACGATTCTGACGGCGTTCCTGTGGATCTGCTCCTCGATCTGGCGGACGTTTCGCGGAGTGAACGCCGAGCTGATCAGCCGCCGATACACCGTGTGCTGAGGAGGATCCATGCTCAGGAAGAACGATGCGAACCGCTGAATCTCGGCGGGCATCGGATTCAGTGCCACTCCCTGCGCGGAGGTGAACAACTCGGGGTGCTGGCTGACATAAGCGATGTCGGCGCGCCGCGTCAATGCCCAGAATCCGGGTTCTTCCATCGGGAACATCGACGGCAGCGGCCGGTGCCAGCTGAGCCCGTCACCGGCACGCAGCTGCGCGAAGGACTGGTCGCGGACCACGAACGGCTGACTCCAGAATTCTTCCGACGTGATGTCGACCGGGCTGTATTCACGGGTCTGCACTGGAGCTGCTGTCACGAATTTAGCGTGACATTTCGGCGCAAATTTGTAAAGCTATGGCGATGGAGGACGCGGTCGTCGAGGACGACAACTCGACTCGTCAGCGCATCCTGGCCGCGACGGCGGAGGTTCTCGGCCGAAACGGCATGACCAAGCTGAGCCTCTCGGAGGTCGCCCTCCAGGCCGGGGTGTCGCGGCCGACGTTGTATCGCTGGTTCGCCTCCAAGCGGGATCTGCTCGACGGCTTCGTGGTCTGGGAACGGCAGTTCTACGAGCGCGCCGTCGCCGAGGCGACCGAAGGCCTGCCCGCGAACAAGAAGCTCGATGCCGCCTTGCGGGTGATCGTCGAGTACCAGCAGTCCTACCCCGGCTTGCGCATGATCGACATCGAACCTGCGCAGGTGATCAAGCGACTGGCACGGGTCATCCCGCTGATGCGCAGTCGCCTCGAGCGCCTCGCACACGGTCCGGATTCCGAGTTGGCGGTCGCGACGGCGGTGCGGGTGGCGGTTTCGCACTATCTGGTGCGCAGCGATGACGACGACCAGTTCCTTGACCAGCTGCGCCACGCGGCGGGCGTGAAGGCGCCGTGAGCATTCCGGCCACAATCGACGATCTCACCCCCGCGTGGTTCGCCGAGATACTGGGTGAACCAGTACGGGCCGTCGAGATCCTCGACGCGCATTCCGGGACCACAGGTCGGGCCCGGGTTGGACTGACGACGGCCTCGGACCTGCCCGACAGCGTGTTCGTCAAACTGCAGCCGTTCGAACCCGAGCAGCGAAAGTTTCTGCGGCAGATCGGCCTCGGGGTCGCCGAGGCCCGCCTCTACGCGGAAGTGGGCAACGAGCTGCCGGTCCGGGTGCCGCGGGTGTGGCACTCCGACTACGACGTATCCGATGCCGCGTTCGTCATGGTGCCGAGGACCTCGGCCTGGACAAGGACGAACTCCGCCGACGCTTCGCGCCTTACGTAGACCGCTTCGTCCGCTGATCGGCGAGTTCGCCGAGGATCTCGTCGGTATGTTCGCCGAGCTGCGGCGCGGCCGAGGAGGGCGCCCACGGCGTGCCGTAAAAGTCCGCGGGCGTCGCGACCATCGGCACACTGGAATCGCCCTCCGGGACGTAGACCACGCCGCCCGCGGCGTGGAACTGTTCGTCGGCGACGACATCCTCCATCGAGTTGATCGGCGACCAGAAGAAATCCTGTTCGCGCGCAAAGAGTTCCGCCCACTCGTCGAGCGGCTTGGTGGCGAAGATCTCGTCGAGCTCGCCGATGAGGTGTGTGGCGTTCGTAGCGCGGTCGCGCGGCCTGGGATAGTCCGTCAGCCATTCGGGGCGACCGACGACACGGCACAGCGGACCCCAGTGCCTGTCGACCTCAAGACCGACGATCCAGAACCGCCGGCCGTCGCCCGCCGCATAGTTGTTCATGCACGGATTACCCATGGACTCGCGCTGCCCGATCGCGATCGAGTGACCCGTCAGCAGAAACGTGTTGAGGTCGAAACTGATCGTGTAGGCGCCCTGCCGGTACAGCGAGGTGGACACAAGCTGGCCGGTGCCGGTGCGCGCCCGGGCCACCAGAGCCGCGCACACCGCCGCAACGAGCGTCATACCCGCCGTGTGGTCACCCATGCCGCCCCGCTGGAAGGGAGGTGTCTCGCCGGGACGGGTCAACAGATGTGCGAGCCCCGCGCGTGCCCAGAACGCGGCGACGTCATAGCCGGCGCGGTCGGCGTCCGGCCCCGAGTCGCCGTAGCCGGTTATCAGGCCGTAGACCAGACGAGGATTGAGCGCGGCGACGGTCTTGAAGTCCAGGCCGACGCGCTGCAGTCCGCCGGGACGAACGTTGGTGATGAAAACGTCTGCGCCGCCGATCAATTCGAGCGCTGTCGACCGACCGTCATCCGTCGTGAGGTCGAGCATGATGCTGCGCTTGCCGCGGTTGTCCATCTCGAACGGCGGGCTCTCGCCACCGTCAAGACCGAGCATCCGGCCGAACATTCGGGCCGGGTCGCCGGTCGGCGGTTCGATCTTGATGACGTCGGCGCCCCAGTCGGCCAGGATGCCGCCTGCGGCCGGGCCCGCCACCCAGACGCCGAGTTCGACGACCCTGGTGCCTTCCATCGGTCCGGCCAATGGTCACCCCTTCCGAACGTCGCTTTACATTTCTTGCCATCTTTGTAAAGCTAGCCATGTATACAGGCCCAGACTAGGAGGTGGCGGGTGGCCCGGTTCGCGGATCGAGTGCGTCCGGCGCTCAGCGTCGCCGCTCACCTCGGCCGCGGAGTGCAACGCGTCGCAACCGACGCGGTGGTCGGCCGACTCCGGTCGATCCCCCGCACTATCGAGGGGCTCGACGCCGCTTGCCTCTCGCAGTTGATGGGGCGCGCCGTGACATCGGTGTCGGTGATCGGCGGCGATGCGGGGACGTCAACGAGGGCTCGGCTCGCCCTGACCGGTGACGGGGTTCCGGATTCGGTCTTCGTCAAGATGGCCGCCGAAACCGTCGCCACCCGCTTGATGGGTGAGGTCGGCATCCTCGGGGAAACCGAGACACGCTTCTACAAGCGAATTGTCGCCCGAACTGACCGGCGTACCGCAGTCGTATGGATCCGCGTTCGATCCGCTTACCGGCCGATTCGTCATCGTGCTCGAGGATCTCGCCGTCGACCGGATCTGCGAGTTCCCCGACACGTTGCACCCGCTCACCGACAGACCAGGCAGGCCAGATCGTCGAACTCCTTGCCCGACTGCACGCAGCATTCTGGGAGCGCCCGCCCAAACTGGCTTCACCCGGCGTCGGCCGACAAGTTCACGAGGCTGACTCGAGCCCTTGCTGAAGACTTCGCTGCGTCGGCTCGCGGACCGGACCGACATAGCCGGTCGGAAGGGCCGCTTCATCGCCGAAAACTATGGCGCGGTGGCGCGCCTCATCGACGCGGGGCCGCACACCGTCATGCACGGCGACGCGCATCCCGGCAACGTGTACTTCCGCAACGGCGAAGCGGGTCTGCTCGACTGGCAGGCGGTACGCCGTGGCCACCCCGGCCGCGAACTGGCGTACACGCTGGTCACCAGCATGACCACCGCCGACCGGCAGGCGCATCAGCGCGAACTGCTCGATCACTACCGGCAGGCCCTCGCCGACGCCGGAGGTCCGAACCTGGATCGTGACGACTTGTGGGACCGCTACCGCATGGGGGCGCTTTACGCCTACGTCGCTTCACTGATCACCGCCGGAATGGGCGGCATGCAGGCAGAGGGCATCGCAATGGAGGGCCTGAAGCGGGGTGTTGCCGCCCTCGAGGACCTCGACACGGTCGCCCTGCTGCAGAAATCGCTGTGATGCAGGAACTACCATCACTACGACCCGACGATTGAGGCCTTGACGTGAACGAACCACTACGCGCCCAGCGGGACGCATCGGAGAACGCCGAAGACACCTCGACGCGGAACCGGATACTCGTGGCGACTGCCGAGGTGCTCGGCCGCAGTGGGCAGACCAAACTCAGCCTCTCCGAGGTGGCGCTGCAGGCCGGCGTCTCCCGCCCGACGCTGTATCGCTGGTTCGCCGACAAAGGTGAACTGCTCGACGCTTTCGGCATCTACGAGCGGGAGATGTTCGACACCGGAATCGGCAAGGCGACCGCGGGACTGCGGGGAACCGAAAAGCTCGACGCGGCCTTGAGTTTCATCGTGGAGTACCAGCACTCGTACTCCGGCGTCCGGCTCGTCGACATCGAGCCCGAGGTCGTCATCGCGCAATTGGCCTGGATCATCCCCGAGATGCGTGCGCGTCTGCAGAAGCTGATGCCGGGACCCAACGGCGGCGTGAGGGCCGCGACGGCCATTCGGGTTGCGGTGTCGCACTACATCGTTCGCAGCGACGACGACGATCAGTTCCTCGCGCAGCTGCGCCACGCGGTCGGCATCAAGCCGGCCGGCTGATGGATGCCGCACAAGTCGGCGACCAACTCGAAATCGCCACGCTGCTGACCACATACGCGCGCGCGGTCGATTCGAAGGACTGGGAGCTGTACCGGTCGGTGTTCACCGAGGACGCCGTCATCGACTATTCGGCCGAAGTCATCGTGGGGTCACTCGACGAAGTAGTCGACTTCTTCCGTGGGGACTTCTCCGCGCTGGTGTCGATGAGCATGCACTACATCAGCAACATCGCGACTGAGATCGACGGCGACACCGCGCGGGTACGCGCGATGTTCTACAACCCCACCCAGATCAAGGGGATGTCAGAGCTCTGCTTTTTCGGCGGCTACTACCACCACGAACTCGTCCGCACACCGCAGGGTTGGCGCAGCCGACATCTCCGCGAGGAGATGGTGTGGACCACCAACTCTCCGCTCAGCAATCAGCCCTGAGCTGATCACGATTGGTCAGAGCACTGACTGAACTTTGGCCCTACGCGCGAGATTGCACACAGGGTCGTGATCGTGAACGGCCCCCTACCGCGACCCTGAGTGCAATCTGGACGCTAGGACGAAGTTCGGGTGTGGGCGCCTCAGCCCTCGGCGGCCAATTGACCACAGGCGGCGGCGATTTCGCGGCCCCGGGTGTCGCGTACCGTGCATGACACGCCGCGCTCACGGACGCGCTTGACGAACTCCCGTTCGGCGGCCTTCGGGCTGGCGTCCCACTCGCTGCCGGGTGTCGGGTTCAGGGGAATGAGGTTCACATGCACGAGTGGACCTAGCGCGCCGTGTAATCGTTTGCCGAGTAGGTCGGCGCGCCACGGCTGATCGTTGACGTCGCGGATCAGCGCGTACTCGATCGACACCCGCCTGCCCGTCGCGTCGGCGTAGTAGCGGGCAGCGTCGAGGGCTTCGGAGATCTTCCACCGGCTGTTGACGGGCACCAGCGTGTCACGCAGTTCGTCGTCGGGAGCGTGCAGCGACAGCGCCAACGTGACGCCGAGCCGTTCGTCGGCCAGCTTGCGGATCGCCGGGGCCAACCCCACCGTGGACACGGTCACCGAACGCGCCGAGATACCAAAGCCGTTCGGCGGCGGTGCGGTGATGCGGCGAACGGCCCCGAGCACCCGGTTGTAATTGGCCAGCGGTTCACCCATGCCCATGAAGACGACGTTCGACAACCGGCCATGGTCGCGGTCGCGCAATTCCACCGACGCAGCACGGACCTGCTCCAGGATCTCGGCCGTCGAGAGGTTGCGCTGCAGCCCGCCCTGGCCGGTCGCGCAGAAGGGGCACGCCATCCCGCAGCCCGCCTGTGACGAGATGCAGACGGTGTTGCGCTGCGGGTAGCGCATCAGCACGGATTCGAAGGTCGTGCCGTCGACCGCGCGCCACAGCATCTTCCGGGTCTCGCCGGCGTCGCATTCGATCTCCCGGACGGCGTCGAGTAACCGCGGGAACAATGCCTCGGCGACCTGTTCACGCACCGCCGCGGGCAGATCTGTCATCTCGCGCGGATCTGCGATCAACCGTCCGTAGTACTGGTTGGCCACCTGCTTACCCCGAAAAGCGGGCAAACCGAGCTCCGCGGCAGCCTGCGCGCGACCCGCCTCGTCGAGGTCGGCGAGGTGGCGCGGCGGCATCGCACGTCGCGGCGGGTCGAAGATCAGAGGCAGGGATGGGGACATGGGCTTTCGTCAGTATCCCACCCAGGATTGGCGGAAATTTGATTGGCAATACGGTGCGTTGGTGGCAACCATGGGAGCCGTGGCCCTGCCGACCATGCCGTTTCGCACCGCGTCTGTGTTGACGTTCCTGTATGCGCTCGGCTATCCGATTGGCGCGCTTGCGGTTTCGGCGCTCTCCCCGATGGCGGTATTGGTTTTCAGGTTCGGACTGGCTGCCGCCATCCTCTGCGGATGGGCGCTGGTCGCCAAGGTGACATGGCCCACAGGTCGCACGCTGGTGCATGTGCTGATCAGCGGATTGTTGGCTCAGGGGTTGCTGTTCACCTGCCTTTACCTGGCCCTGCTGCATGGCGCACCTGCGGTCTTGGGTGCGGTGATCATCTCGATGAACCCCGTCGTCACCGCGCTGCTGGCGGCGACGTTTCTCGGCGAGAACCTGACGCGGCGGCGGGTGGTTGCGCTGGTGCTCGGCGTGCTCGCCGTGCTGGCCGCTTGCGCAGGCAGGCTGGTGATGGTCGGTGGAGTCGACCTGGTCGTCCTGCTTTTGGTGGTGTCCCTTCTCAGCGTCGCCGCAGGCGGCGTCTACCAGCAGAAGTTCTGCCGCGGGGTGGACTTCCGCGCGACAGCGGCGCTGCAGAACGCCGCCTGCGTGGCTCCTGTGGTGGTACTCGCTGCGCTGATGCCGATCACCGTGACAAACCCCTGGAAGGCCGCGATCGCGGTGGCCGCTGTCGTGCTCTTGAACGCCACCCTGTGCATGACGATGTACGTCCGCGCCGTCAACGACCATGGCGCGGCGGCGGTCGCCATGCTGTTCGCGGTCATTCCCGCCGTAGCGGGCCTGTTGTCCTGGCTGATGCTCGGCCAGCGCCCGGACATCGGCATCGCCGTCGGTCTGGCGCTCGGCGCGGCAGCCTGCTGGCTCAACGCCAGGGCGTCAGCAGGCGTCGCCGATGGCGGCCATCATCCGGGTCAGCTCACCGACGATGTCGGGACCGGCCGGTTGGTACACGAGCTCGGTGACACCTCCGGCCATGTACTCGGCGACCCGATCGCGCAACTGCGCCGAGGTCCCGCTGAAGGTGAACTGCGGTAGCAGGTCGGCCGCCAGCGCTACCGCCTCCTCGTCCACTGCCGTCAGCCGTACCAGGTGGCCCTCGTGGGTGACGAGGTGACGCTCGTCGGGCGGAATGGCCTCGATCGCGGCCACCCATTCGCTGCCACCCGGAAACGCGGCGACGGCCTCGGCGCCGTTGCGTTCGTACAGGGCGTGGAAGACGACGGCCAGACCGTGCCCCGCCCGTTCAATAACCTGCGCGCTGTGCACGTCTTCACCGTCGTCGAGGACCGTGCCGAACTGGAGCAGCGAGTAGGGCCGCCCCGCTGCCGCCGGATTCGGCACCCCTGCCGCGAACACTCCGTCGCCCACCCGTTCGGCGACGGCGGTGCCCTTCGGGCCGTCGGCGCCGATCAGCACTTCGACGTCAACGGGCCGATCGGCCACGAACCCATCCGTGTGCAGCATGCGGATGGGCGCGCCCTCCCACTGCACGGTCTCCCCCCGCAACAGGGCCCGCAGCGCCACGACGTACTCCTCGACGACCGCCCATTTCAGCGGCCGCTTACCCAGGGTGTAGCGGCCGGTGAAGCCCGAACCGATGGCGACGGCGACCCGGCCGGGCGCGTTGGCAGCGAGCGTGGCGATCGCGGCGGCATTGGCCATCGGGTGACGGAGGCTCGGCACGAGCACGCCCGGCCCCAGGCCGATGGTCGACGTGCGCTCGGCGGCCAACGCCAATTCCATCCACACGTCCGAGGTGATCGCCGGAGAGTCGTAGAGCCAGGCCCGGTGGTAGCCAAGGCGTTCGGCCTCGGCGATGAGTTCCGGAGAGTCGACGTTGGTGACCAAGGCGCACGAAAGCTTCATGCGCCCAGACGCTACCGGCGACCGGCCGGTGACTACGCCAGCAGCGTCAGAACGATCCAGCCGGCGACGGCCGACGGCAGCATGGCGTCGATCCGGTCCATCACGCCTCCGTGACCGGGTAGCACGCTGCCCATGTCCTTGATCCCGAGGTCGCGTTTCACCTGCGACTCGACCAGGTCGCCGAGCACGCCGGTGATCACCAGCATCAGCCCGAGCGGCACCCCGACCCATGCGGGTTTATCGAGCAGGAACGCCACCGACACCACCGCTGCCGTGACGCCGAAGAGCAGCGAGCCGACCAGCCCCTCCCAGGACTTCTTCGGGCTGATCGACGGCACCATCAGATGCTTGCCGAACAAGACTCCTGCGACGTATCCGCCGATGTCGGCGAAGACGACGGTGACGATCACCGTGAACGTCCGGAAGCCACCGTGGTCCTGGAAGATCAGCAGCGCGCTGAAACTCGCGAACAACGGCACCCACGTCGCGAGCAAAACGGTCGCCGAGATGTCGCGCAGGTAGTTCACCGGCGCCTCGCGGAGTCCATGCCCGACGAGACGCCAGACCATACAGACCACGACCGTGCCGCCATAGGCGCCCAAGACGCCGGCCGGGCCGTAATACGACAGCCAGATCATGGCCTGGCCGCCGAGCAACAGCGGGATCACCGGGAGGGCGTAGCCGGCCTCCCGCAGCCTGCGAACGACCTCGTGCATGGCGATGGGGATCGCCACCGCCAAGACCGGCAGCCAGCCGAAAGGCGCGAAAAGCAGAATCCCGATCGCGAGCCCGCCCAGCAGGACGCCGACGCCGATTGCCGCGGGGAGATTGCGGCCCGCACGCGATTTCTTCGGCGGCTCTTCGACCGGGGTTTCTGCCACGGGACCGGGTTGCTGGTCGGTCATCAGACCTCCAGCAGTTCGCCTTCTTTGTGCTTGACCAGCTCGTCGATCTGGTCGACGTACTGGTGGGTGGTCTTGTCGAGGTCCTTCTCGGCGTGCTTGACCTCGTCCTCGCCCGCCTCGCCGTCCTTCTTGATGCGGTGCAGCTCCTCCATCGCCTTGCGACGGATGTTGCGTACCGACACCCGGGCGTCCTCGCCCTTGGACTTGGCCTGCTTCACCAGTTCCCGGCGCCGCTCCTCGGTGAGCTGCGGAATCGCGACGCGAATGACGTTGCCGTCGTTGGACGGGTTGACGCCGAGGTCCGAATTGCGGATCGCGTCCTCGATCGGCTTCAACTGGGACTGCTCATACGGCTTGATCACGACGAGCCGGGCCTCTGGCACGTTGATGCTGGACAGCTGGGTGATCGGCGTGGACGACCCGTAGTAGTCGATCGCCAGGCGGGAGAACATGCCGGGGTTGGCGCGGCCGGTTCGGATGGACGACAGGTCGTCGCGCGCGACGGACACCGCCTTCTCCATCTTCTCCTCGGCATCGAAGAGGGTTTCGTCGATCACGGCCTTCTCTTTTCAGGTGGTGGTGACCAGTGTTCCGATCTTCTCACCTGCGACCGCACGCGCGATATTGCCGTCGGCAAGAAGGTTGAACACGAGGATGGGCATGCCGTTGTCCATGCACAGGCTGAACGCGGTCGCATCGGCGACCTTCAGCCCGCGATCGATGACCTCACGGTGGGTGATCGCGGTCAGCAGCTCGGCGTCGGGGTTGACATTGGGATCGTCGGTGAATACTCCGTCGACGGCCTTGGCCATCAGCACCACCTCGGCGCCGATCTCCAGTGCCCGTTGGGCCGCGGTGGTGTCGGTGGAGAAGTACGGAAGACCCATGCCCGCGCCGAAGATCACCACGCGGCCCTTCTCCAGGTGCCTGCGGGCGCGCAGCGGAATGTAGGGTTCGGCGACCTGACCCATGGTGATGGCGGTCTGGACGCGGGTCGCGATGCCTTCCTTCTCCAGGAAGTCCTGCAGCGCAAGGCTGTTCATCACGGTGCCGAGCATGCCCATGTAGTCCGAGCGGGTGCGCTCCATGCCGCGCTGCTGCAGCTGCGCACCGCGGAAGAAGTTGCCGCCGCCGATCACGACCGCGACCTGGACACCGCTCCGGACCACCTCGGCGATCTGCCTGGCCACCAGAGCCACCACGTCGGGGTCAAGGCCCACTTCGCCGCCGCCGAACATCTCGCCGCCGAGCTTCAGCAGCACGCGCGAATACATGGGCCGGATCGGAGATGCCTGGGCGCCGTTGGTGGTGGTTGCCTCCGCCATCCGACTCCTTCGGGGTTCTCGCTTGAGATCGCCCCTAATCCTGCCTCATAGCGGCCTCGCAGCCACTATGGGGTGGACTGGTGTCGGTGTTAGCGGAGGTGCGCCTCCAGCAGCCAGGCGCCTATCGACTTGCGACCGTCGGCCTCGTCGCGGATGTCGGCCCCTGCGAACCCTTTGAAGAACTCGGCGAACCCTTCCGGCACGTTGGCGTGGATGCGCGCAGGCCTGATCTCGTCGATCTCCCAGTACTTGGACACCACATCGCGCAGCTCGTCCTCGGTGACCGGATGAGCGCCGCCATCCGTTGGCATCCCCGCAGCGTCGAACACCAGCACGAAGTACGAGGCGCCGGGCGCCGCCGCGCGCACAATGGACCGCTGGTACCCCTCGCGCAGTTCGACGGGCATCGAGTGGAAAAGCGTGCTGTCGACGATCGTGCCGAAGCGGCCGTCGTAGCCGGTGAAGTCGCTGATGTCGGCGACGTCGAATGTCGCATTGGTCAGGTTGCGCTTGGCCGCCTCCTCGCGGGCGAGCTTGATGGCGGTCGCAGACTGGTCGAGACCGACGGTGGTGACACCCCGCTCGGCGAGATAGATCGCGGTCGCGGCCTCGCCACAACCCGCGTCGAGCACGTCGCCATGGAACTTGCCTGCCTCGATGAGCGCTTTGATCTCCGGCTGTGGCTCGCCGATACTCCACGGCGGGCGGACGCCCTGGAACTCCACTGCCTCACCGCGGTAGGCCGATTCGAACATTTCTTTCTCTGGTGTGGTCATACCCCAGGTCTATCAACTTGGTTGATATATGTCAAGATAGTTGATATGAGTGAGTTCCTCGAGGACCAGCCGCTCGGGTATCTGCTGCACCGGGTGGCCAACGCGCTGCGCTCCGAGGTGACCGCGATCGTGCTGGAGCCACTCGGATTGGCCTTTCCGCAATACATCTGCATGCGGATTCTGTCCCGCTTCCCCGATCGCTCGAACGCCGAGCTGGCGCGGGATACGAACGTCTCGCCACAGGCGATGAACATGGTGCTGCGCGGGCTCGAAGAGCGCGGCCTGGTCATCCGGCCCACAAGTGTGTCGTCGGGACGGTCACTGCCCGCCACGCTGACCCGCGAAGGCGAGGAGCTATTGGAACGCACCGACGCCGGTGTGCGCGTAGCCGAACGCCGGCTGATGGCCAACCTGACCGGCGAGCAACGCCGCGAGTTCAAGCGGATCCTGGTGACCCTCGGCTCCGACGAGCGCGATCTGCCCTAGTGGTGGTGGCAGGCCTTCGGCGGTGACGGCGGGATGTCCAGCGCCGGATTCCCGTCGAAGAAGCCAAGGGGCTTGAGGTGAAAGCCCGCATACGCGCAGGGCATCACCGGCCAGTCCTCCGGCCGGACGACGTGATGGGCGCCCAGGGTGTACCAGAGCACCACGTCGGTGTTCTCCAGTGGTGCGTCGTCGGCGATGTACTGCGGCAGCCCCTGCATGTCGGCTGACTGGTACATGTAGTCGCCCGCCGCGAACTTCTCGGCCGCGTCGTACTTGGTAACCCACAGGTTGTGCTGGACGAACCGTGCGCGGTCGTAGATGTAGGACCCCTCCTGCACCATCACCGGCACGATCTCGCGGGGCGTCAGCTTGTAGGCGACCGGGCTGCCGAGTTCGTTGGTTTTCGACGGGTTGGTCACCTTCCAGTACCGCCCCGTCGACCAGTCCCAGTCGCGTGCACCGTGGGCCTCCGATTCGACGAGCGTGTCCCTGGTGATCCACGCATTGCGGTGCGGATTCAGTGTCGGGTCCGGTTCGGGGATCGAGTCGACTTCGTAGACGCTGTTGCCCGAACCGTCGACGCTCATGTCGAGCCGGAAGTTGAAGAAATGCTGGTGATTCGGGCCATAGACGTTCGGGGCGACCATCTTGCCCCACCTCGGCTCCTTGCCGTCGGTCACCGCACCGGTGGTGAGCACACCGGAGAGTTTGACCTCGACCTCCATCGACGCGTCGTTGTAGAAGTACCAGAAGAACCCGTACTCGTAATTGCCCACGGTGCAGATCATCGAGATCACCAGGCGGCGAGAACGGCGCACCTCGACTTCCTCGGTCCGAAAGTCGGTGTGCTTCCAGGAGATCCCGAAATCCTCCTCGTGCATGCAGATGGCGTTCGGAATGGTGACCGCGTTGCCCGCCGAGTCGTTGACCGTCGCGTCGAAGTAGTGGATCTCGCCGAGGCAATCACAGCCCAGGGTCAACGGATTCGCAGAAAAGCCCATACCGACTTCACCCATGTCGAAGACGTTCTTGTTCCAGTGCGTCGGCTCCGTGTCTCCATACGGGACAACCATTTCCGACAGCGATGCGCGGTACACGACCGGTCGGGTCTTGCCGCGGTCGGTGTAGGTGATCTCGTTCAGCACAATGCCTTCGCGCGGGTTGAAGCCGATCCGCATGGACCACTTCTGCCACTGCACCTTCCAGCCCTCGACGGTGAAACTCGGCCCGTCGGGCTGGGTGATCTCGATCGGTTTGACGTCGTCGCGGAACTGTGTGAACGCCGGACGGTTGTTCTCGTCGAACATGAACTTTGCGTCGTAGTTCCCCGCGGTCGGCGGCAGCGGGACCACGCCGTGGTCTTCGACGTCGATGACCTTCATGGCGTCCAGATCGAACGTGACGATCAGACCTTCGACCGGCCGCGCATATCCGTGCTCGGACGGGGCAGCTCGCATGAACGTCAGTGGCCTGCAGACCAGCGGTGAGTTGTCGTAGTGGTCCTGCGGGCCGTAATAGCCTGCGGGCCACGGATCGATCATGGCGAGATCGAAGTCCGTGACACCGCGTTTGCGCATCGCCTCCTGCCACCGCGGATCCTCGCGAACAACCTCCTCGACACCGGTGAAGAACTCGACCAGGTAGGACGGGAACCGGCCCGGCACCGAGGTCCACGAATCGATGACGCGTGCGCCGAGGTCGACGAACACCTCCGAGATCAGCTTCGCCCCGACGTCGTATATCGTGACGAACGCCCGTCTCGGCACGTCCGTCGCCCCCTCAAACGTGAGAGCAGGCGTCTTGTCGGGCTCCGCAAGCTGGATCATCACGAATTTCGATGTGGGCGTGCAGTATTCGGAGTCCGTGATGATGGCCGCCGCCGCCTCGACCTCGGTCGGCGTCAACGGGTCCAGTGGGTACTGGGTTCGGTCGCCCGTGGTGTCCGCATGGAGTGCGGTGCTGTCCATCGTCATCGGATCACACCCCCTCGTTCTTCAGATCCAGCACCGCCAGGTGCGCCAGCGCGTCTTCCTTGGATGTCTTGTGCGCCGACCGTCGTCCGAGGAAGTAGACGATCGCACCCAGCACGAACATGCCCACGGCGATGCTGCCCACCCACGTCATCCACGTCGCGGCAGGCACGTCGATCCACGGCGAAGCGAACGAGTAGTAGATACCTGCACAGGTGGCGACGATGCCGACCGCGGCGGTCGCATAGACCGCGGGCATGCCGCCGGGAATACGCCAGAAGGACTCGCTGGCATAGCGATCCGCATACTTCTTACGCGCGATCACCAGCGGAACGAAGAAGAAGAAACCAGAGATCAGCCACACCACGCTCAGACCGCCCTGCAGATACACGGTCACGTTGGCCATGCTGCTCTGCGAGTACAGACCGACGAGGATGAGCGATGACAGCACTCCCTGGATCAACACCGCGGTCACCGGATTGCGGGTGCGCGGGTTGAGGTGGGTGAAGATCCGCGGTAGGTGACGCTCGAGGCCGGAGACGAAAATCAGCCGCGAGTACGCCACCTGATATGTCGTCATCGCCACGAAGACGATGATCGCCAGGACGATCGCCGCCACCTCCATCAACCCGGGAAAGCCTGAGACATCGAGGTTTCCGACGACTCCGGTGACAGGATCGATCTCATCGCCCGGTAGCACCATCATCGTGCCGATGGTCGTCAGCAGATAAATCACCACGAGAGCAGCAGAGCCCCAGGCGATCATCTTGGTGGCGCTGCGCTTGACCGACAAGAACTCGGCGCCCATGTTGAAGGGCGTCTCCACCCCGACCAGGTACAGCAGGACCGTGCCGTAGAGGAAGCCGGCACCGGCGAAGTCGGGAACCAGTGAATCGTGCCAGCTGAACGGCGTTGCGGAGCCGTTGGCGCCCGCATAAATCAGAGCGCAGATGAAGATCGTCAGCGTGAGCACCCCGTACACCACGAACGTCACGTTCATGATCCTTTGGTTGGCCGCCAGTTTCGCCAACGCCAGACCCACGACGGTCCAGAGGATGACCAGTTGCACGACGATGCTCACGGTGAGCCCCAACTCGGCATGGAAAGCCAAGAGCAGCAGCTGAAGAACGATCGCCGGGGACGAGGCCGTGTTCAGGACGACCGGCACCCAGGACAGGTAACCGCCGAGGAACGACATCTTGTCGCCCATCGTGCGAAACGCCCAGATGTACACGCCGCCTTGACCGGGCCACAGGTTGCCCAGTTCTGCGACCGCCAGGCCTGCCGGCACCAGGAACGTCAGTATGCCGAGCACCCACATCGGTATCGCGGTCCAGCCGCCGCCCGCCATGATCGACGATCCGGTGATCCAGCAGATGATGAACACGTACGTCGCGGTGAGGCCGAACGTGCCGAGCACCTTCGGCAGGATCTGCTCGGGCACCAGTTCCGTGGTCATCAGCGCATCGCGCTGCGGTGGCGCCGCCTCGGCCTTATTGCTCCTCGCGTCCGCGGTGAGTTCTTGAGTCATTTCTCTCCCAATGCCAAAGGGTCAGTTGACGATTTGTCCGTCTTTCATTCGGACGACACGGCTCGCTTCATCGGCCACCGTGGGGTCGTGGGTGCTGGCGACGACTGTGACGCCGAGCGTGGAACACAGGTCACGCAGCATGCGCACCACCGTCTCCCCCGTGCGGTGGTCGAGGTTGGCCGTTGGCTCGTCGGCCAGGACCAGGGTGGGGCTGCTGATCAGGGACCGGGCGATGGCGGTGCGTTGCTGTTCGCCGCCGGACATCTTCGTCGGCTGGTGGTCGACCCGGTGACCGAGGCCGACGAGCTCGAGAAGTTCCAGCGCCCTCTTGCGCAACGACTTGCGGTCGTAGGGCTCGAATATCAGTGGCAGTTCGACATTCTCTACCGCGGACAGGAACGGGATCAGGTTGTAGCTCTGAAAAATGAACCCGATGGTGTCGTGACGCAACGCGGCGAATTGACTCTCGGTCAGGGTGGAGGTGTCACGACCGGCCACCTTGATCGTCCCCTTGGTCGGCCGGTCGAGTCCGCCGATCATGTTCAGCAGCGTTGACTTGCCGCTGCCACTCGGGCCCATCAGGCAGACGAATTCGCCTGACATGACGGTCAGGTCGGCCGCGACCAGCGCCTTGACGACTTCGTCGCCGAGTTTGTGCAGCTTCCATACGTTCGAGATCTCGATGACGGGCGGACGCGCATCGCCCTCGATCTGAATATCGGTCCGGTCTTCGATGGCGGTCATTGTCAGCCTCCTGCGGTCAGGGAACGGATCGGTGGCCGCGACGCCGCGGTCCACGTGGGCACGACGCTGGTGACCAGGGCGGCGACAATGCTGACACCGATGGCGATCGCCACACCCTGCGCCAAACCTCCGGCGGACGCTCCGGTCGCCACAACACCCGTTGCGGCAAGCACGATTCCGATCAGGGCACCCAGTCCTGCACCGGCAAGCGCTCCCAGCACCGCGGCGATCATGGGTTCGACCATCAGTGCGGCCACCACCGGTCTCCGCGGTATGCCATTGGCGCCGAGCACACCCAGCTCGCGCGTCCGGTGGGCCACCGTTCGGGTGGTCGCCACCGCGACTTCCACAACGCCGACGAGAAGGACCGTCACTGCGATCAGCATGACGGCGCGGCCGATCTCCTCGGCGTGGCCCAGGGACGCCGACTGCGCGCGGATCCCGTCAGACATCCCGAACACGATCACGACGAGGAAAGCACCGGTTGCGGTGGTGAAGACGGGCAGCACCATCTCGCGGATCCGGCGGCGCGCGGACAGCCAACCGTAGGACAAACCCTTGAGCATTAGCGGTCCCCTAACAGTTCTACAGGTCGTTGTTGCAACAATCGGTGCACCGGGACGAGGGCACCGACGATGGCCATCGCAGGCACGAACGCGGCGACCATGCCTGCAGCCTGAAGCCACGCGGTGGGAGTTGCGATTCCCGGAATCACCAGCGCCACAGCGGCACCGGCGCCGACGATGCCTACCAGGTATGCGGCGATGAACACGATGGCCGACTCGACGAGGAAGAAGTACAGCACTTCGTCGGCCAGGCCGATGCTCGACATGATGCCGAACTCACGCCTGCGTTCCTGCACTGCGGCCAGGAACGACGACACGGCGATAACGAACCCGAGCCCGAGTCCGATCATCGAGATGAGGCCGAGTGTTGAACTGGTGACCTTGCCGGAGAACAGCGCGGAGAACTTCTGCTCGAAGGTCAGCGGGCCGGACCCTCCAACGGTGTCATAGATCAGCCCACCCCCGGCAGGATCCGGCGTGACCGACGGATCCGACGTCGACTCGAGACCGACTGAACTAGAGAGGGTTTGGCCGAGGTCACGACGCTTCTCGTCGCCGGGCGGGGCGAAGACGAGCCACCAGCCATTGGTACCGACGATCGACTGCGCCAGCGGAGTGGCGACCGTGATCGAATGGCCGCCACCGGTCACGTCGACTAGCAGGCTCCGTTCGCCGACGACGATGCGGTCGCCTGGATTCAGGCCAAGCTGCTCGGCGAGCGGAGCACCCAACATCGCTTGGCCATTGGGGGTTTCGTCGTTTCCCTGCAGAGACACCGTCTGGCCGTTGATCTTGGTGAGCCCGGAGAGCGTGCGGGTGGCGGTCCAGCCCTCGGGGACCGCGAATGCCGGTGCGGCCCCATCGGCTACCAGGGCCTGCGCGTTCGCGTCGAAGTGCACGCCCGCGGCGGGCACGGCCCACAGTTGCGCTCCGCCGAGGACGTCGGTCACCGAATCTGCGCCGGTGATGGCGAAACTGGAGGAGATAGTGCGCACGACGGTCACACAGGCGATGGCGAGCGCGATGCCGAGAACGGACAGCACGAACCGTTCGGGGCGTCTGCGCACGTTGGCCAGCGCGAATTTGACGAGGTACACGAACGTGTTCCCCGAAGTGGTGGCGATCGCCGGTGATCGAGCAAACGTTGGAGTAGAAGTCTCCACAAGCAGGATGTTCTGCCCGAAAAGTTTCACCGACAGCTGCGCCGAATGTCGGCGCTGTTAACTCGGACGGGCTCCAGTTACGGCGATGTGTCCAGGACGCAACGGATTTCGTTGTGCGTCAGGCTCGACGGCCGATCCCGGCCACCATGAGCGGCGTGAAGACCCGCATGTCCCCCCCGAACCGGGCGGCGGCCGTTTCAGCGTCATCGGCAGCCAGCTCGCCGGACTCGATGAGGGTGCCGCGCAGGCTCTCGAAGGACAGCCGGAAGAAGTCGAAACCCGGGTCGCCCGAACCGACCACTCGGGCACGACCCTCGCCCCGAATATCGGTGAACCCCGCGTCCGCGAGGTCGGCGACAATCCGGCGGCCGTAGTCGCGTTGGAAACCGGCTCGCTCCATGTAGCCGAGGATCGCCCCGCTAACGTTGCCGGGATCCTCGCCTTCAAAGCCGAAGCAGCTCCAGTCGTAGTCCTCGATGACGATCCAGCCGCCCGGCCGGAGTGTCGCGGCAAGGCGGTCCAGGATCTCGCGCCTGTCGTTCAGGTGCTCGAGGACGAGACGGGAGTGGACCAGATGGAATTCCGACCGCGGTAGCTCATCGGTACGCACATCAACCCGTTGGACCTCGATTACGTCAGAGGCGTACTGCTCGATGAAACGGGTGTCGATGTCGATGGCCGTCACGTTGGCGCCGCGACCGGCCAGCCACTGCACCAATGAGCCGCCGCCCGCACCGACCTCGAGGCATCGCCAGCCCGGACCGACACCGAGTTCATCAAGCACAGCCTCGCTGCCCGGATCCCACAGGGATTCCATGGCGGACAACCGCTCTCGTTCCCGAGCGAAGCCTTGGTCGAAGGCGTAGTCGCGCGTCATGCGTTGATGAGCGGCCAGGGCCGCGCCGCTTCGAGTTCGTAGGCCAACTCCAGCAGCCTGGCCTCCTGGCCCCTGACCGCCGACAGCATCATCCCGACCGGCAGCCCTGCTGCGGATTCCGCCAGCGGCAGCGAGATCGCCGGGTCGCCGGTGGCGTTCTGGAGCGGCGTGAAGGCCACCCAGTCGAGGAGCCGATCCATTACTTGTTCATAGGAGGCCATCGGATCCAGATGCCCGATTAGCGGTGTCTCACTGGCCAGCGTTGGCATCAGCACCGCGTCGTAGACGGCCGACAGCCTGGCGGTGATGCGCCGCGATGCCGACAACCGCGTAATTGCCACCGGGAGCTTGTAGAGGTTCCGGCCTGCGTTTCGTTCCAGGCCCAGCGTCAGGTTGTCCAACTTGGTGCGATCAAAGCTCGGCCCGATCATGCGACGTCCGCCGCGCACGATCGCGAAGGCCAGGAACTGCCAGTAGAGCAGGAAGTCATCTTTGAATCGGGCAGGTACCGGGTTGTCGATCTCGGTGACCCTGTGGCCGAGTTCCTCCAACAACGCCGCCGACTTGAGCGTCAACTCGCGTACTTCCGGGCTCGCTTCCCGTAGAACGGATTTGGTGCACACGGCGATGTGAAGACGTTGCTTGCCTGCGTGGGTGACGTCGCCGATGGGAGGCAGCTTCGGGTTGCGGTAGACCCGTTCGGCTTCGCGGAGGAACGCCGCGGTGTCCCGCACGGACCGGCTGACCACGCCATTGGACACAATGTGCAGGGGCATGCGGGCGGTCTGCTCGTCGAGCGGAAGGCGGCCGCGGGTCGGTTTCAGCCCGACGAGACCGTTTACGGCAGCGGGGATTCGGATCGACCCTGCGCCGTCGTTGGCGTGCGCGATCGGCACCACTCCGGCGGCGACGAACGCGCCGGCGCCAGATGACGACGCGCCCGCGGTGTAGTCGGGATTCCACGGGTTGCGGACCGGCCCGATCCGCGGGTGCTCCGCTGACGCGCTGAAGCCGAACTCCGACATCTGAGTCTTGCCGAGCGGCGACAGTCCGGTGGCGAGGAACACTCGCGCGAACGCACCGTCGGCGCGCGCGGGCCGCGGCTCCCACGCATCGGTGCCCTGCATGGTCGGCATGCCTGCGACTTCGACGTTGTCCTTGAGATAGCTCGGTACGCCGTCGAAGTAGCCGCCATAGGGGCGCGGCGCGTTCGCACGTTTGCGAGCGCGGTCGAACGCTTCGTACGCCAGGCCGTTCAGCGTCGGGTTGACCGCCTCGGTGCGGGCGATCGCCGCCTCGACAAGCTCGGGTGCCGACACCGCGCCGGAGCGAAGTGCTTCGACGAGTCCTACCGCGTCAAGGTCGCCGAGGGCGTCGTCGCCGAAGGCGTGTGTCCTGCTGGCCATCCAGTGACGGTACCAAGTGGTACCGCCTTGGTGGTGGCGGCGCCTTGGAGGAGTTAAAGACCCGCGAGCGCACACCGTTGTACGGTTCACGCCACATAGCCGTACAACGATTGAGCGCTCGGCGCTGAAGAGTTAGGCCTGACCGACCTCGAAGCGCGCGAACCGGGTGACCGTGACCCCGGCATCGTCGAGCAGCGCCTTGACGGTCTTCTTGTTGTCGGACACCGACGGCTGATCGAGCAGCACGACGTCCTTGAAGAAGCCGGTGAGACGACCCTCGACGATCTTGGGCAGCGCCTGCTCGGGCTTCCCCTCTTCCTTGGCGGTCTCTTCGGCGATGCGCCGCTCGTTGGCGACGATGTCCTCGGGCACGTCGTCGCGCGTCAGGTACTTCGCCTTAAGCGCGGCGATCTGCAGGGCGACGGCGTGGGCCGCGCTCTTGTCCGAGCCGGTGTACTCGACCAGCACACCAACGCCCGGCGGCAGGTCGGCCGACCGCTTGTGCAGATAGGTCTCCACGGTGCCGTCGTAGTAGGCGACACGACGCAGCTCGAGCTTCTCGCCGATCTTCGCCGACAGGTCGGCGATGGCCTCCTCGACGGTCTTGTCCCCCGTCTTGGCGGCCTTGAGCGCGTCCACATCGGCGGCCTTGGACGCCACCGCCGCCGCGACGATCTGATCGGCGAGTGCCTGGAACTCGTCGTTCTTCGCGACGAAGTCGGTCTCGGAGTTCAGCTCGATGAGCGCGCCGTCCTTGGCAGCGACCAGACCCTCGGCCGTCGCCCGCTCGGCACGCTTGCCGATGTCCTTGGCGCCCTTGATGCGCAGCACCTCGACGGCCTTGTCGAAGTCGCCGTCGCTTTCAGCGAGAGCGTTCTTGCAGTCGAGCATTCCGGCGCCGGTCAGCTCCCGGAGACGCTTGACGTCGGCAGCGGTGTAGTTCGCCATGTCAGCCTTCCGTGCTCTTCGGTTCGGTTTGGATGTCGGCCTCGGGGGTGCCGGGCGCGGCACCTTCCGCGGTCGGGCTGGCGGTCGCGGTGGCGCTGGCGAGCAGCTCCTGCTCCCATTCGGCCAACGGCTCGGCGCCTTCGGCCTCCGGCTTGTCGCCGTTGCCGCCGGCACCGGCGCGGGCCTGCAGACCCTCGGCGACCGCAGCGGCGATCACCCGGGTGAGCAGCGCGGCGGAGCGGATCGCGTCGTCGTTGCCCGGGATCGGGTAGTCGACCAGGTCGGGATCGCAGTTGGTGTCGAGGATCGCGATGATCGGGATGTTCAGCTTGCGAGCCTCCGCAACCGCGAGGTGCTCCTTATTGGTGTCGACGACCCAAATCGCCGAGGGCACCTTGACCATGTCGCGGATACCGCCGAGGCTGCGCTCCAGCTTGTTCTTCTCGCGGGTCAGCATCAAGATTTCCTTCTTGGTGCGACCCTCGAAGCCACCGGTCTGCTCCATCGCCTCGAGCTCCTTGAGGCGCTGCAGCCGCTTGTGCACGGTGGAGAAGTTGGTGAGCATGCCGCCCAGCCAGCGCTGGTTCACGTAGGGCATGCCGACGCGCGTGGCCTCCTCGGCGATGGACTCCTGCGCCTGCTTCTTGGTGCCGACGAACATGATGCTGCCACCGTGGGCGACGGTTTCTTTGACGAACTCGTACGCCTTGTCGATGTAGGTCAGCGTCTGCTGCAGGTCGATGATGTAGATGCCGTTGCGGTCGGTGAAGATGAACCGCTTCATCTTGGGATTCCAGCGACGGGTCTGATGCCCGAAGTGGGTGCCGCTGTCAAGCAGCTGCTTCATGGTTACAACAGCCATTTCGGCCATGTCCTTCAGTTGTCGGTTGCCGCCCGGCGTCGGGTGATGCCAGGCCCTGGCGTCTGCTGCGTGTCGGACCCAAGAGGAGTTCTCCACTCGGGACCGCCCGGCACGCGGATGCAACCCTCAGAAGATCGGGGCTGCGGCGCAGGCGCGCGAAGTCAATCCGCTGACGCGAATTGCGGGTCTGAGTTTACACGCTGTCAGCAGGTGCTTTGTCCACACTCCGGTGCTGATCCCCAGGTGAGCATATGACGGCTTCCGGATCGGGCGGCGACGCGCTGAGCTGGGCATATGCGCATGGTGACGGCGATGGCGGTGGCGGCTTTGGTATGCGCGGCCCCTGCGCAGGCCGACGACGGCAGGCTGAACTGGCCGTTGAGGCCGCGACCAGCGGTTTTGCGGCTGTTCGATGCGCCATCACCAAACTGGCAACGCGGCCATCGAGGCGTTGACCTGGCAGGAGTGCCAGATCAGCCGGTGTATGCCGCCGGGCCGGGGACGGTGGTGTTCGCAGGGGAGCTGGCCGGTCGGCCGTTGGTGTCGGTGGCCCACCCCGGCGGGCTGCGGACGAGCTACGAGCCGGTCGTGCCGTCGGTGCGGCCGGGGCAGTTGGTGGCGGAGGGAACCGCACTGGGCGAATTGGCCGCCGGCCATCAGGGGTGTCCTGCGCCGGCCTGCCTGCACTGGGGTGCGATGTGGGGCCCCGCCGCCAACGCCGACTACGTCGATCCGCTGGGCCTGCTGGCGAGCACGCCGATCCGGCTCAAGCCGCTACACGCGCCGTAGGCTGGACTGCAATGAGTATTGCGCCAGAAAGCACGGTTGTTCTGGGCAACCAGTTCGCCAGTGAGCTGCCGGAGCTTGCGACGCGCTGGCAGGCCCAATCAACTCCCGAGCCGCGGCTGCTTGTCCTCAACGAGCCGCTGGCCGCTGAGTTGGGACTCGACGCGCAATGGCTACGCAGCACCGACGGGTTGGGTCTGCTGGTGGGCACTCGCGTGCCCGCGGACGCCGAGCCGGTCGCCCAGGGCTATGCAGGCCACCAGTTCGGCGGCTGGGTCCCCCGCCTCGGCGACGGTCGCGCGTTACTTCTCGGCGAATTGGTCGACACCACAGGCCGGCTCCGCGACCTGCACCTCAAGGGCTCTGGGCGCACACCGTTCGCCCGCGGCGGTGACGGCCTCGCGGCCGTCGGTCCGATGCTGCGTGAATACATCGTCAGCGAGGCGATGCACGCCCTCGGCATCCCGACCACCCGTTCCCTCTCGGTCGTCGCAACAGGACGCCAAGTGCAACGCGAGACATCGCTCGACGGCGCAGTCCTTGCCAGGGTCGCCAAGAGCCACCTGCGCGTGGGCAGCTTCGAATATGTCTCGGCCGCAGGTGAACTCGATGTTCTGCGACGCCTCGCCGACCACGCCATCACCAGGCACTACCCCGCTGCCGCCGACTCCGAGAATCCATACCTCGCGCTGCTGAACGCCGTCATCGCCGCACAGGCGGCACTTGTCGCGCAGTGGATGCTGGTCGGATTCATTCACGGGGTGATGAACACCGACAACATGACTATTTCGGGCGAGACAATCGATTACGGACCCTGTGCGTTCATGGACGCCTTCGACCCCAAGACGGTGTTCAGCTCGATCGACTCGTGGGGTCGCTATGCCTACGGCAACCAGCCGACGGTGGCCGGCTGGAACCTCGCCCGTTTCGCCGAGGCACTCCTGCCGCTGATCGCCGACGATCAGGATCGAGCAATCGCGCTCGCCACGGCCTCACTTGAGGACTTCCACCGGCAGTACGCGGCCGCGTGGACGACGGGTATGCGGGACAAACTCGGCCTGCCCGAGGGCGTCGACACCGAGATCGTCGGGCAACTCGCAAATGAGCTCATGGAGCTACTCGAGCGCGAACGCATCGACTACACGTCCTTCTTCCGTCGGCTGAGCCGGGCGGCGCGCGGCGATGCCGAACCGGCATTCGATGCGTGGGCAGCGGGGTGGCGAGCGCTGGGACCGGACGCCGACGCCATGGACCGCGTCAACCCCGTCTACATCCCGCGCAACCACCTCGTGGAGGAGGCACTCGCCGCGGCAACGGCGGGCGATCTTGCTCCGCTCGAAAAACTGCTCGCGGCCGTTACGTCCCCGTACGTCGAACGGACGGGGTTCGAAAGCTATGCCGAGCCAGCTCCCGAAGAATTCGGCTGCTACCAGACCTTCTGCGGCACTTGACCCTTCGCGGCCTCAAGCCCGCGGGTGGGCCTGGTCGTGCACCGCACGCAGCCGCGCGACGGTGACGTGCGTGTACAGCTGCGTGGTGGCCAGCGTCGAGTGCCCGAGCAGTTCCTGCACGATGCGCAGATCCGCGCCACCCTCGAGCAGATGGGTGGCCGCGCTGTGCCTCAGTCCGTGCGGCCCGATGTCCGGTGCTCCCGGGACGGCGGCGACCGTCTGGTGCACGACGGTGCGGGCCTGTCGTTGATCGAGCCGACGGCCGCGGGCGCCGAGCAGCAGCGCAGGTCCCGAGTCGCCGACGGCCAGCGCCGGCCGTCCGTCGGTCAGCCATGCCGT
The DNA here is from genome assembly GCA_963713225.1 of uncultured Actinomycetota bacterium. Classification (GTDB taxonomy): domain Bacteria; phylum Actinomycetota; class Actinomycetes; order Mycobacteriales; family Mycobacteriaceae; genus Mycobacterium. The sequence continues at coordinate 196,908 of CAVQLB010000012.1, read as the reverse complement.
CAACGCGGCCTGGGCCGGTTCGCCGAACGGCACCGTGCGTTGCTTGTTGCCCTTGCCCAGCACGCGCAGCAGCCGGCGCGACATGTCGACGTCGTCGACGTCGAGGCCACACAGCTCGCTGACCCGGATGCCGGTGGCGTAGAGCATCTCGACGATGAGCCTGTCCCGCAGTGCCATCGGATCACCTTGCTGTGCACCGGAATCGGCGGCGGCCATGGCATCGAGGGCCTGGTCCTGACGCAAGACGGCGGGTAGTGTCCGCCGCGCCTTGGGCACCTGCAGACGTGTTGCGGGATCACTGGACAACAACCCCCGCCGGGTCGCCCATGCGGTGAAGGTCTTCACCGCCGAGGTCCTGCGCGCCAGCGTGGTGCGAGCGACGCCCGCAGCGGCCTGGGCAGCAAGCCACGACCGCAGCACCGGCAGGCTCAGACCGGCCAGTTGGGCATTGGGCGTCCTTTGCGACACGAACTCGAAGAGCGAACGCAGGTCGCCCAGATAGGCGCGGCGGGTGTGGTCGGAGCGGCCGCGCTCAAGGGCGAGATGCTCGTCGAACTCTTCGAGGATCGCCTCCACCTCCTCACCGTGGCAGACGGAGGCGCGGCGGCTCAGGTGACGCGCCGAAGGGCGTCCGGCGTCAGTTCTTTCAACGATCGATATCCGTCGACGGCCATGGTCACATCGGCCTCGGCCAGCAGCGATCGCAACACATGCACGATGCCGTCGACCCCCCCGAGCGCCAGCCCGTAGGCGTACGGGCGACCGATGGCGACGGCGGTTGCGCCAAGGGCGAGTGCCTTGACGATGTCGACGCCGCTGCGGATGCCCGAGTCGAACAGCACCGGAAGCCCGTCGGCGGCCTCGACGACCCCGGGCAGGCAGTCGATCGCAGGCACGCCGCCGTTCGCCTGACGGCCTCCGTGGTTGGAGCAGTAGATGCCGTCGACGCCGCCGTCCTTGGCGCGCCGCGCGTCGTCGGGGTGACAGATGCCCTTGACGAGCAGGGGCAGATCGGTCAGCGAACGCAGCCACGGCAGGTCGTCCCACGTCAGTGGGTTTCCGAAGATCTGGATCCACTGCAGCACCGCGGCCTGTGGGTCTTCCTCGGGGGTCCGCTGCAGGCTCGCGCGGAAGACCGGGTCGCTGGTGTAGTTGGCCAGGCAAAGGCCGCGCAGAAATGGAAAGTTCGAGGTGGTCAGGTCGCGGGGGCGCCACCCCGGGAGCCAGGTGTCGAGGGTGACGACGATGCCTCTTGAAGCCGGCCGCCTCGGCGCGGGCCACGAGGCTCGCGGCCAGATCGCGGTCCTTCGGTGTGTACAACTGGAAAAACCCTGGCGTATCGCCGAATTCGGCGGCGACTTGCTCCATCGGGTCAGCGGAGGCAGTCGACGCGATCATCGGCACCCCGGTTCGGGCGGCGGCCCGCGCCGTCGCCAGGTCGCCGTGGCCGTCCTGTGCGCACAGGCCGATGACCCCTATCGGTGCCATCATGACCGGCGACGGCAGCGTCATGCCGAACAGATCCACCGACAGGTCTCGGTCGTTCGCGCCGACGAACATTCGTGGCATCAGCCCCCAGCCGTCGAAGGCGGTGATGTTGACCCGCTGGGTCCGTTCGTCACCGGATCCGCCCGCGACGTAGGACCACAACGACGGCGACATCGCCGCTTCGGCTTTGGCCTCCAACTCGGCGAAGGACATGGGCAGCGCCGGCAGAACGCCGGACAGGCCCTGAAAGTAGATCTCGAGCTGATAGTCAGCGAACGCCATGGGGCCAGCGTGCCAGGCTCGCGGTCAGGTGTTGGCGGCTTGCTCCGCCTTGGCCAATTCGGATTTCCACTGTCGGAAGGTCTCTTCGGTGCGGCCGCGGCGCCAGTAGCCGGAAATCGAGTTCGCCCACTTGGCGTCCACGCCGCGTTCCTTGCGGATGTAGGGCCTCAGGTTGTGCATGACGGCCTGCGCCTCGCCGTGGATGAAGACCTGCACCTGACCAGGCAGCCAGTTGGCCTCTTTCACGGCGGCAATGAGCGGCGCGTTGTCGCCCGCATTGTCTTCGGACACCAGATCGGCACGCCCGCCGCGGTAGATCCAGTTCACCCCGACACCGGGCGGCGACTTGAGCGGGATCTCGTCGTCGGGTCCGGCAACCTCGATGAACACCTTGCCAATCGCGTTGTCGGGCAATGCTTCCAGCGCCGCGCTGATCGCCGGTAGCGCCGCTTCGTCGCCCGCGAGCAGATGCCAGTCCGCGGCGGGATCGGGTGCGTAGGCACCGCTGGGCCCCATCAGGTAGGCAGGCTGGCCCGGCGTCGCCGCCAACGCCCACGGGCCTGCCACGCCGTGATCGCCGTGCACGACGAAGTCGATGGCGAGTTCGCGCCGCTCGGTGTCGACGCTGCGCACGGTGTAGGTGCGAACGACCGGTCGCTGCTCGACGGGCAATTCATTGAAACTGTCGAGTGTGAGCGGTTGCGGCAGGGCGCCGACGTCGACCCCGTGACGGACGAACACGATCTTCACGTAGGCGTCGGTGTAGTCGTTGGGCACGAACGTGTCGAACCCGCCGCCGCCGAGCACCACACGAACGATGTGCGGCGTCAGCTTTTCACTGCGCAGCACTTCGAAGGTGTGCACGGGACGTCCTGCCACTGTTCCTCCAGATTCTGGGCCGCTGTTCGTTAGCCAGCCTCATCAACTATACGAGCGGTGCCGATCGCGCGGCAGGCTACGTCCGCCGGCTGAGCTTCCAGTAGCCGTCCTGACGGGTCACTAAACCGGACACCTCCAGCATCGACAACGGTCCCAGCACTTGGGTCGGCGGCAGGCCCGACGCTACGGCGATCTGGTCCGCGCTGCGGCGGCCGCGGGCCGGTAGCGCGTCGTAAACCCGCTGCTCGGCCTCACCCAGACCGTCGAGCGCTGATTCGGGCCGCAGCTCGTCCGGCGCGAGCTCACCGATACGGCCCATGAGTTCGACGATATCGGCGGCGCGGGTGACGATGTCTGCGCCGTTGCGCAACAACGCATGACATCCCACCGATGCCGACGAAGTCACCGGTCCGGGCACCGCACACACCGAGCGGCCCAGCCCCCGCGCCCACGCCGCGGTGTTCGCCGCCCCGCTGCGGGCGCCCGCCTCGACGACCACCGTCGCACCCGACAACGCGGCGACCAGCCGGTTGCGGGTCAGGAACCGATGGCGCGCCGGACGTACACCGGGCGGATACTCGCTCACCACCAGGCCCTGCTGGCCGATTCGATGCAGCAGCGCGGCGTGGCCGGAGGGGTATGGGATGTCGATGCCGCCTGCGAGCACCGCAACGGTGAACCCGTCGGTGGCCAAGGTCGCGCGGTGCGCGGCCCCGTCGATTCCGTATGCGCCGCCCGACACCACTGTCACGTCTCGTTCGACCAGACCGGCGGCCAGGTCCGCTGCGACGTGCTCCCCGTACGCAGTGGACGCCCTTGTCCCGACGATCGCGACGGCGCGCTCGGCCACATCGTCGAGGCGAGCGTCGCCGACGGCCCACAACGCGAACGGCGGATGGGCCTGCGGCCGCAGCCGATGATCAACACCGGCAAATGCTGTGAAGGAGAGAAACGGCCACTCCGCATCGTCAGGCGAAATCAGGCGACCGCCACGACGGGCCAGCAATTCGAGATCTTCAGCGGCGCTGTCTATTCCGCGACGCGCTTGGGTGCGCCGGGCAAGCTCTTCGGCGACGTCGCCGGACTTGACCCGCTGCGCGGCCTCGACCGGACCGACGCGCCGCACCAGGGTCGCCAACTCGGGACACGGCGGCTCGGCCACTCGCGACAAGTACGCCAGTGCAAGACGAGTGTCGTCGGTCATTGCGCACCGCCCGCGTCCCGGAAGCTCAGTGCTGTGCTGACCTCGCCGCGCCCCGGCGACGTTCGGCCGGCCAAGTCCGCAAGCGTCCACGCGACCCGCAATGTTCTGTCGACGCCACGGATGCTGAGTACTCCACGGTCGACCGCCGTCTTCAGCGGTTCCATCGCGTTCTGTTCGAGCCGGTACCTGCGGCGTAGCAGTACGCCACTGACCTCCGCATTGGTCCTGATCCCGTGCTGCTGCCATCGCTCCGCGGCCGCGTCGCGCGCAGACTTCACGCGATCACGCACCAGCGCGGTCGACTCGCCTGCATCGGCAGCGAAGGCTCCTGCCTTCTCACGGTGCATGAAGACACGCATGTCGACACGGTCGAGCAGCGGGCCCGACAACTTGCAAAGATATCGGCGCTTGGAGGCCGAGGTGCATATGCATTCGCGGGGGTCGGGTGAGGCGCACGGGCACGGATTGGCCGCAAGCACCAACTGGAATCGCGCCGGATAACGGGCAACACCGTCGCGGCGGGCGAGCCGGATCTCCCCATCCTCCAACGGAGTTCGCAATGCCTCCAGCGCACTGTTTCCGACTTCGGCGTACTCGTCCAGAAAGAGAACACCGCGATGTGCGCGGCTGACAGCACCCGGCCGCGCCATCCCCGAGCCCCCGCCGACGAGCGCGGCCACGCTGGACGTGTGATGCGGTGCCACGAACGGCGGTCGGGTGATCAACGGCGTATCACCCGACAGCAGCCCGGCCACCGAATGGATGGCGGTGACCTCCAGCGACTCGCCGTGCGACAGCTCCGGCAGCAGGCCCGGAAGCCGTTGCGCCAGCATCGTTTTGCCGACGCCCGGTGGGCCCGTCAGCGTCAGGTGGTGCGCACCGGCGGCGGCCACCTCGACGGCGTACCTGGCGTGGACATTGCCCGACGACGTCGGCGAGATCCACCTCGACCTCCGGTGCGGCGGTCGGCGCCTCGACCCTCTCGTCGAGCTGCGCCTTGCCCGAGAGCCACGCGTGTAGTTGCCCCAGCGTTCGGGCACCCAACACCTCGACTCCGTCGACCAGGCTGGCCTCGCGAAGGTTGTCGACCGGAACCACCACCACGGGCCATCCCTCCCGCTTGGCCGTCACCACCGCGGGCAGCACACCTTTGACCGGTCGCACCCGCCCGTCGAGCGCCAACTCGCCGAGCAGCAGGGTCTTTTCGAGCCGTTCCCATTCCTTCTTACCGTGTGCCGACAGCACCGCTGCGGCCAGAGCCAAGTCGTAGACGGAGCCCATCTTCGGCAGCGTCGCAGGCGACAAGGCCAGCGTCAGACGCGCCATCGGCCAGGTGTTGCCGCAGTTGGTGATTGCGGCGCGGACGCGATCCCGCGACTCCTGAAGCGCGGTGTCGGGCAGGCCCGACCAGATGTACACCGGGCAATCCGGAGGTGATGTCGGCCTCGATCTCGACGATTTCGCCCTCCAGCCCGCGCACCGCCACCGAGAACGCCCTGCCCAGCGCCATCAGCCGACCGCCAGCCACCATGTGTAGGTGGCTGATCTCCGGATTCCGCTGCCTGCCGATGCGCACGCCGATGACGTCGATGCGCACCGCCGACCAGCTGGCGTCCTGGGACGCAAGCCACAACCCCGCAAGCCGGCGCAGTCGGCGGACCTTCTCAGGGGTCACCGCCTGCGCGACTCCCCCGAACTGGTCACTGGTGCGTGTCTTCACCTCGACGAAGACCGCTGTGCGCGAATCCTCGTCGGCCGCGATGATGTCCAGCTCGCCATATCGGCAGCGCCAATTGCGGGCCATCACGTGAAGGCCCAGCGATGTCAAGTGGTCGACCGCGAGTTGCTCACCAAGCGCGCCGATCTCGGCACGGGTCCATGAAGTCATGGGCCCAGGGTGCGGTTCGGCGCCGACAATTCGTCACAGATCAGACGTGGTGATCCACAGTCCGGACTTCGTCCAGAGTTGTGGCTCGACGGTGCGCGTTCAGCTCGCGATGATCACGTGCTCGTTCGTGAAGAACAGCGGCGAGTTCGGCAGATCGATGAAGGTGCGTTCGTCCTCAAGAAGCGCCCGTCCCGCGGCCTGCCCTTCGGCCGAAGCAGTCACCTCCACCAGATCCTCGGCGCTGTCCCACCACAGTTCAGCCACTCCGTCATAGGCATCGATCCGCCCACCGCGAACCCCGATCGTCGGAGAAAGACGCACGTCCGAGAACGTGTGGCTTTGGGTGTAACGGCGAATCCGCAGTGCCTCTGCGTGCTGGCGCACCAGCCCGGCATGGTTCTCGAACCAATACTGCTGAAACTCTGATACCGACAGCGTGGGCAAGCGCCGCAGACAGAAAATGAGCTTGATCATCAGACCTCCTGGCACCAACCTCGCAGATATTCGGTTTCGCGGCCGTCAAAAAGCGGTACCCCCCGCCGCAGGAGGTCGAGATGAGCAGCTCGTCAGTACACGGAACAGTCGACAGGGCCACGGACAGCGATGCGTTCGAATACCTGGCTCGGGCCGGATTCGCGATCAGCGGTGTGCTTCACCTGATCGTCGCGTTCATCGTGCTGCGGATCGCCTTTGGTTCGGGCGGCAACGCGGATCAGTCCGGGGCCTTGGCAACACTGGCCAAGCAGCCCGGCGGGACGCTCATGTTGTGGACCGCGGCGCTCGGCATGGCGGCGTTGGCGCTGTGGCACGTCGCCGAGGCGATTGTCGGCAAGCATCCCGGGGAGCGGTCGCGGAGCCAGCAGGACCGAGAAGACCGACCGGCGTGGAAGCGGGCGAAAGACATCGGCGTCGCCATCCTGTATTTCGCCATCGCACTCTCGGCGGCGCGCTTCGCCATGGGCAGCGGACAATCGAGCGGCCAGCAGAACTCGGGACTCTCCGCACAGCTGATGCAATCGGGCTGGGGCAAGGCCCTGTTGATCGCGGTCGGGATTGGCATCGCCGCCGTCGGCGCCTACCACGTGTACAAGGGCGCGTCGAAGAAGTTCCTGAAGGACCTGCGCACCCCCGGCGGCACCGGCATCACCGCGGTCGGCGTCACCGGCTACGTCGCCAAGGGTCTCGTGTTTGCAGGCGCCGGGTTGCTCGTCATCGTCGCAGCGCTGACGGCAGATCCGTCGAAGGCGGCAGGCCTCGACGCCGCGGTCAAGACGCTCGGTCAGGCGCCGTTCGGCAAGTTCCTGCTGATCCTGGCCGCGCTCGGACTCGCCGCGTTCGGCGCCTACAGCTTCGTTCGCAGTCGCTACGGCCGGATGTAGCTACTGGAACGACTCGACGAGCGCGGCAAGCTGGCCCGGTGACACCGAGACGCCGCACTGGGCGCGAAGGTCCGACAGCGGTTGGGCGATCCTCTTCAGATCCAGGAACTCGCCCGGGTGGGCCATGAAGTAGGACTGGACGGCTGCCTTGCCCTCGCCTGTCGACTGCGTACCCGCATCTGTTAGCACCTTGTCGGCGTCCGGATGCGCGGCCAGATAGCCGCCAGCATCGGCCATCACCCCGCTGGCCGTGCTGGCCAACCCGCTCGCCGTGCAGGGCGCAGCACTCGCGGTCGGCAGCGCGGTGGTCGTCATCACTACTCCGAGCACACCGGCGGCGGCCAAGGCGCCGGCCACTCGCCGGCGCATCGCAGTTGCAGAGCTTCTCATTCGGTCCCATCCCTCGGTGTCGTTGTGGAGAACGCCAGGCCAGGCTGCTGAAAGTCTTTCACGTTGTGGTCCGGCGTGGCCCCCGAAAGCGTGACCGTTCGATGACAGCGTGCCAGCGGATTCACAGCGTTTGACCGAGGTCTGGTTTTCGCACGGGCCGACAAATAATGAATCTGCAAAGGGTATGTTCATTTAGGTAAACCTCAGCTAAGGCGCCGGGTGGCGCGGGAAGGGCGCCTGGATGCGACCCCGTTGGAGCCGGACCGCCGCACTCGTGTCGACCCTCGCCGTCGTGGCAGGCGCGACCGCATGTTCGAGCTCATCCGACAACGACGAACTGCTCATCTACAACGCCCAGCACGAATCGCTGACCAAGGAGTGGATCGACGCCTTCACCAAGGAAACCGGTATCAAGGTGACCTACCGCCAGGGCGGCGACACCGAACTGGGCAATCAGCTGGTCGCCGAGGGCGACGCATCACCCGCCGACGTCTTCCTGACGGAGAACTCCCCCGCCATGGCCGCGGTCGAAAAGGCCGGACTCTTCGCGGACCTCGACGCCGAAACCATCAATCAGGTTCCCGCGCAGTACCGTCCGGCCACCGGCAAGTGGACGGGTGTGGCGGCGCGCAGCACGGTCTTCGTCTACAACAAGACCAAGCTCCAACCCGACCAGCTGCCGAAATCCATGGTCGACCTCGAGCAGCCGGCATGGCAGGGCCGCTGGGGTGGCGCGCCCGCCAAGGCGGACTTCCAAGCCATCGTCTCGGCCTTCCTCCAGCTCAAGGGTGAGCAGGCCACCGCGCAGTGGCTGGCAGGCATGAAGGCAGGCGCGAAGATCTACAACGACAACATCGCCACGATGAAGGCCGTCAATGCCGGGGAGGTCGACGGCGGCATCATCTACCACTACTACTGGTTCCGCGATCAGGCCAAAACCAAAGAGGGCAGCGGCAATACGGCGCTGCACTATTTCAAGAATCAGGATCCCGGGGCGTTCGTCAGCCTGTCCGGCGGAGGCGTGCTCAAGTCCAGCAAGAAGGCCGAGCAGGCGCAGCAATTCATCAAGTTCGTCACCGGCAAGGCCGGGCAGGAAGTACTCGAGAAGGGCACCTCGTTCGAGTACCCGGTGGCCAGCGGCGTTCCCGCGAATCCGGCCCTGCCGCCGCTGGACTCGCTGCAGGCGCCCAAGGTCGACCCGTCGACGCTGGATGCCCAGAAGGTGGCGGATCTGATGACGAAGGCTGGCTTGCTGTAAGTGATCGCTCCCCCAGTTTCGCCCTCTGCGGCGCCGGTTTCAGGGACTGAACCGGCGGCCCGCCCGGGCCCGCTCGTCTCCGCGACGGTCGCGATTCTGGTGGCCGCCACGTGCATTCCGCTGGGCTACGTCGCGTGGGGGGCGGTTTCGGTCGGATGGACGCGCGCCTATGAGCTGGTGGTCCGGCCCCGGGTCGGCGAACTGTTGGTCAACACTGTTGCACTGGTCGTCGTCACGGTGCCGCTCTGCGTGGTGATCGGTGTCGCGGCGGCCTGGCTGGTCGAGCGCACGGATCTCCCGGGCCGATCGTGGTGGCGTCCGTTATTCGTTGCACCGCTTGCCATTCCGGCATTCATCAACAGCTACGCCTGGGTGGGCGTGATTCCCTCGCTGCACGGGCTGTGGGCCGGAGTCCTGGTCACGACATTGTCCTACTTCCCGTTCATGTATCTGCCCGTGGCCGCAACGCTGCGCCGGCTCGACCCCGCCGTCGAGGAATCGGCCCGTGCGCTGGGATCCGATTCGGCCGGTGTGTTTTTCCGTGTCGTGCTGCCACAGCTGCGGCTGGCGATCCTCGGCGGAGGGCTGTTGATCGGCGTGCATCTGCTCGCCGAGTTCGGCGCGTTCGCCATGGTCCGGTTCGACACCTTCACGGTCGCGATCTTCCAACAGTTCCAGGTCACCTTCGACGGCGCGGCGGGCAGCATGCTCGCCGGTGTGCTCGTGCTGCTGTGCCTCGCGCTGCTGATCGCCGAGGCCGTGGCACGTGGAAACACCCGATACGCCAGGATCGGTGCGGGCGCACCGCGGACCGCTACTCCGAACCGCTTGGGCCGCAGCACGATACCCGCGTTGGCGGGACTGCTTGCGTTGACGGTGTTGGCGCTCGGTGTCCCGGTGTGGACGATTCTGCGCTGGCTGTGGATCGGCGGCGCCGACGTGTGGGCGCTCGATGACATCGGCACCGCACTTGCCCAGACCATCGGTCTGGCGAGCGTCGCCGCGATCCTGACGACGGTGCTGGCCTTCCCCGTCGCGTGGGTCGCGGTCCGGTCCAGCGGTGCGCTGGCCCGCATCGTTGAAGGCTCTAACTACATCACCAGTTCGCTGCCGGGCATCGTCACTGCGCTTGCACTGGTCACGGTCGCCATCCACTTCGCCCGCCCGCTGTACCAGACCGCGCTGCTGATCACTTTCGCCTATGTCCTGCTGTTCATGCCCCGCGCACTGGTCAACGTCCGCGCCGGGCTTGCCCAGGTACCGCCCAGTCTCGAGGAGGCATCTCGGTCCCTGGGCCGCTCGCCTTCGGCGACGTTCTTTCGCATCACCCTTCGGCTCACGGCTCCCGCCGCGGCCGCCGGTGCGGCGATGGTATTCGTCGCTGTGGCAACCGAATTGACCGCCACTCTGTTGCTCGCGCCCACCGGGACCCGGACGTTGTCGATGATGTTCTGGTCGTTCTCCAGCGAGCTGGATTACGCGGCCGCAGCACCGTACGCATTCGTGCTGGTGGTGCTCGCGATACCCGTCACGCTGGTGCTGTTCCGGCAATCGACGAAGGTGGCCGCGCTATGACCACCATGCTCGAGGTCTGCGGGCTGGGAAAGGCCTTCAACGGCAACACCGTCCTGGACCACATCGACCTCAGCGTGGCGGCTGGCAGCACAACCGCCGTCGTCGGATCCTCCGGCTGCGGTAAGACCACGCTGCTGCGGCTCATTGCCGGCTTCGAGACACCCGACGCGGGAACGGTCACCATTTCCGGCAAGCAGGTGGCAAGCCCGGACCGATCGGTTGCACCCCACCGGCGCAGCGTCGGCTATGTCGCACAGGACGGTGCACTGTTCCCCCACCTCACCGTCGGGCAGAACATCGCCTACGGCCTGCCCGGCGGCGCACGCAGCCGCGAAGTCCGCGACCGCGTCGCCGAACTGCTCGAAACCGTCTCTCTGGAGCAGTCATTCGCGGCTCGACGACCTCACGAACTGTCCGGTGGACAGCAGCAGCGGGTTGCACTCGCGCGTGCGCTGGCCCGGAGGCCCGTTCTGATGCTCCTCGACGAACCGTTCAGTGCGCTGGACACCGGACTGCGGGCTTCCACCCGCAAGGCGGTCGCCGGGTTACTCGCCGAAACCGGAATGACGACCCTGCTGGTGACCCACGACCAGGAGGAGGCGCTCTCGATCGCCGACCAGATCGCGGTGATGCGGGACGGGCGCTTCACTCAGGTCGGCGCCCCGCAGGACGTCTACCGTCAGCCCAACGACCGCTTTACCGCCGAGTTCCTTGGTGACTGCATATCGCTGCCGTGCACTGTCGCGTCCGGCATCGCGGAGTGCGCCCTGGGCCGGATACCCGTGCAGGCGTCGATCGACGACGGTCCCGCGACGCTGGCGCTGCGGCCCGAACAGCTTGTCGCAATGGTGGTTACGGACAGCGCCGCGCACACGAGGAGCATGGAAGACGAGAGTCGCGACGGCATCGGAACCGTCATCGCCACCGAGTTCCTGGGACACGACGTACTGCTCACGATCGACCCCGCAGGAGACACCGCGCCGATCATCGTGCGACAACACAGCCTCAACCCGCCGCCTAACGATGCCAAGGTGCGCATCGGGGTGATCGGTAACGGAGTCGTCCTCAGGTGAGCCGGCTCGTCGACCATCTACGCCACCACGGCGACCGGGTCGCGGTGCTGACCGAAACCACGACGCTCACCTACCGCGATCTTGCCGACCAGGTGGCCACCGCCGCCGCCCAGCTCGGCGGAACTCGCAGGCTGGTGGTGCTCGAAACGCGCAACGACATTTCCACGTTGGTCCACTACCTCGGGGCGCTGGCGGACGATCACGTCGTGTTGCCGGTCGCGGTAGGCCGTGACCACTCGGCCGTGCTTGCTTCCTATGATCCCGACGTCGTCGTCGACGGCACCGGCGTCCACGAACGCCGGCAGGGAAGCGCACACCGATTGCACCCGGATCTCGCCGTGCTGCTGTCGACCTCGGGCAGCACCGGATCGCCGAAGGTCGTCCGGCTGTCCCGCTGCAATCTGGTCGCGAATGCGACCTCGATCGCCGAATATCTCGATATCCGCGAAACCGACAGGGCTGCAACGACCCTGCCGATGTCGTACTGCTACGGCCTCTCGGTGATCCACAGCCACCTGCTCCGTGGCGCCGGACTGATCGTCACCGATCGCTCCATCGTCGACGACGAGTTCTGGACACTGTTCCGCCGACACCGCGGCACCTCGTTCGCCGGTGTGCCATACACATTCGAGATGCTTGAACGGATCGGCTTCGACGGCATTGATCTGCCCGATCTGCGCTTTGTCACCCAGGCGGGCGGGCGGCTGACACCTGAACGGGTAAGCACCTTCGCAGCGCTCGGTGAGCGGAAGGGCTGGCAGCTGTTCGTCATGTATGGCGCGACGGAAGCCACCGCCCGAATGGCCTACCTACCACCAGAACTCGCCCAGTCCCGCCCCGCATCCATCGGCCGGCCGGTCCCCGGCGGCTCCTTCACCATTGAACCGCTCGACGACTGGTCGGATCCCGACGTCGGTGAGCTGGTCTACCACGGGGCCAACGTCATGATGGGCTACGCACACATCCCCGGCGATCTTGCGCTGGGCAAGACCGTCGATACATTGCGCACTGGTGACGTCGCGCGCCGCGCACCCGACGGGCTCTACGAAGTGATCGGCCGGAGAAGCCGCTTCGTCAAGCTGTTCGGTCTCCGCATCGACCTCCAGCGGGTGGAGGCGGCCCTGAGCGAGGACGGCGTGACAGCGTTCTGCACCGAGGACGACGAGCGACTGGTGGTCGCCGCAGTCGGCCATGATGCGCATGACGTACAACGTATTGCGGTGGCGGCCTCCGGCCTTCCCGCGGCCGCCATCCGCGTCGCCTCTGTCGCTGAACTTCCGCTGCTGCCGTCGGGCAAACCCGATTATCCCGCCGTGCGTGACATGGCGCGCACAGCCCACGTGCAGGCACAGTCGGCGGTGGACCTGCGCGCGCTGTTCGCCGATGTCCTGCAGATCGATTCGCGGACGATCAGCCCCGACCAGAGCTTTGTCGACCTCGGCGGCAACTCGCTGTCCTACGTCGCCATGTCCGTTCGCCTCGAACGGGCGCTCGGCCGACTCCCCGTCGACTGGCAGCGGCGCTCGCTAGCCGAGCTGGAAGATATTTCGCCGTCGGCTCGCCGATCGTGGCCATGGCTGGGCGCGACCCTGGAAACCAGCGTCGCACTGCGCGCCGCCGCGATCGTGCTGATCGTCGGGTCTCACGCCACCTTGTACGAGATGTGGGGGGAGCTCATCTCCTGCTCGGAATCGCGGGCTACAACTTCGGCCGGTTCTGCCTGACACCGGTGCCCCGCGGGGAGCGGGTTCGGCACCTGCGCAAGACAATTGCGTGGATCGTCGTACCGTCGGTGATCTGGATTGCGCTCGCGTTGCTGATCACCGACGACTATAACCCGACGAACCTGTTGCTCGTCGACAAGTTCTTCGGTCCCGATGACAGCATGACCGCCGGACGTCTCTGGTTCGTCGAGGTGCTCGTCTGGATTCTGGTCGCCCTGACCTTCGTGTGCTGGCTACCGACCGCCGACCGGCTGGAACGACGGCGCCCGTTCGCGTTCGCGGCAGGCTTCCTGGCCGTCGGACTGGTACTGCGCTACGACCTGTTGGGCCTGGACTTCGGGCGCGAGGCATGGTTCACGATCCTGGCATTCTGGTTCTTCGCGGTCGGCTGGGCCGCGGCCAAGTCGTCGACGGTGTGGCAGCGGATCGCTGTGACGCTGGTGTTGATCGTGAGCCTGCACGGATACTTCGACGGCTCGCATCGAGAAGTGTTGGTGCTGGCCGGGTTCGCGTTGCTCATCTGGCTGCCTGCGATCCGCTGCCCGGCCTGGTGCACGGTGGTCGCCGGAACAGTCGCGGAAGCGTCACTGTACACCTATCTGACGCACTACCAGGTGTACCCGTTGTTCGACGCCCATCCCCTGCTGGGTGTCCTCGCGGCCATCGTCGTCGGCGTGCTGCTCACCCGACTGGTGAACGCGGCAAGAACGTGGATGCGCGAGCGGTCTGAGCAAGCAGCTACTGCGGCTTCGGTTCCCGCTCTGCGATAAGCCCTTCCTGCACGAGCGTGGCCGCGATCACCCCGTCGGCGCGGATCAGGCTTCCCATCACCACACCACGGCCACGCGCCGCGGCGGGCGACCTGGTTTCCAACAGGTTCCACTGGTCCGCGCGGACCGGTTGATGGAACCAGATCGACGAGTCTGTCGTGCCGCTGCGATGGCTGCGGGCCTGCATCGAGTGGCCGTGCACCTGCAGCGCGGGGTCGATCATGTACACGTCGCTGACGTACACCGCGACGAGGGTGTGCACCAACGCGTCGTCCGGAATCGGAACCGTTGCCCGCCACCAGAATCGCCGCACGAACTCGCCGCCGGATCTGTCGTCGGCGATTCTGATGTCCAGTTCGTCCAACGGCATCGATGGCGCGGGCCCGGCAGGCCCGGTGCGCGGCAACGAGTCCGGATCGCCAGCCGTACCGACCCGACGGCCGTGTTCGGGCCCGGCCAGGTCCACCGCGAATGACACCGACGAGGTCGTCATAAGCCGTCCGCCCTGACGGGCATCGATGCGGCGCGCTGCCGCGGTCCTGCCGTCGAACACGGGCGTCACGACATATTCGACCGGGTCGCCCGCCTCACCGCCGCGCAGGAACTGCAGATGCATGTTGGTGGGCAACCGGTCCCGGTTGACGGTTCGGCACGCCGCGGCCAGGCTCTGCGCGACGAACTGGCCACCGAACGCGCGTTTGCCTTCCGGGCCGCTGGCCGGACCGAGCCACGTGTCGGCGTCGGCGCCCGGCTGCAACTCGAGCAGGTCGAGCAGTCGGCTCACCGGCTGGCCCCATCGTCTGAACCCGTTGCCACAGTGCCTGATTCGGCGAGTTGGTCGATGTCGTCGGTGCTGAGCCCGAGCCATTCCGTCAGCACCCCGGATGTGTCATCGCCGAGTGCCGGTGCCGCAACGGCCTGCGGATAGTCCCCGTTGATCGACACCGGCAGTCCTGCGGCCAGGTACTCCCCGATCCGGGGTTGGTCCAGGGGGGAGAACATCGGGTTGCTCGTCACCCGGTCCTCGTTCACGACTTCGGCGAAGCTTCGGTACCGCTCCCACAAAACTGATTTCTCGGACAGGGCGGCGGTGACCTCAGCAGCGCTGTGCGCCGAGAACCACTCGCTGAACAGTCCGGTCAGCGCGTCGCGGTGCCGGTACCGGTCCCCCTCGTCGGTGAAGTCGGCGCCAATGTTCTCGGCAAGGGCGGAAACGGCCGTCGTCGTGCCGGTGAGATCGGTCAAATCGCGGAAGTGGCGGCCGGTGAGCGCAACGATCATGAACGAGACGCCGTCGCTGCTGGTGAACTCCTGGCCGTACTGGCCGTAGATCGAGTTCCCGATCCGTTCGCGTGCGGTGCCGTTCACCATCACCTCGGTGAGGAAGCTGAGATTGCCCGCCGTCGCCAGCGCCACGTTCTCCAACGGAATACAGATCCGCTGGCCCTGCCCGGTGGCGTCGCGGTGGCGCAATGCGGTGACCACGGCCAGCGCCGCGTAGATTCCGCATGCGATGTCCCACGCCGGAAGCACGTGGTTGACCGGGGCGGTGAGCGCCGCAGGTCCGGTCACCATCGGGAAGCCGAGGCCGGCGTTGACGGTGTAGTCCACCCCGGTGCCACCGTCAGCACGACCGGGCACCTCGACGTGGATCAGGTCGGGCCGCAGCCTCGTCAGGCTGTCATATGAATGCCATTCGCGCCCTGCCACATTCGTGATCAGCACGCCGCTGTCGGCAATGAGCCGCTGCACGAGGTCCTGGCCCTCCGCGGAACGGAGGTTGGCCGCCACGGACCGCTTGCCCTTGTTCAGCCCCGCCCAGTAAATGCTGGTGCCGTCGTCGGTGACCGGCCAGCGGTGGTAGTCGGCCGCGCCGCCGATCGGGTCCACCCGCACCACCTCGGCGCCGAGCTGGCCCAGCGTCAGACCCGCCAACGGCACCGCAACGAAGCTGGAGATCTCGACGATCCGGACCCCGGCCAGCGGTCGAGTCGGGTCGGGAATGTCTGTGTTCTTCGCGTGCGCGGTCATCGCGGCCAAGTGTAGGTATACCGACTCGCGACTAGGTGTCGGCCTGTTGCCTCGTGTCAAGATGCGCGCGAAGGCGGATTCGTTGCCTCACGTAAACGTGCGCGCTTGTTAACTTGAGCTTGGTCGCCGGGTCCAGCTTTGCTGGTGGTCAAGGTCAGGAGCTGGGCGGTCAGGGCTTGGACCTGGCGTTGGGTGGCGGCGGGATTTATCAGGGAGTAGGTCCGGGTCAGCGCCACGATGCGTTCCACGGTGATGGTTGGGTGATCGATTGCGCGATGAAACGGGGTGGCGGCTTTGTCGTGTTTCTTGGATACCTTGGCCCCTGCGCGGACCTTGGAGATCAGTTTCTGTTGGGGGTAGAAGTAGTTAGTCAGCTTGGACTGCAGCTGCCAGATCTCGTTGAGTAGCAACAGTTCTGCGGCGGTGTCGTAGCGGTGGTAGCCGACAACTGTCCGCACCACCGTCCAGTTCTTCTGTTCGACGTGACAGCCGTCGTTCTTATTGCCCGGCCGCGCCCGGGTGAAGGTGATCTGGCGGCCTTGGCACCATTGGAGCAGGTCGTCGTTGATGAATTCTGATCCGTTGTCGGAGTCCACGCCCAGAATCGGGAACGGCATCTTGCGGGCGATGTCATTGAGTGCTGCCAGCACGCGTTTGGCGGTCTTGTCCGGCACGGAGCGGTTCTCGGTCCAGCCGGTGGCGATGTCGGTAACCGTCAACGTAAAAGCATGGCCCCCAGCCCGGTTGCCGCCGTCGTGCCAGACCAGGTCGACCTCGACGAACCCGGGTCGAGCGTCGTCCCACTCGGCCCAGGTGCGCACCGGGATCTGGCTTTTGAGCAGCGATCCCGGCTTGGTACCACCACGTCCCCTGAACCGGTATTTGGCTCGCTCACCAGCCAAGCGGCGATCGATGGTGGCTGCCGACATCGACACCAACAGGGTCGCGGTGCTCTCATCAATTGTCAGCTCTCCGAACTGACGCAGCACTGCCACCAGTTCGCTGAGCATCGGAGCGAGCCGTTTACCGGCCGGCATTCCGAGTACCTGCCAGCACATCGTCAATGCAGCAATGACATCGGGCCCGTACTTCACTGGCCGGGGACTACGCGGGGTGACGATCTTGGGCTGCAGCGCCGCCGTGAGCGCCTTGCGGGCATGATTTCGGTGCCAACCGGTGTTGGCGCACAACTCGTCGAGAATCCGGCTCTTGCCGCGCTTACTCGCCAGCTGATAGCGGATCGCGGCCGTCTCGGTGATTGCTCTGCGCTCTGTCAACGTCAACCCCATCCACTGGGCGTACGCGCGCATTTTCAGTGAGGCAACGAATCACCCTTTCGCGCGCATTTCTGACGAGTCAACGCGGTCGGTGGACTCTGGCAGTATCGAATGTATGTTCGATTGTGAGTTCGCGAGCGTCGGCGACGACGAACTTGTCGCCGCGATTGAGGACGGCGCTCGGCAGGAAGCCATAGTCGGTGCGCGCCGGCTGGCGGCGATCGCCGAGTTGACCAAGCGCCGAGTCGACGAAGACGACGAACGTTCGATGTGGGCGTTCGATCCCTGGGATTCGGCGGCGGCAGAGGTGGCCAGCGCCCTGAATGTCGCGCACCGCCGGGCATCGGGCCAAATGCGGATCGCGCTCGCGCTGCGTGATCGCCTGCCGCAGATCGCCGCGCTGTACCGGAAAGGTGAGTTGAGCTCGCGGATCGTGTCGACCATCACCTGGCTGACCCATCTCGTCGAGGACGAGCAGGCCCTGGCCATGATCGACAACGAGCTGGCCGACCGCGCGACCAATTGGGCGCGCCTGTCAGAGGACAAGCTGCGCCAGGCGATCGAGGGGTGGGTAACCCGCTACGACCCCGCTGCCCTGCGCCGCACCCAGACGATGGCCCGCGGCCGTGACCTCACCATCGGGGCCTGCGACGACGAGACGGAAACCACCTCGGTGTGGGGACGACTTCTGGCCACCGACGCCGCCGTTCTCAACCGCCGCGTCACCACGATGGCCCGCGGCGTCTGCGACGCCGATCCGCGCAGTATGGGTGAGCGGCGCGCCGACGCACTAGGTGCATTGGCCGCCGGCAACCAGACACTCGTGTGTGCGTGTGGATCTCCGACCTGCCCGGCAGCAGGCGAACAACCCAAATCCAACGTGGTGATCCGGGTCATCGCCGACCAAGCCGCCGTCGACGCAGCCGTGACCAGCGCCGTAGACGCCGCCGATCAACGGCCCACTCCTGCGATGATCCTGGGCCGTGGGGTGCTGCCGACGCCGCTGCTTGCCGAGGCGATCCGAAACGGAGCCACCATCAAGCCGATCCGCATGCCCAGCGACGAACCCGAACCGGCCTACCGGCCCTCACCCGATATGGATGAGTTCGTGCGCATGCGCGATCTGTTCTGCCGCTTCCCCGGTTGCGACGTGCCCGCCGATCGCTGCGACATCGACCATGTCAGACCCTGGCCGCTGGGCCCGACACATCCGTCAAACCTCAACTGCAAGTGCAGAAAACATCATCTGATGAAAACGTTCTACACAGGCAACGGTGGATGGGGAGACATTCAGCTGCCCGACGGCACCGTCATCTGGACCTCGCCAACCGGTAGGACCTATACCACCCATCCCGGCAGCCGCATCTTCTTCCCCAAATGGGACACCACCACCGCAGACCTACCGCCCCCGGCCACAGAGTTACTACTCTCACCAGGTCGCGGTCTGATGATGCCGCGCCGACAACGCACCCGAGCCGCCGACAACGCCGCACGCATCAAAGCCGAACGTGCCCTCAACGACAGCGACGACGCGCCCTTCTGAACTCACGACACTAGTTTCGTCGCTGCAGCCTCGATCTCGTCCTCGGAGAGCAACACCTCGAGCGCGGCGTCACCGAGCGGGATGAAGCTGTCCTTGCTGGCGACCCGGTCCATGGCGCCGCCGTAGCCGTGTTGGAGGAGCGCAGCGAGGATGCCTTCGCCCACTCCACCGGTTTCCCGGGTCTCGTCGACGATGAGCGTCCGCCCGGTGACGCCGGCCTCGCGGAGCATGTCCTCGACCGGTAGCGGCGCCAGCCACCGCAGGTCGACGACGCGGGTGCCGATGCCGGACGAGTCGAGTCTGCGGGCGACCCGCAGGCTCATCCGCACACCGTTGGCGAAGGTGAGGATCGTCAAATCCTTTCCCTCGCCGTACGTCCGGGCGCGCCCTATCGGCACCCCTTCCGTCGGATAGGTTGCGAGCCACTGCTCGTCGCCGTCGTCGTGGAGATCGCGCGTGTGGTACAGGGCGATCGGCTCGAGGAAGATGCTGACCATTCCCGCCACTTTCGCTGCGGCGGCGCAGGTGTGCAGCATCGCTGCTGCATCGTCGGGACGCGCAGGCGATGCGATGACGATCCCCGGAATGTCGCGGATCGCGGCGATCGAGTCGTCGTTGTGGAAGTGTCCGCCGAAACCCTTCTGGTATCCGTACCCGGCGACGCGCACCACCATCGGGTTGCGGTACTGCCTGTTGGAGAAGAACTGCAGTGTCGCGCCTTCGCCGCGGATCTGGTCGGCGGCGTTGTGAAAATAGGCGAGGTACTGGATCTCCGGGATGGGAAGCAACCCGGACACTCCGGTGCCGAGGGCCAGCCCGAGGATGGCCTGCTCGTCGAGCAACGTATCGAATACCCGCGCCGCACTGTTCTTGTTGAGCAGTCCACGGGTCACCCCGTAGACGCCGCCTTTTCGCGCGACGTCCTCACCGAAGATGATGGCTTCCGGGTAGCGGTCGAGAATGTCGTCGAGTGCGCGGTTGATCCCGAGCGCAACGGTCATCGGCGCGTCGGGATCAACCGACCGCACCGATGCGACGAGCGAGGCCGGCGCGGCCGCCATCGCTTCTTCGAGACCCAGAGCGAGTGGCGTCATCACCGCCTGAGCGCTGCTGAGTTGAGCGAGGTCGGTGACTTCGGTGGCCAGATCGATGACCTCGGTGCGCTTGGCCTCGTACCGGTCGAGCACCTCCGACGGCGTGAGGACCCCCTCGGTGATCAACAGTTTCGCCGTCTGCAGCACCGGATCCCGGTCGAACTCGGCGCTTATCTCCGCAGGCGGGCGATAGGCCGGTTCGTAGTCGGAACCGGCATGGCCCATCAGCCGGACGGTGCGCAGATGCAGGAACGCCGGTCGTCGACGGGTGCGCACCCAGTCCACGGCAGCGACCGCGGCTATCGAATGTCGCGGGCAGATCGCAGCCGTCGGCGGCGAAATAGGCCAGGCCGTCGCGGTTTCCATAGGTCCGCTCGATCCACCCCTGCGGAGTTTTGACGCTGATCCCGATCCCGTTGTCCTCGCAGACGAACAGCAGCGGCATCGGCACCCCCTGATATGCCGAGTGCAGCGCGGTGTTGATCGCGCCGACGGCGGTGGAGTGGTTCACCGACGCGTCGCCGAAGCTGCACACCGTGACCGCGTCGTCGGGCCATGCGCAGGGCACCCCGAGCTTCTTGGCGCGCGCGATGGAGAACGCGACGCCGACGGCCCGCGGCAGGTGCGATGCGATGGTCGACGTCTGCGGGATGATGTGCAGGTCATGGCGGCCGAAGACCTTGTGCCGACCGCCCGCGATCGGCTCCTCGGTGGCCGCCACCAGGCCAAGCAGCACATCACGCAGCGGCTCGCGGCCGTCGACCAGGCCGGCGCGGGCCAGGAAGAAGGCACCGGACCGGTAGTGCAGCAGCGCCGGGTCGGTGGGCCGTAGCGCCGCCGCGACGGCGGCGTTGCCTTCGTGCCCGGACGATCCGATCGTGTAGTAGCCCTTACCCTGCGACCGCAGCCACCGGGCGGCCAGGTCGAGGTGGCGGCTGCCGAGCTGAACATCGAACAGCGCCAAGCACACTCGCGCCGTGAGCGATGAGTCGTCTCGTACCGGCCCGTCGGCCGCGCGGTGGCGCGCCGACCCGCTCATCGCCGAGATGGTGGCGGTGAAGTACTCGTCGATGGGTTCGGCCACGTGTCTCCTGGGCTAGCGACTGATCGTCGGGCGCGCCACCACGTTACGGACGAACGCCACGATCTGGGCTGCGCCGCTCCGGTTCGGGTCCTGGTCCGGATCGTAGATCGCGATGCTGCCGCCGACGCACGACGCCTCTGTGGTGAACAACGCCATCACCGCATCGGTGAGCTGGTCCCAGGTGAGTCCACCGGGCTCGTCGGGGAAGTCCGGCAGGCCCTGCGCCGGGAATACGACGGGGTCGAGCACGTCGAGGTCGATGTGCAGCCACCACCGGTCGAACTCCGGAGAGCTGCTCGATGGCACGGCGCCCTGCGCCCGCGGGGTCGTCGGCGACTTCGGCCAGCGGTGCCACCCACACCCCGGCGTCGGCGAGCGTGCCGACATTGAACCGTTGCCGCCAGTCGTCGTCGCGCGGTCCCAGCACCACAAGCCCGTCGCGTTGCAGCGCGGGCAGCCGCTCACCGAGCGGTCCGGTCAGGGTGCGTCCGGTCAGCCCGAGCAGCAGGCCGAGTTCGGCATTGGCCGCTTCGCCGTCTTCGGAAACGTCGAGAGGCATGGTGTCCTCGTGGCCGTCGAAGAACACCAGCCCGACGTCACCGACGTGATCGCGCAACCCGGTCACGATGCCGAGCAGCGTCGAGCAGTCGCCGCCGTAGACGATCGGGAGCCGGCCCGCGGTCACCGACGACCCCACCCGTTCGTTGAGCGCGTCCGTCATCGCCAGCAGTGCCGCCTCGTTGATCAGGTTGGTCGATGAGCCGCGCGCCGGATCTCCCGCGGGCAGATCCAGGTCGTCGCTGCCGACCACGTGGTGATGTTCGAAGGCGTCGAGCAGCCCGGCATCGCGCAGTGCGGTCGCCGCCAGGGCCTGGTTCCCGGGTCGCCCATAGCCGTCGAACGGCACCCCGATCAGTTCGATCTCGGCGATTGTCCTGCTCCTCGCGTCGGCGCCATCGGCCTCATCATCACCCCCCGAACATAGGTCGAATAGGGCGTCGCACCGTCGTAAATCTCGTTCTTGATCTCTTCGCAGGCGCCAGGTCGACAGGGGTCACACGAGTTCGATGGCTTCCGCGATGCTCGGCAACACCCGGCTGGGCCGGAACGGGTAGTGCTCGACCTCGTCGCGGGTGGTCGATCCGGTCAGCACGAGGATGGTCTCCAGTCCCGCCTCGATGCCTGCGACGACGTCGGTGTCCATCCGGTCGCCCACCATGATGGTGTTCTCCGAATGCGCTTCGATGCGGTTCAGCGCACTGCGGAACATCATCGGGTTGGGCTTGCCGACGAAGTAGGGCTCCCGCCCGGTCGCCTTGGTGACCATGGCCGCGACCGATCCCGTGGCAGGCAACGGACCCTCCGCCGACGGTCCGGTGACATCGGGATTGGTCGCGATGAACCTGGCGCCTGCCGAGATGAGCCGGATCGCCTTGGTGATCGCCTCGAACGAGTACGTGCGGGTCTCGCCGAGCACGACGAAGTCCGGCTCGACATCGGTCAGCGTGTAGCCGACCTCGTGCAGGGCGGTGGTCAGGCCCGCCTCGCCGATGACATAGGCCGAGCCGCCGGGTAACTGGTCACTGAGAAAAGCGGCTGTGGCCAGCGCGGAAGTCCAGATCGCCGACTCCGGCACCGACAGACCCGAGCGCGCGAGGCGCGCCGACAGGTCACGCGGGGTGAAGATCGAATTGTTGGTCAGGACGAGGAACGGCCGCTTCTTCTCGACGAGGCGCGCCAGGAACTCCGGTGCTCCTGGCAGCGCATGCTCCTCGCGCACCAGGACGCCGTCCATGTCTGTGAGCCAGCACTGCGGCGTCGAATTCACTCAGCCAGTCTGTCAATTCCATCCCTCAGTTGCTCGACTTCCCCACAATGGCGGCATGTCAGCAAATCGGTCCACGGTCGACGTCCGCCGCGAACGGCTGATGATGCGGGCCACCTTCTGAGGTCGGGTGTTCCCGCGGCCGAGGAGGAACGCGGAGAGAACGAGTTCTTCGATGCCCTCTACCGCGACCCCGCCGCGCTGAAGACGTTCCTGGCCGGAATGACGGGAATCTCCACCGGGGAGGTCACCCTGCTGGCCGCCCGCTTCCCATGGAAGCGCTTCGAGAGCTTCGTCGACATGGGCTGCGCACAGGGGGCGCTGCCGGTGCGCGTCGCCCTCACCAACCCCCACCTGCGCGGCACGGGTTTCGACCTCCCGGTCGTCGAGCCGATCTTCACCGACTACGTCAAGTCGTTCGGCCTTCACGACAGGCTGCGGTTCATCGGAGGCGACTTCTTCTCCGACGCGCTCCCCAGCGCCGACGTCATCTCCTTCGGCCACGTCTTCCATGGCCAAAGCCGCGATGGCCGGTGCGAACTGGTCGCCAAGGCACGTGAGGCCCTTCCCGGCGGCGGTGCGTTGATCGTGTAGGACGCGATGACAATGCCCGGGTCGCCCAATCGCTATCACAGCCTGCTGTCGAGTCTCAACATCATGCTCGAGACACGCAGCGGCTACGAGTCCGCCACCGTGGACTGCGCGGACATGTTCCGCGCGAACGGTTTCCGGCACGTGAAGGTGCGACATCTGATCGGCCCCACGTCGATGGTGTTCGGACTCAAGCCCTGACGGCCGCCACTCGGGGTTGCCCTCTTGCATACTCGTGGTAGGTTATTACCTACCCACAGTATGTTGTTATCTCCGATCGGAGGCCACCCATGTCCCCAGCCACCGCTCAGGTCGTCGACCTGAAGGCGATCTCGGAGCGCTATTTCGCCGCATGGGCGAAGCGCGACCCCGACGCGATCGTCTCCCTGCACACCGAAGACACCTGGTTTTGGAGCCATCTCGGCGGCGAACCCGTCGTCGGCCGCGAGGCGGTGCGCGACACCTTCGCCGGGCTGTTCGAGACGTTTCCCGAATTCTCGTTCGAGACGTATCGCGTCCTCTACGGCGAGGACCACTGGGTCCTGGACTGGGCGCTGATATCCGGCGACCTCCGGTTCGACTGCCTCGATGTCGTCGTGGTGTCGCCCGACGGGCTCGTCGCCCGCAAGGACACCTTCGTCGACATGGTGCAACTGCAGGCGGCGACGGGGATGGTCACCCAATGACCGCCGTCGTGACGCCTGCCGACCAGCTGCCGATCTTCGACCGGCTGCCCGCCGAGCACCTCTTCGACATGCACGTCGAACTTCAACCGGCGCAACTGATTTCGACGGCTCTTGGTACCAGGCTGACGTTCATCACCGCCGGTGGCGTGATCGAGGGGCCAAGGCTTCACGGTGAATTGCTGCCCGGTGGCGGCGACTGGCTGCTTGTCGGCACCGACCAAATCGGTCGGGTAGACGTCCGCGCCACGCTGCGCACCCACGACGGCGCCCTCATTCACTACGAGACACGAGGCATCATCAAGGTTCCCGCCGACGGCCTGGACCGGCTTGCCGCCGGGGAGGTGCTTCCGTTCGACGAGACCTACGTGCGCACCACGCCCAAGTTCGAGACCGCCGACGACCGCTACACGTGGCTCAACGAGATCGTGGCCGTCGGCTACAACGTGCTCTCGCCGAACCACATCGACTATCGCATCTATCAGCTGTTGTGACGACCCCGCAATGGAGCCGCGCATCGCTGATTAGCCGTTATCGTGAGGTCGTGCCGACCAAGCAGGCGAGACGAACCCAGGCGGAGCGCACCGAGGCGACGACGACCGCACTCGTCGACGCGGCACGCGATCTGTTCGCCCGGGACGGCTACGCGGCGACCTCGCTGGATGCCGTCGCGGCGAAGGCCCGCGTCACCAAAGGCGCCGTGTACCACCATTTCGAGGGCAAGCAACAGCTGTTCGAGGCCGTGTTCATGCGCGAGGTAGAGCGGCTCTCCGCCCTGATGCCCGCGGTCTACGCATCCAAGCGCGATCCGTGGGACGCCTTCGAGGCGTGCTGCCGGGCCTTCCTGGAGGAGTGTCTCGAGCCGGGACTGCAGCGGATCATGCTTCTCGACGCGCTGGCCGCGATGGGCTGGGATGGCGTGCGCCGGATGGAGGCTCCCCTGATGGAGATGATGGAGGTCGCCATCACGCGGGCGGCGGACGAGGGCCGGATCGCGCCGCGGCCGGCCGGACCCCTCGCCGTCTTCCTCTACGGCGCACTCTGCGAAACATCGATGAACGTCGCGCGCGCCGACAACCAGAAGGCGGCATTCCGCAGGGCGGTCGCCGAGCTGAGCCACGTGATGGACGGCCTCCGGGTGTGAGCTAGCGGCGCTGAACGCACCGTGCACCTCTTCGCGGCGCACTAGTGTGGGCTATCCGACGCGCAGCGAGGTGTACGCGATGAGTGACCGCCCGGTTCGATCAAGACGAGCGACGAAAACGACCGCCGCGAAGCGTCCGTCCCCGCGCTCCACAAGTCCGTCGCCGCGAAGGCCGCACCGGCCAAACGCACCACGAAAGGCCGCCGCGCAAGCCGTCGGAAGTGAGCGTCGGGACCGACGCCGCCTTCGCCTCCCCCTCGGGGCAGTCGCGGCGGCGGTTGAAGAACATCTCGGAAGTGCGCCACTTCTTCCGGACCAACGACGTGCCGATCCTGTTCTTCGGCGCCACCCCGTTCAACCTCCTGGGCCTTGACCGCTGGGTCCGCAACTTCACCTACGTGACCTACTACGACGCCTGGGACGGCGCCCATCCGCGGGTTCTTCACACCGAGTGACAAGCCCTATCGGGAGTTCGAAAGCGGCGAGGAGATCAACAACTGGCTGCTGACCAACCCCGAGGTCCGGGCGCACATCGACGCGGTGACTCCGCGCGGGATACGACCCAAGGTCGCGATGGTGTTCTTCGACAGCGAAACCGAGGACATCTGCAGGGATCTCGGCTACGACCTGATCCTGCCGCCTGCCAGCCTCCGCCAGCATCTCGACTCCAAGATCGTCACGACGCAGCTGGGCAACGAGGCGGGCGCGCCGAGCGTGCCGAACGTGCTGACTCGGGTCGACGACTGGGCAGGCCTGCAGGCGGTGGCCGAAAAGGCCGGTCTCGGTGACGAACTCGTCGTTCAGACGCCGTACGGCGACTCCGGCAAGACCACCTTCTTCATCTCCTCGGAGGCCGACTGGCGCAAGCACAGCGCCGACATCGTCGGCGAAGAGATCAAGGTGATGCGTCGCATCAACAACCGCCCGGTCGCCGTCGAGGCGGTGCTCACCCGGTGCGGCACCATCGTCGGCCCGTTCATGTCGGAGCTGATCGGCTACAAGCGGCTGACACCGTCGCGAGGGGGCTGGTGCGGCAACGAGATGTTCCCCGAGGTACTGACCGGCGAAAGTAGGCGGACCGCAACACAGTTGGTGCGACGACTCGGAGACCGGCTGGCCAAGGAGGGCTACCGCGGGTTCTTCGAGGTCGATGTCCTCGTCGACACCGACAACGGTGAGGTGTACCTCGGCGAGCTCAACCCCCGGATCAGCGGGGCGTCATCGATCACCAACGTCACCGCGGGCGCCTACGCCGACGTCCCGCTGTTCCTGTTCCACATCCTCGAGTACATGAACGTCGACTTCGACCTGGACGTCGACGAGATCAACGAGCGGTGGGAGGAACTGGCGTCGGGCGACCTGTGGAGCCAAATGGTGATGAAGGAGACCGACGACATCGTGCAGCAGCTGACGGCCACCCCGAGCACCGGGCAGTATTCGCTCGACAACACCGGCGCACTGGTGTTCCGCAGGCCCGCGCTGGACTGGCACCAACTGCAGAACGAGGCCGAGGCGTTCTTCCTGAGGATCTACGCCCCCGGCGACTATCGCTGGAAGGGCGCCGACCTCGGCGTGCTGGTCACCAAGGGACGGCTGCAGGTCGACTCGGCACCGGGCAAATCGGCGCTGACGATTCGCGCGCGCCACCTCATCGACTCGATCCGCGCCGAATACGCAGGTACACCTATCGCCAAACCCGCGGCTTCGGTAACGAACGCCGGGGTGAAGTAGGGCTGAGCTTCCGGGCGGCTGGTCGGGAGGCACTAGGGTCGTCGCCATGGTCCTAGGAGGCGACACCGGACGCGTGCCGTCAGACGTGACACTGGACAACTGGCAGTCGGCAGCCCACCTGCACTGGACGTTTCAGCACGTCGCCGACATCCTCCCTACGGCGGTGATCTCCCGCGGCGCCGGACCCGTCGCCGAGCTGCCGTCGACGTCGACGTCGACCGAACTCGCCGACATCCCGCTGTACGACCGGACGAACGGCAGGCGCACCACGGTCGGCGACGTGATGGCCGCTACCGTCACGGACGGCTGGATCGTCACCCAGCGCGGCAAGGTGCTCGGCGAGTTCTACTACGGAGGTATGCACGCCGACTCCTCGCACCTGCTGATGTCGGTGAGCAAGTCGTTGATCGCGATGGTGGTCGGCGCGCTCGTCAGCACCGGGACCATTAACCCTGACGCGGAGCTGACCCACTACGTGCCTGCACTGGCCAACTCCGGTTACGCGGGCGCGACGGTGCGCCACCTGCTCGATATGCGTTCCGGGATAAAGTTTTCCGAAGACTACCTGGACCCGGTGGCCGAAGTTCGGTTGATCGAGCAGGCCATCGGATGGGCGCCGCGCATTGTGCCGGACCTGCCGACGACGATGTACGACTTCCTGGTGACCCTGCAGCAGAAGTCGCCGCACGGTGGACCGTTCGAGTACCGGTCCTGTGAGACCGATGTGCTCGGCTGGGTCTGCGAAGCGGCCAGCGGGCTGCAGATGCCCGAGCTGATGTCGCAGGTGCTGTGGGCCAAACTCGGCGCGCGCAGCGACGCGACGATCGGCGTCGACTCGGTGGGTACCGGAATGTTCGACGGCGGTATCAACGCCTGCCTGTCCGATCTCGTCAGGTTCGGTTCGCTGTTTCTGAACGGCGGCACTTCGCTGACGGGTGAGCGGGTGGTATCGCTGTCGTGGATCGCCGACACGTTCGCGGGCGGGCTCGACTCCCGAGCCGCCTTCGCCGCGAGCCCCGGCGACAACCGCATGCCGGGTGGGATGTACCGAAACCAGTGCTGGTTCCCGCACTCGGGTAACAACGTATTGCTGTGCCTGGGGATTCACGGTCAGATGATCTACGTCAACCGGGCGGCCAATATGGTCGCCGCCAAGTTGTCGAGCTGGCCGTTGCCGCAGGACGCCACCATGCTCTTTCCGACCATCGCCGCCTTCGATGAAATCGCCGCCAACCTGTCGTGAAATGAGAAGAAAGCCCAACGTCCAGCAACGACGGCGTCACCTCTGCGACGCCGCAATTGAATTGCTGGCCGCGGACGGTGCACGGGGGCTGACCCATCTGCGCGTTGACCGGCACGCAGGTCTCCCCGACGGAACGACGTCGTTTTACTACCAGACCAGAGCGGCCCTGCTGCGCGGCGCGATCGACCGGGTGATCGAGCTAGACGTCGCCGACTTCACGGGTGCCCTCAACGCGACCGGGGGCGGAGAAGTCGATTCCCTGCTGTCCCGTCTCGCCGAGCAGGCCATGCGGACGGCAGTGGAACCCGAACGGTCGCGGGCGCGGGCTCGCTTCGAGCTGATGATGATCGCGTCGCGCGACCCCGAGCTCGGCACGGTGTCCGACGGGTTGATGGACCGATTCGTCACGATCAGCGAGGCGGCCGTCGCGCAGGTTCAGCCGGTCGGCGCGCCGGCCAACGAGGAACTGATCAAGAAACAGGCGTTCGCAGTGGTCACGTTTCTCGGCGGGTTTCTATTCCGACTTGCATACGGCCTCGCCGAGATGGACAGCGCGAAGACCCTCGAGCGTTATCTGCACGCCGTGATCGCAGGGGTCGCCGCCGACCACGTACAGCTCGAGGACGGGTGACGATCACGGTGCCACCGAGACTCGACCCTGCTCTCGCGCAGCGCGAACGGCGTCGAATGCTTCGGCGATCCGATCGAGCCCGAACGACGGCCCCGCCACGGAGGTTGGGTCGATGTGCCCGTTGCTGAAGGCCGCAACGACCTCCTCAAACTCGCCGATCGAATACGCGAGGGAATAGCGGACCGTGAGCTCCTTTAGTAGCGCGGTGACCGGCTCGATCGAGGTCGGCTCTGCGCACGCGCCGGAGATGACGAGTCGGCCTCGTGGACGCAGAGCCGGCTGGCAGGCTTGAAGCAACTCGGGCCGACCGACGCATTCCACGACTGCGTCGTAGGCCCCGGGTTCGGCGTCCGACACCGATGCCAGTACCTCCGTCGCGCCCAATGCGGTGGCTGTGTCACGCCGTCGCGAGTCGGGGTCTGCCACCGTGACGCGGACACCGCCCTTTCTCAATGCCCAGACAAGGGTGGTCTGGCCCACACCGCCGCCGCCGACAATGAGCACATTCTCGCCTGCAGCGATCTCGGCGCTGTGAACAGCGTGCAGTCCGACCGCGAAAGGTTCAACCAATGCCGATATGGCGGTGGGCAATTCGGCAGGCAAAGCGAATGAGTGGCGCGCGGGCACGACCGCATACTCGGCGAAGCCGCCCGCCGGGCCCATCCCGATGTAGCTCGCCCCAGCGCAGTGCGACACCGAACCTGTTCGACAGTACTGGCAAGTTCCACACGAAATAACAGGCAGCACAGCAACATTGGTGCCCTCTCGCCACCCGTCGGCACGTTGTCCGACGGCGACGACCTCACCTCCCAGTTCGTGACCCATCACCATTCCGGCCGGCGCGTACGGCTGCGCCTTGATGTCGGACCCGCATACCCCGCAGGCCGCGACACGGATAACTAACTGTTCGGAGGCAGGAGTCGGATCGGGAAGATCCACCACCTCGAAGCCGTGGTCTTCTGTGGTCACGGCCGCTTTCATTGCGCGTCACCCTCCAATTCGATGTCGAATACGGACAGGTAGTTGTCGAAGATAGGTTCCAGGTCGGAGCGCGTGACACCCGATCCATCCAGCGAGTACGGCGCGACGCCAAAGCGGTCCTGCGGATGGGCGTTGAGCCAGTCGAGCATCGCGTGTTCGGTCGAGGCGGTCAGGTCGTCGCCTGCCCAGTCGTACAGCGACCGCATCACCGCGACCGGGTCGCGCATCAAGTCGGCGTAGTGCAGGTCGAAGAATCTGTCGTCGCCGATCCGTCGCCTTGTCGCCAGCGGACGGTCGACGTGTTCCTTCAACTGCCGCAAAACATTCGGCACGACCACATCGACATCGATGGCGACGCCCAGCACCGCGCGGGAGAGGTAGTTCAGCCGCAGGAAAGAGGCGGTCGCCTTGAAAGGGTCGCGGTGTGCCCACACGATCCGCACATCGGGGTAGGTCGCCAGGAGCGTCTCGATGTGCACAGCGTGCGAAGGCATCTTCAGCGACCATGCACCCGGCGCGCAAGACTGCAGCATCTGCAGCACCATCCGCTCGTAGGCATATGCACTCGACATATCGGTCCGCAGAAGCCAATCGGCGTAGGCAGGGGTCGGCATGAATGCCTCCCACAGGTACGCCTTAAAGTCCTGATTCTGTACGAATAGGCATTCCGTGGGTCCGTCGGCCTCGTCCCAATGAATCATCGGGATGTTGGCCGCCTTCAATCCTTCTGCGAGAACGTCGAGTTCAGCCTTCTTCTTCAAGCAGCGCGGATCCGTGCGCAGCGTATCGGGGGTCGACGGCGGTACCGAATCCTCGGCCTCCCAGGTCAGCAACGACCGCCGCAGCGGATCCTGGTCGAGCAGATAGCTCGCCAGCGAGGTGCCGGTGCGCGGCAGACCGAGCACCACCAGTGGACGCTCGATGCGTTCATCGTTGACCTCCGGATGGTGCTTGATGTAGTCGACAACGCGAAGTCTGTTCCACAACGCGTCGACGAACTGGCCGTACACGTAGTCCCGCCCGCCGGGATTCACCCCCGGGGTGGACTCACACGAATCGACCAGTACACGCAGGCCCGACCGCCAGGAGTCCTCGCCGAAGTCGTCGAGGCCGGCGCGCTCGCAGGCCCGGATGACGAGATCATCGACCTCGACGGCACACCGAAACCTGTCCAGCCCGGCGGGCCCCCGATCATGATCGGCGGTGGCGGCCGCAGGATCCTCTCGATGGCCGCGAGGCGGGCCGACATCGTCCAAGTTCTCGGCGCATCGTTCGGTAGGAAGGGCGCCGTTGTCGATGATCTGTCCAGCTTCCGCGTCGACGCGTTCGAGGAACGGCTCGACTGGATCGCCACGGCGGCCGGGCAGCGATTCAGCGATATCGAACTGTCGCTGATGCTCGTCTTCGTCGCTATCACCGACAACGTCGAGAAGACGGCGAAAGGCTTTCTGGAGTTCCTCAGCGCCACCGTCTCCCGCTACGGAGGTGAGGTGAGCGGCGTCGACGTGAAGCTTGCAGACGCTGCTGGACTCACCCGTCGTGGCCATCGGCACACTCGATGACGTCTGCGGGAAAATTCGACGGGTGCACGAGACCCTCGGATTCAGCTATTTCGTGATGCCCTATGGCTCCGCTCCGGAAGGCCTCGCGCAGGTTGTCGAGCGATTCGCCAATGGATAGCCGTTAGATTGACCGGGTGGAGACCATCACGATCGATACCCCGGACGGTCCGATCGACGCGCTGTTGAGCGTTCCCGACGGCGACGGCCCGTGGCCCGGCGTGGTGGTGATCCATGACGCCTTCGGCTACGGGCCGGACAACGAGTCGATCTCGCGCCGGATCGCGGCAGCGGGATACATCGCCGTCACGCCGAACCTGTTTGCGCGCGGCGGATGGGCACGCTGCGTCACGCGCGTCTTCCGCGAAGTGCTGATCAAGCGCGGCCGTGCGGTCGACGACATCCTGGCCGCCCGCGACCACCTGCTCGCCATGCCGCAATCGTCGGGCACCGTCGGCATCGCCGGCTTCTGTATGGGTGGGCAGTTCGCACTGGTGATGTCGCCCAAGGGGTTTGGCGCCTCGGCACCGTTCTACGGCACCCCGCTGCCACGCGATCTCGGCGCGACGCTGGACGGGGCATGTCCCATCGTGGCCAGCTTCGGCCGCCGCGACCCGTTGGGCATCGGCGCAGCGGCACGTCTGCAAAAGGTCGTCGAGGAGAAGGGCATCCCCGCCGACATCAAGGTCTATCCCGACGCCGGACACAGCTTCGCCAACCAGCTTCCCGCTCAACCGCTGATACGCGTCGGCGGCTTCGGCTACAACGAGTCGGCGACCGAGGACGCCTGGTCCCGGATTTTCGCCTTCTTCGGCGAACATCTCCAGGACGCGGGCAACACCGGCTAAGCGACTACTCCGGCAGCCGCAGCTCGGGCTTCTCCACCTCTTCGATGTTGACGTCCTTGAACGTGATCACCCGCACCTGCTTGACGAACCGGGCGGGCCGGTACATATCCCACACCCACGCGTCGGCCAGGCGCAGCTCGAAGTACACCTCGCCGTCGGAATTGCGCGGCACCAGCTCCACGCTGTTTGCCAGATAGAAGCGCCGCTCGGTTTCCACCACGTAGCTGAACTGCCCGACGATGTCCTTGTATTCGCGGTACAGCGAGAGCTCCATCTCGGTTTCGTACTTTTCGAGATCTTCGGCACTCATCGCTTCAACAGTCCTTCGGGTTGGTCTAGCACTATCTTCCCTTACCCAACTTCGCCGCGCTGCTCCGGTACACAGTCGCCCAGGAGCTCCGTCACCACGGTGGTGCCGGTCGGAGTGGCCACCCGGCGGACGTTGATGAACGAGTATCGGTGCTGGCTGCACGGCCCGAGCTGGGCCAGCGCCGCCCCGTGCGCCGGGGTGCTGTAGCCCTTGTGCTCGGCGAAGCCGTAGCCAGGGTGATCTGCCTCCATCTTGACCATCAGGCGATCGCGACTGACCTTGGCCAGCACGCTGGCGGCGGCGATACAGGCCGCTGCGGCGTCGCCGCCCACCACCGGCAGTGACGGCACCGCCAGCCCGGGCACCCGGAAACCGTCGCTCAGGACGTATCCCGGCCGCACCGGGAGGCCCGCGACGGCTCGCCGCATCCCCTCGATATTGGCCACATGCACCCCGCGCCGGTCCACCTCAGTCGACGGGATGAACACCACGTGATACGCCAGCGCATACCTCCGGATCAGGGGAAACAGTCGCTCCCGTTCCTTCTCGGTCAGCTTCTTGGAATCGTCGAGCGCGGCCAGGCTCTCCAACCGGTTCGGGCCGAGCACGCACGCGGCGACGACGAGCGGGCCTGCACAGGCGCCGCGGCCGACCTCGTCCACACCGGCGACCGGGCCCAGACCGCCGCGGTACAGCGCCGACTCCAGAGTGCGCAGGCCAGAAGACTTGCGGATCACCGTTCGGGGCGGCCATGTCGCCGACACTCAGGCCCTCCTAGTCGGTCTGCGGGTTCACCGAGCCAACCCCACCCCATCGCGATGGCGGCCACGCGATGAACCGCGCTTTTCCGATGACATTGTCCAGCGGAATGGTTCCGGCCATCGGGTCGCCGGTGCACTTCACTCCGTTCTGGAAGTCGGCGGGGTTGTCGATGCAGTGCGCCCGCGAATCCGCCGAATGGGTGCGGTTGTCTCCCATCACCCACACGCGGCCGTCGGGCACCTTGACCGGCCCGAAGTCGAGGCCGAAGCACTTGTACTTGTCGGGATCGGGCACGTTCATCGTCGCAAGGTCGAGGTAGGGCTCTTTCAGCGGCTTGCCGTCGACGGTCAATCCGGTGCCCGCGCGGCACTCGACGGTCTGCCCGCCGGTCGCGATCACCCGCTTGACCAGGTCGTTCTCGTCCGGCGGAACGAATCCCACGAACGAGAGGGCATTCTGCACGAAGCGCACCGCGGTGTTTTCCGAGCGGATCGACTTGTAGCCGGCGTTCCAGTTCGGCGGACCCTTGAACACGACCACATCGCCGGGCTCGGGCTTGGAGAACCGGTAGGTCAGCTTGTCGACCATGATCCGGTCGCCGACGCAGCCGTTGCAGCCGTGCAGCGTCGGCTCCATCGACTCCGACGGAATGAGGTACGGACGGGCGATGAACGTCAGCATCAGGTAGTACAGCCCGACCGCGATCACCACCAGAATGACACCCTCGCGGAGCGCGCCGCGCCTGCGCTTGGACTTGTCGGCGGCCTCCTCGGCCTGCTCGTCAATCGCCTCGGAGGCGTCGTCGTCGAGCGTGCGCTCGGGTGAGGAGTCTGGGGAGTCCGTGGGTCCGGTCACGTGATCAGGGTATCCACGACGGGTCGGACGACGATCAAGCGGCGGTACGCCGCGTTGTGGGGGTACCGCCCACGCGAAGCGTAGGGGAGAGTACGAAAATCAGGCCGGGGTCCGCCGCCGCGCCGCCCGCGCCGCAACGATGGCGCCGGATCGCGCGCAACGTCAGCGCTTTTCCTTGATCTTCGCCTTCTTGCCGCGGAGTTCACGCAGGTAATACAGCTTGGCCCGACGCACGTCGCCACGCGTCACGACGTCGATGTGGTCGATGTTCGGGGAGTGCACGGGGAACGTCCGCTCGACGCCGACGCCGTAGCTCTCTTTACGCACGGTGAAGGTCTCGCGGATGCCACCGCCCTGGCGGCGCAACACGACGCCCTTGAACACCTGGATGCGTTCCTTGGCACCCTCGATGACCTTGACGTGCACGTTGACGGTGTCCCCGGCGCTGAAGCGCGGGATGTCGTCGCGGAGCGAAGACTGATCGACGAAGTCCAGCGTGTTCATCGGTGACTCTTCCTTGCTGCTCGCGGCTGCGGCGATGTCGCGGTGGTTACGCGTCGCCGCGCCGATGGGTTCGGGCGTATCTGGTGCATCTCGGGGCGGACGGGCCGACCGTCCCACCTCCTGCACAGACAACTGCCCAATTGTGCCAGATGGGGCCGCATGCAGTGAAATCGCATGAGGGCCGAAGGCGAGCGCGAGTGAGGATCGCAGCGAAGCGAGGACCGGAGCGAGTGCGAGCCGAGGCATGAGGTACGCCGACCGGTTAGGCTGAACCATCCGGGCGCGCAGCAGTCCGCAAGCCCGTCCCCTCTCCGGAACATCTTGGAGGAGAACTATGCGACGGCGGCCGTCGAGGCTGGTCGCGGTTACCGCCGCGGTGCTGGCCGTGGCCGGTTGTGAGGCCAAGGTCTACGGCACCCCGCCGGTGGACCCCGCGGCGCCGCAGCTGACCGTCGTCGCCCCGCAGGGGCCGCTGGCCCCGTTGCCCGAGGCTGCGCCCGACGATGCAGCCGCAGCCTTCGAAGGCCTTGACGGTCGCACCAGGCAAGCCACGGCCGAAGCCGCCGCTAAAGGCGCCGACATCACCACAGTCGTGTTGGACCGCTCGACGGGACAGCGGGTTTCCAACGGCAACGGCAGGGGGATCGCAATCGCGTCGGTTGTGAAACTGTTCATCGCCGACGACCTGCTCTGAGAGGCCCGCCGTTGTCCCCAGACGACCGCAAAATGTTCGACTCGATGCTGCGGTCCTCCGACGACAGCGCCGCCGAGGTCTTCTGGAACCGCGGCGGCGGTAGCGCGATCGTCACCCGTGTCGCGGCGCGGTACGGACTCAGCGGCACCCGCCCGCCGGGCAACGGCCGATGGTTCAACACCATCAGCACCGCCGCGGATCTGGTGCGCTTCTACGACATGATGCTGTCCGGAGCCGGCGGCCTGCCCCGGAAGATGGCCAACATGATCGTCGACAACCTCGCACAGTCAACTCCGACCGGGATCGACGGAATGATGCCGGGCGGCGTGTACCCGCAGCGATTCGGCATCCCGGAGGGGCTCTACGCCGAGCCGGTCGCGGTCAAACAGGGCTGGATGTGCTGCGTCGGCTCCGACTGGATGCATCTGTCGACGGGCATCGTCGGATCCGACCGCCGCTACATCATGGCGATCGCGTCGGACCAGCCGGCCAGCGCCGAAGGGGCGCGCGCGACCATCACCCAGGTCGTCAAGACGATGTTCCCAGGCGGGAAAATCTAGTCTTCCCCGATCGGGCCGGACCGCGGTCCAGCCGTTAGTCTTAGCGTCGGCGGGCGCGGTGTGGCGGTGCCCCGCTCCCCCGGCTCCGGATCTATTGAAGGAGGACCATGCGTCGGCGCCCGTCGAGTCTGGCGACGGCCATCGCAGCCATCGCGAGTGTGGTGCTGGTCGTGGCCGGCTGTGAGGCCCGGGTGTACGGCACCCCGCCCGATACCCCGCAACTGACGGTCGTCGCGCCGCCGCAGGGCGGCATGGCGGCGTTGCCTGAAGCGCCACCCGACCAACTGGCAGCCAACTTCGACGGGCTCGACGCCCGCGCCAGCCAGGCCGCCGCGGACGCGGCGAAGTCCGGAGCCGATATCTCGGCGGTCGTGCTGGATCGCAACACCGGCCAGATCGTCTCCAACGGTGACAACCAGATCTTCCCGATCGCGTCCGTGGTGAAGCTGTTCATCGCCGACGACCTGCTGCTGCAGGAGTCCAAGGGCCAGACGACGCTCTCTCCTGCCGACCACAGGTCACTCGACGTCATGCTGCGGTCCTCCGACGACGGCGCGGCCCAGAACTTCTGGAACCGCAGCGGCGGAAACGCTGTCATCGCCCGCGTCAAGGCGCGGTACGGATTGGCGGCCACGACGGCGCCCTACAACGGGCACTGGGACGTCACGACGAGCACCGCAGGCGATCTGGTCCGCTACTACGACATGCTGCTGGACGGTAGCGGCGGGCTGCCGCCCGAACAGGCCAACGTCATCATTGGCAATCTCGCGCAGTCGACGCCGACCGGTATCGACGGCTACCCGCAACGCTTCGGAATTCCCGAGGGGCTTTATGCCGAGCCGGTTGCCGTCAAACAGGGCTGGTTCTGCTGCTGGAACGGCGCCAACCAGTTGCACGTGTCCACCGGCGTGATCGGACCAGACCGCCGCTACGTGATGGCGATCAGCTCGCTGGAGCCCGGTGACTACGCCGCGGCGCGCGCCACCATCACCCAGGCCGTCAAGACGATGTTCCCCGGCGGGAAGATCTAGTCGCCCATCAGGTCCGGGCGGCGTTCCCGGGTGCGCTGCAGCGCCTGTTCCCGCCGCCATGCCGCAACCTTCGCGTGGTCTCCGGAAAGCAGCACGTCCGGCACATCCAATCCACGCCAGCTCGGTGGCCTGGTGTAGCTGGGACCCTCGAGCAAGCCGTCCGAGTGCGAATCATCTTGGTGCGACGCGGGATTGCCCAGCACGTCGGGAAGCAGACGGACGACCGCCTCGATCATCACCAGCGCCGCGGACTCGCCGCCTGGCAGCACATAGTCACCGACTGACACTTCCTCGACGCGCATCCGCCGAGCAGCGTCATCCATGACGCGCTGGTCGATTCCCTCGTAGCGCCCGCAGGCGAACACCATGTGCGACTCGGTGCTCCAGCGTCGCGCGACCGCTTGGTCGAATCGCCGGCCCGCAGGCGTGGGAACGACGAGAAGTGTTTCCTCCGAACATATTTCATCGAGCGCTTCGCCCCATACCGGCGCGGTCATCACCATTCCGGGGCCGCCGCCATAGGGCGAGTCGTCGACGGAGCGATGCACATCGTGTGTCCACCGACGCAGATCGTGCACCTGCAGGTCGACGATGCCCGCCTCAATCGCCTTGCCGGGCAACGACTGCCGCAGCGGGTCAAGGTAACCGGGGAAGATCGTCACCACGTCGATGCGCATGGGTCAGTCCAGCTCGAGGAGACCGTCGGGCGGGTCGATCTCGATTGTCTGGTTCGCCAGTGACACCTCGGTGACGATCGCGCTGACGAACGGCACCAGTACTTCGTCGCCCGTTTCCGATGTCACCGACAACAGCTCCGCCGCCGCGGTGTGCAGAACCTCTTTGACATTGCCGACCAGACGCCCCTCGGTAGTCACGACCCGGAGTCCCTCGAGCTGGTGGTCGTAGAACTCGTCGGGGTCGTCGATCGGGGGCAGCTCTTCCGTATCGACGAGGAACACATTGCCTCGCAACGCGTCCGCTGCGTTTCGGTCGGCAACACCGGTCAATCGCACCAGCAGCCGCCCACTGTGCTCACGCGCCGACTCGACGAAATAGGTACGCTCCGGCCCGTTCTTCGGGCGTGCGCGCAATCGGGAGCCCGGCGCGAAACGGGTGTCCGGGTCATCGGTGCGCACCTCGACGACCAGCTCGCCGGTGACGCCGTGAGCCTTGACGACGCGCCCGACTACCAGGTCCATGCGAGACCGCTACTGGTCGGTGTCCACCACGTCGACGCGGATGCCGCGACCGCCGATGCCTGCGACCAACGTGCGCAGCGCGGTCGCGGTCCGGCCGCCACGGCCGATGACCTTGCCGAGATCGTCGGGGTGCACGTGCACCTCGACGGTGCGGCCGCGGCGAGACGTCACCATGTCGACCCGGACATCATCGGGGTTGTCCACGATGCCGCGGACCAGATGCTCAACCGCGTCGACGACCACCGAGCTCACGAACCGGCCTGCTCGGCCGGGGCCGCTGCGTCGGCGCCTTCGGCGGCGGGTTCGGACGCGTCAGCCACGGGCGCAGCCTCGGCAGGAGTCTCGGCCTCGGCAGGAGTCTCCGCCTCGGCGGTCTCCTCGGCCTTAGCGGTCTCTAGCCTTGGCGGCCTTCTTGGCGGGCGCCTTCTTCTTCTTGGGCTGGGTGGCCTCGCCGGACGGCGCGCCGTCGGCCTCGGCCAGCGCGGCATTGAACAGGTCCAGCTTGCTGGGCTTGGGCTCCTTGACCTTCAGCGTGCCCTCCGCACCAGGCAGGCCCTTGAACTTCTGCCAGTCGCCGGTGATCTTCAGCAGTGCCACGACCGGCTCGGTGGGCTGAGCGCCGACCGAGAGCCAGTACTGGGCCCGCTCGGAGTCGATCTCGATGAGGCTCGGCTCTTCCTTCGGGTGGTAGCGGCCGATGACCTCGATGGACCGGCCGTCGCGGCGGGTGCGCGCGTCGGCGACGGCGATGCGGTACTGGGGATTGCGGATCTTGCCGAGCCGGGTGAGCTTGATCTTGACAGCCATGATTAAGCGAATTCTCCTGTGATTGCCACGCTGCAATTCAGCGATCTCGGGCGGATTGCCCGGATCCGGTTTTGCCTTACGTGTGTGACCGCCGCGGGGCCGTAGTCCTGCGGTGGACAGCCGCCCATTGTGCCAGAACAGCGGCTATCGGGTGAAATCGCCCTTCCCCGTCACAGCACCTTGTCGTAGCACTTGACCTCGACGCGGCGGGAGAACCGCCAGCCGTCGTCGGTGCGGACAAACTCGTCGACGTACCACACCCCGACCTGCATGACCTTGGGCTTGTCCCCCTTCAGCACCATCGGGTTGAAGCAGAAAGTGCGGGCGGTGGCGGTGTCGCCCGCGAGTTCGATGGCGGGAAGGCCCAGCATGTGGGCGTTTCTCTCGAAGTACGTCGGCAGTGTCTCGGCCAGCCACGCCTTGATCTGCGGATACTCGCCGTCGATGCCACCGGTGTCGCGATAGTCGATATAGGCATCCGGGGTGAAGAGCGCGTCCAGCTCGTCGAACTCGCGGCGGTCGATGGCCTCGGAATAGCTGATCAGCAGGTGTTGCAGTTCGAGGCGGTCGGAGATCTCCTGCAGGCTGAGCATCCGTCGATTCAACACCGGACAGCTGCCATCCAGCGATCGGGGTTATAGAACGTCCGTCACTCAACGTCCGTCACTCAAGAGGCAAATTGTCAGACCCTCCTGCCACGGTGATTGTCATGGAACCGGGAAACCTCCGACGTCTGTGGTCGGCAACTGCTGCGCCCTGGGTGCAACGGGAGGCGGTTGAGGCGAGGTGAATCCTGGAGGGCGGTTTCAAGTTCCTGAGGGGCGGGTTGTCCAGGCGTACCGGTTCGCATTGGCTCCGACACCAAGTCAGGTAGAAGCGCTGCTGTCGCATGCCGGTGGTGCACGGTTCGCATACAACGTGATGTTGGCCGCTGTGAATGCCAACCGACATCAGCGCGCCGCCGAGCGTTCGTATGGGATCGCTGAGGCTGACTTGACGCCGGCAATGGGGTGGTCGTTCCAAGCGCTCCGCAATGAGTGGAACCGCCGTAAACACGCACTTGCGGTGGGAGCCGACGGAGCGCCATGGTGGTCGCAAAATTCGAAAGAGGTCTATGCCAACGCCTGCCGTGGGCTGTCAGAGGCGTTGTCGAATTGGACATCCTCGAGAAAGGGAACCCGTGCTGGCCCGCCCGTGGGCTTCCCTCGCTTCAAAGAAAAAGCGCGCGCAGCGAAGAAGTTTTCCTTCACGACCGGAGCGATTCGGGTTGGCGCTGACCGCCACCACGTCACTTTGCCCCGACTCGGGACGATAAGGACTCACGAGTCCACCCGAAAACTGGCACGTCGAGTCGAGTCGGGTACAGCCCGGATCTTGAGTGCCACAGTTCGATTCGAGCGCGGCCGCTGGTCGGTCTCGTTCTGCTGCATCGTGGATCGCGACTGCGGGCGTCCGCCCCACATCAAGCCCGGCACGCGCGTGGTGGGAATCGATGCCGGGGTCAAGGACCTCATCGTTGTGGCCGATACGTTCGGCAACGAGGTGGCACGGCATCGCGCACCGCGCGAACTCAAAGCTGCGCATCGCACGCTGGCCGTGCTACAGCGCAAGGCCTCCCGCCAAATCGGCCCGTATGACGTAGCAACTGGAGCGCGGCGCGATCCCTCTCACGGCTGGGAACGCACGCAGCACGAAATCGCCCGCATCCATGCGCGGGTTGCCAATTTGCGTGCCGATCGCATGCACAAGCTCACTACCAGCCTCAGCCAAACCCATACCGTAATCGGACTTGAGACCCTGAATGTAAAAAACATGATGGCCGCCGGCGGTTCGCGCAAGAGAGCACTTAACCGTGCCCTCGGTGACGCCGGCCTCGGCGAGCTGTTTCGGCAACTCGCATACAAGGTCGACTGGTACGGGGCGCGAGTCGTCCGCGTTGACCGCTGGTTCCCGAGTTCGAAGACATGCTCCGGCTGTGGTGCAGTGAAAGCCAAGCTGCACCTGGCCGAGCGGACCTATCAATGCGATCACTGCGGCCTGGTCATTGACCGAGACCTCAACGCAGCGGTCAATCTGGCGCGCTACGCGCAACACGCATCGGCCCCGAGTACCGGGGTCGTCACGGGCGGAGCCGACCGTAAGCCGTCACCTAACAGTGACGCGGGTGGCATTGAAGCCCGAACCCGAGCCGGAGCACGCGGTAACGCTGATGACGGTGGGAGTGCCTCCCCCAAAGAGGAGGCTGCCTGAGGTTACAGCGCCTGCGAGCGCTCGCACTTCAGGTAACGGTTAGGCTCCTGGACCCATGGGGAGGATTTTCACCGTCATCGCAGCTTGTCTGAGCCTGGCATTTCTATCCGTAGTGCCATTGGCCCAGGCGGAGCCGATCATTCAACCCGTCGGAAATGTGCAACCGCCCGACGGGCCCGCGCCTGCGTGGATCGTCGCGGACATGGACACCGGCCAGGTGCTCGCCGAACGTGAGATGAACGTCGCGCACCCGCCGGCGAGCACGATCAAGACCCTGCTGGTGCTGACCGCGCTGGACGAGCTGTCGAACTTGGACGCGACGGTCGTCGGCACCGAGGCCGACACCCAGGTGGAGTGCAGCTGCGTGGGTATCAAGCCGGGCCGGACGTACACGGCGCGCCAGCTGCTCGATGCCGTCCTGCTGATGTCGGGCAACGACGCGGCCAACGCGCTCGCGGACATGATCGGCGGCTACGACACCGCGGTGGCGAAGATGAACGCCAAGGCCGCAGCGATCGGCGCACTGGGCACGCACGCGTCGACACCGTCCGGGCTGGACGGCCCCGGTGGCGCTGGAGCCACCACGCCGCGGGATCTGGCCGTCATCTTCCGCGCCGCGATGGCCAATCCGGTGTTCGCCCAGACCATCGCGCAGCCGGCGGCGATGTTCCCGACCGACACGGGCGATAAGCCGATCGTCAGCGACGACGAATTGCTGCACCGCTATCCCGGCACGCTCGGCGGCAAGACCGGATTCACCGACGCGGCGAGGAAGACGTTCGTCGCGGCCGCCGACCGTGGTGGGCGCCGACTGGTCATCGCCATGATGTACGGGCTGATCAAGGAGGGCGGCCCGACCTACTGGGATCAGGCGGCCGGGCTGTTCGACTGGGGCTTCGCCCAAGACCGTCAGATGAGCGTCGCTTCGCTCTAGGCACGACGTCATCA
Source organism: uncultured Actinomycetota bacterium (assembly GCA_963713225.1). Classification (GTDB taxonomy): domain Bacteria; phylum Actinomycetota; class Actinomycetes; order Mycobacteriales; family Mycobacteriaceae; genus Mycobacterium. Next base: position 154,813 of record CAVQLB010000012.1, on the reverse strand, counting down.
AAAGTTGTTGATCCGCAATGGATCCGAGACCTCTGCGCGCCTGAAACCAGTGATCGCACAGGATACGCTCAGCGCCCGTGCGAAAGATGTTGGCTGCGTTGATAACCGCGCTCGCGTTCGCGAGCTCCGCGGTCGTCGGCCCGACCGCATCGGCTGAGCCTGCACCTGCGGGCGTCGTTGCGCTGCCGGACGGACCTGCGGAGGCGTGGCTGCTGGCCGACCTCGACTCCGGCCGCATTCTGGCGTCGCATGATCCGTACGCACAGCACGCGCCAGCCAGCACGATCAAGCCGTTGCTCGCCATGGTCGTGCTCGACAACCTGCGGCCGGATAACTTCGCGCGCGCCAATCAATCCCACACCGAGGTCGAATGCTCCTGCGTTGGACTGGATCCCGGCCAGCCGTACACCACCCGCCAACTTCTCGAGGCGCTGTTGATGGTATCGGGCAACGACGCCGCGAACATGCTTGCCGACATGCTCGGCGGACAGCCCGTCGCGGTCGCGGCCATGAATCGCAAGGCGGCCGCCGTGGGTGCGCGCAGCACCAAGGCGGGGTCGCCGTCGGGGCTGGACGGTCCCGGATGGGAGTCGATCACGACCCCGCACGACCTCGCGGTGATCTACCGCGCGGCGCTGACCTACCCGCTGATCGCACAGATCATGGTCGAGCGGTCGGCACAGTTCCCCGGCAAGACGATCACCAACCAGAACGAACTTCTGACGCGCTATCCCGGCACGATCGCGGGTAAGACCGGGTTCACCAACCTCGCCAAACACACGTTCGTCACGGCCGCTCAGCGCGGCAACCGCCGGCTCCTGGTCGTGGAGATGTACGGCGACGGCGACCTCTACGGCCAGGCGATCGGCCTGTTCGACTGGGGTTTCAGCCAACAGGTCTAGTGCCTGGACTACTTGCCCATCACCTCGGCGGGCGGCGGGCACGCGAAATGATCCTGAAGATCCTCGCCGTGGCCGCTGCCGGGGCTGGCGGCGTCGGCGCGTCCCGCCAGCACAACGAAACCCTGTCGCCCGTCGGCACCGTTGTTGCCCACGACGACCAACGACTGCGTACCCATGGTGTCCCCCGCGGACAGGCCGTCGGCAAGCAGCCGAAACGGGTTCACCGCATCCAACTCCTCGTCCCATACCGCAATCGCCCGGTACTGCTGACCGACGAGCGTGACTGGAAACGGCTGCCACGTCGTGCCGATGCTGTCGACGTGGGCGGTCAGTGCCTGGCGCACGTCGGCACGAACGCAGTTGACGTGAATGTGCAACTGGTCCTGGGACCGCGCGTCTGCGGAGTTGATGGCCAGGCTCAGCCAGTCGCGGGGCAGTTCGCGCCCTGCGCGCTGTTCGACGAACGTTCGGGCCCGCCACGCGTCCGCGAAGTAGTTCGGCGCATCGGCGGCCAGGATCTGCGGACTTTCGATTCCCCCGATGCGCGCGGTCGGTATCAGGAGGAACTGGGTCGCGCCGACCAGATCCTTGAGCACCGCAGAGCCGCGCGCTTCGCCGCCGTCGAGGTCGACCTGCGCGCACGGGGCGGGGTTGTCGTTGTTCCGCTGATCCGGTACGCACTGGCCGTTCACGATGGTCCACAACGCATTTGAGTCGGCAGCGGCCACCGGTGTGCCGCCCGCGATCGCCAGCACGGCGACGAGCGAGACCGCAGCGCGGCGCAGCCGGGCGTCAGAAAATGCGGCCACGCAGGATCACAGCCGCAGGTTGATTGATCACGGCCGCACCCGTGCGCGGGTCGTCGGCGTAGTAGACGAGGTCGGCGGGCGCGCCGTGCTCCAGGGCAGGCCTGCCCAGCCAGTCGCGCGCGGTCCAGCTCGCCGCTCCGAGCGCCTGGGTCGGCGTCATGCCGATCCGCTTCAGCGCATCGATCTCGTCGCCGATGCGGCCGTGCGCGACCATGCTGCCTGCGTCGGTGCCCGCATAGATCGGCACACCGGCTTCGCGGGCCGCGGCGATGCGCGGATGGCACCGCTCGTGAAGGGCACGCATGTGCCTGGCGTAGACGGGAAACTTCGCGGCCGCCGCATCGGCGATGCCGGGAAAGTTCTCGATGTTGATCAGTGTCGGCACCAACGCGGTGCCGTGCTCGATCATCAGCGCGACGGTGTCGTCGGTGAGCCCGGTGCCGTGCTCGATGCAGTCGATGCCCGCGTTGATCAGGCCGGGCAGCGCGTCCTCGCTGAACACGTGCGCGGTGACGCGGGCGCCGTTGGCATGCGCAGCATCCATAGCGGCCGTGAGCACGTCGTCGGACCACAGCGGCGCCAGGTCGCCGGTGTCGCGGTCGATCCAGTCGCCGACGAGCTTGACCCAGCCGTCGCCCCACCGCGCCTGCTCGGCGACCGCGTCGGGCAACTGAGACTCGTCGTCCAGCTCGATCGCGAAACCGCGCTGGTAGCGCTTCGGCCTGGCGAGATGCCTACCGGCACGGATGATGCGGGGCAGGTCGTGGCGATCGTCGAGGCTGCGGGTGTCGGTCGGCGATCCGGCATCGCGCAGAAGCAGCGCACCGACGCCGCGTTCGGTCTCGGCCTGGGCGATGCATTCGTCGAGGTCGACGGGTCCGGGCTCGCCGAGGCCGACGTGGCAATGCGCATCGACCAGTCCGGGCGACGATCCAGCCAGGCGTCCGAAGACGGTTTCGGCGTCGGCCACCGGTTCGGCGCTCAGGACGCCGTCCACGATCCACCACTCCACCGGCTCCTCGTCGGGCAATCCCCGGCCTCTGACGTGAAGGCGCCGTGGAGACGTCATGCTAGTTCTTGGGGAACTTCAGCTTCGACAGGTCGATGTCGGCCAGGCCCGGCGGCAACTCGTCGAGACCTTTCGGCATGTTGGACAGGTCGGGGAAGCCCTCGGGCACGCCCGCGCCGAACGGGCTCTTCGCCTTCGGCGGCGTCGGGCCCCGTCCACCCTTCTTGCCCTTCTTCTTGTTCTTGGCGTTCTTGCGCGAAGAACCCTTGCGGCCGAACGGCATTCCCATCTGGCCGGCCATCTGAGACATCATCTTGCGGGCCTCGAAGAACCGGTCGACGAGCTGATTGACCTCGGAAACCGCCACGCCGGAGCCGTTGGCGATCCGCAGCCGCCGCGACGCGTTGATGATCTTCGGGTCGGACCGTTCGGCGGGTGTCATGCCGCGGATGATGGCCTGCACCCGGTCGAGCTGGCTGTCGTCGACCGCGGCGAGCGCGTCCTTCATCTGGCCTGCGCCGGGCAGCATGCCGAGCAGGTTGCCGATCGGCCCCATCTTGCGGATGGCCAGCATCTGCTCGAGGAAGTCTTCGAGCGTCAGCTCACCAGAACCGATCTTGGCGGCGGCCTCCTCGGCCTGCTGGGCGTCGAAGACCTGCTCGGCCTGCTCGATGAGTGTGAGCACGTCGCCCATGCCGAGGATGCGGCTGGCCATGCGGTCGGGGTGGAAGACGTCGAAGTCGTCGAGCTTCTCGCCTGCGGACGCGAACAGGATCGGGACGCCGATGACCTCGCGCACCGACAGCGCCGCGCCGCCGCGGGCGTCGCCGTCCAGCTTGGTGAGGACCACGCCGGTGAATCCGACACCCTCGCGGAAGGCCTCTGCGGTGGTGACGGCGTCCTGGCCGATCATCGCGTCGACGACGAACAGCACCTCGTCGGGATCGACCGCCTGACGAATCGCGGCGGCCTGCGCCATCAGCTCGTCGTCGATGCCGAGCCGTCCCGCGGTGTCGACGATCACGACGTCGAAGTGTCGGGCCCGCGCCTCGGCGAGGCCGCCGGCCGCCACCTTGACCGGATCGGCGGGGCCGACGTCGGCGGCGTCTTCGCCTGATGCGCCGGGGTGCGGCGCGAAGACCTCGACGCCGGCCTGTTGTCCGACGATCTGCAGCTGGCTGACCGCGCCGGGACGCTGCAGGTCGCACGCGACGAGCAGCGGTGTATGTCCTTGTCCGCGAAGCCATTTGGCGAGCTTCCCGGCCAGTGTCGTCTTACCGGAGCCCTGCAGGCCGGCGAGCATCACCACGGTGGGCGGGTCCTTGGCGAAGGCCAGTTGACGGGTCTCGCCGCCGAGGATGCCGATCAGTTCCTCGTTGACGATCTTGACGACCTGTTGGGCCGGGTTCAGGGCGGCGGACACCTCGGCGCCTTTGGCGCGCTCCTTGATGCGGGTGACGAAGTCGCGCACGACGGGCAACGACACGTCGGCTTCGAGCAGGGCGAGTCGGATCTCGCGGGTGGTGGCGTCGATGTCCTCGTCGGTCAACCGGCCCTTGCCGCGCAACCCGGTAAGGACACCGGTCAACCGGTCGGACAGGGATTCAAACACGAACCAAGCCTAGCTGGCTTCGGAGACCGGCTTCGCGGGCGGAGGGGTGGGCAGCACGGCATACAGGTCGTGTTCGATCTCGTCGCGCACGGCGGCGCCGTCGCCTGCGGTGGTGATGCCGAACAGGTCGACGACCGACGAGCCCAGCGTGGTGACCTTGGCCCACGCGATATCCACGCCATCCCGCTCGAACACCGCGGTCAGCCTCGCCAGCAGACCCGCGCGGTCGGTGGATCGGATCTGCACGACCAGCTCGCCGGGCTCCGCGCCCTCCGACCACAGGATCCGTGGCGGTGCGGTGGCGTGGTTGATCGGCACGCCAGCCGGCACTTCGCCCGCTCGTGCCGTGCCGTGCTGTGCTGCGTCGCGGTCGCGGCGATCCAATGACGCCAGCACGTCGAGTTCACCCTCCAGGGCGAGGATGAGCTGCTGTCGCAACAGCTCGGCCGCCGGCGGCGAACCGAAATGCGGTGAGACGACGAACGAGTTGATCGCCGAGCCCTGGTGGCCGTTGACGGACGCCGAGTGCACCCGCAACGAGTTCAGCGCCAGCACGCCCGCAGCCTTCGACAGCAGGCCGCGCCGGTCCGGCGCAATCATCGTCACCTGATAGATGTGCGGGCTGTCCCCCGGCGTCAGCTCGACGTGCACGCCCACCGTCGAAGCCAGCTCGAGATGGCGGGGATCAATGGGATCGGGCTGCGGCAGTGGTTCGCCTGCCATCACGAGCCGGCAGCGCCGCACCAGGTCGCCGATCAGCGATGCCTTCCAGTCACCCCACACACCGGGACCCGTCGCCAGCGAGTCGGCCTCGGCCAGCACGTGCAACAGGTCCAGCAGAACGGTGTCGCCCCCCACCGCCTCGACGACCGCATCGATGGTCTTCGGGTCCTGAAGGTCGCGGCGTGTTGCGGTGTGCGGCAACAGCAGATGGTGGCGCACCACCTTGGCTAGCAGCTCGATGTCGGAGGGCCACAGGCCGAGCCGGGTGCCGATCTGGTCGGCGAGCTCGGCTCCGATGACACTGTGGTCTCCGCCCCTGCCCTTGCCGATGTCGTGACACAGCGCACCCAACAGCAACATATCGGGGCGGGACACCCGGGTCGTGAATGCGGCTGCCCGCGAGACGGTTTCGACGAGATGACGGTCGACGGTCCAGATATGCACGACGTCGCGCGGCGGTAGATCGCGGACCGCACCCCACTCCGGGAACAACCTGCCCCACAGCCCCGTTCGGTCGAGCGCCTCGATGGTGGCCACCGCAGCCGGTCCGGCGGCCAGCATCACCAACAGGTCCTTGAGCGCCTGGGGTGGCCACGGCGTGCGCAGTTCGGGCGCGTTTTCGCTGAGCCGGGCCAACGTGGAAGCGGCCATCGGCAGGCCGTTGGTCGCCGACGCAGCCGCCACCCGCAGGATCAGGCCGGGGTCGCGCTCGGGGCGTGCATCGCGGGCAAGGATGACCTCGCCGCCGAACTCGATGACGCCTTCGTCGAGCGGGCGACGTACCGGTCGGCGAAGGGCGGCGAATCCCCGGCGGGGCAACGCATTGCCCGCGGTGCGTAGCCCGGCGTCGACATAGAAGCTGATCGTGCGTGCGGCGTCGGAGAGCATGCGCGCCAGGTCGAATCGATCGCCGATGCGCAGGGCCGCGCCGATCTCGTCGGCGTGCTGCGCCAACAGGAGTTCACGGCCGCGGCCGGACACCCGGTGCAGCTCGGTGCGAACGTTGAGCAGGGCCAGGTGCGCCTCGCCCAGCGTCTCGGTCGGTGACGCCAGTGATCGGCTGGGGTAGACGTCGGCGAGTTGGGCGATTGCCAGCGCGTTGAGCAGCTGGACATCGCGCAGCCCCCCGCGGCCGGTCTTGAGGTCGGGCTCGGCGCGGTGGGCGATCTGTCCGCTGCGCTGCCACCGCTGTTGCGTGTGCTCGACCAGTTCGTCGAAGCGCGAAGCGATTCCGGTGCGCCACTGCCGACGCGCACCAGCGATCAGCAGCGATGCCAGGTCGGCGTCGCCTGCGATGTGGCGCACTTCGAGCATCGCCAGGCCCGCCGATACGTCCTCGCCGGCCACCTTGAGTGCTTCGGCGACGGTGCGCACACTGTGGTCGAGCCGGATGTTGGCGTCCCACAACGGGTACCACAGCGCTTCGGCGGTCTCGCTGACGACTTTCTTGGGCAGATTGTCGTGCAGCAGCATCAGGTCGAGATCGGAGTACGGCAGCAGTTCACCGCGGCCGAGCCCCCCGGTTGCGACGATGGCGAAGCCGCTGGTCTCGGTGATCCCGATCTCGGCGGCCTTTGTCGAGAGCCAGAACTCGTGCAGGTCGCGCAGTGCGTCGCGCAGCGCGGCGGAATCCAGGTGATGAGAACCCGACAGGAGCTGTTCGGACGCCGCCCTCAGATCGGTTGCCGGTCGAGACGAGCCCGCCACCGGAGCCTCCGAGTTGGAGGCGCCGGCGGCGGAATCTCGCTTCTGCTTTGTCATTTCGAGTCCTCCCCCGGCCTTTTGCCTAGTAAACGCTCACACGGTGCAAGGCCGGGAGACGACGTCTCAATTCACGATGCCTCTACAGGGCGTCGGACCCCCGCTCGCCGGTGCGGACCCGGACCACGGTGTCGACAGGGCTTACCCACACCTTGCCGTCACCGATCTTGCCGGTGCGAGCTGCCTGCACGATCACGTCCACCACCTTGTCGACGGCGGAGTCGTCGACGAGCACCTCGATGCGCACCTTCGGCACGAAGTCGACGGAGTACTCCGCGCCGCGGTACACCTCGGTGTGGCCCTTCTGGCGTCCGTAGCCCTGCACCTCGCTGACGGTCATTCCGAGAATTCCCGTCTGCTCCAGGCCGGTCTTGACGTCTTCGAGCGTGAACGGCTTAACGATCGCAGTAATCAGCTTCATATTCCCTTATCCCTCCACGCCGGGGTGACGACCGAGTGTCGAACCTGTTCCTACCGTCGCGAAGTCGTAGCCCGCTCTCGGCGTGCTCTGCTTCATCAGGTCCGGTCGATTCATCTTCCTCGTCGAGGCGTAGGCCGACGGTGAATTTCACTATCAGAGCCAAGATAGTCGTGGCGACCGCGCAGTAGGCGAAAACAGCACCTGCGCCCACCGCCTGCCGCCACAGCTGGTCGACTCCGCCGCCGTAGAACAGCCCGGCGACACCGGCGCCGGCCTCCGGCGCGGCCACCAACCCGATCATCAGGGTGCCGACGATGCCGCCGACCAGGTGAACGCCGACGACGTCGAGTGAATCGTCATACCCGAGTTTGTATTTCAGGCCAACGGCAAGGGCGCACAGCACACCGGCGACGAAGCCGATCACGAGAGCGCCGAGGACGTTCACCGACGAGCAGGACGGGGTGATGGCGACCAGGCCCGCGACGATGCCCGACGCGGCACCGAGCGAGGTGGCCTTACCGTCGCGGAAGCGTTCCGTGAGCAGCCAGGCCAGCATCGCGGCCGCGGTGGCGACCGTCGTGGTGACGAACGTCGAGCCCGCAAGGCCGTTCGAGGCGGTGGCGGAACCGGCGTTGAAGCCGTACCAGCCGAACCACAGCAGACCTGCGCCGAGCATGACGAAAGGCAGGTTGTGCGGCCGCATCGGAGTCGCCGGGCCAGCCCTTGCGCTTGCCCAGGATGATCGCCAGCACCAGACCCGCGGTGCCTGCGTTGATGTGAACCGCTGTGCCACCGGCGAAGTCGATCGCGGCGAGCTTGTTGGCGATCCAGCCACCGGTCTCCGCGGTGCCTCCGTCGAAGGAGAACACCCAGTGTGCGATCGGGAAGTAGACGAACGTCGCCCACAGGCCCGCGAACAGCAGCCAGCCGCCGAACTTGATGCGGTCGGCCACCGCGCCGGAGATCAGCGCGACGGTGATGATCGCGAACATCAGCTGGAACGCGACGAACACCGTCGCGGGCAGCGTGAACACCAACGGGATATCGACCGCGGCGGCCGCTTCGACACCGGCACTCGGATCGGCGATGACTTCGGCAGCAGCGTTTCCGCCGATGAGGCCCTTGAGGCCGAAGAACTGCGTCGGGTCGCCGAACAGATTGCTGACGTCGTTGCCGAAAGCAAGCGAGTAGCCGTACAGCACCCACAGCACCGTCACCACACCCATGGCGCTGACGCTCATCATGATCATGTTGAGCACGCCCTTGGCACGAACCATGCCGCCGTAGAAAAAGGCCAGGCCCGGGGTCATCAGCAACACGAGCGCGGAGCTTGCCAGCATCCATGCTGTGTCACCGGTGTCCGGTTGACCCAATATCGGGAATTGGTCCACTCGCAGATTCCTCCTTCGACAAGGCAGGGCCGCAAAGGTTTTACGACCGTTGGCCTGGTCCAAGACAATGCTGAGTGGTTGTTTCGTCTAAGACGCCTGGATGTTTCGCTCGTGTGAACGGATACGCCGGTTACGTTTCGCCGGTGTTACATCACGCGGTTTTGACGCGCTTTCGTTAACCCAGTAGTGCGTCGACGAACGCTTCGGGTTCGAATGGCGCGAGATCGTCCGGACCTTCGCCCAGTCCGACGAGCTTGACCGGCACACCCAATTCCTGCTGCACGCGGAAGACGATTCCACCCTTCGCTGTGCCGTCGAGTTTGGTCAGCACCACACCGGTGATGTCGACGACGTCGGCGAAGACGCGGGCCTGCGCCAGCCCGTTCTGCCCGATCGTCGCGTCGAGCACCAGAAGCACCTCGTCGACCTCGGCGCGTCGGCTCACCACACGCTTGACCTTGCCGAGCTCGTCCATTAGCCCGGTTTTGGTGTGTAACCGCCCGGCGGTGTCGATGAGGACCACGTCGGCGCCGGACTCGATGCCCTTGTCGACGGCGTCGAACGCCACCGATGCCGGGTCGGCGCCCTCGGCCCCGCGGACCACGTGCGCGCCCACCCGAGAAGCCCAGGTCTGCAGCTGGTCGGCTGCCGCGGCGCGGAAGGTGTCAGCGGCGCCCAGCACCACCCGGCGGCCGTCGGCGACCAGGACGCGGGCCAACTTGCCCACGGTGGTGGTCTTGCCGGTGCCGTTCACGCCGACAACGAGCAGCACCGACGGGTGGTTGTCGTGCGGTAGCGCCTTGACGGAGCGGTCCAGGTCCGGATGCAGCTCGGCGACCAGCACCTCGCGCAGCACCGTGCGGGCATCGGTTTCGGTGCGCACCCGGCCGCTGGCGAGCCGCCCGCGCAGCGCGGTCACGATCGACTCGGTGACGACCGGGCCCAGGTCGGCGACCAGCAGGGTGTCCTCCACCGCCTCCCAGGAGTCCTCGTCGAGGTCGCCGCCGCCGAGCAGGCCGAGCATGCTGCGGCCCAGCGCGTTCTGCGATTTGGCCAGCCTGCCGCGCAGCCGCTCCAGCCGGCCTTCGGTCGGTGCGATGGCGCCGACATCGGGGGCCGTCGAGTGCAAGGGCGCCGACATCGGCGGCGGGAGGCGCTTCCTGCACGTCGGGCAGCTGCACGTCGGCGATCGGCCGTTTTGGTGCGTCACGGGGAATCGTGGCGTCGTCGCCGACCGCGGGCAGGCCGCTGGTATCGAGCCGCTTTGGCGGCGCCACAGGCGAAGGTGGGGCCGTCGAGGGTGCTGACGATTGTGTGAACGTGATGCCAGAAGCCGCGGAGTACCCGCCGGACCGGTCGACCGGTGTGGCAGTGTCTGTGCTGGTGGATGAGTCGAGGCTGATTCTGCGGCGGCGGAATGCGACGAGGCCGAACACCACAAGAGCAGCGACGACCAGAACGGCGATGACCGCGATTGCGATCCACAGACCCTCGGACATCGTGTCATTGTCGCAGTGTGGGTAGACGGTAGCGATGCACCCCGTCGACTCGGATAGCGGCATGGAATCCCGTAAGGCCAGGCACATCGACGTGTGCCTGACCGAGGCGGTCGACTACCAGACCGTCACCAACGGCCTGGAGCGATTCCAGCTGCCCTACAACGCGCTGACCCAGACCAGTTTGGGCGCTGTTGACCTCGTCACCGATTTTCTCGGGGTGCGGCTGGCCGCGCCCGTGTTGATCGGGGCGATGACGGGCGGGGCCGAACTCTCCGGCGTCATCAACCGCAATCTGGCCGCCGCCGCCCAGAAGCTCGGCATCGGCATGATGCTCGGCTCGCAGCGCATCATGCTCGGCGACGATTCGGCGTCGGCGAGCTTCACGGTCCGCGACGTCGCACCCGACGCACTGCTGATCGGAAACATCGGCCTGTCCCAGCTGTCCGACGAGCTGGTGCCCGAACTGGTATCCGCCCTGGATCGTGTCGGCGCGAATGCGCTTGCCGTACATACCAATCCGCTGCAGGAAGCCATGCAGCACAAAGGTGACACCGACTTCTCGGGCTCGATAGCGCGGCTTCGCGACATCACTCGTTCCATCAGCTACCCGGTGATGCTCAAGGAGGTCGGCCACGGCATCGGAGCGGCGGCCGCCGCCGAACTGGTGGACTGCCCGGTCGCTGCCGTCGATGTGGCAGGAGCGGGTGGCACGTCGTGGGCCCGCGTCGAGCAGTACGTGCGTTACGGCGAGATCCGCTACCCGGAACTGGCCGAGTGGGGCGTCCCGACCGCGCAGGCGCTGCAGGAGGTGCGGGACGCGCTGCCCGATGTGTCGCTGGTCGCGTCCGGCGGCATCCGCACCGGTATGGACGCCGCCAAGGCGCTTGCGATGGGCGCCGATGTCGTAGCGGTGGCCCGCCCACTGCTCGCGCCCGCGATCGAATCGACTGCGGCCGTGCTGGGTTGGCTTCAGGGCTTCATCGCCGAGCTGCAGATCTGCCTGCACGGCTGCGGTGCGACCGACCTGGCGGCGCTGCGGCGCCGCGGCGTGACACCCGTCGCGTAGGCCGCGGTCAGCCGGCGGTCGCCAACTCCTGGCCCCGCATGCGTTGCGAGATCACCGCGGTGATGCCGTCGTCGCGCATGGTGACGCCGTAAAGCGCGTCTGCGACCTCCATCGTCGGCTTCTGGTGGGTGATGACGATCAGCTGCGAACGCTCCCGCAGCTGCTCGAACAGCCCGATCAGACGGCGCAGGTTGACGTCGTCGAGCGCGGCTTCCACCTCGTCCATCACATAGAACGGCGACGGCCGGGCCCGGAAGATCGCCACCAGCATCGCGACGGCGGTCAGCGCCTTCTCGCCTCCGGACAGCAGAGACAGCCGCTTGATCTTCTTGCCGGGCGGTCGTGCCTCGACCTCGATGCCGGTGGTCAGCATGTCGTCGGGATCGGTGAGCAGCAGCCGGCCCTCACCACCGGGGAACAACGCCGCGAACACGCCACGGAATTCGCGCTCGACGTCTACGAAGGCCTCGGTGAACACCTGCAGGATGCGATCGTCGACGTCGGCGATCACGTCGAGCAGGTCCTTGCGGGCACCCTTGACGTCCTCGAGTTGGGTGGACAGGAAGTTGTAGCGCTCCTCGAGAGCGGCAAACTCCTCCAGCGCCAACGGATTAACGCGGCCGAGCTCGTTGAGTTCGCGGTCCGCCTTCTTGGCGCGACGCTCCTGGGTCGGCCGGTCGAACGGCATCGGAGCAGGCGCGGTGACCTGCTCACCGCGTTCCCGCGCCTGCTCGTACTCGGCCATCTCCAGTTCGGACGGCGGCAGTGGCACATCGGGTCCGTACTCGGCGATCAGGTCGGCGGTCGACATGCCGAACTGCTCGAGGACCTGTTGCTCGAGCTGCTCGATCCGCAGCGCCGCTTGAGCTTTGGCGACTTCGTCGCGGTGCAGCGCCTCGGTGACGGCGGCGATCTTGGTGGAGAACTCGGTGACCTGCTCACGGGCCTTCGCCAACGCATCGATCCGTTGGTGGCGTTCGGTGGCCAGCGAATCGCGACGGCGAGACGCGACGCCCACCGTCGCACCCAGCCGCTGCGCCAGCATCCGGCCGGATTCGGCAACCGCTGCCGCGACCGCAGCCGCGTTCTCGCGGGCCTCCCGCGCGCGCTGGGCCCGCAGTCTGGCCTCCCGCTCGGCCGCCGCGGCGCGACGCAGCGAATCCGCCCGCCCGCGAACGGCATTCGCCCGCTCTTCGGCGGTGCGGACCGTCAGCCGGGCCTCCACCTCCGCGGCGCGCGCGGTTTCGGCCGCCGCGACGGTCTCCTGGCGTTCCTCCGGTGCGGCATCGAACAACGGTGCCTGCTCGGCGTTGTGCAGTCGCTGCTCGAGCGCGGCCAGCTCTTCGACGGTCTGCACTCGGCCGGCTTCCAGCTCGCCGCGCTGCCGGATCAGTCGCTGCCATTCGTCGTTGGCCGCACGGGCATCCTGGCCGAGCCTGCCCAGCTGTTCATAGATCGCCGAAATAGCGGCATCGGACTCGTTCAGCGCGGCCAGCGCCTGCTCGGCGGCGTCTTGACGGGCCGTCTGCTCGGCCAGCGCACCGGACAACGCGGCGCTGAGCTCGCCGGTCTGCTTGTCGGCGGCGGCCAGTTCCTGGCGCGCCTTCTCCACTTCGGAGGTGAGCTCGAGCGTGCTGGGCTTGCGGTCCGAGCCGCCGCTGACCCAGCCTGCCCCGACCAGATCACCGTCGGCGGTGACGGCCCGCAGCTGCGGGCGCCTGGCCACAAGATCCAGGGCGGCTGACATATCGCGCACCACCGCGACGCCGGACAGCATCGCCGTGAGCGCGCCGCGCAGCCGCGAAGGCATGTCGACCAGATCCGTCGCCCACAGCGCTCCTTCGGGCAGGGGTCCGGACGCTGCCGGTGTGTCGACCGGCCAGTCGCCGACGACGATCGCCGCGCGGCCACCGTCTGATGCCTTCAACGCCGCGACGGCCGAACTGGCCGCGCCGAAGTTCTCGGCCGCGACGGCGTCGGCCGCGGCGCCCAGCACTACAGCGATCGCCGCCTCGTAGCCGGGACGCACCCTGACCAGATTCGCCAACGAGCCGAAAAGGCCTGCGCCAGTGTGGTTATTCTGCAGCCACGCGGCGCCGTCCTTGCGGTCCAGGCCGACCGAAAGGGCGTCGATGCGGGCGCGTAGTGACGCCACCTGACGCTCGGCGCCGCGTTCGGCGGACTGAAGTTCGGCGACCCGCTCGTCGGCGAGCCGAAGCGCGGTCACCGTCCGGTCGTGGTGCTCGTCGAGCCCGACCTCGCCCGCATCCAGCTCACCGACGCGGCCCTGCACCGTCTCGAACTCGGCCTGGGTCTGCTGTGCGCGGACGCCTGCTTCCTCGATCGACTCGGTCAGCCGCGCGACGGTCTCATCGATGGACTCGACGCGGGTACGCATGGTGTCGACCTGGCCGGCCAGCCGGGCCAGCCCCTCACGGCGGTCGGCTTCGGCGCGCACCGCCGCGAGGTGTGCGCGTTCGGCCTCGGCGGCGACCCGCTCGCGTTCGGTCAGCTCGTCGCGGGCCGTGGTCAGCCGGTCGCGGGACTCGGCCAGCTCGGCGAGCAGCTGCTGCTCGTGCGCGGCCACCTTCTCGGCCTCGGCGTCGAGCGCCTCCGGGTCGGCGCCGCTGGAAGCGTCCTGTTCGATCTCGAGGTGCTGGGCGCGCTCGCTGGCGATCCGGACCGTCGCACTGACCCGTTCGGCCAGTGCCGACAACCGAAACCAGCTCTGCTGGGCGGCCTCGGCACGCTCGCTCAGTCCGGCGACCGCCGACTCGTGAGCGTCGAGATCGACCGTGGCGGCTTCCAGCCCCGCGGTCATCTCGTCGTGCTCGCGACGCAGCGCCGTCTCGGCCTGGTTGGTGTTGTCGAATTCTCCCTTGCGGGCGACGAGGTCGTCGGCGGCCAGCCGGAGCCGCGCATCGCGCAGATCGGCCTGGATGGTCTGGGCGCGACGGGCCATCTCGGCCTGCCTGCCGAGCGGCTTGAGCTGGCGGCGCAGCTCGGTGGTGAGATCGCTCAGCCGCGCCAGGTTGGCCGACATCGCGTCGAGCTTGCGGACCGCCTTCTCCTTGCGCTTGCGGTGCTTGAGCACGCCCGCGGCTTCCTCGATGAATGCCCGCCGGTCCTCGGGGCGGGACTCCAGGATCTCGGAGAGCTTGCCCTGGCCGACGATGACGTGCATCTCGCGGCCGATGCCCGAGTCGCTCAGCAGTTCCTGCACATCCATCAAACGGCAACTGCTGCCGTTGATTTCGTACTCACTTCCGCCGTCGCGGAACATCCGCCGGGTGATGGACACCTCGGAGTACTCGATCGGCAGCGAGTTGTCGGAGTTGTCGATGGTCACGGTGACCTCGGCGCGACCCAGCGGCGGCCGTGACGACGTGCCGGCGAAGATGACGTCTTCCATCTTGCCGCCGCGCAGGGTCTTGGCCCCCTGCTCGCCCATCACCCAGGTGAGCGCGTCGACCACGTTCGACTTGCCGGAGCCGTTGGGTCCGACGACGCAGGTGATGCCCGGCTCGAAGCGCAGAGTCGTCGGCGAAGCAAACGACTTGAAGCCCTTCAGCGTCAGGCTCTTGAGGTGCACGACGTGCCACACTACAGCCGGAAGGGCTATCGCTCGGTGAAGCCCGTGAAGGTGTCGCCCACTTCTGACCAGTCCGCGACGACTTTGTCGATGTGACCCGGTGTGCTGCCGCTTTGCAGCAGGTCAAGAAGCCGCTCGCAGGCGTCACGAGGGCCTTGGGCGACCACCTGGACGCGGCCGTCGGGCCTGTTGGAGGCGAACCCGGTCAATCCGAGTTCCAGGGCGCGCGACCGCGTCCACCACCGGAAGCCGACCCCCTGGACGTAACCGTGCACCCAGGCCGTCAGCCGTACCTCAGCTAACTCCTGCATCATTGGCCTCAAATGTCACTTGGGTCCCGGACTTCAGGGTGCGCCCGACGGTGCAGACCTGATCGATGGCGCGCTCGACGACCGTGAGCAGCCGCGTCTTCTCGTCCTCGGAGAGCCCCGAGAGGTCGATCTCCATGCGCTCCTCGAGCAGTGGATACCGTTCCTGTTCGCGGTCGGCCGGGCCGGACACCTTGATCGTCGTCTGATAGTCGTCGCCGAGCCGCCGTCGCAGCGGCGCGTCGCTGGACATCCCACTGCAGGCCGCCAGCGCAATCTTCATCAACTCGCCGGGCGTGAAGACACCGTCGACGTCCTCGCTGCCGACGAGCACCTCCGCGCCCCGCGAACTGCGCCCGGTGTAGCGGCGCACGCCGGTGCGCTCAACCCACAGTTCGGTCATGCCCCCATCTTCGCCGAAACTGCGGAGAGATCGCGAAATCGGTGCTCGGGGCGATCTGCCAGCAGTCTCGGCGCTAGGCGCGGCGCACACGCGGGCGGGGTTGGCATTTCGGGCAGTAGTACGACGAGCGGTTCATGAACTTCTCCCGATGCATCACCGCGCCGCAGCGCCTGCACGGCTCGCCTTCGCGGCCGTACGCGTCCAGCGACCGGTCGAAGTAGCCGGACTCGCCGTTGACGTTGACATACAGCGAGTCGAACGACGTGCCGCCCTGGCCAAGCGCCTCGGCCATCACCTCCGCCGCGGCATCCAGCAGCTCGCCGAGCTGTTTACGAGTCAACGACGACGCCAGCCGGACGCCGTTGATCTTCGCCCGCCACAGTGCCTCGTCGGCGTAGATGTTTCCGATTCCGGAGACCACGGTCTGGTCCAGCAGCTGGCGTTTGATCTCAGAGTGCTTGCGCCGCAACACTTTGATCACGGCATCGCGGTCGAATAACGGATCCAGCGGATCGCGGCCCAGGTGTGCGACGGGCACGGGCACCTCGGTGCCGTCGACGGTGACCATATCGGCAAGCATCCAACCGCCGAAGGTGCGCTGATCGACGAAGCTGAGCGCGGTGCCGTCGTCGAGCAGCGCCGCGATCCGCAGGTGACCCTTGTTCGGCACGTCGCCGAGCAGCATCTGCCCGCTCATGCCGAGATGCACCACCAGTGACGAGTCGCCGTCGTCGAGCGTCAGCCACAGGTACTTGCCGCGGCGGCCGGTTCCGGTGATGCGCGTGTCCAGCAGCCGTGCGGTCAGGTCGGCGGGCCCGGCCTCGTGACGTCGCACTGCGCGCGGATGGTGCACCCGCACGGCGGTGATGGTCTTACCCGCCACATGAGCCTGTAATCCCCGCCGAACGACCTCTACCTCGGGGAGTTCAGGCATCGACGTCAATGGCGGAAAGCGCCGTCCACGCCGCCGCAGCGGCCTTCAGCTCGGCTTCCTTCTTGGTGCGGCCGACGCCCCTGCCGTATTCGGCTTCCGTCACGACGACGGTCGCGGTGAATTCCTTGTCGTGGTCGGGTCCGGTGGCGGTGACGAGATAGGCCGGCGCTCCCATGCCGCGCGCGGCGGTCAGCTCCTGCAGGCTGCTCTTCCAGTCCAGGCCCGCGCCCAGCGTCGGCGCCGTATCGATCAGATTCGCGAACAACCGCAGGATGACCTCGCGGGCAACAGTGATGCCGTACTCGATATAGATTGCGCCAAGCAAAGATTCGACGCCGTCGGCAAGAATGCTCGACTTGTCGGCGCCGCCGGAGTGCTCCTCACCCTTGCCCAGAAGCAGGTGGGCGCCGAGGCCCCCGTCGGACAGCGACCGGCCGACATCGGCCAGCGCCTGCGTGTTGACGATGCTGGCGCGCAGTTTGGCCAGATCGCCCTCGGAGCGGTCGGGGTGCCGGTGGTAGAGCTCCTCGGTGATCGTCAGCCCGAGCACCGCATCGCCCAGGAACTCCAGCCGCTCGTTGGTCGGCAGCCCGCCGTTCTCGTAGGAGTAGCTGCGATGAGTCAGCGCCATGGTGAGCAGCTCCTCGGGCAGGTCGACCCCGATGGCCTTGAGCAGCGCGGCGCGGTCGCTCGTCATTTGTCGTCCGGCTCCAGCATCGAGGAGAGCTTCGCCCAGCGCGGATCGATCTTCTCGTGATGATGTCCCGGCTCGGCCGTCGCCATCGGGATGCCGCAGTCCGGGCACAGCCCTTCACAATCCGGGCCGCACAGCGGCGAGAACGGCAGCGCCATCCCGACCGCATCGATGATCGGCTGCTCGAGATCGATGGTGTCGCGCTGGCCACTGCCGCCGACTCGGGCCACCTCGTCAGCCTCGGTGGTGGCCTCCGTCGTGCTGTCGGGATAGGCGAACAGCTCGGTGAGGTCGATCTCGACGTCACCGGTGATCGGCGTCAGACAGCGGGCGCACTCCCCCGTCGTAGGGGCCGACACCGTTCCGGTGACCAGCACGCCTTCGGATACCGACTCGAGCCGCAGATCGAGGTCAAGCGGCGCGCCTTCCTCAATCGCCATCAGTGCGACGCCGATTCGCATCGGGCTGGGTACGGTCTCCCGGAGCGTCAGCATGGACCCTGGGCGCCTGCCGAGCCGGGCGATATTGAGCACTAGCGGCGAGCGGGAATTACGGTGCGTCGCCATTCTCCGATCGTACGGCTCACACTTCGCGGGCCAAGCCCGCGTACCGCGGCTAGCGCGTCACGTAGTCGTGCGTCCCTGCGGCGGTGCGCAACTGGTGGCGGCCGCGGCCCACCGACCGCAACGTGCCGTTCAAGAACTCCTCGAACTCGCCGAGCTTGCTGTCGACATAGATGTCGCACTCGCCGCGCAGCCGGTCGGCCTCGGCGTGGGCCGCGTCGATCAGGCGCGTGGCCTCGGCGTTCGCGGCCTGGACCGTCTCAGTCTGCGACACCAGGCGCTGCTGCTCCTTGATGCCCTCCTGCACGGCCTTCTCGTAGGAGAGGTTGCCGGTCTCGATCAGCCGGTCCGCCTCCGCCTTCGCGCGCCCGGCGCTTGCTTCGAAGTCGCGCTTGGCCGTCGCGCTGACGCGGGCGGCTTCCTCCCTGGCCTCGCCGACCATCCGTTCGCTGTGCTGGCGCGCCTCGGCGACCATGCGATCGGCCTGCGCCTTGGCGTCGGCCAGCAGCCGATCGGCCTCGGTGCGGGAGTGGTTGAGCATCGAGTCGGCCTCCGCGCGGGCCGTGGCCACCATCGACCCGGAATGCTCCTTGGCCTCGTTCAACAGCGAGTCGCGCGCGTCGAGCACATCCTGCGCATCGTCGAGTTCGCCAGGGATGGCGTCCTTGATGTCGTCGATCAGCTCGAGGACGTCGCCGCGGGGCACCACGCAACCTGCCGTCATCGGGACGCCGCGGGCCTCCTCGACGATCGCGCCCAACTCATCGAGCGCTTCAAATACTCGGTACACGGCACACCCCTTAGGCGTAGTTGTTCGTTACCAGTGTGCCTGGTGTTACCCCTGTGACTACGCTAGCGCCGCCGGTGTGTCGCCGGCCGGCTTCCAGCGGCCCCACCCAGGCACGCCAATAACGGCAACATTATGTCAACACGCGGGCAATTCGCATATCGCGCTGCCCAAAGACCGCCCGCACGCATTAAGCGCCGGGCGGTCTTTGCCGAGTCAAAGAATTCGCTACTTGACGGCCTGTTGAATCAGATCCCGCGCGCGGTCGAGCATCGACGCGAACGGTCCGAGCGCGAAATTGGCCTTGGCTGATTCCACGCCGGAATGCGGTCGCGTCGGCGCGATGGCCTCGGCCGCCTGGACGGCACCGGCCATACGCTTGCGATCCTCGGCGCTGAGTTCGCGGGTCAGCTTCGTGAATTCCTCGGTCTCCTCATGCTCGGCATGCTCGACGACAGCGTCCCGGAAGCTGGTCAGCTCTTTGATGAACTCCTTGGAGCCGATGTCCATGCCTTCGAGCTTCGACAGGTGCTCTTTCGCCACATGCTCTTCATGCAGCAGCCCGTCGATCAGCGCGTCGCCGTCCGCGATCTCGTGGCGCGCACGTGGGTGGACAACCATTTCCTCGGCGGTCTCGTGCACGGCCAACAGCTGGCGCAGAGATATGAATGACTTTTCGCGGGCTTCTGTGCTCGACGCAGACAACACTTCGTCGAACATGTCCTTGATCAGGTTGTGTTGGTCTTTAAGGAATTTGACGACGTCATCGGTCGACTGAACAAATGTTTCAACCACGGCAATTATCTCCGATTATTCGGCGGGGTTTGGTCGGCGCAGTGGGCTGTGCGCCAGTCAATGACTACCCCAGGCTGCGGATCGCTAACCCTTGAGCTTGGCCTGCAGTCGCACGTTCACCGATTCGGGCAGCAGCTCAGAAACGTCGCCGCCGAGCTCTGCCACCTCTTTGGCCAGCGACGAAGAGACGAACGAATAGTTCGGCGTGGTGGCGACGAAGAACGTGTCGACGCCCGCGATGTGCTTGTTCATCTGCGCCATCTGCAGCTCGTACTCGAAATCGGTGCCGGTGCGCAGGCCCTTCACGATCGCCGTTAATCCGCGGGCCTTGACGAAGTCGACCACCAGTCCCCCGCCGGCCTCTGCGTGCAGATTGGGCAGATGCGTCGTCGACTCGTCGATCATCGCGATGCGTTCGTCGAGGTCGAACATGCCGGACTTGTTGGGGTTGACCAACACGGCCACGATCACCTCGTCGAACTGGGCCGCCGCCCGTTCGAAGATGTCGATATGGCCTAGGGTCACCGGGTCGAACGATCCGGGACATACCGCGCCACTCATGGTCGATGACCGTAGCACCGCAGGTCAGCCGGTCGGCTGCAGCTGAGCCATCTCCAGGCGGGTGTCGCCGTATTTCCGGTGCGGCCACACCGCCCAACCCGCCGGCCACTGCAGCTGGGCCCCTGAGGCCTCCCGCTCCACCACCGCGACGGTGCCGTCGGCTGCCCACCCTCGCGTGGTCAGCTCGCTCAGCACGTCCTCGATCTCGTCGGCGCCGACGTCGTAGGGCGGGTCGGCGAGCACCAGGTCGACGGGGCGGTCGGCGCCCGTCGCCAGCACCGCCGCGACGGCGCCGCGCCGCACTGTCGCGCCGGCGACACCGAGCGTCTCGATGTTCTGCCCGATCACCGCCGCGGCCCGCTGGTCGGCCTCCACGAACACCGCGGTCGCCGCACCGCGCGACAGCGCCTCCAGCCCGAGCGCCCCGGAGCCGGCGTACAGGTCGAGAACGGACGCGCCGTCCAGATCCATCCGGGCAGTCAGCACGTTGAACAGCGATTCCCGCACCCGATCGGTGGTCGGGCGGGTGCCGCGCGGCGGTACCGTGATGCGCCGCCCGCCCAGGACGCCTGCCACGATGCGGGTCAGCTCACCACCACCAGTAGGTCACCACCCTCGACCTGAGCGGTCTCCGCTACGGCGATCCGGCTGACGGTGCCCGCCTTGGGCGCGGTGATCGCGGCCTCCATTTTCATCGCCTCGATGGTGGCGATGGTCTGTCCGGCACCGACCTTGGCCCCGGACTCCACCGCGACGGTGACCACACCGGCGAACGGCGCTGCGACGTGATCGGGGTTGGACCGGTCGGCCTTCTCCGCGGCAGGCACCTCGCTGGCGATACTGCGGTCACGCACCAACACCGGGCGCAACTGGCCGTTGAGAATGCACATCACCGTGCGCATGCCCCGCTCGTCGGGTTCGGAGATTGCCTCAAGCCCGATCAAAAGCTGGACACCACGTTCGAGCGTCACCCGATGCTCGTCGCCAGGCCGTAGTCCGTAGAAGAACTGGTTCGCCGAAAGGCTCGAGGTATCGCCGTACAGATCTCGGTGAGCGTCGAATTCCTTTGTCGGACCCGGAAACAATAGGCGGTTCAATTCGGCCTGACGCTCTGGTCCGGCCAGCGCCAGCGCCGCCTCGTCATCCGCGGTGAGCTCCTGGGTCGGCTTCGCCGGTGGCCGCCCCGCCAGCGCCTTGGTGCGCAACGGCTCCGGCCAGCCGCCGGGCGGGTCGCCCAGCTCGCCGCGGAGGAATTCGATGACGGAGTCCGGGATATCGAATCGCGCTGGGTCCGAGGCGAACTCGTCGGCGGTCACACCCGCCCCCACCAACGACAGTGCGAGGTCGCCGACCACCTTCGACGACGGCGTCACCTTTACCAACCGCCCGAGTATGCGATCGGCGGCGGCGTAACTCTCCTCGATCTGCTCGAACTGGTCCCCCAGCCCGAGCGCGATGGCCTGCTGGCGCAGGTTCGACAGCTGGCCGCCCGGAATCTCGTGGTGATACACCCGGCCCGTCGGGGCGGGCCAGACCGGACTCAAAGGGCGCGTACACCTTTCGCAGCGCTTCCCAATACGGCTCCAGCTCGCACACCGCGGCCAGCGAAAGCCCGGTGTCGTATTCGGTGTGCGCCGTGGCGGCGACGATCGATGACAGCGCAGGCTGGCTGGTGGTGCCCGCGAGCGGTGCGGCGGCGCCGTCGACGGCGCTGGCACCCGCCTGCCAGGCCGCCAGGTAAGTGGCCAGCTGGCCGCCTGGAGTGTCGTGGGTATGCACATGCACCGGGAGGTCGAACCGGCTGCGCAGACGCACCGACCAGCGCCGTCGCCGCCTGTGGCCGCAACAGCCCGGCCATGTCCTTGATCGCCAGCACATGCGCACCGGCGTCGACGATCTGCTCGGCCAGCTTCAGGTAGTAGTCCAGCGTGTACAGCTTTTCGCCGGGGTCGGAGAGGTCGCCGGTGTAGCTCATGGCGACTTCGGCTATCGCCGTGCCTGTTTCGCGTACCGCATCGATCGCTGGGCGCATCGACTCGACGTTGTTCAGCGCGTCGAAGATGCGGTAGATGTCGATTCCGGTCGCCGTCGCCTCGTCGACGAAGGCCTTCGTGACGAGCTCCGGGTACGGGGTGTAGCCGACGGTGTTGCGCCCGCGCAGCAGCATCTGCAGGCAGATGTTGGGCACGGCCTCCCGCAGCGCGGCCAGCCGCTCCCACGGGTCCTCTTTCAAGAACCGAAGCGCCACATCGTAAGTCGCGCCACCCCAGCACTCGATCGACAACAACTGTGGCGTCATCCGGGCGATGTAGGGCGCGACCATCAGCAGGCCGTTGGTCCGCACCCTCGTCGCCAGCAGCGACTGGTGCGCATCGCGGAAGGTGGTGTCTGTGACGCCGACGGCCTTGGATTCGCGCATCCAGTGCGCGAATCCTTCCGGACCCTTCTCGGTGAGCAGCTGCTTACTCCCGGGCGGCGCTGATGCCGCCAGATCGATCTCCGGCAGCTTGTCGTGCGGGTACACCGTCGACGGGCGCGGTCCGTGCGGCTGGTTCACCGTCACTTCGGCGAGGTAGTTGAGAATCTTGGTGCCGCGGTCAGCAGGGGTTCGCGCGGTCAGCAGATAGGGCCGCTGATCGATGAACGACGTGGTGACCCGGCCGGCCCGGAAATCGGGATCGTTGACCACCGCCATCAGGAACGGGATGTTCGTCGACACACCCCTGATCCGGAACTCGGCCAGCGCGCGGCGGGCCCGCGCGATGGCCGCGGGGAAATCGCGGCCCCGGCAGGTGAGTTTGACCAGCATCGAATCGAAGTGCGCGCTGATCTCCGCGCCCAGATTGGTGCCTCCGTCAAGCCGGATTCCCGCGCCGCCGGGAGAGCGGTATCCGGTGATGCGGCCGGTGTCCGGGCGGAAGCCGTTGGCCGGGTCCTCGGTGGTGATCCGGCACTGCATCGCCGCACCGTGGACCACCAGTTTGTCCTGGGCCAGGCCGAGCGCCTCGAGCGTCTCGCCGTCGGCGATGCGCATCTGGCTGGCGACCAGGTCGACGTCTGTGATCTCCTCGGTGACGGTGTGTTCCACCTGAATCCGGGGATTCATCTCGATGAACACGTGGTGCCCGCGCTCGTCGAGCAGAAACTCGACGGTGCCCGCGTACGAGTAGTTGATCTCGCGGGCGAACGCGACGGCGTCGGCACACATCTTGGCCCGCAGCTCCTCGGGCAGGTTCGGCGCGGGCGCCAGCTCGATGACCTTCTGATGACGACGCTGCAGACTGCAGTCGCGCTCGAACAGGTGCATCACGTTGCCGTGCCTGTCGGCCAGTATCTGCACCTCGATGTGGCGCGGGTTGAGCACGGCCTGCTCGAGGTAGACCATCGGGTCGCCGAACGCCGACTCCGCTTCGCGGCTGGCCGCCTCGATGGCTTCGGGCAGGCCCGCGGGGTCGGTCACCCTGCGCATTCCGCGGCCGCCGCCGCCGGACACCGCCTTCACGAACAACGGGAACTGCATGTCCTTGGCGGCTTCGACCA
Organism: uncultured Actinomycetota bacterium; assembly: GCA_963713225.1. Lineage (GTDB taxonomy): Bacteria > Actinomycetota > Actinomycetes > Mycobacteriales > Mycobacteriaceae > Mycobacterium. Next base: position 131,443 of record CAVQLB010000012.1, on the reverse strand, counting down.
GTTCGTCGACGGCCGCCGACGGCGCCGACGAGGTCAGCACGGGTAGGCCTGCGGCGCGGGCCGCTGCGATGGCGCGTGCCTTGTTTCCCGTCAGCTCCAGCACGTCGGCGCCGGGCCCGACAAAGGTGATGCCCGCAGCGGCACATGCCGCGGCCAGATCGGGATTCTCCGAGAGGAACCCGTATCCCGGGTACACCGCGTCGCAGCCCGCCTGTTTGGCGACCCGGATGATCTCGTCGACCGACAGGTACGCGCGCACGGGATGGCCGGTTTCGCCGATCTGGTAGGACTCGTCGGCCTTGAGCCGGTGCTGCGAGTTGCGGTCTTCGTGCGGATACACCGCGACGGTCGTGATGCCCATCTCGTAGGCAGCGCGGAAAGCGCGGATCGCGATCTCTCCGCGGTTGGCCACCAGGATTTTGGAAATCACCCGGGTAACCCTAACGCCGACCCGCTACGACGCGACTAGATCAGGGTCGACCAGTAGTCCCAGAACCGCACCAGGATCATCAGAATCACGGCGGCGAACCACAGCGTCACCAGCGACCACCGCCACCGGTGGAGCACGCCTGCCACTCCGTGCTCGAGCCGCGGTTGCAGCGCGATCGACGACACCACAACCAGCAAGGGAATGGTGACGGCCCAGACGACCATGCAGTACGGGCAGAGCGCGCCGATGCGGTAGAGGCTCTGGAAGATCAGCCAGTGGATGAAGGCGACGCCCAGCAGCGTGCCGGTGGCCAGCCCCGCCCAGTACCACCTCGGCAGGCGGACCTTGGCCAGCGCCAGCACCGCGGTCACCAGGACGACGGTGAACGAGACGATGCCGATCAGCGGGTTCGGGAAGCCGAACGCCGAGGCCTGCGGGGTGACCATCACCGAACCGCAGGACAGCACGGGGTTGATGCTGCAGGTCGGCACGTAGTCGGGGTTGATCAGGATCTCGATCTTCTCGACCGTCAGCGTCAGCGCGGAGGCCAACCCGAGCACGCCGGCGATCAGCACCCACACCGCGCTGGCGGTGCGCACCTCCACACCCGAGCGGCCGTCTTCGGTCGTGGGCTCGGCCGGACTGTCGGCGGTGACCGTCACGGTGACCCCGGCGGGGGTGCGCCCGGCTGAGTCGGCTCCGGGTTGGGCGGCGCGGACATCAGACCCGGGACGTCGCCGACGATCTCCTTGATCTTGGCGACCAGCTCGTCGGGTGTGGTGGGGCTGTAGTCCTCACCGTTGATGCGAATGGTCGGCGTGGAATTGACCTCGCTCGCCTTCGCCAGACCCTGCGCCATCTGCGTGTAGCGGCCCTTGTTGATGCAGTCCGGGACGCCACCGACGACACCGGCCTGCCGGGCGACCTCGATCAGTCTGCCGTTATCCGGAAATGGGCCGACGCCCTCTTCGGGCTGCTGCGCGTAGAGAGCGGCGTGGAAGCGGCGGAACGCCTCGTTCGACTCGTCGGCCACGCAGTACGCGGCGTTCGACGCGCGCGTGGAGTAGCCGTCGCCCTGTTTGTCGAGGATGGAAACCATGTAGTAGTCGGCGGCGACCGCGCCGGTGTCGATCAGCTTGTTCACGGTCGGACCGAACTGCTTCTCGAAGTTGCCGCACGCCGGGCACAGGAAGTCCTCGTACAACGACAACACGGCCTTGGGCTCGTCGGTGCCCTCCTTGGTGACGACATTGCTCGACGTCACCCGGATCGACTTGGCCTCGCCCTCGGCAGGCTTCTTACTGGACGTCACGATGTAGAACACCAGCCCTGCACCGACGAGCACGACGATTGCGGTCAGACCGATCTGGATGAACAGGTTTCGCCTGCGGTCGGCCGCATTCAGGTCGTAGCGGGCGTTCTTCTTGGGTTTGGCCACGGGTCAAGAGTACCGGCGGGCATCCGGCCATTCGTCAGCTGCGGCTGAGATGGGCACGCAACGCCGAAGTCACCTCGGCGGTCGCCGTCACGCTGCCGCCGCCGAGGCCGATGAAGTTGGGGAAGGAGTGGATCATCGAACCGAACTCCCTGGCGTCCACCAAGTTGCCCGCGGCACGCAGCGCCTCGGCGTACTGCATGCCCTCGTCCCGCAGCGGGTCGAACCCCGCGGTGATCAGGAGGGTCGGCGCCAGCCCGGACAGGTCGTCGGCCAGCAGCGGCGACACCCGGGGGTCGGTGGGATCGATGCCCGAACCCCCGAGGTACTTGTCGTTACAGAAGTCCATATCCCAGCGGCGAAGGAAAAATCCCTCGGCGAACAGGTCGCTGCGACCGGGTCCGGCCGGCGTGGTTGGTGATCGGATAGAGCAGCAGCTGCAGCGTCGGCGGCACTGCACCGTAGTCGCGCGCACGTTGCGTCACCACCGCGGCCAGGTTGCCCCCCGCGCTGTCGCCGCCAACGGCGACGCGGCTGCCGTCGGCACCCAGTTCGGCGGCATGCTCGCGAGCCCAAAGGTAGGCCGCGTAAGCGTCTTCGACGGCGGCCGGTGCTTTGTGCTCCGGCGCCAGGCGGTAGTCGACCGAGAGCACATGGACGCCTGCGTCCTGGCAGATGACCTCGCACAGGTTGTCGTGGGTGGTGTCCACGCCGCCGACGACAAACCCGCCGCCGTGGTAGTAGACCAACAGCGGCGCGTCCTCTTCGTTCGACCGATAGTGGCGCGCGCGGATCTTCCCGGCCGGTCCCGGCAGCGACACGTCGGTAGATGTGACATCGACGTGCACACGGGGAAACTGTGCCACCGCGAAGTCGAGCCGCGTGCGTGCGAGGGCCACGTCCTCGCTGAGGATGAGGCCCTCGGTGTCGGAGAGGCGTTGCATGGTCAGCGCGAGCTGCAGCGTGGTGTCCAGGGTGTTGCCGTCGATGGTCACCGAACGCCCGCCCAGTAACAGCCGCTTGAGGCGGTCGGGTGTCCGCAGGATGGTGTGCAGTGTCGGTTTCGCCGTGGCGTTCACCACCCACTCTCGGGCACCGGCGCTACGAGGCGATGAGGACGAAGCCATGACTCGAAGTCTGCCAGCGCGCGTCGGGACCGTACTGATTAGGTGGCATCTTCAGCTCGGCAATATAGTCATCCCCGGAGTCGGTGACCCACGAGAGAATGGTGCGTAACTTCGACGTGTTCGACTGGGTCCCGATCCAAGCATTTGACTACTTAAGAGGATAGGTAGACATGACGTCGGCGGCTGCAATACCTTCCGTCACTCTCAACGACGGATACACCATGCCGGTCATCGGTCTCGGTGTCGGCGAACTATCGGACTCCGAGACGGAGCTCGCCGTTTCGGCGGCGCTGGACGCCGGCTACCGGTCGATCGACACCGCGTCCGCATACGGCAACGAGGCCGCGGTCGGGCGCGCGATCGCCTCGTCCGGAGTGCCGCGCGAAGAGTTGTTCATCACCACCAAGCTGGCGACCGCCGACCAGGGGTTTCAGTCCTCGCAGGACGCCTGCAAGGCCAGCCTGGAGCGACTCGGCCTCGACTACGTCGACCTCTATCTCATCCACTGGCCGGCCGGCGAGCAGGGCGCCTATGTCGACAGCTGGGGCGGTCTGATGAAGGCCAGGGAGGTCGGCCACACCCGCTCGATAGGCGTCGCGAATTTCCACGAGGACCACCTGTCGAACGTCGTCGACCTGTCGTTCGTCGCCCCGGTGGTCAACCAGATCGAGCTGCACCCGCTGCTGAATCAGGCCGCGCTGCGTGCGGTCAACACCGAACGCGACGTCGTGACCGAGGCGTACGGCCCGTTGGGGGTCGGGAAGCTCCTGGACAACGCGACGATCGCGGCGGTAGCGCAGGCCCATGGCAAGACCCCGGCACAGGTGCTGATCCGCTGGAGCATCCAGCTCGGCAACATTGTGATCCCCCGCTCGTCGTCGCCGGAGCGCATCAAGTCGAACCTCGAGGTGTTCGACTTCGAGCTGACCGACGACGAAATGGCGACGCTCAACGGCCTCGATGACGGCACCCGCTTCCGGCCCGATCCTGAGACCTACACCGGCACCTAGGCCAGCGCCTGTAGAGCGGCCAGAAACTCAGCCCGTCGGGCAGGTCGCCGCCGCTTCCCGCAATACCGGCACCGACGGCGCATCGACGGGAAGCCGGTAGCCGCGCAGCACCGCGATGAACTGCACGGCGTACTGGCATCGGAACGCAACGTTGGCCGGCATCCAGAGCCCTGGCTCGGAGTCGCCCTTGTCCTGATTGGCCTGACCCGCCACCGCAAGCAGATTGGCGGGATCGTTGGCGAACCGCAGCCGCCTATCCTCGGTCCAATCGCGCGCGCCGAGGTCCCATGCCAGGGCCAACGGCACGATGTGGTCGATCTGCACGGACGCACCGACCTGATTGCCGCGCACGAATGCGACCGTGGCGTTGGTGTACGGATCGCGCAGCGTGCCGGTGGCAACGGCGTTGGGGCACCGCTTGATCGACACATACGTCTTGTCGACGAGGTCGCGCTCGAGGATGTCGTTGCGGGTGTCGCAACCGTTGTGGCCACCAGGGGCCGGATTGTCATCTGTCCACGAGTCGCCGAACGCCGACCTGCGGTAGTCGTGGCCGCGAATGCGCAGCGGCACCTCGGCCACACCGGCCAGCACATCGACACCGGATGCGACGGTGGGAATTTCGGCCTGCGCCATGAACAAGGCGGCTCGCTGGTCCGCCGACGCCACCGTCTGATACGCGACCACCGTCAACATGGCCACGGTGAACGCCAGCGATGTCAGCCGTTTGCGGCTCATGTCTTGTCCAGGTACTCGACGCGGTCGGTGTCGGTGAATTGCGCTGCGAGTAGAGCCATTCCGGGATCAGACGGGGCCTGCGGGTAGTACGCGTCGCAGAACTCCTTTGCGGTTTCGATGACTTCCCGATGCTCGAACAGCGACAAGAACCGCAGCGTGATCGGCTGGCCGGACTGGCTGTACCCCAGCACATCTCCCTCGCGGCGCTCCCTCAGATCGAGATCGGCGAGTTCAAAGCCATCCAGCGTGCCCGCCACCGCTTTCAGGCGTTCGCCTGCCTTGGACCCTTCCGGCAGCCGAGTGGCGAGCAGACACAGGCTGGGATGCTCGCCGCGGCCGATGCGGCCGCGCAACTGGTGCAGCTGACTGATGCCGAACCGATCGGCGTCCATCACGAACATGACTGTCGCATTGGGCACGTCGACACCGACCTCGATGACGGTGGTGCACACCAGGACATCGATCTCGCCGGCCCGGAAGGCGGCCATCACGGCGTCCTTCTCGTCGGCGGACAGTCGGCCGTGCATCAAGCCGAGCCGCAGACCCGAAAGCGCACCGTGGCTCAGATGCTCGAACATCTCGACAACGGTTGCGGCGGGGGGCCCGTCCTTTTCGTCCCCTTTATCGGTCTCGTCGATACGCGACGCCACGATGTAGGCCTGTCGCCCCTGCCCTACTTCTTCGATGATCCGCTGCCAGGCGCGGCCGAGCCATTGCGGCTTCTCGGTCACGAAGATCGTGTTAGTGGCGATGGGCTGGCGACCGCGGGGCAGTTCGCGCAGCGTCGAGGTCTCCAGGTCGCCGTAAACAGTCAGAGCGACCGTACGCGGGATCGGGGTTGCGGTCATTACGAGCAGATGCGGCGTCAATCCCTGAGGTGCCTTGGCGCGCAACCGGTCTCGCTGCTCGACACCGAAGCGGTGCTGCTCGTCGACGACTACCATGCCGAGCCGGTGGAACTCGACCGCGTCCTGCAGCAACGCATGTGTACCTATGACGATCCCCGCCTCCCCCGCGGCGACTTCGTCGCGAACCTGCTTCTTCTGTTGCGCCGTCATCGATCCCGTCAACAGGGCCACCCGCGTCGCGTTCTCCTCGCCACCGAGTTGACCCGCCATTCCCAGAGGACCCATCACATCGCGTACCGACCGGGCATGTTGGGCGGCGAGAACCTCCGTCGGCGCCAACAGCGCGCATTGGTAACCGGCATCGATCATCTGCAGCATGGCCAATACCGACACGATGGTTTTCCCGGAGCCGACTTCACCCTGCAGCATCCGGTTCATCGGACGGCTCGCGGCGAGTTCTTCCGACAACACATCGAGCACTTCGCGTTGGCCGCGCGTCAGTTCGAACGGCAGGCGCGCTGTCATCGCTGCGAGCAGCCCGTCGTCCTTCGGCGGCGCCGGCGGTCCCGATTCGCCCAGTTCGCTGTGTCGCCGCGCCGCCAACGCCCACTGGAGCCCAAGCGCTTCGTCGTATGTGAGGCGTTCAACGGCCCGTTCGCGCTCTGCCGCGTTCTCGGCGAGGTGAACCGCCCGAAGTGCCTCGTCTTCAGACATCAAATTGTGATCGCGCACAAATGATTTCGGCACCGTCTCGTCGACCGGGTCTAGTACAGCGAGTACCTGGCGCACACATGCGTATATGTCCCAGCTCTGCACCTTGGCATTCGCGGGGTAGATCGGGAAGAAATCACGCTCGAACGCCGACAACAGCTCGTCACCGGTAGCCCCCGATGACTTGGCGATGGTTTTCAGCGACTTGGTGCCGATCTCTTTGCCAATTGGGGATTCCAACACCAGGAACGCCGGATGCGACAACTGCAACGCGCCCTTGAAGTACTTCACCTCGCCGGACAGCATGATCCGGGTATCGATGGGCACTTTGTCGATCATCCAGCCGGCGTTGAAGAACGTGGCGGTGACTTTGGGACGATGCTCGCCCAACGTCACCCGAAGCCACTTGGGATGGCGCCTCTTCTTGGTCCTCTTGTCAAAGACCGGCTTCATATCACCGACTTTGGTGTCGGTGATGACATCGACGAATGTGACATGTTCGCCCTCTTCGAGGTCGAGCTCCTCGCCCTCACCGCGGACCGACATGCCCTCGCTGTACTTGCGCGGGTAGTACCGCACCAGGTCGTTGACGGTCCGAATCCCGAAGTGCTCCTCGAGCTTCTTCGCATTCGTCCCGCCGATGACGTAGTCGAGCCGGTCAGTCAGCGCGACCACGGCTACTCCACCCCGATCAGCAGCGCGTCACCGCGATGGCCGGTGTGATAGGTCACCAGCTCGGTGCCGAGGTGGTGGGCGTGCACGTGCTCCTGAAGTGCTTCCCCGACTGCGGGATCCACGTCGACACCGCTCAGCACGGTGACCAGCTCGCCGCCCGCGACAAGCAGTAGGTCGATCAGCCCCGCGCCCGCGGCGGTGATGTTGTCCGCGACGATCAGCACCTCATCACCGGCGATGCCGAGGCCGTCGCCGGGCCGGCAGCTGCCCGCCCACGTCAGCGCCTCCTCGGTGGCAAGCCGAACCGAGCCGTGCCGGGCACCTGCGGCGGCGCGGGCCATCGTGTAGCCGTCGTCGACCGCCTGCCGGTCGGCGTTGTGTACGGCCAATGCGGCCAGCCCCTGCACCATCGACCCGGCAGGCACGGGCACCACATCGATCCCCCAGCCGATCGCGGCCGTGCACCCCGCGACGAGCTCCTCCGCCGCGACAAAACCGTTCGGCAGCACCATGATCTGGGCGGCGCCCGCATCGACGAGGCCGCGCAGCAGCTGCTTGGCACTCACCGCGGTCGTCGGGTCCGTCGCATCGGGGTCGGGCCGCAGGACGTGGGCGCCTTCGCCGGTGAAAAGCGCCGCCGCTCCGTCACCGTCGACGACCGCGAGCACGGCTCGCTCGCGACTCCAGCCGCCCGGCGCATGCGTGCCTGCTGCCGCGGTGAGCGCGGTGATCTGAATCCGGCTCGGCGTGCCGAACGGCAGCGCGGCCTCGATCGCGCCGCCTGCGTCGTCGGAGTGCACGTGCACCGAGTAACGGCCGCCCCCGACGGAAGAGGACGCCGCGATGGCGACCGAGTCGCCCACATCGTCGAGCCGCTGCCGAAGCCGCTCAACCCCGTCGGGGTCGCAGCCGCTCAGCAGGTACATCACCTCGAACCGCGGTGGAGCGGGTGCCGCGACGGTGACCTCGACGGCCGGGGGCGACGGCACATAGATGCGCCGGACCGGCGCGCGACCGGACACGGTTTTGGACAGTGCGTCGAGTAGCACCAGCAGCCCGCGCCCACCCGCGTCGACCACGCCCGCGTCGGCGAGCACATCGAGCTGCTCGATGGTCTTGTCGAGTGCGACCACGGCTGCCTCGGCCGCGGCGGCAACCACGCCGGCCAGGTCGGCGTCATCGAAGCCGGCGTCCTCGGCCGCCCCGGCGGCGGCCTGCAACACAGACACGATGGTTCCCGGAACCGACTCGCCCATCGAGGCGACGACCAGGCCGACCGCGTGGCGCAGTGCGGCGGCAAGCACGACGCCGTCGACCTCGATCAGCCCGCCGCCACGCTCTGCGGCGGCTTGGGCGGTGACGTCGGCCAGGCCGCGCAGGATCTGCGACAGGATCACCCCGGAGTTGCCGCGCGCGCCCTGCAGCGCGCCGTCGGCCAGGGCCGTGGCCACGTATGCCACGTCACCGCTCCCTGCGGTCGGGTCTGCCTGCGCCCATGCCGCGCGCATCGTGAACAGCATGTTGATTCCGGTGTCGGCGTCGGCGACGGGGAAGACGTTCAGCCGGTTGATCTCGTCGGTGTGGGCGATCAGGTCATTGACCGAAGTGTGGGCCCAATCCCGCAGGGCTGGGGCATCCAGCCGCCGACCCGACTCGGCCATCTGTCACCCACCTCCCACCGCCATTGACGGACCTCCCGGTGGGCGCCAGCCTATCCATTGGCCCGGACATCACCGGTGACATCGACACGCCTGGTCCGCAGCCGGTGGACATCGTTTTGGCGTTCGCTTTGCGGCCCGGTATCCTGGTCAGGTTGTCGGGTCACCCGTTCGCGGTCGTTGGTCCCTGAGTACTGATTCGAGGAGTTCTCCATATGGCTGCCGTGTGCGATATCTGCGGGAAAGGCCCCGGCTTCGGCAAGTCGGTGTCGCATTCCCATCGCCGGACCAGCCGCCGGTGGGATCCGAACATCCAGAGTGTGCACGCCGTGACCCGCCCCGGCGGCAACAAGAAGCGCATGAACGTCTGCACTTCCTGCATCAAGGCCGGCAAGGTCACCCGCGGCTAGATCCGCCGTTCAAAATCTCCCGCGAGACTGCGGGCAGATCGCGATTCTGCGCGTTATGACGATCTCCCCGCAGGCTCGATGCTTCATGCAGCGCAGCTAGGGCAGCCGCCAGTCGATCGGGTCGGCACCCCTCTCAGCGAGCAGTTCGTTGGCGCGGCTGAACGGTCGCGAACCGAAGAATCCCCGCGACGCCGACAACGGCGAGGGATGCGGCGACTCGATCGCCACGCAACCGCTGCCGTCGAGCATCGGCTTCAGGGTGGACGCGTCACGACCCCACAGCACTGCCACCATCGGCTGCTGCCGCGCCACCAGCGCGCGGATCGCGCACTCGGTGACCGCCTCCCAGCCTTTGCCACGGTGTGACGCCGGGTTGCCCGGTCGCACGGTCAGCACCCTGTTGAGCAGCATTACCCCGCGCTCTGCCCACGGCGTGAGATCGCCGTTGGCTGGGGCGGGATAGCCGAGGTCGGTGCCGTACTCCCTGTAGATGTTCTCCAGGCTGCGCGGTAGCGGCCGCACGTCGGCGGCCACCGAGAAGCTCAGCCCGACCGCGTGGCCCGGCGTCGGGTACGGATCCTGTCCGACGATGAGCACCCGCACCTGATCGAACGGAAATGTGAAGGCTCGCAACACATTCTCCCCAGCGGGCAGGTACCGTTTACCTGCCGCGATCTCGGCCCTGAGGAACTCCCCCATTTGTGCGACCTGACCACCGACGGGTTCCAGCGCGCGAGCCCAGCCCGCATCGACCAGCTCATCCAGGGGGCGTGCCGTCACGAGATGTCAACCTAGCGGCTCAGCTCACTGAAACGACTGCCAGCCCGGATTTCCGTCCCAGTCAGTCCCGTCGACCAGCACCCGTGGCGGCCCGTCGAGCACCGACCCGATGACCCGCCAGCCGTCGGGCGGTGTTCCGTGGAACGTCGCGACTAGGGCATGGTCCTCGCCGCCGCCGAGCACCCATGCCAACGGGTCGGCATCCGCTGCGGCAGCGGCCGCGGACACGGCGTCGCGGTCGGCCGTCAGCGCCGCGGTGGACACGTTGATGCCGACGCCGGACGCCTCGGCGATATGTCGCAGGTCGGCGACCAACCCATCCGACACGTCCGTCATCGCCGTCGCGCCCCCGTCGGCGGCGACGCGACCCTGACCGTAGGGCGGTTGAGGCACGAGATGCCGGCGGCGCAGGACATCGAACCCGTCAATGTCGTTGTGCCACAAGTGATAACCCGCCGCGGATCGGCCCAGCTCACCCACGACGGCCAGGGTGTCGCCTGCCCGCGCCCCGGCTCGCAGCACTGGCGTGCGCCCGGCGAGGTCACCGAACACGGTCACCGAGATCACCCATTGCGGGGCGCTGACCAGGTCTCCGCCGACGATGCCTGCGCCCAGCCCCCCGGCTTCCTGCCACATGCCGTCGGCGAGTTCCTGCGCCTGCTCGGCGGAGGTGCCACCGGGCGCGCCGAACGCGACGACGAACGCGGTTGCCGCGGCGCCCATGGCCTCGATGTCGGCGGCGTTCTGCGCGATGGCCTTGCGGCCCACGTCGTGCGGCGACGACCAGTCCAGCCGGAAGTGTCTGCCTTCGACGAGCATGTCGGTGGACACCACCGTCCGCCCGTCCGCCGTCGCGATTACGGCGGCATCGTCGCCAGGGCCCACGGCGACCGCCGCGGGCTGGTCACGGCCGGCGACGAGCCGGTCGATGACGGCGAACTCCCCCAGCCCAGCCAGGCTGTCGGCCGGCTCGTCGGTCGCCATGGCACCTCCTGCCCCACTCGTTCGTGCGCTGAACACCGGGCGGACCTGCGGTACGTTTGGTCCCTGCGGCGTGGAGTCTATGCAGCGAATGGAGGCGACTGCGGGTGGTCGAGGCTTTCATGCTGATCCAGACCGACGTGGGCCGCGCCGAAGTCGTCGCCAAGCAGCTGGCCGAGCTGGCCGGTGTGCTGTCCGCCGAGTACGTCACCGGTCCGTATGACGTCGTCGTGCGCATCGGCGCGGACACGATGAGCGACCTGCAAGACACGGTCGTACCCAGCGTCCAGCAGGTCGCGGGCATCACGCGCACGCTGACCTGCCCCATCGCCGACGGAGCCCGCCCCTAGAGTTGCCCTCGTGGCACCCACGACCGACGGCAGCGGGGACGGGCCGCCGCGATCCCTGCTGATCGCCGCGGTCGCGGTGGCTGTCACGGCGATCGTCGCGGTGCTGGCGATCGCGCTCGTCCGGCAGTCACCATCGGACCAACAACCGGTCCCCATCGCGTCGGTGCCCGCCCCGCGGGCGGAAAGTCCAGAGTGCGGCGCCCTGATGGCCGCGTTGCCCGATGAGCTGGGCGACTACCGGCGCGCCCCGGCGGCCGACCCTGCTCCGACCGGGGCGGCGGCGTGGCGAGCGGCGTCCGATGCCGAACCCGTTATCTTGCGGTGCGGCCTGGACCGCCCGGCCGAATTCGTCGTCGGTGCACCCATCCAGGTCGTCGACGCCGTGCAGTGGTTCGAGATTGGCGACGAGGGCCGGAGTACCTGGTTCGCCGTGGACCGCCCGGTATATATAGCCCTGACGCTGCCGCACGGGTCGGGCCCAACGCCGATCCAGCAGATTTCCGAAGTAATCTCGCGAACGCTGAACGCCAAACCGGTCGACGCGGGTCCGGTCCGCTAGCGAAGCCCGGTGCCCCGGGCGAGCGCGGTGTCCACCATCGCCGCCAACAAGGTCGGATAGTCCACGCCGCTGGCAGCCCACATCCTCGGATACATCGAAATCGTGGTGAATCCGGGCATGGTGTTGATCTCGTTGATCACCGGGCCGTCGTCGGTCAGGAAGAAGTCGACACGGGCCAGGCCCTGGCAGTCGATGGCGCGGAAGGCGCAGATCGCCAGCTGGCGCACCTGCTGCGCGGTCTCGTCGTCGACCTTGGCGGGTACGTCGAGCTCCGCGGCGTCATCTAGGTATTTGGTGGCGAAGTCGTAAAAGGCGTCTTCCCGGCCGCGCACTCCGGCCACCCGGATCTCGCCGACCGTGCTCGCTTCGACCCTGCCGTCGGGGAATTCGAGGACACCGCACTCGAGTTCGCGACCGGGCACGGCCGCTTCGACGATCACCTTGGGATCATGCTTGCGGGCTTCGGCGATCGCGGCGGGCATTAGATCCCACGCCGTGACCCTGCTGACCCCGATCGACGATCCGCCGCGGGCCGGTTTGACGAACACCGGCAGCCCGAGCCGTTCGCGCGCCTCGAGTTCGAGCGTCTGCTGGTGTGGCCGGAGCACGGCGTGGTCGCCGATCGGCAGCCCCTCGACGGCGAGTAGCTTCTTGGTGAACTCCTTGTCCATGCCCGCCGCGCTGGCCAGCACCCCGGCGCCGACGTACGGCACCCCTGCTAGTTCGAGCAGTCCCTGAATGGTGCCGTCCTCGCCGTACGGCCCGTGCAACACCGGGAACACGACGTCGACGGAGGCCAGCAGCTCCCCCGCCGCGCCTTGACCCAGGGATATCAGTTCACCGCCGTGGACAGGGTCGGCAGATAATGCCAACGCGGTGCCCGACGCGCCACTCACCTCGGGGAGCCGACCGTCGGCGATCGCCAACGTGTCCGGCTCTGCGTTGGTCAGCACCCACGAACCCTGCGGAGTGATGCCGACCGCCACCACCTCGAAACGCTCTGGATCGAGGTGACGGAGGATACTACCTGCGGAAACGCATGAGATTGCGTGCTCGGAGCTGCGTCCGCCGTAGACGACGGCAACACGGACACGACCGGCGGAGCCGGACTGGTAGCGGGCAGTCACAACCTAGAGAGGCTACCGCCCTCGCCGAAGCCCGCATGTTCTACCACCGCGACCTGGTCAAACGCCGTTGGTCGCATGTCGGCAGCGCCTAAACTGCACGGCGAGGAGAACGATTTCCGATGCGCAAGCGGCTCTGGGCCCTTCTCATACTCGTGATGACGACGCTCGTCGTTGTCGCCGCGGTCGCATACATGTCATCCGAACCAGACTGGTACGAGGCGACCAGCGGGTCGGGCCGGTACGTCGCAGAGTTCCCGGAACCGCCGACAACCCGGACGATCCCGGTGCCCGGCAGCGACGCGTTGATGCAAGTCACCGAGGCAGAGTCTGGCGACATCATGTACGGCCTCGCCGAGGCCCCCATGAATGGCGCCGACCCACGTCCCCTTGACGAAACGGTCGACAGATTAGAAGCGAGCTACGGAGGCACGACCGAAGAGATCGCACGGAATACCGGAAGTTTCGAGGGCGTCGAAACCCGCGAGGTCACCTTCAACTTGAACCGCGACGGCAAGAAGGCACCGACCCGTTCTCTGATCTTCTACCAAGACGGCTACGCCGTGCAGGCCGTCGTGTCGGCCGACAACGAACTCGACGTCGAAGCCGCTGAACGGTTCCTGTCCTCCGTCGCGAGCCGGCACTAGCAGCCCGGCGCTGCCGCCCGGCCTTAGCGCAGCGCCTGTTCGATATCGGCGATCAGGTCATCGGTGTCCTCGATGCCGAACGAGAGACGTGCGAAACCCTCGCCGACCGGGTCGCCCCACCGGGCCCGGCGGTCCACCGAACTGTGGATGCCGCCGAAGCTCGTCGCGGAGATGAGCAGGGTGCTGCGCTCCACAAGCGCGTGCACCGCCGCGGCGTTGTCGAGCTCCACCGCCACGATTCCGCCGAAGCGCTTCATCTGCCGGTTGGCGACCTCGTGCGACGGGTCGTCCGGAAGGCCCGGGTACCGCACCGACCGCACGGCGGGATGCTTGCGCAACGTCATCGCCAGCGCGAGCGCGTTCTGGCATTGGCGTTCGAACCGCAGACCCGCGGTGCCGATGCTGCGCAGCACCATCCACGCCTCGAACGCACCCAGGATCGGGCCCGCGAGCAGACGCTCGTGTTCGATCGCCGCCATCTGATCGGCATGACTGCCCGCGACATACCCCGCGAGAAGGTCGTGATGACCCGACAGTGTCTTGGTTGCGCTGGCCACCACCAGGTCGGCACCCAGTGACAACGGCTGCTGCCCGAGCGGAGTCGCGGTGGTGTTGTCGACGACGAGCGTCGCGCCGCGACCGCGACACGTCATCGCCAGGCGATGAAGATCGACAACGTCCAGGCCCGGGTTCGACGGCGTTTCGGCGAGCACCACGTCGGCACCCGCGGCGGCATCGATGATATCCGCGCACGTCGCCTCCATGACGGTGATGCCTTGCGGCGCAAGATATTCCCTCGCATAACGTCGCACCTGGTAATAGCCGTCTGCAGGTACGACCAACGTAGCGCCCGGGCGGGTGAGCACTCTCAGCACCGACGTGATCGCCGCCATGCCGGACCCGAATGTCAAAGCCGCAGAGGCGCCTTCGAGTTCGGCTAACGCCGTCTCCAGGTGCCGCCAGGTCGGGTTCGACCTGCGGCCATAGGTGTCGAGTGAGTCGTCCTCGCTGGACGGGATGTGGTATGCGGAAGCGGGGACAGGTGGCGGTGCCACTGCTCCACCCGGAATAGCTTCGAAACCAACGGCTTTCACGCTGCGAGTGGAATCACCGTACGGGACGCTCATATCGGTTACTCCGGCTTGGTGCTGCGGCCCAGCAGAAGCGCGACCGCCTCGGGCACGGACAATCCCCTGTGGCACACCCTATGTACCGCGTCGGTCAACGGCATCTCGACGTCGTAGCTGCCCGCAAGTGCCAGCACCGACTCGCACGATGTGACGCCTTCGGCGATGTGCCCGCCTGCCGCGAGTTTCGCCGCTTCCAGCGACTCCCCCGTGCCGAGGCGCTGACCGAACGTACGGTTCCGCGAATGCGGCGACGTGCACGTTGCGACGAGGTCGCCGACTCCCGCCAGGCCGGCCAGGGTGGCGGGTTTGGCGCCCAACGCGATTCCCAGCCGCATGATCTCGGCCAACCCTCGAGTGATGATCGCCGCCACCGAGTTCTCGCCCATCCCTACCCCGGCCGCCATGCCGCAGGCCAACGCGATGACGTTCTTGCATGCACCGCCGACCTCGGCGCCGATGACGTCGGCGTTGGTGTACGGACGGAAGTATTTGGTGGCCAGCGCCCGCTGCAGGGTGACCGCACGACCGGAGTCCGCGCAGGCGACGACGGTGGCCGCGGGTTGCTCCTCAGCGATTTCGCTGGCCAGGTTGGGGCCGGTGACGGCGGCCACCCGCGACTGATCGGCGCCGGTCACCTGAACGACCACCTGGCTCATCCGCATCAAGGTCTGAAGCTCAATACCCTTGGCCAGGCTGACCAGGGTCACGTCGTCGCCGAGGAGACCGGCCCAGTCGGTCAGATTGGCCCGAAGCGTCTGCGACGGCACCGCAAGCAGCACCGTGCACGCTCCTGCAAGCGCTTCACCGGGGTCACTGGTGGCCCGGATCGATTTCGGCAGCGCGACGTCGCCGAGATACTCGGGATTGCGATGCGTGTTGTTGATCTCGTCGGCCAGCTCCGGACGGCGGGCCCACAACGTCACGCCGTTGCCCGCGTCCGCCAACACCTTGGCCAGCGCAGTTCCCCATGCACCGGCCCCCATCACCGCCGCCTCGACCACGGCTTCACACTAGCGTGGCGCGTTGGGCCGACGCCCGGACTGCCGCGGCTGTCTGGACTGGCAGGATGGGTCTTCATGAGCGGCACGCAGACCGGCGCGCCAGCTGACGTCGGATTGGTCATCGCCGTCAAGCGGCTCGCCGCCGCAAAGACGAGGCTCGCCCCAGTGTTCTCCGCAGGCACCAGGGAGAACGTGGTGTTGGCCATGATGGTCGACACCATCAAGGCCGCGCTTGCGGTGCCTGCGCTGCAGACGGTCACCGTCGTCACGCCGGACGAGATTGCTGCCGATGCCGCACAGGCGATGGGCGCACTGGTGCTCACCGACCCGACACCGGACGGCCACCGCAACCCGCTGAACAACGCGATTGTCGCGGCGGAGGCTGTCGTCCGCGAGTCCACGCCGAATGTCGTTGCACTGCAAGGTGATTTACCGGCTCTGCAGCCGCAGGAGTTGGCGGAGGCGATCACTATGGCCCGCGGCTACCCCCGCAGTTTCGTCGGCGATAGGCACGGCACCGGCACCGCCGCACTGTTTGCCTTCGGAGTGCCCTTGGAGCCTGAGTTCGGACCGGATTCGGCACGACGGCATCAGCACTCGGGGGCCATCGAGCTGACCGGGGCGTGGCCCGGACTGCGCTGCGATATCGACACTCCCGACGACCTGATGGTGGCGCGCCGCCTCGGAGTTGGGGCTGCGACGACGCAGGCGATCGGACGGCCAAGGTAAACAGCCGTTGAGGATATTTGGCCGCCGGTAGCAGTTCGGCTGGCCGATGAGGAATGATCGAGGGAATGACTGAAGCCGAGGCACGAGTTCGACCCGACGGCGCCGACGTGGTGCCGGGCGGTTCGGCGCCCGTAGCGCCACCAGCGGCGACAGCACCGGCAGTCGACAATGCGCTGCCCGATGACAGGTATCTCAACCGCGAGCTGAGCTGGCTTGACTTCAACGCCCGGGTGCTTGCGCTGGCCGCCGACACGTCGCTTCCGCTCCTGGAGCGCGCCAAGTTTCTCGCGATCTTCGCGTCGAACCTCGACGAGTTCTACATGGTGCGGGTGGCCGGTCTGAAACGACGCGACGAGATGGGTTTGTCGGTGCGCTCCGCCGACGGCCTGTCACCGCGTGAGCAACTGCGGCGCATCAGTGAACGCACGCAGCAGATCGCCAGCAGGCACGCGCACGTGTTCCTGGACTCGGTCCGCCCGTCGCTGGCCGACGAGGGGATCCTGATCGTCACGTGGGCAGAGCTCGACGACGCCGAGCGGGACCGGCTGTCGACCTACTTCCACGAGCAGGTGTTCCCGGTGCTGACACCGTTGGCGGTGGACCCGGCGCATCCGTTCCCGTTCGTCAGCGGGCTGAGCCTGAACCTCGCCATCACCGTGAAACACCCCGACGACGGCGGTCAGCACTTCGCCCGAATCAAGGTGCCCGACAACGTCGACCGCTTTGTCGAGCTGGACACCCGGGACGGCGCATTGCGCTTCCTGCCGATGGAGGAACTGATCTCGGCGTTCCTGACGGTGTTGTTCCCCGGCTTGGAGATCGTCGAGCACCACGCGTTCCGCATCACCCGCAATGCGGACTTCGAGGTGGAAGAGGACCGCGACGAGGATCTGCTGCAGGCGCTCGAACGGGAGCTGGCGCGTAGGCGATTCGGCTCCCCGGTACGCCTCGAAGTCGCCGACGACATGACCGAGAACATGCTGGAGCTACTGCTGCGCGAGCTCGACGTGAATCCGGGTGACGTCATCGAGGTGCCGGGACTGCTTGACCTTTCGTCGCTATGGCAGATCTACGGCGTCGACCGTCCGGCCCTCAAGGATCCGCCGTTCGTGCCCGCCACCCCGCCCGCGTTCGGCGAACGGGAAACACCGAAGAGCATCTTCGCGACGCTGCGCGACGGCGATGTCCTCGTCCACCACCCGTACGACTCGTTCTCGACCACCGTGCAGCGATTCATCGAACAGGCCGCCGCGGACCCGAATGTGCTGGCGATCAAACAGACGCTGTACCGCACGTCGGGCGACTCCCCGATCGTCAACGCGCTGATCGATGCCGCATCGGCGGGCAAGCAGGTCGTCGCGTTGGTGGAAATCAAGGCGCGGTTCGACGAGCAGGCCAACATCAAGTGGGCACGGGCACTCGAGCAGGCAGGCGTGCACGTGGTGTACGGGTTGATCGGGCTCAAGACGCACTGCAAGACATGTCTGGTCGTACGCCGGGAAGGCTCGGCGATCCGGCGCTACTGTCATGTCGGCACCGGTAACTACAACCCGAAGACCGCCCGGCTCTACGAGGATGTCGGGCTGCTGACCGCCGCCCCCGACATCGGCGCCGACCTCACCGATCTGTTCAACTCGCTGACGGGTTACTCACGCAAGGACTCGTACCGAAACCTGTTGGTGGCCCCGCAGGGTGTGCGCAGGGGCATCATCGAGCGCATTGAACGGGAAGCCGTCGCCACGCGCGCGGGCGGCGAGGGCCGGATCCGGCTGAAGGCCAACGCGTTGGTGGACGAGCAGGTGATCGACGCGCTCTACCGTGCCTCACAGGCTGGCGTGAAGGTGGAAGTAGTCGTGCGGGGCATTTGCGCGCTGCGGCCGGGCGTCCCCGGCTACTCCGAGAACATCGTCGTGCGCTCGATTCTGGGGCGATTCCTCGAACACTCGCGAATTATTCACTTCCGCGCCATCGACGAGTTCTGGATCGGCAGTGCCGACATGATGCATCGTAATCTCGACCGGCGGGTTGAGGTGATGGCTGAAGTGAAGGATCCGAGGCTGAAGGCGCAACTGGACGAGATGTTCGAGTCGACGATGAATCCGGAGACCCGGTGCTGGGAACTGGGCGCCGACGCAGGTTGGACCGCGTCACCGCAGGAGGGCCAGACGGTGCGCGATCACCAGGTGTGGCTCATGGAACGCCACCGGCACCCTTGAAATCCGGCCCCGCTGTGCAAGTCGACGAGCGGGTTCGAATGACCTGCAGGAGTTGAGGTGCCAAAGGAGACCCCTCCTTTCGACGCGGACCCCGCGAACAAGGCCGTGCTCGCGGCCGGTGCGGTGTTGTGGCGCTCCTGCGGCGACTCACCCGAAGTGGCGGTGATTCACCGCCCGCGTTACGACGACTGGTCACTCCCTAAGGGCAAGGTCGATCCCGGGGAGACCGAACCGGTCACCGCTGTGCGGGAGGTGTACGAGGAGACCGGCTATCGGTCGCATCTCGGCAGGCGGCTCCTACCGGTGAGCTATCCAGTCGAACAGGGCATCAAGAAAGTTCGGTACTGGGCGGCACGCAGCGTCAATGGCGACTTCACGCCGAATTCCGAAGTCGACGAGATGAAGTGGCTGCCGGTGGATGCCGCGATCAAACAGCTCGGATATCCGCACGACCGCAAGGTGTTGCGCCGGTTCGCCAAGCTGCCTGTCGACACCAGAACCCTTTTAATCGTTCGGCACGGCACCGCAGGCAGCAAGTCCCGGTTCAAGGGCGACGATCAGAAGCGCCCGTTGGACAAACGCGGCCGCGCTCAAGCCGAATCACTGGTCGGCCAGTTGCTCGCCTTCGGCGCTGACACGCTGTACGCCGCGGACCGGACACGCTGCCACCAGACGATCGAACCGCTGGCCGAAGAACTCGGTGTGCAGATTAACAACGAGCCGCTGCTGACCGAGGAAGCCTACGCGGATGACCGAAAGGCGGGCCGCCGCCGAATTCTCGAGATCGCCGCCGCCGAAGGCACACCGGTGATCTGCACGCAGGGAAAGGTCATTCCCGACCTGATCGCATGGTGGTGCGAACACGACGGTGTGCGCCCCGACAAGTCGCGCAACCGCAAGGGCAGCACATGGGTGATGTCATCATGGCAGGGCCGTTTGGTGGCGGCCGACCACATCGGTAGTCCGCTGGCCACCAAGAAATAGCCGGCCAGCCCCCGACCGCGAACGTGCTCGACATCATGACCGGATCGTGGCTAGCCCAAGCTGTGTACACCGTGACGAAGCTCGGTATCGTCGAAGCGCTGTCCGACGGGCCGCAGACCGCCGAGGCCGTCGCCGACCGCGTCGGCGCGCACCCTGATGCCGTGTACCGACTGTTGCGTCTGCTCGCGAGCCAAGGGTTTTTCTCGCAGCGGGGTGACCGCCGGTTCGCACTCACCCCGATGGGAGAGGCATTACGCGCCGACGCGCCCGACTCCCTTCGCGGTCGGTGCGTACGGGCCAGTCCGCCATCGCAGCGCTGAGAGGCCAAACCGACTTCGACTGGCTCGAGGAAGTTCCCGACTTCGCGGCGGTGTTCAACGAAGCGATGACCAGCATCTCGAAAATGGAAACCCCGATGGTGGTGGCCGCGTACGACTTCTCCCGCTTCGGCACGATCGTGGATGTCGGCGGCGGCCACGGCCTGCTGCTCAGCGCCATCCTGGCGAAGTGGCCGCAGACTCGTGGCGTTCTATTCGACGCGGAGTCGTTGTCGCGGGCGCGCCGGCGGCTCTCGACGCTGCGGGTGTATCTGATCGGTGCACGCCGGCCGGCGGATCATTCTTCGAATCGGTACCCGCCGACGGTGACGCCTACGTGGTCAAGCACATCATCCATGACTGGGACGACGAGAAATCTCTGCAGATACTGCGCAACCTTCACGCGGCGATGCCCGCCCACGCGAAGCTGTTGATCATCGAAAGCGTCGTTCCGGACGACGACCGTGAGCATCTATCGAAGCTGCTCAGCCTCGAAATGCTGGTGGCCGCCTCGGGTAAGGAACGTACGGAAGCGGAGTACGCGCGCTTGTTGACCAGTGCGGGCTTCCGCCACACACGCACCGTTCATACGGTCGGGGCCGGTCGCGGTTTTCGAAGCCGAAGTCGTCTGACCGGTCTCGCCGCGCAAATACGCCGTGGGTCTGTCTGACCCACGGCGTATTTGACTAGAACCTAGCGACGGCCCTTGGCCGGCGCCCTGCGCACTGCCTTCTTGACGGCGCTGCGCTTCACTGCCTTCTTGGCGGCGCCGCGCTTCACAGCCTTCTTGGCTGCGCTGCGCTTCACTGCCTTCTTGGCTGCGCTGCGCTTCACTGCCTTCTTGGCTGCGCTGCGCTTCACTGCCTTCTTGGCTGCGCTGCGCTTCACTGCCTTCTTGGCGGCGCTGCGCTTCACAGCCTTCTTGGCGGCGCTGCGCTTCACAGCCTTCTTGGCGACGTTGCGCTTCACAGCCTTCTTGACCGCGGCACGCTTCACAGCCTTCCTGACTGCGGCACGCTTCACCGCCTTCCGGGCGACGGCCTTCCTGGCCGCACCGGTACCACTTCCACGCTTCACTGCAGGTCCTTCCGCCGGGAGGCGCTGTGCGCCAGAGACAACCGCTTTGAACTGAGCGCCGGGCCGGAATGCCGGCACGGACGTTGGTTTCACTTTCACTGTCTCGCCCGTACGCGGATTACGCGCCACACGGGCTGCACGACGGCGCTGTTCGAATACGCCGAAACCGGTAATGGTGACACTGTCACCGTTATGTACCGCACGCACGATGGTGTCAACAACGTTCTCCACCGCTTCGGTAGCCGAGCGGCGGTCGACGTCGAGCTTCTTCGTGAGTACGTCGATCAGCTCTGCTTTGTTCATGCAAAACCTCCACACCAGTGATCCACCTTGGACCGACTAGAGGACACGGTAATACCAAATAGCACTGATTTCCAAGAGCCACGCGCAATTTCAGGCGTTGCTGATGCCGATTTTCGCAATCCGCTTGCCTCCCTTGACCGCTGGCGGGGGTCTGGAAGAACCGGTTTAGCGGCCTTTAATTTCGACCGTGTCGAGTGCTATCCGGGGGTCGGCAGCGTGCGCGGTTTCCACTCCGGGCGATTGGATTCATAAGACTCGATTTTGTCGAGTTTGCGCAGCGTAAGGCCTATATCGTCGAGACCTTCAAGCAGTCGCCATGCCGTGTAATCGTCAATCTTGAACGGCAACAGCGCCGTTCCGGCGGCGACATTGCGATCTTGAAGATTCACAGTGATTTCCAGTCCCGGCTGTTGCTCGATCAGCTTCCACAACAGTTCGACATCATCTTGGGCAACTTCTGCCGCCAGTAGCCCCGACTTACCCGCATTGCCGCGAAAAATGTCAGCGAATCGAGACGAGATTACGACCCGGAAGCCGTAGTCCATGAGCGCCCACACCGCGTGTTCGCGCGATGAACCGGTGCCGAAATCGGGCCCGGCGACCAATACCGACCCCTTATCGAACGGGCTCAAATTAAGAACAAACGAAGGGTCGTTGCGCCACGACGCGAACAGTCCGTCCTCGAAACCCGTTCGGGTGACCCGCTTCAAATACACCGCCGGGATGATCTGGTCGGTGTCGACATTCGATCGGCGCAGTGGCACGCCGATGCCGGTATGGGTGCGGAACGCATCCATTGTTTATCTCCTCTAACGGCTCAGGTCTGCGGGCGATGACAATGTGCCGCGCACAGCGGTCGCGGCTGCGACGGCGGGCGACACCAGGTGCGTTCGGCCACCCTTACCTTGTCTGCCCTCGAAATTTCGGTTGGACGTCGACGCGCACCGCTGTCCCGGCGACAGCTGGTCGGGGTTCATGCCGAGGCACATCGAGCAACCGGCCTGCCGCCACTCCGCACCAGCGGCTGTGAATATCTCGCCCAGCCCCTCCGATTCGGCCTGCGCGCGCACCCGCATTGAACCCGGCACCACGAGCATCCGCACCCCGTCGGCAACCTTGCGTTCGCGCAGTACGTCGGCCACCACACGTAGATCCTCGATGCGCCCATTCGTGCACGAACCCACGAAAACGACGTCCACCGGGATGTCGCGCATCGCTGTACCGGGTTGAAGATCCATGTACGTCAGGGCCTTCTCGGCGGATTGCCGTTCGGCGTCATCGAACATCAACTCCGGATCGGGCACCGCTTCAGACAGCGGAACACCCTGTCCCGGATTGGTGCCCCAGGTGACGAACGGGCTCAGCGTCGCCGCATCGATGTACACCTCGGTGTCGAACTCGGCACCCTCATCCGTACGCAACCGGTCCCATGCCACGACGGCCGCATCCCAGTCCGCACCCTTCGGCGCGTGCGGACGACCGCGCAGGAATTCATACGTCGTTTCGTCAGGCGCGACCATTCCTGCGCGTGCGCCGGCCTCGATGCTCATATTGCATATCGTCATCCGGCCTTCCATCGACAGCGCTTCGATGGCGCTCCCCCGGTACTCGATGACGTGGCCCTGCCCGCCGCCGGTGCCGATCTTCGCGATGACCGCGAGAATGATGTCCTTCGCGCTGACCCCCGCCGGTAGTCTGCCGTCGACATTGATCGCCATCGTCTTGAACGGACGCAGCGGCAACGTCTGCGTGGCGAGCACATGCTCAACCTCCGACGTCCCTATGCCCATCGCGATCGAACCGAATGCGCCGTGGGTGGATGTGTGACTGTCGCCGCAGACGATCGTCATGCCGGGCTGCGTCAGACCGAGTTGCGGCCCGATGATGTGCACGATGCCCTGCTCGATGTCGCCCATCGGGTACAGCCGGACGCCGAACTCTTCGCAGTTGCGTCTCAGCGTTTCGACCTGAGTGCGCGATACCGGATCGGCGATCGGCTTGTCGATGTCGATCGTCGGCACGTTGTGATCCTCGGTGGCGATCGTCAGATCCGGTCGCCGGACGCCGCGGCCCGCAAGCCGCAGCCCGTCGAACGCCTGCGGGCTGGTCACCTCGTGCACGAGGTGCAAGTCGATGTAGATCAGGTCGGGTTCGCGGGCTTCGCCGGCGCCGCCGCCGACGGCGACGACGTGGTCGTCCCATACCTTCTCCGCCATGGTGCGGGGCCGGGCTTCGGTTGTCATACTTGACCATCTCACAATCTGGAACGCTAGTATCTCCCTGTGAGACAGGATAGCGGCATCGGCGTGTTGGACAAAGCGGTGGGCGTGCTGCACACAGTCGCCGACGCACCGTGCGGGCTGGCCGAACTGTGCGAGCGGACAGGCCTACCGAGGGCCACCGCCCACCGACTCGCCGCGGGGCTGGAAGTTCACCGGTTACTCACCAGGGACGCCGAGGGCCGTTGGCGACTCGGGCCTGGATTGGTCGAGTTGGCGGGCCAGGTCAACGACCCGCTGTTGGCCGCAGGCGCCGCGGTGTTGCCGAGACTGCGCGAGATCACCGGCGAGAGCGTGCAGCTCTATCGCCGCGAGGGCACGTCGCGAATCTGTGTGGCCGCGCTGGAACCGCCTGCCGGACTTCGAGATACGGTGCCGGTCGGCACACATCTGCCGATGACCGCCGGTTCAGGGGCGAAGATTCTGCTGGCATACAGCGATCCCGCAACGCAGCAGGCTGTGCTCGCAACGGCCAAATTCACCGACCGCACACTGGCAGAGGTGCGTAAGCGTGGGTGGGCGCAAAGCGTTGCAGAACGTGAGCCGGGGGTGGCCAGTGTCTCCGCGCCGGTGCGCGATGGACGAGGCACCGTGATCGCGGCGGTATCGGTGTCAGGCCCGATCGATCGGATGGGACGCCGGCCGGGAGTCCGGTGGGCCGCAGACCTGCTTGCGGCGGCCGAAGCGCTGACCCGCCGACTGTAATTGGATGTGTGGTCGTCAAGCTCAATCGCCTCGGACACGAGAGCGAGCTCCCGCGTCTCTCGGCTCACTCGCTTGTACCCCCGATGGGATTCGAACCCACGCTACCGCCGTGAGAGGGCGGCGTCCTAGGCCGCTAGACGACGGGGGCCAGAACTTTCCGGAGGGCCAGCATAGCTCAGGAGCTGATGCCGACACTAATCGCTCAGATGGCTGGGGTACCAGGACTCGAACCTAGAATGGCGGTACCAGAAACCGCTGTGTTGCCAATTACACCATACCCCATTGGCCACCTGTAACCGCTGGTCACAGGCCGTTTTCGAGCCAGGCAAGCCGATGGCGGAAGTACCGCCTGTCATGCCGGGCCGACGTGCAGATTACCAAAGATTTCCGCGTCGCCTTGTCACGCCTCGGTCGCTGCGGCGGCCGCGCGGTCTCGGCCCGCGCCGAGCCGCTGCAGGCTGCGGTCGCGACCGAGCAGTTCCAACGACTCGAATAGCGGCGGGCTGACCGATGCTCCGGTCGCGGCCACCCGGATCGGACCGAACGCCTTGCGCGGTTTGAGCGCCAGGTTTTCCAACAGTGCAACCTTGAGGGCTGTCTCAATATTGTCGGTTCGCCAATCCTCGACCCCGTCGAGCGCGGTCAACGCCGCGGCGAGAACTGGTTCCGCAGCGGCGCCGAGTTCCTTCGCGGCGGCCTTCTCGTCGAGCGCGAACTCCGCATCGTTGAGGAACTTCAACAGGTCCCACGCGTCGGCGAGGACGACGATGCGGGTTTGTACCAATTTGGCGGCCTCGGTGAACTGCTTGTCGTCGAGCCCGGTGTCATAGGCATGGGCGTCGAAGTACACCCGGAGCCGTTCGGTGAAGTCCTCCTCGCCGAGTAGCCGAATGTGGTCGGCGTTCAGTGCGTCGGCCTTCTTCTGGTCGAACCGGGCGGGATTGGAGTTGACGTCGACGACGTCGAAGGCAGCCACCATTTCGTCGAGGCTGAAGACGTCGCGGTCGTCGGCGATCGACCAGCCCAGCAGCGCCAGGTAATTCAGCAGGCCCTCCGGGATGAACCCTCGGTCGCGGTGCAGGAACAGGTTGGACTGCGGGTCGCGCTTGGACAGCTTCTTGGTGCCCTCGCCGAGCACGGCGGGTAGGTGTCCGAACTCCGGTATGCGCTCGGCGACACCGATCCGGATCAGCGCCTGGTACAGCGCGATCTGACGCGGCGTCGATGACAGCAAGTCGTCGCCACGCATTACGTGGGTGATCTTCATCAACGCGTCGTCCACCGGGTTGACCAACGTGTACAACGGGTCTCCGCTGCCACGGGTGAGCGCATAATCCGGCACGCTGCCCGGCGCAAACGTCGTTTCGCCGCGCACGAGGTCATTCCACGTGATGTCCTCGTCGGGCATGCGCAGCCGCAGCACCGGCCTGCGACCCTCCTTGCGGTAGCCGGCGCGCTGTTCGTCGGTCAGGTCGCGATCGAAATTGTCGTAGCCCAGCTTCGGGTTTCGGCCCGCGGCGACGTGGCGCGCCTCCACCTCTTCTGGTGTGGAGTACGCCTCGTACACCTCCCCCGCGGCCACCAGCCGCGCCACCACGTCGCGGTAGATATCGCGACGCTCGGACTGCCGGTAGGGCCCGTACGGTCCCCCCACCTCCGGGCCCTCGTCGTAGTTCAGGCCGAGCCAGCTCAGCGCGTCCAGCAGCGCGAGATAGCTTTCCTCGCTATCGCGTTCGGCATCGGTGTCTTCGAGCCGGAAGACGAAGTCCCCGCCGGTATGGCGTGCGTACGCCCAGTTGAACAGTGCCGTGCGAATCAGGCCGACGTGCGGCGTGCCGGTCGGCGAGGGGCAGAACCGAACGCGAACCTTGTCCGCGGCGGTCATGACTTTCCCTTGCGCACAACGGGATTGGTCAAGGTGCCGATGCCTTCGATGGTGATGCTGACTGTGTCGCCGTTTTCGATCGGGCCGACCCCGTCGGGTGTTCCCGTCAGGATGAGATCGCCGGGCAGCAGCGTCATCACCGCCGAGATCCATTCCACAATCGCGCCGACGTCATGCACCATCATCGAGGTCCGACTGTCCTGCTTGACCTCACCGTTGACCTCGGTGCGGATCGCGACGTCGGACGGGTCGACGTCGGTGTCGATCCACGGCCCCACGGGGCAGAACGTGTCATGGCCCTTCGCGCGTATCCACTGGCCGTCCTTCTTCTGCTGATCGCGCGCCGAGACATCGTTGGCGATGGTGTAGCCGAGAATGTTTTCGGCAGCCCGTGCGGCGGGCACGTCCTTGCAGGGCCTGCCGATGACGGCGGCCAACTCACCCTCGAAGTGCACGGGATTGGCATCCGCAGGCAGCTGGATCGGGATGTTGGGCCCGACGATCGCGGTGTTGGGCTTCATGAAGATGACCGGATCCGTCGGCGCCTCACCGCCCATCTCCGCGATGTGCGCGGCATAGTTCTTGCCGATGCAGACCACCTTGCTGGCCAGGATCGGGGCCAGCAGCCGGACATCGGCAAGCGGCCACTGTCGCCCGGTGAATGTCGGGTTGCCGAACGGGTGCTCGGCGATCTCCCGGACGGCTGCGGCCGGGTCATCGGGCGATCCCTCGATGCTGACGAAGGCGACCCCATCGGGGCTGGCGATTCGGCCTAGACGCATCAGCCCAGCCTAGTGGGCGACGATGCGGCCATCGGCAGCCACTCCCACCCGGCGCTGTCTCAATATACGAGATGATGATTCAATATGCTGAGATCGCTATGCCACCATGAAGGCATGTCCGTCGAATCGATCAGCACGCTGCGCCGCTGGTCGATGCTCGCGATCGCGCTGGCAGCGACGTTGTGCGCGAACGTCTTCATCAACGGCGCGGCGTTCCTCATCCCGACGCTGCACACCGAACGCAATCTGGACCTGGCCAAGGCGGGCCTGCTGTCGTCGATGCCGAGCCTCGGCATGGTCGTCACCCTCATCGCGTGGGGATACGTCGTCGACCGGATCGGCGAACGCATCGTGCTGGCCCTTGGCTCGGCGCTGACCGCGGCCGCGGCGTTCGCGGCGGCGTCGGCGCACTCGCTCGTCGCCGTCGGCGCGTTTCTGTTCCTGGGCGGAATGGCGGCGGCCAGCAGCAATTCCGCAAGTGGCCGGCTGGTGGTGGGCTGGTTCCCACCGCAGCAGCGCGGTCTGGTGATGGGCATCCGCCAGACGGCGCAGCCATTGGGCGTCGGGTTGGGCGCGTTGGTGATTCCCCGCCTCGCGGAGAGCCACGGTGTCTCGGCGGCACTGTTGTTCCCCGCCCTGGTGTGTGCGGTCTCCGCCGTCGTATGCGCAGTCGCGGTGAAGGATCCGCCGCGGCCACCGCGCGCAGAGGCCACCGAGCAGGATCTCGCCAATCCGTATCGAGGGTCCGCGGTGCTGTGGCGCATCCACGCCGTTTCGGTCCTTCTGGTCGCGCCCCAGGTGGTGGTGTGGACGTTCACGCTGGTGTGGTTGATGACCGAACGCGGCTGGTCGGCCGGATCGGCGGGCGCACTGGTGACCGCCGCGCAGGTGCTCGGCGCCGCGGGCCGGATCGCCGCCGGCCGGTGGTCGGACATGGTGCAGTCCCGGCTGCGGCCGATTCGCACCATCGCGCTCGCCGCCGCCGCTTCGATGGGCCTGCTGGCGCTGACCGACTGGCTGGACTCGCCGATGAGCGTCGCCGTGATGGTCATTGCCTCGGTGATCACCGTGTCGGACAACGGGTTAGCGTTCACCGCCATCGCGGAGATCGCCGGACCGTTCTGGAGCGGACGCGCGCTAGGCACACAGAACACCAGCCAGCTGCTGACCGCGGGAATCGCACCGCCGTTGTTCGGTGGCTTGATCGGGGTCGCGGGCTATGCGGCGGCGTTCGCGGTCTGCGCGCTGTTTCCGTTGATCGCACTTCCGCTCGTGCCCGTCGACGCCGACCCATTGATCGAAAAGGCGCCGACGTGAAGTTCGACATCGCGGTGGACGACGAACCGCAGTAGCGCGAATCCGCTGATCAGGGACTAGCAGCTGACATATGCTGCGGTCGTGTCTTCGGCCGCGCTTGACATCATCGACAAGTACTTCACGTGCGAGTTCACCACGCTGTCGCGGGACGGCTCTCCGGTTACCTGGCCGGTGTCGCCGAGGCTGCTCAACGACGGCAGGTTCTTGCTCACGACCAGCATCGGGTTACCGCAGAAGGCGTTCAACATACGGCGCAACCCCAAGGTGAGTCTGCTGTTCTCGGAACCGACCGGAAGTGGAATACGTGAGCCGGCCGCAGTGCTCATCCAGGGCGATGCGACGGCGGAGGATCGCATCGTGACCGATGTTGCGTCGGATCCCGACCTTGAAGCACTCATGGAAACCGTGTTCAAGCGGCAACCCGCGGGCGCTTTCTGGAGCTCGGCGGTGGGTCGCAGGATGTTCTGGGGTTACTACATGCGGATCCTGATGTACGTGACACCACGACGCGCTTTGTTCTGGCCGACGCGGGATTTCAGCGCCGCACCGGAGGAACTCGACCTCGGCGAGGTGCGTCGTGTGGGCTGAGGCGGCCAAGTGGCTCCGGAAATTCGGCGACGAAGCCGTGTTGACTCTGCTCGATTCGGACGGTTATCCCGGGAGCGTCAGGGTCGACTCAACCGCCTATGACGCCACCAGCGGCGAACTGCGCGTTGCGGTGCCGGAAGCCCTACGTCCCTCGGAGGGCCCGGCCAGTCTGATGTGCCACTATCACGACGAGAAGATGTGGAACATCAAGGCAATGCACATCAAGGGCCGGCTCGAGAATCGAGATGGCACGTGGGTGTTTGTGAGCACAGGATTCGATGCGCCATCCAAACTGGCGATGTTTTCATTCATCAAGGGCGCGAGAACCGCATCCCAGAAGTACCTTGACAAGCGCGGCCTCGAGCGCCCCGAGGTCAATTGGGCTGCGATCAAGGAGGTTCAACGCCGCATCAAGCGTTAGTCGCCGTCACACCACTCGAGATTATCGGCGCATCGATTGAGCAAGGCAACCAGTTGACGTCGGTCATTCGCGGAGATCCCGCGCACCATCGCAGCCTCCACGTCCATCACAGAGCCGTGGGCGTCCGCGAGGCGCTTCGCGCCGACTAGAGGCTCGCGAGGATCCGATCGCCGACCTCTGTCGTGGATAGCTCGTCCGCTCCACGCGTGGCCAAATGCTGCTCGACGGCCTTGTCGACGCGCGCCGCGGCGTCGGCCTCGCCGACATGGGACAGCAGAAGCGCCACGGACATGATCGCCGCGGTGGGATCGGCGATGCCCTGGCCCGCGATATCGGGCGCGCTGCCATGCACGGGTTCGAACATCGACGGATTCGTCCGCGTCGCATCGATATTGCCGCTGGCCGCCAGCCCGATGCCGCCGGACACCGCGGCGGCGAGATCGGTGATGATGTCGCCGAACAAATTGTCGGTCACGATCACGTCGAACCGGCCCGGATCAGTAACCATGTGGATAGTGGCGGCGTCGATGTGCTGGTAAGCGACCTCGACGTCGGGATAGTCCCTGCCGACCTCGTCGACCACCCGCGACCACAGCTTGCCGGCGTACGACAGCACGTTGGTCTTGTGAACCAGCGTCACGTGCTTGCGCCGCTCAGCCGCCCGCGCGAACGCGTAGCGGGCGACCCGCTCGACGCCGAATGCGGTGTTCAGACTGACCTCGGTAGCGACCTCGTGCGCTGTGCCAACGCGGATGACGCCGCCGGTGCCCGTATACGGGCCTTCGGTTCCCTCCCGCACGACGACGAAGTCCATCGGCGGGTTTCCGGCCAGCGGGCTGTCGACACCCGGATACAGCCGTGAGGGGCGGAGATTTACGTGGTGGTCGAGTTGAAAACGCAGCGTCAGCAGCAAGCCACGCTCGAGCACACCGCTGGGCACTGAGGGATCGCCGATGGCACCCAACAGAATCGCGTCGTGACCCTTCAGCTCGTCGACAACGCCGTCGGGCAACGTTTCGCCGGTTGCGTGATAGCGCCGAGCGCCGAGGTCGTACTCCGTCTTCTCGACACCGGGCAGCACCGCATCGAGGACCCTGACGGCCTCCCCGACCACCTCGGGGCCGATACCGTCACCGGCAATGATCGCCAATCTCACGACAGATCCACCACTTCCAGCATGTTGGCACCGACGGACTCGGCGATCGAGGCACGCAGATCCTGCGGCACATCGCGATCCAACCGCATCAGGATCGTCGCGCTCGGGCCCTCGGCGTCCTCACTGAGCTGCGCGGCGTGGATGTTGATCTCGCCGGAGCCGAGCAGCGTGCCGATCTTGCCCAGTGTTCCGGGCTGGTCGGCGTAGTTGATGATCAGGTTGATGCCCTCGGCGCGCAGATCGAAGTTGCGACCGTTGATCGACACGATCTTCTGCACCTGCTGCGGACCCGACAACGTGCCTGCCACGTTGGCCACCTGGCCGTCGGCGCACACCGCGCGCACGTCGACCACGCTTCGGTGGTTCGGGCTTTCGGTCGCAGTGCTGATACTCGCCTCGACGCCACGCTCGGCGGCCAGCGCCGGTGCGTTGACGAACGTCACCGGATCCTCGATCACCGAGGAGAACAATCCGCGAAGCGCCGAAAGTCGAAGCACCTCAACATCTTCAGCCGCCAACTCGCCGCGGACCTGAACCGAGATCGACACCGGCAGCTCGGCCGACAGCACGCCGATCAGCAGGCCGAGCTTGCGCACCAGGTCCAGCCACGGCGCGACCTCCTCGCCGACCACGCCGCCTCCGACGTTCACCGCGTCGGGCACGAACTCACCGGCCAGCGCGAGCTTCACGCTCTCGGCGACGTCTGTGCCCGCGCGGTCCTGAGCTTCGGCGGTCGATGCGCCGAGGTGCGGCGTGACGACGACCTGCGGTAGGTCGAACAACGGGCTGTCGGTGGTCGGCTCACTCGCGAACACATCGATGCCCGCGGCCCGGACTTGGCCGCTGGATACCGCCTCGGCGAGCGCCTCCTCGTCGACCAGACCACCGCGTGCGGCGTTGACGATGATCACCCCGGGCTTCGTCTTGGCCAATGCCTCCTTGCCGATGAGCCCGGCGGTCTCCGGCGTCTTCGGCAGGTGCACGGAGATGAAGTCGGCACGCGCCAGCAGCTCGTCGAGCGTCAGCAGTTCGATGCCGAGCTGGCCGGCGCGGGCGGGCGACACGTACGGGTCATAGGCCACGACGTGAGTCCCGAATGCGGCGAACCGTGCAGCGACCAGCTGCCCGATGCGGCCCAGACCCACCACGCCGACGGTCTTGCCGAAGATCTCCGTACCGGAGAACGACGAGCGCTTCCAGGTGCGTTCACGCAGCGACGCGTCGGCGGGTGCGATCTGGCGCGCCGCGGCCAGCATCAGCGCCAGGGCGTGCTCGGCGGCACTGTGAATATTCGACGTGGGCGCATTGACCACCAGCACACCGCGCGCGGTGGCGGCGTCGACGTCGACGTTGTCCAGACCTACGCCTGCGCGGGCGACGATCTTGAGTTTGGGGGCGGCGGCCAGCACCTCGGCGTCGACCGTGGTCGCCGAGCGCACCAGCAGCGCGTCGGCCTCGGGCACCGCGGCCAGCAGCTTTTCGCGGTCCGGGCCGTCCACCCAGCGGACCTCTACCTGGTCACCGAGGGCGGCGACCGTGGACTCGGCAAGTTTGTCGGCAATCAGTACTACGGGAAGACTCACGCGCCCAGCGTAATGGGCTTGAATTGCGGGGTGGACGTGACCGTCGTAGGCAGTGGACCCAACGGCCTGGCCGCGGCCGTCATCTGCGCGCGAGCAGGCCTGACGGTGCGTGTCGTCGAGGCCCAACCGACGCCGGGCGGTGGTGCGCGCAGCGCCCCGGACCCGGATTTCCCCGGCGTGCTCCACGACATCTGCTCGGCGGTCCATCCGTTGGGGGTAGCATCCCCGTTCTTCGCCGACGTTCGACCTCGCGGCGCGCGGCGTGGACCTGGTGGCTCCGGAGGTGTCCTACGCCAACCCACTGCCTGACCGGCCCGCCGCGGTGGCATACCGCTCACTGGAGCGCACGTGCGCAGAGCTCGACGACGGCTGCATCGTGGCGACGGCTGTTCGGCCCACTGACCGAACACGTCGACGGTGTACTCGGGTTCTTCCTCGGTGACAAGCGGTCTCTGCCACCGGACCTGGTGACCACGGTGCGCACCGGGCTGCGGGTGTTGGTCCAGGGCAGCCCGGCGTGGGGACTGCTCCGCGGCGAGGACGCTCGCGCGCTGTTCACCGGCGTTGGTGCGCATGCGATTTCGCGAATGCCATCCCCGGTCAACAGCGGGGCCGGGCTGATGCTCGGCACAGTTGCGCACACGGCAGGCTGGCCGGTGCCGGTCGGTGGGACGCAGGTGATCTCCGACGCGCTGATCGCCGATCTGCGGGCCCACGGTGGCGAGCTGGTGCTCGGCGAACCGGTTACCGCGCCGCCGGCCGGGGTGGTGATCTATGACACCGCACCAACGGCGCTGCTGGACATCTACGGTGACGCCGTTCCGTCGAGATATGCAAAGGCGTTGCGCCGCTATCGTTTCGGGCCTGGTGTTTGCAAGGTCGACTTCGTGCTGTCCGGCGACATCCCGTGGCGCGACCAGCGCATCGCTCATGCGCCGACGGTGCACATGGGCGGAACGCGAGCGCAGATGGCGTTGGCCGAGCGGGAGATCGCAGCGGGGCGCCATGCCGAATGGCCGATGACACTGGCTGCGCTGCCGCACCTCGCCGATCCGTCGCGCATCGACGATCACGGCCGCCGGCCGCTGTGGACGTACGCACATGTGCCGTCGGGCTCTACCGCTGACCTCACCGAGACGGTCACCGCCATGTTCGACCGCGTCGCGCCTGGCTTCCGTGACCTGGTGCTCGCGGCGCGTTGCGTACCCGCCGCCCAAATGTCAGAGCACAACGCCAATTACGTCGGAGGCGACATCATCGTCGGCGGAGCCACTCTGTCCGCCGCAATCGTCGGACCGACGATGCGGCTGAACCCGTGGACCACACCCATTCCGAAGGCATACCTGTGCTCGTCGGCCACGCCGCCGGGCACGGGCGTCCACGGGATGGCAGGCCTTTATGCCGCCCGCACGGTGTTGCGCCAAGAGTTCGGCATCGAGAAACTGCCTAAGCTTTCGCCATGACGACGCCACCGGATCGAGAAGTGCTGTCGTGGGAGCTGTTCGGCACCGCGGGCCGTGAACTCGCCGAGGACGTCGCGGCCGACGGCTACTCGCCCGACCTCATCCTTGCGATTGCGCGAGGTGGCCTGTTCGTCGCGGGCGCACTTGGCTACGCGCTGGTTGTGAAGAACGTCCATCTGACCAACGTCGAGTTCTACACCGGCGTGGACGAGCGCCTCGATGTGCCTGTTGTCCTCCCGCCGGTACCTAACACCGTCGACCTCGCAGGCGCTCGTGTGTTGATCGCCGACGACGTCGCCGACACCGGCGAGACGTTGCGCCTGGTGCGCGACTTCTGCGCCGACCATGTCGCCGACGCCCGCTGCGCGGTGCTCTACCAGAAGCCGCAGTCGAGCGTCGACTGCGAATACGTCTGGCGCCGGACCGATCGCTGGATCAACTTCCCGTGGTCAACTCCGGCCGGCGAATAGCGATTTCGGCGTGATTAGTTGCGCTGCAGCGCCATGTGGTGTCTCGGGACATCGCTGACACTTATGTCTCGGGACATCGCTTACACACATGATGCCGGTTTTGGTTCGCGGGTGCGGTACGTCCGTGTGGCTTTGTCGCCGGGCTGGTAGTTGCGGGTTGGGTCGGCGGTCAAGGACCGGACCAGGGTGGTGCCGCTGAAAATCGTGATGTGGTCACCGTCGCGGATGATGTCGCATTCGTGGCCGGTCCAACGCAGTCCGACGTTCACCTTGTAGGGCGGAATAAACAGGTTGCCGGATGTCTGCCCGACGGTGTGTCGGCTGACGAGCACCGGTGCGGGCAGGGGCCGCTCAGCGGGGCAGGCTTTTTCGGTCGCGATGAAGGCTTCGGCGGGGGTTGCTGCGTGGAGGGCCCGGTGAGGCCGTTGGTGGTTGTAGTAGTCGCGGAACTGGGCCAGCAGTTCGTTGAGTTCCTCCAGGGTGGCTGGGGCCGGGCGGGCGCGTAACCACTTTTTCAGCGTCTGCCAGAACCGTTCGATCTTGCCGCAGGTCTGCGGATGGGCCGGCGTGGAGTTGATGGTGTGGGTGCCTAGTGCGCGCAGGTTGGTCTCGAACGCGGCCTCGAACGCCCTCAGCCGACCGGTGTAGACCAATCCGTTGTCGGTCAACGACATTGCCGGGATGCCACATTCGGCGATCCCGGCCAGCATCGTCGACCACACCAGCTCGGCGGTGCCGTGCCCCAAGCCGGCCTGTAGTGCGGGCACATACCGGGAGTGGTCATCGAGACTGCCGGCGATGGCCACCGCGGCGCCATCGAGCAGGCTCCACCCGGTCCAGTCGGATTGCCAGCAGTCATTGGGTCGGGAAAAGCAGAACCGTTTCGTCGCGGACTTCGGCCGTTTCTGAGGTTGTGGGGTGATCAGCCCGTGACGGGTCAGGATCCGCCAGATCGTGGACCGCGACGGCACGTCGGGATGTTCCTCGCGTTGCAGGGACCACTGAATCGACTGCGGGCCATGATCACATCCGTCTTCGAGCAGCTGCTTGCGCCTGCGCAGCACCACTTCCTCGATAGCAGCCGAGGTCTGGCCCGGGCACGACACCGGCCGCCGTGATCGGTCCTGGAGCCCGGCAAGACCCTCCTGGCTGAAGCGACGCCGAAACTTGTAGAACGTCTGCCGACTGATCTGCTGCTCGCGGCAGAACTGCGCAACATTATCGATCTGCCCGGCTAACGCCGTCGCGGCACGAATATCCATCGCCGTCACCTTCTGGGCCATCCACCATCGTGGATCCAGCCCTACTCAGGTGTCAGCGATGTCCCGAGACATACACCTGTCAGCGATGTCCCGAAACAAGACATTGCGCTCCGCGCCACTAATCACGCCGAAATCGCGTTAGGCCGTGTCCGTGAGTGGGCGGTCGACCCAGCTCATCAGCTCGCGCAGCTTCTTGCCGGTCACCTCGATCGGGTGCTCGGCATTCTGCTTGCGCAGGTCCTCGAGCTGCTTGTTGCCGCCCTCGATGTTGGCGACCAGCTTCTTGACGAAGGTGCCGTCCTGAATCTCGGAGAGGATCTGGTTCATCCGCTTCTTGGTGTCGGCGTCGATGACGCGCGGGCCCGACAGGTAGCCGCCGAACTCGGCGGTGTCAGACACCGAGTAGTTCATCCGCGCGATGCCGCCCTCGTACATCAGGTCGACGATCAGCTTCAGCTCGTGCAGCACCTCGAAATAGGCCAGTTCCGGGGCGTATCCGGCTTCCACCATCACCTCGAAGCCGGTCTTCACCAGCTCCTCGGTGCCACCGCACAGCACGGCCTGCTCACCGAACAGGTCGGTCTCGGTCTCGTCCTTGAACGTGGTCTTGATGACGCCGGCGCGGGTGCCGCCGATGCCCTTGGCGTAGGACAGCACCAGCGCCTCGCCGTTGCCCTT
This sequence comes from uncultured Actinomycetota bacterium, assembly GCA_963713225.1. Lineage (GTDB taxonomy): Bacteria > Actinomycetota > Actinomycetes > Mycobacteriales > Mycobacteriaceae > Mycobacterium. Next base: position 95,614 of record CAVQLB010000012.1, on the reverse strand, counting down.
GGGGTCCTGGTCGACCGCGACCAGACACGGCACGCCCTTGCCGTCGACGAACTGCCGCCGCACCAGATGGCCGGGACCCTTCGGCGCCACCATGCCGACGGTGACGTCGGCGGGCGGCTTGATCAGATCGAAGTGGATGTTGAGGCCGTGTCCGAAGAAGAGCGCATCGCCGTCAACAAGATTCGGCTCGATCTCGTTCTTGAAGATGTCGGCCTGGGCGGTGTCTGGGCGCCAGGAGCATGATGACGTCGGCCCACTTGGCGACCTCAGCGGGCGTGTCCACGTCGAGGCCCTGCTCGGCAACCTTCGCACGGGACTTCGAGCCCTCCTTCAGGCCGACCTTCACCTGCACACCCGAGTCACGCAGACTCAACGAGTGCGCATGGCCCTGGCTGCCATAGCCGATGACGCCGACCTTGCGCCCCTGGATGATCGACAGGTCCGCGTCGTCGTCATAGAACATCTCAACTGCCACTGTATTTCCTTCTCTTTCAACCGATTTGATGCTTACTTGACGGTGCCGATGCCGCGCGGACCGCGCGACAGCGACACCACTCCGGACTGCGCGAGCTCGCGGATGCCGTACGGCTCGAGCACCCGCAGAAACGCTTCCAGCTTCGCCGGTGTACCGGTGGCCTCGATCGTCAACGACTCCGTCGACACGTCGACGACCTTGGCGCGGAACAGGTTCACCGCCTCGATCACCTGGCTGCGAGTGGTGGCATCGGCGCGCACCTTGATCAGCGCCAGTTCGCGCGACACCGAGTTGTCCTCGTCCTGCTCGACGATCTTGATCACGTTGATCAGCTTGTTGAGCTGTTTGGTGATCTGTTCGAGTGGCGACTCGTCGACGCTGACCACGATGGTCATCCGCGACATGTCCTTCTGCTCGGTGGCGCCGACCGCGAGCGACTGAATGTTGTAGCCGCGCCGCGAGAACAGCGATGCCACGCGGGCGAGCACGCCGGGCTTGTCCTCGACAAGCACGGACAACGTATGCGTAGGGACCGTGCTCATGCCTCGACTCCCACTCGCTCCGGTCCTCGCTCGTCCCTCGCTGCGATCCTCACTCGCGCTCGTCTTCGGGTCATCATGCATGCCCCTCTTCGGGATCGTCGAACAAGGGCCGGATGCCGCGGGCGGCCTGGATCTCGTCGTTACCCGTGCCGGCGGCCACCATCGGCCACACCTGCGCGTCCGCACCGACGACGAAGTCGATCACCACCGGCCGGTCGTTGATGGCACGCGCCTGGTTGATGACGTCGGCGACGTCTTCTTCGCGCTCGCAACGCAATCCGACGCAGCCCAGCGCCTCGGCCAGCTTGACGAAATCGGGGATCCGATGCGAATGCGTGGCCAGATCCGTTTGGCTGTACCGCTCTTCGTAGAACAGCGTCTGCCACTGCCGCACCATGCCCAGGTTGCCGTTGTTGATGATGGCGACCTTGATCGGAGCGCCCTCGACCGCGCAGGTGGCCAGCTCCTGGTTGGTCATCTGGAAGCAGCCGTCGCCGTCGATGGCCCACACCTCGGCGTCCGGGCGAGCGAACTTCGCGCCCATCGCCGCGGGGACCGCGAAGCCCATGGTGCCGAGACCGCCCGAGTTGATCCACGTCCGCGGGTTCTCATACGAGATGAACTGTGCGGCCCACATCTGGTGCTGACCCACCCCCGCGACGTAAACGGCGTCGGGGCCCGCGATCTTGCCGAGTTGTTCGATCACATACTCCGGAGACAGGCTGCCGTCGCTCTGCGGGCCGTAGCTCAGCGGGTACGTCGACTGCACGCCGCCGCAGGTACTCCCACCAGTTGTCCATCTTGATGCTGCCCGCGCCGGTGCCGTCTCGGCGCAGCGCCTCGAGCAGTTCGGTGATGACGGCCTTGACGTCACCCACGATCGGCACGTCGGCGTTGCGGTTCTTGCCGATCTCGGCCGGGTCGATGTCGGCGTGGATGACCTTCGCCTCGGGCGCGAAGGAATCCAGCTTGCCCGTCACCCGGTCATCGAACCGGGTTCCCAGCGCGATCAGCAGATCGCTGCGCTGCAGCGCGGCCACCGCGGCGACCGTGCCGTGCATGCCGGGCATGCCCAGGTTCTGGGGGTGGCTGTCCGGGAACGCGCCACGGGCCATCAGCGTGGTGATCACCGGGATGCCGGTCAGCTCGGCCAGGTCCAGAAGCTGCTCGGTCGCCTCGCCGCGAATCACGCCGCCGCCGACGTAGAGCACCGGTTTACGGGCCGCCGCGATGAGCTTGGCGGCCTCGCGGACCTGGCGGCTGTGCGGCTTGGTGTTCGGCTTGTAGCCCGGCAATTCGATCTGCGGCGGCCAGCTGAACGTGCACTGTCCCTGCAGAACGTCCTTGGGAATGTCGACGAGCACCGGCCCTGGCCGGCCGGACGAGGCGATGTGGAACGCCTCGGCCATCACCCGCGGAATGTCGTTGCCGTCCCGCACCAGGAAGTTGTGCTTGGTGATCGGCATCGTGATGCCCGAGATATCGGCTTCCTGGAACGCGTCGGTGCCGATCAGCGCCCGACCGACCTGCCCGGTGACCGCGACCACCGGGATGGAGTCCATGTGGGCGTCGGCGAGCGGGGTGACCAGATTGGTGGCGCCGGGCCCCGACGTCGCCATGCACACACCGACCCTGCCGGTGGCGTGAGCGTATCCACTTGCCGCATGTCCCGCGCCCTGCTCGTGGCGGACGAGGACGTGACGGAGCTTCTGCGAGTCGAAAAGCGGGTCATAGACCGGCAACACGGCACCGCCGGGGATACCGAAGATGACGTCGACGTCGAGCTCCTCCAACGACCGGATGACCGACTGCGCTCCGGTGAGTTGTTGGGGGGCAATCTTCTTGGGCTGGCTTGACGGGCCTTGACCGGCTGCCTTCGCTGCGGATTTCGCAACGTCGGGCACGGCCTGCTCCCGGTTCGGCGGGGTCGCCGACCGATCCGGGGGTCGTGTGGTTGGTGCGCTCACGATGTCCTCATTTGTCGGGGTGTTTGGTTGTTTCTGGACTCTCAAATCACTGCTGGGGCAAGAAAAAACCCCCGTCAGCGAGGCCGCTGTACGAGGGTTGCGCGTTGATACTTGTGGCTATGCCCGAGTCGAGGCTAGCGCGGTATCAACGCGCAACCCAATTACTACGAGCAAGCCAAGGTTCTCCACAACAGACGACCGTAGTCTCCGCACTGGTCAGCCGTCAAATTCCTGCCCGGCGCGAGGGCAATGGGACGATGGCAGGCGTGACCTCGCAATCGCAGCATGCACCTGCCGAACCGGTCGTGATCCGGATATCGCCGATGGCGCACTTCGCGGTCGGCTTCCTGGTGCTGGCCCTGCTGTCGCTGGTGTTCGCATGGCAGTGGTTCGCGCCGGTGTTGGTCATTCCCGTCATCCTGTCGGCCTACATCATTCGGCTGCGGACCGTCGCCGATCGCGAGACCGTGACCGCGCGCAACCTGCTCACCAGTGAGACCGTGCGCTGGGAAGACATCGAAGGGCTTCGCTTCGGCAGGGCGTCGTGGGCGCGGGCGCAGCTCAAGGACGGTCGCGAGCTGCTGCTTCCCGCCGTGACCTTCGCGACACTGCCACTGCTGACCGAGGCCAGCGCGGGCCGAGTGCCCAACCCCTACGGCTGAGCCCGTTACGCGAGCGGGTTGCCCCCGTTGAGGAACACCCACAGCGCGATGCCGCCCCCGATGCCGACCAACAGGGCGACGAACGAGCCGACAAACGGTCGACGGGCCCACCCACGACCGGCGTCCAACCCGTATCGGCCCGGGCCGGCCAGGATGATCGCGACGACCGCGGCGATCAGGATGATCTTGTATTCGTGCCCGTCGGTCAGGAAATCCGACAGCCTGGCTTCCTCGTGGGCCGCGGTGGCGTCCACCAGTAGGCCGTTGAGCAGGTATGCCAGTGCGCCCGCGGCCGCCAGCGGGGTGAACAGGCCCAGGATCAGCAGCACGCCCGCCAGAATCTGGCCACCGGTGACGATATAGGTCAGCATGTCGGCGTACTTGAAGCCCATTGCCGTCAAAGAGTCCTCGAACCCGTCCAGACCGGGGCCACCCCACCATCCGAACGCCTTCTGCAGGCCGTGTCCGATCATTAAGGCGCCGACGGCCCAGCGCAGCAGCATCAGACCGAGGTCCTGCGTCCCGCGCCGGTCGTCTGCCCGGGCCCGGTCGTCGTATCCGGGAATGACGTCGGCCGGTTGGGCGTAGGTCGACATGGGTTGGCTGTCGCCTGCCTGCACGTACGGCAACGGTTCGGGATCGCCTATCAGCCCGAATCCGGGCTGCGGACCCGATTTGTAGTTCGGTATGGCGGTGGTTTCGAAGTCACCGGCGTAATTCGATGACGGCAGGTCGTCCTCGGGGTCGACCAGGCTCGCCGACGCATGCCGGCCCAGGTCGTCGGGCCGCTGCCACTGGGGGTTACTGGTCACCTGCCCAGGGTAAGTGCTGATGATCGGTGAATCGCGGATTGGCGCGGCGCTTTTGCGCCCCTTCTTCGCGGGTGAGCAGGGAACGCGCCCATACCGGCGTGGCGCGCACCGCCGAACAATCCGTAACCTGGCGGGCATGAGTCTGCGCGGGCCGTTGCGGGGTGTCCTCGCACTGTCGTGCGCCGCGTTGCTGGCGGTGTCCGGATGCGCGCGATTCGACAATGCCCAGTCGCAGCCCTTCACCACACAGCCCGAGCTGCGGCCGGGGCCCAGTTCGTCTCCCCCGCCACCCCCGCCGCTACCGGCCAAGCCGTTCCCGAAGGAGTGCCCGGCGCCCGGGGTCATGCAGGGCTGCCTGGACAGCACCAGTGGGCTGATCATGCTGCCCGACAGCCAGTCGGCGCTCGTCGCCGAGCGGACGACCGGGAACGTCGTCGAGGTCTCGGTCCGGGCAGAACCCAAGATCAAGACCGTTATTCCGGTCGACCCCAGCGGCGACGGCGGGCTGATGGACATCGTGTTGTCGCCGACCTATTCGCAGGACCGGCTGATGTACGCGTACGTCAGCACGCCGACCGACAACCGGGTGATCCGCATCGCCGACGGGGACGTCCCGAAGCCGATATTCACCGGAATCCCCAAGGGCGCCACCGGCAATATGGGCGCCCTCACCTTCACCAGCGAAACCACACTGGTCGTGCTCACCGGCGACGCGGGCGACCCTGGTTTGGCGGCCGACCCGGCTTCACCGGCGGGCAAGGTGCTGCGCATCGAGCAGCCGACGACGGTCAACCAGGCGCCGCAGACGACCGCGCTGAGCGGGATGGGCGCGGGGGGCGGCCTGTGCACCGACCCGTCGGACGGCTCGCTCTATATCGTCGACCGCACCCCGACGGCCGACCGGCTGCAGCGCATCACCAAGGATTCGAAGGTCTCCACCGTGTGGACCTGGCCCGATAAGCCCGGAGTCGCGGGCTGCGCCGCGCTGGACGGCACCGTGCTGGTCAACCTGATCAACACCAAGCAGACGGTGGCCGTGCGGCTGGCTCCGGACACCGGCTCGGTGACCGGCGAACCGGAGGTGGTCCGCCAGGACGTGCACGGCCATGCGTGGGCGCTGCAGATGTCGCCGGACGGAAACGTGTGGGGCGCGACGGTGAACAAGACCGCGGGCGACCCGGAAAAACTCGACGACGTCGTGTTCCCGGTGTTCCCGTCGGGTGGCGGATTCCCGCGCAGCAACGCCGACAACACCTAGGACGCCTCGCCGACCTGGTTCGATCGCGCGATGATCATGCCGCGACGTCAGCTGGACGCGCGCTGAGCCTTCCGCTGATCGCGACTGGTGCGCATTTCTGCGCGGTGGATCGGACGCCACGGCCCGACCGGTGTTCTGACCGATGCACTGACCGTGTCGCCGGCGGCGATCAATTTGGTCCAGCGGCCGCCACGCAACCGATCGCCGATCTCACCGACGGTGGTCGGGGTGTCTTCCCCGAGGCTCACGGCGGCTCCCTGTCGCACCGCGCGCCGTGCTGCTATCTGGTCCCCGGCGACGGCCGCGTCCAGAAATGTTTCGACACAACGCCTTCGCGCCTGCCCGGTCTCCGGAATCCGGCGACGAAACCCGCTGTCCCGCTGAGTCCTTGATTGCGGATCAACTCCGCGCCCAACCGAAGGCAGACCGGCAGCGACTTGGCGCCGTGGCGCAGCGTCTGAACCACCATCACCGGCAACTCCCAATGTGCGCGCAGTCGGTCGACGCCCCAGTCGCCGTCGGACGCCCTCGAGGTCGTAGCGCAGATGCATGGGAACGTTCAGCGTCACGCCCGCTCCCATGACGATCTCGAGCATCAGGTCACGCACGACAGTCGTGCCGGCCACCACGTCGAAATCCCGGTGGAAGATGATCTGCCGCGGGAGCGATGAACGTGTCGTAGAACCGGTCGATCTGCTCGCGTCCCACGTGCGGACGGGAACCGTACGGATCTTCTACCCGCCCGTCGGCGGTGAACAGCCGACCCACGCCGTGCGGTCATGTACGGCGGTCGCTGCCGGCGACCGCTCCACCACCGCCAGGAGTTCGGCGTTCAACGCCGTCATCTAGCCGCAGGCCGCCAACACCAGCTCACGCACGCGGGCTGCGTCGGCCTGACCCTTCGTCGCCTTCATCACGGCGCCGACGATGGCACCGGCGGCCTGGACCTTGCCTCCGCGGATCTTCTCCGCCACATCGGGATTGGCCGCCAACGCCTCGTCGACTGCAGACTGAAGCGCCGAGTCATCGCGCACCACCTCGAGTCCGCGACCCTTCATCACCTGCTCGGGGTCGCCCTCGCCTGCGAGTACCCCCTCGACGACCTGGCGGGCCAGCTTGTTCGACAAGGTGCCCACTTCGACGAGCTTCACCACCTTCGCGATCTGCTCGGGCGAGATCGCCAGCTCGTCCAGCTCGACACCGGCCTCGTTGGCCTTCTGCACCAAGAAGTTCCCCCACCACGCGCGGGCGGCCTCGCTGGGCGCGCCCTGTGCGACAGTGGCGGCCACCAACTCGACTGCGCCCGCGTTGACCAGGTCGCGCATGACCTCGTCTGAGATCCCCCAGTCCTCCTGGATGCGCTTGCGCTGCAACCACGGATACTCCGGGATGGTCTGCCGCAGCTTCTCCACGAACTCGGTTTCTGGCGCGACCGGCTCCAGATCGGGTTCGGGGAAGTAGCGGTAGTCCTCGGTGGTCTCCTTGCTGCGGCCCGGCGATGTGTAGCCGTCTTCGTGGAAGTGCCGCGTCTCCTGGTGGACCCGGTCACCGGAGTCCAGAACCGCTGCCTGACGGCGCATCTCGTAACGGACCGCCACTTCAACGCTCTTGAGCGAGTTCACGTTCTTGGTCTCGGTGCGAATCCCGAATTCGGTTACGCCAACCGGCTTGAGTGAGACGTTCGAGTCGCAGCGCATCGAACCCTGGTCCATCCGAACGTCGGAAACATCCAGGGCCCGCAGCAGGTTCCGCAGCGCAGTCACATATGCGCGGGCGATCTCGGGGGCGCGTTCGCCGGTACCTTCTATCGGCTTGGTAACGATCTCGATCAGCGGCACGCCGGCGCGGTTGTAGTCGATCAGCGACGTCGTCGCGCCCTCGATCCGGCCGGTGTCGCTGCCCAGGTGCGTGAGCTTGCCGGTGTCCTCCTCCATGTGCGCGCGTTCGATGTGGACCCGCCAGGTTGTGCCGTCGTCCAGCGGAACGTCGAGGTAGCCGTTGATCGCGATCGGCTCGTCGTACTGCGAGATCTGGTAGTTCTTCGGCATGTCCGGGTAGAAGTAGTTCTTCCGCGCCATCCGGCACCACGGCACGATCTCGCAGTTCAACGACAGCCCGATCCGCATCGCCGACTCGACGGCGGCCTGGTTGAGCACCGGCAGCGACCCCGGCAGGCCGAGGCACACCGGGCACACCAGGGTGTTGGGCTCGGCACCGAACCGGTTGGCGCAGCCGCAGAACATCTTGGTCGCGGTCGACAGCTCGACGTGCACCTCAAGCCCGAGCACGGGCTCATAGCGCGCGACGACGTCGTCGTAGTCGACAAGTTCGGCGGTGGATGCAGCGGTCATGGCTTCGATCCTAATTACGGCGCTCAGCCGAAGAATTCGGCGGCGTCGTCGTACCGGCTCTGCGGTACCAGCTTCAGCTGGGCGACCGCGTCGGCCAGTGCCACCCGCCCGATGTCCTGTCCGCGCAGCGACACCATCATCCCGTACTCACCGGAGTGGGCGGCGTCGGCGGCGTTCACCCCGAACCGGGTGGCCAGCACCCGGTCGTATGGGGTCGGCGTGCCGCCGCGCTGCACGTGTCCGAGCACCGTGACGCGTACTTCCTTCTTGATCCGCTTCTCGACTTCGATGGCCAGTTGCGCCGCGACGCCGGTGAACTTCTCGTGGCCGAACTCGTCCATGCCGCCCTGGCGAAGCTGCATCGAACCAGCGGCCGGTTTGGCTCCTTCGGCAACCACGCAGATGAAGTGCGCGTCTCCACGCTGGAAGCGGCCCTTCACCAGCCGGCATACCTCCTCGACGTCGAATGGCTGCTCGGGGATCAGCGTCATGTGCGCGCCCGCGGCCAGGCCGGCGTTCAGCGCGATCCACCCGGCGTGGCGGCCCATCACCTCGACGAGCATGACGCGCTGATGGGATTCCGCGGTGCTGTGCAGCCGGTCGATCGCCTCGGTCGCGACGGTGAGCGCGGTGTCATGACCGAATGTCACATCGGTGCAGTCGATGTCGTTGTCGATCGTCTTCGGCACGCCGATGACGGGCACGTTCTCCTCGGAGAGCCAGTGCGCCGCGGTCAGCGTGCCTTCGCCGCCGATCGGGATCAGCACGTCGATGCCGTTGTCATCGAGCGTCTGCTTGATCTGATCCAGCCCGGCGCGCAGCTTGTCGGGGTTGGTCCGCGCGGTGCCGAGCATGGTGCCGCCCTTGGCTAGCAGGCGATCGTTACGGTCGTCGTTGCGCAGCTGGATTCGCCGGTCCTCGAGCAGCCCGCGCCAACCGTCGAGAAACCCGACGACCGACGAGCCGTATCGCACGTCGCTGGTGCGAACGATCGCCCGGATGACCGCATTCAGGCCGGGACAGTCGCCGCCCCCGGTCAGGATTCCGATCCGCATGAACTCATCCTCCCCTGTCAGAGCGCCGTCGGCAGCGGACCGCGCGCGGTCTCGTAGGCGGCGCCGACCCGGTAGAGCCGGTCGTCGGCCAGCGCCGGGGCCATGATCTGCAGCCCTACCGGCAGGTTGTCGTCGGGTGACAGGCCCGACGGTACCGACATGCCGCAGTGCCCGGCCAGGTTCAGCGGAAGGGTGCAGAGGTCGAACAGATACATCGCCAGCGGATCGTCGACCTTCTCCCCCAGCGGGAACGCGGTGGTGGGAGTGGCGGGCGAGATCAGCACGTCGACTTTCTTATAGGCCTCGTCGAGGTCGCGGGCGATCAGCGTGCGGACCTTCTGCGCCTGGTTGTAGTACGCGTCGTAGTAACCCGCCGACAGCGCATAGGTGCCAAGCATGATGCGCCGCTTGACTTCTGGGCCAAACCCGGCCGCGCGCGTCAACGCCATGACCTCCTCGGCGCTGTGCGTCCCGTCGTCGCCGACCCGAAGCCCGTAGCGCATGCCGTCGAACCGGGCGAGGTTGGACGACACCTCCGACGGCAGAATCAGGTAGTACGCGGGCAGCGAGAAGTCGAAGTGCGGGCAGTCCACTTCCGACACCTCTGCCCCGAGTTCGGTCAGTTTCTCGGCCGCCGCGTTGAACGACGCCAGCACGCCGTCCTGGTAACCGTCGCCACGCAACTGGCGGACCACGCCGATCTTGACACCGCGCAGGTCGCCGTCGGCGCCCGCCCTGGCCGCCCCGACGACGTCGGGCACGTCGGCGTCCAGCGAGGTCGAGTCCTTCGGGTCGTGCCCGGCGATCACCTGGTGCAGCAGCGCGGTGTCGAGGACGGTGCGTGCGCACGGCCCGCCCTGGTCCAGCGACGACGCGCAGGCGATGAGGCCGTAGCGCGACACCGTGCCGTAGGTGGGTTTGACGCCGACGGTCGCGGTCAGCGCGGCGGGCTGCCGGATCGAACCGCCGGTGTCGGAGCCTATGGCCAGCGGCGCCTGGAACGCGGCCAGCGCCGCGGCACTGCCACCGCCGGACCCGCCGGGCACCCGGTCGACGTCCCACGGATTGCGGGTCGGTCCGTAGGCCGAGTTCTCGGTCGACGACCCCATCGCGAACTCGTCCATGTTGGTCTTGCCCAGGATCGGGATGCCCGCAGCGCGCAGTCGCGCCGTCACCGTCGCGTCGTAGGGCGACGTCCAGCCCTCCAGAATCTTCGACCCGCACGTGGTCGGCATGTCCGTGGCGGTGAACACGTCCTTGAGTGCCAGCGGGACACCCGCCAGCGGTGACGGCAGCTCCTCGCCCGCCGCCACCGCGTCATCCACCCGCGCTGCCGTCGCCAGCGCCTGCTCCTCCGCGACGTGCAGGAACGCGTGATACTGGCCGTCTGTCTCCGCGATCCGGTCCAGGCACGCCCGGGTGACCTCCGCCGACGACAACTCCTTGGTGGCGATCTTGGCGCCCAGGGTCACCGCATCCAGGCGAATCAGCTCGTCTGTCACGCGGGCTCCCCCAGAATGCGCGGCACCGCGAACCGGCCATCGACCGCCTTGGGGGCCTGCGCAAGCGCTTCCTCCTGCGTCAACCCCGGCTCGACGACATCGGGCCGGGTCACGTTGACCGCCTCCAAGGGATTGTCGGTGGCCTCGACGTCGGTGACGTCGACGGCCTGGATCTGGCTGACGTGCTCGAGGATGGCACCGAGCTGGCCTGCGAAGCTCTCCAGCTCGTCGTCGGTCAGGGCAAGCCGAGCCAGGCGCGCGAGGTGGGCAACCTCGTCTCGGGAGATCTGCGACACGACACGCAGCCTAGTCATGCCCCCGCAGGGCTCATCGCCGCCATCTGCACTTCGCGCAGGTGCTCACCGCCCAGAATGCTGTGCCGCTGGCCCTGTGAAACAGTGTTGCGCGTGCCTTCGTATCTGCTGCGGGTCCAGCTGGAGGACCGACCGGGCAGCCTCGGCTCACTGGCCGTTGCGCTCGGCTCGGTCGGCGCAGATATCTTGTCGCTCGACGTGGTGGAGCGCGGGACGGGTTATGCGATCGACGATCTGATCGTCGACCTGCCGCCCGGCGCCATGCCCGACATGCTGATCACCGCGGCCGAGAACCTCAACGGCGTGCGGGTCGACAGCATCCGGCCACACACCGGGCTGCTCGAGGCGCATCGGGAGCTCGAGCTGATCGACCACATCGCCGCGGCCCGTGACAAGCACGCGAAACTGCAGGTGCTTGCCGACGAGGCACCCCGGGTGCTGCGGGTCGGCTGGTGCACCGTTGTCCGGCTCACCGAATCCGGCATCGAGCGCGCCGTCGGAAGTCACGGCGCACCCGAGACCCACACCAACGAGGTGCCGTGGCTGCCGATCGCCAACGCCAAGGCGCTCGACGGTGACGCCGACTGGGTGCCGCAGGTGTGGCGGGATATGAACACCACGCTGGCCGCCGCGCCGTTGGGCGATCAGCGCACCGCGATCGTGTTGGGCCGGCCGGGCGGCCCGGAGTTCCGGCCCTCGGAGGTGGCCCGGCTGGGCTACCTCGCCGGGATCGTCGCGACGATTCTCCGGTGAAGTACTGACCGGCACCTCGCCTGCCCGCGGCTCAGACGCCGTCGGGGCCGTTCTCCAGCAGCCGGCGGAAGCCGTCCTCGTCGAGGATCGGCACCCCGAGTTCGACGGCCTTGTCGTATTTCGAACCGGGCGAATCGCCGGCCACCACATACGCCGTCTTCTTCGACACCGAACTGGCCGCCTTGCCGCCGCGCGCGACGATGGCTTCCTTCGCGTCGTCGCGGGAGAAGGCGGGCAGCGAGCCGGTGACGACGATGGACAGCCCCTCGAGCGTGCGCTCGATGCTGGCGTCGCGTTCGTCGGCCATCCGCACCCCGGCTTCTCGCCACTTGTCGACGATCGCGCGGTGCCAGTCGACTGAGAACCATTCGGTGACGGCGTCGGCGATCGTCGGCCCGACACCCTCGACGACCGACAGCTCCTGCTCGGATGCCGCCATGATCGCCTCCAGGCTGCCGTATTCGGTGGCCAGCGCGCGCGCTGCGGTCGGGCCGACGTGCCGGATCGACAACGCGACGAGCACGCGCCACAGCGGTTGGGCTTTCGCCTTTTCCAGGTTGGCCAGCAGCCGCTTGCCGTTGGCCGAAATCTCGCCGCCCTTGACGGTGAACAGGTCGGTGCGCAGCAGATCGTCGGCGGTGATGCCGAACAGGTCGCCCTCGTCGGTGATCGCGCCGGCCTGCAACAGGGCGACGGCCGCTTCGTAGCCAAGGCCCTCGATGTCGAACGCGCCGCGTCCGGCGACGTGGAAAACCCTCTCCCGCAACTGCGCCGGACATGATCGGGTGTTGGGACAGCGGATGTCGGCGTCACCCTCCTTGGCCGGCGCAAGTTTCGTGCCGCACTCGGGACACGTTGTGGGCATCACGAATTCGCGCTCGGAGCCGTCGCGCAAGTCGACGACGGGGCCGAGGACTTCGGGGATCACGTCGCCCGCCTTGCGGATCACCACCGTGTCACCGATGAGCACGCCCTTGCGCTTGACCTCCGACGCGTTGTGCAGGGTGGCCTGGCTGACCGTCGATCCCGCGACCTTGACCGGTTCCATGAACGCGAACGGCGTCACCCGGCCGGTGCGGCCGACGTTGACCTTGATGTCGAGCAGCTTGGTGGTCGCCTCCTCCGGCGGGTACTTGTACGCGATCGCCCAGCGCGGCGCCCGCGACGTCGAGCCGAGCCTGCGCTGCAACGCGACCTGGTCGACTTTGACCACCACACCGTCGATTTCGTGTTCCACGTCGTGCCGGTGCTCGCCCCAGTAGGCGATCCGCTCGCTGACCGCCTCGATGCCCTTCACCCGGGCGGTGTGCTCGGAGACCGGCAGGCCCCACGCCTTCAGCGCGGTGTACGCCTCGTGCAAGGTCGTCGGCGAAAAACCCTCGGTGCGGCCGAGACCATGGCAGATCATCCGGAGCCTGCGCCGCGCGGTGACCGCCGGATTCTTCTGCCGCAGTGACCCGGCGGCGCTGTTGCGCGGATTGGCGAACGGCGGCTTGCCCTCCTCGACCAGACCGGCGTTCAGGTCTTCGAAGTCGGCGACCCGGAAGAACACTTCGCCGCGCACCTCGAGAACCGCAGGGATAGGGAACTCGTCGGACGCGGTCAGCCGCTCCGGGACGTCGTCGATGGTGCGGGCATTGAGGGTGACGTCTTCGCCGGTGCGGCCGTCGCCGCGCGTCGCCGCCCGCTGGAGCCGGCCGTCGCGGTAAACGAGCGCCAACGCCACCCCGTCGATCTTGAGCTCGGTCAGATAGTCGGCGTCGTCCCCGATCTCGCCGCGAATGCGCGTGGCCCATGCCGAGAGTTCTTCCGGCGCAAACACATTGTCCAGCGACAACATGCGCTCGAGGTGTTCGGCGGAGGAGAATTCGGTCGCGAAGCCGGCGCCGCCGACAAGCTGCGTCGGTGAGTCCGGGGTGCGCAGCTCCTGGTGCTCATCCTCCAGCTGGGCGAGCTCTGCGAGGAGTTTGTCGAACTCGCCGTCGGAGATGACCGGCGCATCCCTGACGTAGTAGCGGAACTGGTGTTCGCGCACCTCGTCGGCGAGCTGCTGCCATCGGCGGCGGATGTCCGGGTCAAGGGCTTCGTCGGCCTGCGCCGCCAGCGTCGCTTCGGCTTTCCGGGTTGCCTTCGAGGTCACCCTCGCAGGCTAGCGGAGGCGACTGACACCCAAAGGGGCCAGCCCGGCGGGCGCCACCTGCGCGTTTGACATTATTCGGCCGTCACCCGGATCGATGCGGGTCGCTGGCCGGAGCACGTCGACAAGGCCCTCGAGGGCCTGACCACAGCGGTGGCGCAACCGCAAACCCGTTACATGCAAATCGCGTCCCGCAACCAGTTCGGATCGCTCAGATAGCGCACGGCGAGTCGCGCCGTTCCGTCGGTGAAACCGTCGGTGAACTCTATGGCGCTGTCGGCGTGAGCGTGTGACGCGACCCAGGCCGTCAGCTGCAGGCGTCGCAGCGTCACGAACGTGGGGATCATGCCGAGGTGCTCGGCGGGCAGCTCGCGACTTTCGCGGTAACCCGCTAACCATCCCGCGATCATGGCTTCGGCTGCGGGGGTGTCCTCGATGAACGACACCACGGCGCCGAGGTCGGCGAGGTACCATGACCAACCGCAGTCGTCGAAGTCGATGACGGTGATAGGCCCGGACTGGACCTGCGGGTCAATCATCAGATTTGCCATCCGAAGGTCGGCGTGTATCAGGCCGAAACGATCAGTCGCACAGCCGAACTCGGCCAGCCTGCGCTGCATCTTTGTTGCCGCCCGTTCGATGACCGCCTCATCCGTCTTGGTCAGGCCAGGCGCGTGCCGCCAGTTCCCCCAGCGCCCGTCGGGTCCGATCATGGTCTCGGCATCCCACGAGAACCGCGTGAAGTAGTCCGGCGCTGCCCAGCCTTGGACATGGTCGTGCAGCGCAGCGGTGATGCGCCCGAGCTGGTCGAAACCGACCGCCTCTGGCCTCTCCTCGGCCGTGCAGCCGGAGACGAACGTCACCGCGTCGACGTTGAGCGGGTGGTCGTTGATGACGGCGGTCACCACCTCGTCCCCGTTCTGCGCCGGGATCAACTGCGGGGTCACCACATCGGTCTGCTCGCGCAGGGCCGCCATCCACGCCAGTTCGGACCGGATCGCCTGCAACGAGTGGTAGCCGGCGCGGTGTACCCGCAGCACGATCGGGTCGGCGTCGTCCACGAGATATGTCGCGTTCTCGGACAGACTGAGCAACCGCAACGGTGCGTCGGGGTCGCGCCCATAGGATGACAACGCGGCGCGCGCATACAGCTCGTGATCGGGCGGCAGTCCTGACACTCCCACAGTGTGAACCACGACCCTCGATGCAGCAGACTGGCCTCAACCACCCGCGATGCCGGAGGCACTGGTCGTGAGCTTTTCCAATATCATGGACTCCAACAGCTACGCGTCCGATGGCACAGACGACCCGCTGATCGCCGCCCGCAAGCGCGTGCTCGGACCCGCTTACCGGCTGTTCTACGACAAGCCGGTGCATCTGGTCCGCGGAGAGGGCAGTCACCTGTTCGACGCCGACGGCACCCGCTACCTGGACGCCTACAACAACGTGGCCAGCGTCGGGCACTGCCACCCGCACGTGACCGCCGCGGTTTCGCAACAGCTGCAGACGCTGAACACCCATACCCGCTACCTGCACCGCGGCATCGTCGACTACTCCGAGCGGCTGCTGGCCACCATGCCGGTCGAACTGGACCAGGTGATGTATGCCTGCACCGGCTCAGAGGTCAACGACCTGGCGCTGCGTGTCGCTGTAATGCGCACCGGCGCAACGGGCATCGTGATCACCCGGGACGCCTACCATGGCAACACGGCATCAGTCACCGCCATCTCGCCCTCGCTCGGCGGTGCGACGAGCATCGGTCAAAACGTGCGGATCGTCGCTCCTCCCGACACCTACCGCGGGCCGACACACGAGCTGGCATCACGCTTCGCCGCCGATGTCGCCCGTGCAGCCGACGACCTCGCGGAGGCGGGCCACGGCGTGAGCTGCTTGATCGTCGACACGATCTTTTCTTCGGATGGCATCTATCCCGATGCAGGGGTGCTGGGCCTAGCAGTGGAGGAAGTGCGCCGCCGGGGCGGGATATTCATCGCCGACGAGGTGCAGCCCGGGTTCGCCAGGACCGGTGCGTCGATGTGGGGCTTCGACCGTGCCGGCGTCGCGCCGGAAATCGTGACCATGGGCAAGCCGATGGGCAACGGCATACCGGTGGCGGCGATGGCGGCACGCGCCGACGTGCTGAAGCCCTTCGCGCAAGCGATGCCCTACTTCAACACCTTTGGCGGCAATCCGGTGTCGATGGCGGCGGCGTCGGCGGTGCTCGACGTCATCGAGGGCGAGGGGCTGATGGCCAACGCCACGTCGGTCGGCGGCGCCCTGCTCGCCGACCTGGCGGCAATGGATGATCCGCGGCTCGGCGATGTCCGCGGCGCCGGCCTCTACATCGGCGTCGAGGTGGTCAGCGATCGGGACACCAAGAAACCCGACCGCACGGAAGCCCGTCGATTGGTCAACGCACTCCGCGACAGGCGAGTGCTGATCTCGGTGTGCGGACACGACGGCAACGTGCTGAAGATCCGCCCTCCACTGATGTTCTCGATGGCCGACGTGGACTGGTTCTGCAGCGCATTCGCGGACGCACTCGGCCTTGGCTGATCGGCGGTCGCGCAGGACGCGCGGCTATCAGCCGCTTAACATCGTCGTACGCCTGACCAAAGGACACCCACATGTTCACCTCCCTTCAAGGCCGGTCCGCCATCGTCACCGGAGGCAGCAAGGGAATCGGCCGCGGCATCGCCGAAACCTTCGCCGCCGCAGGCGTGAACGTGCTGGTGACCGCACGCAACCAGGCCGATCTGGACGCCACGGTGGACGCGCTGGCCAGGCAGCCGGGCCGGGTCAGCGGCTTGAGCGCCGACGTGACGAATCCGGACGACTGCCGCCGAGCGGTCGAGACGGCGGCCGAGCGGCACGGCGGTCTGGACATCGTCTGCGCGAACGCGGGCATCTTCCCGTCGGGCAAGCTCGAGGAGTTGACACCCGATGACATCGAGGAGGTGCTCGCGGTCAACTTCAAGGGGACGGTGTTCGTCATCCAGGCCGCTCTTCCCGCACTGACCGCCACTGGCCGCGGCCGGGTGATCGTCACGTCGTCGATCACCGGCCCTATCACTGGGTTTCCCGGTTGGTCGCATTACGGGGCCAGCAAAGCCGCCCAGCTCGGATTCGTGCGCACCGCCGCGATGGAACTCGCGCCCAAGCAGATCACCATAAACGCCGTTCTGCCGGGCAACGTCATCACCGAAGGCCTCATCGAAATGGGCCAGGAGTACATGGATCGGATGGCTGCCTCGATACCGGCTGGGCGGTTGGGCAGTGTGGCCGACATCGGCAATGCTGCGTTGTTCTTCGCCACCGACGAGGCCGCCTACATCACCGGCCAGACCCTGGTGGTCGACGGCGGCCAGATCCTCCCTGAGTCCAATGAGGCGATGGCCGAGGCGTGATCGAGGATGCGCTACGGATTGCCGAACGATGGCGACTGACACCTAAAGGGGAGTGTCCGGGCGCGCCACCTGCGCGTTGACATTATGCAGGTATATACCTGCATAATGGGGATCGTGCCGGACGATGAGATGGACAGGGTCTTCAGGGCACTCGCGGACCCGGGCCGTCGGCTGCTGCTGGATCGGCTTCGACAGGACAACGGCCAGACACTCGGACAGCTCTGCGAGTACCTGGAGATGGCGCGGCAGTCGGTGAGCCAGCATCTGTCGGTGCTCGAGTCGGCCAACCTCGTCAGCACCGTCAGGCATGGGCGGCGCAAGCTGCACTACCTGAATCCTGTTCCGCTGCATCAGATTCAGCATCGCTGGATCCAGGCATTCGAATATTCGCGCCTTGACGCGCTGCATGCGCTCAAGCACCAGGCAGAGGAGGCAGAAATGGCCGGGACAGCCGAAAAGCCAACGTTTGTGTATGTCACCTTTATCCAGAGCAGCCCCGAAAAGGTGTGGGAGGCGCTGACCGACGCCGACCTCACCGCGCAGTACTGGGGACACAGCAATGTGTCGGACTGGCAGCAGGGGTCGCGCTGGGAGCACGTACGCACGGACGGATCGGGAATCGCCGACGTGGTGGGTGAGGTGATCGAGGCCGCGCCGCCGCGCAGGTTGGTGATGACGTTCGGCGGGCCGGACGACTCAGGCCAGCCGTCCGTCGTGCGGTTCGATATCGAACAGCACAGCGACATCGTGCGGCTGACGGTGACCCACGAAGACATCCCCAACGAGTCGGATTACGAGGCCGCCTCGGCGGGCTGGGCAGCGGTCATGTCGAACCTGAAGTCGCTGCTGGAAACCGGCAGCGTGTTACCGCAGGCACCGTGGGAGATGCACGCAGAGCTGCGCGCCGAACGGATGTCGCGGCAGCGGGGGTAATTTGGCGACATGCCCCATCCGGTCATGTTCCGCGATGACGACTTCGGGCTCGCGGAGGTACGCAAGATTGCACTGGACTACCCCGAGGCGTTCGAGAAGGTGTCATGGGGCAGGCCGGTGTTCTGCGCGCCGAAGATCTTCGTCATGTTCGGCGGAAGCGTGAAGGGCACCACCAAGGGCGAATACATCCAGTACCCACACTCGATCCTCGTCAAAGTCGACGTGTCCGATCGCGAGGCGCTCGCACAGGACAAGCGGTTCTTCTATCCCGCATACATGGGTCCGTCGGGCTGGCTCGGGCTGGACCTCAGGGCGACCAGGAAGGTCGATTGGGACGAGGTGCGCGAGCTCGTCGACGCGTCGTTCCGATTGGTCGCGCCCAAGAAGCTGATCCGTCAGCTCGACGAAGTCTGACCTGACCCCGCAGCGGCCATGGTTCGATCGGAGCCATGAGCTTCGCCAGCCCGTATCCCGACGTCGAGATCCCGACCGCCAGCGTCTACGAGTACCTCTTCGGCAACATCGACGATGCAGACGCCGACCGCATCGCGCTGGTCGACGCGAAGTCGGGTAACGAAATCAGCTATCGCGAGATGGTTGCGCGAATCGATGCGTTCGCCGGTGCGCTTGCGGGCCGCGGGATCGCCGTCGGCGACGTTGTGGGCCTGCTGGCGCCGAACAGCTCCGCGTTCGCGATCGCCTTTCAAGGCATCCTGCGCGCGGGCGCCACGGCCACCACGATCAACGTGTTGTTCACCGCGAAGGACATCGTCAAGCAGCTGACGGACTCGCAGGCGAAGATGCTGATCACCGTCAGTCCGCTACTGCCGCAGGCGAAGGAGGCCGCCGCGGCGGTCGGCATGTCCGACGACCAGCTGGTGGTGCTCGACGGGCCGGGCACGGCCACCGACGGCCATCCCAACGCCGCCGAGCTTCTCGATGCGGGCTCGACGCCCCCGCAGGTGAGCTTCGACCCGGCGACACACCTGGCCGTGCTGCCGTACAGCTCCGGCACCACCGGCAACCCCAAGGGCGTGATGCTGACCCATCGCAACCTGGTCGCCAACGTCGCGCAGACCCGCCCGGTGCAGGACGTGCAGCCCGACGACGTGGTCATCGCGATCATGCCGTTCTTCCACATCTACGGAATGACGGTGCTGCTCAACGCCGTCCTGCATGCGCGGGCCCGCCTGGTGATGATGCCCAGCTTCGATCTCGAGGAGTTTCTCGGCAACATCGCGAACCATCGGGTCTCCGTGGCCTATATCGCTCCGCCGGTCGCGGTCGCCCTCGCGAAACACCCGTTGGTGAACAGCTATGACCTGACGTCGCTGCGCGCGGTTCTGTCCGGCGCGGCACCGCTGGACGAGGACCTCGGCCACGCCGTCGCGGACCGGCTCGGCTGTCGCGTGGTGCAGGGCTACGGCATGACCGAGCTCAGCCCCGTCAGCCATTGCACGCCGTTGGACGGCGGCAAGCGTCTCGTCGGCTCCGTCGCTCCCATTGGCGCAGCCGGTTGGACGGCCGCCAACTCGGCTTCCCGACTCGTCGACCCCGCAACCGGTGACGAAATCGGCATTCCCGCAAAGGGTCTCAGCGAGGCGGGCGAGTTGTGGTTCAAGGGGCCCGAACGTCATGGCCGGCTACCTCGGCAACGACGAGGCGACCAAGGAGACCATCGACGACGACGGCTGGCTGCGCACCGGAGATATGGCCCGAGTGGATTCCTCCGGCTGCGTCTACATCGTCGACCGGCTCAAGGAACTCATCAAGTACAAGGGGTATCAGGTGCCGCCCGCCGAACTGGAGGCGGTACTGCTCACCCATCCCGGCGATCGCCGACGCCGCGGTGATCGGCGTGCGCGACAGCGATTCGGGCGAAGAGGTGCCGAAAGCGTTCGTGGTCAAGCAATCTGGAGCGGAGCTGACCGAGACCGAGGTGATGGAGTTCGTCGCCGCCGAAGTCGCGCCGTACAAGAAGGTCCGTCAGGTGGAATTCATCGACGCGATCCCGAAGTCGTCGTCGGGCAAGATCCTGCGCAAGGACCTACGGTACGGGCTGACTCCCGGAGCGCCTGAGCCGCCCGCGCCTGCCGGTAGCCGAGGGCGGCGCCGACCGCGGGTATCAGGATCAAGCCGGCGAGCCCGAACAGCGGGTCGGTCGTCGTATCGATCTTCGCCGTGCCCAACTCGCCCACCACCAGCCGAGGCGGTTGGATGCGTTCGACCGGCGGCAGTGGTGGCGGCAGGGGCGGGATGGTGACCTCGATCGCCACGGGCACCGCGGGCAGGCGATCGGAGTCTCGACGGCGATCTGGCTCGGTGTCGCGGTCGATGGTCCTGAGCCCCGGGCGATGCGTCCGTTTCCGACCACCACGCGTGGCGATCCGGACGGACACCGTCGGCGGCCCGATGTTGTCCGACCCGGACCGGGGCACGGCGCCCGGCATGCGTTGACAGCCCGGCGGGTTCCTCCTCCACCGCCGCCGACCGCAAAGTGACCGGGCCGTCCGGGGCGATGCTGTCCGCGACGGCACGGTCTTCGAGGTCGCTGCGCGCCCGTCCCGAGGTTCATCTGGACCGTCGATCGCCGATTTCGAATCCGCACCGACGCTGCTGTCAGACCGCGCTGATCGTGACATTGCGCTCGAATGCTGCCGGCGTTCGAAGCGGTTCTCCAGTCATCGTTCCTGACTGCGAGCCCGACCGTCTTGTCCGCAACCGCCTCCGCCGGGAACGGGACCGAGGATCAGCAGAGACGCTGCGACCACGCCGGCTCCCGCCGCTAAGCGAACAGTCGACTGCGCCACGATCCCTTCCCTGACGTTGGGGTCGGCCGTACCCAACGTCTTGCGCAAGCATTGTTGCACATGTATTTGCCGGGCAAACGTTAATTTAAGATCGCAGCAGGGTCGTCGGCGATGGCTTCGGCCGCTTTCTGGGTGAGTTCGATCGCGGTGCGTGCCCACTGCCGGGTCGCCCCGGCGACGCCGCATGTGGGTGTGACGCCGATCCGTTCGGGCAGCACGGCGCGGGGGAAGCCGAGTCGGTCGGTGAATGCGACCACCGACCTGGCCACCTCCTCCGCCGACGGGCGGCGGTCGGGCGCCGTGGCGGGGACGACGCCGAGCATCACCGTGCGGCCCGACTCGACGAACTCGCCGATCCCATCGAGGTCGTCGGCGGTCAGCGTGGACAGGTCGAACGACACCGCGCTGATCTTGCCGCGCCGAAGCATCGGCCAAGGGAGGCCGGGCGCACAGCTATGTATTGCCACCTCGCCGCCGACGGTGGACGCACAGTCGTCCAGTAGCGCCGCCGCCACCGATTCATCGACCGGGTGAACCTGCGACAGACCGGTCACGCCGGTGAGTCGGCCCAATAGCGCCGCGGGCAGCGTCGGTTCGTCGAATTGGACGACCACCGGGCAGTCCAACCGGCGGGCGACTTCGGCGCGATGAACGGCGACGCCCTCGGCCAGCGATCCGGCCAGGTCACGTACGGCGCCGGGATCGGTGATCGCCCGATGCCCGTTGCCGAGTTCCAATTGCGCCGCGAGCGTGATCGGCCCTGGGGCCTGCACCTTGACGGTCCGCTGCGTCCCCCGCAGGCCGGCCTTCTCCCACGCCTCCTCGAGTGCGTCGACGTCTTCGGCGAGCAGGCTGGCGGCGCGGCGGGTCACGGCGCTGCGTCCGCTGGCGACGCGGTAGCCGCGCGGCACGGTGTCGATGGCGATATCGACCAGCAGCGCACCGGCGCGGCCGATCAGGTCGGCCCCGATCCCACGGGCCGGTAACTCCACCAGATGCGGCAGCCGGTGCAGCTCACCGACCACGATCTCGGCGGCCTCGCGCGCTGATGTGCCGGGCCAGGAGCCGATGCCGGTACCTGCGGCGAATCCGCGCACGCCAGGAGCGAGATCACTTTCAGTCACTTGGCCAACACTATTCGCCACACGCGCCCCACGCGTTAGTCTGCGAAACAGGAGGGAGTCGACACCATGCTCGCAACGGCAGGCCGACTGACGGCGATCTGCGCCGCGGCGATGCTGGCCGCCGGCTGCGCGCAGATGGTCGAGGGCACGGCGCTGCGCGCCGCCCCGGGCATCGACGACGAATCGCGGTCGCCGATCGACGTCGAAGCGGTGATGCTGGACCAGGCGCAGATGCGGGCGATCACCGGCGCCGGCGAGAACCTGACGATCGTGCCAAGCATGGACGGCAAGATCCCCGTCGACGTCAGTGACTTGATGAACGGCACGCCGCAGGAGTGCCAGTGGTACTTCGCCGAGACGCAGACGTTCGGCGCCGCGGTCGAAGAGTTCCACAAGACCACATTCCAGAACCCGCCCGACGGCGGGCTGATCTCCGAGGGCGCCGCCGCATACCTCGATCCCGACAGTGCCCGCCGTGCGTTCGCCGACTTGGTCGGGCGCGTGTACGACTGTGGCTCAACCGAACTCGGCTCGACGTTCATCGGTGAATGGACGGCGGACGCCGATACCCTGCGGATGCGGTCGTCGGGCACGTGCGGGCGCGACTACCGGGTCAAGAACGTCGTGCTGGCCGAGGTGTCCTTCTGTTCGTTCCCCGACTCGGTGCCCGACATCGTGATGACGAACATCATGGACAAGGTGCCCGGGTAAGAGCTACTCGGCCCGCGCGATGGTGGCGCTGCCGATCACTTCGTCGCCCGCGGCGTCGGGACGGTAGAGCACCATGGTCTGGCCCGGTGCCACACCGCGCAGTGGCCCGCGAAGGTCGACCGCCAGTTCACCGTTGCGCACCTCGGCCACCGCGTCGGCGATGCCGCCGTGCGCACGCACCTGCACGACACACTCCAGGGGTACCCGCGGTGTTGCGCCCGAGGTGAACACCGGTTTCTCGCCGGTCAACGCCCACACCTCGAGGTCCGCGGCATCACCCACATGCACGGTCGCGGTGTCGGCGTCGATGGCGGTCACATACCGGGGACGCCCGTCGGGGCCCGGCCCGGCGATGCCGAGCCCTTTGCGCTGGCCGATGGTGAAGCCGTGCACGCCGTCGTGTTCGGCGAGCACAGTGCCGCCCGCGTCCACCACCGAGCCGCGGCGCACGCCGATGCGGCTGCCGAGGAAGGCCTGCGTGTCGCCGGACGGGATGAAGCAGATGTCGTGGCTGTCGGGCTTCTCGGCGACCGCGAGGCCGCGGCGCATCGCCTCCTCGCGGATCTGCGGCTTGGGGGTGTCGCCGATCGGGAACAGCGCATGACGCAGCTGCTCCGCGGTCAGCACACCGAGCACGTAGGACTGGTCCTTGTCGCGGTCGACGGCGCGTCGCAGTCGACCGTCCGCCAGCCGCGCGTAATGGCCGGTGGCGACGGCGTCGAAGCCGAGCGCCAGCGCGCGGGCCGACAGCGCGGAGAACTTGATCCGCTCGTTGCACCGCACGCAGGGGTTCGGAGTCTCGCCGCGGGCATAGGACGCCACGAAGTCGTCGATTACGTCCTCTTTGAACCGGTCCGCGAAATCCCAGACGTAGAAAGGAATGTCGAGCACATCGGCCACCCGGCGCGCGTCGCCTGCGTCTTCTTTCGAGCAGCAGCCCCGCGACCCGGTGCGCAGCGTCCCCGGCGTAGCCGACAGCGCCAGGTGCACGCCGACCACCTCATGGCCCGCATCGACCATCCGGGCGGCGGCAACCGACGAGTCGACGCCCCCGCTCATCGCAACCAGAACCCGCACTACTCAACAACTCCCGAGCTCGCAAGCGCGGCCTGCCGTGCCCGGTCCACCGCACCGGGAAGCACGCCAAGCGCCGCGTCGACGTCGGCGTCCACACTCGTGTGACCGAACGAAAGCCGCAACGAACCGCGGGCGCTGGCCGGGTCGGCGCCCATCGCCGTCAGCACGTGCGATGGCTGCGCGACGCCAGCCGTGCATGCCGATCCCGTCGAGCATTCGATTCCCTTGGCATCCAACAGCATCAGCAGCGAATCACCCTCGCAGCCACGGAACGTGAAATGCGCGTTGCCCGGAAGTCGTTTGGCACCCGTCGCGCCGTTGAGATGAACGTCGTCGATGCTGGACAGCACTCCGTCGACCAGTCGATCACGCAGCGCCTGCACGCGGGCGACGGTTGTCTCCATACCCTCGATCGCCAACTCGGCCGCAGTAGCCATCGCCACCGCACCGGCGACATCGGGTGTGCCCGAACGGACATCGCGCTCCTGACCGCCGCCGTGCAGCAGCGGCACGCACGCGGTGTCGCGGCGCAGCAGCAGCGCACCGACACCGGTCGGGCCGCCGAACTTGTGTGCCGCGATGCTCATCGCCGACAGGCCGCTGGCGGAGAAGTCGACCGGGATCTGGCCGACCGCCTGAACCGCGTCGCTGTGCATCGGAACATCGAATTCGGCGGCCACCGAGGCTAATTCCGCGAGCGGCATGATGGTGCCGACCTCGTTGTTGGCCCACATCACCGACACCAGTGCGACATCGTCGTGGTCCTGAAGTGCCTCGCGCAGCGCAGCGGGCGCGATCGAGCCGTCGGATGCTGTCGGCAACCACGTCACCTCGGCGCCTTCGTGTTCGGCAAGCCATTCGACCGAGTCGAGTACCGCATGGTGTTCGACGGCGGTGGTGACGATGCGCCTGCGACGCGGGTCGGCGTCGCGGCGGGCCCAGTAGATGCCCTTGACCGCCAGGTTGTCGCTCTCGGTGCCGCCCGCGGTGAAGACCACCTCGGACGGCCGGGCGCCGAGCAGCTTGGCGAGCGTCTCGCGCGACTCCTCCATCCGGCGCCGCGCCGCCCGTCCGGTGCCGTGCAGCGACGACGCATTGCCGACCGTGGCCAGCACAGCGGCCATCGCCTCGATGGCAGCGGGGTGCATCGGGGTGGTGGCGGCGTGATCCAGGTAGACCGACTTGTCAGTGGTCATAACCGTTCCAGGATAACCGCCGGCCGCGGCTGCCCCGATTCCGTGGTCAGGCCGCCAGCGCGTGCCCTGCCGCCGGTCGCGTCGTGTCCCGGCGGACGGCGGCCTCGCAGCGGGCCGCCAGGTCGCGCCGGTCGGTTCCCGGCAACTCCAGCGACTCGACCTGCACGTGCACGATGGTGCGGCGGGCGGTGACGAGCCGGCGGATCGACGCGAGCAAGGTGTCGTCTCCGACGAAGGACGCCACGGTGGACGGCTTGCCGTCGCGGTGGTGATAGTTCAGCCGCAGCGGCTGCACCGGCCTGCCCGCGTCCACGGCCGCCTGGAACATCGCGGGCCGGAACGCCCCGTAGGCCAGGCCGCACCACGTGGTGCCCTCGGGGAACGCCACCACGGTCTGTCCTGCGCGCAGTCGAGTGGCCACCATCGAAACGACGTCGGGCAGCCGGCGCAGGCTCGACCGCTCGATCGGGATGACCTTCATCAGACGCGCAGCCACACCCAATGCGGGCCAGCTGATCATCTCGGCCTTGGCGACAAAGGATCCCGGCATCACGGCGCCGATCGAGAAGATGTCGACCCACGACACGTGACCGCTGACCACCAGCACGCCACGCAGGTTGCGGATCGGCCCGCCGGACACGGTGATTCGCACGCCGAGCGCGCGCAGCATCATTCGGCAATAGCCCCGTTGGATGTGCGAGCGGCCCGGCATCGGGATCGCCAGCAGCGGAACCGCCGACAGCAGGATCACCGCGAGCGTCGCCCGGACGGCGACTCGCATGGCCACCACGGCCGCCCGACCGCTCGGTGCTGCCCCGGCAGCTACACAGCTCGCGTCGCACGTCGCCCGGGGAACCCAGGGACTCGCGTGCTCGGCGGCGGTCATGACGCCATCCCCTCGGCCATCTCGCCTGCCGCTGACACCGACCGCAGCCGTTTCAGATAGCGCGTGTCGGCTCTGCGCTTGTCGAGCAGCGCCGGGAAGTCGCCGACCCCGAAGTCAGGGTCGTGCGCCGGTTCACCACAGACCTGGGCGCCGAGCCGCAGGTATCCGCGCATCAGGGGCGGAACCGCCACCCGCGCAGGCGGTTCGATGTCGTCGAGGCGCTTGCCGTCGATCGTCACCGGCCGGTACGGGTACACGGTGCAGGAGGCCGGGGCGGGGTGCCTGCGCAGCACGAAGTCGCGGACCCCGCGGATCTGACTGCCAGGCGCTCCGCCGGCATCGTCGACGGGTACCGACACGCAGCCGGTGACGTAGTCGTAGCCGCACCGGTCGAGGTAGGCCAGGATGCCTGCCCACATCAGCAGAACGACACCGCCGTTGCGGTGGTCGTCACGGACCACGGCACGGCCCATCTCGACCAGCGACGGCCGGAGCGCGTCCAGCCCGGAGACGTCGAATTCGGTTGCGGTGTAGAGCCCTCCGGCTGCGATGGCGCCCGGCGGCGGCAGCATGCGGTAGCAGCCGACGAGTTCGCCGGAGTTGTCCTCTCGGACCAGCAGGTGGTCACAGAACTCGTCGAACCGATCGGCGTCTCGCCCGTCGGTCGCGCCTTCCAGCGCGAACCCGGGTTCTGAGGTGAATACGTCATGACGAAGGCGCTGCGCGGCTTCG
This sequence comes from uncultured Actinomycetota bacterium, assembly GCA_963713225.1. Classification (GTDB taxonomy): domain Bacteria; phylum Actinomycetota; class Actinomycetes; order Mycobacteriales; family Mycobacteriaceae; genus Mycobacterium. Next base: position 68,910 of record CAVQLB010000012.1, on the reverse strand, counting down.
ATGAGCGCAGGGTCGGTGGACAGCAGCAGGGTGTAACGCGGCGCCGACGACGAGGTCGCAACGCCGCCGGGTTGGTCAGCGGCTATCAGAACGGAAGCGGTGCTCACGACTGCACGGTCGCCCAGCCGTCTCTCGAAATGGCATCGACAACGTGACGTGTCCGTGCACGCTAAGTGACGAATTGGGCGCGCTCCAGTGGGAAACACCACACCAGAGCGCGCCCAATTGCGCGAATCGTTAACCCTTGCGGGCTTTGACCGCCTCGGTCAGCTGCGGGGCCACCTTGAACAGGTCGCCGACGATGCCGAGGTCGGCGATCTCGAAGATCGGCGCTTCCTCGTCCTTGTTGACCGCGATGATCGTCTTCGACGTCTGCATTCCCGCGCGGTGCTGGATCGCGCCCGAGATGCCGAGCGCGATGTACAGCTGCGGCGACACGGTCTTACCGGTCTGGCCCACCTGGAACTGGCCGGGGTAGTAACCGGAGTCCACGGCGGCACGGGAGGCACCGACGGCGGCGCCGAGCGAATCCGCCAATTCCTCGACCACGTTGAAGTTTTCGGCGCTTCCGACGCCGCGACCGCCGGAGACCACAACGGTGGCTTCCGTCAGTTCGGGCCGGTCGCCTGCCACCGCGGGCTCCCGCTTGGTGATCTTCGTCGCATTCTCGGCCTGTGCAGGCACCTCGACGTTGACGACCTCACCGGCGCCCGCCGCGCCTTCGGCCTCGATCGAACCCGGACGCAGTGTGATCACCGGGGTGTCACCGGAAACCTCGGCGTCGACGGTGAACGCGCCACCGAAGATGGAGTGCACGCCGACCGGGCCCTCCTTGACCTCAACGACGTCGACCAGCAGACCCGATCCGAGCCGAGCGGCCAGCCGTCCGGCGATCTCCTTGCCGTCGGCGCTGGCGGCCAGCAGCACGCCCGCGGGTGTGGCGGACTCGACCAGCGAGGCCAGCACGTCGACGTAGGGCGTGATCAGGTAGCTTTCGGCGTCGTCGGACTCGGCGACGTAGATCTTGGCGGCGCCTGCCTCCTTCAATCCGTCGGTCAGCGCCGCGGCGGTGCCGGAGGCGCCCACCACGACGGCGGAGGGTTCGCCCAGGACGCGGGCGGCGGTGATCAGTTCGGCGCTGATCTTCTTCAGCGCACCTTCAGCGTGCTCGACGAGCACAAGTACTTCAGCCATGCGTTCTCTTCGCCTGTCTCTGTTTGAAGTGTCTTCGGATTGTCGGCTCTAGACGAGCTTCTGGGCCACGAGGTATTCGGCGATCTTGGTGCCGCCGTCGCCCTCGTCGGTGACCTTCTCGCCCGCGGTCTTGGGCGGCTTCGGCGTCGACGCGATCACCTTGGAACCGGCATTGCCGACCCCGACCTCGTCGCCCTCGACGCCGATCTCGGCCAGCGTGAGCGTCGTGACTTCCTTCTTCTTGGCGGCCATGATGCCCTTGAAGGACGGGAAGCGCGGTTCGTTGATCTTCTCGGTGACGCTCACCACCGCGGGCAGCGGCGCCTCGACCGTGAACACGCCGTCATCGGTCTCGCGCTCACCGGTCACCTTGCCGCCCTCGACGGACACCTTGCGCAGGTGAGTGAGCTGCGGGAGACCCAGGTACTCGGCGATGACGGCAGGCACCGCGCCGCCGACTCCGTCGGTGGCCTCGTTGCCCGCGATGACCAGCTCGGTGCCCTCGATCGTGCCGAGCGCGCGCGCCAGCGCCCACCCGGTCTGGACGACGTCCGAACCGTGCATGCCCTCGTCGAGCAGGTGCACGGCCTTGTCGGCGCCCATCGACAGCGCCTTGCGAATCGCCTCGGTGGCGCGCTCGGGGCCCGCGGTCAGCACGGTGACGGTGCTCTCGGTGCCGTCGGCCGCTTCCTTCTCCTTGATCAGCAGGGCCTCTTCGACGGCGCGCTCGTTGATCTCGTCGAGCACGGCATCGGCGGCCTCGCGGTCAAGGGTGAAGTCGCCGTCGGTCAGCTTGCGTTCCGACCACGTGTCTGGGACCTGTTTGATCAGGACCACGATGTTCGTCATGAGTCTGGTTCGTCCTCCTCGATAGGGCCGCGGTTCGGCCCGCCAATACCACGTTTGAAGCAATTACCACTATGTTACTCGTCGGTAACTTGAGGTGGTTCGCAGAAACACCATAGCTGGTCGAAGCTTGTGCTCTGACTTACCCTTGGTCGCCTGCGGTCAGCCCCAACAGTTCGCGAAGCGGCCACCGACCCTTCTCCTGGGTTAGCCTGCCTTTTGCGATGAGCTCATTTGTCAGCGACGGTCCCGCCGGGCCGGAAAGTGCTCTGCCACTGACCGGGGAGCGCACTGTCCCCGGCCTGCCCGAGGAAAACTACTGGTTCCGCCGCCACGAGGTGGTCTACCAGCGGCTGACCGACCGGTGCGCAGGTCGCGACGTGCTCGAAGCCGGGTGCGGCGAGGGCTACGGTGCCGACCTGATCGCCGACGCCGCGCGCAGCGTGATCGGGCTGGACTACGACGAAGCGACGGTGGCCCACGTCCGCGCGAGCTACCCGCGGGTGGACATGCGCCACGGCAACCTTGCGGCGCTGCCACTCCCCGACGGCGCGGTGGATGTGGTGGTGAACTTCCAGGTGATCGAGCATCTGTGGGATCAGCCACAGTTCGTCGCCGAATGCCTGCGGGTGCTGCGGCCGTCCGGGCTGCTGCTGATGTCCACGCCCAACCGGGTCACCTTCTCCCCCGGCCGGGACACCCCGATCAACCCGTTTCACACCCGCGAGCTCAACGCCGCGGAAATGACCGAGCTGTTGACGTCCGCCGGATTCGAGCTCGAATCGATGCAGGGCGTCTTCCACGGCCCCGGGCTGGCTGCGCTGGACGCCAAGAACGGCGGCTCGATCATCGACGCGCAGGTGGCCCGCGCGCTGGCGGATGCGCCATGGCCGGACGAGCTGCTGGCCGACGTCGCCTCGGTCCGCGTCGACGATTTCGACCTGATCGACGCGGGCGACCGCGACATCGACGAGAGCCTGGACCTGGTCGCGATCGCGGTGCGGCCGTGACAACGCCGCCGGATCCGGTTCCCGGTCTCTTCACCCTCGTCCTGCACACCCACCTGCCGTGGCTCGCCCATCACGGTCGCTGGCCGGTCGGCGAGGAATGGCTTTACCAGTCGTGGTCGGCGGCATACCTGCCGCTGATGAGGGTGCTGCGCAGGTTGGCCTACGAAGATCGCCGTCACCTGGTGACGTTGGGGATGACCCCGGTGGTCACCGCACAGCTCGATGACCCGTACTGCCTGACCGGCATGCATCACTGGCTGGCCAACTGGGAGCTGCGCGCCCGAGAGGCAACCACCCTGCAGGAACCGTTGCGCGAGTTCGGTCTTCGTGAGGTGGCCGAAGCCGACCGCGCGCTCGACGACTACACCACGCTGTGGCGGCACGGCGGCAGTCCGTTGCTGCGCGAGCTGATCGACGGTGACACCATCGAGCTGCTCGGCGGACCACTGTCACATCCCTTCCAGCCGCTGCTGAACCCGCGGCTGCGGGAGTTCGCGCTGCGCGAGGGTTTGGCCGATGCCCAGCAGCGCCTGGCACACACCCCGTCCGGCATCTGGGCGCCCGAATGCGCGTACGCGCCGGGCATGGAAATCGACTACGCCGCAGCCGGTGTCGGGCATTTCATGGTCGACGGACCGTCGCTGCACGGCGATACCGCGCTGGGACGCCCGGTCGGCGACTCCGACGTCGTCGCTTTCGGCCGCGACCTACAGGTCAGCTACCGGGTGTGGTCGCCGAAGTCCGGCTATCCGGGCCATGCCGCCTACCGCGACTTTCACACCTACGACCACGTCACCGGCCTCAAGCCTGCACGGGTCACCGGCCGCAACGTGCCATCGGATGCCAAGGCACCGTATGACCCCGAGCGCGCCGATCACGCCGTCGACGGACACGTCGCCGACTTCGTCGAGGTGGTGCGCCGGCGGCTTACCGCCGAGAGCGAACGGATCGGCAGGCCTGCGCATGTGATCGCGGCATTCGACACCGAACTGTTCGGCCACTGGTGGTACGAGGGTCCGGTGTGGCTGGAACGCGTGTTGCGCGCGCTGCCCGCCGCGGGCGTGCGGGTCGGCACGCTGTCCGACGCCGTCGCCGACGGATTCACCGGCAATCCGGTCGAATTACCGCCCAGCTCTTGGGGTTCCGGCAAGGACTGGTCGGTGTGGTCGGGCGAGCAGGTCGCCGATATGGTGGCGCTGAACACCGAAGTCGTCGACACCGCGCTGAGCACGGTGGACAAGGCACTGGACTACAACGCGTCGGTGGGCGCTCCCCCGGCGCGCGACTTCGTCGCCGACCAGATCCTGCGGGAGACGCTGCTGACGGTGTCGAGCGATTGGCCGTTCATGGTCAGCAAGGACTCCGCGGCCGACTACGCCCGCTACCGCGCGCATCTGCACGCGCACGCCACGCGGGAGATCGCGGGTGCGGTCGCATCGGGGCGCCGCGAGCAGGCCGAGCGGCTTGCGGCCGGCTGGAACCGCGCCGACGGCCTGTTCGGCGCACTGGACGCCCGAAGGCTCCGCCGCTCATGAAAGTCCTGATGGTGTCGTGGGAGTACCCGCCGGTGGTGGTCGGCGGACTCGGACGTCACGTGTACCAGTTGGCGACGGCGCTGGCGGCGGACGGACACGAGGTCGTGGTGCTCAGCAGGCGCCAGTCGAACACCGATCCGAGCACCCATCCGTCCACCGACGAGGTCAGCGAGGGCGTGCGGGTGGTGGCCGCCGCACACGACCCGCACGAGTTCGACTTCGGCACGGACATGATGGCGTGGACGCTGGCGATGGGGCACTCGATGACCCGCGTCGGGCTGGCCATGAAGACTCCCGGCAGGCGGTCCAAGCCGTGGCGCCCCGATGTCGTTCACGCGCACGACTGGCTGGTGGCACACCCGGCTATCGCACTGGCCGAGTTCTTCGATGTCCCACTGGTTTCCACCATCCACGCCACCGAGGCCGGCCGTCACTCCGGCTGGGTGTCGGGACCGATCAGCCGTCAGGTGCACGCCGTGGAGTCCTGGCTGGTGCGCGAATCCGATTCGCTCATCACATGTTCGGCGTCGATGCGCGATGAGATCACCGAGCTGTTCGGCCCCGGCCTCGGCGAGATCCGGGTCATCCGCAACGGCATCGAGGCCGCGCTGTGGCCGTTTGCGACGCGACGGCCGCGCCGCGGTCCTGCGCAGCTTCTCTATCTCGGCAGGCTCGAGTACGAGAAGGGCATCCACGACGCGATCGCGGCGCTGCCCCGCATCAGGCGCACCCATCCCGGCACCACACTCACGATCGCGGGTGACGGCACCCAGTACGACTGGCTCGTCGAGCAGGCCCGAAAACACAAGGTGCTCAAGGCCGTGACGTTCGTCGGCCGGGTGGATCACCAGGGCCTCGTCAGCTTGCTGCATGCCGCCGATGCCGCCGTGCTGCCCAGCCACTATGAGCCGTTCGGCATCGTTGCGCTGGAGGCGGCTGCGACGGGTACGCCTCTGGTCACGTCGAATGTCGGCGGCCTTGGCGAGGCGGTGATCAACGGGCAGACGGGAATGTCGTTCGCGCCGCGTGACATCGCAGGCCTGGCGGCGGCGGTGCGCGCCGTTCTCGACGATCCGGAGGCAGCTCAGCGGCGCGCGATCGCGGCGCGGGACCGCCTCACCTCCGACTTCGACTGGCACACCGTCGCGGGCGAGACAGCTCAGGTGTATCTGGCCGCCAAACGCGGAGAGCGGCAACCACATCCGCGGCGGATGATCGTCGAGCACGCACTGCCCGACCGCTGACACGAAGCGCTAGTGCGCCGCTTTTTTGCGCTCGATGTCGGCCAGTGCGGCAGCCAGCTTGGCGCGCTCGGCAGCCGACGTGTCCCACGCCAGCTTGCGGTTCTTAACGACCTTGGCGGGCGCACCGACCGCGATCGAATAATCCGGGATGTCGCCCTTGACCACCGCGTGCGAGCCGAGCACGCAGCCCCTGCCGATGGTGGTGTTGCGCAGGATGGTGACCTTGGTCGCGATCCAGGTGTCGGGACCGATCCGGACCGGCCCCTTGAGAATCCCCTGATCCTTGATGGGCAGGTTGATGTCGTCCATCCTGTGGTCGAAATCGCAGACGTAGACCCAGTCCGCCATCAGCACCGAGTCGCCCAACTCGATATCGATGTAGGTGTTGATCACGTTGTCGCGGCCCAGCACCACCTTGTCACCGAAACGCAGCGATCCTTCATGGCAGCGGATGGTGTTCTTGTCGCCGATGTGGACCCACCGACCGATCTCCATCGTCGACAACTCGGGGGTGGCCTGAATCTCCACACCCTTCCCGAGGAACACCATGCCTCGGGTGATGATGTGCGGGTTGGCCAGCTTGAACTTCAGAAGCCTCCAGTACCGCACCAGATACCACGGGCTGTAGGCACGGTTGGCGATCACCCACTTCAGCGAAGCCATGGTCAGGAACTTGGCCTGCCGCGGGTCGCGCAGCCGTGATCCCCGCCAGCGCTTGTGCAACGGCGCGCCCCACATCGTCGTCATGGCCGGAAAGCCTACAAGCGAGGGCGGTGCGCTCCTCGGGTTACCCTCATGCGGGCCCGAAGGAAAGGAAACCGTGTTCCGCCGACTCATTGTGCTGGCGTTGACGGCGCTCATCACGGCTGCTCTTGCCGGTTGCGGAAACACCGATTCCTGGGTCGAGGCGCACGCGGCGTCCGGGTGGCCCGCTCAGTACGGCGACGCCGCAAACAGCAGCTACACCGACGTGGCGGGCGCCGAGGCGCTCAATCTCGAGTGGAGCCGCTCGGTCAAGGGCGAGCTGGGCGCCGCGGCAGCCATCGGGTCGGGGCACTATCTCGCCGTCAATGGCCAGACCCCGGCCGGCTGCTCGCTGATGGTGTGGGAAACCGACAACAGCGGCAGGCAGCGCTGGTGTACCCGGTTGTGGCAGGGCGGCGGATCCTCGAGCCCGCTGTTCGACGGCTTCGACAACCTCTACGTCGGTCAGCCCGGCACCATGATGTCGTTCCCAACGACACAGTGGTTCCGCTGGCGCCGGCCGGTGATCGGAATGCCGACCACCCCACGGATTCTCGCGCCAGACCATCTTCTGGTGGTGACGCATCTGGGTCAGGTCCTTCTGTTCGACGCCCACCGCGGCACCGTGATCGGGACACCGCTGGATCTGGTGGCCGGCGTCAACCCCACCGACTCTCAGCGCGGCCTCGCCGATTGCCGGCTGGGACGGCCGCGCTGCCCGGTCGCCTCGGCGCCCGCGTTTGCCGCCGCGACGGGCATCGTGGTGGTGCCGGTATGGCAACCCGGCGCCCCGGCGCCGGTGCTCGTCGGGCTGAGATACAACCCCAAAGGCAGCCCCTTGCTGTCGGAGGCCTGGACCAGCGACGCCGTGAAGGACGGCGTGATGGCCAGCCCCGTGGCGTCTGCGGATGGATCGACGATCTACCTCAACGGCCGCGACAACAAGCTGTGGGCCGTCAACGCCGCCGACGGCAAGCCGAAATGGTCGACACCGCTCGGCTTCCTGCCCCAGACCCCGCCGTCGATCTCCCCGGAGGGCCTGATCATCATGGGCGGCGGCCCGGACACCAAGCTCGTCGCGATCAGGGATGGCGGCGACAACGCAGAGGTGGCGTGGACCCGCGACGACGTCGCGCCGCTGACCACGTCCAGCCAGGCCGGTGCCCACGCCGCCTACACCGTCGTCTCCGACGGCGAGAACGGCCAGGCGCTACTGGTGTTCAACCCCGCCGACGGCCATACCCTGAACACCTATCCGCTGCCGGAAGCGTCCGGCTGGCCGGTCGGGGTCTCCGTCGGCCACGACCGCCGCGTGGTCGCCGCGACGAGCGACGGCCAGGTGTACGGTTTCGAGCCCGCGTCCGGCTAGGCCTAATGGCCGGACTCCTCAACGCGGCGCGTTCCTCGCCGCTTGATCGTCGCCCGGCTAGGCGATCATCCTGTCGACCGGTGGCCGCGGAATCGTCACCGCCAGGGCACCTGCCGCTTCCGGCAGGATCGCGCCCTGGGCGAAGAAGAAGGTCAGCGTGTCGTTCTGGATTGCGAAGTTCTCGTAGGTCGCCGGGTTCAGCCCCACCGCGGGCGAGATCGCCGGCTTGGTGCCCATCTGCTTCTCCAGCTCCGCCTCCACCAGCGGGAAGATCACCGGCCACGGGTTGGTGCCCGGCTGGAACAACGGCTGGGTCTTCTCCTTGCCCATGGGGTCGAGCACGATCGGCCAGCGCAGGCCCTGATCCCAGTTGAATGCCTTGTAGAAGGTCTGCGGGTGCGCCCCACCGACGTCCTGGAAGACCTTGAACACGAGCGACTGCGTGCCCCGGGGTGGAACCGCCGAGGTGTACTCGGTCGGGGTGACCTCCAGCTGATACGGCATGGCGCGCGAGTCGGGCGTCTTCGCCACGTTGAGGAAGCCGTCCCGGGTCTGTTTGACCCAGTCGAAGACCGCCTGCACGTCGGGATAGTTGGCCGGGTAGGAGATGCGCAGCGAGTACCCCGCATCACCGTCCTGGATCACGCAGTTCTGCCCGACGAGACCTCCGTTGAGGTCCGAGCACTTCGGCGGCGCAGCCGACGCTGGGACCGCGCCGACCACGCTGGAAAAACCGACAATCACGGCTGCAGTGGCAGCGAGAACCGACGTGGAAATACGCATCGATGAAATCCTCCGGAGCCAGAGCGGCACCGTAGCCGCCGACGTCACAATACAGGCGACAGCAAAGCGTCACTCAGCGTGAGGGTCGGCAGATGAATGCCGTTGCCCGACTTGCCGTGCCGGAGCCGATGCGGGCGAGTACCACCGACATCTGCTCCGAGCCACCGCAACCGCAGTCTCTTCCGCAGCGCGTCGGGGTCGACGTCGACGCCGCGTACCAGAATCTCGACGGCGCCCGCATCGCGCGCCGACAGAGCCTGGCGCAGTCGCTTCTCGCTGTAGCCGAGTTCGTCGAGCACCTCGAAGCCGCGCACGCCGTCGGGCAGCCGGTCACCGGACAGGTAGGCGATGTCGGGGTCGAGCTGCCATAGCCCGTGCCTGGCGGCGTAGTGGCGGACCAGTCCGGCGCGCACGACCGCGCCGTCCGGGTCGACGATCCACCGGCCGGCGGGAGCCACCGGGCAATCGTCGGGTTCGGCGTCGGTGAGCTGTTCGGGACCGTCCAGCATGGTGGCGCGACGACGCACGCCCGGCTCGGCCAAGCCGGCTGACCACAGGCATGCCTCACGCACGCCGCCGTCCAGTGACGTGATCTCGATTTCCCCGCTGAAGCCAAGGCGGTCGAGTTCCCTGAAATCGATTCCGGGAGCGCATTTTACGACGAGATCGCGGTCGCGGTACACCTCCAGCAGCCGGTCCAGGGGCGGCGTGTAGTCGCGTGCGTCGAACCGGCGCCGACCCGCTTGCCTGCGGGCGGGGTCGGCGAGCACGACGGCGTCGCGGGTGACGGGTCGCAACGCGTCGGCGCGGCACAGCTCCACATCGTCGACGTTGTACCGGGCCATGGCGAGCCGGACTGGGTCGATATCGCTGCCCACCGCGTAGGCCACCGAGTTACGCAGTGCCGCAAGCTCTGTGCCCACCGAACACGTCACGTCGTGCACAGTGGCGCCGGCCAGCCGTCGTGCCCGATGCTCGGCGACCGGTTGGGCGGTGGCCTGTTGCAGCGACTCGTCGGTAAACAGCCAGTCCGACGGGTCTGCGAACTTGGCAGCCGCCCGACGGCGCAACAGCACCGTCTCGATCAGAACCGGCGCATGGTCGCCGAATTGTCTTCGTACCGAAGCGATGTCGGTGATCCGCGTCGCATCCGTCAACCCGTAGCCGTCGACATCACGCAGCGCTTGGGCTCCCGCCCGGCTGCACAGATAGGCGACGGCATCGAGGCCGAAATCTACGACGGCTTAACCCCGGTGACCATGACGTTGTAGAACCAGCCCTTCGGTACGACACGGCGCCAGACGTTCTCGTCCACCCACGACAACGTCGTCCAACTGCCGAACGCAAACTTGGCCCAGCCCCAGCCGAGCTTCCCGGGCGGCACTGTCGACTCGAAGGTGCGTACCGGCCATCCCAGCATCGCCGCAGTGAACTCGTCAGTTTCGGTGCTGACCTCGACGGCGCCCGCATTCGTCGCCATTTTCTCCAGGTCGCCCGGGTCGAACGTGTGCAGGTCAACGATCCACTCCAGGGCCGCGGCCCGCGAGTTCTCGTCGAGTTCGGCCTGCGGGCGCCGCCAGCTACTCAGCCCCGGCAGCTTCATGGCACGGATCGTGACGTTCCAGGTCAAGTTTGCAAGCGTTCGCGCATAGCCGTTGCCAACGGTGGTCGGTTCACCGGCGAACACGAACCGGCCGCCCGGCTTGAGCACCCGCACCACCTCGCGCAGGGACAACTCCACGTCGGGAATGTGATGGAGCACGGCGTGCCCGACGACCAAGTCGAAAGTGTCGTTGTCGTATGGGATGCCCTCGGCATCGGCGACCCGGCCGTCGACGTCAAGGCCGAGGTTCTGGCCGTTGCGGGTGGCCACCTTGACCATGCCCGGCGACAGGTCGGTCACCGAGCCGCGCCGGGCCACGCCAGATTGAATCAGGTTGAGCAGGAAGAACCCGCTGCCGCAGCCCAGCTCCAATGCCCGCTCGTACGGCAGCTTGCGCTGCTCCTCTTCGGGAACGATGGCGTCGAACCGGCCTCGCGCGTAGTCGATGCAGCGCTTGTCGTAGGAGATCGACCATTTCTCGTCGTAGGACTCCGCTTCCCAGTCGTGGTAGAGCACCTGCGCGAGCTTGGAGTCGTGCCGCGCAGCTTCCACTTCGTCGGCCGTGGCGTGGGGGTTGGGAGCCGGCTCGCCGGCGACATCGGACCAAGTGCCGGATTCCTCATAATCCATGCAGGGCAGCCTAACGGGCTGAGCCAGTTGCTCTTCGCGCACGCGGCTCATCGGCCTCGAACGAGGCTTTGGCGGCGGCCAGTACCTGCGCCGGATGGCCGATGAACCTCTCCGCCCACGTCACAGCCGCGTCGTAGACGGCGTCCGGGGCAACCATCTCGTCGATCAGACCCAGCGAGAGCGCCTCCCTGGCGTCGATGAACCGGCCGGAGAAGACCAGGTCCTTGGCCTTGCTCTCGCCGATCGCACGGACCAGCCTGCCGGTTTCACCCGGCGCAAAACCGGCCAGAATCTCGGTCGCGCCGAATTTCACATTGTCGCCCGACACCCGCCAGTCCGCGCCGAGCGCCAGGGTCAGACCACTGCCGAGGGCATATCCGGTGATCGCCGCGACCGTCGGTTTGGGTATCGCCCCGAGGGCGTCGACGGCCTGCCTGCCGACCTGCGCCGCCCCGGCCGCCTCCTCCGCATTCAGGGTTTCGAGCACCGCCACGTCGTCGCCTGCACAGAAAATCTCGTGGCCACCGAACACGACCACCGCAGCGATGTCGTCGCGTTCGCCGAGTTCGGCCGCGGCGGCGATGATTTCACGGCACATCTGCCGGGTCATCGTGTTGGTCGGCGGCCGCGACAGCAACAGGGTGGCGATGCCCGGGTGCTCGTCAAGGGTGTGGATGCTGACGAACTCCCTCACGGGGTGCGCCCCCCCAGCGCCTGGTTGTAGCGCTCGCCGTCGAAGAATTCGAACTCCAGGTTGCCGTCCGTCATGCTCATGTTCGGCGAGACCGGGACGATCCGGCGTTCGACGGCAAGCACTTCGGCGACCGTGCGGCCGGCCAGCGCGTCGAGCTGCGTCCACGTCGGCGGCAACAGGAAGCTGCGCTGAGCGACGAAATCGGCGATCGCGGCTTCGGGCGTTATCCAACCGACCTGGTCGGTTTCGGTGTTCTCGCCGTCGGCACGCTGCCCCTCCGGGAGCGCACCGACGAAGAAATAGGTGTCGTAGCGGCGGGTGCGCTCCTCCTTGGGGGTCACCCAGTTCGCCCACGGCCGCAGCAGATCGGCACGCAGCATCAGCTTCTCGGCGCGCAGGAACTCGCCGAAGGAGAGCTCCTTGCTCTCGAGTGCCGCCCGCTGCTCGCGATAGATCGATGCGTCGTCGACCAGCAGGTCCGGATCGTCGGCCGCGCCCGCGAACAACACGCCGCACTCCTCGAACGTCTCTCTCGCGGCGGCACAGACCAGCGCCTCGGCGAGTTCGGCGTCGGTTCCCAGCCGTTCGCCCCACCAGCCCTTGTCGGGCCCGTGCCAGGCGATGTCGGCACTGCGGTCACGGTCGTCGACGCCGCCGCCCGGAAACACCATCACGCCGCCGACGAACTCCATATTGCGGTGCCGCCGCATCAGGAACACCTTGATGCCGTCGCGGGTGTCACGTACCAGCATCACCGTCGCGGCGGGGCGCGGGACCAGAGGATCTTCGGATTGCGACATCAACGCCTCCTGTGCGCCGCTCGGCTTCTGGTGCGCCGGGCGAAATAACGCCCGTCGATGACATCGAGTGCGATGGACTGGCCGAACGCCTTCGACAGATTCTCGGCGGTCAGCACGTCGGCCAGCAGTCCGGCGTCGACCACATGTCCCTCCGACAGGATCAACGCGTGGCTGAACCCCTCCGGGATCTCCTCGACGTGGTGGGTGACCAGCACGATCGCCGGCGAATCGGCGTCGGCGGCCAGGTCGGCCAGCCGCGCCACCAGTTCCTCGCGGCCACCGAGATCAAGTCCGGCGGCAGGCTCGTCGAGCAGAAGCAGCTCCGGGTCGGTCATCAGGGAGCGGGCGATCAGCACACGTTTGCGTTCACCCTCCGACAGGGTCTCGTACGTGCGCTCGGCCAGGTGTTCGGCGCCGACGCTCTCCAGCATGTCGATGGCCTGGTTGTAGTCGACGTCCTCGTAGCGCTCCCGCCAGCGCCCGAGTACGGCGTAGCCTGCCGACACGACGAGGTCGCGCACCACTTCGCCCTCGGGCACGCCCTGCGACAACGCCGAGCTGCTCAGCCCGACCCGGGCGCGCAATTCAGACATATCGACCCGGCCCAGCCGTTCGCCGAGCACATAGGCCGTGCCCGAGGACGGGTGCTCCATTGCGGCGGCGATGCGCAGTAGCGAGGTCTTGCCCGCACCGTTGGGCCCGATGACCACCCAGCGCTCGTCGAGCTCAACCGACCACGTGACGGGCCCGACGAGAACCTGCCCGCCGCGCCGCAGCGACACCTTGGCGAAGTCGATCAGCAGGTCGGGGTCGGCGCTGTCGTCTCCGGAGTCGGGCACTTGCTCATCGTAGTGTGGCGATTTCGGCGTGATTTCGTTCGCCCAGCGATAGTTTTCACGCCCAAATCGCTGGTGACCGCGACGGCAGCCCAGCCGCTGTGGGCCAGCACCCGCTGTGGCGTGATCCGCACGAAGAGCTGGACCAGCGGACCGATCCCGAATGCGTACAAAAGGGTGCCGACGCCGACGGTCCCGCCGAGCAGCCATCCGACGGCCAGCACCATGGCTTCGATGGACGTCCGAATCAGCCGGACCGACAGGCCGGTCCGGACCACGAGCCCGGTCATCAGCCCGTCCCGCGGACCCGGCCCGAGGCCTGCGCCGATGTAGAGCACCGTGCTGATCGCGTTGAGCACGACCGCCCCCACCATCATCGCGACACGCACCGCAAACGACGTCGGCGTCGGCAGAATCGCGAGCCCGGCGTCGACGGTCACCGCGATGACGATGACGTTGGCGACGGTGCCGACACCGGGGCGGTTGCGCAGCGGAATCCAGGCCAGCAGGACCGCCACACCGACGACAGCCGACGCGATTCCGATCGTCATCCCCGTCTTGCCGGCCAAGCCCTGATGGAACACGTCCCACGGGTCGAGCCCGAGTCCGGCGCGCACCATCATCGCCATCGACAGGCCGTAGCCCGTCAGCCCGAGCAGCAGCGCGCTGCCTCGCACCGAGGCATCACGCATGGTGCGGGAAGCGAATCCGTATCAGTTCGATCTCCCGAGCCACCCGCTCCGCGTCGCGGTCGAGGTACTCGGCCGGAATGCGCTCCGCCGGTTTGAAGATCCTCCCCAGTGGGCGGGCCAGTTTAGATGTCCAATTCATGCTCATGACTCGATGGTCCAGTCAACTGGCTTGCCTTTCAATAGCCAGTTGGTACATACTGGCTTGCAAATGACGGTTGACATGCCGGCCCGCGCGCTCGATGTGGACCTTTTGGCCCGCGAGCTCGGCAACTGGCGTACGTCCAGTCGCAGCGGCCCCGCCTACCACGGCTTGGCCGATGCGATCCGACTGCTGATCGTCGACGGACGCCTTCCCGTCGGCGCCCGGCTGCCCAGCGAGCGGGCTTTGGCCGACACGCTGCGGGTGTCCCGCACCACCGTCACCGCCGCCTATGCGCAGCTGCGCGAGGACGGCTACCTCAACGCCCGGCGAGGCGCCCGGAGTACCACCGCACTCCCCGTTTCTCCGGCCGTCACCGCGGACCCCACGGCGCCGTCGATGAGCCTTGCCGCAGCGGCCCTTTCGGCTCCTGCGGCCGCGGTGGCCGAGGCGTTCGCCGACGCCACCCGTGACATCACGCCGTACCTGCACCAGGTGGGCCACGAACTTGTCGGCGTCAGCGAACTGCGACGGGCAATCGCCGAAAGATACTGCGAGCGAGGGCTTCCCACCGAGCCCGATGAGGTGCTGGTCACCACCGGTGCACTGCACGCCATCAATCTGATCCTGACGACGTACGTGCAGCCCGGCGACCGCGTGCTCGTCGAACAGCCCACGTATCACGGCGCGTTGTCGTCCATCATCACCGCGGGCGCGCGGCCCGTACCGGTGGCCATGACAGACGACGGCTGGGAGCTGGACGCACTGCAGGCCGCGGTTCATCAACTGTCGCCGAGCCTCGCGTACCTGATCCCCGACAACCAGAACCCCACCGGGCTGACGATGCCCGCGCAGGACCGAAAGCGGTTGGCGGGCATCATTACCGAGACTCGGACCCGCACCGTCATCGACGAAACCATCGTCGATATGTGGCTGGACGAACAGGTACCCACGCCGATGGCGGCCGCGATGACGACGCGACGAGACCTGGTGCTGACGGTCGGTTCGATGTCGAAATCATTCTGGGGCGGCCTGCGGGTCGGCTGGATCCGCGCCGAGCGTGCCACCATCGCCACAATCGCCGCACTCCGCCCGTCGATCGATATGGGCACCCCTATCCTCGAACAGTTCGCCGCCGCAAGACTTCTCGCTCAGCACGAGGATCTCCTGCCGGAACGGCGGGAGATCCTTCGAGCACGACGCGCGTTTCTGCTGTCGCTGCTGGAGCGCCACCTTCCCGACTGGGAACCCGGGCCGGGCGTCGGCGGGATGTCGCTCTGGGTCCGCTTACCCGCGCCGATGAGCACCGCATTGTCCGCGGCCGCGTCCCGGCTGGGCCTCGACCTGCCCGCCGGACCGCGGTTCGGGGTCGACGGCACGCTCGAACGGTTTGTGCGGGTGCCCTACGCGTTACCGGAGGACCAGCTTTCGGCGGCCATCGAACTGCTGGCCCGCGCGTGGCACAGCGTCACCGGGTCCACCGCACCCGAGCCGACGACGGTCGTCGTCTAATCGTCGGGAATCTCCACGCGGCGCACCGTGCCGTCGACTGAGTCCGCCGCTTCGATCTCGCCGCGGGTGATCCCGAGGATGAACAGCACGGTGTCCAGATACGGATGGCTGAGCGACGCATCGGCCACCTCACGCAGCGCCGGTTTGGCGTTGAACGCCACCCCAAGCCCGGCAGCGGCGAGCATGTCGATGTCGTTCGCGCCATCGCCGACGGCAACGGTCTGCTCCATCGGGACGCCGGCCTGCTGTGCAAAGTCCCTCAGCGCCTTGGCCTTTCCCGGCCGGTCGATGATCGGTCCGATCACCCTACCGGTCAGCTTGCCGTCGACGATCTCGAGTTCGTTGGCCGCGACGAAGTCCATCATCAGCTCGTGGGCCAGCGGGTCGATCACCTGGCGGAAGCCGCCCGACACGATCCCGCAGTGAAAACCCAAGCGCCGCAGGGTTCGCAGGGTGGTGCGCGCGCCCGGCGTGAGCTCGATCTGCTCCCCCACCTCTTCGAGCACCTCGGCGGGAAGACCGGCCAGCGTAGCGACGCGGCGGTTCAGCGACTCGGCGAAATCGAGCTCGCCCCGCATCGCGGCCTCGGTGATCTCGGCGACGGCCGCGTGTGCGCCGACCTTGTCGGCCAGCATCTCGATCACCTCGCCCTGGATCAGGGTCGAGTCGACGTCGAACACGATGAGTCGCTTGGCCCGCCGGGCCAGGCTGTAATCCTCGAGCGCGATATCGACGCCCTCCGCGACGGCGACCCGGGCCAGCGCCGACTGCAGCTCCGCGTAGGCACCCCCGCCCGGCGGCACCGAGACCCGAAGCTCGAGACCGGTCACCGGATAGTCGGAGACACCGCGGATGAAGTCGATGTTGACGCCGAGGGCGGCCACCTCCCTGGCCACCACGCCGAACGCCTCTGCGGTGATCGGCCTGCCCAGCACGACGATGGTGTGGGTGGACGGCTCGCGCATCACCGGCATTTCGTCGCTGCGCTCGATCGTCACGTCCAAGCCGACACCGTGAATCGCGTTCGCGACCTCGTCCCGCAGCTGCGGACCCCCGGCAATATCGGCAGTACCCGACACCAGGACACCCAGCGTCAGCCGGCCGCGGATGACAACCTGTTCGACGTTGAGCAGCTCAACCTTGTGCCGCGAAAGAACTTCGAAGAGGGCTGAGGTGACGCCCGGTTGGTCGACTCCGGTGACGGTGATCAACACCGAAACCTTTGGCGTGCTCACTCCTTGCTGGCCCCCCGCGCCGGCATCAGGTTCTGACGTTCTCGTCGTCCAGCCGCGTGATGTCACCGTCCGACGGGCCGTGGCTGCGCCCGATGTGTGCCTCGGCGCGCATTCGGTCCACCATGTGTGGGTAGTGCAATTCGAACGCGGGCCGCTCGGAACGGATCCGGGGCAGTTCGGTGAAGTTGTGCCGCGGCGGTGGACAGCTGGTGGCCCACTCCAGCGAGTTGCCGTAACCCCACGGATCGTCGACGGTTACCGGCTCGCCGTAGCGCCAGCTCTTGAACACGTTCCACACGAACGGAATCGTGGAAATGCCGAGGATGAAAGCGCCGATCGTGGAGACGACGTTCAGCGTGGTGAACCCGTCGGTCGGCAGGTAGTCGGCGTACCGGCGGGGCATGCCCTCGTCGCCCACCCAGTGCTGCACCAGGAACGTCGTGTGGAAGCCGATGAACGTCAACCAGAAGTGCAGCTTGCCCAGCCGCTCGTCGAGCAGCCGTCCGGTCATCTTCGGGAACCAGAAATAGATGCCCGCGTAGGTGGCGAACACGATCGTGCCGAACAACACGTAGTGGAAGTGCGCGACCACGAAGTAGCTGTCGGTGACGTGGAAGTCGATCGGCGGGCTGGCCAGCAGCACGCCCGACAGGCCACCGAGCAGGAAGGTGACGAGGAAGCCCACCGAGAACAGCATCGGTGTCTCAAAGGTCACCTGGCCCTTCCACATCGTGCCTATCCAGTTGAAGAACTTGATACCGGTGGGCACCGCGATCAGGAAGGTCATGAAGCTGAAGAACGGCAGCAGCACCGCGCCGGTGGCGTACATGTGGTGTGCCCACACCGCGACCGACAGCGCCGCGATGGACAGCGTCGCGTAGATCAGCGTGGTATAGCCGAAGATCGGCTTGCGGGAGAACACCGGGAAGATCTCGCTGACGATGCCGAAGAACGGCAACGCGATGATGTACACCTCGGGGTGACCGAAGAACCAGAACAGGTGCTGCCACAGCAGGACGCCGCCGTTGGCCGGGTCGTAGATGTGCGCGCCGAGGTGACGGTCGGCCGCCAGGCCGAACAGCGCGGCGGTCAGCAGCGGGAAGACCATTATCACCAGGATCGACGTCACCAGGATGTTCCAGGTGAGGATCGGCATCCGGAACATCGTCATGCCCGGTGCGCGCATGCACACCACGGTGGTGATCATGTTGACGCCGCCGAGGATCGTGCCCAGACCGGCGACGGCCAGGCCCAGGATCCACAGGTCTCCGCCCGCACCGGGGGAGTGGATCGCGTCGGTCAGCGGGCTATAGGCCGTCCAGCCGAAGTCCGCGGCACCGCTCGGGGTGATGAAGCCGGCCAGCGCGATCATCGCGCCGAACAGGAACAGCCAGAAGCTCAACGCGTTCAGCCGCGGAAACGCCACGTCGGGGGCGCCGATCTGCAGCGGCAGCACCAGGTTGGCGAACCCGAACACGATCGGTGTTGCGTAGAACAGCAGCATCACCGTGCCGTGCATGGTGAACAGTTGGTTGAACTGCTCGTTGGACAGGAACTGCAGGCCGGGCAGCGCGAGCTCGGTGCGCATGAACAGCGCCATCAGGCCGCCGATGAAGAAGAAGATGAAGCAGGCGACGCAGTACATGATGCCGATCAGCTTGTGATCGGTGGTGGTCACGAGCTTGTAGATCAGGCTTCCCTTGGGACCGAGCCGCGCCGGGAACGGACGGCGGGCCTCGAGTTCTCCGACCGGGGGCGCTTCGGCTACCAAGAGGTCCTCCAAACGTCTATGCGGGCATGCCGCAAGTTCCGTTCGAATCCTATCTCCCGACGGGCTCTGTGTCGGCATGGGTCCTACATACTGTCGTATTGAATTCGCGCAACGGGGGGCCAAAGGGCTGACCAGCCGCGAAGCGCCCGGATGTTACCGTCGGCCCCGTGCTGATCCGCCGTCCGGCGTCCCTGCTGACCGCTGTGGTGGTGATCGCGCTCGGTGGCTGCGGCAACCTGGGTAAAGACTCGGCCGCCCCGGCCAGCGAACCAACGGTCATCACCAGCACCACCAAGATCGCCGGCGCCGGTGTGCTGGGAAATCAGCGCAGGCCCGACGATTCCTGCGCGCCAGATCCGCTGCCCGCCGATCCCGACGACTCGCCGACGCGCCCGGTGCGCCACGCCGCAGGCGAGACCGTCGTCAAGACCGAGCCCGAACGAATAGTCGTGCTCTCCGGTGACCCGCTGGACACGCTGTGCGCGCTCGGTCTGCAGTCGCGCATCGTCGGCGCCGCACTGCCCGACGGCTCGACCAGCCAGCCGTCATATCTCGGCACCGTCATCCACGACCTCCCCGCGGTGGGCACCCGCAGCGAGCCCGACCTGAACGCGATTCGGGCCGCCAACCCGGACCTCATCCTGGGATCTGAAGAGTTGACTCCGCAGGCCTACCCCGAGCTGTCGGCGATCGCGCCGACGGTGTTCACCGGCGCGCCCGGGGCCGGATGGGAGGACAACCTGCGAACGGTCGGCGCGGCGAGCGGGCGGACCGACGCCGCCAACGGACTGATCGACGACTTCACCGCCGCCGCGGACAAGACCGGCGCCGAAAACGACGCCGGGCACTTCCAGGCGTCGGTCGTGCAGCTCACCGACACCGCCATGCGGGTGTTCGGACCCGACAGTTTCCCCGGCAGCGTGCTAGCCGATGTGGGTGTGGATCGCCCTGCCGCACAACGCTTTACCGATAAGCCGTACGTCGAGATCGGGACCAGCGAGACGGACCTGGACAACTCCCCCGACTTCTCGGCAGCCGACGGCGACATCCTTTACGTCTCCTTCGCGTCATCGGCAGCCAAGGACCGGGCCGCTGAGGTGATGGGCAGCGATGCGTGGCGCAAGCTGTCCGCCACCAGGGACAACCGGGTGTTCGTCGTCAACAACGAGGTGTGGCAGACGGGTCAGGGCATCGTTGCCGCCCGCGGAATGCTTGCGGACCTTCTCTGGGTCAACGCGCCCATCAACTAACGTCGACGGGGTGTTCCACGTCCTGAAGTCGACGTACCTGCAACCGCCCGACGTCATCGAACAAGCGCGTCCCGCCCACCTCGAGTTCTTGAAGGAGGAAATCGCGGCGGGCCGACTCCTCCTGGCCGGCCGCCAGGAAGACAGTTCCGGCGGCCTGCTCATCACCGGCGACATGAGCGCCGACGAGGCACAGGACATCGTCGACCGCGACCCGTACACACGGGCTGGGGTCGGGCGATACGAGCGGATTTCGTTCAACGGCGCTTTTCGCGCACCCGGCCTCTGAGCACTAAGTCACAACCTCAACCGGAATTAGACGCGGCCCGTCGGCGGTTTAGTTGGGTAGTCGCAGCGTCGCGGCAACTTCCTATTCGCATAGCTGTGTTTTCGCTGTATGCCCCAAAGAGGATGAGATGACTACCGCCGTATCCGCTTATGCCGCCACATCGGCATCAGCACCACTGACCAAGACCACGATCACCCGCCGCGACGTCGGTCCACACGACGTCGCCTTCGACATCCATTTCGCGGGCATCTGCCACTCCGACATCCATACCGTCAAAGCCGAATGGGGTCAGCCCCGCTACCCCGTGGTGCCCGGCCACGAGATCGCCGGTGTCGTCACCGACGTCGGCTCGGCAGTCACGAAGTTCCAGGTCGGCGATCGCGTCGGCGTCGGGTGCTTCGTCGACTCCTGCCGCGAATGCGACAACTGCAAGGCCGGGCTGCAGAACTACTGCACCGGCTCCGGCATGGTCGGCACGTACAACGCGGTGGGCCGCGACGGCCAGGCCACCCTGGGCGGCTACAGCGGCGCGATCGTCGTGGACGAGAACTACGTACTGCGCATCCCCGAGGGTCTGCCCCTTGATGCCGCCGCACCGCTGCTGTGCGCGGGCATCACGCTGTATTCGCCTCTGCGGCACTGGAAGGCCGGACCCGACACCCGGGTCGCCATCGTCGGCCTGGGCGGCCTGGGCCACATGGGCGTCAAGCTCGCCGCGGCGATGGGCGCCAACGTGACCGTGCTGAGCCAATCGCTCAAGAAGATGGAAGACGGTATTCGGTTGGGCGCCGACGAGTACTACGCCACCAGCGATCCCGAGACCTTCGAGAAGCTGGCCGGATCGTTCGACGTGATTCTCAATACCGTCTCGGCGAACCTGGATCTGAACAGCTACGTCAGCCTGTTGAAATCCGACGGCACGCTGGTCCAGGTCGGCATGCCCGAGCGTCCGATGGAGCTCAGTCCGGCACCCCTGGTGTCGATGCGGCGCAGCCTGTCCGGCTCGATGATCGGCGGTATCGCCGAGACCCAGGAGATGCTCGACTTCTGCGCCGAGCATGACGTGCGGCCCGAAATCGAGGTCATCGCACCGGATTACATCAACGAGGCCTACCAGCGGGTGCTGGCCAGCGACGTGCGGTACCGCTTCGTCATCGATACCGCGTCGCTGCGGTAGAGCAGCTCGGCTACGAGTCCACGTCACTGATGCCGGCCAGGGGCCAGCCCGCGGCGGCGAGCTTGGCCGCGACGCGCGCGACATTCTCCGGGCCTGCATCGTGGTTTGTGACTTCGGAGATGAACTCCGCGATCTCGTCCTTGGTGATCTCACCGTCGGCCAGGGCGCTCCCATTCGCAGAGACGAGGTTGCGCACGACCTCTTTGACCTGGTCCTCGGTCAAGGGCGTGGCGCGCAGCAGCGCCAGCAGGGGGACGCGGTCGGGCCCGGGGACGCCCTCGGGATATCCGGCGCGCAGCCATCGGATGATCGAGTGAAACAGGGACGTGGTGGTCACGCCGATAAGTGTCCTGACTCGGCACTGGCGGCGCCACCACCCGGGAGTCTCGTTGTCCGGTCCTTCACCGGTCGTTCATCTGCGAGCAAAGGCCTGACTGCACCGTCGCAGCCGCTCTCCAGCCTTGTAACCTCACTCATGCGAGCTGTGTTGGTTGAAAAGATGCGCCGGCCAAAGACCACAACGAGTTAGGGGTCATCGTTTTCGCCTGGTGGGGTCGAACGGTATACCGCTACCGCTTCGTCGTGGTCGGAGTCATGGTGGCGTTGTGCCTTGGCGCCGGCGTGTACGGCAGCAGCTTGGGTCAGCACGTCACGCAAAGCGGCTTCTTCGATGAAGGCAGCGAGTCGGCGCAGGCGTCGCGGCTGGGCGATGAGCACTACGGCAGGGACACCTCCGGACATATCGTGGCGGTCTACACCGCTCCCGAGGGCAAGACCGTCGACGACCCGGCCTTCCGGAAAAAGATCCTGGCCAACCTCGCCCAGGTCGAAGAGGACCACCCCGACGAGATCATTCGGTCCATCGGTTATTTCAAAACCCCAGCCGTGCTGCGCAACATGGCCGACGCGTCCAAGCAGCACGCGTTCATGTCGATCCAGCTCAAGGGCGACAATGACGACCTCATCCTGAAGAACTTCAAAGAGGTCCAGAGCGAGCTGGCCGATCCCGGCGTCGATGTGAAGCTGGCCGGCTTGCTGCCACTGGCCAACGAACTGACCGGCACCATCGCCACAGACCAGCAGCGGGCAGAAGTGCTCGCTCTGCCGCTGGTGATGGTCTTGCTGTTCTTCGTGTTCGGCGGTGTGGTCGCCGCATTCCTACCCGGGATCATCGGCGGGCTGACCATCGCGGGCGCGCTGGGCATCATGCGGTTGACAGCGATTTCCGTGCCGGTGCACTACTTCGCGCAGCCGGTGGTCACGCTGATCGGCCTCGGCATCGCCATCGACTACGGGCTTTTCGTGGTCAGCCGCTTCCGCGAGGAGATCGCCGAGGGACACGACACCGAAACCGCGGTCCGGCGCACCGTGGTGACGGCCGGGCGCACCATCGCGTTCTCGTCGATACTGATCTCGGCGTCCGTCGGCGGCCTGTTGCTGTTCCCGCAAGGCTTTCTCAAATCCCTCACCTACGCCATGATCGCCTCGGTCACGTTGGCAGCGATCCTCTCGATCACGGTGCTGCCCGCCATCCTGGGGATGCTCGGCCCCAACGTCGACGCCCTGAATGTGCGCACGCTCCTGCGGGTGCCGTTCCTGCGCGACTGGAACTTCAGCAACCGATTGATCAATTGGTTGGGCGATCGGACGCAGAAAACCAAAACCAGCGAAGAGATCGAGAACGGGTTCTGGGGCCGGCTGGCGGACCGCGTGATGAAAAGGCCGATCCTGTTCGCGGCCCCCATCATCATCGGCCTCACCGTGCTGATTCTTCCGCTGGGCAATTTGGCCCTGGGTGGTATCAGCGAGAAGTACCTGCCTCCGACCAACTCGGTGCGCCAGGCGCAGGAAGAGTTCGACCGCACGTTCCCCGGGTTCCGCGTCGAGCCGATCACGCTGGTGATTCAGAGCACTGACGACCAGCCGGTCACCGACGAACAGGTCGCGCAGGTCCGCAACCAGGCGCTGGCGATTCCGGGATTCGCTGAGCCGCAGAACGATCGGGCCAATATGTGGAAGGAACGCCCATATCTGGACGGCGCGTCCAAAGACCCGTCGGTTCGGGTGATCCAGAACGGCCTCGTGAACCGCCTCGACGCCAGGGCGAAAGTCGATGAGCTGAGGGCGATGCCGCCGCCCTATGGGGTGAGGTTGTTGGTTGGCGGCACACCCGCGCTTGAACAGGACAGTGTCGCAACGATTTCGGCGAAGCTGCCGATGATGATCCTCATTGCGGTCTCCATGACCACGCTGCTGATGTTCCTGGCGTTCGGCTCACTGGTGTTGCCGATCAAGGCCGCGCTGATGAACGCCCTGACGCTCTGCTCGACGCTGGGCGTGCTGACGTGGATATTCGTCGACGGCCATGGCGCCTCCTTGCTCAACTTCACGCCCACCCCACTGACGGCTCCGGTGGTCGGACTGATCATCGCGGTGATTTTCGGCCTGTCGACCGACTACGAGGTCTTCCTGGTGTCCCGCATGGTCGAGGCCCGCGCGCGCGGCATGACCACCGAGGAGGCCATTCGCCACGGGACAGCGACCACTGGCCGCCTCATCAGCGCAGCCGCGCTCGTTCTCGTCGTGGTCGGAGGGGCGTTCGCCTTCTCCGATCTAGTGATGATGCAGTACCTGGCGATCGGCCTCATCACTGCGCTGCTGCTGGACGCGACGGTTGTCCGGATGTTCCTGGTGCCGTCGGTCATGAAGCTGCTCGGCAACGACTGCTGGTGGGCGCCGCGGTGGATGAAGCGAGTGCAGGAGAAGATCGGCCTCAGCGAGATGGCGCCGGACGCGGACGAAGTAACGGCGGCGGAGGCGCCGGAGCACTTGGACGAGGTGCTCATCTTCGGAACGGTCGTGCCGTCGCGGGCGTGGCCCGAGGTGGCGCATGACCCGACCCGGCCGATGGTCGCGGCCCCGGTTCCCTCGGGGGGCGGGGTGGCGTTGGCGACCAGACCCTCAACCGAAACGACCACCGAGATACCGCGTGTCGAAAGCGATGGCGAGGAACCGTCGGTCGCCGAGGAAGCGACGCCAGAAGTCGCAGTGACGAACGGTGACGGCGGCACACCGGAACCCGCCGACGATGAAGCCGCTGCCGCGGAGGAGCCCACCGACGACGAACCACCTGCCGCAAAGGAATCCAAGCCGGCACCGAAGCCGCGAAAAGGCGGTTCTGGCAACAAGAAGCGCGACGAGGTCGGGCGCGGCGAGAAAGAGTAGTCGCGTCTGGCCGGAAGCTAGATCACGCCGGCGGGACGCTTCCCGCTGGGATACTTGCTACCCAGCGGACGGCGTCGACCACACCTTGTCGACGCTGATCTTCAACCGCGTGCTGAACGCGGCGAGATACTCGTCGCCCATCCCGATGCTGACGGCGTAGTCGTGGTACTTGGCCTGATATTGCTCGTCGGCGAGCGAATCGGCCCCGACCGCGTCGACCCTGGCCGCACCGGCGACTACGACGGTCCCCCTACCGTTGCCATCGGAATCCAGATTCAGGCTGACCTGCGGGCGGGCCTTGATATGCACGATCTTCGCGGCTTTCGGCATCGAATACACGGTCACCTCCTTGCCGTCGAAGAAGAACCACACGAGCCGGGGTACAGGCTGGCCGGATTTCGCCACGGTGGTCAACCACACGTAGCGATCCGATTCGAGCCTGCCGGAAACCTCTTGCGTCAGTTCGACTGTCATGATGGCGAATGTAGTCCTAACCAGTACTGTTCGGTCCCGATCGTGGTGTCGTCACCGTGCGCGCAGACCGCATCAGGGTCGCGAAGCGGATCAGTCAGCTGCTGTCTGCTAGCCCTGTTTCAGCCAGTCGCCTTGTGGGTCAAGGCCACCGTCACAGTCGTCCCAGGTGTCGTGGCGTCTGTCGCGTGGTGCGATGATGCGGCGTCGTAGCTCGAGCAGCAATTCCTCGGTGGCGGCCCGGGACAGCGCATCGGTGGCGGTGGCAGTGGCGGTGTGAGATGGCGGGTTGTGGGTGGGGCGGCGCAGTTCGACCACGGTTTCTTTGGGTTCCCCGCCGGCCAGGATGGTGTCGATGCTGCCCGGTGCCCAGGCCAGCTTGTTCTCCAGCATGGCGTAGGTGCCGGGGTTGGCCTTGCGCACCCCCTGCTCAATGTCGGCAAGGGTGCGCACGGTGAACGGCAGGCTGTCGGCCAGGTCGGTGCGGTTGCGGTAGCCGAGGGTTACCCGCCGACTCACGACGTGATGGCCAAGTCGTTCCAGCGCGTGTCGGTCCATGGATCGATGATGTCGCAAGCGGACGGCAATGTCGAGCTGCCATTGCTATTTCATTCCATTCGTCGCCTGAATCAGCTCTAGCAGCGCACTGCCGTTGGAGGGGAGTAGACGTTTTTGATGCGGTAGCTCTCACCGCTGCCCGCAGTTATGGCCGCCTCTCCGTCTCCGCTGTTAGCTGGGCTTTTAGTGCGCCAGAGCCCCGATGGCGCCGTCCGACAAACCGGCGGGAACACCGTGGTGGTGACCGGGGGAAGTTCGTGCTCGCCAGTCTTGTCATCGGCCCTGCTGTGAGCCATATCACTCGGAAATTGTTACCGGATTGTTGACATTATTGCCGTTTCTTTCCTACGGTTGCAGGTACATGCACGACAGAAGGCAGGGCTTGACATGTTGAAACGGTTATTGATGATCGGGGCCGTCGCGGCCTCGATCGGCGTCGGCGGCTGGGTGGGTGCGGGTGCCGCGTCGGCCGACCCTGCCGTGTGTGGAGGGCCCGGGACGCCGCCGTGTGCGCCGTCGCTGAGTCCCGAGCAGCAGTGCGCGCTGGTCGCGTGGCGGACCTGGACGCCGTGCAACTGGGTGGGTGTGCAGGTTCCGATCGGTACACCGGGCAGCGTCGCTTGATGACCGTGCGAAACGCACGACGCGCGGCAGTCGCGGAAGCGGGGATTTCCTCGCGTGAAGAAACTCATCATCGGCGGCCTGACCGCCCTCACGTTCGGGCTCGGCGTAGCACCCGTGGCCGGGGCCGACGCCAATGACAGTGCGTTCATCGCGGCAACAGATCGAGTGATCAGGGGAGTCGGGCCCTGGGCCGGCCCAGACGGCTGGATCGGATACCCCAAGGTTCCCGCTCAGCTCAGAATCAACACCGCCCACGGGGTGTGTGGCTTGCTCGATGTTGGCGCACTCAGTGCCAATCAATACATCGTCGACACACTCGACGACGGTCGTCAACACGCCGGATATCTCGCCGCTTGGTTCGAGCAGATTTCCATCGAGCACTACTGCCCCAGCCACAGCGACAAGATCGGGATCATCTGATGCGCGCCCGCAGTCTGCTGACGAAGAAGAGCCTGATGAAGAAGGTGCCAGCAAATGCATTTCCGAACATTCAACAATCGATGAGGAGAACCAAATGACTAGGGCAATCGAGCCGGGGTGGTATCCCGATCCGCAGGGACCGGGACAAAGGTACTGGAGCGGCCAGGCGTGGGGTCCTCGCGCCCCCCAGCCGTCGGCTTACGCACCGCCGTTTCCGCCGGCGGCGACACTTCCTCCGCTGGAGAAGTCGAGTGGGCTCGCCCTGCTCCTCACCGTCCTGTGGCCAGGCGCGGGGCACCTCTACCTCGGCCTGACCCAGAAGGCGATGCCATATTTCGTGGCCAACGCAATCGGCGTCGTCTTCGTACTGAGCATCTATCTGTCTCCAATCGGGATCCTGATCTGGCTGGTGACCCTCTGCATGACGATTGGCAGTGTCACTCAGGAGACGAATCAGGTGAACGACGCACGGCGTCGTGGACACCGCATAAACGGTTAGTGGCGAGCAATGCCGAAGCGCTCACCAGGAGGTCACGAAATGAGTAATGGCGGTCTCGCGGCATCGTGCGCAATACCTGAGCGCCCGCTGATTCCTGGACTCGAGGCCAAGCATTTTGCTCACCCTCTCGATGTGTCTGCTCGACGACGGATGGACCGCCTGATCGCGGGCAAACCGCGCATCCGCAAGTTCTTCGCATCCTTGGAGCGCAGCCTCGAGGACGAGGAACACCTGATGAGTCTGGCGGATAACACCCGCCTCAACGCGCGCCAAGCCCCGTCGCTCTATCGGCTTGTCGAGGATGTCGCAGCCAACGCTCGGATGCCCACGCCGCGCGTGTTTCTTGACACGCAACCCGACGTCAACGCCTGGGCACTCGGTCAACACAATCCGATGATCGTCCTAACTTCAGCCCTGGTGGACGAGTTCACCGAGGCGCAGGTTCGCGCAGTTGTTGCACACGAACTCGGGCACATCCGTTGTCAACACACCTTCTACAGGATCGTCTCTCAGGGGTTCGAGCCGGTTGCAGCGGTCGCCAGCGCGCTGCCCGGAGGGTCGCTCCTGGCATTGGCGCTGCGATGGCACCTCATGGACTGGTTCCGTAAGTCTGAACTCAGTTCCGACAGATTCAGTCTGCTGGTGACCGGTGACCTGGAAACGGTGCAAAGCGTGATTCTCCGGCTCGCAGGCGGTGCTTCGAGCGTGAAAGACGAGCTCTCGACCGACGAGTTCCGGCTGCAGGCCAAGGAATTTCGTGACACGGTCGAGGCGCGCAAGCGGGGCTCCTTCAAAGACAAGATCGAGTACTACACGTCCTCATTGATGCTCCAAGACGCGATGAGCACCCACCCTTGGCCAGCGCTCAGGTTCGTCGAGATCGAGGACTGGGCGAAATCGCGGCAGTACGAGTTGATAGCCCGTGGAGACCTTGCCGAGGCGGAGCGGCATCCATTCCAATATCTCCCTGAGACGGTCGACGACGACGGACTCAGCAGTCCAGAAGTCCTCGACGCGCAGGATGAGCCGGAGCCGGTGCTACGTCAAGCAGCCTCCGAACTTGTCGGAATGTGGAAGAACCGGGTGACGAAGTCACCCACGCAGCCTCCTGGACCATCAGCCATCACACAGGCAAACCCGATGCCCGCCAATTGGTATCCGGATCCAGGTGATCGGGCGCGATGGCGGTGGTGGGACGGCACAAATTGGACAGAACAGGTCCGACAATAAATCGTCTCGAAACAGACGAGCGCCGAGAGAGATAGATGACATCGGACGGTGGCGAGAATGAACGCTACTGGAACGGCATCGCGTGGACGCAGCACCGTCGGTCACAGCGACCCACCGTGAGTCAACCTCCCGAGTTGCTCTCGCGCCCGGCGGACTTCGTGGACTCCACGTCCGGCTCCAACTGAAGATAGGACCTCTCACCAGTAAGACTAGAAGTCCCAGTCCTCGTCTTCGGTGTTGACGGCCTTGCCAATCACATACGACGAGCCGGAGAAGAAGTCGTGGTTCTGCTCACCTGCCTGGTCACGGGGCAGGATCGACGTTCACCTGCATAAACACATCACGTGGGATCACGGGAGATATGTGTAACTGTGGGCAAATTGTGGGCACGATGTGGGCACGGGTGCGAATATGCATCGCATTTTGGTTGAGGATTTGAACCTGCGACCAGATTGACCCCCAGTGTCATCTTCGGCGTCCATGGGGATTCGTGGGTATACCGTATGCGCAGTTAGGGCAGCATTTTCGGTCGTAGACGAATATCAGCGAATACCCGTGAATCAGAAACCATTGCTATCCGCGTTGCTATCCAGCGCTGTGACCCCAGCACGTCGCGAATTGTTTGAGGCCATAACCGCATCGTAAAACCGCCCCACCCCCATTGGTAGCAGCGATTTGGCACTGGTCGGGTTTGCGGATCTTGGCGTGGGCCATACCACATGCAGCGGGGACCGAGGCAGGTTGCGTCCGTGTGGTCTCACGCCAGGCGGGGGGGTTGCAACCCCAAGCGTTCAGCAGCTAGCGCCTGGGCCGCCATCGCCGACCCACCCAGCGTGCCGCGTGTCATGGACTGCTTGGGAGCCTCAGCGTTCGTTCGCTCACCGCCTCGGCTGCGGTCGGATAAGTTCACCCCATTGGCTGACGGTCCCGGCTGGAATTCTCAACCGAACAGCTGCTGGCCGATTTCCGGGCACTTGATTACGACGACACAAGCGCATACGCCTGCGCAAGACTCAATAGATGCCTCGGAACAGTTGCCTTCGTGGCGGCCACCTTGATCGCGTTCAGCAGCGTTTCGGCGGTCTCGTCGACGAGCGCGTCGAGTTCAGCCATCGGAATAGGGTCCTCCTCGCGTATGCCGTGTAGGACTTCATCCTGCACGCATCCGGACACCAGCGCCGCACCCTCAGATGAGGACCGTTCGGCCGGTTCTCTGCAATCAGTTCGATGATCGTGTCGCGAATGCGATCCTCATCGGTCTCGTGATATACAAGCGAAGCCGCCGTCCTCGGCTACCAGCATCAGCGATAGGCTCAGCGTCTGAACTAAGACCGGCCCGTCATCCTGCTTGAGTGGCGGCCCGACGTTGGTCGGCGGTAAACCCTGTACCCCGAAGGTTATCCCTCGCCGCCGAGCTCGGTCCTGTGGCGCTCGGTCTTGGCGGTGTCCTCAGCCATTGCCGCCTCGTCGAGCCACTTCTGGACATCACCACCGAGGCGGTCTGCGGACAGGTGGGCGAAGTCGAGGGCCTGTACCGCCATCGCTGCCAGGACCTTCATGGCCCGTCCGCTGCGGTGGATCTCCACCATCAGCGCACCGAGCGCCTGATAGTCTTCGCCGCACAACGCCGACAGGTACCGGCGGGCGTCGGCAAACTCACGGTCGACATGGGCCATCTTCCTCAAGAACTCGTCGGGCGACGGCAGGTCTTCGGGCGTGTCGGTCATGGGGTTCTTCTTTCGGTGGCGGACCATCCCATTAGTCAGAGGCAAGATTTGACGGCTTTATCACCGTCCGCGACGGCAAAATCGTCCGAGCCCAAAGCTATGCCGAGACTGCCATGCAAGAACGGGTCTTCGGCACTAAGTAGTCACCACCGCGGCCCCGAGCTCGAGGTCGCCATGGTCGGGGGCGGCGCCTGGGAACAAGGCGAATGGACCGACGACACCTCGATGGCGATCGCCATCGCCGAAGTCGCCTCCACCGGCGCGGACCTGCGCGACGAGGCCGCGCAAGACGCCATCGTCGCGCGCTGGCTCAGCCACAAGCTCTTGGACAGTAGCGGTTGCAGGTCTCAGGACTCTTTCACCTGCGAGTACCAGATCCGGTCTGCGACAGCGACGATGTCGTCGGAGATCGCCGAGATCCGCCGGTATAACTCGCGTCGGGCGGTGACGACCCTGATATCGGTGACTTCGAGCAGGTCACCGGCGGCCTGGCGATAGATCCGCTCCAGATTGCGCTGCGACTTGACCGCGGCGTCGGCGGCCTCAGTCGCGGGCGGGGCGAGCTTGCTGCGCCGCTCGTCCAGGGACGTGAATGCGGTCTGGAGGTGCTGGGCGCCCTCGGCGAGCAGGACGGCCATGTCAGCGGTCGCCTGATCGGGCGGGAAGGCCATGGCTTCGGATTCGCGCACGGTGTTCTTGGCGCCGTTGATCACTTTGTCGAGATCGCGCGACAACTGGAACAGGTCCTCGGGCTGCAGCGGCGTGGTGAAGGCCTCGCTGACGGCGTCGACGAGTTTGCGCCGCACTTCGTCACAGTCGTGCTCGGCGGCGCGGACGTCGGCGGCGCGGGCGGAGTCCCCGCCTGCCCACGCGGTGAAGGCCTCCATTCCGTTCACCGTGATCGCTGCCTGCTCCTGCAGCATTCCGATGACATCGGGGGTTTCGGGGAGAAACCAGCGACTGCCTTTGCGGCTCATAACGCTCTCCAAACGAGTAGTACGGCGACCGCCATCAGCGCGGCCGCCGGAATCGTGGTCAGCCACGCGATGCCCATCTCGCGCACGATCTGCCAGCTCACGTGCTTCCACCGCCGCCGCCCGCCGCCGACACCGACGACCGAGGAGGCCACCACCTGGGTGGTGCTCACCGGAGCTCCGATGAGGGAGGCGCCGAGGATGACTGCCGTGGACGAGGCCTGACTGGCGATGGAGTCGATGGGTGTCAGGCTGAAGATGCGATGGCCGATCGTCTTGACGATGCGCCATCCGCCCAACGCTGTGCCCGCGGTCAGGGCCACGCCCGTAACGACTTTCGCCCACAGCGGCACCGACATCGTGGTGGTCTGCCCGGAGGCCAGCAGCAGGACCGCGATGACGCCCATCGACTTCTGGGCGTCGTTGCCGCCGTGGCTGAACGAAAGTCCCGCTGCCGCAACCCATCCGCTGCCGCGGACCGGACCGATCCACCGCGTCGTCCAGCGCCGCGACATCAGGCGCAGTAGGCGCAGGAGCAGGAACGCGACGGCGAAGCCGAGGGGCGGGGAGATCAGCAGGGCGACCAGAACACCGATGACGCCGGTGGGGTGCCAGCCGTCGAAGCCGCCCCACTGGACGGAGCCGAGTCCGCCGGAGCCCGAGAGAATGCCGTCGGCGACGGCCGCGCCGACCAGACCCCCGACCAGAGCGTGCCCCGACGACGACGGCAGGCCCCGCCACCAGGTGATGGCGTTCCAGGCTGTCGCGCCAGCCAGGCCCGCCCCGACTACGGGAATCACCTGGACCTGCGGCACGGTGACGATCTTGCCGATGGTGTCGGCCACGGCCGTGCCGAGGAGGACCGCACCGCCCATGTTGAACACCGCAGAGAGGGCGACGGCCTGGCCTGGGGTCGCTGCCCGCGTCGCCACCAGGGTGGCGATGGCGTTGGAGGCATCGTGGAAGCCGTTGGTCAGGGCGAAGGCCACCGCTAAGCCGATGGCAATGACCAGCCCGACGTGCAAGTGACTTCTCCCGTGAAACGCCGACCGCGCGGTGAATCGGCCGTGTATGCCGGGTGAACATAGCAAAAACTGTGGGTGAACGGCGCGGCCCGATCACCCGATCGGTGGCGCAGTGACCGGTCTGCTCCGTGTCAGACTAGGTCCATGGCTGCGCGCCCAAGGCTGTTACGCCTCATCAGCTTCGTCGCAGGTTTCCGTCTCGACATCGGGCGACCCTGGATGCCTCTCTAGCTGATCCAACTTCCGCACGATCTCACCCCACAGTTCCCGCGGCACCGGGGATTTCACTGCCTCGATGATGTGGGTCAGCTGGACCATGATGTGGGCCATATCAGGTTGTCCCGCACGAGAATCGATCAGCCAGGGCGACACTGCAAGTGACTCCGCGTTACCAACGTCTGTTCGCTCGTACTCGCGGTTGATACCGGGCCTTTGGTCAAGCCACCGGCCATGTATATCACGAGTCCGGCGTTGACGTAATTACCTTCTCGCTAAGGATTGATGGCGCCGAACCTGTTGAATGCTATTGATAAACAACGGCTTTGAAATATGCAACCGGGAAGGTCGACGACGGCCCCCGAAATGGCTGGACACGACGCCCGGATCATCTCGTGGCCCGGGTAAGTGAACGCGGCACCGAAGCCGGCATCACCGTAGGCCCCCCTATCGCCGCGTCAGAAACTCAAGCTGCACCTGGAATAGCCTCACGACGTGCATTGCTGCGCGCCAAGATCTGATCCGGCCCGCCCGTCTTCGCTTGCGCTGCGCCCTGCGGTACCGGCGGCATTCTCGGCCCTTCCCCGACGGCCCATCGTTGTGCGATCGAATTCGATGCGATCACTGAACCAGTCCAGTTGCAGGTGCTCAAACGGAACCGCGATCTGTGGCCACGGACGGCGGCCGCTTTGACTTCGACACGGTCAGAGATCGCCTGCCCGCGCAGTGCGCGTTTGGGCCCGGCGAGAAACCACTCCCCCTGTCGCGGGCCGAACCCGATGGTCTCACGGAGCATGCCGCGCCCCGATTAACCACGCGATTGTGCGGTTTGCCCCAGAACGACGATCGCCGGCGTTCTGGGGGTGTTTTCCCGCATGAGGCCGAGGGTAGGTGGACAATGACGGGTCAAGGACCGTCGGCGGTGACTGGAGGCTGGCATGGCAAAGCAGATCACAGTGTGCCCGATTTCCGATCTGCGCCAGGGGGCGGTGACCGGTGCGGGACCGTACGCCGTTGGAAACATCGACGGCAAATACTTCGCGGTCACGCGGCGGTGTCGACATCTGCGCGCAGACCTGGCGGGCGGATCGATCGAGGACGGGCGACTGGTCTGCCCGTGGCACCAATCCGCATACGACGTCGAGAACGGACAGATGGTCCGCGGACCCCAACAGATTTTCGCCAAGATCCCCGGACTCGGAACGATGTTCAAGATGCTGACGAAAGTTTGGCCTCTTGGACGCGGCACCGTATCGGTGTCCGGCAACGACATCGTCGTCGAATAGCTGGCGCGCCTGCGCGATTCGCATGTGCCAAGTCCGCCGAGACGACAATCTCGCCACGCTCGGATCAGCGGACCCAATCGACGCGCTCCCCCATTTCGCCCGACTCGTCAGCGATGCTGTGGCCGATCTCGTTGATCGGCACCGCGGTCCGGTTGGGCGCCGAGACGAGCCATGTCAGCACTTCGACGTGCCGGCTGACCGATGTCGGACCGAACGCGCATCCTTGCTCTCATGCGAACCGTGATCCGCATCAAACGGCAACTCGCTGAGATCACCGTCCGGAACTCGCCGCGTTACGCACGGGTGTTTTAGAGCTTGTAACCGATGGCGCGCAGCAGGTCGTACCGGTCGGCCACGTCGCGATCGGTCTCCACCCCGAGGGGTGCCTGTCCGTCGACGACGCCCACAATGCCACGGCCACGCGGGGTCACCGCGACCAAGACGTCAACCGGATTGGCTGTGGCGCAGTGGATCGTGCAGACCTCGGGCACCGCCTTGACCGGGTTGAGGATGTTGACTGGGAACCCGTCACGCAAGAAGATCACGAAGCAGTGCCCGGCGGCGATCGCCAGCGCATTGCGGGTCGCGAGCTCGACCAAGTCAGGATCATTGCCGGTGCGGCGAACCAACCGTGGCCCGGAGGCCTCGCAGAAGGCCAGCCCGAACCGTAGCGACGAGCTCACCCCCACTATCGCCTCATGCAGGTCCTCGACCGTCTTGATAAAGTGCGCCTGCCCGATCACGACATTGACATCGTCCGGCTTGTCGACGGGCACCACATCCCAGGAAAGCGTCCTCGTGGTCACACGCACATGCTGCCACTGGCACGCGACAGTCACGTCCGATGCCCGGAATATGAACAGTCCTCTTTGGTGGACGCCGCGTTCGCCGTTAGGGTTCCGCGTACGGCCCCGCACCCATCGGACGTGCCCGGCAGCCCCGCTCATCGCCCCCGAGCATCGACAACTCCCAGCGCACGAAGTCCAGCGCCGAGATCACTGCGGGGGCGTCGGCGTACACACGCCTCGTCGATCAGAGCTTCCCGTGCTTCCGCGTCCACGTCCGAATTGGACGCGGCAGTCGGACGTCTACGCCGACATTTTCAGCGACGACTTGGAGGCCGTGGCGACCGCATTGGATTCCGCCCGTTCACGCGCAAGTGTGGGCAAAATGTGGGCACGCGATGGGCAAGGCACCGGCAAAGCTGGACGGTAGTCCCGCATTGGCGAAACGCCGACAACGCGCAATAACGCCGCTGAACTGCGACTTTAGAAGTCCCAGTCCTCGTCTTCGGTGTTGACGGCCTTGCCGATCACGTACGACGAGCCGGAACCGGAGAAGAAGTCGTGGTTCTCGTCGGCGTTGGGGCTCAATGCCGACAGGATCGCCGGGTTGACGTCGGTCTCGTCGCGTGGGAACAGCGCCTCGTAGCCGAGGTTCATCAGCGCCTTGTTCGCGTTGTAGCGCAGGAACTTCTTGACGTCCTCGGTGAGCCCGACCTCGTCGTAAAGATCCTGGGTGTACTCCACCTCGTTGTCGTAGAGCTCGAACAGCAGCTCGTAGGTGTAGTCCTTGAGCTCGGCCTGCCTGGCGGCATCCTCCAGCGCCAGACCCTTCTGGTACTTGTAGCCGATGTAGTAGCCGTGCACGGCCTCGTCGCGGATGATCAGCCGGATCATGTCGGCGGTGTTGGTCAGCTTGGCGCGACTGCTCCAGTACATCGGCAGATAGAAGCCCGAGTAGAACAGGAAGCTCTCCAGCAGCGTGGAGGCCACCTTGCGCTTCAGCGGCTCGTCACCCTTGTAGTACTGCATGACGATCTCGGCCTTGCGCTGCAGGTTGGGGTTCTCCTCCGACCACCGGAACGCGTCGTCGATCTCGGCCGTCGAGCACAGCGTGGAGAAGATGTTGCTGTAGCTGCGGGCGTGCACCGACTCCATGAACGCGATGTTGGTGTAGACGGCCTCCTCGTGCGGGGTCAGCGCATCGGGGATGAGGCTGACCGCTCCGACCGTGCCCTGGATGGTGTCCAGCAGCGTCAGGCCGGTGAACACCCGCATGGTCATTTCCTTCTCGTGGGGCGTCAGCGTTCCCCACGACGGGATGTCATTGGATACCGGAACCTTCTCCGGCAACCAGAAATTGCCGGTCAGCCGGTCCCAGACCTCGGCATCTTTTTCGTCTTGCAGGCGGTTCCAGTTGATCGCCGAGACGCGGTCGATGAGTTTCATGTCGCCCACTGGAACCCCACTTCACCAGGATTTTGGATTGTCTATAGCTGTTCTATAGCCCGCCACCGACACTACCCCTGGGGTGCGTCATCCAACGGCTGCACAACATCGTGTGTTTGGCGTGTCGCCTGACTAGGCGGCAACGCGCTGCCCGATTCCGGAGAACTTGTACTCCGACGGCTTGAACTCCCTGGTCGCCATCCAATACTCGGACGCCAGCCCCGACCACAGCGACCGGTTGACGCCGTGCTCGTCGAGATACCAGCTCTGGCAACCGCCGGTGTTCCACACCGTGGTCGACAGGTCGTCCTGCAGTTTCTCGTTGAACCGGTCCTGGGCGGCCCGGGTCGGCGCCAGCGCCGCCGCACCCGCCTTATCGGCGGCGGCGATCGCGTCGGCGACATAACCAATCTGCGACTCGATCATGAAGACCACCGAGTTGTGGCCGAGGCCGGTGTTCGGGCCGAGCAGAAGGAATAGGTTCGGCACCCCGGCGACCGTGATGCCGCGATGGGCCATCACTCCCTCACGGTTCCACCGATCGCCCAGATCCTCGCCGTGGGCGCCCTTGATATCGAGGTAGGCATACCAGTCGGTGACGTGGAACCCGGTCGCGCAGACGATGGCGTCGACGTCGCGTTCAGTGCCGTCGACGGTGACGATGCCCTTGTGGGCGATCCGCGCGATGCCCTCGGTGATGAGCTCGCATCGTGGGTTGGCGACGGCCTGGTAGAAGTTGTCCGAGACCAGGATTCGCTTGCAGCCCGGCTTGTATTTCGGCGTCAGCTTCTTGCGTAGTTCGGGATCCTTGACGTAGCGGCGCATGTTGGCCTTGTACATCAGCGCCGCGACGTTCATCAGTTCCGGTCGTTTCGCGAGCGCGATGGCCCGGCTGTCCAACGTTGTGTAGGTCGCGGCACGCAGCGCCGCCCGCAGTCCGGGGACCCACTTGAACGCGCGCTTGAACACGGCGGGGAATGCGAAGTTGATCCGCGGCTTGATCCACGCTGCGGTGCGCTGATAGAGCTGCACCTGACCGGCGATCTTGACCAGCTCGGGCACCACCTGGATCGCGCTGGCGCCCGTGCCGACCACCGCGACCTTCTTGCCCGTCAGGTCGACGGTGTGGTCCCACTGCGCGGTGTGGAACACCGGGCCGTCGAAGTCCGCGATGCCGGGGATATCGGGTAGCGACGGGATGTGCAGCGCACCGGCGCCGGAGATCAGGAACTGCGCGACGTACTCCTCGCCGCTGTCGGTGAACACGTGCCAGCGGAACTCGGCGTCGTCCCAATGGGCGCGCACCACTTTGGATTTGAACACGATGTTGCGGCGCAGGTCGTAGCGGTCCGCGACGGCCTTGAGGTAGTCGAGGATTTCGGGCTGGTAGGAGAACACATGACCCCAGTCCGGTTTCGGCGCGAAGGAGAACGAGTACAGGTGCGACGGGACATCGCACGCCGCGCCCGGATAGGTGTTGTCCCGCCAGGTGCCGCCGACCTCGTCGGCCTTCTCCAGGATCAGGAAGTCGACGCCCTGCTTCTGCAGCGCGATGCCCATGCCCATACCGGAGAATCCGGTTCCGATGATGAGCGCACGGGTGTGGACGGGTTCGGTCATACGGCGATCTCCCCTACCTTCGGTGTGACCCACCCCTGGGAACGGCGGTATCGGGTAATACTGGACCAAGGTTACCGCGCTACTTAGAGCTGACCAGCACATGTGTGCTGGCCCGCGAGATGCTGTTCAGTCATCTCGCGGGCCCGACCGTGCTAGGCCGTCATCGCCGGAATGCGCCGGGCGCAGACCGCCGGTCAAGTACCCAGACGGTGGCCAGCGTCAGGACGATGGTAAGTACGGCGAGCACGACGATGCTGTGCCCCGTGCCTCCATCGAAGGTGTCGCGGTAAGCAGACATGGCCGGCAGGGTCGCGGTGTACCGGTCGAGATCCAGATCGCGACCCAATGCTTCGAATGCGTGGCGGTTGGATAGCCCGTAGCTGATCAGACGTCCGGGAGTGGCCATCCCGTCGACGGGAACTATGGCGCCACCGAACAGAACCTGCGGGAAGCAGAGCATCGGCAGGGCGAGGGCGGCCTGAGCGGCGTTGGAGACCGCAGCTGAGGCCAGCAGTCCGAGCGCCAGCGCCGACATCGCCTCGATCACAATCGTGACGAACAGCAAGGCATACACGTGCCAGCCGACGGCCGGGAGCCTTCCGAGCGCTCGCAGCACTCCGAGGAGCACTGCGCTCACTATTGCTAACACGGGGAGCAGCGTCGTCACTTTGGACGCCACATAGGCCCCGACGCTGAGGCCGGCCAGGCGCTCTCTCCGAAAGACCGCCATCTCCCCGACGATCTGGAGGAGACCATACGTCAGACCAAAGAAGAAGCCGTCGAATGCAATCCAGAACACGATCTGTGCCGGGCCGACGCCCGCCGCATCACCAAGGTCGAACGCGCCGCGGTTAAACAGCGTCGCCATCATCGCGGTGACCAGCACCGGGGAGCCAAGCAGGATGGCCAGGGTCAGGCGATTGCGAAAGAGAACGTCGAGATTGCGCCGGGTCAATAGCCACCATTGCCGGACCGCACCCGTGCGCTTGACGCCAACGCGGGTAGCCGGGATGGGCGGCAGAGCAATGCCGGGCTCAGTTTCGGTCATCCCACGGCTGTCAGAGAATCGCTCCGCCCAGATTTGAGGGGTTGCCTCGTCAGCGAGCCGCTCGTATACCTCGGCGAGATCCTGTACGCCGAAGTAGCGCCGCGCCTCGGTCGGGCTGCCCGTGAAGGCGAGGTGGCCGTCGCGAGCGAGGAATACCACTCGGTCACACTTGTCTATTCCTGCGGGCTCATGTGTCGTCAAGACGACCGTGACACCCCGCTCGCTGAGCCCGCGCAGCAGACGCATCACGTCGGCTGCCGTCGACGGATCGAGCCCCGAGGTCGGTTCGTCGAGGAAGAAGAGTCGGGGTCGGGTCAACAACTCGACAGCGATACTGGCCCGCTTGCGCTGGCCGCCCGACAGCGCACGTACCGGGACCTCGGCCCGGTCAGCCAGATCGAGATCATTGATGGTCTCCTCGACCACGCGATCCGCCTCAGCTGCCGAAGTGCCTGCGGGCAGCCGTAGCCGCGCCGCGTAGCGCAGCGTCCGGCGCAAGGGCATCTCGAGGTGGATGATGTCGTCTTGCGGGACGTAACCGATGCCGGCGTCCCCGCTGACCCGGGCACCGCGAACGACACCGTCGTGCCGAACCTCGCCGGCAGACGGTGGTTGCTGTCCGGCAAGGATCTCCAGCAATGTGGTCTTTCCCGCTCCGCTGCCACCGGCAATGGCGACCAGCTCGCCTGGTTTCACGGTCAGCGACAGCTCCTGAAGGATCTGCCGCGCGCCGATCTGCCGGTTCACATTCACTGCTTCGATCCGCCCGCCGACCGGTGCTTTGTGTGCGTGGCGTGATACGAGCGTGCAAGACCGTGTGATGGTCCCCGGATGGAATGCGTTCTCGGTCATTGTCTGTAACCTCCGTGGTGTCTGAACTTGCTTTGTCAGCCCAGATCATCGGCCCGCGGCTGCCGCGGTCGCATGAGGCGTTTGCCTCAATTCACAGCGGCCGCGAAGCTCCGTCGGTGAAACGCGAAGAGCAGTCAGCATGGCTACGGCCAAACACATTGGACGTCAACTTGATTGCGCGCCGACTCGCTAGGTTCGACGTTGTCAGACCCTTATGGTCCTGTAGCCACGTCAACCGGAAATACCGCCAAACCCCGATCGATTGCCGCGAGACTGGCCTGCGTGCGGTTGTTGACACCCAACTTGGAGTAGACACGCTCGATGTGATTGCGCGCCGTCTTCTCGGCGATGTACAGTTCGGCAGCGATCTCACGGTTCGACCTGCCCTGCGCGACCAGCCGTAGGACCTCCACCTCTCGGGCGGTAAGCCCCCCCGACTGGGATGTGCGCCGTGATACCCGGTGCCCGGCCGCCGCCAAGACGGCCTCCACGGAATCGGCATCGAGTCGTCCTGCGCGCGCTTCCTCCCGTAGCCGACGCGCGGCACCGAGAGGGTCGAGGCCGGGACGATCCGGACGCCGCTCGAGCAGTTGGTGGTAGGCCACCGCCGCGGCGAGCAGACGG
The DNA here is from genome assembly GCA_963713225.1 of uncultured Actinomycetota bacterium. Taxonomy (GTDB): domain Bacteria; phylum Actinomycetota; class Actinomycetes; order Mycobacteriales; family Mycobacteriaceae; genus Mycobacterium. The sequence goes on along the minus strand of CAVQLB010000012.1, from coordinate 28,930 downwards.
TCCGTTGCGGACAACTCCGCGCCGACAAGCCCACGGGGAAAACCGGATCCGTCGATCCGCTCCTCGTGCTTAGTCGCGACCGATACCACCGACTCCAAGCCGCCGACCCGGCTGAGTATCCGTCCAGTCAGATACGGGTACATCCGCAACCGCTCTAATTCAGCCGTACTGAGCGGCCCCTTTTTCTCCCAAATCTGGTTGGACACCCCTAATCTACCGAGGCCGTGCACCAGGCCCGCGCGGTAGAGACGCGTGACGTCGACCGACGGCTTCCGTAAATGCCGGGCGGCTCCGGCGGCCAGATCCGCGACGCCACGCGAGTAGCCGGGAGAACTCGGGCACTTGAGGTCAACGAAATCCGCTACGGCTCTGAGCAACTCATCGATCTCTTCACCGTCGAGCGTGCGGTGACGATCCGGCGCCTGCGCCAACGCGGCGGTCCAGACATCCATTTCGAGCAGTCCATCGACGATCGCGGCGGCGTTACGCTCGAACACTTCGGCCACCGCCGGGCTGAATTGCGTGTTACGGCGCGACCGGACGACCTCGACGGCCTGTTGCATACCACCCGTCCGCAGATGGACCTCGACCACATCGGCCAAATGAACGATGTGGACTTCGATCGGAATTTCCTCTCCGCGAACGCCATTCGGCATCCCGCGGCCATCCCAGCGCTCGAATATGCACGCCAACGCCTGACCGACCTCCCTGTCTAGGCCCATCCGATCGGACAGAACACCGGCGGAACTGCAATGCGAATGAATCAGCTTTCCGACCTGGTTACGGGCGGTGAGGAGAAATGCCGCCGAGCGGATGCCGCGTTCCCAACCAGGTAGGCCCCGCCCGACGTGGCTCACCATCAGACGCAGGAACGGCAGGCCCGTCATGTCCACCCCGTAGGTGTCCGCACGGAAGGCGATGTCGTCACCGAACAGCGCCGAAAGCTCGTGTGAATCGGCGTGACAGCCGATCCAGCCCACCAGATTGGCGTAGTACACGGTCGCCCGCCGTTGGGCGTCAAGGCCCATGAGTTCGGCGATGCGTGTCGCAATCAGTGACGACCGAAGCATGTGTTCCATCGGCTGACCCAGCCCGAGGTCGATCGCCAGCGATATCGCGGCCAGCAACTCTGCTCTGCGCAGCCCCCTTTTCGAGCCCTGCAGAGTCCCGGACGGGTGCACGTCCTCATTCTGCACCCAAATGTGACGCTGCCGGCGCGAACGAGCGGCCAACGGACCGTGCTAGTCGGTCACGCCTGCGTGCAGCTCGAAGGCCATCAACGGCCGTGCCGCTCATTTCCGACGGTTCCGTGGGACATCAGACTGCGTCACGCCCACATGCTGCCGCTGATGCTCGCGCCGCGTATCGGGGCATCTGCCTCATCTCGGGGCCGCCGGCGCAGCATTGTCATTCTGGCGAACACTTGAGGCAGATGCCTCATGTGCCGATCAGCTACCCGGTCAACAATTTCCGCATGATTACCATCAATATCCCCACCGAGACCTCATCCGCCACCCAGCGGAACCCCTGGGACAAAGTGCTGACCGAAGGTCACGGGTCGTTAGTCAGGGCGCGACGGCTGTTTCGGTATCTGCCCTCGGCGCCACGATGCAAGGTGTGTAGTAACCCGTTTGGCGGCCCAGCCGGACGTGTTCTCGCCGCTGCCGGCTTCACGCCGTCGCGCAAGAATCCCAGTCTATGCAGCCGCTGTTGCGATGTGCTTCCCGCAGGCGGCGCTGAGGTCGACGTTGCGGTCTTGTTCGCCGACGTTCGTGGCTCCACCGCGCTAAGCACGCGGAGCGCTGCTACGGACTTCGCCTCATTGCTCAACCGGTTCTATATTGCTGCGACACAGACTCTTCTGCGGCATGACGCAGTGATCGATAAGCTCATCGGCGACGAGGTCATGGCCTTTTTTGTCAGGGGCATCAGCGGCCCGCACTACCGAGAGCGCGCGGTCCGGGCGGGACTGGATCTGCTTAAGGCGGTCCGTCACGGCAGCGACGAGGAACCCTGGCTCGAGTTGGGCGTGGCGGTCAATGCGGGCGTCGCCTACGTCGGCAATGTCGGGGGCTCGGTAGTCGACTTCACTGCTCTTGGGGACCCGGTCAACATCACGGCGCGAATGCAGGAACACGCTGCCGGCGGCGAGTTGCTCGTCGCGTCTGGAGTGGCCGATCAGCTCATGACTCAAGCACCGCGGCGCGCGCTGACCCTGCGGGGGCATCAGGAGCCCCTCGACGCGTTCGTTTTCCGCGCAGGAGACTCGGTCTAGAGTCAGGCGACGGATTCGCGGCGCTGAACTCCCTCGTGCAGCGGCAGATCGGGGTCGATCTTGATGCCGAGCAGCTCGCAAGTGCCGTTGATGGCGCCGACCATGATCGTCGTCAGGTGCGCGACGAACTCCTCGGGCGGCATCCGGCGTGGGCTGTCCTCCTCGGCGCCCAGCCACCAATCGGTCGCCGACGCCGCCGTGCCGAACGTGGCGAACGCCGCGAGTTCGATCGCCGCGCCGTCGAGCTCCATCTCGCGCAGCTCGTTGTTGAACAAGTCGGCCATCGCCAGCGTGATGCCGCGCCCCTCGTTGAGTGCCCGCATCGCGGACTCGCTCTGGGCGGCGAAACGGCCCTGCATCAGGAAACGCACGACGTTGGGGTGCTCGTCGACCAGGCGGACATACTGCTCGACGCTGCGGCGGATCACCTCACGCGCCGGGTCGGCGGTCACATTGATGGACGGGAAGATCGCCGCCCAGAGCATGTCGCGCAGGCGTTCGCCGATCGCCTGGAAGAGGTCTGACTTGTCGGTGAAGTGCCGATAGATCTTGGGCTTGGCCGTCCCGGCCTCCTCGGCTATTTCGCGGAGGGACACGTCCGGCCCGAGGCGGTCGATCGCCCGGAAGGCGGCGTCGACGATCTCCGAGCGCACCTTCTTGCGATGTTCACGCCAGCGTTCGCTGCGGGCGTCGACTTTGACGCCCGGTTCATTACCGGAGCGTGACCTCGACCTTCCTCGCATCCGGCTTACTGTACCCGCCCAGATGTCGCTGACCTGCTCAGACCGTGCCGGAACACGCCAACGACCGGCCCAACCGGGAGCTTTGGCCGGCGAGATGACCTGCTCCTGCTTGGGTACTATCTCTGCGACAGTCAAATGACGAGACGAGAGTTATGACGCAGCGATACGACCTGGTCATCGCCGGTGGGGGGCCGTCGGGTTCGGCGGCCGCATGGCAGGCCGCGCAGACCGGCGCACGAGTCGTCGTGCTGGACAAGGCGGATTTCCCCCGGGACAAACCGTGCGGTGACGGTCTGACCGCCCGCGCGGTCAGCTATTTGCAGAAGATGGGCCTGGCCGACGAGGTGTCCACCTTCCACCGGGTCAACCGGGTGACGGTGTTCAGCCCCAGCCAGTGGGAGCTGTCGTTCCCGAAGCGTCCGGGCATGCCCGACCACGGCCACACCGTCAGCCGCACGCACCTGGATACGTTGCTGCTCAAGCACGCCGAGTCCGCGGGGGCCGAGGTGCGTCAGTCCGCCGAGGTCACCGGACCTGAGCTGGACGCCAACGGCCGCGTCGTCGGCGTCGTCCTCAAGGGCGGCGAGAAGGTCTACGGCGACGCGGTCATCGCCGCCGACGGCGCCTACTCCCCCATCAAGCGGGCACTGAAGATCGACTCGGAATACAACGGCTACTCGGCGATCGCGATCCGTTCGGAGATGCATGCCAACCGGCCGGACTCCGACAGCCTCGACATCTACCTCAAGCTGGCGTTCCAGGGCGACCAGCTGCCGGGCTACGGCTGGGTCTTCCCGATGGGCAACGGCGTGTTCAACATCGGGCTGGGCTACGTCAACAGCTACAAGAACTGGCAGGCGATCAACGCGACCCAGTTCCTCGGCGAGTTCCTGCGGACGCTGCCGGGCGACTGGGAGTTGCCTCCGATCGAGGAGCTGAAGAAGAACAAGAGCGTACGCGCATGGCGGCTGCCGATGGGCTTCACCGCATGGCCGCCGTGGCGGCCCGGCGTGCTGTTCACCGGCGACTCGCTCGGCGCAGGAAAGCCCGCCAGCGGCGCGGGCATTTCGAAGGCGCTGGAGTCGGGTCTGGCCGCGGGCGAGTGCGCGATCGCGGCGCTGCAGAACGGCGGCCCGGACGACTTCACCAACTACGCGCAGCGGATGGAAGCGGCCTGGGGCAGGGAGTACAGGCGCGGCCGCTACTTCCACAAGCTGGCGGGCATCCCCGCGGTGGCGAACACCGGAATCAAGGTCATCGATAACGCGTTCTTCCGCGACCGGCTGCTCAAGGCGCTGTACAAGAAGGAACAGGGCCCGCAGCACAAGTACAAGTAGTCCGTCCGGCCGGCCGAGTGGCCTGGGGGCACCTCCCGCCTGCGGGGGATTATGAGACGCAACAACGCATTTCGCGTCCCATAACTTCTTGCATTTGGTGTGTGACAGGCTCAACCCGAGTTTTCAATGCAGTATTGACACGTGTCTTTCTTAACGCCCCGGTTCGTGTGGTGTCGAGTATGCGCACTACGTCTACTCGATGGCATTGGCCGTCCCTTACGCGCTGCCGACATCTTCGCGCGGGTCTCAGCGCTCGCCTTACGCCCATAATTCGGATTGCCGACGCCTCGTCGCTGTTCGGCCAGCCTTTCACGAGCTTGTTCCGACATGACATGACCGAAGCTCGGGTGGCGGTCGCCAAACTTTCCGTAGTTGGGGTTCTCGGGCCCTGCGTTCTGCCCCTTTCGAAGTTTCGACCATTTCGCACGCTGCTCAGCGCCGTGATTCCGACCGTAGAATGGGTTGTCATCAGCGAATCGACTCACGCCTTTCCGCCCCGTCGATCGAGTCCTGGCGGCTTCCCGCATTTCGGCCGTCCACTCGATGCCCATCGGCCCCAGACCCCCCTGAGACAGATTGAGTAGCGGATGCCCCTCCTGCCGAAGCAACTCGATCCAGACGATTTCCGCCTGCCCGAGTTCTTCGAGGGCTTCCACCCGATCAAGTTCGTCAGCGACGATGTCATCGCCATCATGAACCCGAAGCCAATCGTAGAATGGAGTCTTTCTCCCCGACCGGGCAACTTTGACATGCTGCCTCAGGCGAATTTCGACGGGTTTGGCCGTAAGACCTACATAGCGATAGACGAATTCCGACCGGAGCCTGACCCCATAAATCACTCCTCCGGTCGAAAGTTCGGCAGTCACGAGATCTCCGCCGTCAGCGACCAGTCGTCACAACATGCAGCTGACGCAATTTTCCACCTCGGTGCCCTGCAGTGCCATCTGGCGAAGCCGGATGTAATACAGCGTCTTGATTCCCTTGCGCCATGCGTAGATCTGCGCCTTGTTGACATCGCGGGTCGATGCGGTGTCTTTGAAGAACAGCGTCAGCGACAAACCCTGGTCCACGTGCTGGGTAGCCGCGGCGTAAGTGTCGACGATCTTCTCGTAGCCGATCTCGTAGGCGTCCTCGTAGTACTCGAGGTTCTCGTTGGTCAGGAACGGCGCCGGATAGTAGACGCGGCCGATCTTGCCTTCCTTGCGGATCTCGATCTTCGATGCCACCGGGTGGATGGACGACGTCGAGTGGTTGATGTAGGAGATCGACCCGGTCGGCGGCACGGCCTGCAGATTCTGGTTGTAGATGCCGTGCTTCTGCACCGACTCCTTGAGCTTGACCCAATCCTCTTGCGTCGGAATGCGGATGCCCGCATCGGCGAACAGCTGGCGCACCTTGTCGGTCTCCGGCTCCCACGCCTGCTCGGTGTACTTGTCGAAGAACTCCCCCGACGCGTACTTCGAGTTCTCGAAGCCCTTGAAGTGCGTGCCGCGTTCGATCGCGATCCGGTTCGAGGCCCGCAGCGCGTGGTACAGCACCGCGTAGAAGTAGATGTTAGTGAAATCCACACCTTCTTCGGAGCCGTAGAAGATCCGCTCCCGCGCGAGGTACCCGTGCAGGTTCATCTGGCCGAGACCGATGGCGTGCGAATCGTTGTTGCCCTGCTCGATCGACGGGACTGACCAGATGTGGGTCTGGTCGCTCACCGCGGTCAACGCCCGGATCGCCACCTCGATGCTCTGCGCGAAGTCCGGCGAATCCATCGTCTTGGCGATGTTCATCGAACCGAGGTTGCACGAAATATCCTTGCCCACTTTGGCATAGGACAGGTCGTCGTTGAACACCGACGGCGTGGACACCTGCAGAATCTCCGAGCACAGGTTCGAGTGGGTGATCTTGCCCTCGATCGGGTTGGCCCGATTCACCGTGTCCTCGTACATGATGTACGGATAGCCCGACTCGAACTGCAGCTCGGCCAGCGTCTGGAAGAACTCGCGCGCCTTGATCTTCGTCTTGCGGATCCGCGCGTCGTCGACCATCTCGTAGTACTTCTCGGTCACCGAGATGTCGGCGAACGGCACTCCGTACACGCGCTCGACGTCATACGGCGAGAACAGGTACATGTCCTCGTTCTTCTTGGCCAGCTCGAACGTGATGTCGGGGATCACGACGCCGAGGCTCAACGTCTTGATCCGGATCTTCTCGTCGGCGTTCTCGCGCTTGGTGTCGAGGAACCGGTAGATGTCGGGATGGTGCGCCTGCAGGTACACCGCCCCTGCGCCCTGGCGCGCGCCGAGCTGGTTGGCGTAGGAGAACGAGTCCTCCAGCAGCTTCATGATCGGGATGACGCCCGAGCTCTGGTTCTCGATGTTCTTGATCGGTGCGCCGTGCTCGCGAATGTTGCTCAGCAGCAACGCAACTCCACCGCCACGCTTGGACAGCTGCAGCGCGGAGTTGATGGATCGCCCGATGGACTCCATGTTGTCCTCGATGCGAAGGAGGAAGCAGTTGTGCACGACAGTCCCGCGAATCGTGTACGTGTGCGTGCCCTCGACGTGGAGGTTGTACACCTTCGCCGGAACGTCATTGGTGCGCTCGAGTTCGCGGACCCCGTACACATGATGCCCATGAACGACCTGGTACGTCTTGCGCGAAGTCCCCTTCTGCCCCACATAGTTGTGCAAGTTCTTGCCGACGTCGAAGATGAAGTCCTCGTTGGCGCCGGGCAGCCCAGGCACGAACACCTGCCCCGTCACGTTGCCGGCTTGGTTGACGTACTGGCGAACTCTGGACATGATGCCGACGCGGCGCAGGAGGAGTTGCACCTGGTCGATAAGGTCCGGGTTCACCAAGTCGAGCACCATCCCGCCGGTGGTCGAGCACCCATCGCCGCGGAACAACCCGGCCAAGAGGCCACGCTGGAATTCCTCGTCGGCCGTCAGGACCTCGTGGGACAAGCGCTTCAGGTGATACCCCGTGCCAACCATTGACAGGAAGAGCGATGCCACGATCTTGCTGTTGCACACCATGCGCACCGACTGGTCCGACACACTTTGGTGGACGGAGAGATCTGCGGCGAAGACTCGTTTGAACGCTGCCGCCAACTCCTGCTGGTACTCGAGTTCGTGCGTGCCGATCGTGAAATGGATGCCATTGGGTGTTTTCGCGCTGTCTGGTCCCGATCGCTTGGAGATGTGGCCTTCGGCGACGTACCAGCCGAGGATGAGGCCGAGATCGTAGGACTCTTCGACATACCGATTCACCGACACGAACTTCATGTGGTGGCGCTGCTTGTTTCGGTGCTTCTTGTCGCAGTTCACCTTGCGGATAAGTCCGTCGACTTCTTCGTACTCGCCGGAGCCGACGTGGTCCATCAAGTCATGCACGCGCCGCTCGCGTCCTTCTAGCGGCGCTGCGGTCACGATGAAGTCAGTGGGTTGAATGTCCTGGGCAGCCAGCCATACGAATCCGTTGAACGGGTCGGCACCGTCACCGTCGATCAGCGTTTCTACCTCACGGGTGGTCCACACCAGAATCGGATGCTCCGGGGTGCAGAGGATCGGTTCCCTGTGCCCGAAGTGCGAGATGCGAATGAGCGCTTGATCATTGGGATTCTCGATGACGGACTCGACGATTGAGAACGACCCGTCGTGCGACAGCACCCGGTCACCGTCCTTCAATGTCTCGATCGCCTTCGGCCCGGCCGGGGTATCAATTGGCGTTCCGGCTGGGAAGCAGCTCACTGGCTCACCGCGCTGCTTCTTGCCCGAGTTCAAGAACGTCGGGGTGGCCGGCTGGAACCGGCCGTCGATGATCTCGTCGACGAGCTTCTCGGCCAGCGCCGTGTCACCGGCGGCCAGGGTGAGCGACACCATGACGACACGGTCCTCGAACCGTTCGAGATAGCGCTTACCGTCGAACGTCTTCAGTGTGTAGGAGGTGTAGTACTTGAACGCCCCAAGGAACGTCGGAAACCGGAACTTCTTCGCGTAGGCCCGGTCCAGCAGCGTCTTGACGAAGTTGCGCGAGTACTGGTCGAGAACCTCACGCTCGTAGTAGTTCTCCTTGATCAGGTAGTCGAGCTTCTCGTCGACATCGTGGAAGAACACCGTGTTCTGATTGACGTGCTCGCGGAAGTACTGGTGCGCGGCCTGCACGTCCTTGTCGAACTGAATCTTGCCGTCGGCGTCGTACAGATTCAGCATCGCGTTCAGGGCGTGATAGTCCGTTTCGTCCGGCAACGCGCCGTGCGGGGCGGAGGTTACAGGCTCTGCAGCTGCGACGGTTGGTGGCACGACTGGTCCTTCCAGAATTCTTCTAAGCCCACACGGACGGCTTCGACGTCGTCCGGGGTTCCCATCAGTTCTAAGCGATACAGGTACGGCACACCGCATTTGCGGGACACGACGTCGCCCGCATAGGCGAATTCGGCGCCGAAGTTGTTGTTTCCCGCGGCGATGACACCGCGGATCAACGACCGATTGTGTTCGTTGTTGAGGAAGGCGATGACCTGCTTGGGGACATAGCCTCCGTCATTGATGTCCGGCGTGGCACGCCCGCCGCCGTAGGTGGGCAGCACCAGCACGTACGGCTCGTCGACCTCGATGCGTCCGTGTAGCGGAATCCGGGTCGCGGGCACGCCGACCTTCTCGACGAATCGATGGGTGTTCTCCGACACGCTGGAGAAGTAGACGAGATTGCTCATCGTTGTCTCCTTCCCTGGCCGTCGGAACAGTGCTTATGCCGTGAGTACCCCGGCACCGCCCAATGCCTTGATGCGATCGGGACGGAAGCCCGACCAGTGCTCGTCGCCCGCCACGACGACGGGTGCCTGGAGGTAGCCCAGGGCCATGACGTAGTCGCGGGCCTCGGCGTCGAGGGAGATGTCGACCGTCTCGTAGGCGATCCCCTGCTTATCCAGCGCCTTGTAGGTGGCGTTGCACTGCACACATGCCGGCTTGGTGTAGACGGTGATGGTCATCGCGGTACGGCTCCTCTGCGGACGTCGGAACTAGACACGAACTGGCAACTGCTCGGGTATTGCATCTCACTAAAGATTCAGCGAGCCGATGGCCCTTAAAATTCCGGCCGTCCGGGGAGCTTGACCAACGTCTCGTAAAGACCGATTCCGCCGGATCAGCGCTCCGGCCGACCTCCGAACCGTGGGGGTCTGTCGGTTTGCAAAACACTACACCTGGTGTCCGACAATCAGAAGAGATACCACATCTTCTAAACAACATTTATGGAATTCCCTGGTCGTAAGGCCGCTGCCGATTCCGGCCCCGGCGTGTCGCACGTCACATTCGAGGCGTGTCGCCCGTCAACGTCTGGTCTACCACCGGGCACCGACATCCTCGGCGTCACCATCGGTCGCGACGGGATAACAGCAAAGCCGCCGGAAGGTCTCGATCGACCCGTCCGGCGGCTCTGGAGCGGAGGTGTTGTCAGCCGACCTCGGCGGCCAGCTTGCCCACGATGTCGCGCAGGTTCGCGGCGACCTCGGCGTTCTCTCTCGGGTGCTTCCCGTCGAGCGATTTGCCCTGCACCGACAGCTTGAGGTCCTCGACCACGCGAGGACCTGCGATACCGAAGGACTTGCGGGTCTCGTCGTGCGCCCACACTCCGCCGTACCGACCCATGGCGACGCCGATGACGGCCATCGGCTTGCCCTTCAGCGCGCTGTTGCCGAACGGGCGCGACAGCCAGTCGATCGCGTTCTTCAGCACGCCGGGAATGCTCCCGTTGTACTCGGGGGTGACGACCAGGGCCGCGTCGGCGTCGCCGGCCGCTTCACGCAGCGCCACTACCGAGGCGGGCACGTCATCGTTGTCGATGTCCTCGTTGTAGAACGGCAGCTCACCCAGGCCGTCGAACAACGTCAGGGTGACCCCGTCCGGAGCGGTTTCGACGGCCAGTTCGGCCAGCTGGCGGTTGACTGACGCCGCGCGCAGGCTTCCCACCAGCACCAGTACCTTGATGTCCGACATGAACGCTTCCCTCTCGGTTGTTCCGAAGAAGATCCTCACATGGTTTAACCGGACCCGGGTCCGTATTTCATCCCGCTGAATTAAAATCGCTGTATGCCTCCGCACATGCTGCCCGTTACAGGTCAGGTGGCGCAGGAACGGGGCGATGCCGCGCGCAACCGCGTACTCCTCCTGGATGCGGCACGTCGGCTGATCGCCGAGCGCGGGGCGGATGCGGTCACCACCGACGACATCGCCGCGGCGGCAGGTGTGGGCAAGGGCACGCTGTTTCGCCGGTTCGGCAGCCGGGCGGGATTGATGATCGTGCTGCTGGACGAGGACGAGAAGGCCCAGCAGCAGGCATTCCTGTTCGGTCCGCCGCCGCTGGGGCCCGGCGCGGCGCCGCTTGACAGGCTGCTGGCGTATGGGCGGGACCGCCTCCGTTTCGCCGACACCCATTACGCGCTGTTGTCCGATGCCAACAGTGACCCGCAGATGCGATTCAACGCCCCCGCGACATTGCACCACCGCCATGTTCGGGTCCTCTTGGAGGACGCGAACACGACGGGCGATCTCGACGCGCAGGCCACCGCCCTGCTGGCGCTGCTCGATGCCGATTACGTGCACCACCAGCTCACCGAACGCGGCGAGACACTGGAGACCCTCGGCGACAAGTGGGAGAGCTTGGCGCGCAAGCTCTGTGGCACGTGACTGTCCGATGGATTCTGCACGTCGACCTTGACCAGTTCCAGGCGGCGGTCGAGGTGCGGCGGAACCCCGAACTCGCGGGCCTGCCGATCATCGTCGGCGGCAACGGCGATCCCATGGAGCCGCGCAAGGTCGTCACGTGCGCGTCGTATCCGGCACGCGAATTCGGTGTGCACGCCGGCATGCCGCTGCGCACGGCGGCACGCAAATGCCCCGACGCGATTTTCCTGCCGTTGGACACGGACGCCTACGACGAAGCCTCCGAAGAGGTGATGGGCCTGCTGCGCGACCTGGGCCATCCGGTCGAGGTGTGGGGTTGGGACGAAGCCTATGTCGGAGCGGACGTCGAGGACGCGATCGGATTGGCCGAACAGATTCGCGAGGCCGTCGCGGCTGGAACCGGCCTGTCGTGCTCGGTCGGCATCAGCGACAACAAGCAGCGCGCCAAGGTGGCCACCGGCTTCGGCAAGCCTTCGCGCACGCGGGGAACCGACGAAGCGCCTGGCATCTATGTGCTCACCGAGTCCAACTGGATGACTGTGATGGGCGACCGCGAGGTCGACGCTCTGTGGGGCGTCGGACCGAAGACAGCCAAAAAGCTTGCCGAACTGGGCATTACCACCGTCGCAGACCTCGCCGCCACCGACGCCACGCTGCTGACGTCGACGTTCGGACCGACGACCGGGCTGTGGATCCTGCTGTTGGCCAAGGGCGGCGGAGACACGACAGTCAGCGCCCAACCGTGGGTGCCGCGATCCCGCAGTCACGTCATCACCTTCCCGCGTGACCTGACAGACCGGGCCGAAATCGACTCGGCCGTTGTCGATCTCGCCCGGCAGACACTCGCGGAGATCGTGGACCAGGGTCGCGTGGCCACCCGGGTGGCCGTGACGGTGCGCACCAAGACGTTCTTCACCCGAACAAAGATCCGCAAGCTCCCGTCGGCGAACACCGACGCCGAGGTCATCACGCAGACGGCGCTGCAGCTCCTCGATCAGTTCGAACTCGACCGCCCGGTGCGACTGCTCGGCGTGCGCCTCGAGCTGGCCCCGCCACCGGGCGGGTACTGAAGTCACCCCCAGGCAATACCCTCGCCACATGCTGCAGACGATCGCCATCCGGGGATACCGCTCGCTGCGCGAGATCGTGATGCCGCTTCGTCGGCTCACCGTCGTCACCGGCGCCAACGGCACCGGCAAGTCCTCGCTGTACCGGGCCCTGCGCCTGCTCGCCGACTGCGGGCGCGGCGAAGTCATCGGCTCGCTCGCCCGCGAAGGCGGGCTGGATTCGGTGCTGTGGGCAGGCCCCGAGCAGCTCGCGGGTGCCCGACGGACGGGACGGGTCGAGGGCACTACCCGCTCCGGTCCGGTCGCACTCGAACTCGGTTTCGCTGCAGACGATTTCGGCTATCTCGTCGATCTCGGCCTGCCACAGATGGCCGGGCACGGATCATTGTTCGCGTTCGACCCGGAGATCAAACGCGAGGCGGTGTTCGCCGGCGGGGTGATGCGCAACGCCTCGACGCTGGTGCGTCGCACCCGTGACTACGTCGAGGTCAGCTCGGAATCCGGGCGTGGGTTCGACGAGGTTTCCCGGTCGCTGCCTGCGTATCGCAGCGTCCTTGCCGAATACGCCCACCCTGGTGCCCATCCGGAACTCGCAGCGGTCCGCGACCGCCTGCGCACCTGGCGGTTCTACGACGGTTTCCGAGTGGATGCGACCGCGCCGTCGCGACTTCCCCAGGTCGGCACACGGACGGCCATCCTCTCCGACGACGGCCGGGATCTCGCGGCGGCGGTCCAGACGGTCATCGAAGCCGGATTCGACGATCTTGCGCGCGCCGTCGCCGACGCCTTCGACGGTGCGACGGTGTCGGTGGCCGTACACGACGGGCTGTTCGACCTCCAACTGCACCAGCGCGGCATGTTGCGACCCCTGCGCGCCGCCGAATTATCCGACGGCACACTGCGATTCCTGTTGTGGGCTGCTGCGCTGCTCAGTCCGCAGCCGCCATCGCTGATGGTGCTCAACGAGCCGGAGACCTCACTGCACCCAGACCTGGTGCGGCCGCTGGCGTCCTTGATCCGGGCCGCCGCGAATCAGACGCAGGTCGTCGTCGTCACCCACTCGAACGCGATGCTGGAATTCCTCGGCACGCAGCCCGTTGCCGACGCGGAAGCGGACAGCTTCGCGGTGGAGGTCCCGCTGTACAAGGAGCTCGGAGAGACGCGGATCGAGGGGTTGGGCCTGCTCACGACGCCGCCATGGGAGTGGGGTAAGCGCTAGCCGGTCCGATTCGCCGGGCGCAGCGCCCTGGTGAACACCACATTGGCCTGCCGCATCGCCACGCTGTAGGGCCACCACATCGTCCGCTTGAACATGTACAGCGCACGAATGTCGGGAGAGGTGTAGATCAGGAATCGGTTCTTGACGACACCGCGCAGGATTCGGTCGGCGACATGTTCCGGCGACACCGCATGTCCGGCGAACCGGTCGGTCCACTTCTTCACGTTGGGATCCTCGCGATCCACGCCGGCGATCTGAACCGTCTGCACCAGTGGGGTTTTCACCGCACCGGGCACCACGACGGACACCCCGATGCGTTGGCGCGCCAGGTCAAACCGCAGTACCTCGGAAAGTCCGCGCAGCCCGTACTTGCTCGCACTGTAGGCCGCGTGCCACGGCAATGCCACCAGTCCCGCTGCCGAGGACACGTTGACCAGGTGGCCGCCGCGGCGCGCCTCCACCATCGGCGGGACGAACGCCTCGATCACGTGGATCGGCCCCATCAGGTTGATGTCGACCATCGACTTCCAGTGGTCATGGGTGAGCTTGTCCACCGTGCCCCAGGCCGACACTCCGGCGATGTTCATCACCACGTCCATGGCGGGGTGGTCGGCGTGGATATCGGAGGCGAACCGGGCCACCGCGTCATAGTCGGAGATGTCGAGCACCCGGTGCGCCTGGACCACCCCACCCAGCGCGCGGGCGTCGGCGACCGTCGCCGCCAGTCCCTCGTCATCCCGATCGGTCAGGTACAGCTCGGCGCCCTGGGCGGCCAGCTTCAGCGCGGTCGCGCGACCGATGCCGCTCGCGGCTCCCGTCAAAAAGCAACGCTTGCCGTCAAACCCGCTCTGCGCCATGGCCGTGACCTTACCTATGCCTCGCGCAGGTCGGCGCCACCCCATATCCCGGCCACCCACAGCCGCTCGAGCGCCTCGATCGCACGATTCGGATCGACGCCGCGGCCGACGAACGCGCTGTCGTGCGTGAGCGTCATCGTCGTCGTGGCCGCCAGCGTGCGCACCAGGGCGGGCAGATCGTCGGAGATCGGCCGCGCGTCGTCGTCCTGCTCGAGGAGGGCGACGAGCTTGTCGATGATGGCGTCGTAGAAGTCGTCCATCATCTCGCGGATCTGTGCGTCGGTATTGCGGGCCGCTGCGCACGCGGTCAGCACCGGGTCGTCATTGGCGTAGACCGCGGCCGCGCTGCCGACCATTCGCTTCGCGAACTCGAACGGCGTCTCCCCCGGCTCGCGCGGTGCGAAGTGGTGCGTCAGGTTGTCGAGCATTTCGCTGGCGTCGGCCAGGATCACCGCAAGCACCGCGTATTTCGAGTCGAAGTAGAAGTAGAAGCCGGACCGTGCCACCCCGGCGCGCTCACTGATCGTGCTGACGGACAGATCGGCGAAGGATCGCTCGTGGAGCAGTTCGCGTACCGCGGCGATGATGGCGTCGCGTTGCCGGTCGCCTCGGCTGCGACGAATCTCTTGAGGTGCAGATTCAGCGGTCATGGCAGTCTCCTTTGGTTGGAAACCCTGGAATTAGGTCCGGGAACGAACCGATCCGGCGGGTGCGGGTGTACCACGCGCGAGGGTGTCGGTGGTGGCGGCTACGGTGCGGATATGTCGATGTTCCGACTGTGGCCGACCCCTGCGCTTGCAGAACTAGGCCTTCGGCCGGGTCGAGCATGTAGACCTTCGCATCACGTCTCAACACGGCAAAACTTGACATGCGTCAAGTCTGCCATTCAGGATGAAGATAGGAGTGACAACGGCCACAGTCTTTTTCTGCCCTCAGGAGCATTGAATGCCGACGATCAGCACCAAGGATTATCTGCTCGACAAGGCCAAGCGGCGAATAACCACGTCGCCGATGCTCACCGTGCCCGGCATGGGTCTGCTCGAGAAGCGGTTGTTAGCCCGCGACTGGCCGCAGCATCCGCTGGCCCAGCCGCCCGCGGGAAGCGATCTCAAACCGGTCATGGGCGATTCGGGGCTGCCGATCATCGGCCACATGGTCGAGATGTTCCGCGGCGGCCCTGACTTCTGGCTGCACCACTACCGCAAGCGCGGCCCGATCCTGCTCCTGGATTCGCCGATCATTCCGACGGTCGCTGCGCTCGGCCCCGATGCGATTCAGACGATTTACTCCAACCGCAACAAGGACTACTCGCAACAGGGCTGGGCGCCCATGATCGAGGCCTTCTTCAACCGCGGACTGATGCTGCTCGACTTCGACGAGCACATGTACCACCGCCGGATCATGCAGGAGGCGTTCGTCCGAACCCGGTTGGCCGGCTACACCGAGCAGGTCGACAAGGTCGTCTCGCAGGTCATCGCCAACGACTGGGTGGCCAACGACGCGCGCTTCCTGCTTTATCCGGCGATGAAGGAGCTCACGCTCGACATCGCCTCGATGGTGTTCATGGGCCACGAGCCGGGCACCGACCGCGAACTGGTGACGAAGGTGAACAGGGCGTTCACCGTCACCACGCGCGCGGGCAACGCCATCATCCGCACCAGCGTCCCGCCGTTCACCTGGTGGCGCGGACTGAAGGCCCGGGAGTACCTGGAGCACTACTTCGATGAGCGCGTCAAGGAGCGCCGCGGCAAGGACGGCAACGACCTGCTGACCGTGTTGTGCCAGTCCGAGGATGAGGACGGCAACAAGTTCTCCGACGAGGACATCGTCAACCACATGATCTTCCTGATGATGGCCGCCCATGACACGTCCACGTCGACGGCGACGACGATGTCGCATTACCTGGCCGCCAATCCCGAGTGGCAGGACCGCTGCCGCGACGAGTCCGACCGGCTCGGCGATGGCCCGCTCGATATCGAGTCGCTGGACAAGCTGGAAACTCTCGACCTGGTGATGAACGAGTCGATCCGCTTGGTCTCCCCCGTGCAATGGGCGATGCGCCGGACCGTGCGCGACACCGAGCTGCTGGGCCACTACCTGCCCGAGGGCACGAACGTCATCGCATACCCGGGCATGAATCACCGGCTGGAGGAGATCTACCCGGATCCCTACACATTCGATCCCGCCCGGTTCGCCGAGCCGCGAAACGAACACAAGAAGCACCGCTACGGGTTCACGCCGTTCGGCGGCGGCGCGCACAAGTGCATCGGCATGGTGTTCGGCCAGCTCGAGATCAAGACGATCATGCACCGGCTGTTGCGCCGCTATCGCCTTGAACTGCCCCGGCCGGGCTATGAGCCGCGCTACGACTACGGCGGCATGCCGGTGCCGATGGACGGCATGCCGATCGTGTTGCGGCCGCTTCGCTAGATCTGCGATGAGCTCTCAGCGCCGACTGGCCGATCGCAGCATCAGCGCGCTCGCCGTAATGCGTGTCACGATCGGCGCGCTGGCGTGGGTCAGGCCAGATCTGACCGAGCGCCTGTTCGGCATGCGCAGCGGCGAATCGCCTTATCTGTGGCGGTTGTTCGGAATTCGCGACGTCGCGATCGGCCTGGGCACGCTGCGGTCGTCTGGGGTGCAGCGCAGGACATGGGCCAGGTTCGGCCTGCTATGTGACGCCGCCGACGGCGGCGCGGCCGCGATCGGCCGGCGGCAGGGCCACCTGCCTCGCTCATCGGGGGCCCTTGTGGCGGTTCCGGCGATTGCAGTCGGCGTCGGCGCCGTAGCGCTGCGCGCCGGCGTGCGCTGACGCTCCTCACCGAGAATCAGTTCGCGGTCAGCAGCCGGTTCGCGCACGCGATGACGGCGCGCAGCGCCGATTGCGTTGCATCCTCGGCCAGACCCATCGCCCATTCGGCGCGTGCGCCGTTGCTTCCTTGGATGAACGTGGCGATCTCGCCGCCCATCGGAAGCTGGTGAAACGAGGTCATTTCGACCGCGACGCCGTGTTCGTACAGCATCTCGGTCAGGGCAGCGACCGGACCCGACGCCGCCGCCGACGCCGTGCTGATCCGGTCACCGATCGCCAGAGTGGCCCGGTAGTTGCGCGGCTGCGGACCCAACCTCGTCGCAGGGCGTTCATGGTCAGTGCACACCCACTGGCCCAGTCGCACCGGGCCTGAAGTGCTCGCGTAGGTGTTGTGGAAACTGTCCCAGGACATCGCATCGGCCTCCTTGCGCAGGCCCCGCGGCAACGGTGCAGTGAAACACTCCGCGATGGTGGCCGCCGAGAACGGCGCTGCGCTGGTTGCGGATTGTGGTGGAGATGTCATGTGCCGGTCTTCTCTTCCCAGAGGGATTGACCGACGACGTAGCAACGACCCACAGCGAGGGGTCGGTCTGGATCAGACCCCGCTGGGGATTGCTACTACGAGTCGCCTCGGCACGACACGAATGCTAGACCTGCCCGACGAAGGCGCGCAACTTCGTTTTTCGGACCTTTGCGGCCCAGATCCGTTCGCTATCTGGGCTGCCCGTAATTAACGCAGGTGGGATCCTCTCAGTACCAAACCCCGTGCTCGCAGCGGTGGGGTGCACTCGAAGAGTCGGAGCACTGCATGCATGGGGACAGTGCAATTCGTTTGCATGACCGAGTCGGCTCGTTTCGGTACTTCCGCGCCGAGGACCGCTGGGAGTGGTCCGACGTCGTCGCGCGGATTCATGGGTACGCCCCTGCAACCATTCAACCGACAACTGCCTTGGTGTTGTCGCACAAACACCCCGATGACGCGGCGAAGGTCGCGCTGCTGATCGAGGAGATGGCGGGCCAGGGTCAACCGTTCAGCAGTAGGCACCGAATCGTCGACACCGCTGGCCGCACCCGCAGGGTTCTGGTCGTCGGGGAGCAACTCTGTGACGACAGCGGTGCCGTAATCGGCAGCCAGGGCTTCTACGTGGATCTCAGCGATTTCGGTCAAGACAACACCGTCGACGCCGCGATCGCGGACTTCACACAACACCGGTCGCAGATCGAGCAGGCCAAGGGCATTCTGATGGCGGTCTACCGGATTTCCGCCGAGCATGCGTTCGACATCCTGGTCTGGCGCTCTCAGGAGACCAATACCAAGCTGCGCAAGCTGGTCCTGCAGGTCATCGCCGATTTCACCACCGAACTGAATATGCCCAGCGTTGTCCGGGAGCGAGCAGACCATCTGCTACTCACCGCCCACCAACGTGTCAGCCAGCCGCTAGTCGAGAGCGCGGACGAATAACGGGAGAAACGGCCGGGGGTCGGCATTGTCGTGCCTGCGAACCGGCATGCTCTCGCGCGATGCCGCATACCATTCGTCGCGCGAGAACCTGCCGAGATCCAGCCGGCGGCCGCGCAGCGTGGCGACCATGTGCAGCATCAACGTGCCGGTTCGCCCGTTGCCTTCGCGAAACGGGTGAATGCGGTTGTAGTCGGCATAAAGCCGGGCGAGTTGATCGGCCAACACAGCGTCGTGTTCGATATCGGCGGCCGCCAGGCCACGGGCGGTTTCCTCGAGGCGCTCCATCATCTGGTGCACGGACGATTGCCGCGCGAACACATCGTCGCCGAGACGCAGTTCGGTGACGCGATAGCAGCCCGCCCACTCGTAGACGTCGGCGAACAGTTGCTTGTGGATCGACCGAACATCGAGATCGTCGACGCCGACATCGCCCTCGGCGAGCCGGCGATGCCATCCCGCGATTCGCCCCGCGGTGGACACGTATTCGAGGTCGGCCAGCATCGCATGGCTGTCGGCCCCGAAGTTGTTGCGTAGCAACGTTGTCCCCGGAATCAGGTAGGGCTTGCTGCGGCGGCGCAGCCGCGGTGTCGTTCCCCGCGTCGGCTGGGCTGGATAGCGAGTCCGGTATCCGGCCAGGTAGTCGACGAAGGTGATCTCGTCGTTGAGCAGCGCTACCAGGGCCTCGACGTGCTCGGCGGTCGGTCGCCAGCCCTCCAGGGCCTCGGCCGCGAGCGTCTGGTCGACGCAGCGGCGCAGTCGCTCCGGCAGCCTATCGGGGGCAGGCACGGCGTTGATTGTCACCGATGAGGCACGATTACGGCGATGACTTGGTGGGACGCGGCCTTCCTCGCCGCGGCCGGTGTCGTGGGCGGGCTCACCGGCAGCATCGCCGGACTGGCCTCGATCGCCACCTACCCCGCCCTACTCCTGGTGGGACTGCCGCCGGTCACCGCGAACGTGACCAACACCGTGGCGCTGGTGTTCAACGGCATCGGCTCGGTGTGGGGTTCACGGCCCGAGCTCAAGGGCCAAGGCGCCTGGCTGAAGCGGATCGTTCCCGCCGCCGCGGTCGGCGGCGCGATTGGAGCAGCGCTGCTGTTGACCACACCCGCGGAGAGCTTCGAGAAGGTAGTGCCGGTCCTGCTCGGGGTTGCGTCGGTCGCGATTGTGCTTCCCCGCCAAGGCCCCCAGGACGCGAGAGTCGCTGACCACCGCCGTCTTTCGCTGGCCACCCTCTTCGAATTCGTCGCGATCTTCCTGATCTGCATCTACGGCGGCTACTTCGGTGCCGCGGCCGGAGTGCTGATGCTCGCACTGCTGCTGCGCGCAGGACATGCAACGCTCGCCCACGCCAACGCCTCCAAGAACGTGATTGCCGGCGTTGCGAACAGCGTTGCCGCGCTCATCTTCGTCTTTGTCGCGCCGGTGCACTGGCCGGCCGTCGTGGCGCTCGGCATCGGGTGTCTGGTGGGCTCGCGGCTGGGTCCGATAGTGGTGCGCCATGCCCCCGCTGGACCACTGCGCGTGGCGATCGGCGCCGCGGGCCTGGCGCTCGCCGTCAAACTCGGAATCGACGCCTACGGTTAGCCCAGCTCGAATGGACTGTCGTCCTTGGCGACTCGGGTTCCCATCTCGATCAGGTTCTGGGCGTTGGAATGCAGGGCCTCGCCGGCATCCCGGCTGGCCTGCCCGATCAGGTAGCGCGACCAGGTGCCCTCGATGACGATGCCGAGCTTGAAACACGCCATCGCGATATACCAATCCAGGCTGGATGTCTGGCGGCCCCCGGCCGCCCAATAGGACTCGAGCAGTTCCCTGCGGCTCGCCAGCCCGCCAAGCGCAGCCAGCTCGACCCCGGCGGTGATCGCATTGGTGTCCAGTGGCCAGCAGATCAACATCCACCCGAGATCGAGCAGCGGATCGCCGATGGTGCACATCTCCCAGTCGACGAACGCCGCCAACTCCGGCCTGTCCCGGCGAAGCAGGACATTACTCAGATGCGGATCGCCATGCATGATTCCCGGCTCGCTGTCCGGCGGAAGGTTGGACTGCAGCCAGTCCGCGAGCTCCGCGACTGCCAGCGACTCGGGCTGATAACGCTCGTGCCGATAGCTTTCGAGCAGCCGGAGAAACTGCGGAACCTGGCGTTCCACAAAGGATCCCGGCCGTTTGAGCTCCGCAAGCGGTTTGCCTTCCCATGCAACGTTGCCCAGCTGCGCGAGGCTCGCGGCGTACGACAGGCCGGCCTGGTGGCGCATGCTCGCATCCCGCACGTACGCCTCGGACATTTCGCTGCCCGGGTTGAAACCGTCGACCTCTTCCATGAGGTAGAACACCACCCCGAGCACGTCGAGGTCGTCGCAGCCGGCGATGAAGCCCGGGTGCGGCACGGTCGTGCCCGCGAGTGTGCGCAGCGCCGCGATCTCGCGCAGCATCGTCTTGTCACTGGTCGGCCGCGGGTGCAGGGGTGGACGTCGCAGCACCATGGGACGTCCGTCGATGTGCACGCGCACGACGATGTTCTGGGTACCGCCGGTCAGCGGTGCGACATCAGAGACGGTCGAGCCCAGACCCTGCCGTCGCACCCAGCGTTGCAGTGCAGCCTGGTCGGCGTCGCTCAGTGTCGGCAGTTGCTGCGCGTCATCGGGCATGCAGACATCGTGTCAGCCCGAGCGCAGTTTTACCCCCTGGTGCTCCAGGCAGGCTTGCGATTTCGGCTTCTACTTGGGGGCGAAGCGCTGGCCCGCATCCAGGCGGATGCACTGGCCGTTGAGCATCGGGTTCTCGACGATCGCCAGCGCGAGCTTCGCGTACTCGTCGGGCCTGCCGAGCCGCTTCGGGAAGGCGGCGTCCTTGGTGAGCGCCTTGGCGAACTCGTCGGGGATGCCCTCGGTGAGGCCCGTGGCGAACAGGCTGGGCGCGATCGCGAGCACCCGGATGCCCATGCTGCCGAGATCGCGCGCCATGGTCAGGCACATCCCGGCGATGGCGGCCTTGGACGCCGTGTAGGCAACCTGACCGATCTGTCCTTCGAACGCCGCGATCGAGGCCGTGTTGATGATGACGCCCCGCTCCTCGCCCTCGTCGTCGACGGGCTCGTTCTTGCTCATCTGCCAGGCCGCCAAGCGACTGACGTTGAAGGTGCCGATGAGATTGAGGTCGATGCCCTGGCGGAAGGAGTCCAGGCTGTGCGGGCCGTCCTTGCTGATGGTCCGCTCCCCTTTACCGCCGCCTGCGGTGGTCACCGCGATGTGGAGGCCGCCGAGGCTGTCGATGGCCTGCTGCAGCACCTGCTCGGTGCCCGCGAAGTCGGTGACGTCCACCTCGTGGAAGGTGCCGCCGATCGATTCGGCCACCTCTTTGCCATTGGACTGCGGCCGGTCCAGCACCGCTACGCTGGCACCCCGCTTGGCCAGCGCCTCTGCGGTCGCCCGCCCAAAGCCCGATGCCCCGCCCACGACGACGGCTTTCTTGCCCGCGATCTCCATCTAAATCCCTTTCCAAAAAGTGCATAAACTGTAAAGAAACCTAGCCGATGTCACTTTTCGGTAAGCCTTTCGGGTGGGTGGATGGGTAGCTTGGCGGGCATGGCGGCGCGCGATTCAAGGGCGATGGCCGGTATCGCAGCGGCCGCCGTGGCACTCGGCGTCACCCAACTCCTTGCCGCGTTCGTCGGGCCCGCGTCGGATGCCCGCACGGCGGTCGGGTCGGCGGTCATCGACCTCACGCCCGGCCCCGTCAAGGAGTTCGCGATCCAGACGTTCGGCACGGCCGACAAGCTTGTGCTGTCGGTCCTCGTGCTGGTGGTGATCGCCGTCATCGCCGCGATCACCGCGCGGTGGGAGACGCGCAGGGTGCCGATCGGGAGTGCGGCGATCGTCCTCGCCGGGGTCGCCGGATGTGCGGCAGTGCTGTCGCGCGAGGGCGCGACGCCAGTGGACATCGTGCCCACCGTCGTCGGCACGGTGTGCGGGGTCCTGGTGCTGCGCCTACTCACGTCCGGCCGGTTCACCGACGAACCCGACGAGCCTGACGAACCGACGTCTGACGAATCCGGAGTCACCCCCGACTCCCCCGACCACGGTCGGCGGGCATCCCTGATGGCGCTGGGTCTGCTCAGCGCGGGCGCACTCACCGGCGTGATCGGCGTCGTGCTGTCGCGGGCCAGGACATCGGTGAGCGGCGACCGCGACGCGTTCACATTGCCGGAAGTGGACGTCGGCTGCCGAACCGATTCCGCCGACGGTGCAGCCCAAAGGTGTTGCGCTGCCGTCGTTCATCACCAGCAATGACGACTTCTACCGTATCGACACAGCCCTGAGCGTGCCACAGGTGAGCCGCGAGCAGTGGCAGCTGAAGATTCACGGCATGGTGGACAGTGAGATCACCTACCGCTTCGAGGATCTGGAGCGGTTCGAGGCGGTGGAAAAGGTCGTCACCCTGGCCTGCGTGTCCAATCCCGTTGGCGGAGACCTCATCTCGAATGCGAGCTGGACGGGCTACCGGGTGCGCGATCTGCTGGCCGGCGCAGGCATCCATTCCGACGCCGACATGGTGCTGTCCAAGTCGAGCGACGGCTTCACCGCGGGGACTCCGGTTGAGGCGCTCACCGACGGCCGGGATGCGCTGCTCGCCATCGGGATGAACGGCGAGCCCCTGCCCACCGACCACGGCTATCCGGCACGGCTGGTCGTGCCCGGGCTGTACGGGTATGTGTCGGCCACCAAGTGGGTCGTCGACCTCGAACTGACGAGGTTCGACAAGTCCGAGGCGTACTGGACCCGACTGGGCTGGTCTCCGCGCGGGCCGATCAAGACCGAATCCCGCATCGACGTGCCCCGCAGCGGTCAGGATGTGGCCCGAGGACCGGTGACCTTCGGCGGCGTGGCGTGGGCGCAGAACCGCGGCGTGAAAGCCGTCGAGGTGCGCATCGATGAGGGGCCATGGCAGCAGGCGCAGCTGGGCGCGCACTACTCCAACGAAGCCTGGCGGTTGTGGAGCTTCGACTGGCAGGCCGACACTTCAGGCCGCCACACGATTACCGTGCGAGCCACCGACAACACCGGGGCCGTTCAGACGCAGCAGTGGGCCGACCCGATTCCCGACGGTGCCACCGGCTGGCACTCCGTCTCCTTCGCGGTCAAGTAGGTTCGTCAGATCCGGCTTCACCGACGACCTCGAGTTCAGGGTCCGATCCGAGCAGTTCGACAAGGCCGCGACGGACGACCTCATGATCGTCGACCAAGAAGGCCCTCACCATCGTAAAAGTCCTCCCAGCTGAAGCCGCGGGGTCCAAGTCGGCAACTGACCCGTCAGTGTCCAACATGCTCACAAGGGCGCCGTATTACAAGTGTCCCGGACCCAGCGGCGAATCTCCAGGACCCCCCGCAGCGATCGCTTCGGTGTCGGCGCTGGCGCTGTGGCGTCCGCCCTGGGGACCTGCCTCGGCAGCACCGCGGTACTCAGGTAGGCCGGGTTCACGGAAGCGGCGCCCGGTCATCTTCTCGATCCGGATCCGCACGAAATGATCCCGCCTGCCCTCAACCCACGGCTGCACAAACGTTCCCGACACTTCTACCAACTCGTCAATATCGGTAATCTGCTGCGCGCGCCCGACGACGGTAACACTCCACCCTTGGCGCAGGTCTGGATCCAACTCATCAGCCTCGAACGCCACGACGAGATTGTCGGCGGCTGCGGCCAACTTGGGCCCGCCGGCAACCCGGATCACCACATCGTCGCGCCATAGCCGGAAGTTCACCGGCTGCACCGCAGGCAGAGCATCCTCTGTGAACACCAGGCGGCCCACCCGCACCGTGTCCAATAGGTCCAGACACTGCCTGCGGTTGAGGACGTCAAGTTCTTGGCGCTTCGACATGGTGATCAACCTCCCTGCACCAGTGCGAGAGTCCCCACGGGGGTGGAGGGCCAGTGCCCCGCGCTGATGGAAGTCAAGCGTGTCACTGCCCTCTCGATGCCGTTCGCAAGTTCGTCGACAAATGCTCCATATATCCACTGTCTGCCCTCTCCCGATGGGGCGGGAGGGCCATAGGTCCCGAAGATGGAGGGCGCAGGCCCTGCGGTTCACGCGAGCGGTCAGTCGCGGTCGGGTTCGGGACCGAAGCGGAAGCGCCGGCCGGTGATCACCGATGGAACCACACGAACGTAGCGACGCTTCGACGTTGCGGTCCAGGACAGCAGCTGTGCTCGTTCCGCTTCTTCGATCTCGGCGTCGGTATTGAGCACATGCGCCCAGCCCTTGACGATGACGCTCCAGCCTTCCGACACGTTGTGGTCGTCGGCCTCGAACGCCACCCGGCTATTCATCACGACGGTGAACAGCTTGGCGCCCTCTGCGGTACGGAACAGCACGGTCCTGTCTTGCACGACGAAGTTGACGGGAAAGATCTCGGGCTGGCCCTCAACGCTGGTGACAAGTCGCCCAAGAGCCATACCCGACAGCAGACTCCAGCTTTCACTCTCCGAAAGGATGTCCATCGGCTCACCCTGCGACATCATGGTCCTCCCAAGGAGCCATCGCGGCGACCACATAGGTCATGACCGGAGCGTACGGCGTCGTGTGTGCGATATCTCGGGTCCGCTGACTCCCGGACTTACGCAAGCCTGACCGGCGTTAATGATGATGTCTGACCTTCGTGCCAGGGTGAGAGTGTGCTGCTGATCGATGTCGCCACCGCGTCGGCCGAGGTCGGCGCGTTCCTCGGCGCGGCTGGCCAAGATCGCCCGGATCGCCGAGCTGGTCGCCGCGGCGGGTGAACACGACGCGAGGCAGGTCGCCGTCGTGGTGGCCTGGTTGTCGGGCGAGCTGCCGCAGCGCCAGATCGGCGTCGGGTGGGCGGCACTGCGTTCGCTGCCGCCACCCGCGCAGGAGCCCACGCTGACGGTGGCGGCCGTCGATGCGGCGTTCACCGTGATCGGCTCCGTCGCGGGTAAGGGCTCGCAGGCGCGAAGGGCAGGACTCGTCGCAGACCTGTTCTCCGCGGCAACAGAATCCGAGCAGACGTTTCTGCGCCGACTCCTCGGTGGCGAGCTGCGGCAGGGAGCCCTCGCCGGGGTGATGGCCGACGCCGTCGCCAAGGCCGCAGGCCTGCCCGCCGCGGCGGTCCGCCGGGCGGCGATGCTGGGCGGCGACCTGCCTGCCGTCGCGGCGGCCGCCCTGACCGGCGGAGAAACCGCACTGTCCGAATTCACGCTGCGCGTCGGGCAGCCCGTCGGGCCGATGCTGGCCCAAACCGCGACGGGAGTGGCCGAGGCACTCGAACGACTCGGCGGCGAGGGCGTTTTCGAGGCCAAGCTCGACGGGGCCCGCGTTCAGATCCACCGTGCGGGCGACGACGTGTCGATCTACACCCGCAGCCTCGACGACGTCACCGCACGGCTGCCCGAGGTCGTCGAGGCCACCCTCGCGCTCCCGGTGAAAGACCTCATCGCCGACGGCGAAGCGATCGCGCTGCGCCCCGACGGGCGCCCGCACCGGTTCCAGGTCACCGCATCGCGGTTCGGGCGAGCGGCGGCGCGCGCCGAACAGCCGCTGTCCGTGTTCTTCTTCGATGTGCTGCATCTCGACGGCGCCGATCTGCTCGACGAGCCCACCCGCGACCGGTTGGCGGCGCTCGATGCCATCGTGCCGCCCACACAGCGGGTCGACCGGTTGGTCACCTCCGACGCGGAGGCCGCCCAGCGGTTCCTGGAGACGACGCTGGCCGCCGGCCACGAAGGCGTGATGGCCAAGTCGCCCGCCGCGCCGTACGAGGCGGGCCGGCGCGGCGCCGGCTGGCTGAAAGTGAAGCCGGTGCACACGCTCGACCTCGTCGTGCTGGCCGTCGAGTGGGGCTCAGGCCGACGAACCGGCAAGCTGTCCAACATTCATCTCGGTGCCCGCGACCCCGCTACCGACGACTTCGTCATGCTCGGTAAGACGTTCAAGGGCATGACCGACGCCATGCTCGACTGGCAGACAACCCGGTTCACCGAACTGGCGGACGGAGCCGCGGAGGCGGCGACATCAGGCGGGGGCCCTACCGGCAGTCATATCGTCAGGCTGCGTCCCGAGCAGGTCGTCGAGATCGCGTTCGACGGCGTGCAGACGTCCTCCCGCTATCCGGGCGGCATGGCACTGCGGTTCGCCCGGGTACTGCGCTACCGGGACGACAAGAGCCCGGCCGAGGCCGACACCATCGACACTGTCCGGGAGTTCTACGAGCGTGAATAGGAGTAATTCGCTCATATTCGGCAATCCTCTGTAGGCCCGGCGCGGCCTTTGACAGGATCAGACGAGGCACGAGACTTCATCGTCATCGAGGGAGAACACAGTGGTTTCACCCACCGCCGAATCGGATCGTATCGAAGAGCACCGACGGCGACATCACCTACATCCGCACCGACAAGGATCTGCCACCGGTCGCCATCATCGACCGCTCGCCGATCACGACCAAACACAAGGTCATCTTCGGGATCATCGCGGTGCTCGGCGCGATCGCGTGGGCGATCATCGCCTTCTTCCGCGGGGAGACCGTCAACGCGGTCTGGTTCGTCATCGCCGCCATCTGCACCTACGTGATCGGGTTCCGGTTCTACGCCCGCCTCATCGAGATGAAGATCGTCCGCCCACGTGACGACAATGCCACTCCCGCCGAACTTTTCGAGAACGCCACCGACTACATGCCGACCGACCGTCGGGTGTTGTTCGGGCATCACTTCGCGGCGATCGCCGGCGCGGGGCCGCTGGTCGGACCGGTGCTGGCGATGCAGATGGGCTATCTGCCGGGAACCATCTGGATCATCATCGGCGCGGTGTTCGCCGGTTGTGTGCAGGACTATCTCGTCCTGTCGATCTCCACGCGACGACGCGGTCGCTCTCTGGGGCAGATGGCGCGCGATGAGCTCGGCACGATTGGCGGTGTGGCCGCCATCGTCGGCGTGCTCGTCATCATGGTGATCCTGCTGGCGGTGCTCGCCCTGGTGGTGGTGGGTGCGCTGGCCGAGAGCCCGTGGGGCGTCTTCTCGATCGCGATGACAATCCCGATCGCCATCTTCATGGGTCTGTACCTGAGGTTCCTTCGCCCTGGTCGAGTATCCGAGGTCTCGCTGATCGGTGTAATTCTGCTGCTGCTCGCGGTGGTATCAGGCGGATGGGTCGCCGAAACATCCTGGGGCGCTGATTGGTTCACCCTGTCGAAGGTGACGTTGTGCTGGTGCATCATCATTTACGGCTTCGCCGCGTCGGTGTTGCCCGTGTGGTTACTGCTCGCCCCTCGCGATTATTTGTCGACCTTCATGAAGGTCGGCACCATTGCCCTGCTCGCGCTTGGCATTCTGCTGGCCCGCCCCATCATGGAGGCCCCCGCCATCTCCTCGTTCGCCACCAGCGGCACGGGCCCGGTCTTTGCCGGTTCGCTGTTCCCGTTCCTGTTCATCACGATCGCATGCGGTGCGCTGTCGGGATTTCACTCACTGATCTCCTCGGGAACCACACCCAAGCTGCTCGAGAAGGAAAGCCAGATGCGGCTCATCGGCTACGGCGGCATGCTCACCGAGTCGTTCGTCGGCATCATGGCGCTGATCACCGCCGCGATCCTGAACCAGCATCTCTACTTCGCCATGAACGCACCTGCGGCCCAGACCGGAGCGACCGCGCAGACCGCGGCCGAATACGTGAACGGCCTCGGGTTGTCCGGCGCACCGATCACACCGGAGCAGATCACTCAGGCCGCCGAGGACGTCGGCGAGGAGTCGATCGTGTCCCGGACCGGCGGCGCACCGACGCTGGCGATCGGTATCTCCGAGGTACTGCATCAGGTGTTCGGCGGCGAGAGCCTGAAGGCGTTCTGGTACCACTTCGCGATCATGTTCGAGGCGCTCTTCATCCTCACCACTGTCGATGCCGGTACCCGGGTGGCCCGCTTCATGCTGTCCGACGGGCTGAGCAACCTCGGCGGGCCGCTGCGCAAGCTCAAGGATCCGAGTTGGCGTGTCGGCGCGTGGATCTGCAGCATCATCGTGGTCGCGGCGTGGGGCGGCATTCTGCTGATGGGTGTGACCGATCCGCTCGGCGGCATCAACACACTCTTCCCGCTGTTCGGCATCGCCAACCAGCTGCTGGCGGCCATCGCGCTGACCGTCGTCACCGTGGTGGTGATCAAACGCGGACTGCTGAAATGGGCTTGGATTCCCGCTATTCCGCTGGTGTGGGATCTCATCGTGACGATGACGGCATCGTGGCAGAAGATCTTCTCGGCCGATCCCAAGCTCGGGTACTGGAAGCAACACAGCATCTGCGAGGCCGCGCAGGAAGCGGGGAAGCTCTGCCTGACGGCGAAAACCCCTGCCGATGTCGACAAGATCGTGCGCAACACCTTTATTCAGGGGTCGCTGTCGATACTGTTCGCGGTACTTGTCGTCATCGTGGTCGCGGCCGGGGTGATCGTCGCGCTGCGGACGATTCGCGGACAAGGGAGCCCACT
>CAVQLB010000011.1:0-135156 GCA_963713225.1 uncultured Actinomycetota bacterium | reverse complement strand
CAGTTTCCAGAGCCGGTAACACAGGGCAATGACGACAAGCAGTAGCACACCGACCAGCGCGGCCATGATCAGCATGGACGCGCTCACCGGCAGACCTAGTCGATCTGGCCGAGGGCCCGAAGCCTGGCGCGACCTCTTGCGGCCGTGGCTTCGTCGTCGGACTCCGAATCGCTCTTCGCGGCGTCGGCGTCGATTTCGGACTCGAGCTCAGCGGACTCGGCCAGGACGATCACGCCTTCATCGGTGACCGACATGAAGCCACCGTCAACGGCGATGCGTAGATCGTCTTCACCCTCGCGCTCAACGCGCACCATGGCGTCGTCGACGAGCTGCGCCACCAAGGGAATGTGGTGCGGCAGAATGCCGATTTCGCCGGAGGTGGTGCGGGTGAACAGGAAGGTGGCCTTTCCAGACCAGATTTCGCGTTCTACGGCGACGATGTCGACGTCGAGCTCAGCCATGTCTACTCACTCTTGTCTTCGCCATCGTCCTTCTTGGCATCGTCTTTGCCATCGTCCTTCTTGGCATCGTCTTTTATTTGCCATCGTCCTTCTTGGCATCGTCTTTGCCATCGTCCTTCTCGTCGTCCGCGCTGTCCTCAGACACCGGAGCGCCGTCGCTGCCGCCGTCATCCATCTTGGCGCCGAGACTTTCGGCCTTCTTCTGCAGATCTTCCAGGCCGCCGATCAGGAAGAACGCCTGCTCGGGCAGGTGGTCGAAATCGCCCTTGGCCAGCTTGTCGAACGCTTCGATGGTCTCCTTGAGCGGAACCGTCGAGCCGGGCTGTCCGGTGAACTGTTCGGCCGCCATCATGTTCTGCGACAGGAAGCGCTCGATTCGACGGGCCCTTTGCACCAGCTGCTTGTCCTCCTCGGCAAGCTCGTCGATGCCGAGGATCGCAATGATGTCCTGAAGGTCCTTGTAGCGCTGCAGGATTCGGATGACTTCCTGGGCGACGCGATAGTGCTCGTCGCCGACAACGCTGGGATCCAGGATCGTCGAGGACGACGCCAGCGGGTCCACTGCCGGGAAGATGCCCTTGGAGAACACGTTTCGGCTGAGTTCCGTGGTCGCATCGAGGTGAGCGAACGTCGTGGCCGGCGCCGGGTCGGTGTAGTCGTCGGCAGGCACGTACACGGCCTGCATCGAAGTGATGGAGTGGCCGCGGGTCGACGTGATGCGCTCCTGCAGCTCACCCATCTCGTCGGCCAGCGTGGGCTGGTAACCCACCGCCGATGGCATGCGGCCCAGCAGAGTCGACACTTCGGAACCGGCCTGCGTGAACCGGAAGATGTTGTCGATGAACAGAAGCACATCCTGCTCCTGCTCATCGCGGAAGTACTCCGCCATGGTGAGCGCGGACAGCGCCACGCGCATACGCGTGCCGGGCGGCTCGTCCATCTGACCGAACACCAGCGCGGTGTCCTTGAGCACGTCCGCGTCAGCCAGCTCGACCCAGAGGTCGTTGCCCTCGCGGGTGCGCTCCCCGACGCCGGCGAACACCGACGTGCCACCGAAGTTGCGGGCGATGCGGTTGATCATCTCCTGGATCAACACCGTCTTGCCCACGCCTGCGCCGCCGAACAGCGCGATCTTGCCGCCGCGCACGTATGGCGTGAGCAGATCGACGACCTTCAGGCCGGTCTCCAGCATCTCTGTGCGGGGTTCCAGCTGATCGAAGGCCGGCGGTTTGCGGTGGATCGACCATCGGTCGAAGTCCTTGCCGTAACCCGGCTCGTCGAGGCAGTCACCCAGGGCGTTGAACACATGGCCCTTGACGCCGTCGCCGACCGGGACCGAGATCGAGTTGCCGGTGTCGGTCACCTCCACTCCACGGACCAGGCCGTCGGTCGGCTGTAGCGAGATGCAGCGAACGAGGTTGTCACCGAGATGCTGGGCGACCTCGAGCGTCAGCGTCTTCGCGAGGTCCTTGTAGTCGATCTCCGCGTGCAGCGCGTTGAACAGCTCCGGCACGGCGCCGCGGGGGAACTCGACGTCGACGACCGGGCCGGTGACGCGGACAACGCGCCCCTTGGTGTCGGTGCTCGTCTCTTTTTCGGCAGTAGCAGTCATGTCTCTTTTCGCTTCCTACGGGCTACTTGGCGGCGGCGTCCGCGAGCGCGTTCGCGCCACCGACGATTTCGCTGATTTCCTGGGTGATCTGAGATTGCCGTTCGCGGTTGGCCATCAGGGTCAGGTCCTTGATGAGGTCGTCGGCGTTGTCCGTAGCCGACTTCATGGCGCGCCGTCGCGACGCCGACTCCGATGCGGCCGCCTCGAGCAGCGCGGCGAAGATCCGGGTGGAGATGTAGCGCGGCAGCAACACACCGAACAGGGCCTCGGCGTCCGGTTCGAAGGAGAACAGCGTGCGCGGTCCGGTGTCCTCGTCGCTGTACTCCACCTCCATCGGCGCGATCCGGCGGGCGATCGCAGCCTGCGACAGCATCGACTTGAATTCGGTGAACACGATGTGCAGTTCGTCGACACCGAGGATGTCGTCCGCTCCGGGATCGTCGCCTTCGTCATCGACACCGGCGAGGAATGCGTCGACCAGTGTCGACGCGATCTCCTGCGCGTTCTCGTAGTCGGGCCGCTCGGAGAAGCCGGTCCACGACTCAGTCACATCCCAGTTGCGAAAGCTGTAGTAATTCAGAGCTTTCCGGCCCACCACATACAGGATGGGCTCCTTGCCCTCCGAACGAAGCAGGGAGAAGAGCTCCTCCGACCGCCGGAACACGTTGGCGTTGTAGGCACCGCAGAGCCCACGGTCCGATGTCACCACCAGCACTGCTGCCCGCCGGGGCTGCTCGCGTGCGACGAGCAGCGGGTGGTCCAGCGCGCTGGCGCTGGCGAGTTCGGTGAGCATGTTGGTGATCTCGCGGTCGTAGGGCCGAGCCGCCTCGACTCGGGCCTGCGCCTTGGCGATGCGCGACGTCGCGATCAGCTCCTGGGCCTTGGTGATCTTCTTGATCGACCCCGCGGAGCGGATGCGGCCGCGCAGTTCGCGCAGTGTGGCAGCCATCTGTTCTAGAGCCTTACTTCTTCTTCGGCTTGGGCTTGCGGACCTTCACCGATTCCTTTTCGACGTCTCCTTCGTCCATCGCGTCGACGTGCTCGTCGCGGACGACCGAGCTGCCGTCGGTGGTGTCGAAGCCCTTCTTGAAATCGTTCACCACTTTTTCGAGCTTTTCTTCCAGCTCCTCAGGGAGCTTCTTGCTTTCGCGGATCTCCTTGAGGATTGCCTCATGCGAACCCTTGACGTGCTCGAGGAACTCGCGCTCGAACTTTTGAACGTCCTCAATGGGCACCGAATCGAGGTGGCCCCTTGTGCCCAGGAAGATGGCCACAACCTGCTCCTCGACCGGCATCGGGCTGTTCTGCGGCTGCTTGAGCAACTCGACCAGGCGGGCGCCGCGATCCAGCTGATTCTTGGACGTCTCGTCGAGGTCGGAGGCGAAGGCCGCGAAGGACTCCAGCTCGCGGTACTGCGACAGGTCCAGTCGCAGCGAGCCCGCAACTTCTTTCATCGCCTTGATCTGTGCAGCGCCGCCGACTCGCGACACCGACACGCCGACGTTGATCGCAGGCCGCACACCCTGGTTGAACAGGTCGGTCTCCAGGAAGCACTGACCGTCGGTGATCGAGATGACGTTGGTGGGGATATAGGCCGAGATGTCGTTGGCCTTGGTCTCGATGATCGGCAGACCGGTCAGCGAGCCGCCACCGAGTTCATCGGACAGCTTGGCGCAGCGTTCCAGCAGCCGGGAGTGCAGGTAGAACACGTCGCCCGGGTACGCCTCGCGGCCCGGTGGCCGGCGCAGCAGCAGCGAGATCGCGCGGTACGCCTCGGCCTGCTTGGTCAGATCGTCGAAGACGATCAGTACGTGCTTGCCCTGATACATCCAGTGCTGTGCGATGGACGAGCCCGTATACGGCGCAAGCCATTTGAAGCCTGCGGAGTCAGATGCCGGTGAAGCAACGATCGTGGTGTAGTCCATCGCGCCACCGTCTTCGAGGGTCTGCCGCACGCTGGCGATCGTGGTGCCCTTCTGGCCAATCGCCACATACACGCAGCGGACCTGCTGGTCGGGGTCGTCGGTCTCCCAGTTCTGTCGCTGGTTGAGGATGGTGTCCACACAAACCGCTGTCTTACCGGTCTTGCGGTCGCCGATGATCAGCTGACGCTGGCCGCGACCGATGGGCGTCTGCGAGTCGATCGCCTTGATGCCCGTCTGCAGCGGCTCACTCACACCTTGGCGCTGCACCACTGACGGCGCCTGCAGCTCGAGGGCGCGCCGCTCGTCGGTATCGATCTCGCCGCGGCCGTCGATCGGCTGCCCCAACGGGTTCACCACGCGTCCCAGGAAGGCGTCTCCGACGGGCACCGAGAGCACCTCGCCGGTGCGCTTGACCTGCTGGCCCTGTTCGATCTTCTCGAAGTCACCGAGGATCACCGCACCGATGCTGTGCTCGTCGAGGTTGAGCGCGACACCGAGGACACCGCCGGGGAACTCCAGCAGCTCCTGCGTCATCACCGAGGGCAGGCCCTCGACGTGCGCGATACCGTCGCCCGCGTCGATGACCGTGCCGATTTCCTCGCGCTCGGTGTCCGCCTCGAAGCCGGCGACATACTCCTCGATCGCGCCTTGGATCTCATCCGCTGAGATCGTCAACTCTGCCATGGCTTTTCGTCTTCCTACTTCGTTGTCGGTGTTTGGTTCGGGTCAGTCGGGCAAATGCGTCTCGGCCGCGGCGAGCTTGGAGGCCAACGAACCGTCGATCACCTCGTCGCCGACGGCGATCGACAGTCCGCCCAGCAGTTCTGGATTCACATCCAGCTGAAGCGAAATGGGGCGACCGTAGATACGGGTGAGCAATTCGGTGAGCCGGGCACTCTGATTGTCGGTGAGCTCGCTTGCGGCGCCGACGTGAGCGACGACTTCGCCCCGCCGGGACACAGCGAGATTCGCCAATTCGCGGACGGCCTCGTCGGCGCGTTCGCCATGTAACAGCTCAATCGTCTGGCGCAGCAGATCCGCGGTGTTCCTGCTCGCCCTGCGAGAAAGCACGTTGTTCAGCAAGCTGATTCGCCCGTCGAGCGGCGTACTGAAGTCGCTCAGCAACGTGATCAACTGCGGTTCGGAATCAAGGATCCGACTGAACCTGAACAGCTGGTCCTCGACGTCGTCGATTTGGCCCTCGCCCTCGGCACGCACCAACAGGACCAGCCTGGCGATGTGCTGGATACCGTGGATCAGGTCGGAGGTCGACGACCACCGTTGCGATACAGCGGTTTTAAGTACCTCTAGCGCTGGATCGGAAACCTTGCCGGACAATAGTCGCTCGACGAGCTGCACCTTGGCGGCTGAGTCGCTGGACGGGTCGGCTGCATGCCTGGCCAGCACCGGCTCCCGGCGCAACAACTTCACTGCCGATGCCAGATCGTTGGCCAAGGTCGTCAGTTGATCGGTGTCGAGGTTCGCGGTGGCTCCGTCGAGCTGCTGGACCACCTTGCCGACAGACTCCCGGCTGGCTGCCCGCAGCTTCGAGGTGACGGCATCCTCGAAAACCGCGCTCGACGGTGCCATTTCATCCAGCTCGTCGAGAAAGCGGTCAACCGTCGCGGACTGCTCGGTTGGATCGGAAACGAAGTCGCGCACCAGATCGCTTGCGCGATGGACGGACTCGGCGCCGAGACTCTGCCGAAGCTCGCGGATGAGCTGTTGGCGCAGCAGCTGGACCTGTTGTCCGCCCTGCACCTTGATGCGCTCCAGTTCAGAGTCGGCATGGGCAGAAAGCTGCTCGGCGATCTTCTCGGCGTCGTGCCGGGCTTCCTCGATCACCTTGGCCGCCTCGGCCTTGGCTTCTTCGAGCGCCTTGGCATGCTCGGTGTCGGCGTCAGCGACCTTCTTTTCGGCCTCGGCATGGTCGGCGAGCTGCGTGCGGACAGTCTCCTGCTGGTTCTTCATCATGGTGCGAACCGGCGGCACAACGTATTTCCAGAGCAGGAAAAGGATGACCGCGAATCCAACGAGTTGTCCGATGAAGGTCGACATACGCCCTACCGTTCCCGCCCTGTTGTCACCGGCACCGTGCGGGTGGTCACCTCGACCCCGAGCACGCGGCTCGCGAGGCTGGCCGCCAGTGTCTCCACCGAGGTCTGCAGATCCGCTGTCACCGCGCGAGACTGCTCCGTCAGCTCCTCACTGGCCTGCTGGAGCACCCCAGAAACCTCCGTGTTGGCACGAGCCCGCGCGTCGTCGACGATTTTCCGCCCCTCGGCGCGGGCCTCGTCGCGAACATTTGTCGCTTCACGACGTGCCGTAGCCATCACCTTGAGGTAATCGGCATCCGCGGCAGCCCGTAGCTGCGCCGCGCGCCGGTTGTCCTCGACCGTCTTTTGCACCATCTCCTCGCGCTCGTGCAGCACCTTGGAAATCGGTGGCACGACCCACTTGGCGATCACGCCAAGCACGATCAAGAAGATCAACAACACGAAGAAGAACGTGCCGTTCGGGATCAGGAAGTTACTCCCCCCGCCTTCTTCGGCCGCGAGGATGCTCAAGCTGGGGTCGCCCATCACGTGGGTTACTTGACCGGGGTGGCGAACACGAACAGCGCCATGAAGGCGAGGTTGATGAAGTACGCCGCCTCGACCAGGCCCACCGTGATGAAGAACGGCGTGAACAGTCGGCCTTGCGCCTCGGGCTGGCGGGCGATACCGGCGATCAACGCGTTACCCGCGATGCCGTCACCGATGCCGGCGCCGATGGCGCCGCCGGCCATGATCAGTCCACCGCCGATGAGTGCGCCGGCAGCGATAGTGGGATCCATTCCTTATCCTCCTTGATTACTGGTAGGTGCCCTACCAGGACGTGGGTCGAGCATGGTGTGGCGGCTAGTCATGGTGCTCTTCGAGTTCCATTGACTGGCTGAAGTACAGGATCGTCAGCAGGGCGAAGATGAATGCCTGGATGGCGCCGACGAACAAGTCGAAGCTCTTCCAGATGGCGTTGGGCGCCCACATGATCCACGGCGGGAACAGTGCGATCAGTGCGACCAGGATGCCGCCGGCGAAGATATTGCCGAAAAGTCGGAGCGACAACGAGATCGGCTTGGCGATCTCCTCGACGAGGTTGATCGGCGCCATCAGTGCGACGTGACCCTTGAGCAACGCAACCGGGTGGCCCAAGGGGCCGCGGCGCCAGATGCCTGCAGCGTGGTAGCAGATGAAAACGAACAGGGCGAGCGCCAGCACGAAGTTGATGTCGGATGCCGGCGGCTTCAGCAACTCGTGTATCGCACCGCTGGAATCCGTGTACTGCACCGGCAGCACCGAGAGCCAGTTGGAGACGAGGATGAACACGAATAGCGTGACCGCCAGCGGCAGCACGAACGGCGCGATCTTCATGCCGATCGCAGCCTCGATCTGGTTACGCAGCTGGGTCGTGATGGCTTCCCAGAACAGCTGCACGCCGTTCGGCACTCCGGTCGATGTCACCTTGGCGCGCAAGAAGAATGCCAGCGCGAGCACGATTACCGCAGCGATCGCGGTGGCGAGCACCGTATCGGTGTTGACCGTGAGGCCGAACCAGTGCGCCTCGGTGTGATGGCCGACCTGAATGCCGGATTCGGCGGCCAGGATCGTCTCGGTCATGGTTTCGCGGCCTCCCCTTCGAGTCCGTCAGTTGAGCTCGTCTGGCCACCGGCCCGCAGTTTCTTCATCACGGGCAGTGCCGTCGAAATCACCAGCAGCACTTGGAACAACGCCATCCCGAACACCACGCCCAGGCCCTGGGGCCGGAAGATGAACGCGATCGTCAGCCCGATCACCGTCATCGCCAACAGTCGAGTGGCGGAGTTGACGGCCATCTTGCGCTTCAACGGATGGTCCTCGGCGGTGATGGCCTCCACCGACCGCTGCACGAGAACCGCATTGAGCAAACCCAGACCCAGGCCGATGCCGAAGAACACGCCGACCATCGGGTGGCCGAGAAATGCTGCGGCCAGTGTCACCAGGCCGGCGAAAATCACGCAGATTGCGAACAGGCGCAATGGCCGGAAAGCAACGGACGGAAACACCAACGGCGCGTCTTGCGCTGGCGTCGTCACGGCGTCACCTCAATCCCGCGGTCACAAGGGTTGTCCCAATGATTCTGTGCGTGGCGCCCCGAGCGTATCGGAGGGCGCGGGTCGCGCTGGAATCACCCAAGGGGCAGCTCCCTTTGTCGGTCGTTTTTCCGTGCCGATCGGTGGTGAAACCGAGGGCCCGGGGGCCGGCAACCCGCGAGGTTATTTCGGGTTCTGCCTGCACCGTACCACATGGTAGGCGGGCATAAACGGGGTCTACTACTTTTTGTCGTACAGCTCGTCGTAGGTCTCTTCGCCACGCCTCAGAAGCGGAATCAGCGTCACGACGATCGCCACCAGAATCGCCGCCAGCATCACGCCGCCGGTGTAGCGGGGATCGAAGAAAATCGTGCTCGCCGCGCCGAGGGCGACGATGCCCACCCAGAGATAGATGAGCAGTACCACCCGGCGGTGGGAATGGCCGATCTGCAACAGCCGGTGATGCAGGTGCATCTTGTCGGGGCTGAACGGGCTGCGCCCGGCCCTGGTGCGCCGGACGATGGCCAGCAGCATGTCCAGCGCGGGCACGAACATCACGGCGATAACCAACAAGAACGGCGACAGCAGAGCGAAGACGTCCCTCGCGCCGTAGGCGCTCTGCGATATCGGCCCCGCCGCGGTGGTGGACGCCGCGCCCAGCATCAGTCCGATCAGCATCGACCCGGAGTCGCCCATGAAGATGCGCGCCCGGTGGAAGTTGTGCGGCAGGAAGCCCAGACACGCACCCGCCAGCACCACCGAGATCACCGCAGGCGGGTAGAACAGCACGTCGCCACCGTGGTCGCGCAGCAGTCCGATGGAGAAGATGGTGATGGCCAACGCGGTGATCAGCCCGAGGCCCGCGGCAAGACCGTCGAGGCCGTCGACGAAGTTCATCGCGTTGACGATCGCGACCGTCAGCGCCAGTGTCAGCAGGATCGACGACACCTGGTCGAGCACGATGGTGCCGACGCCGCCGATCGGGATGTACAGCACGCTCCACGCCACACCCATCGTCACCAGCACGCTGGCCGCGGTGATCTGGCCGGCGAATTTGGTGAGGGCGTCTAGACCCCATTTGTCGTCGATCAGACCGATGGCCATGATCAGCCCGCCTGCGACCACGACCGCGGGCAGGCCCGAGGAGTAGACGAAGCCTCGGGTGAGCGCGGGCAGCTGGGAGGCCAGCAACACGGCACCCAGGACGCCGACGTACATCGCCAGGCCGCCCATCCGCGGGGTCGGCTGCAAATGCACGTCGCGTTCCCTGGGGTAGGCCACCGCGCCGACCCGGGTGGCCAGCACCCGGACGAATCCCGTCGCGAAGTAGGTGATGATCGCGGCGGTCAGGCCTACCAGTGCGAGCTCACGCAGCGGGACGCCTGCGCCTCGATCGGAGAGCGCAAGCAGCTCACTGGCCACAACCTGCACTTCGCTCACCACCGAATGAACCGTACTGGACGAAATTGAGAGTGACGGGGGGCCGCGTCAAGTGGTCGCGGTCAGGCTATCGGCGTCGACACCAAGCACTTCCGCAATGGCCTCTGCGCTGACCGGCCCGGTCCGAAGGATGCGCGGATGCGCGCCGGTGAGGTCGACGATCGTGGAGGCGGCCTGCTGTTCGGACGGTCCGGCGTCGAGGTAGACCTCGACGAGGTCACCGAGTTGGTTGCGGGCGTCGTCGACGGTGACGGCGGCGGGCCGGCCGGAGATGTTCGCGCTGGACACCGCCATCGGACCGACTTCGCGCAGCACTTCGATGGCCACCGGGTGCAGCGGCATGCGCAGCATCACGGTGCCCGCGGCGTCGCCGAGGTCCCATAGCAGCGACGGCGCCTGAGCAACGACGAGGCTCAGTGCACCGGGCCAGAAGGCGCGGATCAGCTCCCGCGCGGCGTTCGGCACGGTGTACACCAGGCCTTCGATGGTGTGCCACGACCCGACGAGCACCGGGACGGGCATGTCGCGGCCCCGTCCCTTCGCCGAAAGCAGCGAGGCCACCGCGTCGTTGTCGAACGCGTTGGCGCCGATGCCGTAGACGGTGTCGGTGGGCAGCACCACGAGGCGTCCGCCCTTGACGGCGCTTATCGCCGAAGCGATTCCGGTCGCGCGCGCCTCGGCATCGGAGCAGTCGAAGAGCTCAGCCATTTGCCTCGACTCCCACTCGCTCCGGTCCTCGCTCGTTCCTCGCTGCGATCCTCACTCGCGGTCGCCTTCGGGTGCCATGTTTTCTAGCCTCGTCCAGAACGAGTCGCGGTGACGAAGCGGGGTCGGCCTGCCAGGTCGCGCCCGGCCCTGACATCGACGAACAAGCGCGACGCGGAGAATGCTTCGACGGTGGCGGCCGATGTGGTGTCGTCATGCTCGACGGCGCACCTGCCGCCGGGCCGCAGCCAGCGGCCCGCCAGTCCGGCTATCGCGTTGATGACAGTCATCCCGTCTGGGCCACCGAACAGAGCGTGCGGTGGATCATGCTGTGCCACTTCGGGTTCCAGCGCCACACCTTCGGGAATGTAGGGCGGGTTGGCGACCAGGAGGTCGACCTGCCCGTCCAGTTCGGGCAGCAGCGCAGTGTCGGTGACGTCGGCGCGAAGGAGCTCGACAGGGGTGCCCGCAACATTTCGGCGGGCATAGGCGAGCGCGTCGTCGGAGTCGTCGACGGCGACGATGCGGGCATCCGGCCAGAACTTCGACAGGGCCAGCGCGAGCGCACCTGAGCCCGTGCACAGGTCCACGATCGTCGGGTGTGGCGGCAGCGGCTGGGCCGACGCCCACTCCAGCAGTCCCTCGGTTTCCGGTCGCGGGATGAATACGCCGGGGCCCACCTGAACGGTCACCGGACCGAGTGGCGCGGTACCGACGATGTGCTGCAACGGGATTCGCTGTGAGCGCGCGTCGACGAGATCGGCGTAGCGGACGCAGAACTCGTCGTCCACGTCGTCGAGTACCCACAGCCGACCCCGGCTCGTTCCTGCCGCGTGGGCGGCCAGCTCCTCGGCATCGGCCTGTGGCGATCCGACCCCCGCCTGGGCGAGGACGGCGACGGCCTGCGCGATCTCGAGTCGCAACCGCGCGGACGAGGTCACGGCTCGACTCCCGCTCGCTCCGGTCCTCGCTCGTGCCTCACTGCGATCCTCACTCGCGCTCGTCTTCGTTATGCCTGTTGAAGCCGCGATTGCTTGTCGGCGGCCGCCAGCGCGTCGAACAACGCATCCAGGTCGCCATCGAGGACCTGGTCGAGGTTGTGCGCCTTGAAGTTGATCCGGTGGTCGGCGATCCGGTTCTCCGGGAAGTTGTACGTGCGGATGCGCTCGCTGCGGTCGACGGTGCGAATCTGGCTGGCCCGGTCAGCCGATGCGTCAGCCTGCGCCTGTTCCTCGGCGAGCGACTGCAGTCGCGCGGCGAGCACCTGCATTGCGCGCGCCTTGTTCTGCAACTGGCTGCGTTCGTTCTGGCACGTGACGACGATGCCTGTGGGCAGGTGCGTGATGCGCACCGCCGAGTCCGTGGTGTTGACGCCCTGACCGCCCTTGCCCGACGACCGGTACACGTCGATGCGAAGGTCGGCCTCGTCGATCTGGACTTCTTCGACCTCTTCGGGCTCGGGATAGGCGAGCACGCCTGCCGCCGACGTGTGCACGCGGCCCTGCGACTCGGTGACCGGAACCCTTTGCACGCGGTGCACGCCGCCCTCGAACTTCAGCCGTGACCACACGCCGTCGGTCGAATCGCCCTTGCTCCTGATCGACAGCGTCGCGTCCTTGTAACCACCCAGGTCCGAGAAGGTCTCGTCGAGAACGGTGACGGTCCAGCCGTGCCGCTCGGCGTAACGGATGTACATGCGGGCCAGGTCGGCGGCGAACAGTGCCGATTCCTCGCCGCCCTCGCCGGACTTCACCTCGAGTACGACGTCGTCGGCGTCGTGCGGGTCGCGCGGCGCCAGGAGGTCGGCGAGATGGGTTTCGAGTTCTTCGACTGTCGCGGCGAGTTCGTCGACCTCGGCAGCGAAAGACTCGTCGTCGGCCGCCAGTTCGCGGGCGGCGCCGAGATCACCACGCGCAGCTTCGAGCTTGCGGTAGGTCCCCACGATCGGAGCCAACTGCGCAAACCGCCGACCGACCTTGCGGGCCTTGTCCGCGTCCGAGTGCAGGTCGGGTTCGGAGAGCTGACGTTCGAGGTCGGCGTGCTCGGACAGGATGGCGTCAATGGCCGGCGCGGTGTCGGTCATATCGTCCTCCTTCGCCTGAACGCACTCCGCATCCCTTCTTCGCTAAACGCGAAGCGACGCCCGGCCTGCGGCTTGCGCGGCAGATCGGGCGTCGGGAACGCAGCTATTTGTCGGCAGCCTTCTCGGCGGCGCTGTCTGCGCCCGCCTTGCGCTTGCCGTAGCGCTTCTCGAAGCGGGCAACGCGGCCGCCGCTGTCGAGAATCTTCTGCTTGCCGGTGTAGAACGGGTGGCACTGCGAGCAGACCTCGACGTGAATCTGTCCGGTCTTCTTGGTGCTGCGCGTGGTGAAGGTGTTACCGCAGCCGCAGTGCACGGTGGTCTCGCTGTAGTCAGGGTGAATACCCGATTTCATGGTGTCCTCTTCATTCGTATGGCCGCCGGGTCGCCCGTGCCATACCTGGAGCTATCGGGCGTGAACCGGAACCGAGGGTCAGCGGTCAATTATGCCAGGTCAACCGCCAGCAGCCTAAACGCGCGGACTGCGCTGGCTATTCCACGGCCAGGCCGGCCGGGCGGCCAGACAACACCATGACGATGTCCTGGATCGGCCCACGGACCACTTCGCCGTCGCCCACGGTGAAATCCGCGTCGGTCGCACTGAAGGCCACATTCGCGAATCGCTTCCGCGCGTTGAACGGAAAGCCCATCTTCCATAGCCGCTGCGCCACGATCACCGCAGGTGGGATGGGCATTGTCGGCTCAATACCGAGTGGGATGGCGATGTCCTGCCCGTGCAGCATCACGTCCATCAGCGGGTCCGCCACGGCCGTCCCGGGCGGCCTGCGGCGACCGCCGACCATCGCCCGCATCGCCGCGGTGATCTCCTCTGGCGTCCGAGAGTCTTCGCGCCCCATCCGGGACATCACGGCGTTGAACCGGAACCCCGAGCGCATCAGCTCGAAACTGAGCCGCCCCCAGTTCCTCGCCGAGTGAGTGATGTGTGCAGCGACCTGTCGCACCGTCCAATCGGGACACAGCGACGGCCGAGGTCGGCAGGATCGAGGCCGAATGGCGAAGTCATTTGGGTGCGACCGCCTATGCCGAGTTGTGCGCAGCGCTGGTGTCGTTGCGCGAGATCACCGATCCGTACCGCTGACCGTCGCGCTTCCAGAGCACACCACCCCGTGGCGTCGTGCCCTGCGCGACCAACTCTCGCTTGAGGATCTTGTTGGTCGCGGTCACCGGCAGATCCTCGGCGATCCAGAGGTACCGCGGCCAGGCCTTCGGCGAGAGATCGGCCTGGGCGCCGAGGAACTCCTCGAATTCTCCCGGTGTGAGCGTCGTGCCACCGCGCAGCACGACCGCGGCCATGACCTGGTCGCCGACGGACTCGTCGGGCACCGGGTAGACGGCGACGCGGCTGACCTGAGGTAGCCGTATCAAGACTCGCTCGATCGGTGCGGCGGCGAGGTTTTCGCCGTCGACCCGCATCCAGTCGGCCGTACGGCCTGCGAAGTAGATCCATCCGTCGGCGTCGCGGTAGGCCAGATCCCCCGACCAGTACATGCCGTGCCGCAACCGCTGATCGGTGGCGCCGGTGTCCTTGTAGTAACCGCGGAAGAGGCCACCGCCGGAGGTGTTCACCAGCTCCCCCACCGCCGCATCGCGGTTGAGCAGGTTGCCGCTCTCGTCGAACGCCGCGACGTCGCACTCCTGCAGTGTCTCCGCGTCATAGATCGCCACCCCCGGAAAGCCCTTGCCGAGCGATCCCGGCGGGCAGCCTTCCTCGCGGGTGATGATGACCGCGTTCTCGGTCGACCCGAATCCGTCCCAGACGGTGCAGTCGAAACGACGACCGAATTCCGCGATGTCCCGGTCGCTGGCCTCGTTGCCGAACGCGACGCGAAGCGGATTGTCGTGGTCGTCCGGCTGCTCGGGCGTCGACAGGATGTAGGCGAGCGGCTTGCCGACGTAGTTCATGAACGTCACGCGGTAATGGCGGACTTCATCGAGAAAGCGGGATACCGAGAACACCGCGGGCACCATGGCCGCGCCGGTCACCATCGCGACGCCCCAGCCCGCGTAGATGGAATTGGAATGGAACAGCGGCATCGACAGGTAGCAGACGTCGGACGTATCGACCGAATACTTCTCGGCCAGTGCACTTCCCGCGAAAATCGGCATCATGTGCTGCACCTGCACAGCCTTGGGGTCGCCGCTGGTCCCCGAGGTGAAGATCATCACGAAGGTGTCGTCGGGACCGACCTCACGGTGCGGAGTCAATTCATTCGGTCGGGCGGTGAGCGCTGCCCATTCCGCGCTGGAGGTGTCCATCACCCGGACGCCGGGCAGGTCGAGACCGTCGAGCAGGTGGCGGTGTGCGGCGTCGGTGATCAGGATCTGACAGTCCACCAGGGCGATGTCGCGGGCCAGGCCTTCGCCGCGGCGGGTGTTGTTGATACAGCACAGGACATAGCCACCCAGGGCGGCGGCGGCCATGGCCGTCAACATGTCCGGGGTGTTGGCCAGCAGCACGCCGACGTGCAGTGGGCGGTTGGAATCGGCGATGTCGATGAGCGCGGCGGCCTGGGCCTTGGCCTCTGCGATGTGCTCGCGCCACGTCCAGGTGCGGTCTCCGTACTTCACGGCGACGGTGTCCTGGTCGGACCGCTCGCGAAACAACTGCTGGAGTGTGTCGGCCATGGCTCACCTCGGTCCGTCGCGCGTAGTGAACAGATTCGCAAAGCTGTCTACCATCGTTGATCTGGCCGATAGTATCCGCCTGCCGATTGACAGAATGCTCTGGTCGCCTCGTCGGGGCGGCCAGATAGCGAGGAGAGGGCCCGGTGACGAGCAGCACGGCCGCCAAGAGCGTCCGCGATCGCCTGATCGATGCGGCGGAAGTGTGTCTGCGCGCCAAGGGGATTCGCGCCACGACGGTTTCCGAGGTTGCCGAGGCGGCTCAGGTGTCTCGCGGCTGGCTCTACCGGCATTTTCCCGACAAGGCGTCGCTGCTCGGTGCGGCGATCGTGCGGCTGAACGAGGTGTACTGGTCGGAAGCGCACGCCATGCTCGAGTCTCGCGAGGGACTCGATACGCAGATTGCCGTTGGCGTGGTGCACGGCCGCACGGCCTATGACGACCCGGGCGCGCTGCTGATGCGGCTGCGGATGGCCGAGCCCGAGGAATTCGTCGCGTGTGCCGGGGCCGGCGTGCAGGGACTGGTGCCCGACCTCGCCGCGTTCTGGGAACGCTATGTGATCGCCGCGCGCGACGGCGGGGAGATACACCCGGACACCGATATCCCGGAAGCCTCCGAGTGGGTGGCCCGCGTGATCATCTCGCTGGTGACCGTCCCGGGCGACATCCTTGACCCGAGCGACCCAGACCACGTCCGCACGCACGTGCGGCGCTACGTGATGCCGGGCCTGAAAGCCGACCCCGCCGCGGGTTAGTCGGCGGCGTCCGCCATCCCTGGCGCGGTCTTGGAGACCTGCATCAGGAACTCGTAGTTGTTCTTCGTCTTGCGCAGCTGGCTCATCAGCAGG
The DNA here is from genome assembly GCA_963713225.1 of uncultured Actinomycetota bacterium. Classification (GTDB taxonomy): domain Bacteria; phylum Actinomycetota; class Actinomycetes; order Mycobacteriales; family Mycobacteriaceae; genus Mycobacterium. The sequence goes on along the minus strand of CAVQLB010000011.1, from coordinate 119,331 downwards.
TCGATGGCCTGGTGGGAGTCCAGACCCGACAGCACGCGGCGCAGCTTGTGCACGATCGCGAACTCGTCGGGCGCGAGCAGCAGCTCGTCCTTGCGGGTACCGGACGGGTTGACGTCGACGGCCGGGAACACCCGGCGCTCGGAGATCTTGCGATCGAGCTTGAGCTCGGCGTTGCCGGTGCCCTTGAACTCCTCGAAGATCACCGTGTCACCGGTCGAGCCGGTCTCCACCATCGCGGTGGCGATGATGGTCAACGAACCGCCGAACTCGATGTTGCGGGCCGCGCCGAGGAACCGCTTGGGCGGATACAGCGCGGTGGAGTCGACACCACCGGACAGGATGCGGCCCGAAGCGGGTGACGCGTTGTTGTACGCGCGGCCCAGCCGGGTGATCGAGTCGAGCAGCACGATAACGTCCTTGCCCTGCTCGACCAGGCGCTTGGCCCGCTCGATCGCCAGTTCGGCGGCCTGGGTGTGGTCGGACGGCGGCCGGTCGAAGGTCGAGGCGATGACTTCACCCTTGACGGAGCGCTGCATGTCGGTGACCTCTTCGGGTCGTTCGTCGACAAGCACCACCATCAGGTGGCATTCCGGGTTGTTCTGCGCGACCCCGTTGGCGATGTCCTGCAGGATCGTGGTCTTGCCCGCCTTGGGCGGCGACACGATCAACGCACGCTGGCCCTTGCCGATGGGCATGATCAGATCGATCACGCGGGTGGTCAGCCGGTCGGGGGTGGTCTCCAGGCGCAGCCGCTCGTTGGGGTACAGCGGGGTCAGCTTGGTGAAGTCGGGACGCTTCTTGGCGTCTTCGACGGGACCCCCGTTGACGGTGTCGAGGCGGACCAGCGGGTTGAACTTCTGCCGCTGGTTGGGCTGCTCGCCGTCCTTGGGCACCCGGACAGCGCCGGTGATGGCGTCGCCGCGGCGCAGGCCGTTCTTGCGGACCATGTTCATCGACACGTAGACGTCGTTCGGCCCGGCGAGATAGCCCGAGGTGCGCACGAACGCGTAGTTGTCGAGCACGTCGAGAATTCCGGCGACGGGCTGGACGACGTCGTCGTCGCGCAGCTCGGTCTCGCCGTTCCCGCCCTCACCGCGGGGCCCGTCACCGCGGCGCCTGCGGTCGCGGAAACGTCGGCCCCGGCGCCCCTGGCGCCCCTCGCCGTCGTCGTCAGCACGGTTCTGCTGGTTGCCCTGCTGGTCACCACCGTCTTGCTTGGTGTCCTGCTGGTTCTGGTTCTGGTTCTTGTTCCTGTCGGAGTTCTTCTCCGAGCCGGCGCCGTCCTTGGCGTCCTGGCCGCTGTCCTGCTTGTTCCGCTCACCGGCAGAGCCGGCATTGCGGGAGGCTCCGCGGCGCTCGCGCCGCTGCTGGCCCTGCTGCTCGCCCGAGTCTGCGGGCGTGCCGCTGTCGGTCGTGGTGTCGGCAGCAGCCGAACCCTTGTCGTTGTCGGCGGCGGTGTCCTTGGACCCGGTGGCTTCTCCGCGGCGCTCACGAATGGCGGCGATGAGTTCGCTCTTGCGCATTCCCGAGGCGCCCTTGACGCCGGCCTCATTGGCGAGCGCACGAAGTTCGGGCAGCACCATCGAGGACAGCGAGCCCGAGGCCTTGGCGGCCGGAGCGTCTGTCGCAGGTGTGGAGTCTGTCGCAGGGCCGGCGTCTGTCGTAGGCGCGGCGTCTGTCGCAGGTGTGGAGTCTGCAGCCGGCGGGCCGATCGGCACGTCAGCGGTTGCAGGAGATGAGAATTCTGAGGTCACGTTGCTCGGCAGCTCAACCGAATCGGAGCTGCTACCAGACGTGACAAGGTCCGTTTCAGTCAACGGATTTCCTTTCCTTCCCCACTGAACACGTCAAGCGAGGGGTTCTTTGCACTCAGCCAATTGGCTGACTGCGAGGCTGCCACCGCTGATTTCGCAACGGTGATGGCCGGGATTCGCGGCGATAAGGCGAACCGTCATCCACGAGAAGAATTGGTGTTTGTCCTAGTGTCGGCGCAGGAGAAACCCATGCGATTGCTGGACGACAGCGAGGATAGCCCGCTTCCGGGCCGGAAGCAAGAAACACACTGATCCGCGTGTGACACCTGTCAACTCCCGACCTGCACGCCTGATGCCCACCGAACGCCGTCGCCGACGGACATCTGGCTGACGGTGAATCCATTCGCGGCGCCGAATTCGAGGGCCTCTGCAGGCAGTTCTGGCTTGGTGCTCAGAGCGATAACCGCAGGTCCAGCCCCAGATAGCACCGCTGCAACCCCACAACGCCGCAATAGCCGCAGATATTCCGCCGAGGGCCGCATCGCGTTGGCGCGGTGGGGCTGATGCAGTACGTCCTCGGTGGCGTCCATCAGCAGGTCAGGACGCTCGGTGAGGGCCACCACCAGCAGCGCAGCGCGGCTCACGTTGAACCGGGCGTCGCCGTGGCTGACGGATCGGGGCAGCAGCACCCGCGTCTCGGCCGTCAACGACCGTTGCTCGGGAATCGCCGGGAAGAGATGGATGTCGGGATGGACCCGCAGCGGGGCCGCCGCATACCGCGGGCCCGTCGCACCTGTCGACGTCCACGACACCACACCGCCGCCGAGTACGGCCGCCGACGCGTTGTCGGGATGACCTTCGAACTCCGACGCCCGCTGGATCAAGTCCGCGTCGGTCAACGGCTTCAAATCGGCCTGCGTGACAAGGCCGTTGACGGCCGCGAGCCCTCCTACGACGGCGGCCGCGGATGAACCGAGTCCCCGCGAATGCGGAATGTTGTTGCGGCAGCGGATATTCAGGCCTGAAACCGTGACACCGACGGCGCGCAGACCGTGCTGGAAGGCTCGCACCACGAGGTGCGTCGAATCCAGCGGGACCTGGCCCGCGCCCTCCCCCTCGACATCGACGGTGAGGCCGGATTCGGTTGTCTCGACGACGATTTCGTCGTACAGGCTCAGCGCGAGGCCGAGGCTGTCGAAGCCCGGCCCAAGATTGGCGCTGGACGCCGCGACGACACTGGTCGCCGTCAGCCCGGCCGGCAGGGTCTTGGTCACCGACAAATCGTTCCTCAGACCAGATCCAGCTGTGCCACGACAGCGCCGGGGTCGACCGGTACGGGCACGACCGTCGGCATGTCTTTGAGCGCGGTGTCAGGATCCTTCAGGCCGTTGCCCGTCACCGTGCACACCACCGTCGAGCCCTTGGCGACCCAGCCGTCCTCGACGGATTTGAGCAGGCCGGCGATGCTGGCCGCCGAGGCCGGCTCAACGAACACGCCTTCGGTGGCTGCGACCAGGTGGTAGGCGGCCAGGATCTCGTCGTCGGTCGCGGCCAGAAAGCGACCACTGGACTGTTGTTGCGCCTCAACTGCCGACGTCCACGAGGCGGGCGCACCGATCCGGATCGCGGTGGCGATCGTCTCGGGTTCCTTGACCGGCTCGCCGAGGACCAGGGGCGCAGCACCTGCGGCCTGGGTGCCCAGCATTCGCGGCAGCCGGTCGGACAGCCCGTCCCGGTGGTATTCGGTGTAGCCCTTCCAGTACGCGGTGATGTTGCCTGCATTGCCGACCGGCAGCGAGTGCACGTCGGGCGCGACGCCGAGCGCGTCGACGATCTCGAACGCCGCGGTCTTCTGCCCCTCGATGCGGTACGGGTTGACGGAGTTCACCAACGAGATCGTCGGATAGTCGGTGGTGAGCTTGCGCGCCAGCTCCAGGCAGTCGTCGAAGTTACCGTCGATCTGCAGGATCTTGGCGCCGTGCATCACGGCCTGCGCGAGCTTGCCCATCGCGATCTTGCCCTGCGGAATCAGCACCGCGCAGGTGATGCCTGCGCGCGCCGCGTAGGCCGCCGCCGACGCCGAGGTGTTGCCGGTGGACGCACACAACACGGCCTGCTGGCCACGGGCGATTGCTTCGGTGACGGCCACCGTCATGCCGCGGTCCTTGAACGAGCCCGTCGGGTTGAGGCCCTCGACCTTCAAATGGACGGTGCAGCCGGTGCGTTCGGACAGCCGCTTGGCGTGGATCAGCGGTGTACCGCCCTCCAGCAGCGTGATCGGCGTCCAGGTGTCTTCGACCGGCAGCCGGTCGCGGTAGGCGGCGATCAGGCCCGGCCACGGCTTGTGCACGGGCTCCGCGCGGGTCGCGCTCATTCGCTCGTTCCCTCCAGCCGAAGCACGCTGGCCACTTCCTGCACGACGTCGAGGTCGGCGAGCGCTGCGACGGTATCCGACAGCGCAGCGTCGGTGGCCTCGTGGGTGACGACCACGATCCGCGCACCACACCGCTGACCGCCTTCGTCGACCACACCCTCCTGCCGCACTTCGGCGATGCTGACCTCACGCTTGCCGAATTCGGCTGCGACAGCGGACAACACACCAGGACGGTCGGCGACGTTCATGCTGACGTAGTAGCGGGTGGGGATGAAGCCGATCGGTGCGATGGGCAGCTTGGCGTACTTCGACTCGCGCGGGCCGCGTCCACCCTGGACACGGTTGCGCGCCGCCATCACCAGATCTCCCATCACCGCCGACGCCGTCGGCGCTCCCCCGGCGCCCTGGCCGTAGAACATCAGCCGCCCGGCGGCCTCGGCCTCCACCACGACCGCGTTGAACGCGCCGTTGACCGCGGCCAAGGGATGCGTCAACGGGACCAGCGCCGGGTAGACCCGGGCCGAAACACGTTCTTGACCTTCATCATTGGTGAGCCGCTCGCAGATGGAAAGAAGCTTGATGGTGCACCCGAGCGCGCGCGCAGTCTTGAAGTCGGCGGGCGTGACCTTGGTGATACCCTCGCGGTACACGTCGTCGGCGGTCACCCGCGTGTGGAACGCGATCGAGGCCAGGATGGCTGCCTTGGCGGCGGCGTCGTATCCCTCGACATCGGCGGTCGGGTCGGCCTCGGCATAGCCCAGTGCGCTCGCGTCGGCCAGCGCCTCCGAATACTCGGCACCGGTGCTGTCCATCTCCGAAAGGATGTAATTGGTGGTGCCGTTGACGATGCCGGCCACCCTCAGCACGGTGTCACCGGCAAGCGATTGGGTCAGCGGGCGGATGACCGGAATGGCCCCGGCGACCGCCGCCTCGAAGTACAGGTCGACGTGGGCATGCTCGGCCGCCTGGGCCAGCTCGCCGGTGGACTGCGCCATCAGCGCCTTGTTGGCGGTGACGACGGACTTGCCCTTTTCGAGGGCGGTGAGTATCGCCTTGCGGGCGGGTTCGACCGGTCCCATCAGCTCGACGACGACATCGACGTCGTCTCGGGAGACCAGCTCGTCGATATCGTTGGTGAGCAGCTCCACCGGTACGCCGCGGTCATCGGCCACCCGTCTCACGCCAACGCCACGCAGCACCAGCGGCGCACCGATGCGCGCCGTCAGGTCGTCGGCGCTTTCCCCGATGATCCGGACCACCTGGCTGCCGACGTTGCCCAGACCCAATACGGCTACGCCGATCGGCTTCTCGTTCATAGTTACCTCACTTCCAGACTGAGCAGATCCTCGACCGTCTCCCGGCGCAAAATCAGGCGGGCCCGCCCATCGCGCACGGCCACCACCGCAGGGCGGCCGATCAGGTTGTAACGGCTCGACATGGAATAGCAGTACGCGCCGGTGGCCGCCACACCCAGCAAGTCGCCCGGCTGGACATCGTCGGATACCCATGCATCGCGTACGACGATATCGCCGCTTTCACAATGCTTTCCGACGATGCGGCCCAGCGTCGGCGCGGCGTCACTGGTTCGGGAGATCAGGCGCACGTCGTACTCGGCCCCGTAGAGCGAGGTCCTGATGTTGTCGCTCATGCCGCCGTCGACGCTGACATAGCGACGGTGGGCGGTGGGGCTGACGGCCACGTCCTTGACCGTGCCGACCCGGTAGAGGGTGATGGTGCCCGGGCCCGCGATGGCGCGTCCGGGCTCGACGACGAGCCGGGGCGTCGGCAGACCGACGGCCGCCGACTCGTTGTGCACGATCGCGCCGAGCTTCGCGGCCAGATCCTCCACCGGCGGCGGGTCATCTTGCGGCAGGTACGAAATGCCAAGGCCCCCACCGAGGTCGACCGTGGCGATCTGGGAAGTCTTATCGACACCGAACTCCGCGACGATGTCTCGCAGCAAGCCGATCACCCGGTGAGCGGCGATCTCGAAGCCGTCGACGTCGAATATCTGCGAGCCGATGTGGCTGTGCAGCCCGACGAGCCGCAGGTTGTCCGTCTCGAACACCCGGCGCACAGCCGCCATCGCGGCGCCGCCTGCCAGGGACAGCCCGAACTTCTGATCCTCGTGTGCGGTGGAGATGAACTCGTGGGTGTGCGCCTCGACGCCGACGGTGACGCGCACCAGCACGTCCTGCACCACGCCTGCCGCGCCTGCGATCTCGTCGAGCCGATCGATCTCGGTCATCGAGTCCAGCACGATGTAGCCGACGCCGGCCTTTACTGCGGCCGTCAATTCGTCGACGGATTTGTTGTTGCCGTGCAGGGCGATTCGTTCGGCCGGGAAGTCGGCGTGCATCGCGACTGCGAGTTCCCCACCGCTGCATACGTCCAGCGACAGGCCTTCCTCGTTGATCCAGCGGGCGACCTCGGTGCACAGGAACGCCTTGCCCGCGTAGCGGACGTTCGCGCCGCCGCCGAACGCGTCGGCGATCTCGCGGCAGCGTGACCGGAAGTCGTCCTCGTCGATGACGAAGACCGGCGTGCCGAACTCGTCGGCGATGTCGGTCACCTTCACACCGGCGATGGATACCACGCCATCACCGCCGCGAACAGTGTTGTGCGGCCACACATTAGACGCGAGGGCCAGCAGCTGAGACGGCGACTGCGGCCGCGGCGGTGCGCCTGCGTGGTGGATTTCCTCGGCGTGCCGGGGGCCGGCGGGATGGGCGTTCACATTCGCTCCGGTGCGGTGACGCCGAGAATGCCGAGGCCGTTCTCGATGACCTGGCGGGTGGCCTGGCACAACGCGAGCCGTGCGGTATGCAGTTCGTTGGGCTCTTCGTCGCCCTGTGGCAGGACCCGGCACGAGTCGTAGAACCGGTGGTAGTCACCGGCGAGATCCTCGAGGTAGCGGGACACCCGGTGCGGCTCGCGCAGCGCTGCAGCGGTTTTCAGCACGCGCGGGAACTCGCCGATGTTGCGGATCAGCGTGCCTTCCTTCTCGTGCGTGAGCAGCTCGAGGTGGGAGGTGTCAGCGACGAGGCCGAGCTCGGCAGCGTTGCGGGCCAGCGCGGAGAGCCGGGCATGCGCGTATTGCACGTAATAGACCGGGTTTTCACTGGACGCCGACGACCACAGCGCCAGGTCGATGTCGATGGGGGTGTCGACCGACGACCGGATCAGAGAGTACCGGGCGGCGTCCACGCCGATCGCCTCGACCAGGTCGTCGAGGGTGATGACGGTGCCTGCGCGCTTACTCATCCGCACCGGCTGACCGTCGCGGACCAGGTTGACCATCTGGCCGATCAGCACCTCCACGGTGGCGGGATCCTCGCCGAGGGAGGAGGCGATGGCCTTGAGCCGGGCGATGTAGCCGTGATGGTCGGCGCCGAGCATGTAGATGCACAGGTCGAATCCGCGCTCGCGCTTGTCCAGGTAGTAGGCGATATCCGCGGCGACGTACGCGGGTTTTCCGTCGCTCTTGATGACGACGCGGTCCTTGTCGTCACCGAAATCGGTGGTGCGCAACCAGACTGCGCCATCGTTCTCGTAGATGCGGCCGACCTCGCGGAGCTTGCCGATGGCCTCGTCCACGCGGCCGCTGGTGTGCATCGAGTCTTCGTGGGTGTAGACGTCGAAGTCGGTGCCGAAGACGTGCAGCGACTGTTTGATGTGGGTGAACATCAGGTCGACGCCGATGGAGCGGAAGGCCTCGCGCATCTCACCGTCGGGCAGGCTCAGTGCATCGGGTTCCTTGGCCAGCACCTGGGCAGCGATGTCCTTGATGTAGTCGCCCGCGTAGCCGTCGTCGGGGGTGCTTTCGCCTTCGGCGGCGGCGATCAGCGAGTTGGTGAACCGGTCGATCTGGGCGCCGTGATCGTTGAAGTAGTACTCGCGGACGACATCGGCGCCCTGGGTCGACAGCAGCCGGCCGAGCGCATCGCCGACGGCGGCCCAGCGGGTGCCGCCGATGTGGATTGGACCGGTGGGATTGGCCGAGACGAACTCCAGGTTGATGTTCGTCCCTGCGAGCTCATCGGAGTGCCCGTAGTTCTTGCCCGCGCAGATGACGTTGTTGACGACCACGCCCTGGGCGCTGGCATCGAGCCGCAGGTTGACGAAGCCGGGTCCGGCGACGTCGGCCGACGCGATTCCGTCGGCCTCGGCCAGCGACGTCGCCAGCCATCCGGCCAGCTCACGCGGGTTGACACCGACCTTCTTGCCCAGCTGCAGAGCCACGTTGGTCGCGTAGTCGCCGTGATCGGGATTGCGGGGACGCTCGACGGTGACGGCCGCAGGCAGCGCTGACACGTCGAGGTCATGCTCGGCCAGCACCGCGGCGGCGGTGATCCGGAGCAGCTCGGCCAGGTCGGCGGGGGTCACGAGGGTCCATCCTATGGTCTGAGGTGGTCAGCCCCCGAATCGTTAAACGCAGACGTCGATGCGCTAATCTGTGCACGCCCATTGGCGCGGTATCTCGGTTCGCGCCCCCGTAGCTCAGGGGATAGAGCGTCTGCCTCCGGAGCAGAAGGCCGCAGGTTCGAATCCTGCCGGGGGCACCATCTGACCAGGCGATTCACCTCAGATTCGACCGCCCGAAGCGCCGTGGACAGGCTCGGTGTCACGACGATGTCACAACTGCGCCCAAACTCTTCGCGGCGGCCTTGAGGGCGTCGTCTTGCGAGTGCACGTAGAGCGCGGTCGTCACCGACGGGTTGGCATGGCCGAGCCACTTCGCGATCACTGCCACCGGAACGCCTCGGAGGTGCATCGCTGTGCCGCAGGAGTGCCGGGCATCGTGCAACCTGATCGGGCGCACACCGGCGGCCTTGGCCATCTTGAGCCACATCCGCGTGAGAGTGTCGGGGGTATAGGCCTCACCGATCTCGTTCACGGCGACGTAGCCGGAATCCCGGTGGGTTGCTCCGAGCGCCAGCCGCTCCTCTGCGTAGCGTGCCGATGCGCGCCGCAGCACCGCGGCAAGGCCATCGTCTAAAGGCAGGGTGCGACGTGACGAGGAGGTCTTCGGATCGTTCTCGACGACGTTGCCCGCACCGGCTTGGACCCGGTTGCGCTCGATGCTGAGCATCCTTGCGTCCAGATCGATGTCCAACCACCTGAGTCCGGCGATCTCACCTCGCCGCAGCCCATTCAGCGCCAGATACCACAGGGGCCTGATCCGCGACCCACAGCACGCTGACCGGATGGCTCCCGTACTGAAATTCACTGACAGCCACGGCCGTGCGCTCGTCGTCGAACTCACCGCCGCCGAAGTCCGCGACCTCCGCGGCGACGCGGACAAGCTGCTCAACGCAGATGAGCACACGGTCGCTCAATGGTGGTCACAGCTGACCGGCTCTGTGGCAAAGGGGCCACCCGATGAGTGATGACGTGGGGACGCGACCGTCCGCAGAACACTGCGGCGACGCCGCTCACGGCGACGACGACAGCCGTCAACGACTGAGAAGGGCTACGGTGCCGAGCACCAACGGCTGCGCCGTCAGGTGGCGAAGGTGGTCAATGCTGGTCAGGCACTCTGCTGGCGTTGTTCACGGCCGATTCATCCGGCCGAACCATGGGATTTAGGCCACGACGATCATCGCCTTGCCAAACACCTCGGCATCTATAGGGGACCTGAGCACCGCTCCTGCTCCCGGAGCGCAGGGGGGTGGAAGCGGTGGGGATACTCGACGCCCCCGGCGATCCCGCTCGCCCGACCGACACCCAAAGCACTGGCGTTCTTCGAAACATAAGATGGCGGCGATAAACGCGACGGTTTGCGAATCGCCACCGACCGACGCTGACTGGCGCGAACATAGCTACCCGAGATGTTGGGCAAAGTGACCTCGAAGCGTGGAGTGGAAGGGCAAGCAACGGGATAATGGAGATCTTGGGCCTGTACCTCGTCTACGGCATCATCTGCGCTGCAATTGCGGAGTCGATGGCAAAGCGCAAGAACCAGTCGACGACCTTGTATGCCGTCTTAGGGCTGTTCTTGGGAGTGATCGGCATAATCACAGCGGCGGCTGCGACGCCCGGAACTCCTCCTGCGCCGAAAGGAATGCAAGCGATCCAGTGCGCGAGATGCAACGCTGTGACGAACATTCCCGTGGGCTCCCCGACGTTCGAATGCTGGCAATGCAAGCGCAAAGTGCCGATGTCGATGTAGATTGCTGCTTTTTTAACGTGCTCTCTGCCGCGGCAACTCCTCTGGCCGTGTTTTTTATATCCCAGCGATTCCGAAGGTGAGCCCTGCACTGAGGGCACAGGCGAGTGCCCCAGTTCATCGGTTTACCTCGTCTGTGTGCAGACGAAATTCCGGCACTCTGTTTGGATTACCCGGTCACCAATCGTGGCGGTGGACCGTCCAAGGATGTCGCGGCCGTAGCCGACCGATCCGTAGGTGGCGACGTTGACGCCTGGCGCGGTGACGGTAACGGTGTTGCTAGAACCCTCGGCGTTGTAGTGGCCGCGGTAGGTGTAACCGCCGACAGGGGTGCTGAGGCTGCTGGATGCGTCGAGGGTGCCGATGCCGTCGACTTTGAATGTGGAGCCGGCGGCATTTGATGTGAGCCCGTTGGGGCCGAGAGATCCGCCCAGCGTGTCGTTGCCCCAGGATCCGTAACTGGTGTTGTCGGCGGATGCGCCCGCCGCGGTAGCCAGCGCGGCACCGGCGGTGAAAGTGGCTGTGATGATGAGTTTCTTGATCATAGGGTTGCTTCTTCCCGCGTTTGTCGTTGGCGATTCTGGCGGCTTTGGTCTTGCTCATGCCTTTGCGTTTTAGGGTTCCCTTGAGCTACCACCCGGCCAATTTATTGTTGTGTGCCCTGGCCCGCAGCCACTACGGCGACTAATCAATTTCTTGGGTCATATTTTCCCCTCGGGTTTCTTCGATGGTCATCGCATCGGTTTAGGATTTGCACACGCCGAATCGTCACATACGCGAGCACGTGTTGCACGTGTAATCGACTACCTATGTCGAATTCGGCGTTAGAATCGAATGCACTCCGCCGTTGTGGGGTGTTGTATCTGGTGTCCGCCGTTGCGGCACGGGATTTTCCCAGGGAACTGGGCCGTTGTCCATCTGTCGCTGGCGATCTATCTACAGCGAAATCCGCACACTGGGCGACCCTCAGGGCGGCCCGGCACCATCACCTCCAGCGGCCCCACAGTGAACATCGGGCATCGACCCTCATGCGCTCACTTGCCCCCCAAACCGGGGGGTCCGTACCGGTAGGAATCACGACGAGCTTCCTACCGAACCTGGTCGGCGGCGACCAGCAGATCGCCCATGCGGAAGTCCCCACCCGAAACGTCCGGCAGGGTCGGTTTGTCGATCTTCTTCTCCCCGCTCTTCAACTGCATTAGGTCGACAATGACCTCCGCAACAATCCCGCCGCCGACCGGACCGAGTTCGGCGCCACCGCTGGTCAGTTCGGCCTCGCGAAGGATGTAGTACCAGAGCGGCGTGCCCTCGGGGAAGGCTGGCGTGCCGACGACCGCCACACCCATCGCCTTGGCGATGGCCTCACCTGACGGCAAATCGTAGAATTTCCCGCGCACCAGATTGCGGTACCCGAGCACGTTGGACCCGGTGGCCTCTGCACCAGGAATCGGCAACTCGAAAAGGGACTGCGACATCTTCGTATCGATCGCCCGCCCGATCAATAAGACTTGGTTCTGGTCGTTTTGCGGGAGTTCGCTGAAGAAGTTGTCGAAGTCCATGATCAAGTCGGTCGGTAGCTGACGCCCCCCGCGGAGGTCGGCTATACCGGGGTTGAGCGAGAAGACTCGCACGCCTCCCGACTTGTCGTTGATGTTGTACGCGTTCCGAATCTGGGAGTGGCCGAACCGGAATGCCGCGACGGAGAACTCCACCGGCGTCATTGGGTGCTCCTGCGACCCCGGCTTGAAGAACCCGGCGTTGCGATCCTGGGCAAGCGCCCGGTCGACCGCCGCTTGGCCGACGATCTGGGGCAGGTAATCGTTCAGCACGACGTAGCGGTAGGCATCGATAACCCTCTGACGAGCCTGGTCGAACGACATACCCGTGTCCACGAGCGCGTTGTGAAGCCGCAGGAACCTCAGATGAATCTGGGAAATGATGAGGTTCTCGTCGTTGCGGTGCTCCACCAGAATTGCGGAGCCATTCGGATCACGCGGCAGGTCTGGGGACACCCTGTCGGCGGCAGTGCCTAGCTTGAATTTGTCGCCGTCGTACAGCTGCGGGCTCTGCTTTGGGCCGCCACCGTAAACCGAGTCGAGGTCGAAGGGGAAAGACCGGGCATTCAAGAGACCCTCCACATTGACGGCCTCGGTCGGCGACGGCGCGGTGTCGAGCGTCAGGTCGTGATCGATGAACTGCCCGAAAAAGGTGACACCGCCCGTTGTGCCTTCGGGATTCGGGATCGCGGACGTCTCCAGCATGGTTTGCGCGAGGTCGGCAAGCTGCTGGTTCGTCTGCTGGTTGAGCGCCGCGAGAGCGCCTTTATCCGAACTCTTCGCCACCACTGCGAACATTCGGCCGAAGCTTGAATCTGGTTTTGCAACCGCCACCGCAGGTGCGGTCAACAGCAGCGGCGTGAGGAATAATCCGACAAGCTTTTTCATCGATTTCCCTTCCGATCAATGGAATCAAGATCCCAGACGAAAGTGACGAAAATGAATTCTGAGGCGATTGCGTTACGAACGTGGCCTTCCCGAGGCCGTACCGTCACCAGCATTCGGGTCGTCAGCAGCGGCGTGTTCTAACACCGCCGACCGGGTTGACATACCGGCGCTGGGCGACAGCGTCATCGCCTGCACCGCTACCCTCGGCGGCGCGCGGCGTTAGGTCCACTTCGTTGGCCGCGTCCATTGCTTACTCGTGGCTGCATCGACCACGGTCGGTGGTAGTTGGCTGTGACGGATCTTGCAAAAGGTCGTTAGAGCCGAACCTTTGCGCCGCCCGAGAACATGGAGTCGTGGACCTCCAGTTCGGCGGGTTGTGTCCCGGGCGGGACGTCGAACGCCGCCTGAACCTGGATGGAGTTGCCCGGGTTGATGTCGCCAGTGCCCTTGTTCGCCCACATATCAGCCGAGCTATTTGCCTCATACTCGCGGCCTGAAGTGTCTACCAGCTTTTGGTTCGTACCAAAGTACGACTGCGCCTGATCGCCGATGTTGGTGACGGACATCGTCACGATGATGAATTCACCTTGCGCTTCAACGATCATGAACTGATTGCTCAGGTCGCCTGCCTGCTGGGCGCGGGTCACACCCAGGACTTGGAATTCAAACTTGCCGTCTCGCACTGGCGATCCAGCCGGCGCGGCTGTCGGAGTCGGAGCCGCCGACGGACGACTCGACGTTTGACTCGAGCCAGACGACGTACTCGACGAGGAATCGTTGTCGCCGCTTCCGCATTTTCCGATCGCGAAGAGGAGGACGACGATCGTGACGATGGGCACGATCCATTTGCGGCCGCTGGAACTCTTCGTCGCCGTCGGCGCTTGGGGCGTCGCCCATCCTTGGCCGTCCCAGTACATTTGCCGGCCCGACCCCGATGGGTCGGGATACCACCCCGGAGGCGTTGGTGCACTCACGATTCCCCCACAAATTTTGAAGTTCCTGTGAGCGGCGAGATTAGCGAATCGCTGCGACATGCGCAGCATCAGGGGTCAGTCTGGGCACCGGCAGGGCCAGAGAGCCGCTGGTCATCATTAAGGCCTTCTTGGGGCGAATAGGTGCATGAAATCGACACCTGTGAAGCGCGCTGACAGGGGTTGCTATCGAAAGCCAGCCGTGAGCTCGGTGCGCAGCCCCACCAGTATTTACCAGCTTTCGGCGCCTCGGTGTCACGACGATGTCACAACTCATCGGAAACTTGTCAGCGGACGGCGATGGACTGCCATGGATGCCCGTGACCCAACGCCTCAGCTCAGGCGGTATTTCCGAGGTCATCGGGCAACCGTCCATGGACGCCCACGGACCGCCATGGACACCTCTGAGCTGCCTCCGGAGCAGAAGGCCGCAGGTTCGAATCCTGCCGGGGGCACAGCTTGAACAGCACAGATGCGGTCTCGTGCAAGGTTCGTGCAACTACGGAGCCAGCCGTTGACCGCCGCCGAGAGAAGTCACCAGTCACCCAGGCTCAAAATCTGTGTTCGCCAGTGTCCGCGGATCACCCGTTTTTGCAGGTGAATCGGCAATCTCGTACATCCGCGAACACCGCCAAACACCACCGAAATCAAGCGGGTTATGTAACAGTTGCTGTGCGGCTACCTCTTCCATGGCCTTGAAGCAGTCTTGCCTCAATCCGCTAGGCGCTCAAGCTCTTCGTCGGCGACGGCTCGGAGCTCACGCAACAACAACTTGCCGAAGTTGCTGATGTCAGATGAGCCGATTCCACCGGCGAGCCACGAAGTGTCCGGGAGTGCAACGCCCGTCTGGTTCAGGGCCGCCAACACCGGCTCAGACTGGGATTCATTGAAACTCGGCGGCGGTAGTGGCGAAGACTCCACCCCGACGCCGGGCAGTAGAGAGAATCCGCTGCCCATCGGCCAGACCGTAAGCAATGAGGAATGGACCGTCGCGCTCGGTCAGCCCGCGGAGTCATGGAGTCTGGTTGCGGCGGAGAACCAGTTCAACGAACCACCTCAGCGGGGCATGGAGTTCTGGATGGTGCCGGTCCGTGCCACGTACACCGGAGCCGCGACCGGCAATCCGGCATGGGAGGTGTCAGTGAAGTTCGTCGGCTCGGACAACCGCACCTATAGCGACAGTTGCGGGGTCATTCCGAGTCCGCTGAGAGAGGTCGGCGAACTGTATCCCGGCGGTGTCGCTGAGGGGAACGTCTGCGTGGCTGTTCCTGCTGGCGCAGACGGACTCTGGACCGTATCCACAGGGGTCACCGGCGAGCCCGTCTTCTTCGAGTAACGCGTTCGTGGCGACTCTTCGCGGTTGCGTCGCCGTAGGGGGGAGCCGGTCCGCGCATCGCCGTATCCGGCCAGTCGAGCGGAGGTTGTGTCGTCTGGGTGTACGCAGGGGGATCTGCGGACGCTACCGCCCCACGGCCGGTACATCGGCAATCCGCAGACGCCTGTGTGGAGGGTGTACGCCCCTAGCCGTGCTCCGCTAAACGCGCTGACGACCTTGGAAAACGCGGGGATATAACAGGGTTGACATGCACTCAATACCTGTACCTTAAGCGGCACCCGTACGATCCATACGTCCGCTTGTTTCGTTTGGTGGGAGCGACACCGAGCGGGAGCCTCGGTCTGAGGCACCATGTGAGCCACCAAGCGGCCGGCTGCCATCCCCGGTTGGGGTACCGGCGCCGGTAGTGGCGCTCGTTGTCACCGTGGACGCCTTGTTGAACACCGACAAGGGTGACGATGGTGTCAGCTCCTTCTCCTTCAATAACCGATCCGATCGAAATGGGCCGCGGATCTTCGGCGGCACCGGGTTTGCCGTGACCTCAGTGGACGTCGTCCCCTGCGTCGTCTCAGTCTCTGTCGGAGTGGTCGGTGGGTTGCTAGTGTTAACCTTCTCGTCGCTTAGCGGCTGGTTGTCAGCAGGTGGCGTACCGTGCGGCTTCGTCGCCGGCACCCGTTCGACAGCCAGCGGTGTGGGCTTGGACGCGGCCATCAGATTGTCTGTGCTCGAAGGCGCAGGCCCCGACACAGTGGTAGCGGTCTGCTGCTCGTTCGTAGTCGGGTTCATCGTGACCGGCGGCCCGTTGATTCCATAGGCATCCTGACCTGTCACGTCGGGCCTCTCGGTTCCGAACGGGCGAACGCCGATGATGTCCTGCCAGCCGTTATCCAATCCCGTCGGAATTGCAATGAGAAGATTCTCACCCAACGCAATCGGGTTGGGGAAGTACAAGAAGTTAGCCGGAGTTGGTTGGCCAGGACTGATTGTCCGGTCGTAGCCCGCCTCGACCAGTAGGCGCACTGCCGGATCAAGCATGTCCGCCAGGATCGGTCCAACTGTCGGAATTTGTTCTTCTAGCGGCATGAGGAGTGGGACGGGATAGGTAGGGATTATGTAGTACCTCGTGTCCCCATACTCATCTTGCAGCACCGCGTCTTGCATGCTGACGGTGGAGACGTCAGGGTGTACCGACACGATGCCCATGACGGCGTTGATGTCGGACAGGACGAATAGCGGATTGGTTGGGAAGTCGGAAAATCCGTCGTATTGGCGGGCAATGTCATATGTCGTGATTTCCCCCTGGCCGGCGCCCGCGGTCTGAGTCGGGCTGGCGCCGTAGAAGGTCAACCCCACGATCGGGATGGTGCCCAGCGGCGCGAAACGCTCCAAGATTCCCCCGTTGGGCCGCATCGGATTAGCGATGAGCCCGAAGACAATGTCAGGAGCTTTCTGCGGGTGCTTCGCCCAGGCTTGATTGAACTCTCGCTTGTACAGCGAGACCACGACCGCGCCCTGTGAGCCCCCCGAAAAGATAGTTCCGGGTTCAACGCTCCGAGGCGAAGGCAGCGCAGCCACCCCGGCAGCGACCGACTGATCGAAGGTCGGATCAGAAAAACCGCCCGCGGTAACTGGCCAAATCCTTGCAGGATAATCCACGACAATTATGGGTTCTGGCGGTGCAGTACCGGTCGTGCCGATGATCCACGGAGTCGCTAAATCTATGACCTCCTGATCTGAGCGGATGCTATCAACAGACTCCGTGCCCTTGAGTAGGTACGTAGCGGCGGCGAGGGTCAACGCGGCCTGCACCGTCGATGTCAAAGCCAGCAATACAGCAGTTGTGAGTGCCACAAGCACCAGGCCTACCGGCCGAGCGACACGACGCATCGGAACCCTCCGAAAACAGCAGTGAATGCGTTTACCGTAAGTGAACCTAAAGCGTTCGGCCCCTGAATTCGGAAGACCACGGGGGACCTTTCCTTTTCGTTGGCGGACGGCCTGGCCGTCGGTGCGCAGTCTGGTCAGTCGCGAAGTCTCGCGGTGCGGCACGAGTCTGGAACGTTACGGAGTTCTTGGGCCCCCCGGTGGGGTCGGTGAGGTTGCCGCTAAAAGTGCCGCTAAAGCCTCGGCCGGGGCCATTCGGAACCCATTTGGATCCGGACGTCGTAGCCAAGCAAAGTTTGCTGTGGATTTTTCGGTAGATAGATCGCCCGGCGAGAGGCCATCCGCTCGAAAGTCGACAGCCAAAGAATCCCCATATCCGCGCGCGGCAGACCTGACCATCGGCGGCGCTCGGCCCTGGCATCAACGCGGCCGTATTCGACCTGTCGCACCAACGCGCAAACCGGCTCGGTGTTCATCACCTCGACAAGTGAGAACCGGCGGCAGCACGGCGCCACGATCGTGGCGCGTCGAACCTTGGCCCACGCCTTGCGATCACCGGCTTGCCGAAGTGCTTCTAGCTGCGCCAGTACCGGCAGATGCTCGTCCTGGTCGCTGATTTGCTCTGCCCCGCAGCGAGTTTCGAGAGCCGTTCGGCAATCTCGGCGTCGCGGCCTTCACCGACGTGCTGATACCGCAATGCCATCACTGCCGTCGTATGACCAAGCCGGTGCATGAGTTCAGCCGTGGTTGCGCCGGATTGGGCGGCGAGCACGCGCCGACGTGACGCAGATCGTGAACCCGCAGCTTCGGCTTGCCGATCGCCGCGCGGGCCTTCTCCCAGGGGGTCCGGTAGCTATCGCTGTGCATGTGACCGCCATCGGGCATCGAGAACAGTAGCGCCTCAGGATCGGAGACGACATGGCTTTTCAAGTGCGCCTTCAGCACTGGGCGAATATGTGGGGGGACAACCACATCACGCACACCGGCGGCCGTCTTCGGCTCGCCGACGATGAACTCCCCCTTGCGGTAAGTAACCGCGCGCCGCACACGCAAGATGGCACAGTCGCCGCTGACGTCCTTTCTGCGGAGCTCCGAGGTCTCACCCCACCGCAATCCGCACCAGCGGCCAGCACCACGCTGGCGCGCAGTTCGGCGGGCATCTTGGCGGCGAGCCGGTCGACCTCGGTCGGGGTGAGTACATGGACGTCGCGTTTGCGTTTGGACTGCATCGCCGCGCGGATCCGGCACGGGTTGGCGTCGAGCACCTCGTCTTGGACGGCCGTCGCGCATACCGCGTGCAGCAGGGCGTAGGCGTGGGCGTTACGGGTCGGGTGATCGGCGCCTAGTTCGGTGTGCCACTGGCGGATCTTGGCCGGGGTGAGTGTCACCAGTTTCGCGTCGCCGAGCTCGGGCAGGATCAGCCGTTCGAGCATCGACTCGTAGTGCGCTCGTGTCCGGGGTCGGAGGTTGCGTTGTTCGATCCACTGCGTTGCGTAGGCACGTAGCGTGATGCCGTCGGAGCGTTCGACGGCGCCCCAGGTGCCGAGGTCGATCTTGCGCCGCTCGGACGCTAGCCAGCCTTCGGCGTCGCTCTCTTGGGCGTAGGTTCGGTGGGACTTGTGGAGCTTGGTGTCGGGGCCGATGTAGGCGGCCTGCCAGCGGCCGGAGGGTAGCTGTCGGAGCCGTCCGAATCCGCGCCGTCTCCTCGCCACAGTCGGTGCTCCCGTCCATATCGCGTGCAAGATCCGTGCAACACGAATAGGACGATGTCCGGCAATGTCCTTTACTGCCGGAGTGCCGAAAGCACTAAAACACCAGCTAGATACCCATAAATTGCAGGTAGAGAAGTCAGGCACCCCGGCATGTCTCGTCAGGTTCGAATCCTGCCGGGGGCACAGCATCACCGCAGGTAAACTAGCATTTTCGGCGATTAGTTCCAGTTCGAAAACCTTCGAAAACCTTCGAAAACAGTCTCGGTGTTCACGACGATGTCACAACTGCGCCCAGACTCTGGGCGTCGCAGTCACATCCTATTCCTTGACTCGGAAAGCACCTGACAACCTTTACGGGTGATACAAGTTTTGTCACGGCAGAGGTGGCAATCCTCTTAACGACTTGCGCGGCGGCCTTAGGGGAGGGGGTCGCGCGCGAGTCGGGGATGGTCCTCGTCGGGGGCGGGCTGTAGGCGGCTTGATCCGCGGGGGCCATTCCCTCCCATTACTGTATGTCGAGGCGGTGACCGACAGCCATACGCCAGGCCTGTCGGCCACCTACGCGGCATTGACGGCAACGCTCGCGCTTCGATAGAAGTACCCGGCGGGGGCTTGCGGCAACCCAGAACTGGGACACTTATCCCAATCTTGGGTACGCCAGATTTGACGGCAGGCACGAGGCGGAATGATTGGGACCCGCGCGGACGACGCCCCTCACATCAGGTTGACGGCCCGATCCTCAATGCACACCACGGAGGCACCCTAGTTTTCGCGCTTGCTCGACACAGCGTGATGAGGCCGCTCAGCGATGTTCTTTATGACACTGTGAGCAGCCTGCCGAACCGTCGAAACGACGTCGCGTAGTGGCTGTTGGCCGGCGTGCTCGGCATCGGTGCGCTTGGTCGTTGCGACGGACCCGCGAGGCAGTCCGACGGTGGCGCGGGCTGACAGTGTTGTTGTAGAGGACTTCTGGTTCAGCGTCATCGTGTTCCCGGAAGGGGATTGCCCGGCGGCTGCGCCGACATTGTTGACTGCGGTGACGACCGAATCGGCGATGGCGGAGCCCGCCGCGGTCACTGCCCCGGCCGCGGTGTTGACACCCGCGGCGACCGCTCCTACCGGATCGCCGGTCGCTGCCAATTCCTGCGCGACGGCGTCAGGGGTTTCAAACGCACCGGACAGCACTTCGTTCAACGCCGTGAATATGACGGCTCCGCCCGCATTGAGCGCCCCTACCACTGCGACCTGCACGACACCCTGCGGCATGACGGTTGGCTCGGGATTGGGCACGATTGGCGCGTTGAGCGCGTCGAAAGTGTCTTGGCGGGCGGTCTGGATAGCCGTGGCGATTCCGGGCAGCCCGCCCGCGGCGGCAGGCACGACGTTGAGCAGCCCGACCACACCGACCTCAAACGCGTTCAGTGCCCTGGGCGCCACTAAGGTGCCGTCGGCGACGATGGCGGCTGTCGCCGCGGCGTTCGTCGGCCCGGTCACCGACGCGGCGGTGGCGCCGATCGCCTTCAACGGATCACCCGACTGCAACGCGGTGAAGAACACGCCGGGTGTTTGCAGCGTCGCAACGACGGGCGTCACGCCGGTCTGGACGAGAAGCGGGCAGATGATCGAGCAGTAGATAACCTGATTGCCCAGGAAGCTGGTAATGAGCCCGCCGGGCGGAACCGTCGCGGCTGTCAGCCGAACATCCTGTGCCACCGTCGGCGGTGACTGGGACTGGGTTGCCGGAGCCAGAGGTGTGGCGGCCATGGCGGCGATGCCGAGGACGGCAATCCCCGTTGCTGCGACGCCGGCGTGCGAACGAGTTGATCCATGCATAATGGCCCCCTTAAATTCGCTGATATAAGGGGGCACGGGTTGCGCGGGCGCGAGGTTCAATCCCGCACTGAACGGCCCCTCAGACCGGTTGTCTCGCAGCATTTCAGGCGATTGAGATCCCGGGAAAGCCCAGCAAATTTTCGAGCACGAAAATTACTACCCGGACGTGCAGGCGTCTATCGCAGCAGCGTTGGTGCGCAGGGCAATTCGCTTCGCCTAACTCCCGTGGGAGGAAGCCACGGTGGCAGATCTACTCTGCGACCGATCCGATACAGCGGCGTTGCTGACGGCGATCGGCGGGGACCAGTACTCCGGTTGGCGTCGCATCAAGGACTGCGTTGGACGAAGGACCCGCACTCGGGTGCAGGCGCTCAAACCGAGTTCGGAATGAACCGACGACACGAGTAGCGCGGTACTCACTCCAGCGCACAACAAAAGTGCCATCGTTGGCCATGACAACCGAACCAGACCCGACGCCGGTACCCAGACCCGCGCCGCCCGGTTACCGGTACGCAGGGCCGTGGATCCGCCTGCTCGCTTTGATCCTCGACAGTCTGCTGCTCTACGCAATCATCTTCGTACTATCCCTCGTACTCACCGGTCTTCTCTTCCTGGCCTACCCACAGGTCGGCGAGTCGACGCTGATAAATCTCGATTCCGGGCCGGCAGGCCCGATCGCGTATGTCGTGATCTGTGCCGTGATGCTCGCCTGGTACGGCGGCTGGCAACACGGTGCCGGAGGAACGCCGGCCATGCTGGCGCTGAACCTACGGGTCCGCGACCCGAGCGGGGAGGAAAACCCGTCGCTCCGTGCAGCGGTGATTCGCAACTCTCCCCAGGTCCTGGTGGGGTTCGGCGAACTCACGGGCAACGACATCATTGATCTGTTACTCGGCGTCTTCGGCTTCGCCGTCTGGGCCGCGATCGGCATCACCATCTCCAAAAGCCCGGAACGCCAAGGCTTCCACGACCGCCTCGCCGGCGGGACCTATGTCGTACGCCGGGGGTCGTAGCGACGGTCGCGGTGGAGCCTTTCGGGGTGCAAAACTGGCCGCCATGGCGTTCAAGGTGCGTTTCAGCGGGCAGGGCCGGCCCCAGGATTACGGCGACGACGACGGCTTCGAGTTCCTGGAGGGCGGTGTGCTCGCCATCCACTTCGGCGACGAGAGGAAGTGGTCCGAGTTCCACCCTCCTGCGAAGTGGGACCATGTCACGGCCGACCCGGACCACCTGGCGGGGCTGAACACGCCATACGTAGACGAGGTCGATGAGGACGACGACGAAGACTACGACGAAGATTTCGACGGCGAAGATGAGGACGACGAGGACTACGAGACCGAAGACTACGAGTCCGACGAGGACTGATCGGACTTACGGTAGTTGCGCTTCCGGCTGATCTTCTTCCGGTTCTCCGCGACGAACTCGGCGTCGTAAAACGGCGACGACGTCGGTGCCTCGATCTGCTTGCGCTTCTCCGCGCGGCGCTGGAGCAGCTCGATGAGCTCGACCGATTTAACCCAATCGGCCGGTTCGACCGCGGCCTCAGCCGTCACGTCGGCCGGCGTCGACTCCGGCAGCGGCTTCGGTTTGCGATCACTAGTCACACTCGTCGCCTTCCGTCCGCGCGCAAACCACGCCAGTACTCACGGCGACCGCGACGACGAGTTCGATCATCACGAAATTCCTGTTCAGCGCGCTGTGTCATCGGAGTGAGCAAAACAACGAGCTAAGCATAATTGACCCTTGCGCTGATTTCATGGATTCCGGGAGAGTCGGTGGCCGATCTTCTCGCCCGCCGCTGATACGTTCGGGCCGTGCGTACCACGTTCGAATTCGACTTCGTGACGACCGCGACGCCAGACCAGGTGATCGAGTTGATGACCGACTTCTCGCCCGACCGACCGCAGCGTTGGCCAGCATCATCAGAGGCAGCGTTCGAGGTCTACCACGTCGGCGAGACCGATGCCGAGATCCGCGAGGGTCAGGACTTTCCGAAGCTGTGGGCGCGGTGGCGGTACGACTGGTCCACCCCCGGCTCGGTGACGCTGACGATCGTGGAGGCGAAGGCATTGCAGTCGGGCGGGTTCATGACATTGACCGCGACGCCGAGGGCCGAAGGCGGAAGCGCTGTGCACGCGGTGTGGGACCAGACGTCGAAGAACCTCACCGGGGTGATCGCGGTGACGGCGATGAGGTTCATCGGGCCGCGATCCTTGGGGTCGTACTACAAGAAGGTGTATGACAGCTACACGCCGCCTAGCGGAAATCCTTGACCACGTCAGCGACCCGGCGCACCTGGTCGACATCCGAGCTGGTCGGGATGAGGTGGATCTCGTCGGTGCCGATGTCGTCGAAGGTCCGGAACAGGTCCAACAGCTCGTCTTCGATACCGGCCCAGCCGGTGCTGGGCGCCATGGCGTCGACGTACTCGGCCGGAATCCAGTTCATGTAGCGGCGCAGATGCCGGTGAACCTGCGCGCGCGCCTCATCGGCGCCGCCCAACGCGAACCAAAACGAAGTGGCCAGAAGGGGTTTGGGCTTACCGGCCTCTGCCCATGCCGTGCGCGCGACGTCGAACAGCTCGTTCTGCTTGGCCAGATCCAGGTCCAATGTGGTGCCGGCCAGGCCGTCGGCCCACGCCGCAGCGCTGCGCACCGTCTTCGGACCCATGGTGCCGACCAGCAGTTGCGGGCCGCCCCGTTGTAGCGGTGCCGGCCCGACGGGCAGGACCGACTCGGTGATCTTCTCACCGGCCCACACCCGCTTCATCACCTCCACGCTCTCGGCCATGCCGCGCATCGTCTGGGTCGCGGGGTCGGCTCCGACGGCGTGGTAATCCTCGAGGCGCCCGCCGACGCCGAGGCCGACGGTCAGCCGGCCGCCGCTGAGCATGTCGCCGGTCGCCAGAGCCTTCGCCAGCATCACCGGGTCGTGCAGCTGCGGCACCACCACCGTCGTCACCAGCCGCACCCGATCCGTCCATGCCGCCAGCGCGCCCAGCAGTGTCACCGCCTCGGGGTTGTCGAAGGCGATCCGCTCCCCCAGCACAGCGACGAGAAGGGTCCGTCGTCGATGGTCCTGGCCCAGGCCTTCAGCGTCGACGCATCCAGGTCCGGTTCCATCACCGGCATCGTCATCCCTACCCGCACGACGGCGATTCTGGCATGCCCGCCGGTGTCGGCGACGCCTGGCAGCATGGTGCGATGGCGATCAACACCTCCTCCATCGCGCATATCCGGCTCACGGTCACCGATATCGCGCGATCGCGGGCGTTCTACGAGAGTGTCTTCAACTGGCCGATCAACCTCGAGATGCCCGAGGATGCCGACGACGCAACGCGGGAACGGTTCGCATTCCTGTTCGGCGGCGTCATCTACAACGTCGGCAATTCGCGCGTCGGCCTGCGCCCCGGAGCGGATGACAGGTTCGACGAGGATCGCACCGGCCTCGACCACCTCGCATTCCCGCTCGCCAGCAAGTCCGAATTAGACGATGCAGCAAGGCAACTCGATGACCTGGGCGTTGCCCACGAGCCGATCAAGGACATCGGCGTGATGTACATCCTGGAATTCCGCGACCCCGACAACATCGCGCTGGAACTCATCGCGCCCAAATAAGCGACCCGGGGGGTCCAGCGGCAAGTCGCTTCTCGTCCTCGACGACCAATAAACGCATCGTGGCTGCCATGATCGCAGCCCGAAACTGACTTTCGGCTGAATTGACCGCGCTAGGTTAGGTCCTTCATGATGTGGGCGACCGGTGCCGCCCTGATCGACTTGAACCCCGTCCCCGCCCATACATTGGTGCCGTGGGCGTCGCCTGCACGTACCGCGGCGGCCCGCAACGGACCGGTCAGATAGTGAATCTCGGGATATCCGAACGGGGCCTGGGCCTCGTGCTCGTCGATGAAGCGGTTGCGTAGCCCACGCGCGTAGCGCCCGGAAAAGGACTTGGTCACAACGGTTTCAGTGAACTGCGGGTCCTGCAGCGCAGCGCGGTGCACTGGGCTGCTGCCCGCCTCGTCGGCGAGCAGGAACGCCGTTCCGAGTTGCGCCGCGACGGCGCCGGCCCGTATCACGCCGTCGACGTCGTCGGCGGTGACCAGGCCGCCCGCCGCGATGATCGGGACGCTGACCCGTTCCCGGACGGCGGCGAGCAGTTCGTTCAGCGGTTGCGGGTTGGGCTCGGCGACGGGGTCGAAGGAGCCGCGATGCCCGCCTGCCGACGGGCCCTGCACGGCAACGGCGTCGACGCCGCAGGCCACGGCGGCGTCCGCCTCGTCGAGCGTGGTGACGGTGCCGACGGTGGTGATGCCCGCGTCGCGTAGCCGTGTGCATTCCTGCCGGCTCGGCAGACCGAACGTGAACGACGCCACCTCGGGACGAAGGTCGAGCAGCACGTCGAGCTTGGCCGCCCAGGCATCGTCGTTGTACACCGGATCACCCAGCGTGCCCCCGTAGCGCTCAGCATCGGGCGCCAGCGCCGCGGCGTACTTCTCGATCCCGTCCTGAGTGGCGGCGCTGGGTTGCGGCGCGAACAAGTTGACGCCGAGCGGGCCGGTGGTCAACTTGCGCGCGGCGATGATGCGTTCGGCGAGCGCGTCGGCGGTCAGGTAGCCCGCCGCGACGAATCCCAACCCACCCGCGTTGGTACCTGCGGCGGCGAGTTCGGGCGTCGACGGACCCCCTGCCATCGGTGCGACGATCACCGGGACCGCAAGCGCCCGCATATCAAAACCGCTCGGCATCATCGCCTCCCATCGGTTCAATAGCTCATTCGTATCACGCGAAGCCGGATAGCCTGAGGGCGGCATGTTCTCCGAAAGCGATGGCTACGAACGCTTCATGGGACGGTGGAGCCGCAGGTTGGCGCCGCTGTTCGTGGACTTCGCCGGGGTGAGCGGCGGCGACGTTGTGCTCGACGTCGGGTGCGGCACAGGCGCGCTGACGTTGGCCGCGGCATCGATCCCGGACGTGCACGCCGTCGGCCTCGACCCGTCGCGTGAATTCGTCGATGCCGCGCAACGGGCAGCCGACGGCGCCGGGGTGCGCTTCCAGGTTGGCGACGCCTCGGCGCTGCCCTTCCCCGACGAAGAGTTCGACCGGGTCATGTCGCTACTGGTGTTGAACTTCGTGCCCGACGCCTCGGCCGCAGTGCTCGAGATGACGCGGGTGACTCGGCCCGATGGCGTTGTGGCGGCCGCGGTCTGGGACTACGGCGACGGCATGGAGATGCTTCGCCTGTTCTGGGATGAGGCCGTTGCCCTGGATCCGGCCGCGGCCGAACGCGACGAACGGCGCATGCCGCTGAGCCGCAAGGGCGAATTGTCCGCGTTGTGGCGGGGCGTCGGGCTACGGGACGTCGAAGAAGCGCCGCTGACCATCGACCTGGCATTCGCCTCATTCGATGACTTCTGGCAGCCGTTCCTCTGCGGGCAAGGGCCCGCAGGCGTGTACGTGACCACGCTGACCGAGTCCGGCCGCGCGCAGCTTCGGACGCGGCTGCGCGACCGTCTTGCGGGAGCCGAGTCTGGTTTCACGTTGTCGGCCCGGGCATGGGCGGTGCGGGGCGTCGCTACCTGACCGCCTTGGCGAACTGCAGGACATCCTGCGGCTCGGTGCTGATGTTCGGGAAGACGGTGTGCCGGGCCAGCCGGCCTTCGAACGACAGGCCGGCCCGTTCCAGCACGCGCGCCGAACGCTTGTTGTCGACATGACATATCGCAGAGATTCGGTACACCTGTGGATCGGATTCCATCTCGGCGAGAAGGAGTGCAACAACCTCCGCCATGAGTCCCTGGCCCCACCACCGCCGCCCCAGGTAATAGCCGAAGTCCATGCTGTGCGCCTGCACCGGCCGGAACCCGCACGTCCCGATGATCTCCCCACTGTTTCGAAGCTCGATCAGCCACGTCCGTTCGCCGCCCACGTTGAACAACTCGGTGATCACCCGCCGTGTCTCGTCGACGTCGGGGTGCGTTGTCCATGACATGTACCGGGTGACTTCGGGATCGGAGGCGACCGAGGCGAAGAGTTCCTCGGCGTCCTCGAGCCGCGGCGCGCGCAGGGTGACCCGTTCTCCGGTCAGCACCTTGACATCGGCCATATCCACATCCTGCACCTTTGTCGCATTCCGGCCAAAGTGGTTGACTGGCAACAGTATGACCATCAAGTTCAACCACACCATCGTCGCCGCGAAGGACAAGAAGCAGTCGGCGACCTGGCTGACCGAGCTGTTCGACCTTCCGAGCCCGGAGCCGTTCGCCCATTTCCTGACGGTGACGGTCGCCAACGACGTCAGCCTGGACTACGCCGAGGTTCCCGACGGCCAGGAGATCCGTCCGCAGCACTACGCGTTCCTGGTGTCCGAGGACGAATTCGACTCCATCTACGGCAAGATCCGCGGGCGCGGCATGGAGCACTGGGCCGACCCAGGGGGAACCCGACCGGGCGAGATCAACCACAACGACGGCGGTCGCGGCGTCTACTTTCAGGACCCGGCCGGCCACTACATGGAGATCCTCACCCGGCCGTACGGCTCTGGAGGCTGAGTCGCGATTCGAGCACGGCGACGCCGTCGCCGCCGAGCCGCGACAGCACCCTCGGCCGATTACCCAGCACCGACACGAGTTCGGCGGCGCGGCCTTCGACCACCGGTCCCCGCTCGCCGTGACTCCACGCGGCATCTGTCGCGCGTAGCCGCAGCCCCCTGCTGTTGCGGAACGCGGGAACGAACGGGTTCGGCGCGGCCACTTGGGTATTCAGCACCGCGATGAGGGCATCCAACGACATCACCGGCTCACGGTCCAGCGCGAAGACGATGTCGAGTTCGTGCGTGATGTGGTCGCCGAGGAGCAGGCGCTGCGGAAAGTAGCGACCCAATCCCCGTGGACTGCGGGTCAACCGCTCATAGTCGTCCAACAGTTCGGCCGGTGCGCGTGCCGCCGCCAGCGTTCGCGCCATCTCCGCGTTCGCGCGGTCGAACGAGCCATGGCTGCGCACCATCGCGCCGACCACGGAGCGGAGTGGCGCGCTGACCCCGACCACGAGATGGGCGAGCACCTCGTGGTTGGACCAGCGCTCGCACAGGCTGGGCCGCAACCAGTCATCGGCGCTGAAGCCCCGCGCGAGGGCCGAGAACCGCTCGTCGTTATCTCGCAGCACGTCACGCACGGACACCGAGATGCTCCCGTAGGAAAGCGGTTTGGTCCGCCAGCACCCGGTCGACCAGCGGTGGATGGTAGATCTCGAAGTGATCGGAGTCGTAGTGGCGGGCGACACCGCGGGGCGCTCGTCGCGCGGCCAGCTCCACGTATTTCGGATCGATGAGGTTTTCCCGGTCGCACACGCACACCAGTAGGGGCGCGGTGATGTGGCGCGCGTGCCGGAGCGCCGACGTCACGACAAGGCCGACGGCGTCAGCGGCGGCGACCCGGTTCTCGAAATACCCTCCGGGCGGGACCGTCGAGTTCCATCCCGCTTCGGCACCCGCGATGGTGACCACCGCGAGGCTGCCCGGTGGGCCGACGATCGGCACGTAGCGCCGCCCCCGCCGCAGGACGGCCCGCACCGCATCCACGGCGATGAACGGAGCCAGCCGCAGAGGCGCCACCACGCCCAGGCTGCGCGCGGCCGCGGGGCCGTGCACCATCGGGCACTGGACGACCGCGACCGCGACATCCTCCCGTGCCGCCGCCATCCGCAGCACGTTCATCCCGCCCAGGCTGGTCCCCCACAGTCCGACCCGAGCGGGGTCGATCTCCGGCCGCGACATCGCGAACGCCAATGCCGCTGCCACATCGGCGCGTTGGGCCCGCAGCGAAATATGTTGCCGCGGTTGGCCGTCGGAGGAACCGGTATTGCGGTAGTCGAACGCCAATGTTGCGATGCCTGCGGAGGCGAAGTGCTGCTCGTACTGCGGCAGCATCATGTCGTGCGTCGCACCGAAGCCGTGCACCAGTACGACAGCCGGATGCGGGCCGGCGCCGGGCGGCAGTGTCAGCCACGCCGCGCAGCGGGTGCCGCCCGAAGAAAAGTCGATCCGCTGGGTCGGAATGGTCGTAGGCATGGCGATCTCCTTATAAGTACGGTGTACGTATGGCTACACTGCTTTACGTACGCTGTACTTGTCAAGGGCGATGAGCCGCTAGCGCGAAGAGTGAAAGGTCGAGCTGCTGATGCGGGCACGGTTCACCACCGATGAGATCGCCGCCGCGGCGCTGCGCATCGTCGACGAGTCGGGTGTCGGCGCACTGAGCATGCGGTCGCTGGCCGCCGCCCTGGATACCGGCCCGATGACGCTCTACAACTACGTCGCCGACAAGGAGGGGCTCGAGGAGCTCGTGGTGGCCGCGATCGTGACCGAGGTGCGGCTGCCCGACCCGACCGACGACTGGCAGCAGGATGCGTACGGCATCGCCCGCGCGATGTGGCAAGGCGTGCGCGCACATCCGGCCGCCATTCCGTTGGTGCTGACCCGCCGAATGTCCTCGGCGACCGGTTTCGCCGCGGCCGATGCCCTGGTGGCTGCACTCGGCCGGGCCGGCATCGCCGATGCCGACCGGCTGTCCGCCTTCCACGCCATCCTCGGCCTGGTCACCGGTGCGGCTCAGGCCGAACTGGCCGGCCCCCTCACCGGGCTTGCCGCCGAAGCCGCGGAACGGATCGGCGCGGTGGCAGGCGCCCAGTACCCGCACATCGAGGCGCTCTCCGAGGTCGCGATGCGGACATCGGTCGAGGACGACTTCGACGGAGGCCTGCGCATGCTGCTCGACGGCATCGCGATGCGCGCCCGGCCGCGGCGACGGCGCGCCCGTTAGTGCCCGCGGTTGTCCTCTTGCTTCCGGTAGTCCGAGGCCATTGCTGCCACGTGCCGGGGTAGCTCTCCCGATGCGACGTCGGCCAGGCTCGTCTCCTCCAGCACCGACCGCATGCTGGCCCGCAGCGCGCGCCAGACGTCGGTCAACGCGGCGGTCGGTCCGGAGTACGGCAGGTCACCGAGCCCGATGTCGCGCACGCTGGCCAGTGGACCGTCGATACACCGCAGCACGTCGGCGATGCTGATCTCGGCGGCCGGCCGGGCAAGCTCGTAGCCGCCCTCGCGCCCGCGGCGGCTGTGGACCAGCCGATCGGTGCGCAGGTCGGACAGGATGTCGACCAGAAACTGCGGCGGGATGCCCTGCGCCTTGGCCAGGTCGTCGGTCTTGACCACCGCGCCTTCGTCGGCGGATGCCAACTGGATCATGGCCCTGACCGCGTACTCCGCCTTGGCCGACATCCGCATGCTGCGAATTCTGCCATCGACACGGGTGCGAACCGGTCAGGCGTGCTTCACCATCGACTTATGACCCTTCGCGTCGCCTGCGCCCAGATCCCGCTGTCGATCGGCGACACCGCAGGAAACCGCACCACTATCAAAGCCGCGATCCAGGCGATCGTGCCCCGCGGCGCGCAGATCGTCGTGCTGCCCGAACTGGCGTCATCGGGGTATGTGTTCGCCGACCGCGCAGAACTCGCCTCCGTTGCCGAGACGCGGGACGGCCCGGCCATCACCGAGTGGGCCAATCTCGCGGAAACGTTCGGGCTCACCATCGTCGCCGGATTCCCCGAGGCGGCAGGCGACGCGATCTACAACAGCGCGGCCGTCGTCGACCCGACCGGTCTGCGCGGTGTGTACCGCAAGGCACACCTCTGGGACAGCGAGAACGCGGTGTTCGACCGCGGTGACGACCTTCCGTTGGTGGTGGATACCGTGCACGGCCGCATCGGCGCGATGATCTGCTACGACGTCGAGTTTCCCGAGTGGGTTCGGGCGGTCGCGCTGGCCGGCGCCGATCTGCTGTGCGCACCGGTGAACTGGCCGCTGCTGCCGCGGCCGGAGGGCGAGCGGCCGACGGAGATGGTGCGGGCGCTGGCGGGTGCCGGGATGAACCGGATGCCGATCGCGGTGTGTGACCGCGTCGGCGTGGAGCGCGGTCAGGACTGGATCGGCGGCAGCGTCATCATCGACGCCGACGGCTATCCGCTCGTGATGGCCGATTACGGCAGGCCCGGCGTGATCACCGCCGATCTCGACCTCGCCGAGTCGCGGGTGAAGCGGATCAACGCGCACAACGACGTGCACGGCGACCGCCGCGTCGACCTCTACCGTCGTACCGCGCTACTGGACTGACGGCGGGGCGCCGGACAGCGCCCGCACCGACTCGGGCAGCGGGATGCCAGGCCTGAGGTCGGGAGAGGGCAACGGCGCGCCGTAGGTGACCGTCATCGGCACCACACCGGCCCACGCGTCCCCGGCGACGTCCTCCTCCGGGTCTTCGGGCCAGCCGCCGCTGATCTTCAACGACCAGTTGTCCGCGCCGATCGGCAGCCGCAGCGGCAGCGTGGCCGCGAGTTCCTTGCGGGTGTTGGGCCGCAACTCGGCGGCGCGGCCGGGGATGAACGCCTCGGTGAGGCGCTCCAGATAGCGGATCTTGTCGGCCTCCGGCACCCGCTCGAAGGCGCCGAAGACGACGGCGCTGCGGTAGCGGAATGAGGACTCGAACCCGCTGCGCGCCACCACGACTCCGTCCAATCCGGTGACCGAGACAGCGGCCGAGGCGCCCGTTGCGAGCGCACGCATCCAGGGTGAACCCGTCGACCCATGAATGACGAGTTCGTCGTCGACCCTGGCGAAGCCGGTCGGGAAGACCACCGGATGCCCGTCGCGGACGAGTGCGATAGTGGCCAGGGGCGTGCTGTCGAGAAGTTCGTCGAGTTCACCACGCGACGTGCTCTGCTTCTCGCTGAGCCGGCTGATTTGCGTTGGGGGCTGCGTCATCTGGATCGGTCCCGGCTCAGTCCGGAATGCCCGAGCCGGCGGGCACCACAACGGCGAACAGGTCGGCCACCGCGGCCAGGCTCGCCGCTTGCATGACCGCCGCGGGCACCGGATCGCCACCCACCCCGGGCAACGAGCGGGTCGCGGTCGCCGCGGCCACCACGGTCGGCGCGTATCCGAGGTTGAAAGCTCCGCGGGCCGTCGAGTTCACACACATATGCGTCATGAATCCGGCGAGCACGAGGTTCGACGCGTTCGCCGCCTTCAATCGCTCGTCAAGATCGGTCTGCACGAACGAGTTCGGGTAGTTCTTCACCACCACCGCCTCGCCGTCGCGCGGGGCGACGCGGGCCACGATGGCGCCGCTCTCCCCCTCGATGTCGTACAGCGATCCGGGCCCGTCGGAATGCTGGATGTGGATGACCGGGATGCCTGCGGAGCGGGCCCGGTCGAGCAGGGCGGCCGCTTCGTCGAGGGCCGTTTCGACTCCGTCGAGTTCCATCACACCGCGGGTGTAGGTGTTCTGGCAGTCGATCATGATGAGCGTCGACTCGGCCAGGCTGACCGGTGATTGGGGCAGCGCCGCCAGAGCGCGCAGGGTCGTAGGTTCGGACACGCCGCCGAGCGTAGGCCTCAAGCCGCCGTCGCGGTGGCGATCAGGGCGGGCGCCGCAAAACTCACCGCCCCGTCGGCGCCGACGAATCGCGCCAGCCGTTCGGTGGCGGCCCGGCGTAATCGCTCGAACTGCTCGTCGTCGACGTCGTCGGACAGAGTCCATCCCCGGATATCGGTGTGCAGCCACTCGTTGAGCGACGCGAAGCGCGCGACGCCGGCTCGGCGGTGCACCACCACATCACCCAGCGACACTTGCAGTAGGTCGCTGAGCTCGTCCGCGGTGCCGATGCAGAATGGCGCACGCAAGGCCTCCGCGGCCCAATCGCCGAGCACTTCGCCAAGCAGTTCGACCATCGCCGCATAACCGGGTGATTCCGCAATGGCGGCCCACGTCGCGACCGCAACTCGCCCACCGGGCCTGGTGACCCGGGCCATTTCACTGATGGCGCGGGCCCGGTCCTCGACGAACATCAACGCGAACTGACATGTGGTACAGGTCATTTCACCGTCAGCGGCAGGCAAATGTTCCGCCACGCCCCGTCGAACATCCAGTTCCGGGGCCAGCCGCGCCGCGACGGCGAGCATGCCGTCGTTCGGGTCGACCGCGACGACCGAGCCGTTCGGGCCCACTCGTCGCAACGCAGCCCTGGCGAGCACACCCGTGCCGGTCCCGACGTCGATCAGACGGTCACCCACGTGCGCGTCGACCGCGTCCAACATCGGCGCCGCCCACTGCGCGAATAGTGCGGGCACAAAGAACTCCTCGTACACCTCGGCGGCAGCTGTAGAGACCTGCCCCGCGGCGATTCGTGACTTCATGCCGCGATCGTGCGCGCCGAAACCCGTCCGGGGAAGTTCGAATTTAGAACCACCATCGTGGACCGGCAGTGGCACGATCGACCCATGGGCACGTACCACCAGTACTGTCCGGTTGCCCGCGCGTCGGAGATCCTCGCCGAGCGGTGGAATCCGCTGATCGTGCGCAACCTGATGTTCGGCGCCGACACGTTCTCGGCGATCGCCAGGGGCGTGCCGACGATGTCGCGGTCGATGCTGCTCAAGCGGCTCGAGGAACTCGAACGCGCCGGGGTCATCCAGTCGAGGCCGAAGCCGGAGGGCCGTGGCCATCTGTATGGCCTCACCGAAGCCGGTGCCGACCTGGCCGGGGTGATCGACGGTCTGGCGGCGTGGGGTGAGCGATGGATGGAGGTCACGACCGAGAGATCGGATCCCGGCTTCGCACTGTGGGCATGGTGCCAGGTGCAGTTGAATCGCGCGGCGCTACCGGCAGGCCGGGTTGTGGTCGCGCTGATCTTCCCCGACGAGCGCGCCGACCAACCGGCGGTACTGGCTGCTGGTCGAGCACGGCGACGCGGAGGTGTGCTACTCCGACCCCGGCGGCGAACCCGACCTGACGGTGGAAGCCGGGTCGCTGGCGTTCGTCGACTGGCACCGCGGCGCTCGGTCGTGGCGCGACGTGCTGCGAGCAGGCGACCTCACCCTCACGGGTCCGGCCTGGCTGCGTCGATCCTTCCCAACCTGGAACCAGATCCCTACGGGACTCCATTGATTCCAGGATGTTGACCCGGCGGCACATTCGGTGCCGCAGGGGCGGTGACCCCCGGTGTGAAGAGGTTCCCGCCGGTTGGGCTCACGCCCTTCTCCGTCGGCGACGGCGGCGCTGCGCTCGATGACGGCGTCGTCGTCGTTGTCGTCGAAGTCGACGAAGGTGTCTGCTGCCCACTGGTGCCGCAGGCGGCGGCGAAGGTGGTGATCGCGATCAGCGCGGAGCCACTGGCGACGACCAACCGAAGACGACTGATTCTGCCGATAAACACAATTCACGTCCTCTTCGTGTCAATTGCGGCGGTGGACGCCGGGCGGCTCGGTCGGCGCGGGCGGCGCCAGGATCTGAGGTGAGAACAGGTTGCCGCCGGTTGGGTTGATGCCCTTCTCCGTCGGCGATGGCGGCGCCGCGCTGGATGGCGGCGTCGTCGTTGTTGTGGTGGTGGTCGACGTCGTAGAGGGCGTCTGCTCACCGTTGTTGCCGCATCCTGCGGTGAGTGCGCCCATTGTGATCACGGCTGCACCGCCGACCACCGCCATCAGGCGACGAGTGAACAAGTTCGAGCTCATGAATTTCAGAATCAGCTATGCGGTGGCTGTCTACAAGCTAAGTACTTATCTTCCAACGTAACTCGCAGCGATCACGCAGCTATTTCATAGGCAGCGCGATCACAGTCAGCGGGTGACGGCCAGCACCGCGTCGGCGAGTTCGGGTCGGCACACCACCAGGTCGGGCAGCAACACGTCGGCCTGGTTGTAGATCAGCGGCGAGCCGTCGATGCGTGACGTGTGCAGCCCTGCCGCACGGGCGACGGCGACGGGTGCCGCGGAGTCCCATTCGTACTGGCCACCTGCGTGCACGTAAACGTCGGCGAGGCCTTGGACGACCGATGCCACTTTGGCGCCCGCCGAGCCCATCTCGACGAGGACGCCGTTCAACGCATCACGGACCGCGAGCGCGACGGCAGGCGGGCGGGTGCGCGACACGACGATTCGCGGCGTGGCCGGCGCGGGCGGTGGTTGGGCGACGTCCGGCGTCGCGAGCGTAACGCCTTGCGCGGGAAGGGCGACCGCGCCGGCGACCAGTTCACCGGCCTGCCAGAGCGCGACGTGCACGGCCCAGTCGTCTCGTCCGAGCTCGGAGAACTCCCGGGTCCCGTCCAGCGGGTCGACGATCCATACTCGCTCGGCGCTGAGGCGTATCGGGTTGTCGACGCCTTCCTCCGACAGCACCGCGTCGCGGGGCCGTTCGCGGCTGAGGGCTTCCATCAAGAAGTCGTGGGATCGCTTGTCCCCCGCGTCCTTGCGCTCGGCCGCACTCGCATCGGCGAGTTCTTCGCGCACGCCGAGCAGCAGCTCACCGGCCTCAGTGGCCAGCCGGGCGGCGACGTCGTCGTCGCTGCGGTTGGTCACAGCCGGCTTTCCAGCAGCTCGATGACCAGATCGGCGAGCTCTTCGGTCGAGCGTTCCGGGGTGAGCCTCAGGTCGGGGTTCTTCGGCCGCTGATATGGGCTGTCGATCCCGGTGAAGTGGGTGATCTCGCCGGCACGAGCCTTGGCGTACAAGCCCTTCGGATCGCGGCGTTCACAGTCCTCGAGCGGGGTGTCGCAGAACACCTCGAAGAAGTCGAGTCCGGCATCATTGGTCACCTGCCGTGCCAGCGCGCGATGCTGCTCGAGCGGGCTGATCGCCGGCACAAGCACAATCTGGCCGGAGTCGGCGAGAATGGCGGCGATATGGGCCAGCCTGCGTTGGTTCTCGGCACGGTCGGCCATGGAGAAGCCCAAGTCTGCGTTGAGGCCGTGCCGCAGGTTGTCCCCGTCGAGAACGTATGCCGGGGCTCCCTTTTCGAGTAGTTTCTGTTCGACGAGCATGGCCACGGACGACTTGCCCGATCCCGACAGTCCGGTGAACCACACGGTCCGGCCCTTCGACAGCCGGTCCTCGGAGGTGCACAGCGATTCGTGGCGCACCGTGTTTGGGCTCGCCGTGCGCGCCGTCACGAACGGAAGGATCATGCCCGCTGCCACGGTGCCGTTGGTGTTGGGGTCGATCAGGATGAACGAACCCGTTGCGGCGTTGCGGCTGTACTCGTCGAGCAGCAGCGGCACCTGCGTGCGCAGCGAGATGCGGCCCAGCTCATTGAGTTTGAGCGCGGTGGCGGTCTTGTCGCGGTGCAGCGTGTTGACGTCGAGCCGGTAGTCCAGCGCCGTCACCTTGACCCGCGTGGTGCGCGTCGTGTGCTTGATGATGTAGTCGCGGCCCGGCTCCAGTGAAGCCTCGTCGGCCATCCAGCACACCGTGGCGTCGAAATCCTGTGTCACCCTTGGCTGGTTGTTCGGCCGGGCGATCAGGTCACCACGCGAGATGTCGATATCGTCGGCGAGGCTGATCGACACCGCCATCGGCGGGAAGGCCTCCTGCACGGGCCCGGCGGGACCCTCGATCGTGGTGATGCTGCTCGTCTTCCCGGTGGGCAGGACGACGATCTCGTCACCGGGACGCATGACACCGCTGGCGACGGTGCCCGCATAACTGCGGTGGTCGGTGTGCTCGTGCGTCTGCGGCCGGATCACGAACTGGACCGGGAACCGTACGTCGACCAGGTTGCGGTCGCCCGCGATGTAGACCTCTTCGAGGTGCGACAGCAGCGACGGTCCGTCGTACCACGGGGTCTTCTCCGACTTGGTCACCACGTTGTCGCCGAGCAGAGCCGACAGCGGAATCGTGGTCACGTCGTGTACGTCGAGACGCGCCGCGAACTCATGGAAGTCGTCGCGGATCTTCTCGAACTGTTCGCGATCCCAGTCGATCAAGTCCATCTTGTTCACGGCCAGCACGATGTGACGGATGCCGAGCAGGGACGCCAGGAACGCGTGCCGACGCGACTGCTCGAGCAGCCCGTGGCGGGCGTCGACCAACACGATCGCCAGCTGTGCGGTCGAGGTCCCGGTGACCATGTTGCGGGTGTACTGGGTATGCCCGGGGGTGTCGGCGATGATGAATTTCCGCTTGGGCGTGGCGAAGTAGCGGTAGGCGACATCGATCGTGATGCCCTGCTCACGCTCGGCGCGCAGGCCGTCGGTCACCAACGCCAGGTCGGTGTAGTCGTGTCCGCGCTCTTTCGAGGTGCGTTCCACCGAGGCCAGCTGGTCTTCCATCACGGCCTTGGAGTCGTACAGCAGACGGCCGATGAGCGTGGACTTGCCGTCGTCGACGGAGCCGGCGGTGGCCAGGCGCAGAAGCGTGGTCATCAGAAGTAGCCTTCCCGCTTACGGTCTTCCATGCCTGCCTCGGAGATCCGGTCGTCGGCGCGGGTGGCGCCGCGTTCGGTCAGCCGCGACACCGCGGTCTCGGCGATCACCTCGGACACCGTCCCGGCCAGCGATTCCACGCAGCCGGTGCAGGTGACGTCGCCGACGGTGCGGAATCGCACGGTCTTCTCGACGACTTCCTCCTCCTTGCGCGGCTGCAGGTACTTGTGCACGGCCAGCAGCATTCCGTCGCGCTCGAACACCTCGCGGCGGTGCGCGTAGTAGATCGACGGCAGTTTGATCTTCTCGGCGCCGATGTAGGACCAGATGTCGAACTCGGTCCAGTTGGACAGCGGGAACACCCGGATGTGCTCGCCCTTGTGGTGGCGGCCGTTGTACAGATTCCACAGTTCGGGCCGCTGCGCCTTGGGGTCCCACTGGCCGAACTCGTCGCGGAACGAGAACACCCGCTCCTTGGCGCGGGCCTTCTCCTCGTCGCGGCGCGCCCCTCCGAACGCGGCGTCGAACTTGTTCTCGCGGATGGCGCGCAGCAGCGTGACGGTCTGCATCGGATTGCGCGACGGGATCGTCTCGACCACGCGGCCTGCGTCGATGTCGTCCTGCACCTTGGCGACGATCAGTCGCACCCCCGACTCGCCGACCAGTCTCGTCGCGGGTCTCGAGGACCTCGTCGAAGTTGTGCCCGGTGTCGACGTGCATGACCGGGAACGGCAGCCGGCCGGGCCGGAACGCCTTGAGCGCCAGGTGCAGCATGACGATGGAGTCCTTGCCGCCGGAGAACAGCAGCACCGGCCGCTCGAACTCGGCGGCCACCTCCCGGATGATGTGGATCGCCTCGGCCTCGAGCGCCCGCAGGTGGCTGAGCTCGTAGCGTCCGGCAGTCTGTTTCGACTCTTGCGCGGTCGTCATCGATTCCTCGTTAAATTGGTAGATATGACCAAGATTATAGGCTTAATCGGATATGAAACCAGTCTTGGCCTGCGATGTCAATGTTGTCTCCCGCCGAGCGTGCGCAGAATGCGGCTCCAGCGCGGCGTGTCGGCCGCAGACACGCACGCTCGCGATTACCTGGGAGGTAATTGAAACGCTTTGCGGACTCCCCGACACTTACCTGTCATGTCGACCAACACAGCAGCTCAGACCGGCGCCGAGGTCATGGCGCAGTTCCTCCCCGCCTCGCCGTTCGTCGCCAAGCTCGGCATCGTCGCCGAGGTGCTCGACGGCGACGAGGTGCGGCTGCGGATGCCGTGGGATCCCACCAACGTCACGCTCGGCGACATGGTGCACGGCGGGGCGATCGCCGCGCTGGCCGACGTCACGGTGATGGCCGCCGCCTGGGCGGGCGCCGAGGTGCCCGACTCGCTGCGGGGTGTGACGACGTCGATGTCGATGCAGTTCCTTGCGCCGGCACGGTCCACCGATCTCATCGGTGTCGGCCGCGTACTGCGTCGAGGCAAGACACTCGTCAACTGCGATGTGGACGTCGTCACTCCCGACGGAGAAGCGGTGGCGAAGGCGATCGCCACCTACAAGGTCGGCTGAGTCAGCCGTGAGGTGTGATGACGGCGCGTCCCTGGATCTTGCCGTCGTGCAACAGGTGGTAGGCGTGCGCCGCGTCGTCGAGCGCGAAGTGTTCGACCAGCATCTTGATCTTTGCCGGTCTGGGCGAGGCTGATGACCTCGATCAGCTCGGGGATGGTGCCCCAGAACGGCGACGCGACGGAGCATTCCTTCGCCGGGCTGTTGAAGTTCACCGGGAGGGCGGCGTTGCCGAGCCCGACGATGGTGAGGTGCCCGAGCACCCGTGACACCTGAGCTGCCATCGTGAGTGTCGGGTTGACGCCGACGAAGATCGAGAACGAGTTCGGCGCCCTGACCGCTGCGTCATGTCCTTGATGCGTTTGACCGCATCGTCGCCGGAGATCAGCACCTCGTCGGCGCCCATCGTCTTGGCGATCTTCAGCTTGTCGGCCGAAGTATCCACCGCGACAACGGTTGTCGCCGAGGCCAGCGCCTTGAGCACCTGGATGGCCATCTGACCCAGACCCCCGGCACCGATCACCACCGCCGTCGAACCCGGCCCCAGCAGATGCACCGACCGTTTCACGGCGTGGTAGCTGGTCAGCCCCGCGTCGGTGAGCGGCGCCGCCTCACGGGGATCGAGATCGCCCAGCGGGATCAGATAGCGCGTCGACGGGACGAGGAGATACTCGGCCATGCCGCCGTCGGTGCCACCCAGCCCGCCCGGGCTCGGCTTCCCCGGTGTCTGGCAGTAGTTCTCCATTCCCTGGCGACAATTCATGCACAGTCCACAACCCCACGGGCCGTAGACGATGACGGGGTCACCGGGCGCGAAACCCGTTGCACCCGGGCCCATCGTCTCGACCCAGCCGGCGTTCTCGTGCCCGAGGGTGAACGGCAGCGTGTAAGTCGCGGTGCCCAGCGGGTGCTTCCAACAGTGCAGATCCGAATGGCATGCACCGGCGCCGCCGACCTTGACCAGCACCTCCCCCGGCCCCGGTTCCGGCACCGGCACGTCCCGGAGTTGGCCCGGCTGTTGCCATTCGACGAACTGGAAGGCCTTCACCTCAGTCCGTGATCCGGTCGAACTCGACCTCGAGATGCAGCGGACCGCGGAACACCTGGTTCACCCGGTAGGGCGGCGGGTCGACGACCAGCCGCGGGTTCTCGACGCGCCGCAGGAACGTCTCCAATGCGATGTTGACCTCCAGGCGTGCCAGTGGACCGCCGACGCAACTGTGTACTCCGCGGCCCCAACCCACGTGTTGGTTGTCCGGGCGCTGGATGTCGAACTTCTCGGGGTCGGGGAATCGCTTGGGATCGCGGTTGGCCGCGCCGTACAGCAGGTGCACCGCCGAGCCCGCGGGGATGACCGTCCCGCCGACCTCGACGTCGGCGGTGACGCTGCGGCTGGGGAAGAACTGGACGGCCGACTGCAGCCGCAGGACTTCCTCGATCGCCTTCGGGATCAGTTCCGGTTTCTCGCGCGAGCAACTCGATCGACTCGGGATTGCGCAGCAGTGTCAGGACACAGTGCGCGATGGTGTTGACCGTCGAGTCGTGCCCGGCGATCAGCAGCAGCATCGCGTTGGACGCGGCCTCCTTGGGCGTCATCGGCCCGTCCGGACCGTCCTTGTCGTTCACCAGCTTGGACAGCACGTTGTCCTTCGGTTCCGTCAAGAACCCCTGGATCAGGTCGGCCATGTACGCGGTGAGCGCCGCGCTGCTTTCCTTGCCCTTCTGCTTGCGGGCCTGCCCTTCTTCGGTGGCGGCGTCCGGGCCCATGTCCGCGCCCGCCATGAAGTCGAAGATCCAGCCGTGGAAGGTGGGTTCGTCCTTCAACGGGACGCCGAGGATCTGGCAGATGACCGCCACCGGCACCGGATAGGCGTAGTCGTCGACGACGTCGAAGGTGTTGCCGCCCTTGGCCTTGACTCCGTCCAAGTTGTCGTTGCACAGCGTCTGGATGTCAGCTGCCATGTCGGGGATGACGTTCGGCGAATGCGGCGGCGCGAAGTGCCGCATGACCTGCCTGCGCTGCTTGTCGTGCTTGGCCGGGTCGGACACGATCAGGCTCGGTTCGCGGCCGTAGGCCTGCATGTGTTCGGCGCCGACGTCGGGCGCATCGGCTGCCGGCTGGGCCGAGATGGGACTCTTCGATATGTCAGAGCTGACGTGCGGGTCGTGCGCGAGCTGTAGTAGCTCGCGGTAGCCGGTGACGACGTAGACCTTGTCGGCCACCTGCACGACGGGCGTCTTACGGAGCTCGTCGAAGAACCGGTAGGGATCGTGACGGTTCTCGTACCTCATCGCCTCGGTCCAGGCGGTTTCTGCGGTTGTCATGGCGGCTCCGTTCTAGCGGGCTTTGGGGCGGAATTCGGCGCCCCGCGAAGTCGGGTCGTGGCCGGTGAGCACGACGTCGGGAATCCCGGTCGGCTCGCGCGGATCCGGGAAGCGGGCCGACATCGGCTCGGCGTTAGCCGGTGCGTCGTAGCCCGGTGGCGGGGGCGGGAAGGGCGCCGATTGTTCGATGAGTCTGCCGTAATACTCCAGCCACTTGCCGTGGTTGAAGGTGACGGCTCCGACGATGCGGCCTTTCTTGCCGTAGGCGGCGGCGAAACGAAGATGCTCGACGGAGCCCTGGGTGAAGACGATCTCATCACCGAAGGAGCACACGCCAACGCCCTTGATGTTTACGCCGAACTGGCCGGACCAAAACTGCGGCAGCGGCAGATGCGGACGCCGTCCGGTCTCGACGTTGACCATGTTGTGCGCCGCGGTCTGGGCGCCGAGTACCGCGGCATCCACGTGCTCGATCGCCATGAACTGGTACTCGTACAGCACATGCGGTGCCCGCGCGATGTCGCCGGCGACGAAGATGCTGTCGGTCACCACGCCGTTGATGTCGAATGCGCGGCACCCGGCGTCGCAGGCCACGCCCCAGAACCCGGCAGCCAACTCGGCGCCTTCGAGCCATTCGATGTTGCGGACGGACCCCAGCGACGCCACCACCACGTCGACGTCGAGCAGGGTCCCGTCCGACAACTGAGCCTGCCGGACGTGCCCGTCAGCGTCGCCTTTCAGCGATTCCACCGCCACACCGGTACGCAGGTCGACTCCGGCGTCACGCTGCATCTTGGCGGCGATATCGCCGATCACCCCGCCGAGCGGCCCGACCAGCGGTGCGCTGGACCGTTCCGCGACCGTCACGTCCAATCCGAGATCGCGACAGACCGAGGCCATCTCGGAGCCGATGAAGCCGGCGCCGACGATCAGCACCCGCTTCGGCCTGGCCTTTAACGCCGCCTGTAACTCGGCCGCGTCATCGCTGGTCCGCAGGGTGTAAAGGCCCTTCAGCTTGGCCTCTTCGGGGTTGAACCAGGCGCGGGAGCGGACGCCGGTCGCGATCAGCAACCGGTCGTAGGGCACCTTGTCACCGTTGGCGAGCAACACCTCCCGGCTGTCGCGGTCCAATCCGGTGGCCGCCACGCCTAGACGCCAGTCCGCGTTGACCTCCCGCAGGCGCGGCAGCTTGGTGTTACCCGCGGGCACCCATCCCTTGAGCACCTGCTTGGACAGTGGCGGCCGATCGTACGGCTCGTGGACCTCGTCACCGATGATGGTCAGCGAGCCAGTGAACCCCTCGTCGCGCAACGCTTCCGCGGCACGCAGCCCGGCCAGCGACGCACCGACGATGACGATCCGACCCTCCGCCTTGAACGTCCTAACGAGGTCGGCGACCAGCGGGTGCGTCCTCACTTCGTCGTCCTGTCCGCTGGGGGGTCCATTTCCGCGATGATCGCCTGCACCGGGCAGGACGCCACTGCCCGCGCGACCTGCTGACGTTGCGAGTCATCGGGATTGGGGTCGTATACGAGAGCTTCCTCCCCTTGCAGTTGGAGGACGTCCGGCGCGAGCGGGACGCATTGCGCGTATCCCAGACACCGGTTTAGATCAACAACAATTCGCATGCTTCGGCTCCTCTTTAGCCGTCGCTGAGGGCTGGTCAGCGCTGCTCCCGAATTCCCCGGGGAAGGGGGCCGACAGTACGCCGGGAGCCCAAGGAAATCGGAGGATTCACAATCCTGTCCAGCCCGTAACTTTCCATTTGCCGCAGTTCTTTTCGGGCTCGCCTTCATGGCGCCACGCGTGAAACTAGTGCTGTCGCTGCGACATTAAGGCTTCTGATTCTCGAACAATCGATGACCAGTTTGCTGCCGGCGGCCAGTGCACTAGCCGTCTAGGTCGGAGCATTCGCGGGCTGGAACACCCCGGACCCGTCCGCATCTTCTTCGGCGCGGATGACGTGCACCACGGCGTTGATCAGCGCCAGGTGGGTGAACGCCTGCGGGAAGTTGCCCAGATGTCGCCCGGTGCGCGGTTCGATCTCCTCCGCGTACAGATGCAGCGGGCTGGCGAAGGACAGTAACCGCTCGCACAGACGCTTTGCCCGGTGGATCTCGCCGATCTCGACCAGCGCCGACACCAGCCAGAACGAGCAGATCGTGAAGGTGCCCTCCTCGCCGGAAAGGCCGTCATCGGTCTCCTCGACGCGATACCGCAGCACCAGCCCTTCCTCGGTGAGCTCGTCGGCGATGGCCAGCACCGTCGCGCGTAACCGCGGGTCGTCGGGCGGCAGGAACCGGGTCAGCACGGCCAGCAGCAGCGAGGCGTCCAGTGCGTCGCTGCCGTAGCGCTGGGTGAGCACCCCGCGAGAGTCCACGCCGTTGGCCAGGATGTCGGCCTTGATCTCCTCGGCGATGGCGCGCCACTCCTGGGTGTGTCTCGTCCAGCCATGCAGCTCGGCCAGCTTGGCCCCACGGTCCAGCGCCACCCAGCACATGATCTTGCTCGAGGTGAAGTGCTGCGGCTCGCCGCGGACCTCCCAGATCCCGCGGTCGGGCTCGCGCCAGTGCTTGATCGCCTCTTCC
Organism: uncultured Actinomycetota bacterium; assembly: GCA_963713225.1. Taxonomy (GTDB): domain Bacteria; phylum Actinomycetota; class Actinomycetes; order Mycobacteriales; family Mycobacteriaceae; genus Mycobacterium. Next base: position 76,128 of record CAVQLB010000011.1, on the reverse strand, counting down.
ACCTGATGCCTGAGCACCGGCCACAACGTCTCCGGAATCTGCTCGCGGGACCTGGCGTGCAGATACACCGAGTCCAGCATCGAACCCCAGACGTCATGCTGCCGATGGTTGTAGGCGCCGTTGCCGATCCGCACCGGGCGCGCATTGTCGTAGCCGGACAGGTGGTGCAGCTCCTCCTCGACCAGGCTGCGCTCTCCGCCAACGCCATACATCACCTGAAGTTCATCGCGCTCGTCGTCATTCGCGCCGGACACGTCGGCGATGAAGGAGAAGAAATCGTCGGCCTCGCGATCCAGACCCAATGTGTACAGGCCCCACAGCGCGAACGTCGAATCGCGGATCCAGGAGTAGCGATAGTCCCAGTTACGTTCCCCCTGAGGGGTTTCCGGCAGCGACGTGGTGCTCGCCGCCAGTAGCGCTCCGGTCGGCGAATACGTCAATCCCTTCAGCGTCAACGCGCTGCGCTGCAAGTACGACCGCCACGGATGATCCGGGAAGTTGCCGATGTTGATCCATTGCCGCCAGCACTCGCTGGTCGTCCACATCTTGTCGACGGCCTCGTCGTAGGTCTGGGGCGAGGGATGCTTCGAAAAACTCAACGCGACGAAGACGTTGTCGCCCTGTTTCAGCCTCGTGCGCGCCCGCGCCTGGCGGCCCTCCAGCCCGATGCGCAGGTTGGTGGTCAGCCGCAGCGTCGGGTGCGCGTCCGGATCGTGATGGGCCCGCGCAACGGCTTCGCCATATCCACTGGCCGAGTACTCCCAGTTCGCGCTGGCCCGGTGGTAATCGAACGACGGCTCGCAGTCCATCACCATCTCGACGGTGCCGCTCACGCAGCGCACGGTGCGCAGCAGGATGTGCTCGGCGTCCCAGTCCATCGGTACGCGGCGATGCGTCCCCGACCGCGTCTCGATGTCGCGCCATTGGCCCATCACCAGCGTGTCGCGGACGATCATCCAGCCGGTGTGGGTCTGCCAGCTGGTCTCCAGGATCAGACTGCCCGGCAGGTAACGCCTGGCGGAAGGGACCGTGATGCCGTAGGGGCTCAACCGGAAGTGCCCGGCGCCGCGGTCCAGGATCGCCCCGAACACGCTGGGCGAATCGGGCCGTGGCACGCAAAGCCACTCCACGGATCCACTTGAAGAGATCAGACAGCTGTTCTCGCAGTCGGAAAGGAAGGCGTAGTCGGCGATGGGCGGAAAGGGGTTCCGCAAACTGCTCGACGCGTATGGCACCGGGGCGGTCGCGTTGAGCTGCACGGCGGCGCCGTTCTCGTCGGCCGGCGTCGCGTGCTGCAAGGCCATGTGGACATCATTGACCGCCGACCCCTCCGGCGTACGCGTTTACCCGCTACCCGACGCCCACGCGGGCGGCCATGCTCAAGTCTTGACCTCGTTGAGTTTTCCGGTGGCGACGTCGAAGACGAACCCGCGCAGCGATTCGTGCTTGGTGACGAACGGGCTCGCCTCGATCCGGCGAATCGACTGACGCACATCCTCGTCCACGTCCGGGAACGCCTCGGCGGCCCACTCCGGCTTGATGCCGGTCTCGTCCTGGATGGACCGCTTGAAATCGTCGTCGGTGAAGGTCAGCATGCCGCAGTCGGTGTGGTGGATGAGGATGATCTCCTTGGTGCCGAGCAGCCGCTGGCTGATCGCCAGCGAGCGGATCTCGTCGTCGGTGACCACTCCGCCCGCGTTGCGGATGACGTGCGCCTCCCCATCGTCCAAGCCGAGGATTCGGTAGACGTCGAGCCGGGCATCCATGCACGCCACCACCGCCACGTGCTTGCTCGGCGGCAACGGCAGCGGGCCCGAGAAGTTCTTCGCGTACTCCTCGTTGTTCTTCAGGTATTCGTCGGTCACAGACATTCCGACCTCCTTGCTCGATGGCAAACCACCCGACGATAACAACACGGCCGCGGCGCGCCACGAGTCAGAATCACGGCGATTGCTTGCCCGCGCTGAGGTCGTAGACCGTGGCGTCGCCTACGTGGAACGGCGTGAAATTCTGCTGCACCCACGCAGTGATCTCGCTGGCGCTGCCGCCGCGATGGCCGCGCGGGCCGAAGCGTTCACCCGCGATGAAGTAGCGAACGTCGTGGTTGGCGACGTAGGCCTGGAACTGCGCCAGCGTCGGCGAGTCGTCGCCGCCGGTGAATCCGCCGATCGCCATGATCGAGGCACCGGTCTTCAGTTCGAGGCTGCTCACCGTGAACGATCCGACACTGGCTGCCGCCCAACGGTTGTCGAGGCCTTGCACAAGCTCGGCGAGCGCGGGATTGTCCGCGTGCTGGCCGCCGGGACCGTGACGCATGAACCCGTCGTCGCCCTTGCTCGGACCCGACGTCGTCATCGGTCCGTTGTGTGCGGTCGCGACGGTTTCAACGGTGTAGGCGGCCGACGCGCCTGCCGCGCAGAGTATTGCCCCGACGGCCAGTACCGCCGTGGCCCGTCCCCGTCGATGCGCGCCGACGGCAAGCATCGCCGCTGCCACCACCGATCCGGTCAGCACTACCCACCGCAGCGCAGGCATCCACTCCGGCGTGCGCTCCAACAGAACGAACGCCCATGCGCCGGTCGCCACGGACATGGCTGCCAGCACGAGCCGCGCTGGGAGCCGGTCCTTCGTACGCCACAGCTCGCGCACCGAGATGCCGACCAGCGCCGCGATCGCCGGGGCAAGGGCGACGGTGTAGTACGGGTGGATGGTGCCGTCCATGAAGCTGAACACCGCGGCGGTCACCAGGAGCCAACCACCCCAGAGCAGCAGGCTCGCGCGGAGTCGGCCGGTTCGCGGCGTACCGCGGGTGAGCCACAGTCCGGCGGCCAATCCGATCAACGCGGCGGGAAGCAGCCACGACGCCTCGGTCCCCATCGACAACCCGAACATCCGGCCGATGCCGGGTTCGCCGCCGAAGAACAGAGTGCCCGCGCCGCCGGGGCCACCGCCAGGGCCGCCGCCGGGTGGAGGGCCACCGGGATGTCCTCCACCGGGACCGGCGCCGCCGACCATGCGGTCGATCCCGTTGTAGCCCAACGCCAATTGCAGCAGGCTGTTGCCGGTGGAGCCGCCGATGTACGGCCGGGACTCAGCGGGCCACAGGCTGACCAACGCGACATACCAACCCGCCGAAGCGACCATGGCGGCCGCACCGACCATCAGCTTCCAGATGCGCGGCCACAGCCCGACCGGCGCGGCGACCAGGAACGCCAGCGCCAACCCCGGTGCCACCAGAAAGGCTTGAAGCATCTTCGTCAGGAACGCGAAGCCGATTGCGCAGCCGGCCAACGCCATCCATCGGGTGCTGGCCGTCTCGGTGGCCCGCACCACGCAGTAAGCGGCCGCCACCAACAGCAGGACCAGCAGGGCGTCGGGGTTGTTGAACCGGAACATCAACGCGGCCACCGGCGTCACCGCGAGCGCCGCGCCGGCGATCAGGCCTGCCGCAGGTCCGCTGCAGCGCCGGACGGCGGCGTACAGCAGCGCGACCGCACCGATGCCCATCAGGGCTTGCGGTAGCAGCATGGTGAACGCGCTGAACCCGAAGAGCCTGCCGGACAACCCCATCACCCACATTGCGGCGGGGGGCTTGTCGACCGTGATGGCGTTACCCGGATCCAGGGATCCGAACAACCACGCTGTCAAGTCCTGCGTGCCCGCCTGCGCCGCAGCCGCGTAGTAACTGTTGGCCCACCCCGACGAGCCGAGGCCCCACAGGTACAGCACCGCTGTGGCCGCCAACAACCCCAGCAGCGCGGGCGTGACCCAGCGCGGCCTGCCAGTCGGCGCCTCGTCGAGTACGACGACCGGGGGTGTGACTACGTCAGAAGTGATCGTCATCGGTTGCTTTCCTTCGCATTTCGGGTCGATCGCCGGTTTCGGCGTGGGTGGAACACCCAGCCGCGCAGGAGTACGAATCGCACCGCGGTGGCGAGCAGGTTGGCGGCGACGAGGACGATCGCGTCGATGTAACGGCCGGGCGCGGCGACGACGAGGTGCAGGGTGGCCAACGCGCCGCTGGTGATGGCGAGCGCGATGCCGAACACGATGAGTCCTTCGACATGGTGTCGGCCCACGCCCGTGCGGCCGGCCATGCCGAACGTGAAGCGGCGATTGGCCGCGGTGTTGCCGATCGCGGTGACGAGCAGCGCGATCAGATTCGCGGCCTGGGCGCCGAGCCAGCCGTGCAGCAGCATGAACAGCAGAACGTACGCGACGGTGGAGGCCACCCCGACGCTCGCGAACCGCACCGATTGCCGCAGAAGGGATCCGGGCGGCGCGGCCCCGCGTGAGGAACCGAGCTGTGCCGCAAGCGTTTGCACGGGTATCGAGCCCCTGGCGAAGCCGCGCAGCAGCCGGGCGATGCCCTTGAGATCAGCGGTTGCGGTGGCGACGATGTCGACTCGACTGTCGAGATCGTCGACCCAGTCCACAGGCACTTCGTGGATGCGCAGACCGGTGCGTTCGGCCAACACCAGCAATTCGGTGTCGAAAAACCAGCCGGTATCGGTGATGTGCGGGAGCAGGCGCTGGGCGACGTCGGCGCGCACCGCCTTGAAACCGCACTGCGCATCGGAGAATCCCGTGGCGAGAGTGGATTTCAGGATCAGGATGTAGCAGCGCGAGATGATCTCCCGCTTGGGGCCGCGCACCACGCGGGCGCCGCGGCGCAGCCGGGTACCGATGGCAAGGTCGGAGTGGCCCGAGATCAGCGGCGCGACAAGGGGGGCCAGTGCCGCCAGATCGGTTGACAGGTCGACGTCCATGTACGCGAGCACCGGGGCGTCCGACGTCGACCACACCGAGTGCAGTGCGCGGCCGCGGCCCTTCTGCTCGAGCCGCACCACCCGGACATCGGCGAGTTCTGAGGCGAGGGCTTCCGCGATTCGGGGCGTGCCATCGACGCTGGCGTTGTCTGCGATCGTGATGCGCGCCGGGAAGGGGAACTGGTCCCGCAGATGGCGGTGCAGCCGGTACACCGAGTCCGCCAGCTTGGCTTGCTCGTTGTACACCGGGATCACCACATCGAGCACGGGCACGCCTGCGGCACGCGCCGCGATCGCCGCGTTCGGCCGAGATTCGAAACGAACGCGACGAGCGGCACTGGCGTCAGCCTCGAGGGCGATATCGGTCATGACACCAATGGTTGAGCAGCTGGCTGTTCGCCCCGTGGGGTGAAGCTATGACTGAGCTATGAGTTCTTCGGTGTCTGGGTCAGGTCGTAGATGACCACGCGGTCGACGACCGTCGGCGCGAAGTGGGTCTCCACCCACTCCGCGATGTCGGACGCTTCGCGGCTGCCGGAGGCCGAGGCTCCCCACCGGCCCATCATCAACCGGCCGCGGATGAAGTAGTGAATCTGCTTGTCGGCGACGTAGCGCTGGAACTCCTGCAGCGTCGGCGATGGATCGGTTCCGTTGAAACCGCCGACCGCCATCACCGGTGCTCCAGTGGCCAATTGGTAACCCGCCGCATTGTTCGAACCAAGGGCCGCCGCGACCCACGTGAAGTCATTCGCGTCGCCGGCCAGTGTGGCGGCCAGGCCGGCTCCCGGGGTCGGGGCGCTCAACAGACCACCGGGCCCCTGCTGCCCGAACCCACCACGGCCCGACGGGCCCACCGACGGTATCGCCCCTGTGTGGGGAGTCGCGGCCGTCGCAATGGAATACGCAGCAGGCGCCGCGAGGGACGCCACCACAGCCAGGCATGCCAGCGAGCGCGCGGTGACCGTGTTCAGCCGGCCGACCACCAACAGCAGCGTGGCAGCGGCCACTCCCCCGACGGCGACGACGGCCCGCAGCCAGGGCAGCCAGCCGTCGGTCCGAGCCAACAGCACGCACGCGAGGATTGCGCTGACCAGAACGATGCCCGACAGCGCGGTGGCGGCGGGTAGCCGGAAACGGTTCTGCCACAGGCCCGCTGCGCCGATGCCTACCGACGCGGCGATGGCGGGGGCGAGCGCAACGGTGTAGTACGGGTGCACGATGCCGTTCATGAAGCTGAAGACCGCCGCGGTGACGAGCAGCCAGCCGCCCCAGATGAACGCTGCCGCCCGAACCGGATCGGTTCGGGGAGCCCGCCTGGTGAGAACGACGATGGCGCCGAGGGCGATCACCGCGGCGGGCAACAGCCAGGCGATGTCGGCGCCCATTCCGTGACCGAACAGTCGCGACCAGCCGACGTCGAAGTTCAGATTGCCGAGCCCGCCGGGTTCATCGCCGGTCAGCCGGCCGATCCCGTTGTAGCCCAAGGCCAATTCGACGATGCTGTCGTGCTGCGATCCTCCGATGTACGGCCGGGCGTTCGACGGCCACACCTCGACGAGGAGCAGATACCACCCAGCCGAGACGACCGTCGCCACGAGGAGACAGCCCGCGTCGAGCAGCCGCCGACCCACCGGGCGATGTCCCGTCACCACGTACGCCGCGATGAATCCCGGCAGCACGAGGAATGCCTGCAGCATCTTGGCCAGAAACCCGAGGCCGACCGCGGCGCCCGCCGCGACCAACCACCAACGGCTGCTGTCCTTTTCGCACGCCCGCTGCGTGCAGTACGCGCCCGCGACCAGGCAGAGCACCAGCAGCGCGTCGGGGTTGTTGAACCGGAACATCAACGCGGCGATGGGCGTCAGCGCCATGATCGCACCGGCCAGCAGTGCAGCGCCGGGTCCACTGACCCGTCGGACGGCGGCGTAGAGTAGCGCGACGGCGGCCACTCCGGCGAGCGCCTGCGGCACGAGTACGCTCCACGGGTTCAGCCCGAAGATGCGCGCCGAGATGTCCATGAGCCACAACGATGCGGGAGTCTTGTCGACGGTGATCGCGTTGGCGGCATCGCTCGAACCGAACAGCATGGCCGTCCAGTTGCTCGCACCGGCCTGCGCGGCGGCGGAATAGAAACTGTTCGCCCAGCCGTTCGCCGACAGGTTGCACAGGTACAGCAGTGCGGTCAACGCGAGCAGTGCAATGAACCCGACTCTGTGCGAGCTGGGCCCACGCGCAAGCCGGTGAACGCGGAATCGCACGGGTCGGCCAGATTGTGTGCGAGTCCCTGTCTGCTCGGCGGGGAACGCCAGGGTCGTCACCTGGTCGATCCTCCTGCAGGCGACTAGGTGTCGAGTTTGTCGCCGCTGTGGCTTGGCTGTGAGTTGACCGGAAGCCTCACCACGAATTCGGTCCTGCCCGGCACGCTCTGTACGTCGATGGTGCCGTGGTGGGCCCTGACCACCGCGGCGACGATCGCGAGGCCCAACCCGGTGCTGCCACCGCGACGGGACCGGGACGAATCCCCGCGGGCGAACCGCTCGAAGATCTCGGGCTGCAACCACACCGGAATTCCGGGCCCGTCATCGGTCACAGTCAGAACCGCGGTGTTCGCATCGACGGTCAACGCCGTGGTGACCGATGTTCCCGAGGGCGTATGCGTCCGCGCATTGGCGAGCAGATTCGCGAGCACCTGATGCAGGCGGGCCTCGTCGCCCCTGATGACGACGGGCTCATCCGGCAGGTCCAACGACCACTCGTGGTCGGGGCCCGCGATATGGGCGTCGCTGGCGGAGTCGACGACAAGGCGGGTCAGGTCAACCTGTTCCCGCTCCAGCGGCCGCCCGGTGTCGAGTCGCGCAAGCAGCAACATGTCCTCGACGAGCTGGGTCATCCGCTCGGTCTCGGACTCCACCCGGTTCATCGCGTGTGCGACATCGTCGGGCAGATCGTCCTGTTTGCGTTGCGCCAGTTCGGTATAGCCGCGAATCGCCGCCAGTGGTGTGCGCAGCTCGTGGCTGGCGTCGGCGACGAACTGACGGACCCGCATCTCGCTGGCATACCGCACTGACAACGCGCCGGCAATGCGGTCGAGCATCCGGTTCAGCGCGGAGCCGAGTTGGCCGATTTCGGTGTGCGCACTCGCCGGGTCGACCCGGACGATCGGCGTGGGCAGCCGAACCTCGCCACGGTCGAGCTCGAGGTCGGCCACCTGTCGGGCCGCCGCGGAAACCCTTGACAGCGGGGCGAGTTGGCGCCGAATCACAAGAATGCCCGCGGTCGTCGCAGCGATCAGCGCTACGACACCGACCACGCAGAACATCACCAGCACCCACAACAACGTGTCGTCGACATCAGAGGTCGGCAGGCCGACCACGATCGTCTCCTCCGGGCCTTGTGAGTGATTGGCAATCACTCGGTAGCTGCCGAGACCGTCGAGATCGATCGTCGTCGGATGCCGGTTCGGCCCGATCCGGGCGAGTTGCGCCGCTGCGGCGGAGGTGATTTCGGCGGGCGCGCCGTCGGCGGTGATGACCCCCGCCTCGACGGGCGCTCCCCGCGCGATGACGGCGCCGACGGTGCGGGTCGCCTGACCGGGGGCGTTGAGGAACGCCGGACCGGGTCCATCGTCCTCACGAATGATGATGCGCCGCGGATATCCGGGGGACGGCCCGAACCCGGGGCCCGGCATGTGCCGCGGCTCGAGCCGCGGGGGTCTCGGGTCAAACCCCGGTGGTGGTGGCGGCCCGAACGCGAACATCGCAGCCGAACGACGACCGGCCTCCATCACCTGTTGATCGAGTTGATGCATCAGAAAGCGTTGCAGTGCAAGTTCCGTCGCGACTCCGATGCCCGCACACACCACTGCCAGCAGCGCCACCACGGTCACCAACAGCCGCGCCCGCAGCGACCATGTCCGCGGCGACCGAATCCGGGTCAGCAATCCCGGCGGGTCAACGAGCGGGCTTGAGGACATACCCTGCCCCCCGCAAGGTGTGGATCATCGGTTCCCGGCCACTGTCGATCTTCTTGCGGAGGTAGGACACGTACAGCTCGACGATATTGGACCGCCCACCGAAGTCGTAGCTCCACACCCGGTCCAGGATCTGCGCCTTGGACAGCACTCGCTTCGGGTTGCGCATCATGAACCGGAGCAGTTCGAACTCCGTCGCGGTCAGCGAGATGGGATCCCCGCCCCGGGTGACTTCGTGGCTGTCCTCGTCGAGCGCCAGATCGCCGACCACGATCTTGGCGCCGCCGGTCTCGCTCGTCACTCCGGTCCGCCGCAGCAGTGCGCGCAACCGCAGCACCACTTCTTCGAGACTGAACGGCTTCGTCACGTAATCGTCCCCGCCCGCGGTCAGCCCGGCGATCCGATCTTCGACCGAGTCTTTCGCCGTCAGCAGCAGCAACGGCAGGTGCGGAATCCGTTCCCGCAGCTTGCGCAACACCTCGAGGCCGCTCATGTCCGGCAGCATCACGTCGAGCACCACGACATCGGGCGGGTTCTCCCTGGCCAACGAGATCGCGGTCGCGCCGTCGCCTGCGGTCGCGATCTCCCAGCCCTCATAACGCAGCGCCATCGATACCAACTCGGCAAGGACAGGCTCGTCGTCGACGACGAGCACGGTGATCGGCTTGCCGTCGGCCCGGCGCATCACGACGCGTTCGGGCTCGTCCGCATTCGCGTTCACACAGATCCGTTCGGGATACCCACATCGACCATTATTCGTGGTGGTCGTGAGTGCACACTGTGCCCGTTCTGTGTGCCGGCTGTGAAGAAACCCTGACCCAGTAAATGCCGAGACCGTCCACAGCGGACGCACATGTCGTCGCTGCACAGTGGTCGGATGACATCCGAACCTGCGGTACAGCCGGAACCCCGCCGCTGGGGAGCACGTCGGACGCTGGCTGCCGCCGGTGTGGCAGCGGTGATCGGCGGAGTCGGCGGCGCCGCCATCTATGCCGCTACCGAGGGCTCAACACCGACCATGGGCAGCGGGCCTCACAGCGTGGGCGGCCCTCCGCACAGCGCCCCACCACCTGGCGTTCCACATGCCGCACCTGTGGCGGCGCCGAGTCCAGCGGGCGTGTTACACAGCGAGTATGTCGTCGCCGACGGCCACGGCGGCTTCACCACCAAACTGACCCAGACCGGCACGGTCGACGAGGTCACGCTGTCAAATGTCGTCGTCAGAAGCGACGACGGCTACACCCAGATCTACGGGATCCCGTCGGCCGCAGGTCCGTCGGTGGCGGTGAACGACACCGTCACCGTCGACGCCACGCGCACCGGCCCGACGGTGACCCTCACCAGCATCGGCCAGGGCCCACCGCACGGGAATTAGTTCGCGCTGCGACTACGGCCCGAAGCCCTCAGGAGGCTCGGCCGTCACTTCCGGGGCCGCCACCGACGTCTCGATCTCGGTCGCCGCCTTCTCGATAGTGGATGTCTCACCCAGCGTCATCTCGTCGGTGCTGGTGACGACGGTGCCCGCTCCGCTGTCGTCGCTCAACACCATGGTCAACGCGCCCATCGCGACGACCGCGCTCGCGCCGACGGCGGCCGACGCCAGTTTCAGTTTCTGCGAAATCATTCCGGCAACTCCATTTCAGTTTCGAGACCGCTTATCGCACTTCCGCGGGCTCTGACCACTCCAATTCGGTCTCCGGTCAGCCGTCTGTGCAGCTAGACGGCCGGTAGAACCGTGCAGAGGGTCGTCTTCGACCGCTCTGGCCTATTGGGTAGCCGGAAGGATCGGAGGTGAAACGTCTGGAGTTGTGTTGACCGCTACTCGGCGGCGGCCTCCTCAGGCGGCAGCGGCGCCGGACCTTTCATCGAGGGCACGGCCATCGAGGTGGCCTCGACGGTGGCCGGCTTGCCAGCGGTGGACGTCGGCCCCATGGTCATCTGGCCGACCGCGACGTTGGCCGGCGCGGCCGGTTGCTGGTGGATGGCCATCGTGAGGGCTCCCATGGTCACTACGGCGCTACAGCCGATGACCGCGGCCAGCAGTTTGGCGGTCTTTCGGTGCTTTGCATCCATCTCTGTAATACCTCCAGTCATGGTTTTGCCGACTCGCCCCGGCGGTGCGGCGAAAACGTGAATGTGCAGGTAAAACCGAGTGAACCCGCGGAATCTGTAGTCAGCCTGGAGAGCAGGTGAGAATTGGCTCGCCGCGTCGAACTGCCAGTTCGCGGCCTACCAGCCCACCATCTCCTACCCTGTGCGCATGCCTGCGGCCGGATCCCGTCGATGACGCGCTTCCTGCTGCGCCGGCTGCTCAACTACATCGTGCTGCTGGTGTTGGCATCGTTCCTGACGTTCCTGCTCACGTCGGCTTTCTTCGAGCCGCTGGACAGCTTGAACCAACGAAACCCGCGGCCACCGCAGTCGGTGATCGATGCCAAGGCCGCCGAGCTCGGCCTGGACCAGCCACCCCCGCTGCGGTGGGTGAACTGGGCATCGGGGGCAGTGCACGGCGACTTCGGCACCACCGTCTACGGGCAGCCCGTGTCGGCCGAACTATGGCGCCGCACCGGGGTCAGCCTGCGGCTTGTGATCCTCGGCTCGGTGCTGGGCACGGCCATAGGTGTGGTCGTCGGCGCGTGGGGGGCGATCCGGCAGTACCGGCTCTCTGATCGAGTGATCACCGTGGTTTCGCTGCTCCTCCTCAGCACACCCGCGTTCGTCATCGCCACCCTGCTGATCCTTGCTGCGCTGCAGGTCAATTCGATACTCGGTGTGCAACTGTTCGAGTACATCGGGGAGACCTCGCCCGATGCTGTCGGCGGCTGGTGGAACCAGTTCGTCGACCGGGTGCAGCACCTCGTGCTGCCGACGTTCACCCTCGCACTGATGGCCATCGCTGTTTTCAGCCGCTACCAGCGCAACGCCATGCTCGACGTGTTGGGCCAGGACTTCATCCGCACCGCCCGCGCGAAAGGACTCACGCGGCGCCAGGCGCTGTTCAAACACGGCCTGCGCACGGCGCTGATCCCGATGGCCACGCTATTCGCCTACGGCGTAAGCGGATTGGTGACCGGCGCGGTGTTCACCGAGAAAATCTTCGGCTGGCACGGCATGGGCGAGTGGGTGGTGCAGGGCATCGCTACCCAGGACACCAACATCATGGCGGCGATCGCCGTCTTCACGGGCGCCACCGTGCTGCTCGGCGGCCTGTTATCCGATGTGATCTATGCCGCGCTCGATCCGAGGGTGCGAGTCGCATGAGCGAGCCGATAACCACCGAAACCGCGACGACGGCCAAGTCCGGGCTGCACGCGGACGAGTTCGCTTCCCGACGCACACTGGTGTGGCGCAGGTTCCTGCGCAGCAAGACCGCGGTAGTGGCGCTGGCTCTGCTCGTGTTCTTCTTCGTCGGCTGTTATGCGCTGCCGCCCCTATTGCCTTACAGCTATACCGATTTGGACTTTTACGCGCTGCAGCAGCCGCCGAGCACCGACCACTGGTTCGGCACCAACGCGCTCGGCCAGGACCTTCTCGCACTGACGCTGCGCGGAATGCAGAAATCCATGCTGATCGGTGTCTGTGTCGCCCTGATCTCGACATTCATCGCTGCGACGGTGGGTTCAATCGCGGGGTATTTCGGCGGCTGGCGTGATCGTCGCTTGATGTGGCTGGTCGACCTGCTGCTGGTGGTGCCCGGCTTCATCCTGGTCGCGATCGCCACCCCCCGCCTCGGGCAGGCCGACCGGGTGTTCTGGTTGATCGTGTTGTTCTCGGCGTTTGGCTGGATGATCAGCTCGCGCATCGTGCGCGGCATGACGATGAGTCTCCGAGAACGCGAATTCGTGGTGGCGGCAAGGTACATGGGCGTCAGTAACTGGCGGATCATCGTTCGCCACATCCTGCCGAACGTCGCGTCGCTTCTGATCATTGACACCACGCTGAACGTCGGTACCGCCATCATCGGCGAAACCGGGCTGAGCTACCTGGGATTCGGCATCCAGCCACCGGATATCTCGCTCGGCACGCTGATCGCCGAAAGCACGAAGTCAGCCACCACGTTTCCGTGGGTGTTCCTGTTCCCGGCCGGCATGCTCGTCCTGATCGTGCTGTGCACCAACCTCGTCGGCGACGGGTTGCGGGATGCACTCGATCCGAGCGCCCGCCCGTTGCGGAGGAGACGCAGTTGAGTCTCCTGGAGGTGCGCGACCTCACCGTCGGTTTCCTGACAGAAACCGAGCAGGTCGCGGCCGTCCGCGGGATGACCTACCACGTCGACGCGGGCGAAGTCGTCGCCGTTGTCGGCGAGTCCGGCGCAGGCAAGTCGGCGAGCGCAATGGCGGTTGTCGGCCTGCTGCCGGAGTACGCCGAGGTGACCGGATCGGTGCGGCTGCACGGCGATGAGCTGTTGGGACTGTCCGATCAACGGATGTCCCGTGTCCGGGGTAAGTCCATCGGCACCGTGTTCCAGGACCCGATGTCGGCCCTGACTCCCGTCTACACCGTCGGCGACCAGATCGCCGAGGCCATCCAGATTCACAACCGCGACACCACTCGCAACGCGGCCAGGGCCCGCGCCGTCGAGCTGATGGAACTCGTCGGCATCGCCCAACCCGACCAGCGTGCGCGCGCGTTCCCGCATGAGCTTTCCGGCGGTGAGCGCCAGCGGGTCGTCATCGCCATCGCGATCGCCAACGACCCTGACCTAATCATCTGTGACGAACCGACGACCGCACTGGACGTCACGGTGCAGGCGCAGATCCTCGAGGTGCTGAAGACGGCGCGCGACGTCACCGGCGCAGGCGTCCTGATCATCACGCACGACCTCGGGGTGGTCGCCGAGTTCGCCGACCGCGCCCTGGTGATGTATGCCGGTCGCGCCGTCGAGGTGGCCTCGGTCGGGGATCTCTACCGCGACCGCCGGATGCCCTACACCGCAGGGCTGCTCGGCTCGGTACCCCGACTCAACGCTCCGCAGGGCGCGCGGCTGGTGCCGATCCCCGGTGCGCCGCCGTCGCTGGCCGCCTTGCCTCCGGGATGTCCGTTCGCGCCGCGCTGCCCGCTGGCCATCGACGACTGCCGGGCCGACGAGCCGGAGCTGGTGCTGGTCGGCGTGAACCATCACGCTGCCTGCATTCGGACCGATCAGGTCGCCGGGCGCAGTGCCGCCGACATCTACGGCGTCTCCACCGCACCGAGCCGCGTGGATCAGACGACGACCGATGACCCCGTGGTGCTGCGGGTCCGCGACTTGGTCAAGACCTACAAACTGACAAAGGGAGTGGTGCTGCGCCGCACGATCGGTGAGGTGCGGGCTGTCGACGGCGTCAGCTTTGAACTTCAGCAGGGCCGCACCCTGGGCATCGTCGGCGAGTCCGGGTCGGGCAAGTCGACCACCCTGCACCAGATCCTGGAGATGACCGCCCCGCAATCGGGTTCGATCGAGGTGCTCGGTTCAGACGTGGCCACCTTGGACAGGAAGGCCCGACGAGCGCTGCGCGGCGATCTGCAGGTCGTGTTCCAGGATCCGGTGGCATCGCTGGACCCGCGGCTGCCCGTCTTCGAAGTCCTTTCAGAGCCGTTGGCCGCCAACGGTTTCGACAAGAAGCGGATCGACGACCGGGTTTCGGAGCTGTTGGACGTCGTCGGAATGCGCCGTGCCGACGCCAGCCGCTACCCGGCCGAATTCTCCGGCGGCCAGAAGCAGCGCATCGGTATCGCGCGAGCATTGGCGTTGCAGCCGAAGATCCTCGCACTCGACGAGCCGGTCTCGGCCCTCGACGTGTCGATCCAGGCAGGCATCATCAACCTCCTGCTGGACCTGCAGGACCAGTTCGGGCTGGCCTATCTGTTCGTCTCCCACGACCTGTCGGTGGTCAAGCACCTGGCGCATCGGGTGGCGGTGATGTTCAAGGGAAAGATCGTCGAGCAGGGCGACGGCGACCAGGTGTTTGCCAATCCCCAGCACGAATACACCCGCAAGTTGCTGGCCGCAGTTCCTCAACCGGAGCCCGAGCGCCGCTAGAGTCGGTCGGATGATGATCCGACGCTTCGCTGCGGCCGCCCTGATCGTCGGCCTCACGATCACCGGCTGCTCGAAGGGCGATCAAGAAGTTCCGTCTGCCGGGGGCAACGCCGAGGTCGGCAACACCAGCGATATCAATCCGCAGGACCCGGCGACACTGCGCCAGGGCGGGAACCTGCGGCTGTCGCTGACCGAGTACCCGTCGAACTTCAACTCGTTGCACATCGACGGAAACGTGGCCGACGCCGGGGCGATGTTGCGGTGGACGATGCCGCGCGCGTTCCGGGTGGGATCGGACGGATCGACGACGGTCAACAACGACTACTTCACCAACGTGGAACTGACCAGCGAAAGCCCGCAGGTGGTCACCTACACCATCAATCCCAAGGCGGTCTGGAGCGATGGTTCTCCCATCACCTGGGAGGACATCTCGTCCCAGATCAATTCGACCAACGGCAAGAACAGGGACTTCCTGATCGCCAGCCCCAACGGTGCCGACCGCGTCGAAAAGGTGACCCGCGGCGTCGACGACCGTCAGGCCGTGGTCACCTTCGCCAAGCCCTTCTCAGACTGGCGGGGAATGTTCGCGGGAAACACCATGCTGCTGCCCAAGAGCATGACGGCGAATCCCGAGGTCTTCAACAAGGGCCAACTCGACCGCCCAGGACCGTCCGCCGGACCGTTCATGATCACTGGATTGGACCGCACCGCGCAGCGAATCACGTTGACACGCAACCCGAAATGGTGGGGTCCGGCACCGCTGCTCGACAGCGTCACCTATCTGGTGCTCGATGACGCGGCGCTTCTCCCGGCACTGCAGAACAACACCATCGACGCCACCGGCGTCACCTCGCTGTCCGAATTGACCACGGCGCGGAACACCGCCGGCATCTCGATCAGGCGCGCGCCCGGCGCCAGCTGGTATCACTTCACCTTCAACGGCGCGGAGGGGTCGATCCTCTCGGACAAGGCGCTACGGCTGGCAGTCGCCAAGGGCATCGACCGGCAGGCGATCGCGAACGTCACCCAGCGGGGCCTGGTCGACAAACCGGTGCCGCTGAACAACCACATCTTCGTCGCAGGCCAAGAGGGCTATGAAGACAACAGTGCGGCGGTGGCCTTCGACCCGGAAAAGGCCAAACAGGAGCTCGACGCACTCGGATGGCGCCTCAACGGCCAGTTCCGCGAGAAGAACGGTCGCCAGCTGGTGATCCGCGACGTGCTCTACGACGCGGACACGACCAAACAGGTCGCCCAGATCGCGCAGAACAGCCTCGCGCAGATCGGCGTGAAGCTCGAAATCGACGCCAAGGGCGGCGGCGGCTTCTTCACGAACTACATCATCCCCGGCGACTTCGACATCGCCCAGTTCAGCTGGGTCGGCGACGCGTTCTCTCTGTGCTGCCTCAACCAGATCTACACGACCAATGCGGAGAGCAATTTCGGCAAGATCAGCAGTCCGGAGATCGACGCGAAGGCCGAAGCAACCTTCGACGAACTCGACCCCGCGAAGGCACGCACACTGGCCAACGAATTCGACAAGATGATCTTCGACATCGGTTTCAGCCTTCCGCTCTTCCAGTCCGCCGGCAACGTCGCGGTGCGCAGCAGCCTGGCGAACTTCGGCCCGGCGGGCATCGGCGACCTCGACTACAGCAAGATCGGGTTCACGAAATAGGCTGCTGCAGGCCAATTCACGGCGCAGGAGAGTCCAGCCGACGGGCGCGTTGCACCCACGGGTCGGCGAGCATCGCGACAACGAGGTTCACGATTTCGACATAGGGACCCAGATCGCGACCTGCCAGCTGCCGGGTGACGGTCTCTATTCGCTGCAAAAGGGCGCGGAACGACTGTGCGGCGGCCTCCGTATAGGCTGCGGCGGCATCGCCTGGGAGCTGGCCCGTACTGCTTGTGGCGCTTGGCGATTCGTTGGCCAGGTACCTCGCGTGCTCTTGCACCGCCCACACCAGGGTCTGCGTCATATCGATGTCAAGCGGAATGCCAGAGTCGCCCTCGTCGGATATGCCTACTTCCAGCACATAATCGATCTGCTGTAGCGCGTTGAGCGCGCTTTCGATGTGGGCGGTCTCCGAGCGAAACTCAAACGGGGGCACCGGAATCGACAACGGCTGTATCGGCTGCGGTGGCGCGCTCGCGGGCCGCGGCGATCACGGCTTCGGCATCGGCGCGGACCTGCTCAAGCTCGGCGCGCAGCTGCTGCATACCCCGTTCGTGCGCCTCTGCGGCAGCCGCTCGCTCGGCCGTTCGTTCGGCGTCTCGCTCGGCAGCCTGCTGCTGCACTGTGCGGAGGGGTGCCCGCGCCGCCGCGGCCGCGCGTGAAGACTCCTCGGCTTCGGCTCGGGCTGCCGCCGCTACCGCCTCGGCGTCCAGCTTGTCTTGGTAGGCATCGCGGGTCCGGCCTTCGGCCAAGCGTCGCGAGTGGTCGGCCTCAACAAGCTGCATGAGCGGCGAAAGCCGCTGTCTGGCAGGAACATTTCGGGCGCGGCGCTCGATGAGCTGGCGCTTCGTCATCGCCGCAACCGCGACCAACTCTGCCGGTGGCGTCTTCCCACGTCGTTCAGCCGCGGCCACCGCCTCCGCCGCAGCGCGACGGGTCAGCGCGGCCCACTCGTCAACGCCGAGGTCCTCGATGTGCCGCATGGTCGCCGTCATTGTTTACGACGTCGTCCGCCGGCTGTCAGTTCGGTTGTTGACGTTGGATTTTCATCGGGCGCGCGGGCTGTTTGTCAGACTTGCCTTTCGCTGCCTTGGCGGGTGCGTCGGTGGCGGTCGCCTGCGGCGGAAGGTTCCTTGTGCCCATCGCCGACGATGCGCGTGCGGCAAGCTCGGAAAGCGGTCCACCCTGTTGCGCCAGAACCAAGGCAAATTGATTTTGATAAACCGTCACGGCGTCAGCGAGGGTTTCGTCTTTGAGCCGCTCGGCATCGCGAAGCAGTCCCCGCAGCGTCGCCATCGCGAGTTCCGGGCCAAGACCAAGGGTGGCGCCCTCGCTGGCCGCCGGTTCCACGCCCGCGGTTTTCACCAGCCACTTGAGCGTCTCCCAGCACTGCTGAGACTCCAGGGCGCGCTGCTCAGCCTCACGAGCCGCTTGATGATGGCGGTCGCGCTGCTCGATCTCCTGATTGAGCCGCTTACCTGCCCGCCGGACCGGGTAGAGCACAGCGCACAGCACGATAAGCGCCGCGACCACTGCCGCGGCACCGGCGAAACCCGGCGAGACAATGAAGTCGCGCAGCGGCACTGGAGGTTCCATTGAATGGAAATCTACCCGACGCGCTTCGCCGAACTGTTCCGAACAGACGGCTTCATGAAGTGACCCGCTGCACCGCACGCGGAATAACCGCGGGCAGTACGGACTCGACGGCCGCCGCGGCACCGATCGCCCCCACCAGCAGCCGGATTCCCAATCCGGCCGGCTTCGCGTCGAGTTCCTTCGCGCGGTCGGGCAAGCGGCTGATGTCGCCGTCGTAAACCGCCGCGACGATGTCCAGTGCGGCGCCCTCGCGAAAGTCGATCGCGCTGTGGCCCGCCGTCGCCAACTCGACGAGAACCGAATCGGGAATCAGGGACACGATTTTCTGCGCGACCGACCGCGGCGTGATGAGGTCGCGGCCACCGGAAATGACGGCCGTCGGCCAGCTGAACTTCGGCATCTCCGCGGTGAGGTCGTAGGGCTCGGCCTCGAATTCCATTGGCTCAGCTACGAGCTCTCGGAACGCGACGGCCGGGTCGAGCGGCTTGCCGTCGGGCAGTGCACCGTAGTTGAGTTCGCGGAACCCGATGCGGCCCACCAGGTCCGGCTCATGGCGATACGGCGCCTTACGGTCGAACAGAAACCGCGAGGCCTGGTCGAGCACGGTCCACAGTCCGCGCCTACCGCGCAGCAGGAGATCGAGTTGACGGGTCAGCACCGCCGGTCCGACCAAACCGTAGACCGCCGCGGTGAGCTGTCCGGCCGCGGGGGTGAGCACGCCGTCGCCGACGAGCTTTCGCACCTTGGGTGCCAATTCGGCGGCCTCGTCCTGACCGTCCCACAGCACCCGACGGGTGGCGTTGCGTGCCGCGTCGATATCCTGAGCCGACAGCACCGGCGAATCCAGAATCATCGCGTGCACCCGATCAGGGTGGCGCACACCGAATCCCGCGGCGAGATAGGTGCCGTAGGACGTTCCGTAGATCACCGCCTTGTCGACCTGAGCATCGTCGAGCACCGCCGCGACATCGTGGACAGCCTGCTCGATGGTGAGAGCCTCGGGCGGTAGGTCGTCGCCGCGGTCGTCGTGGCGGGACATCCCGACACCCCGGTGGTCGATCATGATCACGTCGACGCCCTTGGTTGCCGCGTGCCTGCGCAGCCCACGATAGAGCGCCACCGACGCCGCGCCCGGCCCGCCGGGAATGACGACCAGCGGATTCGCCGACTTCCGCCCGGTCCGGACGTAGTAGAGGTCGAACTCCTCGTGGCTGTCCGGCGCCAGTGGTCGCCGCACTGGACGCACGCCTGGCAGCGCGGCCAGCTTGTCGTGCGCACGGCGACGCTTGGCGTTCATGGTCATCGCCGACCATTCTGCTCCTGGCGGTAATAGAGTCGCTGGACAGGTCGGGCGACGGAGACTATGTGATTTTCCGGTGAACTTGGAAGAGTTCTTCGAGCGGGCGACGCAGGCGTTCGAGGTGTTGGGCGTTTCGTCGATGGTGCTGGGAACCGGCTATGCCATTGGCTTGGCCCTTGTCACCTGGACGCGAACCGGCGGCGCGCGCGCCTTCAAGACACTTCGGAATTCGATCGGCGGCGCCATTCTGCTCGGTCTCGAACTGCTCGTGGCCGCCGACATCGTCAAGACCGTCACGTCGAGGCCGTCACTGACCGACGCCGCCGTCCTCGGGATGATCGTGCTCATTCGCACGGTGCTGAGCTTCACCATCGAGGTCGAGATCGATGGTGTCGCACCGTGGCGTAAGGCGCTGTCGACCGGACCACAAGTGCTCGCGAGGGCAACGCGCGAGGCCAAACGCCCGCAGCCCGAGGCGGAATCCTAGTTCTGCGTTAGCCGCCGCGGATGAGGTCGGCGGCCTTCTCGCCGATCAGCACGCTCGGGGCGTGCGTGTGCCCGCGGATGATCGCAGGCATCACGGACGCGTCGGCGACCCGCAAGCCGTCCACGCCGCGCACCCGCAGCTGAGGGTCCACCACGCTGGCGTGATCGCTGCCCATCCGGCAGGTGGCGACGGGATGGTAGAGCGTGTGCGACAACGTGTTCAGCGCCTTGTCCAGCGTCTCGTCGTCCAGTCTGGTCGCCCCCAGCGGCCTGGCGACCTTGCCGACGATTTCGCGCATCGCGGGTGATGCGGCGATCTGCGCGCACATCCGCAGCCCGGACATCAGGGCCGCCCGATCCTGCCCCGCATCGTCGCTGAGGTACTGCGGGTCGATGACCGGCTTGTCCAGCGGGTCCGCCGACCGCAACGTGATGCTGCCGCGGCTCAACGGCTTCAGCAGAATGGGCGCCAACATCACGGCGTGGCCGTAGTGCGGGTCGCCGAGGCCTTCCTCGAAGAACGGCGCGGGCGCGAAAATCAGCTCCAGGTCCGGCAGCTCCAATTCCGGCCGGCTGCGGATGAATCCGTACGCCTCACCGACGTTCGAGGTGAGCATGCCGCGCCTGCGGACCAGGTAGTTGAGTAACTCCAAGGGCTTTTCGGCGGCGAACAGGGTGTCGTTCGGGACGTCGAAGCCGAGCGGCGCCACGAGGTGGTCCATCAGGTTCTGCCCGACCTCCGGCGCGTGCGCCACGACGTCGATGCCGTGGGCGGCGAGCTGCCCGCGATCCCCGACTCCGGACAGCATCAGCAGTTGCGGGCTGTTCACCGCCCCGCCGGAAAGCACCACCTCACGGCGGGCGCGTACCACCGTGCGCCTGCCGCCCTGAATGAACTCGACACCGACCGCGCGCTGCCCGTCGAACACCACCCGGGTCGCGGTGGCCTCGGTGAGCAGCGTCAGGTTGGGCCTGCGCAGCGCCGGCTTGAGGTAGGCGTCGGCCGTGCTCCATCGAGCCCCCCTGCGCTGGGTGACGCGGGTCTCGCAGAACCCCTCCGGCGCATCGCAATTGGGGTCCTCGATGCTGTAGCCGCATTCCTGCACGGCGCTCAGCCATTTTGCGGTCGAGCTGCGTGGGCTGCGCTGCGGGGAAATGACCAGCGGCCCTTCCTCGATCTTGGCGAAGTACTTCGCCACGTGCGCGAAGTCCCAGTCCTCACCGGCCAGGTCGCCCCATTCGTCATAGTCGGCGGCGAAACCCCGCACCCACATCATCGCGTTCATCGAGGACGAACCACCGAGCATCTTGCCTCGGGGCCAATAGATTTCGCGGCCGTCGAGCTGCTTCTGCGGCTCGGTGAGGTAGTCCCAGTCGACCTCGCTACGGAACAGCTTCGCGAACCCGGCCGGAATGTGGATGAACTTGTTCTTGTCCTTAGGCCCGGCCTCCAGCACCACGACTGACGTGGCCTGATCGGCGCTCAGCCGATCGGCCAGCGCCGATCCGGCGGAACCTGTACCCACAACGATGTAGTCGGCGTCCACCCGCCGGAGTCTAGGAGGTGGCGTTGCCTTATGCGGACAGTTCGATGTGGTGCGCGGCGCCCACGCTCTCGTACCGCTGCGGGCTGCAGGTCAATACGATGACTTGGCCGTCGCCCCCAACCGCGTCGAAGACCGCGCCCATCTTGATCAGCCGGTCGGGGTCGGTGAAGCCGAGGGCGTCGTCGATGACCACCGGGACGTTGTCTTCCTTGGCGACCAACGCGGCACCGGCCAGCCTGGCCACGATGCCGAGCTGCTCCTTCGCACCGCCGGACAGCGACTCGTACGGCACCGTGCGGCCCGACAGTGTGCGGCTGCAGATCCGCAACTTACTGTCGATCTCAACCTCGAAGGTCGCGCCGAACACCATGCGGCCCAACCGCTCTATCTCATTGCGGAAGGGATCGACGTAACGCAGCCGGGTGGCGTCACGGTGCCGGGCCATGACCGAGCGGAGCAACTGGGCGCCCCGCGCCCGCCGATGCACCCGAAGGTATTCGGCCTCCGCGTGCTCGCGTTCGGTTTCGGCGGCGTCCAGCTCGCCCTTACGACCCTCGGTGCCGTACACCTTGAGCTGCGCGGTCACCAGACGCAGAGCGTCAGCGACCTCGGTGTGGCGGTCACTCACCGCGTCGACCCGCCGCAGTGCCTCATCGAGGGTGGCGGCGACGGTATCCGGCGCACAGCGGGCCAGCTCGCCGCCCAGGTCCGCGACGAGCCCGGTCGCCCGGCGCGCCTTTTCCATGTCGGCCTCGGCCTTGACGTGCAGTTCATCGTCGGTTGTGGTGGCGCGCTGTTGCGCCAGCCGCTCGCGCCCGACGGTCAACTCGGCGAAGCAGGCGGTCGACTTCTCTCGCGCGACACTGGCCTGGGTTGCCCGCTCCCCCAGTCGTTTCGCCGCGGCCTCGGCGACCTTGCGGTGCGTCTCGCAGTCGGCGATGGCCCGCTGGTGTGCGGCTGCGGCGTCGTCGAGTTCAGTGCGCGCCCTTTCCGAATCAGCCGGTCCTGCCGGGTCGGCGCGGTCCGAATCGACACGCCGAAGCTCGGCGAGCCGGGCACGGAGCGCGTCGACGTCGTCGCCGCTGATGAGGCCGCTGACGGTCGCCGCCGACGTGGCGCGGGAGCTGAGCAGGTCTCGGCGGCGTTGATCCACGACACGCGCTGCCGCGACATCATCGACCCGGCCAGCAGCCAGTGCGGCCGCCAGAACCTGTTGTGCGGTTTCGAGTTTGGCCTGGGTGTCCGACGCGGGCGCGCCGGGCACCACCCGCGCGGTCAGCACGCCGGGCACGTCGATCTCGGTCGGTGCGGTGGCGCTGGCCGACCAGGCGGCGCCGGCCTGCAGCACGACCGCTTCGCCGCCGAACCGAAGCTCGATGTCGGCGGCGGCGACGACCTCGATGTGGGCCGAAGCCAACTCGGCCAGCCCTGCGGCGCGCTCGACAGCCGCCGCGGCGGTCTCGATGTCCTGCATCGACGAGTCCGTGAGCACTATCGGCGCCAATTCGCGCTCGACCCGCTCGAGTTCGCCCTGTGCGGCGTCGATCTTCGCCAGCCGGATGGTCAGGCGATCTGCCTCGTCCCGGTCGGTCAGGTGCTCGACGGCGCGGCGCGCGGCGTCGACACGCTCCTGACTCGCCAGGACCGCTGCGCGTGCCTCTTCGGCAGCCACCTCGGCGGCCTTCTGTACCTCCTGGGCGGTGAGCTCCGCCTCGTGGGCCTCTGCGGCGGCGGTTTCCAGTTCGGCGACGGTCGCTGCGCGCTCCTCAACGTCGGCCCGCAGCCTGCGCCGCTCGGTCAGCGCCGAGACGGACGCTTCCAGCGTCGCAGCTGCGGCCGCCGCGACCACCTCCGCCTGCTTGAGCTGTTGGGTCAGCGCGGCGACCTCTTCGGCGGCGGTTCGCGCGGTAGCCAGCCGCGTGGCCGCCTCCGCGCGTTCGGCGGTGAGTCGTTCGAGCTCCGCGGTGAGCGTGGTGTGCGTCCGGACCGCGTCGTCGACCTCGGCGACCGCGGCCGCGGCCCGGGCCACCGCGTCGTCGGCGTCGCTCATTCGCTTTGTTGCGATCGCCCATTCGCCGGTCGGACGGCCGGTGGGCGTGAAGTACCGCAGGTATTCCGCATCGATGCGGTCGATGAGCAGCGGCTCGGCCCCCGACAACTGCACGGCCTCTCCGGCGGCGACGTCGAGCGCGCGGGACAGTGCGTCGCAGCCCGAAAGGTCCACCGCTGCCGTCGACGCCGCCTGCAGTACGCGCTGCGCCTGCCACAGGTGCACGTCGACGGTTTCCTCCACCATTGCGCGGACCCGGTCGTGGGCCTCGTCTCCGGTGAGCTGCTCACGACGAGGAGCCAAAACGGTCAGCTGCGTCTCGGCGCGTTTGTGGAACCGCTTGCGATAGGTGAATCGATAAGGGCCCGTGCTGATCTCGGCAGTGATCTCGGCACCCACGTCGGCGTGGGTCGGCTTGACCTGTTTGACTTCCTTCTTCGTGGACCGGTCCTTGGCCTCCATCAGCAAGTCCAGCGCCTCGATCATCGACGACTTGCCGATCTCGTTGGCGCCGCTGACCACCACCACGCCGTGATCGGGGAACTCGATCTCGCGGTGGGTGATGCCGCGGTAATTGGTCAGGACCAACCGGTGCAGCCTCATGCGACGGCCTCGCAGGCTCCGCCGCCGCATCCTGTGCCGATGATTCGCTCGCAAGCTTCGCTCATGCGACCGTGCCCCTGTCGACGAGACGCAACAGCAGTGAGAGTGCCGCTCGGGCGTCGTCGGCATCCTCGCCGTCGGAGCGTGCGGCGGCCACCAGCTCCTCGACAGCTGCGGCGGCGAACCCGCCGATACCCAGGTCGTCGAACTCGCCGTCGGCGGGGATCACCGCGATGTCGGTCTGCCGCTCCCACGAGGCGAGCGCCGCGAACAGCCGCGAGTACTTGTCCAGGCAGGCATCGAGCGCGGCCTTGTCGGTCACGGTGAGCGAGCCGGTGAGCCCCAGCCGAACGACGGTGCGCTCCTTGTCGGGCATCAAGTCCAGGTTGATGTCGAGGTCGGCGACATCGCGGCTGCTGTCCACGGAGTGCCGCAGCGTCACGAACCGCCAGCGGCCCACCCGTCGTCCGTCGACACTCACCGGCCGGCTCGGATCGTTCTCGTCGACGTCGACGACCAGCACATGGCCGGGATCGGGCTCGATGTCGTCGTAGTTGGTGACCTCGGGCGATCCGGAATACCAGATCCGGCCTGACGTGCCGACCTGCATGCGAGAGTGCTTGTCGCCCAACGCCACATAGTGGACGGCGCCACGGGCGATCGCGGCTTCCAGCGCCGCGAGCTCGATCAGCGACGGCCTGTCCTTGTCCGGAACGAAGATGTCGACAGCACCGTGGCCGACCACGATGCGAGTGGTCCCGTCGGCCGGCAGGTCGTCGATCACCTCTGCGACGAGATCTGTGGTGGGCGCCTTCGATTTCCACGGCGCTGCCACGATCTCCAGGCCCGGCCGCACCACGTGCACGCCGGGCCGGTCGAGAACGATGACATTGTCCGGGCATTCGCTGGTGAACAGTGCGCTGGTGTACACGGACGACGCATCCAGCGGATCGTGGTTGCCCGGCAGCAGGTAGACCGGAACGCCGATCGCCCGCATTGCCTCCAGCGACTGGCCGACCACCCGGGGCGCTAGCTGGTTGTGCTCGAACACGTCGCCGGCCACGACCACGAACTCCGCCCCGGTCTCGGCGGCAAGCGGTCCAAGTCCCGCGACGGCGTCGCGGCGGGCGGCCGAATACCGAGGCTGCGCCTCGCCGTTGAGGAAGTAACGGGTCATCCCGAGTTGCCAGTCGGCGGTGTGCACGAATCGCATCTCGAACCCTCCTTCCGCGCCGCTTCTTTGCTAGGTGTGGCGAGTGTAGGTCCGGGCGCCGACAACTCCCGGGACGTGCATCGGCATGCCCTACGGTGATGTGGTGAGCGACCGCTACCGCACGCTGTTGTTGCTTCGGCACGCGAAGTCGGACTACCCCACCGGGGTGGCCGACCACGAGCGCCCCCTTGCCGCGCGCGGGGTGCGGGAGGCGGCACTGGCAGGCGACTGGTTGCGCGCCCACACTCCCGCCGTCGACGCGGTTTTGTGCTCGACCGCTGCCCGCACCCGCGAGACACTGGCGCGAACCCAGATCGAGGCACCGGTGAACTACGTGGACCGGCTGTACGACGCCACCCCTGGGGCCGTGATCGAGGAGATCAACGGCGTCGATCCGGACGTGGAGACATTGCTGGTGATCGGGCACGAGCCGGCGATGTCGTCGGTGGCGCTCGGCCTCGCCACGCCCGATGGAAGCAACAAGACTGCGGCCGAACACATCTCGACGAAATTCCCGACCTCAGCGATAGCGGTGTTGCGCACCGCGCAACCGTGGGACGAGCTGTCGCTCAGCAGCGCCGCACTGGTCACGTTCCACGTGCCGCGCTGAACCCCGGCGCCGAATTCGTCCTCGCGCAAGCGCTCGTCGGCGCCGATCCTCGCGCAAGCGCTCGTCGGCGCCGAACGTGAAACTACTGCGAATTTCCGCGCGGATTTTCGCAGCACGTTCACGCTCGATGAAGCGTCGAACGATTTGGGCGCCACCATCTAGGAGCTGGTGGCCAGCGTCAGCTCCATCAGCTTGATCGCCATCGCGCAGGCGTCGATGCCCGGCGTCTGCGGATTGACCCACCAGCCCACCACGCCGCCCGCATCGCTGGCCACACCGCAGGCACCGTTGGCGTCCTGGGGGTGCATGACGATCGAGGGGACGCCGGCGATCGAACGGCTCTCGACCTTGTATTCGAGCTGGTCGGCCGTCTTGCGTTCGTTGTCGAGGCTGCCCTGCTCGAACCAGAACCGGGTGATGTCGATCAATCCCCCCGGATTGGCGGCCTGCCACCGGCACACCGCCCCGACGAACGTGCTCTGGATGTCCAACGGGTCCGCCCCGACCGTCTTGGCCAGGATGTCCTCGGTGAGGACCTCGCACTCCTTGAGCAGGTTGGGGTACTGCTTCTCCGAGTCGTCGTTGCGCGGCACGTCGCCCGCCCCGGCCTTGGCGGCGGTGCCTTCGACCGTCCGCGAGCAACCCACCAGCATCGTCACCGCGGCCAGCACCGCGACGATCCCGGCGACGATCCTGCGCACTGAGCCCGTCATTTCGCGTTGACAATCGACTGGCGGGTGACTTCTTTGGCCACTTCACATGGATCCGGGAAGGGCTTCTGGTTGAAGCTGATCGACCATTCGATGAAGTCGTCGTCGTACTGGATGCCGACCTCACAGAGATTGTTGCCCAGCGTCGGGTCCTCGCCGACGGCGATGAAACCGTCGTGGCCCTCGATGTTGATGTCCTCCACGCTGGCGCGGGACAGCTCCTCGGTCTTGCGCTCGCGCCCGATCGGGCTGCCGCGGTACCACGTGAACGAGAAATGCGGTCCGAGGATGCCGCCGCCGGCCAGCCACTGACATCCCACGGAGTTCTTGGCCGTGTTGACCAGTCCCTGCACTTGGGTCTGCTCGGCCATCGTCTCGTCGGTGACGCCGCCGCACTCGGGGAAAAACGGGCCATGGGTGACGCCTTGCGCGGTCGGCGGGCTGGACGGCACGTCGGTCGAAGTCGACCCCGAATCGGAGCACGCCGCCAACACCGGGATGATGGCCGCAGCTGCCACGGCCAGCAGCTTCGCGTTGCTGGGGATCACAGCGCACACTGTAGCGGCAGCCACCCAAGGCGATCCTGAGAGACACGCTGACCTGCCATTTTTCGGCGAATTGGAGGTGCCGGTCCAACGGCTACCCAGCAGTGTGGTGTGCGAAAGTAACGGGATGCTCCTGGCGCTGCTGAGGCAGTACGTGCGGCCATATCGCTGGCTGCTCACTGTCGTCGCGGTGCTTCAGGTGATCAGCACGCTGGCTTCGCTGTACCTGCCGACGGTCAACGCGGCGATCATCGACGACGGCGTGGCCAAGGGCGACACCGGCACCATCGTGGAACTCGGCGGGGTGATGCTCGCCGTCACCGGGCTGCAGGTGCTGTGCGCGGTCGGCGCCGTGTACTTCGGCTCGCGCGCCGCCATGGGTTTCGGCCGCGACCTGCGCTCGGCGATCTTTCATCACGTCACCGGCTTCTCGGCGGCCGAGACCGCCCGCTTCGGCGCCCCGTCCCTGCTGACCCGGACCACCAACGACGTCCAGCAGATCCAGCTGCTGGTGCAGTTGACCTGCACCATGCTGATCACCGCGCCGATCATGTCGATCGGCGGCATCTTCATGGCGGTGCATCAGGACGCCGGACTGTCGTGGCTGCTGCTGGTCAGCGTTCCGGTGCTGGCGATCGCCAACTACTGGGTGGTGTCGCACCTGATGCCCATCTTCCGCAGCATGCAGCGGCTCATCGACGGCATCAACCGGGTGATGCGCGAACAGCTGTCCGGCATCCGGGTGATCCGCGCGTTCGCGCGGGAGCCGTTCGAGCGCAACCGATTCGCCGATGCGAACCACGCATTGTCGGACACCGCGCTGATCGCCGGTCGCTGGCAGGCGCTGATGTTGCCGGTGACCACACTGGTGATCAACATCTCCAGCGTCGCACTGATCTGGTTCGGCGGGATGCGTATCGACGACGGCCAGATGCAGGTGGGTTCGCTGATCGCGTTCCTGTCCTACTTCATGCAGATCCTGATGGCGGTGCTGCTGGCGACGTTCATCTTGATCCTGGTGCCGCGGGCGTCGGCGTGCGGCGAACGGATCACCGAGGTGCTGTCCACCGAGCCGGTGATCACCAGCCCGGCCAACCCCGTCCGCCCGCCGACCGTCGACGGCGCGATCAGCCTGCACGACGCGACGTTCAGCTATCCCGGCGCCGATCGGCCTGTGCTGCAGGATGTTTCGCTGACCGCAGAGCCGGGCACTACCACCGCCGTCGTCGGGTCCACCGGATCGGGAAAGTCGACGCTGGTGTCGCTGATCTGCCGGATGTACGACGTGACCTCCGGCTCGGTGCACGTCGACGACGTCGATGTGCGTGACTACGACACCGAGCAGCTCTGGTCGGCGATCGGACTGGTACCCCAACGTGGCTACCTGTTCTCCGGGACGGTCGCCGACAACCTGCGCTACGGCAAGGCCGATGCGACCGACGACGAGATGTGGGAGGCGCTGCGGGTGGCGTCGGCCGACGGGTTCGTCCGCGCCCACTCCGAGGGGCTCGACATGCCGGTCGCGCAGGGTGGGATCAATTTCTCGGGCGGGCAGCGGCAGCGATTGGCGATCGCGCGTGCCGTCATCCGCAGGCCCGCCATCTACCTGTTCGACGACGCGTTCTCGGCGCTCGACGTCCACACCGACGCGCGAGTCCGAGCCGCGCTGAGCGAGGTGTCCGCCGACGCCACCGTTGTCATCGTGGCGCAACGGATTTCGACGGTGGTCGCAGCCGACCAGATCATCGTCGTCGACGACGGCCGCGTCGTCGGCACCGGGACGCACGAGTCGCTGCTGGCCGACTGCCCCACCTACGCCGAGTTCGCCGACTCGCAGTCGATCGGCGCCGGCGTCGGGCGCGGACCATGACCGCGCCGCTGGGACGTCCGATCCGCGGGATGGTGCAGGCACCGACGGAACGCTCCCGCGACTTCAAGGGCTCCGCCATCCGGTTGGTGAAGCAGCTGACCCCACAGCGTGGCCCGACCGCTGCCGTGATGCTGCTCGGCATCGGCGGGATCGCGATCGGGGTGATCGGTCCGCGAATCCTCGGGCACGCCACCGATCTGTTGTTCAACGGCGTGATCGGCCGCCAGCTGCCCGCCGGCCTCACCAAGGAGCAGGCGATCGCCGCCGCCCGCGCGCGGGGCGACAACACGTTCGCCGACCTGTTGTCGGGCATGAACGTCGTCCCCGGGAACGGTGTGGACTTCGGCGCCGTCGGGCGGACGCTTCTGCTGGCACTTGCGCTGTATCTGGTTGCCGCGCTGCTGATCTGGTTACAAGCCCGGCTGCTCAACGTGGTGGTGCAGCGCACCATGGTCGCTCTGCGGTCCGACGTCGAGGACAAGCTGCACCGGCTGCCGCTGGCGTACTTCGACACCCGGCAGCGCGGCGAGGTGCTCAGCCGCGTCACCAACGACATCGACAACATTTCGACATCGCTGTCGATGACGATCAGCCAGCTCCTCACCTCACTGCTCACCGTGCTCGCCGTGCTGGTGATGATGCTGACGATCTCGCCGCTGCTGACGCTGCTCACCGTCGTCACGTTGCCGTTGTCGCTGTTCGTCACCCGCGAGATCGCGCGCCGCTCGCAGCGGCTGTTCGTCGCGCAGTGGGCCAACACCGGACGGCTCAACGCGCACATCGAGGAGACCTACAGCGGCTTCACCCTGGTCAAGACATTCGGTCACCGGGCGGTTGCCGAGGACCAGTTCCGCGAACGCAACGCCGACGTCTACCAGGCCAGCTTCGGGGCACAGTTCCTGTCCGGTCTGGTGGGACCCGCCACCACTTTCGTCGGCAACCTCAGTTACGTCGCGGTGGCGGTGGTGGGCGGAATCCAGGTGGCGACCGGGCAGATCACGCTCGGCAGCATCCAGGCGTTCATCCAATATGTGCGGCAGTTCAACCAGCCGCTGACCCAGGTTGCGGGCATGTACAACACGCTGCAGTCCGGCGTGGCCAGTGCGGAGCGGGTGTTCGATCTGCTCGACGCCGAGGAGGAGGCGCCGGACAAGCCGGCGGCACTGCCCTCGCCGCGACGGGCAGCGCGGCCGGGTCGAGTTCCAGAACGTCAACTTCGCGTACCGGCCGGACACCCCGGTCATCGAGGACCTGTCGCTGGTGGCCGAGCCGGGCAGCACGGTCGCGATCGTCGGGCCGACCGGTGCCGGCAAGACCACGCTGGTCAATCTGCTGATGCGGTTCTATGACGTGGACTCGGGCCGGATCCTGGTCGACGGCGTCGATATCGCGACGGTCAGCCGGGAGTCGCTGCGATCGCGGATCGGGATGGTGCTGCAGGACACCTGGCTGTTCGGCGGCACGATCTTCGACAACATCGCCTACGGCAGGCCCGACGCCGACGAGGACGAAGTCGTCGAGGCGGCCCGGGCCGCCTACGTCGACCGGTTCGTGCACACCTTGCCCGACGGGTACGAGACCTGGGTGAGCGACGACGGCGGCAACATCAGCGCCGGCGAGAAACAGCTGATCACCATCGCCCGGGCGTTCCTGGCGCGTCCGCAGCTGCTGATCCTCGACGAAGCGACCAGTTCGGTGGACACCCGCACCGAGCTGTTGATCCAGCACGCGATGGTCGAGCTTCGCCGGGACCGGACGAGCTTCATCATCGCCCACCGGCTTTCGACCATCCGCGACGCCGACCAGATCCTGGTGATGGAGGAGGGCAAGATCGTCGAACGGGGCAGCCATGCGGAGCTGCTGGCCCGGCGAGGCGAATATTGGGCGATGGCCCAGGCCTAGACCGGTGAATCAAGCGATCCGCTCAATTCCAATCGTCGGACCTACCGGAAACCGGTCGGGCACGATGTCCACATGAGTACCAGGACGGTTCATACGTTCTGCCGGTACTGCCTCGCCTCGTGCGGCATCGAGGTCACGGTCGAGGACAACCGCGTCACGAAGATCTCCGCCGACAAGCAGAACCCCCACACCTGGCAGGACTTCTGCGCCAAGGGCCGGACCGCGAACCAGCTCGTCGAGCATCCGCGTCGAATTCTGAACCCCATGCGCCGCGTCGGCGACACCTATGTCGAGGCCTCCTGGGACGAGGCGATCACCGACATCGCCGCCAGGATGAACGCGCTGATCGACGCCGACGGGCCCGATGCGGTCGGCATCTATTACGGCAATCCGTCAGGTTTCTCGTCGTCGAACATCATCTTCATGAACGGCTGGCTGGATGCCGTCGGCACCCACAGCCGCTATTTCGTCGGCTCGGTCGACCAGAACGCGATGCACGTCGTCGCCACCGCGATGTACGGCTCGATGTTGATGGCACCCGTGTCCGACATCGACAACTGCGACTACTTCCTGCTCGTCGGCACCAATCCCGCTGTCAGCGCATGGAATTGGCTGGAGACCGTGCCCGGCGGATGGCGACGTGCCCTCGAGCGGCAGAAGCGTG
This sequence comes from uncultured Actinomycetota bacterium, assembly GCA_963713225.1. Classification (GTDB taxonomy): domain Bacteria; phylum Actinomycetota; class Actinomycetes; order Mycobacteriales; family Mycobacteriaceae; genus Mycobacterium. The sequence goes on along the minus strand of CAVQLB010000011.1, from coordinate 44,593 downwards.
GCGCGAAGATCGTCGTCGTCGATCCGTTGCGGACCGAAACGGTGGAGAAGGCCGACACGCATCTGGCCGTGCGGCCGGGCCAGGACTGGGCACTGCTGCTGGCGATGGTCAAGGTGATCCTCGACGAGGGTCTCGAGCACCAGCAGGACTGCGCCGAACTCGCCACCGGCGTAGACGAATTGCGCGCGCTCGTCGCCGACGCCGATCTCGACGACCTCGCTTCCCGCTGCGACGTTCCCCGTGAGCAGATCGAGCACGTCGCGCGGGATTTCGCAACCGCCGACAGGGCGATGGTCGTCACTCGCACCGGGGTCTCCATGCATCTTGCCGGCACCGTCGCCGAGTGGCTCGGGCACGTGCTCAATGTGATCACCGGGCGGATGGACCGGCCCGGCGGCAGGCGGTACGAGCCCGGTTATGTCGACGCGATCCGGATGGCCGGCATGGTCAAAACGAAGCCGCACACGAGCCGGGTGGTCGGCCGCGAGATGGTGGCGGGCGCGCATGCCCTCAGCGAGCTGCCCGCCGAGATCACCACTGCGGGGCCGGGACAGATCCGCGCGATGGTGATCAACTCCGGCAACCCGGTGGTGTCCGGACCTGACGGCGCGAAACTCGACGAGGCCCTCGGGCAATTGGATCTGTTGGTGGCCATCGACTTCGTGCAGCGCGAGAGCCACCGGCACGCACACTGGCTGTTGCCTGCCGTGCACTGGCTGGAACGCGACGACCTGCTGGCGTTCACGAGCAATATGCACGACGAGCCGTATCTGCAGTACGGGGCCAAGGCCGTCGAGCCGCCACCCGGCGCCCGCCAGGAGTGGCGGATCTTCACCGACCTTGCGATCGCGATGGACAAGCCACTCTTCCGCGCGAAGGGTCTCAACGGCTTCATCAGCGCGACGCGCCGGGTCGCCCGCCTCACCCGCAAGCCGCGCCTGGAGTTCGGGCCGCACTGGATCGACCGGCTGGTGGTCGCAACCGGACGAAAGTTCAACGGCCGCAGGATCAAATGGCGCGATGTCATGGCTCACCCGCACGGATGGGTGCTGGGACCGCGGGAGTTCGGCCACTTCCGGGAGGCGTTGAGGACCGACGACAAGAAGGTGCACGCGGCGCCGCCGGCGTTCGTCGAGCGCGCGCGTGAGCTGCTCGCCGAACCGCATCCGGCGGCACCCGACGGCTACCCGTTCCAGTTGGCGAACCGGCGCCATCGCCACTCGATGAATTCCTGGCTCAACGAGCTTCCCGGCCTTCATCCGGCGGGCAAGAAGACAGAAGTCGTGATCAATCCGGATGACGCGGCGGCGCTTGGCATCGGAGATGGCGACCGCGTGCGGGTCTTCTCCCCGGTTGGCGAGATCGAGCTTTCCGCGGCGATCGACGCACAACCCCGCCGTGGTGTGGTGGTGGTCGACCACGGCTGGGGCTCAAGGATTTTCGACCCGCGCGGCGGTGGCGCACCGGAGTCATTCGGCGCCAACCGCAACCTGCTCGTCGACGGCGGACCCGTCGACCCGCTGTCTCAGACCTCGGCGTTGAGCTCGACGTATGTGGGCGTCGAACGCGTCGGTTGAGTCTTAGATCTGCGGGCCCTCGGACCTGAGGTCGTCGACGCTGCGCATCGCGTCACGCAGCTTGGTCAGCCACTCATCGGTGTGCTCGCCGACGAGCTTGACAGACCACGCCAGCGCGTCGGACCGCGACCGCGCGACACCGGCGTCGACGAGGGTGTCGAGCACCTGGCGCTCGGGCTGCTTGAGCCGCGTCATCACCGGAACGGCGATGTGGGTGAACAGGATTGGCTCCGGGGAATCCGCGCTGCCGACGTTGACACCCCAGGAGACCTTGCGGCCGTACTTGTCCTGCGCCTCGTCGGCGATCCGCATGCGCTCCGACCGGGTTTCCTCCCGGAACCGGGAGACCCGACCCGACGCGCGGGCTTCACTCTGCTCGCCCTCGGGATCGGGCAGCCGGCCGATGACGGTGATCTCCTCGCGGTCCACCACCACCGTGGGGTCGCCGTCGAACCAGTCGGGCAGCCGGCCCGCGAACCACTCGGGGGCGTCGCCTGCGTCTGGCTGTTGCGGCCTGCTGCCAGCCGCCGGAGCGGCCCGACCGTCGGCCATGTGCGTGATGTTGCTTCATGATTACATGATTACATCGTTACACTGCTGATGGGACGGCTTTCACCCAAAGCGAACAGTCGAGTCTCGCTGGCTCTTTAGTTGCGCTTCATCAGGACCGCTGCGCCGCCGCCGAGGACCATCCCGATCAGCAGCAGCACGGCCCAGCCCGCACCGAAAAACCACCCCACCGCGGCCAACGCCACGATCGCGGGCGAAACCACGAACAGCACCATGCCGGGGTGCTGCTTGATGACCGCGAGGGCGCTCTGCGCACGTACCCGGTCGACTTCCTTTGCCATCTCATAAGCATGCCAGCGTTGCGTCGGCCACGGCATAGTGTCGGCAACGGTCGATCGCGACGATCGCCGCGCGCCCAACGCACAAAGGAGTGAACCGTGACTGGACCCGGACCTGGCAGCTGGCAAGCGGATCCCGAAGGCCGCTACGAGTACCGGTGGTGGGACGGGCAGCGCTGGACGGATCAGGTTTCTCATCGCGGTCAGGTCAGCCGTGCTCCGATGGGCGGCGCGCCCGCGCCCGGCGCCGGAGGCCCACCGCAGGCCCAGGCCCAACAGCAAGGCCATCCGCAGCACGCCGCCCCGGCCCAGGGCGACGGTTTCGCCGGCATCACCGGTGATCTCGTCGACGGGCGGTTCAGCGAGAAGGAGGCCAAGGCGATCGCGAACCAGAACTCGAAGCTGCTGCGGGTCCGCCTCGGCGAGCCGTTCATGGCCAGGCAGGGGTCGATGGTGGCCTACCAGGGCAACGTCGATTTCTCGTTCGAGGGCGGCGGGGCATCGAGGTTCATCAAGAAGGCATTGACCGGTGAGGGTCTGCCCCTGATGCGATGCCAAGGCCAGGGCGACGTGTTCCTCGCCGAGCGCGCCTTTGACGTGCATCTGCTGAATCTGAACAATGCCGGGTTGTCGATCAGCGGAAAGAACGTGCTGGCTTTCTCGTCGAGCCTGGACTGGAACATCGAGCGGGTGAAGGGCGGCAGCATCGCGACGGGCGGGCTGTTCAACACGACGTTGCGCGGCAATGGCTGGGTGGCACTGACGACCGATGGGCCGCCGGTGGTGCTCAATGCGGCGGAGGCGCCGACGTTCGCCGACACCAACGCGGTGGTGGCGTGGTCGGCGAATCTGCAGACGCAACTGAAGACGAGTTTCAAGGCGGGCGCGCTGATCGGTCGCGGTTCCGGCGAAGCGGTCCAGGTGTCCTTCTACGGGCAGGGATTCGTGATCGTCCAGCCGTCGGAGGGCATTCAGATCACCGCAACCGGGTAGGTCACAGCTCGAGCTGCACCGTCACCGGGCCGTCGTTGACGAGTTCGACCTGCATGTGCGCACCGAAGACGCCCGTTTCGACGACGGCGCCGAGCCGGCGCAGTGCGTCGGCGAAGGCCGTCACCAGCGGTTCGGCGACCGCTCCGGGCGCGGCGGCGTTCCAGGTCGGGTCGCCTGCCCTTCGCGGTGTTGGCGTACAGGGTGAACTGACTGACGACGAGGATCGGTGCGGTGACGTCGGCCGCCGATTTCTCGTCGTCGAGAATGCGTAACTGCCAGAGCTTTTCGGCCAGCCGCTGCGCCTTGTCCACGTCGTCGTCGTGCGTGACACCGACCAAGGCGAGCAGTCCTTGGCCGTCCGGTCGGATGGCGCCGACCGTTTCGCCGTCGACTGTCACCGAAGCCGACGTGACTCGCTGCACGAGGATGCGCACGGCGACGACGCTACCAATGAAATGGACCTCACCTACCTATACCCCCTATAGGTATAGTGGTACTCATGACCGCCGCCGCCAACACCACCGACCGACGCGAAGTCACGCTCGCGGTTGGCGGGATGACGTGCGCCTCGTGTGCGGCGCGGGTCGAGAAAAGGCTCAACCGGATCGACGGCGTCATCGCGACCGTCAACGTCGCCACCGAAAAGGCGACGATCGACTTCCCCGCCAGCGTCACCACGCAAGACCTGGTGGCCGCGGTCGAAGAAACCGGCTACACCGCGACACTGCCCATGCGCGACGACGAGTCAGCGGCACCCGGGGAGTCCGACTCGACCACGTCGTGGCGGCGACGGCTGCTGATCTCGGCGACGCTGACCGTGCCGGTGGTTCTGCTGTCGATGGTTCCCGCGCTGCAATTCGACTACTGGCAGTGGCTGGCCCTGGCGCTCGCCACCCCCGTGGCGGTGTGGGGTGCGTGGCCGTTCCACCGCGCCGCGCTGGCCAATCTGCGCCACCACGCCGCGACGATGGACACCCTCATTTCGGTCGGGGTTGCCGCGGCCTACCTGTGGTCGGTATGGGCGCTGCTGTTCACCCACGCGGGCACACCGGGCATGAAGATGACGGTCAGCCTGCTGCCGAACAACGACAGCGGACCCCACCTCTATCTCGAAGTCGCCGCCGCCGTCACCACCTTCATCCTTGCCGGGCGCTACTTCGAGGCGCGCGCGAAGCGGCAGTCCGGCGCGGCACTGCGTGCCCTGCTCGACATGGGTGCCAAGGACGTCTCGGTCCTGCGTGACGGGTCGACCGAAACACGCGTTCCCATCGACCAACTCGCGGTCGGCGACACCTTCGTGGCACGGCCCGGGGAGAAGATCGCCACCGACGGCGTCGTGGTCGCGGGCACGTCGGCGGTGGACGCGTCGATGCTCACCGGTGAACCCGTGCCCGTCGAGGTGGGTCCCGGCGACAGCGTTGTCGGCGCGACGGTCAACGTCGGCGGCCGTCTCGAGGTTCGGGCAACCCGCGTCGGCTCCGACACCCAACTCGCCCAGATGGCCCGACTGGTCACCGCGGCCCAGAGCGGCAAGGCCGAGGTGCAACGCCTGGCCGACCGGGTTTCGGCAGTCTTCGTCCCGATCGTCATCGGGCTGTCCCTGCTGACGCTGGCCACCTGGTTACTGATCGGCGCGTCGGCGACCGCCGCCTTCACCGCCGCCGTCGCGGTGCTGATCATCGCCTGCCCCTGCGCGCTGGGTCTGGCCACGCCGACCGCCCTGTTGGTGGGTACCGGGCGGGGCGCCCAATTGGGCATCCTGATCAAGGGCCCCGAGGTCCTGGAGTCGACGCGGCGTATCGACACCGTCGTGCTGGACAAGACCGGCACCGTGACCACCGGCAAGATGTCGGTCACGTCCGTGCACGCCGCAGACGACACGTCCGGCGCCGAAATGCTCCGGCTGGCAGGAGCTCTCGAGCATGCATCGGAGCACCCGATCGGACGCGCCGTGGCAGCGTACGCCGCCGACGGCGGCCCGCTGCCGCCGGTGAAAGACTTCGAAAACCACGGCGGCAGCGGCGTTACCGGCGTGGTCGAGGAACGCGTACTCGCTGCCGGGCGCTACAGCTGGCTGCGTGACCAGAGGACGCTCGAGGCTCCTGACGCGCTTCTCGCTGCGGCGGACAAGGCCGAGGCCGACGGCATGACCGCGGTCTGGCTGGCGGTCGACGGCGCGGATCCGCGCGGTCATCGTCGTCTCCGACACCATCAAGGAGACCTCGCTCGCCGCGATCGCCGAACTCCGCGATCTCGGTCTCACGCCGGTGCTGCTCACCGGCGACAACCACCGCGCCGCGCAGGCCGTCGGGCGACAGCTCGGCATCGACGAGGTGATCGCCGAGGTGCTACCCGCCGAAAAGGTGGACCAGATCAAACAATTGCAGAGTCGAGGGCAAGGTGGTGGCGATGGTCGGCGACGGTGTCAACGACGCCGCCGCGCTCGCCCAGGCCGATCTCGGCCTGGCGATGGGCACCGGCACCGACGCGGCGATCGAGGCCTCCGACCTGACCCTGGTGAGCGGCGATCTCCGCGCCGCACCGGACGCCATTCGGCTGGCCCGCGCAACACTGCACACCATCAAGGCAAACCTGTTCTGGGCGTTCGCATACAACGTCGCGGCGCTGCCGCTGGCGGCGCTCGGCCTGCTCAACCCGCTGATCGCCGGTGCCGCAATGGCTTTCAGCTCCGTGTTCGTCGTGAGCAACAGTCTTCGGCTGCGGCGCTTCACGCCGTCTCGCTAGACCATTTCGGTCAATCTCGGCGTGTCAGTGAGCGGACCGCCGTACGCGGAAGAGCTTGACGTCGCCACTGACGCCTTTAAGACGTCGCGCGCCGATCGACGACCATTCGAAATCCCCGGCCGTACCGACCGCTTCCCTGGTGGACTCCGCGACGAACACAGCACCGGGACGCGCCACCGAAGTCACCCTGCTGGCCACATTGACGGTACTACCGAACCAGTCTCCGGCACGGGTCACCGCACAACCGGTTGCGGCGCCAACCCGAAGGCGGGGCAGATCATTTGCAGCGGCGGCGTCCACGAGATCCAGCACCGCCGCAACCAACGGCAGCGGATCCGAGCACACGAACATCACCGCATCCCCAATCGACTTGACGAACCGCACCGGCGCGGGAGATACATCGTGGGCAAGCTCGGCAAGTCGATTGGCAACGCGCTCAAGGTCTTCGGGGGGAAGCGCCTCACCCAGTCTGGTGAAGCCGGTGAGATCTGCGAAGCACACCGTCATCTGACGGGCACCGGGAAGTAGTCCGGCTGCCCGCTCGGCCGCGGTCACCGCCTCGGTTTCGAACGTGTGCCGCAGCTCCAGCCGCAGCAGGGCCTCCATCATCGGCCCGAACGACGGCGCCGCACGGAGCGCTAACGCCTCTATCGCCTCGGCGACCTCGATCTCGGTGGCGCCGGGCTTCAATATCGACTTCAGTGCCGCCTCACGCATTACTGCAGCCGCATGGCTGAGGCTTTCCTTCATCACGCGCAGGACGGCCACTACGTCCTCGGGAGCGATGCCCAGGTCGAGAATCATCCTTGCCTGGGCGGCGGCCTCGCCGTCGACGCGGAGCAGATTCGGCGCGTCGGGATCTTCGATTCGAGGGAGCCCGACTGCACAATGGATCCGTTGCAGGAACTCCAGGTCGATCCCCGTCGCCTGGCATATCTCGCGGGCCGATACGAACGCCCCGTCATCTCCGATCGCCCGGCTGGCCGGCAGGTTCAGAGGCGCTCCAACGGATCCACGAATGTGGTCGAGCGTGAAGCCCCGTTCGAGCAGCCATGCGATCAGATCGACGCGCTCCTGTCGTGCATCGCCCTCAAGGCCGTCGAGCAACCCCAACGCCTCGAAGTCGACGTCCGCCGCCATGCCGTCAACGTACTATTCCGCGCCCGCCGTGCGGGCCCGAAACAACTTCACCTCGCCCTTGACTCCCTTGACGTGCCGGGCACCCGCAAAAGACCAGGTGAAGTCGTCGAGGTCGTCGATTGACTCGCGCGCGGACTCGGCGACCAGCACCGCTCCCGGCCGGGCCGCCGAGGTGACCCGGCTGGCCAGATTCACCGGGCTGCCGAACCAGTCGCCGGCTCGCCCGACCGCCTTTCCCGCCGCCAGGCCGACCCGCAGCTGGGGCAGGCCCTCCTTCTCCGCAGTGGCGACAAGCTCAAGAGCGGCGCGTAGCAACGCCGCCGCATCGGTGCTGACGAACATCACGGCGTCGCCGATCGTCTTGATGAACCGCACGGGCGGTACCGCGACGTCTCGCGCCAGACCGGACAACCGGTTGGCGAGATTCTCCAATTCCTCCGGCGGTACCGCTTCACCCAGCCGAGTGAAGTCGACCAGGTCCGCGAAGCAGACGGTGACCTCGCGCGCGCCAGGAAGGCTGCCCGCTGCCCGCTCGGCGACGTTGACCGCTTCGGTCTCCAGCCCGTGCCGGAGCTGCAGCCGCAGCACGTCGTTGGTCATCGGCCCGAGGAGCGGCGCGACGTGTTGCACCAGTTCCCCGTACGCCTTGGCGATCTGCAATTCCGTTGCGCCGGGCTCGATCACCGCCTCCAGCACGACTTGGCGCATCACCTCGGCGGTCTGGGCCATCCCCTGTCCGAGCACGCGCGCCACGGCGATCACCTGGTCACGGGTGAATCCCGCGTCGACGAACACCCGGGCACGTGCCGCAGCCTCTGCGTCGGCACGCAGATGCACCGGCGCGTCCGGATCATCGACGCGCGGGAGACCGAGTGCCCGCTGGAACGCCTCAAGCAGTTCGAGGTCGATGCCGGTGTCCTCGCAGATCTGGCGCGCCGACACGTACACGCCGTCATCACCGACGACGCGGCCGGCGGGCATCAGCATCGGAGCGAACTCTGCGCGGATGTGCTCAGCGCTGAAGCCCTCACTCAGCAGCCACTCGAGCAGCTCGGCCCGTTCTTCGCGTGCCACGCCGTCGAGACCGTCGAGCAGGCCCGAGGCCTCGATGCCGTCAATACCGATGTCATCGGACACCGCCTCAACGTATACCTGGTGTTATGACGGGACCGTTGCTGGAGGGTCTACCGCCGATCGTGCACGATGGCGCGCGGATGCTCATTCTCGGCAACATGCCCAGTGTCATGTCGCTGGAAGCGCAGCAGTACTACGGCAACCCGCGCAACGGATTCTGGCGAATCATCGGTGAGATCTTCGGATTCGACGCATCGGCACCGTATGACGAGCGAATCGCCGGACTGTACGCGCACGGCGTCGCGGTGTGGGATGTGCTGCGGCTCTGCCGACGACAAGGCAGCCTCGATTCGGCGATCGAGCCGGACAGCATGGTGGCCAACGACTTTGAATCGTTCTTCACTGCACATCCCGCGATCGAGCGGGTGTTCTTCAACGGCGCAGCGGCGGAGAAGAACTTCGGCCGCCTCGCCGGCATTGACCGGGCGCTGCGCTACCGCAGGCTGCCGTCGACTAGCCCCGCCCAAACGATGCGCTATGCAGATAAGTTGGCGACTTGGCGCGAGGCGATTACCTAGGACACCGGCGGGCGGCGCTGCGCCCACGGGCGAGCCTTCTCGATCTGCGCGCTGAGGGACAACAGCGTCGCTTCGTCGAATGGCCTGCCCACCAACTGGATTGACGTCGGCAGACCGTCGCCGTCGAGATCCCATGGCACCACCGCCGCCGGCTGCCCTGTCACGTTGAACAGCGCCTGAAACGGCACCCGCGCCGCCACTAGGAGAAATGTCGACAGGGCGCCGCGGCGTTGGTATGCACCGATGCGTGACGGCCCCGCCGCGGTGCCCGGCGTGATCACCACGTCGACATCGTCGTAGATCGATTGAATGCGTTCCGCGACCTGGCTTTCCGCTGACCGGATGGCGGCCATCCGCCGGTCGGAGATCAAGCCGCCGATCCGGACCATGCCACGGGTCCTGGCTTCCAGCCTTTCGGGGTGGGGCAGCGTACTGACATCGTCGTACACGCCGCGGAGGTAGCGCGGAAGAGCTTGCTCGACGATCGACGAGGTCGGGTAGTCCGGATCTCGCTCGACCACATCATGCCCGAGCTCACGCAGCAGTTCACCCGCTTCCTGGACCGCCGCGCGCTGCGCACGCCCGATGCGCGCCACCAGCAGCGGCGGCAGCTTGGTGCTCAAGGCGATCCGCAACCGACCCGGTGCGCGGCCTGCCGCGGCAACGAAACCACCGTCGGGGGCCGGCATCGCGGTGGTGACATCGAGGAAGAGCGCCGCGTCCTCGACGCTCCGCGCCATCGGCCCGTTCACACTCAGGCCGTTCCAGGCGCCGTCGTGCGGCGCGAGCGGGACCCGGTCTCGCTGAGGCTTGACCCCGAACAGGCCACACCAAGTCGAAGGAATGCGGATCGATCCCATCCCATCGGAGCCAAGAGCCATCGGCGCCAGCCCCGCGGCGACCGCCGCGCCACTGCCGCCGCTGCTACCGCCCGGTGTGCGGTTGATGTCCCACGGGTTTCGCGTCGACCCGAATTCGACGGTCTCGGTGAACGACCAGATCATCATTTCGGGGACTGCGGTCTTGCCTACGATGACCGCTCCCGCCGCGCGTAGCCGTCGCACCACCTCCGCGTCCTCGGTCTTGGCAGGCCCGTATGCGGCGCTGCCGTACGTCGTCACCTCCCCCGCGACGTCGACGTCGTCCTTGATGGCGATGGGCACCCCAAGCAGCGGCAGTCGTTCGCCCGCAGCGAGCCGGGCTTGCGCGGCGGCCGCCTCCTGGCGCGCGGTACCGGCCAGCACGACGCGGTAGGCCCGCAGTCTCGGATCAAGCCGACGGATGCGATCGAGATAGACATCGAGTAGGCCGGGTGCGGTGATGGTGCCCGCAGCGAGCAGGCGCGCCTGTTCCGCGGCGCCGGCGAAGGCTACGTCGGTGGACTCCACTCGCCGCAGCGTAACGACCTAGCCGCCGTAGGTAGGGGAAAACCGATGCCCCGTCGGGTCGCCTACTAATCTCTATCCCTATGTCATTCGCACCCTCTTCGCTCAGGCCCTGGTCGCTGGCCGCCGCGGCGGCGCTGATCTCCGTCGCGGGCGTTCTCGCCCCCGTCGGTAACGCAGCCGTCGACTGCCCTCCCGGTTGGGAGTTCGGGCCGTCATTGAAGCTGATGCAGAGCGACGGTTGGACGGTTACCGTGGCGACCGCAGGCCGCACCGTCGGCGGATCTGCCGTCGCCATCCCGACCGACCGGCGCCCGCTCTGGCGCGGGACCGGCGAAGGCGGCAGCGATGGCATGACCGTCGCCTTCGGCATCGGCTGGGACAACGGAATCGTCACGCACTACACCGGCGTGATCGATCAGGCCACCGGTGCGCTCACGGGTGAACGACCCGATGGGGTCACCTGGCAGGGCACAGCGAGCATGCGGTGCATCGGGGCGCCAGACGCACCGCCGCCGGCCTAACGCAATCCAAGGCGTACGAAACGAGGGCACCCGTTGCCGGATGCCCTCGTTGTTATTCGTCAGCGTTTAGCTGGCGGTCATGTCCACCTGCGGCACGTCCACCTGCTGCTGGATGTCATGAACCCAGTTATTGTGCCCGATGTCGGCGTTGGCCGGTCCGGCGAAGCCCAGGACTGCGGCCATCAGGCCGGTCGCTGCGATGGTGGCTAATCCGAGATTCTTCATTTTGGCGCCTTCTTCGTTCTCTCTTGGTTCTCTCTTGCGAACCTTCTGATCGTTTAAACACAGAGGTCAGATAGATAATTCCGTTGGCAGAGATTGATCGACGGTTGGCAGAAATCACTACCGATACGATTCGCAAATGGCCAAACTCGAGTTGTCCCGCAACCTGTCAATGACACCGGAGCACGCCTGGGAGCACGCGTCCGACTTCTCGACGCTCGGCGATTGGCTCAAGATGCACCAAGGCTGGCGCAGCGAGCTGCCCGACGAGCTCGAACTTGGCACGACGCTTGTCGGCGTGGCGGGCGTCAAGGGCATGCGAAACCGTGTCACCTGGACGGTGAAGGAGCTCGATGCACCGAAGCTCTTGGCGGTGACCGGCGAAGGCGTCGGCGGCACCAAGTACGGGCTGCGGATGACGGTCAAACCCACCAAGTCAGGATGCGACTTCACGGTGAAGATCGAGCTCGGCGGGCGGCCGCTGTTCGGGCCCATCGGTGCCACGGCGGCCCGGCTGGTCAAGGGCGACATCGAGCGCTCGATCGAGCGGTTCGAGGAGCTCTACAGCTGAAGCGCCACGGCGCGGAGGGCGCCGCAGCGCTCGATCAGACCTCTGTCTGGCCGAGGGTGACCTCAACCGTCTGGGAGGCGCCGGATGCATCCGCATAGGTCAGCGTCACGTTGTCTCCAGGTGCCTTCGAGCGCACCGCCGCAACAAGCGCGTCGGCGCCGTCGATCGCGCGGTCGTCGACCTTGGTGACCACCACGCCACTAGGCAGCCCAGCCGCCGCGGCCGGACCGTCAGCGATCACCTCGGCGACCGCCGCCCCGTGCGCGCTGGGATCGTCTGCGAGCTTTACGCCCAGTGAGGCGTGCGTGACGGTGCCCGTCGAGACCAACTCGTCGGCGATGCGCTTGGCCTGATCCGACGGGATCGCGAAACCCAGCCCGATCGAGCCGCTCTGCGCGCCGGGGGAATCCTGCCCGCCGCCCATCGACGCGATCGCCGAGTTCACGCCGACCAGCTCGCCGTTCATATTCACCAACGCACCGCCGGAGTTACCCGGGTTGATCGCCGCGTCGGTCTGGATCGCGTTCATCACCGAATGCTGGCCGGTGCTCTCGTCGCCGGTTGAAACCGGACGGTCCAGCGCGCTGATGATGCCTGTCGTCACGGTGCCCTCAAGCCCCAGCGGTGACCCGATGGCCACGACATTCTGCCCGACCTTCAGGTCTTTCGACGACCCCAGTGCAATCGGGGTCAGACCCGAAACACCTTCGGCCCGAACGACGGCGATGTCGTCGGCCGGATCGGTACCCACCACGCTGAACGGCACCGTGCGGCCGTCGGAGAGGGTCACAGTGGCCTGCGCGTCACTGGGAGAGGCCTGCTCTTCAAGATCGCCGAGTCCACTCGGCACACCCTGGTCACCGGCAGGGCCGCTGACCGCGGCCACGACATGGTTGTTCGTCAGGATCAGACCGTCGGAGCTCAGCACAATGCCGGAGCCCTCTTCGGCGCCTTGTCCCATCTTGACCTGCAGCTTCACCACGCTCGGCAACACCTTCGCGGCAACCTGCTCGACCGAACCGGACGCCGGTGCAGCAACGGACTGGTGGGGGGCGGGTGCTGTTGCGGTGGCGGCGGTGGCGGCGGCGCCGTTGGTAGCGGACGAGTCAGAGTTGCTGGCCAGCACCGCTGCACCGACACCCCCGGACACCAGGGCAACACTCGCGGCCCCGATCATGACGGCGCCGGTTCGAGAACGCTTCCGCACCTGAGGAATCGGTGCAGTCGGCGCCGAGTCAGCCTGGTACATAGGGCGATTGGGATCGTAGGGCGGCTTGGGCGACTGCGTCGCATAGCGCCAATCGTAGGGCTGGTGATAAACGCCCGGCGACGGGTGGCCCGAATACTGCTGGGGATTACGCCGCGAGAACCGCGGATGCTTCTTCATGGATTCTGATTTCCCTCGACGTTGGATAGCAAATTTGTTAGCCCAACTGTGCACCAGCTGACTGAGACTGGACTGAGAGGAAGATCAGCGCAGTCCAAGACTTCGGGTTCGAATCGGTCACACCCAGAGCAAAACGCTCGATTTCTGTACGAGGGCTGTGCGTTGGCGTGATCTGCGACACCGGTGCAGAAATCGGTGGATCTGCCGCGGGTTAGCCTGGCGGGATGTCCTGTGTCTTCTGCGCCATCGTCGCCGGGGAGGCCCCCGCCATCCGCATCTACGAGGACGACGACTACCTGGCCATCCTCGACTTCCGTCCGTTCACCCGCGGCCACACGCTGGTCATCCCCAAGCGCCACACCGTCGACCTGACCGACACGCCACCGCAGACCTGCGCCGAACTGGTCCAGATCGGGCAGCGCATCGCGAAGGCGGCGCGTCATTCCGGGCTGCACGCCGACGGCAACCATGTCGTCATCAACGACGGCAGGGCGGCATTCCAGAGCGTGTTCCACATCCACCTGCACGTGCTGCCGCGCCAGTCCGGCGACAAGCTGTCGTTCGCCAAGGGCATGCTGCTGCGGCGCGATCCCGATCGCGAGGCCACCGGCCGGATCCTGCGCGACGCGCTCGCGGAACTCGATGCCGCCCCGCAGGACGGTGCGTCATGAACCTCGTCGAGAAGGCGGCCAACCGGGTCTTCCAGCTGCACGACAGCGTCTATCAGCGGACCAACGGCTGGGTCGGCCACCGGCTGCTGATCCTGCCCAGCCTGCTGCTGCACACCGTCGGCGCCAAAACCGGCAAGGCGCGCACCACATCGCTGACCTATGCACGTGACGGTGGCGACTACCTGGTGGTCGCGTCCAATGGTGGCTCCCCGCGGTCGCCCGGCTGGTACCACAACCTGAAAGCCGCGCCGGATGTCGAAATCAACGTCGGCCCAAAGCGATTCGGTGTGACGGCGCAACCGGTGCTGCCCGGCGACCCCGACCGCGAACGGCTGTGGAAGATCGTCACCAAGTACAACAAGGCATACGACGAGTACCAGAAGAAGACCAGGCGCCCGATTCCTGTCGTCAGGCTGACGCCGCGGACGTGAGGAGGATCATTGAGGGCTGAGCGTCCATCGGTGCGCGTCCGGGTCACCCGGTTCGGGGGGCCCGAGGTACTGCAGTTCGAAGAGTTCACGCCGCCGGACCGCTCTCGTCGAAAGGCCCGGGTGCGAGTGACCCACGCATCGGTCGGGTCTACCGATGCGATGGCGCGGGCGGGCGATTACCTCCTGCAGCCGCGGCCCGGCTTCGTGCCCGGGTACGACTTCGTCGGCGTGCTGGAAACCACAGACGCCGCGGCCGAGCGAAGGGGCTTGCTGCCGGGAACACGCGTGACCGGGTGTCTGGCGCGAATGGGTGGCTACACGAGTCAACTCGACGTCCCGTCCGCTCGGTTGGTGGCGGTCCCGGGCGGACTCGACTCGGCACAGGCGGCCGCGCTTCCGCTCGACCTGGTGACCGCGGCCTTGGCGGTCGACCTCGCCGATCCACCCAGCGGTGCAACGATTTTCGTGCAGGGAGTATCGGGCGCGGTGGGTGCTCTGATCACCCAAGCCGCGATCGCCGACGGCATGCAGGTGGTCGGCACCGCGTCGGACCGCACGCGGGACTTCGCCGAAGCGCTGGGCGCCCGGGTGGTGGACTATCAGGATCCGACCTGGCCGCAGCGGGTTCGGGATCTGGTACCCGAGCGTGCCGATGCCGCCATCGACCACACCGGCGGCCCGCTGGTGCGGACAGTGGTCACTCCCAAGGGGACCGTGGTGCGCACTGCGTGGAGTGGACGTTCCGGGCATGGGCGCATGGACGCCGCGCTCGGCGGATTCGTCGCGAACATCCGCCGGTATGCGCGTCCACGTGAACGGCTGTGCTCGGTGCCACTCGTCGTCGCGCTGCAGCCGGGCAAGTACCGAAAGCTCCTGCACGACGGCCTCAATCGAATAGTCGACGGCCATCTTCGCGGACCGACCGTCACGACGTTTCCGTTCACAGACGTTGTCGATGCCCACCGCGCCTTGGCCACGCTTGCACCGGGGCACAAGCTGGTGCTCGAGATGCCCGCGGATTAGGGCCCTAGAACAGCTCTTTGGCGAGTAGTTCCAGCGTCTTGATACGCGCCGGTGCCGTCGCCGGGTCGGTGCCGCGGCGGGCCGACGACACCGGGTGAACCATCACCTCGTCGACGTTGAACTCCTCAGCCAGCGCACGAACCTGTTCGGCGGCCTCGACCGGATCGCCGACGACGGCTCGGCGCAGTCCGCTGTCCACCACCGCCTGCTCCTGCGGAGTCAGCTGCTTCTGCTCGGCGTCCTCGACGAGGTCGACCGGGCCGAGCGGCTGGCCGGTGCGCAGCCGGGCCATCATCTGCAGGTTCGGCAGCAGCAATGCCATTGCCTCGTCATGGGTTTCGGCAACCACCGCGTTCACGGTCAGGAAGGTCACCGGTTCGGTGGCGAGGTCGCTGGGCCGGAATTCCGATCGGTAAACGGCCAGCGCCTCCGCGGTGCCCTGCCCGGAGAAGTGATGGGCGAACACATACGGCAGCCCCTTCGCCGCGGCCAGATGCGCCGAGTACATCGAGGAGCCGAGCAGCCACATCTTCGGTTCGGTGGTCGCCGCGGGCGTCGCCTTGAGGATGTAGTCCTGCTGCGGAATGGTGACGCGCACACCGCCGGCGCTCATCATCGCCACGACGTGGTCGAGATACTCCGGGAACTTGTCGATGTCGCTGTCATCACGTCCCGCCGGTTGGCGCAACAGGTATGACGTCAACGGGTCGGAGCCGGGCGCCCGGCCGATGCCGAGGTCGATCCGGCCCGGGTGCGCGGCCTCCAACAGCGCGAACTGTTCGGCGACGGCCAGCGGCGCGTGATTGGGCAGCATCACGCCGCCGGAGCCGACGCGTATCTGCGAGGTATTCGCGGCGAGGTGGGCGATCAGGACCGGTGGGCTGGTGGCGGCGACCGAGGGCATGTTGTGGTGTTCGGCGACCCAGTAGCGGGTGTAGCCCAGCCGGTCGGCGGTCTGCGCGAGTTGCGTGGATGCAGTCAGCGCGTCCGACGTCGACTGGTCGGTACGCACAGGGACGAGATCGAGAACGGAAAGCCGCATACGAGCGTCAACGTCAGGCATCACGCGTCCCTTCCCGCGATTTCGGCGTGGTTGGTTGCGCTGAGCGCAACGGCGCACGCCGAAATCGCTTTATGCCGACCAGTTCGGCGGCCTTGCCGAAGACGTCGTCGAGCATCTCCGGGGTGAGCCTGCCGGTGAACGTGTTCTGCTGGCTCGGGTGGTAGCAGCCGAGCAACGTGACCTCGCCGTGCGGCGTCTGCACGAGAGCCGCCGCGCCATGGCCGAACTTCGGCAGTGGACGCCCGACCGATCCACCGGCCACGCGGACCATATCCAGCGCCGCCCGCCACGCGAAGCCGCCGAGCACGATGACGACCCGAACGTCGGCACCGGCAAGACGCCACTCGGCGTCCAGCCACGGCGCGCACGTCGCGCGCTCGGCCGGGGTCGGCGCATTCCCCGGCGGGGCGCAGCGCACCGCGGCCACCACCCGAGTGTCGTTGAGCGCCAATCCATCCGCCGCGTCAACGCACAAAGACTGGTTGGCGAGCCCGGCCCGGTGCAGCGCCGCGTACAGGAAGTCGCCGGACCGGTCGCCGGTGAACACCCGCCCGGTCCGGTTCGCACCGTGCGCGGCAGGCGCCAGCCCGAGAATCATCACGCGAGGCCGCGACGCACCCCAACCCGGCGCTGGTCTGCCCCAATACGGCTCGCCGGCGTACGACTTTCGCTTCTCGACCGCGACGCGCTCCCGCCACTCGACCAGCCGCGGGCAGGCGCGGCACACCGACACCTCGGCGTCCAGCTGGTTCACCGACTCCGCCGCATCAGCCATTGCGACCACCTGCGCAGCGGTGACGGCGACCGCGGTGCCCGGCGTCGCGGGATCACCCGGCCAACCAGAGCCCGCAGGAACCGGGGAGTCGAAAGGCGTGCCGGTGCGGGGATGGGCCAGCGTCACCGCTCCACTGTGCCTGCGGCGCTAAATCCATCGCCGACCGGGCCGCACCGCTGTTAGATTCGCCGGGATACCCCATGATCAACGGCAAGCGCGGACCGCTCTTCGTCATCCTCTTCGCCGCGCTGATGGCCGGTGCGGGCAACGGCATCTCGATCGTTGCGTTTCCGTGGTTGGTGCTGCAACGCAACGGGTCCGCCGTCGACGCGTCCATTGTCGCGATGGCCGGAACCGTTCCCCTGCTCGTGGCGACGTTGATCGCCGGTGCCGCGGTGGACTACCTAGGGCGCAAGCGCGTTTCGATGATCTCCGACGCGCTGTCCGCCCTTTCGGTGGCCGCCGTTCCGGTGCTCGCGCTGACCTTCGGGGTGCACGTCGTCAACGTCGCCGTCCTCGCCGCCCTTGCCGCGCTCGGCGCGTTCTTCGACCCGGCGGGCATGACGGCACGCGAGACCATGCTGCCCGAGGCGGCCACTCGGGCGGGCTGGACGCTCGACCACGCCAACAGCGTGTACGAAGCGGTGTTCAACCTGTCCTACATCGTCGGTCCGGGCATCGGAGGCCTGCTGATCGCGACGTTGGGCGGCGTCAACACGATGTGGGTGACCGCAGGAGCGTTCTGCTTGTCGATCGCCGTCATTTCGGTGCTGCGGCTCGAGGGCACCGGCAAGCCCGACCGCAGCAAGCTGACCGAAGGAGTGTGGGCGGGCGTCGTCGAGGGCCTGCGCTTCGTCTGGAACGTGCCGGTGCTGCGCACGCTGGCGATCGTCGACCTCGCCGCGACCGGTCTGTACATGCCGATGGAGTCAGTCCTGTTCCCGAAATACTTCACCGATCGCAACGAGCCGGCGCAACTGGGCTGGGTACTGATGGCATTGAGTGTCGGCGGTCTCATCGGTGCGCTGAGTTATGCAGTGATATCGAAGTATTCGCGCCGACGGACCGTGATGCTGACGGCGTTGCTGACGCTCGGCGTGGCGATGACGATCATCGCGTTCCTGCCGCCGCTGCCGCTGATCCTGGTGCTGTGCGCGATCGTCGGGTTCTTCTACGGCCCGATCGCGCCGATCTACAACTACGTCATGCAGACCCGGGCGCCGCAGCATCTGCGCGGGCGGGTGGTCGGGGTGATGGGGTCGCTCGCCTACGCCGCGGGGCCGCTCGGCCTGGTGTTGGCGGGCCCGCTGGCCGATGCCGCCGGGCTTCACGCGACGTTCCTGGCGCTGGCGCTGCCGATGCTGGTGTTGGGCGTTGTCGCGGTGTTTCTACCTGCGCTTCGCGACCTGGACCGCGAGCCCCTTCCCGAGCAGAAGGGCGCGTCGGAGAAATAGTCCGTTAAGCGCAAGCGATGGCTGGGTACCCGTGTGACGCAAACCACAAATCGAACATCGAGGTTCGCTCGTGTACCAGCAAGTTCTCGATCCGGTTGCCCAATCCCTCGCATGGAGTTCGCTGGTCGCGGCGATACCGCTGCTGCTGTTGTTCGTTCTGCTCGGCGTCCTGCGAGTCACCGCATGGGTGGCGTCGCTGATATCCCTGGCCGTCGCCATCGTCGTCGCTGTACTGGTGTACGGAATGCCGCTCGGGCAGACGCTGCTGGCAGGCACCGAAGGCGCGACGTTCGGGTTCTTCCCGATCCTGTGGATCGTCATCAACGCGATCTGGGTCTACCAGCAGACCGTGGAGACGGGGCACTTCGACGTGCTGCGTCGCTCGTTCAGCAGGGTCAGCGACGACCAGCGCATTCAGGCGGTCCTGATCGCATTCTCGTTCGGCGCGCTTCTCGAGGCGCTGGCCGGCTTCGGCACACCCGTGGCGGTGACGTCGGTGATGTTGATGGCGCTGGGTTTCAAGCCGATGAAGGCCGCGGCGCTCGCGCTCGTCGCCAACACCGCGCCGGTGGCGTTCGGAGCGATGGCGACGCCGATCCTCACGCTGGCCAAGGTGACCGAACTGCCCAGCGACACGCTCGGGGCGATGGTCGGTAGGCAGACACCGATCCTGGCGGTGTTCGTGCCGCTTGTCCTGGTCGCGATCGTCGACGGCTGGCGCGGCATCCGCGAGACATGGCCCGCGGCGCTGCTGTGCGGGCTCGTCTTCGGGGTCGCCCAGTTCGCCACCTCCAACTTCATTTCGGTGCCGCTGGCCGACGTGGTCGCGTCGCTGCTCTCGGCCGCCGCGGTGGTCGCGCTGGTTCGCGTGTGGCGTCCCGCCCGGACTTACACCGAACCCGCTGTCATCGCCGGCGGTGCGGCCGACGAGCCGACAGCCGATTTCGCCGATCGCGTCGAGCATCCCGATTCGCGCGCCGACGTCGTAAGGGCATATGCGCCCTACGGAATCATCATCGCCGTCTTCGTCGTCTGCCAGATCAGCGCGGTGAAGAAGCTTCTCGACAAGGCGACGGTCAAATTCCAGTGGCCGGGCCTCGACGTCGTCAGCCCCAAGGGAAAGCCGGTGACGCTCACCGAATTCACCCTGAACCTGCTCACCACGCCGGGCACCCAGATGCTGATCGCGGGCGTCCTGACGGCGATCGCGCTCAGGCTGTCGGTACCCCGGGCGGTGAAGGCGTACGGAACGACACTGCATCAGCTGCGCTGGGCGATCCTCACGGTGATGGCGGTGCTGGCGCTGGCGTTCGTGATGAACCTGTCCGGCCAGACGATCACCCTGGGCACCTGGATGGCAGCGGCAGGCGGAGCGTTCGCGCTGCTGTCGCCGATCCTCGGTTGGCTCGGCGTCGCGGTCACCGGATCCGACACCTCCGCCAATTCACTGTTCGGCGCGCTGCAGGTCACCGCGGCGAACCAGGCCGGGCTGTCCGACATCTTGATGGCGGCTTCCAACAGTTCGGGCGGCGTGCTGGGCAAGATGATCTCGCCGCAGAACCTCGCCATCGCGGCCGCGGCAGTCGGCATGAACGGCAAGGAAGGCGACATCTTCCGCCGAGTCGTGGTGTGGAGCCTGCTGTTCCTGCTGCTGATGTGCATCCTGTCGGCGCTGCAAGCCTCGCCGGTGCTCTCGTGGATGGTGCCGTCGTGACCCCTCGTAGCATCGAACTGTGAGCATTCTCGACGGCCTGACCGCCGACCTGCCCGACGGGATGGTTGTCACCGACACGGCCATCACCGAGGGCTACCGGCAAGACCGTGCGCTCGACCCTTCGGCAGGCAAGCCGCTGGCGGTCGTGCGGCCACTGACCACCGAGCACGTGCAGATCGTGATGCGGTGGGCCAGCGCCCACCGGGTTCCGGTCGTGCCGCGCGGCGCGGGCAGCGGGCTGTCCGGCGGTGCCACCGCCGTCGACGACGGCATCGTGCTGTCGACGGAGAAGATGCGCGAGATCGCCGTCGACCCCGTGACGCGAACCGCGGTCTGCCAGCCGGGACTGTTCAACGCCGAAGTGAAAAAGGCTGTCGCAGAACATGACCTGTGGTACCCGCCGGATCCCTCCTCGTTCGAGATCTGCAGCATCGGCGGCAACATCGCCACCAACGCGGGCGGCCTGTGCTGCGTCAAATACGGCGTCACCACCGACTACGTGCTGGGTCTGCAGGTGGTGCTGGCCGACGGGACGGCGGTTCGGCTCGGTGGTCCGAGACTGAAAGACGTTGCTGGGCTTAGTCTTACGAAGCTCTTCGTCGGCAGCGAGGGCACCCTGGGGGTCGTCACCGAGGTCACGTTGCGGCTGCTGCCCAAGCAGCACCGGTCGAGCACGGTGGTGGCCAGCTTCGCCTCGCTCGAGGCGGCGACCGACGCGGTGCTCGGCGTCGCGTGCGGGATGCGGCCCTCGATGCTGGAGTTCATGGACGCCGTTGCGGTCAACGCTGTCGAGGACAAGCTCAAGATGGGGCTGGACCGCGACGCCGCCGCGCTGCTGCTTGCGGGCTCCGACGAACGCGGCCGCTCGGCGGGCGAGGACGCCGAGTACATCGCGGGAGTGTTCGGCGAACACGGTGCGACGGACGTGTTCTCGACCGACGACCCCGACGAAGGCGAGGCTTTCGTCGCGGCACGGCGCTACGCGATTCCCGCGGTGGAGGCCAAGGGCACGCTGCTGCTCGAGGACGTCGGCGTGCCACTCCCCCGGCTCGGCGATCTGGTCGGCGGCGTGGCCCGCATCGCCGCCGAGCGCGACGTGCTGATCTCGGTGATCGCCCACGCAGGCGACGGCAACACCCATCCGCTGATCGTGTTCGACCCGGCCGACGCCGTGATGGCGCAGCGGGCCGAGCGCGCGTTCGGCGAGATCATGGATCTTGCCGTCGGGCTCGGCGGCACCATCACCGGCGAGCACGGCGTCGGCAGACTGAAAAGGCCCTGGTTGGAAGGCCAGATCGGACCCGAGGCAATGGAGCTCAACCGTCGGATCAAGCAGGCGCTGGATCCCGGAGGGATCCTGAATCCGGGCGCAGCCATTTGAGCGTCACTTTCTGAACAATCCAGGCCAGGTGTTGACAAGGTATGGGGTTTCGTCGTATCCATAAGACATGACCGCCACTCTGTCTCACCGCTCGCCGGCCCGGTTCGAGCTCGCCACCGCCGAGACGTGGGCCAACCCGTGGCCGATGTACCAGGCGCTGCGCGATAAGGATCCGGTGCACCACGTCGTGCCCGACGACCGCCCCGACCATGACTACTGGGTTCTGTCCCGGCACGCCGACGTGTGGAATGCCGCCCGTGACCACGAGACGTTCTCGTCCGCCCAGGGCCTCACCGTCAATTACGGCGAGCTGGAAATGATTGGCCTGCAAGACAACCCGCCGTTCGTCATGCAGGATCCACCGGTGCACACCGCATTTCGCAAGCTGGTGTCCCGCGGCTTCACGCCACGCCAGGTGGAGGCCGTCGAACCCGCCGTGCGGCAGTTCGTGATCGAGCGGATCGAGCGGCTCCGCGCCGAAGGAGGCGGCGACATCGTCGTCGACCTGTTCAAGCCGCTGCCGTCGATGGTGGTCGCGCACTATCTCGGCGTCCCCGAGGAGGACCGCGCGCAGTTCGACGGCTGGACCGAGGCGATCGTCGCAGCCAATGCACAGTCCGGCGGGTTCGCCGAGGCGGCCGAGTCCGCCGGCGAGGCAGTGGCGTCGATGATGGCGTACTTCACCGAGCTCATCGAGATACGCCGCCACGAGCCGGGAGACGACACGGTGTCACATCTCGTCGCCGCCGGTGTCGGCGCCGACGGGGACATGGCCGGAATGCTGTCGGTGCTCGCGTTCGCCTTCACGATGGTCACCGGCGGCAACGACACCACGACGGGCATGCTGGGCGGCACGGTCCAACTGCTGCACCAGCGACCGGATCAGCGCCGGCTGTTGGTGAACAATCCCGAACTGCTCACCGACGCGGTCGACGAGTTTCTGCGCCTCACCTCGCCCGCGCAGGGCCTGGGCCGCACCACGACCCGCGATGTCAGGATCGGCGACACCACCATCCCCGCCGGGCGCAGGGTACTGCTGCTCTACGGGTCGGCCAACCGCGATGAGCGCGAATTCGGCGCCGACGCAGGCGAGCTCGAGGTACGCAGGCGGCCGCGAAACATCTTGACGTTCAGCCACGGTGCGCACTTCTGCCTTGGCGCCGCCGCGGCACGCATGCAATCGCGCGTTGCGCTGACCGAGCTGCTGGCTCGCTGCCCCGAGTTCGAGGTCGACGAGTCCGGGATCGTCTGGGCCGGTGGCAGTTACGTGCGTCGACCACTGGCGGTCCCGTTCCGGGTGACCGCGTGATGGCGGGCAACGACTGGTTGGGCGCCCGCCGCACCGAAGTGGCTGCCGATCGCATCCTCGACGCCGCCGACGCGCTGTTCGCGCAGCAGAATGCCGCCACCGTCGGGATGCACGAAATCGCCAAGGCCGCAGGGTGTTCGCGCGCGACCCTGTATCGCTACTTCGAGAACCGTGAGGCGCTGTACACCGCATATGTGCACCGCGAAAGTTACCGGCTCTTTCACCAGATGACCGAGCAGCTCTCCGGCATCGACGACCCGCGGGAGCGCCTGATCGAGGGCATGGTCTCGTCGCTGCACAACGTCCGCCAAAGCCCGGCGCTGTCATCGTGGTTCGCCACCGCGCAGCGGCCGATCGGTGCGGAGATCGCCGAGCAGTCGCAGGTGATCAAGGCGCTCACCGAAGCATTCCTGATCTCGATGGCGCCCGACGTCCCCGAGGTGGTCGAACGCAAGGCGCGCTGGCTGGTGCGGGTGATGACCTCGCTACTGGTCTTTCCGGGCCATGATGACGCCGACGAACGCGCGATGATCGAGCAGTTCGTCGTTCCGATGGTGGTGCCGACGGCGCAGGAGACGACGGGGTAAGCCGTCGCTGCCGCGCCGACGCTTCACGCGTCGCTGCTACCGCTCCAGCGGAGCATGTCCAGCGCGACGGCAACCTGCACGCTGTTCTCCCCGAGTGGTCGCGGTAATAGTTGCTCCGCCCGAGAAAGCCGTCGCAGCAAAGTGTTTCGTGGGTGTACAGCCGAGCCGCCGCACGGGAAGCGTTGCACTGTTCGTTGACGAAGGTGAGTACCGCCGCGCGTATTTCGGGGCTGGCTGCCGCAAGCTTGCCAAGCGTTTGCTTGACGAAATGGTCCGCACGATCCAGGTCCTGGGTGACCAAAGACACGAGTTCAACGTCGTCGAAACCGGCGACGCGTTGTGTCGAGTTCAGCTGTGCCAACATTCGTTGCGTCGTGATCGCGTCGAGGTGGCTCCGCCGGAACCCGTCGATGCCCCGGGCGGTTGATCCAAGCGCGCCCGGGCGCCGAGACTGCGCACAGTGCGCGACTTCCGCTGGAATGCCGATCTCCCAGCAGTTTCGGCGAGCAGGGTGGGCCTAACTCTTCACGCGGGTGAAGCGGTGCAGCAGCCATGCGCACGGGACCGTGACGATGAACGTGACGATGAACAGGATCGGCATCGAGCCGGTGTAGATATGGAAGTGCAGGATCTCCACCATCACGAGCTCCATCGTCAGCAGGTGGATCAGGAAGATCTCGTAGGAGATCTCACCGAGGAAGACCATCGGCCTGCTGGCCAGCAACCGCGCGTACCAACCCCGGTCGCCGAGCGCGAGCGGCGCCACGGCCAGCGCCGCGATCACGGCGTAGAAGACCGCCTTCCATATCGCCGGCGCCAAAGCGTAGGGCGACGTCGTCGGTTCGCCCACAATCGGTGTCGAGGCGATGAAGTAGCTCACCACCGCGACGGGTATCACTGCGAATGCGTAACAGCGGACACCCATCACCGAAAGGACCGCGAGCAGCATGCCACCCACGAACCACAGCAGGTAGGTCGGCAGCCACAGGCGCGCCCCGTCGGGCAACCCGTCGACGGTGTGCACGAAGATCAACCACGCAGGCGTCACCGCGGCCAAAAGCGACAGCCCGCCGAGCAACAGCAGAGGACGCCACCGGCGGCGACACAGCACCACCAGCAACAGCCAGGCCAGCAGAGGCAGCACGACGTAGAACGCGACCTCCACAGCCAGACTCCACATTTGAGTCAGCCCCTGGTGCAGATAGGAGTACATGTACTGGTCGGTGTAGATCTGCGTCAGGCTCAGGTTGCGCAGGAAGCCAACCCAGGTGTGGCCGGGGTTCGGCCCGGCGTCACGAAAGTGGTAGATGGCGTACGCCGCGATCACAGTGACCGCGTAGGCGGGCATGATGCGGCGCACCCGGTGCCACGCGTACCGGCGCACCGACGGCGCCTGCCCCTCAGTCGCCACAGCCTTGACCCATGGGCCGAACAGCAGAAAGCCGGACAGCACGAAGAAGATCGGAACGCCGATCTCCATGCGCGAATAGACGAGTCCGACGTAGCCGTGCGTGTACTTGCCGGTGGTGTAGGCCGCGTGGGTCGCCATTACCAAAAGCGCTGCGACGGCACGGATCCCGGTCAGCGACGCGACGCGTTCCGGCGCCGAAACAGACTCGAGGCCGCCCTGAGCCTCTGGGCCTTGGATGCCCTTGGACACCGTCATTTCGTTTTACGGTGCGGCTTTCCCGGACCGCGGTCGGGTTCGAGGTTGATCAGCTGACCCTGAATCCGGGTGTGCTGCAGCGCCTTCAGCGTCTGGTTCGACAGCTTCTTCGGTAGCTCGACGAGCGAGTATTCGGGCCGGATCGTGATGTGGCCGAAGTCGCTACGGTGCAACCCGCCCTCGTTGGCGATCGCCCCGACGATGGCGCCTGGCATGACCTTGTGTCGCTTGCCGACGGCAATGCGGTACGTCGCAAGGTCTGTACGCCGTTCGTGTTTCCTGCGTGGACCACCGTCCTCGCGCGACTGCCGGTCGGGCTTCTCGCGGCGCTTCTCCGGCGGCGGCTCGGTCATCAGGAACTCTTCGCCGTCGCGGCTCTGCAGGGCGAGCGCGGCGGCGATGTCAGCCATTGGTACGTCGTTATCCTGCTCGTAGCCCTCGATGAGCTTGCGGAACAGGTCAATTCCCGGCGCGTTGAGCGCGCTGGTGATCGAGTCCCGGAACTTCTCGACCCGCTGGGCGTTCACGTCGTCGACCGACGGCAGCCGTGACTCGACGAGCTTCTGGCGGGTGACCCGCTCGATCGAGTTGAGCAGGTGCCGCTCGCGTGGCGTGACGAACAGCAAGCGCGGCGCCCGATCGCCCGGCGCGGCCGGTGCGCCCGATCCGGTGCACATAGGACTCGGGGTCGTGCGGGATGTCGTAGTTCAGCACGTGCGAGATGCGGTCGACGTCGAGACCGCGCGCCGCGACGTCGGTCGCGATCAGGATGTCGAGCTTTCCGTCCTTGAGTGACGCGATGGTGCGCTCGCGTTGGGCCTGCGCGATGTCGCCGTTGATGGCCATCGCGGAGAACCCGCGCGCCCGCAGCTTCTCGGCGACCTCTTCGGTGGCCTGCTTGGTGCGGACGAACACGATCATCGCCTCGAACGGCTCGACCTCGAGCAGCCGGGTCAGCGCGTCCATCTTCCGATGCCCGGAGACCTGGATGTAGCGCTGCGAGATGTTGTCCGCGGTCGCGGTCTTGGATTCGACCTTCACCTGGACCGGGTCGTGCAGGTATTTGTTGGTGATCTTGCGGATAGCAGGCGGCATGGTCGCGGAGAACAGCGCGACCTGCTTGTACTCCGGCGTGCCCTCGAGAATGCGTTCGACGTCCTCGGCGAAGCCCATCTGGAGCATCTCGTCGGCCTCGTCGAGCACCAGGTAGTCGAGGTGCGAAAGGTCGAGGGTGCCCTTCTCGAGGTGGTCGATGACACGGCCCGGCGTGCCGACGACGACCTGTGCGCCACGCCTGAGGCCGGCCATCTGCGGGCCATACGGGGAGCCTCCGTAGATCGGGAGCACGTTCACGGGCAGATGCGCGCCGTAACGGCTGAACGCCTCGGCGACCTGCAGCGCCAGTTCACGGGTCGGCGCCAGCACCAGCGCCTGCGTGGTCCGGCTGGAGGTGTCGATCTTCGACAGAATCGGGATGGCGAATGCCGCGGTTTTACCGGTGCCGGTCTGCGCGAGCCCGACGACGTCGGAGCCGGCCATCATCGCGGGAATTGTGGCGGCCTGAATGGCCGACGGCGTTTCGTATCCGACGTCGGCTACCGCCTGCAGCACCGAAGGGTGCATCTGCAGGTCAGCGAACGTCAGGTCGGCGCTGGTCGCGTCCGGCTCGGAGGGCGTCATCGGGTTGTCAGTCTAGTGGTCAGCGGCGTTCCGACCCGCCGCGCCGCCTGCAGGACGCGCAACGGAGGTGACGGTAGGTTGCGGAATTGTGAAATGGCGTCTGGCCGTGACGGCGGTCGCCGCGGCGCTGATGGTCGCCGGCTGCGGCGCGGGCGACTCAACAGTGTCCAAAACGCCCGGGTCGAGCACGACAGCCGCCGCGACCGCCCTGCCCCCGCCGCCCCGCACCAGCGCGGCGCCGAGCACCACTGCGCCCGATCCGTGCGCGGTGAACCTGGCGGCGCCCGCTATCGCCAAGGCGGTGTCCGAGCTGCCCCGCGACCCGCGCAGCGGTCAGGCCTGGAGTCCCGAACCGCTCGTCGGCACGTACAACGAGTGCGCCCAGTTGTCGGCCGTGATCGTGAAGGCCAACACCAACGCCACCAACCCCAACACCCGCGCCGTGCTGTTTCACCTCGGCAAGTACATTCCGACCGGGGTGCCGGACACCTATGGGTTCAACGGGATCGACAAAACTCTGAGCACCGGCGACACCGTCGCACTGGTCTACTCCGGCATGCCCGGGCTGAACAGCGTGGTCAAATTCCGCTGGAACGGCAACGGCGTCGAGCTGATCGGAAACACGCCCGGCTGACCACTTCGCCGACCTTGGGTGTCGGGTGGCTCACATACAGTTGCGGACGTGTTCGTCGCCGAAGATCGAGTGATTTACAGCGCCTCCGACCTCGCAGCCGCCGCCCGCTGCGAGTACGCCCTGCTGCGCTCGTTCGACGCCCGGCTCGGCTGGGGGCCGCCGGTGGCGACGGAGGACGAATTGCTCGCCCGCACGGCCAAACTCGGCGGCGAGCACGAGCAGCGCCACCTGGACGAGCTCCGGGCGATGTCGGAGGACACCGTCGCCGTCATCGGCAGGCCCGACTACACCGTTGCGGGTCTGACCGCGGCCGCCGACGCCACCCTGCGGGCGGTCGAACGCCGGGCGCCGGTGATCTATCAGGCGGCGATGTTCGACGGCCGGTTCGTCGGATTCGCCGACTTCCTGGTGTTCGACGGAGAGCGCTACCGCTTGCGGGACACCAAGCTGGCCCGGTCGGTCAAGGTCGAGGCGCTGTTGCAGCTCGCGGCATACGCCGAGACCCTCTCCGCGGCCGGTGTGCCGGTGTGCGACGAGGTGGAGTTGGTGCTGGGCGACTCCGCCACCGTCGGCTACCGCGTCGACGAACTGGTCCCGGTCTACCGGCCTCGGCGCGCCGAACTGGAGCGCCTGCTCGACGGGCATCTGGCCGGCGGCACCGCGGTGAGGTGGGAGGACGAACAGGTCCGCGCCTGTTTCCGCTGCCCGGAGTGCACGATTCAGGTCCGCGAGCATGACGATCTGCTGCTGGTCGCGGGAATGCGAGCCAGTCAACGGGCTCGATTCATCGACGCCGACATCACCACGATGACCGACCTGGCACGCCACGACGGCCCGGTTGCCGAACTGCCTGCCAGAACCGTCGACGCGCTGACCGCCCAGGCCCGACTGCAGACCACACCCAGGATCGACGGCAAGCCGCCGTTCGAGGTCACCGACACGCAGCCGCTGAACCTGCTGCCCGACCCCGACAAAGGGGACCTGTTCTTCGACTTCGAGGGCGACCCGTTGTGGACCGCCGACGGGCGCGACTGGGGCCTGGAGTATCTGTGGGGCGTCCTCGAGGTCGGCGGCGCGTTCAGGCCGCTGTGGGCACACGATCGGGAAAGCGAGCGGCAGGCCCTCGTCGATTTCCTGGCGATGGTCCGCAAGCGTCGCAAGCGCTACCCGAACATGCACATCTACCACTACGCGGCGTACGAGAAGACGGCGCTGTTGAAGCTGGCCGGGCGCTACGGCGTCGGCGAGGACGAGGTCGACGACCTGCTGCGCAACGGTGTGCTCGTCGACCTGTTTCCCTTGGTGCGCAAGTGCGTTCGGGTCGGCGCCGAGAACTACAGCCTCAAGTCGCTGGAGCCCCTCTACATGGGCGCGGAGCTGCGGACCGGCGACGTCACGACCGCCGCCGACTCGATCAACGCCTACGCCAACTACTGCGGCCTGCGAGCCGACGGTCGCGGTGACGAGGCCGAGATCGCCCTGAAGGAAATCGAGGAGTACAACCGCTACGACTGCCGATCGACACACCGGCTGCGCGACTGGCTGATCACGATCGCGATCGAGTCCGGCGTTCCGCCGCTGGGCCCGCAGCCCGTGGCCGACGGCGTCACGGTCGAGGACACCGACGATCTCGCCCGCACGCTGATGGCGTTCGCCGGGGACGGTGTCGACGGCCGCACCCCCGAGCAGACGGCCGTCGCGTTGTTGGCGGCGGCGCGCGGATACCACCGGCGCGAGGACAAACCGTTCTGGTGGGCACACTTCGACCGGCTGAACAATCCGGTCGACGAGTGGGGTGACACCAGCGATGTGTTCCTCGCCGAGAAGGCCGAGGTCGATCGAGGACTGGCACCTGCCGTCGTCACGCGCCAGGAAGAACCAGCGGCGGGTGAAGCTCACCGGCGCGCTCGCATCGGGCGGACTCAAATCCGACGTTTTCGCGCTCTACAACCCGCCGTCGCCGTCCGGGCTCGCCGACAACCCCGACCGCCGCGCCGCGGGCAATGCCGAGATCATGCACATGGATGACGACAACCTCCCGACCGAGGTCATCATCTGCGAGCGCGAGCCGGCGGACGGACCGTTCGCGCAGCTGCCGTTCGCGCTGACGCCCCGATCGATCGTCGGCACGAAGAAGCAGCGCGAGTCGATCGACGCTGCGGCCGCAGGGGTCGGAGCGGGTCTACCCGCGCTGCCCGACACCGCGATCGTCGACATCCTGTTGCGCCGAAACCCGCGCACGCGTAGCGGTGCGCCGCTGCCGCACACCGGCGACACCGCCGCCGACATCACGGCCGCACTGCTCGATCTCGATTCCTCCTATGTCGCCGTGCACGGCCCACCCGGCACCGGAAAGACCTACACGGCGGCCAGGATCATCGCCGCGGTCGTCAACGATCATGAATGGCGGGTCGGTGTCGTCGCGCAGTCACATGCGGTGGTGGAGAACCTGTTCCGCGATCTGATCGAGGCAGGTGTCGATCCGGCACGAATCGCGAAAAAGGACTCCCCCGCAGGCGTCGCGTGGCAGGTGATCGGCAAGGACGACTACGCTGCCTTCATCGCGACGAATGCGGGATGTGTAATCGGTGGCACCGCATGGGATTTCGCCAATGACAACCGAGTGGACGCGGCCAGCCTCGACCTGCTCGTCATCGAGGAAGCAGGCCAGTTCTGCCTTGCCAACACCATCGCGGTGGCTCGCGCGGCCAAGAACCTGATGCTGCTCGGCGACCCGCAACAGCTGCCACAGGTCAGCCAGGGGCATCATCCCGAGCCGGTCGACGCATCGGCACTCGGCTGGCTGGTCGACGGCCAGCGCACTCTGCCCGAAGAGCTGGGCTACTTCCTCGACCGGTCGTATCGGATGCACCCCGCGGTATGCGAGCCCGTGTCGCGGCTGTCCTACGAGGGCAGGCTGGGCTCCGAGGAAAGCGCCGCGGCCCGGCATCTCGACGGCCAGTCGCCGGGTGTGCGGGTGCTCGCCGTCGACCATGACGGCAACTCGACCAGCAGCCCGGAGGAGGCTGCCGCGATCGTGGCCGCGACCCGGCTGTTGATCGGCTCCGACTGGACCGACGAAGACGGCACGCGAAAGCTCGACCAGGCCGACGTGCTGGTCGTCGCGCCGTACAACGCCCAAGTTCTGCTGCTGAGAGATTATTTCGACGCCGCCGGGCTACCCGACGTCGCCGTCGGCACCGTCGACAAGTTCCAGGGCCGGCAGGCGCCCGTGGTGTTCGTGTCGATGACGGCGTCGTCCATTGACGACGTGCCACGCGGGATTGCGTTCCTGCTCAACCGCAACCGGCTCAACGTCGCCGTGAGCCGCGCCAAGTATCTGAGCGTCATCGTCCGGTCGGAGAGGCTCACCGAGTACCTGCCGTCGACGCCCGACCGGCTGATCGAGCTGGGCGCGTTCTTGTCCCTCGCCCCGTGTGATACACCGACGGGATGACCGAAACGCTGACCGACCGGCTGGCCGCGATCGTCGGCGCCGCTCACGTCAGCGCGGATCCCGACGTGCTGGACGGCCGTAGCGTCGACCACACCGGCCGCTACCGCGGGCACGCCAGCGCGCTGGTGCGGCCCGGGACCGCTGACGAGGTCGCCGCGGTGCTGAGCGCCTGCCGAGACGCAGGTGCGCACGTCACCGTGCAGGGCGGGCGCACCTCGCTGGTCGCCGGAACGGTCCCCGAACACGACGACGTGCTGCTCTCCACCGAGCGGCTCGACGACGTCGGTGAGGTTGACGTCGTCGAGCGGCGGATACGGGTGGGCGCAGGCGTGACGCTGGCCGATGTACAGCGGGCGGCGACCAAAGCCGGGCTGGTGTTCGGGCTCGACATCAGCGCGCGGGACTCCGCCACGGTCGGCGGCATGGCGTCGACCAACGCGGGCGGGCTGCGCACCGTGCGCTACGGCAACATGGGCGAACAGGTCATCGGTCTGGACGTGGTGCTGCCGGACGGCTCAGTGGTGCACCGGCACAGCGAAGTTCGGCAGGACAACACCGGGTACGACCTGGCATCGCTGTTCGTCGGGGCCGAAGGCACGCTCGGCGTCATCACGGGACTGGATCTACGCCTGCACCCCACACCGACACACCGGGTGACCGCGATCTGCGGGTTCGCCGATCTGGACGACCTCGTCGAGGCGGGCCGAGTCTTCCGCGACATGGACGGCATCGCCGCCCTTGAGTTGATCGACGCCCGCGCCAGCGCGCTGACCGCCGAGCATCTCGGCGTGGCAGCGCCGGTCGACGGTGCCTGGCAGCTGCTCATCGAGCTCGCGAGCGACACCGATCAGACCGAGCAGTTGGCCGACGCGCTGGAAGACGCGCGGTTGACCGGTGAACCGGCGGTCGGTGTCGACGTCAACGCACAGCAGCGCCTGTGGCAGGTCCGCGAATCGGTCGCCGAGATTCTCGGCATGTACGGGCCACCGCTGAAATTCGATGTCTCGCTGCCGTTGTCGGCAATCGCGACGTTCGCGCGGGAATCCGGCGAGCTGATAGCCGAGCACGCAGCTGACGCCATCCCGGTGCTGTTCGGCCACATCGGCGAGGGCAACCTGCACCTCAACGTGTTGCGATGTGCCCTCGACGGAGAACGGGAGGCCGCCCTGTATTCGGCGATGATGACGTTGATCGCCGGGTGCGGCGGCAACGTCAGCTCGGAGCACGGCGTCGGCAGCCGCAAGAGGGACTACGTCGGGATGTCACGCACGGACGCCGACATCGCGGCAATGCGAACCGTCAAGGCCGCGTTCGATCCGGCGGGCTACCTCAACGCGGCGGTGTTGTTCGGCTAGTCGCCGGGCCTGGAGTGTCGCCCATGACTGGACGCGTCGTCGGACTCTGCGCGGGAGTGCCTGCCGATGGACGGGAATGGGTACTGCTGCGGCTCGTCATCGGTCGACTCGTGGCGGGACGGTCGCTCGAAGCCGGGCTCATCCGGACTTTCGTGATGGGCGTGGCTGCCGAAGTCCAATGGGTAGTCGGGGCTGAGCACGTCCGGCTTGCGCGTCTCGCTGGGCGGCGGCGGTTCCTCGCGCGCCTCCACGCGGCTCAGCGGCTGGAACCGTTGCTCCTCGTCGACGTGAAAGCCGTTGTGCGCAAACCCGATCGGCTCCACCGAGGGTTTCGGCGGCGGCACGTCGGCGAGGAAGTCGAAAAGGCTGCGGCCCGATTCGCGCGCAAAGGTGGGCGGATCCACAGGTTCGACCGGCGGCACGGCCCGCGGTGCCGGCACGACGGGCGGAGCGGGCGCCGACTCGTGGCGCTCATCGTCGAGCAGGCTATGCCATTGCTCGACGGGCTCGTCATGCCAGATTTCTGCCGGAGGCGTGAGCACATGATCGTGGCGCGCAGGCAGCGGCTCGGTGTCCCCTTCGTCAACCACAGCGCGGACGTCGGCGACGGGTGCGGGGTCGATCGGGGCGGGCGCGACCGGCGCCGGCTTCGGTTCGTCGTGCAGCACGGTGAACTCGACATAGTGGTCGTCGTCGACGAAATCGTCGTCCCAGTACTCGTCGGAATCACCGACGTCCGGTTCGCGCGGCCCCGGCTCAACGCCCGCCGATCGGGCGAACCCGAGCAGGAACATGGCGGCGACGACGCCGAACAACGCGAAGAACGCGGGCAACAGCAGCGACTGAGACATCGCGGCGGCGAACGGTCCGTGCAGGAAACTCGGCAGCTGCGTGACCGAGCCCTCGCCTGCCGGCCCATCGGCCGCCAACGGCATCTCGGCGCTGATCCGCGACGTCATGAACGCGGCCATGCTTGCGCTGCCCAACACCGACCCCACCTGCCGGGTGGCGTTGTACACACCCGAACCGGCGCCGGCGAGCTGCGCCGGCAGGTTGCGTGTCGCAGTCGCCGCCAACGGTGACCAGATGAACGCCATGCCGACCCCGGTCGCCGCCAGCGGCAACACAATTCGCCAGATCGGCGTGGTCGGCGTCATCTCGACGGAAAGCCATGTCAGCGCGATCGCCAGCATCGAGAACCCGAATCCGACGATCGGCCGCGGATGCGCCCGGTCGACGATCCTGCCGACCCATGGCGCGAGCACGCCGGTCGCGATCGCCATCGGCGCGGTCAGCAGCGCCGATTGAGTCGGCGACAGGCCGCACACCGCCTGCGCGTAGAACATCACCGGCAGGATCATCGCCGTCACCACGAACCCGATGGTGGCGACGCCAAGGGTGGACAGGCTGAAGTCGCGGTCACGGAAGATGCCCAGCGGGATGAGCGGATCCTTCCGGTTGGCCTGCTGCCAGAAGATGAACGCGGCCATGAAGCCGATACCGCCGGCCAACGTGCCCCAGATCCACGGTGCCCAGTTGTGCGACTGCCCTTCCTGCAGGGCGAAGACGATCATGAACATGCCGATGCCGGAGAGCGCCACGCCGAGCAGATCGAAGCCGTGCTTCTCGATCGGCAGGACGGGGACCAGCCAGACGGCCAGCCCCAACCCGATGAGTCCGATCGGCACATTGACGAAGAAGATCCACTGCCAGCCGAGGCCATCGACCAGCACGCCACCGGCCAGCGGTCCGACCAGCGTGGCGACCCCGGCGGTGGCTCCCCAGACGCTCATCGCCACACCGCGACGCTCGGCCGGGAAGATGCGAGTGATCGTGGACAGCGTCTGCGGGGTGAGCAACGCCGCGCCGACCCCCTGCACCACGCGGGCAGCGATCAGCATGCCGATGGTGCCGGACAGGCCGCACCAGAGCGATGCCGCGGTGAACACCGTCAGGCCGACCAAATAGAGGTTCTTCGGCCCGTAGCGGTCGCCGAGGCGGCCGGCCAGCAGCAACGGAACCGCGAAGCCGAGGAGGTACGCGCTGGTCACCCAGATCACCGCGTCGTAGTCGGCGCCAAGCTTCTCCATGATGGCGGGGTTGGCGACGGCCACGATGGTTGCGTCGACCAGGATCATGAAGAAGCCGACCATCATGGCCCAGAGCGCATGCCACGGATCGGCGACCGGCGCGGGCGCAGGCCGACCTCGCAGCGCCGCCGTCATATCCCCACCTCGTTTCGGCTCCCCTCGATGGTGTCGAGTTCTGCCGCCCGGCGCCACCGCAATTGATCTGTTCGCAAGGAATCTACGAACCCTCGCAGCCACCTGACGTGGGCCCGGATGGATACAGGCAAATAGGTCAAGCCCACCGGTTCACTGGCTGGCATGCTGCTGACCTGCCTCGACATCGGGAAGTTCGGTGCGATCCTCCTCAGAGGAGCTATCCGAACCGCCCTCGAAGCAGCGCCAACAGGCAAATGCCAAGCGAAGTCCGTTGATATGCCACGAAGACGGTACGGACCGATTGCGGCCGGTACAACTACGCCGGTTCGGCGACCGCGTCCTCGACAAATGGTTCGTCGGCGTTGTCGGGCGCGGGGACGCCCACCGCCAGCAGCGCCAACAGCGCGACCAGCACGCCTACGGTCATGACGATCGAGAGAGCCAGCTCGTCGTTTCCGAGCACGCCGACCAGCGGGGCCACCGCGGCGCCGAGGCCGAACTGCGCGGCGCCCAGCAGCGCGGCCGCAGTGCCTGCGGCGTCGGGATGCCGCGACAGCGCGACAGCAGGAGCATTGGGAATGACCAGGCCCATCGCGCCAAGGATTGCCCACACCGGCACCACGAAGCCGGCCAGCCCGCCGACGTGCGCGGCCGACAGGCCGACGAACACCCCGCCTGCAGACAAGGCGGCGACCAGCGCCCACAGCACGATCGTCTGCGGCGCGAACCGTTTCAACAGCACGACGTTGAACTGTGTCGCGCCGATCAGCGCGACCGCGCCTGCACCGAACACCAACGCGAAGACCTGCTGGTCGAGGCCGAAACGGCCCTGCAGGACGAACGACGCACCGGCGATGTAGGCGAACAGGCCCGACATCCCGAGCGCCGCGACGAGCACGAGGATGACGAACCGCTTGTCACGCAGCAGCTCCAGATAGGTGGCGGCGATGCCGCGCACCCGCAGCGGTCTGCGGTGCGATTGCGGCAGAGTCTCCGGCAGCGCCAGTGCAGCCAGCAGGAGCAGTGCGCCCGCGAGCACCACCAGGACGGTGAAGACCCAGTGCCATGACGCGTGCAGCAGCACGGCCGCGCCGAGCGACGGCGCGACGACGGGCGCCACCCCGAGCACCAGCATCAGCCGCGACAGCACCGTGGCTGCCGCTGACTCGGCGAACAGGTCACCCACCACCGCGATTGCCACCACCATGGCTGCGGCCGCGCCGACGCCCTGCAGGATGCGAGCGAGCCCCAGCACCACCAGGTTCGGCGCCAGCATGCAGACCACCGACGCCACCATGTGCAGCACGATGCCCGCCATCAGCGGTCGCCTGCGGCCCAGCGAGTCAGACAGCGGGCCGACGATCAGCTGACCCAGCGCCAGACCGGCCAGCGTTCCGGTCAGGGTGAGCTGCACGACCGACGAGGACACCGACAGTTCGTCGGCGATCCTGGGCAGCGCGGGCAGGTACATGTCGATGGTCAGCGGTCCCAGCGCGACCATGAGGCCCAACAGCACGATCATCCGTGCGCGACTGGGTGTGCTGACATCCACAGCGGGCGATATTGCCATGAAATTGGTTAGCTCGCTAAATCAATATTTTGTTCCCAGATCACCCGCGTGACCGTCGTCACGACCGGGCACCCGGCGGCCTCGGCCGTTCGTTGAACGACCGGTTAGCCTGAAGGCAGCCGACACACCCTAGGGAGGCGCAATGAGCGCTCGGTCCAAGACCAACAGCCAGCTCCCGGCTACCAGAAACGGCACAGACGACAAACCCGGCGCTTCGGCACGTGTGCTGTCGGAGATCATCGAGCGCGGGGCCCGGGTCCAGGGTCCGGCCGTCAGGGCATACGTCGAGCGGCTGCAGGACGGCAGCCCCGACGCGACCCCCGCCGAGATCGTCACCAAGCTGGAGAAGCAGTATCTGGCGGCCGTGATGGCCAGCGGTGCGGCCGTGGGTTCGGCGGCGGCGATCCCGGGCATCGGCACGCTCGCGGCGCTGTCCGCAGTGGCGGGTGAGACGGTGGTGTTCCTCGAGGCGACGGCGGTGTTCGTGCTCGCCGTGGCCGAGGTGCACGGAATACCGGCCGAGCATCGGGAGCGCAGGCGCGCCCTTGTGCTCGCCGTGCTGGTCGGTGAGGACAGCAGGCACGCGGTCGCCGACCTGCTCGGATCTGGCCGGACGAAGGGCGCCTGGCTGGCCGACGGCGCGGCCACGCTGCCGCTGCCCGCGGTGTCGCAGCTGAATTCGCGGCTGCTGCGCTACTTCGTCAAGCGCTACGCGCTCAGGCGCGGGGCGATCATGTTCGGCAAGCTGCTCCCGGTCGGCATCGGCGCCGTCGTCGGCGGTGTGGGTAACCGACTGATGGGCAAGCGCATCATCCGCAACGCGCAGGCCGCCTTCGGTCCCCCGCCGCCGCGCTGGCCGTCGAAACTGCACGTGCTGCCCGCGCCGCAGGGCTGAGACGCCCCGGGCCGATTAGCGCCCTTGTCACGCCCGCGCCACCGCGAAAGCGCTAGCCTTTAGGCGACGTATTTGCGGGGTAACCGCAGGCTGGAAGGAACACCACGGGCGAGCGTCCGTTCGGACACTCGCCGAACAGAAGGAATCGAGGCGAGTAGCTGCCGTGAGCAGTTCAACTTCACCATTCGGACAGAACGAGTGGTTGGTCGAGGAGATGTATCGCAAGTTCCGCGAAGATCCGTCCTCGGTCGATCCGAGTTGGCACGAATTTCTAGTCGATTACTCGCCAGAGGCAACCTCAGAGAGTTCAAGCAACGCCGGCGACGGCAAGCCATCGGCACCCACGGCACCGGCCACACCTGGGCCTGCCCCCGCACCGAAGCCCGCCGAGGGCAACGGCGCCGCCACCGCCAAAGCCGAGAAGGCGCCCGCCAAAGCCGAACCCGCCCCCGCCAAGGCTGAAGCCGCACCGGCCAAGACGGAGTCCGCGCCGGCCAAACCCAAGGCCGCCGAGCCGAAGCCTGCCGAGAAGGCCACTTCCGTCGCCGACGGCGATGAGGCCCAGACCACTGCGCGGCGCGGCCGCCGCCGTGGTGAAGAACATGTCCGCATCGCTGGACGTGCCGACCGCGACGAGTGTGCGCGCCATCCCCGCCAAGCTGATGATCGACAACCGCATCGTCATCAACAACCACCTCAAGCGCACCCGCGGCGGCAAGATCAGCTTCACCCACCTGCTCGGCTACGCGATCGTGCAGGCGGTCAAGAAGTTCCCGAACATGAACCGGCACTTCGCCGAGGTCGACGGGAAGCCCAACGCCATCACCCCCGCCCACACCAACCTTGGCCTCGCCATCGACCTGCAGGGCAAGGACGGCAACCGTCAGCTGGTGGTGGCGGGCATCAAGGGCTCCGAGGCGATGCGGTTCGGCCAGTTCATCGCCGCCTACGAGGACATCGTGCGGCGCGCCCGCGACGGCAAGCTGACCGCCGAGGACTTTTCCGGCGTGACGATCTCGCTGACCAACCCCGGCACCATCGGCACCGTGCATTCGGTGCCCCGGCTGATGCGCGGCCAGGGCGCAATCATCGGCGTCGGCGCGATGGAGTACCCCGCCGAATTCCAAGGGCGCCAGCGCGGAGCGCATCGCCGACCTCGGCATCGGCAAGCTGGTCACCCTGACCTCCACCTATGACCACCGCATCATCCAGGGCGCCGAGTCCGGCGACTTCCTGCGCACCGTGCACGAGCTGCTGCTCTCCGACGAGTTCTTCGACGAGATCTTCCGCGAGCTGGGCATCCCGTATGAGCCCGTGCGGTGGCGCACCGACAACCCGGACTCGATCGAGGACAAGAACGCCCGCGTCATCGAGCTGATCGCGGCCTACCGCAACCGCGGGCACCTGATGGCCGACATCGACCCGCTTCGCCTGGACAAGAGCCGGTTCCGCAGCCACCCCGACCTCGATGTGAACACCCACGGCCTGACGCTGTGGGACCTCGACCGGGTGTTCATGGTCAACGGGTTCGCGGGCGCCGAACACAAGAAGCTGCGCGACGTGCTCGGCCTGTTGCGCGATTCGTACTGCCGCCACGTCGGCGTGGAGTACACCCACATCCTGGAGCCCGAGCAGCAGAAGTGGCTCGAGGAGCGCATCGAAATCAAGCACGAGAAGCCCACTGTCGCGCAGCAGAAGTACATCTTGAGCAAGCTGAACGCGGCCGAGGCTTTCGAGACCTTCCTGCAGACCAAATACGTTGGGCAGAAGCGGTTCTCACTCGAGGGTGCAGAAAACCTCATTCCGATGATGGACGCGGCGATCGACCAGGCGGCCGAGCACGGGCTCGAAGAGGTGGTCATCGGCATGCCGCACCGCGGCCGGCTCAACGTGCTGGCCAACATCGTCGGCAAGCCGTACTCGCAGATCTTCAGCGAGTTCGAGGGCAATCTGAACCCGTCGCAGGCGCACGGCTCCGGTGACGTGAAGTACCACCTCGGCGCCAACGGCACCTACATACAGATGTTCGGCGACAACGACATTACGGTGTCACTGGTCGCCAACCCGTCGCACCTGGAGGCCGTCGACCCGGTGCTGGAGGGCATCGTCCGGGCCAAGCAGGACCTGCTGGACATCGAGCGGGGCGCCGACGGGTCCGAAGAATTCCCCGTGGTGCCGATGATGCTGCATGGCGACGCGGCGTTCATCGGCCAGGGCGTGGTCGCCGAGACGCTGAACCTCGCGCTGCTGCGCGGGTACCGCACCGGCGGCACGATCCACATCATCGTCAACAACCAGATCGGTTTCACGACTTCGCCTTCCGACGCGAAGTCGTCGGAGTACTGCACCGACGTCGCGAAGATGATCGGTGCACCGATCTTCCATGTCAACGGCGACGATCCCGAAGCGGCGGTGTGGGTTGCGCGGTTGGCCATGGACTTCCGGCAGAAGTTCAAGAAGGACGTCATCATCGACATGCTGTGCTACCGCCGCCGCGGGCACAACGAGGGCGACGACCCGTCGATGACGCAGCCCGCCATGTACGACGTCATCGACACCAAGCGCGGCGTGCGTAAGACCTACACCGAATCGCTGATCGGCCGCGGCGACATCTCGATGAAAGAAGCCGAGGACGCGCTGCGCGACTACCAGGGCCAATTGGAGCAGGTGTTCAACGAGGTCCGCGAGCTCGAGAAGCACGAGATCGAGCCGAGCGAGTCGGTGGAGAGCGACCAGATGCTGCCCGCCGGAATGGATACCGCCGTGGACAAGTCGATGCTTGCCCGCATCGGCGACGCCCACCTCGCTGTGCCCGACGGTTTCACCGTGCACACGAGGGTCAAGCCGGTGCTGGAGAAGCGCAGGGAGATGGCCTACGAGGGCAAGGTCGACTGGGCATTCGCCGAACTGCTGGCGCTGGGCTCGCTGATCGCCGAGGGCAAGCTGATCCGGCTGTCCGGTCAGGACACCAGGCGCGGCACCTTCACCCAACGGCATTCGGTGGTCATCGACCGCAAGACCGGCGCCGAGTTCACCCCGCTGCAACTGCTGGCCACCAACGCCGACGGGCAACCGACGGGTGGCAAGTTGATGGTCTACGACTCCGCGCTGTCCGAATACGCGGCGGTGGGCTTCGAATACGGCTACTCGGTCGGTAACCCCGATGCGGTGGTGTTGTGGGAGGCGCAGTTCGGCGACTTCGTCAACGGCGCGCAGTCGATCATCGACGAGTTCATCTCCTCCGGCGAGGCCAAGTGGGGTCAGCTGTCCGACGTCGTACTGCTGCTGCCGCACGGCCACGAGGGTCAGGGTCCCGACCACACCTCGGGTCGCATCGAACGGTTCCTGCTGCTGTGGGCCGAGGGTTCGATGACCATCGCGGTGCCCTCGACGCCTGCGAACTACTTCCACCTGCTGAGGCGACACGCGCTGGACGGCATCCACCGCCCACTGATCGTGTTCACGCCGAAGTCGATGCTGCGCAACAAGGCTGCGGTCAGCGACATCCGCGACTTCACCGAGCAGAAGTTCCGGTCGGTCATGGAGGAGCCGACCTACACCGACGGTGACGGCGATCGCGGCAAGGTCAAGCGCATCTTGTTGACCAGCGGCAAGATCTACTACGAGCTGGTGGCACGCAAGGCCAAGGACAAGCGCGAGGACGTCGGAATCGTGCGGATCGAGCAGCTCGCACCGCTGCCAAGGCGACGGCTCAACGAGACGCTGGACCGCTATCCCAACGCCGAGCAGTTCTTCTGGGTGCAGGAGGAGCCTGCGAACCAGGGCGCCTGGCCGAACTTCGGCCTGACGTTGCCTGAGTTGCTTCCCGACAAGTTGACGGGGCTCAAGCGGATATCCCGGCGCGCGATGTCGGCGCCGTCATCGGGCTCGTCGAAGGTGCACGCTGTCGAGCAGCAGGAGATCATCGACGAGGCGTTCGCCTGAACAGCGTCGAGACGCCGAGCACGAGACTGCCGTCCGTGCGTCCAGCAGAGAAGCTCAAGCCGTGAGCCTCCGGCTTCCAGCGTTCACGCCGGCACAAGAGAGCTTGTTCCTGACGCTAGGCGGCAGAGCACTCGATAGCCGCCTGCCACGTCCATTCCTCGGCGATACCATGGCCGACGAGATTGTCACGAGAATCGGATATGACCTCTCGAGGTTCCCCACGATCAGCACCACCAGAGTCGACCCGAGGGCCAAGGTCTTCGAAATCGCCGTGCGGGCCAAGAGACTTGACGAGGTGGTTCGCCGGTTCGTCTTGCGCCACCCGGATGCGGTCGTGCTGGAACTGGGCGCCGGGCTCGACGGCAGGGTGTTTCGCGTCGAACCACCACCCACTGTCGGCTGGTACGACGTCGACTTCCCACAGGTCATCGCCCTCCGGTCGCAGATGTTGCCGAAACTGGCCAACGTCCGCAGCATCGGCGCGGATCTGGTCGAGCCGAACTGGCTCGACGAGCTCCCCACAGACCGCCCGACCGTGATCGTCGCCGACGGCCTCGGCGCGTTTATCACCAGCCACGACTTCGTGGTCCTTTTGAACCGGCTGATCAGCCACTTCCCCAGCGGGGAACTGGCATTCAACGCCTACACAACGTACGCCATCTGGCTGCTCAAGCACTCGCGCGCAATGGCCGCCATCGCAGGCGATGTGGTAAATCCGGGTTTCAACGATCCTCGCCAGCCCGAGAGATGGGTCGATGGCCTGGAATTGGTCGAGGAGATGTATCTGACGCGAGCACCCGAGGTGGTCGAGCTTCCGCGGACTTGGCGCCTGGCATCGCGCGTAGCGGCACGCAGCCAAGCCCTGTCGCGGATGGTCGGCACCGTGGTACTGCGCTACCGCTTCTGATTCGTTGACGGCTACCTGACGTGGTGGGGGCATGGTGTACGCCGAGCGGCTCTGACCCCCGTTGTCGATGCGAGCTTCGATGGTCGAGCTCAAGCGCATGCGCGAACTGAAGTCCACAGCCGCCTGACCCAGGCGAGGGTGTTGTCAGGCTATTACGTAGTCGCTCAATGGGAATCGGAGTTGTTCCTTGACGGCGTTACTCACCGACGTGGGTCGGAAAAGCGGTGCTTCCCCGGTGTGGTTGAACCAGTACGACCGGGAGGTCACACAGTTGCCGAGGCGGAAGACCGAATCGTCGAGCAGTTCGGTCATCTGATCAAGGAAGCGAGCATTGGCCTGTTCGGTCACCTCGAAGGTGCGGCCACCGCGCCGCTGTACTTCACCCAAGAGCCGATCCATGTGTCGCATCTGATATTCCACGGTGTTGAACCACGACAGACCGACCCACGCGTACGGGCTGGCCAACGTCAAGAAGTTCGGGAAGTAGGGCACCGACACGCCTTCATAAGCCTGGAACCTGTTCTCCCGCCACCACTTTCCCAGGTCCCGGCCGTCGCGACCGATCACCTCGATCGCCGGCAAGTTGACGTCCCACACGTCGAACCCGGTGGCGAGCACCAGTGTGTCGATGAAGCGTTTGGTGCCGTCACAGCCCACGACGCCGTCGTGCTCGATCCGTTCGATGCCGCTGTTTTCGAGATGCACGTGCGGCTTGGTGAACGTGCGGTAATAGGTGTTGGACATTGTCGGGCGCTTGCAGCCGAAGTCGTAATCCGGAGTCAGCTTGCGTCGCACCTCCTTGTCGCGGATCGACAGGAAGCGATGGATGGCGGCCAGGGTCGACGCACCGATGTTGAGTCCTTTGAAGTACCGGTATTTCCACATCGCGAGCACCATGACGGCGTCCACGGTGATGTCTGTGAACCACCGGACGATCCGCTGAGTGAACGGCATCCTGGCGAAGAGCCGCTGCATTGCGGGTGAGAACCCGAAGTCGATCTTGGGCATCACCCAGATCGGCGTGCGTTGATAGACGGTCAGCTCCGAAACTCGCTTGGCGAGCTCGGGAATGATCTGCACGCCGGTGGACCCGGTACCGATGATTCCGACGCGGCGCCCTTCGAGTGAGTAGCTGTCGTCCCACGCGGCGGTGTGGATGATGCGTCCGGCGAACGTGTCGACACCGGGAATATCGGGGATGCGTGGCTGGGACAGGAAGCCGGTCGCCGCGATGAGGAACTGCGCGCTGAGCGTCTCACCGCCGGTAAGCGCAACCCGCCAAAGCTGCGTCTCGTCGTCCCATCGGGCGCCTTCGACGTTGGTGTTGAACCGGATATTGCGGCGCACATCGTACTTGTCGACTACGTGCTCGGCATAGCGCTTCAGCTCTGGCCCCCGCGCATACAGCCGCGACCAATACGGGTTGGGTTCGAACCAGTAGGAATACGTCGTCGACGGGCAATCAACGGTAAGTCCTGGGTAACGGTTGACGTGCCAGGTTCCGCCGAGTTCGTCCTCG
This sequence comes from uncultured Actinomycetota bacterium, assembly GCA_963713225.1. Classification (GTDB taxonomy): domain Bacteria; phylum Actinomycetota; class Actinomycetes; order Mycobacteriales; family Mycobacteriaceae; genus Mycobacterium. The sequence continues at coordinate 1,288 of CAVQLB010000011.1, read as the reverse complement.
CGCTCGAGGATCACGATGTTGTCATAGCCCAGCCGGTGGAGTTGGATCGCCGCGCCGATTCCGCCGAACCCCGCCCCCACGATGACAACGTCGAACTGCTTCGTGCTCATGAAGCGATACCCCGCCCTAACTTCCTAGCGCCAGTGCCGGCTGTGCCCGCAACGATAGATTAACCTGTCCGGTTCTTTGGACGCTCGTCCGAAAACCCTGGACGAAGGTGGTGCCGGTGAACCCGACCCGTGGTAAGTATCGACGCTGCCGCAGCCGCCCTGCCGAAACGGCCGATCGAAGGTTACATAGCGGACCTCATCGACGGTCGTCGCGGGACCCGCCCAGGCTGGCCCGCCTGTGCGCGACAGACGCCGGCTCAGTCCTTGGCGAAGCTGTACATCCGGTACGAAAGCCGCCCGCGCTGCAGTTCGCGGTACATCAGCGAGCCTGGCGCACCGACAAACAGGCGGCCGAAGGGGCGCAGGAAGGCGGGCAGGTGGTGACCGACAAGGTCCAGGTACCGCGGCGCGAGATTGTCCAGGCCGCGCAGAACCTCCGCATTGATGACCCTCTCGGAGACCAGCCGCATCGGGGCGTCGGCTATCGCTGCCTCCCACTCGGAGAAGTCCAGGTAGCTGCGGAAATCGGCGTACAGGAAACGCCCTCCCGGGCGCAGCACGCGCGCCACTTCGGCGAGGAAACGGGGAAAGTCTGGGTAGCCGTGCGCGGCTTCGACATTGATCACCGCGTCGAGGGATTCATCGGCAAAGGGCAGGCTCTGGGCATCGCCGTGCACGAAATCCAGCCCAGGCAGACTGTGCCTTTTCCGACAGAAGGCGATGGCGTCTGCGTTTAAGTCCAGCCCCGTGTAGGACGCCGGGCCTAAGGTTCGCACTAGGTAGGAAGCTCCACCGCCGTGGCCGCAGCTGACCTCCAGTACCTGTTTGCCGCTGAGATCCGCCTGGGTTGCCGTGCGGTGGTACAGCTGGATGTTGTACCGGTTGCGCTCATCAGAGGCCGCTAGTGGCAGCCCCATCGGCGGATCCTCCTCATAGCCGTAGTTGAGCAGAAGGACGTCCTCCGCGTCCCACCGGCGGGTCAAGAAGGGATACCAGTGCTTGACCATGACCTTTTGGAACCACGAGGCGGTACCGATGGACTTTGAGGGGTGGGCGATGCGACTTACGGTCATAACCCGGCAGTATTGCAGGCACGAGATCGCGGCGCAGGTCTTCGGGAACCATAGGGGGTCCAGCGGGTGTGCGTCGGCAGAGTGGACGCTCTCGTCGGCCTCAGA
>CAVQLB010000010.1:0-92388 GCA_963713225.1 uncultured Actinomycetota bacterium | reverse complement strand
CGTCTCCTCTCATTTCGCTCCTGGCCCGCCCGTACAGCCCCTCACCACTTTCCGGCCGCCGCGTGAACTTCAACGACACGTGGCTGTTCCACCGCGGCGAAGCCGAAGGCGCGGAGGCGATCGCCTTCGACGATTCGCTGGATGGCCTCGACACGCCGCACGACTGGGCGATCGAAGGTCCGTTCGATCAGGCCCACGGTCCGCTGCGGTGGGCTTGCCGTCTACGGTGTGGCCTGGTATCGGAAGCACTTCACGGTCCCCGACGAGCGCGAAGCGCGATACCGGATCGAGTTCGACGGCGCGATGGCGAATGCCCGCGTGTGGCTGAATGGCAACGAGTTGGGCAGCCGCCCTACGGATACGCCAGCTTCGCGTTCGATCTCACGCCCCATCTCCGGCCGAGGGGCGAAGGCAACGTTCTTGCGGTGCGCCTTGCTCCCGAAGACCGCTCGTCGCGTTGGTACCCAGGCGCCGGCATCAACCGCAATGTGTGGCTCACGAAGACGCAGCGCATCCACGTGGCGCACTGGGGCACCTACGTCACCACGCCGACGATAAGCGACGAGGAGGCGCTCGTCTTCGTCAAGACGGAGGTGCGCAACTCCGAAGACCGGCCGGTCACGGTCACCGTGCAAACGGTGATCACTGCGCCCTCAGCGTCCGAGGTCGGCCGCGCGACGAGCGCGTCGGCCACGATTCCGGTCGGCCAGACTCGCACGCTGGAAACGGAGGTGCGCGTGCGGCGGCCTCAGCGGTGGGACGTCGACCGCCCGGTCCTGTACCACGCCAATACCATCGTCCTGGCTAGGGGCCGCGAGGTCGACCGCTACGTGACGCCTTTCGGCATCCGGACAATCGCTTTTGATGCCAGGCGCGGGTTCCTGCTCAACGGACGCCGATGCCGATCCAGGGCGTGTGCCTCCACCACGATCTCGGCGCGCTTGGAACGGCGGTGAACCGGCGCGCGATCGAGAGGCAGCTCCAGATGATGAAGGCGATGGGCGCGAACGCGATTCGCACGAGCCACAACCCTCCGGCGCCGGAGCTGTTGGACGCAGCCGATCGGCTCGGGCTCCTCGTCGTGGACGAGGCGTTCGACGAGTGGAAGCAGACGAAGGTGCGGAACGGCTACGGCAAGTACTTCGACGAGTGGGGCGAGCGCGACCTGCGCGACATGATCCGCCGCGACCGGAACCACCCTAGCATCGTCCTGTGGAGCATCGGCAATGAGGTGCTCGAGCAGGCCGATCCCGTTGGCCGTGAGTAGCTGGGCGGCTGAGCGCGATCGTGCGCGACGAGGATTCCACCAGACCCGTAACAGCTGGCTTCAACCAGATCGACAACGCGATCAACACGGGCTGGTGCATGAGGTCGATGTCGTCGGCTTCAACTACGGCGCGCCACGATACGAGCAGATCGTGAAGAAGCACCCTGACTGGATCGTGCTCGGCACGGAGACAGCCTCCACGGTCAGCTCACGCGGGACCTATCACCTCCCGATCGAGAAGTATCAGAAGCACCCGAGCCGGCGGCTCACCGGCTTCGACGTGATCGCCCCGCCGTGGGGGTACGCGCCAGACGTCGAGTTCGACATGCTGGACCGCCTGCCAACATCGCAGGCGAGTTCGTGTGGGCGGGATCCGATTACCTGGGCGAGCCGACGCCGTACTTTCAACGCGCGCGAGGTCGCATAAAGGTGACTGGCCCGCGCGCAGCTCCTACTTCGGCATCGTCGACTCGCGGGTTTCCCGAAGGACCGCTACTACCTGTACCAGAGCCGCTGGAGCCGCGAGCCGATGGTGCACCTCCTTCCGCACTGGAACTGGAAGTCACGAGGGGCGGCCGATCCCTGTGTTCGTCTACACCAACCAGGACGAGGCGGAGCTGTTCCTCAACGGCACGTCGCGTGGCCGGATGAAGCGCGGCGAGGAGCCGGCGAGATCCCAGTCGGCATGAACGTCAGCAGGCTCGCAAGTTCAAGAGCCGCTACCGGCTCGCGTGGTCGGTGCCCTGGTCACCCGGCGTCCTGACGGTGGTCGCGTCGAAGCCAGGCTGCAACCGGTGATCAAGGAGGTCAAGACCGCCGGCCCGCCGGCGCGTGTCAGGCTCGTGCCCGACCGAGCGGGCCTCTGCTGCGGACGGCGAAGACCTCTCCTTCATCACCGTCCGGGTCGAAGACAAAGATGGGAACCTGTGTCCGCTCGCGGAGAACCTAGTGAGCTTCGAGGTCACCGGACCCGCGCGCATTGCCGCCGTTGACAATGGCGACGCCGCGACCGCCGAGCCGTTCCGCGGCAACAGCAGGCACGCGTTCGCTGGGATGGCGCTGCTGGTGATCAGAACCGAACGCGGTCAGGCCGGGCAGATCACTGTCGCGGCGGGCGCAGAAGGATTGCGCCCGGCCACCGTCACACTCACAAGTGCGCACGAACGAGCTGGTTCGTTTTGAACCACCGACGTAGTACGAATAGCACGCAGGCTCGAGAGGTTCACCGAATCGCACGAATCACCGGGCGTGGTGATCTGCGTGTGTTTTTGCTTTCCGTTCGTCGTAAGTCGACGTCGTCGATGCAGCGCCACGGTTTGTGACGGTTCATGAGCTAGCGTTGACTGCTTCGGCGAGGGCGTTGTCATAACTATCGCTGAGTCAAACCATGGTAGGCCACGTAAACGTCAACTAAGAAGAGCCGTACCTGATATTCCGGCGGGTAGTAAGGGAGCTCCTGCCCAAAGATGGGGTGAATTACTGATGCCGGCGCAGATCGAATACCCAGTAATCGACGCCCTCCGCTACTATGGGGAATTTCTGGACTAGAAATGCATGGAGTCCTTTCTGGTCCTCAAAGCCCCCAGGGTTTAAGTCTCTAACAATGATGAAATAGTCAGGGGGATAACCTGATTTTGCCTTTAGATCATTCAAACGCTGCTCCATATCAAGTTCTGGCATCCCAAAAAGCTGGCCCTCTTCGATCTCAAGATTCGTAGGCCATATTTCTCCAGCGATCCAACCGTGATACCTAAGAGGCAATCCGTCGTCGGGCGCTGATATGAGAGTGTTGGGGCTGTGGTTGACGATATCTCCAATCGTTTCGTACATTCGTACCCTGGCGTTAAAATCCATCGCATTAGGATCCTTATACTGCTGTGGAACGAATGCCACTCCGAGGATCATAAGACCTGTCACAAGAAGAACCCCAAAGACCACTACTCGCTCATACCACTGTGTAGCTACCTGAGAGACGTGTGCTCCAACTAGCTCGACGATAGGCCCAATCGACAGAGCAACGATAGGCACAAGCTGCAACGAATAGTAAGAATGCGTTTGAATATGATAGGTGAACACTAACCCAAAGACAATGTAACCACTCAACAAACCAATCAGCAAGGCTCTTGCTAAACCTTTGCTAAGCAAAAGGGATCCAAGAAGAGCGGCGCCAATAAAGTAGGGACCGACCCAGGTGGCAATCATGAAGAGCCATGCGCCCCAAAACGCGGGCTGGATCAAAAAGTTCGGCATGATTTTCAATCCAACCTGCTGCCCAAAAAAACCGGCAATAAAAGTGCCGTATATGAAGTAGGCGATCATTGGCAAAACGCTGACAAGCGCGAATATTGCAAAAGGCCACCCCACTAGCGTTTTCCGAATGCCCCGTTTGTAGGCGCCAATAAATATGAAACAGGCAAAGATTTGGAAAAAGCAGATACCCGGCTTAATAAACAAAGCAAAGGCCGAAGCAACTGCTGCCAGTGCTAGCCTGCGCCCTGATGGTTGTTCGTGATACCGCAGGATGGTGAAGATGCTAAGCAGTAGCGCCATAACCATTAGCGAATCTGGCTGAAAGCTTCTACTAGCTAATACCGCAAAGGGAAGAAATAGATAGAGGGCGGTGGAAAACACCGCCGCGGTTGCGGAAAATACTCTCTTGGCGATTTGAAACAAAAACACACCGCCGACTAACCACGATATGACAGAAATTAGGCGCGGAATCCAGATATGCTCTCCTCCAACAATACGATAGGCATAGGACGCCGCGAGGTCCAAGATTGGGGGTTCGACGAGGTCTTCTTTCTGCTTGTTAAGGCTTGCGAGTGTTCTTTTCCATTCAGGTGCTGATTCTAACGCTTCGAAGTAGTAACCTCTGGCGAGAGTCAACGAGTGGTACTGACGCGTAGGATGAAAGTCCCCGGGTGGATCCCCAATAAGGTAGAGCCTGGCTGCAAGCGCTGTAACAAGCAGCGTAGCAACAACTAGCATTTGTAATAGTGGTCTTCTTTCCAAAACCCAACTCTTAGGATCCGCTAAAACCATCTCGTTGCGCCCCGATCCTGCTTCTAACTTGGCAACAATACGATTTGAGTACTTATTGATAGCCTCATAAATACCTTCTCCGCGCCCCTTCTGTTCGCAAGTAACCCGATTCGCATCGCGAAGCACCGGCGAAGTAACAGCTAAGAGAGCCTACAACCGCCTCCCAGGCGGAATGCGGAAGTTGACACGGATTATGCCGCACCTGTCGGGAAGGTTGCGGGCGCGGCGGATCCGACGGCGGTACAAGCTGAAGGCCGAACGTGGACTCGGGCGGCTGTCTTCGAGCAATTCATTTCCCGCTCCAGGACCGCAGGATGTCGTTGTCGACGTGGACATCGCAGCGCCCGCGGGCGCGGTGTCGGCCGACGTTGACCTGCTGCCAAGCCATACTCCGATGCCATTGGCAAAGACCTTGCGGCTCACTCACTGATCGCGGGTGCGCTCGGCACGGACATCGACACAGTCAATCGGGCTGGCGAACACTTTTAACATAGGCTGGAATACCCTCGAGCAGGCCTCTCCATTCCATTCGCCGAATGCTAGCGGGAAGCATCTTCCTTGCTCGAACAAGCGAATCTTCTCGACGCAAATCTCTGCGCAATTCTTCAATAGCGGTGGGGATTAACCTCAGCATGGCAAGTATGAGCTTTGGCTCGCGAGATATTAATGCCGCGTAGGCAGCCGCATTACCAACGGCGTACCCGTGCAACTGCGTTTTTAAGGCGGCGAGCGTGTCCCGATGATAATGAAACACGAGCGCTGTCGGCTGATAAACCACGGTATGCTTAGCAAGCAGCGTGCGCGCGAAAGCGACGTTATCGTCTGCTCCTTTGGTCGGCGTGCCTAGGCCCATCGAGACGTCATAGCCTCCGATATCAACCAAGACTTCGCGTCTGAAAGCTACGTTTCCACCGGCGCCGAACGGCGGAATTGCGTAGAGCGGGCTCTGCGGGTGTCCGGGTTCGAAAATCTCTTGTTTGAATCCGCGTAGCTGGGCGAGTCCCGCGAGCTCTTCAAACCACTGTTGCGGTTCAGTCTTTAACTCGGCCGGAAGAACCAGACCTGAAACGCATCCAACCGTGGGCCTCGCCGAGAACCCTCGTACGATTTCCGCGAGCCAGTTCTGTCAGGTACCTCGTCGTCGTCTACAAAGGCGACGATTTCGGCTTCCGCGGCCTGCCAACCGGTATTTTTACCTCTAGCGTGACCAGCACGAGGTTCCAAGATATATCGCACGGGCACGCTCAGGTCGAGCGATTCCAGTACGGCTGGCACCGCAGCAGGATCTGCCGGTGCGTTATCAACGACGACAATCTCGTAGTTTGGATATTCTTGGAGGGCAAGTCGACGGAGGCAATCAGCAACCCGCGCCGGACGATCTCGAGTACATAAGACCACTGATATATCCGGTGCATTTCCGAGCAAGAGCTCGCGTTCAGCCACGAATGCCAATTTAGTTGGGTCCAGCTGTAACCCGTCGGTGGGTATCTCGCTGATGAGCGGTAGACCGCTCTCGGCCAGACGAGCATTTATCTGCGACAGAAACGCCTGCGACGCTGAAGTCGCAGCAGCGCTTGGAAGCGAACCGGTGTCCCCAAATTCGAAGTCGGTGTACCCGAGTGGCTCCGTTCCGAGCCGCACGAGCAGATGAACCGGTCCACCCCCGTGGTGCCCGATTTCGTCTGGCTGGATAGCCGGAAATGGTTCCAAGACATCCCACTGAGCGGTCCAAATTGGTCTGAAAGATCCACGTCCGTCGTCGGCGGTGACCATCACTCCTCAATTCTTGGCTAGTTTGCCGGCTACCCATAGAGCACTTTTTCGGAACCTATTATCGGAGGCCGTCAGCACCAGGCCGAGCCGCCGTATTCGGCCGCGGCACGGTAACCGCGTATGGCCCATGGCCCGATCGCTGCGCCCACACCAAGAATCCACGCGAAGGTCAGCAGGAGCGGCCACAGCGCGGGATCCCCTTGGGCGAGTGCCCTCATGGACTCAATCATCGGCGACAGCGGGTGGAATTGAACCACTGGCTGCACCCACGCTGGAAGCCTCTCAACAGGAGGAACACCACCGCAGCCAAACACCGAGCCGATGGTCGCCATCCCCAGCCAGGTGAGCGCAGTACCGTGCCGGGACCGCACCGCAATCGCCACCACTGCCGTAGAGAAGACGATAACGATCAGCACCGGCACCAGTACGAACGGGATCACAGCGATCCAGCCGCCCTCGAAACGGAGTCCTAGTCCGACACCGACCGCCGTGATCAATGCGGTACCCACTAGCGTGCGCAAAGCCTCGGCAAGTAACCTGCCGGTCAGGGCGCTGGCTCGGTTCACGGGCAGCGCCCACAATTGGCTGAGCAGACCGTAGTCGCGTTCGTCGGGAATGGCGATAGCCGCTCCAAGCGCCCCCATCATCGCACCGGCCACGGCACACATCGGCACCAAGCCGTAAAGACTGTCCGTGCCGGTGATTCTCATTATCGACTTGCCGATGAGGAGGTAGTAGGTGATCAGCAGAATGGTCGGAAACAGCAGCGCCTGGAGCGGCACCACCGGCTCGCGCCGCCAGCGGGTGATCAGCCCGCCGGCGAACACGAGACTTTCGACGGCCATAGACCTCCGCAGCGGTACGTTCGAAGTCATTGCCTCCGCCTCTCCATCCGCACCGCGATTGCGCCGAGCACCACCAGCAGCCCAAGGCACCATGCCAAGCTGGAGGTCAGATTGCTGCCCACGACATGGCCGTTGGTGAACCCGCGCAGGGTTTCCGTTACCTGTGAAACAGGCTGGTAGCGTACGAACGCGTGCAGCCAGTCAGGGAATGCTTCGGCCGGCGCGAGCCCGGTGGAGAGGCCGACTAGCAGCAATTGGGGGACCAGTAGCAGCTGACTGGACGCCCCGCTTCCATTTACCCGAGTCCCGGTTGCGTCGGCGCCGAACGACAGCGCCAGCGTCAACGTCAGCGCAAGAACGGCGAAGGCCATCGTGTACACGAGCCCACCCGCCATTCGGAAGCCGAACAAATATGCAGTGGCGATTGCGGCGGCCAAGGCGAGAGCGCCGCGAAGAAGGCAGTACAACATGCGAGCCATCAGCGGCACCACTGCGGGAATCGGAAACGTGCGAATCCGATCCGCGTAATCGGACCAATGGTCCCGGTTAGCCCTGTCAGCGGTGGTCAATGTGCTGGTAACGATCGCCTGAATGATGATGGCCGGCAGGACGTACTGAGCGTAGGTCATTCCACCGGTATCGATCACATTGCGCAGCCCGAGGTTGAGGGCGACGAAGGTGACCGCCGGCAACACCATCGACAACGGCAGGTCAAGGTCGCGTAACGAACTTTGCACGCTGCGCTCGGTCAGAGCCGCCAGTGCGGTCATGTGCTGACAGTCGGCACGGTGAGATGGAGAAATGCCTCGTCCAGCGAGGGCTTTCGCAGAGATATGTCGTGAAGCTCAACACCCAGCTGGTCGATTCGGCGAAACACTTCACCGAACGTCGCAACCCCATTTGTCGCCAGCACCGAGACCGTGTTCGCCTCGTGATCGGCTTGCCCGCCAATGTCGGCGACTGCTGAGAAGATCCGGGACAGGTCGCCCGGATGGACTGGACTCACCGTGCAGTAGCTTAATCCCGCGCGGCGTTTGAGTTCTTCGGCGGTCCCGCTGGCGACGACGCGACCGGAGTTGATGATGACGATCGAGTCGCTGAGAACGTCGGCTTCTTCGAGATTCTGTGTCGTGAGCAGGACTGTGACGCCCTGGGCTGACAACGATGACACCAGGGTCCACACGTCGCGGCGGGCACGCGGGTCCAGCCCGTTTGTCGGCTCGTCGACGAAGAGCACTTCCGGTGGAACCATCAGCGCAGCGGCGATATCGAAGCGGCGCCACTCGCCACCCGAATAGGTGCGTACCAGCCGGTCGGCGGCGTGCGACATGCCGAACTGCTCGATCAAATGGTCGGCGCGTAGCCGCGCATGGTTGCGCCGCAGTCCCCGCAACCGACCAAACCACACCAGGTTCTCTCGCCCGGTGAGATACACATCGAGTGCGGCGTACTGTCCGATGACCGCGATGCTTTCGCGTACCTGTGCGCCGTGCCGGACGACGTCGTGGCCCGCTACCGTCGCTTGGCCGGAGGTGGGCCGCAGCAACGTGGACAGGATTTTGATTGTCGTCGTCTTACCGGCGCCGTTGTGGCCGAGCAGAGCGCAGATCGAGCCTGTGGGAACCGCGAAGCTAACGTCCTGCAATGCGTGGACTGTCCCGGCGAACGTCTTGGATAAGCTAATAACCTCGATCACGAAATCAGACGATACCGTCGGTAGAGGAGCTGTGAACGCAAAATCGGCGTATGCGGCGTTACGCAGTAGTTCGGGTGCGCTTCCAGGCCTCGGCACCATCGTTGGCAAACCACGTAGCCAATGCGAAGCGCCGCCGAACTCACGCCACCCCCACAGTGCCGCGCCCACGGTCATGAAGTTTCGTTGGAAAGGGCAAACTGGTGGCGGAAGACGTCACGTCGGGATGCGCAGCTGGCCGGAGGGCGCCCTTGTAACGCCAATGGGTGGTCGCGGATGGGGTGGTCGTTGAGGTTCAGGAGGCTAGCTTTCGCCCCCGCGAACTTAAGGGACTCGTCATCGCGATGACGCGGCGGTATGGCTGCAACCACGGCGCGCCCACCACTTTCAGCCGCGAGGGTCCGCAACACCCAGCGGCCGAAAGGGCCGCCGTTAAGCCGGAAGAGCTCGGCGCCCCGTTCAGGATGCTTGCGGGCGAATGCGACATCGGCTTGGCCGACATCCCTGGTCCGCCGCAAAAGCTCGGACGCGGAGATGACATAGCGTTGCCAGCTGATCGCCGCGGGGTTGAATGCGCAGCGAAAGCCAGACTGCACCAGCCGGTACCCAAAGTCGACGTCCTCATTGCCAAATGTCCCGCCGAGGGTGAAACGCAGATCAAAGCCGCCGACCCGGTCGAAGGCGGCTCGGCTGACCGAAAGCTGCCCAGTCAGCAGATCGTCAAGGTGAGCTCCGTGCCCGGCTGCGCGGCCGGCGCCGTCGCTGCTCGGCCCATTGCTCGACCCCGATGCTGAGGAAGCCGGGCGGCGAGTCCGGGTGTAGGGGCACGTGGCCAAGCACAACCTCGGCGCCCTCTCGATGCGAGCGGTCGTGCTCGGCAAGCAGGAGGGGGTCGGCGGTCATGTCGTCGTCGAGAAACAGGAGAATTTCGCCGGCCGCTTCAGCTGCGCCCGGTTCCTGGCGCGCGCGGCACCTTGATTCGCCTGCTCGATGACGCGTAAGGGCAAGGGCCAGGTCGTTCGCTGGAGTGCTTCAGCCGTCCCGTCCACCACCACGACGACCTCCAACGGGTGATCGAACGCCTGCCGGGCGAGCGCCCTGACAGCTCCGAGCACTAGATCGCGCCGCTCGTAGGTCGGCACGATGACGCTCACGCGAGGCCCGTGCGCCGTCCGGTTCCCGGGATTGAGGCTTAGTGACGGCATCGGCGCTCCAGCAATACGGTTAAGGCAACTCGAGGCATTGCCGTCGAACACCGCCAGCTCTTCGATGTGGAAATCCCCACTGTTGGACGATTACCAATTCGGCTCTGGGGGTGGGTGAGCGCTATGCGGCCCGCCCGAATGTGCGAGTCCTTATCCACCTACGAGAGGCAGGCAGCCGTAGGTCGCGATGAACGGAATCGCGGTATCGAATCCACCGCAGATCCCGAGGTTCGGGTAGATCCCTGCGTCTTCCAATGGGGCGACCCAATCGTCTGGGCCGGCCCACTCGTCTTGATTGGCCCCCTCGTCATCCGACTCATCTTCGTCGGAGAACTGCTGATAGACGCACATGTCCGAGACGCAAGGAGCCGGCGTCGGGTCGGCCGCCGCTGGCGTCGCGAACGCCGCCGCGGATGCCAACCCAGCTACCGCGATGAGAAGTGCACGAACCACGATGATCACCCCTTAGAAGTTGTCAACATGCATTATTGCACCGACGCGCCAGTTTGTGGGTGGAAAATGGCAAACCCGGTAAATGAAGTGACGAGGCCAGGACTAGAGGCAACGGCAGGCTCGTGATGCCCGTGACCAAGTCGTCCATTGGTCGACTGGCCACCGAGCGGCGATGTCGACACGATCTTGGTGACGTCGCCGCGCTCCTCGAGACAGGCCTGGCTTATCGCGGTCTCTGGTACCGCGCCTGCTTACACGTCTAAGCGTTGAAACTCGCCGTCTCGATAAAGTTCGACGCAGGTTGCCCGCCTGATCTTTCCGCTTGTTGTGATCGGAATCGAACCTGGCGATACCAGAACGACATCCGCAACGCTCAGACCGTGTGAATTCGATATCGCCGAGGTAACTTCTCCCTTGAAATTGCGGAGCGTCTGGCTCACGTCCTGGTCGTGCTGGCCTCGCTTTTTGAGTTCGACGATCACGACAAGCTTCTCCGTGTCATCATCGGTGACCGCTATGGCCGCGACTCGGCCGCCCGATATCTCCTGAATGGTCCCCTCGATGTCGTCGGGATAGTGGTTACGCCCGCGCACGATCAAGAGATCCTTCATGCGGCCCACGATGAACAACTCGCCGTCGGAGATGAAACCGAGGTCTCCGGTTCTCAGCCAACGATGTTCGGGTGTGCGAGGCGAGGGGGTAATTATTGTTGCCGCGAAGGTTTGCTCCGTTTCGACTGGTCTGCGCCAATACCCCGAGCTGACGTTTTCACCGTGCACCCAGATCTCGCCGATCATTCCCGCCTGGTTCTCAGTCGCGGTCTCGGGATCGACGATCCGCACGATCGGAGACCGCGGCGTACCGTAACTGACCAGTGCCGTACCGGTCCCGCATCGCTTCGCGTGACCAACCGACAATTTCTCGGGCTCGAAATGGGCGAAATCGGGCGGGCGACCCGGCGCGTTGGTGGCCACGTACAAGGTTGCCTCCGCGAGTCCGTAAGAGGGGCGTACCACCGACTCGCGAAGACCGAAACGCCTGAACCGCTGTGTGAAGCGCCTGAGCGTGGCGGCGTTTACCCGTTCGGCACCGCACAGCATGTACAGCACATCTCCGAGATCAAGCCCGGCCATATCAGCGTCTGATGTTCGTCCTGCCGCCAGTTCGAAAGCGAAGTTGGGCGCTGCCGACAATGTGCGCGGATTGCTTGCCAGCGATTGGATCCAACGGGCTGGTCGCTGGAGGAACGACATCGGTGTCATGACCACGGTTTGCCAGCCACCCAGAATCCCGGCGCACAAACCCAACATCAATCCCATGTCGTGATAGAACGGCAGCCACGACACAAGAGTTTTCGGCGGTGCGTTCTCGTAGTCCCCAAAATAATCGGACATGATCTGCTCGTAATTGGCCGACAGGTTCCTATTCGAGACCGTGACTCCGGCCGGTGTGCGAGTCGACCCGGACGTGTACTGCAGATACGCAATGTCGGGCCGGCTCTCTCGCCGGGCGCCGGAACCTTTCCGGGAGTCCAAGTCGAGCGAATCAACTTCGACGACAGAGGGCGCGGGATCGCCCGGTGGCAGCTGAGCGTAGGGGACAACGGTCTCAACCACAGACGATGTCGTGAGAATGACAGAAGGCGACGCGTCACGCAGCACGGCGGTGACACGCTCATCGTGAACAGCCACCATTGGGACCGAAAGCGGAACTGCGATGAGTCCGGCTTCCAACGCTCCTAGAAATGCAACGATGTAGTCGAGCCCTTGGGGCGCCAATATCACCGCCCGGTCACCGGTCGACCCGCATCCTTTGAGTTCAAGTGCAAGGTTCAGAGAGCGGCGATACAGCTGCGCCCACGTCAGGCTTTCGGCAACGCCTTCCCAGTCGTGCTCGTAGTCGAGGAATGTGAACGCCGTGTCATTGGGCTGCAAACTCGCGCGCTCGCGCAGGAGGGCGTGAATGGATCCATCCATTTGGCGAGCCCCTCTCGGTACCGGCAACAATGCACAGAGCTTAGAGCAAACAGCACCGGAGGCGCGCGGTTACGGCACACCAGTTTTCCTAACGGGGAGGCGCCATCGTCTTCTCAAGCAGTGGTGGGGCACGGTAGGAAAGGATGGTGACTACCCTTCGGGGCCTGTGACGCGCAGCCAATGGCCGATCATTCATGCCCCATGAGCACCCGTTTTGCGCCGAACAGTGTCATGCACGCTCCGTGATATATCGCGCGTTGAAGGTCTGTACTGCCGCGATCGGTTCGGCCAGCTTGCTACCGATGAAGCTTTTGATCTTGCCGCCGACCGACGGGACCTTGACGTCCACGGTCGCTGAGCCCTGAGCCGCATGCCTCCCCGCGTCGGCATCAGCAAACCCACAGGAAAGCCGTCAACCAGGGCCAGCCCCATCGTCGCTGTCGCCCGGGGACGGCGACGATGACACTTCCTCCAGACATCCTTCGGCTACGGCGTGCTTGATGCTGTCGGACAGCTTCGGGCAGGACCGCGTGCGGGCCGGCTCACCGCCGGACTCGCGGACCTCGGTGAAGAAAGCGCAGCGCCCTGACGCTTCGGAGTTCCACTGGACCGACGTGTGCGCGGGACCCAACTTCTTGACGCTGACCGACACGTGGCAGAACCGGCAGTCGACGGTCACCAGTCCCGAGTTCAGGTAGCGTTCCCGGTCCCGCTTGGTGGCCTCCCGTACGGCGGCCGCCCGGTCCGGGTCGGACGCGAAATCCGGTGCCTTGGACCAAGTCCCGCCGCCCGTTCCGTTGTCGCCGTGGGCGTGGTCGTCGTCATCGTGAGCGCCGTGCAGGAGCAACATCGACCGGGCCAGCCGATCGACGTCCGGTGCTTCCTCACTGTCGCGGGAACTCATGACGACGTCTGTTCGGCCTTTTCCTTCTCTTCGGCTTCGTCGGCGCGTGCCTTGAGGTTCTCTTCGACCTCGACGTGCCACTTCTCGTTGGCGGCAGTGGTGTCGACCTCGATCTCGAAGCGGTCGGTCATGTCAGGCGTCACGTCGGCGACGTCGACATAGAACTGCTGATACCAACGCCGCATCTGATAGACGGCACCGTCCTCCTCGACCAGCAGCGGATTGTCGATGCGGGTCTTGTGCTTCCAGATCTCGACGTCCTGCAGGAAGCCCTTGCTGACACCTTCGGTGAACACCCGGGCCAGCCTCTCGGTGGTCTCCTCGTCGAGGCCCTTGGGCTTCTCGACGATGACGCCCCACTGCAGCACGAACGAATCCTGGCTCACCGGGTAGTGGCAGTTGATCAGGATCGACTCGGCCTTGAAACCGCCGTAGTTGTTGTGCAGCCAGTTGATCATGAACGACGGCCCGAAGTAGCTGGCCTCGGAGTCCAGGTGCGCCTCGCCGTAGGAGGTGCCCAGGTCGTTCACGTCCGGCCGCCCGACGTTGTGCAGGTACTGCGACGCGATGTGGCCCTCGAAGACGTTCTTGAAGTACGTGGGCAGCCCGAAGTGGATGTAGAAGAAGTGCGCCATGTCGGTGACGTTGTCGATGATCTCGCGGCAGTTGGAGCCCTCGATCAGCATCGTGTTCCACCGCCAGTCGGTCCACTCGTCGCTGGCGGACTCCGCGATGTCGGGAACGCGCACCTCTTCGGGCGGCGGGTTGCCTTCGTGGTCGTGCCAGACGAACAGCAGTCCGCCGCGGACGTCGGTGTGTCCACGCGCGGGTGCGGGCCATGCGCGGTGTGCGCTTGGCGTACGGCACCAGCTTGCATTTGCCGTCGCCGCCCCAGCGCCAGTCGTGGAAGGGGCACGCCACCTCGTCGCCCTTGATGGTGCCCTGTGAAAGGTTGCCGCCCATGTGGCGGCAATAGCCGTCGAGAATCTTGACCTCGCCGTGCGAGTCGGCGAACACGACCAGCATGGTGCCGAAGATCTCGACGCCGTGCGGCTTCCCATCGAGGTAGTCCTTCACCGGGCCAAGGCAGTGCCAACCGCGTGCGTAGCGGTCGGGCAGGGCTCCGGTGTCGATCTCGCGAATGCCTGGGCTAGCGGCTTCCGTCGTCACGACACACCTCCTTTGAGTGCTCTAATGAGTGCTCTAACTAGAACACGTTACAGTTTTTACCCTCGTCGGCGCAATATAAACCCGCCCTACCTGCGGTATATCTGTACGAATGCCGCTGTATTCGTTCGAGGGCCGGGCGCCGACGGTCGATCCGGGCGCTTTCATCGCCCCGACCGCCACTCTGGTCGGCGATGTTCATGTCGAGGCAGGCGCGTCCGTGTGGTTCAACGCGGTCATTCGTGCCGACTTCGCGCCCATTATCGTCCGCGAGGGCGCCAACGTGCAGGACTGCTGCGTGCTGCACGCGCCGCCTGGCATCCCCGTCGACGTCGGCCCCGGGGCGACGGTGGCACACGGTTGTGTGATCCACGGAGTTCACATCGGGGCCGAGGCGGTGATCGCCAACCACGCGACGGTGCTGGACGGTGCGGTGATCGGTTCGCGCAGCCTGGTCGCTGCGCATTCGCTCGTGGTGGGCGGGACGAAGATCCCCGACGAAGTCGTCGTGGCCGGTTCGCCTGCGAAGATCCGGGGCCCGGTCGCCGGGACCGGAGCCCAGATGTGGGTGGACACCAACCCGGGCGCGTACCAGGATCTGGCGCGGCGTTACGCAGATGGATTGCGGGAGATCACCGAACCTGGAACGCCTTAGACCTTGCGGGCGCTCTTGGTGGCGGCGTCGACTTCCCAGTAGGCGCGCAGCGCCACGATCTTGCCCTCGTCGTTCACCCGGTAGGTGAACACGCCTTCGGCGGTGACCTCGTACCCGCGCGACCGGATGACGATGTTGCCGATATTGGCTTCCTCATTGCCGCACTCATAGGTCTTCTCGAAGTTGAACGTCAGCTCGCTCGGGGCGATCGCCATGTCGTAGAACTTCGAGATCGCCTCCTTGCCCCGGTGTCCCTTGCCCTCCGGGTCGAAGTGCGACGGGCCGATCGGATCCTCGACGATGGCGTCGTCGGCGAACATCGCCAGCCAGGCTTCTTTGTCGCGGGCCACGGCGGCCTCGCGGGATCGCTTACCCGCGAGGTGGACTGGCGAGTCGCTCACTCCTGCCAGCCCGAGTGGATGTAGGTATCGGCGAAACGCTTCATCGCGTCCTTCTTCTGCTCGAGCGGCGGGTCGAAGCCCAGCCCCTCGATCATCCACGGAATGGTGATGTAGTCGGTGACGCCGGACTCGGCGAGTTCGCGGTGGCCCTCGACTCCGAACTTGTCGATGCACACCACCTGGTATTCGAACGGATCGTCGGCCCGGCCCGCATCGGCCAGCAGCGCCTTGAGCTGGGTGATCGTCTCCGCGATCTCCTTGCCCTTCATCATCGCGCTCGTCCAGCCGTCGCCGATCCGCACGGCCCGGCGCAGCGCCACATCTGTGTGGCCGCCGACGTAGAACGGCACCGGCTTGGACGGACCCGGACTCATCTGCAACTTGTCGAAATCGTAGAAGTCGCCGTGGAATTCGACCATGCCGCCACCGAGGAGCAGCTTGATCACGTCGATCATCTCGTCGACGCGCTTACCCCGCTTGGGGTAGGGCACGCCGCACCACTCGAATTCCTCAGGCGCCCAGCCGATTCCGACACCAAATCCGAATCGGTTGTTGGTCAGGTTGGCCACCGACCCCACCTGACGCGCCAGCAGCAGCGGGTTGCGGGAGCCCAGCTTCATCACGTTGGTGTAGAACCGCAGCGTCGAGGTCACCGCACCCATGGCGCCCGCGGCGATCAGCGGATCCACCCACTCGGTGTCGGCGTTCCACATCCGCGAACCGTCGGGAGTGTAGGGATAGTCCGTCGACTGCTGTTCCATGTAGAAGATCGAGTCCGGCAGCGCGATCGAGTCGAACCCGAGTTCCTCAGCGGTTTTGGCGATCTCGACGAAATCGTTGATCCCGCTCATGGCCACACTGCACGTGTACTGCATGCGCGTCATGGCTTGTCCGCCGAGACGACCCACATCGAGTAATACTGCGATCCGCCGCCGTACGCGTGGCCGAGCGCCTTGCGGGCACCTTCGACCTGGTGGTCGCCTGCCTTGCCCATCACCTGGATGGCCGATTCGGCGAAGCGGATCATGCCGGATGCGCCGATGGGGTTGGACGACAGCACGCCGCCGGACGGATTGAACGGAATGCGGCCGCCGATCGCCGTCTCGCCGGCTTCGGTGAGCTTCCAGCCCTCGCCCTCCGGGGCGAAGCCGAGGTTCTCCAGCCACATCGGCTCGAACCAGGAGAACGGCACGTAGACCTCGGCGACGTCGATCTCGTCGATCGGCGAGCTGATGCCCGCGTCGCGCCACAACGCCGCTGAAGCGTCGCGCCCGGCCTGGGGGTTGACCTGGTCGCGTCCGGAGTAGGCGAGCGGTTCGGTGCGCAGCGCGGTGGCGTGGATCCATGCGACGGGATGGCCGTCGGCCACTCGCGCGTCGGCGATTGCCTCGTTGCCGATCACCAGCGCGCAGGCGCCGTCGGACGAGGGGCACGTCTCGTCGAACCGGATCGGGTCCCAGAGCATCTGAGACGCCATCACCTTCTCCAGCGTGATGTCGGGCTGGTGCAGGTGGGCCAGCGGGTTCTTCGCGCCGTTGAGCCGGTCTTTGACCGCGACCATCGCGCCGATGTGCGTCGGCGCGCCCGAACGCCGGATGTAGGACCGCACGTGCGGGGCGAAGTAGCCGCCCGCACCCGCGCCGACCGGCTTGGTGAACGGCACCGGAATCGACAGCGCCCACATGGCATTCGACTCGGACTGCTTCTCCCAGGCCATCGTCAGCACGCGCTTGTACTTGCCGGACTGCACCAGGCTGGCCGCGACGATCGCGGTCGACCCGCCGACCGAGCCTGCGGTGTGCACCCGGATCAGCGGCTTGCCGGTGGCGCCGACGGCGTCGGCCATGAACAGCTCCGGCATCATGACGCCCTCGAAGAAGTCGGGCGCCTTGCCGACCACCACGGCGTCGATGTCGTCGAACGTCGACCCTGAGTCCTCGAGCGCCTTGTCGATGGCCTCGCGGACGAGGCCGTTCATCGACACGTCCTTGCGTTTGGCGACGTACTTCGTCTGCCCGGTCCCGAGGACGGCTGCCAGATTGCCTGCCATCGCTACTTCCCGCCTTCCATGACCGCGACCAGATTCTGTTGCAGCGCAGCCCCGCTGGTGGCGTGCGCCAGCACCCGCTGCGCCGAGCCGTCGAAGATGTGCCGGGCCGCGAAGCCGATGCGCTCCAGGCCGGTCGAGAACATCGGGTTGGCGGCGAGCGGGCCACCGGACGGGTTGATCTTCGTCGAGTCACCCAGCCCGATGGCCTCGGTGAGGATCAGCTGCTGATGGGTGAACGGGGCGTAGAGCTCGGCCACCTCGATCGACCCGGCGTCGCCGTTCAAGGCCGCCTTGGCCGACGCCTCGGTCGACGGTGACGTGGTCAGGTCGCGGGCACCCAGCACCGGGGTTTCGATGCGATGCTCGAAACCCGTTATCCAGGCGGGGTTCTCCCGCAGCTCGCGGGCCCGGTCACCCGCGGCCAGCACGATCGCCGATGCCCCGTCGGTGATCGGCGCGATGTCGTGGCGGCGCAGCGGATCCGCGAAGTACGGCCGGGCCAGCAGCTCGTCGATCGAACTCGCGGGCTCGACGGAATCGGTGCGGGGTGCGGCGCTCATGGAGTCCAGCGCGACCTGAGCCATCTGCTCGGCGGTCCACTTCCCGGAGTCCAGCCCGAACCGGGCCTGCAGACCCGCCGTCGAGACGGCGTCGGGCACCAGCGGAGCCACCGTGTACGGGTCGGTCTGCAGCGCCAGCACCCGGCGTAGCACCCCGGCGCTGGACTTGCCGAAGCCGTAGACCAGCGCGGTGTCGACCGCGCCGGTCAGGATCTTGATGTAGGCCTCGTAGAGCGCCCACGCGGCGTCCATCTCCACGTGCGACTCGTTGATCGGCGGGACCGCGCCGATCGAGTCGATGGCAGACAGGAACGAGAACGCCCGCCCGGCAAGGTAATCCGAGGATCCCGAGCACCAGAACCCGATGTCGGTCTGCTTGAGGCCCAGGTCCTCGTAGAGCTCGGCGAAGCAGGGCATCAGCATTTCGACGCCGTTGGTGGTGCCTTCGGTGCGGCGCACATGCGGGGCATGCGCAAACCCGACCACCGCGACATTGCGATCAGTCACTTGTATGTCCCTCTACTGGTGGTGCTTGTAGGTGTCGTAGTCGGCGTCGGGCTCACCCGTCGGCCGGAAGTAGTCGATGTTGTCGATGCCGAGCCCCCACTCCTCGCGGGGTTTCCACACCGCCTCGACCCGCATGCCCATCCGCACGTCGGCGGCGTCGATCTCGGTGACCAAGTGCAAGAACGGGATGTCCGCACCGTCGAGCAGGACGTACGCCGCGACGTAGGGCGGCTTGATGCGCTGGCCGGCGAACGGGATGTTGATGATCGCGAACGTCGTCACCGTGCCCTTGTCCGGCAGTTCGATGTACTCGTCGAGCTGTTGGCCGGTGGCGGGGTCGGCTTCCCGTGCCGGGAAGTAGACCTTGCCGCCCTTTCCAGTTCGTGCGCCGAGCAGCTTGCCCTCCTCGAGCGCCCGCAGGAACGCGCTCTCCGGAAGTGACGCCGTGTGCTGGATCTCGATCGTGGTAGGGACGACGAGCATGGTCACCGGGTCGCGGTCGTCGGTCGTTTCGGGAACCTCTTCGGCCTGGTCGCCCAGCGCGAAGTAGGCGATGTCGGTGATCGCGCCCACCGGTTCGTCGGCCCAGTGCACGTGCACCCGCGCGCCGGTGCTGATGGCGTCGGCCGAGCCTGCATCGACCGCGTGCAGCAACGCGGTGTCGGCGCCGTCGAGCTTGATCAGCGCCCACGCGAACGGACGATCAAGCGGCTGGCCTTCCAGCGGTTCGGGCTGCCACGTCCACGACACCACGGTTCCGACGCTGGCCACCGGTACGATCTCGGTCAGCTCGTCGTACGTGACGGGGTCGTATTCGGCAGGCGGCACGTGCACCCGACCATCCGACCCGCGCACGCCGACGATGCGTCGGTCGCGGAGTGCGGTGAAGAACTGGCTGAGGGTCGGGTCCGACTGAACGGGTGTAGTCGAAGGACAGTCTCAGCGGAGCTGAAAGGGGCGGCTCATGCGTGTCGATCTGCACCGGGCTGCTTTGGCTGGCGGTCACAGCATCGAGTAGAACAGGTTCTAAGAATCGTCGCAAGGACGGGTCGGAAAGGCGGTCTAAATGAAGCTCGGATTGCAGCTTGGATATTGGGGTGCGCAGCCGCCGGCGAACGCACGCCGAACTGGTCGCCGCAGCCGAGGAGGCTGGCTTCGACACCGTGTTCACCGCGGAGGCGTGGGGGTCGGACGCGTTCACCCCCCTTGCCTGGTGGGGTTCGGCGACCTCACGGTTACGGCTGGGCACCTCGGTGGTGCAGCTGTCCGCCCGCACCCCGACGGCCTGCGCGATGGCATCGCTGACCTTGGACCACCTGTCCGGCGGGCGACACATCCTCGGGCTGGGAGTGTCGGGACCGCAGGTCGTCGAGGGCTGGTACGGCCAGAAGTTTCCCAAGCCGCTGGCCCGGACGCGCGAATACATCGACATCATCCGGCAGGTCTGGGCGCGGGAGAAGCCGGTGTCCAGCGACGGACCGCACTACCCGCTGCCGCTGACGGGTGAGGGCACCACCGGGCTGGGCAAGTCGCTCAAGCCGATCACGCATCCGCTGCGTGCCGACATCCCGATCATGCTGGGCGCAGAAGGCCCGAAGAATGTGGCGATGGCCGCGGAGATCTGCGACGGCTGGCTGCCGATCTTCTACACGCCGCGGATGGCCGACACCTACAACGAGTGGCTTGACGAGGGCTTCGCCAGGCCGGGCGCGCGTCGTAGTCGCGAGGATTTCGAGATCTGCGCCACCGCCAACATCGTGATCACCGACGACCGCAGCGCCGCCTTCGAGGCGATGAAGCCGTTCCTGGCGTTGTACATGGGCGGAATGGGCGCCGAGGACACCAACTTCCACGCCGACGTGTATCGCCGGATGGGCTACGCCGAAGTCGTCGACGACGTGACGACCCTGTTCCGGACCGATCGCAAGGACGAGGCCGCGAAGGTGATTCCCGACGAGCTCGTCGACGACGCGGCGATCGTCGGCGACCTCGATTACGTGCGTGAGCAGATCAAGGTGTGGGAAGCATCCGGTGTCACGATGATGCTGGTGACGGGCCGTAACGCGGATCAGATCCGGGAGCTGGCCACCCTGGTCTAGTCGACGGGTTGCGCGTCGCCGAAGGTCATGTCGACGTTGGCTGACCGATATCGACACGAGCGCCCGCTTGGGCAGCCCCAAAGAGGCCAGCTCCTTGGCGATGGGGTGATCGCCGAGCCGCAACTTCGCGCCGGAGATCCGGCCGCGCACGCCCGAAGTCCGCTGGATTGCCCGCGTTTCGCGAGTCGTTCCGTCGAGGTGGGTATACGTCAGAAGCGATCCGCTGAGAGCTCCGTGGGGCACCGGCAGCCCGCGGCCGAACTCCATGTCGGCGATCAGCGAGCCGTCGACGCTGACGTCGAACCCGAACGGACGGTCCTCCCGAACGGTGAAGTCCGACATGATCTTCGGGTAACCCCAGATTCGTCTGCCTGCCTCCAGAGTGAAAGCCTGGTCGACCGTCATGTGGTGGACGAAGGCGCCGGCGGCGCCGAGCGCTCGCAGCCCGCCCGCACTCGAGCCGTGCGGATTGACCATGACGCAGGTCGCGAACTCGTTGTACGGGCCGAGGTCACCGTCGAAGTAGCGGGCCAGCATCAAGTTGACGATGGCGCGACCGGGCCGGTGCTGGCACACCTGAAGTCCGCTGTAATCGATGAGCTTCTGCGCCGCATCGGCATCGACGGAGAACATCGCGGTGTGCAGCGTCGGCCTTGCGGACCCTGACCGGCATGGTGAGCACGGTGCCGGCGATCGTGTGCTGAGACTCAGGCATGGTCGGTCACTGTAGTTCCGCTACTGCGGCAGTTGGGGCCCGATCTTGCGAGCCAGGTCGACGGCGGCGTTGTCGGCCGCCTCACCCAGCAGGGACAGCACCGCGACCTGCACGGTGTTCGAGCGGCCACCCGCAGGGAACTCGACCATGCCGCTGGCCAGGAACCGCATCCCGTCCGGGCCCGGAGTGCCGACCTCGGGGAAGCCCGGTTCAGGCGGCGGAAGCGTGCCGTTGATCGCCGTGCCCGGGTTGCCGATCTCCACCGTGACCGACTCGTAGGTGTCCCGGTTCTCCCAGGTGCAGGCGGGCATCTCGGGATCCGCGCCGAGCGGCTTGCCCTCGATCGGGCTGCCGAGCAGTTTGGCGATGTCGTCGCCGCTGAGCAGCTTGCACGCGTCGATGCCGCCCGCCGCGGTGGCCGCACTGGGTTGGGGCGACTCTTCCGAGGCCGGCGTCTTTTCGTCGCCGCATCCGGCGAGCGCCGCGGCCGCCGCGAGCACGACGATGACGAATGTGGTTCTGCTGGCCGCCATGCGCGATGACGGTAATCGCAGATCCGACGGTCTGCGGGGGCTTCACCCTGTTGGCCGTCCACCGGGATTGACGCGTCGTCTAGATTCCCTTATCAAGCGATGGAGGCAGGCATGACCCTTACCAGACCCGACGTTGACCTGACCGACGGCGATTTCTACGCAGGCGATTCGCGGTCGGTTTACCGCTGGATGCGCGAGAACGAGCCGGTGTTCCGGGATCGCAACGGCCTGGCCGCCGCCGCCACGTACGCGGCGGTGATCGAGGCCGAGCGGAACCCGGAGCTGTTCTCCAACGCGGGCGGCATCCGGCCGGATCAGCCGGGCGTCGAGATGATGATCGAGATGGACGATCCGCAACATCTGTTGCGGCGCAAGCTCGTGAACTCGGGTTTCACCCGCAAGCGTGTGAAAGACCTTGAGGGATCCATTATTTCGCTGTGTGACACGCTGATCGATGCGGTCTGCGAACGAGGTGAGTGCGACTTCGTCTGGGACATCGCCGCGCCGCTGCCGATGGCGGTCATCGGCGACATGCTCGGGGTACGTCCCGAGGAACGCGAGATGTTTCTCAAGTGGTCCGACGACCTGGTCGGCGCCTTGAGCAGCACGGCCGACCCCGAGAAGGTCCAGGTCACGATGGACGCCTTCGCGGCCTACGGCGCGTACATGAACGGCATGATCGCTGAGCGCAAGGAGCAGCCGACCGACGACCTCGTCAGTGTCCTCGTGCACGCCGAAGTGGAGGGCGAGAAGCTCGAGGACCACCAGATCGTCACCGAGGTGCTGCTCCTGCTGATCGGCGGCGACGAGACCACCCGGCACACGCTGTCGGGTGGCACCAGGCAGCTGTTGCGCCACCCCGATCAGCACCAGCGGCTGATCAAAGACCTGGACCTGCTTCCCAACGCGATCGAAGAGATGCTGCGCTGGACCGCCCCGGTGAAGAACATGGCCCGGACCATCACTGCCGACACCGAGTTCCACGGCACCCAACTCAAGCAGGGCGAGAAGATGATCCTGCTCTTCGAGTCCGCCAACTTCGACGAGAAGGTGTTCGACAACCCCGAGCAGTTCGACATCACCCGCTACCCGAACAACCACTTGGCGTTCGGCTTCGGCACCCATTTCTGCCTGGGCAATCAGCTGGCCCGCCTGGAGCTCTCGTTGATGTCTGAGCGACTGCTGAAGCGGCTGCCGGACCTCCGACTGGCCTCCGACGCCGAATTGCCGCTTCGCCCAGCCAACTTCGTCAGCGGGCTGGAGAAGATGCCGGTGAAGTTCACCCCGACGAAGCCGCTCGGCGTCTAACTGTCGACGAACACGACGTTCTCTTCGACAGGATTGCGCGGCACCCGAATCGCGTTGCCGGGGAACGCCGGATCCGGGTAGCCGATCGCGAGACCGCACAGGATCCGCATGTCCTCGCTGATGTTCAGCTGGTCGCGCACGACATCCGGATAGCCCGCGATCGACACCTGCACGCAGGTACCAAGACCGCGGGCCGTCAACGCGAGCAGCAGCGTCTGGATGAACATGCCGACGCCCAGCGCGTCGACGTGGTCGAGATCGCGGTGCATGCAGACGATTCCGGCCAAGGGTGCCCGGAAGAACTCCCAGTTGCGCAGGACGGCGATGCGTCGACCCTCGGCGTCATGGCGGGAAATGCCCATCGACCCGTAGACCAGCGCGCCGAGATCGCGCCGCATGTGTGCAAAGGCGTCCGGCAGCACCGGCACACTCGGTGACTCGACGGCGGCCACCTCGAGCAGGGCCTCGACGAGGCGGTCCCTGGCCGGGCCGGAGGCCAGGATCAGGTGCCACGGCTGGATGTTGGAGTTCGACGGCGCTCGCATCGCGAGGGCGAGGGCTTCGGAGACAAGGTCTGGTGAGACCGGCTTGTCGCGCAGGAACATGCGCGTCGAATGCCGCTCTGCGATTGCCTCTTCCAGGTCGTACATGCCGTCGAGTGTGTCGTTTGTTGCGGCGTTTACTCGCGTTTTGCCGCAACAAACCGGCGCGAAATTCGCAGAGGTTTCACGTTCGCCGAGCGACGTCGCCTACTTCATCTGGAAGTTGGGCGCGCGCTTCTCCTTGAACGCCAACGGGCCTTCCTTGGCGTCGTCGGACAGGAACACCGTGATGCCGGTCTTGGTGTCGATCTTGAAGGCGTCGTTCTCGTGCAGGCCCTCGGTTTCGTGGATCGTCTTCAGGATCGCCTGCACCGCAAGCGGCCCGTTGTTGTTGATCACCTCGGCGATCTCGAGCGCCTTCTCCAGCGCCTGACCGTCGGGAACGACATAGCCGATCAGGCCCATCTCCTTGGCCTCGGCGGCCTTGATGTGCCGTCCGGTGAGCAGCAGATCGCACGCCACGGTGTAAGGGATCTGCCGCACCAGCCGCACCGCGGAGCCGCCCATCGGGTACAGGCTCCACTTGGCTTCGGAGATGCCGAACTTGGCGCTCTCACCCGCGATGCGGATATCGGTGCCCTGCAGAATCTCGGTGCCACCCGCGATCGCAGGTCCCTCGACGGCGGCGATCAGCGGCTTGGTCAGCCTGCGTCCCTTCAGCAGGGCGTCGATGCGCGACGGGTCGTAGCTGCCGTCCTTGAACGAGTCGCCCGGTGGCTTGGCCGTCGCCGCCTTGAGGTCCATGCCGGCGCAGAAGTACCCGCCCGCCCCGGTCAGGATGCAGCTCCTGATGTCGGGATCGTTGTCGACCCGGTCCCAGGCCTCGACCATGATCGAGAGCATCTCGGTGGAAAGCGCGTTGCGCGCCTCTGGCCGGTTCAGCGTCAGGATCAGGGTGTGTCCGCGCTGCTCAATGAGGGCGTCGGGGCCAGCCACTTTGCTTACGTGGGACTCGCTCAAGGGGATCCGCCTTCCAGCATCGATGCCACAGACTTGTCTCGAAATGTAACACGTTCTAGTTTAGGTCCTGTGGCCCTGAATATCGCCGATCTTGCCGAGCACGCCATCGATGCCGTGCCTGACCGTGTCGCCCTCATCAGCGGCGACGAACAGCTGACGTATGCCCAGCTGGAGGAGAAGGCCAACCGCCTTGCGCACTACCTCATCGACCAGGGCGTCAAGAAGGACGACAAGGTCGGCCTGTACTGCCGGAACCGCATCGAGATCGTCATCGCGATGCTCGGCATCGTCAAGGCCGGCGCCATCCTCGTCAACGTCAACTTCCGCTACGTCGAGGGCGAGTTGAAGTATCTGTTCGACAACTCGGACATGGTCGCGCTGGTGCATGAGCGTCGCTACGCCGACCGAGTCGCCAACGTGCTACCGGAGACGCCGAAGGTCAAGACCATCCTGGTGGTCGAGGACGGCAGCGATGACGACTACCAGCGCTACGGCGGCGTCGAGTTCTACTCCGCACTGGAGCAGGGCTCGCCTGAGCGCGACTTCGGCGAGCGCAGCGCCGACGACATCTACCTGCTGTACACCGGCGGCACCACCGGCTTCCCCAAGGGTGTGATGTGGCGCCACGAGGACATCTACCGAGTGTTGTTCGGCGGCACCGACTTCGCGACGGGAGAACCCGTCGAGGACGAGTACGACCTGGCAAAGGCGGCCGCCGAGAACGCGCCGATGATCCGGCTGCCGATCCCGCCGATGATCCACGGGGCCACGCAGTCGGCGACCTGGATGTCGCTGTTCTCCGGGTCACACCGTGGTGCTCACGCCGGAATTCGACGCCGACGAGATCTGGCGAATGATCCACCAGCACAAGGTGAACCTGCTGTTCTTCACCGGCGACGCGATGGCCCGGCCGCTGCTCGATGCGCTACTTGCCACTTGCAGGACGCCGGCAATGAGTACGACCTGTCGTCGCCTGTTCCTGCTCGCCAGCACCGCCGCGCTGTTCTCCACCAGCATCAAGGAGAAGTTCCTCGAGCTGCTGCCCAACCGGATCATCACCGACTCGATCGGCTCGTCGGAGACCGGCTTCGGCGGCACCAGTGTCGTGGCCAAAGGGCAGTCGCACACCGGCGGCCCGCGCGTCACGATCGACAAGAGCACCGTCGTTCTCGACGAGGACGGCAACGAGGTGAACCCGGGCTCCGGCGTGCGCGGCCTCATCGCGAAGAGCGGTCAACATCCCGGTCGGCTACTTCAAGGACGAGAAGAAGACCGCGGAGACGTTCAAGACGTTCAACGGTGTGCGGTACGCGATCCCGGGTGACTACGCCGAGGTCGAGGCGGACGGCAGCGTGACGATGCTGGGCCGCGGTTCGGTGTCCATCAACAGCGGTGGCGAGAAGATCTACCCCGAAGAGGTGGAGGCCGCGCTCAAGGGCCATCCCGACGTGTTCGACGCGCTGGTGGTCGGCGTGCCCGATCCCCGGTTCGGCCAGCACGTCGCCGCCGTCGTGCAGGCCAGGGACGGCACCCGCCCGACGCTGGCCGAGCTCGACACCTTCGTGCGCAGCGAGATCGCGGGATACAAAGTGCCGCGCAGTCTTTGGCTTGTCGACGAGGTGAAGCGATCGCCTGCGGGCAAGCCCGACTACCGCTGGGCAAAGGACACCACCGAGGAACGGCCCGCGGACGACGTCCACGCCAAGCATGCGGGGGCCAGCACTTAGATGCGCACCGACCTGTGTGACCGCTTCGGCATCGACTACCCGATCTTCGTCTTCACGCCGTCGGAGAAGGTCGCCGCCGCGGTCAGCAAGGCGGGTGGGCTCGGGGTGCTCGGCTGCGTCCGGTTCAACGATCCCGACGAGCTCGACACCGTGCTGAACTGGATGGACGAGAACACCGACGGCAAGCCGTACGGGGTCGACATCGTGATGCCCGCCAAGGTGCCCACCGAGGGCACCATCGGCCGACATCAACAAGCTGATCCCACAGGCACATCGCGAGTTCGTCGATAAGACGCTCGCCGATCTCGGGGTTCCGCCACTGCCCGACGACGAGGAACGCTCCGCGGGTGTGCTCGGCTGGCTGCACTCGGTGGCCCGCTCGCATGTCGAGGTGGCGCTGAAGCATCCGATCAAGCTGATCGCCAACGCGCTCGGTTCCCCACCGAAGGATGTGATCGACCAGGCGCATGCGGCCGGTGTCCCGGTCGCCGCGCTGGCGGGCAGTGCCAAGCACGCGCAGCGCCACGTCGAGAACGGCGTCGACATCGTCGTCGCGCAGGGACACGAGGCCGGTGGCCACACCGGTGAGATCGGGTCGATGGTGCTGTGGCCGGAAATCGTTGACGCCCTAGATGGTCGGGCCCCGGTGCTCGCGGCAGGCGGCATCGGCACCGGTCGGCAGGTCGCGGCGGCACTCGCGCTCGGCGCCCAGGGCGTATGGATGGGTTCGGCGTTCCTCACGTCGGCCGAGTACGACCTCGGCGTGCGCACAGAGGCCGGCACGTCGGTGATTCAGCAGGCGCTGCTGGCCGCCGGATCAAGTGACACCGTGCGCCGACGCATCTACACCGGCAAGCCCGCGCGGCTTCTCAAGAGCCGGTGGACCGATGCCTGGGATGCCGAGGACGCGCCGGAGCCATTGCCCATGCCGCTGCAGAACATCCTCGTCAGCGAGGCTCACCAGCGGATGAGCGAGTCGAGTGACCCGACCACCGTCGCGATGCCGGTCGGCCAGATCGTCGGGCGGATGAATGAGATCCGTCCCGTCGCCGACATCATCGCCGAACTGGTCCGGGGTTTCGACGAAGCGACGAGGCGCCTCGACGGCATTCGGGAGAACTAGCGTCGCATTGCGCCAAAGGGCGTGATCGTGTCCGATTTGTTCACGACGCAACGGGTCGGCCGGACCTAGCGTAAACGTATGGACATTCGAGTGGCATCGACCGTCGTCGAGATCGCGACCAAGGACCTGCACCGCGCGCTCGCCTTCTACCGACTGCTGGGCCTGGATGTGCCCGAACCGGAGGGTCCGCATGTCGAAGTCGAACTCCCCGGCGGCAACAAGCTGGCATTCGACAACGAGGAGATCATCGCCGGAATGCATCCCGGCTGGACGCCGCCGACCCAGCCGGGCCGGGTGGCGCTCGCGTTCGCGGTGAGCAAGCCGGCGGAGGTCGACGCGCTTTTCGAGCGGCTCACCGCCGCAGGCCATCCGGGTGCGCTGGAGCCGTTCGACGCCCCTTGGGGTCAGCGCTACGCGACCGTCACCGATCCCGACGGCACGTCGGTCGACCTCTTCTGCGCGTTGTCCTGACGCAGCGCCGTGACCGACAATCCGGTGAGCTCACGGATTTCACGATGGAGGTGCGGTTGGTCGGCGTAACCGGCCGCCACAGCGGCGCCCGCGGACGACGCTCCCTGACGCAACAATCGGACTGCGCGGCGGAGTCGCAGGATGCGCCGAAGTGTCGACGGCCCGTAGCCATAGACCGCCGAGCACTGGCGTTGCAGCGTGCGGGTCGACCAGCCGACCTCAGCTGCCACGTCGGCCACCGCGGCGCCTGTGCCGAAACGGTCGGTGATCTGGCGCAGCTGCGGCAGCGACCAGGGCGCCGTCTCGTTCGTCGGGTCGTCGGACGACAGTGCGGTGGCCAGCTCGACCAACGATCGGTCATGCCTGCCCGCGATGCCCAGCTCGGTCAGCGGAACGCGGCTGTTGCGCAGCTCGGCCGCCGGTGTACCGAGCAGCCGGGGCAGCGCACCTGGACGAAATCGCAAGCCCACGAACGGGTCTCGGCCTCGCGCGTTGACGAACGCAGCAGTGTCAGGCCCGGCGACGACGACCCGGCCGGCCATTCTGATGAGATCCATGCAGCCGTCGGGCAACACCCGGACCGGCTCGGCCGGCCCGTCCACGATCCACGAACACTCCACGAGCTCGCGGAGCCGCGACGGCGGCGGGAATTCGCGGTAGCCCACTTTCGCGAGGTTACCGCTGAATCGGCCACACCGCGTCGGCGCAGTCGGTGCCCTGCGCGGCCAGCTGGCGCTTGATCACCTTGAACGACTCGGTCCGCGGCAGCTCGGCCGCGACCCGCACGAACGCCGGCCACTGCTTCGGTCCCAGGTCGGACTGTTCGGTCAGGAACTCGCGGAACGCGTCGACGTCGAATGCGGCGCCGTCCGCGAGCAACAGCGCCGCCATCACCTGATCGCCGACATCGGGGGCCGGTATCCCGTACACGGCGACTTCGATCACGTCGGGGTGACGCAGCAGCACCCGCTCGATCGGCGCCGCGCCCAGGTTCTCGCCGTCGACGCGCATCCAGTCGCCGAGGCGTCCCGCGAAGTACGCGTAGCCGTTCTCATCGCGGTAGGCGAGGTCGCCGCTGTGGTAGATGCCGCCGGCCATCCGCTCGGCGTCGGCCCCCGGATCGTTGTAGTAACCCTCGAACCGGCCGGGCCCATCGGTATTCACCAGCTCGCCCGTCACACCGGGCGGGCAAGGCTCGCCGGTGTTCACGTCGATGATCTCGGTTCCGTCGGGCAGCGGGCCCAGGGCTCCCGCCGGGGTATCCGGTGTGCGCCCGATCGCCACTCCGCCTTCGGTGGAACCGAATCCGTCGACGACGATGGTGCCGAACCTGCGCGCGAACCGGTCGACGTCGCTGGCCGCACCCTCATTTCCGTACACCGCCCTCAGCGGGTTGTCGCCGTCATCGGGACGTTCCGGAGTGGCAAGGACATACGACAGTGGCTTGCCGACGTAGTTGGCATAGGTAGCGCCATAGCGGCGGATGTCTGGGAGGAACTGCGATGCAGAGAACTTGCGCCGTAACACCATCGAGCCTCGGCACGCCAATGACACCGCCCACCCCACCAGCACCGCATTCGAGTGGAACAACGGCATCGACACATAGCAGACGTCATCGGATCCAAGTCCGAACCGTTCTGTCATCATCACGCCTGCGATCGCGACCTTGCCGTGGCTGCAGATCACCGCTTTGGGGTCGCCACTGGTGCCCGACGTGTAGATCAGCATGAACGTGTCGGTGGGTTGGGCGGCCCGAACCGTCACGGGTGCATCGTGATGCGCCGCGACCTCGGCAGCCCATTCCGGAGAATCCACATCCACGTGGTCGATGTCGCCGACGACCGCGGCCGACGCCGAGTCGGCAAGCACCACTTGGCAGTCCGCGTGCCTGATGTCGCGCTCCAGCGCGGCGCCGCGACGGATCGGGTTGAGCCCGACCGGTACGAGTCCGGTCAGCCCGGCGGCGATCAGTAGCGACGAGAAGAACGGCGTGTTCTGCAGCAACACGCCGACATGGAGCGGCCGCGCCGGGTCCAGCCGCGCTTTCAGTGCCGCAGCGACCGCGGCGCCCTGCTGAATGTGGTTGCGCCAGGAGGTAAACGACTCCTCGAAGTGCACGCCGCGATCGTCGACGTCGATCAGCGGTGTGATCAGCGAGGTTACGGTGGGAAGCTCACTCCCGGTCGCCGGATTCAATTGCTCCTCACGTCGCCGCCGTCTTCGATGCTCCTCACGTCCGCGGTATCAAGCTGGTGTGTCAGCCAGTTCCCGGCCGATGCGCAGTAGCTGCCCGGTGGCGCCGCCGACCGCGAACTCCGTCTGCTTGGCCGCCAGGAAGTAACGATGGACGGGGTGGTCGGTGTCGATGCCGACGCCGCCGTGGACGTGCACCGTGGTGTGCGCGACGCGGTGTCCGGCATCGGCCGCCCAGAACGCCGCCGTGTTCACGTCCACCTCTGCAGGTAGATCCTCCGACAGCCGCCACGCCGCCTGCGTCACGGTCAGCCGCAAACCCTTGACGTCGATGTATCCGTCGGCAAGTCGCGACGAGACCGCCTGGAAGCTACCGATCGGCCGGTCGAACTGCTCGCGTTCGCGTGCATACTCCGCGGTGAGCTCCAGCGCGCGCTCGAGCACCCCGAGCTGAAAAGCGCTGCGGCCCAGGTTGCCGTGTGTGGTCAGCCACGAGACGACGTCTTCGCCGCCGACGACCCGGTCGGCTCCCAGCTCAACACCCTGCAACTCGAGATGGCCGATACTCCCGTGGCCCGTGGTGTCCAGCGATCCGACCGACACACCGGAATCATCCTTTGCGATCACGAAAACCTTGGTGCCCGAATTGGTTTCGGCGGGAACGAGGAACGCATCGGCCAGCGGCCCAAAGGCGACCTGAGTGCGAGCGCCCGTCAGCCGGTAGCCGGCGCCGTTCGCCTGGGCCTGCACGGGGCCCTCGCCCATGTCGCCGTCGAGCGCAGGGACGACGATCTTGTCGCCGTTGACGGCGGGCACCGCCCACGCCTGCTGGAGCGCCTCGGAACCGAACTTCGCCAGCGCCCCCGCGGCGAGAACGGCGGACTCGAGATAGGGCACCGCGGCCATTTGCCGGCCCAGTGCGACGAGCACTGCCACCTGCTCCAGCACTCCAAAGCCGCCGCCGCCCAATGACTCCGGCGCCGTGGTGGACAGGATGTCGGCATCCTTGAGCTTGGCCCACAGGTCGTCGTCGAAGCGTTGATCCAGCCCGTCGAGGTCACGCTGGCGCTGCGGCGTGCACACCGACTCGGTGATGGTCCGTACCAGCCCGCCGAGGTCGTCGGCGGCTTCAGTGGTGGTGAAATCCATGTGAGCTGTCCTTACCGGTTCACTCGGGGCAGGCCGAGCGCGACCATGCCGATGATGTCGCGCTGAATCTCGTTGGTGCCGCCGCCGAAGGTCAGGATCAGACACGACCGGTGCATCCGCTCGATCCGTCCGCGCAGCAGGGCGCCCGGGGAGTCCGTGCGCAGCGTGGCGGCGCTGCCGAGCACCTCCATCAGCAGCCGGTAGGCCTCGGTGGCCAACTCGGTGCCGAACACCTTTGCGGCCGAGGCGTCGGCGGGTGACGGGGAGGCGTCCTCGGTGGAGGCCAGTTCCCAGTTGATCAGCTTGAGCACCTCGGCCTTGGCGTGCACGCGAGCGAGGTTGAGCTGCACCCATTCCGAGTCGATCAGCCGATTGCCGTGGACGTCCTTGGTGTTCTGCGCCCACTCGCGGACACCGCCGAGCGCCGAGAAGATCGGCTGTGCGGAGACCAGCGCGACGCGTTCGTGGTTGAGCTGGTTGGTGACCAGCTTCCAGCCCGCGTTCTCCTCACCGACCAGGCTGCTGACCGGAACGCGGACGTCCTGGTAGTACGTCGCACTGGTGTCGACCCCCGCCATGGTGTGTACCGGCGTCCACGAGAAGCCCTCGGCAGTCGTCGGCACGATCAGCATCGAGATGCCACGGTGTTTCTTGGCTTCGGGGTTGGTGCGGACCGCGAGCCACACATAGTCCGCGTAGGCGATCAGGCTGGTCCACATCTTCTGGCCGTTGATGACGTAGTCGTCGCCGTCGCGTACCGCGGTGGTCCGGAGGGCCGCCAGGTCGGTGCCCGCGCCGGGTTCGGAGTAGCCGATCGAGAAATGCAGCTCGCCCGCCGCGATCTTGGGCAAGAAGAACTTCTTCTGTTCGTCGGTGCCGAACGCCATGATGGTCGGCGCGACGCTGTTGATCGTCAGGAACGGGACGGGGACGTTCGCGATGGCGGCCTCGTCGTTGAAGATCAAGCTGTCCATGTGGGTACGTTCCTGGCCGCCGAACTCCTTGGGCCAGGACAGCGTCAACCAGCCGTCCTTGCCCATCTGCGCGACGGTCTCACGGTAGACGTTGCCGCGGCCCATCTCTCCGGCGTCGCCTGCAGACAGCGCCTCGGCGCGCTCGGGGGTCATGAGCTTGGTGAAGTAGGCGCGCAGTTCGCGGCGCAACTCCTCCTGCTCGGGGCTATAGCCGATCCGCATCGCGTCATCCTTCACTTGCGCTGGTAGGGGGCAGACGTCTCACCCTCGCTTCACACCGGTTGTAACACGTTCTAGTCTTGGGGTCCAGCGAGCGTGCTCGTATTCTGACGACGTGGCCAGCAGCCCAGGCTCAAGGAGGTTGTGATGCGAGTTGAAGTCGACCGTGACCGGTGCGAGGGAAACGCCGTGTGCTTGGGAATTGCACCGGACCTGTTTGAACTCGATGACGAAGACTATGCCGTGGTCAAAGCCGATCCCGTGCCTTCAGACCAGGAGGACCTCGCCGAGCAGGCGATTGCCGAGTGTCCCCGAGCTGCCCTGATCCGCAGAGACTAGAGGTATTCATAAATTGACATCTAATCCAGACGCGACCGATCTGTCCGGCAGGGTCGCGGTGGTGACCGGTGCCGCCGCGGGACTGGGCAGGGCAGAGGCGATCGGGCTGGCCCGCTCGGGTGCCACCATCGTGCTCAACGACATGGCAGCCGCGTTGGACAAGTCGGACGTCTTCGACGAGATCGCCGCGGCGGGCAGCAAGGCCGTCGCGGTCGAGGGTGACATCAGCCAGCGCAGCACCGCCGACGAACTGGTGGCCACCGCCGACGGGCTTGGTGGGCTGGACATCGTCGTCAACAACGCGGGCATCACGCGGGACAAGATGCTGTTCAACATGTCCGACGAGGACTGGGACGCCGTGATCGCCGTGCACCTGCGCGGGCACTTCCTGGTGACCCGCAACGCCGCCACCTATTGGCGGGCCAAGGCCAAGGAAGGCGACGGATCGGTGTACGGCCGCATCGTCAACACGTCGTCGGAGGCCGCGCTCACCGGTCCCGTCGGGCAAGCCAACTACGGTGCGGCCAAGGCAGGCATCATCCAGCTGACACTGACCGCCGCCCGCGGACTTGGGCGCTACGGAGTGCGCGCGAACGCGATCTGCCCACGGGCGCGCACCGCAATGACCTCCGATGTGTTCGGTCAGGAACCTGAGCTCGCCGCGGGCCAGATCGACAGCCTTTCGCCAGAGCACGTCGTCTCGCTTGTTCGATTCCTGGCGTCGCCGGCTTCCGACGATGTCAACGGCCAGGTGTTCATCGTGTACGGGCCGTCGGTCACGCTGCTGGCAGCACCCACTGCTGAGCGCCAATTCACCGCGGATTCCGATGCATGGGCGCCCGCCGAGCTGAGCACGACGCTGAGCGAATACTTTGCTGGCCGTGACCCGGAGCGTGGTTTCTCGGCAACTGACCTGATGCAATAGAGATTAAGGTCGCCTTAAGAACCGCCGCTTCTTCATAGCTAGAACACGTTTCAGAATGATGTCGGTCACACCCTGCCTGACCTGGACATAAGCGGGCATTATTGTCTCAATCCGCAACCTTTGACAGTGCGAACGTGTTCTAGTTAGTATGGTCCGGCTCACTGAGAGCAATGCGCGACGCAAGGGTGGAACAGTCGCCACGGCAAGCGATTTCAGAGCCTTCGCCATGGTGGACAACTCGTAAATCGCTGCCCCGAGAACGGAGCCGAGGTTGATCGAACAGCTTGCGGTCCCGGCTCGGGCCGTCGGCGGGTTCGTCGAAATGTCGATAGACACTTTCGTCAAGATCTTCCATCGGCCCTTCCAATTCCGCGAGTTCCTCGAGCAAACCTGGATGATCGCGCGCGTTTCGCTGGTTCCGACGCTGCTGGTCTCAATTCCCTTCACCGTGCTGGTCGCGTTCACACTGAATATCCTGCTGCGCGAGATCGGCGCCGCCGATCTGTCCGGCGCAGGCACGGCGTTCGGCACCATCACCCAGCTCGGCCCCGTGGTGACGGTGCTGGTGGTGGCGGGTGCCGGCGCGACCGCGATCTGCGCTGACCTGGGTGCGCGCACGATCCGCGAGGAGATCGACGCGATGCGGGTGCTCGGCATCGATCCGATCCAGCGCCTCGTCGTGCCGCGGGTGTTGGCCTCCACCGTCGTCGCGCTGCTGTTGAACGGGCTCGTGTGCGCGATCGGCCTGGCCGGGGGCTACGTCTTCTCCGTTTTCCTCCAGGGCGTCAACCCTGGCGCGTTCATCAACGGACTGACCGTGCTCACCGGTCTCGGTGAGTTGGTGCTTGCGGAGTTCAAGGCCTTGCTGTTCGGCGTCGTCGCCGGGCTGGTGGGCTGCTATCGCGGCCTCACCGTGCAGGGCGGCCCCAAGGGCGTGGGGACGGCCGTCAACGAAACCGTTGTCTACGCGTTCATCTGCCTCTTCGTCATCAACGTCATCATGACCGCCATCGGCGTACGCGTGTTGGTCCGCTGATGAGCACCAGAAGGCGAGCGGGAGTCGAGGCATGAGCACCCGAAGGCGACCGCGAGTGAGGATCGCGGCGCAGCGAGGACCGGAGCGAGCGGGAGTCGAGGCATGAGCACCCGAAGGCGACCGCGAGTGAGGATCGCAGCGCAGCGAGGACCGGAGCGAGCGGGAGTCGAGGCATGAGCACCCGAAGGCGACCGCGAGTGAGGATCGCAGCGCAGCGAGGACCGGAGCGAGCGGGAGTCGAGGCATGAGCTACGACGCGACAGTGCGCTTTCGCCGGCTGCTGCACGGAATTCCCAAGGCCGTCGACAACATCGGCGAGCAGGCGCTGTTCTACGGCGAGACGATCCGCTACGTCCCCAACGCGCTCACCCGCTACCGCAAGGAGACGATCCGCAACATCGCCGAGATGACGATGGGTACGGGCGCACTGGTGATGATCGGCGGCACCGTGGGTGTGGCCGCGTTCCTGACCCTGGCCTCCGGCGGCGTCATCGCCGTGCAGGGCTACTCGTCGCTCGGCAACATCGGCATCGAGGCCCTGACGGGCTTCCTGTCGGCGTTCCTGAACGTGCGCATCGTCGCGCCGGTGATCGCGGGCATCGCACTGGCGGCCACCATCGGCGCGGGCACCACAGCGCAACTCGGCGCGATGCGGGTCGCCGAGGAGATCGATGCCGTCGAAGCGATGGCCGTGCACTCGGTGTCGTATCTCGTATCGACTCGGCTGATGGCCGGGATGGTCGCGATCATCCCGCTGTACTCGCTGTCGGTGTTGGCCGCGTTCTTCGCGGCCCGGTTCACCACGGTTTTCATCAATAACCAGTCGGCGGGCCTCTACGACCACTACTTCAATACGTTCCTGGTACCCACCGACCTGTTGTGGTCGTTCCTGCAGGCAATCGTCATGGCGATCGCCGTGATGCTGGTCCATACGTACTACGGCTACAACGCGACGGGTGGCCCCGTCGGTGTCGGGATCGCCGTTGGTCAGGCGGTCCGCACCTCGCTGATCGTGGTCGTGACCATTACCTTGTTCATCTCTCTCGCCGTGTATGGCGCGTCCGGTAATTTCAACCTTTCCGGGTAGGTGGGGGGACCATGTCGGACGGTGACGCCAAGCGCAGCCACGTACGGATTGCCGCGGCGATCCTGGGTGCGCTACTCGTCGCCGCCGTGGTCTTCACGTATCTGGCCTACACGGCCGCGTTCACGTCGACCGACAAGGTCACCGTCACCTCACCGAGGGCCGGGCTTGTGATGGACCGCGACGCCAAGGTGAAGTACCGCGGAATCCAGATCGGCCAGGTCGAAGCGATCGAATACGCGGGCGATCAGGCCAAGTTGACGCTCGCGATCAACAGCAACGAGATGGGCTTCATCCCATCGAATGCGGTCGTCCGCATCGCCAGCTCAACGGTTTTCGGTGCCAAGTCGGTGGAGTTCCTGCCGCCGGACGAGCCTTCGGGCTCCTCACTGCGTCCGGGCGCCCAGGTGCAGGCGGCGTCGGTGCAGCTGGAGGTCAACACGCTGTTCCAGACGTTGACGGACGTGCTGCACAAGGTCGACCCGGTCGACCTGAACGGGACGCTGAGCGCGCTCGCCGAAGGCTTACGCGGTAATGGTGACGACCTCGGTGCCCTGATCGCCGGCTTGAATTACTATCTGCAGCAGTTGAATCCGAAACTCCCGACGCTTCAGCAGGACTTCCAGAAGACCGCGGAAGTGGCCAACATCTACTCCGACGCCGGTCCGGATCTGGTGCGGATCTTCGACAATGCGCCCACTATCAGCGACACCATCGTCGACGAGCAGGACAACCTCAATGCGACGCTGCTGGCGGCGACCGGTCTGGCGAATAACGGAACCGACACCCTCGAACCCGCGGCGAATGACTACATCGCCGCGGTAAACCGGCTACGCGCGCCGCTGAAGGTGGCGGGCGACTATTCCCCGGAATTCGGCTGCATACTCGAGGGCACGGGCAAGGCGGTGGACTTCTTCGCACCGATCATCGGCGGCACGCGGCCCGGCCTGTTCGTGTCTTCCAACTTCCTGCCCGGATCCCCGGCATACACCTACCCGGAGAGCCTGCCGATCGTGAACGCCTCCGGCGGCCCGAATTGCCGTGGCCTGCCTGACGTTCCCAATAAGCAGTTGGGTGGATCCTGGTACAGGTCGCCGTTCTTGGTGACCGACAATGCCTATGTCCCGTATCAGCCGAACACCGAGTTGCAGTTCGACGCCCCGTCCACAGCGCAGTTCCTGTTCAACGGCGCGTTCGCGGAGAGGGACGAGTACTGATGAAGCAGGATCGGACCCTGCTCAACGTGGGCATCTTCACCGTGGCGATGCTGCTGGTGGCGGCGATGCTTGTGATCGTGTTCGGGGAGTTTCGGTTCGCACCGGAAACCAAGTATCACGCAACGTTCACCGACGCTTCGCGGCTGAAGGCCGGACAGGATGTGCGCATCGCCGGGGTTCCGGTGGGTACGGTGGGTGCGCTCAAGCTCAATGGCGACAACACCGTTGACGTCTCCTTCGACGTCGACAAGCGCTATCAGCTCTACACGTCGACGCGCGCGGTGGTGCGCTACGAGAACCTGGTCGGTGACCGGTATCTCGAGATCACCGCCGGCCCAGGCGAATTGCGCAAGATTCCCCCGGGAAGCACCATCCCGCGGGAGAACACTGCGCCCGCGCTCGACCTGGATGCACTTCTGGGTGGTCTGCGTCCCGTGCTGAAGGGTCTCGACGGCGCGAAGATCAACGAGGTCAGCAGCGCGATCATCGAGTTGCTCCAGGGTCAGGGTGGCGCGCTGTCGAACCTGTTGTCCACCACGAGCGCTTTTACTCAGAATCTCGCCGCGCGCGACCAGCTCATCGGCGATGTGATCAACAACCTCAACACCGTGCTCGGCACGGTCGACGAGAAGGGCGCCCAGTTCGACGCCAGCGTGGATCAGCTCCAGAAACTGCTCACCGGTCTGGCGCAGGGTCGGGACCCGATCGCGGGTGCCATCCCGCCGCTGGCGTCGGCCTCCAACGACCTGACCGACATGCTGACGCAATCACGCCGACCCATACAGGGCGTGATCGAGAACGCGCGTCCCTTCGCGCAGCGGTTTGACGAGCGAAAGGCGGACGTCAACAAGGTCATCGAGCCGCTGGCCGAAAACTATCTGCGACTCAACGCACTTGGCGCATACGGATCGTTCTTCAACATCTTCTATTGCTCGACGAGGTTGAAGATCAACGGTCCTGCAGGCAGTGACATTCTGGTTCCGTTCGGCGGGCCACCGGATCCGTCCAAGGGGAGGTGCTCGGAGGATGGCTAGGCCCGACAGCGGAAACCCGTTGCGCACCGGGATATTCGGTATTGCCCTGGTGGCGTGCCTGGTGCTGGTCTCGTTCGGCTACACCAGCCTGCCGTTCTGGCCGCAGGGTAAACCGTTCGAGGCATACTTCACCGACGCGGGTGGTATCTCGCCGGGCAGCGACGTGAACGTGTCCGGTATCAACGTCGGCAAGGTAACCGGTGTGGCGCTGGCAGGCGACACGGCGAAGGTGACGTTCACCGTCAATCGGGACGTCAAGGTCGGCGACCAGTCACTGGTAGCGATCAAGACTGACACTGTGCTGGGCGAGAAGTCGCTGGCTGTCACGCCCCGTGGCGGCGGCCAGTCCACGGTTATCCCGTTGGGCCGCACCACGACTCCATACACCCTTAACACGGCGTTGCAGGATCTCGGTCAGAATGTCGGCGAGTTGGACAAGCCGCGCTTCGAGGAGGCGCTGCAGACGCTCACGGCCTCGCTCAGTGACGCGACCCCGCAGTTGCGCGGCGCGCTCGACGGTGTCACGAACCTGTCGCGCAGCATCAACAAACGCGATGAGGCGCTGGAACAGCTTCTCGGACATGCCAAGAAGGTGTCCGACACGCTGGGCCAGCGGGCGGGCCAGGTGAACCAGTTGGTCCTCGACGGAAACCTGCTGTTCGCCGCACTCGACGAGCGCAGGCAGGCGCTGAGCAACCTGATTGCCGGTATCGATGATGTTTCCCAGCAGCTTTCGGGATTCGTGGCCGACAACCGGCGCGAGTTCAAGCCCGCCCTGGAGAAGTTGAACCTGGTGATGGACAACCTCCTCGAGCGACGCGACCACATCGGCGAAGCGCTGAAGCGGCTGCCGCCCTATGCGACGGCGCTCGGTGAGGTGGTCGGTTCGGGCCCCGGATTCCAGATCAACCTGTACGGCCTGCCGCCTGCGCCGATCGCAGAAGTGTTGTTCGATACCTACTTCCAGCCGGGCAAGCTGCCGGACAGCCTTTCCGACATGCTCAAGGGCTACATTTCCGAGCGATTGATCATCAGGCCGAAGTCACCATGACCTACGCGAATTCGTCCTCGGACCGCGGCCGCTGGCTGCGGATGGCGCTGGCCGTCGTGCTGGTGGCAGTGCTTGCCGTCGGGGTGTACCTGGTGTGGCCGTCTCGCACCGGCCACAAGATCGTCGGGTATTTCACCTCCGCGGTCGGCCTCTATCCAGGTGACGATGTCCGCGTCGTCGGTGTGCCGGTAGGCAAGATCGACTCGATCGAACCGCGGGCGAGCGACGTGAAGATCACCATGACCGTGCAGGACGGGGTGAAGTTACCCGCCGACGCGAAGGCCCTCGTCATTTCCCCGAATCTGGTGTCCGCAAGGTTCGTTCAGCTGGCGCCCGCCTACACCGGAGGCCCCGCTCTGGCCGATGGCGCGAGCATCGGGTTGGACCGCACCGCAGTGCCCGTCGAATGGGACGACGTCAAGGAACAGCTGACAGCGCTGAGTAGGCAACTCGGACCGCAGCAGGGCGCTATGCAGGGCCCGCTGAGCTCGTTCGTGAATCAGGCCGCCGACACCTTCGACGGAAACGGCGACTCGTTTCGGCAGGCCCTGCGAGAGCTGTCGCAGACAGCGGGCCGGCTGGGTGACTCGCGTACCGATTTGTTCGGCACTCTCCGCAATCTGCAGGTGCTGATTAACGCCCTGTCGAACAGCAACGAACAGATCGTGCAGTTCTCCAACCACGTTGCCTCCGTTTCACAGGTTCTCGCCGACAGCTCGTCGGATCTGGACAACACACTCGGCACTCTCAACCAGGCATTGGGCGATGTCCGCGGATTCCTGAACGAAAGCAACGAGGCGCTGATCGGCCAGGTGAACAAGCTGGCCGACTTCACCAGCATCCTCACCGAGCACAGCGACGACATCGAGCAGATCCTGCACATCACGCCCAACGGTCTTGCCAACTTTTACAACATCTACAACCCGGCGCAGGGGACGGTCGGCGGCCTGCTCACCCTGCCCAACTTCGCCAACCCGGTTCAGTTCATCTGTGGTGGCGTCTTCGATGCCGGTACGTCCACCGACAACTACAAGCGCGCCGAAATATGCAGGCAGCGAATGGGTCCGGTGCTCAGGCGAATCACGATGAACTTCCCGCCATTCCTGTTCCACCCGATCAACAGCATCACCGCCTACAAGGGCCAGATCATTTACGACACACCGGAAACCGAGGCGAAAGCGCAGACGCCGGTGCCGTATCTGCAGTGGCAGGCCGCGCCGGGAGTGACACCGCCGCAGGTGTCCGCCGAAACCGACCTCAGTTCGCTGATGGTGCCACCGGCACAGTCGACGTCACATGCCGGTGGCCCGGAGGCGGCGCCTGCAGACCCGAATGCGCAGGTTCCCGCACCGCCGCCTGCCGCGCCGCTCCCAGCGGAGGGCGGTGGGGGATGAGTAAATTGCTGCGCGCCAAGGCAACACGAGCCGCCCAGCGGACGGTGGGTATCGGCGCTGGTGCCGCGCTGCTCGCCGGGTGCTCGTTCGGCGGCCTGAACTCGCTCGACATGCCGGGCACGTCCGGACATGGTTCGGGCTCCTACAAGATCACAGTCCAGCTTCCCGACGTCGCCACGCTGCCGCAGAACTCGCCGGTGATGGTCGATGACGTCACCGTGGGCAGTGTGTCGGGAATCGAGGCGGTCCAGCGTGCGGACGGCACGTTCTATGCGGCCGTGCAGCTGTCGCTGGACGAGAACGTCAAGCTGCCCGAGAATGCCACGGCCACGGTTGCCCAGACCTCGCTACTCGGTTCCCAGCACGTCGAGTTGGCGGAGCCGGCGGACCAGAAGGGGGTCGGCCGGCTCAAGGACGGCTCGCAGATTCCGCTGGACCGCACCGGTCGCTATCCGACCACCGAGGAAGTTCTCTCCTCGCTCGGCGTCGTGGTGAACAAGGGCAATCTCGGTGCGCTGCAGGACATCACCGACGAGGCATACAACGCCGTCGCAGGCCGCCAGGGCAGTTTCACCGATCTGGTGCCCCGGCTGGCGGAGCTGACGACATCGCTCGATCAGCAGACCAACGACATCATCGCGGCCGCGGAAGGGCTGGACCGCTTCGCCGGAATCCTGGCGCGCAGCAAGGACAGTCTCGGGCGCACGCTCGACACGCTGCCCGCAGCGCTCGAGGTGTTGAACAAGAACCGCGGCAGCATCGTCGACGCATTCGGCGCCCTGCAGCGCTTTGCCGGC
Source organism: uncultured Actinomycetota bacterium (assembly GCA_963713225.1). Classification (GTDB taxonomy): domain Bacteria; phylum Actinomycetota; class Actinomycetes; order Mycobacteriales; family Mycobacteriaceae; genus Mycobacterium. Next base: position 50,940 of record CAVQLB010000010.1, on the reverse strand, counting down.
ATCGCCTCGAACATCCTGGCGCAGACGAAGGACGACTTTGCCGCCGACTTCAAGGACCTCTACCCGGTCATCAAGTCGTTCAACGACAATGTCGATTTCCTCATCAAGGACCTCGAGTTCCTTCCGACCTTCCCGTTCCACTACAAGTATCTGAGGCGAGCGGTCCGCGGCGACTACCTGAACGTGTACACCACCTTCGACCTGACGTTGCGTCGGCTCGGTGAGTCGGTATTCACCACGGCGTGGGGGCTCGACACGAACATGGCTCACATGAGCGAGGTCATCAATCCGCCCGACTTCCTCACCGGTGCTTTGGCGAATCTGTCGGGACAGGCCGCCGATCCGTTCAAGATCCCGCCGGGTACGGCGACCCAACACGACGAGGGACCCTGATGTTGGACCGGCTGACTCGTCTTCAACTGTCGATCTTCGCGGTCGTCACAGTGCTCACCGTCGGCGCGATTTCGATCTTCTATCTGCATCTGCCTGCCGCAGCCGGCATCGGCGCCTACAAGGTCGACGCGAATTTCGTGGCAGGCGGCGGTCTATACGAGAACGCCAACGTCACCTACCGCGGCGTGACGGTCGGGCGGGTGGAGTCGGTCGGGCTGACGGACGACGGTGTCGTCGCCCACATGAGGCTCAACAGCGGCACGCCGGTACCCGACAACGTCACCGCCACAGTGAAGAGCGTGTCGGCCGTCGGCGAGCAGTACATCGACCTGGTGCCACCGGAGAAACCCTCGTCGGCGAAGCTCCGCAACGGAGCGAGCATCAGCAAGGACCGCACGGCGATCGGGCAGGACATCTCTGGTCTGCTCGACGAGGCCGACAAGCTGATCAGCAGCGTGGGTGATACGCGGCTGCAGGACCTGCTGCGTGAGACGTTCAAGGCTTTCAACGGATCTGGGCCCGAGCTGGCCAGGCTGATCCAGTCGTCCCGCCTTCTTGTCGACGAGGCCAATGCCAACTACGGGCAAGTCACGCAGTTGATCGACCAGGCGGGTCCGTTCCTCGACGCGCAGATCCGCGGCGGCGACGACATCAAGTCGCTGGCGGACGGCCTTGCCCGGTTCACCGGGGAAGTCGCCAACGCAGACCCACAGTTGCGGTCGACGTTGCAAACCGTCCCGGGAGCCACCGAAGCGGCGAACGAGACGTTCAGCGGTATCCGGCCGTCCTTCCCGGTGCTGGCCGCGAACCTGGCGAACTTCGGCAGGATCGGCGTGATCTACAGCAAGTCTCTGGAACAGGCGCTGGTGATCTTCCCTGCGCTGATCGCCGCGTTGGGCACCGTCGCCGGTGGCGTGCCGTCCGATGAGGGCGGAAAGCTGGACTTCAAGATCCACCTGCAGGATCCGCCACCCTGTACGACAGGGTTCGTCCCCGCCTCGCAGATCCGTTCTCCGGCCGACACCACGCTGCGGGAACTGCCCCCCGACCTGTTCTGCAAGACCGCGCAGAACGATCCCTCCGTGGTGCGCGGCGCGCGCAATTACCCCTGCCAGGAGTTCCCCGGTAAGAGGGCCCCCACCATCCAGCTGTGCCGTGACCCGAAGGGCTACGTCCCGGTGGGCAGCAATCCGTGGCGAGGTCCACCGATTCCGTACGGCAGCGTGCCCATCAATGATCCGCGGATGATCCTGCCGCAGAACAAGTTTCCGTTCATACCGCCGCAGGTGGACCCGGATCCCGGGCCGCCGGTGTTGCAGCTGCCGCCGGGTGTCCCACCTGGACCCGGTCCTGCGCCACACGGGCCGTTCCCGCTACCGGTGCCGCCGAATGAGCCCGGTCCGTTGCCCCCGCCGTTGCCGTTCTACGCGCCGCCCGATCAGGTGGTGCCGCCGTACGGCAGGACGCCGCCACCGCCGCCCGCTGCCGCTACCCGGTGAACCGCCTGCGGATGGGCAGCCACTGCCCGCCGAGGCGCCGCCGGTCGCAAGCGGGCCGGACATCGCGACCTATGACCAGAGCGGGACTTTCGTCGACCCGGCCGGGGGAACTGGCGTGTTCGCAGGCGGTACTGACAAACTGGCGCCCGCGGAGAACTGGGTTGATCTGATGTTGGCTCCAAGGCAGGCATAAATGACGGAAGACACGACTTCGACTTCGAAGTCGTCGGCGCGGCGGCGTGCGTCCAGGGCGGCCGGACCGGCGAGTGGTGCGACGGCTGCGTCGACGGGAGTGCCCGTCGAGACGCCGAAGAGCGTCAAGGTCCGGTTGACACGGCCTGCAGGTCCTCCACCACGGCGGCAGCCTCACCGGGCGTTGGCCGCCGTGGTGTCTCTGATCTCCGTCTCGGTAGCGGTGCTCGTGCTGGCCGGCGCCGTCGCGTGGGCGGCCGCACACCAACGCAACGAGGAAGCCGACGCGGCCAAAGACCAGATGTACGTCGACACCGCATCGCAGTTCGTGGTGAACATGTTCAGCTACACGCAGAACACCATCGACGACAGCGTCGACCGGTTCGTCAACAGCACCAGCGGGCCGTTGCGCGACATGATGAGCCAGGGCGAGAACGCCGAGAACCTCAAGCTGCTCTTCCGGGACACGAATGCCAGTGCCGAAGCCGTCATCAACGGTGCCGCCATGGAGGGGGATGTCGACGAGCTCGCCAAGACGGCCGACGTCCTGGTGGCGGTGCGGGTGACGGTCACCGACCTCGACGGGAACAATGCGCCGTCCAAGCCCTATCGACTGCGGGTCACCGTGAAAGAGGACGACAACGGCCACATGACGTTCTACGACCTCAAGTACCCCGACGGGGGCAACTGATGAAAAGCCGGAGCGCCAAGCTGGTTGGCGCGTTGTCGATCTTGCTGGCGTGCGGCTTTGTCGCGCTGGCCGGCGTCGGAGGCTGGCTCTACTGGAGTCAGGTTGAGATTCAAGGCGAAAAGGATGCGCGGATCACGCTCGCGGAAAAGGCGAAGGAGCAGATCCCTAAGGTGTTCGGATACGACTATCAGACGGTCGAACGAAGCCTCAACGATATCTATCCATACCTCACGCCGACCTACCGTCGGGAGTTCCAAGAGCGTGCGAACAAGGACATCATCCCCCAGGCGAGGGAGCGGCAGTTGGTCAGCCAGGCCAATGAGGTCGGGGTGGGAGTGCTGAGTGCACAACGGAATTCGGGTTCGGTCATGGTGTATTTGAACCGGACGGTGACCGACAAGTCCAAGAAGCCGGTGTATGACGGCAGTCGGCTGAAGGTGGATTACGTCAAGGTCGACGGCGAATGGCTGATCAACTACATCACCCCGATCTGACCGCGTCACCCGTTTGCGTCGCCGCAAGAGCTTCGAGGAATGACCGCGCCCAGCGGTCGACGTCGTGGGCGAGCACCTGTCTGCGCAACGCCCGCATTCTGCGCCTGCCCTCTTCGGGTGTCTGGTTGAGTGCTTCCTCGATCGCGTCCTTGACGCCCTCGAGGTGGTGCGGGTTGGTCAGGTAAGCCTGGCGGAGTTCGGCTGCGGCGCCGGTGAATTCACTGAGTACAAGGGCGCCGCCGAGATCGCTGCGGCAGGCTACGTATTCCTTTGCCACCAGGTTCATGCCGTCTCGCAGCGGTGTCACCAGCATGACATCGGCAGCCACGAAGAATGCGATTAACTCGTCGCGGGGTACGGGTCGGTGCAGGTAGTGCACCAGCGGCTGTCCGACCTCACCGTATTCGCCGTTGATGTGGCCGACCTGACGCTCGATGTCCTCGCGCATCTGTATGTAGCTCTCGACGCGTTCGCGGCTCGGTGTGGCCAGTTGCACGAGTACCGTGTCGTCGCGTTTGACGCGGCCTTCGGCCAGCAGCTCCGAAAACGCTTTCAGCCGAACGTCTATGCCCTTGGTGTAGTCGAGCCGGTCGACGCCGAGCAGGATCTTGCGTGGGTTGCCGAGCTCGCCGCGGATCTCCCGCGCGCGGCGGCGGATGCTTCTGTCGCGGGCCTTGCTGTCGAGGTTCCCGGAGTCGATGGAGATAGGGAACGCGCCGACTTTGACTGTGCGAAAGCCGATCTGGACCTCACCGAATCGGGATCGGACACCGACCGACGCGCGAGAGGTATTCGCGCCCACCAGGCGCCGTGCCAGGATCAGGAAGTTCTGGGCGCCGCCGGGCAGATGGAAGCCGACCAGGTCGGCGCCAAGCAGCCCTTCGATGATCTCTGTCCGCCATGGCATCTGCATGAAAAGCTCCACCGGCGGAAACGGAATGTGCAGAAAGAATCCGATGGTGAGATCGGGTCGCAGCATCCGCAGCATCTTCGGCACCAACTGCAGCTGATAGTCCTGCACCCACACCGTCGCGCCCTCTGCGGCCGCCCGCGACGTGGCCTCGGCGAACCGCCGATTCACGTCGACATAGCTGTCCCACCACTCGCGGTGATAAATGGGCTTGACGATCACGTCGTGGTAGAGCGGCCACAACGCGGCGTTCGAGAAGCCCTCGTAATACAACGCCACGTCTTCTGCAGACAGGCGCACCGGGTACAGGTGCAGGTCGTCCTCGACGATGGGGTCTTCGTCACTGTCCGGAATGCCAGGCCAGCCGATCCACGCGCCTTTGCGGCGACGCAGCAACGGCTCGAGGGCGGTCACCAAACCGCCGGGGCTGCGCTTCCACTGGGTGGTGCCGTCGGGCAGCCGCTCCATGTCGATCGGCAGCCGGTTGGCCACGACGACGAAGTCAGAGTTGCCGGATCGGGCGTTCTTGCCGCCCCCCGGACTCACCTAAGCCTCTTGTTTCGCCGGTCCAATGCCGAGCATCGACAGGAAAACCCGGCACTCGTCCGCGTCGGTCGCGTAGGCGGCGACGACGCGCCTGGCCTGGCGGGCGGTGCTGTCAGCTAGCGGCTCGACGTCGCCGAGCTCGGCGGGATCAGATTTTGCAGGCATGACACCACCATATCGTGCGGCCAGGCGCCCACCGGGCGCGCGGCCCGCGGCTACCCGCCGACCGTGCCTTCGGAGCCGGTGACCGTGGGGCTGCTGCCGACCGTCGACCGCGGCACCGCCGCCGGGCCCTCGGACGCCGCCTCTTCGGCCAGGCCGATGCACTGCCCGGAGTTGTGGCCGGTGCAGGGAATGCTGCCGCCGCCACCCGGGATGGTCACCGCCGCAAGGTCGGGATTGCCGCCGATCGCCTGGTAGGGCGATCCGGCGTTGGGCACCAGGTGCGGAATGCAGATGGCGGTGTAGAGGTCGTGTTCCTCACCGGACGGGCACTGGGCCAGCGGTGTGGCCGCAGGTGTTGGCATCGCTACGACGGCGATCGCCGGCGCTGCTGCTGCGGCGACGGCGAACCCACCGGCAATGATGAAACGTCGTGCTGAAAACTTCGAGTTCGCCATCGTCACGCTTTCTGTAGTTCTCCTGACAGGTCTCTTAGGGCCAATTGTATGGAAACTGAATGGAATCTGCATGCATTCGCACAGTTTCCTGTCAATATCGCCCCGCCGATTTATGCAGGCCAAGCGGACAAACGCGGCACTCCAAAGCAAAAGGCCGGACACGTCAAACGTGTCCGGCCCGGCCATTATCGACCAGGGACGCCGATCGGGCGTCTCAGTCGCTCAATTCATCGCCACCACTACGGGCTTGAGCTCACCTCCGAATGCGGCACTGCGATTGGACCTTCGGCCTGCTGCTCTTCGGCCAGGCCGATGCACTCACCGGAATTGTGTCCGGTACACGGGACGCCACTGATCTCCGGAAGGCCACCAACGGGGGAGGTGCTGGTGAATTCCGGCGAATTCGGCACGATATCGGGCACGCAGATATTGGTGAACTGGTCCTCGGTCTCGCCACCGGCGCATGCCGTTATCGACGGCGACGAGCTACCGATCGTCGGAACGGCGAACATAGCGACCGCCGGGCCCGCAGCGATCGCGACAGCGAATCCCCCCGCAAGGATCAGTCGTCGAGTTGGAAGGTGAAGGGTCGCCATCGTCATGCTTTCTGTAGTTTGCTGGCCTCGTTTGTGCTAGCACAAGCTTACTCCTGGCGACCGCAGTGCACCTGCCGATCTCTACAAAATTTGGTTCGCCCGTGCCATTTCTGTGAGGTGTCTGTCAGGTTGCTGTGGCGCTGCTGGGCAGTTCGGTGAAGGCGGGTTCCGCCGACCGGCCTGACGGGTAGGCGGATTTTTCGGGAAATGGGCGTTTCGGCAGGTCATGGGGTCACGGATCCCGGCCGATGGACGTCGCGGGCCGAGACGTAATGTGCATTACAACTGAAGCGTCGAACGTAAACGAGGTGTGCACGGTGGCGAGCCCGGACCTGACCAATGCCGAATCGGTTCCGCAGGAGCCTGCCGAGCAGGTGACCTACGAGACCCTGGACGAGGGGCGCATCGCTCGTATCTGGCTCAATCGGCCGAACGCGCAGAACGCGCAATCGCGCACGCTGCTAGTGCAGTTGGACGAGGCCTTCGGCAGGGCCGAGGCCGACGACACCGTGCGGGTGGTGATCCTGGCCGGGCGGGGGAAGAACTTCTCCGCCGGCCACGATTTGGGTTCGGAGGAAGCACTCCTCGAGCGCAAGCCCGGTCCGGCGCAGCACCCGACCTTCCGCTCGCACGGCTCAACCATGTCCGGCATTGCGGAACGGACGTATCTCCAGGAATGGCACTTCTTCTTCGAGAACACCCGCAGGTGGCGGGATTTGCGCAAGATCACCATCGCGCAGGTCCAGGGCAATGCCATCTCGGCCGGGTTGATGCTGATCTGGGCGTGCGACCTGATCGTCGCGGCCGATGACGCGAAGTTCAGTGACGTCGTTGCCGTCCGGATGGGCATGCCGGGTGTCGAGTATTACGCACATCCATGGGAATTCGGTGCGCGTAAGGCCAAAGAGCTTCTGCTGACCGGTGATTCGATCGATGCCGACGAGGCGTACCGGCTTGGCATGGTGTCCAAGGTCTTTCCCCGCGCCGAGTTGGAGGACAAGACATTGGATTTCGCCCGCCGTATCGCCGAGCGGCCCACGATGGCAGCCCTTCTGGTCAAGGATTCGGTCAACGCGGCAAGCGACGCCATGGGCTTCACCGAAGCGCTGCGGCACGCCTTTCACATTCACGAGCTCGGCCACGCGCACTGGGCAGCGGCCAACGAGAACAGGTATCCGGTCGGTCTGCCGCCGGACGTGCCGGACTGGCGCACGCTGGGCGCTCCGACGCCGTCGCGTCGTGACACCCCTTGACGTGCGTGGTTGCATATCGAGAACCTGTTCTAGTTTTCGTAAGGGGTAAAAGTGCAGCTCTCGTTGGCGGATAAGACGGTCCTGGTCACCGGCGGTGGCAGTGGAATCGGCAAGGGAGCCGCCACGGCGGCCGTCGCGGCGGGCGCGAACGTCATGCTCGTCGGCCGCAACGCAGACCGGCTGGCCGCCGCCGCCGAGGAGATCAAGGGTCACACCGAGGATGGCGGCTCCGTGTTGTACGAGCCGGCCGACGTCACCAACGAAGACGAGGTCTCGCGGGTGGTCGAGGCGGCCACCGCGTGGACCGGCAAGCTGCACGGAGTGGTGCACTGCGCGGGTGGCAGCGAGACGATCGGCCCGGTCACCCAGATCGACTCCGAGGCGTGGCGGCGCACCGTCGACCTGAACATCAACGGCACCATGTATGTGCTCAAACACGCTGCGCGGGAGATGGTTCGCGGCGGCGGCGGATCATTCGTCGGCATCTCGTCCATCGCGGCGAGCAACACTCACCGATGGTTCGGTGCGTACGGAGTTTCCAAGTCCGGCATCGATCACCTGATGCAGCTGGCGGCAGACGAGCTGGGGCCGTCGTGGGTCCGGGTGAACTGCATCCGGCCTGGCCTCATTCGAACCGAACTCGTTGCGCCGGTTCTCGATTCACCGGAACTGAGCGCGGACTACGCGTCTTGCACACCGCTGCCCCGACCCGGTGAGGTCGAGGACATCGCGAGTGCCGCGGTGTTCCTGCTCAGCGACGCCTCCAGCTATGTGACCGGTCAGGTGATCAACGTTGACGGCGGCCTGATGTTGCGCCGCGGGCCCGACTACTCGTCGATGCTCGAGCCGGTGTTCGGCGCCGACGGCCTTCGCGGCGTGGTGGCGAACTAGCGCTCCGTCGGGCCGGCGGCACCTGCCTCCCAGGCTGCCAGCGCGCCGATCGCCGACCAGTCGAGGTGTGCGCCGCCGCGGGCCAGCAAGGCCAGAAAGCGATCGCGGATGAGGCTGGCCACCGGCATCGGCACCCGTAATTTCTCGGCCGCGGTCAGCACGAGGTGGATGTCTTTCTGCCCGAGCGATGCGGCGAATCCGGCGGGCTCGAATCTCTCGTCGGCGATCAGCTGGCCGTACGTCCGGTAGATCGGGGCGTCGAACAGCGTCGAGGTGAGGATGTCGAGGTACTGGTGCTTGTCGACCCCGGCCTTGTCGACAAACGCCATCGCTTCGCCGAGCGTCTCGATCACCGACATGACGAGGAAGTTGCCGCTCAGCTTGATCAGGCTCGCGGTCTTGGGTTCCTCGGACACGACGAACGTGCGCTGACCGAACGCGTCGAAGATTCCCGACAGCGCTTGCAGTGTCTCAGGCGCGCCCGCGGCGACGACGAACAACTTCGCGGCCTGCGCCGCCTCCGGGCGGCCGAACACCGGTGCCGCGACGAACTGCTGCCCGGCCTCGGCGTGCGCCGAGGTCATCCGCTCGGAGAGGGCCACGCTGATGGTCGACGAGGAAACGTGGGTGGCGCCCTGCGCCAGCGAGTCGACGACTCCGCCGTCGCCGAAGACGATCCCCGCGACTGCTTCGTCGTTCGCGAGCATCGAGACGACGACGTCGCCGCCGCAGGTCTCGGCGACCGAGTCCGCAGGCCGCGCGCCCTCGGCGGCCAGCGCATCGACCTTTGCCCGCGACCGGTTGTAGACGGTGACCTCGTGGCCCGCCCTGATCAGGTTCGCGGCCATGGCCGACCCCATGTTGCCGAGTCCGATGAAGCCGATCTTCATGCCTGGGACCTCCGCACTCTTGTTGGTGAGCGCATCGAGTGTGAACTGATGGCGAGAATCTCGCTGAATTTTCGCTGTGGTTTCACGTTCGGCGCTTACCCTCGTCGATATGTCTTTGTCTCCCGGCGACGCCGACCGAGTCCCGATCGAAAGCGTCCGGTGCGGCGATCCGATCTTCGATGCGGATGGCAATTGCGAGCACTACAAGGTCTTGGAGAGCAGACCGATCGACGGCGGCGGCGTCGTCCTCGAGCTCGAATGCCTGCACAACAATCAGTGTCAGGTGATCGAGAAGTCGTTTCCGGCCGGGTACATGGTCGGCAGATCGTCCCGCCACTTCCTCTAGCACCCGGCGGGGCCGCGCTCTCGGCGACCGGCTAATAGCCGTTCGTCTAGTCTCATCGTGTGGGATCTGCGCAGCAGCCGGTGGCCGACGGCGAACTCAAAATCACCCGGCACAGCGCACCGCGTACCCGTGTGCTCGACGCCGCGTTGGATCTCTTCGCCGAACATGGTGTCAGCGGTACGTCACTGCAGATGATCGCCGATGCGGTCGGTTTACGAAAGCGGCCGTTTATCACCAGTTCCGGACCAAGGATCAGATCGTGATAGCCGTGACGGAGCGCGAGCTCGGCAGGCTGGTACCCGCGCTCGAAGAGGCCGAGGCGCGAGCGACGGCCCGCAGGCGCGCGACGCGCTCCTGGTGGGCGTGGTCGACATGGCGGTGCGCGACCGCCGGCTGGTGCGGACCCTGCAATTCGACCCGATCGTGGTTCGGTTGCTCGCCGAACACGAACCCTTCCAACGGTTCATGTCGCGATCGAAGCTCACCGAATTCAGCCGCCGCCTGATCGACCTCCCCAACGACTGACGATCAACGGAGGGTGCCATGGATCCATCCGAACTCGACGAGGCGTAGGCGCGGTCGTGGACATCGGATTCATCGGGTTGGGCCACATGGGTTTTCCCATGGCGGCGCGTTTGGCGGAAGCCGGACACCGGTTGTTCGTCTGTGACACTCGCGACGACATCGTGGAGCAGGCCGTCGCATCGGGTGCACAGGCAGCGTCCTCGCCACGGGATGTCGCCGACCGCGTCGACTGCATCCTCGCGAGCCTGCCGTCGGTGCAGGCTTCCGTCGATGTGGCGACCGGTTCCGACGGCGTGATCGCGGGCTCGAAGGTAAAACGCTTCGTCGACCTTTCCACGGTCGGAAGCCCTACTGCCCAACGTATTTCGGAGCAGCTTGGCGAACGCGGCATCGCGATGCTCGACTGTCCGGTCAGCGGCGGCGTCCACGGCGCCACCGCAGGCACACTCGCCATGATGGTGTCGGGTCCGAGGGCCGAGTTCGACGCAGTCCGCGAGATCCTCGAAAACCTCGGCCGGCCGATGTTCGTCAGCGAGAAGCCGGGCGCGGCCCAGACGATGAAACTCGTGAACAACCTGCTGGCGGCGACGGCGTTGGCGGCGACGGCGGAAGCGGTCGTGCTCGGCGTGAAGGCGGGACTGGACGCCGAGGTCGTGATCGACGTGCTCAACGCCGGGTCGGGCGGCACCCACGCCAGCCGCGACAAGTTCCCTCGTGCCGTCCTTCCGCGCACCTTCGACTACGGATTCGCGACGGGTCTGATGGTCAAGGACGTGCGGCTCTATCTCGACGAAGCCAAGGCACTCGGCCTGCCCACCCATATCGCGGATGCGGTTGCGACGGTGTGGGAGACCACGCTGACCGAGGAGGGGGCGGAATCCGACTTCACCTCTGTCATCAAGCCGATCGAGGAAGCCGCGGGCGTCATCGTCGGACATGAGTCCTGCTAGACGCGGGTTTATCGAATCAGCGACGTGCGCAACCCTGCGTTCGTAAAGTAATCAGCCGTGCTGACCTGGATCGCCCCACTCGTGCTCGTCGTGGCGGTCACGGCGGCGATCACCGCCAAGCTGTTGGTGCGCCGCCGCGCGCCCGAAGGCGGCTGGTTCACCGACGCGCCCCGTAGTGCAGGCTCGTTGTCGGTGATCGGCACCATGTTCGCGGTGATGCTCGCGTTCGTGATTCTCCTCGCGCTGCAGAGCTATCAGCGCGCACGCGAAGGCACCAGCGTCGAGGCCATCGCCGTCTCCGAACTCCACTACGTCGCGAGTGTCTTCGAGAAGCCGACAAGCGACCGTCTGCATGGAGGCTTGGTCTGCTACACGCGCGCAGTGATCGAGGACGAATGGCCGGCGATGAGAGAGGGCCGTTCAAGCGAGCTGGTGCAGTCCTGGATCGACAAGCTGCAACGGGAGTTCGCGAACACGGACCCGCGGGGCGCGCGGCAGGAGACGGCATACGCACAGTGGTTCGACGAGCAGGCACAGCGCCGCGACGGCCGGCGCGAGCGCCTCGCCGAGGCGAGCCCCGTTCGTGCCCGTTCCGCTGTGGTTTGTGCTGGGTATCGGGGCCTCGCTGACCATCGCCTACATGGTCGCCCAGGCGGATCGGCGCGAAGGGCTCGTCATCCAGGCAATACCGATCGGCTTCGTCACCGCCCTAGTGACCGCCGGCCTGCTCGTGATCTTCTTCCTCGACCATCCGTACGCGGACACCGGCGGCACGATCAAGCCGACCGAGATGCAGCGGACGCTCACGCTCATCGACCGCGGGAGCTCAGTTCCCTGCGATGAGCGCGGCACCCCTACCTAGCGGTCGCCGGGCTAGACGCGAGTTGGCGCGCGGCGAAGTCGGCGGCCTGGTCCGTCAGGCCGTTGGCCGCGTCGAGATTATGCGGTCTGCGGCACAGACCTAGAATTGTCTTCATGGCGACCTTCCCGCTCCCGTCTCGACGACTCTTCCTCGCCGTTGGTCTTGGTCTGGCGATTGTCGCTGCGCCGGTGGCCGTCATGGCGACACCCACGGCCGGTGTTTCCACGCCCCTCGCCGCGTGTACCGGTGGTGAGGAGGAGGACGTCTACACCACGACCTGCGTACCGTTCATGGTGCCGAACTCACCGGACGGTTTCACCACGAACGCGGCCAACCCCGATATCCCGGAGATCGACGGTGTCCCGTGTACGGGCCATGACAGCGGTGCCTGCATCGGGCTGGAAGAAGAACAGCAGGCCATGGGTCCGCAGCCGGTTCCACGCTCGACCATCAGCTCCAGCCCGTAGCGGCGCCGGCCTGGTCAGTGGGACGCTTAGCGTGTTCCATTCTTGGCGTATTCGGCAATCGCGTCGATGTTGGATTTATCGATGAACGCCGGCCCGGTCAAGGTCGGCTTTCCGCCACCGATCGAGTTGCGGTTGTTCAAGTACAGCCACAGTGAGTCAATGGCGAGGTAGCCCTGAAGGAATGGCTGTTGGTCGACGGCCCACTGCACTTGCCCGCCCTTGATGGCGTCCACAAGCTCCGCGTTGGTGTCGAACGTGACGATCTTGGCCTTGCTGTTCGCGGTCTTCGCCGATTGCACGGCTGCCAACGCGATGGGCGCGCCCAACGTCATGACGGTGTCGATGCTCGGATCCTGCTGCAGTTTGGCTGTGATGGTGGATTCCACCGACGGCATGTCGGTACCGTTGACGTTGAGGTTCTCCACCTGACCGCCGCCAAGGCCGGAAGTGACCCCGGCGCAGCGGGATTCGAGTGCGATGTTCCCCTGGTCCTGAATGACGCAGACAACTTTCTTGGCACCGTCCGCAGCCAGCCGCTTGCCGGCGGCTTCGCCGGAGATCTTCTCGTCTTGACCGAAGTAGGCAATGGCTCCCTGCGACTTCCAGGCATCGATGCCCGCGTTGAACGCGGAGACGGGGATGCCCTCGCTATTGGCCCTTTCGACGGCTGAGGCCAGCGCCTCCGGCCGGGCAAGTGATACGGCGATGCCGTTCACATCACTGTCGACAGCGGTTTGGACGAGCGCGGCCTGTTCAGGGCCTGACAGCGCGGCCGAGTACCTCAGTTCAATGTTGTCCTTGGCCGCTGCGGTCTCAGCCCCTTTGCGGATGAGGTCCCAGAAGGAGTCGCCCGGCGGCCCATGGGTCACCATCGCGATCGTGAGGCGCGGAGTATCGGCCTGCCCGGCGCCCATCCCGGCGCCCGACTCGCGTGGCTTCCCGCCGGTGCTGGAACATGCCGACAACAGAAGGAGTGCGCTTAGGCACCCTATGGCGACCCGAAATGCGTTGTGACGACGTCGCTGTCGTGGTGTTGTCATGATTTCGTCCTTCGAAGGTCAGCCGACGAGGGCTGAGTTGGCGGCTTTGAGGGTTTCGGCGGCTACTTGCAGGCCTTCGAGCTGACCTAGCTCGACGTCTTCGTGTTCGATGTTGACCCACATGTTGGGGTCGACGGCCTCCAGGGCGTTCAGGAACCGCGCCCAGAATTCGGTGTCGTGGCCGCGGCCGACCGCGACGAAGTCCCATGCAGAATCCTCGGGCCACTTGTTCACAACATGCCGGCCGCCGAGTCCGGTCGGGTTCTGGTCCAAGGGAATTCGGGTGAAGCGGTCATCGAGAACGCCGTAGAGCTTGCAATTGTTGTTGATTCGGGTGTCCTTGGCGGCGGCGTGGAACACCAGCGGCCCGAGCCACTCGATCGCCGCGACCGGATCGATGCCCTGCCAGAACAGGTGCGACGGGTCCATTTCCGCACCGACGTGTGTGGCGCCCGTCTTCTCGACGAGACGCTTCATGGTCGGCGGATTGAAGACCAGGTTCTGCGGATGCATCTCGATCGCGACCTTGACATTGTTCTCTCGGGCCAGTGCGTCGATTTCTGCCCAGAATGGCACTGCGACTTCGTCCCACTGGTAGTCCAGAGAATCGAGATAACCGGAGTCCCAGGTGTTTACGTGCCAGGCCGGCCACTTGCCGCCCGGATGGGCGTGCGGAAGGCCGGACATGGTCACTACGCGGTCCACACCTAGCAGTCCGGCAACGCGGATCGCGTTGCGGAGATCGTCGGCGTCTTCGGGCCCGACCTCGGGGTCTGGGTGCAGCGGGTTCCCGTTGCAGTTCAGGCCGGCGATAGATACTCCCGTGCCGTCGAAGGTGGACAGGTACTGCTGCGGCGTGATCTCACCGGACAGCAGTTCGGTGACCGGCAGGTGCGGCGTAGGCAGAAACCCACCCGCATTGATCTCGGCTCCGGTGAGCCCGAGGGAGGCGATGACCTCCAGCGCTTCACGCAGGGGCTTGTCGTGCAGGATCGCGGTGTAGACACCGAGCTTCATGGTTCTTTGACTCCTTCTAGTCAGACGACTTTGACAGTGGTGCCGCCCGACTGGGCGGATTCTGTGACGGCGGCGACGACGCGCAGACCGTGCAGCCCCGCCTCGAACCCCGGTAGCGGGCCCAGGTCACCGATGCCGGCGATCTGGTCGAGGAACGCGCGGGTTTGGTAGGCGAACAAGTCGGCAACGCCGTGCCCGACACCGCCGGCGTCCATCGGTAGTCCGCCGCGGATATAGGGATGATCTGGGCCGATGAGCACCCGGCGAGGTCCGGCGAGTGCACCCCTGGTTTCCGCGGTTGAGATCTCGAATTCGCCGGGGCGGTGCAGATTCCATGCCGCCGAGCCGGTGGAAGCGAACAGTTCGAATCCGAGACCATCGGGCAGGTCATGGGCGACGCGCGATGCCGAGAAGGTACCGACCGCACCGTTCTCGAATGTTGCGGTGAACGTGGCGACGTCCTCGTTCTCCACGGGCGCGACCTCGTCACTCACGGCTGCCTTGGTATGGCCGTACGTGACCCCGATCGGTACGGGTCGCTCCTTGATCAACGTTGCGAAGGCGGCGCCTCCGACTTCGGTGATCGACCCGCACACGAACTCGCTGAGGTCGATCAGGTGACTGCCCACGTCGGCCAGGGCGCCGGTGCCGGGGCCACCCTTGTATCGCCAGGTGATCGGACCGGTCGGATCCAGCGCGTAGTCGCACCAGTAATGCCCGTTGAAGTGCACCAGCTCCCCGATGGTGCCATCGGCGAGTTCGCGGCGGATCTGCTCGACGGCCGGCGACCTCCGGTAGGTGTACCCGACGGCGGCCACGCGGTCGGTCTGTTCGGCGGCCGCGACCATTGCTTCGGCGTCAGCGAGGGACCCGGCCAGGGGTTTCTCGCACAGGACATGCTTTCCGGCAGCCAGCAGGCCCTCGACAATCTCGCGGTGCAGGTGATTGGCCACGACGACGCTGACGGCGTCGATGTCGGGGGCGCCAGCGATCGTCTGCCAGTCGTACTCCGCCCGTTCGTAGCCGTAACGACGTGCCGTGTCGTCAGCCACGCTGCGATTGGTGTCAGCGATTGCGACCAGTCTGACATCCGGTCGGTCGGTGCCGAACAGCGTTGTTGCCGAGCGATATCCGGCTGCATGCGCACGTCCCGCCATGCCACCCCCGATGACGGCGACGCCGATGGATTGATTCGTCACTGCCTGCAACTCCCTGACTCGCCATGGATACGGATTCGGATACTTAGTCCGGTCTATTAGACCGGTCTAAATAAGCTACTATGAGCGTTGTCACACCGGCTGTCAACCCCCTGCCGGTACTCACGGGAATGAGGTGCACGTGGCGCGGGATGCTCGTCGCCCCACCATGCAGGACGTCGCCGACAAGGTCGGGGTGTCCAAGGCACTGGTGTCGTTGGTGTTCCGCAACGCTGCGGGCCCCAGCTCGGCGACCCGGGCCCGGGTACTCGCCGCCGCCGATGAGCTCGGCTATCGCGTGAATCGCACTGCGGCATTGATGACTGCGCGGCGGTCGCACCACATCGGAGTCACAATCAACATCCGAAACAGCTTCCACACTGAGATCGCCGAGAACATCGTGGCCGCCGCCGATCGTGCCGGCTACGAGGTGGTCCTTGGAGCCGTCACGCCCACGCACGGTGAGGCGCAGGTGATCGACACCCTGTTGGACTTCCGTTGCGAGGGTCTTCTTCTCCTCGGGCCAGAGCTGTCGACTGAAGCGTTGACCACACTCGGTAAGCAGCTGCCGTCGGTAGTCATCGGACGACGCATGCGCGCGACCACCCTCGATGTCGTCCGCACGGCCGACGCCCGGGGCATCGGAACCGTGGTGGATTACCTCGTCGGTCTCGGCCATCGTCGCGTTGTCCACGTCTCCGGCGGGTCCGGCGTGATCGCGGCCGATCGGCGAAACGGTTACCTGCGTGCGATGGAGAGACATGGCTTGGGTGATCGGGCTAAAGTCGTCGAGGGAGTCTTCACCGAGTCCGCGGGAATCGTTGCGGCACAAGAGCTACTTGGAGATCTGCCGACTGCCGTAGTGTGCGCCAACGATCGGCTCGCAGTGGGCGTTGTCGATGCGCTGCGCCGCGCCGGAGTGGATGTGCCCGGAGACGTCTCTGTCACCGGGTACGACGACAGCATGCTGGCCCGGCTGGGTCACATCGATCTGACCTCGGTGAGTCAGCAACCCACCGATCAGGCCGACCAGGCGGTTGCAGCAGTGGTGGAGCGGCTCGATGGCGGACGCACCGACGCGCGCTCGGCCGTGCTGACACCGCAGTTAGTCATCAGAGCAACGACGGCGCCACCGAGAGGCGCGACCGCATCGGGGCTCTGATCAACGTCCAGGCCGGCTCAGATGATGGGGTCGTCCTCCGGTCGTCGGAGGCGCAGCCACCGGTAGCCGTAAGCGTCGAGGTCGAGTTCGACCCGGCCACCGTTGTCGAGCGCGTGCTCGGATAGCCCGTCGAGCAGGTCGATGAGGATGCCACCGATAGCCGTAAGCCTCGAGGCTGAGTTCGGCCCGGCCCCCGCTGTCGAGGGCGTGCTCGGATAGCCCGTCGAGCAGGTCGATGAGGATGGACTCCGGCGGCACGTCCGTGAGTTGGATAGGCACGATGCAGCTGTCCGCGCCGAAGTTATGCAGCGCCAACATCATCCAACCGGATTCCTCCCGGCACACGTGCGCCAAGACCGCTTGGTTGGGTTGCTTGAGGATCTCCACCGCCGACCAGCCGATCTCCGGCTGCTGCCGGTACGTGTAGATGAGGTTGCGCATGAACCACCAGAAGGACTCGTGATCATGGCGTTGGTCGGCGGTATTGACCCGCTTCGGACCGTACAGCCCGCCAGGAAGCGGACGGGCAAGCCGCCTCTTCGAAGCCGTGGAGAACCCGCCGTTGACGCCGCCGGTCCACTGCATCGGCGAGCGCACCGCCAACCGCCCTGGGATGTCGAGGTTCTCGGCCATCCCGATCTCCTCGCCGTAGAAGAGGACAGGAGTGCCCGGCAGGGAGAAGGCCAACGAGTACACCATCCGCATCCGTCGCTCGTCGCCGCCGAGCATCGATGGCAGCCTTCGGCGCAGTCCGCGACCGTAGAGTTGCATGTCCTTATCGGGGCCAAAGGCATCGAAAATCTCTTGGCGCTCATCCTCGCTCAGCTTGTCTAGGGTGAGCTCGTCGTGGTTGCGCACGAAGTTGGCCCACTGGCTCGTCACGTCGAGGTGCGGTCGCTGCTTCAGGGCCTTGGCGATTGGACGGGCGTCACCTCGGGCGAGCGACAGGAATATGTTCTGCATCCCGATGAAGTCGAACTGCATGTTGAGCCCGTCGCCGTCGGGACCGCCGAAAAACGCCAGCTGGTCTTTATACGCAACATTGACCTCGCCGAGCAGGACAGCGTCTCCGGCGCGGCGGGTGACGAAATTCCGGACGTCGCCGAGATACTCCATGGGGTCGAACGCGTTCGGGCTTCCCGGCACGGCGTCCTTCGCAAAGAGGAACGGGACGGCGTCGACCCGGAAGCCGGAGACCCCGAGCTCGAGCCAGAATCCGAGTGTGCGTGAGATCTCCTCCTGCACTTTGGGATTCTCGATGTTGAGATCGGGTTGGTGCTTGTAAAAGTGGTGCAGATACCACTCGTTCGTCTTGGGGTCGCGTTCCCAGAGACTGTCCTCCTGATCGGGGAAGACAACGTCCTTCGCGCTCGACTTCGGCTTGGTCGCGCTCCACACGTAGTAGTCGCGATACGGGTCGTCCTTACTGCGCCGGGCGGACTTGAACCACGGATGACCGTCCGACGTGTGGTTCATGACGAAGTCGACGATGACCCGTATCCCACTCGCCCGAGCCGTGCGCACAAGTTCGACGAAGTCGCCAAGGGTCCCCAGGCGGGGGTCGACGCCGAAGAAGTCGATGATGTCGTAGCCGTCGTCCTTGCGGGCGGTCGGGTAGAAGGGCATGAGCCATAGGCATGTCACGCCGAGGTCGTAGAGGTACTCGATACGCTCGGTCATTCCGCGGATGTCGCCGGTGCCATCGCCGTCCCAGTCGTAGAAGGTCTCGATGTCCGCGCAGTAGAAGACCGCGTTCTTCCACCACAGGTCGCCCGTGTCGGCCCGCCTCATGCGATCGTCGCTTCCCGCTGGGGCACGGTCGGAGACAGCTGGGGCAACACGTGGTCACCGAATGCTTCGATGAAGCCCGCTTGTTTCTGGCCGACGAAGTGCACATACAACTCATCCCACCCCTGGTCGGCGTACTCCTGCAGCCAGGCGGCGTGCCGGCCGAGGTCGCTCGAGACGTGGACCGATTTCTCCACCTGCTCCGGCGAGACGTCCTCGCTGATGACGTCGAACGTTTCGACAGTCTCGACGTCCCAGCACGCGGGCGGGGCGAAGACGTTGCTGCGCCACTGGTCGTGGGCGATGGCCAGCGCCTCCTCATCGGTAGGCGCCCAGCTGACGTGAATCTGGAGGCAGGCGGGGCCGCGGCCGCCGGCCTCGCGATAGGAATCGAGGACCTTCTGCAGCGTTTCCCTCGGCTGGTTGACGGTGATCAGGCCGTCGGCCCATGCCGCGTGGCGGGCTGCGGTCTCGGGTGTGACGGCGGGACCGACGAGGTCTGGAACGGTCGCTGGCAGCGTCCAGAGTCGCGCACGGTTAACGTGCACGAGACCTTCGTGGCTGACCTCCTCTCCTTCGAGAAGTCGCCGGATGACGTCGACGCATTCGATAAGGCGCTGGTCGCGAATTTCCTTGCGCGGCCAAACTTCTCCGGTGACCCGTTCGTTGGACGCCTCGCCCGATCCGAGCGCCGCCCAGAACCGGCCAGGAAACATCTCCGCGAGGGTGGCGATGGCTTGCGCGATGATTGCAGGGTGGTAGCGCTGCCCGGGCGCGTTCACGACCCCGAACGGAAGGTTCGTCGTAGCCAGCGCCGCGCCGAGGAACGACCAGGCGAAGCCCGATTCGCCCTGTCGCTCGCTCCACGGACTGAAGTGGTCGGAGGACATGCCGGCCGTGAAGCCGGCCTGCTCAGCCTGCTGGACATCCTTGAGTAGCTGGGCTGGACTGATCTGCTCGTGCGAGCAGTGGAAGCCGATGACCGTCATGGTTCACCGCATACCCGTTCTTGAACCGGTTTACGTCAGCGTCAAGGATCCTAGATTGCAGTAGCGCACTACTGAGATCGTGCAACCGCGGGCGAGCGACGATTCCCGTATGACCCATCCGGCCGTGGCCAATCCGCGCGAAACATCGACGTCGAACAGGCTGAACCCGCCGTCGGTTCGCCTACCCAAGCTCGTGCAGAGTGCTGGATTCGCTTTTTTTCGCCGCACGGCGATGCGGAACTGGATCAAGCGGCACGGGCACATCTACGAAATCAACGTCCCATTCTTCGGTCGATCCGTCGTCGTTTCTGACCCGGCTCTGGTGAGGTCGGTGTGCACTGCGAGCACCGACCAGCTGGTCAACGTGCAACCGAATCTCGGCAACTGGTTCGGGCCCGGGTCGCTATTTGGGCTTGACGAGAGTCGGCATCCCGACCGGCGCCGACGCCTCGCACCGGCATTTCACGGTCAGAGCCTCAAAAACTACGCGAACGTTATCGAGGACGAGACACTGCGCGAAAGCGCGAATTGGCCTGAGGGCAAAGAGTTCCGGATTCTGGAGCCGATGAACAGGATCACCTTGAACGTGATCTTGCGGACCATTTTCGGAGCTGAAGGTGCGGAACTCGAGGAACTACGTGAGATCGTCCCGCCATATATGAAACTCGGACAGCTCGTGGCTTTCTTGCCTGCGCCGCCATTCTGGACCAGACGCTACAGCCCGTGGGGCAAGCTGGACGACTTCCGCAAGGCATTCGACCGGATCGTATTGACGCTGATCGACAGGGCCGATGCGGATCCCGGTCTCGGCAAGCGGACGGACGTGCTGGCATTCTTACTGCGCCGTCGGCACGCCGACGAAACCGGGATGTCGCGGCAGGACATGTGCGACGAACTGTTGACCCTCGTCTGTGCGGGCCACGAAACAACGGCATCAGCACTTGCCTGGGCGTTTGAGCGATTGCGGCGCCACCCAGACGTGTTGGCCGAGCTGGTCAGAGAGGTCGGCGAGGGCGGCAGCGACTTCCGCCGGGCCACAATTACCGAGGTGCTGCGGGTACGCACCGTCATCGATGTGGCTGGCCGCCGGGTCAGGGCGTCGAATTTCGACCTCGGGGAATGGCGGATCCCGCACAATCGGACGGTGCTCGTGAGGATCGCCGATTTGCACGAGAATCCCGAAATCTATCCTCAGCCCGAACGATTCGACCCTTGCCGCTTCCGCGGCACGAAGCCGCCGACAGCAGCATGGCTGGCGTTCGGCGGCGGGGCACGGCGTTGCCTCGGCGCTGATTTCGCGATCGCCGAAATGGATATCGTGCTGCGGACGGTGCTGCAGAACTTCCGGATCCAGACCGATGCCGCCGCCGATGAGAAGTCCCATTTCCGGGGAATTGCCCACACCCCGAAACTCGGCGGCCGCGTCGTGGTGAACCGCCGGACGTGCCCATGATGTCGACCCAGCTGATCAAACCCTTGGACAGACAACGGCTCGAAGTCCGGTGCAATGTCGGCGACGCCATAGTCGCCAACTTGGCGGTACACAGCGTCTTCTTCTTTGAGCGGCGTCTCGACACCAGGGCGCTCACCGATGCATTTGCGCATGCGCTGACGAAGCTCCCGATCTTCGCGGGGCGGCTGGCCGGGTTCGGCCCCACGATGCGAATCCGATGTGAGGGACAGGGTGTGCCCTTCACATCGGTGTCGTCCGGTCGCACGCTCAGTGACGCGATCCGTTCGACGTCGGAGAACAGCGGACTATGGCTCGTCGACCCGGTGAACGGCGCCACGGCTCGATGGGGGATGGGCCCGCTGTGCAAGGTGCGTGTCACGCAACTCGCGGACGACGCGACCGCGATCGGTGTCTCATGGCACCACGCGATCGGCGACATGCAGACGTTGATGGTTTTCATGAACGCGTGGGCTGCCGCGGCCGCAGGCAAGCCAATTGCCGAACCGTTGATCGTCGAGGACCGCGCCGCCTACCTCGACGAGCATCTTCCTGCCGATGGCGCTCGGGAGCCCGGGGTGCGATTCCTCGGACTCGCAGAACTTGCACGGAGCGTGCTGTACCTGGCCAAGGATGCGCGAAAGCAGCGGACTCTGAGTCTCTACTTCGGAGAAGACGAAATCGCCCGCATGCACAACGCCTACGGAAGCCGGAAGCGGTTGTCGGCGAACGACGTTGTATGCGCGCATGTTTCCGAAGCGCTCATGAGTGCCCATCCCGCGATGGATCGTCGCACCCTCGCGGTCGCAGTGAATGCGCGGAATCGTTGTGGCCTCGATCCGATGCTCGTCGGCAACATCATCACGACGCTGAACCTCGAGCTCCGACGGGAAGAGGCTGCAGGTGCGTTTGCCAAACGCCTCCGCCACACGGTGGACCACTTCGCCGACGAACACTGCGATATGCGCATCAATCAGCGATTCCTGGACGCGGCCGGTGCATGGCGGGCCGCTCGTTGTGTGTCCACCGCCTTCAATCCGGCCCGGTGGAACCCAATTGTCTCCAACCAGAGCGGCTTCGGCGTCTATCGCATCGCCTTCGAAGACACCTTCACGTCCTACTGCACGCTGTTGATGAAATTGCCCGTTGCGGGACTCGGTGCCCTGGTGGAAGGGGCTGAGGGCCGCGGACTCGTCTTTCAAATCTCATTGCCGCCCAAAGAATTCCAGGTCATGTCGAGCCCCGCGATCCGGGAACACATGCACCGGTTTCGGCGGGCCGGCGACGACATTCCACGACTGCACCGTGAAGTTCACGGCGGCGGAGTACTGGTATGAGCACGCGCTGCAGGCACCCGAACTATCCGGGGAAGTTCGGTTTCGACGCGAAGGCGACGATCTGTGCGTCCATTACGCGACGTCGGTCATGTGGTTCGCACGTCATGCCCTCGACCGCAACCGAGAACCCCCCGGCGTCCGATTGAGTTTCGACGGCACTCACGTGACTCTCCGCGCATCCAATGGCCGATGGATCTGGAAGCTGACCGGCCGCACCCGGTGCTATAGCAGGGGGCTGGACGCTGAGCCCCTTGTCATGGTCGAAGGCATCTGGCCAGACTGAAGAACGACCACGATTGTCGCTGGTGAAGCGTATAATCGAGTCATGTGGGCGGCCCGCCGGGCACGTCCTCAATCCGAAGTCGATGGCGTATGAGCCGTCGATCCCGGTGGTGTAATTGAGCGCGAGGCTCGCCGATCGCGGGCGGCCGGTACGTCTCCTCACCGATGTATGCCGGGACGCGAAGTACCACCCCGTGCCGCCTTCACGGCGGCTGCACACGACTGGAAGGCTGCCAATGACCAACCCGAACAAGACCCTCATCGCCGCGCTGCTCGATCGCTCAGGTTCGATGCAAACCTCGAAGGCCGCGACCGAGGATGGCTGGCGCGAACTCATCAACGAGCAACGCCAACAGCCTGGCGATTGCCAAGTGACTCTCGCTCAGTTCGACACCGTCTACGAGGTGCTCTATTCGGCCACCGACGTCGCCGAGGTGCCGGAGTTCGTCGTCCAGCCTCGCGGGATGACTGCTCTGCTTGATGCAACCGGCAAGTTCATCACCGAAATTGGCGAGCAGCTATCGGTTCTGCCTGAAGACGAGCGCCCGGGCCAGGTGATCTGTCTGATCATGACCGACGGCATGGAGAACTCCAGCAAGGAATGGAGCCTGGAAGCAGTGCGGAAGCTGACCAAGCAGCAGCAGGACGAGTGGGGCTGGACGTTCATCTTCCTGGGAGCCAACATGGATGCCGTCGAGATCGGTGGGCAGATGGGCTTCGCCGGAACGACCTCCCTCACCTACGACGACTCTGATTACGCGGCCACTACTGGCGCAATGCGCGTTGCCCGGGAGATGGTGAGTGCGACGCGCGCTGGCAGGTCGGCGGCCTTCTCTGACGAAGACCGCGACGCGGCAATGGGCAGGTCGAGGAAGTCGAAACACTAGCAGCGGAAGGCATTGCGCAGCGCCCGTATTTCACACCATTCCAACATCGGGATATCTACACTGAGACCGACATTCCCGAAGGGGACACCGGGATGCTGGAATCGGCATATTTGCCGGCACGATGTGGGCAGTCAAAGTGGACTGCGACCATCTGCGCACACAGGTTTCGTACCATCAGTTCTGAGCCAGAAAGGGCGCCGAACCGTGTTGAGCCCCCTGTCAGGATTGAACTGTTGAATCGATCCTGGTCAGTTCGCCGCACTCGCTGTGAGCTGCGAAATAACGTTGCATGTAATTCGTTGAGATTTCCCCGGTTTGTGCCTAGGTGTGCCCAAAATGTGCCCAGTCAGGCCCAGGATTTTCACAGCGGCGACTTGACCCGCGCCCCCGGTCATGTCCCGGCCGGCTCCTGCGCTGGTGGACCTGCCAGCACGTCGGCGAGTCCCGATGCGTACCAGATGGATTGTGGTTCTTCCCAGTACGTAGTCAGGAAAGCAATGGTCGCGATCAATTGGCGGTTCGATAATTCTTGGGAAAGTCAAATTCCACTCCTGAAAGGAAAGGGTATTCTATCCGCCCGGGCAGCAACCCGGCGTCAGCAGAATGCAAGCGGTTGGAAAGGCCTCTGAAGGCTGCCGCCTATGCCATCCTCGTGGTCGAGGATCAAGGGGACACACATGATCGCGAGGTTCGTTGGGCGGCTGGGCGGCGTGCTCGCGTGCGCCGTGGTTGCCGCGTGCAGCGCGTCGCAACCCGCCGCCCCCTCCAACACAGGGCCGGAGGAACTGAACTACTCCCGACAGATGCCAACCATCGCCACCGGTGACTTGGCCGCCCGTGGCACCGTGGCGAGCTCATCGGACCAGACGCCGTTCGATTTCAGCGAGCTGCCTGCCGGCTCAACGGCACACACGATGGTGTACCGATCGATATCCGGCATCACTGGTTCGCCCACTGTGGTGTCTGGCGCGGTATTCACACCGCCGGGCGACCCACCGCCCGGAGGATGGCCTGTCATCGGCTACGCCCATGGAACCGTTGGCGTAACCTCCGACTGTGGGCCAACCGCGGATTCCCGCCTGCTCGGCGACATCACTTCGGTGGCGATACAGCTCAAGCTCGGTTACGCGGTGGCATACACCGACTACGCGGGTCTGGGCAATCCCGCCGGGTCAAGCCAGGACGCGGCGACATCACATGCTTACCTGGAGCCAAAGTCGGCCGCGTTCAACCTCATCGACGCGGTGCGAGCCGCCCGCACGGTGGTGCCGCAGCTGTCGTCGCGCTGGGTGGCATTGGGATCGTCGCAGGGCGGCGAGACCGCCTGGGCGGCCGCCGAATACTTTGCGGCTTACGGGCAGGGCACCGATCTGCTCGGCGCCGCGGCGCTGGTCCCCACGCTCGACATGTCTGGACTGGTGCAGCGGGCCCAAACCTCCACATTGACCGCCGACCAGATGTATCTGTACCCGAATGTGATCGAGGGTCTCGCCGCGGTCGACAAGTCCATCGATCCGAACGATTACCTGCACGGCGTTCTACGCGACGACGAAAAGACGTTGCTTGCCTGCCTGCCGCCGGCTTCCCAGGGCAAGGAGGCCTTGGCGAGCAAGTTCGACGGCTCGGACGCCAAGCCGTCCTCCGCGGCAGCGGCCGACCGGCTGCGGGAGCGGCTCACCTCCTATGCGCTGCCGCAACAGCCGACCAAAATCCCACTGCTGGCGATCTATGGCGGATCCGACCAAACCGTTCCCCCGGAATGGACCGAGGTCGCCATGGGCCGGGCCTGTGCCCGCGGCGACACCATTTTGCGGATCCGCATGGAAGGGCAAGGGCACAAACTGGATCCGGGCGCTCTGTTGGGCCAATGGATCGCCGACCGCTTCGCGGGCGTCCCCGCCGTCGGCAACTGCTGACCCCGATCAGCCGCGCTACCAGGACGCCAGTGCGGCCGTGGCCGCAGCGGTGGTTGCGGCCGAACTCGTGAGCCGCCAGTCGGGCGCATCCGGGTTGCCGTCGACTTCGAACCAGATCAGCCCGCGGACATCGGTGCCGGCAAGCCAGCTGATGAAATCGGAGATCCAGCGGGACTTGTCGCCGCCTTGGTCGCCGCAGCCGACCTCGTTGATCCATACCGGTTTGCCCGGCGCGAGTTGGGCGATAAGGCCCAACGTAGTGCCGAAAAGCTCAGCCGGCTGGGTCCATTGATGGCCAGGCCGATCGCCGAAGTTGTAGCCGTCGACGCCGACGATGTCGACGAAGTTGTCGCCGGGATAGCACCGTGAGATCGCCTCGGCATCGCCGTTAACGATGACGTTCGGGCACCACACCCACTCCACGCGCTCGGCGCCCGCGTCGTCGAATATGCCGCGCACTCTGCGGTAGGCCGCGACGTAATCCTGCGCCGAGCCGCCCGGTGATCCCATCGCCCAGGGGTACCAGTCTCCGTTCATTTCGTGTGCGAACCGAAGCCGGAACGGCTTGTCATACGAGGCCGCCTGCTTGGCCCAGGTGCGCACATAGGTGTCGTATCGACCACCTGCGATCTGTCCAGCCGTGTAAGCCGCCTGGTGCTTGCCTGCGCGGGGATCCCAGGGTTCCCACGTCAACTCCGGGGTGCAGCCGGCGGCCGCGGCGCCATCCAGAAACGTAGTGGGCAGCGACCTCTCCCAGACGAATGCCTCGTAGACGGTCAGCACGTCCAAGTGCTTGCCCAATTGCTGCGCGGCGGCCTGTGACCGCTGCACCGTCGCGTCGTCGAGACCGGTTGCCGCCAGCCCGAACTGGCGTGACTGGCGAGGTTGGCTTGGTCGGCTTGGTTCGGTCCTTTGGCATCCGCCCGCGGCCATCACGCTGAATGCCGCAAGGGGGATTGCTGCGAGCAGGCCGCGGCGCGACACTATCGGCGCCTGTCCGCTGGGCAACGACACCTCCTGACCGTCATGTGTCCGGCAGAGACACACCCTACGGGACGGCCGAGCGGTCGCCCCGCCGACGTCAGCGGCCGCTCAGGTCGATTCCCTTGTCACGGACCTGCGCTTGGACAGCCGGCAGCAGCGCCTTGACCGCGGTTGCTGTCAGGTGGGAATCGTCGCGGTAGAGCAACGTGCCGTTGCGCACCGCGCGGCATTTGTTGTCCTCGCACAGGTATGCGTTGAGGTCGAGCACCGGGATGTCGAGGTTCTGGCCCCGAACCTGGTCGGTGACAATGGGTTCGGTCCGAGGGGTGTTGTTCAGGTCGAA
Source organism: uncultured Actinomycetota bacterium (assembly GCA_963713225.1). Classification (GTDB taxonomy): domain Bacteria; phylum Actinomycetota; class Actinomycetes; order Mycobacteriales; family Mycobacteriaceae; genus Mycobacterium. The sequence goes on along the minus strand of CAVQLB010000010.1, from coordinate 24,424 downwards.
GTCGCACGCGGACCAGTTGTCGGTGGCGCCCGAGATGCATTCGGGCATGTTCTTGTTCGGGTACGGCGTATCCCGCAAGTAGATCAACTTCGCGCCCGTCGCCCGCAGTTGATTCAGCGTTTGATCCCAGGCGGTCTTGAACTCCTGGTAGTCGGGCACGTACGTGGACAGCGAGCTGATCACGATGTACTTGGGTTTCAGCGCGATGATCGCCTTAACGCTGTCCTCGCGCCAGCCGAGGCAGTCTGACTTCGTGAACGGGTCGGTGCGGCCGTCCCTGGGTTGCAGTGCGGCGACCGGGCATGCCGCCTTGGTGAATTGGTTGAGCCGCCAATTATTTTCCTTGGCGATGACTTGAACCACCGGCAGCCACTGCTGTGCGTGGCTGTCGCCAAAGAGCACCGCTGGCACGCCGTCTGCTGGGCCATCCACGCAGGTGCTCGGTTGTTCGCGCTCGCCCAGCGGAACCAGGCACTCGTCGCGGGCGGGCCGATCGTCGAAGGCCTTGAACGGGTTGGGTGTGACCGGTCCCGAATTCGCGCCGGTGTCGGCGCCGAAAACGGATTCGAAGCTCACCGAGGGATTGGAGGAAGCCGCCCCGCTGGCCATGTTGACCGCCAGGACGCCGAGGGTCATCGTCACCGCGGCGGCCGCAATGGTGCCGGTGAAACCGACCGACAGCGAGGCCTGCAGGTTGCGCTTCAGTTCCTTCGAGGACATGATCGGGCGTTCCAGCAGCGAGGTGGAGATCCACGCCAACACCAGTGCCCCCATGGTCACGCCCACCAGCGTCGGCCAACTGTTGTTGTGGGTGTAGCTCTTGAACAGCACCAGAGCGGGCCAGTGCCACAGATACCAGCCGTAGGAGACCTTGCCCAGCCACCGCAACGGGCGCACCGAGAGAAACCATCCGACGGCGGGCCTGCTGCTGGCGGCCACCTGTCCGGCCACAATGATCGCGGCGGCACCGACGGTCGGTACCAACGCGGCCACACCCGGATAGGGCGTGGTGTGGTCGTAGACCGCCGTCGTCACCAGCACCGCCGACAGTCCAGCCCAACCGAGCACCCACATCGCTATTTGCACACCCAACTTCGTCATCAGGCCGGTCAGCAGCGGCCCCACCACCGCGACGAGTGCGCCGACGCCGAATTGCCATGCGCGCGTGTGCGTCGCCATATACGACAGGGTGGGGTCGCTGGCCGTAAAGAGCAGCGACCCGAACAAGGAGGCGGCGGTGACCACGGCGATTCCCCAGCCGACGACCATTCGCATGGACCACCGCATGCGCTTGGCCAGCACGGCCAACGCGACCAGCAGAAGGGGCCAGACGAAGTAGAACTGTTCCTCGATGGAAAGCGACCAGAAGTGCGTGGCAACGCTGTCGTCTGACGCCCCGGCGAGGTAGTCCTTGCCCGCGGCGATGAATCTCCAGTTGGCGAAGTTCATCGCTGCGGCCAGCAGATCGAGTGCCTGGCGGAAGACCGAGAGCATCGGCATGAGGAACCATACGGCGATCGACGTCGCCACGATGGCCACGGCCGCCGGGGGGATGATGCGGCGTGCGCGACGAGCGTAGAAGCCCCTGAACGAGACCCGCCCGTTGCGCTCGTACTCGCGCAGCAGCAGGCCGGTGATCAGGAACCCCGAGATAACGAAGAACACGTCGACGCCCACAAAGCCGCCTGCCATGTGCGGCACACCCGCGTGAAACAGCACGACCAGTGCAACGGCGATGCCTCGAAGGCCTTCGACGTCGTTGAAGAAGCGGTTTTCCGATTTCTTGGGCCTGGTTTCGGTCTTGGTCTTGGTCTTGGGCTTGGTTTCGGTGCTGGCGTCGGTCTTGGTCTTGGGCAGCTGTGGCGGGACGACGACGTTGGTCGGATGCTGGTCTACCCGGTGGTGCGCTGGTACTGGGGCAGTGGTGGTACGGGGCATCCGCGCCAGCTGGATGCGCTCGGTCTGGGCCGTCACACTCGTCAGCTTCGGGCCATACCTCACGGTCGGTTCTTCCCGATACCTCACGGTCGGTTCTTCCCAGTACCTAGTCATGAGGAAATCGTCGCGTTTCCGCAGTACGGGCGTAATCGCCGGCAAGCCAGATTCCACTACTGAAGGGGAAGGGTTTCCTATCCGCTTGGTAAGCGCCCCCGGCCCGCCCTAGCCACGAAGCCCACCTCTCGGGTGGTTTCACCGCGGGTCAACGAGTCCTCGACAGCGATGGGTTGACGTCCAGCACCGGATGTCCAGGGGTTTCACCCGAACCTGTTCTGTCACAGAGGGTTCGGTTCGGCGGACGCCGTGATCGTCAAACTCAGGAGCTCCACGGGATCATCAGGTCGAACCACCCAGAAGCGACGGCTGCGGCCAGAACCAGCGCCAGCGTGTAGCACACCGCTTCGTAGGCGGAGATCCGATGTGGATTGCGCCGCTTTGGTGCAGGGCCGTCTGTGGTTGCTGGTGCAGCAGCGCCGTCCGTTCGGGATCCGAGGAGCTTGCCGAGGGATGGCCACAGGATCTTGACGAACTCGACAAACAACGGCAGGGCGAGATAGGTGTAAAGGCCGACGAACATCGCCATCAGCCAGTACTGGCGCACCCCATAGGCGTGTATGTCATAGATGACCACGCCCCAGAACGGCACGAGCGACAGGATGATCGCAACGGCGCCCAAGCGGCTGATGCTGCGGGCCAGGGGATTGGGGCGATTCATCGCGCCGGTGGGAACCCATCCCGCTGAGCGGCCCCGCAGTTTGTGCACGATCGCGACGAGGTGGGCGTAGCTATAGGCCATCTGCAGGCGAAGGACCTCAAACCGCCAGCGGCTCTTGGACACCACCGGTATCACCACCAGATACACCCAAAGTCCGACGAGGAAGGGCACAAACTGTGCGGGCTGGACTTGGCTCGGGAAAAACGCGGCCATGATCATGCCGGGAAGGTAGAGCGCGAGGACGTTGACAGCGGTGGTGATGTAATAGAACAAGCCCGCCCAGAAGCAGAGCCGTTGCCGCAGAGTCATTTTCACCCGGGAGCCGTCAAGCTTCGCGTTGTGCAGCTTGACCAGCGACCCGTTGCACCACCGGTACTGCTGGTTGAGGAAGCCCGCCATGTCTCCTGGGCACAAGCCGCGTGAGACCACGATAGGTACGTAGCGGGTCTGGAAGCCGGCCTGCATCAAATGCAGCCCGGTGTGAATGTCTTCGCTGTGCTCGATCTGCGCGAATCCGCCGGTGGCTTCGAGGGCCTTGCGTCGGTACAGCGCGCAGGTGCCGACGCAGATCGCAGCGTTGAACCGGTCCCGCGACGGCAGGATCCAGCGGTAGAACAACTCTTGGGTCGAGCCCGCCGTGCGCTGAATCCAGTTCAGGTTCTCGCCGCTGTCGAAGTATTGCGGGCTCTGCACGATGCCGACGGCCGGGTCGTCCATGTACGGCACCAAGTGGCGCAGGAAATCGGGCCGCGGGCAGAAGTCAGCGTCCAGAATCACGATGTGGTCTCCCGACGTGCGGGCGAACGCGTACTGAAGGTTGCCGGCTTTCTTCAGGTGCCCACGATTCGGTCGCACGACGTAGTCGAACCCGAACTCTGCGGCCAGGTCCCGGACCTCGCCGCGATCGCCGTCGTCGAGAACGTGAACGGCGACCCTGCCCGTCCACTCCATCGCCTTGACATGCGTGTAGGTGTTGCGCAGAACCGCCACGTCCTCTCCGTACGTGGGAAGAAAGACATCGATGCTCGGCGCCGGGCCTGACGGAGCCCAGCCCTCGACAAGCGCGCGGTGTGTCTTTGCTGACACCCGCCTGGTGTTGAAGCTGGTCAGCGACGAAAGTATGGTGCCAATCACGTTGAGCCCCAGCAAGATCAGCATGGGCCATAAAACTGCGATCGACGCGAGTGCGAAATGCAGCAGACTCCATCCCGCGAGCACGTAGGCGGCCATCAACAGGACCTGCACCCATCGCATCTGCGCTCCGAAGTAGGAGTAGACCTCGTTGTCACCCGGCGGGGCGACCAGACCTTCTGCTTCGACTTCGACGGCCTGTTCGGCGAGCTGACTGGTGTCCAGCACTGCCAGGTCACTGCGGACTATCCGCTCCGTGACAGGCTCGTGCAGCGCTAGTCGCTCCGTGACAGGCTCGTGCGGCACCTTGGTGCGGCCGGGCCACATCCCGTCGGTGCGACGATGGTCGGGGCGCCGGTCGTGTCGATGCGGGTCGGGTCGATGAGAGTCATGGCGCGGGTCCGGCCGGTGCACGTGGCGGCGCGGGTCGGACCGGTTCAGGTCGTCGCGCCCCGGTATGCGGCTACGGAACGTGCGGGGCCTCTGCGCGACCGGCACGGCGCCGACCGAGACCGTGTCTCGGGTCAGGCCAGGGCGAAGGCTCGTCGTCTCTTCCCAGTACGTAGTCATGAGAGAATTTTCGTGATCGGGGAGTGCTTCGGTAATCGCCGGGAAGCCAGAGTCCACTCCTGAACGGGAAGGGTTTCCTAACCGTCTGGTAAGCAATTGGGATTCGCTCAGCCGCGGCGCCAACGATTCGAATGGGTTCCTCAGCGTTGGCAGTGGTGGCGCGGTAGTTCTTAGCACAAAGGTCGCCGGCAACAGCTCTCAGGATTTCGAATTGCCGTCGGGCCCCAGATGAACAGCGCTACGCACCGAAGCGCAGCGTCATATCCCCGGCCCGGTCAACCCCGAGACGCGCCGACGGCTATGCGTAATGACCGGGTATGAACCCGTGAACGTGCTGATCATCAGCAGCACCCGGAGGCGCTCTGGCCAGAGCGCCTCCAGCGGCGGCGTCAGCGCTCGCAGGTGCTCTTGAATAATTGCGGGAAGTCGAGCGCGTAGGCGTTGAGCACGGTCGCCGTCGCCGCGCCCCGCGGCCGCGCGAGTTCGGCAGTCATTCTGCCGATACGGTGATCTTGATTAGCAATCGTTTGGCGTGCGGTGCCGAGTTGGCGTTCGCGATCGGCGAGTTTGAGTTCGGCGGCCTGCCGGCGCTGCTCCGACTCGCGTAAATAGACGGCGCAATTCATCGATTTGTGCGCCCGCTGTGAGTGGCATCATGACGTCATCCCTTCTTTCCTGTGTCGCGGTGTCATACTTTCGCCAGCAGGCTGCTCAGGTTCCACCCGTATGCCGTCAGCCTTACCAGCAGCTCGATGATGAACACGCCCATAAGCGCGCGATCTTGCCTCGCGGTAGGGATCCAGATAGCGCCCGGACTGCCATGCGCTCCCGCGACCGCTCCGATGCCGGCGCCTCCGGCTCTGTTGCATGATTTCCACATTCATTTCGGCGACTCCTTTTCCATCCAGCTCGGGACCGCTGTACCTAGCTGTGCAGAGGCAGGTATATGTGACCGCAGTCCAAAAGCCATGGGCCAGAACCAGATATGCGCACTAAACGGAATCGGTTGCAATGCCGACAGTATGTCATCGCCCAATTCCTTTCATGCGTAGCGACGCTCCTTGCGAATCATCGGCCCGCCAATTGGGTTGCGGTTCTTCCCAGTACGTAGCCATGAGGTAAATAGTCATGATCAAGTGGTGGTTCCGTAATTCGCTGGGAAGCCAGATTCCAGTCGTGAAAGGGAAGGGTTTCCTATCCGACTGGTAAGCAGCCCGGTATTGCCTCCCACCATGACCGACGCCCCAGATGATCGCCTCGCGCCGTCGCCGCTGCGCGGTGGTGATGCCTAACAGCCCGCACAGCGCGCCCAGCTTGCAAATCCAATCGGCGCCGGGAGGTGGACAGTTGCATTGCGAACTCGGCGAAGTCGCAGCTTCTGATCGTGGCCATGAGGTATTGCCCTGATATTGGCCAGGATCTGCTCCGACTAATGAGATTTGTTGAGGACCCTGCACTGGTGGCCCGGCCGGCACGAGCGAGTTCGACGGCGCACCCCTGAGGCGCACCGTGGCTGGCAATCTCAGCGGTTGTGAACGTGGAGGTCTGGAGCCTCCTGTCAGGATTGAACTGACGACCTTCGCTTACAAGGCGAGTGCTCTACCACTGAGCTAAGGAGGCCTGCAGGGTCCTGAGTTTATCGGGTCACTCGTCGGCGTCGATGACGCGCTGCGACGTCACGGGCCGCGTCGACGAGCGGCTGCTGCGCGGCCGGCGGCCCGGGAACGGGATGCGGTCGGCGATGTTGCTCAGCGGGTTGACCACCTGGCTCAGCACGATGACTGCCTCGCGCAACGCCTCGATCGTCGGCTCCAGTGCCTCCAGCCCTGGCGCCAGCCGGTTCAGGGTTTCGGCCACGTCGGCCAACTGCTCGAGCGGCCCGTTCCTGGCAGTCAGCCTGTCGATCAACCCGTCCTCGGCCAGCAGCCGATCGGCCAGGCCGTCTTCGGCCAGCAACCGCTCGACCAGACCGTCCTCATCGAGGAGCTGGTCGACCAGGCCACCCGAGTCGATGGCCCGCATCAGGCCGCCGTTCTCCTCGGTCAGCCGGTCCAGCACGCCCCCCGGCGCCGTCAACTTGTCCACCACACCGCCCGGTGCGAGCAACCGGTCCACCGGCCCGCCCGGGACCATCGCGCGGCCCAGCGGCTGGTCCTCGTCCAACAGCCTGGCCAGCCGATTCGCCCGCTCGACCGCCTCGTCGATGCCCAGTATGTGGGCGACCGAGCCCGATCCTGCCCGCGCCCTGTCGTTCGCCTGACCCAGGGTCCGCTGGGCCAAACCGAGCGCTCCGTTGGCGACGTCCAGGCCGGTTTCGGCGACAGCAAGCCCGACGCGGACCGGGGCGGTGGCGAGATCGACCAGGTTCTTGCCGAGGTTCATAGCCTCAGTGTATGGGGGCAGCTACCGGCTACCCTTTTCCGCTCCAAGGAGAGGAAAATCAGATTCACAGGAAGTTGACAGCGTCCCTGCAGCTTCATTGCCAGGAAATTGGGAGACATTGAGGCGATGGCCATGGCTGCACTCCCAGAAAACGTTCCGGAAGCCCGAGTCCTCGTAGTCGACGACGAGACCAACATCGTCGAGCTGCTCTCGGTGAGCCTGAAGTTTCAGGGCTTCGAGGTCTACACCGCCTCCAGCGGCCCCGCGGCGCTCGACAAGGCCCGCGAAGTGCGGCCCGACGCGGTGATCCTCGACGTGATGATGCCGGGGATGGACGGCTTCGGGGTGCTGCGCCGGCTGCGCGCCGACGGCATCGACGCGCCCGCGTTGTTCCTCACCGCGCGCGACAGTCTGCAGGACAAAATCGCTGGTCTGACGCTCGGCGGCGACGATTACGTCACCAAGCCGTTCAGCCTGGAAGAAGTCGTCGCACGGCTGCGGGTGGTGCTGCGACGGTCGGGCAAGGGAATCGAGGAGTCGCGCAGCGCCCGGCTGACCTTCGCCGACATCGAACTCGACGAGGACACCCACGAGGTGTGGAAGGCAGGAGAGCCGGTTTCGCTGTCGCCGACGGAGTTCACGCTGCTGCGCTACTTCATCATCAATGCAGGCACGGTGCTGTCCAAGCCGAAGATCCTCGACCACGTGTGGCGCTACGACTTCGGTGGCGACGTCAATGTTGTCGAGTCCTACGTCTCCTACCTGCGCCGCAAGATCGACACCGGCGAGAAGCGCCTCCTGCACACGCTGCGGGGTGTCGGATACGTTCTGCGTGAACCGCGGTAGGTTCTGGCGAACAATAGGGGTATGGCGGGACTGAGCGGGCGAGGTGTGCCGCTACGGGTCGGGCTGGTGGCCGCGACCCTGGTGCTGGTGGCCTTCGGCCTGCTCGCATCGGGCATCGCCGTCACCTCCATCCTGCGACACAGCCTGATCAACCGCGTCGATCAGACGCTGCTCGACGCCTCCCGCAGCTGGGCCCAGGCTCCGCGCCGGATGCCGATGCCGCCGCTGGAGGGCCCCAACCCGGCCCGTCCGCCGTCGGACTTCTACGTCCGCGGCATCGACGCCGACGGCCGCATCTGGATGGCCGTCAACGATCGCGCCGCCGAACCCGCGCTACCTGCCGACAACGACGTGGGGCCCGAACCGGTCACCGTCGGCTCGATCGACAGCTCGCATGTTCAGTGGCGGGCCATGTCGGTGCACGGGCCGCACGACGAGCTGACCACCGTGGCCATCGACCTGTCCGACGTCGGGTCAACGGTTCGCGCGCTGATCTGGTCGCAGGTCGGCATCGGCGCGGCTGTGCTCCTTGTGCTCGGCGTCGTCGGTTTCGCCGTGGTGCAACGCAGCCTGCGGCCGCTTGCCGAAGTGGAACGGACCGCAGCCGATATCGCCGCCGGACAGCTGGATCGTCGTGTCCCACAACGTGATCCGCGGACCGAGGTGGGCCGGCTGTCACTGGCCCTCAACGGTATGTTGGCACAGATCCAGCGCGCGGTCGCGTCCTCGGAGTCGTCGGCCGAACAGGCCCGAACGTCCGAAGAGCGGATGCGCCGCTTCATCACCGACGCCAGCCACGAGCTGCGCACGCCGCTGACAACCATCCGCGGCTTCGCCGAGTTGTACCGCCAGGGTGCCGCCCGCGATGTCGAGCTGCTGATGTCGCGCATCGAGAGCGAGTCGCGCCGGATGGGGCTGCTGGTGGAGGACCTGCTGCTACTGGCTCGCCTCGACGCGCAGCGGCCGCTGGACCGTCGCCGCGTGGATCTGCTGGCGCTCGCCAGCGATTCCGTGCACGACGCCCAGTCGATCGCCCCGAAACGGGAGATCACGCTCGAGGTCTTCGACGGCCCCGGCACGCCGGAGGTGCTCGGCGACGAGGCCCGTCTGCGGCAAGTCCTCGGCAACCTGGTCGCCAACGCGTTGCAGCACACACCCGAAACCGCGCGCATCACTGTGCGAGTCGGGACCGATGACGACCACGCGGTGCTCGAAGTGGCCGACGAGGGCCCCGGCATGAGCGCCGGCGACGCTCACCGCATCTTCGAGCGGTTCTATCGCACCGACTCATCTCGCGACCGGGCCAGCGGCGGCACCGGACTGGGATTGTCGATCGTCGACTCGCTGGTCTACGCCCACGGCGGGACGGTAACCGTCACCACCGCGCCGGGCATGGGCTGCCGGTTCACCGTCAACCTGCCGCGGATCGCCGAAGTGCCCGCTCAAGTCAGTTGAGCGACAGCCTCTTTGATCTTTGCCTGCGCCTCGTCGAGGGATTCCTTCGACGGGTTGGAGTCGACGTTGGCGAAACCGAAATCGGTGAGGTTGTAGGCGGGGAAGACGTGCACGTGCAGATGCGGCACCTCTAATCCGGCGATGATCACGCCGGCACGCTCGGCTCCGAACGCTTTGCATACGGCCTTGCCGATCAGCTGCGACACCTCCATGACGCGGCCGAAGACCGCGGGCTCGATGTCCTGCCACTGGTCGATCTCTTTACGTGGCACAACCAGCGTGTGGCCCTGCGTCATGGGTTGGATCGTCAGGAACGCCACGATGTCGTCGTCCTCATACACGAACCGGCCAGGCAGGTCCCCGTTGATGATCTGCGTGAAGACGGTAGCCATGGGTACGAGCATTCCAGACTCGCGGGAAGTGGATTGGCAGTGGGGCGGCAATCCGCCGAGCCTGCTGGGAGATCGCGATTTCAGCGCAGTTCGCGATCTGTGCGCAGTCTCGGCGGTAGCCAGCAGTGGATTACTTCCTGCCGTAGACCTTTTCCTGCATCGCTGTGTCTGAAATGCTCAGGGCTTTCACGAGCTTGCCGTTACCGTAGGTCAGTACGTCGGCTTGGAGTGCAGATTCCCCGCCGGCAGTGATCTTCGTGATGACGACAACGTCATCGCCGTCAGCGATGATGCGCTCGGGCGTTGTCGTGAAGGATTTTTCCGCCAGCTTCCCCAGCAGTTCAGCGAACTCACCCTTACCGCGATAGGTGCCGCTGAGCGTGCTGTTTCCGGGTATGGACCACTCGACGTCCTCGTCAAAGGTGCTCAGCGCCGTTTCGATATCGCCCGCGCCGTACGCCTCATACGCTTTCTTCGCAGTTCCCGCATTCTGACTTGACATGGTGACTCCCCGCATTCGGATCGCGTTCTGGAGGATTTCCTGCAGAACGGTCTGATCTTCCTTGCTCCGCTCCACAGGAGAGGCACTATGTGCAAAGCGGTTGACGGATTAATAGATCTGCCCAAGCCGCCGTCAAAGATGGCAAAATGCCGCGACCGTCGGGCTACTTGAGCATCCCGTGAATCTCGTCGATCGACCACGGCGGTGAGTCCTGGTGGTCGCGGTAACCGATGACGCCTGTCTTCTGACGTGCGAATTCACCGACGAAACCGCCTGCGGCGATGAAGATCCTCCCGGTGATGTCCTTGGCCAGGTCACTGGCGAGGTAGGCGTAGATCGGTGCCGCATATTCGGGCGGGGGCGCGTCGAGTGCGGCCTGTGTACTTGCCTCGTTCAGCTGGCCCCTGCGATTCAACCCGACGATGTGGGCCTCGTACTCCTTCCCGGTCGACAGCCGTGTCTTTGCGCCGGGGCAGACAGCATTCACCCGCACTCCGTATTCCCTGAGGTCGCCGGCGATGGCCAGTGTCAACCCGTTGACCCCGCCCTTGCCCGCCGGATAGGCGGTCCCGCCGTAGTCTCCGCGGAACGCAAACGAGCTGGTGTTGATGATCGCACCGCCGCCCTGGGCCACCATCTTCGGCGCCGCGGCCCGGCAGGTCTCGAACGTCGTGACGAGATGGCCGTCGAGCAGGTCGCGGAATTGTGCACTGGTGACGCTGAGGATCGACTCGCTGTCGAGCCCCGCGGTGCCCGCGCAGTTCACCAGGATGTCGATGCGGCCGAATTCGCTTATGCACCTGTCGATCAGCGCCTCGGCGGTCTCCGGGTCGGCCGGTGAGCCGGAGAATGCGACCGCGCCGTCGATGGTGTCCGCAGCTGCGGTGGCCGCGTCGGCATCGCGTCCGTTGACCACGACGCCCGCGCCTTGGGCGGCGAGCAGTTCGGCGACCGAAAACCCGATGCCGCGGGATCCGCCGACGACGACGGCGCCACGCCCCGACTGGGGGCACCGCCCGCCCAAGGGTAGGGGGACGAAGCGCTAATCGCCTTCGCCCTCCTTGACGGGCTTCATCATGTCCATATTCCAGTAGCCGCGCAGGTTGGTCAGCAGGCCGACGTCGTTGACGCGATAGGTGAACACCCCGCGCACCGCGCTCGCCGAGCCGTTGTCGAACGTGAAGCGCAACTGCAGGATATGGGCGATCTCGTCGGGCGAACTGGACGGGAAGGTCTCTTCGCAAGTGATCCGGATCGTGGCCAGCCCAATGCTGTTGTCCCAGAACGACGACACGCCGTCCTTGCCTCGAACCCCGGTGCCGTCGGGGTTCGTGTACGCGGGGCCGATCGGGTCTTCGATGACGACGTCGTCGGCCATCAGTGCCAGCCAGCCAGCTTTGTCCTTCGCGTGCACGCAACGCCAGGAGGCCTGCGATGCAGAAAGTGCCGGGGTCTGTTCGACGGTTTCCTGCGACATGCTGATCGTGCCTACCGGTCGTCGTCCGTGTAGCGGATCACACCGCGAATGTTCTTACCGTCCAGCATGTCCTGGTAGCCCTCGTTGATCTGCTCCAGCTTGTACTGGCGGGTGATCATGTCGTCGATGTTGAGCTTGCCTGCCTTGTACATCGACAGCAGCAGTGGGATGTCGTGGTGCGGGTTGCCGCCGCCGAAGATGGTGCCCTGCAGGTTCTTCTGCATCAGGGTCAGCATCGCCAGGTTCAGCGTCACCTGGGTGTCCAGCAGGCTGCCGATCGCGGTGGCCACACAAGTGCCGCCCTTGGCGGTGATGTTCATGTAGTTGTCGACGTCTGAACCGTGCAGCTCACCGACCGTGACGATCACCTTGTGGGCCATGAATCCCGCGGTGACCTCCATGATGCCCATCATCGCGGTTTCGAGGTCGGGATACACATGCGTGGCACCGAATTTCAGCGCTGCATCACGCTTCCACTCGACCGGCTCGATCACGAAGATGTGGCGTGCGCCTGCGATCACAGCGCCCTGTAGTGCCGACATCCCGACGCCACCGACCCCGACGACAGCGACGTCCTGGCCGGGCCGGATGTCGGCGGTGCGGGTCGCCGAGCCGTAGCCGGTGGTGACGCCGCAGCCGACCAGGCAAGCCACCTCGAACGGGATCGACGGGTCGATCTTCACCACCGAGCTCTTGTGCACGACCATGTACGGCGAGAAGGTGCCGAGCAAGGTCATCGGGAAGACGTCGTGGCCCTTGGCCTGGATGCGGAAGGTGCCGTCGGAGACGGCCTGGCCGCCGAGCAGGCCCGCGCCCAGGTCGCACAGGTTGCGCAGACCGGCCTGGCATGACGGACAGTTGCCGCAGGACGGGATGAACGACAGCACCACGTGGTCACCTGGCGCGATATCTTCGACGCCGGGTCCGACCTCGGTCACGATGCCTGCGCCCTCATGCCCACCCAGCACGGGGAAACCGCCCATCGGGATGCTCCCGGTGACCAGGTGAAAGTCGGAGTGGCACATCCCCGACGCTTCCATCTGGATCTTCACCTCGTCCTTGACGGGGTCGCCGATCTCGATCTCCTCGATTGACCACGGCTGGTTGAACTCCCAGATGAGAGCGCCTTTTGTCTTCATCCGTACTCGCCTTTCACTAGACCCGTTGAGGTCAGACTAGAGCCATTAGTTAGGTCGGTCACACCCGCCCCCAAGCAACTGCTTGGCCGGGCGTCACCAGATCGCTACCGGTGCCTCGCCGAGCGGGTAGTAGCCGGGCAGCTTCTCACCGGCCACGCTGCGCTCGATCCGCTTCTGCATGCCTGCGCTGAGATCCCCCGACTCGATGAGCTTCATGAACATCTTGGAGACGTGACCGAAATCGAAGAAGTCGCGCTGCCATTCGATCAGCAGGTCATCGTTCAGCCGGAACCAGCTGCCCCCGATTCCGTAGATCTCGTCGGTGCTGCCGTCGCTCTTGTTGACGATCTGCTTCCAGAATCCGACGATCTCGCCGAGCTTCTCGTCGACGAGCACTTTCTGGTACTCGTAGACCCAGTTGTCCAGGCCTTCCATCTCCAAACCCAGCGCGACGTCGCGGATCTCGTCTTTGCCGACGCACATCACGTCTTCCTTGGGCCCGATGTTCCAGCCGTAGGTGGCGTCCTCGGTGTAGAAGTCGGCCAACGGTTTCCAGTCACCCGCACGCTCGGCCTCGCGGTTGGCCTCCAGCCACCGCTCTACCCAGTCATCGAGATCCTTGCGTGTGAATGCGGGCATCGTTCAGTCTTCCTCTTCTTTGATGGACAGTGCTTGAGTGGGACACGCCCACACGGCTTGTTCGACTTCGGCCCGATCCTCTTCCGGCGGTTCGGCATTCAGGATCTCCACCTTGCCGCGTTTGGGCACCTTGAAGTGGTCGGGGGCCTCCAGCTCACACATGGCATGGCCCTGGCACAGGTCCAGGTCGACTTCGACTCGATAACCCATAGAGGCGTGTCTCCTAGGTGGTTCGCTTGCGGTAGCGCACCTTGGCGGGCCGAGCCAGCTGCACCACCATCTTGGAGTGGTCGTTGCGGTAGGTGTCGGCGGGCTGCGCCATCTCGAACTCGTACTCGCGCAACAGAACCGAGAAGATCGCCTTGATCTGCATGGTGGCGAACGCGGCGCCGACGCAGCGGTGCCGGCCGGCGCCGAACGGGATCCACGTCCACCGGTTGATGATGTCGGCCTGTTCGGGCTTGTTGTAGCGGTCCGGTTTGAATGCGTCGGGGTCGGGGAAGTCTTCGGGAATTCGGTTCGAGATCGCGGGTGAGGCGGCGACGAAGTCACCCGGGTGGATCGGGAAGCCTTCCACCTCGAACTCGCCCTTGGCGACCCGCATCAGAATGATCAGTGGTGGGTGCAGCCGCAGGGTCTCCTTGAGGACATTCTCGAGCTTCGGAATCTGCCGCAGCGCATGGAAACTCACCTCCTGGCCGTCGGCGTAGAGCTCCTCGAGTTCGGCGAGCACCTCGGCGTAGATTTCCGGGTGGCGGATCAGCTCGATGAGCGTCCACGACGAGGTGCCGGAGCTGGTGTGGTGGCCCGCGAACATCAGCGAGATGAACATCCCGGTGATCTCGTCGGCCGAGAAGCGGGGGCTGCCGTCCTCGTCCTTGATCGAGACCAGCACGTCGAGCATGTCGCGGTCGCTCTTGTCCTTGGGCGGGTTGGCGATGCGCCCGTCCATGATCTCCTGAACCAGCGCAACCAGGTTCACGCGTGCCTCGTCGCGTCGCTTGAAGCTCTCGATCGGAAGGTAGGGATCGACGTAGCACAGCGGATCGGTGCCGCGTTCCAGTTCGTGGTAGTAGTTCGCGAACCGCGCGTCCAGCTGGTTGCGGAACTTCTGCCCGATCAGGCAGGCCGTCGAGGTGTAGATGGTCAACTCGGAGAAGAAGTCGAGCAGTTCGATCTCGCCTTCGTCGCCCCAGTCGGCGATCATCTTCTTGACCTCACCCTCGATGGTGGCGGCGTGGCCCTTCATCTGCTCACCGCGCAGGGCCGAGTTGTGCAGCATCTCCTTGCGCCGCTCGGGGCTTGCGTCGAACACCACGCCCTCGCCGAAGATCGGCGTCATGAACGGGTAGGCCTCGGCCTGGTCGAGATCCTCGTCGGCGGCACGGAAGAAGAACTCGTTGGCGTTGGCACCCGACAGGAAGATGACGTGCTTATTGACCAGCTGAAACCATCCGACGTCGCCGCATTCGTCACGGATGCGCTGCATCAACCCGATCGGGTCTGTGCGGAACTCTTCGAGATGGCCGTGCTCTTCTTCGCCACCCGACACGCGTGGCACGATCGCAGTGGTCATGACGGCATCCCCTCTTCCCCAAGCTTGAGCTGCTGGCGTTCTTTAGGCGCGCTCGCCAGCGGCGCCTCCGGCTGAAGTTCCATGTTCGCGATGAAACCGCCTCGCGGCGTCTCGGCGACGAAAGCGATCGCGCGTGCGAGATCCGCTGCGCGCAGGAAGTAGTCGTGCCGGGCCTGTCCCCACTTGGCCCAGTCCTCGAGCGCCGGGCCGATGAGGTCGGCGGGCAGGCTCCAGCCCATGTTGGTCTTCGTCGGCCCGGGGTGAACGATCGACGCCCTCACCCCTGTGCCCTCGAGTTCCATCTGCAGGTTGGTCACCATCGCGACGAGCGCGGCCTTCGCAGCGCCGTAGGCACCCATATGTGGGCGCTGGCGCAGCGCCACGTCGGAGCCGACGAAGATGAGGTCGCCGCGCTGGCGCTCGATCATGCCGGGCAGCACCGCGGTGGCGAGCCTGTTGGCGCCGACCAAGTGGATCTGCAGCTGCGAGTCGAACTCGTCGGTGGTGATGTCGGCGATCTTCCCGAAGTAGGTATCGCCGGCACCCGCAACCATTATCTCGATCTCGCCGAGGGCGTCGACTGCTTGCGCGACAAAGGATTTGACCGAGTTGGGATCGGTCACGTCCAAGTGGAAGCCGACGGCCTCGCCGCCGTCGGCCCGGATCTTGCCGACGAGGTCTTCGAGCTTCTCCACGCGGCGCGCGCCGAGGGCTACCGGGAACCCCCGCGCGGCAAGTTCGATGGCAGTGGCTTCTCCGATGCCCGATGACGCGCCTGCGACGATCGCAGGCCTGCGGTCGGGCAATGGTTCGAAGCGGGGCATTACACGACCTCCACCGTCATGGGTAGGTGAGCGAATCCGCGGACGCTACTCGAGTGGACGCGGACGGCGTTGGCCTCGTCGACCTCGAAGCCGCGGATTCGCTTGAAGAGCTCGGCCAGCGCGATGCGGGCTTCCATTCTGGCCAGATGGGCGCCCAGGCAGAAGTGGGCGCCGCTGCCGAAACTCAGGAGATTGGAACCGATCTCACGGCCGATCACAAAATCGTCGGGATCTGTCGAACACCCGCTCGTCGCGGTGCGCCGACCCCGGCAGCAGGAGCAGCACATCGCCATCGGGAATCGTCGTGTCGTACAGGGTCAACTCCCCGGAGACGACGCGCGCCAAGAGCTGACTGGACGTGTCGTAGCGCAACGTCTCCTCCACCCACAGCGGTATCCGCTCCAGATCGGAATAGACCGGGGTCAGCTGGTCGGGGTTCCTGTGGCCCCAGAACGCCGCGTTGGCAAGGAGTTTGGTGGTGGTCTCGTTGCCCGCGATCACCATCAGGAACAAGAAGCCCAGCACCTCTTCGTCTGTCAGCCGGTCACCATCGATCTCGGCCTCCAACAGCGCAGACGTGAGGTCGTCGGCCGGCTTCTTGCGGCGTTCGGCGATCATGTCCTGGTAGTAGACCATCAGGTTGATCGACGCCTCGATCGCGGACTGGGGCACGTCGTTGACGCCGTCCTCGCGATGCATGACGCCGTCGGCCATGGCCCGGATCCGATCGCGATCCTCCACGGGCACGCCCATCAGCTCGGAGATCACATCCATCGGCAACTTGCCGGCGAACTCCGCGACGTAGTCGACGGTTCCGGAGTCCGACTTCTCCAGCATGACGTCGAGATGCTGAACGGCCAGTTCGGTGACCCGTGGCTCGAGCTCGCGGATCCGGCGCGGCGTGAAGCCCTTGGACACCAGGGTGCGAAGGCGCAGATGGGCAGGGTCGTCCATCGCCAGGAAGGACATCGTCTTGCTGGCGTGCGGTCCACGCGAGATGGGATCGAGCGAGACGCCGTCGCGGTTGGACAGTGTCGTGCTGTTACGGAAGCCTTCCCGCACGTCCTGGTGGCGCGACAACGCCCAGAAGCCGATCTCCTCGTTGCGGTAGAGCGGCGCCTCGTCGCGCAGCCGCTTGTAGTACGGGTACGGATCCTCGTGGAAGTCGTAGTCGTACGGGTCGAGAAGCACGTCGCTGGCGGGAAGGGTCACCGAGAATCCTTGTCCTCTCCGAGGCTTCGGCTGCCTCGATCCTCTCCGAGGATCAGACCGACCACGTAGGTGAGTCGATCGGCGATCTCGCGGTAGCTGACATAGCCGCTGCCCGCGTGGACCAGCGCCCCGAAGTAGGTCATCTCCAGCGCCGAAACGGTGCGGTGGTCGGCGTCGGGACCCATCGCCGAGCGGATGCGGCGGTGGATCTCGCTGCCGATCCTGTCGCGCACGGCGTTCACCGCGGGGTCGTTGCTGCTGAGCAGCGCCGTGGTGCAGGCCGCCGCGACCTCGGGCTCGTCGGCGATCACCAGCGTCATCGCGCGCAGGGCCTTCTCGACCCGCGGGGCCGTGCCGTCGTTGACGTCGGTGAAGTACGGCACCTGGCGCATCAGGTCCAGGTAGACCTCGGCGATCAGATGGTTTTTCGACGAGAAGTAGGTGTAGGCGGTCGCGGGCGCGACCTTGGCGCGGGCGGCGACGGCGCGCACCGTCAGATCGGCGTAGGAGGACTCCTTCAGCATCTCCACACCTGCGGTGAGGATCTTGCGGAAGGTCTCTTCCTGCCGACGGTTGCGTGGGGTTTCGCCCGCCTTGTCGGAGACGGCGACCACGGCATCGCTGGACACATGTCCAAGTTATCGGACGGAACCCGCGGCTAGCAAGTGGCCAGTGTGAAACTGCAGTACAACACCTATGTCTGCACCTCGAATTGTGCCGTGCCACGGCCCAACCTTGCTTCTGACACCGGTCTGCGGCTATCGTCTGAGTCAACGTAGTCGGACAGTTGTCCAGCAATCAAACAGGAGTCGGTATGGGGATGCTGGCCGATCGCCAGAGTCACTTGCTCATCGACGGGAAACTCGTGCCTGGCAGCGCGGGCACCTTCCCGACAATCAACCCCGCCACCGAGGAGGTGCTCGGCGTCGCCGCAGACGCGAGTGCCGACGATATGGGCCGCGCAATCGAGGCGGCCCGGCGCGCATTCGACGACACCGACTGGTCCACCAACACCGAACTCCGGGTGCGCTGCATCAGGCAGCTGCAGGAGGTGCTGACCGAGCACGTCGAAGATCTGCGCGAGATCACGATCGCGGAGGTGGGCGCGCCGGTGATGCTGACGTCCGCGGCGCAGCTGGAAGGCCCGATCGCCGACCTCAGCTTCTGTGCCGACACGGCCGAGTCCTACCAGTGGACCACCGACGCGGGCATCGCCTCGCCGATGGGCATCAAGACCCATCGCACCATCGCCAAGGAGGCGATCGGCGTGGTCGGCGCGATCACGCCGTGGAACTTCCCGCATCAGATCAACCTCGCCAAGATCGGGCCCGCGCTGGCCGCGGGCAACACCGTCGTGCTGAAACCCGCACCCGACACCCCGTGGTGCGCGGCGGCCGTCGGGCAACTCATCGCCGAACACACCGATATTCCGCCCGGCGTCATCAACATCATCACCTCCAACGACCACAGCGTTGGCGCGCTGCTGTCGAAAGACCCACGCGTGGACATGGTTTCGTTCACGGGTTCCACCGCGACGGGTCGCGCAGTGATGGCCGACGGAGCGGCGACACTCAAGAAGGTCTTCCTCGAGCTGGGCGGCAAGTCGGCGTTCCTCGTTCTCGACGACGCGGATCTCAAGGGTGCGTGCTCGATGTCGGCTTTCACCGCGTCGATGCACGCAGGGCAGGGCTGTGCGATCACCACCCGGCTCGTGGTGCCGCGCGCCCGCTACGACGAGGCGGTCGAATTCGCGGCGGCCACCATGGGCTCGCTGAAACCGGGCGATCCGACCAACCCCGGCACGATCTGCGGGCCGCTGATCTCGGCCACGGCAGCGGGACCGCGTGCAGTCGTTCCTGGATTCCGCCATCGACGAGGGCGGCAAGTTCGCCTGCGGCGGAGGGCGTCCCGCGGACCGCGACACCGGCTTCTTCATCGAGCCGACCGTGATCGCCGGCCTCGACAACAACGCCAAAGTCGCGCGCGAGGAGATCTTCGGACCCGTGCTGACGGTGATCGCGCACGACGGAGACGACGACGCGGTGCGCATCGCCAACGACTCGGCGTACGGCCTGTCGGGCACGGTGTTCAGCAGCGATGCGGAGCGTGCTGCGGGGGTGGCCTCGCGGATGCGCGTCGGCACCGTCAATGTCAACGGTGGCGTCTGGTACTCAGCCGACATGCCGTTCGGCGGCTACAAGCAGTCCGGCATCGGCCGGGAGATGGGGCTTGCGGGTTTCGAGGAATACCTGGAAACCAAAGCCATTGCCACAGCAGCGAATTAGAACTCGAGGAGTAACCACTGTGGGACTTTACGGAGATCAGTTCAAGGAGAAGGTGGCGATCGTCACCGGTGCCGGAGGCGGGATCGGCCAGGCGTATGCCGAGGCGCTCGCCCGGGAGGGAGCGGCCGTCGTCGTCGCCGACATCAACACCGAGGGGGCCCAGAAGGTCGCCGACGGCATCAAGGGTGAGGGCGGCACGGCGCTGGCGGTGCCGGTCGACGTGTCCGATCCCGAGTCGGCCAAGGAGATGGCCGCCCAGACGCTGTCCGAATTCGGTGGCATCGACTACCTCGTCAACAACGCGGCGATCTTCGGCGGCATGAAGCTGGATTTCCTGATCACCGTGGACTGGGACTACTACAAGAAGTTCATGAGCGTGAACATGGACGGCGCGCTGGTGTGCACCCGCGCGGTCTACCGCAAGATGGCCAAGCGGGGCGGCGGCGCGATCGTCAACCAGTCGTCGACGGCGGCCTGGCTGTATGCGAACTACTACGGCCTGGCCAAGGTCGGCATCAACGGCCTGACCCAGCAGCTGGCCACCGAACTCGGCGGCCAGAACATCCGGGTCAACGCGATCGCACCCGGGCCCATCGACACCGAGGCGAACCGCACGACGTCGCCCAAGGAGATGGTCGACGACATCGTCAAGCGGATTCCGTTGTCGCGCATGGGCGAACCAGAGGATCTGGTGGGCATGTGCCTGTTCCTGCTGTCGGACCAGGCAAAGTGGATCACCGGTCAGATCTTCAATGTCGACGGCGGCCAGATCATCCGGTCCTGAGAGGCTTATTCAATGACTGACAAAGACGTCAAGCTCGGCTATATCGGCCTGGGCAATCAGGGCAAGCCCATGGCCGAGCGCCTGGTCGACTGGCCCGGTGGGCTCGTGGTTTTCGACGTGCGACTCGAGGCGATGACGCCGCTGGCCGAAAAGGGAGCCATTCTGGCCGACAGTGTCGCCGACGTCGCGACAGCGGACGTCATCAGCGTGACGGTCCTCAACGACGAACAGGTCCGAGAAGTCGTTGCAGGCGAGCAGGGATTGGCCCGCTTTGCCAAGCCGGGCACCGTGATCGCGATTCACTCCACGATCGGTGACACCACCGCAGCCGAGCTGGCTCGGCAGCTCGAGCCGGAGGGCATCCACATCGTCGACGCCCCGGTCAGCGGTGGTGCGGGAGCGGCGAAGAAGGGCGAGCTCGCGGTCATGGTCGGCGCCGACGACGAGGCCTTCCAGAAGGTCAAGCCCGTGTTCGAGAAATGGGCGACGCTGATCGTGCACGCCGGTGAGCCTGGTGCAGGCACTCGGATGAAGCTGGCGCGCAACATGTTGACCTTCATTGGGTTTGCCGCAGCCTGTGAGGCGAAGCAACTCGCCGACGCGAGTGGAATCAACCTCCAGGATCTCGGCAAAGTGGTGCGCCACAGCGACTCACTCAGCGGTGGGCCCGGCGCGATCATGTTTCGCGACGATGTGAAACCGCTGGCGCCCGATCACTTCCTGCACGACATGTTCGTACACACCCGCGGGCTGGCGGAGAAGGACCTCGGTCTGGCACTCGCACTCGGCGAGACGACGGGCGTCGACCTGCCCCTTGCAGAGGTGGCTCTGAAGAACCTCGCGGCCGGCCTCGGCGTGCCACACAGCGCATCGACCACAAAGGAGTAGTCATGGACGAACTGCGCAAGAAGGGCCTCGAGAAGATGAACGAGGTCTACGGCTGGGAAATGCCCGACATGCCAGGCGAATACTTCGCGCTGACCGTCGATCACCTCTTCGGCACCATCTGGAGCCGACCAGGGCTGTCGATGCGCGACCGACGGATGATGCTGATCGGTGTGCTGGCTGCCCAGGGCATGGAGGAACTGCTGGAAGTTCAGGGCACTGCGATCCTTCACAACGAGGAGATGACGCGGGAGGAGCTGCGCGAGATCGCGATATTCGTCACCCACTACGTCGGCTTCCCTCTGGGCTCGAAGGTCGATGGCGCGTTCAAACGCGTTGTCGCCAAGCGGAAGAAGGCACAGGAAAAGGGAACTGCCAGAGACCGCAAGGACAACGTCAATGACGCGGTACAGATGCACGTTGGCAGGAATATCCATGATGAGTAGGTACGCCGCGCTGTCGCGCGAAGAGCTCGCCACCTTGGTGCCCGAGTTGCTGCTGATCGGGCAACTCATCGACCGGTCCGGAATGGCGCACTGCATCAGCGCGTGGGGTCGCGACGAGATGCTGCAGATCGCCATCGAGGAGTGGGCGGCGTCCAGCCCGCTGTACACGAAGCGGATGCAGAAAGCGCTGAAGTACGAGGGCGTCGACGTCATCACGATCTTCAAGGGCCTCCAGCTCGACATCGGTGCGCCCCCACAGTTCATGGACTTCCGCTACACCGTGCACGACCGGTGGCACGGCGAGTTCCATCTCGACCACTGCGGAGCGCTGATGGACGTGGAGCCGATGGGCGAGGACTACGTCCACGGCATGTGCCACGACATCGAGGACCCGACCTTCGACGCCACCGCGCTGGCCACCAACCGCAAGACCCAGGTCCGGCCGATCCACCGGCCGCCGCGGATGCCGGCCGACCAGCACCCCCACTGCAGGTGGACGGTGATCATCGACGAGTCCTACCCGGAGGTGCCGTTCATCCCGGCGATGGACATCGTGGCCGCGAGCCACGCGCACCACACCGAGCTGGACCCGATCGACCCGAACGACGAAGGGATGGCCGACTATTCGGGCGCTCTACTGTCCGATGTCGACTTCGGAGCGTTCTCGCACTCGGCGCTGGTACGGATCGCCGACGAGGTCTGCCTGCAGATGCACCTGCTGGTGCTGTCGTTCAGCATCGCGGTGCGGGCCCGCGCCAAGGGCGATGCGGCGCTCGAGCGGTCGATCCGCACCAAGCAGCTGATCGGGATCGCCGGCGTGGCCGCCGAGCGAATCCACAAGGCGCTGAAGCTTCCCGGCGGCCCCAAAGGTGCGCTGCGCGTTCTCGAGCTACACCCGCTGCTGAATCCGGCGGCGTACGTCTTCGCCGATATCGGTCAGGACTCCGTGCACGTGCGCAAGTCGCCTGCCTACGACGACGACTCCTGGATCACGCTGTGCTCACCGGTTTCCGACAAGCCGCTCCAGGCTATCGTCCAGGCGGTCGACCCCCATCTGCGCGCCGAGGTGTCAGGAACACAGTCGGACTGGACCGTGCGCGTCGTCGAAACCGACACCGCAGCGAAGGAACTCGGCGAGGTGACCGTCTGCAAGTTTAGTGGCGGGGCCACGTGGGTGTTCGAGGATCGGAAGTCGCTTCCGCTGACGGTGGTGTGACGGCGCGGGCCGAGGTGTCAGCGCTTGACGACACCCATCGCTGAGCCGACCCACCGCCGCATGTAGTCGCGCAGATCCTCGCCCGTCCGTGGGGGGCGTCCGGGATCGATCACGAACGACTGGATGATGCGCAGTAGGTGCTCGGCCAACTCGTTCAGCTCGTCGTCGCTGAAACCCGCTGCGTCCCAGTCGACGTCGAAGCGCCGCAGCATGGAGGTGGCGAATTGCAGCGCGACGTCTGACGTCACCGACTCGGTGTGTGCGGTGGCGCTGCCGGGAGCGATCAGCAGACCGATGTGCTTGTCCTTCGGCAGCCACTCGAGTGCAGTGGCGATCGCCTCGGAGACCGCTTCCACCGGATCCGTGATGCCCTGCAGATGGGTGGCCAGCCGGTCGAGGAAATCGCCGGCCGCGTGTAGCGCACCCGCCACGAGCAGGGCTTCGGTGCTGGGGAAGTACCGATATACCGTCTGGCGGGTGACACCGAGCGTGCGGGCGACATCGGCGATGGACAAATCCGCACCGCGGGCGTCAATCGCCTTGCCCGCCGCGTCGAGGATGCGCGCGATGGCTTCGTCGTCGCTGGCGGGCGCGGAGCCTGACCAGCCGTGGGTGCGCATGTTGGTGAATGCTACTTGGCGGGGGCTAGGGCCCGTAGGAGACCGCGAGCCGCTTGACGCCATTGAGCCATCCCGACCGAAGCCGTTGCGGCTCCGCCAGTTTCGAGATGTTCGGGATCTGGTCGGCGATCTCGTTGAAGATCAGCTTGATCTCCATGCGGGCCAGGTTGGCGCCGATGCAGAAGTGGGCGCCGTTCCCGCCGAAGCCGAGGTGCGGGTTGGGGTCGCGCAGGATATTGAACTCGAACGGACGGTCGAAGACGGCGTCGTCGTAGTTCGCGGAGCTGTAGAACAGGCCGGCACGCTGCCCCTCGCGGATGGTCACCCCGCCCAGCTCAGTGTCGGCCAGCGCGGTGCGCTGGAAGCAGTGCACCGGCGTCGCCCAGCGGACGATCTCGTCGGCGGCGGTCTCGGGCCGCTCGCGCTTGAACAGTTCCCACTGTTCCGGGTTGTCGAAGAACGCGTTCATGCCGTGCGTCATCGCGTTGCGGGTGGTCTCGTTTCCTGCGACGGCGAGCAGGATCACGAAGAACGCGAACTCGACGTCGTCCATCGCCTCACCGTCGAGGTCGGCCTCGATAAGCCGGGTGACGATGTCATCGGCCGGACAGCGTCGGCGTTCGTCGGCCATGTTGTAGGCGTATCCCATGAGTTCGGCGTTCGCGGCCGCATAGTCCGTCTCGAACTCGGGGTCGTCGGTGTTCATGATCGAGTTCGTCCAGTGGAACAGCTTCTCCCGGTCTGCCTCGGGCACACCGATCAAGTCGGCGATCGCGAGCAACGGCAGGCTCATCGCGATGTCGTTGACGAAGTCGCCCGACTCCTTCTCCTTCGCCGCCGCCACGATGTCGCGGGCCGCCGTCGCGAGCTTCTCCTCGAGTGAGGCCACCGCCCTCGGTGTGAACAACCGCGACACCAGCTTTCGCAGCCGGGTGTGATCGGGCGCGTCGTGGTTGATCAGCAGCGCCTTGGTCAGCTCGAGCTGATCGGGTGTGGTGCCGTCGGGCATGCGCATCACGACGCCCTTGCGATTCGTGGACCACAGGTCGCCGTCGCGGGAGATGGCCTTGATGTCCTCGTGGCGGCTGATCACCCAGTAGCCGCCGTCGTCGAAGATCGACTCCGGCTGCTCGTTCCACCACACGGGCGCGGTTTTGCGCAGTTCGGCGAACTCCGCGACCGGTATCCCTTTTTCCAGGATGTCGGGGTTGGTGAAATCGAAGCCGGGGCCGAATGGACAGGTCTGCGTCGTCGCCATATCTAGACCATACACTGCGCTGTCAAGTGTATGGCCGAGCCGACCGTCGGGCATAGCTCACCGCCGTGCGAC
>CAVQLB010000009.1:0-291383 GCA_963713225.1 uncultured Actinomycetota bacterium | reverse complement strand
TCACGCCGCGGAGTCGGGCTCGGTCAGCTCGTCGAGGTCAGGCAAAGGCCGACGGCAGATCTCCGCGGCCTCGTCGGCAGGCACGCCGAACATGATCAGCACGTCCCGGGTCACCCGGTCGGCGGCCTCGGCGTCGTCACGCTCCGGCTCGTCATACAGCAGCTGGCCGAGTCCCATCAGCGCGCCGCCTGCCACCGACAACGCGAGCAGCGGATCGTCCACGGTGAACCGCCCGGCGTCCGCAGCGGCACTGATGTCACGAAGAGCCCGCGGGGTCAGGCCACGGTCCGCGGAGATCATCGTCAAACCTGTATTGAGAAGCACCCGGGACATTTCCGGGCGCTGCCTGAACAGTCGCCCAACCAGCCTGAAACTTCGGGCGAAGGTCTCCGCGGGATCCTCGCCTTCGCCGGTGAGCTTGTCCAGAATCGCGCCGAGTTCGTCGAGCACCTCGTTGACCGCCGCCTGGAACAGCTCTTCCTTGCTGTCGAAGTGGTTGTAGAACGAACCCATGCCCACGTCCGCGGCCTGGGTCATCTCGAGCACCGGAACGTTGAGTTTTCCAGCCGCAATAGAGGCCTGCGCCGCGCGGATGAGGGCCGCGCGGGTGCGCATCTTGCGCCGTTCCAGGCGGTTGCCGACGACTGGTTGCGCCTCGGTCATGCGCCGATATTAGCAGAAAACATCAATATTGAGAATTTCGTCAGAAAGACTTGACGGCGGGGTGTCGAGTAAGTGACGATATCGTCAGTCAATCAAGGAGACACCGTGACGCCGCACGTCGACGCACACAAAGACCTACACAGCGAGCAGGGCGCCACGCGCGGCGAGCACCCCGGGCGCTCCCGCAACCCCCTGATCAAAGTCCGCGATCTGGCGTGGCTGGAATTCGAGAAGCCAGACCTGGTCCGTGCAGAAGCCTTCGCGCGGGCATTCGGCTTCACCACCGTGCTGCACACCGCCGACCAGCTCTACCTTCGCGGAACAGACGCCGGCTCGCCGTGTGTGATCGTCCGCCGCGGATCGCACTCGCGGTTCGTGGGCCCCGCGTTCGCCGCAGAGACAAGGCCGACGTGGAGCGGCTCGCCAGCGCGACCGGAAGGAAGACCCGCACGCTGCCAGAGGCCATCGGCGGCGTCGCGGTAGAACTGACCGACCCCAGCGGGATTCCGGTCCGCGTCGTCACCGGGACGCACGAGTTGGCCGAGCTGTCCGCACAACAGCCGCACACCTTCAACTTCGGGCACGAGCTGCGCCGCGCCAATGTCACCCAGCGGCCGCCGCGCGAGCCAGCCCAAGTGCAGAGGTTGGGCCACGTCGTGCTGCAGAGTACGAAGTACATCGAGACACTGAACTGGTACCTCGACCACATCGGGTTGATCGTCAGCGACTTCATGTACTACCCCGGCCAGCGCGACCGCGGCCCGGTGATGAGCTTCATCCGCTGCGACCGCGGCTCGACGCCCGCCGACCATCACACATTGGCTTTGGCGTTGGGCCCGTCGAACCGCTATGTGCACTCCGCGTATCAGGCCTGCGATCTGGACGCGATCGCGGCGGGCGGTGAATACCTACGCGAGTTGGGGTATCACCGGTCGTGGGGCATCGGCAGGCACATCCAGGGCAGCCAGATCTTCGACTACTGGCGCGATCCCGACGGATTCCTGGTCGAGCATTTCAGCGATGGCGACATGTTCGACAACACCCTCGAACCGGGATGGGCGCCGTTCACCGCGTCCGGTCTGGCCCAGTGGGGACCACCGGCCACCAAGGATTTCCTCGGCATCACACCCGGCCGGGAAGCATTTCACGAACTGCGGTCGATAGTGACCGCGATCCGTGACGACAACGAATTCGACATCACCCGCCTGCGCGGACTTCTGAAAGTGGCACGCTCATGACTATTTCCATCTATCGCACCTCCGACGCCTGGTGGGCGGGCAGCTCTGACGCCGTGGCCAAGGTCGACACGGACGCGACGACGACGGCGCAGCTGTTGGCCGACCGGGCGGCGATCGATCGGGCCGCCGCGAGCACCGAGGCGGTGCCGGTGAGCAGCCTCGAGCTGCTGGCGCCGGTGACCAAGCCGTGCCGCGTCGTCGCGCAGATGACCAACTTCGCGTCGCACGTCGAGGACACCGGAGGGGACCCGAAAAAGGTGCCGCTCACGTTCTTCCGCAAGGCGTCGGGGTCGATCACCGGCCCCGTCGACGACATCGTCAAGCCGGAGCATGTGCGCCTGCTCGACTACGAGGTGGAGATCGGTTTGGTGATCGGTCGCGACATGCCCGTCGGCACCGCGATCACCGCAGACAACCTAGCCGACTACATCTGCGGTCTCGTGGTGACCAACGACGTGTCGGCGCGTGACGTGCAACTGACGAAAACCCAGTTCTACGAGGCGAAGTCGTACCCGACGTTCACGCCGGTCGGGCCGGCGATGGTGCTGCTGGACGCCGACGAGCTGGGTCGCTTCGGCGAGCTGCGGCTGCAGCTGCGGGTCAACGGCGAACTGCGCCAAGACAGCACGGTCGAGAGCGACATGATCTATCGGCCGGTCCAGGCCCTTGCGGCACTCGCCCGGTTCCAGCAGCTGTCCGCGGGCGACCTGGTGCTGACCGGCACACCTGTGGGGACGGCGCTCTCCGCGCCGCCGAAGCCGGTGCAGAAGCTCGTGGGTCTGCTGCCTGACGACGTCAAGTGGAAGATGTTCTTCGCCGGACAGGCCAAGAACACCAAATACCTGCACGATGGCGACGTCGTCGAGGCGACCATCGGAACCGACGACGGCAAGATCGATCTCGGCACGCAGCGCAACCGGGTCAGGTACGCATGAATGACGATCCCGGCTTCGTCCCGGTGGTGATCGTCGGCGCGGGGCCCACCGGGATCACCGCGGCAACGAAACTTGCGCAGTACGGCGTCAACTCCTGGTCCTCGACCGCTGGGAAGACGTCTACCCGCAGCCTCGTGCCGTTCATCTGGACGACGAAATCTACCGGTTACTGTCCGGGCTGGGCGTTGCCGATGAGTTCGCGGCGATCTCCCGACCGGCGTGCGGTCTGCAGCTGCGGGACCGGAATATGCGGGTGATGGCGCAGTTTCACCGGGAATGCGCCGAAAGCGCCAACGGCTACCCGCAGGCGAACATGTTTGACCAGCCGGAGTTCGAAGCGCTGTTGCGGGCGAACCTGAAGCATTACCCGCACGCTGTCCTGCGGGGCAACGCCGAGGTGACCGACGCCGTTCAGATCGGCGAAGAGAGAGTGCAGGTCACGTTCACCGATCGGGTCAGCGGCGAGGAGCACCGCGTGGAGACGCGGTATCTGCTCGGCTGCGACGGTGCCAACAGCCTGGTCCGCAGCGCGATCGGCACCTGCATGGAGGACTTGAAGTTCCAGCAGCGTTGGCTCGTGGTTGATGTGGCGACGACCGCAGAGCTGAATCAGTGGGAGGGGGTCCACCAGGTGTGCGATCCGCATCGAGCGGCCACGTACATGCGGATCGGCGATACCCGCTACCGGTGGGAGTTCCGGCTTCTGCCGGACGAGACGGCCGACGACTACAACACCATGGCGGCGCTTTACCCGCTGATCCGGCCGTGGGTGGAAGGCGTTGCGCCAGAAGAGCTGGAGCTCGTGCGAGTCGGCGAGTACACGTTCCGCGCACAGGTGGCGAACCAATGGCGCCGTGACAACATCTTCATTCTTGGCGACGCTGCGCACCTGACACCGCCGTTCATCGGCCAGGGCCTGTGCGCGGGGCTGCGCGACGCGATGAACCTCGGTTGGAAGCTTGCCGGCGCGGTCAACGGTTGGTTGCCCGAGAGTGTGCTTGACACGTATGAGCAGGAGCGTGTGCCGCACGTGCGGTACATGATCCGGTTCGCGCTCGCAGTGGGCGCGGCGATGACCGCGGGTGGCGAGGCGGTAACTTCCTCCGCAGAGTGGTGGTTCCGCGCCTGCACCTGATCCCAGGGGTGAGGGAGAAGATCGTCGACAGCACGACGCCTGCGTTGCACAGCAATGCATTGGTACAGAAATCACGCGGACGGCGGCAATTGGCGGGCAAGTTGTGCCCGAATCCTGTTCTGGTGGAGGGCAAACGGCTCGACGAGGTCGTGGGCGCCAGGTTCGCGGTGATCACGTCCGCTCCGCTCAATCCGTCCCAGCAGGACGAGATGACCCGCAGCGGCGCCGTCATTGTGGCGGCTCATCCCGGCACGGAACTGGCGCTCTGGCTTCAGGCCGGTCGGGCCAGGGCCGCAGTAGTGCGACCGGATCGGACGGTGCTGTGCGCGGGCCGCCACCTAGCTGAAGTCTGCTGCGCAGTGCCGGTTTTCGCGCCACCCGCCCATACCGGCGCCGATGCGTAGGCCCGCCGACGTCCCCGTCGACCCGCATCGCACAATGCTTCATCTCCGGCGAAGGGGTGGGCCTGAGCGGTGTCTTCAAGCGGCTGTCACGCGGCACGACGCTAAACAGCGACGGCGACGAACACGACCAGCGGCGCAAGCGCGTCGCGCAACGGCTACTGCCGCGGGCGTTGCGGACGATGACCGACGCCGTCAGCCGCCAGGCCGAGAAGGAAGATGAGAAGAACTCGTCGGCCATTTCGATGAGAATCTTGGGAACCTGCGGATCGAAGCAGCGCGATCTGCCACCGAGTCGAGAACCTACAGGCGGTGCGATTAGGGTTGGCAACCGTGCGAGTTCTCGTGATCGGATCCGGAGCCCGTGAGCATGCGCTGCTGCTGGCGCTGCGCAACGACCCCGACGTGGAGACCCTGGCGATCGCGCCCGGCAATGCGGGCACTTCGGCGATCGCCGACCAGTACGAGGTCGACATCTCCGCAGGCGACGCGGTCACCGGATTGGCCCAGAAGATCGGCGCAGACCTGGTGGTGATCGGCCCTGAGGTGCCCCTGGTGCTCGGGGTGGCCGACGCGGTGCGCGCCGCCGGGATCGCGTGCTTCGGGCCGACGAAGGAAGCCGCACGCATCGAGGGCTCGAAATCGTTCGCCAAGGACGTGATGTCCGCGGCGGGCGTCCGGACCGCGACGAGCGAGATCGTCGACAACCCCGCGCACCTCGACACGACATTGGATCGGTTCGGGCCGAGCAGCGGCGACGCGGCGTGGGTGGTCAAGGACGACGGCCTGGCCGCAGGCAAGGGCGTGGTGGTGACGGCCGACCGCGACGCCGCGAGGGCGCATGCGGCCAGCCTGCTCGACGCGGGTCATCCGGTGTTGCTCGAGTCGTTCCTCGACGGGCCTGAGGTATCGCTGTTCTGCGTCGTCGACGGCGAGACCGTGGTGCCGCTGCTGCCCGCCCAAGACTTCAAAAGGGTCGGCGACGGCGACACCGGACCCAACACCGGTGGCATGGGTGCCTATGCCCCGCTGCCCTGGCTGCCTGCCGACGTGACAGACCAGATCGTCAACGGCATCGTGAAACCCGTTGCTGCAGAGCTTGTCAAGCGCGGCAGCTCGTTCTCCGGTCTGTTGTACGCCGGGCTGGCCATCACATCGCGCGGACCGGCCGTGGTCGAGTTCAACTGCCGCTTCGGCGATCCAGAAACGCAGTCCGTGCTGGCACTGCTCGACTCGCCACTCGGCCAACTGCTCCACGCCGCGGCCACCGGAAGCCTTGCCGAACAGCCGCCGCTGCGATGGCGCGACGGCGCAGCGGTGACCGTGGTGCTGGCCGCCGAGAACTATCCGGGACGGCCCCGGGTGGGCGACGTCATCGTCGGCACGGAAGCCGAAGGCGTCCTGCACGCCGGAACCGTCCGACGCGACGACGGCACCGTCGTCTCCTCCGGTGGGCGAGTGCTGTCTGTGGTCGGGACAGGTACCGACCTGGCGGCAGCCCGCGAGGATGCCTATGGCCTGATGAAGTCTATCCGGTTGCCCGGCAGCCACTTTCGCAGCGACATCGGACTCGCCGCGGCCGAGGGCCAGATCACCGTCTAAGCCGACTACGCTGTTAAGAGCGGCGCGATCCACACCAGTTCCGCTGGCAGCTGCGAACTCCAGAACCCGCCGTCGTGTCCGCCCGGCGAGAAGCCGCCCGACGGTGGGTTCGGCAGCTCGGCGATGAACTGCTGGGTGGCCGAGTAGAAGGGATCGCTGTTGCCGCAGTCGATCCGGATCGGTATCGACCCGAGAGCCGGCAGACCCCACACGCTGTTGGCCGCGTAATCGTCTGCGCCGTCGAATGCCCCGGGTGCGGCCGCACCGGACGACGTCCACAACGCCGGGCTGACCGCACAGATCGCGGCGGTGCGTGCCGCGCCGAGTCGCGCGCCAAGCAGCAATGCGCCGTAGCCACCCATCGACCAGCCGAGGAAGGCCACCCGCGAGGTGTCCAGACCCTGTGAGCTGAGCATGGGAATCAGTTCATCGAGCACCATCGCGCCGGAGTCCTCGCCCGAACCCCGCTTGTGCCAGTAGCCTCCCCCGCCGTCGACGGCCACCACCGCGAAGGGCGGCAGGCCGGCGGCGACCGCCTGGGCCAGACCCTGCTCCACGCCGCCTGCCATCACCTGGGCCGCGTCGGCGCCCTTGCCGTGCAGGGCGATGACGGGCCGCAGCTGTTCGGTCTGACCGGGGGGTCGCGCGATCGCCCAGCTGGTGTCGATTCCACCGCGCGCGGCCGACACGAACGATCCGTTGACGTACGTCGGCGCCGCGGTCGGCGGGGGTTCCAGCGGGGCGGGCGGTGCCAGTGGTGCAAGGGGAGTTCCGGCGCTCGTCATCTCGACCGGCGGACCCGCGACGGACGGACCCGTTTCGCGCAGTGTGCCGAGTGCGAAGGCGCCGACGGCGCCCGCTGCGGCACTGACACCGAGACGCATCATCGCCCGGCGGCTCAGCTGATTGCCTCGGCTCCGCGCTCGCTCCGGTCCTCGCTCGTCCCTCGCTGCGATCCTCACTCGCGCTCGCCTCGGTCGCTCTGGCATGCGGGCCATCATGCCATTGGGACCCGGCGCACCGTCGGGCGGCATTTTTGGCAATGCATCCAAACCGGTCGGTGTGCCGACTTCCTGTGTAAAGGCTTAGCTTTAGCCGAAAGAGCCATGTCGGCCGCGGGCGACTGGCAGCATGCTAAGCGTGACGGCAGCGGTGACTCCTAAGGGAGTACGCAGGCAGTACGCGCTGGTCAGCGCCGCTGCCGCGCTTCTGTGCGAAGGCGGCTTCGACGCCGTGCGCCATCGCGCCGTCGCGAGGCGGGCCGGCCTGCCGCTGGCGGCGACGACCTACTACTTCTCCTCCCTCGACGATCTGATCGTGAAGGCCGTCGAACACGTCGGCGCACTCGAAGCACAGCAGCTGCGCGAGCGGGTGGCGTCGTTGTCGCGGCGACGTCGCGGCGCCGAGTCGACCGTCGATGTGTTGGTGGACCTGCTCGTCGGTGACGACCCCGAAACGCAGATCAGCGAGCAGTTGATTTCGCGGTACGAGCGCTACATCGCGTGCGCGCGTCAACCGGCGCTGCGCGAGGTGCAACGGCGGATTCTGCAACAGCGAACCGACGCGGTCGTGCAAGTCGTCGAGCGGTGCGGCCGATCACTTCGTGCGGAACTGGTGCCCGCGCTCGTCTGTGCCGTCGACGGCGCAGTGGTGGCGGCCCTCGTCGATGACGGCGACGGTCCCCGCAGCGCTGCGCGCGTCACGTTGATCGACGTCATCGACGTGCTGGCACCGATCACGGCGCCGATCTCGGCGCCCGTGCTCACCGCAGCATCCGGCTAGCCGGCATCGCGGTTCGGCGCCTCTTTAAGCCATTGCAGGTGCGGCCTGTTTGATGCTGGTCAATGATGGGGTACCCACAGCCGGTCTAACAGGGAGGCCGTTATGAGCGAAGCTTGCGAGCGAATCATGTTCTCTGAATGCGGCGGCCGAGCCTGCGAGGTCGGCGCATGAGCCAAGCCGATACCGTCGATAAGCAGCCTGAACTCAAACGGGTGATGGGCCCGGGTCTGCTGCTGCTGTTCGTGGTGGGCGACATTCTGGGCACCGGCGTGTACGCGCTGACCGGTGATGTGGCCGCCGAAGTCGGTGGGGCGGCATGGATTCCGTTCCTGGTGGCATTCCTAATCGCCACCGTCACCGCCTTCAGTTATCTCGAGCTTGTCACCAAGTACCCGCAGGCGGCCGGCGCTGCGCTCTACGCGCACAAGGCGTTTGGCATCCAGTTCGTGACATTCCTTATTGCCTTTGTGGTGATGTGCTCCGGAATCACGTCGGCGTCGACCGCGGCCCGGACGTTCTCGGCGAACTTCTTCAAAGGATTCGACTTCAGTTTGGGGACAGCCGGTATCGTCGCGCTGGCGCTGTTCTTCATGACCGCACTGGCTCTGGTGAATCTGCGTGGCGTGGGCGAAAGCGTCAAGCTGAACGTATTCCTGACCATCATCGAGATCACCGGCCTGCTGGTGGTGATTCTGGTCGGCCTATGGGCGTTCACCGGGGGCGCCGACGTCGACTTCTCCCGCGTGGTCGCGTTCGACACCGCAGAGGACAAGAACGCGTTCATGGCTGTCACGGCCGCGACCTCGCTGGCGTTCTTCGCGATGGTGGGCTTCGAGGACTCGGTGAACATGGCCGAGGAGACCAAGGATCCGGTGAAGATCTTCCCGAAGATGCTGTTGACGGGCCTGACCATCGCCGGGATCGTCTACATCCTTGTGTCGATCGTGGCCGTCGCGCTGGTGCCGGTCGGTGAGCTCGAGGCCAGCGACACCCCGCTGGTCGAGGTCGTCAAGGCCGGCGCGCCGGGACTGCCGATCGACAAGATCCTCCCGTTCATCACGATGTTCGCGGTGTCGAACACGGCGCTGATCAACATGCTGATGGCCAGCCGGCTGATCTACGGCATGGCTCGCCAGCACGTGCTGCCGCCGGTGCTCGGAACGGTGCATCCGCGGACCCGCACCCCGTGGGTGGCCATCCTGTTCACCACATCGATCGCCTTCGGCCTGATCATCTACGTCACGGCGTTCGCCAACGACAAGGCGATCAGCCTGCTCGGCGGAACCACATCGCTATTGCTGCTTGCGGTGTTCGCCGTCGTCAACGTCGCGGTTCTGGTGTTGCGCAGCGACGTACAGGCGTCGGGCGGGCACTTCAAGACGCCGACGATATTGCCGGTCATCGGGTTCCTCACCTCGGTGTATCTCGTGACGCCGCTGTCGGGACGGCCGTCGCAGCAGTACCTACTTGCGGGCATCCTCGTTGCCATCGGCATCGTGCTGTTCTTCGTCACCATGGCGATCAACAAGCAGCTCGGAGTGCGCGGCGCAGGCATCACCGACCCGACGCATCTGGCCGACGCTCCCGACTAGCTCTGCTGGCTCACAATCGGTACAGCCGTTCGCGGATCGTCCTCAACTCGAGTTGTGCATCCTCGAGGAGCACCGTCAGCCGCGTAAGCCGTTCGTGGAGTTCGTCAATGGGCGGCGGCACCGCACGGCGGTGCGGGGTGGACGACACATCGGGTGGCAGGCTCGGGGTGACGATGTAGCCCGTCTCGAAGTCGCCGTAGATGGTGACGTCGTCGGGTCGTTGGTACCAGAACAGCGCGACGTAGGCGCACAGCACGGCATCGACGGGATCTTCGTCCCGGTCAAGATGTACCGGTCGGCTGGCGACTTCCACCCGCCTTCGCAATTCCACCCACGCCGCACTGCGATTCGCTCGAAGGCGCGGTGTTGCCTCGTCGAGGCCCTCGATCAGCGTCATCAACTTGAGCAGGTCGCGCTGGCGATCGCCGAACGGGCCCCTTTTGTACTTGAGGGTCTTTTCGAGCTCGAACAACACGACGGTCGCCGGGTGGGGGAAGACCTCGATGGCACGTCGGCTCGCAGTGGAGGCGGGATCCATGTCGAGATCGAGCGCGGCCGCCAACCGGGCGCCACGAGGATCCTTGAATTCGGGCTTGTCGGTGTACGCCGGGCGCGCGCCCGCCTCGAACGGCTGAAAGTCGCGGTTGAACACGGTCTCGCACGGCCGGAAACCGGTCGAGTTCTTCACGATCAACGGCGCATCGATGGCCACCAGACAGTCGCCTCCGACAAACGGGCCGATGGCGTCGATGATGCTGGCGTCATCCTGCGCTGCGCCAACATGGTGAAGGCGGCCATCGGAGTCGATCGCCGCGACACCCGTCTGGTTTTTGTCGCCCCACGCCAGGTCGAGTCCAACGAAGTACATGCAGCTACCCTGCACCATCCGGGCCGTAAGCTGTGAGACTGTGACGATCCCCAACGTGCTGGCCAGCAGGTACGCCAGCGACGAGATGGTGGCGATCTGGTCACCGGAGGCCAAGATCGTCGCCGAGCGCCGACTCTGGCTGGCCGTGGTGCGCGCACAGGTCAGAGCTGGGCACAGAAGGCGCAGCTGTGCCTTCCTCAGTTCTTTCCGACTACGAGCGGGTGATCGATGACGTCGACCTGGCCTCGATCGCCGAGCGCGAGCGGGTGCTCCGCCACGACGTCAAGGCCCGCATCGAGGAGTTCAACGCGCTGGCCGGCCATGAGCATGTGCACAAGGGCATGACGAGTCGGGACCTGACGGAAAACGTTGAGCAGCTGCAGATCCGCCGATCCCTGGAACTCGTTTTCACGCACGGGGTTGCGGTGGTGGCGCGGTTGGCCGAGCGCGCGATGAGCTACCGCGACCTGGTGATGGCCGGCCGCAGTCACAATGTCGCCGCGCAGGCGACGACGTTGGGCAAGCGGTTCGCGTCGGCGGCCGAGGAGATGCTGATCGCGCTGACGCGGTTGCGTGACCTGATCGACCGGTATCCGCTGCGGGGGATCAAGGGGCCGATGGGCACCGCGCAGGACATGCTCGACCTGTTGGGCGGTGATCCCGCGCGGCTGGCCGACCTGGAGCGCCGGGTCGCGGAATTCCTGGGTTTCACCGAGGTGCTGACCAGCGTCGGGCAGGTCTACCCGCGGTCGCTCGACCACGAAGTCCTTTCGGCGCTGGTGCAGGTGGGTGCGGGGCCGTCGTCGCTGGCGCACACCATCCGGTTGATGGCAGGCCACGAGCTGGTGACGGAGGGCTTCGCTCCCGGGCAGGTCGGTTCGTCGGCGATGCCGCACAAGATGAACTCGCGGTCGTGTGAGCGCGTCAACGGATTGCAGGTCGTCCTGCGCGGGTATGCGTCGATGACGGCCGAACTCGCTGGGGCGCAATGGAATGAGGGCGATGTGTTCTGCTCGGTGGTGCGCAGGGTCGCACTGCCCGACGCGTTCTTCGCCATCGACGGGCAGACCGAGACATTCCTGACTGTGCTCGACGAGTTCGGCGCGTATCCCGCGGTGATTCAGCGCGAACTCGACCGCTATCTGCCGTTCCTGGCGACCACCAGGATCCTGATCGCGGCGGTGCGTGCGGGGATGGGTCGCGAGGCGGCGCATGAGGTCATCAAGGAGAACGCGGTCGCGGTCGCGCTCGCGATGCGCGAACGTGGGGCCGAACCGGATCTGCTGGACCGGCTCGCGGCCGATCGACGGCTGCCGCTGGACCGGCCCGCGCTGGACGCGGCGTTGGCCGACAAGCAGGCGTTCACCGGCGCGGCGGGCAGTCAGATCGACGCCGTCGTCGCCGCGGTCGA
Source organism: uncultured Actinomycetota bacterium (assembly GCA_963713225.1). Taxonomy (GTDB): domain Bacteria; phylum Actinomycetota; class Actinomycetes; order Mycobacteriales; family Mycobacteriaceae; genus Mycobacterium. The sequence continues at coordinate 279,756 of CAVQLB010000009.1, read as the reverse complement.
CGAACTGGTGAGCCGCTATCCCGAGGCGGCCAAGTACACCTCGGGCGCGATCCTGTGACGGTGGCCGGTTCGCTGGCCGGGATCGATTTCACCGATCTGGACAACTTCGCCGACGGATTTCCGCACGAGCTGTTCAAGCTCCATCGCCGCGAGGCGCCGGTGTACTGGCACGCACCAACCGACAACACGCCGGACGATGAGGGGTTCTGGTCGGTCGCCAGTCATGCCGAAACCCTTGCGGTGCTGCGTGATCCGGAGACGTACTCGTCGGTGACCGGCGGTGAGCGCCCGTACGGCGGCACGCTGCTTCAGGACCTTGCCATCGCGGGCCAGGTACTCAACATGATGGACGACCCGCGGCATTCCCAGATCCGCCGGCTCGTCAGCTCCGGCCTGACGCCCCGAATGATCCGCCGTGTCGAAGACGACCTGCGCACCCGCACCCAGCGACTGCTGGATGCCGTGGTGCCGGGGGAGGCGCTCGACTTCGTGATCGAAGTGGCCGCGGAGCTGCCGATGCAGATGATCTGCATTCTGCTGGGAGTTCCTGAATCCGAACGGCATTGGCTCTTCGAGGCCATCGAGCCGCAGTTCGACTTTGGCGGCTCCCGAAAGGCGTCCCTGTCGCAGCTGTCGGTCGAGGAGGCCGGGACGCGAATGTACACCTACGGACAGGAGCTGATCTCCGCAAAGCGGGCCAAGCCGACCGACGACATGCTGTCGGTCGTCGCGAACGCGACGGTGGACGAGGACGGGCTCTCCGATCTTGAGCTTTACCTGTTCTTCAGCCTGCTCTTCAGCGCTGGTGCGGAGACGACGCGCAACGCCGTCGCGGGCGGGCTGCTGGCGCTTGCCGACCATCCCGACCAGCTCGCGTTGCTGCGCCGGGATCTTTCGCTGTTGCCGACCGCCGTCGAGGAGATGGTGCGCTGGACCTCGCCGTCGCCGTCGAAGCGTCGTACCGCCACCCGCGACGTCGAGTTGGGTGGGTGTGCGATCGAGGCCGGGCAGAAGGTGCAGATCTGGGAGGGTTCGGCCAACCGCGACCCGGCGGCTTTCGACAAGCCCGACACCTTCGACATCGCGCGGAAGCCGAACCCGCACTTAGGTTTCGGTCAGGGTGTTCACTACTGCCTCGGCGCTAACCTTGCCCGGTTGGAGCTGCGGGTGCTGTTCGAGGAGCTGCTCGGCAGGTTCTCGTCCGCCAAGGTCGTCAAGCCGGTGGAGTGGACCCGAAGCAACCGGCACACCGGTATCCGGCATCTGATCGTCGAACTGGAAGCGTGAAAGCTGACGCATTCGCGCTTGCGGCGTGGGTGCTTACCTGTTGCGATTTCGGCGTGATTTGTATCGCTGAGCGCAACAAATCACGCCGAAATCGCTGATACGGCTAGGTGCGGCGGCGGGCGACGCCAGCCGCGCGGAGCTCCAGCGCCGCCAGGCCGCTGATGGCCGTGACGTCTTCGCGTCGCCACGCGCCAACCGGGTCCGGGTTGATCGCCGCGAGCTTGGCGAGCGGGCGGTTGGCCAGCGCCCGCAGCGCGAGCAATTGCTCGCCCGCAGGCGTCCTGGCCAGCGTCAGCGCCACCCACTTACGCCGGAAGAACCGCAACCGCAGCACCAGCCACGGCGCCGCGATCGCCATGATCGGCGGCGCGGCCACCGCGAGCGCCAGCAGCCACGCCAGCCAGCTCGCCGTGGTGTACAGCTGTTGGCCCGCTCCGGCGATGTCGCGGGCGAAACCACCCGCGGCGGTCAACGGGCTGCTCAGCGCGTCGCCGATCAGCGGCACGTTCCCTGCGTTCTCGCCCGCGGAATCGAGGTTGCCCGCGATCCCTTCGGCGCCGCTCTGGACGTCGCTGCCGAATTCGGCGATGGCGGCCACAGCCGAATGCACGGCCATTCCGATCACCACCCAGAGGGCGATCCAGACCGCGACAACGAAGTCACTGAACAACTGCGCGAGCAGCCGGGCCGGAGTGGTGGCGTAGGGCACATACCTCGATGTCATGCCGTCGATCCCAACACACATCGACCGCTAGGCTGACCCGATGCGCCCAGCTCTCTCCGACTACCCGCATCTGGCAAGCGGCAAGGTTCGCGAGATCTACCGCGTCGACGACGACCACCTGCTGTTCGTCGCGAGCGACCGCATCTCGGCATTCGACTTCATCCTCGACAACGAGATACCCGACAAGGGCCGCATCCTGACCGCGATGAGCGTGTTCTTCTTCGACTACACGCAGGCGCCCAACCACCTCGCCGGACCGCCGGACGATCCGCGCATCCCCGCCGACCTGCTGGGCCGCGCGCTGGTGGTGCGCAAACTCGACATGATTCCGGTGGAGTGTGTCGCCCGCGGCTACCTGACGGGTTCGGGGCTGCTCGACTATCAGCAGACCGGCGAGGTGAGCGGCATCGCGCTGCCGCCCGGTCTCAGCGAGGCCAGCAAGTTCGACACCCCGCTGTTCACGCCGGCCACCAAGGCCGAGCTCGGCCAGCACGACGAGAACATCTCGTTCGCCGACGTGATCGACATGGTCGGCGCCGTCCGCGCCAACCAGCTGCGCGACCTCACCCTGCAGACCTACATCCGGGCCGCCGACCACGCGCTGACGAAGGGAATCATCATCGCCGACACCAAGTTCGAGTTCGGCGTCGACGAGCACGGCAACCTTGTGCTTGCCGACGAGGTCTTCACGCCGGACTCGTCGCGGTACTGGGCCGTCGACACATACCAGGAGGGCGTCGTCCAGCCCAGTTTCGACAAGCAGTTCGTCCGCAACTGGCTGACGAGTCCGGAATCGGGTTGGGACCGCGCAAGCGACCAGCCGCCGCCCCCGTTGCCGGCCACCATCGTGGATGCCACTCGAGAGCGCTATATCAATGCATACGAGCGCATTTCGGGCCTGCAGTTCGCCGACTGGATCGGCCCCGAGGCATGACTTCCCGAAGACGATCGCGAGTGAGGATCGCAGCGAGGAACGAGCGAGGACCGGAGCGAGTGGGAGTCGAGGCATGACAGAAGCTGCGGTACCGCCCAGGCCGAAACGGGTGGAGCACCGCCGCGAGTATCACGGCGACGTCTTCATCGACCCGTACGAGTGGCTGCGCGACAAAGCCGATCCCGCGGTGATCGAGTACCTGGAGGCGGAGAACTCCTACACGGAACAGATCACCGATCACCTGGCCCCACTGCGACAGAAGATCTTCGACGAGATCAAGGCGCGCACCAAGGAAACGGACCTGTCGGTGCCCACCCGCCGCAACGACTGGTGGTACTACAGCCGAAGCTTCGAGGGCAAGCAGTACGGCGTGCACTGCCGTTGTCCGATAGCCGATCCCGACGACTGGACGCCCCCGCAGTTTGACGAGCACACCGAGATCCCCGGCGAACAGGTGCTGCTCGATGAGAATATCGAGGCGGAGGGCCACGAGTTCTTCGCGCTTGGCGCCGCCACAATCAGCGTCGACGCCCACACGTTGGCCTATTCGATCGACGTCCGCGGCGACGAGCGATACACATTGCGGTTCAAGGACTTGCGCACCAACCAACTGTACGACGACGAGATCGTCGGCATCGGCGCGGGCGCGACCTGGGCCGCCGACAACCGGACCATCTATTACACGACGGTCGACGACGCATGGCGGCCGGACACCGTGTGGCGGCACCGCATCGGTGCGGGCCTGCCCGCCGAGAAGGTCTACCACGAACCCGACGAGCGGTTCTGGCTCGCGGTGGGCCGCACCCGCAGCGACAAGTATGTGATCATCGCCGCGGGCAGCTCCGTGACCTCGGAGATCAGGTACGCCGACGCCACCGACGCGGAGGCCGAGTTCGTCCCCGTGTGGCCGCGACGGGAACTCGTCGAGTACTCCGTCGAACACGCCGTCGTCGGCGGCGAAGACCGCTTCCTCATCCTGCACAACGACGGCGCAGAGAACTTCACCCTCGTCGAGGCACCGGTGAGCGATCCGACCGCAGTCCGAACGCTCATCGAGCACCGCGACGATGTCCGTCTCGACGCGGTCGACGCCTTCGCCGGGCACCTGGTGGTCAGCTATCGGCGCGAGGCATTGCCACGAATTCAGCTCTGGCCCGTGTACGCCGACGGCGTCTACGGCCGTCCGGAGGAGTTGACGTTCGAATCCGAGCTGATGTCGGTCGGCCTTGGCGCTAACCCCAACTGGGACTCGCCCAAGATGCGGATCGGTGCGACGTCGTTCGTCACCCCCGTGCGCATCTACGACGTCGACCTCGCCTCGGGCGAGCGGACGCTGCTGCGCGAACAACCGGTGCTCGGCGACTACCGCCCCGAGGACTACGTCGAACGCCGCGACTGGGCGGTCGCCCCCGACGGGGCGCGGGTGCCGGTGTCGATCATCCACCGAGCCGGCCTGCAGTTCCCGGCGCCGACGCTGCTGTACGGCTACGGCGCCTACGAATCGTGCGAGGACCCGCGGTTCTCGATCGCGCGGCTGTCGCTGCTCGACCGCGGCATGGTGTTCGTCATCGCCCATGTGCGTGGCGGCGGCGAGCTCGGGCGCCCTTGGTACGAGCACGGCAAGCTGCTGGAGAAGGCGAACACCTTCACCGACTTCATCGCCGTGGCAGCACATCTGATCAACACCGATGTGACCCGGCCGGAGAACCTCGTCGCGCTCGGCGGCAGTGCAGGCGGGCTGTTGGTCGGTGCCGTGGCCAACCTGGCCCCGCAACTGTTCGCAGGGATGCTGGCGCAGGTGCCGTTCGTCGACGCGCTGACGACGATCCTCGACCCGTCGCTCCCGCTCACCGTCACCGAGTGGGACGAGTGGGGAAACCCGTTGGCGGACAGCGATGTCTACTACTACATGAAGTCCTACTCGCCGTACGAGAACGTCGCGCCTAAGGACTATCCGCCGATCCTGGCAATGACGTCGCTCAACGACACCCGGGTGCTGTACGTGGAGCCGGCGAAATGGGTTGCGGCGCTGCGGCACACCAAGACCGACGCCCATCCGGTGCTGTTGAAGACCGAGATGAGCGCCGGCCATGGTGGGATCAGCGGTCGTTACGAGCGCTGGAAGGAGGCGGCGTTCCAGTACGCGTGGCTACTGGATGCCGCCAAGGCCAACCACGAGGGCGGCGCCTACGAAGACGATCTCCTCGATCGTCCGTAACGGCAACCGGGTGTTCATGGATTTCGGCGGGTTGGGCATCCGCGACGCATGGACGTTGGCCGGAAACATCACCAACATCAGCACGAACAGTGAGACGGCGGCGGCCACCCGGGTGGGCGGATACAGCAGCCCGACGGCACCGAGCAGTTCGAGCACCCCGGTGATGGTGACGAGCAGGCCGGGCGCGGGCAGCCGCGGCGGCACGATCGCGATCATGTCCCGGCGCAGCGGATTGACGAAGTGCGCGATCCCGGTGACGACGAACATCGCGGCAAGCCCGACGGCGATCGCCGACGGCCAGGTGTCGACGTAGTCCACACCCAGCCAGCCGACCAGCCGGGCTCCGAGCGTCCCCAGCACGAGCGTGACGATGACGGCCATTCTTCGACTCCTATCTAGACAGTGACAAGATGCACGCTAGACAACAATCTAGGCACTGTCAAGATTCCAGGCTATGATGGCCACATGGGCAGCAGAGACAGCTATCACCACGGCGATCTGAAGGCCGCGATCCTGGCCGAGGCGGCCACGCTTGTCGCCGAGCGTGGCGCCGACGGCCTCTCGTTACGCGAGCTGGCCCGGGCGGCCGGAGTTTCGCATGCTGCCCCGGCCCATCACTTCACCGACCGCCGTGGCCTGTTCACCGCGATGGCGACCGAGGGGTTCGGCATGCTGGCCGATGCGCTCACCGGCGCCCGGCCGGACTTCATCGAAGCGGCGTTGGCCTACGTCCGGTTCGCCATCGACCATCCCGGCCACTACGCAGTGATGTTCGACAAGTCGCTGTACAACGCCACCGACCCGGATCTGGTCGCCGCAGAGAACGCGGCGGGCACCGAACTGGCCACCGGCGTTGGAACCCTCGACGACCCACGCGCCAAGGGCGATCCGCAGGCGGCGGCGCTCGCGGCATGGTCTCTGGTGCATGGCTTTTCGCTGCTGTGGCTCAACAAGGCCATCGACGACGACGCCGACGCGATGGCTACCGTGCGCCGGGTGGCCGGCATGTTGTTCGGAACCTAGCTACCGGTAGTGTTCGGGCCATGACGGACACGCCGCTCACCGACATCGCACTCACCACCCTCGACGGCAAGCCGACGACGCTGGCCGAACTCGCCGACGGCGCAGTGCTGGTCGTCAACGTCGCCTCGAAATGCGGTCTGACGCCGCAATACAGCGCGCTGGAGAAGATCGCGCAGGATTACCGCGATCGGGGACTGACGGTGATCGGTGTGCCATGCAACCAATTCATGGGTCAGGAGCCGGGCACCGCCGAGGAGATCCAGACGTTCTGCTCCGACAACTACGGTGTCACCTTTCCGCTGCTGGCCAAGACCGACGTCAACGGGTCGGAACGGCACCCGCTGTTCGCCGCGCTGACCAAAACGCCAGACGCCTCCGGTGAAGCAGGTGACGTGCAGTGGAATTTCGAGAAGTTCCTGCTCGCCCCCGGAGGCAGGGTCGTGAAGCGGTTCCGGCCGCGCACAGAACCAGACGCACCAGAGGTGGTCGAGGCCATCGAGGCGGTCCTGCCGCAATAACGCGATAGACAACTGCCGTCTGAGTGTCGTAAACCGTTGCGTCACCTGGCGTTGCCACAATGGGCGACGTGGCTGGACAACTGTTGGTGTCGATTTCCGGGATCAGTGAGCAGACGCTTCCGGCTGTCGAAGCGTTCTGCGCACAACTAGACGAGCGGGCGGTTCCGTCCTCGTTTCTCGTCGCGCCCAAGCTGAAGGGCGGCTATCGGCTGGATCGCGATGCCTCGACGGTGGAATGGCTTGCCGCGCGGCGGAGTCGCGGCGACGCCATCGTGCTGCACGGCTTCGACGAGGCGGCAACCAAGAAACGGCGCAGCGAGTTCGCGACTCTTCCTGCCCATGAGGCGAACCTGCGGCTGATGGGCGCCGATCGGGTGCTCGAGCACCTCGGCCTGCGCACCCGGCTCTTTGCCGCGCCGGGCTGGAACGTGTCGCAGGGAACGATAAGCGCGTTGCCGCGCAATGGGTTCCGGCTCCTGGCCGGCTTGAGCGGAATCAGCGACCTGGTGCGCAAGACGACCGAGCGGGCGCGCGTGCTCGGTATCGGCGAAGGATTTCTGTCCGAGCAGTGGTGGTGCCGCACCCTCGTGCTGTCGGCGGAGCGCACCGCCCGCCGCGGGGGTATCGTGCGGGTCGCGGTGGCGGCCCGGCACCTGGACCGTCCTGGCCCGCGGCAGGCCATGCTCGACGCCGTCGACCTTGCGCTGATGCACCAGTGTGTCCCGGCGGTCTATCAGTGGCGACTGGACCCGGCCCTCACCGACGCAGCCTGACCGGAACGGGTCGCTAGATTGGCGGCCATGGCAGATGCTGATGTCATCGTCGTCGGAGCCGGGCTGGCCGGGCTGGTCGCCGCGTGTGAGCTGGTCGAACGCGGTCGTCGCGTGCTGATCGTCGACCAGGAGAACGCCGCCAACGTCGGCGGGCAGGCGTTCTGGTCGTTCGGCGGCCTGTTCTTCGTCAACAGTCCCGAACAGCGCAGGCTGGGCATTCGCGACAGCCATGCGCTCGCGCTGCAGGACTGGCTGGGCACCGCGGCGTTCGATCGCCCCGAGGACCATTGGCCGCGGCAATGGGCACACGCGTACGTCGATTTCGCGGCGGGCGAGAAGCGCAGTTGGCTGCGCGCGCGGGGGCTCAAGACCTTCCCGCTCGTCGCCTGGGCCGAGCGTGGTGGCTACGACGCGCGCGGGCACGGCAACTCGGTGCCGCGATTCCACGTGACCTGGGGGACCGGACCCGCGATCGTGGAGATCTTCGCGCGACGGCTGACAGGCAATGACAAGGTCGCGTTCGCACACCGGCACCGCGTCGACGAGCTCATCGTGTCCGACGGTGCCGTCGTCGGCGTGCGCGGCGTCGTACTGGAGCCGACGGACGCGGCGCGCGGAGTGGCGTCGTCTCGAGAAGCCGTCGGCGAGTTCGAGTTCCGCGCGCAGGCGGTCGTCGTTGCCAGCGGAGGCATCGGCGGTAACCACGACCTGGTCCGCCAGAACTGGCCGAAGCGGATGGGCCGGGTGCCCGACCAGCTGCTGAGCGGTGTGCCCGCCCACGTCGACGGCCGGATGATCGGGATCAGCGAGTCGGCCGGTGCGCACGTGATCAACAGCGACCGGATGTGGCACTACACCGAAGGCATCACCAACTACGACCCGATCTGGCCCGCGCACGGCATCCGCATTCTGCCCGCACCGTCGTCACTGTGGTTGGACGCCAACGGGAAACGGCTACCCGCACCGCTGTATCCGGGCTTCGACACCCTGGGCACTTTGGAACACATTGCGCGCACCGGACAGGACTACACCTGGTTCGTGCTGAACACCCGCATCATCTCCAAGGAGTTCGCGCTGTCCGGGCAGGAGCAGAACCCCGACCTCACCGGCCGCAGCGTGCGTGACGTGCTCGCCCGGGTCCGTCCGGGCCCGCCGCCGCCGGTGCAGGCGTTCGTGGACAAGGGCGTCGACTTCGTCAGCGCAAACTCGTTGCGGGACTTGGTGTCGGCGATGAACGCCGTCCCCGACGTCATGCCCCTGGACTACGACGTCGTCGAAGGCGAAGTGACCGCGCGCGACCGCGAGGTCGCCAACCGGTTCACCAAGGACACCCAGGTGACGGCGATCCGAGCCGCCCGCGGCTATCTCGGCGACCGATTCACCCGCGTCGTCGCCCCGCACCGGCTGACCGACCCGAAGGCCGGCCCGATGATCGCCGTCAAACTGCATATCCTCACCCGGAAGTCGTTGGGCGGCTTGGAAACCGATCTCGACTCACGAGCGCTCCGGGCCGACGGCGAGGTATTCGCCGGACTGTACGCGGCGGGTGAGGCCGCCGGTTTCGGCGGCGGCGGCGTGCACGGCTACCGCTCGTTGGAGGGCACATTCCTCGGCGGTTGCATCTTCTCCGGCCGGGCCGCGGGCCGGGCCGCCGCGCGCGACACGGCCTAGAAGGCCGCGGCCGACCGCGTGATTGTGCCGTTTTCGGGTTCGAGCACCTGGAAGTCGGTGTCGGTCATCTCGGAGAGCCTGCCGTAGTAGATGCCGCGCGCGTTGGGTTCGATGATCGCCTGGTGAATCGGTACTGCGCGCGCCGGTGCGACCGCGCGCAGATAGTCAACGGCCTCAGAGATTTTCATCCACGGCGCCGCGGCGGGGGTGGCGAGCACGTCCACCGGTTCGCCCGGCGTGAACAGCGCGTCGCCGGGATGCATCAGCCGGGCCGGGTGGTCGCCATCGCCGATGAGGTAGGAAATGTTGTCGATCACGGGGATCTCCGGATGGATCACCGCGTGCCTGCCACCGACTCCCCGAACCGCCAACGTGCCGATGGCGAATTCGTCGCCGACGTGCACGGCCTGCCACGGCGCGCCCAGCTGTTCCGCGGTCTGCGGGTCCGCGTAGAGCGCCGCCTGCGGGTTGGCGTCCACCAGCGCGGGAAGCCGCTCGGTGTCGGCGTGGTCGGGGTGTTGATGCGTGATCAGGATCGCCGACAGCCCGGTGATCCCTTCGAACCCATGCGAAAAGGTCCCCGGATCGAACAACACGGATTCGTCGTCGAATTGGGCGAGTAGGCATGAATGCCCGAAATGCGTCAATTGCATGCCTATATTGTGCGCTCAGGGGTGGTGGACGATGCGAATGATGCTGGCAGCGGTACTGGCGGCCTGTGGATTGGCCATGGCGGCGAGCCCTGTCGTGCCCGCGTATGCGCTGCCCAGGGACTGCCCGCCGAACTGTGACCGCATCCCGGATTCGGCGTGGATCGAATCGGCAACGATTCCGCTGTATTCGGCATATCACTGGCCCGGTCTGGCAGGCATTGCCGTCACCGCGACCAACCCCCGCTTCCGGTTCGAAGAGGCCTGCGGCACCCCGCCCGTCCCCGACGATGCCCGTTCCTTCGCGGTGGCGTCGCGGGCCGTCGTCCCGCAGCCGGAAGGGCAGTGGCAACTCCAGGTTCAGGTGATGCACTGGCGGGGTGAGACCTCGCGTGGCGGCCAGCTCGCGTCGGCCGTGTTCGACACGGCGGTGGCTGCGCTGCGCGGCTGCCAGCTGACCTCTCCGCTCACATCCCCGTCGCTGACCACCGACGCGCCCGACCGAATGGCCGCAGCGGTCAGCGGAGTGCTTCCCGGGCAGCAGGTGCTGCACGAATACCTGCTGGTCAATCCCCGCAACAGCACCGTTGTCGAGGTTGCGATGTGGGCGACCACCCCACCGCGGGTCGACTGGCCGCCGGTGTCCGACCCGCAGGTTCTCGACGCCATGGCCGCCCCGTTGTGCGCCGCGTACCTCGATTCGTGCCGGTGACGCGGTAGGGCCCGGGCCGCCGGTAGAGTGAGCGCCGTGGCAAAGGTGGTTGTGCATGTGATGCCGAAGGCCGAAATCCTCGACCCCCAAGGGCAGGCGATCGTCGGCGCACTGGGCCGTCTCGGCTACGACGGAATATCAGATGTTCGGCAGGGCAAGCGATTTGAGCTCGAGGTCGACGACAGCATCGCTGACGCCACCGTCGCGGAGATCGCCGAATCGCTGTTGGCGAACACCGTGATCGAGGACTGGACCGTCAGCAGGGAACCCGCATGACCGCGCGCGTGGGCGTCATCACGTTTCCCGGCACACTCGACGACGTCGACGCCGCACGCGCGGCCCGGCGGGCCGGTGCCGAGGCGGTCAACCTGTGGCATGCCGACGCCGATCTCAAGGGAGTCGACGCCGTCATCGTCCCCGGCGGCTTCTCCTACGGCGACTATCTGCGCTGCGGCGCGATCGCCAAGTTCGCGCCGGTGATGAGGTCCGTCGTCGAGGCGGCGGGCCGTGGAATGCCGGTGTTGGGTATTTGCAACGGTTTTCAGGTGCTGTGCGAGGCCGGGCTGCTGCCGGGCGCGCTGACGCGCAACGCCGGGCTGCACTTCGTGTGCCGGGACCTCTGGCTGGAGGTGGCGTCCAACTCCTCTGCGTGGACCTCGCGTTACGAACTCGGGGCGGACCTTCTGGTGCCGCTGAAGTCGGGCGAGGGACGCTATGTCGCGGCCAATGCCGTTCTCGACGAGCTCGAGGGCGAAGGCCGGGTGGTGTTCCGTTACCGCGACAACCCCAACGGCTCCATGCGCGACATCGCGGGCATCGCGTCGGCCAACGGACGGGTGGTCGGTTTGATGCCGCACCCCGAGCATGCGACCGAGGCGCTCACCGGCCCGTCCGACGACGGCCTCGGGCTGTTCTACTCCGCGCTGGACAGCGTGCTTGCGGCTTAGGCTGCTGGCCGAAGCGCCTGCGCGCCACCGTCGACCGGTAGCACCACACCGTTGATGTAACTTGCTGCGGGTGAGGCGATGAAGGCGACCGCTCGGGCGATCTCATCGGGTTCGCCGACCCGCTGGAGTGCCCTGGTCCGCCCCAGTCCCTCGACGATCTCAGGTATGTCCGCGGTGCCCTCGGTCTCGATCGGTCCCGGTGCGATGGCATTGACGCGTATCCCCGCCCCGCCGAACTCATCCGCCCACAGCTTGGTCAGCAGGTCCAGCGCCGCCTTGCTGGCGCCGTAGATGCCCGCTTGCGCAGATGGCGTCGTCGCAGCGACGGTGCTGATGTTGACGACGGTGCCGTGTCCGCGCTCGATCATGCCGGGGACCAGCTTCTGCACCAGGATGTACGGCGCCCGCAGATTGGTATCGAAGTGCGCGTCGAAATCGGCGTCGTCGGTGTCGACGGTCGCAGCGAAGGTATATACGCCGGCGTTGTTGACCAGGATGTCCACCTCGCCTGCCTCACTTGCGAGCCGACGGACGTCATCGCCGTCGGCGAGGTCAGCCGCGATGAAGCGTGCCTTGCCGCCTGCATTCTCGATCTCCCGCACCGCCTTGGCGCCGCGCTCGGCGTTGCGCCCGTGAACGATGACGTCAGCGCCTTGTCGTGCGAGTTGCAAGGCGATCGCAAAGCCGATGCCCGCGGTCGCCCCCGTCACCAATGCCGTGTTGCCGTCGAATTCGTTTGTCATAGGACCCGCCTCCTGCGAAGGGTGAAAGCTCTGTTGGCAGAAGGCGGATCGCGGTCTGTTTATTCCTGGCGGCCGGCTACGGCGCCAGCGCCACCGAGGCTTCTGCCGTGTAGCAGAGGAACGTCAGCGTCTCCTGCAGGTAGAGCTGCACCGTCTCGGCGTCATGCGACAGGTACCCGATCGAGACGTCGGTGCCCAGCTGCAGATCGAAATCGCCGCCGCGGGTGGACAGCACGAACGCGCCGTCGATCGCGGGTGCCCAGATGATCTCACCGTCGACCAGCCGGTTGAGGTGCTCACGGATCGGATAGCCGTGCTCGGTGGTCTCGCTGACCTTCGTGTACACGTCGGCCGAGAGCAGCACGGAATACGGGCCGTCGACACCGGCCAGCCGGAGCTCGGACAGCGCCTGCGCGATCACATCGGGGATCTCCCGGACGTCACCGGGCAGTGCGAGTGGCGGATTGGAGCTGCATTTCCGGATGCCGTCGATCGACGCCGACTCGTAGCCCTCGAAGATCGCCCGGTCCTCCACGAACGCCAGCTTCTTGGCGGCCTCCTTGACCGGATCCCAGTCCGAGTCCTGCGAACCGCGCTCGACGTCGTCGATGTCGGTCCGCGACACCGTGAACGGCACCCGCAAGCGCACCAGCGGCCTGCTGTCGCGCAAGTGGGCCACCACACCGTCGCCCGGCGGCGAGACGTCGAGCAGATGGCCGGTGCTGACGGCCGCGGTGACGGGGCCACCCGGCTCACTGACGTCGACGACCCGTCGCCCGGCGATGTGCCGCTTGAAGGTCCGCGTCGCCTCCTCCTCGATCGCCGCCCATGCAGCTTCGGTGATCGGAGCCAGGTCGCGGTAAAGATTGTTCATCGGGGAGTTCCTTTCAGGCTGCCGATGCCGAGCGACCCCTCGTAGGTGACGGGGGCGACGGTGCTCGTCGGTTCGTTGTCCTCGGGGACCGAATCCGGAAGCGGCGGTGGATCATCGAGAAAATCGACCGTAGGCGTGAAGAACATGCCTCCGGTCAGGGCGGTCGAGAAATCGAGGATGCGGTCGGTGTTTCCGGGTGGGTCACCGATGAACATGTTGTCCAGCATCCGCTCGGTGACCACCGGCGTGCGCGAGTAGCCGATGTAGTACGTGCCGAACTCGCCCTTGCCCACCTCGCCGAACGGCATGTTGTGCCGCACGATCTTCAGCTCGTTGCCGTCGTCGTCCTCGATGACGTTGAGCGCGACATGCGAATTGGCCGGCTTGACCGCGTCGTCGAGTTCGATGTCGTCGAGTTTGGTGCGGCCGATGACGCGCTCCTGCTCCTCGGTCGACAGCGAGTTCCACGAGCCCATGTCGTGTACGTATTTCTGGACGTGCACGTAGCAGCCGCCTGCGAAGTCGGGATCCTCGTCGCCGATCTGGGTGGCCGACACCGCCATCGGGCCGTCGGGATTCTCGGTGCCGTCGACGAAACCCATCAGGTCGCGGTTGTCGAAGAACTTGAAGCCGTGCACTTCGTCGACGACCGAGACGGCTCCGCCCATCGCATCGACGATCTTGCCCGCGAGCTCGAAACAGACGTCCATCGACTCGGCCTTGATGTGGAACAGCAGATCTCCGGGCGTCGAAGGGGCGTGATGGCGGCCGCCCCGGATCTCGACGAACGGGTGCAGTTCGGCCGGGCGCGGCCCGGAGAACAGCCGGTCCCATGCGGCGGACCCGATCGACGTGATCACCGACAGCCGCTTGGTCGGATCGCGGAAGCCGATCGAACGCACCAGGCCCGAGATGTCGGGCAGCGCATCATGGACGGCTGATTCGGCCTCTTCGTCTACCGTGGCCACCAGGAAGATGGCCGCAGGTGTCAACGGCGCCAGAACCTGTTGAGGCTGTGGTGCGGGCACCGTTCGACCCTATCGGCAAAGGCTTGGGAGATGATGGTGAACCATGTCCCCGAGTGCGCACGGGTTGTGCGAATTCATCGACGCGTCGCCGTCGCCGTTCCACGTCTGTCTCACGGTGGCGCAGCGGCTGCTTGCGGCGGGCTTCACCGAGCTCGCCGAGGGTGATGCGTGGCCGTCCGCCGCGGGCGGCGAATCAAACTCCGTGGGCGACTTCTTCACCGTGCGGGCCGGTTCACTGGTCGCGTGGCGGGCGCATGAGGCCCCGGATGCGCTGCCCTTCCGCATCGTCGGCGCCCATACCGACAGCCCCAACCTGCGGGTCAAGCAGCACCCCGACCGGTTTGTGGCGGGCTGGCAGGTGGTCGCTCTGCAGCCCTACGGCGGCGCGTGGCTGAACTCGTGGCTGGATCGCGACCTCGGTGTCAGCGGCAGGCTCTCGGTGCGCGTTGCCAGCGGAAACAACGGAGCCGTCGAGCACAAATTAATCCGGGTCGACTCGCCGATCCTGCGGGTGCCGCAGCTGGCCATTCATCTGGCCGAGGACCGCAAGGCGGTGTCGCTGGACCCGCAGCGCCACGTCAACGCGGTCTGGGGGGTGGGGACCGGCACCCGTTCGTTCCTGGGTTACGTCGCCGAGCAGGCCGGGGTGGACGCGGCCGAGGTGCTCGGCTTCGACCTGATGACCCACGACCTGACGCCATCGACGTTGGCCGGGGTCGACGGCGAGCTGCTCAGCGCGCCGCGGCTGGACAACCAGTGCACCTGTTACGCGGGTCTCGAGGCCTTTCTGGCCGCGGAGCCGACGGGCCACCTGCCGGTGCTGGCCCTGTTCGACCACGAGGAAGTCGGTTCGCAGTCGGATCACGGCGCGCAGTCCGACCTGCTGCCGACGGTGCTGGAGCGCGTCACGCTGGCCGCTGGCGGCGGCCGCGAGGAGTTTCTGCAGCGGCTGGCGGGCTCGATGATGGCGTCTGGCGACATGGCCCACGCCACCCATCCGAACTACCCGGAGCGCCACGAGCCGAACCACCTGATCGAGGTCAACGCCGGTCCGGTGCTCAAGGTGCAGCCCAATCTGCGCTACGCCACCGACGGCCGCACCGCCGCGGCGTTCGCGCTGGCCTGCAGGCAGGCCGGGGTTCCGCTGCAACGCTACGAACACCGCGCCGACCTGCCGTGCGGGTCGACGATCGGGCCGATGACCTCTGCTCGCACCGGCATCCCCACGGTGGACGTCGGCGCCGCCCAGCTGGCCATGCACTCGGCGCGTGAGGTGATGGGTGCCGCCGACGTCGACGCCTACTCGGCGGCGCTGAAAGCGTTCCTGTCACCCGGCTGACGTACGCCTCAGCTGTCCTGGACCAGGTCGTAGCGGATGACGTTCTCGACCACGATGCCGTCGCGGGCGCGGACCCGGTCGAGCCCGCGGATGGCGAGTGGTCCGTCGGGCCCGGTACCGCGCCCGACGTAGTGCAGGTAGACGAGCTGTTCGTCGGGAACGGCGCCGGCAACCGTCGCACTGTCGACGAGTTCGAGGCGAAGATCGGGGATAGCCGTGACCAGCTCGGCGATCTTGCCGACGTACGCCTCCCGCCCGTGAACCGGATTCGGGTCGCCCTGCCAGTACCCGACGATGTCGTCGGCGAGGATGTCCTCGATACGCGACAAGGACGGTGCTGCCCAGAAGGCGGCCCACATCTCGGCGCTGAATTTCGGTTGAGTCTGGGTTTCAGTCATGGACCAAGCCTGCGTCGAGTTCCACTGCAGCTCAATTACGTCTCAGGTAATGGCCAATGTGATCCCGCCGACTTGTCGGCGGTCTGGCATAAGGTCGGCGCATGCCGCTGAAAACCGAGAACATCACGATCGACACCACCGACCCCGAGAAGCTCGCCGACTGGTGGGCGCGGGCGGTCGACGGGCAGGTAAACCCTGTCGCACCACCCTTTTTCGTTGTCGTGTCGGTGCCGGAAGGGCCGGGCTTGGCGTTCCAGAAGGTCGACGACCCCACCCCCGGTAAGAACCGCGTGCACATCGACTTCAGCACGGCCGACAGGGAGGCCGAGGTCAAGCGGCTGGTCGACCTCGGCGCCAGCGAAACCGGCCGGGGGAACTTCGGCGATTTCCAGTGGGTGGTGCTCGCCGATCCCGACGGCAACGCGTTCTGCATAGCCGGTGGCTAGCGCGGCCGGACACGCATACCGCCGGCCGCAAACTAGACTGACCGGGTGACCTCGGAGCTCACCCAGGTGGTCGACACCGTCGAGCATGCTGCAGCCACTCCCGACCAGCCGCAACCATTCCGAGAACTCGGCCTCAAGGACGACGAGTACCAGCGCATCCGCGAGATTCTGGGCCGTCGGCCGACCGATGCCGAGCTCGCGATGTACTCGGTGATGTGGAGCGAGCACTGCTCGTACAAGTCGTCGAAGGTGCACCTGCGCTACTTCGGCGAGACGACCACCGAGGAGATGCGCACGGCGATGCTGGCGGGCATCGGGGAGAACGCCGGTGTGGTCGACATCGGTGACGGCTGGGCGGCCACCTTCAAGGTCGAATCGCACAACCACCCGTCCTACGTCGAGCCCTATCAGGGCGCCGCGACCGGGGTGGGTGGCATCGTCCGCGACATCATGGCGATGGGTGCCCGTCCCGTTGCGGTGATGGACCAGCTGCGGTTCGGCGCCGCTGACGCGCCCGACACCCGCCGCGTCGTCGACGGCGTGGTCCGCGGTGTCGGCGGATACGGGAACTCGTTGGGGCTGCCCAACATTGGCGGCGAAACGGTTTTCGACGCCTCCTATGCCGGTAATCCCCTGGTGAACGCGTTGTGCGTCGGCGTCCTGCGCAAGGAGGATCTGCACCTGGCGTTCGCGTCGGGCACCGGTAACAAGATCATTCTGTTCGGTGCCCGCACCGGTCTGGACGGTATCGGCGGAGTTTCGGTGCTGGCGTCGGAGACGTTCGGCGGCGACGAGGGCGGGGAAGGCCGAAAGAAGCTGCCGTCGGTTCAGGTCGGCGATCCGTTCATGGAGAAAGTGCTCATCGAGTGCTGCCTCGAGCTCTATGCCGCCGGGTTGGTGATTGGCATCCAGGATCTCGGTGGCGCCGGGTTATCCTGCGCGACATCGGAACTCGCCTCGGCTGGTGACGGCGGCATGGCGGTCGAGTTGGACACCGTGCCGCTGCGGGCGGCGAACATGACGCCTGCGGAGATCCTCTCCAGCGAGTCGCAGGAACGGATGTGCGCGGTCGTCGCCCCCGAGAACGTCGACGCGTTCATGGCGGTGTGCGGCAAGTGGGAGGTGCTGGCCACCGTGATCGGCGAGGTCACCGACGGCGACCGGCTGGAGATCACCTGGCACGGCGAGACGGTCGTCGACGTACCGCCCCGCACGGTGGCGCACGAAGGCCCGGTCTACGAACGTCCCGTCGAGCGCCCGGACACCCAGGATGCGCTCAACGCCGACACGTCGGACAAGCTGCCGCGGCCGCGATCCGGTGACGAGTTGCGCGCGACATTGCTTGCCATGCTTGGCAGTCCACACCTGTGCAGCCGCGCGTTCATCACCGAACAGTACGACCGCTACGTCCGCGGCAACACCGTGCTGGCCGAGAACGCCGACGGCGGGGTGTTACGCGTCGACGAGTCCACCGGCCGTGGCATCGCGGTGTCCACCGATGCGTCGGGCCGCTACACCCAGCTCGACCCGTACGCCGGCGCCCAGCTTGCGTTGGCCGAGGCGTACCGCAACGTCGCCGTGACCGGTGCCACGCCCGTCGCCGTCACAAACTGTCTGAACTTCGGCTCACCCGAGGACCCCGGCGTCATGTGGCAGTTCTCCGAGGCCGTCCGCGGTTTGGCGGATGGCTGTGTCGCCCTGGGAATTCCGGTCACCGGCGGCAACGTCAGCTTCTACAACCAGACCGGGACCACGGCCATCCTGCCGACCCCGGTCGTCGGCGTCTTGGGCGTTCTGGACGATGTCAGCCGGCGCATCCCCACCGGGCTGGGCACCGAACCCGGCGAGACCCTGATGCTGCTCGGCGACACCCACGACGAGTTCGACGGATCCATCTGGGCGCAGGTCACAGGAGACCATCTGGGCGGCCGCCCGCCTGCGGTTGATCTCGAGCGCGAGAAGCTGCTCGCCGACGTGCTGAGCGCGGCGTCCCGCGACGGACTGGTGTCTGCCGCCCACGATTTGTCCGAGGGCGGCCTGATCCAGGCGGTCGTGGAGGCGGCGCTCACCGGCGAAACCGGTTGCCGGATCGTGATTCCCGAGGGGCAAGATCCGTTCGTCTTTCTTTTCTCCGAATCCGCGGGCCGGGTGCTGGTCGCCGTCCCGCGCACCGAGGAGAGCAGATTCCAGTCCATGTGCGAGGCCCGCGGACTGCCGCTGGCCCGCATCGGCGTGGCGGACCAGGGGACCCCATCCATCGAGGTCCAGGGCCAGTTCACGGTGTCACTGGAGGACCTGCGCAGCACGTCGGAGGGTGTGCTGCCCGGGTTGTTCGGGTGAGTGTTCCTACCCACGACATCACCGGCGAACCGGACGCCGCAACTCATGAGCGCAAGCAGCACCATCCCCTGTTGGTGTGGGCGTGGAGCCTGGTGCACCTCGACTTCGTCGGGATCGCATTCGGCGCGCTGTTCTTCTGTCTGTCTCTGACGCCGTCGCTACTGCCGCGCGACTGGTTGTTCCAGGGACTCATCGGCGGGCTCAACGCGGCCATCGGCTACGGGATCGGTGTGTTCGCTCAGAAGTTGGTGCGCCGCTTCGTGTTACGGCGCAGGCGTTGGTGGCCACCGTCGAAACGAGTGCTCTTCTGGTGCAAGTCCGCGACCATCACGCTGTCGACCGCGGCGAGCCTGCTGATGCTGATTCCATCGGCGGCCTGGCAGCGCAGGGTGTCTGCGGAAATGGGCATGGAGGGCCCGGACACGCTCGGCTACCTGCGGACCCTGATCATCGCCATGCTGGTCACAGGCCTATGCGTGTCCACGGCACGGGTGATCATCGACCTCATCAAGACGATGGCCCGGTTCTTCATCCGACGCTGGCATCTGCACGACGAGGTGGCTCTGTTCATCGGCACGGCGATCGTCGTCGTGGTGGTCATCACATTGATCAACGGCGTGCTGATCCGCGGTTTCCTGACCGGTGCCAACCGCGTGTTCCAGCCGCAGAACACCACCACGAGGGTGGCTGTCACCCAACCGCTGGATCTCGAACGGTCCGGCAGCCCAACGTCGTTCGCTCCGTGGGAGACGTTGGGGTACGAAGGCCGCAACTTCGTCGCCACCGGCCCGCGCGCCCTCGAGATGACCCGGCTGAACGGCAGGCCCGCCAAAGAGCCGATCCGGGTTTATGCGGGACTGCAGACCGCCGATACGGACGAGGAGCGAGCCGCCGTCCTGGTCCGCGAACTGGAACGCACCCGCGCGTTCGAACGCAAGGTGCTCGTCATCGTCCCGACGACCGGCACCGGGTGGATCAACCCGGTCGCCGCCAGGGCGCTGGAGCTGATGTACAACGGCGACACCGCAATGGTCGGCTCGCAGTACTCGTATCTGCCGAGCTGGATTTCGTTCCTCGGTGACCGGCAGAAATCCATGGAGTCCGGCCGGACGATGATCGACGCGGTTCACGCGTGGTGGCTGCGGCTGTCGCCTGACCGGCGGCCCAAGCTGTTGCTTTACGGCGAGAGTCTCGGGTCGATGGCCGGGCAGGCCGCGTTCAACTGGCTCCCCGATATCGCGCGGATGAATTTCTCTTCGGTGCTGTGGGTGGGCCCGCCCAACGCCAGCCCGCTGTGGAGGGCGATCACCGAGCGGCGCGACCCAGGAACACCTGAGGTCGAACCGCGCTACGACAACGGGCGCACCGTCCGGTTCTCACAGGCCACCGACACCGCGGAGATCGTCAGGGCGACCGACGCGCCGTGGGAGGGGACGCGGGTGCTGTTCCTCCAACACCCGTCAGACCCCATCGTCTGGTGGTCGGCGGACCTGATGTTCACCCGGCCGGATTGGCTGAAGGAACCACCGGGACGAGACCGGACACCCTTGATGCGGTGGTATCCCATCGTTACGTTCTGGCAGGTCGCCGCGGATATGACCAACGCGGGTTCGGTTCCCGGCGGGCACGGTCACAACTACGGCGAGTACGTGCTCGACGGGTGGGCGGCCGCCGCACCGCCCGACGGCTGGACAACCGGGGACACCGAACGCATCCGGATGGCGCTCGCGAAGACCGCAGCCGAGGATGGGCCCGAGTATTAGTGCACGCCAACCGGATTCGTCAAGTCCGAGCGCTTGCGCTGGCGGCCGCGCTGGTGGGCTGGAGCGGTCTGGTCGGTCCGCGGATTCCGTCCCGCATCCATCCGCTGGTCCATTCGATCCTCGGCGCGGGCCTGGTGGCGGCGACCCGCGCTCCGCTCGGGCTGCGTCCGCCCGCATTGTGGTCGGGGCTGCGGCTCGGGCTGGCCGTCGCCGCACCGGTGGCCGTGGGAGTCGCGGCGTCCACGGCCGTGTCGCCTGTGCGGGCGGCCATGGCCGAGCGCGATCTGCCTGCTCCACAGGCGCGCTGGCTGTTGGTTCGCATCCCTTTCGGCACGGTGTGGTCGGAGGAAGCCGCGTTCCGGGCGGCATTGGGCACGGTCGCGGCGGACGCATTCGGGGCGACGGCCGGGCGGCTGCTGCAGTCGCTGGCGTTCGGACTGTCGCATATCGCCGACGCCCGCAGTACAGGTGAGCCTGTGATCGGCACGGTGCTGGTCACAGGGGCCGCGGGGTGGCTCTTCGCGCTCCTGCGGGAGCGGTCCGGCAGCCTGGCCGCGCCGATGCTCGGCCATCTGGGGATCAACGAAGCGGGCGCGGTCGCCGCCGCAGGCGTGCAGAGACGCTACGGGTTGATGGTGGGCTCACCCACCTGACGGCCCCAGACGTAGTCGGTGAACAGCGGGGACGCGAACTCCGCATGGTTGTACGGCGCGAGGCTGTAGCCGGTGTCCATCACCAGATACGGGAACGGATAGAGGTCTTTGGTGACCTTCTGCCAGCAGCCGGGACGACCCTCCGGCCCGCCTCTGGCGTTCACCCTTGGCAGGTTGTCCGGGTAGACGAACGCGTTGCCCGGCAACAGGATGGTGCCCGCCGACGCCAGTGCGTAGCCGTTGTGGCCGCCCAGGGAGCTGGCGATTCGAGGCCCCACCTCGGCGTAGTTGCGGGCGGTGCAGAAGATCATGCCGCGGTAGTCGTCGAGCAGTTTCGTCGTCGGCAGCAGGTCCTCGGCCCCGCGCACGAGATACGGGCCGCCACGTTCGAAGCTGTCGGCGGCCGTGTTGCCGAAGCCGATCGCCGCCATCAGAGCGGTGTCGATGTTCGCGCGCTGGTCGTTGAGCGTGCGGGCGGTGGTTACGGCGTTCTCCAGGCCGTCGAACAGATCGGTGGAGGCGTTGCCGTACACGTCAGCGAGATCGGCTACCGCCTGCGTGTCGGCGCGGATCTGCGGCATCCGTGGGTTCAGGTCGTCGATGATCCGGTTGGCGTCGATCAACGAGTTCCCGAACCGCTCGCCCAGCCCGGTGACCGCCTGGGCCGTCGCCGTCAAGGTGGCGTTGAGCTTGATCGGATCGACCTGCTCCGCGATCGACATGACGGTTTCGAACACGGTGTTGAACTCGGTGGTCACCGATGACGCGTCGATCACATCCCGGCTCGTGATTCGCTGCGGAGCAGGGTCTTTCGGTGAACTGAAGGAGATGTACTTGTTGCCGAACACCGTTGTCGCCCTGATGTCGGCGACGACATTGGCCGGAATGAAGCTGATGTAGCGCGGCTCGACGTACAGGGTCAGCCTGGCCTTGGCGGCGCCGCCGACGTTCACATGGTCGACAGCGGCCACCTTGCCGATCTCCACACCGTTGTAGGTCACCTTCGAGCCGGGATCGACCACAAGGCCGGCTCGCGGGGACATCACGGTCAGCTCAGTTTTCTTCGTCAGCTCACCGCGGAACTGCAGATAGATGAGGCTCGCCGCGACGGCGACGAGCACCAGTAAGACCGCGCCCGCCGCCTTATAGGGTGGCTTATGTCGGTCGACAAACACCTTGAGACACTAAGGGATGCCCGGCCGCCGCATCGCCGATCCGGCGAAGACGCGAATCGCCGTGATGGCCGTCGCGGATTGGTTGCGCGACGAGAACCGGCCTGCGCCTGAGCGATCCGCGCTCGCCGACGCGGTTCGGCTGACCGCTCGTACGCTCGCCGCCACGGCGCCGGGCGCGAGCGTTGAGGTTCGGGTGCCACCGTTCGTTGCGGTGCAATGCATTTCGGGTCCGAGGCACACACGCGGCAATCCACCCAACGTCGTCGAGACAGATCCGCGGACCTGGCTGCTCCTCGCCACCGGCCTGCGGACCGTCGCCGATGCGGCGTCCAGCGGGGCCTTGCAGCTGTCGGGCGCCCGCGCCGGGGAGATCGCGGCCGTGCTGCCGGTGGTCCGGCTCACATGAATCTGCGGGATTGCGACACCGGCCGCGACTGTTGCAGAGATGCGGCGACACCCTCGTTCGATTCCGTGATTGACCCGCGATGACCGTAGACTGAACACGTCACCCACCGCCCCATGGGAGCAGCCCTATCGTGACCGGCCAGCAGACCGACTCCACAGATGCTCTTGACGCACGCGGCTCATCGGACGAACCACGAGAAGAGTGCGGCGTATTCGGCGTATGGGCGCCCGGCGAAGAGGTAGCCAAACTCACGTATTACGGCCTGTACGCCCTGCAGCACCGCGGCCAGGAAGCCGCAGGTATCGCGGTCGCCGACGGCTCGCAGGTGCTGGTGTTCAAGGACCTCGGGCTGGTCAGCCAGGTCTTCGACGAGCAGACGCTGGCGGCGATGGAGGGCCACGTCGCAATCGGCCACTGCCGCTACTCCACCACCGGCTCCACCACCTGGGAAAATGCGCAGCCTGTGTTCCGCAACACAGCTGCGGGCACCGGTGTCGCGCTGGGACATAACGGAAATCTGGTCAACACCACAGACCTGGCGAGCCAGGCCCGCGAAGCGGGGCTGATCAACATGCGCGGGGCGGCCGCGGCGACCACCGACTCCGACATCCTGGGCGCACTGCTGGCCCACGGCGCCGCGGATTCAACGCTTGAGCAGGCCGCTCTCGAGCTGCTACCCAAGGTGCGCGGTGCGTTCTGCCTGACGTTCATGGACGAGAACACCCTCTACGCGGCCCGTGATCCCTATGGGGTGCGGCCGCTGTCGTTGGGCCGCCTCGACCGGGGCTGGGTGGTCGCGTCCGAGACCGCAGCGCTGGACATCGTCGGCGCCTCCTTCGTCCGCGACATCGAACCCGGCGAGCTGCTCGCCATCGACGCCGACGGCGTGCGCTCCAGCCGGTTCGCCCCGCCCTCGCCGAAGGGCTGCGTGTTCGAGTACGTGTATCTGGCGCGGCCCGACAGCACGATCGGCGGCCGGTCGGTGCACAAGACGCGCGTCGACATCGGGCGCAGGCTGGCCCAGGAGGGGCCGGTGGACGCCGACCTGGTGATCGGCGTTCCGGAGTCCGGTATCCCTGCCGCCGTCGGCTACGCGCAGGAGTCGGGCATTCCCTACGGCCAGGGTCTGACCAAGAACGCATACGTCGGACGCACGTTCATCCAGCCCTCGCAGACCATCCGTCAGCTGGGTATCCGGCTCAAGCTCAACCCGCTCAAAGAAGTGATCCGCGGCAAGCGGCTCGTCGTGGTCGACGACTCCATCGTGCGCGGCAACACCCAGCGCGCACTCGTCAGGATGCTGCGCGAGGCCGGCGCGGTCGAGGTGCACGTGCGAATCGCCTCGCCGCCGGTGAAATGGCCGTGTTTCTACGGCATCGACTTCGCCACGCCCGCCGAGCTGATCGCCAACGCAGTCGAGAACGAAGAAGAGGTGATCGAGGCCGTCCGCCACGGCATCGGCGCCGACACGCTCAGATACATCTCGCAGCACGGCATGATCGCGGCCACCGAACAACCCGCGTCACGGTTGTGCACCGCGTGCTTCGACGGCAAGTACCCGATCGAGCTGCCCGGTGAGACGGCGCTCGGCAAGAACGTGATCGAGCACATGCTCGCGACCGCCGCCCGCACCGGACTGCCGATCCAGGCCGATAACGACAACGCCTCGGCCCTGCGTCGGCCCTGAAAGCTACTGCGGCGCAGTCGAACTGAATCTCATCAGGTGGCGCCTTCCGTCACCGGCAGTGCCGTCCTGCTGCAGCGCTTGAGTCACCGAGGCGCGGTAGGTGGTCAAGCCGCCGTCCGGAGGAGAGATGACACCGTCGATGTCGTGGTCGAGCATCACGGCATCGCACTCCAGGGACTCCACCAGCGGCCGCGCCAGCCCCGACGGAATGGGTGTCACCAGGCCCACCCACCAGCTTGCGATCGTGGGCGTCAGGAACGGCAGCACCACGATGAGCCGACGCCGCAGGCCCGCGACGTCGGCGTAGACCTGCATGGCCTCGCCGTACTCCATCACGTCGGGACCACCGACATCCCACGTCCGCGACGCAGGCACGTCGGCCGTTGCGGCCTCGGCCAGGTAGTGCAGGACGTCATCGATCGAGATCGGCTGGATCTTGTTGTGCACCCACTTCGGTGTCGTCATCGCGGGAAGGCGATCGGTGAGGTGACGAATCATCTCGAACGACGCAGACCCCGAGCCGATCACGATCCCGGCCTGCAGCACCACGGTCTCGATGCCCGAGTCGATGAGGATCTCGCCGACTTCAGCGCGTGACGCCAGATGTCGCGACAGTTCCCCGTCCTTTGGATGGAGTCCGCTGAGGTACACCAGCCTCCGCACCCCTGCTCGTCGGGCCGCCTCGGCCACGTTGGCCGCCGACCGCCGCTCCTCGGCGACGAAGTCCTTCGACGTCCCCATCGAGTGCACCAGGTAGTAGACGACGTCAACGCCGTCGAATGCATCGATCAGCGATCCGGGTTCGGTCAGATCGCCGCGAACCACCTCCACGTCATCGCGCCACGGCACTCCGGCGAGCTTGTCCGGATTGCGCGCCATCGCCCGCACCCGCAGGCCGTCGTCCAGCAGGCGCGGCACCAGTCGGCGACCGATGTAGCCCGTCGCGCCCGTCACCAAGCAACGAGAATTCTCAGCCGGCACAGCGCCTCCATCCGTCGATGCCCCTCAAGTTATTCGGAGCCGGTAGCCCGCCGGATGACCGTTTGCCGCGTCAGGCAAACCCACAATTGGGGTCGGGCGCATCGTCGGACAGCGGCGCCCCGGCCGGATCGATGTAGAGGATCTGCAAAACCAGTGGCCCAGGGCCGACGTTGCGGCCGATGTGCACGTAGTCCGCCCCGCCCTTTTCCGCGATGCTTTGGCCGGCGACGTACAGACCGTCCATCGTGCAGTCGGCCCGGTTGTGCATCAGGATGCCCTCCTTGACCACGCCGAAAAGCTGACCGTCATGCGAATGCCAGCCGGTGCTGCCGCCGGGGGCGATGGTGATCTCACGGAAGATGTAGTCCTTGCCGTCGTCGGTCACCTGCCAGAGGACGGTGCCGTCCGTATCTCGCGCAGGGGTGGCGGAGGCGGTGCAGGGAAGGGCTGGAGATGCGGTCGCGACGACCGCGGCGGCCAGCGCAAACGAGCGAAATCGGGTCATGATCGCTCACGCTGTCACACGTGCCCGAGGTCGGCCAGTAAACGCGCAGGGGTCGGCGCATACCGTGCAGTCGTCCAGCCCGGTAGATTTGGTCGCGATGACCGATCGCGCCGCACAACACGGCATCTCCTATGCATCGGCCGGGGTGGACATCGAAGCTGGTGACCGGGCCGTCGAACTTTTCAAACCGCTGGCGAGCAAGGCGACCAGGCCCGAGGTACGCGGCGGTCTCGGCGGCTTCGCCGGGCTGTTCGCGCTGCGCGGTGGGTATCGCGAGCCGGTGCTGGCCGCCTCGACCGACGGGGTCGGCACCAAGCTGGCCGTGGCGCAGGCCATGGACAAGCACGACACCGTCGGCCTCGACCTGGTCGCCATGGTCGTCGACGACCTGGTGGTGTGCGGCGCCGAGCCACTGTTTCTGCAGGACTACATCGCCGTCGGCCGCACGGTGCCCGAGCGGGTCAGCCAACTGGTCGCGGGCATCGCCAACGGCTGCGTGATCGCGGGCTGTGCGTTGCTGGGCGGCGAGACCGCCGAACATCCCGGGCTGATGGCACCCGACCACTACGACATCTCCGCGACCGGTGTCGGAGTCGTGGAGGCCGACGACGTGCTGGGTCCCGACCGGGTCAAGCCCGGCGACGTGATCATCGGCATGGCCTCCACGGGCCTGCATTCCAACGGCTACTCGCTGGCCCGCAAGGTACTGCTGGAGATCGACCGGATGAACCTGGCCGGACACGTCGAGGAGTTCGGCCGCACGCTGGGCGAAGAACTGCTCGAGCCGACCCGCATCTACGCCAAGGACTGTCTGGCGCTCGCCGCCGAAACCCAGGTGCGCACGTTCTGCCACGTCACCGGCGGCGGACTGGCGGGGAACCTGGAACGCGTCGTCCCGCCCGGCCTGTTGGCCGAGGTGGATCGGGGCACCTGGACGCCCGCGCCCGTCTTCGGCATGATCGCCCAGCGCGGCCGGATCGACCGCGCGGAGATGGAGAAGACGTTCAACATGGGCATCGGCATGATCGCCGTCGTCGCCCCCGAGGACACCGACCGCGCACTGGCGATCCTGACGGCCCGGCACCTGAACTGCTCGATCGTGGGAACCGTCACGAAGGGCAGCAAGGGCGGCCCGCGCGTCCAACTGGTGGGCCAGCACCCACGCTTCTAGGGGAATTCGTCGAGGGAATCCCGACTAGCGCCGCCAGTCGTCCTCGTCGGTCAACTCGCCGTTCCTGCCATTGAGATCGTCGTCAGGCTCAGTACCGTCCGATCCGGCCAGCTCTTGCCGGAGCCGCTCGAAATCGGTCTGCGGTGAGCTGTATTTGAGCTCACGAGCAACCTTGGTCTGCTTTGCCTTAGCCCGGCCGCGGCCCATGGGGGGACCCCCTCGCGCAATAACGGAGCGGCCCAATTAGAAGGCGGCTCCGATCTGTGTGTGTTTATTGTCCTGCCAACACTTTACCGTGCCCCGCTGAGCTCCGCTGGCAGGCCCTGGTGAGCGGGCATCTCGTCACCGTGCTCCGCCCCGCAGCCGGTCGACCGCCAACCGGCCGGCCCCGGCGGCGTCGGCGGCCGGCATCGAGTCGATGTCGATCACGGCGGGCACTTCGACCTCGCCGCCGGTGGTCAGCGCCGTGTCGGCGGGCAGCGCACGCTTGAGCAGCGCCAGGGCGATCGGACCGAGGTCGACGTGATCGACGACCGTGCCGAGCCGACCGACGGCCCGCCCGCCCGCGAGGACCGGATCGCCGGTCGACGGTCGGTCCGTGGAGCCGTCGAGATGCAGCAGAACCATCATTCGGGGCGGTTTTCCCAGGTTATGCACCCGCGCGACGGTCTCCTGCCCCCGGTAGCAGCCCTTGTCCAGGTGTACAGCGCTGCCGATCCAGCCCACCTCATGCGGGATCGTCCGTTCGTCGGTGTCGACCCCGAGCCGTGGTCGCAGGGCCGCCACCCGATGGGCCTCGTAGGCCCAGACGCCTGCCCGCCGCAGACCCGCCGCGGTCAGCCGGTCCAGCCAGTCGGAGGCCTGTGCCCGTGGCACCACCAGGTCCAGCTCGATACCCGGCGAGCTCATCCGGCGGACGAAACCGCCGTCGGCCAACGCCACCGCCGCGCCCTGCGCCGGCAGCGAATCAAGCCGGAGCACGCTCAGCACCGGTTTGTCTGCGAGCCGCGGACCCAGCAGCGACAACACGGCCAGGTCGGCATGCTCGATCGCGACGTCGGACCAGAACACCATCTTGCGCAGAAACGCCAGCAGCGGCTCGCCGCGCCACGATTCGGTGTCGAGATAGGTGACGTCGCCGACCTCGGTCTGGATCCAGTGGTCTTCGACACGGCCCTGGCCGTCGAGGCTCAGGTTCTGGGTGACGGTGCCGTCGGGCAGCTCGCTGACGTGCTGGGTGGAGATGTTGTGCAGCCAGCTTTTCCGTTCGCCGCCCGTCAGGCTGAGCACCGCGCGATGGGAGCGGTCCACCACCACGGCCGCATCCATCGCGGCGCGCTGCTCGCCGAGCGGGTCGCCGTAATGCCAGACGGCGCCGGCGTCGGGACCCGTCTCGGGGGCGGGAACTGCTGACATAGCTTCAACTCTACGGCGCTACGCTTCTTGCCCGTGACGTCTCTGATGGCTGAAGCCAACAGCTTCGGCACTCCTCAGCCTCAGGTTCTTCTCTGCGGTGCGTCTCGCGACGCTGCACGAAGGACCCGTCCAATCCCGAAAGGAACACTACCGGTGGGCAACGACAGCTTCCGCCACAGCGTGGCGGAAGTCCCGATCTCCACGACGGCT
The DNA here is from genome assembly GCA_963713225.1 of uncultured Actinomycetota bacterium. Taxonomy (GTDB): domain Bacteria; phylum Actinomycetota; class Actinomycetes; order Mycobacteriales; family Mycobacteriaceae; genus Mycobacterium. The sequence continues at coordinate 251,164 of CAVQLB010000009.1, read as the reverse complement.
TATGCCGCCGGTCCCCTCGGGGCACGGTGATGGCGAGCGAACCGGGGGTTGTGGTCACGCTCGACGGTCAGTTGCAGGATCCGCAGACACCGCTGCTGCACGCCGACGATCTAGCCGCCGTACGCGGCGACGGCATCTTCGAATCGCTGCTGGTGCGCGACGGGCGGCCGTGCCTGCTCGAGGCTCATCTGGGCCGGCTGACACAGTCGGCGCGGCTGATGGATCTACCCGAACCCGACCTTCCGCGCTGGCGCGGCGCGGTCGCCACCGCGGCTTCGAGCTGGTCGGAGCGGGGCGGCGACGAGGGAGTGCTGCGCCTGATCTACAGCAGGGGACGGGAGAGCGGCTCGCCTCCGACGGCATTCGTGATGATCGGCGCGCTGGCGGGCAGGGTGGCCGCGGCCCGCAGTGACGGAGTGGCGGCGCTGACCCTGGCGCGCGGCCTGCCCGCGGAAGGTGCAGCCGATATGCCGTGGCTGCTGGCCGGCGCCAAGACGCTGTCGTATGCGGTGAACATGGCGGCCTTGCGCCATGCGGAACGCCATGGCGCGGGCGACGTGATCTTCGTCAGCTCCGAGGGTCACATCCTGGAGGGTCCGCGGTCGACGGTTGTCATCGCCACCGACGATGAGGAAGGGGCGGGACGTCTTTGTCTCTTAACCCCGCCGCCGTGGTATCCGATCCTGCGCGGCACCACGCAGCAGGCGCTTTTCGAGGTGGCGCGGAACAAGGGCTACGACTGCGATTACCGAGCGCTGCGGCCCGCTGATCTTGTGGCCGCTCAAGGCGTTTGGCTGGTGTCGAGCATCACGCTTGCGGCGCGCGTGCACACGCTCGACGGCAAGCGGCTGCGGCAGTCGCCGATCGCCGCCGAGGTCAGCGAGCTGGTCGACGCCGCAATCGTCAGCGATCGCTAGCGGCTGAACCGCCGAAAATCCCTTGTCGGTGTGCTGGAGCGCGAGTACGGTCGCTCGTACACAGGGAAGGAGGTGGTCCGACAAATTGATTGACTTATGGACATGTGAGGTGGCTGCCCGCTAGCAGCACCAGGGGATGATTCACCTGCGCGCGCTGGCGAATTCCCCGCAGCCACCCGGCCCCCGAGCCCCTCGGTTTTGTCCAACCAAGGAACAGCGGCTCGGGGGCCGCACCATATCTGGACCCGATCAGGCCGTCAGCTCTGCCCATGCGTATTTCCGGCTCCACCGTGCTGTTGACCGGCGCCACCGGCGGTATCGGGCAGGCCATTGCGAAGGCTGTTGCGGACCGTGGCGGGCGCCTGATCGTGACAGGGCGACGCGGCGACGTGTTGGAGCAGCTTGCCGCCGATTACGGCGCACGGGTACTGGTCGTCGATCTGGCCGTGCCCGACGATGTCGAACGCCTGGCACAGGAGGCGGGCGAGGTCGACATCCTGATCGCGAATGCGGGTCTGCCCGCCTCGGGCACGCTCGAATCGTTCACCGTCGAGCGAGATCGACCGTGCGCTGGACGTGAATCTGCGCGCGCCCATGGTGCTCGCCAAGGAGCTTGCTCCGCGGATGGTCGCCAGGCGCCGCGGCCACTTGTTGTTCGTGTCCTCGCTGCTCGGAAAGGCCGCTTCGCCAGAACGCGGCCGTGTACTCCGCCACCAAGTTCGGGCTGCGCGGGTTCGCCGGAGGATTACGTGCCGACCTTCACCACAGCGGCGTCGGCGTGTCCGTTGTGTTCCCCGGGTTCATCCGTGACGCGGGGATGGTCGCTGACGCGAAAGTGGAATTGCCGCCAAGAGTCGGTACCAGTTCGCCCGACGACGTTGCGCGTGGCGTCGTCGCCGCGATCGAGCGAGAACCGCGGCGAGGTCGATGTCGCACCGCTGTCCATGCGGCTGCTTTCCGTTGTCGCGGGCTTTGCCCCCGAACTCGCCGCCGGCATAACGCGGCGGGCGGGTGCAGACAAGGTGTCCGCGAAGTTGGCCGACGGTCAGCGCGACAAGCGCTGAGCGCTGGCCACGCGACGCATGCGCATGCTGTGGAACCTCGTCCCGCTGGCGGGAACTGCGCGACGGCTTTATGGTGGGCCAGTTGCCCACTGCGGCAGGCGATGTCGAGCAGTTCGGAATCGTGCTCGATAAGGGCAGTGCGCTGACCCGCTGTGTTTCGTCGGCCGTCGATGCGCTTCGCGCTGACGGCGCGCCGGCCGCGCTGCAGGACAGGTGGCTCGCAGAAGCGGGGAAGGCACCCGTCCTCGGCTAGCCCCCGTCCGGCCCGGGCGCCATCGCCGCACAGGCCTGGGTGGCCTTGTGCCAGGAGTCCTGGTCGGTGCCGGGCGGTGGTCCCGCGACCGGTCCCGGCGGAGCCGAAATACCGTGGTCTTGAAGACATTTCGCGTAGCCGCCGTGTCCAGAGGGTGCCGGTGTCGACGACTGCTCGGGCGCGGCCTCGTTCGACGAGCACGCCGCGATGATTACTGCCGCGGCGAGGACCGTGGCCAACCGAATCTTTTGCATCAGCCGACAAACCTCGTCAGGCGTGCCGACAGGTGCGGCACGAGACCGCCATCGGCATCGACACGCTCTTCGACATAGGCAAGGTCGCCCCCCTCGACGATTCCGTACAACCGTTTCGCACCACCGACCAGCATCCCCGACTTGGTGCGCGCCAGGGCGTCGGTGGCCAGTTCCCACGACGACTGGTTGAGCGGCCTACCGTAAAACAACTCCACATAGCCGGCCGAATGTGCCAGCAGTAGTTCGATCGCCTGGGATTCGGACGGATCGTTCGGGTCGTTGACGAACCGCCAGAAGCCGGACTCCCGCAGGCCTTGCCGCTCGTAGTCGCCGGATTCGGTCAGTCGCCAGGACAACGCTTCCCAGATCAGATAGTCGCCGCCGTCGTGGGATACCACGATCTGCTGACCGAATCGGTAGTCGCCCTGGGTCCCTCGGCCCTCGCCCTCGCCGCGCCAGACGCCCACCAGCGGAAGCAACGCCAGCAGTGCATCGTTCAGGTTGGCGCCTTTGCGCAAGTTGGCGGTGTCGGCAGGGACTGGAAGATCCTCAAACACCGGGATATTTCGGGCGGCGGTCACCTTGGCGCGTTCGACCGCGGCGGCAACCGCCCGGTCGCCTGAACCGCCGGCGACGGAGCCTTCGTCAGAGGTCACGATTCGTCTGTGATGAGCCGATACAGCGCGTACAGCGCGAACCAGGTGATGACCACGACGGTCGCCACAAGCAGGAGCTCGAAGAACAAAACCACGGGCGCGAGTCTAGCCCTCGAGCGTCTTCGCGTGCTCGCCGTCCCGCGGCCGGAGCCGCGTCGCTACGCGACCTTGACGTCGACCTCGTGGATGCCCGCGCCCGACGGTGCCACGCTGGCGTCGCCGTTGCCCGCGGGCGACAGCGCACGCAGCGTCCACGTCCCAGGAGCCGCGAAGAACCGGAAGTCACCGGTGGCCGACGCGACGACCTCCGCGGTGAACTCGGCAGACGCGTCAAGCAGGCGCACGAACGCACCGCCGACCGACTGACCGGCACCGTCGACGACGCGACCGGTGATCACGGTTTCCTTCTCCAGGTCGACGCCTGCCGGCAGCGTCTGTCCTTGCTTCGGTGCAGAGCACATATCAACTTCCCAACTCAATCGGGGCACCCACAAGGGAGCCGTATTCGGTCCAACTGCCGTCGTAGTTCTTCACGTTCTTATGGCCGAGAATCTCCTGAAGTACGAACCAGGTGTGTGACGAGCGCTCACCGATCCGGCAGTAGGCGATGGTCTCTTTCTTGCCGTCCAGCCCAGCCTCGGCGTACAGCGTGGCCAGGTCGTCGTCGGACTTGAACGTCCCGTCCTCGTTGGCCGCCTTGCTCCACGGAACGTTGATAGCGCCGGGGATATGTCCTGGACGCTGGCTCTGCTCCTGCGGCAGATGTGCAGGCGCCAGGATCTTGCCCGAGAACTCGTCGGGTGAGCGCACGTCGACCAGGTTCTTGTCGTTGATCGCCGCGATCACCTCGTCGCGGAATGCGCGGATGGTGTTGTCCGGCTGCTTGGCGGTGTAGCTGGTAGCCGGGCGGCTGACCGTGTCGGTGGACAGCGGCCTGCCGTCGAGCTCCCACTTCTTGCGGCCGCCGTCGATCAGCTTGACCTTGTCGTGGCCGTACAGCTTGAAGTACCAGTAGGCGTAGGCCGCGAACCAGTTGTTGTTGCCGCCGTAGAGGATCACCGTGTCGTCGTTGGCGATGCCGCGATCGGACAGCAGCTTCGAGAACTGCTGGGCGTCGACGAAGTCGCGCTTGACCGCGTCCTGCAGGTCGGTCTTCCAGTCCAGCTTCACCGCGCCGGCGATGTGACCGCCGTCGTAGGCGGAGACGTCCTCGTCGACCTCGACGAAGACAGTGTTCGGCGCATCGAGATTGCTCTCGGCCCAGTCGGTGCTGACCAGGACGTCGGAGCGAGCCATGAAGGAGATCCTTTCGGTTGCTTGATAAACGGAGGTGTTACGCGGGGGCGGGATAGCGGCGCAGTCGCGCCACGAGCGGATAGAGCTGGCAGCCAAGGCAAATGGCGAAGGCGGCGTTGAGAAAGGCTGCCACCAAAGCGAAACCGGTAGCGGCGAGGCCCAGCGCGCTGACACCCGTGGCGAACCCGACGACGCCGACAACGGCGAACACGAACCCGACCAGCTGGGCGAACTTCAGCGGCGGCACCGGCTCACGCTCGGTGACGGGCGCGAGCCTCGGAGCGACGAGCTTGGCGAAAATCAGGCCATAGGGGTGCTTGCGCGGGCCGCCGAGAGCGCCGATCGCGAACACGACGGCTTGCCCGCCGAGGATCACGGCGGCGGCGATCAGGCTGACGCTCGAGATGACGAGCGTGACCACCAGAACCGCCGTGGTCACCCATGCGGCGAATCGGGGCCCACGGACGTCGACCTGGTCGGTCGGGGCTTGGGTCTTGGTCGGAATTCCCGCGGAACTCATCGGTAGTCACACTCCTGTTGTGTCGGTAGGGCTGATTGTGAGCAGGCCAGAACGGCCGCTCCGAGCGAGCACGCGAGATCGCGCGGCTGCGCTCAGCAGCTACAACAACAACAGCAGCAACCCGCGACGCGGCACAGATCAACTGCGCGGCGCTTGGTGAGCATCACCTCGAGGCGGGCGGACACGCCCGACAGCTTACCCAATGACACGGTCATCAAGCCAACAGCGGTTCTAGCGCGGACCGCAGGTCAGCGGCGGTCGGGACACCTGCGGCGCGATACCGCTGGCGGCCGTCGGCATCGAAGATGAAAGTCGTCGGCAACGACAGCACTGAAAGTCGCCGTGCCGCGGCCGGATTGGCGTCCATGTCGATCTCCACATGGGCGACCTCGGGCAGGTCGCCGCACACCTGATTCACCACCCGCCGCACTCCGGCGCACGGTCCGCACCAGACCGCGCTGAAGTGCACAACGGTCGGTCCGGTCCCGGAAAGGCCCAAGTCGGAGGTGTCCACGGGTTCCGCGGCGGCTGTCTCAGGGCTCTCCTTGAGCAGTCCCGCGCGCAGGGCGATCAGTCTGTTGATCACGTAGGCCACCCCGAACGCCGCGATGAGCACGGCGATCACCAACACCAGTGAAGGGCTCATGACTGTGTGAACTCATCGAGCGTGATGGTTAGTCCCTCGGCGATCCCTTCGATGATGACATCGGATCCGCGCGCTCCTTCGCTGGTCGGTGGGATACCGAACGGCAGCTTCTGCCCGGGCAGCGTGGTGCTGAAAGCGGCCAGGACGGCGCGCGTTTTGTCCTCGGGGACCTGCTGGTCCGCGGTGCCCGGGCCGGTGAGCACCCCGGTCGCGGTGAACAACAGCGTGGTCTGGTCGGGGCCTGCGATGGAGAGGTCCACCGCGACACTGACTTTTTTGTCGTAGTCGGCGGCCTTCGGGGTGCCCGTGAACACGAGTCCTTTGTTGCTGGAGATGCCCGATTCGGTGGTGCCGCCGGTCGCGTCGTTGGTCTCGGCGGACGGCGCCTCGACCAGCAGGTCGGGGATGTTCATGAACCGGCCGACGTGGGTGGAGTCGATGATGATCCGGCTCTCCACCTTGCCGACCGGCAACTTGGCGTAGGGCCGGACCAGCCAGGACGCCTCCGTCAGGCCGATCGAGTGCAGGGTGGTCTCCAGCGACGCCTTGCCGACTACGGGGTGATCTACGCCACTCGCCTTGATCTCCACCTCGTCGTAGTGGCGCTCCATCGCCTGGGTGATGAACGGGAAACCCAGGATGGCCACCGAGGGGTCCCAGGCCAGTCCTGCGTCGCTGCGAACCGTCCTGGCCAGCCGATATTCGGCGTAGATGGCGGCACCGAAGTCGACACCGGCGGCGCCGAGGACGACAACGCCGACGGCCGACACCACACCGATCATCAGCTTGCGCACCCGCACATTCTGGCCCACGCGCATCCCGGCTATCGCTCGGCGCGGCTAATGAGCAGGTGCCGCGTTATCGTTAGGCATCCGGTAACGGCCAGATGTCGGCCAAGAATCCGGGAGGTATCCCGGACAGCGGTGTCCGTAAATATCTAGCCAGCTCGCTGGAGGGCCTGTTGGACCTACTGCTTTTGACCGCTGACCCGCATCCGGAGTCGGTGCTGCCCTCGTTGTCGTTGCTCGCCCACAATGTGCGGACGGCGCCCACCGAGGTGTCCTCCCTGCTGGAGGCCGGCAGCGCGGATGTGGCAATTGTTGATGCGCGCGCGGATCTGGCCGCTGCGCGGGGGCTGTGCCGTCTGCTCGGCACCACCGGGACATCGGTTCCCGTGGTCGCCGTGGTGAACGAGGGCGGCCTGGTCGCGGTGAACGTCGAGTGGGGGCTCGACGAGATTCTGCTGCCAAGCACCGGACCCGCCGAGATCGACGCCCGGCTCCGATTGCTGGTGGGCCGCCGCGGCGGGGCGGCGAACCAGGAGAACGCAGGCAAGGTCAGCCTCGGCGAGCTGGTGATCGACGAGGGCACCTACACCGCCCGGCTGCGGGGGCGGCCGCTGGACCTCACCTACAAGGAATTCGAGCTGCTGAAGTACCTGGCGCAGCATGCCGGCCGAGTGTTCACGCGCGCGCAGTTGCTTCAAGAGGTCTGGGGCTACGACTTCTTCGGCGGCACCCGCACGGTCGACGTCCACGTCCGCCGATTGCGCGCCAAGCTCGGCACGGAGTACGAGTCGTTGATCGGCACAGTGCGCAACGTCGGATACAAGGCGGTACGCCCGGTCCGCGGCCGCACGCCGGCAGCTGGATCGGACCTGCCGGACGACGTCGACGACTCGGGTGCGTACGACGCGCCCGTCAGCCTGCCCGAAGAGCTGGCTGACCCCCTGCGCAGTCAGTGACGTCATTCGGCTGGCGTGCCGGCCTCGCCGACGTGGACCGGCGCCGGATCGCGGAGTTGATCGCTGCGGCGAAGAGCGCAGACGGCGTCGCCCCCGTTGGCGACCAGGTACTGCGCGAGCTTTCCCACAACCGCACCCGGCACCTGTTGGCGCTTGACGGCGACACCGTCGTCGGCTACCTCGATCTCGCCCCCGCGACCGACGAAGGCTCGGCGATGGCCGAGCTCGTCGTGCATCCCGACTGGCGCGGGCGCGGCATCGGTTCGGCACTGGTCCGCACGGCGCTGGCCGAGGGCGGCACCGGAACCCGGATCTGGGCACACGGCAACCTCGAGCCTGCGCGTGCGACGGCGAAGGCCGCTCGGCCTCAAGCCCGTCCGCGAGCTTCTGCAGATGCGTCGCCCACTCACGGATCTGCCCGCTGTCGACATCCCGGCCGGCGTGCGGGTCGACACGTATAGCGGTGAGGACGACGACGCCGAACTGCTGCGGGTCAACAACGCCGCGTTCGCCTGGCACCCCGAGCAGGGCGGCTGGACGGCCGCCGACATCGCCGAGCGCCGCGGGGAGCCGTGGTTCGACGCGGCTGGGTTGTTCATGGCATTCGACGACCAAACGGGCGACCTGCTGGGGTTCCACTGGACCAAGGTGCACAACGAGGGTCTCGGTGAGGTCTACGTGGTCGGCGTCGACCCGGCCGCGCAGGGCCGCGGCATCGGGGTCACCCTCACCCTGGTCGGGCTGCAGCACCTCGCGCAGCGGCTGTCGGGGGCCGAGGCGCCGACGGTGATGCTTTACGTCGAGGCAGATAACTCAGCGGCGGTGAACACCTACCGACGGCTGGGTTTCGAGGTGGCGAGGGCCGATGTCGCCTACGGGGCCGAGTAGCCGCGCTAGCTCGTCAGGAGTCGCTCGCTTTTGCCCGATAATGCCCGCGCGCGCTGCTCGCGTGAGCAGTGCCTGACGGGCCGGTGAGTGGTTAAGCGTCTAGGGCGACGATGCGTCCCGTTGAACTCCAGCCATCAGAACGATGAACGCGGTATCGATGGCATCGAACGCATGAGCCTCGTCCGTGACGAAATTGCCGCCCGCGTTGAGGATCTCCTTGGCCGCATGGCGTAGCCGTCGCTTGATATCACTACTGGCGGCGTAGCTTCCGCGCTTGCAGCGATCGTTGAATCGCACTCGTTTGGGCGGGCGTAGGCAGTCGATCCGTGACTTTCGTTATTGCGATTGAGATTTCGGTCGCTGAAGCGGTGTCTTGGTCGACTTCACCAAGGGTGCGCCGCTTTTGCTTCGGTGTCAGCGGAGCCGGTCCGTTGAGTGCAATCAGTGGACAGTAGCCCGTGTTGGGTGCCTCGTCCGGATAGCCTGCGCGCAACTAATCGACCGTTGACCGCAGCAATTTCCGGACACTCGCCTTGGAATCTGTACCCGTGTTCACCGCATGGGGCGGCTGAAGGTTTATAGCTCGCAGTGCGTTACGCATTGGCGGGAACGTCGAGTCTGCCAGCAGATGACGGACGCGGCGCTCAATATCGTCGCGGATCGGGCGAACTGCGTCGACATCCATTCCGGCCGGGTCGTCGAGCTTCCACTCTTCGTAGCGTCGGCCCGGAAAGACGGGGCATGCGTCTCCGCAGCCCATCGTGATCACTGCGTCGGCGGCCTGCACGATTTCATCGGTCCACGGCTTGGGGTATTCGCTCGAGATGTCGATGCCGCGCTCCGCCATGGCCGCTATCGCGGCCGCGTTGACTTCGTTTCCCGGTTCGGAGCCGCCCGACCACGCAACGGCGCCATCTCCGGCCAGGTGCGTGAAGAAGCCGAGAGCCATCTGTGAGCGACCTGCGTTGTGGGTGCACAGGAACAGCACCGTCGGCTTGCCGTCGTTGTGCTCTTGCCTTCCACCTTGGCCAGCGCGCGCAGTCGTTGCCGGGCGAAGCGTTCGGCCAGTAGCGGGAGGAAAGCGGGGGATCGATTGCTCGGCTGGCGAATTGGTCGTAGGAGGAGTGCAGGAACCGTTCGATGGTCTCTACGCCAAACATGTCGCCGAACTCGCTCTCGCAGGTCGTGTCGCAGCGGTCTTGAGTGCCAGTCTTTGGTCGATGGAGAGATCGGAGTGCAGATGTGCGGCGGCGGTGTTGTCGGTCACGGTATTCTCCTTTCTAGGCGGGTTGAAGCGTGGGCGTGAAGCTGGTCGATGCGGGTGGCTGAGGTCATCGAAGGCCTGGTCGAACGCATCGTGCTGGAGGACCGCACGGGGTCGGGGATGGACCAGTGCAGTGCGTTCCAAGGTCGGCGGCAGTTCCTCATGAGCGTTGTCGCAGACCGCGATCAGCAGGTCATCGGCGGCTAGGACCTCGTCGAGGTGTCGTGGCGCGACGGGGCTGCATCGGTACGTTGTGCCGACGCGTAGCGGCCACGGCAGCGGGATGGATCTGAGACGGCGGGATGAGTCCCGGCCGACGTTGCGAGGTACGGGGCTGCGGCGGTTCCAGATAGCGGCGGCCAGTCTGGCTGCGCGCAGAGTTCTGCGTGCAGACGAACACCACGCGGTGCGCGCTGCGCCTTGCCCGACGGAATCATCGACTTCCAGGGCGCTGTGATTGAGTCGCAGGTAAGTGCGACGCCGGTCGGCCTCGGAGCGGGTGCGCCGCACGAGGCCGGCCGTCTGCAAGGACTTTGAGGTGGTGGGCGATCAAGTTCGACGGCATCGCACAAGGAGAGCGCGGAGCTCGGTGGGAGACGCATCCGCGAGCAGCAGACTGATCGACGATCGCCAGTCGTGCCGGGATCGGCCAAGCGCCGCGTGTATAGCTGCGCGTCGCGCATTGAAATTTTACCTCAGCCATACATTGCCTCAATTATTGTTGAGCTAATCTGGACAGCGTCAACCTGAGTGCGCTTTGTCGACGTCCAGCCTTCCCGCAGCTCGGTTCATCTTCCGTTCACTATCCGTAGGGAATTGATTCACGAGCTGCGCCTTAGGTTCTCAGCCGAGCAGCGATGGGTCTGCTTGACGCGACCTAGTGTCACTGGCAATGGGCAGTTGGCCGCGCGCCGAGCGTCTACCTGATTTCAAAAGGAGCTTCGTGAAGGCGCAAACGATCTGGTGCTGCGCTGAGCCTGCTGGCCGCCGGCGCCCTGCTGCTGTCGGCGTGCGGTAGCGACAACAACGCCTCTTCGGGATCGGGTCGGCGAATCCGGCATCCGCCAGTGATTGCGGCGGCAAGGAATCACTCAAGGCCAGCGGCTCGTCGGCGCAGGCCAATGCGATGACGCGGTTCGTCAACGCCTACGAGAAGGACTGCCCCGGCTTCACGCTGAACTACACCTCGAGTGGTTCGGGCGCCGGTGTATCCGAGTTCCTCGGCAGTCAGACCGACTTCGGCGGCTCCGACTCGCCGCTGAACGCCGAGAAGGGCGAGGTCGACAAGGCCAAGGAACGCTGCGGCGGCAGCGAGGCGTGGAACCTTCCCGCGGTCTTCGGGCCCGATCGCCATCACCTACAACGTCGACGGCGTGGACGGCCTCGTCCTCGACGGCGCCACCCTGGCCAAGATCTTCAACGGCACCGTCAAGACCTGGGACGCACCGGAGATCGCGGCGCTCAACGCGGGCGCGACCCTGCCCGCCGACGCCGATCAACGTGATCTTCCGCAGCGACGAGTCGGGCACCACCGACAACTTCCAGAAGTACCTGGACGCGGCGTCGGACGGTGCGTGGGGCAAGGGCGCGGGCAAGTCGTTCGCCGGCGGAGTCGGCGAGGGCGCCAAGGGCAACGAGGGCACCTCGGCGGCGATCAAGAGCACCCCGGGCTCGATCACCTACAACGAGTGGTCCTTCGCCAAGTCGCAGGCCTGTCCATCGCCAAGATCATCACCTCGGCGGGGCCGGAACCGGTCGAGTTGACCACGGAGACGGCGGGCAAGGCCATCGACGGCGTCAAGTTCAAGGGCGAAGGCAACGACCTCGTGCTCGACACCGCGTCGTTCTACATGCCGACCGAGGCCGGGTCCTACCCGATCATGCTGGCGGCCTACGAGATCGTCTGCTCGAAGTACCCCGATGCCGAGGTCGCCACAGCGGTGAAGGCGTTCCTGACTCGGCCACTCGGCAACGGCCAGAGCGGTCTGAGGACAACGGCTACATTCCGCTGCCCGACGCGTTCAAGGAGCGGCTGACCAGGCCGTCGACGCCATCAACGCGAAGTCTAGTAGCGCCAGCTCCATGGCGGTGACACCGGACTCGACCGCTGTGGGCTCGTCGGCAACCCCGACGAGCCCACAGCAGGTCGGGGATACTCCCGACGATGCCAACCAAACGACCGGAACGGGGTCCGCTTTGAAGCAGGGCGAGCGGACGTTTGGGGCGACACCGTCTTCAAGTCCATCGCGATCGCCGCCGGCGCCGACCATCATCGGCGCGATCGCCCTGATGGCGCTCTTCCTGATCTCAAGGCGATCCCGTCGCTGCAGGCCAACCAGGCCAACTTCATCACCAGCACGGAATTCGTCACCACCGACTCGGCCAACCTGCGCTTCGGCATCCGCGACCTGTTCAGGTCACGGTGCTCAGTTCGGTGTTCGCCCTGGTGATCGCCGTGCCCATCGCGATCGGCATCGCAGTCTTCTTGACGAACTACGCACCGAAGCGGTTGGCACGGCCGTTTGGCATGCTGGTCGATCTGCTGGCCGCGGTGCCGTCGATCGTCTTCGGTCTGTGGGGCATCTTCGTGCTGGCTCCCTGGCTCACGCCGGTGGCGACCTTCCTCAACGAGAACCTGGGCTGGTTCTTCCTGTTCTCGCAAGGCAACGTGTCGCTGGCCGGCGGTGGAACGATCTTCACCGCGGGGATCGTGCTCGCGGTGATGATCCTGCCGATCATCACCTCGGTCACCCGCGAAGTTTTTGCGCTCACCCCACGCGGCCACGTCGAGGCCGCGCAGGCTCTCGGCGCCACCAAATGGGAAGTCATCCGGATGACGGTGTTTCCCTACGGCCGCAGCGGCATGATCGCGGCGTCGATGCTCGGCCTTGGGCCGCGCGCTCGGTGAGACGATCGCGATCCTGATCATCCTGCGCACTGCAGCGCAGGCCGGCCACTGGTCGCTGTTCGACGGCGGCTACACGTTCGCGTCCAAGATCGCCTCGGCGGCAGCGGAATTCAGCGCGCCACTGCCGACAGGCGCCTACATCGCCGCTGGCTTCGTCCTCTTCGCGCTGACGTTCATCGTCAACGCGCTGGCGCGGGCAGCGGCCGGCGGAAGGGTTAGCGGAGGATGACGGCAACCACTCTCGACCAGCCGGTGAAGGCGCCGACCTTCCACCCGGTGAGCACCGGTCGCAAGCTCAAGAACGGCCTCGCGACGACACTGTTCACCGCGTCTTTCGTGATCGCGATGATCCCGTTGGTCTGGCTGCTCTACACCGTGCTGGCCAAGGGCATCAGCGCGATCACTCGTCGACGTGGTGGACGCAACTCGCTGGCCGGCGTGCTGCCGGAGGAGATCGGCCGGCGGTGTGTACCACGCGATCTACGGCACGCTGATCCAGGCCGCGATCGCCGCGGTGCTCTCGGTTCCGCTCGGGCGTCATGGCCGCCATCTACCTGGTCGAATACGGCCGGGGCCGGTTCGCCAAGGTCACCACGTTCATGGTCGACATCCTCGCCGGTGTGCCGTCGATCGTCGCCGCGCTCTTCATCTTTGCGCTGTGGATCGCGACCCTGGGTTTCCAGCAGAGCGCCTTCGCGGTGTCGCTGGCATTGGTGTTGCTGATGCTCCCGGTCGTCGTGCGCAACACCGAGGAGATGCTGAAGCTCGTACCTGACGAGCTGCGAGAAGCGTCTTACGCGCTGGGCATTCCGAAGTGGAAGACCATCGCTGCGCATCGTCGTGCCCACCGCGCTGCCGGGCATCATCAGCGGCATCCTGCTGGCGCTGGCCCGGGTCATGGGGGAGACGGCTCCGGTGCTGGTCCTGGTCGGCTACAGCCGGTCGATCAACTTCGACACGTTCGACGGCAACATGGCGTCGCTGCCGCTGCTGATCTACACCGAACTGGTCAACCCGGAAGCGGCCGGCGCTCTGCGAGTCTGGGGTGCCGCGCTGACCCTCATCTTGCTCATCGCGGCGCTTACCTCGGCGCTGCATTCGTCAACCGATTCCTGACGCCGAAGAACACGAGTTTAGGAGCCTCATGGCCAAACGGCTGGATCTCAAAGACCTCAACATCTACTACGGTTCGTTCCACGCCGTCGCCGATGTGGTCTTGTCCGTCACGCCGCGAAGTGTCACGGCCTTCATCGGGCCGTCGGGCTGCGGCAAGTCGACGGTGCTGCGCACGCTGAACCGGATGCACGAAGTGCTGCCCGGAGCCCGGGTCGAAGGCTCGGTGCTGCTCGACGGCGAGGACATCTACGGCGCCGGGCATCGACCCGGTCAGTGTGCGCAAGACCATCGGCATGGTGTTCCAGCGGCCGAACCCATTCCCCACCATGTCGATTCGCGACAATGTGGTGGCCGGGCTGAAGCTGCAGGGTGTGCGGAACAAGAAGACCCTCGACGAGGTCGCCGAGAGCTCGCTCAAGGGTGCCAACCTGTGGAACGAGGTCAAGGACCGGCTGGACAAGCCGGGCGGCGGGCTGTCCGGCGGTCAGCAGCAGCGGCTGTGCATCGCCCGCGCGATCGCGGTGCAGCCCGACGTCCTGCTGATGGACGAGCCGTGCTCGGCGCTGGACCCGATCTCGACGCTGGCGATCGAGGACCTGATCTCGAGCTGAAGCAGGACTACACGATCGTGATCGTCACGCACAACATGCAGCAGGCGGCGCGGGTCAGCGATCAGACGGCGTTCTTCAACCTCGAGGCCACCGGTAAGCCGGGCAGGCTCATCGAGATCGACGACACCGAGAAGATCTTCTCCAACCCGACGCAGAAGGCGACCGAGGACTACATCTCGGGCCGCTTCGGGTGACCGATCGGCGTGCACGTCGGACGGAGGGAGACGAGCAGCGTGGCGAGAAGGGCGTCGGCGTATGACTATTGACGTGCGGCGCTCCGACGCCGCGCCTGGTCTAGGAAAGCGCCGCGAAGCCATCCCGCCGGTGCGGGGCAATCTGGTGCTCGTCGACACCGACGCGAACGTCGCTTCACGGCTAATGGAGGATGCGGCAGCAATCGGCATCGGCACCACGTGGTATACCGACGGCGCAGAGGCCCTGCTTGCCGTGGGAGCGGAACGACCGGATGTCCTCGTTCTGGCCGCTCGAACGGATACTGTTGACGCGTCAAGCATTACGGCTGCTGTAAGGAGCCGGTGGAACTTGCCGGTTCTGGTCGGATCGTTGTCAATTGACGACGAGATGGCGCGCGATGCATTGGTCGCGGGGGCCTCTGCGCTGATCGTGCGCCCGTACGACATCAGTGCGATCGCACCGTTCGCGCTCAATACTGATCATCAGCCAGGGAACGACTACGACTCCACGGTGTACGTCGCGGGACCGATTTACGTGGATCGTTACGGCTATGAAGCGCGCGTTCGGGGCCGAGACGTAAGGCTGACGCAGCGGGAGCTCGAACTACTCGTCTACCTCATCGAGCAGCGCGGAAGGGTCGCCAGCAGCGATGAGATCAGCCGTGAAGTATGGGGCCATCCAGCTGATACGAACACAGTTGCCGTGCATGTGCGTCGACTGCGCGAAAAGCTCGGTCAGGATGTCGAATACGGCGACTTCATCCGTACCATCCGCGGTGCCGGCTACCGGTTGGCGCCTTCAATCTGCGCTTGACTTCAAACGCACACGCAGCGGGCGACATTTCGGGTCCCTTCGGCGTCGCGTCCTACCGCCACCGGCATACCACGGGGCAAGCTCGTGCTCTGCCCGCAACCGAGCCCAAGCAGCTAGCGCGGGCGGCAGTTCCTTTTCGTCCGGGAACTGGCCGGTGGCCTGGAAGATGACTCGACGGGCCACCTCGACGGCGTGGTCGGCGAACCGTTCGTAGAACCGGCTCAGCAGCGTCACGTCGACGGCCGCGGTCACGCCGTGCTTCCACTCCTTGTCCATCAGCACGCTGAAGAGATGGCGATGCAGGTCGTCCATCGCATCGTCTTCTTCGCTGATCCGCGCCGCCTTCTCCGGGTCGCGCGTCAGCAGCACCTCCTGGGCGCTGTTGCCCAGCTCGACGGCCACCCGGCCCATCTCGGCGAAGTAGCCGTTGACCTCTTCGGGCAGTGCATGCTGGGGATGACGACGCCGGGCGATCTTGGCGACGTGCAGTGCCAGCGCGCCCATGCGGTCGACGTCGGCGACGATTTGAATGGAGCTGACGATCGCGCGCAGGTCTCCGGCCACCGGCGCCTGCAGCGCCAGCAGCACGAACGCCGCCTCCTCGGCACGTGCGCTCATCGCGGCGATCTGCTCGTGGTCGGTGATCACCTGCTCAGCCAGCACCAGATCGGCCTGCAGCAGGGCCTGGGTCGCGCGCTCCATCGCAACGCCTGCCAGCCCGCACATCTCGCCGAGCTTTTTGGTCAGATCGTCGAGTTTCTCGTGGTACGCGGTTCGCATATGCCCAGCCTAAGGGCTAATCCAGTGAATCGTCACGATGTGCAGGGTGAACGAAAGGTGAATGCCCCTGCCTAGAAGTCGGCGGCTCCGGGGCTGCCGACCGACTACTCGCAGCTGGTGTCGGCGGCGTTGGTGACGGAAAGGTCCTCCGGCAGCTGCGTCGGGCCGCTTTGGCTGCCGTGCAGGACGTGGACCTGCACGGATGAGCCACTCGGCTGTGGCGGGCTGACGGTACTGAAGTCGGAGCCGAGCACCACCTGCACGGTGTCGCCCTTCCCGCTGACGCGCTCGATGGTCGGTTCGACGAACGCCGACGCGACCGTGGCGGCGGCCTGCTCGTTACCCGGAGAGAAGAACACGGTGGTCGACGTCAGCGGACCCGGGTAGTCGTCGGGTGTCGTGACGTTGAAGCCGTGTTGTTGCAGTTCACTGGCGGCGACGGCGCCCAGCCCGTCCTGGCCGGTCGAATTCGAGACCTGAACGGTGACAGCCGTCGGGTCGGTGGTGACGGCGTCGACAACCTCGCCGGTATCGCTGGTGGGCTCCGATGTCGGCGACTCGCTCGTCGACTCGGGGGTCGCGCTCGTCATGGACTCGGGTGTACCCGGCACCGGAGTGTTGTCGGCGTTCTTTTCCTCTGGCAGCGGGTCATCGTTGATGATCGCGTCGAAGATCGCCCGGTTGTCTTCCTCGCGAAGATGCTCGTTGCCCCACTCGTCCATGTATCCCGTGGTCGGGACGGTCAGGAAGGTAATGCGTCCGGCGGCGACGTTCTGCAGCGACTGACCGAGCTCGACCAGGTCCTTGGTGTCGATGTTGTCGACGAAGCTGTCGTCGATGAACTGGTTGACCACGTTGTTGAGCTTGCTGAGCGAGAAGAACACTTCCTTGGAGATCAGCGAGCGCAGCAGCGACGACAGGAACAGCTGCTGGCGCTTGATCCGGCCGTAGTCACCGTTGATCTCGGTGGTCACCTGCCGGGCCCGCACATAGTTCAGCGCGGTGTGCCCGTCGATCATCTGGCGGCCGGCATTGGACAGCACCGTGCCGAGCTCGTAATCCTCCAGCGGGGTGGTGCTGCACACCTCTACGCCGCCGAGCGCGTCGACCATATTGGAGAACCCGGCGAAGTCGACGGCCATGAACCGGTTGACGGACAGGCCGGAGAGCTTCTGGACGACCTTGACCAGACACTTGGGGCCGCCGAACGAGTAGGCCGAGTTCAGCTTGGTTTCCGTGTAAATCTCGTCGGGGCCGTAGCTGTCGGTGTCTTCGTCGTAGAGCGGACCGTAGTCACCCGTCTCCGGATTCCACGGCTCGCACTCCATGGGCTGAATGTTCAGGTCACGCGGAAACGACACCGCCACCACGCGTTCGCGGTTGGCCGGGATGTTGACCAGCATGATCGTGTCGGAGCGCGCACCGCCGGCGTCCTCGGTGTCGCCGGCACCCATATCGGCGTTATGGCCGTAGCGGCTGTCCACGCCGACGATCAGGAAGTTCTCGTCGCCGAATTGTGCGTTGGGATCCATGATGTCGCGGGATTCCGGATCCAGCGCCGAGACCCGGTTGAGCATGCTGTTCTTCGCGGACTGCCACTGCCACGCCCCACCGGTCATCGCCAGCGCCAGCACCGCGAAGAGCGCGGCCAGGGAACGCCCCGCCAACACGACCCTGCGCCGTGACATGGGTTTCTTCGGCGGGGCGATGGGCTCGGGGTACGGCTCGCCCACGCGCTCCGGTGCGACACGCTCCAGGCGTGCGCGCCGCAGCGCCGCCAGGTCGGGAAGCTCTTCGGCGTAGGACACCACGGGGATGACCTCGGTGTCCGGGGCGGACAGGTCGTCGGGTCGCTGTTGAGGGCGCCGCGGCTGCGGGGGGAGGAGTTGTCGGGGTTGGCGGCGTGGCCTCGGCGGTGATGGGTCGGCCGGAGGTTCGGGCTGGGGCAGGGCCTCGGGTTCGGGCTCGGGCAATGCGTGGCGGCTCGGCAGTTCGTGGGGCGCGGTGCCGTTGATCTTCGCGATGAGGTCGGCCACGGTGACGCCGTCGGTGTGGTTACCCGTCGGCGGAGGGGTTTCGGCACCGTCGGGCTCGCCCGCAGGTCGGCGTTCCCACGGCGCGGCGGCTCGCGATGCCCGCGGATTTCGGGTAAGCCACTGGTTGTCGCCGTTTGAGTCGGACGCGCGCGGGCGACCAGGAGTGGCGTTATCGCCGTCACTCATGTCCCTGCTGGCCTCCACTTTGTGAACAGCATGCGCGTCGGTGCGCTGGAATCGCTGCCCTGCCACCACCTGTTTTAGCGGCTGTATTCGTGGCCCCGCGACCGGAGCCAATAACGACGAGACTCATATGTTACTGAGAGATCCTGAGAGACGTAATGTCGAGATGGTCTCGGTTCACCCTCCGGAGTGCATCACATCGGCACCGGTAGGCACAGTGCAGTCGTCCGGATCGGCCAGCCAGCCCTCCGGCAGCGCCACCGAGGCCGGTGAGCCCTGGCGCCCGCGGGGGCCGGCGGCCGCCGCCGGGAACGGCACCGTCGGGTCCAGGTTTGCGAGCAGCATGTCGAGTTCATCCAACGTCTTGACCAGCGCCAATGCCCGTCGAAGGTCGGTTCCGGCCGGGAATCCGTGCAGGTACCAGGCGATGTGCTTGCGCATGTCACGCATGCCCTTGTCCTCGCCGAAATGGCCGCTCAGCAATTCGCCGTGCCTGCGGATGATCGCCGCCACCTCGCCCAGCGTGGGCGGCGTCAAACTGTCGCGACCGGTGAAGGCGTCGGACAACTCCGCGAACAGCCAGGGCCGGCCCAGGCAGCCGCGGCCGATGACGACGCCGTCGCAGCCGGTGGATGCCATCATGGCCAGCGCATCGTCGGCGTCGAAGATGTCGCCGTTTCCGAGCACCGGAATTCCCGTCACATGTGCCTTGAGCTGGGCAATCTGTTCCCAGTCGGCGGTCCCGGAGTAGCGCTGCGCCGCGGTGCGGGCGTGCAGCGCGACGGCCGCGGCGCCCTCCTCGGCCGCGATGCGGCCTGCGTCCAGGTGCGTGTGGTGGGCGTCGTCGATGCCGATCCGGAACTTGACCGTCACCGGCACGTTCGACCCCTCAGTTGCCCGCACCGCCGCCGCCACGATCTGTCCGAACAGCCTGCGTTTGAACGGCAGAGCGGCGCCGCCACCGCGCCGGGTCACCTTGGGCACCGGGCAGCCGAAGTTCATGTCGATGTGGTCGGCCAGGTCATCGTCGACGATCATTTTCGCTGCGGCATAGGTGTTTTCGGGATCGACCGCGTAGAGCTGCAATGATCGCGGTGACTCGTCCGGGCCGAACGTCGTCATGTGCAGAGTGACGGGATGGCGCTCGACGAGCGCGCGAGCGGTCACCATTTCACACACATACAGCCCGCTGACCGTTCCGGACCGGGCGAGTTCAAGTTCGCGGCACAGGGTGCGGAATGCGAGATTCGTCACACCGGCCATCGGTGCCAGCACCACAGGGCTGGCAAGCGCGATGGGCCCGATCCGCAGCTGTGCGCGGGAGTCGGTCAGAAGCTCGATGGCGCGAGAACCTTCTTGGCGGTCAGTTTCTCGGCCCTCCGGGCCTCGCGCTCGAGCCGTCGCTGCTTGGACTCCTCGAACTTGGCGCAGGCTTCTTCGATCTCCTCGACCAGCAGCGCGAGGTCGTCCCGCATCGCCGCCGCCTCACCGGTGAAGTCCTCGCGCTCGAAGATGCGCCACTTCTTCAGCACCGGCATCACGACGTCGTCGAGGTGGATCCGCGGGTCGTAGACGCCGCCGACGGCGATGATCACGGCCTTGCGCCGGAACTCCGGAACGGTGAAGCCGGGCATCTTGAAGTTGCGCAGCACGCGATGCAGCGACTTCATCGCCTGGTTCGGCGCGATCTCCAGGCCCGCCTCGGTGACGTCCCGGTAGAAGATCATGTGCAGGTTCTCGTCGCCCGACACCCGCTGCAGCAACTGGTCGGCGATCGGCTCGTTGCACGCCTTGCCGGTGTTGCGGTGCGAGACGCGGGTGGCCAGCTCCTGGAACGACACGTAGATGACGGAATCGAAGAGGCTCTCGGCGAACAGGTCGCCCTGCTGGTTCTGCCCCGGGCTGAAGCCACGTGTCACCTGCTCGACGCGGAGTGTCTCCAGCGCAACAGGATCGACGGCACGGGTGACGACCAGGTAGTCGCGCAGCGCGATGCCGTGCCGGTTCTCCTCGGCCGTCCAGCGATTGACCCATTGGCCCCACGCGCCGTCCATGCCGAAGTTCATCGCGATCTCGCGGTGATAAGACGGCAGGTTGTCCTCCGTCAGCAGGTTCTGCACCATCGCCACCTGAGCCACCTCGGACAGCTGCGACTGTCCGGGCTCCCAGTCCTGGCCACCCAGCGCGTAATAGTTCTTGCCGTCCGACCACGGGATGTAGTCGTGCGGGTTCCAGTCCTTGCGCATCGACAGATGCCGGTTGAGGTTCCGCTCGACCACCGGTTCTAGCTCTTGCAATAGCTGCAGGTCGGTCAGGTCTTGCGACATGGCCCCTCCATTTATCTGTACCTGTTGGTTGCACTCAATATATCTGTGTAACCCGGTGACATCAAGTTGTCCCACGGAGCGTCACAACGTCAAAAAGGTCACGGTTCGCGGCGCGAAATCCACCCGTTCGGTCGGCCACCGGACCTCATCGCGATACTGCTCGCGGGCCGGCCCGGACGGCGGTATTGTTCTGGCAGGCAATGTAGTGCGCCTAGATTCCGGGCAACGGTAGACCTTAGACATAGGTGGGCATGTGAAGAAGATCATCATTTCGGCCAGCACCGTTGGCGCCGCAGCGGTGGCGGCGGGCGCGCTGGGGCTGTTCGGGGCCGGCATCGCGTCGGCGGCACCGGATGTGGTGGGAATGACGTACGGCGACGCGGTGTCCGCGATCGAGGAAGAGGGCAGCACTGCGAAGATCTCCGTCACCGTCGGCGACCGGCAGGACGCGATGGGCGACTGCCTCGTCACCAACGCCACCGATGCACCGTTCGTGCGCGACAGCGAGGGTGAGTTCGGGCACGCCGACGGCGAGGTTCTGCTGGCGCTGAACTGCAACCGCGGTGCCGCGACGGCCACCACGCCGGGCGCCTCGCTGGCCAGCCCGCAGGGCCGGGACTTCCAGGCCGCCGCCGAGGAGGCCGCGGCCGCGCAGCAGAACGAGGAAGCGGAGCTCGCTGAGGCCGGCGAGACCCCGGGCGAAACTACGCCCGAGATCCCGACCGGATAGTTAACGCGCACCTCACCGTCTCTTCGCGATTTCACAGCGAGCATTTGTCACGCTCGCAGCCTGTAGACAATCGTCGAATGTCCGGCCCATCCCGGGCGACGTATACTACGGGCCCGACGAGGGCGACGTTCTGTTGACCCTCAACTGCAATCGCGGGGTCGCGACGGCCACGACGCCGGGCGCCTCGGCGGCCAGTGTCTCGGGTCGGGAGTTCAAGGCCGCGGTAGAAGAGGCCGCAGCAGAGGCGCAGAGCGAGGAAGGCGAACTCGCCGAGGCCGGCGAGGTTCTCGGGCGAGGCGGAAGAGCTACCCGAGGAGTAGTCAGTAGCTCGAAACCCTGCTGAGCAGCATGTCGACGCAGTAGTCGATGAACTGCTCGCGGGTGGCCGCGAGCCGGCCGTTCAAATACGCGGTGAACAGCGTCGTCAACGCGCCGATCAAGCCGGTTGCCACCATCGCCTGCACTGCCGGGTCGGAGATGCGGGTCAGCTTGTGCTGCAGCAGTTCGATGAAGCTCGGCATCCAGTCGGCACCCGACCGCGTCAGCACCGGCTCGACCGCAGGCGCGAGCAGCAACACCCGGCCCCGCGTCGGGTCGTCGACCATCAGCGCGACGAACCGTTCCACCGCTTCGCGTGCGGTGGTCGACGACGTCAGTGTCGACATGGCTCTGGCGCAGACGTCGTCGTAGACGGCCCGGACGAATTCGTCGCGATCAGAAAAGCTTTCGTAGAAATAGCGCTCCGTCAGCCCGGCTTCGCGGCACACCGCACGCACGGTGAGGGACGGCCCCCTCTCACCACCCAGCAGGCTGACGCCTGCGGCGACCAGTTCGTCGCGGCGCAGTGCCTGACGGTCCTCGAGCGGAACGCCCGACCACCTGCCCCGTCGTTGACCCGCAGCCACATCACTCCTAGACTCAAGCTGACAACGTACGTAGTCAGAATGCCATTGACGCCGACCGAAAGCACACCAGTGACCCAAGATACGTCTGGGATATGCCCGGCGACTAGTGAAACCACACCGGTCGCATCGGGTTGCCCGGTGTCGGGAGACGGATACGACGCGCTGCCGGAGGTGCTCGGCCCCGACTCGCTCACCTGGAAATACTTCGGCCAGTGGACCGGCATGTTGCAGGGCTCCTGGGCCGGCTCGATGCAGAACATGCACCCGCAATTGGGTGCTGCGGTGAAGGACCACTCGATCTTCTTCATGGAGCGGATGCCAAGGCTGTACCGGTCGGTGTATCCGATCGGCGGTGTGGTGTTCGATGGCGACCGCGCACCCAAGACCGGCGCCGAGGTGCGCGACTATCACATCGGTATCAAGGGCGTCGATGATCAGGGGCGTCGGTACAGCGCGCTGAACCCCGACGTCTTCTATTGGGCGCACGCGACCTTTTTCAAGTCCGTTCTGCTGGCCGCTGAGCGGTTCAGGGGCGGGCTGACCGAAGACCAGAAGCGCCAGCTGTTCGACGAGCACGTCACGTGGTACCGGATGTACGGAATGAGCATGCGGCCGGTGCCCAAGTCCTGGGAAGAATTCCAGGAGTACTGGGATCATATGTGCCACAACGTGTTGGAGAACAACTACGCGGCACGTGAAGTGCTCGATCTGTCCACGATGACCAAGCATCCGTCGATGGCGTGGATCCCGGACTGGATGTGGCGGCTGAACCTGAAGGTGATGGAACGCCTCTTGTTGTTCGTCACGGTTGGGCTGTACGACCCGCCGGTGCGTGAGCTGATGGGCTACACCTGGTCGCCCCGTCAGGAGTGGCTGCACCGTCGCTTCGGCAATCTGGTGCACCTCGTCACCACCCTGACGCCCAAGCGGATGATGATGCATCCGCGCAAGCGCAGTGCATTCGACCGCGCGGCCGGCCGGATTCCCTCAGATGCGCCGTTGGTGCAGACGCCGGCCCGCAACCTGCCGCCGGTCGGGCATCGCGACGACGGAAGGCATTACTGCCCGAACGTCGACGCCGTGTAGCCGGTCCAGACTCCGCCGTCGAAATAGCGCAGCTGGCAGCGGTTCTGCGGATCCGGGAACCAGCCCGGCTGGACCGGTGGATACCGCCCGAACACCCCGCGCGGATCGCCGCTGAGATTCAGCCGATGCTCGTACTCGGCACGGGCGCGCAGGCCGGCATCGCGAAGCGCGTTGGTGCGGCGGCGCCCGCGGATGGCGAAGGCCAGCCACGCGACCCCCACCACCGCGACGAGAACATGCGCACCGGTCCACACCAGCCATACCGTCAGCACCGCGGTGGCACCCGTCACCACGGGATGACGCTGCCAAAATGGGCTGCGGACTTGCTGGTAGAGCACGCCATGATGGTACCCACCGACTCGGGGTCGGGGTCGCCGATACAAGTCGTCCGAGTGGGCGTGCGGTAACGGACCGGCCGGTTTGCCGAGGCGTCGGCAATGCGGCGTTTTGCTACGTAAGCAACAGTCGTCGGGCACTATGCAAAGGTGCTGAGCGCAACGCACGAACAGCGCCCCGCCGTGCGGATAGCGCGGTCGGTTGGAGTTACCTTCCTGGTGTTGCTCGGCACCATCGCGCTCGGGCTGGCCTCGACGGTGTCGCCGGCGGTGCAGCTGCTCGCGAAGACCGCGCTGATCATGAGCGGCACCTTCACGCCAGACCCCCCGCCGTCCTTCGTCGACATGGCGATGAACAACTTCATCCGGCCCACTCACCCGACGGGGACCATCACTCCGATCCCGGTGGACACGCCCGAACAGGCGTGGCCCGTCACCGGGCTGTTCGATCTGCCGTTCGGCACGTCGGTTGCGATCGGCCAGCAGGATCTCGAAGCGGCGATGGCGAAGGCCGGCAACGACAACTTGATCATCTTCGGCCACTCGCAGAGCTCGGTGATCGCGTATCGCGAGAAGCGCAAGCTGGCCGAGCAGTACCCGAAGGGGACACCTGCGCCGGACATCGACTTCGTCACGATCGGGACCCTGAACCTGCCCAACGGCGGTGTGATGACGCGGCTTTGGGGTGTTTACCTTCCATTCGTCGACTTCTACTTCAACGGTCCCGCGCCGACCGACACGCAGTTCGACACGTACATCATCACGCAACGGTGGGATGGGTTCGCCGACTTCCCCATCTACCCGATCATGCTGCCGTCGGTCGCCAATGCGGTGTTGGGGTTCTTCTACGTCCATGAGGAGTACGCGGACGTCACCCTCGCGCCGGATCCGGAGAAGTATCAGGTGGCGGAGTACGGCGACACCACGTATTACTTCTTCGAGACCGAGAACCTGCCCCTGTACGGTCCGTTGCGCAGCATCGGCGTGCCCGAGCCGATCATCGACATCGTGGAGCCGCTCAGCATCTTCGTCGTCGAGCTGGGCTACCGGCGAGACATCCCGCCCTACGTTCCTTCGCCGGCAAGGTTGATCCCGGTACAGGACCCGGTCAAGGTCGTCGACGACTTCTTCGCGGCGGTCGACGAGACGATCGACAACACGCTCGCCGTCCTCGGTTCCCCTCCGGCACTGAGCATTCCCGCGCCGTCTGCGCGCACTGCCCCATTGTCGAACCTCGACAATGCTCGCCAGTCTGTGTCAGACCCGGCCACGCTCGCCGGAGCGGAGATAAACAACGAAGACGCCGTCGGCGCGACGCCGCCGGACGGTGGACCGAGGGGGCAAACCGAATCGCGGCAGACCGAGCGTGGCGGTCAAGCCGCGGCAACGCATCCGCTGGGGCCGTTGCTGCGCGGGCCCATCGGGTCGCTCGGGCCGCGGATCCGCGACCTTCTACATCGCGGCCCCGGCGAGTCCGCTACGGAGTCGCCGACGCTATCCGCCGACGTCCCGGCGGCCGGCGAAACACTGCATAGCGAATCCCCCGTCGAATCCAGCGGTTCGTAGCGCTAGCGTTGGACCATGCAGGCGCCAGAAAATCTTGGCGGCCGCTACGAATTGCGGGGGATTCTGGGCCGCGGCGGCATGGCGGAGGTTCGCGACGGCTGGGACACCCGGCTGGACCGGGCGGTCGCGGTCAAGCTGCTGCATCCGGCGTTCAGCGTCGACCCCGACAACCGGCTGCGCTTCGAAACAGAGGCACGTGCGGCCGCGGGCCTGAACCATCCACACATCGTTGCGGTGCATGACAGCGGCGAGCATGCCGGCACTCCATTCATCGTGATGGAGCGGCTGCCTGGGCGTACATTGGCCGACGCAGTGGTGCGCGGCCCGCTGCCGCAAGACCAGGTTCGCTGGATACTGAACGACGTGCTGTCTGCGCTCAGCGCTGCGCATGCGGCGGGAATTCTGCATCGCGACATCAAGCCGGCCAACATCTTGTTCACCAACTCCGGCGACGTGAAAGTTGCCGACTTCGGCATCGCGAAAAGTGCCGGGGCGCCCGCCACGATGACCGGACAGATCGTCGGGACGATGGCCTACCTCAGCCCGGACCGGTTGGCCGGTCGGCCCGCGACCGTCGCCGACGACCTCTACGCGGTCGGCGCTGTCGGCTACGAGGCGCTGTCCGGGCGCAAGCCGTTTCCCGAGGAGAGCCTGGCCGCCTTGGCGCGCGCCATTGCCGAGGACACGCCGCCGCCGTTGGCGCTGCTGCGCCCCGATGTGGAACCGGGGCTGGCCGCGACGGTCGAACGCGCGATGGCACGCGAACCGCAGTGGCGTTTTCCGAACGCCGAGGCGATGCGCGCCGCGTTATCTGGTGCACCGCAGCCGAATTCGATACGACCGCCGACACGGGTGCTGGCTGCGCCGCTGCCGCCTCCGACGACCATGGCCGTCGCCACGCCAGTTCCTCCCAGCCGCACTCGGACATTGCTATTCGTTGCCGCCGTGCTGGCGGCGATCGCACTGGCAGCCGTGCTGGTCCTGTTCGAGGCGGGTTCGCAGCCCTCGAGTCCGAAACCCGTGGGCACCAGCACGTCATCGCCGACCCCGACGACCTCGGTTGTTCCGCCGCCACCGGCCCCGCCGCCGCCCGCGCAAATCGATGAGGGTCCGCCCGGCAAGAAGGGCGGCGGCCCCAAGAAGCCCAAGGGGGGGCGCGGCCACGGGTAAGGCCGAGGTGTGCGATTCGGCATTCAAGATCGAGTCCCTCGGCTAGATTCCCGATCAGACCTTCCCGCCCTGACGAGGGAGCGACCATGGTGGCTCGGGATTCTGTTCTAGTGACCGGCGCCTACGGATTGGTCGGCAGGCCGACCGTGGAGCGACTCGTCGCAGACGGATTCAAAGTGACTGCCACCGTGCACCACACGACGAAACCGGCGTTGCCTACCGCGGTCGACGTGCGGTCCGTCGATCTCACCGAGCCCGCTCAGATCAAGGCGCTCGTGGCGGACGTATCGCCCTCGGCGATCGTTCATTTGGCGGCCGTCCTTCCTCCGCAGTGTTACGCCCATCCCGCGC
This sequence comes from uncultured Actinomycetota bacterium, assembly GCA_963713225.1. GTDB lineage: Bacteria > Actinomycetota > Actinomycetes > Mycobacteriales > Mycobacteriaceae > Mycobacterium. The sequence goes on along the minus strand of CAVQLB010000009.1, from coordinate 224,550 downwards.
TTGCCCGGAAAGTCAACGTCGACGCCACGGCGGCCTTGGTGCGTGCAGCGCAGGAACTGGCGGCGCCGCCTCGCTTCGTGCATGCATCGAGCGTCGCCGTGCACGGCAGCCGCAACCCCCACCGGCATACCGACCTGCTCACTCCCGAAAGTCCGATGGTGGCATCGGATGTGTATAGCTGCCACAAGGGTGAGGCGGAAAACATCGTGCGCGCATCGGATTTGGAATGGTCGATCCTGCGCCTCGGCGGCGTGATGACTCTGGAGCCCCTCGTCGACTATGGGGATGCCGATACCTTTTATTTCGGTGCCGCACTGCCCGCAGACAACCGGGTCCACACCGTCGACGTGCGCGATGTCGCCGCGGCATTCTCGGCCGCGATCACGACGGACGTCGTCCGCGAGGTGTTCATGATCGCCGGTGACGACTCCCACAAGCGGCTCCAGGGCGAGGTGAGTCTCTCGAGCGCCGAGGCGATGGGACTTGGCCGCTTGATATCGCCGAACCGCCCAGGTAACCCCGGTAGCGACGGGGACTGGTTTCCCTTGGACTGGATGGACACCGCCCGCGCGCAGCAGGTGCTGTCGTTTCAGCGGTACTCCAAGGCGGAGACGAATGAAGAGATCCGCGCCGGGACGGGCAGGAAGGTGCGCGCGCTACGAATGATGGCGCCGCTGCTAAAGCCGATGATGCGGCGCAGAGCGCCGTACTACAAGGTGCCCGGTACCTACGCCGACCCGTGGGGCAGGTTCCGGGACAAGTGGGGTGAACCCGGCCCGGACGCGTAGCGACACCGACTATGCGTCGATGACCGGCAGTGGCGCTTGGGGTTTGGCGCGCACGGCGACGAGCCCACCGCCGATGACCAATGCCATGCCCAGATACATGAACAGCGTCGGGTGATGGCCCCAAACGATCCAGTCGATCAACGCGGTGAAGACGATGACCGAGTAGATGAACGGACCGACCTTCTCCGCCGGTGCGTACCGATAAGCCAGCACGATCAGAATCTGCGAGAACAACTGGGCAAATCCCAGTCCGATCAACCACATCCAGGCCGCGGCGGGAAAGGGTCGCCAGTCGATCACGGCGATCGGAATGACCATCACGGTTGCGAGCAGGAAGTAGTAGAAGAGGACCCTGATGATGGGCTCGGTCGCTCCGAGCCAGCGGACCGACATCATCGCGACTGCCAGCAACAGCGCGGCCGCGAGCGCAAACAGCTCGCCGACATTGAAGCTGTGGCCCTGGGGCTGCAATACAAGCAGCACCCCGACGAAGCCGATCGCGGCGCCGATCCAGGTCGCCTTCGATACCTGTTGGCGGGAAACGGCCCAGGCGATGAGTGGCATCCAGAGGGGTGCGCTGTATGTCAGCAGGGTCGCATTGCTCAGCGGTATCAACGTGATCGCGACGAACAGCGCGTACCAGCAGGCCGTACCGGTGGCCGCCCGCAGGAAATGCAGGCCGATCTTCTCGGTCCGTAGCGACGCCCATCCGCCGCGCCATGCCACCGGAAGGATGAACAGCAGACAGAGCAGGTTCTGGAACAGCAACAGAACCCCGGTGGAGGTGTACTGGCCCGATACCTTCGCAAGTGCACCGACCATCGCGACACAGAAGAAGGCCGCGGTGGTGAGAAGCGCTCCAAGGGCAAGGTTTTCGGCCCTGCGACCGGTTCCGTTGCTCAAGGTCTCGGTCTCTCGTGTTCGAGAGCGACCGGGAGCTCCGACAGCGGCTGAGGAGTTGCGCGCTTCATGACGCCGTTGAGAAGACGCGGTGCCACGACGTCGAGGGCGCGTAGGTGCATCATTTTTCTCGGTGCGATCCGGACCGGCCGGCTGCGAGCGGCGGTAACCATCCAGTCGGCGGCCTCGTCGGCGCTCAGCGCGGCCAGCCCGTCGTAGGCGCGGGTCGGCGCGATCATCGGGGTGGCCACCAGTGGGTAGTAGATCGTGGTCGAGTGCACACCTAGCTCACCCCACTCGGTTTCGATGACGCGACTCACGGCGCTCAAAGCGGCCTTCGACGCGTTGTAGATACTGAACAGCGGCGAGGACTCAGGAAGCACGCGCCAGCTGGAGACGTTGATGACATGCCCGTCGCCGCGCTCGAGCATCCCCGGTGCCAGTCCGCGGATGAGCCGGAGAGGCGCGTAGTAGTTGAGCGTCATCGTCCGCTCGACGTCGTGCCATCGCTCCAGCGACTCGATAAGCGGCCTGCGGATGGACCGGCCCGCGTTGTTGATCAAGATGTCCACCTGGCCGACGGCCTGCACGAGCGCATCGACAGCGTCCATGTCCGCCAAGTTCGTGGGCATCGCGATCGCGGTGCCGCCACGCGCCGTGACCCGCTCGACCACCTCGGCCAACAGATGCTCACGGCGAGCCACAACGATCACCGTCGCGCCTTCAGCGGCGAGTTTCTCTGCTGCGACCGCGCCGATCCCCGATGAGGCGCCGGTGAGGAGCACCCGCTTCCCGCGCAGATCGATTACGGCGCGCACGGGCGGACGAGGAAGGGGGCGCATCCCGGCGAGCCGGAGCGCCCGCTTCAATTTCGCGGGCGACATCCAGCTCAACAGATTCGCTCTACGCACCGGTCCGGTGACTTCTTCATCTTCGCTATAGGGCGATGTCGGATCATGGCCGATGCCACCGATTTGCCGAATCGCCATGCTTCTCTCCCAGGATTTACGCCCAATGAGCATATTGGCCGCACCGTCAGTTTAGATGGACAGATCGTTAACTGGCACCGATCCGGCGCAGGGAATCAATTGGTAACTAGACGCGCCCGGCGATAGCCGCTCAGATCTCCGCCTTGGGTTCCACGCCCAGTTGGCGCAGTAATGCGCGGACGCGCTCTTCGATCTCGTCGCGGATCGGTCGCACGGCCTCGACCGGTTGTCCGGCTGGATCGGTCAGTACCCATTCCTCGTAGCGGTGCCCCGGGAAGACGGGGCAGGTATCGCCACATCCCATCGTGATGATGACGTCGCAGGCTTGGACAATCTCGTCGGTCCATGGCTTGGGAAATTCACCGGTGATGTCGATGCCCACTTCGGTCATCGCGGCCACGGCTGCTGGGTTGAGCTGGTCGCCGGGTTGCGAACCGCCTGACCATGCCACGGCTTGTTCTCCGGCCAGATGGTTGAAGAACCCCAGCGCCATTTGTGACCGGCCGGCGTTGTGGGTGCACAGGAACAGGACAGTTGGTTTGTCGTCGGTCATGGTGAACCCCCGTGATGTGAATGGTCCCTGTTCCAGGGATGTGGGATGACGGCTTGGTCTGCGGTGTGCGTGGCGTCGGGATAGAGAGCAACCACGAAGGTCAAACCGGCCAAGGCTCCGATGATTTGGGCGGCGATGAACCCCGGTGCCGAAGTCGGCGCGATGCCCGCGAAGGTGTCGGAGAACATTCGTCCGACGGTCACGGCGGGGTTGGCGAACGAGGTTGAGCTGGTGAACCAGTAGGCCGCGCCGATGTATGCCCCGACGGCTGCGGCAGCCAGTGCGGCCCGCCCGCTGCGGGCCAGGGCGAAGATCAACGCGATCAGGCCCGCGGTGGCGACGATCTCGCCGACGAGGTGGCCGGTGGTGATGCGGTTCCTGGTGGCGATCTCGAACACTTGACGGTCGAACATGACGTTGGCAAGAACCGCGCCGACAACACCACCGAGGGTTTGGGCGATCGTGTAGGACGCGACGTGGCTGGCGCTGATGCCGGTCCCGGTTCTACGTCCGAGCAGCCAATCCGCGGCTGACACGACCGGGTTGAAGTGCGCGCCGGAGACCGGCCCGAAGAGCAGGATCAGGACGGCCAGGCCCAACACCGTGGCGGTGGAGTTCTCAAGAAGCTGCAGTCCGACGTCGTCGGGGGAGAGCTGCTGTGCGGCAATACCGGAGCCGACAACCACTGTGACGAGCAGTGCGGTGCCGGTGAACTCGGCGAGCAGCCGTCGGTGCAGTGCGACGGGGTGATTCACGGGCTGCTCGGCACGACGGAATCGGTGTCCAGCAGCAGCGAAAGTTGTTGGAGCGCATCTGCGACGACGCGGTAGTAGACCCAGGAGCCACGCCGTTCGCTTGTCAGCAGGCCGGCGGTGCGAAGGATCTTCAGGTGATGAGAGATCGTCGGCTGGGTGAGGTCGATCCCAGCAGAGAGGTCGCATACGCAGGCCTCTCCACCAACGTGACTGGCGACCACGCTGAGCAGCCGAAGCCTGACTGGGTCAGACAGCGCCTTGAGCTTGACTGTCAGCTCGGTGGCAGCTTCCGGAGACAGGGGTTGTCGGGCCAGGGGCGCGATGACGCAACCCGTGGCGTCGGTGAGCTGCAGCGCTGACTTCGACATCCTTCGATATTGACAAACATCGAATCAAGGCACAAGCGAACAGGTGGTGAACAGGCCCGATTGTCACTGCGCGGTCAGGGTGAGCTGGTGGGCGTGAAAGTCGAAGTGCCGTCCGGGGTAGCAGTACACGTCCTGCAATGTCATGAAATCCTCGAAGAACGGGTCCCAGTGGACCGGGTAGTGCATACCGCGAGCGAAGTCGGCATCGTTCTCGCGGCGGAGCTTCCGTTGCAGGGAGCCGATCACGCGATCGAGTTTCGCGCCCATCGTGCGCCGGTTGTAGACCAGTGCGGCTGAGCACGATCCGTAGTAGTTGATGAGATGGAATGGCGAGGTCGCGCTGTCGAGGATGTTGGCGAATATGCGGCTTGCTGGATCAGGCAAGCGGCTGAAGAATCGCACGAGAACCAATAGCCGCTGGACCACCATGTAGCCGAACACCATGTGGAACAGCAGTTGCTCGTTGGTCCATCGTGTTCCGAGAGTTGGCTTGCCCCAATCGTCGGGTCCGGCTGCCGCTAGTAGGCGGTGGAACTCGATGCGTGCCCGCTCCAAATCTGCGGCGATGTCGGCGCGATTCACTTTCCTGTGCTCATCGGCCATCTCTCGATGATGCGCCCAAATGCGGCCCGCTGTTCACGGGCCGCATCAGGTTGCCACGCCGTCTAGCAGCAGGACGCCGCCGACTTCTCGTCGGCCTCGCTATTAGCCGAGCCGCCGCAGCACACCGCACCGTCCGAATTAGGGTCGAGATGCTGCGGGCTGGTGCCAAAGGTGTCGGAGTCGGCGAGGACGGTGTAGACCTCCCACTTCTCGCCTGCGGGACCGGTGACCCAGACCTTGTCTTGAGTCGCGAAACAACAGGTGGTGCCGATCTCTTCGTCGGTGAAGAGGCCTTCGCCCGTCAGCCGAGCGATCTCGGCATGCACCGTGTCGCTGGACTCCACCTCGACGCCGAGATGGTTGATCGTGCCGCCCTTGCCGGGGTTCTGCAGCAAGACCAATTTCAGTGGCGGTTCGGCAACGGCGAAGTTGGCGTAGCCCTCTTTGACCTTGTTGGGCGGGGTGTTGAACAACTTGGAGTAGAACGTGACTGCCTCCCCGAGGTCGTCAACGTTGAGTGCGAGCTGTACGCGGGACATGGAACCCTCCTAGGTATTTGACTTATATCGAACCAGCTGGCTGTGCCCATCATGCATACCTCTTTGACTTATGTCAATGTATTGGGCAAGATTGGCCTGTGCCGAAAACCCTGCCGATGATCGACATGTCTGCGCCGGTGTGCTGCGCCCCCGTGGCCGCCGGGCCCATGAGCGACGACGACGCGCTACAGGTGGCGCTGCGACTCAAGGCACTCGCCGATCCGGCGCGGGTGAAGATCATGTCGTACCTGTTCAGCTCCACATCGGGCGAGGAGAACAGCGGTGACCTGGCGTCGGCGCTCGGCTTGACCGAGTCGACCGTCAGTCACCATCTGAGTCAACTCCGGCGCGCTGGACTGGTTGAGTCCGAACGTCGGGGAATGAACGTGTACCACCGACCACACCGCGACGCGGTCGGCGCGTTGTGCGCGGTCCTGGATCCCAACTGCTGCACCTAGATAGCGGAACGCGTCAGCCGAGGTCGTACAACACTGAAGTGCCCCCACTAGGACTCGAACCTAGGACCTGCGGATTAAAAGTCCGTAGCTCTACCAACTGAGCTATAGGGGCAGTGTGGATCTGGATCCAAGAAAGGATACTGCCTCGGGGCAGGGCGTTCGTTTGAGCATTGGGGTGCCGGTAACCTAAGCTATCGAGGCTCCCAGCGTCATGCGTTGCGAGTACCCCGGAGAGATTCGGCTCTGGCCCCCTTCGTCTAGCGGCCTAGGACGCCGCCCTTTCAAGGCGGTAGCGCGGGTTCGAATCCCGTAGGGGGTACTAGCTTCGCGGCAACGCGAAGGAGTACATAGCGAGGCCCTGTGGCGCAGTTGGTTAGCGCGCCGCCCTGTCACGGCGGAGGTCGCGGGTTCGAGTCCCGTCAGGGTCGCCAACGGCGGCGAGGCACAGCGGTGCCGTCGGGCCAGGTAGCTCAGTTGGTATGAGCGTCCGCCTGAAAAGCGGAAGGTCGCCGGTTCGATCCCGGCCCTGGCCACCACGTATCGGTGCAGGTGAGTTTCTATTCCTGGGCTGGTCCTGAAGGTAAATTCTTTGAATTGAGCCCACCACTCTCGACGAGAGGACAGTGGCGGCGTCGCGATTGCGTGAGCCGTCAGAGCCTGCGTGTGACAAAGTGCTCGAGCGGAGTCTCGCATGCCATTAGGAGGGAACGGTAGGGCTGAAGGGGAAGTTTCATTCAGCAAGAAGCAGGTCCATCGCACGTTCGTCGGGGTGTGCGCCATCGTCGATCTTCGACGCCGCCAGAACGACCTCCCGCGGCGCAAGGTCGGCGAGTGCCCGCAGCATGGGGCCAAGCGCCTGCCCTCACCGGTCGGCGACAATGTCGCCCGCGCAGCGCTGCTTGACTCAACCGGTGGGTACCTCGTCGGTCCATACCCTGAAGCTCGTCAATGTGGCGGGACCGAAGGTGTTGCTGAGCGCGACGTCGGCGGCGTCGCGGCCACGCGCGATCAACACCCTGCCGATGCGCGGCGTGTTGTGGCGCGCGTCGAAGGTATGCCATTGCCCGCCGAGGAATACCTCGAACCAGGCAGAGAAATCCATCGGCTCGTCCACCGGCGGCACACCGATGTCGCCGAGGTACCCGGTGCAGTAGCGCGCAGGGATGTTCATGCAGCGACAGAAGGCAACGGCAAGATGCGTGAAATCACGGCAGACGCCGGTTCGGTCGTGGAAAGCTTCCAGTGCGGTGCGGGTCATGCGCGCGTGTTCATAGCCGAACGTGAGATGTCGGTGAACGTAGTCGCAGATTGCCTGAACGCGGCCCCATCCCGTTGGTGTCTGCCCAAAGAGATTCCACGCCGTCTCGGATAGCCGATCGGTTTCGCAATAGCGGCTCCCGAGCAGGAAGACAAGCGTCTCCTCGGGCAGGTCCGGCACGGGAATCTGTTGCGCCTGGGGGACGATGACGTCGGGGACTCCTGTATCGTTGACGAGCGCATCGGCCGAGATGCGCGTGCGGCCCGTGGGCGCAACAATGCGGGTGCACCAGTTGCCGAAGCCGTCTCGATAGGCTGTCATCGGGACCGGCGGGTCGACCACCAGGTCATCACGGCCGAGGAGATCCGACACGCGGGTGAAGTGGACATTGAGATTGAAAATCATAGGGGTTGGCTGCGGGCAGTCGTAGATCATTTCGAAGCCGACGTGAATGTGCATCATTTGTCTCCGGTTTCCGGCAGGTGAGGTCGCGCATGGCCGGCGGCGTAGGTGGTGGAGAGGGTTGTCACTGGTGCTAGTTGGCGCGGGGCGTGAATCATGGCACGCTCAGGCGGCACATGCCGTGCGTAACGAATCGATCAGCATGCGCCGCAACGCCGTCCAGCGCCGGCCCGCGGCGAAAACGATGCTCTGGTTGACCTCCAGTTCGATTCCGACGTAGTCGCACGGCGCAAAGCGCAAGCGCAAGTGCGAGGTCAACCCGTCTCCTTTGCCCGCATAGGGGTAATTGCGGCGTACACGGAGTTCCGGCGCGATTGCTGCGAGCACTTCCTTCCAGCGGGCACACAACTCGGCCTCCCCGCGCCGACCAGGGTGATAGAGCAAACCCACGTCGGCGCCGCGCACTCTGCCATCCAGGTCCGGGGTAAAGCTGTGCGACGAAATGTGGATGACGCGATGGCCGCGCGACACCGCTTGCCAGACAAGACACTCGACCTGCGTGCGATAGGGCCGGTAATACTGTTCGACGATTTGCGCGCGGGTCTCGGCCGGCGCAGCGCGTGTCATTGCCGAAAACAGTTGTGGGTGGCCGATCGAACGATTGAGATCGATAAGCAGGCGGCTGACGGTCGAAGCTACCAGCGGCGCCCGGTACGCACTGGCGAGTGCCTTGGCCATGACCAGCGAACCGGGATCGTAGCCGCGGTGGGAATCCAGCAGCGCCCGTTGTTCCCGAAACAGCCGCCGATACGGCGCGGGTATCCGGTTACCGCCGTGCTCACAGGTGATGACGAAGTTATCCATCGTGCCGACCACGTCACCAGCGCAACTCGGGTAAGTGGCGAAACACCTGCCGCACACCTTCGCCCCATTCGTCGCTGAGCGCGGTGAAATAGGGGTCACCCTCATCGAATCGCCGCCGCCACTGCACTTCCAGGCTGTCCCGTTCGTAGCAAATCAGGTCGATGGGCATGCCCACCGACAAATTGCTGCGCATGGTCGAATCGAAGGACACCAGCACACACTTCGTGGCATCGGCAAGGGGCGTATGTTGCGTAATTACGCGGTCGAGGATCGGCTTTCCGTACTTGGTTTCACCGGTCTGAAAGAAGAGCGTGTCGATCCCGGCTTCGATGAAGTTGCCCTCCGCATAGATCCGGAACAGCCGTATCGGCTCCCCGCCGATCTGCCCACCGACGATGAACGAGGCATTGAAGCGGATGTTGTTCTCTTCCAAGTATCCAGCGTCGCGTTTCTCGATATCGCGCATCGCATCCGCGACCAGACCCACGACGTCGAACATCGTCCGGGCACCCCACAGATTGGTGGCCGCGTCGCCGTCAGCACAACGCTGCGTTAATACGCTGATGACGGCCTGAGTTCCGGCCAGGTTTCCCGAACTCAGCAGAACGACAACGCGGTTGCCGCGACGTTCGAATACCGTCATCTTGCAGAACTTGGCGAAGTTATCCACCCCGGCATTCGTACGAGAGTCCGAGGCGAAAATCATGCCCTTGTCGAGCATTACGCCGATACAGTAAGTCACGCGATGCACCTTCTGGGCAATCGATCCCCCGTTCGCAATGCCACCAAACTTCACGTTGGTGGCGACGCGCAGGGTGAGCGATTCCCAATCCGGATTTAGTCCTGCCCTGATGCCTTCGCGAACACCCAGCCTACGCCGCTCGGCGAGCGGCAACGGCTAGAACCATGTCGCAGATTGACTGGGCTCCCGCAAACGAGCCCGACAACATCCGCCTTATTGAGGACATCGCCCCACTAGAGCAGGCATTGACCGGCGGCACCCCGCAGCGGGTCGGCGGGTACCGCTTCTACTTCAACGAAGAACGCTGGGAGTGGTCGCCCGAGGTGGAACAGATCCACGGCTACCAACCCGGAACAGTCACCCCGACAACCCGCCTGGTGCTGTCTCACAAGCACCCCGACGACTACGAACACGTCGCGGCGACTCTCGACGACATCCGCCGAACCCACAAGCCGTTCAGCACCCGCCACCGCATCATCAGCGTCCAGGGCGCCACCCGCGACGTCGTCGTCATCGGGGAACGCCTCCACGACAACACCGGTGAAGTAACCGGCACGCAAGGCTTCTACATCGACGTCACGCCCACAGGGGAAGCACGTGAAGCAAGCATCAGCCAAGCCGTCGCCGAAATCGCCGACAACCGCGCCGTGATCGAACAGGCGAAGGGCGCCTTGATGTACGTCTATCGAGTCGACGCCGGCGCCGCCTTCAACGTGCTGAAGTGGCGCTCCCAAGAAACGAACGTCAAACTGCGCGCCCTCGCCGAACAGCTGCTGGCAGACATCCGAACACTGAAGCACGACGACTCTGCGTCGTATCGCGCAGGATTCGACCGGCTACTGCTCACCACCCATCAGCGCGTACGAGCCAAAGCAGCGAGGAGACACTGTTAGGCACTCTCCGGCCAGTGGATCGTCGTTTCGCATGCATCGGCAATAGCCCGAGGCGTCGGGTCGTTCCCTTCGCGACCTGGCAATAACACGATGATCGAATCGTTCTGGTCCGCGATGCAGCGTGAACTCCTCGACACCTAGCGATGGGACACGAAAGTCCAACTGTCACAAGCGATCTTCGAGTGGATCGAAGCCTGGTACAACCCTCGCCGTCGACACACCGGTACACCGACCTCGCACTAGACGCGTCGCGATACGTGGTCTCTTAATGCGATGATTGCCGGCTGGTGGGGCAAGGCCGCCGCCCTCTCGCCTGCGATTGTGATCGGCATCGTCAACAGATGACGGGTAATGAGTCAGCGCCGCCGTGCGCTGGACGGCATGATTCTGGCTTAAGTTGGGCACTTCCCCCCGGCCACAATTGGTGGGATCGTATCTGTAGACCTCCGTAGTCGGGACCTAAAGACACCCGATCGGCTTCACGGCCGCCGAGGCTCAATATCAATTGATGCACACCGGGAGAAGCGATGAACGCATCCCAAACCGGCTCCGACCGCTACGCCCTCTCGACACACGTCGCCGCCGACCACAGCGCATACCACTTCAGCATCGACGCCGGTCCGTACCACATCGCGTATGCCGACGTCCGGCCCACCTGTTCCAGCGTCGAGCTCAGCATCGACGTCGCCACCGGGAACCCCTCACCCCGTCTACGTCGCCGCCTCATCGACGCGGTGTTCGACCTCGACGTCATGCGCACACCTCGAACCTTGTTGGCCACCTTGCCCCTCGGCGACGTCGACCTACTCGACGACGTGGCCCAACACTGCGTCAACGTTCACACGAGGGCGGCTGGGCATAGCTGCCTGGTTGACGGACGCCTTGTGGGATAACGATGCCGCGCCGCGGCGTTGGGCGCTGAGTGGCCCGGGTTCGCACCCAGGACCCCGCGGAACGCTTGGCAGTCACCGGTGAGTTCGACCTTGCCCGAACGGCACCGCCCGATCGCACCCTCGCCATCCCAGACGAGCGTGCGTCGCTCTGACGGCAGAGTCCAGTCCTAGCCCCAAACCTATGGGGCCAAAATGGGGCCAACCCGGCGGGTTCGAGTAGTCCAGCCCGGCCGGTTACAGGGTTTCGGCCTAGCCTAACCAGTATAAAAACACCGATGTAGGTTCCGACTCCGCCTGAAAAGCGGAAGGTCGCCGGTTCGATCCCGGCCCTGGCCACCAGCATCACAGCAGTTCAGTGCCATTCTCGGCAGGCAGTCTTGCTCAACCGGGTGTCACGCTGGGGTGCGGGGCCTGCACGATTAGTTCTCGGCATCCTCGGCGCGGCCGAGCCGATCACGGTTCCCACCTGGTAGCTGTTCGGCGATGACGAAATTATCCGAGCGGTGCGTTGCGCACAGCTTCCCCGCGTTACTCTTTGCCGATGATCGCGGGCGACAAGGCGCCTAACTTCACTCTGAATGACCACACCGGTCGGCCTCGGACATTGTCCGCGCTCCTTTCCGAAGGGCCCGTTGTGCTGTTCTTCTTCCCAATAGCGTCCTCACCGATCTGTACAGCCCAGGCTTGTCATTTTCGGGACCTGAGCAACGAATTCGCCACGGTGGGCGCCCATCGGGTCGGCATCAGCACCGACACCGTCGACAGGCAGGCCCACTTCGCCCAACAGCGCTCGTTCGACTATCCGCTGCTCTCCGACGCGGACGGCGTGGTGTCCGAGCTGTTCGGGGTGCGCCGAGGCAGGCTCGCCAAGCTGCGTAGATCCGTCGTGGCGCCTGAGGGGGGCCGCCGTGGCCGGCACACTCGGCGCCGTGGCCTGCTGGCCCGGCTGCTGCCGGTCAGACGGACCACATTCGTCATCGACACGGACCGCACCGTACTCAAGGTCGTCGCCAGCGAGGTGCGCGCATCGGTGCACGCCGACCAGACCTTGTGGTTCTTGAAGAACCACAACGTGGCGCATAGTTCGCCACATGTCCGGGAGAAGCACACCGACGCGCATCAGCACTCGGAGCGCAAGTGCGAACCGATCGGCGACTGGTTCACAGAACCGGAAACCGCGGACGAGCCGAGCTTGGTCCGGCCATACATGCTGACGGCAGACCGTATCGACACTGGTGTCGAACTGGCACTCGAGGCTCCGGTCGAAGCGCTGAACACCACAGCGAAGCCGCCGCGCTGGCCGAGAAATGATGTGCGGGGCCAGATCCTGACGTCGTGCGTGCACAGCACCACGGTCGCAGAGATCGCCGCTCGTCTGTCCTTGCCGCTCGGTGCGACGCGGTTCCTGGTCGACGACCTGGTGACACAGGGTTATTTGCGGGTGCACGCCCCGCTCGGTGACTCGATGACAATCGACGAACGACGTGAACTGATAAGAAGGACTCTGCGTGGCCTACGAGCACTCTGAGGTGTGGGGCGTCGCCCGTGCACGGAATTTACGCTCCCTTTATCCAGCCCTCTTCGCCCAGTAGCGCTGGCCGTCGCTGGGTACCCGCCCGAAAGCAGCCTTGATCGCCGGCGCGAGCAGTTTGACCGGCAACGCCAGCGCACTCTTCGGCTCTATCGCAAGCGTCCACGTGAACAAGGTGTCGTTGCCGTCGGGTTCGACGATGTAGTCCTCGGCGAAGCGGGTGAAGAGCGGGAGCGTGGACTCGTAGCACGCGAACGAGTGGCGGCTGCCTTCATCCCAGCGGAAGAAGCGCTCGCGCATCGTCGCGCCGCCGGGCGCGACCACCTCCCGGGTGGTGCCGACCCCGAAGGGGCGCGGCGACGTCCAGTTGACCTCTTTGGTGGCCGGGCCCCACGCCGAGATCGACTCGTCCGACGTGAGCTGCTCCCAGACCTTCGCGGGGGGAGCGGCGAAGCGCTTCTGGTAGGTGAAGACGTGTGGCGCCGAGTCGAAGAAGTCGGCGTCGGCGGGTTGGAGTTCATGCCAGCGAGTCACAGCTGATCAGCTTGCCGCATTGCGGTCTGGCTCGCGTCGGGGCGGGTCCAGGTCACGTTGAGAGGGATGGGCCCGTTGGGCAGCCACGGCTGCTCCGCCACCGCGTCCGCGACATTCCAGGTGCCGCGCTCGATCACGCCAAGTGCCGCGTCGATCACCTTGTAGTGCTGGGTCCTGCGGTGGATCGGCTGCGACTCCACCCACACCACGATGAGCTCGCCGGGCTCGAACCGGGCCTCGTCCTGCACGGCCTCGATCAGGTCTTCGTTGTGCAGATGTCCGTCGCCGAAGTTGAAGCCGATCAACGTGTTACACACCACCTCCGCCTCACGCACCGTCCTGCGGTCGATGTCGGGAAGGTTCTTCAGTAACACCGAGAACAGTCCGCGGCCCTGGCTGTGCATAGCCCGCCACCCGACGGTCTGCTGAGCGAAAATCTCGGCAACCAGCGGGTCGTAGCCGAAGTCGATCAACTGGTCGACCTGGTTCCCCGCCGAGCGGGTCACTCGGTTCAGCTTCTCTTCCGCCCCCGGCGCGAAGGCCCAGGTTGCCGACGCCCAGTTGCCCGCGTACTGCCGCATGGCAGGAAGGAAGGACACCAGGTCGGGCCGGAAGTTGCCCAGCACCGGGAAGAAGCACAGCGCGGCGAGGATCACGACGGTCAGCCACGGCGACGACATATCCCACATCGCGTAGCCCTGCCAGTTCGGGAAACCCCAGTAAAGGAAGATGACCGCATAGGCGAACAACGCGTTCCACTCGACCGGCACCGCGAGCGGGAACGTCGAGATGATGAACAGGTGGAACGACACCATGATCGCCACTGCGATCAGCGTCAGCCACGGCCAGGGCGACAGCAGCAACGTGAGCGGCGCGATGATCTCGATGACTGTGCCGGGTCCGTGCGCCATGAAGGTGGCAAGGTGCGACGGCAGCAGATTGTCCGGATGGCCGCGGTAGTGCGCCCGCTTCAACCACCTCAACGGCATCGACGGGCTGTTGCTCACCATCGGCGGAATGACGCTGGTGAAGTGCAGACCGAACTTGGAGACGCCGGCCCAGAACCAGACCGTGAAGATGAGCACCTTCAGCGCGATGATCATGTCGACGAACGGCAGCGCGGCGAAGAAGACCAACGCGGGCAGATACTGCTCACCCCGGGCGGCAAGGAAGATGGTCTTGTCCCGCAAGCCGATTAGCACCAGCAGCGCGATGGGTGCGACGAGTAGTGCCGGGTTCACCAACCCGGAGGTGTTGGACGGCAGCGCCGCCCACAGCGAATCGCTATGCACACCGGGCAGCACCAGTGGCACGAGCAGGCTGACGATCAACGCAAAGTACAGCGCGATGTCGAACCAGGTTCTGCGGTTACCTGCGGTGAACGGCACCCGCCGCCATGGCCGCAGCCGAATGGTGTTGGGCCTGGCCCAGAACCGGTAGCCACCGGTCATCGGCTTGGTCTTGCCCGCCAACGGTCCCCACGAGCCCGCGAGGCCGAGTGCCTCGAGGAGAATCGTCCACAGAATCGCCTTCTCGTAGACGACCGGTTGGTTCCACCACTCCGACACGTGCCAGAACGCAGGCAGACCGGAGGTGGCGGTGGCGATCGCGATGCCGGCGATCGCGTAGAAGGCCACCAGCTTGGCGATGTAGAGGATGTGGATTGCCCTCGGCACGCCGTAGCCATAGTCGACCCACTTGAGGACCAAGATCTTGATCCGGTCTCTCAGCGGTAGACGCACGAATGCTTCGTGATCGACGGCAGGCAGAGTCGGCGTCATGAAACCCATATGTGCTCCTCGAGAGGTGAATGCTCAAGATTAGGTCTGGCTATGGGTCGTCGTGGCCGAACTTACGCAACAGGGACACCGCCCGCTATTACACATCTGTGCAAGGGGGTTGTCGTCTCCGGTACGGTCGCGTACCGTTACCGGTACCTTGGAGTACCAACGGAGGGGACGACATGGGCGAGGCGACGACGGACCCGGTACGGCTGCCGCCCGGGCCGCGGATACCGAAGGCCGTGATGGGCATCGCATTCGTCACCGCGCGCCATCGTGCGATCTACGCGATGGGCAAGCGCTATGGCAGCACGTTCACGCTGAACCTGCCGATCTTCGGCGAGACACTCATCGTCAGTGACCCCGTCCTGATCAAAGACCTCTTCACCACCAGCGGAGACCTGGTCGGCCGGGCGTCCAACCTCGGCACCGTGCTCGGCCCGGGTTCGACCTTCAGCCTGGACGGCGACGAGCACCGTGCTCGGCGCAAGCTCCTCGTCCCACCCTTTCACGGCACGCGGATGACGGGCTATGAAGCGATCGTCGAAGAAGAGGTGATGCGCGAAATCGAGAACTGGCCCGAGGGCCGGGAGTTCGAAACGCTGCAACCGATGATGCGCATCACCCTCAACGCCATCCTGCGCACCGTGTTCGGGGCGCAGGGCACCGCATTCGACGAACTGCGCGAACTGTTTCCGCCGATGGTTCCGCTGGCGTCGCGGATGGCGGTGATGCCCGCATTCCTGCGCCGCGACCTGGGCCCGTGGAGCCCGTGGGGACGCGTCCAGCGGTATCGCAAGCGCTACAACGAGATCATCGAGTCGCTGATCTCCGAAGCGCGGAACGATCCGGCCTTCGAAGAGCGCAACGACGTGCTCGCGCTGATGCTGCAGGCGCGCTACGAAGACGGCTCACCGATCTCCGACGGCCACATCGCCGACGAGCTGCTCACGCTGCTCGCCGCAGGGCACGAGACGACAGCGACGACGCTGGCCTGGGCGATCGAACGGCTGCGCAGGCACCCGCGCCTGCTGTCCCGGCTCACCGCGGAAGTCGACGCGGGTGGATCGGAACTGCGCCAGGCCACCATCTGGGAGGTGCAGCGCACCCGTCCGGTGGTGGAGGCCACCGCCAGGGTGGCCCGCGAACGAATGCGGTTGGGCGAGTGGGTCATCCCCAAGGGCCATGCCGTCGTTGCGAGCATCACGCTGGCTCATGATTCCGAGCAGAACTTCGCGGACGCGAAATCGTTCAACCCCGACCGCTTCCTTGGCGGCAACCCGGATACCCACACCTGGATCCCGTACGGCGGAGGCATTCGCCGGTGCATCGGCGCCGCGTTCGCCAACATGGAGATGAACGTCACGCTGCGGACCTTGCTGCGCGAATTCGAGTTCGGCACAACGTATGCCGCCGGGGAGCGCACGCACTCCCGCGGCGTGGCCACTGCACCGGGACGCGGCGGTCGCGCCGTCGTCTACCGACGAAAGGCGGGATCGAAATCAACCACTCTCAGCGGCACCGAGCGGGCGTCGGCGTGAACATGACCCCGGAACAAACGGTCGTCGACGTCGGCCGCGGTATCGAGCTGTGCTACGAACAGATCGGCGATCCGAACGATCCACCGATCGTTCTCATCGGTGGCCTCGGGCAGCAGTTGCACGGCTCATGGCCGACCGACTTCGTCACCGCATTGGCCGGCCGCGGCTACCGCGTCACCCGATTCGACAATCGCGACGTCGGGTTGTCGACGCATATGGACTTTCCGCCGCCGAAGCCGCTTGCGCTTCTTCGCGGAGGCAACCATCCGAAGCAGTACCATCTCGGCGACATGGCGCGTGACACCGTCGGGCTGCTCGACGTGCTCGGCTACCAGGATGTGCATCTGGCCGGGATCTCGATGGGCGGCATGATCGGGCAGACCGTGGCGGCGCACCATCCCGGTCGGGTGCGCACGCTGACGTCGATAATGTCCACCACTGGCGCGCCGCGCATCGGCCGGCCGGCGCTGTCGACATGGCGGCGGTTGGCGACCGCCAAGCCGCCGCGCACCCCTCTCGAGGCGATCGACCGCGATCTCGCGATATTCCGCCACATCGGTTCGCACGGCTTCCCGTTCGACGAAGAACGCGTGCGCGACAGGGCCACCATCGGCTGGGATCGCGACCCGACCAGCGCAGGCACCGCGCGGCAGCTCGCGGCTGTCTTCCGCTCCGGTGACCGCACCCGAGAACTCCGCCATATCGATGTGCCGACCTTGGTTATTCACGGCGACCGGGACCGGATGGTCCATCCGACCGGCGGGGCCGCAACGGCTCGCGCCATCCCCGGTGCACGCCTCGAAACGATCGCAGGCATGGGCCACGACCTACCGATGGGTGCATGGTCGCGGCTCATCGATCTGATCACCGGCCACATCGCCGCGGCCCCCGTAAAACACCAGGAACTAGAGGAGCAACGATGAGCAGATCTGCCCGCCGCACGATCAGCGGTCGCACCGTCGTCATATCGGGAGCCGCTTCGGGCATCGGCCGCGGCTTGGCGCAACGACTTTCGGCCCACGGCTGCCCGGTGGCCATCACGGACATCGACGAGCGCGGCCTCAAAGAGACCGAGGCCGGCCTGTCCGGACCGACCCTTTCCCGGGTGCTTGACGTTCGCGACGCCGATGCGCAACGCGACTTCGCCGACGAAGTACGCGACTGGGCGCCCGCCACGCTGGGTGCGGTGTTCAACAACGCCGGTGTCGCCGTGTCATCCAGCGTGCTCGATGCGGATGCCGACGACGACAATTGGTTGTGGGACATCAACTTCCACGGTGTCGTCAACGGAACACGGGCGTTTCTGCCGATCCTGGTCGAGCAGAACGAGGGCGCGATCGTCAACACATCCAGCGTTTTCGGCCTCGCCGGCATGCCCAATCGAAGTGCCTACTGCTCAGCTAAATTCGCTGTCCGCGGCTTCACCGACTCGTTGCGTCAAGAGCTGCGCGGAACCGGGGTTACCGCGATCAACGTGCATCCCGGCGGGATCAACACCAACATCGTGCGCAACGCTCGATTTCGTAAGGACCCCGACGGCCGCGGCCGCACCCACGAGCAGATAGCGCAGGAGTTCGCCGCGATCACCATGACCCAACCCGACAAGGCCGCCGAGATCATCCACCGCGGCGTCGAGCACAACAAGGCGCGCATCCTTGTCGGCCCCGATGCCTACCTCTTCGACATTCTGACCAGGGTGGCTCCCACGCACTATTACGACCTGCTCAGCACGTTCGAATCGCGGCTGCGCAAGCGCGCACAGCAGCAACAACCCGTCGCGACGGCGTGATCGGACATGCGCGCAGTCGTCATTACCAAGCACGGTGACCTCTCGGTCCTGCAGGTCCAGGAGCGACCTGATCCGCCGCCGCCACCGGCGGGCCAGGTGCGGATCGCGGTGCGGGCCGCCGGGGTGAACTTCGCCGACCACCTCGCGCGTGTCGGCCTTTACCCGGACGCACCCAAACCGCCATGCGTGGTGGGCTACGAGGTGTCGGGAACCATCGAAGCCGTCGGCGACGGTGTCGATCCCGCGCGCGTCGGCGAGCGGGTATTCGGCGGAACTCGATTCGGCGGCTACGCGGAGATCGTCAACGTGGCAGCGTCGGACGCGATACCTCTTCCTGATTCACTGAGCTTCGAGCAGGGCGCGGCGATACCGGTCAACTACGCCACCGCGTGGGCGGCGCTGCACGGCTACGGATCACTGCGCAGCGGCGAGCGCGTGCTGATCCACGCGGCCGCCGGTGGCGTCGGTATCGCCGCCATCCAACTGGCCAAGGCTGCCGGAGCCGAGATCCACGGCACCGCGTCGCCCGGTAAGCATGCGCGGCTCACCGAGTTAGGGGTCGACCGCGCCATCGACTACCGCAAGGACGGGTGGTGGAAGGGCCTGCCGCCCTACGACATCGTTCTCGATGCGATGGGTGGCAAGTCGCTGAAGCGGTCCTACGACTTGGTGCGGCCGGGTGGCCGCGTCGTCGCTTACGGCTTTTCGGCCATGCAGCAGGGCGAGAAGCGTTCGGTGCGCAGGGCGCTGCCGCAACTGCTGCCGATGCTGCGAGGCTTCAATCTGCTCAAGCAGATGTCGGAGTCCAAGGCCGTCATCGGGTTGAATATGTTGGCGCTCTGGGACGACCGCGGGACGCTGGAGCCGTGGATCGCCCCGCTGACGGCGGCGCTGGCCGACGGCGTCGCCGTGCCCATCGTCCACGAAGCCGTCCCGTTCGCGAAAGCCGCTGAGGCACATCGGATTCTGGCTGACCGGGAGAACATCGGCAAAGTGGTGCTGGTGCCCTAACTGATCTGATCAGCGGTCGCCCTGGCGCGCTCGAACAGCGCCGAGTCATGAGCAGAGACGATGAGCAGGTCGGGCTCGGCCTGCCGGTAAAGCTCGGCGAGCCGAGCGTGGTTGTCGTGCATCCGCTTCCGATCGAATGCGACAGCCGTCTCCATAGCCCACAGGCTCCGCGGGACGTGCGTTCCGTCCAGTGTGCCGTAGTGGTAGAAGGCGTCACCGCAGTGCAGCACCCAACGGCTGCCTGCGTCGACGGCGACGCAGGCATGACCGCGGGTATGGCCGGGCAGCGAGACGAGGACGATGCCCGAAGCGATCTCGTCGAGTTCTTTTGCCGCCGCGAAACCGCGCCACGCTTCGCCGTCCGGATTGTGTTCGACGATGCTTCGCTCGGCCGCCCATTGCTGGCGGCCGTAGCGGACCTTCTCCTGGAGGGTCGGTGACGCGGTGAGCGCGAATGCCTCCGCGGCCGTCACGTGAATCTGGGCGTCCGGAAAATCCGCGATGCCGCCGACGTGGTCCGTATCGAGGTGGGTGAGAACGATGTGGCGGACGTCCTCGCGGCGGAAGCCGAGTTGATCGAGCTGGTGGGCCGCGGTCTCGGTGGGGACGAACACCGGCCGGGTGATGAACCGCACCGGTCCGACGCGTTCTGCCGGATCGGCGCAGTCCTCGAGGCCGAACCCGGCGTCGACGAGGACCAGGCCGGAGTCGGTCTCGACCAGCAGAACGTGGCAGACACAGTGCGGGGACCGCGGAGGGTGCATCGTGCCGCAGTTGAGATGATGAACCTTCACTGTTCCGTTGTACCGATCAGAGTCAGCACTTCGCCACGTCCGATCTGGGTGACCAGGCTCGCCGAGTCGAAGTAGACCCGCTCGTTGACGATGCGGTCGCCGTCGAAGAAGAACACCGCGATGATCGGCACCCGGAACGACTTGCCCGTCGGCGGAAGGCCGTAGAACTCGCCGAGATTGGTTCCCAACAGGTCGAATTCGACGATCACCGTGTCGTCGGTGACGTGGTAGCGAACGTTGTCGTGGCGCTGGTCGGGAAACGCGGTGCGGGTCAGGCGGTAGTACCCCATCACCTCGTCGTCGCCGTCGAAGACCTGACCCGTCGGCATGATCTCGTAGCGCGGGTGCCCGTTGAAGGTGGCCAGCGTCCGGTCGAACTGCTGGGTCACCTCGGTGTCCATGTGTTCCCGGATGATCTCGAGGCGGCGCTGCCGCAGATCGTTGTCGAGCATCCCCCAACTGTAAGCCGACGTCGGCGGGTGTCAGGCCGCCGAATTGACCGGTGCCTCCGCCAGCTGGTGCCGCCGCTGCCGCTCGACGGTCGCCAGGTAGAACGCCCACCCGAACACGAAGCTGGTGAACATGCTGGACACGAAGAAGAGCCATGGCCGGTTGATGCCGCGTCGCCGCCCGTCGATGATCGTGAAGAGCGACAACAGGATCACGTTGGCGACGGTGTAGTCGGCAACCTGCGAACTGGCCGCGGGATTGGTATAGCCCAGCGAGATGAACTCCGACCAGTTGGGCTGGCCGATCATCGGGTTCGGCGCGTACTCCTGCACGTAGCGGATGTTGAAGTACCAGCACAGGGGCAGCGACGCGATGCCGACGACCCAGAAGACGATCTCCAACGTCGATAGATGCGGGCCCGCCGGAACGCGCTTGAAGATGGCCGGATTCGACTTGACGATGAACACGATGACCGCGATGCCGAGGATCGCGTGCACGATGAGGGACACCATTTTCGGAGTCTCTCGACCGATTTGAGTTTTGTCAATATTGACATAACCGCCGTAAGGTAATTTACGCACATGGTCCGACCTGCCCAGACGGCGCGCAGCGAGCGCACCCGCGAGGCGCTGCGGCAGGCGGCGGTGGTCCGGTTCCTCGCTCAGGGCGTGGAGGACACGTCGGCCGAGCAGATCGCCGCCGACGCCGGAGTGTCGCTGCGGACCTTCTACCGACACTTCGCTTCCAAGCACGATCTGTTGTTCGCCGACTACGACGCCGGCCTGCACTGGTTCCGTGCGGCGCTGGCCGGGCGGTCGGCCGACGAACCGATCATCGAGTCGGTGCAGTCGGCGATCCAGGCCCGACCGTACGACGACTGGGCCGTCGCGGAAATTCCGTCACTGCGGGCACAGGAACTCGACCCGGGCCGCATCGTGCGACACATTCGCCAGGTCGAGACGGACTTCGCCGAAGCCATCGAAGAGCACCTCGCCGGGGACGACCCGCCGAAGCTCGGTACCGACGCTCGGATGCGCATAGCCGTCACCGCGCGCTGCATCGCGGCCGCGGTCTTCGGCGCGATGGAGGTGTGGATGCTCGGGGACGACCGCTCGCTGCCCGAGCTGACGCGCTTGACGCGGGAAGCTTTGCAAACCGTGCGTAAAGGCGTCGGGGACGCGTGAAGTTTCGTCAATATTGACAAAACTCATCACCCGTGTCAGCCTCAGCCGATGGCGGACTTTGACGCGATCGTCGTCGGCGCGGGACACAACGGATTGACCGCAGCCGCGCTGCTCCAGAAGGCCGGGCTGCGTACGCTGTGCCTTGATTTCAAGTTGTACGCCGGCGGAATGGCTTCCACCGTCGAGCTTTTCGACGGCTTCAAGTTCGAGATCGCGGGGTCGGTGCAAGTTCCGACGTCTGCGACGGTCAGCCGTGAACTCGGCCTGGACGCGCTGCCCACTGTCGACCTCGACGTGATGTCGGTGTCGCTGCGTGGCGTCGGAGACGAACCGCTGATCTACTACACCGACCCGATGAAGTTGCTGACCCACATCAACGAGGTGCACGGCGCCGAGGCCGTCAACGGCATGGCGGGGCTGATGGCCTGGTGTCAGGCGCCGACCCGGGCGCTGGGGCGATTTGATGCCGGCCAACCTCCGAAATCACTTGATGAGATGTATGCCTGCGCGACAAACGAATTCGAGCGTTCGACGATCACCGATATGTTGTTCGGATCGGTGACCGACGTCATCGACCGCTACCTTCCCGACAAGGAGAAGAACGGCGCGTTGCGCGGCATGCTTTCCCTGTTGGCGTGCAACACCACCTACCGTGGGCCGGCCACACCCGGCACCGCCGCGGCGCTGGCTTACGGGTTCGCCGTGCCGGACGAGAATGCGCTGCTCGTCAAGAAGCTGCGGGGCGGCATCGGCGCGCTCACCGCACATCTTCAAGAGCTGTTCGTGTCGGACGGCGGCGAACTGCGGCTGCGCAGCAGGGTCGACGAGATCCTGGTGTCCGACGGCCGCGTCGTCGGGGTCCGCCTCGAGGACGGTTCGTCGCTCAGCGCGCCGATCGTCATATCGGGCATCGCACCCGATCGCACGGTCAACGGTCTTGTCGATTCGAACGCGGTTCCCGCCGACATCCGGGAGCGCTTCTCGCGGTCCGACCACCGTGGCAGCTATCTGCAGATGCACTTCGCGCTCGCCGGCATACCGGAATTCAAGGAGCCCTACGAGGTGCTCAATGATCCCGAAATGCAGTCCAACATCGGAATTTTCAGCACTCCCGAAGAGCTGCAGCAGCAGTGGGAAGACTGCAGGCGCGGTATTGTTCCGGCCGATCCGTCGATCGCGCTGCAGATCCCGTCGGTCAACGACCCCGGCCTGGCGCCGCAGGGGAAGCACGCCGCGTCGGCCTTCTCGTTGTGGTTCCCGGTCGAGGAGACGCAGTCCAGCTACGGCGAGATGAAGGTGGAGATGGGGCAACGGGTGATCGACAAGATCACCAGGCTGGCACCGAATTTCGAGGACCTCATCATCAGGCACACCACCTTCACCCCCAAGCACATGGGCACCATGTTCGGTGCGCCCGGCGGTGACTACTGCCACGGCCTGATCCACCCGGATCAAATCGGGATCAACCGGCCGGGGCCGAAAGGCTATGTCGACCAACCGATCCCGATCGAAGGCCTTTACCTCGGCAGTGCCGGCTGCCACGGCGGACCAGGTATCACCTTCATCCCGGGCTACAACGCAGCCAAGCAGGCACTCGCCGATAGTGAGTGACGGCGATCAGGCGCCGACCGCGCGTTCCAGCTCTTTCAACGAGTCCTCGAGGTGCCCGAGTAGGCGCTGCAGATGAGGCACGCTGCGCCGACAGCCGACAAGGCCGAAGTCCAGGTTGTCGGCGTTGTTGGCCACCGTGATATTGACCGCCTGCCCGTCGAGTGCGATCGACAGCGGGTAGTTGCCGTCTAGGCGGGCGCCGTTCCAGTACATCGGCTCTCGTGCCCCAGGCACGTTGGAGATCACGATGTTGAACGGTGGCGGAGCCGCCGAGGTGAATCCCGGCAGGGCGGCGAATCCGAGCGGCGCGAGCATCGTCGCAGAGAGCGCCAGCGCCTGTGCTCGCGGCAACTGCGAGAACACCTTCTTGTTCTTATGCATCGACGAGCTGATGGCCTCTAGGCGTTTGGCTGGATCGGAAGTATCCGTGGCGAGGTTGCAGAGCAGTATGCCGGTCATGTTGCCGCCCGTGTCGGCCTCGGCTTCCGTGCGCAGGCTCACCGGAACCATCGCGATCAGGGGAGCATCCGGCAGCGCGTTCTGCTCAACGAGATATCCGCGCAATGCGCCCGCACACATCGCGAGCACAACGTCGTTGACGGTGACCCCGGCCGCCTCCTTGATGCTGCGGAGGCGTTCCAGTGGCCAGGATTGTGCGGCGACGCGGCGGGCTCCACCGATTGGCACGTTGAACATGGTCTTCGGCGCACCGAACGGCAGGGTGAGCTGCTGTTCGAGCAGCGCGGCACGCGCCAGCGACAGCGTCGACGGAGCGAGGGCCGCGACCGAGCTCACGGTCCGGCCGATCTTTTGCAGTGCGGAGGTCCCATCCGGTGTGGATTGCCGGCGTTTAGGCGGCAGGTTCCACGGCACGCGAATCTCGGTGTCGCGGGGGTCGGTCGACAGCGTGCGCTGGGTCAGCTTCAGCGCCGACACCCCGTCGATCAGCGCGTGGTGGAACTTGACGTAGACCGCGAACCGCCCGTCGCTGAGCCCCTCGATGAGATGGGCCTCCCACAGCGGCCTGTGCCGGTCGAGCAGGGTGCCGTGCAGGCGTGACGTCAACTCCAGCAAGTCGCGCACGCGCCCCGGCGCGGGCAACGCCGACCGTCTTAGGTGGTAGTCGAGGTCGACATCGTCGTCGAAGGTCCACCCGATACTGGCGATGCCACCGAGCACAGTCGCCGGGTGCTTGCGGAAAGTCGGCTGGAAGTCGTCCTGCTCGGACATCGCCTGATGAATTTCGCGCAGGAAGTCTGAGCCCGATACCCCCTCCGGGGGATCGAAGAGTTGCAGGCCGCCGACGTGCATTGGATGCTCGCGGGATTCGACCAACAGGAACATCGAATCCGTTGGCGAGATGAGCTTCATCGCACTCCTCCTCAAGCGGTTGCCCTCTTTCTATGCCTCCTTATCGTCTTGCGTGAACGTTTCGCCGGATGGTGATGCGGGAACGCCGACGGCATGGCACTGACGGTCGCGGTCACCGGCCCCACGGGCGAGATCGGTATCTCAGCGATCAAGGCCCTCGAGCAGCAGCCCGAGGTGGACCGGATCATCGGAATGGCCCGTCGGCCGTTCGACGCGAAGGCGAAAGGCTGGGCCAAAACCGAGTACCGGCAAGGAGACATCCTCGACCGCGACGCCGTCGATGCTCTGGTCGCCGAGGCCGACGTGGTGATTCACCTCGCCTTCATCATCATGGGCTCGCGGGAGGAGAGCGCGCGGGTCAACCTGGATGGGACCCGCAACGTGTTCGAGGCGTCCGTCGCGGCCGACCGCCCGCGGCGGTTGGTATACACCTCGTCGGTTGCCGCCTATGGCTACCACTCCGACAATCCGGTCCCGATCACCGAAGAGGTACCGCCCCGCGGCTCACCTGAGCACTACTACTCCGAACAGAAGGCGGCATGCGAAGCGGCCCTGTCAGAGATCACGGGCGGTACGACGCTG
Organism: uncultured Actinomycetota bacterium; assembly: GCA_963713225.1. Lineage (GTDB taxonomy): Bacteria > Actinomycetota > Actinomycetes > Mycobacteriales > Mycobacteriaceae > Mycobacterium. Next base: position 199,366 of record CAVQLB010000009.1, on the reverse strand, counting down.
GAAGTGTTCGTCCTGCGGCCGTGCATCGTCGCGGGGCCGAAGGCGCATGCCCTCGCCGAGGCCATGCCCTGGAATCAACTACCTGCTGCGGTACGGAAGGTCGCCAAGGTCGTGCCGCTACTCAAGCCGCCGTTCCCCGATCCGGGCACGCCGCTGCAGCTGGTCCACCACGACGATGTCGCCGCCGCGATCGCCTTGGCTGCAACCACTTCCGCGCCTCCGGGTGCATACAATCTTGCCGGTGATGGGGTGTTGTCCATGTCTGACGTGGCCGATGCGCTCGGTGCCAGACCCGTCCGGGTACCCCGCCTCGCGATGGCGGCCGCCTCGGAGGTCATCGCCCGGCTGCCATTCGTTCCGTCGGCGCTGGAATGGCTGCACGTCGGGCGGACGTCAGTGGTAATGGACACCGGCAAGGCGAAGGCGCAGATGGGCTGGACACCGAAATACACGGCTGCTGAAACACTGTCGGGGTTAGCAGAGTCGATCTAGGCCGTTACTGCGTGTGGTCTCCGGTGTCAGCCGGACCGCTCGGTGTGGCTCCGCCCTCGTCGGACCAGTCGGCGCCGTCGTCGGCACCTTTGGCCGGATCGCTCTGCACGTCGTCGTCGGCTTCGTGTGGTCCGGCGTCCGACCCGGCGGTCTCGGGTTTTTCCTTGTTCACCACCACGGACTACCCCCTCAACGGTGCCTTCACTCAGTTGGGGCGGCGACGCAGCTGCTCTGCCCAGTCGTCGGGCACCCTGCCACGCGGCCCGGGGACTGTCTCGTCCTTGGGGCGGCAGTCCGGCGCCGCAAGTTTGGGACCGTCGTAGTACTCGTTGGTCTGGTAGTTCCAGAACCAGTCCTCGCCGGGTTCGAACGACCGGATGATCGGGTGCCCGGTGATGCGCCAGTGCGCAGACGCGTGCTGCATCAAAGAGTCGTCGCAGCAACCGATGTGGCCGCAGGCCGCGCACCGCCGCAGGTGTACCCACCAGCCGCCGACCTCATCGCACTCGACACAGCCGGTGCCACTCGGCGGCACCCCGGGATCAACATCAGCGCTCATGGATAGCGAGCCTACCGCCGACGACTGTTGCGATTGTTGCGGAGAAATGCGGGTAGTCGCCGCAACAAACGACACAGCTGCCGTCTGGCAAGAGTATTGATCAGCACGATTCGATCAGACTGAGCGAAACCAATTGCGTTGGGGCGACCAGCGAAATCTGCTAATTGACGCCAATGATTGGTCATTGAAACCCGTTGACAGCTAATACTGTCCCTACCTATCGTCCGCGCCGGCGTGGCGAATGCAGGAAAGGTGATCACTGAACATGACGATCGCCTGGTCCAAGCCTGCCTTCGCGATGGGCGATTTCGTGGTGCTCGCCGGCGAGACCTTCGCCGCGATGTTCCGCAGGCCCTTCGCCTGGCGCGAGCTGATCGACCAGATCTGGTTCGTGGCCAGGGTGTCGATTGTCCCCACGCTGGTGCTGTCGATTCCGTACACCGTGCTGATCGTGTTCACCCTCAACATCGTGCTCATCGAGGTCGGTGCGGGTGACCTGTCCGGTGCCGGGGCGGCGCTGGCATCGGTCACGCAGGTCGGTCCGGTAGTGACCGCGATCGTCGTCTCCGGGGCGGGCGCCACCGCAATGTGCGCGGACCTCGGCGCCCGGACCATCCGCGAGGAGATCGACGCGATGAAGGTCATCGGCGTCAACCCCATCCAGGCGCTGGTGGTGCCCCGGGTTGTCGCGGCGACATTCGTTGCGCTGATGCTTTACTCGGTCGTCGCCGTCGTCGGTCTGACGGGGAGCTACTTCTTCGTCGTCTTCGTCCAGCACGTCACGCCTGGCGCGTTCGTCGCGGGCATGACACTGCTGACCGGTCTGCCGCAGGTAATCGTCTCTCTGGTGAAGGCGCTGCTGTTCGGTCTGTCGGCGGGGCTGATCGCCTGCTACAAGGGTTTGCACGTCGGTGGCGGCCCCACGGCGGTGGGCACCGCCGTCAATGAGACCGTCGTCTTCGCCTTCATGGCGCTGTTCCTCATCAACATCCTTGCCACCGCCTTCGGCGTCAAGGTGGCACCGTGACGTCAGAGATCGACGACTCGTCACGCGTCGACCATGCGGTGGAGAAGGCCGTCGGTCGCACCCGCACGCTGGGAGAGCAGACAGCCTTCTACGGCCAGGCGCTTGTGGAACACCCCCGACGCCATCCGGCGCTATCCGACCATGGTGCTGCGCCAGATCGCAGGCATGGGGATGGGAACCGGGGCCCTGGCCGTCATCGGCGGCACCGTCGTCATCATCGGGTTTCTCACGCTGTCCACTGGTGCGTTGATCGCCGTGCAGGGCTACAACACCTTGTCGAATGTCGGTATCGAAGCCCTCACCGGCTTTTTGGGGGCCTTCCTGAACGTCCGATTCATCGCACCGGCGACCGCCGGCGTGGCACTGGCCGCGACCATCGGGGCCGGCGCCACCGCCCAGATCGGCGCCATGCGCATCAATGAGGAGATCGATGCGCTGGAAGTGATGGGCATTCGAGTGATCACGTACTTGGCCTCCACTCGCATCGTGGCGGGCGTCGTGGCGGTCATCCCGATCTACACCGTCGCGGTGTTGATGTCGTTTCTGGCCACCCGATTCGGCACCACGATCATCTACGGGCAGTCGCGAGGCGTCTACGACCACTACTTCGACACGTTCCTGCAGCCGACGGATCTGTTGTGGTCCTTCATCGAGGCGCTGGCGATGGCCGCCGCCGTGATGGCGATCCACACCTATTACGGCTACACCGTCACCGGTGGCCCGGCCGGCGTCGGTGAGGCGGTCGGCCGCGCGGTACGCATGTCGATCACCGCCGGTGTCTTCATCCTGTTGACCATCACGCTGTCCGTCTACGGACAGTCCGGCAATTTCCACCTTTCGGGGTGACAGGCCGATGACCAACTCGTCCCGACGCGAAACGATCGACCCAATCTGGTGGGCACCGGTGCTGTTCCTTGTCGTCGTCGCCATCAGCACACTCACCGCCATGTTGTTCTCCGGCACGTTGCGCAGCTACGAACCCCTCACCCTGGTATCCGACAGGTCAGGACTGGTCATGGAGGACGGCGCGAAGGTGAAGCTCCGCGGCGTTCAGGTCGGCGAAGTAACCGGCATCGGTGCCGAGACCGGTGCGGCAGGCGCCGTGTCGAAGCTGCAATTGAAGATCTACCCGGAACCCTTTAAGTACCTGCCGAGCAATCTCGAAGCAGAGGTCAAGTCCAGCACCGCATTCGGCGCCAAGTACGTCGACCTGATCGTGCCGGCCGACGCCGGCCCCGATAGGCTCAAGCCTGGATCGGTCGTGCACTCGCGCAACGTCACCGTCGAGGTCAACACCGTGTTCCAGAGCCTGCAGGGAGTGGTCCAGTCCATCGACCCGGCGAAGCTGAACTCGATCCTTTCAGCGGTGGCCGGATCTGTGCGCGGCAAGGGCGAAGTCATCGGTCAGGCGATCACCGATTCGAACAACGTGTTGCTCGCCGTGAACCCGCGGATGCCGACCGTGCAGGACGACTGGCGGCTATTCGGCCAGACGGCGAAGGCGTATTCGGATGCGGCGCAGAACATCGTGTCGATCCTGGATTCGTTCTCGACGACCAGTACGACCATAAAAGACAATTCGCAGGCGCTGGACACGCTGCTCCTGTCGTCGGTCGGCTTCTCCAATGCGGGTATCAACACGATCGGCGGGAACCAGCCGAACCTGGTGCGCGCGATGAACATCCTGGACCCGACAACCGCGTTGCTGATGAAGTATTCGCCCACCTACATGTGCCTGTTCCAGGGTGCGCAGTGGTTCCTCGAGCACGGTGGCCGAGATGCCATCGGGGGCAACGGAAAATCCGTGATCATGGATGCCGCGCTGCTGATGGGTGACGACCCGTACCGCTATCCCGACAACCTGCCGATCGTCAACGCCACCGGTGGCCCCGGCGGCAAGCCGAGTTGTGGCTCGCTACCGGACCCCCTCAACAACTTCCCGGTGAAGTACCTCGTCACCGACACCGGGTTCGGTACGGGCCTCGATGTCCGGCCGAATCCGGGCATCGGCTTCCCCGGCATCGCAAACTACTTCCCGGTCACCAAGGCCAACCCGGAACCACCCAGGATTCGTTACCCCGGTGGGCCTGCGCCGGGCCCGTTGCCGCCCTACCCCGGAGCACCGCCTTACGGCGCACCCGAGCCCCCACCGCCCGCACCCGCACCCGGCGAGGGACGGCCATGAGGGAAAGAACCCGCCGCGCCCTCGTACGGGTCGGGCTGTTCACGACGATCTGCCTCGTGTTCGTGTTCGTGCTCGTGACGGTGTTCGGACAGTTCCGGTTTGACGCCACCAATACCTATAACGCGGTGTTCACGAACGTGTCGGGGCTCAAGGGCGGCAACTTCGTCCGTATCGCCGGCGTGGAGGTCGGCAAGGTCAGGAACATGACCCTGCACAAGGACGGCACCGTCACGGTCGAGTTCGCCATTGACAAGAGTCTGACGCTGACCGAGGGCACCAAGGCGGCAGTGCGCTACGAGAACCTGATCGGTGATCGCTACCTGTCCTTGGAGGACGGTCCCGGCTCGGTACGCAAAATGCAACCGGGACAGACTATTCCGCTCGCACGGACGTCTCCTGCCCTGGACATCGACGCACTGGTCGGCGGTTTCCGGCCGCTGTTTCGGGCGCTCGATCCCGATCAGGTCAATGCATTGTCCGGCGAATTGCTGAGGGTCTTCCAGGGGCAAGGCGGCACCATTGCGTCTGTGTTGGCTCAAACATCCGCGCTGACAAGTACATTGGCGGGACGCGATGAGCTCATCGGCGAAGTCATCAAGAACCTGAACACGGTGCTGGGCACCTTCGCCGAGCGTGACGACCAGTTCGCCGAGGGCCTGGACAAACTCTCCGACCTTGTTGCGGGCCTATCGGACCGCAGGAGCGACATCGCGACTGGGACGGCGTACATCAACGCCGCGGCGGCGTCAGTCTCCGACCTGCTGACCGAAGCGCGCCAACCCCTCAAGGAGTTCGTGAACCAGACCGACCGCGTGTCGGGTCAGATCATGGCCGATCGCGACTACGTCGACGACCTGGTGAAGACCCTTCCGGACGCGTATCAGGTATTGGCCCGAAACGGCCTCTACGGCGACTACTTCGGCTTCTACCTCTGCGATGCGGTGCTCAAGGTCAACGGCAAGGGGGGCCAGCCGGTGTTCGTCAAACTCGCCGGCCAGGACACGGGACGGTGCACACCGAAATGACGCGATTCAACTTCAAGCGGCCCGACATCAAACCGCTCGCCGAGCGCGACAGGTTCGTCGTCGGCCTCGTCGGAATCGCCGTGCTCGTCGCCGCGGTCGTCGCCGCCTTCTCCTACGACAAGATTCCCTTCATCAAGGGCACAGCCGACTACTCGGCCTACTTCGCCGAGGCCGGCGGCATCAAGCCCGGTAGTGACGTGCGGGTGTCGGGCATGTCCGTCGGCAGAGTCTCCGACATCCGCCTGGAAGGCACGAAGGTGTTGGTGGACTTCACCGTTCGCAATGGCGTGGACCTCGGTGACCGAACCGAAGCAGCGATCAAGGCCGAAACCGTACTCGGTACCAAGATGCTCGAATTGACGCCGCGGGGGGACGGCGAGCTCACCGGCACCATCCCCCTGGAGCGAACTAAGTCGCCCTACGACCTGCCGACCGCATTGGGCGATCTGACCACGACGATCAGCGCTCTGGACACCACGCAGCTGTCCTCGTCCCTCACCACATTGGCGGACACCTTCTCCGACACCCCGCCCGAGCTGAAGATCGCCCTCGAAGGCGTGGCGCGGTTCTCCGACACTCTCAACACGCGGGACGCGCAGCTGCGCAACCTGCTCGCCGATGCCAACAAGGTCACCGCGGTGCTGGGCAAGCGCAGTGATCAAATCGCGCAGCTGGTCGTCAACGCCAACTCACTGCTGGGAGAGATTCTGACGCAACGCGCTTCGATCGATGCGCTGATGAACAACCTCACGTCGGTATCGCATCAGATATCCGGGCTGGTTGACGACAACCGAACGCAACTCAAGCCGGCGTTGGACAAACTCAACGGTGTCCTGGAGATTCTCGACAACCGGAAGCAGGAACTGCAGCGCACGCTCTACCTCCTCCGGCGCTACGCGATGTCGTTCGGCGAGGTGCTGGGGGCCGGTCCGTTCTTCAAGGCTTCGGTGGTGAACCTCGCGCCTGGCCAGTTCTCCCAGCCGTTCATCGACGCCGCGTTCTCCGACCTGGGTCTCGATCCCAGTGTGCTGTTGCCGTCTGATCTCGTCGACCCCGGGGTCGGCCAGCCTGGTACGCCTGCGCTGCCGGTGCCCTTCCCGCGCACCGGGCAGGGCGGGGATCCTCATCTGACGCTGCCGGACGCGATCACGGGCAATCAGGATCCCAACCTGCCGGAGCAGTTCCCCGGCCGTTACCCGTACCGCGAGCCCTTGCCTGCTCCACCGTCCGGCGGGCCGCCACCGGGGCCGCCCGCCATCGGCCCTGCAGCCGGCGAACTGCCGCCGCCGACCATTCCGCCTCCGAATCCCGCTGCTACCGAAGGGGGTCCGCCGTCGAATCCTGCGGATGCCGAAGGGCGGGGGCAGTGAACAAGCGAATCGTACGGATCGCAACGGCGGCAAGCCTGGTCGTGATCCTTGCCGTCGCCGTCTCGGTGGTGGCGACCCCGTGGTGGAAGAATGTCGGAAAGGCCTTCTACTCAGCGTACTTCGCCAACGCCAACGGTCTCTACACCGGCGACGAGATTCGCATCCTCGGTGTCGCCGTCGGAACGGTGGAGGCGATCGACCCGCAGCCTGAGCGCACGAAGGTCACCTTCTCGGTCGACAAGCAGTACCCGGTGCCTGCCGACGCCAAGGCGGCGATTCTGTCGCCGTCGCTGGTCACCGCCCGCGCCATCCAACTCGTACCGGCGTACTCGGGCGGTCCGAAACTCGGTGCGGGCGCGACCATTCCGCAGGAGCGCACCGCGGTGCCGATCGAGTGGGACGACTTCCGCCAGCAGCTGGAAAAGCTCACCAACTCCCTGCAGCCGACGACAACCGGTGGCCCGAGTGCGGTGGGTGAGTTCATCAACACCGCGGCCGACAACCTGCGGGGCAACGGTGACACCGCACGTGGCACGGTGATCAAGCTCTCGCAGGCGGTCTCTGCCCTCGGTGACCACAGCACCGACATCTTCAGTACGGTGCGCAATCTCCAGCTGCTCGTGTCGGCTTTGTCCTCCAGCAGTGACCTACTGGCCGCGTTCAACAACAACCTGGCCGATGTGACGACGGTGTTGTCCAATACACCCGATGAGATCGCCGACGCGACCACGGGTCTGGACGGCGCGGTGAACGACCTGCGCGGCTTCGTCGCCGACAACAGGGAGGGCCTGGGCGTCACCGTTGACCACCTCGACGCGATCACCACCGCGCTGAACGACAGCCGAGGGGATGTCAAGCAGGTGCTGCACATCACGCCGACGGTGTTCCAGAACTTCATGAACATCTACCAGCCAGCGCAGAGCGCAGTGACGGGCATCCTGGCGCCGGTCAACTTCGCCAACACCGTTCAATTCATCTGCAGCGCAATTCAAGCCGCGGCGCGCAGCGGTTTCGAGCAGTCGGCAAAGCTGTGCGTTCAATACCTTGCGCCGATCATCAAGAACCGCCAGTACAACTTCCCGCCGTTGGGCGTCAACCCGTTCGTGGGAGCGTCGGCGCGGCCGAACGAGATCACCTACAGCGAGGACCGGCTCAACCCGCACCTGCCCCCGGCTGCGGGTGCCGTGGACGCCGCCGCCGGACCGCTGCCTGCCGAAGCGCCGCTGTCCCTTGGTCCGCCGCCTTCGGCGAATCCCACCGATCCCAGCCAGGGGCTGGAAGGTCTGATGGTTCCGCCCGGGGGTACGCCATGAGGCGGCTGGGAGTCGCGGCGCTGGCCGTCGTCTGCCTGTCGGCGATTCCCGGTTGCGAATGGCGGGGGCTCAACTCGTTGACCCTGCCGGGAACCGAAGGCAGCGGCGACGGTTCGTACACCATCCAGGCGCAGTTGCCCGATGTTGTGACGATCCAGCAGAACACCCGGGTGCGGGTCGCCGACGTCAATGTCGGCAACGTCACCAAGATCGAGGTCCAGGACTGGCACGCCCTGGTGACCTTGCGCATCGACGGCGACGTCCATCTACCGGCCAACAGCACCGCCAAAGTCGGAACGACGAGCCTGCTGGGCGGTATGCACATCGAACTGGCGCCGCCGACCAACGAGCCGCCAGAAGGACAGCTCAAGAACGGCTCGTCGATTCCGCTGTCCGCGGCCAGCACCTATCCGACCACCGAGCAGACGCTGGCTTCGGTGTCGATCCTGCTCAACGGCGGCGGGCTGGGCCAGCTTCAGGAGATCAATCAGGCGTTCGCGAAGGCGATGGAGGGCCGTGAGGCCGACCTGCGCAGCCTGCTCACCCAACTGGACACCTTCATTGCGCAGCTGAACAGCCAGACCGACGACATCATCACGGCCACTGAGAATCTCAACTCTCTCGTCGGCCAGGTCGCGGCGAACGATCAGATTGTCGACAAGGCGCTCACCACCATCCCGCAGGCGCTGGCCGTGCTGGCGTCCTCGCGCAATAGGATCGCCGACGCCGTCGACGCGCTCGGCAAGTTCAGCGCGATCGCCACTGACACCGTCAACCAGACCAAGGAATCGTTCGTGGCGAACCTGCGCAACATGGCGCCGGTGCTGCGGGAACTGGCCAACGCCGGGCCCGCCCTCACCAGGGGGCTGGACTTCCTGTCGACATACCCGTGGGTGAAGAGCACGGTGCCCAACTGGTTCCGGGGTGACTTCGCCAACATCTCCCTCGTCATCGATCTGACGCTGAGCAGGTTGGACGCCGGCTTGTTCACCGGGACGAGGTGGGAAGGCAACCTCACCGAACTCGAAATGCAGTGGGGTCGCACGATCGGTCAGATGCCAAGCCCGTACACCGCGGGCAACCCGCTGATCGCGCCCTACCGGTGGGGAGCGTACTGACATGGTGCGATTGCCTCGCTCGGTGTGGATCCAGCTGGCGATCCTGGCGTCGGTCACGGTGATCGCCGGCGGCGTCATGGCCTTCGGGTTCGTCAACGTGCCGGCCCTGGTCGGGATAGGTCGCTACAACGTGACGCTCGAACTACGGTCGTCCGGGGGTCTCTACCCGACTTCCGTCGTGACGTATCGCGGCTCGGAGATCGGCAGGGTCACGTCCATCGAGGTCACTCCCGACAGCGTCCGTGCGGTGCTGAAGCTTCAGTCGTCGACGAAGATCCCCTCCGACGTCACCGCGGCCGTGCACAGCCGTTCGGCCGTCGGCGAGCAGTTCGTGGAACTGTCCCCTCAGACAGGAGACGACGACAAATCGCAGCCGCTACGCGACGGCGATGTCATTCCCGTCGGCAGGACGCAGGTTCCGCCGGACATCGGAGGCCTGCTGGACGCCACGAACAGAGCTCTGCAGGCGATCCCGCAGGACAATCTGCGCACTGTGGTGGATGAAGCGGACAAGGCGGTCGCCGGTCTCGGCCCGGAACTGTCCCGCATCGTCGACGGATCGACGTCGCTGGCAAGAGGGGCGGCCAAGAACCAAGACTCGATCACGCAGTTGGTAGACCAGTCATCGCCGGTGTTGAACTCCCAAGTGCAGACGGCGGATTCGATTGCGGCCTGGGCCGACCGCATGGCGTCCATCACCGGCCAGCTCAAGGCGCAGGACGTGGCGTTCGCCGACCTGCTCAACTTGGGCGGGCCTGCGCTCGACGAGGGCAGAGCGCTGTTCGACCGCGTCGCCCCGGCTTTACCGGTGCTGCTGGCCAACCTGGTGAGCCTCGGTGAGATCGCGGTGACCTACCGCTCCGACATCGAGCAGCTGCTTGTGCTCTTCCCGCAGGGAACGGCCGTCATGTCGGCGATCGTCGCGGCGAACGCGAATACGAAGCAGGACTACAAGGGCGTCTACCTCGACTTCAACCTGAATCTCAACCTGCCGCCACCCTGCAACACCGGATTCCTTCCGGTGCGGCAACAACGATCGCCGTCCGACGTCGACTATCCCGAACGCCCCGCCGGAGAGCTGTATTGCCGGGTGCCACAGGACTCTGAGCTCAATGTCCGTGGCGTGCGGAACATCCCGTGTGAGACGGTGCCGGGAAAGCGGGCGCCGACGGTCGAGATGTGCGAGAGCGACGAGCAGTACGTGCCGTTGAACGACGGCTTCAACTGGAAGGGCGACCCGAACGCGACGCTGTCGGGTCAGGGTGTCCCGCAGTATGCGCCGGGCGCCGACCCGCGGCTGCCGCCCGACGCTCCTCCCGCGGCACCGCCACCACCGGTCGCTTTCGCGCCCTACGATCCGGCGACCGGCAACTACGTCGGGCCCGACGGTAACCGCCATACGCAGGCCGATCTTGCGCACCCGCAGAACCAAACCTGGCAGTCAATGCTGGTCCCGCCGACGCCATAGTGGTCTATGGTCGCGCCATGGCAGTCAGCGATTCGCGCGAAGTGGTCATCGAGGCAACACCCGAGGAGATTCTCGACGTCATCGCCGACGTCGAGACGGCACCGGACTGGTCGTCGCAGCATCAGGGCGCCGAGATTCTGGACACCGACGAGAACGGCAGGCCGGGTCGGGTGAAGCTGAAGTTGAAGACCATGGGCATCGCCGACGAGCAGGTCGTGCAGTACGTCTGGACGGACGACAGCGCCGCCTGGACCCTGGTCAGTTCGAGTCAGCTCAAGACGCAGGACGCGAAGTACACACTCACTCCCGAGGGCGCCAAGACCAGGGTGAAGTTCGAGATCACGGTGGACCCGTCGGTGCCCATTCCCGGGTTCGTCCTCAAGCGGGCGATGAAGGGCGGGCTCGAGTCGGCCACCGACGGCCTGCGCAAGCAGGTCCTGAAGGTGAAGAAGGCCGGCAAGTAACCTCTTGGGGGTGCGCATTTCGTGGCCGCTGGTGGGCCGCACCGAAGAGATGAGAACTATCGAGGCCGCCCTCTCGGCTTCGGCTGCGGCAGGCATTCTCATTTCCGGAGCTGCGGGCGTGGGGAAGAGTCGGATCGCCCGTGAGGCACTGTCGACCGTCGCGTCGCGTGGCGGTGAAGCCCATTGGACTGCTGGTTCGACTTCGGCACTGGCGATTCCGCTCGGTGCATTCACCGCCTGGGCGCCGTCGGGTGTCAATGACACCGTCCAGTTGCTGCAGGGGGTGATCGAGTCACTGACTGCCGCGTCTTCGGCCACCTCGGTGGTCGTGGGTGTCGATGACGTAAACCTGCTCGATGATCTGTCGATTTTCGTTGTGCACCAGATCGTGCAGCGTGGCGCGGCAAAAGTGGTACTCACGGTCCGAGACGGTGTGCAGATTCCCACCGCGATACGGGAGATATTGAAGGACGGCCAGTTCGACCGACTCGACCTACAGCAATTGTCGCTTGACGAAACGACCGCTCTGCTTTCGGCGACCTTGGCGGGACCGGTGGACGCGGATGCCGCTCAGCGGCTGTGGAAGCTGACGCGAGGCAATGTTCTGTATCTGCAGAACATCGTCGAGCAGGAGGTCGCCGACGGCCGAATTGTGCAAGAGAACGGGTACTGGCGGTGGATCGGTGATCCGGTCATACCGCCCGGTCTCGTCGACCTCATCGAATCGCGCATCGGTGAGCTGCCCACGCCGGTCAGTGATGTGCTCGACGTACTGGCCGTCGGGGAGCCGATCGAATTCTCGGCCCTCACGCGGATCACCGATGCAGCCGCAGTCGAGGAGGCTGAAACCCGTGGCCTCATCACAGTCGAGCCCGCCGGTAGCGGCGTCGAAGTGCGGGTGGCGCATCCGCTTTATGGACAGGTGCGCAGCAGGAGCGCGCCACATAGCCGGCTACGACGGCTGCGGGGACTCGTCGCCACCGAACTCGCCGCATCCAGTGACCGCGACGACATAGGAGTCGTCGTGCGCCGCGCGACGTTGAGCGTGGACTCCGACCTCGCGCCCGACGCCGACCTGCTCGTCAGGGCAGCGAACGGCGCGGTCTGGCTGGCGGACCTGGCCTTGGCGGATCGACTGGCGGAAGCGGCAATCCAGGCTGGAGCGGGACCGGAGCTCAACTTTGTTCGGGCGCACGCATTGTCGTGGCTTGGGCGCGGCGACGAGGCGGAGGCCGTGCTGGCCGACATCGACACCAGCCAGTTGACCGACGACGACCGCGCCAGATTCGCGTTTCTGCGGGCCAGCAACATGCTGTGGGCGCTTGGCGACCCCGCGCGCGCGAAGGAGCTCATCGACGACGCGTCGGGCATCACACCTCTCCGCGCGCGCACCCATATCGATGCCTTCCTCACGGTGTACTGGTTTGCAATGGATGAGCCGGATGAGGCGGTGCAGGCATCGAAAAACCTTGCGCTGGAGGATATTCCCGTGGTCGGCGCCGAGATAGCCTGGGTGCTCGCCCAGATATACGCGGATGCGGGACGCGTGACCGACGCTGTTGCCGCCGCGGAGGCGGGGTACGCCGTCGCGACCCGCACTCTGGACGCTCCGCATATGAGGTTCAACATCGCCGACGCAGAAGTCAGCGCACTGCTGCTGGCCGGCCAGGTTACCGACGCGCGTGAGGTGGCCGAGCGCACGCGCAGGCAGGCGGCCAGATCTCCCTGGCGCGGCCCAATTACTCGGTGCCGCCGTGGCTGGTCGGGCGGCTCTCGGCGCCGGTGATCTGCCCAGCGCAAGCCTGCTGCTGGAACAGGCGGCAGAAGGGTTATCCGCATCGCATGCCATCGGCTGGGGATTCCGCTATCGCGTTCCCCTTGTGACGGCGCTCGCAATGCGTGGATTGACCCGGGAGGCGGCGGCCGAGCTCGCAGCGCTCGACACGGCGCCACGCAGCTACCGCTCTCTGGACTACGAGCGGAGCCTGGCCCAGGCCTGGGTGACCGCCGGCCAGGGCGGGGTCAGTGAGGCGATCCAGGTCATGGTGTCGGCGGCCGAAAGAGCTGCGGCCAAGGGGCGATTCGCGGCAGAGGTGCTGTGTCTGCAGACCGCTACCCAGTTCGGTGATCGCACCGGCGCGCCGAGGCTGCGCGAACTCGAATCGATCGTCGAAGGCCCACGCGTTCGGCCTCGCCGCCCGGTTCGCCGAGGCCCTGCGCGATGGAGATGGCGCTGAATTGGCTTCGGTGTCAGAGGAATTCGAGCGGATGGGCGACCTTGTCGCGGCCGTCGACGCAGCCGCCCATGGCGCCGCCGCGTATCGCCGCCAAGACAAGCGGGGATCGGCGTTCGGCTGCTCGACACGCGCACATGCCCTGGCCGACACCTGCGGCGGTATGTGGACGCCTGCGCTTCGTCAGGCGACTGAAACTTCGCCGCTGACGGACCGCGAAGCAGAGATCGTGATGCTCATCAGTGAGGGCTTGTCCAACCGCGCCGTCGCCGAGCGGCTGACTCTTTCCGTCCGCACCGTCGAAAGTCACATCTACCGGGCCATGTCGAAGACCGGAACCGCCACCCGCGACGAGCTCGCCGCCGTGTTACCTCGGAAATCTCGCCCGAAATAGCGGTTTCACCAGGCACGACGCCGGGCTAAGTAGTACTGCGCCGAAGCCGGTGAGATTGCAGTAGTGCGCTACTGAGTCCGTCGAAACTTACGCGGGTGACGATTAATCGATCACAACGCCGATGGAAGAAGGCCCAAAGTGTCTGATTTATTTGCGGTGCCCGACGATCTGCAGGTTGTCGCCGAAGATCCCGACCACGTCACCGAAGTAGTGAGTCGGCCGCCGGTGCTCATCACCGAGCAGGCAGTAGCCCTCAGCACCGCGGCCGCTGTGCCCTTGCCGCGTACGAAGCCCAGCCGCAGCGTAATCGCGGCCTTGCGCGGGATGTTCGTTCGGTCATCTGCGGATGCACCGCCGACATCGGATTACTGTCCACCGCGCCACTATCCACCGCGCCGCGACGCCTTCCTCGACGGCGCATCGATGGCGCGAGAAATGCGCAGGCTGTGACTGACGATCAATTGGTCACAACGTCACTGGAGCGGGCACGCAGTGTTTGATATCGGGGCCATCAGCAGTTATCTCAGTAGCCGCAACGGTCACCGGGACGCAGATCGCGGGCAGCCCAGGACGCCGGTACTTCAGCTCAGTGGGGTCAACAAGACGTACCTGAGGGGCGACGAGCAGGTGAACGTGCTCGTCGACTTCGATTTCGCGTTGAACGCGGGCGAATTCGTGGTCGTGACCGGTCCCTCGGGGGCAGGCAAATCGACCCTCCTGCATGTCGCAGGCGGGCTGGACGCACCGGACACCGGCACTGTGGCCGCAGCCGGCGAGGATCTGTGGGCGATGAGCGCAGGCGCACGCGCCAGGTTCCGGCGGCGCAACCTCGGTTTCGTGTTCCAGTTCTTCAACCTGGTGCCGATGCTGACCGCAGTCGAGAACGTGTCGCTGCCACTCGTCCTCGACGGTGTGCCGACCAGATCAGCGGATGCACGCGCCGAGGAGCTACTGGAACGGGTCGGGCTGGGCGACCGGGCCCGGCACCGGCCGGCGGAACTGTCGGGCGGACAGATGCAGCGGGTGGCCGTGGCGCGCGCGCTGGTGGCCGGGCCGTCCATCATCCTCGCTGACGAGCCGACCGGGAACCTGGACAGCCATTCGTCGACCGAAGTCTTGGATCTGCTGCGCTCGCTGTCAGATGAAGACGGTGCGGCCGTCGTCATGGTGACGCATGACCGGGCCGCGGCGCGCTACGGCTCCCGCGAGGTGCACCTCGTCGACGGGCGCTCGTACGCCATCGACGCCGCCGCGCCCGCCGCCGTGTGGTGATGAAACAGCTGCGCGCCGGATGGTCGTCATTCCGGCGGATCCACCTCGCCGCGTTGATCGCCGACTGGCGCCGGACGTTACTCAGCGTCATCGGCGTCGCGTTGGGGGTGAGCGTGGTGCTTGGATCGTTGATCCTCAAGTTCGAGCTCGCCAGCCCGTTCGACTCGTTCGGCCCGTCTCTCACCCACGCCGCCGACAGTGGGGTCGTCGAGGTCACCCCGAACGTCAGTGGCCGGTTACCGGTCCAGACGGTCGACCGTCTGCGCGCCGAGGTGTCAGGGGCGGAGGCGGTCATCCCGATCGTCGCCGGCCTGACGCCCGTGGACGTCGCAGGCGGCACCCACGGGTTCTTCCTGCTCGGCGGGTCATGCCAGATCGAACTGCTGGTCGGCTCGTTCGACTGCGGGCAGCGCGCCCGTGAGGAGAAGCCCGCCGCCGGCCCCGGCGTGCCATTGCAGATTCCGACGATCATCGCCCAGAGGCATGGCCTTCAGCTCGGCGACGAGTTGCGCATCCCCGGCCTGCCTCCAGGTTCGGCGCACCTGGGTTGGACGTTCCCCGAGTTCGACCGCGTCGCGGGCATCAACGACGGCTACGTGCTGCTGGCTCCCTCCGGGGACATCGCCGCGGGCATGCTCTCCTCGCGCGGTTATGCTACGGCGGCGTTCGTCCTGCCGAGACCGGGCGCCGAGATCACGGCTGACGTCGACCGCGTCAGTCGCAGGCGTCGCAACGGCGGGCCCCCCTCGACCGCACCAGCCCGCCATCTTGGAGAGCGGAATACAGAGCCTCAACCTGGTCGCGCTGGCCGGCCTCCTGATCGGCCTACTCATCGCCGTGAACACCATCCTGCTGGCCGTCGAGGACCGGCGGGCGGTGATGGGGACCATCGGCGCGATCGGCGCCAAGCCTGTCGGGTTGTTCGGTGGGATGCTCGGCGAGGGCGCGGTCGTGGGTGTTCTCGGGGGACTGTTGGGAGTGCCCGGCGGGTTTCTTCTCGGGACGTATCTGGTGAACCGGCTCGGGCAGTCGATGCTGGCCGGCTCAGGCGGCACCATCGCTGCGCACTTCACACCGAGCTTGATCGTGATCGGAGCGGTCGCGGGGATCGTCTCCGGAGTCCTGGCGATGGTCGGGCCTGCCGTCAGGCTGGCCCGCGAGGGGCCGTTGGCGTCGATGGCGAGCGCAGGTGGAGTGCAGCGCGCGAGGAAGATCCCGATGTGGCCGCTTGTCGCCGGGGCGGTGATGATCGCGGCCGCGGTCGTCTTGTTGAAGATCTTCGAGCGCGGGTCGCTGCCGCTGCAGATCGGGGTCTACGGACTGACGGTGGCGATGTTCGGAATCGCGTCGGTGACGGTGTGGCTCGCCCCGCGCGGTGCGGGGTTGCTTGTCGGGTTACTGACCGTCGCGCGTCCCGACGTCGGGCGTCTGCTGCGCGCCGATGTGCAGCGCTACGCGCTGATGTTCGGGCTGTCCGCCGCGATTCTCGCCGCTGAAACCAGCTTGGCCATCGGCTCACAGAGCCTGCAGCTGCTCGGCGCCGAGCAGGTCGCAGCGCAGAAGGCTGACCGACTGCCGGCGGCCTTGCTGATCGCTCCCCAGTCAGTTCTTGATCAGCGCGACGGCCGGCTCGCCGACTCGACGTTCAAGCTCATGGCAGAGGCGGCTGACGGGCGGAACGTGTCCGCGCGCTGGCAATCGACGATCTCGTCGGGGACGTTGTCGCGCCTCGTCATAGGAGTGACGCCGGGTGATTGGTACAGCCGAGCGCTGTATCAGCCGACCGGTGGCCACGACACGTTGTGGCAGGGATTGCGGGAAGGGGAGGTCGGCCTGAGCCAGGTTGCCGCCAGTCGACTCGGAGTCGCCGCGGGGGACACGGTCGAGCTGCCCACCGTCGAGGGGCCCAAGCGTTACCGGGTGGCCGGAATCTTTCATCCACAGATGATCAACGACACCGCGGTCGGCGATATCGTCCTGGCGTCGGAGGGGGTGGCGCGCACCGATTGGGCAGCCGTACGCGACCAGGTCGCGGTGGACTATCCCTCCGCCGCCGAAGCCACCGCCCACCGTGACGACTTCCTCGACCTCGGCGCCGGACTGACGGTGTACGACAACGGACAGTGGCGCTCCGATGCGACGGCTGGAATCACCCGCTTCTTGGAGCCGCTCACGTTCGCCGGGTATGTGGTGATGGCAGCTGCCGGTTTGAGTGTGCTGAACGTCTTCGTGCTGGGACTTGTGCAACGCAAGCGGGAGCGGGCCGTCCTGCGGGCGATCGGGGTAGTACCCAGGCAAGAGCAAGCCGTCGTGATCGCTCACGCCGGGCTGATTGCTCTATTGGTCGCTATTCTCGGTGGGCTTGGGGGAGTGGGCCTTACGTATCTGTGGACGCTGGGCTCGCCGGTGTTATACGGCATCAAGATCGACTGGGGTGTGCTGGCTGTGCCACTGCGAACCGGAGTGGCCGCGGTGACCGTGCTCGTCTTTGCCGCGGCGGTGTATCCCGTGATCCATGCGCGACGGTTGGAAACGGTCGAGGTTCTGCGAGCCAACTGACACGACCGCATCTAAGTAGTGCCGCGCCGAATCCGAGCGAGATTGCAGTAGCGCGCTACTGACCTCGCCACACCGCACAGGAGCGACGATTCTATTGCGGAACTCGACCGACGACCGGACGTCGTTCCGTATGGCAAAAGGGAGGAACGACGATGGTCAACGCTAAGCACACGGATGGCATCGGGGCACCGGTCGCGCTCGGGGAGTATCGGCGTGCCGCCACACGTATGACTGCGTCGATCCGCGACACATCTCTCGTGGTGATGGCCTTGTCGGGGCAGTGCTGGATTCGAAGGCCTCGATGGTGGCGCCGGCCGTGAGGCTATCTGCCTCAACGGACTCGACTGCCCCGATCGTGGGCACGGCCGGCATCTCGATGTGCTGTTTCGCTTCGGCGAGGCGGTATGGGCCGTCCAAGGTTAATCGCGTGGCTGGTCAGGCGTTTGCGTCGCGCGGCCAGGCACCGCCGTTTCAAGCGCGGACGACGCGGGACCCGTCCCGTCAAGGAGCAAGCGGGAGCTCAAGATCGCGACTAAGTAGTACCGCGCCACACCCGGGCGAGACTGCAGTGGCGCGCTACTGGTCTCGTCCCACCGAACGCGAGCGACGATTCCCATCAGGGAACTCGAGCCGTCGCGCTAGCAGTCATCGAGAGGGCAAGCCCATGGTCAAGAATCTGTTTGTCATCGCGGCCTACCACTGCTGTCTTTGACTATCCGACGCCGAAGGCGTTGGCGCAGTATCTGAGTAGTGCACTTGACACCGGCGGGGCTTCCACCACCGCGCAAGTACGGGAACGATCGCGTACCGCGTCCAACAACGAAATCTGCGTACCCACAAGAATTCCCGCTGACGTGTGAATCGGATAGCCGTCAAATGGGAGGCCTTTCTACATCGCCTCCGCCATGGCGATGTGTCCTTCGAACCCAAGCGATTCCGCCATCGCGCGGTAGCGACTCGCCAAGTCGCGGTATGCGACGTCGTCGCCTCGGGCGCGGGCCAGCAGGGCGCGTAGCCGCAGCAGCCAGATGTCGCGCAGCACCAAACGTTCGTCTGCCGGTAGCCTCGCCGCACGATCGATCGCGCTTTGGGCCTCGGCCAGATCGTCCTCGGTGCCACGGTCCAGCAGCGCCTCCACTAGTAAGGCGGTGCCGGTAGCGCCGTACGCAAGCTGTCCTGCCTCGAAGAATTCGTCTAGGACTTTTTTAATCACGGGTATGGCACCATCGGGGTCGCCGCGCCGGGCCCTCACCACCGCGTCAGCAACCTCGAGGCCCAGCAATTCGCTCCGGTAGAACCGGTGCTGCAGGCACATGTCGCGGACCTGCGCCAGCAGCTCCAGTCCGCGCTGATGGTCCGCTGTGCCGTCCCGTTGCGTCAGTGCGATGCCCAGCATGTACTTAGCAAGGCCGAGCGCGGTATCGTCGCCCGATCGTTCGGCGATCTGCAGGGCGTCGTCGAGCTCGCGTACCGCCGCGTCGTCGGCGAGGAGCACGCCGTTGGTAATCGCCCAACCATGTTTCCAGAAGAGGACCAGGGCGTGGGTTGCGAGGTCGCTATTCCGGGCCATCGCAACGGCGTCATCGAGGTCTTCACGCCAACCGTCACGGCCCAGCCAGAATCGAGCAGTGCCGCGCCACACCAGCGCCACCGCCAGCGGTGAGCCCACGATGAGGTTGCCCTTGGCAGGGTCACCGTCGGCCCAGTCGATGACGGTTTGCGACCACCGCAGTACGTCGGCGATGTCCCCGGTTCGATACTTGATGAGCATCGCCATCGACCCCGCCCCAACGGTCAGGGCTGCATCGCCGATCGACTCGAGCAGCGCTATCTGTTCGGTCGCCAGCCGCGCCGCCTCCCGCAGGCGGGCATGCATCATGTGATCCATCACCATGCCGGTCATGCCAAGGGCCAGCGATGCCTTGTCGCCGGCGAGCGCGCACAACTCCCGCAGCTCCTGAAAATGGCCGGCGATGTGCGCATCGACTCGCCAGCCGGCGCCGCACAGCATGGTGCGGGGGGCTATTCGCATCTGGGTGCAGCCCGGGTGGTCCGCGGGCAACGCGTCGGCGATCTGGCGGGCCCGCTCCCAACTCACTCTGGCTGCGGCGATGTCACGGTGGGTCGACCAAGTTGCCGCGCGCATGTGCCAGCCATACGCGGCAGGCCGATCACCGGCCGCCTGCAGATGTTCGGCGATCAGGGCGGCATGTTGGTCGGCTGATTCCGGGCTGCCCGATTCGATGGCCGCGGCCAGCCGCCGATGCACCTCGGCGCGGTCGGATTTCAGCTGCGATTCGTAGGCCACCGCGCGGATCAGCGGGTGGTGGAAGGCGTATTCGGCGTGCGGGGTGAACCGCACCTGATCGATGAGCTCGGCGTCCAGCAGCTCGTCCAGCGCCGGATCGATGCCCAGCGCGGCGAGCAGCTGCGGCCCGAAGCGGGCGCCGATCACCGACGCCGCGTTCAACGTCCGCCTGGCCGAGGCGTTCAGGCGGTCGATGCGCGCTGCGATCGCTGCCTGCACGGTGGCCGGCACCGCGACGTCGGCGACATCCGCGCCGCAGACGTAGCCACCCTGCTCACCGATAAGCACCCCGCGCTGCTCGAACTCGCGGACCATCTCCTCGGCGAAAAACGGGTTCCCGGCGGCCCGGTCGGCGATGGCCGCCGCCAACTCGCCGACCGAGGGATCTGACCCCAGCAGCTCACCCAGTAGCGCTGCGGTGTCCGAATCGGCCAGGGGGGCAAGCGCTACTGTTTGTGCGCCGGGCACCCGTGTGAGCGCTCCCTCGTACTCGGGGCGCGAGGTGATCAGCACCATCAACTTGGTCTGCGGGATCACTGTGAGGAAGTCGGCCAGCATCGACTCGCTGACCGCATCGATCCAGTGCGCGTCCTCGACGATGTACAGCGCCGGTTCCGTGCGTGCCAGCGACGCAGTGTTGACAAGGGCGGTCAACCGGCGCCGGCGCGCATCTGGATCGATCTGGGGCAGTGGCACATCGGGAGCGGCGATGCCGAGCAGGTCATCAAGCAGCAGCTGATCCTGCGGGTCGGCATCGGGCACATAAGCCCGCACCCGTTCGCGTGCGGCTTCGCCGTCCAGGTCAGCCACGCCGATGCCCGCCCGCAGCAACCGGGCCACGACACCGAAGGGAATGTCACGGGCATGCGATTCGCAGAAGGTCCAAAACAATTCGACCCCGCGCCCGGCGGCCAGTGCGGCGGCCTCCCGGGCCACCCGACTCTTGCCGATGCCCGGCGGACCCACCACATTCACGATCCCGCCGCGGCCACCGATCGCCTGATCCACCATGGCATCGAGGGCCGCCATCTCCCAGTCCCGGCCGACCAGGCCCGCCTCGGCGCGTCCGACCAGCCCCTCTCGCGGGCCGATCCCCACCAGCCGGCGCGCCCGCACTGGTTCCTTGGCTCCCTTGATGCGCACCCACTCCGGTTCAGCCAGCGTCGCGGTGTGCTCGACCAGCCGCGCGGTCGATTCGGACAGCATCACCCCGCCCGGGGGCGCCACCGATTCCATCCGCTGGGCGAACCCGACGGCCTCACCGGTCGCGGTGTAACCCAGGGAAGCACTACCGATCTCACCGGCGATCACCCGACCCGAGTTCAGGCCCACCCGCAACCGCAGCGCCGCACCGTCGCGGTGCGCCACCTCGGCCGCCAGCACGTCGGCTTCCTGCTGGACGGCCAGCGCCGCGAGACATGCCCGAAAAGCATGATCCTCCAACGCAATCGGGGCACCGAACAATGCCATCACCCCGTCGCCGGTGTACTCCACTCGCCCGCCACCGTAGCGCTGGATAACCGCCGTCAACCGCTCCACGAGCTCGGTCATGATTTCGCGCAACCGCTCCACATCCAACGCAGCCGCGATATCCATCGAGCGCACCACATCGGCGAACAGCACCGTCACCTGCTTGTACTCCGCTGCATCGACCGAATCCGCGCTTGGCGCACCGCACTCGTCACAGAACTTGGCGTTCGCCCGCAGCCCATTGCCGCAGGACCCGCACGCCAAGCCCGCCGTCATCCGAGCACCACCGCTCTCGGATTATCCCCACCCTCGATGAGGGACTTCGCCCAGTCGATGTGTCCTTCGTAGCCAAGCGATTCCGCCATCGCGCGATAGCGATCCAGGAAGTCCCGGTAGGCGACGTCGTCGCCGCGGGCGCGCGCCAACAGCGTGTGCAGCCGCAGCAGCGTGATCTCGACTATCGCCGAACCTTCTGTTGCCGGCAGGTTCGCCAACCAGTCGATCGCCTCTTCGGCTTCGGCCAGGTCGCCCTCGGCGCCGCGCTCCAGCAGCGTCTCTACGAGGATGCCGGTGCCGCAAACGCTGTACCCGAGCCGTCCCGCCTGGTGCAGGTCGGCCACGGCTTGGCGCATTACAGGTGTTGCAGCATCGTGGTCGCCGCACTTGGCCCTCTCTCGGGCGGCCAGCAATTCGCTGACCGGGACCAGGGAGGGGATACGCTCGCGCTGCCACTCGCGGGCCTGCACCATCATCTCGAGCCCGCGGCGACGGTCGTCCGCGGCAACCCGATACAGCAGCGCGCCACCCAACGAGTACTCGGCGAAGACCACTGCGATATCGCTGCTGGCCCTATGGGCGGTCTGCACCGCCTCCTCGATTGCGCGCAGCGCGGAGTCATCGGCCCGAAGCACCCCGTAGCAAATCCCAAGACCGTAGGTCCAGGTGACGACAAGGCCGAGGGTTGCCGGATCGCTGTTTCGAGCCATCGCGACGGCGTCGTGGAGGTCCTGTCGCCACCCGGGACGGCCCAGCCACCACCGAGTAACGCCGCGAAACGCCACCGCTACCGCCAGCGGGGATCCCAGACCGAAGCCTGCGCCCTTGGCAGGGTCGCCGGCGGCCAGGTCGACGATGGTCTGCGACCACCGTGAAATCTCGTCGAATTCGCCGACACTGAACCAGTTGGCGAACGCTACGAACGCCAACCCAATGGTCAAGGTGGGATCGCCGATCGACTCGAGCAGCGCCATCTGTTCGGATGCCAGCCGCGAGCCATCCGAACGCCCAGCGAACAGGAGCTCGGTGGCCAGCCCGCTCATGCCGATGGCCAGCGAGACCTTGTCACCGGCCGCGCTGCACAACTCCCGCAACTCCGCGAAGCGGCCCCGGCTTTCGTGGACTGCTAGGGCTTGCCACGCGGTGGCACACAGCATGGTGCGGGGGGCGATGCGCATGGCTGTCCGGTCGGGGTCCTCGGCGGGCAGGGCGTCGGCGATCTTTCGGGCGCGCTCCCAACTGACCCGGGCAGCGCCGACATCGCGGTCGGCTGACCAGGCGCCGGCGCGCATATGCCAGCCATACGCCGCGCGCAGCTCGCCCGCTGCTTCAAGGTGTTCGGCGATCAGCGCCGCGTTGTCCTCCACCGAGCCGGGCGCACGCTCTTGGATCGCGGCGGCCAGGCGCCGGTGCCATTGGGCGCGGTCGGATTTCAGCTGCGATTCGTAGGCCACCGCGCGGATCAGCGGGTGGTGGAAGGCGTATTCGGCGTGCGGGGTGAACCGCACCTGGTCGATGAGCTCGGCGTCCAGCAGCTCGTCCAGCGCCGGATCGATGCCCAGCGCGGCGAGCAGCTCCGCATCGAAGCGGGCTCCGATCACCGACGCCGCGTTCAACGTCCGCCTGGCCGAGGCGTTCAGGCGGTCGATGCGCGCTGCGATCGCTGCCTGCACGGTGGCCGGCACCGCGACGTCGGCGACATCCGCGCCACAGACGTAGCCACCCTGCTCACCGGTCAGCACCCCGCGCTGCACGAACTCGCGCACCATCTCCTCGGCGAAGAACGGGTTCCCGGCGGCCCGGTCGGCGACGATCGCAGCCAGCTCGACGACCGAGGAGTCTGAACCCAGTAACTCAGACAACAGCGTTGCGGTGTCTGAATCTCCCAGTGGGGCAAGCGCTATCGCCTGTGCGCCGTGCACATGCGTTAGCGCTCCGTCATATTCGGGGCGGGCAGTGATCAGCACCATCGACGCGGTGCGCGCAATGACGGACAGGAAGTCGGCCAGCATCGACTCGCTGACCGCATCGATCCAGTGGGCATCCTCGATGATGAACAACGCCGCGTCGGTGCGTGCCAGCGTTGTCGCGTTCACCACCGCGGTCAACCGGCGTCGCCGCGCATCCGGGTCGATCTGGGGCAGCGCCACGTCGGGGTCGGCGATGCCGAGCAGGTCATCCAGCAGCAGCTGATCCTGCGGGTCGGCATCGGGCACGTAAGCCCGCACCCGTTCGCGTGCGGCTTCGCCGTCCAGGTCGGCCACGCCGATGGCCGCCCGCAGCAACCGGGCCACGACACCGAAGGGAATGTCACGGGCATGGGATTCGCAGAAGGTCCAAAACACGTCGACCCCGCGCCCGGCCGCCAGCGCCGCGACCTCGCGGGCCACGCGGGACTTGCCGATGCCCGGCGGACCCACCACATTCACGACCCCGCCGCGGCCACCGACCGCCTGATCCACCATGGCATCGAGGGCCGCCATCTCCCAGCCCCGGCCGACCAGCCCCGCCTCGGCCCGCCCGACCAGGCCATCCCGTGGATTGATCGCCAGCAACCGGCGCGCGCGCACCGGTTCGTCGGCCCCTTTGATGCGTACCAACTCCGGTTCGGCCAGCATCACGGAGTGCTCTACCAGCCGGGCGGTCGATTCCGACAGCATCACCCCGCCCGGGGGCGCCACCGATTCCATCCGTTGGGCGAACCCGACCGCCGCGCCGGTCGCGGTGTAACCCAGCGACCCGGAACCGATCTCGCCGGCGATCACCCGACCAGAATTCAGACCCACCCGCAACTGCAGCGCCACGCCATCGCGGCGAAGTACGTCGGCCGCCAACCGCTCGGCTTCCTCGTGGATGGCCAGCGCGGTAAGGCACGCCCGAAAAGCGTGATCCTCCAGAGCGACTGGGGCGCCGAAGAGTGCCATCACCCCGTCGCCGGTCTGCTCGACCGTCCCGCCGTAGCGTTGCGCCACCGCCGCCGAGCGCTCTAGGAGCTCGGTCATGATTTCGCGCAACCGCTCCACATCCAACGCAGCCGCGATATCCATCGAGCGCACCACATCGGCGAACAGCACCGTCACCTGCTTGTACTCCGCCGCATCGACCGAATCCGCGCTTGGCGCACCGCACTCGTCACAGAACTTGGCGTTCGCCCGCAGCCCATTGCCGCAGGACCCGCACGCCACACCCGCCGTCATCCAGGCACCACCGATCTCGGGGTATCCCCACCCTCGATCAGCGCCTTCGCCCAGTCGATGTGTCCTTCGTAGCCAAGCGATTCCGCCATCGCGCGATAGCGACTCATCAAGTCCCGGTAAACGACGTCGTCGCCGTGGGCCCGGGCCAGCAGCGCCCGCAGCCGCAGCAGCGTGATGTCGACGATCGCCCAACCTTCGTCTGCCGGCAGGTTCGCCAACCGGTCGATCGCCTCTTGGGCTTCGGCCAGGTCACCCTGGGTGCCACGGTCCAGCAGCGTCTCCACCAGAAGGCCGGTGCCCCAAACTGCGTGCGCGAGCCGTCCTGTCTGGTGCATACCGTCGACGGCTTTACGCATCACCGCAATGGCAGCGTCACGGTCGCCGCGCCTGGCGCTCTCGCGGGCGGCCCACAACTCGGTGATTCGGGACCATCTGAAGACAAATCTGCTGGCGCAGCCACGAGTCGCGGGCCTGCACCACCAGCTCCAGCCCGCGGTGACGGTCGGCCTCGGCGTCGCGATACAGCAGCGCGCCAGCCAACCCGTACTTGGCCCCGCTCAGTGCGACATCGTTGCTGGCCACTTCGGCGGTCTGCACCGCCTCCTCGAGGATGCGCACGGTGGAGTCATCGGCCCGAAGCACCCCATAATGTATCTGCGAAACCGTAGCCCCAGAGGGCGACACCGGCGAAGGTTGCCGGGTTGCTGTCTCGGGCCATCGCGACGGCGTCGTGGAGGTCTTGGCGCCACCCGGGACGGCCCAGCCACCACCGAGCAGCGCCGCGCCATGTCAACGCGACCGCCAGCGGTGATCCAACACCGAAGCCGGCGCCCTTGGCGGGGTCACCGGCGGCCAGGTCGATGACGGTCTGCGACCACCGCAAGATCTCGCCGAATTCACCGGTATCCGCCCAGGCGGCGAACGCCGGCGACGCCAACCCAACGGTCAGGTTCGAATCGCCGATCGACTCCAGCAGCGCCATCTGTTCGGATGCCAGCCGCGAGGCCTCACCCGGTCGCGAAGCGTAGAGCAGCTCAGCTGCCAGCCCGGTCATGCCGATGGCCAGCGAGACCTTGTCCCCGGCCGCGCTGCACAACTCCCGCAGCTCCGCGAAGCGGCCCCGGCTTTCCTGGATTTCTCGGCCTTGCCAGTCGGTGGCACACAGCATGGTGCGGGGAGCGATGCGCATCGGGAACTTGCCCGGGTCGTCGTCGGGTAGTCGGTCGGCGATCCGGCGCGCCCGCTCCCAGCTCACCCGCGCAGCGACGAGATCGCGGTTGGTGGACCACGCGCCCGCCCGCATGTGCCAGCCATACGCCGCGTGCAGCTCGCCGGCGGCCTCCAAGTGTTCGGCAATCAGCGCCGCGTTCTCCTCCACCGACCCGGGCGCATACTTTTGGATCGCGGCGGCCAGGCGCCGGTGCCACTGGGCGCGATCGGATTTCAGCTGCGATTCGTAGGCCACCGCACGAATCAGCGGGTGGTGGAAGGCGTATTCGGCGCTCGGGGTGAACCGCACCTGATCGATCAGCTCCGCGCCCAGCAGCTCGTCGACCACCGCATCGAGCCCCAGCGCCGCGAGCAACTCGGCCCCGAAGCGGGCGCCGATCACCGACGCCGCGTGTCAACGTCCGCTTGGCCGCGCTGTTCAGCCGGTCGATGCGCGCCTCGATGGCTGCCTGCACCGTGGCCGGCACCGCGACGTCGGCGACATCCGTACGGCAGAGGTAGCCACCGTGCTCACCGGCCAGCACGCCGCGCTGCACCAACTCGCGGACCATCTCCTCGGCGAAGAACGGGTTCCCGGCGGCCCGCTCGGCGATGGCCGCCGCCAGCTCGCCGACCGAGGGGTCTGACCCCAGCAGCTCACCCAGCAGTGCTGCGGTGTCCGAATCAGCCAGTGGCCCAAGGGCTATCGTTTGGGCGGCGTGCCCTCGCGTCAGCACTCCGTCGTATTCGGGGCGGGCGGTGATCAGCACCATCGAGGGGGTGCGCGGAATGACGGTGAGGAAGTCGGCCAGCATCGACTCGCTGGCCGCGTCGATCCAGTGGGCATCCTCGATGATGAACAGCGCCGGTTCGGTGCGCGCCAGCGTCGCGGTGTTGATCAGTGCGGTCAACCGGCGCCGCCGCGCGTCCGGGTCGATGGCGGGCAGCGCCACCTCGGGGTCGGCGATGCCCAACAGGTCGTCCAGCAGTAGCAGGTCCTGCGCGTCGGCATTCGGCACATGCTCGCGGACCCGGGTCCGCGCGGCCGAGCTGTCAAGGTCTTCGATCCCGCTCAGCGCGCGAAGCAGCCGCCTCGCCGCATAAAAGGGGATGTCGCTGGCATGGGATTCGCAGAAGGCCCACACAACCTCGATCCCGCGACGGGCCGCCAGCGCCGCGGTTTCCCGGGCCGCCCGGCTCTTGCCGATGCCCGGCGGTCCCACCACATTGACCACACCACCGCGGCCCCCGATCGTGCGGTCCACCATGGCCTCGAGCGCGGCCATCTCCCAGGCCCGGCCGACCAGGCCGGCCTCGGCGCGCGCGACGAGGTCATCCCGCCGGCCGATCGCCAAAAGTCGGCGTGCGCGCACCGGTTCGTCGGCCCCTTTGATGCGCACCCATTCGGGTTCGGCCAGCATCACGGTGTGCTCGACCAGTCGTGCGGTCGATTCCGACAGCATCACCCCGCCCGGGGGCGCCACCGATTCCATTCGCTGGGCGAACCCGACTGCCGCGCCGGTGGCGGTGTAACCCAGCGACCCGGAACCGAGTTCGCCGGCGATCACCCGACCCGAGTTCAGGCCCACCCGCAACCGCAGCGCAACGCCATCGTCGCGCGCCACCTCGGCCGCCAGCACGTCGGCCTCCTGCTGGATGGCCAGCGCAGCAAGACACGCCCGAAAAGCGTGATCCTCCAACGCAATCGGGGCGCCGAACAATGCCATCACCCCGTCGCCGGTCTGCTCGACCGTCCCGCCGTAGCGCTGCACCACCGCCGCCGACCGCTCCACCAGCTCGGTCATGATTTCGCGCAACCGCTCCACATCCAACGCGGCCGCGATATCCATCGAGCGCACCACATCGGCGAACAACACCGTCACCTGCTTGTACTCCGCTGCATCGACCGAATCCGCGCTTGGCGCACCGCACTCGTCACAGAACTTCGCGTTCGCCCGCAGCCCATTTGCCGCAGGACCCGCACGCCACACCCGCCGTCATCCAAGCGCCACCGATCTCGGATTATCCCCACCCTCGATGAGGGACTTCGCCCAGTCGATATGTCCTTCGAAGCCAAGCGATTCCGCCATCGCGCGATAGCGCCCCGCCAACTCCAGGTAGGCGACGTCGTCGTCGCGGGCGCGCGCCAGCAGCGCGCGCAACCGCAGGAGGGTGATGTCCAGCATCGCCGAATCTTGATCGGCCCCCAGGTTCGCCACCCAGTCGATCGCTTCTTGGGCTTCGGCCAGGTCGCCCTCGGCGCCACGCTCCAACAGCGTCTCCACCAGAACGCCGGTGGCCCAAACGCCAAAGAATAGCCGTCCCGCCTCATGCAGCTCGTCCACGGCTTTGCGCATCACCGGAATGGCGCCATCGTGGTCGCCGCGCCTGGCTCTTTCCCGGGCGGCCGACAAGTCGGCGACCGGGACCATGAAGAGACCACGCTCGCGCAAATAGAGATCGCGGACCTGCGCCATCAGTTCCAGCCCGCGGTGACGGTCGGCCGCGGCCTCCCGGTTTAGCAGCGCGATACCCAGCGTGTGCTTGACAATGGCCAGTGCGCTGTCATGGCTGGATCCCTCGGCGGTCTGCACCGCCTCCTCGATTGCGCGCACCGCGGCGTCATCGGCCCGAAGAACCCCGTACCGTATCGCGAAACTGTAGGTCCAGGTGACGACAGCGGCGAGGGTTACCGGGTCGCTGTTTCGGGCCATCGCGACGGCGTCGTGGAGATCCTGTCGCCATCCGGGACGGCCCAGCCACCACCGAGCAAGGCCGCGAAATGCCACCGCGGCCGCCAGCGGGGATCCAAAACCGAAGCCGGCGCCCTTGGCGGGGTCGTCTTCGGCGAGGTCGATGACGGTCTGCGACCGCCGCAAGAGCTCGCCGAATTCACCGGCATCGCCCCAGTTGCAGAACGCTGCGAACGCCAACCCGATCATTGGGGTGGGATCGCCGATCGACTCCAGCAGCGCCATCTGTTCGGACGCCAGCCGCGACCCCTCACGCGAACGCCCGGCGTAGAGCAGCTCGGATGCCGGCCCGGTCATGCCGATGGCCAGCGAAACCTTGTCCCCGGCGGCGCCGCATAACTCCCGGAGCTCCGCGAAGCGGCCCGCGCTTTCCTCGATCGCTGAGCCCAATCCGACGGTGGCACACAGCATGGTCCGGGGGGCGATGCGCATCGACAACTGGTTCGGGTCGTCGGCGGGTAATCGGTCGGCGATCCGGCGTGCCCGATCCCAACTGAGCCGGGCAGCACCGACATCGCGGTTGGCTGACCACGCGGCGGCGCGCATGTGCCAGCCATAGGCCGCGTGCAGATCGCCGGCAGACTCAAGATGTTCGGCGATCAGCGCCGCGTTCTGCTCCACCGAGCCGGGCGCATACTCTTGGATCGCGGTGGCCAGGCGCCGGTGCCATTCGGCGCGATCGGATTTCAGCTGCGATTCGTAGGCTACCGCGCGGATCAGCGGGTGGCGGAAGGCGTATTCGGCGTCCGGGGTGAACCGCACCTGATCGATCAGCTCCGCTCTGAGCAGCTCGTCGAGCGCCGGATCGATGCCCAGCGCGGCGAGCAGCTGCGGCCCGAAGCGGGCGCCGATCACCGACGCCGCGTTCAACGTGCGCTTGGCCGGGGTGGTCAGCCGGTCGATGCGCGCCTCGATGGTGGCCTGCACGGTGGCCGGCACGCTCAGCTCGGCCACATCCGCCCGACAGAGGTAGCCGCCGCGCTCACCGGACAGCACTCCGCGCTGCACCAGCTCGCGCACCATCTCCTCGGCGAAAAACGGGTTCCCGGCGGCCCGCTCGGCGGTGAGAACCGTGACTGGCGCGACTGAGAGATCGGGGCCCAGCAGCTCACCCAGCAGCGCCGCGGTGTCCGAATCGGCCAGTGGGCCAAGCGCTATCGCCTGGGCGCCGGGCACCCGGGTCAGCGCTCCCTCATATTCTGGGCGGGCGGTGATCAGCACCATCGACGGGGTGCGCGTAATGACGGACAGGAAGTCGGCCAGCATCGACTCGCTGACCGCATCGATCCAGTGCGCATCCTCGATGATGAACAGCGCCGGCTCGGCGCGCGCTAGCGTTGTCGCGTTCACCAGCGCGGTCAACCGGCGTCTCCGCGCATCCGGGTCGATCTGGGGCAGCGCCACGTCGGGGTCGGCGACGCCGAGCAGATCATCAAGCAGCAGCAGATCCTGCGCGTCGGCATCCGGAAGCTGTTCCCGGACCCGGGCCCGGGCGGCCAGGTCGTCCAGGTCGGCCACGCCGTAGCCCGCCCGCAGCAGCCGCGTCACGGCGTGAAACGGGACCTCGCGGGCGTGCGACTCGCAAAAGGCCCAAAACACCTCGAACCCCCGACCGGCCGCGGCCGCCGCGACCTCCCGCGCCACCCGGGACTTGCCGATACCCGGCGACCCCACCACAGTCACCACCCCGCCGCGGCCACCGACCGCCTGATCCACTATGCCTTCGAGCGCGGTCATCTCCCGTCCCCGACCGACCAGGTCCGCCTCGGCGCGCCCGACCAGCCCCTCTCGCGGGCCGATGGCCAGCAACCGGCGCGCGCGCACCGGTTCGTCGGCCCCCTTGACGCGCACCCACTCCGGTTCGGCCAGTAACACGGCGTCCTCGACCAGCCGCGCGGTCGACTCCGAGAGCATCACCCCGCCCGGGGGGGCCACCGATTCCATCCGCTGTGCGAACCCGACGGCCTCACCGGTCGCGGTGTAACCCAGCGACCCGGAACCGATCTCGCCGGCGATCACCCGACCCGAGTTCAGGCCCACCCGCAACTGCAGCGCCACGCGATCGTCACGCGCCACCTCGGCCGCCAGCACGTCGGCTTCCTGTTGGATGGCTAGCGCAGCAAGACACGCCCGAAAAGCATGATCCTCCAACGCGATCGGGGCACCGAACAATGCCATCACCCCGTCGCCGGTGTATTCCACGCGCCCGCCGCCGTAGCGCAGCACGACCGCCGCCGACTGCTCCACGAGCTCGGTCATGATTTCGCGCAACCGCTCCACATCCAACGCGGCCGCGATGTCCATCGAGCGCACCACATCGGCGAACAGCACCGTCACCTGCTTGTACTCCGCCGCATCGACCGAATCCGCGCTTGGCGCACCGCACTCGTCACAGAACTTGGCGTCCAGCCGCAGGCCGTTTCCGCATGATGCACACGCCACACCCGCCGTCATGGCATCGCCTCGGCCCAGGCGATGTGTCCTTCGTAGCCAAGCGATTCCGCCATCGCGCGATAGCGCCCCACCAAGTCCCGGTAGGCAGTGTCGTCGCCGCGGGCCCGGGCCAGCAGCGCACGCAGTCGCAGCAGCGTGATCTCGAGAATTGCCGAATCTTGTTCGGCCCGCAGGTCCGTCAACCAGTCGATCGCCTCTTGGGCTTCGGCCAGGTCGGCCTCGGCGCCACGTTCCAGCAGCGTCTCCACCAGAACGCCGGTGCCCCAAACGCCATAGCCGAGCCGTCCAGCCTGCTGCATCTCGTCCGCGCCTTGGCGCATCACCGCAATGGCAGCATCGCGGTCGCCGCGCCTGGCCGTTTCCCGGGCGGCCCACGAATCGATGACCGGGACCAGGAAGAGACCACGCTCGCGCAGCACCATGTCGCGGACCCGCACGATCAGGTCCAGCCCGCGGCGACGGTCGGCCGCGGCGTCCCGATTCAGCAGCGCAATACTAAGCGTGTATTCGGCCAGGCCCACAGCAAGATCGCTGGATCCCGCGGCGGTCTGCACCGCCCCCTCGAAGACACGCAGCGCGGAGTCATCGACCCGAGGCACCCCGTAAAGCATCGCGTTACCGTAGGTCCAGGCGACGACACAGGCGAGTGTGCTCGGGTCGCTGTTTCGGGCCATCGCGACGGCGTCGTGGAGGTCTTGGCGCCATCCGGGACGGCCCAGCCACCATCGAGCAGTGCCGCGCCATGCCAACGCGGCCGCCAGCGGTGATCCCAAACCGAAGCCGGCGCCCTTGGCGGGGTCGCCCCCG
The DNA here is from genome assembly GCA_963713225.1 of uncultured Actinomycetota bacterium. Classification (GTDB taxonomy): domain Bacteria; phylum Actinomycetota; class Actinomycetes; order Mycobacteriales; family Mycobacteriaceae; genus Mycobacterium. Next base: position 167,412 of record CAVQLB010000009.1, on the reverse strand, counting down.
GCCAAGTCGACGACGGTCTGCGACCAGCGCAAGAGTTCGCCGAATTCACCTGCATCCCACCAGTTGCAGAATGCTATGAACGCCAACCCCACAGTCAGGGTGGGATCGCCGATCGACTCCAGCAGCGCCATCTGTTCGGACGCCAGCCGCGCCCCCTCACCCGAGCGTCCGGCGAAGAGGAGCTCGGTGGCCATCCCGCTCATTCCGATGGCCAGCGAGACCTTATCCCCGGCTTCCGTGCACAGCTCCCGCAACTCCGCGAAGCGGCCCCGGCTTTCGTGCACTGCGCCAAACCCGACGGTGGCGCACAGCATGGTGCGCGGGGCGATGCGCATCGACAGCTGGTCGGGGTCATTGTCAGGCAGAGCGTCGGCGATCTGGCGTGCCCGCTCCCAACTGACCCGGGCGGCGTTGGGATCGCGGTCGATTGACCACGCGGCGGCGCGCATGTGCCAGCCGTAGGCGGCGTGCAGTTCGCCGGCGGCCTGCAGATGTTCGGCAATCAGCGCCGCGTTGTCCTCCACCGAGCCGGGCTCGCGCTCTTGGATCGCGGCGGCCAGGCGCCGGTGCCATTGGGCGCGATCGGATTTCAGCTGCGATTCGTAGGCCACCGCGTGGATCAGCGGGTGGTGGAAGGCGTACTCGGCGCTGGGGGTGAACCGCACCTGGTCGATCAGCTCCGCGCGAAGCAGCTCGTCGAACACCGCGTCGATGCCCAGCGCGGCGAGCAGCTCGGCGTCGAAGCGGGCGCCGACCACCGACGCCGCGCTGCAGCGTCCGCCTGGCCGGCGTGGTCAGCCGGTCGATGCGCGCCGCGATGGCCGCCTGCACCGTGGCCGGCACCGCGACGTCGGCGACATCCGTGCGACACACGTAGCCCCCGCGGTCGCCTTCCAGCACGGCGCGCGTAGCCAACTCGCGCACGATCTCCTCGGCGAAGAACGGGTTCCCGGCGGCCCGCTCGGCGATGATCGCCGCCAGCTCGCCGACCGAGGGATCCGAACCCAGCAGCTCGCCCAGCAGTGCCGCTGTGTCGGAATCATCCAGTGGTCCAAGCGCTATCGTCTGGGCGCCGTGCACCCGCGTCAGCGCACCCTGATACTCGGGGCGTGAAGTGATCAGCGCCATCGACGGGGTGCGCGCAATGACGGTGAGGAAGTCGGCCAGCATCGACTCGCTGACCGCATCGATCCAGTGGGCATCCTCGATGATGTAGAGCGCCGGCGCGGTGCGCGCCAGCGACACGGTATTGATCAGTTCGGTCAATCGGCGCCGCCGCGCATCCGGATCGATCTGTGGCAGCGCCACGTCGGGGTCGGCGACGCCGAGCAGATCGACGAGCAGCAGCAGATCCTGCGGATCGGCATCGGGCACATAAGCCCGCACCCGTGCGCGGGCGGCTTCGCCGTCCAGGTCGGCCACACCGCTGCCCGCCCGCAGCAGTCGCGCCACCGCCTGGAAGGGAATGTCGCTGGCGTGAGACTCGCAAAAGGCCCAAAACACCTCGAACCCCCGACCGGCCGCCAGCGCGGCAGCCTCCCGCGCTACCCGGGATTTACCGATGCCCGGCGGTCCCACCACGTTCACGACCCCGCCGCGGCCACCGATCGTGCGGTCCACAAGGGCGTCGAGGGCAGCCATCTCCCAGCCCCGACCGACCAGGTCCGCATCGGCGCGCCCGAGCTGGCCTTCGCGTGGGCCGATGGCCAGCAGGCGGCGCGCGCGCACCGGTTCGTCTGCCCCCTTGATGTGCACCCATTCGGGTTCGGCCAGCAACACGGCGTCCTCGACCAGCCGCGCGGTCGACTCCGAGAGCATCACCCCGCCAGGGGGCGCCACCGATTCCATCCGCTGGGCAAAACCGACGGCCTCGCCGGTCGCGGCGTAGCCCAAGGATCCCGAACCGATGTCACCGGCGATCACCCGACCGGAGTTCAGGCCCACCCGCAACTGCAGTGCCACGCCATCGCGGCGCTGCACCTCGGCTGCCAATCGGCCCGCCTCGTCCTGGATGGCCAGCGCCGCAAGGCACGCCCGAAAAGCGTGATCCTCCAACGCAACTGGGGCGCCGAACAGCGCCATCACCCCGTCGCCCGTCTGCTCCGCGGTCCCGCCGTAGCGCTGCACCACCACCGCCGACCGCTCCACCAGCTCGGTCATGATTTCGCGCAACCGCTCCACGTCCAACGCGGCCGCGATGTCCATCGAGCGCACCACGTCAGCGAACAGCACCGTCACCTGCTTGTACTGCGCCGCGTCGACCGATGCCACCAACTCTGATCCGCACCTGTCGCAGAACCGGGCACCCTCGTGCGGCGCGGCTCCACACGACCGGCACACGTTCGCCGCCGGTTGCATTGCGTCCTCGGCCGATCCGGCTGATCCCACTGACTGACTGATTCGCCAAGCGTATGGCTTCTGGCGCATGGCGATGAAGATAAGCGCCGATATTTTCGGGCGCGTCACTGGCGTGCGCCCCGGCGGTAAACGGCGTGCTCACTGCGGTCGCTAGTAGTCTCACCTCGCGTGACCAGTACGGGACCCCTCGCTGGGGTGAAAGTGATCGAACTCGGCGGTATCGGGCCCGGACCGCATGCGGCGATGGTGCTCGCCGACCTGGGTGCCGACGTGGTGCGGGTGCGCCGGCCCGGCGGTTTGCAGATGCCCGCCGAGGACGTCGACCTGACGCACCGCGGCAAGCGCGTCGTCGACCTTGACGTCAAGAAGCAGCCGCAGGTGCTGCTCGACCTCGCGGCCAAGGCCGACGTGCTGCTCGACTGCTTCCGGCCGGGCACCTGCGAGCGGCTCGGCATCGGCCCCGAAGAGTGCGCCGCGGTCAACCCGCGGCTGATCTTCGCCCGCATCACCGGTTGGGGTCAGGACGGACCGCTGGCGACGACCGCGGGCCATGACATCAACTACCTGTCGCAGACCGGCGCGCTGTCGGCGATCGGCTATCGGGACCGTCCGCCCGTCGCGCCGCTGAACCTGCTCGCCGACTACGGCGGAGGCTCGATGTTCGTGCTGCTGGGGATCGTCGCGGCGCTCTACGAGCGGGAGCGGTCCGGAAAGGGACAGGTGATCGACGCCGCGATGGTCGACGGCGTCAGCATCCTGTCGCAGATGATGTGGACGATGAAGTCCACCGGCAGCCTGCGCGACGAGCGGGAGTCCTTCCTGCTCGACGGCGCCGCGCCGTTCTATCGCACCTATGAGACCTCCGACGGCAAGTACATGGCCGCAGGCGCGATCGAGCCGCAGTTCTTCGCGGAATTGCTGAAGGGCCTCGGTTTGGCGGCCGAGGAGGTGCCCAACCAGTTCGACATCGGCGGTTATCCGCAGATGCACAAGATCTTCACAGAACGGTTCGCGAGCAAGACCCGCGACGAGTGGAGCGCGATCTTCGCGGGCACCGACGCCTGCGTGACCCCGGTGCTGACGTGGACCGAGGCAGCGGTAAACGAGCACCTCAGGGCGCGTTCCGCGGTGGTGGACATCGATGGCGTTCCGCAGGCCGCGCCTGCACCGCGATTCTCCCGCACGCCCGCAGGACCCGTCGGCACGCCACCGAAGACCACCACCGCACTCGACGAAATCGGCTGGTAACCCGCGCGTTGGTCGACGCGGCCGAGGCGCGAGGATTAGATTTGCCAACATGGCCGTTAGAGCATCGCGGGAAGTCGTCGTCGACGCCCCACCGGAGGCGATCCTCGACGTGCTCGCCGATATCGATGCCGTGCCGTCATGGTCGTTGCTATACAAGAGTGCCGAAGTGCTGGACCGCCACCCTGACGGCAGGCCACATCACGTGAAGGCGACGTTGAAGATCATGGGCGTCACCGACAAGGAGATTCTCGAATACCACTGGGGCGACCGGTGGATGGTCTGGGATTCGTCGGAGACCTTCTACGCAGCGCGGGCTGCACGGCGAATACAACCTGACCCCCGAGGGGGAGGACAAGACGCGGGTGCGCTTCGACATCATTGTGGATCTGGGCGCGCCGGTCCCGGAGTTCCTGATCAAGCGGGCCAAGAAAGTCGTGCTCGACGTCGCGACGGAACGCCTGCGGGAGCGCGTGATGAACAACGGGTCGCCATAGGTCGAAAGTCGTGGCCGTCCGAACGTCGCGAAGGATCGTGATCGAGGCAGCGCCGGAAGCCATCCTGGATGCGCTCGCCGACGTCGAGGCCCTGCCGTCGTATGCGCACGCCTACAAGCGGGCCGAAGTCATCGACAGGTACGAGGACGGGCGCCCCCACCACGTGCGCATCGCTGTCCGGGTGCTCGGCCAGCTTGACGAAGAAGTTCTCGAATACCACTGGGGGCCAGACTGGTTGGTGTGGGACGCCGAGCGCACCGCTGCACAGTACGCCCAGCACGTCGAGTACACCCTGCGGCCCGACCACAGCGGTACGTCGACCGTGGTGAACGTCGACATCACCGTTGAGCCTGACTCGCTCATCCCGGACTTTCTGATCAAAAGGGCAGGCAGGGCGATGATCGACGCGGCCACGGAGGGCCTACGCCAGCGGGTGCTGCGCGACAAGCGTTCTGATCCGTCCGAGTAGGCGGTCGACAATGCGCGTCTCTCCGGCGATCATGACGCGATGAATTTCGCCGACCAACGAGGTCTACACCCTTAGAACGAAATGCGCTCACAACGGAGGAGGGTGAGATGAGCAGGCTAATCGTGTCAGCGCAGACGACGCTTGATTTGGTGATGGACCCCATGGAGGGTTGGTTCGACCCCGAAGTCGAAGAAGGCGACAACGTCGCACAGCTGCGCGGCGCGGAAGCGCTTCTGCTCGGGCGCAAGACTTACGAAGGCCTCGCCGAGTACTGGCCCAAGTCTGACGATGCGTACGCACAACTCATCAATCCCATGACGAAATACGTTGCGTCACGGACACTCAGCGAGCCGCTGATGTGGAACGCGCAACTTCTCGGCCCTGACCTCGCCGACGAGGTAGCGGCTCTCAAAGGCCGACTCAGCGGTGATCTGATCTTGTACGGCGCGGGAGCTTGCCTCTTCCCTCGCGGACAGGGCCTCGTCGACGAGCGGTTCTGGCTGCATCCCTATGTCGGGCGACGGAGTCGGCCATTCCAGGCGGCAGTGCCGATGAAGATGCGCTTGCTTTCGGCAACGCCATACGCGTCAGGATCTGTGAAGCTGACGTACCAGCCAGTCTCGCAATAGCGCATATAGACGCTGCGGCCCGACCACATTGGGATCTGGCGTGGCAGAATGAGGCGGTTCCGACTCCGCCATCCGACCAGCGTCACAGAAACGCGTGAAATCCGCTTTTTGTAGAAGAAGTGCGAGACGCGGCCTGCAAAACGTTACTTTCGTCGCAGCACACCCAGTCTGCGAATGGCCTCGTCCATCGTGTCGTCGCGTTTGCAGAAGGCGAAGCGCACCAGGTGGTTCCACGCGTCGGCGTGCTCGGCGCCCGGGTCGCAGAACGCCGACATCGGGATTGCGGCCACGCCCGCCTTTTCGGGCAGTTCGGCGCAGAACACCGTGCTGTCGTCATAACCCAGCGGCCGCGGGTCGGCGCACAGGAAGTACGTGCCGAAGCTGTCGTGCACCTCGAAGCCCAACTCGTCCAGCGCGCCACTCAGCCTGTCCCGCTTGGCTTGCAACGACTCCCGCAGCACGGCCACCCACGCCTCCTCGGTGTTCAGCGCCTGGGCCACCGCGGGCTGAAACGGTGCGCCGCCCACGTAGCTGAGATACTGCTTGGCCGCCCGCACCCCGGCGATGAGATCTGCTGCGCCGCAGGCCCATCCGATCTTCCAGCCGGTGCAGTTGAACATCTTGGCCGCGCTCGAGATGGTGATCGTCCGGTCGGCCATGCCCGGGTAGTTGGCCAGCGGGAGGTGGCGGCGGCCGTCGAACACCAGATGCTCGTAGACCTCGTCGGTGATCACCAGCAGGTCGGCGCTCACGGCGAGGTCGGCGATCGCCGCCAGCTCGGCGTCGGATGGCCACCATCCCGGTCGGGTTGTGCGGCGAGTTGAGGATCAACGCCTTGGTGCGCGGTGTGACCGCGCGGCGCAGCCCGTCGACGTCGATGGCGAAGCCGCGGCCGTCGGGCACCAGCGGCACGGCGCGGCGCTGGCAGCCGGCCATCGCGATGACGGGGGAGTAGGAGTCGTAGAACGGCTCGATCAGCAGCACCTCCGAGCCCGGCTCGACCAGCCCGAGCACCGCTGCGGCGATGGCCTCGGTGGCGCCGACGGTGACCAGCACCTCGGTGTCCGGGTCGTACTCGGTGCCGAAATGGCGCTTGCGCTGTGCGGCGATGGCCTCCCGCAATGGCGCGATGCCCAGCCCGGGCGGGTACTGGTTGACGCCATCGGCGATCGCGTTCTCGGCGGTCTTCAACATCGCAGCCGGGCCGTCTTCGTCGGGAAAGCCCTGCCCGAGGTTGACCGCGCCGATGCGCGCGGCGAGCGCCGACATCTCGGCGAAGATCGTGACCGCATAGGGCTGCAGCCGCGACACCGTCATGGTCGACCAGCCTAGGCGTGTCGTCGACGGTGACGAACCTCCCAACCAACAGGTTGGCCGAGGCTGTTAGGCTCGCTTCAGAGGACTACCGCCCATGTGGGCAGGTCTCCCAACAACCCCATCTGAACAGGAACATCTTCATGTCTGAAGAAGCCTTCATCTACGAGGCCATTCGCACGCCTCGCGGCAAGAACAAGAACGGCGCCCTCAACGAGGTCAAGCCACTGGATCTGGTGGTCGGACTGATCGACGAGCTGCGCACCCGCAATCCCCGATCTGGACGAGTCGACGATCAGCGACGTCATCCTCGGCGTGGTCTCCCCGGTCGGCGACCAGGGCGCCGACATCGCGCGCACCGCGGTGATCGCCGCGGGCATGCCCGACACCGTCGGCGGCGTGCAGCTCAACCGGTTCTGCGCCTCCGGCCTCGAGGCCGTCAACACCGCAGCGCAGAAGGTGCGCTCCGGCTGGGACGACCTGGTGATCGCCGGCGGCGTCGAGTCGATGAGCCGCGTACCGATGGGCTCCGACGGCGGCGCGCTGTTCACCGACCCCGCCACCGGCTTCGACAACTACATCGTCCCGCAGGGCATCGGCGCCGACCTGATCGCCACCATCGAGGGATTCTCCCGCGAGGACGTCGACGCATACGCGCTGCGCGCTCGCAGGAGCGGGCCGCGGAAGCATGGTCGGGCGGCTACTTCGCGAAGTCCGTCGTGCCGGTGAAGGACATGAACGGTCTGGTCATCCTCGACCACGACGAGCACATGCGGCCGGGCACCACCGTCGAGAGCCTCGGCAAGCTGAAGCCGGCGTTCGAAGGCCTCGGCTGCGATGGCCGGGTTCGACGACGTGGCGCTGCAGAAGTACCACTGGCTCGAGAAGATCAACCACGTCCACACCGGCGGCAACAGCTCCGGCATCGTCGACGGCGCCGCCCTGGTCCTGGTCGGCTCGGAAAGTGCGGGCAAGGCGCAGAACCTGACCCCGCGGGCGCGCATCGTGGCGACCGCCACCAGCGGCGCCGAGCCGACGATCATGCTGACCGGCCCGACGCCCGCCACCCTCAAGGTGCTCGACCGGGCCGGGCTGACCGTCGACGACATCGACCTGTTCGAGCTGAACGAGGCGTTCGCGTCCGTGGTGCTGAAGTTCCAGAAGGACCTCAACATCCCCGACGAGAAGCTGAACGTCAACGGCGGCGCCATCGCGATGGGTCACCCGCTGGGCGCCACCGGCGCCATGATCGCCGGAACCATGGTCGACGAGCTCGAGCGCCGCGGTGCCCGCCGCGCGCTGGTCACCCTGTGCATCGGTGGCGGTATGGGCGTGGCCACCATCATCGAGCGAGTCTGAGGAAACAACATGGCAGAGAACACCATTCAGTGGGATAAGGATGCCGACGGCATCGTCACCCTGACGTTGGACGACCCCACCGGTTCGGCCAACGTGATGAACGAGCACTACCAGGAGTCGATGCACAAGGCGGTCGAACGCCTTGTCGCCGAGAAGGATTCGATCACCGGCGTCGTCATCACCAGCGCGAAGAAGACCTTCTTCGCCGGCGGTGACCTCAAGGCAATGGTCAAGGCCAGGCCCGGAGGACGCGGGCGAGTTCTTCAGCACGGTCGAGGGCATCAAGAGGACCTGCGCACGCTGGAGACTCTCGGCAAGCCGGTTGTCGCGGCCATCAACGGCGCCGCGCTCGGCGGTGGCCTGGAGATCACGCTGGCGTGTCATCACCGCATCGCCGCCGATGTCAAGGGTCTTGTGGTCGGCTTCCCCGAGGTGACGCTGGGCCTGCTGCCCGGCGGCGGCGGCGTCACCCGCTCGGTCCGGATGTTCGGTATCCAGAACGCGTTCATGAACGTGCTGAGCCAGGGCAACCGGTTCAAGCCGGCACAGGCCAAGGAGGCCGGTCTGGTCGACGAGTTGGTGCCGACCGTCCAGGAGCTGGTTCCCGCCGCCAAGGCGTGGATCAAGGCCAATCCCGATGCGCACGAACAGCCGTGGGACAAGAAGGGCTACAAGATGCCCGGCGGCACGCCGAGCACTCCGTCGCTCGCCGCCATCCTGCCGTCGTTCCCGTCGCTGCTGCGCAAGCAGCTCAAGGGCGCGCCGATGCCCGCCCCGCGCGCCATCCTGGCCGCGGCGGTCGAGGGCGCGCAGGTGGACTTCGACACCGCCAGCCGCATCGAGAGCCGCTACTTCACGAAGCTGGTCACCGGCCAGATCGCGAAGAACATGATCCAGGCGTTCTTCTTCGACCTGCAGACCATCAACGGCGGCGGCTCGCGGCCTGACGGCATCGGCCAGACCCCGATCACCAAGATCGGCGTGCTCGGCGCGGGCATGATGGGCGCGGGCATCGCCTACGTCTCGGCGAAGGCCGGTTACGACGTCGTGCTCAAGGACGTCAGCATCGAGGCCGCGGAGAAGGGCAAGGGCTACTCGGAGAAGCTCGAGGCCAAGGCCCTCGAGCGGGGCAAGACCACCGAGGAGAAGTCGAAGGCGCTGCTCGGCCGGATCACGCCGACGGCCGACGCCGCCGACTTCAAGGGCGTCGACTTCGTCATCGAGGCCGTCTTCGAGATCGGTTGAGCTGAAGCACAAGGTGTTCCAGGAGATCGAGGACGTCGTCGAGCCCAACGCGCTGCTCGGGTCCAACACCTCGACGCTGCCGATCACCGGTCTGGCGGCCGGCGTGAAGCGGCAGGAGGACTTCATCGGGATCCACTTCTTCTCGCCGGTCGACAAGATGCCGCTGGTCGAGATCATCAAGGGCGAGAAGACTTCTGACGAAGCGCTGGCCCGGGTGTTCGACTACACGCTCGCGATCGGCAAGACGCCGATCGTCGTCAACGACAGCCGCGGCTTCTTCACCAGCCGCGTCATCGGCACGTTCGTCAACGAGGCGCTCGCCATGCTCGGCGAGGGCGTCGAGCCGGCGAGCATCGAGCACGCGGGTACGCAGGCCGGCTACCCGGCGCCGCCGCTGCAGCTGTCCGACGAGCTCAACCTCGAGCTGATGCACAAGATCGCGATCGCGACACGCAAGGGTGTCGAGGACGCGGGCGGCACCTACGAGCCGCACCCCGCCGAGGCGGTCGTCGAGAAGATGATCGAAGCTCGGCCGCCCGTCAGCCGCTTGAAGGGCGCCGGCTTCTACGAGTACGTCGACGGCAAGCGCACCCAGCTGTGGCCGGGTCTGCGCGAGACGTTCAAGTCCGGAGCATCGGAGCCGCCGCTGCAGGACATGATCGACCGGATGCTGTTCGCCGAGGCGCTGGAAACCCAGAAGTGCCTCGACGAGGGCGTGCTGACCTCGACCGCCGACGCCAACATCGGCTCGATCATGGGCATCGGATTCCCGCCGTGGACCGGTGGCTCGGCGCAGTACATCGTCGGATACAAGGTCCTGCCGGTACAGGCAAGGACGCGCTTCGTGGCCCGCGCAAGGGAACTGGCCGCCAAGTACGGCGACCGATTCATCCCGCCGGATTCGCTGACCTCCTAGCCCGCCCGAGAAGACGCAAGGCCCCCGGAACAACGGCGTTTCGGGGGCTTTTGCGACTGTGGAGCACAATGGTGCCGTGACCGAACCGTTCACCGAAAGGTTCGCGGCAGGGCTGGCCGGCTACGGCGACGGACCGTGCATCGAGTTCGAGGGCCGCTGGTACTCCGGCAACGAGATCACCGCGTACGCCGACGCCATCGCCGCGGTGCTGCGCGAAGCCGGGGTCGCCGACGATGCGCCTGTCGGGCTCGTGGTCCGCAACCGACTGCCGCATGCGGCGGCGATCATCGGCTTCACTCGCCGCCGGTCGTACGGTCTCGATGATCTACTCGTTCCAGTCGCCGGAATCGATCGGCCATGACATCGAGACGCTCGGCCTGTCGGCGATCGTCGCCGATCAGGAGGACTGGACCGAAGCGGTCATCGCGGCCGCCAAGCGTGCGGGTAGCGCCGGCGTCGCGATCTGACGTTGCGGTCGCCCGCTGTCGCCGCCGTTCCGGGACTGGAGCGCCGCGACGAAACTCGTCGCCATGCCGACGCCGAACCCGGTGTGGCACTGCAGATTCTGACGAGCGGGACCACCGGTCCGCCCAAGCGGCAGTCGATCAAGACGCGGGTGTTGGAACGCACCGTGTTCAGCGTCACCAGCGGCGAGGCCGCGCCGCCGGAAGCCCCGCCCGAGTTCTCCTATTGGCAGTTCGGCGGCATCGGCGTCTGTCAGCTGATCGCAGGCGCCTACAACGGCAGGCGGATCGTCATCCTCGAGCGGTTCAGCATCGACGGCTGGGTCGACGCGGTCAAGACGCACGGCATCAAGCGCTCGGGCGTGCAGCCCGCAGTCATCCGCATGTTGCTCGATGCCGACGTGCCCAAGGAGGACCTGGCTTCGCTGGAATTCCTGATCAGCGCCTCGGGTCCGCTCGACCCGGAGACTCGAGACGAGTTCGAGGCGCGCTACGAAATTCCGGTCAAATTGGCCTACGGCGCAACCGAATTCGCCGGCTCGCTCTGCGCGTGGACACCCGACATGGACCGCGAGTTCGGCGCGACCAAACGCAACAGCGTCGGCAGGGCGCTGCCAGATACGCAACTGCGCATCGTCGACCAGGACACCTTCGCCGAGCTTGGCGCCGGAGAGCAGCGGGCTGTTGGAGGCCAAGGTCGCTCCGATCAGCGATGACTGGATTCGCACCACCGACATCGCCTCGATCGACGACGACGGGTTCGTCACGCTGCACGGCAGGGCCGATGGCGCCATCAACCGCGGCGGGTTCAAGGTATCTGCCGGAAACCGTTCGCAGAGTGCTGATCTCACATCCCGCGATCCGTGACGCCTGCGTGGTGGGCGTGCCCGACGCGCGGCTCGGCCAGGTACCGTTCGCCGCTTTCGAAGCCGCGCCGGGCGAACCGGTGCCGTCCGAGGACGAGCTCAAGGAGCTGGTGCGACAGTCACTGCCCGTCTACAACGTGCCGGTCGCGTTCGCCGTCGTCGACGAACTGCCGCGCAATCCGGCACTGAAGGTGAGCCTGCCTGCCGTCGTCGCGCTCTACGAGGCGCGCTGAAACAGGTAGTAGCGGCCGGGGTCCTTGCCGTTGTGGTCCATCGAGGGTTCGCTGCCCGACGACAACAGGGTCCAGCCGTCGGCGAACCGCCGTTCGACCTCCGCAGGATCGATTCCCGGGACGCCGAACGACGCACCAGGGATGAACTCGACGAGCAGCAGCCGTGCGCCGGGTGCGGCAACCGCCGTGACCTCCCGCACATAGGCGTCGCGGTCCTCGTCGTTCATGCCGTGCAGACAGCCGTTGTCGACGATCAGCGCGAAGTTCGACCCGATGCCTCCTCGGAGAGGCGGGTGACATCGGCCTGTTCGAACCGGATATCCAGGCTTGTCGGCAGCCGCTTTCGCCCGCGCCTTATTCACCGGCTTCTCGACGTAGTCCACGCCGGTGACCTTCCAGCCATGCTTCGCCAGGTAGATGGCGTTGTCGCCGGTGCCGCAGCCGATGTCGAGTGCGCTTCCGGCGGGCAGCGCGTCGTCGCCCTCGACGAGGTCCTTCAGGCTCTTCGGCAGCGGGTGGCCGTCCCAGGGGACGAAGCCAAGTCGGTAAAGGGTTTTGAAGAGCAGTTGGCGCGACGCCATGCGTCAGACCGAACCGAGGTCCGCCGACAGCCAGTTCGCCGGCTTCATGTAGATGACCACGCCCTCGCCGTGCTCCCGGCGCGCGAACTCCAGGTACCCGTCCACCGCTTCGGGCGGCAGGTAGCGCTTCACCATCTCCACGAGCTGCTCATCGGTGGCCGGCTCGATACGGCTGACCGGCCCGTCGACCGTGACATAACGCACGGTGGGTTCGACGCGGTCGACCATCAACGTGAACTCGCCCTGCGTCTCGATGAGCCGGTGTTTACGCGAGCCGGCGCCAGTGTGCACCCACGGCTCACCGCCCGGGCTGTACTGGTACCAGATCGGCACCGTCAACGGTCCACGTTTGTCGCCCGCGCTCACCGAGAGCGCCGCGACGTGTGGTTCGGCCAGAAACTGTTCGCGTTCTTCCTTTGAAAGGGCCATGATCGCCAGGCTAACCGCGCCCGTAAAGTGCAAGGTTATGCGCTTTGGATTCTTCATCCCGCAGGGCTGGCGACTCGATCTCGTTGACATTCCCACCGAAGAACACTGGCCGGTGATGAGCGGGCTGGCCACATACGCCGATGACAGTGCGTGGGATTCGCTGTGGGTGTACGACCACTTTCACACCGTGCCGATGCCGACCGACGAGGCCACCCACGAGGCGTGGTCGCTGATGTCGGCCTACGCCGCCACCACATCGCGGATCAAGCTCGGCCAGATGTGTACGGCGATGAGCTATCGCAACCCGGTCTATCTGGCGAAGGTGGCCGCGACCGCCGACATCATCTCCGGCGGCCGGATCCAGATGGGTATCGGCGGCGGCTGGTACTCCCACGAGTGGGAGGCGTACGGATACGACTCGCCGGACGGCTTTCCGTCTGCCGGTGTTCGCCTGGGGCGGCTGAACGAGGGCGTACAGATCATGCGTGACGCCTGGCGAGACGGACGAGTCACGTTCCACGGCAAGCACTATGACGTCGATGGTGCCATCGTCGCGCCGAAGCCGTTGCAGGATGGCGGTCCGCCGCTCTGGATCGCCGGCGGTGGCGAGAAGGTGACGTTGAAGATCGCGGCGAAGTATGCGCGGTACACCAACTTCAGCTCCGAGCCCGAGGTGTTCGCGCACAAGTCGCAGGTGCTGGCCGACCACTGCCGCGACGTCGGCACGGACTACGACGCCATCGTCCGGTCCGCCAACTTCAACGCAGTCATCGGCGAGTCCGAGGCCGAAGTCGATGACCGCATCGCCCGAATCCGGGCCAGGCAGGTCGCCGTCGCCAACGAAAAGGCGGTCGACAACATGCTCAACACGGTGAAGTCAGCCGACGCCGCCACCGGCACGCCCGAACAGGTCGTCGAGAAGTTGAAGCGGATGCGCGATCTTGGCTGCGAGTACGCGATCCTCAACTTCCCCGAGGCGGCCTACGACCGCTCGGGTATCGAGCTGTTCGAGCAGCAGGTCATTCCGGCGGTAGGTTAGTGGCGTGTACCGGCGCTGGCGCGGCCGGAATCGGTGCCATTCCCGGCGGCGGGACCGGGCCGGCGGGCTGCTCCCAGTACTCGGGCGGCGGCGGCGGCCCGTTCAACGGGTAGTACCCAGGCGGTAGCGGCGGCCCGCCTGCGTATGAATCCGTCGCAGGAGGCCCGTTGGACTCCGGGGAGTTCAACGATACGTATCCGGGTGGCAGCTGCGGTGCCGGAGCGGCTCCCGGCGGCGGTGGGCCCCCTCGGGGCATCTCGCCAAGCGGCGTTTCGCCGAAATTGTAGGGGTCCTTGGCTTGATGCCAAGCGTCCCGCAGGAAGCCCAACGGGCCGCTCGACTGTCCCGATCCATACTGCTGGTTCCGGACCTCCGGCACGAACGGTTCGCCAACTGGTGGCGGCGCTGGCGCAGCGACGGCCTCGCCCTCGGGGACTTCCAGCACGGGCTGTCCGGGAGGAAGAGGCTCGCCCGGCAGCGGCGGCGGCACGGGGTCCGCGCTCGCCTGGCCCGCCATGGCCAGCGCACCGAAGCCGATGACGGCACCGGCGAGGACAGTCCTGGCGACGTGTGTGAGTGAGGAGGTGTGTCCGCTCATCAGTGGCGTGGTCCGCTTCCTGCTCGAGCCCGCAAGGGCTGGTATCGACCCGTGACTGAGGCTAACGCCTCGGCGCGGTGCACGTGAAGTTAGGGCGATGATCCGCGACGCTCATTCCGGTATTGCCGGTGCTCCCGTTGACGAGAATGGTGTTGGTGGTTGTGTTGGTCATGTCTCGGATTCAATGGCCCGGATTTGAGACGATCTGTGGCTCAGGCACGCATTTCCATGTCCGATCGTCTGAAAGGAGACGCCGACGATGGAGAAGATCTCGCTCACCGCGCTCGCGCGGCACCATTTGGAAACCGCGCGAGCGGCGAGAAGCGGCCGCAGTTCAACCACGATCTATGGTGGCCATGAACACTCTTTGCGCCAGACACTGATGGCGATGACCGCCGGTAGCTCGCTGGATGACCACGAAAGCCCGGGCGAGTCCACGCTGCAGGTGCTGCAGGGCAGGGTGCGAGTGACCAACTCATCGGCCGGCTGGGACGGGACGCCCGGCGATCACATCATCCTGCCTCGCGTACGGCACGGACTGCAGGCATTGGAGGATTCGGTGGTGCTGCTGACGGTGGCGAAACCGATCGGGCCGCACGTCTAGATCGCGGGGCCCAACAGGTCGTCGGCGTCCTTGATCACGTAGCCGTAGCCCTGTTCGGCAAGGAATCGCTGACGATGCGCCGCGTAGTCGGCGTCGAGGCTGTCGCGGGACACCACCGAGTAGAAGATCGCACCGCCGCCGTCGGCCTTCGGCCGCAGCAGCCTGCCCAGCCGCTGCGCCTCTTCCTGCCGGGACCCGAACGTCCCCGAAACCTGCACGGCCACATTGGCTTCCGGCAGGTCGATGGAGAAGTTGGCGACCTTCGACACCACCAAGATGGGTATCTCGCCGCGCCGGAAAGCGTCGTACAGCGACTCGCGCTCCGCGGTTTTGGTGGACCCCTGGATCACCGGAGCGTTCAGCTCCTCGCCCAGCTCGTCGAGCTGGTCGAGATAGGCACCGATCACCAGTGTCTGATCGCCGGGATGGCGCTCCAGGATGGACTTCACCACGGCGATCTTGCTGTGCACCGTCGAACACAGCTTGTAGCGCTCGTCGGGCTCGGCGAGGGCGTACAGCATCCGCTCGTTGTCGGTCATCGTCACCCGCACTTCGATGCACTCCGCGGGTGCGATCCAGCCCTGGGCCTCGATGTCCTTCCACGGTGCGTCGTACCGCTTCGGCCCGATCAGGCTGAAAACGTCTCCTTCGCGGCCGTCCTCGCGGATCAGGGTGGCCGTCAGCCCCAGCCGCCGCCGGGACTGCAGGTCCGCGGTCATCCGGAACACCGGCGCGGGCAACAGGTGCACCTCGTCGTAGATGATCAGGCCCCAGTCGCGACTGTCGAACAGCTCGAGGTGCCGGTATTCGCCCTTGGTGCGCCTCGTGATCACCTGATAGGTGGCGATGGTGACCGGGCGGATCTCCTTCTTCTCGCCGGAGTACTCGCCGATCTCTTCCTCGGTCAGAGACGTGCGGTTGATCAGCTCGCGCTTCCACTGCCTGCCCGCGACGGTGTTGGTGACCAGGATCAGAGTCGTCGCGCCCGCCTTGGCCATCGCCGCCGCGCCGACCAGGGTCTTGCCGGCACCGCACGGCAGCACCACCACACCGGAACCGCCCTGCCAGAACGAGTCGGTGGCCATCTCCTGGTAGTCACGCAGGTGCCAGTTGTCCTGGCGCAGGCTGATCGGGTGCTTCTCGCCGTCGACGTAGCCGGCCAGATCTTCAGCGGGCCAACCGATTTTGAGCAGCATCTGCTTGACCCGGCCGCGCTCGCTGTTGTGCACGATCACGGTGTCGTCGTCGACGCGCGCACCCAGCATCGGCGCGATCTTCTTGTTGCGCAGCACTTCCTCGAGGACCGCGCGGTCGAGGCTCACCAGAATCAGGCCGTGCACCGGGCTCTTCACCAGCTGCAGCCGGCCGTACCGGGCCATGGTGTCGACGATGTCGACGAGCAGCGGCTGCGGCACCGCGTAGCGCGAGAACGACACCAACGCGTCGACGACCTGTTCGGCGTCGTGGCCCGCGGCGCGCGCGTTCCACAGCGCCAGCGGGGTGATCCGGTATGTGTGCACGTGCTCGGGCGCGCGCTCCAGCTCGGCGAACGGAGCAATCGCCGCGCGGGCTGCGCCCGATTGCTCGTGTTCGACTTCGAGCAGCACGGTCTTGTCGGACTGCACGATGAGGGGGCCGTCTGTCATTTTGTCCATTATCCCGACTCGGCCGACATTCGCCCCAATCGGTGGCCCTGGCTCGGCAGGTCAGGCCTCGTCTGCCGACACCACCGACGTGACGCGGTGGATGGCGAAGTCCCGGACCCGGCCCGTCGCCGGGTCGTAGGCGGTCAGCTGCCCGCCGCGAATGTTGACGGGCGCGACGACGCGCTGGGTGGCCACCCCCGCCGGGTCGACGTAGCCGATCACCACCGAGTTCTGCAGCCGGGCCGCCTCCTGCAGCTGCGAGATCGCCACCGCCGGGTCGATCCGGATGTTTCCGAACGGCGTCGCGGCCACCTTGCGCAGCACCGCGACGATCGCACTCAGGGTCTGCGCCGGCGCCGTCAACGGCCGCGGAACACGGCGATGTGCGGGCGGCGGCACCCGTGCGCCGCGGGCCCGGATGTCGACGATGGCCCCTGAGGAATCCTCGGCCGCCGGCGCGAAGCCCGCGCTGCGCAGGGCCGCAAGCACCTCCGATATCGGCGCCTGCGACACCGCGACGGTCGGGGCGAGCAGCCGCATCTCAAGCGGCTCGGCGGCCGGCGCGCCGACGGCCTGCGCCAGCAGCACGGGGTCCTCACACCGGACAAACGATGCCGCCATCCCGACCCGCAGCTGACCATGCCTGCGGGCGACGTCATCGATGAGATACGCCAGGCCCTGCGGCACAGGCGTTTTGGAATGCCGTTCGAACAGGGCGTGCAACTCGCCCGCGGTACGTCCGGTGTCGAGTGCGCGCCGGATCGACGGCTCGCTGATCCGGTAAACCATCGCCGCGCCCGCCGATTCGACGTTCGCCACCGCCGCCAACTTCTCGGCGAGATCGCGCTCCAACGGTCCGGGCACGACGACCGTCAGGTCGGCCTGGAGCAGGAAGTGGTCGATGGGTTTGGGCAACACCCGGTCCATCGCGTCGACGGCGTCAGCGCCGCCGGCCAGAAGTTTGCGCGCCGGGCCGGTAATCGCGCCGCGGCCCACGATGCCAAGTGCATGCGCTTCGGTCAGCAGGTCGCCGACGGGCCGCGGCTGCAGTCGGACCGCCCACCGGGGGCGACGCCAGATCATCGCCCGCGACGCCTCCGCGGCGTCGACGCCTGCGCCGACGGGTAGGTCGGCGAGCACGCTCAGCAGCAACCTACGGTCCAGCGGAGCTGCCGTGGAATAGAGCGAATCAGACAGGGCCGCATAGGGTTTGCCGTCGGGGCCGCGGCCACCGATCAATCCCGGTCTGCCGGGCAGGTCGAGCCAGGTGGACGCCAGCAGGTGCCATCGTGCCGCGACAGGAGACTCGATGAACCGGTCCGCCGCGACCGTCGGCGCCCAGTACGGCCCAGCGCCGTCCTGCGGTTCGGGGTCGGGCATTCCCGCCGCGATCAGCCCGGCCGCCGCGGCGAGCTCGAGGACCAGGCCCAGCCGCTGTTCGTCGACGCCGGTGAGCTTGGTCAACCGCTTGACGTCGCGCACGCCGAGGCCGCCGCTGCGAAGTTCGGGAACCGGTGCGGCGCCTAAGGTTTCGAGCAGTAGCTCGACTTCACGCAGCAGGTCGATGACCGCGCCTGCGGCGACCGCGTCGACGTCGGCGGCGGTAGTTGTCGACACCGCGGGATCGGGCGGGGTCAACTCGACCGGCCCGGGGATTTCGCCGCGCAGCACCTGACCGACCAGCCGGGGCAGGATCACGGTTTCGGCGTCGACCTGCCGGAGCAGACCCGCAGCCAGCAGCCGGGGCACCGGCCGGTCCGACGGGGTGCCGGGCGCCGCGTCGCGGGTTCTGCCCATCGGCGACCCGTCCGTCAGGCGCTGCAGCAGCTCCCGTTGTGCGTCGTCGAGCGCCTCGAGTCGGCTGGCGATCTCGTCGCCGGTGTGTTCCGCTCCTTCGAGGACGGCCTGTCCGGGATACCAGGGCACGCCCGCCGCGGCCTCGGCCGCGACTCGGACCTCGGCGTCGCCCCACACCAGCGCCCGTTCCCGCAAGTCGTCGACGGCGGCATCGACGGCGTCCTCACCGGCCCGGTCGCCGATCAGGGCGGTGAGCTTGGTCAGCGGCACGGGCATGATCTCGGCGTGCAGCGTCAGCAGGCCGTCGAGCACCGCGAGCCGCAGAAAATCCAGCTCGTCGGTGGCCGCCTTCACCGACTGCCTGGACTGCGCGCGGGCCGCAAGGGCAGCGATGCTGCCTGGTGGCGGTTGGGTCAGGTCGGGCCGCAGCTCCAGCAGCCGGATCAGCCGCTCATCAGGCAAATCGGCCAGCCAGGCGCCCAGCGGAGTGCCCGAATTGTGCTCGGTCATTGCTGACCAGCGTAAAGCAGCGCGCCGGTCTCGCCAGTGCGCGCGGCGCCTGACACAATATGGGGCGTGGCAGAGAAGAAGCGGAAGAAGCAGTACGTCGACCCGGGCTGGCCGGAGTTAGACGGCGAGGACGATCACCCCATCAGCGAGCTGGCCGCCGACCGCACCGGTGCGCTGTCGCCGTTCGGTGAGCTGTCCTTCCCGCTGCCTGCCGACGATCTGCCGTACACCCACCCGGTAACCGTCGTCAACAGGTAACGGTGGCCGAACCTCGCGGGGACCGGCTCTCGCACCTGGACGACTCCGGCGCGGCGCACATGGTCGACGTGACGGGAAAGGCCGCCACCAAGCGCACCGCCGTGGCCGCAGGCACTCTGCGCACGCGTGCCGACGTCGTCGAACTCATCGCCACCGGCGGATTGCCCAAGGGCGACGCGCTGGCCACGGCCCGGCTGGCGGGCATCCTGGCGGCCAAGCGCACCAGCGACCTGATCCCGCTGTGCCATCAGCTCGCGCTCACGGGGGTCGACGTCGACTTCGAGATCGGTGAGGCCGAGGTGGCCATCACCGCCACGGTGCGCAGCACCGACCGCACCGGGGTGGAGATGGAGGCGCTCACCGCTGTCAGTGTGGCGGCGCTGACGCTCTACGACATGCTCAAGGCCGTCGATCCGGCGGCGAGCATCGGCGACATCCGGGTGCTGCGCAAAGAGGGCGGCAAGACCGGGGTGTGGACGAGGTGACGCGTTCGGGCCGGGTCGTCATCGCCTCCACCCGGGCGGCGACGGGTGTCTACGAGGACCGGTGCGGCCCGGTCATCGCGGACTGGCTCAACGAGCGGGGCATCGCGACGCCCGCACCGACGGTGGTCGCCGACGGCATCGAGGTGAACCACGCCCTGTTCGCCGCGATCGGTGAAAACGTCGATGTGGTAATAACTTCCGGCGGTACCGGCATCTCGCCGACGGACCGGACAGCCGACGCGACCGCGAACATCGTCGACTACCAGATCACCGGCCTTGCCGACGCGATCCGACGCTCCGGACTGCCGCACGTGCCGACGTCGGTGTTGTCACGCGGAGTCTGCGGTGTCAGGGACCGCACCTTGATCGTGAACCTGCCTGGCTCGACCGGCGGCGTCAAGGACGGCCTCGGAGTCCTCGACGATGTCCTCGAGCACGCACTGGATCAGCTGGCCGGCAAGGACCATCCGCAGTGACCGCCGTCGTGCTGCGCGCCGAGCTCACCGAGCACAACATCGAACTCTCCGAGCATGAGGGACTGGTCGGGCATCAGGCCGCCGGAGCCGTCGTCGGCTTCGCAGGTGTCGTCCGGGATCACGACGGCGGGCGCACTGTGACCCGGCTGGAGTATTCGGCGCACCCCTTGGCGCAACAGACGCTCGCCGATGTGGCCGCAGAGATCGCGGCCGATTGTCGCGGTGTGCGGGCAATCGCCGTCAGCCACCGCGTCGGTGCCCTGGAAATCGGTGACGCAGCACTGGTGGCCGCCGTAGCGGCCGACCATCGCCAGGCGGCCTTCGACACCTGTGCCCGGTTGGTGGACACCGTCAAAGCCCGATTACCGGTGTGGAAGCACCAGTTCTTCGTCGATGGCTCCGACGAATGGGTGAATTCGGCCTAGGCCGATCAGGCCGGCGGTAGCGCGGGGTCCGCAGTGAGGACCGGCGCAACCTCCGTACCCGGCGCAACCTCCGCAGCGGGAACGACCTCTGCACCCTGAATGGGCGCGCCGCCGTTCAAGTTCTCCGGATCAGGCGTGGAAAGCGGGCGCTGGGTCAGCGCGAGCAGCGCGTCCTTGCCCGTGATGTCCTGGGTCTGGATCGCGTGCCAGAGCTCCTTGAGGTACCCCACGTTGGCGCTCTCCGTAGGCACGGCGCCTGGGTCCATCGTGGCGCCCGGCGGCAGGTTCTCCGGGCTGACCAGATGCGGGACCTCTGCGGGCAGTGCCGGCATTTCACCGGAGACCGCCTGATTGGCCGCGTCGAATGCAGGTGCGGGGACATCGACCGCGTTGAGCGGCGCCAGCGGATCGACCGGCGCCGGTGCAGCGAGCGGATCGGCGGGCGCCGGTCCCGGCGGCGGCCCCGGTGGAAGTACGGGTTCCTGCGGCAGTGGCGCGTTGTGCAGCGCCCACATCTGGGGTTCGTCCGCGGAGGCCTCGACGACGTCCCAGCTCGGGGCGGCCGCTTCGAAGCTCACCTCCTCGACGGGCGGCGCCGGCGGCGGGACATCGACCGGCGCAGGCTGCTCGAATGAGGCTTCGACGAAGGGCGCCTCGGCAGGCGGCGCGGGCTGCTCGAATGAGGCTTCGAAGGGGGCCTCAGCGGGCGGCGCGGGCGGAGCCTCCGGCAGCGGTTCGGGAGGAGCCTCTGGCAGCGGCACGTCGAGTGCGACGAACTCGGCCGGGGGAGGTGGCAGCTCGGGTGCGGGCGGGGGAGGCGGCGGGGCCTCCGGCAGCGGAGCCGCCAGCGCGTCGACCGGCGCTTCCGGTGGCGGAGGCGGTGCGAACGGGTCGGAAGGTGCCGCTGGCGGCGGCAATTCGCCGTTCAGGCCCTCGACGTCGATTGGTTCGGGCTCGCTGATGACGTTGCGCGGGGTGGAACTGGACAACCCTCTGCCGCAGACCGGCCATGCGCCGCGACCCTGGGTGCCCAGCACGCGCTCGGCAACGGCGATCTGCTCATCCTTGGTGGCCAGGTGGGCGGATGGCGCGTACTCGGCACCGCCGTGTGAGCGCCACGTACCCGGCGAGAACTGCAGCCCGCCCTGGTATCCGTTGCCGGTGTTGATGGCCCAGTTGCCGCCGGATTCGCAGCCGGCAACCTTGTCCCATTCGCCATCGGTGGCGGCGCCTGCATGCCCGGCAAGGGCGAGGCCTCCGCTTCCGATGACTGCGCCGGTGAAGGCGACTTTCGCTACTGATACTGCCGATGACGTGGGCTTGCGGTGCCGTCCACTGCTCATGGGTGCGTTAGGTCCTCTCTAATGCGCCCACGAGGTCAGCTGTCGGGTTCGGGCTGGAGAGGTTGCCCGGCCGTGCCGTCGGTGAAAACGACTTCGGCTTCACCCCTAGGAGCCGCAAGCGGCCCCGAGGTCCTGCTCTTTGGTGGACCGGTGGGTCCCCCGCCCCCATCCCAAGTTGTTTGGTCGTTTCCCTGTCCAACGGGATGGAGCTCGGCGCAAATCGGACAGGAAGGGCCAATCGATTACGGTCGAGGGGCTTGCCGAAGAACCTAACGGGTCGCCGCGCTCCCGTCATCTTTTGCTCGGCACGGCGTTTCGCGTGATGGCAAATCCTAATAGCGTTCTAAAACGGCTGGAGTTTCGGGCGTTTCCGCTGGTGCGATTCGAGCTCCACCGGTTCGTAGCCAGCTTGTGACCATTTCGTTATGTGACGTAAATCACCATCACCCGCCGGCGAAGGGCGGAAGCACATCGATCGTCTGGCCGTCGGCCAGTTCTGCCGCGTCGTCGCGCACGGCGATGCCGTCACGTAGATATGAGCAGCGGCGAAGCACGTGGGCAAGCTCTGGACCGCGCGCGGCGAGGGTGTCCACGAGTGCCGCGACCGTCGTGCCCGGCTCGACATGGACGGTTTCGGCCTCCGCGTTCGCGGCGGCGCGGGCCGCGGCGAAATAGCGGACAGTGAGCTGCACCGTCGCTTGTCGTACCCCTTGTGTGCGCATCAACCGCCGATCGCGCTCATCGGCCGGTCCGGCTGAACGAAGCCGGGTTCATTGATGCCGTGGCCAGCAGGCTTGGCCCACATCGCGGCGCGCCATGCCGTCTCGACGCCGTCGTCGTCGGCGCCAGCGCGCATCAGTCCGCGCAGGTCGGTCTCCTCGCGGGAGAACAGGCAGCTGCGGACCTGGCCGTCGGCGGTCAGCCGGGTCCGGTCGCAGGCCGCACAGAACGCGTGCGACACCGACGCGATGATTCCGACCGTCGCGGGTCCACCGTCAACCAGCCACAGCTGCGCCGGCGCGGAGCCTCGAGGTGCCGGGTCGGGCGTCAGCGTGAAGTGACGCTGTAGCCCGGCATGTATGTCGTCGGCGCCGAGCGTCGTGCCGCGAGACCACTCGTGACCGGCGTCCAGCGGCATCTGCTCGATGATGCGCAGCTGGTAGTCGTGATCGAGGCAGAAGCGCAGCAGAGATACGGCGTCATCGAGCCCGGTCGTCGGGTCCAGCACGGCGTTCACCTTCACCGGGCTCAGGCCGGCCCGGTGTGCTGCGGTGAGGCCTGCCAACACGTCGGTGAGCCGGTCGCGGCGGGTGATGCGCGCGAAGTGCTCGGCGTCGACCGTGTCCAGCGATACGTTGATCCGATCAAGCCCGGCCCGCTTCAGGCCGGCCGCCCGACGGTCCAGCCCAATTCCGTTGGTGGTCAAGGCGATTTCGGGGCGCGGCCGCAGCGCGGCGGTTGCGGCCACCACATCTTCGAGCTGCTTGGCCACCAGCGGCTCGCCGCCGGTGAAGCGAACGCGGGTGATGCCGAGCCGGGTGACAGCGATGCGCAGCAGCCGGGTCAGCTCGTCGGGGTCCAGCAGTTGCTCGCCCGGCATCCAGTCCAGTCCTTCGGCAGGCATGCAGTACGTGCACCGCAGATTGCAGCGATCGGTCAGCGACACCCGCAGATCGGTGGCAATGCGGCCATACGAGTCGAGCAGCGCACCGCCCGTCGGCGCCCCGTCGGGCAGGTCTGGAAGCGAGCGGTGAACCGACGGCACGCCCAATGGCGTCACGGTCATGCCGGGGCCTTCAGGTCGTCGACGGGCACGATCTCCTTGCCGAGCGGCACCAGCGAGACCGGAATGAGTTTGAGGTTGGCCAGCGCCAGCGGAATGCCGATGACCGTGATGGCCATCGCCACCGCGGTGATCACATGAGCGATCGCCAGCCAGATCCCGAACAGCAGGACCCAGATGACGTTGCCGATCAGCGCGCCGGGCCGCGTTCCCGGCTTCTCGATGATGGTGCGGCCGAACGGCCACAACGCGTAGGACGCGATGCGCAATGCGGCGAACCCGAATGGGATGGTGATGATCAGGACGAAGCAGATGAGCGCCGCCAACAGATAGCCCAGCGCCAGCCAAAGGCCGCCGAAGACCAACCAAATGATATTCAGGATCAGGCGCATCTCTTCCCTCCAGCGGTCGTTTCAGCCTACCGATAAAGAGGGGTGCTGGTCGGGGGGCGGTCCGAGTAGGATCACCTGAACGCGTCCCGGCGCAAGCGGGACGCTTTCCTTATGTAAATGCTCAAGTGGACAAGCGGGTGAGACCAGTGCCGACCGGCAAGGTGAAGTGGTACGACGCCGAGAAGGGCTTCGGCTTTCTGTCACAGGAGGAGGGCGAGGACGTTTACGTCCGGTCCTCCGCGCTGCCCGCGGGTGTCGATGGACTCAAGGCGGGCCAGAAGGTCGAGTTCGGCATGGCCGCAGGCCGCCGTGGCCCGCAGGCGCTGAGCCTGAAGATCCTCGACGCGCCGCCGAGCCTGAGTCGCACGCGTCGCGAAGCTGCAGCGGCCGAGCACAAGCACACGCCCGACGAGCTGCACGGCATGGTCGAGGACATGATCACGCTGCTCGAGGGCACGGTTCAGCCCGAGCTGCGCAAGGGCAAGTACCCCGACCGCAAGGTCGCCCGCAGGGTGTCCGAAGTGGTCCGGGCGGTCGCTAGCGAGCTCGACGCATGACTTCCCACGCGCGCCACCGAGCGTGCATCCACTGCGAAACTCCGTGCGATTTTTCGCGGTGGCTTCACGTTCGGTGAATCGGGGCATGCTGGTGGCATGGCCGCATACGTCGCCGGCGGGGGCGAGTTCAACCGCGATACCAACTACATCACCACCCGCATCACGGCTGACGGGCGCGACGGCTATCCCGTGGAGCCGGGCCGGTACCGGCTGATCGTCGCGCGGGCCTGCCCATGGGCCAACCGCGCGATCATCGTCCGTCGGCTGCTGGGCCTGGAGGACGCGCTATCGATCGGCTTCTGCGGGCCGACGCATGACGAACGCAGCTGGACCTTCGACCTGGATCCCGGTGGCGTCGACCCGGTGCTCAAGATCCCGCGGCTGCAGGACGCCTACTTCGCCCGGTTCGCCGACTACCCGAAGGGCATCACCGTGCCCGCCATCGTCGACGTGCCGACGGGAGAGGTCGTCACCAACGACTTCGCCCAGATGACGCTGGACCTGTCCGGCGAGTGGTCCGCCTACCACCGCGAGGGCGCGCCGGATTTGTACCCCGAGCCGCTGCGCGACGAGATCGACGAGGTCGCCCAGCGCATCTACACCGAGATCAACAACGGCGTCTACCGGTGCGGCTTCGCCGGCTCGCAAGAGGCCTACGACAAGGCCTACGACCGGCTGTTCGCCGCGATGGACTGGGTCAGCGAGCGGCTGGAGAATCAGCGATATCTGGTCGGCGACACCATCACCGAAGCCGACGTCCGCTTATTCACCACACTGGCCCGCTTCGATCCGGTCTATCACGGCCACTTCAAATGCAACCGGACCAAGCTCGACGAGATGCCGGTGCTGTGGGCGTACGCGCGCGACCTGTTCCAGACTCCGGGCTTCGGCGACACCATCGACTTCGTCCAGATCAAGCAGCACTACTACATCGTGCACGCCGACATCAATCCGACCCGCATTGTCCCGAAGGGGCCAGACCTGTCCAACTGGCTGACCAAACACGGCCGGGAGGCATTGGGCGGCAAGCCTTTCGGCGAGGGCACACCGCCGGGTCCGACGCGTGAGGGCGAGCGTGTGCCCGCCGGTCATTCCGCGGGCTAGGACCACACGGTGCTGACCGACCACTCGGCGTGCGGCAGCGGGAACTCGTTACCCTGCTCGTCACGTACCCAGGTCGGCAGTTCCACCGCGATGCCGGTGAGCCTGCCCCGGCGCGGATCGACGGTGGGAATGGTCACCGCGCGTTTGGTTTTGGGCGCGAATGACTCGACGACGGTGTCGTCGGGGCCCTCGTAGGCCCGGAGCAGCACCCAGGGCGCTCGCCAGATGGCCTCCGGCACCGACAACTGGATCGAGTTGCGCGACGTTACGGCTAGCTCCCCCATGGTTTTTGGGACATCGCACTGGGTGAGGTCCCTGACATTGCAGTACCGGTACGGGCCCACCCGCACCAACTGACCACGCGTGTATGCGCTGATCTCCGGATGCTCCGGCGCGGGGGTGCGAGTCAACCGCCAGATGAGCACGCCGGTGAGCGTCGAGGCCACCACCGCGACGGCCGCCAGCACCGCCAGGCCTTTTCTCACTCCCGCGGCACCGCCGCCGAGTCGTGACGGCGGAAGCCCTTTTCGCTCCTCCCGTGCGCACCCTCCTGCGCCGCGAGGACCGGACGGTTTCCGCCGAGGCCCGGGATCAGCGAATCGCCGCGGTAGCTCACCAAAGTCTGTGCCAGGCCGATGATCAGCACGGAGGAGATGACGGTAAAGCCCACGTACAGATCGGTGTACACCAGCACACCCGTCGCGCCGCCGGCCACCCATGCCAGCTGCAGCAGCGATTCCGAGCGCCCGAACGCCGACGCCCGCGACTCCTCGGGCAGATCGTCCTGCAGCGACGCGTCCAGCGACGCCTTGGCGACCGCGCTTGCCGCGGAGGTCACCAGCGCGGCCAACACCGCCACCATCACCTTTCCGGTCAGCGCCGTTGCCAGCGCGACCGCGGTCACCGCGATGGTGCTGCGCACCACCAGCTGCGCCGGATGCCCCAGTTGCAGACGCGCGCTCGCGAAGTTTCCGCCGAAGCTGCCGATCGCCGCCGCCGCGCCGATCAGGCCGAGTATCAGCAGCTGCTCCCACCCACTCCTGTCGTGCGATTTGGCCACGAATGCGGGATAGAGGAACAGAAAGCCCACCATCACCTTGATGGTGCAGTTGCCCCACAGCGAGGTGATGATGTTGCGGCCCAACGGTTGTCGCGCGGGCCCTGACTCATAGGGTCGGGGATGACGACGGAGTTCGCCGTTGCCGCCGTGGTAGCTCAGCGTGGTGGGGACCTCGCCCTCGGTGACCTCCACCCATTTCGGTATGCGCATCGACAGCACCGCGCCTGCCACCGAGAGCACGACGACCACATAGAGCGCACCCGGCATGTGGAACAGCTTGAACAGATACTCCGCACCGGCAGCCACCGCGCCGCCGACGATCGTTCCGCCGAGCAGACCGAATACGGTCAGCCGCGAATTGACCCGCACCAGGTCGATGGTGGGTGGCAGCACGCGTGGCGTCACGGCGCTGCGAAGCACGCTGAATGATTTGGACAGCACCATCATTCCCAACGCGCACGGATAGAGCACCCAGGACGGGAAGCTGCCGGTGGCGCCGTCGTAGTTGGCGATGAGCACCACCACCAGCGCGGTGCGCAGGGCGAAGGAGGTGGCCAGTGCGACCCGGCGGCCGTGTTGCAGCCGGTCCAGCGCCGGCCCGATCAGCGGGGCGATCACCGCGAACGGCGCGATGGTGATGAGCAGGTACAGCGCGACCTTGCTCTTGCTCTCCCCGGACGCCGCCGCGAAGAACAGGGTGTTGGCCAGAGCCACCGCCATCGCGGAGTCGACCGCGAAGTTGGCCATCACCGGGTAGGTCAGCGCGGTCAGTCCTGACTTGTCGGCCCCGTCGGCGGTGGCGGCCCGGTGGAACAGGCCGTACATCTTCGAGCCCATCTCCCGGCTGCGCTGCGCGGCCGAGCGGGGCCCGTTGATGTTCCGCCCGGCGGCTGCGCCGATGCCGGGGTCGCTGCGGGTGGCCGATCGGTCCTCGAGATCCGGCAGATACCGGTTTGCGCTCGGCGTGGACGAGCGGCGTGGCCGCCGGGAACTCACGCCGTCGCTCGGATAATTCGCCATCCCCGGGTGATCGCCGGCGTCCGCGGGAGGCCGAGGCGGGTAGTAGCGGGGATCACGCTGGCCCTCCTGGCCGTTGTGGTCACGCCGCGATCCGCTCACATAAAGATTCTCCCCCATCCCGATGACGGCGTCGTGCAGCCGACCGGGTGTGGCTACGCGCGGGCCGGTCAGGCACTATTAACTCCGTGGACAGCGTGACGGAATCCACCGAGGGCGGCTCGGCAACGCCGGCGATCGAGCCCTCGGCGGACCTCGAGGCGGTGCTGATGGGCGCCGTCGACCAGGCGCGCACTGCGATCGTCGAATACAGCGGCGACACCGTCGGTGAGTACCTGGGTGCGACATTCGACGACTCGAATGCCGCCACCCACCGTTTCTTGGCCAACCAGTCCGGCTATCAAGGCTGGCAGTGGGCCGTGGTTGTCGCGGCGCATCCCGGGGCCGACCACGCAACGATCAGCGAGGTCGTGCTCGTGCCGGGACCGACGGCCTTGTTGGCGCCGACGTGGGTGCCGTGGCAGGACCGGCTCCGGCCCGGCGACCTCGGCCCCGGCGACCTGCTCGCCCCGCCCTCCGAGGACCCTCGCCTGGTGCCGGGGTTCACCGCCACCGGTGACCCTGAGCTCGACGAGATCGCCGTCGAGCTCGGGCTCGGCCGACGCCATCTGCTCAGCGGTCTGGGTCGCGTCGACGCCGCGCAGCGCTGGCATGACGGCGACTACGGGCCGGGCTCGGCGATGGCCAGGTCCACTCGCCGGATATGCCGGGACTGCGGGTTCTATCTGCCGCTGCGTGGGTCTCTGGGACTGCTGTTCGGGGTGTGCGCCAATGAGTTGTCTGCCGACGGGCATGTGGTCGACAGCGAATACGGTTGCGGCGCCCACTCGGACACGCCCGCGCCGGCCGGAACGGGTTCACCGCTCTACGACCCGTACGACGACGGCGTGCTCGAAGTCACTGAGCCGCCCACACCGACCGACGAGCCGCCGGCCTCGACCGACGAACCGCCTGCGCCGAGTGACCCCGAGAGCCGAAGGTCAGGCGCCGACGTAGTCGGCCAGGTGCTTGGCCGTCAGCGTCTCGCGCTTGGCGACGAGTTCGGCCGGCGTGCCCTCGAACACGACCTTCCCGCCATCGTGGCCAGCACCAGGACCGAGGTCGATGATCCAGTCCGCATGCGCCATCACGGCCTGGTGGTGCTCGATGACGATGACCGACTTGCCCGCGTCGACGAGCCGATCCAGCAGGCCGAGTAGCTGCTCGATATCGGCGAGGTGCAGGCCGGAGGTCGGCTCGTCGAGGACGTAGACGGCGGCCTTATCGCCCATGTGGGTGGCCAGCTTGAGCCGCTGGCGCTCGCCGCCCGACAACGTGGTGAGCGGCTGACCGAGAGTGAGGTAACCGAGCCCGACGTCAGCGAGCCGTTCGAGGATCCTATGCGCGGCAGGCGTTTTCGCCTCGCCGTCGCCGAAGAAGTCCATCGCTTCGTTCACCGGCATCGCGAGCACCTCGCTGATGTCGCGACCGCCGAACGTGTACTCCAGCACCGATGCGTCGAACCGCTTGCCCTCGCATACGTCACAGGTGGTCGCGACGCCCGCCATCATCGCCAGGTCGGTGTAGATGACTCCTGCGCCGTTGCAGTTCGGGCACGCACCTTCGGAATTGGCGCTGAACAGCGCGGGCTTCACCCCGTTGGCCTTCGCGAACGCCTTGCGGATCGGGTCGAGCAGGCCGGTGTAGGTCGCCGGGTTGCTGCGCCGTGAGCCGCGGATCGGGGCCTGGTCGATCGCCACCACGTCGTCCTGCCCCGCCACCGATCCGTCGATCAGCGAGCTCTTGCCGGAGCCCGCGACGCCGGTGATGACCACCAGCACGCCGAGCGGGATGTCGACGTCGACGTCGCGCAGGTTGTTCGTGTCGGCGCCGCGCACCTCGAGCGCCTCGGAGAACTCCCGCGGCGTCTCCTTCAGCGAGGTCCGGTCATCGAGATGTCGGCCGGTGACGGTGTCGCTCTTCCGCAGCTCGTCGACCGTGCCCTCGAAGACCACCTCGCCACCGGCCGTGCCTGCGCCGGGGCCGAGATCGACGACGTGGTCGGCGAACTCGATGACCTCGGGCTTGTGCTCCACGACCAGCACGGTGTTGCCCTTGTCCCGCAGCCGCAGCAGCAGGTCGTTCATCCGCGCGATGTCGTGAGGGTGCAACCCGATCGTCGGCTCGTCGAACACGTAGGTCACGTCGGTCAGTGACGACCCGAGGTGGCGAATCATCTTGACGCGCTGTGCCTCACCGCCCGACAGCGTGCCGGCCGGGCGGTCGAGCGACAGATAACCCAGGCCGATCTCGACGAACGAGTCCAGCGTGTGCCGCAGTGCCGCCAGCAAGGGCGCGACGGACTTGTCGTCGACACCCTTCGCCCATTCGGCGAGATCGCTGATCTGCATCGCACAGACATCGGCGATGCTGACCCCCTTGATCTTTGACGACCGGGCGGTCTCCGACAGCCGGGTGCCCTCGCAGTCGGGACATGTCGTGAACGTCACCGCCCGCTCCACGAACGCGCGGATGTGCGGCTGCATGGCCTCGACGTCCTTGGCCAGGAACGACTTCTGGATCTGCGGGATCAGCCCGAGGTAGGTCAGGTTGACGCCGTCGACCTTGATCTTCGTCGCCTCCTTATAGAGGAGGGCGTCGAGTTCCTTCTTGGTGAACTTGTTGATCGGCTTGTCGGTGTCGAAGAAGCCGCAGCCGTTGAAGATTCGGCCGTACCAGCCCTCCATGCTGTAGCCGGGGATCGTCAGCGCACCCTCGTTGAGCGACTTGCTGTCGTCGTACAGCGCGGCCAGGTCGATGTCGTTGACCGAGCCGCGGCCCTCGCAGCGCGGGCACATGCCGCCGGTGATGCTGAACTCGCGACGCTCCTTGACAGTCCTCCCGCCGCGCTCCATCGTCACCGCGCCTGCTCCGCTGATCGAGGCGACGTTGAATGAGAACGCCTGCGGGGAGCCGATGTGCGGCTTGCCGAGCCGGCTGAACAGGATGCGCAGCATCGCCCCGGTGTCGGTGGCGGTGCCGACCGTCGAGCGGGGATCGGCACCCATGCGCTGCTGGTCGACGATGATCGCGGTTGTCAGTCCCTCGAGGACGTCGACCTCGGGGCGGCCCAGGTTGGGCATGAAGCCCTGCACGAACGCGCTGTAGGTCTCGTTGATCAGCCGCTGCGACTCCGCGGCGATCGTGTCGAACACCAGCGAGCTCTTGCCGGAGCCGGAGACGCCGGTGAACACCGTCATCCTCCGCTTCGGCAGTTCCACGTTGACGTCTTTGAGGTTGTTCTCCCGCGCACCGGTCACCCGGATCAGGTCATGGCTGTCGGCCGGCTGTTGCGCTTCAGCCTTGCTCATGCCGGCTCAGCTCACCTCTTGAATGCGGACCATGTTCCCCGCGGGATCGCGGAGGGCGCAGTCGCGCACCCCGTACGGCTGCTTCGTCGGCTCCTGAACCACGTCGACGTCGCCGGCCTGCACCCGCTCGAACGTTCCGTCGAGATCCTTGGTGGCCAGCAGCAGGGTGCCGAAGGTGCCCTTGGCCATCATTTCGGCGATGACGCGGCGTTCGTCGTCCGTGATGCCGGGGGTGGCGGTCGGTGGATACAGGACGATCGCGGTGTCGGGCTGGTTGGGCGGCCCCACCGTGATCCACCGCATCTTGTTCTTGCCGACGTCGAGGCGGACCTCGAAGCCCAGGATGTCGCGGTAGAACGTCAGCGACTCCTCCGGGTCGTCGTGGGGGAGGAAGCTCGAGTGAATGGTGATGTCCATGTCGCTCACGCTAAGTGCAGCTGGGTGATTGGCGCTTCTCGATTCCTGATCGGTCTGGTCACCTGCTTCTCCACGCACGACGGCATGCCCTCCGTCATGCCCGCTGTCTCTTCCCGGTAAATGCTCGGCGGCATACCGACCAACTCGGTGAACCGCGTGCTGAACGTGCCCAACGACGAGCAGCCAACGGCGAAGCACACTTCGGTGACGGACAGGTCGCCCCGACGCAACAGCGCCATCGCGCGTTCGATCCGTCGAGTCATCAGATAGGAGTACGGAGACTCGCCGTAGGCGCGCTTGAACTGGCGCGACAGGTGCCCGGCCGACATGTTCACACCGCGGGCGAGTTCCTCGACGTCCAACGGCTGCGCATATTCGCGGTCCATCCGGTCGCGGACTTGGCGCAGCAGCTTGAGGTCGCGCAGGTGGTGCGCCTCAGCGGGGCTACCGGTCACCTGAGCGATCGTGCCACATCCGAGCGCTGGGCCGCGGGAGTGCTCGCCGCCTGAACTGCGACCTCACTGGTGATCTCCGCAGACATCCTGCGGTGGCTTGTCAAACGCAGAAAGGTGGTCAGCGCCCACGTCATGAACCGGTCCGAGATCAGTGCCGCCGGTCTGAACATGGCCTCACTGTGGGACACCTGTAGAGACGCCAGCCAGGACACGGACTTGACCTTGCGTCGTCTGGTTCTCTCGTACGAGCGCAATGCGTTCGACAGATCGCGATCATTGCGGTTGGTGTGTTTCCCGAAATCCGAAAGAGCCCTGCACAACACCATCGTGTCGAGCAGCACCTGATTGGTGCCCTGCGCGAGCGTCGGCGGCATCGTGTGTGCGGCGTCGCCGAGCAACGTGAGCCGCCCTTGACCTGGTGCGCGGTGAATCGGATGGCGAAAATGCGGGAACGGCGAACGGGCCAGGTCGTCGTCGGTCAACTTCGCGAGCAATCGATCGATCGAGTCCGTCCATCCGGTGAAATTGGACCGGATCATGTCGATCGGCCGTTCAGGTCTGACGAAGTCGGTCGACCACGGCATGTCGAACCACCACTGCAGATCGGATCCTCCAGCGGGCCACAGGCCAACGCTTCCGTGCTCGCCGACAACGATGAGCGCGACGTGCTTGTCGGCGACGTCGGGAAGGGTGACCAATCCCTGCCAACTGCACCAGCCGGTTGGCTCGGCATGTTTCGCGCCGACGACATCGCGAACCATCGAGTGCAGACCATCGGCACCGATCACGAGATCCCCTTCGGCGAAGCGACCGTCGTCAAATTCGATCCGCACTCCGTCGTGCGTGCTGAGAACTCCGACTACGCGAGAGTCGCATCGGATGCGATCCGCCGGAAAACCGTCAAGCAGCCGCTGGAGCAGGACTCGACGCGGCACCATCCGAACGGGTGCGCCCAGCCGGTTGACAAGCGCGTTCACGTCAAAATTCGCGAGCCGGCGGCCCGTGGACGACACGACCCGCACGGTGGACAGCAGCTGACCGGCACCTGTCATATCCACACCCAGCTGCCTCAGAACTGTCGCGCCATTGGACCAGATTGTCACGGCGCCACCACCGGCCGTTACGTCTGCCCGTCGTTCGAAAACGGTGACGTCATGTCCGTCGCGCAATAAGCCGCGGGCGATGGAAATGCCGCCAACGCCGGCGCCGATGACCAAGATCCGTAAAGGACTCATGTCAAACCTCCAACCGCTAACACGCTGGATCTAGACGATGTGTTCACTGCGATATGCGCCTGTGGCGTAACCGAATTCAGCGGGTATGTGTGGCGCCTGTCACGGTCATCGCATGCCGCTGCAGCCCATTTCCCGCAATGTGAGCCGCAGCGCCCGCACGGCGTAGTGGAGCCGCGATCGCACCGTGCCTTCGGGGATCTCAAGATCGGCAGCGATCTGCGCAGTTGTCCAGCCCTCGTAGTACGACCGCCGGATCACCGCACGGTGATCAGCGGATAACTGAGCCAGGGCGCTGCTCAACAACATTCGGTCCAAGGCGGAGTTCGCCTCATCGGGGCCGGCGCGGTCGCGGACCTGGTCAGGGTCCGGGATCATGGACTCGTTGCGAAACCTCGCGCTCCGCTTATCGTCGAAGATCATGTTGCGGGCAACGGTGAAAAGCCAGGCGCGGGGCGATCTCGCAGGGTCGCCGGTCACTTCAGGGTGCTGCCACGCCTTGAGCAGTGTTTCCTGCACGACGTCCTGGGCGCGGGCTCGGTCACCAGTCAGTCGCGCCGCATAGCGCCACAATTCTGCGGCGTGCTTGTCATAGAGATCCCGCATCGACGGGGCCGAATCGTCCGTTACCCGCCCACGTCTCGACGGGTCGGGCCTTGTGTGGGCTGAGCACTGGCGGCGTGGTGTGGCGGGCGCCTGGGACGCATCCAGCACGGCGGTCTGGTTCATGTCTTCGACGCTAGGTAGCCCGTTGACCAAGTTCCCGCGTCAGGCGGTTAATCCGCGCTAACTGGCTAGTGGTTCGCGGTGTGTGGAGTTCGTAGCACGCAAGGCTTGATGTGGCGTTTCGCCGTACAGGAGTTTGTGAGCGGTGGCGAACCGGCCAAGGTGGGTGAACCCCCATCGGTGCGCGACGGCGGCGACGGTGGTGTGGCTGGGGTCTGCGGACCGCAGCTCACTGTGGGCACGGCGGAGTCTGACCTCACGGAGGTACGCCATCGGCGCCATGCCCAGGTGTCGGCGGAACCCCTCCTGCAGGCTGCGCACACTGACGTGGCATTGCATCGCCAATTGCGACGTGGTCAGCGGCAGGTGCGCTCCGGCCTCGATGAGGGCCATCGCGTCACCGACGGCCGCCGGTCGGCCGGGTTCGGCGGCCCTGGCGAGTGATTCGCGGTACGGGTGGTTGGCCACCAGCAGGAAGCCGTGGATGAGGCTTTCCACCAACGGGGCCAAGACAAGAGAATGCCGGACCATGCTGTTCGGGTTCTCGAGCTGTCGATGGACCAGTAACAGCAGCCGCACCCACTCTTGGGCAGCACCTGCTTTGAGCGGCAGCGATGGGTCGAACTCGACGGGGGAACTCAGCGAGCCCTGGATCAATCCTTCGAGTGCTCTATCGACGGCCACCTGGTCGATCTTCACCGCGAGATGGCGGCTGCCGCCCGGCCACCAAGTCGCCGCCATCTCGGCGTCGGGCCGGTAGATGGACGCCAGCGCCGGAGTCGAGGTCAGCGGCTGTCCCCGATAGCGCGACTCCAGCCAGCCGTTGAGGGGGATCAGGACATGGTAGTTGGCACGATCGTCGTCGAATTCGACTGCAACATCTGTTTCATAGACGGTGTCGCCCACGGTGATCGGCCCGATATGGGATATGCGTTGCTTGAGCGCAAAGCTGTTCGACGATCCCAGCAGTCGGAGTCGGTGCGGATAGAACGCCGCACCACGCACGTCCATCGCCTGCTCGGGCGACCGTGTGCGAAACCACGGATCGAGCGGCGGTGACTCCTGCTCATCCGGCGATGCCATATCAGCGAAAGTAGCGCTCCAACCTGTATTTCAGCTTGTGAACAGCTGTGGACCGGGCACAGGTGTAGGCATCCAAGTCCTCACTGAGGAACTCGTCACATTCACCGAACCGGCTTTATCCGTTCGTCGTGAATCACGTTGGAGGTCAACGGGGACCGGGTGAGCCATCTCCATCAAACCCAGGGAGAACCACCATGACGAACCTCGACTCGCAGACCACGGCCGACTTCTGGGATGCGTATATCACCGCGGCCGAGGCCGCCAATTCAGCTCAGACCGCTCTGTGCGCCTCGGGAGCCGCGCCGGAAGGCGTGGCGCTGCCACAGGAAGATCGATGTGCCGAGTGCACCGACTCCCAACCCGGCGACGGCGACGGGGCGCCATTCGTGCAGTCCGGGGACCGCGAAGGCGAGTATCACAGCGATCAACCAGCCAGCGGCGATCACGATGATGACCGGCCACGGATCGAGCAGGATCGCTGGCAGGACAGGCGGTTCCGGCTCACCGGCGGCGGCTGGTTCGGGGCTCATCGGTTTCCAACCTAGCCCGGGATGACTCGCGTTCGGAAGCCGGTCGTGTTTTGCGCCGATTATCAAGGCGGCGTGGCTATTCTTTGCCTCGTGAAGGATATCGACTCCCGGTTGGCGAGCGACTTGTCGCTGGCGGTTATGCGTTTGGCACGCCAATTGCGGTTTCGCCGCCCGGAGTCCTCGGTTTCCTTATCGCAGTTGTCGGCGCTGTCCACTCTTGCAAAAGAGGGCGCAATGACACCGGGTGCATTGGCACTCCGCGAACGCGTCAGGCCGCCTTCGATGACGCGCGTTATCGCCTCACTCGCCGATCTCGGGTTTGTGGCGCGAAGCGCACATCCCGCCGACGGTCGACAGGTCTTGGTGTCGGTTTCTGCCCGCGGCGCGGAATTGATCGAAGCCGAGCGGCGAGCTAGCCAGGAATGGCTGAAAACACGGCTGTCGCAGCAGCTCAATACCGACCAGCGCAGTGCGTTGCTCGTCGCTGCCGATCTGATGTCGGAACTCGTCGACGAACGGGCGTGAACGCGCCAGTCGTCGATGTCGAGGACCCAGCCGACCCGCGGCTGGACGACTTTCGCGACCTCAACAGCATCGACCGCAGGCCCGATCTGCCGAGCGGCAAGGGATTGGTGATCGCCGAGGGTGTGCTGGTGGTGCAACGGATGCTGGCTTCCCGGTTCCGGCCGCGCGCGATGCTGGGCACCGACCGTCGGCTGCGCGAGCTGGCACCCGACCTGGGGTCGACCGATGCCCCGTACTACCGGGTGACCGCCGAGGTGATGGCCGACGTGGTCGGGTTCCACCTCAATCGCGGGGTGCTCGCGGCGGCGCCGCGGCCGGGTGAGCTGACCGTCGATGCGGTGCTCGACGGCGCCCGTACAGTCGCGGTGCTTGAGGGCGTCAACGACCACGAGAATCTGGGCTCGATCTTTCGCAATGCGGCCGGACTCGGCGTCGACGCGGTGGTGTTCGGTACCGGATGCGCGGACCCGCTGTACCGCCGCGCCGTGCGCGTCTCCATGGGGCACGCCCTCTTGGTGCCGTATGCCTGGGCGGCGGCGTGGCCAGGCGATCTGACATCGTTGCGTGAGAACGGCTTTCGCATCCTGGCGATGACGCCCGACCCCTCGGCGCCCACGTTGTCGGAGGCGATGGCGACGCTCTGCGACGATCGCGTCGCGATTCTCGTCGGCGCCGAGGGACCCGGCCTGACCGAGACGGCCATGCGGGCCAGCGATGTCCGGGTGCGGATTCCGATGTCACGCGGAACCGACTCGCTGAACGTGGCAACGGCGGCTGCGCTGGCGTTCTATGAGCGGGTTAGATTTGGGCGATGACCGATGATGCCACGCCGTGGGGAACGGGGCTGACGGTCGCGGCTTTCGTCGCGATGGTGACCGCGGGCGCGATTGTCGTCCTGAGCTTGGGGCTGATCCGCGTTCATCCGCTGCTGGCGGTGGGCCTCAATCTGGTGGCAGTCGGCGGGCTTGCACCGACGGTATGGGGATGGCGCGGGACGCCGGTGCTGCGGTGGTTCGTGTTGGGTCTCGGCGTCGGCGTCGCAGGTGCGTGGCTGGCGCTGGTGGGTTTGACGCTCGGCTAGCGCTGGCCGCTGGAGCGGACGCCGAGCAGCACGTCCTCCCACGCCGGGACCGGCGGTTTGCCCTTGCGGGCGCGCGCAGTGCGCGCGGGCTTCGCGGGCTCGGGCTGCTCTGGCTCCGGCTGCATCGGCAGTTCGGGCTCCTCGATTTCAAGCGGGGCGAGCGCCGCGACCGGCCGCAACGGCCGGGCGAAGTCAGGGTCGATCAGTTCGCATGCGGCGTCGTCGAAGGCGGTGGCGGTTCCGCCGTGCGCGCCGGGCGTGAACCGGAAGTGCGCGACGTTGTCCGACAGCCCGGCCTTCCAGGACAGCTGGACCGTCCACCGGCCGTCCTCGTTGCGCCACGCGT
This sequence comes from uncultured Actinomycetota bacterium, assembly GCA_963713225.1. Classification (GTDB taxonomy): domain Bacteria; phylum Actinomycetota; class Actinomycetes; order Mycobacteriales; family Mycobacteriaceae; genus Mycobacterium. The sequence continues at coordinate 129,908 of CAVQLB010000009.1, read as the reverse complement.
CCCAGTTGGTGGCGTCGGGGTCAAGGCCGCGGGAGATCAGCGCGGTCGTCACGGTCTCCAGCAGCGTGAGCACCGCGGGTCCGTCGGCGAGAACAGGGTGCGAGGCGGTTGCCAGCTCGGCAGCACGGGAGCGTTCCAGCAGCACCGGATGGGCGAATCGCTCGACCCGGGAGACATCGACGCCGGCCGACTCCGCGACCTGCTCGATGGATGCGCCCGCGCGAATCCTGGATTGAATTTCCTTGGGACGCAGCACGCTTGGAACCTCGGCATCGGATTGGGATTGGCTGGCACCGGACTTCTCGCCGCGCACGGCAGCACGCAACCGCTCGTCGGCGCGCAGAATGAACTTCTCGTTCGGGTCGTCGCCTTCGCAGATTATGCGTTTGCCATCAACATCGAGTCCGACGACCTTGAGTTCCCGCATGCCGACCTCCTCCGGGCTGGATATTGACGCCGGAACGCCGTGCCCGATTAGCAGCTCACCCTACTGCGTTATCGGCCCGTTACCCGGCCGACACGCCCAAGCCACCCAGGTCAGAGCCGTTCCACCACCCAGTCGACGCATCGGGTCAGCGCGGTGACGTCGTCGGGTTCGACAGCGGTGAACATCGCCACCCGCAACTGGTTGCGGCCGAGCTTGCGGTACGGCTCGGTGTCGACGATGCCGTTAGCCCGCAGCACCTTGGCGACTGCCGCGGCGTCGACGTCATCGGAGAAATCGATGGTGCCGACCACCTGCGAGCGCTGCTCGGGGTCGGCGACGAACGGCGTCGCGAACTGTGACGCCTCGGCCCACGAGTACAGCCGTTGCGACGAGTCGGCGGTGCGCTTGACGGCCCAGTCCAGGCCGCCGTTGGCCAGCATCCAGTCCAGCTGCTCGGCGAGCAGGATCAGCGTGCCGATCGCGGGGGTGTTGTAGGTCTGGTTCTTCAGGCTGTTCTCGACGGCGATGGGCAGCGACAGGAAGTCGGGAACCCAGCGGCCCGACGCGGCGACCGACTCGATGCGCGCCAGCGCGGCGGGGGAGGCGACCGCAACCCACAGTCCGCCGTCGCCGGCGAAATTCTTCTGCGGCGCAAAGTAATACGCGTCCGCATCGGTGATGTCGACGGGCAGTCCGCCCGCCGCAGAAGTGGCGTCGATGACGATCAGCGCGTCGCCAGAGCCCTCGGGCCGTTGCACGGGAACGGCGACCCCGGTCGACGTCTCGTTGTGCGCCCAGGCGATGACGTCGACGGACGGATCCGATTTCGGCTCGGGGGCGCTGCCCGGATCGGCCTTGAGGATCACCGGTTCGCCGACGAACGGATTCTTGGCCACCGCGGAGGCGAACTTCGAGCTGAACTCCCCGTAGGTGAGGTGCAGCGAGCGCTTGTCGATGAGCCCGAACGCCGCGGCGTCCCAGAACGCGGTGGAACCGCCGTTGCCGAGGATGACCTCGTAGCCGTCGGGCGCCGAGAACAACTGCCGCACCCCGTCGCGGACCCGGCCGACCAGGTTCTTCACCGGCGCCTGCCGGTGCGATGTGCCGAACAGATCGCCCGCGGCGGCAAGCGCCTGCAATTGCTCCGGCCTGACCTTCGACGGCCCGGAGCCGAACCGTCCATCGCTGGGTTTGAGGTCGGCGGGAATCGTCAGTTCTGCCATGCGGTCAAGAGTAGTGACCGGACTTGTGCCCTTCCTGCGGGGAGGGTGGGCAGAAAACACCGAAAGATTGGGTGAAGACCCGATACTTCGAGGCCAAAAGTGCTCATACTGAGGTTGGTCGGGGACTGTAGCTCGAGTCCAGGGGGCACGTGATCAGTCACGGGAAAACGTCGACCCTGATACCAGTCTGCGCAGCAGCGGTCACGGTCTTCGGTCCGATCGCCGCAACAGTGCCCGCCCAGGCCGACGGCGGTGACCAGGGCGGTGCGCTGCTGAGCGAGATCAACGACACACGCGCGGCGAACGGCTGTGGCCCAGTCGCAGCCAATCCGCAGCTGACCGCGTCCGCCGCGCGGCACGCCAACGACATGCTCGAGAACGGTGTGCAGGGCCACATCGGCTCGGACGGCTCATCCCTCGTCCAACGTGTCGTGGACGCCGGCTACGCGCCGTACGCCGCACTCGGCGAGGTCGTCTTCTGGAGCATCGGCTACGGCAGTGCCCCGGACGCTGCGGTCACCTGGTGGATGAACAGCCCCGGCCACCGTGCGGTCATCACTGACTGCGAATTGACCGAAGCCGGGTTCTCGGCGGTGAGCAACGGCGACGAGATGACCGCGGCGGGGGACTTCGGGAAGAAGTAGCCGCGGCGGCCTCTACCTCGGCTTCCGTCGTCAACTCCACCATATGATGTGACCTCCGTCACACGATTCGTCCGGCGACGCGGTTGGACCACATCGCCCGAACGGGTCTGTTCAATATGCGATACCTACGGTACCGTTGATGTACACCAAGCCCATGTATGTAAACCTCATAGGAGGCTTCGAATGGCTCGGACCCGCATGGTCAGGCGCTGGCGTCGCAACATGGATGTGGTTGACGACACCGAGTACACCGACATGCTCGCCACACTGTCCGAGGGGTCAGTGCGGCGCAACTTCAACCCGTACACCGACATCGATTGGGACTCTCCCGAGTTCGCCGTCATCGATAACGACGAGCGGTGGATCCTGCCGGCGACGGATCCGGTCGGCCAGCACCCCTGGTACAAGGCGCAGACGCTTGAGCGTCAGATCGAGATCGGCATGTGGCGACAGGCCAACGTCGCCAAGGTCGGCCTGCACTTCGAGTCGATCCTGATCCGTGGCCTGATGGAGTACGCGTTCTGGACGCCCAACGGCTCGCCGGAATACCGGTACTGCCTGCACGAGGCGGTCGAAGAGTGCAACCACACCATGATGTTCCAGGAGATGGTGAACCGCATCGGCGCCGATGTGCCGGGGATGCCGCGGCTGCTCAAATGGATCCAGCCGTTCATCCCGTTGGTCGCGGGGCCGCTACCGATCCCGTTCTGGTTCGGCATTCTCGCCGGCGAGGAACCCATCGACCACACGCAGAAAAACGTTCTGCGCGAAGGTAAGACGCTGCATCCGATCATGGAGCGGGTGATGGCCATCCACGTCGCCGAGGAAGCGCGGCACATCTCGTTTGCGCACGAATACCTGCGCAAGCGAGTTCCCCACCTGCCGCGGCGGAAGCGGTTCTGGTTGTCGCTCTACGTCCCGCTGACGATGCGGATCCTGTGCTCGGCCATCATCGTTCCGCCGCGCGCGTTCTGGAAGGAATTCGACATCCCCCGCTCGGTGCGCAAGGAGATCTTCTTCCGATCGCCCGAATCCCGACAGATGCTCCGCGACATGTTCGGTGACGTCCGGATGCTGTGCAAGGACACCGGGTTGATCAACCCGATCGCCAAGCTGGTCTGGCGGATCTGCAGGATCGACGGGCGGCCGAGCCGCTACCGCAGCGAACCGGCCCGCCAGCACGTGGTGTCGGCAGCCTAGGGAGCGTTGGCTTTTCATGCCGCACGTCATCACCCAGTCGTGCTGTAGCGACGGGTCCTGTGTCTACGCCTGCCCGGTGAACTGTATTCATCCATCACCGGACGAACCGGGCTTCGCGACCGCCGAGATGCTCTATATCGATCCGGTCGCCTGTGTCGACTGCGGCGCGTGTGTGAGTGCCTGCCCGGTCGGTGCGATCGCGCCCGATACTCGGCTGGATGCCGAACAACTGCCCTTCGTTGCGCTCAATGCCGCTTTCTACCCGGACCGGCCGGCAGGCGAGAAGCTGCCGCCGACCTCGAAGCTGGCAGCGGTCATCGATGCGCCGAAGGTGCTCCCGCGCAGCGGACATCCGCTGACGGTGGCGATCGTCGGTTCCGGTCCCGCCGCGATGTATGCCGCCGACGAGCTGCTCACCCAGCGGGGGGTGCGGGTCAACGTGTTCGAACGGCTTCCCACGCCCTACGGGCTGGTGCGGGCCGGGGTCGCGCCCGACCACCAGAGCACCAAGCGGGTCACCCGGCTGTTCGACAAGATCGCCCGGCGGCGCGGCTTCCGGTTCTATCTCAACGTCGAGGTGGGATACCGACCTGTCCCACGCCGAACTGCTGGCCCACCATCACGCCGTCCTTTACGCCGTCGGTGCGCCGAACGATCGCCGACTGGACATCGACGGCATGGGAGTCGCGGGCACCGGCACCGCAACGGAGATGGTCGCCTGGATCAACGGACACCCCGAATACACCGATCTGCCAGTCGATCTGGACCACGAGCGGGTGGTGATCGTCGGCAACGGCAACGTCGCACTCGACGTCGCCCGGATCTCTGACGACGGATCCCGACGCTCTGGCGCGCACCGACATCTCCGACCACGCGCTGGCCGCGCTGCGTGACTCCACGGTCACCGAAGTGGTGATCGCCGCCCGCCGCGGGCCCGCGCAGTCGGCATTCACGCTGCCCGAACTCATCGGGCTGACGTCGACGTGCGACGTGGTTCTCGACGGCGCCGACCACGAGCTTGTGTTGGCCGACCTGGCCGTCGAGAAGGACCCGCTGACGCGTAACAAGCTGGAGGTGCTGAGCAAGCTCGGTGACTCGTCGGCGCCCGTGACGCGCCCGCGTATCCGTCTTGCCTACCGCCTGACCCCCCGCCGCGTCCTGGGCGCCGAGCGCGTCACCGGCATCGAGTTCGACGTCACCGACACCGGTCAGACTCGTCGGCTCGACGCCGGCCTGGTACTGACGTCAATCGGCTACCGCGGCAAACCGATTCGCGATCTGCCGTTCGACGAGACCGCCGCGGCGGTGCCCAACGACGGCGGCCGGGTCGTCGAGCCGCAGTCCGGTCAGCCGGTGTGCGGAAGCTATGTCGCGGGTTGGATCAAACGCGGGCCGACCGGCTTCATCGGCACCAACAAGTCGTGCGCGCTGCAGACCGTGCAGAACCTGGTCGACGACTACAACGCGGGTCGCCTTACCGATCCGGTTGCCAAGCCCGCCGCGCTGGACAAGCTGGTGCGCGACCGCCGCCCGGACATGGTCGACGCCGCCGGATGGCACGCCATCGACGCCGCCGAAATCGCCCGCGGCGGCGAGGACCGGCCGCGGGACAAGTTCACCGCCGTCGCCGACATGTTGGCCGCGGCGGCGACCGCGCCCCAGCCGCCGCTGCGGCAGCGTGTGCTGGCCGGTCTGCGGCGCTGATGGCGGCGGAAGCAGCGGGCTAGTGCTGCTTCATCGCCTCTTCGATTTCCTCCATGCTGACCTCGCGCACCGGCTGGCCCATCGACCACTGATGGCCGAAGGGGTCCTGCAGCACGCCGTACCGGTCACCCCAGAACTGGTCCTCGAGCGGCATGACGACAGTGGCGCCCGCGTCGACGGCCTTCTGGAACTGCTTGTCGACATCGGTGACGACGAGGTGGATGGTCACCGGCGAACCGCCGAGCGCCGTCGGGGTGATCGACTTGCCGCCGCTCATCTCCGGGAAGTCGTCGTTGAGCATGATCGACGAGCCGTTGATGCCGAGGGAGGCGTGGATCAGCTTGCCGTCCGGACCGGGCACCCGGCCGTGCTCGACCGCGTCGAACGCCTTCACGTAGAAGTCGATCGCAGCGGCGGCGTCGTCGACCGTCAGATGCGGCAGCACAGCGGGCTGGACTTCGATTGCCATGGGATCTCCTGGTTGTAGTTGATGTCACCCTGGAATGGGGCTGCCGTATAGACCGCCCGACGGCCCCGCATTCATCGCTACGTCATCGCGACATGGCCCATGTAACACCCGGGCACCGACAACCTGAAGGGCTAGACAACAGAAAACGAAGCAGGCAGCACCGCGCGGCCCGTCAACGCCAGCAGCACTGTCTCCCCGTCACCGGTTGCCACGCCGATCCGGGCCGCCAGCACCATGGCCTCGTCCAGCACATCGTCGGGCACATCGAACGAAAGACCCGTTGCCCGTGCGATATCCAGGCCGTGCACCGCGAGCTCGAACGTCCGCGTCGGCAGGTACGTGTGCAGCCGGATGCCGAGCCCGCCGATGACCTCGATGAGTGGGTTCCCGGTCCGGGCCAGCTCACCCAGCACCCGCTCGACGTGCTCGTCGATTGCGCTGGCCGGGTCGTCGCCGAGGTCACGGCCCGCCTGCCTGCCGCGCTCGACGATGGCGTCGGCTCCGGCGCTCGCGGCGACCTCGCGGATCCGCACGTAGTAGTCCTGCGGCGTCGCGACGTCCTCGCGCTCGGCGGACGTCTGCAGGTAGGTGCTCACCGTGATGAGCGAGCGGGAGGTGTGGCCGACCAGCGACCGAAGATCCCACGCTCCGAGGCCGGGCCCGTCCCAGCGGTCGCCGGGGATTCGGTGAACCAGGCCGGCGAAGCCTCGGGCCGCCGACTCGAACGCCGTGATCGACGCCGCCACCGCGTCAACCCCTCGCGATCTCGTCCCAACCCTCGACGGCTTCCGGGCTGCGCGGCGCAGGCCCGACATAGATCGCCGACGGGCGGACGAGCCTCCCGAGTCTCTTCTGTTCGAGGATGTGCGCGCACCAGCCCGCGGTGCGTCCACAGGTGAACATCGCAGGCATCATCTTCGCGGGCACCTCGGCGTAGTCCAGGATCACCGCCGCCCAGAACTCCACGTTGGTTTCGATGGCGCGGTCGGGGCGACGCTCGCGCAGTTCGGCCAGGGCGGCCTGCTCCAGCGCGGCCGCGACTTCGTAGCGCGGCGCGTCCAGCCGCTTGGCCGTCGCCCGCAACACCCGGGCCCGCGGGTCCTCGGCCCGATACACGCGGTGGCCGAAGCCCATCAGCTTTTCTTTGCGGTCCAGCACGCCGCGGACCACCGCGCGCGCATCACCTGTGCGCTCGGCCTCCTCGATCATCGGGATCACCCGTGCGGGGGCGCCGCCGTGCAGTGGGCCGCTCATCGCCCCGATCGCGCCGGACAGCGCCGCCGCCACGTCGGCCCCCGTCGACGCAATCACCCGCGCGGTGAAGGTGGAGGCGTTCATGCCGTGCTCGGCGGCCGACACCCAGTAGGCGTCGATCGCCTCGACGTGTTTGGGGTCCGGCTCGCCCTGCCACCGGGTCATGAAACGTGCTGTCACAGTGGAGCATTCGTCGATCTTGCGCTGTGGAACGGCGGGCTGGTAGATGCCGCGGGCCGACTGGGCGACGTACGACAACGCCATCACCGACGCCCGGGCGAGCTGGTCACGGGCGGTTGCGTCGTCGATGTCCAGCAGCGGCGGGTATCCCCAGATGGGGGCGAGCATCGGCAGTCCGGCCTGCACGTCGACCCGTACGTCGCCGCTGTGGATCGGCAGCGGGAACGGCTCGGCAGGCGGCAGGCTGTGGCCGAACCTGCCGTCCACCAGCAGGGCCCATACGTCTCCGAAGGTGACCTGGCGGTCGACCAGTTCTTCGATGTCGACGCCGCGGTAGCGCAGCGCGCCGCCGTCTTTGTCCGGCTCGGCGATCTCGGTGTGGAAAGCAACGACGCCTTCCAGGCCAGGTACGAAGTCGTCGGATACCGCAGTCATGCGCCGATTCTCGCACCTGCGTTCCAGTCTTCTGCTACCGGTCGGTAACAAGCCGCCGAACAGCTGGGGCGTAGCGTTGGCGCGGTGGCTACGCATGAGAACGACCACCTGGCCGCGATGCGTGTCGAGTACGGGTCGGCCGAGAAGGACGGCAGCCCCGACCTGGACGCCGACTGGCTCGCCGACGGCTGGGTTGCCCTGCTGCGCAAGTGGTTAGCCGATGCCGAAAGCGCAGGCGTCGCCGAGCCCAACGCCATGGTCGTCGGGACGGTCGATGCCAAGGGAAGACCGGTGACCCGCTCGGTGTTGTGCAAAAGCGTGGACGACGACCGGCATCACCTTCTTCACCAACTACGACTCCGCCAAGGGTGAGGAACTCGCCACGACGCCGTACGCGTCGGCAACATTTCCGTGGTTTCTGCTGGGCCGCCAGGTGCACGTCCGCGGCCCCGTGACAAAGGTGTCCGCCGAGGTGACCGCCGACTACTGGCGCCACCGGCCGCGCGGCTCTCAGCTGGGCGCCTGGGCGTCGCACCAATCCCACCCGATCGCCTCGAGGGAGGCACTGCTAGGGCAATTGGGCGACGTCACACAACGTTTCGCTGATCTCGACGAGGTCCCGGTCCCGCCGAACTGGGGCGGCTACCTGATCGCGCCGGAGGTCGTCGAGTTCTGGCAGGGCCGGGAAAACCGGGTGCACAACAGGATTCGGGTGGCTGACGGCCGCATCGAGCGGCTTCAACCCTAGTGCGGCGGTTCTTCGCCGATACCACACCGCTTCGCACGCTGGACTTCCGTCGGCTGTGGCTTGCCGGCATCGTCACGATGATCGGCGCCAACCTGACCATCTTCGCGGTGCCCGTCCAGCTCTATGCGCTCACCCAGAATTCCGCATACGTCGGCCTTTCCGGCATCTTCGCCCTCGTTCCACTGGTGGTGTTCGGCCTGTGGGGAGGGGCCTGGGCCGACGCGATGGACCGGCGCAAGCTGCTGATCATCGCGTCGTGCGGGTTGGCGGTGGCGTCGATTCTGCTGTGGGTGCAGGCCGCCTTGTCGCTCAACAACGTCTGGGTGGTGCTGTGCCTGCTCTCGGTGCAGCAGGCGTTCTTCGCGATCAACCAGCCCACCCGCTCTGCGGCGATCCCGCGGATGATTCCGGCAGATCAACTGCCTGCGGCCAACTCGCTCAACATGACGGTGATGCAGTTCGGCGCCATTGTGGGTCCGCTGATGGCGGGTGTGATGCTGAATTGGATCGACCTGTCGACGCTGTATCTGATCGACGCGATCACCTGCATCGCCCCGATCTGGGCGACGTTCCGGCTGGCGCCGATCCCACCCACCAACGGAGAACAAGGCTCGGGTTGGGGATTTCGCGCGGTGCTGGATGGGTTCCGTTATCTGGCGGGCAACACGGTGGTGTTGATGTCCTTCGTCGTCGACCTGATCGCGATGATCCTCGGCATGCCGCGCGCGCTCTTCCCGCAGATGGCGCACGAGAGCTTCGGGGGACCGGTCGAGGGCGGCACCATCATGGCGCTGCTGGCGGCCGCGATATCAGTCGGCGCGGTGGCAGGCGGGGTGTTCTCCGGCTGGCTCCCGCGCATCCAGCGCCAGGGGTTGGCCGTCGTCATCGCGATCCTGGTCTGGGGTGTGGCGATGATCGGATTCGGCGTGGCCGGCGGGCTGGCGGCCGGCACCGCCGGGCTGATGCTGTGGATTGCGTTGCTGTTCTTGGCTGTTGGCGGTGCGGCGGACATGGTGTCGTCGGCGTTTCGCAACACGATCCTGCAGCAGGCGGCCTCGGATGACGTCCGCGGCCGGCTGCAGGGCGTATTCACCGTCGTCGTTGCGGGCGGACCCCGGCTTGCGGACGCGGTGCACGGAGCGGCCGCCGCGGCAGTCGGCACCACCGTCGCCGCAGCGGGAGGCGGCGGGCTCGTCGTGGTGGGTGTGATGGTCGCCGCAGTCGCTGCACCGGCCTTCGTGCGGTACCGCGTGAATCGCGCGAACGAGCGCCATCCAGACGATGACAGCGAACACACGCCGGACGACGACAAAGTCTGACGCTGGCAGATTTCGGGCAACGGCACTTCTTGGCTTCCCAAAGCGTGCCGCGCTAGCATCCTCGGGTGCCTGATGTGTCGGGGGATGCAGGGCTCGGTCTGCGTGAACGAAAGAAGCAGCGCACGCGCGCCACGCTGATCGACGCCGCCATCGAACTGTGTGAGCGGCAGGGTTTCGAGCAGACCACCGTCGAGCAGATCGCCGCGATCGCCGACGTCTCACCGCGCACCTTCAGCCGGTACTTCGCCACCAAGGAAGCCGTGTGTCTGGCGCTCGTCGACAACGCGGTCGACATCGCCGCGGTCGAGCTGGCCCTCCAGCCAAAGGAACGCAACCATGTGGAGGCGCTGTATCAGGCCACGGTGACGATGTACCGCAACACCAAGAGTGCGGGCATCGGAGAACTGACTGCTTCGCGGCTGATGTGCACGCTGCGGATCATCATGTCCTCGCCGACACTGCGACAGGCCGCGATGGACTTTCGCCCGCACGCGGTCAACGTCGAGCTGGCAAAGCGGATGGGCGTCGACCTCGAGGATCGTGGGCTGCGTCTCGTCGCTGCGGTGTGGGCGTCGATCATCATGACCGCCCTCGCCGACCTCGGCCAGACCGCGGATTGGAAAGACGTCGGCATCGATGACGCCGTCGACCGGATCGAGGCGACATTCGCCCAGTTCACGGGCCTGATCGACAGCGTCGTGCAGCCGGTCTGACCCTCGGCGCACCCCGGCCGGGCGCAATTGCCACAATGGGACTACGTTTTGACATCAGAGGTCGGTTCTCTCAGCGACGAAGGGGTCCCCGTGGCAGAAAAAGACGAGCACGCCACCCTCCAATATCCCGGTGGCGAGCTTGACCTGGAGATCGTCAAGGCCACGGAGGGGGCCGACGGTTTCGCTCTGGGTTCGCTGCTGGCCAAGACCGGCTATACGACCTTCGACGAGGGCTTCGTCAACACCTCCTCGACGAAGAGCGCCATCACCTACATCGATGGTGACGCCGGGATCCTGCGCTACCGCGGCTATCCGATCGAGCAGCTGGCCGAGAAGTCGAACTTCATCGAGGTCAGTTATCTGCTGATCTACGGGGAACTGCCGACCAAGGACGAGCTCGACAGGTTCACCACTCAGATCCAGCGGCACACGCTGCTGCACGAGGACCTGAAACGGTTCTTCGACGGCTTTCCGCGCAATGCGCATCCGATGCCGGTGGTGTCCAGTGCGGTGAACGCGTTGTCGGCGTACTACCAGGATTCGCTGGACCCCTTCGACGACGAGCAGGTGGAGCTGTCCACCATCCGGCTGCTGGCCAAGCTGCCGACGATCGCCGCCTATGCCTACAAGAAGTCGGTGGGGCAGCCGTTCCTGTACCCGGACAACTCGCTGACCCTGGTCGAGAACTTCCTGCGGATGACGTTCGGGTTCCCGGCCGAGCCCTATGAGGTCGACCCGGAAGTGGTGCGGGCGCTGGACTTATTGCTCATCCTGCACGCCGATCACGAGCAGAACTGCTCGACGTCGACGGTGCGCTTGGTCGGCTCTTCGCAGGCCAACCTGTTCACCTCGATATCGGGCGGCATCAATGCACTGTGGGGCCCGCTTCACGGCGGCGCCAATCAGGCCGTGCTGGAGATGCTCGAGAAGATCCGCCAGGCCGACGGCGACGTGCACGACTTCGTCAAGAAGGTCAAGGACCGCGAAGACAACGTCAAGCTGATGGGCTTCGGTCACCGGGTCTACAAGAACTATGACCCGCGCGCGCGCATCGTCAAGGAGCAGGCCGACAAGATCCTCGGCAAGCTCGGCGGCGACGACGAGCTACTCGACATCGCCAAGGCGCTGGAAGAAGTCGCCCTCACCGACGACTTCTTCATCGAGCGCAAGCTCTATCCCAACGTCGACTTCTACACCGGCGTCATCTACCGCGCGATGGGCTTCCCCACCCGGATGTTCACCGTGCTGTTCTCGGTGGGCCGGCTGCCGGGCTGGATCGCGCACTGGCGTGAGATGCACGAGGACGGCAGCGGCAAGATCGGCCGCCCGCGCCAGATCTACACCGGCTACACCGAGCGCGACTACGGCGAGATCGACAAACGCTGACCGGCTGACCACTGCGACGTATTTCACTGTCGGTCGGCCTTGCGCATCGAACAGTTGTAGTTTCACAATAGTTGTGTGAATGAAACTGTCGTCCGGTCGCTGAGCCCACGGCGCAAGGTCATCATCTTGATGTCCTGCTGCCTGAGCCTGCTGATCGTGTCGATGGACGCGACGATCGTCAACGTCGCGATTCCCTCCATCCGCACCGACCTCGGCGCTTCGCCGTCCCAGCTGCAATGGGTCGTCGACATCTACACGCTGGTGTTGGCGTCGCTGTTGATACTCTCCGGCGCCACCGGGGACCGCTTCGGTCGCAGGCGCACCTTCCAGATCGGGCTGACGATTTTCGCGCTGGGGTCGCTGCTGTGCAGCCTTGCCCCCAGCATCGAAATGCTCATCGGCGCTCGCTTCCTGCAGGCAGTCGGCGGCTCGATGCTGAATCCGGTTGCGCTGTCGATTATTTCGCAGATCTTTGTCGGCAAGGTCGAACGGGCCCGCGCGCTCGGAATCTGGGGCGGGGTGGTCGGCATCTCGATGGCGCTCGGCCCGATCGTCGGCGGTCTGCTCATCGAGTGGATCGGTTGGCGGTCGGTGTTCTGGATCAACCTCCCGATTTGCGCCGCGGCCCTCATCTTGACCGCGATATTCGTGCCGGAGTCCAAGTCGGCGACGATGCGCAACATCGACCCGATCGGCCAGGGTCTGGCGGTGCTCTTCCTGTTCGGTGTGGTGTTCACCCTGATCGAGGGTCCCGGCCTGGGCTGGACGAACATCCGAACGCTCACGGTTGCGGCCATCGCGATGGTCGCCTTCGTCGCCTTCATGCGGTACGAGCACCGGCGCCATGACCCGTTCATCGACCTGCGCTTCTTCCGCAGCATCCCGTTCGCCTCGGCGACGGTGCTGGCGATCTCCGCCTTCTCGGCATGGGGCGCCTTCCTGTTCATGATGTCGTTGTACCTACAGGGTGAGCGTGGTTTCTCGGCGATGCATACCGGGCTCATCTATCTCCCGATCGCCATTGGCGCACTTGTCTTCTCGCCGCTGTCCGGTCGGATGGTCGGACGGTTCGGCGGCCGCCCCTCCCTGTTGGCCGGCGGACTGCTGATCACCGGCGCCTCGGTGATGCTCACGTTCTTGTCGTCGTCGACGCCCGTATGGGAACTGTTGATCGTGTTCGCGGTTTTCGGAATCGGCTTCTCGATGGTGAACGCGCCCATCACCAACTCCGCAGTCAGCGGCATGCCGCTGGACCGAGCGGGCGCGGCCTCGGCAGTCACGTCGACAAGCAGGCAGATCGGCGTGAGTATCGGTGTGGCGCTGTGTGGTTCGGTGGCCGGTGCGGCACTGGCGGGACACGGCGCGGACTTCGCGACGGCCGCGCGGCCGTTATGGTTCGTATGCATCGCGTTGGGGCTCGTGGTCATCGCCCTCGGCCTCGTCTCGACGTCGCCGCGGGCACTCGAGTCCGCGGAGCGGCTCGCGCCGCTCATCCACGGCATCCCGGTCGACAGGGAGGGCATCCATGTCGCATAACCCAGTGGCCGACGAGGTCTGGCGGGCAATGGCCTCGCTGGTGATCGACAACCGCGACAGCTGGAAGCGCGCGGTGGTGGAACACAGCGGCCTGCCGTTCAGCCGCATCCGGGTATTGCGGCGGCTGGTCAGGGGCCCGATGTCGGTGAAACAGGTGGCAGCGGCGGCGACGATGGACGCGCCTGCGGCAACGGTCGCGGTCAACGACCTCGAGGACCGCGGGCTGGTGGTACGAACACCCGATCCGGCCAATCGGCGCTGCAAGATGGTGTCGCTGACCGACGCAGGCCGCGACCTGGTCCAGACGATCGATGCGATCGACGACCCAGCGCCGGAGGTCCTGTCGGGCCTTGACGACGCCGAGCTGAAGCAGCTGCGCACAATCCTCACCAAGCTCGTCCCGAAATAGCATGATTGATTCGTGGCGGTTTCGTGCAGTGCCTGCGGGGCCGCACTGCGGGACGGCGCCCGATTCTGTGACTCCTGCGGCGCGGCCGTAGCCGCCGCGGACCCTCACGCCGAGTACAAGCAGGTCACCGTGCTGTTCGCCGATGTCGTGCGTTCGATGGACATCGCCGCCGCCGTCGGCGCAGAACGCCTACGCGAGATCATGGGCGAGGTGTTCCGCCGCGCGTCGGCGATCGTCCAGCGCTACGGCGGCACGGTCGACAAGTTCACCGGCGACGGCATCATGGCGGTGTTCGGGGCGCCGATCGCACTCGAGGACCACGCTGTCCGTGCATGTCGCGCCGCGCTCGACATTCAGGCCGACGCGCAAACCCTGGCCGCCGATGTCGAGCGCCGCGACGAGATCGCCTTGCAGCTGCGGATCGGCCTGAATTCCGGCGAGGTGATCACCGGCGAAATCGGCTCCGGTCCAATGACTTACACCGCGGTCGGTGAGCAGGTCGGGATGGCGCAGCGGATGGAATCGGTGGCGCCTCCCGGCGGCGTGATGGTCAGTGACTCAACGGCTCGACTGGTCGACGCCGTAGCCCTGCTCGGTGACACCGAGCTGGTACATATCAAGGGCGCCACGGATCCGGTGCCTGCTCATCGGCTGCTCGGGATGGCGACCAGCCGTCGGTCGAGCAGGGCCGAGCCGACCTTTGTCGGACGTGAATGGGAGTTGGGCGCGCTCAACGGGGTCCTCGAGCGGTCGATCAACGGCAACGGAAGCATCGTCGGGTTGGTCGGGCCGCCTGGGATCGGAAAGAGCCGCATGGTGCGCGAGCTGACCGCGCGGGCCCAAGCCGCCGGTGCGGAGGTGTTCGCGACGTACTGCGAATCGCACACCACCGACCTCCCGTTTCATGCCGCCGCCGGTCTGCTGCGTTCGACGACCGGCATCGACGGTCTCGACGACGCGGCCGCCCGACGGCACGTGCGAGCACGCTTTGGGGGAGCCAACGATGACGATCTTCTGCTGTTGGATGACATGCTCGGCATCGGCGATCCCGCGGCGACGCTGCCTCCGATCGATCCGGACGCTCGCCGCCGACGACTTGCCGCTGTGGTCCAGGCCGCCGCGCTGGCTCGAACCACTCCAGTGGTCCACGTGATCGAGGATGCGCACTGGATCGACGGGATCAGCGAGTCCATGCTGGCCGAGTTCCTCACGGTCATCCCGCAGACGCGATCGCTCGTCGTGGTGACGTACCGGCCGGAATACAATGGCGCACTTGCGCATGCGCCGCGGTCACAGACTATTGCCCTCGAGCCGCTCGACGAATCGCAGATGATGGCCTTGGGTGCCGAGCTGTTGGGAGAGGACAGGTCGGTCGCCGACCTCGCCGAGTTGATCGCCGACCGCGCGGCGGGCAACCCGTTCTTCGCCGAGGAGATCGTCCGGGACCTCAGCGAGCGCGACGTCTTGGTGGGAGGCCGCGGCTGTTACCTGTGCATCGATCGGATCGCCGATGTCCATGTGCCGCGCACACTTCAGGCGGTCATCGCCGCCCGCATCGACCGGCTCGAACCGGCCGCCAAACGCACACTGAACGCTGCGGCGGTGATCGGATCCCGGTTCACCCCAGACATGCTGGAATCGGTGGGTATCGATGCCGCCTTAGGTGATCTCGTCTCGGCAGAACTCGTCGACCAGGCCGCCTTCCACCCGCAGCCCGAGTACGCGTTCCGGCATCCTCTGGTTCGTGCGGTGGCATACGAATCACAGCTGAAATCCGATCGCGCGCAACTACATAAGCGCCTGGCCGCGGTAATTGAGCAAGATGACCAGAACGCCGCCCTCATCGCCGAGCACCTGGAGGCCGCAGGCGACCTGGCCGCCGCATACGAGTGGCACATGCGGGCGGGCGGCTGGTCATCCAGTCGCGACATCGCTGCGGCGCAGCTCAGTTGGGAGCGCGCGCTCGAGGTGGCCGACGCGCTGCCCGCTGACGCTGAGAATCGAATGGCGAAGCGCATCGCCCCGCGGACGCTGATATGCGGCAACAGTTGGAAGCGGTTCCACCCGGACATCTCATCCCGCTTCTCGGAGCTGCAGGACTTGTGCACCCAGGTCGGGGACAAAGCGTCACTGGCGGTGGGGATGGCCGGAATGACGGTCGAGTACGTATTGCACGGGCGCGTACGGGATGCCTCACGGCTCGCCTCGGAATACATGGCTTTAGTGGAATCGATCGACGACCCGGCGTTGACGATCGCGCTGTCGTTTGCGGGTGTCGTTGCCAAGCATGAGACGGGCGAGTCAGAGGAAGCTCTGCGTTGGACCCAGGCCGTTATCGACCTTGCAGTCGAGGATCCCGACAAGGGCAGGCTCATATTCGAGTCTCCACGCGCGACGGCCCTGGCGTGGCGGGGTGTGGCCCGATTTCGCATCGGCGTCCCCGGCTGGCGGGAAGACTTCGACCAGGCGATGGCTATCGCGGAGCGGTCCGACACGTTGTCGCAGTCGACGATCATCACCTACAAATACGCGGGTATACCGCGAGGACTCTTTGTGACGGACGATGACGTGTTGCGTGAGATCGAGGACGCCCTGACGTCAGCCGAACGGTCGAGCGATGACATGTCGGTGGTTCTGTTACGCATGACGTTGGCGATAGCGTTGATTCACCACGGCGCAGATCGCGCGCGCGGTTATGACGGCTTCCGAGCCCTGCGTGAAACCTGCGTCAGGGAACGCTTCGCGTTGAACATGCTCCCCCTCTTCGAGATCTATCTTGCGCGCGAGCAGGCGGAGCAGGGTGAAGTGGATAACGCAATCCGACGGTGGCGGGCGGTTGCCGAGGAGCTGGAGCACGCCGGCGCACCAAGCAACCTGGACCTTCCATTGATTTTCATGGCGGAACAGTTGCTGGCGCGAGGTGACTACGACGAGGCGGCACGTGAGATAGACCGGCTGGAGGCGTTGGGGTGGGACCGCGAATGGAGCTCACGGAACATGAGCGCGCTCCGGCTTCGCGTTGAACTGGCCCAAGCACGCGGAGACCAGACTGCTTACCGGGAACTGCGGGACCGGTTCCGCGCCATGGCCAATGACCTCGGCTTCGAGGGCCACATGGCGTGGGCGGCTGCGCTACCCTAGCTTTCCAACACGGCCATCGCTGCGTTGTGCCCGCCGAGACCCGACACGGCGCCGCCGCGGCGAGAACCGGATCCGCACAACAGGATCCGGTCATGCGCGGTCGCCACACCCCACCGCCGAGCTGGGGTGTCGAGTGGGTCGTCGTTCTCGGCGAACGGCCAGCTCAACGCCCCATGGAAGATGTTGCCCGCCGTCATGCCCAGCGTCCGCTCCAGATCCTGGGTGGTCTTCGTCTCGATGCACAGCCGCCCCGACGAATCCTCCATCAACACCTCCTGAACGGGTTCGGCCAGAACGGAGTTCAGCGAGTGGAGCACTGCCGATGTCAGGTCCTCGCGCAGCCGGTCGGGATCCGCGTCGACCGTCAACTGATGCGGTGTATGCAGACCGAACACGGTGAGCGTCTGCGCGCCCGATGCCCGCAGCTCATCGGACAGGATGCTCGGGTCCGTCAGCGAATGGCAATAAATCTCGCAGGGCAATGGGTCGGGAATGGCGCCATCGGCCGCCCGCAGGTACGCGGCGTCGAGCTGGCTGAAGTTCTCGTTGATGTGGAATGTGCCACCGAAAGCCTGCTCAGGCGTTACGGTTTCGTCCCGCAGCCGGGGTAGCCGCCGTAGCAGCAGGTTGACCTTCACCTGCGCCCCCGGCGCCACGGTCGGCTTCGGATCGCCGACCAACTCCGCCAGCACCGCCGGCGTCACGCCGGCCAATACGTGGTCGGCGTGCACCCGATGCTCGGTGCCGTTGAGCTCGTAGCGCACCTCGCCATTCGGATCGATCGCGTAAACCTCGGCGCCGGTGGTGATTTCGGCGCCATGGCCGGCAGCGGCCGCGGCCAGCGCACCGCTGACCGCGCCCATGCCGCCGATCGGCACATCCCAGTCACCGGTCCCGCCACCCAGCAGGTGATACAGGAAGCAGATGTTCTGCACCAGCGACGGATCGTCAGCTCGCGCGAAGGTCCCGATCAGCGCATCGGTGGCCATCACACCGCGGACCAGATCGCTGTCGACGGCTTCGGTGATCGCGTGCCCGATGGGCAGACAGATCATGGCCTGCCACGCCTCCTCTGCGCCGGCCTCCCCGCCGGCCAGGACGTGCTTGAACACGTCGTCTCGGGACCGCAGCGGGGCGGTCATCGTCGGCCACAGACGGGAGGTGACGATCCGGGCGCGACGGTAGAACTCGGCGAACGGTTCGGCATCGTTGGCCGCGCCGACGGCGGCGAACGTCGAATTCGGCCCAATCAGCAGGCCGGCCTCTCCGCCGTTCGAAGGATCCGGTGTGTAGGACGAGTACCGGCGTCGCGCGAGTCGCACCCGCACACCGAGGTCGTCGATGATACGCCGCGGCAGCAGGCTCACCAGATAGGAGTAGCGGGACAGCCGGGCGTCGATGCCGTCGAAGGCGTGCGCCGACACCGCAGCGCCGCCGACGTGGTCGAGCCGCTCGAGCACCTGCACCCGGCGCCCGGCACGCGCCAAGTAGGCGGCGGCGACCAGAGCGTTGTGCCCGCCGCCGGCGACGACGATGTCGGCCCGCGGATCGGTGATCAACCGAGGTAGCCCTCGACCTCATCCGGCGGGCGCATCTGGGCCTCACGGGGATCGCCGCCGGTCTCCCGCAGCGCGCGGCGTTGCCGCAGCAAGTCCCAGCACTGGTCCAGCTCGACCTCGAGCGCCTTCAGACGCGCGTGTTCCTCGTCCGCGCTGATCTCGTGCCGCTGCAAGCGGGCCCGCAGGTCCCGTTCTTCGTCGACGAGTTCGCGGATGCGGGCCAAGGGTTTGTTGTCAGATGCCACGGCTCCAGTGTGCCCGCTGCGCGGCCGGACTTAGCCCGATTAGGGCGTAACGTAGCCCACCGTGGCGACGAAACCCGATGTTGAATTTCCCGACGGCCCCGCACCGACTGAGTTGGTCATCGAGGATGTGGTGGTTGGTGACGGCGCGGAGGCGGTGCCGGGCGGAACCGTGGAAGTGCACTATGTCGGCGTCGAATACGACACCGGCGAAGAGTTCGACAGCTCATGGAATCGCGATGAGTCAATCGAGTTCCCGCTGAGGGGACTGATCCAGGGTTGGCAGGACGGTATCCCCGGCATGCGGGTCGGCGGCCGGCGCCGACTCGTGATCCCGCCCGCGCAGGCATACGGGCCTGCAGGCTCCGGACACCGATTGTCGGGCAAGACTTTGATTTTCGTCATCGACCTGCTGGATGTTCGCTGACTGACGCGACGGCAAATTTCTGTCGTTCCGCGGGCGTTCATCTCCGGTTATCCGGCTGTGTCGCTTTCGATTCAAAGCCCCCCGCAAACGCGTCGATAGTTCTAGGCTCAGCCCGAAACAAGATCAGAGCGAATTTCGGTCGACACCAGGAGGGCGCCATGCCGGACGCCGAAGACACTCGAGACACTCGTACGATCACGGGCTATCGCACCGCATCCAAGTTCTACAGACGCAAGCCCGGCGCAGCTTGGTGGCTGGCGCTCTTGGCGATTCCGCTGCTGCTTGGGCTGATCGGGTGGGCGGGCTTCAACAAACCGGACACCGGCAACATCGATGTCAGCCTTCCGAGCGTCAATCCGTCGGCGACGTTGACGGCGCCCAACATCAATACCCCGGATGTCAACGCGCCGAATGTCAACCTGCCCGATCTGAACTTCGCGCCGTTGTCAATTCTACGGAGCGGCAACGGCTTTACGCTGAATGGCGAGCTGCCGAGCCTCGAAGCGAAGACGGGGTTGCTCGATAGCCTCCGGCTCGCGTTCGGTCCCGACATCAACCTGACCGACAACCTCAACGTCAAGGCGGGTGTCAACGCGCCGGACTTCGCGGCGCTGGGTTCGATCTTCGGGGCAGCCGTCGACATTCCGGACTTCACCTTCGATCTCAACGGTGACACCCTCACACTCAAGGGCATCGCGCCGTCCGAAGACGTGAAGACAGAGGTCGAAGCCGCGGCAAAGGCGGCGTGGCCAAAAATGAAGATCGTCAACAACATTGAGGTGAAGGCCGCAGCAACGCCTGCACCTGCACCCCCGGGGCCCGCGCCAGGTGGCGGTCCGTGCGCCACGCTGCAGGCCGACATCAATGGCTTGCTCAAGACGCCGATCAACTTCCAGTCCGACGGGTTCAGCCTGACGCCGGCATCGCAGCAGCAGTTGACCCAGGTCGCCGACAAGTTGAAAGCCTGCCCCGACCCCAAGGTGTCGGTGGTCGGCCACACCGACAGCAGTGGGAATGACGCGATCAACATCCCGCTCAGTAACAATCGTGCGAAAGCTGTTGCGGATTATCTGGTTTCGCAGGGTGTGGCCGGAGATCGCGTCACCTCCAAGGGAGTCGGATCGGCCGAGCCGATCGCGCCTAATGACACCCCCGCGGGTAAGGCGCAGAACCGTCGAACTGACATCACAGTCAGCTAAGGAGATCTGACATGGACTTCGTCATACAGTGGTTGTGGTACCTGCTGGCATTTGTGGCGGGCGCGTTGGTCGCCTGGCTGATTGCGGTTGTCACGGTAAAGCCGACGAGCGAAGAGGAAGCCTTCGCGGAGCTTCCCGGCTCACGCGAGTTGGGAGCACGGTGATGCAAAACCTCAATTGGTGGTTGATGGCCCTGGCATTCCTCCTCGGCCTGATCCTGACGCTCTTCTTGTTGATCCGCAGGGTCAAGCGCTACGTGCCTGAGTACGCGACTCTTGCCGCCGGTGCGGGGGCCGCGGGCGCGGGAGCCGCCGGTCCGGCGGGTGCGGCCAAGCCGGCCAGCGGCGCCCGTGCGGGTGCAGTGGAGGACGATCCGTACGGTGCGGGTTCGATCCGGGTGGCGGCAACCGCCGCCGCGCCGGCGGCGGCTACACGGTCAAGGGCAACGAGGACTCGATGCTCTATCACACGACCGACAGTCCGTCGTACAAGCAGACGATCGCCGAGGTGTGGTTCCGCGACGTGGAGACCGCCGAGAACGCGGGCTTCTCCCGCTGGGACAGCGGTAAGTCGCAGCGCGAGAAGGGGTAGCGCTACCGCGGTCCCGGCAGGCGCAACAGCAGCCTCGCGCCACCCAGCGGGCTGGCCTGCAATAATGCTGTGCCACCGTGTAATTCGGCTTGCTGGGCTACCAGCGCCAGGCCGAGGCCCGAGCCCGAGACCGACGCCGTCGACCCTCGGGAGAACCGCTCGAACACCACTTGGCGCTCTTCCTCGGGAATGCCGATGCCGTCGTCGTCGATCGCGATCTCCACACCCGCACGCGAACTGACCGCGGACAGCTGCACGCGGCTGGCGGCCCCGTGCTTGACCGCGTTGGCGATCGCGTTGTCCACCGCCAGCCGCAGCCCGGCTGGCAACCCGACGATGATCACGGTCGGCGCAGGGACCAGCGACACGTCCAGATCCGGGTAGATGCGCATGGCGTCGTGTGCGGCGCGGTCGAGCAGCTCGGTGATGTCGACGGGCACGTGGTCGTCGGCCGTCGACAACTCGCCCTGGGCAAGGCGTTCCAGCGCGCCCAGCGTGGCCTCGATGCGGGACTGCGTTCGGATGACGTCGTGGATGACCTCTTTGCGTTGCTCGTCGGGCAGGTCGAGGGTCGCCAGCACCTCGAGGTTGGTGCGCATCGCGGTCAGCGGTGTGCGGAGCTCGTGCGCGGACACCGCCGAGAAGTCGCGGGCCGACGCGAGCGCCGCCTTGGTGCGGCCCTGCTCCTCCCAGATGCGTTCGAGCATGCCCTTGATGGCGTCGGCGATCTCGACTGCCTCGGTCGCACCGCGAATGTCGATGTCGGGGGGTTTGTCGCCCGCGTCGATCGACCGGGTCTGCTGCGCCAGCCGTTTGAACGGCCGCACCGCGAACGCGGCAAGTACCCAGCCGCCGACGGTCGCTGCGCCGATGGCGAACGCGCAGATGATGATGACGCGCCGGTGCAGGTTGTTGGTGTCGGCGATGGTGGCGTCGTAGGTCGCCCCTACGGCGACCAACATCGGCTCGGGCACCCGGATTTCGACGGTGCGGACGCGGTAGCGCACGTCGTTGACGTACGTGTCCGCATAACCGACGGGCAGCTGGGGAAGCACGACGTTGGCGTTGGACGTCACCTGGTCGCCCTTGCGCACGGTGATGACGGCGTCCTGGTCGTTGGGTGACTTCGGGATCTCGTCCAACCCGCGCGGCAGGAACGGAATCGCGAAGCCGGCCGCTTCGTCGAGGCGGCGGTCCAGCCGCTCCTTGCGGTCGCCGGTGATGCCGATCCACACCACGGTGCCGACGATGCCGACGACGATGGCCGCGGCGATCGCGCTGGTGAACGCCACTCGCTGCCGCAAGGACGGCGTCCGGCGGAAGATCCTGGTCAACAGGCTCACGGGACTACTGCGTCCTCAGGACGAATCCAACGCCGCGGACGGTGTGCAGCAGCCGGGGGGCACCGCCTGCCTCCAGCTTGCGCCGCAGGTAGCCGATGAACACATCGACGACGTTGGTGTCGGCGGCGAAGTCGTATCCCCAGACCAGCTCCAGGAGCTGGGCCCGCGACAGCACCGCCGTCTTGTGTTCGGCCAACACGGCCAGCAGATCGAACTCGCGCTTGGTCAGGTCCACGTCGACGCCGTTGACGCGGGCGCGTCGGCCGGGGATGTCGACCTCGAGCGGACCGACCGCGATGGTCTCCGACGAGAACGTCGCGGTGGCGCCTCTGCGGCGCAGCAGCGCCTTCACCCGCGCCACCAACTCGGCCAGCACGAAGGGCTTGACCAGGTAGTCGTCGGCGCCCGCCTCCAGGCCTGCGACCCGGTCGTCGACCGAGCTGCGCGCCGAAAGCACACAGACCGGGACGTCGTTGTCCATCGCGCGCAGCGCCGTGACCACACTGACGCCGTCGAGCACCGGCATGTTGATGTCGAGCACGATCGCGTCGGGCCGGGTCTCGGTTGCGCTGCGCAGCGCTTCGGCGCCGTCCCTGGCTGTCGATACGTCGAATCCGGAAAGCCGCAGCCCACGCTCCAGGGACGCGAGCACGTCGTCGTCGTCGTCGACAACCAGCACCCTGGGTGAGACCGCACTACCGTCCATAGCGACATCTTGCCTGATCGGGCCGCGCGGATGGGATAGGCGCGGTGACGACCAGCGTTTTTCCGATTATTGTGACGCGGCGTCAGCCGCCCCCACATCCTCCGCCGCAACCCCCTCCGCAGCCGCCACCAGTGCAGCCTGCGCCGCAATTGCTCGCGGCGATGCCTCCGGCTGCAGCGGCGCCGCCCGCCGACAGGCCCTTGGCGTACTTTCCGGACTCCCACTGGCGACAACGCTCCCGTTCGCGTCGCCGGTTCATCACGACGATCGCCGTGATCGTCGCCACCGCGATCGCCGCGATGACGACCCATCCGAGGGCTGTGTCACTCATCAGCTGCCCCCGCACCCTCCGCCGCAGCCGCCCCCGCAGCCGCCACCGCCGCACCCGACGCCGTCGCCGACCCCGCCGCCGCAACTACCGCCAACCACTCCTGGGCTGCCGCTGCACCGGGCGAGTGGATCGCCGACACCGTCCTTGTTCTCGGCGAGAATCAGGCCCCCGGCGCCGGCTGTCCACGTGGCCGCCGTCCACCGGCCGCCTGCGCCATACCGACGGGCCCACAACGTCCTGCGGTCCTTGACTTTTCCGGTTCCCCACGTGGCGGCGCCGGCCGACCCGGTGCCCCGGCCGGCGGACCTGCGGGCGCGCGTCTTGCGGCGGCTCCTGGCCCGCCGCACCCCGACCACCGCCGCCAAAGCGATCAACCCCGCCAGCGCCCCGCCAATAATGACGGCGACGTCAGTCGCGCTCATGGTCAAATGCTACGACCGTTTGCCTAGGCGGCATAGAGTACTCGCATACGTCACCGCAGCAGAAATCAACTCGATCGGGTGAATGCCGAGGTCGCAGCGCTCGATCTACCGCCCGCCGTCTTCAAGACGTGCCCGTGGCAACCGCGTGAGCTCGTCGAGAAAGGTTTGCGACAGTGGCTGCGCTGCTGCGCGCCCGCGATGCGCGACAACCAAGTCATCGGCATGCCCTCGCATGCGGTGGACGAGGCGTGGCACGGCCTGATCCTCTGCACCGCAAGGTATTCCGCGTTCTGCGACAAGGCCTACGGCCGGTTTCTGCATCACCACCCCGACGGCGGCGCTCCCGATAACGTCCCTGCGGCCAACGAGCCGATGCATGAACAGCTTCGCCGCACAGTCATCGCGTGGTCGATCGTCGCACTGCCCGGCGAACAGTGCGTGCTCTGGGATCTCGACAAACACGTCGGTGTCGATGAACCGTGGGGCATCGATCTCGACCGGGTCGCGGCGATCCAGGCCGACCTCGCCCAACTCAACCAGCGAGTTTGAACCCGCAACACCCCGGGAAGCCATTGACCTCATCCATTGTTGAGGTTCTACGGTGAATTTATGAGCTTTGAATCGGTAGCGCGGCAATCCCTGTACCGGCAGACGCACGCCAAGGGCGGCGATCTGCGGACGCTTTTCGACCGCAAGCTGCTCGGCCGGATCTGGCGCTTCGCGGGGCGGCATCACCGCAGGTTGGCCGTGTTCGTCGCGGTCAGCGTGGTCAGTGCGCTGCTCGGGCTTGCGACCCCGCTGCTGGCGGGCAAGGTCGTCGACGAGATCGGCAACGGTGCGGCTGGCGTGGTGGTGATGCTGGCCGTGGTGATCGCGGCGGTCGCCGTCACCGAGGCGGGCGTATCGCTGGTGACGCGGTGGCTGTCATCGAACATCGGGGAGGGCCTGATCCTCGACCTGCGCACCGCGGTCTTCGACCATGTGCAGCGGATGCCCGTCGCGTTCTTCACCCGCACCCGCACCGGCGCGTTGGTGAGCAGGCTCGGCAACGACGTGATGGGCGCGCAGCGCGCCTTCTCCGACACGTTCTCCGGCGTCATCACCAACGTCGTCACCCTGACGCTGACCCTGGCGGTCATGCTCAGGATCTCCTGGCAGGTCACGCTGCTGTCGCTGGTGCTGATGCCGCTGTTCCTGCTGCCCGCCCGCTGGATCGGGCGAACCATGGCGCGATTGTCACGCGAGGCCGCCATCCACAACGCCACGATGAACACCCAGATGACCGAACGCTTTTCGGCTCCCGGCGCGACGTTGGTGAAGCTTTTCGGCAGCCCGGCCACCGAGTCGCGCGAGTTCGAAGTCCGGGCCGGCCGTGTTCGCGACATCGGGGTGCGCACCGCGATGCTGCAGTCGGTCTTCATGAACTCGCTGACGCTGATGTCGGCACTCGCGCTGGCCCTGGTGTACGGCCTCGGCGGTGTGCTCGCGATCGGTGGGCACCTGCAGACGGGCGCGATCGTGTCGTTGGCACTGCTTCTGACGCGGCTGTACTCGCCGCTGACCGCGCTGGCCAACGCGCACGTCGAGATCGCCAGTGCGCTGGTCAGTTTCGAGCGTGTCTTCGAGGTGCTCGACCTCGAGCCGCTGATCCAGGAGAAGTCGGACGCGCGGGCGGTGTCCGACGGTCCGGTGTCCGTGGAGTTCGACGACGTGCGGTTCTCGTACCCGTCGGCCGACAAGGTGTCGATTGCCTCCCTCGAAGAGGTCGCCGTGCTCAGCGAGACCGATGTCCGCGGGGGAGTCGAAGTGCTGCACGGTATTTCGTTCACCGCGCAGCCCGGTGAGATGGTGGCGCTGGTCGGGTCTTCGGGGGCGGGGAAGTCGACGATCGCTTCGCTGATGGCTCGCCTCTACGACGTGGACAGTGGCGCCGTGCGCCTCAACGGTGTCGACGTGCGCGACGTGACGTTCGCGTCGCTGAAGGAGACCGTGGGCATGGTCACCCAGGACGGGCACCTGTTCCACGAATCGATCGGGTCCAATCTGCGGCTGGCCGCCCCCGGCGCCACCGACGACGAGCTGTGGCTGGCGCTGGAGCGCGCCCGGCTGGCCGACGTGGTCGCCGACATGCCCGACGGCCTCGACACCGTCGTGGGTGAGCGCGGCTACCGGCTCTCGGGCGGGCAGCGCCAGCGGCTGACCATCGCGCGTCTGCTGCTCGGCCGTTCCCGGGTTGTCGTCCTCGACGAGGCCACGGCGTCGTTGGACTCGGCCTCGGAGGCCGCGGTGCAGCAGGCGCTTGCCGAGGCCCTGGCCGGACGGACCTCGATCGTGATCGCCCACCGCCTCTCAACTGTCCGGGCGGCCGACACGATCCTCGTAATCGAGGACGGCCGCATCGCCGAACGCGGCACTCACGACCAGCTGCTGGCCCGTGGTGGGCGCTACACCGAGCTCTACGAGACGCAGTTCGGCAGCCAGACCGGCGCCGCGGATGTCGTAGCGGCGTGAGAGCCTCGAAGCAGCTGTTATCGAGTTGCCGCCCAGCGGATAATTGGAATTACTTTGACTGAACCGAATGTGGATACGCCGCGCCCGGCGCCGGCCATAGCGCCGCCGCCTGCCCGTCCGCGCACCGGTTCGGATCTGTGGCGGCTGTTGCCCTACATCTTCCCGTACCGGGTGCGATGGATCGCCATGCTCAGTATCGCCATTCTCAGCCTCGTCGCCACCGTTGCAATCCCGCTGATGACCAAGGCGGTCATCGACGGGCCGGTACGCCACCAGGACCAGCGTGGGCTCTGGATCCTCGGCCTTGCGGCGATGGGGGTCGGCATCTCCGAGGCCGTGCTGTGGTTCCTCCGCCGGTGGCTGATCTCGCGCGCGACCATGGGCGTCGAGGCGGACATCCGCAAAGACCTCTATGCGCGCCTGCAGATCCTGCCGATGTCGTTTCACGGGCGCTGGCAGTCGGGCCAATTGCTGTCGCGGATCATGAACGATTTGAGCTCGATTCGCCGGTTCCTGTCATTCGGCATGGTCTTCCTTCTGCTCAACGTCCTCCAGATCGCCATCGTCACCGGCATCCTGCTCGCGATGTACTGGCCGTTGGGTGTCCTCGTCGTGGTCTCGATCGCGCCCGTCACCTTGACCGTGCTGCATTTCCAGCGGGAGTACACCCGGCTGTCGCGGCTCGCGCAGGACCAGTCCGGACACGTCGCCACCCACGTCGAGGAGTCCGCGCTCGGAGTCCGGGTGATCAAGTCGTTCGGCCGCGAACGCTATGCGTACGACCGGTTCGACAGACAGCTCACCGATCTCTACGACACACAGGTGAGCCGGGTATCGGTGTCGGCGAAGTTCTGGACGCTGCTCGAAGTCATCCCCAACCTGACGCTGATCATCGTGCTGGGTCTCGGCGCTTATGCGGCCGGCCACGGTTCCGTCACCATGGGCACCCTCGTCGCCTTCATCACGATGATGCTGTCGCTGGTGTGGCCCATTGCATCACTGGGCTTCCTGCTGTCGATGATGCAGGAGTCGTTCACCGCTGCGAACCGGATCGCCGAGATCTTCGACGCGCCACGCGAAATCACCGACGGCCCGCAGGCCGACACACCGCGCGGTGGACGCCTCGAACTCGACGACGTCGGCTTCCGGTTCCCCGACGCGCGTGAGGACGACTGGGCGATCCGGCACGTCGACCTCGTCGTCGAACCCGGTGAGACGGTCGCACTCGTGGGCTCGACGGGGTCGGGAAAGTCTGTGCTCGCCGCCCTGCTGTCACGCCTCTATGACGTCACCGAGGGCGCCATCCGTATCGACGGCCAGGACATCCGCGACCTGTCGTTGTCCGCGCTGCGGCAGACGATCGCGACTGCATTCGAGGACCCGACGCTGTTCTCGATGTCGGTCGCCGAGAATCTGCGGCTGGGCAGGCCGCACGCGACCGATGACGAATTGGCGCAGGCCATCGAGGTCGCTGCCGCGCAGTTCGTCTACGACCTCCCGTTCGGACTGGACACCCGGATCGGCGAGCAGGGCATGAGCCTGTCCGGCGGTCAGCGGCAACGGCTTTCGCTGGCCCGGGCGATCCTAGCCACGCCGAAGATTCTGGTGCTCGACGACACCCTGTCGGCGCTCGACGTGCACACCGAGGCCGTCGTCGAGGAGGCACTGCGCCGGGTGCTGCACTCGGTCACCGGCATCGTGGTGGCACACCGGGCCTCGACCGTTCTGCTCGCCGACAGGGTGGCCCTTCTCGTCGACGGCGCCATCACCCACATCGGCACGCACGCCGAGCTGTTGGCCGGTGTCCCGCAGTACCGCTACCTGCTGGCCGCCGACGACGAGCTCGACGACGGCGCAGAACGCAGCTGCGCCTGGGAGGACGACGAGAACCGCAGCAGGCTCGGCATGGCCTACAAGGAGCAGGAGGCGGCCGACGCGGCGTGCGCCGAACGCGAACGCCGCTTCGCGACGTCGGATACCGAGGGCCGATGACCGCGACCGACACCACACCCGTCGACGTACCGGAGGAACCGGACGAGCCCGTCGACCGCTGGCGCGGCCGGCTCGACGAGCACCGCGACGACGACCCGCCGATGGACGAAGCGCTGCCTCGCAGGCGTGAAGCCCGCGCGCTGCTCGGCTCGCTGCTGCGACCGTATCGGTGGACGGTGGCGTTCCTGGCGATCATCGTCGTGGTGGAAAACGTTGCCCGCCTTTCGGTTCCACTGCTCGTCCGGCGCGGTATCGACGTCGGCGTTCCGCCGATCATCGACGGCGGGTCGACGCACGCGCTGATGATGATCGTGGGCGCGCTGTGCGGTGTGGTGGTTGTCCAGGCCGTCAGCCGGATGTTGTTCCTGCACCGATCGGGACGAATCGGCCAGAAGGTGCTGTTGGAGCTGCGGCGCCGGGTGTTCCGGCATTTCCAGCGGCTCGACATCGCCTTCCACGAGCGCTACACATCGGGCCGCGTGGTGAGCCGGTCGACCAACGACGTCGACGCGATCGAGGAAATGCTGGAGACCGGTTTCGACAGTTTGATCACAGCGGTGCTCACCCTTGTCGGCACCGCGATTCTGCTTGTCGCGCTTGATGTTCGGCTGGGCCTCATGTGTCTGGCGGCATTCCCGATTCTGGTGGGCCTGGTGTGGTGGTTCAGCAGCGAATCCGCGAAGACGTACCGCGAGGTCCGGGAGAGCGCCGCGCTGGTCATCGTGCAGTTCGTCGAGACGATGACCGGCATCAAGGCCGTGCAGGCCTACCGGCGCGAGCCCCGCAATCAGGAGATCTTCGACGGCCTCGCCGATCGCTACCGCGATATCAACGAGAAGACGATGCGGCTGCTCGCCGTCTTCATGCCGGGCGTGAAGCTCGTCGGCAACCTCACCACCGGCCTGGTGCTGCTCTACGGCGGCTACCGGGCGCTGCACGGACAGATGACGATCGGCACACTCGCCGCATTCCTTCTCTACCTGCGGATGTTCTTCGAGCCGATGCAGGAGATCTCACAGTTCTTCAACACATTCCAGTCCGCGTCGTCGGCGCTGGAGAAGCTGGCGGGCGTGCTGGCCGAACGGCCGGGCATCAAGGACCCGGAGACGCCGGCGGAGTTGAAGTCGGTGCGTGGCGATGTCGCGTTCCACGACGTGCAGTTCTCCTACGTGCCCGACCGGCCGGTGCTGCCGGACCTGAACCTGGTTGTTCCCGCTGGGCAGACCGTCGCCATGGTAGGGACCACCGGCGCGGGCAAGACCACCATCGCCAAACTCATTGCGCGGTTTTACGACCCGGCGTCCGGTTCGGTGACGCTCGACGGTATCGACCTTCGCGACGTCACGCAGGCCGAGCTGCGCCGATACGTCGTGATGGTCACCCAGGAGAACTTCATGTTCGACGGGACCGTCGCCGACAACATCAGGTTCGGGCGGCCCGACGCCACCGACGCCGAGGTGCGCGCGGCCGCAGGTGCCGTCGGCGCGGACCGGTTCATCGACCTGCTGCCCGACGGCTACGACACCGACGTGGCCAAGCGCGGCGGCCGGCTGTCGGCGGGCCAGCGTCAGCTCGTCGCCTTCGCGCGGGCGTTTCTCGCCGACCCGGCCGTGCTGATCCTGGACGAGGCGACGTCGTCACTGGACATTCCGAGCGAGCGGATGGTCCAGCGCGCGCTGGAGACTGTGCTGGCCGACCGCACCGCGCTGGTCATCGCGCACCGGCTGTCGACCGTCGAGGTGGCCGACAGGGTGCTGGTCCTCGAGGGCGGACGCATCGTGGAGGACGGCCCGCCCGGCGAACTGATCCACCGCAGCGACGGCAGGTACGCGGCGCTTCACCGGGCGTGGATCGACTCGCTGGCCTAGCAGAGCGGCTTCAGACTGCAGTGGCGGCGGAGAAGTGCGAGTGAGCCTCGCCGTCACCGCAATCTCAACGCTCGCGCGCGGTGTACGCGCTCGACAACTTCTCGCGGGCGATTGCCTGCCACCACTCGAACGACGATCCATCCAATCGACTGGATGTATTCGAGCCGGACGATGTCCCTCCGATAGCTGGGGGTGTCCTTGCGGTGGTGCTCGCCGTCGTATTCGACCGCCACCATGATGTCCTGCCAGCCCATGTCGAGGTAGTAGCGCGGAAGCCCGTCCGGACCCGAGACCGGAATCTGCGTTGCGGGACGGGGAAAGCCGTTGTCCATCAACAGCAATCGCACACGGCTTTCCTGAGGTGACTCCGCACCCGCATCGGCCAAGTCCAGAACTGTGTCGAGACGCCGGATCTCCCTTGCCCGCGGGTGTCGTCGCGCCAGTTCCTGGACGTCTGCGTCCTTGTAATGCGTAGCAGCGGCCAGTGCATCGAGACGGGCGACCGCTTGGCGAACGCCGCCGCTACGGGCTAAGTCGAACGCCGTGCGCTCGACCGTCGTAATCTTCATAGTGCCGCGGTTGATCACTTCGTCGTCGGACAGAACTGTGTTGCGGGTGATCACGCCGGCAGGTGCCCGACGATTAGGCAAAGCAATCTCGATCGGCACCTCAGTGTCGACCCACTTGGCCCCATGTAATGCGGACGCCGCCAATCCGCAGACAACACCGCAGCGGCGCGACCACAACCAGGCGGCTGCGATCCGGTCCTCCAGCGTCAGGTCTGCCCACTTTGGCGCATAGATGTCGGGATGTAAGCGGCGGTAGAACTTTCGCAGCTCATACCGTGTCAACTTTCCGGCAGCCAGCGCTTCGCTGCCGATCAAAACCGTCACTGTCGCAGCGTGTCACTTTCACGGTGCACACGGCCGAATCCATCCACAGGCCTGTTGAAACTGCAGTGGCGGCGAAGAAGTTCGAGTAGACCCCGCCGTCAGCGCAGTCTCAATGCATCTACGAGCACTCGCCAGGCCTAGCCGATGAGCTCCTCGAGCTTGTCGTTGGTGACCTGTAGTTGCGACCGCAGCACCCCGATGATCTTCTCCCTTGCTCGGGGGCTGACCGACGCCGTCGCATGGCTGAGGATGTTCAGCCGGGCCGAATCGAGCCAGGCCATCGTCTCCGGCCGGTCGAACCAACGGAGCTGATTCCCGTTGTAGGTCAGCATCATTCGCAGCCAGTCCATCGGAACCTCGGGGTTCGGAATGGGCCGGCAGAGCGAGTTCCTGGTCTCATCGTCGGTATACGCGGCCTCGACGTGCGCGATGAAAGCCGCGCTGAACACCGGCTGGCAGGTGCGGACGGTCTGCAGGGTGATGCGGTCGCCGTCGAACACGGTGATCACCTCGTTGCGGCCCAGACCGACGGCGGTGCAGTCGACGTAGAGCGCCGAACCCGTTACGGGAAGTGATCCGCCGTCGAGCACGACCCGCCCCGGTTCGATTTCCTTGACGTGGCCCATCCGGACCACGTCGTCGATCCGTCGCAGCCATTCGAGTTCGGCCTGCGACACGATGGCGCAGCGGTACATCTCCGGTTCGACCGACTCGTCGATTCGCAGCAGACATCCCCTCGATCGTCGTCAAACTGCCGTCCTCACCGGTCGCCGTCGTCCTCGTGGGCGATGCTATAGGTGTGGCCACGAACACCGATAAGTACCGCAACGCGCGAGACCAACTCGTCGGCCTGATCGGTGACTACCAGAAGGCCGTCGACACCTTCGCCTGGCCGCGACTGACCGGCTCTTTCAACTGGGCCACCGACTGGTTCGACGTCATCGCACGCGACAACGACCGCATCGCCCTGTGGATCGTCGAAGAGGACGGCGTCGAGGAGAAGGTCACCTTCGCGCAGATGGCAGACCGGTCCGACCGCGTCGCCGCGTGGCTCGCGCAACAGGGCGTCGGAAAGGGCGACCGGGTGATACTGATGCTCGGCAACCAGGTCGAGCTGTGGGAGTCGATGCTCGCCATATCGAAGTTGGGCGCGATCATCATGCCGACGACGGGCGCGCTCGGGCCGGCCGATCTGGCCGACCGCCTCGAACGCGGGGGAGCCCGATTCGTGATCGCGAACGCCGCGGACACCCCGAAGTTCGAGGACGTGGCAGGCGACTTCATTCGCATCGCAGTCGGCGATTCAGTCGACGGATGGCGTCGCTACGCAGATGCGTACGAGGTAGCCGGTGCGGGGCCGTTCACCGCGTGCACAGATGTCGCCGACTCGATGTTGATCTACTTCACCTCCGGCACGACGAGCAAGCCAAAGCTGGTGGAGCACTCGCAGGTCAGCTATCCGGTGGGGCACATGTCGACGATGGCGTGGTTGGGGGTTCGGCCGGGCGATGTGCATCTGGCGATCAGCTCGCCGGGGTGGGCCAAGCACGCATGGAGTTGTTTCTTCGCGCCGTGGATCGCGGAAGCGACGATCTTCGTCTACAACTACAGCCGATTCGACGCCGCGGCGCTGCTCGGCCAAATCCGCCGAGCGGGCGTCAACACCTTCTGCGCTCCACCCACGGTGTGGCGCATGCTGATCCAGTCCGATCTCGGCGCCAAACCCGAAGGCCTGCGCGAGATCCTCGGCGCTGGGGAACCGCTCAACCCCGACGTCATCGCGCAGGTCGAGCGCGCCTGGGGACTGACGATTCGGGACGGCTTCGGGCAGACCGAGACCACCTTGCAGGTCGGTAACACGCCGGGCCAGCCGGTGAAGCCCGGATCGATGGGGCGGCCGATGCCCGGTGTGCCCGTCGTGCTCATCGACCCGTTGACCGGCGAGCCTGCCGACGAAGGCGAGATCTGTCTGGAGCTGAGCCGTGACCCCGTCAACCTGATGACCGGTTACCTCGGTGACCCAGACCGCAACGACGCGGTGACGGCGGGGGGTTACTACCACACCGGCGATGTGGCCAGCCGTGACGCAGACGGCTACATCACCTATGTCGGCCGTACGGACGACGTCTTCAAGTCGTCGGACTACAAGGTGTCGCCGTTCGAACTCGAGAGCGTGCTCATCGAGCACCCGGCGGTCGTCGAGGCGGCCGTCGTTCCGCAACCCGACGACACCCGGCTGGCGGTGCCAAAGGCCTACGTGGCCATCGCCGACGGATGGGAGGCGAACGCCGAAACCGCAAGGCAGATCATGGAATACGCACGCGACCATCTAGCGTCATACCTCAAGGTTCGGCGCGTCGAGTTCTACGAGCTTCCGAAGACCATCTCGGGCAAGATCCGCCGGGTCGATCTGCGCCGCAGAGAGGATGCCGCGCACGCCGAAGGCACGCAGATCCCGACCGAGTTTCGGTACGAGGATCTGGTGCCGTAGCGGCCGAAACCTAGCGATAGACGAGCCCGCTGAGCCGCTGGGCCAGCGCGCGCCGAACCGCAGGCACCCGTCCGGCCAGGCCGATCGCCGCGTTGCGGATGGGACGCGCGGCGCGCGGCAGCGTCGCCAGCCGGGTCAGCCGATCGGTCAGCGCCACCACCTGGCGTGCAATCGGACGGCGCGCGTCGCTGTACTCGTCGAGTGCGCTCTCCGGCCCACCAGCCAGTACGGAGGCAAGTGCGTCGGCCAGGGCAATGGCGTCCTGGATGCCGAGATTCATGCCCTGCCCGCCCGCCGGACTGTGCACGTGTGCCGCGTCCCCCGCCAGCAGCAGCCGCCCGGCGCGATATGTGTGGGCGACTCGATGGTGGATGCGGAAGCGCGAACCCCACACCACGTCTGTGACGACTACCCGTCCGGCGCCGAGGCCGCGCTCGTCGAGCACCTGCTGGACGAACTCCACGGAGGGTTCTTCAGGTGCGTCGGCGACCGGCGCGACGATGCGGTAGGTGCCGTCCGGCAGCGGAGCCACCACCGTCAGTCCGGCCGTGGCCCAGAACAAGACGACTTCTTCGACCGGTGCCCCGCCACTCAGATGAACGTCGGCCAGAATGAACGACTCGTCATAGTGGCCGCCCTCGAAGCCGATGGCTGCCTGTTCGCGCACGGTGCTGTGGATACCGTCGGCGCCGACCACATACCGGGCCCGAATGGTGTCACCGTCGTCGAACGTCGCCGTCACGCCCTCGCCGTCCTCCGCGATGGAGGTCAGGACCTTCGACCGGACCACGGCTCCGCCGAGCTCGGTGAGCCGGTCGTTGAGCAGTTTCTCCGTGACGTTCTGGGGAACCAGCAGGGTGTACGGGTAGTTCGTCGTCAACCCGCTGAAGTCGAGGCGCATCAGGATGCGGCTTCGATCCCGGATGGTG
This sequence comes from uncultured Actinomycetota bacterium, assembly GCA_963713225.1. Lineage (GTDB taxonomy): Bacteria > Actinomycetota > Actinomycetes > Mycobacteriales > Mycobacteriaceae > Mycobacterium. The sequence continues at coordinate 95,616 of CAVQLB010000009.1, read as the reverse complement.
AACCGCGGCGCCTGTATGCCTTCCTTGACCAGTCGCCTGGCCACGTCGAGGCCCTCGAGGACTTCGAGCGTGCGGGCATTGACCGCCGCGGCGCGCGACGTGTGGGCCGCCGTTGCCTGGGCGTCGACCACTGTTGCCTGAATACCCCTGCTGATCAGCGACGCGGCCAGGGTGAGCCCGGTCGGGCCTGCTCCAACGATCGAGAACATCGGTGTTCTTCATTTCCTGCTCCTTTACTCAATGCCAACGCTTGTTGGCACAACTATGCGCCGCGGAATTCGCAATGTCAACACTTGTTGGCCTACACTTGTTGGCATGCGTAGATCCTCTGGTGAAACCAAGGCGGTGATCCTGGCCGCGGCGCGGGAGCGATTCGCCGAAACAGGCTTCGAGCGGACCACCATCCGCGCCGTGGCGGCGGACGCCAACATCGACCCGTCGATGGTGATGCGGTACTTCGGCAGCAAGGACCAACTCTTCGCCGCCGCGGCGAACTTCGATCTCGACATCCCTGACTTGTCCGACGTGGCGACCGACCAGCTGGGCGCGCGCATGGTTGCGTACTTCATGGAGCGGTGGGAACGCGACGAGGCGTTGATCGTCCTGCTGCGATCGAGTACGACGAATGCCGATGCGGCGCAACGTATGCAGGCGATCTTCGCGGGCCAGTTGCTGCCGAGCCTGGCGAAGGCCAACGCGGCCGACCCAGAGCGGCGTGCCGGCCTCATCGCCAGTCAGATGCTCGGCTTGGCGCTCTGCCGCTATGTCCTGCGGCTACCGCCCGTCGTGGCGATGTCGCGCGACGAAATCGTGTCCTGGCTCGGGCCTACCATTCAGCGCTATCTCGAGGCACCGTAATAATCAGCGGTGATGTGGACTCCGACGCTTAGTTGTCGAGCCGATACCACTATGCCGGTGAGCCGCGCCGATTTCACAGCAGTGCTAATTCTGTTTCGTCATTGCACGCGGACGCTTGTTTGCTGGGAGCCATTTCCTTTGTTCTATAAGAAGTTATGCGAGTGTTAGCGCTTAACCACGTCGAAGAAGTTCTCGGAGAACACTAGGGTCTCGCCGGGAGCGAAGAAATTGGGCTGTCCCGTCCCGAAGCCGTTGTTGTAGCGTTCGCTGAATGTGTAATAAATGCTGATCAGATAACTGCCCGGCGGCAGCGGATGAACTTTAGGAATGAAGGCGAGCATGGGGCTGGAAGCGGGCGCGGGAACAACCGGTCCTCCGCATGCGGACCGGAAGAAGTCTGCGCATACCAGCGCGTCGTTGTGGATGTGATCCTGGGTGGTGGACACTTCGTTAGCGGCGAACGTGAAATTTTGGATGCGCCCGGTAGCCTTATCGGTCACTTCTAAGCGAAGCGATACTATCTTCGCCTGAAGGTCTTCCAGCGGGGTCGCTCCCACAAAGTGGTAATTTGTGGCTTCGAGCTGCGTCCGCAGGTCTTCTGAATACTGCGAGTTGACCAGGATGTGGTCATTAGCGATGAAAAACTCGCCGACGCGTATCTGATGGCAATTGCGGTTAACAAACGGTTCCGTAACGTTGTACAAGGCATTGAGATCGACGCCGAACAAGTTGATGCATCGAGCGTCCTGGTTGTCCGCGACGGCGAAGGAGGGCGCGAAAGTTATCGATAAGAACACAACCAGGCATGCAGCCGCAGGAGCCGCCAAAGCTCGACCAGCTTTCATTGGCCCACCGTAGAGATTCAGAAGAGAAAGCAGGGTCAGCCACGCCGACGCATCGGCACCACATTCGGGCTAAGCGGTCTGCTCATCGCCCTGTAGCGCGGTGGCGTCGCCCATGAACCGAACCAATTGCAACGGCGGGATTCCGGCGGCGACGCACAACTGGCGTGTACGTCGTGCCCAACGTTGTGACACCGTGGCGCTGGGTGGGGCCCCTCGCAAAGCGCACGATCATTTTGAGCGTGGCCGCCTCGGGTCGGCTGGGTTGTCTAGGGCGGTGTAGGCGGATGTGGATGTGGATGTGGTTTTCTCTCTAGTGTGTCGATGCCATTTAGTGACGTCGATTCGACAATGTCTCTCGTCCTGATCGCCATCACCACTCTCGCGGCGTGCGTATTGCTCGGCGGTGGCCTCTACGAATTCCTCGTCGTCGACCCGTTCTGGCCGAAGCGGCCCGGCATCATTCAGCCGACCCGCGGCGGCATATCGCGGCGGCGGTTCTGGATTCCTGCGCATACGGCGTTCGAGGTGCTGCTGATCGTGTCGCTCATCGTCGGGTGGGCCGACGCCGGCGTCCGGATCGCGCTACTCGTGGCGCTGCTCAGCCACGCCGCGATGCGGATCTGGTCGCTGGTCGACTTCATCCCGAAGGCGGTGGAGTTCGAGAAGGCCGACCCGGCCGTCGTCGACGAGGCCGCGGCAGTCCGGTGGACCCGTCGCAGCCTGCTGCGGATGCCGCTGGACGTGATCACCTGCGCCGCGATGCTGGCCGCCCTGGTGTCACAGGCCGGGTAGGCCGATGCGGCGGTAGCGGGTCAGCCGCGCGTCCAACCGCTGCCCGTCGGGTATCGAACGCAGCCGGTGCAATTCGCCGGCGATGGTCGCCGACAGCCGCTTGGTGAACTCGACCGGCTCGTCGGCGGCATCGGGATGCTCGGGCACGACGACGTCGACGATGCCGTCACGCAACAGGTCGACCGACCGAATACCCTGAGCGGCAGCCAATTCCGCGGCGTGGTCGACGTCGCGATAGACGATCGCGCTTGCGCCCTCCGGCGGTAGCGGCGCCAGCCAGCCGTGCAGCGCGGCCAGCACCCGGTCCGCGGGCACCATCGCAAGGGCGGGGCCGCCGCTGCCCTGCCCGAGCAGCACCGAAACCGTCGGGGTGTCGAGCGTGACGAGGTCGGCCAGACACCGCGCGATCTCGCCGGCCAAACCGCCCTGCTCCGCCTCCGCCGACAGCGCCGGTCCGGCGGTGTCGATCACCAGCACCAGCGGCAGCTTGAGCCCGGCGGCCAGCGCCATGCCGCGGCGGGCCTCCAGAAGTGCGGCAGGGCCGATGACCCCGCCCACGACGCGTTGTTGGCCGAGCACCACCGCCGGCTGGCCACCGAACCGGGCCAGCGCGAGGAGCGTGGTGGCGGCCTCGCCCAGCCCGGTGCCCGACAACAGCACCCACTCGGTGGTGCCGTACCGCAGCAGTTGCGCGACGCCCGGCCGGTCCGGCCGTCGCGATGCGATCACCGACTCCCACGCGGGGATGTCGGGCAGCGGCTCGGCCTGCGGCTCCAGCGGCGGCGGCTCGGGCTCGTCGGCGACCACCTTCAGCGCCCGGTCCAGCGTGGCGCGCAACAACTCCAGCGGGATGACGGCGTCGATGACTCCGTGCCGCTGCAGGTTCTCCGCGGTCTGAATGCCTGCGGGGAACGGCTCGCCGTAGAGGTGCTCGTAGACGCGGGGGCCGAGGAACCCGACGAGCGCGCCCGGCTCCGCGACCGTGATGTGACCGAGCGACCCCCACGATGCGAACACCCCGCCGGTGGTGGGATGGCGCAGATACACCAGGTAAGGCAGATGCGCGCGCTTGTGCAGCTCGACGGCCGCGGCGATCTTGACCATCTGCAGGAACGCGACCGTGCCCTCCTGCATGCGGGTGCCGCCTGAGCTCGGCGACGCCAGCAGCGGCAGCCGTTCGGCGGTCGCCCGCGCCACGGCGGCGGTGATCCGCTCGGCCGCGGCCACCCCGATCGAGCCGGCCAGGAAGTCGAACTCACACGCCACCACCGCGACGCGCCGCCCGAAGACGCGGCCCTCGCCGGTGACCACGGATTCGTCGAGGCCGGTGGCTGCCGCGGCGGCATCCAGCTCGCGTCGGTACTCGGCGTTGGTTGCGACGGGCACCGGCGGGGCATCCCAGCTGCTGAAGGATCCGGCGTCCAGCACCGCATCCCGCAGCTCAAGGGCGCCGATCCGGCTCACAGGAAGACCCTAATAGGGTGGGCAGCATGATTGGTGTGACCCGCGACCGTCACGTGATGACCTTGGAAATCCAGCGTGCCGAGCGCCGCAACGCGCTGAACGGCGAGCTCGTCGACGGCCTGCGTGAGGCGGTCGAGAAGGCCGCGACCGAGGACGTCCGGGTAATCGTGCTGACGGGCCAGGGCGCGGTGTTCAGCTCGGGCGCTGACCTCACCGACGCCGCAGGGATCGCAGAGGAGCTGCCCGACAAAGCCAAGGCGCTGAACCTCGCGATCGACAAGGCGCCGGTCCCCGTCATCGGCGCCATCAACGGACCCACGATCGGGGCAGGCGTCATTCTGGCGATGATCTGCGATCTGCGCGTCGTCGCACCCGCGGCCTACTTCCAGTTTCCACTCGCGAAATACGGTCTGGCGCTGGATAACTGGAGCATTCGACGGTTGACGTCGTTGGTCGGCGCAGGCAGGGCCAGGGGCATGTTACTCGCCGCGGAACGGCTCACCGCCGACGTCGCCCTGCAGACCGGAATGGCCAATCGAATCGGAACGCTGGCCGACGCCAGGGCATGGGCCGCGGAGATCGCGGGTTACGCACCGCTGGCCCTGCAGCACGCGAAGCGGGTACTCAACGACGACGGCGCCTACGAGGATCCGTGGCCCGAACACCAGCAGATGTTCGATAAAGCGTGGGCCAGCCAGGACGTGATCGAGGCACAGGTCGCCCGCATCGAGAAGCGGCCGCCGAACTTTCAGGGAGCCTGACCGCCGTGCTGGGCGCGGCGCTGCGATTCGCGGTCGGGACGGCCACCGTCGCCGCCAGTGGCTGGGCGTTGCGCGCGCTGAAAGGTTCGCCCGCTGCCGTCGGGGCCCGCCCGGACGAGATCTGGCCGGTGGCTCGCCGTTCGCCGAACTATCAGGACGGCGTCTTCGTCAACGTCGACCCGGCGTCATCGGTCAACATCGACCGCGAGCAGCAGGTCCTGCTGATCCGCGAGTTGACGGGCCGCCGCGACTCCGCGCGGCCGAAGAATCCCATCCCGCTGGCCGTTCCGCCGAAGGTGGACACCACCCCGCTCGATCTCGCGGCCAGCTGGTACGGGCACTCGACGGCGCTGGTGGAGGTCGACGGCTACCGCGTGCTCGCCGATCCGATCTGGAGCCGACGGTGTTCGCCGTCCCGGACGCTCGGACCGCAGCGGATGCACGAGCCGCCTGTGCCGTTGGACGCGCTGCCTGCGCTGGACGCGGTGCTCATCAGCCATGACCACTACGACCACCTGGACATGGACACCATCGTGGCCCTGGCCCACAGCCAGCGGGCGCCGTTCGTGGTCCCGCTGGGAGTCGGCGCCCACCTGCGGAAGTGGCGAATCCCGGACAGCCGGATCATCGAACTCGACTGGCACGAGAGCCACCGGATCGGCGAGCTGACACTGGTGTGCACGCCGGCCAGGCACTTCTCCGGGCGGTTGTTGACCCGCAACACCACCCTGTGGGCGTCGTGGGTGATCATCGGCCCGCGGCACCGCGCGTTCTTCGGCGGCGACACCGGTTACACGAAGAGCTTCACCGAGATCGGCATGGATCACGGGCCATTCGACCTGTCGCTGCTACCGGTCGGCGCGTACCACCCCGCGTGGCCGGACATCCACATGAATCCCGAAGAGGCGGTGCGGGCCCATCTGGATATCGCGGAGCCCGGCAAGGGACTACTGCTGCCGATCCACTGGGCGACGTTCCGGCTTGCCCCGCACCCGTGGGCCGAGCCCATCGAGCGGCTGTACGCCGCCGCCGACCCGGCAGGTGTCGAGGTCGTGGTGCCGCGGCCGGGGCAACGGGTGGATCCGACGGCGCCGACGCCGCCAGGTCCCTCGTCGGCGTTCGACCCGTGGTGGCAGCAATAACCGGATAGCGTGCTGGCTGTGATCGGAGCCAGCAGCGCGTTTGCCCCACTGGTTGTGCTCGCCGCAGCGATATCGCTAGTGACGGGTTGCGATTCCGGACCTGCCGAGGAGGCGAAGCCGTCGGCGTCAGAGCCGAAGCCGACGCTGTCCGACGTCATTCCGCCGCTCGTGCCAGGAGTGCCGCTGCCGGAGAACGCCGTCGAGAACGCGGTCGCCAAGCTGGACGGAATCGCCGACGAGCTGATGAAGAAGTCCGGCATCCCCGGCATGGCAGTGGCGGTCGTGCACGGCGGAAAGACCATCTACGCCAAGGGGTTCGGCGTCAGGGACATACGATCCGGCGACGCAGGAAATAACCGAGTCGACCCCGACACCGTCTTCCAACTGGCTTCGGTGTCCAAATCGATCTCGTCGACGGTGGTGGCCCATCAGGTGAGCGAGAACGCGATCGGTTGGGACACCCCGATCGTGTCGAAGCTGCCATGGTTCGCGCTGTCCGACCCTGTTGTGACGCAGATGGTCAACGTCGGTGACATGTTCTCGCACCGGTCCGGGCTGCCCGACCACGCGGGTGACATGCTGGAGGATCTCGGGTACAGCCGCCGTTACGTACTCGACCGACTCCGTGATCAGCCACTGGACCCGTTCCGAATCTCCTACGCCTACACCAACTTCGGGTTGACAGCCGCAGCCGAGGCTGTCGCCGTCGGCGCGGGAAAGTCGTGGGAGGACCTCAGCGACGAGTCATTGCTGCGGCCGCTCGGAATGTCGTCGACGAGCTACCGATTCGCCGACTTCGAATCCCGAACGAACCGCGCCGTCGGGCACATTCACATCGACGGGCGATACGAGCCGCTCTACATGCGGGACCCGGCACCCGAGGCGCCGGCAGGCGGAGCCAGCTCCTCGGTCAACGACATGACGCACTGGCTGGCCATGGTGCTGGCCAACGGCACCTACGAAGGCAAGCAGATCGTCGACCCCAAGGCATTGCTGCCCGCCCTCACGCCGCAGATCGTGTCCAGCCCGGCAACCGAGCCCGCGATGCGGTCGGGCTTCTACGGTTACGGATTCAACGTGTCGTCGACATCGGCAGGGCGCATGCAGATCAGTCATTCCGGTGCGTTCGAACTCGGCGCCGGAACGAACTTCGTCATCCTGCCGTCCGCCGACGTGGCGATCATCGCGCTGACCAACGGCACGGCATCCGGTGTGCCGGAAGCTCTCAACGCCGAGTTCGCCGATCTCGTCCAGTTCGGTGAGGTGCGTGAGGAATGGTTCGATTTGTACAAATCGCTGCTGGCGCCCGACGAGGAGCCCGTTGGGGCGCTCGTCGGCCAACAACCGCCCTCGAGCCCGAAACCCTCTGCGCCGCTGGCGTCCTACGTCGGCGTCTACAAAAACGACTACTGGGGCCCGGCCGTGGTCAGCGAGAAGGACGGCAAGCTGCAGCTCGCGCTGGGACAGAAGCTGACTGTGCCGCTTACCCATTGGGACGGAAACGAGTTCACGTACTCCTGGGTGTCGGAAAACTCACCGCCCGGCTCGGTGTCGAAGGCGACGTTCGACGGCGACAAGCTGACGCTGGAGTACTACGACGAACTCGGCAAGGGGAGCTTCACTCGATGACCGCCGTTATCGCCGCTGGACTGTCCGATGCCGAGGTCGCGCAGCGGGTAGCCGAGGGCAAGACCAATGACGTTCCAACCCGGGCGGCTCGCAGCGTCTCCGACATCGTGCGGGCCAACGTCTTCACCCGGATCAACGCCATCCTCGGCGTGCTGCTCATCATCGTCCTGTCGACGGGGTCGGTGATCAACGGCGCCTTCGGACTGCTGATCATCGCCAACAGCGCGATCGGCATCATCCAGGAGCTCCGTGCCAAGCACACGCTCGACAAGCTCGCGATTGTCGGCCAGGCGAAACCGTTGGTGCGCAGGCAGTCCGGGACCGACGCTCGGATGCCCAGCGAGGTGGTGCTCGACGACATCATCGAACTCGGTCCCGGCGACCAGATCGTCGTCGACGGGGACATCGTCGAGGCGGCCAACCTGGAAGTCGACGAGTCGCTGCTCACCGGTGAGGCCGACTCGATCGCCAAGGATGCAGGCGACCGGGTGATGTCGGGCAGCTTCGTCGTCGCGGGCGGCGGTGCCTACCGCGCCACCAAAGTCGGCCGCGAAGCCTACGCAGCCCAGCTGGCCGAGGAAGCCAGCAAGTTCACGCTGGTGAAATCCGAACTGCGCAGCGGCATCAACAAAATCCTGCAGTTCATCACCTACCTGCTCATCCCGACGGGCCTTCTGATCATCTACACGCAGCTGTTCACCACCGGTGCGGGCTGGCGGGAATCGGTGCTGCGGATGGTCGGTGCGCTGGTTCCGATGGTGCCCGAGGGCCTGGTGCTGATGACGTCGATAGCGTTCGCCGTCGGCGTCATCCGGCTTGGCCGACGGCAGTGCCTGGTCAACGAGCTGCCCGCCATCGAAGGCCTGGCCCGCGTCGACGTCGTGTGCGCCGATAAGACCGGCACGCTGACCGAAAACGGAATGCGCGTATCGGATCTCAAGCGACTAGACGAAGGTGACGTCGGCGACGTGCTGGCACAGCTGGCCGCCGACGATCCAAGGCCGAACGCCAGCATGGCGGCCATCGCCGAGGCGTACAAGATGCCGCCCGGCTGGACGGCCACCGCGAGCGCACCGTTCAAATCCGTGACCAAGTGGAGCGGAACGTCCTACGGCGACAACGGCAACTGGGTGATCGGGGCGCCGGACGTACTCCTCGACCCGACGTCCCCCGCCGCCGAGCAAGCCGAGCAGATCGGCTCGCATGGCCTGCGGGTGCTGCTACTCGCCTCGAGCGACCTGCCCGTCGACCACCCCGATGCTCCCGGCACCGTGACGCCGATTGCGCTGGTGGTGCTCGAGCAGCGCATCCGCCCCGATGCCCGTGAGACGCTGGACTACTTTGCCTCCCAACGGGTTTCGGTCAAAGTCATATCCGGAGACAATGCTGTGTCGGTGGGTGCGGTGGCGGGCTCGCTCGGCCTCGAGGGCGAGACGATCGACGCCCGCGAGTTGCCCGGCGAGCCCGAGCAACTCGCCGACACCCTCGAGGAGTACACCACCTTCGGTCGGGTGCGGCCGGATCAGAAGCGCGCGATGGTGCATGCGCTGCAGTCACGCGGGCACAACGTGGCGATGACCGGGGACGGCGTCAACGATGTGCTGGCGCTCAAGGATGCCGACATCGGGGTGGCGATGGGGTCGGGCAGCGCCGCGTCGCGGGCGGTCGCCCAGATTGTGCTGCTGGACAACAAGTTCGCGACGCTGCCCTATGTGGTCGGCGAGGGCCGCCGGGTCATCGGCAACATCGAGCGGGTGTCCAACCTGTTTCTGACCAAGACGGTGTACTCGGTGCTGCTGGCGATGCTGGTCGGTGTCGCCGGGCTGTCTTCGGCGATCTTCGGCTCCGATCCGCTGCTGTTCCCGTTCCAGCCGATCCATGTGACGATCGCGGCCTGGTTCACCATCGGCATCCCGGCGTTCGTGCTGTCGCTGGCACCCAACAGCGAGCGGGCCCATCCCGGCTTCGTGCGGCGCGTGATGACGTCGGCGCTGCCCTCGGGCCTGGTCGTCGGTGCCGCCACGTTCACGTCCTACCTGGTGGCTTACCAGGGCCGCGAGGCCTCCCAGGTGGAGCAGACGCAGGCATCTACGGCGGCGTTGATTACGTTGCTGGTGACCGCGGTGTGGGTGTTGGCGGTGGTGGCGCGGCCGTACGAATGGTGGCGGGTGGCGCTTGTCGCAATCTCGGGACTGGCGTACGTGGTCATCTTCTCCATTCCCCTTGCTCAGAAGACGTTCATGCTGGATTCGTCGAACCTCGCCGTGACCTCGATGGCGCTGGTCATCGGCGTTGTCGGAGCCTCGATCATCGAGGCGTTGTGGTGGCTGCAGGGCGCCCGAATAGGTGAACGACGACGGCTCTGGAAATAGCTGTAGGGTGAGGCGCATGGGATTTCTAGACAAGATCAAGAGCCTCGCATCGAAGAACGCCGACAAGGTGGAAATGGCGATCGACAAGGCCGGCGACATCGTCGACCAGAAGACCCAGGGCAAGTACGCCGGCCAGGTCGACAAGGCTCAGGAAGCGGCCAAGAAGGCCGTCGACAAGACGGATCCACAAACCCCCTGACGCATGGCCAAACTCTCCGTCTCCGTTGACGTTCCGCTGCCGCCGGAGAAGGCATGGGAGTGCGCCTCTGACTTGTCCCGGTACAAGGAATGGCTGACCATTCACCGTGTTTGGCGTAGCAAGCTGCCCGAAACCCTGGAGAAGGGCGCCGTCGTCGAGTCGATCGTCGAGGTTAAGGGCATGCCCAACCGGATCAAGTGGAACATCGTCCACTACAAGCCGCCAGAGGCCATGACCCTTAACGGGGACGGCAGGGGCGGCGTCAAGGTCAAGCTGATCGGGAAGGTCAAGCCCTCGGGTGACGGCTCGACGGTCACCTTCGACGTCCACCTCGGCGGGGCCGCGCTGTTCGGCCCGATCGGCATGGTGGTCGCAGCGGCGCTGCGTGGCGACATCCAGGAGTCGCTGAACAAATTCAAGAACGTCTTCGCCCCTGCGTGAGGCTCAGCGACGAAACCGCCTGCTGACGAGCTTGGAGAACTCCGCCGTCGACCGGCGGACGGACTCGAGTTCCAGCGACACGAGCAGCGTGTCCACCATCGCGAATGGCAGCGTCGTCACGACCGCTCCCCGGCCGTACTCGATATGCCACGAGCCGGGGTGAATCGTGAGGCCGCGAGCGCGCCCCTTTTCCAGGCACGTGTGTTCGCCGGGACGCAACGTCATCGGCGTCATGTCGTCGGACTCCAGGTCGTAGGAGTCGATCTGGCCTGCGATCAGAAACTTGTGGATCTCGACGTGCTTGTAGCGGCCCGAAAAACCCTGCGTGCCAGTGGGAGACCCGAACAGCACCACATACTCGCGGGGGCTGAAGTAGAGAAACCTGACCTTGCCCAGGATGCCGCCGGCCTTGCTGCCCACCCAACGTCCCGGTGTGGGATCGATGAGGTCGGGGTATTCGGCGGCAAGCAGCTGGGTCGTGCGCGAAATGAGTTCGCCACCCGCCACAGGGAGACCGACGACCTCCTTGGCGACGGTGGCCAGCGCATCCGGGTCGATCCTGTACGGCATCGTTAGAGATAACCACATCCAACTAGGCTGCGAGAATGGCCGGCGAAAAATATGAGTACGGAATCGATTTCGACGCCGTCGAGGCGATCGACATCCACACCCACGTCGAGGCCGATGACCACGGGCATCACGCCTACGACGACGAGCTGATCGCGGCGACCAAACAATATTTCAAGCTGGACTCCGAGGTGACCACCGTCGACTCGGTGGCCGAGCACTACCGGCAGCGCAACACCGCCGCCGTGGTGTTCACCATCGACTCGCAGACGGTGTCGGGACATCCGCCCAACTCCATCGAGAACCTGATCGAAGGTGCGACGCGCAACAACGATGTGCTGATCCCGTTCGGCACCGTCGACCCGTTGACCGGCGACCGCGCGGTGCGCGGCGTGCGCAGGCAGGTCGAGTTGGGCGTCAAGGGTTTCAAGTTCCACCCCAGCCTGCAGGGGTTCGAGCCCAATGACCGTGCGTACTACCCGATCTACTCCGCGATCGCCGAGGCCGGTGTGCCCGCGCTGTTCCACACCGGCCAGACCGGCATCGGCTCGGGGCTGCCGGGCGGCCACGGCGTCAAGCTCAGGTATTCCGACCCGATGCTGCTCGACGACGTGGCTGCCGACTTTCCCGAGCTGACGATCGTGATGGCACACCCCGCGGTGCCGTGGGTCGACTCGCAGATCTCGATCGCGACCCACAAGGCGAACGTCTACATCGACCTGTCCGGTTGGTCGCCGAAGTACTTTCCGCCACAGCTGGTCCGCGCCGCCAGCCGCCAGCTGCGCACAAAGGTGCTGTTTGGCACCGATTACCCCTACATCGAGCTGGACCGGTGGCGCCGCGACTTCGAGACACTGGACATGAAGCCCGAGGTGCTGCCGCTGATCTTCAAGGACAACGCACTGCGAGTCCTGGGTGTTACCTCTGCTCGCCGGGAGAGGTGACCCGGTTCAACCTGTCGTCGCTGGATCAGTGACATCGGACTGCTGGGCGCCCTGCCCTTTGCGCAGGGTGTCCAGCAGTTCCCGGTACGGGCCGACGAGGTAGGCGGTGTCCCCGGCGCTGAGCTTGGTGTCCCGTCGCGGATGTAGCCGAACAGGCGTGCCCGGCCGGGTAATGGCGATCACCCGCGTCTGGGTCGACAGGTCAGCCATCCTCGTGCCGTCCAGGTCGCTGCCCAGTTGCACATCGACGCCACCGACCATGAATGAGCGCTGGCCTACCGAGAATGTCCCGACCACCTGCAGGCCCATTGCCGCACCGATGAACCACGGCGTGGCAAGCTCGACCGTCGAGCGGACGTATTCAAAGCCGAACCGCTGTGCCACCGCTCCGCCCAGCGCGCGGTCGTACACCCGTAGCACGATCGGAATATCCGGCCGATTGAGTTCTGGTAATACGCGGGGTCCAAGCAACTCGCGCAGCACGATCCCGGTCTCGATGTTGACCATGTCGCGCTGGGTGAGCAACGCGACCGCACGGGCTTCGTCCGGGCGTGCGACCTCCAGGGTCTGACGGAGCCTGGCGTCACCGAAGATCACCGGCACACCGAGTTCGGCGGCCACCGACAGGTAGCGGTTGTCCTCGCTGCGCTCGATGGCCGCCACGTCGTGCCCGGCGGCCTTGAGGTCGCTGACCACCCGGACGCCGAACGAACCGAGCCCGACGACGATGATGTGGTCGCGCAGATGGCGGACCTGGCGGCGGCCGGCCGACTGGGCAAACCGTCGCGACAGCAACAGGTCGGCGATGAATGCCACCAGGATCGCGGTGGTAATCAGCCCGGTGAATATCAATCCGATGGCCCACACTCGCAGCCAGGTCTCCTGATCAAGGAAGCTGAAGTCGCCGAAACCGACGGTGGCAACGGTTGAGGCGGTGAAATAGAACGCGTCGACCCAGCCCATCGTCCGCTCTGGATTGTGATAGGTAAATCGCAGCAACACCGACGATCCGATCAGCAGCACCACTGCAGCGACCAGTACGCGGAAGAACATCGGGTTGATGTCGTCGCGCATCAACCGGAAACCGGTGATCGTTCGCGATATCCACGACGGATGGGGCCGCGTCGCGTGAGAAATCGGCTTAGCGACGGTGATGCCCTGCGCGGCAAGTTCGTCGGCGGTGCCGATCATCGCGGTCCAGTCACCCTCGTGCACCCGCAGATCGCGTCCGGGGCACGCTACGACCTCGCCCGGGTTGGGCGAATTCGCCCCGCGGATCACCGCGACGGGCGCCAGGTCGCCGTACATCTCCCGCAGCGTGGCGTCGCGCTGGGCGCTGGTTCCGGAGATCTCGAACTCGATGCCGGCAGCTGAGATCGCGTGGGTGGTGCGAGCCAGGCAGGCTTCGACCACCAGCGGCGCGGCCAGGTCGGCGACATCGAGGATCGCGCCCGGCCCGTTGCTCAGTGCCATCGCTTCGCGCAGCACGGTGTTGGCCAGCCGCGCGACCACCCGCACCGTCGGACTGAGTTGCCTTGCTAGCAGCGCGATCTGGAGATTGAGGTCGTCGTCATCGTCGGCGCAGATCACCGCGGTCGCGTCCGCCACCCCGGCGGCCGCCAAACCCTCCGCAGTCGCGATTACCACGACCTCGGCACCGGCATTCTGCAGCTCCTCGATGATCCGCAATCCCAGCGGGTCATCTCCACAGACGATTGTGTGGCCCTGCATTCTGAGCACGCTACTGCGGAAAAGCCCGTCGCGAAGGGCAAAGATGTACCCATGTCCTCCGGCCCCAAGACCTACCTCAAGGCTTGTATCAACGGCGCGCGCACCCCGGACCAGCACCCGAATCTGCCGGTAACCCCCGAGCAGCTGGCGGCCGCGGCCGTTGCCGCACACGGGGCAGGCGCCAGGGCCGTGCACATGCATCCCAAGACCGCGGACGGCGTGGACTCGCTGCAGCCCGAGATCGTCGGGGCAGCGGTACGTGCGGTGCGGCACGCCGCTCCCGGCCTGCCGCTCGGGGTGACGACCGGGGCGTGGGCGCTTCCGGACCCCGACGAGCGGCTGCGCGCAGTCGACTCGTGGACCGTGCTTCCCGACTTCGCGTCGGTGAATTGGCATGAGCCCGGCTCGGAGCCCCTCGCCCGGCTGTTGCTGAGTAAAGGGCTCGGCGTCGAGATCGGAATCTTCCACGTCGAGGCGGCGGCGTCCTGGTCGCAGTCGGAGATCGCCGCGCACTGCATGCGGGTGATGGTCGAACTGGGCCCCGACGGCGATGTCGCCACCGCCGACGACGTGCTCGGCGAGGTGCTCGCAGCCGGTTCACCCGCCCCCGTGCTGCTACACGGCTTCGACGAAAGCTGTTGGCCTCTGCTCGAACACGCTGCCGTGCGAGGAGTGCAGGCACGCATCGGCATGGAGGACACCCTGCTGCTGCCCGACGGCTCGACCGCCCCGGACAACGCCGCGATCGTGTCGGCGGCCGTACAGCTGCTCAGTCGGTAGGAGCGGCCAGCGCGAAGTCGGCGAAGTCGAATCCGGGCACCACGATGCAGCTGACGAGCGAGGGCTCGTCGTCGCGCGGGCGCGCCCGCTGCCAGTGGCCCGCAGGTACGGCCAGCTGTGGCTGCTCGCCCGAGGCGATGTCGCTGCCGAGCAGATGCGTTGCAGCGCTGGCCTGCTCGGCGCCGAACTGCAGCAGTAACGGGCTGCCGCGGTGGTAGAGCCACAGCTCGGTGCTGCGCACGGTGTGCCACGCCGACTGCTGGCCGGGCATGAGCAGAAACAGGATCGCGGTTCCGGCGCTGCGGGGACCGGCGTAGTCCGGCGGCAGGGCGGACGGGGGGATCGCCAGTCCACTGCGCCAGGTTTCCCGGAACCAGCCACCCTCGGGGTGCGGGGACAGGTCGAGCCGCTGCGCCCAATCCGGAAGTTCGCTCATCGCATTACCGCCCTATACGCCGTATCGACGTTCCACACTAGAGACGATGTCGAACGTCACGGCGCCGATTGTGCTGATCCACGGATTGTGGTTGTCGGTGGACAGCTGGCGGCCCTGGGTCGACAGGTACCGGTCCGCAGGCCACATCGTGCACGCCCCCGACTGGCCGCACGCGCCTGGGATCGGACTCGCCGAAGCGGTGGACCACTTCGAGGCGTTCGTGCGGTCGTTGCCGGACCCGCCGATTCTCATCGGGCATTCGACGGGCGGGCTGGTCACGCAGTTGCTGCTCGACCGCGGACTCGGCCGGGCCGGGGTGGCCATTGCGCCGTCGAAACCGCGCGCCGTGCTACGGGTCACCTGGTCGATGTGGCGTGCTTTCTGGCCGGTGCTGCGCGATCCCCGCAACCGACGGCGCGACGTGTCGCTGAGCCCGGCCCAATTTCACTCCATGTTCGCCAACACCGTGTCGCGCAGCGAATCCGACGGGTGGCACTCCCGATTGGCGATTCCCGCGCCCGGACGGGTGATCTTCGACGTGGCCACCGCAGACTTCACAGTGAAATCGAAGGCAGCGAACGTCATCGACTTCGCGAAGCGCGATCGCGCACCACTGCTGCTGATCGCGGGCGACCGTGACCATCTGATGCCGGAGTCGGTGGTCTACGAGAACTTCGCGCGCTACCGACGTTCGCCTGCGCCGACGGACCTCAAGGTATTCCACGGCAGGCCACACCTGATCATCGCGCTCGACGGGTGGGAAGACGTCGCCGATCACGCGGTGACCTGGGCGGGACAGCGCATCGCGTAGGCGTGCCCGCGCCCGCGATAGTCTCAACCCATGCTTCGCGTAAGCCCCGGTTGGCTGGTGGCGCTGTGCGCGGCGATCCTGGCCGTGACTGTGTGGCTGCCGTGGGTGACCACCGCGGCGGGCGGAGGTGGTCGTGCCAACGCGATCGGCGGCACCGTCGGCAACCTGGTGCTGCCTGCGCGATTCGGTGCGGGCCAACTGATCACAATCTTGGCGTCGACATTGATCGTTGCGGGGGCCATGTCGGCGCGCGGGCTGTCGCCTCGGGTGGCATCGACTGCCGCGCTGATGATTTCGCTGCTCTTGGTCGCGCTGACGCTGTGGTACTACCACATCAATGTCCGTCCTCCGGTGTCGGCGGGCTACGGCCTATACATCGGCATCGCGGTGGCAGTGGCTGCGGTCGCGTTCTCGGCGTGGACACTTGTGTCAACCATGATGTCGGGACGTCGGGCGTTGTGACCGGCTTCGTCGAGCCGGTCAGCCTGACCGGACAGCGGTGGGTAACGCTGGAACCCCTGACTCGTGACCATGTTTCGGACATTGCGACGGCCGCAGCCGACGGCGATGTGGGCAGCTTGTGGTTCACCGGCGCTCCATCACCGCAGACCGCCGCCGAGTGGGTGGACATGCGGCTGGGGTTTCAGCGGCCCGACACCGGGTTGACGTTCGTGGTGCGCCGCCTCGACGGCACTGTGATCGGGTCGTCGAGCTACCTGAACGTCGACGCGCCCAACCGTCGACTCGAGATCGGGAACACCTGGTACGGCGCGTCAGCGCGGCGTAGCGGGGTCAACACCGAAACCAAGTTGTTGATGCTGGGTCACGCATTCGATGAATTGGGTTGCGTGGCGGTTGAATTCCGCACCCACTTCTTCAATTTCGCCAGCCGCACGGCGATCGAGCGGCTCGGCGCGAAGCTCGACGGAATTCTGCGCAGCCATCAGCTGGTGCCGGACGGGACGCGGCGGGACACCGTGGTGTACTCGATTCTCGACGTCGAATGGCCGACGGTCCGTACGCATCTGCAGTTCCGCTTGGACCGCCACACCTAGGTCACCGAAACTGCGGGCAGATCGCATTGTCGAGCAGATTCGCGATCTGCCCGCAGTCTCGAATGCGCATTAGTCGGCGTCGACGGTGGTCGGGATGCTCTTTTGGTCACCACCACGCGCGACGTCGATCTTTCGCGGCTTGGCGCGCTCTGCCAACGGGATAGATACCGTCAGCACGCCGTTTTCGTATGTCGCCGAGATCGCGCCCGTGTCGATGCCTTCACCAAGTGAAAGCTGACGTCGGTATCTGCCGAAGAAGCGCTCGTTGGTCAGCCACTGGACTGACTCGTCGCTGCGCGCCGTGCGATGAGCCGAAATCGTCAGCGTGCCATTGTCGACGTCCACGTCGACCGAACCCGGATCGACACCGGGTAGGTCTGCGGTCAGTACATAGTGATCGTCGAGCTTGCACAGGTCCATCGGCATGAACCGAGGAGTGCGATTCGATCCGGTCTGGCTGGTCAGCAAGCCCCGGGTCAGAACATCAAGGTCACTGAAAGGATCAAAACGAAGCACAGCAATTCACCTCCTAAACCTCTTCAGAGCCCGCCACCCTGGCGGGCGACCAAATCACTGTGCAACCGCGATATTAGCACTCTCCGCTTGCGAGTGCTAGGCCGAATCTGCTGGCAGATCGCCTTTCGTGGTGAAATTGCGATCTCCCCGCAGTCTCGGCGCGCAGCATCACACGTCCGCGCCCGACCTAGTGCTGGATCGCCGAAATCTGAGCCCCGCGCAACGGCCCGGCGCACTGGTCGCA
Source organism: uncultured Actinomycetota bacterium (assembly GCA_963713225.1). GTDB lineage: Bacteria > Actinomycetota > Actinomycetes > Mycobacteriales > Mycobacteriaceae > Mycobacterium. The sequence goes on along the minus strand of CAVQLB010000009.1, from coordinate 78,029 downwards.
CGTCATGACCGCGGAGAAGCTCCCACCGCACGCCGTGTGTGTGAGCACCACCGCCGGACCTTCGGGCGCGCGGAACGACCGCTGGGCCCACTGCAGCGCCGAGATCAGCACCGGAAAGAGGGCGCGGCCCTTTTCGGTGAGGCGATAGCGATTGTCCGTGGCGACCAGTACCCCGTTCGCCACGAAGATCCCCAAGCGGTCCGCAATCGAGCCCGGCGGGGCATTGAGCTGTGTCTGAAAGTCGGTGAACCGGCTGACCCCGACGAACGCCGCGACCAGAATCGCGAACGCCCACCGATTGCCGAGGACGGTCATCGTCTGGGGGAAGAGCCCGGACTGACTCGTCGCCGATCGTCGCCGGGTCACCGCAGCCGGTATCGATCGCGCCCAGGAGCCGCTCGGGCCCCATTGCGCGACAACGTCTTTCTCGCTGACTGCCTCACTGCACGAACCGCAGGTGAGGAGCGGAACGAAGTCCCCGCCGCAGACGGCGTGGCGCATGAGGGGCAACGCTTCCGGGTGATCCGGCACCCAGAGCCGCTCCCAGTTCCAGATCGACACCAGCATCGGCCACAACGAGCGGCTGCGCGCATTGGTCAGATACTCGGAGCGTGGCGGATTGGTCTGATAGGCCCGACGCTCCAACAACTCGCTCTCGGTAAGCGATCGAAGCCGACTCGACAACACCGCATGCGAGATAGGGAGGCGCGACTGAAAATCGGCATAGCGGGTGGCGCCCATGAGGGCCTGTTGAAGCACCAGCAGCGTCCACTCGTCGCCGAGCAGCCCGAGCATGCGGGCCACCGCGTTGGGTTCGGACTGCGCCACCTACAGCCCGATCGCGGTGGGCGCGTCGTCGGCAGCGTGCCAGCGCCGCAGCGACGATCCGTCGGTCCAGGTCGAATGCGTGCCGCTGGAAATCCGCTCCGGTAACCGCAGCTTGCAGACCGGGCCGTCGGCCACCCGGGCGGCGTCGAAGACCAGGCAGTACGACGCGTCGTCGGTCATATCCGTGGTCAGGGTGATCAGATAACCGTCGTCCTCGCCGGTGCAGGTTGTGCGGGGCGCCATTGCGGTCTCGCTGCCGTAGACGCCGTCGTCGAACGCGAAGCGCTCCTCACTACCGGTGTGCAGGTCGTGCTTGACCAGACCGTCGAACAGGAACCAGCCCGGTTTGCCGGTCGCGGCGTAGGTGTAGCGGTAGTTGCGGCCCGCATAGCCGGCGTTGATCATGCCGAACTCGGTGATGGTGTCGGTGAGCTGCTCCTCGGTGGTGGCGCCGGTAACCAGATTGAAGCGCCAGCGGCGCAGCCGGGTCTGTAGCCGATCGAGGGCGAGGAAGCGAAATGCCTTCTCCCACATGTCGCCTGTGAGGCTGTCGACCGGTGCGGGATCACCCTCGTAGAAGCCGTCGAGCACGATCTCGTCGCCGTCCTCGTAGGCGTTGGTGAAGTGCAGCACGAACGTCGGGTCGGCCTCGAACCACCGGATGTCGTCGGGACCGCCGCGGCGCGGGATGACCGCAAACCGCGACGGCATGTCGCGGTGAAATCCGGGCAGATGGATGTTGGCTTCCAGGAGCTTGGGATCCCAGAACAACGGAAAGTCGTTGAGAATCGCGTAATTCGGTGTGAATGCCATATCGTGCGGCAGTCGCGGACCCGGCAGCGGGATATCGGTGATATGCACCAGATCGTTGTTGGCATCGACCACGCCGTAGCGCATGTACGGGGCCTGCTTGCTGTAGGTGAAGAACAGCAACTCGCCGGTGGCGTCGTCCACCTTGGGGTGCGCCGATACGCCCCAGTCGAACGGGAAGTTCCCGTTGAAGTCCTCTTTACCCAGCGTCTCGGCCGTGAGCGGATTGACCCGGTAGAGATCCCCGCACTGGTAGAAGCTGGTCAGCGCGGTGCCGCGATGCACGATGACGTCGGTGCTCGATGCATCCTTCATCAACGTCCGCGCGCCCCAGCCGTGATCACGCTTGGCGACCTGCACCGGTTCTGCCAGGCCCGGCCACAGCGCACCGCCGGCTTCGCCCTCGGCCTTAAGGCCGTCGGTCCGAATGAATCGATTGCGGTAGAACGCTTTTCCGTCCCGGAAACCGACGACGTGAATCATGCCGTCGCCGTCGAAGGGGTGATAGAACTTCAGCGACGGGTGCAGCGGATTCTCGGTGTTACGCAGATAAACCCCGTCCAGATCCGTCGGGATTTCGCCACTGACGACGGTGAGGTCGTCGGCGTCCCACTCGGTGGTCTGCGGTCGCCACGGACCCGTCCGATACGGGTGGTCGTCGTCCTCGGGAAGCGTCGACAGAAACTTGCCGACGACCTCAACATCCATCACAACTCCCTTGCCGAACCGACGACGAAGCTGACCGTGGTGGCGGTGCTGCCACCGAAGTTCAACGTGCCGAACGTCTTTGCGCCCTCGACCTGATACTCGCCTGCGCCTGCCGCTGACCTGTTTGGCGGCGTCGAGCAGCATCCGCACACCCGAGGCGCCGACGGGATGCCCGCCGCCGATGAGCCCGCCGCTGGGGTTGATCGGCAGCGCCCCGCCGATCTCGATCTCGCCGTTCTCGATGGCCTTCCACGATTCGCCGGGACCGGTCAGCCCGATGTGGTCGATGGCGAGGTACTCGCTTGGCGTGAAGCAGTCGTGCACCTCGAAGCCGTCGACGTCGTCGAGCGTCACGTGGGCGCGGTCGAACGCGTCGAGCACCGCACCCCGCACGTGTGGCATCACGTACGGGTCGGCGGCGGCGCGATCCAGCTTCTGCTGCAGGCCCAGCCCCACGGTGCGGTGGCCCCAGCCGTCGATCCGGCCGATCGGCCGCAGCTCCGGGTGATCGCGCAGGTAGTCGTCGGTCACGAGGACGACCCCGGCGCCGCCGTCGGTCATTTGGCTGCAGTCGAAGCGACGCAGCCTGCCTTCGATGACGGGATTGACCTCGTCATCGAAGGCTGAGTCGCCGTCGCGGCCCGCCAGCAGATCCGGCACTGTCCAGCCGCGGGTCTGGGCGTTCGGATTCGATCGTGCGTTGGCGAAGTTCAGTTGGGCGATCGCGCGCAGGTGGGTCTCGTCGAGGCCGAACCGCCGGTCGTACTCGTCGGCGACGCGGGCGAACATGCTCGGCCACATGAATTTGGCGTCGGCACCCTCGTGGCCGATCCAGGCGGCCGCGCCGAGGTGTTCGGCGGCGGTGTCGCCGGGCACGGTCTTCTCCAACTCGATGCCGACCACCAGTGCCGTGCGGTACGCGCCGGACCGCAGATCGGCGATCGCGGCCAGCGCTGCGACGCTGCCCGATGCGCACGCCGCCTCGTGGCGTGACGACGGCGTGTCCCACAGCCCGTCGTGCACGCTGGCGGGCATCGCGCCGAGGTGGCCCTGCCCGGCGAACAGCTCGCCGAAGGCGTTGGCGACGTGCACCACGTCGATCGCGGCGGCATCAACCCCCGCGGCGGCTAGCGTGGAATCGACCACTTCGGAGGTGAGATCGGCGAAATCCAGGCCCTCGCGGGTCAAATTGCGGCTGAAGTCGCTCTGGTAGCCGCCCAGAATCCAGACATTGGTGGCGCTGCCCATGACCGGCGACGATACTACAACTAACAGAGTGACTCGAGCGGATCGGCGGAGCCGGAAGGTAGGGCGGCCCCGCCGGCTCGATGTCTGAACCGACGAAGCCTTGGTGGGTGTGGTGGTCGACCGCCGCACCCACCTGCCCGCAGCATGCCCACGTGGCGAGATGACAAACGTTGATCAGCGAAGTTGCGCTGTCGGGTCAGCCATCGGTGTGTGTTGGGCCGCTAAAGGGAACCCCTTTCCCATGACCGAGACGCGAAACCACGAGCTGGCTGAACGGATGGCGGAGTTGGCCCGCGCCGCTTCGGCGCCACGCAAGGTCGCGGATGTGCTTGCCGACGTCACCGCCGCGGCGAAGGAGCTGATTCCCGGGGTGGACACCGCGGGGGTGCTACTCATCGGCAAGGGCGGCAAGTGGGACTCGCTGGGTGTCACCTCCGAGTTGCCGCATCGGTTGGATGAACTGCAGATGAAGTACAGCGAGGGGCCGTGCGTGGAGGCGGCGCTCGACGAGACGATCGTCAGAACCGATGACTTCCGCACCGAAGAACGGTGGCCGCAGTATTCGCCTGCGGTCGTCGAGCTAGGAGTGCTCAGCGGATTGTCCTTAAAGCTCTACACAGCGAACCGCACTGCGGGCGCGCTGAATTTGTTCGCATTCCAGCCCAAGGCTTTTGACGGGGAGTCCGAGACGATCGGAACGGTGTTGGCAGCCCATGCCGCGGCGGCGATACTGGCCAGCCGTGAGGGGGAGGAGCTGCAATCGGCACTGTCCACCCGCGACCGCATCGGACAGGCCAAGGGCATCATCATGGAGCGCTACGGCGTCGACGACATTCGCGCGTTCGAGATGCTGCGTCGGCTGTCGCAAGACAGCAACACCCGGCTTGTCGATATCGCGCAACGGGTCATCGATACCCGTGGTGAGGGCTGACGGCTCTACGGAGGTCGTCGGCCTCCATGGGACTCTCGCCACTGAAGTCGGGCCTTTGGTCCGTGGTCTCTCCTCCTGCCGGCCGCGAGAATCGGTACATGGTGACCACTTCGGGATCGATGGTGCACGATGAACTGGAAGCTGTCGTATCGGCGATATGCGTCAAATTTCCTACCCGTGGTCGCCGTGAGGTCGAGAGCGTCGTCAGCGACGTGTACAGGCAGTTGGCGGCCTCCGCAACGATCACTGCGCACTTGATTCCCCTGACGCTCAATCGAAGCCGACGCGTGTTGGTTCTCCGGTGTGCCATTCCGGCTGGAGTCGGGTCTTTTCGGCGGTGTTGGAGATGACCAACGCCCCGAGCCAAGGCCCAGCGCGCGAGCATACCGTATATTGAAGCTAATCAACCAGCCGGTGGTCGGCGGTCGGATGGAGAGGAAATGACTTCTATCTCTGGATCGTCTGAGGCGAAGAGTTCCACGGAATCGATTGTTGGGGTTGATGGGTCGGCTGCATCCAAGGTCGCGATCGATTGGGTCGCACCAGGCGTTGATCGATATACCCGTCTCGGTGGACTACTTGGCAGAGCGTGATCGGCGAGCCGAACAAATCGTTGGTGACGCGACTGCGCGTCGCAGCCTACGCCGTCTCCGACACATGCGACATTGCCGTTGAGCCATCGCGATCGTTCCCGGTCACAAATGTGCCTGACTCTCGTCGACATCTCCAAGGACGCCGAAATGATCGTCGTCGGCTGTCGTGGGCTGGGTGGTGTGCACAGGGCTCCTTCTGGGCTCCGTCAGCTCGGGCCTGGTGCGCCATTCGCATTGCCCGGTAGCGGTCATCCACGATGAGCGCCCGGTTGACTGAATTACGCCCGCCAGTGCGCCAGTAGTGGTCGGGATTGACGGGTCGCCCACCTCAGAACTTGCGACTGCGATCGCTTTCGACGAGGCATCGCGGCGCGGGGTGGCACTGGTCGCCGTCCACACATGGATGAACCACGCCGATTTCTACGTCGAACGTAGCGTGGGATGGCGTTACCGCACAGGCCGAAAGAAGAGCTCGCCCAACGCCTTGCCGGCTGGCGTGAACGCTATCCCGATGTCGCGGTTCGTCGCGTAGTCGGCCAAGACAACCCCGCCAGCCGGTTGCTCGAGGAGTCGGCGGCCGCCCAGCTGTTGGTCGTGGGCAGTCATGGGCGTGGTGGATTCGCCGGGCTCGTTGTTGGTTCCGTGAGTTCGGCCGTCACGCAGTCGGCGCGGGTTCCAGTGATCGTGGTTCGGCAGTCCCCAACGTCGACAGCAAATTGCTGACGTCCCTTCAATCCGGGCCTTTCGGCCCTCGTCGCTGTGTTCTCGAACCGGCATCGTGGGACCAATAGGAAACTTCGTGAGAGGTGTTGATGTCCCAGTGAGCGTGCACTTTCCCGACGTTGAAACCATTCGATCAGCCCTCATGCTCGCCGGCCGAGCCCCGTCGGTGCACAACACCCAGCCATGGATGTGGAGGGTAGGTAAGCATGGCTTGCACCTTTACGCCAACCGGGACGTGGACCTGCCCCATACCGACCCGGATGCAAGGGACTTGATGCTCAGTTGCGGCGCAGCGCTGAATCATTGCGCGGTCGCATTCGCGGCGTTGGGGTGGCAATGCAAGATTCAACGCCTTCCGAATCCGGCTGAGCCCGACCACCTGGCCGCGATTGAGCTTCATCGTCATCCGGCCTCAGAGGCCGATGTCGCACTGGCTGCGGCGATCCCACGACGCCGTACCGACAGGCGCAACTACGGCCGGTGGCCGGTGCCGCAAAGAGACATAGCGCTGATGGGCGCTCGAGCAGCGCGCGCCGGCGTGATGCTGCTGCGAGTGGACGCCCTTGACAAACTCAAGCGCATCGTGGCTGACGCGGCCCGGCAGCACCGTACCGACTACGACTATCTAGCAGAGCTGGCCACATGGAGCGGACGATACGCCTCGACGGCCGGCGTTCCGGCCCGAAGCGCACCGCGACCCGATGCAACTGCCGCGATACCTGCGCGGGCATTTGCAGGTGCGGTACTGGTTCAATCGCCTGACGCGGATCCGAATGACGAATGTGCCGTCGTAATTGCACTGGGCACAGCCGAAGACGACGCGATGGCGCGGCTCCGTGCCGGCGAAGCCACGAGTCTGGTTCTATTGACCGCAACCGCGCTGGGACTGGCGAGTTGCCCGATTACCGAGCCGCTGGAGGTCGCCGAGACGCGTGCGGAGGTGCAGGCGGACGTATTCGGAGGAGAGGCTTATCCACAGATGTTGCTGCGAATCGGATGGGCGCCGGTGAACGCCGATCCGTTGCCGTCCACGCCGCGCCGCGATCTCTCGGAAGTGGTTACCCGCCTGGACGGTTCACCGATGCGCTGACGGCGATGCCTACTGACGGCGTCAAGATCGATGTCGACGTGTAAGACGGAACTGTCGAGGTTGTCGGGTGCACCGCCAACCGGAGTCGTTGAGCACCCGATGCATGGGATGGTTTTCAGCCAGCACGTCGGCGACGAGATGATGCACACCACCTTCCTTTGCGATCTCGCCGAGCCGACGAAGCAACGCTGTACCCACCCCACGCAGGTGCTCGGTGTGAGCCACTACAACCGCAACCTCGGCACGTCCCGGTGTGGCGATCTCCATGTAATAGCTGGCGACGCCGAGTAGCTTGCCGGATCCGAATGCGCCAAGGGCGTATTGGCTGTCCGACGGTTCTGTCAGTGATAGTGCCGATGCCTGGAGGTGCGCGGGGTGGGCGGTGAAGAAGCGGTTGTGGCATTCGTCATCGCTGAGCGATTCGTACAACCGGACGACGTCGGCGGCGTCGGCAGCGCCAACTTGCGGAGCGCAATCACCGCTCCGTCCACTAGCTTGGCAGACGTGCCATGCTCGAGACGTTGGTTGCTCACGGTTCGATCTCCGTCCCTGCCGAGTGGATTACGCATTCTACAGGACCAGCTTCTCACCGTATGGCCCGTGAGCGGGTGGGAGATGCGGCCCATTGATTTGCGCGATCTGGCGCTGCGTCGGTCACTGCCGACGACTGCCAACTGCACCGATTCGATGACCTTGTTTTCGCTTAGTAATTAGGCGATCCTTCGACGCTGGATCGCTACGTCGGGTCGACGTCACATCGGGGAGAGCTGCTTCCGGTCGCGTCCGACCAGCCGAATCCAAATATCAGAATCGCGAATGCATCACGGGATTCTCGTCGGCGTTGATGGTCGCCTTCCGTCGGGCCTCTGCCATTGCTGGTAGCTCGATGACCGACTCGTTGTCGTGCGCTATCTCTCCACAATGGTCCACTATCCATCCCGTGCGCCCAACATGAGGAGCGGCCTGGTTCACCGGATCATCGCTGACATGACAGCGCGATTCTTTGGAACGAGTCATGCGGAGCTGCCGTCGAGCCCGAGCAGCTTACCGGCGATCGCGATCGATTCCCATCCGACGCCGTGGCGCATCGTCGCACTGCATTCCGCGATTCTTGCGATGCAGTGCCCACGGTTCTTCCACTGTGCCCCAAAGGCGCCGACATGCCGTGCTCGATCTTCGCGACTTGCGTGCCATCGCGTCGGCTACTCGGACCGCCGCAGTGCCGGCCTCTCCACCACGCACATGCCTCGTCGCCGTACTCCACGTCGAGGATCCGCTGATATCTTACCTCCGTCGCTAGGCCCGCCTGTCTTCGATCGTGAGTCGACGTGATCTATCCGCGCGGACATCCGCGACGGCACCGCTTTCGATCGAGTCGCCCAGATCGCCGCGTCGATTCGGCGGCCGTCACGTGAGCCATACGCACTCGCCAAGTCCACAGGCGTCAGTTGTCACTTCCACGCGTCCAACCCCATCTGGCCGAGCGTTGGCCGGCTGGCAGGTGCGGTTTCTCGACGTGAACGTGCGACGTGTCGTCGTCCTCGACCGGCCGGCTCATCACTTGTCGAGCAGTCAGAGGCCGCACAATTAACCGTCGTCGGCAGCCACGTCGTGTCGTCCGCCGGGCTGCTGCTCGATTCGGTCAGCTCAGCGTCGCGAGCGGCCCGCATGCCGGTGATAGTGGTTCGGCCATCCTGAAACCCGCCGGCTACTCCTCCGCGCGGCGGTGATCTCGATCCAGCTTGGACACGAACACCGCCGCCTGAGTGCGGCGCTCCATGCCGAGCTTGGCCAGCAATCGGGACACGTAGTTCTTGACGGTCTTCTCTGCAAGGAACATCCTGGCGGCGATCTGTTTGTTCGTCAGGCCCTCGCCGAGCAGATCGAGCAGGACTCGCTCCTGGTCGCTGAGCCCGGATAACGGATCGGAGTGCTCGGCGGCTCCGCGGAGCTTGGCCATCAGCGCCGCCGCGGCGCGATTGTCGAGAAGGGAGCGGCCAGCGCCGACATCCTTGATCGCCTGGGCGAGCTCCATGCCCTTGATGTCCTTGACGACGTATCCGCTCGCACCGGCCAGGATGGCGTCGAGCATCGCCTCATCGGACGTGAACGAGGTGAGCATCAGGCAGCGCAATTCGGGTAGCCGAGACAGCAGATCGCGGCACAGCTCGATCCCGTTGCCGTCGGGCAACCGCACGTCGAGGACGGCGACGTCGGGTGCAAGCGCAGGTATCCGCGCCATCGCCTGGGCCACCGAGCCGGCTTCCCCGACGACGTCGAGTTCGGGATCGGCGCTCAGAAGGTCGATCAGCCCGCGACGAACGACTTCGTGGTCATCGACTAGAAAGACTTTCACCATGTGAAACCCTGTCCGTAGACGCGGCCGAGACGTGCGCTCACAATACGTTCTGCGGTTCGCAAATCAATACGGAACAGCCTGTTTCGTGCAGTGAGGCATATCCGGGTGGGCCGATGAGGTCCTTGATCCCGTGGGCCCGCTCGTGGCCGACCACGAGCAGCTGGATTGAGCCCGCTTTGTCCGTCAAGTGTTTCAACGTACTGCCGTTAACGGCCATCGTCTCCACTTCGAGGTCGGGATACCGCTTTCTCCACTGCGCTACCTGGCGGTCAAGCCGCCCTTTGGCCAACCGGTTGCCGTCGGGCACTGCATGCGTGTCATGAACATCGGTGAACCGTGACTGCCATGAGGTCAACACGCGAAGCGGCGCTTCGCGAAGTCGCGCCTCTTCAACGGCGCGCCCTAGGACGCCGTTGCTCGCCGCAGATTCGTCGACCTCGGCGACGACCCAGCGTTGTCCGGTCCGATTCGGGTGCCCGCCGCGAACGATAGCCACCGGACAATGCGCCGACGTCGCGAACGCCGTCGCGGTCGAACCGATACTGCCTTGGGCGCTGTGGCGAAGGCCCATCGCGCCGACGCACGCCATGGGCGCCCATCTCGACGCCTCCGTTAGCGCCCGTCCCGGTCGCTCTTGGAGTATCTCGACTTCGATCTTCACCGGCTTGTCAGTTGACTCGACAGCGCTGTACGCGAATCGAATCGCCACCTCTGCAGCGGCGCGGTCACGCGCAGCGTCCTGAGGTTCTTTGCCTGATGTGTGGTCCGGATCGATGGCGTAGACGAGGCGTAACGGGATGTCGCGACTCACCGCCTCGTCCACGGCCCACAGCGCGGCGTCGATAGCGGTTCGTGAACCGTCGATACCAACGACCACAGCTGGCGATGATGCGGGAGAGTCTCGCATGGTGACTCCTGCGGTTGCGGTTGTTGCATCCAACGGTATGGCTACTGCGGCCAAGGCGTTGAGAGTCGAAAGTCCCTGGAGTGGGGTCAACGGTCCTTGGATCTGAGTTCGAACACCTCATCAATCGGCCGCCGGGGTGTGGCGGGCGGTACGTCTTCGATCTGCGGGATCTGTCCCACGCGAATCAAGACCTGGGGCGTTGTGGTCTGCCCGATCAGGCCCGCGACGATGTTTCGGCTCGCCCCCAGTTCGGTGATGTGGGTCAGTGTGCAGGTGGCCAGCCCTGCCATTGTGGCGTCAAGCAATACGGCGGAAAGTGTTTCACCGCAACGCAGTACACTATCGCGTCCGTTCTCATATGTGGACAACACGAGGATCTTTGAGTGGTCGTGGCCGAATCCAAGTCGCCGCTCAGTATTGCCGGTGACGGGAAAGTTGCGTCCGATGTCGACGCGGTCGCTCTCGGGTGCCGACACAAGCGAGCTGTATGGAACTCCCTCGCGCGTCTCGAATGGCCCGGTCCACCAGGAAAGTTCGGCGTGATAGGACGAGTCGTAAAGGCGTAGCGATTCGGTGAGCTGGGAGGCGTCTGCTAGTTCCGGCCGGCGCTCTTCTGCGATGATGTCGAGTCGGACGGCGTCGGCGACCACGGCACTGCGTAGTTGCGACTCGACTGAGTCCCAGGCCGGCGGCTCGTCGAACGGAAGGCGATCGGTGCGCCGCAGCAGCACTGCGTCCGCGCGGCGACGGTGACCGTCCGTGACGAACTCCATCGGGCTGAAGTCAATCGACGCCAGATGCAGAGGATCGTTGGGGTTGGGAAATCGGTCGACATTGGCCCTCCATCCCGCGGCCGCCATTGCCACCCGAAAGTGGTCCAGTGCTGCACCGCAGCTGATCAGCGCTTCGCGGCCCGAGTGATCGGTCGAGTACAGCACTCGATCCTTGTCGAGGTACAGCTGGACTGCGCCGTCCTCTGCTACCCAATGCCACGGCTGGCTGTTATGCAGCGATGGAGCGCGGCAGGCCAGTCGCACCGCATTCTTGATGACTTTGGCGTCCACCATGGCGTCTCGCATTACATAAGGGTCGCGCTGCTGCGCCGGTTCACACGAGGGTCAATGGTCCCAAAGGCTGGGCCTAAGGGCTCTGGCGTGACGGATAGGCCACGTTGCAGTATCCATGGTTATGAACGGCGTGGCGGCGACAGGGGACACTGTCCGAGAACCTTGGACGATCGCGGGAAACCTCGACGCTCACGTGCGGGAGACACACACCGGCCTGGTCATTCTTCTCGGTGATAAGGCATACAAGGCCAAGAAGCCGGTGAGCACCGATTTCCTCGACTTCAGCACGCTGGCGTGCCGGCGGGATGCCTGTGAGCGCGAGGTTGCGCTGAACAGCAGGATTTCCCGGAACAGTTATCTGGGGATCGCAGACTTCTCCGGTCCCCACGGCGGTCCGCCGGAACCAGTTATCGTGATGCGCCGCTACGCGGACAGTACCCGTCTGGCTTCGATGGTCAAGAACGGTCAACCTGTTCACGATCAACTGCGAGCTATCGCCGAGACCTTGGAGCGGTTTCACGCCGATGCCATTCGCGGCCCGGCGGTCGACTCACAGGGCAACGGTTGGTGCCGTCTCTGGGCGCTGGCGGGAGAACCTGGAGGAGCTGCAGCTCCATCCCGAAACTGTGATCTCCCGTGCGGCCGTCCAGGAGGTGCAGCGGCTAGCCACCCAATTCATTTCGGGCCGCACTTCGTTGTTCGCACAGCGCATCGACGAGCAACGCATCGTCGACGGCCACGCCGATCTGCTGGCCGACGATATCTTCTGTACGCCTGAGGAACTAGCCATACTTGACTGCCTCGAATTCGACGACAACCTGCGCTACGTCGACACTATCGACGACGCCGCGTTCCTGGCGATGGACATCGAATTCCTGGGGCGCGAGGACCTCGCCAACCTCTTCCTCGATGAGTACACAGGATGTGCAGGTGATCCGGCGCCGCTGTCGTTGAAGAACTTCTACATCGCCTACCGTGCTGCAGTCCGTGCAAAAGTCGATTGCATTCGTGTCGCACAAGGTCACGAGGAGGCGGCTGCCGATGCGCGACGGCATATCAACATCGCGCTCAAGCACCTCCGAGCCGGCACGGTTCAACTGATCATCGTTGGCGGTGGTTCCGGGACCGGCAAAACCACACTTTCCCGGGCTTTGGCTGAACAACTTGGGGCACAGGTTATTTCGACCGATGGTGTGCGCAGGGAGCTGGAGCGGGCAGGTGTTCTCTCGGGAATGCCGGGTGTTCTCGATGCCGGTCTATACACACCGGAGAATGTCCGCAGCGTTTATGACGAGGTCTTGCGACGCGCGCGTGTCTTGTTGAGCAGTGGCACGTCGGTCGTGCTTGACGGCACTTGGCGCGATGCCCGGCAACGCGAGCACGCCCGCGAGCTCGCGGACCAGACCAGTTCGCCGATGGTGGAACTCACCTGCTCCGTCGCGCTTGAGAAGGCGGCCGCGAGGATCCAGACAAGGCGAATGACGACATCCGATGCGACGCCGCGCATCGCCGCCGCATTGGCGGAGCACACCGATGCTTCCACTGATGGCCATTTGATCGATACGAGTCGGCCCCTCGCCGACTCGGTCGAGGAGTCCGAGAAGATATGTCGCCTCGCCGTCTAGCGAAGGAAGCCGGAACGAAGTGTGTGACACCGGATGGCCGGTCATCGTCGTTGGCGACGGCATCTCATCCCCACAACACATCGCAGCCGAATGGCACCCACGCCTGGGACTTCGGCCCCTACCGCCAAAGCCCGTGAAATAGTCGAATCAATAGCGGCTCGCGAACCAAGGAGGCAATCCCATGGATTCGATCGTCACGTTGACGATGAACCCGGCACTCGACATCACCACCGACGCCGATGTGGTTCGCCCAACCGACAAGGTTCGATGTGGCGATGTCCGTTACGACCCGGGCGGCGGCGGCGTCAACGTTGCGCAGGTCGCCCACAACCTCGGTGCATCGGTCACAGCGGTGTTTCCGTCGGGCGGCGCGACGGGCGACGTTTTCGGAGATCTCCTTACCGCGAAGGGGGTTCCGTTCCGCCGCGTCAAGATCGCAGGCTCGACACGCGAAAGCTTCACTATCAACGAGATCAGCACCGGCCTGCAATACCGGTTCGTGCTTCCGGGACCTTCCCTGGCGTTTGCCGAACTACAGGAATGCCTCGTTGAACTCCGTCACCTGGCCACGTCGGCCACGTTTGTTGTGGCGAGCGGAAGCCTGCCGCCGGGTGTACCCAGCAATTTCTACCAGCAGGTGGCTCTGGTCTGCCGGGATCTCGGCGCGCGGTTGGTTCTGGACACCTCGGGCGGCGGGCTTAGACACCTCACCTCCGGTGTGTTCCTGCTGAAGGCGAGCGTGCGAGAATTGCGGGAATGCGTGGGGCGCGAACTCATCACGGAATCCGAGCAGATGGCCGCCGCGCACGAAATCGTTGACTGTGGCCGTGCCGAAGCCGTTGTGGTATCGCTGGGGTCAGACGGGGCTTTGCTCGCTACTTCGACTGAGAGCAAGCGTTTTTCGGCAATCCCCGTCCGAGGAGTCAGCGGTGTCGGGGCAGGAGATGCGATGACGTCGGCCATCACGGTGGGTCTGAGCAGAGGTTGGTCGCTGAGCGAGTCGGTACGCTTCGGCATCGCCGCCGGCGCGGCGATGGTGCTGACACCCGGCACCGCGCCGTGCGCACGGGCCGACACAGAGAGGCTTTTCGAGGTTGCCGAGAATCCAGTGGATATCGGTGTCGTGTGCGTGTAGTCCGTTCTACCCCAACAGTCATCGGCGCGAACATCAACGAAACCGCACCGTGAGCACCACGGTGACGATTGATCGCAGATTCCACGACGCGGTCATCTTCGATCTCGACGGTGTCGTCACCGATACCGCGTCGGTTCACGCCGCGGCGTGGGCTGCGATGTTCAATGACTTTCTTCGGCGGAGGCAGGCCGGGAACGATGAAGACCGCTCACCATTCACCGTCGACGACTACCGGCATTACGTTGACGGCAAGCCGCGCGAGGCCGGTGTGGTCGACTTCCTCGGGTCGCGGGGGATCTCGCTCACGCCGGGGTCCGCTGTTGATAGCAGCGAGGACACGGTTTCCGGGCTCGGCGCGCGCAAGCAGCAGATCTTCCTCGAGAGTTTGCATGCGGGCGTTCCCGTGTTCGAGTCCACAGTTGTCCTCGTCCGCAAGTTGGCCGACGCCGGGGTCGCGACGGGCATCTACTCGTCGAGCCGCAACTGCGAGCGAATCCTGAACAACGCCGGCCTCGGCGACCTCTTCAGCGTCCGCGTTGACGGAGTGGTCGCCCAGGATCTCGGGCTCCCGGGCAAGCCAGACCCCGCCGTGCTCTTGGAGGCCACTCGCAGACTGGGCGCAGTTCCGGGGCGGTCAGTGGTCATCGAGGATGCCGAGGCCGGCGTGGAAGCGGGCAGCCGCGGCGGTTTTGCGCTCGTCATCGGCGTCGACCGGACAGGTCACGCCGACGAGCTCCGCCGTCACGGTGCCGATGTCGTCGTACCCGACCTCGCCGATGTCACCGTGCGCGACAGCGTCGGCGCTTCGTGAGACCTAAGGCTGGCGAGCCACGATCACGGGCATCCGGGCTGACTGGACGACCGCCGAGCTCACCGATCCGAGCAGCATTCCCGCGAAACCGCCGCGGCCGTGGCTGCCGACGACGACCAGTTGGGCAGCCTCCGAGCGCTCGATGAGTTGACTGGCCGGCTGGTCGCAGACGGTGTGGCGTTGAACCGCTACATCGGGGTAGCGTTCCTGCCACCCCGCCAGCCGTTCTGCCAGGACTTCGTCCTCCGACGACTTCATCGTCGGCCAATCTATGCCGGAAAAGTCGTCGAGCCGTGAATCGCTCCATGCGTGCAGCGCAATCAGATCCACGTGCCGTCGCGACGCCTCGTCGAATGCGACCGCGGTGGCCAACTCCGAGGTCGGCGAGCCGTCGATGCCGACCAGGACGGGGGCGTGCGCTGGGTACGGCATCATCGGGTCTTCGTCGTGGATGACCGCGACCGGACAACGGGAGTGCTGGACCAGCCCGGCGCTCACGGAACCAAGGAGGCTGCCGAATGCGCTGTGGCCGC
Organism: uncultured Actinomycetota bacterium; assembly: GCA_963713225.1. Taxonomy (GTDB): domain Bacteria; phylum Actinomycetota; class Actinomycetes; order Mycobacteriales; family Mycobacteriaceae; genus Mycobacterium. The sequence continues at coordinate 62,661 of CAVQLB010000009.1, read as the reverse complement.
GGCGCCCCACCACGACCATGACGGCCTCTTTCGACATGTCGATGAGCGTGGGAATGGTTGCTGAGTAGTACATTTCGGTCTGGACCTGATCAAGACCAGTTCCCGGCGCGGCCTCTTCGACAATCCGTAACGCGTTGTCGAAGACTTCGCCGCCCCGCCGACGTTGCCATTCGCCGTAACCGGTCGGTGCTGGCGTCTGCGGCCAGGTCCCCGCGAGGCCATTGGCGACGTGGACGAGTGTGAGCGGAGTATTCCGCATTGCGGAATCGCGTGCCGCCCAGTCAACGGCGACCATCGAGGCGGGCGATCCGTCGACGCCAACCACGATGCCCGGACGCTGGATCGGAGTAGACATACCAAGACGGTAGGGCGGCAGGATTTGCATGGCATGAGTCGTTGGTCACCTCTGCAATGGCCATTTGGCCCAAAGTCGAGGGCGGGCGGACCCGCCGCGTCACCTAGCGCGTGCGCACCCGCGTCCCCGCCGTGCCGTCAACGATCTTGGTGATGTCAGTGAGTGAACCGATGGCGGCTTCGTTGCCGGTGTTGCGCGCAAAGTCGCATGCGGCTTGGACCTTCGGACCCATCGACCCCGCGGGCAGGTCCATGCCGGCCAGCTCGTCAGGCGTGACCTGGCCGAGGCGGCCCTCGTGTGGCATACCCCAGTCCGTGTACACACCGTCGACATCGGTGGCTATGACCAGCAGCTCGGCGTCGAGTTGCTCAGCGAGCAGCGCCGACGCGAGGTCCTTGTCGATGACGGCTTCGACACCATGCAGGTCGCCGTGTTCGTCGTACATCGTCGGTATGCCGCCGCCGCCGGCGCAGATCACGATCGTGCCCTGCTCTACGAGGCTGCGGATCGGCTCGATCTCAAAGATCCGCTTGGGCTTTGGGCTGGCCACGACACGGCGAAACTTGTCGCCGTCGGGTGCGATGGCGCAGCCGCTCGCGGCCTTGAGGCGCTCCGCGGTCTCCCGGTCGTAGACCGGCCCGATCGGCTTGGTGGGGTGGTCGAACGCGGGGTCGTCGCGGTCCACCTCGATCATCGTCAGCAGGGTGGCGATCGGCTGCTCGGCGGGCAGCAGGTTGCCGAGTTCCTGCTCGATGACGTAGCCGATCATCGCTTCGGTCTGTGCGCCGAGCACGTCGAGGGGATACGGCGCGACGTCGTGGTAGGCCGCGGCCTGCAACGCAAGTAACCCGACTTGGGGTCCGTTGCCGTGGGCGATGATGATCTCGTTACCCGGGGTCACCTCGGCGATGCACTCCGCAGCCGTGCGGATGTTAGCCCGTTGGTTGTCTGCGGTCATCGGTTGCCCGCGCTGCAACAGCGCGTTGCCACCGAGAGCGATCACGATGCGCATGGCGATCGCGCTCAGCTGAGCGCGGCCACGAGGACGGCCTTGATGGTGTGCATTCTGTTCTCGGCCTGCTCGAAGGCGATGTTGGCCGGGCTTTCGAAGACATCCTCGGTGACCTCGATGCCGTTGGAGAGGCGGGGGTATTGCGCGGCGATCTTGGCGCCAACAACGGTCTCGGAGTTATGGAACGCGGGCAGGCAGTGCATGAACTTCACTCGCGGATTGTGTGCCGAGGCCATCAGATCGGAGTTGACCTGGAAGGGGAGCAACAAATCGATCCGGTCGCGCCAGGTCTCCATCGGTTCGCCCATCGAAACCCACACGTCGGTGTATATGAAGTCGACGCAGCTCACGGCCTTGAGCGGATCGTCGGTGACGGTGAGCCGCGCCCCTGATGCGGACGCGAACTCGTGGCACATCTTCACGTGGTCCTCGGTCGGCCATAGTTCGTGCGGTGCACCGATCCGCACGTCCATCCCCAGCTTGGCGCCCACTAGCAGCAGCGAGTTGGCAACGTTGTTGCGACCATCTCCGACGAAGGCAAAACTGATGTCGTGCAGCGGCTTTGGGCAATGCTCGGTCATGGTCAGGACATCGGCCAGCATCTGCGTTGGGTGAAATTCGTCGGTCAATCCGTTGAATACCGGCACCCCGGCGTATTCCGCCAACTCCTCGACGATCTCCTGGCCGGCGCCGCGGTACTCGATTGCGTCGTACATGCGGCCCAGCACTCGCGCCGTGTCCTTCATCGACTCCTTGTGGCCGATCTGCGACGACGCGGGGTCGATATAGGTCACGTGGGCACCCTCGTCGTATGCCGCCACCTCGAACGCACAGCGGGTGCGCGTGGAGCTCTTCTCGAAGATCAAGGCGATGTTCTTGCCTGCCAGGCTGGTCCGGCCGACGCCGGAATACTTCGCCCGCTTGAGATCTCGCGACAAGTCGAGCAGATAGAGCAGGTCGCGATCGGTGTGGTGGACGAGGCTGAGCAGGCTGCGGTTGCGGTTGTTGAACGCCATGCGGGTCTCCTTGGTGGACGTGATCAGGTATAGACGGGATCGCGCAGAATCGGGCATGTCATGCACCGGCCACCACCACGGCCCCGGCCCAACTCGCTGGCGTCGATGGTGATGACCTCCACACCAGCCTTGCGCAGCGCCGTGTTGGTCAGGGTGTTTCGGTCGTAGCCGATGACGACACCCGGGTCGAGCGCGACCACGTTGTTGCCGTCATCCCACTGCTCACGCTGGACGCCGTAGACATCACCGGCCGTGGTCACGACCCGGAATTCCACGCCGACTGCTTCGCCAATGGTTGCGGTGAGGCCCTTAGGTTCACGCCGGACGTCCAAGCCTGACGGTGAGCTGTCGTCGGGCCGCAGGCTGATCGGCACGATCCCGTCGACGACCGGGGCGAACGCCGTCACCAGGTCGCGATCGCAGAAGGTGAACACCGTGTCCAGGTGCATCGCCGAGCGGGTCTTCGGCAGGCTGGCGATGATCACCCGTTCGGCCGCCCCGGCGGCGAACAGGTTGCGCGCCACCTGGGTGATCGCCTGATGGGAGGAGCGCTCGCCCATGCCGATCACAACGAGTCCCTTGCCGATCGGCATCACGTCGCCGCCCTCGAGGGTGCCCAGACCGTGGTCGGCGGGCCGTCCGTCGGTGTCGCCCAGCCACACGTCGTACTTCTCGTCGGCGAAGGCGGGGTGGAACTTATACACCGCGGTGGTCAGCAGCGTCTCCTGACGCCGCGCCGGCCAGTACATCGGGTTCAGCGTGACGCCACCGAAGATCCAGGCGGAGTTGTCGCGCATGAACTGCGTGTTGGGCAGCGGCCGGATGACGAACCCCGCCGGGTCCAACGAGCTGAAGAGCGAGAGGAAGCTGCTGTCCACTTCGTCGACCACGTCTTGGTAGGCGACCCCGCCAATGAGCAACTCCGCGAGCCGATCCGGAGCCAGCCCGGTCAGCCAGGCCCGGATCTCGTGGGTCAGCCCAGGTCCGACCAGATCGTCGGTCACCTTGCGATCCAGCAGCCACTCGCGCGCGTCGGGTTTCGCCACGACGTCGGCCAGCAGATCCTGGAGCTCGAGGACCTCGACGCCGCGATCGACCATCTTGGCGACGAAGTCGAAGTGGTCGCGGCGGGCCTGTTGCAACCAGATGACGTCGTCGAACAGTAAATCGTGGCAGTTGTCCGGGGTAAGCCGTTGATGGGCAAGTCCGGGCGCGCAGACCAGGACTTTCCGCAGCCGGCCCGTCTCAGACCAGACACCAAGCCGGGCTTCGGGCGCGTTCACAGGACCGATAGGTTGCCGGTGGCCATCAGTGCGACCGCGGCGACGGAGGTCAGCGCAACCACTGCGACGACGACGAGCTCGGGTTTGGTGAACGCGGGCAAGCGACTTTCCCGACGCGCCCAAAGGTAGAGCGCGGTGCCTATGAGATAGAACATCGCCGCGACCAGCAGATACTGCCAGCCGCCCGCGTACACCAGCCACACCGCGTACCCCAACGCAACCATGCCGATGACGAGATCGCGCACGCGTCCACGGCCCGACTGATACGCCTCACCGCGCAGCGCCAACAGCACCTGGTAGGCCGCCGACCACAGGTAGGGCAGCAGGATCAGCGACGTCGCCAGGTACACCAGATTGGTGTAGGTGCTCTCGTTGGCAAGGGTCCACAGCAGCAGAGCCTGCACGCACAGGTTGGTCAGCCACAGCGCGCTAGCCGGCGCGCCGTGGGCATTCTCGCGGGCGAGCGCCTTCGGCATCACGTGCTCGAGGGCGGGCAGGCGCAGAATCTCGACGCACAGCATCACCCATGCGATGAGAGCGCCGAGCAGAGAGATGACCAAGCCGATAGAGATGAAGGCCGCGCCCCAGCTACCGACCTCGTTCGCCAACACCCCGGCCATCGACGGGTCTGGTACCCCGGCGAGTTCCGCCTGCGCCATCAGGCCGTACGAAAGCAAGTTGACCATCAGCAGCAGAGCCAGTACCCCGAGGAAGCCAAACACTGTGGCCCGGCCGACATCCTTGCGCTTCTTGGCGCGCTGGGAGTAGACGGAGGCGCCCTCGATGCCGATGAACACCCACACGGTGACCAGCATCATGTTCTTGACTTGCGTCATCGTGTCGCCGAGTGAAGCTCCCTCGATCTCCGTCGTTCGGCCCCAAAAGTCGGCGGAGAACAGCCCTGCCTTGAAACCGACCGCGGCGATGGCGATGAACACCAGGATCGGCACCACCTTCGCGATGGTCACGATGACGTTGACGAAGGCGGCAGTCTGGACGCCACGAAGTGTCATGGCGTGCACTATCCACAGCACCACCGACGCGCCGATGATCGCGGGAACCGTTGCGCCACCCTCGAATCCGGGGAAGAAGTAGCCCAGCGTCGAGAACAGCAGAACAAGGTAGGCGACGTTGCCGACCCAGGCCGACACCCAGTAGCCGAAGGCAGAGGTGAAGCCGATGTAGTTGCCGAACCCTGCGCGGGCGTAACCGTAGACGCCGCCGTCGACGTCCGGCTTGCGGGTCGCCAGGGTTTGGAAGACGAACGCCAGCGTCAACATGCCGACACCGGTGATCACCCAGCCGATGAGAAGAGGCCCGGGAGCGGCGCTGACGGCCATCTGCGAGGGCAGTGCGAAGATGCCACTGCCGATCATCGACCCGACGACGATCGCCGTCAGGGCGGCGAGGCCCAGGCCGCGTTTCACCGCGGGGGGACGGGCCGGTTCGGGCCTCGTGAGTACGGTGTCGGACATCGTCGTCTCCCAACTCGAGATGGCGCGAGGTCTTGGATATCGCCTCACGTCACTGACGCTAGGACCGCTTCAACGAGGGCTGAGGAGGCTTTGGTCCTTGATCTTGGGCCGTAAGTCACCCACAGGACCGCTCGAGATGTAATCGGACGGGCGCATTGTCGACCGCGGCGGATCGGGACCTTTGGCGGATGCGTGGGGTACTACGACCCCGGCGCGCTAGCCGGCGGAATGGATACGTTCGAGTAGGCCCAGATGGCCGTGGCTGCTGCTCATGCGATGAGGAATGCGAAATGCCCCACAGTGCAGATTATTCGGATAGCGCTCCGGTGGGCGTGCGTCAAGCTCGTCGACGTCGTCGAGGCGATACCCAAGACTCGCTCGGGCAAGATACTGCGCAAGACGATGCGTGGCATCGCCCACGGTAAGGACGAACCCATGCCATCGACGATCGAGGACCCTTCCGTGCTCCACGCATTGCGGCCTATCCCGCAGTCCACCGCTCCAGGGCGAGTAGGGATTAGACTGCGATGTTGAGTGATTCGCCATTGCAGGCAGTGCGATCAGCAGGATCGGTGGAACGGGTCGACGCGTTCACCGATGACGCTTCGTGCGCTGGATCCACGGCTGCGGCCCGGTGCCAGATGAACGCAGACATCGAATCTGTACTGCGGCGGTACGGTTACGACGGAACGCGGTTGATCGACATCCTGTGGGATGTTCAGGACCTCTGCGGCTATATTCCCGATGAACATTTGCCACAGATCGCGACCGCGTTGCATCGGACTCCGCTGGACATCGTGGAGACGGCGTCCTTTTATCACTTCTTCCATGGCAAGCCATCCGGACGGCACCGGATTTACCTGAGCAACACGGTGATTGCCAAGATGGATGGATATCAGGCGGTGCACGACACGCTCGCGCAGGAGACAGGGGTTCGGTTCGGAGGAACCGACGAAGCGGGGATGTTCGGCCTGTTCGAAACGCCGTGCATCGGGCTCAGCGATCAGGAGCCGGCGATGATGATCGACAGCGTGGTGTTCACGCGACTGACGCCTGAGTCCGTCGCAGAGATCATCGCGCAGCTGAAAACGGGGAGAGCGGCCGCTGATATCGCGAACCCGGCCGGGCTACCCGATGACGGCATCGCCTACGTCGAAGCTCTGGTGCAGTCCAACGTCCACACGCGGGGGCCGGTGTTCTTCCGTGGTGAGACAGATTACAAAGCGTTGCTCAAGAACTGCCTCGCCGGTACGCCCGAGCAGACGATCGGCACGGTCACCGAATCCGGGCTGCGCGGATACGGCGGTGCGGGTTTTCGAACAGGGCTGAAGTGGCAGCTGTGCCGGGCCGCCCCTGGCGACGAGAAGTACGTCATCTGCAATGCCGACGAGGGTGAACCCGGCACGTTCAAGGACCGGGCACTCCTGACCCGATCGCCTCGGGATGTATTCATGGGGATGGTCATTGCCGCCTACGCGATCGGCTCTAGGCACGGAATCGTCTACCTCCGTGCCGAATACGTCTACCTCAAGCATTATCTGGAACGCCAGCTGCAGCAACTCCGGGACGACGGGCTGCTCGGCTGCGGTGTCGGCGGGCGACCAGGATTCGATTTCGACATCCGTATCCAGATGGGCGCCGGTTCCTATGTCTGCGGTGAAGAGTCGGCTCTGATCGAGTCCTGCGAGGGCAAGCGGGGTACGCCCCGGCTGAAACCGCCCTTCCCGGTCCAGGAGGGCTACCTCGGCAAACCCACCTGCGTCAACAACGTCGAAACCTTTGCTGCCGCAACCCGCGTCATCGAGGAAGGCGCTGAATGGTTCCGCCGCATGGGCACGCCCGACTCGGCGGGCGCACGCTTGCTGAGCGTCGCAGGGGACTGCGACCGTCCGGGTGTCTACGAGGTCGAGTGGGGCATCACCCTCGACGAAGTGCTGTCCATGGTCGGCGCGCAGGACGCTCGCGCGGTCCAGATCAGTGGCCCGTCGGGGGAGTGTCTGTCGGTTGCGACGGACGGCCGACGTCGGATCGCCTACGAGGACATCCCGTGCAATGGCGCCGTCACCATCTTCAATACCACCCGTGACCTGCTGGACTGTGTCAAGGACTACACACGGTTCTTCGTAGACGAGTCCTGCGGCATATGTGTCCCCTGTCGGGCAGGCACAGTCGATCTGCACAACAAGGTGAAACTCGTCATGGCGGGCGTCGCGACCCAAGAGGATCTGGACGACGTGGCCGGTTGGGGTGCGCTGGTGCGAACGGCCAGTCGGTGCGGCCTCGGGGCCACCGCAGCCAATCCCATTCTGACGACCATGGAGAAGTTTCCCGAGATCTATCGGAGCAGGTTGCGCACTCAGGAGCAGGCACTGCTGCACTCGTTCGATCTCGATGCTGCCCTAGCCGGGTACGACAAGGCAGTGACCGAGCTGGAGACGGACGGGACAGCATGACCATCCACATCGAGATCGATGGAGTACCGGTGTCGACGGATGAGGACAGAATCCTGGTCGACGTTGCCGCCGAGGCCGGTGTGTACATCCCGACGCTGTGCTACCTCAAGGGCAAACCGTGCCTCGGGACATGCCGGGTGTGCTCGGTCAAGGTCGAACGGCGCCGTGGTCGCGGCGTGTACGGTTCGGGTCTCGGACGGCCTGAAAGTCGAAGTCGACGAACCGGAAACCGCTGACATCCGCAAGGCGCTGGTGGAACTGCTGTTCGCCGAAGGCAACCACAACTGCCCGAGTTGCGAGAAGAGCGGCCGCTGCACCCTGCAAGCGGTCGGCTACGAGGTGGACATGCTGGTCTCACGCTTCCCGTACCGGTTCCCGCATCGAGAGCGGGACCACGTCTCGGACAAGATATGGCTGGAGCGGGATCGCTGCATCTTCTGCCAGCGCTGCGTGGAATTCGTCCGCGACGAAGAAACCGGCCAGAAGATCTTCAGCATCAGCCACCGCGGCGCCGAGTCTCGGATCGAAGTCGATACCGAACGTGCCAACGCCATGCCGGACACGCAGGTCCGCTATGCCGTCGAGATCTGCCCCGTCGGCGCAATCCTCGAAAAACGGGTCGGCTTCGACGTACCGATCGGCCGGCGCACGTACGAAATCGAGTCCGTCCGCGAACGGGCTCTCGGCACATCAGACGAGTCCGGTGCGCCGTGACCAACGAAATCGCGTCGCACGAAATGCCCGCAACACCAGCGGATCCGGCGCTTACGGTGGCCCGCGAGGGCAAGATCAAAGTGGCGATGATTGGTTTGTGCGGTTGCTGGGGATGCACGCTGTCGTTTCTCGACATGGACGAGCGGATCATTCCGCTCCTGACGAAGGTCACCATTCACCGGTCCTCACTCACCGATATCAAGAGAATCACCGAGCGTTGTGCGATCGGCTTCATCGAAGGTGGTGTCGCGAATGAGGACAACATCGAAACGTTGCGACATTTCCGGGATAACTGCGACGTCCTGATCTCCGTCGGAGCCTGCGCCATCTGGGGCGGAGTCCCGGCGATGCGCAATGTCTTCGAGTTGAAGGACTGTCTTTCCGAGGCGTATATCAACTCGCCCACCGCGGTTCCGGGTGCAGAGCCCGTCATCCCGTCCCACCCCGATATCCCCCGAATCACCACCAAGGTGTACCCCTGCCACGAAGTGGTCAAGATGGACTACTTCATCCCCGGTTGCCCACCGGATGCGGATGCCATCTTCGCGGTGCTCGACGATCTGATACATGGCCGCCCGGTCGCACTGCCGCGCTCGCTGAATCATTACGACTGATCCCGGAGGCCAAGCGTGAGCAGAAAGCTTGTCATCGACCCCGTCACCCGCATCGAGGGCCACGGCAAGGTGACCGTGAACCTCGACGACGACGGCAACGTCGTCAACGCCAGGCTGCATGTCGTCGAGTTCCGCGGATTCGAGAAATTCGTTCAGGGCCACCCGTTCTGGGAGGCTCCGATGCTGATGCAACGCATCTGCGGTATCTGCTTCGTCAGTCACCATCTGTGCGGGGCCAAGGTGCTCGACGACATGATCGGCGCCGGCGCGAACTCGGACGTCGGAATAACGCGGACGGCAGAGAAGATCCGTCGTCTCGGCCACTACGCGCAGATGCTGCAATCCCATGCGACGGCATACTTCTACCTGGTGGTCCCCGAGATGATGTTCGGGATGGACGCCGCCCCCGAGCAGCGCAACCTCCTCGGCCTCATCGAGGCCGACCCTGCGTTGATGCGGCGAGTGATCATGCTGCGCAAATGGGGCCAGGAGGTCATCAAGACCGTCTTCGGCAGGCGAATGCACGGCATCAACTCGGTGCCAGGAGGCGTCGACAAGAATCTGAGCCGCGCCGAATGCGACCGTCTGCTCAACGGCGAGGAAGGGCTCCCCTCGATCGACGAGATCATCGACTACGCGCAGGACGGTCTTCGACTGTTCTACGACTTCCACGAAAAGAACCGAAGCGCGGTGGACGGCTTCGCGAACGTTCCCGCCCTCAACATGTCCCTGGTCGACGCCGAAGGCAACGTGGATTACTACCACGGCATGCTACGCATCGTCGACGGGGACAAGAACGTCGTCCGTGAGTTCGACTATCACGACTACCTCGACCATTTTTCGGAAGCTGTCGAAGAATGGACGTACATGAAGTTCCCGTTCCTGAAGGATCTGGGCAGGGAAGAGGGCTCGGTTCGGGTGGGGCCGCTCGGGCGGATGAACGTCACGAAGTCGCTCTCGACGCCGCGCGCTCAGGAGGCGCTGGAGCGTTTCCACGCGTACACCGGCGGTGCCGCGAATAACATGACGTTGCATACCAATTGGGCGCGGACCATCGAAGTGCTCCACGCCGCGGAATTGATAGGAGAATTGCTGCGCGATACTGACCTGCAGAACGAGGACCTGATCGTGACTCCCGCTGCCGACGCATGGGACGGTGAGGGCATCGGTGTCGTCGAAGCCCCGCGCGGCACGTTGCTTCATCACTACCGTGCCGGTGCGGAAGGTGACATCACCTTCGCGAACCTCATCGTGGCAACGACCCACAACAATCAGGTCCTCAACCGCACGGTGCGCTCCGTGGCCGGGGACTACCTGGTGGGTCGCGGCGAGATCACCGAAGCGATGATGAACGCCATCGAAGTCGGGATCCGCGCGTTCGATCCCTGCCTGAGTTGCGCGACGCACGCCTTCGGGCAGATGCCCCTGATCGTGACCGTCCGTGATCCGGCGGGGAACGTGATCAACGAACGCGTCCGTTCGGCAACCGGTTCATGACACTCGACGACTTCGATGACGACTCCTGCCTGATCTACGGGATCGGCAACGTGGGTCGGCAGGACGACGGTTTGGGCTGGGCCTTCGTCGATTGGCTTCAGGCGGAAGGACTCTGCTCGAACGCAGAGATGCACAAGAACTATCAACTACTGCTCGAGGACGCCGAACTGATCAGCAACAAAGAGCGGGTGTTGTTCATCGATGCCACCAAAAGTGCTTCAGTGGAATCGTTCACCTTGGAGCGTGTGGCGCCGAAAATGGACTTCAGTTTCACGTCGCACGCCATCTCGATCCCCGCGATCATGGCGACCTGTCAGCAGTGCTTCGAACACTTGCCGGCCGTGCACGTGCTCGCGATCAGAGGATATGAATTCGAACTCGAAATGGGTTTGACGCGTGCGGCGCAGCGGAATCTGGACGATGCCGCGGCCTATCTCTCGCCGGCCGGGGTATCTGGTCGCTGATCAGGTGTAGAGGGCATCAAGGATGTGCTTGTTCTGTTCGGCGACCACCGAGCGTTTGACCTTCAGTGAGGGTGTCAGCTCACCGCGGTCGATGGACAGATCGTGGTCTAACAGCGCCCACTTCTTGACGGTTTCCCATCGGTTGAGTTCGGCGTTGAGTGCGCCGATGTGCCCGGCGACCATGTCCCGCACCGCGGGCGCGTTGACCAGCTCCTCGTAGGTCGCGCCGTTGAGACCGTTCTCGGCTGCCCACACCGACATCAGGTCGGCATCCAGGGCGATCAACGCCACGCAGTAGTTGCGGGCTTCCCCGAACACCATGAACTGGCTGGCATAGGGACACATCGCCATGAACTTCGCCTCAATCGCCGGCGGGGCGACGTATTTGCCACCGGAGGTCTTGAAGATCTCCTTGATCCGGCCGGTGACGGTGAGGAACCCGTCGGCGTCGATTGTGCCCACGTCCCCGGTGCGCAGCCAGCCGTCGTCGGTGAACGCGTCCGCCGTTTTGTCGGGCAGGTTGTGATAGCCGTCCATCACAGCGCCGCCGCAGATCTGGATTTCGCCTCGGTCGCCGTTGATGCGTATCGACGTACCGTCGAAGGGCAAGCCCACGGTGCCCAGCTTGTAGTGATCGGGCCGGTTGATGCACGCCCCGGCCGTGGTCTCGGTCAGGCCGTAGCCTTCCAGGATTAGCAGGCCCGCGGCGTGGAACCACTCGCCGATGTCGCGGTTCAACGGTGCCGCGCCGGAGATGAAGAACCGGATACGCCCCCCGAACGCCTCACGCACCTTGCTGAACACCAGCCGGTCGAACAGCTTGTAGAGCAGCGACATCGGCAGCGAAACGGCCTGGCCTGCGCGCCGTCGGCGGTTCACCTCAAGCCCGGTGGAGAATGCCGCCGCGAACAGCCGTGCCCGAAGGCCACCCTTGGCTTGCTGGGTGGTGACGATGCGGGCGTGCGCCTTTTCGAAGATGCGGGGTGCGGCGCCCATGAACGTCGGCTTGACTACCGCAAGGTTGTCGACGATCTTGTCGACGCGCCCATCGATCGCGGTGACGAACCCGCAGGCCAGCTGAGTGGTCATCAGGACTTTGCCGAATGCGTGGGCCATCGGCAACCACAACAACTGCAGATCGTCCTCGCCGAGGATCTTCAGCCCGGCGACTGCCGACCCCTCATACGCCCAGACCGAATGCGGCAACCGCACGCCTTTGGGCCGTCCAGTGGTTCCCGAGGTGTAGATCAACGTCGCCAATTGCTCCGGGGCGATCGCGTCGGTTCGTTTCCGCACGCCCGATGGATGCTCGAGTAGATACTTCTCGCCCGACTTGGCCAGGTCGGCCAGGGTGATCACCCAGTCGCTGTCGCCGGTGCCGTCGAACAGCACCACCTTGGTGAGGTTGGGCAGCTCCGCGCGGCGTTCGGTCAGCTTCGCCAGCTGCCCGGTGTCCTCGGCGAACACGATGCGGCATTGCGAGTCGGCCAGGATGTAGGCGGTGTCGCCGGCATTGGTACTGGGATACACGGTGGTGGTGGCGGCCCCGGCGCACATGATCGCCAGATCAGCCAGGATCCACTCGTATCGCGTGCTCGACGCGATGCCGACTCGGTGCTCGGTCTCGATGCCCAGCGCCAGAAGTCCGGCCGCCAGCGCCTCGACGCGATTCGCAGTCTGTCGCCAGGTCGCCGAGACCCAGTCGCCGGCAACAAGATAACGGAAAGCCTCCTTATCCGCCGACGTCTGCACGCGGTCGAGAAACATCGAGGCCACATTCGCTGCGGAAGCCGTCGTGGATGTGAGGTCGCCATCAATAGTCATACGCGTCTTCCCGGCGTTCGTGATGCTCAGTGTCTGCTCTGCGCTGCCAATCGGCGGCCGAGGGTCGACTACGGTCTTGTCGCACCCTCGCTGAACTCGACTCAACGCCGCCATCGGCCCAGTGGTAAGGGCCGAAAGACCTTGGGTGGCAGTGCCTTGCTGCTCCGATGAGTGACGCCGAACCTTAGGGCACTAAGTCCTCAGTTGGGCCGAGTGTGCTGACGTGCCGCGTCGCGGGCGTACGTTTGCGTGTGGGAGTGAGAATGACTGAATTCATGCGCAGCACCGACGCATTCACCTGGGCGATGGAAAGCGATCCACGACTGCGGTCGACCGTCGTCACTGTTCTGCTACTGGAGAAGTCGCCGGACTGGGTTGACGTGCGCGACCGGATCGACCTCGTCACCCGGAAACTGCCGATGTTCCGGCAATGTGTGATTGAGTCGACTCCTCCGGCGCCGCCACGGTGGGAAAACGACCCGGACTTCGATCTCGACTTCCACATCCGACGGATGGCGGCGCCTGACCCGGGCACCCTCGACGGGGTACTGGAGATCGCCCGGGTCGCCGAGATGGAGGACTTCGACCGGGCCCGCCCGTTGTGGACGGTCACGCTGATCGACGGCCTCGAGGGTGGAGGTGCGGCGGTGCTGTGCAAGTTTCATCACTCCCTCACCGACGGTGTCGGCGGTGTTCAGATCGGGATGACGCTGTTCGACCTTTCCGAGCTGGCTGAAGAGCACGACCCGTTGCCGGCTCCGCCGGAGGTGGCCCGTCCGCCGTGGTCGAGCGGATACCGCGACGTGTTCGGCTACGACGCGGGACTGGTCGCATCGACGATGGCGGGAGCCATCGCTTCGGCCCCGAAAATGATCTACAACAGCATCCGCCGCCCGATGGCGACCGTCGAATCCGTAACGGCCACTGCGGCTTCGATCTACCGAACCGTTCGGCCAGTGACTCGCACCGGGTCTCCTCTGATGAAGAACCGGAGCCTGACCCGGCGCCTTGGCGTGCATCAGGTACCGATGCCGCAGCTACGGGAGGCGGCGCACCGCTGCGGCGGAGCGTTGAACGACGCGTTCGTCGCCGGATTGGCAGGCGGGTTGCGGCGGTACCACGAGAGGCACGGTGTCCCGGTCGGCGACCTGCACCTGTCGATGCCGATCAGCCTGAGGGCCGAGGGTGACGAGATGGGTGGCAACCGGATCACGTTGATGCGGTTCGACGTTCCCGTCGGCGTCGTCGACCCGGCAGATCGCATCGGCGCCATCCACGAGCAGACCGGCAAGGTGCGCCGTGAGAGATCGCTGCCCTATACCCAGTGGATTGCCGGAGCACTCAACCTGATGCCACGCTGGTACATCGGCTCGATCCTGCGGCACGTCGACTTCCTCGCCAGCGATGTGCCGGGCGTCCCGGTGCCGGTATTCCTCGGCGGTGCCCGGGTGCTGATGCAGTACGCGTTCGGCCCGACGATCGGCTCGGCCGTCAATGTCACGCTGCTCACCTACGTCGACACCTGTGCGCTGGGCATCGACGTCGACACCGGGGCGATACCCGACTACGACGTCTTCTATGAGTGCCTCATCGCAGGCTTCGAAGAAGTGCTCGCCGTCGCCGGCTGAGGTGGCCCGACGGGCTTCGCAGCGAGTGATCACCACGGGCCGAAGCCGGCGCTGTTGGCCCGCCGCAGCGCGCTGACGTAGTCGCCGCGTTCGCGGGCGGCTTCGTCAGCTCCGATGGGGACAGCAAGCAGTCCACGAAATTCGTCGACCGTGGTGTATCCCTTGCGCCGCATCCATCGGCACAAACCGTCGAGCATCACGGCAGCGTAGTCGGGACCGTGACGCAGAAGTGCTGACGCGGTCATCACGACATCCGCGCCGGCAAGGAGGTACTTGATCAGTTCCTTGGACCCCTCGACGCCCGTCGTCGCGGCAAGCGAGGCGCCAATCCGTCCGTGCAGAAGGGTAATCCACGTCAAAGGCAGCCGCGCCTCACCCGCCCGCGACAACGATGTCCCCGGCGCCACCGCCAGCGTCTCGGGGTCGATGTCAGGCTGGAGGAATCGGTTGAACAGCACCAACCCGTCCGCACCGGCGAGGTCCAGGCGACGTGCCATTTCAGCAGTCGCGCTGAAGTACGGACTGAGCTTCACTGCGACCGGAACGGTAACCGCTTCCTTGACCCGCTCCAGGATGTCGAGGTGGCGCTGTTCGACGTCGCGGCCGCTGACGTGCGGATCGCCGGGCAGGTAGTAGATGTTCAACTCGATGGCGGCCGCGCCGGAATCCTGCATCGATCGGGCGTATCCGGCCCATCTGCCCGGTGTGCTGCCGTTGATACTGCCGATCACCGGAACCGAGACGGCGGCGGCCGCGCGTTCGAGCAGGCTCAGGTACCGGCGTGGACCGTGGTCGTCGTCGGCCGCCGCCGGGAAGTACGACAGCGACTCGGCGAAGCTCTCCGTGCCTGCGACGGCAAGGCGTGCATTCTCCTCGACTTCGCGGCGTAGTTGCTCCTCGAACAGCGAATAGAGCACCACCGCACCGACCCCGGCGTCGGCGAGGCGCCGGACACCATCGACGGTCTTCGACAGCGGGGACGCCGACGCGACCAGCGGGTTGCGCAAGTCCAGGCCCAGATAGCGAGTCGACAGTTCCATCAGCGTTCCCTGCGAGCGTCGGGGTGGAAGTGCTCCGGCCCGCGGGAAGCCATCTCCTCGTAGACATTCCAGCGCTGTTCGATCGCCTGCTCGGCCAACCCGAGCAGCCTTTCGCCTTCGACGGGATCGGAGTTGGCCAGTGAGCGGTAGCGCAGTTCCCTGTAGACATAGTCGGCAAGGGGGATCCGTGGTCGGTGCGAATCGAGTAGGAACGGATTGTTCCCTGCGGCGCGCAGTACCGGGTCGTAGCGGAGCAGAGGCCAGTGTCCGCTGGCGACGGCGCGGTACTGCTGATCCATCCCGAGACGCATGTCGATGCCATGCGCGATGCACTGGCTGTAGGCGATCACCAGCGACGGCCCGTCGTATGCCTCCGCCTCGCGGAATGCCTGCAGAGTCTGCTGAGCGTCAGCCCCCATGGCGACCTTGGCGACGTAGACGTTCCCGTAGGCGATCGCCTGCAGCGCAAGGTCTTTCTTCGGCACCGTCTTTCCGGCGGCGGCGAACTTGGCGACCGCGCCCAGTGGTGTTGACTTGGACATCTGGCCGCCGGTGTTCGAGTACACCTCGGTATCGAGCACCAGCACGTTGACGTTGCGCCCGGTCGCCAACACGTGGTCGAGCCCGCCGGACCCGATGTCGTACGCCCAGCCGTCCCCGCCGACGATCCACACGCTGCGCCGGACCAGGTGGTCTACCACACTGAGCAGGTCAGCCGTCGTAGCCGGATCGAGGGCACTGAGGCGCTCCCTCAACTGGGCCACCCGCTCACGCTGGGCCGCCAGCTCAGACTCCCGCAGCTGCGGGGCGTTCATAATCTCGTCCACCAGTTCCGCGCCAACGGCCTCGCGCAGTTCGGCGAGTCGGCGCCGGGCCAGCTGGACGTGTGCGTCGCTGGCCAACCGCAGTCCAAGCCCGAACTCGGCGTTGTCCTCGAAAAGGGAGTTCGACCACGCCGGGCCCCGCCCGTCGGCGTCGGTGGTCCAGGGCGTGGTGGGCAGACTGCCGCCATAGATCGACGAGCAGCCGGTTGCGTTGGCGACCATCAGCCGGTCTCCAAACAGCTGGGAGAGCAGCTTGAGGTACGGCGTCTCGCCGCACCCCGCGCACGCGCCGGAGAACTCGAAAAGCGGCTCCAGGAACTGGGTTCCGCGCACTGTGCCGAAGTCCACCCGGGATCGGTCATTGGTCGGTAGAGACTCGAAGAAATCGATGTTCTTCCGCTCGGTGACCACCCGCGGCTCGGCGGGGCCGAGGTTGATCGCCTTGGTGACGGTGGGGCCCGGAATGACGACCGGGCAGGCCTCGACGCACAAGCCGCAGCCTGTGCAGTCCTCGACGTACACCTGCAGTGAGAACCGGGAGTTGGGCAGGCCGACGGCGTCCAGCGGTGCGGAGTCGAACTCGTCCGGCGCCCCGGTCAGCTGTGACTTGTCGTAGAACTTGGATCGGATCACACTGTGCGGGCAGACGAAGCCGCAGTTGCCGCACTGGATGCAGCTGTCGGAATCCCAGACCGCAACCAGGTCGGAGATGTTGCGCTTCTCGTAGGCGGTCGTGCCGCTCGGGTAGGTGCCGTCCACCGGAAGTGCGCTGACCGGCAGTAGGTTTCCGCGGCCGGCCATCATCTCCGCGGTCACGGTGCGGACGAACTCCGGCGCTGACTCCGGCACCGTCGGCACCGGTTCGCGGACGGAGGTGACCAGCGTCGGCACGTCGATCCGCTGCAACCCGGCCACTGCGCCGTCCACCGCGGCCAATTCCTTGGCCAGCACCTCGGCGCCGCGGTTGCCGTACGTCTTCGCCACCGATTGCTTGATCCTCGCGATGGCCCGTTCACGGGGCAGCACGTCGGAGATCGCGAAGAAGCAGGTCTGCAGGACGATGTTGATTCGCCCTGCCAACCCGGCATCGCGCGCGATCCGGTCGGCGTCGACGGTGTAGAGCGTGATCTTCTTGTCCAGGATCTGTTCCTGGACAAGCCGCGGCAGCGCGTCCCAGACCTTTCCAGAAGGCAGGCGGCAGTTCAGCAGCAGCGTCGCGCCTGCGGCCGCCCGACCGAGCACGTCGACCTTCTCGAGAAACCGGAACTGATGGCAGCCAATGAAATTTGCTCCGGTTACCAGGTAAGGGGCCCGGACGGCATGCGGCCCGAAGCGCAGGTGCGACTCGGTCTGCGACCCCGACTTCTTCGAGTCGTAGACGAAGTAGGCCTGGGCGTGCAGACCCTCTTCAGACCCCAGGATCTTGATGGTGTTCTTGTTCGCGCTGACCGTTCCGTCCGATCCAAGCCCGAAGAAGATCGCCCGGACCGTGTCGGGCGACTCGATATTGAACGACGGGTCGTAGTCGACGCTGGTCCCTGAGACGTCGTCGTCGATGCCGATCGTGAACCGCCGCCGCGGCCGCTCGCAGGCGAGTTCGGCGAACACGCCGGCCACCATCGCGGGAGTGAACTCCTTCGAGGACAGGCCATAGCGTCCGCCGGTCACGCGTGGCATGGCAGGCCGTTCGCCGTCGGCATGTGCCTCGGCCAGTGCCGCGACGACGTCCAGATACAACGGCTCACCGATCGAACCGGGCTCCTTCGTGCGGTCCAGCACACCGACCGTGCGCACCGTCGACGGCAGAGCATCGAGGAGTGCTCTGGTGGGAAACGGTCGGTACAACCGCACCTGCACCACACCGACCCGCTCACCGCGTTGGACGAGGGCGTCGACGGTCTGCTTCACTGTCTCGGCGCCCGAACCCATCAGTACCAGAACATGTTCCGCGTCTGGGTGTCCGGTGTAGTCGACGATGTGCATCGTTCGGCAGGTGCGCTCGCCGAGGCGGGCCATGAGATTCTCGACCACTTCCGGCACGCGTGCGTAGAACGGGTTGACGGTTTCCCTGGCCTGGAAGTAGACATCGGGGTTCTGGGCGGTGCCGCGGATGAACGGCCGTTCCGGGGACAGTGCCCGTCCGCGATGCGCCCTGATTAGATCCTCGGGTACCAGCGCCCGCAGATCATCATCGGAAAGCGTCTCAATCGTGTTGATTTCATGGGAGGTTCGGAATCCATCGAAGAAGTGTACGAACGGGATCCGGGTCGCGAGCGTGGCCGCCTGGGCGACAAGTGCCAGGTCGTGGGCCTCCTGCACCGAAGCCGACCCGAGCAGCGCGAATCCCGTCTGCCGCACCGCCATCACGTCCGAGTGGTCGCCGAAGATCGACAATCCCTGTGCGGCAATCGACCTGGCTGCCACGTTGATGACAGCCGACGTCAGTTCACCGGCGATCTTGTACATGTTCGGAATCATCAACAGCAGGCCCTGCGACGAGGTGAACGTCGTCGACAGCGCACCGCTCTGCAGCGAGCCGTGCAGAGCGCCCGCCGCACCCCCCTCGCTTTGCATCTCGACCACCGTCGGGATGGTGCCCCACACGTTGGGCCGCTGCGCGCTTGACCATTCATCGGCCAACTCGGCCATCGGTGACGACGGTGTGATCGGGTAGATGCAGCACACTTCGTTGAGTCGGTAGGCGACCGAAACGCATGCCTCATTGCCGTCCACCGTGGCGCGGGTCATTTCGGCTCCGGAAACATCTCGATGGCGTGGACCGGGCACTGATCGAAGCACTCAGCGCAGCCGGTGCACCTGTCGTAGTCGAACTCGTATCGGTGCCCGACCCCGAGTTTGATCACCGCGTCCTCAGGGCAGGCCCCCAGGCAGCCGTCGCATTCGAAGCAGTTGCCGCAGGAGAGGCAACGCCCCGCCTCGTAGGTCGCCGCTTCGGCGGACAAACCGCCGACGACCTCCGCAAAAGACTCGACGCGTTCTACAGGTTGGAGTTCCGGTTGCTGACGCCGCGCCGCGTCACCGAAGTACCAGAGGTTGAGCGCGTCAAATGTTGCCGTCGGGTGTTTCGCCGGCCGTTCGGCCTGTGCCCCACGCAGCCAGGCGTCGATGTGATGAGCCGCCTTCTTCCCGTGGCCGACACCGACGGTGACCGTGCGCTCACTGGGCACCATGTCGCCACCGGCGAACACGCCGGGACAGCCCGTCATCAGGGACGCCGAGACGCGTACGCTGCCGTCGGCGTCGAACTCCACTCCCGGCAGTGTTCGCATGAACGCGGATTCCGTCTCCTGACCGATCGCCATGATCAGGGTGTCGGCGGCCAGCGTCTCGAAACGTCCGGTCGGTCGTGGGTAACCCGAGTCGTCGAGTTCCATGACCTCGACTTGTAATTCGGGGCCGTCGAAGGCTGTGATCGTCCGCAGCCAGTTGATCCGCACCCCCTCGCGTTCGGCATCCTCGGCTTCCTCGGAGTGGGCGGCCATCTGCTCGCGGGTGCGACGGTAGACGATGACCGCGTCCTCGGCGCCGAGGCGACGGGCGACGCGGGCGGCGTCCATCGCGGTGTTGCCGCCGCCGTAGACCGCGACGCGACGACCGATCACCGGCTTCTCGCCGGAGGCGACGCTGCGCAGGAACGACACCGCGTCCACCATCGTGCCTGCGTCGCGGGCCGGTATGTCGACACGTTTGGCCAAGTGTGCGCCGATCGCGACGAACACCGCGTCGAAGCCGCCCTCGTCCCGCTCGGCCGCGAGGTCGTCGACCCGGTGGTCACACGTCAATCGCACGCCCATGGCCGCGATCCGGTTCAGCTCGTCGTCCAGCACGTCGCGGGGCAGCCGGTAGCTCGGAATGCCGTACCGCATCATCCCGCCGGGTACGGCCCCGGCATCGCGAATCTCGACCTCGTGGCCGAGGCGCGCCAAGTGGTAGGCGGCCGACAGTCCGCTCGGCCCCGCGCCGACGACGAGGACTCGCTTGCCGGTCCGAACGGAGGGCTGTTGGAACATCCAGTCCCGTTCTCGGGCCAGGTCGCCGAGGAACCGCTCCACCGAATGGATCGACACGGCACTGTCGAGATTTGTTCGGTTGCAGACGGTTTCACACGGGTGATAGCACACCCGGCCGTGGATAGCGGCGAATGGGTTGTCCTCGACGAGCTGTCGCCACGCGGCTTCGTGCCGACCGGCGGTGGCGTGCGCAAGCCAGGCCTGGATGTTCTCTCCGGCGGGGCATCCGGCATTGCACGGCGGCATCAGATCGACGTAGACGGGCCGGCGTTCGCGCACTGGCCCGGCCCGAGAGTGCCCGTGGCTGAGGTCCGCAAGCGGCGTGACGTCCCTCGAATCTGCCATCAGCCTGGGAATCGGACGGTGGTTCCTGGCATCAGCTGCACGACGTGACCGCGGCACTCCACTTCGATCCCGGCCGCGTCGCGTGGATCGACGCTGATAATCACACCCTTCCCGCTGACCCGCAGGTGCAGGTGCAAACCGCGGTAGTGGATCGGAATAGCCAGCACGCCAAGCGCTTCCGGCCAGTGCGGGGAGAGAATGATTCGGTTGGAGCGGGTCTCCAGCCCGGTGAAGCAGCGCTGCATGAGGTCGACCGTGCCGGCCATGGCCGCCAGGTGGATGCCCTCTGAAGTGGTGCCGCCCTGAATGTCCGAGACGTCTGACTTCAGCGCCTGTTGAAAGAATTCCATGGCTCGATCGCGGTTGGCCCTGGCCAGCACCCAGGTATGCACCACACCGCTGAGCGTCGACCCGTGCGACGTGCGGGCCAGGTAGTAGTCGACCATCTCCGGAACCTGCTCCGGGGTGAAGCGATAGCCGAGCCGATCGAGTAGCTCACGCAACTCGGTCGCCGACAGCAGGTAGAGCAGCATGAGCGCGTCGGCTTGCTTGGACGCCTTGTAACGGTTGACGTCGTCCTGCTCCGCCTCCAAGATGCGGTCCAGCCGCTGGATATTGCCGTACTGCCGCCGAAGGCGGTCCCAATCCAATTCCGCCAGATCGCCGTAGCCCTCGAACTGGCTGATGACGCCGTCGTGGAACGGGACGTACATCCGCCGGCTGACCTCTTCCCAGTGCGCCCGTTCAGCACTGTTCAGTCCGAGCGTCTCAAGCAGGTCGAGGCGATTCGGCAGCGGGAGCAGATCCAATGCGTCGAGCGCGCGCATGATCACCCAAACGGCCATCACGTTGGTGTAGGCATTGTTGTCAACGCCGTCGTAGGGAGCGTCGGGGTAGCCAGAGTGGAATTCGTCGGGCCCGATCACGCCGAGAATGCTGTACCGGTCGCGCTTTTCGTCATAGGTGGCCTTGCTGACAAAGAAGCGCGCGATCTCCGCCAGCAGTTCCGCGCCATAGTCGATCAGATAGGCGAGGTCTCCGGTGACCTGGTAGAACTTCCATGCGCTATAGGCGACGGCGATACCGATGTGGTGGGCGCGGGCGCTTGCGTCGGGGTTCCAGTGGCCGCTGCGCGGATTGAGGTGCAGCCGTTGACTTTCCTCGCGTCCGTCGCTGCCGGACTGCCAGGGAAACATCGCACCCGCATAGCCGGCGGCCGCCGCGGCGTGACGTGCCTCCGGGAGGCGCCGGAAACGGTAGCCGAGCAACGACCTCGTGATCATCGGCAGCCGCAGATTGAGTACAGGGAAGATGAACAGCTCGTCCCAGA
This sequence comes from uncultured Actinomycetota bacterium, assembly GCA_963713225.1. Classification (GTDB taxonomy): domain Bacteria; phylum Actinomycetota; class Actinomycetes; order Mycobacteriales; family Mycobacteriaceae; genus Mycobacterium. The sequence continues at coordinate 40,756 of CAVQLB010000009.1, read as the reverse complement.
AGATGTGGCCGCGATACGCCTCACCGTGCAGTCCGCGCGCCGGCACCCCGACGTCGAGGTCGGCGGTGTTCGGTGACACCGTCTGCAGTAGATGCAGCAGATGTAGGCGCAGGATCCGCAATTCGTCGGTGAAGTCATCGAATTCGATGGACAGCCGCTCCCACAGATGCAGCCATTCGGTCATATGCCCGTCGAGCAGGTCGTCGAACGGGCCGAGTCGGGCGATCCAGCGCTGAGCGTCGACAGCGGGTTCGGATGTCGCTACATCGCGCCCCGTGTAGACGGTGACGATCTTCTCGACTCTCACCGAATTGCCGACCGCCATTGCAACGCTGATGTCATGACCTATTTCGGCGTCCTGATCGAACAGCCGGAAGGACGCCGGGACGGGCTCACCGTCGCGCCACACCGTGCTGCGCGCCGCCATGGCGACGGGAATGAGCGATTGGGTGGTCTGCACGGTCAGCAGGACCGAATCGTCGCCGATCTCCCGCTTGTCCACCGACCCGAGATGCTCTTTGGCCAAGTCCCGGTAACGCTCGACAAGCGAGTTCGTCACGTTGCCGTCCAGGGTCGAGCGAATCTCGATCGTCCCTGACCAGTCCTCGGCGACGATCGTCGTCTCGAGGGCGCCGACGTGGGGCATGTGCATCGCCACAAATCGTCGTTGCGTCAGTGACGTCGTGCGACCGACGTCGTCGCTGAACCGAACCTCCCGATTCAGCACCGCGCCACGAAGATCGAGGGTCTGCCGGTACGACAGCACGTCGACCGCGTCGATGTCGAACCAGGTGCCGCCGTCGATCCGGAAGGTCAACCCAAGCCAGTTGGGCAGATTGACCAGGCTCTCGTTGTCGATCTGGGTGCCCGAGACGTCGTCGACGAGGCGGTTGTACACCCCGGCTGCGTAGGTACCGGGGTAGTGCACCCGGCCGGCCTTCGACTCCGGTGCGGAGCCGCGAGTGGCGAAGTAACCGTTTCCCAACGTGCACAACGCCTCACGGAGCTTCTCGCTCTGCGGGTCGTACCCCTCGAAGGTGTACTCCCATGCCTCGCCCGACATCTGGTGCTTGTATGCCAGCCACTGCGATCCGCGCTGGATGAACTCGCGTACCTGATCGGGACTCTGAAGGCTGAAATGGGCGGCCGTCCTTCGGTCACCGTCCTCGTCGTGTCCGACAACGATGCCTATACCGTCGAAGTGAACCGCGTCGAAGGCGTCTTCGTCGGTGAGGTCGTCACCGATATAGATCGGGAGTAGGGAACCGGCCGGGTCGATGCGATCACGAATCCAGGCGAGCGTGGTCCCCTTGTCCCAGTCGATATCCGGCCGCAACTCGACGAGCATGCGGCCGCTGGTCACCCTCAGGCCGGCTCGTGCGCCGAGTTTATGTGTGGTAGAGACGATCTCACCGATATGCTCCGGTGCGACCTCGCGGTAGTGCACCGCGACGGCAAAGCGTTTGTGCTCGACGCGAACCCCGGGAATCCCGGCTAGGCCGTTGGCCAGTTCGTCGGCGGCGCGCTCGAGGAGGGGTATGGACAGGGCGGCCGCCTCGTTCTCGTGATGGGTGCCGTCGGGACCTGTCAGCTCGAACCCGTGGCTGCCCGCATACCAGATGCCCGGTATGCCGACCCGGCTGCGGATGTCCGCAAGGTCGCGACCGCTCAGGATGGCCACGGGGCACACCGCCGCGACGAGTTCCAGCGCCTCGGCCGCGCCGTCGACGAGTGCGGCCGCAGCGGGATCGGAAACGATGGGGGACAGGGTTCCGTCGTAGTCGAGGAACAACATCGACTCTCGTGCGCTAGTGATGCCGATCAACTGACCATAGGACGTCAGCGCATTCGGGAGTTCCGAGATCCGCTTGTCACCAGTGCGGACAGCGATGTCGGCGAGGTTGGCTAGCACGACATCGGCACCGCTGTGCGTCAAGTCGTCGGCACGTCCGGTCCCGTCGATGCCGACCACGAGCGCGAATCCGCCGTCCCGGCCCGCTGCCACGCCTGCCGCGGAGTTCTCGACTACGACACACCGTTGCGGTCGCGCACCGAGTCGACGGGTGGCTTCCAGAAGCACTGTGGGATCGGGCTTTTCGGTCGACCCGCGTTCGCCGGCGATTCCGTCGATACACACGCTGAACAGGTCGTCGATCCCGGCGGTCTTCAATGCCTGCCGACAATGCGGGCTCGACGAATAGGCCGCGGCAGCGACGCCGATGCCCCGCAACTTCCGGGCCAGGTCGACCGTCGCCCCGAAGAGCGGCACGTTGCTGGTGAGCGCACCGTCGAGGTCGAAGAGCACCGCGTCGTGGAAACGCGGATCGATGGTGATCGGCAGCTTCATGACACCGAAGAGGACACGAGCTGGTGTTCCAGTTCCAATACCTGGCGGGTGGTCTTCAGGACGGTGTCGGGATTGAGGCTCATCGACTCGATGCCGACTCGGACCAGGAACTCGGCCATGTCCGGGTAGTCCGAAGGCGCCTGTCCGCACAGCCCTGAGTGAATGCCGTTGCGGCGGCAGCCCTCCACTGCCAGGCGAATCATCTCCTTGACACCCTCGTCGCGTTCGTCGTAGTCGAACGCCACGATCTCGCTGTCACGATCGACGCCGAGAGTCAGCTGCGTCAGGTCGTTGGAGCCGATCGAGAAGCCGTCGAAACGCTCGGCGAATTGGTCGATCAGGATCACGTTGTTCGGGATCTCGCACATCGCGTACACCTTGAGCCCGTTCTCGCCGCGCCGCAGGCCGAGGTCGGCCATCGTCTGCAAGACGAGGTCTGCCTCGGCCACCCGACGCACGAAGGGGAGCATCAGAATGACGTTGGTCAGGCCCATCACGTCCCGCACGCGCCGCATCGCGCGACACTCCAGCGCGAAGCCCTCCGCATAGGCCGGGTGCGCGTACCGCGAGGCGCCGCGGAAGCCGATCATCGGGTTGCTTTCGGACGGCTCGAAGCCCCGCCCGCCGAGCAGGCTGGCGTACTCGTTCGACTTGAAGTCCGACATCCGGACCACCACGGGCTTCGGCCAGAAGGCGGCGGCGATCGTGCCGATTCCCTCGGAGAGCCGCTCGACGAAGAACGAGCTTCCATCGGTGTAGCCCTGGGTCAGCCGATCGATCGTCCGGCGCGCCTCGGGGTCGTCGACCTTCTCCGGATGCAGCAGGGCGAGCGGGTGGACCTTGATGTACTCGCTGATGATGAACTCCATCCGGGCGAGTCCGACGCCGTCGTTCGGCAGGAACGACGTCTTGAAGGCGAGGTCGGGGTTGCCCAGATTGAGCATGATCTGCGTGCGCGGCCGCGCGACGTCGCCGACCTCGGTGCGATCCACATGGAATCCCACTGCGCCCTTGTACACCCGGCCGGAATCGCCCTCGGCGCACGACACCGTCACGACTTCGCCGTCGGGCACAGTGGTGGTCGCGTCGCCGGTGCCGACCACCGCCGGGATGCCGAGCTCACGGGCGATGATCGACGCGTGGCAGGTGCGACCACCGCGGTTGGTGACGATCGCCGCGGCGGTCTTCATGACAGGCTCCCAGTCCGGTGTGGTGGTGTCGGCGACCAGCACCTGACCGGGCTTGAATTCCGCTAGGTGCGTGAGGTTCTCGATTCGCTTCACCGCACCCGAGGCGATCCGCTCGCCTACCGAGCGGCCTTCGGTCAGTATCTCGCCGCGGCCTTCGAGCACGTAGGACTCCAGCGCGGTCACACTGTGCTGGGAGGCCACTGTCTCCGGGCGGGCCTGGACGATGTAGAGCTTTCCGTCGATGCCGTCCTTGGCCCACTCCATGTCCATCGGCCTGCCGTAGTGCTGCTCGATCGCACACGCGTAGCCGGCCAGTTCCAGGACATCCTCGTCAGTGAGGCAGAAGCGAGCGCGGTCAACCTTCGGGGTGGGGATGTTTCGCGTCGTGTTCTTCGTCTCGCCCTCGACGAGGATCATCTTCACGGCCTTGTCGCCGAGGAGGCGGCGCAACACCGCGCGATGGCCGGCTAGATAGGTCGGCTTGTGGACGTAGTACTCGTCCGGGTCGACGGCGCCCTGAACCACGTTCTCGCCGAGACCGTAAGCGCCGGTCACGAAGACGGCGTCGCGAAAGCCCGACTCGGTGTCGAGGGAGAACATCACACCCGACGATGAGATGTCGGAGCGCACCATCTTCATCACGCCGATCGACAGCGAGACCTTGAAGTGGTCGAAGCCCTGGTCGATTCGGTAGTGGATCGCGCGATCGGTGAAAAGACTGGCGAAACAACGGCGGCACGTGTCGAGCAGACTCTCGTCGCCCTTGATGTTGAGGTACGAATCCTGCTGGCCGGCGAAGCTCGCCGTAGGCAGATCCTCGGCGGTCGCCGAGCTCCGGACGGCGAGGCTGACCTCCTCGCCGTACTCCTGCTGAAGCGTGCGGTAGGCAGCCAGAATCTCGGCCGGCCAGGTCGTCGGGGAGCCCAGCGCCGTAGACGATCTCCCGGGCGCGTTTGGCTTTCCGCGCCAGCGCGGCGACGTCGGTGGGGTCGATGTCGTCGAGCTCGGCGTGCAGACGGTCCCAGGCGCCGGCCTTGTCCAACATGTGCCGATAGGCCGCAGCGGTGATGGCGAACCCGTGGGGGATGCGGACGTTCTGGCTGGAGAGCTTCTGGAACATCTCGCCAAGCGAGGCATTCTTGCCGCCGACGAGCGGCACGTCCTCGATGCCGATCTCCTCAAAAAAGCGGACGTACCCGGACGTACTCATGATCTGACCTCTCGTAGCGTGTCAAGCAGTGGCGGCCCCGCCGGAGTCGTTGCCCCACAGCACCGCGTTCGTCGCAAATGCCAACCTCCCACGGCGGGCATGAAGGGAGACAGGGCCAAAGGTCATACGATGGCGGCCAACGGCGGGCAGCGCGACGTTGTGCCTACGGGTTGAGGACTTGCGGCCCTGTCGCGACGACCGCCGCGGAGCGCATCGTCTCGGCATGGAGCACCTCACGACGCTGGACGCGAGTTTTCTGCAAGCCGAGGATTCCGATCCCCATGTGAGTCTGGCGGTCGGTGGCGTGTCGATCATAGAAGGGCCGCCTCCTGACTACGGTGATCTGGTGTCGGTGTTCGCCGAGCGGGCGCAATGCATCCCGCGCTGCACACAGGTGCTGCATACTCGCCCGTTCGATCTCGGTGCACCGGAATGGCTGGATGACCCGAACTTCGACATCGGCCATCACCTGCATCGCGTTGCGTTGCCGCATCCAGGTGATGACGCCGAGCTGTTCGGGTTGATCGCCAGCATCATGGAGCAACGGCTGGACCGCGACCGCCCGCTCTGGGAGTGCTGGATCATCGAAGGGCTCACCGACAATCGGTGGGCGCTGCTGATGAAGATCCACCACTGCATCGCCGATGGCATCGCCACGGCGCAGATGCTGGCGAAGCTTAGCGACGGCGGCGTCGGTGAAACCTTCGCGAGCAGCGTTGGCACCGCGAAGGAACCCGGCAACTCGATCCTCGGCCTGCTGCGGCCGAGGCTGAACCCCCTGAACTGGGTGAACGACATCTGGCGGGCGGCGCTCGCCGCCACCGACGCGGCCGAACACGCCGTGGTGGGGGCAGCAGTGCTGACGGCCCATGTGCTCACCGCCGCCTCGGAAACGTCGCTGAACGGGTCCGTCACCAAGATGCGTCGCTACAGTGCCGCGCGGGTGGACCTCGCCGTCATGAAGCAGGTGTGCCGGGATTTCGACGTCACGCTCAACGACGTGGCGCTGGCGGCCATCACCGGCAGTTACCGGACCATGTTGCTCGACCGCGGCGAAACGCCGGGACCCCACGCATTGCGCACGCTGGTTCCCGTGTCGATGCGCTCGGCGGACGACTTCGACGTGACCGACAACCGGGTGTCGGCGATGCTGCCGTTGTTGCCGGTCGACGAACCCGACCCGGTCAAGCAGTTGGAGATCGTGCACCGGCGGCTGGCCGAGGCCAAGGGGAGTGGTCAACGGGAAGGCGGCAATGCCGTCATCGGGGCCGCAGGCAGTGTTCCGTTTGCATTCTCGGCGTGGGCGATTCGACTCCTGACCCGACTGCCGCAGAATTCGGTGACCGCGCTGGCGACGAACGTACCGGGGCCGCGTAGACGGCAGCAAGTGCTGGGTCGAGACGTGTTAGAGATCCTGCCGGTGCCGCCGATCGCCCTTCATCTGCGCACCGGTATCGCGATGGTCAGCTATGCCGACCGATTCTCCTTCGGCATCACCGCCGACTACGACAGCGCACCCGACGTCGACGCGCTCGCCCGCGGGATCGAGGACGGGGTGCGGCAACTGGCGACCCTCGGCAGCTCACAAGGACACGCATCCTCGGTGAGCCCGGCCGGGTGAACGGGGGCATCGGTTCTCGGGTCGTTAGTTCGTCGTTTGTAGGACCTTGGACCTCTTCGCTTGCGAGCTCGACGTCGATAGCGTTGGGGCTATGTCTGAAACCTATCAACCCGTTTCGATATTGCCCGCAAGCGAGTGCTGGAATCTCGTGGCAAGCCGCACGTTGGGACGACTCGTGACGAGCGTCGATGGCCAGCCGGAGATCTTTCCAGTCAACTTCGTCGTCCAGCACCGCACGGTGCTGTTTCGCACTGCCGAGGGCACGAAGCTGGTCAGCGCGGCGATCAACAACAGCGTGCTGTTCGAAGTAGACGATCACAATGTCGCAGAAGGCTGGAGCGTGATCGTGAAAGGCATGGCACGGCTGCTTCGCACAGACGAGGAAATCGACGAAGCTGAGCGCGGTCAGCTACTGCCGTGGACGGCGACGGAGAAGCAACACTTCGTTCGGATTCGCCCGCTGAGCGTCACGGGCCGGCGGTTCTCGTTCGGCTCCGAGCCCGGCCGCGAAGTCACCGCGGTGTGAGGTCGGGCGCCCGCCCGTCCCGCGATACTCAACCACCAAACGTCAGGAGCTGCCATGAGCAGAGACAACTCGGGTCATCTCCGCGACGACTGGATCATCAAAATCTCACTTGACCAACACGTGGGCCGAGCCAGGGCCACGGCGCGGTTGCGCGGTCGCGATGAGGAGGCGGTGGGCGTTGGTCTGTCGCCGCTTAAGACAGTTGATCGCGGCGTCGCCAGTATTGGAGCCGAGTTGGCTGTCGCACGTGCTCTGTCAGACCTCGCCAGACAAATGATGGCCGTTGCGGCGCAAGACATCGAATCAGTCACAACTGGGCGAGACCACGTCGTGGCGGCGAAGCTCGACGAAGCCTGACGTGCGGGTCTACAGCCGATACAGCGCGGCGCCTGCAGTGGTACCTGCGCCGGCTGCGACGAGTAGAACGCGGCCGCCCGGCCGGATCTGATCACTCGCACGCTCGAATGCCGCAGCCAATGAGGCGGTGTGCATTCGCTGGTCGTCAGCGACGATGATCTGGTCCTTGGAGAACCCCGTACGCGCGGACAGCGCTGCTCGGAACCCGCTGTGTGCGGGCGCCGCCACGATCGCGTCGATGTCGTCGAGCGTCAGCGCCGATGCGTGCAGGCATGTCTTTATCGCTTGTTCCGCGGCAGCTGCGAAGAGCTCGTCAGACTTCTGTGATTCAGCGAAGCGCAGCACATTGCGACCATCGAGGAGTCCGACTGTGGCGCTGAAGCTTTCGCCATCATCGGGGATGGTGATCCAGTGAATGGGTCCGAGGCCACGGTCGTCGTCGGACCAGTCACATAACAAGGCCGCGCCGGCCGGGGAGAACGGAAAGTTCTCACTCATGCCGTGGCCCGGGTCAGCGTCGCTGGCGACCACTAGGGCCAGGTCGATCGCGCGTGACTTCAGGAATCCGTCGACGATCTGCAAGGCGGTGAGAACTCCGCAGGATCCGTTCGAAACATCGAATGAGAATGTGCCGTGCGCCTGTTTGTGCGGGTCTTCGGGATTGGCGCCGATGTCCTCTTGAATCATCGCCGCGAGTGCTGGTTCGGCCAGATTGCGGTCTCGGTAAATGCCCGCGTTTATCAGAAGGTTGACATCGTGGGCGCTTCGCCCCGCCTCGTGGAGGCAGTGCTTGGCCGCCTTCACTGCCAGACGCAGGGCGCTGTGCCGAGTCCGCCACCCGCCGTCGGTCAGCGAGACCCGCTCAATGACTGTGCCCATAGCGTTCCACCAATTCTTCGTCGAGTGTCAGGAGCACGATGCCGATCTCCAACCCGGATGCCAGGGCGATCAACGCAACCGTCTCACCGGGCCGGATATGGCGCGATTCAAGTTCTTCTATGAGGGCGACAGTGTGGGTGGTGGAGGCGGTGTTGCCGTACCGGTCGACAGTGATCACGGCATCGTGCCGGGGACTCTCTCCGAAGTAGGCCGACATCTTGGCCATCCCCTTGCGTATCGCGCGTGCGGAGGTTTGATGAGTGATCACATGGTCGATGTCGTGGAGCGAGATGCCCACTGTGTCAAGCACTTCGTGGAGTAGCAGTGGCGTGTTGGCCATGGCCGCCCGGTGGATGCCTCTGGCGTCAGTGAACATTCGCGCGGCTGGCTCATCACCCTTGGGGTAGGCCAGACATAGTCGGCTGTAGTCGGCCACGGTCGTGAATCCGGCGAACTTTATCCCTTCGGATCCCGTGGGTGCCCGTTCGAGGAGAAGTGCCGCTCCTGCATCGCCGAGGGTCAGCGATGCCAGCTCCTTGCTCATGATGTTCCGGATATGTCGGGCCGCATTGCGTCCGAGTTGAGAGATGTACTCTCCGCTGACCACCAACGCGCGCTCGACGCTTCCCTGACGAATCCAGTTGTTTGCGACGGTTACACCGGTGAGCATTCCTGCGCAGGCGTTCGAGAGGTCGAACGTCATCGCGCCCTCGGCTCCTATCGCACGTGCCACAGCGCTACTCATCGTGGGTTCCATCTGCTGCGTCAGGCCGTCGCGGAGTTTCGTGATGCTGCAGCTGATCACAACATCGATCGAACCGGCGTCACGCTGTGCCCGGGTCAGCGCGTCCATTGCGGCCGCCGTGGCGAGGCTGTAGGAGTCGTCGTCGCCAACCGAGACCCGGCGTTCGTGTATTCCGGTCAGCCGCTCGAGGTCGATGTGCGTGTGATGGCGAGTCGTTGCCATCAAGTAGTCGGTCGTGAGATGCGTAGTCGGAAGGCGCCGTCCGGCGCCGGCCACGCGGGTGCGAAACGGCGCGACGGGCTCTCCACGCGAGGGCTCTTCGACCAACCATTGCGTGCGCATCAGTGAATCGTGCGTCGCCGGCGGGTGAAGGGGTAGGGCGTTTCGGGCATGGTCGCAAGGACCTTCGACCCTTCGTGCATGTGTGCGTCGTTCGTAGCCTCGGCGGATGGGCAGCAAATCTCATGGCTGCGCAGATCGGCGAGGATCGCGGCGGGTTCTACAGCTATTCGGAGGTGGAGCAAAAATTCCTGCGCCTCGTCAGTTGTATCGGTAAAAGTTCGCCTATCCATCTTGCGAAGTGACACGATGATGTGGTGACCGAACCGGTCGAGTCGGGTGTTGAGACCAGCATGCGCCCACTCCGCGATACGTTGTCCCAGCTACGCCTGCGTGAACTACTCATGGAGGTCCAGGACCGTGTCGAGCAGATTGTCGAAGGTCGCGACCGCCTGGACGGCTTGCTCGATGCGATGCTGGTGGTCACCTCGGGACTAGAACTCGACGTGACTCTGCGCACGATCGTGCATACCGCCATCGAGCTGGTCGACGCCCGTTACGGAGCGGTGGGCGTGCGGGGTCACGACCAGGAACTTGTGGAATTCATCTACGAGGGCATCGACGAGCAGATGCGCGAGCAGATCGGTCATCTCCCCGAGGGCCGCGGTGTGCTCGGCGTCCTGATCCATGACCCCAAACCCATTCGCCTCGACAACATCTCCCACCATGCGGCTTCGGTCGGCTTTCCGCCGAACCACCCACCCATGCGGACGTTCCTCGGAGTGCCCGTTCGCATCCGCGGCGAGGTCTACGGCAACCTGTACCTGACGGAAAAGGCGGGTGGCCAGCCGTTCAGCGAAGACGACGAGGTCTTGGTCCAGGCCCTGGCCGCAGCAGCCGGCATCGCGATCGACAACGCCCGGCTCTATGAGGCGTCCCAGACCCGACAGTCCTGGATCGAGGCCACTCGTGACATCGGCACCGAGCTGCTGTCCGGTACCGATCCGGCTCGCGTGTTCCGGTTGGTTGCCGACGAGTCACGAGATCTCAGCGGTGCCCAGACCACGTTCGTGGCCGTGCCCGCTGACCCCGAACTGGCGGCAGCCGAGTCAACCGAATTGGTTATAGCCGCAACCGCGGGCGATGGCGAGCCGATGGACGTGCAGGCGATCCCCGTCGAGGGAACGGCCATCGGTGAGGCTTTTGTCCAGCGCCGGCCCGGGCGATTCGACAGCATCACGCTCGTCCCCGGCGACACGAAGCCCACCGGCCCGGCGCTTCTGTTGCCGCTGCGGGCAACGGACGACGTCGCCGGCGTTCTGGTGGCGCTGCGGCCCACTGGCGCCCCGCCGTTCAGCCCCGACCAGCTCGACATTATGTCTGCCTTCGCCGACCAAGCGGCCCTTGCGTGGCAACTGGCGAGTGCGCAGCGACAGATGCGCGAACTGAGCATCCTGACAGACCGGGATCGCATTGCTCGTGATCTGCACGATCATGTGATTCAACGCCTTTTCGCCGTTGGTCTTGCGCTGCAGGGCACGATTCCGCGTGCGCGCTCTCCCGAAGTGCAACGACGACTTATGGGCTGCGTCGACGATCTCCAAGCCGTGATTCAGGAGATCCGCACCGCGATCTTCGACCTGCACGGCGCTTCGGCGGGAGTCACTCGGATACGTCAGCGCCTCGACGAGGCCGTCGCGCAGTTTGCAACATCGGAAGTCCGCACGACGGTGCAGTACGTGGGTCCGCTGTCCGTCGTCGATGCCACACTCGCCGACCATGCCGAAGCGGTGGTCCTTGAAGCGGTGAGCAATGCCGTCCGCCATGCTGACGCCACATCACTGGCGGTCACCGTTAAGGTCGCGGACGACTTGTGCATCGAAGTAGTCGACGACGGCCGTGGCATACCTGACGACGTCACCAGAAGTGGCCTGACGAACCTTCATCAACGTGCTACCGATTCCAGTGGAACATTCACGGTTGAGGCGTTGCCGGGACGCGGCACCAAGCTGCGATGGTGTGCGCCGTTGCCATGACGCGGCATCGGCTGGCCGAGATGTTTCGTTGGGGTGCGCTCGGCGTCAGCTTCGATGTGTGAGCGAGGTGACCGCAAGCGCAGCCACGCACAGCACCACCACGGCGGTGGTGATGAAATAGGCGACGGTGCTGGCGCGGCCGATGGTGAAGCGGCCCATTAGGTCGCGGTCCCGCGCGATGCCGATCATCGCGAACAGCAGCGGTACCAGCAGCACCGCGTTGAGCACCTGGGTGCCCACGAGGATCGTCACCAATGGGATGTTCGGAATCAGGACGGTGAGCGCGCCTACGAGCGTGACGATTCCGAACGTCAGATAGAAGGGCTTGGCCTCCGTGTACGGATCGTCAACAGCAGCTTCGATGCCCGCGTACTCGCATACCGAATAGGCAGTCGAGAGTGGAAGCACGGAAGCAGCCAGGAACGCTGCCCCGATCAGGCCGACAGCGAAGAGCGTCGAAGCAGCTGCGCCGGCAAGGGGCTCAAGCGCGACGGCAGCGTCGGCAGCGTCCCGGATGGAACGGCCGTCGCGGTGCAGCGTTGCCGCACACGCCACCACCACGAAGAAGCCGATAATGCCCGTGAGCAGGGCGCCTGTGACCACGTCCACCCGCTCCAGCGAGAGGTCCTCGGTGCGGAGCTTCTTGTCGACCGCGTAGGACTGGATGAACGAGAGCCCCCACGGGGCGAGCGTGGTGCCGACGGTGGCGGTGACGATAGCGATGGCCGCGCCGTTGGCTGGCAGGCTCGGCACCAGCATGCCGTGGAACGCGGCTCCCCAGTCTGGGTGCGCAAGCACGCCGGACGCGATGTAGGCCAGGAACACCGTCGACAGCAGCAGCAGGAAGTGCTCGACGCGCCGAAAGCTGCCACGCAGTACCAGTAGGGAAACGATGACCGCCGCAGCGGGGACGCTCGCGTAGCGGCTGATGCCGAAAAGTTCAGCGCCGGCGGCGATCCCGGCGAACTCGGCACATGTAGTACCGACGTTGGCGACCACGAGCACGGCCAGTGCGGCACCGCCCAGCCGCACGCCGTACCGCTGACGTACCAGGCCGATAAGCCCCTGCCCGGTGACTACACCCATGCGTGCTGCCAGACCGTGGAAGAGCACGAGGGCAACGGTGGACAGCAGCAGAACCCATAACAGTTGGTAGCCGTGGTCCGCTCCGAGTACGGAGTAGGTGGTGATGCCGGCTGGGTCGTCGTCGGAGAGCCCGGCGAGCAACCCGGGACCGACGACCGCCAGCAGTGCGCCGAGACTGAACCCGTTGCGGCCGAGGCGCTTCACGCTGCTCCGTCCCGATTACCCCTGACGCCCGTCGGGGTGTGACGGCGACGGGGCCACACTCTGGAGCGCGTGAAGTGCCTTCCGAGTAGGCGAGGGGTGCGAGCGAGGCGGGCGCGCCATCGGGTTGCGTGCTCGGCAGGCATGGCGGCCAAGATTTTTGCGGCGTCTGGCATCGCCCTGAGCACGCGCTCTCCGACTGCTGGCTGGGCGGCGCTGACGACGTCGGCGGCGACGCGGGGTCCCCTTGCGGTAAGGACCTCTGCGGCCGACTCGGTGTCGAGTCGGCTGACCAACGCAGCGAGCGCGGCCGCGTCGAGGTGGTGCACGGCGGATCGTGGCGTGGTGAGCTGGACGGCGTGACCGCGCTCGGAGGTCAGGTGCAGGTCGGTCCACGCGACGCAGTCCTCGCCGTCGCGAGCCGCCAGTCGGCGCAGGCCGAGTCGCCGCAGGACCGCTCCGAAGCCGACCTCGGCGCCGACCAGTTCGAGCCTGTCGTCGGCGGTGCGAGTGAGTACCACGTCGGCTACCCGCGCCAGTCGCTGGCCCACAAGGTCGACGATCTGAGTGTCGAGCACGTCGCGCACGAGCAGGATCTCGTCGTCATCAAGCGCATCGGTGGTCGAGGTGATCGCGAATATGGCCAGGTCATCGGTGCCGCGTACCAGAACGCAGGTGTTCTCGAAGCTCTCGATTGCGGCCCACGGCACCAATAGGTCGGGTGCGCGGTGGCGCCGCACGAGGAGTCGCTCGACGAGGTGCGGGCCGGCCTGTTCGTCCAGCCGGACGGTCAGGTCGGCAAGGCGCCCGGCCACCCGGCCGTCGGGACCCTCCACATCTTGGCCGGTCATCCCGCTGAGCAAGAGCACTCCAGGAGCATGCCCGAGTGACGGGGGTGCGGTGGACGTTCGGGTCTCTTCGAGGACGGTTGACGTGGCAAGGCCGGCAGGGAGGAGGGCGAGGACCTTGTCCTCTGCTGCTCGGCCTCAAGCTTCGTCAGACTTGAGGTGGCGTGCAGGCGGTGAGGCACGCAGACCACAAACTTCGAGGAGACATCATGGCGATCCGGGTGGGTGTGAACGGTTTCGGCCGCGTCGGCCGAAACTTCTTCCGTGCGGTGGACGCACAACACGCGGCAGGCACCACCGACATCGAGATCGTGGCGGTCAACGACCTCACCGACAACAAGACGCTGGCGCACCTGCTCAAGTACGACTCCGTGCTCGGACGCTTACCGCACGACGTCTCGGTCGACGGCGAGGACCTTGTGATCGGAGAACGGCGAATCAAGGCGTGGTCCATCGCTGACGGGCCGGCCGCGCTGCCGTGGGGAGATCTCGGCGTAGATATCGTGATCGAGTCCACCGGCCGATACACCGCCGCAGAGCAGGCCCGGGGTCACCTACACGGAGGTGCGAAGAAGGTGGTGGTGTCCGCAACTTCGAGGGGTGCGGACCTCACCGTCGTCATGGGGGTAAACCACCGCGACTACGACGGCACACAGACGGTCGTCTCGAACGCCTCGTGTACGACGAATTGCCTTGCGCCGATGGCGAAGGTGCTAGACGAGGTGTTCGGCATCGAGCGCGGTCTGATGACGACGATTCATGCATACACACCCGACCAGAACTTGCAGGACGGTCCGCATAGGGACCTTCGCCGGGCCCGCGCGGCGGCGATCAACGTGGTGCCAACGTCCACCGGGGCCGCCCGAGCGATCAGTTTGGTCCTCCCGCAGCTCGAGGGCCGGCTCGACGGGTACGCCCTGCGGGTGCCGGTTCCCACCGGATCAGCAACCGATCTCACCGTGATCGTCCGCGAGCCGGCAACAGCCGAGGCAGTCAACGCTGCGTTCGCGGCCGCCGCCGAAGGTGAGCTCAAGGGCTTCCTCACCTACACCGAGGATCCGATCGTTTCTTCGGACATCGTGACCGACCCGTCGTCGTGCATCTTTGACTCTGGGCTCACCAAAGTGACTGGTGACCTGGTGAAGATCGTCGGCTGGTACGACAACGAGTGGGGCTACTCCCACCGCCTCGCCGACCTTACCGGCCTTGTCGCGTCTACCCTCTAACCGACCCTGGCGAAGTACGGGCGCGAACTGGCGAACGTATGACGGTGCCACGGAACGCCATACGTCAACGGCACGAAGTTCCGACGTACCCGGAAGTGGCTGCGAGGCGCGCGCTTCAGGGCGCGCACCCCTATCGACCGTTGTTGGGATTACGGGGCCATCGGCCCTATAAGAACGCGGTAGCCCCGGTGCATGCTGACGTAACAACCCGAGCGCAATCAATTGTTAAAGGAGCCATCATGGCAAACAACACGGAGACGCAGACCGTCGTAGAACCACTTACGGAGTACTGCCGCACTTGCGGTCACGCGAAAGAGACTCACAACCTGAACTTTCGGGGTGACCCAAACATAGCTCACGAACTTTATGGTGAAGGCGATTACGTGTGCCAACACATGACCGGTGCCGAATCGCGGGTTCACTGCATCTGTGTGGGGTGGAGCAGTTGGGTCTAGGCCCCTACCTCCGGGTGCGCAGGTCCTAGGACCGGCCGTTCCGATGACCTTGGTCTCTATTGCGCGGTCGGGGACCACAGTGACCATTGGGGGCGTCACCCGCGAGATCGAAGGAGCCACCATGGGACCGGTCACCGACAGGCGCCGAGTGGAACTGGACGAGTTGGCCTTGAAGTTCCTGGGCTCGGAGTTCGCCAAGGACATCTACGCCGACTGGCCACTTGACCGACGACTCGACGCATTTCTTCGGCACCACGTATCGAGCGGGATCGTCAATGAGGCCACCGACTACAGCGGGCTTTTGGATCGCGTAATGACCAACATCGGTGCGGCCCATCGCGGCGGCATTCTCAGCCACGGGCCTGACGTACGACGAACAGCAATGAGGCGTGAGATCACGCAGACTGAGCCCGGGAAAGATGTCATCCGGAACGCGGTCACGCTCGCGTGTCGCGCGCCATCACTGCACAACACCCAGCCATGGCGGTGGACTTTCGACGGTGTGGAGCTTCACCTGTTCGCCGACCGTACGCGGGTAGTCATGTCCACCGACAGCACAGGACGCGAAGTCCTCTTGAGCTGCGGCGCGGCCCTCGACCATCTCAGGGTCGCGATGGCCGCCGCCGGGTGGGACACGACCGTCGAGCGCTTTCCGGATCCCCATGACCCGGATCACGTTGCGGCCCTGAGATTTGCACCGACGTCGACCGTCACTGACTCGCAACGCGAGCGAGCGGATGCCATTCTCGCGCGGCGCACCGACCGATTGCCCTTCGACACGCCCCCTGAGTGGCCCTCGACGGAAGCGCGACTGCGCCTTGCGGTCATCCCCTACCATGTGATGACAGACGTTGTCCTCGACCGTGACCGACCCATCCTCGCGGAGGCCTCTCGCCATACCGAGCAGTTACGGAGCTGTGATCCGTCATACCAGTCTGAATTAGATTGGTGGACATCATCATTCGTGTCGGCCGACGGCGTGCCGCAGACCTCGCTCGTGTCTGATTCGGAGGCAGGACGGGTCGATGTCGCTCGGACCTTTCCGCCGGCCAGACCGACGGAGCGCCGTCCCGATATCAGCGTGGACCGCTCCAAGATCATTGTGCTATCCACATCTCACGAGGATTCGCGCCGCGACGTATTGCGTTGTGGCGAAGCGCTGTCCGCGGTGCTACTGGAATGCACCATCGCGGGCATGGCGACCTGCACGTTGACGCACATGACGGAGGTCGCACCGAGCCGAGACATCATCCGACAGCTCATAGGGCAGACCGGCTCGCCGCAACTTTTGATCAGAATCGGCATCGCGCCGTCTGATCAGCAACAGGCGCCCGCCACCCCGCGCCGTCCGCTCGACGAGGTCCTTGAGCTGAGCCAGTAGTGTCGCTGCGGCGCTGAACTCACCCGTGGTACAGGCCTCAGAGCACGCTCAACTCCCTCATATCGGCAGTGTCGAAGATCCAAGTAGAAACGTCAAGCATCAGCCGAGGTAATACAAACAAAGGTGCCCCCAGCAGGATTCGAACCTGCGACACCGGCTTTGCAATGGCGAGTCATCGTTGGTTGCTATTGAGTCTCAGAAATCGGTTGCTACCAGGAGTTCGAGCCGCCGCGGAACATACACTTTCTAGCATCGTCAGCAAAAGCGATCCGGGTCGCCGGTGGCAATGACGCCCTTCCGAACAAACTGTTTGTGATATGTGTCCTAGTCGATGCCCACAGGTTTCAGCATCTCCTGTCGGGGTATCAACTACCTGCGAGTTGAAGGCTGGGAGCGCAGAAGAAACGCTCTGGCCCCATACAGGCTAGAGATCACTGGTCCGCAGCACCCCTTCACTGGTCGCCATTGACCATTATCTCCAGGAGCAAACACATGCGTAAGACACTAGGCATCACTTTGACCACCGCCGCCCTGATGTTCGGCGGCGCTGGCGTAGCCAACGCGACCGCCCCCAGCGCACCGGTGCCGTCGTCTACCACAACGACATTGGCCGACGACGCCACCACCACCAACGACGACGGTGACAACACCGGCCTGTGGGGCCTGGTAGGCCTTCTCGGTCTGCTTGGACTCGCTGGACTGAAACGACGCAACGACACCGACATCGCGGTCGGCGCCGCTCGCGGCCCGAGTGCCCCGCGCGTCTGACCTCAGCCTCACCCACGAATGCCCCCGTCAGTGCTTCCGCACTGGCGGGGGTTTCGCATGTCCGGCATCAAGCGCCTCGCCTCCACTCCTTTTGACGGCATTGGCAATAAGCGACATCTAACCGGTTTCTGGGATACAGTGAGGTCATAGTGTGCCCGTAGCAGCGGTTATCGCATGCTCTGAAGGGCACGAATCATGAGTGCTGATCTTCTCGCACCCTTGGCCAGGCTGGTAACTACCGCGGATGCGATCGAGGGACTGCGAGACCTCTTCGCCGCCGAAGAGCCCCTGGACGATATCGCGGCGCGGGTGGCCGAGACGGCGGTCGCCGCGATCCCTCATGCGGACGCGATCAGCATCACCGTGCTGACGTGGCCTGATGCCCGTACCGCGGCCTCCACCCATGAGTGCGCGCTGGAACTGGATCACCAGCAGTACGCGTCAGGCCGGGGGCCGTGCCTGGAAGCAGCGTGGCAGCGCGTGCCGGTGCGCGCGGTAATCGGTGAAGAACATCAACGGTGGCCGGAATTCGTTGAGGCCGCGCAGCGAGAAGGGATCCGCGCGAGTTTGTCGGTCCCGCTTCTGATCGCGGGCCTGGACAAGGAGCAGGAACTCGTCGGCTCGCTCAACATTTACAGCCAGACCGCGTCCGCATTCGATCCGTTCGACGCTGCACTGATGCGCCTGTACACCGGTGCAGCAGGGCAAGCGATCAGCAACGCCGGCCGTTGGCAGAACTCCCGAGAAACTGTCACCCAGCTTGAGACGGCACTCCTCTCGCGGTCCGACATCGACATGGCCAAAGGCGCTCTAATCGCGCTGCACGGCTGCGATCCGGGTGAGGCGTTCGCCAGACTGGTGAACGAATCCCAAAGGCGCAACATCAAACTGCGCGACGTCGCCGTCGAAATGCTCGACCGAATGCAAGCGTCTCGGGGCACTCGGTAGGGCTCGCACGGAGAGTCCCCTGCGGGCGTGTTTCGCAGGTACGGGTTATCCGAGGGCGTCGGGGTCACCGTCTTCTGCGATCATCGCCAACCGCCACGTGCATTCGCGGTTTCGCGGCGCTACTCCGGTCAGTTGCACGCTATCGGGCACCCAGCGCAACGGCGCCGACACCGCGACCTCTGTCATGGCGACCCGGCATCCGCCAGGAATGTCACTGAGCTGCATCGTGATTCGTGCCTCGGCCGCTGGTCTGATCTTCGCCAGCAGCACGAGTTCCTCGCCGGTGATGCAGCTCTCGACCACGGTCTCATCGTTGATCACCGCCGGCCACGTTCCGATGGAGTGCAGGATGCGCGCACCGGGCGCAGGCCAGTTGGCACTGACAGCGCGGATTCGGCTGTTCCCGACGACCCATCCTGAGTAGGTCCATCCGTCAGCCAACACGTCCCACACTCGCTGCCGCGTGGCAGCGACATCCCTAGTCACGGTCATTCCCTTAGTCCTAACTTTCGAAGTCGTCGGCGGGTTGATGCCACGATGGTCAGGCGGCGGGCGGGACGGCTGATGCCATGACTTTGGCGGCGCGATCCCAGGCCCGGTGAAGACCCAGCGCCGCAGCCAGATTCGCGGTAAAGGCCTTATCGACTTCCTTGGCCACCTCCACGCCCGGATCCTTGCTGGAGATTCGCGCAGACTTGAGTACGGCTCCGCCGTCGCCCCACGCTGCGATCGCCTTGCAGTGGCGGAATGCTTCTTGAAGTAGTACGACGAGCTTGATATCGCCGGTCGGCGTGGTCCCGCCGGCCACGACGAGCGCGTCGAACTCGATTGACCGCGCCGTGGCCAGCGTCCGGTCGACAGTGACCGTGCGCCGGCCTGCCTTCAGGACGCCACCGACCGGCGCGATCACCAATGCGGTGACACCCAGTGCAGCTGTGGCTTTCACCAACTTAGAAACGCCGGCGAGGTCGGAGCCCGCATCGGCAATGATGCCGATCTTGCGTCCGTCGATCCGACCCGGCTCGGCCAGAATCTGCACCAGCGCGGGCGAGACGGTGACGTTCTCGGCGGGTTTGCCTTTCGGGGCAGACAGACCGAGACCGGCGGCCACCTGCTCGCACAAGTCAGTGTCGACGTTGGCCAGTACCTGGAGTTCGCGTTCCTTGATCGCCTGCTCGTAGACCTTGCCCAGCTCGAAGGTGAAAGCTTCGACGACGTGGGTTTGTTCGATCGGACTCAGGCTGCGGTAGAACATGGTCGCCTGCGAGAAGTGGTCGTCGAACGAGGCAGGCTGGGCGCGCACTGCCGTCCCTTCGATCACCCGCGGCGTCTGCACGTACCCGCCGTGCTTCTCATCGGCGAGCTTCGGCTCGTCGCGGTCGATGCTGTTCGGGTGATAGGGAGCCACACCGGTGTGGATCGCGGTTTGATGCATACCGTCGCGGAGCATGTCGTTGACCGGGCAGTGTGGCCGGTTGATGGGCAGCTGAGCGAAATTCGGGCCGCCCAGGCGGGTGATCTGGGTGTCGAGGTAGGAGAACAGCCGAGCCTGCATCAGCGGATCATTGGTTACCTCAATGCCCGGCACCAGGTTGCCGGTGTGGAAGGCGACCTGCTCGGTTTCGGCGAAATAGTTGGTGGGGTTGCGGTTCAGGGTCAACTTCCCGATCAGTTGCACCGGAACGAGTTCTTCGGGGACCAATTTGGTCGGGTCAAGCAGGTCGATCCCCTCAAAGCTGTCGGTACCGTCGTCGGGCATCACCTGAATGCCGAACTCGTATTCCAGGAAGGCGCCGGCCTCGATGCCGTCGGCCATGTCGCGGCGGTGGAAGTCCGGGTCGCAGCCAGCCGCGATCTGCGCTTCTTCCCATACCAGGGAGTGCACACCGGCGACGGGCTTCCAGTGGAACTTGACCAAGCTCGTCGTGCCGGAGGCGTTGACGAGCCGGAAGGTGTGCACGCCGAATCCCTCCATGGTCCGGAACGAGCGGGGGATGCCGCGGTCGCTCATGTTCCAGAACACGTGATGCGTCGCTTCGGTGTGCAGCGATACGAAGTCCCAGAACGTGTCGTGGGCGGACTGCGCCTGCGGTATTTCCCTGTCGGGCTGCGGCTTGGCCGCGTGGATGATGTCGGGGAACTTGATGCCGTCCTGAATGAAGAACACCGGCATGTTGTTGCCGACCAGATCGAAGGTGCCCTCGCTGGTGTAGAACTTCACCGCGAACCCGCGGGTGTCGCGGACCGTGTCGGCCGAGCCTCGGGAGCCGAGCACGGTCGAGAATCGGGTGAAGACTTCGGTTTTCGTGCCCTTCTTGCCGAGGAATCCGGCCTTGGTCACCGACGCCGCGTTGCCGTAGGACTCGAACACACCGTGCGCCGCGGCGCCGCGGGCGTGCACCACGCGCTCCGGGATACGCTCATGGTCGAAGTGGGTGATCTTCTCCCGCAATTGAAAGTCTTCGAGGAGCGTCGGGCCGCGAGCGCCTGCCTTCAGCGAGTGATCGGTGTCCGGCAACCGCACACCCTGGGCCGTGGTCAGAAACTCACCGGACTGGGCACGGGGATCAGGATCGGGGCGCTGGCCGTTGGTGACGCCAGTCGCGCTGGCTGGTTTGGGAGCGCGTTGATCGGGTTTGCGCGGTGCGGGCATGTGAAATCTCCTTGGGAATCGGCGGGCGTGCAGTCGGAAATGTGCACGGTTGTGATCCGCCGTCCTTCACTGCCTCACCGACTGGATACCCCAATGCCAGAAATGCAAGCGGATGAAGCGCGCGCACGAAATGCTGTGGTGTGGCAGTCAGATTCGCGGCCCGCCGGCTTAGTGCGTATCTCTTCATCGCCACCACCTAAGATCCCCACAGGTGGCAAGCCGAGCCTGGGCTCTCGACATGGTTTCGAACAGGCCCTTACGGCCTGTCCCATGACGTAGCTGTGGCCCATTCGCGGATGAACGCGACTTTCCCGGCTGAGTCGTTGGTGGCGTGATTGGCGGGGCAGCGCATGACGCCGACGACAGCCATCCTCACAGTCTGGCGTCGGTCTCGGTATTGGAGAATCTCCAATATCGACGCCTCTCAGACGCCGGGTTCGGTTTGAGCCGGAAGGAAGGGGGTACGCCGATGATCTACTGAAGATCGCTTCGGCATTCAATCCTAGGAGGGCGATCATGACGGACAGCCCTGACAAGAAGAACCTAGCGGAACGAGCGGCGGACCTGTCCGACGCGATGTTCGAATCGAGCGAAGCCAGACGCCGGGACGCGATGCAGGCGGTGCGTGCGTTCGTTGACACCGTCGATGGGGCGATTCCCAACGTCGTCGACCCGTCCATGCGCAAGAAAATCATCGACTCTGCCCTGGAATTGGCCGATAAGCTCGGCGCGACGCAGTTGGAGTTCCTGCGCAACGTCTCGGGCAGCGTGAGTGAGGCGCTGACGCCCAGGAGTCCAGGCTCGTCGCCCCCGTCGCAAGAGGTACGTGCAATGCAACGGGAAGTCTCTGACAAAGGACGGCGCTGACGTACGTCCGCCTCGCTGACCCCGGGTTGCTCAGCGCTGGATGACGTCTCCCCAGACCCAACCTTGGGCGCTGACCTCACACCCGTTATCTCCCCGGCAGTTTGCCTGGACCTGCTGACCCTCGCCCACTTCGAGCATGCCGGATCACATTTCCTACACCGGGGTTGGCGGCGCCGCTCCGACTTCCGCACGCGTGCCGCGCTGCGTTACACGTCGCCAAAGCATCGGGCTGACAGTGGGGTTAATTCGGCTAGGCACGGGTACTCCGTCCTAATGGCGGAGGGATGTCCAATGGACGGACGACGTGCCAGTGCTGGCTCGGTCATGCGAGCAATGGACCGCTGACTGTGTTGACAATCTGTCCTGCGTGCGGCTATCCGAGGATCGGTCGGGTCTATGCGCCTTCTGCCGACCCGTGCGAGTGCAGTAGCCCCTCTGCGTATCCGACATCGACTCTGGGAGGTCATCGTGTCAGGCACCGTCGCTCGCGTCAGCGAGATCAGCGCAAGGTCCGACACCAGCTTTGAAGACGCCGTGAATACTGGCCTTGCTCGGGCCAACACGACGCTGCGTGGTGTCAAGTCGGCGTGGATCAAGGAGCAGTCGGTAGATGTGGAGAACGGCAAGATTGTCGCCTACCGCGTCAACATGCTGGTCACCTTCGTCCTCGAGTAGCCGCCTCGTTGGGCCTGTGAGGCAGAAATCCACTGGGCATGGTTGCACGGTCAACCCACGCACGAGCTAGAACAGTCGGTCGGCCCCGTTATGACCAAACACACGCGGCGGCGGTCCTCCCCAGGGATGTCTACCGCCGCACCCAATCTGGCATCAATCAGCGGCTCGTCGATATCGCGCAACGGGTCATCGACACCCGCGGGGCTAGCTGAGGGCAGTCGAGCCGAAGAACGAGGGGTCGTCTTGGCACGGCACCGCTTCCCGAGCTGCGCTGATTCGTAAGCAGTCCAATTAATTTCGTAAGCGTGGCCAATTAACTTGATGCCCAGATGGCAAGACTCTAAGGAATCGGTTACGTTGCGCCTGTGACTTTGGGGGACATCAACATTCAAGCGGCACAACGCGCCGACGTCGAGCAAGCGGCTTACTTCCGATCCGAACTCGAAGCCGAGCGCCAGCTGTTGTTGGCGGACAGCGGCATGCGCCCGGCACTCATCCACCGCCCGGCTGATGTCGGTCGTGGGCGGGTATCGCTGACAAGGACAGAAGCGCAGCTGCGCCATATCGATTGGCTGATCGCCAAGCTGGACAGTCGCTTCGAACGAGGCGTCGACGAGCGCACCTAGCTGCTCAGGTTGGCTCTAGCGGCCCCTCGCGAGCATGCGAGCGAACGGAAGCAGCATCAGGAAATCGACAATCAAGACGACGGTGATCATCACGATGACCTTCGCGTCATCGAAGTTCTGCCCGGCGACCACGAATGCAGCGGCGGCGTTTCTCTGCGCCGTCCCCAATGCCAGAACCCCCCGAGTGCTCTTAGCGGGTCCTCCAAGCAGCCACCCGATACCGACGCAGACCACCGTGTACACGACGGCGGCCAGGACGCCGAAGGTACCGAACACCGACAGGACACTCTTGAAGTGGCCAGCCATCGTCAACACCACCACGAGGATCATGCTGATGTTGGAGATCCACCCAACCGTGGGTCGGATGCGGTCTGCCGCGCCCGGACGGCGAGCCCGGACCAGGAGACCCACGGCCAGCGGGATGAGCATCAGCACGACGAGCGACCGCGCGATCTTCATCGGGTTGACCGTGATTCCCTCGAGGAAGAACGGCAGAGCCAGGGGCAGGTAGCCCACGGTGACGACCATCAGCAGCACCATCAGGCCCACAGCGAAGGCCAGATCGGCCTTGGCGAACTCCGCGAGCTTGATCAGAAAAGGCGCGCCCGCCGCCAGCCCGCACAGCAGCAGGCCGATCCCCAGCGGCTCGTCGAGACCGAGCACCCGCCAGAGCCCGAGCGCTAGCAGGGGCGCCAGGACGAAGTTCGCCGCGAGGGACAGCACGACCAGTCGGGCGTTCTTGAGCGGGGCCAGGATCTGGCTGACGGTCAGGCTCAGGCCAACACCCAGCGTGCTCGACACGACGAAGACGACGACGGCCACGCTCGAGCCCCGGATCAGCAGGTCGGTCAGCGCCATCGTTACCGCCTTTCGTCACTTCGTCGCGTAGCGGTCAGCCGACCGCGCTCGACATTGCCAACAGTCAGGTCCGGCCCCAATCCAACGTGACCGGAGAGGTCGCGCCGACGCCCTGTCAGGGCGAGCGTGACGTGTTGAAGTCGGTATAGCGCTGCTCGTACACGCCGTCGCGTTCGGCGAACCGGAGCGGTTTCGCGGCGTCTACGACAATCTCGGTCGCCTCGGGCTGCTCGGTCAGCAGCGCCATGGTCTCGGCGATGTATTCATCGAGGGGCATAACGTCGGGTTCGTGGACTCGCTCGTCGCGCAGGCCAGTCTGAACCCCCGGCGGAATGATCTCGATCACCTGGACCGCCGTGTTCCGCAGTTGAAACCGCAGCGATTGGGTGTAGGAGTGCAGCGCGGCCTTGGTGGCGCAATAGGTTGGTACCTGCGCCTTGGGCAGGAAGGCTAATGCCGAGGTGACGTTCAGAACGGCTGAACGGGGCTGAGCGAGCAGGCGCGGCAGCAACGCAGCAGTGAGGCGTATAGGACCAAGTAGGTTCGTGATGATCATGGCCTCCGCTTCGGCGACACGTCCAGCGGTGAGGTCCTCACTGTGTTGGATACCCGCGTTGTTGATCAGAACGTTGAGTTCCGGGTGGCGTTGTGTCGCCTCGGTGGCGAAACGCTCGATGTCTGCCGCATCGCTTTGATCCAAGGTCAGCAGTTGCATTCCGGGATTGGCCGCTGCCACGCTCTCCAGCTGCTCGCGGCGGCGGCCAGCGATGATCACCTGGTTGCCCAGACGATGAAACGATTCAGCCAGGCCACGACCGATCCCCGACCCGCCACCCGTCACCAGAATCGTGTTCTGGGCCGTTTGCATGACTTCTGCCCCCGCTGAGTGGGTGATGATCGAAATTTATCACCCGATCGCTGGAGCGCACTGACGGCTCCGGTGCTCCATGCCAACACACCGCCGTGCCGCGGACCGCGCGGCCCGTGGCGGTGATGCCGAGGTCATACATAAACGATGGTGCCCCCGGCAGGATTCGAACCTGCGACACCGGCTTTAGGAGTGCGCTGATCGTGAGCCCCACACTAAACAACTTGCCCATCGAATCCAGCGCATCCCGTTGGAGGCCTCGATCACCTCGACATAGGTGCCGGTAGTCACCGTGATAGAACTGTGGCGCAGAATCCGCTGCACAGTCGCGGGCTGCACACCTATATCAATCCTGATAGTGGCGGTCGTAGTCCCACCGCTCGAGCCGCGACTGCAACAGATTTATTCCGACAGCAGTCACCAGACCGTTCAGCATCAGCGCCAGCAAGCCAAGCATCGTTTACGCCCCCTTTCGGTGCACTATTGACGACGGGTCGCTGCGCCAGTCACTTCGCGACGTATCGGTCATCCACAGGTACGCGCACGCCGGGCACTGCATAGTCACGCGCGGGCCGTCATTCCCAAGGAGGTACTGCCAGTGAACTGAGCAGTTGCGTCTGCTCTCGCAGTGCGGGCAGCCGTCGCCGTGGCGACAGGCGGGACACGCCACCCACGCTCGCCTGCTGCGGTCGGCGTCCGGATCAATCGGCAACATCATCACCACTCCGTCGGCGAGGGAGGACACCCGCGGCGACCAAATCGTCGTAGATCCGCTGATTTGGACCGTCGAGTCCCGAATACAACAGTTCGTATGCGGCAAGTTCGTTCGCCAACGCGACGGCCGGATCCCAATGGGCACCGATTGCCTGCACGACGGCCGCTCGCCGGCGGGCCTCATCCAAGGTCAGATCGAATGACATGACCAACTCATTCACCGAGTCGGCGAGTGAGTTTGGGCTGTTGGGCAGCGGCGGTTCCATACATCTACCCTGGCGTTCAGGACGCCTGAAGTCGTCACTGCTGGCGGCCAACTGCGATAGCGGTTACCTGGAGTTTCACGCTTACCGCTGTCCGGAATGGCGCCCGGCTTCGCCCGACATATGCCCGCCATGAATGCGCCGAAATGGTTACCTGGCGCCGGCCCGGTGATGGCGTTCATGACCGGCAACCTGTTCTATGAAATCGAGCATCACCTGTATCCGGATCTGCCGAGCAACCGGCTGGCCGAGATTGCGGTGCGGGTGCGCCAGCTGTGCGAGAAATACGACCTCCCATACACCACGGGTTCACTGCTGGTGCAGTACGGCAAGGCGTGGGGCACGATCGCCAAGCTGTCGTTGCCGAACAAGTGCTTGTCCGACTCGGCCGACGAGCCCAACCCGCAGCGAAAAGATGTTCGCCGAGCTCGAGCCGGGATTCGTCGGGACCCACCCGGCAACCGCCCGTCGTCGCGGCTTGAAGACCGCGATGGCGACGGTGCGGCAGTGGCGGCGGCGTAATGGATTACGCCGCTAAGGATTCGAGCATTGACATTGGCCGACTCGTTCTAACCGTGCCCGATTGGTCCTCGACCGCTTGCCCTGTCGCTTGGATATACCGACGACCTTCAGGTTGCTCCGAGTTCCAAGCGAGATGCTCGATTGACTGCCGGCCTTTCAGCGCGGTTTGAGTCCGTACTGAGGGCCGAGAGTGGCAACGGCCTTCTTGAGCTCTTCGCCGAGGTCGTCGAGACGGTCCGCTTCTGATGCGTCGACGGCTGCACTGATCGCCGCGATCAGACTGCCGTCGGGTGCCAGCAGGGGGGTGGCGACGGCAAACGCGTCCGCCGAACGTGACTCCGCGGTTGAAAGCGAGTCGGCGCGAGCGGATCTCGGGGAGCTCGGCGAGGAATTGTCGGACCTCGCCTGCCTGCTCGGGGCCGGCGAGATCGAGGAGGCGGTACATTTCGTCGTCGGGGACGTTGGCGAGCAGGGTCTTTCCGGCGGCACTGGTATAGAGCGGGCGACGGGCGTGGGTGCGCGCGACGAACGTCAGGCTGGGAGACTCTTCACCCACAAGGTCGGTGAAGACGATGGCGTCCCCGACGCGCACCCCGACGAGGACAGCGCAACCGAGCACCTTGCCCAACTCGGCGACGAATTCGTGATCGAGGGAGAGCGCGGCCAGCTTGTTTGCGCGAGCGGCCAGGATGAACGGCCCCGGCCCGAGGTGGAAACGGCGGTCCTCTTCGATGAGATAGCCGCGCGCGAGAAGGCCGTTGGTCAGCTCCTGGACGGAGCTCTTCGCCGCGCCCATGGCGGTTGCCAATTCGGCCAAAGTGACGCCGCGCTGGCTCAACGACACGATCTCGAGGATCTCTATCGACTCGGTCGACCGTGCGATGCGGACGGGCAGGCATGCGGCAGACGGTAGCAAGCCCTACCGACCATCAGACAGGGACTTGCACCGAGGCGCGGGTCACAGTACAGTCGCGGCTGTGATCCAGATATCTGGATATATATACGTAAATACGTACTGGAGTTGGACATATGACCGCACCTGATGAGACCCAGACGCGATCGCGCGTAGGTCCGACGACGAGTGAGCTGTATGGGCTGTATCTCCGCGTGATGCGGCGGGTCGGTCACTACCGCTGGTTCTCCCTGTTCATGAAGCACGTCGGCTCCCGGGTAGACCGGGCGCTGATCCGCGCGAGCCGAGGCCGATTCTCCATGAGCGGTCCGCAGCTGCCGACGATGCTGCTCACGACGAAAGGCAGAAGAAGCGGCAAAGATCGAACGGTTCCGCTGCACTACGTGCGCGATGGCAAGAACCTCGTCGCCGCTTGCGAGAACTTCGGGCTAGAAGCAGCCTCCAGTTGGCCGAAGAACCTGCTCGCCGACCCGAAGGCGCGCATCGAGATCGGCGGCACCGCTGCAAACTATCTGTCGCGACCCGCTACAGAGGATGAGGTCGCGCGCAACATGCCGAGGCTTATCGAGATGTGGCCCGCGCATGACAGCCACATGGAGCATAATGGCGTGCGCCACGTGATTGTCTTCGAGCCGATGGATGCGGAAACCTGAGTGTCTCAGCCCAGTTGCGTTGCGCAGCAACAGCAAATGATCACTACCATGCAGCAGCATTTGTATCTTGTTGTGCCCCAAATGATAACGAATATGCTTACCGGTAACCCACGTCGCCGTAGTCGGCCTGTAAGCGCTGCCGTCAGGACAAGGTCGCGATCACCAAGTATTCAGGTCCGACACTTCCTTACGTTCATTACCGCCCGACACAGAAGGACCCGCGTCACCATGACCACCCGCAACGAGCTCACCGAGCACCCCGACCGATGATCTGCCACAGGTCGATCCTCCCGCAAGGGTCAGCCGCCCGGTCCGCGCCTACGCCGCCTTCCTGCGGACCGGCGTCGGCCGATGGCTCGCGAAGAACATCGCGCCGAAGGTCGACCCGTGGCTGCTGCGAGCCACCGGGGGCCGACTGGCCATGGGACTGATGCTGCCCTCAGCGCTGCTCACCACCACCGGGGCCAAAACCGGTCAACCGCGCACCAACCCAGTCTTCTACTTTCACGACGGGCCCGACGTGATCGTGATCGCCTCCAACTACGGCGCTGACAAACACCCCGCCTGGTACCACAACCTCAGCGCAAACCCCCGCGTGCAGATCGCAACGAACGGCGGCGGACCGGTGATGTCCGCGGACGCGGTCAGCGACCCCGCCGAGCGAAAGCGCCTCTGGGCCATGGCCGACCGGGTCTACCCACTCTGGCCCGACTATCGGCGGCACGCCGCGCGGTGCCATCGCACCATCCCGATCATCCGCCTCCGCGCCGCCGCGACGTGATTCGTCGTCGCGGCCCGGTCGAAATTCACTTCGACTGGCGTTGAGACGCGGCCCGGCCAGTCATCACCGCACGGTACTTGCTGTCGGGATCGGACAGGTAGCGCCATGATCGGAGTCGTCAGGTGTGAGCAGGCTGCTACTTCGTCGAGATCGAGCAGTCCGGCGGTGACGCTTGTGGCGCTCTCAGAGCGCGCAGCCGCGTGAACCGGACAGACACCATCACGGGGAACTCACGCCAGTTCTCGTGGTGAGGAAGCATGCCGGCGTCGATGCCGAACGCCACGCAGGCGCCACCGGCGGCAAGGCGCTCCGCCGGGCCTAGACGTGGCTTCGAAATTCGGTTGCCCACACGGGGTTTCACGTGCCGCCTACGCATTGTGTGATTCGGGCTCGGGGACACGGTCTCGAGGATCTGGATCACTCGGTCGACCCTGCGATGCGGGCGGCGGTGCGCCGAGGCTAGGAAGCCCTCCGTACAAGTGCGGACTGGTACTTGCAATGAGGCGGCGAGTCACAGTAACGTCGTGCACGTGATCCGGATATCCGGTTCACTATCCGTAAATACGTACCACGAAAGGTCCGCATCATGTCCGCACCCGTCTCTCCAGGCATGTTCCGCACCAACAGCGGCGTCCCGCTGCCGTTGGTCGCTTTACCGCAGGACGACCTTCTGACCGTCAACATCGACCAGATTCCGCTGCTCAAGGACGCTATGGGCCCCGGCATCCACATCAAGCCGCTGCGCCTGGACCCCGAAAAGGGACAGGTGGTCCTCATGGCCACCATGGCGCCCGGTTGCCTCCTGCCCATCCACTACCACACCGGTACGGCCGAGGTGTACACGTTCTCGGGCTGCTGGAGGTACGCCGAGTACCCCGACCAGCCGCAGACCGCGGGCGACTACCTGTATGAGCCCGGCGGCTCGGTGCACACCTTCTACTGCCCCGAGGACAACACCGAGGACACCGTTGTGCTGCTGTGGATGGAAGGCGCGCAAATCGGATTCAACCAGGACGGCACGCTGCACCACATCAACGACGCGACCTCCATTCAGCACGTGACCGAAACCGTGTCGGCGGCACAGGGCACCGGGCCGGTGGGCTACATCCACGGCGGCGCCGCCGGTGTGGTCAATTCCTGATCGGAGACGAGTGATCATGCCACAGGCCTTTGACGGCGTTCGGGTCCTCGAACTGGGCCAGATCTACAACGGCCCGTACTGCGGGCTTCTGCTCGCACAGCTGGGCGCCGACGTCATCAAGATCGAGCCACCCGGCGGTGAGCAATTGCGCTTCCGCTCGCACCAGCCGGTCGAGTCCCACGAGTTCGTGATGCTCAACTCCAACAAGCGCAGTGTGGTGCTGGACCTGAAGACCGACGCCGGTCGCCAGGCGCTGCTCGACCTGGTCGAGACCGCCGACGTGCTCATCGAGAACTTCGCGCCGGGCACCATGGAGCGCCTCCAGCTGGGCCCGGAGCGACTCCTCGAGCACAACCCGCGGCTGATCGTGGCCTCCGGCAAGGGCTACGGGTCCACCGGTCCCTACGCCCACATGTCGGCGATGGACATCACCGTGCAGGCGATGTCGGGCAGCGCCTCGGCCACCGGAGAGTCCGACGGGCCGCCGACCAAGGCCGGAGCCGCGTTCGTGGACTTCTCCGGCGGCATCCACCTGTTCGGGGCGATCAGCGCGGCCCTGTTCCAGCGCGAGCGCACCGGGCGGGGCCAGATCGTCGAGGTGTCGATGCACGACACCATCTACCCGATGCTGGCGTCCAGCCTGGGTGGGCTGCACAACAACCCCGACCGAGAGCTGCCCGAGCGCACCGGGAACCGGCACTCGGGGATGGCGGTCGCGCCGTACAACATCTACCAGACCAGCGACGGGTGGCTGGCGATCATCTGCATCTCCGAGCGGCACTGGCACGGCGTGGCCACCGCGCTGGGCCGGCCCGAGCTGATCGACGACCCCAGGTTCGGTACCGAGAAGGACAGGGTCGCCAACATCGATGCGGTCGACGACGAGGTGTCTTCGGTCACCCGCACCCGAACCCGTGACGAGCTGGTCGACGACCTGCAGGCCGCCGGTGTGCCGTGTGCGCCGGTCAAGTCGATCCGCGAGGTCGACACCGACGAGCACCTGATCCAGCGCGGCATGATCCAGCTACGTCGAGCACCCCGCGCGGGGACGGGTGCCGGTCCCAGGGTGCCCACTGCGGCTCGGCGACTCGCCGGTGGGACCGCTGCGGGCCGCCCCGCCGCTGGGCCAGTCGACAGAGCAGGTCTTGGCGGAACTGTCCGATGAGGAGACCCAGCATGTCGTTCACGCCTGAACCCGGCACACCTCTGGCGGAGTACTACGCCCAGACGCAGCCGCGGATCGGAGACGTCCTGTCGCGGCGCAGCCTCGGCACGCTGGACGCCGTGACGATCGGCCGCTACGCCATGACCATCGGCGCCGCCGACCCGAGCCACTACGACCCGGCGGCCGCACGGTCGGCCGGGTACGCCGACGTCGTGGCGCCACCGAACATGCTCGCCGCGATCGTCGAGTGGGGTATCGGCACCCCCGAGGCCCAGCTTCAGCCCGACGGAACCCCGCACGACGGAGACATGCCCCTCGGTGACGGCGACCTCGGGCTGCGCGTGATGGGCGCCGGCGAAGAGATGGAGTTGGTCAACCCCGTCATTGCGGGTACGGAGCTGATGCTCGAGACGACTCTCGAGGCGGTCACTCCGAAACAGACCCGCTCCGGCACCGTGTGTGTTCGTCACCACCATCAACACCTTCACCTCCGCCGACGGCGCCGTCCTCAACCGCAACCAGCGCACCGTCGTACTGCGCAACCCATTGCAGGAGTCGTGATGTCCATCAACTTTCAGGTGGGAGACACCCTCCCACCGCTCAAGCACACGGCTACGCCCTTTCAGTTGTTCCGCTACAGCGCGGTCACGTGGAACCCGCACCGCATCCACTTCGACGAGCCCTACGCACGCGAGGAGGGCCACGACGGTGTCGCGCTGCACTCCCACCTCCGGGCGGCGCTCGCTCTGCGCTGCGTCACCGAGGGCCTCGGCCCCGAGCTGGCGCGTCGCGAAGGTCGCCTACCGTCTGCGCAAGCCCGTCTATGCGCCCGCCGATCTGGCCTACACCGCACGGGTGACCGCGGCCGAGGGCGACACCATGACACTTGAGCTGATCGAGCAGCATCCCTCCGGTGACGTGGGGTTCGAAGGGACGGCATGGGTCAGCAAGACACCGGGAGCGACACCATGACATCAGCACCAGGGCGCGGGCCAGCGTCCCGTCCGCATCGGCAACTGCTCCGGCTTCTACGGTGACCGCGCTTCGGCGATGGCCGACATGGCGCGCGCCGGCGGCATCGACGTCCTCACCGGCGACTACCTCGCCGAGGTCACGATGCTGATCCTCGGCAAGGCGCGCGCAAAAGACAGCACCAAGGGCTATGCGGCCACCTTCCTGCAGCACCTCGACGCGGCGCTCGAGCACCTCGTCGCCAACGGGATCCGGCTCGTCGTCAACGCGGGAGGGCTCAACCCCGCCGGGCTGGCCGTCGCAACGCGCGAACTGATCGCACGCCGCGGCTACGACCTTCGCGTCTCCCACATCGAAGGCGACGACGTCTTCTCTCGCCTCGACGCCCTGCAGCAAGCCGGCCACTCGCTGCCGCACCTGACGAGCGGCGAACCGCTGTCATCCTGGCCGCATCAGCCACTGACGGCCAACGCCTACCTGGGTGGATTCGGCATCGCGCGGGCGCTGGCCAACGGCGCCGACATCGTCATCACCGGCCGGGTCGCCGACGCCTCCGTGGTCGTCGGTCCCGCCGCCTGGTGGTGGAGTTGGACCCCAGATGACTACGACGCGCTCGCCGGCGCGGTCGCCGCCGGACACGTCATCGAATGCGGGCCACAAGCGACCGGCGGCAACTTCTCCGGGTTCCGGACCGTTGCCGACCTCGTGCAGCCGGGGTTCCCGATCGCCGAAATCGCCGCCGACGGCTCCTCGGTGATCACCAAGAACCCGGGCACCGGCGGCGCCGTCACCCGAGACACCGTCACAGCTCAACTTCTCTACGAGATCGGTGAACCCGCCTACCTCAACTCCGACGTGACCACACACCTGGACACCGCCGCGCTGACCGACCTGGGCGACGACCGCGTCGAGATCCGCGGTGTGCGCGGCTCGGCGCCACCGGCGACGACCAAGGTCGCGATCACCGGGGTCGGCGGCTGGGAGAACAGCGTGATCCTCGCGCTCACCGGCACCGACCTCGACGCGAAGGCCGCCCTCGTCGAGCGATCCGTCCACCGCTACATCGAGGCCGTCGACGGGCTCGACGCGGTCGCGATCGACCGTATCGGGCAGGCCCAGCACGATCCCGACAGCCAGAATGCCGGAACCGAGCTGCTGAGGATCGCCGTGCAGGGAACGAAAGAGGCTGCCGGGCGTGGCTTTTCGTCGCGGATGGTCGAGCTGGCCCTGTCCAGCTACCCCGGGCTGTACTCGCTCGGCCCGCCACAACCCGGGTCGGCGTTCGGTGTCTACTGGCCCGCACTGCTCGACCAAGCACTGCTCGAGCACACGGTCCACCACCATGACGGCACGACCGAGACCATCACACCGGGCAAGGCCGCCGGGGGTGAGGTGACCCCGCAGGGCGAGCTGTCGGTCGACGCAAGCAGCCATGGACCGACGAACTCGTCGTCGCCTCACTCGGTGAGATCGTGCATGCCCGCTCCGGCGACAAGGGCGGCGACGCGAATCTCGGCGTCTGGGTACGCGACTTTCAAGCGTGGGAGTGGCTGAAGTCGACCCTGACCGTCGACGAACTGCGGCGCCTCCTTCCCGAAACGCGCGAATTGGCAATCGAGCGTTACGAATTGCCCAACCTCGGCGCGATCAACTTCCTCATCCGAGGATTGCTCGGGACCGGCGCCACCTCGTCACTGCGGCTGGACGCGCAGGCCAAGGCACTCGGCGAATGGCTGCGCGCACGCAGCACCAAGGTGCCGCAAAGCTCTTGTGGCAGGAGAGCACCGATGAGCCGTCCCGACGAGAGCACCATCGACGTCGTCCGCAAGGCCACCCGAGAGCTGGCCCGCAACTTCGACTACGCGTACTGGCGGGAGAAGGACAAGCGCGGCGAATACCCGTGGGAGTTCGTCAACGCGTTCGCCCAGGGCGGATGGCTCGGCGCCCTCATCCCCGACGAGTACGGCGGGCTGGGGCTCGGTATCGCGGAGTGCGGCGTGATGATGCAGGAAATCTCTGCCTCCGGTGCCGGCGCGAGTGGCGCCTCCGCGGTCCACTTCTACCTGTTCCCACCCGCCCCGATCATCCGCCATGGCTCCGAGGAGATGAAGCAGGAGTTCCTGCCCAAGCTCGCCCGGGGCGAGATCCTGATGGCGTTCGGCGTCACCGAGCCCACCGCCGGGGTGGACACCTCGCGCATCAGGACCAAGGCCGAGAAGGTCGACGGCGGCTGGGTCGTCAATGGCCAGAAGGTCTGGATCAGCAACGCGCAGAACGCCCACAAGATCCTGCTGCTGGCGCGCACGTCTGCCCGCAACGAGGACAAGCCACTGGACGGGATGACGCTCTTCTTCACCGACCTCAACCGCGACCGGATCACCGTCCGCGAGATCGAAAAGCTGGGCCGGTCGGCGATCGACTCCAACGAGCTGTTCATCGACAACCTCGAGGTCGGTGACGACGACGTCGTGGGTCAGGTGGGCCACGGCTTCAAGTACCTCATCGACGGGCTGAACTCCGAGCGCATCGTCGT
This sequence comes from uncultured Actinomycetota bacterium, assembly GCA_963713225.1. GTDB lineage: Bacteria > Actinomycetota > Actinomycetes > Mycobacteriales > Mycobacteriaceae > Mycobacterium. The sequence goes on along the minus strand of CAVQLB010000009.1, from coordinate 6,449 downwards.
GGGCTTGGAGGGCGTCGGCATCGGCCAGGCGGCGCTGGAGCTGGCGACGGCATACGCCAACGAGCGCGTGGTCTTCGACCGGCCCATCGGCCAGAACCAGGCGGTCGCCCACCCGCTGGCGGACTCGTGGATCCGCCTGGAGTCGGCTCGGCTGATGGCGATGCACGCGGCCGAGCTCTACGACGACCACCAGAACTGCGGCATCCAAGCCGCCGCGGCCAAGTATCTCGGCGCCGAGGCCGGCTTCGATGCCTGCGACCGCGCCATGTCCACCCACGGTGGCTATGCCTACGCCAAGGAATACCACGTAGAGCGGCTGTGGCGGGAGGCACGACTGCTCCGCAACGCGCCCTTCGCGCAGGAAATGGTGCTCAACTACATCTCCACCCAAGCGCTCAAGCTGCCCCGCGCCTACTGATCTGGGACGAGGACGATGCGGGTGCCGGAGGGTTCGTTTGCGTCCAGGCGTGCTCGACCTGGCTCAATGGGCGCCGTTCGGCCTGCCGATGTAGCCGACCGTCGGCCAGCATTTCGTATAGGCGCGGCGGGTGGCCAGCGGCTGCGCGAGCCCATGCGACGGCCGGCACGCTTGAATCGTATTGACGTGCAACCAGTTTCCATCGTCGGCGTGACGTCGCTGTTCAGGCTGGCTCCTGATTGCCCAAACATTGCAGCTAGCCGGAGTCAGTTCATGGCGTCAGCTGCGATGAAAGGCCTTTTCAGGCAAGCGATTCTGGAACGTGGCGGCAATGCCGCACGCAGCACCATACAGGAGGCCCGATGATGAGTACAGAACCAGGAGGACTCGTAGAGACGTCGGACGACGGCACCCTGCTCCACTTCATCGACTTGGACCGGCGGCGACAAGGCCGGCTACGAAAGCTCGTCGCAGTCACATTCGCCTTCGACGTTCGTGAGCACGTGCTGGCTGGCGAAGGTCACTTCGCGAACGTCCAGGTGCCCGAAAAGGTCAACCCGCTCCTGGCCAGTGCGCGGGGGATCCCAAAAGACCTTGTTCCGCACCGGTAAGCGCCCTTACAGCGCTCGCAGTGGCGCCTGTTCGGACGTGTTGCGACGGGCCGCCGAGCGGCTGCGCGCTCGTGACGTGGACGGCGACGCGTTGCGGCGTGCGCTGCGCGCGGCCATCGTCGTGCCGATAGCGGGCATGGTCAGCTACTCCGTCGCGGGCCTTTCGCAGACTGCGTTATTCACCTTGCTCGGCGCGATCTGGCTGCTGGGGCTCGTCGATTTCCCCGGCAATCGGCAGGTACGGGCACTAGCGTATTGCGGCCTCGGATTCAATGGGGCGGTGCTGATAACGATCGGCACGTTGGTGCAACCGATCCCGTGGTTGGCCGTGGCACTGACGTTCGTCCTCGGTGCGGCGGTGACGCTGGCCGGGGTGCTCAGTGAGACGATCGCGGCGGGTCGACGAGTTACGTTGCTGCTGTGCGTGCTTCCGGTATGCACGCCCCCCGCTCCGGTCACCGCGCGGCTGCTGGGGTGGGCTATTGCGTTCGCCATTTGCGTGCCGGCGGCATTGTTCCTGTTTCCGCCCCGCCACCGACAACGATCTGCGCCGTCACGCCGCGCAGGTATGCACGGCGCTGGCCGATCGGCTCGACGGCTTGGGATCGGGCGACGAGGTGTCGAGCGCAATGAGGGCGCTGGAAAAGAACTTCATGAGCGCCGACCACCGGCCGGTGGGCTTGACGGCTGGCAGCCGCGCGCTGGTGCGCGTGGTCGACAACTTGAAGTGGCTGACTGACCGGGTGGGCAATGACGAGGACGTGGGGCCGGCCGACATGCAGCCGGCGGTGGTCGCGGTGTTGCGGTGCTGCGCGCGCACGCTCAACGCTGCGCCCGTGTCCAGAAAGGCCGTCGAGCGGGAGGAACTGGACGCCAGACTGTCCGAGTTGCGTGCAGTGGCGGAGGGACGCTACCGCGGGGACGTCGTCGCTCTGTTCGCCGCCGAAGACGACCAGGATGCGATGGTGCGCGGGCGGGAATTGCTTCGGCGCCGCACGATCGCGACGTCGGTCGACCTGATCGGCCGGATGATCGCCGCCGCAGCAGCGGCCGACGCCCGCCCCGTATGGGCCAGGGTGCTTGGCATGCGGCTGCCGGAGACGGGAGCCGCCGACCGGTTGCTCCCTGAAACAGTGGCCGTCAGGAGGATCGCGAAGGGGTTCCTAGCCACCCGCTCGGTGGCCGCACGCAACGCGATTCGCACCGGTGTGGGATTGGCACTGGCCGTAGCGACCACGTTTGTGTTCCCGATCCAGCACGGAATCGGGGTCGTGCTCGGCGCGATCATGGTGCTCGGCAGCAGCGCCCTGACGACCGGAACGAAGGTGGTCCGGGCGATGACCGGCACTGCGATCGGCGTCGTTCTCGGTGCTGCGCTGATCGAGATGGTTGGTGTGCAACCGGCGGTGTTGTGGACGCTGATGCCGATAGCGATCTTCGCGGCGGCCTACGTCCCGCGGGTGGCCTCCTTCACCGCGGGACAGGCGGTGCTGACGATGATGGTGATGATGGCCTACAACCTGATCGTGCCCACCGGCTGGCGGGCCGGGCTGCTGCGGATCGAAGACGTCGGGGCAGGCGCGGTGGTCGCGGTCATCGCGGCAGTGTTGTTGTGGCCGCGCGGCGCCACCGCCTCGGTGTATGGGGTGATCGGGGAGGCTGTCAGCACCGCCTCGCAGTACCTTCAAGCCGCGGTGCGACGCGTTACCCGGGGCGCTTCCGAGGAGACCGACCACAGCTCACTACGCTCGGATACGACGCGCTGGCGGCATCGCGGATCGTGGATGACGCTGTGCGCCATTATCTTTCGGAGAGCGGCGACAGTTCCGATCTGCAGTCGCCAGTGGTGCACGCTGCCAACCGCGCCATTCGACTCCGGATCGTGGCAGAGGTGATCGCCGACGTCGCGCCGCCGCCGCCGCTGCTGGCACACCCGCGGGCGCGCGAGGTCCTCGAGATGCACGCCGAGGCGGTCGCCGAGCGTGTTGCGGGGGTCAGCGACAAGTCGTGGCCGCCGATCAGCGACGAATTCGTGGTCGCGCTGCGCGCCGAGTCCAGCGGCGACGAGGCGGCCGTCAACGCCGCGCTGCCCCTAGTGACGGTCGCGGCGAATCTCGGGGAGTTGGAGTTGATGTACCCGTCGCAGGCGGGGGCCGCGCTGCGACGGTTGATTTCCGTGGCGCATCTTGGCAGCTAGCCGGTTACGACTTGAAGGGCTGGCGTTGATGGCAGCTCTCACCCCGCCACGACCGTGTATCTACGACGTGGGGGATTTCACAGAGGCGCTCGAACTTTGGCCCTAGCGCCGTGACGCCGACGGCGACGGAGTCGTGTGCGAAGCGCTAGCCGAGTCCGGCGTCAACCAGCAGGCGCGGTAGCCCCACTTCGGCGCATCGTGCCGAGACCCGTAGAACACCCCCGCGAGCTTCCGCGGCTCGGCCCGTCGCAGTGAGAGTTTCGATTAGGAGCAACTCCGCCTGGAGGGCGGCCAGGGGTCTGCGCCTGCCGTCGATTCCCGCGGCAAGGTCTGCCGCGCGTCTGCATGCCTGCCCCTGATCGTCGGGCGAGTCGCTGGCCGCCAGCAGGCGCACAGCTGAATCCTCGTCGAGTTCCGCTGTGATCGTTGCTATTCCGTCGTTATGTGGAATGGTGCGGGTCGCGCGCAATCGGTCGGCTGCCGTTGGAGCGATCTGGATTCCGAGCCGGATACGCTCGTTGTTGACGGCGGCCGCGAGCCGCGGCAACCGCAACCGTTGTGCGGCGTCCATGCCGGCGTCAAGGCGCTCGATCGCCGCAGACCGATCCCCATGCAGTGCTCTTGTTCGGGCGCCGATGACAAACCTCGCCGCAAGATAGTCCACGCCGCCGCCTTCGGATCCGAACTGATAGCTGTCGTCCAGCAGGCGCGTGGCCCCGGCCAAGTCGCCGGTCTCGTAGAGAAGTTGGCCAAGAAGCGCACTGGCGAGCCGGACGGCGTGCGAGTGCGGTCCGACGCCGCTGGCGATCTCGACCGCTTCTCGGAAGTTAGTCAGGGCGGCGGGGATGTCGAGTCGATACCTGTCGGCGATGCCGCCGTAACAGCGGCCGTAGACGGCGGAGAAAGGACCCATCATCTCGTTGTAGGGCGAAGCCCAATCAAGCAGTCGGTGCGCGGTTTCGAAGTCGAATCGGTAGATCGCCGCGAACGCCGCGATATTCCCGGCCACCCCGGGCACCTGCGGATGTAGGGTGTCCGGCCTCGACATCGCCTCTGCGACCAGACCTTCCACGTTCTCGGTGCGGTCGGCGTGTGTTTCCGCGACCGCTTGCAGCACGTCGGCTTCGGCTTTCAAATCCGCGCGTGTCGTCTCCTCGAGGTCTGCGTTGGTCATGCTGGCTTCAAACCGGTTCACCGCAGCTTGCATCGGGCCCTGTCGTTGCAGCAGGAGGTTCGCCCACGCGATGGTCAGTTGAAGCCGTGCCCGCGAAGCCACTATCTGCGGCGGCAGCTTCTTGACGATCCCGAGCAGGGTCGTCATCTTCGACTGCTCGAGCAGGTTCGTCTCGTCCTGCTCGACAAGGTCGACCGCGCGGATCGGGTCGTAGGCCAGAGCATGGTCGACGGCCTCGTTGAGGTAGCCGTGATCGGCGAACCATGCCGACGCGATGCGATGGAGTTCTTCGAGGTGGTCGGGCCGGTCATGCTTCAGTCGACCACGCAGGAACTCGGCGAACATCTGGTGGTACCGATACCAGCCCGGGTCATCATCCATGCGCTGAAGGAACAGACCGCGACGCTCGACCTCCTCGAGCATCACCTGCCCTCGCGTCACCCCGGCCAGCGCCGACGCCAGCCCACCGCAGGTCCGCTCGGTGATGGACGTCGCCAGCAGGAACTCGCGCAGCTCAGCTTCCAAAGTGTCGACGACGTTCTCCGCCAGGAACTCGCCGACCACGTCGCTGGCACCGGATATTCGGCCGATCAAGCTGCCGGCGTCGCCGCCGCTACGCAGCGAAAGTGCCGCCAGCTGCAGGGCGGCGGCCCACCCGTCCGTCGATGCGGTCAATGCGTCCACGTCGCTGCCAGACAGCTGCAAACCACCGACGTCGTTCAGAAATGACCGCGCCTCGCTGTCATTGAAACTCAGTGATTCGCAGCCTATCTCGATCAATTCGTCATGGATTCGCAATCGGCTCACCGGTAGTCCAGCGCGTGACCAGCTGGTCACGATGATTTGCATGTGGTGGCATCCGTGCTCGAGCAGGAACCCGAGAGCGGCGGTGGTCGCAGGGTCGGACACGCGGTGCCAATCGTCTATTACCAGCGCGATCCGATCGTCGTCATCGTGGATCCCGTCGATGAGCGTGGTCAAGACGTAGCGGCCGGCGTGGTCGCCGTGCTCCTCCAGCACCTGCCCCAACGATGCGGCCAGAACTGGACGGACCTGTCGGAGCGATTCCAGCAGATGCGCAAGGAACCACACAACGTTGTTGTCGTCGTCATCGATCGTCAACCAGGCAACCGCGACGCCATCGCGCACGAGCTCTTCTCGCCACTGAGCCGCCAGCGTGCTCTTGCCGAAGCCCGACGGCGCGTGAATGAGGACAACTCGCCGGCGACCGCCCGCACGAAGTAGATCGATGAGCCGGTTGCGGCTGACCAGCGATCTAGTCGGAACCGGAGGCCGGTACTTGGTGGCCGGCGTCGGGGGCGTCGGCGTGGCGACGATATCCCGACGGACCGTTGGCGGCACCACAGCAGCCGTCTGGCCCTCCACGCTCAAGTCGACTGGACGCGCCATCTCGTCGACGGCCACACCGTTGGTGCGCTGAATCTCACGGAGCTCGTCGCCGAACGCCGCCGCGCTCGCCGGACGGGCCGAGGGATCCCGCGCCATCGCCCGTTCGATCACCGCTGCCACGTCGGCAGGCAGTCCCTGCTCGCGCAGATCCGGTATCGGTTGTGACGTGATCCGGAGGAATTGAGCGACCACCTGCTCGCCGCTGAGCCGCTCGAATGCTGCGTGACCGGTCAGTATGCAGAACAGCGTCGCGCCAAGTGAGTACACGTCTGATGCGGGCGTCGGGCTTGCACCCGCGAGCACTTCAGGCGCAGTGAACGCCGGTGAACCGATGATTACTCCGGTCGCGGTCTCGAAACCCCCGGCGATCCTGGCGATACCGAAGTCAGTCAACTGCGGTTCGCCGTACTCGGTCAGCAGGACGTTGCCCGGCTTGACGTCACGGTGCAGTATGCCCGCGCGGTGGGCGGCTTCGAGCGCACCCGCCAGCTTCACCCCGATGCGCAGGGTCTCACACCAATCCATCGCACCGTGCCGGCGGATCAGCGCTTCCAGCGAGCCCTTGCCGTGGCAGGGCATCACGATGTACGGCCGGCCCCCGGCTGTGGTGCCGACCTGGAATATGGTCACGATGTGGGG
>CAVQLB010000008.1:0-622619 GCA_963713225.1 uncultured Actinomycetota bacterium | reverse complement strand
AGTTCGATGAGCGCGGCTTGACCACCAACGTCGAGCTCGCCGGCGACGGCCTGCCGCTGCTGGCCGTCGATCTGTGCTTGCAGATTGGCGACCGCGAGAGACCCTGCGGTCGTGGGTAACTCGACATCGACAACCGCACCGGTTGCCGCCGGGTCACCGGGTCTCGTCATTAGAGCTTCCTCAACCGGACTTCTTAAGTGAAAGCTCAATCTTGGCCGGAGGGTTCGGGTCAGGGGGAGCCAGATACGGAAAGGCGGTAGAGGCCCGAACTGCCTGTTGGTCGACACCGTCACTGATCCGAGCACCGTTGCCGGCATTGACGAGCATCGTCACAATGGTGTCCCCGGCGTCGTCATTGAGGCTTCGACCACCACAGGTCTGATGGCCGGCGGCCTGCAGCAGGGCCCGCTCGATCTCGAAGTAGCTGTCCTCCGCATACGGCTTGGAGACATCGACCACCATGAAATCGGCCAGCAGCAACTCCGTCAGGGGATGAGTCCCCTGCCCGTCCAGCGGCCAGTCGGTTTTATCGTCCAGGCCGTCCCAGAAGGCGAGATTGGCGTTCATCCGCGCGCGATACGCACCAAGGTAGGTCGGCCCCAGCTCGAACGGGTCCTCCTGGTTGTACAGGTCGCGAATATCCAAGTCGCGGTTGACGTTGTCGAAGTCCTTTGAGCCCAGCACGACGCTCTTCATCAGCGGCCGGCCGAAACGCTCCAGGCGGACAGTGATCGGCCCCGCAATCATCGTTTCACCGACGACGGCAAACAGCGGCCCGACATCCGCTCCGAAAATAGTGCCGATGTCGAGTTCGACGACGACGCTCAGGACGTTCTGGCGGTACTGCCTGCTGTCGCCGGGGCTGACAAACGCGAGCTTCCCGGTCATCAAGGCCTGCGCCGCCCTGACGCCGTCAAAGAAAAACGGATCCATCCGACGTCCGGCGAAAACGCGCAATCCCTGGGACTTTCCACCTTGTTCATCATTGACCCGGAAAGACACGACCTGGCCGCTCGAAGCAGTGCAGGTGCCTTCCTGCTCGAGCGGCGAGCCGTCCTGGGCATCGACCGGGCCGGAGAATCGGCAGCTAACGATGTACTCCTTCTCGCCGACGGCGAACGCGGCCGCGGAATCGTCCGCGACCGTGACCGGCCGGAGTCGGAATCGGTAGTCCACCGCGTCGGAAAACAGCGCGGCTGGTTCTGCGCTCGGAAACACGTTGAGCACCAACGTCAGAAGCCCGGACTGTTCCGGACTAGGGAAGGCGTACATGTCGGTGATGTCCACGACGGGATCTGCCAAGGCGCGAGGCCCGGAATTATGGTCGGACATTTCCCAGTAGCTCCTTAAACCATGAAAGAGACTCGGGCAAAGCCCGAGGCCATCGTGTGCGCGTATTCGGCGCGCCGTCGGAAGTCCATCGCGCGTTCGATCGCTGCGTCCTCGTCAGGTGTCGAGCTCGGCCAACCAGCGCAGGGCGCGCAGGCCGGGCGCGAAGAAATACTCGCCTCCCCGGGTGACGACGAACGCCGGCAGACCCTGTAACCGCCGGCGGATCGGCTGTTGCGGGATGGTGAACGATCCACTTCCGTTGTTCGCGCCCGCGATTGGATCCTTGACGTCGGTAGGGCCATGAAAGAACTGTCCTTTGTTGACCCACTCCTGCTGGACGAACTCGAATTGCCGCTCCAAACTCGCCCCGATGAAGACGAACGCCAACCCTCGTTCGGCGCCGTCGTCCTCGATGACTCCGGGCGGAAGCAGGGGGCCGTAGCTGGTGCCGCGCCGGATCATGCGATGGAAGCGCATGAAGCCGCTGATGTCCGAGTCGCGTGGATTCATACGTCGAATGTGCGAGCCGGGAGGGGTTTTCAAGCCCTGCGGATCGTCTTCCTTGAAAAGAAAATCGTTGTTGCGTTTCGGGTCAGCACCCAACTGAGGGTCATCGTGCATGGGACACAACGCCAACGGTGCGCCGCTCTGCCAGCGCCCCATCAACTTGGCTCCCAGAAGCTCCTCCTCTTCCGGCGTCGAGGAGTTCTCCTTCAGATACTGGCGAAACGCCGCGACGCGTTGGTGCAGCTTGCGAAAAACGACGTAGGTGCCGTTCTTACCCAGCACCTCGGGCCGCGGCATCGAGGACACCTCATGCCGCTCATTCTCATAACCCAACAAGAACTCGCCCGGCTTGAGGGGCTGCTCTTGGGGGTTCGACCCCGGAATACCGCTTCCCTCGATTGCTGGATGACTGATGCCGTCCCTGAACCCGAAAGCCTCTGTCTCCGTGGGCAACGCATAACAGTCCAGGCTCCATAGGGCGGTCACCCCAGAGAGTTCCTCAATCGCTTGCCGGGCGGGGGCGAGTACGCGCTCGAGTCCCGCCGCGTCGGGCGAGAGCGCGCTAAGACCGACATGGACGTCCGTGGTCCCAAACGGTTTCTCCCAATTCTCGGGGGCGCTCTCACCGACATCTCCCAATTCCGCGGCGCGCGCAGCCATGCCCTGCTGGAACGGCAGCGGAAAGCTGTCGAGCGTGTCCTGCGGAACGCCCAGCGCCTTGAGGCCCTGATAGCTCACCGCGGCAGTGACCCAGGCCTGGTGACTTGGTTCCATCGGACTCGTGGCGTCGGCCAGGAAGGGAATCAGCCTCCGCAACAGCTCTCGGCCGGCGCGCCGGTCGTCGATGCGCAGCACGATATAGGCACCGACATAGGGCGAGGGCCGGGGATGTAAGGCGCCGTTTTGGATATCGTCCAGTTCGAGAGTGACAGGCGTATCTACTGTGGTCATGGATGCGTTCGTCTCCCTAACTGCTTCGACCGCTAACCGTTCCGCGGTGCGGGTTCAACCGGCCGCTTCCTCGAGCAGCGGCTTCAAAGCCGGGTGCTGGAGCGCCTCGGCGGCGTCGGGGTTGTCGAGCACCTGTTGGAACGCGCGCTGCACCCGCATCGCCTTCTCGATCTCAGCGACGGTCCCTTCATTGGTGTTGGCGAAGATGTCGGCTTCCGTCTGGGTCTCGGTCAGCCAATTCTTGAACTCTTCCCAAGACATGGAGTCGTACCCGCCTTCGGGGGCTTCCTCCAGATGATTCATCCAATCGAAATGAATCTTGCTCTTGTCGCCGCCGACGAGAGCCGCGATGGCGTCGTCGAAGTAGGGGTCGAAATCCAGATCGAAACTGATCGTGATGAGAAGCCGCTTGCCGTCGTCCAGTACCACATACCTGGCGTCGTGAACGCCGATCTTCTTGTACATCTCCCGCACGTCGCCTCGGCTGGTCAGAGCATGCGTAATTTCCTCAATCACCTGCTGAGCACGTCCCGGCTTGATATGCCACAAAGCGCAATACTCGGTCACCGGCCCGCTCTTCTTGCCCTTTCGCGGCAGTCTGGTACCGCGTCGTCTGTTGCGTAGCGGTCATGGCAGTCTCCTTTATTGGTCACTTCTGGCGGGAAGCTCATCGTCGCGCTCCCGCTGATCAACGAGATCAGCATGGGATGTCGAAGTCCCAGGCGTCATAGCCCGGAACGAAGGCAAGCCCGCTCTTCACTCATGAGGGTGGGTCTCCTCCTGAGCCGCCCGATGAAACCGAGTATTCGCCCTCGATCCCTCCGTCACGCGGTTTTCACAACTTCAAGCCGAATATTTACGGACTCGTCGCCTGCTCCACATCACCGGCATCTTCCAGCGACTTTGTCCGACGAGCATTCCGTTGACTTGTCGGTCGAACGGGCGCAACGTATTGAACGTCGGTGAGTTCGCAGGGAGGCGGGTGCGCTGTGGTTGATTCCCCCGCAGACGGTGCCCCGTTCGCGCACAGCTACTTCCCGCCGATCGAGGATTACGCGTTTCTGTCCGACTGTGAAACGACGGCGCTCGTCGCGCCCGACGGCGGGGTGGAGTGGTTGTGCCTGCCGCGCATGGATTCACCGAGTGTGTTCGGCTCAGTGCTCGATCGGGATGCCGGTCGGTTTCGGGTCAACCCGTCAGGTGTCTATGTTCCCGCCGCCCGCCGCTACATTCCCGGGACGCTGGTAACAGAGACCAGTTGGTGGGCGCCCGGCGGCTGGCTGGTGGTCACCGACGCCCTCTTGATCGGGCCGTGGCATCACGAGAGCGAGCGGTCGGCAACGCAACATCGTGCTCCAACCGATTACGAAGCAGCCCATGTACTGCTTCGGCTGATCCGGTGCCTGAACGGCCGGGTCCAGGTGGAGATGGATTGCATCCCGATGTTGGATTACGGGCGTGCGCCAGCACAGTGGGCCTATGTCGGCGATGGATACCACGAGGCCGTTGCTCGGGCCGAAGAAAGCGCCCTTCAGCTGCGGTTGACGACCGATCTGAGAGTTGGTTTCGAAGGTTCGGCCGCCACCGCACGTACGTTGCTGAAAGAGGGAGACAGTCGATTTGTCGCCTTGTCTTGGAACGATCAGGCTCCGCTGCGAACGGTCAACGAGGCGTCGGATCTGCTGCGGTGGACCTGTCATCACTGGCAGCACTGGCTGGATCGGGCAAAGTTTCCCGACCATCGCTGGCGCGGCCACCTGCAGCGCAGCGCGCTGACGCTCAAGGGCTTGTCCTTCGGTTCGACGGGTGCTGTGATGGCGGCCGCAACCACTTCGCTGCCCGAAACCCCAGGGGGCGTGCGCAACTGGGATTACCGCTACACCTGGATTCGCGACACCGTGGGAACGTTGTCGGCATTCAAGACTCTAGGGCTGGACTGGGAGGCAAACGACTTCTTCAACTTCATCGCCGACGTCGCAGATGCGGCAGGCGGTGATCTGCAGTTGATGTACGGGGTGGGCGGAGAGACAACGCTCAACGAGGCGACCCTGGACCACTTGTCCGGTTATGAGGGCGCTCGGCCCGTGCGGGTCGGCAATGCCGCGTATAGCCAGCGCCAGCACGACATGTGGGGTGCCGTGGTCGCGGCGATCGAGGCGTACACCCGCGGTCACCGCCGCATCGAAGATCGTCTATGGCGGATCGTGCAGACTCAGGTCGAGTGTGCGCTCGAGCATTGGCGTGAGCCGGACCAGGGTATCTGGGAGGTGCGCTCCGGTCCGCAGCACTTCACGTTCTCCAAGGTCGTCTGCTGGGTGGCCGCCGACGCCGGCGCGCGGATAGCTGATCGCCGCGGCGAGGATGCAGTGGCCGCCCGGTGGCGAAAGGCCGCCGAGGAGATCCATGACGATGTGCTTGCCAACGCCGTCGACGAGCGAGGTGTCTTCACCCAGCACTATGCGACCAAGGCGCTCGACGCGTCGGTGCTGCTCATCTCGCGGCTCGGATTCCTGCCTGCGAGCGACGAGCGCATCCGCAACACCGTGCACGCGATCGCCGAGGAGCTGACCGAGGACGACATGGTGCTGCGCTACCGAGTCGAAGACACCGAGGACGGTCTCAGCGGCGAGGAAGGCAGCTTCACCATCTGCTCGTTCTGGCTGGTATCCGCGCTCGTCGCGATTGGCGAGCTGACGAAGGCGCGAACGCTGTGCAGCAAGCTGCTTTCTTCCGCGAGCCCGCTGCAACTCTATGCCGAGGAGATCGACCCCCGCAGCGGTCGCCACCTCGGTAACTTCCCGCAGGCATTCACCCACCTGGGGCTGATCAACGCGGTGACCGCGGTCATTGAGGGCGAGCGCCAGCTCACCGATCGCGGACGGCTCAACACGCTAGGCAGCGACTAGCAGGCAGTCCGATATTCTCGGCTGCGAGGCGTGCCGCTGTCCGCATCCAATTATGTTGTGCTGCAATGTGATTCAGTTTAGATCGACTGGCGTCGGCCTGACATCTTCCGATTAGGTTCTGCCCTCCGCGGCGGTGCAGGATTCGGTGGTGCGAGATACGGGAACGTGTCGGAGGCTGGGACGGTCGCCTGAGTCAGGCCGTCGCCGATGGGCGCACCGTTTCCGGCATTGATCAGCATCGTGTAGTAGCTGTCCATGTAGTTGTCGTTCAGCCACCGCCCACCACAGGTCGCCGGCGTCCGGCCGGCCAGCATGGCGCGCTCGATCTCCAAACTAGTACCGTCCATGAACGGCTTCGAGACGTCGACGACAAGGAAGTCGTGCAGCAAGAGCTCGGTCAGTGGGTGACTGCCATCCGCCAGCAGCGGCCAGTCGACAGTGGCGTCGAGACCGTCGAAGAACGCCAGGTTGGCGTTGAACCGGGCACGGTAGGTACCCAGGTGCTCAGCCCGCAAATCAAAGGCGTCCTCGTCGTTGTACAAGTCGCGGATCTCGAGATCGGGATTGACAGTGTCGAAATCCGTGACGCGCAGCGTGACGTTCTTGATCTCGGGACGGCCCACTCGCTCCAGACGCACAGGGCGTTCGCCGACCGTCAAGGTTTCTGCGACCACCGCCAACATCGATCGCCGAGCCGAGCACCTCGAGCAGCGTCGAACTCCAAGACCAGGCTCAGTACGTTCTTCCCGGCGAGACCGTTATCGCCGACCTCCTTGAACGCCAGCCGGCGCGTCTGGACGGTTTCAAGAGACGCGGTCCGGTCGAGAAAGAACGGGTCGGAGCGCAGTCCGGCGAAGATCCGCACGCCCGCACCTCGAGTGCCGTTCTCGTCGTTGACGACAACCGACACCACGTCACCCGCCGGCGTGGTGCAGCGCCCTTCCTGAACTGTCGAACCCTCCCGGTGAACGGGGACGTCGAAGCTGCAGTCGAATATCGCCTCGGTGTCCCCGACGGCGAACTGCGGCCGTGCCGCCGGATTGGACAATGGTCACTGGGCGCAGACGGAATCGGCACATGACCGCGTCCGAGAACAGCGCGGTCGGGCCAGCAAGCGGAAAAACGTTGACCACGAGCACCAGATGACCAGGCCGCTCCGGACTGGGAAATGCGTACAGGTCACAGATGTCGCATGACGGATCCGCAAGCGCCCGCGGTCCCGAAAAATGATCCGACATCAGTCCGAGGGCTCCCTTCGAGCAGGGGCTTCAACGGCGGATGTTTCACTACGGCGTGAGAGGCGCGACCGCCGAGCACCTCCTGACACGTATCATTCACCCGCAGGGCCATCTGGTTCATCGAACGTCAGAACAGCAGCCAACATCCGGTGTTAACGACGTCTGGTCGGGAACGTCGGCCATCGCTGGTTGACGCTCCCAGCCAGGAACAGTGGATCGGCAGCGGGGGAGAAGCCGGTGCACGCTTGTCCTCGGTCAAGTGGTCATAGTTTCGTCTGCCGAAGAGAGTCTCCTCGAGCGAAGTTGCCCGAGGCGCTAAGGAATGTGGATAGCAACGCGCACTTAATTTGCGGGAGTTCGCGGCTATTCGCCGACAGCCGGAATCCTCTGTGACCTGTGCAGATATGGATGTAGACGAATGCCCGCGGATACCGAAAACGACACTGGGGGTCAAGTGGTCGCAGGTTCAAATCCTGTCAGCCCAACCAGAGTTAGCGCAGGTCAGAGGCGGTTTCAGCGAGAGCCGAGGCCGCCGGTGACCGGGCCCCAGGCGGAAAAGCTCGGACATGTACGCGCTTTCAGGTCTTGGTTGATCGTCGGGCGCAGAAATCGTGGGCCTCGTCGTAGCCATAGTCCCCGCCCTCGCCGAGCTGTACCCCCGATGGGGGATCGACTCGATGTGGTGCAGGAGTTTCGCGCAGCGGCCCGGCCGGCACGTCGTGTGCCTCGTCGTACTCATAGTCGTAGCCCGGGGGGATGCGTGGGTTATCGGCACCGGGGTCGCGGGCGGGCCTGTTCTCCTCCACGTCACACCTTCCTTCGTCGGCGCTCGACTCGCCGCCGGGCGGTCGCCGCAATTGATTATCGCGCGATTAACGACAGTGGGGATAGGAGTGACGCTTTGTTCGAGTTTTCTGCCGGCCGGGACCAGCGATGGGTTGACCGGGCCGGATCCGCCGATGTTCGAGGTAGAGCGTGTCGCCTGTGAGATTCTGCGGGGGTGTCCGCTGATCGGGCGGCTGCTCCTTCGGGGGTGGTGACGTTTCTGTTCACCGATGTCGAGGGTTCGACCCGTCGGTGGGAGGCCGACGCCGATGGCATGCGGGTGGCGTTGGCCGCCCATGACGAGGTGTTGCGCTCCGAGATTGAGGCGCACGGGGGCTGGTTGTTCAAGCACACCGGCGACGGTGTCTGCGCCGCCTTCGCCTCGCCCAGGTCGGCGGTGGATGCTGCGGTGGCCGCGCAGCGGGCGCTGGAGTTGCCGGTGCGGATGGGGCTGGCGACCGGCGAGGCCGAGCTGCGGGATGGCGGACTACTTCGGTGCGGTGCTGAACCGCGCGGCGCGGGTGATGGCGTCGGGTCATGGCGGGCAGGTTCTGCTCGACGGCACCACTGCCGGGCTGTGCAGCAGCATTGACCTGATGGCCTTGGGGCCACGGCGATTACGCGACATCGCCAAACCCGTCGAGGTGTTCCAGGTCCTGGCCGTCGGCCTGGGTAGCGAGTTTCCGCCCTTGAAGACGCTCGATGCGACACCGGGAAACCTGCGCCCTCCAACGACGAGCATCATCGGACGCGAAGCAGAACTGGCCGAGGTGCAAGAGGCGCTGAAGGCTCATCGGTTGGTGACGTTGACCGGGGTGGGCGGGGTCGGTAAGACCCGCCTGGCGACCGAAGTTGCGGCGCGCCTGGCCGACGAGTTCCCGGACGGCGTCTGGTTGTTCGAACTGGCCGCGGTCGCCGATCCGGCGGCGGTGCCTGATGCGGTGGCCGCGGTGCTGGGCATCACCCAACAACCGGGAAGAGCTTGACTGACAGTGTGGCCGCCGCGTTGGAGGGCAGGATGCGGTTGTTGGTGTTCGACAACTGCGAACACGTGCGCGACGCTGCGGCGGATCTGGTCGAGGCGATCCTGGCGCACTCGGCGACGGTGCGGGTGTTGGCGACCAGCCGCGAAGGGTTGGGGGTCGCCGACGAGCAGTTGTGGCTGGTGCCCTCGCTGGAGGTGCGTGCGGGCATCGACTCCGCGGCGGTGACCCTGTTTGTCGAACGTGCCCGCAGCGTTGCCGCGCGGTTCTCGCTGTCCACGGCTGGCGAGGCCGCCGCGGTGGTGGAGATCTGCCGCCGCCTTGACGGGATTCCGTTGGCCATCGAGTTGGCGGCCTCGCGGATGGCGTCGATGACGGCGGGCGAGGTGCGTGATCGGCTCGATCAGCGGTTCCGGCTGTTGGTCGGATCGCGGCGCGGGCTGGAACGCCACCACACGCTGCGCCACGCGGTGGCGTGGTCCTACGACCTCCTCGACGACGGGGAGAAGTCGCTGCTGGAGCGCTGTGCGGTGTTCGCGGGTGGGTTCGACCTCCAAAGTGCCTGTGCGGTGGGCGGATTCGATGGCTCCGACGACTACGCCGTCGCTGGATCTGCTGGATGCTCTGGTGCGTAAGTCGCTGCTGGTGGCCGACAGGTCTTCGGGGCGGACCCGGTTTTCGATGTTGGAGACGATCCGCCAGTTCGCCGAAGAGCAACTCGTCGCGGGCGGCGAGGCCACCGAGGTCCGGACCGCCCATGTTCGCTACTTCGCCGGACGAGAAACCGACATCCTGGCCCTGTGGGACAGCCCCGGGCAACGCGAGGCCTACGACTGGTTCACTCTCGAGCTGGCCAATCTGCGCACGGCGTTCCGCTGGGCCGCCGACCACGGCGTTCTCGACGTGGCCGCCGCCATCGTCTCCTACGCGGGGATCCTTGGCTTTCTGGTCGAAAACTATGAGCCGATCACGTGGGCCGAAGAGCTCATCGAGCCCGCCCGCGCCGTCAACCATCCCCGGCTCGCGACTTTGTACATGCTGGCATCGCAGTGCTACTGGACTGGACGGATCGCAGGAGGCTGTCGGCTATGCCGACGCCGGCCAGACGGTGATCGGCAGTGGCGGCGAGGCGCCGTTCGGCAGCGAGGGCTGCCTCGGCGCTGTGTACCCGGTTATCGGCCAGCCCGAACGAAACGTCGAGTGGTGCCGCGCGCAGCTCGCACGCGGCCGCGACACCCATACAATCACCAGGACAATGCTGGTCACCGGCCTGGCGGTCGCCGGGGCCGGTGAGGAGGCGCGAGCCGCCGCGAACGGGCTGATCGACGCCGCCGAAGCCATCCACAACCCTTGGGCGCTCGCGAACGCGCTTTACGGCTATGGCTACGCCTTCGGCGATGCTGATCCCGTCCGCGCGCTGGAAGCCCTCCGCCGGGGCCTGGGGATCGCCCAAGACAGCGGCAGCCGCTTGATCGAATCACTGCTGGCGACCGCTTTGTCTCGGCTCGAGACCGAACACGGCGACCCGCTAGCGGCGCTCGATCACATCACCCTGGCCATCCGCAACTTCTACGACTCTGGCAACGTCGCCTACATCCGTTTCTCCCTGGCAACTCTCGCGGTACTCCTCGACCGCCTCGGACGCCTCGAACCGGCAGCCACCATCGCCGGTTTCGCGTTCAGTCCCTTGACCGCGTCGGCAGTCACCCAACTCAGCACAGTGATCGTCCACTTGCGTGAAGTCCTCGGCGACCAGACCTACGAATCGCTTGCCCGCAAAGGCGAGACGATGACCACCTCCGAAGTGGCGACCTACGCATACGACCAGATCGACCAGGCAGCAGCAGAACTGAAGACACTCTCGAAATAGAGCTTGCGCTCAACCGGTCAGTGCATCGGTTGGGTCAGGTTAGTCGATCGTTATCCCCAGAAGATGGGATCGGCTCGGTCGTCGAGATAGTCGAGCAAGTCCTGGACTTGTCGGGTGGGGTCCACAGAGTCGTAGCGGTGGTATTTCAGGTTCTGGTCGCGCCAGTACAGCGTCCATAATCCGGTGGTCTTGGTGTAGTGCAGCCGGGCGATCGGGGATCGGGTCCAGTCGGGGCCGAAGTCCTCGCGCCAGGGCGCTCGGCACTCGCAAATCGTCAGATGTCTTGGGGCGATGTCGCATTCGATGCGAATCTCGCCGCGTGCGTGCTCAGGGACCTGATCGGCGCACCAATGTTGCACCCGGGCGACGTCAAGTTCGGGTAGTCCGCCGGCAGCCACCTAGTCATGATTGCAGCCGAGAAGCACCGGCTAGGCAGGGGTCGGCATCATCGGTTTCGGCCCAGCGATGCCGAATACCTCGGCGGCCGCGGCCCAGCCGATGACTCGCCGCAGGCGGTGGTTAAGTTTCGCGGCGATGAGGTTGAGCAGTTGCCGACCCCGAGCACTAGGCGTGGACGATTTCTCCTCAACCACAATGATATTCGATCGTTACGCCGTCGCATCCGATGATTCACAAACCAGCAATAAGCTGCAAGCGATCCGGCGCCCGGCCGTCCTCCGCCTGGACACACAAGCCAGTCGAAAGGTTCGAGTTGCTAAAATTCACACGAGCAGCGGTGGCTGTGGTTGCCTTCGCCGGTGTCCTCATGTTCTCAGCGCCACCCACTTCCGTTGCGGCCCCACCTGATTCATTCATTGTCGTATACAAGGACAATATAGACGCACCGACGAAGACGGCGGACCTCGAACGACGCCACGGATTCAAGAGCGATTTCAAGTACCAGCACGCGATCAAGGGCTTCGCGGCAATACTTCCGCGACCTATCCGCGAAAAGATTGCAAAGGACCCCGACGTCGCATTCATCAGCCCGGACGGCGACGCCCAAGCGATCGCGGCCGACCAGCCCGTCGCCGCCAACGAAACCGTGCCGACCGGCGCACTCAGGATCGAAACCGCCACGACCACGGGGGTTCACAAGCCAAGTGGCGTCAGCGTGGCAGTGATCGACACGGGCGTGGCCCTTACCCATCCGGATCTCAACGTGGTCGCCGGAACGAGCTGCGTTAGAGGCACGAAGGCCAATGACGACAACGGCCACGGCACGCACGTCGCCGGTACTGTCGCCGCTAAGAACAACGGCAGCGGAGTAATCGGTGTCGCGCCGGGAACAACCATATACGCGGTCAAGGTTCTCGACCGAAATGGAAGTGGTACTTGGTCGCAGGTCATCTGCGGAATCGATTGGGTCACCGCGAATTCCAAATTGCGGAACATCAAGGTCGCAAACCTCAGCCTCAGCGGCACGGGCGGAATCACGACGTGCTATAACGACGCTTTGCATTTCGCGATCTGTCGGTCGGTGAAAAGTGGCGTAACCTACTCGGTCGCGGCGGGCAACAACGGCACCGACTTCGCAGCTGCCGTCCCGGCGAATTTCCCAGAGGTTCTGACGGTTACCGCCATGTCCGACAACGACGGCAAGGCCGGCGGCACCGGAGGATCCCCCACGTGCAGGTCCGGTGAATCCGACGACAAGTACGCGACGTTCTCGAACTTTGCGGTGAGCGCGGCTGATCAGAACCACACGATCGCCGCGCCGGGTGTCTGCATCCGGTCAGACTGGTACAACGGCGGCTACAACACGATTTCGGGAACGAGCATGGCGGCACCGCATGTGGCCGGCGCTGTCGCGTTGTGCATCAACAGCGGTGGTGTCGGCGGTCCGTGTGCGGGCCTCGCGCCGGCTCAGATCACGCAGCGGATGAGGTCTGACGCTGAGAGTCGCTCGGCCGATTACGGTCTTGTTGGCGACCCGCGCCAGCCCGTCGCCAACCGCTATTACGGCTATCTCGTGAGCGGCGGCTCGTACTGACTGCGACGAAGCCTGACACGGACGCGCCTGCCGCGACTGAACATGCCTGTACGCGCCGGCAGAGTTCGTGGTCACCGGGGTGCAACCGGGTTTGGCCGAGGTCGGAGACAATCCATATCTGACCGTGAAACTGCCTCGTCATGCTGACTACTCGGCTTAGAACGGCCTAGCCGGACGAGCGCGAATTGATTGAAATGCGTTCGAGGACAAGCGTCCGCCCCGCGGTGCGCCAGCCCTTGATCGTGGCGTCGAGGTCGTCCACGGCGTTCATCTTGTGAGGCAGCTGGCCGCCTGCGCGATTTCCCGGATTCGCTCAAGACGCAGTGAAGACCTGCTCGAGGTCGACGGCAGGAATGAGCTCGAGCCGCCTGGCTGAAGGGTGTAGCAGTCGTACATTCTTCGGCAGAAAAGCGGCCCGCCACCCAAGCAGGATGACGGGCCACCGCGGCTAATCTTGCTCAGCGTTGCTGGCAGTTCCGTCACCCGGCGCGAGTCCGAGCATCGCGGCCAGGCAGCCGCGATCCGCGCAGTCATGTTGCGCGGCCGCTCCGGCGGCCACTCCACGGGTCGAGGTGGTGGTGTTGGCAGTCATCTCAATTCTCCTGTTAGCGTTGTCATTTCGGATGTTCATCGGTTTGTTCCGGCGACGTACCTACTGTGCTGCAGCAAACGGGACGCGTCTGTCCGCCAACCGGCCCGCACACGGGATGAACTCGATGTCCTCCAATTGGGGGACATCTGGCGGGCAGTCGGTGTCCTCGAATAGCTGTCGGCCCGCCACCCAAGCAGGATGACGGGCCGACGATGGCAACGCGTTACGGGCTGAGCGGTGCCATACACCAACGCGTACGCCAACCAGCGCGAAAACACCGGTGTTTGCGACTGTTCGCCGATGTTGACAAAACGCCGCGACCTGCAAAATCCGGACGCCGGCGAGCACTTACGAACCGCGTGCGCTTCTCTGGGGGTCAAGTGGTCGCAGGTTCAAATCCTGTCAACCCGACCAGGATTACCGCAGGTCAGGCCCATATTGACTGCCGACTAGGCGTCGAAAGCCATACCCGCCAGGGGTAAGTAGCGCAACGGGTCGCAACGCGCTTCTCACAAGTCGTCATCGATTGGCGCGCCCTGCTCGGAAGTGTTGGCTAGGGCTTGTATTTCTCGTCGGCGGCGACGTTCATCAACTCCGACAATTCGAGGAGTTCGTGCTCTGCCATCCCGTTGGGCACGGTATAGGCCAGCTTCCGTAATTCGACAGCGTATTTGTGGATCTCTCCGCGGAGGTGTGCCTCGATTGTGGGCATCATTTTTTCCTGACTAGGTGAACCGAGTGTAGCCCCCAATCAGGGACACGCACGCCGGGGTGCGATTCTGGCGCTCACAGCCCGTCAACAGCCCTGTCGGCAAACTGATGTGCCTCTTTCCATCAGTTGCCAGCTGAATTGACGCGCACCTCGAGCCGCAGCCATTCGGCGAGGCGGCGCGACTCCCCTAGTCCTGTCGCCGAGCTCGAGGGGTGCGGTGTCATCCGTCGCCGGCGTGAGCGTCCGTTGCGGCAGGGAGGTGGATGACGAGTAGCGCGAACAGCGCTACGACGGCGTTGCGAAATGCGGCGTCGGACCCGTTCCAATCGGACGAACGCCACATTTGGAACCATTCGCCGCCGATGGCGAGGAAGCCGCCGACGAACAGCATGGCAATCATCGTCAGCCCGATCGTTGCCAGAGCGCGTGCCCGGGTCCGACTGCGCGCGGAACGGGCGAACCACGAGATGGTCGCTGCCCCCAGTGCAACGCCGGCAAGCAGTTCCCACGCAATGATGCCGATGTATGCCGCAGTCTGAAGTGGACGGGACCCGACCGCGTGCCACATCACCGCCGGATCGAGATCCTGGCCCACCGGCGAACCGAAGTTCGCCGTGTCCATCGACAGAACGTGATGAACGAATGCCTGATTCGTCTCGAAATCGGTAATGTTTCCGAACGCGACCAACAGGATGAAGAGCGCGTTCAGCCCGACGAGAACTCCGCCGGCAGTGAACAAGCTACCCATGGCTAGCCAACGCGGTTGCGATTGCCCAGCGCCGTCGATGCTCTTCGAGGGGCTCATGCCCGACTTCTCCGATCAGTGTGGCTATCGATGTGCGTGACAGGAACATGGAGTCGAATCAAGCGCGCATGTGTCACAGTGCCCATTGTGCTCGCTGCCATCCCGTGGGGTCCGTGTCGCGGCGGTGTCCCGGGCACGCGCCCGGCATTCATAAGTAATGGGTCCCCGTCGGTATTCCATCAAACGTCACATTGGACGTGTGTTGCGATCATCGTGCGATTCCGCGGACGAAGACCTGCATCGTCACGCAGCAGAGGCCTCGACCGGGCCGATGCCCTCCTCTTCGGTCGGGTGACCTACGAAATGATGGAGGCAGCTCCGCCTGGTCAGAGCCCATGGCTGAGTTGCTTGTGACACGTGCGCAGTCTGGTTGTGCCCCGGCTAGGTGGGCTACCGCGACGACCGTGAGCGGGAGATGGCCAAGTGTGCGCCGGCCCGGGGTCGGACCTGGTACTTCAGCTCGATGCTGAATCATCCTCGGCAGCTTGGGGTTTGGCACTCTGTATCGCGTCCAAGACGGACGACAACGGATCGCAACGTGGATAGCAGCCCAACCTCAATACGGCGTGGACAGGACAGTGGCGAACAGCCCCGGACACCCGGCTAAGCCGCAGCTCCTGTTTCCCTCCCGGGCGTCGATGCGGTGGAATTCTGCTCTGATGTCAGGACGCTATCCAGACCGAAGAGTGAATCGATCTGTTCGAGAGACAGCTCGGTAAGGGTCATGGGTTCTCCTGCGACTGATTGCGAGCGGCATCACGGCGAGCGCGCCTACGAGCGCCGCTGCGAACTGCAAGCGGGTCAGTTTGCGGGTGGTTGCAGTGATCATCATGGATTTCTCCCATTGGGCGGAGCGCACATTGTTGAGGGAAATGATGCTGATCAGAGGGGTGCTTCCGTAATCGCCCAGAAGCCAGAATCCTGTTCTGCTGAGGGAAGATTTTCCTCTCCGCCAGACAAGTCTCGGTATGGCTGGCCTGCTCATATGCACCACCGATTTGCGCCTGGCCCGACGTTCCGGCTTTTATTGGTAGTTATGCCTGAGATGGATCGCCGACACATGATGATGATGATGGGATTCGGCCTGCTTGCACCGGCCATCTCTATTCCTGCGGCCGGAGCCTCTCCGCTGCGCCGCGATGCGCCCGCGGCGCCGCCATCGGGGAAGTACATCTTCCAGGACGAGTTCGACGGCCCGGCGGGTTCCGCCCCCGATTTCTCGAAGTGGGAGCCGGCGTACGAGCGCGAGTCGATGGAGGACCCGACGTTCTGGGAGCTACCCGAGAACGTCGGCCAGTACCGAGACGACCGCCGAAATCTATTCGTCGACGGCAAGTCCAACCTCGTTCTCCGCGCCGCGAAGGATGGCAAGACGTATTACAGCGGCAAGGTCTTCGGGAGATTCAGAGGTGGCATCGGCCACACCTGGGAAGCCAGGGTCAAGCTGAACTGCCTTACCCCGGGTTGTTGGCCCGCCTGGTACATGGCCAACAACAACCCGGATAACGGTGGCGAAGTCGACCTCATGGAGTGGTACGGCAACGGCAACTGGGCCGCGGGAACCACCGTTCACGGGAATTTGAACGGTGGAGAACATGTGAGCCAAGGGATCACGCTGGACAGTGCTTGGCACACGTGGCGCGTCCAGTGGGATGAGGCCGGCATGCGCTTCTGGAAGGACTACGTCGACGGCGCGCAGCCATACTTCGACGTTCCGGCGGGATCGCTGCCGGGCTGGCAGTTCAACGACCCCGGCTATCAGATGTATCCGATCTTGGGTCTTGCTGTCGCGGGGTCCGGTGGTGGCGATCCTGGACCGGGAACCTATCCGGCGGACATGCTCGTCGACTACGTACGGGTCTGGTAGTCACAGGACGACGTGGCGAACTGGACCGCCAAATTTGCGTCGGCCGTTCATGAATTCGCGCGTGGTCTAGGCCGGAAGAAGGTCAAGCCGACTTCCTTCGATGACAGGAACGGAGACGCGCCGTTCAACGCCTCGGGCGTAACGCAGGTCGGCCCTGGCCGATTCGTCTTCATCGACAACCACGATCCGTCGGCCGTGTTCGAACTCGCACTCGACACCGACGGCAAAGAAGTCGAACGAATTTTGCGTCGCCCCATTGCCGGCGTAGACGATGAGCAGTTGCGCGATCCCGAGGGAATGGCCCGCGTCGACCGCAACGGTGAGATCTTTCTCGTCATCGCATCCTCACTCTGCGTCCTTGATTCCAAAGGATCAGGGCGACGCGAAATCAGCGACGGGTTGGTGCGCGTTCGCTACACGCCCCACGGCGACCTGGACGCAGAAGCGATGCACGGATTCCGCGGCTGGCTACTGCGCAACGTGACTTCACTCGCCACAGCAGGTCGTCGAGAACCGGACGAAGGCGGGCTCAACATCGAAGGTCTTGCGTGGGACCCGCGTACGGGAACGCTCCTGTTCGGCCTGCGGGGGCCCTCAGACCCCGGAAGCATCACGATGATTCGCGTCCCTGTCGATGCGGGTGTTGCCCCGTGGACCACGGACGCGCTTGGGGTGCCGTCAGTCGTGCGCGCCCGCGTGCCACGATCAAGCGGGAAGCTGGGCGTCCGCGACATCTCCTACGACGAGCAGACCGGCGACTTCGTTGTTCTGCTCGGCCGGTCGACAAGCACAGGCGAAGAACCGTTCCAGCTCGGCGTCTGGAACGGCAGCAGCGATAACGTCCAGCTGCTCGATGTCAGGTTCCATCGATCGATGAGGCCAGAGGGCGTCGTCCCATTCTCAAGCGGCGACGACAGGAGACTCCTCGTCGTCGACGACCGAGGTGGCTACGCAGTGTGCGGCTACCCCGAGCGTCATCAGTAGAAGTAGAGGTTGGACCCGGGCAGTTCCTGGTGGACTCTCGGCCTACCCGCCGGGGTCGGGTCGGACCCGAACTTCGCCATCTCGGTGGTTCGCACGCTGACGAGGTTGAAGTAACCGGTGTACGCGAACCGGCCCGGCGGGTTGGCGGGGTCCGTGACGGGGACAGGTACCGGAACGATCGTGAACTCTTCGGCGTGCTCGCCGTTACTCGGCGTACAGGTGTAGAGAAATTTGTGTCCCTGTCCCGTGACCTGTGTGCCGCTGGCATGCAGAACGCGGTTGAAGGCCTGATTCGTCAGCGACTTTCCAGTACCAAGGTCAGTGAGAACCCAAAGATCCGTCGGGTGATTGTTGTCGAACAGCTGTTGGTGGTAGACCTCGAAGTTCACTGGGGTCGGCGCGCCGGGCGGGATCGACTCGGTATTGCTGGCATGCAGGCAGTTACTGGTGTCGTGCTTGAGGATGTAAACCGGGTCGGCGGGGCCGGGCAGACCCGTAGCGATGTATGCCGCTGATTCGGCCAGCCGTAGTTGCTGTCGCACTGAATTGATCTCCGCCACAAGATTGGGCACGCCGAATCCTGCTAGCAGTGCCTGCATTTGGTCGATCAACGGTTTCAGGACCGTCTGCTGCTTCTCGCGACTGAACAGAGTCTCGCGATACAACCGAATCTGGTCCATCAGTTGCTTACGGCGTGTGTCGTCGTTGCGAACGAGTTGCGCGATCACTGCGTCACGGCCCAGTTTGAACGGCCTCTGGGGTTGGAGGGTCTGATCGATTCCCCACGGGATCATCTTGAACTTGATGTCGCCGACGCCTGGCGCTGCGACAGCGGTGACATCGTTGTAGAGGTAGGTGTTATTGGTGTTGTCGGCGTAACCGTCCCAGTGCTTCAGAAGGAACTCCATTGCATAGACCTTGAGGAACTGGTCCATGTCGAGCATCTGATCCGCGCCGGCAAGCCCGTTCACCTTGATGTGATTGCACGCGAACTTCAGGTCGGCTTTGTCCTCGAATTCGGAGAGGTTTTCCACCCCGATGAAGTCCAGCCTCCCTGCGATGAGGTCGTCGCCGTGCTCGAGCTCGTAGAGGTTGCCGTCCATGTTGCCGTTGAAATTGCGCTCGATGTAGCGCTTCATGATCGGCTCGGCATTGACGTAGGTGCCGGGGCTGTTGACGTCTGGGAGCCCCTGGCCGACCAGGGTGCCGTTCACGAACACCCGGGCGTAGTTGCATCGCGAATGGGGCAACCCCGCCATGCCCAGCATCCGGTAGCCCAGTGTCTGCTTGACATAGGACTTGTCCTGAATGGAGTTGTTGAGCGTCACATAGCGTGACCCGATCAGGGCTTCGATCGCGGGGATGTTCGCGTTGGCATTGGCGGACCTGCCGAAGTCGATGTGCAGGCACGGCTTCTTGTCGTCGATGGAACCGCAGAATGATTTCTTCTTGACTCCGACATCGGCGAACGTGGCGGCCTGTGCGGGAAATCTCGATCCGGATATCTCGACCGAAGTCGCCTTTCGCCATGTGTATCTGGCGCCTCCGGTCCACTTGAAGTTGCACCATCCGCCGGCGGGTTCCTCGCGTCGCACCTTGTCCCATTCGGATTCCGGCATCGTGATCTTGATAGTGATGACGTTATCGAGTGCATAGAAGGAATCGAGCGCTTGTTGTTGTTGAGCGGTCATTGTCATATCTCCCGTACGTCGCGGTTTCCGAAAGCATGCTGCGGGATATCGCGTTCGACGCGAGTAGGACGCTACGCGTTTTCAGAAATGGCCATCTCAACATTGGAATCCGGAATTGAGAACGCGACCCGGTCCACAGGTGCTCATCGCTAGGGACCTTTGTTCAACAGCCGCGAGTTGTCCCACGTCAGTATCCGTCCCGCCGGAATGAAGCGGAGAAACGTCGAGGTGGCATAACGCGTCTTCGTGGCCGCCGGCAGTACTGCCGGGTCCGGACGGAAGTCGGCGTACTTCGCCTCAATTGCCGCGTCGAGGCGTGACACCTCCTCGGTATCGTCGACAATCTGGACCCTCCCGCTGAGGTGCACGCCAAGCAGATCGATCCAGCGTTCGCCCGACTCGACGAGAAACGCGGCGCGCGCATCACGTTTCACCCGAGCCACCTTCTTTGTCCGCGGCGGTGTTCTCACGACGATCGTGCGTTCGTCGACGACGTACCAGACCGGCAACGACACCGGTGTGCCGTCCCGCCGGAGGGTGGTGAGAATTCCCGTGTGGGACTTGTCCAGGACGTCCCATGCCTCGTCCTCGCTGAGCCGGATCATTCCGTCATTATGGAGCGCGCGTAGTACTACTCATCTGCGAAGTCCCCCGGTGCGGCATTCTGGACTGATGCCGTTCATCAAGTCGATGCCTGATGCGCGCGCGGTTGCCGAGAACACCGCACCCAGCCGTGACCGTGCCGTCGACGTTGCCCGGCTCGCCGCCCTCGTGGTGGTGATGTTCGGGCACTGCGCCTTACTGCTCGCGACCATCGACTCCAACGGATTACGGATCGGCAACCTGCTCGGCGAGCTGCCTGCGATCGCCCCGGTCACATGGGTGGTGCAGGTCATGCCGCTCTTCTTCCTGGCAGGTGGCGCCGCGGGCGCGTACGGCTGGCGCCAAGGAACGCAGTGGGGCACCTGGTTGTTCACCCGGGCGCAGCGACTGTGCCGGCCTGTGTTCTGGTATCTCGCGGCCTGGGCATTCGGTCTCGTCGTGGCGCGCGTCGTTCTGGGAGCGGAGTCTGCCGCCGGCATCGGGCGCGAGGCCGTGGCTCTCCTGTGGTTCCTGGGCGTGTACCTCGTCGCGCTTGCCTTCGTCCCGGCGCTGACACAGCTGCGTACCGGGCGTGCAGTCGCAATCGTCGTCGTACCGCTTGTCGCGGCAGCGGCGGCGGTCGACGGGATCCGGATCGCTGTCGGCACGCCCGAGGCTGGCCTCGCCAACTTCTTGATCGTCTGGCTGATCCCGGTCGTGATCGGCGTGGCCTATGCGCGACGGCTGATCGGCCCGCGCGTCGGCACTCGCCGTCGCCGCATCCGCGTTCGCCGCGCAGATTGCTGCTCGCCATCTTCGGGCCGTACGACGTCTCGCTGGTCGTGACCGGAACCGAGCACATGTCCAATGTGTCGCCGCCGACCCTGTTGCTCGCACTGCACTGCACCTGGATGTCGTGTGCGTTCGTGGCGACCGCGGGCGCGATCCGGCGGTGGGCCGCACGGCCGCGGGTCTGGCACGTCGTCGCGGTGGGCAACGGGGGAGCGATGACGCTCTACCTGTGGCATATCCCGGCGATCGCGGTTGCCACCTTCGCGTTGAATGCTTTCGGTCTCGATGCGTATGACGTTGATGCGCCGGGGTTTTGGGGTCTCCTTGCTCTGCGGACGGTTGTGTTCGCGGTCGTCATGGCGGTGGCGTTCTGGCTGCTGTCACCGCTGGAGCATCGCCGGCTCCCGTGGTGGGACGCGCCGGTTCAGGCCGACGGCAGTCGGTCGACCGCCGCCGGTGCCCTGGTATGCGTTGCTGGCGTCGCGCTCGTGGTGCTGGCCAAGAACGGGCTGAGCGGTTTCCCCGGGTGGACGGCACTCGGCTGCTTTACCGCAACTGCAGTGGCCGCGCGGATGAGCGCCGGTGCGGTGTCCCAGTCGAAGGTCGTGCGGTCGCACGCTTCGAGCACGACCGCACGACCTGGGCGGTGAAAAAACGCTATGCCTCCTGCGAGCGCACGAAACCAAATCAGCAATAATTGTCGAGCAAGTTATTTTTCGTTCCTTATCGTCGTGGATCCTATGCGCCTTGGCCGCAACCTAATTCAAGATCTAGCCAAGATGTTCATAAGTGAGAACCCAGATTTGCCGACTTCACGGCAAACGTGGGTAGCGCAGTCGATGCTTTGGAATAGTTTCCTGAGCAATTGCGGATATCAGGCAATCCGTTCCAGACGACCAATTTCTCAAGCACGAGCCGCCGGGGCGCGTCGTCGCGTTCGAGCATTCCCAGTGCGACCGCACTCATCAGCGTCTTCGAGCCCCAGAAGCCGAACGCAAGCTCCATGATCGCATCCGGGGTGACCTGTCCGCCTGCTCGGCACCTGTCGTTAGATCCCCCCGTTCTATGGTCGATTTGCCAGCACAACCTATCCGCCGCGTGATCGGGCGATGAGGATTCTGCAGAGACACTTGTGGATTGACGGTCACGTTGCTATTCCGAATTGATTACACCACTCACAAGTCGACGTGCTGTGCACAATCACGCAAACTATGCTCCGCACTGGGAGCCGTTTAAATGCGAAGCGGCCACGTCGATTTGACGAGGGTGGGGCCCAACGGGTGCGAACGGTTTTGGGACTGTCGAAGACGTCGACCAGTATCGGGTGGGTTCTGGTCGACGGCCGAGACGTCACCGGCGATCCACTCGACCACGACGCTTTCGATGTAGCCGAGGCGAGCACCCCCGATCCGGCCGCAACCGCGCGCCGCGCGCGTGACATCGCAATCGCAACGGGCTACACAATTGATTGTGTCCGTGTGACGTCGAGCGATCACTCCGACATGGACGTCGGCTCACTGCGAAAGGCTCTGGCAGAGTCGGGTTTCACCGAAGTCGTCGCAGTTCCGCTGTCCGAAGCTACCCAAGCGTGGGCGATGAGTGTCGGGCTCACCGAGGGCTTCACGAAGACCGCCGTATGCGTCGTAGACCGCGAGTCGGCCTCGCTCTCTGTCATCGAGACCGCAACCGGTGCGATGAAGACCCAAACCACCAGTTCAAGTGACAGTGCCGCCCTGATCGACTGGCTACAAACCACTTTGGGCCGAAGCGGCTCGGACCCGGAAAGCCTGTTCCTGGTCGGCTCGCGCTGCCGGCTCGACGCGATCGCCGGTCCCCTCGGCGCCGGCCTGTCGATGCCAGTCATTGCCGACCCTGACGCGCAGGTGATTCTCGCCCGCGGTGCGGCGTTCTCAAACAGGCTGTACGTCAACGACGCCGCCCAAGGCAGGGCCCGGTTCCCTTCGCGCGCATTGATACTCGCAGGCGTGGCCACAGTAGCAATTGCCACTACATTCACTCTGTCATCCGCCAGCGGTCCAATTCCCTTGGTGGACAGAACCGCTCAGCAGAAGGCCGCGCCGTCGGCACCTCAACCCGCTGAGATTCCGGCCAGCGCTGCGCCTGTCGCGCTCCCCATCCCACCGCCGCCGCCGGCCGAGCCGATCCTCGCGCCGCCGCCCGCCGCGTTCAACGCCGTCCTGCCCGAGGTGATCGCGCCGCCCGTCGTTGAGATAGTTCCCGATCCACTGCCCGTACAACACCTTCCCGAGGCGCAGCCGGGCGGCGTTCCCGCCCCGGGGCCCGCCGACCCGCCGCCTATTGCTCCGGCATCTGACGTGCCGCCACCTGCGCCGGACCCGATCGGACAGATCCTCTTCGGCGTCCTGCCGTGAGCTAAAGCTTGCCCGCGGCGAACGTGGCGGCCTCGCCGACCATCCCGTTCACCGGATACAGCCCGTGCGCGAAAGACGGCCCCCCTCCGGGTGTGCCGTCGCAGATCGTGTCGCCCTGAGCGCACAACTGGATGGTCTTCGCGCCATAGGCCGGGCCGATCGCAATCGGCGGCGCGCCGTACTGGCCGGTCCACGCATCCGACGGCTTGCCGAACAGAGCGACCGCCGCGACGTGGTCGACCACCTCGGGCGGCATCGGAGCGGGTACGAGGTCAGCAGGCACGCCCGGCGGCACCGCGGCCGCGGTGACATAGCCCGCCACCGCCGCGCCCTGCGAGTAGCCGCCCAGCACCATTCGGGTCTTGGGGCAGTTCGCCGCCATGGACTCGATATGAGCGCCGGCGTCCCTGATGCCCTCGACGACGGTCGCAGCGAACGCCATCGGATCGGAGAAGTCGCTGCTGGCTGGGTAATTAACCGGGTACACATCCACGGACCTGTTGCCGGCCTGCGCTCGCACCGCGTCGACGAAGGCCTGTCCCACCCCGCCGACGCCGGGCGGCTCAGCGGTGCCGCGGGCGAAGACCACCTCGACGTCGGGACACGGCTGAGCGGACGCAGAAGGCAACGACATGCCCAGCATCGCAGCCCAGAGGGTCGCAGCGGTGACCCCGACGAACCTGGTGACTCTCATCTGTTCTCCCCAAATTGATGTGCAGGGGATACCCGGCTCAGCAGAAGCGCAACCTGCTCGTCGCTACACACGGCTTGCGGCGAAGGCGGCGGCGTCGTTGACCATCCCCGTTTGAACATACGCACCGTGGGCACGCATGTCCGAGCCGCCCTGGAAGCAGATCGGATCGTTGGGTACACACATTTCGATCGTCTTGGCCGCGTAGAGAGGTCCGATCGAGGGCAGCGGGCCTGCCGACAGACTGTCCGCGAACGTGCTTCGCGGACCGCCGAACACGGCGGCCGCCGCAACGTTGTCGGCGACGTCGGGTGGCATGTAGGTGGTGGCCAGGTCGACCACCGCCGCGCCCTGCGAATACCCGCCGAGCACCATTCTGGTGTTCGGACAGTTCGCGGCCATGTATTGAACGTGGGCGCTCGTGTCGTCACTGCCAGCCGGCGTGCTTGTGCCGAAGTCGTTGCTCGCGGGGTAGTTCACCGCGTACACACCGACCGACCGGCCGCCGACCTGTGAACGGAGTGAGTCGACGAAGGCCTGCCCGATTCCGCCGACACCCGGTGGCTCGGTGGTGCCGCGGGCGAAGACGATCTCAACATCGGGGCAAGGCGCAGCGACGGCGGTGGGGAGGCCAATGAGGGCGATAGGCAGTGCTCCGGCCGTCGCCACGACCGCACCGAGGATGCGGGTGACCCGGCCTGCGCTCTTTGTCTTCATGCTGATATGTCGTGCGAGGACCCGTAGATGTGACACGCCAGCTCAGGTGGCCGAGACCCGGATCGGCGACACGATGTCCATCACCACAAACGGCACGATTATCACAGCAAGGACCGCCAGTAGGCCCAGGACTCCGACGAGGACTGTCATCCACCACGAGCCCTGCGCGCCACCCGCCGCGCGGTGGGCAGCCAGGTCCGGCCCCATCCAGTGGTTCGCCATCAGCCGCGCGGCAATGATGAACGGGACCGAGACCAAAATCCCGGGAACCTCTTCCGGGACGACGAATGCGAGCGCCAGGTTGGCCAGGGTCAGGCCGGCGCCCCACCACAGGCACCGCCGATACATTCCCCGTCGCCCCAGAGCTTCGAGATTTCGCGCGGCAAGCCAGAGGCCGGGAAAAGGGGAACCCAGGAACGCCGCCAGGGTGATCTGGTT
This sequence comes from uncultured Actinomycetota bacterium, assembly GCA_963713225.1. Taxonomy (GTDB): domain Bacteria; phylum Actinomycetota; class Actinomycetes; order Mycobacteriales; family Mycobacteriaceae; genus Mycobacterium. The sequence continues at coordinate 597,750 of CAVQLB010000008.1, read as the reverse complement.
CAGGCTGTAGAGCCGCAATTCCTGGGCCTCCGGCGGCACCATCGGTACCGGCTCGATGACCATTGCCGAAGGGTATCGCTCTTGGCTCGTCAGAGGTCGCGGCCGTCGCGCCGCCGGTCGTTGAAGAATCGACGGACCCGATCTGACACCGGCTGATCGTGGCGACGGCCGCCGAGGACCATCAGCACGCCGATCGTCACGGCGGCAAGCAGCACGCCCAACCCGGCTAACGCAGTGACAACTGTTGAGACCCCCATGTCATCCACATACCCGAAAATCGATTCAACACGGCAACCTATGGCCCAGATCACACGATGTTTCGGCCCGCCTGCCAGTTGGAAACGAGACTGTTAGTCTCGTTTCGAGTGCCCGACTGTGTACGACCAAAGGAGAAGGTCGATGACCGAGTCCGTCGTCCGGTCCGATCCAGGTGCCGACGGCTCGTTCGCTGCAGGGTCGACGATGCGCCGCGGGTGGACCCTGCTGGTGGCCTGCAGCGGCGTGGCACTGGTCGTCGCGTCGATGGTTGCTCTGAACACCGCGCTCGCCGACATCGCGGCGGCGACGTCGGCCACCCAGACCCAACTGACCTGGATCGTGGACAGCTACACGCTTCTGCTCGCCTGCCTGCTGCTGCCCGCGGGAGCGATCGGCGACCGCTACGGCAGGCGCACCGCGCTGCTTGTCGGGCTGGCGATCTTCGCGGGCGCATCGGCTGCGCCGCTGTTCTTCGACAGTCCTGTGCAGATCATCGCCGCGCGAGCGGTGGCCGGTGCGGGTGCGGCCTTCGTGATGCCGGCGACGCTGTCGTTGTTGACGGTCGCCTACCCGCCGGAAGCGCGCACCAAGGCCGTCGGCATATGGGCCGGCGTGGCCGGATCCGGAGGGGTCTTCGGACTACTCGGCACGGGCCTGTTGCTGCATTTCTGGGCGTGGCAGTCGATCTTCTGGACGTTCGCGGTGGTCGGGTTGGCGCTCTTCGTGTTGACGCTGACGGTCGCCGAGTCGCGTAAACATGACGCACCGCCGGTCGACTGGCCCGGCGCCGTGACGATCGGGGCGGCAGTTGCGGTGTTCGTCTTCGGCATCCTGCAGGCACCCGAACACGGCTGGACGGACCCGCGCGTGTACGGCTGTCTGGCTCTCGGCGTCGCTCTCGCGCTGGTGTTCGGGTTCGTCGAACTGCGCCGCAGCGAACCCCTGCTGGATATCCGGCTGTTCCTGGACCCCGGCTTCTTCACAGGTTCGACCGCGATCACGATGGTGTTCCTCGGCACCTTCGCACTCTTTTACCTTGTCACGCAGTTCATTCAGCAGGTGATGGGCTACACGGCGTTGGCGACCGCGGTCGCCCTGGCGCCGCTGGCGGTGCCACTGCTGGCGTTCTCGGCGCTGTCATCCTGGTATCTGCCCAAGTTTGGGCTGCGCGCAGTGGTGTTCGCGAGCATGCTCCTGGTGTCGGTGGGCTTCGTGTGTATGTGCACGCTCACCGCCGACTCGTCGTACTTCGACGTGCTATGGCCGCTGCTGGTAATCAGCTCTGGCTTTGGATTGTGTACGGCGCCAACGACTTCGGCGATCATGAGCGCCGCTCCCGACGAGAAGCAGGGGGTTGCCTCTGCAGTCAACGATGCCACCCGCGAAATCGGTGGCGCGCTTGGTATCGCCATGGCCGGTTCGATACTGGCAGGCAGCTACAGCCATCATGTCGCCGCGGGGCTGACGTCGTTTCCGGAACCCGTGCGTGGGCCGGCATCGGACTCGCTCGCGCAGGCTCTTGTTGTCGCCGAACAGCTTGGGCCGCAGGGGCAGCGGCTGGCCGAGATCAGCAAGACGGCATTCGTCGACGCCGCAGGCTCGTCGTATCTGGTGATGGCTGCAATCGTCGGCGTGGCCGCTCTTCTCATTCCGCTGTACGCGCCTGGGCGCGACGGCCGGGTGCCGCGCGCCGTGCGCCGCATCACGAACCGGTCGGACTCGACCGTGGAGTGAGGCGAAAGACAGGAATCTTGCGACCGACCTCTGCGGTCTTGAAGCGATAGTCCGCGAACCCGCCGTAGTACCCCTCGGCGAGCCCGTACAGCCGGGCATACTCGTCCGGTTCGGTTACCTGGGAGGCGCGGAAGGCTTCGTCGCCCAACTCGCAGTCGGGATGCGCGCGGAGGTTGTGATACCACTGCGGGTGCTTGTCGCCGCCGTAGTTGGACGCGATGACGATCACATCGTGCCCGTCGTGAAAGTAGGCGATCTGCGTTTCGCGGACCTGGCCGGTCTTGGCGCCCGTCGAGTTCAGCGTCGCCGACGGTACGTTGAACATTCCCCAATTGAGCCGGCCGTGGCTGATCCGGCCGAGCCACGGATCGGTCTTCGACGCCAGCCCGGCGGCGACCTGCCCCAACCGCGAGCGCGCAACCCTGTTCATGGCCCTTGTCGACAGGCTTTTTGGGCGTGTCGGATCGACGTAACGCAAAGGCACAGGAAGACCTTAAGCCGCCGCGATGCCCCTGTACGCTAACCCTGGTCGGAAGCGGAGGGGATCACACATGAAGCTCATGGCAGTACTCGCACTGGCCTGCGGATTTACCGCTGCACCGATGATGGCGGCGGGCACCGCTTCGGCGCTTCCCGGAACATGCGACGGCGCGGAATGCGTCCCGTATGTGGACCGAAACGTCGACCCCGCAGCGCCGTGCGTCTTCGGTGCCCGGTTCCCCTTCGGCCTGGACGCAGCGGGTAACACGCTCCTGTGCACCGCCGAGAACGAATGGGTGACCTCCGCGCCGCTGGTTGGGGTGCGGACCTTGCGGGCAGCCTGCGATCCGAGCCAGCAGGGAAAGGCGGCCCAGTCGGTCGACGGTCAGCTGCTGACGTGTGACGGCTTGGCGTGGACCGTCCGACTCAGCCCGCTGTACTACTCCGGCGCACCTTGACAGGTCGGGCAACGGCGACCAGTGATATCTGGGAGGCGATGTCGACCGCGCGGACCATCCGGCGCTTCACCGACGAGCCGGTCGACGATGTCACGCTGAACCGGTGTCTCGAGGCGGCGACGTGGGCGCCCTCCGGTGCCAATGCCCAAGGTTGGCGCTTCGTCGTATTGCGTTCACCCGCTCAGCGGGCCGTGGTGGCCACGGCCGCGGCGCAGGCTCTGCAGGTGATCGAGCCCGTGTACGGGATGACTCGGCCGGCCGATGACGACAACAGCCAGCGAGCCCGGACCTATCGGGCGACCTACGAGCTGCATGACCGGGCAGGCGAGTTCACGTCGGTCCTGTTCGCGCAGCAGCGCTTCCACGCGGCGTCCGAGCTACTCCTCGGCGGGTCGATCTTTCCCGCGATGCAGAACTTTCTGCTCGCCGCCCGTGCCCAGGGCTTGGGCGCGTGCATGACCAGTTGGGCGTCATACGGGGGAGAAGCGCTATTGCGGGCGGCCGTCGGCGTGCCCGAAGACTGGATGCTGGCCGGGCACATCGTGGTCGGCTGGCCGAAGGGTAACCACGGACCTCTACGACGGCGACCGCTGTCCAGCGCGGTCAACTATGACCACTGGGACGGTTAGCCGCCGTTGGTGACGGGGTTCGACGACAGCGTGATGATCTGTCCGTTGAGCCACACGCACCACCGTCCGCCCCATCCTGTGGTCCACACCACGGGCTGACCCTGCCAGAACTCGGCGGGCTTGCGCGGCGCCCAGGACGGCACCGGATCGCCCACGGCAGCCCACGGCGGATTGGGCGCCGGGGGAGGATCGGCGCTCGCCGGACCAGCGCCGAGAACAGCCGCGGCGAGACCGCCCCCCACCGCAATGGCAGCCAGGCGGGTTCTAGCGAAGGTCATGTCCAGTTCCAGACAGCCGGGTCGTTCGGCGGGTAGTTCATGCACACATCGGTGCCGTGGGCGGCGACGCCTTTGTTGTTGAAGAACAGCTTGGCCCAGTTGCCCCAGCGAGTTGCCATCTGCTCGTAGTAGACGTTGGTCGCGGTGTCCTCCGAATACTGGCGCCGTCCCGCGTAGTTCAGCGAGAAGAACCAGTAGATTCGGTCGCGGGCGCCCTGCTGAACATCGAGCGGCCTGTTGTTGTAGTCGATCATGTAGCGCTCGTAATACACCGGGTCGGTATCGCGCACCGCGGCCATGTACTGATCGACCGTGCAGGTGGTCTTGAGTATCCGATTCGGGATCGGGTAGTCGTCGGTCGCGTCGGCGGACGAAACGGCCGGCACAGCCAGCGCGATGGCACCCGTGGCGGTCAGCGCAGCGATCGCTTTACCAAACATCTCTGCCTCCTTGCTGTTACAGCTACTCGGCCGCGAGTGGCGGCTGATTCGCCGGTGGTGGTGGCTGTCCCGCGAGCTGCCCGAGTACCGGAAGTTTCTCCGGGCAGTATGTCCGCAATGCGGCGCCGAGGAACTGGTATGCCTGCTCAGTCGTGCTGTTCTTCTGCAGCTGTTCGAGGATGAACTTTGCCGACGCGTAGGCGTCCTTGTCGACGCCGTTGTACAGCCGCTTGCATGTGATCTTGCCGATCCACGCGTTGTAGTCCTTCTGGCCGTAGATGCCATAGATGTGCAACTCGTTGGCGAAATCGGTGTCGGGGTCGGCATGCGCGGGCGCCGCGAGAACCTGCGCGGGCACCGCCAACGCGATCGCCGCCACGACGGTCGAAGCGAGCCGTTTTGCCTTCATGATCACCTATCTGATTGGGCCCGTTGGGGGATCGTATCCTGCATGGCGCCCTGGCGCGGCGCCGATCGATTCGGTTTCGGGTTCTTGAGTGGGCTCGGGCCACGGCTGCGGAACGGGCCGCTGACGGACTCGTTGCGGCCACCAGAACCACCGGCCAAGCAGCGCGGCTATCGCAGGCGTCATGAACGACCGAATCACCAGAGTGTCGAACAACAGGCCGAGACCGATAGTGGTGCCGACCTGCCCGACCACTCGCAGATCGCTGACCACCATCGACATCATCGTGAAGGCGAACACCAGGCCGGCCGAGGTGACGACCGCCCCCGTTCCGCCCATCGATCGAATGATGCCAGTGTTGATCCCGGCGTGGATCTCTTCCTTGAATCGTGACACCAGAAGCAGGTTGTAGTCCGATCCCACCGCCAACAGGATGATGACCGACATCGCGATGATCATCCAGTGCAGGTGTGCACCGAGGAGGTACTGCCATATCAGCACGGACAGCCCGAACGACGTGCCCAGCGAAAGCAGCACGGTACCGACGATGACGGCGGCGGCGATCACCGACCGGGTAATCAGCAACATGATGATGAAAATCAGGCACAGCGAGGCGATTCCGGCGATCAGCAGATCGAAATTGGAGCCGTGCTGCATGTCCTTGTACGTGGCCGCGGTGCCGGCCAGATAGATCTTCGACCCTTCCAGCGGCGTTCCCTTGATGGCTTCGAACGCCGCGTTCTTGATCTGTTCGATATGCGAAATGCCTTCCGGCGACGCGGGGTTGCCCTCATGCGAAATGATGAATCGAACTGCTTTGCCGTCCGGCGAGACGAACATCTTGAGGCCGCGCTTGAAGTCAGGGTTGTCGAACACCTCTGGCGGCAGGTAGAACGAGTCGTCGTTCTTCGACGCGTCGAACGCCTGGCCCATGGCGGTCGAATTCTCCTGCAACGCCTTCATCTGATCCTGCTGACCTTTTTGGCTCTGGTACATGGTCAGCGTGATGTTCTTCATGTTCTTCATCGTCTCGATCATCGACGGCATGATCGCGACCAGCTGTGGCATCAGCGAGTCCAGACGATCCATCAGCGGCATCAGACTCTGGATGTCGTCCGTCATGGTGTCGATGCCGTCGAGCGTGTCGAAAATCGACCTAATCGACCAACAGACCGGGATGTCGAAGCAGTGCGGTTCCCAGTACAGGTAATTGCGGATCGGACGGAAAAAATCGTCGAAATCGGCGATGTGGTCTCGCAGCTCCTGGATGTCGACGACCATCCCGTGCATCTGTTGAACCATGCCGTGAGTGGTGTCCGCCATCTCCTTGGTCAGGCTCTGCATCTTTTCCATCGTCTCGATGGTCGTCTGCATGTCATTGGCCTGGACCAGCATGTTCGCCATGACTTTGTCCATATAGTCCTGGTTCATCTGCTGGGTCGTGCCCTGCATGCTGATCTGGAACGGGATCGAGGTGTGCTCGATCGGAGTGCCCAAGGGCCTGGTGATCGTCTGCACGCGGCCGATGCCGGGAATGTGGAACACGCTCTTGGCAATTCGGTCGACCACCAACATATCGGCCGAATTGCGCACGTCGTGGTCGGTCTCGACCAGCAGCATCTCGGGGTTCAGGCGCGCCTGCGGGAAGTGTCGGTCTGCCGCCTCGTATCCCTGGTTGGCGGGAATGTCGTCGGGGAGGAATTCGCGGTCGTTGTAACTCGGCACGTATCCCGGCAGCGCAAGCAGGCCAATCAACGAGAGAGCAATGGTGGCAACGAGGATCGGTCCGGGCCACCGGACCACGGCCGCACCGACCTTGCGCCAGCCACGTTGCTGCATCTGCCGTTTCGGGTCGAACAGACCGAACTTGCTGCAGATGGTCAGCAGGGCGGGCGCCATAGTCAGCGCGGCGAAGACGGCGACGAGCATGCCGATGGCCAACGGAATGCCCAGGGTCTGGAAGTACGGCAGGCGCGTGAAGTGCAGGCAGAAGGTTGCGCCCGCGATCGTCAGACCCGAGCCCAGGATGACGTGGGCGGTGCCGTGATACATGGTGTAGAACGCGGTTTCGCGGTCCTCACCGGCATTCCGCGCCTCGTGATATCGGCCGACGAGGAAGATCGCATAGTCCGTTCCGGCGGCGATCGCGAGTGTGGTCAGTAGGTTCGTCGCGAACGTCGACAGACCGATCAGGTCGTAATAGCCGAGTGTCGCAACGATTCCGCGTGCCGCAGCCAACTCGAAGAACATCATCACCAGCACGAGCAGCACGGTGACGATCGAGCGATAGACGAACAGCAACATCAAGAAGATCACACAGATGGTGATCATCGTGATCAGCTTGATGCTGCTGTCGCCTGCGTGATGCTGGTCGTTGGTGAGCGCGGCGGGACCGGTGACGTACGCCTTCACTCCCGGCGGCGGCGTACTGTTCGCGACGATGTCGCGGACGGCCGCCACGGACTCGTTGGCCAGGCTTTCGCCCTGGTTGCCGGACAGGTAGAGCTGGACGTAGGCGGCCTTGCCGTCGGCGCTCTGCGACCCGGCCGCGGTCAGCGGGTCGCCCCAGAAGTCCTGAATGTGCTGGACGTGGGTTTTGTCCGCCTCGAGCTTGTCGATCAGCCCGTCGTAGTACTTGTGGGCCTCGTCGCCCAGCGGCTGTTCGCCCTCCAGCACGACCATGGCGGAGCTGTTGGAATCGAACTCCTGGAAGTCCTGCCCGACGCGCTGCATCGCGATCATCGACGGCGCGTCGTTCGGCGCCAGCGAGACCGCATGCGCCTCGCCGACCACTTCCAGTTGCGGCGCAACGACGTTGACCAGCACCACCACTGCCAGCCAGCCCAGCAGGATCGGCACCGAGAAGAGCCGGATGAACCGCGGGATCATCGGATGCGCACCGACGTGGGTATTGGTCATGCGCTCTTCACCAAGCAGAAGGTCTGGGCGTTCAAGCCGGTAGTCGTCCTCTCGTCCTTGACGACGTCATCGACCGTAATGCGGCAGGTGATGCTGTCACCGTCGCCTTGCGCCACGATGTTCGGGCTGGCGGCCGGTGCCGTCGTCGTCAAATCGAGCGACCACGGCAGGGAGGCGTTCACCGCCTTCTGGGGCTGAGCGTCCAGGTCCAGGTAGTTGATGGTGGCGATCGATCCCGTCCCGAAGATCTCGTACTTCACTCTTTTGGGGTTGAACGGTTCGGGGTCGTTAACCAGGCCGGCGCCGGGTCTGGTGAGCTCGGTCTTGCCGAAGACCCCGCGGAGCCGGTCGACCATGAACATGGCGAGTAACACCACCACCACGATCAAGAGCGGTACCCACACGCGCTGCAGCACCTTCAGCACTGGAAGCCTCGCCGCCCAAAGGCTAGGGTGACGATTTCCGCCCGACCCATGCAATCTCTCCCTAAAGTGTGTTGGCCTGAGCTTAACTTAGCCCATATAACTTCTAGTCGCGCAACAGGCTAGCGCAAATATTCGCGGCTTCGGACAGCGCTTTGCCCCGGGCGACGGCCCCGACCCGCAGCCGACCTGGCGAATCTGCCGAAATCCGTCGCGGGCAGTCGTAATCTCCCAGTTAGGCCGGGGGATCGGCCAAGGGGGGCAGCGATGGCCTTCGTCGAGAATAAGTCCGGCGGCTGGGCCCGCCGGTTAACACTTGCGGCAATAACCGCCGCCCTGTTGCCCTGCCTTCACACCGTCGCGGTGCCGACGGCGGCGGCCTTCTCGAAGGTGCCGATCGAGCAACTCAGCGTGCCGTCGTCGTCGATGGGCCGCGACATCCGGGTCGAATTTCGCGACGGTGGCGAGGGCGCGCACGCCCTGTATCTGCTGGACAGCATGGAGGCCGGCGACGACTTCAACGGCTGGGACATCAACACCGCCGCGTTCGACTGGTACGACGGCTCCGGTATATCTGTCGCCATGCCCGTCGGCGGCAAGTCGAGTTTCTACAGCGACTGGTACGGACCGGCGACGGGCAGCGGCGCGACCTACACCTACAAATGGGAAACGTTCCTGGCGCAGGAACTGCCCGCATACCTGGCCGCCAACAAGAGCGTGCCGTCGACCGGCAACGCCGTCGTGGGGTTCTCGATGGGTGGTTCGTCAGCGCTCGTGCTGGCCGCCCACCATCCGCAGCAGTTCATCTACGCCGGATCCTTGTCGGGCTTCCTGAATCTCTCTGCGCCCAACCAGCGAGGCCAGGTAGGTATCGCCATGATGTGGAACGGCGGCTTCAACCCGGAGGCGATGTGGGGTCCGCCGGGCGACCCGGCCTGGTCACGCAATGACCCCACCGTGCAGGCCGGCAGGCTGGCCGCCAACGGCACCCGCCTCTGGATCTACTGCGGCAGCGGCACACCCACCGACCTCGCCCTGGCCAGCCCCGACGCTCCCATCGCCGGACTTGGATTCCTAGAAGGATTCGCGATCGACTCCAACCGCACCTTCGTTGACGCCTATATCGCAGCGGGCGGAAACAACGGTGTGTTCAACTTCCCCGACGGCATCCACAGCTGGGGTTACTCGGGCCAGCAGCTGCAGCAGATGAAGCCGGACATCCAACGGGTACTCGGCGCAACGCCTTCCGCTTGATCACGATAAACGTTCCCGCAGTTCGCGTTTCAGCACCTTGCCGTAGCTGTTCTTGGGCAACTCGTCGACGAACTCATACCGCTTGGGTCGCTTGAAGCGGGCGATGCGCTCGAGAAGGTGGGCGTCGAGTTCGGCGGGCTCGACCTCACCGACGATGAACGCAACCACGACCTCGCCCCACTCCTCATCCTTCGCACCGACCACCCCGGCCTCCACGACGCCCGGGTGTTCGAGCAGGATCTCTTCGACTTCGCGCGGGTAGATATTGCTGCCGCCGCTGATCACCACGTCCTTCGACCGGTCGCGCAGGGTGAGGAAGCCCCGCTCGTCGAACGAGCCCATATCGCCGGTGTGCAGCCAACCGTCCTGCAGGGTCGAGGCCGTGGCCGCCGGGTTCTTCCAGTAGCCGGACATCACCACGTCTCCCCGGCAGACGATCTCGCCGATCTCGCCGATTGCCGCCGGACTGCCGTCATCGCGCAGCACCGCGACGTCAACGCCGGACCGGGCATATCCGACCGACCCCAGGACGGCGTCGTCGGCACCGAGATGGTCGGCGCGGCGTAGGCCGGTGATCGTCATGGGCGCTTCGCCCTGGCCGTAGAGCTGGGTGAAGATCGGGCCGAACGCGGCCATCGCCTTCTTCAGGCTCTCGACGTACATCGGCCCGCCGCCGTAGACCACCGTGCGCAGGTTGCGTGGGCACGCTCGTCCGGTCTGCACCAGACGCTGAACCATCGTCGGCGCGAGGAAGGCGCTGCAGCCCGGATGGTGCTCACACAGGTCCAGGAACTCCGCGGGCTCGAAAGCGCCGGATTCCGGTATCACCTGACGCGCCGCGCGCAGCACATAGGGCGGGACGTAGAGACCCGAGCCGTGCGACATCGGCGCACCGTGCACCAGGCTGCAGTCCTGGTCGGGCGAATCGAAATCCGCGAGGTGGGCGACCGTCATCGCCATCAGGTTGCGATGCGACAGCATCGCTCCCTTGGACCGCCCGGTGGTTCCGCTGGTGTAAAACAGCCACGCCAATTCGGTCGGATCGCTGCACGGCGCGGCCGCAGGCTCGGCGCTCAGCCGTGACTGGTATGCCGCTGTGCCGATGATCTCGACCGGGACGTCGGTGACCGGGGAGAGCTCGGAGGCGATCTTCGGCGACGCGAAAACCAGTGCGGCACCGGCGTCGTCGAGGATCTGCTGCATCTCGCGCGCATGCAGCTTGTAGTTGATCGGCAGGTACACGCAGTTCGCGGCCCAGATGGCGAACATCAGCTCGATGATCTCCGGGCGGTTCTCGCTGGCGACCGCAACGCGGGCGCCCGGCCCCAGCTCGCGCAGCGAGCCGGCCAGTCGCAGTGCTCGCTCCCGCAGCCCTGCCCAGGTATGAAGTTGTCGCTCACCGTGATACACCGCGCCACGGTCGCCGAAGCGAGCGGCGGCCTGGTCGAGCAGTACGAACAGGTTCAACGGGCGACCCACTCCGAGTTCAGGGCGAAGTCCGACAGGTACTTGGTGGAGCTCCAGCCACCGTCGACGACGATCGTCTGGCCGTTGATGAAGCCGGCGCCTTCGGAGCACAGGAAGGCGACGGTGCTTGCGATGTCGTCGATCTTGCCCAGCCGCTGGTGCGGCGTCATCTCGGTGTTGATCTTCCTGAACCGCTCGTCCTCCAGCCGCTGCGCGACCATCGGGGTCAGCGTCACGCCCGGCGCCACCGCGTTGCACCGGATTCCCTGCGGGCCGTACTGGCACGCGATGTGCATCGTCAGCGACGTCAGCCCGCCCTTTGCGGCCGAGTAGGCGCCGCCACGAAGGCCACCGACGACCGCGAAGGTCGACGTCACGTTGATGATCGCCGATCCGGGTGGCATGTGCGGTATCACGTCGCGGGCCAGCCGGAACGGCGCGCGCAACATCAAGCCGAGGAAGTAATCCAGGGACTCGTCGTCGGTCTCGTGTAGCGGCTTGGGACTGCCGACACCGGCATTGTTGACTAGAAAGTCGATGTGCCCCCATCGCTGAACCGCCAGGTCCACAATGCGTTTCGGCGCATCGTCGGCGGTCAGGTCGACCGCGATCGTCGCGACCCGATCGGCGTCGCCGACGGCCTTCTCCAGCTCGGCCAGTCTCTCCTTGTCGCGCCCGGTGCCCACCACCGCCATGCCCATCTCTGCGAGCTTGGTCGCGCAGCCGAAACCGATGCCACTGCTCGCGCCTGTAACGATCGCTACCTGCATGTCACTCGTCCGCCTTCGTCAGCGTTGCCCGAATCTGATGTTTCAATACTTTTCCCGCGTCGTTCTTGGGCAAGCTGTCCCAGATAACGACTTGCTCAGGCACTTTGAACTTCGCAACTCCGTAGTCGACAAGGAAGGCCCGCAGGCTGTCGACGTCGGGGCCAGGGGAGGCCTTCGGCACGATGACCGCACACGCCCGCTCTCCGGTGCGGGCATCGGGCAGGCCGACGATAGAGATCTCCACGATGTCAGGGTGGCCGCCGAGAATGTCCTCGATCTCCTTCGGCGCGATGTTCTCGCCACTGCGGATGATGATGTCCTTGGCCCGGCCGGTCACGACGAGGTAGTCGTCGTCCACCCACCGAGCCAGGTCGCCGGTACGGAAATACCCTTCTTCGTCGAAGGAGTCCCGCTCGTCCTCTGGATTTCGGTATCCGACCAGCATCTGGGGTCCCCGGGCGTGGATTTCTCCCGACCCGGACGGGGCGCCGTCGTGCTGGACGAGCTTGATATCCGCTATGCCTGCGCGGCCGTCGGTATCGGCAGCGTGCTCGGGATTGGCGGGCGAACCGACGGTCGTGACGGGTACCTCCGTGGACCCGTATACCCGTGTCACCATGGCACTGTCGAAATACTGTGCAGCCCTTCGGATCAGCGCAGGCGGCACGGATGCGCCGCCGCAGATGAACACCTTCAGCCCGGGCAACCGGGTGTCGGCGCGTTCAGCCGCCCCGAGCAGCCCCTCGAGGAAAGGGGTTGCGCCTGCCATGTGGGTACAGCCCTCTGCGGCCATGATCTTCACCGCATCGTCGGGATCCCAGCGTTCCATCAGGACTGCGGTCGTGCCCAGCAGGAGCGGACATTCGAACGCGTAGATTGACCCGCCGATGTGGGCGATCGGCGAGGGCACCAGGAACTTGTCCCCGGGCTCGACAAGCCAGTTATCGCGGATCTGGCAGATCAACGCATGGATGGAGTTATGGCTGTGGAGAACACCTTTCGGGCGGCCCGTGGTGCCCGAGGTGTAGAGGATCAACCGTACCGCGTCCGGGTCGAGGACGGGCATCTCATCGACGTCCGAACGTTGCTCGAGCAGGGACGCGAACGGGGTGTGGCTGCCGTGCTCACCCCGCACCACGACGACTTCGGGCGGCGAGTCCATCTGCGAAGTGACACGATCGGCCATGGCGAGATAGTCATGCTGCCGGAACTCGTTTGGCACGAATAGCATTCGGCTGCCGACGTCATCGAGAATGAAACTCAACTCGCGGTCGCGCAGGGAGGGCAGTATCGGGTTGACGGCGATTCCAGCCAACGTCGCCGCCAGATAGACGACGGCGGCCTCATGCCAGTTGGGCAACATGAACGACAGCACGCCGCCGGCCGGAATCCGTGACATCAGCGCCTGCGCCACTGTCTTGGCCTGTGCGTAGAGAGTCGCACAATCGAGGCGGAGCTCGCCGTCGATCAGCGCTACCCGTTGTGGGGTATCGCGTGCTGCTTCGACGATCGAATCGGCCAGGGTGGGCATGTCACGAGCCTCTGACCCGCCGCATGGTCATCGAATGGCGAAACCGCGATGCGGGATGCGTGTTCACCGTGACCTGTGCGATCTCGCCGTCGGACGTTTTGTACGTGCGCTGCACTTCCAGCGCGGGCGTGCCCGGTTCGGTCTTGAGGCCGTCGGCCAGCCCCGGGGGAATCACCACCGCGGCAATCTCCTGGTGCACCTCGACAATGCTCACGCCGAACAAGTCCTCGATCAGCGGGAAGATCGGGCCGGTATGGCGCTGCAGGAGCCTGCCGATCGCGGCGAATGCGCGGTTGATGTAGTACTCGGTCCTGCACAGCGGGAAGTCCGCGGCTTCGGCTTGGCGGAAGCCACGGACGGCCAGCCATTCCTCACCGCTGACAAGTCCCGTCCTGGCGGCGAGTTCATCGTCGAGTGCGACCATGCTCATTGTCTCGATGGCGAATCGGGCCTCGGTTGCGAATGCCACCAAATCGTTGATCGACATGACGTCGTAGGAGTCCGACGTCGAGCGCGGCACCACAAGAGTGCCCGCGCGCGGCCGCGACGACACGAGATTGTCTTCCCGAAGCCTGCGCAGCGCTTCGCGCACGGTATACCGACTGACCGAAAACCGTTCACACAGTTCGTGTTCGGTCGGAAGTTGGGAGCCGACGGGATAGACACCATCCACGATGTCCTTGCGCAGAGCGCGCGCTACCTGAATGTAGCGATGGTCGGCAGGTGCGGTTTCCGTCATCAGTGCCAACCAGTCAGGAACTGCGACGCAACGCCAGTACGCTGCCGTCCGCGTCAGCCGAAACGTACAGCGCTCCATCGGGTCCCGCCGTAATGCCGGCGAACGGGCCCTGCGGCCCGGAGAACGGCGGCAAGCCCAGCAACGGCTTGGGCTCGACTCCCGGCGGTGGGCCGACCGGCAGACCCGAGGCGACGGTGCTGCGAACCTTGCTGTTCAGGTCGAACGCGATGACCTCCTTGGCGCCGGCGTCGACGATGTAGAGCTGCCCGTCCCGAACGAGGATTCCTTGAGGCCGCTGCAGTCCGTCCGTCACGACCTCGGCGCCGCCGCCGGTCAGTTTCACCACCCGCCCCGCACCCGATTCGGCGACCAGCGGTGCCCCTTCCTGGTCGAAGGCGACGCCGACCGGGGCCTGCAGTCCTGAGGCCAGAGTCTCGACGTTGCCGGACCGCAGTGCGTGGACTCGACCGGTCCCGAGCTCGGCGAATACGATCACCCCGCCCGGGCCGAGCGCGACACCGTAGAGCTGATCGAAGTCGGCTGCGAGATAGTCGGTTTCATTCGCCGCGGGCCGGTACCGGGCGACCTGCCCGCCGGATGTGGTCACCACGAATTCGCCGGAGCCGGCTGGGGCGAGGCCACGGACGAATCCCGGGTAGCCCGGAGAGAACAACATCCCCACGGTCTCAAGCGAACCGTCGGGCGCCACCGAATAGAAATAGGTGCCGTCCGCCACGTAGAGCCGGCCGTCGTCACCGACCGCGAGGTCCAGTGGCCAGTTCAGGCCGCCCGGCAGTACGGTCCGGGTTTCGCCGCCGCTGAGGATCTCGGTGATCTCGCCGGAGATGTTCGACACGAACAGCCGACCGTCGACAAACGTGCAATTGTCCAACCCGGGCCTGAGCTGGGCGAGAAGCGACTGCTCGCCGGTGCGCGGGTCGATGCGCAGTACCTGACCGCTGGCCACCTGCGTGGAGACGATAAAGCCCTCGGAGTCGAACTTCACCGAGTCCGGTACGCCGAGGTCGCCCGTGACCCGTTGCGGCTCACCGCCGTCCGGGTCGATGCGCCAGATGTCGTTGGTGCCCATCACCGGGAAATAGAGCAGCCCGTCGGGACCAACCTCCATTGCATTGAGCATCGGCATGCTGTCCACCAGCACCCGGGGCTCGCCGCCGTTCAGATCGAGTTCTAGCAGCCGCCCGTCTTCGCGCATTTCGCCGATGAACAACCGGCCCTGATGCACGGTGATGCCGTTTGCGCACGGGAGGTCATCGCGGAGCACGCGGGTTCGGCCGTCTGTCCCGAGCGCGCTCACTCGGCCGTCCATCACCTCGGTCGCGTAGAGGTTTCCGTCGGCGTCGAAGGCGACGTCGTCGGGCGCGATGATGTCGCCACCCTTGGCGCTGATGGTGTCGAGCCTGCCGGTGCGAACGTCTAGTGCGCTGATCTGGCTGCCGGTCACCTGCGCGATGTAGACCCGGCCGTCGGGACCGGTCCGCAGCCCGTTGGCGCCGAACAACCGGCTTGGGGCGGTGAGCCGCTCCAGCCGCCAGCCCTCGGCGACGTTCGCGCTCGGCGCGGCGTACCTGGCGACGGATGGCGACGTCGTGGCGGAATCAATCATGGCCTCGGACGTTATCAAGCCCCGTTAGTCCAGACAATAGGCTGCCAATATCGCTATCCGGCCTTGACGGCCGGATTATGGCTGCGGAATAGTGTTCTTCAATATGCAGAGCACCATATGTTGTCCGGACAATTAGCCGCATGAGCGATCTGTTGAATCTCGACGGCCGCATCGTCGTGGTGTCTGGTGCCGGCGGCGGCGGCATCGGCACGACAGTGACGCGGATGGTCGCCGAGGCGGGCGCGACCGTGGTCGCGGTCAGCCGGTCCAAGGAGAACCTCGACGAGCACATTGCGCCGCTCGGGGCCGGCGGCCTCTCGGTGATACCGGTGGCGGCAGATGCAGCCACCGACGCGGGTATCGGCGCCGTCATCGAACAGGTTCGTGCCATAGACGGAGATCTCTACGGGCTGGTCAACGTCGCGGGCGGTGCCGAACCGTCCACCTGGATGCCGTCGACTCGGGTGACCCGGGACGACTGGCGCGCGCTGTTCACGGCGAACCTGGAGACCGCGTTCTTCATGAGCCAGGCGGTGGCGGCCGAGATCAGGCGCAACCAGAAGCCCGGATCGATCGTCTCGATCTCGTCGATCAGCGGGATGAACACCGCGCCGTTCCATATCGCGTACGGGACGGCCAAGGCGGCGGTGGTGGCGATGACCCGGACGATGGCGGTCGAGCTGGCATCCGGACAACATCCGGGTCAATGCGGTGGCCCCCGGCGTGACCGCGACAGCGGCGTCCCTCACCTACACCGGCGAAGACCCCGAGCGCGACCGGACGGCCATCGCGATGGGGCGGCGGGGAAGGCCGGAGGAGCAGGCCGGCGCCATCCTCTTTCTGCTTTCCGACCTGTCGACCTACATCACCGGACAGACGCTGCTCGTCGACGGTGGCCTGAACCTGAAGTGGACCCACCTGGGTGCCGACAACACCTCGCTGTTTCTCAAGGATGACTCCTTCCGGAGCGAGATAAGTCGGCACTGAAGTCGGCCCCAAGAAAGGAGTAACGCGTGACCGACACGGAAAGCGCAGTTGACCCGGCTACGACCGAGGAGCTGTCCGAACCGGTGACCATCGGAGTGGAGGCGTACATCTCGGAGGAGTACGCCCGCGCCGAGCGGGACAAGTTGTGGCGCAAGGTATGGCAGCAGATCGGCCGCGTCGAGGAGATCCCCGAGGTCGGTAGCTACCTCACCTACGACATCCTCGACGACTCCATCATCGTGGTGCGTACCGGGCCGAACGAGTTCAAGGCACACCACAACGTCTGCATGCACCGCGGTCGGCGGTTGGTCGACACCCCGGAGGGTGCGAAGAACGCATGCGGCCGCGCCCGTAAGTCGTTCGTGTGCGGATTTCACGGCTGGACGTACGGCCTCGACGGCGCCTGCACTCACATTCGCGAGCAGGATGACTGGAAGGGAGTGTTGACTCCCCAGAACACCCACCTCGTTCCCGTTCAGGTCGATACCTGGGGCGGATGGCTGTTCGTCAACATGGATCCCGACTGTGAGCCCCTGGCTGACTACCTGTTCCCCGCCGCGAAGATCCTCGACCCGTTCGGCCTGGAGAACATGCGCTACAAGTGGCGCAAATGGCTGTACTTCGACTGCAACTGGAAGGTCGCGATGGAGGCCTTCAACGAGACCTACCACGTGTTCACGACCCATCCGGAGTTCAACAAGTTCGGCGAGTTCAAGGGCTGGGCCAAGGCTCAGGGCAGGCACAGCAATATCGGTTACGACGCACCGAAGGGATTGGACGAGACCAAGTCCAAGATCCGGCTCGGCACGGGCGACCCGCGTATCTCCACTGCGGAGATGCAGGTCTACACCATGGAGGAGACCAACGCGACCACCACCCAGACGCTGGTGAATGCAGCCAAGCGCCTTGTCGACGAGCTACCCGAAGGCACACCCGCGGACAAGGTGCTCGAGCACTGGCTGACGTCGGCGCGCAACGACGATGCGGCCCGCGGAGTGGTCTGGCCGACCATCCCCGCCGACATCCTCGGCCAGAGCGGAACGGCTTGGCAGATCTTCCCGAGCTTCCAGATCGGGCAGGGCCTGACCAGCGCGCTGTGTTACGGCGCCCGGCCCGACCCGAGCTACGACCCGAACAAGTGCATATTCGAGGTCGCAGTTTTCGAGCTCTACCCGAAAGGCCAAGAGCCGCAGACGGAGTGGCAGTACACGCCGGTCGGCGACCCGAATTGGCGCTCGGTGCTGCCGCAGGACTTCTCGAACATGGCGGCTGTCCAGCGGGGCATGAAGTCCCTTGGCTTCCAGGGCACCAAGCCCAATCCGTATCGCGAACGAAGCACCGTCAACCTGCACACCCAGCTGTCCAAGTACATGGGCACCGGCGAACCACAGGAGCTGCGATGAGCGCTCGCGAGAAGAGCAAAGGAGTTCTTGTTCAATGACAATGTTCGACACCTGCGGGCCGACCGAGACGCCCGACGACATCGACATCGATGCGCTGCGGGAGAAGTACGCGCAGGAACGGGACAAGCGCTTGCGCCCCGAGGGGGCGACGCAGTACCTGGAACTCAAGGACGACTTCGCGGAGTTCGCGGAGGTCGATCCGCATACGCCGGTTACGCCTCGCACTGCGATCAACGAGGACGTCGAGGTGGCGGTTCTCGGCGGTGGTATCGCGGGCCTGTTGGCGGGTGCATACCTCAAGAAGGCGGGCGTCGACGACGTGCACGTCATCGAGATGGGTGGCGACTTCGGTGGTGTCTGGTACTGGAACCGATTCCCCGGAATTCAATGCGACAACGATGCGTACTGCTACATCCCGCTGCTCGAAGAGCTCGACTTCCTACCTTCTAAGAAGTTCGCCGACGGAGCCGAGATCTTCGAGCACTGCAAGCGGATCGGCAAGCATTTCGGGCTCTACGACGGTGCCATCTTCTCCACGCAGGTTCGCACGGTGCGGTGGGACGAGGATATCAAGCGCTGGCGGCTGACCACCAACCGTGGCGACGACATCAGGGCACGCTTCGTGGTCATGACGCAGGGCTCCTACAACCGCCCGAAGCTGCCCGGCATCCCAGGCATCAGGGATTTCAAGGGGCACATCTTTCACTCGGCACGTTGGGACTATGACTACACCGGTGGCGACGCGAACGGTGGGCTGCACAAGTTGGCGGACAAGCGCGTCGCGCTCGTCGGAACGGGCGCAACAGGTGTGCAGCTGGTTCCGCATCTCGGTCGAGACACTCAGCATCTGTACGTTTTTCAGCGAACCCCTTCGTCGGTGGACATGCGCGCCAACGAGCCGACGGATCCGCAGTGGGCGGCCTCGTTGCAGCCTGGCTGGCAGGAGGAGCGCAAGCTCAACTTCCACCGCTGGTCACCGTTCGGCGACGGAGTGGTCTTCGATGCATCAGACCTGGTCTGCGACTTCTGGACTGAGCTTGGCCGCAACCTGACCGCGCGGGTCGCCGCGTCAGAGGATCCGACGTCACTGGGCGTCGAGCAGATCATGGCGATGCGCGAAGAAGAACAGTTCAAGGTCATGGAGCGGTTGCGGCGGCGCGTCGAAGCCATCGTCGAAGACCCGCAGACCGCAGAGGCGCTCAAGCCGTATTACCACTTCCTGTGTAAACGGCCGTGCAGCAGTGACGAATATCTGCCGACGTTCAATCGCCCCAACGTCACCCTCGTCGATGTGGCGGAAGCCAAAGGCGTGGAGCGGCTCACCGAGAAGGGCATCGTCGCCGACGGCGTCGAGTACGAGGTTGACTGCGTGATCTTCGCGAGCGGCTTCGAGATCTCGACCGAGATCAGCCGCCGGTATGCGATGGAGGCCATCGAAGGCCGTGACGGGCTCTCGCTGTTCGACCACTGGCGGGATGGCTACAAGACACTGCACGGGATGACCAGCCGTGGATTTCCGAACCAGTTCCATACGGGATTCATCCAGGGTGGCGTGTCCGCCAATACCACGGCGATGTTCGAGCAGCAGGCCGAGCACATCGCCTACATCATCTCCGAGGCGGTGAAGCGAAAGGCGACGACCGTCGAGCCCAGCAAGGAGGGTCAAGAAGGCTGGAGAAACACCATCAAGGAATTGGCCGTCGACACTTCGGCGTTCGATCTCTCCTGCACTCCAGGCTATTACAACAACGAGGGCAGCGGGTTCGGTGAAGGTGTCCGGTCGTTCCTCGGGGATTACTACATGGCAGGTTTCTACGTGTTCGACGACCTGCTCAAGGAGTGGCGAGCCAAGGGTGACCTCGACGGTCTCGTTCTCGGGGAATAGATGCCTGACTTGAGATTCGACGACCGGGTCGCCGTCGTCACCGGCGGCGGCAGGGGACTGGGCCGCTCGTACGCCATGCTGCTCGCATCGCAGGGGGCGAAGGTCGTCGTCAACGACCCCGGCGGGGGCCTCACCGGCGACGGAACCGACGTCGGCCCGGCCGAGGAAGTGGTACGCGAGATCGTCGCGGCGGGCGGTGACGCCGTTGCCAACACGGAGTCGGTAGCGACGCCGAGCGGGGGGGAGGCGATCATCGACACGGCGCTGGACCGCTACGGCCGCATCGACATCCTGATCCACAACGCGGGCAATGTTCGTCGTGGGTCGTTGAAAGCGATGACGTCCGACGACCTCGAGGCCGTGTTGGATGTCCATCTCCGTGGCGCCTTCCACGTTGTGCGGCAGGCTTTCCCGCTGATGTGCGACGCGGGCTACGGCCGCATCGTGCTGACCTCGTCGATCGGCGGCCTGTACGGAAACCACGAAGTGGCGAATTACGCGATGGCCAAGGCGGGGGTGATCGGTCTGTCCAACGTCGCGGCGGTGGAAGGCGCCGCCGAGGGCGTCAAGAGCAACGTCATCGTCCCCGCGGCGGTTACACGGATGGCCGAGGGCATCGACACGTCGGCGTATCCACCGATGGGCCCGGAGCTTGTCGCGCCCGTCGTCGGCTGGCTGGCACACGAAACCTGTTCCATCACAGGGGAGATCCTCGTAGCGCTGGCAGGCCGGGTGGCGCGGGCCGTCGTCGCGGAAACGCCAGGCGTATATCGGCCGTCGTGGTCCATGGCCGACGTCGGCGAACATATGTCATCGATCCGCGACACGTCGGATCCCGTTGTCTTTCCCGTGGTGCCCGACGGCCACGGCGACCACATCCGGTACAGCTTCGGCATGGCGACTCAGGGAGCCGTCCGTGGCTAGCCAGGGCCCGCTGGTCGGGGTGCGTGTCGTCGACCTCACCGCGATGGTGATGGGTCCGTACTGCACCCAGATCATGGCCGACATGGGCGCCGACGTGATCAAGGTCGAGCCGCCGGAGGGCGACAACACCCGGTACATCTCGGTCGGGCCCGCGCCCGGTATGAGCGGGGTCTACGTCAACGTGAATCGCGGTAAGCGTGCCATCGTCCTGAACCTGCGGACCGAAGAAGGCAGGGTCGCCCTGCGAGCGCTGATCAAAACGGCCGATGTGTTCATCCACTCGATGCGGTCCAAGGCCGTCGCGAAGCTCGGCTTCGGTTACGACGATGTCGCCGCGATCAACCCGTCGATCGTCTACACGAACTGCTACGGATACGGCAGGCGGGGACCGAATCGTGACCTGCCCGCCTACGACGACACCATCCAGGCGGAATGCGGGTTGCCCGCCGTTCAGGAACAGCTGACGGGCGAGGCCAACTACGTCGGCACCATCATGGCCGACAAGGTCGCCGGCCTGACCGCGCTCTATGCCACGATGATGGCGTTGTTCCACCGCGAGCGAACCGGTGAGGGCCAAGAGGTCGAGGTCAGCATGTTCGAGACGATGGCATCCTTCATGCTCGTCGAACACGCCAACGGCGCGATGTTCGATCCGCCCCTCGGACCGGCGGTGTATCCGCGCACCGTGGCGCCGAATCGGAAGCCGTATCCCACCAAAGACGGTCACATCGCGGCGCTGATCTACAACGACAAGCACTGGAACGCGTTCATCAACGCCGTCCGGCCGGCCTGGGCGACGGAGTTGTACGCCACTCTCGAGCTGCGCGCGAACGACATCGACACCGTCTACGGATTGGTGGCCGAAACGATGCTCGAGCGCACGACCGCCGAGTGGCTGGCGTTGTTCCGCGAGCTCGAGATCCCGGCGGCACCGCTGAACACGCCGGACGCGCTGTTCGATCATCCGCACCTGAACGCGGTCGGGCTGTTCGAAACGGTGGACACCCAATACGGGCCGGTGCGGATGCCCGGTGTGCCGACGTGGTTTTCACGAACACCGGGCCGGATCGCCGGGCCCACCCGCGAGCTGGGCGCGGACACCGTGGACGTGCTCGACGAACTCGGACTCGGTTCGACCGATATTGAGCCCGCCGTGGGTTCGGGATAGGTGCATCTGTGGACTTCGAGATGGGGCAGACGGCCGCGGAGCTACGCGGGGAGCTTCGTGAGCTGGTGAACGCTCATGTGCCGGAAGGCTTTCTGGGCGCGTTCACCGACAACCCCGCCGACCTCGAGACCGCCCAGCAGTTCTGCCGGACATTGGCCGAACACAATCTGCTGTGCCTGTCATGGCCGGAGGAATTCGGTGGCGGCGGGGCATCGGTATGGGAGCAGACGGTGGTCCGCGAGGAGATGTGGGCCCACCACGAGCCGCGCGGCGCCCAGTACATGGGTGTCAACTGGGTCGGGCCCATCATCATGCGGCACGGCACCGAGCAGCAGCAGCGCACGCACCTGCCTCCCATCGCGCGCGGCGAAGTCATTTGGTGCCAGGGATTTTCCGAACCGGAGGCGGGTTCGGACCTCGCATCGCTGCGGACCACCGCCCGACGCGACGGCGACGGCTGGCTGGTCAGCGGCCAGAAGATCTGGACGTCCTACGCCACGATGGCCCAGTGGTGCTTTCTGCTCGCGCGCACCCATAAGGGGGAGAAGAAGCAGCAGGGTCTGACGATCTTTCTGGTGCCGATGGATGATCCGGCGATCCAGGTCAGGCCCATCCGCTGCATGATGGGCCCACATCACCTCAACGAAGTGTTCTTCGACGATCTGCGTGTCACCGAAGCCGACGTGCTCGGCGAGGTCGACCAGGGGTGGTCCATCGTGCAGGACGTGATGTCGTTCGAGCGTGTCGGCATCGCCAGGTACGCGCGCTGCGAACGGCTGTTGGCGGCGGCACCGTCGGTGCTCGGCGATCGCTGGGAGGACCTGCCCGCGGAGTTGCGGGGCCGGTGGATACGCATGCTGACCCATTGCCGCCGCGCCCGACTGCTCGCGTATCGAGTGGTATCGCTGCAGAGCAGCGGGCGTATTCAGCCCGGCGACGCGGCGGCCTACCGGATCGCCGTGACGAAACTGGACCAGGACAGCGCCGAAGTTCTGATGGACATCGCGGCCGAAGTGTCACCCGACGATCCAGGCGGCCGCTGGTTCCTGGGCGAGGCCGAGGACCACTGGCGGTACTCGCAGGCCTCCACGGTTTCGTCGGGCAGCATCGAGATGCAGCGCATCCTGCTGTCCCGCGCCATGCTTGCGGCGGCGAAATGAGCGCGATGATTCTGGACCTCGGCGAGGACGCCAAAGAGTACGGCCGACAGGCGCTTCGGGCATTCGAGGCGGCGGGCGGCGACCAACTCGTACAACAGGCCGAAGCGAAGCCCGACACCCGGGACGCACTCGTGGGCCCGGTGCTCAACGAGCTCGGCGCCTGGGACCTCGATGCCCGCACCGACGCCGACGGGCTCGAAGCCGCCGCGGCGCTGTGCCGCAGTGCGGGCCACTGGGCATTGCCCTATCCTGTGGCCGAGCGGTTGGCCCGGCCGGTGGACATCGACGTCGACGGCCTGATCGTCGTCGCCGACAACCGCCCTTCTGGCGCCATCGGCGGCGTCGAGTCCCGTTTTGCGGCAGTGACATTGGACGGAGCACGAAGCACGATAGTCGGCCGCGGTCTGACCGGTCCGGCATTCGTCACCGAGCTCCAGCTGTCGGAGATCGACCGCAAGGGAGTGGGCGACATCGCGCTCGGGCTCGTGCTGCCGTGCTGGACGCTGCTCGGAATGCTCGACCGCGCGGTGGAACTCACGATTGCCCATATCAGTCTGCGCAAGCAGTTCGGCCAGACGCTGTCCGCGTTCCAGGGTGTCCAGTTCCAGCTCACCGACGCCGAAGTGGAACGCAGCGGCGTGGAGATCCTCGCCAAGTACGCACTGTGGAGCGCCGGCACTAATCGGCCCGAGGCGCTCGAAGACGCTCTCGCACTGCGGATGGCGGCCATCGAGGCCGCGGAGGTGGTCTTCCGGGTGTGCCATCAGCTACACGGCGCGGTCGGATTCTGTGACGAGACCACGTTGTCGTGGCTGTCGCGCTACAGCCAGCCTCTGCGGCGGCTACCACTCGGGTTGTCCGCCACTCGTGACGTACTGACCCGCCGGGTGGGCAGGGGCGGTCTGACGGGTCTGTACGCGTGAGCGCCGATCTGGCCGAGTTCCGCGCGACCGTGCGGACGTGGTGTGAACAGCACATTCCGCACAATTGGCGGGAGGCGCAAACCGGCGTCAGCGAGCAGGAATTCGTCCGATTCCAGAAGGCCTGGTTCGCCGAACTGCACGGCGCGGGCTTCGCCGTGCCGCACTGGCCCCGCGAATGGGGCGGTGGACTGTCAGTGGCCGAACAGATCGTGCTGTATCAGGAGCTGGCCGCTCACGACGCACCCCGGCTCGTCCTCGCATTCGTCGGCATCCACCACGCCGCATCCACTCTGCTTGTCGCCGGAACCGACGAGCAGCGCCGCCGACACCTCCCCGCGATCCTCGACGGCGAGATCTGGGTCCAAGGGTTCTCCGAACCCGAAGCCGGATCGGACCTGGCATCCCTGCGCACCACCGCGCGCAGGGAGGGGGACGAATTCGTCGTCAACGGGCAGAAGCTATGGGCCAGCGGTGGCATGCATGCCGACTGGTGCCTGTTGCTGGCCCGCACCGACCCGGATGCCCCGAAACGCAAGGGCATTTCGTACTTCCTGCTGGACATGGCAACCGACGGCATCGAGGTGCGCCCCATTCGGAACGCCATCGGCGACTCACACTTCTGCGAGATCTTTCTCAACGATGTCAGGATCCCGGCCGCCAACCTCGTCGGTGCACAGAACTCCGGATGGCAGGTAGCCCAGGCGACACTGGGCGCCGAGCGCGGCATGACAATGCTGGAACTCGCAGAGCGCCTGGGCAACGCCGGCTTCCGGTGGCTGGTGCAATCCTGTCCCACCGACGACCCGGCCGTCGCCGACCGCCTGGCGCAGTTCGAAACCGAGATCACCGGTCTGCGTGGCCTGTGCCGCCAACTTGTGGAGTACAGCGAAACGGGCTCCACCGGGCCGGCCGACGCATCCATTGTGAAGCTCTACTACAGCGAGCTGTTACAGCGGATGACCGACTTCGGCGCAGAGATCGGCGGCCTCGCAGCACACACCGCACTGATCAAGTCCGCATCGAGCGGGTGGGAATCCGGTTCATGGGTACTGGATTTCATCGGTTCCTGGGAGTGGACGATTCCAGGCGGATCGAGCGAAATCCAACGGACGATCATCGCGGAGCGCGGTCTTGGACTGCCGCGAGAGCCGAGCGTGGCGTGATGGCAGCCGAATTCGCGGAATTCCACACCGAGCTGAGGACGGTGGCCGCCGACCTGCTCGCCAAGGATCCCGCAGTGGACTGGGCGGTGCTTGCCGACGCGGGGTGGACCGGCTTGGAGGTGGCGGAAGATCTCGGCGGGGCCGGCGCCACGTTCAGAGAGGTCGCCATCGTCTGCGAAGAGATGGGCCGTGCCGCCAGCGCCAGCAGTTATCTGGGTAGCGCTGTGCTGGCTGTCGGTGTGCTCAACGCTTTGCAGCCGAGCGACGTTCGCGATCGGCTGCTCGGTGATGTCGCCTCCGGCGCACTCCGAGTGGCGGTCGCAATCGGACCGCTCGACTTCGTACCCGACGCCATCGGCGCCGACCGACTACTCGTGGTGACCACCGATGCCGACGGCGACCCGGTCGTTGTCGACGCCGCCGGCTTGACCGTGACCCCGCAGCCCGTCCTCGACGAGACCCGTCGCCTAGCCGCGGTGTCCACCGCATCGCTGGATCCCACCGATGCGCTGCGATTCGAGGGTGATCCCGACATGCAGGTCCGGCGACTGCTCGACCGTGCCGCGGTCGCCGTCGCCTGCGACAGTCTCGGACTAAGCGAGGCAATGCTTTCCGCGACGGTGTCCTACGCGAAGGTTCGCCACCAATTCGATCGTCCCATCGGGTCGTTCCAAGCCGTCAAACACGCATCGGCCGACATGCTGGTGAGGATCTCCGTGTCGCGCCAACTCGTCGGCGCCGCTGTCGACGCCATCGCCGAAGGGCGACCCGATGCCGGTGTCGCGGCCGCGATGGCCAAGTCGTACGCCACTGCGGCGGCGGTGGACGTCGTCGGCAAG
Organism: uncultured Actinomycetota bacterium; assembly: GCA_963713225.1. Classification (GTDB taxonomy): domain Bacteria; phylum Actinomycetota; class Actinomycetes; order Mycobacteriales; family Mycobacteriaceae; genus Mycobacterium. The sequence goes on along the minus strand of CAVQLB010000008.1, from coordinate 571,886 downwards.
GCCATGCAGTTGCACGGCGGCATCGGATACACGTGGGAGAGCGGTATCCACACCTACCTCAAGCGCGCCGCGCTCAACCGTTCGATGTTCGGTTCACCGGCAGCACACCGCACAGAACTAGCTAAACGCTACTTATAAAAGGAGTTTCATAATGGGCGTCCCCGTTTACAAACGCATTCTCGACCTCTTCGAGGCCGAGGGGATCAACACTCTGTTCGGCATCCCGGATCCGAACTTCGTGCACATGTTCACCGAAGCCGAGGCCCGCGGGTGGTCGGTCGTGGCGCCGCACCATGAACTGAGCGCCGGGTTCATGGCCGAGGCGGCGTCGCGGATGACCGGCAAGCCGGGACTCTGCATCGGCACCCTCGGCCCCGGTGTCGCCAACATCGCCGGCGCCATGATGTGCGCGCTGGTGGAGAACTCGCCGGTCATTTTCCTCGGTGGCCAGCGAGCCCGCATCACCGAACGACGGGTGCGCCGGGGGCGCATCCAATTCGTCCAGCAGGAAGGGCTTTTCACTCCGTCTGTGAAGTACAGCAGCTCGATCGAGTACGCCGACCAGACCGATGAGATCGTGCACGAGGCCATTCGCCGGTCGATGTCCGGCACACCCGGTCCGTCCTACATCGAGTTTCCGTCCCACGTGATCCTGGAAGAACTCGATGTGGCCGAGGCTCCAGAGCCCAGCGTCTACCGCTTGGTCAACCAGGGCGCGGGTGCTCGAGAGGTCGCAGAGGCCGCGAAGCTGATTCGCGAAGCCAAGAGCCCGATCCTGCTCGTGGGCCACGGCGTTCACACGTCGCGGACCCAGGCTGAGGTCAAGGAACTCGCCGAGCTGATGGCCTGCCCGGTGATCCAGACGTCCGGTGGCACGTCGTTCATCCCCGGACTGCAGGACCGGACGTTCCCCTACTTGTTCTCCCCGGCCGCGAACCAGGCCGTCGAGGAATCCGACCTGTGCGTCGCGCTGGGTACCGAACTCGGTGAGCCGATGCACTACGGCCGGACTCAGCATTGGGCCAGCAACGATGCGAACCGCAAGTGGGTGTACGTCGAGCAGGACCCGACCGCCATCGGCGTCAACCGGCGGTTTGACGTGCCGCTGGTCGGCGACCTGCGCGGCGTCGTGCCGCAGCTAGTCGAGGCGCTGCGAGACACCCCGCGCGCCCCGTCGCCCAACCTCGAAACTCTGGTCAAGGCCGACGCCGCCGAGCTGGCGCGGGTGGCCGAAGAGGCTCCAAGTGGACGCACCCCGGTGCACCCGGCGCGCTACGTGGTCGAGGCGACCAAGGCGTTCGACGAGTTCGCCAAGGACGGCATCATGGTGCGCGACGGTGGCGCGACGGTCATCTTCCAGTGGACTTACTCGCAGTCCAAGCCGCGCGACGTGATCTGGAACCAGAACTTCGGTCATCTGGGCACGGGTCTGCCCTACGCCGTCGGCGCCTCGATCGCCGAAGGCCGCAAGCGGCCGGTGATGCTGCTGACCAGTGACTCGGCCTTCCTGTTCCACATCGCCGAGCTGGAGACGGCGGCGCGCGAAGGCCTGCCGCTGGTATGCGTTGTGGGCGTCGACCACCAGTGGGGCCTGGAGGTCGGCGTGTACAAGCGCACCTTCGAGCAGCCCTCGCCGCAGCCCGGTGTGCACTGGAGCAAGGATGTGCGGTTCGACAAGATCGCCGAGGGTTTCGGCTGCCATGGTGAGTTCGTCGAGAAGGAGGACGAGATCGGTCCGGCGATCGAGCGGGCGTATGCAAGCGGCAAGACGGCCGTCGTGCACGTCTGCATCGACCCGACGGCGAACTCCGAGGAGATGCCGAAGTACGACAGATTCCGAACGTGGTATGCAGAAGGCACTCAGTAGGGAAGGGTTAGAGACATGCGTGAGTATCTGAAGTTCTACATCGACGGCCAGTGGGTTGATCCGGTCGAGCCGAAGACCCTGGACGTCGACAATCCGACGACTGAAAAGGTGTCCGGCAAGATCGCGATCGGCTCAGCGGCCGACGTCGATAAGGCGGTCAAGGCGGCCAGGAAGGCCTTCGCCACCTGGTCAGTGAGCAGCCGCGAAGAGCGTCTGGATCTGCTGCAGGCGATCCAGGCCGAGTACCAGAAGCGCTCGGGCGACCTGGGTGAGGCGGTGTCCGAGGAGATGGGTGCGCCGCCGTCCCTTGGCTCGGGGGTGCAGGTGTACCTCGGCCTCGGTCATCTGAACAACGCCATCGACGCGCTGAAGAACTACTCGTTCGAAGAGCCTCGCGGTGCAGCACTGATTCTCAAAGAGCCGATCGGCGTATGCGGCCTGATCACCCCGTGGAACTGGCCGATCAACCAGATCGCCTGCAAGGTTTTCCCGGCTCTGGCGACCGGCTGCACGATGGTGCTGAAGCCCTCCGAGGTCGCGCCGTACTCCGCGCAGATCTTCACCGAGGTGATGGAGGCGGCCGGTGTTCCGGCGGGCGTGTACAACCTCGTCTACGGCGACGGTGCCGGTGTGGGCAGCGCGCTGTCGAGTCACCCCGATATCGACATGGTGTCCTTCACGGGTTCGACGCGCGCGGGCATCGACGTCGCGAAGAACGCCGCGGCGACGGTGAAGCGGGTGACCCAGGAACTCGGCGGCAAGAGCCCGAACATCGTGCTGGACGACGACGCGTTCGCCGCGAACGTCGCTGCCGGCGTGGCCGCGATGATGCCGAACTCGGGTCAGAGCTGCAATGCGCCGTCGCGCATGCTGGTGCCCAAATCCCGCAAGGACGAAGCGCTGGCCGCGGCGCGCGAAGCCGCCGAGCAGGTGACGGTCGGCGACCTGAACGACTCCTCGGCCATCGGACCGGTCGCTTCGAAGGCTCAGTTCGACAAGATCCAGGGCCTCATCCAGAAGGGCATCGACGAGGGCGCCACCGTGATCGCCGGTGGACCCGGGCGGCCCGACGGCCTGGACACCGGCTACTACGTCAGGCCGACGGTGTTCGCCGATGTCACCAACGACATGACCATCGCGCGCGAGGAAATCTTCGGGCCGGTGCTGTGCATCCTCGAGTACGACGACATCGACCACGCCGTCGAGATCGCCAACGACACCGAGTACGGGCTCGCCGGCTATGTCGCGGCGGCCGACCTCGAGGCAGCGCGTGCGGTAGCACGTCGGATTCGCGCCGGCCAGATCGCTATCAACCATGCCTTCGACCTGAACACGCCGTTCGGTGGCTACAAGCGCAGTGGCAACGGCCGCGAATGGAGTGAGTACGGCTTCGACGAGTACCTGGAGATCAAGGGCACGCTGGGCTACGCACCCGAGACCGCCTAGCACACGAGGGAAATTTTCAGGGGCGGAGCTACATCGTCTCCGCGGCGCGATGCACCGCGTTGATGATGCCCTGGTAGCCGGTGCACCGGCAGAAGTTGCCCGACAGGCCCTCGCGGATCTCCTGGTCGGTGGGTTGCGGATTGTCGCGCAGAAGCGCGGTGATCGATGTGACGAAACCCGGTGTGCAGAAGCCGCATTGAAGGCCGTGGCACTCCCGCAGTGCGGACTGCACCGGCGACAGCTCGCCATCGTCGCCCGCGATGCCCTCGACGGTGGTGATCTCCTGGTTGTCGGCCTGCACGGCGAAGATCAAGCACGATCGCACCGCCTGCCCGTCCAACAGCACCGTGCACGCGCCACACGCACCGTGCTCGCAGCCGAGGTGGGTGCCGGTGAGGCCGCACTTCTCACGTAAGAAGTCGGCGAGTGTGAGACGAGGCTCGACCACGCCATGATGCGTGCGGCCGTTGACGGTCATCTCGACCGGCAGCTCATGCATGAATCGCCTCCGTACTCGACGTTTCGGCCTCCCGGACCGCTGCGCTCCAGGCTCGTGCCACCATGGCGGCTCCGACGCGGGATCGGTAGTCGGCCGAACCCTGAAGGTCTGTTGGAATGTCGGAAAGCCCGCTCATCGCGAGCCTGCCGACCTCCTCGGCGGCGACGGCGCCGGCGGGCTGGCCGACCACCGCGTCTTCGGCGAGGAAGCCTCTCAGGGGCGTCGAGCCGAGGCCGAGCAGTCCGATACCGCACCGGGCGACCCGGTCGTCGCTGTCGAGCTGTACCGCGACCGTGGCGCCCGCAATGGCGAAATCGCCGTGACGGCGGGCGAATTCCTCGACCGCGAAGCCGGACCGGTCGCCCCACACCGGGAACCGCACCGCTGTCAGGATCTCGTCGGGTGCCAACGACGTCTCCCAGAGGCCGGTGAAGAACTCGGCCGCCGGGATCTCCCTTCGACCTCGAGACGACGTCGCCTCCATCGTCGCTTCGAGCGCAAGCGCCACCGCCGCATATTCCGCGGCGGGATCGGCGTGTGCGATCGCGCCGCCGAGGGTGCCCCTCGTCCGGATCTGGAAGTGGCCGATGTAGGGCGTGGACAATGTCAGCAGTGGCGCGGAATCGGCCACCTCGTCATCCAGACCGACCAGTGCGTGCGGCGTACCCGCCGCGATCCAGAGTTCGTCGTCGCGCAGTTCGATGTTCTTCAGCTCGTCGATACGCGAGATGTCGATGATGTTCTCGAAGTAGGTCAGCCGCATGGCCAGCATCGGTACCAGGCTCTGTCCACCGGCCAGAATCTTGGCGTCGTCACCGAACTCGCCGAGCATCTGGGCGGCCTCGGCCACGGTGTCAGGGCGGTGGTAGGCGAATGCGGCGGCTTTCATGACAGCAGCCGGGCAAGGGCAGCCTGCAGCTCATCGGCCAGGTCCGCGGCGGGTGTCTTGCGCTTGCGGCGCCCCAGCAGGAACCCGAGGGCCGCGCCTGCGGCGACGGCAGCGATAACCGGCGCGTACCGCTTGGCCATCGGCACCGCAACGACTTTCAACAGATCGACCGAGTCGCCTGCATCCGTTGCGGCTGCGGCCGTTGAGGCAGTGGCCGCCGATGGCGCGGCGCCCGACGGGGCAGACCCGCCGAGCAGTTCGGCCTCGAGGTTCCTGGCGAATTGGCCGATCAGGTTAGACGACACGTCGGCCAGCACGCCGCGACCGAACTGTGCGGCCTTGCCGGAGATGGTGAGGTCCGTGGTGATGACTACGTGCGTGGCGTCGCCCTCGTCTTTCACCTGGGCGGTGACCAGGGCGGCGGCGTTACCGCTGCCGCGGGTCTCCTTCCCACTGGCCTTGATGACGACGCGCTGGGCGGCCTCGTCCTTCTCCTGGAACGACGCTTCACCCTTGTAGGACACCGTGATCGGGCCGACCTTCACCTTCACCGCTCCGGTGAAGTCGTCGCCGTCCACCGAAAGAAGCTGGGCGCCAGGAATACACGGTGCGACGCGCTCGACGTCGGTGAGCACTTTCCACGTCTTCGCCGCGGGCACCGCGACTCGGAATTCGTTGTTCAGTTCCACGTCTAGCGGTCCTTTCCAGATGCGCCCGCATTGGCTTTGTCGATCAGGTCGACGATCGCTGCGGGGCTGGCGGGCAACCGGGTGAGCGTCACACCCAGCGGTGCCAATGCGTCGTTGATCGCGTTGATGACTGCGGGTGTCGAACCGATCGCGCCGCCCTCACCGCAACCCTTATAACCGCCGATGCCCGGCCCGGGGATCTCGACGTGGCCGTACTCGATCGGCGGGACCTCGGTGGCCGTCGGCAACAGGTAGTCGACGAACGTCGACGAGAGCGGGTTGCCGCTGTCGTCGTAGACCATGTTCTCCAGCAGCGCTCCGCCGATGCCCTGCACGGTTCCGCCTGCGATCTGCCCCTCGACCACATTGGGGTTGATCATCGGGCCAACGTCCTCGCTGACGATGTAGCGGGTCAACGTGACGTGTCCGGTTACGACGTCAACCTCGCAGGTGCATGCGTGGGTGGCGTTGGCCCAGTGAATCATCGCCTGTGAAGTGAAGCGTGCGGTGGCCTCCAACGTCGCTGCCATTCCTGGCGGCAACTGCGCCGGCTCGTAGTACGAGCGGTACGCGAGGTCGGCGAAACTCACGGTCTTCGACGGGTCTTCCCGCACAAACGCTTTCGAGCCGCCCAGCTCGATATCGTCCTGTTCGACGTCCAGCCGGTGCGCCGCCATCGCCACGATCTGCTTACGGAGTATCGCCCCGGCGTCGTTGACGGCACCGGCGGTCATCGGGCCGCTGCGACTTCCCTGCGTGCCCGCTCCGTATGGTGTCACCGCCGTGTCGCCCTGGATCGTGGCAACGTCATCGATGTTGGCGCCGAGCGCATCGGCGGTCAGCTGGACGACAGTCGTTTCGATGCTGTTGCCGCACGAGCCGCCGTTCACGTAGACGTTGATCTTCCCGGTCGGCTCCATACGGATCGTTGCGCCCTCGGTGCCAAAATTACCCATCGAGGCCGCAGTCGGCTCGACGTATGCGGAGAAGCCCAGGCCGATGTAGCGGCCTTCGGCCAGAGCGTCGGCCTGCTCCTTGCGAAAGCCTTCGTGGTCAAGGATTTTCACGGCCTGCTCGAATGTATCGGCCGGCGCCACGTGGTCGTACGGCATGCCGTTGGCGTTGAAGTAGGGCATCTCATCCCCGCGCAGAAGATTCTTGCGGCGTAGCTCGACCGGGTCCATGCCCATGTTCCGCGCGGCGATGTCCAGCAGGATCTCGCGCCCGACGCTTTCGAACTGCCACGGACCGCGGTACGCGACCAGACCACTGGTATTGGAGAACGCGGCACTGTACTTGAAGCTGGCTTTCGGAACCCGGTATGGGCCAGGAAAGTACATGCCGATCGCCGCCTGATTCAGCGGATGAGGCGTCGGGTACGCGCCGACGTCCTGAACGAAGTCGATGTCGACAGCGACGAAGTTGCCGTCCTCGTCGAACGCCATTCTCTCCTTAGCCTCGACGTGTCGGGCCTGCCCGGCGGACATCAGGTTCTCTCGCCGGTCCTCGATCCACTTCAGCGCCGCGGGGAGCTTGCGGGCGGCCAGCATGATGCACATGTCCTCGCGCAACGGGACGACCTTCTGACCGAACCCGCCGCCGGTGTCGCGCATGATGACTCGAACATGTTGTGCCGGCAGCCCCAACAGTCGAGCGCAGAACGCACGCAACTCGTGAGGGATTTGCGTGGATGCCCAGATGGTCACCTCTCCGGAGGCGGCCAGCCACTCCACGACGATGCCGCGCGTCTCCATCGGCACCGCGGCATACATCTGCTGGTAAATGGTTTCGGACGTCACGTGCGCGGCCGAGGAGAACGCCTCCTCGTCAGCTGGCGCAAGACTCAATTCGAAAGCGAGATTGTTGGGGTACGCCTCGTGGACGACAACATCCGAACCCACGGCCTTGAGGAAGTTGGCGACGGCCGGCAATGGTGAGTACTCGACGTCCACGAGGTCGACCGCATCCTCTGCGAGGTACCGGCTGTCGGCGACGACGAGTGCAACAGGGTCACCGACGAACTTCGCCTCCCCCTCGGCCAACGGCGGCCGCGGTGTGTCCGGCATGTCCTTACCGATGACCGCGTGCCAGGCCTCCTTCACGTCCGGGTTCAGATCGCCGGCCACGAACACGGCGTGCACGCCCGGTAGCGCCAGCGCCGCGGAGCTGTCGATGCCGTTGATGCGCGCCCTGGCAAAGGGACTGCGCACGAAGCAGGCGTGCAGCATGCCGGGGCGCGACACATCGTCTACGAAGGTCCCGTGGCCGGTGAGAAGGCGGGTGTCCTCCACTCGCGGGAGCCGTGTCCCCGCGTAGCGGGCTGCGACGGCTTCGGTCATGGCAAACGCTCCAATTCGTCGTCGACGGGACGCTAGGTCGGCATGCTAAGCAAGTGCCCAGCAAGCCTATCGGATACGCGATTCTCCCCAATGAGCATATGGCATTCTCAGGGCCCGACCGGGCGGGATTAGATTGTCAGCGTGAGTCGCTGGATCACGCGGGTGGAGCGCACGCTCACCCAAGACGTGCCGGGACCGCCCGACGACGTGCGTGGTTTCTACACCGACCTGGACAACATCAAGCTCGTGCATCCGTTGGTCGTGTCCGTCCGGACCGTCGCCCGCAGCGAGACGGCCGATGGTTATGTGCAGACCTACCGGGTGGGGGATCGGATTCCGCTAGGTCCGCTGCGCTTGCGAACGAGTTACGTTGCGCGGCTCTACGTTCCGGTCACCGGAGACGTGTTGTCCGAAGCCCGCCAGTTCCCTCGCGTACGGCTGTGCAGCACGGTGGCGTTCCAGCCGACCGAGTTGGGCACTCGCGTCGTCGAGCGGATGCGGATCGAGGCGCCGCTACCGCTGGCGTCGGTGACCACCCGCAAGGCGGTTGAGGCGCACACCGCGATGCTTGCCGGTATCCGGCGCCGCTTCGAGCCGGCGCCGAGTTAGGACTATGTCGGGAAGAACCCGTTGCCGGTGAGGAACCCGGGCTGCCAGCCCTGATCGCCCAGGCACAGCATCGGGCGCCCGTCAGGAGCCTGCGCCGCCGCCTGAGGCGCCGGGCACGGAGAACCGACCTCCTGAACGCCGTGGAGCTGCGGTGAGACCACCCAGAACCCGGTGTACACCGGCGGCCACTGGTTCGGGATCCAGTGGCACTGCAGCGGCTCGCCGCCCGGGCCGCGCCCGAAGGTGTTGATCTCGAAGTTGTCGCACGGCGCGGCAAGGTGTGCGTCGTAGTTCATAAATGGAACGTCTGAGTCATAACGTCCCGGCCTGTCGAAGTACAGATTGTCGTTCGGCTCGCCCATGGCGACCGGTGCACTACCGATAGCTGCGCACGCCAGTGCGGCGGCGATGGCTAGTTCGCGAAACATGTCCCCACCTTGGGTTTCGTGATCGGGTTCCACTTGTGGCCCGCTGGCCCTCGTCAGAGCCTAACGGGCCGCCGGTTGGCGGGTGTCATCTTTGCGGACTACCCGGTACGTGGGCATGAGACGGTAGACACCTATGGATGGCTACGAGTACTTGTCCTACGAGGAGTTCGGCCGCAGGTTCTATGAGATCGCGGTGACCGAGGAGCGCGTGGGCGGCGCGATCGCCGCGATCGCCGGCGACGAGTTCGAGATGGGTCCGATGGGTCAGGGCCCGGGCAAGATCGCGAAGGTGACCGCGAAGGTGCGGATCCAGGAGCCGCGGGTCACCCGGTCCAATGGCGAGCTGATCACCTTCGCGATTCAGATACCGCTGGAGATCGACATGGTCATCGACCTGCGGATCGACAAGCCCAAATTCATAGTGTTCGGCGAGATCTCGTTGAGTGCGACAGCGCGCGCAGCAGAACCGCTCCTGCTCATCCTCGACGTCCAGAAGCCGCGGCCGTCCGACATTGCGATCCACGTCACATCGAAATCGCTGCGGGGCGAGCTGTTGCGGGTCCTCGCGGGCGTCGACGCCGAGATTCGACGTTTCATCGCCGCACACGTGGCCGGCGAGATCGACAGCCCCGAATCGGTGAAAGCCAAAGTCATCGACGTCGCCGACCGCCTCGACGCCGCATGGACCGGTGTCTGAGTGAGAGCATCAGCGCCTGGGTACCCGACGTTTAACCGGCGAATGGTGGTGCTTCGATGGCCCGATCGATCGACCCTGGGAAGAAAACGGCGGCGAAGCCCGCGTCCCAGTCACGACCATTCCGAAGAATCTCCTAAGATTCGCTTTTGTGAGTAGTCCTTCCGCGCAAGTCGGAGGTGGTCGGGGGAACCGCCCAGCGACAGACCCTTACCTGGACGAGTCGGGTCACATCGTCCTGCCGGACGGCATCAACCTGTCCTCGCTGTTGGACCGCAACATTGCGGAGTGCGGTGATGACCTGGCCTACCGTTACATTGACTACAGTCACCACCCTGATGGCAACGCCGTCGAGCTGACGTGGAGCCAGGTGGGCACCCGGTCCCAGGCGATCGGTGCGCGGCTGCAGCAGGTGACCTCCCTGGGCGACCGGGTCGCCGTCCTCGCGCCGCAGGGCCTCGAATACGTGACGGGCTTCTTCGCCGCCATCCAAGCGGGGAACATCGCGGTTCCGCTTTTTGCACCGGAATTGCCCGGACACGCCGAACGCCTTGAGGCGGTTCTCGGCGATGCGCAGCCCGCCGTCGTGCTGACTACCGCAGCTGTTAGTGAGGCCGTCCAGAAGTTCGTTCGAATGATGCCGCGGGACAAGAGACCTCGCATCATCGCCGTAGACGAGATTCCAGATTCGGTCGGCACCACCTTCGCGCCCGTAGGCCTGGGCACCGATGACATCGCATACCTGCAGTACACGTCGGGATCGACCCGTGTCCCGACCGGGGTGGAAATCAGTCACCGTGCCGCAGGAACGAATCTGCTGCAAATGGTTATGTCAATCGGCTTGGAGGGCGACTTCGACGTTCACGGCGTCAGCTGGTTGCCGCTCTACCACGACATGGGCCTGATGATGATCGCCTTCCCGTTGCTGTACGGCGGCCATGTGACGTTGATGTCGCCGATCGCGTTCGTCCGCAGGCCGCAGCGCTGGATGAAAGTTCTGGCCACCGAGTCACAGGGCAGCCACATCGTCTCGCCGGCTCCCAACTTCGCGTTCGAGTTGGTTGTCGAACGTGGTGTCCCGCAAGGGGAGAACATCGACTTGAGCGATGTCATCCTGATCAACGGCTCCGAGCCGGTGAACATCGACTCGATCGACAAGTTCACCGAGAAGTTTCTCCCGTACGGCCTGTCCAAGACGGCGGTCAGGCCGTCCTACGGGATGGCCGAGGCCACACTGTTCGTATCGTCCATCCAGCCCGACACCGAGCCCTCCGTCGTCTACCTGGACCGCGAACAGATGGGCGTCGGTCGTGCCGTCCGGGTTACCCAGGACGACCCCAAGGCGCTGGCGCAGGTGTCCTGCGGCCAAGTCTCGCTGAGCCAGTGGGCGACGATCGTCGATCCGGACACCGAAGAGGAACTGCCCGACGGCTGTGTCGGTGAGATCTGGCTGCACGGCGCGAACATCGGTCGCGGATATTGGGCGCGGCCGGAGGAGACCCGGAATGTCTTCGGCAACCATCTGCCGGGCCGGCTGGCCACGGGAAGCCACGCCGACGGCGCGCCCGCCGACGCGACCTGGATGCGCACCGGCGATCTCGGCGTGTACCTCGACGGCGAGCTGTACATCACCGGTCGCATCAAGGACATGGTGATCCTCGACGGGCGCAACCACTACCCGCAGGACATCGAGGCGACAGCAGCCGAGGCGTCCACCGCGGTACGCGCTGGTTTCGTGGCGGCGTTCGCGGTGCCTGCGCGGGAGCTGCCCGGGGGCGAAGCGACGGATACCAGCGAGAAACTGGTGATCGTTGCCGAGCGGGGTCCCGGTGCAGGCCGCGCCGACCCCCAGCCCATCGTCGACGCCATCCGCAGGGCGACATCTCGCAGGCATGGAATCAGCGTGTTCGACGTCCGCCTTGTCGCCGCGGGCGTCATTCCGCGCACCACCAGCGGCAAGCTGGCTCGGCGCGCATGTCGGGCCGAATACCTCGACGGAACACTGGGCACCCGGTAGCTCGGGGCCGGCTACTTCTCCAAAGTGAACTGGAACACGTCGACCTGGCGGTCGCGGAACATCTTCGCGCAGCCGGTGAGGTACTTCATGTACCGGTCGTAGACCTCTTGCGACTGGATGGCGATTGCCTCGTCCTTACGCGCTTCCAGGGCCGCGGCCCAGATGTCGAGCGTGCGCGCATAGTGCATCTGGAGTGACTGCTTACGGGTGCATGTGAAGCCGTCTTCGGCGGAGCGCTCCTCGACCATCGGCACCGAAGGAAGCCGCCCGCCGGGGAAGATCTCGGTCATGATGAACTTGATGAAGCGCGCCAACTCGAAGGTCAGCGGAATGCCGAGTTCCTTTGCACGAGCAGGGTTCTCACCGACAATCGTGTGCAGCAGCATAATGCCGTCTTCGGGCAGCGCGCCGTAGGCCAACTTGAAGAAGTCCGGGTAGCGGTCATGGCCGAAGTGTTCGAACGCGCCGATGGACACGATTCGGTCGACCGGCTCGTCGAACTGCTCCCAGCCCTGCAGCAAGACCCGCTTGGTGCGCGGACTGTCCATCTCGTCGAACGTCTTCTGGACGTGGGCGGCCTGGTTCTTCGAGAGCGTCAGGCCGACGACGTTGACGTCGTAGACCTCGATGGCGCGGCGCATCGTGGCGCCCCAGCCGCAGCCGATATCGAGCAGCGTCATGCCCGGCGCAAGGCCCAGCTTGCCCAGCGCCAGGTCGATCTTGGCGATCTGCGCTTCTTCCAGCGTCATGTCGTCACGCTCGAAGTAGGCGCAGCTGTACGTCTGCGTCGGGTCGAGAAACAGCCGGAAGAAGTCGTCACTCAGGTCGTAATGTGCCTGGACGTCCTCGAAATGCGGCTTGAGGTCACCGCGGTAGTCAGGTGATTTCGGCATCGTGTCAGCGTAGTTGACGTGCCGATTAGCCCCTAATCGGTCGGTCCCCTACGATGCTGCAGGTGCGCAGACTAACCAGGCCCATCGGCATGATTGCGGTGTTTGTCGGGCTCATCGCCGGAAGCTCGCTGCTGGCCGCGCCGGCACAGGCCGACCCGACCAGTGACGCGTTTTTCAACGCGGTGACCAACGCGGGACTGGGCGGCACGACCGATCCGGCCAACATGGTCGCGGTGGGCCAGTCCGTCTGCCCGATGTTGTCCGATCCGGCTCAGAATGCCGCCGATGTCGCGGCAAAGGTCGCCGACACCACCGGTATGTCGTTCGGGGGCGCGAACCTTTTCACCGGACTCGCCATATCGTTCTTCTGCCCGCGGGTGATGGAGTCGATCGGAGCGGGCGAATCGCCGATTCCGTTGGGACTCCTCGGTTTCTAGCCGACAAGGCTTCCGAGCTTCGGGCGTTTCGGCTGCCTGCCGTCTCCACTGGACTTGCCGCGGGCATGGTGCCACAGCCAGGGGGTGAGCATGTTCTTCGTCCACAGCAATTGCGAATAGCCGCGTGATTGCAGGGACGACCCCGCCACGGAACCCGCTTGCGCCCAATCATGGTTGCTCAAGGGCAGATTGAGGGCTTCGGCGGCCGCAGCGGCGAACAGCATGTGGCCCTTGGTCGACCCGTGCACGCGGTCGTCGCTCCACGTGTCGGGCTGGGTCATCGACGGCGCGTTGAAGAGGTCGACGAGCCTGAACCCGTGGCGGTCGGCGGCGGCGGCGATCGCGGCGTTGGTGCGCTTCACGCGTGAACTCAGGAACCTGCCGACGGGCACGATCTGCCCGATGTCGGGGAATGTCGTCGTCACCACGGTCGCTCCGGATTCGGCTAGCCGTTCGTGAAGTAGGTCCAGATCGGCGAGCGCGCTGTCGAAGTACAAGCCCGGCCGGGTGATGTCGTTCATGCCGACACATGACGTGATCAGATCGGGTTGCATCGCCAAGGCCACCGGCAGTTGCTCGTCGAGCACATCGCGAATCCGGCGGCCGCGCACGGCCAGGTTGGCGTACTGGAGCCCGGGATGGAGGGCGTCGAGCATCGCGGCCAGCCGATCGGCGAAGCCGAGGATTCCGACGGAATCGTCACCGTCCCAAAGCCCCTCGGTTTGGCTGTCACCGATTGCGACGTAGCGGGTGTATGCGCCATCCGTGCCGTCGGCCATGACCGGCACTTTAGCGCCGCAGCGCCGATGTGTGGCGTTAGAAGCCGAGGTGCGCGTCCAGCCCGGCGTCGTGGTGGGTCGTCTCGTGCATCGACGTGTCGTGCGGCGAGCTGTCGTGCATCGAGCTGTCGAAGACCGAACTGCCGTGGACCGAGCCGTCGATGACGGGGGCGGAGTCCCCAGAGAAATCGTGGGATTCGTGCTGCGAGTTGTCGATCGAGCTGGTCACGTGCGTGCTGTTGTCGACGGTGCTCGTTGTGCTCGCAGACAACGCGGTGGTGCCATGTCCGGACGTCTGGATTACCGCGCCGCCGGTGTTGACGTTATTGCCGTTGCCGAGCGCCGCACCTTCGCCGGTGACGATGTCGCCGTGGCTCACGCCGCTGACCGCGACCGCGCCGTCCCCGTTGGCGCTGGTCTTGTCACCCAGGGTGACGTCTCCGAGGCCGAAACTGAGGCTGTGGTCGTCCTGGATGTTCGTCGTCGGGCTCAGAAAACTGTTGCCATCGGCGAGGTCCGAGCCCATGGGAGCAGCAGGCGGCGCCCAGTAGCCGGACACCGCCTGCTGCAGGCCGGCGACTGCATAACCGTCGCCGCCCATGGCCAGACTCGGCACAGCGGTTGCGGCCACCGCCTGCAGCTGAGCCGAAGTGACGTTGGAGAAGCCGGCATCCGCGAGGGCCTGGTCCGGGCTGGTGACAAATGCCTGCGCGTGGTCCTCGTCGCGGAACAGCTCGAGAATGAAATCGATCAGCTTGATCATGGAACGCCTTTCGCCAGACGTATTGATGGATCCCGACTCGCGCTCGGACGGTAGTGACGGAATCTGGCAATGCGGTACCAAGCAGTGTCGAGCTAGCTGCTAATGACCGGCCGGCAACGGCTAATCGCGGCCCGGCCTGGTCAGGTTCAATGGCCGCCCGACCACGCTGAGCTGACTGATGACGTCCTCCAGTCGGCGCCGCGGCACATTGACATGCCATTCCGGCAGGGAGCCGGAGAGGATCAGCACATCGGGCGCGATGCTGATGTCCGTCAGGGCAAGACCGTGGGGCAGTTCGGGCAGACGCACACGGTAGGCAGGCGTGCGCCCCGGCAGGCGCAGCCGTTTGCGACGCAGCACCAGGGCCCGCGGTTTCAGCCAGAGCGTCGACCCGTCGAGGTTCACGTCGACCTCGAGATGGCCCACAGCGGGGCGGCGTGCCAGGCGCAGCCGAGCGATCCCGTCCGGGCCGATCTCGCCTGCCAGCCGCGGCGCCGCAAGGCGGAACAAGTCGTCGAGGGTGTCGGCGGGAAGCTCCAGTGACAGCTCGACGGGTGCGGCCACCAGCACCGGCGGCGTGCCGGCCCGGAGATGCACGTTGTGCAGCACGGCGGTGGCGCGGTCCAGTCTGTTTCCGTCCCAACGGATGTCACGGGCGGCCAGGCGGACGTCGTTGAGTTGGCCGGCGGACAGGCCACGGACATTGAGCCGGGAGTCGAACTCCGTGACGGTCAGGCTGATGCCGCCTTCGTCGAGTCGGACGGTCAGCCGTCGTCCGACGACCAGACGCCGCAGCGTCATGAACAACGTCCGATAGGCGACCGCGGCCCCGCTGCTCACCGGCGCGACGGCCGCCGTCGACCACAACGACGCGAGCATGTCGAGAGGCCGGAACGGATCCCATCGGCGCAGCGGTCGCGAAGGGGTCATGTCACCCAGCATCCTCGCATTGCCGAATCGGGCCAGTCGATAGGGTGGGGGGTCATGACTTCAGTCGTCATCGTCGGCAGCGGCTTCACCGGGTTCGAATGTGCTCGTGGCCTGGCTCGGCAGCTACGCAAGAACAATGCATCCGTCGATATCTCGATCATTTCGCCGGTCGACTACATGCTGTACACGCCGCTTCTCCCGGACGTCGCCGGTGGCCTGGTTGACGCCCGGTTCGTCACCATCCCGCTGGCGAACACACTCCGCGGCGTGCGCACGGTACGTGGGCGCGTGGACAGTGTCGACTTCGAGCAGCGCACCGTCACCTTCACCGACCCCGAGCGGCGATCGCGCACCCTGTCGTGGGATCGGCTGGTGTTGACGCCGGGTTCGGTCACCCGGTTATTCGACATCCCCGGATTGGCCGAGTATGCGCGGGGCCTGAAGTCGACAGCAGAGGCTGTCTATCTCCGCGACCACGTCCTCGAACAGCTGGAGCTGGCCAACATCGACGACGACGCCGACCGCATCCGGGCCCGCCGCACGATCGTCGTCGTCGGCGCTTCGTATTCCGGCACCGAACTCGTCGCGCAGCTGCGCGCGCTGGCCGATGCCGCCGCCGAGCAGATGGGGTTCGATCCCTCGGCCGTGCACTTCGTGCTGCTGGACCTCGCCGACCAGGTGATGCCGGAGGTGGGGGAGAAGCTGGGCGACGGCGCCATGCGGGTGCTGCGCCAACGGGGCATCGACGTCCGGCTCGGCACGACACTCAAGGAAGTGCACTCCGAACATGTTGTGCTCAGCGATGATTCGCGGATCGATACCCGAACTGTCGCCTGGGTGACCGGCGTGACCGGAGCCCCGTTGATCGAAAACCTGGGTTTGCCGACCGAACGTGGTCGGCTGAAGGTGCAGGCGGACCTGCAGGTGCCCGGCCACCCCGATGTGTTCGCCGCAGGCGATGCCGCGGCGGTGCCCGATCTGACGCAACCCGGGAAGATCACGCCGCCGACCGCGCAGCACGCGATTCGGCAGGGAAAGGTGCTGGCGCGAAATGTCGCTGCCAGCATGGGTTTTGGGAAGGCCAAGGACTACCGGCATCGAAACATGGGACTGGTCGTCGACCTCGGACCCCACTACGCTGTCGCCAATCCGCTGAACATACATCTGTCGGGCTACGCCGCGAAGTTTGTGACTCGGATGTACCACCTGTACGCCATCCCGCGCTTCGTCAACCGCTGGGCGGTGTCGTTGGCGTATCTGACCGACGTGTTCTTCGACCGTTCCGTCGTGTCGGTCGGGCTGTCGACCCAGGACGACGCGCGATTCTCGACCAGCGAAGGGATTCCGCTTCCGAAGGCGGATTGATCACTCGTCGCCGGTGACGTACCACTTCCCGATCGGCGGTGCGTGGCTACTGGTGACACGCAGGTACCGCGGGTCGTCGACGGCAAACGACGGATAGGCGCCGAGGTGGCAACTCTCGCCCGTCTCGATCTTGGTGATCGTCGCCGTTGTGCGGTCGAACGTGATCGTGCCGTCGTCGTCGAGGTCGAGGCGCCAGCGCGGTTCGAACTGGCTCTCGCTCATGCCGGCCCGGCGATCGTCAGGGTGACGTTGCCCAGCGAGACCGCGACGTCGGTGGGCAGGATATCGACGAATGTGCTCTGGTCCCGTACCGCATTCCCGCTGGCGATGATGTGGCCGGGATAGTTTCCCGCGCAGGGGAAGTTGTTGCACCGCAACCAGAAACCGGGCGGACTCAGGTACGGATACATGCTCGGGGACTGGTCGACGCGATACCGACCCGGCGGGATAGTGGCCGTCGCCCAACCATTCGTTGGTTTGTCGCCCACACCGAAGACGCCGTTGCTGCCATAGCTCGGCGGGTCGGCGTGCGCCGGTGCGGCAAAGCCAAGTCCTGCCAGCAGTGCGACGGCCGCGGTCATCGTCAGCCCGGTGTTCACGTGAACACCGTGTTACCAGACGCGTACGTAGTCGATGAGCATCTCAGGGGTCTGGGAGGGACCGAAGGCTGGATCACCGCCACCGGGACCGCCGACTGCGAGGTTGAAGACCGTGTACAGCAGGTAGTCGGGTGCGTTGAACGGCCACACCCCGTCGATGGGCACGGCCGGAACCGTGAAGTACGGCGGCCCGGCGAGGTCGTCCCGCCAGAAGCGGAAACCGGTGTCATCCCATTGGGTCCGGTAGGTGTGCCAGTCGCCGTCCACCGGCCACCTGCTCTCCCGCCAGGTCCTCCCGTCCGATCGGGCGTGTACTGAGGTTCCAGGAGCCCACTTGCCGTTGCCGTACCACTCGACGATGTCCACTTCGCCGTCCGGCAGAGGCCCCCTGCCGTCCGGTGTGGGCTCACGGTTCACCAGCCAGTATGCGGGCCAGCAACCGGGAACGAGGCAGTTGAACTTGATCCGGGCTTCCCACGTGTGGCCGATGCCGATCTTCATGTTGCTTTCGACTCTGCCGCTGAAGTAGGTGTCGCCTTCCTGCGTGGCGCGCAGGACGAGGTTGCCGTTTCCGTCGAGGGACACATTGCGGCGATCGTTGCGGAACAGGCCCAGGATCGGCGGGTTGACCGGCTCGTTCCAGCCCACCACCGTCCACTTCGAAAAGTCGGGTGGTGCGCCGGCCGGCCCGTCGAAGTCGTCGGCGAAGATGACGTTGCCGGGAGCGGCGTCCGACGGCGCCCCAGGATTTACTGGTTGACCTGGCACTTCCGGGTCAGCGGCTGCGTGCGGACTGGGGACCGCGGCCGCAAGCGCGGCGACGCCGGTCATCAACATCATATTTCGACGATTTATCTCTGGCACGGTTAGACCATAAGGGTGAAGGCTCAGATCGGCCACAATTTGGCTTAGTGTCGTGCGAAATGTCCAAGCTGAGCGCGGGTCTACTGCTCTACCGGGTCAACGACGGGGTCCTCGAAGTGCTGATCGGGCACCCCGGCGGCCCGTTCTGGGCAAAGAAGGACGACGGGGCATGGTCGATCCCGAAGGGGAGTACACCGACGGCGAGGACCCGTGGGCCGCCGCCCGGCGCGAGTTCGAAGAGGAGCTGGGCAAGTCACCTCCCGATGGCCCGCGAATCGACCTTCCGCCGCTGAAGCAGCCCAGCGGGAAGGTCATCACCGCCTTCGCGGTCCGAGGAGATCTCGACCTCGAGGGCACGGTCAGCAACACGTTCGAACTGGAGTGGCCGAAAGGTTCGGGAAACGTCAGGGAGTATCCGGAGATCGATCGGGCGGATTGGTTCTCCGTGACTGCGGCGCGGTCGAAGCTGCTGAAGGGTCAGCGCCCGCTTCTCGATCACCTGATGGGTGTGGTCGAAGACGCCGGATCGGGCGCGTCTCGACAGCATTGATCGTCAAAGCCCGGCCGTGGATGCGCCAACCGGATCGCGTGCGCAGATATTCGTCGTCATAGCGCAGATGCCAGACCAGGTCGCTGATCTGATCGTCACCGACGCTCCAATGATGGGCGACGCAGGTGATGCGGCCCAGCGCGTAGTCGGCGCCCGTCCCTGCGGCATACACCTCACCGACGATCGCGTGCTCGGTGCGGGCGATGCCTGCAAGAGCGGCCATCGCGGCGCGGACGCCGTCACGGCCCCGGCTGTGGCGGACGGGATCGAGGGAGCGCGGCGGGTCGGGCAGCCGCAATTCGGCTGTATCGGTGAATAATTCGACGACATCGCCGAAGCGCCGGTCGTCGACGGCGGCAGCGTAGAGGTGAACGAGGTCGGTGAGCGCCAACCGGTCCGCGATGGCAAGGGTCATGGCGTCAGCGCCAGTCTGTCTGCACACGCCGACAGCAGATCCTTTGCCTGCTCGATATCGGTCGTCGGTGGCATCGCGAGCACCACCCGGTCGGCGCCGAGCGCCGCGAGTCTCTCCGCGCGTGCGCCGTCGATCTTGGCCACCAGATGGCCCAGCGACAGCTCGAGCGAATCGGCATCCCGTCCCACTTTCGTTGCCTCCTCACGCATTACGCTTACCAGCTCGGTCAGCTCGGGCCCGCCGACACCGAGTGGTTGCAATCCGTCACCGAGCCGTCCCGCCCGCCGCGCGGCCGCCGGGCTGTGCCCGCCGATATGGATCGGCAACCGCGGACCGGCGTTCGGCTTCGGATAGCACGTGGCGTTGTCGAAGTCGAAGAACTCGCCGTGAAAGCTCGCGCCTTCCGGTCGGTCCTCCCACAACGCGCGCATGACAGCCAGCTGCTCGTCGGCGCGGCGGCCGCGGCTCTCGAACGGGGCTCCGCACGCCTCGATCTCCTCCTTCAGCCATCCCACGCCCACGCACAGCCGCACCCTGCCGCCCGAAAGGGCATCGAGGGTGGCCACCCGTTTGGCGAGGACGACCGGGTGGTGATTGGGCAGCACCAGCACTCCCGTCGCGAGGCCCAATCTGGTGGTCTGGCCGGCCAGAAACGCAAGCAGCTCAAGGGGATCCGGGACCGGGCAGTCCGCGGCCAATTCCACCCGGCCGGACTCGTCGTACGGATACACGCTGTCGTAGCGCGCCATCAGCACGGTGTGCTCGACCGCCACGATCGACTCGAACCCGCACGCCTCGACGTGCTGCGCGAACGCGGCCATCCAGACGGCATCTGCGGTGACTCCGGCGGCGACCGGGGCGATGACGGCGAACTTCATGGGGCGCTCAGTTGCCGCCCTCGTTGCTGGCGCGGATCGCATCGCGGCATTCCCGACGGGTCTTGCCCGTCTCCTGCATGCAGACCCGCACCGGCGTCTCCTCCTCGAGGGGCAGCGGCTCGTCGGTGACTTCGGTGGTCACTGTCACCGTCGGGGGCGGAATCTCGCCCTGATTCACCGACCAGATGGAGGCGCCGGTGGACTGCAGGGTCGAGCAGTAGACCGTGTTGCCGTTGGCGGTGGTGGCGGTGGCGCCGACCGGCGAGCAGTTGGCGCCGACGACCCCGGCCGCGGGAGCCGCCGACACGGACGTGGTGACCGTCGTCGTCGACGCGGGAGGCGGTGGCGGAGGTGGCGACTCCGCCCGAGGCGAGGTCGCCGTCGTCGACGGCGGTGTGTAGTCGTCGTTCAGCAGCTTCTCGATCTCGCGGAATTGGATCAGCACGAGGGCGATCGCCACGAGCAGCAGTGCCGCCAGGATCGCAGGGACGATGACGGCGGGCCGCAGCAGCCTCCGCTGCGGTGCTTCGTGGTTCGTGCCCGCCCCGCGGTGTGTCCGGCAACGGGGATCGACGCCTCGGTGCGCTCGTTGTCCGCCGCCGGCTCGACCCCCAGTCGGTGTGCCAGCGCCCTGGCGAAGTCCGTGCAACTGTTGAACCGGTCCTTGGGGTCCTTCGAGAGGGCCTTGCCCAGAACCGGATCGAGCGCCGACAACTCGGGACGCCGGTCGGCAAGGGCAGGCGGCGACGCGGTGAGGTGCTGGCTGATGACCACCGTGGGATTGGAATGGTGAAACGGCGGCGAGCCCGACAGCAGGTGAAATGCGGTCGCTGCCAACGCGTACTGATCCGCGCGGCCGTCGAGGTCCTCGCCCATCAGCTGTTCGGGGGCGGCGTAGAACACCGTGCCGACCGTCATGTTCGTCGCGGTGAGCTTGCTGGTGTCGTCGACCTGTCGAGCAATACCGAAGTCGCCCAAGCAGAATTCGTTGTTCACCCGCTTCGGGATCGGTCACCATGATGTTGGCGGGCTTGACGTCACGATGCAGGAGACCGCGCTGATGCGCGTAGTCGAGGGCCTCGCCGACGGAGGTGACGATGTCGAGTGACCTCCTCCTTCGGCATTCCGTTCGGGTAGCGGTCGCGCAGCAGCTCGGCGGCGTCCGTCCCGTCCACGTAGTCCATCGAGATCCAGATCTGGCCGCCCGACGTCGCCGCGGTCGTGGACACCGACGATGTGCGGATGCCACAGCGTCGCGGCGATGTCGGCTTCACGGTTGAACCGCTGCCGGTACTCATCGTCGGCGGACACCGTCGCTCGGCAGCACCTTGAGGGCATCCTGCCGGGGCAGACGTGGATGGTCGGCCAGGTACACCTCGCCCATGCCTCCGGAGCCCAGAAGCCGCACGATGGTGTAGCCCGCGAAGGTCTGACCTGCGGCCAACGGCATGGCCGCATAGTACAGACGGGCTACAGATCCAGGATGAGATGCTCCCCGTTGGCCGAACGCGAGATACAGACCAGCATCATGCCGCCGGCGCGCTCCGGGTCGGTCAGCAACGTGTCGCGATGGTCGACGGCGCCGGCCACCACCCGCGTCCGGCACGTGCCACAGAAGCCCTGCTGGCACGAATAGGGCGCCGCGACGTCTGAGCGCCGCAGCGCCGTCAACAAGGTCTCGTCGGCGCCGACGGCCACGTGTCGGCCCGTCGACGCGAGCGACACCGAGAACTCCCGGCCATTGACGACCGGCGGCGCGGCGAACCGTTCGAAGTGCAGCTCCACGTTGTCGCGCCCGACCAGGTCCGCTCTGATCGCCGTCAACATCGGCGCGGGCCCGCAGGCGTACACGGTGGTGCCGTCGGGGCAGTCGCCGAGCAGCTCGGCGGCGCTCGGCACGCCGCTGACGTCGTCGGTGCGGATCTCGACGCGCTCGCCGAAGCGGGTGACCTCATCGGTGAACGGCAGGCTGTCGACGCTACGGCCGGCGTACACCATCGACCAGTCCACGCCGAGGCGCTGCGCGAGAGCCAGCATCGGGAGAATCGGCGTGATTCCGATGCCGCCTGCGATGAACCGGAACCGCTGCGTCGGCGAGCCGTAGCCAGGGACGGTCAGCGGAAAGGCATTTCGCGGACCGTGCGTCGTCACCGAAGTGCCGACGGGCAGCCCGTCATGCACCTCGATGGATCCGCCGCCACCGGCCACGATGCGGCGCACCGCGATTCGGTAGGTGTCGGTGTCGTCGGGGTCCCCGCACAGGGAGTACTGCCGCAGCCGACCGCTCGGCAGGTGAATGTCGAGATGAGCGCCGGGATGCCAGCGCGGCAGGACACGGCCGTCGGCGGCGGCGAGGGTCAAAGCCACCACGTCCTGGTCGCGCGCCACCACCTGCCGGTCGGTGACGGTCAACGCGATGGTGCGGTCCGGCACGGCGGGCGGCTTCATCTTCCTGATGGCGCCCGAGATCCCCCACAGTCCCGCGATTGCCGCGTCGGCCACGCCGAGCGAAAGATCATGGCGTACCCGGCCGAAGACGCTGGGCGGCGCCTGGCGGTAGCGGTCGAGCAGTCCCATCAAATGTGGGCCGCGCGGGCCGCCGGCGAGCTGGCGAGGTAGGCGACCGCCTGTGCGGTCGAACCCATCTCCTCGGGCGAGTATCCGGGCCGGAAGTACATCGCCGTATTGGAACCGAACAGCTTGCGGTATTTGGGCAGAAGTCCGAGCTTTGAGTCCCGCATCCGGAGCCGATGGAACCTCCACCAACTCATGTCGGTGGACGGGTCGGTCTTGACCAGGAACCACGACGTGCGCTGGAAGAGCACGAAGATCGCCACCACCGCCATCATCATGGCGCGGATCCGGTCGACGTAGCTGTCGTGAAAATAGACGGCCACGTCGTGGGCGACGTTGCGGTGCTCGACTTCCTCACTGGCGTGCCACCGGAACAGATCCACCATCGTCGGGTCGGCGTTGTGGTCGTCCCATGCGCAGTTCAGGGCGAAGTCACCCATGCACCGCGGTGTAGTGCTCGATCGCGGCGATGATCCACAGCCGGTCGCAGAGGTGGTTGAGCCTGCGCTTCGGATCGGTGGACGTGGTCGGCGCGAGCATCTTGTAGAAGACGTACTCGATCTGGTCGAGCATCGGCTTGGGATCGATGCCGTTGACGACCATGTAGTCGTGCAGCATCTGTTCGTGGACGTCGGCGTGAGTGGCCTCCTGGCCGATGAAGCCACGCATATCGTCGGCCAGCTGGGGATCCTACACCTTCGGCAGGGCCTCGTTGAACGTGTCGACGAACCAGCGCTCCGCCGCGGGCAACACGACGTTGAGCAGGCTGATGACATTCGAGGCGACCGGATGTCCCGGGATCCAGTGCAACCCGATGTCGGGGACGTCGAAGTGGACTTTGCGCGCCTGGATCTGAACCGGCCCAGGATCGACTTCGTGCTCGAAACGGCGTGGTCGCAGCATTGCGGCCCCCTCCCCGGAGTGTGCAGGGGTTGAGTCTACGGGCCGTAGGTGGGAACGCAGGTTTCAGATAGCTGGGCTCTGTCAATATGACCAACATGGCCGGTGTGGGCGACGTACTCGATTGGGCCAGGCAGCAGGTCGCCTCCCGGGTGCCGAAGGCCGACCTCGACCAGCGCGACCCGGACTACATCCGCGAGCAGCTACCGGGCCTGTGGCTGCTGGCCTCGCTGTACTTCCGTGCCGACGTGCGCGGACTGGACCGCATTCCGCCCGAAGGGCCCGTGCTGCTGGTCGGAAACCACAGCGGAGGCAACCTCCCGCCTGACACCTTCGTTTTCACGCTGGCGTTCTGCTCATACTTCGGCGTCGAGCGGCCGTTCTACCAATTGGCGCACAACCTCGTCGTCTCGATGCCCGGTCTGGGATCACTGCGAAAGTTTGGCACCGTCGCCGCCAACCACGACAACGCCGCGCTGGCGCTGGAGTCCGGCGGGGCGTTGCTGGTGTACCCGGGCGGGGACTACGAGGTATTCCGGCCGTCGTGGAAGCGCCACGAGGTCGACTTTGACGGCCGCAAAGGTTACGTGAAGCTCGCTCGGGAGGCCGGTGTGCCGATCGTGCCGATCGCCAGCGTCGGCGGCCAGGAAGCGGCGCTCTTCCTCGACCGTGGCCAGTGGCTCGCCAAGCTACTGAAGGTCGACAAGCTGGCCCGCTTGAAGAGCGTGCCGATTCTTTTGGCGCCGCCGTGGGGCCTGGCTGTCAGCGACATGGTGCCGCGACTGCCGTTGCCGACGAAGATTGCGATCGAGGTGCAGGATCCGATCGACGCTGCCGACATCGCCGCCAGCGACGACGACGTCATCAACGACAAGGTGCTGAGCAGCCTGCAGGCCGGGGTGGACAGACTGGCGGCGGAACGGCGCTTCCCGGTGATCGGCTGATGAGCGCTTGCGCGAAGAAGAGACGGCCCCGATGAGGGTCGAACGGCGCTCGGTGATCGACTCCGATCGCGACACCGTGTGGAAGTTTGTCAGCAACCCGGATTGCTATCCGGAGTTCATGGCGAGCCTCGAACGCTGGGAGACTCTCGCGGACGGCCCGGTGGCGGTCGGATCCCGCTACACGGTGCACTGGAAGATCGGGTCGGTGCCGATCGGCGGCATGGTCGAGGTCGTCGAGTTGGACGAGCTCCACGACCTGGCCTGGATCGGCATCACCGGCGTGTCGCAGCGCGGCCGCTTCCGGCTGCGGGACGCCAACGGCAAAACAAGGGTGACGTTCCGGTTGTCATACGAGTCGGCGGGCAGCGTCCTCGGCCTGATCGCCGACCGCGTGGCGGCACGTCAGGTCGCGCGGAACATGACCGAGACCCTCAAAAACCTGGCTCGGCTCGCCGAGGCCTAGCCCGGCGGGGCCGGTGCGGGTGCAGGTGCAGCAGGGGCGATCGGAATCTGTGGCGGCCTCAACGTACCGGCCGGACCACCGGCGGTACCGCCCGCACCGGCACTGGTCTCGGCCAACTGCTGTGCGGCTTCTTCGCTGCAGTCGAGGTTGAGCAGCATTCTGCCGTTGCTCGTCATCTTCTGGCTGGAAACCATGCACTGGGCCTGCGGCAATGCGCTCCCGACCGAGCCGCCGAAGCCGGTGCTCAGGCCCTGGCCCTTCAGGATCTTCACTGCCTTGTAGTAGGGCTCGCCGATCACGTTCATTCCGTTGCCGTTCATCGGGTCGCGAGCTGGCGACCCCGGCACTGAGCAGGCCGATCGAGGTCGCGGCGAGCGCGCCCGCTCCCAGGACAACAAGCTTTCTCACGTGAACTCTCCCTAAGTCGGTGCGGTGCGAACATATCGCAGGAGTGACAATTGTGAAACCGCTGACGGGGGGCCCGGCGTTACACCTGGGGGTTGACGGCGGCCCGCATAGCCTCGGCGAGCGCATTCGCGCGCGGGTCTGAAAAGACGTCTTCGACCATCAGACGGCGTCCGTCCGGGCCGCCCAGCGGAACCCGCCAGTTCGGGTATTCGTCGGTGGTGCCCGGCTGGTTCTGGGTGCGCATCTCTCCGACGGCGTCGGCCAACGAGAGCCCCAGCAGCCGCGACGGGGTAAGACCCAGATAGCGGTACAGAGCCAGGACCGTTTCGTCGACACCGGGTTTGTCACCCAGCAGGCCGACGCGTCGCAGCTCATCAACCCAGGCCGTCTGCTCGGCGCGGTCATCGGCCAGCTCCTCGTCGACCGGCCGGGTCAACAGGCCCAGTTGGTCACGTAGCCGCAGGTGCTCGCCGGCCAGGTAGCCGGCCGTCGGCGGCAGGTCGTGGGTGGTGACCGAAGAAAGGCACTGTTCGCGCCATCGCTGCGCCCGCAGGGGACCGCCGTCGCCATCACGGTCGAGTTCGAACCACAGAATCGACGTGCCCAGCAATCCGCGGTCGGATAAGTAGTCGCGTACCCACGGTTCGACGGTGCCCAGGTCTTCGCCGACGACCACGGACTCTGCGCGGTGGGCCTCCAGCGCGAGGATGCCGATCATCGCCTCGTGGTCGTACCGCACGTAGGTGCCCTCGGTCGGCAGCACACCCTTCGGAATCCACCAGAGTCGGAACATTCCGATGATGTGGTCGACGCGGATGCCGCCCGCGTGCCGCAGCACGGCGTTGACCATGGCGCGGAACGGCTCGTAGCCGTGCTCGACGAGCTGGTCGGGTCGCCAGGGTGGCTGCGACCAGTCCTGGCCGAGCTGGTTGAACTCGTCGGGCGGTGCGCCCGCGGTGACGCCGAGCGCGAGCACGTCCTGTAGCGCCCACGCGTCGGCCCCGTTCGGGTCGACCCCGACGGCGAGGTCGTGCATGATGCCGAGCTCCATGCCGGCCCGCACGGCGGTCGACTGTGCCGCGGCCAGCTGGTCGTCGAGCTGCCACTGCAGCCAGCGGTGAAAATCGACGGCGTCGGCGTGCTCGGCGGCGAATTCGGCGACCGCGGGGCGTTCCGGGTGCGCGAGGGCCTCGGGCCAGTGATGCCAGTCGGGGCCGTGCTGCTCGGCAAGCGCACACCAGACGGCGAAGTCGTCAAGGCTTCGCCCCTCCCGCTCGCAGTACGCCGCGTATGCCAACTGCCGCCCGGCGGAACGCTCGACCCGGTACACGCTTTCCAACGCGGCACGCTTGGCTTTCCAGGCAGTGTCGCGGTCGATGAGCTCGACCTGGAGTGCGCTGTTGCGGAGTTCGATGCGCGCCTCGCGGATGCGGCCGCGACGACGCACGTCGGCGAACTCGGGGACCGCTTCGACACGCAGATAGAGCGGATTGACGTACCGCCGCGACGTCGGCAGGTACGGCGACGGCTCCATCGGAGCGGTAGGCGCCGCCGCGTGCAACGGGTTGACCAGGATGTATCCGGCACCGTGCTTCGCGGCGGACCACACCGCCAGATCGGCGAGATCCATCAGATCGCCTGTACCCCAAGATCTTTCGGACTGCACACTGTAGAGCTGGGTGGCAAGTCCCCATGTCCGCTTGGCCCCGAGCGCCTGCGGCAGATCCAGCGAGGAGGGCGCGACGATCAGCGGTGTGCTGGCCTCGAACGATCCGGCTTGCACGTGTAATCGGTGATAGCCCAGCGGAAGATCGCCGGGCAGCTCGAAGGTGGCCTCACCGACCAGTCGGTCACCGAGATCGTACGGGGGAGTGTGGTTCTCCAGCTGGCGTAGACCGGCGCGAACACTGCCGTCCTCGGTTCGGATCCACAGACCCACCGGCTCGCCGTGCGTGACATGTACCCAGAACGACGACTCGGCGCCCAGCCGACCGACGATGGTCGGAGGCAGGGAGCGACTCCAGTAGTCGCGCTCGTGTGCGTCCAGCGACGCAGCCCGCTGTTCCTCGGTCGTGGCAGGCACTCCGAGCGCCGCCAGCACGGCGACCAATGTCGTCGGCGGCACGTCGACGTGGTGGCCCGACCAGTCCATGTACTCGGTGGCGACCCCGTACCGGCGCGCCAGTTCGCCGAGAGTCTGCGACGGATCAGCCATGCGGCCAATCTTGCCCGTTCGCAGTGATTGTTGTGCTCCTCGCGTGCGCGTCAGACATCGCGGATCAGCAGGTCGTCCCAGGTGTCCCGGCGCACCACCAGCCGCGCCTCACCATCGCGGGCGAACACCACCGGTACCCGACGGGCGCCGTTGTACTGGTTGGACATCGTGTAGCAGTAGGCCCCGGTGACCGGTACCGCGAGCAGGTCACCGACCGCGGGCTCGCGCAAGGTGATGCCGTCGACGAGTTGGTCACCGGACTCGCAGTGCCGCCCGACCACGCTGACCGTCTCGCCACCGCCACCGACCCGGTCCACCATCGTCGCCTCGAACCGCTGCCCGGTCAGCGACACTTCGAGGTTGTCGCCCATCCCGCCGTCAACCGCGACGTGGGTGACCACTCCGCGCTTGATGGTCGTGACGCGGTAAACGGTGCAGGCGCTCGTCGCCACCATGCTGCGGCCCGGCTCGATGATGATGCGGCTGTCGTCGGGCAGCAGCGCGCGGGCCTGCGCGACCATGGCTTCGGCATAGGCGTCGACGGTCGGTGGATGCTCGTCGTAGGTGTAGCGCACGCCGAGGCCACCACCCAGGTCGTAGGTTTCGAACGTGCCGAGCTTGGCGATCGGCTCGACGGCGGCCGCCAGTTGCTCGACGTTCAGCAGCTGCGACCCGACATGGGTGTGCACACCGTCGAGCTGCAGCACCGAGCTGCGCTCGACCCTTCTGATCGCGTCGCGCGCATCGTCGGGTAGCAGGCCGAACTTGGAGCCGGCGTGCCCGGTCGCCTGCGAGGCGTGGGTGGCGGCTTCGACTCCCGGAATGACGCGCACCAGGCAGCGCTGCCGATGGCCTTGCGGCACAATGCGTTCCAGGCGGTCGATGTCGTCGAAATTGTCGACGACCACCAGCCCGAGGCCGTGCTTGACGGCCAGCTCGAGCTCCTCGTCGGACTTGGCATTGCCGTGCAGGACCAGCCGGTCGGGATCGACGCCCGCCTTGAGGGCGGTGAGGATCTCGCCGCCGCCCGCGACGTCGAGGTGAAGGCCCTCTTCGACCATCACCCGCTGGACCGCGGTGCATGGAAATGATTTCGACGCGAAGGCCAGATCGCTGCGCGGCCAGCGGCTGCGGAACGCCGCGAGGTATTCCCGCGCCCTGTTTCGAAGCGCGTCCTCGGCGACGACGATCGCGGGCGTGCCGAACTCGGCGGCCACATTGTCGAGCCGGCACCCGCCCACCACGAGGGTGCCGTCACCGTCGGTTTTCGACCCGGGCGGGAACAGCGCCAGCAGATCTCCGACGGTCGGCGTGGTGCTCATCGCCTCAGCGTGCCACGCAGACCGACCGCTGTTGTGCGACTCGTCGGTAACGTCGGTGCGCATGGCGCTTGGACGGCTCGACCACGTCGGCGCCGCGGTGCAGAACCGGCGGGCCAGGGTTGCGGTGTCGGCCTTGTTCCTGACCAACGGCGCGCTGTTCGCCAACCTGCTGCCTCGCTATCCCGAGATCAAGGCCGACCTAGGCCTGTCCAACGCGGCCTACGGTGTCGCGATCGCGGCGTTCTCCGCGGGCGCGCTGGTCGTCGGCCTGGCGGCGGGGGCGCTGATCCGCCGCTTTCGATCGGCACGGGTTGCGGTGGTAGGCAGCATCGGCATCGCGGTGTTCGTGTTCCTGGCCGCGCTGGCGCCGTCGGCGGTCCTCCTTGCCTCGACGTTGTTCGTCGCGGGCGCATCCGATGCGCTCACCGATGTCGGGCAGAACGCACACGCGCTGCGCGTGCAGCGAAACTATGGGCGCTCGATCATCAACTCGTTCCACGCGGTGTGGTCGGCGGGGGCCGTTCTCGGCGGAGCCATGGGTGCGGCCGCCATTGCGTTGGACGTGCCCCGAACCACGCACCTGGCGGTGTCGGCGGCAGTATTCAGCGCGGTGGTCCTGGTGGCGTACCCGTTCCTGCTCCGCGGCCCCGATCAGGACGACCACCCGGCGACGCGGGCCGAAGGCGGCGGGCGGCCCGGTTTCGCCGTCTACGCAACGCTCGTGGCGCTGGTATTCATCGCGATCGCAGGGGCGATCGTCGAAGATGCCGGAAGTTCCTGGGCGACATTGTATTTGCATGACAGCCTCGATGCTCCAGGCGCGATCGCCGCGTTCGGCTACATCGCGATGGTCGGCTTCCAGTTCATCGGGCGACTGATCGGCGACCGCCTCGTCGACCGGTTCGGCGAGCGCACGGTGGCCAGGGCCGGCGGCTTGATCGCGGCGGCAGGTATGGGCATCGCGCTCGCTTTTCCGAGCGTTCCCGGCACCATTGTGGGCTTCGCCGCCGCCGGTTTCGGCGTGGCCACGCTGGTTCCTGCGGCCATGCACGGCGCCGATCAGCTGCCGGGGCTCCGGGCTGGCACCGGGCTGACGGCGGTGGCGTGGCTGATGCGGGTCGGGTTCGTCGCCTCGCCTCCGGTCGTCGGGCTGATCGCCGACGCGACCAGCCTGCGGGTCGGACTGCTGGTGGTGCCTGTCGCGGGTCTGGTCGTGACGCTGCTGGCGGTGGCCCTCAGCCGCGGCGCCCGTCATCTCGATAGTCAGCACGCCGGCCACGATCAGCGCGATACCCAATCCCATCAACCAGGTCAGCGGTTCGTCGAACAGAAATCTCGCGGCGACCGCCACCAGCGCCACGCCGAATGCCGTCCACACGCCATACGCGATGCCGACATGCATGCCCAGTGCGAGCGTCAGCCAAAGAAGGTAGAACGACGCGAGGTAGCTGACCGAAACAGGAATGATCCAGATCCGCTTGCGGAACCCCTCCGACGCGCGCAGCCCGAGCGTCCCGATCAACTCGAAGACGATGGCGCCCGCCAGCGCAGCCCAGGTCACGGCGCGGCCTTGCCGGTGTGCCTTGATCCCAGCTCGACTAGCAGAACACCCGCCATGATCAGCCCGATGCCGGCCGCGATCGGCCAGGTGAACGGGTCGCCGAAGATGGCGGCCGCCAGTACAGCGGTGCCCGCCGTGCCCAGCGCACCCCAGATTCCATACGCGACGCCGATGGACAGACCGGTGCGAAGCACCATCGTCAGCAAAACGAACGCCCCGGCGTAGCCCGCGACAACCACGATGAGCCATGCCGAATGGTCCTGCGAGGCACGCAAAGACAACGTGGCCGCCACCTCGACGACGATCGCCGCGCCCAGCAAGGCCCATTTCCGCACGGCTTACAAGCTAACCGACGACCCGCACCACCATCGGCGTCAGCACCTCGTGCGCGAAGCGGCGGAGTTCGGCATCGTCGCCGAAGTCGGGGTCCCTCGGCGGCATCGAGATATAGGTGAAGAACAACCGGGCGAACACATCGGCGACCCAGCGCACCTGCTGCGATGGGGATCCCGGCTCGTCACCGTGAATGTAGTTGGCGATGAAGGCCGATCCCATCGTCAGCAGCTCGACGGAATCGGCGATCGGCGCGGGCTCGGATTGTCCGGCCCGGCGCAGCATCGGATGTACGCGGGCGAAGGACACAGCGGCGATGAACGCCTCGGCAACCCCGTCGTTGGGATCCGCGACGCTTTCGATGGCATCGGCGACCGCGGCGAGAAAGCGCTGCGTCTCGCGGCGCACCAGGGCCTCGACAAGATCATCCCTGCGCGGGTAGCGACGATAGGCCGTCATCCTCGACACACCCGCCCGCCGAACCACATCTTCGACCGTGATGCGTTGCAGCCCAACGGCGGCCGCCTCCGCCAGCGCGGCATCCAGGATGCGTTGACTGGTGCCGTCGGCCGCCTCGTCGATGCGGCCGCCTGCACTCGCGCCGCCGACCACCTCGATAATCTGGGCGTCGATCACGACGCAGCGACCTCGGTCCTCGCCACTCCCGCGGCCCGGTCCTTGGCCATTTGCAGGTAGCGAGGTTTGCCGAACGCCCACCGCAGACGTCGGGCATCGACACGCAGCATCGGGCCCATCAGGGCGCGCGTCGCCGCGGGGGGCCGGTCGAACCCGATGAGCTCCTGTGCCCACTGGGGTGCGCGGCTCATGCCCGCGTATATCGCGAACCGGTGCAGCTGGCGATCGAGCCGCTCGGGGAGATTCGGAAAGAACGGCGATGTCATCAGGAAGTCGACGAACTCCCGGGTCTGCGCGTTGACGCACAGCCGGGGCCGCATCGTCTCGACGTAGTCGTCGAGCTCGGCGGCCGTCGTAGGCACCCAGTCGGCGCCGCTCATCCGCCCGATGACCGCCTGTTCGGACAGGTAGCGGTCCTTTTCATGTTGAGACAGTGGCCGTTTCGTGTCTTCGTACACCCGCAGGATCATCCACGGGATGCAGGTGTGCACCCAGGCGATCAGTTCCGGATCAAGTGCCCGATAGGCAACGCCGTCGGGACGGGTGCCATTTACGAAAGAGTGGATGTGCTTGACCTTTTCGATCACCGAGGTGGCCGCTTCGGTGTTGCCGAACGTGGTGGCCAGCACATAGCCGAGTGTGGCGCGGGCCCGCTGGAACGGGTCCTCACGATAGTTCGACAGGTCCTGCACGCCCGCGATGACCGACGGGTGAAGGATCTCCAGAACGATCGCGGGCAGTCCGGCTTGAGACACCGACGCGAGGTCGGCGTTGATCTCCCACGACATGCTGCCCGGACCGATCAACCCGGGATCGCCCGGCGGCCCGCCGTAGACAGCGGGATCGTCGTGACGACCGGCGCCCTTTTCGAAGTCGGCGATTGTCCAGCGGCGCAGCGAATCCATGCGACCCGTCCTTGGTATGGGTGTTACAACTACTCTCCCATATATACCATTGCGTGTCGGAATTCACGGTCGCAACGACTACCCACCGGTAACCTGGATGGTGATGGCGAGTGACAACATCCTGGTAGAAACCCGCAACGGGCCGGTCCGCGGCCACGACGACGGGCACGTGACGGCATGGAAAGGCGTGCGGTATGCCGCGCCGCCGTCCGGCGACCTGAGATGGCGGGCGCCCGTACCGCCCGAGCGCTGGACCGAAGTCGCCGATGCGACCCGCTTCGGCCGGTCTGCGCCCGTCGACCCCAGGATCCCGATCGACCTGGGCGCACCGCAGGGCGAGGACTGCCTCACCCTCAACGTCTGGGCCTCGTCGGACACCGCGGCGGGCGACGCCAAGCCGGTCATGGTGTGGGTCCATGGCGGCGCCTACATCCTGGGCTCGGCGAGCCAGCCGCTCTACGACGGCCGAGTGTTGGCGGGCGGCGGCGAGGTGGTCGTCGTCACCGTGAACTATCGGATCGGCGCGCTCGGATTCCTCGACCTGTCCGAATTCGACACCCCCGGCCGCCGATTCGACTCCAACCTCGGTCTGCGCGACGTGCTGGCAGCGCTGCGCTGGGTACGCGACAACATTGCCGCGTTCGGCGGAGATCCCGACCGCGTCACCTCTTCGGCGAATCGGCGGGCCGGCATCATCACCACGCTGCTGACCAGCCCGGCCGCCGAGGGCCTGTTCCGCCGCGATCGCGCAGAGCTCACCGGCCACCTCGGTTTACGCCAGCCGTGCCCACGGCATCACCCGCCTGCCTCGAAGTGGGCCTGACGTCATCCGACATCGAGCTGCCACAGATTCCGGTCGACGTGATCGTCGCAGCCGCCACTGACGTGTTCTACGACGTGCCTGTGCGCAATCCCGGCACGCTGGCATTCGCGCCGATCGTCGACGGCGACGTCGTACCCGACTATCCGGTCAAGCTCGCCCGCGAGGGCC
Organism: uncultured Actinomycetota bacterium; assembly: GCA_963713225.1. GTDB lineage: Bacteria > Actinomycetota > Actinomycetes > Mycobacteriales > Mycobacteriaceae > Mycobacterium. The sequence continues at coordinate 538,684 of CAVQLB010000008.1, read as the reverse complement.
GCTCGCATCCCGTCCCGTTGATCATCGGCACCAACAAGCACGAGGCCGCGCTGTTCAAATGGATGAAGTCGCCGCTGATGCCGATCACGCCGGAGACGATCAACGCGATGTTCACCGAGATCGCCGCCGAGCAGCCGACTCTGGAACTGCCCACCGAAGACAAGATCGGCACCACGTACGCCGGCCTCCGGGGTAAGGCTCGGGGGATGGGCGTCGCGCGTGACGTCGGCTTCCGGATGCCGTCGGTGTGGCTGGCTGAAGGACACAGCACCGTCGCGCCTGTCTATCTGTACCGATTCGACTTCGCCACCCCGATGCTCAAGCTGCTGCGCATCGCCGCCGCCCACGCCACCGAATTGCCCTTCGTCTGGGGCAATCTCGTCACCGGCCCAAGGACCCGACGTTCAAGCTCGGCGGGCTGAAGACCGGGACGGTGGTCTCGGAGCGCTCGGGCCCGCTGGCTGAACTTCGCCACCCACGCCAAGCCGCCGGTCTGCCCGGTGAGCCCGAGTGGCTGCCCTACCAGGACCCCGACCGCGCATGCCTCCTCATCGACAGGCAGGACACCGTCGCCAGCGACATCGATACGCATATCGCGCCACCTGGGGCACCCAGGTACTCAATTTCCGGTAGCCCGAACGGGCATCGCTAGAATTCGCCCAGGAGGTATCGCTGTGGACTGGGCGAAGGCATTCGAGCACGTGCTGCCGCCGTTGATGCACGATCCGGTCACCTTCGCCGTCCCGTTCTTTCTGATTCTTCTTGTCATCGAATGGGCGGCGGCGCGCAAGCTCGCCCACACCGAAAGTGAGCGCGCCCCTTCGGGGGCCTACCTGAGGCCCGACGCGTGGGCCAGTATCTGGATGGGCATCGTGTCCGTCGGCACCAGCGCGGTGATGAACGGGATCGCACTGTTCGGCTATGCAGCGCTGTATGTCTATGTCGCGCCGTGGCAGCTGCCTGCCACCGCCTGGTACACGTGGGTCATCGGCATACTCGGCGTCGATTTTCTCTACTACTGGTATCACCGGATGGCCCACCGGGTTCGCATTTTCTGGGCGACGCATCAGGCGCACCATTCCAGCCAGTACTTCAACTTGGCCACCGCGCTGCGGCAGAAGTGGAACATCAGCGGGGACGTGTTCCTGCGCGCCCTGCTTCCGCTGATCGGCGTGCCACCGTGGATCGTTTTCGCCAGCTTCTCCATCAACCTGATCTATCAGTACTGGATACACACCGAGCGCATCGGAAAGCTCTGGCGCCCGATCGAATTCGTCTTCAATACACCGTCGCACCACCGGGTGCACCACGGTATGGACGAGATCTACCTGGACAAGAACTACGGCGGCATCCTGATTATCTGGGACAGGCTCTTCCGCAGCTTCCAGCCCGAGACCTTCCGGCCGCACTACGGTCTGACGAAACAGGTGGACACCTACAACATCTGGACGTTGCAGACCCACGAATACGTGGCGATCGCCAGGGACGTCCGTGCGGCGGGCCGCTGGCGCGATCGGCTGGGCTACCTGTTCGGGCCGCCGGGGTGGGAGCCACGTCAATCCGTGCAGCCGGACATTCCCGCGCCTCTCACCGCTTCGAAGTAACGCCGCGGCGAAACACCGGTGCCCGACCCTCGATGGCGTCGGTAACCCACTGCAGCGCTGCCTGATTCGCCTCGGCCATTGTCATTTTCGAGCCGTCGACGACGCTGATCTGCCAGCGGTCGGTCGGCATGCTTGTCAATCGTGACCACTGCATCTCCGGCCAACCGTCGGTAGTGAGCACTTCGGGCATGTATCGGGGATCGCGGGCGTGCTTGCGCATCCAGTCGGCGAATGCGACATGGCGGGGCAGCAGCTCCTCGGGATCGCCGCGGCGGCGCAGCCGTTCCCGCTGAGCGTCCTCGCCGACGTCGAGGAGACACATGGCGACATCGACCATCGGGGCCGACGGTGCGGCCAGTACTTCGCCGGGTGCGACCGGATCGCCGGCCAGCAGCAGATGTCGTCCTTGCTCGTCAAGCTCCACTGCCCGCAGCACGGCGCGTTCGGCAATGCGCTGGCGCCACTCGAGCGTCGGGATCTGTGGCACCGTGTCGAGGTGGCGAAGCTCGACCGCCGCGACCGCAGGTTCGAGGTCTTCGGCGATGCCCTGCCGGACCGATGACTTACCGGCGCCGCTCGCGCCGGATATCAGAAGCAGCACAGCCTCCATCATCGCGCTCTCGGCAACCGATTTAATGCCGCGAGCGATGCCGACGCCGTAGTGTCCGCGGTGTGCAGACGGTGTTCGATTCCCACGTCGACCCTGGTTTGGTCGAACGGTCGCTTGCGGCGAGTGCCTTCGGCTCGATGTGGCTGGACATGCCGCGGCCCCAATACGACGCGCTGTCGGGTTCGGTAACCGCCGACCTGCTGGTCGTCGGGGCGGGATATACGGGGTTGTGGACGGCATTGCATGCCGCACAGCGCAATCCGGACCAGCGGATCTTACTCGTCGACGCCGAACGGGTGGGATGGGCGGCATCGGGTCGTAACGGTGGCTTCGTCGACGCCAGCCTCACCCATGGGCTGGCTAACGGAAAGTCTCGCTGGCCCAACGAAATCGAGAAGCTCGAGACAATGGGGCGGGGCAACCTGGACGGCATGCAGGCCGATATTGAGCGGCTGCAGCTTGACGTCGACTGGCAGCGCAGCGGCATGTTGTCGGTCGCGACAGAACTCCATCAGGTCACCTGGTTGGAGGAGGCGGCACGCGACGGGGAGGGCCGACTCCTGTCGCAGCGTGAGGTTCGTGCCGAAGTGGCGTCACCGACCTATCTGGCGGCGTTGTTCAGCCCCGACACCTTGGCGATCGTCCATCCGGCCAAGCTCGCGTTCGAGCTGACCCGCGCCTGCGCGGAGGCAGGCGTTGCGATCTTCGAGCGAACGAACGTCACCTCGATGGACACCAGCGGCACTGCCCTTCGGTTCGAGGCCGGGACCGGAACAGTGACCGCGGACCGCGCGGTGCTGGCCACGAACGTCTTCCCGAGCCTGGTCCTGCGCAACCGGCTGCAGACCGTGCCGGTGTATGACTACGTGCTGGCCACCGAACCGCTCACCGATGCGCAACTCGACCGCATCGGCTGGGCGAACAGGCAGGGAATCGGCGACTGCGCCAACCAGTTTCATTACTACCGGCTCACTACCGACAACCGGATCGTGTGGGGCGGCTACGACGCCATCTACCACTTCGGCCGCAAGGTCAAGCCCGCCTACGAAAACCGGCCCGCGACGTATCGCAGCCTCGCGCAGCATTTCTTCATCACCTTTCCCCAGCTGGACGACATTCGATTCAGTCATCGCTGGGCCGGGGCGATCGACACCAACACCCGGTTCTGCGCGCACTGGGGGCTGGCCGCCGAGGATCGGGTCGCCTATGTCAACGGCTTCACCGGGCTCGGCGTCGGGGCCGCGCGGTTCGCCGCCGATGTCTGCCTCGATCTGCTCGAGGGTCGGCCGACGGAGCGCACCGAGCTGGAAATGGTCCGTAAACGGCCGGTGCCGTTTCCGCCTGAGCCATTCGCCAGCATCGGAATCCAGGCGACGCGATGGTCGCTCGACCGAGCCGACCACTCGGCGGGGCGACGCAATCTGCTGCTGCGGACATTGGACGCGCTGGGTCTCGGCTTCGATTCCTGAACGTCCACTGCGCGTTTGCGAGACGTTTCGATTGGGCCGATCCGAACCGCACACATGCATACCCAGGATCAGTAAGCTCGGTCGAGGAAATGGCGTCTGGTCGATGGACGACAGGATGTCGCCTTCAGAAAGGGGCAAAGACGTGACAGACAGACTCGCCAAAGGCGAGAAGCTGGTACGTGGGCAATCGCTGACGTCAAAGAACGGGGCATACACGCTGACCCTGCAGGACGACGGCAACTTGGTGCTTACCGCAGGCGGGGCAGCGGTGTGGGCGACCGGAACCGACGGCCAGAACGCCGAGCGCCTCGAGGTGCAGAAAGACGGCAACACCGTGCTGTACACACCGGACAAGCCGATCTGGCACACCGATACAAAGGGCGCCAAGGATGTCCGGCTGATCCTGCAGGACGACCGCAATCTGGTGCTCTACGGTTTCGATGGGCCGGCCTGGTCGTCGAACACGCAGACCGACGAGGCGCCACCGCCGCCTGCGGGCGCCGAGGCCGAGACGCCCGAGGTGGCACCCGCGGCGGCCGAGGAGCCGTTGGCTCCCGCGCCCCCACCGCCCCCCTCCGCCACCGCCGCCTCCTGCTCCGCGGACCTACACCGTGGTGTCTGGCGACACGCTGTGGGCCATCTCCGAGCGGTTCTACGGCGACGGCAACAGGTACCAGCAGATCGCCGACGCCAGTGGCATCAGCAACCCCGACCTGATTCATCCGGGACAGGTGCTGACGATTCCGTAGCCGAAGTGACGACAGGGCAGACCGGGCCGAATGACCCGGTCTGCCCTGCTGTGTGCACCCGCGCCGGTAGGGTAGTAGGCCACTGACCCCAACGAATCGGAGATTACGTTGCGCCGACAATGGTTGCGCTCGCTGGCCGCAGCGGCCGTGCCGATCTGTGCACTCATCCCCACGCCGCCTGCGCAGGCGACTCCCGGCGTGTTGGTATACCCGGGCATGGAGATTCACCAAGGTTCGAACGTGTGCACGCTGGGTTTCGTCGACCCCGCCGCGCGCACCGCCTTCACGGCGGGTCACTGCCGCGGCGACGGCCCCGTCGTCGACCGGGACGGCAATCCCATCGGCACCCTGACGCTGTTCCGGGACAACACCCCGGACGGCGCGACCGTCGCCACCGACCACATGATCTCCGACTGGGAGGCGATCAGCCTGGCCCCGGATGTTCAGGTGAACGACATCCTGCCCGGCGGCCGCGTGCTGGTGTCCGACCCGGGCGTCGTGCCTGCCCCGGGCCTTTCGATCTGTCACTTCGGGGTGATCACCGGGGAGAGTTGCGGCAGCGTGGAAGCGGTCAACAACGGCTGGTTCACGATGGCCAACGGGGTGGTCAGCCAGAAGGGCGACTCGGGTGGACCGGTGTATGTGGTCACCCCCGACGGCCGGGCCGCCATCATCGGGATGTTCAACAGCACCTGGGGCAATTATCCGGCTGCGGTGTCCTGGCATACAGCCAGCCAGCAGGCGAGCGAGGACGTCGTGCACTCCACGTCCGGCTGACGGCCCGGCATCCGCGCTTACGACCGGTAAGCCTTGACTTATATAAGTCAGAACTTTTACTATCTCGATGTGCACGCCTTCGACGTCTTGGGCGATCCGGTCCGCAGGCGAATACTCGAACTGCTGGCGGACGGTGAACTCACAGCGGGCAGCATCAGCGCCACGATCCAGGGTGAGTTCGCGATCACTCAGCCGGCAGTGTCACAGCACTTGAAAGTGCTGCGGGACAACGGCTTCGCCTCGGTTCGACCCGAAGGTCAACGCCGCTTGTACGCGGTGGACGGGCGTGCGCTGCGGGATGTCGATGATTGGCTCGGTGCATTCCGCCGCTTCTGGACTCCGCACCTCGACGCGCTGGCCACCGAAATCGCCCGCGGCAAGCGCAGTCGCCGGACCAACCAACAAGGAAGGCAACATGATTGACGTCACCCACCAGATCAACGCCGTGCGGCGGTCGGTCGGAAACCGCGTTCTGGAAGCGGGGGAGGCGCGGGTCGTCACGATCAGTCAGTCCTATGACACCGACGCCGAAGACCTCTGGGACGCGTGTACCAACGTCGAGCGGATTCCGCGATGGTTCCTCCCGATCACCGGCGACCTCCGGCTCGGTGGAAATTACCGACTCGAAGGCAACGCCAACGGCACCATTCTGAGCTGCGACCCGCCGCAGGCGTTCAGCGCGACCTGGGAGTGCGGCGACGACGTCAGCTGGATCGAAGTGCAGATCACTAGCGAGGGCCCCGAGCAGTCCCGGTTCGAACTGCACCACATCGCGCACGTCGACGATCACTGGGAGCAGTTCGGCCCGGGCGCCGTCGGCATGGGCTACGACGGAGCCCTGGTCGGGCTGGCCATCCATCTGTCGACGGGCGAGGCCGTCGACCCGTCGTTCGGGCAACGCTGGATGGCCTCCGAAGACGGCCGCCAATTCATGAAGTTATCGGGCGAGGCGTGGTACGAGGCCAACGTCGCGGGCGGCGCAGGAACAGAGTGGGCAAGGTCCGCCGCCGATCGATGCCTTGCCGCCTACCTGGGAGAAAACTAGAACACGTTCTAGCCAGGCGGGCATGCCGGAGATATCCTCGATTCGATGCATGCCCAGACACCTGTCCAGATCGCGTGGGTGACGAAGGATCTCGACGCCACGGAGCGCGCCCTCACCACGCTGTTGGGCGCCAAGAAGTGGATCCGCATACCCGACGTGCACTTCGCCCCCGACACCTGCACGTACCGCGGACGTCCGGCCGACTTCGTCGCACACGTCTCGTTCAGCTACGCCGGCGACACCCAGCTCGAGCTGATCGCACCCGTGAGCGGCGAGAGCGTCTACACCGAGTTCCTCGATCGAGCCGGACCGGGCCTGCACCACATCTGTGTGGAGGTCGATGACCTAGAAGAAGCGGTCAGCGCGGCGTCCCAGAACGCGGAGGTTGTGCAGCGTGGCGTCATGGCCGGCGGAATGGAGTTCGCCTACGTCACCGCCGAGGAGGCCGCGGTGCCCTACATCGAAATCGCGCACATCTCGCCCGAGATCCGGGCGTTCTTCGACTATGTGAAGCAGGAGCAGAAGTGAGCACTGAGAACCCGGAAACCGTCGACGCCGCCGAGGTGACGGCCTGGTCGGACGAAGTCGACGTCGTGGTGATTGGCTTCGGCGTCGCAGGCGGGTCCGCGGCCGTCAGCGCCGCGGCCGCCGGGGCCCGGGTGCTGGTGCTGGAGAAGGCGGCCGCAGCGGGCGGAACCAGCGCGATGGCGGGCGGCCACTTCTATCTCGGCGGCGGCACCGCGGTCCAGCAGGCGACGGGCCACGATGACACTGCCGACGAGATGTACAAGTACCTCGTCGCGGTGTCGATGGATCCGGATCACGACAAGATCCGCGCATACTGCGACGGCAGCGTCGAGCACTTCAACTGGTTGGAAGACTTGGGTTTTCAGTTCGAACGCAGCTTCTACCCTGGAAAGATCGTCGTACCACCGGGCACCGAGGGCCTGTCGTACACGGGCAACGAGAAGGTGTTCCCGTTCACCGAACAGGCCAAGCCCGCACCGCGTGGCCACTCCGTTCCGGTGCCCGGCGAGCTGGGTGGTGCCGCGATGGTCATCGACCTGTTGGTCAAGCGGGCCGACGAGCTCGGCGCGCAGACCCGCTACGAGACCGGGGCGACGAACCTGATCGTCGAAGACGGCGCAGTGGTCGGTGTCAGCTGGAAGCACTTCACCGAAACCGGTGCGGTCAAGGCCAAGGCCGTCATCATCGCCGCGGGTGGTTTCGCGTTGAACCCCGAGATGGTCGCCGAGCACACACCGGCACTCGGGCAGAAACGGCGCACCAAACACCACGGCCTGGTGGAGCCCTACATTCTGGGTAACCCCAACGACGACGGCCTCGGCATCCGGCTGGGCGTCTCTGCGGGCGGGGTGGCCACGAACTTGGATCAGATGTTCATCACCGCCGCCGCCTACCCGCCGGAAATACTGCTCACGGGATTGATCGTCAACAACAAGGGCGAGCGCTTCGTCGCGGAAGACTCCTACCACTCCCGCACCTCGGCCTTCGTGCTGGAGCAGCCCGACCAGACGGCCTACCTCATCGTCGACGAGGCACATATGCAGATGCCCGAGATGCCGCTGATCAAGTTCATCGACGGCTGGGAGACCGTCGAGGAGATGGAGCGGGCCCTGGGAATTCCGGAGGGCAAGCTGGTGGCATCCCTGCGTCGGTACAACGAGAATGCGGCACGCGGCGAGGATCCCGACTTCCACAAGCAGCCGGAATACATTGCGCCGCAGACCAAAGGACCATGGGCGGCATTCGATCTGTCCCTAGGCAGAGCGATGTACTCCGGGTTCACCATGGGTGGCCTCGCGGTGACGATCGACGGTGAAGTGCTACGGGAGAACGGCTCGACGATTCCCGGTCTGTACGCCGCAGGCGCGTGCGCGTCGAATATCGCCCAGGACGGAAAGGGCTACTCGAGCGGCACCCAACTGGGTGAAGGATCGTTCTTCGGCCGCCGCGCCGGAACGCACGCGGCGACAACCTAGATCGGCGCGAGCCGCCAGCCGCCGTCGCCGAGCAGCTCGAGTCGCCGATCGTGGTGCTGCTCGAGCGAGGGACGATGGCTGACGCTGACCACGATGCAATCCGGCAGCTGGCTGCGCAGCGCCCGGTACAGCGCGTACTCCTGACCTTCGTCGAGCGCCGACGTCGCCTCGTCGAGGAAGACCACCTTCGGCTTGACCAGCAGAACACGCGCGAACGCCACCCGCTGCTGCTCACCCGGCGACAGGATCTTCGCCCAGTCGGCCACCTCGTCGAGCCGACCTGACAAGTGCGCGAGCGAAACCGTCTCCAAGACAAGCGCAATCGCGTCATCGGAGTATGTGTCCTCGTCGGCGGGATAGCAGATCGCCCCGCGCAGATCACCCAGCGGCATATAGGGCAGCTGGGACAGGAACATGGTGTCGTCCTGCGGGCGGCGCAGGATGCCCGAAGTGAACGGCCACAGCTGGGCCAGGCTACGCAGCAGGGTCGTCTTACCGCTTCCCGACGTGCCCGTTATCACCATCGACTCACCCGGGTCGAGCCGCAGGTCGAGCGGATCGACAAGCCGCTTCCCAGCCGGTGTGCGCACCTCGACGTCGTCAAGCTCGAGCGAGCCGTCGGTACTGGACTCGGCGGTCAAAGATGGTAGCTCCCTTGCTGTCTCATTGGCGGTGATCAGCCCGTCCAGGCGAATGATGGCCGCGCGATAGCCCGCGAACGCGTCGTACGCGTTGCGGAAGAACGCCAACGAGTCGTGCACCCGAAGAAATGCGGACGACGACTGCTGGACATCGCCGAGTTGGATCTGACCATCGAACAGACGTGGAGCCTGCACCACAAAGGGGAGCGGGTCCACGATCTGGCTCATCGACCGGTTCCAGCCGAGGAACACGAGGAACCGCCGGACATACGCCCGGTAGTTGGCGATGATCGCGGCGAATCGCGACATCAACCGGCCACGTTCGGCGTCTTCGCCGCGGTAGAGGCCGACAGACTCGGCCGCATCGCGCATCCGCACCAACGCATAGCGGAACGCGGCGTTGGTCATCTCGTTGCGGAAAGCCAACCGGATCAGCGGGTGTCCGATCCAGAACGCCACGATCGTGGTCAGGAAGACATACACCAATGCCATCCAGAACAGCGCCCTCGGCAGCGTCACCCCGAACAGGGTCAGGGGGCCCGCCAGCCCCCAGAGAATCGGGACGAACTCGACCAGCGACACAATGCTGAATACCGAAGCGAACAACAGTGTTTGGGCCGTTCCGACTTCCGGTGTGTTGGTTTGCGGGCCGGTGCCGGTAGTAAAAATGTCGATGTCCTGCTGGATGCGCTGGTCCGGATTGTCGACCGGCCCTTCGATGAATTGCCCCCGATAGTAGGCATTACCTTCGAGCCAGTCTCTGGTGAGCCGGCGCGTCAGCCACACCCGCCATCGGACGATGAACCGCTGCATCAGGTAGATGTCGAGCAGGTTGCGCGCGATTTCGGCGACGAATAGACCGACCAGGATCACGATCGCAACCCAGAATCCCTCGATCCCAGCCTGTTTCGCCGGCCCCTCGTCGGTGACAGCAGCTTGCAGCGCCGAAAACTGGTCGTTGCCCTGATAGCTGAACAGCACCGCCAGGCGCACGTCGATCATCACCAACAGCATCAGAACGCCCATCAGAGCCCAGACCGGGATGGCATCGCGGCCCCGGAAATAGGCGCCTGTGATGCGCCAGAACTGCTGGCCCCAGGTGGTGTAGCGCGCGAGCAGGACAAGAACGATGAGCGTGACCACCGACGCGGAGGCCCACGCTTTGGCCACCCACAGCGCCGAGGCGGCCAACTCGTTGCCCCAGTCGAGCGTGGGCGTGAAAGTTTCGTCCATGCCGGGAAGCTACCCCGGCATTTGTCACACCGGAGCGGGTTCTTTCTCGTCGCCTTCAACTCTGCCGAACCGCCACTCGCCCTCGCCGATCAGCTCGAGTTCGTGCGTGTGGTGCTGCTCGACCGTGCTGCGGTGGCTGACGCTGACCAGGATGGTGTCCGGCAGCTCGGTGCGCACCAGGCTGTAGAGCATGAACTCCAGGCCTTCGTCGAGCGCGGACGTGGCCTCGTCGAGGAACACCGCCTTGGGCTTGGTCAACAGGATGCGGGCGAACGCGATCCGCTGTTGTTCGCCGGGGGAGAGCACCTTGGCCCAGTCCTGCACCTCGTCGAGCCTGGGTACCAGATGAGGCAGCGCGACCTTTTCCAGCATGCGCTTCAGCGTTTCGTCGTCGATCGTGCCCTCTTCGCATGGATAGCTCACCACGGCGCGCAGATCGCCCAGCGGAACGTAGGGCAGCTGAGACAGGAACATCGTCTCGTTCGGCCCGCACGGCCGCGTCAGCGTGCCGGAGGTGAAGGGCCACAACTCGGCCAGGCTGCGCAACAACGTGGTCTTGCCGCTGCCCGACGGGCCGGTGACCACCAACGTGTCCCCGACTTCCAGGCGCATGTCGAGCGGGTCGATCAATTGCTTGCCGTCGGGTGTGCGGACCTCGATGTCGCTGAGCTGAACCGTGCCATCGACACACGGGGTGGTCGTGATCGTGGGCAGTGCCCTGCCTTCTTCGTTGGCGGTCACCAGTCCCTCGAGCCGGATGATCGCGGCGCGGTAGCCGGCAAAGGTGTCGTAAGCGTTGCGGAACCACGACAGGCCGTTCTGGATCTCGCCGAACGCCGATGCCGTTTGATTGAGCGCACCGAGGGTGATGTCGCCGCTGTAGAACCGCGGAAACTGCAGGAGGTAGGGCAGCGGCACGATGGCCTGGCCCATCGACCAGTTCCAGCCGTTGAACGCAATCGACCGCTTCGACATACCGCCGGTAGTTGTTGACCACGGGTGCGAAGAGCTTCCGCAGCCCGGTGCGTTCGGCGATCTCGCCGCGATAGAAGGCGACCGCCTCCGACGCGTCACGCAATCGCACCAGCGCATACCGGAACGCGGCGTTGTACTTCTCGTTGTTGAACGACAGCCAGATGATCGGCCGACCAATCCAGAAGGCGATGACAGACGCGAACAGCACGAAGACAATCCCGATCCAGAACATCGCCCTGGGAAGCTCGTAGTCGATGATCGGCAGCGTCAGTGGGCCCGAGAGGTTCCACAGGATCGCGGCGAAGGAGATCATCGATACGACCGCGTCGACGGCGCCGAACAACAATGTGTTCTGCGAGTAGTAGTACGGAACGTTGGGAAGTGGCCCGTTGTTGGCGGTGAAGATGTCGATGTCGCCCTGGATGCGCTGGTCGGGGTTGTCGATCTTGTCGTCGATGAACCGCGCCCGGTAGTAGGCCCTGCCGTCGAGCCAGTCGCCGGTGAGCCGGTCGGTCAGCCATTCGCGCCACGCCAGGCAGAACCGTTGCACCAGGAACATGTCCAGCATGAGCCGCGCGATGAACAGCGTGGCCAATATGCAGAAGACGACCATGGAGGAGTAAAAGCCTTCTTTGCCAGACGTTCTCACCCTGTCATCGCCGGACATGATGCCGCCCGCAACTACCTGGAAGCTGTTGCCCAGGTCGTTGCTGAAATAGCTGAGCAGCACCTGGAGCCGCACGCCTCCGATCACCAGGAGCAGGATGACCCCCAGCCAGAGCCAGACCCTGACACTCTCGGGGCCGGTGAAATACGCGCCGCTGATCCGCCAGAACTGCCTGCCCCATGTGGTGTAGCGGGCGATCAGAACACAGATCAACAACGTGGCGATTGCCGCGATCGTCCAGGCTTGGGCCAGCCACTGCAGCGATGCCCAGAGCTCATTACCCCAGTCCAGGGTGGGGGTGAACTTATCCATGCGGGCAACGTACCCCGCCGAGCTTGGGCCAGCGCTGCAGACGCCTCAACTACCGGTGGTCAGCGGCTGCAGCCGCCATTCCCCGCCGCCGACAAGCTCCAGATGGCGGCCGTGGAACTGTTCGACGGTGGAGCGGTGACTCACGCTGACCAAAATGGTGTCGGGGAGCTCAGCCCGGATCAGTTCGTACAGCGTCAGCTCGAGACCCTCGTCGAGTGCCGACGTCGACTCGTCGAGGAATACCGCTTTCGGCTTGGTCAACAGGATGCGGGCGAAGGCGATCCTCTGCTGTTCGCCGACCGAGAGCACCTTTCCCCAGTCGCCGAAGTCGTTGAGGCGGATGGCCAGGTGCGGCAGGGCGACCTTGATCAGGGCCTGTTGAATCTCGCGGTCGCCGACCGTGCCCTCCTCGTTGGGATAGGACACGACGGCGCGGAGATCGCCGAGGGGAAGGTAGGGCAGCTGCGGCACGAACAACGCCGCCTGTCTGCCGGACGGCAGTCGAACACTCCCGGATACGAACGGCCAGAGCCCGGCAAGACTCTGCAGCAGAACGGTTTTCCCGATGCCGGACGGTCCGCTGACCAACAGTGTGTCGCCGGCCTCGAGGCGCACGTCAAGCGATCGGACGAGCTGCGCACCGTCGGGAGTCCGTACCTCGACACTGTCGACGTCCAACGAGCCGTCGGACGAGCTGGTCGTCTTCACCTGGCTGAACGTGCGGGCGCGCGAGTTTTCCTCGACCAGCCCGTCGAGGCGGATCACCGCCGCGCGATAGCCTGCGAACTCGTCGTAGGCCTGCCGAAAGAACGACAGCGCGTTGTGGATTGTGGCGAAGGCGGTCGCCGACTGGATGACGTCGCCGAATGAGATCTGCCCCGCGAAAAGCCGCGGCGCCTGTACGACGTAGGGCAGCGGGTTGATCGCCTGGCTCACGGTCATGTTCCAGCCGGTGAATCGGATCATGCGGTTCAGCCAGTTGCCGTAGTTCGCCATCACCTCCGAAAGCCGACTGCCGAGCAGTCGGCGTTCGACGTTCTCGCCGCCGTACAGCCCGATGGCGGCGCTGGCATCCCTCACTCGCACCAGCGCGTAACGGAAGCCGGCATTGCGAAGTTCGTTGAGGTAGCTCAACTCGATCAGGGGTCTACCGATGACGAACGCGATGACGGTGGCGGCCAGCACGTAGGCGATGACGATCCAGAACAGTGCGCGGGGAAGCGTGAGGCCGCCCAGCGTCAACGGCCCGGAGAGGCGCCAGAGGATCGCGCCGAACGAGACCACCGACAGCACGGCCGCGACGGCACCGAACAACAAGGTGGACGACGACCCGTACGCCGGGTTGTTCGGCTGACCGCCGACACCCGTCGTGAAGATGTCGATGTCCTGCTGGATGCGTTGGTCCGGATTGTCGTTGGGCCGGCGGAAGAACTGGCGGCGGAAGTACGCGTGGTCGTCGAGCCAGTCGTCAATCAGTCTGCTGCTCAACCAAATCCGCCATCGCATGATGAACCGCTGCATTACATACATGTCCAGCAGGGTGACAATGACGTGCACCACCGCCAGGACGAGAAAGATGCCGATGGTCACCCAGAACCCGTGGATGCCGGAGTCGGTGACCGCAGTCTGGCCGGAGGCCAGCCCCTGAAGCGCCACCTGCAGCGATGTGAAGACGTCGTTGGCGTAGTAGCTGATCAAAATGGTGATCCGCACGGCGATGATCGTCGACAACAGCAGCAGTGCCAGGGTCGCCCACACCACCCGGCTCTGCCTGCCGGTGAAGTATGTCCCGGTGATGCGCCAGAACTGACGTCCCCACTCGGTCATCCGCCCGATCAGGACGAGCACCACCAGCAGGCACGGCACGGTGATCGCGAATGCCGTCAGGATCCACACGATGGAGTTGACGAACTCGTGGCTCCAGTCGATCGACGACCTGAACGTCTCGGTGTTCAACGTGTGACACCTCCCTCGCGCCGGAGCCAGCCTGCGGCGAAGCTACCGCAGGACGGGCCCCGTCGTGGTCGACACGCTTGCGACGAATGCCCGGGCGAAGTCACCGTGATTATGCTGCGGCCATGAGCACCGACGCTCCGATTGAGGCCAAGATAGGCGCGGGACACCTGATCGCCCGCCGATTGCGCGCCAGCGGTATCGACACGGTCTTCACGCTCTCCGGTGGACACCTGTTCTCGATCTACGACGGTTGCCGCGCCGAGGGCGTCCGCCTGATCGACACCAGACACGAGCAGACCGCGGCCTTCGCCGCCGAGGGCTGGTCGAAGGTGACGCGGGTACCCGGCGTCGCCGCGCTGACCGCGGGCCCCGGGGTGACCAACGGTATGAGCGCGATGGCAGCCGCCCAGCAGAACCAGTCGCCGCTGCTGGTGCTCGGTGGCCGGGCACCTGCGCTGCGCTGGGGCCAGGGCTCACTGCAGGAGATCGACCATGTGCCCTTCGTGGCACCGCTGACCCGGTTCGCCGCCACCGCACAGTCGGCCGACGCCGTCGGCGGGCTGATCGACGATGCGCTGCGGGCGACCGTCGGCGCCGGCGGTACCGCTGGCTCCGGCGTCGCGTTCGTCGACTTCCCGATGGATCACGTGTTCGGTGAGGCTCACGACGGCCGGGGTCCTGGTGCGCTGACCGTCGCGGCCACGCCGGTTCAGCCCGACGGCGACGCGCTCGGCGTTGCGGTGGATCTGCTCGCCGGCGCTCAGCGGCCCGTGATCATGGCGGGCACCAACGTGTGGTGGGGCCATGCCGAAAAGGCGCTGCTGGCACTGGCGGAAGCGCGGCGCATCCCGGTGTTGATGAACGGCATGGCGCGCGGCGTGGTAGCGGCCGACCACGAGCTCGCGTTTTCCCGAGCGCGGTCAAAAGCGTTGAAGGAGGCCGATGTTGCGCTGGTGGTCGGCGTTCCGATGGATTTCCGGCTCGGGTTCGGCGGTGTCTTCGGCGAGCAGACCAGGCTGATCGTCGCCGATCGCGTCGCGCCGGAGCGCCCGCATCCGCGTGAGGTGGCCGCCGCGCTCTACGGCGACCTGACCTCGACGCTGTCGGGGCTCGCGGGTGAACGATCCACCGACCACGAGGCCTGGATCGGCGATCTGCGGGCCGTCGAGTCGGCCGGGCGGGCCGCCGAGCAGGCCGAGCTGACCGACGACCGTAGCCCGCTGCACCCGATGCGGGTGTACGCCGAACTCAAGCCGCTTCTCGACCGCGACGCCATCGTCGTCATCGACGCGGGCGACTTCGGTTCCTACGCGGGACGGGTCATCGACAGCTATGTACCCGGGGCGTGGCTGGACAGCGGGCCGTTCGGTTGTCTGGGCTCCGGTCCCGGCTACGCGCTGGCCGCCAAGCTGGCCCACCCGGACCGGCAGGTGGTCCTGCTGCAGGGTGACGGTGCGTTCGGCTTCAGTGGCATGGAATGGGATACGTTGGTGCGCCACGGTGTTCACGTTGTCTCGGTCATCGGCAACAACGGGATCTGGGCGCTGGAGAAGCACCCTATGGAGCTCTTGTACGGCTACTCGGTGGTGGCCGAGCTGCGACCCGGAACCCGATACGACGAGGTGGTCACCGCGCTCGGCGGGCACGGCGAGCTGGTGTCGTCGCCCGTTGAACTTCGGCCCGCGCTGGAGCGGGCGTTTGCGTCGGGTCTGCCCGCGGTGGTGAATACGCTCACCGACCCGGCCGTTGCCTACCCCCGTCGGTCGAATCTGGCCTGACCGCTTCACCCGCATGCTCGCACGCCGTAAATGGCTGGACGCGTTCGGCATTGGCCGTCATCCTGAAGGCGTGGACATCCGGATACACGACTCGCTTGACGAGTTCTGCGCTATCGCGGAACCACTGTATGGCCGTGACCCCGTCGTGAACACCATCGAACTGACCCTGCTGCGCGGCGGCGGGTTCCCCGACGACTCACTGTTTCTCAGTGTCTGGGACGGCGAGTCGCCTGTCGGTGCGGCGCTGCAGACTCCGCCATACCCGTTGGCATGCAACGGAATACCCTCCGATGCGAACCGTCTGGTCGCAACGGAGCTCGCGCGCCGCCGTCCGTCCTTGAGCGGTGTGCGCGGCGAGCGCGAACAGGCGATGGCGTTCGCCGACGCCTGGCGCACCGCCACCGGGCGACCCGGCACGGTGACGACGGAGGAGCGGCTCTACCGGCTCGGCACGCTGCGCCCGCCGGTCGGGGTTCCCGGTGCCCAGCGCGACGCCACCAGCGCCGACCGCGCGGGCCTGCTCGACTGGGTGGAGGACTTCTTCGTCGAGACGTTCAGCCATCAACGGGACGATTCGGCAGGCGAGCAGTTCATCGACAGAGCCAACGCCGTGGGCGACAGGTTCGTGCTCTGGGACGACGGCGGCACGCCGGTGAGCATGGCGATGCTGCGTGCGCCCGCGGCCGGGACGTCGCGCATCGGGCCGGTCTTCACCCCGCGCAGTGCACGCGGACGTGGCTACGGCTCCGCCGTCACCGCGGCGGCAGCGCACCTGGCACGGCGCGGAGGTGTCGACGACGTCGTGTTGTTCGCCGACCTGGCCAACCCGACATCCAACGCCATCTACCAACGCATCGGCTTCGAAGCCGTGGGTGATTCGGTGCGGGTCGACTTCGCTCCGGAGAGCTGACCGACAGGCTCGCGGTAGTCGGTGAGCAGTCCAACGGGGCCGCGTACCGTAGCTCTCGTGGCGAAGACGAAGACCCGCACCTCAGGTCGTGTGAGCAACCGGTTCTGGAAGCTGCTCGGCGCCAGCACGGACAGGGAGCAGAACCGCTCGCTGGCGCAGGTGAGCGCTTCCGAGGAGTTCGACGAAAGAGCCTCCGACCTCGACGACGAGCAGTTGCGGAAGGCCACCCAGCTGCTGCACCTCAAGGATCTCGCGGATTCGAAGGACATCCCGCAGTTCCTCGCGATCGCCCGCGAAGCTTCCGAACGCACCACCGGCCTGCGTCCGTTCGACGTCCAGCTGCTCGGCGCCCTGCGGATGCTGGCAGGCGATGTCATCGAGATGGCCACTGGCGAGGGCAAGACGCTGTCCGGCGCCATCGCTGCCGCCGGCTACGCGCTCGCGGGCCGCCACGTCCACGTCGTCACCATCAACGACTACCTGGCCAAGCGCGACGCCGAATGGATGGGCCCGCTGCTGGAAGCCATGGGGCTGACCGTCGGCTGGGTCACCGCGGAGTCGACCGCCGACGAGCGTCGCGCCGCCTACAAGTGCGACATCACCTACGCCTCGGTCAACGAGATCGGCTTCGACGTGCTGCGCGACCAGCTGGTCACCGATGTCGACGACCTCGTGTCGCCGAACCCGGACGTCGCTCTGATCGACGAGGCGGACTCGGTGCTCGTCGACGAGGCATTGGTGCCACTGGTGCTGGCAGGTACCTCGCACCGGGAACTGCCGAAGCTCGAAATCATCCGCCTGGTAGGCGAATTGATCGCAGGCGACGATTACGACACGGATTCGGACAACCGCAACGTGCACCTCACCGAGACCGGTGCACAGAAGATCGAAGCCAAGCTCGGCGGCATCGATCTGTACTCCGAGGAGCACGTCGGCACCAGTCTTACCGAGGTGAACGTCGCGCTGCACGCGCACGTCCTGCTGCACCGCGACGTGCACTACATCGTCCGCGACGACGCCGTGCACCTGATCAACGCCAGCCGAGGCCGCATCGCACAGCTGCAGCGCTGGCCCGACGGCCTGCAGGCCGCCGTCGAGGCAAAAGAGGGCATCGAGACCACAGAAACCGGCGAGGTGCTGGACACCATCACGGTGCAGGCGTTGATCAACCGCTATCCCACGGTGTGCGGGATGACCGGCACGGCGTTGGCCGCGGGGGAGCAGCTGCGCCAGTTCTACAAGCTCGGGGTTTCCCCGATTCCGCCGAACGCCCCCAACATTCGCGAGGACGAGGCGGACCGGGTCTACATCACCGCCGCCGCCAAGAGCGATGGGCTCGTCGACCACATCGCCGAGGTTCACACGTCCAAGCAGCCCATCCTGGTGGGCACCCGCGACGTCGCCGAATCCGAGGAACTGCACGAGCGGCTGGTCAAGGCCGGCGTCCCGGCGGTCGTGCTCAACGCCAAGAACGACGAAGAGGAAGCCCATGTGATCGCCGAGGCGGGCAAGCTCGGCTCGGTCACCGTCTCCACGCAGATGGCGGGCCGCGGCACCGACATCCGGCTGGGTGGCTCCGATGAGTCCGACCACGACGAGGTCGCCGAGCTCGGCGGCCTGCATGTCGTCGGCACCGGACGCCACCACACCGAGCGGCTGGACAACCAGCTGCGCGGCCGGGCAGGACGCCAGGGCGACCCCGGCTCCTCGGTGTTCTTCTCCAGCTGGGAAGACGACGTGGTGATGGCGCACCTCGAGCCGGAGAAGCGCAACAAGCTGCCGACCCAAACCGACGACGACGGCCGCATCGTCGATCCCAAGGCGGCAAGCCAGCTGGCACACGCGCAGCGGGTTGCGGAGGGCCGGCTGCTCTCCGTACACGCCAACACCTGGCAGTTCAACGAGCTGATCGCCCAGCAGCGCGCAATTCTGGTCGAGCGCCGAAACACGCTGCTGCGCACACCGACTGCCCGCGAGGAATTGGAGAAGCGAGCACCGGACCGCTACGCAGAGCTGTCAGAGGACCTGAGCGAGGAAGATCTGGAGCGGATCTGCAGGCAGATCATGCTGTACCACCTCGACCGTGGCTGGGCCGATCACCTCGCCTATCTCTCCGACATCCGGGAAAGCATCCACCTGCGCGCCTTGGGACACCAGAAGCCGATCGACGAGTTCCACCGGATGGCCGTCGACGCGTTCGGTTCGCTGGCGGCCGACGCGATCGAGGCCGCGCAGCAGACCTTCGAGACGGCGAACGTGCTCACCGAGGAACCCGGGCTTGACCTGTCCAAGCTGGCGCGGCCGACATCGACGTGGACCTACATGGTGCATGACAATCCGCTGGCGGAGGACTCGATGTCGGCACTGAGCATGCCGGGTATAACCCGCTAGGTTTGTCGCATGAACCGCGCGCAGGGGGAGCGTGACCGCGTGGTGACGGTGCCCAACGCGCTGTCAGTGCTGCGCCTGGCGCTGCTTCCGGTCTTCCTGTATCTGCTGCTGGTAGCGCACGCGAACGGCTGGGCAGTGGCCGTGCTGATGTTCAGCGGCTTCTCGGATTGGGCCGACGGCAAGATCGCGCGACTCGTTGACAATCAGTCGTCGCGGCTCGGGGAGTTGCTCGATCCCGCCGTCGACCGGATCTACATGCTCACGGTGCCGCTCGCATTCGGATTCGCGGGCATCGTGCCCTGGTGGATCGTCATCACACTGATCGGTCGCGACGCCGTCCTTGCCGCGACGCTCCCCGTGGTGCGTAGCCGAGGCCTGTCGGCGCTTCCGGTCACCTACATCGGGAAGGGTGCGACCTTCGCGCTCATGTCGGCGTTCCCGTTGGTCCTGCTCGGGCAGTGGGACGCGCTGTGGAGCCGGGTCATTCTCGCGTGCGGCTGGGCGTTTCTGATCTGGGGGCTGGCCCTGTATCTGTGGTCGGGCCTGCTGTATCTCATCCAGGTCGGCATGGTGGTGCGGCGAATGCCGAAGGTGAAGTCGCATGGTTGATCACGGAGCCGCTCGGCCGGCGACATCAGGCCACGGAGCCGCTCGGCCGGCGACATCAGGCGACCGCCGGTCGCTCGGTGGTTACGACCCAGAAGCCGGACGCAATCTGCACGAAGCAGGCGCACCGACGCTGATCCCCGTGCCTTCGCTGCTGCGATCCCTGTTGTCCGACCATCTCGACCCCGGCTATGCGGCGGCGGCCGCGGAGCGAAGCGACGGCGCGCGACCACGCAGCCGGCTGGCCACCGCAAGCTGGCAGGTGCTGGCCGCCCTGGCGGTCGCGACGGTGTTCGCCTTCGCGGTCTCGCAGGCCCAGGCCACGGCGCCCGGTGTCCGGGAGACCCGGCAGGTGCTTACCGGCAGCGTGCGGTCTGCCGAGGAGGCGACGGACTCCGCGGCTCTCCGCCGCGATGCGCTGGCCGCCGAGGTCGACACCGAACGACGCAGTCGCCTCGAGGGTGACGAGCGTGGGCGGCAACTACTCGGCGGCCTCGACGGCGCCAACTTCTCGGCCGCGGCCACCGCGGTGACCGGTCCTGGGTTGACGGTGACGATCACCGACCCCGGCGTCTCGAAGGACCTCAGCGACGTGTCGAAGGAGCGCGTCGAGGGCAGCCGCCAGGTCATCCTGGATCGGGACCTGCAGCTGGTGGTCAACTCGTTGTGGGCCAGCGGCGCCGAGGCGGTCTCGGTGGGCGGGGTGCGGATCGGGCCCAACGTGACCATCCGGCAGGCGGGGGGCGGCATCCTGGTCGACAATCAACCAATCAGCAGCCCCTATGTGATCCTCGCGGTCGGCCCACCGCACGGCATGCAGGATGGGTTCGACCGCAGTCCCGGTCTGCAACGGCTTCGTCTTTTGGAGGCGTCGTATGGCGTCGTGGTCACCGTCAGCTCCACCGATACCGTGACCGTGCCCGCAGGTTCGGTGCGAGATGTCAACTTCGCCAAGGAAATCGGAGACAGATGATCGGAATCGCCGCACTTGTCATCGGCATCGTGCTCGGCCTGGTCTTCCATCCCAGCGTGCCCGAGTTCGTCGAACCGTATCTGCCGATCGCGGTGGTCGCCGCGCTTGACGCGGTCTTCGGCGGCCTGCGGGCGTATCTGGAGCGCATCTTCGACTCGAAGGTGTTCGTGGTGTCGTTCGTCTTCAATGTCCTCGTCGCCGCACTCATCGTTTACGTCGGCGACCAGCTTGGCGTCGGCACACAGCTGTCGACCGCGATTATCGTGGTCCTCGGCATCCGCATCTTCGGCAACGCCGCGGCCCTGCGGCGCAGGCTCTTTGGTGCTTGACGGATGAGCAGCGACACCCCGGACACCTCGGGAAGGCACGAGTCCGATCAGCACGGCAGACACGAACTGCCGCCCGACGAACCGGCACCGCAGATCGGCGATCTGCAGCCCGCCGGAGTTGGTGGCGTGCTGCGATGGGGCAGGTCGCAGCTGGTGTTCGGCGCACTGGGTGCACTGCTCTGCGTACTGCTGGGCATCGCGATCGTCACCCAGGTCCGGCAGAACGAGTCTGGCGACTCGCTGGAGACCGCGCGACCGGCCGACCTGCTGGTTCTCCTGGACTCGCTGCAGCAGCGGGAGGCCGCACTGAACACGGAGGTTGCCGACCTCGAGCGGACGCTGGCGTCGCTGCAGGCGTCCGGCAGCAGTGACCAGGCCGCGATCGAGAATGCCCAGGCCCGGCTGGCCGCGCTGTCGATCATGATCGGCACGGTGGCCGCGACGGGCCCCGGCGTGACGTTGACCATCGAGGACACCGCCCCCGGTCTGGCACCGGAAACCATGCTCGATGTGGTCAACGAGCTGCGCGCGGCGGGTGCCGAGGCAATGGAGATCCGGGGCGGCCAGGGCGACCCGAGAATCGCAGTCCGGGTCGGGGTGGACACCTGGGTGACTGGCACGCCCGGCGCGCTGGTGATCGACGGTCAAACACTCAGCCCGCCGTATACCGTTGTGGCGATTGGTGATCCACCGACTCTGGCCGCAGCGATGAACATCCCCGGCGGCGCGATGGACAGCGTCGAACGCGTCGGCGGCACAATGGCGGTACAACAATCCGACCGGGTGGATGTAACCGCCTTGCGGCAACCGAAAGCCCGCCAATACGCTCAGCCCGTGAAGTGAGCCCCACCTGCGAAGAGGAGCGCCGTGAGCGAAATCCCGCCCGATCTGTACTACACCTCAGAACACGAGTGGGTGCAGCGCGTTGGTGACGACACCGTAAGGGTCGGCATCACCGACTTCGCCCAGTCGTCCCTGGGCGACGTGGTGTTCGTCCAACTGCCCGATGCCGGTGCCGACCTCACTGCAGGGGAGTCGTTCGGTGAGGTGGAATCGACGAAGTCGGTGTCCGACCTCTATTCACCGGTGACAGCGAAAGTCGTTGCGGTCAACGGTGATCTGGAGGGCAGCCCGCAGCTGGTCAACTCCGACCCCTACGGCGAGGGATGGCTGCTCGAGCTGCGGGTCGACGCCCTGGAGGATGGCCTGCGCGGATTGCTGAACGCCGACGCCTACCAGGCGCTGGTGACCGAATGAGGTCTTGTTAGGGTGCCAGCGATCGGTTCCACCGCCTGACTGCCTGAGGTCTTCGAAGTTGATCCGGCGGGGGTGGACCCAACGACGACCGCAGCGCGGTACGGTCGACGTGAGACGAATGACGGCTGGAGAGGGGACCCATAACGGGCCCGGCCAGATATCGCCACAGCAGCCAGTGAGGAGCAGCGGGTGACGGAGAAGGACCAGAACTCTGGGGTTGACCAGTCGTCTGACGACGTCACCGTGGAAACGACATCGGTATTCCGCGCCGACTTCCTCAACGAACTGGACGCCCCGGCGGCGGCAGGGACCGAGGGGGCGGTGTCGGGAGTCGAAGGCCTGCCGGTCGGATCGGCGTTGCTCGTCGTGAAACGCGGCCCCAATGCGGGGTCACGGTTCCTGCTCGACCAGCCCACCACGTCCGCGGGCCGACATCCCGACAGCGACATCTTCCTCGACGACGTCACCGTGAGCCGGCGGCACGCAGAGTTCCGGCTGGAGAACGGTGAGTTCCAAGTCGTCGACGTGGGCAGTCTCAACGGCACCTATGTCAACAGGGAGCCGGTCGACTCGGCAGTGCTCGCCAACGGCGACGAGGTTCAGATCGGCAAGTTCCGCCTGGTGTTTCTGACCGGTCCCAAAACGGACGACGACAGCGGTCCGGGCAGCTGAAGTGACCGCCCCCGACACCCCCGCGCTGACCGGGATGTCGATCGGAGCGGTCCTCGACGCGCTGCGACCGGACTTCCCGGACGTGACCATCTCCAAAATTCGCTTCCTGGAAGCCGAGGGACTGGTGACACCCGAGCGGACCGCGTCGGGATACCGGCGGTTCACCGCCTACGACTGTGCTCGCCTGCGCTTCATCCTGACCGCTCAGCGGGAGCAGTACCTGCCGCTGAAAGTCATCAAGGCCCAGCTGGACAGTCAGCCCGACGGCGAGCTGCCACGCACCGGATCCGCCTACGGTGTCCCGCGTTTGGTGCCCGTGTCGGGTGAGCAGGGCGAGCAGGAGGAATTCGGCGCGGCGGTGGCGCCTACCCAGATCCGGCTGAGCCGCGAGGACCTGTTGGGACGCTCTCGGGTGGACGACGAGCTGATCACCGAGCTGGTCAGGGCCGGCGTGATCACGACCGGCCCCGGCGGGTTCTTCGACGAACACTCCGTGCTCATCGCCCAGTGCGCGCGTGCGCTCGCCGAGTACGGGGTGGAGCCCCGCCATCTGCGTGCGTTCCGGTCGGCGGCTGACCGGCAGTCCGACCTGATCGCGCAGATCGCCGGTCCGGTGGTCAAGGCGGGCAAGGCAGGTGCGCGGGACCGCGCCGACGACCTGGCCCGCGAGGTCGCGGCGCTGGCTATCACATTGCACACGTCATTGATCAAGTCGGCCGTGCGCGACGTTCTCGACAGGTGAGGATTAGACTCGTCGTATTGGCTTCGGCGGTGCGGAGGGCAGACACAGATGGGTGAGGTTCGTGTGGTCGGCATTCGCGTGGAGCAGCCCCAGAACCAGCCTGTGTTGCTGCTGCGGGAGTCCAACGGTGACCGCTATCTGCCGATCTGGATCGGTCAGGCGGAGGCCGCGGCCATCGCACTCGAGCAGCAGGGCGTCGAGCCTGCCCGTCCGCTGACGCATGATCTGATCCGAGATCTCATTGCCGCACTTGGTCATTCGCTTAAGGAGGTGCGGATCGTCGACCTCCAGGAAGGCACCTTCTACGCCGATCTGATCTTCGATCGGGACATCAAGGTGTCGGCCAGGCCGTCTGACTCGGTGGCCATCGCGCTTCGGGTCGGCGTGCCGATCTATGTCGAGGAAGCGGTGCTGGCCGAGGCCGGCTTGTTGATCCCCGACGAGAACGACGACGAGGCTACGGGCGCGGTCCGCGAGGACGAGGTGGAGAAGTTCAAGGAGTTCCTGGACAGCGTGTCGCCCGACGATTTCAAGGCCACCTGACCGGGCCGCTAACGCGAGTTCAACATCACGGATGCATCTCAACTGACCCTTTCGGGTCGACACGCGGCGAGGGTTTCCCAGAACCGCGACCCGGGCAGCCATACTTTGATGACCGCGACGGGCAGTCAGGGCCCGCGGGGGAGCGTATGCTCGACACACTCGAGCTTTGGCAAACGTGCCGCAGTGCAGGTCACAGACACGAGTTCGATCGGCGAGAGGATTCGAGAGTGGGAGACACGCCACGTCAAGAGCAGCTGGACCTTTCGACGAACGACGGTGCGGCCGAGGCATCCCCAAGTCCTAGCGAACCCGTGCAGGCCGGATTGTTCCCGGACGACTCGGTGCCGGACGAGCTCGTCGGCTATCGCGGGCCGAGCGCCTGCCAGATCGCCGGTATCACCTACCGACAGTTGGACTATTGGGCCAGGACGTCGCTGGTCGTACCGTCGATTCGCAGCGCTGCCGGGTCGGGCAGCCAGCGGCTGTATTCGTTCAAGGACATCCTTGTCCTCAAAATCGTCAAGCGACTGCTGGATACCGGCATCTCGCTGCACAACATCCGCGTCGCGGTCGACCACCTCCGCCAGCGTGGCGTTCGCGATCTGGCCAACATCACCCTCTTCTCCGACGGCACCACGGTCTACGAGTGCACGTCGGCCGAGGAAGTGGTCGACCTGCTGCAGGGTGGCCAGGGCGTGTTCGGCATCGCCGTCTCCGGCGCGATGCGGGAGCTCACCGGCGCCATCGCAGATTTCCCCGGTGAGCGGGCCGACGGCGGCGAATCGATCAGCGCGCCAGAAGACGAACTGGCGTCCCGGCGCAAGCACCGCGACCGCAAGATCGGCTGAGATCCCGCCCCAAGGAGCCTGCCGGTAGAATCGGCAGCGCATCGCCCCTGTGGGGGAGAGTTCCGTGACGGCCAGTCACGGACGCCGAAGGAGCAACACCTCTCCGTCAAACTCTCAGGCACCCGGACCGCACAGGGCCCCGAATGCCTCTGGAGCGCCCAATGCGGGTCGACGACTGAGGGAGAGGAACCCCAACGGGTTCTGCGCCCTCAAGCTTCAGGAGATGGATGTTCTCCCACGATCAACCGAATTTCGCGGATCGGCATATCGGGCCCGACGCCGACGCCGTTGCCACCATGCTCAAAACGATCGGTGTCGGATCGCTCGACGAACTCGCCGATAAGGCGCTTCCCGCGGGCATTCTCGACGCGTTGTCCGCCGAAGGCGTGGCCCCCGGTCTCGACCAGTTGCCCCAGGCCGCCACGGAGGAGCAGGCACTGGCCGAGTTGCGGGCGCTCGCCGACGCCAACACCGTCGCGGTGTCGATGATCGGCCAGGGCTATTACGACACGCTGACACCACCGGTGCTGCGGCGCAATATCCTCGAAAACCCGGCCTGGTACACGGCTTACACGCCTTACCAGCCCGAGATCAGCCAGGGCCGACTGGAGGCGCTGCTGAACTTCCAGACCATGGTCGCCGACCTGACCGGCCTCGAGGTGGCCAACGCGTCGATGCTCGACGAGGGCACCGCGGCCGCCGAGGCGATGACACTGATGCACCGTGCTGGCGCGCACGCGAGGAGCAAAACATCAGAAGGCGGGCAGAAGCACAGGCTGGCCGTCGACCGCGATGTCTTCCAGCAGACCGCG
The DNA here is from genome assembly GCA_963713225.1 of uncultured Actinomycetota bacterium. Lineage (GTDB taxonomy): Bacteria > Actinomycetota > Actinomycetes > Mycobacteriales > Mycobacteriaceae > Mycobacterium. The sequence continues at coordinate 512,782 of CAVQLB010000008.1, read as the reverse complement.
GCGGTGCTGGCCACTCGGGCCGAACCGCTCGGCATCGAGATCGTCACCGCCGACTTGCGGCAGGGCCTGCCCGACGGCGAGTTCTTCGGGGTGATCACTCAACTGCCCGGTGCCGGTGGGGAAGTGGTCGACTGGACCGAACTCGTGACCCAGGCCCACGAGCGGGGCGCACTGGTTGCGATCGGCGCCGACCTGCTGGCGCTGACGTTGATCACCCCGCCCGGGGAGGTCGGGGCCGACGTGGCGTTCGGCAGCACCCAACGCTTCGGCGTCCCAATGGGATTCGGTGGACCGCATGCCGGCTATCTGGCCGTGCACACAAACCACGCCCGGCAGCTGCCGGGCCGCCTGGTCGGGGTATCCCAAGACAGTGACGGCTCACCCGCCTACCGGCTGTCCCTGCAGACCCGCGAACAGCACATCCGCCGCGACAAGGCCACCAGCAACATCTGCACCGCGCAGGTGCTGCTTGCGGTGATCGCGGCGATGTACGCCAGCTATCACGGCGCCGACGGGCTCGCGGGGATCGCCCGCCGGGTACACAACCACGCTCGCGCCCTGGCGGCCGGACTTTCCGCCACCGGGTTCGATGTGGTCCACCAGCGGTTCTTCGACACGGTGCTGGTGAGCGTTCCGGGGCGGGCAGCACAGGTTCGTGACGAGGCCAAGTCGCACGGCATCAACGTCTGGCTCGTCGACGATGACCACATTTCCGTGTCATGTGACGAGGCCACCACGCCCGAACATGTCGACGGCGTGCTGTCGGCGTTTGGAGCCGCGTCGGGCGGCGGCGACTTCGCAGGCCCCGACATCGCTACCAGGACATCGGAGTTCCTGACGCATCCCGCATTCACCCGGTACCGCACCGAGACCGAGATGATGCGCTACCTGCGGTCGCTGGCCGACAAGGACATCGCGTTGGACCGCAGCATGATTCCGCTCGGCTCGTGCACGATGAAGCTCAATGCCGCCGCCGAGATGGAGCCGATCACCTGGCCCGAGTTCGCCCGGCAGCATCCGTTCGCACCACACTCCGACACCCCGGGTCTGCGCAAGCTGATCGGCGACCTGGAGTCATGGTTGACGCAGCTGACCGGTTACGACGCCGTCTCGCTTCAGCCCAACGCCGGCTCCCAGGGCGAATACGCGGGCCTGTTAGCGATCCGGGCGTATCACGACGACCGTGGTGAGCCAGGCCGCGACGTGTGTTTGATCCCGTCGAGTGCGCACGGCACCAACGCGGCGTCCGCGGCCCTGGCAGGCATGCGGGTCGCGGTGGTGGCCTGCCGGGCCAACGGCGACGTCGATCTCGACGATCTGCGGGCCAAGGTCACCGAACACGCGGATCGCTTGGCGGCCTTGATGATCACCTATCCGTCGACGCACGGTGTCTACGAACATGACATCGCCGACATCTGCGCGGCGGTGCACGACGTCGGCGGCCAGGTGTACGTCGACGGTGCGAATCTCAACGCTCTCGTGGGGTTGGCGCGGCCTGGGAAATTCGGCGGCGATGTCAGCCATCTGAATCTGCACAAGACGTTCTGCATCCCGCACGGAGGCGGTGGGCCCGGCGTCGGGCCCGTGGCGGTGCGGGCACACCTGCAGCCGTACCTGCCCGGCCATCCGCTGGCCGACGAGCTCCCCGATGAGCACACGGTGTCGTCTGCGCCGTACGGGTCGGCGTCGATCCTTCCGATCACCTGGGCCTACATCCGGATGATGGGCGCCGAGGGGTTGCGTGCGGCTTCGCTGACCGCGATCGCATCGGCCAACTACATCGCCCGCCGCCTCGACGAGTACTACCCGGTGCTCTATACCGGCGAGAACGGCATGGTCGCGCACGAGTGCATCCTCGACCTGCGCGGGATCACGAAGTCCACCGGTGTCACGGTGGACGACGTCGCCAAGCGGTTGGCTGATTACGGTTTTCATGCGCCCACGATGAGCTTTCCGGTGGCGGGCACGCTGATGGTCGAGCCGACCGAAAGCGAGAGCCTGGCCGAAGTGGACGCCTTCTGCGACGCCATGATCGCGATCCGCGCCGAGGTCGATCGCGTCGGCTCAGGCGAATGGCCCGCCGACGACAACCCATTGCGGGCAGCACCGCACACCGCGGAGAGCCTGCTCGTCGCCGACTGGCCGCATCCTTACAGCCGCGAACTGGCCGCCTATCCGCTGGGCAAGAACTTCCGGCCCAAGGTATGGCCACCGGTACGACGCATCGACGGAGCGTATGGTGACCGGAACCTGATGTGTTCGTGCCCACCGGTGGAGGCGTTCGCCTGATGTCTCGAGTTGCTGTCGCTGCCGCCGTGGTTGTTATTGGCTGGTGCGTGTCGACGGGAGTTGGCCACGCGGACCCCGCGCCGCCACCACCGCCGCCGGGACCGAAGACGAGCTTCGGCGACGGCACGTATGCGGTGGGAACCGACATCATGCCGGGTGTGTACCAGTCCGCCGGTCCTGTCGAGGGCAGCGCTTGCTACTGGAGGCGGGCCAATGCCGAAGGCACCGTCGCCAACGCGATGACCAAGAAGCCGCAGACGGTCCAGATCGAGGCGGGCGATACCACGTTCAAGACCAGCGATTGCCAGGAGTGGCAGAAGAGCGATGCCGCGCCGCCGCCGAAGCCGAGTCCGGTGGATGTCCTCGGCCAGCTGGGCAGCCTCATAGGTGTCGGCGCCGCGCCCAGTGGCGGTTGATAACGTCCACGGCGTGATCCCCTCGAGCGTGGTGGAGTGGCGGGACGGCGGCCGACTCGTGTCCACCGACGCCGGCTCGGTCTTCGTCAGTTCCGGGGAGGGTGACGGCCCCACAGTTCTTCTGCTGCATGGTTATCCGTCCAGCTCATTCGACTACCGCGAGGTGATACCCCATCTCGCGGGTCGAGCGTGGGTGACGCTGGATTTCCTCGGGTTCGGCTTATCGGACAAGCCGCGGCCGCACCGCTACAGCCTGTTCGAGCAGGCGGACCTGGTGCAGCAGGTGGTCACCGAAACCACCGATGGCCCGGTGTTGTTGATTGCCCACGACATGGGAACGTCGGTCGCCACCGAGCTGCTGGCCCGAGATATCGACGGGCGCTTGCCATTTGAATTGCAGCGCGCCGTGATCACCAACGGTAGCGTTATCCTGGACCGCGCCAGCCTGAGGCCGATCCAGAAGATCCTGCGCGGACCCTTGGGGCCCGTCGTCGCGCGATTCGCCAACCGCCGGATGTTCACGCGCGGTTTCGCACGGCTGTTCACCGAAGGCCACCCGCTGTCGGCAGAGGAAGCGGAAGCGCAGTGGGCGCTGATGGAGTACAACGACGGAGCCAAGATCGCCCACCTGCTCATCTCCTATCTGGACGAGCGAGTGCAGAACGCGTCGAGATGGCATGGCGCGGTGCGCGATTGGCCCAAGCCGTTGGGCTTCCTGTGGGGCCTTGACGACCCGGTCGCGACCACCAATGTGCTCGACGGGCTACGCGAGCTGCGGCCCGGCGGTGAAGTGATCGAACTACCCGGCGTTGGTCACTATCCGCAGGTGGAAGTCCCCGACGCCTTCGCCGGGGGAGCGCTCCGCCTCTTGGACCTCGCTCGCTAGCCCAGGAACGTGGTGATCGCCGACGTCAGATCGGGAGACGCGGACGTCGACAGGTTCTGGTAGCGGCCCCCGCTGGTCTGGGCGACCGCCTCCCATGTCGCCCGGTCCGGGTCTGAACCGAAGTCGATCACGTTGATGGCGATCGGTTTGGCCGGATCGAAGGAGCGACGCACATACTCCTGCAGGCCATTGCTGTCGAGGCTCTGGTCGGTGTGCGGGCCTGCGGTGATCAGAAGAATCGAATTCGTCTGTCCCTGACGGAATTTCGCGAGCGCATCGTCGTAGATCATTTTCAACGTGGTGAATGACACCGCGCCACCACCGGATGCGGTCTGCTCGTCCAACGTCGCCGCGAGCGCTGCCGACCTCGGCCTCCCCTCGACGGGATCGGACAGCGGGCCCGTCGACACCTCGGAGCGCCCCTCGACACCGTCAAACGTCCACAGCCCGACGGCTGAGGTCGGCGGAAGCGCCTGCACGCGTGCGTCCAGCGCCGCCACCACGTTGGCGAGCCGGGTCTTGCCGCCCTCCTGGGTGTTCATCGACTGATCGAGCACGATCGTGACGGCCGGGTTGCCAACGGGTGCGGTGAGTGCGTTGGCCAGGGTGGCCCGCATCGCGGAGTCGCCGACCGACAGCGGCGCAGATATCGGCGCGAAGCTGGTCACATCGCTTGCCGGCGGCTTGCCGCCATCTGTGCGGAAACCGAACTTGGCCAGTTCGGTGAGCTGTTCAGGCTTGCGCAGGAATCGCGCGAACTCGCTGGCGGCGGTCTGCTGTTCCTGAGACAGCCAGGTTCCGCTGAGCAGAACCGTCGGAAAGTCGGCGATTGCGGTCGGTCCCGAAGGGAGCCAGGAGGCCACCACTTTCTTGGCGTCGGGAAGAGAGGCGCCGCGCTGAAAGAGCTGCTGCTCGGTGGTGACGACGGCGTGTACCGGCGCGGCGGCCGGGTCAGCCGCGTCGAGCAGCGCGTCCATCGCCGTGGTCGCCTTGTTGTCGGCGAGCTTGGGCTGCGCCGATATCAGCGTGTTCACTGCACCCGTGCCTGCGCTCGGCGCTGCTCCGGCCGGTGCCGCGGCGGCTGCGACCGCCTCCGCGGCGAGGTAGGAGGCATCGCTGTCGCCGCTCAGCGGAAGTGCCAGCTTCAGCGATCCCCAGCCAGGCAGGTTCAGTCCGTTAAGCGCATCGGGATTGGTCTGCAGGCCGGGAAGCGTGCCCCAATTCTGCTGTCCCAAAGCGCCTTTTAGCTGTGGATGGACAGCCAGCACGACGGGCGAGCTCACCAGTGACCGGCTGTCGCTGACGGTTTCCTCGCCGGCCACCGCCTCGAGGCGGGCCTGCGAAACCGAACTGCCGGGAATCCACAGTGCCGGGCGCTCCCCGAGCTCCGCCGGCCAGCTACCGGTGAACCCGTTGATCACCTGGTCGGATTCTGCCGGGTTTGACGTTGATCTCGACACAGCTGTCGCCGACGGGATTGGCGGATTCGTTGAACTTCTTGCCCAGCGTCGAGATCGGTTCTGCGATGGACGGATCAGCGATGACGGCAACGCCTTTCTGGCCATCGACGCACCGCGCGGACGCCACGCTGGACCGGTCGGACAGCGCGTCGCCGAAGAAGCGCCACAAGATGAAGGCGGCCACCACAACGACGACGGCGACCAGCGCGCCGATGACGCCGAGGCTGACGCCCCGCCTGCCCGCGGTAATGGCGCGGTGGCTGCCGGTCCATTCGCCGCCCTCCCAGTCGCCCGAGTGCTGGGCACGTGGCGGAATCTTCGGCGGCGGAGGGGGAGCGGCAAAGGACGCGGTTTCGGCGGCGGGGCGCCGAAACTCATCCTCGGGGATTTCCGGCTCGCGGTAGCCCGGCTGCAGATACTCGGGCACACCGGGATGCTCCGACTCGTACTTGTCGTCGAACTCGTCGTCGAACTCGTCGTACTCGTCGTCGTAGCCCGTATCGAGCTCGGCCTCGCCATGGCTCGGATACTCAGGTTCCGGGGGGCCCGGCTGATAGCCGGTGTACAGCGGCTCGTCAAACGACTCGGTCGCATCGCTGGCGCCCTCGGGGGGACCGCCTGAGGACTCCTCGGGGTCGGGAATGCTGTGCCTACCCACTCCTGCGCCTGCGTCCTCTCAGTCGGCTGATCATTGCTGGCAGATCACCAGCCCGGCCGAAGTCTATCCACATCGCGATACCTGCTGGTCAGCCGCCGTTGCTGGCGGGGTTCGCGGCCTTGAACTCCCGCCTGCGCCGGTGCAGGATCGGCTCGGTGTAGCCGTTGGGCTGCTGTGCCCCGGACAAAATCAACTCCTCTGCGGCCGCAAACGCGATGCTCGCGTCCGGATCTGGGGCCATCGGCCGGAATTCGGGATCAGCTTCGTTCTGCTTGTCCACCACCGCTGCCATGCGGCGCAGGCTGGCCTTCACGTCCTCGGAGGTGATGACTCCGTGTCGCAACCAGTTCGCCAGTAACTGGCTGGAGATGCGCAGCGTGGCGCGGTCCTCCATCAGCGCGACGTTATGGATATCGGGCACCTTCGAGCAGCCGACGCCGGCATCGATCCAGCGCACCACGTAACCCAGGATCGACTGGCAGTTGTTGTCGACCTCTTCGCGGATCTCCTCCGAAGCCCACGCCAGCTCCTTGGCGAGCGGGACGGTGAGCAGCTCGTCGATCGTGGTCCGGGTCTTGCCCTCGAGCTCCTTCTGGACCTCGTAGACGTCCACCTCGTGGTAGTGCATCGCATGCAGAGTGGCCGCGGTCGGCGACGGCACCCACGCAGTGCTCGCGCCCGCTTTCGGTTGGCCGATCTTCTGGTCGACCATGTCGGCCATCAGCTCGGTCATCGCCCACATGCCCTTGCCGATCTGCGCCTTGCCCGAGAAGCCCGTGGCCAGACCGGCGTCGACGTTGGCGTCCTCGTAGGCCTTGATCCACGTGGTGCCCTTCATGGCGCCCTTGCGGATCATCGGGCCCGCCTCCATCGAGGTGTGGATCTCGTCTCCGGTGCGGTCGAGGAACCCGGTGTTGATGAACACCACCCGATCGGCGACGGCCTTGATGCAGGCCTTCAGGTTGAGGGTGGTGCGGCGCTCCTCGTCCATGATGCCGACCTTGATCGTGGCGGGCGGCAAGCCCAGCACGTCCTCCACCCGGGCGAACAGTTCGCCGGTGAACGCCACCTCGTCAGGCCCGTGCATTTTCGGCTTGACGATGTAAATCGAACCGGTGCGACTGTTCACCAGCGGCCCGTTGGCGTCGGTGGCCTTCAGGCCATGTATGGCGATCAGGCTGGTGAACAACGCGTCCTGAATGCCCTCGGGCACCTCTGGGCCGTCCTCGCCGTCGGCGCTGAAGACGATTGCGTCGTTGGTCATCAAGTGTCCGACGTTGCGGACCAGCAGCAGGCTGCGGCCGGGCAGCGTGAGCTCGCCGCCGTCGGGTGTGGTGAAGGTTCGGTCCTGACGGAGGACGCGGGTGAATGCCTTGCCGTCCTTGCTGACCTCTTCGGCCAGGTCACCCTTGTTCAACCCGAGCCAATTGCGGTAGCCGAGCACCTTGTCGTCGGCGTCCACCGCGGCCACCGAGTCCTCGAAGTCCTGGATGGTGGTGACCGCGGACTCCAGCACGACATCCTTGATGCCTGCCTTGTCGGTCGAGCCGACGGGGGACTCCGGGTCGATCAGAATCTCGACGTGCAGGCCGTTGTTGACCAGCAGCACCGACCACGCGGGCGCCCCGAGCTCGCCGGTGTAGCCGACGAACTTCTCCGGGCTGGCGAGCCCGGTGGATCCGTCGCCGACGGCGATCTGCAGCTGACCGTCGTCGATCTGGACTGCTGTGACGTCGGTCCACGAGCCCGACTCCAGCGGCACGGCGCGGTCGAGGAAGTCACGGGCGTAGGCGATGACCTTTTCGCCGCGAATCTTGTTGTAGCCGGAGGTCTTCTCTGCGCCGTCGGCCTCGGGGATGACATCGGTGCCGTACAGCGCGTCGTAGAGCGAGCCCCAGCGCGCGTTGGCGGCGTTGAGGGCAAATCTCGCATTGAGCACGGGCACCACCAGCTGCGGGCCCGCGGTGGTGGTGATCTCGTCGTCGACCCCTGAGGTGGTGATGGTGAAGTCTTCGGGCTCCGGCTGCAGGTAGCCGATCTCGGTGAGGAACTGCTTGTAGGCCTCGGGATCGAGCGGCTCGATGACCCGGTGGCGGTGCCATTTGTCGATCTGGGCCTGCAGGTCATCGCGGCGGGCCAGCAGGTCCTGGTTCTTCGGGGTCAGATCGGCGACGACCTTGTCGACGCCCGACCAGAAGGTGTCGGGGTCGATGTCGGTACCCGGCAGCGCCTCGTCGTTGACGAAGTCATACAACGACCTGGCGACGCGCAGGTTTCCCACCGTCACACGATCGGTCATATTTTCCTCCCTCGGCTGCAAGGCGCCGCATGGCGCACTGCCGTCGGTCTAGTTTACCCGCGGGTAGCAGGGCTAATCGCCAGCGGCGGCCAGTGCCGCAACCAGTAATCCGTCACAGCGATCGGCGATCGCAGCCCGTAGCGGCTCCGCGCGCGTGGCGATGTCGTGTTGCTCACGGACATAGTTGGCTCGACCGGCCGAGGTCTCGATGGCGATCGGCTCGAAACCGTAGTCGACGAGGTCGTAGGGGCTGGCGCGCATGTCTAGCGCGCGGGCATCGGCGGCCAGCACCAGGCAGTCCATCAGCAACTCGGACTCGATCAAGGGACCCAGCTTGTAGCACCACTTGTACAAGTCCATGTTGGCGTGCACACAGCCCGGCTGCTCCCAGCCCGATTGGTCGCGGCGCGACGGGCTGCCTGCGTTTCGCGCCGCCGCAGGTTCAGTGAAGAACCGAAACGCGTCGAAGTGTGTGCAGCGCAACGGCATTGACTGAACCACGTCATCGGTCGCGGCTGCGCCCAGCCGCAGAGGCACCCGTTCGTGTCGTACTGTCGGCGCCCGGTACACCATCGCCCACTCGTGCAGGCCGAAGCAGTTCATCCGAGGGGAGCGGCCGGCCGTCGCGCGCAGCAACTCCGCGATGAACCGCACGGTGTCGACGCGGGACCGCAGGTGTTCGTCGGTCACCGTGACGCCCCCGGGATGGGACCCGTATCCGGTGCGCTTCGAGATAGTTCCGCGCAGTGCTGCCATCATGTCCGCCGAGCACCACGCCGAAGCCGGGATGCCACACGCGGAGCTGGCGCGGCCGCAGGCTGTAGTAATGGAACAGGAAGTCCCACACCGGATGTGCCTCGCCGGCCCGCGCGCGCCGCAGGTGCGGTTCGAGGAACTCCTCGACCTTGCCTCGGTATGCCCGCTCTCTGGTCGTCCAGTCGGCCTCGGCAAGCACCGAGTCAGCCACCGTGCGTCCGTTGCCGCATCGTGCCGACGAGGTCCTCGACCAGATCCTCCAGCGCCACCATCGCGGTCACGCGGCCGTCGTCGGCGGTCACCAGCGCCAGGTGACTGTTGCTGCGTCGCAGCCGCGACAGAGCGTCGGGTAGCGGCAAGGCCGCGGACACCTGCGGCAGGGCGCGGACCATCGAGAGGTCGACGACGGCGTCGGCGTGGTCCACCAAACTCAGCACGTCCTTGATGTGGACGTAGCCGATGAACCGTCCCCCGGTGGCGGTGACCGGGAACCGCGAATAGCCGCTTTCTTCCAACGCCTGTTGGATCGCCCGAACCGTCGGTCCGGTGCCGTCGGCGTCCGCAGGTACCGCGTGGACCTCGCTCAGCGGTATGGCCACGTCAGCGACGACCCGATTGCGAATCTGCAGGGCGCGCGACAACCGATTGTGCTCCTCTGGGTCCAGCAGTCCCTCGGACAATGACTCTGCGATCATTTCGGACAGTTCGACAGTCGAAACCGTGTTCTCCAGTTCGGTTTTCGGTTCAATTCCGACTGCGCGAAGCACGATGTGAGCGCACCAGTCGTAGAACGCGATGATCGGACGCGCCATGCGAACCCACAGCAGGTAAGGCGGGACCAGAAGCATGGCCGCCGATTCCGGACCTGCGATGGCGATGTTCTTCGGCACCATCTCGCCGAGCAGCACATGCAGCACCACGACGATCGTGATCGCGATGACGAACGAGACCGTGTGCAGCACCGCGTCCGGCACGCCGACGAGATCGAAGAGCGGTTCGAGTAGATGGGCCACCGCCGGTTCGCCGACCCGCCCCAGCAGGATCGAGCAGATCGTGATGCCGAGTTGCGCGCCGGCCAGCATCACCGACAGGTTCTGGCCGGCGCGAATCACCGTGGCGGCGCTGCGTTTGCCCTGTTCGGCGAGGGCTTCGAGGCGGTCGCGCCGCGCCGAGATCAGCGCGAACTCCGCTCCGACGAAGAACGCGTTCGCGGCCAGGAGCAGAACGGTGAGCAGCACTCCGAAGATGTCGCCCATCAGCGATCATCCTCCCGATCCCGGGTTTTGCCGCGGCGGCCCAGTTTGGTCAACTCGAGCAGGTCGATGCGCCTGCCGTCCATCCGAACGACCGTGGCCTGCCAGCGCACCGGGTCGTCCGGCGGGCCGTCCGGATCGAATGCCGAGAGCTCCACTGCCTCGCCGGGCGTGGGGATGTGGCCAAGTTCCTGCATCACCAGCCCGCCGATGGTCTCGTATTCGCCTTCTGGAGCGCGGAATCCGGCATCCTCGGCCACCTCGTCGATGCGCAACAGCCCCGAAACGCGCCAGCTGTCGCGGCTCATCCGCAACACGTCGGGCGTGACGTCGTCGTGCTCGTCGCGGACATCGCCCACGATTTCCTCGATCAGGTCTTCCATCGTCACCATGCCTGCGGTGCCGCCGTATTCGTCGGCGACCAGCACGGTTTGCAGCCTGCTTGCCCGGACCTGGGCCATCACGTCGTCCCCGTCGAGGGTCGATGGCACCACCGGAACCGGGACGGCCAGCCCCGCGAGACCCGTCCGCGACCGATCGTCGGGCGGCACCTCGAAAACCTGTTTGACGTGCACCAGTCCGATGGTTTCGTCCAGGTCGCCCTCTACGATCGGGAAGCGCGAGTAGCCGGTCTCCATCGCCATCACCACCAGGTCGGCAACGTTCCCGTCAGCCTGCAGGGCCTCGATCTTCGATCGCGGTGTCATCAATTCTTCGGCGGTTCGCGACCCGAACTGAAGCGAGCGGTCCACGAGAGCCGCGGTAGTCGGATCCAAGGCACCGCGGCGCGCGGAATTACGGACCAGCGAGCCGAGCTCCTGCGGCGAGCGCGCCGATCGCAGTTCCTCGGCTGGTTCGATGCCGAGCCGACGCAGAATCCAGTTGGCGGTGCCGTTCGTCAACTTGATCATCGGGGTGAACAGCATCGAGAACAGCACCTGAGGCCCCGCAACCACGCGAGCGGTCTCCAACGGTTTGGCCACCGCGAGGTACTGGGCGACCAACTCCCCGAAGACCATCGACACCGACGTGGCGATCAACAGTGACAGTGCCAGGGCGAGGCCGTCTGCGATCTCCTTGGTCAGCGTCAGCGCCGCGAAGGCCGGTTGCAGCAGCCGCGCGATCAGCGGCTCGGCCAGGTAGCCGGTGATCAGGGTGGTCACGGAGATGCCGACCTGGGCGCCAGACAGCTGGAACGACAACGTGCGGTGGGCGCGTTGAATCATCTTGTCGCGCCGGCCGCCGGTGCGGGCGTTGGCGTCTACGGTGCTTCGTTCCAGGGCCGTCAACGAGAACTCGGCCGCCACGAACACGGCCGTGCCGAGCGTGAGAACGACGAAAGCCAGCAGTGCCAGCAGCGTGTAGGTGAGGCTCATCGCGTCCCCGTCGAATCGGCGCCGGGCCGTGCGCCCGGCCGACTAGAAGAGGGTTCGGCGTCGGGTTCGGCTCGAGCTCGGCCCGGCCGACCTGCGGCACTGGTTGCCTTTCTGTGGAGGCGTGATGAATGCCTTATGTTAGCCGGTCGCACCGGATCGGCTGGGCTACCAGCCGGTCGGCAGCGGATGGCCCTCGGCGAACCCGGCCGCCGACTGCACGCCGAGCACAACCTTGTCGTGTAGCTCCGCGAGGTTCGCGGCCCCGACGTAGGTGCAGGTGCTGCGCACACCGGAGGTGATGTGGTCGAGCAGATCCTCCACGCCGCCGCGGGACGGGTCCAGGCCCATCCGGGACGTGGAAATGCCTTCCTCGAACAACGTCTTGCGAGCGCGGTCGAACTGGTTGTCGGCTGCGGTCCGGGCGGCGACCGCCCGCTTGGACGCCATCCCGTAGCTCTCCTTGTACGGCTGGTCCTCCCGGTCGCGCATCAGGTCGCCGGGCGACTCGTAGGTGCCCGCGAACCACGATCCGATCATCACGTTCGACGCGCCGGCCGCCAGCGCCAGCGCCACGTCGCGGGGATGGCGCACGCCGCCGTCGGCCCAGATGTGTGCACCGAGTTGGCTTGCCGCGGCGGCACATTCGACCACCGCGGAGAACTGCGGGCGCCCGACGCCGGTCATCATCCTGGTCGTGCACATGGCGCCCGGCCCGACGCCGACCTTGACGATGGACGCCCCCGCGCTGATCAGGTCGCGGGTGCCTTCTGCGGACACCACGTTGCCCGCGGCCAGTGGCAGCCCGAGATCGAGCGATGACACCGCCTTGATCGCGTCGAGCATCTTGACCTGATGCCCGTGCGCGGTGTCGACCACCAGCAGGTCGACACCGACCTCGGCCAGTGCGCGCGCCTTCGCTCCGACATCGCCGTTGATGCCGATCGCGGCCGCGATCCGCAGCCGGCCACGGGCGTCGACGGCGGGGGTGTAGATCCCCGCCCTGATCGCGCCGGTGCGGGTCAGCACGCCGGCCAGGGTGCCGTCCGCCTCGGTCATCACTGCCACGTCAACCGGGGCGTGTTCGAGCAGGTCAAACACCTTGCGAGGGTCAGTGCCCACCGGCGCGGTGACGAAATCGCTGATCGCGACGTCGCGCACCCGGGCGAAGCGGTCCACGCCGATGCAGTTGGCCTCGGTGACCAGGCCGATCGGTCTGTCCTCGAAGACCACCACCGCGGCGCCGTGCGCGCGCTTGTGGATCAGCGCGGTCGCGTCGGATACCGAATCGTCGGCGAGCAGCGTCACCGGAGTGTCGACGACCAGGTCACGGCTCTTGACGAAGTCCACCGTCTCCTTCACCGCTGAGATGGGAAGGTCTTGCGGCAGAACCACAATGCCGCCACGACGGGCCACTGTCTCAGCCATCCGGCGACCGGCCACCGCGGTCATATTGGCCACGACGACGGGGATGGTGGTGCCCGAGCCATCGGACGTCGACAGGTCGACGTCGAACCGCGACGCCACGTCCGACCGACCGGGAACGATGAATACGTCGTTGTAGGTCAGGTCATACGGTGGCGATTGGCCGTCAAGGAATCTCATCACCGGCCAGTCTAGTTTTCCCCCGAAACTGCGGGGAGATCGCTTTGCGGCCGGATTTCACGATCTGTCCGCAGGCTCGACCCTAGGCCTCGACTTCGGTGCGGTCCCCGCTCCAGAGTGTGTGGAACTTCTTGTCGCGATCGGCGTCGATGCGGCCATAGGTGTGCGCACCGAAGAAGTCGCGTAGCCCCTGCGTGAGTGCGGCAGGCAGCCGCTCGGTGCGCAGCGCGTCGTAGTAAGACAGGGCCGAGCTGAAACCGGGAATCGGAATGCCGAGCTGGGTTGCGGTGACGACGACGCGCCGCCAGCTGTCGATACCCGCCTCGACCGCGCTGCGGAAATAGGGCGCCGCGATCAGCGTGGGTAGGTCGGCGTCCTCGTCGAACGCCTCCTTGATCCGGTTGAGGAACTTCGCGCGGATGATGCAGCCGCCGCGCCAGATGGTGGCCATGTCGCCGGGGGTGATGCCCCAGTCGTACTCGGCACTGCCTGCCTGTATCTGGTTGAAACCCTGCGCGTAGGCGATGATCTTGGAGGCGTACAACGCCTTGCTGACGTCCTCGATGAACTGCTTTGCGTCACTTGGCTTGTCGCCGAGGTCGCCCGACGCCAGCCCAGTGGTGGCCTTGCGCTGGGCCACCGAACCGGACAGCGCGCGGGCGAATACCGCCTCGGCGATGCCGGTCACCGGCACACCGAGGTCGAGCGCGGACTTCACCGTCCAGCGGCCGGTGCCCTTCTGCTCGGCCTCGTCGAGGATGAGGTCGACCAGCGGCTTGCCCGTCTTGGCATCGGTCTGGCGCAGGACTTCCGCGGTGATCTCGATGAGGAAGCTGTCCAGGTCGCCCTTGTTCCACTCGGCGAAGACGTCGGCGATCTCTGGCGCCGCCAGACCGAGCCCGTCGCGCAGCAGTTGGTAGGCCTCACCGATCAGCTGCATATCCGAATACTCGATGCCGTTGTGCACCATCTTCACGAAGTGCCCTGCGCCGTCCGGACCGATGTGCGTGCAGCAGGGCACGCCGTCGACGTGCGCGGAGATCTCCTCGAGCAAGGGGCCGAGCGACTTGTAGCTCTCGGCGGGTCCGCCGGGCATGATCGACGGGCCGTTCAGGGCACCCTCTTCGCCACCGGAGATGCCCGCGCCGACGAAATGCAGCCCGCGTTCGCGCATCGCCGCCTCGCGGCGAATGGTGTCGGTGTACAACGCATTTCCGCCGTCGATGATGATGTCGCCGTCCTCCATCGCATCGGCGAGCTCGTTGATGACGGCGTCGGTCGGATCGCCGGCCTTGACCATGATCAGCACCCGGCGGGGCTTCTCCAATGCGGCAAGGAATTCCGGAATGGTCTCGCTGCGGACGAACTTGCCTTCGGATCCGTGCTCGGCGAGCAACGCGTCGGTCTTGGCGATCGACCGGTTGTGCAGGGCCACGGTGTAGCCGTGATTTGCGAAGTTTCGGGCGATGTTGGACCCCATCACAGCAAGGCCGGTGACGCCGATCTGAGCGGTGCCATCGGTTCCGGAGGGTTCAGACGAGCTCATTGGCGCAGCCTTTCGTTGTTTACTTGTGGCACAGGGGGTTCGACGAAACTATCGCCTACGCGACGAACAGTCGGTGCAGTTCGGTGAGCCACGGCACTGCCAGCGCGACCGTCGGCACGACAAGCACGGCGGCGGCGGCGAGATACGCGGTGATCGCCAGCGCGATGCTGTTGCCGCGACCGCCGAGCCGGCGCACCCGCAATACGGTGCTTGGGCCGCCCGCGGCCAGTGCACCGGACGGGGTTCGCCCGGCCGCGCACGCCACCAGGGCACGGGCCAGGGGAGTGGGGCCTGCGGCGCGCACCGCGGCGTCGTCGGCGAGCAGTTCGACGAGCAGTCGCACCGCGTCGAGTGCATTGGCGCTTCGGACGAAACGCGGGAAGGCGGCGTGTACCGCGGTGAACATTTCCAGCACCAGGTCGTGACGCGCGCGCAGGTGGGCACGCTCGTGGCTGAGGATTGCGGTGACCTCGCTCGGCGAGAGGGTGGTCAACGTGCCCTGGCTGACCACCACGCGACTGCGGACACCGGGAAGGCAGTAGGCCAGCGGCTGCTCGACATCGAGGATGCGCAGATCATTCGCGTGGGCGGATTGATGGGCGCGCATCGAGTCGGGTGACTTCCCGAGCAGGTCGACCAGCATCCGATGGTGCGCTCGACGTCGTCGTGTCGCGATCGCGACCTGCACAACCGAGATCGCCAGCCGCGTGCCGACGACCAGCGTGAGCGCGAACGCCACGACGTACAGCAGCCACAACGGCCAACCGAGGACCCGAATCTCGCTGGTGATGGTCGCCGTCGGCCTGCCGTCCGGGCCAGGCACGAACAGTCGACTCGCAATCGCAATGCCCGCGCTGAACGCCGACAGGACCGCCGCCAACGCGATCGACTGCCAGAGCACGATCGCGGCCCGGGGTGCCCGCATCGGCCACGCCGCACGCGCTAGCAGGGCCGGAACGGGTCCGACCAGCAGCAACGCGACGAGAGTGAAGGCCAGCGCGGACACGCTGTCAGTGTCCCTCAGGGTGAGGCCGGACCGCCACTGGATGGGGGGATTTCGTGCTTCGTTTCCAGTTCGGCCAAGGCGCGCCGCAGTGCGGCCGCCTCGTCGGCACCCACCCGTTCGACGAAGTGCACGAGCGCGGCTTCGCGGCTACCCGACTCCCCGGCCTGGTCGAGCGCATCGACCATCAGCCCAGCGACAAGCTCGTCGCGCCCGTGCATCGGCGCGTACCTGTGCGCGCGATCGTCGCGGTGCTGAATCACGAGGTTTTTCTTCGCCAGCCGCTGAAGCACGGTCATGATCGTCGTGTACGCCAGATCCCGTTGGGCCGCTAGCGCCTCATGCACCTGGCGCACGGTTTGGGGTTCGCGCGATGACCACAGGTGGTCCATCACAGCGCGTTCCAGGTCCCCTAGGCGCGTCAACTTGGCCATGTTCCGTTCATCTCCAAAAGCCGATTCATCAAGGGTACTACGGCGTTACTACCGTGCGTCGTATCCAAACCCGCCTACCTCGTATTTCCCGCTCGCGACTCCCATCGACAACGCTCACCGCCCCTTTCCACGCCTGCCTGTGAGACCAGTCACAGCGGGTATCGCCCCACTGCGTGGTGACTATAGTAAGGCTAACCTAACTTACCGGAGGTGTCATGACGGTCCTCGTCGACGACCCGCTCATCGCGGGCATGGATATCGCGCGGACTCTGCCGCTACACGAGTCCAGCCGGCGACTGCGCGGGCTATATCCCGAATGCCCGCGCGTCTACGGCGTCGCGGTGATGTCGGATCTGACCCGGCGGCGGTGGTGGCCTCTCCTCGAGGCACTGTCCGCCGATCGGCTGCGCGAGATGTTCGAGATCGCCGCACTGGACATGGACAGCCCGGTGGCCGCCGCCCAGCAGCTCGCGGCCACCCTGGCCCACGTCGTCATCGGCCGGGTGATTCCACTCGTCGTGCTGGAGGGGCGGGCCTGGGACACGGGACTGGAGAACCTGTGGGTGCACGTCGACTCCGAGAGCGCGATCGACTGGGTGGGCGTCGCGGATCCGACCCTGCGGGCGCTACCCGACGATCCGTTCTTCGGCGACCGAACCGAGAGGCGCGCGCACTTCGCCCGTGACGGAATGGTTCGGCTGCCCAGCGAAGCGGCGTTGACCACGTGGGTCGCCCACCGCAGCCACCGGGCCCTTGCGCCGTTGTTCGGCAGGCTCTTCGACATCAGCGGTGGGGCGATCCCGGTGGCGTCGATGTGGCACATCGTGGGGGCCGCCGTGGTTGGCGCCGCCACCCACGTCCCGTTGTTGGCCAGGTCAAGCGAGCTGACGAGCATGCGCCGCGGCCAGGCGGTGCTCGACGCGCTGGTCGGTTTCGGGCTGCCGGTGCGGGGCGGGTCAAGGCCGCGCGACGGGAAGGGCTTGCTTAATTAGGGCAGCCTTGCCTATCCTACTTATAGTTCCACCGGACCGAGCCGGAGTCCTGAGGGCTGCAGAGACCCCCGGTCCACTCGAGGGCGGGTCCCGCGCTTAACGGTGCGGGGCCCGCCCAACACTTTGCGTGTCGCCCGAGTATTTTCACGCCTTTTCCACGGCGCCGCCGCTCTCCGCCCAGTCGCTGAACCCGCCGAGGTTGTAGACCTCGCCGTAGCCCATCTCCTTGAGCGCCTGACCGGACAGCGCCGCACGGCCGCCGCTCGCGCAGTACAGGACGACCGCTTTGTCCCTGGCGAAGTTCTTGTCGTAGTACGGCGTCTCCGGGTCGGCACGAAACTCCACCATTCCGCGAGGGATGTGGACGGCGCCTGCCACCTTGCCGCTCTTCTCGACCTCAGCGGCGTCCCGCACGTCGACGACTAGGGCGCCGGCCTCGATCTTCTGCCGTGCTTCGTCAGGCGTGATGCGCGGTACGACGGCATTGGCCGCTGCCACTAATTCCTTGACACTTTTTCCCATGCCCGACGGTAGCGCGAGGCCCGCTCCGGGCGTACGGACTTCACCGTGTAGACACATGTGCGTGTCTACCGCGCCACCACCCAATCTCGGCAAGGGTTTCGACGGCGAGATCGGCCTGCGCTTCATCGAGGTCACACCTGACGGTGGCCGCGCCCAGCTCGAGATCCACGACAGGCTGCTGCAGCCCTGGGGCATCATGCACGGCGGCGTCTACTGTTCGATCGTCGAGAGCCTTGCGAGCGTGTCGGGTCACGTCTGGCTGTCGGAGAACGGGGGCGGCACCGTCGTCGGCGTGAACAACAACACCGACTTCCTCCGTGCCATCTCATCGGGCACGCTGACGGCGGTTTCGACACCGATACATCGCGGTCGACGTCAACAGCTGTGGCTGATCACCATCACCGACGAGACGGACCGCGTAGTCGCGCGCGGCCAGGTGCGACTGCAGAACATCGAGCAGGACTAGCGCCAATCCGCGTGCGCTGCTGAGCGCGGCAAGCCGTGGCAGGATCCCGCACTATGCGCTTGACCCCGCACGAACAGGATCGGCTGCTGATCTCCTATGCCGCCGAGCTCGCCCGGCGCAGGCAGGCGCGCGGGCTGCTCTTGAACCACCCCGAGGCCGTCGCAGTGCTCACCGACCACCTGCTCGAAGGCGCTCGCGACGGGCGATCCGTCGCCGAGCTGATGATCAGCGGTCGGGAGGTGCTCGGCCGCGCCGACGTCATGGACGGCGTCCCCGAGATGCTGCACGACGTGCAGGTCGAGGCGACATTCCCGGACGGCACGAAGCTCGTCACCGTCCACCACCCGATCGCATGACAAGCGAGAAGCCGGAGGCGGATCGCGCATCCTGGGCGCCGGGGGAGATCGTCTACGGCGATGGCGATATCGCCATCAATCGAGGAGTGCCGCGACTCACGATGGATGTCGTCAATACCGGCGACCGCCCGGTGCAGGTCGGTAGCCATGTCCACCTGCCGCAGGCCAACGGGGCACTCGAGTTCGACCGCGCTGCGGCCCACGGCCATCGGCTCGACATCCCGGCGGGAACCGCGGTGCGCTTCGAACCCGGTGTCGTCCAGCATGTTTCGCTCGTTCCCTTTGGCGGCGCCCGCGAGGTGCACGGCCTGAGCTTGAATCCGCCGGGCCGACTGGATCTCTCATGACCGAGCTTTCGCGAGCCCGTTACGCCGCGCTGTTCGGGCCGACCACGGGTGATCGCATCCGGCTCGCCGACACCGACTTGTTCGTCGAGATCACCGAGGATCGCAGCGGTGGTCCAGGGCTGGCAGGCGACGAGGCCGTGTTCGGCGGCGGCAAGGTGCTCCGCGAATCCATGGGCCAGGGCCGGGCGACACGGGCCGAAGGGGCGCCGGACACCGTCATCACCGGCGTGGTGATCATTGACTACTGGGGAATCATCAAGGCCGACATCGGAATCCGCGATGGCCGCCTCGTGGCGATCGGCAAGGCGGGCAATCCCGAAACCATGACCGGAGTGCACCCGGATTTGGTCGTCGGGCCGTCGACGGAAATCATCGCGGGCAACGGCCGGATCGTGACCGCGGGTGCGATCGACTGTCACGTCCACCTGATTTGCCCACAGATCATGGAGGAGGCACTCGGCGGCGGAATCACCACGATCATCGCCGGCGGCACAGGCCCCGCCGAGGGCAGTAAGGCCACCACCGTGACCCCTGGTGCGTGGCATCTGGCCCGCATTCTCGAGTCGATGGACACCTGGCCGCTGAACATCGCACTGTTGGGCAAGGGCAACACGGTCAGCGCCGAAGCGATGTGGGAACAACTGCGCGGTGGCGCAGCGGGTTTCAAGCTTCATGAGGACTGGGGCACCACGCCTGCGGCGATCGACGCGTGCCTGAAGGTGGCCGATGCGTCCGGTGTGCAGGTGAACATCCACACCGACACACTGAACGAAATGGGCTTTGTCGAGGACACGCTGAACGCGATCGGCGGGCGCTCCATCCACGCGTACCACACCGAGGGTGCGGGCGGCGGCCATGCGCCGGACATCATCACCGTCGCCGCCGAATCCTTCGTGCTGCCGAGTTCGACGAACCCGACCCGGCCGCACACCGTCAACACACTCGACGAACACCTCGACATGCTGATGGTGTGTCACCACCTGAACCCAAGCGTCCCTGAGGATCTCGCATTTGCCGAGAGCCGCATCCGGCCGTCCACCATCGCCGCGGAGGACCTGCTGCACGACATCGGGGCCATCTCCATGATCGGCAGCGACGCCCAGGCCATGGGTCGCATCGGCGAGGTCGTGTTGCGCACGTGGCAGACCGCGCACGTGATGAAGCGCCGTCGCGGCGCGCTGGACGGAGACGGTGGCGCCGACAACAACCGGGTCCGTCGCTACGTGGCGAAATACACGATCTGCCCGGCGGTAGCGCACGGGCTGGACAACGAGATCGGCTCGGTCGAGGTCGGAAAGCTGGCCGACCTGGTGCTGTGGGAGCCCGCCTTCTTCGGCGTCCGCCCGCATGCAGTGATCAAGGGCGGCATGATCGCGTGGGCGGCGATGGGCGATGCGAATGCGTCGATCCCGACGCCGCAGCCGGTGCTGCCGCGGCCGATGTTCGGGGCGGCGCCCGCCGCCGCGGCCGCCACCTCGGTGCACTTCGTGTCGCCGCAGGCGATCGAGGACAACTTGGCGGACCGGTTGGCGGTCAATCGCCGCCTGGTGCCTGTCGGCAACGTCCGCAAGATCGGCAAGGCGGATATGCCGCTCAACGACGCCCGGCCGCGGATCGAAGTGGAGCCCGACACGTTCACGGTGCGTATCGACGGCGAGGTGTGGCAGGAGCAGCCCGCTGCCGAACTGCCTATGGCACAACGATATTTTCTGTTCTGATGACAAGTTTGACGACGCTGCTGGCATTGGCGGACTCGCGGCTGCCGACCGGCGGACACGTGCACTCCGGTGGTATCGAAGAAGCGGTGACCAGCGGCGTGGTCGTCGACCTCGGCACGCTGCGGGCATATCTTCGTCGCCGCATCGCCACGCAGGGACTTGTGACGGCATCGGTGGCGGCTGCGGTACATGCCGGCTGGCTCAGCGTCGCCGCAGCCGATCGCGAGACCGATGCCCGGACACCGGCTCCCGCTGCGCGCCGGGCATCCCGCGCGCAGGGTCGCGGCTTGGTCAGGCTGGCGCGCAGGGTTTGGCCCGACGGTGAGTGGGACGCGCTGGGCGCCACACCACACCTGGCGGTGGCGGCGGGTGCGGTGGGGGCGGCCAGCGCTATGACCACCCAGTACACGGCGCTCTGCGTCGTCTACACCACGATGACGAGCTCGGCGACGGCCGCACAACGGCTGCTGGCGCTGGACCCCGGCGACGTCGCGGCGCTGACGTTCGAGCTGTCCGGAATGTGCGACCAGACAGCCGGTCTGGCTTGCAAAGAGCTCGCCGAGCTGTCCGACCCGTTACTCGATGTGCTGGCCCAGCGCCACACCGAACGCGAGCGTCCCCTTTTCGTCTCCTGAAGGGAGAAACACCCCATATGCCACCGCATTTCATCGACGGCGAGCCGCATCGCCACGATCCCGTGTCCGACCGGCCGAAGCGTCCGCGCACACCGGGGGAGCCGCTGCGCGTCGGTGTCGGGGGACCGGTCGGGTCGGGCAAGACTGCGCTGGTGGCCGCGCTGTGTCGCGAGCTGCGCGACGAGTTGTCAGTGGCGGTGCTGACCAACGACATCTACACCACCGAAGACGCCGACTTTCTGCGCAGGCATGCAGTGCTGCCCGACGACCGGATCGCGGCCGTGCAGACCGGGGGATGTCCGCACACCGCGATCCGTGACGACATCACCGCCAACCTCGATGCCATCGAGGATCTGATCGCAGGCAACGACCGACTGGACCTGATCCTGGTGGAGTCCGGCGGCGACAACCTCACGGCCACGTTCTCGTCCGGACTAGTCGATGTGCAGATTTTCGTCGTCGACGTCGCCGGCGGCGACAAGGTGCCGCGCAAGGGCGGGCCCGGCGTGACCTACTCCGACCTGCTGGTGGTCAACAAGACCGACCTGGCCCCGATGGTCGGTGCCGACCTCGACGTGATGCGCCGGGACGCTGCCGCGGCACGGGGTGACCGGCCGACGGTGTTGATCTCGCTGACCGATGACCCGTCCGCTGGACCGGTCCGGGCGTGGGTGCGCGAACAGCTACGGGTCACCCAGGTCGTCTAGATGCACTCCGATGTCCTGATCGTCGCGAGGCCCGGCCGCATGCCACGGATCGAGTGTGCGGGCGCGATCGTCGCTCGCAGCACCGAGTCTGACACCGTGCATCTGGTGTCGGCGGCCGCGACACCCTTGGGCGGTGACACCATCGCGCTGAAGGTGATCGTCGAGCCGGGTGCGCGGCTACGGCTTCGTACCGCGGCCGCGACGGTTACCCTGCCCGGGCGCACCACCGCCGAGTCGAATACGCATTGGCATCTCGAGGTGGCAGGCGATCTCGACGTAGATCCGGAACCGACCGTGGTCGCGGGAGGCTCCCGGCATGTGTCGTCGACCCGGCTCTCCGTCACCGGTTCAGGCCGGGTCAGGCTGCGGGAACGCGTTCAGATCGGCAGAACCGATGAACGACAAGGCTTTTGGTCGGGCTCGCTGCACGCTGATGTCGACGGCGAGCCGTTGCTGCGCCACCGCATCGAACTTGGTGCGGGATCGGTGGCTCACGACGAGCTCGGTACGCCGCTGGCGTCGGTGAGCGAACTGCGCTACCCCGACATCGCCTCCGACGCACTGGGCACCGTGCTCGAACTGGCCGATGGCGGTTGCCTGGCCACCTGGCAGGGCGACCGACTCTAGGTGGGATGGCCGGACTCCCAACGCGGCTCCCGCGCCGCTTGATCGTCGCCCGGCTAGCTCGCGGCCTTCTCACCCTCCGTAGAGGCCGCGATTTCTTCCAGTTCTTCGATCCGGGTGCGGGCATAGGCCTGCTGCTCGGTGATATAGAGATTTCCACGAGCGCGGCCGAGGAATGTCACCGTCCACGACAGCAGCGTGGTGATCTTGCGCCGGAATCCGACCAGATAGATCAGGTGTAGCACCAGCCACGCCAGCCAGGCGATGAAACCGCCGAACTCGAGCGGGCCGATCTGGGCCACCGCGGAGAATCGCGACACCGTCGCCATCGACCCCTTGTCGAAGTAGTCGAACGGCTCCCGTTCCAGTGGATCGGCGCCCTTCAGCTCGTACTTGATCGCGGTGCCGACGTACTTTCCGCCCTGGATGGCGCCCTGTGCCATGCCGGGCACGCCTTCAACGGCGGCCATGTCGCCGATCACGAATACATTCGGGTATCCCGGAATCGACAGGTCCGGCATCACCTTTACGCGTCCGGCTCTGTCGATTTCTACATCCGATTGCGCGGCAAGGTCGCGGCCCAGAGGGCTGGCCGACACTCCCGCCGACCACACCTTGGTTGCGCATTCGATACGGCGCGTGGTGCCGTCGGAATCCTTGACCGTGATGCCGTTGCGGTCGACGTCGGTGACCATTGCGTTGAGCTGGATCTCGACGCCCATCTTCTCGAGCCGGGCCTGCGCCTTCTTGCCGAGCTTCTCTCCCATAGGAGGCAGCACCGCGGGCGCGGCGTCCAGCAGGATCACCCGCGCCTTGGTGGAATCGATGTGACGGAACGCGCCCTTGAGGGTGTAGTCGGATAGTTCGGCGATCTGCCCGGCCATTTCCACGCCGGTCGGACCGGCGCCGACGACGACGAAGGTGAGCAGCTTCTCGCGCCGGACGGGGTCGCTCGACCGCTCGGCCTGCTCGAAGGCACCGACGATGCGGCCACGCAGCTCCAACGCGTCGTCGATCGACTTCATGCCCGGCGCGAACTCGGCGAAATGGTCGTTGCCGAAGTACGACTGTCCAGCACCCGCGGCGATGATCAGCGTGTCGTACGGGGTGACATAGCTGTGACCGAGCAGTTCCGACCGGACGGTTTTCTTCGCCAGGTCTATGTGGGTCGCTTCACCCAGCAGCACCTGAGCATTCTTCTGTTTGCGCAGGATCATCCGTGTGGGCGGCGCAATCTCACCCGAGGCGATGATGCCGGTCGCCACCTGGTACAGCAGCGGCTGGAACAGGTGGTGCGTGGTCTTGGCAATGATCTTGATGTCGACGTCGGCGCGTTTGAGGGTCTTGGCGGCAGTCAACCCGCCGAAACCCGACCCGATGATGACAACTCGGTGCCGGTCAGACGGGGTAGCTCCGGGGTGGCTCATCAGCTGCTCCTGGATCGACGTCGTCACGCCTGGTACAGCGTCTACCGTAGTCGCCCCCATCCCGTCGAGAGCGCGCATATGCGTGAGATTTGCCACGTTAAAGCATGTTTAACCCTCTAGGACCGACTTGAGCGCCTTGCCCAGCGCCGCGATCGCACCAGGCCGGTAGCCCTGCACACTCGTCGGCATATTGATGATCACGCCGTCGATGCCTGCGTCGAACACGTTCGTCTTGATCTGCTCGGCAACACTTTCAGCGCTGCCGGCCACCATCCGCTGTTTCATCGCGTCGGGGACGACGTCGGGGGTGACGTTGTCGTCGACCATCGCCGTGACCAACATGCTCGTCTCCAGGGTGGCCGGATCGCGTCCGATCTCTTCGCAGACCCGGTTCTTCACGGCGACCTTGCCTGCCAACTGATCGAAGCCGGCGATCACGTTGAGGTGGTCGAACTGCCGGGCGGCCAGAGGGATGGTCTTCTTCTCGCCGCTGCCGCCGATCATCAGCGGAATGTAGTCACGGAACCGGGGATTCGCCATCGCTTCCGTCGTCCGGTAGTACTTGCCCGAGAAGGTCGGTCGCTCGCCTTTGATCATCGGCACGATGATCTCCAGCGCCTCGTACAGCTTGTTGAACCGGTCGGTGAAGGTGCCGAAGTCGTAACCGAGTTGGTCGTGTTCGAGCTCGAACCAGCCGGTGCCGATGCCCAGGATGGCGCGGCCCTGACTCATCACGTCAAGCGTGGTGATCGCTTTGGCCAGCAGGGTGGGGTTGCGGTACGTATTGCCGGTGACCAGGGTGCCCAGCTGGACCTTTTCGGTCGCCGTCGCCAGGCCACCCAGCGCTGTGTAGGCCTCCAGCATGGGCTGATCGGGGGTGCCCAGCACCGGCAATTGGTAGAAGTGGTCCATCACGAAGACGGAGTCGAAGCCGGAGGTATCGGCCTCCTGCGCCTGCGCGATGACGGTGGGGTAGAGCTCGGCGACACCTGTGCCGTAGGAGAAGTTGGGGATCTGAAGCCCAAGTTTTATGGTCACGTCTTCACGTAACCACAACTAAGCGGGGCCATTACCCCGTTTAGCTTCGGGCGAACGCGGGAATTCAGCTCACGTTGGCGAGCGCGCCGTTGCTGACGTGCATCGTCTGACCTGTGATGTGCCGCGCGGCCGGTGTGCTCAAGAACAGAGCCAGCCGGGCGATCTCGGCCGCGACGGGAGCCGCGCTGCCCAGGCCGGCATAGCCTTCCTGCGCGCTGCGGCCGGAGGCAACCACATTGACGGTGATGCCACGGGTGCCGAAGTGGGTGGCCTGCCCCTGGGTCCAGTTCGACACGGCCGCTTTGATGCCGGCGTCGGCGGTGCCTTCTCGCGGGTTCTCCGGGACGACACTGACAATCGAGCCGCCCGAGCGCAGGTGGTCGCCGAGGATCTGGACCGTGAGTACTGCCGAGAGCATCGTCGCGTCCAACGCATTGCGCCAAGCGGCGGCTTGGTCGGCCAGCGTGTAGGTGCGCGGATCGCCGACCTCCCACCACGGGGCGGGTACGTGGACGATGGTGTCCAGGTGATGCGGGAACAGGGTTCGGGCCTCTTCGAGGCTGGCGGGGTCGGTGTTGTCGCACACGATCGCGTCCACGTCGAGTTCCTTGGCGGCAACCTCGAGATCGTCGCGACGGGCGCCGGTGATCACCACTCGGTGGCCGGCGTCGCGGAAGCCCTCCGCGATCGTGCGGCCCAGATCTGTATCGCCGCCGGTGACCAGCACCTCCATCGCCATGACCTCCTGTTAGCGCGGGATCACCGCGCGTCGTGGCGATGATCCGCCGACGATGTTACTGGACGGTAGCTATTCCACGAAACCGACGCGCGGATCCGTTGTCAGGTGCGCCCCACCTGTAATGCCGTCGTGACCTAGGGTTTGAGCGTGCCGAAATTTTGCCCGCACTTCCTGGCCTTTTCGGCCCTGCTGGTGTCCGAGGCAGGTTTCGCCAAGCCTTGACAACTGCGCCCGCGCTGCCGCGCTGGATCTATCTCCCCGCCGCCGTCGGGGCCATGTTCGTGGTGCTGCCACTCGTCGCGGTCGCCGCCAAGGTGGACTGGCCGCAGTTCTTGACCCTGATCACCAGCCAATCCTCGCGGGCCGCGCTGGTCTTGAGCCTCAAGACGGCCACGGCCAGCACCCTGCTGTGCATAGTGCTCGGGGTTCCGATGGCGCTCGTGCTGGCCCGCAACAACGGCCGCGTGGTGCAGCTGGTCCGACCGCTGCTGCTGCTGCCGCTTGTGCTGCCGCCGGTGGTGGGAGGTATCGCTCTGTTGTACGCATTCGGCCGACTCGGGTTGATCGGCCAATATCTCGACGCCGCCGGTATCCGGATCGCGTTCACGACGACGGCGGTCGTTCTGGCGCAGACCTTTGTGTCACTGCCGTTTCTGGTCATCGCGCTCGAAGGAGCCGCACGCACCGCAGGCCGCGACTATGACGTGGTGGCGGCCACGCTCGGCGCGAGACCGTCCACGGTGTGGTGGCGGGTCTCCCTGCCGCTGCTTGCTCCCGGCCTGGTGTCGGGGGCGGTGCTGGCGTTCGCGCGGTCGCTCGGTGAGTTCGGGGCCACGTTGACATTCGCGGGGTCCCGCGAGGGAGTCACCCGCACACTGCCGCTGGAGATCTACCTGCAACGCGAATCCGACGCCGACGCAGCCGTCGCACTGTCGGTGTTATTGGTAGCGGTCGCCGCCGTGGTGGTGGTCGGCCTGGGCGCCCGAAGGCTGCGAACTGGAGCGATTATGGCCGGTATCGCCGCATGACGGACCTCCACCTGCGCGCGGTGGTCGGCGGTCGCGGCGTTGACATCGAATTCAGCATCGCCGCAGGCGAAGTGCTGGCCGTGCTCGGCCCGAACGGCGCAGGCAAGTCCACGGCGCTGCACGCGATCGCCGGCCTGGTACGGCCCGACAGCGGCGTGGTGCGACTCGGCGACCGCATACTCACCGACACGGCGGCGGACGTGTTCGTGCCCATCCACGCCCGTCGCGTCGGCCTGATGCTGCAAAACGCCCTGCTGTTTCCGCACCTGAGCGCCGCGGCCAATGTGGCGTTCGCGCCGCGCAGTGGGCATCGCAAGCGGCCCCGTCGAGCGGCCCGCGCGACCGCAGCGCACTGGCTGGCCCAGGTCGACGCCACCGACCTGGCCGATCGAATGCCGCGGCAGCTGTCCGGTGGGCAAGCCCAGCGCGTGGCCCTGGCGCGCGCGCTCGCCGCAGATCCAGACGTGCTGCTACTCGACGAACCTCTCGCGGGCCTCGATGTCTCCACCGCCACCGCTATGCGAAAGTTGTTGCGTAACACGCTGAGCCGCGACGGTCGGTCCGCGGTGCTGATCACCCACGACCTGCTCGACGTATTGACCCTTGCCGACCGGGTGCTGATCCTGGAATCCGGCACGGTCGTCGAAACCGGTTCGGTCGCATCGGTATTGGCCGCACCTCGCAGCCATTTCGGCGCGCGGTTCGCCGGGGTGAACCTCGTCAGCGGCACTGCAGGACCGGGCGGCGCGCTCGAGACCGAGTGGGGCGCCGCATGGCACGGCAGCCCCGCGCCGGATGTGGTCGTCGGGCAGCACGCCGTAGCGGTGTTCTCGCCCGCGGCCGTCGCCGTGTACCGCGACAAGCCGCATGGCAGCCCTCGGAACACGCTCGAGGTGACGGTGGCCGAATTGGACAGCATGGGGCCCGCCATTCGCGTGCGTGCCGATGAGCAACCCGACGGCGCGCCCGGTCTTGCCGCCGACATCACCGGCGAGTCCGCCGCCGAGCTGCGGGTAGCACCGGGGGAGCGCGTTTACTTCTCGGTCAAGGCGCAGGAGATCACCGTTCATCCGGGTCGGTAACGGGTTGTCGCGGCATTTCGAATTACTGAGCGGAGCTCGCGTAGGCCGCGCGAGAAGCTTGTCATGCCAGCAATTTCCACTGACCCCGCTAGCTCGCGGTATGTGTCTGTCAGCAATCTCACAGCCAAGCACTCTAAGAACGACTCACACTTGCGTCACGACGGTAACACTGTAGTTTCGTCTGCATGGATGAGCCGGACGCGATCCCTGAACACCGCAAGCGCCGCGCGTGGACGCTGGCGATGGCCACGCTGACCGGTGCCACGGTAGTGGCTCTCACGCTGCCGTCCGTGGCCCTAGCCGAGCCGGAGCCCGCACCTCCCTCACCGAACCCACCTGCCCCGTCGGGCAACACGTTCCTCGAGGGTCAGCCCCCCGATCCGAACGCGCCGCCGCCTGCCGGACCAGCGCCTGGCGCACCGGCCGACCTCAACGTGCCACCGCCGGCCGCGCCGGATCCCAATGCGCCGGCGCCGACGGCCGCCGATCCCAATGCGGTACCAGCGGCCCCCGCACCAGAGCCCGGCCGAGTCGACAACGCCGCGGGCGGCTTCAGCTATGTAGTGCCCGCGGGCTGGAAGGTTTCCGACGCGACGCAGTTGTCTTAC
Organism: uncultured Actinomycetota bacterium; assembly: GCA_963713225.1. Lineage (GTDB taxonomy): Bacteria > Actinomycetota > Actinomycetes > Mycobacteriales > Mycobacteriaceae > Mycobacterium. The sequence goes on along the minus strand of CAVQLB010000008.1, from coordinate 484,515 downwards.
GGCCAGGCGCTGCTGACGAAAGCCCAGCCGGAAGGCACGCCGCCGCCGCAACCAGGCGCGCCGCAGCCTGCCAACGACACCAGCGTCCTGCTCGGCAGGCTGGACATGAAGTTGTTCGCAGGCGCCGAAGCAGACAACGCCAAGGCCGCAAGTCGGCTGGCCTCCGACATGGGCGAGTTCTTCATGCCGTACCCCGGCACCCGGGTCAACCAGGCGAGCGCGGCGCTCACTGCGGGCGGCCTGCCCGGTGCCGCAAGCTCGTACGACGTGAAGTTCACCGACACGAACAAGCCGACCGGCCAGATCTGGGCCGGCGTGGTCGGTAACGCCACGCCGACCGTGGCACCCGGCACTCCGATCACGCCGCGCGGCCAGCGCAACGAGCGGTGGTTCGTGGTCTGGCTGGGCACCGCGAACAATCCGGTGGACAAGGGCGCCGCCGCCACGCTCGCGCAATCCATCCGGCCGTGGAGTCCGCCTCCGCCGCCTGAACCGGACCCGAACGCTGCTCCGCTCCAGGCGGATCCGAACGCCCCACCGCCGGATCCGAATGCCCCACCACCGGATCCGAACGCCCCAGCACCGCCGCCTGGGCGCTCGCCGGTCGGAGTCGGTGTCCCGGTTGACCCGGCTACCGCACCGGGGATGTTGCCTCCCCCTTAGTGAGAGGGCGCCCCGTTCACCGGGTGTTGTGATCTTGTTCGTGTCCGATTCGGCTGCCGAATCGTTACGCTCTGGGGGTATACCGGAGAGTGACCCAGCGGCCGCGTTGGGCGGCGACAGGCAGGAGATCGCGAGATGGATGCCATTGCAGCGAGCGAGTTGCTCGCTCGGTCAACGACACTGACCAGCGTTGGCTGGATCGGCTACATCATCATTGGAGCAATCGCCGGCTGGATCGCCGGCAAGATCGTCAAGGGCGGCGGCTCAGGCATTCTCATGAACATCGTGATCGGCATCATCGGTGCGCTGATCGGCGGCTTCCTTCTCAGCTTCTTCCTCGACACGGCTGGGGGCGGATGGTGGTTCACACTGTTCACCGCGATCCTGGGAGCGGTGATCCTGCTGTGGATCGTCGGAATGGTGCAAGGACGCAAGACGAGAGCGTAGACCTAGTTAACCTGTTGGCATACGGCCGGATTCGACGGCCGTATGCCTTTTGCGTCACCATGGGGTCATGACCGCAGGCACGTCGATGAGTGCGTGGCAGGTGCGCAGGCCCGGTCCGATGAGCACGCGTCCGCTGGAACGCGTCACCGTACCCGTGCCGTTTCCCGCGACAGGTGAGCTCCTCGTCGCCGTGCGCGCGTGCGGTGTGTGTCGAACGGATCTGCACATCTCCGAAGGGGATCTGCCCGTTCACCGGCCACACGTGATACCCGGGCACGAAGTCGTCGGTGAGGTCGTTGCGCTGGGTCCGGACACCGACGGCGAGTTCGGCGTCGGCGATCGTGTCGGCATCGCGTGGCTGCGCCACACCTGTGGGCACTGCAAGTTCTGCATCCGCGGCCAGGAGAACCTGTGCCCGCAGTCGCACTACACCGGTTGGGACGCCGACGGTGGTTACGCCGAATTCACCACGGCGCCAGCTGCTTTCGCCTACCCACTACCAGAGGGATACTCCGACAACGAACTTGCGCCTCTGTTGTGTGCAGGCATCATCGGCTATCGCTCGCTGTTGCGCGCAGATCTGCCTGCCGGTGGGCGGTTGGGGATTTACGGATTCGGCGGCAGCGCACACATCACCGCGCAAGTGGCGCTGGCGCAGGGCGCCGAGGTGCATGTGATGACTCGGGGTGCGGCCGCGCGCGAGTTAGCGCTCGCGCTGGGCGCGGCGTCGGCGCAGGGGGCCGACGAACGCCCGCCGGTGCAGTTGGACGCCGCCATTCTGTTCGCGCCGGTCGGCGATCTGGTGCTGCCGGCCCTCGAGGCACTCGACCGTGGCGGCACGCTTGCCGTCGCGGGCATCTATCTCAGCGACATACCGACGCTGAACTATGAGCGGCATCTGTTCTTCGAACGCCAGTTGCGCTCGGTGACCTCCAATACGCGCGACGATGCCCGCGAGTTCCTCGCATTCGCGGGACGCCATCGCATCGCCGTCACGACGCCGGAGTATCCACTCGGCCGTGCCGATGATGCCCTCACCGATCTCAGCGCAGGACGCATCGCGGGCGCCGCCGTACTGCGGGTGTAGTAGATCGCTCAGAGCGCGGCAAGCGCAGCGCCCAACCGGCCCTCGAGGTCACCGCGGCCGTATCGGTACATCGGTCCCGCCCCATCGGAGAGCAACATGCGCAGTCGCGCGACCCCTCGCGCGCTCACCGGCCGCGGCGAGTGCAGCCGCAGGGTGACTTCGTCGATTCGATCCTCGGCGGCGACGATGTTCGGCACGTTCAGCGGCACGCGTGACGACATCGGCGCTTCGCGATTGCGGGCGTTGTCGACCGTGCGACGCAGCGTGCGGGCGATGGCCTCGCGTTCGTCGGCCGATGTCAACCGCGCCGCATGCAGGGCGAGTGCACTGCCGACGGGAGCGGGCACGCCCACCGCCAACATCCGATCAAACTTGCCGGCCAGCAGGCGGGCCGCCAGGCGCGTGCCGATGGTGGCGCGTGGTGCCTCGTCGCGCCGTATCGCGTCCTGTATCTGGGCGCTCGAAAGAAATCCGAGCGAAATCCTGTTCTCACTCATGGGTCCGTAGTCCTCTTTACCTTGAAACTGTTTCACTTTTGTGACCATCAAAAACGCTACACCGGTCATGCATGACTAGTCAAATTGATTTACCAGTCACGTTTCCCTTACACTGAAGTCATGCCGTCGCCACACCCGCACTGGATCGGCGACGCCGAGTCCAAGCCGGCGCCCGAGCCACTGAACCGCATTCAGGCGCTGGTCAACACGGTAGAGCTGCCCGAAGGGCCGGACCGGCTTGCCGATCCGATAGATGCTCAACCCTGGCTGGTGGCCAGCGGCTTGTTGGCACCCGATGCCGAACTGCGGCCCGAGGACCTCGCCCTCGTTCGCGGCGTCCGAGAGGGGCTGCGGGCGATGCTCGTGCACAACGCGGGCGGACCGCCCCCGTCCGCCGGCGCCTTCGCACCGCTGCGCGAGGTCGCAGGCGACGGCACCGCGCGCGCCGATTTCGACGAACACGGCGAGGTTCGGCTTTCCGCTGCGGGAGATTCGGTGCCTGCCCGGCTCATCGAACTGCTGTTGATCATTCGCGATGCGCACCGCGACGGCACCTGGGCACGGCTCAAGGCGTGCGGCAACGACGAATGTCAGTGGGCGTTTTACGACCGCTCCCGCAACCACGGCGGCACCTGGTGCGAGATGTCTTCCTGCGGTAACAAACTCAAGAACCGCGAATTTCGCGCGCGCAAGCGCAGCGCGACTCAGTCAAGTTGACAGGTGCCACACTAGTGCCGCGGCGAGCGCGCCGATTCCGTTGAGCGACCAGTGCAGCGCAATCGGGGCCAGCAGGCTTCCGCTGCGGCGGCGTAGCCAGGTGAAGACGAACCCGGCCACCGCGGTGGCCGCCACCGCGAGCACGACACCGGCGATGGTGCCGAGCAGCCCGCCGCCGAAGATCCGCGTGAAACCCACATTGCTGCTGGTCAATCCCAGCGACGTGGCGATATGCCAGAGGCCGAACAGCAACGACCCGGCAGCCGCGACCCCACGGAAGCCCCACGCCCGGTTCAGTGCACCGTGCAGCACACCGCGAAACGCCAGCTCCTCGGGGATCACGGTCTGCAGCGGGATGATGATCATCGATGCAATCAGCGCGCCGGACACGGTCGCGTAGTTGTCGTTCATGAACATCGGCCGCGTCCACGGCAGCAAGGCCCCGATCGCAACGACCGACACCACGACGGCCACCGCAGCCACCGCATATCCGGCGCCCGATTTCCAGTGCTCGCGGCTGAGCCCTAGCTCGACCCAGCCCAGGCCGCGCGACCGCACCAGGATGAGGAGTCCGACCGCCGCGGCGGGCACGGTGGCGATACCGGCCCATGGCGTCGTGAAGTGCGCGATCAGATTGGTCATCGCCAGCACCACCACGACCACGCCGATATCGATATACGTGCGGAAATGGTGCAGCGCGGAAAGCTGCCCGACCAGCGGGTGGGGGTGCGGGGCCACCGCGGCGTGCTCGGACATTTGACGGTTAGTGTACTTGGCCGACGGGTATGACCTGGTCACACCGGAGGCAAGCGGCGGGCTCGGTAGCCCCCGGGTGAACAACTCGCGAACGCTGTGCAAGGCGATTGCTTCGCGGGTTGGATTGGTGGTGAGTCTTGCCCGACGCAGCAGGAGCGTGATTGACATGACCGCCGTACCGACCAGCTGGCATTCCACCGACCTCCACGAACTCAGCGACGAATCGCTTACCCAAATCAACGGCTGGTGGCGCGCCGCGAACTACCTGTCCGTGGGTCAGATCTACCTGCTGGACAACCCACTGCTCCGCACCCCGTTGTCGCGCGACGACGTCAAACCGCGACTGCTCGGTCACTGGGGGACGACGCCCGGCCTGAACTTCCTCTACGCACATCTCAACAGGGCGATCAAGGAGCGCGAGCAGTCGACCATCTACATCACCGGCCCCGGCCACGGCGGTCCCGGCCTCGTCGCGAACGCTTACCTCGACGGCACGTACTCGGAGATCTACTCCGACATCACTCAGGACACCGAGGGTATGCGGCGACTGTTCCGACAGTTCTCCTTTCCGGGTGGCATCCCATCGCACGTCGCCCCGGAGACACCGGGCTCCATCCACGAGGGCGGCGAGCTCGGCTACGCGCTATCGCACGCCTACGGCGCTGCGTTCGACAACCCGGACCTACTAGTCGCCGCGGTAGTGGGCGACGGCGAGGCTGAGACCGGGGCACTCGCGACGAGCTGGCATTCCAACAAGTTCACCAACCCCGCCAAAGACGGTGTGGTGCTTCCGATCCTGCATCTCAACGGCTACAAAATCGCTAATCCGACTTTGCTGGATCGTATTCCGACTGACGAACTTCGCAGCCTGATGGTCGGCTACGGCCATAACCCTTACTTCTTCGAGGTAGAGGAGGACGGCGACATCGCAGACGCACACCGGCGGTTTGCGGCTCTGCTCGATACGGTCCTCAACGAGATCTCAGAGATCAAATCCAGAGCCGCCGCGCGTGACGAGAGGCGACCGTCCTGGCCGATGATCGTCTTCCGTACCCCGAAGGGATGGACCGGTCCGGATTACATCGACGGCAAGAAGACGACGGGATCTTGGCGCGCACACCAGGTTCCGCTCGCCAGCGCCCGCGACACCCAGGAACACCTGCGGGTGCTCGCAGACTGGCTGGCCTCCTACCGCGCCGACGAACTGTTCGACGAAGACGGCAAGCTCGATTCGACCATCGCCGCGCTGGCGCCGGCGGGGACGCTGCGGATGAGCGACAACCCACGCGCGAATGGCGGGACGCTGCTGAAGGATTTGCGACTGCCAGACTTCCGGAAATACGGAGTAGACGTGCCCGCCCCTGGTGCCTCTGTCGCCGAAGCGACCAAGGTGCTCGGTCAATGGCTTACCGAGGTGGTGCGGTTAAATCCCGACAACTTCCGGATATTCGGCCCCGACGAGACCGCGTCCAATCGCCTTCAGTCCGTTTTCGACGCCACCGACAAGCAGTGGAACGCCGAATTCTTCGGGCCGGAGGTGGACGAGCATCTCGCCCGCGCCGGCCGTGTCGTCGAAATGCTGTCGGAGCACCAGTGCCAGGGCTGGCTGGAGGGATACCTGCTCACGGGACGGCACGGCCTGTTCAACTGCTATGAAGCCTTCATCCACATCGTCGACTCGATGGTCAACCAACACGCCAAATGGCTCAAGGTCACAAATCACATACCGTGGCGGCGCCCGATTGCGAGCCTCAATTACCTTCTGTCAAGCCATGTCTGGCGCCAAGACCACAACGGGTTCAGCCACCAGGATCCCGGCTTCATCGACCATGTTGTGAACAAGCGCGCCGAGGTCGTCAGGGTCTACCTGCCTGCGGACGCCAATACGCTGCTGTCCACGTTCGATCATTGCCTGCGCTCGCGCCAATACGTGAACGTGGTGGTCGCAGGAAAGCAGCCGCACCCTAACTTCCTCACCATGGAGCAGGCCATCGCGCATTGCACCAGAGGACTGGGGATATGGGAGTGGGCGGGTACCGAGACACTCGGCTCGGATCCGGACGTCGTGATCGCGACTGCGGGCGATGTCCCGACGCTCGAGGGTCTCGCGGCGGTCGACCTGCTGAAGCAGAACTTGCCCGACCTGAAGATCCGCTTCGTCAATGTCGTGGACCTGATGCGGCTTCAGGATGAAAGCGAACATCCGCACGGCTTGTCCAACCGTGAGTACGACATGATCTTCACCCGCGACAAGCCGGTGATCTTCGCCTATCACGGATACCCGTGGCTCATCCACCGGCTCATCTACCGCCGTTCGGGGCAAGACAATGTCCATGTCCGTGGTTACAAGGAAGAAGGCACCACCACGACGCCGTTCGACATGGTCATGCTCAACGACCTCGACCGCTTCCATCTGGTGATCGACGTCATCGACCGCGTCCCGTTCCTGCAGTCTCGGTGCGCAACGTTGCGACAGCGAATGGTCGACAAGAGGATCTTGGCCCGCGAGTACACCCGGGAACATGGTGACGACCTCCCGGAGGTCCGCGACTGGGTCTGGCCGGATGCACGCGCGGCGGCGCTCGATTCCAACATCGCCGCTGCCGCCTCGACCGGGGGAGACAACGAGTAGTCGTCGAACCGCCCGCACCGCAGGGGCCTGCCCCGGCCCGCGCTACCCTGACGGTCGTGTTGCTGGCGGAGCTGCGGGTGCTTGACCTGTGTGACGGCGATGCGGACGGCGTGACCCGGCTGTTCGCCGACCTCGGCGCCGATGTGCTGAAGATCGAGCCGCCCGGCGGCTGCACCTCCCGCGCCGAACTGCCCAGCGTGGCCGGGGCCAGCGTTCCGTTCGCATTGAACAACGCCAACAAGCGCAGTGCCGTGCTCGATCCCGCCGACGCGGCGGATCGCGACCGATTCATCGACCTCGCCGCGGCGGCCGACATCGTTGTGGACGGCGGCAATCCCGGTCGCGCCGCGGCGTTCGGCACGTCGTGTGCGGACCTGTCGCAGCGGTATGCGCATCTCGTCGCGATGTCGGTCACCGACTTCGGCGTCGACAGCCCACGGGCGTCCTGGCGCGCCACCGATCCGGTGTTCTATGCCATGTCGACGGCCTTGTCACGGTCAGGGCCGACAGCCGGTCGCCCGGTGTTGCCGCCGAACGGCATCGCCTCTGCCACCGCCGCGGTACAGGCGGCGTGGGCAGCGCTGGTCGCTTACTACCACCGGTTGCGTTACGGCACGGGCGATTACATCGATTTCTCCCGCTTCGAAGCGGTCGTGCAGTCGCTCGACCCGCCGTTCGGATCGGAGGGGCAGGCCGCCGTCGGCCAGAAACGTTCCAACGAATTGTGGCGTGGCAGGCCCCGAAACCAGCAGATCTACCCGACGTTCGCCTGTCGGGACGGTTACGTCAGGCTCTGCCTGCTGTCGCCACGGCAATGGCGGGGAATGCGAGCGTGGCTGGGGGAGCCGGAGCAGTTTCAGGATCCGAAGTTCGACACGATCGCCGCGCGGTACGGCGCGTCCCGGGAGATCAACGCACTGGTTGCCGAGTTGTTCGCCGCGCAGACGATGGACGAGCTGGTCACGGCGGGACAGTCGCGGGGGGTACCGATCGCCGCGGTGCTCAGCCCGGCGGAAACCCTGCGCTCCGAGCACTTCCGGTCGGTCGGCGCGCTGACCGACGCCACGATCGCACCGGGCGTGGACGTTACGATCCCGGTCGGCGCGTTTGTCGTCGACGGGCGTCGTCTGGGTTTCGAGCGAGCGGCGCCCCCGATAGGTGGTGACGAAGCAGCTTGGACCGCAACACGATCCGAACTTCTGGCCACGTCGGACTCCGCCAGCATGAACCGGCCGTTCGACGGTCTGCGAATTCTGGATCTCGGCGTGATAGTCGCGGGCGGTGAACTCGGACGGTTGTTCGGCGATCTCGGCGCCGAGGTCATCAAGATCGAGAGCGCCACCTACCCGGACGGTCTGCGTCAAACCCCGCCGGGCCAGCTGATGAGCAGATCGTGGGCACTGACCCACCGCAATGAATACGGGCTCGGACTGGACTTGCGCAGCCAGGGAGGCGCAGACATCTTCTCGCGCCTGGTCGCAGGCGCTGGTGCGGTTTTCGCCAACTTCAAGCCGGGAACGCTTGCATCTCTGGGGTTTTCGTATGAGAGGTTGCGCGAGCTGAACCCTCGGATCGTGTTGGCCGAGAGTAGCGCATTCGGCGCAACCGGACCGTGGAGTGCCCAGATGGGCTACGGGCCACTCGTCCGAGCGACCACCGGCATCACCAGGCTGTGGACGTCTGATGACGATCCCGGCTTTTATGACGCCACGACCATCTTTCCCGACCACGTCGTGGCTCGCATCACCGCGATCGCCGCTCTCGCATCGCTGATCGCCGGCGAGCGCGCCGGAACCGGTGCGCACGTTCATATCTCGCAGGCTGAGGCGGCGGTCAACCAACTCGCCGCGACCTATGTGACCGACGCCGCCAGGACCGCGAATGTGCCTGTCACCGACGATCCCGGCGTGCACGGCGTCTACGCGTGTGCGGGGGACGACGAGTGGTGTGTTATCTCGCTGCGGTCCGATCGCGATCGCGAGGCGTTGGCGACGGTGATGGGCCGCTCCGATCTGCCCGACGACAGCGATGCTCTCGTCGATGCGGTGTCGGCGTGGACGTCACGAACGGACAAGGACGCCGTCGCAGACATGCTTCAGCGGGTCGGTGTGCCCGCCGCACCGATGAACCGTGCGGACGACGTGCTGGCCGATCCTGCACTGCTGCACCGGAAGTTGTTCACCGACATGGTGCATCCGCTGTTCGACCTCCCGATGCCCACCGAGACCAGTCCCGCACCGTACATGCACATCCCGCGGGCGGAATTGCGGCCGGCGCCGATGCCCGGCGAGCATACCCGCGACATCTGCCAGAAGCTGCTGGCCCTCGACACCGACGAGATCGACCGGCTGATCGCCGAAGGTGTGTTGTTCACCTCGGCCGAAGGGACGCAATCATGACGACGCCGAGGACGCCGGTGCTGGTGGGCTACGGGCAGGTCAATCAGCGCGACGAAGACCCGAGCGTCGAACCGATCGATCTCATGGCGGCGGCGGCGCGCGCGGCCGCCGACCCACGGATACTGGAGGCAGTCGATTCCATCCGAGTGGTCAACATCCTGTCGTGGCGCTACCGCGATCCGGGCCGGCTGCTCGCGGAGCGCATCCGCGCCACCGACGCCTCCAGCCGCTACACGGGGGCGGGTGGCAATGTGCCGCAGACGCTGGTCAACCAGGCATGCCTGGACATCCAGTCGGGGAACGCCGATCTTGTGCTCATTGCCGGCGCCGAAACCTTCCGCACCCGAACACGATTGCGCGCCCGCGGCACCAAGCCGAGCTGGACCAGTGAGGCCGAGTCGGTGCCGTTCGCCGAGGGCGCCAACGAGAATCTGCCGATGGTCGGCCCGGCCGAGGACCGCATCAAACTTGACGCTGCCCGCGCATGTCTATCCGCTGTTCGAGCAGGCGCTGCGAATCGATGCTGGGGAGTCGCCGGACGACCATCGCAGGCGTATCGGTGAATTGTGGTCGAGATTCAGCGATGTGGCACAGGCCAACCCGTATGCCTGGATCCGTACACCTCTGTCGGCCGAGGAGATCTGGCGGCCGAGCGATGGAAACCGGATGGTCAGCTGGCCCTACACCAAGCTGATGAACTCGAACAACATGGTCGATCAGGGCGCTGTCATCATCCTGGCCGCCGCCGAGAAGGCCACCCATCTGCAGATCCCCACCGAGCGTTGGGTTTTCCCGTATGCGGGTACGGATGCGCATGACACGTACGCGATCGGTGAACGCGCGGAGCTGCACCGGTCCCCGGCGATCAGGATCGCCGGTCGGCAGAGCCCTCGAACTGGCCGACCTCGGCGTCGACGACATCGACCTGATCGATGTCTACTCCTGCTTCCCGTCGGCGGTTCAGATCGCCGCCGCCGAACTGGAGTTGCCTCTCGATGACGGGAGCCGGCCGCTGACCGTCACCGGCGGCCTCACCTTCGCCGGCGGTCCGTGGAACAACTACGTCACGCATTCGATTGCCACGATGGCCGAACGGCTGGCAGGCAACCCGGGTCAGCGCGGATTGATCACCGCCAACGGCGGCTTCCTCACCAAGCACAGCTTCGGCGTCTACGGCTCGGAGCCGCCCGAGCACGAATTCCGTTGGGAAGACGTCCAAGTCGCCGTCGACGCCGAGCCGACGAGGGCCGCGCAGGTGGAATGGACCGGCGTCGGCACCGTCGAAGCGTGGACCACGCCGTTCGACCGCAACGGATCCGCGGAGAAGGCATTCCTGGCGGTCCGCACACCCGACGACTCACGGACGCTGGCAGTGATCACCGACGTCGCCGAAGCGGACGCCACCGTGCGCGAGGACATTGCGGGCGCGAAGGTGCAGGTGCACCCCGACGGCACCGCCAACCTCACATAAGCGATCCCAACGTCTGTTTCGGGTCGGCGAGTTTGTCCGGGTCGACCGGCGATCGCGACCGGATGAGGGATTTGACGTCGTCGAGCACATCCCAGACGTTGACGTTCATGCCCGCCAGCACCCGGTTCTCGCCGTCGAGCCAGAACGCGACGAACTCGCGGCCGTCGACGTCACCGCGGAACACCACCCGGTCGTATTCGGGAGCGTGGCCGACGTACTCCATGCCGAGGTCGTACTGGTCGGTGAAGAAGTACGGCAGTTCGTCGTATTCGGTTGGCTTGCCGAGCATCCCGGCGGCGGCGACCGCAGGCTGCTTGAGAGCATTCGCCCAATGCTCGGTGCGGATCCGCGTCCCGAACAGTGGATGCTGAGCCGACGCGATATCACCGACCGCGAAGATATCGGGATCACTGGTGCACAGGGTCGAGTCGACGAGCACGCCCCCGTCGGGGCCCATTGTGAGGCCCGCGCCTAGTGCCAGGTCGGTATTCGGCGCCGCACCGACGGCCACCAGGACGGCGTCGGCGTCGACGGTGGACCCGTCGCCGAGTCGCAGGCCGGTCGCGGCGCCGTCCGCTGTGGTGATCTCCTCGACCGTCGCACCGAGTCGCAGGTCGACCCCGTGGTCGCGGTGCAGCTTGGCGAACACCTCGGCCGCCTCCCGACCGAGGGCGCCCAGCAGCGGGAGTTCAGCGGCCTCGACCACGGTGACGTTCACTCCGCTGTTCGCGTGCGTCGGCGGCCACCTCGAGGCCGATCCAGCCACCGCCCACGATCGCCAGCGACGATCCCTCGGTCAACACGGCTTTGAGGGCGTCGGCGTCATCGACGGTGCGCAGGTAGTGCACCCGGTCGGCGTCGGCGCCGGGAATCGGCGGCCGTCGTGGCGCCGACCCGGTGGCCAGCAGCAGTTTGTCGTAGTGCAGCGAGCTCTGGTCGGGTAGCCCGACGAGGTGGCCGTGCGACTGGATCGAGGACACCGTAGTGCCGAGCCGCAATTCGACGTGGTGGTCGCGGTACCAGGCGGCGGGGTGCGCGGTGAACTCCTCGAACGCCTTCTTTCCGGCCAGGTATTCCTTCGACAGGGGAGGACGCTCGTACGGCAAGTGCTGCTCGGTGGCGAATAGCACGATGTCACCGTCGAAGTCATTGTCGCGCAACGCTTCAGCAGCTTTCGCCCCGGCGAGCCCACCGCCGACGATGAGGAAGGTTTCCGATTTCGACGACATGCCTCGACGCTACGCCGCCGGCTAGGGGGCGTCGACGGGCACTTCGCTGTATTCGGGCAGGAAACCCTCGTCTGAGCTGAATGTGAAGCCCTTACCGCTCTGTTCGCTGAGGCACGACACGCCGGTTTCCTGAATGTTGCACCGGAACCGCGCCACGATCAGCGCCTTGTTGAACGGAAGGACGGTCGCCGACCCGGTACTCAGTGCAAAATCCGGTTGGTCGGTCGTCGTGAAGTGGGCCTCGCCCTGCGGCTCGATGACGACCGCGTTCGGCGGGTTCTGCTCGCCGGCGGCATTGGGCACGGTGTCCGGCTCGCCGGGTACGCCCATCGCCGATGGCCAGGCGCTCGACTGGCAGCCGGCCTTATCGCGCGGCAGTATCGCGCACTGCCATCGGCCGCTGGGCGTGGAGAAGTAGTAACCGGCCTCACCGGCATCACCGTTCGGATGCGCGACGTAGTCGAAGGCGTTGGCCAGGTGCGCGGGGTTGGTGGGCGGCAGCTGCGGCGCGGTCTCGGTAGGTGCCGGCGCGACGGTCTCCCACTCTCCGGTATTGACGACGCGCTCAGCCGAGCAGCCTGTGACGGCAAGAAGTACCGCCGAGATCAGAATTATCGTCCGCATATCGGTCATTAGAGTGCCGGATCTTGATTTCGGCGGATCAGGCGGGGGTCACCAGCTCCCTGAGCCTGAATGCGTTGCGCACGGCATGCCCGCCGAGATCGTTGTTGAAGTACACGACGACCCGCCTGCCCTCGTCGTGCCACGCCATAACGTGGTCGGCCCACTGCCGAAGGTCGTCGTCGGAGTAAGAGCCGGTGTACAGCGAAGCCGGCTCGGGCCCGTGCATTCGGATATAGACGAGGTCGCTGGTCGCGCGCGGTACGCAGGGCAGACCTGCGCCGCTCATCACCACGTATGCGGCTCGGTGACGTTCCAGCAGCGAGAACACGGCGGGATCGTTCCATGATGAATGACGAAATTCCATCGCCACCTGAATCGGCGGCGGCATGATGCTCAGGAAGTGGTCCAGCAGGGAGTCGTCGCGCGCCAAGTCCGGGTGCAGCTGGACCAGCAGTGCCTCCGCCCGGTCGCCAAGCGCCGTCCAGCACCGTTCGAATCGCTCCGCCCACGGCTCGGGTGACTTCAGCCGACGGAAGTGGGTCAACCCGCGATGCGCCTTGACCGCCATGGTGAAGCCTTCGGGCAGGCGTTGGCGCCATCCTGTAAACGCGGCGTCCCGCGGCCACCGGTAGAAGCTGGCGTTGAGTTCGACGGTGTCGAACACTTCGACATAGCGGGACAGCCGCTTCGAGACCGGCAGCTTCGGGGGATACAGGACATCGGTCCAGTGGTCGTAGGACCAGCCCGAGGTCCCGATCCGGATCACGTGACCAGTTCGGCACGCAGGTCGTGGTGAGGCTCCGCCCCGGCCTCATCGATCATCGCCGAGCGCGCACTGTAGTACAGAATTCTGGGCCGAAACCGTACGTGGCTGTGCGCTCGCCGACGGGACAGTGCCATTCGGGACGCTTACCCGTTGGTTCTGCGCAGTAACCGGGTCGTCACTTCGGCGGAAGGGCCTTGGCGTAGTCGACACCTCGGCTGACCCAGGGCTGGAGCTGGCGTTTCGTCCTGACTCCGGCAACCGACACACGCAGCCAGCCGCGGGTCTCGCGACCGGCCATCACCATCGGTTCGACGTGCGGGCGCGTCAGCAGCTTGTCGGTCTCATCGGGAGGCACCCGCACCATCAGCCCGCCGTTGCCGCTGACCGCCACCGACATGTTGCCGTTGATCAGAAACGCCAGCCCGCCGAACATCCGCTTCTCGTCGACGCCCTTCTCGGCGGCTACGAGCTCGCGGACGCGGTCGGCCAGGTCCTCGTCATATGCCATGCGACGACGGTAGCGCCGACAGGCGACACTAGGCGGCGCTCGTAGCCGCCGCCTCGACCGGTTCCAGTGCCTGCGCGACGATGTCGGCGACATCGGTCATCGGCCGCACCTCCAGGGCCTCGAGCACCTCCGCAGGCACGTCGTCCAGGTCGGGTTCGTTTCGCTGGGGGATGAAAACCGTTGACAGACCGGCGCGCTGAGCGGCCAGCAGCTTCTGCTTCACCCCACCGATGGGCAGTACCCGACCATTCAGCGTCACCTCGCCGGTCATACCGACGTCGGCGCGGACCTGACGTCCGGTCGCCATCGACACCAGGGCGGTGACCATCGTGACGCCCGCGGACGGGCCGTCCTTCGGCACCGCACCGGCCGGCACGTGCACGTGGATCTTGCGGTCCAGCGCCGCCAGGTCGACGCCGAGCTCCGCGGCGTGCGAGCGGACATAGGACAGCGCGATCTGCGCCGACTCCTTCATCACGTCGCCGAGCTGGCCGGTGAGCTGCAGGCTCGCCTCGCCCTCATTGGACCCGGCTTCGATGTAGAGCACATCCCCGCCGAGGCCGGTGACGGCAAGGCCGGTGGCCACGCCCGGCACGGCTGTGCGCTCGGCCGATTCCGGGGTGAACCGCGGGCGGCCGAGGTAGCCGACGAGATCCGGCTCGTCGATCGTCAACCTCTCAGGGTTTTCCGCCAGCTTCGTCGCCGCCTTGCGCATCGCCTTGGCGAGCAGCCGCTCGAACTGCCGCACACCCGGTTCGCGGGTGTAGTCAGCCGCGATCTTGCGTAGCGCTTCGTCGGTGACCTCGACCTCGTCGGTCGTCAGCGCCGCCCGCTCACGCTGCCGGGGCAGCAGGAAGTCGCGGGCGATGGCGACCTTGTCGTCCTCGGTGTAGCCGTCGATCTGCACCAGCTCCATCCGGTCCAGCAGCGCCGACGGAATGTTCTCGATGACGTTGGCCGTCGCGAGGAACACCACATCGGACAGGTCCAGATCCAGATCGAGGTAGTGGTCGCGGAACGTGTGGTTCTGCGCCGGATCGAGCACCTCGAGCAGTGCGGCGCTCGGATCGCCCCGGTAGTCGGAGCCCACCTTGTCGATCTCGTCGAGCAGTACGACGGGGTTCATCGAGCCCGCCTCGCCGATCGCGCGCACCAGCCGACCGGGAAGCGCGCCGACATACGTGCGACGGTGCCCACGGATCTCGGCCTCGTCGCGCACGCCGCCAAGGGCGACGCGAACGAACTTGCGGCCCAAAGCGCGTGCCACGCTCTCACCGAGCGAGGTCTTGCCGACACCTGGGGGACCGGCCAGCACCATCACGGCACCGGAACCGCGTCCGCCGACGACCGCCATGCCACGTTGGGCGCGACGCGCCCGCACGGCGAGGTACTCGACGATGCGGTCCTTCACGTCGTCCAGCCCGTGGTGATCGGCGTCGAGGATTTCGCGGGCCGCCTTCAGGTCGGTGGAGTCCTCGGTTGTGACATTCCACGGCAGGTCGAGCACGGTGTCCAGCCAGGTGCGGATCCACCCGCCCTCCGGGCTCTGCTCGCTCGAGCGTTCCAGCTTGCCGACCTCGCGAAGCGCCGCCTCGCGGACCTTATCGGGCAGGTCGGCGGCCTCGATCCGGGCCCGGTAGTCGTCGGAACCGTCCGGCTCGCCCTCGCCGAGTTCCTTGCGGATGGCGGCGAGTTGCTGACGCAGCAGGAACTCCTTCTGCGTCTTCTCCATGCCGTCGCGGACGTCGTCGGCGATCTTGTCGTTGACCTCCACCTCGGCGAGGTGACCGCTGGTCCAGTCGATCAGCGCGCGCAACCGCTCGGCCACATCCGGTGTCTCCAGCAGCTGCCGCTTCTGCACGTCGGTCAGATATGACGCGTATCCGGCCGTGTCGGCCAGTTGCGACGAGTCGGTCAGCTTGTTGACGAAGTCGATGATCTGCCACGCCTCACGCCGCTGGAGCATCGCCAGCAGCAGCTTCTTGTACTCGGCGGCCAGCGCCTTCGTCTCGTCGTCGGCGTCCATGTCAGCGACCTCGGTCACCTCGACCCACAACGCCGCACCCGGTCCGGTGGTGCCGGATCCGATATGAGCACGCCGGTCACCGCGGACGACGGCGGCATCGCCACCGCCGGGAACCCGCCCGACCTGCACGATCGACGCAAGAACGCCGTAGGTGGGGTAGCGGTCGTCGAGCCGCGGGGCGATCAGTAACTTGCCGTTTTCACTGGCCTGTGCGGCGTCTACGGCGGTGCGCGCGGCGTCGTCGAGCTCGATGGGCACCACCATTCCGGGCAGCACGATCGG
Organism: uncultured Actinomycetota bacterium; assembly: GCA_963713225.1. GTDB lineage: Bacteria > Actinomycetota > Actinomycetes > Mycobacteriales > Mycobacteriaceae > Mycobacterium. The sequence continues at coordinate 468,411 of CAVQLB010000008.1, read as the reverse complement.
CTCGCTGACAAACAACACGGGCACTGAAATTGCTTCAGGCATTCAGTCCTCCAAAGTTCAGCCTGATGCGCTCAACCTTGACCGGCGCTCCTTTGTTCCCAGCAGACCTGGATCAAACGGCCGACCAGGAAGTTTGCGGCCGTCAGCAGCAGCGCTCCCCGGCCGGACCACCCATTTGGGCGATGCCCGACGACCGCTCGGCCAGGTACCCACGGTCATGCCCCCTTGGCGACTGCGCGATTTCCATGACGACGACCTCGACCAGGCGATCTGCCTCTGGGACCAGAGCCGGAGCCTCGACGAGACGCATCCGGTGTTCGGAGTTTCGGAGGTGATCTCGACCGCCAGGTGCGGCGAGCCCGCCGTGGTGGCCGTGATCGGTGACGACATCGTCGGCATGGCGGCCGCACAGTTGCAGGGGGAGCGGGCCTGGATATCGGTGGTGGCGCTGAGCAGCCTCTGGCGGAACCGGGGCATCGGCAGCGCGCTCCTCGGCGAGCTCGAGATCCGGCTCCGGACGATGGGCGTTCGGCGGATCAGCGCGCTGCTGCCCGCGGATGCGACCGGGGCGGTCGCCCTTCACAATTCCGGCTACTCCGAACGCACCGGGTTGAGCTACTTCGAGAAGGTCGACCATGTCGGCGCCGCAGATGCGGGACTGCTGGCCAATCTCGGCGGCCAAGTCATGCCGAGTGGACTCTGGCAGGCGATGGCAGGCATGGAAGCGGAGAAGCAGATCATCGAGCGCCGCATCGTCCTGCCGCTCGTCGAACCGAACGCCGCTGCACAGTACGGCGTTCGCCCGCCCAAGGCGGTCATTCTGTTCGGCCCGCCCGGTACGGGGAAGACAAGTTTTGCCAAGGCGGTGGCGGGTCGGCTCGGCTGGCCGTTCGTCGAGCTGTTCCCGTCGCGGCTTGCGGCTCCTGACGTTGCGATGGCCAGCGCCCTTCGCGAGGCGTTCACGACCCTGATGGAACTGGAAGCGGCGCTGGTCTTCATCGACGAAGTGGAGGAGATCGCCGGCTGCAGGTCAGGGGTTCCCTCGGATCCGACACACGGTGTGACGAACGAACTGCTGAAACTGATTCCGGCCTTTCGTCAGCACGACGAGCGGCTGCTCGTCTGTGCGACGAACTCGGTGCGATCTCTCGATTCGGCCTTCCTGCGGCCAGGCCGGTTCGACTACATCATCCCGGTCGGTCCGCCGGATTCCATGGCCCGCGCCGCGATCTGGAGTAGGTATCTGGGGCCGATGACGGAATCCGTGGAGATCGACAAGTTGGTCGAGGCAAGTGCCATGTTCACCCCTGCCGACATCGAATTCGCCGCCCACAAGGGAGCCCAGTCCGCCTTCGAACGGGAGATAGAGTTCCGGCGCGGCGAGCCCGCCCACACCGACGACTATCTGTCCGCCATCGCCGATACCCGGCCAACCCTGACCGAGGCCATGCTGGCCGAGTTCGACGAGGACATCGCGCTGCGCACCCGGCTGTGACTGGGTGTCACCCAAAGCAGTGAGCCTGCCGCCGGGGTAGCGACAGGCTCACTGAAGGGAGGTGCTGTTATGCGGAGGTGGGTGACGCGCCCAGCACCCGTTGGAGATCGGGCTTCATCTGCTCGAGCTGCTGACCCCAGTAGCCCCAGCTGTGCGTCCCGTTCGGCGGGAAGTTGAAGACCCCGTTCTGACCGCCCGCGGCGACGTAGGTGTCGCGGAAGGAGACGTTGGTCCGCAACGTGAACCCTTCGAGGAACTGCGCCGCCATCAGATTGCCGCCCGAGTCTCCGGTGTCGAGATCCGAGGGCGTACCGGTGCCGCAGTAGATCCAGAGCCTGGTGTTGTTGGCGACCAACTGAGCGATGTTGACCATCGGGTCGTTGCGCTTCCAGGCCGGATCGGACGACGGGCCCCACATACTCTCCGCGTTGTAGCCGCCGGAGTCGTTCATCGCGAGACCGATCAGCATCGGCCACCAACCCTCGGACGGATTGAGGAAGCCCGACAGCGACGCCGCGTAGATGAACTTCTGCGGGTAGTAGATCGAGTAGGTCAGTGCGGTGCTGCCCGCCATGGAGAGGCCGACGACGGCGTTGCCGGCCTGCGAAACACCCTTGTTCGCTTCCAGCCACGCGGGCAGTTCCTGGGTCAGGAAGGTCTCCCACTTGTAGGTGTAGTCCTGACCGTTGCCCTCCGACGGCCGATACCAGTCGGTGTAGAAGCTGGACATGCCGCCCACCGGCATGACCACCGACAACCCCGAGCCGTAGTACCACTCGAACGCGGGCGTCTCCATGTCCCAGCCGTTGTACTCGTCCTGCGCCCGCAGTCCGTCGAGCAGATAGACCGCGTGCGGTCCGCCGCCCTGGAACTGGATCTTGATGTCGCGGTTCATCGACGGTGATGGAACCATCAGGTACTCGACGGGCAGACCCGGTCGGGAGAAGGCTCCAGCGGTCGCCGCACCCCCGGCGAAACCGATCAGCCCCGGCAGTGCTGCCGCCATCACGGCACTCACCGCCAACCGGCGCACGAACTTCCGTGCGGACTTACCTCGAAACTCTCTTAACCTCAACACGGCAACCAACCCACCTTTCCTCTGACAAGCCACAAGCAATTGCCGTTGCTTTGCGAGCGCAAGTGAAACATGCGCCACATACGTCACACGCGTACCAACACAGCGTTGCGAAGTCGCGAAAGGCTAACGATTGCGACTCGGCGCGGACTCGGCGCTCATGTACGCCGTCTGAGCTGGCGAATCAGCGGTTGAACAGTTGGGTCACGTGGCGCGGCGCCAGCTCTTCCAAGCAGGTCACGCCGAGTAGCCGCATCGTGCGGCCCACCTGTTCGGACAGGATTTCAATGGCGCGGTCGACTCCGGCTTCGCCGCCGGCCATCAGCCCGTAGAGGTAGGCCCGGCCGACCAGCGTGAACCGAGCGCCGAGCGCCACAGCGGCGACGATGTCGGCGCCGGACATGATGCCGGTGTCGAGCACGATCTCGGTATCGCCGCCGAGTTCGCTTGCGACGGTGGGCAGTAGATGAAACGGCACGGGCGCTCGGTCGAGCTGCCGGCCGCCGTGGTTGGACAGCACGATGCCGTCGACACCGAGCTCCACCACCGACTTCGCGTCCTCCAGCGTCTGAATTCCCTTGACCACCAATTTGTTCGGCCACTGTGACTTGATCCAGGCCAGGTCGTCGAACGTCACGGTGGGGTCGAACATGGTGTCCAGGTATTCGGCCACCGTGCCGGGCCAACGGTCCAAGGACGCGAACGACAACGGTTCGGTGGTCAGCAGGTCGAACCACCAGCCGGGGTGGGGTACCGCGTCCAGGACGGTGCGCATCGTCAGCGCGGGCGGGATGGACATGCCATTCCGGGTATCGCGAAGACGCGCGCCTGCGACGGGAACGTCGACGGTGACCAGCATGGTGTCGAAGCCCGCCGCCGCGGCCCGCTCCACCAACGCCATCGACCGATCACGGTCCTTCCACATGTAGAGCTGAAACCAGTTGCGGCCGTTCGGGTTCGCCGATTTGACATCCTCGATGGATGAAGTGCCCAGCGTCGACAACGAAAACGGGATGCCCGCCCTCGCCGCGGCATGTGCACCCGCCACCTCGCCCTCGGTGTGCATCAGCCGGGTGAACCCCGTCGGCGCAATGCCGAACGGCAGCGCGACTCGCGCACCGAGCACCTCCCATCCGGTGTCTATCTCGGCGACGTCGCGCAGGATCGTCGGGTGAAACTGGATGTCGCGGAAGGCCTGTCGCGCCCTGGCCAGTGACAGTTCTTCCTCCGCGGCACCGTCGGTGTAGTCGAACGCCGCTTTCGGGGTGCGCCGCTTGGCGATTCGGCGCAGGTCGTCGATCGTCAATGCGGCCGCGAGTCGCCGCTTGGTTCCGTTCAGCTCCGGCTTTTTGAACTGGATCAGCGGGGCAAGGTCGCGAGTCCTCGGCAGTCGACGCTTCATGGCAACAGCTACTCGGACGCCGCGGCCAGCTTCCGCCGCAGGCTGGCGCGCCGCTCCTCAATAGAGCGACCAATATCCTGCAGCAGCAACGGCTTTCGCGCCACGAGTTCTTCGATGTAGTCTCTCTCCACCCGCACGACGGTCACCTCTTCGAGCGCATAGGCCCGCGCCACGACGGGCTCCCGGGTAAGGGCGGTCTGACCCAGAAAGTCGCCCCGCTCTAGGGTTTGCAGCGGGATGATCACGCCGTCGTCGCCGCTGACGACCAGCCGAACTCGCCCGTCTACGATGAAGGTCATCCGTTTGGGAACCTCACCGGATATCTGGATATTCTCGTCGGCGCCATATCGGGTGAGACGGGCGTGGTCGAGCATCTCCTGCTGTTCCGCCTGGTTCAACCGCAGAGTGGGGGCGATGATTCGAATGGATCGTTCGCGCCGCTCTGGCGTCTCGAATTCGTCTTCGGCCTCGTCGAGATGGAGTCCGTACCGCCGCGATGCATACCAGACCCAGCGCAGGAACATCGATTGGGCCGCGAAATCGTCGGCTGGAGTGCGCATCGGTATCAGTGTCTTGTACTGGAGCCCGCCCACCGGCGCGGTCGACGGCGCCGCGTCGGGCCGCAATTGTGGCAGCGCGGACGCGACCCGGTTCAACATCTCGCGGACGTCGTCGGGCGGGTCGTCGACCGCGAACACCGTGGTCACACTGAGGGAGTGAGCGCCGGGCGGCCGGGAGAAGTTCGTGAAGGATGCGGCAGCCAGTACCGAGTTGGGCATGATAAGCAGCCCGTTGCCGGTGTCGATATGTGTTGCGCGCCAGTTGACTTCGACCACGCGGCCTTTTGCCGTCGGCGTTTCTATCCAGTCGCCGAGCTGAAACGGCTGCTCGAAGAGGACGAGCAGGCCCGAGATGATTTGCCCGACGGAGTTCTGCAGGGTCAGCCCGAGCACGATCGACGACACGCCTAGCGCGGTGAACAGCCCGCCGATATGTGCGCCCCAGATATAGGCGAGGATCAAGCCTACGCCCAACGCAATCAACGCGAACCGCGCCACGTCGAGAAAGATCGACGGAATCCGATGGCGCCAGCTTCCTGCCGGGGCCCCCTGGAACAACGTGGCGTTGGTGCCCGAGAGCAGCAGCACCAGCACGACGAAACCGAACGCCGTCGCAACCACGCGCACCGGTGTCGTCTCGCCTGAAATTTGCATAGCTCCGACGAGGAGAATCAACAGCGCACCGAGAGGCAGGATGTAGTTGCGCACCAGGTGGACCGGCCGAGCGAGGATGCTGCCACGGCGGCGCAGCGCGCTGTGCAGCTCGGTGAGCAGGATCAGGCAGATCGGAAAGCCGATCGCCACGCCGACTGCCCAGTAGAACCAGGGCGCATCGAGCGCGCTGGTCATGATTGCCGCTCCGTCAGCCGCCAGATCGGTTGTGCTTCCCCGTCGACGGTGATCGTCCCGGCGGACTCGAAGTTGCGGCTTTCGCGCATCACTTCGTACACCGCCGAGCTGACGTAAACGCCGGCTTGCGGCGAGCCGCTCTGCACCTGATACGCGAGGTTCACCGCCGATCCCCACATGTCATAGGCCAGGGTCGAGCGGCCGACCAGCCCGCTGGTCACTGAGCCGGTGTCGACGCCGGCCCGCAGTTTGAGGTTGTGACCGGTCTCTACGTTGAATCGGTCGACCGTGCGCTGCATTTCGACCGCGAAGTCAACGGTGCGCCGCACATTGTCCAATCGCGGCACTGATAATCCACAGCCGGCCAGATAGCCGTTGTGCAGGGTGCGGACTTGCTCGACACCGAGATTCTCTGCGGCCGCGTCGAACTGCCGCGTCAACTTGTTCACGATGACCAGCAGCTCATCCGAGGTGATCTCGTCTGTCAGCTTGTCCAGGCCCACGACGTCGGCAAAGATCACGGTGACGTTCTGGTGATCCTGCGCGATCGTCTCCTCACCCTCCCGATAGCGCTGCCCCACAGGCTCGGGCATCAGCGAAAGCAGCAGTCGGTCGTTCTCGCGATGTTGCTCGGCGAGCAACTCCTCTTTGATCGTGAGGTTGCGGCTCATGTCGTTGAACGCCACGGTGAGATCGCCGAACTCGTCGCGCGACTCCACCGGCACCTTCACGTTGTAGTCGCCGGAACTGACCCGTTGGGCACCAGCCTCGAGCCGACGGATCGGCCGCACGAACAGTCGCGCCAACAGCATGGCCGCGAGAGAGACGACAAAAATGATCAAAGCCGTCGACACCACAAGTGTGCGGGTGAATGTCGCCACCGGCGTGAATGCCTCTTCGGTGTCGATTTTTGCGACGATCGACCAGTTCAGGCCATCCAGGTTTACCGGTGCGTAGGCCTGTAACGTCCTGTGCCCGAGGTAGTCGTCCTCGATGATCGTGCCGGTCTGGCCACGCAGGGCCCGGCGGGTGGCCTCGGTCTCGACTGGCTGTACCAGCGTGGTGCCATTTTGGCGGATCGAGTCCTCGGCGACGTCGGGCGGTGTTCCGGCTTCGACGACGTCGCCCTTGAACTGCTCGGGGTTCTCCAGGAACAGCCGCGAGTCCGAGCGCATCAGCCCGTCCGGACCCACCAGGAACGTCTCGCCGGTCTTGCCCATCCCGGCTGCTTCCCACTTTTGGTCCGCGGTCATCAACCGGTTGATCGAGGAGATCGGGAACTGCAGCGCGAGAACACCTTCGGCCTTTCCTGGAGGTCCCACCGGCGCGACCATCCAGGCGGTCGGTTCGTCGGCTGGCTGGTAATCGCTGAAGTCGGTGACGCCCACATAGTCCACGGTGTTGGATGCCAGGGCCTTTTCGTAAGCGTCAGGCAGTGAACTCTCGCGAAACGGGCCGGTGAGGACGTTGGTCCCGAGATCGACACCCTTGTAGGCCGTGTAGACCACATTGCCCGCCGTATCGAGCAGCAACACGTCCTCGAAGTTGAAGCGAAGCACCATCGTGCGGAAGAAGTCGTTGAACCGAGCGTCGGCCGCCGACCATGCGCTGCCGTCGCGAGCGTCGTCGAACCGGATGGCCTTGTCCCAGTCACTGAAGGGAGCGGTGTAGTAGGCCTGGAGATACCGCTGTGCGTTCGAAGCGGGCAGCAGCGCGTCGACGTCGATGGCGTCCCCGGTCTGCGCCTGTTCGGCCTTCAGGAACTGGTTGTTGTAATAATCGACGACCGATTGCCATTGGGCAGGGTTGATCGTTGAAGTGTTGAGTTGGTTGAACGCGGCGGTGTAAGCCTCGATGGCCTCGGTGGTTGTCGTCCCGCGGGTGAGGGTGATCAGGACATCCTCGAGGTCGGTGAACTTGGCCTGGAGTTGGCGCGACTGCGATCCTCGGATCTCCGTCAGCCGCTCGAACGCCGATGCCCGCAGGGACGTACGACCCGAGTGGAAGCCGATGGCACCCACCACCGCCGCCGACAGAATGCTGGTCAGCAGCAGCATGACCAGCAGCTTTGACTGGATGCTGACCCGCGACAGCAGACGACGCCCGGAAAATCGCCCGATCCCGTGGGTCGGTCCGAGGTCGGTCTGCTCGTCGGTGACCGTCGACGCACCGTTGCGGCCCGTGGACCAAGGCGGCATGGGCGTCCTTTCGCAGGAAATCGGCTCCCAGGCGAAGACTATCTGGTGAAACTTGGAGCCTTCATCACAGGGAGGAAATCACGACATGGCGGCGACCAACGATCCATTTGACCTGCAGCGGTTCGTCGACGCGCAAGATCGCATCTATGACACCGTCATCGACGAACTGACTGCCGCCCGAAAGCGAAGCCACTGGATGTGGTTCATATTCCCGCAGCTGCGCGGGTTGGGCAGCAGCCCGACGGCGGTCCGATTCGCGATCTCGTCGGCCGACGAGGCGCGCGCGTACCTGGCCCACGACCTGCTCGGTCCGCGGCTCCGGGAGTGCGCGAGGATGGTCGCCCGGATCGACGGCCGCTCGGCCGAGGACATCTTCGGCTGGCCCGACGATATGAAGCTGCGGTCGTCGATGACGTTGTTCGCCAGGACGGCGGACGACAACGCCGACTTCGTCGCGGTGCTGGATAAGTTCTACGGCGGCGAGCAGGACCCGGCGACGCTGGCGCTGCTGTCCTGACGATCAGCTAGGTGCGAGGATCAGCCAGCCGTGCGGCTCGATCTCGGCCTGGGCAATCACGTCTTCCGGCGGTGCGCCGGAGCCCGCGACGATCCGGCCCTGTCCGAACCCGAACTCGTTCAGCGACAGCGTCATCGGTGCGTCGTCGACATTGAGCGCGACCAGCAGAACGTCGGAATCGCCGCGGGTCTGGTAGACGTATTGCGTGTTGGCCAGCTTCGACGCGGATGTTCTAGCGGTGTGCAGCCACGGGTGCCGTCGGCGCAATCCGATCAGGTACTGATGCAAACGGTAGATGTCGCGGCCGTGGTCATCGACACCCATGAGCGGAGAGGTGAATTCGGGCCGCACGGCGTCGTCACCGCCGACCCGTTCCTCCTTGATTCCGCGATAGGCCGATTCGTCGCCCGCGTAGACGCTCGGGGTGCCGCCGACGGTGAACAGGATCACCAGCGCGTGTTCGAGATGCTGGGTGTTCTCCAGCTGGCTGGCGATCCTGGTGACGTCATGGTTGCCGATGAAGGTCATCGGGACGAACGCATCGAGAAAGTCGTTGTGCCGCTGAAGCGCCCAGTCGAGCTCGTGGAGGTTACCGTCGTTCAGACTGCTCCATGTCGCCTTCCACAGCTCATACTGGGTGACCGAGTCGAAGCGCGCTTCCCGGACGTGCGCCTGGTAGTCCCCGTGGATGACTTCACCGACGAACCATGCGTCGCCAAACTGCTCCCGAACCCGTGGCAACACCTGCGCCCAGAACCGGTCGGGGACGGCGTAGGCCGCGTCGAGACGCCATCCGTCGGCTCCGCGACGCAGCCAGTGCGCCATCACGTCGACGGTGTAGTCGACCACATCGGGGTTGTCGTGGTTGAGAGTGATCAGCTCACCGTGACCCTCGAATGTCTCGAAGTCGTTGCCGTTATGGCGGAACCACGCGGTGTCGGGTCCTGCGACGGCGTCGCGATAGCGTGGAAAGTCGGTTCCGACATGGTTGAAGACGCCGTCGAGCAGGATACGCAGACCTCGCCGGTGTGCTTCGGTGACCAGTTCGTCGAAATCCCCGTCGTCACCGAGTCGCGGGTCGATCCGATAGTGGTCGGTGGTGTCGTAGCCGTGCGTGCGGGAAGCGAATATCGGACCGAGCGCGATACCGGAGGCGCCGAGTTCGAGGGCGTGGTCGAGCCATTCGATGATGCGGCGCAGCCGGTGCTCGTCGGCGCTCGGCGGTGGATCGGCGGGAAACGCGCCGACGAAGCCGAGCGGATAGACATGCCACCAGATCGCGTACTGGATCCACCCCGGCTCGCTCATGCCGCGAACTTCGCTTGGTAGAGCGACTTCATGGTGTCGGCGAACTGGGCGGCAGGGCCTTCTGTCACGACCCCGGGCGCGACGGTGGTGATGGGAAGTGGGGCCACGGGCGGGGGCGGGGCGCCCCATTCGGTGAGCCACTGGGTCAGCTGTGCCGCCGATGTGGCGTAGACGATGCGGCCCAAGCCGACCCAGGCGTGGCCGGCCGCGCACATCGGGCAGTGCTCGCCGGAGGTGTAGACGGTCGCGTCCGCCCGCTCGGCCGGAGTCAGGTTGGCCACCGCCCACTGGGCGATGGCGAACTCGGGATGGCGGGTGGCATTGAAGGGTGGGCCGTCCTTGACCCGGTTGCGGTCCTCGAACAGTGTTCGGCCGTCCGCGCTGACCAGAATCGAGCCGAACGGTTCGTCGCCGGCGTCCAGGGCCGTGCGCGCGAGCTCGACGCACCGGCCGAGCCGGTCCAGGTCGTCGTCGCTGATGGCCACAGGCGGTGAGTTTACGCAGCCGGTGTCACGATGAGTTTGGCGAACCGGCGGGGCCGAACGATAGGAGGTGATGAGGTGACCGGGCAGAAGGCGATGGTCGAGAAGTACACCGACGGGTTCCGTACAGGAGACCTGGAGAAGATCCTGTCGTGCCTGACCGAGGACGTGGTGTGGGCCTTACGCGGCGACAAGACGCTGGTTGGCAGGGATGCGTTCGCCGAAGAAGCCGACGGCGGCGGACCCAATCCGCAGCTGACCTTGGACCGGCTGATCGAGGAGGACGAGACGGTGGCGGTGGTCGGTCACGGCAGCGTTGCCCTCGGCGATGGCGACCCGGTGGAGTTCGTCTACTCGGAGGTATTCACGTTCGCCGACGGTCTGATCTGCCGGCTCGACACGTTCCACATCTGGCTCGGCGAGGTGCCTGCGGCGTGATGGATTTCGACCGGTACTGCACCGAGATCATCGCGCAGACCGCGCTGCTGACCGGCTACCTCGGCGTGGCAGACCTCAGCCGGCCGGTGCCGACGTGTCCGGGCTGGAACGCCTCACAGCTGGTGCGCCACGTCGACGGAGGCCTGCGGTGGGCGGCCGAGATCGTCGCGACGCGCGCCGCCGCACCGCCGCCGGACGTCGCTCTGCGTGACCTGTCCGCCTTCACCGAAGGGGACCCGACCCTGCTTGCCACCTCGCTTACGGCGGCCGCTGAGCAGCTGGCCTTCATCTTGACAGCGGCGGGACCGGAGGCTCAGATGTGGTGCCCGGTCGAGGGCGGCGGTTCGGCGTTCTATGCGCGTCGGTTCACCCATGAAACCGCGATCCACCGGGCCGACGCCGCCGCCGCGCTCGGCATGGACTATGTGCTGGATAGCGACGTAGCGGTTGACGGCGTGGACGAGTGGCTCGAACTCGGCTGTCTGCCATTTCATTTCGATGTCCATCCTTGGATGCGGGAGCTACTTGGTCCGGGTAGGACGATCGGACTCCATGCAACCGATACTGGTAACGCGTGGCTGCTGGATTTCACCGGAGACGTGATCGCGTGGCGCCGGTCCGATGAACCGACGGCAGCCGGAATGCGGGGGCCGGTGACGGATCTGCTGCTGACGACCTATCGGCGCATCCCCGTCGATTCGCGCCGCGTCGAAGTGACCGGCGACGGCGAGCTCCTCGACTTCTGGCTGGAGCGTGTCAGTTTCGGTTGAGTGGGCATCCTGGGATAGTGCAGTACCTGACGCATCGTCCAGGCCCACCGCTCGCGGACTTCGTGGCATACCTGTGGCTGCTGCACGATGCACCGGCGCACTCAACAGAACGAATCGTCCCAAGTGGCACGCTCGAGCTGGTTATCAACCTGCAGAGGGATGCGCTAAGCATTCAGGATCCACACAGCATGGCCTGGCAGCGATACACCGGCACGGTAGTGTCCGGCTCCTATCGGCGCTATTTCGTGATCGACCCGCGTGACCACGCGGCGATCGTCGGTGTCCACTTTCGGCCCGGTGGTGCGATGCCGTTTATCGGACTGCCACCGGGCGAGCTCGTTGACCGGCACGTAGATCTCGAGACACTGTGGGGACCTTCGGCGATCGAACTGAGAGAGCGATTGATCCTCGCCGCCACGCCGGCATGCCGATTTGCTCTGCTCGAACAGGCGCTGCTGTGCCGGCTATCGGACGTTCGCCGCGGCCACCCCGCGGTGCCGGTAGCGCTCGATCAGCTTTCGCGGCCGGGTGTGACCGTCGGCGATGTGGCGGCCTGCGTTCAGCTCAGTCGGCGCAGGCTGATCGAGGTATTCACAGCGGAGGTCGGCATGACCCCCAAGCGGCTGAGCCGGGTGCTGCGGTTCCAGCGGGCCACTGCGCTCGCGCGATCCGGCAGCGCTGTTGACTGGGCGCAATTGGCTCGCGCATGTGGCTATTTCGACCAATCGCATCTCATTCACGATGTAAGTGAGTTCGCTGGCACGTCGCCGAAACAGCTTGCTCCCGCGAGCGAACGAGTCAAGGAGCTCCACCTGTCGGTGCTGTCGGGGTCAAATTCTTCCAATACGTTGATCCCGCCTCCACATAACCTTGGGGCATGTAGCGGGTAGCTGCTGTATTCGGGCTCGATTGGAGGGTGCATGACTCAATATGAAGATCCACAGCGTTCTTCTGCGCCTTGGAGGCCGACGAGCACGGGCGATGCCGTCGTGCGCTACCAGCTCGGGGATCTCGATCGCGGGATCGAGTTCTATACGAGCCAGCTCGGGTTCCGGCTCGAACAGCGCGCCGGACCGGTTGCGATCGTTTCGCGCGGGGCTCTGAACCTGCTGCTGAGCGGGCCGGAGAGCTCGGGATCTCGACCGGTGGACGGCCAAAGCCAGGAGCCCGGCGGGTGGAACCGGATCGTGCTCTACGTCGACGATCTCGAGGCGGAGGTCGACCGTCTGCACAGCGCCGGCGTGACCTTCCGCAACGACATCAAGGTCGGCCCCGGCGGCAAACAGATCCAGATCACCGACCCCGACGGCAATCCGATCGAGTTGCACGAAGCGCCGGCCTGACAGGTCAGTGACACGGTCCGGCGACGTCGAGCCGGCACGCACAGGACGCTGCGATCGGCACGTCGGCGCGGGCAGACGCCAGCGCCAACTGCTGACCGATGATGCCTGCCTCGGCGGTGCGGCCCAACCGCTGTAGGCACTCGTGATAGCCGTGCAGGCTCCACACATTGCCGGGATGCTGACACGGCCGGCTCAAGATGGGGTCCAGCCCGAGATCGGCCGCATACACCTCGGCTGCTTCCTCGACGCGGCCCTGCTCCAGTAACAGCGCGCCGTACGCGTGCCGGGTCGGCTGCATCCATCCCCAGGGTTCGTCATAAGGCAAGGCGTCGTCGAGCTCGATCGCGCGCCGCAGATGCGCGAACGCTTCCTCGAACTGCCCCTCCCGATAGGCGATTTCGCCGTCAAGCATCTCGGCGGCGATGGCCAGAATGTCACGGGCGGTGTTGTTGAACAGGTAGCGGGAGTCGGGGATACAGTCATAGGCCGAGGCGAACGCCTCCCGTTCCGCGTGCGCCTGCGGCAATTGGCCCTTCGCGGCGTGGGCAACCCCGCGGCCGTAGTGGATGGTCGCCGCCGTCGTGCTATACACGTCGACGTCGTCGGGCACGGGCTCGGCGATCAGGTCGTCCCAGCGGCCGAACCGGACAAGCACATGAATCCGCAACGGCACGAACGCTTCCAGCCAGTCCGCCATAGGCGGCGACTCGATCGCCAGCAGTTCGGGAGTCAGCTGTCCCGCGAGGTCGTCGGCGGCGTGCAGCGCGGTCGCTGAGTTAGCCTCGAACATCGCCGAATAGACCACGAAGTGCAAATTGTGCGCGCGGTAGAGCGAGTAGAAGTTCAGCGGCCCCTCACGCTCGACGAAGAGCCGATCAGCCTGCACCGCAGTCAGATTCGACACCACCGAGTTTCGGTAGTCGCCGCACAGCACGTCGATATGGCTGGCCATGTGTTGCAGGTGACCCGCATCCGGCACCAGACCGCGCAGCAGGTCGGCCGCGGGCAGTGCGTCCTGCGGGGTGGCCGACATCTCCATGGTGTGCAGATACAGGTGCAGCACGCCGGGATGTTCGCGGCCGGCGGGCGTGGTCAGCGCGTCGTCGAGTATTCGCTTGGCCTCGACCACCCGTGATCCGGGAGCGGGATCTCCAGTTCGGGTGTCCCACAACGCCCACGCCGTGACATTGACCAACGCGTCGGCGGCCAACGCCTGCACGTCGATATCTCCGGCATACGCCTCGGCGAGCTTCGCCATCGCGTCGGCGTAAGCGGTGTGGCCGGCCTGCAGCACGTCGGTGTCGTCGGGATCGCCGGTGGGGAAGCGGGCCTGCAGGGCCTCGATCAGCCCGCGTTCGGTTGCCGATGCCCGCCCGCTGGCGGCCAGCCCGAGTTCCATCCGGGCGCGGGCCAGCGACGCCGCCATATCGACCGGGTCGAATGCCTCCCAGGCCTTGTTGTAGTTCGGGCCGATGGAATAGGCGATACCCCAGCGGGCAACGGCCAGATCCGGATCGAGGTCGAGGGCACGCTCGAAGCACCGGATCGCCTCTTCGTGGTTGAACGCATAGGCCCATACGAGTCCCCGGTCGAACCAGATCTGCGCCTGCGGCGACGGCGTGTCAATCGGTCGGTGATAGGACCCGAGGTCGTAGTACTGCCCGTCCGGCGAAACGCTCATACAGCGCACGATAATTCACCCGAGATGCCGTGGCGAGGACCGCGAGCAGACAACCCGCCGCAGCCCATACCCCCAGCGTGACCAGCGGTGCCTGGACACCGTTGCCGTCGAAGTACGAGATACTGCGCAGCAACGCGACGCCCGAACCCTGCGGGACGATCATCGAGAAGGTCGAGTAGAAGCCGGACAACAGCGGCCTGCCGACCGGGCCCGCGGCCGCCGCGTTGCCGACCACGACCAGGAACAAGGTCAGCAGCATCGACGCGGGCGCTCCGAACGCGGCTGCGACACCCGTGACGGCGCCCGCGACCGCCATCGCGTAGAGCCACAGCGCCCCGAAGACGGCCCACGTATGCCCGGGCAACGCGCCCAGCACGGCGTCGACGTAGACCGTCACGACGCCGGCGAGCAATGCCGAGTAACCCATCAGCGTCAGCGTTCGCAGCAGAAACCTTGTGGGCCTGCGCACCTTGCCCATGATGTAACCGAAAGCGGTGGCGCCCAGTGACGCCCCGATCGAGATGAAGATGATCGCGTAAAACTCGACGGTACCCGACGGGTCCGCGGCCGACGTCGGCGCGATATCCCGCACAGTGGCGGCGAATCCGCCGCTGGCCGCAACCTCGCGGCCGACCGTTTCAGCAGCCGTTGCCACGCTTCGGCCACCACCGCCTGCGACGTAGATGGTCATCTCGCCGCCGGGGCCGACGACGAAAGCGGAATCGGCCGTCCGTTCACGCACCTGTTGTCGGGCCGCAGCGTCATCGCCAACCTCATTGATCGCCAACGCATCCCGACCGCGAACGGCGTCGACGACCTTCTCGGGCGCGGCCACGGCCACGGTCAGGTGATGGAGGGTTGGCTTGGCGAATGCACCGGCGTAGCTCGCGATCATCGCGATGACGAACACCGTCAACGCCGTCATCGCGAGCACCATGTTGCGGATTCCGGACTTCGCGACGTCCGGGGAAGCATGTCTTGCCACGTGAAAGCCTCTCGTAGTTAGTCGAATCGGTCAGTGGTTGCCTGTTGCGGCGGTAAGGCCGAGCAGTGCACCGACGGTGTCGAGCGCGCCGGTCACCTTGCCGCGCAGATCGGTTGCGTCCGGATCTTCCATCCAGGTGCGCAACACCTCCATGAACCCGCCGACCAGAAACCGGCTGACCGACTCAGGAGTCAGGCTGGCGACGGTTGCGACAGTCGGCATGCCCTGGGCGGCGATCTCCTCACATGCAGGGGCGAGTTCGGCGCGAAAGGCGGCGACGACACGTTGCGTTACCGCGCTGGGCACGATGTTGCGGTACATCGCCCGATGGTCGGCAGCGAAATCGAACAGTGCCACGATGCGGGCGCCCGGATCGCCTGCGATGTCAGCGGTGGCCGACGCGAACGCGGCCGTGAACGCATAGGCGACCGCATCGTCGCGGTCACCGAAGTGTTGGTAGAAGACCTGGCGACTGACTCCGGCGCGCCCGACGATGTCGCCGACCGTCAATCGGTCGACCGGGACCTCGTGGGCCAATGTGAGCGCTGCGTCTCGAAGTCGGGCGCGGACCCGTTGCGCGCGGGGATCGACACTGTGGGTGCGTGCTGCCATATTCGCAGCCTAGGGGATGTCATAGACAAGTGACTACGAAAGATTAGGTAATCTAAGACACCGTTCTGAGCAGGTGTGACGTGCGCGACGTCAGAGGGTGTGCAGCACGGCGGTCGCCACGGCCAATGCGACGCCGATCACGGCCGGCGCCGTCTCCGCGATGCGATCGGACGCGCGCACGTGGAAGGCGATCGCTCCGATGGACAGCAGGGTCAGTCCGATCGCTGCGGCGATCCCGATCGGCGCCCACAGCAGCCCGGCGAGCACTCCGGCGACGCCTGCGAGTTCGAGCGCGCCGATCATCCGCCACTGAATCGGCGACACACCCAGATGGTCGCGGATCGCGAGGGATTTGGAGACGCCGAGCAGTTTGATGCTCGAGGAGAACGTGAAGAGCGCTGCGAGCAGCAGCGTCACGATTACGGTGGCGGTGTCCACCAACGCAGCCTACGGCTCGCGCTGTCGAAGGAGAACGACCTGTAGGGACTGGGCCGCTCAGTGCCCTGCGACGATGTCAGACTCGTCGACCTCGACGGGATCATTCGCGCCGGGCAGGAACGAGTATGCGAGGCAGACGATTCCGAAGAACAGGTAGCCCAGCGCGACCTCCGGCATCGCCGCCCATGCCACTTCGGGCGCGTGGATCAGGCCGATGAACGACAGCACCGCTCCGACTGCCGCCGCGATCGCCGCATAGCGGAACTTCTTGTCGAGGATGTACGTCACCATCGTGCCGAGGACCAGGCCGACGAGGACGGCGCCCTCGCCGAGTGTCTTCAACCCCTCGTAGACGACGCCCGCGCCGTTGAGCGCATCGGCGCCGACGGTGGCCGCCGACGTACCCGCCGCATTCAGCGCATTGTCGATGAGCCCGCTGGCCCACTGTGCGAGGTTCGGCAGGATCGCCGCGACGACCGCAACGGCATGCAACCTCGGCACCGCCTGGAACGCCTGCGCACCGATCAGAAGGCCGATATAGAGCAGGATCGGCACGATCGCCGGCACCGGTAGCAGGGCATCGAGCACCCCGAAAAGCCCGAGGAAACACAGAATTCCGATGGCGACGCCACTGGCCAGTGAGTAGCCCGCACCGCCCCCGGCGTCCTTCCATCCCGGGTGACCGATATAGACGGCGGGAGGGAACGGCGAGCCGAACGCGGATCCGACGACCGCCCCGGCGCCGTCGGCCAGCAGCACACTGCGCAGGTTGTAGCTGTCACCGGCAGCTGCGGCACTTTCCACATTGCTCATCGCCTCGGTGAAGTTGTAGACGCCCAACGGAATCGCGGTGCCCAGCAGCGGGGCCAGGTCGGACAAACCACTGAACAACATGTCGAGCCGCAGGTCTGGAATGCCTATCGCGATATCCGAGACGGCCTGCCCGACATCGGGTGCCGACATGAAACCGCCGATCCACCCGATAGCGGTACCGACAAGCAACGCCGCCAGCCCGACGGGAATGTTGAACGGCAACTTCACGTCGGTGAAGAAGCCGATCAGGATGATGGCCATCACCGGAAGGCCGATCCACGCGACCTCCCACATCTGCGCGGCGGGCCGCATCGAGATGAAGGTGATCGAGATTCCGGCGAGCGTGCCCAGCATCGCCGCACGCGGGGTGAGCTTGCGGATGTAGGGACCGACGAACGCCCCGATCATCACGATCACGCCGATCAGAAACGCCCACGCCAGGCCCGCCTGCCACGCCTGGATCGGGTCCTTGGTATTGAGGTACACCGGCAGCATCACCACGAAGATGACGATGAACATGTGCGGCACGCTGGGGCCGTACGGCAATGCGGTGACGTCGGTCCGATTCTCCTTCCGAGCCAACCGCCGCGCCAGGAAGGTGTAGTACAGGTTGCCCAGGATGAGCGCAACGCCGAGTGCGGGCAGTACGGTGCCGAGCACATCGCTCGCAGGCACCGCGATCACACCGATCATCAGCCCCGTCAGGGTCAGGACGTTGACCAGGATGTTGAAGCCGAGCCCGAAGAACGCGTTCAGATCACCACGGGTCCACCACGGGACCGAAATCGTCTTGGGCGCAGGCGGATCGACCGGACCTTCGGTCGGCGGATCTGTGACGTCAGTGCTCATAGTGGTTCCTCTCAGGCGGCCGTGCTGGTCAGGGCATCCAGGCCGGAGATGACGGCGGCGCTGTCGGCGACCCACCCGAAGATGCCGCCCTGGGCCTTGATCATCTCCAGCCCGATGCGCTGGAAGTCGGGGAAATACGAACCGACACAATCGGATACGACGAGGCATTCATACCCACGGTCGTTCGCCTCGCGCGTGGTGGTGTGTACGCACACCTCGGTGGTGACGCCTGTGATCAATAACTGGCTGATGCCTGCGTCGACGAGGATGTCCTGCAGTTCGGTGGCGTAGAACGCGCCCTTGCCGGGTTTGTCGATGACGACCTCGCCTTCAATCGGTGCCAGCTCATCGACGATGTCGTGGCCGTACTCGCCGCGGATGAGGATCCGGCCGTACTTGCCGGGGTCGCCGATGCGCTTCGATGTTGCGCCGCGGTTGAGCTTGGCCGGTGGGCAGTCCGACAGGTCCGGTTGGTGCCCTTCGCGGGTGTGGACGACCATGATTCCCGACGATCGAGCGGCCGCGAGCAGTGCAGCGAGCGGCGGGACCACCTTGAGCAGCTGATCGACGTCGTTGCCGAGGCTCTCGCCGAATCCGCCGGGCAGCAGGAAGTCTCGCTGCATGTCGATGACGATCAGCGCGGTCTTGCCCGCCGCGAGCGAGAACGCCGACGGCTCGGCCGGCACTTCGACGGACTTGCTCACATGTGCTCCTCGACGGTGTTCGCGAAGGCGGACCTCGCACTGATATCGGGTCGGGACAGTTCGCGTGGCTCGTCGAGAATTCGCGCGGCGAGTGCCAGCACGCAGTCGTCGGACAGTGCGGCGCCCAGCAGCGTCGCACTGTAGGGCCGGCCGTCGGCTGTGGTGCCGAGCGGTACCGCGACGCCGAGCAGGTCGAGCAGGTTGCCGAAGTGCGTGTAATGGCCGAGCATCGTGTTGCAGTCGATCGGGCGCGCGAGTACCTCGGCGACGGTGAAGGTGGTGCCGATGGTGGGAACCACCAGAGCGTCCATGTGTTGCCACAGTCGGCCGACGACTGACTTGAGTTCCTGAAGCCGTTGCAGTGCGGCGAACGTGTCGACCGCGGTGTACTTCTGGCCGCCGCGCAGGATCTCCCGAACCACTGGGTGGATCGACTCCGGTTGGGCGGCAAGGAAATCGCCGAACTCGACCAACCGCTCTGCCACCCACGGCCCTTGATATAACAGTGCTCCGGCGGCGAAGAACGGTTCCAGAGATACGTCGACGACCGTGGCCGTGCCGCCGAGCTGCTCACGGAAGGCCAGGTGGGCACGGCGCATCTCGTCGTCGCCAAAGAACTCCAGCTCGTCGGCGGGAGGCAGTCCGACCCGGATATCGGAGCCGTCGTAACGCGGTCCGCGAACACGTGACCAGGCGTCATTGTCGTCACGGGCGGCCATCACGTCGAAAACGCGGTCGACATCGTCGATGCAGGACGCCATCACGCTGATGCAGTCCAGCGATCTGCACGCCGGGACCAGGCCGACAGTGCTGATCAGGCCGCGTGATGGTTTGAAACCGACCACGCCGTTGAGCGCAGCGGGCACCCGACCCGAGCCTGCGGTGTCGGTTGCCACCGCGAACGGCACCTGGCCCAGCGCAACGGCCAGCGCCGAGCCCGAACTGGAACCGCCGGAGATCATTTCGCCGCCGTAGACACTGCGCGGCACGGTGTACGGGGTGCGGGTGCCGTTCAGCCCGGTGGCGAACTGGTCGAGGTTGGTCTTGCCGACATAGAGCGCGCCTGCGTCTAGGAGTCGGCGCACAGCTGGGGCGGTGGTAGACGCGACGTAGGCGTAGTCGGGGCAGGAGAGCGTGGTCGGCACACCCTCGACGTCGATGCTGTCCTTCACCCCGAACGGCACGCCGTAGAGCGGAAGAGTACGTGCACCAGGACGCTTTTCGATCTCCTCGGCAGCGGCCAGCAGCTGATCGCGGGGCACAACGGACAACCAGGTGCCGTCGTCGCCCCGCGATGCGATCGCGTCGGCGACTCGGGCGGCCGTCTTGGTCGGTGATCCACTGCCGCCGGCATGCCAATCCAGGATCTCGGCCACTGAGGGACCGATAGAGGGACCTGGACCTGCTGCGCCAACCACAGCTGTTTTTTTCACGGAATGATGGCGATCGTGGTACGCCCGTATTGCAATCGTGTTGCCCGGATCAGCAACGGCACCGCGTAACCGGCACACCCGGTTGGGCTTCGCATCCGCTGACCGGGATTCGACACCAGACTAGAAACGTGTTCTAGTTCTTCAGTGCTGAAGTTCACCCACATCGGGGACGTCACATCCGGCGAGGTCGAGCGGTTACGCACCGTCTACCAGCCGCTGGCCGATTCCGTCCGCGAGCTTGTCGACGCGACGATCCGTACGGAGGTCGACGCGGCCGAGGTGGCGGCCATCAAGGCCGAGATCGACGCGGCGACCGCACGGCTGCGGGCACAGCAGATCGATGGCCCGTTCGGGGTGCAGTACACCACCGGCGGCGAACGGATGTCGTGGGGAAACCCCGTGATCGGAATCAGGAACCCGATCGCGCCGCCGCTGGTAATCGAACGCGACGCGTCGGGGGCGGCGTTCACCGACTTCTATTTGGGGGCGCCCTACGAAGGCCCGCCTGGCCACGTCCACGGGGGAGTTTCGGCGCTGGTGCTCGATCACCTCCTCGGTGAGGCAGCAAGCGATGGCGATACACCTCGCTTTACCGGCACCATCACCATGCGGTATCTGCGCACCACGAAGCTTGGCCGGTTACACGCCGAGGCTCATATCGACCGCAGCGAGGGCGTCAAGACCTACGTCGTCGGCCATATCGCCGACGAGGACGGCATCACCGTCGAAGCCGAGGGTGTCTTCATCAAGCCAAGGTGGGCCCGCGACTGACTCGGCTACTGGGCCATCAGGGCGTCGCGATGTCGCGGGTGTCGACGGCGATGCCGGTCAGGCTGCCAGTGATGGTGCCGACTTCCGCGACGAGGACGCGGACGGCGCCGTCGTCGTCGGCGACCCGCGCCGCGGCGTCCCGCAACTGCTGTTCTGCGGCCGCCAAATGCACGGTATCGATGCTCCACGGGGTGGCCGGAGTCGGCGGATCACCGCGAAGCGCTTCCACATAGTCGTCAACGGCCAGCACGAACTCGCGGCTCAGCTCTGCCGACGGATGCGCTGGAAGGCTGTCTTCGAGCGTGGTGCACGAGGTGGTGACGCTGTTCAGCGCCGCACGGAACGACCGAAGCCAGCGCCGGAGCTCCCGAGATTCCAATCGCGTCGCGCCCGCCGCGGCTTCGAAGGCTGAACGAGCACGAATTGCCCGCTGCCACGCCGCAGCCAATGCGTCGGCGGGATGGTCAAGGTCATGAACGAAGGCTTTGATGACCGTTGCGGCATAGTCGATTTCAGTCTTGAGGAGTTCACCTGCCCGCTGCCGCAGGCGAACCAGTGCGTCATCGGGAATCAGCACGTGGACGAGCACGCGAGCACACCGCCGATGAGCGTCGCGACCACCCGGTCGCCCATGGTCGCTGCGCCTGCGACACCGTCGATGTCGATGAGGAACACGATCGCGGCCGCCAGTGCCGCGCTGACCGCGAGATACGAGGCACCCGACACCGCGTAGGCGACGGCGAGAAATGCCACCGCCAGAACACCCGACACCAAGCCCGTCGGATGCCACAACATCGTCACCGCGGATGCGACCACGACGCCCGCCGCATTCCCGGCGATCCGGCCCACGCAACGGGTATACGTGTGCGCGGTTTCGGGTCGCAGCACCATCAGGACGGTGAGCGCTATCCAGTAGCCGTGCTCGATCCCGGCGAAACGCGCGATAACGGTGGCCGCGGCGGCGGCGCCGGAAAGCCGAACTGCATGCCGAAATATCGGCGAACTCCAGGTCAAACTCTCGCGTACCCGCTGCGCCCTCCATCGGATTGAACCGGCGAGGCGCGGGCGGCGCAGTTCCTGGATCTGTTCCGGGCCGGGCCGCCAGTCGGCCATGTGAAGAGCCGCGGCCTCCTGAAGCTGCCGGGAAAGGCGTTGCGCCAGTGGCACTTCCGTCGGGCTGAGAGAGGCAACCGCGGCGTCCAGCCGGACCAGTGCCGCATCGGTGTCGCGTCGCGCCGTCTTGGTGAGCCCGGCTATCCCGGCGAGCGCCTGCGCTGCGGCGGTCAGCACACCGGTGACATCAGCCTCGCTTCTGGCCCGTCCGCCCAGCGCAGACAACGTCATCGCGATCCGCTCGGGCAGGCCGTACCAACCCCGGTATTCCGGCGGCCGGCGACGAGCCTGTCCTTCGGTGAGGGTAAATGCTTCCCGCAGCGTGATCAGCGCCTCCGGATGGACATGCCCATCCGGATCTGTCGCCAAGTTCCCGGCGTCGGTGCCCAGCGACGCGTATGCCCGAGTGAGGGCGTCGCGCTGTACCCGCCACCGACGCTGCGGCCAGATCGCGATCAACACACCCTGCGCCAAACCACCCAGCACGGCGAGAGCACTCGACCCGAGCACCGATGACACGGACGGCGAGATCTCCGGTGCGGTGACGAGTAATGCGCTCGCCGCGGCAGCAACGAGTCCGGCGTTGGCGCCGAGTGCCCATTGCATGCCGACCGCGAAACACCACAGCGCGATCACGCCGACGAAGATGGCGCTGTAGGCCGACGTCAAGGAGCCGAGCAGAACCGCGGCACCCATCTCCAGCGATACCGCGATCACAAGGGGGATTCGGCCACGCGGGCTGTCTTGCAGCGCCGTCGCCCCCGCGATCGCCGCGGCGCCCGCCGCGGCCGTCGCGGCCCCAGTCGGCCCCCAGCGCAGGGCGATCGCCGCGACGAGGAGGACGCCAAGCAGGCTGCGGGCCACCGCGCCGAGATCCGGCGACGAGACGCGGAGGACATCCGTGATGCGGTTGCCCTTGATCACCCGCCCATTGTCACCCGATCATGGCCTCACGCCCGGTTGAACCGCTGGCGGACGGCCGCCATTCGGGCCCGGAGTTCTTCGGGCGTAAATGCGCCGCGATCCATCAACTCGTGCGCGGTCACCACCGCCGACCGGGCGTGCACCGGAAAATCGTGATAGGTCGATTCACCCAGAGCGTCCTCGGCGTTCCGACGCTCCAGATTGTCCAACGTGCCGCGCAACGACAGGCATTCGCAGGTCACGTAGGTGTTCATCTCCCACTTCTCTTCCACCTTCTCTTTGAACGGAAGCGGCAGATCGATCTGGCCACCCACGTCGTGCAAGACGTGACGAAGCGCTGCATAGAGTGCGTTGGAAATCTCATACGGCGAGTCCAGTGGTTCCCGGAATACCGGTGCGATGTCAGCGACGCGTCCCGATAGGTCGTCGAAACCGGGGGGTGGGGACATCGTTACCTCCAAATAATTGACGCGGTGAAAAGTCAATGGCCCGACCGAGACTGAGTCGTTGCGCGCAAATTCGAATTTATCGGAAGGGGTAGCTATTGCGGGCGAATAACACGGAATGGGCGCGTCGGCTAAGTTCGGAGCGTGGAGAAAGTCATCCTCACGCTCAGGGGAACCGAGGCCGACGACGCGTGGTGCGCCAGGCTGCGCACCCAGGTCGCCGCCGACCTGCTGAACATCGGTTTGCCGGGTCTGGCGATCAATGTGCGCGATGCCGACGTACGCGACTCATTGATGACGCTGACGACGATGGACCCGCCGGTGGCGGCACTTGTCAGCGTGTGGACGCAGCAGTCCTATGGCGATCAAGTGCAGGCCGCGACGACGCGGTTGGAGAAGGAGTGCGACGAGGTCGCGGCGTACCTCGTCACCGAATCCGTACCGCTGCCGCCACCGCAGACGGTGCCGGGTCAGCGCACGATCGGGCTCGCCAACGTCGCGCTGCTTCGCCGGCCGGCCGACCTCGATGAGTCGACGTGGCTGTCGCGCTGGCACATCGATCACACTCCGGTCGCGATCGAAACCCAGGCCACGTTCGGATACGTGCAGAATTCGGTTGTGCGGGCGTTGACGCCGGGCGCGCCGACCCTCTCGGCCATCGTCGAGGAGCTTTTTCCGGCAGAGGCGATATCCGATCTGCATGCGTTCTTCGGTGCGGCAGACGACGACGACCTGCGGAACCGGATGGAGCGGATGGTCGCCAGCACCGCCGCCTTCGGGGCGAACAAGAACGTCGACACCGTGCCCACCAGTCGCTACGTCTATCGAAGTCCGTTCGACGAGGGAAGGCAGAAGGTGACCCGATGACCACCCTGGACGAGGCGGTCGCGCTGGCGCGCGACGATAATGGGCTGACGGTGGTGTCGACACTGCGCGCCGACAACACGATCCAGGCCTCTCTGGTGAACGCGGGCGTGCTTCCGCATCCCGAGAACGGCACTCCCGTACTGGCGTTCGTCACCTACGGCAAGGTGAAACTCGCGAACCTGCGGGCCCGCCCGCAGCTGGCGGCGACGTTCCGCGACGGTTGGCAGTGGGCGACCGTGGAGGGCACCGCGGAGCTCGCAGGACCCGATGATCCGCAGCCCTGGCTCACCGGCGCCGACCAGCTGCGGCTGCTGCTGCGTGAGGTGTTCACCGCGGCGGGAGGCACCCACGACGACTGGGACACCTACGACCGGACAATGGTCGAACAACGTCGCACCGTCGTCCTCGTCGCACCCACCCGGGTATACAGCAACGGCTGATGTTTACGCTTCTGGCGTGAACCTCCAGATCAGCGATGACAACCGGGTGCGAACGCTTACCCTGGACCGGCCCGAGGTGCTCAACGCCTTCGATGAAGCGCTCTACGAGGCAACAGCGGCGGCGATCCAGGCGGCGGCCCAAGATCCCGAGGTTGCGGTGGTGCTGCTGACCGGCAACGGTCGGGCATTCAGCGCAGGCAATGACCTCAACGAAATGCAGACGCGCATCACCGATCCGGCACTCGCCGACAAGGGCAGCCATTTCACCACGATGATCGGGGCCCTGACCGACTTCCCGAAGCCGCTGATCTGTGCTGTCAACGGGCTTGGAGTCGGCATCGGCACAACCATTCTCGGCTATGCGGACCTGGTCTTCATGTCGTCGCAGGCGCGGTTGAAATGCCCTTTCACCAGCCTCGGCGTCGCGCCGGAGGCCGCGTCGTCGTATCTGCTGCCGCAGCTGATCGGCAGGCAGAACGCGGCGTGGTTGCTGATGTCATCGGAGTGGGTCACAGCAGAAGAGGCGCTGCGCATGGGACTGGTGTGGAAGGTCTGCGAGCCCGACGATCTGCTCCCCGAAGCACGCCGGCACGCCGAAATCCTTGCTTCACGGCCGATCCCGAGCCTGATGGCGGTCAAGCAGACCATCGCGGAGCCGTCCCGGCCGGGGATCGCTGCCGCCACCGAGTGCGAGAACGCCCACTTCGCGGAGTTGATGGGTGCCGCCGCGAACGCCGACGCGCTTGCCGCGTTCACCGACAAGCGGGGTCAGGGCGGCACCTAGCGTGACTACCCGCCCCGCGGCCGACGAGATCCCAGCCCTTCTCGAGCCGATCGTGCGTGAGCGAATACCTGGCGCCGACACTGCCCGCATCGTCGGCTGGCGCGGCACCGAGCGAGGGTTCTCCACCGAGACGTTCCTATTCGATGTGGAAATCGATGACTCTGGCGGCAACCCAGCCACGTTGAAGCGGTTGGTCTTTCGTCGACCGCCTGCAGTCAGCCTGTTTCCGGACTATGACCTGCTGCGTCAGGTGCTGGTAATGAAGCGATTAGAAGCAACCCCGATCGCCGCTCCAACCGTGTGCTGGCTGGACCGTGGCGATGACGCACTGGGGACGCCGTACTACGTGATGGAGCAGGTGCCGACGGTGGGCAGCCCCGGTGAGTTCCCTCCCTACCACGCGGCGGGACTGTACTTCGACGCCTCACCGGAAGAACGCGCCACCATGTGGTGGGGGTGTGTTCAGGCCATCGTTGACATCCACGCGCTGGACTGGCGCGAGCTGAAACTCGACAAACTTCTGATGCCGGAGCGGGGGAGTCATCCGCTCGAGCAGGTGGTCGACTACTACCGCGAAGCACTGCAGTGGGCATCCGCGGGTCGCCCCCGACCGGAGCTCGCTGCGGCTGCAGAGTGGTTGCGGGACAACGTGTACCAGCCAGAACATCTTCGACTGTGCTGGGGTGACAGCCGGCTGTCCAACATCTTGTACGGTCCGCAGTTCGAGGTAGCCGCGGTAGTTGACTGGGAAATCGCCTACATCGGCGATCACGAGGCCGACCTGGCGTGGCTGCTGTTCACCGACTGGGGACTATCGGAGTATCAGGATCTGCCGCGGCTGGACGGCAGCCCGGGGCGCGAAGAAACCATTGAGCGCTATCAGCAGCTGACCGGACTTCCCGTCCGCAATCTCCGCTTCAACGAGGTCCTCGCCGCCGTCGCGTTGGCGTGCCCGGTTTCGAGGCTGGAATCAAAGTTCCGCGAGGACGGCCTGCTCACCGACGATGTGGACCTCGTCGGTTTCTGCGTCGAACGAATCCGGCAGCTGCTGGATTAGCGGCTGGCAGCTGACGGGGCGCCGTTGTTCGCGAAGTACGACTCGATGATCGATCGCACGGTGCGCTTGCACCGCCCGCAGTCGGAGCCTGCCCCGCATGCGGCCGCCACTTCCTTCGATGTCGAGGCGCCATTGGAAACGGCCTCGCTCACCACGTGGCTGGTGACTCCGATACAGAGGCAGACGAACATCTACTGGCCCATCAGTTCTTGCTGTCGATGCTCATGAGGTGGGCGAACTTGCCGACGAACTGTGTCGGGTAGGCGCCGAGGCCCGCATTCGACATCCACTCCGCGGCCGTGTCCGGGTGATCGATCCACTGCCGCGCGTTGATCTCGTTGTCGATCTCCTGCAGGATCATCACTTCTTGCCCGTCGTCGAGCGCGCCGTAGACCCAGATCTTGCGGACACCTCCGCGCTTGAACCGGTCGAGCCCGTCGTGCACCTTGTCCATCAGCACCGTCACATCGTCCACCGACGTCATGACGCCGACCACGATTCGACCGACGTGCTCTTCCGACGAGGGCGCATCCAGATCGATCTTCTCCACCACCTCGCCGCCGAAAATGGGCGGAATGTCATCGAGGCCGGCGATATCGAACCACTCGAATACGGCGGGCGAACCAATTATGTCGCGAATTGAACGGGCGTGACGAATTCCGATCGTCACCAGGACTCGACCGGGCTCCCAGATCGACGTATAAAGCACAACGTGGTGTGCCCCTATTGATGCCAGATTGTCGCGACGACCCTTAAGCCAATTCCACATGCGGTCGATATCATCGACACGAAAATCGCAAGCGAGAATTAGTGAGTGCAGGTTGTACTCACTCATCGGTATCCTTCGTTCCGCTGCGCTTGCAATCATGTTAGCGCAGTCTAACCTTACTTAGCCTAGGCAGTCCACCTGCCCCGACCCCACTTAGGACAGGCATTCCATCTGCCTCGC
Organism: uncultured Actinomycetota bacterium; assembly: GCA_963713225.1. GTDB lineage: Bacteria > Actinomycetota > Actinomycetes > Mycobacteriales > Mycobacteriaceae > Mycobacterium. Next base: position 441,108 of record CAVQLB010000008.1, on the reverse strand, counting down.
TCCATCTTCGACCCCCGCGCCGAAGTTCGTTGTCGCAACGCGTGAAACACGCCACGCACACTGCGGAATCGACTCCCGATTGCCGGCTGTCTGCACTAGATTGGAGTGTGTCAAGACAGCCCACCAGACTTCACGATGTGACGGCTAAGGAGCCAGCATGCAAGGGGACCCCGACGTTCTGAAATTGCTTAACGAGCAGTTGACGAGCGAGCTCACGGCGATCAACCAGTATTTCCTCCACGCCAAGATGCAGGAGAATTGGGGCTTCACTGAATTGGCCTCCCACACGCGTGCCGAATCTTTCGATGAAATGCGCCACGCCGAGGCGATCACCGATCGCATATTGCTTCTCGACGGGCTGCCCAATTACCAACGCCTCTTTTCGTTGCGGGTAGGCCAGACCGTTCGAGAGCAATTCGAAGCGGACCTCGCCATCGAATACGAAGTAATGGCCAGGTTGAAACCCGGCATCATCCTGTGCCGGGAGAAGGAGGACGCGACGACCGCGAACCTCTTCGAGACGATCCTGGCCGACGAGGAAAACCACATCGACTACCTCGAGACCCAGCTGGAGCTGATGGGCAAGCTCGGCGAGGAGCTCTACCTGGCTCAATGCGTTTCGAGGCCGCCCGGCGGCACCTCCGCCTAATCGCGCGAGAGACGGTTTCGCCGTCGCTCGCACGTGTAATCCTGCCTCCGGCAGAATCGACGTAACTTTTCTAGCCTGTCTAACGATATGGGTGGGGGACGGTCGTCTCTCCGACGGAAGGCAGGTATGACTAGTCAGGCACAGACCGCTGTTCCGGCGGACCGTGAGTCGAGCAGTGCTGGAATCAGCCCGCAGCGCCGCAACCTCATTTTTGTCGCGGTGCTCCTGGGCATGCTGCTGGCCGCCCTGGACCAGACGATCGTGGCCACCGCACTGCCGACCGTCGTCGCCGACCTGGGCGGCGCGGGCCACCAATCCTGGGTGGTCACCAGTTATCTGTTGGCTTCGACGATCGCCACGGCCATCGTCGGCAAGTTGGGTGACCTCTTCGGTCGCAAGGCAGTCTTCCAAGCCGCAGTGGTGTTCTTCCTCCTCGGATCGGTGCTGTGCGGGCTGAGCGGATCGATGACGATGCTGGTCGCATCGCGGGCGCTGCAGGGCATCGGTGGTGGCGCGATCATCGTGACGGCCATGGCCGTCATCGGCGAAGTCATCCCATTGCGTGAACGAGGCCGGTATCAGGGCGCGCTCGGGGCGGTGTTCGGTGTCACCACCGTGATCGGCCCGCTGCTGGGCGGCTTCTTCACCGACCACCTCACCTGGCGCTGGGCGTTCTGGATCAACATCCCCGTCGCGATCGTCGTGCTGCTGGTGGCGGTCACCGCGATCCCGTCACTTGCGAAGGCGGCCCGACCGGTCATCGACTACGCGGGCATCGTGTCCGTCGGCCTCGGCGCGTCCGGGCTCACCCTGGCTACCAGTTGGGGCGGCGGTGAGTACGCGTGGACCTCCCCGGTGATCATCGGCCTGTTCGTGGCTTCCGCCGCGGCGCTCGCGGTCTTCGTCTGGGTGGAAACCCGTGCGGCCGAACCGATTCTGCCCATCCGGCTGTTCGCCAGCCCGGTATTCACGGTGTGCTGCATCCTCGGCTTCATCGTCGGGTTCGCCATGCTGGGCGCCCTGACCTTCCTGCCGACATTCATGCAGTTCGTCGATGGCGTGTCTGCGACGACGTCGGGGCTGCGCACCCTGCCGATGGTGGCGGGCATGCTGATCACGTCGATCGGCAGCGGCAACATCGTCGGGCGCACCGGCAGGTACAAGGTGTTTCCCGTCGCAGGCACTGCGATCATGGCGGTGGCGTTCCTGCTGCTTTCCGGAATGGACGCCGCGACCCCGACCTGGCAGCAGTCCGTGTTCCTGTTCGCGCTCGGCTCGGGGATCGGCCTGTGCATGCAGGTGCTCGTGCTGATAGTGCAGAACACCGCCAGCTTCTCAGATCTCGGCGTGGCGACATCGGGTGTCACATTCTTCCGAACCATCGGAAGCTCTTTCGGTGCAGCGATTTTCGGGTCGCTGTTTGCCAATTTTCTTGCAGGCCGGATCGGACCTGCGCTGGCCGCGAGCGGAGCGCCGCCCCGCGCCGCGGAGTCACCACAAGCGCTGCACGCGCTGTCGCCCGAGATGGCGGCACCGATAGTCGACGCCTACGCCGACTCGCTCGGCTCGGTGTTCCTCTGCGCGGTGCCGGTCGCGATCATCGGGTTCGTCGTCTCGCTCTTTCTGCGGGAGGTGCCACTTCGCGAAATGGACGCGATGTCGGCCACCGACCTCGGCGAGGGATTCGGCATGCCCGGCACAGAGTCGCCCGAGAAGATCCTGGAGGTCGCGATCGGCCGGTTGATGCGCAACACGCCGGAGATCCGGCTGCGGAGCATCGCCGGGCAGGCGGGCTGTGAACCCGACATCGCTCTGCTGTGGGCGCTGATTCAGATCTACCGTCAGAGTCAGGTGTTCGGGTCGGCACGCCTGACCGACATCGCCGAGCGTCTCCGGGTGCCGCGCGAGGTCATCGAGTCGACGTTCGAGCGGCTTGCCGAACGCGGCTACGCGCTGCGCACCGGCGACCAGCTCTGGCTCACCCAGGCCGGTGCCCGGCAGGTCGACTGCGCCTCGGCTGCGCTGGTGAATCGGATCGTCGACAAGCTCGCGACCTCGCCCACATTCGAGGGCAGGCCCGATCGTTTGCAGGTTGAGGCGGCGCTGGAGCGGATTGCCCATCGGGTGTTGGTACAGCGCGACTGGGCTGAAGACGATCGGGCCATTCCTGCCGGCGCCTCCAGGTGACCTAGCTGCAGTTTCACCAGTATTTCTAGAACGTGTTCCACTTCCGGCCGTCCTCGGCGTACGATTCCGACATGAGCCGAATCGGACCATTCGCTGACGACGACGCCGCAGCCTGGGTAGTGAAATCTCCCGACATCGGAGTCGCCATGGCCGGTTTCACCAATGCGGTCTACAACAAGAACCGACTACCGATGCGGGTCCGTGAACTGGCCCGGATGGTCATCGCGCTCGACAACGAATGCGTGGTCTGTCAGAACACCCGCGACTCAGAGGGCATCGCCGCCGGAGTCGACGAGGACCTCTACGATCACGCGGCCGAATGGCGGACCTGGCCCGGGTACAACGCCCAGGAGCGGATCGCGGCGGAGTTCGCGGAACGCTTCGCCAGCGACCACACCGGCCTGCGGGATGACGAGGACTTCTGGGACCGCGCAAACGAGCATTTCAGCGACGAGCTGCTGACCGACCTGGCCCTGTCGTGCGCGATGTGGTTGGGCATGGGGCGGATGCTACGGACGCTGGACATCGGCCAAACCTGCAAGATCACCCTGTAATTCATTCCGCCTCAGCGCAGAATGGCTGTTATGGCAGCCAAACCCCTCGCCGCAGCGGCCATCGCCCAACTCGAGTCCGACGGGGTAGCCACACTCATCGGTACTGTCGTCAACCCTGCCGGGCTCACCCACGCCAAGACCATTCCGCTCCGGAAAATGGGCGCCTTCGCCGATCCAGGGCTGGGCGCCAGCCCGGTCTGGCACGTCTTCGCCATCGACCAGACCGGCATCGTCTTCGGCGAGGCCACCGGCGTGGTAGGGGACCAGCGGATCCGCATTGATCTGAGCGCGCTGCGCATCCTCGGTGACGGATTGGCTTGGGCACCAGGGGCTTTCTTCGATCAAGACGGCCAACCGGATCCCTACTGCAGTCGCGGAGCACTGGACCGCATTGAACGCAGGCTCGCAGATGCCGGAATCGACGCGCTGGTCGGCCATGAGATGGAGTTCCTCCTGGTCGGGCCTGACGGTAGTCGGCTGCCGGCCCACCTGTGGACCCAGTACGGGCTTGCCGGAGTGCTCGAGTTCGAGGGGTTCGTGCGAGACGTCACCAATGCCGCCACGGCTTCAGGCGTGTCCATCGAGCAGTTCCACCCCGAGTACGGCATCAACCAGTTCGAAATATCAATGACTCCACAGTCTCCCATCGCGGCGGCGGATCAACTGCTGTTGATGAGGATCATCGTCGGCAGGGTCGCCAGGCGGTACGGACTACGGGTCAGCCTCTCTCCGGTGCCATTCGCCGGAAGCGTGGGGTCCGGTGCACACCAACACTTTTCGCTGCAGAAAGGTGACATGCCGCTGTTTTCCGGCGGTACCGGCGCACGGGGAATGACGCCGGAAGGCGAGTCGGCGATAGCCGGACTGGTGGCGGGTCTGCCGGAAGCTGAAGGAGTGCTGTGCGGCTCCATCCTCTCCGGCTTGCGTATGCAACCAGGGCACTGGTCAGGTGCATTCGTCTGTTGGGGCACCGAAAACCGCGAGGCCGCAGTGCGATTCCTCATCGGTGGTCGCAGCAATCCGCACGGCGCGAACGTCGAGGTGAAGATTGTCGATCCCTCGGCCAACCCCTACTTCGCGACGGCGACGATCCTCGGACTCGCGCTCGACGGTATCGAGCAGAAGCTGCCGCTTCCACCCGAAACCACGGTCGACCCGTCCAGCCTGAGCGACAAGCAGCGGACCGACGCCGGGATAAGTCTGCTGCCGACCAATCAGGCGCAGGCCCTCGACGCGCTCGACGGATCCGCCCGGATACGAGCCATTCTGGGCGATCCAGCCGTCGACGCGATCGTAGCCGTGCGCCGCTATGAGCAAGAGAACTACGCCGATTTGACCGACGACGAGCTCGCGGACAAGTTCCGCATGGCCTGGAGCGTGTGAACTGTCCGCGCTGGGCGAGCACGTCGCCACTGTGCCGCTGATCGACCATCACGTGCATGGCTGTTGGGTGGAGTCCGGCGGTCGGGCGCGATTCGAAAACGGACTCAACGAGGCCAACACCGAGCCCGTCGCCGACTTCGATTCGTCATTCGACACCCAGATCGGCTTCGCGGTGCGCGCGCACTGTGCACCAGTGCTCGATCTGCCTCCCCACGCGGACGCGGATGCGTACTGGGATCGACGCAGCGAACTCGGTGAGCACGAGTTGGCCCGCCGGTTCCTTTCGTCCGCGGGGGTCTCCGACTGGCTGGTTGACACCGGATTTAGTAGCGGGGTAGCCGATCTCGGCGAAATGGCCGCGCTCTCCCGCGGCCGCTCCCACGAGATCGTCCGCCTCGAATCGGTGGCCGAGGACGCGGCGGCAGCACCGGGCGGGTACGCCGCGGCTTTCGAACAGATCCTTGCCGAGCGTGCCGCGAACGCGGTCGGCACCAAGTCGATCCTGGCCTACCGCGGCGGATTCAAGGGGGACCTGTCGCAGCCGGCCGCCACCGACGTGGCTGAGGCGGCGGCGCGGTGGCGCGCTGCCGGCGGCCGCCGGTGCACCGACCGGGTGCTGCTGCGCTTTGGTCTGCATCGGGCCTTGCGGCTCGGTAAGCCGCTGCAGTTTCACGTCGGGTTCGGCGACCGGGATTGCGACCTGCGCACCGCGAACCCGATGTACCTGTTGGACTTTCTCCGGGGGTCCGGCCGGACGCCGGTGATGCTGCTGCATTGCTATCCCTACGAGCGGGAAGCGGGCTATCTGGCCCAGGCCTTCAATAACGTCTATCTCGACGGCGGCCTGACCATCAACTACCTGGGTGCCCGCTCGGCGGCGTTCATCGGTCGACTCCTCGAGATGGCTCCGTTTCGCAAGATCCTGTACTCGTCCGACGGGTTCGGCCCGGCAGAGCTGCATTTCCTCGGAGCCCGGCTGTGGCGCAACGGGATTCGCGATGTGCTGCAGGGCTTCGCGGATGCGGGTGAATGGAGCGAGGCCGATGCCGTCCGGGTCGTCGACCTGATCGCACACGACAACGCCCGCCGGGTGTACGAACTCGGCTGATTACGCGTTCGCCAATCGCCGGAGTGGACTGTCACGAACTAGCGGTCGCGACGTCAGTCACCCATAGCGATGCCGAGGCCCGAGTCGCACAGCCAGTTCACGCTACAGTCAGCATAAGGGATATATGGAGTGGCTATAGGGACGGGTGACGTGTTGCTCTTCCGGGATTCCCCCTGCGAGCACAGGGTGACGGGGTCGGGCCCGCGGCCTGAAATACAGTCGGCCGCAGCCGGTGGTGCGGCGGCAAGAGTGGAGGCCAGAGCGGCGGACGCCGCCGCGAGCATCACAGTAAGATAAGTGTGCCGAATCCGCATTTCTAGACCCTTCCCTCGGCCGAGGTGTAACAGCACATTACAGCTATTGCGCGGAAAGTCGCGGTATTTTCTGCTTAGCTTTTCCTTGCCGCCAACCGTCACCGGTTACGGCCGCTTGATCACCACCGATGAAGGAGCCAGCCATGTCGTCCTCAGCACGTCCCGCGTGCCGCGCGGTAATGGGAGCGGTCGGTGCCGGTGCACTGGCCGGTGCGATTCTTTTCGGCGCCGCCGCGACCGCAGCGGCCGAGCCGCCACCCCCGGTTCCGCCGCCGTGCACGGCCGCCGAACTGGCGCGCGTCATGTCAGGCGTCACGTTCGACACGTCGAACTACCTAACCGGTCACCCCGCGGTGAACGACTTCTTCACCAGCCTCAAAGGCCAACCCAAGGACCAGATCCGCGATCAGGTCCAGAGTTATCTAGACGCCAATCCCCAAGTTCGGGACGAGCTTCAGGCCATCCGGCAACCCTCGGCCGACTTCCGCCAACGCTGTGGGGCTCCCGAGACCCCCTGACCGCTTCGGCCCCGACGACCGCGCTAGCCGTCCCGGGCCCTTAGATCAATCCGGTCGCGTCGAACACCCAGGACATGTCGGCGTTCGCGAAGTCCTCCATCCAGGTGGGCGGGGCGTGATTGGCCAGCGCCCCCATATCCCAGTAGTCCTTCCACAGTGTGATCTTGCCGTTCTCCACGCGGTGCACGGTGACGAACTTCAAGGTCGCTGATTCACCTGTCGCCCAATGCCATTCCTCGTGATGCTCGTACATCACGTCGATGCCGTTACTCACGAGCAGTCCGGTGAAGTTCTCATAAGACGCCAACGGCTCGATCCCGATCTTGAGCCTTTTCACGATGTCGTCTGGTCCCCGTGCTGCCGCAGCGGGACCGACGGGCACGTCGAGGTAGATGCAGTCGTCGGACAGGTAGGTCGTCAGTGAATCCCAGTCGCGGCCGGAGAGCGCCTTCCACATTCCGAGCACGGTATCCTCAACCGACACTTATCAACTCCAATGTTCGCGGCTGGACGCCGAACCCTCGTTGGCCATTGAACAGTCCGAATCCTATGCCCAACCGTCGGGTTGCCGGCCATCGACGTCGGTGAAGCCGTACTCGCGCGCGAGGTCGGCCGACGTCACCGATTGCTGATTCCACCGCGCGCGGTTCTCGTCAGCGGCGACTGCCGCGATGGCTCTGCCCACGTATCGCGGTGACTCCGAGGCGGCGAATCCCGGTGGTGCGACCGGCAGGCCACCGCCGCGGTCGCGGTCCAGGGCCTCGTTCCAGTTGGCTTCGGTGATGCCGTAATTGTCGAGCATCATCTCGGACCGCAGCCAACCCGGTGTCACGGCGATCGCTGTGGCACCGAACTGCTGCAGCTCGTGGCCGTGCGCGAAGGCCAGCCGGTTCACCGCCGTCTTGGCGAGGTCATAGAACACCGACAACCGAAAGTTCGCGTCGTTGTACTGCCGGGTGCCGTCGGTCACCTCGACAAGCAACCCGCCCGGCCGCTCGATCAGGAGCGGGTGCAGGCAATGCGAGGTGATCAGGTGGGTGTCTATGCCCAGCCGAAGAATGCGGAGGCCGTCGTCGAGGTCGTGCTCCCAGATCGGCCGGTTCCAGGTCGGCGGAGGCCCCTTGAGCAGCTCGGCGCCCCAAATGTCGTTGACCAGGATGTCGATGCCGCCGAAGTCACCACGGATTCGATGCGCCAGCGCGCGCACCTCGCCGACGTCGAGGTGGTCGACCTGAATCGCGACGCCCACACCGCCGAGCTCGTCGACAAGGGCCGCGGTCTCCTCGATGGTCTCGGGTCGGTCGTAATCAGACTTCTCGTTGCCGGATAGAGCACTTCGGCCCGTGCACACCACCGTTGCGCCCGCCTCGCCGAGCGCAGTAGCGATGCCCCGGCCGGCGCCGCGGGTCGCCCCGGCGACCACGGCCACCCGACCCCGAAGGGCCTCACCGTCCGGTGTCCATTCCATTGCCTGAGTATCGCGTGTAAACGGATGCGGCTACCCGAGTTCGGCAACCTGGCGCATACTCGCGAAGGTGACTCCACTACAGCGATACATCGCCGAGGAAATCGCCACTGACCATGTCGACGGGCTGTTGTCGAGGCGCGAGGCGTTGAGACGGCTGGCACTGCTCGGCGTGGGCGCCACGGCGGCGGGCGCGTTGATCACCGCGTGCAGTGAGAACAAACAGACCACGACGGAAGCGCCGGTCACCTCCTCCGAGCCGGCCACCGTGAGCGCGCCACCGCCCGGATCGCAGAAGGCCCTTCCGACCGCACCCATCACATGGCCGGGGCCGCAGGGTGAGTTGCAGGCGGCGTGGGCAGAGGCGCCGAACGCGCGCGGCGGAGTGCTGGTCATTCACGAGAACAAGGGGCTCAACGACTGGGTCCGATCGGTGGCGGGCAGGTTCGCCGGGATCGGGTACTCGGCACTGGCCATCGATCTGCTCTCGGCGCAGGGCGGGACCGCCAAGTTCGCCGACCCCGCGGAGGCCACTGCGGCGTTGGGCAATATCCCGCCCGAGCAGCTCGTCGCGAACCTCAAATCAGGCATCGGTGAGCTGCAGCGCCGCGTAGGCGAAAAGAAGATCGCAGCCGTCGGATTCTGCATGGGCGGGGGACTGGTCTGGCGGCTGCTGGCCGCGGGTACGCCCGAACTTGCGGCGGCAGTTCCGTTCTACGGGCCCGCACCGGACAACCCGGATTTCGCCGGCTCCAAGGATGTCGCGGTGCTCGGGTTTTACGGGGCGCTGGATGAGCGCGTGAACAAAACCGAGCCGGTCGCCAGGGCGGCACTCGAGAAAGCAGGCCTGGTACACGAACTCGTCACGGAGCCAGACGCCAACCACGCGTTCTTCAACGACACCAACTCCGAGCGCTACAGCGCGACGGCCGCCGACGACGCGTGGCGCCGCGTGCAGGACTGGTTCGGCCGGTACGTGGTCTGATAGGGCGATGAAGAGCCGAGACCGCACCGCTGGCGCAGAGCGGAGCTACGCCTGAGCCGATGACCGGCGCCCTGCCCGTCCAGCCGTTCGCAAGTGGTCCAGACACCGAGTTCTTCCTGGCACAGAATCCGGTTCCCGAGGCGCCGGGGAAGCGCCCGGCGGGGCACCGCCGAAGTCGACGGCCCTCAACAACGCATACCTCTTGCCGCACAATGTCGCGCTCGCCGCGCCGGGCGAGTGATATCGGCCGATCAACCGAAATCGCCTGAGTAGTAACGAACGTTGTTCACGAGGCGTTAAGACACCGGTTGAAGAGGCGTCGACGATGGCACAGACGTGCCAGTTCTCATTCAGGTTATGCGCGTAGTTCAGGTCGCGAACTTCTACGGGCCACGCTCGGGCGGCCTGAGGACGGCAATAGACCGCCTTGGCGCGGAGTACTGCGCCGCTGGCCATGACGTCTTCTTGATTGTCCCCGGCCAGCATCCCGGCTGGGTCGAACTGCCTTCGGGAGTAAGGCGGATCTCGCTGCCTGCCAAGCAGATTCCGTTCACCGGCGGTTACCGCGCCGTGTTGCCGGGGCCGGTGACCACACTGCTCGAGGATCTGTCGCCCGATGCCATCGAGGTGTCGGATCGACTCACCCTGCGGTCACTCGGCAGTTGGGGGAGGCACCACGGTGTCGCCACCGTGATGATCTCCCACGAACGCCTTGATCGCCTTGTCGGACAGATACTCCCGCATCGCGTCGCCCGTGCGATCGCCGATTATGCGAACCGCCGGACGGCCGCGAATTACGATGCCGTCGTTTGCACAACGGCTTTCGCCCGCGCGGAGTTCGACCGGATCAACGCACCGAACGTGCTGACGGTGCCACTCGGTGTGGATCTCGATCAGTTTCACCCACGCCGACATTCGGAACTGATGCGGCAGCGGTGGGCACACCGCGAACAAACACTTCTGGTCCACTGCGGCCGGCTGTCGGTGGAGAAACATGCGCACCGGAGTATCGACACCGTTGGCGCGCTGCGTCATTCGGGCGTGGACGCGCGGCTCGTGGTGGTAGGGGAGGGACCCATGCGGGCGCGACTGGAGCGGCAGGCCGCCCGGTTGCCGGTCGACTTCACCGGTCATATCGGTTGCCGCGATACGGTGGCAACGATCCTGGCCTCTGCCGATGTGGCGCTGGCACCCGGCCCTCACGAGACCTTCGGACTCGCTGCGCTGGAGGCGCTGGCCTGCGGTACTCCCGCCGTCGTATCGCGGACGTCGGCGCTTGCCGAGATACTCACCGCGGACAGCGGTGCGACGGCGGACAACGATCCGATCGCGATCGCCCACGGCGTGTCATCGATCATCAACAGGCCCGAGGCATTGCGGCGCACCGAAGCGCGTCGTCGCGCAGAGCACTTCACCTGGCCGCGTGCCGCGGCAGGCATGCTCGGCGCGTTGGGTATGGGGTAGGCGCCACCCACTCCGTCGCGGCGCTACTTTGCCACATGGTGGGTGCGACGAGCGACCCGGTGGATACCGAGCGGGCGAGGGCCCTGTGGTTCGCGCTCCTGCTGACGCTGGCCAACGGCTTCCTCGACGCGCACACCTACCTCGCCCGTGATGGGGTTTTCGCCAACGTGCAGATGGCGAACGTCATCTTCTCCGCCATCGACGTGTCCGAGCGGAAGTTCGCCGCGGCGCTCGCGCATGTGTGGCCACTGCTGGCCTTCATCGCGGACAAGTTGCTGGCGTCGCACATCAAGTCGGGCCGGGTGGAACGGCTCGTGCCGCACTCGCTGCGCTGGACCATGGGGGTCCAGGCGGTCGTGCTGGGGATCATCGGCTTCGTGCCCGCGTCGGTGGACCACGCCTATGTCACTGTGCCCATCTCATTTCTCGCCGCGGTGCATTTCGGCCTGTTCCGCAACGTCGGGGACCTGGCCTACCTGCCTGTCGCCACGACCGGCAACTTGATGCGCTTCATGGAATCGGCGTACGACGGCTTCGTGGAGAACCGCTCGGAGGCGCGTCGGGCTGTCCTGGTCTACGGCTCACCGATCCTCGCGTTCGCCGGTGGGGCGCTGACGGGCGCGATTGCCACCGACGCGTGGGGTGCGCACGCGATCTGGCTGCCTGCGGGATTCCTCGCAGTCACGGTGTGCTTATTCATCATCGAGGAGCGGCAACTGATCTAGGATCCTTGGATGCGCAGACGTCTGTTGGCATTGCCCGCACTCGTGACGTCAGTGCTGGCCGTCACCGCAACGGCGAGTCCCGCCAACGCCGAACCGAATCAGCCGCCGACCTGTTCCTTCACGCTGACCCCGCCGCATGTGGTCCAGGTCTCGGGCGCCGACATGGTCGCCGCGACGGTCAGCATGGCCGGCTGTGAGGGATTGGCGGCGCCGGCTTCCTCGGTCGCGTGCGTCCAGGCCGAGGGAAGCGACACCGCTGAACAGTGCGTCGAGGGCAAGGGCCTGCTGCCCGCTCAGGTGTACTTCACGCCCTACCGCGCGGGCACGACGTACACCTCCACCGGCCGTGGTTGTGCGGTTGTCACAGCGCCGCCGAGCTCCACGTGCCAAACGGTCGGGCCCTTGACCGCCACTCTCTAGGTTCGCGGGAGTCCGACTCGACTGAACCGACCGGGCCCGAAAATCGTGTCGCGTGAGGGCGAAACGTAAGGAAACACGATGAAGAAGATCAGCATGTTCTTGGCCGTCATGGGCATTATCGCGGTGATTGTCACCGCGTGCGGCGGATCCAGCAGCACCTACGAAACCACAGAGAACGCAACCTCGAGTGCGCAGGCGGTGAACGAGAATAGCCCGTCCACAACCACCGGCGCGACGATCACCATCGCCAACATGGCGTTCGGTGAACCGATCACGGTCGCCCCTGGGGCAGAGATCGCCGTCGCCAACACCGACTCCGTCGAGCACTCGGTCACGTCGCAAACCGCAGGCGCATTCGACGTTCACGTCGACGGTAAGCAGAAGGGAACGCTGGTCGCACCGACTGAGCCCGGCGAATACCCGTTCCACTGCGTGTATCACCCGTCCATGAAGGGCACGCTGATCGTCAAGTAGCTAGCGGGGGCGTCCACGCGACAGGCAGCCGCTTGATGCCGTGGATGAACGCGGAGTGCAGCCGATCCGGCTCTTCCGTCGCGGTGATGTCGGGCAGCCGGCGGTGCAGTTCTTCGAACGCGACGGTGATCTCGCGGCGCGCGAGGTTGGCGCCGAGGCAGAAATGTGCGCCTCCGCCGCCGAAGCCCACGTGCGGGTTTGGTTGGCGTCGCACGTCGAAGGCAAACGGATCGGCGAACTTCGACTCGTCGCGGTTGGCCGAGCCGTACCACAGCGTGACCTTGTCGCCGGCAGCCATCTTCACGCCGCTCAACTCGACGTCGCGGGTGGTGGTGCGGCGCATGTAGGCCACGGGCGATGCCCAGCGCACGATCTCCTCGACCGCCGTCGGCGCCACCGCGTCGTAGTTGTCCCACCAGTCGCTGCGCTGGTCCGGATACCGGCTCAGCGCCAGCACACCGTGACTGATCGCATTGCGCGTCGTCTCGTTGCCCGCCACGACCAGCAGTATGAAGAACGACGCGACCTCGGCCGAGGTCAACCGCTCACCGTCGAGCTCGGCCTGCACAAGGCTGGTCGTCAGGTCGTCGCCCGGGTTGCCTTGGCGGTCGTCGGCCAGCGCGGTGGCGTAGGCACCGATATCCATCGCGACCTGGAAGAACTCGTCGAAGTCGGTGGCGATGTCGGGATCGCCGAAACCCAGAATGACGTTGGTCCAATGGAACACCCGCTGATGGTCGTCCTCGGGGATGCCCATCATGTCGCAGATGATCTGCAGCGGCAGCGGGCCTGCCAGGTCGGCGACGATCTCGCCCGTGCCGTCGGGATGGTCGTTCACCATCGCCGACACCAGGCGCCGCGCCCGATCACGCACCGAATCCTCGATGAGCGCCAGCACCCGCGGCGTGAATGCGCTGCGGACGATGTTGCGCAACCGGGTGTGCCGCGGGTCGTCCATCGCGATCATCGACCCGAAATATTCGGCGAGTTCAGGGGTCTGGTCGCCGATCGTGATTCCCCCGGCCGAGCTGAAGATCTCTGGATGCCGGCTGGCGTAGAATACGTCGTCATATCGGGTGAGCGCCCAGTGGCCCGCTCCCGGCGTGAATTCCTCACCGATGAACGACTCATGGAACGAGACCGGATCCTCCCGGCGCAAAGTGGCGAAAGTGCCGTCACGAACGTCGTCGTCGAGGCCCCAGAAGTCCCACGAGCCGAGGTTGATCTCGGATAGCGGCACCTCGGGAGGCGCGATCCCATTGACCCTGGTCGCGATACCCACCTTGAGTTCCCCTCGCCGTCGAAGGTGTGACACCGCGATTCTACGGCCGACCGCTTCGGCTGCCTGCAATCGCCTGCGCCCGCGCAGTGCCGCGTGGTAGCACTTCAGTCGTGCGCAACCCACATGCCGGGCAACCCTTTACAACGCCTGACCAGGAGATCGCCGAAGCGCTGCTCGACGTCAGCATTCCGACGCTGATGCTGTCGTTGGTGCACATGGCAGGCGATCCGGAGTTGATCCGTGGCGACCTCAAGCCGGCCGGGCTGTTCCTCAACGAGGTGCAGGGATTCATGTCCGAGGAGGACAAGGCCGCCGTCCGCAAGATCGCGATGGATGTCATCACCGACTATCGCGACCGCGGCTGCCCCGAGCCCGAACCGATCAGCGCCGACCTGCTGCGCGAGATGATGCAATGGCTGGTCTGCGAGCCGGTGCCCGAGGAATACGTGCCGATGCTGCTCGAGGAGATGGAACTCGACGGTCGCGACGCACGACTCGTCCCGCCAGCAGGGAAGGCCGATGACTTCCCGGTCGTCGTCATCGGATGCGGTGAATCGGGGCTGCTGGCGGGGATCCGGCTGAAGGAGGCCGGCATCCCGTTCACCATCGTTGAGAAGAACGCAGGCGTCGGCGGCACCTGGTACCAGAACACCTACCCCGGCGCGCGGGTCGACGTACCCAACCACTTTTACTGCTACAGCTTCGAGCCGACCGATCAGTGGACGCACTTCTTCGCCGAACAGCCTGAACTACAAGCGTATTTCGAGAGCGTGATGGACAAGCACGACATCCGCCGCCATGTGCTGTGGGAAACCGAGGTCACCGAGGCGTCCTGGGACGACGACTCCGCGACGTGGACCGTTCGCACCCGCGACCTCGGCGGAACGACGACAGAACTGTCGGCGCGTGCGGTGATCACTGCCGTGGGGCAGCTCGACCGAGCCCACATCCCAATGATCGAAGGACAGCTGGACTTCGGAGGTCCGACATTCCACTCCAGCGCGTGGGATCACTCCGTTGACCTCAACGGCAAACGGGTCGCCATGATCGGCGCGGGGGCCAGCGGCTTTCAGATCGCACCGACGATCGCGCCGGACGTCGAGCGCCTCACCGTGTTTCAACGCACCGCGCAGTGGATGTTCCCCAACCCTAGCTACCACGACAAAGTCGGGCCCGGTGTGCAGTGGGCACTCCGCCATCTGCCTTTCTACGGCCGCTGGTACCGCTTTCTGCTGTTCTGGCCGTGGTGCGACAAAGGGCTCGATGTGGCGCGCGTCGACCCGCAGTATCCGGATCAGCAGAAGGCGATCAACGAGATCAGCGAGGTCACCCGGATCATGTTCACCGACTGGATCGTCAGTCAGGTAGGCGATGACCCCGACCTACAGGCGAAGGTGGTGCCGGACTATCCGGCGACCGGCAAGCGCACGCTACAGGACAACGGCAGCTGGCTTAAGGCGCTGACGCGCGACAACGTCGAACTCGTCCGGACCGGGATCGGCCGCATCGAAACGGACGCAGTTGTCACCGAGGACGGCACACGTTATCCAGCCGACGTCATCGTGTACGCCACCGGATTCCAGCACACCAAGCTGTTGTGGCCCATGACCATTCGCGGCCGCAATTCCGAAGTCCTCAGCGAACGCTGGGGTGAGCGGCCGTCGGCCTATCTGGGCATCACGATTCCCGGCTACCCGAACTTCTTCTGCATGAACGGCCCGGGAACCTGGCTGGCGAGTGGCGGCAGCCTGATCTTCCACTCCGAGTGCCAGATGCGTTACATCACGCAATGTCTGGAACTGCTCGTCGCAGGCGGACACACGACGATGGAACCGACAGTCGAGAAGACGACGGACTGGCACGAACGCAGCCAGGCCGAGATGCGCACGATGGTGTGGTCACAGCCCACGATCAAGCACTCGTATTTCAAGAACAGCTTCGGCGAAGTGCACACGCTCAGCCCGTGGCGCCTCGTCGACTACTGGACGTGGACCCGCGAGCTCGATCCCGACGACTTCGTAATCCGCTAACTCAGTTCCCAGTTCATGTTCTTGGCGAACGCTCGCGCATCGTCGGAGATGGTGCCGAGTTCGTGACTGCGCTGGATGTACCCCTGCAGCATCATCATGAAGTTCATCGGATTGTAGGCGTCTTCCTCGTAGCTCCACTTGTCATCGCCCGCGTACTCAAGGACGGTGATGACCGCTGCCCCATGGACGCTGCCGTCGCCGGGATCCCTCATGGTGTTGATGTTCTTGAAGATGACCCAGCCCTTTTCAGTGTCTATCGAGTACCACTCCACCGGGTAGGACGGCATCTCACTGCCGGGGAACATGTTCATCGTCGACACGATCCACTCGCGGATGTTTTCGCGCCCTTCCATGTTGCCCATCGCGTGCTCGACGTACTTCGCATCCTCAGTGAAATGGTCGGCGTAACCGGACCAGTTCCACGTCTTGCCCACATCAACTACCGATTCCTGGTATCGACGCCAGGCATCCTCGAGTTCCTCACGTGACCATTGACCCATCGCCAGACTCCTTCGGCTCGAAGCGGAGAACGCCGAACCTGTTCTACCAAACGCCAGTTCGGGGCGGGGCCGAATCAGGGCACGGTCAAGGTGCGCTCGTGCGGCCCGATGAGGTCATGTGTCTGAGGGCGTCTCCACGACCGCCTTGATCCGCTCCAGGGTCTTACGCATGTCGCGGATGTTGCGTCGCTTTCGCAGTTGACCGCCAAGCACGGCGAACATCTTGGTGAAGGCGTTGTCGTTCATGCGGAACGACTCGGTGACCTCGGTGCCGCCGTCCACCGGCGTGAACCGGTAATGCCAGTTGTTCACCGGCGTGTCGCCGACGAGCACCTCGAAGCCGAACTCGCGGGCAGGGTCGCAGGCGGTGACGCGGCAGGTCGTCCAGTACACCGGACCGATCTCGTTGCGCCGGACATGCCCGCGGAACCGCGCGCCCAGCGCGGGCCCCGTCGCACCGTCGAGCCATTCGGCCTCGATGACCTCCGGCGAGAACCTGCCCGTGTTGCGGACGTCGGCGACGATGTTCCATACCTCGTCGGCCGGCGCGTCCATCGGAACCGTCACCGAAGCGTGCATAGCGTCCTCCTTGAATTCAGTAGCAGTGGTACCGGAATACGGGTGTAGGCGCTCCACGGGCTGGCGTGCCGTCGCGAGGCGTAGGCGTCAGACAGGCCGAATGCCTTCGCGAACCGACTATCGACGGTCAACGCGCACCTCCATCCGGTTCGAGCAGCGATGAACCGGGCACTCAACCAATCCGTCTCACTAGTGTTACCCCATACGTATGTCCGGCGTAATTCGGGCGCAGGGAGGAGCCGTCATGATCCGTCGTCTACTACGTTTGAGCAGGTCGTTGGCCATCGCGTTGGCCGGTGCCGTCCTCACGGTGGCGCTGAGTAGTCCACCTGCCGCTCTCGCCGACGATCGCCTCGATTTCACTGGAACGACGCTGAGCGGCGCACCGTTCAACGGGTCGTCGCTGCAGGGCAAGCCCGCGGTGCTGTGGTTCTGGACGCCATGGTGCCCGTTCTGCAACTCCGAGGCGCCCTCGGTGAGCAGTGTGGCCGCCGCCAACCCCAACGTGACATTCGTCGGGGTGGCCGCTCGCTCCGACGTCGCGGCCATGCAGGGGTTCGTGTCGAAATACAACCTGAACTTCACGAATCTCAACGACGCCGACGGTTCCATCTGGACCCGGTACAACGTGCCGTGGCAGCCGGCGTACGTCTTCTATCGCGCCGACGGCACATCCACGTTCGTGAACAACCCAACGTCGGCCATGCCCCAGCAGGAACTGCAGGAGCGGGTCACCGCGCTCGCCGCTTAGTCGCGGACCCGAGTGCAACAAGACCTGGTCGGGCTGGCCTTCGCCGCCGGACTGGTGGCCGCGCTGAACCCGTGCGGCTTCGCGCTGCTGCCGGCCTATCTCGCGTTGGTGGTGAGGGACACCGCGCACGTGAGCAGCGAATCGGACGATCGCAGCGGCGTAGTGATCGCGGTCGGCCGTGCGCTCGCCGCGACGGCGGCGATGGCGCTCGGCTTCCTCACAGTGTTCGGGGCTTTCGGGTTCCTGACCGTGTCGTTGGCGTCGACCGTCCAGCGGTACATGCCCTATGCAACTGTGCTCATCGGTATCGCGCTTGTGGCGCTGGGTATCTGGCTGCTGGCGGGCCGAGAGCTGTCGCTGCCGAATCGGTTGGCCCGCAACGGCTCATGGGCGCCGACGCGCAGGCTCGGCTCGATGTTCGGTTACGGGATGGGGTATGCGATCGCCTCGCTGTCCTGCACGGTCGGTCCCTTCCTGGCGGTAACCGGCGCGGCGGTCGGCGGCACATCGGCGGCAGGCCGCGTTCTGATCTATGCGGCCTACGCTGCCGGCTTCGCATTGGTGGTCGGCGCGCTTGCGGTAGCGACCGCCCTGGCCGGCTCCGCACTGGTTGACCGGATGCGTCGAATCCTGCCCTATGTCAATCGAATTGGCGGCGCGGTACTGATACTGGTCGGCCTGTACGTCGGCTATTACGGCTACCACGAGGTCAGGCTCTTCACGGCCGCTGGAAATCCCGCTGATCCGGTGATCGTCGCCGCGGGCCGACTTCAGGGCGCGATCGCAGGGTGGGTGCACCAGCACGGGTCGTGGCCGTGGATCCTGGCGCTAGTCGTATTGCTTCTGGCCGCGGCGCTCTGGTCTTGGCACCGGAGAGGTGTTACTTCGAGACCGACACCGTCCCGTGGAGATCGGGCCACGGCGGGCGACGGACCATAGCCAGCGTGGCAAGGGTCGCCGAGACCAGCCCGGTCAACGCACCCACCATCGCGATGCGCGTCTTGTCGACGGCGGGCACCCACGATGCCTCACCGTCTTTGACGACGAACACGCCGACCGGCTTCGCGGCGAGGCGAAACTCCGCGTCGCCCGACTTGGTCCTTCCTCGCACCCTGGCGACTGGGACGATGGTCACTCCGTCCACGGTTTCGTACGGCTGCCCGTACACCTGCGCAGCGGCCGCATCCGGCACGATCGAATCGAGGGCATCTCGTAACTTCATCGCATCCCTTCCAGTTGGTCGATCGATGACTTCCTCGATCTCCCGTGGTCTTAGTCGTAGTTGTCGTTTCGAACAGCGAGGAGCACGTCATGGTGATAGTCGCGGGACACGTCATTGTCGGCCGGGAGAAGCGCGATGACTATCTGGACGGATGCGGGCCGGTGGTCGAGCAGGCCCGAAGTGCGCCCGGTTGCCTCGACTTCGCGATTTCGGCCGACCTGCTCGACGCCACCCGGATCAACATTTTCGAGCACTGGGACTCCCAGGACGCCGTCGAGGCCTTTCGGGGCAGCGGACCCGACGACGTGCAGACCGAGATGATCGTCTCGGCCGCGGTCTCGGAGTACCACGTGTCCGGAGAACGCGGGCTCACCTAGGGGCTCAGCAACGCGGGCGTAACCCTCGATCGGCGGTTCACGCCGATCTCATCGGTCAGAATGCGAATTCCTGTCACCCCATCAGCTAAAGCGTCCTACACTTTATTGACACAGGCGCCAACGGGGTATTTCTCAGGGGCAGGCGCAAAGGTCGAGACAATGGGGAACGCCATGACCGTCCCAATTTCACATCCGGTATTCGCCGGCGTCGAGCCGACCGCAATGTCGGTCGCGACCGCTCAACCCGCCACCGTGTGCGCGCTGCTGCGCGAACTCGGCATGTCGCACTCGTGCGTCGTGAAGCAGAGGGCGGCGCTGGGTACGTGGCTGATGCTCCACGAGCCGGGTCGGGCGCTCCGGATCAGCCTGAGGGAAAACGGCTACGGCCGACTCCTCAAACAGACCGACGAAGAACGCGCCAGACCCCGCATCCTGGCCTGACCCGGCGCAGTCACCGGTCGTCGTCCCCGAGGGGGACGGCGATCGCCTGTTCGATCAGGTCGGCTTCGTCGGCTTCATCGGCCAGCGCCTCGCTGACCTTGTCCGCGTCCAATCCGGCGTCCTCGTCACCGCGGTCTACGGGAATGTCGTCGGGATAGGTCATGGTCGGTCTCCCTCCTCGTTCCGCGTCAAAGCAATTGTCTCCCGCCGCGCAAGCAGTGTGTAACTACTCGCTCGCCGGTCGCGATATCCCAGCTGTCGGGGCTACACGCACGACGGGAAGTAACGCCATGAACGTCCTTTACCCATCTCGAGCCAATTGGTTTCGACGGTTCTCGGCAGCCGCGCTTGCGACCCTCCTAGCCGGCCTGATCGGCATCCTCGGCGGCACGCCGACGGCTGGTGCCGCCCCAGAAGTGCTGAGTGTGCCGTCGCCGTCGATGGGTCGTGACATCCAGGTTCAATTCCAAGACGGCGGCCCTCGTGCGGTGTATCTGCTGGACGGGTTGCGGGCGCGGGACGACCGAAACGGCTGGGACATCGAGACAGGCGCGTTCAGCTGGTTCGACGGGTCCGGGCTGTCGGTGGTGATGCCGGTGGGCGGCATGTCCAGCTTCTACACCGACTGGTACCGCCCCGCGGTGGGCAACGGCACCACCCAGACCTACAAATGGGAGACATTCCTGACATCGGAGCTTCCGGGCTGGCTCGCGGCCAACAAGGGGGTCAGCACGACCGGCAACGCCGTGGTGGGTCTGTCGATGTCGGGGGGAGCGGCACTCGTGCTGGCCGCCTACCACCCCGGCCAGTTCGCCTACGCGGCATCACTGTCGGGCTTCCTGAACACCTCGTCGCGACTGTGGCCGGTGCTCATCGGCGTCGCTATGGGCGATGCGGGCGGCTTCAATGCGCTCGACATGTGGGGGCCCTACGGCGGCGGCGCGTGGCAGCGCAACGATCCCATGCTGCAAGTCCCGCGGCTCGTCGGCAACGGCACCCGCATCTGGGTGTACAGCGGCAACGGCAACCCGACGGATCTTGATGCCGGTCTGGGCAATGCGCAGATCCCCGCGCAGTTCCTGGAGGGATTGACGAGCAATACCAACAAGGAGTTCGCGGCCCGCTATGCACGCGCGGGCGGATCCAACGGCGTGTTCAACTTCCCGCCCAACGGAACTCACAGCTGGGGGTACTGGGGCGGACAGCTTCAGGCGATGAAGCCCGACATCCAACGCGTCTTGGGGGCCGCGCCTGCCGCCTGATCACAGGTCGCGCGACCAGTACTCGCCGACCAGACCACTGCCGAACTTCGTATGCGGCTCGCGGCGATCGAGCTGGAAGCCGGCCCGCTGGTAGATCCGCCTGGCCGCGACCAGCACGTCGTTGGTCCACAACATGATTCGGCCGTACCCGGATCGCCCCGCGAAGCGAAGGCATTCGTCCACCAGTCGAGTGCCGACTCCGGTGCCGCGCGCCTGCGGTTCGACCAGCAGCAGACGCAGTTGCGCGGTGCCGGGGGTGTCCGAAGCCGTGCAGAAGACGCAGCCGACCCGTTCGCCGTCGAGTTCGGCGATCCAGGCCGCTTCGTTCTTGGCGTCCCGACGCTCGCCGAAGTCCGCGACGATTCGGGCAGCGAGGGCTTCGAAGTCGACGCCCCAGCCGTACTCAGCGGCGTAGCGGGCGCCATGCCGCTCGACCACCCATCCGAGATCGCCGGGCTCGGGGGAGCGGAGAACGAGTCCAGAGGTGGCGTGTTGGTCGTCCAGCACCCGCCGGATCCGGCCCATGGCTGTGACGAGTTGCTGTCGCTGGTCGTCGTCGAGCGGCGCGACCAGGCGGTCAATCGCGTCCGCCTGCAGCGTGTCGAGTTCCGTGAAGGCCACCTGTCCCGCGGGCGTCAGGCGCACCATTTGGCTACGTCCATCGGTCGCCGAGGGCTCCCGGTCGACAAGTCCGTCGGCGATGAACCGGGACAGGATGCGGCTCAGATACCCGGCGTCCAGATCCAGCGCGCGCCGCAAGTCCGTCACGGCCATTTGGTCGCTGTGCGCCACTTCGTAGAGCACCCGGGCCTCGGTGAGGCTGAATGCCGAGCCGGCCAGCTGCGGTCGCAACAATCCCAGTACACGCGTGTAGAAGCGATTGAAGCCCCGCACCTCGTTCACGGGCGAAACCGTCATAGTTGACAGCGTCAACGATCTTCTTGACAGTGTCAACCATTGCCCGAAGATCGGGTGCGCAGCCAGACCGGCTATCCTCTACGGAGCCATAAAGCTGACCTCAACGCCGACAGGCATCCGGCGCCGAAAGGCCATACCTTGCCAGAATCACCGACGGACACCGACGATCTGCGGCCCCACTTCGAGGACGTGCAGTCGCACTACGACCTGTCCGACGACTTCTACCGCCTCTTCCTGGATCCGAGTCAGACCTACAGCTGCGCGTATTTCGAGCGCGACGACATGACGCTGGAAGAGGCCCAGGTGGCCAAGATCGACCTCTCCCTAGGCAAACTCGATCTGAAGCCCGGCATGACGCTTCTCGACGTCGGCTGCGGCTGGGGCGCCACTCTGCGCCGAGCAGTCGAACGCTACGACGTCAACGTCGTCGGCCTGACCCTGAGCCGCAACCAGCAGGCCCACGTCGAGGCGAGCTTCGCCGCGATGGACAGCCCGCGCTCCAAGCGAGCGCTGCTGCAAGGTTGGGAGCAGTTTCACGAAAGTGTCGACCGCATCGTCTCCATCGGCGCGTTCGAACACTTCGGCCGGGACCGGTACGACGAGTTCTTCAAGATGGCCTACTCGGCGCTGCCCGCGGGCGGCGTCATGATGCTGCACACGATCGTCACGCCCAACGACGAGGACTTCACCGCGCGCGAACTGCCCGTCACCATGACTCACCTGCGGTTCTTCAAATTCATCATGGACGAGATCTTCCCCGGCGGCGATCTGCCTAGGCCGAAGGTCGTCGAAGAGCACGCGACCAAGGCGGGTTTCGAGGTCACGCGCGTCCAGCCCTTGCGGTTGCATTACGCACGCACGCTCGACCTCTGGTCGGCCGCCCTGGAGGCCCGCAAGGACGAGGCCATTGCGATCCAGTCCCAGGAGGTCTACGACCGGTACATGCGGTACCTCACCGGTTGCGCAGACCTCTTCCGCGAGGGCTACACCGACGTCTGCCAGTTCACCCTGGTCAAAAGCTAGGACTTATCGGCGCTGACGGTGGCGATCGCGTCGATCACGGCTCCTGGATTATCCAGGGACACAAATGTTTTGGCGTCGGCCACCTCGATCAGCGAAGAATTCGGAAACAGCTCCGCCATCCGCCTGCCCAGCGTTGGCTTGAAGCACCGGTCGCGCTGACCCCACACCAGCACCACGGGTTTGGTGAACCGTGGGAATCGCGTGGACACGTCGGTCAGATCGGTCTTGGCGACGTGTCGCAACAGGGTGGCGAGGTCGCGGCAGACGCGACTGTCTTGACGGCACGGTCCGAGCCAACTCTTGGTGAGTTGCGGGTCCGGATCGTTCAGCAGCAGGCCGAAGCCGAGCGGTGAATGCCGCAGCGCCGTCAGCTGCATCTGCCCGAACAGAAGCTTGATTGAGCCCGGACCGCGCAACAATGCGAAGACGACGGTGAACGGGAACGGCGGGAACTTGTCGAACGCATCGCAGTTCGTCAACACGAGCCGTCCCACCACATCCGGATGAGCATCGACGACGAACTGACACAGGCCGCCACCGGTGTCGTTGCCCACCAGCGTCACATCGGAGAGCCCGATCGCAACGATGAAGTCACGGATCAGTGTCGCGATGCCGCGTGGCGAAAGGTCGGCGCCGTCGTTCACCGGGGTGGTGTGAGAGCCGAGCGGCCAGTCGGGCAGGATGCACCGAAAACCTCTCTGCGCCAACCCTTCAGCTACCCGAACCCACAGACGGTGGTCGACGAGGATGCCGTGCACGAACAGCACCGGCGGATGCGCCGACTCCTCCGGGCCGATGACCCGGTAATCGATCGTTGCCTGCTCCAACTCGACCTGCGGCATATCTTCCCGCCCTTCCCTCGACCCCAACCCAGCACCTTACCGACTCCCGGTATGGAAATACCAGAGGCATGCCGACCCTGGCGCGTAGATTTACCACATGAGCGGCGGTAAGGGCCGATGGCTCAGGAAGCCGCGCGCGAAGGTGCTGATGCTGTCCGCGCTGACGATGTCGCTGGTTTTGGGTGTGGGTTTCGTGGTCGTCAACACACCGCAAGATGCCGTCATGGGCCTGCCCGCCAACGTCACGCCGACGACGGACGAACAATCCAGGGACCAGGTTGTGGATGCGACCCGACAGATCGTCACGGCTGCGCAATTGCGAGATGTCACCGCCGGCTACATATTCCTGTCCTGCTCGACCGAGCAGGATCCGCCGTACCAGGCTGCCGTCTACCTGAATTTCCGTCTTTCCGAGAGCAATTCGGTTGGACACATTCGCGAGATAGCCACCGCATTGATAGCGTACGGCTGGCACGAGGCTCCTTCGATGGGGGAGCACTTCGGGCCGAAGCTGACCAAAGACGGAGTCACATCGAGCTTCCACAAGAATCCCGACAAGGCGGACTTCGGCACCATGCGCATCTACGGCGAGTGCCGCAACATGGGCGACCATCGCAACGACAACCCCGCCTGGACCGATATCGGCGACCAGCTCAGTTGAGGCCGCGCTGCAGCAACACAGTATCCAGCCACCGGCCATGTTTGAACCCGACGGAAGCCAGCCGACCGGCGTCGACGAAACCCCGATTGCGGTGCATCGCAAGGGAAGCCTCGGCGTTCTCGTCCACGATGACGGCGATGACTTGCCTGATACCTGCGTCCACGCAGCCGCCCAGCAGCGCATCGAGCAGCAGGCCGCCAACGCCCCTGCCAACCGCCTGAGGTGTGAGGTAGATCGAGTCTTCGACGGTGTGCCGGTAGGCGGGTCGCGACTTCCACGGCGAGCAGTAGGCATAGCCCGCGACCATTCCGTCGACCTGCGCGGTGACGAACGGCAGCCCTGCATCGGCAACGCCGCGCACTCGGCGTGCCCATTCCTGCCGATCGGGCGGGATCGTCTCGAAGGTGGCGACGCCGGTGAGCACATGGTGTGCGTAGATCTCGCCGATTGCGTGGAGGTCGTCCGGCACGGTGGGCCGGATGGTCGGTTCGCTGGTGCCCAACGGCGTCAGCAGGCGACCGGATGCGACTCGCAGTACGGGGTCGTGCCGGGGAAGCGGTACCGATGGTCGGCGACCCACCGGTACACAGCGTTCTGCAGCGACCGCATGCCGGGGATCCGGTAGACCGTCAGCGGGAACCTGCTGCCGAGTCCGGCCGCCACCGCGGCATTCGCCGCCTCCGCCCCGCTGTACACCTCGCCTGAGGAGTCCAGCCACCACACCGATTCCATCAGCCGATCCGGTGAAATCCCGAGGCGCTCTGCCGTGCCGGGTCGCTGTAACGGCTCGGTTGTCAGTGCACCCGTGCGGTTGAGTTTGAGCAGCAGGTCGCGGGATCGAGTGCACATCCCGCATGCGCCGTCGAAGAACAACACTCCACTCATAGCTTCATTGTCCACCCTGCTCGTTGCTCCGCTACCGAGCGGGCGGACCGGGCGGCGTGGGGTCGGTCGCGGCATCGCGACGGCGGGCCGCCATGCCTGCGAGCGCCTCGAGCACGACCCGATGCGCTGCGTTCACGGTCAACTCGGCGTGGTCGTAGGCGGGGGAGACCTCGACCACGTCGACACCGGCGACATCGTGTTCGTAACAGAGCTGCCGAACCATCCGAAGGAGATCGGCGGTCGTGATGCCACCCGGCTCCGGTGTGCCGGTGCCGGGCGCGTGGGCGGGATCGAGGACGTCGATGTCGACCGAGACGTAGAGCTTGTCGGCCTTCGCCAGCGCTTCGCTGACGGCGTCGCGCATGACCTCCTTGAAGCCGCGCTCCCAGATCTCCTGCATGGTGTGCCACACCATGCCCTGCTCGAGCATCCACTCGAAGACGTCCTGCGGCGGCCAGTAGCCGCGCAGGCCGACCTGGACGAAGTGGGTGCCTGGCACCGCGCCCGACTCGATCAACCGACGCATCGGAGTGCCGTGGCTGGCCAGGTTCCCGTCGATGATGTCCGCGGTGTCGGCGTGCGCATCGAAGTGCACGATGCCGACGTTTCCGTACCCGTGAAAGTCTGCGACCGCCGTTGCGGCAGGCCAGGTGATGGAGTGGTCGCCGCCGAGGATGACCGGCACGATGCCGCGCGACGCCACCGCATGGACGCGCTCGCGGATGTTGTTGTGCGAGACCTCGGTCAGACCGTGAGGGCAGAAGGCGTCACCGAAGTCGACGACTTCCAGCCAGTCGAATATCTCCAAGCCCAGGTCCAAGTGGTACGTGCCCGGCTCGTAGGCGGTGGCCCGGATCGCCCGCGGGCCGAACCGGGCGCCGGGACGGTTCGTCGTCGCCACGTCGAACGGTGCACCGACGATCGCGACGTCGGGTTGCCATGACTCGAGCTGCTCGACCTCGGTCAAGAAGGGACGGTGACCGAATGAGACAAGGCCCGAATACGGCAAGTCGAGCTGCTCCGCCATTCCCGGCGGTAGGTCCCGCTGCGGGCCATGTTCGTGCTGATTGCCCATGGGCGTGACATTACCGTTCGGCGCGACCCGATTTCGGCGATCCGCGACGGGAGTGCTCACTTCGCGGCGTACGCCGCGAAGTGCTCCAGCCCCGAGCCCCAGCCGTCGGCCGACCCGACTGCGCCTGCCATGCCCTGACCCCCTCGGGCAGCCGCCAGAAGTCCTTGTGCACCACGCCGACTCGCGTTCTGTCACCCGCGGCGGTGAACGACACGCTGACCCGGGAAGCCTTCTCCACGTCGGTCTCGACCTGCCACGTGCCCGTGATCATCCACGCGAAGGTGAAGCCTGCGGGCGGATCCCACTCCGTGACCTGTCCCCATACCGACTCGCTGCCGTCCTCGCAGCTGTCGTAGATTCGGCCGCCGACACGTGGCTCGACGGTCAAGCGGAGATCACTTCACAGCTCGCCGGAAGCCGTAGCCGCCGTGGCGGACAGCCACTTTCGCCCAATGCCTTTCAGCATTTGTGGATAGACGATCAGATAGCGAAACGGCTTGATGGCCGCCATGTAGGCGTGTCCCAGTAGGCCGTTGGGCTTCACCAGGACTGCCATCTGGCCGCGGTAGCCGCCCGCACCATCCGGCACCCAGCCGAGGTGCATGACTCCGTGCACGGTCCGATTGATCAGCTCCGCCGCCCACTCGTCGTCCGTCTGGTAGAGCGGCGTGAACCCCATTGCCGGCTGCACGGTTGACTGCGCGTCTCGCAGATCCGCGGGCAGCCGGTTTCGAAGACTCGGCCGCGTCGGGTCGGCCGCGGCCTCCTGCCCATCCCAACCGAAGACCTGACCGAGCGCCTCTCGAATAGCGAACAGCATGCTCACCACGGAGAACCGTTGCCGCCCCTCGCCGACTGTGGCCACCATCTGAACCAGCCGCGGAAAGTCGTCGCGGGCGCCGGGCGTAGGCAGTGCCCAGACGTCCTCGAGTCGGAAGTCTGGGGTCAGGTCGTGGATCCGCCACGGCCGGGAAAAGTGCTCGCTATTTGAGAGTTTCATTGCGGGACCTCCTTGACCGTACAGTAACATACGTACATGCATGTATCTATATCGGATAAGGATGGCCGGCCACGAACGCAGGCCGAGCGTCGAGCACGCACCAGGGCCGCCCTGCTCGAAGCGGGAGCCAGGGGGTTCTCGCGCTATGGGTACGGCAATCTCGTCCTGGAAAAAGTCGCAAGCGAAGCCGGGTACACCCGGGGGGCGCTGTATCACCTCTTCGCCGGGAAGGAGGAACTCGCGCTTGCCGTGGTGGATTGGGTCGCCGAAACGTGGGAGCGCGAGGTTTGGGAACCGGCACAGTTGGCGAAGGAACCGGTAGACGTTCTGATTTCGCTGGCCCGCGGCCACATCGTGTTCTGCCGTCGCGACATCGCGCGGGTGATGATGGCGTTGCGGGTCGAGTTCGACGGTCGCGAACATCCCGTCGGCGCCAAGGTCACCGGGATCGGCAGAGAACTCGCGGCGAGGTTCGGCACCGTCGTCTCTGCTGGACGCCGGGACGCCTCGATACCTCCAGGGCCTCCGGCGAAGCTTCTCGGCGCGGCGATCACCGCCGCGGTCGAAGGTCTGGCCATTCACCTGGCCGGCACCCCACTCGACGAGGTGATGGCCGAGCGGATGGTCCGCGGCCTGCTTGGCATCAGCACGCAACGACCATGACGCGCATTGCGTTGGGCACACTCGAACCGTGCAACTGATCACAATCGAGGACATCCAGGCAGCGGCCGACCGGATCAAGGACGCCGTCGTCCGGACCCAGCTGATTCCGGCGCGATGGGCCGATGCGAAGCGTCCGCTCTGGATCAAGCCGGAGAACCTGCAGCCGATCGGCGCATTCAAGATTCGCGGCGCCTTCAACGCCATCGCCAATCTGACCGAAGCTGATCGCGCGCGGGGTGTGGTGGCGTACTCGAGCGGAAACCACGCTCAGGCAGTCGCGTGCGCGGCAGCGGCGTTCGGAACACGGGCCCACATCGTGATGCCGCGCGAGACCCCGGACGTCAAGGTGCAGGCCACTCGCGGCTACGGCGCGCAAGTCGTGCTGTGCGGACCCGGCGAGCGCGAGAAGGTGGCCGCCGAGGTGCTGGAACAGACCGGCGGCGTACTGATACCGCCGTTCGACCATCCGGATGTGATCGCGGGGCAGGGCACTATCGGCCTGGAGATCGCCGAGGACCTGCCGGAGGTGGAGAACGTGCTGATCCCGGTGAGTGGGGGCGGCCTGGCGTCCGGTATCGGTACCGCTATCCGGGCAACGTGCCCACAAGCCAAGGTCTTCGGGGTTGAGCCCGAACTCGCCGCCGACACCGCAGAGGGTCTCCGGCGGGGTGAACGGGTGGATTGGTCCATCGACGACCGCAACCGCACGATCGCCGACGGCCTGCGGTCGCAACCATCCGCGCTGACTTTCGCGCATCTGCAGAAGGTGGTCGATGAATTGATCACGGTGTCGGAGAACGAGATTCGCGCGGCTGTGCGTGAACTCGCCGTCAATGCGCACCTGGTTAGCGAGCCCAGCGGCGCGGTTGCGTTGGCCGCTTATCGGCGGGATCTGACACCACCGGGCCCGACGGTGATGATTCTGTCCGGGGGCAATGTCGAACCGGCGGTCTTCGCCGAGATTCTGGCGGACTGACCAAAGGATCAGCAACATATCGTCGTTTGCTGCTCAGACTTCCATCTGCCATCTCGTCGCGCTCCGCGGCCTCCTTCATTTGCTCGGCATCGAGTCGACGGGAGCGGCGGCGGCCCGAAGCGGCCCATATCACGAGATCCAGGTAGTCTCACCCCGGTAGGTGACCGAGACCACCCGTATGCAGGGGTCCAAAGGGGGTGCAGATGGACGCGGTGCTCGGACTGTCCATGACGCCGACCACCGTTGGGCTCGTTCTCGTCGAAGGACAAGGCGCCGAAGGCGCCACGATGGACAAGGACGAGATCGCGGTTCACGACCGCGGCCTTGTCAGCGCCGTCAACACCTCCGAGAAGGCCGCAGCCGCCGTACTCCGCACCGAGGCGATCGCTGCGGCCCGCGGCCACCGACTGCACTCGATCGGTGTGACATGGAGCGAAGACGCCGACACCGAGGCCTCGCTTCTTTTGGATCACTTGTCGGAGTCCGGTTTTGACAACGTCGTTGCGGTGCGGCTGCCGGAAGCCACCGAAGCGCTGGCCCGCGGGATCGCCAGCGTCATCGGCCACGAGATCACCGCCGTCTGCGTCATCGAGCCCGATGCCATTGTGGTGTTGGTGGTCGACACGGCCGATGGCGCCGTCCAGACGGCCGTCAGCCATACCGTCACCACCGACGAGGATCTCGCACGCTGGTTGAGCTCGATATTCGCCCAGGCCGCCTGGCGGCCTGAGGCCTTGGTGCTGGTCGGCTCGAGCAGCGACCTCGACGCCATCACATCGCACCTCGAAGACGTACTGTCGGTGCCGGTCTTCGTCCCTGCCGAAGCCCAATTGGCTCTCGCCCGGGGCGCGGCCATGGCCTCGACACATGGGCCAGAATTCTTTTTCGACTCATCTCACGAGAACTCGGGGCGTGTGCCAACCACACCTCGGCGGTTCTGGCCGATGTCGCATTTCGGCGCGGCAGGGGTCATGTTGGGCGTCGGCGTGGTGACTTTCGTGGTTTCGGGGTCGCTGGCGATCGGCCTGCAACTGACTTCGGGCGAGGGCGCGAATCCGGTGAAGAAGCCGTCGGCAGCCAATTCCGCCGATGCGCCGGCCGCGGTGAAAGCCGTGCACCCCGCCCCGGCCGCACCGCCACCGGTCATCGAGGTGGCCCCGCCGCCGCCTCCACCCGCGGAGCTACCGCCACCGGAAGGCGCGATTGAGCCGGTGCCCGTCGCCGACCCGCTGGCGCCCGAAGCCCCGGCGCCCGACCCGTTCGCGCCACCGGAGGGGACGGCGCCCGGGGATCCGTTCGCCGCCGTACCCGCTGGCGCGCCTGCTCCACCACCGGGCGTCACACCGGTACCAGGGCTCGTGCCTGCAGAAGTGACGCCGGTGCCGGAAAAGCCAGGAATTCTGCACAGGCTCAAGGAGAAGTTGTCCGGCATCGGACAACCCGACGAAGCGGCACCGCCTGCCGACGTCGTGCCACCGCAGGACCCGCTGCTGCTCCCGCCGCCGGACGCCCCGCCGCCACCACCGCCTGGATAATGGCCCCGTGCGGGTGCTGCTACGCATCTTGATCGTCGCGGCGGTGGCGATTGCGCTCATTGTCATCGAGACGACGTCGCGATCCGGCGTGCTGTGGCGACTGACGACGTTCACCTACCAGGCGAATGTGCTTGCGGCGGGGTACTACCTGTGGACGCTGTTCGGTGCGCGCGCGGGTGGCCGTGCCGGCGTCAGGGGAGCAGTCGTCCTGTATGTCGTTGTCGCAGGGGTGCTTTGGAATCTGCTGTTAGCCGACTACAGCATGGGTTACACCCCGGCCAACATCCTTTTGCACATCGTCGTACCCGTCCTCGCCATTCTGGACTGGCTCCTCGTCGACCGCGGCCAGCGCCATGTCGGCTCGTGGCAACCGCTCGTTTGGCTCATTTATCCCGCGGTGTACGTGGTGCTGGCGTTGGTCGTGCTGAACAAGGCCGGGCGGCGCGCTCCGTACTACTTTCTGGATCCGGACTCGGTCGGCATGCTCGTCGTCGTCGTCAATATCGGATTGCTCGGAGCCTTCGTCCTCGCACTTGGATATGGACTGTCTGCTGTCGGGCGACGCCCGTCCGAGTACAGCTAGGCCTCGATGGCGTGCAAGTTCTTTGCGGTCGGCGAGGTCTCGACCGTTGCGAGATCGGGGTAGGTGCCCAACACCCGGTCGGCTGTGCCGGAGCTGGTCACGGTGAACCAGAAGTGCTCGTTCTTGAAATGATGTTGGCGGTGATTGCGCCAGATCGCCCGATAGACAGCGGTTTTCGGTTTGTAGTCGCTGTGGATCAGGTAGTGCATCCACTCATATCCGACGCCCAGTACGGTGATGAATGCCAGCCACGTCAGACCGAGGCCCAACCGCGGAAACGCAAGCAGCGCAACGGCAACGGCGAGTGGTGTCACCCAGAGCAGGGCTTTCCACGGTATGAATATCAGCGGAACGTTGCGAGGGTCGACGTGATGGCGGCGATGATCCCGCGCAAGCAGCGGGTCGATGGTCAGGCTCCCGACTGACTTCGGCCGCCAATGCAGGATGAACACGTGGACGGCCCACTCGAAGAATGGAAACACCGCGAGCGTCGCCACCGGAACGAGCGCATCGGTGGGCTGCCAGTCGCCGACGATGAAGCGTGCGGCGAGCGCGGATGCCAGGGTGGCGCCAATGATCCAGGGGGACGGATGTTTCCAGAACTCGCGACCCGCGTCGCGCAGCGTGAAGCCCTTGCGCGCGGTGCGCTCGGTGGTGATGGTCATCGAAGTTCCTCCAAACTGGTGATCGCTGCGAGCATTGCGACGGAGGCCGGTTCGAGAAGGTCGATGGCCGCCCTTTCGGCAGCCACGGGATCCCCCGCGGCGATTGCGCCCGCGAGTTCTCGGTAGGCCTCGGGGCGTCCTACCTCGGCGGCCATCACGGCGGCGAGAGCCGGTAGCGCAGGCTCGTAGGTGGCCCGAAGCGTGTTGTACATCAGCCGGAAGACGATGGAGTCGGCTCCGTCGACGACGTGATCCCAGAACGTCAACGCGTGGCGTTGCCGCTCGACCGGATCGTGTTCGGCTTCCAGGTTGCGCACCGCCTCGTCGAGAAGCGGGGCCAAATCCGGTCGGCGGCGTGCCGCCGCAAGCTCGGCGGCCTTCGGTCCGTTGTGCAACCGGGCCTCGAGGATGCTTCGGACGACAGAGAGGTCGAGTTCGCCGGCGCGGAGCAACAACCGGGGGAGGAGGTCGAGGCCGGCGTGCCTGCGGAAGTCGCGCACCGTGGTCGAATCGCCCTGGCGCACCTCGACCAGGCCGGCGGCCGAAACACGCTTGAGCGCCTCACGCACGGCCGGGCGGGAAACCCCAAGCACCTCGGCGAGGCGGCGCTCGCTGGGCAGCGTCTGACCGGGCTGCATCTCCCCGCTGAGCACGTCGGAGACGATCTGCTCGAAGACGTCCTCGGGTACTGAGCGCCGGTTCACCGGTTGCAGGGCCATGGCCCAAGAATGGCCGATCAGTGGCCAGAGGTCAAGTGGTCATACCAATTGCTGTGACTACCTCCGAGGTAATTGCTTTCCCTGGCCGGCCGGCGCACCGTGGAGGTGTCAGCAGGAAGGGAGCGCCACGATGACGGACGGTCTGGCCGCGGCCTCGTCGATTCCACGGTGGTTGCGCTTCGTGCTCAAATCCGACCGCGCCGGGTCGGCTTGGTACATCGGAACCGGGTTCTTCTTCGCGCCGGTGCTCGCCGTGTTCTCGCCCTGGCCCGAGGTCACCGCGGCGATGTGGGCGGTGATCGCCATTGCCGGTTTGTGGCTGGGCTTGCTCGGGATAGCGATGGCGACCGGGCTGGCGATCGTGCTGCGGTCGGGGGAGGAGATTCCCGAGGACTACTGGCGCTCGATCATCGACTACCCGACCGCTACGTCGCGACCGCGGTCTTCCCCGAGTAGTCGACCTGCCAGTGCTTGATTCCGTTGAGCCACCCCGACCGTAGCCGCTCGGGCTTGGAAATCGGTGTGAGGTCGGGTATTTCGTCGGCGATCGCGTTGAAGATCAGGTCGATCGTCATCCGGGCGAGGTTGGCGCCGATGCAGTAGTGGGCACCAGTGCCGCCAAACCCTACGTGCGGGTTGGGATCTCGCAAGACGTTGAACGAGTAGGGGTCGTCGAAGACCTCCTCGTCGAAGTTGGCCGAGCGATAGAAGATCACCACCCGCTGGTCCTTCTTGATCTCCACGCCGCCCAGCTCGGTGTCCTCGAGAGCGGTGCGCTGGAACGAGGTGACCGGCGTCGCCCATCGGACGATTTCGTCCGCCGCGGTCGCAGGCCGCTCGCGCTTGAAAAGCTCCCACTGGTCCGGGAATTCGGTGAATGCCATCATGCCCTGCGTGATGGAGTTGCGGGTGGTCTCGTTACCCGCGACAGCCAACAGGATCACAAAGAAGCCGAACTCGTCGTCGGTGAGCTTGTGACCCTCGACGTCGGCCTGGACCAGCTTGGTGACGAGGTCGTCGCCGGGATTTTTGCTCCGGTCCGCCGCCATCTGCATGCCGTACATGATCAGCTCCACCGACGCCGCCGTCGGGTCATTCCTGGAGTACTCGGGGTCCTGGTCGCCGACCATCTGATTCGACCAGTCGAACAGCTTCTTGCGGTCCTCCTGGGGCACACCCATCAGGCCGGCGATCGCCTGCAGTGGAAGCTCGCACGACACCTGCTCGACGAAATCGCCGGACCCTTCCGCAGCGGCCTCCTTGGCGATCTTGTGGGCCCTCTCGCGGAGCTCGTCGCGCAGCGACTCGATGGCGCGCGGGGTGAATGCGCGGGAGATGATCTTGCGCAGGTGGGTGTGATGCGGGGCGTCCTGGTTGAGCAGCACGACCTTGCCCCCCTCCAGCGACGCGGGGTCGGCCTCGTCGCGGTATCGCGGCAACGCGGTCTTCCTGTTGCTGGAGAACACGTCGCTACGCCGGGACACCTCCTTGACGTCCTTGTGCTTGGTCACCACCCAGTAGCCGGTGTCGCCGAACGCAAGGTTGCCCCTCTCCTGTTCCTGCCACCAGATCGGAGCCACCTTTCGCATGTGGGCGAGTTCGTCTATCGGCAGCCGTTCGGCGTACATGTCAGGGTCGGTGAAGTCGAACCCGGGTGGGAGGTTCGGAGTTGGCATAGATGGACTCCTCATACGACGTTGTCTAGTGCCCTCATTGCATTGCTACACCACAGATGGGACCGGGTGAAGCAGGTTCTGAAAACTCTCAAGTGAAACGTGTTCCGGCCAGGCTTTTGTCATTGACGCCTTGGTCACACCTTGCACAGGTGTAACAATCGGAGTACCAAGACTGAAGCACCCAATAGCACCGTGAAGAAAAGCGAAGGGGGCATCGGTGAAGAAGTCCGAGAAAGTATGGCCGCTGTCGGTGGCCAGCGGCGTGCTCGGGGCGATTGCCGCGCTGACGCTGGCCGCGCCATCGGCGCACGCCGATCCCGAAATCCCGATTCCTGTGCCACCGCCGCCGCCCGGGGAGCAGTCCATCTCAGTCCAGGCCGCCCCGGCAGGCGATTCAGTCGAGGCCGCCCCGGCAGGCGATCCGGGACCGCCTGCCGAAGTCCCTCACCTGTTCAGTCCGGAGAACTTGCCTCCAGGGACCACAAATGTTCCGGTCGAACCGGACCAGGGCAGGGGAGTGTCGTATCTGCGCGATCTCTGGCACGCGGTGCAGACGCAGGACATCAGCGGGCGCGACGCGCTACTTCTGCTGACGCAGCGACCGCTCGATCCCAACGCCGTGCCCACGAACGGACTTCCCACCGGTCCCCAGGCGCCACTGTCCGAAGCGCCCTTGCCTGGCGCGCCGCTGCCCGAAGCGGGGATGCCCGGGGCGCCGCTGCCCGAGGCGGGGATGCCTGCCGACCCGGCGGCACCCGAACTCGCGCCACCCCTTCCGGGACCGCAGCCGCCGACGACGCCGTAGCCGTCAGACGGTGGCGGCTTCGTTGAGTTCGTCCAGCCTGTTCGTCGCCTCGAGGTATTCGGCAACCCAACGCTGGATGACCGTGGACGACTTCTCCACCTTGGTGAGCTGACCGACGACCTGACCGACAGGGTTGAATGCCACGTCGACGCTTTCGTTCGGGTACTTGTGGGTCGCGGCCACCGCCATGCCGGACACCATGTACTGCAACGGCATACCGAGCGGCTTTGGATTGCCTTCCTGTTCCCAGGCCTCGGTCCAGTCGTTGCGCAACATCCGGGCCGGCTTACCGGTGAACGATCGGCTGCGCACGGTGTCGCGGCTGGATGCGTTGGCATACGCCTGCTGCTGAACAGCGGTGTGCTCGGCTTCCTCCACCATCAGCCACTGCGAGCCGGTCCACGCACCCTGCGCGCCCAGCGCCAGCGCAGCGGCGATCTGCTCGCCACTACCGATGCCGCCCGCGGCGAGCACCGGTACCGGCGCCACCTCCTTGACGACCTGCGGCCACAGCACGATCGAGCCCACCTCGCCGCAGTGGCCGCCTGCCTCGCCACCTTGAGCGATGATGATGTCCACGCCTGCATCGGCGTGCTTGCGCGCCTGCGACGGCGAGCCACACAGCGCGGCGACCTTACGGCCCTCATCGTGGATGTGTTTGATCATCTCGGCCGGAGGCGTGCCGAGGGCGTTCGCAATCAGGGTCACCTTCGGATGCCGCAGCGCGACCTCGACCTGCGGGGTGGCGGTCGCTTCGGTCCAGCCGAGGAGTTGGAACGCATCGGCGCCGCTGCCCTCGATCGGCACGCCGTGGTCGGACAGGATCTTGCGGGCGAAGTCCACGTGCTCCTGCGGCACCATGTCCTGCAGGGTCTTGGTCAGTTCGTCGGCGGACAGGTCGGAGTCCATGCCCTCGTATTTGTTCGGGATGACGATGTCGACGCCGTAGGGGTGGTCGCCGATGTTCTCATCGATCCAGTTGAGTTCGATCTCGAGTTGCTCGGGGGTGAAACCGACCGCCCCGAGAACTCCGAAACCGCCGGCTTTGCTCACGGCGACGACAACGTCGCGGCAGTGGGTGAAGGCGAAAATCGGTACGTCGATCTCGAGGTCGTCGCAAATGGCCGTGTGCATGCCTGCTCCTTGGGCGATACGCGAACTGAAACGTGTTCTAGTTTAGTACGGATCAGCACCAGCAGAACAAGCGGGCCTGCAAAGACCGTTACGGCCGCCTAGCCGTCGTCCTTGTCGTCGTTCTGTGCGTCGTCGTTCTGTGCGTCGTCGTTCTGTGCGTCGTCGTTCTGTGCGTCGTCGTTCTGTGCGTCGCCGTTCTCTGCGTCGTCGTTCTCTGCGTCTTCGCTTTCTGCCTTCGCCTTCAGAATCTCTTCATTCTTTGCCTTGTCGCTCTCTACCTTGTCGCCATCTGCTTCCTCATCACCATCTGAGTTGTCGCCCGCTGGCTTGTCGACGTCAGATTTGTCGCCCTCTGACTTGTCCCCGTACTTCGGGTTACCATCGTCGTCGAGCCACTCGTTGACG
The DNA here is from genome assembly GCA_963713225.1 of uncultured Actinomycetota bacterium. Lineage (GTDB taxonomy): Bacteria > Actinomycetota > Actinomycetes > Mycobacteriales > Mycobacteriaceae > Mycobacterium. Next base: position 404,853 of record CAVQLB010000008.1, on the reverse strand, counting down.
GCCGTCCCCGCCACGGTGCCACCGCTGCCTGGCATGATCACCGTGGCACGTTGCTCGACGTACTCCTTCCGCATTTCCTGAGCCTTCTCTTTGTGCTCGTCAGTCACTTCGGGCTTCTCAGTCAGCGGCCGATCTTCCTGCTGCTCGCTGTCCTGCTGCTCGCTGTCCTTCTCTTGCGCCTGCTGATCTTCGCTCGCCACGGTGGCGCCCCCTCCGGAGTAAAAGTTCACGACAAGATGTCGTGCCCTAAGGACTGCCCGGAAGTGTGATTTACGAAACAGTCCGCGTTCGCGGCACTGCCAGTGAACCCAGCACGGCCAGGACGCCGATCACTGCCAGCGGAATGGACCAGGTCCGCCGACTCGAGACGGCAGCCTGACAGTTGGCGACGTAGTCGGTGTGCGGCACGATCTGGTTGAGGATCGGCACGTTCGCGACGGTCTTGCCGTTTGCGGCCTCAGCCTCGGACATATCAGCCGCGACGGCGTTTCCGCAGCCGATCGCTTGTCCGTCGCCGGTTATCGACACGGGCACTAGCAAAGCGATCACGCCGGCGATCAACAGCGCCGCGCCCACGAGCAGGATCAACCGTCGCGCATTCACGTTCGAGATCCTCGTTTCCTAGCTGCCGGGGATTGCCGGGATGGCGGGGATGGCGGGGATCGGCGGCGGACTCGGAATGGCCGGTGGGCTGGGAATCGCAGGCGGATTAGGAATCGCAGGCGGACTGGGAACGGCAGGCGCGTTGGGGGCGGCGGGCGCACCGGGGACGACCGAGGTAACCGTGGTGGTCGCGGCAGGCGCCGTCGACGACGGCGTCGTCGTCGTTGTCGTCGTCGTGGTTGACGTGGTGGTTTCCTTGTCAGCGTCGTCGCCACCCCCGCAGGCGACCGCGACGGGACCCATGCTGATGGCGGCCAAAGCGACAACGACCGCTGGTCGAACCTTCCAGTGCATATTCTGCTCTCGTTCCCAATAGCTCGTGTCGGCGTCCCCGACCCCGCAGGGATGCCCCGCAGTACCGCGCGCCAAACCAAGCGACGCCGGAATGGTCAGGACGCCGCGACGTGGGCCAGCCGGAGCACAAGCAGGGTCGAGATGAAGACGACGCACAGCACATGGTCACGGAAGACCGACCGCGCCAGGCGTGACTGTTCGGCGGGTTCGCCCGTCCGGGCACCGAGCCGAATGGCGTTGGGCACCGTCCGAATCAGCGCCAGCAGAACGGGCACCCCCGCAAGCGCGGCCGACGTCGCACTCAGCCATGCCGGGTCATGACCGCGAACACCTTGAAATACCAACCCGGCCAACAGAATCACCATGACGACCGCGATCAAGTGGCTCATCGGCCGAGATGTCGTCGTCGCGCGCCGGTAATAGCCTGCGATGGAGACGAGCACCGGCTCGGGCACCTCATCGGCCCTGGTACCGCGAACCTGGACGTCGAAGATCAGGTCCATCCATAACACGGCGAGCAGGAAACCGCAGCAGGCCAGCAGGAGACCCTCCGCGACGCTCATCGTCCCTCCGCGCTCACCGGATCGGTCAGCCCTTGCGACCCGTGACGGCGACCCGCAGCACCGGCCAGCCGTTGGCCGCGGCCGTTGCGGCGAGCCCCGAACGCGGGTTCACCGGCCGAGGGTGGCCGACCATCGACATCAGCGGCACATCTTCGTCACCGTCGGCATAGAAGTAACTTCGCTGCAATTCGACGCCGTTGTCGTCGCAAAATCTTTGCGCCGCATCGGCTTTCCTGGTGCCCCAGATAACCGGCCGCTCGATATCACCCGTCAGCTGACCGCTTTCGTCGACCTCGAAGTGGTTGCACAGCAACCGGGTGATTCCAAGGGCGCGGGCAACCGGTTCCGCATGGATGGTCAGCGCAGACGAGCACAGCGCTAGGGTATGACCGCGTTGCCGGTGGGCCGCCACGATCTCCCGCATGTGCGGGTAGACGCGGGACTCGATGTGCTGTACGAAGAGCCGCTCGCCGAGTTCGTCCAGTTCGCGCAGCGACTCACCCTTCAGATAGCCCGCGGCCCGCACGATCAGCCGCTCGAACTGCATGCGGCCGAGGCGGTACCGGATCGAGGCTTCCAGGACCCCAAGGACCTCTCCGACCCGGGCTTGCCGACGCCGGATCCGATCGCTGGCATGCGCCGTCGCGGTGAACCCCGAGACCAGCGTGCCATCCAGGTCGAAGAACGCCCCCACCTGGGGTCCTGGCGGGCTCGCGGCGATCTCCGCGACCCGACCCGACGGCTCCGTGGACATCACCTTCAGACTACGGTTCTAAGGGAAAATCAGCCGAATGCCGTCACCGACCGTAGGGTCGTCGTTGCCGCGCGCGCGAGAGGAGAGTGCCATATCGACCGAGCGTCGCCACATTCTCCTCAGAATCTTGATCGTCCTGTCGCTGTTGGCGTGCGCTGGATCCGTCCCGACGTTCGCGAGGCCTCAGCAGCCGCCCGATCGGATCGAGTTGGCCGAAGGCTGGCAGCTCGCCTCCGCGAACAAGGTGACCGCAGACGGAGCGAACCTCTCTCGTCCCGACTATGCGGACAAGGGCTGGCACGCCATCCCGCGGATGCCGGCCACGGTGCTCGAGGCGCTGCAGGACGACGGGACCTATCCCGATCTGTATTTCGGTAAGAACCTGGTCGACGAGGTACCGCAGGATCTGTACAAACAGGACTGGTGGTACCGCACGACGTTCAAGGCGCCCGCCGGCCACAGCACATACCTGCTCGAGTTGCCTGGCATCAATTACCGCGCCGATGTCTGGCTGAACGGCCACCAAGTTGCGGGTAACACCCAGATCGTCGGCATGCACAACGCCCATGAGCTCGACGTGGCGCATTGGATCAAGCCCGGGGAACCGAACACGCTCGCCATCAAGGTCACACCGGAGCAGGCTCTTCAGGACGTCGACGGTGTGGAGCTGGCAGACAGCTGGTGGGACTGGATCAACTGGAACTATCTCGGCTACCAGGGTCCGGGCAAGGACCTCGACCGAGGCAATTCCTTTGTCTCTGACCGGAATGCCGGCATCTTGAAGCCGGTCTATCTCAAGGTCGCAGGCGCGGTAACCATCGGCTCATCCGTCGTCAACACCGAATTACCGCTGCCGCGAACGGATTCCGCGAAGCTCACCATCCACACCACCGTCCGGAACTACTCCACTGAGCGGGTGCGGGGCGTCCTGCGAGCCAGGATCACGCGTGCAGATAAGCCGAGCATCGACGTCGAGCAGCCGCTGACCCTTCTCCCCGGGCAAGACCGCGAAGTCACCTTCACCCCCGACGAGTTCGCAGCGCTGACCGTCGACAATCCCGACCTGTGGTGGCCGTACACCCTCGGGGAGCCGAACCTCTACGACCTTCGGTTGGAGTTCGAGCAGTTCGGCCAGGTCTCTGACGCCACCGATCTCCGGTTCGGAATCCGCACCGTCGCCCAGCACCGGGACTCCGATGGCGACTTCCCCGACCTGGGCAAGGGTGGCAACTTCTACCTGACGGTCAACGGCAGAGACCTGCTCGTCCGGGGAGCGGCCTACACACCGGATCTGCTGTACTCCTACGACCCCGGGCGCGAAGACGCGATCCTGCGTTACGTCAAGGATCTCGGGCTCAACATGCTGCGACTCGAGGGCAAGTTCCCCGGCGAGCACATCGTCGAAGAAGCCGACGAACTCGGAATTCCGCTGATGTTCGGCTGGATGTGCTGCAACCAGTGGGAGAAGTGGTCGCAGTGGGACGACGAGGACGGCCGGGTTGCCCAGGAGAGCCTGCGGTCGCAGATCCTGATGCTTCGTTCGCACCCGTCGGCGTTTGTCTGGGCGAACGGCAGCGACGGCAAGCCACCGCCCGATGTGCTCGCGAAATACGATGAGATCCTTGCCGATTCACACTGGCAGAACGCTACCGTCGACACCGTCTCATCCATGGCCAGGGACGCTAAGGGCGAGCGCGACTGGGACGGCATCCACATGGCGGGCCCATACAGCTGGCGGCCACCCGGCTACTGGTTCAGCGGGCGCTACGGCGCCACTCGCGGGTCCACGGCCGAACAGGGCGACAACGAACACATACCGCCGTTCGCGAGCCTGAAGAAGTTCATCCCTGAAGACAAGCTCTGGCCGATCAACGACACCTGGTATTTCCACGCGGGGTCGAATCCGAAGAACGCCACGCTGAACAGCATCCAGCGGGCCGTCAACCGTCGGTACGGACCGTCCGACGATGCGGAAGAGTTCACCCGCAAAGCCCAACTGGCACACTACGAGTCGACACGTGCTCAATTCGAGGCGTTCGCCGCCAATGGATGGGCCAGCCACAAGATGACGATCTACTGGATGCTGAACAGCCACTGGCCGTCGTTCTTCGGCAACATCTTCGACTACTACCTGCGGCCCGGCGGCGCGTATTACGGCGCGAAGAAAGGGCTTCGACCGCTGTCTGTGGTGTTCGACTCGTATGCCACCGGCGATCACACCCAGGCACACATCAGCCTGGTCAATCAGACTCCGGCAGATCGGTCCGACCTACGGGTGCGCGTCCGCGTCTACGACCTGGCGGGTCGCATGCGGGAGGACCGGGTGAGCGACAACCTCAGCGTGCCCTCGGGCGGAAGCGTCGAGGCCATGACGTTGCCGAGGGTGGCCAGGGATTCGAATGTCTTCTTCGTGCGCTGCGAATTGGTCGACAACGCCGGAGCCGTTCTTGCTGAAAACGTCTACTGGCAGTCGCAGCAGCGAGACGATCTTGGGGATCCGAAGAATGACTGGGCGTTCGAACTGAAGCAGGTGAGCTGGGCGGACATGACCGCGTTGAATTGGATGCCGCGGGTCCCACTGCAGGTCAGCGCGGAACGAACCCATGCGGCGGGGGAGAACGGCGTCACGATCCGCCTACGGAACAGCTCCAAACGAATCGCTTTCTTCGAGCGCGCCGAGATCATGACCGCGCCGGACGCGGACGAGATCCTGCCCATCGAGTACAGCGACAACTACGTCACCGTGTTCCCCGGCGAAACCGTGGAACTGCACGGCGTCGTACCCATCGATCAGGCGCACGCCAACTGGGTACGCGTCGCGGGTTACAACACACCACCTGTGGTGGTGCCGATCGGATAGAGGTGAGGTGCCATGCACGAGGTCGACCAGAATACTGAGCAGATGGTGCGTAGCGTGCTGGCGTACGCGGAGAACCGGCTCCGGATGAACCCTGTGCCCCTTGACAAAGGAGTGCTGCCCGCCGACGAACTGTACGAGCGGCTCGACGGCCTGATCCGCGAGACGCCACGTCCGCCCGATCAGGTGCTCGGCGTGTATACGTCGGTGATCGCGCCCAGCGTCATCTCGGCGGACAGCCCGAGGTTCCTCGGTTTCATCCCGGCAGCGCCGACGAAGGCCAGTCTGCTGTTCGACATGCTGGTGTCCTGCGCATCGATTCAGGGAATCTCGTGGCTGGAGGCGTCCGGCGCGATAGCGGCGGAGAACAGCGTGCTGCGGGTGATCGCCAACGAGGCGGGGTTACCGCAGACGTCCGGCGGCTGCTTCGTTTCGGGTGGCTCGGCAGGCAACCTGTCCGCTCTCGCGGTGGCCCGCGAGACCGCGAAGCGACGGGGCGCCACCGGACGACTTCGGGTGGTGGTCGGCTCGGATGCGCATTCGTCGATCACCAACACGCTGCGGCTGCTCGAGATGGACGCACTCGTCGTCGAAACCCCGGATCACCGGCTCACCGCCGAAAACGTCAAGGGTGTCGTGCCTGCCGACGCCACCGGCATCGCCGCGGTGGTGTGTACCTCTGGAACGACCAATGCGGGCATCATCGACGATCTGGCGAGCGTCGGCGCGCTGGCGCGGGAGCGGGGCTGGTGGTTCCACGTCGACGGCGCCTACGGCGGTTCCGGAATCTTCGCACGCTCGCTTCGCCCCAAATACGTTGGGCTGGAACAGGCCGACTCGTTCATCCTCGACCCGCACAAGTGGTTGTTCACGCCATTCGACTGCTGCGCTCTGCTGTACCGCGATCCGGAGTTGGCCCGCGCCACGCACACCCAGGACGCTTCCTATCTCGATGTCATCCACACCTCCGACGGCGAATGGAACCCGTCGGACTACGCCTACCATCTGACCCGGCGGGCGCGTGGGCTGCCACTGTGGTTCTCGCTAGCAGTGCACGGCCTCGAGGCCTATCGCAGCGCCATCGAGGTGGCGGTCACATTGGCGCACGAGACGGCCGAACTGATCACGGCCGCACCACAGTTGGAACTGATCCGCGAGCCCGACCTCGGGGTGGTGTTGTTCCGCAGGCTCGGCTGGAAGCCCGAGGACTACGACGCGTGGGCACATCGGCTGCACCAGGACCAGGTCGCCTTCATCCCGCCGACGAAGTGGGAGGGCGAAACCGTCGGCAGGTTCGCGTTCCTGCACCCCCATACTCATCTGGACCTGATTCGCGAAGTGCTGGCCAGGACCGAATGACCTACTGGAGGGCAGAGGCGACCCTGCGCCATTGCTCACGCGGGTAGGCCGAGAGGTCGGCGGTGAGAACCTGGACACACACGTGATCCGCACCCGCGGACAGATGCTCGCTCACCCGCCGCATGACGGCTTCCTCGTCGCCCCACACGATGAGTGCATCGAAGAGCCGGTCACTGACCGACCCCACATCCTCTGCCGAAAAGCCTAGGCGGAGCAGGCTATTGGCGTAGTTCGGCATCGACAGATACCTAAGCAGCCAGCCGGTTCCGATCGTCCGCGCCTCGTCGACGTCATCGGTGAGAATGGCCGTCTGTTCCGGAAGCAGCAGCGGTCCATCACCCAGCAGTTCACGAGCACTGTGGGTGTGCTCCGGCGTAGTGAGATAGGGATGGGCGCCGCGCGCGCGTTCTGCAGCCAGGGCCAGCATTTTCGGGCCGAGCGCCGCAAGCACGCGGGCGTCGACCGGGACAGGCTGCTCCGCGTTGTCCAACGCATCGAGATACGACGCAGTCGCCGCCAGCGGCTTGCGGTATCGCCCCGGCTCCGTCGCGTCGATCAACGGCGCGTGACTCACGCCGATACCCATGAGGAATCGGTCTCGGTCGGAAGCCGACAACGCCGCATACGACGCCGCGACGTCGGCCGGTTCGTTCATCCACAGATTGAGGATCCCCGTCGCGATGGCGATCCCAGTCGTCGATGACAGCAGGTGAGCGACCGAGTCGAGCACCGGCGTCTGGCCGACGTCAGGGATCCAGAGCGCCTGAAATCCCAGCTCCTCCAGCTCGGCTGCGGCATCCGCAGACTCCGCCTTGTCGCCATAGCGCAGCTGCGAACTCCAGATGCCCACGCCCGAAAGATTCATCGTTGCCCTTTCATCCGACTGCCGCGAAGTTGACGGTTGCCGTCGCGCCGAGCTCGCCGTCGTCACCGCGGTAGATGTCGACCTGGATGACGACGGACCGCTTGCCCGTCCGCAGGATCCGGGCGACGGCACGTGCGGGCCCGTTCTTGATGGGCCGCAGATAGCGGATGAACAGATCCGTGGTGGCGATGCCGTGGCCGAACGGTGTGACCCTGGCGGCCAGCTGGCCGGCGGTCACATCGGCCATCGTGGCGATCAACCCGCCCTGCAGTCCGCCCGCGGTGTTCATCACCCGCTCGTCGACCGGCATCTCCATGACCACGGTGTCGTCGGTCGACGGAACCTCGTGCAACCCGATCTGGTCGAAGAGCTCCCGCAGAGACCTCGGCGCCGTCACGAGAATGAGGTTACCGGTCGCGCGGCGGCTCGTATGCTCGGGTGATGGCTGACACCGTGCGCACCGGACTTCCGCCAGGGCCTCGGCTTCCCGCCGCGGTTCAGGCGGCGCTGATGGCCCGCTACTGGCCGCGCTTCATCTCGGCGTGCAGGCGACGGTACGGCCGGGTGTTCACGATGCGAATCGCCACCATGGGGACCCTGGTCTATCTCGACGACCCCGCCGAGATCAAAAAGGTGTTCGCGGGCAGTCCCGCCGTCTATCACGCAGGCGAAGCGAACTCGATGCTTGGCGGCCTGCTCGGCGACAGCTCCGTATTGGTGATCGATGACGACGTGCACCGGGAGCGAAGGCGCCAGATGGTGCCCGCCTTCCACCGCGACGCGGTCGCGCGGCAGGCGGCCGTGATGGCCGAGATCGCGGCGGCCAGCGTGGCGGAGTGGCCAGTGAACACCGTCTTCCCGGTTGCGCCGAAGATGTCCGAGATCACCCTCGAGGTCATCTTGCGGACCGTCATCGGCGCGTCCGACCCGGCGCGACTCGCAGCGCTGCGCGAGGTGATGCCCAAACTGCTCAACGTGACCCCGTGGGCATCGCTCGCGATCGCAAGCCCGAACCTGCAGCGGTTCGGGCCGTGGCGGGCACTGCGCCGCAATATGGCCGAAGCCGACCGCCTGCTGTACGCCGAGATCGCCGACCGCCGCGCCGATCCCGATCTCGCGACACGCACCGACGCGCTGGCGATGCTGGTCCGTGCCGGCCGTGACGAGGGAGCCGACGGCAGCGTCATGACCGATGCCGAACTCCGCGATCAGCTGATGACGCTCCTTGTCGCGGGGCACGACACGACGGCGACCGGCCTCGCGTGGGCATTGGAGCGGCTGACAAGACATCCCGCCATCCTGGACAGGGCCGTGCGGGCCGCAGAAGCGAGCGCGGCGGGCGATCCGGCAGGCGACGAGTTCCTCGACGCGGTCGCAAAGGAGACACTGCGGATTCGTCCGATCGTCTTCGACGTCGGCCGCGTCCTCAAAGAGCCGGTCGACCTGGCGGGCTATCGCCTGCCCGCGGGCGTCATGGTGGCGCCCGGAATCGGATTGGTGCACAGCAGCTCCGAGCAGTACCCGGATCCCGACCGCTTCGACCCCGACCGGATGACCGGCGCGACACTGGGACCCACCACCTGGCTGCCGTTCGGTGGCGGCAATCGCCGCTGCCTTGGCGCGACGTTCGCGATGGTCGAAATGCGGGTCGTGCTGCGTGAGGTGTTGCGACGGGTTGAGTTGTCCACCACCACAGCCACCGGCGAACGGCAGAAGGTCAAGCACGTCATCCTGGTGCCGCACCGCGGTGCGCGGATTCGCGTCAAGTCGGTCAAAGCCGTTGGAGGCGTTCCCGCGGCGGCTCCCTCTGGCGCGCGGGCTTCGTCGTGTATGCATAGTTCGTGAGCGCACGCGCAGGCATTGTCGTCACGGGGACAGAGGTACTGACTGGGCGGGTTGCCGACCGCAACGGCCCCTGGATCGCCGATCGGTTACTCGAACTCGGCGTCGAACTCGCCCACATCACGATCTGCGGTGACCGACCGGACGACATTGCGGCCCAGCTGCGCTTTATGGCCGACGAGGGCGTGGACCTGATCGTCACCAGCGGCGGTCTCGGGCCGACAGCCGACGACATGACGGTCGAACTCGTGGCCCGGTTCTGCGGCCGCGAACTGGTGCTGGACGAGCAGCTCGAGGAGAAGATCGCCGCGATCCTCAAGCGGCTGCGGGCGCGGTTCACCGACGTTGACTTCGACGCGGTGCGGGCGGCCAACCGCAAGCAGGCGATGGTTCCCGCCGGTGCTCACATCATCGACCCGGTCGGTACCGCGCCCGGCATCGTCGTTCCCGGCAAGCCGACGGTCGTCGTCCTTCCCGGGCCACCCCGTGAGCTACAGCCGATGTGGCTCACCGCGGTGGAAACGCCCGCCGTGCAGGAGGCGATCGCGGGGCGGACGAACTACCGGCAGGAGACGGTCCGCATGTTCGGGCTTCCCGAGTCGGGCCTTGCCGAGTCGCTGCGCGACGCCGAAAGCCGCGTCGAGGGTTTCGATCGGCTCGAGATCACCACCTGCCTGCGGCGCGGGGAGCTCGAGATCGTCACGCGCTACGAGCCCGAGGCACAACCCGTATACACCGAGCTGGTGGCCGTGCTCCGTGAACGCCATGGGCGCCATATCTTTTCGGAAGACGGGGCGCGGGTCGACGATCAGGTTGCCGCGCTGCTGGCGGGCCGTCGCATCGCGACCGCAGAGTCCTGCACCGCGGGACTCGTCGCGGCGCGGCTCACCGATATACCGGGTTCGTCCGCGTACGTCGCGGGTGGGGTGGTGGCCTACGCCAACGAGGCCAAAACGGGCATGCTCGACGTCGACTCGGCGCTCATCGAGGCGAACGGGGCGGTATCCGAGCCGGTGGCCGAGGCGATGGCCGAGGGTGCGCTGCGTCGTTTCGGCGCCGACACCGCGGTCGCCACCACCGGCATCGCCGGACCCGGCGGGGGAACCGAGGGCAAGCCCGTGGGGACGGTGTGCTTCACCGTGATGCTCTCCGACGGCCCGACGCTGACGCGAACGCTGCTCCTGCCGGGTAACCGATCCGACATCAGGGAACGCTCGACGACGGTCGCAATGCACCTACTGCGCCGCACCCTGCTCGGCGGGAAAGATCCTGCAGCACTTCAGGACTGATCGTCCTCGGTCACGGTAAAGCCGGCCAGCCAGTCCTCATGCATCTCGTCGTCGATGGACACTCGCCACTGGTAGCGCTGACCTGCGGTGAGCTTGAGCGTGGGGATGGTGGCGGTGAACGGAATGGTGACCGCGGTTCCCTCGGGATGCACGGACTGGTGCTTGGCCTTGATGACGCCGTGCTCGGTGTGAGCCACCCGGACGCCGTCGCTGTCGACCAGCTCAGCGCGGATCGGAAACGACGTGCCGAGTTCTGCCCAGTCGACTTCCACGAAGATGATCAACGCATGTTGCGGAACGGGCGTCGAGCTCGACGTCCAGCCCAGGCCGAGCGCATGGACAATGCCCGCCTGGTCCAGCTGAGCGCTCTGCGCCAGCAGCACGATGGCTCTCATGTGCTAGCTGGTGCCCGGGGTGTCCCACATCTCCAGCATGGATCGCAGGATCTCCTCGGCGCGGCCGAGCCCGCCGAGATGGCTCTCACCGGGCATGGGGTACAGCTCCGCGTCGGGCAGCCTGGACACCACATGCTCGCCGTGCGCGTACGGAACGATGTGGTCGGCGTCGCCGTGCCACCAGCGCACGCGCACCTTGACTTCGTCTAGTCGGAATCCCCAGTCGCGCGCGAAGGCGATGACGTCGTAGAACGGTGCGGCCATCTGGCGACGACTGCCGTTCAACAGGTCGTCGAGGAACATGGCCTTGATTTCCGGTCGCGCCAGCAGCGCACGGTCGGCAGGCGGTGACACCAACCCGTAGAGGTCCGCAGCAGGACCCGCTACAGGACGAATGAATCGGATCAGCGTGGTGGCCACGATTCCTATCGGGACCTTCGCCACCTGGAGGAGTGGAGCCACCCGCGTCCCGAGGTTCCCCATCAGGCCGCCACCGATCGCGTCGTCTCCCGTCGGGGGGGCGACGCCGCCGACGACGCCTGCGGCCACCACGCGATCCGGCATCGCCGCCGCGCAGGCCAACGTGTAAGGACCGCCGCCGGACAGTCCGACCACGGCCATCTTGTCGATTCCCAGCGTGTCCGCGATCGTGCGCAGGTCGTCGGTGAACTGGAGGACGTTCTGGTACTGGTACGGCGTCGACGATCCGATTCCGGGCCGGTCGATGCCGATCAGCCGGATGTCCGCCTTTTCTGCGAAGGCCCGCGCCTCGGTGGGGATCTGCCGACGGGCGCCGGGTGTGCCGTGCAGCCAGAAGATGGCCCGGCCCTGCGGGGCGCCGAACTCCGCGAACCCGATCTGGCGGTCCTCGCCGACGGCGATGTTTCCTTCGAGCTTCGGGCGATCGATTGAGACAACCATGCGAGAGAGTGTTGCATGCCGGCCGTGACCGTCTGTTCGGCTTCCGGACTTCGTGGCGCATCATGGCGTCATGGCCGACGATGAGCTGGACGAACTCTTCTGCGTCAGACCCGAGGAGTTCACGGCCCTGCGGACCGAATTGGTCGCCGCCGCCAAGAAGCGCGGCGATACCTCGGCGGCGAAGCGGATCTCCGCCGCCCGCAAGCCGACCACAGCGGCATGGGTGGTCAATCTGCTCGCGCACAACAATGACGGCGTCAAGCAGTCGCTAGCCGACCTGGGTGAGCGGCTGCGGGCAGCGCACGCCGCGATGGACGGCGCGACGATCCGGCAGTTGTCCTCGGAGCAACGGTCGCTTGTCGACGAACTCGCCCGCGCTGCGTTCGACGGCGCCGACCTGACGAACCCACAGGCAGCGCTGCGCGAGGACGTCACCGGGACCCTGCAGGCAGCGGTCGCCGACCCCGATGTCGCGGCCCGACTCGGGCAGCTGACCAAGGCCGAACGGTGGTCCGGCTTCGGCGATTTCGGCGACACCTCAGCCGTGTTCTCCGCCGCCCGCGGCAGTAAGGCCAAAGCGGAGCCCAAGCCGACGCCAAAGAAGCATGCCCGCGAGCAGCGCGGCCAAGCCCGCGAGTCGGCGCGCGAGGGGGAGGAGGCGAAGGCAGCGTTGGCCGCAGCCGAGCGGGTCAAGGATGACGCCGACAACGAATTGGCGGAGCGACAAACCGATCTCGCGGTGGCCCGGCTACGTCACGACGAGATGGGCCAGCGCCTCAAGGAGGCCGAGCGGAACTTGAGCGCGGCCGACAAGGCATATGGCGATGCCAAACAGGCCAGTCGCAAAGCCGCTGACGTGGTCAAAGAGGCCAAGGCGAAGCTCAAACAATTCAGGCGCACGAGCTAGCGCTCAGTCGACGGCGGATTTCGCGTCGGCGAGGTTGTCCGCGGCCAGTACGACGCGGGTGTTCGTGGCGAGATAGACCAGGGACAGGTTCACCCGCGCATCGCCGAGTCTGCGTGCAAGGGCACCGAGCGCGCCGGGCCGGTCCTCGATTTCCAGCACCAGGACCTCCTGCTCTGCAGCGATCTTGATTCCCGCGGCCTGGAGCGCTTCGAACGCGGACGTCGCGTCGTTCACGAGTATGTGGACCTCGGCTTGTCCGCCCCCGGTCGACAGCGCACACAGGCCCCCGATGTTGGCACCCGCCTTACCCAGGACATCGCCGACGCGCGCGAGTTCCCCCGGCTGGTCGTTCAGATAGAGCGTCAGGTCGGTTGCCATGACCGGATCCCTTCGTGCGACTACCCACGATCATGCTCCGACGACGAAGTCGTTCGGCCGGGATCTGCAATACTGCGACGATGCGACGCGAATTGCTGATTCTTGCTGCCGTATTGGCTGTATCAGTCAGTGGTTGCGGCGCCACGATCAAACCGGATGAGGCCGCGAAATCTGTGGCCTCCGTCGTCTCCCGTCAGACGAAATTCAAGCCGAAGGATGTGAGCTGCCCGTCCGGAGTGGACGCTGAGGTCGGCGTCGAATTCGACTGTACGTTCACCGGACCGGAGGGCAAGGAATACACCGCGCACATGAAGGTCACCAAGGTTGAGGGTGAAGAGGTCGAGTTCTCCGTAAAGTCCGAGCTCAGCTGACGCTTATCGACGTACTTCGCGGTACTCGAGCATCGGTTCCTGTTTGATGACGGTTTTGCCCGTGGTGACCTTCAGTTCGGTAGGGGAGACGGCGTACACAACGCCAGACTTCTGCGCGAGAAACTCACGTGCGCTGTTAGTTTCGGCGTCCGTACGCAGCACCGCGGCGTCGCTCAGCCGCACCCCTAAGTACTCATATTGTCCTGCCGGTTCGGCACATATGACGACCAGCGACCCTTCTGTGCGGCCGATTGCGTACGCGGACTTCGATTCCTGGCACCGCGCTGACGAACCGACGAAGCCTCTGTCGTCCGACGGAAAGGCCACGGGAGACGCGCTGCGCGGCATCTCGGCTGGCGGCTGCGGGATTGGCGCACGTTCGGCAGACGAAGGTGGCTGCGCCGCGACCGCCACCGGCACCGGCACCGAATCGTCGGAGTCCCACTTCGTGACAAGCCCGGCGAGTGCGAGCGCCGCCGCGACTGCGCCGACCGCCACCAGTTTGGTGGCGGAAAACCTTTGATCCGCAACCGGTTTACGATGCAAAGCCTGTTTTCGGTGTCGGTCCCCAGCGTGCAATTGACCTGACGAAGTCGCAGGTTTGGTGCCCACCTTTGCTCGCGTCATGCAGCATCGTCACAAGCTGTTAGCCATTGCCGGCGCGCTAATCATTCTGCATTACGGGATCGCAACAAAGACCGACCCCCGCCGGGGTCCGGTCGACTTGTCGGGTCAATTTGAACGTGGCTACGCAACGGAAATGCACTGGCCGTACACCAGGCAATCAGACGTGCGCGCGCACGGCGGCGCAACGCGGGTCGGCAGCCAACGGATTCGGATTCGCCAGACCCGCGACCGCAACATCCAGGCGTGCCGTCGGCCGCGACGACTATGCGGCCGCAGCGACGGTGCTTAGACCGGGAACGGCGGTGGAGGCAGCTCTGCTCCCGGAGCAGGAGGAGGCGGCAAGGGCGCCCCGGGTGGGGGCGGGGGCAGCTCAGCGTCGGGCGGCGGAGGCAGTTCGGCGCCGGGCGGCGGAGGCAACGGGGCGCCAGGCGGAGGAGGCATCGGCGCCTCGAAACCCACCGGAACCACGACACCTTCGGGTGGCAGGGGAGCATCCGGCGGTGGCGGCATCACGCCCGGGGGCAGCGCCTCCTCGGGGGCCGGTGCAGCCTCTGCCAGCTCGAGGTACATGTGCTTGGAGAACTGTTGCTGGTACGCACCGCCGCCACCGACCTTCACACCGCCGCCCTCGCCGGACGAGACCGGTGTCCCGTCGGGCAGTGTCGCGGCGGTATGGCCGCGGTTCCAGCCGACGTTCAGGGCGCCCGGCTTGGTTCCGTAAACGAAGCCCCGGGCCTTCAGAGCGCTTTCGATATTGCCGGTGTTGAATCGATCGCCGTAGATCGGGCGACCGGTTGCGGCGTTGGTCACGAAGGAAACCAGCCCCGAACAGTCAGTGCCAGAGGGAGAGTTCCCACCGGTGATGTAAGGCGTGCCTGACAGCCCGTTCACGAGCGTCAGAAGCGATGCCGTCGCGATAGCAAACATGAGGCGGAACATTAACAGACCTGCGATTCAGGCCTCAAAATCTGTGATGGCCTTCACAATTCAATTGTGCAGTGGCGACTTTCACTCTGTGCGCTAAATGAACACTGTTGTCCTACAAGATTATTCGATGCGACGATTGCTCGATATCGTTGCGATGGCCGTCACGTATTGAACTGTATTACGTTGTCCTACTGCTGTTTTCATTTCTAAACCGCAGCTCTGCGTTGATTTCCTCTTCGCTCGTGCCTCAGAGATGGCCGCCTCAGCCGGCAAACACAGCCCAAAGTTGCAGATTCAGCAAATTAGGGGCTCTGACCATTGATATGCAGTCGGTCGGCTGCCTATCCACAACATGCAACCCGCTGGCTGCATGTTGTGGGACAATTCGGCGATGGACGAGGTGTTCAAGGCTCTGGCCGATCCAAGCAGGCGTCGGCTGCTCGACACCCTCAATGAGCGCGACGGACAGAGCCTGCGGGAGTTGTGTGTGGGGCTTTCGATGGCGCGGCAGTCGGTCAGCAAGCATCTGGCCGTGCTCGAGACCGCCAACCTCGTGACCACGACCCGGCAGGGCCGGGAGAAGCTCCATTACCTCAACGCCGAGCCGATAAGGATCATCGCCGAACGCTGGATCGTCGAGTACGGCCGTGCACCTGAGCAGACGCCAAACCAGTGGATTGACTGGCACGACGCATTGGTTCAGCCGTAGGCCAGCAGCAAGGGGATGTGCTGCTCGGCACTGGTGAGCGAGCCGTGATGGCCGACCAGCGATGACTCCAGCGGTTCCACCGTGCGCCGGACCATGGCCGCCGAGCCGCGGGCAGCCGCTACCACGTCGCCGATGCGTGGGCGGATCTCGTCACGAACCCGCGCACCGAACCATCCCGCCGCGATCGCTTCGTCACGCGACACGACCCACGCCCGCTCCCTGAGCGTCTCCCGCCAAGCCGCGAGAACGTCCTCCGTTCCGCCGTCGTCGACATATACGTGCCGGGCTCGCGGCTCCCCGCCGATGGCCTGCACACCATCGAGCAGTGGCGGGGTGTCGTCGACGTCCACGACATCATCGGTCTCGACCGCCACCATGCCGTGATCGGCCACCACCGCGAGCAGTCCACCGCTCGGGAGGCCCTCGACCAGGGATTCGACCAGCCGGTCGACCTCCCGCAGTTGCATCCGCCACGCAGGCGAACCGGGGCCGTAGAGATGCCCGAGCAGATCAACCTCGCTGTGGTAGCCATAGCAGAAACCCCCATCGGCGACAGCGGCCCGCACGCACGCGGCCAGATCGCCGAGCGCCTGCACCCCGACATAGCGGCCACCGCGCAGGACCGCTCGCGTCAGGCCGGAACCGGTGAACTCCGCGCCGGAGACGACGCTCACCGCGACGCCCGCCGACGCGGCCCTTTCGAAGGTCGTCGCCAGCGGTTGCACCTGCTCGGGCGGCGCGGTCTCCCGAAGATCGTCGCCCCAGGGATGGGGGCGCCACCGCAGGGGGTTGAGCACGCCGACGCCGGGCAGCCGGAATGACAGACCGACAAGGCCGTGCTCGCCTGACCGGCATCCGGTGCCGATTGCGGCCAGCCCGGCCACGGTGGTGGATGGAAATCCGGCCTGCAGCGTCGTCCCTCGCAGCGCGGCCATCACCGGGGCGTCGTCGGCGTGTGCGTCGAGGAGTTCTGAGCCGAGCCCGTCGACCAACAGCACGCACGCGCCCCTGATTTCGCCGGACAGATCGAGAGGGCCGTCGAAGCCTGCCACACCCATCGCTGCCAGCACCGACGGCACCACGTCGGCCAGATGGGGAGTGGTCGGGTCCGGCTGCGGGAGGTCCACAGCGCGAGCCTGCCATAGTCTTTCCGCTATGCGCCCACGGAAAGGTACGGTCGCCGGCATCGGGCTGACGCTGCTGCTCGGCGCATGCGCTACCTCGGGACCGACGGCCGTGCCGACGCCGGCAGCGGGCAGCTCGGTGCTGGCGAGCCCGGCCGCCCAACTGTCCAACGGGCCTGCCCCGGCCGAAGAAACCTTCTCGATCGGCCCGGCCGCCGCCGATACGATCGGCGGTTATCTTCCCGACGGTCGAACCCTCACACCGTTCGATATGACGAACCCGGTAATCGCATGGCTGGATGCACCATTGCTGGCGGCGATCCAGAACGCAGCGCGCAGCGCGGCGGCCGACGGTATCGACGTGGAGATCACGTCGGGATGGCGGACCAAAGGTTTTCAACAGCGGCTCTTCGATAACGCGGTGCGGACGTACGGAAATGTCGGAACCGCCCAACAGTTCGTCGCCTCCCCCGATGCGTCCAGACATGTGGTTGGCCGAGCCGTCGACGTCGGTCCCGCCGTAGCCGATAACTGGTTGATACGCAACGGTTCTCGGTTCGGTCTGTGTCAGATCTATGCGAACGAGATATGGCATTTCGAGCTGGCCGCCGACCAGGATGGCATCTGTCCGCCGTTGAAGGCGAACGCGGCAGGCTGATTCCCGCCGAGGTTGCGGTCGCCTAGGGGGCGGTCAGCCGCGGGGGTGGGGCCTTGTACCACCGCCTGTACCATCGCCACATGCCAGGAGAGGACAGCCTCTCTAGTCGGTTCGACTACCTATTCGAGCCCCTCGATGAAGCGGAATCAGCCGACGCCACCGTCGTCGCCGCTTCTTCTGCGAACGACTCTGCCGACGACGGAAAATCATCACATAGCGCCGTACCGTTCAGAATGGCCTTTGCGGCCTTCGTACTCGCGACGCTGGCAGGCGCGGCGGTTGTCGCGCTGCTGCTTCTGCAGCGGCCGCCCCGCACCGTCGAACCCGTGGACTCAACGCGCCTACCCGCTCCGCTGTCGACGACGGTGGCCAATGTGCCGAGCCCGCCTCGTCCCGTCGCGCCGCCCGGGGCAACGATCGAGCCGGGTCCCGCACTCCTACCTCAGTCGGAGCCGCAGTCGACGGCGCCTTCGAGGTCACCCGGGGGCGGCGCCTCCGACACACCGGCCACGCGATCGCCGATCAGCGTGGCGCCCGAAACGCGCCAGCCGTTCCCGAACCAGCCACCACAACAAGGTGGACCGAACGAGGGTGATCTGCTTCCCGGAGTCGGCCTGCCCGGACCGCTATGACGCACGCGCACGACGCATATCATCGTCTCCGCGCCGCCCACGTCGGCGCCGTAGAAGCCGCGCTCGAAGATCACATCGGGCGCCTGGATTGGTCCCGACAACAGATCGAGCGCCACCAAACCGACCGACTGCGGTCTCTACTTGCATACGCACGCGAACGGTCGCCGTTTCATGCTCGGCGAATGCGCGAGATCGATCCTTCTACGGCCACCACCGCTGATCTGGCCACCCTGCCGATGATGACCAAGCAGGAAGCCCGGGACGAGTGGGATGCGATCGTTACCGTTCCAGTTCTCACCCGGGACCGCGCCGAACGGATACTGGCTGAGCAGCAATGGTTTTCGTATACGCCAAGCGACCAGCAGATCTTCAGTTCCGGCGGGTCGAGCGGCGTCCGGGGCGTCTACGTTTGGGATTGGCAATTCTTCGTATCTATTGCTTGTCTTGCTTGGCGCGTGCAAGCGCGCGAGGAGCGGCGTGACCCGCATTCGCCTGCGAGGCTTGCCGTTCTTGCGGCGGGTACCCCGCCGCACGCCAGCACTCCGTTGTTCGACGTCCCGACTTCGCCCTGGATGGATACCGTTGTGATACCGGCAGGTGCACCGATCGAGGAAACGATCGCAGCGGTCAAGGCCGCCAAACCCACCCACCTTGTCGGCTACGCCACGGTGATAGGACAACTCGCCCGGGCGTCGCTTGCCGGCATCCTGGACATCCGTCCCGTGCGGGTGAGCACGAACTCAGAGCCGCTGCTTGACGAAGATCGGGAGGCGATTCGCGAGGCGTGGAACGTGCCGGTTCACAACCTGTGGGGATCGACCGAGATAGGCGTGCAGGCCGTCGGCTGCGCACGCGGCGAGGGTCTGCACGTCTGCGAAGACGAAGTTGTGCTCGAGCGTGTCGACGACAGCGGCGCACCCGTCGGTCCGGACGAGCCCGCCGCCCGAACGCTCGCCACCGGACTTGCCAACCGCACCTTCCCGTTCATTCGCTACGACCTTGGTGACCAAGTCAATTGGCTGCCGAACCCATGCAAATGCGGAAGCGCGTTCGCGCGGGTGGCCGATATCGGTGGCCGGCGCGATGATGACTTCCGCTACGAAGCAGCCACGATCCCCGCGAGTGTGTTCCGCCATGTACTCGGCACGGATCCCCGCGTATCCGAGTACCAGGTGCACCAGACCGTCCGCGGTGCCGATGTTCTCGCGGTGGGCAGCCCGGATGTGGAAGCGCTGACGTCTTCGGTGGTCGCTGCCTTGCGTCGGCACGGGCTGCCGGATCCCGAGATCAATATCCGCGTGGTCGAGGGGCTGCAGCGGCACAACACAACCGGCAAGCTGCGACGGTTCATTGCGCTGCGCTAGCCCCCGCGGGCCAATCCCGCGGACCCCAACGTTTGCCACTTGTTGACACCGCTAGCGTTGTGTCTGTCGTAGAGGACCGGCAGAAGGGACCGCTTCATGGCCGAGGAACTGACGGGGCAAGCCAAGCTGTTTGACGCGCTGACGACCAAAGGCACCGCGTTCACCCGCGACGAACGCCACAGATACGGTCTCCTGGGCCTACTCCCGACCGCAGAGAAGACCCTCGCTCAGCAGGCCGACCACAGCTGGCACGAGTTCTCCACGCGCCGTAGTGATCTCGACAAGCACATCTACCTGCGCGCGCTGCAGGACCGTAACGAAACACTCTTCTATCGGGTCCTTCGCGACCATATCCCCGAGACGATGCCCATCGTTTACACGCCGACGGTCGGTGAGGCGTGCCAGCGCTTCAGCGAGATCTACCGACGCCCACGGGGACTCTTCGTGTCCTATCCGGACCGGGAACGACTCAGCGAGGTGATCAACAACCGCCCGCACCGCAACCCCGACGTCATCGTGGTGACTGACGGCCAGCGCATCCTCGGCCTCGGCGATCAGGGCATCGGCGGGATGGGCATCCCGATCGGGAAGCTGTCGCTCTACGTCCTGATCGGTGGCATCGACCCGGCCCGAACTCTGCCGATTGTGCTCGACGTCGGTACCGACAACATCGAACTGCTGGAGGACCCGCAGTACCTCGGGTGGCGTCATCGACGCATCAGCGATGACGAGTACTACGCGTTCATCGACGAATTCGTGGCGACGGTGCAGAACCAACTTCCCGACGTGTTGCTGCAGTGGGAGGACTTCGCCACCGCGCACGCGCTGCCGATCCTCGAGCGCTATCGCGACAAGCTCCTGACCTTCAACGACGACATTCAGGGCACTGCAGCGGTGACGCTCGGTGCGCTGCACGGCGCGTCGAAGGTCGCGGGCCGACCACTATCAGAGCAGCAAGTAGTGATGTTGGGTGCGGGCTCAGCCGGCATCGGCGTCCTCGACATGGTGCAGCGCGAGATGATGGCGCAGGGACTGTCCGCCGCGGACGCGTCGGCGCGAATCTGGGTGGTCGACGTCGTGGGCCTACTCACCGACGACCGTACGGACTTGTCCCCGGGACAGCGCAGGTTCGCCCAGCCGGCGAACCGCGTTGCCGGCTGGGGCCTTTCGGCGCCGGCGCAGCTGGCGGACGTTGTGCACCAGGTGGATGTCGGCATCCTGATGGGGTTGTCCACCGCGGCCGGCGCCTTCACCGAGGATATCGTGCGCGAGCTTGCGGCCAAGACGCAGCGGCCGATCATTTTTCCACTGTCCAATCCGACCAGCCACGCCGAGGCGCACCCGTCCGAGCTTGACGAATGGACCGGGGGGCGCGCGCTGATCGCGACCGGTTCACCGTTCGCACCGCTGCATCGTGACGGGGTTGAGCGGCCCATTGCCCAGTGCAACAACGTCTACATCTTTCCCGCAATGGGACTCGCCGTCACCGCGGCGCAGGCCACGCGGGTCACCGACGACATGATGAGGGTCGCGGCGGCTACCCTCGGCGACGCCTCTCCTGCTCTCTCCGACCCTGCTCTGCCGCTGTTGCCCGCGTGGTCGGACGTGCCCGATGTCGCCGTGCGCATCGCCCATGCCGTTGGCCGCCAGGCCATCGCGGATGGTGTCGCTCCGTCACGCAGCGACGAAGAACTGGCCGAGCGCATCACAGCGGTGCACTGGAATCCCGAGTATCCGGACGGACCGGCATAGGGGCTTGAGATTTAGCTGCGACGCCTGTACCGCTCAGTGAACCGGCGCAGGATCGTCGGGGGATACTCGATATTGCGTTTCCTTGCAGCTGATTTGAGTGCGTCAGCCGACTCGGGTGCGAAGTAGCCGTAATCCTTGTAGACGTCGATCCGAGTGCAGATGC
Source organism: uncultured Actinomycetota bacterium (assembly GCA_963713225.1). Lineage (GTDB taxonomy): Bacteria > Actinomycetota > Actinomycetes > Mycobacteriales > Mycobacteriaceae > Mycobacterium. Next base: position 383,439 of record CAVQLB010000008.1, on the reverse strand, counting down.
CCTCGAGGTCGAGTTCGGGATGGAACTGGGTGGCGTATGTGTTGGCGCCCACCCGGAACGCCTGAATCGGACAGTCGGGTGAGGATGCAAGGGAGACCACATGGGAGGGAAGCGAACTGGCCGCCTCCTTGTGTCCGCCGAAAGCATCGAACACTTCGGGCAGATCGGCGAACAGCGGATCTTCCCGACCCGCTTGAGTCAACGTGATCGTGACGGCGGCGACCGGTTCGGGATAACTGCGGTCGATGGTGGCGCCGACGACGGAGCCGAGCACGCCCACGCCGTAACAGCATCCGAGGAACGGGAAGTCGCGGTCGACGATTCGGTGGGTGAGCGACGCCAGTTCGGACTCGACCCGTCGTTGGGTTGACGTCTTCGAGTCCGGGGGGTCACTGACGTTATACGGTCCGCCACCCAAGATGATGCCGGACCATTCGGAGAAATCGATGGGCCCTAAAGACCTGTGGGTCAGCCGGATCTGGTTCATACCGTTCTGGTCCAGCCCGGCGAAGCGCATCATCGCTTGATACTCGTCGTCAGCCGCTGCCTCCTCGTCACGGATCGACAGAAGCAGAAATGGGGCGTGGTCGACGTCTGTTGGCATGCCGCTCTCGTTAGTGGGCGAGTGTTGGGATCAGCAGAAGCCGAAACAGCCGCGGCGGCGTGGCTTCTCCCCGGGTGCATCGCCGGGAGTATTGGAATCACTTCCTTCAACCGGCCGCGGCACCGGGGCCACGCTCATCGGCGCTCGCGTGGCCGGCGTCCGTGTGACACCGACCTCCGGCTTCTCCTGCTCGGTCGGCATGCTGCGCCACGGCTCCGAATACTGCTGTTGCGGACCCGAATACACCTGCTCCGCCGTCGGCGGCGGTGGCGGCGGAGGCGGGGGAGCCGGGGGCGGCGCAGCGTTCACCGCTGTGGGCGCAACGCTGCTCGGTGTGGGCGGGGCGCTCGTCGGCGCCTCGGTATGCGATTTTTCGACCGCGGTGCCGGGGCCCCCCAACAGCAGCCACCCGCCAGACACCACGGCGACGGTCACGGCGGCCGCGAGGACGGTGACCGCCTGCTTGGTGCGGTACCACGGCTGCGGCCGATAGGGCGGCATCGGCATCTCGGCAGCGGGATGAACAAGGGTGGCTGCGGCCAGTGGGCGGGCGCGAAGGGGCCGTGCCTCGACGGGATTCGGCGGGAGTTCGACGTGGTCGTCCCAGCCGAAGTCGTCGGGCTCTTCAGGTAACGGCTCAGACGCCTCGACCACCAGTGCCTCCGGCTGATCCGGTACGAGGTCGTAGACGTCCACGGGTTCGGGCAGTGCGTCGATCGGCTGCTCGGACGCCGCACGCTGGATCTCGGCCACCGGAATCGGCGCAGTCACCGGTTCGCGGTCATACGATTCGCCGGCACCGGTCGGGGTGAACCGCGTGTATTCGAAGTCTTGATCCGGGGCGCCCCCCGGCTGGCCGGGCGTGCCAGCCAACGAAGTCAGGAGGGCCAGATCGGCGGCGCGGCGGAGGGCACGACGTTCCATCAGCCGATTTACCCGCCCCATATAACAAGCCTAACGGGGCGCGAGCGTCGCGCGTACGTCGATGGGAAACGCGTCATTCGGCGCCCGAGTCAACAGCTCAAATACAACGTTCTACGACCGCTTGCCGGCGGGCAATGTCCCCGCACTGACGGCCAACATGTTCCGGATCATTCCGGATTAGATCTGGAGGACGATCCCGCGCCACACCGGGCGAGGGAGGCGTCAACGTCCTGTCGCTGACCCCCAAACTTCTTGCAGACGCAAGCACTGCACGAGCGCACGGCTAACTCCCAAACCAGTCGCGCTGAGTGCACTGACCTTCTATGCCTCCGCGCGAGTTCGACGACTACCACGTCCTGGCTGACCTCACCGGCGTCCCAGATCTCTATGGCCGCATCAAGCCGACGCTGCTGAGCGTGCTGCCGTGGCGGTGGGGCGATCCGCACGCGCGGCTGCTCAAGCCGTGGGCCCGCATCGTGGTGACGCTGTGGGTAGTGGTCGTGGTTCCACTGCTGCTATTCGCCCTCTGCACGGCGGTCGTGGGGCTGCCACGCCTGATCGGCACCGCCTGGGCCAGCCTCGGCAAGCAGCACGACGTGCTGTCCGCCGCGTGGGCAGACGGCGACATGATCCAGGCCACCGCCCGTGTGCTGGCGATGACCGTAGTCGTGATCACAGTGGCCAGCATTCTCTACATGGTTATCCGGTTCGCGCGCCACAGCGTCCTCACCGTGCGGCGGGCCACGGCGGGCAAGCCCGTGATGCGCATCGTCGCCGGCATCCTGGGGGCCGCTGTGATTGGCGCGGTCCTCTACGCGTGGTGGCCGAACGACGACAACTACCGGCCGATACAAGCGTCAGAGCGCGGCACGATCGGCGACATCATGTACGCGCTGCGGGTCGAATCGATTGACGAGCCGCGGCCGGTCAGCGATGCACCGCGCCCCGCAGCCGCCTCTACAACCCTGGCCCCCGGACAGCGGGGTGTCATGCAAGCGGTGTGGGACATGCGCACCCCGCCGCCGACGAAAGACTCGCCTCAGCTAGCGCTTGTGCTTGTGCCCACGACCACATCCGGCACATCGCGGGTTGTGGTTGGAGGCGGTGGCGGGTTCATCGCAAACCCGCAGACCACTGCCGGCGAGACGGCCGACCGCGGGCGGGTCTTCCCGATCGACAAGCCGCTGGCCCCAGAGGAGGGCGACACCCAGGCGCTCGCGGTGAACACCACCGACAACAGCCAGGAGTACCAAGCCGCTTTCGCCATGGTCGTTGTAGACGACAACTCCGACGCGATGAACGTCAACGAGGCCCAGGCATACGCGTCGTGCGAGAACTGCCGCACGGTCGCAGTCGCATACCAAATCGTCATCGTCGTCGACACCGACGACACCGACGACAACGTGGCGGTGCTACAAAATCTGGCCGGCGCTCTGAACTACGACTGCGTCAACTGCATGACCTACGCCCTCGCACAGCAGCTCTTCGTTACGGTCGACGAGCCGCTGACTAACGCGCAAAAGCTTCAACTGGCCGAGCTCTGGCTCGAAATGCAGGTTTATGCGGGCATGATCGAGTACACGAAGCCCCCGCCCGATGAGGTAGCCGGTCAGCTTGATAAGTACAACGCGAGAGTCTTGGATATCTTGGACGTCGAAGCGCCCGACGCCACGACGGCGGTGACGCAACCTCAGACCACACCTACTCCGAGTGGCTCTCAATCACCACCTACCGCCAGCAGCGTGGCCGTCGCGCCACCGAGCGTCGAGCCAACTGCCTCAAGTGCGCCAACCGAACCCACGTCGGCACCAACGACGCCCGAGAGCTCGATATCAAGTGACCCGACAGGGGATAACGTGTCGGTCGCGACAACCCCGGACGCGTCCACCTCGACCGACCCGACGGCGCCCAGCGATTCCACCACTGATGAGACGACGTCGACCAATCCCACCACAGACAGCACCGGCACGGACGGGACCGCCACGGACGGGACCACCACCGACGGGTCTACGTCCGACAGTTCCACCTCCGGTGGCACGACCTCACCGTAGGCGCTCAGTCCTCCTTGCGAATCAACCGCATCAGCGCCGCGTGATCGGGCGCGAGCAGTTCTTCGATGCGCGGCGTGGTTCACGTCGGCGACGATGATCTCGCCGACATCCTGGTGGACGTCGCGGAAGATGCCGTGGGACTTCATCTTCTCGGTCTGATAGATGTTGTCCTCGGTCGGCGTGACGTAGTACACCGCGTCGGCCTTGAAGCGGTGGATCAGCCAAAGGTGGATCAAGCGTCATCAGGCGCTTCTGGCGCAGCTTCTCGGCGAAGGTGTTCTGGTCGCGCACGGTCAGGATGCTGCGGCCGTGCCGGTCCTTGATGGGATCGACGACCACGTTGGCGAGCTTCTCCTCGCCGTCCGGCCGTTCGCCGTAGATGCCGAGCTCGAGCAGCTCGCCACCGGCGCGTCGCGGCCGTAGCTGGACGCGGAGCTTCTCGCCGAGCTGGTAGTGCTCGCTCCACATCGCCAGCCATTCCTCCAGCAGCTTCTTCGGCACCTCGGTCTGCACGAGGTGCTGGTGCTGGGTGGAGCCCTTGCCCATGGACTTGGTGGTCGCCGTGCGCCCGGACGACGCAGCCAGTGCGGCGTCGCTGCGCGGGCCACCGACCAGGGTTTGCGGTGTGCGGTAGGGCGATTCGACCAGGCGCATCTTGCGCTGCAGGCGGGCCAGCGACAGCATGCCGTCCTGTTTGAGCGCCCCGGCGAACTCCTCGGCGGCGACGCCGTCGATCTGGTGTCCGCCGTAGGTCATGAAGTTGAAGACGAAGCCCATCTTGCCGATTTCCTCGGGGAAGGCGCGCATCTCGTCGTCACTCATGCCGGTGGTATCCCAGTTGAACGAGGGGGACAGGTTGTAGGCCAGCATCTTGTCGGGGTAGACGCTGTGGATCGCGTGGGCGAATTCGCGGGCATCGTCGAGATCGGCGGTCTTCGTCTCCATCCAGAGGATGTCGGCGAACGGCGCTGCGGCAAGTGATTTGGCGATCGCGTACGGGATTCCGCCGCGAAGTTGGTAGTAGCCCTCGGGAGTTTTCACGCGCTCGCAGTCCCATCCGGCGTCCGCGCCCAACTCCTTGGCCTTCTTGCGGGCCTCATACAGCGACGCGCGCTCGGCGAACTTGCGCCAATCCGCTGCGCTCATCTCCTGCGGTTCGCCCTCACGCTCGCGGAACTCGAGCAGATCGGCCACCGCCTCGCCGTAGGTCTGAAGCCCTGCGTCGTCCTGCCAGGCTTCGACGAAGCGTGACTCCACGTCGTCGAAGAGCGCGTCGACCGATTGGTCCCCGTCCTGCTGCGAGGCCGCGGCGGCCTCGGCGATGAGTCCCAGAATGCCCTGGCGGTCGAGCCAGGCGGTCGCCGCCGCGTACTCGCCCTCGGGCAGCGCGTAGAGGAGATGGCCGTTGAGTTCCTTGACGCCCGCCTCGTAGAAGCTCCGCACCATCGCCAGGAAGCACGACTTGTAGGACGGAATCTTCAGGTTGGTCGCGCCGAGGAGGAACGGCTGGTCGCGCTCGTCGGCTCGGCTGTCGATCAGGTTGGCGGCCTCGGCGTCGGTGCGCGCGACGATGATGCCTGGCACTCCCATGATGTCGAGCTGGAAGCGAGCGGTGTTCAGACGCTTGATCTGTTCGTCCGACGGGACCAGGACCTTGCCGCCCTGATGACCGCACTTCTTCGTGCCCGGGCGCTGATCCTCGATGTGGTAGCCAGGCACACCGGCCTCGACGAAACGGCGAATCAAGTTGCGTACGTGCGGGTCTCCGCCATGACCCGTGTCGGCGTCGGCGATGATGAACGGCCGGAAGTCGACGGCCGGAGTGGCCGCGCGTTGCTCTTCGGTCATGCGCAGCCGCAGATACTGCTGATTGCGATCGGCGGTAAGAAGTGCTCGGACCAGGCCGGCCGCCTCATCGGGTACCTGGCTGAGGGGGTAGCTGGCGAGGTCGGGACCCGGGTCCTCGTCGGTGGAGCCCTTGGCGGAGGTCGCCCAGCCGCCGAGATAGATCCCCTCGATGCCCATCCGCTTCATGGTGACCGCCTGGCCCGGCGAATACGGCCCGAAGGTGGTGATGCTCTTGTGCTCGGCGAAGAGTTCGCGCAGGCGATCGTAGAAGGCCGCTGCAGCCTCCCGCGCTACCGGGTAGTCGGTGGGGATCGTGCCGCGCTGCTCTACGACCTGGCGGGCCGAATAGAGGCGAATGATCCCGTCGAACCGCGGACTGTCGAAGTACCGCTGCACGGCGGCGACGTCCTGCTCGAACGGGGTTTTGGGCTTTGCATCAGCTTCGACGATGGCCATGCTTCAACACTACGGCGGTCGTTTAGCCGACGGTGCGAAATGCGCACCGTCCGCCCGACCAGCGGATCTGCCAGCACCTACGACACGAATTGCTGACCGCCGTCGATATCGAACGTCGCATGTCCCCGCAACGCGGGAAGGGGAGCGGGCGGGGTGGTCATGACTTGACTGGAGTTACGGACAACTGCGCCTTCACGGTTCGCGACAGCTCGTCGGCGAGGATCTCCGGCTCCCCGGCGAAGAGCCCGTCGAGCGCCAGTGTGGCGACCACAGCAGGATCGCTCTTCTGATCGTCGGGAGCGAAGTCGGCCATGTCTGTGTCCATGTAGCCGACGTGCAGTGCGGCGACATGCACGCCGCGCGGCGCGAGCTCCTCGCGAAGGGCGTCCGTCATCGCCCACGCCGCCGCCTTGGCCGCCGAGTAGGCCCCCGATGTCGGGAGATGCGCCCAGGACAGCACCGACAGCACATTGAGGATCGCCCCACCGTGGTTGGCCTCGATGATCGGAACGAAGGCGCGGGTCACGTTGAGCGTGCCGAAGTAGTGGGTCTCCATCTCCAGTCGAATGTCGTCGATATCACCGGTCAGCAGCTGCGAGCGGGTGGAGACGCCCGCGTTGTTCACCAGCACGTTGACGTCGGTTGCGAGCTCAGCGGCCCGGCGCACCGACTCCACATCGGTGATGTCGAGCTGAATCGGCACAACGCCCGGCAGGTCGATCGTCTCGGGACGGCGGGCGGCGGCGTAAACCTTCGCGCCGCGTGCGACGAGTTCGGCGGCGAACCGCCTGCCGAGGCCGCGATTGGCTCCCGTCACAAGTGCGGTGATTTGGCCGTTCCCAACATTGATGGTCATTGTTCTAGCCTCCGAGGCGAGCGGGTTCTGTACTGATGGGTCAACAACGTGTCGGCGCGGCTATTCCCCGCCCTTGCGCAGTCTCGCTTCGAGCGCTTGCGGATCGGCAACGGTGACCGTCAGCGCGGAATGCTCGCGGAACCCGATGACCCGCTTGATCTTGTTATGGAAGTGGATGCACAGTCCGGCGTCGGGATTCGTCCCGAACGTCAGGCCGTCGTCGGCAAACGAGATCCGGGGGCCAACCGCGGTCCACCACCGGTACGGGCCCGTGATGTGCGTGTCGGCGATGTTCTCCAGCGGTGTGTCGACCCGGAGCAGACCGAAGGTCGCAACGAATCGCTCGCCGCCGGCGATGGTGACGCCATCCCGCCACGGGACCGCCCCGGCACCGAGCCACATGGGCAGAAAACGCCGATCGAAGTGGTAGGGAAAGAACTCATCGATCTCCATTCGGTCACGGTACGGCCACTCATTGACTGTGCGCCGCGGCCGCGGCCGGTTCTTTGCCCCTGCGGACTGTAGATGTAGCTGTGGTGACTCCTGCCCACCACCGGGTCACCCAGTCTGTGTCGCGGTGTTTGGAGAAAGTGAAAGTTCGAAATGAAACGCATCTACGCCTTAGTGGTTGGCTTTGCACTGTTGCTGGCGACGCCCGGGGTGGCGACCGCCGACATCACCCGGCCGTTGAGTAACCAGCAGGTCATCCAATTCGTGATCGCGCGCGCCCTTGCACAGCGCGGTGTGCCGTTCTCCTTCGGTGGGGGTGACGCGAATGGACCGACTCGCGGCAGCGGGCCTACCGACAATGCTCTGGGTTTGGACCGACAGGGCCATGTCGTCGGACTGGACCCGGCCGCGAGCGTCGTCGGGTTCGACGCTTCTGGTCTCGTGGTGTACGCCTTCGCCGGTGCCGGAATCAAGCTGCCCCGCTCGTCCGGAGCGCAATACGCCGCAGTCCAAAAAGCCCTGCCGCAGCAGGCGCTTCCAGGAGACTTGATCTTCTATGGTCCCAACGGAAACCAGAGTGTCGCGTTGTTCATCGGCAACGGACAGATGGTGGAGGCCGGCGATCCCGTCGTCACGGTTTCGCCGGTTCGGACCACCAACATGGCGCCATACGTGGGCCGCGTCATTGCGTGACGAGCGCTAGCGCCGCCCCGCACCAGCCGTCCATGATTGACGGATGGACAAGGCTCACGAGGCGGTGGCAAGCACGGGGCTGTTGGTTGCGGCGATCCGGGGGATGGAGTCAACCCGCGATGACCGGCTATTCACCGACCCATTCGCCGACAAACTGGCGGGGGACACCGGCCGACAGCTGCTTGCGGCCGCGATCGAGGGATCCGGTGAGCGTTCGACTGTGCAGATCGTCGTGCGCACCAGGTTTTTCGACGATGCCTTGTTGCGCGCGGCTCGGGTGGCCAAGCAGGTCGTTATCCTCGCGGCCGGAATGGATGCGCGGGCCTACCGGCTGGACTGGCCCGATGGCACGACGGTCTACGAGCTGGACCAGCCTGCGGTGATCGCCGCCAAAGGCGACCTGCTTGCCGAAGATCGGCCGCGCAGTCGGCGCACAGCGATCGGCGCCGACCTGGCCGATGACTGGCCCAGCGCACTGGCGGCAGCGGGTTTCGATCCGCAGTCGCCGACCGTCTGGTTGATCGAGGGCTTGCTCCAGTACCTGGACGAGAGCTCCGTGCGGACGCTCTTCGACCGCGTGAACACGCTCTCGGCGCCCAAATCGGTGCTGCTGTACGACGTCGTCGGCAGGACGCTGCTGGAGTCGCCGATGATGGCGACACTTCTGGAGTCCATGGCACGGCAGGGTTCCCCCTGGCTCTTCGGCACCGACGAACCGGGGGAGCTGGCGCAGCGCCACGGGTGGTCGGCGACCGTGACCGACATCGCCCAAGCGGGCAATGACTGGGGCCGGTGGTATGCCCCTTCCGTCCCCATCGAGGTGCCCGACGTGCCACGCGGGTATTTCGTCGAGGCGTCCAAGTCGTAGCCGGCCGCGATCATCGAGTCGTAAGGGTCTGCCGAAAATAACCGCGCGACTTTCCCTTAGGCGAATCAGTAACGTCACGCAGATGGCGGTGCTGACTTCTCAGCAAGACGACTTTCCACGGTGGTACCAGGACGTACTCACCAAGGCGAAGCTCGCGGAGAACGGGCCGGCCCGCGGAACCATGGTCATTCGGCCGAACGGCTACGCCATATGGGAGCGGATGCAGGAGGAACTGGACGGCCGCATCAAGGCCGCCGGGGCCCGCAATGCGTACTTCCCCTTGCTGATGCCGATGAGCTTTTTCGAACGCGAGGCTGAGCATGTCGAGGGCTTCAGCCCCGAACTGGCCGTCGTGACTCACGGCGGTGGCAAGGAACTGGCCGAACCGCTCGCCATCCGCCCGACCAGTGAGACGGTCATCGGCGAATACATGGCCAAATGGGTCGACAGCTACCGCGACCTACCGTTACTTCTCAACCAGTGGGCCAATGTCGTGCGGTGGGAGATGCGGCCACGAATCTTCTTGCGCACCACAGAATTTCTGTGGCAAGAGGGCCATACGGCGCACGAAACAGAATCCGATGCCCGCCAATACGCCCGCGGCATCCTCGACGGCGTGTACGAGGACTTCATGCGAGGCGTGCTCGCCATGCCTGTGATCGTCGGCCGCAAGACCGCCAGGGAACGGTTTGCCGGCGCCGCCAACACCATGACCTGCGAAGGCATCATGCGTGACGGCAAGGCGCTGCAGATGGGCACGTCGCACGAACTCGGCCAGCGGTTCAGCCGCGCCTTCAACATCGGCTACTCGAGCGCAGAGGGCAGAACCGAGCTCTGCTGGACGACCTCATGGGGCGCGTCGACGCGAATGCTGGGGGGATTGATCATGTGCCACGGTGACGACTTCGGGCTCGTGGTTCCTCCAGCGCTGGCGCCGGTCCAGGCCGTCGTGATGGTGGTGAAGGACACCGACGGTGCCGTCGCCCGAGTCGCCTCGACCTTGGTTGACGAACTCAACTCACGCGGCTTACGGGTGCGACTGGATGACGACGTCGACGAGAGCTTCGGCTGGCGCGCCACCGAGTGGGATCTGCAAGGCGTGCCCATCCGAGTTGAAATCGGCCCGCGGGACCTCGCCGAACGCGCGGCGGTGCTCTATCGCAGAGACACCCGCGACAAGGAAAGGGTGGGAATGGGCGATGTCGTCGACGAAGTACGGCGGCTGACGGGTCGTATCCAGATGGACATGCTCGAAGCCGCGACAACACGGCGCGACGGGTTCATCTCAGACTGCACCACGCTGGGCCAGGCGCGCGAGGTAGCGCAGACGGGTGTCGCCCGGGTGCCGTGGGAGTCGGTCGGCCCGTCCGGCGAAGAGGACCTCGCCACCAGCGGTCTCACGGTGCGATGCCTGCAAACGAGTGACGGGTCGCTGCCGGACACCGATGACGACGCGGATGCGGTCGCCTACGTCGCCCGGGCCTACTGAGTCGCCGACGGCTGGGTCTGTACAGCTTCGAACGTGCCGTCGACGATGAGCTCCCGAACACCCCTCCGGTTGAGCTTGCCGCTCGGCAAGGTGGGTATCTGATCACTTGTCGCCAGCGCCCACCGCGTCGGAATCTTGTAGGCCGACAAGTGATCACGCGCGCGGGCAAGGACACTTTGCACATCGAAGTCTGCTGCGGCGGGCACCACTACGGCGCAGACCTCTTCGCCCCGCACCGGGTCGTCGATGCCGACGACCACACACTGCGCGACGTCGGCGAACTGCTCGATGACCGTTTCGACTTCGAGCGGCGACACATTCGCTCCCGCGGCCTTGATGAGCTCACTTGTGCGTCCGACGTAGAACAAGCGCGGATCGCCTTCCCTGCGGTAGACACGATCGGCGGTGTGGTACCAGCCGTCTTCGTCGAATGTCTCCCAGCGTTCGCGCTTGTTGTATCCGGCCATCACGCCGGTGCCACGGACAAGGAGCTCGCCGGTAGTTCCGTCAGGTACCGGAGCACCGCGCTCGTCGACGATGTTCATCTCGGTGAAGGCGAAGCCGCCTGCGGTCTCAGACATGGTGCGGTGCACGGGGAACCCGTCGGGCACGTCGGTCATCGCGATATCGAGTGGACCGTCGCGCAGCATCGGCGCGCTGGAGAGATCACGACGTGCAAATGTCGGATGCTCGCGCAGTCGCTGGGTGAAGGCGGGCCAGCCCACTATCCCGGTGGCTCGTTCGCTTTCGACCAGGTCCAGCGCGGTCCCGGCATCGAGTCGAGGCATCACCAACAGGGTGACGGGTTCGTGCAACGCCCCCGTCGTGGCGAGCAGGCCGCCGATCCAGAAGAACGGCATGGCGCACAGAATCCTCGCCGACGCCTCTGAGCCTGTGATCGATCGGATGGCGCCCGGCCATGTCGATGTCTGCCGGACCAGGGTGCCGTGCGTATGCATGACGCCTTTCGGATCTGCCGTCGATCCCGAGGTGTGCACCATCACTGCAAGATCGGCCGGGGAGACCTCATCCTCGACCGCAGCCAGAACGTCTTGCGGCACTGCGGCATCGCCGTCTGCGCCCCAACGCGCCACCCATGACCGGTCCGAGTCCGAGGCGGTGACCACGACGCGACGCAGAAACGGTGCGGCGACGAGGCTCAGCCGACCGGACGTCTGGCCTGCCAACTCTGGAAACGCGGTTTCCAGTCGCTCGATGACGTCGATGTTCAACACCCGGCTCGGCGCGGCCAACAGCCCGATGTCGGCGAGCCGCACTACCTTGGCGAGCTCGGCAGGCGCGTACAGCGTGCTCAACGGCACCGCGAGCGCGCCGATCCGGGACACCGCGAGCCACCAGATGATCCATTCGATTCCGTTGGCGAAGAACAGGCCGACGCGGCTGCCCTTACCCACGCCGGAGCTCAGCAGGCAGCGGGCGAGGTGCGCCGAGCGTTGCTCCGCCTCCGCGTAGCTGAGTCGCTCTGTCGGGGTGACCACATAGGTCTCACGGCCGAATTCGCGGGCACTTCGCTGAAGTAGGGCGGGGACGGTAGGTCGGGGGAGATCCACACGGCGATCTTCGCCGATGGGAGTGACCATGACCACAGTGGCAAGTTAATGCAACTGCGCGTAACAGTAATTATTCTGTCTGTATGACTGATGGTTCACGGCTCACTCTCGCTGATCACGCGGGGCTGCTGCAGATCGAGGACTGCCTGGACGCCGCGGGCGAAATCGTTCTGCCGCCCGGCGTCACGCTCATTTCGCTTATCGACCGCAACATCGCGAACGTGGGTGATTCCGTCGCCTATCGCTATCTGGACCACACCGGGTCGGCGGAGGGGAGTGCGGTCGAACTGACCTGGACGGAACTCGGCAGGCGGATGCGGGCCATCGGAGCACAGGTGCAGCAGGTCACGTCTCGCGGAGACCGGGTGGCGATACTCGCTCCACAGGGTCTCGATTACGTCGCCGGATTCTTCGCCGCGATCAAGGCGGGGACCATCGCGGTGCCGCTGTTCGCCCCCGAGTGGCAGGGCCACGCCGAGCGTCTCGCCATCGCGCTGCACGATTCGCGCCCGACCGTCGTGCTGACCACGTCCGCGGCCAGGGCCGCCGTTGAGGCGTCGCTGAATGAGATCGGCCTCGCACCAAGGCCGCAGGTCATCAGTATCGACGATGTCCCCGACTCGGCCGGGGACGCACTGGTTCCGGTTGATCTCGACGTCGACGACATCTCCCATCTGCAGTACACCTCGGGATCCACGCGACAGCCGGTCGGCGTGGAGATCACCCACCGTGCGGTCGGCACCAACCTGTTGCAGATGATCCTGTCGATCGACCTACTCAACCGAAACACACACGGCGTCAGTTGGTTACCGCTCTACCACGACATGGGACTGTCGATGATCGGCTTCCCCGCGGTGTACGGCGGCCACTCGACATTGATGTCGCCTGCGGCCTTCATTCGGCGTCCTCAGCGCTGGATCCGCGCGCTGGCCGACGGTTCTCGACACGGCCGAGTCGTCACCGCCGCCCCCAACTTCGCCTATGAGTACGCCGCGCAACGCGGCCTGCCCGGGCCGGCGGACGATATCGACCTGAGCAATGTCGTGCTGATCGTCGGATCGGAACCGGTGAGTCTGGGCGCCGTCGAGACCTTCAACACCGCGTTCGCGCCGTACGGGTTGCCACCAACGGCGATCAAGCCGTCCTACGGTATCGCCGAGGCGACACTGTTCGTCTCGACCATTGCACCGGCCGAAGGTCCTACCGCCGCCCATCTCGACCGCGAGCGGCTGGAATGCGGTGAGGCCGTGCGCGTTGCGGCGGACACCCCCGGCGCCGTCGCGCATGTGTCGTGCGGGCGCATAGCCCGCAGCCAATGGTGCGTCATCGTCGATCCCCATTCCGACACCGAGCTTGCGGACGGCAAGGTCGGTGAAATCTGGTTGTGCGGCAACAATATTGGCCGAGGCTACTGGGGTCGTCTCGAAGAAACACAGCAGACATTCGGCGCGGTCCTTCGCTCACAGACAACAGTGGGAAGCCACGCTGACGGTGCCCCGGAAGGCGCGACATGGCTACGGACGGGAGATCTGGGGTTCTACCTCGACGGTGAGCTGTACGTCACGGGGCGCATCGCGGATCAGATCCTGATCGACGGCCGCCAGCACTACCCGGACGATGTCGAGGCCACCACGGCGGAGGCATCGCAGATCGTCCGGCAGGGATATGCGGCGGCGTTCACCGTGCCATCGGACCTCGGCGAGCAACTGGTGGTAGTCGCCGAACGAGCGTCAGGCACGCGCCGCGTCGACCCGGCGCCGGCCATCGACGCCATCCGCGCGGAGGTTTCATACCGTCACGGCATCGCCGTTGCCGACGTGCGTCTCGTCCCGGCAGGCACGATTCCGCGCACCACGAGCGGCAAGTTGGCTCGTCGCGCATGCCGCGACGCCTACCTAGGTGGCGAATTCGAGAGAGATCCGGGCCTGCCCATCAGAACCCATTAGGGTCAGGCGGATGACGTCGATAGCCGAAGCGGCCGACCGGGTTGTCGGGTTGGCGCGGGGAATGCGGGAACTGGTGGCGGCCGAAGCCGCCGAGTCCGAGCGGAACCGCACGCTCACCCCTGCGATCGTCGACGCGATGTGGGCCTCCGGGCTGATGTCCGCGTTCAACCCCGTGGAGGCGGGCGGTGTTGAGCCGTCGTTCCCGGAGATGATCGAGACCTGGATCGAAATGGCTTGGCAGGACGGCTCGTTCGGCTGGATCGGTATCGCGAACATGCCGTCGGCGTTCGCCGCAGCGGCGTATCTGCCCGACGACGGCTTCGCGGAGGTGTTCACCGCACACGACAACCGCGTCACGATGGGGGGCCAGTTCTTCCCGAACGGTCAGGGGAGCGCCGTCGACGGCGGCTTCCGGTTGACCGGCTCGTGGAGCTTCGGCTCAGGGACCGGCCACTCGGAGTACGTCGCCGCCGGCTTTTTCCCGATGGACGACGGCGAAATGCGCTGGATCACCGAGGGCGTCCCCGACATGCGGGTGGCCGTGGTGCCGCGCGAGGAGATCAGCTTCAACGATGGCTGGCATGTGCAGGGACTCAAGGGAACCGGCTCTTACGACTACAGCGCCGAGGATATGTTCGTTCCCACGTACCGGACGTTCCCGCTGTTCTCCCGTGAACCGCTGCGGGGAACATCGCCGGCCACGCGGATGGGGCTGATGCCCGTCACCGCCGCCGGTCACGCATCGTGGGCGCTCGGGGTGGCCAAGAGCATGCTCGACGATGTCCAGGAACTCGCTGCCACCAAGTTCCGGATGAGTGACATGGCGTCGTTGGCCACCCGGCCGACATTTCAGAAGGGCCTCGCACACCACGTTGCGGCGTGGCGGTCCGCTCGCCTCCTCATACTCGATGCGTTCGCCTCCGCCGAGGCCGCAGTCGCCTCAGGCGAAGACCTGACCCCCACGCTGCGCGCCGACATGCGGGCAGCCGCCGTCTACGCCACCGACATCGCCCGAGAGTGCGCCGAATGGGCACATTTGGTGGCCGGGACGAGCGCGATCCGCGAGGGCAGTCGACTGGAGCGGGCGTTTCGCGACCTGTACACCGGCACCCAACACGCCTTCATCAGCGAGAAGGTGGCGATCGACGCGGCACAGATCTGGCTCGGCATCATCGAAGACCAGTTCGGCCTGTAATCGCCGACCGCCGATAGGGTTTGCCCATGCGTGATCGCACTGCCGGCCTGTCCAGTGCCGCGCAGCACGCCCGGGAATTCCTCGGCAGTCTCGACGAGCGCCCCGTTGCCGCCCGCGTCGATGCCGCCGGCGTGCGGGATGCGCTCGGCGGCCCGCTGCCGGAGCACGGCGAAGACGCGGCAACCGTCATCGACACGCTGGTGGCCGGCGCCGACCCCGGCCTGGTCGCCAGCGCCGGACCGCGCCACTTCGGCTTCGTGATCGGCGGCGCACTGCCCGCCGCGCTGGCCGCCGACTGGCTGGTCTCGGCGTGGGACCAGAACGCTGCGTTCCACGCCCTCTCTCCCGCGGCGGCTGCCATCGAGGAGATCGTGTCCGAATGGACCCTCGACCTTTTCGGACTGCCTGCCGACGCCAGCGTCGGCTTCGTCACCGGGGGACAAGCCGCCAACACCACATGCCTGGCCGCCGCCCGCCATGCGGTACTCGCGAAGGCGGGCTGGAATGTCGAAGACGACGGCCTCATCGGCGGCCCACCGGTTCGCATCCTGTGCGGCGAGCAGGCCCACGCGACCATCGATACCGCGCTGCGGCTACTCGGACTCGGCGCCAAGACGCCGGTTCGCGTCGCCGCCGACGAGCAGGGCCGGATGAAACCCGCCGCACTGCACGAGGCGCTGGCTCAGTCCGACGGCCCGACGATTGTCTGCGCCCAGGCCGGGAACGTGGCCACCGGCGCCTTCGATGCCTTCGAACCGATAGCCGACATCTGCAGCGCCCACGGCGCGTGGCTGCACGTGGACGGCGCATTCGGGCTGTGGGCTGCCGCCGCACCCGCGTTCCGCCATCTGACGGGCGGTGTCGAGCGGGCCGACTCGTGGGCCGTGGACGCCCATAAGTGGCTGAACGTGCCCTACGACGGTGCGATGGCCATCGTCGCCGACTCCCGCTCGCACGTCGCCGCGATGAGCCTCGCAGGCCCGTACCTCGTTGCCGATCCCGGTCAGCGCGACAACACGAACTACGTGCCCGAGAGCTCACGGCGGGCGCGCGTCGTGCCGATCTATGCGGCCCTGCGGTCGCTGGGCCGGACCGGCGTCGCGGAACTCATCGAGCGCAACTGCGCGCAGGCCCGACGAATGGCCCAGCGGTTGGCAGGGATTTCCGGCGCGCACATCGTCAACGACGTCGTGCTCAACCAGGTGCTGGTGCAGTTGCCGGGCGGCGACGCCGCAAACCGGGCCGCGGTGGCCGCCGTTCAGCGCGACGGCACCTGCTGGCTTGGCGGCACGACGTGGAACGACCGCAATGTCCTTCGGGTTTCGATTTCGAACTGGGCGACAACCGACGAAGACATCGACCGTTCGGCCGACGCGATTACGCGCGCCGCACAATCCGCTTCATCGTATTGAGACGAAGTTCTAGGCTGCATGCCATGTCCGTAGACCGTGCAGCCCTCGCCGTGGGCGGTATCCGCCTCGCGTCGGGCATCTCATTCCTCGTCGATCCGCTCCGCGCGAACCGCCTGTGGGGCGATCCCGACGAGCCGCCTCCGACGGCACTTCTCCTCCTGCATTCGATGGGCTACCGTGACGCGCTGATCGGCGGCTTGCTCATATCGGCGGCGCTCCGCGGAAAGAACACCCGCGGCTGGTTCCTCGCCTCTGGCGGGGCCGACGCGGCTGACCTGCTGGGCGGGACAAAGGTCCACCATGAGATGAAGCGTTCGCAGCAGGTCATCGGCCTCGGCGGCGCCGTCGTCGGCATCGGCGTCGGGCTGTGGGGCGCTACCCGTCGGCGGCGCGACTCCGCAGCGGCGCCAGAAGCGCGCTGAGCCCGTATTCGAAGACGGCGTCGTAGTCGGTGGGGGACTGCAGCGCCTCGACGAGCGACCGGTCCGGCCAGTCATCGGTCCACAGCGAGGGATCCTCTTCGTCGTGCTTGGCGCCACGGACGGCCGAGAACTGCATGACAGCAGAAGAAATCACGTGAACCTGGATCGCCCGCAGGATCAGTGCCGCGTCGGTTCCGGTGACACCAACTTCCGCCAGCTGCGCGGCCAGCTTCTGCTGAATCGGAAGAAACAGCAGTGGTGTTCGATCGCGCTCGTGTGCGATGGCGAGAAGATGTTGTCGCTCGATCAGCGCCGTGCGCTGCGAGCGGGCAAGTGCCGCAATGCGATCGACAGGAGAATCCCCGTCGACCGGCAGCTGTGCCATCTGGCTCAACAACCGATCGACCAGGCTGTCGAACAGCTTGTCCCGGCCCCCGATATGCCAGTAGATCGACGTGGCCGCCACCCCGAGCTCATCGGCGAGACGGCGCATCGTGAAGGCGTCCACGCCGTCCAGCTCGATCAGGCGAGCCGCGGTGTCGAGGATCGCGTCTGCGTCAACCGCTTCTTTCAGGGTGCCTCACCCCCCGACATGCGATCCGGCTCGGGCAGGTCCAAGTAGCTTTCGAGGTTGCGGTGCATGCTGATCACGCGCCGCTCCTCGTTGGACAGCGTCACGTGCGTGAGGCCCGGCTGATGCAGACCGCGCTGGAGTCCGGCCAGCACCGCGATGTCCTGGGTCAGCACCAGACCGGGGTGTGCCTCGTCGGCCGTCATCCGCATGTCGGCCGGCTTGATCCGCGGCGCACCTGGCGGCATCCGCGTCCACAAGATCATCACCAGTTCGCCGTGATCGGGGTCTGGTCCCGGATGTGCGGTCAACACCGTCATGTGATCGGCGTTGGTCAGCAGAGACATGTTCGGGAAGACGTTGTACTGATGCAGCCGCATTACCTGATCGGTCGTCGCCCAGCTCAAGTCAACCCCGCGCTCCGCGGCGAAAGCCTTTGTCCGCTCGGCGATCACGTCGGAGACCGACTGGCCCGGCCGCTGCTGATCGGCACGGGAACGGGGTGTCCTCGGCGACACCCATCAGCGCTCCCTGGGTGGTCACGTACGCATCCCACACATCGGCGTCGGTGAGCGCTTCCTTGATCTGCGGACTCGGCACGCCGTAAACCTGCTCGGACTTGCCCGTGCGTCCCCAGATCACTTGTGGCGCATGAACATCGTCCATGCACCTGTGCAGTTCGGGATGAAGCGTCTGAATGTGATAGGTCTCGCTGAAGCCGTCGGCGATCGTCTTCCAGTTGGCGTCGACCTCGACGGTCAGCGTGGCGTAGCACCGGAAGTCACCGAGCCCGCACCACGCAATGTCTTGCGGCACCTCCTCCAAGAAGTCGTTGAGCGGGATCGCGTCGACGTCGAGGTTGACGAAGACGAGCCGTTCCCACGTGTCGACTTTGGCGGCGATCAACGGGTACTCCGACATTCGGAGCGCACCGAACCCTTTGCGGTTGGGGACTCGCTTGAGGGCACCGGAAAGATCCCACGTCCATCCGTGATATCCGCACTTCAGCTCGCGTAGTTCCGATCCGGCGCCGGTGCACAGCGAGTTGCCGCGGTGGCGGCACACGTTCTGGAACGCCCGTAGCTCGCCGTCGTCGCCTCGAACAACGAGCACCGAGTACGGGCCGGATCGGTACTCGAAGTAGTCACCGGGCTCGGCGACGTGGTCGATCGTGCAGGCGACCTGCCACACCTTCGGCCACATCCGCTCGGTCTCTAGCTGTGCGAACGCCGCCGAGTAATAGCGCGCGGCCGGTACCTGGGTGGGCCGGGTCGGAGGCGTGCCGATCGCGTCTTCCCCGTGGGTGTCGGCGGCATTGCCGACCGCAAGGCCTGCCTGCACGGTGTCCGTCACGATTGGCCCTTCCTGATCCGGCGCCACCCGTCTGTAACGGTGTTACATTGACCACCGTAGCGGCTGGCACGGAGTTCTAGGGAGTAATCGTGTTCGACCTCAAGATCACAGGCGGAACCGTTGTCGACGGCACCGGCGCGGATCGATTCGCAGCGGACGTCGGCGTCAAGGACGGCAAGATCGTCGAGATTCGGCGACGCGGGGCGGGGGACCCGTCGCTGGAAGGCGATGCAGCCGAGACGATCGATGCGACTGGAAAGATCGTCGCGCCGGGGTTCGTGGACATACACACCCATTACGACGGGCAGGTCAGCTGGGACAGCCTGCTGGAGCCCTCGAGCGGTCATGGGGTGACCACCGTCGTCGCGGGCAACTGCGGTGTGGGCTTCGCGCCTGTGCGGCCGGGTAAAGAGGATTGGCTGATCGGTCTGATGGAGGGTGTCGAGGACATTCCAGGGTCGGCCCTCACCGAGGGCATGACATGGGGCTGGGAGAGCTACCCCGAATATCTCGACGTGATCGAAAAGCATGACCTCGCAATAGACGTGGGTAGCCAGGTGGCGCACGGGGCGGTCCGGGCCTATGCGATGGGCGAGCGCGGGGCTAAAAACGAACCGGCCTCACCCGAGGACATCGCGGCGATGGCGCGCCTCGTGCAGGAGGCTGTCGAAGCAGGCGCGCTCGGCTTCTCGACCTCGCGCACAATCGGTCACCGGGCCATCGACGGCGAACCCGTTCCCGGAACCTATGCCGCAGAAGACGAGCTGTTCGGACTCGGCCGGGCGATGGCGGCAGGCGGGCGGGCGGTCTTCGAGCTGGCCCCGCAGGGAGTCGCGGGCGAGGACATCATCGCGCCGAAGAAGGAACTGGAGTGGATGCAGCGCCTGGGCGCCGAGATCGACCGGCCGATCTCATTCGGCATGATCCAGGTCGACGCGGCGCCTGACCTCTGGCGCGAACAACTGGACATCTCGGCGGCGGCTCATGCGGCAGGCAGTGAGCTGTATCCCCAGATCGCCGCGCGACCGTTCGGCATGCTGTTCGGTTTCCCCGGCCATCACGCATTCACTCATCGTCCGACCTTCCGTCGGCTGAAAGCCGAATGCAGCCGAGAGGAACTGGCGCAGCGGCTCGCCGACCCCGCGGTCAAGGCCGCGATCCTCGCCGAGGACGATCTTCCGCCCGACCCGACGCTGTTGTTCGACAACATGTTTGCGCTCGTTCAGTACTCGCTCGGCCGGATCTACGCGCTTGGCGATCCGCCCGACTACGAGCCGACCCCTGACCGAGCCGTCGAAAAGATCGCAGCCGATCGCGGTCAGGATCCGTTGGCCACGCTGTACGACCTGATGCTCGAGTCCGACGCAACGTCGATGCTGATGCTGCCGTTCTACAACTACTACTACGGCAACCACGACGCGATCCGGGAGATGCTGACCCATCCGGCCGGGGTGTCGGGGCTGTCCGACGGTGGTGCGCACTGCGGCATGATCTGCGACGCCTCGTATCCCACGTTCCTGTTGACTCACTGGGCGCGGGATCGTCACCGGGGAGAGAAGCTCCCGCTGGAGTTCGTGGTGCGTAAGCAGTCTCACGACACGGCGCAGCTGTTCGGGCTGTCCGACCGCGGTGTCATCGAAGTCGGAAAGAGGGGCGACCTCAACGTCATCGATATGGATGCGCTGACCTTGCATCCCGCCCGGATGGCCTACGACCTGCCCGCGGGCGGCCAGCGCCTGGTCCAGGGGGCCTCCGGTTACAGCGCCACCGTCGTCAACGGCGTCGTGACCCGCCGCAACGGAGTAGACACCGGCGCACGCCCAGGCCGACTTGTCCGCGGGGCACGCTGAGCGCACTGTGCGAGCGATCGTCACGCGCGACCAGGCGGCGGGTATCTCCGGGCTCTCGTTAGCCGAGATGCCCTACCCCCATGCGGCGGAGAACGACGTCATCGTCGAAGTGCATGCGGCTTCATTCACTCCCGATGAACTGAACTGGCCCGCAACATGGACGGACCGTACGGGACGCGACAGAACGCCGACCATCCCTGGACACGAAGTGTCGGGCGTCGTCGCCGAACTCGGTTACGGCACCACGGGACTGGCCGTCGGCCAACGGGTATTCGGGCTCACCGACTGGGCCCGCAATGGCACGCTCGCGGAATACGTTGCGGTAGAGGCCCGTAACCTCGCTCCGCTGTCGGCAGACATCGACCACATCGTGGCCGCGGCGCTGCCGATGCCCGGATTGACCGCATGGCAGGGATTGTTCGACCACGGACAACTCACCGCCTCGCAGACCATCCTGATTCACGGCGCCGCAGGCGGTGTCTCTTCGCTCGCGGTCCAATTGGCACTCGAGGCGGGAGCCCGGGTGATCGGTAGCGGGCGCACCGGACAGAAGGAGACGGTCCTCGGCCAGGGTGTCGACGCGTTTCTGGATCTGCAACAGGATCGACTGGAAGACGTCGGTGAGGTTGACATGGTGTTCGACGTTCTCGGCGGTGAGATTCTCGACCGCTCAGCACAACTCGTGCGGACAGGCGGCACGCTCATCACCATTGCCGAGCCACCCCGGGTACTGCCCGAGGGCGTGCGAGCGATCTTCTTCGTCGTCGAACCCGATCGCGCTCGCCTCACCGCGCTTGAACGCAGACTCCTTGACGGGCGGCTTCGCCCAACCGTGGGGGCAGTGTTCTCACTTGCCGATGCTCCGTCGGCATTCGACCCCGCTCAACGGGCGCACGGCAAGACGGTCATCCGAGTCCGGTGAGGTCGTCGGAGCGTCCCGCTTCGAGTCGCGACCATTGCGGGATGGGGCGTCCGTTGATTCGCGTGTTGGAGCCGTCGACTTGCCATTCTTGCGGCCAGCCCGGCGGAGAGTCCTCCCACGGCTCTTGTCGCCCGTACACAGTGAGATCCATCAGCGCATAGCTGTAATCCATTGCCTCGACGCCGCGGCGGGTCGTCCAGTAGGTCTCGAAGACGCGGTCACCGTCGCGCAAGTAGCACACGATGTGCATCATGCCGACGTCGCGGCCGACGAGAAGTTCGTCGAGCGAGGGGAGTGCCGAGTACCACGGCATCTCCCAGCCCATGAACTCGCGGTACCGAGCGCCCTCATCGTAGGGACCCTGACAGAAGACCGCGTAAGTGATGTCGCGGGAATGCAGGTAGGACAGCTCCTCCACCTGTGTGGTGACCCATGTGCACCCTTCGCACTGCTCGGGAGCGGGCTTACCGGGGTGCCACATGAAGTAGTAGACGAGAAGCTGTTTGCGGCCCTCGAACGCATCGAGCAGTGTGAGCGGGCCGTTCGGCCCGATCAGTTCGAGGTTGGCGTCGACCTCGACCATGGGTAGGCGCCGACGGGCGGCGGCGATGGCATCGCCCTCCCGGATGTGTGTCTTCTCCCGATCTCGCAGCGCATCTATTTCGGCTTGGAACGCGGCGCGGTCGACGGCTTCTGGTATCGGTAGCCCACTCATCATGTCTCCCTTCAATTGCGCTGGCACCGAGAGCTATTCGACGATGTCGGTATCGGTTGATGGCTCGTCGATGCCGTACGCATCGTGCCAGCGCCACCATTGGTAGGGCTTGGTCTGCGGGTAGCCCTCGGGCGAGTCCTCCCAAGTCTCCTGGCGCCCAAGTGCAGTGATGTCAAGGAAGTTCCAGGTGTTGACGAACACCTCGTCGCCGCGACCGTCGATGAAGTACGTGCGGAACACACGATCACCATCGCGAATGAAGGCGTTGGTGCCATGCCATTCGTCGACGCCGAAGTCCGTGTCGAACGCTCCCTCCGGTCCGGGAACAATGGTGTACCACGGGTGGTCCCAACCCATCCGGGCCTTGATCCGCGCGAGATCTGCCTGCGAACCGCGAGACGCGTACACAAGTGTGGTGTCGCGGGCGTTGAGATGAGCGAGGTTGCCGATGTGGTCAGCCATCAATGAGCAGCCGACACATCCGTGCTCGGGCCACCCGTGCACACCGGGGTCGACGAACGCGCGATAGACGATCAGCTGGCGTCGCCCCTGGAAGAGGTCCAGCAGGCCGACGGTGCCCTCCGGCCCCTCGAATTGATAGTTCTTCTCGACCGGCGTCCACGGCATTCGCCGGCGCATTGCGGCAAGCGCATCACGCGCCCTGGTCAGTTCCTTCTCCTTGACGAGCATGTCCTCGTGCGCCTTTTCCCATTCCGGCGCCGACACGATCGGAGGCGTCTTCATGCGATCTCCCTTCGTTCTGTTGCGGGGGATGGATGGTCCCAACGTTCAACATCTCGGTTGAATATCTATTTCCCAGCACATCACGAGCGAGAGTTATAGTCAACAGGATGGTTGAAGATCAGGTGTTGGATCGCGCGTACGCAGCGCTGGCCGATCCGACCCGCCGCTCGCTGCTGAAGACGCTGCGCGGGGGCGACGCCCGCATCACCGACTTGGCCGCACCGCTGCCGATGACGTTCGCAGGGGTATCGCGCCACATCGGCGTGTTGGAGTCGGCAGGACTCGTCCGGCGCGAGGTACGCGGACGTGAACACTGGCTTTCCCTGCAACCGGATGGACTGACGATGGCCCAGAAATGGATCGACGAGCAGACGGAATTCTGGTCCACGCGGGCAGATGCCCTGTCGGAGCGGCTGCGCCGCAAGAGTCGTACGCGATGACCGGCACGGCGACTGTTCGTGTGCAACGCGTCATGCCCGCCGCGCCGGAAGTGGTGTTCGACGAGTGGCTCGATCGGGAGTCGTTGCGGGAGTGGATGTGTCCACGCCCCGTCCGCGTCGTCGACGTGACCGTCGAACCACACGTCGGGGGAACTGTGCGGTTCGATGTCGACGATTCGGGCACCCGCGTTCTGATCAGCGGGCAGTTCCTGGCCATCGATCGCCCGCGCCTGCTGCGCTTCACGTGGAGCAACTCGAATTGGTCGGACCCGACAACGGAAAGTGTCGTCAACGTCGCCTTCGAGCCGGTCGGCGACGACGAGACACTCATGTCCATCGAGCATTCTCTTTTGCCACCAGAGGAATTCGACAGCTTCGACAACGGGTGGACCCTTACGTTCGACCAGCTGGCAACGGTGTTGCAGGGCACATGACGCACCGGTGGATCGTCGACGCGATGAACGTGATCGGCAGTCGCCCGGACGGGTGGTGGAAAAATCGCCGAAGCGCGATGGGCGGCCTGGTTGACCAGCTTGAGCGCTGGAACTCGACGCAGGGCCACGATGTCACCGTGGTGTTCGAGCGACCTCCGTCGCCGCCGATCACCTCACATGTGATCGAGATTGCACATGCGCCGAAGGCCGCCGCCAACTCGGCCGATGACGAAATCGTCCGGCTCGTTCAGTCCGACGATCGGCCTCACGATCTGACCGTGGTGACGTCGGACAGCGCGTTGGCCGATCGGGTCCGACGCGCGGGCGCATCGGTGCATCCGGCGGCGGCCTTCCGCAACCTCATCGACCCGCTCGGCGGCAGGCAGCCCACCAGCCACGAACGAATGGCGGGACAACCGTGGGATGCGTCCTACCACGACGGTCCTGCGCCGTGGGACATCGACAAGCCACAGCCGGCGGTGGTGCGTCTGGCGTCCGAAGGCGGATTCGCCGGAGCGGTGCTCGACGCTGGCTGCGGGACCGGCGAGAACGCGCTTCACATTGCTTCGCTCGGGCTGTCGGTTCTCGGGTTCGACGTGGCCGAGACCGCGCTGGCGATCGCCAGAGAGAAGGCCGCCGACCGGGGGATCGACGCTGAGTTCATGACCGGCGATGCCCTACACCTGGAGCGGCTGGGAGCGGGCACGTTCGACACCGTGCTGGACTGCGGCCTGTTCCATACTTTCGACGCCGACGAGCGGGCGGCGTACGTGGCGGGCCTGAAATCGGTGAGCCGGCACGACGGAACCCTCTATGTGTTGTGCTTCAGCGACGAGGGACTGGAGACCGGGCCGCACCCCATCAGCGAGAAAGAGCTAAGAGCGGCGTTCAATGCCGGCAGTGGATGGGCTGTTAGCACCATCGAACCGGACCGGATTCACGCCAGATATCACGACGACGGCGCACCGGCGTGGTGCGCGACGCTCAAGCGGATCTGAAGCGCCGGCGTCAGCCGCCGCCGTTTTGAATCATGGCCTGGCAGGCGCCCCAGTGCTCGTCGTTGCACGGAACGCCGTTCACCGACCCGTATCCGTTCTGGTTGTTGACGATAGTGGCCCCGCCCCCCGCCGGCGGCACAGGAATGACGGGAGCGGCACCGCCGCCCGCGCCACTGATGCAGACGCCCTCGAAGCGGGTCTGCTTCGTGCCCCACGGGCATTCGGCCGTAGCCGTGGGTGCGACCACCAACGGCGCCGCGGCCAAGGCCACAGCAAATCCGAAAACCACCACACCGCGCTTCACAGTCACCATCTAAGCTCTCCGAACCTCTCACCCGACCGGGCCCAGCCTATCCTGCGGACTGCCATTTTGCGGCCACGGAGCCTATTTTCGGTGATCAGCGAGCTATTCGCCGTTCGATGCAATCCGTCGGCGCACATATGCCTTGATCTCCGGCGACAGTGCGTCGGCCGCCAACAGCTGCGGAAGCAGGTCCGGCTCCGTCATGCTGGCACGGAATACCAGGCCGATCGTCACACCGTGATCGGGGCGCTGGTCGATGGAGATGGTGTCCCCGGAGCGAACCGTACCGGGCGAGATGACACGCAGATAGGCACCGGGTTTCGCCGCCTTGGTGAAGGTCTTGATCCAGCCGTCCAGTTCCAGGAATGCCGAGAAGGTTCGGCACGGGGTGCGGGGCGCGCAGACTTCGAGCACCAGTCCGTCGGCGCCGATGCGCCAGCGTTCGCCGATCCGGGCCCCGGTCACGTCGACGCCGGACGTAGTGAGATTCTCACCGAACATTCCGTTGGTGAGCGTTCGGTCCAGCTGGGTTTCCCACCCGTCCAGGTCTTCGCGCGCATACGCGTAGACGGCTTGATCGTCGCCGCCGTGGACCTTTTGATTTCCGATGGTGTCGCCGACGAGCCCGCTGCCGAGACCACCGCGCATTGGCCCCGGCGGACGGATCAGTACCGGCTCGTTTACCGCCGCCTTGTCGATGCCCGTTGACAATGACGGTGCGTCAGGATTCGCCCGGACACGTGCCACGTTGACCGACAAGACATTTGCCACCAGCCCAGGGTAGCGGTGCTGGACTGATGCATCAGCCGGGGAGAAGCGAAATCTTCTGCCAGATCTTGTTCGACAGCTCGGTGGTGAGAGTCTCCATATAGGCGACTGTGTCGAGGACCACTGCGTCCGTGGTGTGCGCTGCACACAGCGCCGCCGTCTTGGCAGTCAGGCTCAGCATCTCCGAGCAGTAGTTGAGGTAGTGGTGGAGCTGATCGGCGTCCAGACCGTGTGTGACGCTCTCCGCCGTCGGGGTGTATGTCGGGCTGACGATCGCCTGACAGTTGCCGAGGGTCCGTCGAGCAGCGCAACAATGACTCGGCGGCAAACTCGCTCAGCTTATGTGCCGATGGTCGATGGCATAGGCACGGACGACTTCGGCGGTGCCGCCCCCCAGTTGGAGAAATTCCTGGTCGAGGATTTCGACGAGACTTTCCACGGCAGCAGTCAGCAGGGCACCGGTCAGGCGCATTTGAGGTTGCGGGCTGGCGGTCGCCTCTGCGGCGAGGTGGGTTGCGTACTCGAGGGAAGCCGCTAGCGACGCATCAACTTCCAAATCCCTGAAGTAGTAGGTCGCGCCGTACTGGGTGAAGTCGTTGCGTGCTTCCACAATGCTGGAGGCCAGCGCAGTGAGCACAGCGATGGGGACGGCGTCGATCCCGAGTGCAGCTGCCTCGCGCGCCTTTCGCAGCGTCGACAGTTGCAGCGCCAACACGCGCCGACGATGTAGTGCTGGATAGATCTCGAGAACCCAGGACACCGCCGCGGTGACGAGCATTAATCCGAACAGGGCCTCCAACGGAGCTGCCAAGCGAAGTGAGGGCGACGTCGGCACGACGTCACCGAACCCGAGCGTGGCGACGCAGACCAGTGACAGATATAGCGAATCGATCAAATCGTGGCGCTCGGCCGGATGGAGTTCGGAGCCGTAGGCAAAACCTTCGGGCATCTGCGCGAAGTAGATCAGAGTCCAGCCGAGAACGGCAATAAAACCCCAGCACAGAACGACCATCGCAACGCCCAATGGCCCGGTCAACGTCGCGATCCGCCGTTGAGGCGGAAGCAACCCCAGCAGCCGCCAGATCAGCTTCATCACGACCGGCGCCATGGTGCCATGGCCGATGGGATGGAAAAGTGTATGGAAGACGTCTCGCCCTATCGCGACCACGAGCAAGACGCCACCTACCGTGAAAACCCACTCCATCAGGCGTCTCCTCCGCGGGCTTGCCGGTCGGTTCGGGCCGGACTCTAGCGTCACCAACCTATCGATCGCCCGCGCCGCCAAGAGGGCCGGCGCACTGATCCAGAACCTGAATCAGTATTTCGCGATCCCAACTTTGAGGCCGGGCGGCGGATTGAAGGCGTCCGCGTGCCTCGTGGGCGGCTCTGGCTGCGGGTTGAAGCCACGGACTTGCCCGGGCGGGTCGGGCTGCGGATCGAACTCCGTTGCGTGCGAGGTTCCGGCGCCGAGAAACAGAAGCGCGGATGCCGCCGCACCAGCGGCTACTGCGCCAATGGCAGCGGTGACGGACTTCTTGGGGGTGGTGTTCATGTTGTGCTCCTTTTCGCGGTCGCAGCCTCGATGGAGCCACGACAGTGCGGAAAGTAAAAGCCGCGGTGGTGACTACCGATCCCAGGTTTGGAGGAACGCCTCGGCGACGATGGCGGCGTTGTCCGCGGCGATCTGCTTGTAGACGAAGAACGTGAAGGGGTAGCCAGGCAGGTTCAGCGGGTCGCCAGGTCCGTCGGACATGCCCCGGATGCCGATGAACGGGATGCCGTGCGCATCGGCGACCTGTTGCGCCGCCGCGGTCTCCTGGTCGACGGCGTCCACCGCCGGGCTCGTGGCCGTGAGGAATCCCGTTATGTTGCCGATGACTCCGCGGACCAGGAAGGGTCCCAATGCCCGGAAGAAATTGCCGGTGAACAGCGGCGAGTAATCCGGTGCGGCAAGCGGCTGGTGGCCCGAAAATAGCGCCGCCGAGGGGGATTGAGGGGAAAGCCGTTCCGTTGTTGTTGTCGTCGCTGGAGCCGTCGCCGCCGACGAAGAGCTGCGGCTCGCGATTGAGGTCGATCAGCGGGACGCGGGACAGCGGACCGCAGATCCGACAAGCTGGGTCGCCGATGGTGCCGGTGCTCTCCAGGTCGACGGTGAGCGTCTTGGCGGCCGCGAGCATGCCGGGATCGACCGCGTGCCAGGTTGCGCCGTCGTCGTCGGTCCATCGGGCCGGTACCGCCACATCGCCGATCTCGGTGCGTCCCGAGCCGCCGGCGACACCCGCGAAAACCACTGCGTCGATCGAGGTTCCGGACTCGGGCGTGAAGTGGGACAGCGCTGTCTCGGTGGTGTCGGTGGCGTTCTCCATGCCGATACCGGTCATCGCGACGATGACCTTCTTACCGCCGAGTGTGCCGAGATAGTAGTGCCGACCGTCCACGACGACGACGGGGTTCTCGTCGAGCGTGGTGCGGGCGAGAATGGCATCGGCCTCGGCCGGAAATGCAGTCAGAACCAGTGTGCGCTGCTCGGACTCCACGGCGGTATGTATATCGCCTCGGTTCAGCCGGCATCCCGTAAATGCGCTAGATGCCGGCGAGCACTGCCTCCAGGGCGGCGTGCAGGCTGGTGACACGCAGTGTCGCGCGAGGCACCGCCATGCCCCGCCAGCCCGGACCGCCGACGATCACGTAGCAGGTCGCGCTTTGCGCCGCCTCAAGCGCCGTACGGTCGGCGGTGTCCGGGGTTTGGGACCACAGCATCACCGCCGCGCGCTGCGATTGCCGGGCCAGCGCGTCGAGTAGAGCATCCACCGGAACCGATGCGCCCACCATCAACGCCGGGCGACGATGTTCGGCCAGCCCGGCGCACATCGCTTCCAGCGGCAGCGTATGAGTTTCGTTCTCCGTACAGGCGAGCACCAACGGAACATGAGGGCCACGGGGTGCGAAGGCCGGTAACCGCTGCAGAGAGCGCGACACGACCCACGAAAATGCATGTTCGACATCGACACATTTGCCTGTTGCGGCTTGCTGCTCTGATATCGCGGCAAAGGCAGGCTGAATCAAGTTGTCCCACGTGTCCACCACACCGTGCCTGCGCAGGTTTTGCTCGAGCACCCGTTCCATAGCGACGTTGTCCAATGCAAATGCCGCCGATAACAGTTGGGGCGAATCTCCCTGCGCCGGAAGCGCTTCAGTGATGGCCACCCGCGCGGCATCCGCCACGCTCGCACCGGCCACGATCAGCCGTTGCATCTGCTCGACCGCAGCGATATCGGCGTCGCTGTACAGGAGGTGCTGCCCGGGCGCGTGACCAGCCGGTCCCACTCCGTAGCGTCGATTCCAGCTCCGCAGCGTGGCCGCCGTGACTCCGATGCGCTCTGCCACGACGTCAACCGAATGGCGCGAACCGACCGCAGACCGACCCATGTCGCCTCCAGTCCTTCGGTTCGTTCAAAGGGTAGGCCGTCGCCCTTGGCAACATCTACTACCCAGCGTAGTATTCAGGTCATGGCGAACGGAGGCAGCACAGGGAGGTGGAGCTTCGCCCAGATCGGCCTGCTGGTGATCTGCGCGTTTCACGTCATCCAGGCGGTGATCGGATTCATCGTCGAGCCAAGCTTTGCGACGGGCCCCGACGCGCCGACTGCCCAGGTGCTGGGGATGGACTACAACGGCTGGCACGCCGTGGCCGGCCTGGCGTTGTTCGCGCCCGGCCTGTTTTTCGCCATGCGGAAGTCGTGGTCGGTGCTCTACCTGCTCGCCGCCGCGGTCGCCGGAGCGCTGCCAGGAATCTGGGCCTTCTTTTCACATCAGGTCGCGTACGTGTTCACGTTTCCGAACAACACCACAGACGCGGTCGTGCATCTGATAACCGCAGCGGTGATGATCGCCGTGGCCGCAATACAGATCCGCATCGACGGCGGCCTGAAGAACTCGCTGGCCGACCTTCGCAGGGATCACGCGACCCGAAAGACGGGGTAGTCGTTCACAATCCGCTCACCGTGGTAGTCGGCGACAACGACAGGAAACGAGATCTTCCGTCCGGTCCTGTGGCCCCGTACTTCAAGCGTGGCGGCATGACCGGGTCCGATGCCGGCCGCAAAAGCCATGGCGCTCAACTTGTTCGAGATACGTGCAGACCAACCTGGGCGACCCCGACGGTACTGCCATCCCTGAAACGCGCTCAGCGCGCTGCGCAGCACGGCGTGAGCCTAGCGGCCGACAAGCCGGCGGGACCTACCTGCCCGTCCGTTCTCGGTGCTTGCACCCCGGCCAGCAGCACGGCCGGCGTTGGCCTTCCTCCAGCTCCTCCTGGGTCCGGCGGATGCGGCGCATTCGGGTCGTCTCTTGCTTGGCATCTTCGACCCAACAGATGAATTCGTTGCGCGCCAGGGGAGTGATGTCCTTCCAGGCAGCGAGCGCAGTGCTGTTGCCCGACAGCGCCGTACGCAGGTCTGCGGGCAGTTTGTGCACGACGCCGCCAGGCACTCGCTGACTGCTCATGTGGCCAGGGTAACGCCGGTTGTCACCCCTGGGCCATGCGCCACCTATCCAGAATTCGACGTTCTCGTTTGGTTGGCCGCCCGGCACCACGATCGCGGACCGCCACGGGAATATGAGGAGTCGGAGGCCGCGGGGGCGTGCGATCGAGGTAGCAGGTCACCGCATCGGCAGCACCAACCCGTTTCTGGATCACCCGTACCACTTCGACAACCCGTGTCGTGTCACCCACCCAGGCGCGCACCTCGTCACCGGGGGACACCATCGTCGATGGCTTAGCCGGCCGATCGTTGACCCGCACATGCCCACCGCGGCACGCGGCGGCGGCGTCCGGCCGCGTCTTCGTCAGCCGGACCGCCCATAACCACCGATCCAGACGGGTCGACTCCATAAATCCATCATGGCCCCTTGGGGACGGCTCTTGCCGCATGGTTAGACATGGCACAAATTCTGACCTACGACTACCAGTTCCACGGCGGCCCGACCGGCTATCTCGACCAGCGAGCCATCGTGCGTCTATATGGCGCCGACCATGTCACCATCGCGTACATCCACTTCGTGTTGACGGGCAAACCGATTCCGCCCAACAAGCAAGCCGACCCGTGGATAAGGACGTACATGCCCGAGGCGCTCATCCCCAGCGTGATGGAGATGCTTCGCGAGGAGTCACCCGTCAGCATCTACTACAACCAGGGTCAGGTTTTCCTACACACGGGCCAAGAACCGATCGGGGAAGCGGAGTGAGCCACTTGGCCCCCGCCAGATAACGCTATCCTCGCCGGGTTTTGGGATCGGTAGCTCTCCGGCTTGAGTACTTTCTCCAACGTGTCACAAAGGGTGATGCTTGAGCGAAGAAAGACTATGAACAACATTCACAATCGGAAGCGGATCATCGCGGGGGCGATGATGTCGGCTGGCGTTGCGCTCGCCGGTTTGGGGCTGGCCGAAGGCACCGCGCAGGCCGTGCCCCAAGTGCCCGTACCGCTTGGGAGTTGGCCCGGATGTCCCGAGGACAACCCGTCGGGCCCGTGTCACTGGTGCCCGGGCGATCCCCCGGTGCAGACTGGCAATCTCCGTGTGTACCCGGTGGTCTGGGACAACAACGTCTGCCACACCTACTGGTACGTCTACAGCGGGCAGGGCAACGTGGCTCACAACATCTTCGAGGGAGACACTCCGCCAGCACCTCCGCCACCTCCGCCGAACCTGACCCCACCGCTTCCGCCGGGGTGGTGCTGGTCGCTCTTCATCCCGACGACAAGCTGCCCGAATGGCTGACAGGTAAGCGACGCATAATCGCTAGGGGCGCAACGCCATCGGTCCACTCCGCCAACGGCGACGCGCGAGGGAAATCCATTGTCCGGAACGAAGATCACGGTCATAAGCGATTCGGTCGGTGTAGCGTCACGCGCGTGACGGTATACGCGCTGAACCTGTTCGATATCGCCGACCGTGACGAGTACCTGGCGTACTCCAAGCGCTCACCACACGAAGTGGCCAAGCATGGCGGCCGCCTCGTCGCCCTCGGACAATTCCGTGAATCGGTAACCGGCGAGATCGAGCCACGCAAGGTGCTGATTATCGTCGAGTGGGAGTCAAAGGACGCATTCGATGGTTATTGCAACGATCCAGAACTGGCCGATCTGCACGCCCACCGGGAGAACGGTTCGTCGTCCTACATCTGGCATCTATTCGACCGCCTCGATGACCTGCGACCCCTACTCAAGCCGTAGTGGTGGCCGTGGGCTCAGCTCGAGGCGTCGAGGATCTTGATCGCGAAGATGAGTGAGTCACCCTGCTGAATTCCGGCGGCCGGCTGACCGTCGGGATAGCCGTCGGCGGAGGCCATTGCGACCGCGACCGTGGACCCGACCTTCTGTCCTGCGATGGCTTTCTGGAAACCCGGCACGACGCCGTCGAGAGGGAATTCAGCGGGCGCGCCGCGTTCGTAGCTGCTGTCGAAAACCGTCCCGTCACGTCCGTTGACGCCCATGTAGCACACCGAAACCGTAGCCGTGTCCGCGACGACAGGCCCGTCACCGGCCTGCAGTGTGTGCACCTGGGTGTCGGTCACGCTGAATGGTGCGCTGACGTCGACGAGCGGAGCCGCCGTATCCGTGGCTCCGGTGACCGCGACGCTGCCAGTGGCCCCGGACAGCGTCCACCCGGGTTCGCCGCCTTTGGCCGGCGCGGCCGTCGGGCAGCTCGCTTCTGTTGCCGTTTCGGTGACGGAGGGAGGCTGGAACACGTCGGAGACTGAAGGCGAGCTTGACGTCGCTGTATCCGTGTCAGACCCGCAAGCGGCGAGCATAATGACGAGCGATCCGGCAGACACCACAAGGGCGACAGGAGACATGCGAGAGAAATTCACCGTCGCCACGCTACAGCCGCAGTAACGATGAGTTTCGACTGCCCTTGAGGTCTACGCCGGCGGGATTCATCCAGCGATCGAGAGGGGGGAGGTCGAGAGGGGTTAAGTTGACATAATGTGGCTTATCGGCATTTAACCAATGCGAGTTGCATCAGATGCAAGTGCTCGCCCCCCGTTACATGGCCGCGCGAAGGAATTACTCGAGGCCGACGATGGTGCACGGCGTCGGATCGTCGGCTGGGCCGTCCGATGCCTCTGGCCGCCGGCTTTCTGCACTCGCCCTCTTTTCCCGCCCAACCGGCACAATTACGTCACCGTGACGAATTAGCCTGACCCGGCCCGAAGTCTGAACTCGTTGTCGCACAGCCCTTCCCGACGGCACCACCCATCTCTGGCCTGACGTCAGCTAGTTCCGCGTCCGGCCCCACTGCGATGGCCGAAGCGCGTTGACACTTTCGCCGTCATACAACATGCGACCACCGAGGCCGTGCAACTGGGCACGATCGGCACCGACTACTTCCCCGATCTCACCACCCCGGACCTCGAGCACACCACTCCATTTCAGCAGCCGGGATGCTCCACAATACGTCACAGTGACGAATTTGGCGTGCTAAGCGGGATGGCGGAACTTATTGGTACACAACCTCTCTCGACGGATCTGCGACGTTTGCACCGCCGTGGAGCGCATGCTGCTTCGCCCGGGCCCGTCGGCGGACACAAATGATCGGATCCGACGCCATTGATCCAAAGCCTCGATCGCCGTTCGTTTGGATTTCTCGACGGTGGGTGGATACTGACAACCTTCTGGTCCAAACTTCGCGGCAATCTCACACAGGAAGCTCTGCGTGCGGCATGGTTGGTGCATGGCGAAGCAGAAGGTCCCGAGCCCCAGGGACATCAAAGCGGCGGCGCAGGCGGCGGCAGCGACAGCACAAGCCGTCACATCCAGTGCCATGCGGATCCCGCCCGCGTCGATCCAACTCGCGGTTGAATTGCCGGACCTCATCCAAAACCTGGCGACCGCGACCGAGCGGCTCAACACAGCGATCGACCGAGCCGAGCGCTACCTCGCGCTCGCTGATCCCATGATCCGCACCATGGATGCCATGCTTCCCCAACTGGAAGCCCTCGTCGCGACCGGGAACGACGTATACAAGACGGTGTCTTCGGTCCCAGGCGTCGCCGCCCTGGGACGACTCGCAGGTCGCGGTGGCGGTGTAGAAGCGCCCGCAAACGAGAAACCTTCGAAACGTCGCTCCCCGCGGTCGAAGTCATAGCTCCGCATAGGGCGTGTGCGTGGACGGTGCGCACGATGATGTACCAGCAATATGAGCCATCGGCATCGCACCAATGAACGCCGCCAGAATCCCGCTCGCCGACCCAGAATAACTGTCGACGGCAACTGAATGCTGACCATTTCGCGGCAACTGAAAATTGACCAGCTTCTTGGAGAACCTTGGCTATGGGCCAGGGAGGAAGCGAGTGTTGAACGTGGAGGACTCGGCAGAGATCCGGCGGTCACGGTCAGAGCAATTGCCGATCTTCGAGATCGCGCGGGTGTTAGGGATTGCCCGGAACACGGTGAAGGCGGCGTTGGCCTCTGACAGTCCGCCGAAGTATCAGCGGGCGCCCACTGGGTCGGTGGTCGATGGGGCCGGTCAGTCGTCACCGGACGCGTCGAGGATGTATTGGCCACTACCAGCACGACCGCTGCCCACGGCTGCTGCGGCGGCCAACAGTTTGAACGGCGCGAGGCCGGGTTCGAACGCCGACGGCGCTAAGGTGGCCGCGGCGACTGCGTCGGGACCGATGTTGTTTCTGAACGTCATTGCAGATGGGGCGCTCGCCGTTGCGGTTAGGGAGTGCGCGGGCGCGTGCGACCATCTGGGTGTGCGGCGTGCCACTGCGCCTCGATGCGGGTCACGCGGCGATGCTCCATGACGAGCCACAGCGTACCGGCGACCGCGCCGAGCACGGCGATGAGCACCGTGGTGGATATCCATTCGTCGTGTCCATAGGCGGCGGCTGCCGCCGTGCTGATCAGCCCGAACGTCGCTACGGCCAACAAGATCAACCCTGGCCAGAAGAAGTTGTCCTTCATAGCCATACCAGCGTGCGGTTGCGTTGTCCGCGAGTGATCCGTCGGATCGCGATACTTGTCTCTCATCACCGCTCTCTCCGTCGTCGGACGCGATAGTAAAACTCTACTCACTGGGCGCAACCGGGCGAGGTACAAAATTTCGACGCGGACGACCGGCGCACACCCGTTATCGCCGGCGGGTAGTTGTTCAGGTCGAGCCGGACTCGTCGCGGATCAGCAGCTCGGGCAGCGTAATGGCCCCAATCGTTGTTACGAGCCACACCACGACCGTCGTGGCCACCCAGGGTGCCATGCCGTCAATGGTGATGCCGTGCGTCAATACCGACGCGAGGATCAACGCGGCGATGGTCAACACCAGCCCGGTCCCCCCGAGGAGTAACGACGCATACCGACGGGGCAACTTCGACATCGGCAGGGACAGAATCGCCTGCGCAACCGAGAACACCACTACGGCGACGATAAACCCCGGTACCGACAACGAAACTCCGGGAACGATCCACGCCGCGATGAGTAGTCCGATCGCCCACGACATTAGAAGCACAGCTGCCCGCAGCAGGATTTGCCTCATGGCTAAGGGTAGGTCGCTAACCTCTGGCTGTGTGTCGAACACCGATGACGGCGTAATCAACGCCGCAGTCGCGGTCGCTGTGGTCCTGGGTAGGTTGTGACTCGCCGTGAGCGCCGACGGCTTTCTCGCGTCGAGGAGCGCTGGTGCCGAGTACTCACCGCCGCGCGGCTTTCGAATCCCTAAAGGAGTAAAGCCCCAGTCCCGTATCCCCGGGCTGAGCTCCTTCCCGGCGCAACCGTCTGGCCTTCGGGACACATACGCGACGCAACTCGCACCTCTTCAACACGCACCGTTACCAGCTGAATGGCCAGGCCGAGCATGAGTTCGCATAATAATCCCGGGCCGCGCCAACAGCCCTGAACCACCGGTCCCCGAGCGCATTCATTCTCCACGGCTTAATAGTCGGCGCGTGAATCCGCAGCGACTGAGCGCGCGCAGCGGCGGCCGGCAGGCGCCCTACGAAATCCTCGCGCGCGGCTCCGGTGCCCCTGCTTCCCCCCGGTCTGCACCGCAATTACGTCACAGTGACGTTTTGCGGTGCAGTCGCTGCACCTTAAAAGGCTTGCACCACAACTTGTTTCGGCGATTACGCGGTCGCATTGCCTGTCGGAGTATTTCGTCACTGTGACGTTTATCCCACCCTCCTATCCGGATCCGCATCGTGGTCGAAGCAGGTTGTCGTAAGGTCGGGAAATCAACTGGACATCCGAGGATTTGAAATGACCGCCGCCGACGGACTTACCGCGCATGCCTGCGTCGGGCGCCGTCCGCCGGGTCCACGGGCGATCGCCCCGCTGCGCCCGCTGGTTGCCGCAGGCCTGCGGCGCCGGATATCTGGTGGCCGGTGAATGGCTAATTCAACGCTTGTTCAAACGATATGGCCCCATGGTCTCAATTCCGCTGCCCGGGATACCCGTGGTTCTCATCAAGGACCCGGATCTGGTGAAGCAGGTGTTCACCGAGAAGCCCGATGTCCTGTTGGGTGGGCGCGGCGTCCGTCCGTCGGCGCTCATTTATGGAACGGGCTCGATGTTCGTGCAAGAAGAGCCCGAACATCTGCGGCGCCGAAAAATGCTGACGCCTTCACTGCACGGCAAGGCGCTCGAGAACTACCGGCCGATCATGGAGGACAGCACGCGGCATGCGCTGGCCGGCTGGCCGAAGGACGCGCCGTTCAAAATGTTGCGCGCTGCACGCGAACTCACCCTCGACGTGATCCTTCGGGTGATGTTCGGTGCCGAGGACCGCAGCGAACGAGCCCGGCTCGGGCCCCCGTTCGAGACCCTGCTCGATCTGGGGTCGTCGGAACAACTGATTCTGCGCGTCGCACTTCACTCCGTTGGCGGGTTGAAGCGCTGGCCCAAGCTCGACCGCGCAAACCAGGGAATCGACGACCTGCTGACGCCGATGATCGCCGCCCGGCGACAGGACCCCGATCTGCACGACCGCACCGACATCATGTCGCTACTGCTGACAGTCCGCAGCGAGGACGGCGAGCACCTGACGGACAAGGAAATTCGAGACGACTTGGTCACCTTGGTGCTGGCCGGACACGAAACGACCGCCACCACGTCTGGCGTGGATGATCGACTTGTTGCTGCATCACCCTGATGTGCTGGCCAAGGTTCAGGCCGAGGCCGACGCGGCCGAATCGACGACGTACACCGAGGCCGTGATCAACGAAACGCTGCGCATTCGTCCCCCCTCCCCCTTCACCGGTCGCTTCACCGCTTGTGACTATCGGCTCGGTGGGTACACCGTGCCTGCCGAGACACGGATCGTGCCGCACATCGGCGAGGTCAATCTCAACGCCGATACCTATGACCATCCCCACGAATTCCGGCCGGAGCGGTTCCTCGACGCGAGTCCGCCGACCTATGCATGGATTCCGTTCGGCGGCGGAATCAAACGTTGCCTCGGCGCGAGCTTCAGCCTTGTCGAGCTGACCATCGCTCTTCAGACGCTGTTGCGATCCGGCCGCTTCGAGCCTGTGCACAAGGACCAGGATCGACAGGTCCGCCGCGGAATCGTGTTGCTTCCGCACCGCGGCGTTCCCGTCCGCTACATCCACGGGTCATAATCTCGGTTCCGAGCGTTTGCCAAGACAAAGGAGTCCGAATGGAGATC
The DNA here is from genome assembly GCA_963713225.1 of uncultured Actinomycetota bacterium. GTDB lineage: Bacteria > Actinomycetota > Actinomycetes > Mycobacteriales > Mycobacteriaceae > Mycobacterium. The sequence goes on along the minus strand of CAVQLB010000008.1, from coordinate 345,885 downwards.
GACCCTGCCGCAACCGCGTGGCTGCTTGCCTGTACCGCTCTCGTCCTCTTGATGACGCCGGGCCTGGCCATCTTCTACGGCGGTATGGTCCGGTCTTCGGGCGTCCTGAACATGATCATGATGTGCTTCATCTCGATCCCCGTCGTCACGATCGCCTGGCTGTTCGCCGGCTATACCTTGGCGTTCGGCGAGGACGCCGGTGGCGGTCTCATCGGCAACCTGGACCACGTCGGGCTGCTCGGCATCGACCCGACCACCGTTCGGTCCAATATTCCCGAGTTGCTCTTCCTCACCTTCCAACTCGGCTTCGCGATCGTCACCGCCGCACTGATCTGCGGCGCCATTGCCGACCGCGCCAGGTTCTCGGCGTGGATGATCTACGTCGCCGTGTGGACCGTGGCGATCTATGCACCCGTCGCCCATTGGGTCTGGGGCCCCGACGGCTGGCTCGCATCGTTGGGCACCGTCGACTACGCGGGCGGCCTCGTCGTCGAGATCGTGTCAGGGTCGTCTGCACTCGCGTTGGCGCTTGTGCTCGGTCCGCGAATCGGATTCAAGTCCGACGCGATGCGACCGCACAATCTCCCGTTCGTTCTGCTCGGCGTCGGATTGCTGTGGTTCGGCTGGTTCGGCTTCAACGCGGGCTCGGCGCTCACCGCGGACGGGAAGGCGTCCGTGGTGTTTCTGAACACCTTGATCGCCGGGTGCCTCGGCATGCTGGGGTGGATCACTGTCGAGCGCATTCGCGACGGCAGACCCACGACTTTCGGCGCGGCATCGGGCGTGATCGCCGGCCTGGTCGCGATCACGCCGTCGTGCGGATTCGTCGCCCCCATAGGCGCATTCATCATTGGGCTGGCGGCCGGCGTCGTGTGCTCATACGCGGTCGGGTGGAAGTTCAAGGCCGGTTACGACGACTCCCTCGACGTCGTCGGCGTCCACTTCGTCGGCGGTGTCGTCGGCACGTTCCTGATCGGGCTGCTGGCCGCCGAGGTGGTCTCGGGCGGTGTCGAAGGGCTGTTCTACGGAGGCGGAGTCTCCCTACTTGGCAAGCAGACACTGGCCATCCCGGTGGTCGCCGTGTACGCCTTCGTCGTTTCCTTCGCCATCGCGAAGATCATCGACAGCACTTTCGGATTCCGCGTTCAGCCCGAGGACGAGATCTCCGGAATCGATCTCGCCCAACACGCGGAAACCGCCTACACCGAGGGTGTGCACGGCCAGCCGCAGAAGCGTCCCGGGCTCGGCGGCGCGTAATTCGTCACAGTGACGTTTCTCCCGCCACTCCCCGATAGTCCGAATCAGGCTGTGACAGCTGCCTTTACGGCCTCGATGCGGGCCGGCACATGCTTGTGCCATGGAGTGCCCGCGTAGGCGTCCCGCCACTCGGTTGACGTGAGGGCATTCGGCGCCACTCCGGGAATGTGTGTCTTGCCGTCGCCATCGACGAAGTCAAGACCAAGGCCGTTGGGCAGTGACGCGTGGCCAGGGAGCATCGCCTCGCTGATCTCGACACTCGCCTCCGCACTGCCTGCCGCGGTCGTGACGCGTGCCCGTCCTCCTGCGACCAGGCCGAGCGCCTGTGCGTCTTCGACGCTGACCCGCAGCGCTCCGTCGGTGTCGCGTTTCCGCCAGCCGGGGTCGCGGAAGATGTCGTTGGCGGTATACGCCCGCCGCTCACCCGCCGACAGCACCACCGGAAACTCCGCACTGGTCAGCACGGAAGGGGTATCGCCCAATCCACGTATCTCGCCCAGCATTTCGGGCATGTCAAGCGCGATCTTGTGATCTGCGTGCGCGATCAACTCGAAGTCGTTCTCGTACTCGTGCGCGGTGAACGTCACGCCCGACCGGCTCTGCATAATCGCCTCGAAGAGCGCGTTGCCGTCGGCATGACCCGCACGGCGCACCGCGTCCGGATAGGCCATCGCCGTCTTCTGCGCCAGCCCCCATAGCGCCGCGCCGCCCTTCAGTCCGTCGGGCAGCGTGGGTCCGAGGGTCTCGTAGAGAACGAACGGCAGCACTCGGGCCATCGCGGGGTTGGTGCTGACCGCTCCGAGGAACGCCTGCGCGTACGCATCCAGCCCTTCCTCTGCCGCCTGACGCAGTGGCTTGAGGTCGGCGTCGTCGACGACGCCGAGCGCCCGCACCAGCCGGGCCCAGATCTCGGGCTCCGGCAATGTGCCAGGCAACGGCTCGAGCAGCGGGTGGCGCAGATGAAATGTGTTGTGCGGGAACTCCAGATTGAAGAACGTCGCTTCCGGCTTCTCGAACTGGCTGGCTGCAGGAAGCACGTAATGGGCGAGGCGAGCCGTCTCCGTCATCGCGACATCGATGACGACCATCAGCTCCAGAGACGCGAATGCCTCTCGGCAGGCGGCCGAATCAGCCACCGAGTGGGCCGGATTGCTGCTCTCGACGATCATTGCCCGGAACCGGTCGGGATGATCGGTCAGGATCTCCTGGGGCACAACGTTGGACGGCACCAGGCCGGAGATCACCGGTGCGCCCGTGACGGGAGTCCGTCCGACACCGCCGAACGTGAACAGTGGCGCGAACGACGAATGCAGGTGCTGGCCACCGCGTTTGGCGAAGTTGCCGGTGAGAATCCACAGCAGCTTGTTCAGGTAGGAGCAGAGCGTGCTGTTGGGTGCCTGCTGAATGCCGAGATCTTCGAAGACCGCCACGCTACCGGCACCGGCGATGCGTCGTACCGCTGTGCGGATCAGTTCCTCGTCCACGCCGCACCGACCCGCATAATCGGCTACCGGCACCTGCCGAAGCAGGTCCTTGACGGCGTCTACACCGTTGACGTGATCGGCCAGAAACTCTTCGTTGCAGAGGTTTTCCTGCACCAGCACCGCGGCCATCGCGGCCAGGCACCACGCATCCGTGCCCGGCCTCACCCGCAGATGGATGTCGGCCATCTTGGCGGTGTCGGTGATCACCGGGTCGATGACGATCATCGAGCGAGCCGGATCCTTGGCGATCTCGTTGAGAACCGTACGTGCACGCGGGAAGCTCTGTGACATCCACGGGTTCTTGCCGACGAAGACCGAGACCTCTGCGTGCTCGAACTCTCCCCGCGTGTGCCCGCCGTACAGATGCGCATCGACCCAGGCTTCTCCGGTTTTCTCCTGCGCCAACGCATTCGATCGGTAGCGAGCTCCGATCGCCTTGAGAAACGCGCCTGCGTAGGCGCCGCCCAGATGGTTTCCCTGGCCGCCGCCGCCGTAGTAGAAGACCTTTTCACCGCCGTAGGTGTCGCGGATGTGTGTGAAGCCCTCGGCGATCTCGGTGATCGCGGTGTCCCAGTCGATTTCCTCATAGCTGCCATCGGGCCGTCGCCGCATCGGGGACGTCAGCCGGCTTCGGTTGTTCTGATAGTGATCGAGCCTCAGGGCCTTGTTGCATGTGTAGCCCTGCGACGCGGGATGTTCCTTGTCACCGCGGATCTTGGCGAGCGTGCGGCCCTCGAGCTGCACCACGATGCCACAGTTGCACTCGCACAGAATGCAGGCCGTTGACTGCCACTCACCGGTCATCAGGACTTCCTTTCGGCCATCTCGGCCTGCAACAGGGCGCGCAGCTGACGCTGGACGAGGTCGAGCGGTTTCACGTCACGCGAAGCGCGGGCGACGATGATGGCACCCTCGATGGACGTAGTGACAAGCATCGCGAGTTCCTCCGCACGCGAGGCGGCGACACCTTCGGCCACCAATCGCTGGCCGATCAGATCGGTCCAGAGCGCGAACGCGGCCGCGGCACGCTCGATGACCTTCGTCGTGCGGTCGGCATTGTCGGGATCGCCTGCTTCGACCGTCACCGCCACGATCGGACAACCTGCCCGATAGTCACTGCGAATCAACTGCTGGCGGTACATGTCAGTCAGGTCGTCCAACAGTTCGACGGCGCCCCGCGCGGCCGAGATCTTGTCCGCGATGTACGCGCCCGCATAGTCCGTCGCCTCTTCGAGCAGCTGCATGCGCCCGCCCGGGAAGTAGTGATACGCCGATCCGCGCGGCGCGCCGCTGTGCTCGAGTACGTCCGAGATTGCGGTCGCATTGGCTCCGCGTTCGCGGATCAACAGTGCGGCGGATACCACCATCCGTTCCCGAGGATTGCTGACCACGTTATATATGATGGCATACATAACTTGTGGCTGGCTAGAGGACCGCCCAATCCAGATGCGGTTAGGACGACCGGGCGGGTGCGTCTTCCTCCGATGCCCCCTCCCCCGCGTCCTGGGTGTCGCGGCGGCGCTCGCGCAGTACGAAGGCGGCCAGCGCCAGCGCCAGAACCACGCCGGCGAGGACACCGATCTCAACGACAGCGCGGGCGAAGGGCGCTCCCTTGTCCAGTAGGGTCGCGGCCTCCACGGACAGCACGACGATTTCCTTGATGCCAGCCAGGATGCCGACGATCAAGAACGGTTCGGCCACGATTTCGTGCGACCGCAGGCACGCACGCACGGCGTAGAGCAGTTCGACGAAGATGAAGATGAGCAGAAGCCCGTCGAGAACTTCGAGCATGACGATCTTGACCGGTGTGTCTCGCAGCCCCAGCATCGTGTTGAACTGGGCGATCAGCAGCGCCACCGATCCGATGATCAGCACCAGCGCGATTCCCCAATAGACCGCGTCCTCGAGCATGCCCAGGACGCGGTCGGCTAGCCGCTGCCGATCCTCTTCGTCTTCCTCATGCTCGGCGTCGGACTTGGCCATTGCGCAACGTTACGACGAATCGGAACCGTCAGCGGTTCAACAACCAGATCCGGGTGGAAAGCAGCGTCGCGAACGCACACCACAGCGGATAGGGGGCCAGCAATGCACCTCGGCTAGGCCGCGCCTCACCCGCCCGCCGGGCCAGGTCGGCACTGCTCGCGGTCAGCGCCGCCGCCGCGACTGCCGACGCACCGAGCTTGCGTTGATTGAAGAACAGCCACGTCCAGCTGCCGTTGAGGAGAAGGTTGACCGCCAGTGCGGCCGTGTATTCCCGGGCCTTCTCGGGTCGCCGCTCATCGTCGAGCTGATCGATCGTCGACGCCGACACCGCGGCGATGTCCGCGTAGAGGATCGGCCAGACGATCGGAAACGCCTGGCGCGGCGGCTGAAACCACGGCTTCCGCAGCTTTTCGTACCAGTCGGACTCGGCCGGCCGGCTGGCCAGGCCACCGAGGCCTGCCGTGACGAAGACTGCGGCTGCCGATTTCGCGAGTGTTGCCGGACGCATGGCAATCAGTTAACCCTTCCGCCGATGTCACAAACCCGCCCGCTGGATGCGTCTCGTAATTAGCAAGCCGACGAACACGCGAAAGGAAGCACGATGAAGGAGATCCTCATTCTCGGCGCCGGATACACCGGCATGGGTGCGACCATGGGCCTGGCCGGCCGATTGAAGGGCCGTGACGACGTCCACATCACCCTGGTCAACCCGCAGACTCGGTTCACAGAACGCCTGCGGTTGCACCAGACGGCATCTGGCCAGGACCTGGCGGACCTTCAGATTCCGGACCGGCTCGCCGGCACGGACGTCCGGTTCGTGCAGGGCTGGGTGACGTCGATCGATGCCGATGCGCAGATCGTGCGAATCGACGACGAGTACGAACTGCACTACGACACGCTGGTCTACGCGCTGGGCGGTGTCGCCGATACCCAGAGCGTGCCAGGAGCGGACGAGTTCGCGTACACGCTCAACAGTGCGCAAGACGCTGTGGCACTGGCCGACCAGTTGAACCGCCTCGCGGGCGGCACTGTCATCGTGGCGGGCGGCGGCCTGACCGGAGTCGAGTCGGCAGCCGAGATCGCCGAGGAGCATTCCGGTATCGATGTCGTGCTCGTCAGCCGGGCGGAGCCCGGGTCGATGATGGGCGAGAAGGCGCGGACCCGACTGCACGCGGGCCTGGCCCGACTCGGGGTGCACATCCGGGCGGACGCCGACATCGTGAAGGTGATGGCGGATGGCGTAGCTCTCGCCGACGGCGAGGTAGTTCCCGCCCAGGCGGTGCTGTGGACCACAGGAGTGCGGGTGTCACCGTTGGCCGCGGCGGCCCATCTGGATGTCGACGACCGCGGCCGCATCGTCACCGATGAGTCCCTGCGCTCGGTATCGCATCCCAACGTGTACGCCGTCGGCGACGCGGCGGCGATCCGGCAGAGGTACGGGGTCATGCACGGCACCTGCCAGAGTGGTATCCCCACCTCACTGCACGCAGCCGCCTCGATCGTGCGCGAATTGAACGGCAAGCAACCCAAGCCGTTCCGCTTCGGCTACGTGCACCAGCCCGTCAGCCTCGGGCGGCACGACGCCGTCATCCAGTTCACCCACGCCGACGACACCCCAGGCCGGTTCTACCTGGCCGGCCGGTTGGCCGTGGCGTACAAAGAAACTGTGAGCTCCAGCCCATGGACCACCTACCGGCTGATCAGGGCGATCCCGGGGGTTGGTTCGATGACATGGCGCCGTGGCGGCCGGGCGGACAAGTGAGCACCGACGAGCAGACGTTCTCCGAGCACCGGAACCTGTTGTTCGCCATCGCATACCGGCTTCTCGGCTCTGCCGCCGACGCCGAAGACGTCGTCCAGGATGCCTGGTTCAAGTGGTCGGCGGCCGATCGTGGTCAGGTTCTGGACCCGAAGGCATACCTCGCCCGGATCGTGTCCAACCTGGCGATGGACCGTCTCCGGTCGACCCGGCGCCAACGGGAGACGTATGTGGGGCCATGGCTGCCCGAGCCGATCCTCACCCAGGCGGATTCCACCGAAGATGTTGCGACCGCCGAGTCGGTGTCACTGGCCATGCTGGTGGTGCTGGAGACGTTGAGCCCGTTGGAACGCGCGGTGTTCGTGCTCAAGGATGTGTTCGACTTCTCGTTCGCCGAAATCGCTGAAGCCGTTGACCGTTCGGAATCGGCGGTGCGTCAGGCCGGCCACCGCGCCCGCAACCACATCCAGGCACGCCGACCCCGCTTCGAGACCGACCGGGTCAAGAGGCGTGCCGTCACCGAGCGGTTCTTCGCCGCGACCACCGGCGGCGACATCAACGCGCTGATGGAGCTGCTTGCGCCGGACGTCACGCTGTGGACGGACGGCGGCGGCAAGGTGCGGCAGGCGATGCGTCCGATCATCGGTGCCGAGAAGGTGGCCAGGTGGATCGCCGGTACGATCACGCGCCCCTACGAGGGCGTCGAAATCGCCGACATGACAGCAGAAGTCGTCGATATCAACGGCGGCCCGGGCATCGTGATACGCGGTGCAGGCCGCACCATCGCCACGCTCACGGTCGACCTGGATGACGACGGGCGGATCGTCACTATTCACAACGTGGCCAACCCGGACAAGCTTCACGCCATCGCCGATGGAGTGAAGCGCTGTTGAGCTAGCGTGACCTGATGGCACCTGCGTGGCGGCTGCGCACCGGCAGCGCCGAAGATCTCGAACTGATCGAGCCGTTGTGGGTGGCCGTCCACCACCGCCATATCGGCAGCATGCCCGAGCTTGCGCCGTATGTCAGCGACGGTCAGACCTGGCGCGCCCGCAGAACGCTCTACGAGGACCTGCTGACCAAACCGGACACCCTGCTTCTGCTCGCGGTCGTCGACGACGAACCCATCGGATACGGGCTGACCCACGTCATGCCCGTTGCGGACTCGTGGATCGAGGACACCTGGACGACCGGCGACCGGATCGGCGAGATCGAATCGCTCAGTGTGCTGCCCTCCTACCGCGGCAGCGGGCTGGGTTCCGAGCTACTCGATCGGCTCGAGAGCCATCTGCACGAGCGCGGCGTCGATGACCTGATCCTCGGCGCGCTTGCGGGAAACTCCGACGCCATTCGGCTGTATGAACGTCGTGGCTATCAACCCACGTGGTTGTACTTGTCCAAGTTCGCGGGGCGGCCACGCAGCAGTCGGTAGCCGCCGTAAAGAACAGCTGCGACAAGGAAGTTGACGAAGTAGGCGACGTCGGCACCGTGCCATGCCTGCGCGACCGGACCGGTGAACAGCGAGGTGTTCATGAAGGGCACCGCCGCCCCGTAGGCGAGCACGAAAGCGACCATCGCTGCGACGGCGTCGGAGCGGTCGGTGTGCTCTTCGGCAGGGTTGATGCTCGTGCGTCCGCGGCTGCGAATCCGCCAGTCGATGACGACCACTGCGACGAATGCCGGTATCCAGTAGCTCACGAAGAGAAGCACGTGCTCGAACCGTGATGCAGTCTCGCCTGCATGCAGCCAGAGAATCAACACGAAAGCGATCGCGGTGACGACGACGGCCGAGTACGGCCTGCGCACCCGCACCCCGATGGTCTGCAGTGCCAGCGAACCGCTGTAGTCATTCATCACGCCGGAGCCAATCGACGCCAGGGCGATGATGAGCAGGGCCAGCCCACCGAGCACGCCGCCACCCATCACAGACCGGACACCGTCGGCGGTGTGCTCGGAAACAAGGTCGCCCGCCGCGATCCCGATGCCTTGAACGAAGATGTACGCCAACACGATTCCGGCGAACGTGTACCCGAAGACTCGGGCGCGAGACGAATCTGCGGGCAGGTAGCGACTGAAGTCGGCGGCGTAGCTGGCCCACGAAATCGACAGGCTCAGCGCGATGGTGACCTCGAGCACGAAGGCACCGACGAGATCGGCGCCGTGCACGGTCGCAGGCGTGACAACCGGGTGGCCGCCTGCGAGCTTTACGGCGAACACGACGAAGGTGACGAACAGAACCACCGTCAGAACCGCCTGGATGCGGTGGATCATCTCGTACCCGAAGAAGCCGACGGCTCCCTGCACGGCGAGCACGATGAGAACGGCGCTCCAAAACGGGATACCCAGCAGCACGGCAAGGGCTTCCCCGCCGAACAGCCCGACCAGGGCATCCCAGGCGATCGACGAGAGCCATTGCAACGCACCGGGAAGCACCACGCCTCCACCGAACGCCATGCGCGAGTTCGGCAGCTGCGCCGTTCCGGTACGAGGTCCCCACGTGGAGAGATACGCCACGACCAGGGAGCCGAGTACCGTCCCGATGACCATGGCGAGCAGGCCGAGCCAGAACCCCAGCCCGAGCGCGATCGCCAGGGCACCGGTGAAGACCCCGGTCATGTTGACCTGAGGCGCGAACCACACGGTGAACAGCCGCCTCGGGTCGCCGTACCGCTGGTCCTCTCGGACCGGCGCGATGCCGTGCGTTTCTACGGACAGATCGCCTGTGCCGGACGGCGTGCGGCCGGAAAACGTCGGCGAGGTCAGCGCACTACTCGATGGGCCCCCTGGAGTCATGGGTCCATTCGATCATGGCGACCCGCCCGCCACGCCGCCGGCCGTGACCGGTAGAACGAAGATGCCCTAACGATCGGAGCGCGAATGTTCAAGCGAACACCCTCGCGGTCCTCCGCTCCGGCTGAACAGCCCATCCGACCACGCGCGCTGATCGCAGGCCTCAGCGTCGTCGTGCTGACGGTCGCCGTCCTGCAGACCGCCGTCGTTCCGGTGCTCGGCATCATCGCCGACCAACTCAACGCGTCTACCGTCGCGGTCAGTTGGGCGGTCACCGCGAACCTGCTCGCGGCCGCGGCGGCGACGCCCTTGATCGGCAGGCTGGCGGATCTGCATCCGAAGAAGCGGGTGCTGCTGAGCGTCCTCGCGGTGGTTCTCGTCGGTTCGATACTTGCCGCGACCACAACATCATTGGCGCTGCTGATCTTGGGTCGGGTGCTGCAGGCGGCGTCGTTCGCGCTCTATCCGATCGGCATTTCGATCCTGCGTGAGGAGCTTTCCGAAGACCGCATGGTCTCGGCGATGTCGGTGCTCTCCGGAACGTTGGGTTTCGGCGGTGGGACGGGACTGGTCGTGGTCGGTCTGTTGATGCGCGATCACGCCAACTACCACCGCGTCTTCTGGTTGACCACCGGCTTCACCGTCCTCGTCATCGCCATCGTCGTGCTCGTCGTGCCCGCCAGGCCGCGCACCTCGACCGGCACCATCGACTGGCTGGGCGCCGCGGGCCTCGCGGCGGGACTGTCGGCGATCCTGTTGGCGATCACCCAGGGCAATTCCTGGGGCTGGACGTCACCGGCGACCCTGGCATGCGCGGCGTCCGGCGTCGCCGTCATGGTCGGTTGGTGGCTCTGGGAGCGGCGGGTCGAGCAGCCGCTCGTATCGATACGGATGCTGACGCGGCGCCCGATCATGCTCACCAACCTCGCCACGATCTTCGTGGGAATGGGGCTGTACTTTGCCTTCCTTGGGCTGACGCAGTTCGTTCAAATCCCCCGCGAGGCGGCGGGATACGGCTTCGGCGCGTCCGTGCTCGAGGCCAGCGTCGTCTACCTGCTACCGGGCGCCGTCACCGGCTTTCTCGTCGCGCTGGTCAGCGGCAGGTTCATCGACCGATTCGGTGCCCGACGGGTGCTCGTCGTGGCGGCCGCCGCGGGGATCACCGGCTTCTTGTTCATCGCGATCGCGCATTCCGCCCCGTGGCAGGTGATCGTGGCAAGCATCCTGGCAAACGCCTACATCAGCCTCGGCTATGGCGCGCTGCCCACGCTGGTCGTCAATGAGGTCGCGGCGGGTGAAACCGGTGTGGCCACAAGCATGAACGCGATCGCTCGCACCATCGGCAGCTCCACTGCCGCCGCCCTTGTCGCCGTATTGCTGGCCCGCTCGGTCGACGGCACGTCCGTGCCGATGGAGAGCAGCTTCGTCGCGATATTCATCGGCGGTGCTGCAACCGCGGCACTGGCGCTGGTGCTGATCGCGCTGTCACGGGTGCGGGCCCGCGGTATCGAAACCGTCGAGGCGCGCTACGAATCCCGCGCCATGAACCACGAATGGGGTTAGCGCAGCGCGGCCAGGTTGGTCACCGACTTGCGGACCTCGGACTGCAGGACCCGGGCGACGAGCCGTCCAACCGCGGTACTGAGCAGGCCGCCCGTCAGCTCGGCGACGACGTGAAACCTCGACCCGGGGGGATGTTCTTGCACCTCGATGGTCAACGAGATGCGCACCCCGCCGCGCCCCGCGCCACTCAGCTCGATCAGCCTGGGCTCGTCGTAGCGGGTGACCCGCCAGTGGATGATGTTGCGGAATCCCTTGACCCTGATACACGACGACACACAGGTGCCGGGTTCGATGACCGCGGGCACATCGCTTCGCCAGCCCCCGAAAATGGTCAGCCATTCATCGAAGCGATGCAGGTCCGACGCGAGTTTCCAGGCTTGATGCGGAGCAAGTTCGGTCGATACCGCCACGTCGATCGTCGCCATACCTACTTCTACCCCCGACTGCCCCGCTGCGAAACTAAACTGGCAGGGCTCGCGCCACATCGCCGCACCACAGCCGGCTGCCGACAGTCAGGCCGGGTCTAGGCGCGGCCGCAGCCGCGAAATCTGCCCGCCAGCGGCGCCACCCACAAATGATTCCATTGTGAAAATGTAAATTCGTTGCGGAATCGCTTGCGAACCACGACGGAATCCGCGATTGTTTACCCGAAAGCTACGGGGGCTTGAGGGAGGATTTGCCCTGACCGGCACACACACCACCGCCGCAGATCAGACGACGGGACAAGGCGGGGCCGCTCGCGCCAAGGGCAGCCCGGTCATCGAGATCGACAACGTCAGCAAGCGCTTCGCCGATTACGTTGCCGTCGCTGAAGCCGACTTCTCCATCGCGTCGGGTGAGTTCTTCTCGCTGCTCGGTCCGTCGGGCTGCGGCAAGACGACCACGCTTCGGATGATCGCCGGATTCGAAACCCCGACCGAGGGCGCCATCCGACTGGAAGGCGCCGATGTTTCCCGCGTGCCGCCGCACAAGCGCAACGTCAACACGGTGTTCCAGCATTACGCGCTGTTTCCCCACATGACGGTGTGGGACAACGTCGCCTACGGCCCGCGAAGCCTGAAGAAAGACAAGGCCGAGGTCAAGAGGCGGGTCGACGAGCTGCTCGAAATCGTCCGCCTCACCGACTTCGCGAAGCGCAAGCCGGCGCAGCTGTCGGGCGGACAGCAACAGCGCGTGGCGCTGGCCCGCGCGCTGGTGAACTACCCCAGTGCGCTGCTGCTCGACGAGCCCCTCGGTGCGCTCGATCTGAAGCTGCGACAGGTCATGCAGTTCGAACTCAAGCGCATCCAACGCGAGGTCGGCATCACGTTCGTCTACGTGACCCACGACCAGGAGGAAGCACTGACGATGAGTGACCGCATCGCGGTCATGAACGCAGGCAACGTCGACCAGATCGGTAGCCCGACCGAGATCTACGACCGGCCTTCGACCGTCTTCGTCGCCAGCTTCATCGGACAGGCAAACCTCTGGGCGGGCACCCAGTCCGGTCGGGAAAATCGCGACTACGTACAGGTCGAGGTGCTGGGCAGCTCGCTGAAGGCCAGGCCGGGCGACACCACCATCGAACCCGGCGGCCAGGCCACCTTGATGGTCCGTCCCGAACGCGTTCGGGTGTCCATGGATGCACCGGCAGGCGATGTGGCGACGGTGTCTGCAACCGTCACCGACCTCACCTTCCAGGGTCCCGTCGTGCGGCTGCTCATGGCAGCACCCGACGACTCGACGATCGTTGCGCATGTCGGACCAGAGCAGGATCTGCCACTGCTGCGTCCGGGCGACCAGGTTCACGTCAGCTGGGCGCCCGACGCTTCACTCGTGCTTCCGGCCGCCGACATTCCCACCACCGAGGATCTCGAGGAGATGCTCGACGACTCGTGACGGTCCGCCGTCCACCCCGTCCTTTTCCGCGGTAATCCACGAAAGGCACAGTCATGCCCAACGAAATCGATCCCCGGCTCCTCGCCCGCCTCGCCACCAACCGCACATCGCGTCGCCGCTTCATCGGAGGCGGTGCTGCCGCAGCCGCGGCGGCCATCCTCGGTCCCTCCTTCCTGGCGGCGTGTGGTTCCGGCGACGGTGGTGGTGGTGGTGGTGGCGAAGAAGCGGCGTCCGGCTCGCTGCGGATCTCCAACTGGCCCGCATACATGGCCCCCGATTTCGTCAAGGGGTTCCAGGACAAAGAGGGCATCACTGTCGACTACAAAGAGGACCTCAACGACAACGAGGAGTGGTTCGCGAAGGTCAAGGAACCGCTGCAACGCAAGCAGGACATCGGCTCGGACCTCGCCGTACCGACCACCTTCATGGCCGTCCGCCTGCAGCAGCTCGGCTTCCTCAGCGAGTTGAACCATGCCAACATCCCGAACATCGAAAACCTGCGTCCCGACCTGCTCGAAGCCAGCGTCGACCCGGGACGCAAGTTCAGCGCGCCGTACATGTCCGGCTTCGTCGGCATCGGCTACAACCGGGCGGCGACCGGCAGGGACGTCAAGTCCATCGACGACCTGTGGGATCCCGCCTTCAAGGGCCGGGTCAGCCTGTTCTCAGACACCCAGGACGCATTGGGCATGATCATGATGTCGCAGGGATCGTCTCTCGACAGTCCCGACGAGGCGAGCATCCGGAAGGCAATCGACCTCGTCAAGGAGCAGAAGGACAAGGGGCAGATCCGGCGATTCACCGGCAACGATTACCTCGATGACCTGGCAGCGGGCAATATCGTTGTCGCACAGGCATATTCGGGTGACGTCGTGCAGCTGCAGGCCGACAACCCCGACGTGCAGTTCGTTCTTCCCGAGTCCGGTGGCACGACCTTCGTCGACACCATGGTGATCCCCAGCACCACCCAGCATCAGGACTGGGCCGAGAAGTGGATCAACTACATCTATGACCGGGCCAACTACGCGCAGTTGGTCTCGTTCGTTCAGTACATCCCGGTGCTGTCGGATATGACGGAGGAGCTCGAGAAGATCGATCCGGAGTCCGCCAAGAACCCGTTGATCAACCCGCCGACGGAAATGCTCGCGAAGGCGAAGGGGTGGCCTGCTTTGACAGACGAGCAGCTGCAGAAGTTCAACACCGCCTACGCCGCGGTTACCGGCGCCTGAGCCGATGGCGGGTGTAGCCACCAGTAGTCGGCAGCGGAGCAAGATCGCTCCGTATTTGATGATCGCGCCTGCGCTCGTCTATCTCGGGATCTTCTTCGTGTGGCCAATCATTTCGCTGGCGATGACGTCCCTGTCAAGCTCTGGTGGCTCGGTGTTCCTTCCCACGATGGAGTTCGCGTGGAAGTTCGGCAACTATGCGGACGCATTCGGCCGCTACCAGGACCAGATTGTGCGGTCGTTCGTTTATGCCCTCACGGCTACGGTGGTGTGTCTGCTGTTGGCTTATCCACTCGCGTACGTCATCGCATTCAAGGCGGGCCGGTTCAAGAACCTCATCCTCGGGCTGGTGATCCTTCCGTTCTTCGTGACGTTTCTGATCCGCACCATCGCGTGGAAAACGATTCTGGCCGACGACGGCTGGATAGTGAGCACCCTTGACTCGGTTGGCCTACTGCCCAGCGACGGCCGACTGCTGTCCACCAGCTGGGCGGTGATCGGCGGGTTGATCTACAACTGGATCATCTTCATGATCCTGCCGCTCTATGTGAGTCTGGAGAAGATCGATCCAAGGCTGATCGAGGCGACCAAGGATCTGTACTCGTCGAACACCCGTAGCTTCAGGAAAGTGATTCTGCCGCTGTCGATGCCGGGTGTCTTGGCGGGAAGCCTGCTGGTGTTCATCCCCGCCGCCGGAGACTTCATCAATGCGGAGTACCTCGGCAGCACGCAAACCACGATGATCGGCAATGTCATCCAGCAGCAGTTCCTGGTCGTCAAGGACTACCCCGCAGCCGCTGCGCTCAGCATGGTCCTGATGTTGATCATCCTCGCAGGTGTGTTGCTCTACACCCGCGCACTGGGCACCGAGGACCTGGTATGACCACGCAGGCCGGTGCCGCGGTGGCCAACGCGGCCGACCAAGCCGACAAGCCGCCGAAAACCATTAAGGGAAGCCCGAAGTGGGGCGATGTCGCGCTGCGGGTGGTTGCCGGTCTGGTGTTGCTGTACCTGTTCCTGCCGATCTTCGTGATCGTGCTGTTCTCCTTCAACAACCCGAAGGGCAAGTTCAACTACAGCTGGCAGGGCTTCACGCTGAAGAACTGGCTCGACCCGTTCAAGTACCCGGCACTTACCGACGCGTTGAAGCTCAGCATCAACGTCGCGGCCGTCTCCACTGCGATCGCGGTGGTTCTCGGCACATTGGTGGCCATCGCACTTGTCCGGCAACGGTTCCGGGGCAGTCAGGCTGTCGACACGTTCCTTGTTCTGCCGCTGACCGCACCTGAGGTCGTGATGGGTGCATCGCTACTGGTGCTGTTCCTCGACCTGGGCTGGGCAACCGGATACACGACGATTCTGTTGGCGCACATCGCCTTCGAGGTGAGCTTCATCGCAATGACCGTACGGGCCCGAGTTCGCGGTTTCGACTGGACACTCGAGGACGCGTCGATGGATCTCGGCGCCAGTCCGACGCGCACGTTCTTCAAAGTCACACTTCCGCTCATCGTTCCGGGCATCATCGCGGCCGGCATGTTGTCATTCGCGCTGTCACTCGATGACTTCATCATCACCTACTTTGTCAGCGGGTCCTCGGTGACGTATCCGCTGTACGTGAATGCGTCGGTGAAGGCCTCGGTCCCACCGCAGATAAATGTGCTGGCGACCGCCATCCTGGCGATCAGCCTGATCCTCCTGAGTGTAGGAACGCTCTACCGCCGCAAGCGATTGGAGGCCTGAGCCTCTCAGGGTGCGAGTCGCACCGTCACCGAGACGCGGCCTTTGGCGTCTCTGTTGGCGACGGCTTGCCCGACGCGGTCCCGCCCGTTCAGATTCAGCAGGGTGATCTCCCCACCTTCGCCGAGGAAGTTGCGCCACCAGTTCTTCGCATCGGGTGCCGACACTCCGATGGTCAGGTCATGGCCGGAGCGTCGGTAGCCGACCGGGAGCTCGAACGCCTTGCCCGAACGTCTGCCGACGTAGCGGATCACTACTAGACCGCGGCCGACGACCCGCCCGACCACGGGCGCACGGATCAACCCGACGGCCAAGGCATTGACTGCGCGCACGAACGGGTTCTCCGACATTCCGGATGCCATGTTGCGCAGGGTAACAAGCAGCCGCTTCCCGGCTGCTAGGTTTGCGCCGCACTGATCAGTCGCCGCCGCAAGGCTGTCGACGGCTCCCAGGACGCGCAGTAACGTCAGCCGACTTCGGCGGGCACGGGTGTCGACCGTGCGCCCGTCCGCGCCGCACCGATTCCCGCGACCACCACGAAGCCGATGCCGACAACGCCTGCCGGACCCGGCACCTGGTGCAGGATCACCAGGCCGACGAGCATTGCGAACGCCGGCTCCATGGCCATCAGCGTCCCGAACGCCGCGGTGGTCAATCGGCGCAAGGCCAGTAGCTCCAGCGCGAACGGCACCACCGGCAACAGCAGAGCGAGGCCGATCCCGATCAGCATGATGTCCGGCGTCATCCGGTCGAACACGGCCGGACCCACCACGATCGTCGCCACCAGACCCGCAACCGGCATCGAGACCGCCAGAGCGTTGATTCCTGCGACCTCATCGCCGGCCCGTTGGGTGAGCAGGATGTACCCCGCCCAGCACGCGGCCGCGCCGAGCGCATACAACACGCCGACTGGATCGACCGAATCCGCCCACGGCTCGGTCAGCAATACGACACCGATCGCAGCGAGCCCCGGCCAAATCACGCGCCGCCCGCCCTTGCCGTGTGCGACCGCGACGCCCAACGGCCCGAGGAACTCGATCGCGCTGGCGGTCCCCAACGGAATGCGGTCAACCGCCGCCATGAACAGCATGGTCACGGAGGCAGTCACCACGCCGAGCAGAACGCACACCAGGAAGGTGGACCTGGTGAACGACGCGGCGCGTGGCCGCACGATCACGAGCATCAGGAGGCCCGCCCAGGCGAGCCGCAGCCAAGCGGCGCCTTCGACGCCGATTCGGTCGATCAAAGTAACGGCGATCGCCAGACCCAGCTGCACGCACACCATCGACCCCATCGCCATCATGGCGCCGGTGCGGGCTTGGTCGTCGGTCACCACTGCATTGAACGGCAGTGTGACCGTTCACGTCCACGTGATTTTTCTGGACATACCGTTCAGTGATCATGAACAGTAGAGGCATGCAGACCTGGGAACTGGCCATCCGCGAGTCCGTGCGGCAGACGCTGTCCGACTACACCGCCGGAACCGACCGCAATCGACTCGACGACATCGCGGCGTGTTTCGCCCCCGACGGCATCCTCGCGTTCTCCGGCGGTGAGCCGATGGTCGGGCCGTCGGCGATCGTGGCGGGGCTGAGTGCGCAGGTGAATCGATTCGCGGCGGGTCCGGTCCCGTTAACCCATGTGCGTCACCATGTTTCGAGCGTCCGATTCAGCGCTGTGACTCACGACCGCGTCGAGGTGAGCAGTTATTTCCTCGCGCTCACCAATATCGGCGTCGACCACTGGGGGCGCTACCGCGACGTCCTGGTACCGGTCGACGACCGCTGGCTCTTCGCGTCGCGACAAGCGACTGCGGACGGCTTCTCCTCAGACAGCCTGATGCGCTAGCCATGGATACCCGGCGACTGCAGCTGCTCCTGGCCCTGTCCCGGCTGGGCTCGATGCGCGCGGTCGCCGAGTCTCATCACCTGACGACGTCGACCGTGTCCCAACAGATCGCCGCGCTCGCAAAGGAAACCGGGGCCCGGCTGATCGAGCCCGAGGGCAGGCGGGTCCGGCTGACACCGGCCGGGCAGCGCCTGGCCGACCATGCGGTCACCATCCTGGCGGCCGTCGACAGCGCACGCCTCGACCTCGATCCCGACGCCGAGCCGACGGGAACGGTCCGCGTCGGCGGCTTCGCGACCGGCATCCGGGTCTCCCTGCTGCCGATCGTTGCCGACCTCGCAGAGCGGTATCCGAAGGTCGACCTGGTGGTCAGCGAGTACGAGCCGATCGAAGCCTTCACATTGCTGACGAACGACGACCTCGATCTCGCGCTCACCTACGACTACAACCTGGCGCCCGCATCACCCGGCGCCGTGTTGGAAACCGTCCCCCTGTGGTCGGTCCAGTGGGGACTTGCCGTACCCGCCGACGACGTTGACCGGGCCGCCGATATCGGCGCCTATGCGGATCGCGCGTGGATCGTCAACTCCCGCAACACCGCTGATGAAGATGCCGTCCGCACCCTGGCCTCACTCGCGGGCTTCAGCCCGCGTATCGCCCATGAAATCGACAGCCTCGATCTGGTGGAGGACCTGATCGTCGCCGGCTACGGGGTGGGTCTGCTACCGATCGGCAGGCCAACCCACCCACGCGTGACGGTGTTGCCGCTGACGGATCCGAAGGTGGTGTTCACTGCCTACGCGGTGACACGACGAGGCCGATCGACGTGGCCGCCGCTGCGGGTGGTGCTTGATCGGCTGCGGCCACCGAGGGGCGAACAGCTACCGAGGCCGAGCTGGCCCCGCCCGGCGGCGGGGCCGTGATCGAGTCAAGCCGCCTTGGACTGCCTGGCGGCGCGCCGACGGGTGTCGGTCGACCACAAATAGGCGCACGTCGGGCATTGCAGATGCACCAATGTGCCCTGGTTGCTCAGCAGGTACTGCCAATGGGTGGCACAGTTGCGGCTGCTCTGGCAGACGGCGCACGCGCCGCCGTGTGCGCAGCGCGGGCATTCCAGCCAGGCGCGGCGGGCCCGGTCGGCGGTGGGATCAATCGGCAACACGATCACCCTCCCGTTCGGGCAGCACGCCGGCGCTGACCAGCTCGTTGTAGATGCGCTGCTGCTCCTCGTCGAGATTGGAGTAGAGCATGTCGTACGCCTTGTTCTCTTCGGCGAGAACCGCGATCGGGTCCCAGTCGTCACCGATCGCCTCCAGCACTGCGGTGCGACGGCGGGCCTCGTCCAGCGTCAGGTCGTAGGCGAAGTCGAGGTCGGCCATCGGGCATCCACCCTTCAGTCACGTGATTTAGTGAAGTTAGGGTGCCCTATGCCTCTCTCGAAGGCAATGAATTACGTCACGCCGATAGTGCGAAATTCGTCACAGTCGGTTCACACGCGAGTTCACCGGTCAGGATTGGCCAAGCGTCAGCGGCTGAGCCTGCCGATACTGGTCGAGCACGTCCGGCGTCGGGTCCGCATTGAACATCGTGGTGATTCCGAACGACCATCCCGGCGGCGAGTCTCCCCCCGACAACGCCCAAGCCGCCTGCCGCGCGGCGCCCAGCGCCACATATTCGGCCGGTGTCGGCACGAGTACGGGCTTGCCGAAGATCGCAGGCGCGACAACGCGTACCGCCTCGGAGCGCGCTCCGCCACCCACCAGGATGATCCGCTCGGCATCGACGCCCTGCGCGGAAATCTTCTCGAGGCAGTACTCGAGCGAGCTGAGTAGCCCCTCCACGCCGGCGCGGGCGATGTTCGCCGCGGTGAGGTTTCGCGCCGTCATACCCTGCAGCGCACCGGCGGCATTCGGCAGGTTGGGCGAGCGTTCACCCTCGAGATACGGCACAAGCGTGAGACCTCCGGCGCCTGCGGGCGCCGAAAGGGCCAGCCGATCCAACTCGTCGAATGTCACGCCGAGCATCGCGGCGACCGCGGCCAGCACCGGCGCTCCGTTGAGCGTGCAGACGAGTGGCAGCTGGCGGCCTGTTGCATCGGCGAACCCGGCCACGATTCCTTCGGCGTCATGCGGTGCGGTGTGCCCGACGGCGCTGACCACCCCGGACGTCCCGAGCGAGACGATGCAGTCGCCGGGTTGGGCGCCGAGGCCCAGCGCCGCCGCGGCATTGTCGCCCGCGCCGGGGCCGAGCGTCGCACCGCCGGGTGTCTGACCGGCGGCATCGTGAGGGCCGAGCACCGTCGGCAGCGCGGGCCGCCTCCCCCGCATCGCGAGCTCCAGCAGATCGTGTTCGTAGGTGCCGGATTCGGCGGAGAAGTATCCGGTCCCGCTGGCATCACTGCGGTCCGTACGCAGTGCGCCGACGTCCGTCGCGCCGGCCAACCGCCACGTCAGCCAGTCGTGCGGCAGGCATACCGCCGCGGTCGCGGCGGCGTGTTCGGGTTCGTGATCGGCGAGCCAGCGCAGTTTGCTCACCGTGATCGCGGCGACCGGCACCACGCCGATGCGTTTCGCCCATTGCGCGGCGCCGCCGAGCTCGTCAATCAGTTCCACAGCCGCGGCGCTGGAGCGAGTATCGTTCCACAGCAACGCATCTCGCACGACTGCGCCGGATTCGTCGAGGCACACCATGCCGTGCTGTTGGGCACCCACCGAGAGGGCGGCCACATCGTCGAGACCGCCTGCTTTGTCGACGGCGGCCTGCAGCGCATCCCACCACAGTTGCGGGTCCACCTCGGTGCCGTCGGGATGCTGCGCCGTCCCCGAACGCGCGATTTCACCGGTGTCCGCATCGCACACCAGGACCTTGCACGACTGCGTGGACGAGTCGACACCCGCGACGAGAGTCACGCCTGCGAAGCTACCGGAGCGATGAGTTCGGCACTGGCGTGATGTCAGTACATGTATGCGAAAACTTGTGATCACCCAGAACATCACGCTGGACGGGTCGATCGAGATGCTCGACGACTGGTTCGACCCACTGGTGCAGGACGACGAGCTCCTGGAGGAGACGCACCGCCAGGATGCCGAGGCCGACGCGATGCTTCTGGGTCGGCAGACGTTCGAGGATTTCCGCAGCTACTGGCCGCACCAGAGTGACGATCAGACCGGCATCACCGAGTACCTCAACAACGTGGCCAAGTATGTGGTGTCGACGACGATGTCCGATCCGGGGTGGACCAACTCGACGGTGCTCACCGGAGATCCCGCGGAGCGGGCACGCGCACTGAAAGCCGAAGCGGGCAAGGACATCGTCCTCACCGGCAGCATCAGCCTCGCCCACACCTTGATCGCGGCAGGCGTGGTCGATGAATATCGGTTGCTCGTATATCCCACCGTTCAGGGTCGCGGCAGGCGGCTGTTTCCCGACGGCACGTCGATCCCGGCATTGACGTTGGCCGAGCCGCCGAAGTCGTTCCCGTCCGGCATCACGCTTTTGCGTTACGTCTCGCGCTGAACTGCCACAATGGGCTCGTGGATATCGAGCATCCGGAAGCGCAGAAGCGGTGGGATGCGGATCGCGACGAGACGGAAGCCGAACGGCTGGACCGCAATTGGTCGAGCCTGCTGCAAGAGCTGCGAGTGACGCAGACCGGTGTTCAGCTACTTACCGGCTTCCTGCTGACTCTCCCGTTCCAGCAGCGCTTCACGGTGCTCGAAGGCAACATGCGCACCGTCTATCTCATCACGGTTGCCTGCTCGATCGGATCAACGATCCTGCTGGTCGCACCCGTCGGTATGCATCGCGTGCTGTTCCGCCGGCACCGGCTGGATGCCATCGTCTCGATCTCCCATGCTTGCGCCATCGCGGGATTGGTTCTGCTCGGGCTGGCTCTTACAGGCGTCGCCGTCGTCATCTTCGACGCCGTTGTCGGACCGTCGACCGCCTGGATCGCGGGCGGTTGCACGTTGGCGGCATTCGTTGTCCTCTGGTTCGTCGTACCGCTGCCGTTACGTCGAAAAGCGGACAGCTCTTACTAGGGCTATTACTAGGGTTTGTGAAGCGCTGACCGGGGGAACTCCGGGTTCATGCTTATCCGACGTATCGCGCGCCCCCTCCTCTCAGTTGCATTCATCGGGCAAGGGGTGGATGCCCTTCGGAACCCCAAACCCGCCGGCGACGCCGCCCGTCCTGCGCTCGAGGGCATGCGCAAGCTGCCAGACCCGGTCGGCACGAACGTGCCCTCGGACGCCGAGACCTTTGCCCGGATCAACGCCGCCGTGCAGGTCGGCGGCGGACTGCTGCTGGCCACCGGCAAGCTGCCGCGCCTCGCGTCGGCCGCGCTGGCATTCACCGTTATTCCAGGCAGCATGGGCGGGCACATGTTCTGGGCTCAAGCCGATCAGGAACGCAAGGCCGAGGAACGTCGCGCCTTCATGACCGACCTGAGTCTGCTCGGCGGGCTCATCATCGCCGCCGTCGACACCGAGGGAAAGCCGTCGCTGGGGTGGCGCGGTCGACGCGCGGCCCGCAAGGTCTCCGAAGCCGTGACCGCTGCGCTGCCGGTCGGCGCCGCATCGGGCGGAGCTCTCGCCGACAGCGCGATCGCCGAGAAGCTGGGCCACGGCCTGCAGGTGGGCGCCGAGCGCGGGCGCGAGTTCGCGCACGTCGCCCGCGAACGAGGAGCAGAACTTGCCGAGGTCGCCCGCGAACGCGCACCCGAACTAGCAGAAGCCGCCCGGGAGCGCGCTGCCGAATTCGCCGACGTCGCCCGCGAACGCGCACCCGAATTCGCCGAGGCGGCACGCGGACGCGCCGCGGAACTGGCCGAGGTCGCCCGTGATCGTGCGCCTGAATTCGCCGAGGCAGCCCGGGAACGCGCCGAGGTCGCGCGCGAGCGGGCAGGCGACTTCGCCGATACGGCCCGCACACAGGCGAAGCAGCAACGCCGACGCTGGAGCTGAGTCGCACCGCACGAACAACTTCGACGGTAGATTGGCGCTACTTACCCCTGCGGCAGGAGCGCACATGACAACCGATCCGACAGCCGGACAGTACGGTGATCCGACCGGCTATCCCCCACCATTTGCGGCGCAGGCCGGCGGGCTTGTCCCCCGCTTCTTCGCCCGCGTCATCGACGGCATCATCGTCGGCATCGTGGGCTTCGTGCTGGCGTTCGTCACCGACACGTTGTCGAACTACTGGGTCACCGGCCTCTTCACCGGACTGCTGATGTTCGTGTACTTCATCGCATTCGAGACCGGCCAGGGCTGGACGCCGGGCAAGAAGCTCCTCGGGCTGGGCGTGCAGGGCCCCGGCGGCGCTGCCAAGCCGACGCTGCAGCAGTCCGCGATCCGAAACGTGTGGACGCTTTTGCCGATCGTCCCCTTCGTCGGCGGCCTACTCGCGTTCGTCGCCATCATCGTGATCGCGGTAACGATCAACAGCAGCCCGACGAAGCAGGGTAAGCACGACGAGCTGGCGGGCGGAACCCAGGTCGTCAAGAACTGACCGGCGTCAGATGAAGATCCCGAGTATCAGCACCAGGATCAGCCCGGTGACCGACAGCACGGTCTCCATGATCGACCAGGACTTGATGGTCTGACCGACGCTCATCCCGAAGTACTCCTTCACCAGCCAGAAGCCGGCGTCGTTGACATGCGAGAAGAACAGCGAGCCTGCGCCGACGGCGAGCACGATCAGGGATATCTCGCCGGTGCTCATGCCCTCGACCAAACCGAGCATCAGCGACGACGCGGTGATCGTGGCGACCGTAGCCGAGCCCGTGGCCAGCCGTATCAGAACCGCCAGCACCCACGCGAGCAGGATGACCGAAATATTCGCCGCTGTAGCCCATTCCGCCGAGCTTCGTGCCGATGCCGGTATCGACCAGCACCTGTTTGAAACCGCCACCGGCGGCGACGATGAGGATGATGCCTGCGACCGGAGGCAGTGATGTTTCGAGGCATTTGGTGATCTGGTCGCGGGTCATGGCGGCGCCGCGCCCCAGGGTGAAGATGCCTACCACGACCGCGATCAACAACGCCATCAGTGGCCGGCCGAGAATGTCGAAGGTCTGCCGCAGCCAATTGCTCTCGTCGTCGATGAAGATATCGACGAGCGCCTTGCCCATCATCAGCCCGACGGGCAGCAGAACGCTGAACATCGTCATGCCGAAGGACGGCCTGGTGCCGGGTGCGCGGTCTGCGGTCTGGTCACGGTACCGAGTACCGCCGCCCGTCTCTCCGGCTGCCACGACTCGCCGCCGAGTTCCGCCGTTGCGAGTGAAGTCGTCGGCATCGAATCGGTCCGGCACATCCAGCACGACCCAGCGTCCCGGCGAGCCTGCCGAACAACGGACCGGCCACGATTACGGTCGGAATCGCAACGGCGACACCCAGCGCCAAGCGTGATGCCCAGGTCCGCACCGAGCAGGTCGATCGCAGTTAATGGGCCGGGGTGTGGCGGCACCAGGCCGTGCATGGCCGACAGGCCCGCCAGCGCAGGAATTCCGACGGTGATCAGCGACAGCCGCGACCGCTTGGCGACCAGATAGATAACCGGCATCAGCAGCACCAGACCGATTTCGAAGAACATCGGCAACCCGATGATCGACACCGACCAACGCCATAGCCCACGGCAGCGCGCGCGGCGACGCGTGACCGACGATGGTGTCGACGATTTCGTCGGCGCCACCGGAGTCGGCGAGCAATTTGGCGAACATCGCACCCAACGCGATCAATATCGCCCACCCCGGCCGCGGTCGTCCCGAATCCGTCCGCGAACGACCCGAGAACGTCCCCGATGGCCGTAGGGCCCTGGGCGACGAGGCCCACGGTCAAGGCCGCCGAAGATCAGCGCCAGGAACGGGTGCAGCTTGGCCATCGTAATCAATACGACGATGACCGCGATGCCCGCAAGCGCGGCGAGCACCAACTGCCAGCCGGCCGCGACGGGCTCGGCCAGCTCGGTATCGGCCGCCAGGATGGTGAGTGCCGGGGTCATTTCTTCTCCTGTTCGGTTGCGCGCGAGGCGGTTAACGACAGATAGGTCTCGACGATGGCGTCGATGTCTTGGTCGACGTCGATGGCGACGCCGTGTTCATCTGGTTCGAGCGGCTCGAGCGTCTCGAACTGTGAGGCCAGCAGTGACGCGGGCATGAAGTGGCCCGGCCGGCTGGCCTGGCGTCTGCCGATGACTTCGGGCGTACCGGTGAGGTGAAGGAAGACGACCTCCGGACAGCCCCCGCGCA
This sequence comes from uncultured Actinomycetota bacterium, assembly GCA_963713225.1. Lineage (GTDB taxonomy): Bacteria > Actinomycetota > Actinomycetes > Mycobacteriales > Mycobacteriaceae > Mycobacterium. The sequence goes on along the minus strand of CAVQLB010000008.1, from coordinate 321,108 downwards.
GTTGGTCGCGGTACTTGCGCTTGAGCGCCGAGCAGCTCATCACGCCGCCGTCGGCGCAGCGCCCGTCCAGCCACTCCCCGATGGCTTCCAGCCACGGGTAGCGGTCCTCGTCGTTGAGCGCCTCGCCGGCTGTCATCTTCGCGATGTTGGCCTGCGGGTGGAAGTCGTCTGCATCCGCGAACGGCACCCGCAGGCGCTGCGCCAGCGCCGCGCCCACCGTCGACTTACCGGAGCCGGACACGCCCATGACGACGATTGGTGACCCCATGCCCTCCACCTACCCTTTTGTGCTTGACGTCACACAGCATGCATTAATAATCATACGATTGCAACCCTGTAACGGAAACATCTGTTCTTAGTGCGGCTAAAGCAAACGTATGACAGGATGTATAGGTGGCTTCGCCATCAAACGTCGGCGCCTTGCACCGCAATCTGTTGACCGCCCTCGGTACCGGCATTGCCGCCGGGAAGTACCCGGCCGGCGGGGTGCTCACGCTCGAAGGCGTCAGCGCCGAAGCCGGTGTCTCCCGCAGCGTCGCGCGCGAGGCGATACGGGTTCTCGAGTCGATGGGCATGGTCGAGTCCCGCCGCCGGGTGGGCATCACGATCCAGCCGTCGGACAAATGGAATGTGTTCGACCCGAGGGTCATTCGCTGGCGGTTGGAATCCGACGACCGCGCAGCGCTTTTGGTGACGCTATCGGAGCTGCGGCGCGGCTTTGAGCCCGCCGCCGCGGCGTTGGCCGCCCGGCGGGCCGACCCGCACCAGTGCAGGATCATGGCAGCTGCGGTTTCGGACATGGTGATACACGGGCGATCCGGCGATCTCGAGTCGTATCTGTTGGCCGACAAGGTCTTTCACCGGACGCTTCTGGAAGCCAGCGGCAACGAGATGTTTCGCGCGCTCAACGACGTGGTGGCCGAAATCCTGACCGGTCGGACGCACCACCACATGATGCCTGAGACACCGAACCCAGCGGCCATCGCGCTCCACGACGAGGTTGCGCGTGCGATCCGGATGCGGGACGAGGCCGCCGCCGAGCAAGCCATGCGCGCGATCATCGACGAGGCGGTTGCGGCAGTGGCTGACGATCTCCCGGCGGATGCCGATCAGGACTTGGGTTCGTCGTTGTAGTTGATCTTGCTGCAAGGCTCCGTTCGTGACCGTCGATACATTGTTCTTGCCGACGTTCATGCTGCAGCCGGAGCCGGAGGTAATTAACTGTGGGACAGAGCAGGGAACCAGGGCTGGCGCGTCGCTTCTACGACCGGTTGGAGCCGGTACACGCCGTCACCTACTTCTCGCCGGAAAGCCGCGCCGCGTTCGACGGTCTCGGATTCCGCGGTTTCTGGATGGGCTACTTCGCGGGCCGGTCCGCGCCGCTGGGGGTTGTGCCGACAGAGGTCGTCACCGCGCTGTTCTACAACTTCGCCTCGAGCAGGGTTGCCAAGGCGTTGCCTGCGGCCTGGGAGGTCGCCTCTCCCGGGGCGGCGTTGCGCGCCCGCGAGGACTCGGCCGTCGCCGCACTACGACGCTACGGGCTTACCGACGACGACGTGCGGGCCGCCGCGGGCTTGGCCGCCAAGGCGGCCCGCAGCGCCCCGCTCGACGGCAGGCCGCTGTACGCCGCCAACGTGGCTCTGCCCTGGCCGACCGAACCACTGGCCACGCTGTGGCACGCGGTCACGCTGCTTCGCGAACAGCGCGGCGACGCGCACGTCGCCGTGTTGACCGCGGCGGGTATCTCCGGTCGCGAGTCCAATGTGCTGCATGCCGCGGCGGGCCGGGTTCCGGCCGAGATGATCATCCGCAGCCGTGACTATGACGAAGTCCAGTGGCGCCACTATCAGGATCGGCTGGCCCTGCGCGGCCTTCTGGACGGTGACGGCGCATTGACCGATGCCGGTCGCGAACTCAAAATGCACATCGAGAACACCACCGATGCGCTCGCGCTAGGCGCACTCCAGGCGCTCGACGACGCCGAGGTCGACGAGCTCTTCCGCACCCTCACTCCGATCGCAAGGACGGTCGTCGCCGCCGGGGACGTGCCTGCTGCCACCCCGATGGGTCTGAATCGAGACGACCTCGACGACGACAGGTCTCACCTGATCTAGTCCCGCCGCGAGTGTGCGTGTCTGCTCAGCGTTGGTTGCGGTTCCACTCGATCCAGCCGACGCCGGTGCGGCCGTCTTCGGTGGTGACTGTCGCCCAGGCCCGCGGGAAATGGCTGACCCGGCCGTCGGTGGCGGTCAGCAGGACCGGCGCGTGCCCGCGAATGCCGATTGTCGCTGTCACGTCGTCATACCTGAGCGCAGTCGCCTGCGGTAAGTCGTTGTCGCCGAAGGTCTCCTGCGCAGTGACCAGCTGCAGCTCGACCAGGGGCCGGTCCGGTTCCTGCAAGTACCCAAAGCCGATCTGTGGTGCACCGGGGATGCGGATGTCCACGCCGTGGATATGCGTGCCGTCGTCGAGATGCAGTGCGCTCCACACCCAGTCCATGCTCCACCAGTCCCGCACACCCCAGGAATGGTCGCGCTGCCCCGGGACGCCGTCCATCGCGAACGTGCGACCGTCGGCGACGACGGTTCCCGACACCACGCACGGGATCTCATAGCGGGGGGTGATGCGGTATTGATACGGCGCGCCCACCGTCGTCCACACCAAATCCATCGTCAGCTCGACGGGTCTGCCCGCTTCACCGCGCAATAACGCGGCTGCATCGTCATACGCGTGTCCCCGCCCGGACACTGACGCCGTGTACGTCCGCAGCGGTTCGGTCGCGGCGAGGGTGAGGTCGATGGAATCGGCGCGAACGACGCCGGGGTCATCGGGAAGCGCGACCTCGAAATCGTTGAGTGCAAAGGTCGGCATGTTCGGGCCGCACAGCAGCGCGTTGATCCACGCCGTCTGCTGGTTCGGGTAGAGCCCCAGCCGTATCCAGCCGCCGACCCCCTGTTGCGCATCGACGAAGTCGAAGTACCAGCTTTCGTTCCACAGCGGCTCGTCGGTTGCGGCATGGGCGCCCTCGTCATCGGTCGATGGCGAAAGTGGCTCGGGGGCAGCAGGTTCGGGCAGAGTCTTTAACGCATCGGTGTCGAGCACATGCTGGCTGTGTCGGCGTAGCATGACGAGAAACATCTCGTCGCCGCGCTCGGTGCGCTCGACCAGCATGGAGGCGACGAACGCCATCATCACGCCGAAGAAGCTCTGGCGTCGAACGCCTTCGCGAACATCCTCCAGGCTGACTCCTGCATTCGGCCCCAACGCGTCGTGGTACGCCTGCAGCAAGGCGTCGTAGTTGTCGCGGCGCACGTCGTCGGGCAGCGCGCAGCCCAGAAAATAGGCAACGTCGGTCATCGCCGGGCCCCAGGTGACGGTCTGCCAGTCGACAATGGTGAGCGGCCGGTCGGCATCCGCCTCCCCGAACAACATGTTGTCCAGGCGGTAGTCACCGTGCACGAGCCCGTGCACCCGGTCCGACGCCGCCTCCTGGTCGCGGTATTCGTCGAAACTGGCCACGAACCGCTCACATACCTCGCGATGCGCCGACGTGATTGCATCGCCGTAACGCTCGACGAACCCGGCATACAACTGCGCGATGAGGGCCTGGTTCATCGGCGATTCGCGGTTGAGCCACTCCGACTCCGCCAGCGTGGCGTCGCCGAGGAGCGGCGCATGCAGCCGACCCAGCTCGGCCATCGCCAGCATCGCCTGTTCGATTGTGGCGCCTCGGATCTCGTCGCCGACGACGGCAGGCGATGCATCCCCGAGCAGCAGATGGAATACGCCGGTGTCCCCGTTGAACCCCGCGTCGTAGCAGGGCGCGACGGGACCACCGATGCGAGGCGCGACGTCGGTGTAGAACCGCACCTCGCGTTCGTACAGACCGAGCGCCAGTCCCGTCTGCCGACTGTCCGGATCACTGGCGGCCACCTTGAGCACGACCGAGCCGGGGCCTGCCGCACCCTCGGCATAGGTCAACGCAACCCGGTAGCACTCGCTCATCTGGCCGGTGCCGATCCGCTCGGTGCTGAACCGTTCGACCGTGCCTGCACCGATGGCACCCGTCAGCCACTCGGCTGTCAGGTCGTCCGGCCGCTCCACGCTAGTGGCCGGCACTCGTGCTGTCCGTGTGGCAGGTGTCCGGTGGCGTGCCCACGACATCGAGCGCAGGGTTTCGGTCGAAGAAGCCATACGGCTTGAGCCAGAACGACACCACGTCAACCGGCATCACTGGCCAGTCCTCGGGCCGGGTGATGTGGTGGATGCCGAACACGTACCACAGCACGACGTCGGTGTTCTCGATGCTCCGATTCGCCTTTGTCCATTCGGCCAAGCCGGTGTCCCTCGAAGATTGGTTGACGAATTCGCCTGCGGCCAACGCTCATCGGGACTATTCGGGGTTACCCACAACGCAGTTCCGTCTTTGTCGGTTCGACGAGTTCGATCGAGGCGATCCGCCAGCCGTCCCCCACCCCGTGCTCGCGCCCAATGATCGCCGTCACACTTGTGAACTCGTCAGCTGATAACGGATCCAATGGGTAATTCACTCGATCACGCAATCACATCGGCCAATTCCGCGCAGGAAGTTGGCCTACCCTGCCGCCAGCGAGAAGCCTTCCCAGGCCTGCCTGCGGTCACTGTGCGGGTCGTACTCGACGCGGGATCGGCGGTCGAACACCATCACCGCGCGGTCGGAGTGGGTGTAGGCGGGCCAGTCGTCGCCGGGCACCCCGGTTCGGCTGAACTCACGCCAGCGTGTCTGTACGTCGTCGCTGACCCGTCGCGCGGACCGCCCGTCGGCGGCCGCCGTGAGCAGCGAGCCGAACCTCGTGCGATACATGTCGAAGACGGCGAACAGCTCCGTCGCGTGGGTGGCGCCGAGCCCCGACCAGTGCAGCGTGCGCGGGGCGTAGTCGTAGCGGTACCGGTAGGTCGGCGCCTGGGTGCTGTGGGCCTCGGCGATCTGCCACGCCGCCGTGCCGAAGGCGAAGTCGCCGCCGAGACGGATGCAGGCGGCCTCGTCCGGATAACCCGGGTACGCCGAGGTAATGCGTTCGCGCTGGCCGGGTTCGATGCCGCCGAGCATGGCTTCGATCATCGCTTCGTTCGTCGGAAGCAGCTTGAGCCAGCGGGTGAACAGCCTGCCCTCGTGCGCGTTGTTACCGATGATGAGTGGCACGGGGTGAGCTGCGCCGGTCCGCATCGCCTCGACCGGGTCGAGTGGCAGGTAGTCGGTGCCGCTGGTCGGGCCGACCGCGAAAGCGCCGAGCATACTTGTTTGTGGCTGCTTGATCAGGTCATCGAGCGTGTTCACCAACTCGGCCGGCCTGGCCGCCATCACCGCTTGCGCGGCGTCGTTCCCGTCGACGTCCAGTAGTGCGGCGAATTGCTCGGCATATTCCGCCCTCACCTCTGGCGTGCCGACCATCCCGCTGGCCGGGCTTTCCGAAATCGCGTGCGCAAAGAGGCCTTTCGCCGCCGGCACCGCAAGCAATGTGGCGACCGCCTGTGCACCCGCGCTCTCCCCGAAGATCGTCACGTTGTCGGGGTCTCCGCCGAAGACCGCGGCGTTGTCGCGTACCCAGCGCAATGCCATCACTAGATCCCGAAGGAACAGGTTGCCGTCGATGGTGACGTCGCGGTTCGACAGCGATGACAGGTCGAGACAGCCGAGCGCGCCGACCCGGTAGTTGACCGACACGTACACACAGCCCTTGCGCGCAAGCGCTGCGCCGTCGTAGATCGGTGTCGCCGAGCTGCCGAGGATGTAGCCGCCGCCGTGGATGAACACCATCACCGGCATCGGCTCGTCGCGGCGCCGTTTCGGTGTGGTGACGTTCAGCGTCAGGCAGTCCTCCCCCATCGGCTGGTATTTGCCGACGGCCAGCGCGGTGTACATGCGCTGCTGCGGCGCGCAGTTCGCGAATCCGTGGCAGTACCGCACACCCGGCCACGGCTGCACCGGCCGCGGCGCCGCCAAGCGCAGGGGACCGACCGGCGGCTGAGCGTAGGGAATGGACCGCCACCGGTGCACGCCGTCGCGAGTGAAGCCCTCGACGGTTCCGGAGTTGGTGGCTGCGCGGACGACATGTTCGTGCATCTTCCGACCGTATCGAACGACGCGCCCCGCCGCGCCTGGCCGGTAATCGGATGTCGGGCCGCTAGCCTGGCCGATATGCGGATTGCTGTGATTATCGCGGCGTCTGTGCTGGTGGGGGGCTGTTCGCAGGGGGTAGGCGGGGACGCCGAGCAGACCGAGCCCTCTGTGTCGGCACCTGCCAGCACGTCAAAGACGACGCCGCGCCCGACCTCGACGACCCCGACGACGCCGCCCAAACCGCCGGACCCCGGCGCCGCGGTTGCCGACGTGATCTCCTTCATCGAGGCGGGGCACCCGTCCGACGTAGGCCAGTTCCACACCGCGACCCGAGAAGGGACCGCGACGCAACTGGGCGACGACGTCGCCTTCACCACACCGTCGGGCAAGTCGAATTGCATGACCGACTCGAAGAACTTCGGCGGCGCGCTCGCATGTCTGGTGGATCTCACGATTCCGCCGCTGCAACCACCCGACGTGTACGGCCAGTGGAAGGGTGACTGGGTCGACTTCGCCGGCCCCAGTATCGAAATCGGTTCGGCGCATGGCGATCCCGGACGGTTCGGCAATGGCACGGGCCCGGAGCTGCAGTACGGGGAGACGCTCGCCTTCGGCGACTATCGCTGCCGGTCAGACCCGGCCGGGCTGTACTGCGTCAACTACGCCCACCAGACCGCCGCCCGGTTCAGCGACGCGGGCATCGTCCCGTTCGGGTGTCTGCAGAAGGTGACGCCACCTCCCGACATCGGCGAGAAATACAGCTGTTGAGCCGCTTTCAGGCGACACCTTTCTGACGGAGCAGTGGCAATACACCTTCGGCGAACCAGTAGGCCTCTTCCAGATGCGGGTAGCCCGACAGGATGAATTCGTCGAACCCCAGCGAGTGGTACTCGTAGATCAGGTTGGCGACTTCTTCGTGGCTGCCGACCAGTGCGGTACCCGCACCGCCGCGGACCAGGCCGACGCCGGCCCACAGGTTGGGGTAGATCTCCAGCTGATCGATCCGGCCGCCGTGCAGTGCAGTCATTCTGCGTTGCCCTTCGGACTCCGACTTGGCATGCAGCTCGGTGGCTTTGGCGATCTGCTCATCGGTCAACTCGGCGAGAAGCTCGTCGGCGACCGCCCACGCCGCGGCCGAGGTGTCACGGCTGATGGTGTGCAGCCTGATCCCGAACCGCACGGCGCGACCGCGGGCGGCCGCCAACGCGCGGACCCTCTCGATCTTGCCCGCTGCCGCCTCCGGCGGTTCACCCCAGGTGAGGTAGACGTCGACATACTCGGCCGCGATAGGCAGCGCAGCGGACGATGAACCCCCGAAATAGATCTGCGGCAAGGGATCCGGCGGCGCGGACACCCTCGCGTCCTTGACCGTGTAATGCTCGCCCTCGAAGTCCACCGACTCCTCGCGCCACACCGCGTTGACGATGTGCAGGAACTCGCCGGTGCGGGTGTAGCGCTCGTCGTGTCCGAGCCAGTCGCCGAATCGACGCTGCTCGAGGTCGTCGCCGCCGGTCACGATGTTCAGCAGAACCCGGCCCTCGGAGAAACGCTGCAGCGTCGCGGTCTGCTGGGCAGCCAGCGTGGGTGGCACCAGGCCGGGCCTGAACGCGACGAGGAACTTCAGCTTTTCGGTCTCCGAGAGCAGCGCAGCGGCGGTGAGCCAGGCGTCCTCGCACCAGGTTCCGGTCGGGGTCAGCACTCCCTCGTAACCGAGCCGGTCGGCCGCGCGGGCCACCTCAGCCAGGTACCGGCGGCTGGGCTCCCGGTAGCCCGGCGGCAGCGTGTGGTGCGACGACGCGTGCGAAGCCCCGACGATCGACCTGCTGTCGCCGTTGGTGGGCAGGAACCAGAAGAATTTGGCCGGCATGGTGCTCCTAGTTGGCGCTGATCAGCAGGGGACGCAGGGCGTCGTTATAGCGGCGATCGACCCAATTGTCGAATTTCGGTGCCGGCGAGGCGATCTGGCCTGACCCGGCGAACAGGTCTGCAATCTTCTGCTCGGAGGCCACCACCTCATCGTCGAGTTCGGTTGGGAGTCTGAGGCTGCGCGACTGCGTAACCTCGGCGACCTTGGGATCGAGTCCCACTGCGGCGGCATAGCTTTGCGCCCATTGGTCGGGATGGTCCTTCGCCCATCGGGCCGCCTTCTCGAAACGGACGAGCAAATCGGCCAGCGCAGTGTTGCGGATCGGGTCGGCCAGCGCCTGGTCGGATGCTATGCCGAACCAGTAGCCATTGGTGACGTCACGTGCGTGGCCGATACTGCGAACCGGCAGTTGTTCCGCGGCCTGCGCGGTATAGGGATCCCAGATCGCCCACGCATCGGCCTCATGCCGGGTGAACGCCGACAGCGCGTCGGCCGGCTGGAGGAATACCAGCTGCACGTCTGACGGCGTGAGGCCGGCGTTTTTCAACTGCGCAAGGATGTGGCCGTGCGCCGAACTACCTTTACCGACTGCAATGCGCTTACCACGAAGGTCGGCGATTGACGTGATCGGCGAATCCTCGTGCACCAGAACCTGATCACCGTTACCCCCACCGTCATAGGCGGCGACCACCTTCACCTTGGCGTTGGACGCGGCGCCGAAGATCGGCGGAGTATTTCCCGTGATCGCGAAGTCGATCTTGCCTGCGGTGGCGGCCTCGACCTGAGGCGGACCGGAGGTAAATGTAGAGAACGCGACCTTGTACGGGAGATCGACGAGCGCCCCGGCAGCTCGCAGCAGCGCCTCGGTGCCGCCCTTCTGATCGCCGACTTGCAATGTCAGCCCGGATAATTCGGACAACGGCACGGTCGTCGGCGCGTCCTTGGGGCCAGAACTGTCCTGGCGCGAAACACAGGCCGCCAGCAGCCCGACGATCATGGCCAGGACGGCGACCCGAACCGCCAACGGCCGCGGTGATGCGGTCATGGGGGTGTTCCCTTCGTCGATGTTCTTGTCAGATCCGCACGCCGAGCTTGTCAAGCAGCTCGGCGCGATAACCCTCAGTGTCGGCAGACGCCTCTCCCGCGGGGAGTCGCGGCTCCCCGATTGTCAGCGTGTGCACCACACGACCTTCTTCCAGAACGAGCACCCGGTCGGCGAGCGCGACCGCCTCGTCGACGTCATGGGTCACCAGGAGCACACCGAACCCATGTTCACGCCACAGGCCGAGTAACAAGCCGCGCATAGTCAGCCGTGTCAGCGCATCCAAGGCTCCGAACGGCTCGTCGAGAAGCAATAATTCGGGTTCGGCGACCAGCGCCCGCGCCAGCGAAACCCGTTGCGCCTGACCGCCTGACAGCGTCGATGGCCACACATCGGCGCGATCGGCGAGTTCGACGTCCGCCAACGCCCGATCCACCCGCAACCTTGCCGCCTCACGCGAGAGCTTGGTCCGGTTCAAGCCGTAGACCACATTGGTGTGCACGTCGCGCCACGGGAACAGCCTTGGCTCTTGAAAGGCCAGCGCCGGCGCACCAGTGACCCTGCGCTCACCGGTATGGTCGTTCGAAAGGCCGGCGAGTACGCGCAACACGGTCGACTTGCCTGAGCCGCTGCGGCCGATGAGCGCGACGATTTCACCGCGGCCGATCGCGACAGAGATATCGATGAGCACGTGGTGGTCGCCATACCACTTGTTGATGTCGCGCAGTTCGCCTGCGAGTGCGGTGTGCCGGTCCGAGATGACAGTCATGTGCGATACCTCAATGCCCGTCGTTCCAGCGCGCGGACAATGGCATCGGTGCCGATTCCGAGCAGTGCATAGACGATCAGGCCGAAGATGATGATGTCGATGCGCAGGAAGTCCCGCGCATTGTTGATCAAGTACCCGATCCCCTTGTCCGCGTTGATCTGCTCGGCAACGATCAGCGTCAGCCAGGCGATGGCAAGCGACTGCCGCAAGCCGACCAGCACCTGCGGCGCTGCACTGGGAACGATGATGGTCCGAAACCGCTGCCAGAAGGAGAAGCCGAGCACCTGTGCCGTTTCGAACAGTTTCGGGTCCACCTGCCGGATCGCCGAGAACGTGTTCAGGTACAGCGGGAAGCTGACACCGAGTGCGACGAGTAGGACCTTCGGGAGTTCGCCGATGCCGAACCACAGGATGAACAGCGGGATGAGGCCCAGGTGCGGCAGGGCGCGCACCATCTGCATCGGTGGATCGACCGTGGCCTCGAACCACCGCGACAGGCCCACCGCGGTTCCCAGTGCGACGCCGAGGACCCCGCCGAGCAGAAGCCCCTCGACAACCCGCACACCCGACACCCCCAAGGCATCTGCAAGCTGTCCGTTCTCGACGAGTTCGATGCCGGCCTCGAAGATCAGGGACGGGGCGGGCAACACGTCCTGAGGGATGAGGCCGAGCGCACTACCCAACTGCCACAAGCCCAGGAGGATCAGCGGGGAAGCCAAGCGGATGACAGCCCATTTGCGGTCGGTCCGCCGCCCGGGGGCTGTGGGGGCGGCGGCCAGGGTGGATGTTGTCACGTTGGACCCGACGCTACGCACCGCCTCAAAGTCAATGAAGGGTTGAACTCTGCGTGAGAGAAACAGCCGCGACGCGAGGAGCACCAAATATTCAGCCCTGCCGGGTGGGTGTCGAAACACTCACTCCGGCAGGGCCGTTAGGCGAAATCGCCTATGTGTTCGCGGTCACAAACGGAAGTTGCCGTTGACGAGAACGGGCGTCACCTCGTGGCCGTTGATGCTGGAGCTCGCCGAGCGGTTCGCCAGCAGGACAACCTGCTGTGCCTGCTGAAGCTGTCGCTTGTTGCGGACGCTGTTACGGAACTGCTGCTCGTTCAGCTGCTGCAACTCGGCCTGCTCGAAGTCGCGGCCACTGATACCGCCGTTGAACTGCACGCCGATGGCGCTGCCGTCGGGACGCACCACCCACGATGCACGCGCGCCGTCGAACTCGGCGGTGTACATGCCTGCGGGCGCGGGAACCGACGCGGCCGTGAACTTGTAGGCGACGCCGTTCATGGTCAGGTCGCCGACGAAGTCTTTGCCGTCGAACTCGGCGGCGAGGGTGTCTTTGAAGCGCGACGTGATGTCGATCTTGCCGTCCTTCTGATTACCGAAGAACCAGGCCTCGTCGTCGGTGCCGTTGCAGGCGTAGGCGGCGATCTCGGTGCCGTCGACGGCGATGCCGATGGTCATCGTCTTGCCGTCGGCCGCCTTCATGTCGGCGATGTACTTGGCCGACTGCGGTAGCGGTGCGGCGGTGGCGGGGGCGGTCGTCGCCGAGGTCTCGGAGGCCTTGGTGGATTCGGTCGACGTGCCACTCGAGCATGCCGACAGGATGCCAAGGGTGAGCATCGCGATGACCCCCAGGAACAGGGTGCGGAGGTGAATTTTCATGTGCTCAGCATGAATCGGCAGCACGGTTCGGTACATGAAGAATGTATGGAGATTCCGTGGAGATCCGGGGTGATGCGCGGGCAAACCGTCGATCAGGCCGCCAGGAAGGCCTCCAGCTCGTCCCGGAACACCTGCCATGCCGGTTCCGTGGCGGTGAGCAGGTGGTTGTTGCTGCTGAGTGCGACCAGCCGGGAATCGGGTATCAGCGCGGCCAGTTCCTCACCTGCACTCATCGGTTGTCGGTGGTCGTCGCGCGAATGCATGATCAGCGTCGGGCACGACACTTGGCTGGCCTCATCCCGCACGTCGATGCGCCCGAACTCCTCAAGAAAGCGCACGGCGTTTTCCGGCGAGGTGGTGCGACGCTGCAACTGGTCGAACGCCGCCCAGTCGGCCCTTGTGCCGTCGGGGAGGAACTGCGACGCGAACACCTGCCGGAACGCGGGATCGTCGCGCCCCCACCCCACCCGGACGAGGTCGAGATCCAACGCCGCAGCCCGCCTTTCGTCCTCGCTGGCCGCACGTGCCGCGCGGCCACGCGCGTATGCGCTGCACAGCACCAGCTTGCTGACGCGCTCGGGGTACCGGGCGGCGTAGGCCACCGCGACCGCGCCGCCCTGGGACACGCCAAGCAGCGGGAAGCGGTCGAGTCCGAGTGCCTCGACCACCGAATGGAGATCACTGACCCAGTCGTCGAAGCTGAAATCCATTGCGCTCCAGTCGGAAAGACCACATCCTCGTTCGTCGTACCGAATGAAGGTGTGCCGCAGCGAAAGGTCTCGCACCCAGTGCCGCCAAACCGGGCTCTCGATGTCGTAGCCGAGGTGCGTCAGCCAGTTGGCGGCGCGCACCAGCGGCGGCCCCTCCCCTGCGACGGCGTATGCCAGTCGCACGCCGTCGGCCGCGCGGCAGAACGCGATGTGCTGTCGCGGCGGCGGCTCCTCCGGTGGCTCCGACTCCTCGAGGGTGGCAGGCGTGTCGTCGGTGACCGTGGCGACGAACTGGTACCCGCGGCCGCGCACGGTCCTGATGTAGCGCTGCGACTCGCCGTCATCACCGAGTGCGCGTCGTGCCGCCTTGATCCGGCTGGTCAGCGCCGCCTCGCCGACGAATCGCCCGCCCCACACCGAGTCGAAGAGCTCTTCCTTGGTGACGCACCGCTCATGGTTGCCGACAAGCTGGGTCAGGACGTCGAAAACCTGCGGCTCGACGCGGACGATCTCGTCGTCGCGGCGCAGTTCGTAGCGCTGGGTATCCAGCACGAAACGGTCGAAGCGCCACACCCTGGGGTCCCTATCGCCAGCCGTCAGCCGCCTTTGCGGCCCGCATCAGAGCGTCGCACAGCTCACGCAGCTCCGTGCGCCCAGCGCCCTCGTCGATCGCCGTCGCAACGTCCTCCGCGGCGCATCTGACCTGGTAAACCCGGTCGGAGAGCTGGGATGCCTCCTCGGCGGTCAACACCACCGAATCCGGCGCAACGGAGGTGCCCCTGACCATGGCGCGCTGCTCGTAGGCGCGCTGCCTGCAGGACTGCCTGCAGTACTGCCGACGCCGCCCGAGTCCCGCGTCGTCGACCTCACGACCGCACCAACGGCAGGGTTGGCTTCGGGTGCGCCTTCTGGTCACGGTCTCCACGAAACCTGACCTTAGACCGAGTTCGGCCCGGATCCCGGTATCATGAAGGGTCGAGTCGGGAACTTCCGTGCACGCTGTCGCGTTGCTATCCCGGACCAAGCTTGTGAGGAGTGTTTTACCAATGGCTGATCGGGTTTTGAGAGGCAGTCGCCTCGGAGCCGTGAGCTACGAGACCGACCGCAACCACGACCTGGCGCCGCGTCAGGTTGCCCGCTACCGCACCGATAACGGCGAGGAGTTCGACGTCCCGTTCGCCGATGACGCCGAGATCCCCGGTACCTGGCTGTGCCGCAACGGCATGGAGGGCACCCTGATCGAGGGTGACGTGCCGGAGCCCAAGAAGGTCAAGCCGCCGCGTACCCACTGGGACATGCTGCTGGAGCGCCGTTCCGTCGAGGAGCTCGACGAGCTGCTCAAGGAACGCCTCGACATCATCAAGACCCGGCGTCGCGGCAGCTGACCTGCTTTCGGGCTAGCGCACTACGCCGCGGGCGCGATCCAGGCGCCCGCGGACACCCCATTCCGCGACCTTGAACATGCCTCGCGGATGTTGGATCCGCTCATCTTGGACACACCCAGCTCGCGCTCGGTGAAGGTGATCGGGACCTCGACGACGACGAAACCGTTGTTGATGGCGCGCCAGGTCAGGTCGATCTGGAAGCAGTACCCCTTCGAATCGACGGCGGCAGGTCGATCTTCTCCAGCACCTCGCGCCGGTAGGCCCGGTAACCCGCGGTGATGTCGTGCATGTCGACGCCGAGTAACACCCGGGCGTACGTGTTGGCGGTCTTGGACAGTGCGAAGCGGCGACGCGGCCAGTTGCGGATGGCTCCGCCCGGGACATAGCGGGATCCGATCGCCAAGATCCGCGCCGCCGTCGACGGCGTCGAGCAGCCGGTGTAACTCCTCGGGCGCGTGGCTGCCGTCGGCGTCCATCTCGACCAGAACCGAGTACTCGCGACTCAGTCCCCACGCGAACCCGGCCAGATACGCGGCGCCAAGGCCGTCCTTGCTGGTGCGATGCATCACATGCACGCGGTCCGGGTCGGCCAGCGCGAGCTCGTCGGCAAGCTGGCCGGTGCCGTCCGGGCTGCCGTCGTCGACGATCAGAATGTGCACGTCGGGCAGGGCTTTGTGAACCCGGCCGACGATCAACGGCAGGTTCTCCCGCTCGTTGTAGGTGGGGATGATGACCAGAGTGCGCTGACTCGGGCGTTCTGCTGGCCCAGGGCCGCTCATGTGGTTCCTCTTTCGGTGCCGTCCTCCTCGGACGGTGTGTCTTGACCGCTGGCGTCGGTCACCGGCCGGCGACCACGCACGAACCTTCCATTCTGCATCATCGCGGCGAGTAGGGCGGCGACGCCGATCGCGACCAGCACGCCCTGGACGAACGGACCAAACCGCGTCGCGGCCGTGAGCTGGGTTTTCAGCCGGATCGGCAGGTCGAGGTAGGCCGGCTCGAAGAACTGGGTGCGAGCAAGCACACGTCCGTCGGGCGAGATCACGGCACTGATCCCGGTCGTTCCCGCCACGATGACGTAGCGGTTGTGCTCGACGGCCCGCAGCCTGCCGAACGCCAGCTGCTGGGCGCTCATCACCTCGTCGAATGTGGCGTTGTTGGACGGAACCGCCAGCAGCTGGGCGCCGTTGCGCACCGACTCGCGCGGCGCCCGGTCGAAGATGACCTCCCAGCACGTCGTCACCCCGATCGGCACATCGGCGGCCCGGACCACGCCGGTACCGCTGCCGGGCACGAAGTAGCCGGCCCGTTCCGCATACGGAGACAGGTGCTTGAAGAAGTCCCGCCACGGCAGGTACTCGCCGAACGGCTGGACGATCTGCTTGTCGTGCCGGTCACCGGGTCCCGTCTCGGGATCCCAGACGATGACCGAGTTGGTGGACACCGGGTTGTCCCGGGTGTAGCCGGGCCCCGCGAGGACGCCTCCGACCAGAATCGGCGCCTTGATGGCCTGCGCCGCGACCGAGATCTGGTCCGCGGCGTCCTGGTTGGCCAGCGGATCGATGTCCGACGAGTTCTCCGGCCAGATGACGAACAACGGCTGCGGCGCCCGCCCGGCACGCACATCTTCGGCCAGCCGCACGGTTTCCCGCACATGGTTGTCGAGCACGGCACGGCGTTGGGCGTTGAAATCCAGCCCGAGCTCGGGCACGTTGCCCTGCACGGCAGCGACATTGACGGCCGGCTCGTCGACGGCACCTGCGCCGGAGTGCCGGACCTGCGGCCAGATCGCGGCCGTGGAGATCAGCACCAGGCAGATGCAGGCACCGGGCAGTACCACGGCGGGCGGAGCCGAGTCGGGTTTCTGGTCGCCGCCGCGCCGCCACCAATCGACGATCTCGAAAGCCAGCGCGGCCAGACTGAATCCGAGCAATGTCACCGCGAATGACACCAGCGGTGCGCCACCCACCTGCGCCAGCGGCAGGAACGGCCCATCCGTTTGACCGAAACCAACGACACCCCAAGGGAATCCACCGAACGGCACCGTCGACTTCGCCCACTCCGCCAGTGCCCAGAGGCCGGCGAACCAGATCGGCCAGCCGGTCAGCCTGCGCACCACGACCGCAAGGAGACCGAACAAGCCGGGGAACACGGCCTGCAAGAGCGAGAGTGCCAGCCACGGCAGCAGCCCGACCATTCCACCCGTCCACGGCAACAGCGGGATGTAGAACGCCGCACCGAAAAGGAAGCCGTAACCGAAGCCGCCGACGAGCCTGGTGCTCTCCCGGGTCAGCACCCAGGCCAGCAGCGCGAACGCGACGATCGCGGTGTACCACCAGCCGAACGGCGGGAAGCTCGCGCACAGCAGCAGCCCCCCGAAGACGGCGGCGCTGATCTGCGGCAACCGCGCCACGACCGCATCGCCGAACCGCTTGACCCAGGCGGGTACTTCCCGTTTCGCGGGGGCGTTGTCGGACTTCGCGACCTCGCCGTCGGCAGGCTGGTCGTCGGTGACCGCGTCGCGGCGGGCGACCCGTCGTCGGTGGCGGGCTCGTCGGTGATGGCCGGGAACGAGTCGGTGTCGTCGTCCGGGCGGCCCCACTCGCGGCGCTTGGTCTGCTTAGCCATGGATGACGGCACCTCGGTGGACGGTCTGCAGGCATCGCGGCAGTCGATCCTCGGCGCCGAGCCGAGGCAGGGCGGGCACCCGCGATCGAGGGTCGGTCGACCAGCGTTGCACCGCGTTGTCGGGAGCGCTGACTTCCAACTCGTCGGCATCCCACACCGCATAGGAGGCGGGCGCGCCGGGAACCAGGGTTCCGGTGACACCGTCGCGAACCCCACCCGCACGCCATGCACCGCGGGTCGCCGCGGAGAACGCCGCTCGCATCGATACCGCGCTTTCGGGTGTCTGGTGCAGGGTCGCCGCACGGATGGTCGCCCAGGGATTCATACCGGTAACCGGGGTATCGGAGCCGAAAGCCAGAGGCACGCCTTGGGATGCTAACAGCGCGAGCGGATTGAGCCGCACGCCTCGGTCCGGGCCCAGACGCTGCGCATACATCCCGCTGTCCCCGCCCCACAACGCGTCGAAGTTGGGCTGCACGCTCGCGATCACGCCCCACGCGCCGAGTCGGGACGCCTGCTCGGCCGTCACCATTTCGAGGTGCTCGAGCCGGTGTCCGCAGCGCGCGACCGCCTGCGCCCCGAGCCGGTCGACCACCGACTGCAAGGCGTCGACGACGGCAGTGACCGCCGCATCGCCGATCACGTGGAAGCCGGCCGTGATGCCGGCTTCGGTGCACGCGTGCAGGTGCGCGGTGATGGCCGCCGGTTCGAGGTAGGTGTTGCCGCACCGGTCCGGCGCATCGGTGTAGGGCTCGTGCAGCCAGGCGGTTCGCGAGCCCAGTGCGCCGTCGACGAACAGATCCCCGGCCAGCCCGCGGGTACCCGTCGTCTCAGCAAGGGATTCGGCTTGCTTGCGGTCGGTGACCGCTTCGCCCCAGTACCCGACGATCTCGACGCCGTGCCGGGTGCTCCGCAGCTCCAGCCAATCCTCCAGACCGCCGATGTCGGGCCCGGCGCATTCGTGGACGGCGACGATTCCGTTGGCCGCCGCCAGGTCGAGCGCGGCGGCCCGTGCGCGACCACGCTGCTCGGGCGTAAGCCGGTCACGGGCGGCGGCCCGAACCAGGTGATGGGCGTCCGCGGTCAGCGGCCGCTGCGGTTGGAAGCCCGGCGCCGCGGCGAGGTCCGGGGCGAGCCGCCGTAGTGCCGTGGACGCCGCGCCGGAGTGGACGTCGACACGGGCCAGGTAGGCCGGTCGGTCCCCGACCACGCCGTCGAGGTCGTCGGTGCTCGGCGGGGTTCCTTCGGGCCAGCCCGACTCGTCCCAGCCGTGCCCCCAGATCGGTCCGTCGGGATGCCGCTTCGCGTGTTCGGCCAGGAGTTGCAGGCAGTGCCGGGCCGAGGTGGCCGCCCGCAGATCCAGGCCGACGAGCGCAAGACCCGTCGCGGTGAGGTGCACATGGCTGTCGACGAAGGCGGGCGCGAGGAAGCCGCCGTCGAGATCGACGACCTCTGCGTCGGGGAACTGGGCCAGGCCGACGTCGTCGCTGCCCAGCCAGACGACGGTGCCATCGCGGACGGCCATCGCGGTGGCGTCCGGCATGGCCGGGCTGTGGATCCGGCCGCCGAGCAGGAGCGTCGTCAAGCTATTCGGAATGAGGTGGAAGGCGCGGAGGCTCGACATCGGTGACGTCGATCACCTCACCGTCGATGTAGTCGCCGTGACCGGCGGTAGGCCGCTGCGTGCCTGCGGCGGCGACGGTGATCAGCGGCATCCGTCGGGCCGCCATGGCCGTCAGCACCGGACGGGCGGCGGCGCGGGTCGGCGGAAGCAGCAGAAGAAGGCCTGCGGCCGTCGTCACCAGGCCCGGAATGAACACCAGCACGGTGCCCAGCGCGACCAGGGCGCTGTCGGTGACGGCACCCTGCGGCGTGGTGAACCCGGACCGCAGCCGGCGAATATGCCGCTTGACCTGCGAACCGGCCAGCACGAACCCGAGCACGGAGGTGCCAAGCAGCGCCAGCACGGTCCAGCCGAATCCGATCGTCGAGACCAGCGCCACCACAACGGCCAGTTCGACGACCGCGTAGATCAGGAACAGCCGCATCGCCATGTTGTGCCAACGCTTCGGGGAGCCGTGTGGTTCCTGTCGGACGACGATCAAGCGGCGAGGCACGAGCCGCGTTGTGGAGTACCTCCCACGCGAAGCGTAGGGGGAGAGTCCGACCAAATACCTATGCCGGCGCCGGGGCGGTGACCTCGATCGCGGCATGCACCTTGTCGATGCCCCCGCGGACGATCGCCTGCGGCACGAAGTACCACGCGTGATGCCAGTACCGCTTGATGATCTTGCCGAACACCCGCCGCGTCTCGGACTTCGGCAGCATGCGCGCCTCCGCCTGCACCGGCTCACCCTTCACCTTGCCGAGCACGCCGGCCTTCTGGATGGTCACCCGAGGGGTGTTGTTGATCCGCTTGGTCTTCCACGAACCGTCGTCGGTGATGATCAGCAGTTTGTCACCGTCGGGCACGCCCCACACCGTTGTCGGCTTCGGCTTGCCGTCCTTGGTGAAGGTGGTCAGGAGCAGATACTTCTCGTCGTAGACGTCGCTGAAGGTCGGGGCCATGGAGTTCAATTGACCGCTTTCAGCTCGATCGAAACGTTGTTGCTCATTCCGCCGCGCAATTTCGAGAACAAGTTGAACGTCTTGCCGATCAGCCCGTAGCGCTTGCCGATTGCTTTGTAGGTGGCGCCGTTGGCGGACTTGTCCAGGATCGCCGCGACGGCCTCCACCGCCTCGCCCTTCGGGTTGCCGCGCATATCGCACGCCGCGATCGTCACCCGCGGGGTGTTGCGGATCCGCTTGACCTTCCAGGACTGCTCCTGGGTGATCGCCACAAGTCGGTCTCCCTCGGGCACCGCCCAGATGGCCGTCGGCTTGGACCTGCCGTCCTTGGTGAACGTGGTCAGCAGGATGTAATCGCTCTTGGCGACTTCGGCAAAGGTCACGGGCACACACCAAACGTACTGGCTCAGCCCTCGAGTTCGCCTTCCGTCTCCAGCAGCGCCTGACGCAGGCCGTCCAACGTCGCCCGGTCGGGCTCGGCCCACATGCCCCGATCCGCGGCTTCGAGCAGTCGCTCGGCCATGCCGTGCAGGGCCCATGGGTTCGACTCGGCCATGAACTTGCGGTTCTCGCTGTCGAGGACGTACGCCTCGGTCAGGCGCTCGTACATCCAGTCGGCCATCACTCCGGCGGTGGCGTCATAGCCGAAGAGGTAGTCGACGGTGGCGGCCATCTCGAACGCACCCTTGTAGCCGTGCCGACGCATGGCCGTCATCCAGCGGGGGTTGACCACCCGGGCCCGGAAGACCCGCGTGGTCTCCTCGGACAGCGTGCGGGTCCGCACCGCATCCGGCCGGGTGTTGTCACCGATGTACGCGGCAGGTGCTCGACCCGTCAGGGCCCGCACGGTGGCCACCATTCCGCCGTGGTACTGGAAGTAGTCGTCGGAGTCGGCGATGTCGTGTTCGCGGGTGTCGGTGTTCTTGGCGGCCACCGCAATTCGACGGTATTGCCTGCTCATGTCGTCGGCGGCGGGCGCTCCGTCGAGGCCTCGGCCGTAGGCGAAGCCGCCCCAGGCGGTGTACACCTCGGCGAGGTCGGCGTCGTCGCGCCAGTTGCGGCTGTCGATCAACTGGAGCAACCCGGCCCCGTACGTGCCCGGTTTCGAGCCGAAAACCCTTGTCGTGGCGCGGCGTTGGTCGCCGTGCTCGGCCATGTCGGCCTCCGAGTGGGCGCGGACGTAGTTCGTCGTCCGCAGGCTCGTCGAGGTTCGCGACGAGTTGCACCGCGTCGTCGAGCATCGTGACCACATGCGGGAAGGCGTCCCTGAAGAAGCCGGAGATTCGCACCGTCACGTCGATGCGGGGCCTGTCGAGTTCGGCCAGCGACATGGGCTCCAGGCTGACGACGCGGCGGGACGCGTCGTCCCACACCGGCCGGACACCCAGCAGCGCAAGCACTTCGGCGATGTCGTCACCCGACGTGCGCATCGCCGATGTCCCCCAGACCGACAGACCGACAGACGGCGGCCAGCGGCCGTGGTCCTTGCGGTATCGCGCCAGCAGTGAATCCGCCATGGCACTACCGGTTTCCCAGGCCAGCCGGGACGGCACCGCCTTCGGGTCGACCGAGTAGAAGTTGCGTCCGGTGGGCAACACGTTGACAAGGCCACGCAGCGGCGAACCCGACGGCCCCGCCGCGATGAACCGACCGTCCAAGGCCCGCAGGATCTGGTCGATCTCCCCCGCGGTGCCAGCGAGGCGGGGCACCACCTCGGTCGCCGCGAATCGCAGGATCGCTGCGACGTCACGGTTGTCGGTGATCCTGTCGGCGATCTCCGGGTCCCAGCCGGCCCGCTGCAGTTCGGCAACCAGTGCGCGGGCACGGGTTTCGGCCTGGTCGACGGCGGCGCGTTCGTCGTTGCCGTCCTCGGCCAGGCCGAGTGCCTGTCGCAGGCCGGGCACCGATTGCTTGCCGCCGAACAGCTGCCGGGCCCGCAGTATCGCCAGCACCAGGTCCAGTTCGACGTCCCCCGACGGCGCCTGGCCGAGCACGTGCAGCCCGTCGCGGATCTGAACGTCCTTGATCTCGCACAGCCAGCCGTCGACGTGCAGCAGCATGTCGTCGAACGAGTCGTCCTCGGGCCGTTCCTCCAGTCCGAGGTCGTGGTGCATCTCGGCGGCGCGCATCAGCGTCCAGATCTGCTGACGGATCGCGGGCAGCTTGCCGGGGTCCAGTGCCGCTATGTTGGCGTGCTCGTCGAGCAACTGCTCCAATCGTGCGATGTCCCCGTAACTTTCGGCGCGGGCCATCGGCGGGATGAGATGGTCGACGAGCGTGGCGTGGGCGCGCCGTTTGGCCTGGGTGCCCTCCCCCGGGTCGTTGACGAGAAACGGATAGATCAGCGGCAGGTCGCCCAGCGCGGCATCGCTGCCGCACGCCGCGGACATGCCGAGCGTCTTGCCGGGCAGCCACTCCAGGTTGCCGTGCTTACCGAGATGAACCACGGCGTCGGCGCCGAACATGCTGTCGAGCCAGTGGTAGGCGGCCAGATAGTGGTGGCTCGGCGGCAGGTCCGGATCGTGGTAGATGGCGACGGGGTTCTCGCCGAAACCCCGCGGCGGCTGCACCATCAACACGACGTTGCCCGACTGCAGCGCCGCGATGACGATCTCACCCTCTTGGTCGTGGGTTCGGTCGACGAACAGGTTGCCGGGTGCCGAACCCCAATGTTTTTCGACCGCGTCGGTGAGGTCGGCAGGCAGCGTGGCGAACCAGGCACGGTAGTCACTGGCGGGCATCCGAATCGGATTGCCTGCCAACTGCCCTTCGGTGAGCCATGCCGGATCCTGACCGCCGCGCTCGATCAGTGCGTGGATCAACGCATCGCCGTCCTGCGCGTCGACACCGGGGATGTCGCCGATCGAGTAGCCGGCATCGGCCATGGCCCGCAACAGGGCAACCGCGCTCGCCGGGGTGTCGAGCCCGACTGCGTTACCGATGCGGGCGTGCTTGGTCGGGTATGCGGAGAACACCACCGCAATGCGTTTGTCCTTCGGGGCGACGGCGCGCAGCCGTGCGTGCCGCACCGCGAGGCCGGCCACTCGGGCGCAGCGCTCCGGATCGGCAACGTAGGAGATCAGTCCCTCATCGTCAATCTCCTTGAAGGAGAACGGGACCGTGATGATCCGCCCGTCGAACTCGGGCACCGCGACCTGTGTCGCGACGTCGAGCGGGCTGAGACCGTCGTCGTTGTCATGCCACCCGGACCGCGAACTGGTCAGGCAGAGACCTTGCAGGATCGGGATATCCAGTGCGGCAAGGTGTGCCACGTTCCAGGTGTCGTCGGCACCGCCTGCCGTCACGTCGGCGGGAACCGCGCCCCCCGCGGCCAGCACGGTGGTCACCATCGCGTCGGCCGACCTCAGCAGCTCCAACATGTCTGGCTCCGCGGTCCGCAGCGACGCGCAGTACACCGGCAGCGGCCGCGCGCCCGCGTCTTCGATTGCGCTGCACAGTGCTTCGATGTAGCCGGTATTGCCCGCCAGCTGCTGGGCCCGGTAGTAGAGCACGGCGATCGTCGGGCCCGCGTTGTCGACGGTGGGGCGCTCCAGGATGCCCCAGCCCGGCGTGATGACCGGTGGGCTGAAACCGAATCCGGTCATCAGCACGGTGTCGCACAGAAATGCGTGCAGCTGGCGAAGGTTGTCCACACCGCCTTGGGCCAGGTAAATGTGCGCCTGCACGGCCACGCCTGCGGGAACCGTGGAATGGCTCATGAGCTCGGCGTCGGGCGCCTGCTCGCCACTGACCACCAATGTCGGCACGCCGCTGCCGACGATGGTGTCGATGCCGTCCTGCCAGGACCGGTATCCGCCGAGAATGCGCACCACGACGAGATCTGTCCCGTCGAGCAGCTCCTCGAGCTCGCCGTCGACAAGCCGAGAGGGATTAGCCCACCGATACCGCCCACCGCTGGACCGCGCGGTGATCAGGTCGGTGTCGGACGTCGACAACAACAGCACTACCGGATCTGGCACCCACCATTAGTACCGCATGGATCAGCGACCAGGCGTTTCCCCGATCGGCGGTCTGATCAGTCGTTGATTCCCCAGCGCTGGTGCCAGGTCTGCGAATACGGCGCACCGGTCATGGCAATCAGTAGACCGACCACGGCCGCGAAAGCGAGGAGTCCGAACATCGTCGTTCCTTCCGTTGTGGTGTTGTTACACACACGTTTAGTAACCCGAAAATATGTCCCCGCCGGCAGAAAGGATGTCTTTGTGCCTGAGGGAACACGCAGTTCTATGGTGTGACCGGGGTCACAGCCGATCCATTGCGCGTGACATCGCCGCGTTCTGGAGATAGTCCAACCGCGACGGGTAGTGCCGTGGCGCGCGCGGCTTTTCGGGCCTGGCGAACATCGCGTGCACCGCCGCGGCCACCCCGTACACGGGATTGCTCCAGCGCCGCGTCTTCGCCGGCACCAACGCAGCGGCAGAACCGAACATCACCTGCTGTTCGGTGATCAACGTTGTGGTGTCCGCCGCCTGCTCGACGGCCGGCGCCTTTGCGGTCTCGATTGTCGTCGGCTGGCTCGTCGTGCCGGCCTCGGTGTGCAACGTGGTCATATCAATTACTCCAAACGCCCCAATGTCCGGTGCTCGAAGTGCGCCGGGCTTCTCATATCGGAAAAGTTATGGGCGGCCGCGTATTGACGCACGAGTAGTCCACTACTCCAACCGCGAAAAAGCGCTACTTGTACCGTGAGCTGGTGAGCCGCACCCGCGACGAGGACGCGTGTCCCGGCGCACTTCACGTGCATCAGGCCGCCGACGGTGCACTGGCGCGGGTCCGGCTGCCCGGGGGGATGATCGAACCCGCCCAACTCGAGGCGCTGGCGCACGCCGCCACCTGGTTCGGCTCGCCCGCGATGGAACTGACGTCGCGGGGCAACATCCAGATCCGCGGCATCCTTTCCGACAAGGCCGCCGATGCGCTGGGCGACGTAGTCGCCGCGGCCGGCCTGCTGCCGTCGCCAACTCACGAGCGGGTGCGCAACATCGTCGCCTCACCGCTCTCGGGCCGTGTCGGCGGCCGTGCCGACGTGCGGGACTGGGTCCAGGAGCTGGACCTCGCGGTCCAGGCTGCGCCCGCGCTGGCCGAGCTACCGGGCCGGTTCTGGTTCGGCATCGACGACGGTCGCGGCGACGTCTCCGGTCTGGGTGCCGACGTCGGCGCTCACGCGTTCGGCGATTCCGTCGCCGTGATGTTGGCGGGCCGCGACACCGGTGTCCGGATCCCGTCGTCCGACGTCGTACCCACCCTGATATCGATCGCACGGCGATTCGTCGATACGCGCGACACTGCCTGGCGCGTGACGGAACTCCCCGACCCCACCGCGTTGGTGGACGGCCTCGTCCCATCGGCCGAGCCGGGCAGGAGCTGGCCGCCCCTCGACCGCCCCCCAGTCGGCTGGATCAGTCAGGACGACGGCCGCATCGCATTGGGTGCGGCCGCGCCGCTGGGTGTCCTGCAGGCGCGCACCGCCGAATTCCTCGCGACCATCGGCGCACCGATGGTCATCACGCCCTGGCGCTCGGTGCTGGTCTGCGACCTCGACGAATGCGTCGCCGACGCCGCGTTGCAGGTGCTCGCGCCGCAGGACCTGGTCTTCGACGAGAACTCACCGTGGCTCGCCGTCAGCGCCTGCACCGGCAGCCCGGGCTGCGCGCACTCCGCGGCCGATGTCCGTGCGGATGCGGCTGTGGCGGTCGCCGACGGCAGCGCGGGCAGGCGGCACTTCGTCGGCTGCGAACGGGCCTGCGGCAGCCCACCCGTCGGCGACGTCCTGATCGCCACCGGAGACGGATACCGGCTGCGCAGCGCATCCCCGTAGGGTTATCGCGTGCTCGACTACATCCGCGACGCCGCCGAGATCTACCGGCAGTCGTTCGCGACGATCCGAGCCGAGGCCGACCTTTCGCGGTTTCCCGACGACGTCGCCCGCGTGGTGGTGCGGTTGATCCACACGTGCGGCCAGACCGACGTCGCCGACCACGTCGCCTACAGCGAGGACGTGGTTGCCAAGACAGCCGCCGCTCTTGCCGCGGGCGCGCCCGTGCTGTGCGACTCCTCGATGGTGGCGGCCGGGATCACGCGGTCGCGACTGCCCGCCGACAACGACGTGGTCTCGCTGGTGGCCGACGCGCGGGCCGCCGAACTGGCGGGCCGCCTCGGAACGACCCGGTCGGCCGCCGCCGTGCAGCTGTGGGCCGACCGTCTCGGCGGCGCGGTGGTGGCGATCGGCAATGCGCCGACCGCGTTGTTCCGGCTGCTGGAACTCGTCGACGACGGCGCGCCCACTCCGGCCGCCGTGCTGGGCGGGCCCGTCGGATTCGTCGGGTCGGCGCAGTCCAAGCAGGAACTCATCGACCGGCCACGCGGCATGTCCTATCTGGTGGTCACCGGCCGCCGCGGCGGCAGCGCGATGGCCGCCGCCGCCGTCAACGCGATAGCCAGTAGCACCGAATGACGAACGCAGACGGCGGTCGGCGGGGCACGCTGTGGGGCGTCGGGCTCGGCCCGGGCGACCCCGAACTGGTGACGGTCAAGGCCGCCCGGCTGATCGCGCAGGCCGACGTCGTCGCCTATCACAGCGCGCGGCACGGCCGCAGCATCGCTCGCGGCATCGCCGAACCGTATCTGCGGCAGGGGCAGATCGAGGAACACCTCGTGTACCCGGTGACCACCGAGACCACCGAGCATCCCGGCGGGTACGCAGGCGCGATGGAGGACTTCTACCGCGAGGCGGCCGAGCGCATCGCCACCCATCTTGCTGCGGGTCGCGACGTCGCGCTGCTCGCCGAGGGTGATCCGCTGTTCTACAGCTCCTATATGCACATGCACACCCGGCTGACCGAGCGCTTCGATGCGGTGATCGTGCCGGGGGTGACGTCGGTCAGCGCCGCGTCCGCGGCCACCGGCATTCCTCTTGTGCAGGGCGACGAGGTGCTGTCGATCATTCCGGGCACCCTGCCCGTCGACGAACTCAAGCGCAGGCTTGCCGACACCGACGCCGCCGTAATCCTGAAACTTGGCCGGTCGTATCCCGCTGTCCGGGAAGCGCTTTCGTCGGCCGGACGGTTGGACGACGCCTTCTACGTGGAGCGCGCGAGCACACCGCGGCAACGGGTGCTGCCCGCCGACTCGGTCGATGACGCCGAGGTGCCGTATTTCTCCCTCGCCATGTTGCCGGGCAAGGCCGACCGGCACGCGGCGGCAGGCACCGTTGCGATCGTCGGCCTCGGACCGGGCGACGCCGACTGGATGACCCCGCAGAGCCGTCACGAACTGGCGGCGGCCACCGACCTCATCGGCTACGGCCCCTATCTCGACCGGATCCGCGCGCGCGACGGACAACGCCGCCATCCCAGCGACAACACCGACGAGCAGGCCCGCGCCCGCCTCGCGTGCACGCTCGCGGAGGAAGGGCGCGCCGTCGCGGTGGTCTCGTCCGGCGACCCCGGGGTCTTCGCGATGGCCACCGCGGTGCTCGAGGAGGCCAAACAGTGGCCGGGCGTGGGGGTGCGGGTCATCCCCGCGATGACCGCGGCGCAAGCGGTTGCCAGCCGAGTCGGTGCACCGCTCGGCCACGACTACGCGGTGATCTCGTTGTCCGATCGGCTCAAGCCGTGGGACGTTATCGCCGCACGACTGACCGCCGCCGCCGAGGCCGACCTGGTGCTGGCCATCTACAACCCGGCGTCGAAGAGCCGCACCTGGCAGGTCGGCGCCATGCGCGACCTGCTGCTCGAGCACCGCGACCCCGGGACTCCGGTGGTCATCGGTCGCGACGTGTCCGGTGAGCGCGAACTGGTGAAGGTGGTGCGGCTCGCCGACCTGGACCCCGCCGAGGTCGACATGCGGTGTCTGTTGATCGTCGGCTCGTCGCAGACGCAGTGGTATGACGACCGGGTGTTCACGCCACGCCGCTACCCGACCCTCTGATAATGTCCGGCAGCCATGACCATTCCACGCGGACCCCAAGACGTAACGCCGACATGGCTCAGCACCGTCCTGGGAGCCGGCGTCGACACCGTCGAAGTCACCCCGATCGGCACCGGCCAGACCGGCGCCACCTACCGGGTGCAGGCCACCTACTCGAATAGTCACACCGACTTGCCGGGCACGTACGCGGTCAAGCTGTCCGCGCAGGACGACGCCGTGCGGGAGCGCGTGGCGCTCGGCTACCGATCCGAGGTCGAGTACTACGCCCGCGTCGCCGACCGGATGAGCATCCCGGTGCCGCCCTGCTTCTACTCGGAGATCTCCGACGACGGAGCCGATTTCGTCCTCATCCTCGCCGACATGGCGCCCGCCGTGCAGGGCGACCAGATCGCCGGGTGCAGCCCGCAGGAGGCGGGACTGGCCGTCGAGGCGCTGGCCGGTCTGCACGGCCCGAGCTGGTGCGATCCCGAGTGGATGGAGTTGGCGGGCATCGCGATGCCCAAGCCCGGCGATGATGCCGCGGCAGGCGGCCTCGGTGAGATCTCGCAAATGGCGGCAGGCATCCTGGTAGACAAGCTCGGCGACGCCATCAGCGCCGATGACCAGGAAACTTTCACCGCGGCAATGTCTTTGGTGACACCGTGGCTGAAAGCCGAGTCCCACAGGTACGCACTCATGCACGGCGACTACCGCCTGGACAACATGTTGTTCGATCCCGATCGCACCAGGATCACCGTCGTGGACTGGCAGACGGTCGGGCTCGGCCTGCCCGGAAGGGACCTCGCGTATTTCACCGCGACGAGTCTTGATCCCGACGTCCGGTCCGACATCGAGCAGGATCTCGTCTCGCAGTACCATCGGGCGCTACTTGGTTATGGCATAACGGATTACGACTTCGATACGTGCTGGCGCGACTATCGCCTCGGGGTGGTGCAGGCACCGCTTCTCACCGGTCTGGGATTTGCGTTCGCCGCGTCCACCGAGCGCGGCGACGAGATGATGTTGACCATGCTGCACCGGGGCTGCCGCGCCATCCGCGAGTTGGGCACGCTCGAGCTGATCAGGTCCTATCAATCGGGCTGAATTGGCGGTGAACACGCAATCACGCCATTGCGAATTTATTGAAATCGCGGAATTGCGCGACCCTCGGGCCGCTAGCGTGAGCAGTCATTATGGAGCTCACAACAGACCTTATTGAGACCGCAGAAACCGAATACGGGAACAAGCGCGCACCGGTACGCGGCATTCGCGAACGAATAGCGGCCGATACTCCGCTCACCGACACCGAGCGAGAGCTGATCGACCGGCGCAAGCGGATGATCGCGGCGACCACTGTCGAGCCGCTCGACCAGGCATTGGAACGCTATCTCGGCGGCAACGATTTGTTGCCGATCAATTACCTCATGATCGGCATTCTTCAAAGCCGGGCGGTCGGTCGAATCAGATTCATCGACCAACACGTGGGTCGGGAAGTCTTGGCCACGGGCTTCCTCATCTCTGAGGACCTGATGATGACCAACCACCACGTCTTCTTTCCAACTCCGGCGGCCGCGGCCGAGGCCGCCGCGGAAGCCGCGATGCCTGCGCTGGCGCGGTTTGATCGCTTCGTCAAGGACGCGTCGATCGAATTCAACTACGAGCGCGATATCGACGGAAACCTGCTCACCCCGCTGCGTTTCTCGCTCGACCCCCATCGATTCCTTTATGCCAACAAAGACCTGGACATGACGATTGTGGCGGTGCGCCCGACCGACCGCAGCGGTGCCGCGGAGTTAAAGCGCCAGGGCTACCTGGTGCTCAATGAGGAACTGGGGAAAGCGGACTTCGGGGACTTCGCGAGCATCATTCAGCACCCCAGCGGCCAGGAAAAGCAGATCGCGATTCGCGAGAACCAGATCATGGACATGGCCGACGATCGGCTGTTCTACAAAAGTGACACCGCACAGGGAAGCAGTGGCGCGCCGGTATTCAACGATCAGTGGCAGGTAATCGCATTGCACAGCGCGGGCGTCGCCAAGAAGGACGCTCAGGGTCGCTATGTCGACAACGACGGAAACGTCATCGAGGACGACGACGGCCGCGTCGACGAGAGCGATGTCGTGTGGCTGAGCAATGAAGGTTTCCGGATCAGCACGATCATGACCCATCTGAAGGGCGCGCCCGAGCTCCGGGCGAATCCTCTGATCGAGGCGCTCTTCTCGCCTGCGTACGCCGACAGCCCGCAGGCCGCTCCCCTGTCGCGGCCCACTCCCGACGACGGTTGGGTCGCGACGCCCGTCAGCCGGCCCGTCGTCACGACCATGACACCGGTCCAGCCGATCAACATCAGCATCAACGTCGGCGGTGCCACGCCCGTGGTCACGACCTCGACGGGCCCGACGTCCGTCGCGTCGCTCAGCGCGACGGCGCTCGAGGTGGAACGGTACGAGGACGAGCTCGACTTCTCCGGCTGCGCGGGGTTCGACGAGCACTTCATGGGCGTCTACATCCCGATGCCCGTGCCGAAGACCAAACTGCGCAAGAAACTTGCAGGCCTGATCGACAGCCCGGGCGCTTACACGCTCAAGTACCACCACATCAGCACGCTGCACCACGCGGTGAGACGCGTCCCGATCGTCAGCGCGATCAACGTGAACGGGAAGCTGCGCTACGCCGCACTCGACGCGGAAGGTTCGCGAGTCGACAAGTGGTATCGGGACAATCGCATCGACAAGGACGTCCAGCTGAATGACACCTTCTACGTGCGCAGCGGGTTCGACAAGGGCCACCTCGCGCGCCGCGAGGACGCCGAGTGGGGAACAACGATGGCCAGGGCCAAGCTCGCGGCCGACCTCACATGCAGCTACGCCAACGCCGTTCCGCAGGTGCCCGCTCTCAACCGGGCGAGATTCGGTTACCACGGGAAATGGGGAACGCTCGAGATGGACCTGCTCGAGGAGGGCGTGGAGCTCGAAGCCGGGAAGGCAGGCCGCATCTGCGTTTTCAACGGCCCGCTGTTCTCCGATGACGATCCGGTCTTCAAAGGGATACAGGTGGCGCTCGACTTCTACAAGGTCGTCGTGTGGTTCAACGCTGCCGGAGAGCTGAGCACGACCTGCTACAAGCTGACCCAGGAGAAGCTGGTCGGTGAAATCGACTTCGAGGCCCTGTCATTCGACAGCGTGTTCCGCGATGAGCAGGTGCCGATCGGCACCATCGAGAAGGCGACCGGATTGAAGTTCGCTTCGACCGTCGTCGATTACGATACCTACGAGGACAATCCGTAGACCCAGTCCGCGGCATCTGCGACGGTGCTGACCGTGGCGACACCCGTGGGCAGGGCAGGCCGATCCACCATCACCACCGCCACGTCGAGGGCGGCCGCGGCATCCAGCTTGGGGCGGGTCATGTCGCCACCGCTGTTCTTCGTCACCAGCGCGTCGATGCCGTGCTCGCGCAGCAGTCGGACTTCGTCGGCGTAGCGGTACGGGCCGCGCGACAGCACGAGTTCGTGGCGGCGTGGCATGGTCCGCGGATCCGGCGCGGTGACGGCGCGAATCAGAAACCACGCATCAACTTCGCTGAACGCCACTACACCGGTGCGGCCCGTGGTCAGGAATACCCGCGAATACCCCATTTCGCCAATGAATTTCGCGGCGTCGATATCGGACTTCACCAGTTGGGCATCGCCGGGCTGCCATGCGGGTCGAGCCAGCACCAGATGCGGGATCTTCAACTCGGCACACACCTCGGCGGCATGTGCGGTGATGGTGGCGGCGTAGGGATGGGTTGCGTCGACGACCGCGGCCACATCCGAGTCGTTGAGCCAACGCCGCATCCCCTCGACACCACCAAAGCCGCCGATGCGGACCTCGCCAACCGGGAGGGCCGGGTCCGGCACCCGGCCGGCCAGCGAGCTGATGACCTCGACGCCGGGATGCAGCCGCGCGGCAAGGGTTCGGGCCTCAGCGGTGCCACCAAGCAGAAGCACCCGCATCAATGTTGGCCTCGCCGCACCCGATCGGACGAGTACAGGTAACTGTCCGCGAAGCCCTCCGCGGCCAGCACGTCGCCCACCACGATGACTGCTGTCTTGGTGATATCGGCAGTGTGCATCTCGTCGACGAGTTCGGCCAAGGTGCAGCGCACCACGATCTGCTGCGGCCAGCTGGCGAACGCTACGACCGCACAAGGGGTTTCGGCTCGATAGCCGCCCGCCAACAGCTGCGGCACGATTGCCTCGGCCTGGGCCGCGGCCAGATGCAGTACCAGCGTCGCACCCGGAGCGGACAAGGTCTGGAGGTCCTCCCCCGGCGGCATCGCCGTCGACAGCGTCGAGACCCGGGTCAGCGTGACGGTCTGCGCGACGCCCGGCACCGTCAGCTCGCGCCCGAGCACAGCCGCCGCAGCGGCGAAAGCCGGTACACCCGGCACGATTTCGTAGTCGATGCCGAGCGCGTCGAGGCGGCGGCACTGCTCGGCCACGGCGCTGTAGAGCGACGGGTCGCCGGAATGCAGTCGCGCCACATCCAACCCGGCGACGTGTGCGTCGACGATCTCACCGATGATCTGGTCGAGGTCGAGCGGCCCGGTGTCGATCACCCTGGCATCCGGCGGGCACAGCGCCAGCAAGTCGTCGGGCATGATCGAACCCGCATAGAGGCATACCGGGCAGCGGGTCAGCAGCCGCTGCCCACGCACGGTGATCAGGTCGGCGGCACCCGGCCCCGCACCGATGAAGTAGACGGTCATTGTTTGGTGACCGCCCACTGCGTCACGGGCATGGCGGGACGCCAGCCGGTGAACTTGCCCAGCGCCTCGCCGTGGTAGTGCTGGAAGCGCCGCAACTCGCCGCCCAGTCGCGAATACCAATGTGTGAGCAGAGCTTCCGACTCCGCGGTGACGACGTTGGCGACGAGCCGACCACCTGGCGGCAGCCGCTCATAACAGGCGTCGAGCAGTCCGGGTTGGGTCAGTCCACCGCCGATGAATATCGCCGCAGGTTGGGGCGCGCCGTCGAAGGCCTCCGGCGCGGCGCCACGGATGTCGACGCGGACACCGAACGAGTCGACGTTGGATCGCAGCGAGACACTGCGCTTCTCGTCGCGTTCGAATGCCACCGCCGTGCAGCCGGGCGAGCTTCGGCACCATTCGACGGCGATGCTGCCCGCGCCCGCGCCGACATCCCACAGCAGCTCTCCCGGTCGTGGCGCGAGCACCGCAAGCGTCACGGCGCGGATGGTCTGCTTCGTGATCTGCCCGTCGTGCTCGTACGCATCGTCGGGCAACACCGCGAACCGCCGGTCATCGGGCAGATACCGCACGGCGATGACGTTGAGGTCATCGACGTCGGCCGGCGGTCGCGTCGCCCACTCGCGCGCGGTGGCCGACCGGCGCCGCTCGCCCGGTCCGCCGAGCTGTTCGAGCACCGTGATCTCGGAATCCCCGCGTCCACCGTCGGTGAGCAGTCGCGCCAACGTGGCCGGGCTTGCGCCGTCGCGGGACATCACCACTGCCTGACCGCCCGTGCGCACCGCGGCGTGTGGTTGGCCGGTGACGAGGCTGATGACCTCGGTGTCCTGGACGGCCCACCCGACCCGCGAGCACGCCAGCGTCACCGACGACACGTGTGGCAGGACGGCGACCCGGTCCGGTCCGTACAGCCGAATCAGGGTATTGCCGATTCCGTGCAGCAACGGGTCGCCGCTGGCTACCACGTGTACATCGCCCTCGACACCGTCGAGCAGTGTGTGAAGCGCGGGCAGCATCGGCGATGGCCACACGCGCCGCTCGCCCCGCACACTGTCGTCGAGCAGGTCGAGTTGTCGGCGTGACCCGAAAATCACTGCGGCCTTGCGCAATTCGGCGAGGGATGAGGGTGCCAGGCCGACCAACCCATCGGCTCCGACGCCCACGACGATGATCACCGGAGCCCCCCGCTCTTCGCGCAAGCGCTCATCGCGGCAACCTACGCCACACGAACTGCGGGAGCAGCCGCATCCCGACGAAGAAGGGTTGCAGCACCCACGGCACCCACACCGTGCGCCTGCCCCTGGCGAGCGCCTTCGCCGTGGCCGATGCGACCTGCGACGGTGTGCTCGACATCGGCGCGGGATCCATGCCCTCGGTCATCCGCCCGACGACGAACCCCGGCCGCACCAGCAGCAGTCGCACCCCCGAGCCGTGCAGCGCGTCGGCGAGACCGCTGCAGAACCCGTCCAGGCCGGCCTTCGCCGAGCCGTAGACGTAGTTGGCACGTCGTACCCGCACCCCGGCCACCGATGAGAACACCACGATCGCTCCCGACCCGGCTGACCTCATGGTGTCGGCAAGCACGGTCAGCAAGCTCGCCTGGGCGACGAAATCGGTGTGCAGCACTGCCGCCGCGTGCCCGGGGTCCTTTTCGGCGCGAGCCTGGTCGCCGAGTACGCCGAATGCCAGCACCGCCGTGCTGATCGGCCCGTGGTCGGCCACGATCGACGCCACCAGCGCAGGGTGGGAGGCCAGGTCGTCGCCGTCGAACTCGCGGACGTCGACCGTGGCCACCCCGGCCTTCTCGAGGGCGGCGACCTGCTGGGAGAGCCGGTCGGCGCCGCGGGCGGCCAGCACCACGGAGGCGCCGGGCGCCAGCAGCTGCGCGAGTTCGGTGCCGATCTCGCTGCGGCCGCCGAAAATCACCACCGGTCCGGCGCTCGTGTCATCCACGGCTGCGATTATCACCTGCGCTAGTTTGGAAGCCGATGGCAAATGCAACGACCCGGCTCACCAACGACGCGCTGGCGTTCCTGACCGAGCGTCACCTGGCGATGTTGACCACGTTGCGGTCCGACAATACGCCGCACGTCGTCGCGGTCGGTTTCACGTTCGACCCGTTGACCCACGTGGCCCGCGTCATCACCAGCGGAGGGTCGCAGAAGTCCGTCAACGCCGAGCAGCGCGGCATCGCCGTGCTCAGCCAGGTCGACGGTGCCCGGTGGTTGTCGCTGGAGGGCCGCGCCACGGTGAACACCGACGCCGAGGCCGTCCGCGACGCAGAACTTCGGTATGCCCAGCGTTACCGGACCCCGCGGGTCAATCCGCGGCGGGTGGTCATCGAGGTGCGGGTCGAACGGGTCCTCGGCTCGTCGGAGCTGCTCGACCGCACCGGCGACTAGGCGGAGGGACTCGGGCCCGCTGGCACCACGATCAGTTCGTGCGGCCTGCTGTTCACCGGTTCGGCGCCATCGGCGGTGACTATCACGATGTCCTCGATGCGGGCGCCCCACTGGCCCGGGAAGTAAATGCCCGGCTCGACGGAGAACGCCATGCCCTCGGCCAACGGCAGATCGTTGCCCGCCACGATGTAGGGCTCCTCGTGCACCGACAGCCCGATGCCGTGGCCGGTGCGGTGCACGAACGCATCGGCGAGACCGGCCTCGGCGAGCACGTCCCGCGCTACCGCATCCACCTGTTCGGCGGTAATGCCGGGGCGTACCGCGTCGACGGCGGCCCGCTGCGCCCGCTGGAGAACTGAATACCGTTTCGCCACTTCTGGTTTCGGCTCACCGATGCTGTAGGTCCGGGTCGAATCGGAGTTGTAGCCGGGTTCGTACGGTCCGCCGATATCGACGACGACGATGTCGCCTGCCCGCAGCTCACGGTCGGAGCACTCGTGGTGCGGGTCGGCGCCATGGGGGCCGGAACCCACGATGATGAATGCCACCTCCGAATGCCCCTCGGCGACAATGGCTTCGGCGATATCGGCAGCCACGTCGGCCTCGGTCCGCCCTGGCACCAGGAACTCCGGCACCTGGGCGTGCACCCGGTCGATGGCGGCCCCGGCTTTTCGCAGGGCGTCGATCTCGCCGCCGTCCTTGATCATTCGCAGTCGCCGCAACACGTCGGTGGCGAGCACCGGGATCACGCCCAACACGTCGGCCAGCGGCAGCAGGTGCAGGGCGGGCATCGCATCGGTGACGGCAACAGCGGCGGGTGCCCCGCCCAATGCGTCGGCGACAACCCGGTACGGGTCGTCGCCATCGACCCAGTCCCGCACCGTGACACCGAGTTCGGTGGCGGCGGACTCCTTCAGCGAGGCCAGCTCCATCCGCGGGACCACGATGGTCGGCTCTCCTCCGGCCGGCAGCACCAGCGCCGTCAGCCGCTCGAAGGTCTGGGCGCGCGAACCGATCAGATAGCGCAGGTCGTATCCGGGGGTGACGACCAGGCCGGCCAGGCCCGCGTCGGCCGCGGCCGCCGCGGCAGAACGGAGTCGCTGCGCGTACACATCGGTGCTGAATCGCCCTGCCGTCATGAATATCAGGCTAATCGGGCGCCGAATAGCTGGCGACCTCGATCAGGTTGCCGTCCGGGTCGTGACAGTAGTGCGACGTCATAGGTCCGAGCGCACCCGTCTTGGTGACGGGACCCTCGGTGATCGTCACACCGCAGGACCGGAGGTGCTCGCCGACGTCGTCGGGGCCGATCTCGGCGATGAAGCAGAGGTCGAGCGACCCGGGAGCGTCGACGGCGCCCGTCTTCCAGTTCGGCGCCCCGGTAGGCCGGACATTGATCTTCTGGTTTCCGAAGAACAGCGCCACCCGGTTGTCGCCGAAGACCTCGCGGCGCATGCCGAGCACGCGCACGTACCAATCGGCAGTGGCGTCGACGTCGCGGCAGTTAATCACCACATGGTCGATTCGATTCACGCTGAAGGCCATACCTCACGCTACTGTCGGTGACCGTGGCAGCTCCCGTGTTACTGCTCGACGGCGCCAGCATGTGGTTTCGGTCCTATTTCGGCGTGCCGTCTTCGATCACCGCGCCCGACGGACGACCGGTCAACGCCCTGCGCGGCTTCCTGGATGCGGTCGCGACACTGATCACCCGCGAGCGACCGAACCGCCTCGTGGTGTGTCGCGACGACGACTGGCGCCCGCAGTGGCGGGTGGACCTGATCCCGTCGTACAAGGCGCATCGGGTCGAGGAGGTTCAGGCCGAGGGACCCGATGTCGAAGAGGTGCCCGACGAGCTCACTCCGCAGGTCGACATGATCATGGAGATTCTGGACGCATTCGGCATCGCCACGGCCGGTGCGCCGGACTGCGAGGCCGACGACGTGCTGGGCACCCTGGCCGGCCGCGAGCGCAAGGACCCGGTCGTCGTCGTGAGCGGCGACCGCGATCTGCTTCAGCTGGTGCGCGACGAGCCGGTGTCGGTCCGGGTGCTCTATCTCGGTCGCGGCCTGGCGAAGGCGACGAAGTACGGGCCCGCCGAGGTGGCGGAGAACTACGGCGTGCCCGTCGACCGGGCCGGTCCCGCCTACGCCGAGCTGGCGCTGCTGCGCGGCGATCCGTCCGACGGGCTGCCCGGCGTACCTGGCGTCGGCGAGAAGACTGCGGCCACACTGCTGGCGCAACACGGCTCGCTGGAAGACATCCTCGCCGCCGCTCACGACCCGAAATCGAAGATGTCCAAGGCCTATCGGACGAAGCTGCTGGCGGCCACCGACTACATCGAGGCCGCCGGACCCGTGGTCAAGGTAGCGATCGACGCCGACGTGAATTTCTCGACGCCGTCCGACACGCTGCCGCTGGCCGCCGAGCACCCGCGCAAAGTCGCCAAGCTCGCCGAGCAGTACGGCATCACATCGTCAATTGGCCGACTGCAGAAGGCACTTGACGCGTTGCCTGGCAACTAGCCGGTTGCATATGAAGCCCGGTCATCGACTTGAGAACGGCGCGGCGATCTGTTGGGTCAATTACCAACGCCCAGTGCACTGCGAGGTCGGCGCGCACAGCTTCGTCCTCGACGGCCAGTACGGCACTCTCGAATAGTCGGCTACTTCGGCCGACCCACCTCGTACGTGCCGTTGTCGTCCTGGAAGGTGACCGTCACCTGCCGTTTGGTGCCGTCGATGCTGACCTCGCAGTCGAAGGTCCCACCCTTTTTCACCGTCGGGCTCTGGCCGTCGTTGCACTTGACGTCCTTGACGTTCTTGGCGCCGTAACCGTTGGACTCGTCGGTGAGGATCTGTTGGACTCCCGACTGCGCCGCGCCGACATCAAGCTTGGTGGTGACGAAGAAGCCCGGCTTCCAGAAGCCCAGGACCGCGACCACGGCCACGACCAGCGCGGCGAGCAGGCCGACCACGCCGCCGATAAGGGTCATCGATTTCTTGGACCCCTCTGCCGACTCGGGCACGCCGTACTGGCCGTACTGGCCGTACTGGCCCGGCTGCTGACCGTATTGGCCTGGCTGCTGGCCGTACTGTCCCGGCTGTCCGTACTGCGGATACGGCTGCTGGCTGTAGTCGGCGGGCGGCTGCTGGCCGTACTGCTCGGTCGACGGGTACTGCTGCTGCGGCGTGTAGGGCTGCTGGCCGGGCTGCGGATACGACGGATACTGCTGCGGCGTGTAGGCAGGCGGCTGCTGCTGCCAGGCGGGCTGGTCCTGGCCGGGCGTCGGCTGCTGCCACGCCGGCGGCTGGTTGGACGGGTCGCTCGACGGCTGGTCCTGACCCGGCCACGGCTGCGTCTGGTCAGGTCCCTGCGGTCCGCTCATCGTTTCTCCTGGTCGTTAGTGGTCGCGACTGCCAAACACCCTACCCTGCATCAACAGCGACGACGCCGCGTCGAACGTCGTTGATGGCGCGTTTCGCGGCGGCACGGAGCTCAGGCGTAGGTGCGGCATTGCGGACCTGGTCGGCCAGATCGAGGACCTGGCGGCACCAGCGCACGAAGTCGCCTGCCGACAGCGGCGATCCTGCGTTGCCGATATCGGACGCGGCGAGTGCGGCCGCCAGGTCGCCGGTGGTCGCCCATCGGTGGATGGCGCTGACGAAACCCTCGTCGGGCTCGCGGCTCGGCGAGATCCGGTGCCGCTGCTCGTCGGCCCGCAGGCCGGCGGCCAACCTGCGGGTGTCGGCCAGTGCGCGGCGCAGTTTGGCGGTCGGAACGTCGGCGGCCTGCGGGGTCCCTGGCGAATCGCCGCGGGTTTCGAAGAGCACCGCCGACAACACGCCTGCCAGCTCAGCGGATTCCAGGCCCTCCCATACACCCCCACGCAGGCATTCGGCCACCAGGAGGTCGCTTTCGCTGTAGATGCGGGCCAGCAGCCGACCGTCGTCGGTCACCATGGGGTCACCGTCTCCTGCGTGGATGAAGCCGCGTTCGGTGAGCAGGGCGACGATGCGGTCGAAGGTCCGGGCCAGCGAGTCGGTCGCCGCGGCCACCTTCTGCTGAATCTGCGCGTTGTCCCGCTCGATGCGCAGGTATCGCTCGGCGAGGCGGGCCTTCTCCTCGCGGTCCCCGAGGCGGTGGGCCGGGTGCGCCGCCAGCCGCTTGCGCAGGCCCGCCAGCTCGGGATCGACGTCATGCTCGCGTGGTGGGCCACTTCGCCTGCCCTTGGGGATCGTCATCCCCGCCGTCGCCGACCGCAGCGCCGACGCCACGTCGCGGCGCACCCGCGGCTGGCGGTGCTCGACCCGCTTGGGCAACGTCATCGTGCCCACCTTCGCCGAGGCACCCGAATAGTCGGCCGACGAAATGCGTCCCGCCCAACGGTTTTCGGTCAGCACCAGCGGGCGGGGGTCATCGCTGTCGCGGGCAGGTTCGAGCACCACCGCCAGGCCGGCGCGGCGCCCGTTGGCAATGTTGACGATGTCGCCGCGGCGTAGCGCCGACAGCACATCGTTGACGGCGTTGCGCCGCTGCAGGCGCGACGCCCGCGACTGGGCCTTCTCCCGCTCGGAGATGGCCGCGCGCTGACGCGCGTAATCGAGGATCGGGGCGTCGGAGCCACCGAGTTCGGCGGCTATCTCGTCGAGCATCCGCTCACCCCGTTCAATGGCGCGCACCAGACCGACCACCGAGCGGTCCGCTTGGTACTGCGCGAAAGAGCGTTCCAGCAGCTTGTGCGCCTGCTTGGGGCCCATCTGGTTCACCAGGTTGATCGTCATGTTGTAGGACGGCGCGAAGGAGCTACGCAGCGGGAACGTGCGGGTGGAGGCAAGACCGGCGACCTCTGCGGGGTCGACGTCCGGAGTCCACAACACCACCGCATGGCCTTCGACGTCGATGCCGCGCCTGCCCGCTCGGCCGGTCAACTGGGTGTACTCCCCGGGAGTCAGCTGGACGTGCTGCTCGCCGTCGAACTTCACCAGTCGCTCCAGG
Organism: uncultured Actinomycetota bacterium; assembly: GCA_963713225.1. Taxonomy (GTDB): domain Bacteria; phylum Actinomycetota; class Actinomycetes; order Mycobacteriales; family Mycobacteriaceae; genus Mycobacterium. The sequence goes on along the minus strand of CAVQLB010000008.1, from coordinate 282,288 downwards.
ACCACGGTCCGCGCAGGCATATTGATGCCCAAAGCCAGTGTTTCCGTGGCGAATACGGCTTTCACCAAGCCTTCGGTGAACAGCTCTTCCACGGTGTGGCGGAATACCGGAAGCATTCCGGCGTGGTGCGCGGCCAGACCGCGCAGCAGGCCCTCCCGCCATTCGTGGTAGCCCAGCACGACAAGATCGGCTTCGGACAAGTCAGCGCACCGGCGGTCGACGACCTCGGCGATGCGCGCGCGTTCATGGTCGGTGGTCAGCCGCAGCGAGGACCGCAGGCACTGTTTGACCGCCGCGTCGCAGCCGACGCGGGAGAAGATGAACGTGATCGCGGGCAACAACGCTTCGTGATCCAGCATCTCGACCACGTCGGGCCGCGACGGCGTTCGGTAGATGGTCGGGCGGCTCCGGTGGCCACCGCGACCCCGCGGCCGCCAGTCGGCCAGTCGATCCGCTTCCCGCCGATGGACTATGTGCCGCAACAGCTCCGGATCGACCAGCAGCTCGCGACCGGTTTTCGCCGCATCGCCGGACCGGTAGTCAAAGAGGTCGAACAACTTCTTGCCCACCATGACGTGCTGCCACAGCGGGACGGGCCGGTGTTCGTCGACGACCACCGTGGTGTCTCCACGCACAGTCTGGATCCAGCCGCCGAACTCCTCGGCATTGCTGACCGTCGCCGAAAGGCTTACCAGCCGCACGTCTTCGGGCAGGTGCAGGATCACCTCCTCCCACACCGCCCCGCGCATCCGGTCGGCAAGAAAGTGCACCTCGTCCATCACCACGTACGAAAGACCATGCAGCGTGGGCGAATCCGCATACAACATGTTGCGTAGCACTTCGGTGGTCATCACCACTACCGGTGCATCTCCATTGATCGACTGGTCACCGGTAAGCAGGCCGATGCGCTGCGGACCGTAACGGCGAACGAAGTCGGCGTGTTTCTGATTGCTCAGCGCCTTGATCGGTGTGGTGTAGAAGCACTTTCGGCCCGCGGCGAGCGCCAGGTGGACGGCGAACTCCCCCACCACCGTCTTGCCCGCGCCGGTCGGCGCGCACACCAGCACGCCATGTCCGTCCTCCAGACCCTCGCAGGCCCGCTGCTGAAAGGGGTCCAGGGTGAACGGCAGTTGTTCGGTGAAGGCCGCGAGTTCGCCGCTAAGTGGCGTCGTCATCGACCACGAGCCGCGACGGGGTGGGCACGGCGGTCGGCGCCTCGACCGGTTCAACGTCCCCGATCGACGCGGCCTGTTCGTCTGGGACGTCCTCGAGGGCCTCCCGTTTTGCTTTGCGCTTGTCGTGGATGCGGGCGATCTGGATGGCGAACTCGAGCAGCAGCGACAGCGCCACCGCCAGCGCCAGCATCGAGAACGGATCCGAACCGGGGGTGGCGAACGCGGCGAACACGAACAGCCCGAAGATCAATCCCCGCCGCCACGCCTTGAGCCGTTGGTAGGTCAGCACACCGACGAGGTTGAGCATGATGATCAGCAACGGGAACTCGAAGCTGATGCCGAACACCAGCAGCAGGTTGAGTAGGAAGCCGAAATACTCCTGGCCTGACAGCGCGGTGACCTGCACATCACTGCCGACGGTCAGAAGGAAATGCAGCGCTTTCGCCAGCACGATGTAGGCCAGCACCGCCCCGGTCACGAAGAGCAGCGCGCCGACGCTCACGAACGCCATCGCGAAGCGGCGTTCCTTTCTGTACAGCCCTGGTGTGATGAAGGCCCACAGCTGATAGAGCCAGATCGGGCACGCAAGAATGATTCCCGCTGTCAGCGCGACCTTGAGGCGCAGCATGAACTGGTCGAACGGGGCGGTGGCCAACAACCGGCACTCACCGTCGGGCGCAATGGTGGCGCGCGCGGAGGCGGGCAGCGCGCAGTACGGCCCGCGAAGCCATTCGCCGAGACTGTGAAACCCGAAGAAGCTGTTCGTGTACCAGAAGAACCCGATGATGGTCGTCAGCACGATCGCGGCCATCGCCATCAGCAACCGGTTGCGAAGTTCGTGCAGATGATCGACCAGCGACATGGTGCCGTCCGGGTTTGCGCGCGCGCGGCGTCGCCGAGGATCCAGTCGCTTGAGGATTCCGGGGGTCTGCACTGAGCCTGCCTATAAACCTATGAACAAGGCCTACCGACGCGGCATCGTGCCACGCCCGGTTGGTCGCCCTCGGTCAGGCCGGTCGTTTGTCGGTGGGCTCGGAATGCGGATCGGGGGTGTCGACACGCTCCGAGGCGATCGGGGTCGCGGGTGGCGCCTGCGCGTCGGACTCCGGCTTGGAGTCGGACTGCATCTCCTTGATCTCCGACTTGAAGATCCGCATTGACTTACCGAGCGAACGGGCCGCATCCGGAAGCTTCTTTGCGCCGAAGAGCAGAACGAAGACCGCGATGACGATTACCCAGTGCCAGGGTTGTAGACCGCCCAATTTGGGTCACCTCCAGACGTCTGGGGCGAGTCTACCCGCCCGCTTCAACACCGACTCCATACGCACGCAGTGCCGCCGCGGCCGAGTCGCGCACCCGCTGGGCCAGCGCTTCGGGCGCCAGCACCCGGACGCCGGACCCGAAGCCCAGCACGAAGCGGGCCATCCACTCGTCGGAGGCGTAGGTCATGGCGGCCTCGCATGCCCCGCCGGGCAGTTCCCGGACCACCCGCAGCGGGTAGTAGTCGAACATCCACGACGCCGCGCGGTCGATGAGCAGCGTCGCCGACGGCAGCGCGGGGTCCGCGTCGAACAGCGAGGTGTCCGGTGGGGCCGCCACGGCGGGCTGCGGCGGCGCCGACGGCTCGTCGAGGACCGACGCGTCGACGATGCGGTCGAACCTGAACAGCCGCACGCCCTCGGCCGACCGGCACCACGCCTCCAGGTAGCTGTGCTCGGCGACCAGCAGCACCCGGATCGGATCCACGATCCGGCTGGTCAGCATGTCGTGGGAGGCCGAATAGTACTCGATCGACAGCGCGTGGTCGTCGCGGACCGCGGCGCGCACCGCGGCCGCCGCCCGACTTTCCGCCGGGGCAGGCTCGTCGACTGCGGCCTCGGCGCCGTGGTAGACCGTGCCCGCCGCCGACTCGATCTTCGCGATCGCGCTGCGCGCCGCCTCCGGGTCGACCATGCCTGGTACGTCGACGAGAGCGCGCAGGGCAACCAGGACGCCGGTGGCCTCCGGCGAGGTCAGCCGCAGTGGGTGGTCGATGCCCGCCGAGAAGGTGACCTCGATGGTGTCGCCGGAGAACTCGAAGTCGATCAGGTCGCCGGGCCCGTAACCGGGCAGGCCACACATCCACAGCTGGTTGAGGTCGTCGCGCAGCTGTTTCTCGGTCACGCCGAGGTCCGACGCGGCCTCGGCATAGGTGATCCTCGGGTTGGCCTGGAAGTACGGGACCATATTCAGCAGCCTGACCAGCCGCGACGAAACGGGACTCACGACGCCTCCCCCGCATGCGCACGCAGCCGGTCGAGCACCTCGTCGCGCAGCGACTGCGGCTCCAGCACCACCGCGTCTGCACCGTAGCTCGCGATTTCCCGAACCAGCCGGTCGTTCATCCCGATGTCGACGCTGATCTCCTCGCCGCTGCGGCCGTTCAGCGACCGCGGACCGACGACCTCGGCCCGGCGCCGCAGCGCGGTGCCACGCCCGTCGGCGACCCACACCCTGGCCTGCGTTCCGGTTGCCGTCTCCCCGATCACCTTGTGCACGATCTCGCGCAGGTCAACCCCGTCGGGCGCCTTGACCGCACCGGCGGGGCCGATGGCCGTCACGTCGGCGCCGATGCGCGACAGCCGGAAAGTGCGGGTGGCCTCCCGGTCGCGGTCATGGCCGACGAGGTACCAGCGCCCCCGATCGGTGACCACACCCCACGGCTCGACGGTGCGGACCGTGTACGGCTCGCTGCGCGCGGGCCGGTGCGGAAACTGCACGGCCTGACCGGAATTGATGGCGGACAACAGAATTCCCAAGACTTCCTCGGAGCCGCGGATGCCGGGCATCCCGGCGGTCGAGGTGATGGCGACGCCGGCGTCTCCGGCGTCGACGTCCACACCGGCCGCCCTCAGTTTGAGCAATGCACCCTGAGTCGCGGTGATCAGCTCCGGCGACTCCCACAGCTGGGTGGCGACCGCAACGGCGGCGGCTTCGTCGGCCGTCAGGTCGACGGCAGGCAGCGCATAGGCCTCCCGGTTGATGCGGTAGCCCTCGGCCGGGTCGAACTGGGAGACCCGGCCGGTCTCCAGCGGGATGCCGAGATCGCGGAGTTCGTTTTTGTCGCGCTCGAACATGCGCGAGAACGCGTCGTCGCTGGCGCTGTCCGAGTAGCCGTACACAGTTTCCCGGATGCGCTCTGCACTGATGTAGGTGCGGGTGGACAGCAGCGCGATGACGAGATTCATCAGCCGCTCGACTTTGGAGATCCCCACTCGGCTCAGCCTAGTGTCAGTCGCGTCGCAGGCGAGCGCTCGGCCCTGTACGGAATTTCGCGTCGCGACCGTACACAGCTGAGCGTTCACGCGGCCACGATTCGCGCGAGTTGGGCATCGATGCGGCGGATCATCACGTCGCGGTGCCGTCGGACGTCGTCGCTGACGATGGACACGATCCGCCAGTCGATCTCCTCGAGGGCAGCTCTTTTCTGGCCATCCCGCCGCAGCGCCTCTGGTGAACTGTGCCAATCAAATCCGTCGTATTCAACGGCGACCCGGCGATCCGGCCACGCGAAGTCGACTCGCCACAGGTGTCCGTCCCGGTCGACGATCTCGTACTGCAAAACGGGTTCTGGCAGCCCGCCGTCGAGCATTGCGAGCAGGGCCTCGCTCTCCATCGGCGACTCTGCCTCGGGCCGGGCTTTCGGAATGAGGTCTCGAACCCCCATGCCCCGGCGGCCTGCCTGGGCTTTCGCTGCTACAAACAAGTCCCGGCGATCGCACATCTGACTTCTCAGGCCGCGTCGAGAGTCGCTAACGCGCGGAGTCGGCGCAGGTTCCGCGCGACCTCCACCGCGGTCCAACCCGGGGTCGTGAGTCGGCGACCGCGGTAACTGGTGAGCGGGGCGCCGTCCCGCCGGTGCACCACCAGACCAGTGTGATCACGCAGGAGATGGCCCTTCGGGTTGAGAACATGCAGCTCGGTGACACCCTCGGTGTCGAAACCGAAGATCGCCGCGGCGGTGCCCAAACACACCGCGACATGTTCACCGCACCGCAGGTCCAGCCCACGTAGCCAGGTGAGCGCTTCGGGTGCGCCAAGGCTGTAGATGGCCGGAAATATCTTCACCAACTCGGCGCTTTTCAGCCGACGCTGCATCCCGCGGCGGCTCAGGTGAGAAAGAATCTGCGCTGAAGTGGCGACCCCGCCCTGCGCGGCGAAGACGGCGCTGAGCTCAGGCGGCATTCCGGAATTGTGGGTTGGTCCGGCGGGAAGCCGCCAGTAAGCCCTGTGGATAACGGCTGAGCGCATCGTTGTACAGATTTCCGGCCAAACCGTACAGGCTGAGCGCTCGTCGGGCCTTACATGCTGGCGATCAGCCGCTTGACCCGTTCGTCGACGGAGCGGAACGGGTCCTTGCACAACACGGTGCGCTGGGCCTGGTCGTTGAGCTTGAGGTGGACCCAGTCGACGGTGAAGTCGCGGCCGGCTTCCTGTGCGGCGCTGATGAACTCGCCGCGCAGCTTGGCGCGGGTGGTCTGCGGTGGAGTGTTGACCGCGTCCTCGATTTCCTCGTCGGTGGTGATCCGCGCCGCCAGCCCCTTGCGCTGCAGCAGATCGAAGACGCCCCGGCCGCGTTTGATGTCGTGGTAGGCCAGGTCGAGCTGGCTGATCTTTGGATCGGACAGCTCCATGTCGTAACGGTCCTGGTAGCGCTGGAAAAGCTTGCGCTTGATGACCCAGTCGATCTCGGTGTCGACCTTCGCGAAGTCCTGGCTCTCGACCGCATCGAGCTGGCGTCCCCACAGGTCGACGACCTGCTCGATCTGTGCGTTGGGTTCGCGGGTCTGCAGATGTTCGACGGCCCTGGAGTGGTACTCGCGCTGGATGTCCAGCGCGCTGGCCTGACGCCCGCCTGCCAGTCGCACCGGCCGTCGGCCGGTCAGGTCGTGGCTGACCTCGCGGATCGCCCGGATCGGGTTGTCCAGCGAGAAGTCGCGGAACGCCACTCCGGACTCGATCATCTCCAGCACCAGCGCGGCCGTGCCCACTTTCAGCATCGTCGTCGACTCGCACATGTTGGAGTCGCCGACGATGACGTGCAGGCGGCGGTACTTCTCGGCATCGGCGTGCGGCTCGTCGCGGGTGTTGATGATCGGGCGGCTGCGGGTGGTCGCCGACGACACGCCTTCCCAGATGTGCTCTGCGCGTTGGCTGAGGCAGAAGGTGGCCGCCTTGGGTGTCTGCAACACCTTGCCCGCGCCGCAGATGAGCTGACGGGTGACCAGGAACGGCAGCAGCACATCGGAGATCCGGGAGAACTCGCCTGCCCGCACGATCAAGTAGTTCTCGTGGCAGCCGTACGAGTTGCCCGCCGAGTCGGTGTTGTTCTTGAAGAGGTAAATGTCGCCGCCGATGCCCTCGTCGGCCAGCCGCTGCTCGGCATCGATCAGCAGGTCTTCGAGCACCCGCTCGCCTGCGCGGTCATGGGTAACCAGCTGCACCAGGCTGTCGCACTCGGCCGTCGCATATTCCGGGTGGCTGCCGACGTCCAGGTACAGCCGGGCGCCGTTGCGCAGGAAGACATTGGAGCTGCGGCCCCACGACACCACCCGACGAAAGAGATAGCGCGCGACCTCGTCGGGACTGAGTCGCCGATGGCCGTGAAAGGTGCAGGTCACACCGAATTCAGTCTCGATGCCCATGATTCGCCGCTGCACCTCAACGAGCTTACGGGGTACTTTCCGGCGACGGCGCACTAGCCGCGCAGAACGTCGCGGTTGACACTCACCTTCGTGGCGATCGCGATCAGCTTCGCGCAGGCGTGGAGCAGAGACGGAATCAGTCCCTCACCTCGAGCGAGCCTGACGGCGCGCCGAGAATACGTTCGAACGCGTCGGTGTAGGCGGCCATTACGGATTGAGCGCGAGGTCCGCCTGCACCCAGCGGCCCCGTTCCATCAGCGTCGATGGCGTCGATGATCGCGTCCGCCAGGTGCAGGCCCATCCCTGTGACAATGATCGCCGCCTCGTGCGGGTGTTCGGTGTCAAAAACGCCCTCCCGGCAGCCCTGATTGATGATCGACTCGAGCAATGGGGTCGTGGACCGCATTGACTGTTCGGACATCTTCTGCCGCGGCAACGCATTGCTGTCGTCTCGCCAGAGCCGCATGGTGGTGGTCACCGCGGCGACATGCCGGGACCGCCACGCGGTGGATACCTCGAAGTACGCGCGCACCTTATCGATAGCGTTCAGGTAGGGATCGTCAACGGCGGGCCGCAGGGCCGCCGACACACTCTCTCCCATCGACTCTACGACTCCTTCGAGGAGTGCCTCCTTGGAATCGAAGTAGTGATAGAGCGCGCCCTTGGACATCTGCAGCTCGGTCAGCACGTCCTGGATGGTCATCCGCTCATAGCCCTTGTCGTGCATGAGTTGCAACGCCGCGTCGAGGATCTTCTTCCGGTGCGCGGCATACTCGTCGGGTTTCACGTGACGAGCCATAGATCCACTCTAGGTTCATCAGACCCGAGGCGCCTGTGGATAACTCCAGCGCCGCAACGCGATCGGACGCGACTCAGATCCGGGCGGTCTCCCGCGTCGGGTTCGGTCTCGCCAACCCCGCCGGTATCGTGCGCCTGCACGACGCCCGCTAAGGCGTAATGCCAAATGCCACAACTGAATAAAGATGCTCGGAGGGCACCTTACGGGGTGCCCTTCTGGCGTCTCCTGCCCTACGTAACACCGAGGAGAGAGCCCGCCATGCCATCCAAACGGCGTTAGAGCGCGAGCAACGCTCCCCCCGAGAACATCGAGTCGTGGCACTCGATTGCTTCAGGCGCCGCACCTGGTGGGATGTCGAATGTCACGCTCGCCTCGATACCGAGGCCGGGGTTGATGTCCTCCCTCCAGTGCTCGTCGCTGATCGAGCTGGAAGCGTCGTACTTGTTCCCGTTGATGATCAGATGCTGGCTGGAAGCAGAGAAGCTCCGGGCGTCGTCCCCGATGTTCATCACCCGGAGGTGGACGATGAAGACTCGCCCTTGGCCTGCTCCGGGTTGAAGATCCCCTCCTTCGTGACCGACCGCTCAACACCGAGCACCTGGAACTCGAACTTGCCGTCGCGAACGGTCGAGCCTGCGGGAGCGGCGACCTCGCTGGCGGGCTTCACGGGGGTCGACGTGGACTTGTCGAGGAAAGACGAAGTCGGAGTGGTCGAGCTGGACGTAGTCTCGGTGCTCTTGTCACTACTGCCGAAAGAGCCGAGGGCGATCAACGCCAATACTGCCGCCCCTACTCCGAGGCCGATCTTCATTCCTCTGGACATGCCCGGTTTCGCGGGTTGGCCAATGCCTGGTGTCGGTCCGCCGAACGGAGCGTAGTTCTCGGTCCACGCTTTGCCGTCGAAGTAACGTTGGCGGCTCTGATTAGATGGATCGGGATACCAGCCCGGTGCACTCATCGATTGATCCTCGTCCCTTCCTTTTATTGACGCATGCGTAACGGAGGGCACGGTAGCACCCGTCGGAGACAAGCGACCACAGCTGCAGGGCAGCATGAAGGATCGTGCGCCGGCCACCACGCCAAGGTGCCTGTGGATAACTTCAGCGCCGCAACGCGCTGATCTGCCAGCATGAGGCATGGGGGGAAACACCGAAGTCGATCTGGGCGCGCTGCGCGCAGTCGCTGACCACGTCACCGAAGCCGCCGACGCGATCGACGAAATGCGTTGGCCGACAATGCCGACCGATGATCTGCCAGGTTCGTCGGTCGGCATTGTTCCTGCGCCCGATCTGATCGCCGCCAAGCTCACCGACGTGATCGCCAACATGCGCGGGTGGGCCGTCGCGGCGCACCTGTCGGCCGACGCATTCGAGCGGGCCGACCGGCGTAGCGCAAACCGCTTTCCTCGGCCGTGACGCGGCCGACCGTCGCGCAAGCCGAAGCGTGGCGACCGGCCTCGCTACGCGAGGCTGCCGACGACTGGGACGCCGCCGCGGCCGACCTGCAGGCCCGCATCGACACCGTCGTGTCGGGAATCGACGGAAGCCGCGACTTCTGGGCGGGCTCCGCCGCCGAGGCCGCCCGCCGCCATGGCGGGGCGATTTCCGCGGGCGGCGCGGTGGCGACGCGGTGCCTGATCGCCGCGGCGGTCGCCGCCCGTGACGGTGCCGAGCAGATGGGGTTGGCGCAAGCAGACGTGCTCGACCTGGTGGTGGCGGCACGCGCGGAAGGGTTCGCGGTCGCCGACGACGGCTCGGTCACCGGGGGCGCAACCTCACCACTGCTTGTGTCGCTGTCCGGCGGAAGTTCCACGGTGACCTGCGATGTGCTGACGACCCGGATCGTTGCGGCCCTCGACCGGCTTGGTGCGGCCGACGCCGACGCCGCCCACGACATCGTCGACGCGTTGAACCCACCGCACGCGCCGCCTGCGCCGACGGCCCCGGCGGGTTCCTGGCCGGTTCCGTTGGCCGACGTCGTCGCGGGCTGGTCGGCGATCGGCCAGGATCGAATCGCCAATCAGATCGCCGCGATGACACCCGAACAGCGCCAACGCCTTATCGACGAATTCCCCAAACAGGTCGGCAACACCGACGGTGTGCCCTGGGCGATGCGGTCCGCAGCCAACCGGACCAACATCGCGCAGGCGATTGCCGACGAACGCGGTGCCGGCACCCCGGGTTGGCAAGGGCGCGTTGCGTTCTACCAGGGTCTGCTCGGCGAGGTCGATGACCCGGCCCGCACCGGCCGCCGGGTCGATCGCCAGATTCTCGCGTTCGACCCCGACCGGGCATCGCTGATCGAGCTGAACGGCAATCTCGCCACCGCCAAGAGCGTCGCCGTCATGGTCCCGGGGCTGAACACCACGATCGAGGACTCGACAGCGAACACCAGGACGGCGAGGCGCTTTGTCTCCGCCACCCGCGGCGAGGTCGCGGCCATCACCTACCTCGGCGGCCCGTTTCCCCGCGGTGCCAATGCCGCAGGGATCGTCGATGCCGCCGATCCCCGTTACGCCCTGGAAATGGCGCCGCGCCTGGTGGCTTTCAGCGAGGACGTGGACCGCACTGTCGACGCCACTGGGCGCGACATCCCGGTCACCTACATCGGCCACTCCTATGGCGGATCCATCATGGGCACCGCCGAGGTCTTCGGCCTGACAGCCGACCGCACCCTCTACCTGGCTGCGGCAGGAGCCGGTGTCGGTGTCGACGACCCGTCCGACTGGCACAACCGCAACCCCGATGTGTTGCGATTCTCGATGACAGCCCCCGGCGACCTCATCGAAGCGGTGCAGGGCCTTCCGACGAGCCCACATGGCGCCGACCCCGACGAGATGCCGGGCGTAATCCATTTGTCAGCAGGTGATTACGACGATGGCAGGCCGATGGCAGGCCCTGACGCACATAGCGACGTCATCAACGTGCCGTCGGATTCGTGGCGCAACATCCTTGCAGTGATCACCGGCGATTCGTCAACACTGCACAAAGCGGGATGACGTCATCCTCGGTCGCGTTCGACCCAGCCGAGGCGGCGGCTGATCACCTCGGCGGCAGCCGCCGTCTGCTTGGCGATCTCTGAAAAACGGTCCGGGCTCAAACGATATGCTGGTCCCGAAACACTCAGTGCAGCAACAATTTTAGAATTGGAGTCGTAGACAGGAGCGGACACGGCGTTGAGGCCTAGCTCGAGCTCCTCGGCGACACTGGCCCATCCCCGCTCCCGTACGGCGAGCAGATCACGCTCCAGATCGGCGAGCGTCACCACGGTGTGGGCAGTGAACGATTCCAGGGTGGCGCCCAGTCGGTGGCGGACATCTGCGGGTTCGAGGCCGGCAAGCAGCACTTTGCCGCTCGACGTCGCGTGCGCCGGGCAGCTCTGCCCGATCCAGGTTCGCAACGTGATCTGCTCGGGGCCGATCGCCTCGGCGATGTTGACGATGCGGTCATCGTCCAGGACCGCCAGATTCGTCGTCTCCCCCACATCGCGGGCCAAGCTGTCGCAGACGTCCTGGCTGAGCTTCACCAAATCGAGGTGCCCGCTGCTGGCCCTCGCCAGTCGCGCGATCGTGAACCCGAGCCGATACTTGCCCCGTTCCGATGTCTGCTCGACATAGCCGCGCGACTCCAGCACGGCGATCAGCCGCGACACGGTCGATTTGTGAACACCGAGTTCGGCGGCGATCTCGGTGGCGCCGGCCTGCCCGAGCGACGCCAGGATCTCGAGCACGAGCAACGCACGGTCGACCGACTGCACGGCCGCCTCAGGTTTGCGGTCGGGTTTCTGGTCCTTCTCCCCCATGACTTCTCCAGCCTATCCGGGCAGGGCTCCGACGTTGCGGACGCGCCTCTGGACAGCGACTATCTCGCGAAGTCCGTCGCCGAGCAGACTGCGGTTCAGCGGCGAGAGCTCGGAGGAGGTGATCACGTCGCCCGGCGTGTGACCGGCGGCTATCTGGTTGACCTGATGGGCCATCCGCAGCCGCTGCAACATGAGGAAGACATCGCATAGTGTCTCGGCATCGCGGTCGCTGATCGCACCCGCCTGCGCTGCGGCGCTCAGCCGGGCCGGGGTCGACGCCGAGGCGACGCCGGCACTCAGTCCGCCCCAACGCGCGAGGTTGACGATCGGCGTTATCGCGTGGTGCTTGAGGTCGAATGTGCCGCTGCGCCGCGCCAATACGTCGCGCAGCGACCGGGTCTTGACCCGGGCCGCCAGCGCATCGAGTCGCTGCAGCCGCAACGCGTCGGAATGTTCGGCCCGCATCGAGCGGTAGGCACCGGGAACCGTGTGCAGCGATGCGTCGCCCCAAACGACCCGCCCGTCGATGAGCAACGACGACATCATCAGGCCCTGTCCGCGCAACGGATCGGAGAGCCAGCCCTCCGCCGCGGTGAACCACTCGGACTGCGAGCGCGAGAAGAGCGGCGCGTATGCGACGGCGCCGTTGCGGTCCGACGGCAGTCCGCAACCATCCAGGATTTCGTGCGTGCGGGCGGCGATGGCCCGCAATTCCTCACTCGCCGAAGACATGTCGTCACGCCAGGACAGCGCGCTGTCGACGTCGGACGACGGCACCGCCTCCCGACGTGCAACGCTGCCGAGCGTCAACCAGGCGAATCCGTCGCAATCTCGCCACCGGCTTCTGCGAGTGCCAGTTCCAGTGCCCTGCGAACCAGGCTGTCGATGACGACCGACAGGATCGCGCTGGTGGCAGACGCCTTCGTGCCATTCCGGAACAGATCGGCGGCCACGCCGGTGACCCGCTGTCCGACTCTCTGCAGTTCGGCTGCGTCACCGGCCAATCCGATGGAGCGCCGCAGCATGAAACTCTGCCGCGCCGAAGCGGCCAACAGGTCGGCATCCTCCAGCACGCCGACCACCTCGCCGCGCGACGTCACGACCGGCATGTGCCGCAGACCGCATTCCAGCATGTCCATCAGCACCGTCTCGGCGGTCAGATCCGCAGTGACACGGCGCGCCGGGGCGCTCATCACCTGGGTGATCGGCGCGTCGATCGAGACGCCTGCGGCGACCACCCGGGTCCGCAGGTCGTGATCGGTGAAGATGCCCAACTCTCCGTCCGGCAGCCGGATCAGCGCATAGGACACGTGGTGCTCGGTCATCCGGCAGACGGCGTCGCGCACCGACGCGTCGGGCCCGATCACAAGCACGTCGCCACCGACCAGTTCGCCGACCGGCCTGCTGTCGGTTGTGGGTGCGATCGTCGGCCGATCGGCCCGGCCGACGTTCCACGCCGTCGATGCCAGGAACGCCAGACCCGCGGGTTTGGCGAACTGTGCCCGCACGGGCGCTCCCGGAAGCCGGATAAGGGTGCTCGGTTCCGTGGCACGCGCCACGAATTCCATTCCGCCGCCGGTGAGCAGCGGGGTGTAGCCGAAGATGCCGCCTTCGCCGACGGTGTCGATCGTGGTGCCGTCTGCGCTCGCCTGCAGCGTCACCTGACCCTTGCGGACCATCCACACGTCGTCGGGCACCCGCGTCGCATAGTCGGCGACGACCGCCCCCGCGGGGAACTCCGCGAACGTCGAGCCTGCTGCCAGATCGGAGAGCTCATCGTCGGACATCCCCTGGAACGGCGTGTGCTCGCCCAGGAACGATTTGAGACCTGCTGTCAGGTCATTTATTTCGGATGAGATCGGCACATTTCTCCGCCATTGTCATCACCGTGATGTTGGGATTCACCGCGGGCAGCTTCGGCATCGCCGAGGCGTCGACGACTCGTAGCCGAGAGGTACCCTTGACTCGCAGTTGCGGGTCGAGAACCGCCATCGGGTCAGTGACCGAACCCATCCGCGCCGTCGCCGCCGGGTGGTACACGGTGTTGTGGCATTGGTGGATGTAGTCGAGCAGTTCGTCGTCGGTCGTCGCGTCGGGCCCCGGCGCGAGCTCGCGGGACACCCACGCCGCCAGCGCCGGCTGCTCGGCGATCCTGCGGGCCAGTCGGACACCGGTCAGCATGATCCGGTCGTCGTAACCCTCGGGATCGGTGAAGTACCGTGGGTCGACCCGTGGCCGGTCGCGGAAGTCACGGCTGCGAAGGCGCACCGTGCCCCTCGACCGGCCCTGAGTCACGTTGGGCGTCAAGCAGAATCCATTGTCGGTCGTCGGGTACCCACGCCGAAGTGTATTCATGTCGAAGGGCACGCTGCCGTAGTGCATCATGAGATCCGGCTGGGCGCTGCCCTCGTCCACGCACGTGAACAACCCGATCTCCCACCACTGCGTGGATGTCGTCACCATCGGCCGGGACGCCTCCCAGAACACCAGGCCCTCGACGTGGTCGTCGAGGTTGGCGCCGACCCCCGGGGAGTCGACTCGGACATCGATGCCCATTTCCCGCAGGTGCACGCTCGGCCCGATTCCCGAGAGCATCAATAACTTCGGGGTGTCGATCGCACCTGCGGTGACGATGACTTCGCGCCGCGCCGAGACCTCGTCGTATCCGGTGAGATCCGGTCGCTGGTAGCGGATTCCGGTGGCGGAAAGGGTGTCGTCGAACAGGATTTCGGCCACCCAGCAGCCCGTCCGCACCTCCAGGTTGCGCCGGGAGCCCAGGATGGGGTGCAGGTACGCGTGCGAGCTGGACATCCTGGTGCCGTCCTCGGCGGCGTTGATCTGGAACCAGCCTGCGCCGTTTCGAACGGTCTCGCCCCGGTTGAACCCGACGGTCGGCATCCCGACCGTCGCCGCCGCCTCGAGAACCGCTGAGCCACAGGGGTCTTCCGGCGGGACGTCGCGGAGCAACACCGTCTGCTTGAGACGCTCGGTCAGCGGCAGGACCTCGGCGGCGCTCCACCCTTCGGCACCCATGGTCACCCACTCGTCAAGGCACTCCGCTGGGGGCAGGAACGCGATGCACGAGTTGTGTGACGAGCAGCCACCGAGCACCTTGCCCCGCGCGTGCCGCATGAAAGAGTTGCCGCGTTCCTGCGGTTCCACCGGGTAGTCCCAGTCGTAGCCGGAATCCAGCAGATGCATCCACTCCGACAGGACCAGGATGTTGTCGTCGCCGACATCGGACGGCCCGGCCTCGAGCAGACACACCGTGACATCCGGGTCCTCCGACAGCCGCGCGGCCAGCGCGCACCCCGCGGTGCCGCCACCGGCAATCACGTAGTCGAACATGCCGGCGTCCCGGACGTGAGGAGAGACAGCCTCAGACATCAGGCCTGCTCTAGACGATCCGCCTCGGCCGTCGTCGTAGCGGCGTGTGATTCCAGCGTCCCGATGTGCTTGCGGCCCTTGATGAAATACCACAGCAAGCCGGATCCGAGGATCACGCCGATGTACACGAACGCACCCCAGGTGTTGTACCAGGGCTCGCCGTACACGGCAACGCGCGGCCAGGCCAGGTTCAGTGCCATCAACGCGCCCCAGGCCACCGCGAAGATGTTGACCACCATGCCCCACCTGCGGCCCATGGTGAAGTAGCCGCCCTCCTCGAGATCCGCTGGTGGCCACTCGCCTTGGAACCGCTTCTTCAGCATCGGCCCGGTCACCATCAGGTAGGCCAGATAGATCATGATGATCGCGATCGACGTCAGCACGGTGAAGATCTTGGGCTGACCGATGTTGATCACCAGGATGAACGCGGAGATCAGGCCGATGACGATGGCCGGAATGATCGGTGTCTGCGTCTTCGGATTCACCCTCGCGAGCTTCTCTCCGAACGGCAGCGCGTTGTCACGTGCCATCGCGAACGACAGCCGGATGGCCGCGGTGTGCACCGCAAGCGTGCACACCGTCACCGCCACCACGATGCAGACCAGGAAGATCTTGCCGAGCGGGCCCCACATCACCTGCTCGACGATGTACTGCAGGCCACCGCTGCTCTCGCCGATCTGCGGGTCCTCCAGGTTGGGCGCCGACATCACCGCGAACACCAGGATCGCGCCGCCGATGACGAACGATGCGAGGATCGCCCTGAAGATGGCCTTGGGCGCGGTGCGGCGCGGATCGACCGTCTCCTCGCCCAGCGAGCTGGCGGTGTCGAAGCCGTACATCACGTACAGCGATGCCAGCGACGCGATAAGGAACGCACCGAGATAGCCATAGCTCTCGCCTGCGCCGTAGCCCTGGGTGGAGAAGAAGATGTCAGGCCCGCGCTTGATATTCAGCGCGAGAATGATCGCGATCAGCACGGCGGCGATCAGCTCGATGAACACGCCCGCGCTGTTGATCCGCGCCATCAACTTCACGCCGAGCGCGTTGATCAATGTGGTGAATGCAATCAGGACGCTGCCGAGAACTACGGCGTTTGCGGCGAAGTCGTACTCCCCACTCCCGTCGCCGATGATCTGGAAGCCGCTCCATATCCGCGGCAGGTTGAGCTGATATGCCAGCACCACCGCCGAGATCGTCACGATCGACGCGGTCAGCATCAGCCAGCCCGACGACCATCCGACCAGGCGGCTGCCGAGTTTCTTCGACCAGTTGTAGACCGATCCCGCGACCGGATACTTGGCTGCCAGCTCCATGAAGCACAACGCGACGGCCATCTGCCCGACGAACACCATCGGCCACGACCACAGGTAGGCGGGTCCCCCTGTGCCGAAGCCGAAGTAGAACAACTGGAACGTACCGGTGAGGATGGAGATGTAGCTGACGCCTGCGGCGAAGCTGGCGAACTTGCCGATGCTGCGGTCCAGTGACTGGCGATAGCCGAAATCCTCCAGGCCGCTGTCCGCGTGCGGTTCCTTGATCGACATGCAGGTCGTCCTCTCTAGCCTTTGAACCAGCCGGCGGGTTGGGGTGCGGTGTTATGCCAGATATGTTTGATCTCTTGGTATTCCGCCAGCCCGGTTGGTCCGAGCTCGCGTCCGTTGCCCGACTTGCCGAATCCGCCCCACTCCGCCGCCGCGGTGTAGTAGCCGAAATCGTTCAGCCACACCGTGCCGTGCCGCAGTGCGCGCACCACACGTTCGCCCCGCGCCGAGTCGGACGTCCGAACGCCCGCCGCGAGACCGTATTCCGTGTCATTTCCGAGTTCAATCGCTTCGGCTTCGGTCGTGAACCGCTCCACCGTGAGAATCGGTCCGAAGGTCTCCTCCTGGACGATTCGCATCGACCGGTCGCACCGGTCGAAGATCGTCGGCAGATAGAAGCTGCCCTTGGCGAGCGCGGGGTCGGCGGGCCTGGCGCCGCCGGTCACCAGTTTCGCGCCGTCGGAGATGCCTTGCTGGACATGGGCTTCGACCTTGGCGCGGTGCTGCTCGGACACCAGCGGACCGGTCTCGCTGGCGGGGTCCATGCCGTCGCCGATGCGGATCTTCTCAGCACGGGCCGCCAGGTCGGCGACGAAGTCGTCGGCGATGGACTCCTCGACGATCAGCCGGGTGCCCGCCGAGCAGACCTGGCCGGAGTGCAGGAAGACGCCGGTGAGGACATGGTCGACCGCGCTGTTCCAGTCGGCGTCGGCGAACACGATGTGCGGATTCTTGCCGCCGAGCTCGACCGCCACCTTGGTGACGTGTTCGGCGGCGACCTTGGAGATGGTTGTGCCGGTGGCCAGTCCCCCGGTGAACGAGATGAAGTCGACGTCGGGGGTATCGGTCAGCGCGGCGCCCAATGTCGCACCACTGCCCTGGACTAGGTTCACCACCGAGTCCGGAACGCCCGCCTCTTCGAGAAGGTGAACGAACGCGATCGTCGTCAGCGGGGTGACCTCGCTCGGCTTGGCGACCATCGTGCAGCCCGCGGCGAGCGCGGGCGCCACCTTCCATGACATCTGCAGCAGCGGGTAGTTCCACGGCGCGATCAGCACACACACCCCGATGGGTTCCCTGACCACCCTGCTGATGACGGCGGGATCGCCGACATCGACAAGCCGATCGGCCTCGACGCCTGCCAGTTTCGCGTAGTACCGGAACACCGATGTGACGTCGTCGATGTCGATGCGGCTCTCGACAAGGGTCTTGCCGGTGTCCCGTGTTTCGAGCGACGCTAGATCTTCTTTGTCACGCTGCAGCAGGTCAGCGACCCGATCGAGCAGGGCAGCACGCTCGGCCACCGGAGTGCTACGCCAGGTGCCGTCGTCGAAGGCCTTGCGGGCGGCCGCTACGGCGGCGCGCGCATCATCGGGGGTCGCCTCGTCGACGACGGCAGCGACGCTCCCGTCGGCCGGGTTGATGACCTCGCGCGTCCCACCGTCCGACGCATGACGCCACGTCCCGCCGATCAAGAGATCGGGTTCACCGTTCACCGCTCACCTCGTATCGCCGAGACGGGACACTACCCACTCGTGGAACTCTCGCGAGGTGATGTTCGGCAGGTACGAGGACACCGCCGTTGCGGTACGCCCGCGATGACATGCCGGGCTGAGTTCGCTCGCACGCCTCGAAATCCTGTTGGTTGACCCGGTGGAACAGCTCGACCGAGTGCGACACGTCGCGTCCCTCGGAGACCACATCGGCGGTGTAGAGCCAGTCGCATTCGACGATCGTCCGAGTCGCCGACATCGGGAACATCCGGTGGAAGATGATGTGGTCGGGCACCAAGTTGATGAACACCGTCGGCCTGACGGTGATCGCGAAGTAGCGGCGATCCTGGTCATCGGTGATCCCCGGCAGACGCTCGAAGCCGGCCGCACCGTCCACCGTGAATCCAGCTATTTCCGAGCCGAATTCGGCGCCCAGACCGATATTAGCCTGCGCGGCGATGCCCCTGGCGAACTCGGGAAGCACACCGACGAGTTCGGGATGGATCGAGGAGCAGTGGTAGCACTCCATGAAGTTCTCGACTACGAGCTTCCAGTTGGCCGCGACGTCGTAGACGACGCGATGGCCGACGTCGAGGCCGCCGATGCCATAGCGGTTGATGGCATCGGAATCACCGAGCACGGCGGTGGTCTCCGCCACGACGTCCTCGAACGGGGGCGGGGTGTCCGAAAGGCACACCCAGGCGTAGCCAAGCCACTCGGTGAGCGCGACGGGAATCAGGCCATATCGGTACCGGTCGATGGCCGCGCCGGTTTCGTCGGTCAGTGACGCGATGTTGGGTGCGGCCATCAGCTTGCCGTCCAGCGCATATGTCCAGGAGTGATACGAGCAGCGGATGCTGCGCTTGACCTCGCCCTCGGACTCGGTGCACAACTGGGCACCCCGGTGGCGGCAGACGTTCAAGAACGCCCGCAACAGTCCGTCGCGGCCACGAACCAGCAGCACGCTTTCGCGGCCGATCTGGACCTTCCTGAACTTTCCCGGCGACGCGAGATCCGATGAGCGGACCGCACAAAACCACGTGTTCTCGAAGATGTGCTCCTGCTCGGCGGCGAAGATGGAATCGCTGACGTAGTAGTTCCCGGGCAGCGTGGCGTGCAGCGCGGGAGGTGGATTAACGGTGGTCATGTCGTCACCAGTCGCTTGGGGTCGAACAACGAGATGGGGTGGCCGGTGACGCCGTCGATGGCGAGGTCGGCGAGGATCTCCCCGACAATGGGCACGAATTTGAAGCCGTGACCCGAGAACCCGCATGCGACGGTGATGTTTTCGCAGTCCGGGTGGCGGGCGATGACGAAGTGCTCATCGGGAGTGTTGGAGTACATACAGGTCGCCGAGTGCAGGCACGGCCCGTCAAGGGATGGCAGGAGTTCGGCTATGCGCGACCGCATCTCGGCGACTTCGTGGTCGTGCACATCGCGGTCGATGGTGTCCGGTGTGCAGACGATGCCCTTGCGGAAGAACGACACCTTGACGCCGCCGTCGGGTCCGTCGATGGCGGGAAACCCGTAGGCCTGCATGCCGCTGCTGTCTTCGTGGATGAAGATCGGATGGTCGACGAAGGGTGCGGTCCCGCCGATCGGGTCGAACCAGTACAGCACCTGCCGTTCGATGGTGATCGGAATGCCGAACTCGGCGAGCAGCTGTGGCGCCCATGCGCCGGGGCAGATGACGAGTTGCCCGGCGGAGTAGGTGCCATTCGCCGTAGTCACATTGACGCCGTCCGCGGTTTCGCTCCACTGGATCACCGGCTCAGCGAAATGCAGTTCCGCGCCGGCGCTTTCGGCGAGGTTGATGTGCGCCTGCACGGTCATCTCGGGCCGCGCGAATCCCGCCTTCGATTCATACAGGGCGACGTCACCGGAAGACGGCGTGAAGGTCGGGTAGCGACGCCGGATCTCGGCAGCATCGAGCATCTCGTGCGGCAGACCCCATTCCTGGCTTGCGCGTTGGCTTCCCGCGACGGTGAGGCAGTCCTGCGGTCCGATGAACAGGCCACCGGTCAGCCGATAGACCTCCAGCCCGGTGTCGGTGGCGAGCTGGTCCCACAACTCGTACGCGCGCAACAGCAACGGTACGTACGCCGGATCCTCGAAATACGACTGCCGGATGATGCGGGACCCGCCGTGGCTGGATCCCCTGTCGTGTGCGGGGGTGAACTTCTCCAACCCCAGCACGCGCTGGCCCCTTGCCGCGAGGTGGTAGGCGGCGGCGCTCCCCATTCCGCCGAGCCCGATCACGATGACGTCGTAACCCATGAGTCGCGCTACCTCTTGATCCGTGCCATCTCGGGATCGACGACGGGCTCGGCGTGCACGGTGGCCGTACACCGGGTGCCGCGGTAGTCGACGGTGACGGTGTCGCCCACCTCGGTGCCGGCGGGAAGCCAGGCGTAGGCGATGGTGCGCCCGATCGTCGGCGAATACCCCGCGCTGGTCACATACCCGACGCACCGGTCGCCGACGAACACCGCCTCCTTGCCCAGCGCGACCGCGGTCGGCTCGTCGAAGACGATGCTGCGCAACAGCTTCTGCGGGTCGTCCGCCCGTTCCAACGCCTCCTTGCCGATGAACTCGTCTTTGTTCCTCCGGACGGCGAAGTCCACACCCGCTGCCGCAGGCTGGTGCTCTGCGGTCATGTCCGTACCCCAGAGCCGGTATCCCTTTTCGATGCGCAGGCTGTTGAACGCGATCCGCCCGGCGGCGATCACATCGTGCGGTTGACCCGCCTCGAAGAGCAGATCCCACAGCGCGGCGCCGTATTCGGCGCTGGCGTAGATCTCCCAACCGAGCTCTCCGACATACGAGACTCGCAGCATCGTGACCGGGATCGCGTCCACGTAGGTCTGCAGCGCGCGGAAGTACTTGAACTTCTCGTGCGACAGGTCGTCGGGGCACAACGGTGCCACCATGTCGCGGGCCAGCGGCCCCCAGACGCCGATGCAGCAGGTACCGCCCGTGATGTCGCGCAGGGTGACGTCACCGGGTAGGTGACGGCTGAGCCAGTCGAAATCCATGGGCCCGTTGACGGCGACCTGGAACCGGGTGTCGGCAAGCCGGGCGACGGTGATATCGCTTCGTATCCCACCGGTTTCGTCGAGCAGCATCGTGTAGGTCACCGATCCCACGCTCTTGTCGACGTTGTTGGTGCTCATCCGCTGCAGGAAGGCCGCGGCGCCTGGGCCCGCGATCTCGTACCGGGTCAGTGGTGTCATGTCGTACATCGCGACCCGTTCGCGGGTCCAGTGCGCCTCGGCGATCGAAATCGGCGACCAGAACTTCGACGACCAGTCGTCGCGCTCCGGGAACGGCAGCCCGTCGGCGCGAAGTCGTTGTGCGAGAGCAGCATTCGCCTCGAACCAGGCGGGGCGCTCCCAGCCCGCGCCCTCGTAAAAGAAGGCACCGAGCTGCTTCTGCCGTTCGTGGAATGGGCTGGTGCGCAATCCACGCAGTTCCGTGCGGAACTGATAGGGATGGATGACGTCGTAGACCTCGATGAAGGCCTGTGAGCTCGTCTGCATGATGAACCGCGGGCTGCGCGCGACGTCCTCGAACCGGTACAGGTCACACTCGTGAACGTCGATCGACGGCGTCCCGTCGACGATCCACTCGGCGGTCGCCTTGGCGACACCTGCGGAGTGGGTGACCCACACCGCCTCGGCCACCCAGAACCCGCTGAGTTCGCGATGTTCGCCCATGATCGAGAAGCCGTCGGGGGTGAACGAGAAGATGCCGTTGAAGGCCTCCTCGACCTTGGAATCATTCAGCGCCGGAATGAGTTCGGCTGCCGCGGACCACGCCGGTGCGAAGTCCTCCTCGGTGAACGGCAGCATCGAGGGCATCTGCTCACCGGCGGTGTCGGCCATCAGTGTGGTCATGTCGACGGGCATCGGCCGGTGGCTGTAGGAGCCGATGCCGAGGCGGTCGACATGCTCACGGAAGTACAGGTCCTGATCCTGGTGCCGGACGATCGGCAGGCCCGCCTCCGACAGTTCGGTGTTGCGGCCCACCAGTGCGTCGATCTGGCCGGTGCGCGCGTACTGGTGCGCCATCGGCACCAGCGGGACGACGAGGCCGACGTCCTTGGCGAGCTGAGCGCCCCAGAATCCGGCCGCGCACACGACGATGTCGGCGTCGACGACACCGTCGGCGGTGCGGACGCCTGCGACCCGGCCGTTCTTCTCGACGATTCCGACCACCTCGGTGTTCGGCACGAACGTGGCGCCGCGACCTATCGCCCTATTGGCCTGCGCTTCCGCGGCGCGCACGCCCTTGGCCAGCCCGTCCTTCGGGGTGTGGAAGCCGCCGAGGATGCGTTCGCGGTCGATGAGCGGATGCAGCGCGACGCATTCGGCGGGGCTGAGCAGCCGGCCTTCGACGCCCCAGGCTGCCGCCCAGCCGGCTTTGCGGTGCAGGTCGGCCCAGCGTTGCGCGGTGGTGGCCACCTCGAGGCCACCGACCTGGTTGAAGGTCCAGCCGTCGCGGTGTTCCAGCGAGCAGAATTTCTCGACGGTGTAGCGGGCGAACGCGGTCATCGTCTTGGACGGGTTGGTTGCGAAAACCAGCCCGGGGGCGTGCGACGTTGATCCACCGGTGGTGAAGAGCGGTCCGCGGTCGAGCACCGTGACGTCGGTGAAACCGCGCTCGGTGAGCTCGTCGGCGAGGGCCGTCCCGACGATTCCCGCGCCGATCACGACAACTTTTGGCATGGCCAGGCCACTCCTTGACCTGTTGCTTATTACGCAACGCGTTGTGCTGTGCGCAACACATGCTCCTACGGCGTCGACTTCACGTCAACAGGAACACGCCGAGTCTCGGCTGGGAATTAGCTGTGAGCAGGGTGGTCGCGCTCGGGGGAGCTACTCCCCCGAAGCCGACTCGTCTTCGGGCAGCATCGCCTCGAGTGCGGATCCGGTGATGCGCCGGAATGCCCGCCGGGGACGGCTCGCGTCGAGGATGGCCACCTCGAGGGTGTCCGGACCAAGGCTGCGGGAATCCGAACCGTTGCCGTCGGCCTTCAGGGCGTCGACGGCGATCTTGACCGCCTCGGCGAGCTTCGCGTTCTCGGCGTAGGACTCGTTGAGCGCGGCGGTGATCGGATCGGTCGTGCCGCCCATCACCACAAAGTGGGGTTCGTCGGCGATCGACCCGTCGTAGGTGATTCGGTACAGCTCGGGCGGTTTGTTCTCACCGAAGTGCGCGACCTCGGCAACGCAGAGCTCGACCTCGTAGGGCTTGGCCTGCTCGGTGAAGATTCCGCCGAGCGCCTGCGCGTACTGGTTGGCCAACTGGCGACCACTGACATCGCGGCGGTCATAGGCGTAGCCGCGGGTGTCGGCGTACTGGATGCCGCCGCGGCGCAAGTTGTCGAACTCGTTGAACCGGCCGACGGCGGCGAAGCCGATCCGGTCGTAGATCTCACTGACCTTCTGCAGTGACCGCGACGGGTTCTCGGCGACGAACAGCACTCCGTCCGCGTAGGCAAGCGCGACGACGCTGCGGCCCCTGGCGATACCCTTGCGCGCGAGCTCGCTGCGCTCGCGCATTGCCTGTTCGGGCGAGATGAAATACGGGAAACTCACTAGCCTTCACCCCGCGCGTCGAGGCTCGGATGTTGGCTCGCGTCCGGCCCGAAGGTGTCAGCGCGCGAACGGCTTTCGATGACCTCGCGGGCCAGCTCCGCGATTCGCTCCTCTGAAACTTCCTCGGCGCCATCGGCCTTCAGCACGACCGCTGTCGGGTAGATGCCGCGCACCAGGTCGGGGCCACCGGTCGCGGAGTCGTCGTCGGCGGCGTCGTAGAGCGCCTCGATCGCGACCCGCAATGCGGTATCGGCATCAACCACCTGGGAGTACAACTTCTTGATAGACGATTTGGCGAAGATCGAGCCCGATCCCACCGACTGATAACCCTCTTCTTCTAGATTCCAGCCGCCTGCGGCATCGAACGACACGATGCGGCCCGCCGCTCGTGGTTCCGGGTCGGCGAGGTCATAACCGGCCAACAGCGGCAACGCGATGAATCCCTGTAGCGCCGCACCCAGATTGCCCCGCACCATGGTCGCCAATCGGTTCACCTTGCCGGGGAACGTCAGCGATACGCCCTCGACCTTCTCGTAGTGCTCGAGCTCGACCGCATAAAGCCGGGCGAATTCGACCGCGATCGCCGCGGTGCCTGCGATGCCCGTCGCGGTGTAGTCGTCGGTGATGTACACCTTCTGCACGTCGCGACCGGCGATCATGTTGCCCTGCGTGGAGCGCCGATCGCCGGCCATCACCACGCCGCCGGGAAACTTCAGGGCAACGATCGTGGTGCCGTGCGGAACGGCGTTCGAAGGAACCACGCCTTGCGCACCGGAACTGTTCATGGGCAGAAGTTCGGGCGCCTGACGGCGCAGCATTTCAGAGAAGGACGACAGGTCCACGGGAACGGAGGGTACTCCGGGAAGGGACGACGGAAAGGCCAGCTGCTCGCGATGCGGCCAGGTCACTGTCCGCCCTTCTGGACGTACGCGCGCACGAAGTCTTCGGCGTTCTCCTCGAGAACGTCGTCGATCTCGTCGAGCAGATCGTCGGTCTCCTCGGTCAGCTTTTCGCGACGCTCTTGCCCGGCGGCCGTGCTGCCGGTGAGGTCGTCGTCCTCGCCGCCACCACCGCCACGCTTGGTCTGCTCCTGAGCCATCGCTGCCTCCTGCATTGTCATCGGCGGGCTCTGTAGCCGCCCGCCGGTTACTCCACCCTACCGTTCGAAGCGCGGATTGCCTGGGATAGCGCGGCTAGTTGGTGAGCTGTTCTACCAATTCGACGGCGCTGTCCACGGAGTCCAGCAGCGCCCCGACGTGCGCCTTGCTGCCCCGCAGCGGCTCCAGGGTTGGAATCCGGACGAGCGAATCGCCGCCCAGATCGAAAATCACCGAGTCCCAGCTGGCCGCCGCGATGTCGGCGCCGAACCGGCGCAGGCACTCGCCGCGGAAATAGGCACGGGTGTCGGTCGGCGGGTTGTCCACGGCGTCGATGACCTGCTGCTCGGTCACCAGCCGCTTCATCGATCCCCGCGCCACCAGCCGGTTGTACAGGCCCTTGTCCAGCCGCACATCGGAGTACTGCAGATCGACCAGGTGCAGGCGCGGCGCCGACCAATTGAGGTTCTCCCGAGTGCGGAAGCCCTCCAGCAGTCGGAGTTTCGCAGGCCAGTCCAGCAGCTCCGCACAATCCATCGGGTCGCGCTCGAGCAGGTCGAGCACGTTCGCCCACGTCTGCACGACGTCGGCGGCCCGCGGGTCGGGATCGCGGCTGTCCACCAGCTTGGCCACCCGGTCGAGGTAGATCCGTTGCAGCGCAAGGGCGGTCAACTCGCGTCCGTCGGCCAGCGCGACGGTGGCACGCAGCGACGGGTCCCGACTGATGACGTGGACGGCGTGCACAGGCCGGGCCAGCGCCAGGTCGGACAGGTCCATGCCTTCTTCGATCAGGTCCAGCACCAGCGCCGTCGAGCCGAGTTTGAGGTAGGTCGAGGTCTCCGCGAGGTTCGCATCGCCGATGATGACGTGCAGCCGCCGATACTTGTCCGCATCGGCGTGCGGTTCGTCGCGGGTATTGATGATGCCGCGCTTCAGGGTGGTCTCCAGGCCTACCTCGACCTCGATGTAGTCCGATCGCTGGGACAGCTGAAAGCCGGGCTCGTCGCCGGAAGGGCCGACTCCCACCCTGCCCGAGCCGGTGATGACCTGGCGGGACACCAGATGCGGTGTCAGGCCCGCGATGACCGCCGAGAACGGCGTCTGGCGGCTCATCAGATAGTTCTCGTGCGACCCGTACGAGGCGCCCTTGCCGTCCACGTTGTTCTTGTACAGCTGGAGCTTCGCCGCCCCCGGCACGCTGGCGACGTGGCGCGCGGCGGCCTCCATCACCCGTTCACCCGCCTTGTCCCAGATGACCGCGTCGAGGGGGTCGGTGCACTCGGGCGCCGAGTACTCCGGGTGGGCGTGGTCGACGTACAGCCGCGCGCCGTTGGTCAGGATCATGTTCGCCGCGCCGACCTCGTCGGCGTCCACCACCGGTGGCGGGCCCGCCGACCGGCTCAGGTCGAATCCGCGGGCGTCCCGCAGCGGGGATTCCACCTCGTAGTCCCACCTGGTGCGTTTGGCGCGCTGGATGCCCGCCGCGGCCGCATACGCCAGCACCGCCTGCGTCGACGTCAGGATCGGATTCGCGGTCGGGTCGGACGGCGACGAGATGCCGTACTCGACCTCGGTCCCGATAATCCGTTGCATGTCGCCAGCCTAGGCGACGACCCGCAGTAGCCTGCGACCGTGCCTTCGGAGCAGAGCCAAGCAGTCGCACAACGCCGCGCGGCCGACCGATGGTTCCTCGAGCGGGGCCTTCCTGCGGTGCTTCGGCCGGGGGCCCTGGTGCGCCGGCTGTGGCCGCGCTGCGCGCCCGCGTTGGCGGCGTTCGCGGTGTCGATGGCTTTCTCCATTCTCGTCGTTCTGGCCACCGGCAAGCACACCATCGACATCGACGGTCACCCGACTCGCACGGAGTGGTTCGTGTTGGGGCTGCTGATATTGGTGCTTCCGGTCGCGGCGACGGTCGGATGGCTGGTCTCGCGAATCCGCAGCGTGCGCGATCGGACGCTGGTGTCCTTCGTGTCTGTTGGCGTAGCCGTCGTCGCTGGCATTCTCGGCGGCCCGAGCCCGCGAATTGTCGCCAATCTCGTGTTCGAGGGCATCGTGATTGCCGCAGCGTTGGCGCTGACCGCATGCGGTCTGGGTTCCATCCTGGGGTGGGGCCTGCGGACCGCCGTGGAGAACCTCGCATTCGTCGGTGCGCTGTTCGTGCGCGCGCTGCCCGTCGTGCTGCTGACCGTCCTGGTCTTCTTCAACACGTATGTATGGGCGATGGCGTCGACAATCAGCAGGCCCCGGCTGTGGCTGGCCCTGATATTTCTCGGCGTCATCGCGGTCGCGTTCATCACCTCGGCCACGGTGGACCGGGTTCGACCGATGTTGTCGGGATCCCGCCCCACCGAGGACGACGACGGGCGCCTGGCAGGCACGCCGTTCGAGACGATGCCCGACCCCTCATCGGCCGCACCGTTCTCCCGGCCTGAACGCATCAACGTGGTGTTCGTGGCGGCCACATCGCAGGTACTTCAGGTCGGGCTGGTCGCTATCGTCTCCGGGCTCATCTTCTTCGTGCTCGGACTGATCCTGCTCAGCCCGGAGCTGCTGGCGCAGTGGACGCGCAACGGTTCCAGCGACGGCCAGATCCTCGGCATGACGCTGCCCGTACCTCAGGCACTGATTCAGATCAGCATGTTCCTTTGTGCAATGACGTTCATGTACATCAGTGCGCGGGCCGTCGGCGATGCCGACTATCGATCCCGATTCATCGACCCGCTCATCGACGACCTGCGTTTGACGCTGGTCGCCCGGAGCCGCTACCGGGCGGCCGTCGCCGCGCGTTAGTTCGTAACTCGCCCTTAGCGATTTCACAGCGAGCCTTCGTCAAGCTCGCCGACGTCACCGGCCTGGTCCGCGGTAGAGAGCTGCCCGTTCGGCGAATCACCCTGTGCGGGAACATGGTTCGGCGTCCACATCCCGATACCGCAGACCGTTGTGCACACGTCGTTGTTCGTTGCGGAGTTGTCCGGGCTGTACTTCACCGTGAGCACGAGCGTGAACCCGCTGTACCGACAGCGCTTCTTCGACCCGCTGGTCTCCGATGTGGCCGTGAGCCTGGCAGGCCGCGACGCCTATCTCGAACTGGAGCACACCTGACCCCGCGAGCGCGCAATCCTGTACGGTTTCGCGCAACAATTCCGTACAACGATGCGCGCTCGCGACGGGTTTCTAGAGGTACTGGCCGAGGTTCGACTCGGTGTCGATGGCCCGCGACGCGCTCGACGACTTGCCGGTGACCAGCGTGCGGATGTACACGATCCGCTCGCCCTTCTTGCCCGAGATCCGTGCCCAGTCATCGGGATTGGTCGTGTTGGGCAGGTCCTCGTTCTCGGCGAACTCGTCGACGATCGAGTCGAGCAGGTGCTGAATGCGCAGACCGCGTTGACCGGTCTCCAACACCGACTTGATCGCGTTCTTCTTCGCCCGGTCGACCACGTTCTGGATCATCGCCCCGGAGTTGAAGTCCTTGAAGTACATGACTTCCTTGTCACCGTTGGCGTAGGTGACCTCCAGGAACCGGTTGTCGTCGATCTCGGCGTACATCCGGTCGACGACCTTCTCGATCATCGCCTTGATGCACGCCGAACGGTCGAGTCCGAACTCGGCGAGATCGTCGGCGTGGATCGGCAGCTCCTCGGTGAGGTACTTGCTGTAGATGTCCTGGGCCGCTTCGGCATCGGGGCGTTCGATCTTGATCTTCACGTCCAGGCGGCCCGGCCGCAGGATCGCGGGGTCGATCATGTCCTCGCGGTTGGACGCGCCGATCACGATGACGTTCTCCAACCCCTCCACACCGTCGATCTCGGAGAGCAGCTGCGGGACCACTGTGGTCTCGACGTCGGAGCTCACGCCGGTGCCGCGGGTGCGGAAGATCGAGTCCATCTCGTCGAAGAACACGATCACCGGGGTGCCCTCCGACGCCTTCTCCCGTGCGCGCTGGAAGATCAGCCGGATGTGGCGTTCGGTCTCGCCGACGAACTTGTTCAGCAGCTCGGGGCCCTTGATGTTGAGGAAGTACGACTTGGCCTCGCGGGCGTCGTCGCCACGGACCTCGGCCATCTTCTTCGCCAGCGAGTTCGCAACGGCCTTGGCGATCAACGTCTTGCCGCAGCCGGGAGGCCCGTAGAGCAGCACGCCCTTGGGCGGCCGCAGCGAGTACTCCCGGTACAGCTCCTTGTGCAGGAACGGCAGCTCGACGGCGTCGCGGATCTGCTCGATCTGGCGACCCAGACCGCCGATGTCGCCGTAGCTGACGTCGGGCACCTCTTCCAGCACCAGGTCCTCGACCTCGGCCTTGGGGATCCGCTCGAACGCGTAACCGGCCTTGGTGTCGACGAGCAGCGAGTCGCCGGGCCGCAACTTCCGCGGCCGCAGATCGTCGTCGCGTTCGTCGTCGTAACGGTCGGGCAGGTCGTCGGTCGCGACCAATGGCTCGGCAAGCCAGACGATGCGTTCTTCGTCGGCGTGACCGACCACAAGCGCCCGATGCCCGTCGGCCAGGATTTCGCGCAGGGTGGATATTTCCCCGACCGCTTCGTAGTTGCCGGCCTCGACGAGGGTCAGCGCCTCGTTCAGGCGGACGGTCTGGCCCTGCTTGAGTGACGTCACATCGATGTTGGGTGAGCAGGTCAGGCGCATTTTGCGGCCGGACGTGAAGACGTCGACGGTGTCGTCTTCGTGCGTGCCGAGAAGCACGCCGTAGCCGCTCGGCGGCTGACCGAGCCGGTCGACCTCCTCGCGCAGTGCCAGCAACTGCTGACGAGCCTCTTTGAGGGTCTCCATCAGCTTGGAGTTCCTGGCAGCGAGCGAGTCGATCCTCGCCTCCAACTGGTGCACATCACGGGCGCTACGGAGGCCACTTTGTGGGCCGACCACGTTCTCCAGCTGCTCCCGTAGTACCGCCGCCTCACGGCGGAGTTCTTCCAACTCGGCAGCTTCATCGCTGGACATGGGTGTTCCGTAGGATTCAGAACGCTCTGACTCGCTCATGGTGCGCTCCCTCCCTGCACCGGAAGTTGGCGCAGTAACGACTTCAACGCTACCGGCGATTCAGCCTTTGTGTGCGGTGTAGGGATTCGACACACCAGCAACACTTGTTAACCTGATGCTTGAGTTCGGCCAATCGAAAGGAAAGCCGTGACCCTGAAAACCCTCGTTACCGGCGTAGCAGCCGCCGCTGTGATGGGCGGTGCGGCCATGGGTGTGACGTCCATTGCATCCCCCGCGATCGCCGTCGCAGATCCATGCGCCGTCGACGCAGGCACGCTGCAAGGTGTGCTTGACACCCTCGTCGCTCCGGGTGTTCCGTTCAGTTCCGCCGGCAAGAGCAGCCTTGTCGAGGGTGGCGTCGGGATCCTCAAAGGCAGACTGGCCGACGGCGCGCTGAAGAACGCGTACGCCGAGGGCACACTGCCGACGGCGATCTCCGTGGCGCCGCCCACCTGCACCGGCAATATCGCGTCGACGACGGTGTCGGCGTCGGGCAAGAGCATGCCGATCACGTTCGTCAACGAAGGCAACTGGAAGGTCTCCAGCGCGTCGGCGAGTACGGTTCTCGCAGCATTCAGCTGATTCTGACCACTGTGCGACAGCGGCCGACGGTGATTCCGTTGGTCGCTGTCGCATTTTTCTGCGTCTTCGCGCTGGCCGCGTGCACCAGCGACGCGCCCCCGGCTCCCTCGGCACCGCCATCGACGACGAGTGTCGTCGCCGCGCCCGCCCCGCCCGTCTCGTCCCCGTTGCCGCCACCGGAGGCACTGATCGATGTGCTGAATCGGCTGTCGGATCCCGCGGTGCCCGGTGCGGACAAGATCGGCCTCGTCGAGCTCGCCACGGCAGACGACGCCGCGGCGCTGGACAGGTTCGGTCGCGCGCTGGCCGACAACGGAGCACTACCGCTGACGTTTGAGGCCATCGACCTGAAATGGTCGGAATCCGAAGCGGGCAACGTCGTGGCGACCGTCAATGTCACCACCGCCAACCAGCCGCCGGGGAAGTTCAGCTTTCCCATGGAGTTCACCCCCTCCCGCGACAACTGGCAGCTGACCCGGAAGACCGCGGATCTTCTGCTCGACTTCGGCGCAGGTGCGACCGCCCCGACGCCTCCTCGCTGACGACGGTCGCGATATGTGGATCGGCTGGCTCGAGTTCGACCTGCTGCTCGGCGACGTGCATTCGCTCAAACAGAAGCGTTCGGCGGTGCGCCCGGTGATCGCCGAGCTGCAACGCAAGTTCGGCGTTTCGGTTTCCGAGACCGGGACCCAGCAGCTGCACCGCCGCGCCGGCATCGGGTTGGCGGTGGTGTCGGGCGACCGCACCCACGTCGTCGACGTGCTCGATGCGGCCGAACGTCTCGTCGCCGCCAGGCCGGAGATGGAACTTCTGTCGGCGCGGCGCGGACTGCGACGCAGCACCGACGACGACTAAACCTGTCGTTTGCGCCGCGCCGGTGCCGGCGTGACGGTCCCGGGAGCCAGCTTTCTCGCGCTGATCAGAAATGCGGTATGCCCGCGCATGTTGTGTTGCGGCCGCACGGCCAGCCCCACCACGTTCCAGCCGCGCTGCATCGTTTCCCACGCCCGCGGCTCGGTCCAGCACTGCTGCTCGCGCATCGCCTCCACCGTCCGCGACAGCTGGGTCACCGTCGCCACGTAGACAATCAACACCCCGCCTGCCACCAGCGCGTCGGCGATGGCGCCGAGAACCTCCCACGGTGCCAGCATGTCCAGCACGACGCGATCCACCTCGGGCCCGGTGTAGTCGGCGACGTCGGCGATGACCAACTCCCAGTTCTCGGGCAGCTCACCGAAGAAGGTTGCGACGTTGCGCGACGCGTGGTCGGCGTGGTCGGCGCGCAGGTCGTAGGACACCACTTGGCCGGTGGGGCCGACGGCTCGCAGCAGTGAGCACGTCAGTGCTCCCGAGCCCGCGCCTGCCTCCAGCACCCTGGCTCCGGGGAAGATGTCGCCCTCGTGCACGATCTGGGCGGCGTCCTTGGGGTAGATCACCTGGGCGCCCCGCGGCATCGACATCACGTAGTCGACGAGCAGTGGCCGCAGCACCAGAAACGGGTCGCCGTTGGCGGACTTGACCACGCTGCCCTCCGGCAGCCCGATCACGCTGTCGTGGCCGATCGCACCGCGATGGGTGTGAAACTCGGCGCCGGGCGCCAGCACCATGGTGTAGTGCCGCCCCTTCGCATCGGTGAGCTGCACGCGATCACCGGCGGCGAACGGACCCGTTCTTGGCACAGCTGTTCAGCCTGCCAGCAGACGCGCCGATGCGGGTGCGCGGGGTTGTCGGCACCTGGTCATAAGCTGCGGTTCATGAACGACGAAGAGGCCCCGGCTGCGCGCCGTCCGGCCTTGTCGCCGTCGCGGGCCAGCGACTTCAAGCAGTGCCCGCTGCTGTACCGGTTCCGGGCCATCGACCGCCTGCCCGAGCCTGCGTCGACCGCGCAGCTGCGCGGGTCGGTGGTCCATGCCGCACTCGAGCAGCTCTACGCCCTGCCCGCGCCCGACCGGGTACCCGAGACCGCGCTGTCGCTGGTTGCCCCCGCCTGGGAACGCGTCGTCGCCGCCCGGCCCGAGGCTGCCGACGACATCGAGCCCGCCGCGGCCGCCGAGCTCATGGAGGAGGCAAGGGCGCTGCTGTCGGGCTATTACCGGCTGGAGGACCCGACGCGATTCGACCCGGAAAGCTGCGAACAGCGCGTCGAGGTCGAGCTCGCCGACGGCACGCTGCTGCGCGGGTTCGTCGACCGCATCGACGTCGCCCCCACCGGCGAGCTGCGGGTGGTCGACTACAAGACCGGCAAGGCGCCGCCCGAGGCGCGGGCACTGGCCGAGTTCAAGGCGATGTTCCAGATGAAGTTCTACGCGGTCGCGCTGTTGCGGTCGCGGGGGGTGCTGCCTGCTCGGCTGCGGCTGCTGTACCTGGCCGACGGTCAGGTGCTGGACTACTCCCCCGACCTCGACGAGCTGGAGCGGTTCGAGAAGACGTTGATCGCGATCTGGCGGGCCATCCAATCCGCCGGTGCGACAGGCGATTTCCGCCCGAACCCGTCGCGGCTGTGCGACTGGTGCGCCCATCATTCGCACTGCCCCGTGTTCGGCGGGACACCTCCGCCGTACCCGGGTTGGCCGGAGAAGCCCGCCGAAGGGGGCGAAGACGCGGTGTTGTTCTCGTCGGAGCCCGCTGCGTGACCGCCCGAAGGCGAGCGCGAGTGAGGATCGCAGCGAAGCGAGGACCGGAGCGAGGGCGAGCCGAGGCATGACAGGTAGTCACTACCGGCGACTCGGCGCCGACGGCGACTATCAATCGTTCGATTCCACCGACCTCACCCGCAGCAACTGGGATCCCGAGATTCAGCACGGTTCGCCCCCGCTGGCGCTGATGACGAAACTGATCGAGGAACTCGGCGAAAAACCTCGTGCCGACGGAGTGCGTATCGGCCGGGTGTCGATGGATATCCTCGGCGCGATTCCCGTTGCGCCGGTGCGGGTTCGGGCCTGGGTGGAGCGTCCGGGCAGCCGCATCTCATTGCTCGCAGCCGAGATGCTCGCCGCTCGTCCGGGCGGTCCCGACCGCGCCGTCGCTCGCGCGTCGGCGTGGCTACTCGCGACCAGCGACACCGCCGATGTGGCCACCGACCGCCTCCCGCCGCTCACCGAAGGTGAGGCGGATCCGGTGCCGCACAGCTGGGAGGGCGCAACGGGCTACCTGGAGGCCGTCAGCTGGCGCAGGCAGCGCGAGCTCGACGACGGGTCGCCGGTCGTGTGGTTGAGCCCGCTCGCGTACGTGGTGGACACCGAGGAGATGACGCAGACGCAGCGGCTCGCCCTGGTCGTCGACTGTGCCAACGGCGCCGGCGCGGCGATCGACCCCCAGCGGTTCGTGTTCATGAATACCGACACCGCCATGCATCTGCACCGGATCCCCGTCGGCAACGACTTCGCCCTGCGCGCCAGGGGTTCGATCGGCCCGGATGGCATCGGTGTTACCACCGCCGAGATCTTCGACCGGCAGGGGTTCATCGGAACGTGCGCGCAGACGCTGCTGGTTCAGCGCCGCGACTCCATATAGGCTTGTATCTATATAGACCAAATGCAATACTCGGGGTATGGATGTCTTCGAGGCGGTTGCCGAACCCAGCAGGCGTGCGCTGCTCGACGCCCTTACCGGTGGTGAACGCACCGCGGGCGAGCTTGTCGCCACGCTGCCCGGCCTGACCCAGCCGACGGTGTCGCGGCACCTGCGGGTGCTCCGTGAGGTCGGCCTGGTCGAGGTCCGGCCGGATGCTCAGCGCCGGATCTATGCGCTGCGGGCCGACGGCCTGGTGCAGATCGACGAATGGATCGGGCGCTACCGGCGCTACTGGGCCGGCCACCTAGATGCGCTCGAACGGCATCTGGCAACGACTCACGGGGATGCCGAATGATCGGGCGCGACGGACGACTCACGGTTCAGGGCGATCGCGCGGTGCTCACGTTCGAGCGGCGACTGCCGTATCCCGTCGAAGCCGTGTGGACGGCGATCACCGATCCCGGCGAGCGTGCACAGTGGTTCGGTGAGACCACGATCGACGCCGGCGAGGGTGGCCTGATCGACATGGTGGCCACCGGCCCGCCACTTCCCGTCGAAAAGAAGCGGATGACCGGACGCATCCTGGTGTGGGATCCGCCGCGCGTACTGGAGCACGAGTGGAAGCAGGCCATCGTCGAGGACAGCGTTGTTCGTTACGAACTGCACCCCGACGGCGACGGCACCTTGCTCAGGTTCACCCACCGCGGGCTCGGCGCCCGCAACGCGACGGGCTTTCGGGGTGGAACGCACGCCTTCCTCGACCGGCTCGAGGCATACCTCGCCGGTGACGAACTCCCCGACTGGGTCATCCGCCGCCAAGAAATCAATCGACAAATGGAGTCGAAATAACATGACGTACAACGGTTCTCATATTGCAGCACCATCAGTAGCCATCGCATACCACTCGGGGTTCGGCCATACCGCGGTGCTGGCCGATGCCGTTGCCGCAGGCGCCAAGGACGCCGGAGCCCACGTGAACCTAGTCGCCGTCGACACGATTACCGACGACGCCTGGGGCATCCTCGATGCCGCCGACGCAATCGTGTTCGGCAGCGCAACCTATATGGGCAACGTGTCCGCGGGCTTCCAGGCATTCGCCGAACAGACCGGGCGCCGTTGCCTCAACGGCTCATGGCGGGACAAGATCGCCGCGGGCTTCACGAACTCCGGCGCCAAGGCCGGCGACAAGATGCATACCCTGTCATCGCTGGCCGTGTTCGCCGCTCAGCACCACATGCATTGGATCAACCTGGGATTGGGTGCAGGCTGGAACAGTTCGGCTGGCAGCGAGGACGACCTGAACCGGCTGGGGTTCTGGCTGGGCGCGGGCGCGCAAACCGATGTCGATGCCGAACCGCTCGGTGTGCATCCATCCGATGTCAGGACGTGCCACCACCTCGGCAGTCGCGTCACGGTGGTGACGCGGCAGCTCAACCTTGGTCGAGCGGCTTCATCTCCTGCAGCATCGTCGGCACCAGCTCACTGACCGTCGGGTGGATGTGCATCGTGCGGGAGATCGCGGTGTAGGACTCCTTGGCCGTCATGATGTCGAGGATGGCGTGCACAACCTCGTCCCCGCCGACGCCGAGGATCGCGGCGCCCAGAATCTCCTTGGTCTCCGCGTCGACCACGACCTTCATGAAGCCCTGCGTCTCCCCCTTCTCGACAGCACGACCGACCCGCGTCATCGGTCGCTTGCCCACCAACGCTTTTCGTCCCGACTTGCGAACCTCGTCGACGGTCATGCCCGCCCGGCCCAGCGGCGGGTCGATGTACAGCGCGTAGGTCGGGACGCGGTCGGACAGCCGGCGCGGGTCGTTGTCGAGCAGATTGCCCGCCACGATCTCGAAGTCGTTGTACGAGGTGTGGGTGAACGCTCCCCGGCCATTGCAGTCGCCCATCGCCCAGATGTGCGCGACGTTCGTCCGGCACTTGTCGTCGACGACGACGTTGCCGCGGGCATCGGTCTCCACACCCGCGTTCTCCAACCCCAGATCGTCGGTGTTGGGCACCCGGCCGATCGCCATCAACAGGTGCGAGCCGGCGACCGGGTCGGCGCCTTCCCGCGGTATAACCTCGAAACCGTTGTCGCGCTTGCGGAACGAAATCGAGGAGGCGTCGAGTTCGACGACGATCCCCTCGTTCTCGAGAATCTCCTTGATGGTCGCCGAGACGTCCTCGTCCTCACGGGAGATCAGCCGCGGCCCCCTCTCGATCACCGTGACCTTGGCGCCGAAGCGGCGGTACATCTGGGCGAACTCCAGCGCGATGTAGCTACCACCGATGATCACCAGATGTTCGGGCACCGTATCGAGTTCGAGAATCCCGACATTGGTCATGTAGTCGACATCCGAAAGTCCCGGCATATCCGGCACAACCGCCCGGCCACCGACGTTGAGAAAGATCCTGTCGGCCTCCAGGAGCTGGTCATCCACGCGGATCGTGTGCGGATCCTCGAAACGCGCATGCCCGCGGATCAGCGTGCAGTTGTCCATGCCCGCGAGCCAGGACTCGACGCCCTCGCGGTCGGCGGTCATGACCTTGTCCTTGCGCGCCTTGACTTTCGCCATATCCACGGTGACATCGCCTGTGCCGATGCCGTATTCGGCGCCGCGTCGTGCTGACTGCGCGGCGTGGGCGCTGGCGACCAGCGTCTTGGTCGGGATGCAACCGTAATTGACGCAGGTGCCGCCCACCAGCTTGCGTTCGATCACCGCAACGGTATGCCCAGCATCCGTCAGCCTGCCCGCGAGTGGCGGCCCCGCCTGGCCGGCGCCGACGATGATCGCGTCGAATTTCTGTGCCGCGTATGCCATTCAGATGACCGCAGCGAGCGCAACGACCGCGAACCCGCCGACGACCGCAATGGCATCCTCGACCAGCGCCACCGGCAGATCATGGCCGCCTTGGGCCGCGACGAGTCGTTGGCGAGTCTCGGCTCCACCGAGCGTGCCGATCACGGCGCCGATCAGGGCAGCGCCGATGGCTCCGACGACGACCCACGCCGTCGGATTCAGGACGGCACCGGTGGCGAGCACCGCGCCGGAGAACCCGCCGGTGGCCAGTCTGGCCCCAAATTGCATCGGTACCCGCCGGCTCGGTGTGCTCGGCAGCTGGTCGGTAATCAGCTCGCCGAGCGCCAGGATCGTCAGCACCGCGACCGTGATCGGGTGTGCCACCCACTGCGCCCAGGTGCCGTCGAGGCTGATCCAGCCGAGCGCCCCCGCCCAGGCCGCCACCGCGGGAGCGGTCAGCGCCCGGAGACCGGCGACCACACCGATCAGCAGGGCAACCAGCAGAACCAGGAAATACGTCATGCGAACCTCCGGACCGGTGGAAACGACAACCGGACGCTAACACGCAGACCGGCGCACGTCCGGACTTATCAGAAGCGGCAGAACCTGATGTCGGAGGCCAGTATTGCCTTGGCGCCGATGGCGGCCAGCTCGTCCATGATCGCGTTGACATCACGGCGCGGGACCAGCGCACGCACCGCCACCCACGCGGGATCGGCTAACGGCGCGATGGTCGGCGACTCCAGTCCCGGCGTGACGGCGGTGGCCGCATCCAGCACGGTGCGCGGACAGTCGTAGTCCAGCATCAGGTACTGCTGGCCGAACACCACGCCCTGCACACGTCCGGCCAACTGGTCACGTCCGGCGGCGTTCGCATCACCGGGGTCGGCCCGCTCGATCAGCACCGCCTCCGAATCGCACAGCGGTTCACCAAAGGCGACCAGGTCGTGCAGCCCCAGCGTGCGACCGGAGCCGACCACGTCGGCGATGGCATCGGCCACGCCGAGCTGAACGGAGATCTCCACCGCTCCGTCAAGACGAATGACCGTGGCATCAATCCCGTTCGCCGCCAGATCCTTTCGGACCAGGTTCGGAAAGGCGGTGGCGATCCGCTTGCCTGCAAGGTCGGCGACGGTCCAGTCCCGGCCCTGGGGGGCGGCGTAACGGAGTGTGGACGAGCCGAAGCCAAGCGCCAGCCGCTCACGGACAGGGGCGTCGGACTCGGCGGCGAGATCGCGCCCGGTGATGCCGAGATCCAGCTGTCCCGACCCGACGTAGATCGCAATGTCCTTGGGGCGCAGAAAGAAGAATTCGACGTTGTTGGCCGGGTCGATGACCGTGAGGTCCTTCGGATCGGTGCGACGCCGGTAGCCCGCCTCCGACAGGATCTCGGCGGCGGGCTCGCTCAGCGTGCCCTTGTTGGGTACCGCGACCCGCAGCATGCCGTTCACAGTTTCTGGTAGACGTCGTCGAGGGACAGGCCGCGAGAGATCATCAGCACCTGAGTCCAATACAGCAACTGGCTGATCTCCCCGGCCAGCGCGTCGTCGCCCTCGTGCTCGGCGGCCAGCCACACCTCGCCGGCCTCCTCGAGGATCTTTTTGCCCAGCCCGTGCACGCCGCCATCCAGGGCGGCGACGGTGCCGCTACCGTCCGGCCGGGTGCGCGCTTTGTCGCTGAGTTCGGCGAACAGCGCGTCGAAGGTCTTCACGGCTCGCGATTGTGTCACGCGGCCATGGCACCGGTCACGCGGGTTATGGCGAGCCGGCCTCGGCCTTGGTCTCGTGAGCCTCGCGGTGCATGTCTTCCAGGTGTTTGCCCTTGGTTTCGTCGACCCACTTCCAGACGAACAGGAACGACAAGAACGCGCATATCGCGTAGAAGCCGTAGGCGCCGCCCAGATGGTCGCGCAACCCCGGGAAGGTCACGGTGATCAACCAGTTGGCCACCCACTGACCGGCCGCGGCAAGGCCGAGGGCGGCTGCCCGGATGCGGTTGGGGAACATCTCGCCCAGCAACACCCAGACCATCGGTCCCCACGACATGCCGAACGACACCACGAAGAGGTTGGCGGCGATCAGGGCGACGGGTCCGGCCACGTCGCCGAGTTGCGGCTCGCCGTCGACTATTGGGGCGGTGGCGAAGACAATGGCCATCGTCGCCAGTGTGAGCGCCATACCGGTCGAGCCGACCAGCAACAGCGGCTTTCGGCCCACCTTGTCGACCAGCGCGATTGCGATCAGCGTGGTCGCGATGTTGGTCACCGACGTGATCACCGTGATGTTGAACGCCTGGCTTTCGTCGAATCCCACTTTCTCCCAGAGGACGTTGGAGTAGTAGAAGATCACGTTGATGCCGACGAACTGCTGGAACACGGACAGTCCCAGTCCCACCCACACGATTCCGTAGATGCCACCGGTCGGCTTGCGCAGGTCGCTCCACGACGGTGGCTTCTCGGCTTTCAGCGATTCCTGGATCCGGGAGATCGTCAGCTCGAGGCTCTTCTCGCCGAGCAGCAATGACAGCACCTTGCGGGCCTCGGGAATGCGGAACTTGGCGACGAGGTAGCGCGGCGACTCGGGAATGGTGAATGCCAGCACACCGTAGAGGATCGCCGGCAACGCCATCATGAGGAACATCCAGCGCCAGGCCTCCAGCCCCAGCCACAAGTCTTCGCTGGAGCTACCGGCCAAATTCGCCAGCAGGCGGTCGATCGCCAGCGACAGGAAAATGCCCGTCACGATCGCCAACTGTTGCAGCGAGCCGAGCCGCCCGCGGATGCGCGGCGGCGAGGTCTCCGCGATGTACATCGGCGCGATGACGGAGGCCACGCCGACGCCGATGCCGCCGATGATCCGGAACACCACCAGCATCCAGACACCGCTCGGCAGTCCGAGGTAGAAATCGTCGTTGGTGCCCACGAAGTTCACGGATAGGCCGGCACCGATCGCGCTGATCAAGAACAGCAAAGCCGCGATCTTCATCACGGCTATCCGGCCGATCTTGTCGGCGAGCCTGCCTGCCGTGATCGCACCGACGGCCGCCCCGAGCAGCGCCGACGCCACGGCGAAGCCCAGCTTGAAACCGCCGACGCCGAACTCGTCCTCGATCGCCGAGACGGCGCCGTTGATCACTGCGCTGTCATAGCCGAACAGCAACCCACCCAGGGCTGCTACCGATGCGATTCGGACGACGCGACCGCTGTGCTCGGATTCCTCGTAGTCCAAGCCGGATCCAGAATCACCGACAGGTCCGTGAGTCATGTGACGCCCTTCCGCAGCATTGCGTGATGGAGGTCACATTCAATCACAGACCCGAGGTCAAGCGGTGCGTTCTCGAAACTGCGTAACCAGTTGCGAATGAATGGCGCGCAGATCGGCGACGTCGAGACCGGCCAGCGAAGAAATGTGCCGTCGCCCCGCACCGTTCGACACCTCGACATCGTTGGGCACCACCAATACCGGGCATCCGGCGCTCTCTGCCGCCGCGGTTCCGGTGACCGAGTCCTCGACGGCCAGGCACCGCTCCGGATCAAAACGCAGCAAGGCCGCCGCGCGCAGGTACGGATCAGGTGCGGGCTTGCCGTTCGGTACCTCGTCGCCGCAGACAGTGGCCGAGAAGTAATGGCGGCCAATGCTGTTGAGCGCCTTGTCGGTGAGGGCACGGTGAGTGTTGGTGACCAATGCCATCGGAACACCGTCGGCGGCGAGCACGTCCAACAGCTCCTTCGCGCCGTCGCACCAGGGCAACCCGCCCTCGAACAGGGTTTCGGTGTAATCGTTGAGCCATTCGGAGGACGTCGACATCGCCGCGGGGTCGAGCTCGAGGCCCAGGTCGGTATAGATGATCCGCATCGTGTTCTCGGCAACGCTGCCGACGATCGATGCCCTGACCGCAGGCGTCAGTTCGCCGCCGAGCTTCTCGTACAGCGCGGCCAGGGAGACATCCCACAGTTTTTCGGAGTCGACAAGGGTGCCGTCCATATCCCACAGGACAGCCTTCATGACGCATTCACCGCCGCCTCCAAACCCGCGGCCACAGCCCCGGATTCGGTGAGTGCGGCCGTGAGATCCGCGACAGTCTCGCCGGCAACCGGCGGGGCTGCCGCGCGGGAAGGTGAACCGAAATCGTTCGGCCGCATGGTGTTTCGGCTCGGTGAGCATGACGCCCTCACAGCTCAGTCCTCCGGGTTGTAGCCGAGGTTGGGGGCAAGCCAGCGCTCGGCTTCCTGAAGCGTCCAGCCTTTGCGCTTCGCGTAGTCGGCGACCTGGTCCTGGGCCAGCCGGCCGACCACGAAGTACTGCGACTGCGGATGCGAGAAGTACCAGCCGCTGACGGCGGCACCGGGCCACATCGCCATTGACTCGGTCAGCTCGATGCCGGTCCGCTCCTGGACGTCCATCAACTCCCAGAGCGTCGCCTTCTCGGTGTGCTCCGGGCAGGCCGGGTAGCCGGGGGCGGGGCGGATGCCCACGTACTTCTCACCGATGAGCGCCTCGTTGTCCAGCTGCTCGTCCGGCTGGAATCCCCAGAACTCCTTGCGGACCCGTTGATGCAGCCGTTCGGCGAACGCCTCTGCCAGCCGGTCGGCGAGCGATTCCAGCAGGATCGCGTTGTAGTCGTCGTTGGCTGCCTTGAACTCGACGATCTTGTCTGCGCTGCCGAGCCCCGTGGTGACGGCGAAGGCGCCGACGTGGTCGGCCAGACCGGTGTCCTTGGGCGCGATGTAGTCACCCAGCGACCGGTTCGGGATGCCGTCCCGGTGCTCGCCCTGCTGGCGCAGGTTGTGCAATCTGGTCAGCACCTTGGTACGGGTCTCGTCGGTGTAGACCTCGATGTCGTCGCCGACCGCGTTCGCCGGGAAGAACCCGATGACCCCGTTGGCAGTCAGCCACTTCTCCTTGATCAGACTGTCGAGCATCTCCTGGGCGTCGTCGTACAGCTTGCGGGCCGTCTCGCCCGAGACCGGGTTGTTGAGGATGTCGGGGAACCTGCCCTTCATCTCCCAGGCGTTGAAGAACGGCTGCCAGTCGATGTACTCGCGCAGCTCGGCGAGGTCGTAGTCCAAGAACTCGCGCACGCCGAGGCCCTGGGCGGGCACCGGCGGCGTGTAGCCGTCCCACTCGATCGGCGTCCGGTTCGCGCGCGCCTTCTCCAGCGTCAGCATCGGCCGCTCGCTCTTCTGGGCGTGCCGTTCGCGCAGGGCGGCATAGTCGGTCTCGGTGGCCTCCAGCAAGGCTGGGCGCTGTTTGTCGTCGAGCAGCGCAGCGGCGACCGGCACCGAGCGGGACGCGTCCTTCACCCAGACCACCGGACCGGTACGACGCGGCGACACCTTCACCGCCGTGTGAGCGCGTGAGGTGGTTGCGCCACCGATCAGCAGCGGGATCTGCAGATCCTGACGCTCCATCTCGACGGCGAAGTTGACCATCTCGTCCAGGGACGGGGTGATCAGGCCGGACAGCCCGATGATGTCGGCGTCGTGCTCCTTCGCCGCGTCCAGGATCTTCTGGGCAGGGACCATCACACCGAGGTCGATCACCTCGTAGTTGTTGCACTGCAGGACGACTCCGACGATGTTCTTGCCGATGTCGTGGACGTCGCCCTTCACGGTCGCCATGATGATCGTGCCGTTGGTCTCTTTCCCAGCTGTAGCGCCGGACTCTTCCTTCTCCGCCTCGATGAACGGCAGCAGGTACGCAACGGCCTTCTTCATGACCCGGGCCGACTTCACGACCTGGGGAAGGAACATCTTGCCCGCGCCGAAGAGGTCACCGACGACGTTCATGCCGTCCATCAGCGGGCCCTCGATCACCTCGATCGGGCGACCACCTGCGGCGGCGATCTCGGCCCGCAATTCCTCGGTGTCGGACTCGACGTTGGCATCGATGCCCTTGACCAAGGCATGCGTGATCCGCTCGCGGATCGGGAGATTGCGCCACTCGGCGGCCACCGGATCGTCGGTCTTCTCTGAGCTGTTGAACCGTTCCGCGATCTCCAGGAGCCGCTCAGCCGCGTCCTCGCGACGGTTCAGGACGACGTCCTCGATCCGGTCCCGCAGCTCGGGGTCGATCGAGTCGTAAGGCACCAGCGCACCCGCGTTGACGATGCCCATGTCCAAGCCGGCCTTGATGGCATGGAACAGGAACACCGCGTGGATCGCCTCACGCACCGGGTTGTTGCCCCGGAACGAAAACGACACGTTCGAGATACCGCCGGAGATATGCACCCCGGGAAGGTTCTCCTTAATCCAGGCGCAGGCCTCGATGAAGTCGAT
This sequence comes from uncultured Actinomycetota bacterium, assembly GCA_963713225.1. GTDB lineage: Bacteria > Actinomycetota > Actinomycetes > Mycobacteriales > Mycobacteriaceae > Mycobacterium. The sequence goes on along the minus strand of CAVQLB010000008.1, from coordinate 239,549 downwards.
CCCGTACGTCGCGTGCTCCTCGATACCGGTCGCCAGCGCGAAGCAGTTCGGGTCGAAGATGATGTCCTCGGCGGGGAAACCGACCTCTTCGGTCAGGATCCGGTAGGCGCGCCCGCAGATCTCCTTGCGGCGCTCCAGGTTGTCGGCCTGCCCCTGCTCGTCGAAGGCCATCACGACGACGGCGGCGCCGTACTTGCGGCACAGCCGTGCCTCGCGGACGAACTTCTCCTCCCCCTCCTTCATGGAGATCGAGTTGACGATCGGCTTGCCCTGCACGTTCTTCAGGCCCGCCTCGATGACCTCCCACTTGGAGGAGTCGATCATCACCGGGACGCGGCTGATGTCCGGCTCGGCCGCGACCAGCTTGGTGAACCGGTCCATCGCGGCGACGCCGTCGATCATGCCCTCGTCCATGTTGATGTCGATGACCTGCGCACCAACCTCGACCTGCTGCAGGGCGACCGACAGGGCGGTGTCGTAGTCCTCGGCCTTGATCAGGTTGCGGAACCGGGCGGAACCGGTGATGTTGGTGCGCTCACCGATGTTCACGAACAGGGAGTCCTCGGTGATGTTGAGCGGCTCAAGGCCCGAGAGCCGGGTGGCCACCGGGATCTCCGGTAGCTCGCGCGGCGGTTTGCCCTCGACGACCTTGGCGATCTCGGCGATGTGCGGCGGCGCCGTTCCGCAGCAGCCACCGACCAGGTTGACCAGTCCCGCCTCGGCGAACTCGGCGAGGTAGCCGGCCTGAGCCTCCGGGGACTCGTCGTACTCGCCAAACGCGTTGGGAAGACCGGCGTTCGGGTAGCAGGAGACGTAGGTGTCCGCGATCCGCGCCATCTCAGCGATGTAGGGCCTCATCTCCGGCGCACCCAAGGCGCAGTTGAGGCCGACCGCGATCGGCTTCGCGTGCCTGATCGCGTTCCAGAATGCTTCGGTGACCTGACCGGACAACGTCCGCCCGGAAGCATCGGTGATGGTGCCCGAGATGATCACCGGCCAGCGGCGTCCGCGCTCCTCGAACAGCGTCTCGAGGGCGAACACCGCCGCCTTGGAGTTCAGCGAATCGAAGATCGTCTCGATGATGAGGAGGTCGGAACCACCGTCGACCAGGCCGTTGGCGGCTTCGAGGTAGGCGGCGACCAGCTGGTCGTAGGAGACGTTGCGGGCTCCGGGGTCGTTGACGTCCGGCGAGATCGACGCGGTCCGCGTCGTCGGCCCGAGAGCGCCTGCGACGTAGCGGGGCTTGTCCGGGGTGCTGAACTCGTCGGCGGCCGCCCGCGCCAGGGCAGCGCCGGCGTAGTTCAGCTCGTACGCCAGCTCGTGCATGTCGTAGTCGGAGAGCGACACCGCGTTCGCGTTGAACGTGTTGGTCTCAAGAATGTCGGCGCCGGCCTCGAGGTACTCGCGGTGGATTCCCTCGATGATCTGCGGCTGCGTCAGGTTGAGCAGGTCGTTGTTGCCCTGAAGTGCGGTCGGCCACTCGATGAACCGCTCGCCGCGGTAGCCGGCCTCGTCAGGCCGGTCCCGCTGGATCGCCGTGCCCATCGCACCGTCGATCACCATGATCCGCTGGCGCAGAGCTGCCGTCAGTTCATCGGTGCAGTCGGGGCGGATGTTCGGCTCCCCGATCCTTGGCTCAAGGGCGTTCACGTGCGTTCCTTCCGTAACGGAAGGCGTCCTTGACTCCGTCGAGCGTGGCGGCTACCGGTAGCGACCCGGAACCGTTGCAACGCCTCTCGACCAGGAAAGTCTACGTCGTCACCCGATCGACGTCTGGACGCCCAGTTCATCGCACTTGAGCGACAGCTCGCGAACCTTATCGGCAGTGTCAGCCGCAATGTCGTGCCCCAGACGTTAACCAGATTGCAGGCGAACGTATTTCGTATCGACAGCGCCCTCGAGGTTGTTGACGTCGTCGAGGGTCGGGTCGTACGGATGGCCGTTCGCGCATGTCACATAAAACAGGGTAGTCGGTCTACCAAATTGGGCTCGTGTCCATAAGGCTCGCCAAGCCCGTTCAAGCCTTACGCTGGCGTAGTGACCCCGTCGGATGCGACCGGCCGCAAGCCCGCCGACCTGCCTAAACTGACGAACACCATCGTGGTGGCGGCGTTCGAGGGCTGGAACGACGCGGGCGATGCGGCCAGCGACGCGCTTGAGCACCTGGACGCGATCTGGGAGGCCGAGCCGATCGTCGAGATCGACGACGAGTCCTACTACGACTATCAGGTCAACCGCCCGGTGATCCGGCAGATCGACGGTGTGACGCGCGAGCTGGTATGGCCGTCTATGCACATCTCGCACTGCCGCCCGCCCGGCTCCGACCGCGACATCGTGCTGATGCACGGTGTCGAGCCGAATATGAAATGGCGCACCTTCTGCGCAGAGCTGCTGGCCATCGCCGACAAGCTCAACGTCGACACCGTCGTCATCCTTGGCGCGCTGCTCGCGGACACCCCGCACACCCGGCCGGTGCCGGTGTCCGGCGCGGCCTACTCCCCCGACTCAGCCAAGTTCTTCGGGCTGGAGGAGACCCGCTACGAGGGGCCGACGGGCATCGCGGGCGTGTTCCAGGACGCCTGCGTCGCGGCGGGCATCCCCGCGGTGACGTTCTGGGCGGCGGTCCCCCACTACGTCTCGCAACCGCCGAGCCCGAAGGCGACGGTTGCGCTGCTGCGCCGGGTCGAGGACGTCCTCGACATCGAGGTGCCGCTGGCCGACCTGCCGACCCAGGCCGAGGAGTGGGAGGAGGCGGTCAGTGAGATGACCGCCGAAGACGAGGAGATCGCCGAATACGTCGCATCCCTCGAACAGCGCGGCGACGCCGAGGTGGACATGACCGAGGCGCTGGGCAAGATCGACGGCGACGCGCTGGCCGCCGAGTTCGAGCGCTACCTGCGCCGCCGGGGACGCGGCCGCTGAACCGTCAGCTCACGAGCGATTTGGCCGCGGCCCGTTCGGTTTTGCGGTCTTCGCGTTCGAGATAGCGGGATTTCGACTCGAGGAACTTCTCCGCTTCGGCGTCGACCTGTTCGATGAACACCGCTAGCTCGTCGCGCCGTCGGGCGCCTTCCCCGGTGAAATCGTCCCGCTCGAAGATTCGCCATTTGCGCAGCACCGGCATGACGACATCATCGAGATGCTGACGCAGGTCGTAGACGCCGCCGACGGCGATCTTGACCGCGTTGCGGCGGAAGTTCGGTATCGCGAAGCCAGGCATCTGGAAGTTCACCAGTATCCGCCAGATCGAGTGCATGGCGCGATCCGGCGAAATATCCAGGGCCGCCTCGGTAAGGCCGCGATAGAAGATCATGTGCAGGTTCTCGTCCGCCGCGATGCGCTTGAGCAGTTCTTCGGCGACAGGCTCTGCGCATGCCTTGCCGGTGTTGCGGTGCGACACCCGGGTGGCCAACTCCTGGAATGTCACATACGACAGCGCGTCCAACATCGACTCCGGCCGGATCGTGTCCTGTCCCTGCTGGCCGGGACTGAAGCCGACCGTTACCGCCGCGATTCGGGCTTGTTCCAGCGCCGTCGGGTCCACTGCTCTGGTCACGACCAGGTAATCGCGCAAGGCGATACCGTGCCGGTTCTCCTCGACGGTCCACCGATTCACCCACGCGCCCCACGCGTCGTCGAGGCCGAAGTGCCCCGCGATCTCGCGGTGATAGGACGGCAGGTTGTCCTCGGTGAGCAAGTTGGTGATCATCGCGACCCGGGCCAGCTCGGAGAGCCGCGACTGTTCTGGATCCCAGTCTCGGCCGGCCAGCGCGGCGAAGTTGCTGCCATCCGACCATGGCACGTAGTCGTGCGGATTCCAGTTTTTCGTGGTGGCGAGATGCTGGTTCATTCCCGCTTCCGCGAGCGGTTCGAGCTCATGGATGAGCTGCAGATCAGTTAGTGCTTTCACTGTCGACCGCCCGTCTTCAGGCAAGACGCTATCCCAGCAGCGGCACCTTCCCGAGATCGTGGTGATTTGCGGCGTGTTGCGGGGGCCTAGATCTTCTCGGGTTTCGGTGCCTTCCAGGTGCCATTCAGCGCGTCGGGCTTCGGCCAGTACAGCCGCAGCACCACGACGAACGGGCCCTTCGGTGCGGGCAGCCAGTTCGCCGCTTCCTTGCCTCCCGCCGGCGACTCGTTCTGGATCGAGAGCGTGTAGCCGCCGTCGGTGTCGGGCACCAGGCTCGTCAGCATCGGCGAGTTGATCAGCCATCGGTTGATCGGGTTTGCGACCAGCAGGCTCTGCGGTAACTCGTACATGGTCAGCGACCAGAACGCGTTGACCGGCGGGAGCTGATCCTTGGCGAACCGGTACGTGTAGTTGTTCGCCCCGGTCAACGGTGCGCCGGTCGAGTCGTTGAACGAGGCGGGATAGATGGCCTCGGCGGCGGTGTTGCCGTAGATGCCGAGCACCGCGCCCGCCATCCGGTAGAGGTAGTTCCCTTTCAGGTCCGCCGCCGTCCCGAAAAAGTCGGCCGACGTCACCTGATCGGTGTCGACCTTCTCCTTCTTGAACGTGTCGAATTCCGCCCAGGCGTCGGCCATCCCGCCCTCGATCGCCGACCGCATCTCCGGGGACAGCTTGTCGGCGTCGAAGTCGCCGTCGGGACCGATCCCGATGGATGCGAACCGGTCGCGCAGGTCCTTCTCGTCGGGCAGCGTCGGGGCGAACCGCATTGCGAAGTTCATGATCTCGAAGAACTGCGGTGAGGTCTTCTGCTGGTCGGGTGTCAGCGGCGGAACGAAGTCGATCGCGGGCGCGGGCGCGGGTGGCGGCTGATTCAGAAACACCGACAGCGGCGTGACCTGGTAGCCGGCCTGGACCTTCTCGACGCCCTCGAGTTCGGACGGCCCGAACAGCTGCGTGCGGTACAGCACGAAGGCCAGGTCGGTGTCGGAGCGAATGACCTCGTTGATGCCCTCCGGCTTGTCGCCCTTCCAGTTCGGCCCGGCCAGCAGGTACTTGCCGCCGCCGTTGCCCGTGGTGCGACTGCCGACATAGGCGAAGTTGTAGGTGTAGCCATCCACGAACTGCAGCGAGTAGTACCGGTCCTGCTCGATCGGCGGGACAGTGAGCACCAGCGGTTCGGCACGCAGGTCCGCGCCCACCGCCGAGTAGGGGGTGTCCGAGTTCGGCGTCTGGATCGCTTTGTCCTCCGGCGTGTACACGCGCGCGGTGTTGTGGATCTCGTTCCAGCCGCCCTTGTATTCGGGGTCCTCGTTGTCGACGAAGTACGCGTACTGCACCCGGTAGTTGTCGACCATCGGGAAGCCGTATATATAAGCCTCTTTCGCGATCGCGCGGGCCTGTTCCGGCGTCACGGCGGCCGGACTCGGTGGTGCCGACGGCTTGTCCGCCTCGCCCGATTCCTTACCGCTGCAGCCGGCCAGCATCACGAGTACTGCGACGAGGGCTCCGATACGGCGGATCAACGATCTTCCAGCGCTTGGGTGCGTTCGCTCATCGACCGGCCAAGTGCGGCCGCTTCGGCGTCCATCTGGGCCATCCTCTTCGGAAGTCCTTTCACCAACTGCCTTTCGCCGACCGTTGTCGTCAGGAGCGGACGAAGCCATCGGAAGACGCGAACCCAGCCCGGATAGTTGATCTGACGCTTCCGGCCTTCGATCCCCTTGACGAACGCCTCGCCGCATTTCTCGACCGACGCAGTCTTGTTCAGTGGCGCAGGCAGGCTGGCGATCATATCCGCGAAGGCACCCGATTCCGCCTTGCCTTCCTGGACCAGTGGGGTGTCGATCCAACACATGTGCGCAGACCCGACATCCACGCCAAGATGGCCAACCTCGAGGCGCAACGAGTTCGCAAAGTGTTCGACGCCTGCCTTGGTGAGGCTGTACGCGGCGAGGCCGGCGACCGGGGCGTATCCCCCCAGCGACGAGACCACCAGTACATAGCCGCGGCGCTCGATCACCGAGGGCAGTGCCGCACGAACGGTGTTGAAGACGCCGAGGGCGTTGACGTCAAGCACCGTCTTGAAGGCCGCGGGATCGACGTTGAGCACCGACCCGAAGGTCGCGATTCCGGCATTGGCGATCACTATGTCGATGCCGCCGAATCGGTCGATGCCCTGATCGGTCGCGGACTGCATTTCTGCCAAGTCACGCACGTCGGCGACGGCCGACAGCACCCGGTCCCCGCCGAGCCGGGCAGCGACCTTCTTGAGCAGGGTTTCGTCGATGTCGGTCAGCACCAGCTTGGCGCCCTTATGGTGCAGGCGCCGCGCCACCTCCGCGCCGATTCCGTTGGCCCCGCCGGTGATCAGGACGACCTTCCCGTTCACTGAACCCATAGCCACGAAACGTACTCCACAGCGGTAGTCGGCGGGCCCATTAGAGCCGCACGCCGAGCAGGGCATCGACGGCGGTGGCAACCGTCTGCGGGGCATCCGTGTCGTGGCCGCCGTACTCCAGCGCATCGGTGCTCCAACCGTCCAATGCGGCAAGGGCTTTCGGGGTGTCCAGGTCATCGGCCAAGTACCGGCGCACCCTGGCCACCACATCGGTCGCGTCCGGTCCGGCGGACAGCTGCGTCGCCGCTCGCCATCGCCCCAATCGGGCGGTTGCCTCGTCGAGCACCGCGTCACTCCACGACCGGTCCGAGCGGTAGTGCCCGGCAAGCAGCCCGAGCCGAATCGCCGCCGGTTCGACGCCCTCGGCGCGCAACCGCGACACCAGCACCAGGTTCCCGCGGCTCTTGCTCATCTTGTGCCCGTCCCAGCCGATCATCCCGGCGTGCACGTAGTGCCGGGCGAATCGCCGCTCGCCCGTAACGCATTCGGCGTGTGCGGCGGAGAACTCGTGGTGCGGGAAGATCAGGTCACTGCCGCCGCCCTGGATATCGAGGCCGGTGCCGATACGGCTCAGCGCGATGGCCGTACATTCCACGTGCCAACCCGGCCTGCCCGGACCGAACGGCGACGGCCAGCTGGGCTCACCGGGCCGGTGCGCCCGCCACAACAGGGCATCGAGTTCATCGCCCTTGCCAGCCCGGTCCGGGTCGCCGCCACGCTCACCGAACAGCCGCAGCATGGTGTCGCGGTCGTAACCGGATTCGTAGCCGAACTGCGCGGTGGCATCGGCGCGGTAGTAGACGTCGGGATGCTCGGCGTCGTCGACGACGTATGCGGCACCCGAGGCCAGCATCTTCTCGACGAGCTCGACGACCTCACCGATCGCCTCGGTGGCGGCGACGTAGTCGTGCGGCGGAAGGACCCGCAACGCGCTCATGTCTTCGGCGAACAATGCGGTTTCCCGGTCGGCCAGCTCTCGCCAGTCGATGCCGTCCCGTTCGGCCCGCTCGAACAGTGGGTCGTCGACGTCGGTGATGTTCTGCACGAAGTTCACCCGACGGCCGGCGTCCAGCCACAGCCGATGCACCAGATCGAACGTCAGGTAGGTGGCCGCATGGCCCAGGTGGGTGGCGTCGTACGGGGTGATACCGCAGACGTACATGGTGGCGGTATCGCCCGCCGACACCGGTCGCACCTGACGGTCGGCAGTGTCGTAGAGCCGCAGCTGCGGACCGCTGCCCGGCAGTACCGGGACGGTCGGCGCCTGCCACGAGTGCATGCCTTCGACTCTAAGGTGTTCGGCCGAACCGGCCTCGAACGGCCGACCGGATCTCGGTCAGCAGCACGTCGGCCAACTCCGGCCGGCACATCAGCAGATCGGGCAGATAGGGGTCGCGGCGGTTGTAGATCAGTGGCGAGCCGTCCAACCGGGACGCGTGCATGCCCGCCCCCCACAGGACGCCCGCAGGGGCGGCGGAATCCCACTCCCACTGCCCACCGGCATGCAGGTACGCGTCGACGTGACCGTTCACCACGGCCATCGCCTTCGCGCCTGCCGACCCGATCCGCACGAACTGGATGTCCATCTGGTCGCGAAGGCGCCACAGCACCGCGGGCGGACGGCTCGAGCTGGCGGTGACCCGGATCGGGCCGTCACCCCGCGGCGCAGGCGCAGTGACGGTGTCGGTGCGATACACCTCCCCGAAAGCGGGCAGTGCGACCGCGGCGTCGGTGATGCCACCATCGGATCCAGCGCCGCGCTGCCACAGCGCGATGTGCACCGCCCAGTCGTTGCTCCCGGTGGAGAACTCCCACGTTCCGTCCAACGGGTCGACGATCCACACCCGGTCGGCGTGCACACGCGACCGGTCGTCGGCGGCCTCCTCGGAGAGCACGGAATCCGCGGGACGATCGCGTGCGAGACCGTCGAGGATCAGAGTGTTGGCCCGCTTGTCCCCTTCGTCGCCGAGGTCGTACGCGTCCCAGAAACCGTCGCCCTGACGCACCCGAAGCAGCAGTTCACCGGCCTCGCGGGCCAGCTCGGCGGCCAGCTCGGCATCGGTGAGACTCACCACAGCAGTATTGCCGAATAATGATGTGGTGACCGATCGGGGCATCAAGACCGCGCAGGTCCAACCGCCGACGGTCAAGGTTGCAGACCTCACCGGCCCCGGCAGCTCCGCCGAGAACTTCGGTGTCGGCGGCACCGACCTCGGCATCGCCGTCGCTCTGGCCGACGGTCGGACCGGATTCATCTTCGGCGACACGTTCGACGAGTGCCGCGCGGGCGGCCCTGGCTGGCGCAGCCCGGTGATGCTGCGCTCGCGGGACACCTCGTTGCGTCGCCTGAACGACGGCATCACGTTCCACGACGCCGTCGGCGGTGAGTACGCGAGGCAACTGTGGGACTACGCCCACGACGGCCCGCCGTGGAAGGGCGGCGGGTACTCGACGGTGCTGCCCGCCGACGCGATCACGATCGACGGTCGCCTTTATCTGTTCGCGATGGTTAACCGCGGGCTGCACAACGTGCTGTGGACCGAGATCAACTACAGCGACGACTGCGGCGACACGTGGCACGACGCCGGGCCGGACGCCCGGCGGCTGGGTTCGGCCAACGACGGCCACCAGCAGCTCGTCACGTGGGAGCACGACCCGGACAGCGGCTGGGTGTACGTCATCACCAGCGCCTTCAACCGGCGCGAGAACGCCTACCTCTACCGGGTGCGGGCGGATGACCTGCTGGATCGTTCGGCATGGCATCCGTGGACAGGCGGATGGTTCCGGAACGATCCGGTGCCGCTGCTTCCGACCGGGACGACGGTCGGCGAGATGAGCCTGAGGCGGGTCGAAAACCGTTGGGTGTTCAGCTATTTCGAGTCCAGTTCGGGGACCATTCGGGTCAAGGTGCTGAAAAACCCGACCGACGACTTCGGCTCAGCGCCGACCACCACCGTCCTGCGCAACACGACATGGGCATCGCCTCGGTGCAGTCCGCCCGACGGCTGTACCGCCGGAACCCTCAGTCAGCTCTACGGCGGCTACATCGTTCCCGGCTCGACATTGCGTAACCTGCACCTTGTGGTCAGCCACTGGAACACCGGCGACGACTCCAGCTGGCCCTACCGCGTGATGCAGTACCGGCACAACGCGACAACGCGGCTGTAACTCAGAAGGCCGGCCACGGGATCGGTCGATGCCGGTCGGGTGACGGCATCACCGGATTATCCAGCAGCGCAACGGCTCTACGGCGCAATGCATCGACCTCACGGCCGGTGATGTGTTCGCGCAACTGCGCGCCGAGCGTGGCTTTGACGTCGTCGCGGAACCGGGCGATCGTCTCCAGCGTCTCGTCGTCGACGGGCTTGCCTGCCCACCCCCACAGCACGGTGCGCAGTTTGTCGTCGACGTGCAGGCTCACGCCGTGATCGACACCGAAGACACCGCCGTCGACGGTGGACAGAATGTGGCCGCCCTTGCGGTCGGCGTTGTTGATCAGCACGTCGAACACCGCCATCCGGCGCAGCGGAAGGTTGTCGGCGTGCACCAGGGTGACCTCGTTACCGGCATAGTCGTAGGCCTGCAGTACCGGCAGGAATCCGGGCGGGATATGGCCCGCGGGAAGCAGATCCACCAGGTCGGGCCCGGACTCGGGATCCTCGCCGACCTCGTCGCCGGGCTGGTCCACCCACAGCTGCAACATTCCGCTGCCTGCGGGACCGTCGCGAATGATGGTGTAGGGCACGATGTCCCAACCCAGTGCCGTTGACACCAGGTATGCGGCCAGCTCGCGGCCGGCCAGCGTGCCGTGCGGAAAGTCCCACAGTGGCGCCTCACCGGCGACCGGCTTGTACACGCAGTGCACCGTCAGCTCGTCCAGATGGGCCTCGCATAGGAACGTGGCGTTGCTTGCGGAGCGGATTCGTCCGATGACGGTCAGATCGCCGCGGCGCAATGCCTCGCAGTCCGCGCCGCCGTTATGCGTCGGGTTCATCGTCGGGCTCCGCCAGGCTCCGCCGATAGCCGTTGGTGCGCACGCAGATGTGACCCTCCGGATCGAGGGGCTCATCGCACAGCGGGCACGGCGGGCGGCCCGCCGAGATGACCCGGTTGGACCGGGTCGCGAACTGACGCGCTGACTCGGGGCTGAGGAATACCCGCACCGCGTCGGGCCCGTCCTCGGCGTCGTCGAGCACCACCGACGCATCGAACTCGGTTTCGGAGACCGCCAACAGCTCGACCACCACCGTCTGCGCCTCGGAATCCCAGCCAAGACCCATCGTGCCGACGCGGAACTCGGCGTCGACGGGTGTGACAAGCGGGCTCAGATCCTCGATGTCGGTTTCTGGTGGGACCGGCGTGCCGAACCGGCGATTGATCTCCAGCAGCAATGCCGCGATCCGTTCGGCGAGCACGGCGACCTGCTGCTTCTCCAAGATCACCGAGATCACCCGCTTGTCGTGGACGGCCTGCAGGTAGAAGGTGCGGTTGCCGGGCTGCCCGACGGTCCCGGCCACGAAACGGTCGGGTGTGCGGAAGACGTGGATTGCGCGGGCCATGGCATATCCAAAATACCGCGAGCGCACCGCGGTCAGTCGGAGGAGCCGCCCACCACGGCGTCGCCGGAGGGCACGTCTTTCGACTCGCCGTCGGCGGCCTTGTCCGGTTTGGCCATCAATCCCGGAGCGAGTTGGTCACCGGTGTGGTTCACATGAACCACAAAGGGGCGCAGCGTTGTGTAACGGATCACACTCATCGATGCCGTATCGGCGGTGATGCGCTGAAAGCTGTCCAGGTGAGTGCCCAGCGCGTCGGCCACGATGGCCTTGATCACGTCGCCGTGCGTACAGGCCAGCCACAGCACGTCGCCGTCGTTGGCCTCGGCGAGGCTGCGGTCGTGCTCGCGGACCGCGGCCACGGCGCGGGCCTGAACGTGTGCCAGGCCTTCACCTGAGGGGAACACCGCGGCGCTGGGCTGCTGCTGGACCACCGCCCACAACGGCTCCTTGACCAGGTCGCCGATCTTGCGTCCGGTCCACTCGCCGTAGTCCACCTCGGAGAGGCGTTCGTCGACGACGGGCTCCAGGCCCATGGCAGCGGCCAGGGGTTCGACGGTGCGGCGGCATCTCAGCATCGGCGAGCACACGATGGCGCGGATCGGCAGCGAGCCGATCCGGTCCACCAGGGCGTTGGCCTGCTCGTAGCCCTTCTCATCGAGGTCGACGCCGTCGGTCCGGCCGGCGAGCGTGTGCGCGGTGTTCGACGTCGAGCGGCCGTGCCGCAGCAGTATGACCGTCATGTCGCGACCACCGCCCCCGCGCCGAGCAGGATCAGCACCACCGTGCCGAGCACGACTCGATAGGCGACGAACCAGTACATGCTGTGCCGCACCAGAAATCGCAGGAACCAGGAGACCGCCGCGAAGCCGACGGCCAACGCGATCAGCGTGGCGACCAAGAGCTGAGGGCCGCTTGCGCTCATCCCCTCACCAACGGGATGGAACGCGTCGGGCAATGAGAACAGCCCAGAGGCGAATACCGCCGGAATCGCCAGCAGGAAGCCGAATCGGGCGGCCAGCTCGCGGTCCAGCCCGAGAAACAGGCCCGCGCTGATCGTCGCGCCGGACCGCGAAACCCCCGGCACCAGGGCCAGACACTGGGCCAGCCCGACGGTCACACTGTCGCGCCAGGTCAGCTGTTCGACGTGCCGGGTCTGCCGGCCGTAGTACTCGGCCGCTGCGATCACCGCGGAGAAGACGATCAGAGCAGTCGCGATCAACCACAGATTCCTTGCACCCGTGCGAATTTCGTCTTTGAACGCCCACCCCAACAACCCGATCGGGATCGTGCCGATGATGACGTACCAGCCCAGTCGGTAGTCGGCGTCGCGGGCGGCGGGGGTGAACAGGCCGGTGACCCACGCCTTGACGATGCGCGCGATGTCGCGCGCGAAGTACACCAGCACCGCCACCTCGGTGCCGAGCTGCGTTACCGCGGTGAACGATGCGCCTGCGTCGTCATCGAAGAACAGCCGCGAAACGATCGCCAGGTGCCCCGACGAGGACACCGGCAGAAACTCCGTGAGGCCTTGGACCACCGACAACACGACGACCTGCAGCCACGACATCGCCGGCGCCTCGATCACGACGACGACCGTACCGTGGGCGTTGGTCAGCGCGCTGTGCGCGGCACCGGTTGTGCATTGGCTACCGCGTCCCGCACGGCGGCGCCGAGACTGCGTTCGTCGAAGAGATCGATGTCGGCGGTCCTGCGGGTAGCGGTGGCGACGACGTCCTCCGCCTGGGGAACCGGTCCGGCGAGCCGCGGCCGGTAGATCTCGATGAACAGCACCTGATGTTCGACGTGGAACGAGAAGGTGCGCCCCTCGCTCAGCTGGCCAAAGCCGCTAGCGTGCAGACCAGTCCAAATATCCTCGAGAGCAAACCAATTGTCGGCCGAATCGCGGCTCGGCGCGAGGGTCATGACCGAACCCTACCGCTCGGGGCGGCCTGCCTACACTTGCTGTTCGATCGCCATTCACTTCGCACGTTCAGAAAGTTACCCGTTGCCAAGGTGTATCAAACATGCAGGTCGACTCGCATATTGTGGTGTGCTCGTGTTGATCGCGTTCGGTGTGACGGCTTGCACGTCTAACCCCGTCGATTCGCCGCCACCGACGATCACGCCTGCCGAGGCCGCGGTATCTCCCCTGGTCACCCGGCCGCCGGCGGGGGACGTTCGCCCGATGACCGGTCCCGCGACGTCCGTGGCGTTCGATGCGGCGACCGCCTCATTGGCCGTGCTCGGCCCTGTTAAGGCGGATTCGGCGGTCGTCACCGTGATGCCCGCCGAGGGGCAAGCCCGCGAGTTGCCGCTGCCCGGCCCGGCGACCGCGATGACCGGCAACAACAGCGGGCACGTCTACGCGTCGACGCGAGGCGGGTATTTCCGGGTCGACATCGCCGACGGGCGTGTCACCCGGGTGGAGGTCGACGGTCAAGACAACACCGATTTCACCGCGATCGCCCGCCGCGCCGACGGCAAGCTGGTGCTCGGCAGCGCCGACGGCGCGGTCTACACGTTGAGCTCCGACACCACGGTCGGCGCGCAGCTGAAGATCTTCGCGCGCGTGGATGCACTTGTCGCCCAAGGCAATACGGCCGTTGTTCTCGATCGCGGTCAGACCTCGGTGACCGAGGTCGATGCCACCGGCGCCAAGGCCGAACACGCGCTGCGCGCCGGTGAAGGAGCGACCACCCTGGCCGCCGATTCGGTCGGACGGGTGTTGGTCGCCGACACCCGGGGCGATGGCCTGCTGGTCTTCGGCACCGATCCGCTGATGCTGCGACAGCGCTACCCGGTGCGCGACGCCCCGTACGGCCTGGCCGGGTCATCCCGGCTGGCCTGGGTGTCACAGACACGAACGAATATGGTTATTGGTTACGATCTGGCAACCGGAATACCCGTCGAGAAGGTGCGTTATCCAACCGTGCAGCAGCCGAACTCCCTCGCCTTCGATGAAGCATCTGGCACCCTGTATGTGGTGTCGGGCTCCGGAGCAGGGGTTCAGGTGATAGCGGACGCGGGAGTCAGCCGGTGACCTCGGTTCAGCGGGGCCGCATGCCGCCCGGCTGGGATGCCGATCTGTCAGACGAATACGAGTGGGTGCCGCTGCGGCTGCCTCCCGACCTGACCCGGATCAACGCATCCACCCGGTTGTCCATCGAGGCGGAGTACCGCGGCTGGGAACTCACCCGGGTCCGGCTATACACCGACGGTAGTCGCCGAGTGCTGTTGCGCCGCAAGAAGTCCGCCGTCAACCGGGTGGGCATCGCCGACCAGCCGGCGATGTAGATGTACCGAGCTCTGCGGCGGGCACTGTTCCTTGTTGCCCCCGAGCGCATCCACACCTGGGTTTTCGCCGTGCTCCGGGGCGCCACCACACCGGCGCCCTTGCGCCGCGCCCTCGCGAGATCGTTGGCGCCGCGCGACCCGGTGCTGGCCAGCACGGTTTTCGGCGTCCGCTTTCCGGCCCCGATGGGCTTGGCGGCGGGGTTCGACAAGGACGGCCTCGGGCTGGCCGCGTGGGGTGCGCTGGGCTTCGGATATGCCGAGGTCGGCACCGTGACCGCGCAGGCGCAGCCCGGTAACCCGGCGCCGAGGATGTTCCGGCTGCCCGACGACCGGGCGCTGCTCAACCGGATGGGGTTCAACAACCACGGCGCGGGCGAGCTCGCGCTTCGACTGGGCAGGCACACCCCTGACGTGCCGATCGGCGTCAACATCGGGAAGACCAAGATCGTCCCGGCGGATGGCGCCGTCGACGACTACCGGACGAGCGCCCGGCTGGTGGGACCGCTGGCCGCATACCTGGTGGTCAATGTCAGCTCGCCGAACACGCCGGGGCTCCGCGACCTGCAGGCGGTCGAGTCGCTGCGACCGATTCTGGTCGCGGTGCGCGAAGAAACCACCACCCCCGTCCTTGTCAAGATCGCCCCCGATCTGTCCGATTCCGATATCGACGAAATCGCCGACCTTGCAGTCGAATTGGGCCTGGCCGGCATCGTGGCAACCAATACCACGGTGTCTCGTGACGGCCTGGTCACTCCCGGAGTCGCGGAGCTAGGTGCAGGCGGAATTTCCGGGCCGCCGGTCGCGCAGCGGTCGGCTGAGGTGCTGCGCCGGCTGTACCAGCGGGCCGGTGACCGGCTGGTACTGATCAGCGTCGGTGGCATCGAATCCGCCGACGACGCTTGGGACCGCATCACCGCGGGGGCCTCGCTGTTGCAGGGCTACACCGGCTTCATCTACGGCGGAGGCCTGTGGGCCAAGGACATTCACGACGGCATCGCAGCCAAGCTGCATGAGGGCGGGTTCGCTTCGCTTGCCGATGCCGTCGGCTCAGCGGCGCGCTGATTAGTTCTGCTCATAGGTGGCGTGGATGAGCGCCCTGGCGATCGCCTGCTGAAACAGGTTGAACCCCAGATAGGCCGGGGTGGCACCGTCGGGCAGGTCCAGTTTCTCGACGCCGACGGCATGCACGGCGATGTAGTAGCGGTGCACGCCGTGGCCCGGCGGCGGCGCGGCGCCAATGAAGCGCTTCAGGCCCGCATCGTTGGCCAAAATCAGTGCATCGCCGGGCAATCCGCTACCGTCACCGACGCCTGCAGGGAGATCGGTCACGGTCGCGGGCAGGTTGGCCACCGCCCAGTGCCAGAACCCCGATCCCGTCGGCGCATCGGGGTCGTACATGGTCACCGCGAAGCTGCGGGTCTCCTCGGGAAAACCCGACCAGCTGAGCTGCGGCGAGATGTCCTCGCCGCCCGCGCCCATGATGCCGCTGACTTGGTCGTTGGTGAATGCCTGCCCGTCGGTGAAGGTCTCCGAGGTCAGCGTGAACGACGGCAGCTTCGGCAGGTGGTCGTATGTGTTGTACGGAAAAGCCATGATTGTCCCTTCGTGTGGTCAGCAGTGCAGCAGAAAGTGCTCGAGAACCTGGGCGCCGAACGTTAGCGCATCAACGGGTACCCGCTCGTCGACGCCGTGGAACAGCGCCGAGAAATCCAGGTCGGGCGGCAGCCGCAACGGGACAAACCCGAAACACCGAATTCCTATCCGCGCGAATGCCTTTGCATCCGTTCCGCCGGCGAGCATGTATGGCACGGTACGGGCCTCGGGGTCGGCGGCGAGGATCGCGCCGTTCATCGCGTCGAGCAAGTCACCGTCGAAGCCGGTTTCGTACGACGGCAGGTCGACGATCCATTCCCGGGAGACGTCCGGGCCGATGATCTCGTCGACCTCCCGCTCGAACGCCGCGAGCCGGCCGGGCAGCACACGGCAGTCGATCACGGCCTCCGCCGTTGCCGGGATGACGTTGGCCTTGTATCCGGCCTTGAGCATCGTCGGATTGGCGGTGTCACGCAGTGTCGCGGCGACGAGGCGGCCGATCGAGCCCAGCTTGGCGACCGCCCCGTCCAGATCCGGAGAGTCGACATCGAACGTATAGCCAGTCTCCTCCGCGACGGCCTGCAGGAACAGCTCGACGGATTCGGTCATGACGATCGGGAACTGATGGCGACCCAGCTTCGCCGTGGCCTCGGCGACCGCGGTGACGACGTTGTCATCGTGGATCAGCATCCCGTGTCCGGCGCGGCCGCGCGCGGTCAGCCGCATCCACCGCATGGCCTTCTCCGCCGTTTGGATGAGGTAGAGCCGACGTTCACCGCCCCCGCGGCGCGGCACCGTCAACGTGAAGCCGCCGACCTCGCCGATCGCCTCGGTCACTCCCTCATACAGGTCGGGCCGATTGTCCACCAACCACTGGCAGCCATACTTGCCGCCGGCCTCCTCGTCGGACAGGAACGCGAACACCAGGTCGCGCGGTGGGACGACGCCAGTGCGTTTGAAGTGCCTGGCGACCGCGATCATCATGCCGACCATGTCCTTCATGTCGATCGCGCCGCGACCCCAGACGTAGCCGTCCTCCAGGGCACCGGAGAACGGGTGCACACTCCAGTCCGACGCCTCGGCGGGCACCACGTCGAGGTGTCCGTGCAGCATCAGGGCCCCTCGTGAGGCGTCCGCACCCTTGAGGCGGGTGAACACGTTGGCCCGGCCTGGCGCTCCTGCCTCGATGTACTCGGTCTCGTAGCCGACCTCTTGCAGTTGCTCGGCCACCCACCGGGCGCACTCGGCCTCACCCTTTGTGGTGGCGAGATCCCCGGTATTGGAGGTGTCGAACCGGATCAGCGCACGGACCAGGTCGACCACCTCGTCCTCAGGTTTTGGGGGGTCGGTCACAGTGCTTTCCTACCACCCGCACGCCTCGCGGGTTTGAGCGCGGGCTTGCCGATCCGATAGCCTTAGCTGCTCCCAGCTGTTAGTCCGGGGGCTCGGTCCGAGTGGCGGAATGGCAGACGCGCTAGCTTGAGGTGCTAGTGCCCTATTAACGGGCGTGGGGGTTCAAGTCCCCCCTCGGACACTTAACGGGTGGACACATCGATGCACCTAGACAGCAGTTTCCTGCGCGGTCGGCGCCGGTCGGCAGGTCCTTTGGACACGCTTTGGACACTATCTGCGAAGTGGCCCGTGCGTTCGCCATCAGCCCATCAGTGGTTAGCTCCGATGTACTTCCAGTGCCCATCTTTCTGGCACATCATGGTTGTGCCCTCGCCCGGGATCTTTGTTCCAGGTTCATACGGCGCTCCGAGGTACCAGCACATAAAAGTCTCCTTGGGCTGTGCCTGCGCGATTGCGGCGGGCGCGACCAGGGCCGTGAGAGCGCCGACCGAGACAGCTGCGGCGGCGATGAGCGAGGTGAAGCGGGAAGTTTTCATGACGTGATCTCCAGTGGTGTGGTGCCCGCCCCGGATGGGCCAGGCGTCACAAGAAAAGTGTCATGACGAGTAGCGGTGCCGTAATCGCTTGGGAAGCCAGATTCCACTCCGAAAGAGGAAGTATTTCCTGTCCGCTAGGTAAGCAACGGAGCACGCTCAGCGCCCCACCGATTCGGCGACAAAGGTTCACGCGACAGCGACCGCAACATTCTCACAGACTGCGGCAGGGTGGACCTGCCTTCCATGCAAGCGACCCCGCCCTGGCGGTGGCGGTCATGGGACCGGACCCGCTGCTTAATCGATGCCCGATACCGGTGCGTCGCAGCCACCACTAGCTTGCCTGGCGGATAGCTAAACCTTCCCTCTTAGAAGACAAATCTGGCTTCTGGGCGATTACAGAAGCACCGCTTGACCATGGAGCATTTTCCTCACCAGACCACGAGAGGAATCCACGGTGATCCAATCAACCGCCCCCAAGGTGAACCGCGTCAAGTATGCAGTGATGCTCCTCGGCGCCCTTGCCGTGGCCGCGGCCCCGCTCGCTTATCCCGCCAGTGCCACCGCCGAACGGGTATGGGACATCGAAATGTACGACTACTGCATGGAGATAACCACCGAAGACCAACTGGACGTTAGCATCGCCCAACAACTGGAAATGCATCGTGTCTGCTGCGAAAAAACCGGCGGAATTTTCATAGACGACGGCTATGTCGGCAAATGTGTGGCCCCACCGGCTGAACCGGCTTCGGGCTCACGGCAGCTTCCGGGCAACGTTCACATTCCATCCGACATCGCCACCGCACCCACAGTGACTAAACACCCGCCGCGGCCGATTCGAGTGCCATCCGACATCGCGACCGTATCAACGGTGAGCCAAGGCAACGAGTTGGCGTCGTGAACTCTTTTGGTGAAGCCACGTACTGGCACAACCACCCCGACTTGTTACGCCTCGCACAGAACATGCGCGAGCAGTTGGAACAACAAAGGATGACGGTGTACGAGTCACCCCGTTGATCTATTGCCCCGCCAGGAATTGACAAAACGCTGGAGCGCAGCGAGAGCGCCGACATTCCCGGGGCGGTTTCAGGCCGTCGCCGAGGCTTCGTCAATTTTGGGGAAGCCTAACCATTTCCCAGTCTCTCCACCCCTCGCGTGCGCAGTATCAATACACATCGCGCACGTAGCGCTTATCCGCGACCAGCTCCCGCTTGTAGTGATGCGCGGATTCGTCCGACATCCCGCCGTGCGTCTTGATGACGGATGTCAGTGCGGCGTCGACGTCGCGGGCCATCCTGGTGGCGTCGCCGCATACATAGAAGTGCGCGCCGTCGTCCAGCCAGCGCCACAGGTCGGCGCCGTAGTCGAGCATCTTGTGCTGCACGTAGACGCGATCAGCCTGGTCACGCGAGAAGGCCAGGTCCAGCCGGTTGAGGAAGCCGTCGCGGACCATGTCCTCGAAATCATCTCGGTAATAGAAGTTTTCGTTGCGCCGCTGGTCGCCGAAGAACAGCCAATTGCGTCCGGTGTGGCCGAGTGCGCGACGTTCCTGAAGGAAGCCACGGAACGGCGCGATTCCGGTTCCCGGCCCCACCATGATCATCGGCGTATCGGGGTTCTTGGGCGGGCGGAAGTGTGGCGAACGTTGCAGGAACACCGGCACCGGCGCCGCCCGGGCACGGTCGGCCAGAAATGTCGAACACACCCCGCCGCGCTGATCGCCGCGGTGTCCCCGGTAGCGCACCACGGACACCGTCAGCTGCACCTCATGCGGGCTGACCAGCGGGCTCGACGAGATCGAGTAGTTCCTGGGCGTCAGCCGTACCAGCACCTCCTGCCATTGCGCAGGCTCGGCGCGCACCGGGAATTCCTCGACGATGTCGAGGCCGTTTCGCCCGGCCAGCCACTTGTTCAGCCGCGCGGAAGGCGCGCGCAATGCCTTGGCGGCCGCCGGGTCTGCGCTGTTCTCGGCGACGAACCGAAGCAGGTCGGGCGTGACCCGGCAGATGTCGTATGACCGGGTCAGTGCGTCGCGCAACGCCTGATGAACACCGTCGACCTCGACGACCTCGTCGCCACGCAGTCCCGTGGCGGCCAGCCAGGCCGCGACGACAACGGGGCTATTGGTGGCGCACACGCCGAGGGAATCGCCCACCGCGTAGTCGACGTCGTGTTCGGAGATGTCAAAACCGAACTGCCGCACCTCTTTTGCGGATAGCGGCGCCGTCAGCACGGCATTGCGGCACAGCGGTGCGAGGACGGGATCGGCCCGCGTGAACGGCTCCTCGGTGATGGTGCCCGGTTCGGCTGATACGCCGAGCATGGCGGCGATCCGGTCGGCCCACTTCGTCATCGAGCCGCTGTCGTAGGCCTCGCACTCGGTTCGTTCCAGGATCTTCGACGCGCCGAGATCGGTCAGCCTGCCGTCGATCGACTTGGCGTAGCCGCAGAAATCGGCGTAGGAGCGGTCGCCGATGCCCAGCACCGCGTAGCGGACGCCGTCGAGCGCGGGCGCATCGGGCGCATCGAGGCGACTCCAGAAGTCCGCCGCGTTGTCCGGCGGCCCACCGTCGCCGAATGTGCTGGTGACGATCAGAACGTCACGGGCCGTAGCGAGCCGCGGCAGGGCCATTTCGTTCATGTTGACCAGCTGTGAGTCGCCCAGCCGTCGCGCCAGCCGGGTGGCGATGTCCTCGGCATTGCCGGTCTGCGACGCCCACAGCACGAGAGGCACGTCTCCCTGAGGTGCGACGGCCGGTTCCTGCACCCGGACGCGGGCAGGCACCGGGCCGATCGGGCGGGCCCTGACCGCGCACACCTTGAACTCGGGTTGCAGGGAGTCCGCGTCGACGGCGTCGTTGGTCACCGCGTTGACGGTCAACAATTCGCCGTGTTCGTCGTTCCAGTGAAATGGCGCGAAACAGCTGCCGGGGCGCACCCGGTCCGTCACGACGGCAGGCAGCACAGCACGGCCGCGGCGCGACACCAGCTCGACGGGCTGGCCGTCGGAGATGCCGCAGGCGACTGCATCGGTGATGTGAATCTCGACGAACGGCCCGTTGTCGAGTTTGTTGAGCCGCCCCACCCTCCCGGTCTTGGTCATGGTGTGCCACTGATGCGGCAGCCTGCCGGTGTTGAGCACCAACGGGTAGTCGTCGTCGGGCAGCTCGTGCGGATCCATATGCGGGCGGGCGTGAAACACCGCTCTCCGCGACGGCGTTGGAAAGGCCAGCCGCGGCCGATGCCCGTCGGCGGTGATGAACAGGTCCTGGCTGACGCCGTCGTTCAGGTAGCGGATCGGATGACGGTCGTTGTCGTCGTCGGGCGGGCACGGCCACTGCAGGGATGTCCGCCGAAGCCGCGAATAGCTGGCGCCGCGGAGGTCGTAGCCGGTCGTCGGGTTGGAGAACCGCCTGATCTCGTCGAAAACCTGCTCGCTGGAGGAGAAGTCGAAGTGGTCACCGAAACCCATCTGCGCAGCGACCTGGCAGATCAACTGCCAGTCGGGCCGGGCCTGCCCGGCGGGTGGGATGGAGGCCTGCAGCAGCGTCAGGTTGCGTTCGGAGTTCACCATGACGGCGTCGGACTCCGCCCACAGTGTCGCGGGCAGCACGATGTCGGCGTAGGTGTTGGTCGCGGTGTTCTGGTAAGTGTCCTGGGTGATGACGAGCTCTGCCGCCTCCAGCCCGGCGATCACGGTGTTCCGATTCGCCACGCTGGCAACGGGATTCGTGCAGATGATCCAGCATGCCTTGATGTCGCCGGCAGCGAGTCCGCGAAACATCTCGATCGTGCCGGGGCCGACGTCGGATCGGATGGTTCCGGGTGCCAGGCCCCACTGTCTCTCGACGAACTCGCGGTCGGTCGCCGACACCACCGAACGCTGTCCGGGCAGACCCGGTCCCATGTAGCCCATTTCGCGGCCGCCCATCGCGTTGGGCTGGCCGGTCAGCGACATCGGGCCGCTTCCCGGGCGGCAGATCGCACCGGTGGCCAGGTGTAGGTTGCAGATCGCGTTGGTGTTCCACGTGCCGTGGGTGCTCTGGTTCAGGCCCATCGTCCAACAGCTCATCCACTCCCCCGCGTCGGCGATCATTCGCGCCGCGGTGCGGATGTCCGCTTCCGAAAGGCCGGTGATGTCGGCGACCCGGTGCGGTGGATAGTCGGCGAGGAATGCGGGCATGTCGGTCCAGCCCTCGGTGTGCTCGGCGATGAAATCGGCGTCGATTTCACCGCTTTCGACGAGCAGGTGCAGGAGTCCGTTCAGCAGGGCGAGGTCGGTGCCGGGTTTGAGCGCCAGATGCAGGTCCGCCTGCTGCGCGGTGGCGGTGCGGCGCGGATCGACGACGATCAGCTTGGCGCCGGCCTTCAGCCGGTCAGCCATCCTGAGGAACAGGACCGGGTGGCAGTCGGCCATATTGGAACCGATGACGAAAAACAAGTCGGTGCAATCGAAGTCGGTGTAGGAGCCCGGCGGTCCGTCGGCGCCGAGCGACTGCTTGAACCCGGTGCCCGCGCTAGCCATGCACAGCCGCGAGTTCGACTCGATGTGCACCGTCTGCAGGAAGCCCTTGGCCAGCTTGTTCGCCAGATACTGCGCCTCGATCGACATCTGGCCCGACACATACAGCGCAACCGCGTCCGGACCGTGTTCGTCGACGATGGCCCGAAGCCTCTTACCGGCCTCCGCAACGGCGTCGTCGACGGGGGTGGGCATCGGCTCCTCGTCGCGAGATGGCCGCACCAGCGCCGTCGTCAGCCGTCCGTCGTCGGCGGCCATCATCTCGGCGTGGGTGGCTCCCTTCGTGCACAGCCGACCGAAGTTGGCCGGGTGCAGCTTGTCCCCCGAGACCCGGGCTATTACAGGCGAATTGGCGGTGCCGGTTGTGGTAGCGACTTCGATACCACAACCGACACCGCAGTACGAGCACGCCGTCCGGGTGACCGTCATCGCCCGGTCAGCCCGCAGGCGCGGGCACCGCGCCGACGAGTTCGCCTGCGCGGGTCCTCGCGGCACGCATCCGCAGGAACACCGCCCACGTCACCACGGCGCAGATCACATAGAAGGCGAGGAACACCCAGAACGCGTTGGTCGCCGACTTCGCTTCACCCACATAGGAGGCGCGCAGCACGACGTTGATGAACACACCGCCCAGCGCCCCGATCGCGCCGGCGAACCCGATGAGCGCACCGGCCATACTGCGCGACCATGCGGCCTTGTCCTCCCGGCTCCATTCGTCGTAACCCTGCGCCTTGGCCTCGAAGATCGACGGGATCATCTTGTAGGTCGAGCCGTTACCGATCCCGGACAGGATGAACAGCAGGATGAAACCGACGACGTAGCCGATCATCTGGCCGCCCGTCGGAGCGCCTGTCGCACCGTCGTCGATCATTCCGGTGCTGACCAGGACGCCAGCCGCCAGAATCATCGCGACGAACGTGTACATGGTTACCTTGCCGCCACCGATGCGGTCGGACAGCTTGCCGCCGTACGGGCGGGAGATCGAGCCGAGCAGCGGTCCGATGAACGCGATCTGCGCGGCGTGCAGCGAGGCCTGGGCGGCATTGTCGCCGCCGGCAAGGAAATTGATCTGCAGCACCTGACCGAACGCGAAGGAGAACCCGATGAACGAGCCGAAGGTCCCGATGTAGAGGAAGCTCATCACCCATGATTCACGGAACCGCAGCGCTTCGGCCATCGCGCCCAGGTTGGAGCGCTGATTGCCCAGGTTGTCCATGAACAGCGCGGCGCAGACCGCGGCCAGCGCGATCGCCACAAGATAGATGGCGCAGACGATCTCGGGCGCGGTGTTGCTGACCGCGGCGATCACCAGCAGGCCGACGAGTTGAATCACGGGCACGCCGATGTTGCCGCCGCCTGCGTTCAAACCCAATGCCCAACCCTTGAGTCGCTGCGGATAGAACGCGTTGATATTGGTCATCGACGACGCGAAGTTGCCGCCGCCGAAGCCCGCGAACGCCGCGACGACCATGAAGGTGGTGTACGACGCGTCAGGGCGCTTCATCACCCACAGCGTCAACACCGTCGGAATCAGAAGCAGCAGCGCGCTGACGACCGTCCAGTTCCGTCCGCCGAACTTCGCCGGTGCCACCGTGTACGGGATCCGCATGGCGGCGCCGACCAACGTCGGCAGCGCCACCAGGTAGAACTTCCCCGCGGCGTCGATGTGATAGGTCGCCTGCGGCATGAACAGCACCATCACCGACCAGATCGACCAGATCGAGAAGCCCACGTGCTCGGCGAAGATCGACCAGATCAGGTTGCGTTTGGCGATCTTGCCGCCGCCGGCCGCCCATGCCTGCTCGTCTTCGGCGTCCCAGTGCGCGATATTGCGGTCGCGGTTCAAAGTCTTCACGAACACTAGGTTCACGCGAACCCATTCCGCACCGGTTGCCCGGTCGTGTCCGAAACGTCAACACCCGCTCACTTCGTCGATGTGGTGACGTGCGCGATGGACGAAACGCGGCCGAAACAAACGTGACCTAGGCCACGTCAGCCTTCCTTCGGCTTGACCGCCAGCACAGGCTTCTGGCATTCCAGCAGTAACTGCTGGGAAACGCTGCCCAGCAGCAGCTTGCCCACCGGGTTGCGGTGCCGGATGCCGATCACCAGGAGTTCGGCGTCGTCGCGTTCCATCGTTTTCAGCAGCTCCCCGGCGGCGTCGACTCCGACCGGCTGGGTGAGCTCGAATTCCACCCCGCAGTTCGCGAGCCGGTCCTCGATGTTGTGCACCTCGGCGGGCTGTGCGAAACGCTCATCGACGTAGGCGTCGCCCGCGGTCGAGTTGACGACCCGCAGCGTGCTGCCGCGGAGTTTGGCTTCAGCGATGCCGTGCTCGAGCGCCGCGCGGCCGAACGGGTCCGCGCTGTATCCGACCACGATCATGAGTGTGCCGCCTTCTCTTGCTGGTCCTGGTCGTCCTCGACGACCAGGAGCGTTTCTTCGCTGCGGTGCATCAGCCGAAGGACCAGCGGTATCAGGAGGAGCGCCGCCATCAACACGTAGGTCACGATCGCGACGGGCTCGGTGAACAGTCCGGCCCAGTTGCCGTCGGCGAGCTGCAGGGATTGACGCAGCTGACGCTCGATCCGCGGACCGAGGATGACTCCGATGATCAACGGCAGCACCGGCAGCCCGAATCGCCGCATCATCAGCCCGAGCAACCCGAATGCCAGCAGAAGCGCCAGGTCCAGCGGCTGCACATTGACCGCGAGTGCGCCCAGTGTCGCAAAGAACAGGATGCCCGCGTACAGGTACGGCCGCGGGGTGCGCAGCAGCTTGGCCCACAGCGGGGCCAGCGGGAGGTTCAGCACCAGCAGCAACAGGTTTCCGATGAACAGGCTGGCGATCAATGTCCAGATCAGCAGCGGCTCCTTCTCGAAAAGCGTTGGGCCGGGCTGGATTCCGTAGGAAACAAACGCTGTCAGCATCACTGCCGCGGTGGCATTGGTCGGCAGTCCCAGCGACAGCATCGGCACCAGCGTGCCTGCGGCGGACGCGTTGTTGGCGGCCTCAGGGCCTGCGACGCCCTCGATCGCACCCTTACCGAACTCCTCCTTGTGCTTGGAAAGGCGCTTCTCGGTGACATACGACAGGAATGTCGGCAGCTCGGCGCCGCCCGCTGGCAGCGCACCGAACGGGAATCCGAATGCGGTACCGCGCAGCCACGGCTTCCATGAGCGCTGCCAGTCCTCACGACCCATCCACGGCCGGCCAACCGGAATGACGTCGGCCGGGCGACGGCGTAGATGTGCTGCGACCCAAAGTGCTTCGCCGACCGCGAAAATCGCCACGGCGATGACCACGATGTCGATGCCATCGGAGAGTTGCGGCAGCCCGAACGTTGCGCGCGGCTGGCCGGTGAGGAAATCGATCCCCACCACGCCGATGGCCAGGCCGAGGAACAGCGAGATCGCGCCCCGCATTTTCGACGAGCCCAGCACCGCGGTGACCGCGACCAGTGCGAAGAGCATGATCGCCAGATAGGACGGGGCCCCAAGGGTGACCGCGAATCTCGAGATTGCCGGTGCGAACGCGGCCAACAGGACCGTGCCGATGGTCCCCGCTACGAAAGATCCGATCGCCGCAGTGGCCAGCGCCTGGGCGGCACGCCCCGCTTTCGCCATCTTGTTGCCCTCGATCGCTGTGATCACCGAGGAGGACTCCCCTGGGGTGTTCAACAGAATCGAGGTCGTGGAACCGCCGTACATACCGCCGTAGAAGATGCCCGCGAACATGATGAATGCGGCACTGGGGGGGACGTTGTAGGTAATGGGCAGCAGCAGTGCCACCGTCATGGCGGGTCCGATACCCGGCAAGACGCCGACTGCCGTGCCGAGTAGGACTCCGATAACCGCGTACAGCAGGTTCATCGGAGTGGCGGCTTGTTCGAACCCCTGAATCAGCCAGTCAAGATTTTCCATGTCAGAGAATCCCGTCCAGAATGCCTGCGGGCAGGGGGATTCCGAGCCCGGAATAGAACGCATAGAAGCTGCCGACCGAGAGCACCGCCCCG
Organism: uncultured Actinomycetota bacterium; assembly: GCA_963713225.1. GTDB lineage: Bacteria > Actinomycetota > Actinomycetes > Mycobacteriales > Mycobacteriaceae > Mycobacterium. The sequence continues at coordinate 213,372 of CAVQLB010000008.1, read as the reverse complement.
ATGACGATGTTTCGGGCGTAGTGCTTGCTGCCCAGGATCGTCGCCGCAGCGGCGAACAGCAGCGCACCGGTGATGGCCCAGCCGAGCGGCTTCACCAACAGGATGGTGGCGACGAAGACACCGACGAGCAGACCGACGGTGCGCCAGTCGCTCGGCGAATCAGGGTCGACGTCCTCCCCCGCATCGGCCTCACCCACCGAACCGCGCGGGATGGCGATCGCGAGCAGGATCGCGAGCGCGATCAGCACGATGCCGATGACCATGGGAAACATCTTGGGTCCGACGGGATCCACCTTCGCGAAGCCCGCTTCGAGGGTGAGAGCGTCGTAGATCAGGAATGCGCCCACCGCCACCAGTACGGCGCACACGAGGTACTGCGCCTTGTCTACCCGCGCTGAAACTGGTTGCTCCTGAGGCTCTTTGATGTCGGTCATAGCAGCCCCAGCTCGGTCAGGGTGGTCGAGACGCGATTGTCCTGGTCCTTCAGGAACTGTTCGAACTGCGCACCGGTCACGAACGCATCGGTCCAGCCATTCTTCACCAGCGCCTCCTTCCATTGCTGCGTGCTGTGCATCTCCTCGAGTACCTTCACCATGTCCTGCTTGGCACCGTCGGAAATGCCCGGCGGCGCAAGGACTCCGCGCCAGTTGGCGAATGTCATGTCGATTCCTGCCTCTTTCAGCGTCGGGGCGTCGATCCCTTCCACCCGCTCGTCGCTCGACACCGCGAGCACGCGCAATTGACCGGCCTCGATCTGGTCGATCAGCTCGCCGGGGCTCGACGTGCCGACGGTAATCTTCTTGCCGAGCAGCGCGGTCAGCAGATCACCGCCACCGTCATAGGTGACGAAGTTGACTGACTTCGGCTCGACGCCGACGGCTTTGGCCAGTTCCATCGGGAACAGATGGTCGGGCCCACCGGGTGACGAACCTCCGCCGATCGTCACCTTGCTCGGATCGGCTTTCCACGCCTTGACCATGTCTCCGATGGTCTTGAAGGGGGAATCGGCCGGAACGAAAACGGCACCAGGGTCTTCGATCAGTTTGGCCAGCGCCGTGGCGTCGGACGCCTTGATCTTGGATCCGTTGGTGTAGGTGGCGCCGACGACGCCCAATCCCATCGTCATCATCAGGTCGTCGTTGCCCTTTTCGTTCATCAGCCGGGCCATCGCGACCGTTCCGCCCGCGCCGATGACGTTGAAGACCTCGATGCGCCCGGTGATGTCCTCGTCTTGCATGATCTTCACCGCGGTGCGCGCGGTCAGGTCGTAACCCCCGCCCGGACTGTTCGGCACCATCATGCGAAGTCGGTGGAATCCGCGCTCCTCACCCCCACGCGTGACGCCGCACGCGCTGACCAGAAGCGCTGCGATCACGACGATGACCAAGATCGCCCTTTTTCGGGTTGCCTTCACGTCGTCCCCAATCACCTCGGTTGTGATGCTCAGCAATACTGGACCCCGAGAGTGACCCACGTCACCGATTAGGACGCAAAGGAAGTATTGGTCATTAAGTACACGGCCTGGTCACGAAGCCTGGGCGGCCAGTTCCTGGTGTTTCAGCTGCTGGTGGTCGCCGTGGTGCTCTTTGCGGTTGCGGCCGTCTCGGTAACCCAGTCCACGCGTGAGTTCCGGGAGGTGCGCGGTCAGCGGATGATCGCGGTGGCAGAGAACATGGCTTCCACACCCATCGTCCGCGACCGTTTCGGCGACCCGTTCGCCGCCAAGGTGCTCGCACCGGAGGTCGATCGCGCGGTGGCGCTTTCAGGAGCGGGCCTGGCGGAGATTCTCGATCCGGACGGCACCATCCGGGTGTCCTCGGATCCGTCGCGAGTCGGCTCACGGATGGACTTGGGACCTAGCCGGGCCGACGAGGGCCGAGCCTGGTTCGGCGACGACGACGTCGACGGCGTGCACAGCCTCGTCGGCCAGGTACCGATCCTGTCGACGAACGGTGACGTGTTGGCGGTCGCGTCGGTGAGCGAGCGGTATCCATCGGTGTGGGAACTGCTCAGCGGCGCAGGCGAACGGCTGCTGTTCTACCTCGGCCTCGGAGCCGCGCTCGGCTTGCTCGCGTCGTGGCTGCTGTCCCGGCGTATCAAACGGCACACCCGCGGATTGGAAGTGGCCGAGATCGCCGGCCTCGCCGATCACCGGGAAGCGTTGCTGCACAGCATTCGTGAAGGTGTGGTCGCGGTGAACAACGAGGGCGATGTCACGCTGATGAACGACAGCGCGCAGGAGTTGCTCGGCGTGACCGGTGCCGCGGTGGGCCGCCGGGTGGACACCATCGGACTCGATCCCGCAGTGGTGGACTTCCTGATGTCGGGCGAGGACGGCCGCGACGTCGTGATCGCCACCCGCACCAGGATGCTGGCACTCAACCGGCGCGCTGCCACGAGTCAGGGGCAGGTGATCGGGACGGTGACGACGATGCGCGACAGCACCGAGCTCGCGGCCTTGCAGGGCCAGCTGTCGTCGCATAAGAGCGTCACCGACACCCTGCGTGCACAGACCCACGAGTTTGCCAATCAGTTGCACACCATCTCCGGGCTCGTCCAACTCGGCGAGTACGACTCCGTGCGCGATCTCGTCGGCACGCTCACCCGTCGCCGCGCGGAGATCAGCGACGCCGTTACCCGACGGATCTCCGATCCGGCAGTAGCGGCACTATTGATCGCCAAGACATCGCTGGCAGCCGAAAGCGGGGTGTCACTGCACATTGCGCCGGAATCGAACTTGACCACGCTGCCCCCGGCGCTGGCGACCGACGTAATCACATTGCTGGGCAACCTGATCGACAACGCCGTCGATGTGTCGGTGGGATCGGAACCGGCTGAAGTAACGGTGCACATCGATGCTCGCGGCGGGCTGACGATCTCGGTGGCCGACTCCGGACCCGGTGTGCCCAAACACCTTCGAGAAGAGATCTTCGCCCGCGGTGTCACCTCGAAAGCGGAGGTACCGGGCGGCCGCGGAATCGGACTCGCGCTGGTGCGGCTGGTCACGGCCCAGCACGGCGGCTCCGTCACGGTGAGCGACGGTCCGGCCGGTGGTGCCCTGTTCACGGTGCGGTTGCCGGAGACCCGGTCCGCGGTGACGACTGGACAGACCGCGCATGCGTGACGTGCTCGTCGTCGACGACGACTTCATGGTGGCCGAGATCCACCGCAGGTTCGTCGAACAGGTAGACGGCTTTCGTGCGGTCGGTGTTGCCCGCACGGGTGCCGAAGCCCTGTCGGCAGCGCGTGAGCTTTCTCCGCAGCTGATCCTGCTCGACGTCTACCTGCCCGACATGACCGGCCTGGAAGTGTTGCAGCGGTTGCGATCCGACGGCGACAGGGTGGGCGTCATCATGATCACCGCCGCGCGCGAGCTGGATACCGTCAGCGGTGCTCTCGACGGCGGCGCGGCCGACTACCTGATCAAACCGTTCGAGTTCGACCAGCTGAGGGCCAAGCTGGAGGCGTTCGCAACGCGCGCCGAGGCGCTGGAGTCGGCCGGAGGCGTTGACCAGTCGCTCATCGACTCGCTGTTCGGTGGTCCCGCAACGGCGTCACCACAGGAGGTGCTCCCCAAAGGGCTCGGCGCCGAGACCGGACGCCTGGTGCTGGACGCGGTCCGAGACGCCGGCGAGGTCTCCGCCGCGGAATGCGCTGAGCAGGTGGGAATCTCACGCGTAAGCGCACGCCGCTACCTCGAGCACTATCTCAGCACTGGGGTCTTGGAGATCCGGCTGCAGTACGGGATCGGCCGACCGGAGCGGCGCTACCGCGCTGTCAGCTGAACCCTACGCAGCAAGCGCAATGCCGATGCGCTTCTCGACTTCGCGCCGCTAGCGCCTATCGCACTACAAAGAGACGGTTCAGCAGATTTGGTGCCATACGCGGGTCGTGTTGCCGGCTCGGGCCTCATGGCACCACGATAGTGACGCTGCCGTCGATGGTGCCGGTGTTGGTGACGGTGGCGGTGTTGTCTGTGTTTTCGGTGCTTGCCGGCGGAGGCCGTGACGCTGCGGTCCCCCGCCGGCAACCAGTGGACGTACCACGGCCTGTTCTTCGCGACGAGCTGGGCAGCCCGGTCGATCCGCGCAACATCCTGCGAACCATTCAAATCGCGCCGAGAAGGCCCGGCATGCAACGCGTCGGGGTACACACGCTGCGTCTTTCCCCGCGGTCGCGTGGCTGGGGCCCGCGTGCATATCAAGGCCGTCGCCGAACTCCTCGGGCAATCGTCGATCGCCATCACCGGGGTTATCCACGGCCACACATCGGATGACGCGGCGCGAGCTGCCCTCGAACGCTTGAGCGGAGCACACGGATTGCCCGCGCGATCCAGCAACAGCTGGGTTCCTGAGGCCAGTGAGGTCACAGCTTCGGCCCATATCCGACATCGCGATTCCTGCGAGTGAGCCGCGAGTGTCTACTAATCTTCGTCCCGACGGCGGGAGAGACGATGACCGAGCCAGCGCCGACGCGGTGGGCCCTCGTCGATGGCCGCGACCTGCTGTTCTTCGCGTTGCCCGGTCACACCCCCTCGCCGGTCCCAGACCGCAGGCCGCTGCCTCCCCGTGACAGTCAGTTGCCGGAGTTGCGATTCGACCGCCAGACCGGCCAGTGGGTGATCATCGCGGCGCTGCGTCAAGACCGCACCTACAAGCCGGCTGCCGATCAATGTCCGCTGTGTCCAAGCCCCTCCGGACTGACCAGTGAGATCCCCGCGCCCGACTACGACGTCGTCGTTTTCGAGAATCGCTTCCCAAGTCTGACCAGCGAGTCAGCTTCACAACTTCTGGTACCCGACGGCGACGGCTTCGTCTCCGCGCCGGGCCACGGCCGCTGCGAGGTTATCTGCTTCTGCAGCAACCACACTGGGTCGTTCGCCGACCTTGAACCTTCCCACGCACGACTGGTCGTGGACGCCTGGCGACACCGCACCGCCGAACTGATGGCGCGGCCCGGGATCGAGCAGGTGTTCTGCTTCGAGAATCGCGGCGAGGAAATCGGCGTGACCCTGACCCACCCGCACGGCCAGATTTACGGCTATCCCTTCGTCCCGCCGCGTACCGCGGCGATGCTGCGTCAGGCATCTGCACACCGAACACGCAACAGCACCAACCTGTTCGCTGACCTTCTCGCGCACGAGCGGGCCGATGGTAGCCGCATCATCGCGCACACCGATCTATTCACCGCGTTCGTGCCGTTCGCCGCCCGCTGGCCCGTGGAAATCCACATCTACCCAAACCGGTTCGTACACAATCTCGTTGACCTCGACGGCGCCGAGCTCGACGGGCTCGTGCAGATCTATCTCGACGTGCTCGGTCGTTTCGATCGCATGTATTCGAAACCATTAGCGTATATTTCGGCGATTCACCAGTACGTCGACAACGACGCGCAACGCGAGGGCTACTTGCACCTCGAGCTGATGTCGATACGGCGCACTGCCGAAAAGCTGAAGTATCTGGCCGCCTCCGAGTCGGCGATGGACGTGTTCCTCAACGACGTGTCACCGGAAAGCATCGCCCAGCGCCTGCGGGAGCTTTGACGTGTTCAGATATGCCGCGCCGGGACGCATCAACCTGATCGGCGAGCACACCGACTACAACCTGGGTTTCGCGCTGCCGATTGCGTTGCCCGACCGCACCGTCGTGACATTCGCACCGAGCGACGCCGACGCCATCAGCGTGCACAGCGATGCCGAACACGGCCTGGTCCAGATCCCGCTCGACACCGCCCCTGGCGGCGTGACGGACTGGGCGGCCTACGTCGCCGGCGTCGTCTGGGCGCTGCGGCGGGCGAGCCAACGCGTCGTCGGAGGCCATATGTCGATCGCGAGCGGCGTCGAGATCGGGTCAGGCCTCGCATCGTCGGCGGCGCTGGAATGCGCAGTTCTCGGCGCGATCGTAGAAGCCACCGGCGCCGACATCGACCGCGTTGAGCAGGCCCGGATCGCCCGAGCCGCTGAAAACGAATACGTCGGCGCGCCAACAGGTTTGCTGGACCAGCTAGCTAGCCTATTCGGCGAGCCACTGAAGGCGGTGCTGATCGACTTCCGGGAGATCTCCATGCGGCCGGTGTCGTTCGATCCGGACGCCTCCGGTGTCGCCCTGCTGCTGATCGACTCGCATGCGCGGCACCGCCACGCCGGCGGCGAGTATGCGGCGCGACGTGCATCCTGCGAACGGGCGGCGGCCAATCTGGGCGTCGTCACGCTACGCGATGTGCAGGATCGCGGGCTGACGGTGCTCGACGCAGTGACTGACCCGGTCGACGCGCATCGCGCTCGTCACGTCCTCGCCGAAAACCAGCGTGTGCTCGATTTTGTTGCTGCACTGAGTGATTACGACTTTGAGCAGGCCGGCCGTATTTTAAGCGCGTCGCATACGTCGATGCGCGGCGACTTCGACATCACGACCGAGCACATCGATCTAATCGCTGACACCGCCGTTCGGGCCGGCGCGTTGGGAGCGCGGATGACCGGCGGGGGGTTTGGGGGCTGTGTAATCGCATTGGTTCTCGCCGAGCGTGTTGACGCCGTCGGCGACGCGGTTCGACGAACCGTAATCGGCGCCGGCTACCCAGCACCGACGATCACGCACACCCGCGCCGCGGCGGGCGGTATGCGGTGCTGATTTGTCGCTTCTAGGCTGCCGTCATGTCGACTCCCCTGGTGGCGACCGAAGCCCGGATGCCACGGGCGGTAGTGCTGGCGTTGGGACTGTGATCGGTTCAAGTTTGTTGGCGAGCACGGGTGGAAAGCTGGTGTGGGTACAGCGTGTGGGTACGTCAGGTGGCGACCGCCGCGTGCCGGCGAATCCCGCCGCGCCAACGCCACCTCGCTGGCCACGCATCGCCCTTGTCTGGCCTTCGGTACTCCGGCATCGGCCTCGTGGGCACGCCGCAGTTGATCCAACGCCGCAGCCGCGCGTGCCTGGCCCGCGGCCGCTGCCGACTTCACCCGCTCGAGCCGAGAAATCTCCTCAACCAGCCCGGACTCGCCCGGCTCGAACGCGGCCTCAAACGCGATGCCCCCCTCGCCGCGGCCTACCGCCAATGGCTAAACACCCGGCTCATCGATGCCGCTTGACCTCTTAACAAAGATAGGAGCATCAAATTTGCTCAGCCGTGCCGAGCCGTTTCCTGGGCCAAGGCCACGCGCGAGGAGAGTCCGAGCTTGGCGTACACGTGCGTCAGATGTGTCTGCACCGTGCGATGCGAGACGAAAAGCCGTTCAGCGATGTCCTTATTGCCCAAGCCCTCGCTGACGAGCCGCACAACATCGAGCTCGGTCGGGGTCAAGGATTCCCATCCGGTCGACGGCCGCTTACGCTCCCCGCGACCGCGTTGTGCGTAAGCGATCGCCTCCTCGAGCGACAGCGCCGCTCCTTCGGCCCACGCGGCGTCGAAGTCGTCGTCGCTCAATACATCGCGAACTGTCGCGAACAACGTCACGTACATTTCGCCGTAGATCGGGAACCGGACCATGCCGCCCATTCGGTGCCGAATCGCCTCCGCCGCACCGCCAAACCGGGCCGCCTCACGATGACTTCCGGCCGCACACGCCACTTCGGCGAGGATCTCCAGCGCATCAGGAACGACTTGATAGGCCTGGACCTCGGCGGCACACAAAAGCGCGTCGTGGGCGTCACCTTCAGCCTGCTCCATGTCACCCTGTGCGATCGCAACATGAGCGCGGGTCGTCAATGCCTTCGCCCGGTGCCAACCCATCATCGGCGCGACCGCATCATCTGCTAGCTGTCTCGCCGTCGTCAGTTCTCCACGGAGGAGCGCGAGCTCCACCGTCGGTGTGACGTTCGCAATCGCCAATTCGGGTTGGGCCATAACCAGTTGCCAAGCAGCGTCGGTCGCCTCGGCCGCCTCTGCCAAGTCACCCGCCGCGATAGCCGTCTGAGCCAACGGCGCCAAGGCCCACAGCTCCACGAAGGGCCCCAGCCCCGAGGCTGCCCCGACAGCTTCACGCGCGAGGGTGCGGGCTTCGGCTATGTGACCCAACTGCAGCATCACGTGCGCAAGGCCGATGCGTGCGCAGAAGCCGTTAAACACATCCGCTGCCGCGTCCGCCTCGGCAAGTAGGTCCCGCAATACCTGAACTGCTTCGGCCAGTTCGCCACGTTGGAAGCGCGCAACCCCGAGACCCCAGAAGCGGCACGTGCGGGAAGTGAACCGATCGCCGACGGCGTCAGCGAGCGTGTGTCCTTCCTCGCCGGCCGCGGCCGTACTGACCGGATTTCCAGCAAGGCATGCCATGGTCGCCTGCCAGGCCAGTATCTGACTCAACCGCCACCGGTCACCCAGCTCCCTGGCCAGGACGGTCGCCTCCGCGATGTATGGAAACGCGGCCTTTGCGTTGAACGCGGCGGCACCGATGCATGATGTCAGCGCACGGGCCACCAGGACGGGATCGTCGAGCTCGCGTGCGATCGCAAGGGCTTCCTCGGCCTGACCGATGCCGTGGGTACTGACGATGAAGGCGCCGAGCGCCGCAATGTCGGAGAGCGCCCGCGCGCGAACCGCGGCACCGACATCGATGCCCGGATCGCTCAAGCCCGTTGAGTCGAACCACGCCAAGCCTTCCAGCGGACGGCCGCGCATGAGCCACAGGGGATATAGCGAGCTTGCGAGTTGTAACGCACGTTCGATCTCGTGGTGCTCATGGCTCCAGGCGAAGGCGGCACGAAGATTGTCGATCTCGATTTCGGCCTGATCGAGAAGATGCTCATAACCGGCGGGGGTCGGAGTGTCGAACTGCGCTGCCACCGAGGTGTAGTGATCACGGTGCGAATCACGAACGGAGTCGGCTTCACCGGACTCACCAAGCTTTTCCAACGCGTACTGGCGAACGGTCTCCAGCAGCCGGTATCGCGTTCGCCCGCTTGTGCTTTCGGCGACGACGAGCGACTTGTCGACGAGCAGCGTCAGTTGATCCAGGATCTGGTGACGCGGCAGCGCGCCGCCGCTGCACACTTCCTGCGCCGCGTCGAAACCGAATCCGCCCATGAATACCGACAGCCGACGGAACAGGACGCGCTCGGGCTCGGTCAGCAGTGCGTGCGACCAGTCGACCGAAGCGCCCAGGCTCTGCTGGCGCCGTACCGCCCTGCGCGAGCCCCCGGTCAGCAGCCGGAAACGGTCGTGCAGGCTGTCGAGGATCTCGGTCAGCGACAGTGCACGCACGCGTGCGGCCGCGAGCTCGATCGCCAGCGGGATGCCGTCGAGCCGCTTGCAGATCTCGTTCACCGTCACGGCGTCCGCATCGGTGGCGGTGAAATCCGGCCTCACCCGCCGTGCGCGGTCTTCGAACAGCTCGACCGCTTCGTCGGTCAGCGACAGCGAGGGCACCCGCCATGTCACCTCACCGGGCAGCCCGATGGGCTCACGGCTCGTCGTCAACAGCGTCAGATCCGGGCAGGCTCCGAGCAGCGCCAGGATGAGCTCGGCGCTGGAATCGAGAAGGTGCTCGCAGTTGTCCAGCACCAACAGCAGCTGACGCCCACCGATGAATCGGACAACCGTGTCCATTCTCGACCGGCCCGGTTGGTCCGGAAGGCCGAGTGCGCGCGCTACCGCGACCGGGACCAGATCCGGGTCGGTGATCGGCGCGAGGTCGACGTACCGCACCCCGTCGCCGAACTCACTCGCAACCTGAATCGCCAGTCGTGTCTTTCCCGAACCACCCGCTCCGGTGAGGGTTACCAGTCGGTTGTCGGCCAGCAGCCCACGCACGTCGGCGATCTGTCCTTCACGACCAACGAAACTCGTCAGCTGCACTGGGAGACGCTGTGCGGTCTCCGTTTCAGATGTTCGCAATGGCGGGAAGTCATTGCGAATGTCCGGGTGACACAACTGGATAACGCGTTCCGCGCGAGGTAGATCACGCAGCGGATGTGCGCCGAGGTCGTTGCACCACGCATCCTCGGGCAGGTGGTCGATCACCATCGATTCGGTCGCGCCCGACATCAGCGTCTGGCCGCCATGACCCAGGTCGCGCAGCCGCGCCGTGCGATTGATAGTCGGCCCGATGTAGTTGCCCTCGTCGCGCAGCTGGATCTCGCCGGTGTTCACGCCGATCCGCAGCCGAATCGGAGCCAGTGGCGCGCGCTGCAACGCCAACGCGCATGCCACCGCATCACTGGCCCGGGCGAATGCGACGACGAAGCTGTCACCCTCACCTTGCTCGACCGGACGAACGCCGCCGTACCCGTCTACAAGATTCGTCAGGGTGGCATCCAGCCGCGCGATCGCGGCCGTCATCTCCTCAGGCTGGGTCTCCCAGAGCCGCGTCGAACCCTCGACGTCGGCAAGCAGCAACGTCACCGTTCCCGTCGGCAGCCCGCTCACGCCAAGTCCGCTCCACTCGAGTTGGCTCATGCTAGCCAGCATGTGGCCGCGGCATGGGGAAAACATCAGCGCATGCGCGTATATCCGGCTACCACTCGCCCTTGAGCCGGTCACGATAGGACCGCCCGTCCGGGTCGTAGATCGCGCGGTACGCCGGAACCGCCCAGGCGCGGGTCAGCCGCCCGAGGTTCTCGGAACGATGAGGCCGCAGCCGGCCAGGCGGCCGCGGGCCTTTGCGGCCTCCCGCATGCCAGGCTTCCAGGGCCTGGGCCGACGCCTCGATCGCGCCGACAACGGTGTCGCAGTCGACGAGACCGTCGTCCTCGCTACCGTCGGCCGCCCGGTCGAGGTGCTCACGCAAGAGTTGTAGCCGAAGGTCCCGCGCCAACACCCCATCGTCGTCCAGCACCGCGCATGACAGTTCGCTGTCATGCGTCCACGACCGGCGGTTGAGGTTGTCGCTTCCGACGCACATCCAGACATCGTCGATCACGCAGACCTTGGCATGCACGTAGACCGGCGTGCCCTCGTGGTTCTCGACGTCGAAGACGTGCACCCGCTCCGGGCTCGCACTGCGACATGTCTCGATCGCCTGATGACGGCCAACCTGATTGGGCGGTAACGCCAGCCGCCCGTCCACGTCGGGGTGCCGCGGCACGACCGCCACGAGGTGCAATTCGGGATTTTCCGTCAATGCACTCGCGAACAGTTCGGCGACCTGCTTGGACCACAGGTACTGGTCCTCGAGATAGATCAATCGGCTGGCACGCGGCACCGCCTTCATATAGCCATGGGCAATACTGCGTTCACCCTGCGGTGCAAAGGAATACGCGAAGTGCGCATCCGGGTAGGTGCGCAGCACCTGAATGGTGTGCGGCCCACATGCAGGCGGGTCGGGTGGCTGCTGCGGGAGTGCATCGGCCTTGAGGTCCGCACCCTTGAGTTTGTCCGCGATCCATGCGATCGGCGACAGCATGTCCAACGACGCCGGGTCGTTCCACCGCTCACGGAACGTGGTGTCCAGCGCGCCGACGACCGGGCCCTGCACCCGCAACTGCACGTCGTGCCACGGCGGTCGTGCGCCGTAAGCCTCCGCCATCTGTACCGCCTGCGGATCGCCACGATGGGATTCGTCGTCGCGCCGGGAGTGGCACAGGTCGATGCCACCGGCGAAGGCGACGTCGCGCTCGGGCGCGCCGGGGTGCCGGATCACCACCAGTTTCTGGTGATGCGACCCGCCGAACCGGACGCGCTGGTCCAGCAGCACCTCTCCCCCGGCGCGCTCGATCGCGTCGCCGAGATGTTGGTTCTCCTCCTCGCTGTACGCGAATTTGTCCAGGTGCGAGCGCCACATCAGGCCCTTGACGACGACGCCGCGCTCGGCGGCCTTGCAGAACAGCTCCGCAACGGTCGGGCCCTGGTCGCGAAGCTTCTCGTCGGGGTCACCGCGCCAGTCGGTGAAGAACACGTAGTCACCATCGCCGAGGGCCTCGACCTCGGTGGCCAGCTGGTCGAAGTAGGTCGCGCCATGGATCAGCGGCTGGGCGCGGTTGCCCACGCACCAGGCGGGAAGGTTGGTGGCCGGGTTACCTCGCTCTTCCGTCGTGAGGAACCATTCGGCGAGTTCCGCCACGCCACCGGGATAGCCCGACCGGGTCACGCCCAAACTCACGCCCGGTCTGTCAAGATCAGGCATGCCCCTCGCCCGTCGCATTCTCGGCGTTGCCTGCGCGTTTGTGCTGGCTGTCGGTTGCGTGCCGGCCGCGCCCCCGCCCGAGTCCCCCGCGCCGAGCACCGATACCGCCAGGGCCGAGGCGGTGACGAAGATCGTGCGCGACACGATGGCCGAGACACATCTGAAGGCGGTCATCGTCCGCGCCACGATCGACGGCAAGGAGATCCTCACCCAGGCCGTCGGCGACTCGATGACAGGGTTTCCTGCGACGACGAACATGCATTTCCGCAACGGCGCGGTCGCGATCTCGTATGTCTCCACCCTGCTGCTGATCCTCGTCGACGAGAAGAAGGTCGGCCTCGACGACAAGCTGTCCGAGTGGTTGCCGGACGTGCCGAACGCCGACCGCGTCACCCTCGCCCAGCTGGCGCAGATGACCTCCGGCTACGTCGATTACGTCATCGGCAACGGCGAGTTCAACAAAGCCCTCTACGAGGATCCGTTCCGGCAGTGGGAGCCCGACGAGCTGCTCGGCTATGCGACGTCGCGGCCGCTGCTCTACAAGCCCGGCACAAACTGGAACTACGCACACACCAACTACGTGCTGCTGGGCAAGGCGCTGGAGAAGGCGACCGGCCAGGACATGCCGAAGCTGTTGGAAGACAAGGTGCTGCGGCCGCTCGGGCTGACCAACACCGCCAACTCGTTCACCCCGGCCATCCCTGCGCCCGTCCTGCACGCCTTCACCAGCGAACGCCGTGAGGCGCTCGATATCCCCAGTGGCACACCATTTTACGAAGAGTCGACGTATTGGAATCCGTCGTGGACGATCACCCACGGCGCCATCCAGACCACGAACATCTACGACATGGAGGCCAGCGCGGTGGGTCTGGGCTCCGGCAAGCTGCTGTCGAAAGAGGCCTACGACAAGATGGTGTCCACCGACCTGCGCGGTAAGACCCGAGCCCTACCCGACTGCACAACGTGCGCGGAGATGAACGAGGGCTACACCTACGGTATGGGCATCGTGATCTCCGGCGACTGGCTGCTGCAGAACCCGCTGTTCGCCGGTGAGGCGGGTGTGATGGCGTACCTGCCCGGCAAGAAGGTCTCGATCGCGGTCGCCGTCACCTACCGGCCAGAGGCCTTCGACGACACGGGCAACTACAAGAACGAGGCCGACACCCTGTTCCGCAGGATCGCCAAGGAACTCGCCCCGGACGACGCCCCGCCCGTTCCTCCGAAATAATCGCACTATGGCGCCACAGGTTTTGTTCATCTACAACGAGCACCTCGCGACCGAGGGCCTGTTCGGCGACGCGTTCGCCGAATGTGGCTACGATGTCGCGACATTCGAGGTGGTACCTGGCGAACGGGTGCATGAGCCGGCAGGCGAGGTGACGTTTCCCGACCCGACCGCCTACGACGTGATCGTCCCGCTCGGCGCCCGCTGGCCGGTCTATGACAAGGCGCTGCGCCAGACCTGGGTCGGCGCCGAGATGCAGATGATGCGCGACGCCGCGGATGCGGGCGTGCCGACCCTCGGTGTGTGCTTCGGCGGTCAGCTGCTGGCTCAGGCGTTCGGCGGGTCGGTCGGCCGGTCGGCGACCCCGGAGATCGGCTGGTACGACGTGACGAGCGACGACGAGAAGGTCATCCCCGGCGGTCCCTGGTTTCAGTGGCATTTCGATCGCTGGACGCTGCCTCCCGAAGCCACGGAAATCGCCAGGACCGCAAACTCGTCGCAGGCATTCGTGCTCGGCCGTGCGCTCGCGCTGCAGTTCCACCCCGAGCTCGATCGCCAGCTGCTGGAGTTATGGCTTGCCGAGGACCGCGATGGCGAAGTCACCTCCGTCGGCGGCAGTCACGATGAACTACGTTCGGCAACAACGGAACTCGTCGACAGCGCCGCCCGCCGGATTCGAGGCCTGGTGCGCGGGTTCCTGTCGGAGGTGGCCCGTCAGCCATGTCCCAGTTGATGCGACAACGCGTCGGCGACTGTTGCGTGGCGGAACCGGTGCCCCAGCCCGGTCAGCTTCGTCGGCACCACCCGCTGATCGGCCTCGGCGAGTTCGCGGACACCCTCGCCCCCCAACAGCAGCCGCGGACCGAACGACGGCACCGGCAGCACCGCAGGGCGCCCGAGCGCGCCCGCCAGCGCTTTCGTGTATTCGACGTTGCGGACCGGCTCCGGTCCGACCGCGTTGACCGCACCGATCAGCCGGGTGTCGTACAGCGCGCGGTGATAGACGTCGACCACGTCGTCGAGACCGATCCACGACAGCCACTGCTCACCGCTGCCCAGCCGCCCGCCCAGTCCGGCCAGGAAGAGTGGCCGTAGCAGTCTCAGAGGTCCGCCCGCCGCGGCCTGCACGATCCCGGTACGCACGGTGACGACGCGCAGGCCCGCATCGGCGGCCGGGCGAGTAGCGGCCTCCCAGTCGGCCACCAGATCGGCCAGGAATCCGTCGCCCCGCATGCTCTCCTCGCACAACAAGGCGTCGCCACGATCGAACCCGTAGATGCCGATTGCCGACGCGCTGACGAACACCTGCGGGCCGTCGTCGCTATCGGCGGCCACCTGCGCCAACCTGCATGTCGGCTCGATGCGGCTGTCGCGGATCGCGGCCTTGTGCCCGGCGGTGAAGCGCCCAGCGATCGAGGTGCCCGCCAAATGCACCACGGCGTCGACGCCCGACAGCAGGTCGGGTGCGGGGGCGTCGGGCCGCCACAGCCGCTCGTCCTTGGACCGCGCAGGCCGCCGGACCAGTCGAATCACGCGGTGCCCGCCGGTCGTCAGAAATGCCGTGAGGGCGGACCCGACCAAGCCGGACGCGCCCGTGACCGCGACGACCATCGGCTTGGCACCCGCGTCGGCGGCATCGCGGTGCGCGGCCAGATCTTCGGCGAGCTGCCGATGCCGGTAGACGAACGTGGGCCGCAGCGCCGCAGCAGGCACCGGGGTGTCGACCTCGTCGCGCACCGTGGTGCCGCCCTCGGGCGCCTCGGCGAACACGTGAGTGTGCCGCCACCGGCCGATCACGCGAGGCGGCAGGGACCGGAGCCCGCCCGAGGAGAGCTCGTCGACGAAGCGGTGTGGCGGGTCGAAACCGTCCCGATCGTGTTGGGCTACCCATCGCAGCCCGCCGGGCAGACCGAGCACCGCCCGGCCGTCGGCCAGCGATTCGGATTCGGCAACCACTTTCATCGGCTGCCAGGGCGGCACGAGCCTAGTCATCGCGCCGGGCCTGGTGTGCCAGGCGAACACCTCCGCCAACGGGTGGTCGACGACGCTTTCGTACTCGATGCCCATGGTCCCCTTCCGTGGATCAAGACGGTCAGTCTCAGTGATTCGGAGTCGCTACGTAGTTGGATTGCCCGTCGTACGCTAAAAGGGTCCCCAGAACGGGAAAACATAGTCATGGCCGGATGGAGTGGACTCGCGCGACGCAGTGCGGGCCGAACCTTCCAGGACCGCCGCGAAGCAGGCCAAGTCCTGGCTGGCGCGTTGACGGCCTATCACGGCAGAGATGACCTGCTGGTGCTGGGACTCGCACGCGGCGGTGTCCCCGTCGGCTGGGAGGTTGCGGCCTCGCTGCGGGCGCCGCTCGACGTCTTCCTGGTCCGCAAGCTCGGCGTGCCCCAGTGGGAAGAGCTTGCGATGGGCGCCCTGGCCAGCGGCGGCGGGCTGGTGGTCAACGACAACGTGATCCGCAGCCTGAACATCAGCGACGAGGCGCTGCGTATCACGATCGACCGTGAGACCGAGGAGCTGAACCGCCGCGAGCAGGCGTACCGGGCAGGCAGGCCACCGGCGGACCCGACCGGCAAGGTCGCGATCCTTGTCGACGACGGGATCGCCACGGGCGCCAGCATGCTCGCCGCGGTGCGCGCGGTCCGCGCCGCGCATCCCGCGCGGGTAGTGGTGGCGGTGCCGGTCGGACCGCCATCGGCGTGCAATCAACTCGCGGGCGAGGCCGACGACGTCGTGTGCGCGACCATGCCACCGTCGTTTGAAGCGGTCGGTCAGGTGTACTCCGACTTTCACCAGGTGTCCGACGACGAAGTGCGTGAACTGCTGGCACAGCCGACCGTCGGCTAGCGCGTCGTGCGGTCCTCGCCTGCGACCTCGTCGTCGGCGGTTTCGACTGCAGCAGCAGTGGTTTCGGCCTCTTCGTCGGCCGGCACCTCGTCCGGATAGTCGGCATCGAACTCGGCCTCGGTGTCCTCAGGCGGCGGGCCGGCCTCATCGTCGCCGGCTTCGCCCCTCGAGCGTTCCCTCAGTGCGTCGATGATCAGCAGCACCACGCCGAGCACGCTCGCGGCGATGCAGACCCACGCGATCAGCTCATTGCTCGTGACGACCGCGGTCACCAAGGCCGCGAGGCCGATGACGGCGAGCACAAGCGCAACGATCAACATCGGTCAATCCCTTCGCCGCGGCGCTGGGGGCTCAGTTGTTACCTCGATTGAACTGGCTGAACCCACTGCCGCCGTCGTTGTTTGCGCTCGAGTCGACCGGTGCAGCGGAGCCGCGCTGACCGAGTTCCTCGAGCTGAGACTCCAGGTAGGTCTTGAGCCGGGTGCGGTACTCGCGTTCGAACGTACGCAGTTGTTCCAGCCGGCCCTCCAGCACGGTGCGCTGCTGGTTGATCGTGCCCATGATCTCGGAGTGCTTGCGCTCCGCGTCTGCCTGTAGCGCATCGGCCTTCTCCTGCGCCTGCCGAAGCTGGGTCTCCGAGCGGGTCTGGGCATCGGCCAGCATCGTGTCTGCGCGCTGCCGGGCCTCGGCCACAGTGGATTCCGCGGTGACACGCGCCTCGCTGACCATCTGGTCGGCCTGGGTGCGCGCATCGGAAAGCAGCTTCTCCGACTCCGCCTTGGCGGTCGAGGTCAACCGGTCGGCGGTGTCCTGGGCCAAGCCGAGCACTCGGGCCGCCTTGAGATGCTGGTCCTCACTCATCGGCGCGGCGGCCGGCGGCTGCGGCGGCGCCTCGTATACCGGTGCCGGTGCCGGCTCCGGTTCGGGCTCGGGCTCGGGCTCGGGCTGATACAGCGGAATGGCCTGCGTGGGCTGCGCTCCGCCGCCTGCGCGCGCGGTGGACAGCTCCTGGTCCAGCTCAGTCACCCGCTGACGAAGGTCGGCGTTCTCCTCCACGAGGCGGGTGAGTTCGTTCTCGACCAGATCGAGGAAGGCGTCGACCTCGTCCTCGTTGTAGCCGCGCTTGCCGATGGGTGGCTTGCTGAACGCGACGTTGTGGACGTCGGCTGGAGTGAGCGGCATTGTCTGCCCCCTTGAAGGTCCGGACCGTCAATCGATCTCAAAGTGTAGAGCGTCAGTGCAGTAACTGGCGCCCATCCTGTCACACCAGACCCGGCGGTTGCAGGTGAGGCCAATAATTAAGAGCGAAATTCAAACTTCTTACCGCAATTGCAATGCCCGGCAAACGTCGATCCGGGTTGACGCCAACACAATGCGGTGCGGAATCTGTGTTCTCAGGCCGCCGCGCCGAACGCGAGCTGCATGCCGATGAACGCAGCGAGCAGCAGCACCATGATCGACAGGTCGAAGCGGATCGCCCCCACGGTGAGCTGCGGAATGAGGCGGCGCAGCAGCTTCACCGGCGGGTCGGTGACCGTCATGATCACCTCGAGGATCACCACCGTCACGCCACTGGGGTGCCAGTCGCGGCTGAACGAGCGGATGAACTCGACCACCACGCGGGCGATGAGCAGCAGCCAGAAGACGAACAGCGCGAAACCCAGAATCTCGAAGAACAGGGGCAACTAAGCCGACCTCACTACTGCCGATGTGTGACATTCAATACAGACGGCAGGCCGGTTACGGCCAGCGCGACGTCGTCAGCCTACCTACTGATAGGCGTAGAAGCCCGTCTCGGCGATGCGCCTGCGGTCGTCGGGGCTGACATCCACGTCGGCGGGCGAGAGCAGGAACACCTTTGTCGCGACCTTGTCGAAGGAACCGCGCAGCGCGAATGCCAGGCCCGCGGCGAAGTCGACGAGCCTCTTGGCGTCCGCGTTGTCCATCGTCACCAGGTCCATGATCACCGGGGTTCCGTCACGGAACCGCTCCCCGATGGTGCGGGCCTCGCTGTAGTCCTTGGGCCGCAGCGTGGTGATCTTCGACAGCGGACTGCCCTCGTCGAACAACATCGCCATGCGGCGGGGATCCATCGCCAGCGCGCCACGGGTGGAGCCGCGAAGCGAGGCGAACCGCGGTGCGGGCCGTTCGAACTCGCGGGTCCGGAAACGCCCCTCGTCCGGGTAGCCGCCGCGGTACGCGCCGGCCATCTCCTCGCCCTCGTAGCCGCCACGCTCGTCGTAACGGTCGTAGCCCTCGTCGGGGAAACGCTCGCGGCGAGCGTATCCGCGCGACGGGCGATCCTCGTCGTCGTAGTACTCGTCGTCGTAGTCGTCCATAGGCGCCATGCCGAAGTAGGCCTTGACCTTATGCAGTGTGCTCATCGCTGGACCCTTCTGAAGAGCTGGTGTCTGTGATGAAGATGTGACTGGAGTGACTACTCATGGTGACGTTAGCGGTCGTTGTCCCATTAGCGCGGTACCGACACGCACACATGTCGAACCATGTTTTACCGCCGATTCGAGGTCGCTGGACATCCCGGCGGAGAGCCCGAGGACCTGCGGATAGTCCTGCTGCACTCGCTGGTGCTCGGCCTGCAGTCGCGCGAAAGCGTCGTCGGCGTTGGAGCCCAGCGGCGGGATGCCCATCAGGCCGGCGAAATGCAGAGCCTCGGCCGACTGCGCCAGGGCGCACACCTCGTCGACGAGGTCCGGACGACTCACGTCCACGCCGCCGCGCTCGGCGTCGCCGTCGAGACTGATTTGGATGTACACCCGCAGCGGGTCGGACCTCTCCCCCTCGGCCAACGCGCGGCCGCACGCCCGGTCGAGTGCATTGATCAGCTTGGGGCTGTCGACCGAGTGCGCGGCCTGTGCCCAGCTCGCGATCGACCGTGCTTTGTTGCGTTGAATCCGGCCGACCATGTGCCAGCGAATCAGATGAGCGGGATCTGCGGAATGGCACTCGGCCGATTTTGCCGCCGCTTCTTGTTCGCGCGATTCACCGAAATCGCGGCAACCCAAATCCGACAAAATTAGGACATCGGTCGCCGGAAAGAATTTCGTTATCGGTAGCAATTCAATTTCATCGCTTTGCCGCCCCGCGGCTTCCACGGCACGCTCCAGACGTTCGCGCACGAGGCTCAGCGCGTTGGCCAGTTCGACTTCCCGCGTGGTTGCCACGGCGGTCATTCCATCCACACCAATGACGCAAGGCGGCCGGTCGGCGCATCGCGCCGATGGCTGAACAGGTTGCGGTCGTCCACCGTGCACCGCGGATCGGCGTCGATGGCCGCAATGCCCAAATCCATTAACTGACGGGCGATTCCGGCTCGGAGGTCCAGGCCCGGGGTGCCCCGCGAGGTCGTGGTGCGGCTGCCGGGCAACTTGGCCTCGACCTCTTCGGCCATCGCCTCGGGCACCTCGTAATTGCGACCGCTGACAGCCGGGCCAAGCAGGACGGAGATGTCCTCGGCGCGCGCTCCCGCCTCCCGCATCGACTCGACGGCACGCGCGACGACACCAATCTGAGCGCCGACGCGGCCTGCGTGTACCGCTGCCACCACGCCTGCGCGTGCGTCGGCCATTAAAACGGGAACACAATCGGCCGTTACCACCGCCAAAGCCAATCGCGGTGTAGTGGTCACCAATGCATCGGTGTCGTCGAGCGCGGAGTCGACCGGGCCGTCGACGCGTGCCACCCGATCCCCGTGCACCTGGTTCATCCAGACCACCGCGCCGGGACCCAAACCGATCGCGTCCGCGAGTCTCTTCCGGTTGGCGGCGACCGCCGCCGGATCGTCGCCGACGTGATCGCCGAGATTGAAGGTGTCGAACGGCGGCGCGGAGACACCGCCGGCGCGGGTGGTCGTCACGCGCCGAACCCGAACACTCACAGCCCCAGTATCCGGTGCCGCGGACGTGAGGAGCACCAAGGGGGACTCGCGCACGCGAGGAGCAAGGGGTCGAACGGCTCAGTGACGCATGAACGGTGGAACATCGACGTCGTCGTCGTCATCCCCACCTATGCTGACCGTCGCCCCGTTGGTGTGCACCGGAACACTGACGGCGTCGGCCGGCTCGAACAAAGTCGACGTGACCGTGCCCGCTTTTCCTGCGGTGATCGCCTGTCCGGCACCCACGACGGGCCTGCGGCTTGGTCCCGTTGCGTCGAAACCGGCCGCGATGACGGTGACTCGGACCTCGTCGCCGAGCGAATCGTCGATCACGGTGCCGAAGATGATGTTGGCTTCTGGGTGTGCGGCTTCCTGCACCAGCGAGGCCGCCTCGTTGATCTCGAACAAGCCCAGGTCGCTGCCACCCGCGATGGACATCAGCACGCCTTGCGCGCCTTCCATCGACGCTTCGAGCAGCGGCGAGTTGATCGCGATCTCGGCCGCCTTGAGTGACCGGCCGTCGCCACGCGCCGAGCCGATCCCCATCAGGGCGGTGCCCGCGCCGCTCATGATGCCCTTGACGTCGGCGAAGTCCACGTTGATCAGGCCGGGCGTGGTGATCAGGTCGGTGATGCCCTGCACGCCGTTCAGCAGCACCTCGTCGGCGCTGCGGAACGCATCCATCAACGAGACTGCGGCATCGCCCATCTGCAGCAGCCGGTCGTTGGGGATCACGATCAACGTGTCGCAGCTCTCCCGCAACGAGGAGATGCCTGTCTCGGCCTGATTGCTGCGGCGCTTGCCCTCGAACGAGAACGGCCTAGTGACGACGCCGACCGTCAGCGCGCCGAGCTTCCGCGCGATGGTGGCGACGACGGGTGCGCCGCCCGTGCCGGTGCCACCGCCCTCGCCTGCGGTCACGAACACCATGTCGGCGCCGCGCAGCAGCTCCTCGATGTCGTCCTTGGCGTCCTCCGCGGCCTTGCGACCCACTTCTGGGTCGGCGCCGGCGCCGAGGCCGCGGGTGGAGTCACGCCCGACGTCGAGCTTGACGTCGGCATCGCTCATCAACAGCGCCTGCGCGTCGGTGTTGATGGCGATGAACTCCACGCCCTTGAGGCCCTGCTCGATCATCCGGTTGACGGCGTTGACGCCGCCGCCGCCGATGCCGACCACCTTGATGACGGCGAGGTAGTTGTGCGGGGGGGTCATCATCGCCTTCCTCCCTGGTTGCCTTTCGGGGCGCCGAACCCTCGAGCAAACTCTCAACCTCAACAAGAGGTTTATAGTTATGTCAAGTTGTTCCGCGCAAACAGAACGGTAGGGCCGGGTCAATAACTATCCACGCAGGCGCGCCGACGGAAATTCAAGAATTTCGGAGGATTCCGCGGCGCACCGATTACTTGACCGTCGGCAAATCGGGGCTGGAGACGTCGTAGGTATGACCCGGCTGCGTCAGTAGCGCCGCGAGTTTCTGCGCCTTCTCCTCGGTGCGCTCGGTGGTGCCCCACACCACCTCCCTGCCGTCGACCAGCGTCAGCGTGATCGATGCGACCGACGGCGCCGACACCCGGGCGACCTGCCCTGCCACCTCGGGGCGCAGCGCCGTCATCACCTCCAGCGCCGCCTTCGTCGGCGGATCACCTGGACCGGGGTTGTCGGCCTCCAGGTACGGCAGGTTGGGGGGCGGGGGCCCGGTTGCGAAGTCGACGCCGTCACGGTCGAAGAGGTGCGGGCCGTCCGGAAAGTCCTTGACGACGATCGGCACCCGCTCGACGACCGTGATCCGAAGCGACGACGGGTACTCCCGCTGCACCCGCGCACTGGCCACCCGGCGGATCGTCGCCACCCGCTCGGCGACGTCGTCGGTGTCGATCTGCAGCAGCGGCGTGCCCTGCTTGATAGCGGCCGCGGCGGCGACCTCCTCCTGGGTCACCGCGCCGACACCGGTGATGACGATGTTGCGCGCCGACATGATCGGGGTGAAGTACAGCAGCAGGCCGAGTCCGACGAACAATGCGACAAGGGCTACCGTCCACAACACCACCTTCAGGCCCCGAACAACGCCCCGCGCAGTCGTTTTGGACTCGTCGGCCGACTTACCCCGGGCGCGGCGCTTGGCCTCGCGACGGGCCTGCTCGATCGCGGTGGCGCGGGCCTGAGCCGCGCGGCGCGCTTCGCGCTCCCGCCGGGCCCGCCGTCGCGGGCCCTCGAACTCCTCCGCGTCTGCGGCTTTTGGCTCGGTTTCCGGCTCGGATTCGGCTGTCGCGTCGCTGTCGTCTTCCGGCTCGACCGTCGCGTCTGTGTCGTCTTCGGGCTCGGCCGTCGCCTCGCCGTCGTCTTCCGGCTCGGTCACCGCACACCCGGTTCTGGTCTGCGCGGGGGCCCGGACCGGTTGGCCCGCAACGCAAGTGCCTCCACGATCTCGGGACCCAGCATCGTGACATCGCCCGCGCCCATCGTGATGACCACGTCCCCTGAGTGCGCCGCGTTGGCCACCAGGTCGGCGACCGCGGAAAAGTCCGGCACGTAGTGCACCGGCTTGCCGACGTGCTCGGCCACCGTGGCGCCGCTGACGCCTGCCATCGGCTGTTCCCGGGCGGCGTACACATCGAGCACGAACACCTCATCGGCACAATCCAATGCCTGCCCGAAGTCTCGCGCGAAAGCGGCTGTGCGCGAATACAAGTGCGGCTGAAACACCACCACCGACCTGCCGCGCCCACTCTGCTCGAGCACCGTCCGCACCGCGCCGAGGGTGGCGCGGACCTCCGTCGGGTGATGGGCGTAGTCGTCGAAAACCCGCACCCCGTGCGCGGTTCCCACCAACTCGAAGCGACGGCGCACGCCCTCGAACCCGGCGAGCCCGTCGAGCACCGACTCGGCAGGAGCCCCCACCTCGATCGCGGCCAGCACGGCGCCGAGCGCGTTGAGCGCCATGTGCCTGCCCGGCACCGCCATTCGCAGCACCCGCGGGTGCTGCTCGCCGGCCAGTTGAATGTGTGCCACCGCACCGACGTTCTGCTGCTCCCAGCTCAGCAGCCTGCCCGCCAGGTCCGGCGCATCGACACTTCCGTACTTCAGCACGCGTATTCCGAGCGCACCGGTGCGCTCGGCGAGGGCCGCGGCGCCGGGATCGTCGGTGCAGACCACCAGCGCGCCGCCGGGGGCCAGCCGCTCGACGAACTCGTCGAACACGGCGCTGTAGGCCTCTGCACTGCCGAAGAAGTCCAGATGGTCGGCTTCGATGTTGGTCACCACGGCCACATTCGGCGTGTACTCGAGCAGTGATCCGTCGCTCTCATCGGCCTCGGCGACGAAACAGTCGCCGCTGCCGTGGTGGGCGTTGGTTCCTGCTTCGCCGAGGTCGCCACCCACGGCGAACGACGGGTCGAATCCGCTGTGCTGCAACGCGACGATGAGCATCGACGTCGTCGTCGTCTTGCCGTGGGTGCCCGTCACCATCAACGTGGTGTAACCCGACATCAGCTTGGCCAGCACCACTGGACGCAGAATCACCGGGATGCCGCGGCGCCTGGCCTCGACGAGCTCGGGGTTGGTCTTCGGGATCGCCGCATGAGTGGTCACCACCGCGGTCGGCCCGCCGGGCAACAGCTCGAGGGACGACTCGTCGTGCCCGATGCGCACCAGCGCACCCCGTGCGCGCAGCGCCGCGATGCCGCGTGACTCCTTGGCGTCCGAGCCCGAAACCACCCCGCCCCGGTCGAGCAGGATCCTCGCGATGCCGGACATGCCCGCTCCCCCGATGCCGACCATGTGCACCCGCTGCAACACGTCGGGGAGGGAATTCCCGTTCACCGTCGGCGCTTTCGGCTGTCGCGCCCGGTGCGCGCCACGTCGAGGGCCACCTCGGCCACCCGCTGCGCGGCGTCGGGGTGGCCCGCCATCGCCGCGGCCGCCGTCATCGCCGAAAGGCGCGGCCCATCGGCAAGCAACCCGGCCACCGTGTCGCCGACGAACGCGGGCGTCAGATCGGCATCGACGACCAACAGTCCGCCGCCCGCATCGACCACGGGCAGCGCGTTGAGTCGCTGCTCGCCGTTACCGATGGGCAGCGGGACGTAAACCGCGGGCAACCCGACGGCCGAAACCTCGGCCACCGTGATCGCGCCGGACCGGCAGATGGCCAGATCCGCGGCTGCGTAGGCGAGGTCCATCCGCTCGAGGTATGGCACGGCGACGTATGGTGGGTCACCGTCTGCGGGCTCGCGAAGCTCCAATGTGTTCTTTCGACCGTACGCGTGCAGCACCGAGATACCTGAAGCGGCAAGATCTTTGGCGGCGGCCGCGACAGCGCGGTTGATCGACTGCGCACCCTGTGAGCCGCCGAACACCAACAGCACCTTCGCGTCATCGCCGAATCCGAAATGCGCGCGGGCCTGTCCTCGCAGTGCCATCCGGTCCAGCGAGGTGATCGCCGCGCGCACCGGCACCCCGACGACCTCGGCGCGACGCAGCCCGGGATCTTGGACCGCGGAGAGCACGCGGCGCGCCGTCCGGGCGCCGACCCGGTTGGCCCAGCCCGCGCTGGCATTGGCTTCATGGATCACCACGGGCACCCGGTGTCGACGGGCTGCCAGGTAGGCAGGCAGCGCGACATAGCCGCCGAAGCCGATCACGACGTCGGCGTCGACGTTGTCGAGCACGGCGCGGGTCTGCTTGACGGCTCGGCGCACCCGCATCGGCAGGCGCAGCAGGTCACCGGTGGGCTTGCGGGGCAGCGGCACCGGGGTGATGAGCTCCAGGTCGTAGCCCCGTTCCGGGACCAGCCGGGTCTCCAGGCCGCGGTGGGTGCCCAGCGCGGTGATCCGCACTTCGGGGTCGAGAGCGCTGAGCGCGTCGGCGACGGCCATGGCGGGTTCGACGTGGCCCGCCGTGCCGCCACCGGCGAGAACTACGGAAATTCTCCCCCGGTCGCTACTTTCCTGCCCGCCGGAAATCGGCCTGTTCACCCGTGACGTTGACCTTCCAATGTGCGAGCCCGACGGCCCTGGTGGCGCTGTCCAGCCGCGCTTCGAGAAGCGCGCTGAGCACCTCCATGATGCCCTGAGCGTCGCACCGGCCGGTCGGCCGCATGGGGTTTGCGCCGGTTGTCCTTCGCGGGTTTGCGGGTCGACTTGGCCGAAGCCTTGTCCGTGCGTGAACGCAGTCGATCGCGCAGCGCCTCGGTGCGGGTCGGCGAGTACGGCAGGGGCAGCGGCAGCCGCAGCAGCCTGTTCATCGGGTCGTCACGGCCTGCGCGGAGCGCGGCGACCGCCTCGGGTTCGTGCCGCGCCGCGTTCGCGATCACGCCGATGATCAGAAGCGTTGTGGCCGTTGATGTTCCGCCCGCCGAGATCAGCGGTAGCTGAAGCCCGGTGACAGGAAGCAGCCCGATGACGTAACCGACGTTGATGAACACCTGGCCGAGCACCCACATCGTGGCGGTGGCGGTCAGGAGCCGCAGGAACGGGTCGGCTGACCGGCGCGCGATCCGCATCCCGGTGTAGGCGAACAAGCCGAAGAGGCACAACAGACCCGCGGCCCCGATGAAGCCCAGTTCCTCGCCGATGATCGCGAAGATGAAGTCGTTGTGCGCGTTGGGCAGGTAGTTCCACTTGGCCGTGCCCTGGCCAAGGCCGTCGCCGAAGACACCGCCGTTGGCCAGCGCAAACCTCGCCTGTTTGGCCTGATAGCCGGAGCCTTGCGCGTCGGCGCCGGGGTTGAGCCACGACATCACGCGGTCCGACCGGTAGCCCTCTGCCATCGCGAGCACCCCCGCTGAGACCACGACGGCGAACATCGAGGACAGGAACACCCGCAACGGCAGGCCGGCGTACCACAGCAGGGCCAGCAGGATGATGCCGAGCGACACCGTCTGCCCGAGGTCGGGCTGGGCGACGATGAGCGCGAGCGCGATCACCGCCGCGGGCACCAGCGGGATGAGCATCTCCCGCAGCGACGCGCGCTCCATTCGGCGGGCAGCCAGTAGGTGCGCACCCCAGATCGCGAATGCGATCTTGGCCAGCTCCGACGGCTGCATGGAGAGTCCGGCGACGACGAACCAGCCGCGGGAGCCGTTGGCCTCCTTGCCGATTCCCGGAATCAGCACGAGTACGAGCAGCACGACGCTGACCGCGAAGCCGGTGAACGCGAGGCTGCGCATGGTCTGCACGCGCATGCGCATCGCCGCGTAGAACGCGAAAAGGCCGACCAGTGTCCAGATCAGCTGCTTGCCGAAGATCACCCACGGCGAGCCGTCTTCGTCGTAGGAGTGCACACCGGACGCCGAGAGCACCATGGTCAGACCGAGCGTGGTCAGCAGTGCGGCGACGGCGATGATGAGATGAAACGACGTCATCGGCCTGCCCAGCCAGGCGCCGAAGCGGGTGCGCGGCGTCGCGGTTCCCTCGGGCGTCGATTCGGCCGAGGCGCCGGACCGGCGGAGCCGTAGCCGGTTCAGGACGTTGCTCATGGCTCGGCTCCCACTCGCTCCGGTCCTCGCTTCGCTGCGATCCTCACTCCCGATCGCCTTCGCGTGCTCATGGCTCGGCTACCGCGTTGCGCGCACGGCGGCCGCGAAGGAGTCCCCGCGGTCGGCGTAGCCGCTGAATTGGTCGAAGGACGCACCCGCTGGAGCCAACAGCACGGTGTCGCCGGGACGGGCCAGCCTGCGCGCCGCGGCGACCACGGCGGTCATCACGCCGCTCGAGGTGGCCGAACCGGCCACCTTAACCACACGAGCCACAGAATTCACATCCGACTCAATTGTCTCAGACACCCCAGAATCCTCCCCTGTCACAACCTCCACGATGGGGACATCCGGGGCGTGTCGCGATAACGCATTTGCTACATGTGCGCGATCGCGGCCGATCAACACCGCGCCGACCAGTCGATTGGCCTACCCGGGACACCAGATCGTCGACCGATGCGCCCTTGAGCAGACCGCCCGCGATCCACACCACCCGGGGGTAGGCGGCGATCGACGCGTGGGCCGCATGCGGATTGGTGGCCTTGGAGTCGTCGACGTAGGTCACGCCGTCGACCTCCGCGACGACCTCCGCCCGGTGCGGGCCGAGGTGAAACGCGGCCAGTGCTTCGGCGATGGCTTCGGCGGGCACGTCGACGGCTCGGGCCAGCGCCGCGGCGGCCAGTGCGTCGAGCACACCGATCGGCCCCGGCACCGGGATCGATTCGGTGCCTGCGAGCAACAGGCCGTCGGCGAAGGCGTTGTCGACCAGCGCGCCGTCGCGGACCCCCAGCTCCCCGACGGCCGGATCGCCGAGCCGGAAACCGACCCGCACCGCGGCATCGGCGTCCTCGAGCAAGCCGGCCGCGACCGGGTCGTCGAGCCCGACGACCGCCACCCGGCCATTCAGCGCCCGCGCCTTGTCACGGGCGTAGGCGTCCATCGAACCGTGCCAGTCGAGGTGGTCCTCGGCGACGTTGAGCACGACTCCGGCCTCCGGCCGTAGCGACGGCGCCCAGTGCAGCTGGAAGCTCGACAGCTCAACCGCGAGCAGCTCGGCAGGCTCGGCGAGCATGTCCACCACCGGGTTGCCGATGTTCCCGCACAGCATCGCGCGCCGCCCCGCGGCGACCAGCATTGCGTGCAGCATCGAGGTCGTGGTTGTCTTGCCGTTGGTGCCCGTCACCACCAGCCACCGCCGTGGCGCGCCGAACCAGCCCGCCCGGTCCAGTCGCCACGCCAGCTCGACGTCACCCCAAATCGGTACGCCTGCGGCGGCCGCGGCGGCCAGCACCGGCGCGGTCGGCGGAAATCCCGGGCTGGTGACCACAAGGGCGTAGTCGGCGATGTGCGCAACCGCCTCGTCGGTGGTGACGACGGCGGCAGGCGTGATGAGGCGCTGCAGCGCGAGCGGGTCGTCGTCACAGATGGTCAGCCGCACACCCGTCGGCTCGAGTACGGCGCTCACCGAACGACCAGTGATGCCCGCCCCGGTCACCAGCACGCGGGTGCCGGGCGCGAGCGGCGCGACGGCGGGACGGTTCATGTCAGGCCCCGACGGTGGCGAGCCACTCACTGTAGAAGAGCGCAACGCCGAGCCCACAGGCGATCGCGGTCAACAGCCAGAAGCGGATGATCACTGTGGTTTCTGCCCACCCGACGAGTTCGAAATGATGGTGGAACGGAGCCATCCGGAACACTCGTCGCCCCGTGGTGCGGAAGGCCAGAATCTGCACCACGACCGATGTCACCTCGGCGACGAACAGCGCGCCGATCACCACCGCGAGCATTTCGGTGCGGCTGAGCACGGAGAGCCCGGCGATGACGCCGCCGAGCGCCAGCGACCCGGTGTCGCCCATGAAGATCTTGGCGGGCGCGGCGTTCCACCACAGAAACCCGACGCATGCGCCCGCGGTCGCGGCAGCGATCAGCGCCAGGTCCAACGGATCTCGCACGTTGTAGCAGCCGACGCCGGGCGCCGTCGCGCACGCGTTGCGGAACTGCCAGAACGTGATCAGCACATACGCCGCGCAGACCATCGCCATCGCGCCCGCGGCAAGCCCGTCCAGGCCGTCGGTGAAGTTCACCGCGTTCGACCACGCATAGACGATGAGGATGCAGAACACCACGAAGACGGCGGGAGCAAGGGTGACCGTGGCGATCTCGCGCACATAGGACAGCTCGGCGCTGCCCGGGGTCAGCCCGTCGGTGTTGCGGAACTGCAACGCCAGCACTCCGAAGATGACGGCAGCCAACAGCATGCCGATCGTCTTGGCGGTCTTGTTCAGGCCGAGGTTGCGTGACCGGCGGATCTTGATCAGGTCGTCGACGAACCCGACGCCACCGAGCGCGGTGGCAAGGCCGAGGATCAACAGGCCCGATGCGGACGGCCCCTCGCCGTCCAGTGCCATTCCGACGAGATGGGTGCCGAGGTAGCCGGCCCAGATGCCCGCCAGTATCGCGACGCCACCCATCGAGGGAGTGCCCCGCTTCTTGTGGTGGCTCGGCGGGCCGTCTTCGCGGATCTCGTGGCCGAAGCCTTGGCGGGTGAAGATCTTGATCAGCGCGGGAGTCAACAGAATCGACAGCGTCAGCGCGATGCCGACGGCGATGAGGATCTGCCTCACTGGGCGTCTCCGACCAGCGCGTCGGCCAGCGCGCCCAGTCCCGCCGCGTTCGAAGCCTTGACGAGCACCACATCCCCCTGCCGCAGTTCGGCCCGTAACAGTGCCATAGCGGCGTCAGCGTCGGCGACCACGGTGGCTTCTCCTCCCCATGATCCCTCCATGACCGCCCCGTGGTGCATGGCGCTCATAGACCTCCCGGTTCCTACGACGATGAGTCGACTGACATCTAATCGCACCGCCAGCCTGCCGATGCGGTCATGTTCCGATATCGCGTCGTCGCCGAGCTCCGCCATCTCGCCGAGCACGGCCCAGCTGCGCCGGGTCTGCCCGCTCTGGCGGGCCATCCAGGCCAGCGATTTCAGGCCGGCGAGCATGGAATCCGGATTGGCGTTGTACGCGTCGTCGATGATCGTCACACCGTCTTCGCGCGTGGTGACGTGCATGCGATGCCGCGACACCGGGCCCGACGCGGCCAGCGCGTCCGCCACCTGCACGCCGGTCGCTCCGCATTCCAGTGCGACCGCGGCCGCACACAGCGCGTTGGACACCTGGTGGTCGCCGTGCACCGCCAGCGTCATGTCGACCTCGACACCCTCGGCGTGCAGCGTGAATCGCGGACGCGCCACCTCGTCGAGGGTGACCGGACCGGCCCACACGTCGGCGCCTGGCGAACGCGACACCCGGACCACCCGGGCGGCAGTCTGCTCGGCCATCGCCGCGACCGCGTCGTCGTCGACATTGAGGATGACCACGCCAGAAGACGGAACAGCTTGTGGTAGTTCGGATTTGGTCCGCGCGATGGCCTCGCGGGAACCGAACTCGCCGAGATGGGCGGTGCCGACGTTGAGCACGACGGCGATCGACGGCGGGGCGATCGCGGCAAGCGCCGCAATATTGCCGGGGTGGCGTGCCGACATCTCCAGCACCAGGTAGTCGGTGCCCTCGCCCGCTTGAAGCACCGTCCACGGGTGGCCCAGCTCGTTGTTGAAGGAGCCCGGCGGGGCGACCACCTCGCCCAGCGGTGCGAGCACCGAGGCGACGAGATCTTTGGTGGAGGTCTTCCCCGACGAGCCGGTGATGCCGACGATCGTCAGACCACCGGCCACCAGTTCGGCAGCCACCGCACCGGCCAGCCGGGCCAGCGCGGCGAGCACCGCAGCGCCCGAACCGTCGGTGTCGTACTCGAGAACGCCTGCCGCCGTGTCGGTCTGGATGTCAGAACGCGGTTCGACGACGACGGCGGGCACCCCGACGGGTCGTGCCGCAAGGACCCCGACGGCGCCTGCCGCCACCGCGGCGGCCGCGAAATCGTGGCCGTCCGAATGCGCGCCTGGCAGCGCCAGAAACAGTCCGCCGGTCGTCACTGCACGGGAGTCGAATTCGACCGTGCCGGTAACCCGCGTCGCCGCGGCATCGGCGGCCGAGATATCGGCGAGCTCACCGCCGACGATGTCGGCGATCTGGGCAAGGGTCAGGTCGATCACGCGTGAGATCCAAGCGCCTCGAGCGATCCGGCCAGCTCGTCGCGATCGTCGAACGGCCGGGTCTGCCCGTGGCTGGTCTGACCGGCCTCATGGCCCTTCCCCGCAACCAGGACGACGTCACCGGTGCGGGCCCAACCGACGGCTCTGTCGATGGCCTCGCGCCGGTCGCCGATCTCGACGACCTGCGCCCGGCCGCCTGCAGCGCCGGCGACGATCGCGGCGCGGATCGCGGCGGGCTCCTCGTCGCGCGGGTTGTCGTCGGTGATCACCACCAGGTCGGCCAGCTCGGCGGCCACCCGGCCCATCGGCTCGCGCTTGCCGGGATCACGGTTACCGCCCGCGCCGAACACCACCGCGACGCGACCGGTGGTCTGCTCCCGAAGCGTCTCCAGCACGGCGCGCAGCGCCCCGGGTTTGTGTGCGTAGTCGACCAGCGCCAGGAAGTCCTGGCCGCGTTCGACCGGCTCCAACCTTCCCGGCACTCGCGCATCCCGGAGGCCTGGTGCGGCCTGTTCGGGTGAGACTCCGACCGTGTCGAGCAGCGCCGCGGCGAGCAGACAGTTCGCCACGTTGTAGGCGCCCGGCAACCCGATCCGCATTCGGTGGTGCACCCCGGCGGGATCGACGGCGAAGAACTCCTGAGCGCCGGCCGACGAGCCAGCGCCGACAGTGCGGACGTCCTCGACCCGCCAGTCGGCGATGGCGCCCGTCGCGCTGACAGTGACCGGGTCGGCCGCGAGAGCGGCCATCGCGCGGCCGGCATCGTCGTCGACGCACACTACCGAAGTGGGTGCGTGCGTTGGCGATTCGGGAGCGAACAGCCGAGCCTTCGCGTCGAAGTAGTCCTCCATCGTGGGGTGGAAGTCGAGGTGGTCCCGCGACAAATTGGTGAAGCCCCCGACCGCGAATCCAACCCCGTCGACCCGCCCGAGGCTCAGCGCGTGACTGGACACCTCCATCACCACGGTGTCGACTCCCTGTTCCACCATCAACGCCAGCAGCGCCTGCAGGTCGGGTGCCTCCGGTGTGGTCAGCGCACTCGGGAGGTCCTCCCCCGCGATCCGGATGCCGACGGTGCCGATCAGCCCGGCGACACGGTCTGCCGCCCGCAGGCCGGCCTCCACCAGATACGTGGTGGTGGTCTTGCCCGAGGTGCCCGTCACCCCGATCACCCGCAGATGCTGCGACGGATTGCCATACACCGTGGCAGCCAGCCCGCCCAGTACCGACCTCGGGTCGGCACGGACCAGGACGGGCACCGCCACGTCTGGGCCCATGTGGACGACTCCGTCCGCGTCGGTGAGCACCGCGACCGCGCCACGGCGGATGGCGTCGAGCGCGTACCGGCCGCCATGCGACGACGCTCCCGGCAGCGCGGCGAACAGATCTCCCGGCTGGGCGTCCTGGCTGCGCAACGTCACGCCGGTGACGACTGTTTCCCGGCCCTCACCAGGGGGCGCAATGACCGCGCCCACCTTGTCGGCCAGCGCTCCGAGCGCCTGGCCGGCGGGATGCGAGGGACGCAGCTTCATGGCCTTGACACAGTACCGGCCGCCAGGACAGTGGCTTGCCCGGCGAGGTGGGTCAGCTGGCTTGCAACGTGAGCCGCGGACCCGGGTCGGGTGACAGCGGCACGTTCTCCCGCTGCATCAGCCAGCTCGCGATGTTGTGGAACAGCGGCGCCATCGTCGTGCCCGGCAGCCCCTCGGCGGTGCGGTGCGGGTTGTCGGCCATGATGCCGATCACGTAGCGGGGATCGTCGGTGGTGACCATGCCCGCGAAGGTGATCCAGTAGACGTCGCTGTAGTAGCAGCCGCATGCCGGGTTGATCTTCTGTGCGGTGCCCGTCTTGCCGGAGATCTGGTAGCCGTCGACCGCGGCGAGCGACCCCGTGCCCTGCTGCACACCCGTCGGGTCGCGCTGCACCACCGCGCGCAGCATTCCGCGCACGGTCTGGGCGGTCTGCGGAGAGACCACGCGCACGCCTTCGGGGCGGGGCTCCTCGGTGCTGGTGCCGTCGGGAGCCACCGTCGCCTTGATGATGCGCGGCGGAATGCGCACCCCGTCGTTGGCGATCGTCTGGTACATGCCCGTCATCTGCAGCAGCGTCATCGAAAGACCTTGCCCGATAGGCAGGTTGGAGAAGGTGCTGCCCGACCACTGATCGATCGGCGGCACCAGTCCCGCACTCTCACCCGGCAGCCCCACGCCGGTGCGCTGGCCGAGACCGAACTTGTCCAGCATGTCGGCATAGCGTTCCGGACCGACGCGCTGCGCGAGCATCAGCGTGCCGACGTTCGACGACTTCCCGAACACGCCGGTCGTGGTGTACGGCGCCACGCCGTGCTCCCACGCGTCGCCGACAGTCACCCCGCCCATGTCGATGGAACCGGGGACCTGGAGCACCTCGTCGGGGTTGGACAGCCCGAACTCGATCACCGATGCTGCGGTGACGATCTTGTTCACCGAGCCCGGCTCGAACGGTGACGAGACGGCCGGGTTGCCCAGCTCGCGGTCCTCCTGGCGGCCGATGTCCTGGCTCGGGTCGAACGTGTTGTCGTTCGACATCGCCAGCACCTCACCGGTTTTCGCATCAAGCACGACCGCTGAGAGGTTGCCGGCACCGGAGGCATTCTTGGCCTGCTGCACCTGCTGCTGTACGTAGAACTGGATGTCGTCATCGAGGGTCAGCTGGACGGTGGAACCGTTGACGGCAGTATGCCGGTTGCGGTAACTGCCGGGGATCACCACTCCGTCCGAACCGCGGTCGTAGGTGACCGACCCGTCGGCACCGGCCAGCGTGGCGTCCAGGGAGTCCTCGAGGCCGAGCAGTCCGTGGCCGTCCCAGTCGATGCCACCGACGACGTTGGCCGCCAGCACGCCCCCCGGATACTGGCGCAGGTCTTGGCGTTCGGACCCGACCTCGGGGAACTTCTTCGAGATCGCCTCGGCGATCGCGGGATCGACGGCACGGGCGAGATAGACGAACGACTCGTTGCTCTTGAGCTTTTTCAGCACGGTCTTGGCGTCGGGCTTGTTGTTCAGCCGCGACGCCACCTCGGCGGCGATGTCGCGAAGCCTCCGCTCCGGGTCGGGAGCCTCCGACGTCTTCGCCTTGGCTTCGGCAAGTAGCTTTCGAATCTTGACCGGCTGAAAGGTCAGCGCACGGGCCTCGATGGTGAACGCCAGCTTGTCGTTGTTGCGGTCGACGATGCTCCCGCGCACGGCCTTGTCGACGTCGGTGACCTTCAGCTGGCTCGCCGCTTCGGCGCGCAGGCCTGCGGCGCGGGGCACCTGCAGGTTGAACAGCTGTGCCGCAGCGACGACAAGGACCAGGAAGATGACGGCGTTACCGGTCCGGTGCCGGAACACGAATGATGCACTGCGTAAACCGGTGTCCGTGTCCGGCTGGCGGGTTCGTCGCGCGCGGGCGGATCGCCCCTGGGGCCCACCGGCCCGCGCTTGCGGCTTCTTGCGGCCGCGTTGGTCTTTGCCGCGGCTCACGTCGGGGCGCCGGGGGTGGTCGCGGTGACCGGACCGACCTGCTCCGCGGTGGCAGGCGCGCCGGCAGGCGTCTGTGGCGGTGCGACCAACGGTGCGGCCTGCGGTGCCGCCAGCGGTGCGGCCAAGGGTTCGGCGGGGCCGAGCGCGGGCGGCTGGCCAGTGGCTCCATGCGCGCTGTCCGGCAGCGGCACCGCCAGCGGAACCGTCGCGGGGCCGGGGGGCAACCCACTGGGCGCCATCGGCGGAGCGGGCGCTGCCGCGCTCACCCTGCACCGGCACTCGCACGACAACCTCGCGGGGGTCGACGATCCGTGGCGCGGGCCTGCTCGCGCTCGCGACCGGTGCCGGTGCCGGTGGTGCGGGGCTCTCGTCGGGAAGCGGTGTGTTCAGAGGCGGCGGCGGCACCCCTTCCGCTGGCTTGGGTGTGCCGACCACGATCCAGTTGCCCGCCGGATCCTGCACGAGGTGTGCGGTGTCGCGGGACGGGATCATTCCCAGCTCACGGGCCGACTCGGCGAGGGCGGGGGCTGCCTGCGCTTCGAGCACGTCGCGTTCGAGCGCTTCCTTCTGTTGCAGCAGTGCCTGAGTGGTTTCCCTGGCGCTGCCCAACTTGTAGGACCGCTCGGCGGCGTCGGTCGACAGCCACAGCGTGATACCCAGCCCCAGCCCCAGCGAGCCGATGACCAGCACCACAAACGGAACCTTGGCCGCCAGCGTGCGCGGGTTGAGATCGATGGTCGATACGCGGGTGATTAGGCGTTCTTTGAAATTCGGACGAACGACCTTGGGCGCCTTGGCTTTACGCGCCTTAGCGCGCGCCTTGGCCTGGCTGGTGTTCTTCGGCCGGACGGGCTTGATCTGCGGCCGGGTGATCGGCGCCGTTTCGCTCGCCGCGCGCTTGCGTCGCCGTTGCGGGGGTGCTTCCGGGGATCGCCGCTGTGTCCCGCGGGCGGGCTGGCGGGGCGTGCGCCGGCGCTCGTCGGAGCCACGCACCGGCGTTGGTCGCTTGACCTTCATGAGTCATCCCTCCTTGCAACCTTTTCCAGCGCCCGAAGCCGCACGGACGCGCTCCGGCGATTGAGTTCGATTTCGGCGGTCCCCGCGCGCTCGGCGCCACGGGTCAAGCTCTCGAATGGCGGTTGGTGCCCGGGAAGCTCGACGGGCAGGCCGGGCGGCGTGCGGGACGCCGTCTCGGCGGCGAACAGGTTCTTGACGATCCGGTCCTCCAGCGACTGGTAGGCCATCACCACGATGCGTCCGCCCGGGCCGAGTGCTCTCAGCGCGGCGGGCAGCGCCACGCGCAGCGTGTCCAGCTCGCCGTTCACGGCTACGCGCAGCGCCTGGAACGTGCGTTTGGCGGGATGCCCGCCGGTGCGGCGCGCAGGAGCCGGGATCGCGTCGTACAGCAGTTCCACCAGCTCGCCGGTCCGCGCGAATGGCGCAACGGCGCGCCTGCGAACGATCCGAGCCGCGATCCGTCCCGCAAACCGCTCCTCGCCGAACTCTCGCAGGATGCGCGCCAGCGCCCTCTCGTCGTAGGTGTTGAGGACCTCGGCAGCGGTCAATTCGGCGTCGGGATCCATCCGCATATCCAGCGGCGCGTCAGCGGCGTAGGAGAAGCCCCGCTCGGTGCGATCCAGTTGCATCGAGGAGACACCGAGGTCGAACAGGATGCCGTCGACTTGCGGGTGGCCGGATTCGCTTGTCCAGTAATTGGATTCGGCGAGGACTCCCTCGATCCCGTCGAACCTGGTACGGGCCAGCAGAATGCGGTCGGCGAACGGGGCGAGGCGCTCGCCTGCGATCCACAACGCGTCCGGGTCGCGGTCCAGCCCGATCAGCCGCAGGCCGGGCAGCTCGGAGAGGAACCGCTCGGCGTGCCCGCCTGCGCCAAGCGTGGCGTCGACAAGTACGGCGCCCGCGCCGTCGGGGCGGCGCCGGGTCAGCGCGGGCTTCAGCAGGTCGACGCAGCGGTCGAGCAGGACAGGGACGTGTCCGTGGTCAGAGGCGGCAGCCATGGCAAGCCCTCCGAGGATTGGTGCCCCTGCACCGGGGTCCCTGTCCGAGCGCTTGGACCTGGCGTTGGGGAAGTACGCCAGGGCCGGCTCGGACAGAGGCCGCGATGCACGGGCCTCTAAGCCCCAATCAAATGATGTCGCGCAGAGTTTCATCGCTGGCCGCGGAGAAGTTCTCTTCGTGAGTTTCTTGGTAGTCCTGCCACGCCTGGGCATCCCAGATCTCGAGATAGTCGACCGCGCCGATCACCACGCATTCCTTCGAGAGGTTGGCGTAGCGACGGTGGTCGGCCGACAACGTGATCCGGCCTTGCGCGTCGGGATGTTGTTCGTCGGTCGCGGCGGCGAGGTTGCGCAGGAACGCCCTGGCCTCCGGATTGCTCCGGGACGCCCCCGATGCCCTCTTGGCCAGTGCCTCGAACTCGGTGCGCGGGTAGACGGCGAGGCTGTGATCTTGGCTCTTGGTGACCATCAACCCCCCTGCCAGCGCGTCGCGGAACTTGGCGGGCAGCGTGAGCCGCCCCTTGTCGTCGAGCTTGGGCGTGTACGTGCCGAGGAACATCTCGACACCTCCCGCCGCTGAAGGAGCCCCGGTCGCTCCAACAGACGCCACTTTACCCCACAATCCCCCACTTTGCTCCAAATGCCAGCAAATGTTGGGCCCATTTCCCCACAACTAGGGATTGACGTCAGCCGAGCACACCCGGTGCGGGTCTGTCGGCGAGGCGAATGTCCTGGTAACTCGGCCGTGGGGCGAAGTGGGGAACCCGGGCACAAAAAATGGGGCAGCCGAATCGGCTACCCCATCGTGATAGGTCCGTTATTCGTCGAAGCGGCGACGGAAGCGGTCTTCCATCCGACTGGTGAACGACCCGCCCGAACCCTTGGCGCGCTTCTGCCGGGGCGCGCCCTGCTCGGTTCCCGAGCGGTCCCGGCCTCCGGTCGACCGCGGCCCGGTGATCGCGAACACGACACCGCCGAACATCACCAGGAACCCGAAAACGGAAAGGATTGGGAAACTTCCGATCATGGTGGCCTTGAACGCCACTCCGCAGACCAGCATCGCGAGACCGATCACGAACAGTGCAACACCCTGCAGCCGACGACGTGCCGACGGGGCTCTGAGGCCGCCACCACGCACGCTCGATGCGAACTTGGGGTCCTCGGCATAGAGCGCGCTCTCGATCTGGTCGAGCATGCGCTGCTCATGATCGGAGAGTGGCATGCGTCCCTCCTTGCCGCCCGTCACTTGGTCTTCAACGCCGCTACTGTCCGCCGTCACGGACAACTAACAATCATGATACGAGGTGAATCTGAGCCGTACCACCTAGTTCGCGCCCCTGATTGTATGACGTACACCGCCCCTGCGACCCACCGCCTCGCCATGCCGATAATGGCCTTGGCTCCCCGACACACAGGAGAGAAGGGCTGAACGAAGTTGGCGACATTTCTCATCGATCTGTCGCCGGGTGACATGCAGCACCGGCTCAGCGATGCTCTCGGTGTCTATGTCGACGCGATGCGCTATCCGCGGGGCACCGAGGACCAGCGGGCGTCGATGTGGCTCGAGCACACCCGCAGGGATGGCTGGAAGGCCGTCGCGGCGGTCGAAGTGCCCGATCCGAGCGACGCGGATACCGCTGCGGACGAAGGCACCGCACACTCGGCTGCCCAGCTCAGCACGGCTCCGATCGTCGGTGTCGCATACGGCTACTGCGGGGCCCCCGACCAGTGGTGGCAGCAGCAGGTGGTCGCAGGGCTGCAGCGGGTGGGGGCCGACGGGTCCCGGATCGCCGAACTGATGACGAGCTACTTCGAGCTGACGGAACTCCACATCCATCCCCGCGCCCAGGGGCGCGGACTCGGGGAGGCGCTCGCCCGCCGGCTGCTCGAAGGCCGTGGCGAGTCCCACGTGCTGCTGTCCACCCCCGAGATCAACGGCGAATCCAACCGGGCGTGGCGGCTCTACCGCAGGCTCGGCTTCGCCGACATCATCCGCGGCTACCACTTCGCAGGCGACCCCCGCGCCTTCGCGATCCTTGGCCGGTCACTCCCGCTTTGATCCTCCGGTCTGGCACGATGACCTGGTGCCCGCCCATTTAGCTCGGGGAAACCGCCGCCGAATCCGCCTGCTGGCGATCGTATTGCTGGTGCTGATCGTTCCGACGGCCGTCGGCTGCGTGCGGATCAGGGCCACCATCACCGTTTCTCCCGACGACCGGGTATCCGGGCAGATCGTCGCGGCCGCCAAACCCCGCGGGGCCGATGACAAGGGTCCCCAGCTGCTCAACACGTTGCCGTTTTCCAACAAGGTGGCGGTGTCCGAGTACAGCAACGACGACTACGTCGGCTCGCAGGCGGTGTTCTCCGATCTGACCTTCGCCGAGCTCCCCCAACTGGCGAATATGAACCGCGACGCCGCGGGCGTAGACATTTCACTGCGCCGCGCAGGCGATCTGGTGATCCTGGACGGCAGGGCCGACCTGACGTCGTTGACCGACCCCGAAGCCGACGTAACGCTTTCCGTATCTTTCCCGGGCGAGGTGACGTCCACCAACGGTGACCAGGTGGCCGCCGAGGTCGTCGAATGGAAACTCAAACCTGGCGTGGTCAGCACGATGAGCGCCCAGGCGCGCTACACCGATCCCAGCGCACGCTCGTTCACCGGAGCCGCAATCTGGCTGAGCCTGGCGTCGTTCCTGGTGGCGGGCATCCTGGCGGCGCTGGCCTGGGTGAACCGCGACCAGTCGCCCCGCTTCGTCGACCCCGCTTCCTCGTCGCGCGACTAACAGCGTCGTGGCTTGCTACAAAACTGATGCCACGCTCTACTCTGAAGGCACTCACGGGCCAAATTTCGATTGAAAGGGGCGCCGCGCTGAGCGTTGACACAGCGGCACCGTCAGCCATCGAGTTGGCCGGCGCCGTGACCAACCAACTGCGGCAGTATCTGGCCGAGCGCCGCAGCGACTGCGCCTATATCGGTTCCGACTACGCAGACCTGACCGCCGCGCTCGAGGAGTTCGTGCTGCGCGGAGGCAAGCGGCTGCGGCCCGCGTTCGCCTACTGGGGTTGGCGTGCCGTCGCCGACCGCGACGCCGACCCGTCCGTCCTGCGGTTGTTCGCGGCACTCGAGCTGCTCCACGCATGCGCGTTGGTGCACGACGATGTGATCGACGACTCGGCGACCCGTCGTGGCCTGCCCACGGTGCACCGGCTGTTCGCCCAGACCCATCGCGACCGCCACTGGAGCGGATCGGCCGACCAGTTCGGGTTGTCGGCGGCGATCCTGCTCGGAGATCTCGCCCTGGTGTGGGCCGACGACATCGTCGCGACGGCAGACCTGCCCGCGGACGCGCAACGGCGGGTTCAGCGAGTCTGGGCCGACATCCGCACCGAGGTGCTCGGCGGCCAGTATCTCGACATCGTCGCCGAATCCAGCGGCGCGACGACGGTGGCGTCGGCGATGACCGTGAACATCTACAAGACCGCGTCATACACCGTCACCCGGCCACTGCAGCTCGGGGTGGCGGCGGCCGCCGACCGGCCCGATGTGCTGGCGATCTTCCACGAGGTGGGCAACGACCTCGGGGTGGCCTTCCAGCTGCGCGACGACGTGTTGGGCGTGTTCGGCGATCCCGCGGTTACCGGCAAGCCGTCGGGCGACGACCTGCGGTCGGGCAAGCGCACCGTGCTGCTTGCCGAGGCGGTCGAGCTGGCCGACAAGTCCGACCGGGTGGCCGCCGACCTGTTACGGTCCTCGATCGGCACCGAGCTGTCGGATACACAGGTACGCGAGGTGTGTCTGGCCATCGAGTCCGTCGGGGCGCTGGCGGCCGTCGAGCAGCACATCGACGTGCTGACGAGGCGGTCGCTGGAAACGCTCAATGCCGCGCCGATCGACGCACAGGCGAAGGCGGGCCTTTCGGCCCTCGCCAGGTTGGCCGCGAACCGGTCCGCTTGACCCCGTGACGACCTTCGCGCGGCTGTCCGCGTTCACCACATCTGAAGAGGCCCGGCCTGCACTGCTGGGCTTTCTCGGCGCAGCGATGATCACGGCGGGCGGGCTCGGCGCAGGCAGCACCCGGCTGCACGATCCGCTGCTGGAGACACTGCACCTGTCGTGGCTGCGCTTCGGCCACGGGCTGGTGTTGTCATCACTGCTGCTGTGGGGCGGCGTCGCGGTGATGCTGTTCGCGTGGTTATGGTTGGGCCGCAAGGTGATCGATGGCTCCGCCGCGCGAATACACCATGGTGGCCACCACCGGCTTCTGGCTGGCGCCGCTGCTGCTTTCGGTGCCGGTGTTCAGCCGCGACACCTATTCCTATCTTGCCCAGGGCGCGCTGCTGCGTGACGGCTTCGACCCGTACCTGGTCGGGCCGGTCGACAACCCTAATTCGTTGCTGGACAACGTCAGTCCGATCTGGACGACGACCACCGCGCCTTACGGGCCCGCGTTCATCTTCGTCGCCAAGTTCGTCACGATGTTGGTCGGCGACAACGTGATCGCGGGCACGATGGTGCTGCGGCTGTGCATGCTGCCCGGGTTGGTGTTGCTGATCTGGGCGGCGCCACGGGTCGCCCGTCACGTCGGCGCCAACGGGGCCGCGGCGTTGTGGATCTGCGCGCTCAATCCGTTGGTGATCATCCACCTGATGGGTGGCGTGCACAACGAGATGCTGATGGTCGGCTTGATGACAGCGGGTATCGCGTTGATATTCGGCCGTCACCCGATCGCGGGCAACGCGCTGATCGTCGTCGCCGTCGCCGTGAAAGCCACCGCAGGGCTTGCGCTTCCGTTCATGGTGTGGGTGTGGGCGCGTCAGCTGCGAGACAGCAGAAATCTCTCACCGCTGCGGGCATTCGCCGCGGCCACCGCGGGGTCCATTGCGATCTTCGTCGCCGTGTTCGCGGTGTTGTCCTGGCTGGCCGGTGTCGGACTGGGCTGGCTCACCGCTTTGGCCGGGTCGGTGAAGATCATCAACTGGCTGACGGTGCCCACCGCCGTCTCCAACCTTGTCAACGTCTTCGGCAGCCTCTTCCTGCCCGTCAACTTCTACGCCGTGCTGGAAGTCGCCCGGATTGTCGGCATCGCCGTTATCGCGATCTCACTTCCGGTGCTGTGGTGGCGCTTTCGGCACACCGACCGCGAAGTGCTTACCGGTATTGCGTGGGCGATGGTGATTGTCGTGTTGTTCGTACCCGCCGCGCTGCCGTGGTACTACACCTGGCCACTGGCGATCCTCGCAGCGCTGGCCCAAAGCAGGCAGGCCATCGCGGCAATCGCCGGGTTCTCGACCTGGATCATGGTGATCTTCAAACCCGACGGCAGCCACGGCATGTACTCATGGGTTCACGTGCTGCTGGCGACGGCCTGCGCCGCGGTGGCGTGGTACTCGCTGTACAAGACGCCGGGTCAGTACGCCATCGCCTGGGCGCGGCGGACCACCTCGCGCGCCTGATGGCTGTGC
Organism: uncultured Actinomycetota bacterium; assembly: GCA_963713225.1. Classification (GTDB taxonomy): domain Bacteria; phylum Actinomycetota; class Actinomycetes; order Mycobacteriales; family Mycobacteriaceae; genus Mycobacterium. The sequence goes on along the minus strand of CAVQLB010000008.1, from coordinate 171,776 downwards.
AGCGCGTCGACGGGCCTTGCGTTGTCCTGTCGCTCCGTCGAGCCGTCTCGCCTGATGGTCAACGAGGGATCGGGCGTGAACAACCAGCGGATGATCTCGGTCTCCTGGTATCCGCCGTCGTGCAGGACGACGAGTAGTCCCTGCAGGCTCTTGACCACATGGCCCGCGTCGTCGAAGAAGGCCTTCGGCACCACCACCACCCCGCCGCGTCGGACACCGAGTAGGTGGCCTTCCCGCAGTTGCTGTTGAACTTTGGTGATCGGGACGCCGAGTAATTGGGCTACGCCGGGCAGGTCGTAGACGTCTTCGCCGGGTTCGAGTACATCTTCAGCGGCCGGAATGCTGCTCACCTCGCTGAGTCTAGGACGCGCGACGCGCTCTCGGAGGCGCTCGGCGAGGACATTCGCCGCGGATTGGCTCCGTAACATGTGACCGGTGGAGACCCACCAGCAATCTGACCCTCTTGTCGGGGCCGTGCTGGACGGGCGCTACCGCGTCGACACCCTGATCGCCACCGGCGGGATGTCCGGGGTGTACCGCGGGCTGGACCTACGGCTGGATCGTCCGGTCGCGCTGAAGATCATGGATTCTCGCTATGCCGGCGACAGCCAGTTCCTGACGCGGTTTCAGCGTGAGGCCCGCGCCGTCGCAAAGCTGAAGGACCCTGGCCTGGTCGCGGTGTACGACCAGGGCATCGACGGCCAGCATCCGTTCCTGGTGATGGAACTCATCGAAGGCGGCACCCTGCGCGAACTGTTGGTCGAGCGCGGGCCGATGCCGCCGCATGCGGTGGCCGCGGTGCTCGGCCCGGTGCTCGGCGGTCTTGCCATGGCCCACCGCGAGGGACTGGTGCACCGTGACGTCAAGCCCGAGAACGTACTGATCTCCGACGGCGGCGATGTCAAGATCGCCGACTTCGGGTTGGTACGCGCGATCGCGGAAGCCAAGATCACCTCGACCAGTGTCATTTTGGGCACCGCGGCATACCTCTCGCCCGAGCAGGTCAGCAGCGGCGATGCGACGCCCGCCAGTGATGTCTACGCCGTGGGCATCCTCGCCTACGAGCTGTTGACCGGCACCACTCCGTTCACCGGCGACACCGCACTGGCGGTCGCGTATCTGCGGATGGACAACGACGTCGCCGCGCCCAGCACCGTGATCGGCGGAGTGCCGGCGCAATTCGACGAGCTGGTGCTGCGCGCGACAGCGCGGGATCCGGCGCAACGGTATGCCGACGCAGACGGCATGGCGGCAGAGCTCGACGCGATCGTCGACGAGCTGGGCCTGCCGGATTTCCGGGTGCCCGCTCCGCGCAACTCCGCCCAGCATTTGTCCGCGGAACTGAACCGCAGCCGGGCCGACCGGCAAGAGGCCGCCACCGACATCACAAGTCCGGTGGCGCCGCGTCAACACACTCGCGAGCTCACCCGCGGACCCGACGACTGGCAGCAGGGCGAAACCGAAGCCGAGTTTGACGGCGTTACAGGACAATTCGCCGGAATAGAGATGGCCGAGTTCTACTGGGCCCGCCAGCGCGCCAAGCGCGTGCTGCTGTTCTGGGTGATCGCCGTGCTGGTGCTCACCGGAGCGCTCGCCGCGTTCGCGTGGACGCTCGGCAGCAACCTGTCCGGGTTGAACTAGTCGCGCAACATCTCCGCGACCAAGAACGCCAACTCCAGCGACTGCTGGGTGTTGAGCCGCGGATCGCAGGCGGTTTCGTAGCGTCCGGCCAAATCGGAGTCCGAGATGTCCTGTGCACCACCGAGACATTCGGTGACGTTCTCGCCGGTGATCTCGACGTGGATACCGCCGGGATGGGTGCCAAGCGCGCGGTGCACCTCGAAGAAGCCCTGCACCTCGTCGACGATGCGGTCGAAGTGACGGGTCTTGTAGCCGGTCGACGACTCATGGGTGTTGCCGTGCATCGGGTCGCACTGCCAGATGACCTGGTGACCGGTCGCCTGGACCTTTTCGATGATCGGCGGCAACAGATCGCGAACCTTGTTGTTGCCCAGGCGACTGACGAGCGTGAGGCGACCGGGCTGGTTGTTCGGGTCCAGCCGCTCGACGTACTCGACGGCCAACTCCGGCGTCATCGTCGGACCGATCTTCACCCCGATCGGGTTGGCGATCACTTCGGCGAACGCGACGTGGGCGCCGTCCAGCTGACGGGTGCGCTCCCCGACCCACACGTAATGCGCCGACAGGTCGTAGAGCTTCGGGATGCCGTCCCCGTCCTCCGCAAGCCGCAGCATCGCCCGCTCGTAGTCGAGCACCAAAGCCTCGTGGCTGGCGTAGATTTCGGCGGTCTGCAAGTTCGGATCATTGACGCCGCAGGCGTTCATGAAGCGCAGCCCGCGGTCAATCTCACCGGCCAGCGCCTCGTAGCGGGCGCCCGCCGGTGAGGTCCGGACGAACTCACGGTTCCAGTCGTGCACCAGATCCAGGGACGCGAGTCCCCCCGAAGTCAGCGCCCTGACCAGATTCATCGCGGCACTGGCGTTGGCATACGCACGCACGAGGCGCGACGCGTCGTGTTCGCGCACCGCGGCATCGGGGGCGAACCCGTTGATCATGTCGCCGCGGTAGGACCTCAGGCCGAGCGCGTCGATATCGGCGGACCGCGGCTTGGCGTACTGCCCAGCGATCCTGGCGACCTTGATCACCGGCATGCTGGCGCCGTACGTCAGCACCACCGCCATCTGCAGCAGCGTGCGGATATTGGCCCTGATGTGAGGCTCGGTGTTGTCGGCAAAAGTCTCGGCGCAGTCGCCGCCCTGCAGCAGGAACGCCTCGCCGCGCGCCACGTCCGCCAGCAGCGCCTTGAGCCGTTCGATCTCCGAGGGCACCGTGACGGGTGGCACGCTCTCCAGCACCGTCCGCATCGCCTTGGCCTGATCGGCGTCCCAGCTGGGTTGCTGAGCGGCAGGCTTGGCCAGCGCGGTGTCCAGTCGGTGCCGCAGGTCGTCCGGCAGCGGCGGCAGCGACGGGAGCTGGTCGATGGGTACGTCGACGGTCCAGTTCACCCGTTCATGGTAACTGGACGCCGATACCGCTTTTTCACGCCTGCGCGGACATATCCCCCGAGGTCATCAGGACAAAGCGGCGCAGGTTGTGCCGCGCGTCGACGAGGGCGTCGTGCGCGTCCCGCGGTCGCGGCGGCATTCGCGGGCAGCCGCGCTCTTCCCAGAACTGACGAAGTTCTCTGGTGAACCGCGGGATGGCAGGCGGCAGGGCCGTCATCGGCCCCCACAACTGGCACAACACCACATGGTCATAGGCGCTGACCCACGCCCACAGCTCGATCGTCTCGTCGCCGTCGATGCCGAAGAAGTCCTCGAGCTCGGAGCGGATCTGCTTTCGTGACCGCCACAGCTGCGAGGACGGCGACGGCAGCTTCGGCAGCACGTTGGTACGAACCCATCGACCCGCCCGCTCGGGGTCGAATTCGGTTGAGATGGCGTAGTATTCGCGTCCGTCTTCGGCAACCACTCCGATGGATATGAGTTCGATGGTGCGACCGTCGTCGATGAACTCGGTGTCGTAGAAATACTTCACGCGGGCCCCTGCACGGCAACCGGTTGCTCGACCGCCAACGGTTCCGGCGGCGCGGGCGCGGGATGGATTTCCCGGTCGAGTTGTTCGTTGACCTCTTTGTCGTCGGGGAAGTGTGGCTCGCCGGCCACCACGTGCTGCAACCACAGCTTGGCCTGCACCACGGGCCTTCGCAGCATGCGTTCCCGCACCAGCGCGCGGTGCATCTTGCGCGGCTTGTTCGTGTAGCGCCAGCGCGCCCACGGCGCGTGCGGCCGGGACAGCCGGAACGCGCCGACCATCAGCAGCGGGGTGATGAACATGCCGACCAGGCCCGTCCACACCTTGCCCTTGAGCAGCACCACCACCGCAAGCAGCAGGGTCAGCACCGCCAGGCCGATCACCATGGCACGCGCCGCCAGGGTTTGGTCGGTGCGCCAGATCCCGATATCGAAGAACGACAACGGGTTGAAGCCGAGGACCAGCAGCCCGGCCACCGCGATCGCGGCGAACACGGCGTCGACCGAGGTCCGTCCGTCCTCGGCCCAGTACACGTCCTGCAAGTGCAGGATCAAAGCGAACTCGTCAAGTACGAGTGCTGCGCCGATACCGAAAAAGGTTGCCGCGACCGTGAACTCGGGTACCCCTCCGTTGACCGCCAAAGTCACCATCGAAATTCCGGAGACCATGACCAAGATCACACCGATCACCACGTGGTGGATGTGCATGCCGCTGCCTGCCGAGATGTTTCGCGGCTGCCACCACTTGCGCGGCTTGTCGCTGTCGGCGTGGCTGCGGATGTACCGCACGATCGTGCGGGTGACGAAGAACGTCAGGATGAACGCAACGAGGCAAAAGACCAGCGGCAGCCGTTCGTGGGGAATCGCCAGGTTGAAGTCGAATGTCGCGCGCACGCAGAAAACCTACGCCGTCGCCTGCGCGACGTGCCGAGGATATGGTCCGGCGCGCCGCGGACGGCCGATAGTCTGTTTTTCGACATGAGTATCTGGCGGTCGCCCGGCGGGGCTGGTTGGTGGCCAACCGTCGTGTGGCGGCTGTTTCAGCTGCTCACGCTGGCGGCACTGGCCTGGGCATGCTGGCGGCTGCTCGGCCACACCCCGTATCGCATCGACATCGACGTCTACCGGATGGGCGGCCGGGCCTGGCTGGATGGCAGACCGCTATACGGCGAGACCATGTACGAGACCCGCTCCGGGCTGGAACTTCCGTTCACCTATCCCCCGCTGGCGGCGGTCGCCTTCGCGCCGTTCGCCCTGCTGCCGCTGCCCGTGGCCAGCGCGGCGATCACGGTGACCACCCTTTTGCTGTTGATCGCGTCCACGGTGATCGTGCTGACGCGCCTGGATGTCTGGCCGCAGTCCGCGGTGCGGCGGTGCTGGCTGGCCGCGGCGATCGTGGCACCCGCGGTGATCTACCTGGAGCCGCTCCGCGCGAATTTCGACTTCGGCCAGATCAACGTGGTGCTGATGACGCTCGTCATCGCCGACTGTGTGCCCCGCAAGACACCGTGGCCGCGCGGCGTCCTGCTGGGCGTAGCGATCGCGCTCAAGCTCACCCCTGCGGTGTTCCTGCTGTACTTCGTGCTGCGACGCGACACCCGCGCACTGTTGGTCACCGCGGCGTCGGCGGTCGCGGCCACCCTGGCCGGTTTCGCTTTCGCGTGGCGCGACTCATGGGAGTACTGGACAGACACGGTGCGCAACACCGACCGGATCGGCACCGCGACGCTCAACACGAACCAGAACATCGCGGGCATGCTGGCCCGGCTAGGGCTCGGCGAGACGGAACGATTCGTACTGTGGACGCTCGCGTGCCTCGCGGTGCTCGTCGTGACGGTCTGGGCCGTCCGCCGGGTGCTCCGCGCGGGCGAACCCGTGTTGGCACTGATCTGCGTGGCGATGTTCGGCCTGGTGGTATCGCCGGTGTCGTGGTCGCACCACTGGGTGTGGGTGCTGCCGACGGTGGTCGTGTGCGGCGTGATCTCCTACCGGCATCGGCACGCTCTTCTCGGCGCGGTCACCGCTGCCGGGGTGGCGCTGATGGTGTGGACGCCGATCACCCTGATGCCGGAACACCACGAGACGACGGCGTCGTTGTGGCGCCAGCTCGTCGGTGGGTCCTACATGTGGTGGGCGTTGGCCGTCATCGTGATCTCCGGGACGGTCTCGGCCCGTCCGGCAGGGCGCGAACCCGCCGCGGTCAGCGATGCCGCCCCGGTGCCGGCTAGGAACTAGGCGGCGAGCTCCTCGGCGGGTTGTTTACCCTCCTTGATGTCGCCGGCATACAGATCCACGTATTCCTGCCCCGACAGCCGCATGAGCTCGTACATCACCTCGTCGACGACGGCTCGCTCGATGAACCGGTTGCCCTCGAGGCCCTCGAATCGGCTGAAGTCCATCGGCTTGCCGAATTTGACCGTCACCCGCCCGAACCGCCACGTCTTGCTCCCCGGCGGGTTAACCCCGTCGGTGCCGATCATTGCGACCGGAATGACTTTCACACCCGTCCGCAGCGCGACCCGCGACAGGCCCGTCTTGCCCTTGTACAGCCGACCGTCGGGCGAGCGGGTGCCCTCGGGATACATGCCGAGCAACTTGCCGTCGTTCAGCAACCGCTCTGCGGTGAAAAGAGCAGCCTGCGCGGAGTCGGCGTCGGTGCGGTCGATGGGCACCTGCCCGGCGGCCGTGAAGAACCAGCGTTTGAACCAGCCGGACAGCCCAGTGCCCTCGAAGTACTCGGCCTTGGCCAGGAAGGTGATCCTGCGGCGCACCACCAGAGGTAGGTAGAAGCTGTCCGCTACGGCCAGGTGGTTACTCGCCAGGATGACCGCACCGTCGTCCGGAACATATTCCAGCCCTTCGACTTTGGGCCTGCCCAGCAAAGACAGCAAGGGGCCCATGAAGATATATTTAAACAACCAATACCACATGGGGCCTCCCGAATCGGGGCGCACCGGACGGTGCTTGCGGATAACTCTACCGTCACTCCTCGACGGTCACCGGGATGTGCTGATACCTGCTCGGACCGGACGGCGGTGGTTCATCGGGCGGCGGCCGGTCGGGGCCCGGCGCCGAATCGATGTCTGCCACCATCGCGCGCACGACGGTCAACAGCGCCACGCTGTGTTCGGCGATGACCGTCAGCAATGGGTGCTGCTCGCCGCTCACCAGCGCCGCCAGCGCGCACACCGGACACCACACCTGCTGGCACTTGCCGGGGCCGTCGGCTCCGGCCGCAGCGGCGGCCGCGGTCCGCACCGCGGGATCGATCCGGTCCAGGATGGATTGCGCCAGCCGGCGCAGCTCGGGACCGAGATCGGGGTGGCCGTTGCTCATGCCTCGGCTCCCGCTCGCTCCGGTCCTCGCTTCGCTGCGATCCTCACTCGCGCTCGCCTTCGGGTGTCACGTCGGCCACACCTCCGGATCGGGTCGAAATCGCACCGTCAGCTCACTACCCTTGAGCTGCGCGTCCATCACAATGCACCGCCGCAGGACGGATGCCAGCCGAACGCGGCGCCTCATGCCGCCTGCGCCGACGATCAAGTCGTCGTCGACCCGGCCCAGGGTGAGTGCGCTCGAGTCGACCTGAGGCAACTCTAGCCGCAACCGATAGACCGAACCCAATCCGGAGCCGGACTCGCGGTCGACCACCGGCCGCACCGGACCGGGCGGCGGGGAGCCGTCGCGCCGTCGGGCATATTCGAGCAGCTCACCCAGCGCCTTCGGCCCGATCGGCTCGCCGGCCAGGTGCGGCACCAGCACCAGCTGCACATCGCCGATGGTGGCGTCCAGGTCGTCGAGCACCGCCTGTTGTTCCAAGATGCGCTCGGCATACCAGTCGAATGCGGGATGCGCAGGCAGGTTGCGGTACTCGTACGAATCATCTTGAACCAGAATCTGATTGACGATCAGTTCGTCGACCCGCACCCCCATCAAGGCGAGTGCACCCAGGGTGCGCGCGGCCTCGGCGGCCACCACCCGTTCCGCGGTGAGCACCAGGTGGGCGCTCACCCAGTCACCGTCGGTGAGCAGGCCGGTCAGCACGCCGGTGCCTGCATCGACGCGTTCGACGAGTTCGACGACCGCCGCCGAGCGCGCATCATCGGCGGCCGAGCTCAGCCTTCGGTGGCGCGGCCAGGCCCGCTCCAGGTAGAGGCCGAACGTCGCGGGCAGCGTCAGCATCCGAAGCGCGTCGGCCGTCGACGCACAGTCGACGACGACGTGGTCCCAGTCCCCCGACTTCGCCAGCTCGCCGACCTCATGCAGGCCGAGCACCTCCTGGATTCCAGGCAACGCCGAAAGCTCCTCCGGGGCAATCTGTCCCAGATCCGATTCGTCGAATCTGGCCGACAGCAACCCGGCAACCTCAGACCAGCGCGCCTCCAGAAGCGCCAGCGTGTCCATCGCCAGCGCGTCGAGGAAGCCACCCCCGGCGTCCGCGTCGTCGGCAAGCACCCTGGTCGGCTGCCGGTCTCCGGTCGGGATCACCGGTGTGCCGAGCACGTCTCCGAGCGAGTGCGCCTGGTCGGTGGACACCACGAGCACCCGCAGGCCGCTTTGCGCGTCGCGCACCGCGGTCGCGGTCGCCAGCGTCGACTTGCCTACCCCGCCCTTGCCAACGAAGAGACTGATCCGGGCGTGGGTAGGCGCGGGGGATTCACTCAGCCTCGACTCGTTTCTTGAGGTCCTTCAATGCGGTGTCGGTCAGCCTGCGCTCGGCCTTGCGTTTGAGCAGGCCGATCATCGGAATGACCAGATCGACCGAGAGTTCATAAGTGACATCGGTGCCAGATCCCTTGGGCGACAGGCGGTATTCGCCATCCAGAGACTTCAGCAGCGAACTCGACACCAGCTTCCATTTCACCGATCCACGGTCGGCCGGCCAATCGTATGCCAGCACCATGGTGTCCTTGAGAACCGCGGCGTCGAGCACCAGTCGGGCGGTCTTGGGGTAGCCCTCGTCGTCGGCCTCCAGAACCTCGGTCTCCTTGTATTCGGCGACCCAGTCCGGGTACGAGCCGATATCGGCGATGACGTCCATCACCGTCGAAGGATCCGCATCGATGTAGATCGTTTGCGCCGTCTTGTCCGCCACGTACTCGTTCCCCTGATCGCATCGCACTCGATGGAATGAAAATCTACCTGCCGCCGCTGGGGTCTGACCCGGTATCAGACGTGCGGAGGCATTCCTACGGGCCGCGCCGCCTCCAGCGTCGTCTTCACCTCGAATGACATCTTCTTGCCCGCCACCCGGCGCCGATGGTTCAGCTTGGCCAGGTTCATCTTGGCCAGCTGGTAGGCGGCCGCGCCCGCCGGCTCGGCATGCAGGAAATAGTGCAGGATCACACCGTCCAGCGACGGTTCCAGCCAGACCTCCATGGTGCCGGTCAGCGCCCCGTTGACGGTCCAGCGATGGCCGGCGGGGCCGCGATCCTCGATGACCGTCAACCGCAGGTCCGGCCACCAGCGCCGCCAGCTCGCCGGGTCCGCGACGGCCCTGCCGACGGCCACCGGGTCGGCCGCCACGAACGTCTGGTCGGCGACTTGGATGCTGTTCATCGCCAATAGCTTCACATATGACCCCCCGGGGGCCACCTGAGGCCGACTAGGCTGGTTCCCCAAAGTCGCTACCACCGTCGGAGGCCAAGACCGTGCGTGAGTTCAGTGTTCCCGCATCGTTCGAAGTCGGCGAGCACGACAACATCGTCAGCTCCGTCTACTCGCACGAGCGCGATGATCCCGATCACGTGATTTTCCAGCGCCTCGTCGACGGCGCATGGACCGATGTGACGACGGCCGAGGCGGCAAGCCAAATCCGTTCGGCGGCACTGGGCCTGATCGCCGAGGGGGTCAAACCGGGTGACCGCGTTGCGGTGCTGTCGGCGACCCGTTACGAATGGCCGATCCTGGACTTCGCGATCCTGTCGGTCGGTGCGCTCACGGTGCCGATCTACGAGACCAGCTCCGCCGATCAGGTGAAATTCGTGCTCGGCGATTCCGGTGCTGTGCTGGTGTTCGCCGAGACCGATGCGCATGCGGAGAAGATCGAGGCGCTTGGCGGCGAACTGCCCGATCTGCGCAAAGTGTTCCGGATCGACGGGTCGGGGTCCGCGGCGCTGAATGAGCTCGCAGAGGCGGGCAAATCGGTCGACGCGGGCGAACTGGACGCCCGGCTGGCCGGGATCAAGGCCGCCGACCCCGCCACGCTGATCTACACCTCGGGAACCACCGGCAGACCCAAGGGCTGTCAGCTGACCCATTCCAACCTGGTGTACGAGATCCGCGGGGCCAAGGCGGCGTTTCCGACGCTGTTGGACAAGGGCGAGCGGCTGCTGGTGTTCCTGCCGCTGGCACACGTGCTCGCCCGCGCCATCACCATCGCGGCGTTTGCGAACAAGGTGACGTTGGGATTCACCAGCGACATCAAGAACCTGGTGCCGATGCTCGGGGTGTTCAAGCCCACGCTGGTGGTGTCGGTGCCCCGGGTGTTCGAGAAGGTGTACAACACCGCCGAGCAGAACGCGCGCAACGACGGCAAGGGCCGGATCTTCGAGATCGCGGTCAACACCGCGATCGAGTGGAGCGAGGCGCAGGCAGGCGCGGACGCGAGGAGCGGAAAAGGGCCAAGCCTGCTGCTGCGCGCCAAGCATGCGGTGTTCGACCGACTGGTCTACGGCAAGCTGCGCGCCGCGCTCGGCGGCAACTGCCACGCCGCGATCTCCGGTGGCGCTCCGCTGGGTGCGCGGCTCGGCCACTTCTACCGAGGCGTCGGGTTGACCATCTACGAGGGATACGGCCTGACCGAGACGAGCGCGGCGATCACCGTCAACCAGGTCGATGCTGTCAAAGTCGGTTCGGTCGGAAAGCTGTTGGGAGGCAACAGCATGCGCTTGGGCGACGACGACGAGCTGTTGGTCCGTGGCGGCGTCGTGTTCGCCGGCTACTGGCAAAACGAGGAGGAGACCAAGGCGGTTTTCTCCGACGGCTGGTTCCACACCGGCGACCTCGGTGCCATCGACGACCAAGGCTTCCTCACCATCATCGGCCGCAAGAAGGAGATCATCGTCACCGCAGGCGGCAAGAACGTCGCTCCGGCCATCCTCGAGGACCGTCTGCGCGCCCATCCGCTGATCAGCCAGGCGATGTGCGTCGGCGACGCCAAGCCGTTCATCGGCGCACTCATCACCATCGACCCGGAAGCATTCCCGGGGTGGAAGCAACGCAACGGTAAGAACGCCGACGCGTCGGCGGCAGACCTGGCGGGCGACCCCGACCTGCTCGCCGAGATCGATCTGGCCGTCAAGGAAGCCAATCAGGCGGTGTCCAAGGCCGAGGCCATCCGCAAGTTCCGCATCCTGCCCGTCGACTTCACCGAGGACACCGGTGAGCTGACCCCGACGCTGAAGGTCAAGCGCAAGGTGGTGGCCGAGAAGTTCGCCTCCGACATCGAGGCGCTCTACGACAAGGACTGACCGCCATCCAGCAGCCGCTGCAGTCTCGCCGCCTGGTTGCGCCACTGCCAGTTGCCGACGGCCCAGCGGCGACCGGCGGCGCCCATCTCGGCCGCCCGCTCCGGGTCGGCGAGTATTTCGCCGACGGCAGCGGCGATTTCGTCGACGTCGGTGCCGTTGACGACGCGCCCCGTGACACCGTCCTGAACGGTCTCCGGCGCCCCGCCCGACCGGCCTGCGACCACCGGCACGCCGGTCGCCGACGCCTCCAGGTACACGATGCCGAGGCCCTCGACGTCGAGACCGCCGCCGCGGGTTCGGCACGGCATCGCGAACACGTCGGCCATCGCGTGGTGTGCGGGCAGTTCGGCACCCGGCACGCCGCCGGTGAAGACCACGTGGTCGGTGACGCCCGCCTCCCGGGCGAGCCGGTGCAGCGTCGCCAGGTAGGGCCCGCCCCCGACGACGACCAGAGTCGCTCCGTCCACCCGCTCGCGGATCGCCGGTAGGGCCCGGATCAGCATGTCCTGGCCCTTGCGGGCCACCAGCCGGGACAGGCAAACGATGACCGGCCGCTCGCCGAGCCCGTAGCGCGTCCGCATCTCCTTGCGGGCGGCCGGATCCGGCGTGAACCGGTCGGTGTCCACCCCCGGCGGCACGTACTCCAGGGCGGCCCCTGGCCCGAAGGCCGACGCGAACCGGTCTCGGGTGTAGCGGCTGACGTAGGTCACCACGTCGGCGCCGTCCCCGATTCGGCGCAGTGCACTGCGCGCCACGGGCAACATCGACCAGCCGACCTCGTGGCCATGCGTGCTGGCGATGACCCGGCCCGCGCCTGCGCTTCGCGCCCTCGGCGCCAGCAGTGCCAGCGGCGCGGCGGCTCCGAACCACACCGACTCGATGTCCTTGGCTGCGATCAGCCGCCGCATCCGATCGTCCACACCGGGACTCGGCACCATCAGCGTCGTCGGATGGCGCACCACCTCGTAGCCACTGGCCCGCGCCTCTTCGTCGAACTCCTCGCAGCCCTTCCACTTCGGTGCATAGACCGTCAGCGTGTACATGCCGGTCTGGGTCAGTTGCCCGACGAGTTCATGCAGGTATGACTGGATGCCACCACGTCGTGGCGGAAAGTCATTGGTAACCAGCAGAACCCGGGTCATTGCGGTCAGGCTATCCCGCGAGCCAGCGCCGCCAGTCGGCCGACACCGCGTCGAGGTCGGCGCCGAGGATCTCGGAGACGGCCGTCTCGATGTCGGGGTGGCGTGGCCCGCAGGCCCGTTCGTACAGGCGCCGCAACGTCGCGGTCCCGTAGCGGTCGGCGACGAAACGGGTGAACCACCAGGCGCGGTCGTAGGCAAGCGTGCGGGCCGTTCCCGCGGTGTCGAGATCGGCATCGGTGGGCAGTTGCGCCAAGCCGGCCGCCTGTTCGGGTCCGGGCCGCGGCGCCGCCGGCCTCGCCACGAAGTCGGCGACGCCTTCGGTCAGCCAGCGAGGTGCGTCGACTGCAGTGTCAGACCGAGCGGCATAATGAAAAAGCTCGTGGCGCAGCACAATTCGCAACGCATCGTCGCTCATGTCGGCAGCGCCCGGCGCGAACACGATCCGCCGGCCGGTGGTCGCGGCGGCGATGTCGGAACCGCCGCCTGCCAGCGCGCGGAACTGCTCGTCGGACGCGGTGGCCACGATGACGATGTCACGCGGCCAGTCGACTCCCCAGAACGCCGTCACGGCGCGCACGGCGTCGTCCATCTGGCCCGAAACGCGGTTCAGCAGCGGTTGCGTTTCCGGACCGCCCAAGCTCACCAACTCCACCGTGCGGCCGTCGGAGACGGTGGCGGTGCTCGTCGCCAACGAGGACGGCGTAGGCGTCGTGAGGGAAGCACGCGTGGCGGGCGGCGCGACCGGACTGCCGACCATCATCACCGCGAGGACGAGCTCGGCGATCAGCAGCAGGCCCAGCGACCGACGTTTAGTACCGGCGGACGTTGTAGATCGGGGCATTGTTCACCGGCGCAACTCGCACCGGCGTGCCATAGGTGGACGCGTGCACCATCATCCCGTCGCCGATGTAGATCGCGGCGTGTGAGGCGTCGGAGTAGTACGTGACGACGTCACCTGGCTGTATCTGCGACATGTCCACGGCCTGGCCGCCGTGGGCCAGCGCCTGGCTGGAGTGCGGCAGCGCTATACCTGCCTGCTGGAAGGCCCACATCACCAGGCCCGAGCAGTCGAACGCGTTGGGGCCGGAACCGCCCCATGAGTAGGGCGAGCCGACGCGGGTCAGCGCGGCCTGGACCGCGGCGACGCCCTCGCCGCCGGCTACGTCGGGAGCGATGGCACCCTCCGGGGGTGCGACGTCGCCCGGCGGGATGCCACCGGGCGGGGCGGCCACGATCGCCGGATCCTCACCCGGCGCAGGTGGGAGCGCCGCAGGCGGTGGCGGCGCAGGCGGAAGGGCGGCCATCGCCTCTCGCTGGCCCGGGGTGAGGGCCAGGTACTGGGATTTGACGACGGCCATCTGCACCTGCAGCTGGCTTTGCTTGGATTGCAGGTCGGCGCGCACCGCAGCGGCCTGCTCGGCGGCGGTCTTCGCCTCGGCGGCCGACGCGGCGGAGGCGACCTCGGCACGGGCGGACTGCTCGCTGACGCTGCGATAGCTGCGCATCTGAGCCGACATCTCTGCCGACATCACGCGCTGGACGGAGAGCTGGTCGATCAGGCGTTGCGGCGAATCGGCGGTCAGCATCGCGTCCATACCGCTGGTTCTGCCACCCATGTACTGGGCTGCAGCAAACTTATCGACGGCTCCCTGGAACGTTGCCAGCTCCGACTTGGCCGTGTCGACCGCCGCCAGGTCGGCAGCATGCCTTGCGTCGGCATCCTGCTGCGCTGCCAGCTTGTTATTCAGGTCGAGCTGTGCCGAATGCATCGCCTCGGTGGTCCGCTCAGCCTGCCGCGACAGCTCATTGAGCTTTGCCAGCGCATCGTCGGCCGGATCTGCAGCGACATTCGCGGCGAGCATGCCCCCGAAGATCGTGATTCCCGATACCGCACCAATGGCGAGTCGCTTAACTCCGCGCGTGATCCGCTGCGTTCGGTCGAGCGTCAAGATTTTGCGTCCTAAACTGCCGTTGGCGAGCCGACCCGAATCTGTCTTTAGGTCTCAGACAGGTTACGAAATGGCAACGGCCTTGTCCAAACAGGAGACGCAAATTTAACAGCCTCTCAGAGTTTTTCGACTCGGCCGGGTTGCGCTGGCGTGTCGTCAGGCGACCACCCCGGACGCACCGGGCCGGTGGATCGGCACCAACCGCAGTCGGGGCGCCAACCCGACCTCGGCGAGCGCCTCCAGGGCTGCCCGCTCGTCCTCCAGCAGCGTCTCCGGAACGCCCAGCAACACGCTGACGACGCAGTCCTTGCAACCAGGGCCGCGGACGGCGCAGTCATCGCAATCGATGGTCACCGCGCCTGCAGCGGGTTTTTCCTCGCCAGGCGCCCGGTTTTCGTCCATCTGACCGTCCTCTCGATCGGTGTTAGCGCCACGTTATCCACCACCACCGACAATTCAGCGTGGCATCTGGCCGCTGTCGGTGGCAGTGCCTACCTTCAGCGCATGGGCCAGCTCAGCTTCGCCGATGTGGATCCGGCGGCTGACGTTTCGCTGCGGGACACCACGTTCGTCGTGGTGGACCTCGAGACGACCGGCGGGCGGGCGTCCGGCGACGGCGACAACGTCGACGCCATCACCGAGATCGGAGCGGTCAAGGTGCGTGGCGGTGCGGTGCTTGGCGAGCTGGCCACGCTCGTCGACCCCGGCCGCAGCATTCCGCCTCAGATCGTCGAGCTGACCGGCATCACCTCGGCCATGGTGTGCAACGCCCCGAAGATCGAGGCCGTGCTGCCCGCATTTCTCGAATTCGCCCGCGGCGCAGTGCTGGTCGCCCACAACGCGGGGTTCGACATCGGCTTCCTGCGCGCCGCGGCGGAGCGCTGCGAGATCGTCTGGCCCCGTCCGCCGGTGCTGTGCACGGTCCGGTTGGCCCGGCGGGTGCTCACCCGCGACGAGGCCCCCAGCGTGCGGCTCTCCGCGCTGGCGCGGTTGTTCGGCGCAGGCACGACGCCGACGCACCGGGCACTCGACGACGCGCGCGCCACCGTCGACGTGCTGCACGCGCTGATCGAGCGGGTCGGGAACCAGGGTGTGCACACCTACACCGACCTGCGCTCCTACCTGCCGGACGTGACGCCGCAGCAGCGGCGCAAGCGGGTTCTCGCCGCTGCCCTGCCGCACCGGCCCGGCGTCTACCTGTTCCGCGGACCCGGCAACGAGGTGCTCTATGTCGGCACCGCGGTGGATCTGCGACGGCGAGCGGGCCAGTACTTCAACGGCACCGATCCGCGGCCGCGCATCAAGGAGATGGTCGGGTTGGCCACCGCGGTCGACCACGTCGAGTGCGCGCACGACCTGGAGGCAGGAGTTCGTGAGCTGCGACTGCTCGCCGCGCACGCACCGCCGTACAACCGCCGATCGAAATTCCCGCGGCGCTGGTGGTGGATCGTGCTGACCGACGAGGCTTTTCCGCGTTTCTCGATTGTCCGCACCCCGAGAGGCGACAGCGCCGTCGGGCCTTTCAGGTCACGTGCCGACGCCGTCGAGACGGCGGACTTGCTGGCCCGGTGCACCGGGCTGCGCACCTGCACCACCCGGATTGCGCGGTCGGCGCACCACGGCCCCGCCTGCCCCGAGCGTGAGTTGTCCGGATGCCCGGCGCTTCGCGACATCCCGGCCGCCGAGTATGCCGAGGCGCCGCAACGCGCGGCGGCACTGATCGACGGCGCCGACGACCACGCGTTGTCGGCGGTGCTCGACCGCATCGGCGAGCTGGCCGAAAACCGCCGCTACGAGTCCGCCGCCCGGCTGCGCGACCACGCCGCCGCGGCGATCGACGTGCTGTGGCGCGGTCAGCGGCTGCGCGCGCTTGCGTCGGTCGCCGAACTCGTCGCGGCACGTCCTGACGGCACGGGCGGCTGGCACCTCGCGGTGATCCGGTGCGGCCAGCTTGCGTCGGCGGGTGTCGCACGCCGTGGCGTGCCGCCGATGCCGGTGGTCGACGCGATCAGCGCTGGGGCGCAAGCGATTCTGCCCGTTGCGGCACCGCTGGGCGGTGCGCTCGTCGAAGAGGTCGCGCTGATCACGCGATGGCTGGCGCACCCGGGTGTGCGCATCGTCCGGGCCGAACCGGGTTGGGCGTCACCGGTGGGGTCGGCCGGCCGATGGGCATCCTGGGCCGCCTCGGCCCGGTCTGCGCGGCTGGCGGCCGAGCAGACCCTCGACGGCGACGGTTCAGAGGCTCTGAGTGAACCGCACCCAACGCGCGAGCAGCTGTTCGGCCGCCCCGGAGTCGATCGCCTCGACGGCCCGGCTCAGGCCGGACTCCCACGCAGGCAACCATTCGGCGCCACTGGATAGCCCCGCGTGGGCCACCATCGCGCCGGCGGCGTTGAGCACCACCGCGTCGCGGATCGGGCCCTTGGCCCCGCCGAGCACCTCCCGCGCCTCGGTGGCGTTCTGCTGGGCGTCGCCGCCCGTCAAAGCGGACAGCTCGGCACGGGCGAACCCGAATCCCGCCGGGTCGAACAACAGCTTCTCCACGGTGCCCGCCTGCACCCGCCAGATGGTGCTGGTGGTTGTCGTGGTCAGCTCGTCGAGTCCGTCGTCGCCGTGCACCACCAGCACGCTCGAGCGTCTGGTGGCGAACACGCCCGCCATCACCTCGGCCAGGTCCGCCCACGCGCAGCCGATCAAACCGGCCCGTGGGGAGCCCGGATTCGTCAGCGGTCCAAGCAGATTGAACACCGTCGGCACCCCGATCTCGCGCCGGGCCGCGCCTGCGTGCCGGTAGGACGGGTGGAACTCGGGCGCGAAGCAGAAGCCGATACCGACCTCAGCGACACTGCGGGCGACCTCCTCCGGCCCGAGGTCGATGCGCAACCCGAGTGCTTCCAAAGTGTCGGCGCCACCGCTGCGCGACGACGCGGCCCGGTTGCCGTGCTTGACGACGGGTACGCCGGCGGCCGCCACCACGATGGCGGCCATCGTGGACAGGTTCACCGTGTTCGCGCCGTCGCCTCCGGTCCCGACGATATCGACGGTGTCGTTGCCTATCTCCTCGGTCGGCACCCGGCGTGCGTAGGACAGCATGGTGTTGGCCAGTTCGGTCACCTCGGCCGCCGTTGGCTTCTTCATCTTCATCGACACGCCGAATGCCGCGATCTGTGCCGGCGTGGCCACACCGGTCATGATCTGATCCATCGCCCAGGCGGCCTGACCCGTCACCAGCGACTGTTGCGTGGTCAACCTGCTCAATATCAGCGGCCAGGACGGTTTGGGGTGTGATGAAGTCACGCGAAGATTATGACGAATTGCTCCACCCGGGTGGAGTTGAACAACTACAAAGCGTCATACTTGCGTTGTGACGAGCGCTGTAGGCACCTCGGGAACCGCGATCACGTCGCGCGTGCATTCGCTGAACCGGCCAAATATGGTGAGTGTTGGCACGATCGTGTGGCTTTCCAGCGAACTCATGTTCTTTGCTGGACTGTTCGCGATGTATTTCACCGCCCGCTCGCAGGCCGGCGGTAACTGGCCCCCGCCGCCGACCGAGCTGAACCTGGTCCAAGCGGTTCCCGTCACCCTGGTGCTGATCGCGTCCTCCTTCACCTGTCAGATGGGCGTTTTCGCCGCCGAGCGCGGTGATGTGTTCGGGCTGCGGCGCTGGTATGTCATCACCTTCCTGATGGGCCTGTTCTTCGTGCTCGGTCAGGGATATGAGTACATCCACCTCGTCGAGCACGGCACCACGATTTCCAGCAGCGCATACGGCTCAGTCTTCTACCTGCCCACCGGATTTCACGGCCTGCACGTCATCGGCGGCCTCATCGCCTTCATCTTCCTGCTGGCCCGCACCACGATGAGCAAGTTCACCCCCGCTCAGGCCACTGCCGCGATCGTCGTCTCGTACTACTGGCATTTCGTCGACATCGTGTGGATCGCACTGTTTGCCACCATCTACTTCGTCCGATGAGCAGGCCGCCGATGAGAAGGGGTTCGATGACCAGCAAGTCCCGCCGTCGGCTTCGCCGGCGACTCTCAGCGGCGGTGCTGCTGCTGATCGGACTGGGGGTTGCGGGCGGCCTTGCGGCCACCCTGACACCGTCGCCGCAGGTGGCCGTCGCCGACGAGTCCGCCTCTGCGCTGCTGCGCACCGGTAAGCAACTGTTCGACACCTCATGTGTGACCTGCCACGGGGCCAACCTGCAGGGCGTGGCCGATCGCGGGCCGAGCCTGGTCGGCGTCGGCGAGGCCGCCGTCTACTTCCAGGTGTCCACCGGCCGGATGCCCGCCATGCGCGGCGAGGCCCAGGCGCCGCAGAAGCCACCGCAGTTCGACGAGGCGCAGATCGACGCGCTCGGCGCCTACGTGCAGGCCAACGGGGGCGGCCCTGAGGTGGCCCGCGACGCCAACGGTGAACTTGCCCAAGAATCGCTGATCGGCGACAACGTCGCCCGCGGCGGCGACCTGTTCCGGCTGAATTGCGCGTCCTGCCACAACTTCACCGGCAAGGGCGGCGCACTCTCGTCGGGTAAGTACGCACCCGAGCTGAGCGGCGCCGAGCCGCAACAGATTTACACCGCGATGCTGACCGGCCCGCAGAACATGCCGAAGTTCTCCGACCGCCAACTCTCCCCCGCGGAGAAACGCGACATCGTCGCCTACGTGCGGATGGCATCCGAAACGCCGGAACCCGGCGGCTACGGCCTCGGAGGTCTCGGACCCACCACTGAGGGTATGGCCATCTGGATCATCGGGATTGTGGCCGTCGTCGGGGCGGCTCTGTGGATCGGAGCCCGGTCGTGACCGACGCTGAGAACACCCCCAAGGGCACGGACACCCCGGGCCAGGCCGGAATTCCGGGGCAGCCAAGCGACGCCGAGCTGGCGTCGATGTCCCGCGAGGAATTACTCGAGCTCGGCGGCAAGCTCGACGGCGTCGAGATCGTCTACAAGGACGACCGCTGGCCTGTACAGGGCACCAAGGCCGAGAAGCGCGCCGAACGGTCAGTCGCGAACTGGCTTCTGTTCGGCGGCTTTTCGGGTCTGGCACTGCTGCGTGGTTTTCCTGTTCTGGCCGTGGGAGTACAGGCCGTACGGTTCCGACGGTGAATGGATTTACTCGCTTGCCACCCCGCTGTACGGGCTGACCTTCGGGTTGTCCATTCTGGCGATCGGCATCGGCGCCGTGCTGTTCCAGAAGAAGTTCATCCCGCGAAGAGATCTCCATCCAGGATCGTCACGACGGTCGCTCCCCCGAGATCCAGCGCAAGACCGTCGCGGCCAACCTCACCGACGCCTTGGAGGGCTCGACAATCAAGCGTCGCAAGATGATTGGGCTGTCGCTCGGCATCGGCCTCGGCGCGTTCGGCGCAGGCACACTGGTCGCATTCATCGGCGGCCTGATCAAGAACCCGTGGAAGCCGGTGGTTCCGACGGCCGACGGCAAGAAGGCCGTGCTGTGGTGGTCGGGTTGGACCCCGAAGTTCAAAGGCGAGACCATCTATCTGGCCCGCGCCACCGGAAACACCGGCCACGGAGCGCCGTTCGTCAAGATGCGTCCCGAGGACCTCGACGCAGGCGGCATGGAAACCGTATTCCCGTGGCGGGAGTCCGACGGTGACGGCACCACAGTCGAATCGCACCACCGGCTGAGCCAGATCGGGATGGGCGTGCGCAACCCGGTGATGCTCATTCGCATCAAGCCGGGCGACATCAACAGGGTGGTCAAGCGTCAGGGCCAGGAGAGCTTCAACTTCGGCGACCTGTTCGCATACACCAAGGTATGCTCCCACTTAGGTTGCCCCTCTTCGCTTTACGAGCAACAGAGCTACCGCATCCTCTGCCCGTGCCACCAGTCGCAATTCGATGCGCTGCACTTCGCACGGCCCATATTCGGCCCGGCTGCGCGAGCACTCGCACAGCTACCGATCACCATTGACCAGGACGGGTATCTGGTTGCCAACGGCGACTTCATCGAGCCCGTCGGACCGGCATTCTGGGAGCGGCGATCATGAGTCCGAAATTGCCAAAACCGCCCACCCTGGCAGAACAGGGCGACGCGATCGACTCGCGCTACCACCCCTCTGCGGCTGTCCGCAGACAGCTCAACAAGGTGTTCCCCACCCACTGGTCGTTTCTGCTGGGTGAGATCGCCCTGTACAGCTTCATCGTTCTGCTGCTCACCGGCGTGTACCTGAGCTTGTTCTTCGACCCGTCGATGGTCGATGTCACCTACAACGGCGTGTATCAGCCGCTCCGTGGCGTCGAGATGTCGAGAGCCTTCGCGTCCACCCTCGACATCAGCTTCGAGGTGCGCGGCGGTCTGTTCGTCCGCCAGGTCCACCACTGGGCCGCACTGCTTTTCGCGGCTGCGATCATGGTCCACCTGGCCCGCATTTTCTTCACCGGCGCTTTCCGGCGTCCCCGTGAGACCAACTGGGTGATCGGCTCTCTGCTGTTGATACTGGCCATGTTCGAGGGCTTCTTCGGATACTCGCTGCCCGACGACCTGCTGTCCGGAACCGGCTTGCGCGCCGCATTCTCGGGCATCACGATGGGCATTCCGATTGTCGGCACGTGGCTGCACTGGGCATTGTTCGGCGGTGACTTCCCTTGCGGCGGTGCCGGAAACGACTGCTCGATCGGCATCATCATCCCGCGGCTGTACGCGCTGCACATCCTGCTGATACCGGGCATCATCCTGGCGCTCATCGGTGCGCACCTGGCGCTGGTGTGGTTCCAGAAGCACACGCAGTTCCCGGGCCCCGGGCGCACCGAGACCAATGTCGTGGGCGTGCGCGTGATGCCGGTGTTCGCGGTCAAGTCCGGCGCGTTCTTCGCGGTGACGACGGGCATTCTCGGCATCATGGGCGGCCTGTTGCAGATCAACCCGATCTGGCAGCTCGGCCCCTACAAGCCCTCCCAGATTTCGGCGGGCAGCCAGCCGGACTTCTACATGATGTGGACAGACGGCCTCATCCGCCTCTGGCCGGCGTGGGAGTTCTACCCGTTCGGGCACACCATCCCTCAGCCGGTGTGGATCGCTCGTGCTGATGGGCGTCGTGTTCATGCTCCTGCCCGCCTGGCCATTCCTGGAGCAGAGATTCACCGGGGACAAAGCACATCACAATCTGTTGCAGCGCCCGCGGGATGCTCCGGTGCGGACCGCCATCGGCGCGATGGCCATCGCGTTCTATATCGTGCTGACATTCGCCTGCATGAACGACATCATCGCCTTCACGTTCCACATCTCGCTCAACGCGACGACCTGGATCGGCCGCATCGGCATGGTGGTGTTGCCCGCGATCGTCTACTACATCACCTACCGGTGGTGCATCGGGCTGCAGCGCAGCGACCATGCCGTACTCGAGCACGGCATCGAGACGGGCATCATCAAGCGACTGCCGCACGGTGCCTACATTGAGTTGCACCAGCCGCTGGGACCGGTCGACGACCACGGCCATCCGATTCCGCTGGAGTACCAGGGTGCACCGGTACCCAAGCGGATGAACAAGCTGGGGTCCGCAGGCGCGCCGGGGTCGGGCAGCTTCCTGACCGCCGATCCCGTCGAGCAGAACGATGCACTCGTCGAGGCGGAGCACGCAGCAGAGCACAAGGCGCTCACCGCATTACGGGAACACCAGGACACCAACGGCTCATCCAACGGACACGGCCACTGACGCGCTAGGGCGTATCCACGACAGCGCGCAGCTGACCGAGGAAGATCCACGGGATGGCGGGCATCGCCAACGTGACGAGTCCCGCTACGACGTAGACGGCCCAGGATGCCGTGTCGTGGCCTGCAGCCATCAGGTAGGTGGCGATTCCGACCGCGAGCAGCGCAAGGCCCATGGCACCGACAATGGCAACAGTGCAGCGCAGCCAGAGCCGGTCGACCGCGGGCGGCAACGACGCGTCGAGCGTGCTGACCGGCGAGGGGGCCGAGTAGCCGCTGCGCGGCCGAATCGGGTCGGCGCCCGGCTGGTAGGACCGCAGCTTCTGCGTCTGCGGCTCAGCGGCCCGCGCCGTGGTCTGAGTCCGTCCTGCGGCCGGCCGGACGGCGGCGCCGCGGCCTGCGTTCGGCTCGTCCATCGACGAGCGCCGAGCCCGCACCAGCAGCGGAATCGCGCCGACGATGACCAACGCCGACACCCCGATCACGGTGTAGAGGAGCCACGGCGTGCCCGATGATGTGGTGGAGGACTCCGGATGGCTGCGAGCCAGGTCGACCAGCGCGACCGTGGCGGCCACGGCGGATCCCAGCGCGGCAAGCCAGATCGCCGCGCAGGCGATCACCAGGATCCGGTCGATGTTCTCGGCGTCATCGGACATCGCGCCCAGCCGCGAGCGGGCCGCGGCCCCAGTCTTATATGTCATCAGCAGCTTGTCTGTGCGGAGTTGCCGGTATTGGACGACAGTACGGTGCCGTCGCTCGTCGTGATCGAGCAATTGAGCCTGCTGGCCCCAAACAGGCTGGACGCCTGCACCGAGCCCACCTCGGACTGCGAGATCGGAGTCACGGTCAGCGACCACGGGATGTAGACGTTGCGCTGTGTGCGGCTACGGCCCGAGGCGTCGACGTAGGTGACCGTGATGATGTCGCCCGGCGCCTTCGTCCCCGTCACCGCGTAGGTCACCTGGCGCGGACCCGCGCGTGTCGTCGTCGGCGGCGGCGGCGCGGGGGTCGAGGTGTCCACCGGTGGAGGTGGCGGTTCCTCCGCGGGCGGAGGGGGCGGCGGTGGCTCTTGGGTCACGGTGACCGTCTCCGGTGGCGGAGGCGGCGGTTCTTCGCTGGGCGGCGGGGGCGGGGGCGGCGGCGGTGGGGGTCGTCGGGGTGATCTCGTCCTGCACCGGCGGCGCCGATTTCGTCGTGCTGATGCCCGGATTAGCGAGGTTGTCGGAGTCGGTCCCCATCACCAGCATGGAAACCGACACCACCAGGGAGACCGCCGCGATGATCGCGACGATTCCGACCACCCAGGGCCAGCGCGGCGGCCGGGCGGTGCCGACCAGATCCGTCTGGTCGTAGTCGTCGTAGTCATAGAGAGCCGGGTCGGCGGGCACGAAGGGGCCCGCGGTGAACTGCTCGGACTCGGGCGCCGAATATGCCTGCGAGTGGATATCGGTCTGACCCGTCGGATCCCGGTCGTCATGATCCTCGGCGGGTCGCTCGTCCGGCTCGTGTTCCGGGGTGTCCGACCCTTCAGAATCCGGCTCTGGGGGATTCGGCCCGCTCATTTACGCCTATCCTTCTCGACTACTCCATCGGCGCGACAGCAAGCGGCTGACAGCGACTGACTCGGCCTCGGCAACACTACCCAAACCGATGAGCGGATCGAATTCCGCAGCGCGGTAGCAGACCAAATGAAGCCCAGATGTGACCTTTGTCCCGTACCTTCGGCGTGGGCCCAAGCAGGTCAGTGCTTCTCGGCACCGGTGTAGTACTCGAAGACCAGGCCTGCGACCGAGGCGAGCACGAAGCACACGCCCGCAACGATCAGCCAGGGCAGCCACAGCGCGGCACCGACGGCCGTCACCGACGCGGACAGCGCGATGATGATCGGCCACCAGCTGTGCGGGCTGTAGAAGCCCAGCTCCCCCGCGCCGTCGCTGATCTCGGCGTCCTCGTAGTCCTCGGGCCTGGTGTCGAGACGCCGCGCCACGAACCGGAAGAAGGTGCCGGTGATCAGCGTCAGCCCCGCGGTCATCACCAGCGCGGTGACGCCTGCCCACTCCACGCCGCCGTACTGGAACATCTGGGTCAGCGTGGCGTACACCACCGCGGCCAGAACGAAGAACGCGGTCAGGAACTCGAACAGCCTGGCTTCGATGTGCATGAGGTCCCTACTTGCTTGCCTGGGGCGCCTGCTCGCCGCGGCGGGTGTCGAACGGATGGGTGGTGACCGCCGTCGGCGGCTGGTCGATGGCCACGAGCGCTTCGGCGTTGGTCTTGCCCGCGATGCGCTGCTGCAGGTAGGCCTTGAAGTCGTTGGGCGGCACCACGCGGAGCTCGAAGTTCATCATCGAGTGGTAGGTGCCGCACATCTCGGTGCAGCGCCCGACGAACGCGCCGGTCTTCATGATCTCGCTGATCTGGAAGATGTTGTCCGAGTTGTTGGGTATCGGGTCGGGCATCACGTCGCGCTTGAACAGGAACTCCGGCACCCAGAAGCCGTGGATCACGTCGGCCGAGGCGACCTGGAACTCGATGCGCTTGCCGGACGGCACCACGAGGATGGGGATCTCGGTGCTGGTGCCCAGGGTCTCGACCTTGTCGAAGTTCAGGTATGTGCGGTCCTCGGGGTTCTTGCCGGCGATGACGCCGAACTCCCCACCGTGCTCGCCCTCAAGCCCTTCCGGGCCCGACGCGACGGCTTCCTTACGTTCCCGGTCGGCACCGTCGTAGTCGAACGTGCCGTCGGTGAAGGCAACCTTCTGGTAGCCGAACTTCCAGTTCCACTGGAAGGCGGTGACATCGACGACGACCTCGGAATTGGGCTCCTTGTGCAGCATCTTCTCCTGCACCACGACGGTGAAGTAGAACAGCACCGAGATGATCAGGAACGGCACCACCGTGAGCACCAACTCCAGCGGCATGTTGTAGCCGAACTGGCGCGGCAGTTCCGTGTCGTTTTTCTTCTTCCGGTGAAACGCCGAGGCCCAGAAGATCAGGCCCCAGACAATGACACCGACGACCAGGGAGGCGATCACCGAGCCGATCCACAGTTCACGATTGAGGTGGGCCTGCGGAGTGATGCCCTCGGGCCAGCCCAGGCCCAGCACCTCTGACCAGCTACACCCGCTGAGAAGCAGCGCAGTCGCACCAAGGACGACCGTCAACGCCGCTCTCCGTGCCACCACCCTGCGTCCGCGAGGTGTCACGTTGGCGCCTCCTAGAAGTCGGTAGAACTTGCCGAATACTACGCAGCGTAGACCACCCGCGGGTGCAGGTCTCGACACACCTCGCAGATTGGGTGCTCCTCTCGTCCGACACATTCGGTGCTCCTCTCGTCCGCGACCACAATTCGGCATACTGGCGCGGTGTGTGGACTGCTGGCGCTACTGGCCGACCCGTCCGGCGGTGTATCCCCGGGTCTGGTCGATGCGGTTTCGGGCTCTTCACACCTGATGCGCCACCGCGGTCCTGACGAGCCGGGCACCTGGCACGACGACGACGTGGTGCTGGGTTTCAACAGGTTGTCGATCATCGACATCGCGCACAGCCACCAACCGCTGCGCTGGGGCCCGGCCGAGTCGCCGGACCGCTACGTGCTGGTGTTCAACGGCGAGATCTACAACTACCTCGAGCTGCGGGAGGAGCTGGCGGCCGGCCACGGCGCGATGTTTCACACCGACGGCGACGGTGAGGCGATCATCGCCGCCTTTCACTACTGGGGCACCGCCGCACTGAGCCGGCTCCGCGGCATGTTCGCGTTCGCGCTGTGGGACACCGTCGAGCGTGAATTGTTCTGCGCGCGCGACCCGTTTGGTATCAAACCGCTCTTCATGGCCACCGGTTCGGCAGGCACGGCGGTGGGCAGCGAGAAGAAATGTCTGCTCGACCTCGCCGACGAGATCGGCATCGACGTCGGCATCGACGAACGAGCCGTCCAGCACTACACCGTGCTGCAGTACGTGCCCGAGCCCGAGACACTGCACCGCGGCGTGCGGCGGCTGGAGTCCGGCAGCTACGCCCGGGTGCGGCCGGGCGGCCAGCCGGAGGTCTCCCGCTACTTCACACCGCGGTTCGACGCCAAACCCTTCGCTTCAGGGACCGAACAGAGCCGATACGACGAGATCACCGCGGTACTGGAGGACTCCGTCGCCAAGCACATGCGCGCCGATGTCACCGTCGGCGCTTTCCTGTCCGGCGGAATCGACTCCACTGCGATCGCGGCGTTGGCGATGCGGCACAACCCACGGCTGATCACCTTCACCACCGGCTTCGAACGCGAGGGCTTCTCGGAGGTCGATGTGGCGGTGGCCTCCGCCGAGGCGATCGGAGCGCGGCACGTCACCAAGGTGGTGAACCAGGCCGAGTTCGTTGCCGCCCTGCCCGAGATCGTCTGGTATCTCGACGAACCGGTCGCCGACCCGGCGCTGGTGCCGCTGTTCTTCATCGCGCGTGAGGCACGTAAGCACGTCAAGGTCGTGTTGTCCGGTGAGGGCGCAGACGAGTTGTTCGGCGGCTACACGATCTACCGGGAACCGTTGTCGCTCAAACCCTTCAACTATCTCCCCCGCCCGTTGCGCCGGTCGATGGCCAAGGTCTCCGCACCCCTGCCCGAAGGAATGCGCGGAAAGAGCCTGCTGCACAGGGGCAGCCAGACGCTCGAGGAGCGGTACTACGGCAACGCGCGCAGCTTCTCCGACGCGCAGCTGCGGGCCGTGCTACCCGGATTCCGTCCGGACTGGACCCATACCGATGTGACGGCGCGGGTGTACGCCGAGTCGGAGGGCTGGGATCCGGTCGCGCGCATGCAGCACATCGACCTGTTCACCTGGCTGCGGGGCGACATCCTGGTCAAGGCGGACAAGATGACGATGGCCAACTCGCTCGAGCTGCGCGTGCCGTTTCTCGATCCCGAGGTGTTCGCGGTGGCCTCCCGGCTGCCGCTGGAGGCGAAGATCACCCGGTCCACCACGAAGTACGCGTTGCGGCGGGCGCTGGAGCCGATCGTGCCCGCCCACGTGCTCAACCGGCCGAAACTGGGCTTTCCGGTGCCGATCCGGCACTGGCTGCGGGCAGGCGAGCTGATGGACTGGGCGTACGGCATTGTGGCTTCGTCAGGAGCAGGCGATCTGATCGACACGTACGCGGTCCGGGCGATGCTCGACGAACACCGCAGCGGCACAAGCGATCACAGCAGACGGCTGTGGACCGTGCTGATCTTCATGCTGTGGCACGCGATCTTCGTCGAGGGCAGCGTGACCCCACAGATCAGCGAGCCGACGTATCCGGTGCAGCTCTAGGCACCACCGGCTGAGCCGTGAATCAGGCCAGCGCTGAGGCGATCTCCGCGCCCGCCTCCGCCCCGTAGGCGTCGGTCAGCCGCTTGATGCCCGCATCCTTGTCCCAGCTCCACTCCTGCGGGCCCGGCGCCTCGAGCACCAGCGTCGCGACCAGCGATGCCAGCTGTGCGGCCCGCTCGATGGACAGCCCCTTGTCGCGGCCGGTCAGGAAGCCCGCCCGAAACGCGTCGCCGATGCCGGTGGGGTCTTCCTTGTGCGTCTCGGGCACCACATCGACGTGGACGAAGGTGCCGTCGCGACCCACGATGTCGACGCCCTTCTCGCCCAGGGTTGTGACGCGTATCTGGATCTGGCTCATCACTTCGGCTTCCGACCACCCGGACTTCTGCAGCAGCAGGTCCCATTCGTAGTCGTTGGTGAACAGGTATGTCGCACCGTCGATCAGCTGGCGGATCTGCTCGCCGGAGAGCCGAGCCAGCTGCTGCGACGGGTCGGCGGCGAACGCAAGGCCGAGCGCGCGGCACTCCTCGGTGTGCAGGAACATCGCGTCGGGGTCGTTGGCGCCGACGATCACCAGATACGGCGTGCCCCTTCGCGATACGACATCGGCCAGCTTGATGTCGCGGGCCTCCGACATCGCCCCGGGGTAGAAGGACGCGATCTGAGCCATGTCCTCGTCCGTCGTGCAGACGAATCGGGCGGTGTAGGCGGAGTCCGATACCAGCACGCTGTCGCAGTCCACGCCGTGGCCGGTGAGCCACTTTCGGTAGTCGTCGAAGTCTTTGCCTACCGCGCCGACCAGTGTCGGGTCCCCGCCGAGGATGCCGATGGCGTAGGCCATATTTCCGGCCACGCCGCCGCGATGGATGACCAGATCGTCCACGAGGAAGCTCAGGGACACCTTCTGCAGGTGCTCGGGCAGCAGTTGCTCGGAGAACCGGCCCGGAAACCGCATGAGATGGTCGGTCGCAATCGATCCGGTTACCGCGATGGTCACGAAGCGTCACCCTTCAATTCATTAACCAGTCTAGATAATCTTACCCAGCCTAACGGCCCGGTCAGTACTCGTCGCATTACGCTAACCTGCGTTACATGGCTGGCCCTTATCCGCCCCAATACGGCGCTGGACCGGTCGGCCCGCCACCGTATCCCGGCCCGCCGCGGCCGTATCCGGAGAATCCCGTTGTGCCGTCGGCATATCCGGGCATGTTGCCGCCACCGATTCCGTATCCGAAGCGAAGCCGGTGGCGTGCCGTTCTCGGTGTGCTGGTGGCCGTCGCGGTCGTGGCCGCCGCGGTGATCGCGGTCGTCTTCGTGGTGCGCTCCGACGATGAGCCGGCCGCGTCGTCGCTGACGACGGACTCCGCCGAGGCGGCGATCCAGGAATATCTGGACGCGCTGCAGCGCGGTGATACCGAGACGATCGCGCGGCACACTCTGTGCGGCTTGTTCGACGCCGTCAAGGAACGCCGGTCAGATCTCGCGCTCGCGGACCTGAGCAGTGACGCGTTCCGCAAGCAGTTCAGCAAGGCCGACGTGACATCCATCGACAAGATGGTCTTCTCGTCGCCCTACCAGGCACAAGTGCTGTTCACGATGCGCGTCTCCCCCGCGGGAAGCCGCAGTCAAACAGAGGAGCAGGGCGTAGCTCAGCTACTCGCCGAAGACGACGAGATCCTGGTGTGTTCCTACCTGCTGCGCACGGCAGGCCAGTACTAGATCAGTTGAACGAATCCCCGCACGCGCACGATCCCGTCGCGTTGGGGTTGTCGATGGTGAAGCCCTGCTTCTCGATGGTGTCGACGAAGTCGATCGTCGCGCCCTGGATGTAGGGGGCGCTCATCCGGTCGACGGTCAAGTTGACGCCGCCGAACTCGGAGGTCAAGTCGCCGTCGAGGGTCCGGTCGTCGAAGAAGAGGTTGTAGCGCAGGCCGGCGCATCCGCCCGGCTGGACGGCGATTCGCAGCGCCAGGTCGTCACGGCCCTCTTGCTCCAGCAGCGCCTTCGCCTTGCTGGCCGCGGCGTCGGTCAGGACCGCGCCATGGGTGGCGGTGGTGGTCGCCGACTCGTCCTGAACAGTCATTGCGTCTCCCTGAGTGGCTTTTGTTCCGGGCCTTCTAAACAGCCCACGGTTCAACGGTACCTTGTTGTGCCGCTATTCCCGAGTTCTGCGGCCGTGACCTCCGACAATCCGGCCAGCTGGTTTGCCGCGTCGTCGATGGCCAGTTGAACCGATCCGGCGTGGTCAGCGATCGCGTAGGCGCCGGCGATGCCCGCATCGCGCAGCGCGGCGTCGTCCAGGGTGACCTGGCCGGCCAGCACCAGAACGGGTGTTCCGCGGGCCTCCCCTGCCAGTGCGCTGACGACCTTGCCGTGCAGGGACTGGTCGTCGAAGCGGCCCTCACCGGTGATGACGAGCTCGGCCGCGGCGACGTCGTCGGCCAGGCGGGTGTGTTCGGCGATGACCGTGGCTCCGGAGGCGCGGCTGCCGCCCAGGGCGAGCAGGGCTGCCCCGAGGCCGCCCGCGGCGCCAGCGCCGGGCTCGTCGCTGATCGCGCGGCCCGCCGCGGCGTCGAGTTCGGCGGCCCATTCGGTCAGCCGCCGCTCCAGTGCGAGCACGGTGTCCGGGTCGGCGCCCTTCTGGGGGCCGAACACCCGCGCGGCACCCATCGGCCCGAGCAACGGGTGCTCCACGTCGGTGGCGGCGATCAGCTCGATCCCGGCCAGCAGGCCGCGAGCAGTGCTGATCCCGCCGAGGGCATCGATCATGCCCCGGCCGCCGTCGGTGCAGGCGCTGCCACCCAGCCCGACCACGATGCGGCCCGCACCGGCCTGGACTGCGGCCCCGATGAGCTGTCCGACTCCCCTGCTGTGCGCCGCCAGCGCGGTCTGCACGGTCGGCGGACCGCCCAGCAGCGCCAACCCGCAGGCCTGCGCGCACTCGATGTAGGCGGTGCCCGGCACGGCGGCGTCGAACACCCAGTCGGCGTCGACCTCGGCGGTCAGCGGGCCGCTGACGCGCATGGTGCGCCGCTCACCGAGGCGGCCGGCCAGCACGTCGACGAATCCCGGCCCGCCGTCCGACTGCGGGGCCAGCGTCAACTCGTCATCCGGCCGGGCCCGCCGCCAGCCGTCGGCGATCGCCTCTGCGGCCTGCACCGCGGTGAGGCTGTCGCCGTAGCAGTCGGGGGCGATCAGCACGCGGAGGCCGTCCGAGCCGGTCATCTGAGCAGATTATGCTGGCGGGCGTGAACTTGCTGGGCCGAAAGAAGCACAACCCGCCGCCCGACGACACCGACGCCGCCGCAGACAGCGAATCGGTCGCGAAGGATTCCGGCACCACCGCCCCGAAGGGCAGGCCGACGCCCAAGCGGGATTCGGCCCGCCGCCGCGGCCCCATTGCGCCCGCACCCGATGACCACCGCCGAGGCCAGGCGCAGGCGCAAGGAACTGCGCGGCCCGAAGCTGTCCCGCGAGGAGCGCCGCGAGGACAAGGTCGAGCGCCGCGCCGCGATGTCCGAACGCCGCGAACGGATGATGGCGGGTGACGACGACTACCTGCTGCCGCGGGACAAGGGCCCGGTACGCCGGCTGGCGCGCGACATCGTTGATTCACGCCGCATCAGCGTGCTCGGCCTCTTCATGCCTGCCGCGCTGGGGTTGATCTTCATCATGCTCGCTGTCCCGCAGGTGCAGTACTACATCTCACCGGCAATGCTCATCCTGATGGCGGTGATGGTGATCGACGGTATCTTCCTGGGCCGCAAGGTGAATCAGGCCGTCGACGAGAAGTTCCCCGACAACACCGAGAGCGGATGGAAGCTCGGGTTCTACGCCGCCAGCCGTGCCTCCCAGCTGCGGCGGATGCGCGCGCCACGTCCGCAGGTCAACCGCGGCGACAAGGTCACCTGAGTCCGGGTGCGCGTTCTTGTGCTCGGCGGTATCCGGTCGGGCAAGTCCGAGTGGGCCGAGACCGTCATCGCCGCATCCGTCGGCGCCCAGCGCCCGGTGCGGTATCTGGCCACCGGTGCAATCGCTGACGACGACACCTGGGCGGCCCGGGTGGCCGCCCACCGAGATCGTCGGCCGCAGCATTGGTCGACCGTTGAAACGACAGATGTGGCAACAGAATTGCGATCCGACATGTCTGACACGCTCGTCGACGACATCGGCGGCTGGCTCACCGCGGCGATGGACCGTGCCGGGGCCTGGACCGACGGCTCGGTGCGCGCCGACATCGATGACCTCGTCGACGCCGTCGCGGGGTTTGGCGCGGAGCTGGTGCTGGTCAGTCCCGAGGTGGGCCTGACGGTGGTCCCGGAAACCGTCGCCGGTCGTCGGTTCGCCGATGAGCTGGGCGCGCTGAACCAGCGACTGGCCGCACGGTGCGACCGCGTGGTGCTGGTGGTGGCGGGCCAGCCCGTCCCGGTGAAGGAGCCGGTGGTGGGCACACGATGACGGAGTTCCCACCGGTCACCGCGCCCGACCAGGACGTCGCCGCGCAAGCGCGGGCCAGGCAGGACACCTTGACCAAGCCGCGCGGCTCGCTGGGACGTCTCGAGGAGCTTTCGGTCTGGGTGGCGGCGTGCCAGGGCGCGTGTCCGCCGCGTCAGTTCCAGCGCGCCCGGGTGGTGGTGTTCGCGGGCGACCACGGTGTCACCGCCGCGGGAGTGTCGGCGTTCCCCGCTGAGGTCACCGCGCAGATGGTCGCCAACTTCGATGCCGGTGGCGCCGCGATCAACGTGCTGGCCGACGCCGCAGGCGCGAGCGTGCGAGTGGCGGACATCGCGGTGGATGTGGCCGAACCGCATTCGCCGTCGATCGGCGCGCACAAGATCCGCAGGAGCAGCGGCAACATCGCCGTCGAGGACGCGCTGTCCGACGACGAGGTGCAAGCCGCAATCGAGGCAGGCCGCCGGATCGCCGATGAGGAAGTGGACGCGGGTGCCGACCTGTTGATCGCGGGCGACATGGGCATCGGAAACACAACGGCCGCAACGGCATTGATCGCAGCAATGACCGGTGCCGAACCGGTCGCAGTGGTCGGCCGGGGTACCGGGATCGACGACGCCGGGTGGTCGCGAAAGGTCGCCGCCATCCGCGATGCGCTGTACCGGGCCCGCGGCCTCAGCGCTGACCCGGTCGGTCTCCTGCGGGTGTGCGGCGGCGCCGATCTGGCCGCGATGGCGGGGTTCTGCGCGCAGGCGGCGGTACGCCGCACGCCGGTGCTGCTCGACGGCGTGGTGGTGACGTCGGCCGCGATGGTCGCCGCCCTGCTGGCACCGGGCGCACGGGACTGGTGGCGCGCGGGCCACCGGTCCACCGAGCCCGCGCACACTCTGGCCCTGGAAAAGCTGGAACTCGAACCGGTCGTCGACCTTTCGATGCGACTCGGCGAAGGTACCGGCGCGGCGGTCGCGCTGCCGGTGGTACGGGCCGCGGTGGCGGCGCTGACGTCGATGGCGACGTTCGACGAGGCCAGTGTCTCGTCGTGATCCGTTCGATCACAGGGGCTTTCGCGTTCGGCACGGTCCTGCCGCTGCGCGCGGGGGCGGGTGTCGGCCGAGGAGTGTTGACGGCGCTGCCAGTGGTGGGCGTCGCGCTCGGCACGCTGGCTGCCGGGGTGCTGTGGGCCGCCTCGCACGCCTTCGGGACGGGCAACCCGCTGAACGGAATGCTGGCGGTGACGGCGCTGCTGCTCGTGACCCGTGGTCTACACATCGACGGGCTCGCCGACACCGTCGACGGCCTCGGCTGCTATGGCTCCCCTGAACGTGCACTGCAGGTGATGCGGGACGGGTCGGCCGGCCCCTTCGGCGTGGCCGCAGTTGTGGTGGTGATCGTCGTGCAGGGCCTGGCATTCGCTTCGTTGCCGATGGATCGGGCCGGCTGGCTCGCGGTGCTCGTCGCAGTGACCGCGGGCCGGACGGCTGCGGTGGTGGCCTGCCGCCGTTCGGTGCCCGCGGCGGAGGGCAGCGCGCTCGGCGCGATGGTCGCGGGCAGCCAGCCGGTCGCGGTGGCCGCAGCCTGGTTTGTCGCGGTCGCTGCGCTGGCGGCGCTGGCCGGTCCGCGACCGTGGCAGGGGCCCGTCGTCGTGCTCGTCGCGGTGGTGTGCGGAGCGGTTCTGGTGGCGCATTGTGTTCGTCGCTTCGGCGGGATCACCGGCGATGTGCTCGGTGCCGCGATCGAGGTGACGACGACGGTGGCCGCGGTCGGCCTGGCTGTCAGCTGAGCCGGCCCATCCAGCCGTGGGTGTCGGCGAACGTGCCGCGCTGGATGCCGGTCAACGTGTCGCGAAGGGCCATGGTGATCTCGCCGGGCTTGCCGTCGGCGATGGCGAATTCGCCGTCGCCGTGCTTGACATGCGACACCGGGGTGATCACGGCTGCGGTACCACAGGCGAACACCTCGGTGATCTCCCCCGCGGCCGCCTTCTTCTGCCACTCGTCGACGTCGATCTTTCGCTCTTCGACGGCGAAGCCGGCGTCAGTAGCCAACTGCAGCAACGAATCCCGGGTGATACCGGGCAGCAGTGAACCGCTGAGCTCAGGGGTGACCAGACGGGCAGTACCGCCGCTGCCGAACACGAAGAACAGGTTCATGCCGCCCATCTCTTCGACATAGCGGCGTTCGATTGCGTCCAGCCACACCACCTGGTCGCAACCGTTGTCGGCGGCCTCGGCCTGCGCCAGCAGCGAGGCCGCGTAGTTTCCGCCGAACTTGGCCGCACCGGTGCCGCCGGGGCAGGCCCGCACGTACTCGGTCGACAGCCACACGCTGACCGGTTTGATGCCGCGCGGGAAGTAAGCCCCGGCCGGCGAGGCGATGACCAGGTAGCGGTATTCGGATGCGGGCCGCACCCCGAGGCCCGGCTCGGTGGCGAAGATGTAGGGCCGCAGGTACAGCGACTCCTCACCGCCCGCGGGCGGCACCCACTGGCCGTCGACGGCGATGAGCTGGCGCAGCGACTCGATGAACAGCTCTTCGGGCAGCTCCGGGATGGCCAGCCGGCGCGCCGAGGAGCGCAGCCGCGCAGCATTGGCCTCCGCCCGGAACGAGACGATGGAGCCGTCCGCCCATCGGTAGGCCTTCAGTCCCTCGAAAACCTCCTGCGCGTAGTGCAGAACGATGGCCGACGGGTCGAGCTCGATGGGGCCGTACGGAATAACCCGGGCGTTGTGCCACCCCTTGCCGTCGATGTAGTCGATCGACACCATGTGGTCGGTGTGATAGCGGCCGAATCCGGGATTCGCCAGTATCTGGGCACGTACCTCGTCGCTCGCCGGATCGGTGTTGCGATCGACGGTGAACTCGAGGTGCTCGGTCATGGGGCGATTGTATCTCCGGGCGCTACCGGGTTTTTGCGTCCACAAACGGTGGTTTGACTACTTCGCATTCAACCGGTCGGCCACGCACGTCGACCGCGACGCGCTGCCCGTCGGCGATGTTGTGGTCGGTGTCGAGCAACGCGAGCGCGATGCCGACTTTCAAGGTCGGGGAGAACGTTCCCGATGTCGTCACGCCGATCGGCGTTGAGCCGTCGAGCACCGTCAGATCGGGCCGAAGTACGCCGCGGCCGACGGCACGCAGACCACGCAGCAGCCGCTTGGGACCGGCCTCCTTTTCGGCGAGCAACGCTTCGCGGCCCCAGAACGCCTCCTTGCGCCAGCCGATCGCCCAGCCGCAGCGGGCCTGCAACGGCGAGATGTCCAGAGACAGTTCGTGTCCGTGCAGCGGATAGCCCATTTCGGTGCGGAGCGTGTCGCGGGCGCCCAGCCCGGCCAGCTCGCCGCCTGCGCCGCCGACGGCCTCGACGAGGGCGTCGAACACCACCCCGGCGTCGTCCCAAGACGGCAGCAGCTCGTAGCCGTGTTCGCCGGTGTAGCCGGTGCGACACACCCGCACCTCGACGCCGCTGAACTCCGCGTCCGCATAGCCCATGTAGTCCATGTCGGTGGGCAGTCCCAACGCGCCCACGACGTCGGCCGATTTCGGTCCCTGCACCGCGAGCACGGCGCGCGAGCGATGCTCGTCGGTGATGGTCAGGCCGCCTGGGGCGGTGCGCTGCAACGCGGCGACGACGGCCGCGGTGTTGGCGGCGTTGGGCACCAGGAAGATCTCGTCGTCGGAGACGTAGTAGGCGATCAGGTCGTCGATGACACCGCCGGATTCGGTGCAGCACAACGTGTATTGCGCCTTGCCCGGCCCGATCCGGCCCAGATCGTTGGTGAGCGTGGAGTTGACGTACTCGGCGGCGCCCGGTCCGCGCACCGACGCCTTGCCGAGGTGGCTGACGTCGAAAAGGCCGACAGCGGTGCGGGTTGCGGTGTGCTCGCCGACAGTGCCCGCATAGGAAACCGGCATCAGCCAGCCGGAGAACTCGGCAAAACTGGCGCCGAGCTGACGATGCCGATCCTCGAGGGGGCCGTGCTGAATGTCGCTCACGCCGATCCACCCTAATCGCAGCGTCTTGGCTGGCAGACTCCGGTAGGTGGTCGATTTCGATGCGCTGGAGGCCGCCGGAATCGCCAATGCACGCGAGCGAGCCCCGTTGATCGAGTACCTGGACGGTCTCGGCTTCACTACCGAAGAAATGGTCGAAGCCGAGCGTCGCGGCAGGCTGTTCGGACTCGCAGGCGACGTCCTGCAGTGGTCGGGTCGGCCGACGTACACCCTGCGCGAGGCCGCCGACGTGCTCGGCGTGCCCATCGAGGAGCTCACCCACGCCTGGTCCGCGCTTGGGTTGAGTGTTGCCGATACAGCTCAATCGGTTTTCAGCCAGGTCGACGTCGACGGTTTGGCGGCCTGGGTGGCGATGAAGTCGACGATCGGCGAGGGGGCAACGCTCACCCTGCTGCGGGTGCTCGGTGCGTCGATGGCCCGGCTCGCTGAAGCCGGATCGACCGCGATCCGGCTCGGACTACCCGATATCCAGATGGAGCACAGCGAGGACGAGCTCACGACGGCAATGGCGTATCGCGCTGTCGGAGAGTTCATCCCCCGCCTCGCGGTGCTCAGCGATGCGGTTTTCCGTCATCACACAATCAGTGCCCGCAAATACTTCGAGGGAGTCGTCCGCGATACCTCGGCGAGCGTGATCTGCGGCGTCGGGTTCGCGGACCTGACGGGCTTCACGTCGCTGTCGCAGCGGCTGACCCCCACCGAGTTGTCCGAACTGCTCGTCGAGTTCGCCGGCGAGGTCAGCGACGTTGTGCATGCCGACGGCGGACGAGTGGTGAAGTTCATCGGCGATGAGGTGATGTGGGTGAGTTCGACGCCCCAACAGCTCGCGAAGGTCGCTGTCGACCTGGTCGAACACCCGCGCGCACGGGAGGCGAACCTGCAGGTCCGCGCCGGTCTCGGATACGGCAGCGTGCTGGCCATCGGCGGGGATTACTTCGGCACCGCGGTAAACCTGGCTGCGCGCCTGGTGGGCGCGGCGGCACCGGGCCAGATCCTGACGTCGTCCGATCTTCGCGACCAGCTGGCCGACTGGCCCGCGATTCCACAGGAGCCGTTGACGCTCAAGGGTTTCGATACCCCGGTGATGGCCTACGACCTGCACCTGTCTCGCTGACCGATAGGCTCATCGCTCGTGAGCCCAGCGAATTCCGGTTATCAGGCCCCCTCCGTCACGGTCAGCTCGTCGCTGCCCAAACGCAAGGCCGGATCGACGGTGCTGATCGTGCCCGTCATCACCGGGCAGGATGACGACGCCACGGCGACCGTCGTCGCCAACCCGTTCCTGGACGCCGAGGCAGTCGGCGAGATCGAGGTCGCGCTCGAGTCTCTCGGCGCCAAGGGCGGCGCCGAGCAGCTCACGCGGGTGGTCGCGCCGTCACTTCCGGTGGCCAGCGTGCTCGCCGTCGGCCTCGGCAAGGACCGCGTGGGGGCACCTCCCGGCGTGCAAGGGGGAGAGTGGCCCGCCGACCTGATCCGGCGCGCCGCAGGCGTGGCCGCCAGGTCGCTGAACGGCACCGAGGCCGTGATCACCACACTGTCGGACATCGACCTCGAGGCGGCCATCGAGGGATTGATCCTCGGCGCCTACCGCTTCAGCGAATTCCGCAGCGAGAAAACCGCACCGAAGGACAAGGGCCTGCGCGAGATCACGGCGCTGACGGCCGACACCAAAGCGAAGACCAAAGCCGCGGCAGAACGGGCGACGGCGATTGCGACAGCGGTCGCGACCGCACGTGATCTGGTCAACACTCCCCCATCGCATCTCTACCCCGCCGAATTCGCAAAGCGTGCAAAGGCTTTGGGCGAGGCCGCCGGTCTTGAGGTCGAGGTACTGACCGACAAGGACCTCGACAAGGGCGGGTATGGCGGCATCGTCGGGGTGGGCAAGGGCTCGTCGCGCCCGCCTCGGCTGGTCCGCCTGGCGCACCGGGGTGCGAAGAACAAGTTGCGCACGCGAGGAGCAAAAACAGGCAAGGCCAAGACGGTTGCGCTGGTCGGCAAGGGCATCACGTTCGACACCGGCGGCATCTCCATCAAGCCTGCCGCCAACATGCACCACATGACGTCCGACATGGGCGGCGCGGCCGCGGTGATCGCGACGGTGGTGCTGGCGGCCCAGCAGAAACTGCCGATCGATGTGATCGCCACCGTGCCGATGGCCGAGAACATGCCGTCGTCGACGGCGCAGCGGCCCGGCGACGTGCTGACCCAGTACGGCGGCATCACCGTCGAGGTGCTCAACACCGACGCGGAGGGACGTCTGATCCTGGCCGACGCGATCGTGCGGGCCTGCGAGGACGATCCCGACTACCTCATCGAGACGTCGACGCTGACCGGTGCGCAGACCGTCGCGCTCGGTGCGCGAACACCCGGGGTGATGGGCTCCGACGAGTTCAGGGACCGCGTTGCCGCGTTGTCCCAGGAGGTCGGCGAGAACGGCTGGGCGATGCCGCTGCCCGAGGAGCTCAAGGACGACCTGAAGTCGACGGTCGCCGACCTGGCCAACGTCAGCGGATCGCGCTACGCCGGGATGCTGGTCGCAGGCACATACCTGCGCGAATTCGTCGCCGACGGGGTGGCGTGGGCGCACATCGACGTCGCGGCACCGGCATATAACACGGGCGGCCCGTGGGGCTACACCGGCAAAGGCGGCACCGGTGTGCCGACCCGCACGATGTTCGCGGTCCTAGAGGACATTTCCGAGAACGGTTGAGCTATACGAGTTTGACGCGTGCCGCATTCCGCATCGCCTGCGGTAGCGCCCGCGAGGTGCCGTACAGCAGGTAGGCCTCGGGGGTGATGGGCCGGATCGGCTTGTTCTTCTTGACCGCCGAGACGATCGCCTTTGCGGCCTTGTCCGGTCCGAAACGTCGAAGCCTGAACTGCTTCTGCAGTTGCTCCCGCCGGCTCTCGATGCTCTCGTCCGAGCGGCCCGGTGTGTCGAATCGGGTGTTGTTCAGGATATTGGTATCGATGGTGCCCGGGCAGATCGTGGTCAGCCCGATGCCCGCCGCGTCGAGTTCCGCACGCAGGCAGTCGGAGAACATGTAGACGGCGGCCTTCGACGTGCAGTAGGCATTCAATGATTTCGACGGGGAGTACGACGCCATCGAGGCCACGTTGACGATGTGTCCGCCGGTGCCGCGCTCGACCAGCCGCTTTCCGAATGCCCTGCAGCCGTTGACAACACCGCCGAGGTTGACGTCGAGCACCCGTTCCCACTCATCGACGGGCGTGTCGAGGAACTCCCCCGCCTGACCGATGCCGGCGTTGTTGACCACGACGTCGGGCACACCATGCTCGGCGCACACCTGATCGGCGAACCGCTCGACGGCCTCGGCGTCCGACACGTCAAGCACGTACGGGTGCGCGACTCCGCCGCGCTCGACGATCTGCGCAGCCGTGGCCTTGGCGCTGCCCTCGTCGATGTCGCTGACGAGCACCTCGGCGCCCGCGCGGGCGAACGCCAGCGCCGTCTCCCGCCCGATGCCGCTGCCCGCGCCGGTGACCGACACCAGCGTGTCGCCGAAGTCGTCGCGCTTGCGGCCGACCTGCGCGCGCAAGAGCGAGCGGCTGGCGGGCTTGCCGTCGAGGAAGTCGACAAGTTCGCCGACGGCGGCAGCCATCACCTGAGGGTGTGACATCGGCGACCAGTGCCGGGCCTTGATGTCGCGCCGCCACAGCCGCGGCACCCACCGGGCGAGGTCGTCGAAGCCGTGCGGCCGCACGACGGGGTCGTCGGTGGCGACGATCAGCTGCACCGGGACGCTGACGTACCGGTCCTGTGGGGACTTGGTGGGTGGCGAAATCGCGAGGGCGCGATAGATCTTCAGGGTGTTGACGAGGCCGGTGATCGCGGTTTCACTGCGGTAGCGCTGCTCCGCGGGCAGCCGGTCGGTGAGCAGTCGATTCGCCCTGGCCCGCGCCAGGGCCCTGAACACCGCGGGAGCGAGCACCGGCACCGCGAACGGATACCAGTACGACATCCGGAGCAGACGGTCGAGCGCGCGCACGAACCGCACGGGCCGGTAGGGACGCTTGAGGCTGTCGAAGATGTAGCCGCCGTAGTGGGCGATGCCGGGTCCCGACGCCGTCGTGAACGACGCGATGCGTTCGCTGGCCCCCGGCCTGCGCAGGTACTCCCACACCGAAACCGAACCCCAGTCGTGGCCCAGCACGTGAACGGGCTCGCCGGGGTTGACGGCGTCGACCACCGCCGCGAAGTCGTCGGCCAGCTTGCTGATGGTATAGGCCGAAACAGGTTTCGGCACAGAGGATTTGCCCACACCCCTGTTGTCGAACCGGATGATCCGAAACCGGTCGGCCAGCCGAGGGACGACGCCGTCCCACAGCACGTGTGAGTCGGGCCAGCCGTGCGCCATCACCAGCGTCGGCCCGTCCGGGTTGCCCTGCTCATATACCGCGATGCGGACCCCGTCGACGCTGTCGACGAGCCGCTCTGTGATCGTGTGCCCCACGACCCGTACCCTAGCGGTCTTCCAGCTCCTGGCGGGCGGCGCGTTCGCGTTGGATGCGCCTGCGCGCGTCGTAGTCACGCATCCGCTGTGGGTAGCCGACCTTCTGCACGTCGTAGACCGGAATGTGCAGCCGCTCGTTCAGCCGTCTGGCGCCCGCATCGCCGCCGGCCCGGCGCCGCGTCCACTCGCCGTCACCGGCGACAAGCACGACGGTGAGCTCGGTGACGGTGGTTTTCGGCTCGACGAAGGCCTCCACGCCATCGTGTTGCGCGACCCATTGCTGCAGGTATGCGAGGTCGGCCGCCGGATCATTGCCGCGGCTCGTGCGTGCGGCGCGACCGCGCCGAAACCTGCCGAACAGTCCCAACTGGGCCGTACTCCTTCCGGAGCGGGTGCGCTCCACCTCTATTGATAGTGCCAGAGCAAAAGGGGTACAGGTCTGGGGCGAGCACCTGGGCATGACGTGACAGGATGGGAACCGGCATTCGACCCGTGACGACCAACCGTGCGAGGGAGTCAACAGACATGGCAACATCCGTCCAGATGCCGGCACTCGGTGAGAGCGTCACCGAGGGGACTGTCACCCGGTGGCTGAAGCAAGAGGGTGACACGGTCGAACTGGACGAACCGCTGCTCGAGGTCTCCACCGACAAGGTCGACACCGAGATTCCGTCGCCGGCTGCAGGCGTGCTGACCAAGATCGTCGCCCAGGAGGATGACACCGTCGAGGTCGGCGGCGAGCTGGCCGTGATCGGTGACGCGGGCGAGGACAGCGGAGGCGGCGAGGAACCGAAGTCCGAGGAGCCCGCCGCCGAGGAACAGCCGGCCGAGGAGGAGAAGCCCGCCGAGGAACCCGCGGCACAACCGGAGCCGGCCGCCGAAGAGCAGGAAGAACCAAAAGAGGAGCCCGAGCCGGAGGAGAAGCCGGCGGCCGCGTCATCCGGCGGCGGCGAGGCAACCCCGGTGCTGATGCCCGAGTTGGGCGAATCGGTCACCGAGGGGACCGTGACGCGCTGGCTGAAGAAGGTCGGTGACAGTGTCGCGGTGGACGAGCCGCTGGTCGAGGTGTCCACCGACAAGGTCGACACCGAGATCCCGTCACCGGTGGCGGGCACGCTGGTCAGCATCACCGCCGAGGAAGACGACACCGTCGCCGTCGGCGGCGAGCTGGCCAAGATCGGCGATGCCGGAGCGGCACCCGCCGAAAAGCCCGAACCCAAGCCGGAGCCAAAGGAAGAACCAAAAGAAGAGCCGAAGCAAGAGGCCAAGGAAGAACCGAAGGAAGAGCCGGAACCGGAACCCGAACCGAAGCCGGAGCCCAAGGAAGAGGCCAAGCCCGAACCGAAACCCGAGCCCAAGCCGGAACAGAAACCGGAGCCGAAGCCGCAAGCCGCGCCGGAACCATCGGGCGACGGCGCTCCGTACGTGACGCCACTGGTGCGAAAGCTTGCCGGCGAGAACAACATCGACCTGTCGTCCCTGAAGGGCAGCGGCGTCGGTGGACGCATTCGGAAGCAGGATGTGCTGGCTGCGGCCGAGGCCAAGAAGGCGCCCGCGCAGGAGGCTCCCGCCGCGAAGGAGGCGCCCGCGCCCGCGGCAAAGGCGGAACCGGCACCGGCGCTGGCGCATCTGCGGGGCACCACGCAGAAGGCCAACCGCATCCGGCAGATCACGGCGAAGAAGACACGCGAATCCCTGCAGACCACAGCGCAATTGACGCAGACCCACGAGGTCGACATGACCAAGATCGTGTCGCTGCGGGCCCGGGCCAAGAACGAGTTCGCCGAGCGTGAGGGTGTCAACCTCACGTATCTGCCGTTCATCGCGCGGGCGGTCATCGACGCGCTGAAGGCCCACCCGAACGTCAACGCCAGCTACAACGAGGAAAGCAAGGAGATCACCTACTACGACGCCGAACACCTCGGCTTCGCGGTGGACACGGAGCAGGGCCTGCTGTCGCCGGTGATCCACAATGCCGGCGACCTGTCGCTGGCGGGTCTGGCGCGAGCGATTTCCGACATCGCGGCCAGGGCGCGGTCGGGCGATCTCAAACCCGACGAGTTGTCCGGCGGGACATTCACGATCACCAACATCGGCAGCCAGGGTGCGCTCTTCGACACCCCGATCCTGGTGCCGCCTCAGGCGGCGATGCTGGGCACCGGTGCGATCGTCAAACGTCCCCGGGTGGTGCTCGACGGGTCGGGC
Source organism: uncultured Actinomycetota bacterium (assembly GCA_963713225.1). Classification (GTDB taxonomy): domain Bacteria; phylum Actinomycetota; class Actinomycetes; order Mycobacteriales; family Mycobacteriaceae; genus Mycobacterium. The sequence goes on along the minus strand of CAVQLB010000008.1, from coordinate 129,536 downwards.
AACGAGTCGATCGGCGTGCGGTCGATCTGCTATCTGCCGCTGACTTACGATCACCGACTTGTCGACGGTGCGGACGCGGGCCGCTTCCTGACCACGGTGAAGCGCCGGCTCGAAGAGGGCGCGTTCGAGGCAGATCTGGGACTGTAGAAGTAGTGGCCACCGTTGCGATTGCGGGGTCCTCGGGACTGATCGGCTCGGCGCTGGTGTACGCGCTGCGGGCCACCGATCACCGGGTGGTGCGCATCGTGCGCCGGGCGCCGTCGAATGCCGACGAGCTGTTCTGGAATCCCGACACCGGAGAGTTCGACGCCAACGCGCTACGCGGCGTCGACGCCGCGATCAACATGTGCGGCGAGAATGTCGGCGCCAAACGGTGGTCGGGCGCGTTCAAACAGAACCTGCGCGACAGCCGGATAGAACCCACCGAGGTGCTGTCCGCCGCGGTGGTGGAGGCAGGCGTCGGCGTGCTGATCAATGCGAGCGCGGTCGGCTATTACGGCGACACAGGCAACCGGATCGCAGACGAGACCGCGCCGCCCGGACGCGGCTTCCTCGCCAAGCTCTGCCAGGACTGGGAGGCAGCGACGGCGCCGGCCGAGGATGCGGGCGTTCGCGTGGTGCTGACGCGCACCGGGCTGGTGCTGTCGCCGCGCGGCGGCATGCTCAGCCGGCTGCGGCCGCTATTCTCCGTCGGGCTCGGCGCACGCCTCGGCAATGGCCGCCAGTACATGCCCTGGATCAGCCTCGAAGATCAGGTCCGCGCGCTGTTGTTCGCGATCTCCCACGACGAGCTGTCGGGCCCGGTGAACTTCACCGGGCCTGCGCCGGTGACCAACTCCGAGTTCACCGCGGCCATGGGCAGGGCGCTGAACCGACCGACGCCGCTGATGGTTCCCGGTTTCGCGTTGAAGACGCTGCTGGGCGAATTCGCCGACGAGGGCCTGCTCGGCGGGCAGCGGGCCATCCCGTCGGCGCTCGAGCGGGCCGGCTACGAGTTTCACCACAAGACCGTTGGCGAGGCGCTGGCCTATGCCACGAGTACCGTCGAATCGTGAGTTCCATCCGGTCGGCCACCACGCCGATCGACGTGCGGCGGCTGGGCACCGTCGACTATCAGAACGCCTGGGAGCTGCAGCGCGAGCTGGCTGCCGCGCGCGTCGACGGCGGACCCGACACCCTGCTGCTGCTCGAGCACCCGTCGGTGTATACGGCGGGCCGCCGCACGCTGCCCGAGGAGCGCCCGGTCGACGGCACCGCCGTCGTCGACACCGATCGCGGCGGCAAGATCACCTGGCACGGCCCCGGCCAGCTGGTCGGCTATCCCATCGTCGGACTGGTCGAACCGCTGGATGTGGTGAACTTCGTTCGGCGACTTGAGGAGTCGTTGATCCACGTGTGCGCCGAGCTGGGCCTGGAAACGGTGCGAGTGCCCGGCCGGTCGGGTGTGTGGGTGCCGGCAGACGAGACGCGGCCGCAGCGGAAGGTCGGCGCGATCGGAGTCCGGGTGTCACGGGCGACGACACTGCACGGCTTCGCGCTGAACTGCGACTGCGATCTTGCCGCGTTCTCCGCGATCGTGCCGTGCGGTATTGCCGATGCCGGAGTCACTTCGCTGACCGCTGAACTGGGTCGCCGGGTCGGCGTTGACGACGTGATCGACCGCGTCACCGCCGCCGTGTGCGACGCGCTGGACGGCCGGCTGCGGGTAGCGTTGACGTCGTGACCGTCGTTCCTGAAGGCCGCAAGCTGCTGCGATTGGAAGTCCGCAACGCCCAGACCCCGATCGAACGCAAGCCGCCGTGGATCAAGACCCGGCTGCGCACGGGCCCGGAGTACACACAGCTGAAGAACCTGGTCCGGCGTGAGGGTCTGCACACCGTCTGCGAGGAAGCCGGTTGCCCCAACATCTACGAATGCTGGGAAGACCGCGAGGCCACGTTCCTGATCGGCGGCGAGCAGTGCACGCGCCGCTGCGACTTCTGCCAGATCGACACGGGCAAGCCGGCAGAACTCGACCGCGACGAACCACGCAGGGTCGCCGAGAGCGTCGCGACCATGGGACTGCGCTACGCGACCGTGACCGGCGTCGCGCGTGACGATCTGCCCGACGGCGGTGCGTGGCTGTATGCCGAGACGGTGCGCTACATCAAGAAGCTCAACCCCGACACCGGCGTCGAGTTGTTGATCCCCGACTTCAACGGCGAGCCGGCGTTGCTCGAGCAGGTCTTCGAGTCGCGTCCAGAAGTGTTGGCGCACAACGTCGAAACCGTGCCTCGGATCTTCAAGCGGATCCGGCCGGCGTTCCGCTACGACCGCAGCCTCGCCGTGCTGACCGCCGCCCGCGACTACGGGCTGGTCACCAAGAGCAACCTGATCCTCGGCATGGGAGAGACTCCGGACGAGGTGCGCACCGCGCTGAAGGATCTGCTCGACGCCGGCTGCGACATCGTCACGATCACCCAGTACCTGCGGCCGTCGGTGCGCCATCACCCGGTGGAGCGCTGGGTGCGGCCCGAGGAGTTCGTCGAGCACGCGGAGTTCGCCGAGGGGCTCGGGTTCGCCGGGGTGCTGGCCGGGCCCTTGGTGCGGTCGTCGTATCGGGCGGGCCGCCTCTACGCCCAGGCAGCGGGCTCGAGGGCCCTGGGACCCCGAACCCACCCACCCGTATCCTGATGTGGTGATGTCTCTGATGGCTGAAGCCAACAGCTTGACCGGCCTCACTCAGCCTCAGATTGTTCTTTGCGGTGCGTCTCCCGACGCTGCACGAAGGACCCGTCCACTCCCGAAAGGAAGGCTACCGGTGGGCAACGACAATTGCCGCCACCGCGCGGCGGAAGTCCCGATTCCCCCGACGGCTGGAGCCGCCGGTCCCCTCGGGACTCGCTGATGGCGAAGAGCACCCGCAGTAAAGCCGAAACCAAGGCCGCCAAAGCAGAGGCCAAGGCCAACCGTAAGGCCGCTTCCAAGCAGCGCCGCAGTCAGCTGTGGCAGGCGTTTCAGATCCAGCGCAAGGAAGACAAGCGCCTGCTGCCGTACATGATCGGTGCGTTCGTGCTGATCGTGGCGGCTTCGGTGGTGGCCGGGGTGTTCGCGGGCGGGTTCACGATGTTTACCTTGATCCCGCTGGGTGTCGTGCTCGGCGCGCTGGTGGCGTTCATCATCTTCGGCCGCCGCGCGCAGAAGTCGGTCTATCACAAGGCCGAGGGCCAGGCCGGTGCCGCCGCGTGGGCGCTGGAGAATCTGCGCGGCAAGTGGCGGGTCACCCCGGGAGTCGCTGCCACCGGTCATCTCGACGCGGTGCACCGGGTCATCGGCAGGCCCGGCGTGATCTTCGTCGGCGAAGGCTCGGCGGCACGGGTGAAACCGCTACTGGCGCAAGAGAAGAAGCGCACAGCGCGATTGGTCGGTGAAATTCCGATCTATGACGTCGTGATCGGCAACGAAGAGGGCGAGGTTCCGCTGGCCAAGCTGGAACGCCACCTGAACAAGCTGCCCGCCAATATCACCGTCAAGCAGATGGACTCGCTGGAGTCGCGGCTGGGCGCGCTGGGTAGCAAGGTCGGGCCCGCGGCGATGCCGAAGGGGCCGATGCCGAACGCGGCGAAGATGCGCGGGATGCAGCGAGCGGTGCGCAGGCGCTAGTTAGCGCCGCACCACCGCGGTGTTCGTCAGCCGGTCCTGTAGCCCCCGCAGGTCGGTGTCGGTGAACAACGGCGGTATCACGAGCGCGATCAGCAGTCCGCGGGCCAGCGCGCGGCCGAGCCCCACATGCAGCCTGTTGTCGACGGGCACCACGATCAGGCCCAGCGCGTACTGGCCGGGAGTGAAGCCGAAGAGCCGGACCGCGAGCGCGCCGAGCACGAACCAGATGAGCAGGATGGTCGAGGACAGCATCGACAGGCTGATCCAGCCGAACGTCATGGCCAGAGCGGCCAGTCCGTAGGCGATCAGCCAGTCGACGAACAGGGCGGCGACGCGCCTGCCCATCCGCGCCAGGGATTTCGGTCCACTCCGGGGTAGACCCAGACGCTGACCTGGGTAATCATTAGGTCCCTGGGCTGCGGTTCCGGGCTCGACGGGACGGCGGGCCGGACAGCCAGGAACCGAAGCTGGAAGGCATGGATCCAGCATAGGTCTGGCCGAATTGCGTAACGTCGGCGCAACATGCGGTTGACTGCCGTGCAACATCGTGTACTTAGCGTCATCCCGCGGGTTAATAAGACATAAGGAGAGTTTTCAGTGGCAGATAAGACCGCCGACGACGTCATCAAGCAGATCAAGGACGAGGAAGTCGAGTACGTCGACATCCGGTTCTGCGACCTGCCCGGCGTCGTCCAGCACTTCTCGATCCCGGCGTCGGCGTTCGACGAGAGCGTGTTCGAGGACGGTTTGGCGTTCGACGGCTCATCGGTTCGCGGTTTCCAGTCCATCCACGAGTCCGACATGATGCTGCTGCCCGATCCCGAGACCGCGCGCCTCGACCCGTTCCGTGCCGCCAAGACGCTGAACCTCAACTTCTTCGTGCACGACCCGTTCACCCGCGAGGCCTATTCTCGCGACCCACGCAACGTCGCCCGCAAGGCGGAAAACTACCTGACCAGCACCGGCATCGCCGACACATGCTTCTTCGGCGCCGAGGCCGAGTTCTACATCTTCGACTCGGTGAGCTTCGACTCGAGGATCAACGGCACGTTCTACGAGATCGATTCCGAGGCCGGCTGGTGGAACACCGGTGAGCCGGTGGAGGCCGACGGCAGCCCGAACCGCGGCTACAAGGTTCGTCCCAAGGGCGGCTACTTCCCCGTCGCGCCGTATGACCATTACGTCGACCTGCGCGACGAGATGTGCACCAACCTGCAGAACGCCGGCTTCACGTTGGAGCGGGGTCACCACGAGGTGGGCACCGCGGGCCAGGCCGAGATCAACTACAAGTTCAACACCCTGCTGCATGCCGCCGACGACTTGGTGCTGTTCAAATACATCATCAAGAACACCGCGTGGCAGGCAGGCAAGACCGTCACCTTCATGCCCAAGCCGCTGTTCGGCGACAACGGGTCGGGCATGCACGCCCACCAGTCGCTGTGGAAGGACGGTAGCCCGCTGTTCCACGACGAGTCGGGCTACGCGGGCCTGTCGGACACCGCCCGCCACTACATCGGCGGCATCCTGCATCACGCGCCGTCGCTGCTGGCGTTCACCAACCCGACGGTGAACTCCTACAAGCGCCTGGTGCCGGGCTACGAGGCGCCGATCAACCTGGTGTACAGCCAGCGCAACCGCTCGGCGTGTGTGCGCATCCCGATCACCGGCAACAACCCGAAGGCCAAGCGCCTCGAGTTCCGCTGCCCCGACTCGTCGGGCAACCCGTACCTGGCGTTCGCGGCGATGATGATGGCCGGCCTGGACGGGATCAAGAAGAAGATGGAGCCGCAGGCCCCGGTCGACAAGGACCTCTACGAGCTGCCGCCGGACGAGGCCGCAGGCATTCCGCAGGCGCCCACGTCACTGTCGGCAGTGATCGACCGCCTCGAGGAGGACCACGAATACCTCACGGAGGGCGGGGTTTTCACCGAGGACCTGATCGAGACATGGATCTCCTACAAGCGCGAGAACGAGATTCTGCCGGTGCAGATCCGTCCGCACCCGTACGAGATCGCGTTGTACTACGACGTGTAATCAGCACTGCATTTGGGCCGGGCGAGTCGTTTCGCCCGGCCCTTTTGCGCGTTAGGGTCAGCTATGACCAACCTGGACACCCGCTTAGCGGGTTATCACTCCCCTGTCTTGAGCGCTTTCCGCATCATCTTTGGTCTTCTCTTTACGATCCACGGCTCGCAGAAGCTGTTCGGCTGGCCGGTCGCCGCAGCCGGGACCGATCGAGGTCGGCGATTGGCCGCTCTGGTGGGCGGGCCTGATCGAGTTCGTCCTCGGCATCCTGATCACGGTCGGGTTCATGACCCGCATCGCGGCATTCATCGCATCGCGGCGAGATGGCGTTCGCGTACTTCTATCAGCACTGGCCGCCGCTGAAGGGCGGCGAGACGGCGAGCTTCTGGCCGATCGCCAACGGCGGCGAGCTGGCCGTCATGTTCTGCTTCGCGTTCCTGTTGACTCGCGACGACGGGTGCAGGCACTTTGTCGGCGGACGCGCGTCGGCGACGAGGACGTGTTGGAGCTGTCGGCGCACCGCCCAGGCGTGTCGACTCGGTCGCTGATGAACCGCGCGCGCGTTACCGCACCGATGCCCCGCGACGCCGACGGTTCATGGACCGCTTTCGGCGCTGAGCGTCGAGGCCGACGAGCATCCGCGTGATGGTCCTCGCCCCGGCGGTGGCGGCGGGACTGATGACGGGCATCGTTGTGCCTGCGCATCGGCCACCCATCCCCGGTCGGCACGCCTGGTGGTGGTATCCACCAGCGGAGGAACAATCGCCACTGGCACCGATCCTGGCGGTGTTCTCGGCGTCGGCGGCGCTGAACTGGCCCCGGCCTCGACGTCGACATCGTGGACCTGATGAAGAAGGACAGCTCGCGGCTGACGCCTGCGGATTAGGATGCCATTGGTGCCGCGGTCAAACCTGCGGTGGCGGAAGGCGCTAACGGCGTGGTGAAAACACACGGCACCGACAGCGTTTAACAAACGGCGATGTGGCTAGACGTCACCTATCGGGGCGGACCGCCGATCGTGTTGACGGGGCGCAGCGCATTCCGACGCTTCGGACACCGACGGGCCGACGAACGCGCGCGATGCGCTGACGATGGCCGCCAGCGCGAGACCAGGGTGTACTGATCGCGTTCGCCGGGCAACGTGTTTCAGACTTTAAAGACATGGACACGAGGCGCTGTCGTCCTTCGGTGGCACGCCGTCAATCGGGAACGCCGGAAGGACACGTTCACGCTGAACCAACCAGCGCGGCGGCCATTTGTGGCCGATGTATCGGCGCCAGTGCGCCACTGGTCGACATCGTCGCTGCGTATCCGGACGACGGCTCGGGGCCTATCGACGCGGCGGCGGGGGGCGCGCGGAATTGTGTTGGAGGCGTTAGGGTCCGGCAATGCCGGCGGCGGAGTGGTGGACGCGGTGGATCGGTATGCGCCGCCGACGCGGCCTTCGCGATCTCAATCCGCGTGCCCGCTCGGATACCGATAGGCGTCCTTGCCCGCTGGGGCTAGTCCCGGGAGCTCACACGTTCACCGCGGAGTCTGCGAATGAGATCTCCGAAATGGTGCCCAGCTGATCAACCACGTAGACGTGATCGCCGTTGGGAGAGAACGCGATCCGGATGGGTCCTCCCTGGGAGATGCCCTTGGGGACGGCGATCGTGTGATCGATGTTTCCCGTCGTCGAGTCCATCACCGTCACCGTGGAATCGAGGAGGTTGGTGACGTAGATGTGGTCACCGTCGGGGCTGACCGCCATGTCCGAATACCAGGTGTATTGTTCCGCGTTCCCACCCTGCGCGGGCGGTTGCACCGTGTATGCGTCGCCAACCGGCGCCGCGGTGCCCAAGACGGGATCTAGCTCGACCACCGACAACGTGTAGGCATCCGGGTCGGAATCACTGGGCTTGCTGACTGTGACGAAGACGCGATCAGTCGCCTCGTTGTACGCGACGCTGATTGGTCTGCCGCCCACATCGATCGGGGTCGCCGTCGAGGTGGCTGGGTCGATCACCGATACCGTGGTGCCCGTCTGGATTCGTGACGTAAAAGCGCCCATCATCGTCGACCGCTCCCTCAGAGAGCTCGTTCGAGAATGAGAACGTGGACACTGTGTGGGCGTCTCCGACTGCGCCGCCGGGGCTCGTGACCTTGTACACCGAGACCGTTGACTGGTTGGGGTCGGCGCTGTCCGGGTTGGTCACCAGAGCGTAGACGTTGCCGTCCGAGTCGGTGAACAGACCGATCGGGGTCCCATTAACGTCAACTGCCACCGGCGTTCCGCCGCCGTTGTACACATCCACCATGCCGGTGGTCGGGTTGGCGACGTAGGTCAGGCCATTGCTGTCGACGGCCACATCCTCGGCGAACTGATTGACGCCACCGTTGCCGACCGTATAAACGCTGCTCGTCGACGGGGGTTTGCGTGGTGCTGTTGAAAACCGTGAGGGTCCACTCCTGCGTATTAATGAGGCTGTCGGGCGTCAGATATGTCACGTAGACGTCGCCGTTGGGAGCCACGGTCATGCCCTGCACGAAGTTGAGGCCAGGACCGGAGTCGAAGGTGTCGGTGACCGCCACCTCTGCCGGGTCGATTGGCACCGTTACAGTCTCACTGTCCACTCTTCTGACCGTCGCTGACGGTGACGATGAAGGTGTTCTTCGACCGGGCCCGTGCCATCGAAGGCATCGAGACGGGCCTGCCCGTTCGGAGTGTAGGTGACGGTATAGGTGCCGTCGGCGTTGGGCGTCACCGTGACGTTGCCGTTGGCCGGTTGCGTCGTGGTGACGCTTACCGCGTCGTTGTCGGCGTCGGTGACTGTCAAGATCGTCTTGACTGCGCCAGATCCCGGATCGACGACTTGGGTCGGGTCGGCGGTCGCGACGGGTGGGTTCGGGTCTGCGCCCAGTCACGAACGAGATCACCGACACGGTGTCGTTGTATTCAACAGCGCTGGGGTTTGTCAGGTCGTAGACTTTGGTGGGATCTGAGACATAGATCTGGCTGCCATCTGAGCTGACCGCGACGATGGTCGCTTGAAAGTCGGGGGTCGCGTCGGTGCGGGTGGTAAGGACAGCTGTGCGCGTGGTTGTGTCGATCACCGTCATCGAATCCCGTCCGCCGACATAGGCGAGGCTGCCGTCGGGACTGACGGCGGCGGTCACCGGTGCTTCCGCTACGGGAATCGTGGCGACGACCTGGTTGGTGTCGGTATCGATCACCGAGACCGTGCTGTCTTGCGAATTCAGGACATAGATGTCGTCATGCGTAGCGCCAGGCGGGGTCACTGCCACGACGCCTGCGGGGAAGCCTCCCACTGCGATCGGATCCCCGACTTCTTGCCCGTATGTCGGGCTCCCATCCTCGATGTCGATCACCTCGAACGCTGTTGTTGAACGTGTCAGCGACGTAAAGGCGATTGCCGCTGACCGCCATGCCGCCGACAAAATTGAGGCCGACGGTCGATGGGATCGATGTCCGCTTCGGGATCATCGGGGTCCGCGGTAGGCGGCGGCTGTGTGTCGACCAACGCATCAGTGGTGGTGTCGATGACAGAGATGGAGCCGTCCGAGTTGGCCATATACAGTCGGCTACCGTCGTCGCTGGCCGCGATGTTGATCGGGGTGCCTGAGGGCTGGCGATCCAACGCAATGCCGTCGATGTCCGCCTCCGGATCGGCAGGATCGGAGGTCGATGGCGGCTGCAGGTCGATCGCCTTGTGGGTGGTGGCATCGATCACTGTGATGGTTTGGTCGCTATTGACGACGTAGACGCGATCGCCGCTGGCGATGATCCCGGTCTGGTCCGGTGCCGACCGGGATGGTGTCGATCACCTGATTGGTGGTGGTGTCGATGACCGACACGGTGTAGGTCTGTTCGCCGGTGACAGGGTCTGTTACAGGGTTTTGGTTGACGACGTACAGGTTGTCGCCGTTGACTGTCATGGCTCCCGGGGCTTCACCAACTGTGATGGGTGTACCGGTCTGCAGGCGTGCCGCCGCGATTGGGACCTCGACGTGGAATGTCTGGGCGTCGGGCCCAGTGCCGACCGTGACGTCGAAGCTTTCGACCCCGTTGAAGGTGGGGGCAGCAGCGGGAGCGGCCAAGCTCATCATCCGCATGGCGCTGAAACCACTTAGCTGGCTTGCTCCCGCCGGCGGATTCGTGAAGCCGTACAGGCGGTTGGCATCAGATGGCTTGACATCGGCCGTCAACTCGTTGGTTACCGGGTCGTAGTGAAAGGTCGCCGTGCCGCCGGATGAAGTGGTGATCGTGTCACCGTCGAGTGCTAGGGCTTCCGCTTCGTTCTGTTCGCGTCGACGTGCCGACGGGGACGTTCTCGATCGTTCCATCGTCTACGACGGGTGGACCCTCGTCTTCGACCGTGACGTTGACGACGCCGCTGTCTAGATGGTTGGCCGCGGCTTTCCCCTTGAGCCGGAATCCAGCATTGCCGATGTCGCTGGCGGTGATGGTGAACGAGTCGTCTTCTCCGTCCGACGAGGTGTAGGTGTAGATCCCTGTTGCCGGCTCGAGGGTGACGGTGCCGTGATCGGGGGCGTCAGTGACGCGATAGGTGAGGCGGTCGCCATTGGGATCGGAGCCGCCGATGGGGGTCGGTTCGCTGGTTTGGCCTTCCGCAACGATCAAGCTTTGATCGTTCACGATCGGTGGCTGGTTTTTTGCGAGTGGTTGGCGGCGCACAAATGCCAGCACAGCCCACAGCGCGGGATTCTGCGGTGCCGGCTGATTCGGCGTTGTGTTGATGAACGGCGCCAGTGCGGCGTTCAACACATTGGTGACAATGTTGATTGGAGCAACGAACGGTGTCCGAGCGGGCTGCGGATCCGTAGAGGGCGCATCGAGCGTCGAAATCGCATTTCTCTGAACGGTTGTCGAGCCCGTGCCTGATTCATTACCAGTGACAGTGGTGATGGTCTGCTGAACGGAATCCTTCGCATCATCAAGCACCTTGGCGACAGGTCCTGGAACCGGCTTCGTCCCGACTTGCGCTTGCGGTGCGTGCCAGCGCGGCGCAGTGAGACTACTCGGCGCATTGTTGCTGTTGTTGGCGACGAGCGGTGTCCGCTGTGGCTCGTTCTTCGGGTCAGGAGCACCCGTGGGACCATTGCCATTTCTTGCGCCAGTACCGGTGCGGTGCGTCGATGTGATCGCTCCTCCGGAACTCTGCACCACACCGGTAACGACCTTGCGCAGGTTATCGGCGGTGCGTTCGATGCTCTTTCGGATTGCATCGCCTGGATCTTGCCGCTCTGTCGGCGACGTCGGGGTATCAGGAGTATCGGTATCGCCGCTGGGCGTGCCCCCATCTACCGAAGACGGTGCCTCGTCGCCGTCAGCCCATGCCACACCCGGCGTGGTGGCCACTGCCGCTCCGATACCAAGTGCCACTGCCAGCGCTCCCTACGCGACCCACGTGCTTGGCGTATCCCATGTATGGTTCCCCCTCGTCCGATTCCCGCCGTTATGGCGGTGTGCTGGCCTTACGTCTCGACGGAGCGAGCGTAGGAGCGAAAACAGCACCAAAGCATGAGTAGTCGACTACCCCTGTTAGTTCGCGCAGGCTGGCCGCATGAATCCGACCAGCCCGAAACGCCGATTTGCTGTCCTCGTACCCGCTTCCCACCCCGGTACCGCGAGCGTAAGTCGTCTCACACGGCGAACGGGTCATTTTCGACATCGTCAGGCAGATGATCTTCCCCACGCAAAGACTTTGCCAAGATCACTTCGTATGGGGTTGAGCATTAGCCCTGTTCAGGGTCCAGGATGCCCTATCGACCTCGTATTTTCGCCCATCGAATTCGCGGTCGAAAGACACCCAAACCCAGCTTCCAAGGCTTGCTAGCAGGCGCCTATCCATTCAACGAAGTGTTCGCCGTCGTGAGGTCCTCGTGGCGGCAGCAAAAAGGCTTGAGTAAATGATCGAGAAATTTGACTTATCTTTGCGATCAAATAGCACGAACGTAGATTCAATATCAGCGCTAATTTGCCACAGGCAGTGCGACACCTCAGCAATCAGCGGTCTAGCGCGAGGTCCTTGCGGAACCGCTTCATGCCGTCGATCTTTTCGCTGAGCGTAGCCTCGGGGCCTGCATAGAACATCCACGGCATCGTGATGATGCCAGTGATCCCGCCGGCCTCAGCACGGTCATAGTGCTCTGGCATGAAGGCATCCGTCAGCGGCGTCAGGACCTCGAAACCGTCCATCGACAACCCGTTCTCGGCGCGCATCGTCCGCACCTTCTCCACCGACGCGATCGCCCTATCGGTCGAAATCAAGTCACCGATCCACCCGTCGTTGCGTGCCGCCCGCCGCAACGCGATGTCGCTCAGCCCACCGACGTAGATGGGGATCCGCGGCGGCGTCGGCTCCATCTCCAGCCGCGGCGTCTGATAGAACTCGCCGTCGAACTCCGTCCACCCCGGCTCCCACAGCGCGCGAAACAGCTCCAGCATCTCGTCCGTCCGCTTGCCCCGCCGGTCGAACCGCTGACCCATCAACGTGAACTCTTCTTCACACCAGCCCACACCGATACCCAGCTCAACCCGCCCGTCGGACAAATATGCCGCCGTACCAATCGCTTTCGCCGCCGCATACGGATCCCGCATCGCCGGGATATACACCGTTGTGACGAACTTCAGCCGCGTCGTCACCTGGGCCATCGCACCGACGAGCACCCACGGATCGGGCCACTGCGTGAACGGCTCCCACCGTCGCTCGCCGTCACGGGTGTACGGATACGGCGTGGCCAGCGTCTCCAGGTTGATGATGTGGTCCGGAATCCCCACCCCGTCATAGCCGAGATCGTCTGCGGCCTTCGCGATTTCGATCGCTTCTTTGGTCTCGCGAAATGCGATGCTGACGTAGAACTTCATCCAGCGTCCCGCGCCCACGCCGGCTTGATCCAGATCCCCTCAGCCTCAACCGTCTTGCCATCGGCGTCACTCATGTGACCGCTGACGAAGGTCTTGGAGCCGTCCGTGCGCTCGATCGCCGCCTCCGCCCTCAGCCGCCCCAGCGGCGTGCCGCGCAAGTACCGCAGCGTGATGGTCCCCGTGAACATCGGCTTGGTCAGCCCATCGCTGGCCGCCTCGCCGAGAAGCTGGTCGAGCACCAGAGCAAGCACACCTCCGTGCACCCATCCTGGCGGACCCTGGTACGTCTCCCCCAGCTCAAACTCGCTCCACCACAGGCCATCCGACTCGTTGTGAACAACGAGCGGAGGGGCGATCGCATTGCGCCATCCGGTCGCAGGATTGCCCCACACCACCGGGCGCCCATCGACGGCAAGGCGTGGCATGCGCTCGTCGACCGTGCCCTCGAGCTTCTCCGCGACTGCCTCGATCGCCGCCTGCGCCTCGCGGACCGTCCCCTCGTCCGCGCCTGTCCGAAGGCTGGCTTGGACGAGACGCCGCACGGACTCGGTCAGCGGCGTGTATAACGCCTGCAGCCGGTCAAGCTCGGCGGCACTGATCGTCTCGAACGAAAAATCCATGCCCTCAGCCACCGAACACCTTTCGTACCACCGTCTTTGCCCGACGGGTCACCCGCAGATAGTTGTCGAGGAACTCGCCGCCGTCGTCGGTGTCCCAGCCCGCCGCCAGCGCGACCGCATTGAGCTGCCTGCCCGGTCCCGGCAGTTGATCAGTCGGCTTGCCCCGCACCAGCACCAGAGCATTGCGCGCCCGAGTCGCGGTCAACCACGCATCCCGAAGCAGCTCGACGTCTCCCTCTGGCGATCAGTTCCGCCGCCCCGATCGCATCCAACGTCGCCAGCGTCGACGTGCAGTGCAACGCCGGGAGTTCGTGCGCATGCCGAAGCTGAATCAGCTGAACCGTCCACTCGATGTCGGCGAGCCCGCCGCGGCCAAGTTTGGTGTGCGTGTTGGGATCTGCGCCGCGCGGCAGCCGCTCGGAGTCGACGCGCGCCTTGATCCGGCGGATCTCCTGCACCGCCTCGGCGGACACCCCGCCGGGCGGGAACCGCGTCTTGTCGGCCATCAACAAGAATCGCTCGCCGAGATCCTCGTCGCCGGCCACCCGGTGCGCCCGCAGCAGCGCCTGAATCTCCCACGGCTGCGCCCACTGGTCGTAGTACTGCGCATAAGAAGACAAGGTGCGCACCAGCGAGCCGTTACGGCCCTCGGGCCGCAGACCCGCGTCGACCTCCAGCGGCGGATCGGCGCTCGGCGTACCCAACAGCGAGCGCACCTGTTCGGCGACCGTGATCGACCACCGCACCGCGGCGGATTCGTCGACGCCGGAGTTGGGTTCGCACACGAACATCACGTCGGCGTCCGACCCGTAGCCCAGCTCTCCGCCGCCCAGCCGGCCCATGCCGATCACCGCGATCCGCGCAGGCGCCTCGCCGCTATCGGGTGTGTTGGCCGCGGATCACCGCTTCCAACGCGGCCTGCAGCACCGCCACCCACACCGATGTCAGCGCGTTGCAGACGTCGGTGACCTCGAGCATGCCGAGAAGGTCCGCCGACGCGATGCGCGCCAGTTCCCGACGACGCAGCGTGCGGGCCGCCGCGATCGCACGCACCGGATCGGCATGCCGCCCCGCCGATGCGACCAACGCCCGCGCCACCGCGTCGGGCTCGACCTCGAGCAGCTTCGGCCCGTTCGGCCCGTCCGCGTACTGCTGGATGACCTCCGGCGCGCGCATCAACAGCTCCGGCACATACGCCGACGTCCCCAGTACCCGCATCAGCCGCTTGGCCACCGCACCTTCGTCGCGCAGCGTGGCCAGATACCAGCGATGGTCGGCCAGCTCGTCACTGATCCGGCGATAGGCCAGCAGCCCGGCATCCGGGTCGGGGGTATCCGACAGCCAGTCCAGCAGTGTCGGCAACAGCACCTGCTGCACCCGGCCGCGTCGGCCGCTGTGCGAGGTCAACGCCGCGAGGTGCGTCATTGCGCTCTGCGGGCTCTCGTATCCCAGCGCGGCGAGCTGACGTTCGGCCGCCGCGGAGGTCAAGCCGAGCTCCGGGTGCCCAACCGATTCCAGCAGCGGCTGATAGAACAGCTTGGCGTGCAGCCGCGACACCCGCAGGCTCTGCCGCTTGAGCTCTTCGCGCAGCACCCCCGAAGCGTCGTGCTGACCGTCGGGCCTGATATGGGCCGCGCGCGCCAGCCAGCGCATCGCCTCGTCGTCGTCCTCGTCGGGCAACATGTGCGTGCGCTTGAGCCGCTGAAGCTGCAGCCGGTGTTCCAGTAACCGCAGGAACTCGTAGGACGCGGTCATGTTGGCGGAGTCGTCGCGCCCGATGTACCCGCCGGCCCCGAGCGCGGCCAGCGCGTCGACCGTCGACGCCACATGCAGCGACTCGTCGTTGCGGCCGTGCACCAGCTGCAACAGCTGCACGGCGAACTCGACGTCGCGCAGCCCGCCGGTGCCGAGCTTGAGCTCCCGCGCCCGTTCGTCGGCGGGCACCAACGACTCGACCCGGCGGCGCATCGCCTGCACCTCCGGCACGAAGTCCTCACGCTCGCACGCCGTCCACACCATCGGCATCAGCGCCGCGATGTACTGCTCGCCCAGTTCCGCATCGCCGGCCGCGGGCCTGGCCTTCATCAGCGCCTGAAATTCCCAGGTCTTCGCCCAGCGCTCGTAGTAGGCGACATGCGAATCCAGCGTCCGGACCAGCTGACCGTGCTTGCCTTCGGGCCGTAGCGCCGCGTCGACCTCGAAGAACGCCTCCGAAGCGAACCGCATCATCTCGCCTGCCACCCGGGTGGCGACGGAGTCGGCCTCCTCGGCGACGAAGATGACGTCGACGTCGCTCACGTAGTTCAGCTCGCGGGCACCGCACTTGCCCATCGCGATCACCGCCAGCCGTGGCGGTTCCCCGTCACCGCACACCGAGCGGGTCGCCACCATCAGCGCGGCGGCCAGCGCGGCGTCGGCCATATCCGACAGATGCACGCCGATCATCGGTGAACGGCAGCACCGGCTCGTTCTCTACGACCGACGCTAGGTCCAAACCGGCGAGCACCAACAACGGTCGCGGTAAAGGACCCGCAATGCGTGCATCACATCGCTTGAACCAGTTACCGATTCGGCGACGTCCGTCAGGGCGGTGCGCAGTTCGTCGGCCGACGGCAGGGTCACGTGGCCGGCCAGCAGATGCCAGGACTGCGGATTCGCGACCAGGTGGTCACCCAGCGCCAGCGACGAGCCGAGCACGCCGAACAGGCGCCCGCGCAGCCCTTATCCTTGACCAGCGCATGGTTGAGTTCGTCCCAGCCGCTACCGGCCGCTTCGGCAAGCCGCACCATCGTCCGCAGCGCGGCGTCGGCGTCGGGGGCCCGGGACAGCGACCACAACAACTCGACGTACGCGTCGGTGTTCCAGCCGAGCCGGTCCAGATCAGCCGAAGCCGACGGTTCGACCAGCCCGAGCCGGCCTACGCTGGGCAGCTTCGGTCGCTGCGTCGCAGGTTTGGCCACCCCAGGACGGTATCGCACCGCCCCCGGTCAAATACCGCCCGCTACAGCGACAGGTAGGTCTTCAGCTCGAACGGCGTCACGTGGCTGCGGTATTTCTCCCACTCAGCGCGCTTGTTGCGAAGGAAGAAGTCGAATACGTGCTCCCCCAACGCTTCCGCCACCAGCTCCGAGCCCTCCATCTGCTCGAGCGCCGCACCGAGGCTTCCCGGCAATTCCTTGTATCCCATCGTGCGGCGTTCCTCCGGGGTGAGGCTCCACACGTTGTCCTCGGCCTGCGGTCCGAGCACGTAGCCCTTTTCCACACCGCGCAGGCCGGCCGCCAGCAGTACCGCGAACGTCAGGTACGGGTTGCACGCCGAATCGGGGCTGCGCACCTCGACGCGTCGCGACGACGACTTGCGCGGCGTGTACATCGGCACCCGGACCAACGCCGAGCGGTTGGCGAAGCCCCAAGACGCGGCGGTGGGCGCCTCGCCGCCGTGCACCAGCCGCTTGTAGGAGTTCACCCACTGGTTGGTCACGGCACTGATCTCGGTGGCGTGCTCCAGAATGCCTGCGATGAAAGACTTTCCGGTGTCGGAGAGCTGCAGCGGGTCGTCCGGGCTGTAGAACGCGTTCGTCTCGCCCTCGAACAGGCTCATGTGGGTGTGCATCGCGGAGCCCGGGTACTCGGCGAACGGCTTCGGCATGAACGACGCCTTCACACCGTCGCCGAGCGCAACCTCCTTGACCACGTACCGGAACGTCATCACGTTGTCGGCCATCGATAGCGCGTCCGCGTACCGCAGGTCGATCTCCTGCTGGCCCGGCGCACCCTCGTGGTGGCTGAACTCCACCGAGATGCCCATCTGCTCCAGGGCGTCGATGGCGTGCCTGCGGAAGTTCGGCGCGGAGTCGTGCACGGCCTGGTCGAAGTAGCCGCCGTTATCGGCCGGAATCGGCGAGGAGCCGTCGTCGGGCCCAGGCTGCAGTAGGAAGAACTCGATCTCGGGGTGCACGTAGCAGGAGAAGCCCAGGTCGCTGGCCTTGGCCAGCTGGCGGCGCAGCACGTGGCGCGAGTCCGCCCAGGACGGCGACCCGTCGGGCATGGTGATGTCGCAGAACATGCGGGCCGAGTGGTGGTCTCCCCCGCTGGTGGTCCACGGCAGGATCTGGAAAGTGGACGGATCGGGCCGGGCGACGGTGTCGGATTCCGACACTCGGGCGAACCCTTCGATCGACGAGCCGTCGAAGCCGATGCCCTCCTCGAACGCCCCCTCGAGTTCTGCGGGCGCGATCGCTACCGACTTGAGGAATCCGAGCACGTCGGTGAACCACAGCCGAACGAATCGGATGTCCCGTTCTTCCAGCGTGCGCAGCACAAATTCCTTCTGGCGATCCATAACCGCAGAGTAGGCACCGCCTGTTAATTCTGTGTTACAAGGTCGAGGCGACCTAGCACCGCAAACCCTCGGCAGGCGCACACGCCGTCGACGAAGAACGCCACCACGGCGCTATCGACGCAGGCGTCGCCGTTGAACACGACGGTGTGCTGGGTGCCGTCGAACGTGATCAAACCCGCGCCCATCTGCTTGGCGAGGTCGACTCCGGCCTGATACGGGGTGGCCGGGTCGTGCGTCGTGGACACGACGACGACCTTGCCCGGGCCCGGCGACACCGCGGCTTGCGGCGTCGTCGTCGGCGGTACAGGCCACATCGCGCAAACATCACGGGGAGCAAAACCCGTGAAGGACCCGTAACTCAGGAACGGTGCGAGCTCGCGGGCGCGTTGGTCGGCGGCGGCCCACACCGCCGGGTCGGAGGGAAAGGGGCCGTTGACGCAGCGGATGGCGTAGAACGCGTCCTGCGAATTCTGATAGTGGCCGGACCCGTCTCGGTTCAGATAGTCGTCGGCGAGCACCAGCAGGTCTCCGGGGTCGGATCTACGCTGCAGGCCGAGCAGTCCGCTGGTCAGGAATTTCCAGTACTGACGGGAGTAGAGCGCGTTGACCGTTCCGGTTATCGCGTCCTGGTAGCTCAAGCCCCGGGGATCCGACGTCCTGGCGGGCTGAGTGGCCAGCGGGTTGATCAGCTGGTGGTACCGGTTGACGAACTGTGCCGGATCGGTGCCGAGTGGGCAGCCCGCCAATTGCGCGCAATCTTCGGCGTAGTCCTCGAAAGCCGTTTGGAATCCGGCCATTTGGCGGAGGTTCTCATCGATCGGGTCAAGACTCGGGTCGACGGCACCATCGAGGACCATGGCCCGAACCCGGTCGGGGTAAGCCTCGGCATACGCCGCACCGATTTCAGTGCCGTAGGAGTATCCGAGATAGTTGATCTGGTTCTCGCCCAACGCCGCTCGCACCAAGTCCATGTCCCGGGCGATAGGTGCGGTGCCGACGTTGGCCAGAAATCCCTTGCCCATCCGCTGCTCGCAGCGCTGCGCGAACTGGCGGTACAGCGCTTCGATGTGCGCGACACCCGCGGCACTGTAGTCGGCGTTAGGTTCCCGGCGATACGCGTCGAATTCTGCATCGGTGCGGCATCGCAGTTCGGGGGTGGAGTGCCCGACTCCGCGGGGGTCGAAGCCGACGAGGTCGAACCTTCGGCGAATGTCGGTGTCGGCGAGCGCCACGCCCATGCCGGCGACGGTGTCGACTGCCGAAGCCCCGGGGCCGCCCGGATTCACCATCAGCACCCCGATGCGGTCACCGGTTGCGGGTATTCGGATGACCGCCAGTTGTGCTTGTGCGCCTTGGGGATTGGCGTAGTCAACCGGAACCGCCACGGTGCCGCACTGCGCGGTCGCGATGCCCCTGGTATCGCCGACGAACTGTTCGCAGCCGCCCCAGACCGGCGGTTGACCGAAGGCATCAGCCGCCTGTCCCTCGGGCGTGGCCATAGCGGTCGGAGATAAGAAGCCAGCCACCAGCACGCATGTCAGCAGCGGCGCGCCACTCCTCCCCACCCGCCACATGGCAGTCATCGTCGCACGCGCATAACGGCTTGAACGCGGGCGCAATCGGACGGTGACCGTTCGGAGACCTTGGCGTGCTCAGGCGTCGAAAATGTCAGCAGCGGGTGTCCGGCGGCGGGACGGTCACGTCGACGAGATATGTGGCGGCGATGTCGTCAATGCACTTGTTGCCCTGGAACACAACGGTGTGCTGCGTCCCGTCGAAGGTGACGAGCGTGCCGCCGAGCTGCTTGGCCAGATCGACACCGGCCTCATACGGCGTCGCGGGGTCGTTCGTCGTGGAGACGACCAGGATCGGCGGCAGGCCCTTGACGGAAAGCTCGTGCGGCTGGCTGGTCGGCGGAACCGGCCAGAACGCACAGGTGCTCATCGGAGCATGGCCGGTGAACTCGCCGTAGCTCATGAACGGCGCCACCTCGCGGGTTCTGCGGTCGGCGTCGACGACCTTGGCGGGGTCGGTTATCGGGGGCTTGTCGACGCAGTTGACGGCGACCCGCACATCGGTCGCATTGTCGTAGTGCCCTTCGGGGTCTCGGTTCATGTAATCGTCGGACAGCTGCAGGAGCTTGTCCCCATGGCCGGCTTTGAGTTCGTTCAGCCCTTCCGTGAGACCGGGCCACAGGGTCGGCGAGTACAGCGGCAGGATCGTGCCGACCAGCGCATCGCTGTAGGCGAGGCCACGCGGATCCCTGGTCTTGGCCGGCTTTTCCACCAGCGGGTCGATAAGGCTCTCATAGGTGGCGACGGCCTTGGCGGGGTCGGTACCCAACGGACAGTTCGGGTCCTTGGCGCAGTCAGCGGCGTAGTCGTCGAACGCCTGCTGGAAGGCCGCCGCCTGGCGGATGTCGGCCTCGATCGGATCGGCACTCGGGTCGATCGCACCGTCGAGGATCATCGCCCGCACATTCTGCGGGAACTCTTCGGCGTAGGCCCCACCGATCCGGGTGCCGTACGAGTAGCCGAGATAGGTCAGCTTTTCGTCGCCGACCGCGGCCCGAATGGCGTCCAGATCCTTGACCACGTTCGCCGTTCCAACGTTGGCCAGGAATTCCTTACCCACCTTGTCGACGCAGCGCTGCACGAACTCCTTTGTCAGGTTGTTGATGTGCTCGACGCCTTCGGCCGAATAGTCAACCTGTGGGTCCGCCCGCTGCCGGTCGTTGTCGGCATCGGAGTTGCACCACACCAAGGGCGTCGACGTACCGACCCCACGCGGGTCGAAGCCGACCACGTCGAAGTGTTCGCGCACGGGTGCCGGCAGCGTTCCCACCATGAGGACGGCGGACTGGACGCCGGATTCACCGGGTCCACCCGGATTGATCACGAGCGAACCGATCTTCTCGCCGGTGGCCTTGAACCTGACCATCGCGATCCGTGCGACGTCGCCGTCGGGCTTTCTGTAGTCCACGGGCACCGAGAGCTTGCCGCATTCGGTATCGGTCGGAAGCTCGATTGCCGGATTGGACGAACGACAGGGCGTCCACTGCACTGGCGTCCCCGGTCTGGGCACCGCGATGACGGCGCGACCGTCGACGACCTTGCTGCAACCGGCCACCAGCAACACAACCAGTGCGGCCGCAAGGATCCCCTGCTTCAGGTTCATGACACGCCATGCTGCCATGAACTGGCATCAGCCCTGGCAGACCGCCACTCCGGCGGGTCTAAGCTGCGCTGTGCAACAGCTCGTCGAGTGCAACCTCGAAGTCGTCGGCGAGGTCCCACAGATCTGGCAACAGTTCCGGACAGGACACGATGCCGACGTCCAACTTCCCGTTCAGCGACATCACAGTGATGTTGAGACCGGAGCCGTGGAAGATCGGCCCAAGCGGGTACATCGCCTTGACCTCGGAACCCAGGAAGTACAGCGGGATCTGCGGACCGGGCACGTTTGAGATGACCAAGTTGTGCACCGGCCGTGCCCCGCTCAACCGTGAGCTGGCGTAGACGCGCATCGCGACACCGAACACCGCGGGGGCGGCGAACTGGGTCCAGTCCTGCAACAGGGTCGCGCCGATCGCTGAACTGTGTTGCTTGGCAACAGAATTCGACTCTGAGATGGATTTCAGCCGCTGGCTGGGCGAATCGATATGAGTCTCGAGGTTGGAGAACATGCCGGATACCTGGTTACGACCGGGCCGGTCCGACTTGTCGTGCACCGAGACCGGGACCATCGCGACAAGCGTGGATTCCGGCAGCTCGCCGCGATCGTCGAGGAACTTGCGCAGCACCCCGGAGACCAGTGCCATCACCACATCGTTGACCTTGACGCCGTAGCGGTTCTTCACCGTCTTGATGTCCTCGAGGTCCAGCTGCGCATACGCGATGTTGCGGTGGCCGGTCACGTTGGCGTTGAACGGAGTCTGCGGGGCGGCGAACGGCCGCGCCATCGCGAGGCCGCTGCGCGCGCGCTTGACGGTGTCCACGACCGAGGACAGGGTCGTCGGCAGCACGTTGACCAACTTCAACGGCCGAGTGGCGAACTTCACCGCGCCGCTCACCGCGATCTCGAGTCCGCTGCCGCCGCCGACACCGTCGACCGGATCGGGGGCGGGCGCGTCGGCTTCGGTACCGCACAGCTGAGACATCAGGTTGGCACCGGTCACGCCATCCACTCCGGCGTGATGCACCTTCGTCATGACCGCCAGCCGGCCGCCCTCGTCCGCGTGTGCGTCGGTGCCCGCGACGTTCTCGATGACCCACATCTCCCACAGCGGGCGACTGCGATCCAGCGGCAGCGAGGCGATGTGACCGCAGATCTCCGACAGTTCCTGGCGGCCGCCAGGCGCAGGAAGACCGATGCGGTGCAGGTGCCGGTCGACGTCGAAGTCTTCGTCCTCAACCCACACCGGATGGTCCGGATTGAACCGGCTGTCGGCGAGCTTCTCGCGGAATTGCGGCATCGCCTTGATGCGCAGCCCCAACTCGTCGCGCATCCGGTCGAATGTGTAGCCGCCCGGCGTGGTGGAGGTGTCCAGCTCGAGGATCGAGCACACATGCATGGGCTGTGCAGCGGTTTCGAGGTAAAGGAAGCTGGCGTCGAGACCACTGAGCCGTTGCATGTGGCCGATCGTAATGTGAGGAAATCCACTTAACCCGAAGTTCATCTTCTTGCCAGGTAGTGGCACACTTATGGGGTCAGACGAACCCGGGGACCCGGAACGGGCCACGAGGATCGACCGAACAGACACGAGGGACAACGATGTCTGAACAAACTGTTTACGGTGCTGCCACCGACAAGCCGCGGACGAAGGTCCGCACCCATCACCTGCAGAAGTGGAAGGCAGAGGGCCACAAGTGGGCCATGCTGACCGCGTACGACTACTCCACGGCCCGCGTTTTCGATGACGTGGGCATCCCGGTGCTGCTGGTCGGCGACTCGGCTGCCAATGTGGTCTACGGCTACGACACCACCGTGCCGGTGACCGTCGAAGAGCTGATTCCGCTGGTCCGCGGTGTGGTGCGGGGTGCGCCCCACGCCTTGGTTGTCGCGGATATGCCGTTCGGCAGCTACGAGTCCGGGCCGCAGCAGGCGTTGGAGACGGCGACCCGCTTCCTCAAGGAAACCGGTGCACACGCAGTGAAGCTGGAAGGCGGCGAGCGGGTTGCCGACCAGATCGCCACGATCAGCGCCGCAGGCATTCCGGTGATGGCGCACATCGGCTTCACCCCGCAGAGCGTCAACGTCCTGGGTGGCTTCCGGGTGCAGGGCCGCGGCGACGCCGCCGAGCAGACCGTGCACGACGCGATCGCGGTTCAGGAGGCCGGCGCGTTCTCGGTGGTCATGGAGATGGTGCCCGCCGAACTGGCCACCCAGATCACCGGCAAGCTGACCATCCCGACGATCGGCATCGGTGCAGGACCCAACTGCGACGCGCAGGTGCTGGTCTGGCAGGACATGTCCGGCATGACGAGCGGCAAGACCGCCAAGTTCGTCAAGCGCTTCGGCGACGTGGGCGAGGAATTGCGTCGCGCAGCCTCGCAATACGCCGACGAGGTGGCCAGCGGTACGTTCCCCGCCGAGGAGCACAGCTTCTAGGCTGGATAGCCCGACTAGGCAAATTTGGGTTTGCGCTTCGCCAGGAAGGCGTCGACTCCCTCACGCCCGTCGGCGGATTCGGCGCGCGCAGCGATGATGCGGCCTTCGAGTTCCATCTGTTCCTCCAGGCCGCTGGAGAACGTCGCCAGCATCAGGGCTTTGACGCCACCGTTGGATCCACTTGCGGTGGCTGCCATTTGGGCGGCGAGTTCATCGGTCCTGGCGGCCAGCTCGTCGTCGGCCACCACTTCGGTGACCAGCCCCCACTGCGACGCCTCCTGAGCCGAAAGCGTCCGGTTGGTGAGCATCAGCTCCTTCGTCTTGGTGATGCCGATCAACCGCGGCAGGAAGTAGGAGGAGCTGCCGTCGGGGCTGAGTCCCACCCGCGTGTAGGCCATCGTGAACGACGCCGATTCGGCGGCGAGGACGATGTCGCCGGTCACCGCGATGGAGAAGCCTGCCCCCGCGGCCGTGCCGTTGACCGCGGTGATCAGCACCGCGTCCATGCGTGCGAACGTCGAGATTGCGCGGTGCAGGTCATCGGCGACACCCTTGATGTGCCGCCCCCGGCTCGGCGCCGTCGCGAATGACTTGAGATCGCCTCCCGCGCAGAAGAATCGGCCCGAGCCGGTCAGTACCACGACCTTCGTCGCATCGGTGTCGCAGCGCCTGGCGGCGTCGGCCAACTCACGAGTCATGGTGTCGTTCATGCCGTTTGCGGCATCGGGCCGGTTCATGGTGATCCTGGCGATGGGGCCGGACTGCTCGAGCGTGATGGTCTGGTATTCGGTCACACCTGGACTGTATCTGCGAGGCCCGGCCGGTTGTTCACCCGGATGTGGCACGCTGTTCGCTGTCCGAAGCACACACGACGAAGGTGGAGATGGCTGCCAGCACGCCGAAGACCTCCCGGCACACCGAGGTCGAGCGGAAGTTCGACGTGATCGAGTCCACTGTCTCGCCGTCGTTCGAGGGACTCTCGTCGGTCGCGCGGGTGGAACGGTCGCCGTCGCAGCAGCTCGAGGCCGTCTACTTCGACACCCCGGCTCACGACCTGGCTGCCCACCACGTGACGCTGCGCAGGCGTACCGGCGGAACGGACGCCGGCTGGCACCTCAAGCTGCCCGCAGGCCCCGACACCCGCACCGAGGTGCGATCGCCGCTGGACGACGGTGCCGCCGGGTCGGTTCCGGACCCACTCAAGGACGTCGTGCTCGCGATCGTGCGTGACCGGCCGCTGGGGCCCGTCGCCCGAATCTCCACCCACCGCACGGTCGACCTGCTCTACGACGCCGCGGGCTCGGCGATCGCCGAGTTCAGTGACGACAAGGTGACCGCGTCGACCGGCGAGGGTGACGAGCAGCAGTGGCGAGAATGGGAGCTGGAGCTCGTCGAGGACGCGCCCGCGTCGCCGGACCTGCTTGACCGGCTGGCCAACCGGCTCCTGGACGCAGGCGCGGTGCCTGCCGGACACGGGTCGAAGCTCGCCCGCGTGCTGGCGGCAGGATCAGCCGAAGACGAGGACGAGTCGGAAGCGGATACGACGGGCGCCGATCCGATACACGCGGCCGTCGCCGAACAGGTCCACCAGCTTGTCGAATGGGACCGGGCGGTGCGGGCGGACGTCTACGACTCGGTCCACCAGATGCGGGTCACCACCCGCAAGATACGCAGCCTGCTGCAGGCATCCGAGGGGGCCTTCGGCATCTCCAAGGACGCCTGGGTTCTCGACGAGCTGCGCCAGCTGGCCGGGGTGCTGGGCGTCGCACGGGATGCCGAGGTGTTGGCCGAGCGCTATGAACGCGCGCTGGACGAACTGCCGGAGGACCTCGTCCGCGGCCCGATCCGGAAACGCCTCGTCGACGGCGCCAAGCGGCGCTACAGGTCCGGTTTGCGACGGTCACTGATCGCAATGCGCTCGGAGCGCTACTTCCGGCTGCTCGATGCGCTCGAGGGGCTGGTGGCCGCCGAGCCGCCGTCGACAGCGCCGGGTCAGGAAGAGCCCGCGCCCGTCAGCATCGACTCGGCGTACAAACGAGTCCGCAAAGCGGCCAAGAACGCGGCCGGTGCGGCCGACGCGGACCGCGACGAGGCACTGCACCGAATTCGCAAGGGCGCCAAACGGCTCCGCTACACCGCGGCTGCGACCGGTGCCGACAAGGTGTCCGATCGGGCCAAGAGCATCCAGACCCTGCTGGGCGACCATCAGGACAGCGTCGTCAGCCGGACGCACCTGAGTCAGCAAGCTGACGCCGCCCACGAGGCCGGCGAGGACACGTTCACCTACGGCCTGCTGTACGCGCAGGAAGATGACCTGGCGCGCAGCTCCCGCAGGCGGCTCGACAGCGCGCTGAAGAAATTGGACAAGTCGGTGCGCAAGACCCACTAGAGGTGGGGCGAACGAGTTGGCCTGTAAGCCGGATTCTGTTCCCCGGCGCCGCGAACTACCGCGGCGACGAGGCGGCGACCATCCATCTGGGCACACCGTCACCGGGTGCCTCGAGCGGCCTACCCGCAGGCTCGGGCGAGCAACCCTCGAGCGCCTGCGCAGCCGCACCAGGTGCGGCCTCTTGGCCTTGCTTCGGGTGGGGTTTGCCTAGCCATCCCGGTCACCCGGGATGCTGGTGCGCTCTTACCGCACCGTTTCACCCTTACCACCAAAGGTGGCGGTCTGTTCTCTGTGGCACTTTCCCGCGAGTCACCTCGGATTGCCGTTAGCAATCACCCCGCTCTGTGAAGTCCGGACTTTCCTCGAATCACCTCACGATGATCCGCGGCCGCCCGGCCAACTCGTTCACTCGTACATAATATTCCAGTGCCCCAGGTGCCTCCCGCCCGTTACCTGCAACGTGCGAAAGATCTCGTCGATTCGCGCTACGCCGAGCCGATCACGGTCGACGATCTGGCGGCGGCGGCCGGCCTGTCGCGCGCCCACTTCAGCAGGATGTTCACCCGGTCGTTCGGTGAATCGCCGAGGGCATACCTGCAGACCCGGCGCTTGGAGCGGGCCGCGTCCCTGCTGCGTCACACTGACCGGTCGGTGGCCGACATCTGCGTGATGGTCGGCTTGCAGAGCGTCGGTTCCTTCACCTCGAGCTTCGCTCGGGTCTACGGTCTGCCGCCGGCCGCCTATCGCGACAGCATGCCGCCCGCCGTGATCTACGCACGAATACCCAGCTGCATCCTCGCCCGCGACACCCGACCGCTCGCAGACAGCCGGGTCAAAACAGCACACGGGAAGAAGACGGGGCCCGGCGACCGCCCGTAGCGTCAGAGCCATGATGAAAATTGCCAGCGCCCACCTGTGGGTTCATGACCAAGAAGTCGCACTGAAATTCTGGACCGACAAGGTCGGCATGGAAGTGCGCGATGATGTGTCGTTCCCCGAGGAGATGGGCGCCTTCCGTTGGCTCACCGTCGGGCCACCCGGGCAGGACGACGTCAACGTGGTGTTGATGGCCGTGCCCGGCGAGCCACTCATGGACGACGCCACCAGGAAGCAAGTGCTGGATCTGACCGCGAAGGGATTCGCCGGCACGGTGTTCCTGACCACCGACGACATCGACAAGTCCTATGAGGAATTGACTTCCCGCGGCGTCGAATTCACCGAGCCGCCGAACCAGATGCCGTACGGCATCGACTCGGGTTTCCGCGATCCGTCCGGCAACAGCGTGCGTCTGACACAGCTGACGGAGAACTGGCCTAATACTTAGTCGGTGCGAACCTCCACCGCCGCGCTCGGGTCAGCGGCCTTCTTCGTCGTGGCACCCGGAACCTTCGTCGGGCTGGGCCCGTGGCTGATCACCCATTGGGAGATCCCCGGGTCCAGCCCGACGCTACGGGTGGTCTTGGGCGTGGTCCTGATCGTTCTCGGCCTCATTCCCCCGGTCCACGCCTTCGTCCAGTTCGCCAAGGCCGGCGGAACACCCATGCCCCTAGCGCCGACCGAGCGTCTGGTCGTCACCGGTTTCAACCGTTTCGTCCGCAACCCGATGTACGCGGGACTGCTCACCGCAATCCTTGGCCAGGCATTGCTTTTCGACAGCATCTGGCTCGTCGTCTACGCCGTGATCGGATGGATCGTCACCGCATCATTCGTCCGGTGGTACGAGGAGCCGACCCTCGTCCAGACGTATGGCGAACAGTACGAGGAGTACCGCCGCAACGTCCCCGCGTGGACCCCGCGTCTCACGCCGTGGAAGCCAGGGCGCTAGATATGGCCGTGTGCTGATTCTCAGAACGGCGGATCGTCTGGCCCCGGTGGTCGTGCCGGTGGCGGTCGCCAGTCGGGTGGCAGCTCTTCGGGTTCGAGTGGGTTCGTTGACCCAGCTGCAGAATGGGCTGGTGCTGGGCCCGCCCTTGAGGAGGAACAGGGTCTTGCGCATCCGGTTGCGGGTCCGGCGGTAGTCGATCTCGCGTCTGCGCGCTTGTTGGAGTCGACGGTGCGCCTCGTTGATCGGCCGCTGAATTCGATTACGGATGCGGATACGGGCGATACGTGCGGCCCGCTCACGAGACCGGTTGCGGCGAACCGGTTTCGGTTCGCGGCAGGCAGACTGCGACCCCATATCGGGGAACAATTCGACACCCCCGGGCACGGTTCGATAAATCTCACCGGTCGGCGATGTCCAAATCACCGTCCCATCTGGGAGCTGTTCATCGCGCCAACCGTCATGGAACGTCTTGAGTCGATGATGTTGTCGGCACAGACATTTGAGATTGTGGGCTACCGTCAAGCCGCCCTTGCGGGGATCGGCATGGTTGAACGCGACGGTGTGGTCGAGGTCGCACACAACGGCGGGCCGGTCGCAACCCGGGAACCGGCATGTCAAGTCTCGCAAGCGGACTGCTCGCTCCACGGCCGCGGACGGTTGGTAGCGCAGAGCCTCGGCGTCGCTCACCGTCGGATCCTCAACAAGGCGCAGCGAAGCATCCTGCGCGAGTTGGCGCACCTGTTCGGCATCGATCACGCCATAACCCTCGAGGTATCCGGGTTCGCTGCCGCCGCCCAGAACCGTCTCCGCGCCGGCGATGACATTGATCACCATCCGCGTCGGTCGCACGCGGTCATCCGCAGATCGGTTGCGGGCAGTCCGTCAGCGCCACATTCACAGGCCAAATCTCCGGCCCTTCGGCCAGGCCTTCATCGCATCAGCGCGGCGCTGTTTGACGGTGCGGGGATCCTCGCGGCACACCGCGGTGGCCAGTTCGGTCAGTCGCTTGTCGAAGGCCGCCGCGGCATCGGCGGCGATGATGCCGTCGAGTTTGGCTGTCCCATCGCCCACCGCGATCACGTCGACGCGGCGCTTGTCCTCCTGGCGCTCGCGCTCACGGACGGCGTCGGGATCCATGCCGCGCACCGTGGCGTCCACAGCGTTGATGATTCTCCTGCGGGACCAGCAGTGCCACTTTGAGATCCGCTCGGCCAGGTTGGCGTCCAACCCCGCTATCACGGAGTCCGCGACGAACTCGGTACGAGTGATGATCACCTGCACGGTGCGCCAATCGGTATCACCGACTGCGAGTACCGCTGCCACCTTGGGCAGCCGCTCCGCCAAAGTATCGGCATGCGAAACCATGATGCTGGCGGCCGCAGGAGACAGGTTGCACGCCGCGGCGACCTCGGCAGTAGCGCGCTGAAACCCCGTCACCATCATGAAGCCCGGGTCAGGGTCCTCGGCCTCGACCTCGTTGGTCCGCTGCGCCAACAACTCGGCGACATCAGCCAGCCGCTGCGCCACCAACATCGACTCCTGGCGCTGCGACTCGGCGATCGCCACCACCAACTCCGTCGGAGCCATCGTGACCATCATGTCGAACATACGTTCGATCATATAGTGCGGGTCCGACAACCCCCGGAGACAAAAAGGAAAAGGAGATGCGCTCCTTTTCCCTCTTCAACATATAACGCACCCGGGGGCTTGCGGCAAGACCGGGGTCATGGCGCACAATCGCTGGTCCAAGCTACAAGCTGCGAAAAGAGGCATGTGACAAGTCGAGACTACGAAGACGAACTGCAGTCAGAGCAGACCTACGTGACCGAGCTGTACGCCCGGCTCGACGCCGAGCGCGCGCGGGTAAAGGGCAGTTACCGAGCAGCATTGCGGGGTCCCATCGACCTCCAAAATGGCGGGACGCTGGTGGAGCGGGATGCCGAGGTGCGTGCGCTGGCCAGAGAGGCGAAGCGGCTGGGCGTGGCCGACAACGGGCTGTGTTTCGGCCGGTTGGACGCACTTTCGGGCGACCGTTCCTACATCGGCCGGATCGGCATCTTCGACAAGGCGAACGAGTACGAACCGCTGCTGCTCGACTGGCGGGCGCCTGCAGCGCGCGCGTTCTACGTCGCCACCGCCGCGAGCCCCGAAAACATGCGTCGGCGCCGCCAGTTCCACACTCGAGGGCGCCACCTCGTCGACTTCACCGACGAGATCCTCGGCCGTCCCGACGGTGCACAGCGAGTCGACGGCGTCCTCTCCGCGGATGCGGCACTGCTCGCCGCGGTCAACGCGCCACGGGGTGACGGTATGCGCGACATCGTCGCGACGATTCAGGCCGAACAGGACGAGATCATCCGGCTGGATCATCCCGGGGTGCTCGTGATCGAAGGGGGCCCGGGCACCGGCAAAACCGTGGTGGCGCTGCATCGCGTCGCGTACCTGCTCTACACCCAGCGCAAGCGGATCGAGAACCACGGCGTGCTCGTCGTCGGGCCCAATCCGGCATTCCTGAACCACATCGGCCGAGTACTGCCCTCTCTGGGCGAGACCGACGTGGTGTTCATGACCACCGGCGACCTCGTGCCCGGTCTGCGCGCGACCGGTGAGGACATCCCGGAGGCCGCGCGGCTCAAGGGCTCACGCGAGATTCTGGACGTGCTCGCCGCAGCGATCGCCGATCGACAGCGCGTACCCGAACACCCGCTTCCGGTCGAACTCGCGGACGTCACAATGCGAATCGACGCCGAAACCGCGGAGTGGGCCGTCCAGGAGGCGCGCGCGAGCGGGCTGCCGCACAACCGGGCCCGCGCGGTATTCAGCGAGATCGTCACGTACGTGCTCACCGAGCGTGCGATAGCCCGGATCGGCCGGGGCTGGCTGACGCGCGCGGACAGCCAGGCATGGGAACGGCTGCGGGCCAATCTGCTCGCAGAGCTGGCCGACAACGAAGCGTTCACCACAGCGCTCGATGAACTCTGGCCGATCCTGATGCCGGAAACCCTGCTGGCACAGCTGTACACGTCGCCCGAACGGCTGCGCGCGGCAGGCGCCGACCCAGCGCTGTTGCGTGACGACGGCGACGCGTGGACGGTATCGGATGTGCCGCTGCTCGACGAGCTGGTCGATCTGCTGGGCCCCGACAGGGCGTCCGACGATTCCGCGGAACGGGAACGCAAGGCCGAGGCACAGTACGCCGCCACCGTGCTGGACAACATGACCAGACGCGAGGACCTGATGGACGACGAGGACCATCTGCTCGCCACGGACCTGCTCTATGCGGAGGATCTGGCGGATCGATTCGTCGAACGCGACACACGCGAACTCGGGGAACGCGCGGCCGCGGACCGGGACTGGACCTACCGCCACATCGTGGTCGACGAAGCCCAGGAGCTATCCGAAATGGACTGGCGGGTGCTGATGCGGCGCTGCCCGAGCCGATCCTTCACGGTGGTCGGCGATCTCGCCCAACGCCGGTCGGTGGCAGGCGCGACGTCGTGGGACACGATGCTGGAGCCCTACGTGCCCAGTCGCTGGGTCTACCGGTCGCTGTCGGTGAACTACCGCACCCCTGCGGAGATCATGGCCGTCGCGGCCGCGCTGCTCGCCGATTTCGCACCGGGGGTGCAGCCTCCGGAGTCGGTCCGCGCAAGTGGGGTCCCGCCGTGGTCCCGGCGAGTCACCGACGGCGAACTGCACTCTGCTATCGAGGAATTCGTGCAACAGGAAGCCGGCCGCGAGGGCACCAGTGTTGTGATCGGGCCGGCGGGTGTGCCGGGTACGGTGCCTGCGTCGAAAACGAAGGGCCTGGAGTTCGACGCCGTGTTGGTGGTGGAGCCGGAACGGATCGTTGCCGACGGCCCACGTGGCGCAGCGGAACTCTACGTCGCCCTCACCCGCGCCACCCAACGGCTCGGCGTCCTGCACCAAGGCCCATTGCCGCAGGCCCTGACCGGCCTCTCCGAAACGAATCTCACACACCGCCCTGCTGCCTCGTCTACTGGATGAGGAGAGGACGACCGATGAACACACGACACACGGTGATCGACAGCGCGCTGGGCGAGCTGACCCTGGTCGGCGACGGCGATGCGCTGATCGGCGCTGTACTTCCCGCATCACTGGTATCGGCCGCCGACGGACGCGTTCGGGCCGCGGGTGGACGCCGGATCAGACGCCTTGCTGGCCGAGGCGCAGGCCCAGCTCACCGACTTCCTGGCGGCGACCGGACGATTTCGATCTGCCGACCTCGCTGCGCGGCGACGATCTGCAGCAACGGGTCTGGGCCCGGCTGACCACCATCCCTTACGGCGAAACCGTCAGCTACGGCGAGCTCGCCGCGCAGCTGGCCGACGGATCGACCGCCCAGGAGGTGGGCGCGGCCGTCGGCCGCAATCCGCTCTCGATCATCGTTCCGTGTCACCGGGTGGTCGGGAAGAACGGCAAGCTGACCGGCTATGCGGGCGGGCTCGAGCGCAAGCAGTTCCTGCTCGACCTCGAGGAGCCGGCCGAACTGCGGGCGGCGCGGTTGTTCTGATGGGCGCGACGAAATGGCAGAAGCGGGTCGACTCCGCCGACTGGGACGCCGTCGCCGCTGAGATCAACGACGTCGGCGGCGCCCTGCTGCCGCAGCTGGTGACCAAGACCGAGGCCGCCGCGATCCGCGGGCTCTATCCCGACGACGGCCTGTTCCGCGCCACGATCGAAATGAGCCGATACCGGTTCGGCGAAGGCGAATACCGGTACTTCAGGCGGCCCTACCCGGAGCCGATCGACGAGCTCAAACGTGCCCTGTACCCACGGCTGCTGCCGATCGCACGGGACTGGTGGCGCAAGCTGGGCCGGCCCGCACCATGGCCGGATCACCTCGACGAATGGCTCGAAATGTGCCACGCGGCGGGACAGACCAAGTCGACGGCCATCCTGCTCAAGTACGGACCGGGTGACTGGAACGCGCTGCATCGAGACCTGTACGGGGACTTGGTCTTTCCACTACAAGTCGTAGTCAACCTGTCCGAGCCGGGCGTCGACCACACCGGCGGCGAATTCCTGCTGCTCGAGCAGCGGCCGCGTGCGCAGTCCCGCGGTACGGCCACCCTGCTTCCGCACGGCCACGGCTTCGTGTTCACCACCCGCGAGCGGCCCGTCCAGTCAGCCAGGGGATGGTCGGCGGCGCCTGTGCGGCACGGTGTTTCGGCGGTCCGCTCCGGTGAGCGACTCACGCTTGGCCTCGTGTTTCACGACGCCGCTTGAAGGTCCGCGGCACCATCGGCGGGCACCGCGCGACACGGATCTACGGTCGGCTGGATTGTCCGTCGGCGCTGCGCGCGATCGCCAGGGGCGGCTACGTCAAGCACCGGGTGTTCTTCGCCGACGAAGCCGCCGCCGTCGCGGCCGGTTACCGGCCGTGCGCCCGTTGCATGCCCGAGCGGTACCGGAAGTGGAAAGCTAGCGAGTCACCTGGGTGAGTATGTCCTAGGACGATGCCCGTCGACGCAGAACGATGACGTTGTCCATCCACGGGATCACATCGCCGTCGGGACGGACGACGTCCCTCTCGATCTCCTCGACCCGGAGACGGTCGAATTCGTCGGCACTGAGGTCCAATCCGGCGACGACCTCTTCGGCACTGGGGAATTCGTGGACATGATCCAGCTTCGACGCCCACGGAGGCGCCGAGCCATGGTCGACGATCAGCAGCAGCCCACCCGGACGCACCGCGGCCGCGGCGTTGGCGAGGATCTTCGGCCGGTCCAACCGGACCATGGAATGCAGGAACTGCGCTGAGACAAGGTCGAACGTGCCGTCGGGGAAGCTGTCGGACAGGTCGAGCTGGACAAATTCGATGCGGTCCGCGACACCACGAGAACTCGCTTCTTCTGCGGCCCGCCCCAGCGCCGTCTCGGAGATGTCGACCGCGACGACGTCCCAGCCGCGTTCGGCAAGCCACACCGCGTCGCCGCCCTCACCGCAGCCGAGATCGAGCGCCCTCCCGACTGGTAGTTCGGCGGCCACCTCCGCGAGGCGGACGTTGACCCGTCCAGTCCAGATTCGGTCGCGCTCCCCGTAGTGCTCTTCCCAGTGCGCCTGCGTTTCGTTCATGCCGCAAGCTTGCCGCGGGGCACGCGATCTGCCAATCTTATTTGCCATGCAGGCAAAGACCCTTACCGAGGACGACGTCGACCTGCGGGTTCGACGGCGGCTGCGGGACCTACGCGTTCAGCGCGGGCTGACGCTGGAGGACGTGGCCCGCAGCGCCCGCATCGACGTGTCCACGCTCAGCCGCCTCGAGTCGGGCAAGCGTCGGCTTGCCCTGGACCACCTCCCCCGCCTCGCCGAGGCGCTGTCGGTCAGCACCGACGAACTGCTGCGGGCACCCGAAGCGCCCGATCCGCGGGTGCGCGGCGCCTCCCACACCCACAACGATGTCACCTACTGGCCGCTGACACGCCAGGCCGCCGCGGGCGGCCTGCATGCCTTCAAGATCCGAATCGCCGCAAAACGCCGAAAACCGCCCGCCGAGTTACCCGTTCACGAGGGCCAGGACTGGATGTACGTGCTGTCCGGCAGCATTCGACTCATCCTCGGCGAGCGCGATTTCGTCATCAAGCCCGGCGAAGCCGTCGAGTTCAGCACCTGGACCCCGCACTGGTTCGGCGCCGCGGACGGTCCGGCGGAGGCAATCATGATTTTCGGTGTACACGGCGAACGCCTGCACCTGCACGAGTGACTAGAGCGTCGCTATCGATTCAATGCCGAATCGCTCGGGTAATCCTTGATCGCGACGGAGTCATGTAGCCGCACTGTCCGCGGGGTGATTTTGGTCAGCGACCGCGTCACCGGAACTGGCAGGTGGCTGATCAACAGCCCGGCGCCGATGACCGACCAGACCCCTAATTGGCTGGCAGGCAAAAGCCGCTTGGCAGCGCCGATCGCAAACGCTCGGCTTTTAACCACGTAGTCGTTCATCGCGTCCTCGTACGCCGCGAACGCCCGGGTGTGATCGCGGTTCGCAATCGCCAGTTCGCCTGCGAGCACGTAGGCGCCCACGACGGCCAGGCTGGTGCTGCCCCCGACCGCAGGGCCGGGGCAGTAACCGGCGTCGCCGACGAGGCTCACCCGGCCGCGCGACCAACTACCCATGCACAACTGCGTGATCGAGTCGAGGTAGAAAGCGTCGGATCGCTCCGCTTCGTCGAGCAGCCGCGAGACGCGTGGGCCGAGGCCATCGAACGCCTGGCGCAGTAGCCGCTTCTGCGCACCGACGTCTCGGTAGTCATAGTCGAGCTGGCGCGGAGGCCGGAACATGAATACCGCTCGCGCATCGTCCATTTGCGCGGCGCTGTACAGGCCCGACATCCGGTCGACGCCGTACGTGACCACCATCCGGTCCTGCAGCTCAAGGTAGTTCGGGACGCTCGCCACGGCGAGATATGCCCCGATCCAGGTCGCGAAATCGGATTCCGGGCCGAACACCAGTCGCCGGACGTTCGAATGCAACCCGTCTGCACCGATTACCAGATCAAACCGCTCGGTCGGGCCGCGCTCAAACCCGACGTCGACGCCGCCGGCATCTTCTGAGATTTCGGTGATCGACTCCCCGAACCGATAGTCGACGTCGTTCCTGCCGACCTCGTACAGGATCTGCGAGAGGTCGTCGCGCATGATTTCGACGTGGCGATCAGAGACCGCGCTCATCAGCCGGCCGACTTCGATCACGTAGCCCCGGTCCCGCCCTTCGCGGTATGCCTCGATGACGTCGGTGCCGGTGGCGTGCGCCTCGATATCGTTCAGCACGCCCATTTTTTCGGCGATGTCCATCGCCGGCTTGAACAGATCGACGGCATGCCCGCCTGCCTTGCGCAGCGCGGATGCTCGCTCGACGACGGTCACGCTGAAGCCGTACCGGGTCAACCAGTACGCCAGGACGGGACCCGCGACGCTGGCCCCGGAGATAAGCACCCGCATCGAAGGCCTACAGATAAGACGTCTCGTTGACCAGCCGGACCGAAGACCCGCCGTCGGGATAGAACTCGGCGATCGACAACGACGCCAGATCCAGGTGCAGGCGATACAGAATGCCTGGCCCGGCGTCGAGCGCCAGCCGCAGCAGCGTCTTGATCGGCGTGACGTGCGACACCACCAGCACCGTCTCCCCGGCATGTTCGGCGGTCACCCGGCTGCGGACCCGCTGCACCCGGTCCAGCACACTGTCGAAGCTCTCACCATCCGGCGGGCTGATGCTGGTGTCGCGCAACCACGTCCGGTGCAACTCGGGGTCATGCTCGGCTGCCTCACCGAACGTCAGGCCCTCCCACGCGCCGAAGTCCGTCTCGATCAGGTCGTCGTCGACGACCACGTCGAGGCCCAACGCCTTGGCCGACTTCGCCGCCGTGTCATAGGCGCGCTGCAACGGCGACGTGATGACCGCTGCGACACCGCCAATCCGCCCGAGATGCTGCGCGGCAGCCTCGGCCTGACGGCGGCCGACGTCGGTCAGCGCCGGGTTACCTCGACCGGAATACCGGCGCTGCGTGGACAATTCGGTTTGCCCGTGCCGTAGCAACAGAAATCGGGTCGGCGCGCCGCGGGCTCCGGTCCAGCTGGCGGGCGAGGGCGGTGCTTCGACGGACGCTATAGGTTCTGGCGCGGACTCGGCTTGCTCCAGTTCGGCCGCCGCGTCCATCGCCTCGTTCGCCAGTCGATCGGCGTGACTGTTCTCGGCCCGCGGAATCCAGGCGTAGCTGATCCGGTCGAACCTCGCGTCAACGGCCTTGGCCTGCTTCAGCAGCGCTCTGAGCTCGGGATGCTTGACCTGCCAGCGGCCGGACATCTGCTCCACCACCAGCTTCGAATCCATGTACACCTCGACCTCGGTGGCGCCCAGCTCGGCCGCCTCCTCCAGGCCGGCGATCAGCCCGCGGTACTCGGCGACATTGTTGGTGGCATGCCCGATCGCCTGCTTGCTCTCGGCGAGCACCGCGCTGCGATCGGCGGTCAACACCACCGAGCCATATCCCGCCGGTCCGGGGTTGCCACGGGACCCGCCGTCCGCCTCGACGATCACCTTCACTGGTCGCCGTCCTTCACCCGCAACAGAATTGCGCCGCACTCCGGGCAGCGCAGCACGTCGTCATCGGCGGCGGCGGAGATCCGGGCGAGCTCCCCGCGGTCGATCTCGATCCGGCACGCTCCACACCGACGGCCCTGTAGGCGTCCGGCACCCGGACCACCGTGCGACCGCTGGCGTTCGTAGAGCGACACCAGATCGGAATCCAGTCCTGCGGTCAATTCGGCACGGCGCGAGACACATTGGTGCCGGGTCTGCTCGATCGCCGAGAGCGCGTCGTCGCGTGCCCGCTGGGTTTCGGCGAGCTCGCTCTCCAGCGTGTCGATGACTGCGAGTTCGCCTGCCTGCTGAGTCTGCAGCTCCTCGCGGCGTTCCATCACCTCGAGCAGTGAATCCTCCAGACTCGTCTGGCGACGCTGCAGCGTCTCGAGTTCGTGCTGCAGGTCGGCGAGCTGCTTGGCGCTGGTGGCTCCCGCCTCGAGCATCGACCGGTCCCTGTCCTCACGGCTTCGCACCGCGTCTATCTCGGACTCGAACTTGGTGATCTCGGCATCCACGTCATCGAGCGCCAGCCGCAGCACCGCCAGCCTGTCGTTGGCGTCGCGGTGCTGCGCTTGGGTCTGATCGAAGCGCTGCTGTTCGGCGAGGTGACCGGATCGGTGTTCGATGCGACTGAGCTCAGCGTCGACCTCGGCCAGCTGGAGCAGCGAACGTTGTTGGACGACTTCAGCTTTCATAAACCGTTTCTCTCAATGTTCCACGGATCGGTGCGAATCGCGGACACCCGGACCGGCAGCGAGTCGCCGAAGCGATCGCGGATCAGCCCGGCCGCCTGGTTGCACCACGGAAATTCACTGGCCCAGTGTGCGACGTCGACCAGCGCCACGTCGGAACGCCTCCGGTGCTCGTCGGCGGGATGGTGCCGCAGATCGGCGGTCACGTAGGCATCGACGCCGGCCCCCGCGACGATGTCCAGCAGCGAGTCACCGGCGCCACCGCATACCGCGACCCGCGACACCTCGGCGTCATCCTCGCCCGCCGCGCGTACCCCCCACGATGTTCCGGGCAGCGCGTCATGCACGCGAGAGACGAACGCCGCCAACGTTTGCGGCGTCGGCAATGTCCCAATGCGTCCTAGCCCGACATCGGCGGGAACGGGCGCAAGCGCAAGGATGTCGAACGCGGGCTCCTCGTACGGGTGCGCGGTCCGCATCGCCGCGACGACATGCCCGCGTAGCCGCGCGGGGGCGATGACCTCCACGCGGTCCTCCGCCACCCGTTCGACTGATCCGACGCTGCCGATCGACGGTGAGGCACCCTCGTGAGGGAGAAACTGTCCGGTACCGCTGACACCCCAGCTGCAATGCGAATAGTCGCCGATATGCCCGGCGCCCGCCGCGAACATGGCCTCGCGGACCGCTTCGGCATTCTCGGCGGGTACGTAGACCACCCACTTGTCCATGTCCGGGCCGCCCACCGCAGGGGCCAGCACCTCGTCAACGGTGAGCCCCAGCACGTCGGCCAGCGCGTCGGACACCCCGGGCGAGGCGGCGTCGGCGTTGGTGTGGGCGGTGAACAAGGCCCGCCCGGTGCGGATCATTCGGTGCAGCAGTGCGCCTTTGGCCGTACTCGCCGCCACGGTGTCGACGCCGCGCAGCAGCAACGGGTGATGGGCGAGCAGCAGCCCGCGCTCGGGCACCTCGTCGACGACGGCCGCGGTGGCATCGACCGCGATCGTCACCGAATCGACGTCATCGCCCGGATCGCCGCAGACCAGACCGACGGAGTCCCACTCCTGCGCCAGCCCCGGCGGGTAGGCCGCCTCCAGCACGTCGATGACGTCAGACAGCCGCGCGCTCATGCCAGTACCTCGGCCACCGCATCGACCAGCACTCGCCAGTCGGGACGGACCGAGGCCCGCAGGAACTGGCCATCCAGGCCGACGAACGTGTCGCAGCGACGCACCGCGATACCCTTGGCGTCCAACCGCTTTCGCATCAACTCCGCGTCGGGAACGCTGAACAGGACGAACGGCGCGGAACCCTCGACAACCGGTGCGCCGACCGCGACCAGGCCCGCCACCATCTCCTTCCGCAGCTCCGCCAGGCGCCGCGCACCTGCATCGGCTTCCGCGACAGCCTCCGGCGTACAGCAGGCCGCGATCGCCTCCAGCTGCAGGGTGC
Organism: uncultured Actinomycetota bacterium; assembly: GCA_963713225.1. Classification (GTDB taxonomy): domain Bacteria; phylum Actinomycetota; class Actinomycetes; order Mycobacteriales; family Mycobacteriaceae; genus Mycobacterium. Next base: position 90,941 of record CAVQLB010000008.1, on the reverse strand, counting down.
CCAGCGGCCAGTGGGCCCGCCGTGCGGTCAACCTCTCGAGCACGTCGGGTGCGCCGAGCGCGTAGCCGACCCGCAGCCCGGCCACCGCCCACGTCTTGGTCAGGCTGCGCAGCACCACCACGTCGGGCAGCGCGTCGCCGGCCATGCTCTCGCACTCGCCGGGAACCGCGTCGGCGAACGCCTCGTCGACCACCACGATGCGACCCGGCGCACGCAACCCCAGAATCCGGTCCTTGGGATGCAGCACCGACGTCGGATTGGTCGGGTTGCCGACGACGACAAGATCGGCGTCATCTCCGATGACGGCGTCGGCCAGGTTGTACGGCGGAGCCAGCACGACGTGGCGCAGCGCTACCCCGGCGGCCGACAACGCCGCCTCGGGCTCGGTGAACGACGGCGCGATCAGCGCCGCCATCCTCGGCGCCAGGTTGGCCAGCAGTGCGAAGCCCTCGGCGGCCCCGGCCAGCAGAGCCACCTCGTCATGGTGGCGGCCGTGCCTGGTGGCCACGGCATCCACTGCCCGCTGTTCGTCGTAGGCGCCCGGGTAGCGGCCCAGGTCCGCAAGACGCGACGCCAGCAGCTCGACCAGCCAGGAGGGCGGCCCTGCGGCCCGCACGTTGACGGCGAAGTCCAGCATGCCCGGACCCGCAGCCTGGTCGCCGTGGTAGCGGGCGGCCGCGCGGGTTCGACTTGCCACATCACGACAGTAGTGCGCCGTCGGAGACAATGGACGCGTGACGACCCTGGATGACACCGTCGCGGTGACCCGACCGCAGCTGGTGATCTTCGACCTCGACGGCACCCTGACCGATTCGGCACAGGGCATCGTGTCCAGCTTCCGTCACGCCCTCGATGAGATCGGCGCCGACATTCCCGACGGTGACCTGGCCGGCCGCATCGTCGGCCCACCGATGCACCACACGCTGCGGGAAATGGGACTCGGCGAGTACGCCGATGCGGCGATCGCCGCCTACCGCGCCGACTACTCCACCCGCGGCTGGGCGATCAACAGCCTCTTCGACGGCATCCCGCAACTGCTGGCCGATCTGCGCGCCGCCGATGTACGCCTGGCGGTGGCCACGTCGAAGGCCGAGCCGACCGCCCGCCGGATCCTCGCGCATTTCGGCCTCGACGGGCATTTCGAGGTCATCGCGGGCGCCAGCCTGGACGGCGTCCGCTCCACCAAGACAGAGGTGATGGCGCATGCCCTCGCCCAGCTAGAACCGGTGCCCGAACGCGTCGTGATGGTCGGCGACCGCGCCCACGACGTCGAAGGCGCCGCCGCACACGGCATCGACACCGTCGTCGTCGATTGGGGCTACGGGCGGGCTGACTTCGACAGCCCGGCGGCCGCCACCGCAGCGGCCCACGTCGCGACCGTCGAGGACCTACGCGAGGTGCTTGGTGTCTGAGCCCCTGCACGTCACGTTCATCTGCTCGGGGAACATCTGCCGCTCGCCGATGGCGGAGAAGATGTTCGCCCATCAGATCAGCGAGCGGGGGCTGGCCGACGAGGTGCGGGTCACCAGCGCGGGCACCGGCGACTGGCATGCCGGCGAAGGCGCCGACAACCGCGCGAACCGGGTGCTGCGTGAACACGGATATCCGACGGAGCACAGGGCGCGGCGGATCAACCAGGACCATCTGGCGGCCGACCTGGTGGTGGCGCTGGGCCGAAACCACCAGCGGATACTTCACGAAATGGGAGTCGCGCCCGCCCGGCTGAAGATGCTGCGGTCATTCGACCCGCGGTCGGGTGCGCATACGCCCGATGTCGAAGACCCCTACTACGGCACGCACGACGACTTCGAGGATGTCTTCACCGTCATCGAGGCCGCACTCCCGGGTCTGCACGCCTGGGTGGACGAGCAACTAGCCGACCGCGGAATCGCGAGCTGATGAAGCGTTGGTCCTTCTTGCTTCGGCCGCAGTGGCTGGCGTTGTTCGCCGTCGTCATCGCGTTCGCCTATCTGTGCTTCACGGTGCTGGCACCGTGGCAGCTCGGCAAGAACACCAAGACCTCCCGCGAGAACGGGCAGATCTCCCGATCCCTGACGGCCGAGCCTGTACCCGTGACAAGTGTTCTGCCACATCAGGATTCGTCGGCACCCGATGAGCAGTGGCAGCGGGTGAAAGCCACCGGTCATTATCTTCCCGACGGGCAGGTGCTTGCGCGACTTCGGGTGGTCGAGGGCGATCCCGCGTTCGAGGTGCTGGTGCCGTTCGCCGTCGACGGGGGGCCGACGGTCCTGGTCGACCGCGGGTACGTGAAGACCGAGCAGGGCTCGCGGGTACCGGCCTTCGCGCCGCCGCCGAAAGGGACCGTCACCATCATTGCTCGGCTGCGCGACTCCGAACCGGCGCCCGAGGGCAAGGCGCCGTTCCGCCAGGACGGCATCCGGCAGGTTTACTCGATCAACGCCGAACAGATCGCCACGCTGGTCGGCGTCCCGCTGACGGGGTCGTATCTGCAGCTGGTCGAGGATCAGCCGGGTGGCCTCGGGGTGATCGCCCTTCCGCACCTGGACGCCGGGCCATTCCTGTCCTATGGCATCCAATGGATCGCGTTCGGCATCCTGGCGCCGATTGGATTGGGCTACTTCGTGGTTTCGGAGATCCGGGCGCGCCGACGCGAGAAGGCCGCCGAGCAGAACCGATCGCCCACCGCGCCGGTCACCACCGAAGAGAAGCTCGCCGACCGCTACGGCAAGCGACGCTGACGGCCGCCGTCGCCAGCACCGCGCTGACCAGTTGCACGGCCCGCGACAGCCGCACCGCCCGAACGAGGTCGTCGACCTGCGGCGCGGGCCCGTCGCCGAGGGTCGGGCGGATCTCCAGCTGGTGGGCATACTGGGTGGGCCCGCCGAGCCGGACGCCCAGCGCACCCGCGAATGCCGCTTCGACGACGCCGGCGTTGGGGCTGGGGTGCCGAACGGCGTCGCGGCGCCAGACCCGCAATACACTCGATGGTGAACCGCCGACGACGGGTGCGCAGAGCGCCACCAGCACACCCGTGACTCGAGCGGCGACGATGTTGAGCAGATCGTCGAACCGCGCTGCGGCCCAACCGAATCGGAGGTAGCGCGGAGATCGGTGGCCGATCATCGCGTCGAGAGTGTTGGCACCGCGGTAGACCAGCAGCGCGGGCACGCCGCCGATTGCGGCGAACAGCAGCGGAGCAACCTGCGCGTCGGACGTGTTCTCGGCGACCGACTCCACCGAAGCGCGGTTAAGCCCGTCGGAATCCAGTGCGGCCGGGTCGCGTCCGCACAGCGACGGCAGCAGTGCCCGTGCGGCGCCGATGTCGTCGCGGGCCAGCTGGTCCGCCATCCGTGCACCGGTGCGTGTCAGCGACGTGCCACCGAGCGCGACGAACGTCGTCGCCGCCGTGACCGCTGCCGTCCACCCAGGTCCCCGTCGCGCGGCGGCCCGCTCCCCCGCGATGCCCGCCACGGCCAGCGCACCGAGCAGCGCGCCGGTGTGGAATACCCCCGCCAATCGATCATCGGAGTAGGTGAACCGTTCGAGGCCGGCGGCGCCAAGGCCGAACAGCGCAACCGGGTGTCCGCGGCGAGGATCGGCGAGCACCAGGTCGGCCAGGTACCCGGCGGCGATACCCGCTGCCCGGCCGTCACGTATCGGCGCAAACACGCTGCGAGCGTCTCACAAGGTGATGTACTCAGATCATGAGGCTGGGCCCGCCGCGGCGTCCGACCCGCGTGGTCGACCTGATCAATCCTGCGGCAGTGCTGGCCCCCGCGGCCAATGTCATCATGCAGCTGGCCCTGCCCGGCGTCGGCCACGGCGTACTGGAAAGCCCCGTGGACAGCGGCAACGTCTACAAGCATCCGTTCAAGCGCGCCCGCACCACCGGCACCTACCTCGCGGCGGCCACCCTCGGCACCGACGCCGACCGTGCGCTGATCCGCGACGAAGTCGACAAGGTGCACGCACAGGTGCGGTCCACGGCGTCAAGCCTGGTGTCCTACAACGCGTTCGACCCGCGTCTGCAGCTGTGGGTGGCCGCGTGCCTGTACCGCTACTACATCGACCAGCACGAGTTCTTGTACGGACCGCTGGACGACGTTGCGGCCGACGCCGTGTACCAGGACGCCAAGAAGCTCGGCACCACATTGCAAGTCCGGGAAGACATGTGGCCGGCAGACCGTATCGCTTTCGACGAGTACTGGAAGCGGACGCTCGACGAACTGAATATCGACCCGCCGGTGCGCGAACACCTGCACGGTGTGGCGGCAATGGCATTTCTCCCGCTACCGCTGCGGTTTCTTGCAGGCCCGTTCAACCTCTTCGCCACCAAGGGCTTTCTCGCTCCGGAATTCAGATCGAAGATGAAAATGACCTGGACGACGGCGCAGCAGCGTAGGTTCGAGCTGTTGTTGACGGCATTGCGCGTCGCCGACCGCGTCATCCCGCGCGAGGTGTGGATCCTGGGATATCGAATGTATTTACGGGACATGCGTGCTCGCGCACGCCGAGGAAAGCGGGTCGTATGACGGCACTCAACCATGTCGCGGTCACCGTTCGTGACGTCGAGGCGAGCGGGCCCTGGTATCGAGCGCTGTTGGGCACCGACCCGGTGCTCGACGAACACACCGATGCCGGATTCCGGCACCTGGTGTGGGCGCTCGACAACGGCACGCTGTTCGGAATCCATCAGCACGACCGGGCGTTGGAGGGCGGGCGCTTCACCGAGTTTCAGGCCGGGCTCGACCATGTCGGGTTCGGCTGCGCGGACCGCGCGGAGCTCGAGACGTGGGTCGACCGGCTGAACGAGCTCGGCATCGAGCACGGCGGCATCGTGGACGCCCACTACGGCTCCGGGCTGAGCTTCCGCGATCCCGACGGCATCGCGCTCGAGTTCTTCGCACCGCCCGCGGGATAACGGAGGGTCGTTTGACCGCCGTGACGGCGTGCCGCACGTGCGGCACCGAACCCCTGGAGAACGCCCGGTTCTGCCACGGCTGCGGAGCACCGCTGGCCGATGCCGAAACCCACGCGGAGTACAAGCAAGTCACGGTGCTGTTCGCCGACGTGGTGCACTCGATGGACATCGCGGCGGCGGTCGGTGCAGAGCGGCTGCGCGAGATCATTGCCGATCTGGTCAACCGCTCGGCCGATATCGTCCAGCGCTACGGCGGAACCGTGGACAAGTTCACCGGCGACGGCATCATGGCGGTGTTCGGAGCACCGATTGCCTTGGAGGACCATGCGGTACGGGCGTGTCTCGCCGCCTTGGGAATCCAGCAGCAGGCTGTGCAGCTGGCGGTGGAGATCCAGCACAGGGACAAGACGGCCTTCAGCCTGCGGGTCGGCCTCAACTCGGGGGAAGTCATCGCCGGTGAAGTCGCTTCTCGCCCAATGGGTTACACCGCCATAGGTGAACATGTGGGATTGGCTCAGCGGATGGAATCCGTTGCGGCACCGGGTGGTGTCATGCTCAGCGAGTCCACCGCGCGCCTGGTACAGCATGCCGCCGTGCTGGGCGAACCGGAGACGGTCCGCATCAAAGGCTCCGAAGACCCGGTGGCAGCACGTCGCCTGCTCGGCATGGAAACACCGCACGCGGCGGGAAGCGGCGCCTCACGGCTCGTTGGCCGGCAGTGGGAAATGGCCGCCGTCGAGGCGATTTTGGAGCGGGCGATCGACGGCGACGGCTCAGTCGTCGCCCTCGTCGGCCCTGCGGGGATCGGCAAGAGCCGGGTGGTGCGCGAGATCGCGGCCACGGCAGCGGGTCGCGGAGCCGACGTTTTCTGGGGATTCTGCGAATCCCACACCAGCGACATCCCGTTCCACGCGGTCGGCCAGCTGCTGCGTGCGGTCGTCGGCCTTCCAAGCCTCGACGATGCGTCTGCGCGGGCTCGGCTGAGGGACCGGTTGGACGACGCAGACGAGCAGGATCTGGTCTTGTTCGACGACCTGCTCGGTATCCGCCATCCCGACACCGCCCTGCCCAACATCGACCCCGATGCGGTGCGTCGCCGACTATCCGCATTGGTGAAGGCCGCCGTCGTCGCTCGCCCCACTCCTGCGATCTACATCGTCGAGGACGCGCACTGGATCGACGGGGTGAGCGATGCGATGCTCACCGACTTCATGTCGGTGATTTCGCAGACACATTCGATGGTGTTGATCACCCACCGTCCGGAATTCCATGGGGCACTCACGCGGGTTCCCGGCGCGCAGACACTGACACTGGGCCCGCTGAGCAAGTCGGAGTCGGCCGCATTGGCCTCTGAGTTGCTGGGGCCCGATCCATCGGTCAGTGAGCTTGCGTCGACGATCACCGCGCGCGCCGCGGGCAACCCGTTCTTCGCGGAGGAGATCGTGCGCGACCTTGCTGAACGCGGCGTGTTGGACGGCCGGCTCGGCGCCTACGCATGTCGCGCAGACGTCGCTGAGATCAGCGTGCCCGCAACCCTTCAGGCGACGATCGCCGCGCGCATCGACCGTCTGGAGCCCCCGGCGAAGCGCACGCTGTGCGCCGCGGCCGTGATCGGGATGCGGTTCGACACCGACCTGCTGGCGTCCATGGGAGTCGATCCTGTTGTGGAGGAGCTGCTGCGGGCCGAGCTGATCGATCAGGTGAAATTCACCGGGCAGGCCGAATACTCATTCCGTCATCCACTGATTCGGACCGTCGCCTACGAATCTCAGCTCAGAGCCGATCGCGCCGAACTGCATCAGCGACTGGCGGACGCGATAGAGTCACGCGATGCGTCGGCCGACGAGAACGCCGCGCTGATCGCCGAGCACCTGGAGGCTGCCGGTGATCTACGTGCCGCGTATGGATGGCACATGCGCGCCGGGGCGTGGTCGCGGCCGCGCGATATCGGGGCGGCACTGGCGAGTTGGGACCGTGCGGCTCAAGTAGCCGACGTGCTGCCCACGGACGACCCCGATCGGTTGGAAATGCGTATCGCTCCGCGAACGCTGTCGTGCGCCAACGGTTGGCGTATTCATATACCGATCGCAGGCACACGCTTTGAGGAGCTGCAAGACCTGTGCGCGGCCGCCGGCGACAAGGCGTCGGTGGCCATCGCGACCATGGGGTTACTGGGTGAGCGCATCATGACGAATCGGCTGGCCGAAGTTTCCCGGCTGGCGAGCGAATACATGACGCTCATCGAATCGATTGGTGATCCCGCGTTGACGGTCGGGCTTGCCGTCATACCCATGGCGGGCAAAATTCTGACTGGCGAGATGGCCGAGGTGCGGCGATGGTCCGACAGGGTCATCGATTTGGCCGAGGGTGATCGAACCATCGGAGGCTTCTTCGTCGAGGCTCCCTTGGCGTCGGCATACGCGATGCGTTGCACGGCCCGCTGGTGGCTGGGCCAGGCCGGGTGGCGAGAGGATTTCAACCGCGCACTCGTGATGGCCCGAGATGCCGATCCGATGTCACAGGCAACGGTTGTCACCTACACCTACGCTAATGCGATCACATGCGGTGTCATTGCCGCCGACGACGCTGCACTGCGCGAAATTGACGAGGCGCTGCAGAGCGCTGAGCGATCGGCTGACGATCTCGCTGTCGGTCTCGCGCTCTACACAAAAGCAAATGCTCTGCGGAAACACGATTCCGCGCACCAGGAGCGCGCATTGGACCTACTTCGGCAGCTTCGTGAACGAACGGTCGACGGCCGGTTCTACCCCTGGCTGGTGCCGGTCGTCGATGTGTGTTTTGCCGAAGAAATGATGAAGCGAGAGGACTGCGGTGAAGTACCCCTTCCAAGGGCCAGCGTCGATGAGTTGTTCGCCTGTGGCCTGCTGGCGTACGCAATTTGGGGCACCAGCGTCTTGGTGGAAGCTCTGCTGAAAGGCGGCACCGACAGCGATATTCTGGAGGCCGAGGCCGCGCTCGAACGCGTGTCTGGCCAGCGTGTGCTCGACGGATCGGTCTTCCGCGACCTCACTCTATTGAGATTGAGGGCTCTGCTGGCTCGCGCCCGCGGCGACGAGGTGACCTATCGGGACTTCGCCGACCGCTACCGCGACATGGCGACATCGCTTGGCTTCGTAGAACACATGGCTATCGCCGAGGAGATGGTGGGCGCGGACGGTATCGAACCGCCGACCGCTGGTGTGTAAATGCGTCTACGGTCGTCCGGGCGGTGTTTCGCCGTACTCTCGCGTCCATGCTGCGCAGGCGTTTCCGGTCGGAATGTCCGCGCCGTGATGCCGTGTAGTTGCCTGTCTTGGCACATTCCTTGCGCGAAACTCATTGAGGTGCAGGTCAAATCGGTGGTAGGGATAACCGTTTGGAGGCCGACACGCGCCGACTAATCGGGGCACTATTTCTGCAGTGTGAACTGACCGACGTTGGTGATGCCGCGGCGGAAGAAGTCTGCGCATCCGGTCAAGTACCGCATGTAGCGGTCGTAGACCTCCTGCGATGTGACCTCGATCGCCCGCTGCCGATTCGCTTCCAGGTTTTGCGCCCAGGTCTCCAGCGTCCGTACGTAGTGGGGCCCAAGAAGTTGAATACGCTCGACGGTGAATCCCGCCGCCTGCGCATTCTCGACGACATTTTTTTCCGCCGGCACCTGACCACCCGGGAAGATTTCCTTGCCGACGAAAATCATGAACCGCAGGTCGCTCATCGTCACCGGAATACCCCTCTCATGAAGAACATCCCGGTGGTACGTAGTTATTGTATGCAACAACATGCGGCCGTCGCTCGGCAGAATTTCATAAGCACGGTCGAAGAACGCCCGATATCGCGGCTTTTTGAAGGCCTCGAATGCGCCGATACTCACAATGCGATCCGCTTTGTCCGCGAACTCTTCCCAGCCCTGCAGACGAACTTCGGCCCGCCTCGGCGACGCCACCTTAGCCAGCTTGGCCTTGGTGTACTCGCACTGGTTGCGGCTCAGCGTTATGCCGATCACGTTGACGTCGTATTTCGTCAGCGCCAACTCGAGCCCACAGCCCCAACCGCACCCGATGTCGAGCAGCGTCATCCCCGGCTCCAGGCCAAGCTTTCCTAAGGCGAGATCGAATTTGGCAATCTGAGCCTCTTCAAGGCTCATGTCCTCACGTTCGTAATACGAGCAGGTGTAACCCATGGTGGGGCCCAAAAACAGCGCAAAGAACTCATCTGACAGATCGTAGATTTCCTGAGATTCTTCATAGAACGGCTTCAGTGAAGGCATGTGATTCGAACCCATTTGTTGTTGCCGATCGCATGCGCAGGGTCATGCGTCCGGAGGTGAACGATGTCGCCCATCTACCTTAAACGGACGGGCGCCAAACTCACCTGCCTCCCCCGACGGCGTGCCGCCACCTCGGTGACCCTGGTGGCCTGCGCAACGCCTGTAGTTCACTGCGTTGCCCTCGCGGTGCGTGCACGACCAGCATCCTGTAAGGATGCTGGCCGGAATTATGATGTCCAATGCGTCAATTCGAGCATGTGCTGAATCGGCGCAGCTTGTGGCAGGCTTTAGGAGGAGGCGAACGTGGCGACGGAACATCGTGCGACTTGGGGCGCGGCGGATCAGTTCGCCCCTGAAGAAGTGGCTTTGCGCCCGAGGAACGTCCACTTCCAATTGGGACACCGCCCCGCTGCATTGGATTCCAGGTGATCCTTACGGCTCGCATGTCGTGACCTCGTTGAACCTCCTCTTACCGACCGCGGAGCGGTGGTTCAGCCAAATTGCTCTCTGACGCCTTGGAGTACGTGCGAGACGAGCACCTTCGAGAGGAGATCCATCGGCTTCATCGGCCAGGAGTCCGTGCACGCCAAAACCCATGACCAGGTCTTGGTCGAATATCTGCAGCGACACGGAATCGACCCTGGACCCTATACCTGGACCAGCTGGAATGGGTAGCCGGCCAGTACGACCAGCGGATCTCCAAGGCCACGCCGCAAAACCGGCGCAAAGCGCTGGCCTCGGGCACGCACGCGCTCTGCGCCGCCGAGCATTTCACCGGCGTGTTCGGCCACTGGGCGCTCAACAATTCCTGGGACGACATGGGCGTCGATCCGACGCTGTGCGACCTCTACCGCTGGCATGCGGCGGAGGAGGTGGAGCACCGCCATGTCTCCTACAACGTCGCCAAATATTTCGAGATGGATTATTTCGCCCAGGCCGCGGCAGGCGCGTTGGTCACTTTCGCATTCTTCGGGATCATTTTCCGCGGGATGAAGTTCCTCGTCCACGCGGACCCGGCGTTGCCGAACCTGGGGTACCTCCGGCTCGCGTGGAAGCTGCGTGAGTCGGGCAAGCGCGGCACCCTCCCTACGGCCGGCTTTGTCGTCCGCGCCGCACTGCGGCTGTTCAAGCGCGATTACAACCCGGTGAACGAGGGGAGCACGGCGCAGGCGGTCGCCTATCTGGCCACCTCCCCGGCGGCGCGCGCCCTCCATGGGTAAGGTCGAGAGCGATCCGGCCCAGCGGCGCCTGTTGACCCTTCATGCGGGCTTGTTCAAGCCGTACTCCGGCGAACCTCCCCCGGGCTTTACCGCGCGGCTCGTCCGGACTTCCTCATCCGCGTTGGCGGGGACGGCCGTGCCCCATTTCCTGTCGGTGGTGATGCGCCTCGGGGGCGATCAGGAGCTGCCTGAGCTCCCGTCGGCCGTCAACCGCAAGGCCATGCAGGTCGTGGACCGGCGGCGCATCGCGCAGGACGAGGACGTCGTCCAGCTCACCCTCGCCGCCCCGGACGGCACGAAGCTGCCGGAGTGGCACCCGGGGGCGCACATCGATCTCCACCTCCCTTCTGGGCGCATGCAGCAGTACTCGTTGTGCGGGGATCCGCGCCAGGAGCGGGAGTATCGGATCGCGGTGCGGCGGATCCCTGGTGGCGGTGGCGGATCCGTTGAGGTGCATGGTCTGGTCGTGGGTCAGATCGTCGAAATCAGCGAGCCGCGGAACGCCTTCATGATGCCGTTGCCTGGTTCCGGTTCGCGGGCGGAAAAGCTCCGTTTCATCGCGGGCGGCATCGGCATCACCCCGATCCTGCCGATGGCCCGGCTCGCCGAGCGACTCGGGTTGCCGTGGTCGTTGTGCTACACCGGCCGTCACCGGGACAGCCTGCCGTTTTTGGACGAGCTGCTCGCATTCGGAGACAAGGTACGGGTTCGCACCGACGACGAGCACGGCCTGCCGACCGCCGCCGAGCTCCTGGACGGGGTCGACGGGCGGACGGCGGTGTACGTGTGTGGCCCGCCGCCGATGATGGAGGCCGTCCGTCGGAGCATCCCGCTCGATTGGGGCACGGAGTTGCATGTCGAACGGTTCTCGCCGCTGCCGGTGGTCGACGGGGCGCCGTTCGAGTTGGAGCTGGCGTGCAGTGGCGAGGTGGTAAGGGTCGGCGGGGACCAGAGCGCCTTGGCCGCGTTGCGGGCGGCCCGGCCCGACGTGAGCTACTCCTGTCAGCAAGGTTTTTGCGGCACGTGCGTCCAGCGGGTGCTCACCGGCGAGGTGGAGCATCGCGACAACACCCTTACCGACCGGCAACGGGAGTTCGGTCAGATGCTGGTCTGCGTCTCCAGGGCCAAATCCGAAGGCGGGCGGCTGGTCTTGGACCTCTAGTGGGTCCAACCGATTATCTTGGTGGCACAGCGGGGGTCGGTCGCTCAACGATCAATCGCGATGATCTGCGAAAACACTGGTGGGCGCGGACGGTATCGAACCGCCGACCGCTGGTGTGTAAAACCAGAGCTCTACCACTGAGCTACGCGCCCGTCCCGGGAAAAATACACGCCAACAGCGTGCGACCGGAAATCCTTGTCAGGACCCCAGCGATGTCAAGGCTTCGGTCCAGACGGCCTGATCTCGCGCCTCCCCCGGCTGTTTCATCTCCGCGAAGCGGATGACGCCCGAGCGGTCGATGACAAAAGTGCCACGGTTGGCGAAGCCGGCGCCATCGTTGAACACGCCGTAGGCCTGAGCAACTGCACCGTGCGGCCAGAAGTCGGAAAGCACCGGGAACAGAAATCCGCTCTCGGTGGCCCAAACCTTGTGCGTCGGTGGCGGTCCCACCGAAATGGCCAACGTCGCGGTGTCGTCGTTCTCGTACTTGGGCAGATTGTCACGGATCTCGTCCAGCTCGCCCTGGCAGATGCCGGTGAAGGCGAGTGGAAAGAACACCAGGAGGACGTTCTTGGCATCGCGGAAGTCGCTGAGGGTAACCGCCTGCCCGTTCTGGTCCTTGAGCGTGAAGTCGGGGGCCTCGGTTCCGGCGTCGAGCACTAGTGCCTCCCGGCGGCCTTGGACTTCGGCTGGACCAGCCTGCTGGCGCTCCAATCCCCGAGGTTGGCCGACGACGTCTGCATCAACCCGGCCGTCGGCGCCGATTCGGCGATTTCGGCAGGCACGACGTGGCCAGGCTTGCCCGTCTTGGGTGTCAGCACCCAGATGACACCGTCATCGGCGAGCGGCGTGATGGCGTCCATCAACCGATCCACCAGGTCGCCGTCGTCATCACGCCACCACAGCATGACCACGTCGATTACCTCGTCGGCGTCCTCGTCGAGCAACTCGCCGCCGCATGCCTCCTCGATATCGGCCCGGATGTCGTCGTCGACGTCATCGTCCCAGCCCAGTTCCTGCACAACCTGTTCTTTTTGGATGCCCAGTTTTTGGGCGTAGTTCGGGGCGTCCGCCGCCGCGACCACCGTCGGTCCTCCTTCTCCCTGCTCATACGATTTGTCCTATCGTCGCACGACACGGGTAACCGGCAACGCGGGGCGCTCCAGGTTCACCGATATGCGGCGTCGCACAGGTCCAGCGCTCTCGTCTTGACGTCGTTCAGATTCCTCACCGCGGCGTTGAATTCGTCGGGCCCGTAATTGCCCGCGATCGCGGTCGCCACCCCCCGCGCTGCGTCCACCCAGGCGGTGAGGGCGTCGCGCAACTCAGGCGACAACGGATCGCTGATGCTGCCCGCGACGGTATCGGCGCTCTGGTTGAGGGAGTCGATGGCCGGTCCCGCTTTCGCCGCGATATCGGCGGTGTTCTCGTTGAACGACTTGACGTAGTCATTGACCGCGGTGATCGAGTCCACGCTGCTCGAGCTCAACGCCTCGCACGAGCTGTGGACCGCCTCGATGGTCATCGATTCCCGCCGCTCCGACTCGCGGGCACTGGACGATGCGGCCGACTCCTCCCTCGACGCCGAGACCGACGCCTTGTAGTCGGGTGCATCCGCTCGATTGACCTTCGGCGAGCCCTCGGTGACGGAGGAGCATCCGACGACGACCATCGCTAGCCCGGCCAGGGCGCCGACCACCAGCGCGACGATCCGCAGCCGCGTAGCCTCGGTCAGCCCTCCCATCCGCACAATCTGCAGACGTTACCGGTTTGGGCTGGAGATCGGCGGTTCATTCCAGTAGGCACCACCGGCAGTGCATGTGGGGCACGATAGGTGGACGATAGAGGTTGTTGCAGACCTGTACCTCCTACCTAGGAGCGGAAGTTGACCACCGAGTTCGCGCGCCAGGACCTGGCCCAAAACTCCGGCACCCCAGCCGAACCCGACCGGGTGCGGGTGATCCGCGAAGGCGTTGCGTCCTATCTGCCCGATATTGATCCCGACGAGACGACCGAGTGGCTGGAGTCGTTCGACCAACTGCTGGAGCGACAGGGCCCGGCGAGGGCGCGCTACCTGATGCTGCGGCTTCTGGAGCGTGCCGGCGAACAGCGGGTGGCCATTCCGTCCCTCACGTCGACCGACTACGTGAACACCATTCCGACCGAGCTGGAGCCGTGGTTCCCCGGTGACGAAGATGTCGAACGCCGCTACCGCGCCTGGATCCGGTGGAACGCGGCGATCATGGTGCACCGCGCGCAGCGCCCGGGAGTTGGTGTGGGTGGCCATATTTCGACGTACGCTTCCTCGGCGGCGCTCTACGAGGTCGGCTTCAACCACTTCTTCCGCGGCAAATCCCACCCGGGCGGCGGCGACCAGGTTTTCATCCAGGGCCACGCGTCGCCCGGTATCTACGCCCGCGCGTTTCTCGAAGGCCGGCTAACTGCCGACCAACTCGACGGCTTCCGCCAGGAGCACAGCCACCCAGGCGGCGGCATCCCGTCGTACCCGCATCCTCGGCTGATGCCCGACTTCTGGGAGTTCCCCACGGTGTCGATGGGCCTTGGGCCGATGAACGCGATCTTCCAGGCCCGGTTCAACCACTACCTGCATGACCGCGGCATCAAGGACACCTCCGACCAGCATGTGTGGGCGTTTCTGGGCGACGGCGAGATGGACGAGCCGGAAAGCCGCGGCCTGATCCAGGTGGCGGCCAACGAGGCGCTGGACAACCTGACGTTCGTGGTGAACTGCAACCTGCAGCGCCTCGACGGTCCGGTGCGCGGCAACGGCAAGATCATCCAGGAGCTGGAGTCGTTCTTCCGCGGCGCAGGCTGGAACGTCATCAAGGTGGTGTGGGGCCGCGAATGGGACACGCTGCTGCACGCCGACCGGGACGGCGCGCTGGTAAACCTGATGAACACCACACCCGACGGTGACTATCAGACCTACAAAGCCAACGACGGTAGCTACGTACGCGATCACTTCTTCGGCCGCGACCCGCGGACAAAGACGCTTGTGAAGGACATGTCCGACGCCGACATCTGGAATCTCAAGCGCGGCGGCCACGACTACCGCAAGGTCTATGCCGCCTACCGTGCCGCGACCGAGCACAAGGGCCAGCCGACGGTCATCCTGGCCAAGACGATCAAGGGCTACTCGCTCGGCGCCCACTTCCAGGGCCGCAACGCCACCCACCAGATGAAAAAGCTTGCGCTGGAAGACCTCAAGCAGTTCCGCGATGCGATTCGCATTCCGATCAGCGACGAGCAGCTGGAGAAGAATCCCTACCTGCCGCCGTACTACCACCCCGGGCCCGACGCACCCGAGATCCGCTACATGCTCGACCGGCGACGGACACTGGGCGGCTTCGTGCCGGAGCGCCGGACGAAGTCCAAAGTATTGACGCTTCCTGGCCGCGACACGTACAAGGCACTCAAGAAGGGTTCGGGAAACCAAGAGGTCGCGACCACCATGGCCATGGTTCGCACCTTCAAGGAACTGTTGCGGGACAAGGAGATTGGTGCGCGCATCGTGCCGATCATTCCCGACGAGGCTCGAACCTTCGGCATGGACTCATGGTTCCCCAGCCTGAAGATCTACAACCGCAACGGTCAGCTCTACACGGCCGTCGACGCCGAACTGATGCTGGCGTACAAGGAAAGTGAGATCGGCCAGATCCTGCACGAGGGCATCAACGAGGCAGGTTCGACCGCGAGCTTCACCGCGGCAGGTACGTCCTACTCGACGCACAACGAACCGATGATCCCCCTCTACATCTTCTATTCGATGTTCGGGTTCCAGCGCACCGGCGACGGGTTCTGGGCCGCGGCCGACCAGATGGCCCGCGGCTTCGTACTCGGCGCAACGGCAGGACGGACGACGCTGGTCGGCGAGGGTCTTCAGCACGCCGACGGCCATTCGCTGTTGCTTGCCGCAACCAATCCGGCGGTGGTGGCCTACGACCCCGCGTTCGCCCACGAGATCGCCTACATCGTCGAAAGCGGGTTGGCCCGCATGTTCGGCGAGAACCCGGAGAACGTCTACTTCTACATCACGATCTACAACGAGCCCTACCGGCAGCCCGCCGAGCCGGAGGGACTGGACGTGGAGGGCCTGCTGCGCGGCATCTACCGCTACCGCCCGGCCCCCGAGTCGAAATCGCATCAAGCGCACATCCTGGCCTCGGGCGTGGCGATGCCGGAGGCGATCCGGGCCGCGGAACTGCTGGCATCCGAGTGGGACGTGGCCGCCGACGTGTGGTCGGTGACCAGCTGGGGCGAGCTCAACCGGGACGGCGTGGAGATCGAGAAGGAGAAGCTGCGTCACCCGGACCGCCCGGCACGGGTGCCGTACGTCACCCAGGTGCTCGCGGAAACGCGTGGGCCGGCCGTGGCCGTTTCGGACTGGATGCGCGCTGTTCCCGAGCAGATCCGGCCGTGGGTGCCCAACACCTACGCCACGCTGGGCACCGACGGCTTCGGCTTCTCCGATACCCGCCCTGCCGCGCGGCGCTACTACAACACCGACGCCGAGTCTGTGGTGGTGGCGGTGCTGGAGGCGCTGGCCACCGACGGTGAGATCGACATATCGCGCGCCGTCGAGGCCGCCAACAGGTACCAAATCGATGACGTCCTCGCGGCGCCGGAGCAGACTTCCGACCCCGGCGTGGCGTGACCCGCGGCGGTTCTTGGAGGAAACCGCCAGAAAAGTGGCGTAGCTTTTAGGGATGCCTGACAATCGGTTCGTCCCGCCCGCCTCCACGCTGGAGGTGCTCGAGACGGTGCCCGATTCGGTGTTGCGCCGCTTGAGCCAGTATTCGGGCCGGTTGGCCACGCAGGCGGTGCACGTCATGGAGGACCGCCTGCCGTTCTTCGCCGACCTCGAGGCGTCGCAGCGGGCCAGCGTCCAGCTGGTGGTGCAGACCGCGGTGGTCAACTTCGTGGAGTGGATGCGCAATCCCAACAGCGACGTGGGCTATACGGCGCAGGCGTTCGAAGTGGTGCCGCAGGACCTCCGGCGGCGCATCGCCCTGCGGCAGTCGGTGGAGATGGTGCGCGTCACCATGGAGTTCTGCGAGGAGGTGGTGCCGCTGCTGGCCCGCTCCGAGGCGCAGTTGACCGCGCTGACGGCCGGAATCCTGCGGTACAGCCGCGATCTGGCGTTCGCCGCAGCCACCGCCTACGCCGACCAGGCCGAAGCGCGGGGTGCCTGGGACACCCGGATGGAGGCCAACATCGTCGACGCGGTGGTCCGCGGCGACACCGGGCCAGAGCTGCAGTCCCAGGCCGCGGCGTTGAACTGGGAGGCCACCGCGCCCGCCACGGTGATCGTTGGGCTACCGCAACCGGGTCGGGCGGATCTGGCCAGCGATGACGTCCACGACGTGGTCAACCGCAATGGGAGGGCGGCGCTTTCGGACGTGCACGGCACCTGGCTGGTGGCCATTGTGTCGGGGCCGCTGAGCCTGACCGACCGATTCCTCGCCGAACTGCTGGGCGTTTTCGCCGACGGGCCCGTGGTCATCGGGCCGACCGCGCCGACCCTGTCGGCCGCGCACTGGAGCGCGACCGAAGCGATCGCCGGGATGAACGCCGTCGCGGGCTGGACCGGCGCGCCGCGACCGGTTTCGGCCCGTGAACTTCTGCCCGAACGCGCACTCCTGGGCGACGCGTCGGCGATCGCCGCGCTGGAAACCGAGGTGATGCGGCCGCTGGGCGACGCGGGCCCGGCGCTGACCGAGACATTGGACGCTTATCTGGACTCCGGCGGCGCGATCGAGGCGTGTGCCCGCAAGTTGTTCGTTCATCCAAACACCGTGCGCTACCGGCTCAAGCGCATCGCCGACTTCACCGGCCGTGATCCCACCACCCCGCGCGATGCGTATGTGCTGCGGGTGGCTTCGACGGTAGGCCGTTTGACGCGGCAAGCGCAGCATTTCAGCACGTCAAATAACTCGGCGGGACAAATAACGAAGCCTTCAGAGGCTGGTCAGAGGCAGGACCGGGCAGGGTAACAGATTTCGGGACGATATCGATGGCATCGCATCACATGCTGTTTTGTGCGATGTCTACAAAAAGATAAGACAAGGTTCATAATCTCTTACACCACGTAAAGCGGTCTTCACAGTGTTCTCTTAAACACGTGCTCGCATTGCTTGCTCCCGGACAGGGATCGCAGACCCCCGGCATGCTCGCCTCCTGGCTCGAGCTGCCCGGGGCGGCTGACCGTATTTCGTCCTGGTCGCTGTCCAGCGGTCTTGACCTGACCCGACTGGGCACCACCGCGACGGCCGAGGAGATCACCGATACTTCTGTGACCCAGCCGCTCGTCGTGGCAGCGACTCTGCTGGCGTGGGAAGAGTTGACCAAGCGCGGCCTGCTGGCCGGACGCGACTTCATTGCGGCCGGGCACTCCGTTGGCGAGATCGCCGCCTATGCGATCGCCGGCGTGATCTCCAGCGACGATGCCGTTGCACTGGCCGCCACCCGCGGCGCCGAGATGGCCAAGGCCTGTGCGATCGAGCCCACGGGCATGTCCGCGGTGCTCGGCGGCGAAGAAGCCGACGTGCTGAGCCGCCTTGAGGCGCTGGACCTGGTGCCAGCCAACCGCAACGCCGCGGGCCAGATCGTGGCAGCGGGCAGCCTTGCCGCCCTGGACAAGCTCGCCGAGGATCCGCCGGAGAAGGCGCGGGTCCGTCAGCTCGCCACCGCGGGCGCATTCCATACCCACTACATGGCGTCGGCCACCGATGGCTACGCCGCCGCGGCCGAGGCCGTCGCCACCAGTGAGCCGACCGCGACCCTGCTGTCGAACGCCGACGGACAGCCCGTCGCCTCTGCCGCAGACGCCATGAGCAAGCTGGTAGCCCAGCTGACCCGGCCGGTGCGCTGGGATCTGTGCACCGAGACGCTCCGGGCTGCGGGCGTGACCGCGATCGTCGAGTTCCCGCCCGCCGGCGCGCTCGCCGGGATCGCCAAACGAGAACTTCGGGGGGTTCCGACGCACGCCGTCAAGTCCCCCGCTGACCTGGACGGGCTTACCGAGCTCGCCCAGATCTGATTTCCCGGCACCGCCGGGACACAGCTACAACCGCATAGAGAAGACCATCTCACAAGAGAAAACTCCGAAATACGGAGTGCATCAACACAATTAGAAGGAGCCGTTGTGCCCGCCACTCAGCAAGAAATCATCGCCGGCCTGGCCGAGATCATCGAAGAGGTGACCGGTATCGAGCCGTCTGAGGTCACCGTCGAGAAGTCGTTCGTCGACGACCTGGACATCGACTCGCTGTCGATGGTCGAGATCGCCGTCCAGACCGAGGACAAGTACGGCGTGAAGATCCCGGACGAGGACCTTGCCGGTCTGCGCACTGTCGGTGACGTCGTCTCCTACATCCAGAAGCTTGAGGAAGAGAACCCCGAGGCCGCCGAGGCCCTGCGGGAGAAGTTCGCGGCGGAAAAGTGACCAGGCCTTCCACTGCTAACGGCGGTTTCCCCAGCGTTGTGGTGACCGCCGTCACGGCGACGACATCGATCGCGCCGGACATCGAGAGCACGTGGAAGGGCTTGTTGGCCGGCGAAAGCGGCATCCGCGTACTCGAGGACGAGTTCGTCACCAAGTGGGACCTGCCCGTGCGCATCGGCGGCCACCTCAAGGAGAACATCGACGACCACATGGGACGGCTGGACCTGCGGCGCATGTCGTATGTCCAGCGGATGGCCAAGCTGCTCGGCGGCCAGATCTGGGAGACCGCGGGTTCGCCCGAGGTCGACGGGGACCGCTTCGCCGTCGTTGTCGGCACCGGTCTGGGCGGCGGCGAGAAGATCGTCGAGACCTATGACCTGATGAACGAGGGCGGCCCCCGCAAGGTCTCGCCGCTGGCCGTTCAGATGATCATGCCGAACGGTGCTGCGGCGGTCATCGGGCTGCAGCTCGGTGCCCGCGCCGGCGTCATGACCCCGGTGTCGGCCTGCTCGTCGGGCTCCGAGGCGATCGCCCACGCGTGGCGACAGATCGTCATGGGCGACGCCGACATCGCCGTCTGCGGCGGTGTCGAGGGCGGCATCGAAGCGCTGCCCATTGCGGCGTTCTCGATGATGCGCGCCATGTCGACCCGCAACGATGACCCCGAGGGCGCTTCTCGTCCGTTCGACAAGGACCGCGACGGGTTTGTGTTCGGCGAGGCCGGGGCACTCATGGTGATCGAGACCGAGGAACACGCCAAGGCTCGCGGCGCCCAGCCGCTGGCCAGGCTCTTGGGTGCAGGCATCACGTCGGACGCCTTCCACATGGTGGCGCCCGCCGCTGACGGTCTGCGCGCTGGTCAGGCAATGAAGCGGTCGATGGAGCTTGCGGGTCTGGACGCCAAGGACATCCAGCACGTCAACGCCCACGCCACGGCCACCCCGATCGGTGACACGGCAGAGGCCAATGCCATCCGGGTCGCCGGTGTGGAACACGCCGCGGTTTACGCGCCGAAGTCGGCGCTCGGCCACTCCATCGGTGCAGTGGGCGCGCTCGAGTCGGTGCTGACAGTGCTGTCACTGCGGGATGGAGTCATCCCGCCGACTCTGAACTACGAGACACCCGATCCGGAGATCGATCTGGACGTCGTCGCAGGCGAGCCCCGGTACGGCGACTACAAGTACGCGATCAACAACTCGTTCGGATTCGGTGGACACAACGTGGCACTCGCCTTCGGCAAGTACTGACATACTGAGGCGTGGGGGGAAAGGAACCATCGCAGCGAAATGAGTGGGTTGGCTACGGGGAACGGGTTCCCCAACGTTGTCGTCACCGGCGTCGCCATGACGACTGCTCTGGCAACCGACGCCGAAGAGACGTGGAAGAGACTGCTGGACGGCCAGAGCGGGATCCGAAAGCTCGAGGACCCGTTCGTCGAGGAGTTCGACCTGCCCGTCCGCATCGGCGGGCATCTCCTGGAGGATTTCGACGGTGAGCTGACGCGGGTCGAGCTGCGCCGGCTGTCGTATCTGCAGAAGATGTCGACGGTGATAGGCAGGCGCGCCTGGAATTACGCCGGGGAGCCCGACGTCGATCCCAAGCGGCTGATGGTGTCGATCGGCACCGGCATGGGATCCACCGAGGAAATGCTCTTCGCGTATGACGCCATGCGGACGAAGGGGCTGCGGGCGGTGTCGCCGTTGGTCGTGCAGATGTACATGCCGAACGGGGCAGCGGCGGCCATCGGGCTGGAGCGGCACGCCAAAGCCGGGGTCATGACCTCGATCTCGGCCTGCGCATCCGGCTCCGAGGCCATCGCGCACGCATGGCGCAACATCGTGCTCGGCGAGGCCGATGTCGCGATCTGCGGCGGCGTCGAGACCGTGATCGAGGCCGTTCCGATCGCGGGATTCGCCCAGATGCGAATCGTGTTGTCCACCACCAACGATGACCCGGCCGGTGCATGCCGTCCGTTCGACAGGGACCGCAACGGGTTCGTGTTCGGCGAGGCCGGCGCGCTCCTTGTCATCGAGACCGAGGAGCACGCGAAGGCACGCGGCGCCAACATCCTCGCCCGGCTGATGGGCGCCAGCATCACCTCGGACGGCTATCACATCGTCGCGCCAGACCCCAACGGTGAGCAGGCGGGCCACGCGATGACGCGGGCAATCCAGTTGGCCGGCCTACAGCCCACCGACATCGACCACGTCAACGCGCACGCCACTGGCACCAGCGTCGGCGACCTGGCCGAGGGCAAAGCGATCAACAACGCGATGCACGGCCACAAGCCGGCGGTCTACGCGCCCAAGGGCGCGCTCGGCCACTCGGTCGGCGCCGTCGGAGCGGTCGAGTCGATCTTGACGGTGTTCGCGTTGCGCGACGGTGTCATCCCGCCGACGCTCAACCTGAAGAACCTGGATCCGGAGATCGACCTCGACGTCGTCGCCGGTTCGCCGCGACCCGGCAACTACAACTACGCGATCAACAACTCGTTCGGATTCGGTGGGCACAACGTGGCGCTCGCCTTCGGGAAGTACTGAGCGCCCGATATCCGGCCCCTACAGGAGGTTTCGATGACTATCACGGCCCCCGAGGCAGTCGGCGAATCAGTGGATCCACGCGATCCGCTGCTGCGCCTGCGCACCTTTTTCGACGACGACTGCAGCATTGAACTTCTGCACGAGCGGGACCGGTCGGGCGTCCTCGCCGCGGCGGGCACCGTCAACGGTGTCCGCACCGTCGCGTTCTGCACCGACGGCACCGTCATGGGTGGCGCGATGGGCGTGGAGGGCTGCGCCCACATCGTCAACGCATACGACACCGCGATCGAGGAGCAGAGCCCGATCGTCGGCATCTGGCACTCCGGCGGCGCCCGGCTCGCGGAGGGCGTAAAGGCCCTGCACGCAGTCGGTCTCGTGTTCGAGGCGATGATCCGGGCGTCGGGCTACGTCCCGCAGATCTCGGTGGTCGTCGGCTTCGCCGCAGGCGGCGCCGCCTACGGGCCCGCGCTGACCGACGTGATCGTGATGGCACCGGACAGCCGCGTGTTCGTCACCGGCCCCGACATCGTGCGCAGTGTCACCGGCGAGGACGTCGACATGGCGTCGCTCGGCGGCCCGGACACCCACCACAAGAAGTCCGGCGTGTGCCACATCGTCGCCGACGACGAACTCGACGCATACGAGCGCGGTCGCAGGCTGGTCGGATTGTTCTGCCAGCAGGGGCATTTCGACCGCAGCAAGGCTGAAGCCGGCGACACCGACCTGCACGCCCTGCTCCCCGACTCGCCGCGGCGTGCCTACGACGTGCACCCGCTGGTCGAAGCGCTGCTCGACGAGGGGGTGCCGTTCGAGGAGTTCCAGGCCAAATGGGCACCGTCGATGGTGGTCGGCCTGGGCCGGTTGTCGGGCCGCACCGTCGGCCTGCTGGCCAACAACCCGCTGCGTCTCGGTGGCTGCCTCAATTCCGAAAGTGCCGAGAAGGCCGCACGTTTCGTGCGGCTGTGCGACGCGTTCGGGATTCCACTGATCGTCGTGGTCGACGTGCCCGGCTACCTGCCCGGTGTGGACCAGGAATGGGGCGGTGTCGTCCGGCGCGGCGCCAAGCTGCTGCACGCGTTCGGCGAGGCCACGGTCCCGCGGGTCACCCTCGTCACCCGGAAGATCTACGGCGGTGCCTACATCGCGATGAACTCGCGCTCGCTCAATGCGACGAAGGTGTTCGCCTGGCCCGATGCCGAGGTCGCCGTGATGGGCGCGAAGGCTGCCGTCGGCATCCTGCACAAGAGGACCCTGGCCGCCGCGGCCGAGGATGAGCGCGAAGCGCTACATGAGGAGCTGGCCGCCGAGCACGAACGTCTCGCGGGCGGAGTGGATTCGGCCATCGAGATCGGCGTCGTCGACGAGAAGATCGACCCGGCGCACACCCGCAGCAAGCTGACCCAGGCACTTGCCGAGGCGCCGGCGCGCCGCGGTCGGCACAAGAACATCCCGCTGTAGGTCGATTTCGCGTCACTTCTTTTCGCGACATTTTCGTAGTGACCTCGGTAAATCCTCGCTTCCGTAATGTGGGTAGCGGCCCATTGTCGGGGGAATGCAGGGCCCCCGACAAAGGAGTGAGGAATGCAAATGCTTGGCATCACCATGCGCCGCGGACTCGTCGGCGGGCTCGCCGCAGGAGCACTTGCGGGACTGGCCGCAGGCACGATCGCGCTGCCGATGGCCTCCGCTGCGCCCCCCTGCGATGCAGCAGGACTGAACAACGCGATCAGTACGGTGTCGTCACAAACAGCCGCATACCTGTCGAGCCATCCGAGCGCGAACGATGCGATCACCAACGCCGGGGGGCAGGCCGACGCCGAGGGTGCGATTCGGACCTACTTCATCGCCCACCCGACCGAGTGGGCGGATCTGCAACGCATCGCGCAACCGTTGCGGGGCTTGCGGGCGCAGTGTGAGGTGGATGTGGCGCCCACCGAAATCGCGCGGCTGTACGACGCGATGGCCTCGTAGGGATCGCTCAACCCAACGCTCGCGCGGGTACGGCATCGGTACGTAGCCGCGCGGCATCCTGGCCCGGCGGCGTTCCGAACAGCCGTCGGTATTCACGGTTGAACTGCGAGGGGCTGTCGTAGCCGACAAGGTGTCCGATGCCTGCGACGTCACCGGGACGGGCGACCAGCAACGAGCGGGCCTCCTGTAGGCGGATGCGTTTCTGAAACTGCAACGGGCTCATGGCCGTTACCGCGCGGAAGTGCCGATGGAACGCCGATGCGCTCATCCCCGACAACTGCGCGAGGTCATCGATCCTCATCGGTTCGGCGTAGTTGTCACGGATCCAGCCGATCGCACGACTGACATGAGACAGATCGCTGTCGGCCAGGCCGATCTGGCGAATCGTGCCGCCTTGCGGGCCGGTCAGCAGCAGCCAGATGATCTCCCGCTCGATCATCGGCGCCAGTACGGGCGCGTCCGACGGCCGGTCCAGCAGCCGCAGCATGCGCGCCACCGCATCGAGCAGTTCCGCGCTCGCCTCCCCCGTCGAGATCGCCGAATGTCCTGTGCGAGACCACTTGCCCGGCGGTGCCTGCAGCACCAGTTCGGCGACGACGGCCGGGCGCAACACCAGCGCCATCGCCAGTGACGGTGAGCCTTCGGCGATGTCGACGTAGTGGCCCGTGACCGGCAGGTCGGCGGTGACGACCAGACACTCGCCCGCCCGGTACTCGTGCACCTCGTCACCGAGGAGAAGCCGCTTGCCGCCCTGGGCCATCACCACCACCAGCGGCTCGGTCAGTGAATACTCCGGCGCTGCCGAAGCCGTCGTCACCTTGGACATCAGCAGCCCATCGATCGACGTCTGCAGATCGGGCCGAGCGTGCTCGGCGATCCGGTCACGGATCTCGGCCAGCAGGTCGGCAGCGCTGTGCATAGTCCGATCACACCAATGCTCGACAGGATTATGCAAGGACCGGCGTCGATCAATCTACCGCCGAGCTGGTACTCGAGGTTCGATGGAGATATCTATCCACCACCAACAGGAGCAGTTTCATGCCACTCGATCAATACCTCACACTTGGCCGGTCCGGGCTGCGGGTCAGCCCGTTCGCACTCGGTGCCATGACCTTCGGCGAGGACGCCGGTGGCGCCGGGTCCAGCGTCGAGGAGTCCGAAAAGATCCTCGCGACATACCTGGACCGCGGCGGCAACTTCGTCGACACCGCCAACTTCTACACCAACGGCCATTCGGAGAAGATCCTCGGCGACTGGTTCGCCGCCCATCCCGGCGAACGCGATCGCGTCGTGCTGGCGTCGAAGTTCTTCACCAACCTCTACCCGGGTAACCCGAACGGCGGTGGCGCGGGCCGCTCGTCGATCATCGGCCAGCTGCACGAGACACTGCGCAGGCTTCGCACCGACCACGTGGACCTGTACTGGCTGCACAACTGGGACCGCCACACGCCGATCGAAGAGACCATGCGAACCCTCGACGATCTCGTTCGGGCAGGCACGGTCCGCTACATCGGGTTCTCCAACACCCCGGGCTGGGTCACCGCACAGGCCCAGACGATGGCGGTGTTGCGCGGCTGGACACCGCTGATCGCGCTGCAGGTCGAGTACTCCCTACTGGCGCGCACCGTGGAGGGTGAACTGGCACCGCTGGCGCGCGACCAGGGCATGGCGCTGGTGCCGTGGAGCCCGCTGAAGAACGGCTTCCTGTCCGGCAAGTACCGGCGCGGCGTCGAGGTCAGCGATTCGGTGCGCACGGCCTACGTCGGCGGCCCGAGCGACGAGGATTTCGTCGTCATCGACGCCGTCGCCACCATCGCCGACGAGCTGGAAACAACGTCGGCCGCCGTGGCGCTGGCCTGGCTGCGGGCGCGCGAAGGGACCGTCGTGCCCATCGTGGGTGCGCGCCGGCTGGCTCACCTCGAGGACAACCTCGCCGCGGTCGACGTCACGCTGCGTCCCGAGCACCTACGCACTCTCGACGAGGTCTCGGCGCCGACGCTGAACTACCCCGCCGAGGTGAACGGCGCGACCCGGGCGATGCTTCAGTTCGCGGGCACCACCGTGGACGGTGAGTCGTCGACGGTCTATCCGCCGTTGCAGCAGAGCGCCATTCGGTACTGAGTCATGTGATCCTCTGGCCGATGCCGAGCACTCATCGCGCACCTCCTGCAAGCAGTTCCTCCGCCACAGTCAACACGCCGTCGCGGTCGCCGTCGACCAATCCGATGCGCGTACGCCGGTCGACGATGTCGTCGACGGTCAATGCGCCTTCGTGCGTGACGGCGTACTCGAACTCCGCGCGGATCACGTCGATGCCGTCGGCGACCGGATCGGTGGGGCGGTCGCACGTGGCGGCGGCGATCACGTTCGGCGCCTCGGCACCGAACCGGGCGACCAGTGACGAGGGCAGGTCAGTGGGAACACGCAGTGTCGCAACCGGATTCGACGGCGCTCCGACGAGCGGCAGGTTACGCGTGCGGCACCGGTCGGCGGTCAGCCCGCGCAGTTCGATGGCCTTGTCGAGGACATCCTCGGCCATGTAGCGGTATTCGGTCAGCTTGCCGCCGATCACGCTGATCACTCCCGACGGCGACTCGACGACGGCGTGCTCACGCGACACGTCGGCCGTTCGGCCCTCAGCGGGTATCGATCAACGGCCGCAGGCCCGCGTAGGCGCCGATCACGTCGTCCCGGCCCAGCTTGGTGTCCAGCGCGGTGTTGACGGTGTCCAGCAGGAAACCGATCTCCTCCGAAGTCGGCTCCGGGACATCGGGTATCGGGCCGGGGGCGTCCTCGTCGGTCAGGCCGAGATACACCCGACCCAGCTGCTCGGGCATCGCGAAAACGAAGCGGTTGAGCTCGCCCGGGATCGGAATGGTCAGCGCCGCAGCCGGATTGCCGAAAGACTTCGCGTCGAACACCAGATGCGTGCCACGGCTGGGCCGCAACGCGATCGACGTGTCGACCTCGCCCGCCCACACACCGCTGGCATTGATCACGGCACGGGCGGATACGTCGAATTCCTCGCCGGTCAGCTGGTCGGTCAGGCGCACCGACGTACCGGTCGCCTGCGAGGCCGCGGCGCGGGTCAGGATCAGCGCGCCGTGCTGGGCGGCCGTTCGGGCCACCGCGGTGACCAGGCGCGCGTCGTCGATCAGCTGCCCGTCGTAGGCCAGTAAACCGCCGGCGAGGCCCTCACGGCGTACCGCTGGCACCATCGTCGGCGGCTCGGTCCGCCGAGATTCGGCGCGACCGGGGCAACGTCGACGATCTCGTGCCCGCCAATCGGCGCAGCGCGTCGCCTGCGAGGAACCCGGTGCGCACCAAGGCCCGTTCCGGTGTGCCCATGGCGGGCAGCAGCGGGACCAGCTGTGGCATGGCGCTGACGAGGTGAGGGGCGTTGCGCGTCATCAGGATTCCGCGTTCGATGGCGCTGCGCCTGGCGATTCCGACATTGCCGGTAGCCAGATAGCGCAAACCGCCGTGCACGAGCTTGGAGCTCCACCGGCTGGTTCCGAACGCCAGGTCGTGCTTCTCCACCAACGCCACCCGCAGCCCGCGCGAAGCCGCGTCCAATGCGATCCCGGTGCCGGTGATACCGCCGCCGATCACGATGACGTCGAGCGACTGGCGCGCACGCGAGGAGCAAGGCAGGACCCCGTCGGCCAGCGCCGCCAACTCGCGGTCGCGGCGAGATGCGTTGAGAGCGGCGGAGTTTGTCATGGCTTCAGGTATCCGTTCAGTGAGTGGGCGAGTTCGACGGCGAGGGCGTCGGCGTCCAGGATCGGCTCGACGATCTGCGCTGACTGAATGGCCGACTGGGTGATCAGCAGGCACATGGCGGCAAGCTGGCGCGGGTCGCCCGCCCGCACGCTGCCGTCGCGCTGGGCGATCCGCAGCTCGTCGGCTACCGCGTCGATGAGGATCTGCTGGCTGGTGCCGAGGCGTTCGGCGATGTACACCATGGCCAGCTCGGGTGCGGAGTGGAACACCGACATGACCACCTCGTCGCGGCCGAGCCGTTCGGCGACGCCGACGATCCGCTCGACCAGGGCTTCGCGGCCCTTTCCACGCGTCGGCACGTCGCGCAGCACGCCGACGATCCGTGCGGTCAGCAGCGCAGCCAGCAGGGCACGGATGTCGGGCCAGCGTCGGTAGATGGTCGGCCGGCTGACCCCCGCCCGACGGGCGATCTCGGCGAGCGTCACCCGGTCCACCCCGAAGGCCAGCACACAGCTAGCCGCCGCATCGAGAATGCGGTCGCCTAGATCCGGCGATAGCTCGTTACTGATTGACAGCATATGTAATACTGTAACGCATGATGAAGTGGGATGCATGGGGTGACGCGAAGGCGGCCAAGCCGCTTTCCGACGGAATCCGGAACCTGCTCGAACAAGCGCTGGGGGTTGGCGACGCATCCCTGCCCGAATTGGAGCTCGACCAGGTCAAGCTGCGGCCGTCCGCGCTGTCACCCGCCGACCGCGACGCGCTGACCGAGATCGTCGGCACCGGGCACTGCGGCGTCGACGACAACGCCAGGCTGCTGCGTGCGGGCGGCAAGTCCACGCTCGACCTGCTTCGCAGGCGTGATCCCGGTGTTCAGGACGCGCCGGACGCCGTGCTGCTGCCCGCCGACGAAGACCAGATCGCCGCCGTCCTCCGCTTGTGCGGGCAGCGCAGCATCGCCGTCGTCCCGTTCGGCGGCGGCACCAGCGTGGTGGGCGGCCTCGATCCGCTGCGCGGCGAGTTAAAGGCCGTGATATCGCTCGACCTGCGCAGGCTGAACGAACTGCACTCGCTCGACGAGGTGTCCGGTGAGGCCGAGCTGGGTGCGGGTGTTACCGGCCCGGAGGCCGAACGCCTGCTCGGCGAACGCGGTTACTCACTCGGGCACTTCCCGCAGAGCTTTCAGTTCGCGACGATCGGCGGATTCGCCGCGACCCGTTCATCCGGCCAGGACTCTGCGGGATACGGCCGGTTCAACGACATGGTCAGGGGCCTGCGCACGGTGACACCGGCGGGCGTGCTCGACCTGGGCCGGGCACCGGAGTCCGCGGCGGGTCCGGACCTTCGCCAGCTGATGATCGGCTCCGAAGGCGTATTCGGCATCATCACCCGCGTCCGTGTGCGGGTTCATCCGGCGCCGGCCGAAACCCGTTACGAAGCATGGTCGTTCCCCGATTTCGCCACCGGCGCAGATGCCCTGCGCGCGGTCATCCAGACCGGTGCGGGCCCGACCGTCATCCGGCTCTCCGACGAAGCCGAGACCGGCGTCAACCTGGCCACCACCGAGAGCATCGGTGAAGACACCGTCACCGGCGGTTGCCTGGCGATCACCGCGTTCGAGGGGACCGAGCCGCACGTCGAGAGCAGACACGCCGAGACCAGGGCGGTGATGTCGGCCCACGGCGGCACGTCGCTTGGCGAGGCGCCTGCCCGGGCATGGGAACACGGCCGCTTCAACGCACCGTACCTGCGCGACTCGCTGCTGTCGGCGGGCGCATTGTGCGAAACGCTCGAAACCGCCACCAACTGGTCCAACATCGGCGCGCTGAAATCCGCAGTGACGGAAGCGTTGACCACTGCGCTCGCCGAAACCGGCACGCCGGCATTGGTGCTGTGCCACATTTCGCATGTGTATCCCACGGGCGCGTCGCTGTATTTCACCGTCGTCGCCGGGCAGCGCGGCAACCCGATCGAACAGTGGCGCAAGGCGAAGAACGCCGCATCGGACGCCATGATGCGGACCGGCGCCACCATCACACACCACCACGCGGTCGGTGCCGACCACCGGCCGTGGATGCGTGATGAGGTCGGCGACCTCGGTGTCCAGGTGCTGAGGGCGGTCAAGGCCACGCTCGACCCGGCCGGAATCCTCAACCCGGGCAAGCTAATTCCGTGACCGAACGCGGTCGCGACATCGGGCGCGTCACGATGCTGACCAATCCGGCGTCGGGACACGGCAGTGCACCACACGCGGCGGAACGTGCCGTCACCCAGTTGCATAAACGCGGTGTCGATGTCGTCGCAATCGCGGGAACCGACGCCGAGCACGCGCGACGGCTCGTCGACGGTGCCCTCGAGCGCGGCATGGACGCACTCGTCGTCGTCGGCGGCGACGGCATAATCGCGCTTGCGCTGCAGGTGCTCGCGCAAACCGAAAAACCCCTCGCCATCATCCCGGCGGGCACCGGAAACGACCACGCACGTGAATTTCGCATTCCCACAAAGGATCCCGAAGCAGCGGCCGACGTCGTCGTCGACGGGATCGTCGAGACCGTCGACCTCGGCCACATCGTCGGCGCCGACGGCACCGACAGGTGGTTCGGTACCGTGATGGCGGCCGGTTTCGACTCGCTGGTGACCGACCGGACCAACCGGATGCGCTGGCCGCACGGCCGGATGCGCTACAACCTCGCCATGGTGGCCGAGATTTCCAAGCTGCGGCTGTTGCCGTTCCGGTTGTCCTTCGACGGCGAGGAACTCGTCACGGACCTCACCCTCGCCGCCTTCGGGAACACCAAAAGCTACGGCGGGGGCATGCTGATCTGTCCGAACGCCGACCCCACCGACGGTCTACTCGACGCGACGATGGTGGCATCGGCGTCGCGATCCAAGCTCATTCGCCTGTTCCCCACCGTGTTCAAGGGCACGCACGTCGATCTCGACGAGGTGCGCACCCGACGGGCGCGCACGATCACCGTCGACTCCCCCGGCATCAATGCCTACGCCGACGGCGAGTACGTCTGCCCGCTTCCGGTCGAAGTGTCCGCGGTACCGGGTGCCTTGAAGATCCTGCGACCCGCTAGCCCACGCCGCGGTTGAGCCAGGTCACCTCGCCCGTGTCACCGCCGCTGCGATAGGGCTCCAAGGATTCGTCCCACGCGGTGCCGAGCACCGAGTCCAGTTCGGCGGCAAGGGTGTCGGCGCCGGATGCCATCAGGGTCTTCAGCCGCATCTCGCCGACCAGGACGTCGCCGTTGGCGCTCATCGTTCCGGTCCACAAGCCGAGTTGCGGGGTATGGCAGAAGCGGTGGCCGTCCACGCCGGCGCTGGGATCCTCGGTCACCTCGAACCGCAGCACCGACCATGAGCGCAGCGCGTTAGCGAGCTGCGCTCCGGTACCGACGGGTCCCACCCAGTTGGTGACCGCGCGCAGCTGGCCGGGCAGCGCCGGCTGCGGGGTCCAGGTCAGATTCGCCCTCGACTGCAGGGACGACGAAAGCGCCCACTCGACATGCGGGCACACGGCCGCGGGCGAGGCGTGGATGTAAACCACGCCCGACGTCGAGTCGGCGAACTGGTTTGACGCACGCATCTGCTGCTCCTTCGGCTCCACGAGGGACGTCTTCCCCAACGACCTGGCGGATGAAATGAGCTGCAGTTGTGTCGTACGTGTCTATTGTGCCTTGTGAGGCCCCTGTTGCGCTAGTCCCAGCTCTATTTGCTGTCGAATTCCGCGATGACGGCATCGGAGAGCTCGGGCCAACGGGCGTACGCCCAGTCGCCGAAATTGCGGTCGGTCAGCACTACCAGCGCCAGATCGCGCTCGGCATCGACCCAGATAAACGTCCCTGACTGGCCAAAATGCCCGTACGTGCGGCCGGAGTTGGCCGATCCCGTCCAGTGCGGGGACTTCGCGTCACGGATCTCGAACCCCAGCCCCCAGTCGTTGGGACGCTGCACCCCGAAGCCCGGCAGCACGCCGTCCAGCCCAGGAAACTGCACGGCGGTCGCCTCGGTGTGCATCTCTTCCGACACCAGCTCGGGCCGCAGCAGGTCGGAAGCGAAAACCGCCAGGTCAGCGACGGTCGACGTGCCACCGTAACCGGCCGCCCCGGCACCGCCCTCGAGTTCAGTGGAGGCCATGCCCAGCGGCTGGAAAACCGCCTCCGCCAGGTAGCGGCCGAATTCGATGCCCGATTGTTGCGCAACCGTTTCAGCCGCGACCCCGAACCCGTAGTTGGAGTACACCCGGCGCTTGCCAGGCGGCGACATCACCTCTGGGGAGTGCATCGAGTACCCGGACGCGTGCGCCAACAGATGACGCATCGTGGAACCCGGCGGACCCGCGGCGGTGTCCAGCTCGACGACGCCTTCCTCGATCGCGATCTGCACGGCGCGCGCGACCAACGGCTTCGTCACCGACGCAAGCGCGAACCGATGCGCGGTTTCTCCGTACTCTGCCAGCACACCGGACGGCCCGACCACCGCCGCGGCGGCAGCAGGCACCGGCCAGTCGGTCATGCCGTCGAGGGCGGACATCGACGCGAGCCTATGCCATCAAGTCGTGTTGATACGCGAATGCCGTCGCGGCCGACCGGGACTGGAGTCCGAGCTTGGTGAAGATGTGGTTCAGATGGCTGGCGACCGTCTTCTCACTGATGCACAACTCAACCGCGATGGCCCTGTTGGTCTTGCCCTGGGCGACGAGCGTCAACACCTCCGTCTCGCGAGTGGTAAGACCGTCATCCGGCGATTGCGTGACCTTCCCACCGAGCGCGTTGAGCGTCGAGCCGGCCGCACGTCGTTCCATGTGGGCGCCGTCGACGTCGCCTAGGGCCTCGCAGGCGTCGGCGATCAACAACCGGGTATGGGCTTCGTCGTAGGGCACGCCCAGCTCGATCCAGTCGCCGAGGGCGCGACGCAGCGCACCCACTGCCCCGGTCGCATCACCTGCAGCGAGCAGAACCGAGCCGTTCGCGAGCGCGGCGTGGCCACGCAATAGCGACGAGCCGAGTTTGGTTGCCGCAGTGGATAACTCCTCTGCGGCTGCTCGTGCCCCGTCGATGTCGTCGGCGGCGATCAGGATCTCGGCGGCTGCGCACAGGACGCGGGCACGATCGATCGGCTGATCCGATTCGGCGAGCCGCCGCCGTAACTGCGCGGCGGCGACGTCGACGCGGCCCTGCGCAAGGCGAAGCAGGGCCATACCTGGCTGGGGCTGGCATCCGAACGCATTGGCACGTTCATACGCTTGCTCGGCCATCGCGAATTCGCCACGTAGTCGGTGAAATTCGGCTTCGAGATAGTGAGCACCGCCGAGCGTCGGCGCGTTCATCGGTTCGCTGAGCCCAATGCACGCGGCCTGTGCGACGGTAAGGCCGTCGGACCAGGCGCCGTGGAGCATCAGCAATTCCGCGCGGTGCAGGAGACAGTGACCGCGGTACAGGATGAGGCCGTGTTGAGCGTCGCACCAGCGGGTGAATGAATCGGTCCACTGTTCGCAGCGCCGGACGTCGAACAGTTCGTGGCAGGCGTCGATGATTGTGCAGTACGCGTCTCCGACGGCCATCGGCGGGATCTCGCGGGCCTCGACGGACACCATCGCCTCATCGAGCAGCGACAGGCCCTTCGCGATTTCGCCCAGGTAGATGAGGCACCGACCCTCGCCCATCCGGGCGTACGTGAGTAGCTCGGGGTCGCGGAACTTCTCCCCAATCGTGGCGGCCAACGCGAAGGCGGTACGAGCCGCCACGATGTCGCCGTCTTGGAAGATGCGGCACATGCCCGCTGCATGTTCGACAAATCCTCGCTCGACACAGTCGATGCCGGCGTCATCAAGCTGACGCCGTGAGCGCTCGACCCATCCACTGCTGCGCGCGATGTCACCCGTGAATCCGAGCGCTTGGGCTAACCGGACCCCGAAGCGAGTCGCTCGGACGACGTCGCCGAGTTCGAGGCACCGGTGGTGTCCCCGACTCCAGACGTCGAAGCTTTCCTTGTCGCGGCCGGTCATGTACGCAGCGGTGGCAAGTCGGTCGATTTCTTCGACGTCTAGCACCTGCTCGGCATCGCGTGCCGCGAGCCGACGGTATTCCTCGTCCCACGCGACCGAGGTGGGAATGCCGTCACGTGCGCGCTTGCGGCTCGCCACGCTCCCAGTGTGGTCGAAACCCGCTGACCGGGTGTATGAACTGCCGCAACACCGCCGACTCAGGCGAAGAACGTGGCGGCGGCGTCGGGGTCAGCCCCCACAAACATCCACATCTCGGCGATGCGGTTGCCGGCGAATCGATACACGAACGCGTTGTCGGACTCCAGAGTCCTACCGTGGCGGCCGAGCACAGCGTGCTCCCACTCTGCGACCCAGCCGTCGGTGCCGATGCAGAACTGCTGCTCGAGTTGCACATCCCCGTTGGTCGCTTCGAACACTGCCCCGATGGCCCCGAGCAGACCGTCGACGCCGTAGTGGTCGCCCGCGGCGGCGAACGGGGCCCGCATATGGAAGACGAATCCGTCGGCGAACAACGACGTCAACGTCTCCTTGTCCTCGTTGATGATCGCTTGGGTCATCTTGTTCACTGTCGTGACATTTGGGTTCTCGCTCATGTAACGGAGCGTATGGACTCCGGGCGAGCCCCCACATCGGACAAATAGCGGAACTTGCGCAGTGAGGTATAGGTATTTCTTTGGATGGCGCAGCAGCCTAATTGGTACTCCAGGCCGAGCAGATCGCCGCCACGTGGCGCGCATCCGTGCCGCAGCAGCCGCCGAGCACCCGGACGGCGGGCAGTTGGTCACGCAGCGCGGCGTGCCGGGCGGCGAGATCATTCGGATCTCCCTCGTCGAGCTCGGTGGCCTCGTCGAGCTCGGCGTGGCTCTTCGCGGAAGAGTTCGCGCGCAGGCCGACCAGCCGTTGCCGCCATGCCCCGTCGTGTTCCAGTGCCGACGAAAAATGCGTCGGGTGAGCGCAATTGACCATGAAGTAGGCGGCGCCGGCATCGGTCGCCGCGTCGACCTGTTCGATCGCTTCGTGCAGCGGCTGGCCGGTCGGAAGCCGCCCGTCGGTCTCGACGGTGAACGAGATCGCCGCCGGAATGCCCGCCGCCGACGCGGCACGCACGATACCGATCGCCTCCTCGACGTTGGTCATCGTGACCGCGGTGACCTGGTCGGCCGTGGTGCTCGCGAACGTGCCGATCTGCACGGCGTGGTACCGCTGGGCCTCCTCGGCCGTCATCGCCTCGCCCGGGTCGTAGCCGTCGCCGCGCGGACCGACGCATCCGCTCACCACGACGGTGATGCCGTCGGCCGCCGCAGCCGTCCTGATCTCCTCGGCGAGCGCCACCGCCGAGCGGTTGACGGCGTCGAGCTGTTCGAGCGAGTACCCGAGCGTCGAAGCCCAGTCCGGGTTCGCGCGCCACGTGGGTGTCTCGACGATGAAGCCCGCGTCGAGCTTGCGTGCAATGTCGAGATAACCGTCGTAGTAGCGACGCAATCGGGCGCGGGTATCGGGATTGCCCAGCAACGGGAAGGCCGCGAAGCACGGCAGGTCGATGCCGTCGTGGAAGACCAGCTCCGTCTCCAGGCCACCATCGGTCACGAACAATTGGTCACCGCTGCCCTGGGGCAGCCGCTCTCGCAGGCCCGTCATGGCTCACCTCGCTTTACGTGCGATGTAGTAGTTGTTGAACGGGTCGGACTCGATCTCGTGGACCGTCACGTCTCCGAACCCCGCATCGGCGAGCATCGACTCCGCGAGCTGGCTGCCCCAGCAGGTGCCCAGGCCCGCCCCGTCGAGACCCAGCGACACGCTCATGCAGTGCATCGTCGAAACGGCGTACAGGTAGGTGGCCAACGGCACGCCGACGTTGTCCTCGAGGTTGCTCGATGCCTTGATGTCGACCATCAACAGCACGCCTCCAGGGCGCAGTGCCCGGTGGATGTTCTGCAGCACCCGGGCCGGCTGGGCCTGGTCGTGGATCGCGTCGAACACGGTGATCACGTCGTAGGCGTCGGTGACGTCGAGTGCGGCCACATCGCGCGCCACGAACGCCGCGTTGTTCAGGCCGAGTCGCTCAGCCTCCGCCGCACCGACCCCCAGGCCTTCGTCGGAGAAGTCGATGCCGGTGAACCGGCTGGCCGGAAACGCCTGCGCCATCACGTTGACGGCATGCCCACTGCCGCACCCGATGTCGGCTACGTCGGCGCCCGCAAGCAGCCGCTCCGGCAGTCCACCGACGAGCGGCAGGATGCCGTCGACGAGCGCGGCGTCGAACACCTCGCCGCTCTCCTCCGCCATCAGCGTGTGGAAGCGCGGGTAGTCGCTGTAGGGCAACCCGCCGCCGTTGTGGAAGCAGCCGATGATCTTCTGTTCGACCTCGCCGAGCAGTGGGATGAACTGGGCGACGCGGGCGAGGTTGTCGGGTCCCGCGGCTCGCGTCAGCACCGCCGCGTGGTGGCGGGGCAGGAAGTACGTCGCCGCCGCGGCATCGAAGTCGATGACCCGTCCGGCGACCAGTCCGCCCAGCCACTCGCGCACATATCGTTCGGACAGGTCTGCCGCATCGGCGATTTGGGCGCTGGTCGCCGGAGGCAGTTCGGCCATCGTGTCGAACAGGCGGGTCTGGTGGCCGATCGACAGCAGAATGGCAAGGCTGGCGCTGTCGACCGCACCGACGATCCGTTCGGCGAATTCCTGGGTCGTTTGCCCGACATCCGCCGGGCGCTCATCGATAGTCGTCATGGCTCAAAACGTAGGCCGCCCCGGCGGCAACCGGAATGGGCCGAAGTATGTATTTCGGCGCGCACTCGATGGCAAATGATGTAGCAGGCGCTATTTCAGCAGGTTGTGCTGGTGTGCCCAGTCCGCCGCGGCGGTGCGGGACGACACCCCGAGCTTGGCGTAGATGTTGGCCAAGTGCCGCGCGACCGTCTTCTCGCTGATGAAGATCTGCTGGGCCACTTGCCGATTTGTTGCACCACGGGCAATAGCGGTCAGGATCTCCAGCTCGCGTTTGGTCAGGCCCGCCGGCGAGGCCGAGCCGCAGATCCCCGCCGGTTCGACGCCGAGCTGATCGTAGATGCTCTGCGCGGTCGCAGCGTCGGCGGCGGCCACGTCGTCCTCCCCGAGCCCCCGATGTGCGAGCGCCATCCATTCGTAGACCTGGGCGGTCTCATACCGTGACTTCTGGATCCGGTACTCGCGCAGCGCCGACTGCAAAACCGTGAGGGCATCGCCGTACTCCCGACGCTGAACCAGCACTGCACCGCGCGCATGCGCAGCCCAGGCCCGAAAGCCCGGCGTGCCGAAAGCCTTTGCAGCGTCCTCTAATTCGTGGCAGTACTGGTCGGCCTCGTCCAGGTTGTTCCGGGCGAGCGCGACGTCGACGGCTGCACGCAGCAGACGAATCCGGCCCAGTCGGTCGGCGCCCGCCAGCGCGACCCGCAGGTCGGTCCACGCGGTCTGGCTGTCGCCCTGGCCCCAACGCAGCAGCGCCTCGCCGGGCTGCGGATCGACACCGAGGGTGCGGGCCCGCGCGAAGGCTGCGAACGCGCCCTCGGCATCACCCTGCAACCGGAGTACCTCGCCGAGCTGGTAGTAGCCCTCGCCTGCGGCCCAGCGGTTGGTGTCCTCCAATGCCTGGCTGGCAGCGACCAGCCGCGCATGGAGTTGGCGGTAGTCGTCGGTGGCCACCAGTAGTTGCAGCCGGTGCACGTCGCAGACTCCGGCGTAGGTGTCGGACGCGGCGAAGTCCGCGCACCAACGCTCCATCGACTGCGTCCACGCATGCATCCGGGGTAGGTCAGCGAGGTGGTGGCATTGGTTCAGCACGACGCAGTAGATGTCGCCGGCCCAGTCGAGCGGGACCTGCCCGGCCAGTACGGGCAACATCGCCTCGTCCAGCAGGGCGAACGCTTCGGTCATTCTTGCCTCGCCGATCGCGGCCAGCGCTTCGGCGACGTGGCACAGCGCCGTTAGCGCGGGGGTGTCGATCCGTAAGCAGATATCGCGCAGCATCTGAACCCGCACCGCGAGCGCCTCCGCATCCTCCATCACCATGAGCGCGTCGAGGTAAGCGAGATATCCGTTCGTCGGTCCAACGGGTGTGCCGTCGAGCAGCCGGCGCGCACGGTTCATCCACGCCTGCGCGATGTTGAGATCACCGCGGGTGAACCAGGCCAGACCGAGCTCGACGGCCTTCATCGCCGCCGACGGCGGGTCGGTTCGGGCCAATTGCGTGAACACGCGCTCGGTGACACGAACCGACTCCTTGCCCCGGCCCAGCTGCCAGGCGGCGACGGCGAGCGCGTCGAGATCGTCGGTGCCCAATGCTGTGTCCTCACCGGCCCGCGTGAACGCGTCATAGGACGCGCGCCAGTCCCGTCGCATATGCGCGGTCCGCGCCGTCACGAGGAGTTCGGTGTGCACGGTTCAACGGTATATCGGTTCAGGCGAGTTCAATCGACCGTTTCGCCAGGCCCATCCAGTAGCCGTCGATGACCTGACGGGGCGCCTGTTCCGGGTCCCCCGACGCTCCGAGCGCGACGAACAGCGGCGCGAAATGCTCGATCGTGGGGTGCGCATAGGGCATACCGGGTGCCTTGTGCTGAAAGTCGATGAGTGCGTCGAGGTCTCCTGCGGCGAACCGCTCGGCCGCCCACGCATCGAACTCCACCGACCACCCCGGCGGTGTGGCGCCCGGCGACGGGTCGTCCAGGAACGGCAGACCGTGGGTGGTGAATCCGGAACCGATCACCAGTACGCCGTCGTCGCGCAGCGGACGAAGCCGCTCGCCGAGGCGCAGGAGCCGCTGCGGGTCCAGCGTCGGCATCGATATCTGCAGCACCGGAATGCGGGCGTCGGGATACATGACGGTCAACGGGACGTAGGCGCCGTGGTCGAGCCGGCGCTCGGGATCGTGCGCGACCGGTTCACCGTCGGGCATCAGCGCCTCGACGGCGGCCGCCAACTCAGGTGCACCCGGCGCGTCGTAGGTGACGTCGTAGTAGTGGTCAGGGAAGCCCCAGAAGTCGTAGGTCAGCGGGGTTTCGACGGTGGTCGAGCCGATGGTCAGCGGCGCGGCCTCCCAGTGAGCCGACACCATGAGGATGGCGCTGGGCGCCGGAATCTCCGCTGCCCATGCCGCAAGCTGCGACACCCAGAGCTCGTCGTCGACGAGCGGTGGAGCGCCGTGACTCAGGTACAACGCGGGCGGCACGGTTACAGCGTTCCACTGTCGGGCCACGACGGCATCCCGCTAAGGTTTGACTCATGAGTCAGACAGTGCGCGGGGTGATATCCCGGAAGAAGGGCGAGCCCGTCGAAGTGGTGGATGTGGTCATCCCCGACCCGGGACCGGGCGAGGTCGTCGTCGACATCATCGCCTGCGGCGTCTGCCATACCGACCTGACCTACCGCGAGGGCGGGATCAACGACGAGTACCCGTTCCTGCTCGGGCACGAGGCCGCAGGCACCGTCGAGTCGGTCGGTGCGGGCGTGACACACGTGGAGCCCGGCGATTTCGTGATCCTCAACTGGCGCGCGGTCTGCGGAGAATGCCGCGCCTGCAAGCGCGGCCGGCCGCACCTGTGCTTCGACACGTTCAACGCCGAGCAGAAGATGACGCTGACCGACGGCACCGAGCTGACGCCCGCGCTGGGCATCGGCGCGTTCGTCGACAAGACCCTGGTGCACGAGGGCCAGTGCACGAAGGTCGATCCCGCCGCCGACCCTGCCGTTGCGGGCCTGCTGGGTTGCGGCGTCATGGCAGGCATCGGGGCGGCGATCAACACCGGCGGGGTGACCCGGGACGACACCGTCGCGGTGATCGGCTGCGGCGGGGTGGGCGACGCCGCCATCGCCGCCTCGGCCCTGGTCGGCGCCAAGCGGATCATCGCCGTGGACACCGACAACAAGAAGCTGGACTGGGCGCGGGAGTTCGGTGCCACCCACACCATCAACGCGAAGGAGCTCGATCCGGTCGAGACCATCCAGGACCTCACCGACGGTAACGGTGCGGACGTGGTGATCGACGCCGTCGGCAGACCGGAGACCTGGAAGCAGGCCTTCTACGCCCGCGATCTGGCCGGAACCGTTGTGCTGGTGGGTGTTCCGACACCGGATATGACATTGGAGATGCCACTGGTCGACTTCTTCTCCCGCGGCGGCGCACTGAAGTCGTCCTGGTACGGCGACTGTCTGCCCGAGCGCGACTTCCCCACCCTGATCAGCCTCTACCTTCAGGGCAGGCTGCCGCTGGAGAAGTTCGTCTCCGAACGCATCGGGCTCGACGACATCGAAGACGCGTTCCACAAGATGCATGCCGGTGAGGTGCTGCGCTCTGTGGTGGTGATGAAGTGAACGGCGGTCCGATCCAGCGGATAGTCACCCACGGCACCTTCGAACTCGACGGCGGCAGTTGGGAAGTCGACAACAACATCTGGATCGTCGGCGACGAGAACGAGGTGGTGGTCTTCGACGCCGCCCACGACGCCGGTCCGATCGTGAACGCCGTCGGCGGCCGCAATGTGGTCGCGGTGGTCTGCACCCACGGCCACAACGACCACGTCACCGTGGCGCCCGAGCTGGGTGACGCGCTGGACGCCCCCGTGTTGCTACATCCCGCCGACGACGTGCTGTGGCGAATGACCCATCCGGACAAGGACTTCCGCGCAGTCGGCGAAAGCGAAACACTGCGAGTCGCCGGTACTGAACTGCGCGCACTGCATACGCCGGGCCACTCGCCCGGGTCGGTCTGCTGGTATGCGCCTGAGCTGGGTGCGGTGTTCAGCGGCGACACGCTGTTCGAGGGCGGACCGGGCGCAACCGGTCGGTCGTACTCCGACTTCCCAACCATCCTGGAGTCGATTGCGGGCCGGCTCGGCAAGCTGCCCGGCGACACCGTCGTCTACACCGGCCACGGCGACTCCACCACCATCGGCGACGAGATCGTGCACTACGACGAATGGGTCGCGCGCGGCCACTAGTTGTCGAGGATCCGGCGCTTCTCGGCCTCGAACTCGTCCTCGGTGAGCGCGCCGGAGTCGCGAAGTGCGGCCAGGTTTTTGAGCTGCTCGATCCGGATCCCGTCCTCGGTCGGGGCGTACAAGTCGCCGGCCCGATACGGATCGCCGACCGGGTACGTGTCGCCGACGTGGATCGGCTGGTGGAAGGGCGCGGGCGACGGCCGTCGGCTCCGGACAGCCCAGAGGATCGACGCGGTGAGCTCGAGCAGGCCGAGGACGAACAGTCCGGCGAACGCCCACACCAGCCAGCCGTACGACGAGCCGTGCCCGAACGCCAGTTGGGGGTTGATGTAGCCGTTGACCTTGCCGTCGGTGGTGACGTCGTAGGTGCCCTCGGCCGGGATCTGCACCACCCAAACCCGGATGTGCGCGTCGTTGTTGACGGTGGTCGTGGTGCCCCAGCTTTCGGTGACCTGCGGATCCGGTATCCCTTCGGGCGGAACGATGGTCAGCCCCAGCTGCGGTACCGGCAGGCCGCCGCCGCTCGGACTGCCGATGGTCTGGGTGTGGAAGCTGACCGTCGCCTCCCCGGCAGGCAGATGCAGGCTGCTCGATCCCGGGATCGGCACCTCGCCGTAGGCGTTGTACTTGTCCAGGACGAAGGCGTTGAGCACCAACGTCACGATGAATCCGATGACAGCAACCACCAAGGTCAGAATCGACGCGATCACGAAAATCCGCGGCGCCGTTCGTCCGCCAGCCATCCGCGAAGTCTGTCACGCCTTGCTTTGCGCCGCTGCGCCAAACAACCAGGTGATCAGCCCGACCCGCGGGCCGTCGACGAACCGCTGCTGTTCGTTATGGTTCGGTTATCCATCGACAAGGAGTGATCTTCATGGCCGTCAACGACCGCACCGTCACCGTTCCCGACCTGTCCGGAAAGCTGGCCGTTGTCACCGGCGCGAACTCCGGCCTTGGCCTCGGACTCGCCACCCGCCTTTCGGCCGCGGGCGCCGACGTCGTGATGGCGATCCGCAACCGGGCCAAAGGCGAGGCGGCGGTGGAAGAGATCCGGGCGACCGTCCCCGATGCCAAGCTCACCATCAAGAGTCTCGACCTGTCATCGCTGGCCAGCGTCGCCGCGCTCGGCGAGGAGCTCAACGCCGAGGGCAGGCCCATCGACATCCTGATCAACAACGCCGGCGTCATGCAGCCGCCCGATCGCGAGACGACGGACGACGGGTTCGAGCTCCAGTTCGGAAGCAATCACCTGGGCCACTTCGCGCTGACCGCCCACCTGCTGCCGTTACTGCGTGCTGCCGACAAGCCCCGTGTCACATCGCTGAGCAGCTTCGCGGCCCGACTGGGTGGCATCAATTTCGACGACCTCCAGTGGGAGCAGCGCTACAACCCCACACAGGCGTACTCGCAGTCGAAGTCAGCGAACCTGATGTTCGCCCTCGAGTTGGACCGCAGAAGCAGGCAGGCCGAGTGGGGGATCGTTTCGTGCGCCGCCCACCCGGGCCTGACGAAGACCAACCTGCAGCTCAGCGGCCCCTCGCAGGGCAAGGATCAGCCGACCCGAATGGAGCGGTTCTACCGGCTGAGCCGACGCCTGACTCCCTTCGCGTGGCAGGAGATCGACGAGGGCATTCTGCCCGCACTGTATGCGGCGGTGTCGCCGGACGCCGAGGGCGGAGCCTTCTACGGCCCACGCGGGCTGCTGGAAATGGCGGGCGGCGGTGTCACCCTGGCCAAAATCCCCGAGCGTGCCAAAAACGAAGCCGACTGCCGCAGGCTGTGGGAGGCTCCGAACAACTCACCGGGGTGACATACCCGAAGCCGAACTGATCGGTTCCGGCGTGGCGGCGACTACCGTGGTCGCCATGTCTGACAAGCCGTCAGCGGTGCCCGAGTCGAGTGTGGTGGTTCGGCCCGAGCCCATCGACAGCGAGACCTACAGCGTGAGTTCGCGGCTGCAGGCCGCCGGATTGCGTCCGGCGATAGCGCTTTTCGAAGAGGCGGCCGATACCGTTCCGCTCCCCCGGCAGCCCCAGCCCATCGTCATCGCCGACTACGGCGCATCGACCGGACACAACTCCCTGCTGCCCATCTCGGCGGCACTCCCGGTGCTGCGCAACCGGACCCGCCCCGAGCACTCCGTCCTCGTCGTGCACACCGACGTGCCGGACAACAACTTCACGGTGCTGTTCGAAACACTGGCCGACGACCCGGACACCTATCTGCGCAAGGACGCCGCGACCTTCGCCTCGGCCGTCGGGCGGTCGTTCTACAGCCAGATCATCCCGTCCAACAGCGTCCACCTGGGCTGGTCGTCATGGGCGGTCCAATGGCTGAGCCGAGTCCCTGCGCCGGTCCCCGACCACGTGCACGTGGCCTACAGCGCCGACGAAGGTGTCCGCACCGCATACGCCAAGCAGGCCGCGCACGACTGGCACGAATTCGTCGCATTCCGCGGCCGCGAGCTGTGTCCCGGCGGCCACCTCGTGGTGCTGACCATGGCCCTCGACGATGACGGCGAGTTCGGCTACCGGCCTCTGCTCGGCGCCTTGGTCGACGCGCTTTCCGAGCTGACCGCCGATGGGCTTCTGACCGAGGA
The DNA here is from genome assembly GCA_963713225.1 of uncultured Actinomycetota bacterium. Taxonomy (GTDB): domain Bacteria; phylum Actinomycetota; class Actinomycetes; order Mycobacteriales; family Mycobacteriaceae; genus Mycobacterium. The sequence goes on along the minus strand of CAVQLB010000008.1, from coordinate 48,098 downwards.
CGAAGTACACCGGATGTGCCTACCGACAGTCGGACGGCGGGCGGTGGACTTCATGGCCCCCTTCGCGCCGTCCGGCCGCTTCGAGCAACTGTCCATCGACCATCTCGAGGTGTTCAACGCCGACGACCGGTTCTGGATGCAGTACCAAGTCGACCACGACGCAACCGCTTTCGGCGCGCTGTGGGCCGCCTTCATCAGGGCTTCGGTGTTTCCCACGTTGGCCACCGCGCTCGTGGACGGCCGTGACGACCCTCGATCGCCGGAGTTTCTCGACCGGCTGGAGGCCGGTATCGCCGATCGGCTGGCCGCCGCACCGGAGCAGATACAGATCCCATTGGCCAAGTTGGTGTTGACGAAACAACGGAGGACGCGCCCGAGCTGATTGAGCGGCGCTAGCGCATGATGAACGGATTGGCCGGTGCGCCAGTGGCATAGGACAGCCAGACGCTCTTGGTCTCGAGATATTCCTTGATCGCGTCGACGCCGCTCTCCCGACCGATGCCGGAATGCTTCATGCCGCCGAACGGCATCATATAGCTGATCGCACGGTATGTGTTCACCCAGACGGTTCCGGCCTTCAACGCTGACGACATCCGCACCGCCCGCCCGATGTCGCCGGTCCAAACCCCGGCAGCCAGGCCGTAAATCGTGTCGTTCGCGATCCGCACGGCGTCGGCTTCGGCCTCGAAACCGATGACAGAGAGCACGGGGCCGAAGACCTCCTCACGGGCGATCCGCATCTCCGGCTTGACGTCGACGAAGATGGTCGGCTCGACGAACTGGCCGCCGGGAAGTTCAGCCGACGTCGCAGGACCGCCTCCTAGCACACAACGTGCCCCCTCGGCCTTGGCGACGCCGATGTAGTCCAGGATCTTCGCGTACTGCTGCGGCGTCGTCACAGGGCCGATATTGGTGTCGGGCAGCATCGGATTGCCTTTGCGTGCTGACGCGCCGAGCTTGATGACGCGATCGGTGAAGTCGTCGCGAATCGAATTCTGCACCAGCAGTCGGGAGCCCGCGATGCATGTCTGACCGGTCGCCGCAAAGATGCCCGAAATGGCGCCGGCGGCAGCGGCATCCAGGTCACAATCATCGAATACGATGTTCGGCGATTTGCCGCCGAGTTCGAGCGAGACGCGTTTGAGGCTTCGGGCCGCCTGCGAATAGATCTTCGCGCCAGTTGCGTCAGACCCGGTGAACGTGATCTTTGCGACGTCGGGATGATCGACGAGGGCGGCCCCCGCCTCCTCACCCAGGCCGGTCACTACGTTGAACACTCCGTCCGGGAATCCGGCTTCGCGCGTCAGCTTCGCGAACTCTAGCGTGGACACGGATGCGAACTCCGATGGCTTCACCACGATGCTGCATCCGGCGGCGATGGCGGCGGCGCACTTCCACGCGACGAACAGCAGCGGCGAGTTCCACGCCGTCAGCGCGGCGACGACGCCCACCGGCTCATGTCGGGTGAAGGCCATCATGTCCGGCTTGTCGATCGGCATCACGGCGCCCTGGATCTTGTCGGCCAAACCGCCGAAATAGCGCCACCATTCGGGATGGTAGTTGAGCTGGCCACGCATCTCTGCCAAGAGCTTGCCGTTGTCTCGAACCTCGATCTCGGCCAGCCGCTCGGAGTTCTGTGCGACGAGATCGGCCAGGCGCACCATCAGCTTGCCGCGCTCGGTCGCGGTCGTCGACGCCCACGGACCCTCGCGCATGGCACGCGCCGCCGCGGTCACCGCGCGATCGACGTCGGCCGCGGTTCCCCGGGCGATTCTCGCCCACGGCTCGCCCAGATACGGGTCGATGCTGTCAAGCCATTCGCCGCCGTCCGGCTCGACTTCGCCGCCATCGATGAAATGGTTGTACGTCCGCATGGCGACTCTCCCGTCAGGGACGCATCTCGTATGCGCCGTCGTAGGCCTTGACCCGGTCCCAGACCCGGGCGAATCGCTCTGTGCCGGCTTCCGGTTTGCGGATCGCTTCGAGTGCCCAGTCCTGCTGTGCCTGAGTCGAACTCGGCTTGCCGTGCAATGCGACGGCATACGTGCTGAAGTCGCGAATCTGGAAGTCGAAGATCTGGTCCACGATGTCGTCGTCGACGCCCGTCAGCGCCGCCTGCTCGAGAATCAGCTGCCCGTAGACGATCAGCGAGAACAAGTGGCCGACGTTGAGCAGGAAGTCCAGATCCTTCAGTTGATCGGCGTCCGGGGCGGCGGTGAGGAGGAATTGCTTGAACGCCTTGGCCTGCTCGTAGAACCGCCCGACGTTCGGAATGCTGGCGTGCTCCTCGTATACCGGTGTCCAGTCGGCGAACTGCACCTTGCCCGCGCCGCGCGTCGGCCCCTGGTTCCAGAAGAACACGTCGTCGGCGGCGTCGTTCCGAGTTCCGATCTCGGGATAGTCCGTCGGGTTGAGCATGTAGTTCGGCATGAACTTCAGCACCAGCCCGACGTTGACGTGCACGGTGCCCTCCAGCCGAGGTAACGCACCGATGAGCTGCGCCACCTCGCGGAACATGGTGTTCTTCTCGTACCCCTTGGCGGCCACCACATCGTGCAGCGCACGCAGAATGGTCTCGCCCTCCATCGTGACCTTGGCCTTGGTCACGGGGTTGAAGAGCAGGTATCGCCGGTCTTCGAGGCTCGCGCTGCGGAGATAGTCGACAGCACGCTGGCTGAACAGTTTCATCGCCACCAGACGCGCGTAGGAGTCGACGAAATTCGCCCGCACATGTGCGAAGTCGGTCACCGGGTTGCCGTACAGGATCCGGTTCTGCGCGTGTGTGATCGCCTCGTAGAAAGCGTGCTCGACCATCCCGACCGAACACGTACACAGGTTGAACTTGCCGATGTTGACGGTATTCAGCGCTGCCGCAAAGGCTTCCACGCCGGTGTGCAGGATGTCCTCTTCGCGCACCGGGTAGTTCTCCAGCCGGAACGTGCTGACGTAGATCTGCATGTGCACGACGTTGTCGATCAGGTGGTAGTTCTCGTGCCTGCTGTCCGCGGCGAAGAACACGTACGCGTCGTTGCCGTCGACGTCGCCGCGCCGGCCGAACACCGAGACCATGCTCGCCACATTGCCGTTGCCGATGTAGTACTTCTCCCCCGACGCCCGGTACAGGATGCCGTCGGCGCGGTCCTCCTCGCTCGCCGGGGTGAGCACCATGTCGGTGTTGTAGACGTCGGCGCCGTGCTCGCGCTCGGAGAGCCCGAACGCCATCACCTCGCCCGCCTCGAGGTCGTCGGCCGCCTTGAGTTTGGCGTCCTTGTTCTCGCTCTGCCAGATGGGGCCGAGCCCGAGGATCGTGACCTGCTCGGTGTACCAGTAGGTCAGCCCGTAGAACCCGAGGATCTCCGACAGCGCGGCGTTGCGGGCGGCGTCCCACCGCTTGTTCGGATCGCCGCCCGCGAACTCCGCGGGCGTCAGGAACGTCGCGAACAGCTTCTCGCGCTTGACGAAGTCGACGAACTCGGCGGGCCACTTCACCTTCAGGTCATCGTCGAGCAGGCGTTTCTTGCCCTGACCCTCGAAGAAGTCGATGGTCGCGCGCAGCAGCCGCCTGGTCTCCGCATCGAACTGCTGCGGGTCGTAGGTGTTCGGGTCGAACAGCAGGCCGTCCGTCTCAGTCATGGACGCAGCCTAGGGCGCAGGCGGCTGCGGTATCGGGTTGCGGAACCCACGGCAGGCCCGGGATGGTCGGATAATTCGGCGTCGGGATGAGCGGCGGCGGGGTCGACGGCGATGACGGCCCTCCGGCGGGCGGCGGCGGGGCCTCAGACGTCGGTGGCGGTGGTGGCGGCGCCTCGCTGGGCGGCGGCGGGGGCGGCGGTGGAGGCGCCTGCGTTTCCGGCGCGCGGGTGATCGTTTGCGTCACAGGTGGCGGCGGGGGCGGGGGCGCCTGTGTTTCCGGCGGCGGCGGTGCGGCCGACGTCGGTGCCGGAGTGGTCGCGGTCGTGGTCACCGTCGTCGATGACGGCGACGGCGTGCTCTCGTTGTTGCGCAGCACAAACCACACCGCCGCCGAGATCGCGGCCAGCACCAGCACCACACCGGCGACGAGCAGCGCCACCGGGCGTCGCCCCGGCGCCTCATATTGGTCGGTTTCCGGCTCCGCGAACTGCATCTGTGGACGCGGGTCGCCCATCGCGTCGGCCGAGGCCGAGCCCGCGTAGTAGTCGTACGGATCGGTCGGGGCGACGTCGGGAATGTCGTCCGCCTCAGACCAAGCCAGGCCCGCGGAGGTGGCTGCCCCGAACTCCCCCGGTCCGACTCCCGGAGCCATCTGCGTGGCATCCAGCGCAGCGGCAGCGGCGGCGGTGGGCGGAGCCGCCTCGGCCATCGACGTCGCGCCTTCGTCGACGGCGCCGCGGGCGGCCTGCAGACCGCCGCCGATCGCCGGGGTCAGTTCGGGCTGCGGGGTGGTGACGACCGGTACGCCGAAGTGCTCGGACAGCGTCGTCGTAATGAACGGAATCCGGGCACCTCCACCCGCGGATGCGACGGCGACGAGATCGCCCGACCGGGCACCGTTGCGGTCGAGAGTCTGCTGCAGCACGCCGGCGAACTCGGTGAGCGGCCGCCGAATCGCGTCGTCGAGCTCGTTGCGGGTGATGCGCACATCGCCGCGATGTCCGGGCATCTCGGCGGCCAGCGAGGTGGCCGCGCTGGTCGACAGCCGTTCCTTGGCAGCCCGGCACTGCCCGCGCAGCCGGCTCAACGGGCCGATCGCGGACGTGCCCGTCACATCGACCGCTCCGGCATCGGACAGTCCGTCCAGGACATGCGTCAGCACTGCCTTGTCGATCAGGTCGCCGGACAAGTCGGTGTGCCGAACGGTCGCGCCGACCGGTCGATTGCCGTTGGCGGCTTCGAACAGCGTGATGCTCGTCCCGCTGCCGCCGAAATCGCACACCGCAATCAGTCCGCTGGTCGGCACCCCGGGATCGTCGCGCAGCGCCGTCAGCGCTGCGGTCGCGTCGGAGACCAGCGCCGCGCCGGACAGGTCGGGAGTCTCGGAAAGGGCACCGCGCAGGGCGTCGACCATCGCCGCACGCCAGTGCGCCGGGTACGTCACCGCGATCGGCTCGGTGGCTCCCCTGCCGTTGGTCACCTCGTAGAGCATCGCGCGCAGTGCCTCGGCGAGCAGCACCTCGCCGCGGTGCGTGGTGCCGTCGGCCGCCACAATGCCCACCGGATCGCCGACGCGGTCCACGAAGTCGGTGATGACGAGGCCCCGCTCGTCCGAGTTCAGCCGGGGATTCTCGCTGGGCACCCCGACCTCGGGAGCCCGGCCCGGAAACAGGGTCAGCACGGCGGACCGCTTCACCGCGGCCCGACCCACCGCAACCGCCGTCAGGTTGGTTGCCCCAACCGACAGCCCTACCCCATCAGCCATCTGAATCCTGAATCCAATCTCACGAGCAACCCTATCTTCCATCATGGAAGGGGCCGCGATGCGTTACTCAGCGAATAGTGCCGATGCCGGCGATCAGCGGAAGGTCCAGCGGTGTCACCCAGCCCGGTGACAGGTCATTGACGGCGGGCACCGCATTGAGTGCGCGCATACCCGTCGCGAGACACCCGGCGGCCGCGGCGTCGCGGCCCGAACCGTCGGTGAACCGAAAGGCAGTCTCCTGGAAGATGCTTGGCGTGCCCTCGATGTCGACGCGGTAGACGTCGTTTTCGTTGCCCGACGGCCAGTCCGGGGCCGCGTCGTCTCCGATGCGGTTGACATGCTCCAGTTGGATTCGGGTTTTGCCCTGGTAGACGCCGTTGATGGTGAACCGCACCGCGGCGACGTTGCCTGCCGGAATGACGCCCTTGGCCGATTTGCGTTCGGTGGGCGTCACCCATTTCTCGTATGTGGTGGTGATCTCGTCGAGCATGATGCCCGCCGCGTGCGCGATCATCGGCACCGTTCCGCCCCACGCGAACACGAGGATGTCGGGCGTCTCGAGCATCGCCTTCTTCTCCGGCGGCCTGCCGATGCCCATCTCGCGCTCGTAGTCGCCGGTGTAGTTGGTGTAGTCCAGCAGCTCGGACGCGCGCACCGTGCGTCACCTCCGAACAGAGGCCCATCAGCGTCATCGGAAACAGGTCGTTCGCGAAGCCCGGGTCGATGCCGGTGGTGAAGCACGATGATTCGCCGAGTTCGCACGCCTCGGTGATGGGCTCGATCCAGTTCGGCGGGTTCAGGTGCATCGTCGGCCAGACCCACGGCGTCATCGCGGTCGAACAGACATCGATGCCTGCCCGCAGAAAGCGGGTGATCAGCGCGATGTTGGCGTCGGCGTGCGCCGCCGTCGGGCCGTAGTGCACAAGAGCGTCGGGCTTGAGGTCGATCAGCGCGTCGACGTCATCGGTTGCGGTGAGACCGACCGGCGCGGCAAGGCCGCAGATCTCGCCGACGTCGCGGCCCACCTTCTCCGGATCGCTCACGCCGACACCGACGAGTTCGAAGAGCGGGTGTTTCACGACCTCCGCGATCACCATCTTCCCGACAAAGCCGGTGCCCCACACCACAATTCGCTTAGTCATCCACTACCTTCCACTGGTTCTGCCTGGTCTTTGGCGTTCTCGTCCACCGACTTCGCGAGCCGTCTGATTTCCTGGCGAAGCTGCTCGATCTGCGCGGCGGTCGCGGCCTGATTGGCGGTGTCCTCCTCGGCGACGCGTTGCACGATCCAGGAAGCCAGTGTCGCAGTGACGATGCCCGACCAGGCTGATGCCTCCGATCATGAGCGCCACGGCGACCATGCGGCCCTCGGTGGTGAGCGGTGCCAGGTCGTTGTATCCGGTGGTGACCGTGGTGATCGACCACCACAACGCATCACCGAAAGCTTTGATGTTGGCGTCGGGGTGGTCGCGCTCCATGTCGATGATCGCCAGTGATGCGGCGTAGACGATGAGGACCGCGCCGCACACGGTGTAGGCGACCACCTTGCCGCGGATCGTGTGCCCGAGGGCGCGCTGCAGGAGGTTGATCACCACCACGAGGCTGAGCAGACGCAACGGCCGAAGGAACGGCAGTACGACGATTGCCAGATCGAAGAGGTGTCGGACAAACCAGCGGCCGCGTGGTTCGGCGAGGTAGAGACGGACCAGGTAATCGGCCACGAAGACGGCGTACACCGCCACCAGTGCGGTCCCGAGGATGGTTCGCGCCCTGCCCCTGCGGGACCGCCAACACCTGCACCGAGTAGAGGGCGAGGAACAAGATCGCGATCGCGGCCAGCGGCCACTCCGTGCGTTGCTCGTAACGCTCTGAGCCGACTCTGCGCGATCATCAACCGCTGACCCTAACGCGGCGACGTGTGATGCCCGTCATAAGGGGAATGTTCGCCATCCCAACCGGCATTATCAGGGCATGACGAACCTGCAGGGACTACGGGCATTGGTGACTGGCGCTTCGCGCGGTATCGGGGCGGAAATCGTGCGCCGGCTGGCCGCCGACGGCGCAACCGTCGCGTTCACCTACGGCAGCTCGGCGGCCGAAGCCGAGAAGCTGGTTGCCGAGGTCACCGGCGGTGGCGGGAAGGTGGTCAGCATTCAGGCCGACAGCGCGGACCCCGAGCAGGTCGCCGCGTCGGTCGACGAGACCGTGGCCCAGCTCGGCGGTTTGGACATCCTCGTCAACAATGCGGGGGTCGCGTCTATCGGTGATTTCGAATCGTTTTCGCTGACGGACTTCGACCGGCTCGTCGCGATCAACATCCGCGCGGTCTTCGTCGCGACTCAGCGCGCGGTTCCGCACCTCGGCGCCGGTGGTCGGATCATCAACATCGGCAGCATCAATGCCGACCGGGTGCCCGGCCCCGGCCTGGCCGCCTATGCGATGACGAAAGGTGCGGTCGCGAGCCTCACGCGCGGTCTGGCCCGTGAGCTGGGGCCGCGCGGCATCACCGTCAACAACGTCCAACCCGGCCCGATCGCGACGGATATGAATCCCGATGCGGGCGAATTCGCCGAATTGGCAAAGCAAGTCATGGCACTCGGCCGTTACGGCCATCCACGTGACATCGCAGGCGTTGTCAGTTACCTGGCGGGTCCCGACGCCGCCTACGTCACCGGCGCCAACTGGAACGTGGACGGTGGATTCACCGTATAGCGGCGCTACCCGCGGCTGTCAGCGGCAGTGGCGCAAACCGGCGGGCTCGCAGTCCAACGGGTAGCGATCGACAGGGATCGGCAGCGGCTCGGCGAACGTCAGCGTGAACGGTGTCTTGGTCATGGCCGCCGGTACGCCGCAGACGTCGTTGTGAGTCGACGTGTGGGTGCCGGTGAGCGTCGCATCGTCGAATTTGTAGACGTCGACGGTGGGTGCGGTGCTGCCGTCCGGACACATAAAGCCGTCGGTCTTGTTCGTGGTGAGGGCCCACATACCGCCCGTGAGTCTGGCGTCACCGCCCCAGTTCAGGTTGTTCAGGTCGAACGTTTGCTTGCCCGCCGTCGCGCTGACGACCTTCAACGTGCAGCCCACCGGCAGCTCCAGCGGCACACGCATGTCGCCGACGACGTAAGCGCAGATCGGGTAGATCGTCCAGGTCGCTGGGGGCAGTCCGGCCGCGTTGAAGGTGTAGTTGCCCTCGATCACCTGGTCGGCCGACGAGGGACTCGCCAACCCAACGGAACCCCCCGCCAGAACGACAGCAATACCCAGCACACGAGCGATCGTCCCCATGTCCCTCCTCAGACCGTTGCAAGGAGTATCACAGCGCCGGTCCGCGGCATCAAGGATCGGTCACCGATCGGCAATCGAGGCGCCCGTGCAGCGCATCTTCTAGACTCCCGCCATGACGAGGCTGGCGCCGGTTTTCGCGCTGTGTGTGGCTATCACCCTTGGCGCACCGGCGACAGCGTGCACAAGCACCGTCGAGGGCGCCGCCGTGAAGTCGCAGGGCTCGGTGCCGGCAGACGACGTGCCGCCGCTCGAAGAGTCTGCGCTGGACAACCTGCTGCTCAGCAACAACGCGCTCAACAAGATCGCCGACGTCGAGTTGGAGTCGTTCTATTCGACCGATGAGATGAATGACAACGCCGACCTGGTCTCCGATGTCGACTGCCTCGGCGCAATCTATCCCGGCGAGGACGCCGCATTCGACGGAACAGGCTGGACCGCGGTTCGGGACGAATTGCTTCTCGAAGCCACCGCCGAGGACGACGCACAGCTCGTCGAGCAGACGCTTGTCCTGTTCGACAGCGCCGATGAGGCCGTCGAGTTCTTCGACGCGTCCAAGGACAAATGGCGCGAGTGCGCGAAGGCCAAGGACATCACGGTCGAGAATGGTCCGTGGGTTCCCGACGACGTGCAAAACGCCAGCGAGCGGATGATCACGCTGAAAGCCGAGGTCAGCGGCACCCTTGAAGGGATATGCCAGCACGCGCTCGGCGTCGTGTCGAACCTGATCGTCGAGGGCTTCTCCTGCGATATCGCCGACAACGACAACGCCGAAGTGATCGCCGCCCAGATTCTGGAGGATGCGGCCGACCAGTGAGGCGTAGCGCTGCTATTCGGACCCGTCGCTGCCGAACGACGTCGGGCCTGTGCGCGCCGCTCGCCGCGCTCGCGGTTCTGACGTCATGCGCCGCAAGCGGTCCCACTCCAGCCGAGCCTTCCACCTCGACATCGGCGGCACCGACCGCGAGCACGACCGTCGCCGCGCCACCCACCATTCACGCACCGCAGCCGAAGAATTGGTTCAACCTGGCAGTCGGTGACTGCCTCACCGAGATTCCCGCGATCGATCTCGGCGTCGTGACCGCCACCGTCGTCGACTGTGCGGTACCGCATCAGGCAGAGGTCTATCTGCTCGCGCCGTTGGCGGTCGACACGGCGATCGCAGACGTCGCCAATCGGAAGTGCGCCGAGGGGTTCTCGCCGTATACCGGGCAGGCCGTCGACGACAGCCCGTTCACGGTGACATACCTGATCGACTCCAATCAGGATCGGACGACCAACAATCCGACGCCGAGCACCGCGATCTGTTTCGTGCAGGCCGCCAACGGCGGACCTTTGACGCAGTCCGCACGCCGCTGAGCCGAATCGGGCATTGAACTCGCCGCGACGAGTAATCGTGTTCCAGGTGAGGGGGAACGATGGCTGTCATCGCGCTCGCGATTTACATCGCCTTCGGAGCATTGGCTCTCGGAGGGCGTCTCTGGATGCAGTGGAAGCGCACGGGGTCGACCGGTTATCGAGGAGTCAGCCGCAGTCTCGGCATGGTCGGGTTGGCGGGCGGCATATCGTTCATCGTCGCCATGGTGGGCGGGCTGGTCGCTCCCCTGCTCCAGCTTCTGCGCGTGGTTGCGCCGCTGCGGATCCTCAATCACGGGTGGGTCAACTGCGCCGGGATCGCGCTGGCCGCGTGCGGACTCGGCGCCACAATCTATGCGCAGCTTGACATGGGTGAGTCGTGGCGAGTCGGCATCGACACCAAAGAGAAGACGGCGCTGGTGCGCACTGGGACGTTCAGCGTGGTGCGCAACCCGATCTTCGCCGCGATGATCGTCTTCACGCTCGGCCAGACGTTGTTGGCCCCCAACCCCGTTGCGATCGCGGTCTTCGTGATTTTCGTTGCGGCGGTAGAGGTATCCGTACGCAGCGCCGAAGAACCCTACTTGGTGCGGGTACACGGCGACGACTACCGCGACTACACGGCCAAGGTGGGGCGGTTCGTCCCGGGAATCGGTCTGTCCGCTACTAAAACGCGGTTCGCACTCGCTGAAAGATCCGATGGACGAAATTGATGGGCCCAAGTGCCACCCGCCACGCCACCCCTTGCCACGCCGGTCCCGCGCCGACAAACGTGACCACGGCACCGCGAGTGCCACCGCTGCTGCTAGGTATCAACTCAAAAGTTGCGTGTGCAACAACTATTCGTCGATCGCTGCGCAGAGTCGGGACCTTGTACGTCTTCCCCGGTTTACTCAGCCGGCCCCGCTGCATCGCCCGGTCGAACCCGTGCCAATGCAAACTCCGCAGTACAGGTGGAATGACGACTTCGAGACTGCGGCCGAGCGCCTCGTCCGCCGAATAACCTGCAACCTCGGTTACCGCGTCATCCCACTTCCTGATAATCCCGTCCCGATCGACCGTTACAGTCGCCCGCTGATCCTCACGCGTCCCCTCCATAGCGTCCATACCTTGAATACGGCCCCCGTCGGCAACCGGTTCACATGACGGTGTGGGATCGCATCGCCGCCGCAGTCACGCATCGGCGCTCCTGGGCGGTCGCGCTGTTGATCGTGGCTGCAGCAGGGGCGTTCATGGCCCTCGCCGGGTCCAACTCAGGTGCCGACAAGCCTCCCCTTCTACTGCCGCTGTCAGCCGAGTCCGCAAGGGCGGCAGAACTATTGAAATCCTTTCCGGGCGGGGACCGAGTACCGGCAATTCTGGTGTTGTCCCGGCGCGACGGGTCAGCGCTGGCGACAGGTGATCTCGCCGCCGCCGAGTCTGCACGGCAGCGCGCGCTGTCGAGCATCGGTGTCGCAGGTGCGCCGCTGATGGTTTCGTCGGACGGCCGCGCGGCGGTGGCACCGATTCCCCTGGCGGCGACGTCCGGATCCGCGCTCAACGAGGCCGTAGCGACGCTTCGAACCTCTGCGGCAGCAGGTTTGCCCGCCGACATCGCGGTTGACGTGACCGGTGGTCCCGCCTTCGCCGCCGATATCGGCAACGCGATGTCGAGTGCCAACGTAACGCTGCTGGTGGTGACCGCATCGGTGGTAGCGGTGCTACTGGTCGTCACCTACCGCTCGCCGATTCTGTGGCTGGTTCCGCTGGCGGTGATCGGATTTGCTGATGGACTGTCCACCGCGCTGGGCACGACCGTTTCGCGCTTCACGGGATTGGCCTTCGACGGTGCCACCGCGGGAATCACCAGCGTGCTCGTCTTCGGGGCGGGCACGAACTACGCGCTACTGCTGATCTCGCGTTATCGCGAGGAACTGACCGGTACCGACGATCACCGCGGCGCCTTGCGAACAGCGGTCAGCCGAGCCGGGCCCGCCATCGTGGCGAGCAACGCGACCGTGGTCTTGGCGCTGCTGACCCTCGTTTTCGCCGCCGCCCCGGCCACCCGCAGCCTCGGCGTGCACGCCGCGTGCGGACTGGTGGTCGCGGTGCTGCTCGTCGTGCTGGTGCTGCCGCCGTTGCTCAGCCTGTTCGGCACCCGGCTGTTCTGGCCGTTCATTCCCCGCCGAGGCGCGCGGCCGGCGGTCACGACCGGTGTGTGGCACGGCATCGCCGAGTGGGTCACCGGCCATGCCGGCCGCGTCGCCGTCACGTCCGTGGTCGTGTTGGGGCTGATGGGTATCGGGCTGCTCGGCACGCCGATCGGGTTGTCGCAGACCGAACAATTCCGGGTGAAGGCCGAATCGGTGAGCGGCTATGAGACGCTTTCCGCCCACTTCCCCAGTGGCCTCACCGATCCCACACTCGTGATCGGTGCCAGCGACCGTGCCGCAGTCATTCGGCAAGCGATCACGACGACGCCGGGCGTGGCCTCGGCCGCGCGACGCCGGATCGTCAGCGTCCGGACTGACCCGATGGTCGGTGATTCTCGGCGCTCCGCCCGCATCTCCAGATGCCTTCAAAACCGTTGGTGCATTGCGGGAATCGGTGAGGAAGGCGGACCCGATGGCTGTAGTCGGAGGGTCAGATGCCCAAGCGCTGGACTCCCGCGACGCCGCGGTCCGCGATCGGCAAGTGCTGATCCCGGCGATCCTCGCCGTGGTGCTGATCGTGCTGTATGCCCTGCTTCGCGCCGCCCTGGCGCCTCTGGTGTTGGTCGCGGTCATGGTGCTCAGCGCGCTGTCGGCGCTGGGCTTCGGCGGCTGGGCCAGTGTGCATGTACTGGGGATGCCCGCACTGGACTACACCACCCCGCTGTTCGCATTCTTGTTCCTCGTCGCCCTCGGCGTTGACTACACGATCTTCCTGGTGACCCGGGCGCGTGAAGAGACTCCGTCGCACGGCACCCGTGAGGGAATCGTGCGCGCGGTATCCGCGACCGGTCCGGTGATCACCAGCGCGGGAATCGTGCTGGCCGCCGTTTTCTGTGTACTTGCTGTGCTTCCGCTGATAGTGCTCACGCAACTCGGTGTCATTGTCGGACTGGGCATTCTGCTCGACACATTCGTCGTGCGCACAGTGGTGGTCCCGGCACTCTTCACGCTGATCGGACCGCGGATCTGGTGGCCCGCGCACGGCGGGCGGTCGATTCGATGAACCGATCACTGCCCTCGTACGTGATTCAAGCATGACCGCCCAACAGCCTGGGGCGGACTCGGGGGACGCCATGTGGTCGCCTGCGCTCGCGCGTGGGCTGATCCGCCACGAGGCGCTGCGCTCACTTCGACATTGCGACGGCTACACCGACCTGCTCGGGACAGTCGACCCGATCCGACTCACCTTCGCGCAGCGGGCGCGCATGCACCGGCTCTCGGTGTCCGCCGAGCGCGAACGAGCCGCCGCTGCGCTGCATCTCGAGGGCGGACAGCGCGTGCTCGACGTAGCCTGCGGGCCCGGCGATTTGACCAGCTTCTTCGCCAGCAGGCTGACCGGAGACGGATTCGTCATCGGTGTCGACGACTCGGTGCAGATGATGCAGCGCGCCGCACGCGAGAACAGCCACGACCGCGTGGTCTACATGCGTGCAGACCCGCTGAGCCTGCCCTTCGACGACGGCGCGTTCGACGCGGTGTGCAGTTTCGGCGCGCTTCATCTCATCCCGGAGCCGATGGGTGTGCTGCGCGAGATGGTGCGGGTGCTCGCACCGCTCGGGCGGATCGCGGTGCTCACCAGCTACGGCCGCGAGTCCTCGCTGGCGCGGAAGGTCCTGGCCCTTGGGGCGACGATCTGCGGCGTGCAGGTTTTCGACCGCACGACGGTTCCGGCGTTCTTCGCCGCGGCCGGTCTGATCGATATCGACCAGCAGCTGCATGGCGTCTCCCAGTTCGTCATGGCATGCAGACCTGAACATGTTCCCGCGCTTGATCGTTGGCAGATCCGACCGCACTTGCGGAGCGCCGAACGGAGTTGAGTTGGCCACCGACTACCGCAGAATCAACGCCGCGGTGCATTACGAGATGTTCTCGGTGTTTCAGGTCAAACCCGGCGCGCTCGGCGAAGACCGGGCCGCGGCGATCGTCGAGGCACGGACCTGTCTCGACAGGCTCGCCGACAGCGGCGTAACGCTGCGCGGCCTCTACTGCGTCGCCGGTCTTCGCGCGGATGCCGACTGGATGTGGTGGACGCACGCGGACAGCATCGAGGCGCTGCAGTCCGCATACAACAAACTGCGCCGATGCTGCGCGCTGGGCCGGGTCAGCACGCCGGTGTGGAGCTCGGCAGGCATCCACCGGCCTGCCGAATTCAACAAGACCCATGTGCCGGCATTCCTCGCCGGGGAGGCACCGGGCGCGTACCTGTGCGTGTACCCCTTCGTCCGCTCGTTCGACTGGTATCTGCTGCCCGAATCCGACCGCCGGACCATGCTCGCCGACCACGGCAAGCAAGCGCGCGGCTACCCCGACGTGCGGGCGAACACCATGGCGGCGTTCGCGCTCGGCGACTACGAATGGATCCTGGCGTTCGAGGCGCCGGAAATGGACCGAATCGTCGACCTGATGCGCGAACTGCGGGCAACCGAGGCCCGCAGGCATGTGCGGGCAGAGATTCCGTTCTTCGCCGGCCCCCGAGTCTCGGTCGACCGGCTGGTGGCAGAACTGCCGTGACGTGGCGAAGCGCTAGGTTGTGCGCTCCTGGTCGACATACGCGGCGATCACGTCCGTCAGGGCGCGCAATTCGCGTCTGACATCGATGGGATCGGGCACCGCCATTTTGGCCACCATCGCCCCCATCAACGTGGTCCAGATGACGTTGCCGACGGCGTCGGCACGTGCCGGCTCGAGGCCGTCGGCGACATAGCGACCGAGGCGGGTGAGGGTGGAGAACAGTTCGAGTAGATGCCGTTGATCGACGTCATCTCTAGCTGCCCGGGTTGCGATCAGAATCTCGAGTGCCGCAACCGATATGGGACTCAAGAACGCGTCGGCAACCGCGTTGACCACAAGTTCTGCCCTGGCACGCCCCGAGGTCGAGCCCAATTCGGGCTCCATTGCGTTCAGGGTGTCCAGCAGCTCGCTGAATCCCAGATCGACCACCGCCATCAGCAGTCCGTCGCGATCACCGAAGTGGTATTGGATCACTCCCCACGTGACACCCGCACGTTCGGTGATGTGTTTGGCGCTCGCGGCGCCGAAACCCTCTTCGAGGACGCATCGCACCGTTTCGTCTATGACGGTTGCCCGGGTGCGGTCGGCACGGAGCTGCTTTCCGTTGACCGGTCGGCGCGGCGAGATGTTGGTGCCCATTATCGGATGCCGATTCTATTCACGTTGCGAAGGCCGGAGACACGAAGCGCTGCAACATCTGACGCTCGATCTCACCGTCTCCGATGGGCCAGTACAACAGCGACAGCACGACGCGGACGATCCACTGTGCCGCGGCGGTGTCGTCCTCCGTCAGCCCGTTGAGGTCGGTCGCAAAGCCGGCCACTGTCGGAGACTCGGTGAGCCACGTCCTTTCCTCGGCGCCGCGGATCGAGTTGATCATCAGCTGACCGAGCGGATCGGATCGGATCTCGGTGAGCGCCACAGTGATTGCGGTAACGATCCGCTCGGACCCGCTGAGATCGTTCACAGCCCGCCGCACCTTCTCGACGATCCGTGCCGCCGCGCGGACCAGCACGGCGTCGCGGATCTCGGCCTTGCCGCCGGCATGGCGGTAGATCGTCGCGCGCGAGCAGTGCACTCGGGCGGCCAGCGAATCGATGTCGAACGCCTCGAATCCGTCGTGCGCGATGACATCGGTGGCAGCCGCGTAGATGCGTTCGGCGGCCGCGGCACCGCGATCACCGCCGACGAGCCAGTCACTACGCGCCACAGTCGCCTTCCCAGCCGTAGAGAATGATGTCCAAGCATCTCATGCTGAGACAGATACGGCCAGAATTCTCACTGTTCGCGCAGGTCTGTACGCCGGTCTGAGACGGCGCAGCCAGACCGGCTTCTACCTGCGACTTCAACTTCCTCTGCGCTGTTGACGCGGTCCCGGCATACCGACCAGCCTTGTGTCATGACGGTGCGCGACGGACGGCTCGGCGTCCAGTTGTTCGACGACCGATTCGTTCAAGACCCCTATCCGCTGTACGAACGCATGCTCGACAGTGGGGCGGTCCACCCGATCGCGGATTCCGGCTTCTATGCGGTGTGCAGTTGGGACGCGGTCAATGACGTCGTCGCCCGGCCGGACGATTTCTCCTCGAACCTGACCGCGACGATGACCTACCAGGACGGCAAGGTCGGCGCGTTCACGATGGGCGAACTCGGCGGCGACATCCAAGCGTTGGCCACCGCCGACGACCCTGCCCATGCCGTTCACCGGAAGATGTTGATGCCGCAACTGGCTGGGAAACGAATCCGTGCACTGGAAACTTTCGTAGCCGAGACCGAAGATCGCTTGTGGCACGAAGGCGGCGCATGGCGGCAAAATCGAATGGATGTCGGGGATGGCGAATCGACTGCCGATGATGATCGTCACACGACTGATCGGAGTGCCCGATGTGGACATCGACCAGTTGATGCAGTGGGGGTACTCCAGCACCAAGGTGGTCGAAGGTCTTGTCGACGAAGATCAACTTGCGACTGCCGGCGTTGCGACTTTGGAGCTCGCCAGTTACATCGTCGAACATCTCGATCAGGCTGCCGCCGAACCACGAGACGATCTGATCAGTGTCGTTGCATCTGCCCGCGCCTCAGGCCAATTGGCGGAATTGACAGCGCTGCCGATGATCATCACATTGTTCAGTGCGGGCGGCGAATCCACCGCATCATTGATCGGCTCGGCCGCGTACGTCCTGGCGAACCGTCAAGACATACAACACCAAGTGCGCGAGAGACCCCGATCGGCTCAGGCGCGTTCCTGGAAGAGGTCCTTCGCTACGAGCCGCCGTTCCGCGGCCACTATCGCCACGTGCTCAACGACACGACACTGGCAGGTGTCGATCTGAAGGCCGGATCGCGGCTCTTCCTCTTGTGGGGCGCCGCGAATCGGGACCCATCACACTTCCAGAATGCCAACGAGTTTCGGTTAGATCGACCAGACAACAAGGGACATATCAGCTTCGGCAAAGGCGTGCATTTCTGCGTCGGCGCCGCCCTCGCGCGACTGGAGGCAAAGATCGTGATCGGCAAGTTGCTCGAGCGGACCACGAGGATCGAGGCCACAGATGCCGGGCGGTGGCTGCCGAGCCTGCTCGCACGACGGCTCGAACGACTGGAACTCAGCGTCGCCTGATCCGCCTCAAAGTCTGAAGCGACCGGCGAACCCGCGCAGTGGCAGGTCGGCGCTCGTGACGACTCCTGGCGGCGCCGCGGCCACCGACCTGATCGCGGCCAGGGCCGGCATACCGGTGATGGTCATGCCGATGGAGGCGAAGTTGTCCGGATTCGACAGGTCGACACCGGGTTTCGGGAAGACCATGTGCTTGTTGTAGATGCACGGGTCGCCCTTGACGTGGGTGATGTAGCAGCCCTTGATGTCCCAGCTCGGGTCGGTGTGCGGCGTCATCTGCCATTCCAGGTGCGTCTCGACCCTGGGCACGCCGTCGACCATGCCCTGATATTTGAGGTAGTTCCCGCCCAATGATCCCTTGGGCAGCTTGTACCAGCCCAGGTCGACATCCTTGGTGCAGGCGCCCAACTCATAGCTGAACTTGACCTCGTCGAGTTGCAGGTCGAAACAGTCCGCCATCATCAGCACGCTGTCGGCGAAGACTCGGGTGTACTTCTCCAGCTTGCCCGGGATGCTCGGATCGTCGACCGGCATCCCGTAGCCGACCTCGATCCAGGTGTCCTTGCTGTGGTGGCACGACACGTCGACCGACTCGATCGTGGTGACGTTCTCGATGTCGGCGACGTCGGCCGAGCAGACCACGCCGAGGATCTGATTGAGGCCGGGGTTCATGCCGGTGCCGTAGAAGGTCGCGCCACCCTTTTGGCACGCTTCCTGCAGAAGTTGCGAAACCGGCTTGCCTGAGGGGTGTGGGTGGTTGGTGTCGCGGTGCCAGCCGGTGATCCAGTCGGCCGTGGTCACGATATCGATGCCTGCCTCAAGGACTTTCACGTACAGATCTTCGTCGGGAAACACACCGTGGAACGTCAGCACATCGGGCTTGGCAGCGATGATCTCGTCGATCGACCCGGTGGCCTTGACTCCGTTGGGCGCCAACCCCGCCAGCTCCCCTGCGTCCCTGCCGATCTTGTCCGGCGAGTAGCAGTGCACCCCGATCAACTCCAGATCGGGTTGCGTGGCGATCCGCTTGATCATCTCGGAACCGACGTTGCCCGTCGCTACCTGGAAGACGCGGATCGGCGTGTGGGTCGCGCTCATTGGTGTTGACCTTTCTCGGCTTTGGCTCTCAGCTCGGCGGCGCTCCCACCGAGCCCGTCGGGATAAAACTGGGTGGCCCACTTGCGAATCGCGGTGAACCCTTCCATCTCAGAGTTCGCCAGCGCAGGTGGATCCGAGTAGCGCTGGTGCTGCCAGATGTGCACATCCTGGGTGAACTGCCGGATGACCTCCTGGCCGAATTCGTGCGCCTTGCTTTCGGCCCGTGGTGACGAATCACCCGGCTTGCGGCCGATGTACACCATGAACCGAACGTCGGAGGTGCTGGCGTCGACCGGTGTGATCGCGGAGATGGTGCGGTTGTCGACCATGCCCCAGCTCTTCGTCACGGCGATGCCGAGGCCGCCGTTGATCGCCTCGACGCCGCTCTTGACGTCATCGATGGTCTGGTTGTCATCGCCTTCGAAGGTGATGGTGAAGTCGACGTAGGAGACGGTGTCGTCGAAGTCGTGCCGGGTGAACACCGGCACGATCGGCGTCTGGTGCACGAACTTGAAATGCGCGAAGTCCACGCCGTTCTCGAGGACGTACTGGGGGTGCAATTCCAGTGCTTCGCGGTAGAGCCGCTGCTGCGGGTAGTACTGGTCGACGCTGCTGGTGTCGTCGAAGCTCGCGAAGATATCGGGCGCTTCGAAGAACGGGTCGCGCCGCTCGACGTCGTGCCAGATGTACACGGACTCGTTGCGCTCGACCGTGGGATAGGTGCGGATGCGGCGACCCCGGTTCGGGCGATCCTGATACGGGATGCAGACGTTGCGGCCTTCTTGACTCCACTGCCACCCGTGGAACGGACACTGCAGGACCTCGCCCTCCACATGTCCGCCGTACCCGAGGTGGGCACCAAGGTGCTCGCAGTAGGCATCCATCACGGTGAGCTGACCCGACTCTGCGCGCCAGGCGATCATCTCGGTGTCGAAATACTTCATCCGGCGCACGTCGCCGGTCTTGATCTCGTCGGACCACGCGACCTGGAACCATCCGGTCGGCTTCATCGACAACGGCGGCTTGGCCATGGGCTAAATCATAAAGGACTCAATGTAAAGGTGCGACCACCGGGGTCGGGCGTTTCGACCACCACGGAATCCGGGTAGTAAGCCCAAGGCCGACGAATTCGGGGTGATGGTGATGACGCGAGCGGCGAGGTGGACCGCTGCCGCCATCGTCGCTTCCCTTGTGCTGGTACTCAGCGCCTGCTCGACCGGCGAAAAGGTCGACCTCGGCGGTGATTCGTCGGGCCGGCTGATCGCGGCCATCAAGGGCGAGCCCGACCAGCTCGATCCCAACAAGACGAGCGCCTACTTCTCGTTCGAAGTGCTCGAGAACGTCTATGACACCCTCGTCGAACCCGACGCGAATCTCGAGATGCGGCCCGCCCTGGCCGAGTCCTGGGACGTCAGCCCCGACCAACTCACCTGGACCTTCCACCTGCGCCGCGGCGTCACCTTTCACGACGGCAGCCCGCTGACGGCCGACGACGTCGTATTCACCTACCGCCGCATCATCGACGAGGAGCTCTCCAACGTCGACAAGCTCAGCGCGGTAACCGACATTCGCCCGGTCAACCCGACCACCGTCACCCTGCGCCTCAAGCAGCCAACGCCGAACCTGTTGACCAACCTGGGTGGCTTCAAGGGCATGGCGATCGTGCAGCGCAAGAATGTGGAAAGCGGCCAGATCGCCACCCACCCGATCGGCACCGGTCCGTTCGCCTTCGAGAGCCAGAAGAGCGGTGACTCGATCACGCTGACGGCCAACACGACCTATTGGGGCGGCCCGCCGAAGGTCTCCGGCCTGATCTTCCGGTTCATCTCCGAACCGTCGACGGCCCTGTCGGCGCTGCAGGCCGGCGAAATCGATTGGACCGATTCGATTCCGCCGCAGCGCGTCAACCAGCTCAAGGACGACGACTCGGTCGAGCTTGCCGTCACGCCGAGCAACGACTACTGGTACCTCGCCCTCAACGAGGCCCGCAAGCCGTGGAGCGACGTCCGCGTCCGGCAGGCGATCGCCTACGCGATCGACCGCGACGCCATCGTGGCGGCCACCAGTTACGGCACCGCCGCGAAGAACGAACTCGCCGTTCCCAAGGGGAGCTTCTGGTACACCGACTACGCCAGGTACGGCTACGACATCGAGCAGGCCAAGCGCCTGCTGGGTGAGGCCGACACGTCGCCGCAGAATCTCGACATGCTGGTGACCACCGAGTACCCGGAGACGGTTACCGCGGCCCAGATCATCGCCGATAACCTTGCCCCGCTTGGTATCACGGTGAACATCCGCACCGTCGACTTTGCCACCTGGCTCGACGAACAGAACAGCGGGCACTTCGACATGCTGATGATGGGCTGGCTGGGCAACATCGACCCCGACGACTTCTACTACGCCCAGCATCACACCGACGGCAGCAGCAACGCCCAGAAGTACTCCAACCCTGAGGTGGACCGACTCCTGGATGCGGGCCGGGTCGAGACAGACCGAGACGCCAGGGCCGCGACGTACCGCAAGGCCGCGACGATCATCGCCGACGAATGCAGCTACATCTACCTGTACAACCCGTCGGTCATCCAGGCGTGGTCAAAGGACATGTCCGGCTACGAGGCACGCCGCGACAAGGCCATCCGATTCCGGACCGCGAGCCTCACCGAAGGCGGCGCCCAATGACGCGCCTCGTGACGAACCCGGTCGTGCGTTTCCTCGCGCGTCGGCTGCTGTACTCGCTCGTCGTCATGATCGGTGTGCTCATCGTGGTCTTCGCCCTCGTGCATCTCGTGCCCGGTGATCCGGTGCGCATCGCCCTCGGCACCCGCTATACCCCGCAGGCCTATGACGCGCTGCGCGCGGCAAGCGGATTGGACCGGCCCCTCATCGAGCAGTTCTTCGGCTATGTGGGCGGGGCGCTCACCGGCGACCTCGGGGTGAGCTTCCGCAACGGCGACCCCGTCACGGTCACCCTGCTCGAGCGTCTGCCCGCCACCGTTTCGCTCGGTGTGGTGGGAATCATCATCGCGCTGCTGATCGCGCTGCCCGCAGGCACCTGGTCGGCGCTGCACGAGGGACGTGTCAGCGACGCGATCGTCCGGATCACAAGCCAATTCGGGGTGTCCATCCCCGACTTCTGGATGGGGATTCTGCTGATCGGGTTGTTCGCGTCGACCCTGCACTGGCTTCCGACGTCCGGATACCGGCCACTGTTCGACGACCCGGGCGGCTGGTTGCGGCACATCGTCCTTCCCGGCCTCACGGTTGGACTCGTCGCCGCCGCGATCATGACGCGCTATATCCGTTCTGCCGTACTGGAAGTCGCGGCAATGGGCTATGTACGCACGGCGCGGTCAAAGGGCCTGGCGCCGCGGGTGGTCACGATGCGGCACACCGTCCGAAACGCCGCGATACCGGTGCTGACCATCACCGGCATCCAGCTCGCCACCATTCTGGGCGGTGTCATCGTCGTCGAGGTCGTGTTCGCCTGGCCGGGCCTCGGCCGATTGGTGTACAACGCCGTCGCGGCCCGCGACTACCCCGTGATCCAGGGTGCGGTGTTGCTCATCGCCGCGCTGTTCCTGCTCATCAACCTCATCGTGGATCTGCTCTATGCGTTGGTAGACCCGAGGATTCGACTGTCATGACGATAAGCACGCCGCCCACCGGCACTGCGCCGGCCGAGGACCGCCCCCGACTCTCGGGCGTGCGGTTGCTGGCGGGCAACCCCGTCACCGTGGCGAGCGCGATCGTCCTCGCGTGCCTGGCGTTCGTCGCGGTCACCGCCCAGTGGATCGCGCCGTTCGGCATCAACGACATCGATGTGCCGAACGCTCTGCGCCCGCCCGGCGGCGAACACTGGTTCGGCACAGACGAACTCGGCCGCGACGTCTTCTCCCGAGTGCTGGTGGGCGTGCAGGCTTCGATGCGCGTCGCCGTGGTGAGTGTGGCGTTCGCCGTGGTGGTCGGCGTGACGATCGGCGTGGTTGCGGGCTACCGAGGTGGCTGGCTGGACACGGTGTTCATGCGCGTCGTCGACGTGATGTTCGCATTTCCGGTGCTGCTGCTCGCGCTCGCGGTCGTGGCGATCCTCGGGCCGGGAGTGGCCACGACGATCCTGGCGATCGGCATCGTGTACACGCCGATCTTTGCCCGCGTCGCCCGTGCGAGCACGCTGAGCGTCCGCGTGGAACCGTTCGTTCAGGCGTCACGCACCATGGGCACCGGCCACCTGTACATGCTTGGGCGACACATCCTGCCCAACATCGCGGGACCGTTGGTCGTGCAGACGTCGCTGTCGCTCGCATTCGCGATTCTGTCGGAGGCGGCGCTGTCATTCCTCGGTCTTGGCATCCAACCGCCGCAGCCTTCCCTGGGCCGAATGATCTTCGACTCCCAGGGCTTCGTCACACTCGCATGGTGGATGGCGGTTTTCCCCGGTGCCGCCATCGTCGTCACGGTGCTGGCGTTCAACCTGCTCGGGGACGGGCTGCGCGATGTGCTGGATCCCAAGCAGCGCACCATGATCGAGGCTCGGAGGCGCAGTGGCTGACTCAGTGCTGAGTGTGCGCGATCTGCGGGTGCGCATCGGCAGCCGCGAGATCGTCCGTGGCGTCTCGTTCGATGTCGCACGCGAGTCGACACTGGGCATCGTCGGCGAATCGGGCTCGGGCAAGTCGATGACCGCCTTGGCCGCGACCGGACTGCTCGATGCACCGGGCGCGGTCGTCAGCGGCACGAGCACCTTGGCCGGTGCTGCAGACGCGGCATCAACACAGCTCGTCGGTGCATCGGCCCGGACGCTGCGCGCGGTACACGGCGGTCGCATCGGCTTTGTGTTCCAAGATCCAGGGACGTCACTGAATCCGCTGCTGACTGTTGAGCGTCAGATCACGGAATCCCTTGAAGCCCATCGCAAGATGACCAGACGGCAGGCAACAGACCGAGCGTTGGAGCTGATCGAGGCCGTCGGGCTGCCCGAGCCACAGACGCGACTGAGTTCCTACCCCCATCAGTTGTCGGGCGGCCAACGGCAGCGCGTGATGATCGCCATCGCACTGGCTTGTGACCCCGAGCTACTCATTGCCGACGAGCCGACCACATCGCTTGATGTGACGACACAGGCGCAGATCATCGAACTGGTTCGCGATCTGCAGCGCGATTTCGGCACCGCAGTGGTGTGGATCAGCCACGACCTCGGAGTCATCGGCCAGGTGGCAGACGACGTCACCGTGCTGCAGGACGGCGAAGTCGTCGAGCAGGCGCCGGTACTCGACGTGTTCGACAGACCGCAGCAGCCCTACACACGCGAGCTGTTGAAAGCACGCCCACTCGTCGGGGTATCCGGGCCGCCTCCCGTGGATTCCGGCGCACCGGTGTTGCTCTCTGTCGACGGACTCGACGTGCGCTTTCCGGTTAACACGCCGGTTGGCAGGTCGACCGTGCATGCGGTGAAGGACTTGTCGTTTCAGATTCTGCGCGGAACGACGCTCGGGCTGGTCGGCGAATCAGGCTCGGGCAAGTCGACCGTAGCGGCCGCGCTGACCGGGCTGGTCAAGCCCGACGGGGGAAGCGCCTCCTTGGACGGGACCGACGTGTTCGGTGTGCGGGGAGCCGCCGAGAAGGCGCTGCGCAGAAGGATCAGCCTCGTCTTCCAGGATCCGTTCTCGTCGCTCAACCCCCGCGTGCGCGCGGGCACGGCGATCGCGGAGCCACTGTGGGTGCACCGGCTCGCGAAAGGCAAAGGTGCCCGCCAGAAACGCGTGGAAGATCTGCTCGAGCTCGTCGGGTTGCCCGCGTCGTTCGCATCGCGTTACCCACACGAGTTGTCCGGCGGACAGCGTCAGCGGGTGAGCATAGCTCGCGCGCTGGCCGTCGAACCCGACCTTCTCATCCTCGACGAATCGACTGCGTCGCTGGATGTCTCGGTCCAATCACGTGTCCTCGATCTGCTCTCGGAATTGCAAGTCGACCTGCATCTGACCTATCTGTTCATCGGTCACGATCTCGCTGTCATCGAACGGATGAGCCACGAGGTGCTCGTGATGCGCGACGGCGAGGCGGTCGAATACCGGCCCGCGGCCGAGCTCTTCGATGCGCCCGAGCAGGAATACACCCGCGCACTGCTGGCCGCCGTTCCACCGGCGCGACCGCGCGCCGCGCTGTCCGGCAAGGCCTGATTCACCAGCCCATCGACCCCGGCACTCCCTTGAACGGGCCCCGGATCCAGCTCGTCACCCAGCCGCCGTAGAAGCCGCCGGGCTGCGGAGTCACCAGCTCACCGTCGACGGTGCAGCGGTCGACCGCAGCAGCCATCACGGCGATAGCGCCCGCAATAGGCTCGAAGCCCGCGGTGGGAGTCAGGTATGTCCAAGCGGCCGCCTCGGCCTGTTCGGTGTCGGCCACCAGGTCGAAGTAGCTCGCCTGCCCCTTCCATTCACACCACGATGCCGCCGATGTGGGGCGCAGCACTCCTTGGGAAAAGGATTCGCGGGGCAGGTAATACGTCGGCGGGTGGCTGGTCTCGAGGACCCGCCAACTGCGTCTGGTGGACGCGATCGTCTGTCCGCCGAGCTCGACGGTGATCTCACCCGAGAAGTCCTCCAACCGCGGCGGACGGGGGTAATCCCACACCGACTCCTGCCCGGGCTCGATCTTGTCGGGTTCAGGCCGCCGAATCATCTGCTGCCTGTGCGGTTCCCATCGCCCATCGGATCCCGCCGACTACGGCATTGCCCGCCATCTTGATGACGGTGGCCTCGACCGGCGGAACATACGGCAGCCACAGAGGTGTGCGCGCCCACGGGGGCAGCATCGCAACAGCTGTCGCCGCCAGCACGCCATAGGGTGCCCGTGCTACGAGCGGAAGTGGCGGGGTCAACAGGAGAAACCGGGCTGCGTCCCTCGCAGCTGCCGTGCCGCGCAACTCGGGACGATATGCGCAGATACGTTGCTGCAGTTGCTGTTCGGTACGCGGCGGATCGGGCACTCCGAGCGCCTCGGCGACACGGGCGGCATCGGCCACGTATCCGTCACGGCCCGCCTGGTCGAGCGGCGCGGCCCCGTAGCGCTGGTGCGCGAGCAGAAAGCTGTCCACCTCGGCGATGTGCACCCACTCGAGTAGATGAGGATCGGACGCCTCGTACGGGGTGCCGTCCGGCGCGATACCGCGGACCCGGCGGTGGATACCGCGCACCTTGTCGACTGCACGTTGCGCATCGGCCGCTGGACCGAATGTGGTCACCGCGAGGAAGGTGCTGGTGCGCTGCAGCCGCCCCCAGGGGTCGCCGCGGTAGTCAGAGTGGTCGGCGACGCCAGCCATCGCGAGCGGGTGCAGCGACTGCAGCAGCAGCGCCCGCAACCCACCGACGAACATCGAGGCGTCGGCGTGGACCCGGCGGATCGGGCGGTCCTCGGTGAACCAGCGCGGACCGGGGGTGTCGTGGATACGCGCTCTGTTGTCGGGGCCGTCGGGTCCGGCGACCATGCCGAACAGGAACCGGCCAAGGCCCGATCGCACCCCTGCCAGCTCACTCAACAATCTCATGCCATCGACGGTACCGCCGCGGCCGTTTTACAAAGACGATCGTTGATTCCTTTCGGCGGCGCGTTGCTCGAACAGTTTCCTGGCCTCGGTCGTGCCGCTCCCGTCCTGTTGACGTGCGGTGGTATCGGTCATCTTTTCGGAGTCCCATCAATCGGACGTCAATCCATCCGATTGCGACGGCGGCGTCATTTCCGGCCCATCCGGTGCTGACCACCGCCGCAAGAATTCGCCAAGGTGTCTGTCGCAGCATGTGATCGTCAGCGAAACTCGACAAGGGACCACTGCGATGAGAACCACGACCACATTGATCGCCGCGTTGGCGGCGGTGACGCTCGCCGGCTGCGCGTCGTCGAGCCAACCGACGGAGCACGACTCCTCCGGAAACCCGGCTGCGAACACTTCCGCGCGGACGGCGGCACCTGTCGCGCAGCCCGTCGCGCACGGCGTCGAGGCTGCTATCGAGACCATCCCCTGGTCGCAGGTCGGCCCTGGGTGGATGCTCGCCACGTGGAGCCCGGTCTCCGGTACCAGCCCCGGCGAGGAACGGCCGCCGAACGAGCCGTCACGCGACACCGCCATCACGACGCTGTACCTGGTCAACCCGGAGGGTGGCCGCTACAAGGTCGCCGACTTCCCCCCGCCGGGTGAGGCGGCGGGCTTCGAGTTGATCGACTGGTCGGGCGACGGCAGTAAGGCCCTTTTCCATTCGGGGTATTCGCAGGAGCCTTCCCAGGCAATCGTGGTCGACCTGCACACCGGCAAGCAGAGCAGGTTGACCGTCGACGGCTCCCCCCGCTTCACGCGCCCCGACGGCAAGGCGTTGCTGGTGGGGGGTGTCGGCCTAGGCTCGAACCCGAGTTCGCTCGAGCGCGTTAACCTGGACGGTGGCCCGCAGCTGACGTACCCGACGGACAAGCTCGAAAGCGAATTCAACGGCCGGTACCTGTCGACTCCCGACGGGACGCGTCTCGTGCTTGGCACGTCGGCGGGCCTTTCGCTGATGGGCAACAACGGGACGGTCGGCACGCCCATCTCGGTCCCGGGCGAGAAGGACTGCGAACCGTTGCGGTGGTGGGACGGAGAACCCGGCACGACTGTGCTCGCGCGCTGCGCGAGTAGCGAGGTTGAGTACACGTCGAGTCTGTGGCTGGTTCCCATCGATGGCGGCACCCCGACCGCGCTCACCGCGCCCAACGACGGGCAGAACGGACCCGACATCGGCGACGTCAACGCGTGGCAGCTTCCCGCAGGCACGTTCGTCCAGGCCCTGGGCGGGTGCGGCGTGGTTTACGTCGCCAAGCTCAACGCCGACGGGACCACGGAGAAGGTGTCAGTGCCCGGGGCCGACAACGGCAAGAGCATCGGGGTGCTCGGCGTTGACGGCTCGGCGCTCGTTCTGCATGCCACCGCCGCATGCGGCGGCGGTCAGACCTTGCTGCGCTTCGATCCGGAGACCAACACATCCACTGTTCTGCTCGGCCCATCCGTCAACGGTGGCGGAGTCACCAAAGCGGTGGCCTACCGGGGTAAGCGATAGTCAGATGACTTTGAGGACAGCGCCGATCGCGAGCCCGAGCACCAGAAGCGCCCCCGCCTGGCGGACGTGCAACCACGCCAGGGCCGCATACCAAAGCGGCCAGACGGGGTAGTTCGGCGGCGGCTCGTCGGGCGGCGGCCTGCGGAACCGCGGCCAGACCTTGACCAGCCGCGGCACCGCAAGCACGACGAGTAGTGCGGGCCACGGCATCGCGCCGAGCAGGACCGCCACCGCGACAAGCACATAGAACCCGACCATCATCGCCAGCGTCGCGACCCTGGCCCGTTCGGCACCGAGAATCACTGGAAGCGTGTGGATTTCGAGCGGCTCGTCGAAGGGAATCTTGTCGATGTGCTTGCCCATCAGCACGGTCGTACACAGCAGCCCGTAGGGAAGCGACGCCAGGAGGATGTCCCATCCGACACTGCCGACCGCGGAGTAGTAGGTACCGCACACCATCAACGGGCCCCAGACAACAAAGACGTCGGGCTCGCCGAGACCGTGCTTCTTCAGCCGCAGCGGCGGCGCGGTATAGGCCACGCTCAGCGCGAAGCCCGCAAGCGCGAAGGCGAGCACCGGCCATCCGCGCGCCAGCGTGAGCACCACGAGGATCGCAAGATCGACGACGTTGACAAGAAGGATGGCGACCACCAGCGTCCGGCGGCTCACCAGTCCGGACAGCACGGGGTGCGGCGCGTAGAGGGCACGCGGATAGCCGGCGCTGTCCGTACCCACCTGGGTGTCGAACAGGTCGTTCATCAGATTGTTGGCAACGTGGGCCAGGGTGATCCCGATCAGCGACAGGACGAGCCAGCGCCAGTCCAGGCCCGGCTCCCCGATCGCCAACAGGGCGGCGACCAAGCCGGACACCAGCGTCATCGGAAGGACGGCCGCCCGGGTGACCACGAGCCAGCGCGTGACCACATCGATCGGCGCATCGGGCGGCGGGTTGGTGGTGCGGATGGCGTATGCCCAGGAAGACACCCGGGAACGAGACTTGACCTCAGTCATTCCCGAATCGTATGCCCGCACTCGGCGAACGAGCCGTGACTGTCAGATTTGCGTCACCGCAGAATGATGCGACCTAGCCCATAGCGATATACATCGTGCCGCCGGTGATCGGCGTCGGACTGCCGCAACCTGCATCAGAGGTACCGATAATTGTGCCTCGAAGGGTGGCGGCGTCGAGGGAAAACTCTGAGGTGCCAGGGGCTGAGTACCCATTCCGGCAATCGATTCTGATCCCGACATTCTCCGACCATGTCGTTCGGCAAGTCGCGAGATCGAGACGATTCGATCCAAATTCCCTAGCCGGTCCAATCGTCGACGAGGTCGGCCCAGCGGC
Source organism: uncultured Actinomycetota bacterium (assembly GCA_963713225.1). Taxonomy (GTDB): domain Bacteria; phylum Actinomycetota; class Actinomycetes; order Mycobacteriales; family Mycobacteriaceae; genus Mycobacterium. The sequence continues at coordinate 19,219 of CAVQLB010000008.1, read as the reverse complement.
GCGAGATGGTCTTCTCCAGCTCATCGCGCCTGCGCCGGGTGTTGACGTCGTCGGGTTCGATCTCCCCTACCGTCATCCGCGCCACCTCTTCGACTTGATCCGGCTCCAGTCCGAACGCGACCAAAGCGTCGAGGTCATGATCGGTATCGAGCTCGTCGGGCAGCAGCGACCGCGCGAGCAGCACCGCCGCGTTCTCCTCGCCGGCCTCCAGCAGCATGGCGACCAGGCTGGACTTCTGGACCTTCACCGAAACGCGGTCACGCGGGCCGGCGAATGGACAGCTCCACACCGTTGTCGCTCATCACGTGGCGGCACTGTTCGGGGGTGTAGTCGAAGTTCTCCAGATCCTTGATGTAGGACGCCGGCTCGGCCAGGCCTTCGACGTGGGGAAAGTCCGATCCCATGATGATGCGGTCTTGGCCCAGCAGCTTCAGCAGGCTGGCCAGCTCGTCCTCGTAGAACGGTGACACCCAGACGTGGCGTTTGAAGGTCTCCCGCGGGTCTTCCTGGTAGATCTGCGGTATCTGGCCGTAGGACTTGGTCAGCTTTTCGAATAGGTGAAACACCCACGCCGAACCGCTTTCGATGGCGGCCATCCGCAGGTTCGGGAACCGCAGGAAGAGGCCGTTGTGCAGATGGTTGGCGAACGTGTCCTGAATTGCGTCCCCGGAGAACAATGACCGGAAGCCCAGCAGCGCCTGGAACGACATCATGTAGTCCGACTCGCCCCATGCGGGCATGAACTTCGAGTAGTACGTCTCACCGGAGTGGTAGCAGACGGTGATGCCCGAGTCGCTGGCCAGTCGCCAGAAGTCGTCGAACATCGGGTCCCCGGGAGCACGCATGCCGACCTCAGTCGTGATCGGTCCGGGAATCATCACGATGAACCGCGCATCGCGCTCCAGCGCCCACTCCAGTTCGTGCACGGCGTCGTCGGGCTTGCACAGCGTGATGTAGGGCGCGGCGAAGATCCGCTCTTGGTAGGCGAACCCCCAGTCCTCCTCCATCCACCGGTTGAACGCGCGGAAGGTCGCCACCGCCGCGTCCAGATCAGGCAGCAGCGCCTGCTCCATCCCGACCCCGAGAGTGGGCAGCAGAATGGTGCCCTGCATGCCCTGCTCGTCCATCAGTGCCAGCCGCGCGTCGCGGTCACGGTAGGCCGGTCGGATCGGCTCCAATTCGCCGAAGAGCGCATTCAAGTCCGCGCCTCTGGGATTGCGTCCGCGGAAATACTCGTCGAGCGCGCCGGGCTTGCCCACCGGATCGAAGGTCGGATTCGGGATGAACCGGTTGACTCTGCCGCCGACGAGTAGACGCTGCCGTCCGTCGAGCTGGGCCCACTGGATACCGCGCTTCTTGAACTGCGGGTCGAGGTGGCGAGTGAATGCGTCCACCGCCTCGTAGTAGTGGTTGTCGCAATCGAAGAACTTGAAAGGCAAGGGGGTCGTCACGGCGGCAACGTCCTTTCTCTGGCGAGCGGCGCCATGGTCAAAGACTAGAACAGTGTTTCAGTTTTCACAACGGGAGAGCACCCCTTCTGGGGCTGTTCTCGATACTCAAATGAGAACAATGTTCTGCCCTATGCGCGCGGCAGACCGAGAATCATCGATGCGATGATCGTCAGCTGGATCTCCTGCGTGCCCCCGCCGATGAGCTCGGCCGGCAGGTCGAAGTAGGGCTGGAACACCGCGGGGTCGGAGTCCTCCAACATCGCGATGCGCCCCGTTGTACTGAGCGTTGCGGTCGCCGCGCGGCGCAGCAGCATCACCATCGCGTACTTGGCGATGCTGGAGGTCGGACCCGCGGCCTGCCCCTCCACCAGGCGCAGGGTTTCGCGAAGCACCATCGCCTTGATCGCGGTCGTGTAGGCCTCGACGTCGCCAAGCGCCCGCAGCGCCGCGTCCTGGTCGGGACCGTCGATCTCCGCCATGTGCCGCAGCGCGGCTGAGCGATCGATGGTGACGTAGTTGCCGATGGCGGTGCGTTCGACGGCCATGGTCGAGACGGCCAGGCCCCAGCCGTCGCCGGGCGTACCGACCAGCATCTCGTCGGGTACGAAGACGTCGGTCAGGAAGACTTCGTTGAACTCCGCGCGCCCGCTGGCCTGTTTAATGGGCGAGACGTCGACACCCGGTGACGTCATGTCGACGAGGAAGTAGCTGATCCCGCGGTGTTTCGGCCCGTCGGGGTCGGTGCGCGCGAGCAGCGCCCCGAACTGCGCGCGGTTGGCCAGCGAGGTCCAGATCTTGTGCCCGTTGACCCGCCAGCCGCCGTCGACCTTGGTCGCGCGGGTGCTCAGCGACGCCAGGTCCGATCCCGCGCCCGGCTCGCTGAACAGTTGGCACCACTGCTGCGTGCCATGCAGGATCGGCCATGCGAACCGCTCGCGCTGCAGATCCGTTCCGCTGTCGAGAATTATCGGCAGGATCCACTCCGCGATCCCCAGCGACGGTCGCACCAACTCGGGCCGCTTGTCGAACTCCTCGGCGAGGATGACCTGCTGCACCGCCGAGGCGCCGACGCCCCACGGCGCAGGAAGGTGTGGGACGGTCAGCCCCGCTTCGGTCAGCAGGTCGCGCTGCGGCCCGGTGGCCAGGCCCGGATTCCGGGGTTCGTCCGATGGGTGGTCGTTTCTCAGCGCCAGTGCCCGGTCCAGCGTGGCCACCACCCGTGCCCGGAACTCCGACTCGACGTCAGCGAGGTTGATTGTGGTGGAACGCTTCACAGTGCGGGCCAGCTCCCCCACCTCGCGACTCCAGTGCGACGTCGGGCCCAGCGATGCCGCCAGGCTGGTGGCCCGGCGCCAGTACAGGTGCGTGTCGTGTTCCCAGGTGTAGCCGATGGCCCCGAACATCAACAGCGCGTCGAGCACGAGGTCGGGGGCCGCGCCGATTGCCATCAGGGCGGCCGACGCCGCGGCCAACCGGTGCTGTTCGACGGATTCGTCGTTGGCGCGCACCGCATCCCAGGCAGCCGCCGCGGCCAGCTCGGCGTTCACGCGCAACACCGCCGCCCTGTGCTGGAGCGCCTGAAAGGTGCCGATCGGTCTGCCGAACTGCTCCCGAGTGCGGATGTAGTCCGTCGCCGCTTCCGCGCACCGGCGCACCGTTCCCGCCGCGGCGCACGCCGCGAGCGCAACCACGGTGCATCGCGCTCGCTCGGTATCGATGCCGGACAACACCGACGCCGCCGCGATGTTGTAGTCATCCAGGTTCAGCATGCCGACGTCCGTGCACAGATCGGTGCCCTGTTGCTGCTCCACGGTGAGTTCCCGGCCGTGCGATGCGCCAGGTTCCAGCACCAGCCAGAGTTCACGTCCGCCCTCGGTGTGGGCGGCCAGCAGGATTCGTTGCGCCGCACAGATTCCCAAGGTGGAGCCCGACGAACCGGTGAGCCGCCAGCCGTCCCCGTCAGCCGTGGCGCGCACGCCGGAATGCTCGGGCAGCACGACGACCGCGGTGGCGCCCGCGGCCAGATCGGCGATCAGCGATGCGGCCGAGTCGTCAGCCAGACTCGCCACCGCGCTCGCCGTCACCGTGCCGAGCAGCGGCCCGGGCAGCATCGCCGCTGCGGCGGCCTCGATCACGCAGGCCGTATCGGCCAGACTGCCGTCCTGGCCACCGAACTGCTCCGGCAGGTGTACCGCGTGAAAACCGTGTGCGGTGAACTCCTCCCACCACGGCGGCATTTCGCCGGCGGCGATGGAGTCGAACATCGCCCGGGTCTTCTCTATCGGTGCGTGCCGGGTCGCGAACCGACTGACGGCGTCGACGAGTTGTTCCTGCTCGGCCGTGATCGCCAGCGCCATCGGCTGTTCAGCCCTCCAGGCCGAGGATGCGGGCGGCGTTGCCGTACAGGAACTTCGGCCACACCTCGTCCTTGAACGCGACCTTGGGCATATCGCTGAAGATCCGCTCAAGCGACAGCCCCATCGGGAAGTAGCCGGCGTAGAGCACCTTGTCGGCACCGCGCGTATTCGCGTAGTCGATGATCGCCTTCGGGTAGTACTTGGGCGCGAACGCCGATGTCGAGTAGTACAGGTTGGGCCACTTGAGCATCAGCTTGACCGCGAGGTCCTCCCAGGGTTCGCAGCCGTGGCGGGTAACGAACACCAGATCGGGGAAGTCGAACATCACGATGTCGATGCGCGAAACCTCTTGCGGTGCCATGGGAATACGCGGACCGGGCACGCCGGCGCAGACGAAGATCGGGATGCCGAGCTCGACGCAGGTGGCATAGATCGGGTACATCTTCGGATCGTCGATCGGCACCTGCGGGAAGGTGCCGGACGGGAAGACCGACGTCGCCCGAATCCCGAACTGCTCGTATTCGCGGCGGATCGCGTTTACCGAACCCATCACATCGTTCGGGTCGGAGATCGCGCCGGACGGGATGAAGCGGTCGGGGAACATCTTCAGCGCCAGCTCCGCGGAGGGTTCGCTGACGCCGATCATCGCCTTCTCAATGCCGAACCGGTCCATCTGCTGCAGCACCAGCGACACCGGATCGTCGGTCGGCAACCCCTTCGGCACGTCCTTGAACATGTACTCGACGGGGAAGTCGAAGTCCTGTTTGGACTCGCGGTCCTTGGTCTGCTTGCGGATGAAGTCGTACTGAGCGGTGCCCTCGTGTGGGAATCCGATCATCGTGTCAATCACCGGCAGACCGACAGGTCCGGCCATGGCGTCCTCCGATCAGCCGGCGACAGACAGCGCCGCAACTCGCACAATATTGAAACATGGTTCTACCAGTGTCAAGTTTGGTTACCGACGCTAGCTGGGATAACACTGTGCGCACCGGCGAATATGTCGTAGCATTGTGCCGAAATGCAGAAGAATGTTCTCGGAGGGGCGCATCGTTAACATGTCAGTCGACCGGGCCGAGTCCGCCGTCGTCCCCCTGGCGGATATGACCAGCCGCCAGCTGATCCGGCGCGCCAAGATCATCGAAGAGGTGATCGAGTTGATCGGCGACGTCGGCGCCGACGCAGTGCAGATGCGCGATGTGGCCCAGCGATCGGGAGTGGCGCTGGCCACCGTCTACCGGTACTTCAGCTCGAAGGAGCACCTGCTGGCGGCGGCGCTGGAAGACTGGCAGAAGCGACTGACGCGCCGCATCATCACCGCCGCCCGGACCCCCGATCAAGACCCGACGACCGGCATCCTGGACTACCTGCGGCGCGCCCAGCGCGCCTTTCACCGCAATCCCGAGATGACGGCGTTGATGGTTCAGATGATGACCTCCGCCGATCCTCTCGTCAGAGGCACGCTCGATGAGATGAATCGCACGAATGCCGAGATGTTCAACCGGCTCCTGGGCAGCGTTGCACCGGAAGATATTCCGAATGTCAGTTTCGGTATCAACGCCGCGTTGGCCAGCGCCGTCACCGGGTTGCTCACCGACAGGCTGACATTGGACGAATCGCTGAGCCAGGTCGAATGGGTCGCGCGTGTCCTACTTGGCGGCAATACGGTTCACTGAGGATGCGTCGCCAGATAGTCGGCGACGGGGATCGGCGAGGTCGCGACGTACCCGACCGGCAGCAGCACGTCACCCGCGGTCGTGGAGTAGTAGACGTCCCATCGGTAGTAGCCGCCGAATGCCGAAGGGTCGGTTGCGAAGACGGCGGCGTAGTCCTTGACCGCTTGCACGTAGTGGTCGGAGTTGTTGTAGCGGAAGAGGGCGCTGTCCGGGTTCTGCGCGAAGCCGTTGGCGGCCAGCATTCGACTGGCCGCCATGATGCTGTCGCGTGGCGAGAGGATGTCGCCGCCGTTGCCGTATGCGGCGAACGTCGACGGCATGAACTGCATCGGGCCGTGCGCGCCCGCGGAGCTCAGCCCGACGACGCGACCGAAACGCGATTCGATCAGGTTGATCGCGGCCAGATAGTTCCAGCCGACACCGCTGGCATTTTCGGCTTCGCGGTAGTAACCGAGTAGTTCGTCGGCCGGCGCGGGGGCATCGATGCGCCACTCGGGCAGGGTGTCCTTCCGATCGCCGCCGAGCAGCGCATCGAGCTGGTGACGGGCGTCGATGTTGTAGTCGTAGATGGCGAGGAACTCCGGCGGAATCCGCGGGCGCGCAATCGCGTCCGCCTCGGGATTTCGTCCGAGCGTCCGGTACGCCACCTGCTGGCGGCGCGCTGCATCGGTGAGCGCGGATTCCGAGGCCGACGGATCGCGCAGCGTCTGCTCGTCGGCGATGAGGTCGTCGGCGAGTTGCGCAGGATCCGTTGCCACCCTTGGCTGCGCCGGCAGAGTCGTCGCCACTGGCGACGGTATGACGGTCGGCACTACCGACGGCTTGGCGGTCGAGGTCGACGCGGTCGGCGGCGACGTCGGCTGTGAGCAGGCCACCAGCGCACACATCGCTGCTGCGAGCAGTACCTGGCGCCAACGCATCCCTCTATCGTGACACCCGTGACCGGCAACGCCTATCGATATCCGCGTTTCAACAGGTGCTTTGCACCGGCGTTCATCGCGGCGGGGGTCGCCATGCTGAAGTCGAACGCATTGGCCAGCCGGTCGGTGATGTCGAACGCCAGACATACCGCCAAGGCGTCTTCGATCTGCTGACAGGAAACACCCGCAGCCAGCACGGCTCGCATGTCGTCTGCATCAACGCTGTGCTCACGGGTGAGCTTGCCGAGCATCCGAAGCGTCGCCCGGAGTGGCTCCTCGATCGGCGCAGTATCCAAATCGCCAAGGGCGGCAGCGACTTTCGGCGCGTCTTCGTACCACAGTGATGACGTGGCCGAGTGCGCGGCGACGCAGAACGGAGCGTCGTTGGCCTGGGAGACGAAGGCCGCCATCAACTCGCGATCGCCGACCGACCATTCCGAGGGTCCGCGCATTGCCTCGTGGGTGAGATCGCCTCCGCCGTAGAACTCGGGGCGGTAGAACGCGAGCTTTACGGCGTCGACTACCGGCTGCCGCGAAACCAGTCGAATCAGCGTCAGCACCGCCTTCGTGCGCATGCGGTGGCCGCCGGTCGAGGATGTCGAGCCTCATCGCCGACTTCCCTGTTCTCCGCTCGCGCTGGCCAGCGCGGCGAGCGCGTTGTCGTGCTGTCGGGTCGCCTGCCCGATCGCGGCAGACACCACGATCTCGAAGATCTGGTCCTCACTCAGACCCGCGGCGCGGACAGCGGCGACGTCCTCGTCGGTCACTCGGTCGGCGTGGCGGGCCACCTTCTCGATCAACGTGCGCATCGGTTCAGCGAGACCGGCGTTGTCGAACGCGGCCCGGCGAAGCTCCGGAGGCACCTTCCCGTCGCTGCTGAGAACCCGGGCGACAAGCGCGCGATGCAGTCGGGTGATGTCGGTCATCGTTCGTAGACCTCCTCTGCGCCTCTCGTGACGGCCGAGTTGACCGCCCTAGTCGACCAGCGCGCGCTAGGAACCTGCCTGCGCAGCGGACGGCTTGGCCGGGCCGGTCGTCGAGATGAAGTCGTCGATGAGTTCCACCACCTCGGTTGGTGCCTCGACTTGCGCGAAGTGCCCCACACCGGGAAGCACCTCAAGTCGGCAGTCCGGACGACTGTTCAGTGCCGAGTAGGCATGGTCCACCGGGATGATGGCGTCCTGATCACCCCAGATCGCCATAACGGGGAGACCGTCGCGCAGGTTCAGGCGGTTGAGCGCACTGACGCTTTGCCCGCGGTAGTCGACCACTGACCGAAGCGTGCGCAGGAATGCATCGCGGGTCTGCCGGTCCGAGAACGATGAATACGCATTCCAAATCTCCGCGCCGCGGGGCGACCGCAGGCCCAGCGAACTGAGCCAGGACTTCACAGAATTTCCGACCCGCAACACGGGCGACGGAGCGATGACCGGCATGATCAGTTCGGCGCCTGGCGCGGCCAACAGACGCAGGATGAGCCCGACATCAGGGCCCAGTCCGCCGCTGCTGATCAGGACAAGCCGGCGGCAGAAGTCGGGGTGCTGGTAAAGAAACTGCATTGCGATGCCACCGCCCAAGGATTGGCCTACGACCGTCGCCGACTCGACCCCCAGCTCGTCGAGCAGGTCGCGCAGACCGACCGCGAAGGCACCCAACGAATAGTCGGTACGCGGCTTGGACGACTGCCCGTGCCCCAACAGGTCCGGCGCTATCACCCGATACTTTTTCGCCAGCTGAGGCAGAACCGCCCGCCACGTCTGCGAGCTTCCCGCCATCCCGTGGATAAGCAGCAGCGCTTCGCCCTCGCCCTCATCACGCACGGCGATGCGGTCCCCATGAATGTTCACGAACTTGACTTCGGCCATTTTGCGGTCCTCCCGTACCTTCGCCACTGCGAGCCTACCGGCGGGTAACTTCTGCTGCTCGAATGCTCGACCGCACGCGCCCCCGCCAAGCGAACAACGGATTGTGAGCCGCTAGTCCCTGCGCTGGAGCAAACTGAAGAACACGGAAACACCGCTGAGCCGAAGGGACCACCTCATGATTATCGCCCTCGGTCTCTACCAAGGATTCACCGCGTCAGATGCAATCGGTCCCTCGTCAAATTCTCTGTAGCTCATGCCATCCCACATCATTGTGTTCGAGTGCGCGTTATGCGAACCATGAGCCGGACGCTAGCCCCGGCGGCGCATTGGGGTGGTGTATTGATCATTCTGTGGACCTAAGGCCCTACGGGGTCAGCTGTTCTCGCGCTAACGTCTCGTAATGCCTGCACACGAGAGCGACCATGTCCGGGCGCGGCGACTTGTCGGCCCGAGAGACATGGTCGTGCCGTTCGCGAGGACCCGTCAGTTCTATTCCCAGCCGGGAATCGACAGCCCCGATCCCCTGCCAGGCGAGCCTCCGCTCGCGCGGCCCACGATCGCGCTCGCCAGACAGGTGTTTCACGACGAAATCGTCCTCCTCGGAATCAGGATGTCGCTACCCGCCAGGGACCTGCCAGCGCTCGAACGGATCAACCGAGAAGTCTGTGCGGCGCTGGAGTTCTACGGCGAACGCGGCTGGCTGGACAGGCCGGAGGAGTTCTTCGAGGCTCCGCCCCAGCTGACCGACGTCGCGGACCGGCCGGTGAGGATTCGCCGACGCATCTACGAACGCGTGGTCTTCGACAGTGGGTACGAGCCGCGTCCAGGCGAACCCGGCCGTGACCGGTGGTTGGGTTACGCCGCGAACGCGCGCGTGCCTGCCCTGGTGCTGCGGCATCGCGAGCCCCGGCCCTGGGTGGTGTGCATACACGGCGCCCTGATGGGGAGGGGATCTGTTGATCTGAGGCTGTTCCGTGCCCGGCACCTGCATGACGATCTCGGTTTGAATGTGTTGCTGCCGGCGCTTCCGCTGCACGGTCAGCGCAGGCACCGGGGTACCGCCTTCCCGGGCGAGGACGTGCTCGACAACGTGCACGCCGCCGCTCAGTCGGTGTGGGACATCCGGCGGCTTATGTCGTGGATACGCACGCAGGAGCCCGATTCGCCGATCGGCCTGAACGGGATGTCGCTTGGAGGCTACGTCACGGCACTGGTGGCTAGCCTGGAGGACGGTCTCACGTGCGCCGTCCTCGGCGTTCCGGTGGCCGATCTGATCGACGTGCTCGGGCGCCACGCGGGCCTGCGCGACGACGATCTACGCGGTCGGGCACTTGCACTGGCCGAGCCCCTCGGTCGGATGGTTTCGCCGCTGTCGCTGCTACCCCGAGTGCCGATGCAGGGCCGGTTCATTTATGCCGGTGTCGCCGATCGGCTGGTACACCCGCGCGACCAGGTGCTGCGCCTCTGGGAGCACTGGGGCAGGACCCGAGATCGAGTGGTACCAGGGCGGCCACACCGGGTTCTTCCGGTCGCGCCCGGTACACGAGTTCATCGACGCCGCGCTCATCCAGTCGGGCCTCGTCGGAATGCAGGGTTCCCGCTAGCCGTGATGTCGAGGGAGGTGGCGGTTGTGAAGTGGAGCTGTCTAGGAACCGCTTCACCAACCAGGAGCTGTGGCGTTGTCAAAGGTCGGCATTGACAAGATCCGCAGCTCCCCGGACATCCTCCGAGCCGTCCTGGCTGTATCGACCCGTCACGACGTTCCGAGCCACGATCACCGGCACTTCGGCGGCGTGTACGACCGCCGAGCTGACTGATCCGAGCAGCATTCCGGCGAATCCGCCGCGGCCGTGGCTTCCCACGACGATGAGCTGTGCCTTTTCGGAGTGGTTGACCAACCAGCGGCTGGCATCCTCGTGGATCACAGTTGGCTTCACCTGGACATCCGGGTAATTCTCCTGCCAGCCCGCCAGGCGCTCGCTCAGTGCCTCGTCGCCCATCTCCTCGTCGATCGTCCAGTTGAGGCGGGCGCCCGACGTGACGGAATGCGCCCAGGCGTGCATCGCGATCAGCGGTGCTCGCCGATGCGATGCCTCGTCGAAGGCGATCGCGGTGGCGAACTCCGATGCCGGTGAGCCGTCGATGCCGAGCAGGATCGGTGCGTGCACGTCCGGCTCGGGGTGGTGCTTGTGGATCACCGCGACCGGGCAGTGGGCATGGCGGACCAGTCCACTACTGACGGAGCCGAGCGTCAGTCGGTCCATTGCGCTCATACCGCGGCAGCCGACCACCACAAGCCGCATGTCCTTGGACGCATCGATGAGGGTGGCCAGCGGATGGGCGAACAGGAACTTGGTATCCACTTTGCCCGACCTGTGATCGCCGACCTCTTCGTCGACGATCTGACGCGCAGCGGCGAGAATCCGGTCGCTTTCGCCGTGCTGCGCACGGCGCGAACTCTGCATCGTCTCATTGTCGTAGGTGACAGGCGGTCCCCGTCGCTCAGCGACCGTCATCAGTGTGAGGGCTTCGCGACGCATCGCGGCTTCACGCACCGCCCACCGTATCGCGGTGTCGGAGAACTCCGAGCCGTCGACACCGACCAGGATCCCGGAAGTATTTGGGGCCATTGTCATTTTGCCACCTACGAGGTTTCCTTAGGTGCTCCGTCTCGGCACAGTCTTCCTCCCGAGATTCGGCACCTCTCACGCGCAAACGCTAGGAGGTGGATCGCCGCCGGTCTGCAGACCTAGGTCACCTCATCTGCGCCATTGGTCCCGGAGACGGCCCCTCGGGGTGCGCCGAACCCGCTGAATCGCCCAAAACACCCTCTGAGCTGGCTGGCCTTACCTGAAGTGGGCCCGTTTACTGAGGGTGTGTCGCCAGGTAGTCGGCGACGGGGATCGGCGAAGTCGCGACGTACGCGACCGGCAGCAACACGTCACCTGCGGTCGTGTGGTAGTAGACGTCCCACCGGTAGTAACCCCCGAATGTGGAAGGGTCGGTTGCGAATACGGCGGCGTAATCCTTCACTGCGCGCACGTACAGATCGGAGTTGTTGTAGCGGAAGAGCGCGCGATCCGGGTCTTGTGCGAAGCCGTCTGCAGCAAGCATGCGACCCGCCGCCATGATGCTGTCGTGCGGCGAGTTGATGTCGCCGCCGTCGCCATAGGCGGCTGGTCGAGATCGACGTCGACGACCGGATCGTGGCACGCCTCTCGTTCGACCCTGATGACATCGACGCCGCCTTCGCGGAGCTCAACGCGCGATACCTGGCTGGCGAAGCGGCCGACTATGCGCGCGCTTGGTCGGTTATTGCAGACGTCTACGCCGGGTTCAACCGGCATGAGCTTCCTCTAACGACGCAAGGCTGGGTCGGCGTCGACCACCGGCCGCTTGTAACGATTGAATCGGGCGACATGGCCGGATACTTGCGCAACTTTTGGGAGCTCACGCTGCAAGCCGTCATCTACATCGAAGCCGTTCATAGGTTGAGCGGTCTCGGGGCGGTCGTCACTCACGCCGCGCACGGCATCTCGCAGGAGGGCTTTGACGCCGAGTGGCGGATGGTCAACCTCTTCACGGTCGAAGGTGACCTCATCCGCCGCTGCGAGATCTTCGACGAGGCAGATCTCGACGCTGCGCTTGCCCGGTTCGACGAACTCGGCGGGCCGGTGTCATAGGGCCTGTTCGGGCGGGCGGGTCTGGAACGCGCGCGTATCGGGTTAACCAAATCCTCGATTCCTGGCAAACAGCTGCGAGAAGAGGCGTAATTTACGCCCTGGTCACTACACGGGTGCGGTGGGACCCATGTGGCGACGACGGCAGTACCACGCGACCGCGCGCCAACGTTCCCACCCGCTGAGCCCGCACGTCGCAGTGCCTCTGGCGTCTCTCAACACCGATAGGAAAGGAACTGTCATGGGTTACGCGAGGCACATCGGTCGGGTTGGAGCGCTAGCGGTGGCGCTCGGCATTGGGGCGGCCATCGCAAGCACGCCCGGGATTGCATACGCCGGCCCATCGGGCGCCTCGCCGAGTGGCGAAACCTCGTCGGAAACCGAGTCCTCGTCGACGAGTACGACCTCAGCTGGAACGGGTTCGGCAGCGGCTGATGCCGATGACGCCGATTCGTCGGCCTCGGAGCGGAAGGCGCACCGGAGGTCTGTGTTGCGCTCGGTCGTCAAATCCATCCTGAATAGCACCGCCGTCAAGACCACCTCTGACGATTCCAGCGAAGCCGGTTCTAAGGGAGCGACGGGCAACGACGACACCTCGAATACAGATGTGGCGGGGGCGCAGGAGGAAGACAACACCCTGGATTCGGTGAGCGGCGATTTGGCCGATCGGAAGGCATCGAACACGAACACCTCGAGGCGTGCACACACGAGATCGCTCGCCGACACCATCGGCGACGTAGCGACCGCGATAAATACGGCCACCGAACGTGGTGAGAAGACCTTCCAAAGTCTCAGCACACCGGGGGAGACCGACACCGCGACGACGTACTCCTTCGCGACCGCCCCGATTGTTACGGCCAGGACGGCCGTAACGCCATTCTCGGCGGCGTCCGCGATATCAACACCAGCAGAGCCAGAAGCACCGACCAGCGTCGTCAGTATTGTCACTGACCTACTCGGCTCACTGCTGCACCCACTTCTGTACCCCGGTACGGGGGCGCCGCCGCTCCAGGCGCCGACGCTAATGGTGATATTGGCCGCGGTGCGAGACGAGATCGAGCGAATCCTGCTGCCCCGCCCGGCGCCCCCTGCGCCCCCGCAGACACAAGGTCAGCCCACTTACCCGGATCCGCCGGCAGATCCCACAAAGCAACACGTACTGGTGATCGCTATTGACGGCACAAACATGGACAAGGTGCTGGCCGACGACAGCAATGAGAATTTCTTCGAGCTGATGGACACCAGCACCAATTCCGCGCCGAGCATCGTCGGACACACCACCGTCTCCAACCCCTCGTGGACGGCCATCCTGACCGGCGCTTGGGATAACAAGACCGGCGTGATCAACAACGTCTACACACCACAGACCTACGACCGGTGGCCGACGGTCTTCACCCAACTGGAGACCTACGACTCGAACATCCAGACGAAGGCCATCGCCGACTGGGACGTCATCGGCGCGATCGCCGCTTCCGGCGATGTCGGTGCCGATGAAGTCGTTTATATCGCGCAGAAGCCAAACGACCCGGACTGGTCGAAGACGGATCAAGCGGTCACGGACGAAGCCGTTAAGACCATCGAGGGCACTGAAGCCGGCTACGAGGAGCGCCCGAACTTCCTCGTCACCTACCTGGTCCAGGTCGACGAGAACGGACATCTGTACGGCGCCGATTCGGACGAGTACGAGGAGGCTATCCAGCGCACTGACGACAATCTCGGCGAGATTTTGGCCGCGGTGCAGGCGCGCGAAGATGCCACGGGGTGCGCGACCAACTCTCCCTCTTGCGAGGACTGGACCGTCATCGTGGTCACCGACCACGGCCACCAGCCGCAGCAAGGCTTCGGCCATGGCTTCCAATCACCCGATGAGACAACGACGTTCGTCATCGCCGACGGCCCCCAATTCGGCGACAGCGTGTACAACCCGGAGTACGAGATCGTTGATGTCACGCCCACTGTGCTGAGTCTGTTCGGCGCCCCGGAGTGCCGAAATTGCGACGGTGTGCCCCTGACATCACTTCGCGGAAGCGACTCAGATCCTCTCACTCAAGTTGAGCTGCAAGAACTGCTCAAAGGACAGATGGCTGCGAACGACTATCCCAACATCGTCACCAACGCGGCCTTGAGCCTGCGCACGATCGTCGCCTTCGTGCCCTACTACGTGTACGGCGCAGGTCTGCCGACTCCAATCGGCGAAATTCTGTACGTGGGGACTAACGTTCCCGCGCAGCTCGTCGCCTTCTTCACCGGCGTGTACGGTGCCCAGCTCTTCCCGCTGTTGCCGCCGCCGCCGGCGATCACGTTCATACCGGATGACGCGACATCGATCGACGCTTTCCTTCGCATGGACTGCGGGAGCGACAGCCTTGCTCCTGCGGGGTGTGTAGCCGTCTAGCCTCGAGTCGCCCGCCCGACAATGAGCGGATGGACGATCGCTGGCATTGCGCGCCACACGCTGTCGTCGGCTGCGACAGTAAATCCGCTGGCGCGCATCAGGTCCGCGGTCGGGCGGTTGCAATAACACCCGCCGGCGAAGCCACGCCACGGACGGAACAGGTAGTCCTGGCACGCCGCGAGGAACCGCGAGCTCGCACGCACGTGTTCGAGGAACAGCAACTGCCCGTCGGGGCGGAGTACCCGTGCTATCTCGCCCAGAGTGCGTTCGGGGTCGGGGACGGTGCAAAGGACAAGCGTCGAGACGACGGTGTCCACAGACGCATCGGCCAGCGGTAGGCGCTCGGCAGGCGCGTCGACGATCCGCGCGACGCGCCCATTCCGCTGCAGGCGGCGCGTGAGTCTTCGGCGCATCGACGCGTCGGGCTCGGTGAGGACGAGCTCGGCGATCTCGTCGGGATAATGCGCAATGTTCAGCCCGGTTCCGGCGCCGATCTCGACAACCCGACCGCGGGCGTTGCCGAGGAGCGCGCTTCGCCGGCTGCGCATGCCTGCGATCTCACCCAGCCAGAGAAACGGGTTGTACACCAGCGCGAAAATCCGCATCCACGCCTCGGACGGTGGGGTCGCCTGAAGCTCGGTGCTCACTGTGTCTGTCATGCCGCGAACGTACGGGCGGCCGCATCGTGCGCGCATCGCCCTAACCGGCCATCTCTCGCAGATGGCCCGTTCCGGCTACCTCACAGGAGTCCGAGGCGCGCGGCCTCCGCGACAGCGGCCGTCCGAGAGGAGCGACCCAGCTTGCGGCGGATGTTCGCGACGTGGCGGTGAACGGTATGCGAGCTCAGCACCAGCTGCTCTGCGATCTCGCGATCGCTCAAACCGCTTGCGACGCAGGCGAGAATCTCACGTTCACGACGGGACAGCAGGACCGATTCCGGCTCGCTCGCATGATGCGGCGGCGACGACTGCACCGGTGCCAGCGCTTCGCGGCACGCGCGAACCACGGAATCGACATCACCGTGCCACGGGAAGTGCGCGCTCCCCTGCAGCGGGATGAACGTCGCGCCAGGAATCGCGGCCGCGACCTCACGCCCGAGCCGGAACGGCACGGCGCGGTCGTCGCGACGATGCACGACCAGTGCCGGCGATCGGACGAGGGGAAGGTGCGCGCGTACGTCGAGGCGATAGACGAGACCCAACAAGGCGGCAGCCGTCTCGGCGGTCGCCGCCTCTCGCTGGATTCGCGCGAAGCGTTCGTGCTCCGCAGGTTCGGCACCACCGAGGAACATGTCGCTGAGCAGGCGCGAGCCGAGTCCCCAATGCGCACGTACCGCGCCGAGAATCGCGTCGCCCACGCCCGGAGCCGTAATCGCCGCGCCGTCGGGGTACGACCCGTAGAGCACCAGGCGCTCGACGCGCTCCGGAAACGCTGCGGCGAATGCGATTGCGGTGCAGCTCCCGCACGAGCCGCCGATGAGCGTCACGCGTTCCAGCTCGAGCTCGTCGAGCAGCGCACGCAGCGTCGCGACTTCCTCGTCGATCGTCAGATCCGAATCTCGCAGCGTGCGGTCCGACATGCCGACGCCGAGCCGGTCATAGCGGATGAATGCGTATCCATCCGCGACGCCTTCCCAGAATCGCCGAAAGCCCGCGCTCTGCCAGTCGAGTTCGAGGTGGCTCACCCACCACGCCGGCGCGACGAGCGGTGGACCGTCCCCTCGTATCTCGTACGCCACACGTCGGGCGCCGAGGGGAAGGAACCGGATCTCAGACTTCGAGCATCGCCACGAGCCTACGACGGCCACCCGTCGTACCCGACAACTTTGGATCCCGCTGGTCAGCAGCAACATATTTCATTGCTGACATAAACCTGGAAGTCGGCTGTGAGAAGGCACGTCTGGTGTGCCCGCGCCGGACCCGTATCGTACGGTCTATCTAGTTGATCTAACCGTCCGTCGAGGAGATGTCCCACGTCCGCGCCTGTCGACCGCTCATCGAAAGGGTCGCGGATGCCGCGGTTTTCGATCGGACGCCGATTGATTCGGCAGTGGATGCTTCTGGTGGCGGTGCTCGTCGTCGCGTTGGCGGGATTCGCGGTGTACCGACTCAACGGCATCTTCGGCTCCAAGGACGTCACCTCCACCCCCAGCGGGGCCGCCAATGACATCGTCCCGTTCAACCCCAAGCACGTCGTCCTGGAAGTCTTCGGCGCCCCGGGCACGGTCGCGACCATCACCTACCTCGACGTCAACGCCCAACCCCAGCGCGTCGACGACACGACACTGCCGTGGGCCTACGACACCACCACCACCCAACCCGCCGTCTTCGTCAACGTCTCTGCTCAAGGTGACAGCGACTCCATCGGCTGCCGAATCAAGATCGACGACGCGGTCAAGGATGAGCGAACGGTGGCCACCTTGAACGCCTACACCTACTGCCTGGACAAGTCCGGATGAGCCAACACCTCGCCGAACGGCATTTGGTTCCGGACTCGATCCGTCGGTTTTCGGTGTTCATCGCGTTGTTCTGGCTGGGCCTGGCGGTGCTGACGAACGTTTTCGTGCCGCAACTGGAGACCGTCGCCGAATCGCACAATGTGTCGCTGAGCCCGCAGGATTCCCCATCGTTGCAGGCCAGTAAACGCATCGGCAAGGTGTTCGGCGAGTTCGACTCCGACAGTTCGGCGATGATCGTTCTGGAGGGCGATCAGCCGCTTGGTGCGGACGCCCACCACTACTACGACGGCTTGATCGAAAAACTCCGCCAGGACACCAAGCACGTAGAGCACATTCAGGACTTCTGGGGCGATCCGCTGACGGCGGCCGGCTCGCAGAGTAACGACGGCAAGGCGGCATTGGTGCAGCTGTACCTCGCCGGCAACCAGGGCGAGTCGCTAGCCAATGAGTCCGTCGACTCGGTGCGTGACATCGTCAATCACACACCGCCGCCGCCCGGGGTCAAGGCCTACGTCACCGGCGCCGCGCCCCTGGTCACCGATCAGTTCGAGGTGGGCCGCCACGGCACCCTGAAAACCACCCTGATCACCCTCGGGGTGATCTCGATGATGCTGTTCTCGCTCTACCGTCGCCTCACCACGGTGTTTCTCGTGATTTTCACGGTGATGATCGAGTTGACGGCGTCCCGCGGCGTTGTCGCCGTGCTCGCGAATGCCGGCATCATCGAGCTGTCGACGTATTCCACCAATCTGCTGACGCTTCTGGTCATCGCCGCCGGAACCGACTATGCGATCTTCATTCTCGGCCGCTTCCACGAAGCGCGCTACGCCGGGCAGGATCGCGTCTCGGCGTTCAACACGATGTACCACGGAACCGCGCACATCATCTTGGGTTCGGGCCTGACGATTGCCGGTGCGGTGCTCTGTCTGACCTTCACCCGGCTCCCGTATTTCAATAGCCTGGGTATTCCGGCCGGAATCGGCGTCCTTGTCGCAGTGGTGGCGGCGTTGACCCTCGCACCGGCCCTTCTGGTCATCGGTCGCCATTTCGGTCTGTTCGAACCCAGCCGGCCCATGCGCACCCAGGGCTGGCGGCGCATTGGCACTGCGATCGTCAGGTGGCCCGTCCCCATCCTGCTTGTGACGGTCGCCGTGGCTGCCATCGGTCTGCTCTCGCTGTCGGGATACAAGACAAGCTACGATGCCCGTCCCTTTTATGCCCGCCAGTGCGCCGGCGAATATCGGCTATGCGGCCGCCGAACGCCATTTTTCGGAGGCACGGCTCAATCCCGAACTGTTGATGATCGAAGCCGACCACGATCTTCGAAATTCGACTGACATGATCCTGCTTGAGCGCGTAGCCAAGTCGGTATTTCGCACCGACGGCATCGCTCAAGTGCAGTCGATCACCCGCCCGCTGGGCACGCCCCTTGACCACACATCGATACCGTTCCAGATCAGCGCGGGCAGCGCATCCCAGATCAACAACCTGCCCTTCCAACAGGCCCGCGGTGCCGACCTGCTCAAGCAGGTCGACGTGATCAACAACTCGATCGACGTGCTGCGGCAGCAGTATGCGTTGCAACAACAGTCCGGCGCCGCCACCGACGAGCAGACCAAGGCATTCCAGCAGACGGTCGCCGTGGCCAACGATCTGCGCGACAAGATCGCCGACTTCGACGACTTCTTTCGGCCCCTGCGCAACTACTTCTATTGGGAGCCACACTGTTTCGACATCCCGGCCTGCGCCGCGCTGCGATCGCTCTTCGACGCGCTCGACGGGATCGACGCGCTGACAGACCAGCTTGCCAGCGTCTCGGGGAGCATCAACAAGCTGGACGAGCTGCAGCCGAAGCTGCTCGCACTGATTCCCCCTCAGATCGCCAGCCAGCAGACCAACCGCGACCTGACCTTGACTAACTACGCCACCACCTCGGGTATCAACGATCAGACTGCGGCGGCACTGCAGAACGCCACCACTTTGGGCCAGGCGTACGACGCGTCGAAGACCGACGACTCGTTCTACCTCCCGCCGGAGGCGTTCACCAACCCTGAATTCCAGCGCGGGCTGAAGCTGTTTCTCTCGCCGGACGGCAAAGCTGCGCGCATGATCATCACCCACGAAGGTATTCCCGCGACTCCCGAAGGCATTTCGCACATCGATGCCATCAGACACGCCGCGCAGGAGGCCGTCAAAGGTACGCCCCTGGCCGGATCCAAGATCTTCATCGCAGGCACTGCGGCCACCTACAAGGACATTCAGGACGGCGCCAAATACGATCTCATGATCGCCGGGATCGCCGCGCTGAGCCTGATTTTGCTCGTCATGATGTTCATCACCCGAAGCATCGTCGCCGCGATCGTCATCGTGGGCACCGTGGCTCTGTCATTGGGTGCCTCCTTCGGGCTTTCCGTGCTGAT
>CAVQLB010000007.1:0-168957 GCA_963713225.1 uncultured Actinomycetota bacterium | reverse complement strand
GCTCATCCAGGAGTAGGTGAGGCAGATGACGGCCGGTTTGTCCGCGCCGTTGTCAAAGAGGTACGTCCCGCGGGTGAGCCTGTCGGTCAGCGTCGTGCTCATGACGTCGCGCCCGGTCTTCGGGTCCTTGTCCTTCCAGAACGGCCGGTCGACCATCACGAATGTCTTCGACGACTGCATGTAGCGCGTTCTGTCCAGTGCCGTCCACAGCTTGTACGAAAACAGGCTCTCGTCGCATCTTATCTGGGTGGTCAGTAGCCAGCCCTGGCAGGTGACGAGCACCGCTGGATAACGCCGGGCCACTCCCCACACGTCGGTGATTTCAAACCCGTTGTCGGCGTGGGCTATTCGCGCTACACCCGGCCTGGTGCCGCCAGAATGCAGCGATGCCAGGCTGGTGCCCGCCGGCCAGTGGGTCCGGCTCGACGGAGCGTGCTCCCACAGGCCACGCGGCACCTGCTCGGCGCCGCCGACTATGAGGCGCTGGTCTTCGTCGCAGTTGGTCATCACGACACGGAAGATCTCCAGCATCGAGTTCGGGAAATCGGAGTCCCAACCCCCGGTCCCGAATCCGACCTGACCGAACACCTCACGGTGGTAGAAGGACAACTTCGAGAACGCTTCCGAACTCGCGATAAAGTCGTAGAACGTGCGGTCGTCCCATATCGGCACCAGGTTATTCCACAGGGACTTCAAGCTTGCAACATCACGGGCTCGGATCGCGTCCTGAATCTTGGTGAACCCCACGGCTTCCAGCGCATCGGCCCACGCCTGGGCCACCTCCTGAAACAGCGTCGGCAGGGTGTCGGGCTGCTCGGCGTAATGCGTCGTGCCTTCGATGTGAATGACCGTGCTGTCAGAACCCGGTGCAAGCGGATTAGGAAACGGCGCAGTTTCCAGCCCCAGAAGATCGACGTAGTGATAGAACGAGGTCGACGAGACCGGGAAACGCATCCCGCCCAGCTCGGCGATCACGCCGGCCGGCGCACCTTCGAACTGCTGTGAACGCAGCCGGCCACCCATGTGGGAAGCCTCGTACACAACGGGCCGCAGGCCCATTTTCATGAGTTCGTACGCCGCGACCATGCCGGACATGCCGGCTCCCACGATGGCAACCTCCTCGCCGAGGCGCTCCTGGGGGATCGAACCCAGGCCGGCCGGGTGGGTGATCCAGTCGTCGAAGGGAAAGGGAAAGTCGGGGCCGAATATTGTGACCGGCCGCTGTGCGCTGTCTGCCGCAGAAGTGAATTCATTCGCCACGCTCACGACCCCCCATCGTCTGGGCGCAAGAGAACGGAGAGTTCTACAGCCGACTCCCGCGTGAACCACATGTTACGCACCACTACTCACGCGGTGACCTCCGCGCACTACGCGAGCTTTCTTCCTGACGTCGGAAAGCGTGACGTTTGCATTGTCTTCGACTTCCGCCGCTACCAACGCGACGTCTTCGAGCTAACAATGCATGCCCACGCCAGCGTGGCCCTCGACGGGCGTGACACGCTGGTGCTCGACGGCGGCGGCCGATGGCCGAGCGGGTCGAGGCCATCGCCGCGGTGGCGGTCAAGCTCGTCTGGCGCCAGTCGACTGGGCGAAGCCTGTCGATCTTCGCGCTCACCGCAGTCGTCCAGTCATCGCGCTACTCGCCGAGGCCCGCGGCACGAACCCGGACCGGTTCCGCTACGACGAGGACCCGGGGCGCGAGCGGGCGTTCGAGTCGATCGGGTTCTGAGCGTTTTCACCGGCATCGACGCGCCGCCGGTGGTTGTCAAAGACATGTTGTTGTACTCCTTGACGATTCATTAATCGTGAGAATTCGCGCATGCTGGCGCCCACGAAAGATATTGGTGCGGGCGGCTTTCGAGCACGGCCCGCCGACGGCGCCGTGGCGGCAACCGGTGGCGCGTCACCCTCACTCAGGTGAGACGGGCTCCTGGGCCGCATCGGTGGTCGCCGGGCCTCCGCGGCCCAGTATCAAGTGCGCCAACGGCTTCCGGGCTGGACAGGTTTCTAGTCGTGGGGCGACAAGAACCGGCAGTGCGGGCGCCGCGCGCCGGGCTCGACACTGTCCCAAGGCCATCCGTGCACATGGCGCTTGCCGCAGACCGGGCACGACAAGTCACAACGCAATCCCCGCAGCGGGTGACGCCGACCGCGACCAACTCGGCGACGCGGTCGAGGGCGCGCAGCGCGGCCAGGGGACAGCCGTTGCGGCCGCCGCCTCAGGTGCAGGTCGAACGTGCCAGCGTCGAGCATCGCGAGCGTGTGCTCGGTGTCGGCGCAGCAGTCGCGCCTCGTCGGCGCCGTGCTCGCTGAACAACACGACGAATGGGCCGAACCACGCCGCCACCTCGACGTCGACGTCCTCGGCAAATCCCGCAGCGACCAACACCCACCATCAGAACAGGAGGCCCACCCGGCGGCACTGACCGCCTAAATCACCCCCATCGAAGAATCACGCGACAACGTCGTACACCTCGCCCCTGGACAAGACCGCCGACATGACTGAATTGGGTTGCGCTCAAGGCTGTGCGCAATCGCCGGTAAAGGCACTGACGAATGGGAATTACGACGTCGGATCCGGCGAAAACGCTGTTGCATATCAGAACGTCCGACTCGCTGACACTGACCGTCTTCGGTGTCAAACTTCATGAGTGGCGACGCTTCCCAGCGCCTTTGGTAGGAGGAATCATGCCAACGCTCCAACAATTATTCCGTCGCAAGCCCGTTCCGGAGATGTCCGAGGAGACAGGCGCCGACACCGGCAGCAGTGAACTGGCCCGCACGATCGGCTTATTCCAGTTGTCGATGTTCGGCGTCGGCGCCACCATCGGCACCGGCATCTTCTTCGTGCTCTCGGTGGCCGTCCCCTTCGCCGGGCCCGCGGTGATCGTGTCGTTCGCGATCGCCGGCGTCGTCGCCGGGCTCACCGCGATCTGCTACGCCGAGCTGGCCAGCGCCGTACCGGTGTCGGGGTCGTCGTACTCCTACGCGTACGCGACGCTCGGCGAGGTGACGGCCATCGGTGTCGCCGCCTGCCTGCTGCTGGAGTACGGCGTGTCTTCCGCGGCCGTCGCCGTCGGCTGGTCGCAGTACCTGAACCAGCTTTTCGACAACCTGTTTGGCTTCAGGATTCCGGACAGCCTGTCGCAGGCGCCCGAGCAGGGCGGTGTGTTCAACCTGCCCGCGGTCATCCTGGTGTTCCTGTGCGCGCTGCTGCTGATCAGGGGCGCGAGCGAGTCCGCCAAGACAAACGCCGTGATGGTGCTGATCAAGATCGGCGTGCTGATACTGTTCATCGTTCTCGGCGCGACGGGCTGGAACTCCGACAACCTGTCCGACTTCGCGCCGTTCGGCTTCGCCGGCATCACCGCGGCCACCGGCATCATCTTCTTCTCCTACATCGGTCTGGACGCCGTCTCGACCGCGGGCGAGGAGGTGAAGGACCCGCGCCGGACAATGCCGCTGGCGATCCTGATCGCACTCATCACGGTCACCACCCTGTACATCCTGGTCGCCGTCGTCGCGGTGGCCGCCCAGCCCTACACCGAGTTCGAGGACCAGGAGGCCGGGCTGTCGGCAATCCTGGAGAATGTCGTCGGCGCGTCGTGGCCGGGCACCGTAGTCGCCGCGGGTGCGGTGATCTCGATCTTCAGCGTGACCCTGGTGACGCTGTATGGCCAGACCCGCATCCTCTTCGCGATGTCGCGCGACGGCATGCTGCCCGAGTTGTTCCACAGGGTGAACCGGCGCACCCTCACCCCGGTGCCGAACACGATCATCGTCGCGGTCGTGATCGGGCTGCTGGCCGGGCTGATTCCGATCAACTTCCTCGCCGAAATGACGAGCATCGGCACGCTGGTCGCGTTCCTCGTGGTGTCGATCGGCGTGATGGTGCTGCGGCGGACTCATCCCGATCTGCCGCGCGGGTTCAAGGTGCCGGGGTATCCGGTCACGCCGATCCTTGCAATCGTCGGCACGCTGTGGATCATCAAGGACCTGCGTCCCGTGACCATCTACGTGTTCCTGATCTGGGTTGCGGTGGCGATGGTCTGGTATGCCGTGTACGGCTTCAGGCACTCTCATCTCGGCCGGCACGAACATGTCGGCCTGATCCACGACTAGGCGCGGCACAATGACGCTGATCGTGGCTTACGCACCCGACGAACGTGGCAAGACGGCACTTCACCTGGCCAGCATGCTGGCGCGGTCCATCGGCGACGAGCTGGTGATCTGCTCGGTCATTCCGGCGCCATGGGTCCCCGGCATGGCCCGGATTGACGCGGAGTACCGCAAGGAGCTCGACGAGATCGCCGACCAGGCACTGGAATTAGCCCGCAAGAACCTGCCGGGTGACGTATCGGCAAGGTTCGAACGGCACAGCGCGCGGTCCGCGCCCGCGGGCCTGCTCGAGCTGGCCAAGCAGTACGACGGTTACATGATCGTGGTCGGTACGTCGTCGGCCGGCGTGTTCGGGCATATCTCGCTCGGCAGTGTCACCAACCGGCTGCTGCACAGCTCGCCGGTCGCCATCGCCTTGGCGCCGCGCGGGTTCCGGAGCCAGCCGGGGGCGAAGGTGAAGCGGGTGACCGCGGCGTACGACGGGTCGGCGAGCGCGGGGAGCCTGCTGCTTGCCGCGGCCAGGGTGGCGGCACGGGTCGGCGCTTCGCTACGGATCGCGTCGTTCGCGGTGTGGTCGCGCCCCGCATATACGACGAGGCTCGGCACCGACTCCGAGGATCTGGTATTGCAGGAGTGGATCACTGACCTCGAGAAGAGCGCGAACGCCGCACTCGAGCAGGTCGAGGAGCTGGCGAAGGTGCCACGGCAAGTGGAGACCGTGGTCGGACGCGGCGAGAGCTGGGAGGAGGCGATCGACGACGTTGGCTGGGACGATGACGACGTGCTGGTGGTCGGCTCGAGCGCAGTCGGCCCGATCGCGAAGGTGTTTCTCGGGTCCAGGGGGGCCAAAATTCTGCGCAGCTCGCCCGTTCCGGTGGTGGTAGTGCCGCACGGGCAGGCGGAAGAATTCGCTAACGGGTGAACCGAGGCCGATCCATTCGTGACCGCGCGAAACCCTCGGGGCATTCGACGCGCCGACGGTGAGCGGTCCGTGACCGGATGAATAGCTCAACGCATCGAGCACGGCGGTGCTGATGCGGTCGCTGCAGGCGGAGATGACGCTTATCTTGGCTACAGCTCCGGTGACCAATTCGATGGTGCGGTCGTCGTATTCGCGGGGCGAGACGACCCCGATATCGGGGCTAGTCCTGCTTCCCTTCCCGAGATCTAGTCGCCCGGAATCGGTAGCCCTGAGCACAATTCGACCTATTCGATGTCCGCGGAGACCCACTCCCGCCATTGTTTGTGGCTCATGTTGGCGGTGAAACTCGCGACTGCATCCGCTCGATCACTTCATAAGCACTCGCATGCGGCTCAGGTCGGGCTTGGCCGCACCTCGAACATGTCCGAACGGCGAACGCGCCGTGCGGAGCAGGAAGTCGATGGTCTCCTCGGTGATGATCTCACCAGGCAACAGGTTGGGGATACCAGGTGGGTAGGCGGCGAGCGACTCGGCGGACACTCGGCCGATGCACTCCGAGGTGGGCACCAGCTGAGAGGGCGAGAAGTATGCCGCGCGCAGCGACATCACCGCCTCGCCGGGCATAGGTAGCGTGATCGGCGGAATACCGGCCGCGCCAGCATCGGGCAGCGCATGGAGCGCCTGGAGCATCCTGTCCATGTCGGGCGCCGATCCCGCACCGATTACGGCGACGATAGCGCTGTCCGTGGCCATCTCGACGTGGATGCGGTGCTCGTCGAACAGGATCTTGCGGGCCTCATGACCGCTGATTCCCCCGCGGCGGGTATCGATCACCACGCGAAGCGGGTCGACGGCGACGATTCCGGGAGAGGCAAGGAATCGGTCCGAGAGTTCCTCGAAACGGCTCGCGTCCCGCACACCCTGCCGCAGCTTGTTTGCGGCTTCGATCGACCGGCTTATCCGCTCCTTGCCGTGCACCGCCAGGCTCCTGCGGGCCACGTCTAGTGACATCATCAGGATGGAGCTGGCGCTGGTGGACTGCATCGAGCGGAAGGCCCGATTCACAAGGGGCTCAAACAGATCCACGAAGGGGCCCTTGCCGAGGTGCAGCATGGCCGACTGGGTGAGGCTGCCCCCCAACTTGTGGGTGCTCGAGATCATGATGTCGGCACCCTTTGCCAGTGCGTTCTGTGGTAGGTCAGGGTGGAAACCGAAGTGTGATCCCCAGGCGCCGTCCACGACTAGGGCGCAGGCTCTCGAATGGGCGACATCGGCCAGGGCCTGAAGGTCCGATTCGGCGCCGAAATAGCTCGGCGACACGACGTACACCGCCGATGCCCCGGGAAACGTGTCCAGGGCCTCGGCCAGTGCTTCGGGCGTGATCCCGTGCGCGGCCCCTAGTTCGACATCGATTACTGGCTGGACGAAATGGCACTGAAGGCCGCCAAGCACCATGCCATCCATAACGCTCGAGTGCATGCTCCGCTGGGCCACGATCAGCTCCCCGACATGACGCAGCGCGAGGCAGGTGACCAGGTTGCCCTTCGACGCGCCGTTCGTGAGCAGCCAGGTGCGGTGGGCTCCCCAGGCCTCCGCCGCGAGTTGGGCCGACTGTTGCATAGGGGTGGGAATGGACCCCTGATCAATGCCATCCACCAGTGGTGGGACGTCGAGCGCCAATACCGACTCGCTAAACAGGTTGGACAGCTCCGGCTGGGTGGCCGCCGAACCTGTGTGGCCTGGGACATCGAGCCGGAGGAAGTCTCTCGCTGCATAAGCGCGAACGGCGTTGACATACGGCAGGTCCTCCTGCGAAAGGTGCGGCAAGAAGGTGGCGTTGGGCTCCGTATTGCTCATCTGGGGATGCCTCCGATCTCAGGCCATGCTTATTGGACAGGCCGCAAACTGGGTCTGGATGGGCACAATGATTGCGGTCTTCCGACCCCAGCACGGCGGAATGGCCCGGGTTGCCAGTGGTTGAGATCGACGTGGTCTAAGTCAGTGCGCCATACGACTATCCCGACATCGGCTTGACCACGGGCCAGCGACCGTTGCGGGCTGATGGCCG
The DNA here is from genome assembly GCA_963713225.1 of uncultured Actinomycetota bacterium. Lineage (GTDB taxonomy): Bacteria > Actinomycetota > Actinomycetes > Mycobacteriales > Mycobacteriaceae > Mycobacterium. Next base: position 161,848 of record CAVQLB010000007.1, on the reverse strand, counting down.
CACGATGTATCCGCCCGGGGTCGGGCTGCGTGCCGAGGACTCCATCCTCGAGCAGCTGGCGTCGCAAGTACGAGAGACGTTGACGCAGAGGAAGGCGGACGGCGTCGTCGGCGACGACATTGCCCTGGAACGCGATCTGCTGGCACTCGGCACAACGTCCCGCCGCAGCATCAAGACGGTGTTCCTGGGGTCGCATGGCGCGAAGATCATCCGGCACAGCCCGGTGCCGGTGCTGGTGCTGCCGAGCTAGAACTTCGCGGTGCCGCGGTCGACGGCGATCTGACTGCCCGAGATGGTCGCCGACCCGTCACCGGCCAGCCAGGCAACCACGTCGGAAACCTCTTCGGGCAGCATGAATTCCATCAAGCCCTTCTTGCCTTGATGGTTGACCGGTTGGTAGGGCATCGGCGAGAAGCTGTGGACATAGCTCGGGTGCTTGGTGAAGAGGTCCATCATCGCCTTCTTCTCCACCATCGGCGTCTCGATCGAATAGGGATGGATCGAGTTGACCCGAATCCCGAACTCCCCCACTTCAATTGCCAGCGCGTTGGTGAGCGCCACCAGGCCATGCTTGGACGCCGAGTAGTGCCCGTTGCCGGGGGTTGCCTTCAGGCCGGCCGACGAGCTGACGATGATGATCGACCCGCCGTTGCCTGCCTCGATCATGGCCGGGACAGCCGCGCGGATCGTGCGCCAGGTGCCGTTGAGGTTGACGTCGATGACGGTGTCCCACTGCTCTTCCGACATCTCGAACATCCGGCCCCAGGTCAGAATGCCTGCGTTGGCCACGACGATGTCCAACCTGCCGAATTGCTCGATGCCGTCGGCCACCACCTTCTGCAGCGCCTCCAGGTCGCGGATGTCCACCTCGCGGGCCAGCACCTTGCGGCCGGTGGCTTCCACGGCCCGGACGGTCTCCGCGAGCTCCTCGGGAGTGGCCAGCGGATAGGTGATGGTGTCGGAGATGGGTCGGCAGATGTCAATGGCGATGATGTCGGCGCCTTCGCTGGCCAGCCGAATCGCATGAGCTCTGCCCTGACCGCGCGCGGCCCCGGTAATGAACGCCACTCGCCCTTCCAGGGGCCCGCCAGATGCCGTCACCGCTGCTCCTTCCGTGATGCTGCGGACCAGGCTAACAGCCGAACTGAAACGTGTTCTAGATCGGGTCGCGGATGATCGGGCAGGTCATGCAGTGCCCTCCACCGCGGCCGCGACCCAGCTCGGCCCCGACGATGGTGATGACCTCCACCCCGGCCTTGCGCAGCAGGGAGTTGGTGTGGGTGTTGCGGTCGTAAGCGAACACCACTCCGGGTTCGACGGCGACGAGGTTGTTGCCGCTGTCCCACTGCTGGCGCTCGTAGTCGTACTTGGTACCGCCCGTCTCCACCACCCGCAGTTCCGGCAGCTCCAGCGCCGCGGCGACCACCTCCACGAACGGCTTTGTCTCCTCGATCACGTCAACTCCGACGTCGGAGTCGCCGGGCACCAACGTGAACGAAGCGATGCTGTCGACGATCTCGGGGTAGATGGTGATCACATCGCGGTCGGCGAAGGTGAACACCGTGTCCAGGTGCATCGCCGCGCGAAGCTTGGGCATCCCGGCGACGACCACCTTCTCGGCGGCGCCCTGCCTGAACAGCTCGGCCGCGACCTGGGTGATGGCCTGACGTGAGGAGCGCTCGCTCATGCCGATGAGCACCACCCCGTTGCCGGGGATCAACACGTCACCACCCTCCAATGTGGCTAGCCCCCAAACCTTTTCGGGATCACCCCACCACACCTTCGAGCCGACGAAGTCGGGATGAAACTCGTAAATCGCCTTCATCAGTAGCGTTTCGTCGTGTCGGGCGGGCCAGAACAGCGGGTTGAGCGTGAGGCCGCCGTAGATCCAGCACGTGGTATCACGGGTATAGAGCGTGTTGGGCAGTGGCGGCATCAGGTATTCGGTGACCCCGGTGTCCTCGCGCGCCAGACCCCGGTAGCCCGACTGGATCTCGGCAGGCAAGTCGCGCGTCGCCATCCCGCCGATCAGCAATTCGGAGAGCCGACGCGGCTGCAACGAGTCCAGGAATCCCCGAGTGTCGTCAACCAGGCCCAGCCCGACTTCGTTCGGGACGATCTTGCGGTCCAGTAACCAGGTTTTGGCGTCAGGGATCTGCATGGTCTCGGTCAGCAGGTTGTGCAGTTCGACGACCTCGACGTCGCGGTCACGCATCTTGTCCATGAAGTCGAAGTGGTCGCGGCGGGCGTTCTGCACCCACAGCACGTCGTCGAACAACAGGTCGTCGCAATTGGTGGGCGTCAGCCGTTCGTGCGCCAGACCAGGCGAGCACACCAGCACCTTGCGCAACTTGCCGACCTCGGAGTAGACCCCGTAGCTCGCAGAGGGATTGGTCATCACGGCTCCTAAATCTCGATAGCGCCCGTTGCCAAGGACACCACACCCGCGACGGCGCCGAGGACGATCACGCCGAACAACAGCGCCTCTGCAGGCCGGAAGATGGTCAGGCCGCGTTCTCGTCGCGCCTTGAAATACAGCGCGGCCGCCGGTGCGTACAAGATGCACGACAAGAGAAGTTTGTCGGGACCCGCGGCGTAGATCAGAAACAGCGTGTACACCGTCGCCAGCGCGGCGACCACCATATCGCCCAGATGCGATTTCACCCCGCTGGTCTCGCGACTCGCAGACAATTTCAGCGCGTAGGCCGCGGCGAGAAGGTAGGGAATCAGTGCAAGAGCGGCCGTCAGATCCAGCATGAAATCGAGCGCATCCGAGGCGAACAGCAAGGCCACCAGCAGCAGTGAAATCAGGCCGGCGGCCATCACGAGGGCCGGCATCGGCGCACCGTGACGATTGGTGCGGGCCAGGAACTTCGGCATGTCGTCAGTCGTCGCCGGAATGTAGAGCACCTCGGCGGCCATCAAGGTCCACGCGAGATAGGCGCCGAGCACCGAAACGATCACGCCGACGCGGATGAAAATCGATCCCCAGGGACCGACGATGGATTCGAGCACCGCCGCCATCGACGGCTGGCTCACAGCCGCGAGTTCGCTCTGCGGCATGATGCCGTACGACACCAGCGTCACGAGTGCGAAAACACTGAGAACACTCAGGAATCCGATGACGGTGGCGCGTCCGACGTCTTCCCGCTTACGCGCCATGCGCGAGTAGACGCTTGCACCTTCGATGCCCATGAACACGAACACCGTGATGAGCATCGTGCCCGTGGCCTGGTCCCAGAGCGACGCAGCCGAATACCCCTCCTCGCCGCCCCAGAAGTTGTCGGTGAAAACATCGGCCTTGAACGCGATGATCGCGATGACGATGAAGACCAGGATCGGTACGACCTTGGCGATGGTCACGATGTAGTTGATGACCGCGGCATCCTTGACACCGCGAAGCACGAGGAAGACGAAGAGCCACACTCCGACCAGTGACGCGACCACCGCCAGAACCGTGTCCCCTGCGCCGAATCCGGGCACCAGCGCACTCATCGTCGCCGTGATGAGCACCCAGTACGACGTGTTACCCGCACATGCAGACGCCCAGTACCCGATCGCCGAGTTGAAACCTACGTAATCCCCGAATCCCGCCTTGGCGTAGGCGAAGATGCCCGCGTCCAGGTCGGGCTTGCGCGTGGCAAGGCGCTGAAACACGAAGGCCAGCATCAGCATTCCGGTGCCGGCTATGGTCCACGCGATGATCGCCCCGAGCACGCCCGTCTCGGTGCCGAATCGGCGTGGCAGCAGGAAGACCCCGGATCCGATCATCGATCCGACGACCATCGCGGTCAGCGTCGGAAGGCTGACTTTCTGGCTGTCCGACTCGGTCCGTTCTTCGGTGGAGGTCACGCGCAGGCTTCAGTCATCTACAGATCCGAGAGGATCTGGGCCCGCTTGGCGGTGTACTCCTGTTCGGAGACGGCGCCGGTCGCGCGCAGGGTTTCCAGTTCCTGCAGCCGCTGCGAGGTGGACGGCTCTGGGGAAGCCGGGTACTGCGGGGCCGCGAAATGAGGAGGGGGTGGCGCGGCAGCAGGCGGCGGCGGAGCGAAACCCGCAGGCGCTTGCTGCGCTCCGGCCCGCCGGACGACCGCCTGTACCTGTTGGCGCGCAGCGGGATTGGACCGCAGATCGATCATGTTGTTCATGCCGATACCGTTGGCCTTCAGGATCTGAAGGATCTCCATCAGTGGACCGGTCTGGCCGCTGAGGTCGTAGGTCCGGTTGTCCTCGGCGACGGTGAACGTAGCGGGCACCAGCCCGTTGATCAAAGCGCTGCGCTCCCAATCGATTTGATACTGCTGGGTGACCGGGTCCACCAGCACTACCAGTTTGCGGTTGGTGAGGTTGCCCAGACGCGTCACACTGGCTATGACGCGGTCCTGGGTGTCGAACGGCGCGATACCGGGGCCCTCGATGTGCAGTTGCAGCTTCACCAGCGGCTGGTCGTTGATCCGGGTACCCGTTTCGCCCATGCCGGTGATCTGCGCCAGCGCCAGCACGCCACTCTGCTCGAGCGCCTGGGTCTTGGCCGCAGATTTCGCGCCGAAGTTGGCGATGGCCAAGGCGATCAGCACGTCGGCGGCGGTGATGAGCAGGCCGACATAGAACATCCACTTCAGCAGCCCGCTCTGGCCTGTCGCGAAATACACGGCCACGAAGATGGGGCCGACGAGACCGCCGCACAGCAAAACCATCAGCTGAGCTTTGATGTAACGCCACAACATCTGCCACGCTCCTCGCTTCGCAGGGCGGTTCGCGTGTCAGATTAGCGCCAGCTGGCGCTAATCGATGCCGAGTTAGTAGGTGGTGACGGGCACCTCGGGCGTCGCCTCCGGAACTGCGGCTGACCCTGGCGCACCGAGGAGCTGGTGGACCATCCAGGTCCACATCTGCCCGTCGCTCTCCGCAGTGGTGTAGCTCGTGTGAATCGCCACGGCTTCGGGAGACACCTCGTCGGCATCCGGGTCGTAGTCACAGACCGCGTCGCCGGCATCGCACACGCTGATAGTGCGGACACCGATATTCGCGGGCAGCTTCGCGGGGGTATGGGCCAGAATCGGCCAGTCCTGCGCGGCGCCACCTGTCTTCTCCGGGTCCGGCGCCGCCGTACCGATGTTGACCGTGGTGTCGTCCGGGATCCGGTCACCGTCGGCGATCAACAGTGCGCCGGCCAGATTGGGATTGGCGCCGATCGCATGAAGGTTCCGGTGCACGACCATCGCACCCTGTGAATAGCCCGCCAGCACCACCTTGGTGGTGGGGCACTGCGCGGTGAACGCCGCGTACTGCCCGCCCAGCGCGGCCGTCCCGGCGTCCACACTGCCCATGTAGTCGAGCCAGTCACCTACGCCGGCATCGTCGGGCACATCCTTCGCGGGGTACTCGACCGCTTCAGCGGTGATCGTGCGGCCCTCCTGCTGGAGCCGCTGCTCGAGGGCTTGGTAGGACTGCTGCATCACCCGGCCCATGCCGTCATATGCGGCAATTTCAGAGTCCGTGCGCTCACCGGAGCCGGCCGCGCCCATCCAGTGGACATCCGGGCAGCCCGGAGCCGCGTTTGCGGCACCGGTCGACAGACCGACCAACGCGGTGCCCGCCACAGCGACCGCACCGACCACCACACTCGTACGACGAAACATAAAGCCCCCAACCCGACCAGCAAAAACAACGTATTGCGATATTCATCGTCACACGGGTCCCATGCGTTACACACGCCCGGAAAGATCACAGATCGGCGCCGGTTGGGTTTGCGCGCCGTATCGTCAGCGCCGTGACCACGGCGAATGGCATCGTGCGGTCCCGCTGGATCCTCGCGGCCGTGTCGACGGCGCTGTTCTGCGTTCAGATCGATTACTTCGCCATGAACCTGGCGCTGCCGCGGATGGCGTCCGACCTCAACAGCAACGCCACCGATCTGCAATGGGTGATCAGCGTCTACATGCTGACGCTCGGCGCCTTCATGGTTCCGGCCGGCCGCATCGGCGACATCTTCGGCCGCCGACGCGCGCTACTGGCAGGCATCGCGCTGTTCGGAGTGGCATCGGCGTTGTGTGCGGTTGCGCCGACGGCCACGCTGGTGATCGTTTTCCGCGCGCTACAGGGAATCGGCGCGGCACTGATCTTCCCGGTGTCGGTGAGCGTGCTGACCAACGCCTTTCCCTCTGCGCGCGCCGGTCGCGCGATCGGATTGGCCTACGGAATAGCGGGTCTGGGCAATGCGGCGGGACCGTTGGTGGGCGGCTTGCTGACGCAGACGCTGGGCTGGCGGTCGATCTTCTGGTTGTTGGTGCCGTTTGCGTTGGTGTCGTTCGTGATTGGCGCGCTCTCCGTCCCCGAGAGTTCGGACGACACCGTGCCGCGGCGCATCGACCTGACCGGTCTGGCCTTGATCACCGTCGGAATCGGCTTGTTCACGTTGACCTTTGACCGCGCACCAACCTGGGGTTGGCTGGCGCCGGGGACGATCATCGCGTTCGTCGCGGCTGTCGCGGTGTTGCCCGCTTTCGTCCTTATAGAGAAGAAGGTGCGCTGGCCGTTGGTCAACCTGTCTCTGTTCGGCGACGCGCGGTTCACCGTTCTGGTGGTCGCGGGCACCGTCGCGAATATCGCGTACGCCGTGACGATATATCTGTCGACGCTGAATCTGCAGCAGGTGCGCGGCCTCGATCCGCTCATGGCGGGTTTGGCGTTTCTGGGCCCGTCCATCGGTGCGGCACTGGGCGGCCCGCTCTCGGGGCGGCTGGCGGCGAGGTATCCGCCAGTGCTCGTCATGGGATTCGCATGCGCGGCTGCCGCCGTGTCCCTGGGCGCCCTGGCGGTGTCGGGCGGCTGGGTTCCTTACCTAATCGCTTTGACCGCATGCGGTTTCACGATGGGCCTGGTGTACGCGTTCACCACCGTCGCAACCCAGGCAGTGGTGCGGCCCGAGCGTGCGGGCGAGGCGGCCGGTGTGGCGCTGACGTCGTTAGTAACGCTGGCCGGCGTCGGCGTCGCAGTGTCCGGCACGATGCTCGAGGTGCTGCGGCACGCCGGAATGGCGACAGGCAGCGGGATCGAGGTCATCTTCCTGGCGATCGCGGCCGCGCTGCTGCCTGCAGCCATCGCGGTGCTGGCTTTCCGCCAGCCCACACAAGATGTCGAAATCGACGAAATGGCCTGACCAACTCGCGCGGGAGAGTATAGAAAGAGGCGCTGGACCGCCGCTCCGGGTCGGCGGTCCAGCGCCGGCCATTCTCTTCGTCGGGCTTAACTCATCCAGTCACATCCGTCAGCCAGTGGTGTTGGTGCTGCCGTTTCCGTTGCCGGTGTTGGTGTTTGTGCTGGAGGTGTTGCTGGAGTAGTTGCCCGCAGCCGTGCCGCTGACATTGTTGGTAGCGCTGCCACCCGTGGCGGGGCCGCTGGTGGCGGTGCCGTTGTAGGTGGCCGTTCCGCCGGTGGCGGTTCCGCCGGTGGTGTTGCCGCCGGTGGCCGTACCGCCAGTTCCCGCACCGCCGGTTCCTGCGCCGGCGACCTGCACGTTGGTTGCATCGCCGCCGGTGCCACCGGTGGCCGTCTGCGTTTGCGTGCTGCCCTGGACGGTGGCGTCACCTGCGGACTGCGTTTGACTGATGGACCCGGCGCCGCCGAGGCCGCCGGTTCCGGCGCCGCCCGTTCCAGCGCCGCCGGTTCCGGCGCCGGTGGTCTGAGAGGTGATCGCGTCGCCACCGGACGTATTGCCGACCGCTCCCCCGCCGGCTATCGCGCCGCCGGTCGAATTGTTGGACGTACCGGTACCCGTGTTGGCCTGGGTTGCCAGCTCGGCTGCCGTGCCGCCAAGCGCCGCGCCGAGTGCCGCACCGCCGGTATCCGCCAGGTCGGTAGCCGGGCCGCCGACACCCGCGTTGCCGATACCCGCACCGCCAGTACCGACTCCGCCGATACCCCCGAACGCGGTGTCCGTACTGTCGAGGACCGTGCCGGCTAACGCTGTGTTGCCGCCTGCCGTACCGAGATTGGCGCCGCCGGTACCCACACCACCGGTGGCTAAACCGACATTCGTGCCGCCGGTTGCGAGGCCACCGACGCCGGCTCCGCCGATCGCCGGACTGATGCCGATCGTCGGGTTTACCGCCGCACCGCCGACTGGCGCGCCGATGTCAGTGGCGGCGCTGGTCCCCGCGCCGCCGGTTGCGGCGGCGGCGTTTGATGCCGTGCCGCCGATGACGGGGCTGAGGAGGTTCAGCTGGTTGTTCATGATGTTGCCATTACCGTACCCATTCTGGATGGCAGTGCCGTTGCCGTTATTTCCGATCGGGGTGTTGTTGCCGCTGATCAGCCACCAGCCGTCGTCGCTGCTGTTCTCACCGTATGTGCCAACACTGTTGTCGCTGTGATTGCCGTTGCCGGTGTTGTCGTTTGTGATTGAGACGTTGCCTGCGTAGTTGCCCGCGGCGATGGCAGTGACATTGTTCGAGGCGCTGCCACCGATGGCCTTGTCGCTGGTTGTGGTTGAGTCGTAGGTGGCGTCGCCGCCGGTGGTGACTCCGCCGGTGGTGTCGCCGCCGTAGGCTCCACCGCCAATTCCCGCACCGCCGGTTGCCCCGTAGGCGGTTTGATTGTTGCCTGCGAGGCCGCCGGTTCCACCTCCGGCGTTCTGTGTTTGCACGGTGGGGCCGACCAAGGCGTCACCTGCGGTCTGCGTTTGGCTGATGCTGCCGCCGTTTCCTGCGCCGCCGGCTCCGGCGCCGCCAACTCCGGTGCCGCCGGTTCCCGCGCCGGTGGTCTGCGTGGTATTCGCGGTACCGCCGGTCGTGTCGCCGACCGTCCCTGGAAAGGCCACCGCGCCGCCGGTCGAATTGGTAGCTGAGGTACCTAGGAGCGGCGCGTTGAGCTGATTTACCACCTCGCCGGCCGTGCCGCCGCCCGCCAGGCCGGCTGCCGCTCCACCGATGTCCGCGCCGTCGGTAGCCAGTCCGCCGGTGCCCGGGCCGCCGGTGCCCGCGCCGCCGGTGCCCGCGCCGCCGGTGCCCGGGCCTGCGATGTCCGGGCCGTCGATAACCTGCCCACCTGCCGCTGCGCTGGGCAGGACCGTGCCGACATTGGCGGAGGGGGTAGTCGCACCACCGGCGCTTATGCCGCCATTCGTGCCGCCGCCCGCGATGCCGCCGAGAGCCGCGCCGCCTACGGCCGGACTGATGCCGAGCGTCGTGCCGACTGCCGGGCCGGCGATTGGCGTACCGGCGTTTGTCGCAGCGCTGGTCCCTGCACCGCCGATTGCGGCGCCGGTGTTCACCGCCGTACCGCCGATGATTGGGCTGAGTGCGTTCAGCTGGTTGTTCATGATGTTGCCGTTGAAGGCACCATTCTGGATGGCAGTACCGTTGCCGTTATTTCCGATCGGGGTGTTGTTGCCGCTGATCAGCCACCAGCCGTCGTCGCTGGTGTTGTCGGCAAATGCCATCGGCGACAAGGAAAGTGCGCCGAATCCAGCGGCGGTGCCTGCGACGGCGCCGACGGCGAGTGCGCGATTCAGCTTCGCCGGTGTGCGCGCTTTGCGTGACTTACGGTGCTTACTCATTTTCATGAACTCCTCTTGATTCCCTTTGTTGCTTTGTCTTAGACGTATTGGCCTCGACGGTCGACAAACGCCGGTTGGATGTCCGGGCCCGTGCAGTGCGATCCTCAGCAACACTGCTGTCCACAGTCACCTCATCCGCACCTCCCCGGGGCGCTCATGTGTCCCATCAGCTGGTCGAATCGTCGGTGGGTTGGGCGGGGGCATCAGGCACACTCGGGTCTGATGTGCCGGTGGTACTCGAGGTTGTGCTGTTCAATCCGAGAGTTCGCTTGACGGCATCCCTGATGCGCGAGGTGATTGTGCTGAGTGGGCGCGGATAGCTGGTCGTCCCTGTACCGGCGCTCTGCTGTTGATTAGCAAAAATGAGCAGCTTATCGGGATCTAGCTGTCCATCACCGGACGTCACCTGAGCATTGGTGAGAGTCGCCGATTCACTACTTGTACTCGGCAGGAGACCACCAAGACCCAGACGCAACTGATCGTTGAAGATGTTGCTGTTGGCGGTGGCGTACTGAGTTGTGATGCCGTTGCCGGTCGTACCAACGGTCGTGTTGTTCCCCAGCCCGCCGGTCGACCCCACCTCGTTGTCGCTGATGTTGCCGTTGAGGGACGCATCATTGGTGGCTGCCAAGTTGTGACTCTCGTTTCGGCCGAGAAGGCTGAATTGCGGGTTGATGATGTTGGAGGTGAAGGCGGCGAACTGATTTGTGATGCCGTTCCCGATCGCACCGCCGAATAACGTCGTCCCGAGTCCGCCGGTCGACGTCACGGTGGTTTCGCTGTCGTTGCCGTTGAGGGCCGCAACGTTGGTGATCGCCAAGTTGTTGCCCACGTTGTCGCCGAACAAGCTGAACTGCGGGTTGAAGATGTTGCCGGAGAAGAAGGCAATCTGAGTCGTGTTGCCGTTCCCGATCGCACCGCCGAAAAAGGTGGTCCCAGCCCCGTCAGTCCCCGTCACAGTGGTCTGGCTGTCATTGCCGTTGTTGATCGCAACGTTGTTGATAGTCGTGTTGTTACTGAGGTTCCCGCCGTTGAGGCTAAATTGCGGGTTGATGATGTTGTAGGACAGGATGTTGATCTGGGTGACGTTGCCGTTGCCTGTCGCCCCACCGAGCGCTATCGGCCCGATCATCATGGAGCCTGACGTTCCTTCGAGCCTGTCGTTACCGAGGCCGAAGATGAGATTCCCGATAGTCGAGTTGTGGCTGGTGTTCCCGCCGTTCCCGCCGAGCCCGAACTGCGGATCGAAGACGTTGCCCTCGAGGATGTTGATCTGAGTCGCGTTGCCATTGCCTGCCGGAAGGACGATGGACAGTGCCTCGGCGTCCGGAAGGTTCAACTCGGAGATCAGGCCGATGCAGCACGCAGCACCGCCCACGCCCACGGTGCGGACGAGTATCGACTGCTTCTTGCGCGACACCCTGTGACGGGCCCGTTGTTCTGGGCACTCGTCGGCCCGCGCCGCTGATATCCGGAGTCATCCTGACCCACCCCTCAGATAAAACTGTGTAAAACCTAAGTTGCGCAACGTGACACTAGAGCTTTGCTAGAGGGTGTGTCAAGCATCACACACCACGACTTGCGAACATACGCGTCGGTATGTTAGTTAAGTCTAGCCTGACCAGTTCGCAAACGATAGCGAAAAGCTGCGACAACGTGAGTTATAAATCTTGACCTGGATATATTCAACATGCCAAGCTGTGCTCTCACGCGAGGTCGGCAACTCTGTTAATAGCAGGTACGTCAGTCGGCAATGTTGGCAGAGCTGCGCCGTTTGTCTAAGTCTCGACAAAAATTGTCGGAACTGTAGTTTGCCTATTGACGCTCTGGTAATGTGCTGGGCTTTTGATCATCGACCGTCGCTCAGGTAGCGCTCAGGTTGTCTCGCAAGGGTGGCCGTGCGGGGCCGGAGTAATGTCGCCGACGTGGCCAGGATGAAGATCGCCCGCGTTCCCGCGGCTAATGCGAAGTTCGAATTGACCGAAGTCGAGATCCCCGAGCCGGGCCCAGGACAGGTCCGTGTCAAGGTGCATGCCTGCGGCGTCTGCCACTCCGATTCCATCACTGTGGTTGGGGCGCTGGGCACTTCATTCCCCCGCGCTCCCGGCCACGAGGTGGCAGGCGTGGTCGACGCGGTCGGCGACGGTGTGAACACCTGGACCGCGGGAGAGCGCGTCGGCGTCGGCTGGTTCGGCGGCTGCGACTTCACCTGCGAGTCCTGCCGCCGTGGCGATTTCATCAACTGCGAGAACGGCCAGATTCCCGGTATCGCTTATGACGGCGGATACGCCGAGTACATGGTCGCGCCCGCGGAGACCCTCGCTCGCATCCCCGACGACCTTTCCGATGTGGACGCCGCGCCGCTACTGTGCGCGGGCATCACGACCTTCAACGCGCTACGTGAATCGGTCGCGCGGCCGGGCGATGTGGTCGCGATCCTGGGACTGGGCGGCCTCGGCCACCTCGGGGTCCAGTTCGCAGTCAAGATGGGCTTCGAGGTCGTCGCTATCGCACGCGGTGAGGAAAAGGGGCCGCTGGCGAAAGAGCTTGGCGCGCACCACTACATCGATTCGAAGGTGTCCGACGTCGCCGCGGAGCTGACCAAGCTCGGTGGGGCCTCCGTCGTCCTCGCGACCGTGACCGTCGCCGACGCTATGACAGCCACTCTCGGCGGTCTCAAGGCGCGCGGGCAGCTCGTCGTCGTGGGAGCGCCCAACGACCCGCTGTCGGTACCTGCCGCCGTGTTGATCTTCAAGTCGGCCGCCGTCCAGGGCCACGCGTCGGGAACGTCGCAGGACTCAGAGGACACGCTTCGCTTCTCGGCTTTGACCGGTGTGCGGCCGATGATCGAGACAATGCCGCTGTCCGAAGCGCAGGCCGCCTACGACAAGATGATGAGCGGTGCCGCCCGCTTCCGCATGGTCCTGACGATGGATTGAGAACGTGCCGAAAAGCAAAGCGGCGCCCACCCTTTCGGGTGAGCGCCGCTTCGGCGTTCTAGGTCAGATCGTCACTTGACGATCTTGGTGACCCGGCCGGCGCCGACGGTGCGGCCGCCCTCGCGGATAGCGAAGCGCAGGCCCTCATCCATGGCGACGGGCTGAATCAGCTTCACCGAGATGTCGGTGTTGTCGCCGGGCATCACCATCTCGGTGCCCTCCGGCAGCGTCACCACACCGGTCACGTCCGTGGTGCGGAAGTAGAACTGCGGACGGTAGTTGTTGAAGAACGGCGTGTGCCTGCCGCCCTCGTCCTTGGACAGGATGTAGACGCTGCCCTCGAACTCGGTGTGCGGCGTGGTGGTGCCGGGCTTCACGACAACCTGGCCGCGCTCGACGTCCTCACGCTTCACACCACGGACCAGCAGACCGACGTTGTCGCCTGCCTGGCCCTGGTCGAGCAGCTTGCGGAACATCTCGACACCGGTGACGGTCGTCTTGGTGGTCTCCGGCTTGATGCCGACGATCTCGACTTCCTCGTTCACGTTGATCACGCCACGCTCGACGCGACCGGTGACGACGGTGCCACGACCGGTGATGGTGAAGACATCCTCGACGGGCATCAGGAACGGCTTGTCGGTCTCGCGGACCGGGTCCGGGATCGACTCGTCGACGGCCTCCATGAGCTCCTCGACGGACTTGACCCACTTCTCGTCACCCTCGAGGGCCTTGAGCGCCGACACCTTGATGACCGGGGCGTCCTCGTCGAACTCCTGGGCGGCCAGCAGTTCGCGGACCTCCATCTCGACGAGCTCGATGAGCTCCTCGTCGTCGACCATGTCGGCCTTGTTCAGCGCCACCAGGATGTAGGGCACGCCGACCTGACGGGCGAGCAGCACGTGCTCGCGGGTCTGCGGCATCGGGCCGTCGGTGGCCGCGACCACCAGGATCGCGCCGTCCATCTGGGCCGCGCCGGTGATCATGTTCTTGATGTAGTCGGCGTGGCCGGGAGCGTCGACGTGTGCGTAGTGACGCTTCTCGGTCTGGTACTCCACGTGGGCGATGTTGATCGTGATGCCACGCGCCTTCTCCTCGGGAGCCTTGTCGATGTCATCGAAGGCCGACGCCTCGTTCAAGTCGGGAAACTTGTCATGCAGAACCTTGGTGATAGCCGCGGTCAGCGTGGTCTTGCCGTGGTCAACGTGACCGATGGTCCCGATGTTGACGTGCGGCTTCGTCCGCTGGAACTTCGCCTTCGCCACTTCTGTGTCCTCCTGGACTTCTTGTTGGTGCTTGGTAAAGCAGTGTGTTGATCTTTGCAGTTGTGCAGTCCCGCCAAAACGACGGGTCCGAGATTACTGACCCGTCGCCTTCGCGAGTCGATTGCTCGACTCCGGGTCAGCTCCGAGCCTCGGGCCTGGCGGCCCTCGATTCTCACTGACCCGTCGCCTTCGCGATGATCTCCTTCGACACCTGCGCCGGAACTTCGGCGTAGGAATCGAACACCATGGAGTAGTTAGCCCGGCCCTGGGTCTTCGACCGAAGGTCGCCGACGTAGCCGAACATCTCCGACAGCGGCACGTGCGCCTTGACGACGCGTGCGCCACTCCGCTCCTCCATGGCCTGGATCTGACCACGGCGGGAGTTCAGGTCGCCGATCACATCGCCCATGTACTCCTCGGGCGTGATGACCTCGACGGCCATGATCGGCTCCAGGATGGCCGGTTGCGCTTGCTGCGCAGCCTTTTTCAGCACCTGGGAGCCGGCGATCTTGAACGCCATTTCCGACGAGTCGACGTCGTGGTAGGCGCCGTCGAGCAGGGTGACCTTCAGGTTCACCAGCGGGTAGCCGGCCAGCACGCCGTACTGCATGGCGTCCTGAGCACCGGCGTCCACCGACGGGATGTACTCGCGCGGGATGCGCCCGCCGGTGACCTTGTTCTCGAACTCGTAGGTCGCGCCGTCCTCGCCGGTGAAGGGCTCGATGCTGATGAGCACCTTGGCGAACTGACCCGAGCCACCCGTCTGTTTCTTGTGGGTGAACTCGACCTTGTCGACCTTGCGCTTGATGGTCTCCTTGTAGGCGACCTGCGGCTTGCCGACGTTGGCCTCGACCTTGAACTCGCGCTTCATCCGGTCGACCAGGATGTCGAGGTGCAACTCGCCCATGCCGCCGATGACCGTCTGGCCCGTTTCGACGTCCTGATGCACCTTGAAGGTGGGATCCTCCTCGGCGAGCTTCTGGATCGACAGGCTCAGCTTCTCCTGGTCGCTCTTGGTCTTGGGCTCGATGGCCACCTCGATCACCGGATCGGGGAAGGTCATCGACTCCAGCACAACCTGGTTGTTCGGGTCGCACAGGGTGTCACCGGTGGTGGTGTCCTTGAGCCCGATCACCGCGTAGATGTGCCCGGCTGATGCCGCCTCAACAGGGTTCTCCTTGTTGGAGTGCATCTGGAACAGCTTGCCCAGCCGCTCCTTCTTGCCCTTGGTGGCGTTGATGACCTGCGAACCGGAATCGACCTTGCCCGAGTACACCCGGACGTAGGTCAGCTTCCCGAAGAACGGGTGCGTCGCGACCTTGAACGCCAGCGCCGAGAACGGCTCGTCTGTCGACGGCTCCCGGATGACGACCTCGTCCTCCTTGCCCGGGACGTGGCCCGTCGCGGGCGGCACATCCAGCGGCGAGGGGAGGTAGTCGACAACCGCGTCGAGCATCGGCTGCACACCCTTGTTCTTGAATGCGCTGCCGCACAGGACCGGGTACGCCTCGGAGGTGATCGTCAGCTTGCGAAGTGCACCCTTGATCTCCTCAACGGTGAGCTCCTCGCCGCCCAGGTACTTCTCGAGGAGTGCCTCGTCGGTCTCGGCGACGGCCTCGAGCAGCTTCAGGCGGTACTCGTCAGCCTTTTCCTGCAGTTCGGCGGGGATCTCGATGGTGTCGTAGGTCTCGCCGAGCTTGGTCTCACCGCGCCACACCTTGGCGTTCATCTCGACCAGGTCGACGATGCCCTCGAAGTCGCCCTCCGAGCCGATCGGCAACTGGACGGGAATGACGTTCGCGCCGAGCCGCTCTTCCATCGTGCGCACGGAGAAGTAGAAGTCCGCGCCGACCTTGTCCATCTTGTTGACGAAGCAGATCCGCGGGACGTCGTACTTGTCGGCCTGCCGCCAGACCTGCTCGGACTGCGGCTCGACGCCCTCCTTGCCGTCGAACACGGCAACGGCGCCGTCGAGCACCCGAAGGCTGCGCTCCACCTCGACGGTGAAGTCGACGTGCCCGGGGGTGTCGATCAGGTTGATCTGATGGTCTTTCCAGAACGTGGTGGTGGCAGCGGAGGTGATGGTGATCCCTCGCTCCTGCTCCTGCTCCATCCAGTCCATGGTGGCGGCACCGTCGTGCACCTCACCGATCTTGTAGCTGATACCGGTGTAGTACAGGATGCGCTCGGTGGTCGTCGTCTTGCCGGCATCGATGTGCGCCATGATGCCGATGTTGCGGACCTTGTTCAGGTCGGTAAGCACGTCCTTCTGTGCCACAGAAGTCATCTCTTTCGCTTGCTCGGTTGCTGTCGTCTATACGCTCGGCGGCCGGACTGCACGCCGGCTATGTCACCAGCGGTAGTGCGCGAAGGCCCGGTTCGCCTCGGCCATCTTGTGGACATCCTCGCGCCGCTTGACGGCGGCACCGAGGCCATTGCTGGCATCCAGAAGCTCGTTGGCCAAACGCTCGATCATCGTCTTCTCGCGGCGCTGCCGGGAGAAGCCGACCAGCCAGCGCAGTGCCAACGTGGTCGAACGATCGGCGCGCACCTCGACGGGGACCTGGTAGGTCGCACCACCGACACGGCGGCTACGAACTTCCAGGGCGGGCTTGACGTTGTCCAGAGCGCGCTTGAGGGTGACGACGGGATCGGTACCCGTCTTGTCGCGGGCCTGTTCGAGCGCACCATAAACAATGCGTTCGGCCAGCGATTTCTTCCCGTCCAGCAGAACTTTGTTCACCAGCTGGGTGACAAGCTGCGACCCGTAGACCGGGTCATTGACCAGCGGACGCTTGGGTGCGGGGCCCTTGCGCGGCATCAGCTCTTCTCCTTCTTGGCGCCGTATTTGCTACGGGCCTGCTTGCGGGACTTGACACCCTGGGTGTCCAGCGATCCGCGGATGATCTTGTAGCGCACGCCCGGCAGGTCCTTCACGCGGCCGCCGCGGACCAGCACCATCGAGTGCTCCTGCAGGTTGTGGCCCTCGCCCGGGATGTAAGCCGTCACCTCAACCTGAGTGGTCAGCTTCACGCGCGCGACCTTCCGAAGCGCCGAGTTCGGCTTCTTCGGAGTGGTGGTGTACACGCGGGTGCACACACCGCGCCGCTGCGGGCTGCCCTTGAGGGCCGCGGTCTTCACCTTGGCGATCTTGTCGCGGCGACCCTTGCGGACCAGCTGCTGGATGGTTGGCATGTACCGGCTTTCTCTCTTCGTCTCTTCGTGCTCTGCTAAGTCTCTGTACTGCTGTTATGCCCCGCTCGCGTACCCCGCTACCGGGAGTGTCGCACGCGCCCGCACCGGGATTTTGACGATCCACATTTCCGATGCTCACGACACGCGAATTGGCCCGGCGTGCGGCAACCGCCTATCTGCCAGGCACGGCGATCCACGATACCAGGGCAGAGTGCGTCGCTCCAAACCCGCAACCGGCGCCCTTACCGCAGGTCAGCCCCGCCTCTGCATGCCGGACGCCAGCCGCATAACCATATCGCTGAACACCGTATCGGTGTCGACGATGCCGTTCATCACCCCGGTCATCTCCAGCAGGACGAATCCATGCATCGCCGACCAGAACTCCAATGCGGCGTAGAACGCGTCCTCGCCGTCCAGCCCGTAGGACGCGAGCACCGCGATGACCGGCCCCGCCGCCGCCCGGGTGGCCTCGGTGAACTCGGCATCGTCGCCGCCGCTCAGCGGCATCCGGGTGAACGCGGAGTAGCGGCCCGGATGGTGGTGGGCGTAGCTCCGGTATGCGCTGGCCATCGCCATCACCGCGTCGTCGCGGATGCGGCCCTGGCCGACCGTGTTCAACATGTCGATGATGTCCTTGACCACCCGCATCCGCACCGTCCGGCGCAGGTCTTGCAGGCTGTCGACATGGTTGTACAGCGACGGGCCCTTGGTCCCGAGCTGGGTGGCCAGTGCGTTGATCGTCAGCGCATCCCAGCCCTCGCGGTCCAGAAAGGTCAGGGCGGCGTTGACGATGGAGTCCCGGCTCAGTTTCGCGGGCCGTCGACCGGACGATTGGACTTCAGTCCGGGCTGCCATATGCGAAAACTAACACCTCTAGTTTGCGTTGGGTCAGTTGACACGTTCCTGGCTGAGTTGGGCGAGCTGCCCGGTGATGCCGCACAGATCCGGCAGGCTGGCCGGGTTCATCGTCTGGATCGACCAGGTGATGACGTCGCCGCCCTTGGACACGTAGATGCTGCAGGCATTGGCGTCGAAGGCCTTGAATCCCTTGTTTCCGTCGATGGACAGTTCGGTCAGCTTGCGGCCGGCTTGCTGCTCCAGGCTGCGTTCGGTGTCCATGTCACTGCCGCGGTACCACCATGTCGAGATCCCCATGCCCGCCCCGAACGAGCCGAGCATTGTGTTCTCCTGCCAGAAACAGCCGGCGTCGTTGTCGACGACCTTGGTGAACATCGACGAACCCGCCGCCGTGGTGATATCCGCGTCGGTGATGTTGTTGCACTCGCCGCTCTCGAAGCCACCGGCGGCGGGAACCGCGGGCGCCTGGGTCGCAGCAGGCCGGTCCGGCGCCCCGCAGCCCGCGGCCAGCACGGCGACACCGGCGAGTGCGGCGCAGTGCCTCAGGAACGACATGGTGCCGAACATGATCACAGGTCCGACGACAGCGTGCCCGCAAGCAGCTTCTCGGCGTCCTCGCAGGTGTCGACGTCCGACTTTCCGCGGATCTGCACCCACCAGCTGAGCACGCCGGGTCCTGCTGCCGCGGTCGCCGAACAGCTCGCGTCGCGGCGGGCCAGGAAGGCGTCGTGGCGCTCAACGACCTTGTTGGTGATCCTGGCGCCCCGCTGTTCGGGCAGGGTCCGTTCCCGGTCCAGGTTGCCCGTTTCGAACCAGGAGAACGTGACGTCGATGGTGGTGGCCGGAGGCGCACCGGCGCCGACATCAGGCCCCGAGTCGCGCTCAAGCACGTACTGGCACACCGCACCGCTGTAGGGCCTGACCACGTTCTCGGCGCCGAGCATCTCCTGGACCGAGCTGTCCTCCAGCAGCCCGCACCGGTCGTCGACGTAGCCATAGCTACGCTCCGGATCGGGCACGACCGGACGGGCCCTCTGCGCGGTCCCGCTGACGGTTTGCGCGCATCCAGCGGCGGTCACCACCGCTGTGACCGCCGCGATAGCAACTGCTTTGACACGCCAACGCACCGATGGACACGCTACCCAGCACAGTGCGGCGACGCGACTCATTCGCGTACGCCCACCTGGGAACGGAACTGATCAAGTAGTGCCATGTGTTGGGCCCACAACGTACGCTCTACACCCATGACCGCTGGGGGTTGGAACGTGCTGAGCCGGTCGTTGGTGGCATGCGTGATCGCGGTGCCCGCCGCGCTCGCCGTGGGGATACCGGCCGCACAGGCCAAGAACGGCGACACGCACATCACCGCGATCGGCAGCACTCAGACGATCGACTGCAACGAGTCGACACTGATCGTGCTCGGTTCGGGCAATAACATCACTGCGCTGGGCACCTGCTGGGCCGTCACGGTGCAGGGCTCGGCGAACCTCATCGTTGCCGACAACGTGATCAACGACATCACCGTCTACGGCTCCGGCCAAACCGTGTTCTACAAGAACGGCGAACCTGTTGTCTGGGATCGCGGCCGGGAACTGGGCATGACGAACCGGATCGACCGCGTTCCGGCGTGACGCCGCAGTTCTCGTCGCAGCCAACGAGAAACGAGGAACCATGCGCACGCATCTGCCCCTTTTGATCGGTGTCACCGCGGCCGCCACGGTGATCGGGTTGGCCGGGTGCGGTTCGGAGAGCAGCGACACGAACACTCCGACCGCGACCGTGGGCACCTCGGGCGCCCAGGTCGAGATCGGCAACACCATCAACTACGGCTCGGTCGGCACGACCGCCGAGATCGACTGCGCTGATGGGAAATCCATCAACGTCGGAGGCAACAACAACAAGCTGACCGTCAAGGGCAAGTGCGCCAACGCAAATATCGGCGGCGCGGACAACACGGTCACCATCGAGCAGATCGACAAGGATCTCAGCGTCGTCGGCTTCAACAACAACGTCACGTACAAGAGCGGCGATCCGAAGATCAACGACACCGGCTCGGGCAACAAAATCAGCAAGGGCTGACGAGCCCGTTTTTCGTGTCCATAACCGTGGACATGAAACGAGATTTGATGTACATTGCCATGGACATGAAATCGCGCAAGTACGACATGGCCACGCGTCAGCAGGCGAAGACCGCCACCCGCGACGCGATCATCCAAGCCGCCGTCGACACCTTCATGGCCGAACGATCGTTCGCGATCACGCTGCCCGCGGTCGCCAAGCGCGCGGATGTCACGGTGAAAACGGTGCTCCGGCATTTCGGAAGCCGCGAAGCCCTGGTCGATGCCGCTTGGTCGCAGGCCTACGAGGACGTGATGGCCGAACGCACGCCACCGCCCAACGACGTCGAAGCCGCGCTGGATGTGCTGATCGCTCACTACGAACGCATGGGCGACGTGGTGCTCGCCATGCTCGTCGAAGATAAGAACGAACCGCGCGCTCAACGGATGAACACGGCGGGACGGATTGGACATCGCGCGTGGGTGGATGAAGTCTTCGGAACCCGACTCCCCGACGAGTCCGCCGCGCGTTCCCGGTTGATCGATGTCCTCGTCGTCGCTACCGACGTCTACAGCTGGAAGCTGCTTCGGCTGGACCGTGGGCTGGCTATCGATCAGGTCCGCGACCGGATGCTTTTCATGACCGAGTCCCTTTTAGCCGGGGCCGCAATGCATCACGCAGCATTGGAAGGGGAGGCGCGATGAAGATTCTCTTCGCGATCGTGGACGGCGGCGGAAACATTCCGCCGCAGTTGGCCGTCGCAAAGGCGCTGGCGGCCCGCGGAGTCGAGATCCAGGTGCTCGGCCATCAGCGGTATCCGCGAACGGGTGGAAGCCGCCGGACTTGGCGTTCGAACCATTCACCACTGGGCGGCATTTCGACCCCACCGTCCAGCGGTCGCTGCCAGCCATCATGGCGGACTTCGCCCGAGTCGCAGGCGGATCGACAGCCTCGGTCGGTGCGTGGTGGAAGTCGCGCGGCGTCACCACGTCGACGCCGTTGTCGTTGACATGATTCTGGTCGGCGGGATATCCGAGATCACGGCATCTGGTATTCCGACGGTGGTATTCGTGCATTGTTTCTACAGAGCGGTTCAGGACCTCGCGGCGAGCCCGGTCGGCTGGTTTCTTCGGCTGCGCGGCATCGACCCGCTTGGTGCCGAACGCGCAGGAACGTTGCAGATCGTCGCCGCCCGTGGGGATCTCGACCCGATGCGAGGCGAACCACCTGTACGCCATACCGGCGTTGTGTGGCAAGGCGTGCCGAGCGCATCGGTGCCAGCACCCGTGCCGCGAATCTTGGTCAGTCTGAGCACATGCGCTTTCGCCGGTCAACGCCGGATGCTGCAGAACATCCTCGACGCGATAGCGCCTTTGCCGGTCGAGGTGACGGTGACGGTCGGGCCGGCTATTGAAGCGTCGGGACTACGGGTCCCGAAGAACGCATCGATGCACGCCTGGCTCGACCATGACGAAGTGCTGGCCACCGCTTCCCTGGTAATCGGACACGGTGGTCACAGCACGGCGATGCGGGCGCTGGCATTCGGCGTGCCGCTAATCGTCATGCCGGCCAATCCCATGATCGACCAGAAAGGCGTCGGCGCGGCACTCGAGCGCGTCGGCGCAGGAATCCTGCTGCCGAAACACGCTCGACCGCAACGCATCCGATCAGCCATCGAGACGGTGTTGGGTGACTCCGCCTACCACGAGTCGGCCGATCGCCTCGGCGAGCAGATTCGGCGACGCGACGGTGCCGACGTGGCCGCCGACGCGATCGGCGAGTACGTCAGGAGCCAGCAGTTCGTGAAGCCTTAGGCGCTTGCGCCGTGGCGCCCGGCGCCCTTGGCGAAACGCGTTGCCCCCTCCAGTGACTCTTCTGCGACGCGCGACAGGCTGCCGAATTCGAAGTCCATCGCCTCGGCTTCCGTCAGTCCCCACTGGTTGAGTTGCGACGTACGGTCGGCTCGCATGCACTTCTGCGGCAGCGCGGCCAGTTCCGCGGCGAGTTCCTCGGCCTTCTCCCGGGCCTGGCCCCTGGGCACGACGCGGTTGGCCAGACCCATCGCGAACGCCTCGGCGGCTTCGACACCGCGTCCGGTCAGGACCATGTCCATCGCGCGGCTGTGTCCGATCAGCCGCGGCAGCCGCACGGTGCCGCCGTCGATCAGCGGAACGCCCCAGCGCCGGCAGAAGACGCCCATCACGGCGTCTTCCTCAACCACGCGCAGGTCGCACCACAGCGCCAGTTCGAGTCCGCCTGCCACCGCGTAGCCGCTGACGGCCGCGATCACCGGTTTGGACAGCACCATTCGAGTAGGCCCCATCGGACCCGGGCCGGTCCGATGCGCCGGGTTGACGTCGGGTGTGCCAAATGCCTTGAGATCGGCGCCGGCGCAGAAGGTTCCGTTGTCGCCCCACAACACCGCGACCGACGCCGATTCATCGCGTTCGAATTCGTCGAAGGCGGCGAATAATTCGGCCGCGGTCGGCCCGTTGACGGCGTTGCGCGCCTCGGGCCGGTTCATGATCACGGTAGTGACCGCGCCACTACGTTCGACTCGCACACTCATTTCGCCTCCATCAGCTCGGACTCGTTTCGTCTGGCCACCAGCTCGGCGGCGAATTGTGCATAGGACTCCCGCAGCGCGGCGCCGGGCCAACCGTCGGGCAGCATCTCGTCGGGCAACACGGGGTCGGTCAGCAGATGGCGCACCATCCCCGCGGCCGCCCCGAATCGGCCGGGGATGTCGGCGGCAGCGGCCATTCCGTCGAGCAGTTGCCCGCCGGTGCGTGCCCAGCCCGGCAGATCCCACAACTGGGCGGCCAGTTCGGCGGGGTTGTCGTCATACCCGTGCAACACGCGCACCCGCGACAGCACTTCGCCCGGCAGGGTGAGCTCAAGATTGTCGGGCCGCAGCCAGACGCCTTCACGCAGTTCACCAAACCTGCTCTGCTGCAACGTGGTCCGCAGGGCGGCGCGGGTACGGGCATCCGTACCGATGCTGGTGATCACCAGCGTCATCCAGGTGCCGTCCCACGACCTCAGCTGCGGATTGATCGCGTCGTCCTGGCGGCGCTGCCGCGCAAGCAGCCGGTTGGACAGCCGATAGCCGTTTTCGGACCGCACCAGGTCACCCGCACTGACCATCCGGGTCAACGCGACCCGCAGGGTGGGCTCCTTGATGTCGAAATCTTCTGTGAGACGGATCAGTTCACTCGCGGTGGCCCACGCCGGATGCGCGCCGAGCAGCACGCTCAGCACCACCGAACGCGCTGTCATCCGGCGCAGCGCCCTGGCCATCGGTCAGACCCCGGACGTCTTGCGGCCTGCGTCGCCGAACGGTTCGTCGCGGCTCTTGACGGCGTCGCGGAAGCCGTGCTCGCGCGCCTCGGCGACGAAGGCGTGCCCCTCAGGGGTGTGTCGAGCGACGCCGTCGAAGACGGTGCTCACCATCCGGCTGGTCGCCACGCCCTGCTGCAGGAGCGCGGTGTTGAGCGCGAGCTTGGCCATGATCAGCTGGTTGACCGGCATCGCGGCGATGCGTTCGACGAGTCGTTCTGTGCGTTCGTCGAGGTCGGCCGGTTCGGGCGCCTCCACGGCCAATCCCCAGTCCGCCGCCTGCGCACCGCTGATGCAATCACCGGTGAACAGAAGACGTTTCGCACGCTGGTCGCCGAGGCGGTGCGCCCAGAGTCCTGCGGCTGGCACGCCCCACACCCGCATCGGCGGGTAGCCGATCTTCGCGTCCGACGCGGCGATCACCTGGTCGGCATGCAGTGCGATGTCGGTGCCGCCTGCCACGCAGTAGCCGTGGATCTTCACGACAGTGGGCTTGTCGCAGTGCATCAGGCTGGAGAAGCCTCGGACGAACCTGCTCATCATCTGGTAGTCGATCATCGGATCCCACGGCTGGTCGGGTAGATGGTTGACGGCCTGAGTCTTGCCGGACAGCACGGTGTCCGCATACGGATTGCCGCCACCGGCCGACGACGAGCCCTCGGCGTAGGCCGACAGGTCGAAGCCGGCGCAGAACCCTTCGCCGCGACCAGAAACCAGGATGACGTGAACGCCGGGGTCGAGGTCGGCGCGCTCGACGAGCGCAGACAGCTCCAGCGGGGTGTCGGCGATGATCGCGTTGCCTTTTTCGGGGCGGTTGAACGTGATTCGCGCAACCCGGCCGGTGACCTCGTAGGTCATCGTCTTCAGGTTGTCGAAGTCGACGGGCCTGATGGCGTGGGTCATCCTTTGACCATCGCGCGCTCGAGGATCGGCGCGAGATCCAGCCCGGCGGGCATGGTGCCGTAGGCGTTGCCCCACTGGGCGCCCATCCGGGTGGCGAGGAACGCTTCGGCCACTGCCGGGTGGCCGTGCCGCACCAGCAGCGAGCCCTGCAGGGCAAGGCTGATGTCCTCGGCGACCTTGCGGGCCCGGTACTGGATGGTCTCGAGATCATCCAGCTGCGGCTTGAGGCCGTCGACATGGGCGTCCAGCCGCGGGTCCAGGCCGCTTGTCGTGGCGAGTTCGTCGAACAGGACTTCGATGCACTCGGGCCGAGTTGCCATGGCCCGCAACGTGTCCAGCGCGCTGACGTTGCCCGAGCCCTCCCAGATCCCCATCAGCGGAGCCTCCCGGTACAGCCGCGGCATGCCGGATTCCTCGACATAGCCGTTGCCGCCAAGGCATTCCATCGCCTCGGCGGCGTGCGCGGTGGCACGCTTGCACACCCAGTACTTCGCGGCGGCCAGACCGATGCGGCGCAGCAGGCTCTCGCGCTCGTCCCCGCGCACCACGGCGTCGGTCGCGCCGGCCATCCGCATCGCGACCATGGTGGCGGCTTCGGCCTCGACCGCCAGGTCGGCCAACACATTGCGCATCAACGGCTGGTCAATCAGATAGGCGCCGAACGCCTTCCGGTGCTGGGCGTGATGAATCGCCCGGGACAGGCCGGTGCGCATGCTGGTCGCGCTGCCCAATGTGCAGTCGAGCCGGGTGAGATTGACCATCTCGATGATGGTCGGCACACCGCGGCCCTCCTCGCCGACCAGCCACGCGGTGGCGCCGTCGTACTCGACTTCCGACGAGGCGTTAGCGTGGTTGCCGAGCTTGTCCTTGAGGCGCTGCAAGAACATTCGGTTGCGGCTGCCGTCGGGCAGCACTCGGGGCAGGAAGAAGCACGAGAGTCCGCCGGGCGCCTGAGCCAGGACCAGGAAGACGTCGCACATCGGCGCTGACGTGAACCACTTGTGTCCCGTCAGGCTGTAGCTGCCGTCGGCGTTCGGTGTCGCCTGGGTGGTTCCCGCTCGGACGTCGGATCCGCCCTGCTTCTCGGTCATCGACATGCCGGCGGTGATACCGACCTTGGTGGCGGGCACCTTGAGTTCGGGATCGTAAGTGCGGCTGGTCAGCAGCGGCTCGTACACCTCGGCCAACTCCGCGTTGTAGCGAAGCGCGGGAACGACGGCATAGGTCATCGAGATCGGGCAGATGTGGCCCGGCTCGGGCGTCCACACCGACGTTTTGGCGGCGCGGACGACATGGGCGCCCGGCCGGTCGTCGGCCCACGGCGCGGCGTGTAGGCCGTGGCCGACCGCCACCGTCATCAGCTCGTGGTACGCGGGGTCGTACTCGACCTCGTCGACACGATTGCCGTGGCGGTCGTGGGTGTGCAGGATCGGCTGATTGCGGTCGGCCAACTCGCCCCAGCGTTGCGCCCGAGCGCTGCCGGAAAGCGCGCCAAGGTCGGTGACCTCGTCGAGGCCCCACCCCCCGCCTTCGCGGATCAGGGCCTCGGTCAGCACAGGCGACGACGCCGGGTTGTAGTCCTCTAACAGAGGAACCTGGTTGGTGACGACATGCGTGTCTGGCATGCCACTGATATTACAGATTCACGACAGTCGCACAATAGTCGTAACAAGCGCACTTACAGCACCTTGGCGCTTCGTCGCTCCGCCTACTTGCAGAGTTCGGCGACCTTCTTCCTGCCGTCCTCGCCTGCGGTGAGCCGGGCGGCCTGCTGCGGGTCCTCGTTCGTCGCCCCGGCGAGTGCGTTGATGCCGATGTCACTGAGGTTGTTCGCAAACAACCGAACGGCGTCGGCCAGTTCCGGCGCTGTGTGGTCGTCGACCTGGCGCAGCAGAAACTCGCCGCCGCCGATCAGTGCCAGCCGGGCGTTGCCGGCCACCGCCGTCGCCGCGACCGGGTCGGGTCCGAGATCGGCGTGCGTCTGCAGCTGAACCGCCCTGCTCACGGTGTCGAAGGCGGCGCACACCTTTTGTTTCGACTCGGCGGTCGGCTGGACCGTCGCCTCCTTTTGCGGCCACGCCATCACCATCGCCCATGCGGCAATACCGATCGCGGTCAGCGCAAGAAATGGCGAGAGCAGCATCACCCAGCGGGCCGCTCCCCCTCCCGAATTCGGAGGCTTGGCATAGGTTTGAGGTTGCTGGGCTGGTTCGGTATCCGCCATCGGGCAATCGTACGACCGACTAAGCGCTGGGCCGGGGATGTGCGGCGAAGAACTGCCACAACGCGCCGGTGGCGAACGGCGGCCACTCGTGCCCGCCGCCGTCGACGGTCTTCAACACGACGCTCCGGTTTTCGGCGCACTCCGCGGTCGACGTGGTCACCGGCCCTTCGATCGTCGTCACCGGCGGCGCGCATTGGTCGACACCGCGCCAGAACGCGTTGAGGTCGGGAACCGGAGGCCCGTCGATGCGAGCGACGCCGACGCCGGGCTCCCCGTCGTAGCGGATCAGCCGGTCAGCGGTGCCGTGGATCTGCAACACCGAGGTGGGACGCGGTGCGGCGCAGCCGTCGAGTTGGGTGGCCGAGTCGGGACCGATGGCCGCAAACGTTGCGGTGTTGCAGGCCAACGCGTATGACATCATGCCGCCGTTGCTGATGCCGGTGGCGTAGACACGGTTGGCGTCGATCCCGACGTTGGCGCCGACGTCGTTGACGACCGCGGTGATGAAGCCGACGTCGTCGACGCCCTCGCGGCCCGGCCGTCCGCAACACCCACCGTTGGTGTTCCAGGCGCGGCCTTCGCCGTCGGGGTAGGCGACGACGAACTTCGCACTATCGGCCAATTGGTCCCAGCCATAGGCCCTTTCGGCCTGCTGGTTACTGCCGAAGCCGCCATGCAGCATCACCACAAGCGGTGCGGACGTCGGCAGCCCGTCGGGAATGTACAGGCCGTAGGATCGATCCAGACCGCCGAAACTCAGTGCATGCGTTGTAGAGCCTACTGTGAACCCTTGCGGGGCGGCCGAACCCGGCATGCGCAGCCTGCCAGTACCAGGAGCAGGGCCAGCATCGCGGCGAACCTAGCGGCCAAGGCGCCTACTCATGGCCGCCAGCACCGGCTTGGCCGATGCGAAGAACGATCCGATATGCGCCTGGCCTTCGATGATGTCGAGGGTGGCACCGAGGGCGGCAACATCGGCACGTACGTACGGCACGATCCAGTCTTCGGAGCCCACGTAATACGTTGCAGGGCAGCGGATCGAGGACGGGTCGACGAATCGGGTCGGCCGCAGCGAGCCATCGATGGCTGCCGCCACCGCGAGCGGGTCGTTGCTGTCCTGCATCATCTTCTGAAACCCTCGGTCGGTGACGCCGAGCGCCTGCCAGAGCCCGGACCAGTTTCCATCCCGCAGGAAGCCTGCCAACGGCGTCAACAGTCGACCGACCTCCTCTTCATGTGCGTTCATCGCATAGGCGGCAACCACGATACGGTCCACGCGGTCGGCATGGCGGCTTGCCAGGTTGCAGGCGAGCCAGCCACCACGCGAGTAGCCCCAGACCGTCGCCCGGTCCACCCCCTCGGCGTCCAACACCGCGACCAAGTCGGCGGTCACGCCTGCGGCCTCGTATGACTCGGAGTCATGTGGGGTGTCACTGGCTCCATGCCCCAGCGGGTCGACGTTGATGACGCGCCAATTCCGGGCGAGGCTCTCCACGTATCCGTAGTCGCGCCAGTGTTGTGCCGCGCACAACGTCCCGGCGACGAGCATCAGCGGCGGCCCATCTCCATCCACCGTGTAGTCGATCGCGAAACCGCGTGAGGCTGTCCGCACGCAGGGATCACATCACGAATGAGCCGCCAGAACCGGTTGAACCACCGCCTTTTCCGGCGATGGTCCCGCTCGACGCGACTTGAACCAGGCGATCGCCACCAGCACGACCGCGGCCAGTGCCCAGCCGAGCAGGATGTCGATGACGAAGTGCTCGGCGGTGTACACCAGCGTGAACGCCATGATGATCACGTAGGCCGCCCAGAATGGGCGCCAGCGGCGACGCACACGGTTCCAGAGGAACACCGCGATCGCCAGCGTCATCCCGGCGTGTAGTGACGGGACTGCCGCCACCAGATTGACACTTGCCTGGCCCTGGTCGATCAGCGCGCTGGCGGTGTGCAGATTCAGCTTGCCCCAACCGCGGCCGACGATCCGCTCGATCCAGCCGTTGGCACCGTCCTGGGTGGTTTGCATCGAACCAAGGAGGCCGCCGTCGGGAACGCCGCGCGCCGACCGGAACATGCATTTCGGGCCGGACGGGCCTCCCTCGACATCGGCGGCGGTGCAGCGGGACGCGGCCCACGGCGGTGCGGCGGGCAGCAGCGCGTAGATCACCAGGGCCGTGAACGACAGGCCGACGAACAGCTTGACGAAGGCCTTCCACTCGTCGCGATTGCGCAGCCACAGCACGCCGGCCACCACGTAGGGTAGGACGAAGAAGGACATGTAGACGGTGCTGAGGACGACTTCCCACCACGGTGGAGACGGCAGCTTGATGTGTTCCTGCAGCCACACCGTCGGCATGATGCCGAAGAACAACCAACGGTCCGCGTCGACCTGCCAGTGCCACATCGTCGGCCGTCCGATGAGATCGGCCGCACCGCGGCTGAGGTCGTAGGCGACCAGGACCAACGCGAACGGCAGCCAGTCCCGGATCACGTACAGAATGTGACGGCCCTGTCCGATGCTGGCGGCGATCAACCCCGTGGAGATGTAGAGGAGCAGAAGCTCGCGGTTGAAAGCGAATCCGTCGGTGACCGTGCGGTAGATGATGACGACGACCCATACAACGACCGCCACCCACCGCAGGATCTTGAGCCAACGACCGCGGGCTGCGACCGGGGTCTCGACATGCGAATCCGCAATTGACGGTCGGTCGTCAATCGCGGACACGCTGATCAGCCTAGTTAACCGTGCGTAAACCGCGAGTTTTAGGGCAGTTCGGTTAGAGAACCGTGATCAAGGCCGTCAGTCGATGTGCTCGCGCAGGAACGCGATGTCGTCCTTGCGGCCCTCGTCGGCCGTCTCGCAGATGACCGGCGCATCGGCGGTCGCGACGACGGCGACAAGCAGATCGGGGTCGATTTTGCCGGTGCCGAAGTTGGCGTGCCGGTCGGCACCTGAGCCCGCCGCGTCCCTCGAGTCGTTGCAGTGCACCAGGTCGATCCGTCCGGTGAGCGCCTTGATGCGGTCGACCGCATCGATCAGCGCCTCACCCGCCGCCCACGCGTGGCAGGTGTCCAGGCAGAAGCCGATGCCGCTGTCGCCGATGTGGTCCCACAGCCTGCCGATCGTGTCGAAGTGGCGGGCCATCGCATGGTCGCCGCCCGCGGTGTTCTCCAGGTACACCTGCATATCGGTTTCGAGGTACTTGAGCGCCTTTACCCACCGCTCGAAGCCGGCCTCCATGTCGTTGTCGTCGGCATGCCCGCCGTGCACGATCACCGCGGTGGCGTTGATCTCCGACGCCGCGTCGCAGGTGTCCTGCAGGATCTTGCGCGACGGGATACGGATGCGGTTGTTCGCCGATGCCACGTTGATCAGATACGGGGCGTGGACGTACAGCGGCATGCTCGACGCCTTCAGCGTCTCGGCGTCGTCGCGGGGCTTGGGCTTCTTCCAGCTCTGCGGGTCGCCGAGGAAGAACTGCACCGCGTCGGCGCCGTCGGCTTCCGCCGCTGCGATGGGGTCGTCTTGGTGGACGTGTGAACCAATGAGCACGGCGCCCAGTCTAGTGAGGAGCCACGACACGTCGAACGTGCGCCCAGTGCGAGAAATGCTCATGTGCAATTTGGTTAGGTAGGCGTGTCGGTGTCCTCTCGTGGTATTCTCGGCTAGCTTATGGTGAATGCGGTCGCAGATGTAGACCGTCGTCTGTCACGAGCTGCAGATCGATGTCTACGACCATGGCCATCTCGCTGCCTCGGTCCCAGGTGATGGTGCGGCGTAGGTGGGCCGGCAACTCGCTCATCGCTGCGATCATCGCGGCCGCCACCGATTCGGCGGTGTGATCGGCGGGCAGGTGCAGCAGGATGGTGAACCGGGTGCTGCGCTCGACCAGCGTGCCGATCGCACTCGCGCCGCGGCTGCCCAGGATGAGATCGCCCTCCCAGTGCCCGGGCACCGCGCGGTCGGCGGCCTCGGCGGGACGCTCGCTGATGGTGAACACGTCGTTGAACTTCCCGCGGCGCTCACCGTGACCACGGGGTTTGCGCGCGGCCCGTTTGGTCGACAGGCACCTGTGCAGGTCGGCGCGCAGCTGGCCACGAGTCTGTACGTACAAGCACTGATAGATGGTTTCGTGGCTCACCCGTGCCAGCCTGTCATCGGCGTGATCACGCGCCAACACCTCGGCGATCAGCTTCGGACTCCATCCGTCGTCCATCCAGGCCGCGATCTTGGTGCACAACCCGGTGTCGTTGAGCTTGAACTGCTTGGGGCGCTTAGCTTCTCTGAGCGGCACGAGCATGCGCCACGCGGTGCGTGCGTAGTCCCCATCGGGATTGCGGTTGCGCTGGATCTCGCGACAGATGACCGACCGATCATCGGCCGAGCTTGTCGGGCGATCTTCGGCCTGCGGTATGGCCCGATCAAGCCCACGCATGATGTTCCACGCGCTCGTCGTAACTGATCCGGTGACCGCGACCACCCGGTCGGTCGAGATCGCCGAGCTCGGCCAAACCCAGATCACGCCATGCCCATAAGCAGTGTGATCGCACCAGCGTACGCCACCACAGTCACGGCTGATGTCGTCGACACGCCATGTCCCGAGCGGCCCGACGCAACGGCGTGCCCGACATACCCGGTCAAACAACTCCCGCCGCGTCTGTCTGAATGCAGAAACCCACTCGGCACGACACCTCCCAAAATCAACGGATGTTGCTTGACCGCTATGGATCCACGGCCGGAAATTTCGCAGTGGTTTCACACTCGGCGCAGAGAAAAGCCCCCGCAACTAGGCGGGGGCTTTCTCTTGACTGACTTAGCGGTAGTCGCTGTAGCCGTAGTCGTCCAGCGGAACCGCGGCTCCGGTGGCCTGGCCGAAGTCGGGGCTGTAGTACTGATCCTCGTAGGACGGGATCGTGTACGCGGCGGCCCGCGCCTCCTCGGTCGGCTGCACCTGGATATTGCGGTACCGGTTGATGCCCGTACCTGCCGGGATCAGCTTGCCGATGATCACGTTCTCCTTCAGACCCTGCAGCTTGTCGCTGCGGCAGTTGATCGCCGCATCGGTCAGCACGCGCGTGGTCTCCTGGAACGACGCCGCGCTCAGCCACGAGTCGGTGGCCAGCGACGCCTTCGTGATACCCATCAGCACCGGGCGACCGGCCGCGGGCTCGGCGCCCTCGGCCACCACTCGACGGTTCTCCGACTCGAACTCGCCGCGCTCGGTCAGCGAGCCGGGCAGGAACTCCGTCGCGCCCGAATCGATGATCGTGACGCGCCGCAGCATCTGCCGGACGATCACCTCGATGTGCTTGTCGTGGATCGACACACCCTGAGCGCGGTAGACCTCCTGGACCTCCTTGACGAGGTGGATCTGCACCTCGCGGGGGCCCTGGACACGCAGCACCTCGTGCGGGTCCGCGGAGCCTTCCATCAGCTGCTGTCCCACCTCGACGTGGTCGCCATTGGTGAGCAGCCGCTCCGAGCCGTCCTCGTGCTTGAACACCTTCAGGCGACGGTTGCGCTTGGGCAGCTTGTCGTAGACGACTTCCTCGCCACCGTCGTCGGGGACGATGGTGATCTTGTAGAACGCCTCGGTCTCGTCGAGCTGGACCCGACCGCTGACGTCAGCGATCGGCGCCTTGTTACGCGGCACGCGGGCCTCGAACAACTCCTGCACGCGGGGCAGACCACCGGTGATGTCCTCACCGACACCGCCCTGGTGGAAGGTGCGCATGGTCAGCTGCGTGCCGGGCTCGCCGATGGACTGCGCTGCCACGATGCCGACGGCCTCACCGATGTCGACCAGCTTGCCGGTCGCCATCGACCGGCCGTAACACATCGCGCACACGCCGGTGCCCGTCGTGCAGGTCAGCACCGAGCGAACCTTGACCTCGGTGATGCCCGCCGCCAGGAGCGCCTCGATGGCCGGGTCACCTAGATCGTGACCCCGCTCGACGATGACGTTGCCCTTCTCATCGACGGCATCGGCGGCCAAAGTCCGCGCGTAGGCCGACGTTTCGATGTGCGGATCGCGGATCAGCACACCGTCGGAGCCGGGCTCGGCCAGCGTGACGTTGATGCCACGCTCGGTCTCGCAGTCGCGCTCGCGAACGATGACGTCCTGGCTGACATCCACCAGACGTCGGGTCAGGTAACCCGAGTCGGCGGTGCGAAGAGCGGTGTCCGCCAGGCCCTTTCGGGCGCCGTGGGTGTTGATGAAGTACTCCAGCACCGTCAGGCCCTCACGGAACGAGGACTTGATCGGCCGCGGGATGAACTCACCCTTCGGGTTGGTCACCAGACCCTTCATGCCGGCCAGCGTGCGCGTCTGGGTGAAGTTACCCGTAGCACCGGAGTCGACGATCGTGATGATCGGATTGTCCGCGGGGTAGTGCGCCCGCAGGGCCTCGCCGACCTCTTCGGTCGCCAGCTGCCAGATCTTGACCAGCTCGCCGTTGCGCTCGTCGTGATTCAGCGCGCCGCGCTGGTACTTCTTCTCGATCCCGTCCGCCTCGATCTCGTAGCGGTCCAGGATCTCCTGCTTGTTCGGCGGCACAATCACGTCGGCCATCGACACGGTGACACCCGAGCGGGTGGCCCAGTAGAAGCCGGTGTCCTTGAGCTTGTCGACGGTCTGCGCGACCACGATCATCGGATAGCGCTCGGCCAGGTCGTTGATGATCGACGCCTGAACCTTCTTGTGCATCTGCTGGTTGATGAACGGATAGCTGATCGGCAGCAGCTCGTTGAACATCACCCGGCCCAGCGTGGTGTCGGCCGTCCATGCGTCGCCGGGCTTCCAGCCCTCGTCGCCGAACAGCTCGGCCTCCAGCTCGGCAGGCGGACGCAGCTGCGTCAACCGGATCTTGACCTTGGCCCGCACCGACAGTGAACCGCGGTCCAGAGCCATGATCGCCTCGGCGGGCGATGCGTACACGCCCGATTCCGGCCGGTCCTTGGCGGAGGCCACGTACTCGCCGGTGTCGCCTTCGATCTCGGTGGTCAGGAAGAACAACCCGGTCACCATGTCCAGACGCGGCATGGCCAGCGGGCGGCCCGACGCAGGCGACAGGATGTTGTTCGACGACAGCATCAGGATGCGTGCCTCGGCCTGCGCCTCGGCGCTCAGCGGCAGGTGGACTGCCATCTGGTCGCCGTCGAAGTCGGCGTTGAACGCCTCACAGACCAGCGGGTGCAGCTGAATGGCCTTGCCCTCGACCAGCATCGGCTCAAAGGCCTGGATGCCCAGCCGGTGCAGCGTCGGTGCGCGGTTCAGCAGCACCGGGTGCTCGGCGATGACCTCTTCGAGCACGTCCCACACCTGCGGACGCTGACGCTCCACCATCCGCTTGGCACTCTTGATGTTCTGCGCGTGGTTCAAATCGACCAGACGCTTCATCACGAACGGCTTGAACAGCTCAAGTGCCATCAGCTTGGGCAGACCGCACTGGTGCAGCTTGAGCTGCGGGCCGACCACGATGACCGAACGGCCTGAGTAGTCGACGCGCTTGCCGAGCAGGTTCTGACGGAACCGGCCCTGCTTGCCCTTGAGCAGATCCGACAGCGACTTGAGCGGACGGTTGCCCGGCCCGGTGACGGGCCTGCCGCGGCGGCCGTTGTCGAACAGCGCGTCCACCGACTCCTGCAGCATCCGCTTCTCGTTGTTGACGATGATCTCGGGCGCGCCGAGGTCGATCAGCCTCTTGAGGCGGTTGTTGCGGTTGATCACGCGGCGGTACAGATCGTTGAGGTCCGACGTGGCGAACCGGCCACCGTCGAGCTGCACCATCGGGCGCAGTTCCGGCGGGATCACCGGCACCGCGTCGAGCACCATGCCCATCGGCGAGTTGCCCGACTGCTGGAACGCGGCGACGACCTTCAGGCGCTTGAGGGCACGAAGCTTCTTCTGGCCCTTGCCGTTCCGGATGACGTCGCGCAGCGTGTCGGCTTCGGCGTCGATGTCGAAGTTCTCGATGAGCTTCTTGATCGACTCCGCACCCATGGCGCCCTGGAAGTACTCGCCGTAACGGTCGATGAGCTCGCGGTAGAGCACCTCGTCGACGATCAGCTGCTTGGGGGCCAGCTTGGTGAAGGTGGTCCAGATCTCCTCGAGCCGGTCAAGCTCACGCTGGGTGCGGTCGCGGAGCTGACGCATCTCGCGCTCGCCGCCGTCGCGGACCTTGCGCCGGACGTCGGACTTGGCGCCCTCCTCTTCCAGCTCCTTGAGGTCGGCTTCGAGCTTCTGCGCACGCGCCTCGAGGTCGGAGTCGCGCTGATCCTCGACGGCCTTGCGCTCCACGACCATCTCGGCCTCGAGCGTGGACAGCTCGTTGTGCCGCATCTCGTCGTCCACGGCGGTGATGACGTAGGCCGCGAAGTAGATGATCTTCTCGAGATCCTTCGGCGCCAGGTCGAGCAGGTAGCCCAGACGCGACGGCACACCCTTGAAGTACCAGATGTGCGTGACGGGCGCGGCCAGCTCGATATGGCCCATCCGCTCGCGACGCACCTTGGCGCGGGTCACCTCGACGCCGCAGCGCTCGCAGATGATGCCCTTGAAGCGGACACGCTTGTACTTGCCGCAGTAGCACTCCCAGTCGCGAGTAGGTCCGAAGATCTTCTCGCAGAACAGGCCGTCCTTCTCAGGCTTCAGCGTGCGGTAGTTGATGGTCTCCGGCTTCTTGACCTCGCCGAAGGACCAATTACGGATGTCGTCCGCGGTGGCAAGGCCGATGCGGAGTTCATCGAAGAAGTTGACGTCTAACACGTAACTCCCTTTCCCCTTTCGGGATTAGATAGCAAATAATTAGGCAAGGTCTTCGACGGATGCAGATTCGTTGCGGGACAAGTTGATTCCCAGGTTCGCAGCAGCGCGCTCCAGGTCCTCGTCGTCGCCGTCACGCATCTCGATCGCGGCGCCGTCACTGCTCAGCACCTCGACGTTCAAGCACAACGACTGCAGCTCCTTGAGCAGCACCTTGAACGACTCGGGGATGCCCGGCTCGGGGATGTTCTCGCCCTTGACGATCGCCTCGTAGACCTTGACGCGACCGACGGTGTCGTCGGACTTGATGGTCAAGAGCTCCTGCAGCGTGTATGCCGCACCGTAGGCCTGCATGGCCCAGCACTCCATCTCGCCGAACCGCTGGCCACCGAACTGCGCCTTACCGCCCAGCGGCTGCTGGGTGATCATCGAGTACGGGCCGGTCGACCTGGCGTGGATCTTGTCGTCCACCAGGTGGTGCAGCTTCAGGATGTACATGTAGCCGACCGTCACCGGATACGGGAACGGTTCGCCGCTGCGGCCGTCGAAGAGCTCCGCCTTGCCGTCGCCGTCGACCAGCACATCGCCGTCACGGTTGGGCAGCGTCGAGGACAGCAGACCCTGCAGCTCGTTCTCGCGGGCACCGTCGAACACCGGCGTCGACACGATGGTCTCCGGCTCGGCCTCCAACAGCTCCTTGGGCAGGCTGGCGGCCCAGTCGGGAGATCCGTCGACCTTCCAGCCGCTCTTGGCCACCCACCCGAGGTGGGTCTCCAGGATCTGGCCGATATTCATCCGTCGCGGCACACCGTGCGTGTTCAGGATGATGTCGACCGGCGTGCCGTCCGGAAGGAACGGCATGTCCTCGACGGCAAGGATCTTGCCGATGACGCCCTTGTTGCCGTGGCGTCCGGCGAGCTTGTCGCCATCGGAGATCTTGCGCTTCTGGGCCACGTAAACGCGGACCAACTCGTTGACGCCGGCGGGCAGCTCGTCGTCGTCCTCGCGGGAGAACACCCGGATGCCGATGACCTTGCCGGACTCGCCGTGCGGCACCTTGAGCGACGTGTCGCGGACCTCGCGCGCCTTCTCACCGAAGATCGCACGGAGCAGCCGCTCCTCCGGGGTCAGCTCGGTCTCGCCCTTCGGGGTGACCTTGCCGACCAGGATGTCGCCGTCGCGGACCTCTGCGCCGATACGGACGATGCCGCGCTCGTCGAGATCGGCCAGCACCTCATCGGAGACGTTCGGGATGTCCCGGGTGATCTCCTCGGCGCCCAGCTTGGTGTCGCGGGCATCGATCTCGTGCTCCTCGATGTGAATCGAAGTGAGCACGTCCTCTTCCACCAGGCGGTTGGAGAGGATGATCGCGTCCTCATAGTTGTGGCCTTCCCACGGCATGACCGCGACAAGAAGGTTCTTGCCGAGCGCCATCTCGCCCTGCTCCGTGCAGGGGCCGTCGGCGATGACCTGGCCGGCCTCCACCCGGTCGCCGGAATCGACGATCGGGCGCTGGTTGGCGCAGGTGCCGTGGTTGGAGCGGGCGAACTTGCGCATCCGGTAGGTGTGCCGGGTGCCGTCGTCGGCCATCACGGTGATGTAGTCGGCCGAGACCTCCTCGATCACACCGGACTTGTCGGCGACGACGACGTCGCCGGCGTCGATCGCGGCGCGCAACTCCATACCGGTGCCGACCAGCGGTGCCTCGCTGCGCACCAGCGGAACCGCCTGGCGCTGCATGTTGGCACCCATCAGGGCGCGGTTGGCGTCGTCGTGCTCGAGGAACGGGATCATGGCCGTGGCCACCGACACCATCTGGCGCGGCGAGACGTCCATGTAGTCGACCTCGGTGGACGACACGTACTCGACCTCACCGCCCTTACGGCGGACCAGGACGCGCTCCTCGGTGAACTTGCCCTTGTCGTCGATCGGCGAGTTGGCCTGCGCCACGACGTGGCGGTCCTCCTCGTCGGCGGTCAGGTACTCGATGTCGTCGCTGACGACACCCTTGTTCACCTTGCGATACGGCGTCTCGATGAAGCCGAACGGGTTGACCCGCGCGTACACCGAGAGCGAGCCGATCAGGCCGATGTTCGGACCCTCAGGCGTCTCGATCGGGCACATCCGGCCGTAGTGGCTGGAGTGCACGTCGCGGACCTCGAGGCCGGCGCGCTCACGCGACAGACCGCCGGGGCCCAGCGCCGAAAGGCGACGCTTGTGGGTCAGACCCGACAGCGGGTTGTTCTGGTCCATGAACTGCGACAGCTGGCTGGTTCCGAAGAACTCCTTGATCGCCGCGACGACCGGACGAATGTTGATCAGCGTCTGCGGCGTGATCGCCTCGACGTCCTGAGTGGTCATCCGCTCGCGGACCACGCGCTCCATGCGGGACAGGCCGACCCGGATCTGGTTCTGGATCAGCTCGCCGACGGTGCGCAGGCGACGGTTGCCGAAGTGGTCGATGTCATCGGTCTCCACCGGCACCTCGACACCGCCGGGGGCGGTCATCTTGGTCTGGCCCTCGTGCAGGCGCACCAGGTACTCGATGGTGGCGACGACGTCCTCTTCGGTCAGCGTCGACGACGTGATCGGCTGGCCGGCGTTCAGGCCCAGCTTCTTGTTGACCTTGTAGCGGCCCACCCGGGCCAGGTCGTAACGCTTCTCCTTGAAGAACAGGTTCTCCAGAAGCGTCTGCGCGGACTCCTTGGTCGGCGGCTCGCCCGGCCGCAGCTTCCGGTAGATGTCCAGCAGCGCCTCGTCGGTGCCTGCGGTGTTGTCCTTCTCCAGCGTCGACATCATGATCTCGGAGAAGCCGAACCGCTCCGTGATCTGCTCGGTGGTCCAGCCCAGCGCCTTCAGCAGCACGGTGACCGGCTGGCGACGCTTGCGGTCGATGCGCACACCGACGGTGTCGCGCTTGTCGACGTCGAACTCCAGCCACGCGCCGCGGCCGGGGATCACCTTGACGCTGTGCAGCGTCTTGTCCGTGGTCTTGTCGCGGGCCTCGTCGAAGTAGACGCCCGGGGACCGGACCAGCTGGCTGACGACGACACGCTCGGTGCCGTTGATGATGAACGTGCCCTTCTCGGTCATCATCGGGAAGTCGCCCATGAACACCGTCTGGCTCTTGATCTCGCCGGTGTTGTTGTTGATGAACTCGGCCGTGACGAACAGCGGGGCCGCGTACGTCATGTCCTTGTCTTTGCACTCGTCGACCGGTGCCTTGACCTCGTCGAAGCGCGGGTCGGTGAACGACAGCGACATCGATCCGGAGAAGTCCTCGATCGGCGACAGCTCGGTCAGCACCTCTTCGAGGCCGCCGACGGGGTTGACGTCACCGCGTGCGGTGGCCACCTCACGCCAGTGCTCGGAGCCGACCAGCCATTCGAAGGACTGGGTCTGCACCTCAAGTAGCCCCGGAACCTCGAGCGGCTCGCGGAGCTTGGCGAATGAAATTCGGTTTGGTGCTCCAGGTACGGAGCTAGAAGTAGTAGTAGTGGACTTGATCTGGCGGGAGACTGCCAAGATGCATCCTTCCAGCACCTCATGCGACTTCGGGCTGGCCTACACCACCCCTGCGCCGCTATATCTGCGTCGGTTCGGCTGGCGTTCTCCCAGTCCAGACGGCCCCAAACGGCGGGCACGCGACTAGATACTGAGCCTGAAACGGGGCTCAGCCTAGGACCACGGTGTCGGAGGCGGTAGATGGGCAGGAGGCAGCCAGCGCAACGTCCAACAATAGCGCAGGACGGCGTATTCCTCAACCATCGCGTGCAGGATCAACTCGGGCGCTGGCTGGCGTCCCTAACCCGTGCACACATGCTGCCCAACAGACTGGCCCGTCAGAGCCTTTCCGTCAAGAGATAACGGCATGTTTCAGGCGGAGATTTCCTGGAAGTCGCTGGTTTGCTCGGTCTGCGGCACGTCGGTGGCGAAGTTGATGTGAGCCAGTAGCCCCAAGAAGCCCGCCGTCACCCGACGGGCGAGGGAGTCGAGAACGCCGGGCTCCGGCTGCACCAGCCCGCGGGCCGGGCCGAAGCTCGTCGGGATGGTGATCGTCTCTCCGGGATCGGCGTAGAAGCAGCTGGTCTCGGTGCAGGTCTCGGAGCCGGCGAACATGTCGTTGACCCAGCCCGCTGCAAGAACCTGAGATCCCTCGACATTGCTTGGCGACGAGAACCCGGTGAGCAGGTAGGCGCCGAACTGGACCAGCGGGTTGCCGCCCACCATCGCGTCCGAATGCCAACCACCGACCAGCTGGGCTCCGGTGAACTGGTCCGGACGCTTCTCCTTCAAGATGGCATCGCTACTCCCGAACAGGTTCCACACGTACGGCCTGGCCGACAGGTTGTAGACCGGGATGTAATCCTCGGCGGGGAGCGTGTCTAGCTTGTCCAAACCCCGGGCTACCTCACCGCTGAATCCGACGCCGTCGAGCATCAGCACGCCGGCCAGTTTGTCGCTCGTCCCGTTTTCGACCATGTATCCGGCGGTGTCCGCCACCAGGCCGCCGCCGAGCGAATGTCCGACCAGCACGACTCGCTGAGGTAATTCGTCCTGCGTGTAGCCGGCTGCTTGTGCGCTCTTCAGCAGGGCATCGTTGTCGTCGAGGAACAGGTCGGCGACGGCGCGGTGCATCTGCTCGCCGCCCAGCCACATGCCGTCGGTGGCGAAGATGTTCGACGTCAGCGTCGGCGCGACGACGATGCTGTTGGTTTCCTTGGCCAGGTAGGAGGCGGTGTAGTCGTAGAAAACGCCCCTGGCGAGGAAGCCGTGCTGCAGATAGATGATCCCCTCCGGCGGCGTTTCACTGTCCGGGAAGTACCAGTCGGCAGGCACTACGTGGCCGTTTCCGAGGTCCAAGGTGGAACGCTCGA
Organism: uncultured Actinomycetota bacterium; assembly: GCA_963713225.1. Taxonomy (GTDB): domain Bacteria; phylum Actinomycetota; class Actinomycetes; order Mycobacteriales; family Mycobacteriaceae; genus Mycobacterium. The sequence continues at coordinate 121,869 of CAVQLB010000007.1, read as the reverse complement.
CGGTGACTCCGCTTCCCGGCAGCGCCTTTGGTGGCCCCTCGAACACACTCTCCGCGAAGGAGATCAGGCCGAACACGGCGGTGCCGATCGCGCTCACGACGGGCGGCACCTGCAGCTGCGGGGCAGCGGAGGCGGTGACGTTCGACCGGGAGAGCAACGGAGTCGCGAGCGTGATGTCCGATTCCGTCGGCGGCGCCCTGGTGGACATCACGATGGGGTCGATCCTCGGTTCGGACTCGACGGCGATGACGGGGTCGGTCGCCGCGGCCGCCTCGATCTTCTCGACCGGGTCAGCCTTCTCGACCGGGTCAGCCTTCTGGAGCGTGATCTTGCGGTCGGGCTTGTGCGTTATCGCCGCGACGACATTGTTGATCAGCGTCGCGGTGCGCTTGCCCGCCTCGGACTTGGGCGCCTTGCGGACGGCTTCGCGATCGTCCGTGGCATCGGGGGCGTCGTCGGGCTTGTTGTTTCGATCGGGATGCTGGTTCTGCCCGGCCTCTGCATTACCCGAATCGGGTTGGTTGTCACCGGGTTTCGCCGACTGCGACGTCTTCGCACCGCCGTCGCCATCCGATTCGGTCTGGCCGTAGGCGACTCCGGCCCCGGCCAGCATTCCGACCGTTACACCACCAGCGATTACCCCGGCGCCCAACCAGAGCAACAACCGGTCGACCATGCCGTCTCCTGTCCCCTCCGCAGCAGACGCTAACGCGGGCGGTCGGGTCAGGGGCACGGATTACGGAAACACGCCGCGCTGTCACGCCGGTCCGACGCGGACCGGCGAATCAGGGGTAGGTCTTACCTGTCGCGCGCAACCGGGATGGACGCGGTGTCGGAGTCGTCTCCGCCGACACGGTGCCGCGTGCCCGTCCCCTCATCGGGGATCGAGTGCGTGGCGTACTTGTGCGTGCCCTCGAGGTCGTCGCGGATCGCTTCCTGAGCGTTCGGCGGCAGCGTGTGCATGATCTCGCGGACCCGCGCCTGGCGGCGGCCGACGGCCTGCCGTTCCGGCATGCCCGGGGTGGCCTCGATCTGCGGGGGCACGCCCTCGATCTCTTCGACGCCACCGTCGTGATGACCGGCGTCGACCATGGCCTGCTCCTCGGCCATCTGCGACTCGTCCTTTTCCTCGGACATGCCGATGGGGCCGATGCGGCGACCGTTGAGGAACTGGCGGACCACGGGCTCGTCGCTGGTCAGCAGCACCTCGCGCGGGCCGAACATCACCAGGTGCTTGCGGAACAGCATGCCGATGTTGTCCGGCACGGTGCGGGCGATGTTGATGTTGTGCGTGACGATCAGGATCGTCGCGTCGATCTGCGCGTTGATGTCGATCAGCAGCTGGCTCAAATACGCGGTGCGGACCGGGTCCAGACCGGAGTCGGGCTCGTCGCAGAGAATGATCTGCGGGTCGAGCACCAGGGAGCGGGCCAGGCCGGCGCGCTTGCGCATACCGCCGGAGATCTCGCCCGGGAACTTCGTCTCGTCACCGCCCAAGCCGACCAGCTCGAGCTTCTCCATGACGATGTTGCGGATCTCGCTTTCCTTCTTCTTGGTGTGCTCACGCAAGGGGAAAGCGGTGTTGTCGTAGAGGCTCATCGAGCCGAACAGGGCGCCGTCCTGGAACATGACGCCGAACAGCGTGCGGATCTCGTAGAGCTCCTTGGCCGAGCAGTCGATGATGTTGGTGCCGTCGACGACGATCGAGCCACGCTCCGGGCGCAACAGCCCGATAAGCGACTTCAGGAAAACCGACTTGCCGGTACCGGAGGGGCCGAGCAGCACGCTCACCTCGCCGGGCGGGACCTGCATTGTGACGTCTTCCCAGATTCGCTGGGGGCCGAAGGACTTGGTCAGCCCCTCAACTTCAATTCCGATGCCCACGCGAGATCCTTCCGCCGGTAGGTTATGCCGCCACAGTGCCCTCCCGCCTGTGGCTTGAGTCACTGTAGCTTACGACGCCGGTCTGGGGACACTTGTCGAAGGTCTCATTTCGGTTCCCACCAGCGCGGACGGCAGTAACAACTGTGGGGCCGGTCTGTTTGCCAGACCAGCCCCACAGTGTTGTCCGTCGGCACGCCGACGTTGGTGAAATTACTTGACGGTGACCGTCGCGCCAGCGGCCTCGAGCTTGGTCTTGGCCTCCTCGGCGGCCTCCTTGGCGACCTTCTCGAGCAGCGGCTTGGGAGCGCCGTCGACGAGATCCTTGGCCTCCTTCAGGCCGAGACCGGAAACGATCTCGCGAACGACCTTGATGACGCCGATCTTCTTTTCACCGGCAGCCTCGAGGACGACGTCGAATTCCGACTGCTCCTCGGCGGCCTCGGCAGGAGCGCCGCCTGCGGCAGCACCCGGGGCGGCCGCAACGGCGACCGGAGCGGCGGCGGTGACGTCGAAGGTCTCCTCGAACGCCTTAACGAAGTCCGAGAGCTCGAGCAGGGTCAGTTCCTTGAACGCGTCGAGCAGTTCGTCGGTGGACAGCTTTGCCATGGGATGGGTCCTTCCTAATTTCTGTACTGGGGCTGGTGGGTGGATGTGATTTGTGCGGCTTTTTACGCGGCTTCCTCGGCGGCCTTCTTCTCCTGCAGCGCGGCAGCCAACCTGGCGACCTGCGATGCGGGAGCCTGGAACAGGCCTGCGGCCTTGGTCAGGTTGGCCTTCATCGCGCCGGCCAGCTTGGCCAGCAGCACCTCGCGCGACTCCAGGTCGGCGATGCGCTCGATTTCGGAGACGGTCAGCGTTCGACCGTCCATGTAGCCGCCCTTGATGACCAGCGCCTTGTTGTCCTTGGCGAACTTCTTGATCGCCTTGGCCGCGTCGACCGCCTCGCCCGAGACGAACGCGATCGCGGTGGGGCCGACGAACAGTTCGTCGAGACCCTCGATACCTGCATCCGCCGCGGCACGCTTGACCAGCGTGTTCTTGGCGACGGTGTAAGTAGCGGAATCACCCAGCGATCGGCGCAGGTCTTTGAGGTTGGCGACCGTCAGTCCGCGGTATTCGGTGACGAGCGTTGCCGTCGCCTCCTTGAACTGCTCGGCGATGTCGGCAACTGCCGTGGCTTTGTCAGCCTTGGCCATGCATGCCTCCTCGTAGTTGGTGACCGAGGTCGGATGTCAAAAGGGCCAGGAAATGACGAACGCCCCGACGCAGACGGTCGGGGCGCGCTGATGTACTGCTGCCTCGTCCTCCTGCGTAGGCCGCCCGGGCAATCCGGGACCTTCAACCGATTTCTCGGTGACCGACGGTCTTCGGTGGAACGGGTCAAGAGTAGCGTGCCGCCCCCGGATCAGCCAAAACGGCGGTCGCGTCTAGCGATTTCGGCGTGCGCAGTTGCGCTGAACGCGACCAATCACGCCGAAATCACCAATGCGGCGGCGCCGACGAGGCCGGCGTTGCCGCCGAGCTCGGCGGGCACCACGCGCAGCCCGTGCAGGAAATCCAGTCCGGCGTAGGACGCCAGCGCCTCGCGCAGCGGGTCGAACAGCAGCGGCCCGGATTTGGCCACGCCCCCGCCGATGACGACGAGGTCGATATCGCATACGGCGCCGACCGACGCGATCATCGCCGCGACCGCCGTCGCACCGCGACGGAAGGCCCGCACTGCCACTGGAACCCCGGCGTTGGCGGCGTCGGCGAGTTCCTTGGCGTCGGCCTCGTCGGGCGCTTCCCAGCCGTTCTCGCGGGCCCATCGGGCCATGTTCGGGCCGGACGCAATCGTCTCAACGCAGCCGTGGCCGCCACACGTGCACGGTGCTCCGTCGGGTTCGACGACGACGTGGCCGACGTGACCGGCGTTGCCGGTACGGCCGTCGTAGGGCACGCCGTCGAGCACCAGCCCGCCGCCGACACCCGTCGACACCACCATGCCGAGCATGAAATCGGCCCCGCGGCCCGCGCCTCGCCACCGCTCGCCGAGCGCCATGCACAACCCGTCGCCGCCCAGCCTCGCCGGCATGCCGACCACCGCAGTCACCCGCTCGACGATCGGGAACCGTTGCCACGCAGTGATATTGATCGGGCTGATGGTGCCCGACGGCAGGTCGATTGGTCCCGCCGACGCGATGCCCACACCGCGGACGTGTCCGCCTGCGGTGGCGAGCGCTTCGGTGACGAGCGAGTCGACCACCGCCCAGATCGCTTCGGCGTCGCTCTCCGGGGTCGGCAGCTGGGCGTGGTGAGCGAGCTCGCCTGCGTCGTCGACGAGCCCGACGGCGATCTTGGTGCCGCCGATGTCGATGGCCAGCGTCGGCTCGGCCATCAGTGCCGGTGGGTGTTGTCGGGCTGACGAGGATCGCCGGGATGCTCGTAGCCGGGGGCGAGCCGGACCAGCTCGGCCCGCCGCGCGTCGAGCCATAGCCGGAAGGCGCGGCGCCGGGCGGCACCACGCAGGTGTTCGACGATCAGCGGACGCACCTCTTCCAACGGCGGGGCGCCCACAGCCGCTGTGCGCCAACCATTTCCGGTCTCCGACGGCGCGGCGAAGCGCAGCGGATTGCGGTCGTGGTAGCCGGCCACCTCGTCATCGGTGACGTCGACCGCCGCGGTGACGTGGGTGAACATCGCGCGGGCGAGCGGGTCGGCCAATGCCGCCGCTGCCACGCTGCCGACCTCCAGCCGCGCCGAGTTGTCAGGCAGCAGTTCATCTTCGGCGGGAGCACCGTCGGCGGTCAGCCCGGCGGCGGCAGCCTCGGCGGCGATCACCCGTTCGGACACCAGCAGCTGAGTCAGCCAGCGCCGCAACTGTCGACCTTCGCTCGTTCCCTCGCGCGGCAGCGCTGCGGCGGGAACCGCGCCCCGCAGCCAGGTCTCCCGCGCGTCGACGTCGGCGACGGGCACATCCATCCCGGCGACGGTCGCAGCGATATGGGGGTGGCTCATCGGACCGTCACCTTGATGGCGGGCGAATAGACAAGGCGGCCTGCGCAGCCCACGCGGACCAGGGCCCACCACTGTCCGGGCTGCACCCACGGCGGCGGGGCGATGTCGAAGCCGAGTTCGGTGTTCTCACCGGGTGACAGCACCGCGCCCCGTGCGGCCGGACCCATCCACTCCCATGTCCCCCACGGGCTGATGAGATGCGCCTCGAGCGCCAGGCTCGCGCCCGCGGCGGTGCCGACGGTCACCGCCAGCCGCGCCGTCTCGCCGGCAGCGACCTCCACGTCGTCGGGCTCGCCGACCAGGTACACCACGTCGTTGTCCTCCCCGGGCGTACCGACCGAGACGGTGGCGACGTCTTCGACGACCTGCCGCCACGACGCAGGCATCGACTTCGCGTCGTCGCCGGTGATGACGAGTTGGGCGCGGACCGGGTAGAGCCCCGCCGGGGTGTCCGGCGGCATCGTCAGCTCGATGTCGGCCTCCAGATGCTCGCCGCTCGGCAACACGAACGGCAGGCTCGCCGGGCTGGCCGTCCAGCCGTCGGCGCACACCATCCGCACGGTGCCGTGCAGCACCGAATCGGTGCAGTCGCTGGCCGCGGTAAGCCGAAGCACCACTGGCTCATTGGGCTCGGCGACGCTGGCCTGCGGGTGCAGGTGCGCGACAGCGGGCAGCCCGCCGAGCGGTGCGGGGCCGCGGTTGTGCAGCCAGTAGCGCGCATACAGCGGCTGCGCCGCCTCGGCTTCGGGTGCCAGCTGGGCGTGGTCGGCCTCGAGCACCTGCGGCATGTTGAGTCGGGTCAGCACGGTCGCGATCTCGTAGCCGTGCAGGGCGAGCCCCTCGAATGCGCGGTGCTTCTGCAGGTGCGACTGCTCGAGCAGGTCGACGCGCGACGCGGCGGACAGTCGGTGGAGTCCGGACGTGATCGCGACATCGGTTGTCGTCCCACACGTTTCGACGAGCCGGACCGCCACCTCCTCGGTCGGATCAACGGCCTGACTGCTGCCGGATGCCAGCGGGTTGCCCGCCGCCTTCAGCGCTCCGATCTGGACGGATCCGGCGGGCTCGACCTCCAGCAGCGAGCCCCAGCCGGGCAGTCCGCCCGCGGCGTCGGCGCCTCCGGCCACGGCGAGCAGCGGGTGCGAGAACTCGGCGCTGCGGCCGGGGATGGCCGCCGTTCGCCAGTCTCCGTCGCCGGACACCAGCGCGTAGTCGAACGTGTGGGTCCAGTGCTGCAGCTGGAAGTTGGAGCCGTCGGGGGCGGTGCGACGCGGCTGCGGGTCCATCCACACCCCGGATGGCCAGCCGGTGCAGGACCGCATCAGCGAGGTGTGCAGAGTGCCGTCGGTGTCGACGGCGAAGCTCGGCACCCCACGGTTGAGCACCGCGACGGTCCGCTGCTCGAACGGCTCGAGTTCTGACGGCGCCTGTTGGTCGACGGTGATCTCGGCGTCGGCGAGTTCTTCGACCACCGACGCGACCGCCTCGGCGAGGCCGTTCCCGCTGGCGATGACGAGCACCGGCAGGGCCCGCACCCTGCGCAGGTCCGCGCCGGGCAGCCACGTCGTCGCCAGCGGTGCCGCAGCGGGTATCCACACCCTGGCCGTGCCGCTGGAGTACAGCTGGCGCTTGAGTTCCTCGGTGTAGGCGGGGTCGGCCTCGGCCAAAACGGCTGCGGTGAAAGAGTTCTGGTCCGGTCCGCCGACCGCGATGCGCGCGTCGGGCAGGTTGGAGTCGACGTCCAGGTTCCCGTAGCGGGCCTTGTCGGCGCTGCTGCAGGTGGCCGTCACGCCCGCACGGGCCAGCGCCACCATCAGATCGCGGGCAAGTGGTGCAGACTCCGCCTCGGTCGGCGATATCACCTCGGCAACCGACACGGCACGCACCCCATCGCCCCGGCTGTTTGTGCTCCTCGCGTCCGCGACCCGAACCCGCACCGCCGACGACAGTCCGAACCAGCCATAGGCCGGATTGTCCAGTGTGTAGGGATGTTTCGCGGTGTCGACAGACTCGGTTGAGCCGGGTTCGTGCAGCAGCGCGAAGCCGCGCCCGATCACCGCGTCGCCGACCTCGCTCACCGGCATCGCCCCGGGAACCGGGCATGGCCAGCGCAGCCGCAGCAGTTTGTCCTCGCCGGTGAACTCGTCGATCGTCGTGCTGCAGTCCACCCGCGCAACGTCATGCCACAGCGTCAGCGTCTGGGTGTAGCGCAGCACCGAACCGATCCGGCCTTGCACCACCAGGCGCTCCCCCAGCGGCGATCGGTAGCACTCAACGGATTCGGCGGCGACGCTGGATGAGACGACCACCGGCCCCTTCGGCAGCAGGTGCCACGGGCCCTCGCCTGCGTCCGGGTGGGCGGGGTACTCGTCGTAGACCGCCAGGTCGTTGCCGACCTGACCGTCGGCGAGCAGTTCGCGGCCGTCGTCGGTCAGGGACACCACCGCACCGCCACGGGCGGGGTCGACCCGCAGCCGATAGCGCTCGTTGGCGATCTCTGGAAAATCACTGCCGCCCACGGCCTCCCAGCCACCCGCTGTCGAACCACCGACCAAGCGGAAGGAGCGCCAGCCCAGCGACGGGATGTCGCGCGCCAGCCAGGTGACCGACCGGCCGCCGTGCTCGACCACTGCGGGCAGCTCGTTGCCGTCGGCGTCGATGACCCGCACGCCGTCGGCGAGCGGCTCGTCCAGGCGCGCCGTCACCACATCGGTTCGCTTGTGCGTCAACGTGTTCCACACAACTATCGAGCCGTCGACGGCACTCGAGATCAGGGTCAGCGCATTGTCGCGAGCCGAGCGGCCCAGCTCCCACGCGTCGCGCCAGCCGGTGAGCAGGTCGAGGTACACCTGGTCGGACTCCGAGCCGGTGATCGCGTCGTGGTGTGCACCGTAGGCCAGCTGGACCCACGCCTTCTCCAGCGCGGCCTGCGGATAGGTGGCGCCGCCGAGCAACGCGGCGAAGACGGCGAACCGCTCACCGTCGAGCACGGCGTTCTCGGCGTCCCTGTTGGCCTGCTTGGTGTCGATGTAGGAGACGTCCTTGCCGGTGTAGATCGGGTTCATGTCGCGGGTCTGCGGCGACGGTTCGATCCCCCGCTCGTCCAGTTCGGCCCGCACCGAATCGAAGAACTCCCGCGGCAGGGCACACACGAACCGCGGCCAGGTGTAGCGCTCGTTCCAGTCGCGGTGAATCTCGGTGACCCACTTGTTCGGCGGCGTGTAGTCGGTGCCGACCGGCAACAGCACGTTGCGTGTCAGCGCGACCTTCTTCAGCGACGCGAACAGGCCGTGGGTGGCGTTCTCGGCTTCTTCGAGAGTCGCGGCGTCGTCCATCCACCAGCCGGCCGAGTAGTGCGCGGGCATGTAGTGGGTGAGCAGGCCGCGACCCGACGGCGCGATCCACTCGAACTCACTGGAGAACTGCATGCGCTCCGGATCGCCGTCGTGCTGCATCGGACCCCACTGGTGATGCGGGCCGCGCGCCCATGAGCTGGACGTCAGCCCGGCATCCGCCGCCATGCCGGGGAACTGCGGGTCGTGGCCGAACACGTCCAGCTGCCAGGCGGTGGCCGGCTCGGCGCCCATCACGTCGCGCTGAAAGCCCATCCCGTGCACGAAGTTTCGGATGGTGGTCTCGGGGCTGGTCAGATTCGTGTTCGGCTCGTTGTAGGCACCGCCCATGATCTCCACGCGGCCGTCGGCGATGAAGCGGCGCAGGTCGGCGCGGTCCTGCGGGTGGGTGTCCCAGTACGGCTTGAGGTAGTCGACCTCGGCGAGCACGAACTTGTATTCGGGTTCCCTGCGCGCCATTTCGAGGTGGGCGGCCACGAGGTTGAACCCGTTGGTCTGCCTGGCGCGACCGGGTGGCTCCTCGGTCCACAGGCTGGTGTAGGCGGCCTGGGTGTTCCACCACACCGGGTCGTAGTGGAAGTGGCTGATCATGAACATCGTCCAGCCCGGCTCGGCGACGACGAACTCGAAGTCGGTGGTGGTGCCCTCGAACTGCACGCGGGCCGCGCGGCGCTCGCCCGGAACGGGATCGCGCACCTCGACGGCCACCTCGGCGACGCCGCCTGCGGGGTCGGCCACGGGCGGCTCGGGCGTGGCCAGCCCGTCGCCCTCGACGACGATCGGCGATGTGCCGCCGGTGTGGGCGACCCTGACCAACTGCAGCGGCGCTTCCGCCGGCCCCACGAAGAGGTCCGTCGATTCCGCGGAGGTCACGCCGAACGCCACGACGTCACCCTACGTAGTTACGGCCGCGAAGCATCCACAACGAGTGCCCGATGATCCGAGATCGGCAATTCCGGGGTCAGAAACTCGACTGCCCGCAGCGCCGGATCATCGGTGAGGATGTGGTCGAGCTGACGCTGCGGATGAATCGCGGGAAAGGTCGGCGCGGCACACAGCGAGCGCATACCGACCCAACGTCTCGTCCTGGGCGGTGTCATGTTGAGGTCACCCATCAGCACCCGTGGACCCGGGAAGCCGCGCAGATCTCGAACGAGCCTGCGTAGTTGCAAACGGTTCCAGCCGGGCACGAACGACAGATGGGTGTTGGCAACCGTCATCGGTCCCAGCGGGGTGTCCAGCCGCGCAACGAGCGCCGCGCGGGGCTCCTCGTTGACTTTCAGCACCTTGTTGGGCTCGCGCAGGTACATCGGAAACGCCATCGGGATGCGGGGCAGCCGAACTACCTGCCAGTTCTGCACGGGGAATCGCGACAACAGCGCGATGCCGTACGCCGCCGTGCCGGGTTGCTCACGGCCGGTCGCCGCCATCCACGTCGCCCCCGGCGTGCCCGAGATGGCCGCGACGAACCGGTGCGCGACCGCGCCCATGGCCTCGGCTGCCAGTGCCGTCAGGTCGGCCATTTCCGAGCGGGGCTGGTCAAGGTCGACCTCCTGAAGTGCCAGCACGTCGGCATCGAGCAGGCGCACGGATTCCTCCAGCCGGCCCAGTTCGACCGCCCCGTCATGGACGCTGCGTCCGTGCAGGATGTTGAAGGTGGCCATGCGCATCTGCATGGGTATTAGGTACCCACGATGACGAACACCGATCTGCGCGACGCACTGAAGCGGGCGGCCTCGGCGCTCAAGGCGCACGGCCCGGAGTTCGCGCTGGCCGGCAGTTATGCGTTGTGGGCGTACGGCGGGCCCGAGCCGGTGCACGATGTGGATTTCGTCGTCGCTGAGGACGACGTCGAAGCGGCGGCGCTGACGCTGGAGAAGGCCGGGTTCCGCATTGATCGCACGCCGGAGGACTGGTTGTTCAAGGCTTGTGTAGGCGGGGCGTTCGTCATCGACGTGCTGCATCAGCTCAATGGGAAGCCGGTGGACGCGGACATGATCGCGTCCGCGGAGGAACTCGACGTGCTGGCCATCCGGATGCGGGTGCTTTCACCGACGCAGGTGGTCACCGAGAAGCTGAACTCTCTGAACGAGCACCATTGCGACTTTGCGGCGCTGTTGCCCGCGATCCGGGGTGTGCGCGAGCGGGTGGACTGGGACCGGGTGCGGGCGGACACCGACGGAAATGACTTCGCGGTCGCGTTTCTGGTGCTCATCGACCGGTTGGGCATCACGGCTTGACAATCGGTGAACAGTAGTGGCATTTGTCACACGGTTGGTCGCCAGTTCGTTGACTGGACAACCGGTGTTGTTGGGCTGCAGTTCATTTCGGTGAACATCGGTCGGACAACCACGGCGCGTCATGGGCATAGGTCGAGTAGTTGTGCCACAGTGGAGACATCATGACCAGTGACTCCAAGCCGCCGACCGGCGCGACCTGGCGGGACCCACTTTCCGTGGGCTTCGAGGCGCACCGACGTCTGCTGCTGCTGCGCCTGCGCTTGCGCGGGAATTCTGCCAAACGTGTCCGTCACGGCCTGATCGCAGCGCGCCGCAACCGCCCAGCGGCCGCTTCGACCGCCCGCACGACCTCCGGCGGTTCGAGCACCTCGAAATCGGCGCCCGACCGTCGCGAAGTAGAACACCATCCGCTCCGGGTCGTCGGCACCCGCTGTGACGATGCAGGCATCGGGCCCGTCGGCCTCAATCGTCACCGACGACGGCGAGAAATGCTGCGCCACAACCTCTTCAGGGGCAAAATAGCGAACCCGCGCGACGTGGAGATACGGCGATGCACTGATCGACCGTCGCACGTAGGCCGCGGCGTCGGGCGCCTCCCTTGCCACGAACGTGCTGCCTCGTGCCGATACGTCCTGCATCCGGTCCAACCGCAGGCTGCGCCAGTCCTGGCGGTCACGGTCGAACGCCAGCAGGTACCAGCGCTTTCCCGTGGTCACGAGCTGATACGGCTCCAGCCGCCGGTCCGTGGCGTTTCCTGCGCGGTCGACATAGGACGCCGACACGTGTTCGCGGTCGCGGCAGGCGCGGGCCAGGGTCATCAGCACATCGGGTTCGACGGGCGAGTCCGACGAGTTCCAGTTGAGCGTGACGGTGGCGTCGTGCACCGCCGATACCTGCGAGCGCAGCCGCGACGGCATCACCTGGTCCAGCTTGCTCAGCGCCCGCAGCGCCGACTCGCCGACACCGGCCACACTGCCGCCTGCGGCCAGCCTCAGGCAGACCGCCATCGCCACCGCTTCGTCGGGGTCGAGCAGCAACGGCGGCAGCGCCGCACCTGCGCCGAGCTGGTAGCCGCCGCCGTGCCCCTTGCTGGCGTGCACCGGATATCCCAGGTCACGCAGCCGTTCGACGTCGCGGCGCACGCTGCGGGTAGTTACCCCGAGCCGCTCAGCGAGCTCCTCGCCGGTCCACACCCGCCGGGACTGCAGCAGACCCAGCAGCTGCAGCACCCGGCTCGTCGTCTCGGACATGGTTCCCAGGCTCGCACAATCTTAGGACAGTATCTGTCCTATATAGATGAGAGGTTGGTGTCATGAGCTCGAAGACGAACGAACAGACCGACATGGATGTAGTCAGCCAACTCGCCGACCAGCTCGACTTTCACTGGACCACTCAGCTGCGGCCCCGGCTCGACGGCCTGACCGACGACGAGTATTTCTGGTGCCCGGTGCCGAACTGCTGGACGGTTCATCCCGAGGGCGCCATCGACTTCGAATACCCGGCGCCCGAACCGGCGCCGTTCACCACGATCGCGTGGCGGCTCGCGCACGTGATCATCGGCGTGCTGGCGATGCGCAACCACTCGCACTTCGGCGGGCCGCCCGCCGACTACCAGAGCTGGGAGTACGCCACCGATGCGGCGACCGCGCTGCGTCAGCTCGACGACGCCTACGAGAATTGGATCGCGGGTGTCCGCGCCCTCAACGACGATGAGCTCGACCGGCCGTGCGGGCCTGCGGAGGGCCCGTATGCCGAGTACCCGTTCATCGCGTTGGTTCTGCACATCAACCGCGAGGTGATCCACCACGGCGCCGAGATCGCTTGCATCCGAGACCTTTACGCGCACAGCCCCGAGAAGAAGGAGATGCAGTAAATGCAGGGAATGCCATCACCCGCCCCGGACGAGCGCCAGACGCTGCTCGAGTTCCTGCGGTTCAACCAGAACGCGTTCTTCGCGGTGGCCTATGGGCTGACCGACGAGCAGGCGAGGTCGAAACCGTCGGTGAGCGCGTTGTCGATCGGCGGCCTGATCAAGCACGCCGCCGGTGTGCAGCGCGGCTGGATGAACCGGGTCGAGTCGGCACCCGAATTCCCGCCCCGTGACGAGCGGCCGATGGAGGAGATCGTCGCGGAGTACGAGGACGAGTACGTGATGCGCGACGACGAAACGCTCGAGCAGCTACTCAACAAGCTGCGGGCCCAGAACGAGGACACGCTGCGCATTTTCGCCGCGGCCGATCTCGACGCGCCGGTTCCGGTGCCCCACGACGTGCCGTGGTTCCCGCAGGACCTGGACTTCTGGAATGTGCGCTGGGTGGCGCTACACCTGATCGAGGAGTTGACCCGGCATGCCGGGCACGGCGACATCATCCGCGAATCCGCCGACGGCGCAACGATGTACGAGCTGATGGCGGGCGCGATGGACTGGCCGGAGACCGACTGGATCAAGCCCTGGAAGCCGGCAGCGTAGAAATGTGAGATGCAAACCCGCAGCGGGACGGCTCTGTGCGGCGATGTGGAGCTGTTCTACGAGGACCTCCGCCCGTCCCGCTCCTCGCGTGCGCGGTGCGACCCCGACGCCCCACCCGTACTGCTGATCATGGGCGTCGGGGCGCAGCTGCCGATGTGGCCCGACGGGTTCTGCGATCAGCTGGTCAGCCAGGGCTTTCGGGTCATCCGCTTCGACCACCGCGACACCGGCCTGTCCACGAAAATGCACGGTAAGAGGGCTGGCGGCTCGGTATACCCCCGGGTGTTGCGCCACGTGACGGGCCGCCGCAGCGAGGTGCCCTACACGCTCGTCGACATGGCTGACGACGTGAAGGGCCTACTAGACCATCTCGGCATCGAGCGCGCTCACGTTGTCGGCGCATCGATGGGCGGCATGATCGCGCAGGTGCTGGCAGCCAGCCATGCCGACCGGCTGGCGTCGCTGGGGCTGATCATGTCCAGTTCGAACCGGCTGTTGTCGGCGGTGCCGCGGTGGCGGGTCATCAAGCTGGCCTTCGGCGGGCCTGCGAAGGACGCGCCGTGGGAGGACCGGCTGGCCGCCGAGGTGCGCAGTATCTCGATCATCAACGGCCCCAACTTTCTGCCGCCGGTGGATGCGATCCGCCGACGGGTCGAGACTCTGCGGGACCGCAGCGACTACCCACAGGGCATGATGCGCCAGTTCGACGCCATCCTGGGCACCGGCAGCCTGCTGCGCTACACCCGTCGCATCAGCGCGCCGACGGTGGTCATCCACGGCACCGACGACCCGATGGTGCGGCCGCGCAACGGCCGCAACCTGGCCAGGGCGATCCCCGGCGCGCGGTTCGTCGTCGTCGACGGCATGGGCCACGACCTGCCCGCGCCGGTGTGGCGCCCCATCGTCGAGGCGCTCACCGAGAACTTCGCGCTGGCCGGCTGACGGGCGCTACAGCACCAGCGCCAGCGCGTGGTCGACGACGACCTCCAGATCGTCGCCCAGGCTGCCCGTCAACCACTGCTGGGCGAGTTCGGCCATGGCACCGGTGAAAATGGCCGCGCCCACCGCGTTGGCGACCGGGTCGGAGCCCGGCACGAGTCGCCCGCCTTCGGACAAGACCCCCTCCCGCAGCAGCTCCTGCGCCGCGGCGCGACGGGCCGCCAGTACGGGATTCGCGCGGGCCTCGGTGAACAACACCCGGCCGCGGCGCGGATCGGCCGAGCTGAAGCCGAGCACGGCGGCGATGCCTGCGCGCGTGCGCGCCCGCACAGAGTCCTCCGCCTCCGAGATCGCGGTCTGGACGACATCGGCAAGCTGCGCGCTGACCCGGTCGTAGATGGCCCCGAGAAGGTCGTCGACGTCGGCGAAGCTCTCGTAGAAGTAGCGGGTGTTCATACCGCATTCGCGGCAGATCGAGCGCACCGAGACCGCGGCCTCGCCCTCGTCGCCGAACAGCTGGAATCCCGCGTCGACGAGCAGCGCGCGTCGCTCGGTGCGGCGATCGGTGAGCGGCACACCGGCCCAGCGGGTGGGGCTCGACATCGGGTCAGACTACGTCGAACGAGTCACGTCTGGTCACACCCGTACCCAAAATGTAATCTGGTTACAGCCGTGACCAGAACCGGGAGATGCATATGTACCTACCGCACCAGATCGTCGGGCAGCTGCTGAACAAGAAGTTCGACGAGGACATCCGCCGGAATTACTTCCGCGGCATGGAGTTCGCCGCGCCGGTCGGCGATCCGGGCTGGTTCGGGCCAGGCAGCGCGGTCTGGCACGTGCACTCCCACATGCACGCGCTGATCTTCGGCCTGCAGTGCGCGGCCTACATGGAACGCCTTGACCCGTCGATCTACTGGATGGGCATCCACCACTCACGGCTGGTGAAGCGCAACGACGACAGCAAGTCCGTCCCCGAAATCGATCCGGCCGGTGCGGCAGTGCGGCTCGGCCATTCGATCGCGTTCTTCATCGGCACGGCATACGGCTCGACCGAGACGGCCGAACGGCTGGCCCAGTCGGTGCGGGCCATGCACCACACGATCAAGGGAGTCAGGCCCGACGGCGCCCGCTACGACGCCGACGATCCCGACTGGCTGCGCTGGAACTACGCGACGGTGGTGTGGGGGCTCGCAACGGCCCACGAGCTCTATCACCCGAAACCGTTGCGCGGCAAAGACCTTGACCGCTACTACGGCGAGTTCGTGCGGGTCGGGCACGCGCTGGGCGCAACCGATCTGCCGACGACCAAGGCCGAGACCCTCGACTGCCTCGAGTCGTACCTGCCCCGCCTCGCGCTGACCCACGGCGCCGCGGTCGCGACGGGGCCAGGCCTACCGGCTCCGCAGGGCGCGGTGGACTGGGCGATTCGCGACACGATGCCGAAGTGGGCGGCCCAGCTGGTGCAGCACACCAACCCCAACATCGTCGAGCGCACCGCCCGGCGCACCGCCGTGTGGGCGGTCATCAACGGGCTGAGCGCGGCCACCGGCCCGATCCCCGAGTTCCGTCAGGCCCTGGCCCGGGTGAAGGCCGGCACGACGGTGCCGCACACGCTGCCGACGCACGTGCCCGGCACGGACACGGTGCTCAGCCGCGACGAGGTCGAGCACACCTTCGCGTGAGCCCTGAAGCCCGCGAAACGGCATTCCAGCAGGAGAAGTACGAGTAAGAGGCCTGCTGGAATTCCGTTTCGGCGCTGATGCGCGTTGTGACCGGTTCCACACGTTTTCGCGGCTCACCGCGGATTTTGAGAGACTGGCTGCTATGAGTACGACTAAACACCGCGAGGTGGCCAAGCTGGATCGGGTGCCGTTGCCGATCGAGGCCGCGCGCATCGGCGCCACGGGTTGGCAGATAACCCGCACCGGCGCACGGGTCGTCACGAATCTCGTAGGCCGCGGCTCGCTACAGCAGAAGGTCCTCAAACAGATCCCGCAGACGTTCTCCGATCTCGGCCCCACTTACGTCAAGTTCGGCCAGATCATCGCGTCCAGCCCTGGCGCGTTCGGCGAGCAGATGAGCCGCGAGTTCCGCAGCCTGCTCGACCGGGTGCCGCCCGCCGACCCCGACGAGGTCCACAAGCTGTTCGTCGAGGAGCTCGGCGACGATCCCAAGAACCTGTTCAAGACCTTCGACGACGTGCCGTTCGCGTCGGCGTCGATCGCGCAGGTGCACTACGCGACGCTGCACAGCGGCGAGGAGGTCGTGGTCAAGATCCAGCGGCCGGGCATCCGTCGCCGCGTCGCCGCCGACCTGCAGATCCTCAAGCGCGGCGCGCAGCTGGTCGAGCTGGCCAAGCTGGGCCGACGGCTGTCCGCCCAGGACGTCGTCGCCGACTTCGCCGACAACCTCGCCGAGGAGCTGGACTTCCGGCTCGAGGCGCAGTCGATGGACGCGTGGGTCGCGCACATGCACGCCTCCCCGCTGGGCAAGAACATCCGCGTGCCGCAGGTCTACTGGGACCACACCAGCGCGCGGGTGCTGACGATGGAGCGGGTGCACGGCATCCGCATCGACGACGCCGCCGCCATCCGCAAGGCCGGCTTCGACGGCACCGAGCTCGTCAAGGCGCTGCTGTTCAGCGTCTTCGAAGGCGGGCTGCGGCACGGGCTGTTCCACGGCGATCTGCACGCGGGCAACCTCTACGTCGACGCCGAGGGCCGGATCGTCTTCTTCGACTTCGGCATCATGGGCCGCATCGACCCGCGCACCCGCTGGCTGCTGCGCGAGCTGGTGTACGCGCTGCTGGTCAAGAAGGACCACGCCGCGGCGGGCAAGATCGTCGTGCTGATGGGCGCGGTGGGCACCATGAAGCCCGAGGCGGAGGCCGCCAAGGACCTGGAGAAGTTCGCCACCCCACTGACCATGCAGAACCTCGGCGACATGTCGTATGCCGACATCGGCAAGCAGCTCTCCACGCTGGCCGACGCCTATGACGTCAAACTGCCGCGCGAGCTGGTGCTGATCGGCAAGCAGTTCCTCTACGTCGAGCGCTACATGAAGCTACTGGCGCCGCGCTGGCAGATGATGTCGGATCCGCAGCTGACGGGCTACTTCGCCAACTTCATGGTCGAGGTGAGCCGCGAACACAAGGACCCCGAAAAAGACGAGGTCGACGTCTAGTGCAGGTCCGCACCGGTACGGCGAAGTCCGGCGAGTTCGAGATCCACTACGAGGACATGGGCGATGCGAACCATCCCCCGGTCCTGCTCATCATGGGCCTCGGTGCGCAATTGTTGTTGTGGCGCAAAGGTTTCTGCGAGAAGCTCGTCAACCAGGGTCTGCGTGTCATCCGCTACGACAACCGCGACGTCGGCCTGTCGACGAAGGTGACCGGCCGCCACACCGGCGCCCGCCTGCTGCCGCGGATGGTTCGCTCCTTCCTCGGCAGGCGCAACCCGGCGGTCTACACGCTCGAGGACATGACAGACGACGCCGCCGCGCTGCTGGACCATCTGGGCATCGACCGCGCGCACATCGTCGGCGGCTCGATGGGCGGCATGATCGCCCAGATCTTCGCGGCCAGGTTTCCCGAGCGCACCAAGACGCTCGGGGTGCTCTTCTCGAGCAACAACCAGGCCATGCTGCCGCCGCCGGGGCCCGACCAGCTTCGTGCGCTGTTGCAGCGGCCTGCGGACGCCACCCGCGACGCGATCGTCGCCAACTCGATACGGGTCGCCCGGATCATCGGCAGCCCCGGTTATCCGGCGCCGGAGGAGCGGCTCCGCGCCGACGCGATCGAGAGCTACGAGCGGGCCTACTACCCCGCCGGCATCGCCCGCCATTTCGCCGCGGTGCTGGGCAGCGGCAGCCTGCTGCACTACGACCGCCAGATCACGGCGCCGACCGTGGTGATCCACGGCAAGGCCGACAAGCTGATGCGCCCCTCCGGCGGCCGCGCCATCGCCCGCGCAATCAAGGGCGCGCGGCTGGCGTTGATCGACGGAATGGGCCACGACCTGCCCGAACAACTGTGGGACCAGGTCGTGGGCGAGCTGAAGACGACCTTCGCCGAAGCGCCCTGATCAGCGGGCTTTCCCGATTCGGCGCTACCCGCGAAATCGGCTAGCATTCCCAGGCGGGAGGCTTCCGGGGGTTGTTCCGTGTCGCGTCCCTGGGCAGATCCTCCGTCACATTTTCCCGGGGGAAGCCTTCCGTACTTAGAGAGGCACATCGACATGTCAGATAAGGGCAAATCGAGCCTGAAACCGCACTTCGAGGACGTGCAGGCGCACTACGATCTGTCCGACGAGTTCTTCGCGTTGTTCCTCGACCCGTCACGGACCTACAGCTGCGCGTACTTCGAGCGCGACGATATGACGCTGGAAGAGGCACAGCGGGCGAAGGTCGATCTGGCGCTGGGCAAGCTGGGGCTCGAGCCGGGGATGACGCTGCTCGACGTCGGCTGCGGCTGGGGCTCGACGATGATGCGCGCGATCGAGAAGTACGACGTGAACGTCGTCGGCCTCACGCTGTCCAAGAACCAGGCGGCCCGCGTCGAGAAGGTCTTCGAGGAGTCGGACAGCCCCCGCTCCAAGCGGGTCCTGCTCAAGGGCTGGGAGGAGTTCGACGAGCCCGTCGACCGCATCGTGTCGATCGGCGCTTTCGAGCACTTCGGATTCGACCGGTACGACGACTTCTTCACGTTCGCCTACGACGCGATGCCCGATGACGGCGTCATGCTGCTGCACACGATCACGGGGCTCACCGGTCCGCAGATCGTCGAGCGCGGTATGCCGCTGACCTTCGAGTTCGCTCGCTTCGTCAAGTTCATGATCACCGAGATCTTCCCCGGCGGCCGGCTGCCCTCGATCGAGAAGGTCACGACCACAGCGCAAAGGCCGGCTTCACAGCTGGCGCGTCGCCAGTCGCTGCAGCTGCACTATGCGCGCACACTGGACATCTGGGCCGAGAACCTGTCGGCCCGCAGGGACGAGGCGATCGAAATCCAGTCCGAAGAAGTTTACGACCGCTACATGAAGTACCTGACGGGGTGCGCGGATGGCTTCCGCGTCGGATACATCGACGTCAACCAATTCACGCTGGAGAAGTAAGCCGCAGCCTGGACGCCCGTGTAGGGTGCCCTGCGAACACGAACGGGAGACCAAGATGGCCGAGAATTCGGCAGCTTCGACCAAAAAGCGGAAGAGCGTCGGCGAGGTGCGCGCGCACTACGACGTCTCCGACGAGTTCTTCCAGCTGTTCACCGATCCGACCGTCACCTACAGCTGCGCTTACTTCCCGCGTGAAGGCATGACGATGGAAGAGGCGCAGCTCGCCAAGCTCGATCTGAGCCTCGGCAAGCTGGGGCTCAAACCCGGGATGACGCTGCTCGACGTCGGCTGCGGCTGGGGTTCGATGATGAAGCGGGCGATGGAGCGCTACGACGTCAACGTTGTCGGCGTGACGCTGAGCAAGAATCAGCACGCGTACTGCGAGCAGCTACTCGCAGGTGTCGACACCACCCGGTCGTACAAGGTGTTGCTGCAGGACTGGGCGGAGGTCAGTGAGCCCGTCGACCGGATCGTCATGGTCGAGGCGCTGGAACACTTCGGATTCGAGCGCTACGACGACTTCTTCAAGTTTGCCTACGACCTCATGCCCGACGACGGCGTGATGATGGTGCACTCGATCACCGCCCTCACCGTGCCCCAGATGGCCGAGCGTGGCATTCCGCTGACCTTCTCGTTAGCCCGTTTCATCAAATTCGTGATGACCGAGATTTTCCCCGGCGGACGTTTGCCGTCGATCGAAAAAGTCGAGGAGCACTCGACGAAGGCGGGCTTCAAGGTCACCCGCATCCAATCGCTGCAGTCCGACTTCGCCAAGACCCTGGACATGTGGGCCGATGCACTGGAATCCCGCAAGGACGAGGCGATCGAAATCCAGTCCGAAGAGGTCTACGACCGGTACATGAAGTTCCTCAGGGGCACCTCGGACAGATTCCGCCTCGGACACATCGATATCAATCAGTTCACGATGGAGAAGTAGTTCAATTAGTCAGCCGACGAGCGCCATATGAATGGCTCGAAAAGCGCTAAGCCGGGTAGGGTGGCCGATCAAGTCAGATACCCTGCGCCGCAGGAATCTGATCACGCATTACCGGGAAGCGAGTTGACGGGCATGTCCGTAAAGACAACGCGGATGGAACCACATTTCGAAGATATCCAGGCTCATTACGACCTTTCCGACGATTTCTTCGGGCTGTTCCAGGATCCGACGCGCACCTACAGCTGCGCGTACTACCTGCGCGACGACATGACGCTCGAGGAAGCTCAGATCGCGAAGGTCGACCTGAACCTCGACTTGCTCGACCTCAAGCCGGGTATGACGCTGCTCGACATCGGCTGCGGCTGGGGCGCCACGATGAAGCGGGCGATGGAGAAGTACGACGTCAACGTCATCGGTCTGACGCTCTCCAAGAACCAGCATGCCCATACCACTGCGCTGCTCGACGCCGTGGACTCCGACCGCTCGCACCAGGTACTGCTGCGCGGCTGGGAGCAGTTCAGCGACCCCGTCGACCGCATCGTGTCGATCGAGGCGTTCGAGCACTTCGGCTTCGACCGCTACGACGACTTCTTCAAGAACGCCTACAACATCCTGCCCGACGACGGCCGGATGACGATCCAGAGCAGCACCGCGTTCCGCCCCGAGGATTACCACGCTCGCGGGAAGAAGCTCACGTTCGAGCTGGCCCGTTTCATCAAGTTCATCATCACCGAGATCTTCCCTGGCGGCCGCGTCCCGACCGCCAAGATGATGGTGGAGCACGGCGAGAAGGCCGGATTCGTTGTCCCCGAGTACCTGTCGCTGCAGACGCACTACGTCCGGACCCTGCGCACGTGGGCCGACACGCTGGAAGCCAGGAAGGCCGAGGTCCTCGAGGTGACCACCGAAGAGGTCTACGACAGGTACATGAAGTACCTGCGCGGCTGCCAGGGCTACTTCGCCGACGAGATGCTCGACTGCAATCTCGTCACGTACCTCAAGCCCGGCGCCGCCGCGTAATTTTTCGCGCGCTGTCGGATTAGCGCGGCGCCGTTCGTCGGACAGGTAGAGAGTGGAACACAGGGTTCCGCCCGCTACCGGAAGGTCATGACGATGCACTACTTCGCGCTGCTGCTCAGCCCCGAGGCCACGTCCGCGCCGGATCCCGATGCCCAGGCCGCCGAGATGACGGCTTACCAGGACTTTCACGCCAAGGCCGCGTCCGCGATCCGCGCGGGCGATGCGCTGCAACCGTCGGCGACCGGCGTGCGCATCACCGGCGGACCCGATGCCCCGATCGTCACCGACGGCCCCTTCGCCGAGGGCGTCCGAAGTCGCGGGCGGCTACTACGTCTTCGAGGCGGAGAACCTCGACGAGGCGTTGGCGCTCGCCCGTGACATCCCGGCCGCAAAGTACGGCGGGGTCGAGGTGTGGCCGATGGTCCACTTCTCGCCTGCCCGTGCACCGTTGACGGGTGACAGCTGGCTCGCGCTGCTGTTGGAGCCGCCCGGCAGCTCCGTCTCGCCCGGCAGCCCGGAGTGGGACGAGGGAATCAAGGCGCACGAGGAGTTCGGCAAGATCGCGGGCGACCGCGCGGTCGGCGGCGCTCCGCTGCACCCGCCGACGACGGCGACGACGGTGCGGGTGCGCGACGGCGAGGTGCTGCTTACCGACGGGCCGTTCGTCGAAGGCGCCGAGGTCGCCAACGGGTTCTACTACATCAACGCCGCCGACCGCGACGAGGCGATCAAGGTTGCGTCGATGATCCCGGCGACGACGGTGGAACTGCGGCGGCTGGCCGGGGTCTCCGGGCTCTAACGCACCAATGGCCAACCTGGACAGCGTCTTTCGGCGCGAATGGGGTCCGGCCGTGGCCGCGCTTGCGCGCTGGTCGGGCGACCTCACCGTCGCCGAGGACGCTGTCTCGGAGGCGTTCGCCGAAGCCATGCGGTCCTGGCCCCGCGACGGTGTGCCGGACAACGCGGGCGGGTGGATCGTGACGGTCGCCCGCAACCGCGCACTGGACCGGCTGCGCCGCGAGTCGGTCCGTCCGGGAAAGGAGCTCGCCGCCGTGGTCGACGACATCCGGGCCCGCACCGACCGTGCGGGTGATCCGCAGCCGGTCCGCGACGACGAGCTGCGGATGATGTTCACCTGCGCCCACCCTGCGCTGGACCGGCCGTCGCAGCTGGCGCTGACGCTGCGGCTGATCTCCGGGCTGACCGTCGCCGAGATCGCCAGGGCGCTGCTGCAGACGGAGACCGCGGTCGGACAGCGAATCACCCGGGCCAAGAGCAAGATTCGGCACGCCAACATCCCGCTGCGGGTGCCGCCCGCCGAGCTGCTGCCGGAGCGCACACCGCATGTGCTCGGCTGCGTCTATTCGGTGTTCACCGAGGGCTACTGGTCGACGGCCGGACCGTCGGCGATCCGCGACGAGCTGTGCGATGAAGGAGTCCGGCTGGCCGGCGAGCTGTGCGCGTTGATGCCCGACTCCCGCGATGCCCATGCGCTGGCCGCCCTTGTGCTGCTCCATGATTCGCGTCGACGTACTCGGGTGGACGCCGACGGTGCACTCGTGCCGCTGGACGAGCAGGACCGGACCGCGTGGGACCGCGGCCGGATCGCCACCGGGTTGCAGCGCCTGCAGCTGGCGGCGGGCGCGCCGGGGCCGTATCTGCCGCAGGCGGTGATCGCGGCGTTGCATGCGACGGCAACCGACTGGGAGCAGACCGACTGGGTGACGATCTGTGCGGCCTACGACCGGCTGCTGGAGATCGCCGATTCGCCGGTGGCCCGGGCCAATCGCGCACTGGCCATTGGGTTTCGCGACGGGCCCCCTGCGGGTCTGGCGGCCCTCGACGAGGTGGCCGACGACCCGCGGCTGGCGAGATCGAGCACGGTGCCGTCGATCCGCGCCGACCTGCTGCGCCGGGCCGGTCGCACCGCCGAGGCACTCGACTGGTACCAAACGGCGTTGGCGATTGCGGGTTCGGATCCCGCCCGCGCCTTCCTGCGCCGCCGCATCACCGAATGCTCGGCCTGACGGTGTGGCCGCGACTGCGCTGCTCGAAAGCACACACCGGCGATTGGCAGCTCAGTTCAGCGGGACGTCGAGGATCGGCTGGCCGACGTCGGCGCCCGGGCCGTCGAAGTGCCACCACTCGCCCGAATACACCGAAAGCCCGCCCGCGCTCATCCCGTCGCGCAGCCACGCCCTGTTCGCCTGCTGCTGGGTGCTGACACCGTCAGTGGCGAAAGCCTTTGCGCGCGACGAGAAGTCGTCGAACCCGGTGCCCATGTCGATGCGCCACCCGTAGTGCGAGTCGGCCAGCGTCACGTCGACGGAGCGGCCCGACTCATGACTGCGGGCAGACGTCCCGGGTCTGGCCACCCAGTTCGGATCGGGCACCGCGTCGAACATCTCGACCTGCACCGCGTGCGGGCGGTAGCAGTCCCAGAACACCAGCGTCGCGCCGCGGGCACGGAACGCGTCGGCGGCCTTCGCGAGCCCCGGCGCCAGCGACTCGTGCACCAGGCAGCGCGCGTCCGCCGGATACAGCGGCTTGCCGACGAAGTTGTCCGCCGTCGCATAGCGCAGGTCGACGAACGCGTCGGGGATCACGCTGTGGATGTCGACGAATCCGGCATCGGCGGCAGTGGCCGGCTCGCACTGGCGACGGGAGTCAGCCCAACGGCGAGCGTGGCAAAAGCCGCCGCGAGCGTGCACAAAGTCCGCCGAAATACCGGCGTGTTGCCCGCAGACACGCACGCTCGCCGCAAGACGGGTTAGGCCTCGGCGAAGTTGCGGGTGACCGACGGGTCGACGGGAATGCCCGGCCCGGTCGTCGTCGACACGACGATCTTCTTCAGGTAGCGGCCCTTCGACGACGACGGCTTGGCCCGCAGGATCTCGTCGAGCGCGGCGCCGTAGTTCTCGGCCAGCGCCTTCTCGTCGAACGACGCCTTGCCGATGACGAAGTGCAGGTTCGCCTGCTTGTCGACGCGGAAGTTGATCTTGCCGCCCTTGATGTCGTTGACCGCCTTGGTGATGTCGGCGGTGACGGTGCCAGTCTTCGGGTTCGGCATCAGGCCACGCGGTCCGAGGATGCGGGCGATGCGGCCGACCTTGGCCATCTGGTCCGGTGTGGCGATCGCGGCGTCGAAATCCAGGAAGCCGCCCTGGATCTTCTCGATCAGGTCGTCGCTGCCAACCTCGTCGGCTCCTGCGGCGGCGGCCTCCTCGGCCTTGTCGCCGACGGCGAACACCGCGACGCGGGCCGTCTTACCGGTGCCGTGCGGCAGGTTGACGGTGCCGCGCACCATCTGGTCGGCCTTACGGGGATCGACGCCGACCCGGATGGCAACCTCTACGGTCGCGTCCTGCTTCTTCGACGACGTCTCCTTGGCCAGCTTCACGGCTTCCAGAGGGGTGTAGAGATTGTCGCGGTCGACCTTCTCGGCGGCTTCGCGATATGCCTTGCTGTTCTTGCTCATTGGATTCCAATCACTTTGGTTGGTTGTGGTTGGCGGGCCGGAGCTGGCCCTCCCACGGGGTCGGGTCGAGAAGCTACTCGACTGTGATCCCCATCGACCGGGCGGTGCCGGCGATGATCTTGGCCGCGGCGTCAATGTCGTTCGCGTTCAAGTCTTCCTTCTTGGTCTCGGCGATCTCGCGCACCTGATCCCAGGTCACCTTGGCGACCTTGGTGGTGTGCGGGGTGCCGGAGCCCTTTTGCACGCCAGCGGCTTTCAGCAGCAGCTTGGCCGCGGGCGGCGTCTTGAGGTTGAAGGTGAAGCTGCGGTCCTCGTAGACGGTGATCTCCACGGGGATGACGTTGCCGCGCTGGTTTTCTGTCGCGGCGTTGTACGCCTTGCAGAACTCCATGATGTTGACGCCGTGCTGGCCGAGCGCCGGACCGACGGGCGGGGCGGGGTTGGCCTGCCCGGCCTGGATCTGGAGCTTGATCAGCCCGACGACTTTCTTCTTCGGAGCCATTGGTGTTCTTTGTTCCTCTCTCGTTCCTTTTGCGATTTCGGCGTGGTTAGTTGCGGTCAGCGCAACCGATCACGCCGAATTCGCTAGATCTTGGCGACCTGGTTGAAGGTCAGTTCGACGGGTGTTTCGCGGCCAAAGATGGACACCAGCACCTTGAGCTTCTGTTGTTCGGCGTTGACCTCGCTGATCGAGGCGGGCAGCGTCGCAAACGGGCCGTCCATGACGGTGACCGACTCCCCGACCTCGAAGTCGACGAGGATCTCCGGGCGCTCCAGCGTGGCCTCGGACGAGGCAGCACCGGACGTGCTTTTGGCGGCCTTCTTGGGCTGACCCTGAGGCAGCAGGAACTTCACTACGTCGTCGAGGCCCAGCGCGGACGGTCGCGACGTCGCGCCGACGAAGCCGGTGACGCCGGGGGTGTTGCGCACCGCGCCCCAGGACTCGTCGTTGAGCTCCATGCGGACCAGGATGTAGCCCGGCAGCACCTTGCGGTTGACCTGCTTGCGCTGGCCGTTCTTGATCTCGGTGACCTCTTCGGTCGGAACCTCGACCTGGAAGATGTAGTCGCCGACGTCCAGGTTCTGCACGCGGGTCTCGAGGTTGGCCTTCACCTTGTTCTCGTAGCCGGCGTAGGAGTGGATGACGTACCACTCGCCCGGCTTGAGGCGCAGCTCCTTCTTGAGCGCGACGGCCGGATCCTCTTCTTCGGCTTCGCCGTCGACCTCAGCGGGTGCTTCATCGGCAACCTCGGCGGGTGCGGCATCGGCGTCATCGCTCACCGGGTCGACGTTGGTGTCGTCGGCGGCGGTCTCGTCGGCAGCAGTCTCGTCGACGTTCGTCTCGTCGACGCTCGTCTCGATCACGTCGACCGTTTCACCTGAGGGCGTATCGCCATCGAAGGTAGTCACGGTTTGTCAGTCCTCTCAATTAATCAGGTCAGCCGAAAACCAGCATGACAAGCCGGGCCACGCCCAGGTCGACCAGTCCGATCAGCGTCACCATGAACGCCAGGAAGACCAGCACCACCGCGGTGTAGGTGACCATCTGCTTGCGGTTCGGCCAGATGACCTTGCGCAGCTCGGCGATGACCTCGCCCAGGTAGTGGATGACGAAAGAGATGGGGTTTCGACGGGGCTCGTTGGCGCCCTTCTTGGCCTTCTTCTTCTTCGCCTTGGCTTCGTCCTCTAACGTTTCGGCTTCCTGCGCCGTGGACGCCGCGTCGGTGTCGTCGGCAGCGGCACCGCGCCGCGACCGCTTGCCGGTGGGTCGCACCGGCCGCGTCGACACTGAGCCGGCATCATCGCGCTCGTCGGTCACCGCTTGCCTTCCGTCTGGTTGTGGGTCACCTTCCAGTGTCCACACTTGTCGAGTATGCAGTTGAGCAGGGGCGACAGGACTTGAACCTGCAACCTGCGGTTTTGGAGACCGCTGCTCTGCCAGTTGAGCTACGCCCCTTCAAGGATGGCACTGCTGGCAGGCCAACCCCAGCCCGGGACTCACACAATTTGCGCGCTCCCCGTTCGGTCGATCAGAAACCGACGGACAGCGCGCTTAATTGGGAAAATCCCGAGGTCCGAGTGTACATCGGCGCAGGTCCGTGTTACTAATCCGGCCCTATTCGGCTGGATCGGGCGCCGCTGCCTCGGGCGCTGCGTCTGCCGAGGCCGCCGGCTCCTCCACGGGGTCAGCCGTCCGGATGACCTGGCCGCTTTCCAGGTCGTACTTGAGCGATATCGAGTTGTCTCCCTCGTGGCCCATCAGCGTCGTGAAGGCCTCCAGGTAGAGCTCGCCGTTCTCGTCGAGGGCCAGGTTCCTGGTCTGGACGATGTCCGCGCCGAACCGCTCGTTGACGGAGATGACCTCCATCCGACCCCACACCTTGTCGCCGGCCAGCATCGGCTTGTGGTACAGGAATTTCTGATCGACCTGCACGATCTGCATGGTTTCGAAGCCGGTGTCGACCTTCCTGAAGAAGTCGCGCTGCATCAGCAGCGCCAGCGTCGAGATGAAGGTCAGCGGTGCGACCAGACCATCGTGACCGAGTTCGGCGGCCGCCTTCTCGTCGTGGCTCGCGGGGTCGTCGGCCTTGATGGCGATGGCGTACTCGCGGATCTTCTCGCGGCCGATGACGAAGTAGTCGGGGTATTCGTGGACCATCCCCAGGACGTTGGTCTTGATTGCCATCGCTACGCCAGCTTCGCGGATGCGATGGCGCGGCCGAAGATCTTCTTCCCGCCGGAGGTGGCGGAAATCGCGATGGTGACTGACTTCGTTTCCGGCTCAACGGACTTCACCCGGCCGTTGAACACAATCTCGGCACCGACGCCGTCATTGGGCACGGGGACGACGGCGGTGAAGCGGACGTTGTACTCGGTCACGGCGGCGGGGTCGCCGACCCAGGAGGTGACGTATCCACCGCCAAGGCCCATGGTCAGCATGCCGTGCGCGATCGCGGTGTCGAGGCCGACCTGCTTGGCGATTTCATCGTCCCAGTGGATCGGATTGAGGTCTCCGGACACGCCCGCGTAGTTCACCAGGTCCTGCCGGGTCAGGGGGATGACCTTCTCGGGAAGCTCGTCGCCCACCTTCACCGAATCGAACTCACGCAGCGCCATCGTCAAAGCCACTTTCTTCTCCATCCGAACGACCCGCGAGGGTCGTATACGTATCCTGGACGACTTCGCCGTCCTGGTTGGTGATGATGTTCCTCGTCACGATGATGTCTGCACCGAACGACTGCCGAATCGAGTGCACGTACACATCACAGTAAAGACGATCGCCTACCTTGATCGGCAGAAGGAACTTGAGCTCCTGGTCGACCTGGACGATCTTCTCATCTGCGATCGCGATGTTGTTGGTCTGGAACATCGCGAGCTGCGCCTGGTAGCCGAACACCGAAATGAACGTCAGCGGGGCCAGGATCGTATCGTGGCCAAGGTCGGCGGCAGCCTCCTCGTACTGGAAGGCCTCGTCGTCATTCTTGACGGCCACGGCGTACTCGCGGATCTTTTCCCGCCCCACTACGTAATGGTCGGGGTGCCTGTAATGCAGCCCGACCAGGCTTTTCGACAGCGACACGTTACTTAACCTACCTAAGTCAACGATCTGTCAGCAAACGGTGCGCGCTGTCGTTTAACGCGATTCCTTGTGGGCCTGGTGCTTGCCGCAGTTGGGGCAGAACTTCTTGATCTCGAGCCGGTCGGGATCGTTCCGCCGGTTCTTCTTGGTGATGTAGTTGCGGTGTTTGCACACTTCGCAGGCCAAGGTGATCTTCGGCCGAACATCGGTACTGGACGCCACTTCAGCTGCCCTCTTTCACACTTCTCGTAGTTCTTCTTGTAGCGATGGCCGGACTCGAACCGGCGACCTAACGATTATGAGTCGTTCGCTCTAACCGACTGAGCTACATCGCCCTGCGTCGCCGGTGGCACCGGCGACCACCGAGCCCCCTAACGGAATCGAACCGTTGACCTTTTCCTTACCATGGAAACGCTCTACCGACTGAGCTAAGGGGGCCTGACCCAGCGCAGTCACGCTCACGGGCCTTAAAGAGGGTACATTCTCGCGGTTTGCCTCGCCAAACTGCTTAGAGCCCGACGGTTACGCCCTCCGAAAACGGGCCGTCGTGAAGCTCGATGAACTCCGGATCGGTGCCCACCGGTACGTCGAATACCACCGCGGTGTCGATCGAGTCGCCGGGATTGAGGTCGGCCAGGGTGTTGCCCAGGTAGATCCACGCTTCGTCGTCGGCCCGATACTCGGTGTTCCCGTCGGACAGGGTGTTGTACGACGCGAAGAACGTCTGCGGTTCGGCGCTGACGTTGGTGACGAGCATCTTGACCAGGATGAACTCGCCCTGCGCGGGCTTCTGCAGATCGGGAAACTCCGGGTCGGTGACAACGGGGGCCCGCTCGAATCCGGAGACGACGAACTCGAAGTTGCCGTCGCGCGCCGGCATACCGACGCTGTACGCCTGGTCCTCCAGCGTCGGCGCCTCCACCCCGACCTCGTTTTCCTCTGCGACGGCCGACGTCTCGCTGGACGCATTGGGGGTCTTGACCGTGACCGACGTGTCGCCGACGTCGGTGCGCATCGTCATCACCACCGCGGCCACACCGACGATGACAAGCAGGGCGACCGCGCCGAGGATGCCGACGATGACCTTCCTGTTCGGCCCTGACGGAGGGCCGGGCCGAGAAGGTGTGGTCACGAGTAGCGACCCTTCTGTGAGCCAATTAGCCAAAGTCCGGCAAATGAACCATAACCCAGGTTCACGCGCTGTGGAACATTAACGAATCAGTTTGCGCGGGAGGGTTTATCTGCCAGCGCTGTGGTAGACCAGACCCATGCCGGAGTCGGTGATAGCGGGCGACGCCCCGCGCGTGGCGGTCTATCTCGACTTCGACAACATCGTGATCTCCCGCTACGACCAGGTGCACGGGCGCAACTCGTTCCAGAAGGACAAGGCGCGCGGACTGGAAGACGACAAGCTGACGAAGGCCACCGTCGACCTCGGGGCCATCATCGATTTCGCCTCGTCATTCGGCACGCTGGTGCTGACGCGGGCCTATGCCGACTGGTCGGCCGACCTCAATGCCAAGTACCAGGGTCAGCTCGTCGGCCGTGCGGTCGACCTCGTCCAGCTGTTCCCGGCGGCCGCGTACGGCAAGAACGGCGCCGATATCCGGCTGGCCGTCGACGCCGTCGAGGACATGTTCCGGCTGCCGGACCTCACACACGTGGTGATCGTCGGCGGCGACTCCGACTACATCGCCCTCGCGCAACGGTGCAAGCGACTGGGGCGCTACGTCGTCGGGATCGGTGTCGCGGGCGCCAGCAGCAGGTCGCTGGCCGCCGCCTGCGACGAGTTCGTCACCTACGACGCGCTGCCCGGCATCCCGACCGTCGAGCCCGCGGCGCCGAAAAAGGCCACCCGGAAGGCGAAGTCGAAGGAAGAAGCCGACGACGACGAGGCCGAGCCCGCGGATCGACAGGCCGCGTCGACGGGCCTGCTGGAGCGGGCGCTGCGCATCGGCCACGAAAAGGACGACGCTGACTGGCTGCACAACTCGGCGGTCAAGGCACAGATGAAGCGGATGGACCCGTCGTTCTCCGAGAAGTCGCTGGGCTTCCGGTCGTTCAGCGACTTCCTGCGCTCGCGCAGCGACGTCGTCGATCTCGACGAGAGCAGCACCACCCGCATGGTGCGACTGCACCGCGACGGCTAGCCGGTCTACCGCGAAACATAAGCTGAGCCCATGACCGAACGCCTGTACTTTCGGCAGCTGCTGTCGGGGCGCGACTTCGCGACGACCGACATGATCGCCCAGCAGATGCGCAACTTCTCCTACCTGATCGGCGACCGGGAGACCGGCGACACCGTCGTCGTCGATCCCGCCTATGCCGCCAACGACCTCGTCGACACGTTGGAGGCCGACGGCATGCGGCTGTCCGGCGTGCTGGTCACCCATCACCACCCCGACCATGTCGGCGGGTCGATGATGGGCTTCGAGCTCAAGGGCCTGGCCGAGCTGCTGGAGCGGCAGAGCGTGCCCGTGCACGTCAATAGCCTTGAGGCGGACTGGGTTTCGCAGATCACCGGCATCCCACGCAGCGATCTCACCTCGCACGAGCACGGCGACAAGGTCAACGTCGGCGACATCGAGATCGAGTTGCTGCACACGCCCGGTCATACGCCGGGCAGCCAGTGCTTCCTGCTCGACGGCCGACTCGTCGCGGGTGACACGTTGTTCCTCGAGGGCTGCGGCCGCACCGATTTCCCCGGCGGCAACGTCGACGACATGTACCGCAGCCTGCAGCAGCTCGCGAAGCTGCCGGGCGATCCGACGGTGTTCCCCGGGCACTGGTACTCGATGGAGCCAAGCGCCTCGCTGTCGGAGGTGCGGCGCACCAATTACGTGTACCGGGCAAGCAATCTGGATCAGTGGCACATGCTGATGGGCGGCTGATCTCGCAGTAGGGTTCTGACCACGGCGATGCTGCCGTGTCTGAGCGCCTGCAGGCGCCCAAACGGGAGGGAACCCACTCGATGACGACACCGCCCACCCCTTCAGGCTGGTATCCCGATCCCGAGGACTCCGCCGCGCTTCGGTACTTCGACGGCATGTCCTGGACCGAGCATCGAACCCCCGCAGCGCCGCCGTTTCAGCCAGCCCCCGAACAGTTCAGTGGCCAGGCTCCCTCGTCCTTCGAGCCGTTCGAGGCTCCCCCCGAACGCACTGGTGCGCACCGCGCCCCAGACTCGGAGCCCGAACCCGAGCAGCTGCCGATCACCGAGCAGCCGACGACGCAGGTGCCGCTGCGCGAGCCCGCGCCGTATGCGGACGCCACCACGCCGACGCCGGCCGTGCCACCGGTGGTGGAGCCGCCGGTAGGGACGGAGCCGCCCGCCGTTGTCGACAACCGCAACCTGATCGTCTGGTTCTCCGGAGCCGTCGCCGCGCTGCTCCTGGCGCTCGTCCTGGTCGCGGTCTACGCGTTCGTGATTCAGAAGGACGAGACCACCGACCTCAGTTCGCCGGCCGGCACCGAGACGTCGCAGTCGACGGTCACCGAGACGGAGACGACGACGACCGAGACCTCCCCGGCCGAAGCGTCGCCGCCTCCTCCCGCCGCTGGGGCGGTGGACGGCCCACTGGAGTTCACCGTCACGGGCGTCGAGCGCGGCCCCACCGTCAGCGACGCGACGAACGAGGTCCTCACCAAGGACGCGCAGGGCGAGTTCATCGTCGTCCGCCTGACGGTGCGCAACACCAGCCCGGACTCCGCGACCTTCCTCGGCACCTTCCAGAAGCTGAAGGCGGCGGGCGCCGTGTACTCCATCGACGATGAGGCGTCGTCCTACGTGGGCGGCGGCTTCGCGGAGATCCCGCCCGGCGGCCAGGTCGACGTCGGCGTCGCCTACGACGTGCCGCCCGGCACCGTGCCGGAAACCATTGAGTTGCACGCCGATCCGATCAGCCCGGGTGTCGAGCTGCCGGTGGGCGGCTGAGCGCAGGCCTGCCTGGCGCCGAGTCGGCGTTGCTTGTACCGCATAACTTCGACGTCGTCGATTAGTCGGCAAGCACAGTCCGGCAGGCTGTATTTCGCCGCGGTCGGCAAATGGCTGATTTCGCCGTGGCATGCTGCGCGAAGACGGGCCACCGAATCCGCACCGATCAGGCCTACTCGCTTCCGAAATCGTAGAAGAAAAATAGTCGAGTAGTGCAATACGCAAGACACGCGGACCATTGCTTGGCAATCTCTCATTGTCAGCGTCTTCAATAACGAAGACGAGTGGTCAGGGAGTTCGCTATGAAGAACCTCGTCATGTGCTTTGACAGCACAAATGCCCGCCCGGGTCCGCACGATGCGACCAACGTCGAAACTCTGCTCCGGCTGCTGGACGCCACCGACGACGGGCAGCTCGTCTGGTACGCCGCCGGCGAGGCGGCGCTGGGCTCCCCCCAGCTCCTCAACCCGGCTGCCCGCCAGTGGCGCGGGACCGTCGCCGCGGCGGCCCGGGAATCCGTCGTCGACGCGTACTTGTTCCTCGCCGAGCACTGGGAGCCCGACGACCGGATCTTCCTGATCGGTGGCGGGCGCGGCGCGTACTGCGCACGGGCACTGGCCAGAATGCTCGGCACCGTCGGGATGCTGCCGGATGACTCCGACCACGTGCTCGACTATCGCGCTGGACGCCTACGCGCTGCCCGGCCAGAGCCGCACACCGGCCGAATGGCATCAGATCCATCAGTTGGCGTGCGGATTGACGGGGCGGAATGACATCGCCGTGCCGGTGCATTTCCTCGGACTGTGGGACACCGTGAAAGTGCCTGGCACGCCGCGACTTTCCGCGGAAGATTCGCTGGGCAACGTCGTCGCCGGACGGCATGCGGTCGCCATCGACGGCGGATCAGGCCCCTTCGGCGTGTGCCGGGTCGGCGGCGGCGACGACATCGAGGAAGTCTGGTTCCGCGGTGCGCACTGCGACATCGTCGGCGGCCCGAATGCGTACTGGCCGTTGGCCGACATCACCCTCGACTGGATGCTCGACGGTGTGATCAAGGCGGGCGCGATCATTCGCGACGCAACCCCGCCCACACCCGCACCGACCGAACTCGATGCACTTGCCGAGGGCGCGCGATCGCTGCGGCTGCGCAGGGTGCCCGACGATGCGCTCGTGCACGCCAGCGTCGACGTGTACCTGCGCTCGCATCCCGACTACTGGCGCCGGCTGCCCGCGCGCATCGTCTGGACCGACTTGGATTGGGTCGCGCGCGCCGAGCGTCTGCTCGAGCCCGAGACAGCGCCGACGCAAAAGGCAACGGCCGACGAATCCGGCGAACTCGCCGCGGTGGCGTCGTAACCCAAACTCACTGCACCACGGACAAATTGGGGTATGCGACTACTCATTGTTTGTTAGCGCAAAAGAGTAAAGTCGCAGGCTATGGCCCAAAACTGGCCGGTCGTCCAGCGTGACAACGAATACACGACCATCGAGTCAGCACTGGTCGACCAACAGGGCGTCTGCGGCATCGTTCTGGTCGGCGATGCGGGCGTTGGCAAAACAACGCTTGCTCGCTTGGTGACACAGTCACTGCCCACGCGGGTGCAGTGGGTGGCAGGCACCGAATCGGCGCGCAGCATCCCACTCGGCGTGTTTGCGCACTTGGTGGGGGCCGCCACGTCACGAGATCCGGTCGCATTCCTGGCTGCGGCGCGCGAAACGATTCTGTCCGAAGGACATTCGGTGATCGGCGTCGACGATGCGCATTTGCTCGACCAACTGTCGGCAACGCTGCTGCATCAGCTGGCGCTCGACGGCTCCGTGCGCATTGTGGCCACCGTCCGGTCCGGTGAGACGGTGCCCGATGCGATCACCTCGCTGTGGAAGGACGGCTATCTTCAGCGCCTGCATCTGATGCCGTTCACCAAGGACCAGTGCGTGGCGCTGATCGAGTCGGCGCTCGGCGGCCGGGTGGAGGGGCTGTCCGCCGACCTGATGTGGGAGGCGTCGGGCGGGAACGCGTTGTTCGTGCGGCACCTCGTCGAGGGTGCGTTGGAAGCGGGCACGCTGCGCCAGGTTCGCGGCGTGTGGCAGCTGCGCGGCCGGACGGCCGTCACGTCCGAGTTGGCCTCGCTGCTGGACAGCCGCGTCGATCAGCTGCCCGACAATGTGCTGCACGCGCTGCGGCTGCTGACGTTCTGCGAGCCGCTCGACCTCGACACGCTGAGCGGGATCGCGGGCGAGGACGCCGTCGAGGAGGCCGAAAGCCGCGGCCTGATCCGCGTCGCCGAGGAGCACGGCGGCATCGATGTGCGGTTCAACCACCCCTTGTTCGGTGAGGTCATCCGTCGTCGGCTGGGCATGGCGGGGGCGCGCCGGCTGCGCGGTCAGGTGGTGCGCGCGCTGCAGGGCCAGCCGTTGCAAGGCCCGACGGATCGAATTCGGCTGGCGGAGTTGAGCCTCGACAGCGACCAGTCCCCCGAACTCGACCTGTTGGTCGCCGCGGCGCGCGATGCCATCGCACTGACCAACGTCACGCTCGGCGAGCGGTTGGCCAGGGCGGCGGTGAACCGCGGCGGCGGCCTGGTGGCCAGTGAGCTGTTGGCGCGCTCGCTGCTGTGGCAGGGCAACTCCGCGGAGGCCGAAGAGACGCTGATCGCGTTCGACCCGAACTCGATGAACGAACTGGAGCTGGTCCGGTGGGGACTGGTGCGGATCGCCAACCTGCACTGGTCGATGGGGGATGCCGAAGGCGCCGACGAGGTGCTGGAGCTGTTGTGCAACAAGGTCACTCATAGTGGCCTCAAGTTGGTCGTCGCCGGTGTCGCGTCGGCCTCC
Source organism: uncultured Actinomycetota bacterium (assembly GCA_963713225.1). GTDB lineage: Bacteria > Actinomycetota > Actinomycetes > Mycobacteriales > Mycobacteriaceae > Mycobacterium. The sequence goes on along the minus strand of CAVQLB010000007.1, from coordinate 87,085 downwards.
CGGCTGTTCGAGAACCAACTCGAGGAGGCCGTCACGCTCTCGCAGGGGGTGCTCGCCAACCCCGACGCGTCCGCCGCCGCGGTCGAATGGGCGGTGTTCGGCGGTGCGCTCGCGCTGGCGCTGATGGGCCGCGGCGATGACGTCGAGGCGGTCGCCGAACGCGGCCACGAGTTCGACGACAAGGTCGACGGGCTGCTGCGCTATCTGACCGCGTTCGGCGAGGTCCGGGCGCTCGTGCTCAGCGGCGACTTCGACACCGCCGCAAAGCGATCCGCCGACATCGTCCGAATCACCTCGGCGGGCCAGTATCTGGCGTGGGGCATGGCCAACGTTCTGGTCGGCACGGTCGAACTCGGTCGCGGCCGGTTCGCCGACACCGTCTCCCGCATGGAGCAGACGGTCGCCGCGCTGACGTCGGAGTCGGCCGCGTCGTGGAGCTTCCCGGCCCGCCTGCTGCTGGCCCAGTCGTACTGCGCGCTGGGCCGCGCGGACGCAGGAGCCAAGATGGTGGCAGAGCTACGGACCCGCAGCGGCAAGCACGTCGCGGTATTCGCGCCGCAGCTGCGGATCGCCGAGGCCTGGCTCGCTGCCGCGGAGGGAAACGTCAGCGCCGCAATCGAACTCGCACTCGACGCTGCGCGGCTGGCGTCGGAGTCGAAGCAGACCGCGATCGAGATGCTGGCGCTGCACGACGCGGTGCGGTTCGGCGACCAGACCTGCCTCGATCGGCTGGCCGGCCTGCCGGTCTGCACCGGCGGCAGGTTGGCGCCGGTCATCGCCGCGCACGCCACGGCGGTCCGCGACCGTGACGCCGCCGCGATCTTCGAGGCGGCGCAGCAGTTCGAGCAGATCGGCGCCCTGCTGTCTGCCGCCGATGCGGCCGCGCAGGCGGCGGTCGCGTTCGAGGCGGCCGACGACAAGCGCCGCAGCATGGAGGCCGCCGCCGCGGCGACCCGGCTGGCCGCGGAGTGCGGGGGGATCCGCACACCGGCGTTGGACCTGGCCGCGCACCCGCTGCCGCTGACCGTTCGCGAACGGGAGATCGCCAACCTGGTCGCCGCCGGGCTGAGCAACCGGGATATCGCCGACCGGCTGGTGGTGTCGGTGCGCACCGTCGAGGGCCATCTGTACCGCGCCTGCATCAAACTCGACATCTCCGACCGCGAGGATCTGGCGACCATGATCCGCACCGGCGCCACCAGCGCGAGCGGGTGAGTTTCCTGTTGGCAACCTGGGGAATTGACCTCGTGAGGCACTTCAGCCTCATCTAACTCACTGGATATTGCCGCGGCAGCAAATATTTACGGGCTGGCGTCGACGAATTCTGACCCTGGGGGCAGACCGTGATATAACGCGACGCGTGGGGATTACGGATTGGTTCGACGAACGCGCCAGCGATATTGCGAACTTGTCCTCCGGGGCGTGGACCGCGATGGCGGCCTGGCTGGCCGTCTGCGTCACCATTGCAGCGCTGATCTATGCGTGGCGGCAGTTCCAGAAGGCCAGGCTCGACAACGAGGATGTGTCGCAGCCGAATGTCGCGATGTATATGGAGCCCAGCGCGCAGGACTGGCACCTCGTCGAACTGGTGGTGAAGAACTTCGGCCAGAAACCCGCCTATGGAATCAAGCTCGAATTCGCCACCCCGCCCACGGTCCCGCGCTATGAAAGCGCCGACGCGGACAACTACGTCGACATCGTCCCGCTGAAACTGCCCGCGGAGATCCCCTACCTGGCGCCGTCGCAGGAGTGGCGCACGGTGTGGGATTCGGCGTTGGACCGCAAGCAGCTGGGCGAGTCCATCAGCTCGCGCTTCGCCGGGGCCGTCACGTTCTACGACCAGCCGAAGTCCTCCCGCCAGGGCAAGGCGAAGAGCAAGTACTCCGGCCGCCAGCACCGCACGCCCGCGGTGCTGGACTGGGCGATGCTGCACCCGGTGGAGCGGCTGGAGCTGTTGACGACGCACGACCTGGCGCGCCAGGAGAAGCAGAAGCTGGAACTGCTGCGCGGGCTGCTGACGTACTACCACTACGCCTCGACCGAAAGCCGCCAGGAGGTGCTGCAGGTCGAGATCAATCGGATCAACGCGGCCGCCAACGAGCAACGCGACCGCTACCGCAGCCAGTACCACGTCGAGGCGGAGGCTGCAGAACAGCCGCCTGCCGCGCCGGTGGCGGTCGACGAGCTGCCGCCGCCGCAGCTGCCGCCACAGCCGCAGAAGCGATACAACGGGCCGCCGCAGCAGCGGTTCGACGGGCTGCCGCCCGCGTATGACGACCCGCCGCCCCCGTACGACGAGGAACCGCCGTACGACGACGACGATGCCCAGACCCGGGTCATCAACGGCAGGCACCGTCGCGGCCTCGGCGGCGGCTGACCCGCCGCTTCTCGACCATCCTTGGCTTTCGTAACATCGTTTCGTAACATCGATATGAAACGAATGCGCACGTCAAGGGAGACCTGATGACCAGCCCGGTGAACTACGAGCTCAACGAGTCCGTCGCGACGATCGCGCTGGACGACGGCAAGGTGAACGTGCTCGGGCCCGCGATGCAGGCCGCGATCAACGAGGCGCTCGACCGCGCCGAGAAGGACGACGCCAAGGCCGTCGTGTTGGCGGGCAATCACCGGGTCTTCAGCGGCGGGTTCGACCTTTCGGTCTTCCAGTCCGGCGACCCGAAGGCGGCGCTGGGGATGCTGGCAGGCGGCTTCGAATTGTCCGTGCGCTGCCTGACCTTCCCGAAGCCGGTCATCATGGCCGCGACCGGTCCTGCGATCGCGATGGGCTCCTTCCTGCTGCTGAGCGGCGACCACCGGGTCGGCGCCCCGAAGTCGCGGTGCCAGGCCATCGAGGTGGCGATCGGCATGACGATCCCGATCTCGGCGATCGAGATCATGCGGATGCGGCTGACGCCTGCGGCGTTCCACCGGGGCGTGTCGATGGCGGCGACGTTCGTCGGGGACGACGCGATCGCAGGCGGCTGGCTGGACGAGATCGTCGACGCGGACAAGGTGCTGGCGCGGGCGCAGGAGGTCGCGGTCGAGGCGGCGGCGACCTTGCATGCGGGCGCACATCTGGCGAGCAAGTTGAAGGCGCGCGAGTCCGCGCTGGCGGCGATCCGCGCGGGCATCGACGGCCTGCCGACGGAGTTCGCGGCCAGCTAGGCCGCTGCGATGCCGAGGGCCAAGCAGCGCACCCCCGAGCTTCGGGATCGGGTGCTCGAGGTCGCGATCGCGACGCTCGGCGAGGAAGGCATCGCCCGGTTCACGACGCGGCGGGTGGCCGAGCGGGCGGCGACGTCGGTACCCGCGGTGTACGAGCTGTTCGACGACAAGGCCGGCCTGGTGCGCGCGATGTTCTTCGAGGGCTTCCGGTTGTTGGGCGGCGAGCTGGCCAAAATCCCGCAGACGGACGACGCGCTAGGCAGATCTGGAGCGACTGGTGCCGGTGTTCCGGCTGTTCTGCCGCGCCTATCCGAAGCTGGCGCAGGTGATGTTCTCGCGGCCGTTCGCCGACTTCGAGCCGGGCCCCGACGAACTGGCGGCGGGGGCGGCGGTTCGCGAGGTCTTCGTCGGCCGGATCCAGCGCTGCATCGACAAGGGCCTGCTCGGCGGGGATCCGACGGACATCGCGCACGTATTGCTGGCGTTGGCACAGGGTTTGGCGGTGCAGGAGGCCGGCCGGTGGCTGGGGACGTCGGCGCCGGAGATCGAGCGCCGATGGAAGGTCGGGCGTGACGTCGGTGCTCGACGGGTTCGGCTGGGCCCCGCCGGCCGACTTGGGATGATGGTCGAATGACCGATATCCGCGGACGGGTGTGGCGCGGCGGCAAGCCGCAGGACGACTTCGAGTTCTCGGCGATCTCGGACTACCTCGTCGAGGACGACGCCCTGGTGTGGTGCGACATCTTCGACCCCGACCATGCAGCGCTTGCCGACCTGGCGCAGGAACTCGGGCTGAACGGCTGGGCCGTCGAGGACGCCCTCGCCGAGGCCGAGCGCACCAAGGCCGCCGTCTACCGGACGCACACCTTCTTCACCGTCTATGCGGTCTCGGAGACGAAGCCCGCCGACGACTCCGAATCTGCGCTCGCGGTTCACCGCATCTCCGGGTTCGTGCTGCCGCGAGGGCTCATCACCGTGCGGCTGTCGCCGTGGTACGACATCGACGCCGTCTCACAGCGGTTCGACGAGCTCGGCGGACAGGAGTACGGCGTCGGTGCGCTGGTGCACGGCCTGCTCGACGTCGTGGTCGACGGCCACTTCGAGGCGGTGCAGGCCCTCGACGACGGTGTCGAGGCAATCGAGGACGACCTGTTCGAGAACAACAGCCCACGGGGAGGCTTGCAGCGCAAGACCTTTCGGCTGCGCAAGGATCTGGTCGAGTTGCGCCGGGTGGTGTTGCCGATGCGGGAGGTCGTCAACTCGATCCAGCACCGCAGGCTGGACGCGAAGACCGCTCCCGAACTCGACGAGCTCTACGCCGACCTCTATGACCACGTGCTGCGGGCGTCGGAGTGGACGGAATCGGTGCGGGACATGGTCACCACGGTGTTCGAAACCAACCTGTCGCTGCAGGATGCGCGGTTGAACACGGTGATGAAGAAGCTGACGGGCTGGGCGGCGATCATCGCGGTGCCGACGGCGATCACCGGGTTCTACGGGCAGAACGTGTCCTACCCCGGGTATCGAGACGGTCGGCGGCTTCGTCACGAGCACGGCGATCATCGTCGTGCTGGTGCTGGTGCTGTATTGGATGTTCAAGCGGCGGGACTGGCTGTAGCGCTCAGCACGCCGACGACCTGTTGACCGGACCGGTAGGTCGCCGTGAATCCGTCGCGATGTTCGGTGAGGCTGCTGTCCTCATAGCCGGTCCCCCACCCGCGATAGGTCAACGCCGATCGGCCTATTTCACAGGAGAACTCGGGAACGTCGTCCCAGGCCGCGGAATAGCCCGCCGCCACCGTACCGGCGACACGGCCCTGCTGGGTGGCGTCGTGCCAGTGTTCGGACGCTATCCGTCGTCCCGCGGTCACGTTGTAGGCGAGCGCCACGTCGCCTGCGGCGTACACATTGGGCACCGAGGTGTGCATGCGCGCGTCGACGACGACGCGGCCGTCCTCGGTGTCGAGACCACTAGCGGTTGCAAGCCTGCTGTCGGGACGCACCCCGGTCGCGGACACGACAAGTTCGGCCTCCACCGCGGCACCGGTGTCGAGGGTGACTCCGCGGTCCTCGACGGCGGTCACGCTCGTCGACCCGATGAAGCGAACACCGTTGTCGGACAGCATCTTTATTACGCGCTCGCCGACCTCGACGCCGAACCGGCGGTACACAGGCACCGGTTCGGGTGCCACCAGCGTGGTCGCCACCCCGCGGGTTGCGAGACAGGACGCCGCCTCGCAGCCGATCAGCCCGCCGCCCACCACGACGGCCGAGTCGGAGTGCTTGGCCGCCATCCGCAGGACGACGGCGTCGGCGAACGACCGCAGGGACAGCGCCGCTTCTCCGCCGGGCACGTCGAGCGGCACCGGGGTGGCGCCCGAGGCCAGCACCAGATGCCAATAGGCGTAGCGCCTGCCGGCCGCGGTGACGACTTCGCGGTTGGTGAGGTCGAGGTGGTCGACGGTGATGCCGCGGTGCAGTTGGATGGCCTGCCGGACGAACCAGCCCGGGCTGTGCAGGTCGAGCTTGGGGTCCCGGCCGCAGAGGTAGGCCTTGCTGAGCGGCGGTTTGGCGTAGGGAAGTGCGGGGTCGCTGCTCAGGATGCGAACAGGGATCTTCGGGTGTTTTCGGCGAAACGTCTCCGCGGCGGTCAACCCCGCCGCACCACTGCCGATGGCGATGAAACCTGGTGCCGCCACACTTCTTGGATACCCGCTTGATCGCGGGCGTAGCGGCTTCCGTCAGCCTTTGGTCATATTCGGGCGCCGCTCAACCGGACTCGTCGCTCGGGGCTGCCCATACCAGGCAGAACGTGTGGCCCGCGGGATCGCGGTACACGCGGTACGTTCCGTCCTCGACGGCGCCGGTCACCCGGGTCGCCCCCAGCGCCAGCACGTCCTTCTCCGCGGCATCGACGTCTTCGACCTCGATGTCGAGATGGAACTGCTGAGATCCGCGCGGGTCGGGGAACCGCGGCGGCTCATGCTCCGGGGCGAGTTGAAACGCGAGCCGGCGCCCCGTCGGTTCGGTGAGCACACACCATGTGTGGTCTTCCTCGTGCAGGTTGCCGCCGAGCACGCTCTGGTAGAAATTCGACAACGCAGCAGGGTCTTTGCAGTCGGCGACGACGGAGCGCAGCTTTCCGATCATGACGTCGGAGTTGCCATAATGCCCGCCGTGCAAACGACCTCCTGTTCAATATGGGAATGACGGCGACGGTGTGTGCTCGGACCCTGGCGAGATCGGCTCCGGCACTGGGGCTTACACTACGATCGGCCAACAGCTCGGTCGTGCCTAGCGGCTGATCTGGTGGCATTCCAATTGCATGAGTTGCCCACTTCGTCGCCCCTGCTGTGGGACCATCGGCCCATGAACTCCGAGGACGACCCTGAGGCCCGGATCAGGGAGCTCGAGCGCGGGATCGCCAACCAGGCCGAGGCAAGCGAACTGGGTACCGGGCAAGGCAACACCGGCAACGCGTATCTGCCGCCACCGGTGCCCGGCTACGCCCCGCCCGGCTACAACACTCAGACCTACGGCAGCACCCAGCCCTACGGCACCCAGTCCTACGGCGAACAGCCCTACAGCACGCAGCCGTACGGGACCCAGCAGTACGGAACCCAGCCGTACGGGACGCCGCGCAAGGTGTCCGGGGGCATTCCGTGGTTGGTGTTCGGCCTGATAGCTATTGTCTTCCTGGCAATCGCCGCGGGCGTCGTCGTCTTCTACACGCGGATGTCGGGCGTCAACGACTCCGGTGGCAGCGGAAGGATCGACTTCCCGTCCATCCCGTCGATCCCGTCGATCCCGTCGGTCGAGGCGCCGAGCATCCCCGCGGCGCCCGGCGCTCCTGGCGCCGACCCGAACGTCATTTCCCCGGCTCCCGGTGAAACGGTCACCGTCTCCGGCATCGACGAGAACAAGACGATCGCCTGCAACGACGCCACGGTAAACATCAGCGGTATTCGCAACACCGTGAACATCACCGGGCACTGCGTGAAGGTGAGCGTGTCCGGTATCAAGAACATCGTGACGGTCGACATCGCCGACTCGCTCAGCGCCTCCGGCGTCGAAAACCGGGTCACTTTCCACGCCGGATCACCATCGATCGAGAATTCCGGCGCGAACAATGTGGTGGCACAGGGTTGACCGAATTGTGAGTCATAACAATTAGGCGAACGCCGCAATAATCGGCACAGAAGTTGTCAGAATGGCGGCACGATAATTCGTCGCTGGGGGCCATATGTCTGACACCGATTCCGATCCTGCCCACACTCGTCGCGCGCGCCGACCGGTCGGTGCGGTTGCGACCGCCTGGCTCCTCGGCGCCGGTATCCCGCTTGCCGCAATCGGTTACGGCATTTGGCTGTTGGCGGGCAACTTCTCGGCTGCCGGGCCGGAATTCCTGATCAGATACGTCTTCGGCGAACGGCGGATGGAACCGCTGACGCTGGAACGCGACGTCGCGAATGCCGCCGATCCGGGCGCGGACCTGGCGTCGGACATCCACGATGTCATCTCCAGGGATTGGTCGGTCATCGGCGGTTATTTCCTCATTCTGTTTACCTGCTCGGTCATCTTCATGGTGATCATGCTTGCGTTCTCGAATTCGGCCAGGAACCTGAGTTTCGCGATCTTCGGCGCGGTCATCGTGGCGAGCGCGATGGACGTCGCAGAGAACATCACCGTGCTGTTGTCGAGGAACCCGCCCCAGTTCTTGGATTTCCTGCCCGACAGATTCTGGATCATCGCTCCGGCGGCGCTTGCGACGGTGAAATGGTGCGCACTGATCGTTGCGATATTCGCGGTCCCTGCAGCGATATTCGCCGTCTGGCGGGTAATCGTCTCCTATATCTCTCGTTGGAGTCGCCGCGAAAACGGCAGGGAGTGGTGGGACAGGGCACTCACCCTCCCAGAGCCCGGACCGCCCGCGCGCAATCAGGACGACGTCGAAAACACCTGGCGTCAAGCCTTTTACGTTCCCGGTGCTGACGATCTCCTCACGACGGAGGATGACAGCGGCGAAAAGATCCCGCGAACGGCCACCGCACTGTGCCTATCGGGTGGCGGAATTCGCTCGGGCTGCGTGGCGATGGGTGCGATGCAGACCCTGTCTCGCGAGCCCGATGAGGACGACGAGGGCGAGCCGCCGCGATGGCATGGGGCACCGCTGCTCGACGGCTTCGACTACATCATCTCGGTATCCGGCGGCGGCTACACCGCGGGCGCGAGACTGCTGACGATACAGAAGGAGGAGCACCGGCGGAGTCGCAGCCGTCAAGGAGGAGGAAGAGAAAGAAGAGAACAAAGGCCGAAAGCTCACCCTCGCCGACAGATTCAGCCCTGGCTCACCGGAGTTCGCCTTCCTTCGGCGGCGGGCCAGCTATATCGCCGACTCACCGATCGGACTCCTCAGGGCGCTGGCCGAGGTGCTGAAGAACTTGATCGCGTCGCTGCTTCTGGTGTTCCTGGTCGCGGTGATCGTCGGCTGGGTCTTCGGCTGGTTCGTGGCGAGGCTTCCCCTGGCCGCGATAGTGCCGTGGCGGCATGCGGCACCGCCGGAGCCCATCCACCTACAGGCACTCGACACTCATCTCGCGGTGGCGGCGACAGCCGTCGCGATACCGCTCGTGTGTGCATTGATTCTCGGTGCCGCCGGCCTGCTCTGCGAATACGTGTCGACGGAACGGTCGATCACCGTCTTCAAGGACGGCCTCAACATGGCGGCGGGTGCCACCACACTGCTGGCGCTCCTGGTCCTTGCGGTGACGGTGACGCTGCCGGGACTGATGTGGCTGTGTGCACCGCTTCTGCCGACGCCGGACAACAAGCTGCCGTCAGTTGCGGCGTTCGGTGGTCTCGCCGCCGTCGTGGTCTTGCAGTACGGAGCGACCATCATCTCGATGGTCACCAAGAAGAAAGAAGAGTCCGGCGACGGCAAGGCTAGAGGACTTCGAAAGATGCTGCCTCCCGGCGTAGTTCAGCTACTGATCGTGCTGCTGACGTTGACGGTTTTGACCCTCGCGTGGCTGTTGGTGCTCGGCATCGCGGCAGCGCAGGTTTTCGACTGGGTGACCCAGGACCACACGAGTATCACGCCCGTTCCGCACTGGCGTTGGATCCTCCTCGGCCTGGCTCTTCTTGTTGTCGTGCTGAGCTGCGTCGACGTCACCTCCCTGAGCCTGCATCCGTTCTACCGGGGGCGGCTGGCGCGGGCGACCGCTGTTCGCCGGATCAAGGGCGAGGCTTCGGGCTACGCATCCACAGAGGGGACGTGGTTGAACCTCTACGGCAAGACGGAAGCGGGCGGGCCAAAGTTCGTATTCGCCGCTGCGGCTGCGCTTTCCGGTGATGAAAAGCCTGCGCCCGGACTCAATGCGGTGTCCTACGTTCTGAGTGCCGACTACATCGGCGGCCCGGCCCTCGGCTGGCTCAACACCGAGCAGACGATCAAGGTCTCCGCGTCGCGCATCAAACGCGACCTGACCGTGCAGGCCGCCGTGGCGATCAGCGGCGCGGCGTTCGCCTCCGCAATGGGACGGATGAACAAGGGGTTCCAGTCGCTGCTGGCCGTGTCGGGCGCCCGGCTCGGCACCTGGCTGCCCAACCCGACATTCGTCAAGAACGCCAGAGACAATGCGGCACAACCCCTTTACCCGAAGGCGTTACCGTCGGTGCGTGGCGCGGGGTACTTCTACCGGGAGCTGTTCGGGATCAACCGCAAGCAAGCACGCCTGGTGCAGGTGACCGACGGTGGCCACTACGAGAACCTGGGGCTGGTGGAGGCGTTGCGACGACGCTGCCGGCTGATCTATGTCATCGACGGCGGCGGCGACACTCCCCCGTTGTTGTCCGGGTTGTCGGATGCCATCCGGCTGGCGCGCTTCGAGCTCGGCGTCGAGGTCGAACTCGACGAGCGTGGCGACTACGGCGTCCCGAATCTGGCGCCGGGATCGGCGGCACCGTTCGGTACCGGGCATGCGTTCCACTCCCTCAACAATCGGCTGACAGCGGGAGCGGTGGTGCGCGGAGTCATCAAGTACCCGGCCGCCGCGGGTCTGGGTGCGGAAACCGAGGGACTACTGATTGTGGCCAAGGCGGTGTTGTGGCAGGACCTACCCGACTGGGTGCTGACCTACGGGGCAGGCAAGAGCGGCGAGAGCTTCCCCAATGACAAGACCTCGGACCAATGGTTCAACGAGGCGCAGTTCGCGGCCTACACCGAGGTCGGCCGGCGGATCGCAGTGAAGGCGCGCACGGTGCCGTCGCACGCCGAAGTGCCGGTTCCGCCCGAGGACACTCCGGGAGACTGACGCCCGGGGCTAGGCGCGCGTCAGCAGGCGCAGCGGGAGAAGAACGCTCCCGTGAAGATGGCGATGATCAAGGCTTCTGTGGTCAGACCCATCACTGCCGTGACGACGATCGCGGAGATTGCCGCGACGAAGATGACCAGCAGAAGGACGCCCCACCACATGCGGGCGTGGCTGCGCGACGCCGCCCGCGAGCCGACTTGGGATGGGACCATCGCGCCGTTTAGCGCTTCTGCCATGGAGGACCCCTTCGCTGTGATGACAGACACAATATAACGCGGCAGTGAGCTGACTCACAGCCTGAGGGTCGATTCGTGATCATGATGCCGCCGAGGCATCCGGGGCCCGATTCCCGCAGCTAACAAGCCGTTCTAGCCAATTGGCGCGTCCAGTCACGAACTCAGGCCCGAATAAATTGTGCTTCGCCGTCGCAGCCACCGACTCCGGATCCATTCCGATGTTCTGATCGCCCCCAGGCGCCTTGGGCACGTGACTACTTTACGGTGGCAGCGTGAGCGAGAAAACGACATGCGCGGTCGTCGGGGGCGGGCCGGCGGGCTTGTTTCTCGGGTTGTTGTTGGCGCGCGCCGGTGTCGAGGTCACCGTGTTGGAGAAGCACGCCGACTTCCTGCGCGACTTCCGTGGCGACACGGTGCACCCGGTCACCATGCGCCTGCTCGACGAATTGGGCCTCTTCGAGAAGTTCGAAAAGTTGTCGCATACGAAGGTCGAGAAGGCCCAGTACGACCTCGACGGCCATTTGTTCACCGTCGTCGACTTCCGTCGGCTCCGCCAGCCGCACCCGTATGTGGCAATGGTGCCGCAATGGGATCTGCTCGACCTGATCGCCGACGCCGCCAAGGCAGAACCCACCTTCACGCTGCGCGTGCAACACGAAGTCACCGGGTTGGTCCGCGACGGCGACACAGTCACCGGCGTGCGCTACACCACCCCCGATGGACCCGGCGAGCTGCGGGCCGACCTGGTCGTCGGCTGCGATGGCCGCACTTCGGTCGTGCGCCGGGACGCGGCGCTGCCCATTCGTGAGTACCCGGTGCCCTTCGACGTGTGGTGGTTTCGGTTGCCCCGCAACCAAGATGCCCAGTACTCGCTGATCCCGCGCATCCGACCCGGGCGGGCGTTGGTCATGATCCCGCGCGTGGGCTACTTCCAGATCGCGTACCTGATCCCCAAGGGCAGCGACGCCGAGTTGCGGTCACGGGGGCTCGAGGCTCTCCACCGCGAGCTTGCCGAGTTGATCCCCGAATCGTCGGCCGACGCGATCACGTCATGGGATGACGTCAAGGTGCTCGACGTCCGCCTTGATCGCCTGCGCCGGTGGCACGGCCCTGGAGTGCTGTGCATCGGCGATGCCGCACACGCCATGTCCCCGGTGGGCGGTGTCGGCATCAACCTGGCCATCGCCGACGCGGTCGCCGCGGCAGGCATTCTGGCGCAACCGCTTCGGGACGGCCGACTCACGACAGACGATCTCGCCAAGGTACGCAGGCGCCGAGTGGTGCCCACCGTCGTCACCCAGACAGTGCAACGCGTCCTGCATCGCCAGCTGCTGGGCCGCGTTCTGGAGGGCCACCAGCCGAATCCACCAGCCGCACTGCTGAAGCTGTTGGAACGCGCTCCGCAATTGACGGCCGTTCCCGCCTACATCGTCGGCGTCGGACTTCTCCCTCAACACTGCGCCGGATTTCGCCCGACGCTAGTGTCATGAGTCGTAACTTCACAGCTGTACTGGATCGATTCTCGCACCCAAGTAGGCGGTCCCGATGCTAGCGCCGAGATTGCACTCAGGGCTGCCCTTTGTGCTACGACCCTCAGGACAATCTCACGGCTAGTGTCACGATTAGTGTCCGCCGTCAGGCAGCACCACAGGCTGCCGACGAATTAACGACTCACGACACTAGACCTGTGCGGGTAGCACGTCGTCGGCAACCTTGTCGGTGCTCAGGCACAGCGAGCAGACGAACGCGGCGTGCGTCTCGCATTTCATCATGTCCGGCCGCTCGTAATCGTGATGGCATACATGACATGACATGACCGACAGGCCCGCAGCGATCAGCATCGAGCCGAAGCCTCTGTTTCTCAATCGTGACAGCGGAGTTGCAGACTGAGATGTCGCAGGCGTCAATAAAATTCGCGGACTAGCGCGCCGTCATGCGTTGGGAGTGAGCTCGAAGATCGGGATGACGCGGTCGGTGCGCTTCTCGTACTCAGCGAATCCCGGCGCGCGCTCCTTGACGACGCCGAAGATGCGGTCGCGCTCGTTTCGCGGTAACTCGTGGGCGACGACGGACTTCGCCGTGTCCGAACCGATCTCGACTTTCGCATCGGGCTTGGCGCGCAAGTTGAACACCCACGCGGGGCTTTGGTCGCGGCCTGCCGCGGAGCCGACGATGTAGATCTTGTCGTCGATGTCGAAATAGCCGATCAGGTTGAGGCGCTCGGCGCCGCTCTTGGCGCCGGTGGACGTCAACAGCAGCAGCGGGAAGCCTTCGAACTGACCGCCGACCTTGCCGCCGTTGCGGCGGAACTCCTCGATGTTGTGTTCGTTGAACTCGCGCTCGGAAACCATCTGCTCGTCAGCCATGTGTCCATCGTGTCACGGTCCTCCACCAGCGAACTTGATGAAGGAAGGCGGCGCGCGGCCAATATGCCGCTGTAATCGCAGAACTGCCGTAGCTTGGAGTTGACGAAGGATTACCAGCGAAAGGAATCCGACGTGGAAATAGTGGGTTGGATAGCAATCGTCATCGTGGCTTTGATCGTGCTGGCCGTGTTGGGAATGCTCCTCGGTTCGATATCGGATGTCACTCGCTACCTTCGGATCCGGCGCATGTAGCTGCCTTCTTTGGTAAGCCCCGGCACGCATACGCTGGGAGCAGCCGGTTGCCGAACGAAGGGAAATCGCCGATGGCTGCGAGGCAGGGCGGGGCGGCACTCATCACCGGCGCGAATGCCGGGATCGGTAACGAAGTCGCGCGCCAGCTCGCCGAACGCGACGAGTTCGACACCATCTACCTCGCCTGTCGCAACGACGCGAAAGCACAGGCAGCGCGTGCCGACCTGGAGCGCGTCACAGGCAAGTCCGTCTTCACCACAGTGCGGATGGACGTCAGCGACCCCGACTCCGTCAGGACCGCGATCGATCTCATCGACACACCGGTGCGGGCCGTCGTCCTGAACGCCGGCGGCTCGGGCGGTCCGACACCTCTGGCCAAGACCAAAGACGGCGTCACAGACATATTCGCGTCAAACGTGCTTGGCCACGTCGTGCTGCTCGAGAAACTCATCGCGACGGGGGCCCTCACGACTGGTGTGCTGGTCGGCAGCGAGTCCGCCCGTGGCATACCGAGGTTGGGCCTCAAGCGGCCCGCCTTCACCGATCACTCAGTCGCCGAATTCGTCAGCGTCATCGACGGATCTTTCGATGAAGGCGCGAAGGCGACCGACGCAACCGTCTACGGTCACGTGAAATATCTTGGCGCCCTTTGGATGTCAGATCTCGCTCGCCGCCACCCCGACCTGCGGCTGCTCACGGTCAGTCCCGGCAACACCTCGGGAACAGAAGCGTTCAGGGACATGCCGCTGATCGTGCGGACGCTAATGAACAAGGTCTTGATGCCGTTGGTCTTCCCACCGCTCGGGCTCTCGCACCCCATCGGTGTTGGTGCTCGGCGCTTGGTCGACGCCGTCGTGGATGACGAGCTGAAGAGCGGCGTCTTCTATGCCAGCGCCGCCAAGACTTTGACGGGTCCGCTTGTCGACCAGGCCGATATCGTCGCCGACTTCGCCGACACGGCCATCCAGGCCAACGCGAACGAGGCGATTCACCGGTTTATCAGGAGTTGAGCGCACTGCCTTTGCGCCACTCGTTCCACGGCACGGTCCAGTCACCGCCCTGCGCGATGGTGAGTCCGGGACCGCCGGTGTTGCGCACCTCGACGATGTCGCCGGGCACGGAGAAGTCGAAGAACCATCTCGCGTTGTCGCCGTTGAGGTTCAGGCAGCCGTGGGAAACGTTGGTGTTGCCCTGCGCCCACACTGTGGCGTTCAGCTGGTGCAGATAGATGCCGTCGATGCTGATGCGGGTGCCATACCCGACGGTCGTACGGTAGCCGCTTGAACCGGTCAGGCCATAGGTCGTGGAGTCCATGACCACCGGGTTGCCCTTGTCGAGCACGGTATAGGTGCCCGGCGGCGTCCAGAAGTGAAATGTCTTGCCGCCGAACGTCTCGGTGCCACCCATACCCATCGACGTCGGCATGGTGCGGACGAGCTTGCCGTTGTCGAACACACTGACCTGTTTGGTCGTGTCGTCGGCGATGGAGACGTGCGAGTTCCCGATCTTGAAGGCGACGTGCTGGTTCTCCCGGCCGTACATGCCGTCGCCGAGGTTGGTGCCGTAGATATCGGCGCTGACGTCAACGGAAATGTTTGCCGGCCAATATTTCTCGGGTCGCCAGTGCGCTTCGTGGTCGCTGATCCAGTTCCAGGAACCATTCACGGGCACGCTGGCTTTGACGTGCAGACGCTTCTCGGCGGCCATCTTGTCGGTGATGGGATCGTCGAAGTAGGCCATGACGATGGTGCCGACGCCGTAGGAATTGCCTTCGAGGAGCGCGAAGCCGGCGACGGTGTTGAGGTTGACGGTGGTCAGGCTGTCGGGCGACAAGGTGGTGAAGCTGGACGTTTGACGGGTGGGCATGCCGCGGGGTCCGCGGGCGCTGACGGTCATCGTGTAGGTGCTCCCGTAGTCGAGTTGTTCGGTCGGGTGCCAGCCCTTCCTGTCGGGTGTCAGCGCGCCGGGAACCGTGGTGCCGTAGTCGTTGACCATCGTGACGTTGTCGATGGCTCCGGAGAATGCCGCGACGGACACCGGCGCGGCGGGGTTGACGTCGTCGGCTTGTGGCCTCGGGAACACGCCGATTGCGGCCGGCCGCGGCGGCGTCGGTTCAGGAGCCGCGACGGTCTGCGCGGCGCTGGCGACGTGGCAGTGCGTGGAGCACTGGGGGGCGGTGTCGGCGACATCTCCGGCAAGCAGCACAACCGCCGCCGCGGCCGTGACAGCGGCGGCGACGCGGACGCCACGAAACCAAGGCAAAAGTCACTCCACGGTGGGTCGGCGGGGCCGGACAATTCGATCGAGTTATACGTCGATCGAGTTATCCGCGACCGAGCTACAACAACTATAGGTCGCTGCGATATGGACCCGAGTCGGCACGGTTAATCCGTGACCAGCTCGAAATGGGGATGACGCGGTCGGTGCGCTTCTCGAGTCGGCGAATCCGGGCGCCCTCCTTGACGGCGCCGATGTTTAGGTCATGATCAGAAAAGGCAACTCCCGTTCACAGGAATGTGGTCTAGCACACACGCCACCGGTGGACGGAGCGCGCCATGACGACGGAAAACCAGGTCAAGCCCACTGACGTCGACAAGGCGTTGCTCGGCACCGCTACCTATCGCAGCCTCGGTGAACAGCGATTATCACCGCAGGAGGAACGCTTCGAGAAGGGCCGGCGCACCGTCGGCCTCTTCCTCGCGCCGCTCGTCACCATCGTCTTCCTGGTCCTGCCGATCGACATCCCGCGAGAACAGCAGGTGCTGGCCGCCGTGCTGCTCGGCGTCATCGTGCTGTGGATCAGCGAGGCGGTCCCGATCCCGATCGGCGGTCTGCTCGGCGTCGCAGTCGCCGTCTTCCTCGGCGTCGCGCCGGTCGACGATGTGCTCGGCCCGTTCGGCTCGTCGACGATCTTCACGTTCATCGGCGCATTCATCCTCGCGGCTGCGATGCTCAAACACGGTGTCGCCCGCCGGTTCGCGTTCTGGATCCTCAATCTGCCGGGGGTGGGCAAGTCCACCACCGGCGTGATCCTCGCGTTCGGTGCGGTCACTTGCATGCTGTCGGCGTTCGTCTCCAACACCGCCACGGTGGCGATGCTGCTGCCGACAGCGATCGGCATCATCAGCGTCATCGCGAAGATGATGCAGCACCGCGGCGACGTCGAACCCGACTTCGATCCTCAGCGCCTACGGGTGGGCGCCGCGATCATGTTGATGCTCGCCTACGGCGCCAGCGTTGGCGGCCTGCTGACCCCGGTGGGCAGCCCGCCCAACCTGATCGGCCGCGGCCTGATCGAGGAGGCGACCGGCGAGCGCATCAGCTTCTTCCAGTGGATGACACTGGCAGCGCCGATCTGCTTGCTGATGTTCGTGCTGCTGGCCTTCATCCTGTTGCGGCTGAACAAGCCGGAGATCAAGCGCATCGACGGCGTCGCCGAGTATGTCGATGAAGAGCGCGCGAAGCTGGGTTCGATTTCGCGGGCGGAGAAGAACACGCTCATCGCCTTCTCGATCACGGTGGCGTCTCTGGATCATGCCGGGCGTCGTCGCGTTGATCGCAGGCACCGAATCAGCCGCCTACGAGTTCGTCAGCGACCGATTCGACGAAGGCGTCGTGGCCGTGTTCGGCGCGTCGCTGCTGTTCCTGTTGCCGACGGATTGGAAGGAGCGCGAGTTCACGCTGCGGTGGCGTGACGCCGCCGAGATCGACTGGGGCACAATCGTGCTCTTCGGCTGCGGCATCATCTTCGGATCGCTGATCTCCGAGACCGGGCTGGCCGAGACCATCGGCACGTCCGTCAACGACGCGCTGGGTCTGGGCAGCAGTGTCGCGATCACGATCTTCGCGGTGATCCTGGCGATCCTCGTGTCGGAGACGACGAGCAACACGGCGTCGGCGGCGGTGGTGGTGCCCATCGTCATCCCGGTGGCGATGGCCGCCGGTATCAACCCGTTCGTGCCCGCGCTGGCGGCGACGTTCGCGGCGTCGTTCGGCTTCATGCTGCCGGTGTCCACGCCGCAGAACGCGATCGTCTACGGCTCGGGCGTCGTGAGGATCACCACGATGATCCGGTCGGGGATCGCGTTCGACATCGCGGGCGCGATCCTGATCATCATCTTGCTGCCGATAATGGTGAGCCTCCTAGGATTGGGCGGGTGAGCCCGCAACGCATCGCCGTCATCCCGGGCGACGGCATCGGTCCCGAGGTCATCGAGTCGGCGCGTGCCGTGTTGGACGCGGTGTGCTCCCGGCACGAAATCGAGTTCTCCTACACCGAATTCGACTGGTCGTGTCAACGCTACGAGCGCGAGGGCGCGATGATGCCGGCCGACGCGATCGAGACGCTGCGCGAATTCGACGCCATCTTCCTGGGCGCGGTGGGCTGGCCGGGTGTGCCGGACCATGTGTCGCTGTGGGGGCTGCTGATCCCGATCCGGCGGGCGTTCCGCCAGTACGTCAACCTGCGGCCGATCAAGGTGTTCGACGGCGTCGAGAGCCCGCTGCGGACGGCGGGCAATGTCGACTTCGTCGTCGTGCGGGAGAACGTCGAGGGCGAGTACAGCGAGATCGGCGGCCGGATGAACCGCGGCTTTCCCGACGAGATGGCGGTCCAGGAATCGGTTTTCACGCGCGTCGGGGTGAGCCGGATCGCGGACTTCGCCTTCGAGCTGGCGCGGACGCGGCGCAACTACGTCACGTCGGCGACGAAGTCGAACGGGATCGTGCACACGCTGCCGTTCTGGGACGAGGTGGTCGCCGAGCGGGCGGCGAACTATCCGGACGTGCGGATGGACCAGGAGCACATCGACGCGCTGGCGGCGAAGTTCGTGCTGCAGCCGGAGCGTTTCGACGTCGTCGTCGGCTCGAACCTGTTCGGCGACATACTGTCTGACCTCGCGGCGGCGGTGGCTGGGTCGATCGGGATCGCGCCGTCGGCGAATCTTGACCCGACGAAGGAGTACCCGTCGATGTTCGAGCCGGTGCACGGCTCGGCGCCCGACATCGCCGGCCAGGGCATCGCCAACCCGGTCGGGGCGGTGTGGTCGGCGGCGATGATGCTCGACCATCTGGGGCACGCGGAGGCGGCGGCCGACGTGCTGTCGGCGATGGAGGCCACGCTGGCCAAACCGGAAACTCGGACAGGCGATCTGGGCGGCAGCGCATCGACCGCCGAGGTGACCGAGGCGCTGGTCGCGCAGTTGGGGTGACACGGACCCGCCGATCACGCCCACGAACGGGCTGATCAGCCGTTATCGTGAGCCGGTGGAGGAGGGCACGCCGTTTGGCCGCTACCGGCTGATTGAGTTGCTGGGCCGCGGCGGCATGGGCGAGGTGTGGCGCGCCCACGACACCGCGATCGACCGCGTCGTCGCGCTGAAGATGCTGCTCCCCCACTACGCCCAGGACCCCGACTTCGATCAACGGTTCCGCCGCGAAGCCCGCACCGCAGCGCGGCTGGACAACCCCCACGTCGTGCCGATCTACGACGTCGGCGAGGTCGACGGGCGCCTGTACGTGACGATGCGGCTGATCAACGGGACCGACCTGCAGACCCTGATCGACGCAGGCCCGCTCGAGCCCAAACGCGCGGTGGCGCTCATCGACCAGATCGCCGGGGCTCTGCACAGCGCCCATCAGGCGGGGCTGGTGCATCGCGACATCAAACCGTCCAACATCCTGGTCGACCCCAACGACTTCGCCTACCTCATCGACTTCGGCATCGCCCGCGCCTCCGACGACACCCGATTGACGTCGGAGAACTCGGCCATCGGCACGTGGGCGTACATGGCCCCCGAACGCTTCAGCACCAGCGAGATCCACCCCAGCTCCGACATCTACGCCCTGGCCTGCGTGCTCTACCAATGCCTGACCGGCGAACAGCCCTTCCCCGGCAGCACGCTCGAGCAGGTCGCCGTCGGCCACATGGTCACCCCGCCGCCCCGGCCCTCTGAACACGCCGCGATCCCTCCGGCGATGGACCAGGTGATCGCCACCGGGCTGGCCAAGAAGCCTGCTGACCGCTATCCCACCACCGTCGAAATGGCCACGGCGGCAAAGGAAGCCGTCACCGTACCGATTGGGAAACTGGACAGCACGTACCCCACACAGGCCGCGCCGGCGAGGCCTGGCAACCACGGCGCGCCGGTCTATACCTACCCGCAGACCCCGCCGGGCCCGTACGGAATGCCGCCGCCGGCGCCGCCGCATTTCAGCACACCGCATCTGCAGCGGCCGCCGACGCCGCCCGCCGAAGAAGTCAGGTCGTCACGGGATTCTGATCGGCGCACTGGTGTTCATCGCGACGCTGATCGTGGTGGGCGGCGTGATCACCTTCGTCGAGGTCAGCAAGGACGACAAGTCCGCCTCTACGGCACCAACTGCTGCGGCGCCCGGTGCGGCTGACTTCACCGGCACCTACAGGGCCGACTACGGGCCGGGGACCGATCTCGACGGCAAAACGGCTCCGGGTGCGCCTGCGACGACGAGCAATTGGGATGTCCGCTCGGAGTGCGGTGCCAGCGGTTGCGTGGCGACGGCGGCTAGTGCCAGCGGCCAGTCCCTGCTGTCGAGCATGACGTTCGATCAGTTGGGGGGCAGCTGGCTCGCCGTCGGCCTGGCATCGGCGGACTGCGGCGGCGAGCAAGCGTCCGAGGTCTGGGTGGTGGTGACGCTGCAGCCGCAACCCGACGGCACACTGACCGGCGAAACCGTCAGGTCTTCCACCGACAGCCTGTGCGCCGCGAAACGCGCCGTGAAATTCACCCGCACAGGCGACCCGGACCTGAACAAGGTTCCGGATCCGGCTGTCCTACCGCCGCGGGTGGTGACACCTGCCGGCGGGTTACGCGGCAGTTACCGCCAGACGACGACATTCACGACCGGCACCATCGGCACCCTTCCGGGAAAGGTTCTCGAGGGCGAGTACGTACTGCCTTCGGACCGGCGATCGGTGCATGAGCTTGTTCCACGAAGGCGGTGGGGCGGTGACGCTGATCTTCGCGAAGGACAAGTGGACACGCAACGAAGTGGGCACCACGACGTGCGCAGCCGGGGGCACGGCGCAAGCCACCATCACCGCGGAGTACCCGCTACCCCGGGAGTTGGATGACCCGATCGCGCAGCTGAACGGACGCGGCACTCAAACCATTGCGCCCGGAGGCGCGTGCACCGGCGGCGGCGATTTCGAAGACAAGTTTGAGCGCACCGGCGACTGACCCGGTGCGCCAGTTCCCGCGAGATAGCAGCCATGGTCGTGGATTCGCGAATTCAGCGACCAGGAATGCTATTTCGCGGGCGTCGGCAGCTTCAGCCGGTGGGCCAGATCGGGGCCACCCACCTCGCGGATGAACTCGGGGTCCCCGCATACGACGAGTTGGTCGCGGGCGCGGGACAGCCCGACGTAGAGACGCTCCTTTGATCGCTCGCGGCGCTCGGATTCGTTGACCACCAAGACGACGGCGCGACGTTCCAGTCCCTTGAAGCTGAGTACGTGTCCGTAGAAGACCTGATCGACATCCCAGAAGCTGTCCCAGTACTTCTCGCTGCCCTCCGCTTGCCGCGCAACCTGTTCCGGGTGCCGACTGCCGGTGGTCAGCAGCGCGACATCCTCGGGCCGCCAGCCTTGTTCAAGTAGCACGTCGACCTGGTCGTCACCGACGCCAAGCGATTCGCCCGCGCTGCACGGCACGAACGACACGTCCGGCCCGTCGCCGCCCATGAACCGCATCGGGCTGTCGACGAGCGGCTGAAATGCCGTGGCGATCTGCCGGGTATTGCGCAGATTGTGGTCAAGGACCAACGGCACCAAGGGAATCGGTGGAGCACCGAAGCGGTCGAACACCCGCTGGCCCTCGTCGCTGAACACGTAGATGCCGCCGGCATCGGGATCTCGCAGCGCGGCAAGGAGTGGTTGCCACCAGTTGTCGGCGAAGTCCTGCGCCTCGTCGACGACGATCGCGTCGAAGCGGTGTCCGGGCATCAATGTGGCAGCGAGCTCGGTCATCTCGCGCGGCAGGTCGTACTCCCAGAACTGCTGAGTCTCCGGAGTGCGCACCGACTCGTCGGGGCCGACGGGGGCGCCCCATTGCACGCCGAGGGTGTGGAACTCGCCCACATAGGCGGGCTGCTGTCGACGTGACCATGACGACGTCAGCCGCCGAAGATACGACGCCAGACCGTGCGAGTAGCAGACCAACGCCACTCGTTTACCGGCCGCGGAGAGCCGTCGCGCCTGCTCGAGCGCGAGGAACGTCTTGCCGCTGCCTGCGCCGCCGCGTACCTCGATGCGGTTGAGCAGCCGGATCGCGTCGAGGATCACCGCCTGGTGCTCGGTGAGGATCTGGGCGGCGTCCTCGTTGTCCTGTGCCTGCGCGACGATGTCGCGCTGCGTTAATCCCCGACCGCTCAAGACAAGTCGCAACTGCTCGATACCTGCGACCTTCAAGACCGGATTCGTCGTCTCCTTGTCGAGGAGCACGGCGCGCAGACGCGACGCCAGCTCCGTCAGCTCCGACTTGTCCGTCACCTTCCAGCGCGGACACTCCGGCAGCGCGAAGTCGTCAGCGATTTTGGCGCCAGGAAGGACGACGGCGTGGTCCCAGCGCAGCCAGGGCTGATTCCAGCGTTGGTCGCCTTCGACGAAGGACCGCAGCGCGTAGCAGCCTCCCCGCGCCTGCTCGACCGGGTTGATCGCCTTCGGCCCGTCGGCGGTGCTCTGCCGCCAGGTGTTGCCGTCGTGCCAGACGTTGCCGCCCTTGACCTCGACGCAGATGATGCCTGCGCCTTCGATGGCGACGACGAAGTCGATCTCGTGGTCCTTCTTGTGGTCGGTCACGCGTTGGCCGACGACGATCAGGTCATCGGGCCCGAGCTGTTCGTCGAGAGCACGCCAGACCTTCTCCTCCCAGTTGTTGATGAACCGGGGGTTCTCGGGCAGCGTGACGGCCATCGGCTAACGCCGCAGACCGAATCCGCGCTTCCAGCTCGTCGAGGACGCGCTCAAGCTCAGCCACCAACCACGTCTTGTTCCGGTCCTTGTAGACCTTCAGCAGTGACTTGTAGTACCAGAGGTGCTTCTCGGGGTCGTGCTGCGCTGAACCGCTGCCACAGTTCGTCACCGCAATCGCGGTAGTCACGCAGGATGGCCCGCGCGTTGTCGAGCTTGTCGGCGAGCGAAACCAAGATCGTGTCATCCGAGGCTTCGCCGAGGTGGTCGATATAGCGCTGTTTGCGCTCCTCCCACGGCGGCTTCGGGACCTCGTCGGTGTCGCTGCATTCCGAGACGATCTTCGCGACCTCGGCACCGAACCGCGACTCGATCGCGGCAAGTGTCGGCGGACCGCCCTGATCCTCGACGGCATCGTGCAACAGCGCGGCGATCGCCTGCGTCTGGCTACCACCGGCCTCGATGACCAGGCTGGATACCGACAGCAGATGTCCGACGTAGGGGATGCCGTCCTCGCCTTTGCGTGTCTGGTTGCGGTGCAGCTCGGCGGCGTAGGCCAGCGCCTCATCGAACTGCTCGGTCAAGCGCGGCTCGGTCGTCGTACTCGGCATCTTCTCCCCCTCTTTTCGCTCCCTGATTCACCCTCACTGTCGCACAGGGGTCTGACATCGTGAACCCCCGCGAGCAAACTGTCGCGAACCCTTCACGATGTCGGACCTACCCCCTATGGTGGCCATCAATGGCGCTCCATCTTCACCGTGCAGATCGGACAGATCTCCTCGCCGACGGGCTCGGTGCTCTACTGTCCGATCCCCTGCCCGACCCGTTCGCGGAGGAACTGGTGCTGGTGTCGGCGCGGGGGATGGAGCGCTGGCTGAGCCAGCGGCTCTCCCACGTACTGGGACGCGGGAACGCCGCCGACGGAGTCTGTGCCGGCGTGTCGTTCCGCTCCCCCGCATCGCTGATCGCCGAGATCACCGATACCGTCGACGACGACCCCTGGTCGCCGGATGCGTTGGTCTGGCCGTTGCTGGACGCCATCGACACCAGCTGTGACGAGGACTGGTGCCGGACGCTCGCAACGCATTTGGGCCACTTCGATATCGGCGACGAAGCAGAGTTGCGCCGAGGCCGCCGTTACGCCGTCGCGCGACGGCTGGCCGGCCTCTTCGCGTCCTACGCCCGGCAGCGACCGCAGCTGCTCATCGACTGGGAGAACGAAGTCGCCGACGGGCTCGACGCGGACCTCGCCTGGCAGCCACCGTTGTGGCGTGCGCTCGTCGACCGGGTCGACGCCGACCCCCCACATGTCCGGCATGCAAAGACGCTCGCCCGGCTGCACGAAGGCCCTGCCGACCTGCCTGAGCGGCTCTCGCTGTTCGGCCATACCCGGCTGCCGTCCACCGACATCGAGCTGCTCCGGGCGCTGTCCACCCACCACGACCTGCACCTGTGGCTGCCGCACCCGAGCAACGACCTGTGGCAGGCGCTCGATGGCATCCACGAGCCCGTGCCGCGCAAGGACGACACCAGCCGCCAGCAGGCCCATCATCCGCTACTCGACACCCTCGGCCGCGACCTGCGCGAAATGCAGCGCGGCCTACCAAGCGGCGACACCGACGAATTCGTCGGCGCCGCAACACGACCCGACACGCTGCTGGGCTGGTTGCAGTCCGACATCTGCGCCAACAAGGTCCGGCCCGGCTCGCGTCAGCTCCGCGACGACGACCGCTCTGTGCAAATCCACAGCTGCCACGGCGCGGCCCGACAGATCGACGTGCTCCGCGAGGTGCTGCTTGGCATGCTGCACGACGACCCGACGCTCGAACCGCGCGACATCCTCGTGATGTGCCCCGACATCGAGACCTACGCACCGTTGATCATCGCGGCCTTCGGCCTGGGAGACGTTGTCGGCGATATCCACCCGGCACACCGGCTGCGGGTGCGGCTCGCCGACCGGTCGCTGACCCAGACCAACCCGCTGTTCGCCGTCGCAACACAACTTCTCGACATCGCAGGCAGCCGGGCCACCGCCAGCCAGGTGCTCGATCTTGCCGAGACCGCACCCGTCCGCGCGCGCTTCGGGTTCTCCGACGACGACCTCGAGACTATTTCTCAATGGGTCCGCCAATCCGGCATCCGCTGGGGATTCGACGCACCTCAACGCGCGCCCTTCGGGCTGGAGCGGTTTCTGCACAACACCTGGCGATTCGGCATCGACCGCATCCTTACCGGGGTGGCGATGTCCGACGACTCGCAGGCCTGGCTCGCCACCGCGCTGCCGCTCGACGATGTCAGCAGCAACACAGTCGAACTGGCTGGCCGGTTCGCCGATTTCGTCGAACTGCTGACCCGCACCACCGGGCTCCTGACCGGGCCGCAAAGCCTGTCGTCCTGGCTGGACGCGCTCCGCAACGGCGTCGAACTCCTGACCCGCGTCGACGACACAAACGATGCGTGGCAGTTTTCGCAGCTGCAGCGTGAGGTCTCAAAGATATTGTCCCAGGCAGGATCCCGTGCGAACACGCAGATGCGCCTCACCGATGTGCGCTCGATGCTGGCCGGTCATCTCGCGGGCCGGCCCACCCGCGCCAACTTCCGCACCGGGACACTCACCGTCTGCACGATGGTGCCGATGCGGTCTGTTCCACACCGTGTGGTGTGTCTGGTCGGACTCGACGACGGTGTGTTCCCGCGCCTCGAGGCCGTCGACGGTGACGATGCCCTGGCCCGTCGACCGCTGGCCGGTGAACGCGACATCCGCTCCGAAGACCGCCAGCTGCTGCTCGACGCGATCTGCGCGGCCACCGATACGCTCGTCGTCACCTACACCGGCACCGACGAGAACTCCGGGCATCACCGGCCCGCCGCGGTTCCGCTTCTGGAGCTGCTCGACGCGCTCGACGGCACCACACCGCATCCCGTGCACAAGCAGGTCGTCACCGAACACCCGTTGCAGCCGTTCGACATTCGCAACGTCGAACGCGGCGCGCTCATCCCCGGCGAGCCCTTCACCTTTGACCCGGTCGCGCTACGCGCGGCGCGCGCTGCCGCCGGTGACCGGTCGGCTCCGCCCCCATTTCTGTCTGGGCCGCTGCCGGAACCGCCGCCCGACGACGTGTCACTGGATGACCTGCTCAACTTCTTCCGGGACCCGGTGAAGGGGTTCTTCCGCGAACTCGACTACACACTGCCGTGGGAGATCGAACCGATCGACGACGCCATGCCCGTCGAGATCGACGCGCTGCAGGAGTGGCAGGTCGGCGATCGGCTGCTGTCCGATCTGATGCGCGGGGTCGACCTCGAAGTCGCCACCGGTGCCGAATGGCGTCGCGGCACCCTGCCGCCCGGGACACTCGGCTGGCGTAAGGCCCGCGCCATCAGCAACTGCTCGGCCGACCTGGCGGTCGCGGCGCTACGGCCGCGCGGCACGCATCCGGCCATCGGCCACGACATCGACGTCGACCTCGGCGCCCGTCGCGTCACCGGCACGGTCGCACCGGTATACGGGGACCGGACGGTGTCGGTCACCTACTCACGGCTGGCGGCAAAACACCTTCTGCAGGCATGGATCTCGCTGGTCGCGCTCGGAGCGCAGAGGCCGGAACGAGAGTGGGAGGCCTATTGCGTCGGCCGCAGCGGCAAGGACGAGATTCAAGTGCGGATGTTCCGGCCGCCCCAGGACGCGGCGGCAGCGTTGCGCAGTATTGTCGCGATCTTCGACGCCGGGCGCCGCGAGCCGCTGCCGCTACCGCTCAAGACATCCTGCGCATGGGCGCAAAAGCGTTATGAGGGCCGCGATCCCAGCTGGTATGCGAACAGCAAGTGGGAAAGCCCGCGCAACACGACGTTCGGTGAGGACGCTGCGGATGCGCACGTCGAGGTGTGGGGTCGCAATGTCCCGCTCGCGACTCTTCTGGCCGAGCAGCCTCGACCCGGTGAGGAGGTCGACGGCGAGGACAGCAGGCTCGGTGCGTTGGCCACGCGACTGTGGTTGCCGATGTTCATGTCCGAGGGGCGGCCGTGATGGAGCCTTTCGATCTGACCGGCGCGCTGCCGGCGCGGGCCGCGACCACGGTGTTGGAGGCCAGCGCGGGAACAGGCAAAACGTTCGCGCTTGCGGGTCTGGTCACCCGGTACATCGCAGAAGACGTGGCGACGCTGGACCAGATGCTGCTAATCACGTTCAGTCGCGCCGCCAGCCGTGAGCTGCGGGAGCGGGTGCGCGGTCAGATCGTCGATGCAGTGGCCGCGCTCGAGGGCCGTGATGTCCGCCGTAGCGATCTCGTCGAGCACCTACTCACCGGCCCGCCGAGTGAGATCGACGCGCGGTGCGCCCGGTTGCGTGACGCGTTGGCAGCTTTCGACGCGGCGACCATCGCCACCACACACGAGTTCTGCGGCCTGGTGCTCAAATCGCTTGGCGTGGCCGGTGATACCGACGCCGGGGTGCGCCTGGTGGAAGGTCTCGACGAGCTTGTCACCGAGATTGTCAACGACCTGTACCTCTGCGATTACGGCCAGCGGACCGATGACCCGCCGCTGGGCTACCAGGAGGCGCTCGCCCTCGCCCGCACCGTCGTCGGCGACCCATGCGCGAAGTTGCGGCCCGAGCACCCCGAGGTGGGCAGCGATGCTGCGGCGCGGCTTGAGTTCGCGAAGAAGGTGTTGGCCGAACTGGAGCGGCGCAAGCGCACGTTGGGGATTCTGCACTTCGACGATCTCCTGAACAGGCTCGCGAAAGCCCTTGAGTCCGAGAACTCTCCGGCCCGGCAGCGCATGCACCAACGATGGCCCATCGTCATGGTGGACGAGTTCCAGGACACCGATCCGGTGCAGTGGCAGGTGATCGACCGCGCATTCGGCGGCCGCTCGACCGTCATCCTGATCGGCGATCCGAAGCAGGCGATCTACGCGTTCCGCGGCGGTGACATCTTCACCTACCTCAAGGCGAGACGGACTGCGCACGCCAAGCAGACCCTCGGCGTGAACTGGCGCAGCGACGCGGTGCTGGTCGATCGCCTGCGGACGGTGCTACGGGGCGCGGAACTGGGGCACCAGGACATCGTCGTGCGGGATATCGAGGCCCATCACCATGGTCACCGCCTGGCCGGTGCACCGCACAACGCTCCGTTTCGGCTGCGGGTGGTCAGCCGGGACGGTTTCGGGGTTGACCAGGAAAAAGTGATCCCGATCGCCAAACTGCGGACATACATCGCCAGGGATCTGGCCGCCGATGTGGCCGAACTGCTCGGCAGCGGTGCGACATTCGACGGCGAACCGGTCGACGCGGGTGACGTCGCGGTCATCGTGGAGAGAAGTGAGGATGCGCGGCGCTGCCGGGATGCGTTGGCCGACGTGGGCATCGCGGCGGTCTTCACCGGCGACTCCGACGTGTTCGAACGGGAGTCCGAGGCGGCCGACGCGTGGCTGCGGCTGTTGGACGCGTTCGACCAGCCGCACCGCAGCGGTCTGGTGCGGTCGGCGGCGGCAACGGTGTTCTTCGGGATGACGGCCGATGACCTTGCGGCCGGGGGGACGAACTGACCGAGCGGATCACCGAGACCATCCGGCAGTGGTCCGACCAGGCTCGCGAGCGTGGGATCGCCGCGGTGTTCGAAGCCGCGCAGGTGGCCGGCATGGGTGAGCGCGTGTTGAGTCGGCGCGGCGGCGAGCGGTTGATGACAGACCTGGCCCACGTCGCGCACCTACTGCATGAAGTCGCGCACCGCGAACGGTTCAGCCTGCCCGCGCTGAGGGATTGGCTACGCCGCCAGCGCGACGAGCGCAGTGGCCCGACCGAACGCAACCGCCGCCTGGACAGCGACGCCAAGGCGGTGCAGATCATGACGGTGTGGGGCAGCAAGGGCCTGCAGTTCCCGATCGTCTATCTCCCGTTCGCGTTCAACCGTCACGTCTTCGTCGACGACATTCCGCTCTATCACGACGACGCCGACGTCCGATGTCTGCACATCGGCGGCAAGGACAGCGTTGACCGCGCCGCGATCGAGGAGTTCAGCCGGATCGAGTCGGCCCGCAACGACATTCGCCTGACGTATGTTGCGCTGACACGGGCTGAGTCGCAGGTAGTGGCGTGGTGGGCGCCCGCCGCCGACGAACGCAACGGCGGCCTGTCGCGGCTGATGCGTGGACGCCACGCCGATCAGGCAGAGGTCCCCGACCGCTGCGAACCGCGGACGGTCTCCGACGATGAGGCGCTCGAATGCTTCCGGCAGTGGGAGTTAGCGGGCGGCCCGGTGATCGAGGGGGCGTCGATCGCCGACACCGTGGCACCGCCGCGGCCGACGCCGTCGTCGGATCTCGGTGCGCGGCATTTCCATCGGGCAATCGATACGACGTGGCGGCGGACGTCGTACTCGGCGTTGATCCGCGACGCGGAGACGTCGGGAGTGAGCAAGCGAGCCGGAGGTCACCGAGCTCGACGACGAGATCGGGGACGTGCCGGTGGCCGCGGCGCCTGCCGGTGCGGGTGTGCCATCGCCGATGGCGGATCTGCCAATGGGCGCGAAGTTCGGCACGTTGGTGCACGCGGTGCTGGAGGAAGCCGACCCGTTCGCCGCTGATCTGCCTGCGGAGCTCGAGGCGCAGGTTCGCGAGCATTCGGTGTGGTGGCCGGTCGACGTGCCGGCGGCCGAGCTGGCGGCGGCGCTGGTACCGATGCACGACACTCCCCTTGGCCCGCTGGCTGACGGTACGACGTTGCGGCAGATCGGGCTGAAGGACCGGATGCGGGAGATGGACTTCGAATTCCCCTTGGCCGGTGGAGATCTGCGTGACGGCGCGCCGGAGATCCGGCTGTCGCATGTCGGCGAGCTGCTGCACGCGCACCTGCCGAAGGATGACCCGCTGGCGTCGTATGCCGGTCGGTTGACGGGAGCGGCGCTGGGCAGCCAGCCGTTGAAGGGATACCTGTCGGGTTCGGTGGACGTGGTGCTGCGGATCGGCGATCGGTATGTGGTGGTCGACTACAAGACGAACTGGCTCGGCGATCCGACTGAGCTGCTGACGGCCGCCGACTACGCGCAGCCGCGGTTGGCCGAGGCGATGCTGCATTCGGACTATCCGCTGCAGGCACTGCTGTACAGCGTTGTGCTGCACAGGTTCCTGCGGTGGCGGCTGCCGGGCTATGCACCCGGAGAAGCATCTGGGCGGTGTGATGTATCTGTTCCTGCGGGGTATGTGCGGGCCGGAGACACCGGTGGTCGACGGCCATCCCGCGGGGGTGTTCAGCTGGCAGCCGCCGGCCGCTTCTGGTGGTCGGCGCTGTCGGATCTGCTGGACGCGGGGAGGGCAGCAGCGTGATTCTCGGCGTTCGTCGAGGCCGAGGTGCTTGAACCGGCGGATGTGCATGTGGCGCAACGGTTGACGTCGTTGGCCGAAGAGGACGACGAGCGGGTAGCACTCGCGGTGGCGTTGGCGGTGCGCGCGCTGCGCGGAGGATCGGTGTGTGTGGATCTGGCGTCGGTCAGCTCGCAGATCGACGTTGCCGGCCTGCCGTGGCCGGACCCGGACGATTGGATGACGGCCGTGCAGGCCAGCACCTTGGCGGGACGCCCGAGGTCCTTCGTGTGCGCGACGGGCTGCTGTACCTCGACCGCTACTGGCGTGAGGAGCAGCAGGTCGCCGAGGATCTGCTGAAGATGCTGCCGGAACGGGTCGCAGCAGGTAAAACCAGACGTGGCGCGGCTGTTCCCGCCGGGGTTCGAAGAACAGCGGAAGGCCGCCGAGACCGCGCTGTCGCAGGGGTTGACGGTGCTGACCGGTGGGCCGGGTACAGGAAAGACGACAACGGTCGCACGATTGTTGGCGTTGTTCGCCGAACAGGCTGAGATGGTCGGGCAGTCGCGTCTCCGTATTGCGTTGGCGGCGCCGACCGGAAAGGCGGCAGCACGGTTGGCCGAGGCGGTGCAGTTAGAGGTCGACAGGCTCGACGCCGTCGACCAAGAGCGGATAGCGGGTCTGCAGGCAACGACACTGCACCGGCTGTTGGGGCGGCGGCCCGATTCGTCGGCGCGGTTCCGGCACCATCGCGGAAATCGGTTGCCGCATGACGTGATCGTCGTCGACGAGACGTCGATGGTCTCGCTGACGATGATGGCGCGGCTGTTGGAAGCGGTGCGACCGGAGACGCGGCTGCTGCTCGTCGGCGACCCCGATCAGCTGGCCTCGGTGGAGGCGGGCGCGGTGCTGGCCGATGTGGTCGACGGGCTGTCGGATCGCGCTGACGCACAGGTCGCGGCGCTGCAGACACCGCACCGCTTTGGCGAGTCGATCGGCGAGTTGGCGTCGGCGATCCGCGTCGGCGATGCAGGCCAGGTTATCGAGGTGCTGCGGGCCGGTGGCGAGCACATCGAGTGGGTCGACACAGACCAGCCGTCGGACCATCTGCGCAAGTTGGTTGTCCCGCAGGCGCTTCGGCTGCGGGAGGCGGCCATCCTGGGCAATGCGGAGGTGGCGCTGCAGACGCTGGACGAGCATCGGCTGCTGTGCGCGCATCGACGCGGGCCGTACGGCGTTCGGTTCTGGAACCGGCAGGTCGAGCGGTGGCTGGCCGAGGACACGGGCGAGCCGATCTGGTCCGAGTGGTATGCCGGGCGGCCGGTGCTGGTGACGTCGAACGACTACGGGTTGAAGCTGTACAACGGCGACACGGGCGTCACGGTGGTGCGCGATGGCGTGTTGCGGGCGGTGATTGCCGGCACCGAACAGTTGGAGTTCGCGACGAGCCGGCTGTCAGACGTGGACACGATGCACGCGATGACGATCCACAAGAGCCAGGGCAGCCAGGCCGACGAGGTGACGGTGCTCTTGCCGCAGGAGGATTCGCGGCTGCTGATGCGCGAGCTGTTCTACACGGCGGTGACACGCGCCAAGAAGAAGGTCCGGGTGGTTGGGCCGGAAGCGTCGGTGCGCGTTGCGGTGGAACGTCGGGCGATCCGAGCCTCGGGACTCGCGCGCCGATTGCAGCTTCGTGGATGAGGTCGTCCAGACCTCTACTGATGATCGGGTCCCCCTCGCGCTGAGAGTGTGACGGGCGAAATCCGCCCGGGTGAACGACGCTCTGGAATGCTGGTGACGGCCCATCCGGCTCACAAGGAGGTATCACGTCACCATGTCAGATCGCACCTCGGCGTGGCCCGAACTTCCGGTGGCCCAGTGGGTCGACACCCGTGACAGCCTTCAGCTGATGACGCAGGTCGTCGGCAAGGTCCGGCTGGCAAACACGCCGCTGATGAACCACTGGTGGAACGTCGTGTTGTATGTATCCGCACGTGGCCTGACGACCGGCCTGATCCCGTACGCGGACAACGGGTTCTCGATCGACTTCGACTTCATCGATCACCAACTTGTCGTCTCTACCACCGGCGGGGATCGGCGGACAGTGGCGTTGCGCGGGGGCCCGATCGCCGATTTCCACCGCGATGTCATGGGCGTGCTCGACGAACTCGGGCTATCCACTGAGATCTGGACCATGCCCGTCGAGATTGAAGGGGCGATCCCCTTCGACACCGATCAACAACACATCGCATACGACAGTGACCAGGTGCACCGATTCTGGTTGGCGCTGGTGCAGATGAATCGCGTCTTCGAGGTGTTCCGCTCGCGCTTCATCGGCAAGGTTAGTCCGGTGCACTTCTTCTGGGGCGCACTCGATCTGGCGGTCACCCGGTTCTCCGGACGCACAGCGCCCAAGCATCCGGGCGGCGCGCCGAACTGCGGCCCCCATGTCATGTGGGAGGCATATTCCCATGAAGTCAGCAGCGCGGGATACTGGCCGGGCCCAGACGGCGAAGGTGTCTTCTACTCCTATGCCTACCCCGAGCCGCCCGGATACCGGGCCGGGTCGGTCTCACCGGCACCGGCGTCATTCGACGAAGGTCTGGGTGAATTCACGCTGCCGTATACCGTTGTACGCGAGGCCGACAACCCCGACGCCGTGTTGCTCGAGTTTCTGCAGAGCACCTATGACGTCGCCGCCGACACGGGCAATTGGGACCGCGCCGCGCTGGAACGCCGCCTGCGCGGGTGACGAGGAACCCGTTTACTCCTCTTCCTCCGGCGCCGTTACGTCTGCATTAGCCTCGGCTTCTGCGGCGCCTTCAGGTGCGGACTCTTCTTCGGGTGCCGCTTCTTCCTCCGGTGCCGCTTCTTCCTCCGGTGCAGCCTCTTCCTCTGGTGCTGCTTCCTCTTCGGGCGCGGTCGCTGGCGGTTGGATCCAGGCCACCATGTCACCGCCGCCGTTGTAGACGACGCTGGTCGGCGGCTCGCCCACGGCATCGAAGTAGACCTTGCCGCTCGAATGGCCGCCCGGCAGCAAGGTCATGCCACTGAGGCCCTGGGGTGTCCAGGCACCTGCGAGGGCGGGATAGTTCTGCCCGCTCTCGGTTTGGGCGCTGAAGGCCGGGACTGCGGGAGTAGCCATCCCGTAGATCGCGTCGGCGCGCACCGTCACTTCGTACAGCTGGCCGGAGACCGGATAGGGGACGGCGTCGGCGCTCGGGAGGAATTTTGTGACGGTGTAGGCGATCTGCGCGCCGTTGGGGTCACTGACCGTTTGCTGGAGACCGAACACCTGGCCGTCGGCCGCCGACGCCGGCGCGACGGCACCGACACTGAACATGACCGCCGACGCTGCGACGGCTCCCGCTAGGCTCTTGATCTTCACGCGCCCCTCGCCCTCCATGTTGATCGTTGATCTTGTTAGTCAACGGCGGCGGTACCCGCGAGGGCAAGGTTCCAAACCATAACCTCGGCTACGGCATGTGCACGCAACTTGTGCCCACCGAGTCATCGGCGGAAACCCGATGCAGGCGTATTGTCCCACCGTGCAGGTCGACGCGATGACGATTCCGCAGCCGTTGGGACAAGATCGGCGAGCTCGCCCGACGTACATTGACCTGCGGGATTCTCCGGGCTTCTCTTCACTGAGACCGGCCGGACCGCCTATCTCAACGCGGCCGTGGCCTCACAGGCGGCGCCGGGTCTGGAGCTATCGACGGGCGTCGCGGTGGCGTTTCCGCGCAGTCCGTTCGTCACGGCGGCCGCGGCGTGGGAGTTGCAGGAGGCGACGGGCGGGAAGTTCCGGCTTGGCCTGGGCACGCAGGTGCGTACGCATGTCGTGCGGCGCTACGGCACGGCATTCGAGCACCCGGGTCCGCGGCTGCGTGACTACGTGCGCGCGGTGAAGTCGTGCTTCAAGGCGTTCCGGACGGGGACACTCGATCACCACGGCGATTTCTACCACCTCGACTTCATCACGCCGCAGTGGAGTGCGGGACCGATCGACGCACCCGATCCCAAGGTCGACATCGCGGCGGTGAATCCGTGGATGCTGCGGATGGCCGGCGAGGTGGCAGATGGAGTGCATGTGCATCCGCTGGGCGAACCGGGATATATCGCACGGCACGTGGTGCCGAATGTGGCTGCGGGAGCTGAGAAGTCGGGGCGGTCGCCGTCGGACATCGCGGTGATCGTGCCGGTGATGACGATCGTCGGTGACAGCGACGAGGAGCGGCACAACGAGCGGGAGCTGGTTCGGGCGAGCATGAGCTTCTACGGAAGCACGCCCAACTATGCGTTCATTTGGGACGAGGCGGGGTTCGAGGGGACGACGGCGCGCATCCGGGAGAAGCAGAAGGCCGGCGACTTCAAGGGGATGGCGGCGCAGATCACCGACGACCACATCGCGAGGTTCGCGGTCGAGTCGACGTGGGACGACTTGGCCGACGCGTTGATCGCAAGGTACGGCGAAAGCGCCACACGGATCGTGCTCTACAACGCGCTCGCCGACCAGGAACGCTTCGAGCGATACGGCGCCGTCGCACGACACATAGCCACATCGTGACTTCCGGCCCTCGGCGCGATTTCTCGAATCGTGCCGCAGACTTGCCCGATACTCGTTGGCACATGTCCACTGGTTCCTTGGAGGCCCCGTGATCCGGAGTTCCGATGGTGTCGCGGAGTCTCCGTGGTCGCCGCGGGAGGCTGAGCTGCTCGCGGTGACGCTGGAGCTGCTCCAGGAACACGGCTACGACCGGCTGACCGTCGACGCGGTGGCCACGACGGCGCGCGCAAGCAAGGCGACGATCTACCGCCGATGGCCGACCAAGGCCGAACTCGTGTTGGCCGCATTCGTCGAGGGCACCCGGCAGGTCGCGGTCGACCCCGACACCGGCACGCTACGCGGCGACCTGCTGCAACTGGGAGAGCAGATCTGCGCTCACGTCAGCACCCATGCGAGCACGATCCGGGCGGTGCTCGTCGAGGTCTCCCGCAGCGCCGAGCTCGACGCCATGATGCAGGAACAGTTCCTCGACCAGCGAAAAGCCCTCATGTCGCACGTCCTCGAGCAGGCCGTCGACCGCGGCGAGATCGAGGCCTCTGCCATCACCGACGACCTCTGGGACGTGTTGCCGGGCTATCTCATCTACCGCTCGGTGCTGACCGGTCGTGCCCCATCCCGCCGCACCATCCAAGACCTCGTCGACAACCTGCTGATCCCCGGCCTCACCCGCCACAACGCCGGGAAGTCATGAAGATCCAGCGAACACCGGTACGGCTTGTGCGGTCCGGTCCCGTACCGTACCGTCAACTAGGTTGATATCGCTACCCTGCTGAAGAAACGTCCTACCGTCCGTCAACGTGTCGCCGCTCGTCGAAAGGGTCACGGATGCAGCGGTTTTCGATCGGCAGCCGATTGTTGCGACAGTGGATGCTTCTGGTGGCGGTGCTCGTCGTCGCGGTGGCGGGATTCGCGGTGTACCGACTGAACGGCATCTTCGGCTCCAAGGACGTCACGTCCACCCCCAGCGGGGCCGCGAATGACATCGTCCCGTTCAACCCCAAGCACGTCGTCCTGGAGGTCTTCGGCGCCCCGGGCACGGTCGCGACCATCACCTACCTCGACGTGAACGCCCAACCGCAGCGGGTCGACGACACGACGCTGCCGTGGGCCTACGACACCACCACCACCCAACCGGCCGTCTTCGTCAACGTCTCCGCCCAGGGCGACAGCGACTCCATCGGCTGCCGGATCAAGATCGACGACGTCGTCAAGGACGAGAGAACGGTCAACACGCTGAACGCCTACACCTACTGCCTGGACAAGTCCGGATGAGCAACCACCTCGCCGAACGCCCAACGACGACGGACCGGGTCGCCAAGTGGATTCGTCGGCTCTGCGTGCCGATCGTGTTGTTCTGGGTGGCCGTCGCCGCCCTGTCGAACGTGCTGGTGCCGCAGCTCGAGGCGGTCGGCGAAGAACACAACGTGGCGTTGAGCTCCCCCGATTCGCCGTCGCTGCAGGCGTTTCAGCGCATCGGCAAGGTGTTCGACGAGTTCGACTCCGACAGTGCCGCGATGGTGGTGCTCGAGGGCGACCAGCCCCTCGGCGCCGACGCGCACGCGCTACTACGACGAGCTGGTCAAGCGGTTCAACGAGGACACCAAGCACGTCCAGCACGTGCAGGACTTCTGGGGCGACCCGCTCACCGCCGCGGGCTCGCAGAGCCCCGACGGGAAGGCCGCGTACGTCCAGGTGTTCCTCGCCGGCAACCAGGGCGAGGCGTTGTCGCTGGAGTCGGTCGACGCGCTGCGCGACATCATCGCCAAGACGCCGGCGCCGCCGGGCATCCACGCCTACGTCGCCGGCTCGGCAGCCCAGATCGCCGATCAGTTCGAGGTGGGCAACGAAAGCACCGTGATGGTCACCCTGTTGACCGTCGGGGTCATCGCCGTGATGTTGCTCATCGTCTACCGCTCGCCGGTCACCATGATCCTGGCGCTCGTCACGGTGCTCATCGAGATGTCGGCGGCGCGCGGGATCGTCGCGTTCCTGGCGAACGCCGGAGTCATCGGCCTGTCGACGTATTCGACGAACATCCTCACGCTGCTGGTCATCGCCGCCGGTACCGACTACATCATCTTCCTGCTCGGCCGATATCACGAGCGGCGAAACGAAGGCATGGACCGGGAGGCCGCCTTCTACGACATGTACCGCGGGACGTCGCACGTGATACTCGGTTCGGGCTTGACCATCGCCGGCGCGGTGGCCTGCCTGTACTTCACCCGGTTGCCCTACTTCCAGAGCCTCGGGCATCCCGGCCGCGATCGGTGTGCTCGTCGTCACTGGTCGCCTCGCTGACCCTGGCGCCCGCGGTGCTGGTGATCGGCAGCCGCTTCGGTCTGCTGGAGCCCAAGCGCAAGACGGCCAAGCGGGGCTGGCGGCGGATCGGGACGGCGATCGTGCGGTGGCCCGGGCCGATCCTGATCGCCACGCTGGCGCTCGCCTTCGTCGGACTGGCCGCGCTGTCCGGCTACAAGGTGAGTTACGACGTCAGCCGGTACATGCCGGCCAGTGCCCCGTCGAATGTGGGATACGCCGCCGCGGAGCGTCACTTCTCGAAGGCGCGGCTGAATCCCGAACTGCTGATGATCGAAACCGACCACGATCTGCGCAATCCCACCGACATGATCCTGTTGGAGCGGGTGGCCAAGGCCGTCTTCCACACCGACGGCATCGCGCAGGTGCAATCGATCACCCGGCCGCTGGGCAC
Organism: uncultured Actinomycetota bacterium; assembly: GCA_963713225.1. Classification (GTDB taxonomy): domain Bacteria; phylum Actinomycetota; class Actinomycetes; order Mycobacteriales; family Mycobacteriaceae; genus Mycobacterium. The sequence goes on along the minus strand of CAVQLB010000007.1, from coordinate 50,230 downwards.
GCCGCTGGACCACACGTCGATCCCGTTCCAGATCAGCGCGCAGAGCGCGGCGCAGATCAACAACCTGCCCTTCCAGCAGGACCGCGCCGCCGACCTGCTCAAGCAGGTCGGCGTCATCAACGACTCGATCGACGTCCTGCGGCAGCAATATGCGCTGCAGCAGCAGTCCAGCGCCATCACGCACGAGCAGAGCCGAGGCATTCCAGCAGACCGTCGCCGTGGCTCAGGACCTGCGCGACAAGATCGCCAACTTCGACGACTTCTTCCGGCCGCTGCGCAACTACTTCTATTGGGAGCCACACTGTTTCGACATCCCGATCTGCTGGGCGCTGCGGTCCCTGTTCGACGCGCTCGACGGCATCAACGCAGCTGACCGACCAGTTGGCCAACGTCTCGGCGAGCATCGCCAAGTTGGATGAGCTGCAGCCGAAGCTGGTCGCGCTGATTCCGCCGCAGATCGCAAAATCAACAGACCAACCGCGACCTGACGATGACCAACTACGCCACCACGTCGGGGATCTACGACCAGACCGCGGCGGCGCTGGAGAACGCGACCCAGCTGGGCGCCGCGTACGACGCGTCGAAGACCGACGACTCCTTCTACCTACCGCCCGAGGCGTTCAGCAACCCCGAGTTCCAGCGCGGGCTGAAGCTGTTCCTCTCGCCGGACGGCAAGGCCGCGCGGATGATCATCACCCACGACGTGCGATCCGGCTACGCCCGAGGGCATTTCGCACATCGAGGCGATGCGGCACGCGGCGCAGGAGGCCGTCAAGGGCACGCCGTTGGCGGGGTCGAAGATCTACATCGGCGGTACGGCGTCCACCTACAAGGACATCGCGGAGATGGCGCACTACGACCTGATCATCGCCGGCATCGCCTCGCTCAGCCTGATCCTGCTGATCATGATGTTCATCACGCGCAGCCTGGTCGCGGCGCTGGTCATCGTGGGCACCGTGGCGTTGTCGTTGGGCGCGTCGTTCGGCCTGTCGGTGTTGGTCTGGCAGCACCTCATGGGCATCGACTTGTATTGGGTGATATTGCCGTTGGCCGTGATCCTGCTGCTCGCCGTGGGGTCGGACTACAACCTGCTGCTGGTCTCCCGGTTCAAGGAGGAGATCCATGCCGGCATCAACACCGGCATCATCCGGTCGATGGCGGGCAGCGGGTCGGTGGTGACCGCCGCGGGGCTGGTGTTCGCCTTCACCATGGCGTCGTTCATCTTCAGCGACCTGCTGGTGCTCGGCCAGATCGGCACGACGATCGCCCTCGGCCTGCTGTTCGACACGCTGATCGTCCGGTCGTTCATGACGCCGTCCATCGCCGCGTTGCTCGGACGGTGGTTCTGGTGGCCGGTGCGGGTGCGCCAGCGGCCGGTGCCGCAGAAGTTCGGCGACGAGAACACGCGGCAGCTGTCGTTGTTCTAGTTCGCGATGATCGGTCGTTCCCAACAGCAACATCGGCCACACTTCCGGCGTGGGTTCTCTTTTGCGAACTGTCATCAATCGAGGCTCTTCTGATGGATCCGTGGGTTATTGGCGGCCGGGGAGGGTTAAGGGCGGTGCCCACCCAGGGTGAGCATTGCCAGGGGAGCGATGGGGTCAGGGGTGTGCAAGAAGCCGAAGCGCGCATGCGAGGGTGATGAGGGTGCGGGATCTTGGTGTTGACCGATTCGATGAGCCCGTTGGATAGGCCATGGGCGATGGAGGCCAGGATCTGCCCGCGATGGTTGACGATGCGGCGTTGGAGCCTGACAAACGATGCGATGCGGCAGCGCCGTGCCCACGCGACCCACCTGCTCCAGACCTCGCCGGCTTCATCGGCGGGGAGTTTGAAAGACGGTTCGCAAGCCTTCCGTTGAGGAGGCTAGGCGGCGGTAGACGCCAGCGGGTCCCGCGTCTTGGTGATCGATGCCAGCTTCACTCCGTTGGCGGTCGGTGAGGGTTCACCCTTCCCGGGTTACTATCCACAGCGCGTAGCGTCGCGCGTCGCAGTGCTTGCAGACTGCTCAACGCTAGACATGCTGACGCGTCGCCCGTGCGGCACCGACACTTGAGCACTTCGCGCGTGATCGACTTGCCGTTCTGGCGTGCGTCACGCCTTGTTGACGCACTGCATCGAGTGCTCAGTGGTCCGAGACCTACCACGTGAGCGCGGTACGCTTGCGCGTATGCCCGAAGTCGTCGCCTTACCACAGCAGTGGTCCCGTGGTCAACGGCAGCGCGTCGAACATCGCTGAGTCCAGCCGCGCATTGCGGCCGCTTGCCCGACGCTGCGTGGCCCGGCGCACCGACGGGCCTGCGCGCACGGTCACGGCGGCTCGTGGCCTGGGCGACGACGGCGTCCAGGTCGGCGCAGCCGATGGCCGCCCGTGCGCATGCGATCGCTGACCACGTAGCGGTCATCGGCCGCTGTCAGTGCTGCAAGCTGTTTGGGCGAGATCACATCGCTCGCCGATGCCTCCAGCGAATCGAGGCGGACGGTCGGCGCTCGGGCAGAACCCCCGCGGCCGGCGATGTCGTGTCCACACCGCAAGCGGTGAGCGTACTCGCGGCGGTGCGCTCGGGCGATGTGCATCGGATCGGTGATCCGCCACAATCCGTCGATCACGCGTTCCGCCCGGACATGCCGGTCTGGATGTGCGGCCAGCACCCAAGGACCGATCGCTGTTCCGACTGTGGCGTCAGCCGTTCCGCATCAACTCGTCGAGCGGTCTTCGAGCACTGCGTGGCCATTACCCGATAGGCCACCTAGCCTGGTCGAACGGAGCGGGTGGCTCCAGCGCCGTGTCGGGCCCAGGGCACCTTGCGCACCGCGGCCCGTGCACGGGGCAGTTCACCCGCTGGGCCTCAGCCTCGAGGAAGACCTGGATTCGGTTCCCATCGTCGAGCCCGCGCCACCGCCGCCGCCCCTCGCCCCGGTCATACCGAGGAAGCCCGGATCACACAACGTGTCCGCATCGACCCCGACTGGCTCGTCGGGGCCGCGACTGTACACAGAGCCTGTGCCTCGCCATCGAACTCGACATCCTCGACCACGGTGTTCTCGACGCCCAACACAGCGCGCCATAAACTGGCGTTCCGCACGCCGTTCTCGATCTGTAGTTTGACCTTCGACAAGCCAAAACCTAGACCGGGAACGGCGTGGGGCCGTTCAGACCCGACTAGTAACCCACGGATGTAGCACGACAGCCTCAATTCGATGACGCTTCGCGGGCTTCACATGAGCGGTAGCGTCATTGATTGCTGACTGGGCGGTCGAGGCATTCACCCCGACACGCGGCGACGCCCCAGCGGTGATGTGACGGGAGGCAACCATGAAGCGCGGCATCGTCGGAGTAATGGCTGCCCTGCTGATGGCCGCAGGGCTGATCACCACAGCGCCTCCGGCCAGCGCCGGCTGCCAGTACGGAGGACCCGTTATCAGCAAGTGCGATGCACCTGTCCAGCCTGACGGCACCTGGCAACGTTGCGTGGCAGTCGCCCAATTGGTTCCTAGCGGCTTCAGTTCCCACCTAGTGCCCGTCAAACGCTGCGATTTGATGGGTCCTGACCAGCACCCTGGGGATCTCGCCTTCGCCGACCCACCGACGCACATCGACGACTGAGCGGGATCAGGAGCTCTTAGGTGAGCACGCACCTACCGCGTGAGCGCGGACGCAATACCCGTATGCCCGAAATCGTCGCCCTTCCATAACAGCGGCTCCCGTGTGTCGAGCGGCCAGCGCGTACGAAAGGCAATCGCCGAAGTTCAGTCCAGCACGATGGCCGCTGCCTCGTGCCGAAGTCAGCGTAGGCCTGACGAGCCAGCCGGGCGTGGTGCTCGGTTATCGGCTCGATCACGAACTTCGCTTCTGCAAGCAGCTCGTCGAGGCTTCTGCTGACGACCGGATCGCGCTGGGTGTCCAGAACAATCCCGCACTCGAGATAGCTTGCCGCAGAGAGCCTTCGCACGTCGGCATCGGCGATTGCTGGGGTAGATGCCGCGTCTCCCAGTGAGGATCGCGATGCGGCGCCTCAAGATCCGCCGGCATCAGGTCGATGTGAGCGCCGCCGGGATCTTGCCGAGCCGGATCAGGCGGATCCCTGGGCCGGGCGACTGTCCAGCAACGCCGGCCCATGCCAGGCCTTGCTGAGGTGCCACCACAACGGCCAGACCGCAGCTGGCCGTCGCCATCGACCACAGAGATGAGATGGCACAGGTGTTTTCGGCCGACGAGCGAGCTTCAACGTCGGCTGCCTGTCCCATCTGCACGGCCGCAGCTCGGCCCCCACATATCCTGCATGTTCTGCCATTGCCGTTGTACGCCGAGTGGACCTCATAGCCGGGCCACACCGTGGCGAGACACCTCCATGAGGGCGCGGCGCTCATTCATCTCCACCATCAGCGGCTCGCCGAAGAACAACACTCTGCGACGGTCGAGATCCACCAGCACGCCGTCGGCCCATGTCGGATCGCACCACTCGTCCTTGTCGCATCGCCGCAGCGAGGCGGCGTACCGCAGCGCGAGTTCCGGTCCGCCGATCAGCGCGTCGAGCATGCGGCAGCCGCCCCAATGTGAGTAGATAGAGCTGCCAGTCCTGGTCCTTGACGATGACGAAATTCGCCCTGTTCCCCATCTCTCCCCCATCTCCGATGACGCGCGGTCTCGGCTCGTGCGTCGATTGGGGCGAGTGTCTGTCGTGGGCGGACGGTTGAGCGTGTGAAGCGGTCGGCACGGCTGTCGGCTGTGGATAACTCCGGGGTACCGGCCCAGCGCCGCATCGCGGTGGAAGGCGGTCTGCAGCGTGTTGCGAGCGTGATTGTGATGCAAGAGCTGTTCTCCTTGGCGTGAGGGGCTGAGCGGTCCCCACTTAGCGGCCGGCGCGGAGGCGCGGAAGAGGCGACCACCGTCATGCCCGCCTTCGAGCGACACCTCAGCGACTGGCCAGGATGGTCAAATGTTGCGGCCGCCGCTCAGGTGTTGCAAGCACGCCCGTCTGTGTCAGACCGCAGACGTAGCTTGGACCTCGGGCCCCTCGCCGATGAGTTTCGGGTGGCCCAGTGGTCGTCTTAGAGGCATAGGCCACTGAATCGACCCGACCGAACGGAATTTGGCATGACGCGAACCAACCTCTCGATGTCGATCTCCGCGGACGGCTATGTCGCGGGGCCCGACCAGAGCGAGGAGAATCCCCTCGGAGTGGGTGGAATCAGTGTTCACCATTGGCATATTGGGCCGCCCAGCGATCACCCGGTCAACCGGCAGGTGATGTCCGAGATGCTGGATGGCATGGGCGCAACGATCATGGGCCGCAACATGTTCGGACCCATCCGTGGCGAATGGGCCGATTCGGACTGGAAAGGCTGGTGGGGCGACACCCCGCCATACCACTGCCCGGTCTTCGTCCTCACCCATTACGGACATGAGCCAATCGAAATGAAGGGTGGAACCACCTTCCATTTCGTGACCGACGGAATCGAAGCTGCCTACGCACAAGCTCAGGCGGCTGCCGGCGACCGGGACATCTCTATCGCCGGAGGCGCCTCCTGCGCCCGGCAGGCGATCAAGGCCGGCCTCGTCGACGAGATCGACCTGCAGGTGACGCCGGTGATCCTCGGCTCCGGCGAACGCCTGTTCGACGGCTTCGAGGCCGGCATCCCCGAGCTGGAACTCGTCCGCGTCCTGCACGCCCCCGGCGTGGCCCACCTCCGCTACGCCGTCACCCGGTGATTGATATGTCCGCACCCGAATGGCGGGGCACCGTCGTCAAGAAGTACCGGGCGCTGCTGGACGGGTCGAACCTGTACCGGCGCATACTGGTTCGGCTCGACGACGGCGATACCGTCAAGACGCGCGTCGACCGCGGCACATGGAAGGCGTTGGCAGTCGGCGACACCGTCGTGAGAACAGCTGGGGACGGCGTGCAGAAGGCGCAATAGTCGGCACAGCATTGGCCCGCTGATGTCGGGCACCAGTGCGCCCTTCGCGCGAGCCATCTCCTTCGCGGCGTCGATCTGCGCCAACAGTGCTGCCGACCTGGTCAGGACGCAAACGCAGCGCACGATTACTGGTTTGCAGTCGGGGGCCAATACGATCGCTGACGCTATGACCGCCAATGCCCTGGCCGCCCCGCCGACCGCCGACACTTCCCCGCCTGGCCGTATCTCCGCTGAGACGGGCCGCCGCAGAACCTTCGCCGTCATCAGCCATCCCGACGCCGGCAAATCCACGTTGACCGAGGCACTGGCGCTGCACGCCCGGGTCATCACCGAAGCGGGCGCGGTCCACGGCAAAGCGGGCCGTCGCGCGACGGTGTCTGACTGGATGGAGATGGAGAAGGCCAGGGGCATCTCGATCACATCGACGGTGTTGCAGTTCCCGTACCGCACATGCGTCATCAATCTGCTCGACACCCCCGGCCACGCCGACTTCTCCGAAGACACCTATCGGGTGCTGACGGCCGTCGACTCCGCGGTAATGCTCATCGATGCCGCGAAAGGCCTTGAGCCGCAGACACTGAAGCTATTCCAGGTATGCAAGCACCGTCGGATCCCGATCATCACGGTAATCAACAAATGGGACCGTCCCGGCCGCCACGCTCTGGAACTGATGGACGAGATCCAGGCACGGATCGGGCTGCGCCCCACTCCCCTGACGTGGCCGGTCGGCATCGCCGGAGACTTCAAAGGGGTCCTCGACCGCCGGACCGGAAGCTTCATCCAGTTCACCCGCACCGCGGGCGGCGCCACCGCGGCCCCCGAAGAACACATCGCGGCGGCCGACGCGCACAATGCCGCCGGCGACGACTGGGATCACGCCGTCGAGGAGTCCGAACTGCTGTCCGCGGACGGCTCCGACTACGACCGTGAGCAATTCCTCAGCGGCGCGGCCACACCGGTCCTGTTCACCTCGGCGGCGTTGAACTTCGGCGTGAATCAGCTCCTCGATGTGCTCGTCGAAATCGCGCCGCCGCCCAGCGGAGCACTCGACCTCGACGGAGGCCGGCGCGCCACCGAATCACCATTCAGCGCCTTCGTTTTCAAGGTGCAGGCTGGTATGGACTCCGCCCACCGTGATCGCATCGCCTACGCGCGGGTGTGCTCGGGCACATTCGAACGCGGCGACGTCCTCACCCACGCCGCCACCGGCAAGCCGTTCGTCACCAAGTACGCGCAATCGATGTTCGGCCAGCAACGCGCCACCCTGGATACCGCGTGGCCGGGTGATGTGATCGGGCTGGCCAACGCCGCCGCTCTGCGCCCGGGTGACACGCTGTATCGCGATGTCCCCGTGCAGTATCCGCCGATACCGAGCTTCTCCCCCGAGCATTTCGCGGTGGCCCGCGGCGCCGATCCGAGTAAGCACAAGCAGTTTCGCCGCGGGATCGCGCAGCTGGAGCAGGAGGGCGTTGTTCAGGTGCTGCGCTCAGACCGTCGCGGCGACCAAGCGCCGGTGCTCGCCGCGGTCGGCCCGATGCAGTTCGAGGTGGCCGTCCACCGGATGGCCACCGAACTCAGCGCACCGATCTCGCTGGAGTCACTGCCCTACGAGGTCGCGCGGATCGTGGACCCCGCGGACGCCGAGTTCATGGCCAAGCAGGTGTCATCGGAAGTCCTGACCCGCACCGACGGAGTCATGCTCGTGCTGTTCTCCACCCCCTGGCGGCTGCAGGGCTTCCAACGGGACAACCCCGACGTGAAGCTGGGGTCGTTGGTGGCGGCGGAGGGGTAAGAGAGGCGTGCTTGCGTGATGTGGCCAGAAGCCGCGATTAGGCGGTGCAACCACCGGCTACCGCATTCTGTAGCGGCTGACCCGATACCCGTCGAACTGCACAACAGAGTCAACGAACTCCTCAATGTCTCAAGCTTTTTGAGGGTTCATGTAGTGCGGGTAATGACCAGCCTCGGCAACTAACCTAGTTGACGGTCGGTGATGCTTGGGGTTGGAAGGGTTCATACCACCACCAGTCGGCGCGTTCGCCGGTCGGTCCGGGGCATGGCGCCACCGCGGGCGGGGGTCGGTTCGGTGGACGGGCCAGCGATCCTGGATTCAGCGTTCGGTCGGCGCTGTCGGTGACGGTGAGTTGGTGGGCGGGCCCGGTGATGGTGATAACGCCCCGATGGTGCAACCGATGATGGTAGGGGCAGAGCAGCACCAGGTTGTCTAGCTCGGTGTCGCCGCCGTCTTCCCAATGCCGGATGTGGTGTGCGTGCAGACCCCGGGTAGCCCCACAACCGGGCACCGCACAAGTGCGGTCGCGGTGCTCGAGCGCACGGCGAAGCCGACGATTGATCAGACGCGTCGTCCGACCAGCGCCGATAACCTGTCCGTCACGTTCAAACCACACCTCACAGGTGGCATCACAGCTCAGGTATCGCCGATCTGCCTCCGAGAGCAGCGGACCCAGATGCAGCTGCGCGGCGCGTTGCTCGACGTCGAGATGCACGACCACGGTCGTGTGCTGTCCGTGCGGCCGGCGAGCCACCTCGGCGTCCCAGCCGGCCTCGACCAGCCGCATGAACGCCGCGCCTGTACTCGGCAACGCTGGCCGATGATCTGGTGCGCGGTCGCCGTTGTCGTGATCGCGCTTCCACTCAGCGATCAACGCATCCTGATGAGACTGCAAGGCCGCGTCGAACTTCGCCGCCTCCAGATGGCCAAGTTTGATCCGCCAGCAGGTGCCCTCGTCGTCGGTGGTCTTGGTGATCGAGGCCCGCGGTTCGGGTTCAGGTTCGGGCCGAGGATCGTGTTCGGGGTCGGGTCGCGGCTCGAGCTTGACCGCGGTGCGCAACTGACTGACCGTCGCGCTGCGGGCCAGCTCCGCATAGTGTTCGTCGGATCCGTCGGCAGCACGCCCCGCAATCACACCGACCTGATCCAGCGACAGTCGGCCCTCGCGCATGCCTTGCGCGCAGGCCGGAAACGCCGCCAGTCGGTGCGCGACCGTGGCGATCGTATGAGCGTTCGCCGATGACGAGCCCGGTCTTCCAGGCCACCAACGCCGCCACCGACCGCGCGCCGGTGGCACCGCACAGCTCGTCGCGATCCAGCTCAGCCACGATCTCCACGATGCGCCCATCGATCGCGTTGCGCTGACCGACCAACTCCGCCAACTCGTCGAACAACACCTCAACACGCTCATCAGGACGCGCGACCACCGCGCCAGACGATCCGGTCAACGACATGACGCCATCATCGCAGCCAGGTCCGACAAATCTCGATTGGCCGAAGCTCGGCCGACCCACCGCTAGACCGCATCGTCGAGACCCCAGTACTTGGGATGCCTCAGAACGTCCCGCTTGTAGCTCGACCTCAGCGCGTCGACCATAGCGAGCGTTCGTGACGTCAGTTCGTCTCGAATCCCGCTCTGCGCGTGAGCGTATGGGATGAACGCGCGTAGCAGATCGGGAGCGTCTAACGCGACCTCCAACGGAATGCTGTCCTCGCTGTAGGGCGCGCCGCCGATCGCCTGTTCGACACGCGCCGCGCTCCACCGCAATGGGTCACCCGTCCCAGTCTCGAAGAGCTCCAGCAGCAGCTCCCGATGGCTGGAGTCGGTGAACGGCGCTGCGGAACCGGTAGCGAAGAACCTGTCGCACAGCTCCTCGTTCGACTCCCACTCTCCGGCCGGTGACCGGTGTTCACCACCTTCGGGTAGCCGACCGACCAGCCACTGAACCAGTGCCACGGTAGAGCGGCCACGCTATCGGTCTCAGGTGCGAGTGTCGGCTTGTTGAGCGCATCCTCGATCCACACCCGCGCATCGGCCAGCTCATCTCGAAAACGTCGGTATCGCTGCTGAATTCGGCCACCCGCGCAAGGGCTTCGTCGATCGGGATCCGGTACAACGCCTGCATCGGCAACGCTCGACAACAGGTTGTGGTCGATCCGGACCGCGACAGTCAGCTCGTGCCCACCATCGAGTCGCATACCGATCACGAGTTCGTCAACATCGCCGAGCACGTGGGTTCTGCGCACCGCGCGGTAGACGTCGACCCGCGGTAGAGCGGCGATCCATCGAGGCAGATGCTCGTCTCGTTCAGCCAGCTCGCGTCGGCATCGGAGCTGTGCCGCTGGATCGTCGACGAGAAGTTCGGCGATGACGGCCAGTAGCGCCGTCATCTCCCGATTCCGCACACCGATCAAGCCAGTCAGGACCCCATCCAGATGACTCGTATCGCACCGGCCGGACCTCAGCGATATCAGCGGTTCGGGTTTCGCCACGTGGATCACCATGCTGGCGATACTGAGCAGGCTGAGTGGATGCCCACGCGCCAGGGCACGGCGTAGTGCGTCCCTGAGTGTCGTGTCGGCAGAACTTTCCCCGTTGCGCTTCTTCGCCCGCCGCTCGTCACGTCGGACCTGTTTGGCCTTGCGTGCTCGTCGTCTCGTTACTCATATCGCGGACGCTACTCACGGGCAGTGACATCGCCGCCCGCCGTTCAAAGCCGCTTCGCGTCCAGCGCCTTCATCAGTGAGGGTCGCCTGCCGTAGTCCTGGCGGATCTGCGCGATGAACGACGCGAAATCGGCGCTGCGACCGCCTCGTTCATAGAGTTCGGCCATCGTCGCCAATGTCGCGGCGATGCCGGGATAAAGCTTGGTGTCGGGGTGCCGCAGATCCTTCTCGAGCTGCGGCCGGTACAGGTCTGCAGCATCGACAGGCCGAGCCTCGGCGCCTCGGTCGGCCAATTCCCGCCACGCCCAGCCGGGGCCGTAACGGTCGGCGGCCTGCCACGCGGCTTCGACATCACCCTCGCTCAGCGAGAGCTGTACCAGGACCGCGCCGGCGGCGAAACGGTCAGAGCCGCCAGTTGCCGCGCGTGGTCGAAGGCCCAGGCGCGTTCGGTATCGGCACGGTCGACGCCGGCCGCGAAATCGAGCAGGACACGGTAGGCGCCCACCGACGGCTGCCGGACGAAGTCTGCGCGCAGGACGGCGACCGCATCGTCGATGCGGCCCAGTCCCCGATAGGTCGCGGCGACGTCGTCGGGGCTCAGCCAATATGCGTTGCCACCACCGTGGCTGCTGATTCGTCCATCGGCGACTGCACGATCGATCCATGCCACCGCCTCCTCGGTGCGGCCGGCTGCCCGCAACCGGTCGACGATCGCCCCGTACTGCGGGTGTTCCCGCTGAGCTAAGCAAGTGGACGGCCCGGTCGACGTCGCCGTCGTGATCGGCGAGCTCCAGCAGCATTGCGTCGACTTCGAACCGCCCCCATTGATCACGATCTTCGAGCTTGCGGTCCAGCGCCGCCACCGCCCGGCGGTAGGTCCCGAGTGCCTGCTCGTCGAACGCGTCCACGAAGTCCGCCAAGACCACGTTCGGCCACCCCGGCGAGTCAGCGCGGAATTTCACCAGCCACGTCGCGAGTTTGACGGGGTCGGGCTCACCCAGCCGGCAGGCCCGCGCGTAGAGGTCGGCGGCCCGCTGGCATTCATCACCGATCGAGCCCGAGGAGTCGTCAGCCTGCTCCATGATCTTGCGCAGCCGGGTCAGTGCGCGCAGCAACGCCGGCCGCACGACTTCGGCGGCGCCACTGTTCATGTGGTTCTCGAGTTCGTCGAGCACTTCACTGGCCACTCCCGCGACCTCAAAGGAACGTCGGTAGTCGACAAAGCCGCGGAACGCCAACGTGTTTCGCACATAGGCCTCCAGCTCGGCTTTGGCGTGCGTAGCGTCACCTGCCGCTGTCGTGGCGCGAATCTCCAGCAGGCGGCGCACCCCGTCATCGCGCTGCGCAAGTGTCATGACCAGTTCACGCAGCTCATCGACATCCATCGCCTGCACCGCTGCTTCCAGCGCCGCCTCGGCGGTACTGCCGGCTGTGTCGTCGACCGCGACTCGTCCGGTGTCGATCGCGGCGAGTCCGGTCGCGACCAGATGCTTGCAGAAGTTGCCGTCGGCACGATGCCGGCAGGTACAGGACCCGTCGGGCAGCGGACCGGACCAGTCGAGCTCGACTTGGTAGACGTTCTTGGCCTGGATCGACGCGTAGGCCTTGAAGTCGGTCGTGCGGAGCCCTCGGACATAACGCACGTAGTCTTCGCCCCGGGCGTAGACCAGATCACCGGCCGCCTTGAGCAGCGACGTTTCGGAGAGCGGCACATCACCATGGTGCCGGATTCGTGGGCCAGACTCAGCTGAGTCTTGGCGCGGCCGTGGTGCCCGGTGACAGCGGAGCGTCATGTCGGTGCGGACTGACATGATCCGACTGGCGGATCTGGTGAGGGTTGTTGTTCGCACTTGCTTCGACCACACGGGTGTCACCAGGAGCTTGCACGTCAGTTTAGCATTCACTAAAGTGGGGGAAGCGTATGGACAGGCGGGCAATCGCCAGGGGCCAGTTTCATCAAGTCGACTGTGCAGTCCGCAAGGACGGACGTTCGCCCGCCGGGCAGTTCTTGGACGCACTGAAGAACGGGTGTGGGACCGAACCGAAGAAAGTGATCCTTTGGACGAGCAGATCAGCGACTACCACTGGTTTCTCAATGCGATCAGGCACTGGGCGAACACGGGCGAGCCGGTCTACCGCGACGCCGTCAAAGCGCTCGAAGACGGCGTGTGGGAGTTCCGCCACGGCGACAAGCGACTGACGTTTTTCGACACCGACGGTCGGGGCGGGTTCACCGCCAAGCTGCCGATCCGCCGCTACGCGGACGCCGAAGCGCCCGACAGCGAATATTGGCAGATCCCCTACTTCGACCGCCTGATCCGCATCGGGCACGCGTTCACCAAGGTGAGCCAGAAGACGCTGAAACAAGACCTTTCGGAATCCCAGGAAGTCAGGAAGGAGGACCTAGCCCATGACCGACCAACCCGATCCGACGTTGATCGATGAGGAACAGGCCACAGATGCTGGCGCTCAGGGCTTGGCCGCTGCTGATCTAGCCGGCCAGGTCCTGCGACTCCTGTATCAGGCGCTAGATGTCTCCGACCGGATCAGAAGGCGCTCGCTGACGAAGCTTGGCGTCACGCAAGGCCGCGTGTCACAGGTGTTCAACGGCGACGGCAACATGCGTATCGCCGCGGTTGCTCGCTATCTGCGCGCACTCGGTTACGAAACTCGACTCTCCGCGACACCAGTGGCCCCAGGCATCCCCCCTCTGCCCCGCGAGGCACGCCGGCGCCCAGCGCACCAGCCGCAACCGACAGTCACCGAGAAGCGCGATGCTGCCCGCCTGCCAAAGCGCTCGCGCGTAAAGACGACAAATGGCTGACGAAATCGAAACAACCGCGCATTGTGTTGGCGCCACAGTCGCTTCGGATGTCAGTGCCTCGCCGTAGCTTGGCGCCATGGGGGCTAGGCGTCAGTCGAATGGGGGTGGCGGCTTCGCGGTCGTGTTCGTCGTCCTGCTCGTGGTCGGAGCTGATCATCAAGTACTTCTGGTGGATCGCGGGCGCGGCCGCACTGGTGGGCGCGTTCTTCGCGGTTCGGGCGATCGTGCGGAAGGCCGAGCAACGTCGTCTCGAGGCGGTCGAGCGCGATGAGGAACTGGCGCGACGTGCCGAGCAGCAACATCGCTGGACGCTAAGAGGTGACAGCAGGGGCGTCTACGGGCCCGCCGGCGCGAAGGCCATGCGCTCGGTGTCCCCCACGCCACCCGAACTCGGCACGTCCGACGAAGCGACACCGGAGTCGACTCAGATTGCGGCCGTGGCGTACACCGCCGGGGATCTGACGAAGCTCCTCAAGGAGAAGCCGCCGTGCTGGCGGTGGGCGGCATTCGCCTCGGTTCTCGTGCAACGACGCGCGCCGCTGCAGGCGCGCCTGCACGACAGTGCGCTCGGATTCACCACGTCGACCGGCGCGCGACTGCACACAGGTGCCGAGGTGAAGTATTTCGTGACCGAACGCATGGACGAGCTCTCCCAACTCGTCGCACAGGTCGAAAGCTTCATGCTGGCACCGGCGTTCCTCGGCATGTTCGGTGACCCCGACGACGAGAGCACCGCCGACGCCGACGGCATCCTCCACATCGCCAACCGGCTGATGGATTACCTCGAGCAGTTCCTCGCATTGTCGGAGCTGTGCCGCGGAGTGTCAGCGCCCAGCCAGTACGCAGACCTGATGCGCGACTGCGCGCGGCTGGCCGACGTGCCGCTGGAGGGCTACCGGACCTTCATCGACGAGTTCGTCGTGCGGGTCGGCGAGATGGCGGAGTTGCTCCGCTATGCGAAGGGCACGGTCGAGGTGGATCCGGTTGTGCTGGAGATGGATGTCGACGACCAGCTGTTGGCGCGGATCACGAGACGACTGAAAGCGCTGCCGGCGGAGTGAATTGCTCAAAGCTCGCCGATGTCAGGGTAATTCAGCCCTATCCACGTCAGAGCAGTCTGTCGGTTGCCTGCTGATCTGATACGCGTTGGACTGCGCGGCTTAGCGCGTTCTTGTCACGCCGCAGGGTCATGCTGAGGCGGTGGACTCGGTCTCGATAGTCGGCGAACGCATGGACACGGGTGGCCAATAGCGTCAGGGCTTCTTTCCTCAACTGCTTGTCCTCATCGATAGTCGCTCGGACCTCGGGATCGTCCCGGAGGCGGCTCTTCTCAAATGCCGTTGTCGCCCTGCGGTCTTCGGCGATCTGCCTCGCGCTCTTACCGACGTCGGCGAGTTCAGCCCACAAGTCGATCGGCATGACGTCGAGCCGTGGGGATCCCCAACGCGGGTCCTGCTCGATTTCGGACGCGATCTTGGCGGCGCAGTAGGCGAGTGTGCCTTCGTCGTGGTTGATCATCCCGTTGATCGTTGCGGTGTTCTCCGAATCCATCGGATCGGCGTGCAGTCGGGATTCGGCCCGCTCGCACCGAGACTTCAGCGCATGGAACTGGTTGATCGCGGGTTGCGTCGCGATGACGACGACTGTCACGGCGACAACCACACAAGCCATGACGGTGATTCCGGCCGCCATCAGGAGCGCCAGGTCCATGGCAAGGCCCGCCGCCGCCAGAGCGAGCGCCACCGCACCTAGCGCCCAACCGATGGCGTAGGCCTGTCCGCGCTTGTGGAACTCGGTCGGTGGTTCAAGGTCGTCGGGATGTGGCAGACGCTTATCGCCGCGGTAGCGAGCGGCCACGAACGCGAGGTACTTCCGATCCGGCGCGGTCTTGGGCGCGACGTTGGTCAACCGCTCCCAGCGGGATGGCATACGTCGCTGTGGGGACGGCCGGCATGGCGGTCACACATCGGCAGACCTCGATGTCGGACAACAGCGCCGCGGCGGAGGGCCCGATCTATGCCGATAGCGGCTACTGGGCGGAGCGCGATCAAAGTTTGAGCAACCGCGACCACTTCATGCATTATCTCAAGCAGGCGGTGGTGCTGTTGTCGACGTCAATACGTGCAGCGCCGACCCGGCTGACCTGCCGTGAAGATTGCCCAGCAGCTCGCCGCCAACGTGACCGCGCGGTGGTGAGCCAACACTGCTCCGCTGTGACGGCTCACAGAGTCGACGGCCGGCTATGGGGCTGCGGCGTTCACTCGTCGGTCGATCCCGCTACCGTTGCAGTGGTCGATTCGGATCGCTTGAACGCAGTGTGCGGTGATAGGAGGGGCGGAGATGAGTTCGCTGCCGCCTGCCGGTTGGTATCCCAACCCGAGCGGTGCACCCGGACAGCGTTACTTCGACGGGCGCGCGTGGACGGCCCACCATCGCGCCGCCCCGCCACAGCCCGTGGCGCCGCCCGCACCGCAGCCGTTACCCATGCAGACCAGCGTCGTGGTCACCGGACCCAACCACGCACTGCACGCCGTACTGACGCTGCTGACCTTCTGGGCCTGCGGTGGCTGGGGATGGATATGGCTGATCGTCGCCCTGAGTAACCGTCGTCGCGTGCACGTGGTAACCACGCCGCCGCCGTCGGCCCGGTAAGTGTCCACCCACCAGGGCTCAGCTCGGCACCCTGTCCACGATGCGGTTCGCTATCGTCTGCAGGCTGTCATCGAGGTCGAAGCCCTGTGCGTCCAAGTCGATGACGACATTGGCTTCGGATGTGATGGCCCGGTCAGTGCTGAAACCGGATTTGCTGCCGCGCAGTGTGTTTCGCAACGTCATGGCCGTGCCGTTTTGCGTCGGTTCGCCAACGTCGAGGACGAGCGGATTGCCGTCGACGATCAGCGTCACCGACTTGCCCGCGCAGCCGCGCCACTCGCCGACCGTTCGTGACACGAGACTGGTTGCCGCGGCGGTACTTTCAAACGTCGATGCGGTCTCGTTCAGCAGGATCATTCCGCTTTGACCGTCACCGGACAGCGCACGCGTGAAGGACGCGCGAGAGGAGCTACGCTCATATGCCGACGCGCCCCCACCGAACAACGCGCTCATGCACTCGCGGGGCGTGACGTTGATGCCCTTGTCACCGCTCAGACCTGGCCCCTCCTCGACCTCGGCAAGAGCGGGCGCGTTGACCGCCTGCTTGACCTCGTCGATGCTCAGCAACAGCTGCGGCAACTGGGCGGCCTTGACGAGCCGCTCGTCCGGTGCGGCGGCGACTCGTCGCAGGAGCAGGGGGCGACGCGACCGTCGAGGAGGGCCCCGGTCCTGTGCGCACCACGGCCCAGGCGACTACCGCGACGATCGCAATGACGATGAACGCATACGACAGCGTCAGTCCGATCAGCGCGCGGTCGTGGCCGCGTTGCCCGGTGCGCCGGATCTGCGACAGCCCGAGATGACCCAGCACCGCGCCAACGGGGGCGAACACGAACGCGAACACCACCGACAGGGTGGCGAACGTGTTCGTCTCCTGACGAGGCGGCGGTGGCGGGGCCGATATGACCGGAGGCACCGGATAGGGTTCGGCGCCGAACAACTCATCGTCGTCGCGGCCAGCCGAGCCGCCATACCCGCCGTCGTTCATCTGCAGTGCACCTCACCTCGACATTAGCGGTCCGGGCCGGGCGACCGCCGGTTACCGGACGGGAACGCCGGCGGCCGACACGATCAGCGCCACCACCGCCACCGTGATGAACACATACGACAACGTGACCCCGACCAACGCCCGGTCCCGCCCGCGTTGTCCGGTCTGGTGAATCTGCGACAACGCGAGATGGCCGAGAATCACCCCAGCGGGAGCGAACACGAACGCAAACACCACCGATAACGTGGCCAGCGTATGGGTCTCCTGCTGCTGTGGTGCCGGCGTTTCCGGGGCACCGGTAGCACCGCCGGTGAAGGGATCAAACGGATCAGCACCGAACGGATCTGCCCTCGACGACGCGGTCGGTTCCCCGCGGTAGCCGCCGTGCGTCATTCCCGACCCTCCTCTGACTCCCACGCGCCGACACAGCTCACAACACCCCGAACCCCGATGTGATCCAACGTACGGGGTCCGCGCAGCGGAACGGGGCGATACCGCGCGGGTGCAGGCGGCTACCGCTGGGCGGCTGCCCGAGTGAGGACACCACGAAGTACCGGTGCGTCAACCGCTTTCCGGTGGACGGGTTTTCGACGGCCGCCACCATCGTCCCCGCATTCAACCGCGTCAGCAGGCTGCGCACTTCTTCGTGGAGCAGCTGCCCGCCGGCCTCGTCGTAGTGCGGCCAGTCGGACGTGTCGCGCAGATACGCCGCGCCGGCGTTGGACATGATCAGGCTCCACTCCGAGCCCTGCACATCGCGCAGTATCCGCAGCGCGTCGAATTTCGACAGGATCACCGCCAGCCTCGGCTGGCCGTGCCCGATCGCCAGCAGCACGTTGTTCAGCACACTGCGCGGCTCGCCCCCGCTGACCGTCTGGGCGGGCAGCAGATCTTGCAGCTGGTCACGAATCGACTTGACCCGCAGCGGATCGAACATGAAGAAAACGGCGTCGGCGTTGACGAAAAACCGAAACGGCGGCGCGCTCAGGTCCCCGGTCTCCAGGTCCTCGCCGGCCACATCACGCAGCACCAGGTAGCGCCGGACGTCATGCCAGATGCCGATGCTGAAGATCAGGGGCTCCCGCTGCAGCGACGCCTGCGTGTGCACGGTCGGGGTGGGCGGGATGAGTCCGCGCTGCACGAACAGCGGCGCCTCATAGTGCGTGGAGTACGCCGTGGCGGTGGCTCGGGTCGCGGGTTCCATTGAGAAGCCGAGGTTTTCGCACAGCAGCTGGAGTTGTTTCACCAGCACGGCGATGTAGAGGCTCTTGCCGGTGGCGCGAGCGCCTGCCATGGCGATGCACACCGCATGACCGTCGTGCCATCCCGTCCGGCAACGGGTAGTGACACACCGGGCACACCTCCACCACCGGGCCTTGCAGCGCCTGGCTGGCGTCGGCCGCCGGCGGTGGCGGCCCGCGGTAGCCCGCAGGCCGGTCCCACTTGTAGAACGGCCCGCTCTCGGCGGGCGCGCCATTGAACGCCGATCCGACCTCGTCGAAATAGCGGGTGGCCCCGGCTCCCGGGGGCACCATCCACAAGTGCTGCTCGGAGTTCAGCACCGAAAAGCACCGCGGGCACTTCGTCACGTCAGCGCCCCCACCAGAAAGGCGGTGATGCGGTCCAGCACCTGCGGGTGCACCAGCAATTCGGCCGACGCGTCGTGGCCCTGCCGCGGTGCCGGCAGCCGCGCCCCCGCAGCATCGAACCGGCGGTCATTGGACAAGATGATCATCGGAAAACGTTGCTGGACAGCAGAAGTCGGAAAGTCGGCACAGGCGATGGTGCGGGTACCAGGCGCCAGCTGCGACCAGCGCGCACCAGCGCACCAGCGCGGCCGCGCCTTTCGCACCGCGTCGGCCAGGCCCACGCTGTCGGTGCCGCGCGCATCGGACCCGCCGACAACCACCGGCGTGACCTCCGCCCCGACGAACACCGACGACACATTGCGAATGCCTGCCGCCGCGGCGACGCCGACGACGATGTCGGTGACCGCGGCGGCGCTGCCGTCGGCGAACCACGGCCGCATCGACGCCGAAACATCCAGGGCCACAACAACCGACTCGTCGGACTGCGCCGGCGTGCGACCGATGAGCTGTCGCGCGGAACTGCGCGCCGCCGACCCCAGCGGGCTCAGCGGCACATCGGCCACCGCGATGACGCCCACCTCGACGTGGGATCCGTGCGGCCGCAACGCGGCGAACACCACGCCCGACTCGCCGCTGACGTCGACCGGGTCGAAGAGCACCTGTACCGGATCGACCTCGGTGGGGTTGTCATGCGCGATCTCGAGATGAACGACGGTCCCAGCGCCGAATCTCGCCGTGCCGACCGGTCGCACACCGACCGTCACCTCGCCGGCGATCTCCGGCAACACCGCGCGATGCGCGGTCGGGCGCACCACCAGCTGTTGTGCACTGGCGCGTACATCCAATTCGGCTTCGGCAACGGAACCGGTGATCGACACCGCCAGCGCCTCATTCGGAATGCTCACACGCTGATTGCGCTCGCCCACAACATAAATCGGCATCAGCGACGCTCTGTGGTCCGGGCCGCCAGTGACGGCTGCGCCTGCGCGCGGTGCGCCAGCAGCTTGGCCACCAGCTTTCGGTTTCGGCGCAGTGATGAGCTGTCCGGCTCAGCGCCCGACATCTTCGCCATCAATACCGCAGCGTCGTCGATCTCCTGGTCGGTGAAGACCCTTGTGGCGGCGAGCTGTCGGGCGGCTCGCCCCAACAGACCGTCAACACCGCCGGCCGACGTCGCTGACTGCTCATCGGCCGCGGAACGCACGAGACCGGCGGCCAGCACCGCCGGTGCGAAGACGACGTGATGCTCGGTCAACGCCACCACCTGCCCTACCGCCTGCGCGCCGAGCGCCGGGTCCGCCGGCCAGCGCCGCACATCCCGCCGGGTACGGCAGACCCGTGATCGCCGCCAGCACCGCCAACGTCAACAGGCGCACCGTGAAGTCCGGATGCAACCGGTCGTGCGCGACCGAAAGCGCGGCGTCCCAGTGCGCGCTGCAGGTGGCCAAGTACGTCTCAATTCGGCCTTCCTCCAACCACATTCGCGGTTCGAGCAGCCGCACCGCCGCGCACGCCACAGCGGTATCGTCCGCCTTGGCCTCCGTCACTGCAGAGGCCAACTCTCTCAGTGCCTCCGAGTCCGGTGCGCCCACCAGGGTCGGCAGCGCGGACAGGCCGGGCGGGGCGCCACCAGCGGCCGCCAGCAGCGCTGCCGGTTCCCACACTTCTGCGGCGGCCATCTGCTCAAAGCGCGGTGATCCACAGATCCGCAGCCACCACAGCAACAGCCAGCGGTCGGCGGTGTCGGCCGGCCCCGCCTGTTGGGCGCGCGCGCCGCGCAGCGCCGCACGAGTCCACGCGGCATCCCAAGGGCACGCCTGCGCGAGCTCCGATGGAGCAGGCGCGGTGATGTTCTCGGCGAGCCAGCCGAGCACGTCTTGCTCCAGCTGAGTGCACCCGGGGGTGCCCTTCAGCGATTCGGCGGCCAGCGCCAGCCGAGCCTGCGTGCCGATGCGCTGCCCGAGCCGATGGACCAGCCGTGGACCGGAATGCGGGTCGGTCAGGGATGGCACCACATCGCGGCTCAGCGCCGCCGACAGCCGTTCGTCGTCCACACCGGCGCGCATCAAGAAATCGACCAGCCGCAGCACCTGCTCGGGGCCGACACCACGCGCCTGCTCCAGGGCCGGCCCGATCGCGTCGGACAGCTGGGCCGGCACTGAGCTGCGGTCGAATTGCCTCGGGCCCAATGGGATCGGGCCCAGCTGACTCAACCAGGTGTCATCTGTGATGGCGCGGCACGCGTACGTCACGTCGGCATGCTCTGCCGCCGGACCGGCAGGTGCGTGCTGCACCGCCTCCCAGGCATCGGCGGTCCTCGTGCCGACCAACTGTGTCATGACTCCTGAAATGGTGGCACCGACCGCCGAGCCGGGATCCACCCCGCCAGGGGTGTGCGCCGCGATGACGCTGCGGGCTTCGGTGTGGGCGTCGGCGTAGTTCCCGGCGCTCGCCACCGCCATCGCCATCGGCCAGGCCGGTGGCAGCGCGGTGTCCTCCACCTGCGCGGCGTAGCGGTCGATCTCGTCGAGCACGGCGCGCGCCGAGCCCGGCTCGAGCAGCACCACCTGCGCCATCGCCGACCACGGCGTCACCGCAATGGGCTGCCCGGCCGAGGTGCGATGTGGTTCTCCGCCGAGCTCCCCCAACGACAAGGTCGCGGTCTCATCGATCACCACAACCCCGGCGGGAACCGCGGTCACGTCGACGACCGGGCACCGCGGTCAGATGCTGCTTGCTCTGCAGCGCCGCCGCCACCTGATCGGCGCGATCGAAGGTGGAGAAGTTCAGACGCGCGGCCGTGCCGGGCGACATCAGGAAACTCACCAGGCCGATCCACTGAGCGGCGGCGTCGGTGGACTCGACCCCCAGCACCACCGGCGGGCCGCCGTCGAGCGCAGCGGCGACCGCGTCCAGCAGGCCGAACAATGTGGCCAGCCGCCATGTGCTGGTGTCCAGTGCGAACGTCAGCACGCTGTCCTTGGTCACCGCCGCCGCCGGGCCGGGCACCTCGTCGGGCAAGACGGCGCGCGCCACCGCGGCCGCCCCGTACGGACACACCCAACGCGGTGACCGCCACCACTGAATCGGCCGGTGCGGTAGTTCCGCCTCCGCAGTGCGGTCCAGGACCGCGTGGGCGAACACGTTGCCGGGCCGGCCGGTGCTGTCCGGTCCGGCGGGAACCGTATGCCAGTAAGCGGCCGTTCGGGCGTCGATGCGTCGATAGGCCAGCCGCCGCGGACCCCGCTCGAGCTGTTCAGTTGTCGGGTAGGCGGGCAACGGTTCGACGGCATCGAACGCGGTACGCATCCCGGCAAGCAAGGTTTGCGTTTCTCCGGCGCTCAATGCGCCGGCGACCTGCTTGATCTGCCAGCCGCCTGCGGAGCCGGGCGGGTCGAACGACGTGTAAGCCAGCTGGCCGTAGCGGGTGGTCATGGCGCCACCGCGGAGAGCCGCAGATTCTCGACCGGCGGATCCAGCAGCGCGATCGTCCGCAGTCGCGCCGGCGAAGGGGTGTTCACGAACAGTCGGATCCAGCCGTGCAGACCATGCAGGTTCGCCGCCCACATCTCGCCGACGCCGTGCGTGGTCAGCGCCGACCACCGCAGTTCCTTCGAAGCCTCCCCGATGATCTGACCGTGTTCGTTGACCGGCGCCGCGTCGACGGCTTGCCCGTCGTGCATCGACAGCGGGATGCGTTGCGGATTGTTGATCAAGACGAACGCCGGAGAGCCGGGAAGCTCGTACTGCGATCGCAACGCGATCGTGGCGTAGGTGGGCCGGCCGTCGGGGTCGCGGGTGATCCTCACCGCGTACTGCAGGCGCAGCAGCCCGGCGTACTCCACGCTGCGGATCGCGCCGACGACGCGGCGCCCCGCCGAAAAGGCCACCGGGGCCAGGTGCAGCGAGCACCCAGCGGCAGGCAACTCCTGCCGGGAAAGCTGCATACCGCCGTACTTCTCGTACTCCTCCAGTGAGATCTCAAACGACTTGCCGGTCAACCCGTTTCGCGGATCGTGGCCCTTGGGCGCCAGATGCGTGACCACCGCCGCCGCACCGGCAGGCCAGTCGAAGGTCAACACCTGCTTGTTGCAGTACTCGGCCAGATTGACGTCGCGGATGAACCCCGTGCGCACCGAGGACACGGTGGTGCCCAGCAGCGCGCGCCCGGCCAGCAGGGTCACCGGGGTGAAATAGGCGCGGCTCCAGCGCTCCGGCCACGACACCCCTGACATCACCGCACGGTGCCGGCCTTGCTCGTCGTGGCGCTGCGACACCGGCTGCGTCAACCGCTGGACCGGGTGCAGCCCGATCTGCTCGAGCGTGGCTTCGGGCAACTCGACGGATTCTGCGCCGGCGCTTGGCGCGGTCTGGCTGCGGTAGATGACCACTGACCCGGTCGGCGGCGGCGTCCACGTCAGCTCGAAGCGCGACCCGTCCGGGCTGTGGGCGCCCAGCGACAGATCGGTGACCGGCGCCAGCACCGCCGACACTTCGACGGTGGCTTCGATGGCCTCCGACAACCGCATGACGCCGCCGACGGTGACCGCACAGCGCACCCGGTAGATGTAGCGCTGCCCACGCAACGCCTCGGTGTCGACGAACCCGCGGCGGGTGTCGCTGTCCCTCAGGATGCGGTGCTCCAGTCCCTCGCGCCCTGCCTCCTGCGCCGGTATGCGATAGACGAACACCTCGCTCACCGCCGACGGGACGTTCCACCGGCCGATGACCTGGCCGCTGTCCTCTCGGATCGTGAAGTCGCGCACCGGGCTCACCAGCGCAGCCTCGGCGTGTTTGACCGGCTGAGCCCCCAGCGCTTGGCCGCGGGTGGGTCCGCTGTTGACCCACACCTGGTAGTGGCGTACAGCGCCGCGCGGCGGCCGGTCGTCCAGCGCCGACGTAGCGGTGGTGGCGTCGACGAGATGCGCACGGTCCGGTGAGTACGGCGGGTCGTCCTCGTCGCTGACGACCCGGTAGATGACGACGGTGTCAGAGCCATCGCCGGCGGACGGGAACGGCGGCCAGGTCAACTCGAGGGCACCGGACTGGCCTTCGTCGCGCCGCCGCCGCAACCCGATGGGGTACAGGTCGCCGACCTGCTCACCCAATCGGAACGGCGCGAAATCGCCTGCCCGATAGTGGAGTTCCACGTCAATGGCATCGGTCCGAGGCGCGTCGGCGACGACGACATCCGGACGGATGCGGCCCGATTCGCCAGTGCCGCTTTGGTTTTCGAGCTCAGCCAGCATCCTGGCCATATCCTCGGCGTGCTCGGCCACCGAGGGCGGCAGCATGGCCCGGATCTGCGCGACGTCGGTGCGGCCCGAGCGCAGCACCAGACGCAGATGGGCTTCCTTGAAGCTCGTGCGCGACACCGCACCGGACGTCGATGAGCCGCTGGCGCCACGCCATCAGCGCCGGCAGTCGCGGATCGTCGGACGCGTCGATGTACTGCGGGTCGGGCATCGCTAGAACACCATGTCCTGACGGGGCGGGACGTCGCGGCGCTCCCGCCCGCTAGCCGACGTCGCATCCTCTTCGCCGTCCGCTGCCCACGTCGACGCGAGCCGCGAACAGCGCAAAGTCGTAGGGCGGCAACCCATCACTGGCCTGCACCACCGCGGCGCGATACCCCAACCCGGCGCGCGCGACTGTCGTCTCGTCGACCGTAACGCTCGAGCGGCCCGCTGTCATTGCGGCGTGGGTGAACAGCGACGCGTCGAAGGGGGCGGCCCGCCCGTCGCCCTGCTCCGTGATGCCCGCGCCGAATTGCCGGGCAGGCACATGCCGGTCCTCACCGGGTATCAGCACCGTGCCGGTGAGCGCGTCGGCGACTTCGCCGTCCCCCTCGGCGAACATCTGCTCGACTCGCCCCCACAGCGCGTCGGCACCGGTGGGCTGAACCTGCCCCGACGCGACCGCAGACGACCACTGATCCAGCCCGGATTGCGTGCCGATGCCCGGCATCCGGAACAGCATCTCGGGTTCCTCACGCAGCCGCGCTGCCACCTCTTTGACCATGTCCCGCCACGGCTGGGTCAGCCAGCCCAATGCGTACAGGCGCCGCTGAATCGCATGCGCGGCGTCGCCGGCCTGCAGCGCGTCCGGGTCGGCGACACCGAGTTGGGTCGAGCGCGGCAGGCCGTCGAAGAGCTGGCCGGGTGAGGGCCGCGCCGCCGGTGCGGGCCCGAACGGCGCCTGAAGCACCGCGCCGAGCACCCGGCACCACGACAACAGCTGTCCGTACGCGGTGGACAGCCGGCTGACGTCCTGCAGCGCCGTGCGCAGATTGGCCTGCATCGTCTCCAGCTCACCCAGCTGAGACTGTCGTAAGTGCGTCTCCGCGAACAGATCTCGCTGCGAGAACAGGAACAACGCCAGCGACGCCAGGATGTACAGGCCGAGCATCACGCCGCCTGTCCACAGTGCGAACGGCCAGCGGACCCAGCCGGCGGCGGCGATCCCGGCGAGAACGACGAGTATCAGAACCAGTGCCCAGAAGAACGTTTTGAGGATGACGCCGATCGCCCGCTGGCGCGCCTGCAGTCGCGCGTCGGCCGACACCCGGTTGGTCGCCTGCTGGATCTCGCCCACCAGTCGGGCGACCTCGCCGCGGGCACGCTGCAAGAAGTCCGCCAGGATGGAACCCACTTGCCAGGCATAGCTTTTCGACACGAACCGTTGCCAGTCTTCTAATTCGGTCCCCACGGTACGCGCCTCGACGCCGGCCGCGGGATCGGAGTAGGCGCGTTGCAGCCGCTCCCGCAGGTCGGCGACGCCGAGTACATCGGCCGGTTCCACCGAGCCGACCCCGATGACTGCGGACAGCGATGTGGGAATCGACGAAAACGATTCAGCGGCACTGGGAACCACGTCGGAGGCGACGGCGAGCACCCCGACCCCGGAACCCACCGGCACCGGATCCAACCCCGCGGCGCGACGCCCTCCGTCGGCCAGGGTCAGCGCTCCGGCGACGAAATCCATCCACAGCGCGCTGAGGTCCCGCTGTGCAAGATGTTGCGGCGGCGCTCCGCCCAGCGCGGTGTTCAGCGTGTCGGCGCTTGCGACCCAGGTGCTGCCAGTTGGCCACATCAGTGTTGGTGACCACCGCGAAAGCGGAATCCCTCCCGCCGAACACCGTGCCCTGCACCGTGCTGGCCAGCACCGACGACACCGAACCCGTAACCGCCGACCACCACGCCCCCGGCGCCTGCCGCAGCGCGGCGCCCATGAACTTCAAGAACATCTTCAAGGCTGCCCAGATTGAAATGGCTTGGGCGCCAGAGTCACTCACCGAGAGTCGGGGCCCGCGGAGCAGGTCTCTGTGCTTGGTCCACAGCCCCCTGGCCATGGTCTGGGTGGCCGCCGCAACATCCTCCACATAGACGACGGGCACCTCACCGCCGCGGGGCAGCGGAAGGCGTCCGGCCGGGTCGAACAGCTGGGCGCGCAGGCGCTCCTCGACCTCGCTGCTGTCCAGCCGGCGGTAGAACGCCCGCACCGCGCGCACCGTCTGCCCGGGCAAGATCTCCAACGTGTCGAACGGTGTCTGCTCCAATCCTGCCCACAGTCCGGCGACCCCGGCGATCACCGGTGCGGTGCGTTGCGCGAAGTCGAGCGGATCGGTGATCGGGCCGCTCGGCACCGCACCCAGGCCAGGTCCCGCCGAATCCTCCGGGGCGACAAGCAGGTTGTGCCATCCCTCCAGCACCATCGTCGAATCCGGTTCCGCCGCTGCGTCTTCCCCCCGGGTCAGCAGGACACGCAGCAGGCTGATACGCGCACCCATCGAACTGCTGCGCACGATCTGCTCCACCGTCTGCTCGGCCACCAGGGGCACCCGCTCGGTCGACGGCGCCTCGGCGGGCACCAAGACCACCACCCGGATCCGCTGGTAGCGCTTGGCGGTGAGCAACTGCTGCAACACCGCCGGTTCGGCGCGACCGTCGCGCAGCACGCTGGCCGGGGTGGACGCGCCACCGATGTCGGCGGCGTCGACCCACGTGAACGCGGCGAGCAGTCCGACAGCGGAATAGTCGGCCAGGACGGCGAAGATCTCCTCTGTCCGGGCGTGCGGAGCGACCAACACCGTCAGCGCCTGCGAAGTGCTCGGCATCGACATGTCTAGAACGTTCCGCCCTCCGGGATCACCAGGGGCCCGTCGTCGAGATAGCCGGTCCCGGCGGTCGCCGCGCCCC
The DNA here is from genome assembly GCA_963713225.1 of uncultured Actinomycetota bacterium. Taxonomy (GTDB): domain Bacteria; phylum Actinomycetota; class Actinomycetes; order Mycobacteriales; family Mycobacteriaceae; genus Mycobacterium. The sequence continues at coordinate 23,598 of CAVQLB010000007.1, read as the reverse complement.
GCGCCAGCCCCGCGGCCTCGCGCTGCAACAACCGGGTGAGGGCTTCCGTCGCCCAGAACACGTCAGGAGCGAGATCGCGGAAGATCGGCGTCTTCGACGCCGTCGACCGTGTCGGGACCGAGGTGAACACTCCGCCGGGCGCCGCACCGGGCATGTCCCCCGGCAGATACTGCGCGGCGACGTCGCGCACATTCGTCAGCCACTCCTGGGCGGCGGCGGCGCGCTCCTCGGGGCTTCGGGCCGCGGCGATCGTCTCGATCCGCGGTGTCACGCCCGGCACCGCAGCGTTGCCGACAAGGAACTCACGCAGCACGTCGCTGGCCGACAACTCGACGATGCCGCTGGCCGGGTCCTGCGAATGTGCGTCGTAGAGTTCTCGCAGCACGCCGTAGGGCCGCAGCGTGTGCATCACCGGCGGCTCGTGGGACTGGGCGATGGCGAGCAGGATGCTCTCCAGCACCGCAGGCAGCCAGTCATAGGTGGCGATGAACGCCGACGGTGGTGTCAGCAGCGGGCTGGGGAAGTTCAACCAGTGCCCCGCATCGGCGTCGTAGATGCGCACCGCGTCGGTGTAGGGGGGCTCCGGGATGTGAATCCGCCCGACGATCTGGCCGAGGAACCATCCCGCCGTCATGGCGCGGCGCTCGTCGTCGGTCATCGGCAGTGACGCAGGCAAGGGTCGCGCGCGACGATAGCGCCAGAACGTCCCGCGGCCCGGCCCGGCGATCCGGGCCCACTGCTGAGCGGCGGGCTTGAGCACCGAGTCGAACGCCAGCGGCGAGTAGTTGGGGTAGGACCCGAAGATGTCCACCCGTGTCACGCTGTCCTCATCCGACAGCGACCGGTGGTAGTTGTCCTTGGTGGCCTGGTCGATGCGCGGATTGTTGCGCAGCACGTCGAACAGCGCGTCGGCGACGGGCTGGCCGGCGAAGGGAACCTCGGAGAACTTGTAGCGGTACTCCGTCTGCTGCCCGGGATGCACCCGCTGCAGCGCTTCGTCATTCACGCTGGCCAGCGGGCGGGCCAGCGACAGCGCCTCGGCGAACTTGGTGGTGATGTCTCGGCGGCGCGTGACCAATTCCGATTCCGCCGCGCCCGCGCCCTGCACGAAGTCGCGCAGCGACACCTTGCAGAACTCGTCGAACGATTCCCCCGGCCTGCCCACATACAGCCGGGCCCGCCTCAGCAGCTCGGCTGGGCGGGTGTGCACATCGAACTGCGCCATCGACGGCACCCGGGGCCGACTCGTCTCGGGGTCGGTGCCCAAGGCGCGCGTCACCCATGTTGCGGTGCGTTCGATGAGACCTCCGGGTGCGGACACTCCGCCGGTGGTGCGCCACTGCCCCAGAATCACCTGGGTCGTCGCGTCGTCGATCGCGGTGCGCAGCGGCACCATTGCGTTGGCGCCCGCCACGGCCTTGGGCAGATCGAGCTCGTAGCGGCCCTGGAAGGCGGTCGAGCTGATCAGCAGCACTTCGTTGTTGGCCTCGGCGAACCGCGCGGGCACCAGCTCGTCGGCATCGGCAGGCCACGCGGCGTACTGATCGGTGGTCAGCCGCGCAAGCCCGACATCGGTGGGCGGTTCGGCGCGCGCCTGCTCCAGCAGCACCATGGCTTCGCCTAGCGCTTCGCGCAGTGGCCGCAACATCTCCGCGCCCACCACCCGCATCACGTCTGCGATTCGCGCGGCGGCGTCGGCGAACAGTTGGCGTCGCACGCCTGCGCGGAACCCGTCCAGCGCCGTTGCCAGCACCTGATCGGCGTTGGTCATCACCCCGCGCATCGAGCGCAGCGCCGCATCCACTTGCGGCGGCACCGCGACGATGTCGGGCGGCCCCATCGTCCCGAGCTGCGCCACCCCGGGGGCCAGCACGTCGTCGATGTGGCGGCGCAACCGGTCGACCAGTTCCCGGGCATACGGCAGGCCCATCGTGGCGATCGTCCCGCCCACCATCTGTTCGACCCGCCCGGCGAACTCGCGGTGCCAGTTGAACGCCATTGCGTAGGCCGCGTCGTCGCATGCCCGCAGAAGTTCGCTGCCCCGGTTGCGAAGAGCCTGACGGAAGATCGGAACCCACTGCTCGGCGGTCATGCCCTCGGGGTTCGGCAGATACCCTCGCAGCTGCCGGTCGATGAGCCCGTTGACGGTGGCGGCCACCGACTCGGCGGCGAAGGCGTCGGAGCCGATCCAGCGGCCGAGGATGCCCGTGCGGGTCTGCTCGTCGCCGGGGTTCGCGGGCAGTCCCAGCTCGCCGCAATGCGCCTGCCACTGGCTGCTCAGGAGCGAGTCGAGTTGCTCGGTGCTCGACGCCGGGTTCCCGGCCTGCAGATGCCCGAACAGCAGTTTGTCCACGCAGCTGCGCGCCAGCCGTTGCGCGGCGTACTCGGCGTAGCGGTCGCGACCCATGCTCAAGCTGGCGAAACCGTAGGTGCCCCAAGGCAATACGTCCCACGCGGAGATGCCCCAGCCCAGCAGGTCGCGGTCGCCCTCCGGCGACGCCGTGTTGCCCAGGTCGTAGGAGACGAACTGGTCACTGGCCGCGCCGCTCATCATCAGTCCGGCCAGGCCCCGTGCCAGTCCCCGGTAGACGGCCCACTGCGAACCGTCTCCGAACAGCGTGCGGTCCGCGCCGATGAAGCGGCCCACCGGGAACACCCGCGCGAACGGGATCAGCTCCCCTTCGCCGTGCTGGTGGCCCAGCGCCCGCATCAGCCGCACATCGTGTTCGCGCGCCGAGCCCGCCTGACTGGCCACGATCTCCCCAAGCATGGCCAGCGAATTGGCGCGCACCCCGACGATGGAGCTCTGCGGCAGCGAATCGAAGATGTCGGGCGTCACCATGAAGACGCCCATCAGTTTCGGGTCAAGACCCGACACCAGGGTCAGCAGCCGGCACACATCCAGCGCCATCGACGCCCCCGCGCCGCCGGCCATCGACGACACCACCAGAACCAGCGGCGGTTCGTTGGGGTCGAATTTCCCCATGCCCGGCACGTCGACGGTGGACATCTGCGAGATCGTGTCGACCCGGAAAAGCGCATCCCACGCGGCCTGCAGGCGGGTGTGGATCTCGGTGGCCTTGCTCAGCGTGATCATCCGCCCGATGGCCCGGTACTGGCCGGCGCCCGCCGAGATCGGGATGGACACCTCCTGCGGGTTGCGCGGCGCCCAGGTGGCGATGGTGTCCAACGCCGATTCGGCGGCCAGCCGCTGCGACAAGGCCCCGTCGAGGATCGCGTAGCTACTGCCCTGCGGTCCGCAGCCGATGTAGGTGCCGCCCTGCTCGGGAACGTTGGCCAGTCCCTCAGGACCGGTCTCCGGCGCGCTTGGCACGTCGATCTGAACGAATTGCCAACCGCCCAGGAGTGTTTCGATGCCCGCGGAGTGCAGTTCGGAGCGCAGCTGGTCCATGATGAACGCCAGCGTGGCACCGCCGGAACCACCGCATCCCACTATGAGGAATCGTCGCATTCAGTTTCCTTCCCTGAACGGGTCGAATGGATCTGGGTCATGGGCCGCCGACCCACCCTTCGCAGGTTCACCGAACGGCGAAACTGCTTGTCGCGCTTCGTCATCCGAGACAGCCAGCCCGGCTTCAACCGCCCGCAACCGCAGCCCGTTGAGCAGCTCGGGCAGTCGACGCCCCACGTCCTCGTAGAGCCGCTCACGTGCCGCGGTGTCGGTGCGTCCGCCGACCAGCAGCAGCACATCGGCGACGTTCGCCGGTCCGCTGGGATCGTGCAGGACCACCCACTTGTTGTGCACGGCCAGCGGCAGCACCGCACGCAGTCCGCTGCGGTCGGTTGCGGGCAGCGCCGAACCCACACTGACCAGACCGTCGGCGTCGACGGTCACATAGCCGGGGCCGAAGGGGCTGCGGCCGACGGTCGTGGTCAGCGTGACACCTTGCACCGAGACTTTGCGAGCGCCCCCGGCCAGGCCGGGCACCGGCCGGATCAGGTCGGTGTCGGCCAGCGTGAAGGGTTCCCCGTCGCGCAGTACCACATCGTTGTTCACCTCGACCGGGATTCGATCGGCCAGCATCGGCGTGTCGGGGATCTTGCTGACCCACCACTTCGCCGCGTACAGCAGTGCCAGCGGGATCCCCGGGCCCAGCAGCAGCGCGGCCAGGAACACCAGCACGAAGTTGGTGGTGTTCAACGGCTTGATCAGCGACGCGACGAACGGAACGTCGACGACCTGGGCATCGCCCGGGTTGTCAAGCGCCGCAACGTGTATCGGCACGGTTCCGGTCAGCCCGCCTTGTCCGTCGCGGTCGGTGCGCAGCGTCACCGACAACTGCCCGGTCTGCCCGGCCTGCACCTTCGCACAGTTCTGCGCGGAGTTCGCGGTGGAGGACAGCCGCGCGGTGCCGATGTCATCGGGTGCGGCCACCACCTTGGCGCCATCGGTGTCGGCGATCCAGGCGCAGCCTGGGCCGGTGATGTTGAGCGACGCGGTCGCGCCCTTGGCCGCTTGCACGGTGCCGAAATCGATCCGCTCGCCCGGCACCGGCAGGCCGAGCTTGGGCAGGATCTGCACGGGGACTTCGACGTCCTGGGGTGACAGCTGGGTGCCGGGCGCGATCTGCGCGCCTGATGGGTCGGTGGCCGGTGCGGTGGTGATCACCAACGACATTCGCAGCTTCGCCTGCCCGGGATTCACCTTCGTCAGGTCGGCGTCGACCGGGTTGGCGATGTCGGCTTTGGCCACGGAATCCAGCAGCGGGATGGGCGCCGCGCCGTCGGGCGCCAGCGCCGCCGACATGGTCGCGGTCCCCGCGAGGTCGGTCGGCTGCATGGGCTTGCCCGACCCGTCGACGAGACCGAACGTCAGGCCCTTGACCACCTGCCCGCTGCGCCACGGCGTTTTGTCGGCGTTGGTGAGCGCCGGAAAGATGTCGGTGGTGATGTGGATGCTGACCCGCGATACGGCGTCGGGGTGCTGACCGGTGGTGTCGACGTAGACGATCGCCCACTGACCCGGCCACTGCGGGCCCCCGGTGTTCTGCAGCGAAATGGTCTGCGCTGAATCGGATCGCCACTCATACGTCACCGGCACGCCGTCGAGGTCGACGGTGTTGCGGCCGTCCTTCTTGGGCAGTTCCAACGTCTTGCCCGACGGCGAGATCAGATAGGGCACCACACCGGCCACTCCGCCGGAACCGAGGATGTCCACCGACTTGATCGAGCGGTCCAACGTGAAGTTGTGCCGCGCCTCCGGGCACACCCGCAGCTGGCAGACCGGGCCTTGCCCGGTGGTGCCGGGGTCCGGGTTGAGCGCGTCGAACCCGAACAGCATGTCGTCGATGTTGGAGACGGGATAGAAGTCACCCGGTATCGGATCAGTGATCTCTCCGCACGCCATGCCGTTGAGTCCGCGGGCCGTGCTTATCGCCGACATCACGTCGAAGTCGCCGGGTGTCTTGTTGGCGCCCAAGCCGATTCCCAGCATGATGATGCTGCTGCTGCGCAGCTGATCGGCGACGCCGCCCGGCCGGCAGATCGACTCCACGGCCCGTTTGGTGGTGTCCTCGACACCGCTCGGGCTGTCGAGGGTGATCCCGTCGGCGTAGGGCTTGGACGTCGCCCGCGACGTGAAATCGATCTTGCCGTCGGAGAACCATGCGATCGCTTGGCAGCGCTGTCCGCCGTTGGGCCCTTGCCCGCGCGACGCCAGCTCCTGGCGGGCCCCGTCGAGCGCCAGCCAGTAATCGGTGTCGATACCGGTGTTCTTGGTGGCGATGCTCGACAGCTGCGCACCCACCTGGTCGGCCGTGGACCCGGTCAGCTTCGTCCAATCCTGTTCGCGCGTATAGGTGTCGGAGAACCCGGAGGTGGCGACCTCGAGATTCGCGCCGACCCGATCGGCGTATCTGCCCAGCGTCTGCAGCAGGTAACGCGCCGCCTGCACCCGGGCTGCCTGAGGATCGGTGCCCTGCAGGCTGCTGGACTCGTCGAACAACAGCACCAGATCGCCGGTCTTCTGCGAGGCCAGGCAGGCGCCGAACCGCTTCGCGCCGCCGCCGGCCGGCTCGGCGTGCGCGGACGGAATCGACCAGCCGGCCAGCGCCGCGATCATCAACGCGACGGCGAAGAACTGCGCCAGCAGGCCAATCCGCTTGACCGGCAGCAGGATTCGTGGTGACACAGACATCTACTGCCTGCCCGCCCACAGAGCGATCTGCCACGCACCCAATGCGATGCCCACCAGACACACGACCAGCACCGCCCAGTACAACCTCGACGCCCACCGCGGCGCCGAATAGATCGACTCGCTGCGTCGGCGGGTGTCGACCCGGGTGTAGACCGCCAGTGCGCCGATCGCGAGTGGCCCCGCCAGAAGCCAGCCCGCCAGCGCGGGCGCGAAGACGCCGCCACCGCCGGTGGCGCTGACGAGGGCCAGTACCACCCCGGCCGCGGCCATCACCAGCGCCACGCCGAACCACTTCAGCGGCGGCCCGGCGGTTGCCAACGTCCCCGCCGTGATCGCCCCACCGAAGGCGTCACGGTCGCCCGACTGACTGAAGGCGTCCTGGCGTCGCGCGTGCGGCTGTGTCTTCGGCTGATTCGCCCAGGGATCGAAGCCGGTGGAAAAGTCGGCACCCCGCGGCGGTGGCGCATCCGCGCCGGTTCGCGGTGGGGTGGGACTCCCGGAGGGCGGGCCGAAGTCGCTGAAGTCGAACGGATTGGGTTGACCCACGTCGATCACCCCGGCCTTCGCTGGTGGGTGGTCGCTTCGAGGATGTTCATCGGCATCAGTACGGGTTCAGGCACAGGGCGAAGGAGCGGTCGGGCGGCGCGGCGACGTAGACGGAACGGCATTCGTAGCTGGCGGGGACCCGCGCGGTGACGGTGTACACCCCTTCCTTGTGCGCGCAGTCGACCTTGAACAGATCCAACGCGTCGTTGCCTTCGTCGTTGCGCAGCTGGATCTCCACGCAGGTGCCGATCGGCACCGTGGCGAGGTCGAGCTTGATCCGCGGAACGGTGGGCGGCGGGGCCACCGAGGTCACCGTCGAGGGTCGCGGCGGAGCCGGCGGCACCTCATAGGGGGGGCGCTCGACGAGGGTGAGGCGGTCGCGTCGCCGGAGTCCGAATCACTCGTCAACCACCAGATGAGGGCCGCGATCAGCACCAGGCACATCAGATAGCCGATCACGAGTCCGGCGATGGCAGCGTTGCGTCCCCGCTCACCGGAGCGCCGGATCTGCGGCAAAGCCAGGTGCCCCAGCACCACCCCGGCCGGCGGTACCACCACCGCGAAAATCGGCGACAGCACCGCGAAGGTGTTGTAGTCGGCGGACGGCGGTGCTCCGTAGGGCGCACCCATCCGAGGCCCGTGCCCGAACGGAGCTGCGCTCGGTGGCGCGGACGCGCCTGCGTACGGTGTCCCGAACGGATCCACCGACTGCGGCTCGAACGGATTACCGCTGGGCTGCATCAGAGCCCCCCGTCGGCGGCGGGCTGGGCCGACCCCGAGCTGCAGGCCAGCGACCCGCGAGCATGCGCCCGCGGTAATCGCGACTAAGGCCAGTCAGTGAACACAACCTCATCATCATCAGCCTCGGAAATCCGAGATGCATGCAAATACCGTTTCTTGCTTGTTGAACAGTGTCTGCCCAGGGCATGCACTGGTCGACAAGATCTGGTCTACCCGAAATACACCGTCGCGGACCTCGCAGCGCACCGGAAAAATGAGGATGACGTTCGTTTCGGGCCCTCTGGTGGGGTCCGGCTGCGTCTGCTGGACCTCGACGCAGTCGCCTACCCGCAGCTGCTCCACGGTGACCGTCGGCCGCTGGGCCGGGGGTGGCGTGAAGACCGTGGTGCGCGGAGGTGGCGGCGAAGCGCGTGGTGTCGTCCTCGGCGTCGCCGTCGTCTTACCGGGCGACGAAGGGGACTCGGAGGCGTTGGCGGTCAGAAGCCAGATCACCAGCGCAATCACCGCCAGCACGATGATCACGTAGGAGATGGTGAGGCCGACTATCGCTCGTTCACGACCGCGTTGCCCGCTGCGTTTGATCTGTGAGAGTGCGACGTGGCCCAGTAGCCGCGCCGACGGGGGCGAACACGAACGCGAACACGATCGACAAGGTCGCGAACTTGTTGACTTCACCGCTTGGCCGACCAGAAGGCGGGAAGACCCGCCCTGTCACAGGCGGTGAGCCGGGGGTGAGCGGCGGCATGTACCCCTGGGTGCTCGGCGGACCACCGAAGGGGTCCGAACCGAACGGGTCGGGCTGACCGCCCCCATACCCGCCATGCGTCATCTGGTCATCCCGCCCTGCTCTGACGTCCTCTAGTCACCGATTCCATCACCATCAGCGGTGCGATATCCCCAGAACGGCGGTGCGAAATGTGATCGTGATGCTCGCGGGCACCACTGTTGATCCTGTGGGCCTTGAGGTGAGGTGCGGCCTACAGCGCGCGCCGTGGGGCAGTCGGCTCGGCGCGCGCCGCTGTCTCAACAGCACCATCGGCCACAACTTCGGCGCGCCAGTCGATTGCATGGCGTCGAGACTCGCCGCGCTGCCGAGACCGACGTGATCAGGCAGGCCGCCGATCCAGTTGCGGCGACGGTGATTCGGTCGACGGGCTCAGACGGGTGCTGGCCTCTGCAATGCTGGGGGCTGCAGACCCACGAGGAGGTACACGTGTCCGATTCCGCTTCGGTATGGCCCGAACTTCCGGTGGCGCAGTGGGTCGATACCCGCGACACCCTTCACCTGATGACGCAGGTCGTCGGGAAGGTGCGACTGGCGAACACACCGCTGATGAGCCACTGGTGGAACGTTGTGCTGTACGTGTCGGCACGCGGTCTGACTACGGGCCTGATCCCCCACGGCGACACAGGCTTCTCGATCGACTTCGACTTCATCGACCACCAACTGATCGTCACCACCACCGGCGGGGACAGGCGCGCGCTGCCGTTGCGGCCCAGGCCGATCGCCGATTTCTACAGCGACGTCACGAGCATGCTCGACGAACTGGGGTTGTCCACCGAGATCTGGACCATGCCGGTCGAGATTCCCGAGTCTATTCCGTTCGACACCGATCGCGAACACATCGCCTATGACGGCGATCAAGCGCACCGGTTCTGGCTGGCGCTGGTGCAGATGAATCGCGTCTTCGAGATATTCCGGTCGCGCTTCATCGGCAAGGTGAGTCCGGTCCACTTCTTCTGGGGCGCAATCGATCTGGCGGTGACACGGTTCTCCGGCCGAACCGCACCCAAACATCCCGGCGGCGCGCCGCACTGCGGCCCACACGTGATGTGGGAGGCCTACTCCCACGAAGTGAGCAGCGCGGGATACTGGCCCGGCCCGGACGGCGAGGGTGTGTTCTATTCCTACGCCTATCCCGAACCTGCCGGGTATCGGGATGCGTCCGTGTCACCGGCACAGGCAGCGTTCGACGAAGGTCTCGGCGAATTCACGCTGCCGTACACCGCGGTGCGGGAGGCTGACGACCCCGACGCCGTGTTGCTCGAGTTCCTGCAGAGCACCTACGAGGTCGCCGCCGATAAGGGCGGCTGGGACCGCGAGGCGCTGGAACGCTAGCTTGCCGCGGAGAGCCTTCGCATATCGGCGCTGGCGATCGCTTGGGGCGTAGACCGCCGAGTCGCTTGGCGTCGGGGCTACTGCAATCCGGGTCTTTTAGCCGTGTTCATACTTGCTATGCCGATTCGGCATGTACGGATCGCACCTGGTCGCAAGCACCGACGAAGCGATCCCACTCCGCTTTGCGGGGACGCACCGCGGAATCGTTGACCGCATCGGGGCTGACCACGAAGCCCGGCGCGACTGGTGCCAGCAATCCCGCGAGCTTGACGATCTGACCAGCCGGGCTGTCTTCGAAGCTCTCGAACATCCGCTTGCGAATCCACGCTTCAGCGCTGTCGATGCCGGCGACGAGATCCAGCTCGGGGACGCGTAAAGCGCCGTCGCACCGTTTGACGTGCTCCTCATAGCGGTCGTCCCAGGCCTCGGTGTGCCATCCCGGCCATAGCTCGGGCAGAGCTTGGAAGAAGCCCATGGTGTCGGCGGTTTGCCAGGCGCCCAATGTTTTTCGGCGCACGTCGATGTGAGCGCCGCCTTCGGGTATCTTGCCGAGCTTGATCCGACGGATTCCCGGGCCGGGCAGCTTGTCCAGCAGAGCCGGTCCGTGCCAGGCCTTGCTGAGGTGCCAGCACAGCGGCCAGAACCGGAGTTGGCCGTCCGCGCCGACCACAGAGATGAGATGGCACAGGTGATTTCGGTCGCGGGCGAGCTTCAGGATCGGCTGCCCGTCCCACGGATCGGGGCGAAGCTGAGCCCCCACATATCCCGCGAGTTCGGCTGTGCCGTCGTATGCCCAGCAGATTCCGTAGTCAGGCCACACCGTGGCGAGCACCGCCATCAGGGCGCGGCGCTCGTTCATGTCGATCATCAGCGGCTCGCCGAAGAACAGCAGTCTGCGACGGTCGAGATCGACGACCGCACCGCCGTCGGCCCATGTCGGAGCGCACCACTCGTCTTTCTGGCACCGCCGCAGGGATGCGGCGTATCGCAGTGCGAGTTCCGGTCCGCCGATCAGCGCGTCGAGCATGCGGCAACCGCCCCAGTGCGAGTAATAGAGCTGCCAGTCCTGGTCTTTGACGATGACGAAGTTCGCCCTGTTACCCATGTCTCCCCCTGTGTCCGATGACGCGTCCATTGCGTCCCCTGGGGCGAGTGTCGATCTCCACTCCGACATGTTGAGGAGCGGATGGCACCGCAAGGGAGCCGTTGTGGATAACGGGGCTATGGTATCAATCAGGTATCATAAGTCGATGGGCATGACTCTGCGCACCAGTGAAGAGCAGACGGAAGCGTTGCGACGGCAGGCCGCCGCGGAGGGGCGGTCGATGCAGGCCGTTGCCCTGTCGGCTATCGATGAGTACATCGCGCGGCGAGCACACAAGGCCAAGGTTGACGAGGCGCTTCGACGGGTCATTGCCGAGGAGGCCAACGTTCTGCAGCGCCTCAAGGACGCATGATCGAGTACCTCGATCTCGAGGACCTGTTGGAAATCGCTCGGCGCGCCGTCGGAGAGGACGTTGCAATTCGCGACCATGGGCTGCTCGAGTCGGCGCTGGCGCGACCGCGCGCATCGGTGTTCGGGCAGGACGCGTACGCGGACGTGCACCTCAAGGCCGCGGCGCTCTTGCAGTCTCTGGCTCGCAACCACGCGCTGATTGATGGGAACAAGCGGCTTGCGTGGACTGCTTGTCGCACGTTCCTGGCCATCAACGGCGTGTGGATCAAAGCATCGGAAGACCAGCGATTTGAGTTGGTGATCCGGGTTGCCACAGGCGACGACCACATCATCGACGAGATCGCCGAACAACTTCGCGCCTGGAGTTAGGGATCGGCTCTGCAATGCAGATGCCAGCAGACCCACGAGGAGTTACCCATGTCCGATTCCACATCGGTGTGGCCTAAACGCCGGTGGCCAGTGGGCCGACACTTGCGACAGCCGTCAACAGACGAGACGAGCGATCCGATGCACTCGGATTGGTGTAGGCACGCCGATTCTTCAGAACCGTTTCAGTAGCCGGCTTTTGGACTAGGAGGCCATCAGAGGACTCAGTGCCGTCGACGGTGACCCGCCGAGCCGATGCCTGCGACCTGCGTGGCTGAACGCGCTCTCGTCGCACCGTCAACTCATAAGGCATCGACTTGCAGAATGCTCAACTGCATCTACTGCGAACGAATTACCGGATACCCCAGCGATTTCGAGCTTCGACCGGTTGCCAGCACTCGTCGGCCCGGGCGCGCGGCTCAGTTATTTGTTGGTGGTGGTTGGGGTTGGAAGGGTTCGTACCACCACCAGTCTGCGCGCTCACCGGTGGGTCCTCGATAGGGCGCCACGGCCGGCGGGGGTTTCGGTTCGGTGGACGGGCGAGCGATCCCGCGCTGAGTTCGCGTTCCGCGCTGTCGGTGACGGTACCAGGTTGTGGCGCGGGTCCGGTGATGGTGATGACTCCCCGATGGTGCAGCCGATGGTGGTACGGACACACCAGGACGAGGTTGTCCAACTCGGTGGGGCCGCCGTCTTCCCAATGGCGGATGTGATGGGCGTGCAGACCACGAGTGGCGCCGCAACCGGGCACCGCACACGTGGGATGGCGATGCTCGAGGGCACGACGAAGCCGGCGGTTGATCACCCGCGTCGCTCGCCCGGCTCCGATGACCTGCCCGTCGCGTTCGAACCAGACTTCGCACGTGGCGTCACACAGCAGGTAACGACGCTCGGACTCGGTGAGCAGCGGACCCAGGTGTAAGGACGCCGCGCGTTGGTTGACATCCAGATGCACCACCACCGTGGTGTGCTGCCCATGTGGGCGGCGGACGGCGTCGGCGTCCCAACCCGCCTCGACCAACCGCATGAACGCCTCGCCAGCGCCGGGTAGCGGCGGCCGATTCGGTGAGCGCCGGTCGTCGTCGTGATCGCGCTTCCACTCGGCGATCAATGCGTCCTGGTGTGATTGCAGCGCCGCATCGAATTTCGCCGCGTCGACCTTGGGCAGTGTGATCCGCCAGCAGGTGGATTGCCCGTCAGTGGTTTTGGTGATCGACCGCTGTCGTTCGGGTTGCGGATCGGGTTCCGGTCGCGGTTCGAGCTTGATCGCGGTGCGCAGCTGGCTGACCGTGGCGACCTCGGCCAGCGCCGCATAATGCTCGTCGGAACCGTCCGCTGCCCGCTCGGCGATCACGCCGACCTGATCCAGCGACAGCCGGCCCTCCCGCAAGCCCTGGACGCAGCGGGGAAACTCCACCGCCCGGCGCGCGACAGCAGCGATGGTGTGCGCGTTTGTCGGAGACGAACCGGTCTTCCATGCCAGCAACGCCGCCACCGACCGCGCCCCCGTAGCACCGCACAGCTCGTCGCGCTCCATCTCCGCCGCGATCTCCACGATGCGCCCGTCAATCGCGTTGCGCTGACCGGCCAACTCCGACAACTCCTCGAACAACACCGCGAGACGCTCATCAGAGCGCACCGCAACGGCGCCAGAGCAAGCGGTCGAGGTCATGGCCCCATCATTGCAGCGGGGTCCGACATTTCATGGTGCTCAGACCGCGTCATCGAGCCACCAGTAGTCGGCTTCCCTCAACACCTCTCGCCTGAAGCTCGATCGCAGCTCGTCGATCGCAGCGAGTGTTCGCGACGTCAGCTCCTCTCGTATCCCGCTCTGCGCGTGCGCGAATGGGATGAACGCGCGCAGCAGATCGGGAGCGTCCAGCACCACCTCCAACGGAAAGCTCTCCTCGAGATAGGGCGTGTCGCCGATTGCCCGTTCGACGCGGGCTGCGCTCCAGCGCAATGGGTCACCCGTACCAGACTCGAAGAGCTGCAGCAGCATCTCTCGATGACCGGGTTCGGTGAACGGCGCTGCGGAACTGGTAGCGAAGAACGTGTTGCAGAGCTTCTCGTTCGACTCCGAGTTCCCTGCCGGTGACCGGTGTTCACCGCCCTCTGGCAGCCGATCCACCAGCCACCGAACGAGCGCACGGTAGAGCGGCCAGGTCTCAGTCTCCGGGGATCAATGTCGGCTTGTTGAGCGCATCCTCGATCCACGTCCGCGCATCATTCAGCGCCATATCGAAAACGGAAGTGTCACTGCTACGTTCGGCTACCTGCGCCAGCGCCTGGTCGATCGGACCCGAAACCGCTCCAGCGTCGACAACGCTCGACGACAAGTTGTGATCGATCCGGACGGCGACGGTCAGCTCATGCCCACCGTCGAGTCGCATACCGATCACGAGTTCGTCGACGTCGCCGAACACATACGTTCTGCGCACCGCTCGGTAGACCTCGACCCGCGACAGGGCTCCGATCCACCTCGGCAGATGCTCGCCTCGTTCAGCCACTTCGCGTCGGCACCGGAGTTGTGGCTCCGGATCGTCGACGAGGAGCTCGGCGATGACGGCCAACAGCGCGGTCGTCTCCCGATTCCGCGTATCGATCAAGCCAGCCAGGATCTGATCGAGATAATTGGCATCAGACTCCGGCGATGTGAGCGAATCCGGTTTCGCCACCTGGATCATCATGCTGGCGATACTGAGCAGGCCGAGTGGATGCCGCCCCAGGGCACGACGCAGCGCGTCCCTGAATGTCGTGTCGGCAGAGCTTTCCTCGTCGCGCTTCTTCGCGCGCCGCTCGTCTCGCCGTGACTGTTTAGCCCTGCGTGCTCGTCGTCGGTCACTCATAGTGCGGACGCTACCCACGGGCAGTGACAACGTCGGCCGCCGGTCAGAGCCCCTTCGCGTCCAGCGCCTTCATCAGCGAGGGTCGCCTACCGTAGTCGTGGCGGATCTGCACGATGAACGACGCGAAATCGGCACTGCGACCGCCGCGTTCATAAAGTTCGGCCATCGTCGCCAGGGTCTCGGCGATGTCAGGATAAAGCTTGGAGTTGGGGTGCCGCAGATCCTTTTCAAGCTGCGGCCGGTATAGGTCTGCGGCTTCGACCGGCCGAGCCTCGGCGCCTCGGTCGGCCAGTTCTCGCCACGCCCAGCCGGGGCCGTAACGGTCGGCGGCCTGCCACGCGGCATCGACATCACCCTCGCTCAGACAGAGCTGGACCAGGACCGCCCCGGCCGCGAAGCGATCAGACGCCGCAAGTTGCCGCGCGTGGTCGAAGGCCCAGGTGCGTTCGGTATCGGCACGGTCGATGCCGACCGCGAAATCGACTAGGACTCGATAGGTGGAGACCGACGGCTGCCGCATGAAGTCTGCGCGAAGGACGCCGACCGCATCGTCGATCCGGCCCAGTCCCTGATAGGTCGCGGCGACGTCGTCTGGGCTCAGCCAGTATGCGTTGCCAGCACCGTGGCTGGTGACTCGTCCTTCGGCAACTGCGCGGTCGATCCATGCCACCGCATCCTCGGTGCGTCCGGCTGCGCGTAACCGGTCGACGATCGCCCCGTACTGCGGGTGTTCCCGCTCACTGAGTAAGTGGACGGCCCGGTCGACATCGCCGTCGTGATCGGCGAGCTCCAGCAGCATTGCGTCGACTTCGAACCGCCCCCATTGATCACGATCTGCGAGCTTTCGGTCCAGGGCCGCCACCGCCCGGCGGTAGGTACCGAGTGCCTGCTCGTCGAAACAGTCCACGAAGTCCGCCAAGACCACGTTCGGCCACCCCGGCGAATCAGCGCGAAATTTCACCAGCCACGTCGCGAGTTTGACGGGGTCGGGCTCACCCAGCCGGCAGGCCCGCGCGTAGAGGTCGGCGGCGCGCTGGCATTGATCACCGATCGAGCCCGAGGAGTCGTCAACCTGCTCGATGATCTTTCGCAACCGGGTCACTGCGCGCAGCAATGCCGGCCGGACGAGTTCGGCGGCGCCACTGTTCAGGTGGTTTTCGAGTTCGTCGAGCATTTCGCTGGCCGCTTCCGCGACCTCAAAGGAACGTCGGTAGTCGACAAAGCCGCGGAACGCCAACGTGTTTCGCACGTAGGCCTCCAGCTCGGCTTTGGCGTGCGTATCGTCACCTGCCGCTGTCGTGGCGCGAATCTCCAGAAGGCGGCGCACCCCGTCATCGCGCTGCGCAAGTGTCAACACCAGTTCACGCAGCTCATCGACATCCATCGCCTGCACCGCTGCTTCCAGCGCTGTCTCGGCCGTACTGCTGGATGTGTCGTCGACCGCGACCCGTCCGGAGTCGATCGCGGCGAGTCCGGTCGCGACCAGATGCTTGCAGAAGTTGCCGTCGGCATGATGCCGGCAAGTACAGGACCCGTCGGGTAGTGGACCGGACCAGTCGAGCTCGACTTGGTAGACGTTCTTGGCCTGGATCGACGCGTAGGCCTTGGACTCGGTCGTGCGGAGCCCGCGGACGTAACGAACGTAGTCTTCGCCCCGGGCGTAGACCAGCTCACCGGCCACCTCGAGCAGCGTCGTTTCGGAGAGCGGCACATCACCATGATGCCGGATTCGTGGGCTAGAACTTGACCGACCTTCTGCCGCTCGGCCTGCTCGGGATGGGCGACCGAGGACTAGCGACCCGTCAACAGATCCAGTGCGAATTCCAACGCTGTCGGCTCGTTCACACGAACCCTGTCCCCTTCGAGCGCCGCGACCCGTCGATAGGTTCCAGCTTCGAGACGGTATGCGAGAAACCGCTCATCAGCCGGTGCGTCGGGATCGACGATCCAATAGTTTGCGATGCCCGCCTTCGCGTACTCGTGCAACTTCATCACGTGATCAGTTCCGCGCGAGCCCGGCGAGACGATCTCCACGACGAGCACGACATCCGCCGCAGAGACCCGAGTAGGACGCCGCTCGAACACGCGATCTGCAACCACGACGATGTCAGGGTCCCGAACACTCGGTGGAAATGATGCTCGCGTTATCACCTCGATCTCGGGAACCGCCTCGAGCCCGTCCGGCAGGTGATCCTCGAGGAGGCGGGTGAGCCTTCTGGAAATGCGCTGATGCCAAAGCTGGGGGCGCGGCGACATGACGAGGGTCCCCTCACTGAGTTCCCACCGTCGCGTCGGGTCGAGTTCAAGCGCATCCCACTGCTCCAGGCTCAGCAAGCCGCGCGGCAAGTGTGCAAGGTCGGGCACCGCCCCGCCTCCTCTCGCCATGGAACTCGAGTAAGTGCAGACTACGCGCAACGGCGATCGCAACCGAGTGTGGCGGACCCGACCGACAACCGGCGCGCACGACCGCCCGAGCGACGCGGTGCTGTTTGCCGCGGGCGGATCTTTCCGTCAAGCCGGCGTGCGCGCGTTCACCTGCGCGAGGACAGGAGCTGCGGCGACCATCGTGAAGGGCAGAGCGACCGGGAAATCGTCGCTGAGAGAACGGATTTCGGTGCGCCGGATGATGGTGGCCAGTGCAAGGGTGGCCTCGAGCATGGCGAAGTGGTCGCCGATGCAGGTGCGGGGGCCCGCGCTGAAGGGGATGTATTGCCAGCGGTCGCGGCCCGCGGCTTTCTCCGGGCTGAACCGATCGGGGTCGAACCGCAGCGGGTCTTCCCACAGATCGGGGTCGCGGTGCATCGCGTAAACCCCCACCGTGCACAACGTGCCTGCCTTCACGAGATGTCCGTCGACCTCGATGTCGCGGGTGATCAGTCGGGGAATCGAGGGGGCCGGCGGGCATAGGCGCAGCGCCTCGTGCAGCACCTGGACTGTGTAACGCAGTCGGGGAACGTCGTCGGGGGTCAGCTCCCGCTCACCGATGGCATCGGTTTCGGCGCGGACCTTGCTCTGCATCTCGGGGTGGCAGCCGAGCGCCCACAGCGCGTAGGTCAGGGTCGTGGCGGTGGTGTCGTGTCCGGCCGACATGAACACAATGAGTTCGTTGCGTATCTCGTCGTCGGTCAGTGGGCGGCCGGTGGCCGGGTCGGTCGCGGCGATCATCGCCCGCACCAGAGGGGCGTCGTGGGTCGGGTCGTCGCGGCAGGTCTGCAGGACCTCTGCGGCCAGTCGGCGCAAGGTAGCGGCCGCGGCGCGGGCTCGCCGGCGGGCGGGAGTGGGCAGCCAGCGGGGTGGTTTGACGAAACTGGTTATGCGGGCTGTGACATAGCCAAGGGCCGTCCTCAAGGGTTCGGCGATCGCGTCGGCGCGCTCGTCGAGATCGATGCCGAGCACCGAGCGGCCGAGTGCTCGCAGCGCGAGTCGGCGGCACTCGGCGTCGAGGTCGACTTGTTGGCCGTCGCTCCAGCTGGCGGCGACCATGTCGGCGGCCTGAGTTATCTGCCCGCCGAAGGCGCGAACGTTTTGTTTGGTGAAGACGGGCTGCAGGGCGCGCCGACGGGGCAGCCAGGGATCGTGTTTGAGCGTGAAAAGGCTCGCACCTAGCAGGGAGCGCACCTCGTCGTGGGCGGGTGTCCGCTCGGCGCTGCCGGTCCCACCGAGAATGTCGCGGGCCGCCCGTGGTGACGTCGCGAGCACCGCCTCCGGCGTCAACCATGCCGGGCCGTTCTTCAAGCGGGTCACATGCCCGCCGGCGTCGCGCAGCATCTCCTGGCCGGTGTGAAACGCCTTGATAGCGCGGATCTGCTGCCGCAACGTCAGGGGATTCGTCGGTGGCGGCGGAAGCTCGGCAACCTCAGCGGGTGTGCTTGTCTCCACCATTGCGGCCTCCTCGTGGGCGATCAAGTCAAGCGTCCGATCTTGAGCCGCCTACATCATCGGCCAATGCGCGTAGATGTTGGTCGTGGTTAGCAGGGAAATCTGCGCGTCCATGCCGATGTTTGCCGCCCGCGGCTGACCGATGGTGGCTAGCATGAGCCAGATTCACCCGCGCATTGAGATGCCGGTGTTGAACTGGAGCGACGATGGTGTGAGTGGGCTTGTTCCGACCGGCACGGTGACGTTGCTGCTCGCGGATGTCGAGGGATCGACCCGGTTGTGGGAGACCGCGTCGGAGGAGATGACTGCGGCCTTCGCCAATCTGGACCGCACGCTGGCCGAACTGGTCTCTGCCCATCACGGGGTGCGCCCGGTCGAGCAGGGTGAAGGTGACAGCTTCGTGGTCGCGTTCACCGGAACCAGCGACGCGGTGGCGTGTGCGCTGGCGTTGCAGCTGGCGCCGTTGGCGCCGATTCGGCTGCGGATCGGGGTGCATACCGGGGAAGTGCGGCTGCGCGACGAGGGCAACTACATCGGCCCGGCCATCAACCGCGCGGCGCGGCTGCGGGAATTGGCGCATGGCGGTCAAACCGTGTTGTCCGGTATCACCAGCGATCTGGTGGTGGACCTGCTGCCCGACGGGGCGTGGCTGAACGACCTGGGCATCCATCCGCTGCGCGATCTTCCGCGTCCGGAGCGGGTGGTGCAGCTGTGTCATCCGGACATCTGCAACGAGTTCCCGCCGCTGCGGGTTCGCGAAACGGTTGCCGTGCAACGCCTTCCGGTGCAGCTCACTAGTTTCGTCGGGCGCGTTGACGAGATGAAAGAGATAGCTCGACTGGTGGACGTCAATCGACTCGTCACCCTTACCGGCGCGGGCGGGGTGGGAAAGACACGCATGGCTGTGCACGTCGCCACCGATCTGGCGGGTGAGTTCGGCAACGGAGCGTGGTATGTCGATCTGGCCCCGATCACTGATCCTGATGTGGTTCCGGTTACGGTGGCCCGCGCGCTGGGACTGCCCGACCAGCCGGGCCGCTCGACGATGGATACGCTGCTGGGGTTCATTCGCGACCGGCACATGGTGGTGGTGCTGGACAACTGCGAGCACCTGCTGGATGCGTGCGCCGCGTTGTGCGTCTCTCTCCTCGGTGCCGCGCCGAGGCTGACGGTGCTCGCGACGAGTCGTGAACCGCTCGGTGTGACGGGCGAAGCGACGTGGCGCGTGCCGTCGCTATCGCTGGCCGACGAAGCCATCGAGTTGTTCACCGACCGTGCCCGGCGAGCCCGACCCGACTTCCGTGTCACCGACGACAACGCCGCCCACGTCACCGAGATCTGCCGGCGCCTCGACGGCATGCCGCTGGCCATCGAGCTCGCGGCCGCGCGGGTGCGCGCCCTATCCCTTGCCGAGATCGTTGACAGCCTGCATGACCGGTTCCGGCTGTTGACCGGTGGGGCGCGCACGGCGGTACGCCGCCAGCAGACGTTGCGCGCCTCGGTGGACTGGTCACATGCCCTGTTGACCCAGCCGGAGCGGGTCTTGTTCCGGCGACTGGCGGTGTTCGCGGGTGGCTTCGACCTCGACGCTGCGCAGGCGGTCGCCGGCGATGACGAGGTCGAGCGTTACCAAGTGCTCGACCAGCTCACCTTGTTGGTGGACAAGTCGCTGGTGGTGGCCGACGACAGCGCGGGGCGTACCCGCTACCGGCTGTTGGAGACGGTGCGCCAATACGCGCAGGAAAAACTCGGCGAGTCGGGCGAGGCCGACGCCGTGCGCACATGTCACCGTGACTACTACACGGCGATGGCCGCCATGCTTGACGCGCCGGCAGGCCATGATTACGAGCGGCGCATCGAGCAGGCCGAAACCGAGATCGACAACCTGCGCGCCGCGTTCGGGTGGAGCCGCGAACACTCTGACATCGAGCTGGCGTTGGCGCTGGCGTGCTCGCTGCAGCCGCTGTGGCAAGCGCGGGGCCGCCTCCAGGAAGGGCTGGTGTGGTTCGACGCCGCCCTGGCCGACCTCGACGCGCAGCACGCCGAGGTGGCGCCCGCGGTGCGGGCGCGGGCGCTCGCCGACAGGGCCTGGCTCGCCGTCTCGGTGGGCGCCGCCGACAGCCTGGCTCAGGCTCAGCAGGCCCTGGCGATTGCGCGCGAGGTCGATGACCCGGCCCTGCTGGCGCGGGCGCTGACCGCCTGCGGCGTCATCGCCGCCATCGTCCGCGCCGAGGCTGGCCGAGCCGTACTTCGCCGAGGCGATCGGCCTGGCCCGGCGCGTTGGACGATCGGTGGCGGCTCAGCCAGCTCCTCGCCTGCCAGGCGACGGCGGCGAGTTACGCCGGTGACCCGATCGCGACGCGTGCGCCCGCCGAAGAGGGACGCGACCTCGCCGACGCGATCGGCGACCGGTACGGCTCGCGGCTTTGCCGCTGGTGCCTCGGAACTGCACAGCTATATCGAGGGTGATCTGGTCGGTGCCGCCGCACAATTCGGCGAGCTGGTCGCCGAGGCCCAGGCAGCTCACGATGGGCTCGTTGAGGTGATTAGCCTCGCGGGCCACAGCGTCGTGCTGGCGTGCCAGGGTGACACGGCGGCGGCCCGGGCCGCCGCCGACGCGGCCATCGAGGCCGCCGCCGAGCTGGGTGGGATTGCGCGGCCCATGGGCTACGCGGCGTTGGCCGGCGCGGCCCTGGCCGACGGGGATGCTGCGACGGCTGCGGGACGCGATCGAGGCCTGGCCGCATCTGAGTGCCGTGCCCCAGTACGCGGCGGTGCAGCGAACCTTGAGTGCGGTGGCCGCGCTGGCGGGCGGGGATCTGGTCGCGGCCCGCCGCTGGGCCGACGAGGCGGTCACGAGCACGACCGGCTATCACCTGTCGGCAGCGCTGTTGGCGCGCGCCCAGGTGGCGATCGCGCAAGGGGAGCCGGAACAAGGCGAACGCGACGCCCACGACGCGCTCGCGTGTGCCGCCGAAGTTGAGGCTTACCTGCCCATCCCCGACATCCTCGAATGCCTCGCCGGTCTGGCCGGCGATGCCGGCAGTCACCGCGAAGCCGCGCGGCTCTTCGGCGCAGCACACGCCATCCGGGAACGCATGGGGCGCGGTCCGGTTCAAGGTCTGGGTCGCCGGCTACCAAGCTCGGTGTCGCGGCGCTGCGAGACGCATTGGGCGAGAACGACTTTGACTCCGCATGGGCTGAGGGCGCCGCCCTATCGGTCGAGGAGGCGATCGCTTATGCGCAGCGCGGTCGCGGTGAACGCAAACGCGCGGCAACCGGCTGGGGGTCGCTCACGCCCGCCGAGCGTGACGTGGTGCGGTTGGTCAGTGAGGGATTGGGCAACAAGGACATTGCCGCCCGGCTTTTCGTCTCACCGCGGACGGTGCAATCCCACCTCACGCACGTCTTCGCCAAACTCAGCGTGACCTCCCGCATGCAGTTGGCTCACGAGGCGGCTCGCCAGCACGGCCACTCAGACGCAGACCAGCCGCGACCGTAGTTGACCTTCCGCCTAGGTGCGATAAGCGCCCACAAATTTGTCGAATCGGATAACAGCACATCGTCAATTGCGGGTCACCGCCCGATGGTGAAGCAGCCGAAGATCTCTGCAACAAGGGCATCATCCATGGCCGTTAGCGGACCGGCGGTGGCCGCCGCAGGACTCGTGTTCACCTTCACCACGGCGTCGTTCATCTTCGGCTCATCACCTGCGTTCCGGTGCCCGGTCCCTGGCACGGCAAGCGGGATGACGGTTGATGGCAGCAACGATGGCCTCGAACTCTGGATACTCTTCGCACAGCGGGTCGTAACCACCACCGTGGCGATGCGCACGCACAAGGTAGAACGCCCACCCGCGAAGCAAGTCCACGCCAGCCCAGTCAGGAATCGAGCCGTCCCGCTCAAACGCTTCGCGCAACGGCTGCAACAGATCCCACAGTCGCTCCGGCGTGTGCGCGAGGCGCTCGTAGGCTTTGTACTTATGCGCCCATTTGATCAAGGCGTACTCGTAACTGTCGTCCACCGGAAAACCTCTTCGCCAAGCCCTACTGGTCGAGGTTAAGCACGCTTGGCTCGTGAATCGGATTGCCTACCGGAATCGCGCGATCCACCCTGCCGTCCGGCAGCACAAACCACACGCAGTCGTCGATGGGCATGTCCATGGCGTTTCGTTCAGAGACGTACCAAACGCCGGCGTGGATGGAGTCCTCAGGCGCCTTCCACGCTTTGTAGTCAGCGGGCGACCTGTGATTACTGGCCGCTACTGCTGCGAGCGCATCTTGCTCACTCAGCACCATGTTCTCCGTTCACCGGGGCGAACCCGCTTGGTACCGCCGGTGAATCGGACGGTATCAAGGGTGTCGGACGCCCGTGCCACCATGCTGGCCATGGGGCGGGACTGGTTCGCGAATATCACAGGGTTCCGGGAGGAGAGCTACGAATCCACCCGGAGCCGGCTTTGCGTTGAGGGCGACGAGCTGGTGTCGACGGTCAACGGCAAGCGCTACGGCATCGGTGACCTGGCGCTGCCGACGGTGGCCATGCTGCGCGCGCAGGTCCATGTGCCCGACGGCCCGCGCAGCACGGTTCGGTGCGTCACGGGAGATGTGCGATGCACTCCGACCGTGAATACGAAGGGGCGATGTTTCAGGTCGCGTCGCGGGCAGTGACGCCTGACGCGCGACACAATCCAGGTTTCTGCGATAACGGTATGCAGTTATCGCTGAGTAGGGTGTGCCACGACTCCGACACCTACCGACCAATACCCCTTCGCCATGAACACGCAACTTTGTAGCTTTAACCGTGGTCGTATTGTCGCGGATCCACACCAGTTGCCTACGAGCAAGCGTCGCAGATGCCTGTCACTGGCAGTTCAACGAAGCACGTCGGGCACAATTTCGGCGGCTCGTCCCGTTTTGCCTGAGCCTGCTTGTAGTCACGAGCGCCCTCGCTTGTGGCGTAAGTGTTGGTACACCGCCCCCGGGCGGGAGATCTGCGCCGAAAAACTTATAGCACTCTAAGCGGGCTGCGGCCGCGTGATCATCTAGGAGATCAAGATTGTCTGGTACCTGCTCACCGGCCACTTCGAGGACTTCGCGATAACCGGAACCGACTGTGCCGTCAGCGTGGACGACTAGGGACGTGAGAGGCGGTAAACCTTCTCGGGCGCACCGCGCCACAAGCGGACCAAGCAACTTGCCGAGCCAGTAGAGTTGCGCGTCATACCGAATGCCCGTGGCCTCTTTGACCTTCTGTGCCAACTCTTTGTAGGTAATGACGGCGTTGTAGACCTTGGCGGTTCTGACTAGCTCGTCGAATGCGACCGGCAGAAATGCTTTAATCGCTGCATCCAACGACATGTACTCGCCGTCTTTGTCATAAGGCATTCGAAGCCACCCCTTCTCGCGTCCCCTTGCTCAGCAAAGGCCCGGCTGCTCCCTTCCCTGCTGCCACGGTAACCCGACGCTCTGACGAGTCACCGTCG
>CAVQLB010000006.1:0-561038 GCA_963713225.1 uncultured Actinomycetota bacterium | reverse complement strand
AATGCCCACGTCGTCGCCGGCGTGCAGGACGTCACCGTGGCGCTCGCCGACGGGCAGCAGGTGCCGGGAAAGGTGCGTGGCGCCGATGAGGTTTCCGACCTCGCCGTCATCCAAGCCAACCGTACGGACCTGCCCGCTGCGACATTTCAGAAACCGCTGCCGCAGGTCGGTGAACTCGCCGTAGTCATGGGCAGCCCGCTGGGATTCGAGGCGACAGTCACATCCGGCATCATCTCGGGATTGCACCGCCAGATCCCCGGGTCGGCTTCCACCGGCGCACCGCTGGTCGACCTGATCCAGACCGACGCCGCCATCTCGCCGGGTAACTCTGGGGGTGCGGTACTCGATGCGCAAGGAGAAGTTGTCGGTATGAGCGTGGCCTACATTCCGCCGACGGCGGGTGCGGTAGCCCTAGGTTTCGCCATCCCGGCCGCGACCGTCGTCGACGTCGCCGACCAGCTGCTGGCCACCGGGACCGCCCGCCACGCCTATATCGGTATTCAGCCCGCCACCCTGACCCCAGAAATTGCCCGGCTGCTGGGAATCAACCGCACCAGTGGTGTGGTCGCCATGCAGGTCGCGACGCCAAGTCCGGCAGCGGAGGCAGGCATCCAACCGGGCGACATCGTCATCGCGTTCAACGGTCAGGAAACCGCGACGGCAGAGGAGCTCATAGCGGCACTTCGCAGCACCAAACCGGGCGACCGCGTCCAGTTGACCGTGCTCCGCGGAGCCAAGACCCAAGAGATCACGGTCATAGTTGCGGAGCGCGCCCCCACCTAGAGCCGATCTTCCCGTGCCCACTTACGTCAGCGGAATCCATTGACCGCAACGGGATTAACCGCCAAGGCCCGTGTTTATGGCGTTAATGGTCGTAAGGCGGGCTCGGCGCCACACGGCCCGGCGGATCGAAAAGCACCGTTGAGGGCAGGCACGCCGGGACAGCATGTGCGCGCCGTAAGCGGCTGGCCGCGACATCGTCCGACGTGCGTTCCCTGGTGCCTCTCGACCTGTTAGGCCGAACCGGCCTGGCGAGATTGCGCCTGCGGGTCCGGTTCGGTGTCACCGACGACAGTGCCAACGTTGAGCGTTGGCCTGCTCGGGCCGATCTGGATCTTTGGAGCGGAGGTATCGAGTGACCCATCCGTCGGGTATTCCGGTGTTCGAACGGTTCTTTCGCTCGGTCGCAAGCATCAAGATCGACAAGAACGACGTACGTCGCTTCCGGGAGTTCGTCGACGAGCAGATCGATGACATTGCCATCGCGGGGCGCAACTCGGCCAAGTGGAACGGGCGTGACGTGATTGTGGCGCAGGACCTTCCGATCACCAAGGGCGTCCAGGAGCGAATGCGCGAATTCGACAAGCTGGAGGAGGCCGAGGAGATCCGTGAGCTGCTGCGCCAGGTGGTGCGACAACCACCTGGGGACGTTACGTTCGCTGAGGACACCGAGCGGCTGCTGCCAGAGTTGTTCGGCGGGTTGAGTATCGCGCTGGCCCGTTCGTTTCGCGTGGTGGACCCGACGGTGTCCAACCCGTCGACTGAGCATTGGAATCGGGTGTTCACGCTATTTCGGCTGGTGTTCTGAAATCCGCCGGTCCCTGACCGTCGTGACTGACCCACGCGAGTGAAGTCGCGGGCCTGAAATCGTCTCCACAGTCCGAGGCGTTCGGCCGCAGCGTTGAGGCATTCTTTGACGACAACCGCTAATCAATGTAGAGGGGAAATGACATGACTTTGTCACTGCAGCGTTCCGCTGGCCAGGCGGAGAGGTGGAACCCGTTGCGCGAGTTCGAGAATCTCTATAGCGAGATGGATCGGCTTGCGCAGTCGGTGTTCGGTGGACTCACGGGCGAGGGTGCCTGGTTGCCCGCGGCCGATATCGTCGAGACCGATAGCGCCTACATCATCGAGGCCGAGCTCCCGGGGGTACGACGCGAAGACGTCGATGTCGCGCTGAACGGCAACGAGTTGGTGGTGACCGGCGAGGTAAAGGAGCGCAAGCGCGAGGGCTTGTTCCGCCGCCGTACACGAAGGGTCGGCAAGTTCGAATTTCGTGTCACGTTGCCGGGCTACCTGCGGGACGGCGACATCGAGGCGTCGTTGGCGCATGGCGTGCTGAACGTTTATGTGCCGAAAGCGGAAAGCACCAAGTCAAGCAAGATCACGGTGAGTGAGTCCGGCGACGACGCACCCTAGACGCCCGTTGCGCCCGGCTGCCGGTCAGCCATCGGGGCTGAGGAATCGCCACGCCCGTGTCGCGGCATGGAGGTTGAACCGGGTATCAACGTTGCGGAGGTCGTGGCCGGTGAGTTCAGCGATGCGCGCCAACCGGTAACGCAGCGTGCTGCGATGAATGTGTAGTGCGGCCGCGGATTCGTCATAGTTTCCGCCGCATTCCAGGTAATCGCTGAGGGTCATAACCAGTTCGGAGTTCCTGCTCTCGTCGTAGTCCAGGAGTGTGCCCAGCCATTCGCGCACGAAGGTTTCGACCGTGCCGCCGCCGTGGGCCGCGTCGATGAGGCGGTAGAAACCAAGTTCGTCGAACGCCGCTGCGCCTTCCGGATTGGCCGAGCGCAGCCGGATGTTCAGGGCGCGACGCGCCTCGATGAAGGACTGCGGCAAGTCATCGGGCACTTCGCAACGAGTGCCGATGCCGATCACGCTGGTCGTGCGGTCGAGGCCCTCACTGATTGCGTGGTGCAACGCCCGCGGGTCCGGGCGGCCGTCGGTGAGCAGAACAACCAGGCCCCGGTGGCGCCCTTGCAGGTATTTCAGATGCAACGCGGTCGCAGCGCTCCCAGCGGCGGTTGCCACCGCGCTCTCTGCGCGACCGGCGGTTTGCACCACCACCACATAATGCGGGCGCCGCAGGTCATGGCCAAGGGCATCGGCACGGGCGTAGGCCCCGTCCCGGTCGGTGCCGGCCAACAGATCGTCGACCAACTCGCGGCGCAGATTGAGCTCGATCTCGGCGAGATTTCGCTCGTGGGAAAGCTCCAACGCCAACACCGTGGCCCCGTAGCGCAGTGCGAACAGGCTGTCCGCGGTCACCGTGTTATCCGGGTCCTGCAACGCCAGGACCCCGAGGATCTCGGCCCGGGGCTGGACGAGCGTGAGCACGCGGCCCCCTATCCGCGCCGGACCGTTCTGTGCCGCCAGCTCGTGCAGCAATAGCTCGCGCTCGTCCGTTGTCTCTTTGGGGTAGGGCTGGGGTTGTCCAGGTCCGGCCCAGCAGCGCAGGTTGCCGAACCTGTCCTCGAGTCCCACCGGCAGTGCCGTCAGGTCATACAGCGCATCCACGATGCCCTGCTCACCCATTCCCGCCGCCACCGCCGCGCTCAGAACCTCGTGCATGTTCGTTTGCCATCGCAACCGCAAAACCGTGGCGGCGAGCTCGCGATTCGTTTCCTCCAGATCGGTGTTCGCCTTTGCCAGCAGCCCGGCGGAACCGATGTCGCGCTCGTGCATTGCGACGAATGCCAGAGCGGCGCCGGCTTGCTGGGCAAGGATTTTCAGCAACAGGATCTGATTTTCCGGCGGCGCACTGATGGCACTAATCACCAGGCAACCCTGAACGGTGCTTTGGTGACTCAGCGGAAGCGCACACCCCCACCGTCCGCCTTGTACGTCGACCTGCCCATCGCAGCCGGACTCGCGAAGGTGCCGTTCGATGTCGGGATGTTCGGGCTGTGAGGGTGGAAAGCGAACGAACCCACCGTCCACGGACCGGTAACTGGCCTCCACCTGACAGGGCCCGAGGTTGCCAACGGCGGCCGTGGCCACCTGGAAGATCTCGCCGATGTCGCAATCACTAAAGTCGACGCGCGAGAGGACGGCCAAACGCCCTGGCGAAACCTGTCCGGCCGGCCAGCTTTGTCCTCGCGCGCTAGGCGATTCGCCGTTCATGTTGAAGTGGCCGCGGTGACCCATTCCTGTCTTTTGCCACGACGGAGTCCTGCTGATGCGCTACTAGCGATGGCATACCCCACCGCTGGCGATCCGAACCGTGTTCCCGGCCCGGAAGTGTCCGCCCGCGCCTGGTAGCGACAGCCTATTCCCGTTGTGCTGCCAGGACGAAATCGGAGCCCAGACTCCTTTGTTTGGGAGCGAATTACGACGCGGATTTCACCGCGTGCGCTACGGCTAGCCCTCCCCGGTTTTGACGTACGCGTCACCATAAAGAATGGCGAACTCGCGTGAGGGCTATTGCGGTACCGCTTCCTGCGACGGCCAGTCTCCAGGACGGCCTGCGCGCCGCCGGCGAACGCCAGCCCAATCAGTTCACCCTCGGCACCGAACGAGTGCGGCTGTTCTGCATACAGGTTCAGCACCGCCTGGCCGTGGCGGTGAGTGAACAGCGGCAAGGACAGAATTGAACAGATCGGTGTAATGCCTGCCGCGTCACTGAAATCTGGCCATCGTCTCTCCCCATTGAGGTCGTCAACACAGCGCGCCTGGTGTTCGCTGGTACTCTCCGCTGCGCTTCCCCGTGCACGGGCTGCAGATGCGGGCCGCCTACGTCGCGCAGATGGCGCCCTCCTCCAGGATCACCAACTGCGCTTCCTTCCAGACAGGCGACGAGATGCGTCGGGTCCAGCGGATCGCTTACCGCACTGTGCAATTGGCCGGTCCGCTGCTGGCGGCCGAGGCGCTGGAGGCCTTCGCCGACGTCACCGCGGAGGAGGAGGTGCCATCCGACCCCAGCGCGGTGGCCGCCCGCATCACTGACGAGGATTCGCGTGAGTTGGGGGCGGTGCGGGAGCGCTGACGGGGTCTCGCGCACAAACCGCGCGACCAATGTTGGACATGCGGGGAGGAAGCGATGGCCGCTCGATCTGACCACGAGCTCGCTATAGCGAGGCGAGAATGCCCTTCATGGTGTCGATCTCCTGCTGCTGGGTGCTGGCGATCGACCGCGCCATCGCGACCGCCAGAGGATACTGACCTTCCTCGATTTCGGTCTGCGCCACGCTGATTGCGCCCTCGTGGTGCGCAATCATCTGTGTCAGGAACAGCCTGCTTGCGTCGGCGCCCTTGGCCTCTCTCAACGCGTCCAATTCCCGCTCGGACAGCTGGCCCGGCATGCCGCCGTGTGCAGGCATTTGCATGTCGCCCGGGGCCATCGCCGGCATGGTTGGATTGCCCCATTGGTTGAGCCAGTTCTGCATCTGCTGGATCTCCGGACCCTGCGCTGCTTTGATCTTGTTGGCCATTTCGGTCACGCGGGGATCGATGCCCTGTTTGGCCAGGAGGATGTCACTCATCTCGATCGCCTGCTGGTGGTGGGGAATCATGTGGCGCACGAACCAGACGTCGGCGTTGTTGTGCGCCTCAGTGCCTGCTGCCGGCGTCGTGGCGGCGGCGGTGGCGGTGGCCGACGTGGTCTGCCCCGCGGGGTCCTCGCGGCCGGTGTCGACCTTGACGCAGGCAGCCGAGACGACCAACACCGCCACGGCGCCAGCGCAGATCAACGTGATTCGTTTCCACCGTTCTGCTCGACGGTCGGCCGGTAGCCGGTAACGGGGCAGCATGACCGCCGTTATGCCACAAGCCCGCAATACGGGCATCGGATTGGGTG
The DNA here is from genome assembly GCA_963713225.1 of uncultured Actinomycetota bacterium. Lineage (GTDB taxonomy): Bacteria > Actinomycetota > Actinomycetes > Mycobacteriales > Mycobacteriaceae > Mycobacterium. Next base: position 555,457 of record CAVQLB010000006.1, on the reverse strand, counting down.
CGAGCTGCGGGGGGACCTGTCCGGAGAACGGTCTGTCGAATGAGGCGGCCAGCCGCGACGACAAGGCCGATCGATCATGCTCTGGTCAAGCGGCCCCGTCACCGGCTCGGGTGCCAGGGCGAACTGCAGCAAGGTCATCACAGCGTCATCGCATGCGCAGGCGGGCAGTCACCCCGACGCAGGATCACGAATTGATCCGCCAGCCACACCAACGCCGGACCGTTCGGATCCACGCCGGGGAGCAGGTCAAGCATCGTGTAGGCATCACCTACGCACTGCGCCAGAAACTCCCGCTCCTTCTTCTCCAGCCCAGCCTGTGTCGTCATGGTGTGACTCCTTCCCAAGAACGTCGTGGAGGCGGCGAGCCCGCCCCACCGGTACCTTGCCGCACGATCCGGCCGTAGTCGCCGACCCGTAGGCACGAGGAAGCAGCGTCCGAATCGTCCTTGGGAGACAGATCAAGTGCCGTCGCACCACTACCCGCTGCCGCGGAACTATTGCCCGGGACAATGGTCAAAAGACATTGACTGCCAACATTAACCAGATCCGCAGCTCACGAAATAGATGCAAGTGGTAACCGCGTCCTGTTCGGGCACCGACTCGGAGGCGTAGGGCGAGCCTCGCCCCGTCGTCGGGATGAGTGTGCGGCATGACCCGTGCCGTGGGTTAACCCGGCCGGGATGAAACCGGCGGCGCAGACTCGGCCCGCCCACCGGGTCTGTAGTCGGCATCTATCTGTAGACCGCTTCGCGGGACGGAGGCTAGGGAACGGTCCCTCCCTCGGTGATGCATCTTTTCGTGCTGACAGGACCAATCCCGATCGACATTTCTGGCTCGTTGGGAGCACGCGCTCGCCGAATCTGATTGCAAGAGTTGTCGTTCGGAGGTTACGGGCGGGCCGTGCGTGCAGCTATCGGCTGCCGGAGCTTCTGGGACGGCAAACCCTGGAACCTAGGAGGCGTCATGGCTTTGATGCGATTCGATCCGTTTCGCGAACTCGACCGGCTGGCCGACCAGGCCCTGGCCGGCGCACGCACTGCGCGCACTCTTCCCATGGAGGCGTTGCGTCGCGGCGACCAATTTATTGTCGCCCTTGATGTACCGGGCATGCAGGGGGGCGATATCGATGTAACGGTCGAGCGCAACGTCATCGAGATCACCGCGCGCCGCCGCCCGATTCGACAGGAGGGCGACGAGCTGATCGTTGATGAGCGGCCGCAAGGCGAGTTCCGTCGCCAACTGTTTCTCGGGGACAACCTCGATCCGAACAAGATGACCGCTGTATGTGACCAAGGCGTGCTGGCGTTGACCATCCCGGTGTCGGAGGCGAGCAAACCCCGCAAGGTGGATATCGCCACCGCCAACGAGGCGCAGCAGGCCATTCAAGCCGAATCCGCGCCACAAACCGTGGAGGCATAGGAGGAGTGATGGCTGAGCATTCGACGGTGGCAACCTCGGCGGTGCGGCCCAACGAGCCCGCTCGCCAGGTGATCGCCACCTTCGACAACTACGCCGACGCCGAACGCGCGGTCGATTACCTGTCCGACCAGCGGTTCGAGGTAAACCGGGTGGCCATCGTGGGCCGCGATCTGGAGTATGTGGAGCAGGTCCTGGGCCGGTTGAACTACGGCGGGGCGGCGCTGCGCGGTGCCGGCTCGGGCGCCCTGGTCGGCGCGCTGATCGGCTGGATTTTCGGGCTATTCAACTGGATCGATCCATTGATCTCGGCCCTGGTGCTTGCCGGCTATGGCCTGATCTTCGGTGCCATCGTCGGCGCCCTGATCGGCCTGCTGGTGCACGCGCTGCAGGGCGGTCGCCGCGATTTCCACTCCGTCAGCGGACTGCTGCCCAAGTACTACGACGTCGTCGCCGACGTTGAGGTAGCCGACCGTGCGCTGCAACTCCTCACCAGCGACAACCGAAGGGAATAGACGATGGCAACAGCGGTAGGCATCGATCTCGGGACAACCAACTCGGTGATCGCCGCCTGGCAGGGCGGGGAACCGATCGTGATCCCCAACGCCGAAGGCGCACGCACCACGCCCTCGGTGGTGGCGTTCACCGAAAGCGGCGAGCGCCTGGTCGGGCAACTGGCCAGACGCCAGTCGATCATGAACCCGAAGGGCACCATCTATTCGGCGAAGCGATTCATCGGCCGCCGCTTCGACGAGATATCGGAAGAAGCCAAGGCGGTCAGCTTCGACGTTGTCGAGGGCGACGGCGGCGCCGCCCGATTCGAAGTACGGGGCAAGAAGTATTCGCCTGAGGAGATCAGCGCGCAGGTGCTGCGCAAACTCGTCGACGACGCCGGCAAGTTCCTCGGTGAGCGGGTCAAGGAAGCGGTGATCACCGTTCCGGCCTATTTCAACGACGCCCAACGCAACGCCACCAAGGATGCCGGCCGCATCGCCGGCCTCGACGTGCTGCGCATCATCAACGAGCCCACGGCCGCGGCACTGGCCTACGGGCTGGACAAGAAGGGGCACGAGACGGTGCTCGTCTTCGACCTCGGCGGCGGCACGTTCGACGTCAGCCTGCTCGACGTGGGCGACGGGGTGGTCGAGGTGCGCGCCACGGCCGGTGATTCGCACCTGGGTGGCGATGACTTCGACCGCCGGCTCGTCGACTACCTCGCCGACGAGTTCCAGCGCGAGGAACAACATCGATTTGCGGAAAGATCCGCAGGCGCTGCAGCGGCTGTTCGAGGCGGCCGAGAAGGCCAAGGTCGAACTGTCGTCGGTGGCGCAGACTCAGGTCAATCTGCCGTTCATCACCGCCGACGCCAGCGGACCGAAGCATTTGACCACCACGATCATGCGATCGAAGTTCGACGACCTCACCGCAGACCTGGTCGAGCGCACGATGGGCCCCGGTCAAGCAGGCGATGAGCGACGCCAAGGTGAGCGCGAACGACATCGACGAGGTGATCCTGGTGGGCGGTTCCACCCGGATCCCCGCAGTCCAGGCTTTGGTGCGCCGGCTCACCGGCGGCAAGGACCCCAACATGAGCGTGAACCCCGACGAGGTCGTCGCGCTCGGCGCCGCGATCCAGGCCGGTGTGCTCAAGGGCGAGGTCTCCGACGTCTTGCTGCTCGACGTCACCCCATTGTCGCTGGGTGTGGAGACCGCCGGCGGGCTGATGACCAAGATCATCGAGCGCAACACCACCATCCCGGCACGGCGCAGCGAGGTGTTCACCACCGCGGCAGACAACCAGCCGGCCGTGGATGTCGTTGTGCTGCAGGGTGAACGGGAGCTGGCCAAGGACAACCGGGTACTCGGTCGATTCAAGCTGGAGAACATCCGCCCGGCACCCAGGGGTGAACCGCAGATCGAGGTCACCTTCGACATCGACGCCAACGGCATCCTGCATGTCACCGCACGCGACAAGGACACCGGCGCCGAGCAGGGCATCACCATCAGCGAGCAGTCCAACCTCGATAAGAGCGAGGTGGAGCGGATGCTCGCCGAGGCCGAGGCCAACCGCCGCGAGGACGAGCAACTGCGCAAGGCCGTCGAGGCGCGCAACGCGCTCGACTCGGCGGCATACCAGGTGGAGCGCCGGCTCGCCGAACTGGGCGACTCGGCGGCGCCGCACGATCGGGCACGCGCCGAGATGCTGGTCGCCGACGCGCGCCAAGCCATAAAGGAAGACGCACCGATGGACCGGGTGCAGTCGCTGACGTCCGAACTGCAGCAAGTGCTTTATGGGCTGCAACCCATGCCGTCCGGTGGCGGCAACGGGCAACCGACCGGCGACGGCCAGGGCTCTCTCGTCGGTGACGACGACGTGGTCGACGCCGAGTTCGACCGGGGCTGAGCCGCAATGGTCAGCCCCGCAGAGCATTCCAAGACCGAAGAGGACGATGACCGGGTAGCCGAAAACCCGCCAGAAGCGGTTGCCTCCCAACCTGATTCGGACAAGGAGCTGGCCAAGCTCGAGGACCGCTGGCGGCGCGCCGTCGCCGATCTGGACAATTTGCGCAAGCGGTATGCCCGCGAACTGGACCGCGAACGAGCTACGGAACGATCCAGGGTGGCCGGCGCGTGGCTGCCCATCGTGGACAACCTGGAGCGGGCGATCAGTCATGCCGGTGACCAGTCCGACGCGGTCGTCGAGGGCGTGCGGAGCATTCTCGAACAAGCGCTACAGGTTCTCGAGCAGCTCGGCTATCCGCGCGATGCGGAGGCAGGGGTGCCCTTCGACCCGGAGCGTCACGAGGTGGTCGGTGTGGTGGACCAGCCGGACAGCGCGCCCGGGACGGTTGTCGAAGTGCTTCGACCGGGCTACGGCGAAGGTTCGAGGCAACTGCGGCCGGCGGCCGTGGTGGTCAGCCGACGCGGGGAGTGACCTCGAGTGGCCCGCGACTACTACGAAGTGCTCGGGGTGTCGCGGGACGCGACCGCCGATCAGATCCAGCAGGCGTTCCGCACGCTGGCCCGCAAGCATCACCCCGACGTCAACAAGGATCCAGCGGCCGAAGAACGGTTCAAGGAGGTCAACGAGGCCTATCACGTGCTGTCGGACCCCGAAACCCGCAAGCGTTACGACCGATTCGGCGAAGACTTCCGTAAGGTTCCCGAGGACTGGGAAGAGCGGGTGGGCGCCGGTGCGGGTGGCTTCCGTGGCGGAGGGCCTTCCGGTGCTCGGGTGCGCTACGGCCAGGGTTTCGGCGGCGCCGGCGGCATCAACATCGAAGACCTTTTCGGCGACATGTTCGGCGGCAGTGGAGGATTCGGGCCGATTCCGGGCGCCGACCAGGAAGCGGTGCTGGAGCTCACCGTCGAGGAGGCCTACCGGGGTGGCAAACGGCAACTCTCACTAGATGGCCGCAACTACGGGGTCAACATTCCCGCCGGTGTCATCGACGGTCAGCGGATACGGCTGGCGGGAGAGGGCGGCCGAGGTAGCGGCGATGGACCGGCCGGAGATCTGTACCTGCGGGTGCGCATCAAGCCGCATCCCCGATTCCGGCTCGACGGACGCGACGTCACCGTCGATCTGCCGGTGGCGCCGTGGGAGGCGGTGCTGGGGACCACTGTCGCTATTCGAACTCCCGGCGGCGAAGCGAAAGTTAAGGTGCCGCAAGGGTCGTCGACCGGCCGGCGGTTGCGGCTGCGCGGCGAAGGCATGCCCAACCCGCGCGGTGCCGCAGGCGACCTCTACGCAGAAATCAAGGTGATGGTGCCACCGAAACCCACTGCGCGGGAACGTGAGCTGTTCGAGCAACTGGCGGCGGAGTCCACGTTCGACCCCAGGAGGGGACGATGACCGCATCACGCTATGTCCTGGCGCGGCGGCCCGGAATGCAGCTCGACGACTTCGCAACACGCTGCGGATTGCATCCCGACATGGTGCGCCGACTGGTGGCGCTAGGCCTCGTCGCTTGCCGGCAGGATGCCCGCGGCGATCTCTGGTTCGAACCGTCTGCGTTGGTGACAGTCGGCCGCATCCAGCGGTTGAGGACCGGTCTGGGACTGAACTACGCGGCGATCGGGCTGGTGCTCGACCTGCTGGACCACATCGAAGAGCTGGAATCCGCTTCTCGCCGAAGGAGGACATCGCGGTGGACATCAACAAGCTGACGCAGAAGTCACAGGAGGCGTTGGCCGAAGCGCAGAGCATCGCGACCCGGATGGGCCACAACGAGGTCGACGGCGAACATCTGTTGATGGCGCTGATCGACCAGCCCGAGGGTCTGGTACCGCGGCTGCTTGATCAGGCGGGCGCCGACACCGCGGCGCTGCGCGCGGACCTGGAACGCGAGCTGAACCGGCGCCCGAAGGTGAGCGGCCCCGGCGCCGCGCCGGGCCAGGTCTCTGTCACCAGGCGGCTGGCGAACCTGCTGGAGGCCGCCGAGCGGGAAGCCAAGCGGCTCAAGGACGAATACGTGTCGGTCGAGCACCTCGTCATCGCCCTCGCCGAAGAGGGTTCGGCGAGTGCCGCCGGACGGATTCTGGCCTCCCATGGCGTTACCCGGGAATCGTTCCTCGGCGCGCTGACCAAAATCCGCGGCAACCAGCGGGTCACTTCAGCGACCCCGGAGGGCGCGTATGAGGCGCTGGAGAAGTACGGCCGCGACCTGGTCGCCGAGGGCCGCGCCGGCAAGCTGGATCCGGTGATCGGCCGAGACGCCGAGATCCGCAGGGTGATTCAGATCCTCAGCCGCAAGACCAAGAACAACCCGGTGCTCATCGGCGACCCCGGCGTCGGCAAGACGGCGATCGTCGAAGGGCTGGCCCAGCGCATCGTGCGCGGCGATGTCCCGGAAGGCCTGCGGGACAAGACAATTTTCTCCCTCGACATGGGCTCACTGGTGGCAGGGGCCAAGTACCGCGGCGAGTTCGAGGAACGGCTGCAGGCGGTGCTGTCAGAGGTGAAGGCGGGCGAAGGTCAAATTCTACTGTTCGTCGACGAGTTGCATACCGTGGTCGGCGCCGGGGCGACGGAGGGGTCGCTGGACGCCGGCAACATGCTCAAGCCGATGCTCGCCCGCGGTGAGCTGCACATGATCGGCGCCACCACCCTCGACGAATACCGCAAGCACATCGAAAAGGACGCCGCGCTGGAGCGCCGGTTCCAGACCGTGCTGGTCGACGAACCTGACGTCGAGGACACCGTTTCGATCCTGCGCGGGCTGCGCGAACGCCTCGAGGTGTTCCACGGGGTGAAGATTCAGGATGCCGCCCTGGTGGCGGCGGCAACCCTGTCGCACCGCTACATCACCGACCGCTTCCTGCCCGATAAGGCGATCGACCTGGTGGACGAGGCGTGTGCGCGGCTGCGCACCGAAATCGACTCGATGCCAGCGGAGTTGGATGAGATCACCCGTCGGGTCACCCGGCTCGAGATCGAGGAGGCGGCGCTGGCCAAGGAGACCGACGCGGCCAGCAAGTCCCGTCTGGAGGAACTTCGCAAAGAATTGGCCGATCTGCGAGCCGAGGCCGACGCCCGGCACGCGCAATGGGATGCCGAACGGCAGGCGATCCGGCGGGTACAGGAACTGCGCGGGCAACTCGAGCAGCTCCGGCACGAGGCCGAAGAAGCCGAACGCAACTATGACCTCAACCGGGCGGCCGAGTTGCGCTACGGCCAGATCACCGAACTGGAACGCAAACTGCAAGCGGCCGAGGAACAGCTGACGTCCAAGCAGGGCGAAAAGCCGTTGCTGCGCGAGGTCGTCACCGAGGACGAGATCGCCGAAATCGTGGCCGCATGGACCGGCATACCGGTCGCGCGATTGCAGGAGGGCGAACGGGAAAAGCTGCTGCGGCTCGACGAAATCCTGCACGAGCGGGTGATCGGCCAGGACGAGGCGGTCCAGCTGGTCGCCGATGCGGTGATTCGGGCACGCTCCGGAATCCGGGATCCGCGCCGCCCGATCGGCTCGTTCATCTTCCTCGGACCCACCGGGGTCGGTAAGACCGAGCTCGCGAAGACGCTGGCCGCCGCGTTGTTCGACAGCGAGGACAACATGGTTCGGCTTGACATGAGCGAATACCAGGAGCGGCACACAGTGAGCCGGTTGGTCGGTGCGCCACCGGGATACGTCGGCTACGAGGAGGGCGGCCAGCTCACCGAAGCGGTGCGTCGCAAGCCCTACTCGGTGGTGCTGCTCGACGAGATCGAAAAGGCGCACGCCGATGTGTTCAACACCCTGCTGCAGGTGCTCGACGACGGCCGGCTCACCGATGCACAGGGACGTCAGGTCGACTTCCGCAACACGGTGGTCATCATGACCTCCAACATCGGATCGCACCACCTGCTCGACGGCGTCACCGCGGACGGCGAGATCAAGCCCGACGCGCGCGACCGGGTGATGGCCGAGCTGCGCGGACACTTCCGGCCCGAGTTCCTCAACCGCGTCGACGACATCGTGTTGTTCACCCCGCTGTCGATGCCGCAGCTCGAACGGATCGTCGAGCTACAGCTGGCCGAGCTGCGGGATCGGTTGGCGGAAAGGCAAATCGAGCTCGACATCACCCCGGACGCTCGTCGGATGATCGCCGAACACGGCTACGATCCGGTGTACGGCGCGCGGCCGCTGCGCCGCTACATCGCCCACGAGGTGGAGACCAAGATCGGCCGGGCGTTGCTACGCGGCGATATCGCGGGAGGTGGCAAGATCCGCATCACCGTGGAGAACGGCGAACTCGCCGTGGGCTATTCGGAACCGGCCCTGGCGGCCTGACGGAGAAGACGCCATGGAAACAGACATCCTGACATGCCCGCACTGCGGAAAACGCAACCGAGTACCCGCGGCGGCCGCGGGGAAGCCCCGGTGCGCCAACTGTCACCAGTGGCTGCCGTGGATCGCTGCGGCCGGCGACGCGGACTTCGCCGACGTCGCCGAAAAGTCCTCGGTTCCAGTACTTGTCGACCTGTGGGCGACCTGGTGTGGACCATGCCGCATGGTGAGTCCGGCACTCGAACAGCTCGCCACCGAACGCGCCGGACAACTCAAACTGGTCAAGGTCGACGTGGACAAGGCGCCGGCGATTTCGCAGCGGTTCGCGGTGCAGGCGGTGCCGACTCTGCTGCTCCTTGACCACGGGCAAGTCCTTGGACGCCAGTCCGGCGCTGCTCCCGTTGCGGCGCTACGCAATTGGCTGGACCAGGCACTGTCGGCCGACAGCGCGAAGGAGGCACGGTCATGACATCCGTTGGTATGGATCCACACGTCGCGGCGATTCGCCAGGTGAGCCCGCGCACGAACGGCTGTGAGGAATGTCTGCGGCTCGGCACACCGTGGGTGCACCTGCGGCTGTGCCTGACGTGCGGGCATGTCGGCTGCTGCGACTCGTCACCGATGCGGCATGCCCGGGCGCACGCGCACACGGTGGGCCACCCGATCGTGCAGTCCATGGAGCCGGGACCGACATGGCGGTGGTGCTACGTCCATGAGAACTATGTCTGAGGCCGCCGCCGACCAGCGCGCCTCGACTCCGCTGGCCGGAAACCCCCGACATCTACGGCGCGTACCCGCGACTGTCCGACGGTCAGATTGTCACCCTCGAGGCGGGCGGCGCCCGGCGCGCCGTCGACACGGGCGAAACGCTTGTCCGCGAGGGTGAGCGCTCCGACTACTTTTTCGTCATTCTGTCCGGCAAGGTCGCCGTCACCACTACCGACGACGCGGGCAATCGGCACGTGATCCGGGTGCATGGCCCCCGGCGGTTCCTCGGGGAGCTGGGCGACCTCGAAGGTCAAGCCGCCTTCTACACCGCCGAAGTGGTGGAACCCGGCGAAGTACTCGTGGTACCGACCGATCGGGTGCGGTCCCTGGTCGCCCACGATCCGGCGCTCAGCGACCTCATCCTGTGCGCGTACCTGTTACGCCGCTCGCTGCTCATCCAGGAAGGAACCGGGTTTCGGATCATCGGCTCCTGTTATGACCCCGATACCTTGCGGCTGCGAGAATTCGCTGCGCGAAACCGGTTACCGCACAAATGGATTGACCTGGAACGTGACAAGAACGCCGAGCGGCTGCTGCAGCGGTTCGGAGTATCGCCGCAACACACCCCGGTGGTGATCTGGGGCGGTGAGGTGCTGCGCAACCCGACCAACACCGAGCTGGCCCGCCGGGTCGGGCTGCCGGTGCCCGACACAGTGCCCGACGAATCCGACGTCGTTGTGGTGGGCGCTGGTCCGGCCGGGCTAGGCGCGGCGGTGTATGGCTCCTCGGACGGTCTGATCACCGCGGCCATGGAGCGGATCGCAACCGGCGGGCAGGCCGGGACGTCATCGAGAATCGAGAACTACCTCGGATTCCCGGGCGGCATCTCGGGTGCCGACCTGGCCGAACGGGCCGTTCTGCAGGCCGGCAAGTTTGGCGCGCGGATCATCGTCTCCGCGGAGGTAACCCGGCTGGAATCCGACAGCGGACACCATCTGCTCCGACTCGCCGATGACAGCGTCCGTGATCGCCCGCGCCGTCGTGCTTGCCACGGGAGCGCGGTATCGCAGGCTCGCCGTACCTGGAATCGAATCGTACGAGGGCAACGGCGTGTACTACGCCGCCACCTTCCAAGAGGCGCTGATGTGCGGCACGGGGCCCGTCGTCATTGTCGGGGGCGGTAACTCCGCGGGCCAGGCGGCGATCTTCCTCGCCGCGCGGGTTGCCCGGGTGTATGTGGTGATCCGCGGCGACGACCTGAACAAAAGCATGTCCCGATATCTCGTCGACCAGATCCACCGGCACCCCCGCGTGACCGTGCGGTCGTGTACCGAGATCCGGGAGGTGCACGGAGACGGTGCACTCAGGGCGGTGGTGACCGAGGACAAGCGGACTGGCGAGCGTCATTCGATCGAGACCCGCGCCCTGTTCGTTTTCATCGGCGCGGATCCCAACACCTCGTGGCTCGCCGGCGCCATCGAACTCGACGACCGCGGCTTCGTGCCGACCGGCCACGGCCGCGCTCTACTCGGACACCGACGGCAATCAGGCGCGAACGCAACGTCAGCCGATGATGCTGGAGACCAGCCGACCCGGTGTGTTCGCAGCGGGCGACGTGCGTAGCGGCTCGGTCAAACGGGTGGCGTCCGCGGTCGGCGAAGGATCTATGGCAATCCGCCAAATCCACGAGTACTTCGGGACCTGATCGGCGGCGGTCGCCCCGCCTGGCCCTGGACGCCACCAGGGACGTTTCGCGGTGTGGCGTACGGGTATGCCGGACCCAATGGCAGGCGCCGCGTCATCAATCTTGCTGATCGCCGATCCCGGTGCTCCGGCGGCGATAGCCAAACGTCTGTCTGATTCACTTCCGAATGCACTGCCGGAACGTGATGCTGCAGATGGCAAGTGGGACGTGTCTGTGCGACGCGACTCCTATCCGGTCGATGAACATGACGAGGTCTTAGAGGTGGTTAGCACCATTGACCCGGCTGGCGAGACCGAGGACATCGTCATTTACCTGACCGATCTACCACGACGTCTCGGGACGACGCCGGTGATTGTTGACATCAGCGTGAATAGCCGGTTCGGGCTGATTTCCATCCCCGGAGCGGGCGGTTTGTTCGTCGACCGCCGGATAAAGAACTTGGCGCGAACAGTCGTGGCGGAGGTGACACACCAGTCCGACGAGCAACACCGATCCGTGAAGGGGCTGTCGCGAACACAGGAGGACGATATTGTCCGCTACGTCGCGCCGACAGCCCTGTCACGTCTGCAGCTTCTGATGGGCATGGTTTACGCCAACCGCCCCTGGCGATTGGTCGTTGGTCTGTCCAAGGTGATGATGGCGGCGTTCGCCGCTGGGGCCGTGAGCCTCGCCTATCCGACCATCTGGCAGTTGTCCGACACCATGGGCCCCTGGCGGTTAACCGCGGCGACCGTGTTGGCGAGCGCCGCGTTGATCGCGTGGCTCATTCTTGACCACAAGTTATGGGAACGGCCGCATTCGGCCGACGAACGTGAACGCGCGGTGTTGTACAACACGGCGACTGTCGTCACCCTGACAATCGGCGTAGCCATCTTCCACATCGGGTTGTTCATCCTGCTGCTGGTGACAGCCTGGTGGACACTGCCGCCACAGTTGGTCGCTGACAACATCGGCCACCCTGTCAGCCTCTCAACCCTGTTGAAGATGGCTTGGCTGGTGGCGGCGGTCGCAACATTGGGTGGTGCGCTGGGGTCGGGCATGGAGGACGACGAGGCCGTCAAGGCGGCCGCATATGGGGTTCGACAACGACAGCGATTCGACAAATCGAACTGACGCGTGGCCGTCGGCTAGCCAATCCAAGCAGGATGGGTGCAAAGGCTTTTGTCGATTCGTTTTCGCCGGGCACGTTGAATATGGCGGACGGGGTTGTGACCGGAACCGACAGGTTGCCTACGAGCAGCGGTGGCAGGACGACGAGAATTACCCGTCGTTCCGAATCCGACTTATCGACCGAGACCGCCAGCGTCGCCAACGGTGTCGGAGTTCGTGCAGCCCAGATTGACAGGCTGCCGCGACACGCCGAGATATTGTCAAAGTAGCCCCGCGAGTCCTGTCAATCTTCACTGCATCTCGACAGCGGCTTGTAGGTTCTCAGTTTTGTCGGTTCTCATCTGAAATGTCGTATTCCCATTTCGCGTGTCATCCCAATGTCGCATATGACACGGCAGTGAGACTCGTCCTTTCCACTGCGCGCACACGACTGGCGCGCTCTGATGACGCCGGAACCACCTGGGCGATGCGCTCAGATCGGTCGTGTCGGACCGGTCTGCGAGGCTAAGCGGTATGCGCCCCGAGGTGTGGCAGGTTGTCACTCGCACCGGGCCGGTCGTACTCGTTACGGGTGACACTGGAACCGGAAAGTCTTCGGTGCTGCAGGAGACCGTCGCGGAGTACGCGCACACGGTCGTGGCGCCGCCGGTGGCGGTGTGCCTTTTCGACAGCGGAGCTCTGCAGACCGCGCTGTTCGACGCTTTGGCGACAGTGTTCGCGACCGCTGGGCCCGGTCAAGCGAAATGGCGTGATCGTCGCGGCGGGGGAGGCGTGGATGCTGGGCGAGGTAGACCTCGCCCAACCCTCCCGACCCCAGCAGGCGAATGATCGTGTAGCCAAATTTCTCCCCTGTGTTGTAGCCGTTGCCGCGGCACGCGAGGCACGCTCGAGCACAAGCATGCCTGCGCCCTCGGCGAATCCGGTGCCGTCGGTGCCGCCCGCGAACATCTTGCAGCGGCCGTCGCAGGCGAGCCCGTGATACTCGGCGATCGCGGCGAAACAGACTGTGCGACGCCATCACGGTGACGCCGCCGGCAAGCGCGGTATGGCACTCCCCCGAACGCAGTGCCTGCAACGCGACGTGCATCACGATCAGCGACGACGAGCACGCAGAGTCGATCGACAGCGCGGGCCGAACAGCCCGAACGTGTAGGCGATGTGGCCGGACGCGACGCTCACGGTCGTCGGTCACCAGGTCGGCGACGAGCGAGGTGGTCCCGTGTCCGGCACCGTATTCCTGATTCCTGGCCGATGGTGCCGACGTACACACCAACCGGTTCGCGGAGCAGCGAGGTCGGGTCGATACGCGCGTGTTCCATTGCCTCCCAGATGACTTCGAGGAGCACACGCGGCTGCGGATCCATAGCAAGCGCCTCGCGCGGGCTGATGCCGAAGAACCCCGCGTCGAATTCGGCTGTGTCGTCGAGAAAGCCGCCGCACCAACCATTTTGCGACTAACCGCGGTCGACCGGTGACTCCGACACCAGATCCTGATCATCGATCACGGCCTGCTACAGTTCGTCCGCCGAGGTGATACCGCCTGGAAACCGGCATCCCATTCCGACCACGACGATCGGATCCCGAGTTACGTCCCCCACGGTTCGTACCAACGTCATCGCTCGAGCTCCCGCGCGAGGGCCGGGCGATCGATCTTGCTGTTGTGCCTGGCGTCGACGGGAAGTGCGCCGAGTCGGCGAATCGGCACGTCGAGCCGAAGTTCCCGCAGGACGGCGCCGATACCGGCGACAGCACGTTCGTCGTCGAGCACGACGGCAAGTTCGCCCTCCGGGGCCATGCGGTGTGCGACGAAGGCGGCGTCCTGCACACCCGGTACCCTACGAATCCGCTCCTCGACCACGAACGGGTGAACGTCGGTGCCGCGGTGCACGACGGTGCCGCCGCGAGGCCCGAGCAACCACAGGCGCCCGCGCTCGTCGCGGCGGGCGACATCACCGAGCCGATGCCAGACCGTTCCGTCCTCGATGCAAATCTTGTTGGTTGCCATGGCATCCGGATCGCCGACATACTCACGGCCGACGTGCGCGCCGCGCACGATCACTTCACCGACGCTGCGGTGCGCGGCCTCGAGCGCGCGCTGGGCGAGAGGTCCGTCGATGCGCCCAGGCAGCTCCACGAGAGCCACGTCCGCGGCGTCGATCGGTCTGCCGACGAGCAGCCCGTCGCCGGCGGAGTCGAGCACCTCTGCCATCCGCACGTGCGCGACCGGTTCGGCTTCGGTCGAGCCGTAGACCACCAGCGTCTCGGCATCCGGGAACGCCGAGGCGACCAGGCCGCACAGGGGTCGGCCCACCGGGGCGCCGCCGACGATCACCCGCCGCACCGATCGCGGCCGCGCCCCGGTCGCGTGGATGTGCGCGGCCAGCCGCCGGGCGAACGCGGGTGCCGCTGACACGGTCGTGACCGCATGGGCCTGCATCGATGCCAGCACGGCCCGAGGATTGATCGACGCTGGATCACGCAGGTCCACGGGCGGAATCACGGTGGTCACTCCCGTGCACAGATTCGGGAAGACTGCGGCGGGAAAGGCGGTCATGTCCACGTCGCCGTCGCGAGGAGGCAACTCCGCGGCCAGTGCGCGGACTTGCGCCGCCAGGATGGCGTTGGTGCGTACCGCCCCCTTGGCGTGGCCGCTGCTGCCGGACGTGAAGCTGATGTTCGCTACCGCATTGAGCCCACCGTCGCGCAATTCTGTCGCAGGGCCCACCAATTCCGCGAACGGACGCGTACCGCGCGGTCTGCCGTCGACCGCGTAGCGGTGAACCCGCCACAGGGGCGGGATCATCCACCATCGCCTCAACAACTGTGCCGGTCCGACGACCGCGGCCACCCGAGCTGTCCGCAGCGCCCGCAGCAATCGCGTTCGCGACATCGCGCCGTCGAGCAGGACGACGACACCTCCCGAGCCCACCAGGGCGAGCGCCAGCGCATAGAAATCGACCGACAAGGGTCCGGCAAGGAGCACGCGCGCCTGGTCGCACAAGCCGGCTCGGCGCAAGCCGCCGGCGATCGCTGCCGCACGCGCTGCAAGTTCACCGTAGGTCGCGGATTCGACTGTGCCGGTCTCGGGTTCGACGACGACCAGTGCGGGCCGGTCGGGATGCTCACCCACACGTGCCGAAAAGAGCGACACCATCCTGATTTCGGTGCGCAGTCAGATCACCTCGTCGACGATGAAGTCGCTGTAGAAGAATATCCGGTCCGCCGCGTGGAGGACGGCGGACAACTCCGACAGCGGCCTGGTGACCGTGGCAGGTGCACGCCGGTCCACCATCATGTTCCAGTGTGCGATCCGCCCGCCTGGCTGCATCGCGCGCGCAAGCTGGATGAACAGTTCATCGGACGATCTCGGATCGAGATACTCGAAGATGTCGGACATGTCGGCCGCGGCGAATGTTCCTGGGGCGCAGGCACTGAGGTACTCGGACAGGTCCGCGCACACGATGGTGACCCGGTCCACCAAGCCGCCCAACCGTGCTGCTGCGGCGGGCCGCAGCAGCAGCGGTCCATACGAGAGGTCGGCGAACCGTCCGGTCAGCAACCATTCGAGATAGAAGTTGCCTTGTGCGGGAATCTCGGTGAACGCGTGCCGAAACCCTTGCCAGAGATGTGCTCCGGGATCCTGGTCGACGTACTTGTACTGCGAGAGGTCGCGACCGCGACCCGCCATCTGTGCACCGAAATACGCGCGGAACGCCGACTCCAGAGTCGTCGAATAGATTTCGCGGAGGAACACTTCGCGTTGCGAATCGAGGTCGGGGCATTCGAACAACCGCCGTATCGGATCGGCCAGCGGGACGAACCAGTGATCGCGAAACTCGCCGATGTAGCGTTCGAGGAGACCGCACCCCATCAGTCCCGCCGCGAGCAGATCGTCGTGGCGGTTCCAGAATTCGCGTGCTCTCGTCGACAATGCAGGCGCGATCTGTCGGTAGACGGCTACCGCGTCACCGGGTACGGCGCCGAGCAGTACCGCGGTGTCCGACGCCGAAAGCTCCCGCAATGCGGCCAGTTTCAGCTCGACCAGCGCACACTGCGTGGGGTTGACGTCAACCGCGACGACGCGGTCGGGCTCGGCGAGTAACAGAGCCGCCACATTGTCCCCCGCACTGCCGATGATCAACGCATCCGTCCCAGGGCTGAGTTCGAATGCGCGCTCGAGAAGGCAGTGGTCCTCCCAGACCTGCGAATATCGCACCAGGTCGTGTGCGGCGGATCGAGTGAAATCATCGGACATGGTGGGCTCCCGTAGCGTCGGCGTTGACTACAACGGGCTCGCGAAGATGCCGTACCAGCGCTCGCAGCGGTAGCGCGGGAACAACAGTCGGCTTTGGTTGTCGGCGCGCATCGTCGAGACAAAAAGCTGCTCGACGCCAGCGTTCAGGGCGCGCTCCGCCGCCACGGACACCGTCGCGTGTGCAAGTCCGATACGCCGGTGGACCGGCATCGCACCGCCGGTCTTGAGTACCATCGCAGGCGGCGCCGCGACCGCATGGTCCTCGAAGCGCAAGCTGCTCACCGGGATCGCATCGGCGCCGCGACACAGCGGAGCGTAATGCGGGTACATCAGAAGGATCCCTGCCACGTCGCCGTCGGGCCCGAGCGCGAGTACGCTCCGGCCGGGATCAACCGTCGCAGCGAGCGCCGGGACCATGTAGTGCTCGAACTCCGGCCGGCTTATCGGCATGAACGCCACGTTGTCGGCGAAGACCGCGTTGGCGAGCTCGAACAGTTCGTCGGTGCGCTGCGTCCACACCGTAGGATCGAACGGTTCGAACGCGTAGCCTCGCGCAGCAAGCTGCTCTCGAATGCACGCCTTGTCGGCGACCAGGGCGGCGATGTCGTCGCGATCCAGCACGATCGAGACCCACGACACGAAGGGTTCGAATCCCATTGCCTGCCAGGATGGCCCGTAGCACAGCGGGTTCCACGGTTCGCCGACGAACGGCATCGCCCCAGGCTCCGCCGACAGCAATGCACGGCAGTGCAGTACGGTCGAGAAGTCGATCGGGCCCACCAGCAGTTGTGCGCCCGCTGCACGCGCCCAGCGGCGCACCTCGGCCATGACGAGCTCCTCGGCCGCGCGGTCGCCCGTGCTCTCCCAATAGCCGAACCAGGCAGCCCTGCGTTGGTCGAGCACATATCCCGGCCGGGTGAACACCGCGGCACGCACCGCGCCCGGAACGCAGAACGCATGTGCGTCGACCTGCGCCAACCACGGGTTGAGCGAACTGAAAAGCATTGCGATACGTTCTGGCTCCTCCGGCAACCACCCGGGATCGCTGGCGTAGACCATCTTGGGTAACTCCAGAAATCCGTCCGGTGGCGGACCCGGCAGCGGGGCGCCGATCATTGCCGGACCTCGAGGCGTTCGACAGTGCCGGTGCGGCCGTCGAGGCGAACACACTCACCGTTGCGCACGGCGTTGATGAGCCCCGGAATCCCCACCACCGCGGGTACTCCCAGTTCGCGCGCCAGGATCGCCGAATGCGATACCGTACTCCCGCGCTCAACGAGAATGGCTGCGGCGCTGGGGAACAAGGGACCCCATCCAGGATCGGTGCGGATCGCCGTGATGATCTTGCCCTTCACGTCGACGTCGTCGTTCGGATCTCGGATCACGCACAGCTCGCCTTCGGCGATACCCGGGCTGCAACCGATTCCGTGCAGCACCGCCGTCGTGGCTGTCGCAGGCGCGCATTCGGGGCTCACCCGACGCCCGGTGCCGGGCGGACCGTAGGTCTCGAACTGGTTCGGCGGCTCCTCGGCAGCGTAGGCGGTGAACTCCTTGTACCGCTGCCGGGCCAGCGTCGCGAGATCGACGGTGACGGAACGGGCCTCGGCGTAGGCGTGCAATTCGTCCATGGTGAGGTAGAAGATCTGCCGTGGGTCGTCGAGCACGCCGGCGGCAGCCATCCGTCTGCCGGCGTCGGTGTAGATCGCCCGCATCGCACCGACCAACCGCGTCCGGGTGAATCGCATCTTCTCGCGAGCCTCGACCGCCGACCTGACCCGGCGCAGCACGCCCCGCAGCTTGCGGCGATCACGCCCGGTCAACCTGTCCATGACGTCGCGCTCGAACTCGGCGCGCCGATCGCGGTGGCGATCCTGCAGATCGATCGGCGACAGATGATCGTCGGCAACGAAGTTGCGCAACGCGATCGCCAGAAAGGAGGGATCGTCTTGTAGCGACACGGTTTCCAGCTTCTGCTCACCGGCAAGCCGGTCGCCGTAGCGGGTCAGGTAGTCGTCCAGTGACGCGGCAACGTACGCCGAGCGCTCGCGCAGGGCTGCCACCGCCGTCGCCGGCGCGCCGACGGTCAGCGCGTCCGTAAGGTCGGGATCGCTCTGGATGTGCTTGGCGAGCGCCATGAGATGCCGTGTCGGCTCGAGTGACTCGACGGCTTCGTCGGCGCCCAGCAGGCCGGCCACGATGTGTTCGGCGTCGTCGTCACCGGCGACCTTGGCGACGATCCGCCGCGCACGGCCGGACTGAGTACCCATGTAGAAGTCGTTGAGCGTCGGAACCGTCCAGAGGTCGAACACGCGCAGGCCGCGCTCGGCGAGCGCGAGCACGTCCTGCAGGCTCTGCGCCGCGGCGAGTTCGGCGCGCAATTGCGAAATCAGTTGCGGGATCTCGGTCTGGAACTTCCCGACCAGCGCAGGACGACGATGGATCTGCCAACCGAGCCGTGCACCGACTCGCACCATGCTCGGCAGGCGGCGTAGCTTCTCACCGCGGGACAGCGAGACGTCGGTCACGAAGTCGACCGGATGCTCGACGCCCATGATGTGTTCGAGATCCTCTTTGTTGCGGTCGAACGACGGTAACAGCTTGAGGACGAGGTACCAGTTGTTGATGTTGTAGTAGACCCGGCCCGAGACGAGGCCGATCATGTTGCGCAGCACCGGCCGGTATTCCTCGAGCGTCGCTTCGGGAACGCCGATCATGCGCAGTGTGTGCCGGTGAACGGTCTCGTACACGGCCACCGCGTAGGAGAACGACAGGGGACTGGTGATGCCGTTGAAGCTCTCCTGGATGTTGCTGTTGTCCCAGACGATTCGCCATTCACCGACAGGGTCGGTCGTGGCCGACGCAGTGATCGGGCGCGTCTGCAGCAGCACGACATCGTTGCCGCGCACGGTCCATTCGATGTCCTGCGGCGCGTCGAGATGGCGGGCGACCCGCAGTGCCGCAGAGGTCAATGCGCGCAACTGATCGTGGCTCAAGCACCGAACGGAACGCTGGTCCGGCGGCACCGGCGCCTCGTGCGTGCGGCGCACGCCGGCACACCGCACGACCCTCGTCGCCTTGTCGGCGATCGTCACCGACAGCTCGAGGCCGGCGTGCGACGAGATGTACTGGTCGGTGTCGACCTGCCCGGAGACAATGCCTTCGCCGAGACCCCAGCCGGCACTGACCAGAATCTCTTCGTCCTTGCCAGACAGCGGATTCCGCGTGAAAAGGACGCCGGAGACGTCGCCCTCGACCATCTCCTGCACGATCACGGCCATTGCCGGCGGCGCGGTGCCGGCGGCGGTGTTGCGGCGGTAGGCCACGGCCCGGTCGTTGAACGCCGACGCCCAGCATCGGCGCATGGCGTCGACCACGTCGTCGACGCCGAGATACAGGTACGTGTCGAAAGCACCTGCGAAAGAATGGGAGTCGCTGTCCTCACCGACCACCGAACTGCGCACAGCGAACGGGCCGCGGCCGGCGAGCCGGTCGGTGAGCGTCGCAGCGAGTTCGTCGTCGACCGGAGTGGAGAGGATCCGCGTACGAACTTGCGCGGCCGGACGGCCGGGGTCGATCCCGGCGATGTGGCGCGCGAAGGCCTCGGTGGGCACGACGATCCACCACGGCACACGAACACCGGCGGCAGCCAGTCGGATCAGTCCGGCCGCCTTGCCGCCGATGCGATCGGCGTCGGCTGCTTCGGTCATGTCGAGAACGGTCACGGGCGCACCCCGGTCAGCAGCCCGGTGATCACGACAAGCAGTGACACGAGAACTGTGAGCACACTGGCGAATTCGGCGAGCTTGGTGGATCTCGCGCTCGGCCGCAACCCGAAGTGCACCGTCATGGCGACAGCGGCGACGGTGACGGCGACGAAGACCGTCGTCCTCACGACCGTGTCCGCGCGCACCACCGCCAGCAGCACTTCGCAGTTCGCCACGGTGGCGACGATCAGGGCCGTCAGCACGGCAGCCGCCCCGGCGGGTCCGCCGAACGACTTCGTGTAGGACGCGACGGTGTCCCGCTCGTCTTCGGGAGCGTGCAGCTTGCGTCCGACCTCGAGTGTCGCCCCGCCGAGGAACCCCATCAGCGCCAGCCACCCGACGCTCGCCGGCAGGTGCTTGCCATCCGCGCCGATGAGTGCGATCCAGATCAGCGCCAGGGGACCGGCGACGAGGTGGGTGAGCGCATACAGCACCAGCCTCGGCTCGAGCCACTCACGCGCGAAGAATTCCTTCAGCATCAACATCGTCCAGCCGAACAGCACGAGCCAGGCAAGCGTGACCGGTCCGATACCGCCGTCCACCAGCACCGACACCACTATCTGCGGCACCAGGGTGAGGACGCCGATCACTTTCAGCTGGTCGAGCGTGACCAGGCCGCGTTGCAGGACGCGGTCGGGGAAATTGATGCAGTCCAAGGCGTAGTCCTTGTGCTCGTCGAGCACCCGAACCAGCAGGAAGTAGCCGAAGACCGCGCCGAAGGCGACAACATCGAGCGGCGAGACCGAGGGGTTCGGGTCACCGGTGATGGCTCGGGCGTACAGGATTCCGGCCAGGTAAAGCAGGAAGTACAGCAGGATGGGAGCGGGACCGAACCGTTCGTTTCCCCAGGCCAGCAGCCGGTGTGCCGGCGGTGTTTTCGTGATCGTGTGTTGGGTCATGCGGTGACTGCGACTTTCTCTCGCTGCTGCTGCCAGCGAGGAGCCCACCAGTTCAACCTGCCTGCCAGACGCATGAACGCAGGTACCAGTAGGGCGCGCACGATCGTCGCGTCCATGAGTACCGCGATCGCGAGCCCGACGCCGAGCGACTTCACGGTGGTGAGTCCGGAGGTGGCGAGCGAGACGAACACGATGGCCATGACGACGGCCGCTGCCGTGACGATCGGACCGGTCGACTCGAGCCCCCGCGCGACTGCGGCGGTGTTGTCGGCGGCGCTGTCACCGCCGAGCCGGTCGTACTCCTCCTTGATGCGCGAGAGCATGAAGACCTCGTAGTCCATCGACAGGCCGAAGGCGACACAGAAAAGCAGCGGCGGCCCGAGCGTGTTCAGTGTGTTGGTGACGGTGAAATCGCCGACAAGCCAACGTAAATGGCCGTCCTGGAAGATGAACACGAGCGCGCCGAAGGTGGCAGTGAGGCTCAGCGTGGTCAACACGATCGCCTTGACCGGTAGGAACACGCTGCGGGTGAGCCACATCAGCATCACAAACGTCGTGATCGCGATGATCGCCAAGGCCACCGGTAGCCGGCGCACGATGGCTTCCTTGCCGTCATAGGTCTGCGCACCGAGCCCGGTGACTGTCGTCGTGAACGGCGAGGGCACTGCCCGCACGTCACGAACCAGTTGCTCACCCTGCGGGGACAACGGCTCGACATCGGTCTGGACGGCGAACCGCGCCTGCTCGTTCTTGACGAAGTAGGCGTGCTCGAGCGGCGAGCGCTCCGCCGTGCGCAGACCGTCCTCGAACGTCCCGTCCGGACTGTGAACCGCCGTGACGCCGGGCACCAACGACAACTTGACCGCGTAATCGTGTGCCACGCCGGTGAATCCGTCGGCGAAGATGACCAGCGTGCCGTTCTCGGGCAGGACAAAATCCGTACGGATCTCGTGGCTCGCCATGGCGGCGGCCGACGACGGAGGCAGGTTGCGGTCGTCGGGAAACATCAGCTTGGCGCCCGCGAACGGCACCGCCAGCACCGCGAGCACGCCTACCGACACGATCGCGATCGGGACGGGCCGGCGCATCACCATCGTTGCGATCGTGTGCCAGCGCCCGGTGCCCGGTGGCACCCGCTTGCGCTGCCGGGCGAAGGAGAGCGCGTCGATGCGCGGCCCGACGGCGGCGAGGATGGCGGGCAGGACGACGACGGCGCCGACGACAGCGATCGCGACGACGCAGATCCCCGCGTAGGCGAACGATCGCAGGAAGTACATCGGGAACACCGCGAGGGCGGACAGCGCCAAAGCGACTGTCGCGGCGGAGAAGACGACCGTACGTCCAGCCGTGCTCAACGCGGCGATAATGGCCTCTGGCCTGTCGCACTCCTGGAGTTCCTCGCGGTAGCGCTCGACGATCAGCAGGCTGTAGTCGATGGCGAGGGCCAGCCCGAGCGCCGACGCCAGGTTGATCGCGAAGATCGACACGTCGGTGATCTCCCCGAGTACGCGCATCACGAATGTCGTTCCGACGATGGACAAGATACCAATCCCGACCGGTATCAGGGCGGCGACCAACCCGCGGAAGATCAGGAACAACGCGATGAATGTCAGCGGTATCGCGATGACCTCCGACTTGACCAGGTCCTGTTTTGCGATGTCCTCTGTTTCGGCGAGCAACACTGCGTAGCCGGTCGCCTCTACGTGGAGCGGGCCGTGAGTGCCACCGAACTGTGCGGCCAGCGCCCGACCGCGGTCGGCGAGTTCGTTGTCGTCGCCGGCGAGCTGGGCGCGGATGAGTGCCTTACGACCGTCCTTGCTCTGCAGTGCCGCGCCGAGTTGATCTGACGTCCAGAATGATTCGACTTGCTCGACGCCCTGCGTGTGCGCAAGCTTGTCCACCAGTTCACGTCCTGCTGCAGCGACCTCGGGTGATTCGATCGGTGCGTCCGCGGACACCAGCAGCACCAACGTCGGCACCGCGATACCGAAGGTGTCACGCAGTTGGCGGTCGGCATGTACGGATTCCGATCCGGGGTCGTTGAACCCGCCACTGGACAGCTTCTCGATCGCATCGGCGCCGACGGCTCCGCTGACGATGAGGAAGAGCAGCGCGGCAACGAGCACCAGCCGGCGGCGCGACATGGCCAAAACTGCGATCGATTTCAGGCGCATCGGCGGACCTCGGGGCGACTACGGTCGCGTTCGATGTCCGCGAGCCGCTTGGTGGTCTGCACGAGATGGTCGAACCAGGGCAGTGGCAGCCAGCGCTGGCCGAGCGCAATGGTCGGCAGGCGGTTGACACTGAGGTCGGCGAGGCTGAGCTGGTATCCGCGTCGCCATACATCGGCATCCAACGTGGTGCCGGAGGCGGATTCGAGTGCGCGGCGCTGGAATTCGACGAAGTGATCGACCGATTCTGGGCTTGCGTCGGGGCCGAGCACGTGCGCGAGCAGGTCGACGAGGTCGCGCTGCGGCACCTGCACCGTCGCGAGTTCCCAGTCGTAGGCGACCAGGCCGCTGCCCTTGCGCAGCGCTATGTTGCGGGGGTTGAAGTCGTTGTGCACCAACGTTCTCGGCATGGCAACCAGTTCCGCCCACCACGTCGGGGTCGCGTCGATCACCGCCGTCGCCCGGTCGTAGGTCGCGTCGTCGACCCACTGCGGAAAGTCGATCCGGTACTGGTCGTACATGGCGCGCCATAACGGGAGCATCCCGGGCGTCTCGTCGTCGCGACCGACCCACGAATCGGCACCGAGCAGTTCGGCCTCGCGGCCCAGCCAGTGCGCGTGCGCGCCGGTGATGCCGATGATTGCCGTTTCGAGCCGTTCGGTCGTCCAGACTTCCGGCGTGTCGACGGAATCCAGAAACTCCACGTTGCCGTCGAGACGCTCGAGCACCACCAGGAACACGCCCTGTTCTGCGTCCTCGTAGGTACCGAAACATTGTGGTGTGATGGCCTTTACGGCATCGGGAGCGTCGCGGTACAAGCCGATTTCGCGTCGGTGCAGGCCGATGAAATGGCTTGCATCCGCACAGCTCTGCCATGCGTCCGTGAGGTCGCCGCCTGCCGTCGACATGACCGCCGCAAGTGTGTTGGTCATCTCGGTGTCGAGCGGCTTCGACTTCACCATCACATCGACCGCGGGCCGGTCGGCGAACTCGAGCCGCAACGGCGCGACCCCGATGAACCTTGCTGGATTCGCGGTCTGCACGATCGCCGACAACGTGCCCCTGACCGCGCTGCCGGTTGGGATCGCCGCGGTCACCTCGACCTGTGCATCTCCGGTCCGCTCGCGCAGGAGCTGGGTGAAGAACTCCGCGGTGAGATCGGATTCCGTGAACGGCATCGAGACCGAACTCATTGGGTTCATGTGGCGACCCTTTGCGACCCCGGCGACCGGGGACGACACGTTGGCCAGAATCTCCGATATTGACGGCACCGGCCGCCCCAGATAGCCGACCGCCAAGCAGAAATCCAGTAGACGGCGGAGGTAGTCCACACCGGTCGCCGGCGGGACGAGGCCGAGCAGTGTCCTGGTGTTGGTGTCGTCGAATGTGCGTATCCGATCGAGATAGCAGGTGTATTGGGCGCCTAAGCGCTCGTAGTAGTCGCGTTGGATCGGGTCGAGGTCCTCGACGGTGAACTCTGTCGGCGGTACGAAGGTGCCGACCTCGAAGGACGGATATTCGGCGAGCACGTCGGACACCTCACGTAGCGACAACGTGTGGGCGCCCGGCAGATGGAATGTGCGGCCGAGGATGGATGTATCACCGGTGAGGACCAGTTCGGTTGCCGCGACAACGGCGTCGGCGACGTAGTCCACGGGAACCAGAGAGAGGGTGGAGTCGTAGCAGCCGGGGAGGCGCCGCAGTCTCCCCTCGACGGTCAACTTCAGGAGGGTATAGAGATTCCTGAAGTCGCGGACGGCGCCGGTGGCCGCGTCCCCGGCGACGATCGCGGGACGCAGAATGACCGAATCCACCGGTGCCTGAGTCACCAGTCGTTCGGCAAGGTACTTGCTCCGCTCGTATCCGTTGCTGAATTCCTGTCCGGCATCCAGCTCGTGCTCGGAGATCGTTCCGTTGCGACGACCGCAGACGTACGCGGTGCTGACATGGACCAGCGGCACGTTCCATCGCTGCGCCAGGTCGATGGCGTGCTCTGTTCCGGCGATGTTCACTCGCCGGTATTCCGCTTCAGGCGCGTTGAAAGCGATCGTGGCGGCGGCGTGCACGATGCACCCCACCGCGTCCCCGAGCTCGTCGAGCACCTGTTCGGCCACACCGAACCCCGGTTCGCGCACGTCGGCCGCAAGGCGAGCGATGCCCGCACCTGACCACCACGGCCCGTACTCGTCCGAGTGCAGCGTGGAGCCGTCCGTGCGCTTCAGTAGCGGCTGCCGGTGTGTCATCGCGATGACAGGACGGCGCGGCGACAACCGGTCCACGACCTCGGCTCCGATCAGCCCCGTCGCCCCGGTGACCAGCACGGTGCGGCCCGGATTCACAGCGGATCCTTCAATGCGGTCAGCGCAAAGGCCACCACGTCGTCGACAGTGGCGACCGTCGCGAGATTCTCGGGACGCTGGGGCGGAAGGCCAAAGGCGCGTTCCAATGCCATCGTCAATTCGATCAGCCGCACGGAGTCGAATCCGAGATCATCGATGAGCCGGGCGCCGTCCGCTACGTCGTCGGGCATTCGCCGCGGCACCGCCAGCGCGGTGATCAGCCGGATCACCCGCTGGCGCTCAGGCTCTGGAAATTGTTGCGGCGCGCTCATTCGACACCCCGCACATGGGTTTGATGCCCGCCACAAGTCGCTGCCTGTGCGTCGGTTTGTTCACGGTCGGCGGTGATTGTCGAGCTGTCGATCACCGTTCCCTCGACCAAATCACCGGCCACGAGCAGAGCCCACATCTTTTGGCGGCACGGTTTGCCGCTGGAGGTTCTCCGGATGAATCTCCGCGGCCCGGTGACGATTTGAACCGTCGGGGCAGGACCAAGTTCGGATCGCAGTAGACGGCGGGCGGTACCCACCCAGCTGCCCGCCGGGGTTTCGACGAAGAGGGCGACGCCCGGCAGTCCCACCCCGCTGCATGCGACCGCGCAGAACTTGCATTTGGGAATCCCGGTCGCCGCAGCGAGTCGTGCTTCGAGGTCTTCCATGAACACGGACTTGCCCCGAATTTTGAGAGCCGAACCCATCCGCCCGAGAACGAATACCTGTCCGGCGTAACAGAATCCCGCATCACCGGTGTGCAGGACACCGGCATCCGCGAATCGAGTGGAGGTGCCCGGCCCCGATTTGTCTCCGTGATACCCCATGGCTACGGACGGCGAAGACACAGCGATCTCCCCGAGGACTCCGTCGGGCAGCCGCGCGCCGTTCTGGTCGATGACGCTGACCTCGGAGCCGGCCGGACCCAAACCGGCGATCCACCCGGTACCGGGTAGCCGTTGTCCGGTGAATTGTGCACAGTCGAGGACCGCTACCGGCTGCCCGGGCCGCAGTGATGACTTGTCGATGCGAAGGGCGCTGATCGGTTGGTCAAAAGGAGTTCCGGTGACCAGCAGTGTGGCCTCGGCCAGGCCGTAGGCGGCGATCAGGGCCGTGGGGTTGAACCCCGCCGGTTCGACCAGTCGGGAGAATGCGTGCAAGGCGGTCAGGTCGATGCACTCGGCTCCGGTGGCCAGTGACTTCCAGGAGGTAAGGTCGACTCCTTCAATATCTTCCGGGCTCAGCCGGCGAGCGGCATAGTCGATCCCGAACGACGGACATACCGAATGCTGCCGTCCGGACATCGCACGAATCCACCGCATCGGGTCCCTGATGAACTGGTCGGGGCGCATCAGGTAGAGCGACCCCTGGTTCGCGATTCCCATGAGGA
Source organism: uncultured Actinomycetota bacterium (assembly GCA_963713225.1). Taxonomy (GTDB): domain Bacteria; phylum Actinomycetota; class Actinomycetes; order Mycobacteriales; family Mycobacteriaceae; genus Mycobacterium. Next base: position 528,937 of record CAVQLB010000006.1, on the reverse strand, counting down.
GAGTGATCAGTCCCATGTCGTGGTAGAGGGGCAGCCACGACACCATGGCGTCACCCGATCGCCAGCCGAGCAACCTGCTGATCGATTGCAGGTTCGCGGCAAGGTTGGCCCAGCTGACCATCACCCCGCGTGGGGTGCCGGTCGATCCCGAAGTGAACTGCAGCAGTGCGCATTCGGCGCGTCCATGTGTCAGACCTATGGGATCGGCTGCGTTGATCAGATCCTCCGACAGCGACAGCGACAGCGGCTCGCGCGGCAGACCTGCGACGCGGACCGCTCTTTCGACTGTGTGCCACAGTTCGGGTGTGGTCAGCACGCTACGTGGATTGGCGCTCCGCAGTATCGCGCTGATCCGCTCGATATATGCGGCATCATCACCGAACGTCGGAGGCGCGATCTGCGTTACCGTGGCTCCGCACAACCAGACCGCGTACATTGCTGCGACGCATCGATGCCCCGAGGGCATCACGATGCAGGCGTTATCCCCCACGCGCAAACCGTTCGCGCGCAGCGCCCCGCCGATCCGGCGCGATTCTCTGGCGAGTTCGGTGTAGGAACGGTAGTGCCATCCGTCGACGTCATCTGCAACAAACACTCCGGCGTCAGCTAATGGCGCATCGATCCAGTCGATCGGCATAGTGGAAGTGGAATCCAACATTTGCAACAATGTGTGCCTCACTGCGTTGGCGGAAGGATCGCCAGGGTGGGTGATCCAGGTCCGTGATGGGAATCATCGCTCGCATTGAGTAGGACGAGCTCAGTAGCGCGCTACTGCAATTTCGCCCGGTTTCGGTCCGGTACTACTTAGGGCCGTGATCTCGGGCTTGGTCCCTGCTCAGCTCAGATCAGACGGCCCGGAGGTTCGGCGATCGCGACGATGCGCATTGCCCGGCACGGCGACGCGTTCCGTGATGTCGTCGACTGTCCCGGAACGGTTCACTGAATCTGTGCAGCGAAGTGAGCCACACTGGCCTTGCATGCGCTGGCTTGTTCTGTGAGGTGAGACCGTGAAGGAGTGTCCGGTAGCGGACGGTCCGCGGAGGCGACGTTGTCGGGCCGTTGCAGGACATCCTGTTGTCCGAGCGTTGGCGCTGGAGATCACCGGCCGGTTCACGCCCGGCGTAGCCGCCAGATCGTCTCGGCCGGCCAGCGTCGAGCCCAAGCCAAAGCCGCGGCCGACCGGTAGGAGCTGATCGCGTTCGGCGCGGGCCGCGGCTCGATCAGGTCTTCGATCACGAATTCGTTGGCGCGGAACAACCGGATCCATTCTCCGAACGGCAGCTGGAACGATACTTCCTCCCCATCATCGATGACATGCATGCCGAAGTAGTCGAGCGCCAGCCGCTCGCCGACCTCCTCGGCATCAAGCGGCCAGCAGATCGTTTCGATCGGTGAGTGGTGATTGAACGCGAACAGCCCGCCCGGCCGGAGAAGGCGCGCCACCTCGGGCACCGTCCGGTACGGGTCGGCGAAGCTCATCGCTCCGTGGTCGCAGAACACCACGTCGAAGCTGGCGGCCGGGAGCGGCACCGCCTCGGCGCTGGCATGGACAAGCGGGAAGTCGACGCCTGCCTCGGCCATCAGCCGGCCGGCGTGCTCGAGCTGACGTCGCGACAGGTCCAGCCAAACCGGGTGGGCGCCCAACCTGGCCAGCGCGATCGACCATTGAGCGGCGCCGCAACCGAACTCGAGGATGTCGCGACCAACAAAGTCGCCGAGGACGCGCAACTCGAATTCAGGGATCCGGGCCGTCCCCCAGGCGAGCCCGCCGCTCTCGGCCAGGTCCTCACCGTGGCGGGCCTGGTATTCATCGCTGTAGTCATCCCACATCGCCCGGTTGCGGGCGGCGTGGTCAGCCGGGGCGCCGGGGTGGCTCACGGGGCGGCGGATTCGCTCGGCATGACAGGTCATGCTAAGCCAGACCGCTCAAGAGGACCGGCAGGCCGTCCCACAGGGGCAGCCTAGGCCGCGCGACCAGCAGCCGTCGTAGGAAACGAAGCGTTCTGTGAGACAAACCGCGGTGCACTCGTCGTGAGATAGATGAGAGAAGTCCAGGTCAGATCGTCGCGACATGACACGGAAGGGTGAGAACCTACAACGGACGAGTAGACATCGTCGATGCCAGTTCGTAGCCTTTCCGAGACATGTGTAGCCGGACCAAGATGTGTCCCTCCAGCGAAGGATCGTGACAATCCGAAGGATCGGGGTGCGCCGTTCTCTTCGGCGAACGGCGGGCGGTTCGGCGGCCGCGGTCATGGTGTTGGCGCTGTCGATGGCGGGCGATGTGCAGGCGGACCCGGCGGCTGACGCGCTGTCCAAGCTCAACGACTTGTCCCGTCAGGCGCTGCAGACTCGCGAGGCCGTCACAGCTGCCCAGCGCGATGCCGACGACAGACTGGCTGCCCAGACGGCGGCCGAGGACCGCAACCGCGCCGACCTGGCGGCGCTCGAGACCGCGAACTCCCAGCTTGCGCCCTATCAGGCCGCGGCCGACCGGGTGGCGGCGATGACCTACATGAGTGGACCCGATGGTCGGTTGGCGGTGGTGCTGACCGCAGCCTCCCCGCAACAGCTGATCGACCAGCTGTCGCTCCAGCGCGCGGTAGCCGCTGAGACGGCAGCTCAGATGAGCGCCTATCGGTCGGCCCGTGAGCGCGCCGCCGCCGCTGCCCGCGTCTCAGAGGAATCGGCCACCGATGCCCGCGTTGCGGCCGAGCGGTCTGCCGCGGTGCGCGCAGACCTGCAGGCCAAGTTCAGTGAACTGCAGCGTCAGATCGCCGCCGCGGAGGCGCAGTACGCGGCGTTGACACCGCAGCAGCAGGCGGTAATCGACAACGCTGTCCCGCCCCCGCCGCCGCCGAATGCGCCCGCTCCGGCAGACCCACCGATCGTGGCGATGCCCGGCCAACCACCCGGGGACGTTGATCCGTCTCTCGCGGTTGCTCGCGTAGATATCCCGGAGGCGCTGCCCGTCGGCGTTGCGTCGGAGGCTGGATTACAGGCCAACACCATCGTGGCCGCCCGCGCCATCAGCGCGAGATTTCCCGAGATCGCCACTATCGACGGGGTACGGCCGGACTCAAAGCCATGGCATCCGAACGGCCTGGCGATCGACGTGATGATTCCCAACTCCGGTAGTGCCGAGGGCATCGCTCTCGGAGACGAGATCCTCGCGTTCGTGATGAGCAACGCGGGCCGATTCGGTTTGCAGGATGCGATCTGGCGCGGCACGTACTACACGCCGGGTGGTCCGCAAGGATCGGGTTACGGGCACTATGACCACGTGCACGTCACCACGACACCACGCCGCTAACCGACGAATTGCCAAGCCCCCGCGGCTCTGGCGTCAAGTGGGACCCTGCGGACCACGTGTGCGTAGCCGGCGAACTGACCTCCGCTGAGCCGGTCGATTCACGCTGGGCGATCAAGGGCGATCTTGTCGAGATCTCGCGCTAACACGGCCTAAGCGGATGGGTGCCATCGCGAGACGACGCACGCGAACCTGTATCTGCCGCTGTCGACATTGATCTGCAGTACACCTGCGATGCGGCCGTCACTCCCTTTGTACGTACGGCTGAAGCCGGGCGGAGGCGGATCGTTGCTTAGATCGCCGACGCTGTGGAGGGTGCCGACTCCGACGTCGTTGTCGTCGATCTCGAATACCCGCCGGCCGACAGCCTCCGTGAAAAGAAATTTCGTCATGTCGCCGTCCTCGTGGTCGTCCCAGTTGGAAATTCTGAAGGTGTCACTCCGGCGGCGGGAGAGTAATGCGCTACTTGTCTTCTTCGCGGCACCCGGAAAAGCAGGTAGTCCACTACGCGTGCCCCGGACCGCGAACCGGCGCGACGATCGATACCTGTCGAAGGAAGGACGCGACATGTCGAAACGTTTGGTGCTGTGCTGTGACGGCACGTGGAACAGCCCGGACCAGAAGAGCCCGACCAACGTCACCAAGCTCGCGCTGGCGATCGCCCCGGTCGACGCCATGGGACGCGAGCAGCGAATCTTCTACCACCGTGGCCTCGGCACCAACCGATGGGAGCGGATCCGCGGCGGCGCCTTCGGTTTTGGGCTTTCCCGCAACGTACGCGACGCCTATCGCTTCATCGTGCAGAACTTCGAACCGGGCGACGAACTGTTCTTCCTCGGATTCAGCCGCGGCGCGTACACCGCCCGCAGCACCGCAGGATTCGTGCGCAACTGTGGAATCCTGCGACGCGAACACGAGGACCGAGTCGACGAGGCGTACACGCTCTACCGCGACAAGAGCAGCAAGACACATCCACGCGGCACCGAGGCGAGCCTGTTCCGGCGCTCTTACTCCCACGAAACCCGTATCCGCTTCGTCGGCGTCTGGGACACCGTTGGGGCACTGGGAATTCCGATCGACGGCGCACTGATCAGCCTGATCAACCGCCGGTGGGAGTTCCACGACACCAAGCTCAGCGGCGCCGTCGACTCGGCCTATCAAGCGCTGGCCATCGACGAAAAGCGGGGTCCGTTCCGTCCCACGCTGTGGACGCAGGAGAACCCACCACCGGAACAGCACGTCGAGCAGGTGTGGTTCGCCGGTGTGCACTGCGACGTCGGCGGCGGCTACCCCGATCATGAGATCAGCGACATCCCGCTGCTCTGGATGGTCGATCGCGCCCGCAGCTCCGGATTGGCCTTCCGCGCCGAAGCATTCACGAAACGCGATGCCTCCGCCCACACCGACGACGACTCCGCGGGCCTGTGGATGTGCGCCAAACCCGACCCGCTCGGCGACGTACACGAATCCCGCACACGGTTGTATAAGCTGATCCGCTCCTACGACCGGGAGATCGGTGTCACCGACGAGACGCACGAGAGCGTCGCGTCGAGCGCGGTGGGCCGACGTGAAGGCGGAGTCGGATACGCGCCCGCCAACCTGGACACCTACCTCGCGGGCAGACCCCGTGTCACGCCAGTCACCAACAGCGATCGGCAGAGCGTCGCGGTCGTTGCGTGACGGGTCAGCGGAAGCGGACGTCCAACGTCGCCAGGCCGAAGATCTTCCGTCCGCTGGACTTCGCGCCGACGATGACGACACCTGTGCGGGTTTCCGGGTCCAGCGACTTGACCCGGCCGCTGAACTCGATGTCTGCGCCATCGGCGGCCGACACGATCGCGGGCGCGGACAGCCGGACCGCGTAGCGGGTCACCGCGCCGGGGTCGCCCGACCATGCGGAGGCGAATCCGGCACCCAAACCCATGGTGAGCATTCCGTGGGCGATCACATCGGGCAGCCCTGCCAGCTTGGCGATGTCCTCGTCCCAGTGAATCGGGTTGGCGTCGCCGGCCACGCCGGCATAGTTCACCAGGTCGCCGCGGGACAGTCGGGTGTGGTGTACCGCGAGCTCGTCGCCCACCTTCACGTCGTCGAAGGACGGCGTCCCCAGCGTGTGGGCGGCGCTTCCCTCGGCGATCCGAACCTCGCCCTCCGGGCGCACGGTCTTCTGGTACTCGGATTCGCCGACGCCCATGATGTCCACGTCGTGCATCATCATCTTCTGCACGGCGGTCTTGATCGCCGGATCGACGTCCTCGGTGGTGAGGCCGACGACGGTGGTGTGCAGGGTGTGTACCCGCTCGCCGGCCGTATCGGTGAAGGTGTTGGTCACGGTGATCAGATCTCTGCCTGCGATCCTGCGCACCGAAGTCAGTTCGACGTCGATGTGCAGTTCGTCGCCGGCCACGATTGGCCGGTGCTGCTCGAATACTTCTTCGGTCTGCATGTAGGTGTCGTAACCGACGACCACCGACTCGAACATCCGGCGATTGCAGGTCATGCCCGGGGTCGACGTGAACGTCAGCGGCGCCACCAGGTCGGAATAGCCCAGCTCGGCGGCGGCGGCGACATCCCAGTGCGCGCGGTGATAGTCCTGCACCGCACGGGCGTACTCGCGTAACTTCTCGCGGCCGACCAGGTAGGTGCCGTCCATCTGGTAGTAGTGGCCGACCCGCGCTTCGAGCGGCGACGGTTCTGCTGCTGCGGTCATGAAGTTTCTCAACTTTTCTATCGGCTTGTTCGCTGAGGCCGACCACGCACACTAACGCGCCGACGCCGTCGACACCGACATCGTCAGGGTGCAAGCTCCATGACCACGTTGCCGCCTTCGCGATTGAACTCGAACGGCCATGAGACATGCTCATGTGTAATCAGCCAGCCGCGGTCTGACCGTTGACAACAAACGGTCGAACGTAGCCACGCCTCCTCGATCCCGGCTTTGGCGAAGTGGACGTTTCCCTTGTCCAGATTGAGCATGTGGGCGAACGCCACATCTCCGTGCGTCGCGATGTTCACGTCGCGAGCCTCCAGGCCGATCGGACCCTCGTATTCATCGAACCACCGCAAGAAGTTTCGCCGAACAGCGTCGGAGCCATGGAAACCCTGAAGAGGAGGGACACAGTCGAAATAGACGATGTCGGCGGAATACAGGGACATGAGCCGATCGATGTCTTTTGCCCGGCACGCTTCGATACGACTGTCCAACAGTGCTTTTACATCTGCTCGCTCTGAAGCCATCGTGTCCTCCTCAGTTGTAGCCATAGCCTCGTTCTCAGTCTGGGCGATCGGTCCCTGTGGCCATAGCGATGAGGGTGTCGGTGAGTTCCTCGGCGGTGGTGTGCCATTTGTCGGTGCTGAGGAGGCCACTGGTTTCCAGGCCGGCGGCGCCGTGCGCGCCGGTCAGGAGGATGGCTGCGCAGCGCTGGGCGTTGTCGTCGCCGACGACTGCGGCGACGATGGCGAGGAACTCGTCGCACATGCGTTGCGCGGCCCGGACCACCGCGGCCGGGTCCCCTGCCGGTGTGCTGAACATCAATTGGTACAGGTACGGCTGCTCGCGGCTGACGGTGATGACGCCGATGAGCGCCGCGCGAAGCTTGTCAGCGGGTAGAAGCCGCGAGTCGTTCTGCAGCGCGTGCATGCGATCGCCGATGCGCTCCCAGCCCTCTACGGCGACTGCGGTGAGCAGGCTCTCCTTATCGGCGAAGTGCCGGTAGGGCGCACCCCGGCTCACGCCTGCACGTGCGCCGACCTCGCGCAGCGTCACTGCGGACGGACCTCCGCTATCGAGTAGCGCGGCGGCGTCGTCGAGCAGGGCGCGACGCGTTGCGGCGGCTGACTCGATGCGCTTCATGAGCACCCATCCTAGTTGACAATGTCATCTGAACTGATAACTTCACTGAGATGACAGCGTCATCTGAATCTCACGAGATCGCCATCGTCACCGGGGCGTCTACCGGCATCGGCGCGGCCACGGCGCGCGAACTGGCCCGGCGGGGGTACCACGTCCTCGCGGGTGTCCGGCGCGACCGCGACGCCGACGCGATCCGGGGCCCGGGTATCGAACCGCTGATCATCGACATCACCAACGCAGACCACATCCGGGCACTAGCTACTCGGGTGCACGAGGACCCGCAGGGCCGGGCGGTGCGGGCGCTGGTCAACAACGCCGGCGTTCAGGCCAACGTACCGATCGAGGCGTTTGCGATCGACGAGTGGCGAAAGATGTTCGAGGTCAACCTTTTCGGCCAGATCGCCGTGACCCAGTCACTCCTGCCCGCCCTGATCCGCAGCAAGGGGCGCGTCGTCAACATCAGCTCCGTGGGCGGCAAGGTCGCGATGGCCGCCTATGGTCCTTACGCAGCCTCGAAGTTCGCGCTCGAAGCGGCCAGTGACTCCTTGCGACGCGAACTCGCCCCGTTCGGCGTCACCGTGATCGTCGTCGAGCCAGGCGCTGTGCGTACGGAAATGCTCGGCCGGGCGATCGCCACTGCCGACGAGTTGATGTCGACGATGACGCCCGAACAAATCCAGCGCTACGGCGGGCTCGTGCAAGCGGTCAACACGCAGGCGGTGTCGTCCACCAAGTCGGGCCTGCCCGCTGACGCCGCGGCCACGGTGATCGCCACGGCGGTGACGGCGCGCAAACCACGCACTCGCTACACCGTCGGCCGCGACGCCGCGCTGATCACCCGCCTGGCTCGGTTCCTGCCCGACCGGATGCTCGACCGCGTCCTGGCCGGCGCGCTGCGCGACCCCCGTCACGATAGATCCGTAACGCGCCTCGAGAAGGCCATCGGATCTAACCGGGCTGTCTTCTGAAACATGTTCTAATGGCGATATCGACAGCTTCTGGCGTCTGCGAGGAATCCCGATGCCGCGGTTACCGCGAGTGCCCGCGCTAGCGTCGGTCGCCCAGATTCCGGACGGCGTCGTGGTCGACCTCCCTGGGCGGGGAAGCACCTATGTGATCGACACCGGACCCTCCGACGGGCCGACCTACGTCCTGCTGCACTCGCTCGCCTGCACAGGGTTGATGACGTGGTATCCGGCCCTTGACGTGGTGCGGAAATTCGGTCGGGTCCTGGTCTTCGACCAGCGATGCCACGGACAAGGGATCTCGCCACCCCGCATGCTGCTGGAGGACTGCGCCGACGATGTCGCCGCCCTGGCCGATGCGCTGGACATCGCCAGCTGCGTGCCGGTCGGCTATTCCATGGGATCGCTTATCGCGCAACTGGTGTGGCGGCGCCACCGCGAGAGAGTAGACGGGTTGGTGCTGTGCGCCGCGGCGGCGGCAGTTAGCCGCGCCCGCTACGAACGCATCGCCACCGGCGTCTTCGCCACTCTGATGGAGACCCTCAGCCCCGCGCCGCGCCGCTGTGGGCCTTCGGCGGCGGCGAACCACGGATACTTTCGCGACCATCAGTGGGTACTGGGGCAGCTCCGTGCGACATCGCCGGGCGGCATCACCCATGCGATCGCCGAAGTCGTTCGATTCGACTCGACCTCATGGGTTGGCGAGATCGACGTGCCGACAGCGGTAGTCGTCACCATGAGGGATCGCGCCTTCGGCGTCCAGCGGCAGAAGTGGCTGGCGAGTCAGATTCCGGACGCCGAGATGGTGACGGTCGACGCGGGCCACGCTGGTTGCACGCTGCAGCCGTCCGCTTTCGTCCCGGGTCTGCACCGGGCAATCGAATCGGTGCACCGACGGCTTCCCGCCGCGAATTACGGCAAGCGGGCGGTCAATTAGGTCAACACGCCACCGATTCGAGGAAAGGCGGCGGTGAAACGACTCAGCGGTTGGGACGTATTGCTGCTTTCCAGCGAGACGCCGAATGTTCACCAGCACACCCTGAAGGTGGCAGTCGTTGACACGACCGGATTCGGGGGCACACCGTCATTCGAGGCGTTCCGTGAGGTGTTCCGCTCCCGGCTCCCGGTTCTCGAGCCGCTGCGCTATCAGCTCGTGTTTACACCGTGGCGTCTGCATCGCCCGATTTGGCGCGAGGAGGCCGACCTCGATTTGGACTATCACCTTCAGCGGGTGCAGGTGCCCGCGCCCGGCGGTCGGCGGGAACTCGACGCGGTGATCGGCGCCGTCGCGAGCACGGCACTCGACCGGACCCGCCCGTTGTGGCAGTTCTACTACGCCGAAGGGCTGCCCGGCGATCGGGTCGCAGTGATCGGCAAGGTGCACCACGTCCTGGCCGACGGAGTCGCGTCCGCAAATCTCATGGCGCGGGTGGTGGAGTGGCCCGGAGACGAACCGTCGCAGAATCAAGTCGACGCGAAGCGTCCCCCTCCGACGACAGCAGAAGTCCTGCGATTCGCCGCGCGGGACCATGTCGCACGAGTTCGGACTTTGCCGTCCGCGGTCCGGGCCGGACTGGTCGGTGCATTCCGGCTGCAACGCCGAGCGCGGCAGCGTATTCGGCAGCCGGAACTCGCCGCCCAATTCAAGCCGCCACCCACGCTGCTCAACCACAAGCTCACCCCGGGACGGACTTTCGCCAGCGCCGCCTTGCCCCTTGCCGATGTCAAAGCGATGAGCAAGAAGCTCGACGTGACCATCAACGACCTGGTGTTGACCATCGCAGCGGGCGCCCTGAGACGGCTGCTGCTGCACTACGGCGAACGAGCCGACCAGCCGCTCATCGCATCGGTGCCCGCGTCCACCGACACCTCACCGAACCGAATCACCGGCAATGCCTTGGCCACGATGCTGGTGTCCTTACCTGTTCAAATCGACGACCCATTGGAGCGGCTTCGGCTGATCCGGACGTCGACACGCATCGCGAAGGAAGATCACGAACTGCTCGGCCCGAACCTCGTCGGTCAGTGGTTGGAGTTCGTGCCGCCGACGGTGACGCGGACGACCTTCCGTTGGATGTCAAGGCGGGAGGCACCAAATCAAATGTTCAACTTGATCATCTCCAACGTTCCGGGACCACGTGAACGCGGCCGCATCGCGGGCGCTGTGGTGACCGAGTTCTACTCCGTAGGGCCGCTCGCCGCCGGCGCCGCCCTCAACATCACAGTGTGGAGCTATGTCGACCAACTGAGCGTCTCGGTGCTCGCCGACGACAACACATTGCACGACCCCCACGACGCCACCGATGCCTTCGTCGAGGCGTTCACAGAGTTGCTTGCAATTTGAGATGAGTCGACACGCCCGCGCCGTTACCGATCCCAATTGGGTGCAGGAAAATTCGACCGTGGATGTCGAGAACGCCGTCACGGCTCCGTCCCAGGGGTGAGTGACCAACTAGGGTCGCCACTTGCGAAGGGAGAATGTCATGGCCAAGTACCTGTTCCTCAAGCACTACCGAGGTGCGCCCGCGGCCGTCAACGACGTGCCGATGGATCAGTGGACGCCCGCCGAGATCGAGGCGCACATCAAATACATGGAGGACTTCGCGGACCGTTTGAAGGACAGCGGCGAATACGTCGACAGCCAGGCCCTGGCATCTGAGGGCGCCTGGGTCCGCTACGACGGCGAGGGCAAGCCTCCTGTGACCGACGGCCCGTTCGCGGAGACCAAGGACCTGATCGCGGGCTTCATGATCATCGACGTCGACTCGCTATGAGCGTGCCCTTGAATTGGCGGGTGAGTTGTCGGCGGCGCCCGGCGCGGGCGGCAAGCCGATCCACGAGTGGCTCGAGGTGCGCCCGTTCATGGGCGCTCCGACGACCGTCACCGAGTGATGGCCGCCGACGCGGTGGATGAAGCGCAGCTGCGGGACCTGATCCCCGGCGTCCTGGCGGCCCTCGTCCACCGCGGGGCAGACTTCGCCACCGCCGAGGACGCCGTCCAGGAAGCGTTGATCCGGGCCGTCGAGACGTGGCCGACCAAGCGCCCCGACGACCCGAAGGGCTGGCTGATCACCACGGCGTGGCGGCGCTTCGTCGACCTCACCCGATCCGACATCGCGCGGCGCAGCCGCGAGGAACGGGTGTCCGATGAGCCGCCTTCCGGGCCGACCGAATCCGCGGATGACACTCTGCAGCTCTACTTTCTCTGCGCGCACCCGAGCCTCACGCCCGCGTCTGCGGTCGCCCTGACGCTGCGCGCGGTCGGCGGCCTCACCACCCGCCAGATCGCTCAGGCGTACCTCGTGCCTGAAGTGACAATGGCGCAGCGGATCAGCCGGGCCAAACGCACCGTGAGCGACGTGCGGCTGGATCGTCCCGGAGATCTGCGCACCGTGCTTCGGGTGTTGTACCTCGTGTTCAACGAGGGATACAGCGGCGATGTCGACCTCGCCGCGGAGGCGATCCGGCTGGCCCGTCAGCTGGCTGCGACCACCTCCGACGTCGAGGTCGCGGGGCTGCTCGCCCTCTTCCTGCTCCACCACGCGAGACGCCCGGCCCGGACACGCGACGACGGCAGCCTCGTGCCGCTGTCCGACCAGGACCGCGGCCTGTGGCGGCGCGACCTGATCGCCGAGGGCGTTGCCGTGCTCCAGGCCGCGCTGGCCCGCGACCGGCTCGGGGAGTACCAGGCCCAGGCCGCGATCGCGGCATTGCACGCCGACGCGCAGACAGTCGACGAGACCGACTGGGTGCAGATCGTCGAGTGGTACGACGAGCTCGTCCGGCTCACCGACAGCCCGGTGGTTCGGCTCAATCGTGCCGTCGCCGTCGGAGAGGCGGACGGACCGCAGGCGGGGCTCGCCGCGCTCGCCGAACTCGACCCGAAGCTTCCGCGGCACACGGCTTCAGCCGCCTACCTTCACGAGCGGGCCGGCGACTTCGCCGTGGCGGCGCAGCTCTACGCACAGGCTGCTTCAGAGGCGCAGACCCTCCCCGAACGCAACCACCTGACGCTCCGAGCGGCCACCCTGCGCCACCCGCAACCCTGAATCAGTCCAGTTGTGGCATAACTTCGGAGGCCACCAGCTCGAGGTGATCGAGGTCGTCGATGTCGCGGATCATCATGTGGATGCGGGTGGCGCCTGCTTCGGCGTAGCGGCCGAAATTGTCGACGAGTTGGGCGGGCGAGCCGCCGCCGCCGCCTTGGCTCAGCTGCTCGACGCTGCGATCTATAGCCGCCGCGCGCACGGCAACCTCGGCGTCGGTGCGCCCACAACACAAAGTCAGGGTGCTGGACAACCTCAGGTCGCCGGGATCGCGGTTGGCGGCCAGGCATGCCCGGCGGACTCGCTCGAACTGTGCGGCCGCACCCGCGACTCCTCGCGGTATGCCGCTGAACGGATCGGCGATGTCCGTCCTGCCCGGTTGATGGTTGAACTCGTCGGCGTAGCGCGCAGCGAGCGCCGGGGTGCGCCGAGTTCCCGCGCCGCCGATGATGATGGGCGGACCACCCGGCTGGCTGGGCTTGGGCAGCGCCGGAGAGTCGTCGAGCCGAAAATGCTTGCCGTGGTGGCTGAATCGATCACCGACCGGAGTCCGCCACAGGCCGGTGATCACCGCCAGCGATTCCTCGAGGCGGTCGAACCGTTCCTCGATGGGTGGGAACGGGATGCCGTAGAAGCGGTGTTCGGGTTCATACCAGCCCGCGCCGAGGCCGAAGTCGATCCGACCCCCGCTCATCTGGTCGACCTGGGCAACCTGAATCGCCAGCGGCCCCGGGTGCCGAAACGTCGCCGCGGTCACGAGCACCCCGAGACGGATGGTGGAGGTCTCGCGGGCAAGCCCGGCCATGGTCAGCCACGCATCGGTGGAGCCCGGCGGTTCCTCACCCCAGTAGTGGTCGCCTCGGACAAACCCCGCGTATCCGCACTTCTCGGCCGCCTGGGCCAGTTGCAGGTGTTGTTCGTACAAGGCCGACCGCGACGCCGGCGCAGCAAACACCGTCAACTCCATAGTCGAAGCATGCCTTACCGCGAGCAAACCGGACGGGGTTCTGCCATCACGCAGGTAGCACGCGCAGCCGACCCGATCCCACCAGCACAACCTCGCCGCCGACTCTGACCCGTATCCCGCCGTCGGCGCTTCGAGCCGAGATGCTGATCCGGGAGGGCCGGTCGATGAAACGTCCCTGATGTAGCTCAGCCTCCTGGCCGTCGCCAAGCCGACCGTGTCGGTGAAGGTAGGCGGCGACACAGCCCGCCGCGCTGCCCGTCGCCGCGTCCTCGACGGCGCCGTCGTTGTTCCAGTGCCGACCTTCCCCGGCCTCGGCGTCGAGCAAATAGGCGTACTCCGCTCCGAGTTCGGCCAGCGCCACGTCGAGCTCGCGGTGAGAGATCCGGGCGCGGGCGAGCACTCCATCCCGCACCGGCACGATGAGATAGCGCAGACCGGTCGAGACCACTTCCAGGGGCAGGCGCGTGTCGAGATCGTTGCCCTGCAACGAGAACCACGCCGCGACCTGTGCACGCGAGATACCCGACTGCTCGCCGAGAAATTCGGCGACCATGTCGGGCAGCACGGCATGGAAGGCGTCCGGGCCGCGGCGTTCGGTCTCGACGGTCAGCGCACCGGAGGCCAGCTCCAGCGTCCAGCGTCCGTCGACGTCGTCGCCCGCGTGCAGATGGTGCAGGACGGCAGCGGCGCCGAGCACCGGGTGTCCGGCGAAATCGAGCTCTTCGACCAGGTCGAAAATGCGTGCGTGCCAATGGTATTGCGCCTCGGCCGGGTCGAGAAAAATGGACTCGAACTGCCGCAGCTCACCCGTGATCTGAGCCATCTGCGTGGTGCTGAGACCACCCGCGGCGGGAAAAACGCTCAGGCTGTTGCCGCGGTAATGCTTCGAGGTAAACACATCGACGAGCTCGAACTGCACCGCAACGACCCTAGTCCAGGCGCCCGGCGTCGACTACGCGGAGCACCGCGGCGCCTTCCTCGTCGGAGGCCTCCAGGTCCACCTCGACGTCGAAGCCCCAGTCATGGTCGCCTGAGGGGTCGTCGAGGATCTGCCGTACCCGCCACACGCCGGGCTGCCGGTCGACGATGAGCATTGCGGGGCCGCGTGCGTCGGCGCCGATGCCCACGTCGTCATGCTCGCCGAAGTAGGCGCGGATGACGTCCTCCCAACGTTCGGCGGTCCACCCGGATGCGGCGTCCAGCTGGCCGAGGTCATAGGCGCGCTGTCGTGCGAACAGTTCCACCCGCCGGAACAGCGCATTGCGGACCATGGCGGTCAACGCCCGCTCGTTCCCGGTCAGCGGGCGGGGGCGGGCCGGCACCGCCACCGGCGCATCGAGCGGATCGTCGGGGTTGGTGAGCTGCTCCCACTCGTCCAGCAGGCTCGAGTCCACTTGGCGCACAAGCTCGCCCAACCACTCGACGATGTCGGTGACCTCTTCGGTCCGCGCGACGGCGGGAACCCCGGACCGCAGTGCCTTGAAGGCGTCGGAGAGATAGCGCAGCACCGCACCCTCGGAGCGGGTCAGCCCGTAGACGCTGACGAACTCCCGAAACGTGAACGCTCGCTCCCACATCTCGCGCACGACGGACTTCGGCGACAGGTGCCCGTCGGCGGCCCACGGGTTGCTCTGCAGGTACACCTCGAAGGTGTGCCCGAGCAGTTCCTCGAGTGGCTTGGGATAGGTGACCTCGTCGAGCAACTCCATCCGCTCGTCGTACTCGATGCCCTCAGCCTTCATCTCGGCCACGGCCTCGCCTCTGGCCTTGTTCAGCTGCGCCGCCAGGATCTGACGCGGATCTTCGAGGGTTGACTCGATGACCGAAACGACGTCCAGCGCATAGGTTTCCGACGCCGGGTCGAGCACGTCCACGGCGGCGAGCGCGAATGTCGACAGCGGCTGGTTGAGGGCGAAGTCGGGCGGCAGGTCGACGGTCAGTCGGTAGCGCCGACCATCGGGCTCGGATTCGTCGAGCCGCTCCAGGACGCCGGCCTGCAACAGCGAGCGCGCGATGCCGACCGCCTCGCGGATGTGCTGAAGCTGCCGCTTGCGTGGCTCGTGGTTCTCGGTGAGGAGCCGCCGCATCGCGATGAACGGGTCGCCGGGGCGGTCGACGACGTCGAGGATCATCGCCGTGGACACCCGCATGTTGCTGGTGAGCGGCTCGGGGGCGGCCTCGACCAACCGCTTCTGCGTCGCCTCGCTCCACGGCACCATGCCCTCGGGCACCTTGCGGCGCACCAGCTTTCGGCGCTTCTTCGGGTCGTCTGCGACTTTGGCGAACTGTTTGAGGTTCTCCACCTCGTGGTCAGGCGCCTGGACGACGACGGTGCCTGCGGTGTCATAGCCCGCCCGTCCGGCGCGCCCGGCGATCTGGTGGAACTCGCGGGCATTGAGCATCCGCGTGCGAATGCCGTCGTACTTCGACAGGGCCGAGAAGACGACGGTGCGGATCGGCACGTTGATGCCGACGCCGAGGGTGTCGGTGCCGCAGATGACCTTGAGCAGGCCGGCCTGGGCCAGCTGTTCCACCAGCCGCCGGTACTTGGGCAGCATCCCGGCGTGGTGCACGCCGATCCCGTGCCGGACCAGGCGCGACAGGGTCGTCCCAAACGCCGAGGAGAACCGGAACCCGCCGATCAACTCGGCGATCGCGGCCTTCTGTTCCTTGGTGCTCACGTTGACGCTCATCAGTGCCTGCGCCCGCTCCAGTGCGGAGGCCTGGGTGAAGTGGACGACGTAGATCGGCGCCTGGTTCGTGTTGAGCAGGTCTCCGATCGTCTCGTGCATCGGCGTGGTCGCGTAGTAGTGGTGCAGCGGGACGGGCCGTTCCGCGTTGGCGACCAGCGCCGTCGGCCGGCCGGTGCGGCGGGTCAGATCCTCGCGGAGGAACGTGACGTCGCCGAGCGTGGCCGACATCAAAAGGAATTGCGCACCTGCCAACTCCAACAGCGGCACCTGCCAGGCCCAGCCGCGGTCGGGGTCGCCGTAGAAGTGGAACTCGTCCATCACCACGAGGCCGATCTCGGCGTCCGCGCCCTCACGCAGGGCGATGTTGGCGAGCACCTCCGCGGTGCATGCGATGATCGGCGCCCCGGCGTTGACCGCGGCGTCGCCGGTGAGCATGCCGACGTTCGCCGCTCCGAATACGTCGCAGAGCGCGAAGAACTTCTCGCTCACCAGCGCCTTGATCGGCGCGGTGTAATAGCTGGGCGTCCCCGCCGCCAGCGCCGCGTACAGCGCGCCGGTGGCCACCAGCGACTTGCCCGAACCGGTCGGTGTCGCCAGGACGACGTTGGCCCCGCTGACCAGTTCGATCAGCGCCTCCTCCTGCGCCGGGTACAGCGTGGTGCCGCTGGCCTCGGCCCATGCGGCGAACGAAGCGAACAGTTCGTCGGCGTCGGCGCCATTCGCGCGAAGGGCGGACAGGTCGCCCGGATCGTCGAGCAACGGGGGAGCGGAAGTCATCGTGATGTATAGCGTGCCTTAACGACCAAGGGCACAAAGGTCGCGTGCCCCGTGTTGCGGTGTAGGAAGAGACGGTCGCCGACGACGGGAGTGCGAATGAAGATCCGGTTCGGAGTCGGGTTGGGCGCCGATATCGGTCCTGCGGAACTCCCTGAGATCGTCGACCGCCTCGAGGCCGACGGCATCGACTCGCTGTGGTTCTCCGAACTGGTGTACTCACCCGCCGTCGACCCCTTCGTCGGCATGGCGTTCGCCCTTGCCCGCACGAAGCGGCTGAAGGTGGGCACCTCGATCGCGGTGCTGCCCGGCCGTAATCCGGTGTTGGTTGCCAAACAGCTCGCGTCGCTCGCGACGCTGGCGCCCAAGCGGGTCCTTCCCGTGTTTGGTCTGCGTTCGGCGTTACCTGCAGAGCGGGACCTGTTCGTGGTGCCCGAGGGGAAGCGCGCAGCGGTGTTCGACGAGTCGCTGCGGCTCCTGCGAACTGCTTTGCGAGATGACGATGTCACCTTCGCCGGCGACTTCTTCTCGGTACGCGACGTCACCGTGCTCCCGAAACCGGCTGTGCCGCTCGATATCTGGCTCGGCGGCGCATCCCCTCCGGGATTCCGGCGTATCGGCGCGTTCGGCGACGGCTGGCTGGGCAGCTTCCTGACTCCGATCGAGGCGCGGCGGGCACGCGAGGACATCATCGCGGCTGCCGAGGCAGCGGGGCGGGTCATCGAACCCGACCACTACGGGATCAATCTGGCGGTCGGCAACGGTGAACTGCCCCCGCCGGTGCTCGCCGCGATTCGCAGGCGCCGCCCCGATGTCGACCCGGCCGAACTCGTGGCCACCGATTGGGCCGTGCTGCACCGCCGACTCGACGACTACATTGCCGCCGGACTGACGAAATTCGTAATCCGGCCGGTAGGGGGCGTCGGCACTGCAGAGTTCCTCGACGCCTTCGTCACCGAGCTGCTGCCGCGGGAAAACTAGGCCTTCGCATATGGTCGAGCAGGTGACGATCCCCTACGACGACGTGCTGCGTGAACGGGTCCGGACGCATCTGGCGGCGCACGACCGCCGCGCGGTGACCGACGCGACGAAGCGGCACGCGGCGGTCGCGGTGGTGCTCGTCGACTCAGACGTCGGCGAAGACAGGGTGGACCACGCGCCTGTGGACGACTGGATCGATGGCCGGGCGATGCCCGAAGACCTCGACGGCCGCATGGTGGACGTGTCTGGCGGCGCTGCTTTTCTGCTGTGCCGCAGGGCGTCTCGCCTCAGGGCGCATGCGGCCCAGTGGGCGCTGCCCGGCGGCCGGGTTGACCCAGGCGAGACCGCAATCGACGCAGCGCTGCGGGAAATGGACGAGGAGGTCGGCGTCCGGCTGCCCGACTCCGCTGTACTGGGGCTGCTCGACGACTACCCGACCCGGTCCGGGTATGTCATCACCCCCGTGGTGATCTGGGGCGGTGGGCGGCTCGACCTTCGTCCTGCGCCCGACGAAGTGGTGGCGGTCTACCGGGTCGGTCTGCACCAACTGCTGCGCGATGACTCGCCGCGGTACATCGCCATCCCGGAAAGCCCGCGTCCGGTCGTCCAGATCCCGTTGGGCAACGACCTCATTCACGCGCCGACCGGTGCTGTGCTGCTCCAGCTGAGGTGGCTGTGCCTGGATGGCCGCCAGGACCGTGTCGACGAACTCGAGCAGCCGGTGTTCGCTTGGAAGTAAGCGGTGTCTACCGCCGGTTGGCGAAGTACCGCTTGGACGCCTCGGCAGAGGCACGCAGATCGGGGTTGGCCTCGAACAGCGGCTCGAACTTCTGCCAGGCCGCTTCCCGTTTGGCGGGAACGTATTCCGTCGGCCAATAGGGATGCTCCTGCGGCTGATAGCCCCTCAGCACCCGGCGCGCGACGGTGGCCTTGTGGACCTCGTCGACGCCGTCGGCGATACCCATCGTCGGCGCCCCTGCGTACATCGCCTGCAGCGGTGTGAGGTCCGTCGTCCCGAGCGAACCGAGGGTGTGCAGAGCACGGAAGGAGACCTCCCGCAACACCTTCGCCATCGTGAACTTCACCGCGGCGATCTCGGTGCGCGCCTCCTGGGTGGAGGAGTTGTCGATCTTCCATGCCGTGTAGAGGACCATCAGTCGCAGCTGCAGCAGTTCTGCGTAGGAGTCCGCGATCTTCTCCTGCACCATCTGGTGCTCGGCGATCACGCTGCCATGCGACTCGCGAGACAGCGCCCGCTCGCACATCATGTCCAGGGCGAGCTTGCTCTGGGCGATCGTGCGCATCGCGTGGTGGATCCGGCCACCGCCGAGCCGCCGCTGGGCGAGCACCTTGGCGCCGTCCTCGGGACCGAGCAGGTGGTCGAGCGGAACGCGCACGTCGTTGTAGACGATGTGGTTGTGGTTGCGGGGCTCGGGCTTGATCTCCACGCCCGGGGTCTTGCGGGGAACGACGAACATGCCGTTCGTGCACATCACGAAGAGGATGTCCGCAACGCGCCCCGCGGACGTGAACCACTTCTCACCGTTGATGACCCACTCGTCCCCGTCGCGGACTGCGTGAGTCTTGAACAGGCTCGGGTCCGACCCGCCCTGCGGCTCGGTCATCGAGTAGGCCGAGAACATGTCCTGGTTCAGGAGCGGCACCAGCCACCGCTCCTTCTGCTCCTCGGTCCCGTAGGCGGCGAGCATCTCCATGTTCCCGGTGTCGGGTGCAGCGGCGCCGAAGATCTGTGGTGCCGCCGGATAACGGCCGATCACCTCGTTCAACAACGCCAGCTTCAGCTGGCCGAATCCGGGACCACCGAGCTCCTCGTCGAGGAAGATCGCCCAGAGCCCCTGCTCCTTGACCTGCTGCTGGAGGCTGCGCACGTACGCCTTGACCACGGGGTCGGGTGAGCGGACCGCGTACGGGAAGACGTACTCGAGCGGCTCGACCTGGTCACGGCAGAACTCGTCGACCCAGTCCAGCTTCTTCTGGAACTCAGGTTCGGTGGAGAAATCCCAAGCCACGGCGTCTCCTCTTCGAGCGCGGTCTACTCGCGAGCTTATGCAAGTGCCCTCGGCGCTTGCCTGCTGATTCACGAAGCGGGCCCTAGAGTCACTGAGTGTGACATCGATGCCGGTACGCGGTCGTGTCGTCGCTGCCGCAATAGCGGTCGTCACGCTCGCCGCGCCCTCATGTTCGAGCACGCGCGAATCCGACTCCACGACGTCGGCCACGCCGACGAGCGTCGCCGCCGAGGCACCGACCGACCGGACCGCGTGCGACGCGGCGGTGCCCACGGTCTGGCAGCAGGCGATCGACCGTAGCGCCGTCAGCACCGGCGGCATTTCGAATGTGCCTGCGGCCGTCGGCAGAGGCGGCGAGGTCGCTGTCATCCGCGACGGCGGCGACTCCCGGGACCTGCTGCTGATCGGTGCCGACAAATCGGTCGCCGAGATCTATCCGGTGCCGGACCCCAATCAGAACGGTGTCGGGTTCTCGGCGATGGACGACCGCTGGATCGTCGTCGGCGTCGACCGCATCCCGCGCGGCGCGAACGGAGTGCTTCCGACGCTGTTCCGCATCGATGTGGTCGACCGGCAGGGCGGCTCCGTGCGGACGGTCGTGCAATCCGCCGAAGAGGACTTGGATTCCGGGGGCCCGACGATCGATTCGCTCGCCCTGTTCGGCGGCAAGGTCTACTGGATCACGCGCGACTCCTATACCGCCGACACCGGCACCATCAGGTCCTACGACCTGAACACCGGTGCGGTGGCCGACGTGTCATCCGGCGCCATGCGCAACGTGAAGACCACCGCGGCCGGACTGGCCTGGGACGTCACCTGGGGCCAGGACGGCACCCGCGCCGAGTTGAAGATCCCCGACCAGCTGCCGCCCCCGGTCGCCGGGGCGCTGGGCACCGGCCAAGACCAGATGACCCTCGCCACCGACGGCACCGCATACGCCTGGATCACCGGAACCGACCAGGGCGGCACCGGCGTCGCCTGGTGGTCACCGACCGAGGGATTGGTGCGCATCGCCCGCAAGAACCCGGACGGGAAGAACCAGGTGGCGCCGCTGTACGTCGTCGGGCCGTACGTGGTGATCGACCGCGGCCGTGGGGACGGGAAGTATGACACCTTCGCGACTGTCATCGACACCCGCTCGGGTGCGTTCACCTATTTGCGCGAAGCCGTCGGCGGCGCCGACGGCGGGACGATCGCGGTGGGCTTGGGAGGAAATTTGAAGAACCTCCCGACGAGAACAGGGGTCGTCCGAGCCGACGCTCTGCCCCCGCTGACCTGCTGATCGCGGTCAGCGGATCTGCGCGTTGTGATCGACTGGACGTCGACGCGTAAAGGACGTTCATGTTCATAGTTGTTCTCGGCACGGTGCTGGGGCTCTTGCACGTATACGCGTGGAAACGGCTCATCAAGGACACGACGGCGCCGGGCCGCACGCGGTGGGCGCTCACCGCACTCCTCGTCGGGCTGATGGTGTTGCTGTGCGCGACGCTCATCGTGCCGAGGGTCTCCGGGTTGACGGCGCGGCCGATATTCGCCTGGCCTGCGTACGTCTGGTTCGGCCTGATCGTGTACCTGTTTCTGGCACTGCTCGTGCTGGCGCCGGTCCGGCTCGCACTGCGCGGCTGGGTCAATCGGAAGCCGGCGCCCGCGGCCGACCCCGGGGAGTCGCCTGCACTGAACCGCCGGATGTTCCTCGCCCGGACCGGCGCCGTCGCGGCAACCGCCGCATCCGTCGGCCTGGTCGGAGTCGGTGTGGTCAACGCACTCGGCCCACCAGATCTGCTCCGGCTGACGGTGCGTCTTCGCCGACTTGATCCGGTGTTCAACGGGTTTCGGATCGCTCTGGTGTCCGACATGCACCTCGGCCCACTGGCGGGGCGCGCCCACGCCGAGCGGATCGTCGCGATGATCAACGAGACCGAGCCGGATCTCGTGGCCATCGTGGGCGATCTGGTGGACGGCACGGTCCAACAGCTCGGGTCTGCGGCGGAACCGTTGCAAGACTTGGTATCACGCGAAGGATCTTTCTTCGTCACCGGGAACCACGAGTACTTCGTCGACGATACGACGGCCTGGCTGGGTGAGCTGGAACGGCTCGGTGTGCAACCGCTGCGCAACGAGAACACGGTGATTCGGCGGGGTCGTGCGGCCTTCGACCTCGCGGGCGTCAACGACATCGCCGGTGAGCAGAATTCAGATCCACCGGACTTCGACGGTGCCTTGTCCGGAACGGATCCATCCCGGCCGACGATTCTGCTTGCCCACCAACCGGTTCAGGTGGAGCAGGCCGCCGCGCGCGGGGTGGATCTGCAGTTGTCCGGGCACACCCACGGTGGCCAGATGTGGCCGTTCCACTACATCGTCCGCCTCGTCCAACCGTCCCTCGCCGGATTGTCGACTGTGGAGAACACTCAGCTCTACGTCACGCGGGGTGCGGGCTTCTGGGGCCCGCCCGTCCGGGTCGGCGCGCCGCCGGACATCACCGTGTTATCGCTTAACGGGCAGGCCTAGTCCGCGGCCCGGCGTGCCCGGGCGCGACGCTTCCCCTCGTGCATGGCGGCGACCCGGGCGACGGGGATGGTGTGGCCGTGTTCGATCAAATCGGTTGGCAGCCGCTGTGGCTCAGGCATCGACTCCGTCCACGGATCACGACCACCGAGCGCGTCGATCGCCGTGTGCACCGTGAAATCGGCAGGGCTGACGCGGTCCAACTCCGACCAGTCCAACGGAAACGAGACGGGTGTGCCGGGACGTAGGCGGGGGCTGTAGGCCGCCGCGACGGTGGCGCCGCCGGCGCGGGTGGAGTCCACGAATACCTTGCCGCCGCGGTCCTCGACGATGAACGCCGTTGTCGCCACCGCGGGATCCAGTGCCTCTGCCCGGGCGGCGACCGCGCGGGTCGCCGCGGCGACATCGTCGACCGGTGCCGAGTCGTCGATCGGCACGAACACGTGAATTCCCTTCGCGCCGCTCGTCTTGACGGCACCGGCCAATCCGCAGTCCGCAAGTGCCTGACGTACCAGGTGCGCGACCGCGACCACGGCGGCGAAGTCACCGTCAGTGGGGGGATCGAGATCGAGCACCATGTGCGTGGGTCGGTAGATGTCGTCGGCCAGGCCCAGCGTCGGGTGGTACTCGACGGCGCGTTGATTGGCCAGCCAGAGCAGGGTCCGCCGATCGTCGCACAGTGCGTAGTGCACCTCCCGTTTGGAGGCCTCCGCCCATATCGCGACGGTCTTGACCCACTCCGGCGTGTACTTCGGCACGTTCTTCTGCATGAAGGGCGCCTGCCCGCGCAAAACCCGCAGCACGGTGAGTGGCCGACCCGCCAGCCCCGGCAGCATCCGGTCGGCGACAGCGTCCAGGTAGTCCACCAGGTCGCGCTTGCTGGCGCCGGCGTCCGGGCTCAGCGGTTGGTCCAGGTTGGTCAGCTTCACCCCGCCGCGTTCCTCGTCGGCGCTCATACTCGACTCCCGCTCGCTCCGGTCCTCACTCGTGCCTCGCTGCGATCCTCACTCGCGGTCGTCTTCGGCCATTCGGCCACCCTATTCGGACGGCTCGCGTAGAGCAGTAGGGTTGCGACTCATAGGTTCTCAATCGCCGCTGCCGGGATGGTCGATCCCGATCGTCTTCGTGATCGGAGCCGTCTCGCAGTACATCGGGGCCGCGGTCGCCGTGTTCCTGTTCGAGACGACCGAGCCGGCGACGGTCGCCTGGCTCCGGGCCGCCGCTGCCGCCGCCGCTCTCCTGGCATGGCGGCGACCGTGGCGCCGCGCATGGAGTCGCCGCGACGCCGTCGTCGCTTTGGTCTTCGGCCTCGTGACGATCGGCATGAATATCGCCATCTACGAGGCCATTGCCCGGATCCCGCTCGCTACCGCGGTCGCCATCGAGTTCCTCGGTCCCACAGCGGTGGCAGCGCTCGGCTCACGCAGACCACGAGATCTTGCCGCTGTCGGTCTCGCGTCTGCCGGGGTACTCCTGCTGGCCGGAGTGGAGTTCGACGCCAACCTGACCGGAGTGCTTTTTGCGTTGGTGTCGGCCGCGATGTGGGCCGGTTACATCCTGGTCGGAAAACGGGTGGCGGACACCGGCGACGGCCTCGATTCCCTGGCCGTCGGGATGTCTTTGGCCGCGCTGGTGCTGGCGCCCGTCATCCTCGTTCCACAGGTCGGCATCGATGCCTCCGTCTTCCTCGACTCGCGGACCTGGGCCCTCGGTCTTTGCATCGGTCTGCTGTCCACCGCGATCCCGTACGCGTTGGATCAGCTTGTCCTCGTCCAGATCGGCAGCGCGACGTTCGCATTGCTGCTGGCGCTGCTGCCGGTCACGGCGACGCTGATCGGCGTGATGATGCTGCGCCAGGTACCGACGATTCCGGAAATCATCGGCATCACCCTTGTCGTCGTCGCGCTCCTGCTGAGCGCTCGGGACACACCAGAGCGTCTCAGCGGTGGCATCCTGGCTTGATGGGCTTGGTCATCCGGTTGGTGGAGTTGCTGATCGTGATCGTGCCGTTGATCGGCGTGATCTTCGCCGGCTATAAGGCGCTCTCCAAGATGCGCGAACGCCAGGACGATGACGCGACTGACGAGTCGCCGCAGGGCGCGAAACGCAATCAGGCAGCCCAGTGGCAGGCGATCATGCGGACGGCCAAGGAGCACAACCGGACGGACACGCGCTGGCTGGACTACGAACTCGATGTCAGCAAGCTGCTCGACTATCCGCTGATGACCGACATGAGCGAGCAGGCAACGCAGCGGTTCCACCGCGCCAAGTTGCGGGCCGATCTGGTCCGTCCGGCCGACCTGGGTGACCTGCTCGGCGACAGCGATGCCGCCCGGCAGTACCTCGACGCCGTGGAGGAGTACGTGACTGCGTTCGATGTGGCTGAGGCCGAAGCGTTCCGCAGGCGACGAAGCGGTTTCTCGAAGGAAGAACAGCAGCGGCTCTCGCGCGCGCACAGTGCGCTGCGGATCGCGTCGGACGCCGCGGCGACGCCGAAGGAACGTGAACGCGCGTACGACGTCGCTCGCGGCGAACTCGACGGGCTGATCGTGCTGCCGGAGCGCACCCGCGCCGCGATCGAACGCGGTATCGCGGGTGAACTCGGCAGCTAGCGGCGGACGGGTCGTTTGCTTCGAAAAGTGTAAGAACTCGTGGCGTGAACTCCTCCTACTCGATGAGAGCGGCCCAACGGGGGCGGCGAACACGAAAACGAAGGACGATCACATGGCCAAAATCACCGGCATTCTCTGCCAGATAATCACCGGCGATGTCAGCAGCGCCGGCACCGACGGTCGGGTCTATCTGGGCTTAGGCGGCCGCGAATTCTGCATGAACTCGTCGGCCGACGACTATGAGCGCGACTCATTTCGCGAGTACATCATGGGCCGCGGTCCGGTCGAGCCCAACCTGCCCGCACCCCAGGTTCGCGTACTCGAGGGCGACCAGAACGATCCGCGGGTCGGCTACCCGCTCGATACGACGCGGCTGAGCGGCACCCCGGTCTACATCCGCTTCGAGCCTGCCGGTTCCAACGCGGACTGGAACCTCAAGTCGGCGTGGGCACTCGTCTACACGGGTGCGGGCCACTTCTTCACGAGCTTCGGGCCACCGAACGACTTCGACGATCTATGGCTCGGTCACGACTACGGCAAGGTGCTCTACCTTGTCCGTCGCGAAAGCTGACCCGGGCGCTAGCCGGCGTTCTCCTCGACGAGTGACTCATCATGGCCGTTGACGTGTGACTCGTCGTGGTGCTCGTGCTCACTGTGTTCGGGTTCAGGGTCAGGCTGGTGGTGCTGGAGATGTTCGGTGCCCGGGACCCCTCCGAGGGCGGCGATCGTGTCTCTGACCTTTGCTGCATCTTCGTCGTTGGGTGTTGCGCCTGCCTCTAGCTCATCCGGCAGATCGGTGGCCAGCCCGGCACCGTTGGCGACTTCCTCGGCCGACAGCTTCGCGTGCACACGTGTCACGTACAACTGTTGGCCCAGGCTCGAACCCGGCGCGGCGGCGGCGTGTTCCATGAGGGAGTCGTAACGCCGGCGCACATTGCTGAGCTCTACGACAACCGCCGGTGACGGCCTATTGCTGCTTGCTGCGTCCGTCAGTGCTGCACGCAGCTTCCGCATACCCTCCAGGACGACGTCCGCCCGCTTATGAAATTTTTTGTCCTCGGCGAACGGCAACGCGTCGATAGCGGCGGAGTACATGTGCATCGCCGCCTCCGAGAGACTGACGATGACTGACGAATCATCTTGTGGCGCGCCTTGTCCCATGGGCCCTCGAATCTCTAGAGGTCAATTCCAATAGCTGTGAGCAGCCGACGACGCGTGCTTCCCCGTCGCCCCGATCGACTTGAGCACGGATTGACACTAGCGGTCCACGCCACACCGCGTCACCGCGAGTCCCGTGCACCTGCGTGACGTGCGATGTCAACGCATGTCCAGCCTCGGGGAAGCCAGGCGGGGCGGGCGATGTGAAGATGGGTGCGCGGCGCGGCCCTAGTCTGTACGCGCAAGACGGGGAGGAACGGGAGGACTAGATGACCGGACTAGTGGAATCCACCAGGGCCGGCGACCAATCAGAACGCGGTGAAGTGCGGGACGTCACGGAGCCGATACCCCAGGCCGTCCTCGCGCCCCGCGACCGCGGCTGGTTCGCTGAGATCGACGGCTGGCGCGGCATCGGGTGGCTGGCCTGCGGCGCTGCGGGCGGCCTGGCCATCGCGTGGTTCATCCTCCTCGGCCCCGGCGAGTCGGGATCCAAGGCGGACTGGTTCTTCGGCGCCGTCGTCTTCTGCGTCGTGATGGTGGCCCTCTGGCAGACGGTCAACATCCAGCGTGAGGCTAACCAGAAAGCGGCCAAGGCCGCTGAGCGGCTGAGCATCGAACTGGCCGCCGCCGAACACCGCTCGGCGCGCGAACTGGCGCGAACGCGGGAGCTGCACAAGGCCGAGATGGAAGGCCAGCAGAAGTCGCACCGAGCCGAGATGGACGCCCAACGCGAGCTGGCTCGTCTCGAGCGGAGCCACCTGGTCAACCAGCTCCAGCGGCAGGCGATGATCGAGGTGTCGCGCGCCGTCAGCGCCCACACTCAGATGCTGGCAACGCTGTGGAACCGGGCCGCGAGCATCCTGCACAGCAAGGAACGCGATGAGCGGGAGCAGGCGATGCTGCCGATCTTCGAGCAGATCGGACACGTCGTGCACGACTTCTCGGTCGAGCTCGGGAATGCCCACCTCCTGGTCGAGGACGACGGCCTGCATCAGGCACTGAACCACGTCAACGAGGCGGTGTTGATGGCGATTCGTGTCGCGCAGGAGGTGTGCGACGACGTCGTCGAAGGCCGCTCGCCGGAGCCCAATCCCATCCCGGCCGTGCAGCGGGTCATGCATGAGCGAGCCGCAGAGGCCCGGCGTCTCGCATGGAACCTGCTCCGAACCGGGCTAGACGAGAGTGCAGCCGAAATCGACTAGCTCCCTGACGTTTGGGGCGTGATACGCAACGCTGCCGCAGCCAGCGATTCGTTCGTTCGCTCGCGATCGTCGCCCATT
This sequence comes from uncultured Actinomycetota bacterium, assembly GCA_963713225.1. Classification (GTDB taxonomy): domain Bacteria; phylum Actinomycetota; class Actinomycetes; order Mycobacteriales; family Mycobacteriaceae; genus Mycobacterium. The sequence continues at coordinate 501,760 of CAVQLB010000006.1, read as the reverse complement.
CCATCCAGAACGTCGACGAAGAGCGGGGCAAGGATCTCGGTGATTCCGTGTCCCTCACGCCCGAAGAAGCCGGCGATCTCGAGCATCACCGCGCCGTGGATGATGCTCCAGATCCGCCCGGACATCATCGCTTCCCCGTCGTCGCGGATCCGGCCGGCGGCGATCATGCGGCGCACCATTTTCCGCAGCGCCTCGAAGGACGCCGTCCACTCGGCCCGGTCGGTGGGATTGCCCGTCTCGGTGAGATCGGTCCGGTACCCGGCCAGCGACGGCGGAGACGAGGTGCCGAACATCATCTGGTAGCGCTGCGGGTTGGCGAGCGCGAACTCGCGATAGCGCGAACCCATCACGAAGAAGTCGGCCACCGGGTCGCCGGTCTGTTCCACCTCGGTGAGCGCGCGGGTGAACCGGACGAATGCCTCGCGGGCGATAGCGTCGACGACGCCGGCCATGCCCCCGAAATGCGTATAGACCGCCATCGTCGAGGTGCCGGTTTCCACGGCCAGCTTGCGCGCGCTGAGTGCCGGCAGGCCGCCCTGCTCAAGTATCTGAATGCCTGCCTCGACCAGCTGTTGCCGGACATCGCTCACTCTTGCCATGCTGCCATAACAGTGTTATACAAGTGCTGTCTATAACATTGTTATTTGGGGGTGTCGTTGATGACGAACCGCTTTCTGGCGAATGAGTTCGCGCCGGTGGACCGGGAGTACACACTCACCGACCTGGAAGTGGTCGGGACGATTCCGGACTATCTCGACGGGCGATATCTACGCAACGGCCCGAATCCGATCGGCGAGATCGACCCCGAGCTCTATCACTGGTTCGCCGGCGACGGCATGGTGCACGGCATCCGTATCCGCGACGGCAAGGCCGAGTGGTACCGCAACAGGTGGGTGCGCGGCCCGCAGACGGCCAGCGCGCTGGGCGAGAAGGCGCCGCCCGGTGACTACCGACTCTCGGGAATCGGCGCGAACACCAACGTGATCGGACATGCGGGCAAGACCCTCGCGTTGATCGAATCCGGCGTCACCAACATCGAACTCACCGACGAGCTCGACACGGTCGGTGTCTGCGACTTCGACGGAACCATTACCGGTGGATACACCGCACACCCCAAGCGCGACCCGGAAACCGGTGAGCTGCACGCGGTTTCCTACAGCATGTACCGCGGCAACACCGTGCAGTACTCGGTGATCGGGGCCGACGGAAGGGCGCGGCGCACCGTCGATATCGAGGTCGCGGGCAGCCCGATGATGCACGACTTCTCACTGACGGAACGCCACGTCGTGTTCTACGACCTGCCCGTCACCTTCGATACCCGACAAGCGGTCGAGATGACGGTGCCGCGTGGGCTCCGACTTCCTGCACGACTTCTGTTGTCCGCGTTGATCGGCCGAGTTCGCATCCCGGATCCGATCTCTGCCCGGCAGCCGAGCGGTAACGCGGTTGACCGGCGGTTCCCCTACTCGTGGAACCCGCGTTATCCGGCCCGGATCGGGGTGATGCCGCGTGACGGCGACAACTCCGACGTCCGCTGGTTCGACGTCGAACCCTGCTACGTCTTCCACCCGATGAACGCCTATGACGGCGACTCCTCCGAGGGCGACACCATCGTGCTCGACGTGGTGCGGCACCCGAAGATGTTCGACACCGAGCACCTCGGGCCGAACGAAGGTCCACCGACGCTGGACCGGTGGACCGTCGACCTCGCCGACGGCAAGGTCCGGGAGTCCCGCATCGACGACCGTGGCCAGGAGTTCCCCCGGGTCGACGAACGACTGGTCGGCAAGCGGCACCGGTACGGCTACGCGCCGACGGTCGGAGAGGGTCTTTCCGGCAACGACCTGCTACTCAAGCACGACTTCGCCGGCGGCAGCACTGTATCGCGCTCATTCGGGTCCGATAATGCCGTGGGCGAGTTCGTCTTTCATCCTTCTGCGCCAGATGCGGCAGAGGACGATGGCGTGCTGATGGGCTACGTCTACGACCGCGTCGCCGACCGAAGTGAGCTGGCAATCCTCGATGCGCAGACGCTGCAGGACGTCGCGAGCATCAAGCTGCCCCATCGGGTGCCTGCTGGCTTTCACGGGAACTGGGTGCCGACGCCCGCGGCGTAGAAGTATGGCGCGGTGGGCGAAATCGTCGGCGCCAGCGACCGGGCGTCGATGCTCGACCTTCTCGGCGCCTAGTAGCCGATCGGCGGGTTGACGCCGTTCGGTGCCGGGTCAGGCACCGCAACGCACAAGCCGGTCTGCACGTCGAGCGCCTTGCCGGGCAGACAGAACGGCGCGCATGCGCTGGCGCCGGCTGTCTCGCCGGGCAGGCAGGCCGAGCTGACGGCCGGGGAGAAGACGATGATCCCGGCCATCGGTGCCGCTGTCAGCGCTGCCACGGACAACGCTCCAGCCGTCGGCCGTCGCATGGAGTACGTCATGTTTGCCCACTCTAACGCTCACGGTGCCTAGAGCCCGATCCGTTCGAGCGCTTCGTCGAACTCTTCGGAGGCCACTTTTTCGCCCTTGCCTTCGGCCAGCGCGCGCTCGTAGACGGCAAGCACATCGTTTTGCACGGCGGCGAACTTCGCGTCCCACGTCTGGCTGTCGAACCGCCAGTAACCGGTGATGTCGAACTGGTCGGTCGCCCAACCGCGGCCGCGGAAATACTTGCGCACGGCGCGCGATTCGGCGGCCTCGCCCGCGAACCAGCAGTAGCCGCGCCCGGCGGGCTGGGTGAACTCCCGGACGACTTGCGCGAGCCGGCTTGGGGCGACACCGTTTCCGGTGCCGATGCTGGCGATGACGGCCACATCGGGGTGCCGAGGCAGGTAATCAACGTCCTCCCGGTCGTCGACCTCGACGATCGCGGTGACGGGCTGGCCGCCGGGCAACTCCTCGATGATTCGCGCGGTAGCGGGCAGCCCGGACAGGTCGGTGACCAGGAGCTGCCAGTCGGTGTTCGACTCGGGCCGGTACCAGGAGCGCGCATGGTCGAGTCCGACCCGGTCCCCCGGCCGGGCGCCGCGGGCCCACGTCGTCACGAGTCCACGCGCATGCAGCACGACGTCCAATGTGATCCGGTCGCCCTCGTGGCGGCGCACCGAGTAGTTGCGGCCTTCACTCGCCGACGAGAAAGGTACACGCCGACGGCGGAGTCACCGCCCGGTCTGACGGCCAGCGCGTCGGGATCGTCGATCTGCAGCACGATCCGGCGCATCCGCGCATTCAACTGGATCGTCTCGACGACGCTCGCCGGGGAGAAGGCCATCGGAGTTAGGTTACCCTTATCCCTTCTGCTCAGTGACACGGTGTGGTGGCGGTATGGCAACCTCAACGTCGTGACCAGTCGCAAGCGCGTCGTCATCGCCGGGTTGGGTGACAGCGGCGTCCTGACGGCCATCCGCCTCGCCAAGCACTACGACGTGGTCGGCATATCGGCCAAGCCGGCATTGGTGAGCGGGCAGGAACTGGGCTGGCGGCTGTCCAGGCCAGAGGAATGGGCTCGCGCGAACTGGATCCCGTTCGACCGCTTCCGCGCGCTGGATCGGGTCCGCACCGTCCACGGCACGTTGTCCGGCGTCGACCTCTCCGCCAGGACCGTGTTCATCGAAGGCGACGACGGATCGTCGTCGCAAGAGGAGTACGACGCGCTGGTCATCTCCACCGGCGTCACCAACGGCTTCTGGCGCACTCCAACCCTGCAGTCGCACAACGAGATCGGCGCCGACCTCCGCGCCGCACACACTCGGCTCACCGACGCTCGGTCAGTCGCCGTCATCGGCGGCGGTGCCGCGGCGATCAGCAGCGCCGCGCAGGTCGCCATCACCTGGCCGGACAAACAGGTCGACCTGTACTTCCCCGGCGAGCGCGCCCTGCCGTCGCACCACCCGGGAATCTGGGCGAAGGTCGCACGGCGGCTGACCGATGCCGGCGTGGTGCTCCACCCCGGCCACCGCGCCGTGATTCCCGACGGATTCATGTGCGACGAGCTCACCGGTGAGCCCGTCGAGTGGACGACCGGGCAGCCGCCCGCAACGGCGGATGCGGTGCTGTGGGCGATCGGACGCGTGCGGCCCAACACCGACTGGTTGCCGACGGAAATTCTTGACGAACACGGATTTGTGCGGGTGACCCCGCAACTTCAGGTCGCAGGCCAGCGCGGTGTGTTCGCGGTGGGTGACGTCGCGGCGACCGACCCGCTGCGCAGCTCCGCGCGCAACCGCGGCGACGGGATTCTCGCGCACAACATTCGCGCCGAGTTCGCAGGCAAGCCACTCCGCTCCTTCCAGGCGCCCGAAGCGCCGCTGGGGTTCGGTGCTCGGCGTGCAGCCCAACGGGCTGGAGGTCTTCACTCCCAAGGGTCAGGCGTTCCGCTTCCCTGCGTGGTCGTTCGACCGAGTGCTGATGCCGGTGATCGTCCGCTGGGGGATCTACCGCGGTGTGCGTGAGAACCAACCCACTAGCCTTGACCCCGTGACAGCACAATGGACACCGGCCCGGCTCGGCGACCTGACCGGCAAACGCATCATCGTGACCGGTGCGACTAATGGGGTCGGCCTCGGCACGGCGCGTGCCCTGACACGAGCGGGCGCGCACGTGGTCATGGCGGTGCGCAACACCGAGCTTGGCGCGCAGCGCGCCAAGGAGATCGGCGGCTCGACGTCGATCGCCAAGGTCGACCTCGCCGACCTGTCATCGGTCCATGCGTTCGCCGATGCGCTCGACGAGGACGTCGACATCCTGATCAACAACGCGGGCATGCTCACCCAGACCCGCGAGGAGACGGTCGACGGGTTCGAGAAGACGATCGGCACCAATCTGCTCGGACCGTTCGCGCTGACGAATCTCATCTTCCCGCGGGTGCGATCGCAGATCATCAACGTCGGATCGCACGCGCACCGAAGCGCGAAATTGCGACTCGACGATATGCACCTCCGCAACAAGTGGAGTGTGATGGGGGCCTATTCGAGGTCGAAGCTCGCGGTGATGTTGTGGGGTCTCGACCTGGATCGCAGGCTGCGGGCGGCGAATTCGCCTGTCGTCACCCAACTGACGCATCCCGGTTGGGTGGCCTCAAACCTTTCCCACATCTCCGACCGCCCGGTCATGACGGCCGCGCGATAGGGTGGTCAGGAGGGTGGCGAACGTGTTCGGCAACGACATCGACGCGGGCGCCGCGTCGACGTTGTACTGCATCAGCGAGCCGGTGCCGCCGGGCAGCTACATCGGCTACGACGGCGCCTTCGGCTTGAAGGGCCCGCTGGTGATGCTCGGCCGCACTGCGCTGGCCGGTGACTACGACGCCGCCGCGCAGATTGGTCGAATTCGCCGAAAAAGAAACCGGCACAACACTTCCGGTCTAGCGAGACGCGCTCACGCCGGCGTGCCGTCGGCGACCCGTGGAACGCGCTCGGCCTCGGCGTTGTCCAGCACCAGTTCCGCGACTCGCGACCGGTGCTGCTCGGGACTGCCCAGCAGCGCGGCATCGGTGGTGGCCCGCTTGAAGTACAGATGCGCCTGGTGTTCCCAGGTGAACCCGATACCGCCGTGCACCTGGATCGTGTCGGTCGCGATCCGGGTGAACGCCGCCGAACACGTCGCCTGCGCAATGCTCACCGCCAGCGCCGGGTCGTCGGATCCGTCCGCCAACGCCCACGCCGCGTGATACGCCGTGGAGCGGGCGTGCTCGAGATCGACGAGCAGGTCCGCCAGCCGATGCTTGACCGCCTGGAAGGATCCGATCGGCCTGCCGAACTGCAGCCGCGACTTCGCGTAGTCGACCGACAGGTCGAGCAGGTGCTGTCCCGCGCCGACCTGCTCGGCGGCCAGCAGCGCAGACCCCACCTGCAGCGCGTGCTCGATGACCCGTTCGGCCTCACTGGGGCCGGCCACCAGCCTGCCGGGCAGCGCCGGACAACCGGACAGTGGCCTGCGGCCGGGTCAGGTCGAGGGTGACCAGAGGGTCGCGTTGCACTCCGGTCCCCGAGGCGTCGACGGCGTACAGGGACACCCCGTCGGCACCCCGCGCCGCGACCAGCAGGTCGTCGGCCGCGCCGGCGTCGACGACGCGCTCGACGACGCCGGTGAGGGCCTCGCCGTCCGCGGTCACCTGGACCGTCGCCGGGTCGAAGGCTCCGGCCCGGTCGGCGACGGCGAACGCCGCGGTTCGTCGGCCCTCCACGAGTTCGGTGAGCAGCTCGTCACGCACCTGTCCCGCCGTGGCCGCCACCAGCGCCGGGATTGCAAGAAAGACCGTGCCGAACACCGGTCCACACGCCAGCGAAGCGCCCAGCTCTTCGACAGCCACGGCCTGGTCGACGAGCGTCCCGCCGACGCCGCCGTCGGCCTCGGGCACCGAGAGCCCGAGCACGCCGAGTTCGGAGCCCAGCCGTGTCCACACTCCTGCGTCGAACGGCGGATCGGATTCCATCAGTCGGCGCACCGACTGCTCGTCGAAGTTCTCCGCACAGAACTTGCGCACCGCGGCGCGCAACTGGCTCTGCTCGTCGGTGAAGGTGAACTCAGCCACGGGGAATCTCCTTCCACGGCATGCCGGCATCGGCACGCAGGTCACCGGGCAGGCCGAGGACCCGCTCCCCGAGGATGTTCCGCATCACCTCGGAGGTGCCGCCCTCGATGGTGTTCGCGCGGGCGCGAAGGAACCGCTGCTGCAGCGGTCCACGCCAGTCCTCGACTTCTCGGTCGCTATCTCGCAGCGCGTAGCTGTGGTACAGAATCCCTTCCGGCCCAAGCAGATCCATGCACCACTGGTAGATGTGCTGGTTGAGTTCGGCGCCGACCAGCTTGCCGATGGAGCCTTCCGGCCCCGGACCGCCGACGGTCGCCGAGGCCCGCGAGCGTTCCGAGGTGAGGCGCTGCGCCTCGGCGCGCAGCCACAGCTGTGACAGCCGGTCGCGCAGCACCGGCGTCTGACGTTCCGGGCGGGCGGCCCACAGTGACACCGCTTCCGCGATGGTGCCCGCCCCTCGTCGGCTGCCGCTGGCGCCCAGCGCGCTGCGTTCGTTCATCAGCGTGGTCATCGCCACCCGCCACCCGTCGCCGACCCCACCGAGCCGGTGTGTGTCGGGGATGCGGGCGTCGGTCATGTACACCTCGTTGAACTCGGCGTGACCGGTCATCTGGCGAAGCGGCCTGGTCTCGACGCCGGGCCCGTGCATGTCGATGACGAAGTAGGTCAGGCCCTTGTGCTTCGGCAGGTCGGGATTGGTGCGGGCGAGCAGCAGACCCCAGCGGGCGCGGTGGGCCAGGCTGGTCCAGACCTTCTGCCCGTTGACGACCCAGTCGTCGCCGTCGGGTACCGCCGAGGTCGCCAGCCCGGCCAGGTCGGAGCCCGCGCCCGGCTCGGAGAACAGCTGACACCAGATGTCCTCGGTGGTGGCCAGCGGACGCAGCAGGTTCCGCTTCACATCGTCGGTCTGGGCGTGCTCGCGCACCGTCGGCGCCGCCATCCCGTATCCCATCGGGTTCAGTGCGAGCGGAACCGGGCCGCCCGCACCCTGAAGGATCCCGTCGGCAACGGCCTGCAGGCCGCGGGAAACCCCGAGACCGCCGAGGCCTTCCGGGAAGTGCACCCAGGACAGCCCGGCGTCGTAGCAGGCGCCAAGGAATTCGGGGATGGGGACGGTTTTCGGGTCATGATCAGCCACAACCTGACGGGCTAGATCGGCGACACGGTCCGAGTCGGCAACGGTGCTCATGCAGTCACGATAGGAGGTGACCGGAGTGCGGCGGTGGGTAGGGCCGCTGGGTATTGTCGAGGGGTTCACTAAAGAAGAAGGTCAGCGCGACCGGGTGACGTTACGTAAAGGACGTGATTGCCGATGCGCGCGCCATCCGAGTCTCATCTGATGCCAGCGCCGGCCGCCGGGGTACTCCGCGGAGGGGCCGGCCACCGGCTGACATTGCTGCTCGTCGAAGACGATCGCGGCGACGCCGTGTTGGTCGAAGAGCTGATCGCCGACGCCGCCGCTGACATCGGCTGTGCATGGGCGCCGTCGATGGGCGATGCCGAACGCCAGTTGACGGTCGCCCAGCCGGACTGTGTGCTGCTGGATCTCAATCTCCCCGACGCCAACGGGATCGACGCTCTGCAACACATCAGGAGACTCGCTCCCGACACACCGATCGTCGTGCTCACCGGACTGAACGACGAGCACTTCGGGATATCGGCGGTCGCGTCCGGGGCGCAGGACTACCTCGTCAAGGGCCGCGTCGAACCGGAGATGCTCAGACGGGCCGTGCTGTACGCGATCGAGCGCAAACGGGCCGAGCTCACCGCCGTGGAATTACACGCCAGCCAGCTGCGGGCCAGGGAGAACGCCCGCCTCGAGCGCGGCTTGTCGCCGTCGCCGTTGTTGCTCGACAACCCCGGCGTCGAGATCGTCGCGAGGTACGTGCCGAGCCGCGAGAACGCATTGCTCGGCGGCGACTTCTATGACTTCGTCCAGACGCAGGACCGGACGGTCCACGTCATGATCGGTGACGTCGCCGGTCACGGCCCGGATGAGGCCGCGCTTGGCGTGGCGCTGCGCATCGCCTGGCGTGCGCTCACCTTCGCCGGTCTGCGTGGCCCCGACCGGATGCGGGAGCTCGAGCGGATTCTGAAGACCGAACGCGCGAGCAAGGGGATCTTCGCGACGGTGTTGAGCCTCGCCATTCCGACCGAGGGATCCCGGATCCACGCAGTGCGCGCGGGGCATCCCGGAATGTTGGTGCACGGCGAGCGCACGGTGGAATGGCTCGAGCCGCCCGGGGGCCCGGCGCTCGGCCTGGCCTCCGGAGAATGGGACTATCACCAGGTGGAATGGCCGGAGGGCACGGGGTTGGTCTTGCTCACCGACGGGCTGTTCGAGGGACATTCCGGCTCGGGCAACGAACGCCTCGGTGAAGAAGGCTTGCTCGAGTTGGCCCGCTCTCTGGCGCACCTGCCGGGTCCGGCGTTCGTCGACGCGCTCATCGACGAAGCTGCGCAACGCGCCCAGGCGCACGGCGGGCTCACCGACGACATCGCGGTGGTCCGCGTGGAGCGCACAACGCGATGAGCGGGCGGGGTCGGCGGCTCACGGTGCAGGGCTGGCAGAACCTGGTGCTGTCCGCGATGGGCATTGTGGTGTTGGCCGGCGTGATGGCCGGGGGCCTGCTGATGATTCGCACCGACCGGATGTCACGTGAGTTGATCGACGACATCCAGCCGGCCCGGGTGACGGCCTATCAGCTCCAGGCGGCACTTCGTGACCAGGAAACCGCCGTCCGCGGATACGTCATAGCGGGCGATCCGCAGTTCCTCGATCCTTACTACTCCGGCCAACTCACCGAGAAAGCAAGCCGCCGAAGACCTCCGGCAGCGCGTCGGCATGAGGCAGGACCTCATCGCTGATCTGGACGCGATTGAAGAGGCCGCAGCAGGCTGGCGGACGACCTTCGCCGAGCCGCTGATCGCGGGCGTGGCAGGCCGTTCGCCAGATGTGGTCAACCGCGAAACGGCGGAGCGCGGAAAGTCCGAATTCGACCGCCTGCGTGTACTTTTCGATCGCCAGAACGACAATCTGGGTACCGCCCGGTCGGACGGAATTCGCGAGCTCGACCAGATGCGGCACTGGCGTGACGGGTTGGCCACCGCAATGGTGGTCGCATTCTTTGCGCATGACGATCGTGCTGGCGCTGCTGGTCCGAAACGCAGTAACAAAGCCGCTGGCAGCGCTCGCCGCGTCATGCCGACGCATCACCGAAGGAAACTTCGCCGAACGCATCGTCCCCCGCGGACCGAGGGACATTCGGGCCATCGCGGCCGACGTCGAGGATATGCGGCAACGCATCGTCGACGAACTCGAATCCTCCCGGGCAGACCGCGCGGCGCTCGACGAGCAGGCCGAGGAGTTGCGACGGTCCAACGCCGAACTCGAGCAGTTCGCCTATGTAGCCTCCCACGATCTACAGGAACCCCTGCGGAAGGTCGCATCCTTCTGTCAACTGCTCGAGAAGCGATACGGCGACCAACTCGACGAACGCGGCGCCGAATACATCGGGTTCGCGGTCGACGGCGCCAAGCGGATGCAGGCGCTGATCAACGATCTGCTCACCTTCTCCCGGGTAGGGCGGCTGAGCGCCACGCACACCGAGGTCGACCTGGACGCGATGCTGGATACCGCTCTCGCCAACCTGTCCACCGCGATCGAGGAATCCCACGCCGAAATCGTGCGACCCGGGCAGCGCCTTCCCACCGTGGACGGCGACCCCACCCTGCTGACCATGGTGTTGCAAAACCTCATCGGCAATGCGGTGAAGTTCCGGCGCGAGGGAGTCGCGCCGAGGATCGTCATCGAGTGTGAGCAGGGCAGCGGTCCTCTGGAAGGCGAATGGCTCTTCAGCGTCACGGACAACGGCATCGGGATCGCCGAGGAGTTCGCCGACAAGGTGTTCGTCATCTTCCAGCGTTTGCATGTCCGCGAGATGTACACCGGGACGGGAATCGGACTAGCGTTATGTAAGAAGATCGTCGAACACCACGGCGGATCTATCCGGGTCGATACTTCCTACACCTCGGGAACCCGCATCCTGTTCACCCTGTCCGCCACCCCCACCACCGAACCTAATGCGATCCCAACCGCTCTTCTGGAAGGAACCCAGTGACATCAGCTACTCGAGCCATCGAGGTCCTGTTGATCGAGGACGATCCCGGCGACGAGCTCATCACGCGGGAAGCATTCGAGCACAACAAGATCAGCAACATCCTTCATGTCGCCCACGATGGTGAGGAAGGGCTGGACTTCCTCTATCAGCGCGGTTCCTATGAGGGCGCCTCGCGGCCCGACCTGATCCTGCTCGACCTGAACCTCCCGAAATACGACGGGCGGCAGCTACTCGAGCAGATCAAGTCCGACAAAGATCTGTGCCACATCCCCGTTGTCGTGCTCTCCACTTCGTCGGCCGAAGAGGACATCCTCAAGAGCTACAAACTGCACGCCAACGCCTACGTCACCAAACCGGTGGACTTGGACCAGTTCATGAGCGTGGTCCGGCAGATCGATGAGTTCTTCGTTCAGGTGGTGCGGCTACCGAACCGCTGAGCCGAGGCGTGCGCCGCGGCGACGAGATTCCATTCGAGCCGTACCCGCGTGCCCGCTGGTGACGAGTCGATGGTGGCCCGGTCGGCTAGCGCGTGCATCAACGGGATTCCCCGGCCGCGCGAGATGCTCTTCTTCTCGGAGTCGGCGATGCGCCAGGCTCCCTCATCGGTGACGGTGACCGTCAAGACGGCGGTACCGGTGTCGTAATCAGCCAGCAAATGCATCGCGCCGGGACGTGCGACCGTCGCGTAGGCGAATTCGGCGGCGTTGGCCAACGCCTCGTTCACGGCCAGCACCACATCACTGACCTTCGTCGCGTCGAGGGTGAAATACCGCTTGAGCCAGATGGAGAACTCCTGGCGCATCTGCGCGGCGCATGCGGCATCGGCGAGGACATTCTTGTGGGCGAACCGTGTCCTCGAGTCGCCTTGTCCGGAGTCTGCCATCTCAGCCTGCTGGCTACCCGATCGTGGCCCTTTTAATCCGTCAGCGCCGTCAATGCTTCTTCGAGAGTGGGGTAAAGGTCTACGACATCCGTCACACCGACAAGCTTCAGCGGTCGACTGGTCGCGGGGCCGTCGGCGACGACGGCGAAACGGACGGCGGGTGCGAGCTCATCCTGGGCGGCGATCAGCACTCCCATGCCCGCGGATGCGAGGAACTCCACGGCGGTCATATCGACGACTACCGCGCGCGGGAAACTCTTGGCCGCCTCGGCTATCGCCTTCTCGAGGTCAGGGGCCGTAAGCATGTCCACCACACCGGCCACCGACACCACGCTGACGGAGTCGATGCGGCGTTCTTCGATCGCGCAGCTACTTGACGCCGCACCTTCCATGCTTACCTCCAGGTCTGTCCGCCCCACCGGCGACAGCACAGCGAGTTTACCGGGCTGTTCCGGAATAGCGGACAGACGGTCGCAGGTTGCCCACAGCATGACTGCCTCAGGATTCGACCTGCATACGCTGCTCGCCGACAGCCGGCTCGGTGTGCTCGCGACGATCAAGTCGGACGGACTGCCGCAACTGTCGCCCGTCACTCCCTTCTACGAGCGCGACGCCGGCGTCATTTATGTGTCGATGACCGAAGGACGAGCCAAGACGGCCAATCTGCGACGGGACCCACGGGCCGCGATCGAGGTCACCAGCTCGGACGGCTGGGCGTGGGCCACCGCCGAGGGCCCGGTGACGCTGACCGGGCCCGGGTCCGACCCGAACGGCCCCGAGGTCGAAGCGCTCGTCGACTATTACCGCAGTGCCGCCGGGGAGCACCCGGACTGGGACGAGTACCGGTCGGTGATGGTGTCCGATCGCCGGGTGCTGATGGTGATGACCGTCGACCGGGTCTACGGCGAGAAGATCCGCTGACGCGGGATCTCCGCGGTGATGCGGTCGAGCAACGCGGGATAGCGGTTGGCCTCGCGATGGTTGCCGGGCTTGCCGCTGCTGATCAGACCGGCGGCCAGGCCGCGCTCCGGGTCGGCCCAGACCGCGATGTTGGTCAAACCGGTATTGCCGAACGCCGCAGGCGCGTTGCGGCCGTACGGCCCGAACCGCTTGTTCCCGAGCATGTATCCGGTACCCCAACGGCGGGGCGCGAATCCGTCGGCGATGTCTGGCCGCAGTCGACGGCATTCCTTGGTTGCGGCGCGCAGCGTCTCCGGCTGCATCACGCGGACACCGTCGAGCTCACCACCCCGTCGCAGGATCTCGGCGAACCGTGACATCTCGTCCGCGGTCGAGACGAGGTTGGAGGACGGGATGATGCCGGTGAGAAAGAGCGGCGTGTTGGAGAACGGGATGATCTCGGCCATGGTGCCACCGACAGCCATCTTGAACGCCTTCGCGATCGGCGCGGGCAGCGGCTTGCCGGTGGTGTGGCTCGGCGCGACCAGCGGCACGTCGTGCTCGGCGACACCGAAGTTCGTCCACCGGAAGCCGAGCGGATCGAGGATCTCGGTCGCGAGGATCTCGCGGATACTCTTTCCCGTTGCGGCCGAGACGATTTCGCGCACCAGCGGCCCCCACGTCACCCCGTGGTAGATGTGGACCAGGCCCGGCCGGTGAATGGGCCGCAGTTCGCCGAGCTTCCTGCGGGCGTATTCGGTGTCGTCCATGCGGTCGAGGTTCGGCCGCGGGCCGGTGGCGAACGGCACGCCCGCGCTGTGGGTCATGACGTGCCGGATGGTGGTGCGGTCCTTGCCGTGACTGGTGTAGGTCGGTAGGTAATCGCAGACGCGATCGTCCAACGAGAAGAACCCACGCTCCACCAGCATGTGCACGACGGTCGTCGCCATTGCCTTGGCGGCCGAGAAGGCGCAGAACGGGGTGTCCGTTGCCACCGGGATTTTCTCTGCGTCGGGCGGATCCTCGGGTGCGTTGCCCCAGCCGTGTCCGATGGCCCTGTTCAGCACCACCTTCCCGTTGTGGCGCAGGCACAACTGAATCGCCGGGTGCATTCCGGCCGCATACCAATGTCGTGCCGCCTGCCAGATCCGCTCGACCGCAGCCGGGTCGAAATCGGAGTGATCCTCCGCGCCGACGGCGGTGACTGCGTCGAGGTCAGCCGGAACACGAATTCTGCCGTCTTCGGTCATGCCTGCTTCCTGTGCAAAGTCGCCGTCAGGTGCTGTTGTAAGGGCTGGCCGACCGCGCCCATGTGCACCGTGTACGTCAGCTCGTCGCCGTCGACGCGGATGGACCGGCCGAGCGCCGTGATCTCCTTCGCCGAGGCGGTGCGCCCGATCGCCGTCGCGACGAGTTCCATCTCGATCGTGGTTTCCCGCACCGACAGCGTGCCCTCTTCGATCTCGGTGACGCCTGTCGGGTGCGCCAGGACCAGCTCCACCCGGCCCGCCGACGGTACCCGGAGAAATCCGGTCTCCGCGTGCAGGGGACGGCCGTCGTCGTCGGCTCTGGTCCGCTGGACGTAGCTGAGGAACGGCTTGCCGACATGACCGAATGTGACTTCCTCGAAGTAACCGAACGGCGCGATGGTCGGGTACACGCCCGCACCCTGACCGGCCCAAACACCCAGAAGAGGAGTGAGCACCGCGACGCCGGGATGGAGATCGGCCATGCGGCCAAGTCTATTGTTTGCCCGTCGTGGGTATTACCCGGCATATGGGGGCGATGCTCGGCTTACCCGAAGAGGTTCTGGCCTGTCTGTTCGATCTCGACGGCGTGCTCACCGATACAGCCAGCGTGCACCGCAAGGCGTGGAAAGAGATGTTCGACGCGTATCTGAGCGCACGGGCGGAGCGCACCGGGGATCGATACGTCCCCTTCGACGCCGACGCCGACTACTTCACCTACGTGGATGGCAAGAAGCGGGATGACGGTGTCCGGTCCTTTCTGGACAGCCGTGGCATCACCCTGCCCGATGGCGATCAGGACGCCGACGCCGACGCCGAAACGGTCCAGGGTCTGGGTACTCGGAAGAACGCACTGTTTCACCAGACGCTGAGTTCCGACGGGGTGGAGGTCTTCGAAGGATCCCGCCGGTACCTCGACGCCGTCGCCGCCGCCGGACTCAAGGTGGCCGTCGTATCGTCCAGCTCCAACACCCGCGAAGTTCTCGAGGTCACCGGCCTCGGCAAGTACGTCGAAGTCCGGGTGGACGGGGTGACCATGCGTGAGGAGGGCATCCCCGGCAAGCCGGCACCCGATTCGTTCCTTCGCGCCGCCCAACTGCTCGAAACGTCGGCGGATCACGCGGCGGTCTTCGAGGACGCCATCGCGGGAGTGGCTGCGGGCCACGCAGGCAACTTCGGGGTGGTGGTCGGTGTGGACCGCGCCGATCACGCAGAAGAATTGCGGCGCAATGGAGCTGACGTCGTAGTCGCCGATCTGGCAGAGCTCCTGGGTTCCTGATGATCGCCGATGACGCCTTCCCGGTCGAACCATGGCAGGTGCGCGAGACGGCACTCAATCTGGACAAGATCGCTCAAACCGAATCGCTGTTCGCACTGTCGAACGGCCACATCGGGCTGCGGGGGAACCTCGAGGAAGGCGAGCCGCATGGCCTGCCCGGCACGTATCTGAACGGGTTCTACGAGACCCGGCCGCTGCCGTACGCGGAGGTCGGGTACTCGAATCCCGAGGACGGGCAGTCGGTGCTCGACGTCACCAACGGCAAGATCCTCCGACTGCTGGTCGACGACGAGCCGTTCGATGTGCGGTACGGCGAATTGCTGGAACACGAACGCGTTTTGGACATGCAGGCGGGCACTCTCACCCGGGTAGCGCAGTGGAAGTCGCCTGCGGGCAAGCAGGTGCGTGTGGAATCGACTCGGCTGGTTTCGTTGGGGCAGCGCAGCGTGGCCGCCATCGAGTATGTCGTCGAGGCGATCGGCGAGTTCGTGCGTGTCACCGTGCAGTCCGAACTCGTCGCCAACGAAGACCAGCCGCAACGTTCGGCCGATCCGCGCACGGCCGCCCTGTTGTGCAACCCGCTCGAGCCGGTTCGCCATGAAACAACCAACCACGGCGCGGTGCTCATGCACAGGACACGCAGCAGTGGCCTGATGATGGCCGCGGCGATGGAACACGACATCGACGTCCCCGGACGCGTCGAGGTCAGCTCGGAAGCGCAAGAGGATCTGGCCCGCACCACCGTCATCTGCGGTCTGCGGCCCGGCCAGCGGCTGCGCATCGTGAAGTATCTGGCATACGGGTGGTCGAGCCTGCGCTCGCGTCCGGCGCTGCGTGACCAGGTCGCCGCGGCGCTCGCCGGCGCGCAGTACACCGGCTGGCAGGGGCTACTCGACTTGCAGCGGGAATGCCTCGACGTTTTCTGGGACTGTGCCGACGTCGAGGTGGAGGGCGATCCCGATTGCCAACAGGCCGTGCGCTTCGGGCTGTTTCACGTATTTCAGGCCAGTGCTCGCGCGGAACGCCGTGCAATACCCGGAAAGGGCCTGACCGGTACCGGCTACGACGGCCATGCCTTCTGGGACACCGAAGGCTATGTGCTTCCGGTGCTGACTTACACAGCACCCACGGCGGCCGCCGATGCGCTGCGCTGGCGGGCCTCCACGTTGGACCTCGCCAAGGACCGAGCCGCTTTACTCGACCTCGCCGGGGCGGCATTTCCGTGGCGGACCATACATGGTGAGGAGTGTTCGGCGTACTGGCCGGCAGGGACTGGGGCATGGCACATCAATGCCGACATCGCCATGGCATTCGAGCGCTATCGCGTTGTCACGGGCGATGATTCGCTGGAAGCCGAGTGTGGCCTGGCCGTACTCGTGGAAACCGCGCGACTGTGGGTTTCGCTGGGGCACCACGACCGGCACGGGGTGTGGCATCTGGACGGCGTCACCGGTCCCGACGAGTACACCGCGATCGTGCGGGACAACGTCTTCACCAACCTGATGGCGGTGCACAACATGCAGGCCGCCGCCGATGCGTGTGAACGCCATCCGGATCTTGCCGGCGAGATGGGCGTGACCACCGAAGAGACGGCAAGGTGGCGCGACGCGGCCGACAACGCCAACATTCCATACGACGACGAGTTGGGCGTACACGAGCAGTACGCCGGATTCACCACTCTGCGTGAATGGAACTTCACCGAGAACACGGCGTATCCGCTTTTGCTACACGAGCCCTATGTCCGGCTGTACCCGTCGCAGGTGATCAAACAAGCCGACGTGGTGTTGGCGATGCATTGGCGCAGCCACGCGTTCACACCCGAGCAGATGGCGCGCAACCTCGACTACTACGAGCGGCGCACCACCCGCGACTCGTCTCTTTCGGCGTGTACCCAGGCGGTGATGTGCGCCGCCGTTGGCCATCTCGAGCTCGCCCACGACTACACCTATGAGGCCGCGCTGATCGATCTGCGCGACCTGCACGACAACACCGCGGACGGCCTGCACATGGCGTCGCTCGCCGGTGCTTGGACGGCATTGGTCGCCGGATTCGGAGGACTACGCGACGACGAAGGGATCCTGGAGCTGGATCCGCACCTGCCTGACGGCATCGACCGGCTGTGTTTCCGCCTGCGCTGGCGAAATTTCAGGATCACCGTCGATGCGGGCCACGACGAGGTCACCTACACGCTTCGCGACGGGCCGGATGCGACGCTGACCATCCGTCACGCTGGAGACGACCTCGCCCTCAGCACGAAGGCACCGTCGACGGTGGCCGTCCGTGCCCGCACCGCGCTGTTACCCGCGCCCAAACAGCCGCCGGGCCGCGAACCGATTCGCCGATCGGAGGTCCGGTAGGGTTCGCGGCGCCGAAGAACACCAGCGAGGAGCCGAGATGGCGGGTAGGACGTTTTCGTTCGAGGTGAACCGGACCAGCAGCGCGCCGGCCGCGACATTGTTCCGACTTGTGACCGACGGCGGCCGCTGGGCGGACTGGGCAAAGCCGCTCATCCTGCAGTCGAGCTGGGAGCAGCGGGGAGATCCGGCACCGGCGGGCATCGGAGCGGTCCGCAAGGTCGGCTGCTGGCCGATACTCATGCGGGAGAAGACGGTCGAATACGAGCAGGACCGCAGGCACGTCTACGAGCTGATCGGGCCGCGCACCCCGGCCAAGGGCTACCGTGCCGAAGCGACCTTCACGCCGAACGCGGCGGGGGGCACGGACATCCGATGGGGTGGCTCGTTCACCGAAGGGCTCCGCGGGACCGGCCCCCTCATGCGCGCCATCATGGGGGGATCGATCCGGCTGATCTCGCGCCAGCTTGTCAAAGCCGCGGAGCGTGACTACCGCAACGGTGCCGCCTAAAACATGCCCTTATCCGCGATGTCGCGTTCACTACTGGTGAAGCAGTGGCATTCTCTCCATGGCTTCTATGACGCTTCGAATGAAGACACTTGGTGGCGTAGCCGTTGCCGTGCTCGCGGCGGCGGGTGCATCGCTGTCGGCGTCGATTCTGTCCGCCGGCACAGCGTCTGCGTACCCCTGCTACTCGGCCGAGTGTGTGCCGAACGTGGCGCGGAACGTCATCGAGGGGGCGCCGTGCGTGCCCGAGCCGCGCCGTATCTTCGCCTTCGGCTTGGAACCCGATGGCGGAACGGTGGTGTGCAACGCCGCTGGCGTGTGGGCTGCCGCAGGGCCCCTGATCGGGGTGTACAACGTGCCGATGCCGTGCCCGTCGTTGGGCCTGTCAGCGCAGGGCTCTGACGGCTAGCCCTGCAATGTGCGGCCCAGGGCCTCAACTGCGGTGGCCGCACCGCGCCGGCATTCCGGGATAGGACGCAAGAACCCGCCGCTACAGCGTTGGCTGCAGCGGCGGGTCTTGTTCAGTGCGACTTAGCCGGCCATGAACAGGTCGTAGGCCGATGCGAGCTGCGGCGGCAGCACGGTCGTATTGCACTGGCGCTGCTTGTCACCGATGGGCGCCAGGATCCCCTTCAGGTCGTAGTACTCGCCCGGATTGTTGGTGAAGTACCCGCGCACGTCGGACTCGGCCTGTGCACGCGGCTGGTCTCCGTTGAGCGCTCCCATCACGACCTGGTTGGCAGCCGGGTGGCTGTTGAGGTAGGCGCGTGCCGAGCTCCAGGTGGCGCTGACGGTGTCGGCCACCTCGCCGACGCTGCAGCCAGCCTGCGGTGCGGCCACGGCAGACGGTGCAGCGATGGCCGCTGCGGCGACTCCACCGAGCAGCGAGCCGACGATGGCGCCGGCCACTTTCCGGCGCGCAGTGATATCACTGAATTTCATGATCAATTTTCCTCAGACTTGTAAATCGTTGTTTCTTCCCCGCCCTAACTACAAGGTAGCCGAACCTGGAACCACTCAAACCAGGCCGCAAACCGGCTGGCTGTGCAGGCGAAAGTGTTACAACTGGCGGGCGTGACATCGGCCTCAATTTCGCCGAATTAGTTAAGTCACCGACCAGGTTGGCGGCCCAATTTTGAAAGTTCTCATATTTTTCCCGCAACCCTTAATTGATCGTGATGTCGATAGTGACCGAACTGTTATGTATCCACGCGCATCTCGTACCGGTCCAGGACTCGCTCGATGAACTCGGTGGCTTCGGCGTGACCGCGGGTGATCCCGAGGCTGCGCTCGAGGACGAGGATGCGCGCAAGGCTGGTGACGATCATCGACATCACCACCGGCGGGAACTCGGCCACGTCGACACCGTGTGCGCGCAGGGCCAGCGTCACCGCGCTTTCCTCCAGATCACCGAAGCGTGCCGCATAGCCCGCGATCTCGCTGCGGATCGCCTTGCGGTGATTGGCCAGCGCCATGAACTCCATCAACAACCGGGCGCCGTGCGCATTGTTGAGGTTCCACAGCGCATGCAGCGGTTCGGCGGCGGCCAGTGCCTCGCGCTGACGAACCAGGTTCGTGTCGGCGCCGGCCCGCAGGACCGCCAGGAACAGGTCGTCCATGCTCGGGAAGTAGTAGTGCACGAGTGCGGGCTTGACCCCGGCCTTCGCCGCCACTCGCCGCGATGAGGCGGCGGCGTAGCCCTCCTCAAGCATGATTTGGGCAGTTGCCTGGATCAGCGCCTGCCGTGTCGCAGAGTCACGTCCCACCGCTTTTGGGGCCGTCATCTGGGCCTTGACCGTGCGCCAAGCCGACTGCTAGACATAGCGTCAGCCTAGATGTTGGGCGATCGCCCAACAACCCCGAACAGTGGGCGCAACAGAGGAACCATGACGACGAGCACTGTTTACTACGACCCCTACGACGTCGACATCGCGGCCAACCCCTGGCCGACCTACGCACGGCTGCGCGACGAAGCACCGATCTACTACAACGAGCGGTACCGGTTCTGGGCGGTCTCGCGCCACAGCGACGTCGAGAAGGCGCTCGCCAACTGGGAGGCGTTCTCCAACTCCCGCAGCGACATTCTCGAACTCGTCAACTCCGAGTTCGACATGCCCAAGGGCGTGATGATGTTCGAGGATCCGCCGGTGCACACCATGTTGCGCGGGCTGATGGGACGGGTGTTCACGCCGCGCAGGATGGCCGAGATCGAGGACCAGATCCGACAGTTCTGCGTCAATTGCCTTGACCCGCATGTCGGTTCGGACGGCTTCGACATCGTCGCCGAACTCGCTGCGATGATGCCGATGCGGGTGATCGGCATGCTTCTCGGCATTCCGGAGTCCGACCAGATCATGGTGCGCGACGCCAACGACGCCAATCTGCGAACCAAGCCCGGCGCACCGATGAAGGTGGCCAAGGCCGACAAGATCGCCGACGGAAGCATCTACGCCGACTATGTGGAATGGCGGTCGAAGAACCCGTCGGACGATTTGATGACCGCGCTGCTGACCATGGAGTTCGAAGACGAGAACGGTGTCACGCGCAAGCTGCACCGCAAAGAGATCCTGCACTACACGCAGGTTGTCGCCGGCGCGGGCAATGAGACCACCGGCAGGCTGATCGGCTGGTTGGCCAAGGTGCTGGCCGAGCACCCGGACCAGCGGCGCCAGGTCCACCAGGACCGCTCACTTCTCACCCGCGCGGTCGACGAGACGTTGCGGTTCGAGCCGACCGGGCCGCACGTCGCCCGGTACATGCTCAAGGATTTCGAAATCTACGACACGACCGTGCCCGCCGGCAGTGCGATGCTGCTGCTCTTCGGCGCGGCCAACCGTGATCCGCGCCGCTACCCCGACCCGGACACCTTCGACATCCACCGCGACAACATCAGCCATCTCACCTTCGGCAAGGGTGTGCATTACTGCCTCGGGGCCAACCTCGCCCGCTTGGAGGGCAGGGTCGCGCTCGACGAGCTACTGAACCGCTGGCCGGAGTGGGGCATCGACTACGAGACTGCGGTACCTGCGCCAACGTCAACTGTCCGCGGCTGGGAGCGGCTGCGCATAGTGCTGCCCTGACCGCTCCAACGGTAGGGAAACACCGGATAGCGTTAGATGTTGCCGAGCAGCGATTTTCGCCGGGCCTGCTGCTCTGCGATTCCCGGCGTTGGCCCACTGATCACGTTCCGGATACCTCTCCATGGCACCGTTGCCACGTGCGGGCCGAAACACGGGCGAGCCGAGTCCGTCTGGTCGATGGCTTCCACCGGTTCTGCGTTGCGGCGGTCGCACGGTTGCCTCTCGGGCTAAATTCTGTTGTCGCGCCGACACTTCTGGGCTTCGCTCTGATCAACGGCTTCACATTCGGCTTCGACTTGTTGCTCCTTACGGCGCTACACGGCGGGGTGGGCATACCGGTTCCGATCGCGGTCACGGTGGCCTACGCCTGCGCGTTCACCCTGAGCTATTACCTCAACCGCA
This sequence comes from uncultured Actinomycetota bacterium, assembly GCA_963713225.1. Taxonomy (GTDB): domain Bacteria; phylum Actinomycetota; class Actinomycetes; order Mycobacteriales; family Mycobacteriaceae; genus Mycobacterium. The sequence continues at coordinate 480,461 of CAVQLB010000006.1, read as the reverse complement.
CCATGAACTTTCAGTCGCACGCGCCGGTAGGAGCGCAGTTCGCGGTCTACGTGGTGGTGGTCGCGGTGAACTACCTGGCGTTCATTCTCGGTTTGTCCAGTGCGCTGACCGCCCTTGGCATCGATTTCCGGCTGGCGCGACTCCTGGCGGGTTGCTGCGAAGCGGTGTACATGTACAGCGCGATGCGCTGGGTGGTTTTCCGCCGCTGAGGTGTGGCGTCGGCGAAGGCGCCGGGGAACTCGAAGGCCGGCCCCGAGGGCAGGGCCGCCATCGCGGCGGCGAAGCAGGAAGCCGAACAGGAACAGGCGCAGCCGGCGGCGGACCAGACCAAGGGCAAGCACTAGCGGCTGCGTGACGGGAACGGGTCGTTGGCGAAGTCGATCTGCGCCGCCGGATTGGCGACCGCGGTCACCAGTGCCGAGCCGAACGCGCCGATGCGGTCGAACATCGTTGCCGTCCCGACCGAGATCCCGTCCGCTGCCCAGTGCGAGTCGGCCTGGACGCCCATCCATTCGTCGACGGGCAATCGGGCAAGCGCAACGGTGAGGTCCCCGTTGATGTAGCCGACGCCGGCCGAGCCGAGGTTGGTGACCAGGCTTGCCCCCTCGGCTACCATCGCGCCGCGAACGAAGGGGGAGTTCTGCTGGCCGTCGACGACATCGATCATCCGGTTGATGAACCTCTTGCGCGCGGCGTGCTGGTGTTCGGCGATGCCCTTGGTCCAGCCGACACCGTCACTGCCCATATAGGACATGCCGACCCCGCCCAATTCCGGCGGCCAGGTGAAGTCGTTCGGCGACGCCCACTCCTCACCCCGCGGCGCCTCCGACCGGCGGTACTGCACCATCGTGGCGCGCACCACCGTGACACCGTCCTGCACGATCTCGCACTCTGAGTTGCGTACTCGGCGCCCGTCCCTGATCAGGGCGACCTTCGTGGTCGTCGGCACTCCGCGAGCGGCCTTGAACAGGTCCACGGTCAGCCGGGCGGGCATGAACTCGGGCAGCCCGAACTTCGCTTCCAAGGCGCATGCGGCGAGGCCGACCAGCGCGGGGCCGTTGAGGTGATCGGGTCCCCAGTGGCTCTGCGCGTACTTGTTCGGCAGGTAGCGGTCTTCGCCCGCCGGAGTGAAATGTGCTGGACGAGCCATCATCGGGGCATCGTCGCATAGGCCGTCCCGCCGTCCTGGTTGGGCATTGCCACAGCCTTCTGACAGACTGGCTGCAGAGGGGAGTATTCCTTCGCCGCGCTGTCGTCATCACGTCGACTGTCATCGGACGACCGGCACGCGGGCCAAGATATTGGTGGAAGAGACCTCTGGCGTTTCGGCGACCGGAGGAACCGTACATGCAAGTTTCGCAACTCGAGTGGATCATCACGCTGGCCGTGACGATCGCAGTGCTGCTGTTCGACGTCGTGGTCATCGGCCGGCGGCCGCACGAACCCGCGAAGCGCGAGCTGGTGACGGCGCTCTCGATCTACATCGGGCTCGCGGTGGCCTTCGGCATCTGGGTGTATTTCTTCCACGGCAGCCAGTTCGGCGTCGAGTTCTTCGCAGGCTGGCTCACCGAGTACAGCCTGTCGGTCGACAACCTGTTCATCTTCTTGATCATCATGGCCAGCTTCAACGTGCCCAAGAAGTATCAGCAGCAGGCGCTTCTGGTCGGCATCATCCTGGCGTTGATATTCCGGGGCATCTTCATCGCGCTCGGCGCGGTGGCGATCAACCAGTTCTCCTGGGTGTTCTACGTTTTCGGCGCGTTTTTGCTTTACACGGCGGTCACGCTGGCGAAGGACACCGATCACGACGACGACGCGGACAACTTCGTGGTGCGGTTCGCCCGCACGCACCTGAAACTCACCGACGAGTGGCACGGTCTCAAGCTGTGGATCAAGGACAATGGCAAGCGGCTGATGACGCCGATGTTCCTGGTCATCGTCGCGCTCGGCACCACAGACCTGATCTTCGCGCTCGACTCGATCCCGGCGATCTACGGCCTGACCCAGGAGCCGTACCTGGTGTTCACCGCGAACGTGTTCGCGCTGATGGGTCTGCGGCAGCTCTACTTCCTGCTCGGCGATCTGCTCAAGCGACTGGTCTACCTGTCGCAGGGCCTGGCGGTCATCCTCGCCTTCATCGGCGTGAAGCTGATCCTGCACGCGCTGCACGAGAACGAGCTGCCGTTCATCAACGGCGGCGAGCACGTCCCGGTCCCGGAGATTCCGACGCTGCTGTCCCTCGGCGTCATCATCGTGGTCCTGATCATCACGACCGTCGCGAGCCTGTACAAGACCCGCGTCAAGGACAAGAAGGCCACGGAGGACGCGAACCCGTAGGGTAGTCGAGCAATGAGCCTCGAGGTGGTCGACGGGGTGTCGGTGGTCCGGTTCGATCACCCGCCGGTGAACGCACTCGACCTCGACGTGCTCGACGACGTCGTCGTCAGCATGCGCGGGCTCGACGGGCCGGTGGTGATCACCGGGGCCGGACGCTCTTTCTCGGCCGGGGTTGACCTCCGCGCCATCGTCGACGGTGGTGCCGAGTACACCGATCGCTTCATGACCGCCCTATCTGCCGCCTTCCTCGCCGTGTTCGACCATCCGGCTCCGGTGGTCGCCGCGATCAATGGGCATGCGATCGCGGGGGGCTGCGTGTTCGCCATGACCGCCGACATCCGGCTGATGGCGGCGGGCACTATCGGGCTCACCGAACTCGCCGTCGGCGCAATGTTTCCGATGGCCGCACTCGAGATCTGCAGGCATGCCATGGGCACATCGACCACACAGGCAACGCTGGGGGCGGGCACCGTCGACGTGGCCACCGCCGCCGCACTCGGGTGGGTCGACGAAATCGTCACTGCCGACGAGTTGCTCCCGAGGGCAATCGCGCTGGCCCACGAGCTCGGCGAGTATGCACCCGCCGCCTACGCGATGACGAAGGAACAGCTGCACCGGCCGGCCCGCACGGCGATCGATGCGGGCGCGGCGACCGACGAGGTTGTGCGAGCCAGCTGGATGTCCGAGGAGACCCATGCCCGTATCGCCGCCTACATGAAGTCACTTCATTAAGTCAGTCGATTGATTTAACGTGGTCCGGGTGAACGGCGCTTCTCCCCTTCGTCAGGTGATCACCGGCGCGTCGATCGGCAATGCCGTCGAGTGGTACGACTTCGCGATCTACGGCTTTTTGGCCACCTTCATCGCCGCGAACTTCTTCCCTGCCGGAAACGAAACAGCGGCGCTGCTGAACACGTTTGCGATCTTCGCCGCCGCGTTCGTGATGCGACCACTCGGCGGACTGGTCTTCGGTCCTCTCGGTGACCGCATCGGCCGTCAGCGCGTACTCGCGATCGTCATCCTCCTGATGGCGGGCTCGACGCTGGCAATGGGGCTGTTGCCGACATACGACGCGGTTGGTGTCGCCGCTCCGCTCCTGTTGCTGTTTCTGCGTTGCCTGCAAGGCTTTTCGGCGGGCGGTGAGTACGGCGGCGGGGCGTGCTATCTCGCCGAGTTCGCGTCCGACCGACGGCGAGGTCTGACCGTCACCTTCATCGCGTGGTCCGGTGTCGTCGGGTTCCTGCTGGGATCCGTGACGGTCACGCTGCTGCAGACGCTGCTGGGGGACGCGGCGATGGACTCCTACGGCTGGCGCATCCCGTTCCTCATCGCAGGGCCGCTCGGGCTGGTCGGCCTGTACATCCGGCTCCGGCTGACAGACACCCCGGCGTTCGAGGCACTGGCCGCGTCGGACGAAGTCGCCACCTCGCCACTACGCGAGGCCGTGCAGACGGCATGGCGGCCGATCCTTCAGGTGATCGGGATCATGATCATCTTCAACGTCGGTTACTACGTCGTCTTCACCTATCTGCCAACCTATTTCATCAAGACACTGCACTTCTCAAAGACGAGTGCCTTCGTCTCCATCACGGTGGCGTGTGTCGTCGCGCTCGTGCTGATCCTTCCGCTCGCTGCGCTGTCCGACCGGATCGGACGGCGGCCACTGCTCGTCGGCGGCACCCTGGCATTCGCGGTGCTGGCGTATCCACTGTTCCTGCTGTTGAACTCGGGGTCCGTCGGGGCGGCGATCGCCGCGCACGCCGGGCTGGCAGCGATCGAATCGGTGTACATCTCCGTCGCGGTGGCAACTGGCGTCGAACTGTTCGCCACCCGCGTGCGCTACAGCGGCTTCTCCATCGGCTACAACGTCTGCGTCGCCGCATTCGGCGGCACCACGCCGTACATGGTCGCCTGGCTGACCGGCAGCACCGGCAACAACCTGGCGCCTGCGTTCTATGTCATTGTCGCGGCGGTGGTTTCGCTCATCACCGTGCTGACGCTCCGGGAGTCCGCTGGGCGTCCGCTGCCCGCGGCTGCGACCGCTGAGGTCGCGGCCCCCTGACTCGCCGCGAGTTCACGGTGTACGGCCCGTCGCACTGGGCCGTCCTCGCCGTGTTCGTGTTCGGTGCGGTTCTGCTCGTATGGGCCGGGCGCAGACAGAACGAGGGGCAGGCCCGTAGGTTCGGCAGGTTTCTCGGCGCGGTGACCGCGCTGATCTATGCGGCCGTGTTGCTCTATTCGTTCATCCCGCCGTCGATCAAGTGGTCGGTGCCGCTCCAGTTGACCGATCTCGCAACCACCGCGGGGGCATACGCGCTGTGGTCCCAACGGCATTGGGCGTTCGCACTCACGTACTACTGGGGTCTGGTGCTGAGTGTGCAGGCGCTGATCTCGCCCGTGCTGAAGGGGCCGGACTTTCCGGACTACCGGTTCCTGGCCTTCTGGGCGATCCACCTGCTCGTCATCTGGGCCGCCATCTACCTGACCTGGGGCCGTGGCCTGCGGCCGACATGGCGCAGCTACCGGTTCGTCGTCGCCGTCACCGCGGCATGGGCTGTCATCACGTTGACGTTCAACAGCATTGCCGGGAGCAACTACGGATTCCTGAACAGGAAGCCGGAAACCCCGTCGCTGCTCGACCTGTTCGGCCCCTGGCCGGTCTATGTACTGACGGCCGGCGTGCTCATCTTGATCGTGTGGGCGTTGATGACATGGCCGTGGGTACGCGTAGCCAAGCGGCTACCCTCGTGATGTGGTCTCCGCAGAGCGTGTCGCAGCCGGCCGGTTTTCGGCCGTGCACCGCAGCGCGGCACAGCACCGCATCCTTGACGCGGCCCTGACCCTGATCGCCGACCACGGCGTCGGGGGCACGTCACTGCAGATGATCGCGGACGCGGTCGGGGTCACCAAGGCGGCCGTCTATCACCAGTTCAAGACCAAGGAAGAGATCGTCATCGCCCTGACCGAGCGGGAGTTGGGCAGGCTCGACGACGCACTGGAGGCCGCCGAGGCGGAGGAGTCCCGGCCACGGGCCCGCGAAGTGTTGCTCACCCGCGTCATCGACATGGCCATCGAGCGGCGCCGCGCGGCCGCCACCCTGCAGTTCGACCCCGTGGTCATCCGGCTGCTCGCCGAGCAGGAGCCGTTCCAGCAGTTCCTGACCCGTCTCTATGGCGTGCTGCTCGGCGACGCCGACGACGAGGGCAGGGTCAGCGCGGCGATGCTCTCGGGAGCGATCGGCACCGCCGTCGTACACCCCCTCGTCACCGATATCGATGACGACGAGTTGCGGGCACAGCTGCTGCTCCTGACGCGTCGTCTTCTCGTGCTACCGGAGTAAGCGCGCCGATGCCCGTTGCCCTCAGTTTCCAGGACACCATCGCCCTACTGCACCTCGGCGACGACGAAAACCGTTTTTCGCCAGAGTTTCTCGACGAGTTCGACTCGCACCTCGACGATGCGATATCGCTGGGCGCGAGTGGGCTGGTCACCGTGGCGACCGGCAAGTTCTACTCCAACGGGCTGGACCTCAACTGGTTGGCCGCCCACGGCGACCAGACCCAGTGGTATGTCGGACGCGTTCAGTCGTTGTTGGCTCGGATGCTGACGCTGCCCATCCCTACGGCGGCGGCACTCAGCGGCCACAGCTTCGGCGCGGCGGCGATGCTCGCGCTGGCCCACGACTTTCGCGTGATGCGCGCCGACCGCGGCTACTTCTGCTTTCCCGAGGTCGACATCCGCATCCCGTTCACGCCGGGAATGGCGGCGCTCATCCAGGCCAAGCTGACCCCACAGGCCGCCGTGTCCGCCATGACCACCGGCAACCGGTTCGGCGGGGTCGAGGCCGCCGCGATCGGCATCGTCGACGCCACCGCCGACGAGGACGCCGTGACCGGCGCGGCGATCAACATGCTCGCGCCACTGGGTGGCAAGGATCAGGGCACGCTCGGCGCCATCAAGAACACCATGTTCGCCACCGCGGTGGCCGCGCTGAGCGCGCACGCGACGAGCGAATAGGTACCGACTCTCAGGTGCCGGCCTTCACCCGTGCGGCCGCGGACTCCGGCATCGGTTCATAGCGGGAGAAGGTGCGGGTGAACGATCCGGCGCCGTGGGACAGAGACCGTAGGTCGATGGCGTAGCGAGTCAATTCCACCTGAGGCACCTCGGCTTTCACCTGGGTGCGGTCCTCACCGACGTTCTCGGTGCCGAGCACGTGCGCGCGGCGACTGGACAGGTCGCCCATCACCGGACCCACAAGGTCGTCGGGCACCAGCACCGAGACTTCGTCGACCGGTTCGAGCAGGTTCACCTTCGTCGCAGCGGCCGCCTCCCGCAGCGCGAGGCCACCGGCCATCTGGAATGCGAAGTCGGACGAGTCGACGCTGTGTGCCTTGCCGTCGTAAAGCGTGACGCGGATATCGACCACCGGGTAGCCGGGGCCGACACCCTTCTCCATCTGCGCCCTGACGCCTTTCTCCACGCTGGGGATGAACTGCCTCGGTACCGAACCGCCGACCACCTTGTCGACGAATTCGAAGCCCGACCCCTCGGGCAGCGGCTCCACCTCGACGTCGCAAACGGCGAATTGGCCGTGTCCGCCCGACTGTTTGACGTGCCTCCCGTGTCCCTTGGCCGAACCGCCGAACGTTTCCCGCAGCGGCACGCGCAGGTCCACCTTGTCCACGCTCACGCCGAACCGGTTCGCCAGCCCGTCCAGCACGACGCCCGCATGGGCCTCACCCATGCACCACAGCACGATTTGATGGGTCTCCGGGTTCTGCTCGATCCGCAGCGTCGGGTCTTCGGCCGCCAGTCGCTGAAGCCCCACCGACAGTTTGTCGTCATCGGTCTTGGCTCGCGGCTGGATGGCGATCGGCAGCAGTGGCTCGGGCATCGTCCACGGTTTGAGCACAAGCGGATCGGCCTTGTCGGACAGGGTGTCTCCGGTTTCGGCGCGGGACAACCGGCCGATCGCGCAGATGTCGCCCGCCACCACGGTGCCCGCCGGGCGCTGCTGCCTGCCGAGCGGGAACGACAGCGTGCCGATCCGCTCGTCCTCGTCGTGGTCCTCATGGCCGCCCGCGGAGCCGCTGCCATTCCCGTAGAAGGATGCAAAATGGCCCGACACGTGAACCGTCGCGTCGGGCCTGATGGTGCCGGAGAAAACCCGGACCAGGCTGACCCTGCCGACGTACGGGTCCGACGTCGTCTTGACCACCTCGGCCAGCAGCGGCCCCTTCGGATCACAGCCCAGCCTGCCGCGGTCCTTGCCCTGCGGTGTGAACGCGTCGGGCACCGGATGCTCGAGCGGCGAGGGGAACCCACCCGTTGCGACCTCGAGCAATTCCAGCGTGCCGACGCCGGTGCTGCTGCACACGGGAATCACCGGGAAGAAGGAGCCGCGGGCGACCGCCTTCTCGAGATCCTCGATCAGCACCTTCTCGTCGATCTCTTCGCCGCCGAGGTAGCGCTCCATCAGCGTCTCGTCCTCGGACTCCTCGATGATTCCTTCGATCAGCGTGCCGCGCCGCTGCTCGATCCGGTCGGTGTCGGACGGCTCGGGCTCACGCGTGCTCCGCTTGCCGCCGGAGTACTCGTAGTGCGTCTGCGACAGCAGACCGATCAGGCCGGTGCACGGGCTGTTGGCGGGCAGGTACACCGGCAGCACCTTGTCGCCGAACGCATCCTGGGCCGAGACCAGCGCGCTGTCGAAGTTGGCCCGGGCGTGGTCGAGCTTCGTGATCACCACGGCGCGGGGCATGCCGACCTGCTGGCATTCCAGCCAGAGCGACTTGGTGAGTGCGTCGACGCCCTCGTTGGCCGGGATCACGAACAATGCGCAGTCCGCGGCCCGCAGCCCGGCCCTGAGCTCACCGACGAAGTCGGCGTATCCGGGGGTGTCGATCAGGTTCACCTTGACACCGTTGTGCGACAACGGCGCCAGCGCGAGCCCCACCGACCGCTGCCCGGCGATCTCGGCCTCGTCGGCGTCGCACACCGTCGTTCCGTCTACGACGGATCCGGGTCTGGAGATCACCCCGGTGGCGGTCAGCAGGGCCTCGACGAGGGTGGTTTTGCCGCCACCCGATGGGCCGATGAGCACCACGTTTCGGATGGCGGCGGGACTGTCCGCGGTCGGGGCGGCTCCAGCGCCCTGGGGATTGTTCGCCTTGTCTGCCATGACGCGCCCTTCCAGCCAGGGTCACTTCGTTGTGGGGCCGCAGGCCCATAAGACCCAGTCAATCCACAATTCCCCCATTAATCACACAGCACAAGACCCCTTTCGGCGGGTTATAACGGCTTGTCGCGGGCCGCTTACAGCAGGCATCACTAGAATGGACTTTGCTGGTTGACACGCGAAGGGATGGAAGCGTTGCCAAGAACGGTTCGATACGTACTCGCCGTAGCGGGGGTTGCGGCTGTCACGATGGTTTTTTCGGCCCCTGCCGGCTTTGCGGCGGTGCCCGGTCCCGATCCCGATCTGACCGTCTCGAGCATCACGCCTGCCACCGGAGAGGTGGTGGGGGTGGCCGCACCGATCGAGGTCACCTTCGCCGAGCCGGTCAGTGACCGCGCGGCGGCAGAGCGGTCGATCACCATCACCTCCACCAAGGCGCCGGCGGGCCACTTCACATGGCTGAGCAGCCAAGGGGTGCAATGGGTTCCAGACGGCTTCTGGCCCGCCCACTCGCCTATCTCGGTGACTGCGGGCGGCTTCAAGACGAACTTCGAAGCCGGCTCGTCTGTGGTGGGTATCGCCGATATCGACGCACACACGTTCACGGTCAAGATCGACGACGTGGTGGTCCGGGAGATGCCGGCATCGATGGGTAAGACCAAGTTCCCGACCCCCAAGGGCACGTTCACCGCGTTGGCGAAAGAGAAGACGGTGATCATGGACTCGCGCACCATCGGGATCCCGCTGAGTGACCCCGAGGGCTACAAGCTCACCGTCTCCAACGCCATCCGCATCACGTCTGGCGGCGTGTACGTTCACAGCGCGCCCTGGTCCGTCGGGTCTCAGGGCAACTCGAACGTCAGTCACGGCTGCATCAACCTCGGCCCTGACAACGCCGCCTGGTACTTCGACACCGTCCGGGTGGGCGATCCGATCATCGTGCAGGCGTAGGTCGCGCTACTGGTTGCCGGGCTCCGAAAGTTGTCGGAGCCGTTGACGGGTGGCGTCGTCCGCGGGGAAGAACGACTCGACGGTCAGCTCGGAGAGCGTGACGTCGTGCGGGCTGCCGAAGCTGGTGACGGTGCTGTGCAGGCGAAGGTCCCCGGTAGGGTGGGCCAGCTCCAGGGTCAGCAGCAGGTCCGCGGTCGCCGGTTCGTGGTAGTCGTCCAGCGCCTCGGCCACCCCCGGGTAGGCGCGTATCTCGTCGAGCAGCTCCGCCAGCCGGGCGTCCCCGGTGAGCCGGGCCAGCCGAGCGAGCCGGTGTCCGAGGTGGGCGGTCCATTCGGCGGTGTTGCGAATCCGCGAGACCATCCCGTCCGGGTGCAGGCTGAGTCGGTAGACGTTGATCGGTGGCTGCAGCAGCCGGGCATCGACGCCGTCGAGCAGCGGGCCGACGGCCCTGTTCGTCAGCACGACGTCGCCCCAGCGGTCGAGTACGACGGCAGGGTAGGGCTCGTGGCCGGCGAGCAGCCGCTCAAGCGCGTCCCGGGCCTGTTGGCTCTCGGTGCTGTCCAGATCGGATTCGGCGTACGTCGGCGCGTAGCCGGCGGCCAGCATCAGCGCATTGCGTTCGCGCAGTGGCACATCGAGCTGCTCGGCCAGCGCAAGCAGCAACCCGCGGCTCGGACGGGACCGGCCCGTCTCGACGAAGCTGAGGTGGCGGGCGGAGATTCCGGTGTCCAACGCGAGGTCGAGCTGGCTGCGCCGCCTGCGCTGGCGCCACTGCCGAAGCAACACGCCCCCATGCTGTTGGTGTGTCTCGCCGGTCACGTAGCCGACGCTAGCGCGGCGCGAAGCGCATCGGGTACCGGCCGCTTGGCCCAGTCTTCGGTGGACACGACGACGTACACGCTGCGGGCGCGAACGGCGAGCACCTCGTCCGACTCGTCACGTCGCCGGAGAACCGAGAAGATGACCGTGAAACTCGTCGACCCGACCCCGTCGCACGCGACGGCGACCCGCACGATGTCCCGCCACCGGACCGGCGCCGCATAGTCGATCTCGGTGTGCACCAACTGCATATCGAGACCGGCATCCATCAGATCCGGGTAGGCCGCACCGAGATGGTCGAAGAACCCGGTGATCGCCTCGTCGAACCAGGTGAGGTAGTGGGCGTTGAACACCACGGCCTGCAGGTCGACCTCCGCGTAGCGGGGCACGATCGGCAGCGAGTACTCGGTCACGGGCTACATGATCACCTACGAAGAAGGGGCACCCCATTCGGGTGCCCCTTGCTTCGTCGGGTGGGTTACCGGACTTCGACGTAGACCGTCTTGTTCGTGACGGTGGTGGCGAGGGAGTCGCCCGGGTTGCCGGAGTCGGTTCGCGAGTACGTCTGGCCCGGCCGGACGGCCACGACGGTGGCTTGGTCAAGCGGGGTTGTGCCGACTCGGTTCACGATGACGTTGTAGCCATCGGCCTGCAGTTCGTTGATGGTCTCCTGGGCGTTGCCGGGACCGGTAGGTGCGGCAGCGGCGGGCGCGGCCAGTCCGAGGATCGCCGCGGTCATTCCCCCTGCGGCGATGATGGCTAATTCGAGCTTCTTCATCTTTGGTGCCTTCTTCTTTTGTGTTGTGCGTCTGGAACCATCGGGTCCAACCACGCCTCGTGCCGGACTGTGCTGCTTTCTATCCGGTCTGATCGATTAAACCGACAGGTCAGCGGTTTAATTCCGATGGCAGTAATTGGTAGCCAAGTGGCAGGATCCGATTGGTCGATGATCCCCAAGGCGTTCCAGAGTGGCCGGAGAAGGCCCGCATGTTGGCGGATGTGACACTGAACAGCAAAGAGTTATTCCCGGGCGCTACCTCGGTAGATCGACCCGTTCGCTGGGCGGCGGCGCCGCTGCGGGTGCGATCAGGGCGGGTTGAACGGGAGCAGTAGTCGTCGTCCCAGGCATCGCGGCGGCGTCATCTCGGAGCGCCATGACCGCCCCGGTGCCGACGAGTACCATCGCGGCGAAGAGCCCCGCGGTCACGAGCAGCGAGCGGTACCACGGCTGCCCTTTCCGCTCTGCGCGAGCGGGTTCTTCGGCTGCGAAGCGAACTCGGGGGCGGGCCCCGATCACCGGAGTAGCGGGCACGTCTTCGAGCTCCGAGTCGACTTGCGACCAGGCCAGCGCGCGCAGTGTGCCCGACTGCGGGGGACAGGCGAGTGCTGTCAGGGTCTCCGGCTCGGGTCTCCGCACCGCTCGCATGGCGGCGCCGCGGGCGGCGGCCAGTTCCGGGTGAGGCGTGGTGATCACGGGCACTCGCAGCTGCTCGGACAGTGTCGTCGTGACGATGGGAATATTCGCACCACCTCCGACGGAGCCGATCGCCGCGAGGTCGGCGGGATGGATCCCGTTGCGGAACAGGTGCTCGTGAAAGGCCTCGATGAACGCCGCCAACGGCCCGCGGATCTCGTCTTCCAGCTCTGAGCGGGTCACCCGCACCTCGCCGCGGGCCCCGGGAACGTCGGCTGACAGTGTCGTGACGGCGCCGCGTGACAGGCGTTCCTTGGCGCCGCGGCACTGTGCCCGGAGCCGGTGTAGTGATCCGAACGCCGCCGTGCCTGCCGCATCAGCGGTACCGGCGATGGGCAGGTCGGTGACCATGTGCGCCAGCAGCGCCCGGTCGATCAGCTCGCCGGAAAAGTCGGCGTGACGCACGGCCGCGCCGATCGGCCGGTAGCCGTTCTCCCCGTCGGCCAGGGTGAGCGTGGTTCCGGTGCCGCCGAAGTCGCAGAGGGCCACGACGCCTCTGTTCGGGAGGCCAGGCTCGGCCTGCAGCGTGGTGAGGGCCGCCGCGGCGTCAGAGATCAGGGTCAACGGTCTTGGACCTGTCGCCCATTCGGGTAATGACATCAGTTCGCGGCGCAGTGCATCTGCGGCCGCGGCGCGCCAGTGCGCGGGGAACGCGACACCGGGCCGCGACGCCGACGCCCGGCCGCCGGTCACGGTGAAGCAGAGCGCGCGCAACGCGTCGGCGATGAGCACCTCGCCGCGATGGAAGGAGCCGTCGGTGGCCACGATGCCGACCGGGTCGCCTGCCCGGTCCACGAATCCGGTGACGACGAGCCCGTACTCGTCCAGTCGGGGGTTCTCGGACGGCACGCCGACCTCCGGCCGTCGGTGCCGGTACAGCGTCAGCACCGACTGCCGCGTCGCGGTCGCGCAACCCTGCATCACGGCGGCCACGTTGGTGGCGCCCACGGACAGTCCTACACCCTGTGTCATGTCATGACGTTTATCGCCGGCAGTGCCCCATGCATTACCTAGGGGGCGCCGCCGTGCGTCACGAACTGACGGACCGCCTCAGGCCTGCCACCCGGACCACCGTCGTACCGTGACGGCGATAACGGGGCCGTCCAACGCAATGCGTTGGTACTGAACGTATTTCCTGCGCAACTCGAAATATCCGGTGGCCATTTCCTCACCGCTGTAGTGGATTTCGGCGGACCCATCAGCGCGCACCCACCACAGTTGCGACCAGTCGTCGTCGTAATGGTCGACGATCAGGCTGACCGACGGGTTGGCTTCGATGTTGGCCATCCTGCGTAGCCGTTGCGTCGATTTACGTTTCGCGTCGACCGCGGTATAGACCACGTCATGACTGACCGCGAAGACCACGGGTACCAGGTGCGGGATACCGTCGGCCCCCACCGTCGCAAGCTGGGCGACCGGCGAAGAGGCGAACCGTTCTCTCGCGTCGAACTCGGCCATGAATCCCTTCTGGAGTTGCGGTACCGCCGCAATGGTCAATAGTAATGATTGTGAACGTGACGTTCATTATCGGCGGCGAGCCGACCAATGGCCGGTAGCCACACGGCGGCGCCGCAGCAGCGGGCCCGGCCCGGGCGTCCGCGCAGCGAGGAGTCCCGCGCCGCGGTGCTGCGTGCCACCTCGGAGCTGCTGCACGAGGTCGGGTTGCGTGCCACGACCACCGAGGAGATCGCCAGACGCAGTGGGGCGAGCAAGGCGACGATCTACAAGTGGTGGCCCAACAAATACGCAGTCGCCATCGACGCGTTCCTGTCCGAGCTGATGGCCGAATCGGCCGATCCTGATACCGGTTCGGCGCGTGACGATTTGACCGCAGTGCTGCGTGGGTTGTTGCACTTCTACACCGGGCCGAGCGGCCGCGTCTTCGCGCAACTCGTCGGCGAGGCCCAGGCCGACCCCCTGATCCAGCAGGAACTCCGCGCTCATCTGGTGGGGTCGCGGCGCGAGCTGTTCCGGGCGATCTGGGATCGCGGCGTCGCACGTGGTGAGTTGCGCGACGACGTCGACCCCGATGCGGCAATCGATCTGGTGATCGGTCCCGCTTTATACCGCCTTCTGATCGGCCACGCGCCGCTCACCGAAGCGGCGGCGGACGCGATCGTGGACGTGGCGATCCGCGGGCTCGCCCTCAGTGACTGACATCACCGGCGGTGCTGGTCTGAGCGCGATACTCTGGATATGAAACTGAACGTTCAGTTTCGAAACATCCATCGAAGGACTCGCCATGAAATTGCGTTACTTACCGGCATGCGTCATCGCTGCCGGCGCAGCGGCCGCGATCGCGGTCGCACCGACGGCCGGTGCCGCACCGACCGCGCTGGGTCAGACCTGCACCTACGTCGGCTCGGAAACCACGCAGTGCCAATCACCCGGCAATGTGCAGATCAACGACGCGCATCAGGTGCCGTACCCGAACCAGTATCCGTTCTGGGGCGGCAACGTCCTGCTGTTTCACCACGGCGGACACCACCGATAGGCGCGGCGATCAGCTCCGTGGCCCGCGCTGCTGCGGGGCCACGCTCATCGGCTGCCTGGTTTCCGGCGTTCGGGTCACTCCGATCTCAGGCGCCTTGGTGGGCCTGGGCCTCACCGACGGCCGAACCGCGGCAGGCGCCCTCTCCATCGTGGACGGCTCTGCCGGTGGTGGTGGCGGCTCCGGCGGTGGCGGTGGCGGTGGCGGCGGTTCTTCACTGGTCCCCGTCGCCACCGGTGTGGTGACCGGCGTGGTGGTCGGTACGGGTGCCGGTTCATCGCCGTGCGTAGGTCCCCGGAACAACAGCAGGACCACCGAAACCACGATCGCCGACAGCGCCGTGGCGCTGGCGATCAGCAGGGTGGCGGCCTGCCCCGACCGGTACCACGGCGTCGACAGGGGGCTGACGACTTCAACCCAGTTGTTCTCGTCGAACGCGTCGAACGCGTCGGAACCATCGCGCTCCGGCGACCCGTCCGCGGGCAGCAGGTATGTCGAAATCGGTGTCGGACGCGTAATCGGCGTCCCCCGAAGTCCCCTTCTCCGCCACCATCTGATGTTAACGGCACGACCTGGGCAAACGCTCGTTCACCGCCGATTCAACTGGACGTCGTGGGAACCGGCTGCCGAGGGTGCGCCGTCACGATAGGGTTCCAACGCCGCCCATCGGAAGGTTCGCCCGTGAAGAGAACACGCCTCGCCGCCGCCACCGCCTCCGTCCTCCTGGTCGCCGGTCTCGCGGCCTGCGCCCCACCGGAGAAGAAGAGCGAAGGCGAGCAGACGGAGTCGGGCGTGAACGCCGGCGAGGCTAAGTCTGCCGAGGACTTCGGCGGCATGGACGCCCTTGTCGAGGCGGCCAAGAAAGAGGGCCAGCTGAACGTGATCGCCCTGCCGCCGGACTGGGCCAACTATGGCGCGATCATCAAGGCGTTCGGAGACAAGTACGGCATCAAGGTGAACTCCGCACAGCCCGACGCCGCGAGCCAGGACGAAATCAACGCCGCGAACCAGCAGAAGGGCAAGAGCACCGCACCCGACGTCTTCGACCTCGGCCAGTCGGTCGCCCTGGCCAACAAGGCGATGTTCGCGCCGTACCAGGTCGCGAAGTTCGACGACATCCCGCAGGCCTACAAGGATCCCGACGGCACGTGGGTCAACGACTACGGCGGCTATATGTCCATCGGGTTCGACTCGGCCAAGGTGCCGCCGGTGGCCGACGTCAACGACCTACTGAAACCCGAATACAACGGCAAGGTGGCGCTCAACGGCGATCCCACCCAGGCCGGCGCGGCCTTCTCCGGCGTGCTGATGGTGGCGCTGTCGCAGGGCGGGTCGGCCGACGACGTCGCGCCGGGCGTCGAGTTCTTCCGCAAGCTCAAGGCCGCGGGCAACTTCCTGCCCGTCGACCCGACGCCCGCCACCATCGAGTCCGGCCAGACGCCCGTCGTCATCGACTGGAACTACCTGAACGGCGCAGAGACCGCGAAACTGCCGAGTTGGCAGGTTTTCGTCCCGTCGAACGCCGCGGTTGCCGGCTACTACTACCAGGCGATCAACAAGGACGCCCCGCATCCCGCAGCCGCGCGGCTATGGCAGGAGTTCCTCTACAGCGACGAAGGTCAGAACCTCTTCGCTGCGGGCGGGGTGCGGCCGGTGCGGGCCGATCAGATGTTGCAGTCGGGCACCATCGACAAGGCCGCGGTCGACAACATCCCGGTGATCGACGGCCCCGTGACCGTTCCCAGCCCCGACCAGACCGAGAAGGCGACCAAGTACCTGGCGGACAACTGGGCCAAGGCGATCGGCTGAGGTGCCGCGCCCGCGACTCCCTCTTGTCGGTCGACGGCTGAAGGACACGCTGCCGCTATTGCCCTTCCTCGCGCTGGTCACGATCTTCCTGATCGTGCCGACGGTGACGGTGATCGTCAGCGCGGTGTACGCCGACGGGGTCTTCTCACTCGACCGTATTGCGGCGTTGTTCTCCGACACGGCGCTGTCGGCGTTATGGAAGAGCGTGCTGCTCTCGGGTAGCACAGCGATTATCGGCGCGGTCCTCGGCGCGGTGCTGGCATGGCTGGTCGTCAGCAGCCCACCGACCTCGGTGGTGCGCAGGGCCGTCATCTCGCTGTGCAGCGTTCTTGCCCAATTCGGCGGTGTGGCACTCGCTTTCGCATTTCTTGCCACGATCGGCCTGAACGGCGTGCTGACACTCTGGGTGCAGCAGGTCTTCGGCTGGAATCTCGCCGGGTCGGGCTGGCTCTACAGCCTGACCGGGCTGATCGTGGTCTACACGTATTTCCAGATCCCGCTGATGGTCATCGTCTTCGTGCCCGCGCTGGAGGGCCTGCGCGAGCAGTGGCGCGAGGCGGCGGTCAGCCTGGGCGCCTCGACATTTCAATACTGGCGGCAGGTGGCACTTCCACTGTTGACGCCCGCGTTCCTCGGATCCGTTCTCCTGTTGTTCGCGAACGCGTTCGCCGCGTATGCCACCGCCGCGGCGCTGGTGAGCCAGGGCAGCCCGATTCTGCCGCTGCTGATCCGAGCCGCGCTGACCAGTGAGGTGGTGCTCGGACAGTCCGGCTTCGCCTATGCCCTGGCGTTGGAGATGATCGTCGTCGTCGCGGTCGTCATGGTCGCCTATAACGTGTTGGTGCGCCGCACCGCGAGGTGGCTGCAGTGAAGCGGACCTCGTTGGCCAGCAAGGCATTTCGTGGGCTGCTGTGGGTGCTGTTCGGCTTGTTCTTCCTGTTTCCGCTCTATGCGATGGCCGACTTCTCCACCCGCAACCTCATCGCGGGTGGCCGCACACTGCAGGCCTGGAAGAACCTCGTCCAGGATGACGCGCTGTATCAGGCCATTGTCATCTCGCTGCTCCTTGCGGTCTTCACGGTGGTGTTGATGCTGGTGATCCTGGTGCCGACCATGATCTGGGTCAGGCTCCGGGCGCCGTGGGCCAAGGGCATCGTCGAGTTCCTGTGCCTGCTTCCGCTGACGATCCCCGCGCTGGTGGTCGTCGTCGGCCTGCGGAACGTCTATCTGTGGGTCACGTACTTCCTCGGCGAGTCGGCGCTGACGCTGACATTCGTATACGTCGTGCTGGTGTTGCCGTTCGCGTACCGGGCGCTCGACGCTGCGTTGTCGGCCATCGATCTGAAAACGCTCTCGGAGGCCGCACGATCGCTTGGCGCAGGCTGGCTCACCACGATCGGCCGGGTGGTGGTGCCCAACATCTGGTCCGGCATCCTGTCGGCGGCGTTCATCTCGATCGCAGTGGTGTTGGGGGAGTACACGATCGCGTCGTTGTCCGGCTATCAGACGTTGCAGGTTCAGATCGTGTTGATCGGCAAGACCGACGGCCCGACATCGGTGGCCGCGTCGCTGGCGACGCTGGTGTTCGGCTTCGTACTGCTGCTGGTGCTCGCGCTGGTCACCCGCGGCCGCAGGCGCAGCGTCGCGACTGCCCCGGCCGTCGCTGCCCCATTGCCCGCAACCCAACCCGGAGTGCCGACATGACGAACAGTGTTTCCGTCGAACTCAACGACCTGACCCGGGTCTACGGCTCGGTCAAGGCACTCGACGGGCTGACCCTGCACATCGAGCCGGGCGAGCTGGTCGCGCTGCTCGGGCCCGTCCGGCTGCGGCAAGACGACGGCGCTGCGAATCCTCGCCGGCCTGGACGAGGCCACCTCGGGCACCGTCTCGGTGGGCGGCCAAGACCTGACCAAGGTGCCCGCGAACAAGCGCGACATGGGCATGGTCTTTCAGGCCTACAGCCTGTTCCCGCATCTCACGGTCCTCGAAAACGTCGCATTCGGGCTCAAGATGCGTGGAAAAGACAAGAGCCAGCGGCTCTCTCGCGCCGACGACATGCTTGAGCTCGTCGGGCTGTCGGCGCACCGGCACAAGTACGCCAGCGAGTTGTCCGGCGGCCAGCAGCAGCGGGTTGCGCTTGCCCGGGCGCTGGCGATCCAGCCGCGGATGCTTCTGCTGGACGAGCCGTTGTCGGCCCTCGACGCCAAGGTGCGCGTGCAGCTACGCGACGAGATCCGCCGCGTTCAGCTCGAGGTCGGCACGACAACACTTTTCGTGACGCACGACCAGGAAGAGGCGCTCGCCGTGGCCGACCGGGTCGGCGTGATGAGTCAGGGCAAGCTCGAGCAGCTGGCCGCCCCCGCCGAGCTGTACGCCAACCCCGCCACCCCGTTCGTCGCGGAGTTCGTCGGGCTCAACAACAAGGTGCGAGCGGAAGTTTCGGGTGGACAGGTCCAACTGCTCGGCAACGCCGTGCCCGCGCTGCCCGGCTCGCTCGGCTCGGGCGCGGGGCTGGCGATGGTGCGACCAGAGTCGGTGACCGTCACCGCCGACCCGGCGGGCACCGCGGCGGTGACCTCGGTGGCCTTCCTCGGGCCGATCTCGCGGGTGTACGCCACCCTGCAGGACGGGACGGTCGTCGGTGCGCAGATGGCCAGCTCGGCGGCGCGCGGGTTCGGACCCGGCGATCGGGTGACCGTCGGCGTCGAGCCGACCGGTGTGCTGGTGGTCGAAGCCGCCGGTTAGGCGCCCAGATCGCGGGCGAGCAGGTCGGCCACCGTCTCACGGCGCACCAGCTCGCAGGCCCGGCCGTGGTGCACGGCGACGAGCGGGGGTCGTCCGACCATGTTGTAGTTCGACGCCATGCTGTGGTGGTACGCGCCCGTGCACGCCACCGCCCAGCGCTCACACCGGCTTGATCGGCTCGATTGCAAGGTCGTGGTACGTCACCAGCGCGACGAAGGGCACGTTGCGGTCCGCGAACAGCTTGGCGGCGACGTCGCCTCGGTCCACCATCGGGATCACACCGGTGACGACGACGCCGAGCGGCGCGATACGGTCCAATGCCAGCGCCGTCGAGCCGCCGGTGCTGATGACATCGTCGACCAGCAACACCCGGGTGCCGGGCTCCAGCCGAGTGCCCTCGACCCACTGCTCGCGTCCGCGCTGCTTCTGTTCCTTGCGCACGGAGAACCAGGCCTTGCCGGTGACCATCGCGACGCCGTGCGACAGCGGGTCGGCACCCATGGTCAGCCCGCCGACCGCGTCGAAGTCGATGCCGCTGGCCGCCGCGAGCTCGGCGACCGCGCGGCTGACGATCGCCAGCCGTTCGCCGGTGTCCACCGCATACTTGCCGTCGATGTAGTCGTGGCTGAGCTGGCCGCTCGCCAGCTTGAACGGCTCGTCGCGACGTTCGAGGCCGCGGGTGCGAATCAAGTCGAATGCCGCTTGCCAAACCTCGGAGCGCTGATGGCCCTTTTGTTCATCGCGTGCGCTAGTCACAGGCTGATGGTAGCCCGCCGCGCCAATTCGACTGTTGCCGAGCGCAAATCGTCTAAGGAGTCGATCTGTTCGGCGTACCCCACGCGGGTGTAGGCCACCCCGCGTGCCGTTTCGACCTTCAGGTCCAGCCCGTAGCGGTCCGCCCCGGTGCATGTCGCCGCCGTGGTGTCCGGGTAGCCACCCAGGGTCTTGGCCATCGCGCACAGCGCCTCGGCATGATCGGAGTTGAGATAGGCGATCGCCCCCGCGGCATGAGGTTGAACCGGATCGGGTTCCGCCGCCGCGTACGCCTCGCTCGTCGCCGAGTCCATCCGGCCGTAGCCGCCGACCCAGCGCACCCGCTGGACTCGCAGCACCCACATCGTGAAGTCGGTGTAATCGACGTAGTACTTCGCCGAAGGAACCGCTGCCAGGTAGGCGTCCCTGGCTGCGCTGAGTTCGGCGCCGGATGGTTGTTCGACGACGCCGGACAGCGTCACCCGGCCGCTCGCCAGCGGGTCCGGATCGATGCTCGGCGCGACGATGACAACGCTGGCTCTCTGATCGCCGAGCAGGTTCCGGCCGTGCTCGGCCATATTCGTGACACACAGCACCGGGGCGCCGTCGAGCAGACCGTAGGTGACCATCGAGGCCCACGGATCGCCGGTCGCGGTGAGCGTTGCCAATGTGCAGGCGTTCGTGGACGCCGCGATCGTGCGCGATTCTTCGGCGGCCGACGGGCGGACGACGTTCGCGACAGCGCTCAACGGAGGTGGGGCGGATGGGGCATCGCCCGGGTCGCCATGGTCGCGGGTTGTCACGTCGGCACGATACCGAATGCGTAGGGGGCCACGACCCACAGGCGCCGCGCTGCCGGGGGTCGCCGGAATCCTGCTGCTGACCCTTGGCGGAGGTGTTATCGGGTACCGGCAGGCCAGTGCGGGCCGGATGGTGCGGATGAGTGGCGCGGCGCGCTACCTGCCGTAGGCGCCGGCGCGTCAGCCGCCGAGTGCGGCGATCAGATCCTTGATCCTCGACGCTTCGTCTTCGAGCACCGGCTCTTCGCCCTCGACGGCTTCGATGAGGTCTTTGCGTAGCCCGACGCCGTTGGCCGCCTCCTTGGTGGAGAGCTTCGCCCGGCCGCGCGCGATGTAGAGGCGCTGGCCAAGAGTGGCGCCCGGGCCGTTGGCCGCGGTGGCCATCAGATCGTCGTAGCGGCTGCGGACACCGCTCAACGCGACGATGACAGACGGGGTCACCCGGCTGCGGCTGGCGGCATCCGCCAGCGAGTCTTGCAGCTTGCGCAGGCCGGAGAGAATCACGCCGGCCCGGTCCGGGAATTCCGGATCGCTCGGATCAGGAAGGGTGTCGATCGCGGCGGCATACATGTGCATCGCGGCATCGGACAAACCAACAATTACTGGAGCTTCACCATCATTCGGCTCAGACACGCACGCACTCGATTCGTCGAAGATCAACATTGAATGACCAATGCCACCCACCAATGGGAACAGGTCGCGCAAAC
Source organism: uncultured Actinomycetota bacterium (assembly GCA_963713225.1). GTDB lineage: Bacteria > Actinomycetota > Actinomycetes > Mycobacteriales > Mycobacteriaceae > Mycobacterium. The sequence goes on along the minus strand of CAVQLB010000006.1, from coordinate 459,391 downwards.
GGTAACCCGGTTCGGCGATGGATTCAACCGTCCCTTACACCACGCGCGCCGACTCCTTTGCTCAATGCCGTCGCGACACGCAGAGGGGATTCAATTTGGTCGCGGGTGGGTAGGTTTGAAGTTCAATGGATGCGACGAGAGGCGTCGACGAGAACGTCGAGCACGACCCCACCGAGGGCAGCCACGTCGAGCACGGCGTGGTCGAACATCCGACCGCCGACGACTTCGCGCAGGCGCACCGTCATCCCGCAGGACCGCACCTGGTTCAAGCGGGCCGTGTTCTACGAGGTGCTGGTGCGGGCGTTCTACGACGGCAGCGCCGACGGCTCCGGCGACCTCCGTGGACTCATCGAAAAACTCGACTACCTCAGATGGCTCGGCGTCGACTGCCTGTGGCTGCCGCCGTTCTATGACTCCCCGCTGCGCGACGGGGGCTACGACATCCGCGACTTCTACAAAGTGCTGCCGGAGTTCGGCACGGTCGAGGACTTCGTCGCGCTGATCGACGCGACCCACCGGCGCGGCATCCGCGTCATCACCGACCTGGTGATGAACCACACCTCCGACTCCCATCCCTGGTTCCAGGAGTCCCGCCGCGATCCGGAGGGGCCGTACGGCGACTTCTACGTGTGGAGCGACACCAGCGAAAAGTACGCCGACGCCAGGATCATCTTCGTCGACACCGAGGAGTCGAACTGGACCTACGATCCGGTACGCAGGCAGTTCTACTGGCACAGGTTCTTCTCCCACCAGCCGGACCTGAACTACGACAACCCGGCCGTTCAGAACGCGATGCTCGACGTGCTGCGGTTCTGGCTCGACCTCGGCATCGACGGCTTCCGGTTGGACGCGGTGCCGTATCTGTTCGAGCGGGAGGGCACCAATTGCGAGAATCTGCCGGAGACGCACTCCTTCCTCAAACACTGCCGCAAGGTGATCGACGACGAGTTTCCCGGCAGCGTGCTGCTCGCTGAGGCCAACCAGTGGCCTGCCGACGTCGTCGAATATTTCGGCGATCCCGATACCGGCGGCGACGAGTGCCATATGGCGTTTCACTTCCCGCTTATGCCGCGAATCTTCATGGCTGTCCGGCGGGAATCGCGCTTTCCGATTTCGGAGATTCTGGCGCAGACGCCGCCGATCCCGGACATGGCGCACTGGGGCATCTTTTTGCGCAACCACGACGAGTTGACGCTGGAGATGGTCACCGACGAAGAGCGCGACTACATGTATGCCGAGTACGCCAAGGATCCGCGGATGAAGGCGAACGTCGGTATTCGCCGCAGGCTGGCGCCGCTGCTGGAAAACGACCGCAACCAGATCGAATTGTTCACCGCCCTGCTGTTGTCGCTCCCCGGCTCGCCGGTGCTCTATTACGGCGACGAGATCGGCATGGGCGACATCATCTGGCTCGGCGATCGCGACGGCGTCCGCACCCCGATGCAGTGGACGCCCGACCGCAATGCGGGCTTCTCGAAGGCCAACCCCGGTCAGCTCTATCTGCCGCCGAACCAGGACCCGATCTACGGCTATCAGTCGGTGAACGTGGAGGCACAGCGCGACAGCTCGTCGTCGCTGTTGAACTGGACCCGCACCATGCTCGCCGTGCGGCGCCGCCACGAGGCGTTCGCGACCGGATCGTTTCGTGAGCTCGGCGGGTCCAACCCGTCGGTCCTGACCTACATCCGGGAGGTGGAGTCCGACGGCGACAAGGACATCGTGCTGTGCGTGAACAACCTGTCCCGGTTCCCGCAGCCGATCGAGCTGAACCTGCAGGAATGGAACACCTACATCCCGATCGAGATGACCGGGTACGTTGAGTTCCCCCCGATCGGCCAGTTGCCGTACCTGCTGACCCTGCCGGGTCACGGGTTCTACTGGTTCGAGCTGCGGGGTCCCGAGGGGACGTCATGAGCAAAGCTCGCGAGCGAATCATGGGCCCCGCATGAGTTGGCCCGCGAATCTCCCCTGGTCGCAGTGGCTTCCGGAGCAGCGTTGGTACGCCGGCCGCACCCGCGAGCTGTCCGCGGCGGTACCGGCACACACCGTGGCGCTCCGCGACGACCTCGACCTGGTGCTGCTCGACGTGTCCTATACCGACGGCTCGTCGGAGCGCTATCAGGTGATCGTGCGGTGGGATTCTGCGCCTATCGAGGAGTACGCGGACGTCGCGACGATCGGGGCCGACGGCGACCGCACCGGCTACGACGCGCTGTACGACCCCGCCGCCGCCAAATACCTTCTGTCGCTGATTGATTCGTCGGCGACGGTTGGCGATGTGCGATTCAGCAAGGAACCCGGCGTCAGCCTGCCGGTGGACTCCGCGCCGCGGGTGACGGGTGCCGAGCAGAGCAACACAAGCGTCGTCTTCGACCAGGAGGCCGTCTTCAAGGTCTTCCGTCGCCTCACCGCGGGCGTCAACCCCGACATCGAGCTGAACCGGGTGCTGGCGCGCGCGGGTAACCCGCACGTGGCGCGGCTACTCGGCTCGTTCGAGACGTCGTGGGACGGCGGGCACGGCGAACCATGCGCGCTGGGCATGGTGACCGCATTCGCGTCGAACTCCGCCGAGGGCTGGGACATGGCGACCGCAAGCACTCGTGACTTGTTCGCCGAGGGTGACCTGTATGCCGACGAAGTCGGCGGGGACTTCGCGGGTGAGTCCTATCGGTTGGGCGAGGCCGTCGCCTCGGTGCATGCCGCACTCGCCGACGAACTCGGGACCTCGACCACTCTGTTCCCGACCGACGCCATGCTCGAGCGGCTGGCCGCCGCGGAGGCGGCGGTGCCCGAGCTGCGAGAGTACGTGCCGCTGATCGAGGAGCGGTACCGCAAGCTGGCCGAGGAGACGATCACCGTGCAGCGGGTGCACGGCGACTTGCATCTGGGGCAGGTGCTGCGCACTCCCGAGCGGTGGCTGTTGATCGACTTCGAGGGGGAGCCGGGTCAGCCGCTAGACGAACGGAGGCGACCGGACTCACTGGCGCGGGACGTGGCGGGCGTGCTGCGCTCATTCGAGTACGCCGCCTACCAACGGCTGATGGAGCAGGACGACGACCGTCACCGGCAGGTGGCCGCCCGCGCCAGGGAGTGGGTCGACCGCAACAGCGCCTCGTTCTGCGACGGCTATGCCGCAGTGTCCGGCGCGGACCCACGCGATTCCGGCATGCTGCTGGCGGCCTACGAACTGGACAAGGCGGTGTATGAGGCCGCCTACGAGGCCAGGCACCGGCCGACGTGGTTGCCGATCCCGCTGCGGTCCATCGCGCGCCTCGTCGGCTGATTTGCTGACGAACGCGTAAAAATTTGCCAAAAGCCTCCGCGCCTGCTTTCGGAGGCGGACCATCCGATCATGGATGACGTGGACTTTTGTGTGGTAGGAGCGGGTTTTGCTGGTCTGACGGCGGCGTTGCGGCTCAAGCAGGCCGGTCATTCGGTGGCGCTGCTGGAAGCCCGTGACCGGGTTGGCGGGAGGACATTCACCGAGGTGCATGACGACGGCTTGTGGATCGACCGCGGCGGCGCGTGGGTCGGGCCGGGACAGGACCGCATCTATGCGCTGATGAAGGAGTTCGGCGTAGGCAGCTACAAGCAGTACACCGATGGTGAGTCGATGATGGTCGTCGACGGCAAGCAGTACCGCTACAAGGGCACCGTTCCACTGACGATGAGCCCATGGACGACGGCGAACATCGGCGGCGTCTTCCTGGAGTTGGGCCAGATGTGCAAGTCGATCCCGCTCGAGGCGCCGTGGAAGGCGAAGAACGCGCAGAAGTGGGACCAGACCACGTTGGCGAAGTGGCTGAGCAGCCACACGCTGTCCAAACCGGCACACGCGCTTCTTGAAACGGCTCTTGCCGGCCTTTACACCTCCGCCGCGTCGGAGGTGTCCATGCTGTTCGTGCTCTACCAACTGGCGTCGGGCGGCGGACCGGGGTTTGTGTTGGGCAGCAAGGACGCCTCCCAGGACTCTCGTGTGGTCGGCGGGATGGGTGCGATCTATCGGCCGATGGCCGCAGAGATCGGCGAGTCGCTGCATCCCTCCCAGCCGGTCCGGCGGATCGAACAGGATGCCGACGGCGTTACGGTGCGCTCCGATGACATGACCGTACGGGCGCGGCGCGCCGTCGTCGCGGTGCCGATCGCGATCGGCAGCCAAATAATCTATGACCCAATGCTTCCCGTCGACCGGTCATTTCTGCATCAGCGCATGCCGAGTGGCGCCGTCTTCAAAATCAACATCGTCTACGACGAACCGTTCTGGCGTGCCGACGGCTTGTCAGGACAATCGGCGGCGCCGGGATCGCCCGCGATAATCACCATCGACGCGTCGACCGACGCGCCGAAGCCCGGCGTGCTGTGCGTGATCACGGAGGGTCCGATAGCGAGGCAGCTCGGTGCGCTCGACGAGGCCGGACGGAGACAGGCGATCCTGAAGGAGCTTGTCGAGCGGTTCGGTTCGAAGGCGGGGTCACCGCTGGACTACATCGAACAGAATTGGACCGTCGAACGCTACTCGGGCGGCGGCATGCTCAGTCACGCGCCGCCGGGCGTGCTCACGGAGTTCGGACCCGCGCTGCGTGAGCCGTGCGGCCGGATCCACTGGGCCGGGACCGAAAGCTCGGCCATCATGTGCGGCTGGGTGGACGGAGCAGTGCGCTCGGGTGAGCGGGCGTCGGCCGAAGTCATGCAGAGCGAGCGGGTCGGCAGCCTGAACCCGTCCGCGTAACGGTCGCCGCCCGACGCGGCACCACCATTACATGACTACTCAACAGATTGCGGCCACCAGAGCGCACACAGTCGACGCGCTGGGCGGGCTCTTTGCGCGCTACGGCCTCGTCATCGTGATCGCGTGGTACGGCGGACTGAAGTTCATGAACTACGAAGCCGAGGGTGTCCAGCCGTTGGTGTCGGCCAGTCCGGTCATGGGCTGGCTTTACGACATCTTCTCCGTCTACACGTTCTCGGCTCTGCTCGGCGTGTTCGAGCTCGCTGCTGCGGCGCTGCTCGCCGTCAAGCCGTGGTGGCCGCGGATATCGCTGTTCGGCAGCCTGCTTGCGATCATGCTGTTCCTCGCCACGCTCAGCTTCATGGTCACCACACCCGGTGTGTTCGAAGCCTCCCAGGGTGGGTTCCCCGCCCTGTCGTTGGCGGGCGGGTTCCTGATGAAGGACATCGCCCTGCTGGGCATCTCGGTCTGGACGCTCGCCGATGCGTTGCGGGCGCTGCGCAACGGGTAACCGATGGCATGGCCAAGTACCTGCTGAACAAGGCCGCCGTGACAAAGGCGCGCAAGTTGATCGACGCGCGGCAGTACGTGCTGGACAGCGACTGGGGAGAAGTGCAGCCGCGCGCCGACGCCCAGAACGCGTTCCTGGAAACCCATTCGTGGGACGAATATTCGGAGTGGCACCTCGGCCTGACCGACGGGGCCGCAGACGAAACCAAGGCGCGATACGCATTCGTCTATGGCGACCTGCGCCGCGTGCACCGCACCGGGCTGATCGCATGTGTCTACCGCGCTGCGGAATGGCGGCACAAGGACGTCGAGGTGGCCGCCCACGAGCTGCTCCAGTACCTCGACGGGAAGACGGGCCTGCAGCCGTCGGGCTAGGGTCGGAGCATGAAATCAAGGAAGCGCTCCAGCAGGTCGACAGGCGCTTCGTTGGGATCCGAACCGTGCAGCACGCCCATTCCCGCCCCGAAGAAGGCGGCCGATCTGACCGCCGCTTCCTCGGAGTCGAATCCGGCGTCGAGAAAGGCCTGGTAAACCGCCCGCAGCACCCGGCCGTCGCTTTTCCGGACGTTCGCCGCGACGGCCTCGTCGGTCAACGCCCACACGCGCATGGCCCGTTCGAGCGCCCACTGCTGGGGCCTCGTTACGGCCTGCATCATGAACCGCAGCCGTTCGCGGGGCTCGACGTCCTCTGTGTTCTCGAAGCGCTGGCGGTCTTGGTCCTGCAGGCTGCCCCAGGCGTCGACAAGTGCGTCTCGATAGGCCGCCAGATCGACGAAGTGCCAGTAGAAGCTGCCCTTGGTGACGCCGAGCCGCTCGCAGAGCCGGTCGACGCGGAGCGCGTTGGGGCCGCCGTCGGCAAGGATGGCGAACCCGGCCTGGATCCAGTCGTCGACCGTCAGCCGCCGGGAGGCACCGCGCGGCGGAGTCATGGACGGCAGCATACGGCTACCAGCAGCTTGACGGCTGCGAAAATTAGCGACCTAATGAATTTGCCGATACGGCGAGTGCTGTTGCAACCGTGGCCGCCGGTAGTCACCGCCGCTCTTCGGCTTCTACTTCCAGCCCGCCCGGCCGGTGGCACCCCTCGGTGCCGGTAACGCGACCACGGCTGCTTCAGCTGGTAAACCGTACCATACTGCCTGGTATGGGCGACGATTTCGACTGAGTTGGTTCTGCGCCACGGGCCCTGGCCAACCCGGCCGAACAAGCGCCTCAGCCGCCCGCCGCGATCCGAAGGCCGGTTTGCTGCGGCGCCGCCGATTACCGTCGCCGTTTACAGTCGCCGGATGTCGGGCAACATGAGGTCATGGCACGTGACGTCTCCGACGACAACCCCCTGACGCCCGAAGAACAACTCGACTCCGACGAGGTGCGCAACGACGACGGTGACGAGGTGGTGGATCCGCCGGAAGAGTGGATCGATGCCCGCGAGGACGAATCGCTCGACGAGCGATTGGCGGACGAGACGCCGGACGTGTCGCCCAGTGACATAGACCCCCGCGACGCCGACGACGCCGAGCCTGAAGTCGTGTCGACATCCGACGACGTCCTTGACCGCATCGATCCGCAGCAGCACGGCCGCGAACGCGGCCAGATCGACGGCACGCCGGAGGACGGCGATTCGTTCTACGACGTCATCGAGTAACGAGCCGAGGCAATCAGCTGTGAGCTTGCAGCACCATCACCGAACGGGCATCGACGGTGACCTTCGCACCTGCGTCGTGCGCTTCGGCGTCCACGTCAGTGTCGGCCGCGGTGTAGATCACCGGAACCCAGCTGGTGCCGAACTCGTCTGGCGGGAGCGCGAAGTCGATCGCCTCATGGTGGGCGTTGAAGTACAGCACGAACGAGTCGTCGGTCACCCGCTGGCCGCGCACGTCGAGGTCGGGAATCCCGTTGCCGTTGAGGTACACCGCGACCGACTTGGCGAAGCCGGATTCCCAGTCTTCATCGGTCATCTCGGCGCCATCGGGTGCGAACCACGCGATATCGGGTAGCCCGGGGGCTCCGCGCTGCCGCACCGGCCGTCCGCTGAAGAACCGCCGCCGACGGAACACCGGGTGCGCGGCGCGCAGCGCGGACAGCGACCGGGTGAACTCGATCAGGCCGGTGTCGGCGCTCGCCCAGTCGATCCAGGACAGCTCGTTGTCCTGGCAGTAGACGTTGTTGTTGCCGGCCTGTGTCCGGCCCAGTTCGTCGCCGTGCGAGAGCATCGGAACACCCTGCGACAGAAGCAGAGTGGTGAGAAAGTTGCGTTGCTGCCGCGCGCGTAATGCATTGATTTCGTCGTCGTCGGTAGGGCCTTCGACTCCGCAGTTCCACGACCGGTTGTGGCTCTCGCCGTCGCGATTGTCCTCCCCGTTCGCCTCGTTGTGCTTCTCGTTGTAGGACACCAGGTCACGCAGCGTGAAGCCGTCGTGTGCGGTGACGAAGTTGATCGACGCCACCGGCCGGCGGGCGGTGTGTTCGTAGAGATCGGCGGATCCGGTCAACCGGAAGGCGAACTCGTCGAGGGTGGCCGGCTCACCGCGCCAGTAGTCCCGGACGGTGTCGCGGTACTTGCCGTTCCACTCCGTCCACTGCGGCGGGAAATTGCCGACCTGGTAGCCGCCGGGTCCGACGTCCCACGGCTCGGCGATCAGCTTGACCTGGCTGACCGTCGGATCCTGTTGCACGAGTTCGAAGAACGTCGACAGCTTGTCCACGTCGTAGAACTCGCGCGCCAGTGTCGAGGCCAGATCGAACCGGAAACCGTCGACGTGCATCTCGGTCACCCAGTAGCGCAGCGAGTCCATGATCAGCTGCAGCGAGTGCGGGTGGCCGACGTTGAGGCTGTTGCCGGTGCCGGTGTAGTCCATGTAGTAGCGCTTGTCGTCCTCGACCAGCCGGTAGTACGCGGCGTTGTCGATGCCGCGCATGGACAGCGTCGGCCCGAGGTGGTTGCCCTCGGCGGTGTGGTTGTAGACCACGTCGAGGATCACCTCGATGTCGGCCTCGTGCAGGGCGCGGACCATCGCCTTGAACTCCTGCACCTGCCCGCCGGGGCTCGTGCTGCTGCTGTACTTGGGGTCGGGGGCCAGGAAGCCGATGGTGTTGTAGCCCCAGTAGTTGGACAACCCCTTCTCGATCAGCGTCGAGTCGTTCGCGAAATGGTGCACGGGCATCAGCTCGATCGCCGTTGACGCCGAGCGACTGTGAGGTGCTCGATCATCGCCGGGTGTGCGACGGCGGCGTAGGTGCCGCGAATCGTTCTCCGGGATGTCGGGATGCGTCTGGGTCAGCCCCTTCACGTGCGCCTCGTAGATGACGGTGTCGGCGTACTCGTGGCCGGGCGGGCGGTCGACGCCCCAGTCGAAGATACGGGTTGATCACCACCGACTTGGGCATGCTCGCGGCCGAGTCGTCGTCGTTGCGGCTGTCCGGGTCGCCGAAGTTGTAACCGAACACCGACTGGTCCCAGTCGATTGTGCCGTCGATGGCCTTGGCGTAGGGATCCAGCAGCAGCTTGTTCGGGTTGCACCGCTGACCGGCGTTCGGGTCGTAGGGCCCGTGTACCCGGTAGCCGTAGCGCTGGCCCGGCTCGACACTGGGGACGAAGCCGTGCCAGACGAACCCGTCGACCTCGGGCAGCGTCACCCGGGTCTCGGCGCCGTCGGCGTCGAACAGGCACAGCTCGACCCGCTCCGCGGCCTCGCTGAACACCGCGAAATTGGTGCCCGACCCGTCGTAGGTTGCCCCGAGCGGGTAGGCCTTGCCGCGCCATATCTCCAGCGAACGCTCCAGACGTATTGACTCCAAGACCTGGGAAGACACCTTCCGGAACCGACCCAACGAGACGATACGGGTGTGCCCGATGCGGCAGCATCACAACCATCCGGCCGAGACCGGCACACGGAGGTGAATCCCTTGTCCATGGCCGCGCGACCTGCCCTCTTACCGGACCCTGCTCGTCAACCGTCGATCGCGGTGTGGCAACCATCACGCTGAACCGGCCGCGGCAGCGCAACGCCGTCGGCGACGGCATGCGCGAGGAACTGGCCGACGCCTACCTGCGATGCGACCGCGATGGCCGCCGTCCGCGTCGTGGTGCTGACGGGCACACCGCCCGCGTTCTGCGCCGGCGCCGATCTCGCCGCCGGCGAGCGCACCTTCACCGAGCCGGGTCCGGCGTTCAGCGCGGCAGGCATCGACGTGCCCGCGTGGACGCTGTCCAAACCGGTGATCGCCGCGGTGAACGGGCACGCGCTCGGACTCGGCCTGACGCTGGCCCTGCAGTGCGACATCCGGTACTTCGCGGCCGACGCGCAGTACGGGGTCGTTCAGGTCCGGCGCGGGATGGTCGGCGACGCCTACTCGCACTGGGTCCTCCCGCGCCTGGTCGGCCTGTCCAACGCGGCCGAAATCCTGTTGAGCGGAGCCACGTTCGACGGGCACCGCGCGGTAGCGCTCGGCCTTGGCAGCCGCGTGCTCGACGCCGACGACGTGCTGCCCGCGGCGCTCGACCTTGCCCACGACATCGCCGAGAACGCCGCGCCCGCGTCGGTGGCGGCGAGCAAGCGGCTGCTGTGGGATTCGTTCGACCTCGACCGCGCGGCGGTCGGGAGCCGGGAGACCGACATCCACCTCGAGCTGATGCGGCTCGACGACGCCAAGGAAGGTGTGCGCGCGTTCCTGGAACGGCGCGCGCCGAGGTGGACGGTGAATAGGCTCAGGCCGCAGGCGTAGCGCCGGCCACCTCGACGCCCGCGGCACGCATATCGTCGACGGCCTTGGCGCTGGACTCCGGGGCGACCCCGGCGGTCAGGTCCAGCAGCACCCGGGTGGCGAAGCCCGCCTCCGCGGCGTCGGTGGCGGTCGCGACGACGCAGTAGTCCGTGGCGATCCCGACGATGTCGACTTCGTCGACGCCGCGCTGTCGCAGCCAGTCCGCCAACGGCGTGCCGTCCTCGTCGGTGCCCTCGAAGCCGCTGTAGGCCGCCGAGTACCTGCCCTTGGTGAACACCGCCTCGACGGCGGAGGAGTCGAACTCCGGGTGGAAGTCGGCGCCGGCCGTGCCGACCACACAGTGCGGTGGCCAGGACGCCGCGAAGTCGGGGTGGTGGGAGAAGTGCCCGCCCGGGGTCGATGTGGAAGTCCTTGGTCGCGATGATGTGGGAGTAGTCGCGCGGGGTGGCGAGATATTCAGTGATCGCGCGGGCCACAAATTGACCGCCCACCACTTCGAGGGAACCGCCCTCGCAGAAGTCGTTCTGCACGTCGACGATGAGCAGCGCCCGCATGCGCCAACGGTATTACGACGCGGTTCGGGCGGCCACCCTCGCGGCACCCACCCGCAGGTGCGCGGTCAGCAGTAGGTGGTCGAACGTGGCGCGCGGCGGCAGGGTCTCCTCGTAGATCAGCTGAGCGAAGTCGGCAAGCACCTGGTCCGCCAGGATGCGCAGCTTGACGTTGGTCTCCTGGGAGCGCCACTTCATCAGCTCGAAGGCCGATTGCTCGGAGATCCGGTAGATCAGCATCAGCATGCCCTTGGCCTGCTCGATCGTTGCGCGGTTCTCGGCGATCTCGGCGACCGCGGCGCTGACCAACTCGTCGTGCACGTCGTTCGTCGGCGTCACGTCGACATAGAAACCGTGCGTGCCGACCACGTCACCGTCGTCGTCGTAGAGCTGGTCGCCGATCACGACGACGTCGTGCACGGCCTGCTTGGTGTCGATGATGCGGTGGCGGGTGCTGAATGTCCGGTGGGTGCGCCGGATGTCGTCGAGTGTCGCGGCGACCTGAACGTAGTCGTCGGGATGCTTGTGCGACAGCACCAGTTCGGTCGTCGGCACGACCGTGCCCGGCTCGTATCCGTGCAGCCGCTGCACCTGTTCCGACCACTCCCACCGTTCGTCGGCGAAGTAGAAGCGGAACCACCCGACCAGTTGCGGCGAACCCCCGGCTAATGCTTGTTCAATGGTGTCGTCGCCCGGCACACCGACAATGTAAAGGACTGCGCGGAAAGTCACCGGCCGAATAAGTGATCTGTCATCCTCCGAAGAGGAGATAGAGCCCGGTGAAGGTGTAGCCCACCATCACGAGCATCATCGCCAGCTGACCCGTCAGCTGATATCCGGCGGGCAACACCCGCAGCGCGCGGTCGTGCGCGGCGATCACACCGGCGACGTGTCCGCCAACCACGCAGCAGACCTTGATGGTGGCCAGCACCGAAGGGTGAAGCGAGAGAACGTAGTTCACCTCGGCATTGCCAAGGCCGAGCAAATTCCATCCGCGGCCGAGCGGGTCGGCCAGGCCGATGATCGTCTGCTGCCCACGCTCGATCAAATAGGACAGGTAGTGCGCGAACACATAACCGAGCACGATCGGAATCAGCGAGTGGGCCATCCGCCCGGGCAACTCCCGCCGGGTGCGCCGGTCCACGCCGCCGGTGCTTCGGGCGGCCAACCAGAACGACCCCGCGACCACCGTGACGAAGACCAGCAGCCCGGCCGTGCGCAGGCAGGTCGACGCGACGGCGGATTCCGTGTGGCCGTCGACGAAGTTGCGCCACACCGGCATCGCCGAGAAGCTGTCGAACGCAGTGGATCCGAGCAGCACCGCGAGGACGGTCACCGTCCCCGGACGGATAGGCAACGACGGCAGGTGGTCGAAGGGGTTGCCGATCTCGACGAAGCCGCTTTGCGGATTGCGGCGAAACGGCGAGAACCTCGATGCCACCACGCTGTACACCTCGAACGGGTCGGCGCGGCCAAACCACTTGTCACCGCAGACGATCGCGCCCGTCAGGGTGACGACGAGGTAGACCCACAGCCAGAGTTTGATCGCGCCGAGCGATCCGGGATCCGGACTGGCGAGCTCCAGCCAGACGAACGCAAACAGGCCGAACACCGCGGGCCAGTAACCCAACCGACTGGGATAGCCGCGACCGGACGGCACGCGTGCCATCCGAAGCAGCCGATACACGGTGCGTACGGGTGAGATCGCGCGCCACACCGGCCCGACCGCCAACGACACCGCGACCAGCCCGACCCACAGCAAGACGTAGAACACACCGGGCAACGGGTTGTCGTCCTGCCCGCCGAACAACGCGGCCATCGCCACCCAGGCGGTGAACAGCAGACCCGCCGCCGCCAGCGCCCAACGGGTCACGGACGCGTCGACCACCGTCGTCACCCACTGCGGCATCGGGCGCCCGGGTTTTTCCGGGTCGAACCGGGGCCGCCGCCATGCGAAAGCCACCACGGCGAATGTGAAGGTCAGCGCCCACGCAGCCCCGATGAGGGCGTAGGTGTACGGGATCGGCAGATCCGTTGACCCGCCGAGGCCGTGCGCCAGCACCGCGACGGGCCGCTCGGTCACGGCTGCACTTGGACCGTGGCGATCGTCTTCTGCAGTTGATGCAGCTCGATCGCGACCTGGCCGGGCACGTCGGCGGTGAACTGGAACTGCTGCGCCTTACCCGGGCTCGATCTTGAAACTGTGCTCGGGCGTGGAGTGCACGTGGAGCTCGTCGGCCACGTCGCTGTTGACCCGAATGACGATGGCCTCGTTCGTCTTGGCGTCGAGCTGGGCGTTGGTCGGGTCGACCTGGCCTCCCTTGATCGTGACGTCGATGTCGAGGCGATCGGGCGGCGCCTGTTCGTTCTGCATATCCGACGGGATCACGGTCGACGGTGTGGAGGACAAGCTCTGCGCGCTGTCGGAGCCACCGCCACCACAGCCGGCGATGAGCAGCACACCGGCAGCGAGCAATGCGAGAAGTCGCTTATCACGATGAGTTGAAGTCACGGTCAATCATCATGGCCGGTGGAGCCTGGCTCTTCACTGTGAGGCCCGTCTCTGTTTCGCCGATCCTTCATCGCGATGAACGCGACGACGCCCGCCACGACGAACGCGGGCACGAACGCCGGAATCGCAAGCAGCAGCGAGTGGTCGGCGAGGATGGTGATGTCGCCGATGTTCGGCTGGGGCGTCATGCCTGTGCCGATGGCTGCAACTCCGTCTTGGTGTCGGTGGGCTCTCTCCTGTTGATGCGGCCTGCGCCCCAGGTGAGGCCGCCGATCATGATCAGCGTGCAGGTGAGCACCACCACGCCGCCGACGGTCCAGAGCACCATGGGCGTATCCGGTTTGCGCTCGCGCTGCAGGATGGTGATCTCGGAGACGAACGGCCGCGTCATCGACGGCTGGGCGGGCACCTCCGGCACGTTGATTCCCGGGTCGGCGGCCAGATAGATCGGTGCGGCGGTGAAGATTTGACCGTCATGCACCCGCAACAGCGTCTTCCACTTGCCGTATGCCGGCATCGGTTGCGTGGAGCTGTAGTGGCCCGGCCCTAGCTTCTGTAAGTGGTCGATGAAGATGCCGCGGTCATTGGCCAGACCGCCCTGCCAGCCGAGGATCGATACCCAGTTCGGGTCCTCGCTGAGCAAATTAGGCGGATTGATCCGCACGTCGGCGGTGACCATGCGCTTGTCGGCGCTTCCGGGCACCTCGGTCAGGGTCATCGTGGCGGTGGCGTTCTGCGGCACCTCGTAGCGGAGTCCGTTGGCGGTCGCACCACCGATGACCAGGACGGTCAGCGCGACCAGCCCGATGCTGATCGCCCGGGTCGGCAGCCGTTGACCGGTGAGCACCATGCCGAGCATTGCGCCGCAGGCGCCGGTCAGGACCGTGACCGGCACGGCCATCATCAGCGCCTCCGGCCAGATGCTCGACGGCCACGGGTAGTGATAGACGGCGTCGATCCAGAACGACTCCAGCCAGAGCCCGACGGTGCTGACCCCCAGCCCGCTGACGAGGCCGAAGACGATCGGGCGTTTGTACAGCGGGGTGACGAACGCGAGGAGTTCGACCACCACGGCCGCGCCGAGATACAGCGCGAACCAGTTGATCGGCGCACCGAGCACCGGGCCGACTACCAGCGCGACAAGACCACGCAGCCCGATCGCGAACAGCGCGGCCAGTATCGCGCCGAAGCGGCCGAGCATCATGCGGGCCGCGACGAGACCGAACGCCCCCGCGGACGCGATCAGCATGGGCTCGAACACCTGGCGGAACTGGGGCACGCCGAAGTCGAACTCGATCTGGAACACCGAAAGGCCGATGATGATGCCGCCGAAGCCGAGATATTTGACGCCCTTGAGGAAGATGCCGTCCTTGGGCTTGTCGTCGCCCATCGCCCGCTCGCCCTCGTAATCGAGGAGCAGTGCGGAAATCGTCGAGAAGCCTGCGCCGCCGATCATCATCAGGTGGGTCGGCCCCCACAGCGTGACGTCCTGGCCGAAGATGCGGTGCCAGACATCGTCGAGCGGGAAGCCGGTCAACGCGTACAGGCCGCAGCCGGCCATCAGGAAACCGCTGACCGGCGCGTACCAGTTCTTCGTGATTCGAACCGCGAACGGGCCCGGCTTTTCATACGGCAGCACGATCGCCGCGCAGCCCGCGACGAACAGCAGGAACAAGCCGACCAGGATGAAGTAGTGCGCCGGGTTGGCCAGCGGCCCGGGGTCGCGGCCCTTGCCGATGTGCAGGCTGACGTCCCAGATGAATCCGAACAGCGCGCAGATGAGCGTCGCGATGAACAGCGCGAGCGGCACCGCAACCCACGGCGGCCGCTTGAACTTGCGGCCCGCGTATTCGGCGACGCTGTTGACCCAGGTGATCTTGCGCGCCCGATGCAGGTAGCCGAGCCAGCACAGCAGCGCGCCGATGACCAGCGCCACCACCGTCATGCCGATCACTTGGCCGATCGCGGCGCCGCCACCTTCGTTCGCCGCGGCAATGAACGAAATCTCCGTTGAACCCGTCATGCGCCCCACCCGTCGAGCCTCGAAGGGAACTTCTTACTCGCCAGTAATGTTGCCAGATCTGCCCGAGTCGAAACCAGGGGTATCGGTAACCGTCAGTCGGCCCATGGCGTGACCGGACGGTGCACGGCGTTCGCCGTCCACGGTCACGTCGAGGTGTTCGTCGAAGAAGCAGATGCGGTCGCGCACCTGCTCGGCGTCGTGCAGCGGTTCGTGGTAGGTCCAGGCCACGTCGCGCGGACCGTCGGGCACCGAGAAGTAGGAAGCGCGGCCCTTGTAGGCGCAGTACGTCACCGTGTCGCTCGGTTCGAGCCGCACCGCGACGTCCTCGCGAGGCAGATAGAAGCGAACCGGGAGCAGCGTCTCGAACAACAGCATCGGGCGCGTCGATTCGGCCAGCAGCCTGCCGTCGTGTTCGACGCGGACGTGGCGGCTGCTGCGCAGTACGTCGATGCGGCCGAACGGATCGTGCGGATGGCTGACGATCGGCTCGTCCTCCTCGTGCCACTCGAACGCGTCGAACTCGAGGACGACATGGTCGGCGAGGTCAGGGTCGTCGGGCCGAAACGCCGCGCGCGCCCCGGTCTCCGCACCGGCGATGACGTCGAACACGGTGCCCGGGCAGGTGTGAACGGCGAACGGGATCGACGGGTCGAGCACCGGCCGTGAGCTGACGTCGGGCAAGTGGAAGCCCGTCTCCTCGTCACCCGACTCGGCGCCCGCCGGGAACCAGCTGCGCGGTGAGCGCCGCGACGGGGACGGCATAGGTGGGGACGACGCGACGCGGCTCCCAGACCAGTTGCGCCTCTGTGGTAACGGCAACCGGTTCGCCGGCCAGGGAAACCCGGACGCGTTTGGCGGTGGGCTGATAGCGCAACGCCTCGAGGCTGCCGCTGAGCAGATCCATCATCCTGACGCCCATATCGCCACGCTACTTCTTGGGCGGCTTGAGCACCTTCATCGCCAGCGCCATGATCGGCTGCGGGATACGGTCGCGCATCGCCAACGCGGAGTTCCCCACCTGGGTGCGGACCGGAGTGCCGCGGCCGAATATCCGGTTCAGCGGTCCACCGGTGGGTTCGAGGTCGAAGTGCAGCGGTGGTTTGCCGTCGGCGGCGCCGAGCGCGTTGGAGATCACGACCCGCTGGATCTCGCTGGTGCCCTCAAAAATGGTGTACAGCTTGGCATCCCGGTACCACTTCTCCACCGGGTGGTCCTTGATGTAGCCCCAGCCGCCCATCGTCTGGATCGCTCGTTCGGTGGTCCGGACGGCGACCTCGCTGGCGGCCAACTTCGACATCGATCCCTCGCCACGTTCGAACGGCACACCGGTGGCGGCCATCCAGGACGCGCGCCAGGTCAGCAGGCGCGCAGCGTCGATGGCGGTGGCCAGGTCGGCCAGCGGGAAGGCGATGCCCTGGTTGTCGATGATCGGCGCGCCGAACGCCTCGCGACGGTTTGCGTATTCGGTCGCGTATTCCATGGCGGCCCTGGCGATGCCGAGCGCCTGGGCGGCCACCATGGGTCGGGTCTGTTCGAACGTGCCCATGGTCGCCGAGCCGGAATGCTTGCCGCCCTCGACGGCCTCGCGCGCCCTGGCCAGCTTGTGTTCGAGCTTCTCCTGGCCGCCGAGGAGATTCTCGGCGGGCACCCGGACGCCGTTGAGCTTCAGCTCGGCGGTGTGCGACGCGCGGCAGCCGAGCTTGTCCAGCTTGCGGACCATCTCCAAGCCGGGTGTGCCGCCGGGCACGATGAAGAGAGCCTGGCCGCGATGGCCGAGTTCCTCGTCGACGACGGCATTGACGACGTGCACGTTGGCGATGCCACCGTTGCCGATCCACATCTTGTGGCCGTCGATGATCCAGTCTGCGTCACTCCCCGAGCCGTCCCGGTGCGCCCGGGTGCGCAGATTGCGCACGTCGCTGCCGCCCTCCGGCTCGGAGATCGCCAACGCCGCGAGCTTGAGATCGCCGGGTTCGCCGAAGCACTCCGGCGCCCACTGCAGCATCTGCTCGGGCGACGCCGCCTGGCCGATCGCCGACAGAGCCAACGCGGGCATCACGATCGCCAACCCGATTCCGGCGCAGCCCCAGAACAACTCCTCCATGAACATCGGCAGCGAGAGCCCGGTCGGGTCGCCGATCAGGTCGCGGTAGAACAGCGGGCTGTAAAAGCCGCGGGTCGCCGCTTCTTCCAGCACCGGCCAGGGAAATTCCTGGCGGGCGTCGTAGTCCGCGGCCACCGGGCGGACCACCTCTTCAGCGAACTCGTGGGTGCGCCTGGCCAGATCGTGCTGCGCGCCCGTCGGGGTGATATCGAAGCTCACGGGTGCACCACTCGGTCGGACATTCCCCTCCACCGCCCTTTCGCTCGTCCTAAGGTGACCTGTACCCCGTGTCGTCGAAAAAACCACGGTGGAGGGAGCAACGCGACATGTTGTCCTACGACTCCGGAGTCACCAGCCCGCCACTCCTCGACGAGACGATCGGCGACAACCTCGCCAGAACGGCCGCCTCATTCCCGGACCAGGAAGCGCTCGTCGAGTGCGTGACCGGCCGCCGCTGGACGTATGCCGAGTTCTACGAAGCGACCCGCCGGATCGCCACCGGACTGATCGAACGCGGCACCAAGCCCGGCGACCGGATCGGGATGTGGTCACCGAACACCGCCGAGTGGCCGATGATCCAGTACGCGACCGCGCAAGTCGGCGCGATCCTGGTGAACATCAACCCCGCCTACCGGACCGACGAGCTTGAGTACGTGCTGAACCAGTCGTCGATGTGCACGGTCATCGCGGCGTCAGAGTTCAAGAGTTCCGACTACGCGTCGATGCTCGACAACGTGCGCGGGCGCTGCCCCGCGCTAAGCGACGTGATCATCGTGGGGTGGGAACCATGGCAGCAGATCGCCGACACCCCGGCCGACGATGACGCGCTGGCGCGGGCGCAGTCCGGCATGAGCCCCGGCGACCCGATCAACATCCAGTACACGTCGGGCACTACCGGATTTCCCAAGGGCGCCACGCTGACTCACACCAACATCCTGAACAACGGATACCTCGTCGGGGAGGGCCTGGAGTACACCGAGCAGGATCGGGTCTGCATACCGGTGCCGTACTACCACTGCTTCGGAATGGTGCTCGGAAATCTGGCCTGCACGTCCCACGGCGCAACCATGGTGATCCCCGGACCCGGATTCGAGCCGGAGGCGACGCTGAAAGCCGTTGCGGCAGAACGATGCACGTCGCTGTACGGAGTACCGACGATGTTCATCGGCGAGCTGGAGATGCCGAATTTCGACAGCTTCGACCTGACCAGTCTGCGGACCGGGATCATGGCCGGATCGACGTGCCCGGAGCAGGTCATGCGCAACGTCATCGACCGGATGCACATGAGCGGTGTGGCGATCGTCTACGGCATGACCGAGACGTCGCCGATGTCGACGCAGACGCTGCCGACCGACAGCCTGACCCGGCGGGTGACCACCGTGGGCCGGGTCGTTCCGCACACCGAGGTCCAGGTGGTCGACCCGGAGACCGGTGCGCAGGTCGAGCGGGGGACACCGGGCGAGCTGTGCACCCGCGGCTACTGCGTGATGGCCGGTTATTGGAACGACCCGGAGAAGACCGCCGAGGCAATCGATGGCGACGGCTGGATGCACACCGGTGACATCGCCGTGATGGACGACGAGGGCTACCTCGCGATCACCGGACGGATCAAGGACATGGTGATCCGTGGTGGCGACAACATCTATCCGCGCGAGGTCGAGGAGTTCCTCTACCACCACCCCGATATCGTCGACGCGCAGGTGGTGGGAGTACCGGACGAGAAGTACGGCGAGGAACTGATGGCGTGGATCCGGGTCAGGGAGGGCGCCGAACCGCCCACCGCGGAGAGCCTGCGCGCGTTCTATGCCGGACACATCGCACACAACAAGATTCCGCGGTACGTCCAGGTCATCGACGAGTTCCCGATGACGGTCACGGGCAAGATCCGAAAGGTCGAGCTTCGCGAGCGCGGCGAGGCGCTGCTGGGGGACGCACCCTAGCCTGGGGTGGACATGAAATTCCCTGATCGACGACTCGTGCAGCGCGACTCCACCACATGCGGTCCCAGTGTCGCGGTGGTGGCAGGCGCGCTCGTGGATCCGGACTACCGGGCTGCGTTGACCGACTCCCCGCGGGCGTGGTTCGACGACGAGCAGCTGCGTGTGCATACCGAGGTGAACCGCGTCTGGCCGCGCATGCTCGGCACGACACCGATGGGCATCGCACGCGCCCTCACCACCCGTACCGAGGTGCGCGGAGTCAGATACCGGTGGCGGCCGTTCCGCGGTCGACATGACCGGCTGACCGACGTCCTGCGTGACGCGAATGCCGGCTGGCCGGTCGCGATGCTGGTTGGTCGCTTCATTCCCAGGCATTGGGTACTGATCGTCGGCGCCAAAGGGGAGACGTTGCAGTGTTATGAACCGTCATCAGGCGAGGTGCGGCCCGTCGACGTCGACGCGGTGCGGCGCTCCCGGATGACCGGGCTGGGCTATCCCCGGCCCTTCGCGTTCGTGTTGCGGTCGTCGAAGGCGGCCACCCGGTCTGCGACGAGCTGATCCTGCGGCGCGTCGGACTCCCTCAGACCCGCGACGACACCGGCCCGGTTCCGTTCGGGTTGGTTCTGCGACATCTTGGCCTTGCCCTCGACGTCGGCGATGACGAGCTCAACGCCGACGATTCCGCGGAGCTGCGATTGCCGTGTACGCCTGAGGCGCGTCGGTGACCTGCCAGGGGGCCGGCCGCCTCGCCTCATGGCGGTCGGTCAGCATGGTGACCAGGTTGAGCACCCAGTCGGGATCGTCGTGGATGGCCAGCCGGCCGTGCACGTTGAGCACCTCGTAGTTCCAGGTGGGAACGACCTTGCCGGTCTCCGACTTCGTCGCGTAGAAGCTGGGCGAGATGTACGTATGCGGGCCAGAGAAGATCGCGACCGACTCGGCTCCGTCGGCATGCCAGTGCGGGTTGGCGCGGGAGACGTGGCCGACGAACGAATGCTGCGACTCGTCGTAGATCAGCGGCAGCGGTGTGACCAGCAGGCCGGTCGCGTGCCGGCTGACCAGGTTCGCGAACTCGGCGTTGCGGAGCGCGTCCGCGGTCCGATCGGCGGTCAGTGCGAACTTGGGCGGTATGTACATCGGCAACTCCCCGTCCATCTCCCGGTCGATGGAGTACAGGGTAGAGCTAACCAACTATTCGAACATATGATCGAACAATGGGCGACCTGCAGGCCATCGGCTACAACGGTCAACCCGTGCAGCAAGCCTTTCGGCCGGTCGAGCCGCCGATCGCCGTGCTCGTCGATCTGGCCGCACTGTTTCCGCGCGAGCCGCATCGGTCCGGTGGATACAACCCGGCCGGGCTGCAGATGCATTCTGTCGTCGAAGGCCGACTGGCCTGTTGGGGCATCTGCGAGCAGGGCCACTGGTGGGGTTTGGTCACCTACCCGGTCGCATACGGCCCGCGGCGCCGGTCGGTCACGCACTGGATCCCGGCCTGGACGTTGAAGCGCAAACCCGACCCTCGATAGCTAGTCGCCATCGCCTTCGCCAACGCCCTCTTCGTCACCATCGCCTTCGTCGGGGATGAGGTAGCGCTGGGGGTGGTGGTAGTTGTTGACGCGGGCCTGGCCGGTGTCCAGGTTGGGGGGTGGGATCCATTCGGTGCGGCCGTCTTTGCGTTTTCGGGTGCGCCAGCCGCCGGGTTTGACGCGGCGGTTGTCGCGGCCGCAGGCCAGGGTTTCATCGACGATGTCGGTGCTGTCCGCCGTCGGCCCAGTCGGCCGTCGCATGGTGGACCTCGCTGTGATAGGCCGGCGCGGTACAGCCGGGGAACGTGCAGCCACGGTCGCTGGGCGTACAACACAATCCGCTGCGCCGCCGAGGCCAACCGTCGGCTGCGCCCCAGATACAGCGGGCATTCGGTGTGGTTGTCGAACACCACCAGATAGTGATGGGCCGCAGATGCCTGCCGGATCACCTCCGACATCGGCAACAGAGTGCCGCCGCCGGTGACCGCATGCCCCATGCCGGATTCCAACTCTTTGAGTGTGGTGGAGATGACGAGCGTGACGGGTAACCCGTTGTGGCTGCCCAACTGTCCCGACGCCAGCATCGCCCGGCACAGGGCTTTGAGCGCGTCGTGGTTGCGCTGCCCTGTCGAACGGGCATCGCCGCTGACGTTCTCCCCCGACGGTTCACCGTCAATACAGCGGGTCCTCGTCGTCGGGATTGCACATGCCCGGCGCCGCCCACGTGGCGAACACCGCCTCCATCGCGGCACAGGTCTCCGGATCGAGGCGGCCCCGGATATCGCTGAGCCCGTCGGCGCCCGGCTTGTCGATGGTCAGATAGCGTCGCCGCGCCCGGTCCCCGTCGGAGAGTTGGCCGTCCTGATCGATCAGATAGGCCAACTGGTCAGCGGCCTGCCGCAACTCCTCGGGCTTGAGCCCGCAGGCGATCTCGGCCAGCTGCGCCTCGGCCAACTCCCGAGTCTCATAATCGACGAAGGCCGGCAGCCGGTCGAAGAACCGCCGAATGATCTTCACATGCTCGACACCGATGGCCCCGCGCTGCTGCGCAGCGGCGGTGTGCGGCAGCACCGGCTCGAGCGGCTCGCCGCTCATCGCCGTGCGCGGACCAAGATCCTCGGCCTCGTGGATGCGCCGATGCGCCTCGTCCTTCGAGATCCGCAACAACGTCGCACAGCGCCGCCGCCAACGTCGGCTCACCCAGCTCCTCGACCGGCACCTGCGCCAAGCGCAGCCGTCAGCCGATGCGTCATCGCCGGCAGCCGTCGCATCAACGTCTCCCACTCATGGGCCGCCGCCGCCCGCTCAGCCGTCGACAACACATCCACCGACTCGGCCATCAATGCCTCAAACTCCGCACCGATCGCGGCGATGCGCTTCACCACAGCCACCGAACTCATGGCGCTAAGCGGATGGCCGGTTCGCGTCGGGTGGGGCGCTGTAGATCGCCGCGTTGACTCGTCGCTCTGCTTCGGCGCGAGATATCCGAAGCCGTCGGGACAGCACTTCCGGCCACGAAGCTCCGCCGAACTGCGCGGGCGGCGACTCGGTGATGAGGCGCCCGATCAGCCGCCGATCAAACGCCGCCGCCTTCTTGCCCAGCTCGTCGATCTGCTGGAGCAGCGACACCCGTTCCGACAGCGTCAGCGTGTGCAGCGGCATCTCCAGCAGCTCGTTCTGCGCCAGCTTGAGAGCATCGATCTTCGCGATGATCCGGTTCTTCGAACTCATATTTAGAACACTAGTTCGAACCTCCGACAAAAATCCTTGCCGCCCTCGCGCCGCGCGGACCGCCGCTCCTTGCCTGACGGATAGGAAACTCTCACCGCCGCCCGCGGAAACCTGGCTTCCCGGCGATTCTGCGACGACGACCTGATCACGACTATGAATGTCGTCCCCTCTACAAACAGATACGCCATAGGAAGTCTCATGCTCGCGACAGACCAGACAGTTCGGATGCGCCCCGTCGGTATCGACGCCAAGACCGTGCGGGTGCGCCCCGTCGAGCCGGCACCGAAGCCGCCAAAGCCGGCACTGCCGGTGAAGACGGTGAAGACGGTGAAGACACGGTGCCGCCCGCCATAAGCGCCTTCGACGCCAAGACAGTGCGGCACCGCATCGTCGACATGGCAGTGAAGCCGCTGCCGAGCGTCATCGCCGATCGCATCCCCCGATCGGTCGCGCACCGGCCGAGCAAGTGGCTCGCCGTGCGAGTCATGTTGGTGTTGCTGCTGTCGTCGATGCCGATTCTCGCGATCTCGGTCGACGTCTTCGGGCTGGTCTCGCAGAGCACCACGTCGGTTGTGGTCATCGCCCTGGCCGCCGCGCTGGGGGCGATCATCACGTTCGCGCCGCATCGGATCGACATGATCGTCGGACGTGGCCTGATCGCCGGAATGGTGGCATGCATCGTCTATGACGGAGCCCGGCTGTTCGCCGTGCACGTGCTCGGACTGATGGGCGATTTCATCCCCGTGATGGGCTCGTGGGTCACCGGCGAGCCGGACACCGCGGGCAGTGCGGCGGTCGGCTACGTGTGGCGCTACATCGGCGACGGCGGCGGACTCGGTGTCGCTTTCTTCGTGGTCGCATTCGCGCTGGGCATCGATCGCTGGTCGAACGTGAAGGCAGTCCTCGCTGCAGTGGCCTTCGCGGTCTTCCCGACGTGGACCGGGCTGATCGCAACGGTCGCGATCGCTCCGCACGGTCAAGAGATGATGTTCCCCCTCAACACGGCCACCATCTCGATCACCTTGATCGGGCACCTGATCTTCGGATTGGTGCTGGGCCTCGCCTTCCTGAAGGCACCGCGCGGAGGGGCCCATCGCGAATGGCCCTGGCCGCCGCTCCTGGAATCAGCCCGGATCAACCGCATCCGCGGCAAGAGCTCGTGACGTACCTAGCGTCACGAATCCAATAGCACGACCATCGAAAGGAAAAATCATGTCCACCAAAATCACGCGCACCAGAAAGCCCGTCGATGTGACGGAGTTTGCCCCGAGTCGGATCGTCCGGCTGCAGGGCGGCGGCCTGCGCTTCCTCGACGCCCATGAGATCCCGCAAAAGGACTTCCAGGTCGTCACCCGCCCGTTCCAGGGCTTCGACACCACCCAGCACTGGCGGATCACCGACTGGGGCAACGGCAGCACAATCCAGCAGGTCAGCAGCGGTCGTTTCCTCGATGCGCATGAGATCGGTGAACTGAATTTCCGCGTGGTCACCCGTCCGCAGCAGGACAACGCCACCCAGCTGTGGCGCATCCAGGACTTCGGCGGCGGATTCGTCACCATTCAGCAGGTGAGCAGCGGCCGGTTCCTCGAGGCCACGTTGGACGGTGACTTCAACGTCGTGACCCGTCCGCTTGGCAGTGACCAACAGACGTGGCGAGTCGGTGACGCGTAAAACCTCAACGCCACGTTCGACAAACACGGACCTCCTATCTAGGTCAGAATTGCCTAGATAGGAGGTCACGTGTCTTCCCACCTCGAAGTCTGGAAACCGTCAGGACGAGAGCTCGTCGCCCTTACCGGGCCACGCATGACCCTCGGCAAGGCCCCAACTAACGCGGTATCGCTCGAGCACGACCCAACCGTCTCTCGCTTGCACGCCATTCTCGAAAACCACGGCTCCGCGTGGTCCATTCGCGACGTCGGAAGCCGCAACGGCACCTACGTCAACGGTGAGAAGATCGACGCCGAACGGGTTCTTCGTTCCGGAGACGAGCTGCGACTGGGCAAGTGTCGGTTGGTCTTTCAGCAGACTCGGCAATCCGACGAGCCGGTTGAGGAAGCGACAATAGTTCCCGACGCCGCCCAACTCCCGCCCGGCTGACCCGTCGCGAAGTCGACGTTCTCCTGGTGTTGTGTCGTCCTCTGGTCTCCGACGACCCGTTTCCCGAACCGGTCTCTGTACGCCAGATGGCGGGCGAGCTGTTCGTGACCGAGGCTGCGATCAAACAGCATCTGCAGAACCTGTACGACAAGTTCGCCATCCCCACCGAGGGAGACCGCCGGGTCCGGCTGGCGAATGAGGCGCTTAGGCGCGGAGCCGTCACGATCGCCCAGCTGCGCGACGGCTAAGTGAAGTCGAGGACCTCGACGGTCGCGACGGCACCCTCATGTGTGGGCCGGTCCGCGCCCCCGATGCAATACACGGCCGAGCCGACCGCGGCCACGACCTGGCCGTGCACCGGAGTGTTGATTGGCGCCAGCGTCGTCCACTTGCGATTGCCGATGTCGTACATCTCGACCGTGGAGAGCACGCGTGTCGGTTCCTCGCCACCGACGGCGACGATCCGGCCGTCGATGAACGCGGCGCCGTAGCTCCCGCGTGGAGTCGGCATTTCCGGGAGCTTCTCCCAGTTTCCGGATTCCGGGTCGAACCGCTCGAAGGCCGCCGAGTTCTCGTCGGCGGACAGGTTCCGGCCGCCCACGGTGTACACGTAGACGCCGTCCGACACCGCAGCCAGGTGTTCCCGCGGGGTCGGTAGGTCGGCAGCCTGCGTCCAGCTCTCCCCGTCGAACACCTCGGTCGCTGCGACGAGTTTCTTGTCGTCCTGCCCGCCGACCACGACGAGCTTGTCGCCGACGACTGCCGCCGCGGCCGCCGCCCTGGCATGTTGGAGGCCTGGCAGCTCTTCCCACTTGCCTCCGCGGAATGCGAAGACCTTGTTCGACGCGTCCGCGAGATTGTCGCTGGCGCCCCCGATGACGACCATTTCACCGCGATAGGCCGCCGCTGTCGCGTGATGCAGGGGAATCGGCAGCGGAGGCCGCGGTTGCCAGGATCCCGTCTTGGTGTTGTAGCTCTCCACCGTCGGCAGCATCTCGCCCTGGCGCATACCGCCTGCGACCCAAATCTCGTCGCCGACGACGGCGCTGGCCATCATCAACCGGTCCGTCGGCGCATCCGGTAACACCCGCCACTCGGGTGCAGGCTGCGGTTTACGCGGTGCCAGCTTCAGCGATTCGGCCGACGACGTTATCTCTGCGTCACCGACACCTTTCGCCCCGCCGATCGCAAAGATCGTTTTCCCAACACCTGCCACTGCCATGCCATGGCGCGGAGTTCCCAAGTCCGGCAGACCATTCCACGATTGCGTGGCGAGATCGAGTGCGACGACGCTCTTCAGCACCTCGCCCTGTGACACGCCGCCCACCACCACAAGCCGGGCGTCTGTGGTCGCCACGCCGAAGTCGCTCCGTCGACCAGGAAGTTCGGGCAGGCTCGTCCACGCGTCCGCAGCCGGGTCGTACGTCTCGACCGCCGCCAGATCGGAGGTCCCGTTCGTACCGCCGAGGGCGTACACGAGCTTGCCGTCTGACGTCGCGCCCAACATCTGTCGTGGGGTGGGGATGGGCGCGCCGAGCTTCCAGGCAGTGCCGTCGAAAATCTCGGTGGAGTTCAGCAGCTCGCCGCCGGCGTCCACACCACCGGTGACGATTATGCGATCGCCTACTACTGCGGCCGCCGCCGCCGCCCTGGGCTGCAACAGAGGCGGCAGCTCAGTCCACCGACTGTTGACGACCCGCCACACGCGGTCGGTCGCAACCTTCGAGTTGGTGCCTTCGGTGCGCCAGCCGCCGAGCACGGTCGGAGTGTCCTGCCACGTCACCGACATCGCATGCTGAACGGGAACGGGTAGGTCCTCGCCGCCTTTCCAGCTGTCGATTGCGGGGTCGTAGCCCTCGTGTTGCCCGCTGATGCGGTTATCCGCCCCCATGCCGCCGAAAACCCAAATGGTGCCGTCGGCCTGGGTGGCCGCCACCCCGTCGCGGGCAACGCGCGCGTCGGCGATCGGCTCCCAAGCCTGCTGCGCTTCCGCGGTGGTCGGCGGTTGACTCGCGGGGCCACCACCGCCGGTGTCGCGCGATGACGTGACGAGGTAAATGCCGCCGATCACCAACAGCAGCACAGCCACGGCGGCCGCGGAGGCGATCAGGATCTTCTTGCGATCCTTCGTCTCAGGTTTGAGAGTCGTCGTCCGGGGATCGGCCGACTGCACCGGCCATTTGAGGCTCGACGCGCTGACCGAATCGGTGTGGGCGAACATGTTCGGAGTCGGCGGCGGTAAGAAACCTGTCGATCCGCTCGCCGAGATGGGATCCGCTTCGACGGGGTCCGTGCGACCGGAGGGGCCTGAGACCGGCGTCGCCGGCGTCCCGCCCGTCTGCGGCGGCGTCCCGCCCGTCTGCGGCGGCGTCCCGCCCGTCTGCACCGGATGGCCGCCGGGCTCACTGAGCGCCATCGGATCCGCAGGCAGCCCGTTGTGCCGCTGCGCCATTTGCAGTTCGTGGCCGAACTCCTCCACCGACGCTTGCCGGTCGGCCGGCTCGATCGACATCGCCTTCTCGATCGCAGCGCAGATATCAGCAGGGATGCCCTCCGGACGCAGGTCCGGGACCGGCGTCGAGGTGATCCGCAGGTAGTGCGCGATGAGCTCCTCGTCGGGGTTGCGCTCGTGCGGGGGATTCCCGGCGATCAGCGCGTAAATTGATGCGCCAAGGGAGTAGATGTCGGCCGCGACCGTCGGCGGTTTCCCGCCGAGCACCTCGGGCGCGGTGTAGGAGATGGTGCCGGTGAAGTACCCGGTCACGGTTTTGTACCCATCGGCGATGCGGGCGGTCCCGAAGTCGCTCAGTTGCGGTTCGCCGTAATCGTTGACGAGCACGTTCGCGGGCTTGATATCGCGGTGCAGCGTGCCTGTCCGGTGCGCGGTTTCCAGCGCCCCGCACAACTTCACCCCGATGCGCATCGCCTCAGGCCACGGTATCCGGCCCTCCTGGCGCACGCGCTGCGCGAGGGAACCCGCTGCGTGGTACGGCATCACGATGTATGGCCGGCCACTCTCGGTTACGCCGACTTGCAAGATGTTCGCGATGTTCGGGTGGCCGGAAAGGCCTCCCATCGCGTAACCCTCACGCAGAAATCGTTCCCGGTCATCGTGGTCGAGATCGGACGCAAGCACCTTGATTGCGACGCTTCGCCCTAGTGCCTTCTGGGAGCAGCGATAGACGACCCCGCTGCCGCCCCGGCCGACCTCGACGGCGTCCTCGAACCCGGCGGCCGCCAACTCAGACGCCATCCCGCCCGCCATAGTGCCAACCGTCCTCCGATAAAAATGCCGATGATTCGCCCAACGGTACCGAGCAAAGACAGCGGGAACGCTGGATTTGCCGTCGTGGCCGCAATTAACGGAACAGGCGGCGAAGCTATGCCTCGTGGCCGGGCTCCAGATCGCGTACGTCGGCGAAGGTGACGAGCTGCTCGAAGCGTTCCGGAATGTCTCCCCCCACCGGCTCGAGCAGATGTCCCACATGGTCGCCGACGTCGTAGCGGTTCAGCACGGTCCCGACGAACCAGCCCTCCGCGTCTTCGAGGATCGGCATGTCCTCCGGGCCGGCATGCCATGCGCAGCGCCCGAACTTGTCGACCCGATCGCCGGTTTCGCCGCCGAACAGCCGGGCAATCTCGGTGTGTGTCCGTGGTATCAGATGCACGGCCAGATGGTCGGCGTGCGCCGCGATCCGATAGGTGTGGTTGCGCTTCGACAGGCCGACGAGAAAGCGCGGCGGGTCGATGCTCACCTGGGTCGAGAAGCCGACGAGGCAACCCGACAGTTCATCGTCTGCGCGAGTCGTGACCACGAACATCGGGTAGTCGAGCAGCGACATCAGTCGGTCGAAAGCATCTTCGCCGTCCATATCCGTCCTCCGGTCGATCGCTAGGCTGGCTTGGTGGCCAGAAAGTACGCCACCGCAGACGCGGTCGGCTTACCCGAATTGCTCGACTTCATCCGTCCGCGACATCGCATGGTGCTCACCACGTTTCGGGCCGACGGGTCGCTGCAGAGCTCGCCGGTGTCCGGCGGCGTCGACGACGACGGACGTATTGTCATCGCGAGCTACCCGCAGCGCGCCAAGTCGGCCAACATCCGTCGTTCGCCCACCGCGAGCGTGACGGTGCTGTCCGACGACTTCAACGGGCCGTATGTCCAGGTGGACGGCGACGCCGAACTGATCGAGCTGCCCGATGCCGTCGAACCGTTGGTGGACTACTTCCGGTCGATCTCCGGCGAGCACCCGGACTGGGCCGAGTACCGGCAGGCGATGGTCGACCAGGGCAAGTGCCTGATCCGGGTCACTCCGCGGCGCTGGGGTCCGGTGGCCACCGGCGGCTTTCCGCCGACGTAGCGGGATCAAACGCCGTCGAGATCCAGCGTGAGGGAGCCGGCGGGGTCCGCGCGGAACTTCCCGTCGCCTGTCGCGCCTGCCAACTCGTCGGTGCCCGATACGACGCGCAACGTGGCCGTTGCGACGCCGTCAGAGAAGACGCCGTCGTGCAGCAGCACCAGGCCGCCGCGCTTGCCGCCGACGGTGCCCTTGATGTGTTCGATGCCGACGTAGGTCGCCGTCTTGTCCGGCGCGTAGGCCAACAGCCATTTCGTCGTCGACGTGCCCTCGACGTCTCCGGTGTACTTCTTGGAAACCAGGGCCTCGGTGAGTTTGGACGCGTCGTCCCCGTCCTCGAAGGGCGTCTCGTCCCAGTTCGCGATCTCAAAGCGGGCTTCGATGTGTGCGGTCATTCCTGCCTCGATTCATGATCAGATGTCGCTCTGGATACCCGGTGGCGGCCGTCTCGAATCGACGGCTGGGCGCGACGGGTAGGCGTGACTGTGGTAGTCAGACAGGGTGGCCGCGTTGCGTCAGATAGACCGTCAAACTATAGTCTGGACACATGTCCAGTGGCCTGTTGTCGACTCGGACCGCAGGTCGTGAGGGTGCGCAAGCGGGGCTGGTCGTTTCCTCGCGCAAGCGCTCGTCAGCCCGGAAACCCGGAGTGAACTGAGCATGCGCGTAGCCCTTCTGTCCTATCGGAGCAAGACGCACTGCGGTGGGCAGGGCGTCTATGTCCGCCACCTGAGCCGCGGACTCGTCGAGCTGGGCCACGACGTCGAGGTGTTCTCCGGTCAGCCCTATCCCGAGGTGCTCGACCCGCGGGTGCGCCTGACCAAGGTGCCCAGCCTCGATCTGTACCGCGAGCCGGACCCGTTCCGTGTGCCATGGCCTAACGAAATCAAGAGCCGCATCGACCTGCTCGAGCTGCTGACGACGTGGACCGCCGGATTCCCGGAGCCCAGGACGTTCAGCCTGCGTGCCGCTGGGGCGCTGGCCGACCGGCGGGCCGACTTCGACGTCGTGCACGACAACCAGTGCCTGGGCACCGGCCTGTTGAAGATCGCCGAGCTGGGTCTGCCGGTGGTGGCAACGGTGCATCACCCGATCACCCGCGACCGCGTTCTGGACGTGGCCGCCGCGCGGTGGTGGCGGAAGCCACTGGTGCGCCGCTGGTACGGCTTCGCCGAGATGCAGAAGGGCGTCGCCCGCCAGATCCCCGAGCTGTTGACCGTGTCGTCGACGTCGGCCGCCGATATCGCGGAGGATTTTGCGGTGTCGTCCGACCAACTGCACGTCGTTCCGCTCGGTGTCGACACCGAGCTGTTCAAGCCCGCACAGCATCGGGTGCGCAATCGCATCATCGCCATTGCCAGCGCCGACGTCCCGCTCAAGGGCGTGAGTCATCTCCTGCATGCGATTGCGCGGCTGCGCATCGAGCGCGACCTCGAACTGCAGCTCGTCGCCAAACTGGAGCCGAACGGGCCGACCGAGAAGCTGATCGCCGAGCTCGGCATCTCCGACATCGTGCACAGTTCCAGCGGGCTGTCCGACTCTGAGCTCGCAGACCTGCTGGCTTCGGCTGAAGTCGCTTGCATCCCTTCGCTTTACGAGGGCTTCTCGCTGCCTGCGGTGGAGGCGATGGCCAGCGGTACGCCGATCGTCGCCAGCCGGGCCGGGGCGCTGCCCGAGGTGGTCGGGTCCGACGGCGAGTGCGCGCGGCTAGTCAAGCCCGCCGACGTCGACGAGCTCACCAAGGTCCTCGGCGAACTGCTCGACTCGCCGCTGGAACTGCAGCGCCTGGGCGAGAACGGCCGCCGTCGCGCGCTCGACGTGTTCAGCTGGGAATCCGTTGCGGCCCAGACCGTTGCGGTCTACGAACAGGCTCGCGCCCGGGTCGGCAAATGCTGACCGTCGACTTCGACCGGTTGCGTATCGGGGCGGGCACGAAGGTGATCGACGTCGGCTGCGGGGCGGGCAGGCATTCGTTCGAGGCGTTCCGGCGGGGCGCGGACGTTATCGCGTTCGACCAGAACGCGAGTGATCTGAACGACGTCGACGAGATCCTGCAGGCGATGGAGGACGAGGGAGAGGTGCCCGCCTCGGCGAGGGCCGAGGCGGTCAAGGGCGACGCACTCGACCTGCCTTTCGCCGACGGCACATTCGACTGTGTCATCGCGTCGGAGATCCTGGAGCATGTGCCCGAGGATGACTGGGCGATCGCCGAACTCGTCCGTGTCCTCAAACCGGGTGGCGCGCTCGCCATCACGGTGCCGCGGTGGCTACCCGAGCGGTTGTGCTGGGCACTGTCCGATGAGTACCACGCCAACGAGGGTGGTCACATCAGGATCTACCGCGCCGACGAACTGCGGGGCAAGGTTCTCGGCCACGGCCTGCGGTTCATCCACACCCATCACGCGCACGCGCTGCACTCGCCGTATTGGTGGCTGAAATGCGCTGTCGGCACATCGAAGTCGGATCATCGGCTGGTGACGGCCTACCACAAGCTGCTGGTGTGGGACCTGATGAGCCGACCATGGCTGACGCGAACGGCAGAGTCGCTGCTGAACCCGTTGATCGGCAAGAGTGTGGCGTTGTACTTCGAGAAGCCGGCGGTGCCAGGTGCTGCGACCTGACGTACCCGGTGTGCGCAGCGTGCTGACACCCGCGCAGTGCCGCCAGACCGCCCAGTCGATTGCCGCGACGCAGGAGTCCTCCGGCGCCATCCCGTGGTCCGACGGCGGGCACACCGACCCATGGGACCACGTCGAGAACGCGATGGCGCTCACCGCGGCGGGTCTACTGGAACCCGCGCGTGCCGCGTTCGACTGGTGCAAGTCCGCCCAGCGGGCGGACGGATCGTGGCCGATTCAGTTGCGCAACGGCGTCATCGAGGACGCCAACAGCGACAGTAACTTCTGCGCCTACATCGCGACCGGGGTCTGGCACCACGTGCTGGTCACCCGTGACCGGCGGTTCGCCGAGAACATGTGGCCCGTCGTCAGCAAGGCGGTCGACTTCGTGCTCGATCTGCAGCGGCCGAGCGGCGAGATCTCCTGGGCCCGAAGCGACTCCGGTCCGGAGCCCGATGCGCTGCTGACCGGATGCGCAAGTATTTATCACAGCCTGCGCTGCGCGCTCGCCCTGGCGGACCACTTCAACGATCCGCAGCCCGAGTGGGAGTTCGCCGTCGGTCAGCTCGGCCACGCGATCGCCCACCACCCCGACCTCTTCGTGTCCAAAGACCGGTGGTCCATGGAGTGGTACTACCCGGTCCTCGGTGGCGCACTGCGCGGCGAGGCGGCGCGGTCCCGCATCGACGAGCGATGGGACGACTTCGTCGTCGAGGGCCTTGGTATTCGGTGCGTGGATGACCGGCCGTGGGTGACCGGGGCCGAAACATGTGAACTGGTTATGGCATTGGACGCCATCGGGTACTCGGCGCGGGCACACGAGCAGTTCGCGGCCATGCACCATCTCCGCGAGGATGATGGTTCCTACTGGACCGGTTTGGTTTTCGCCGACGGGAAGCGTTGGCCCGAGGAGCGCACCACCTGGACGGGCGGCGCGATGATCCTCGCTGCCGACGCGCTGTCGTCGACCACGGCGGGCAGCGGAATCTTCCGCGGGGTCAACCTGCCGCGCGGTCTGGAAGGCGAGTTCGACTGCGCCTGCGCTACGAGCGGTCGCTGACTTCGAAAACCGTTCCCGGCGTGCCGGATACGCGTTCCAGCACCCGCATCGAGCCGATGGCCGCGACCTCCCGAAAATCTCCGGTGTCGAGCGCACGGCGGTAGACGTGGAAGGGCGCCTGGCCGCCGTCCGCCGGGTCGGGGAACACATCGTGGATGACAAGGGCGCCGCCCACGTCGACCCACTTCGCCCAGCCGTCGAAGTCGCGCTGGGCCGCCTCTTCGGTGTGGCCGCCGTCAATGAACAACAGGCGCAACGGCGTTCGCCAGCCACGCGCGACGACGACTGACTTCCCGACCACGGCCACGACGTGTTCGTCCAGCTCGGCGGCGTCGAGCGCGCGGCGTAACGACGGCAGCGTGTCGAACCGGCCGCTGGCGGCGTCGACCAATGAGGTGTCGTGGTACTCCCAGCCCGGCTGGTGCTCTTCTGAACCGTGGTGGTGGTCGACGGTGTAGATCACTCCGCCACCATGCTGCGCCGCGGCACCGAGCATCAGTGTGGACTTGCCGCAGTACGTGCCGATCTCGACCGCGACTCCGTCGCCGAGGTAGCGGACAGCGGTGTCGTAGAGCACGCGCCCCTCGTCGGCAGGCATGAAGCCGGTGACCTGGTCGGCGAGTGCGAACAGCCTGGCGGCCGAAGCGGGTAGTTCGATATCGGTGTGGCTCATCGACGTCCAACCTACCGTTGCTGGTGAATGGCGGTTGTAGTAGCGTCCGGACATGTGTCCGATCCGGCGCTCGAGTCGACTCGGCGCCGTCTGACCGTCAAACAAGCCGACACCGTCGAACGCTTGGGCAAGGCCGCGGTCGAGATCCTCACCAGGGATGGGTTTGCCGGCCTGACCGTGCGGCGCGTTGCCGCCGAGGCCGGGGTGGGCGCGGCGACCGCGTACACCTACTTCTCGTCCAAGGAGCACATGGTCGCCGAGGTGTTCTGGCGCAGGCTAGCGGGGGCTCCGCCTACGACGGATGACTCCGACGATGCGGCGAACCGGGTGATCGACGTGCTGCGCCACATCGCATTACTGGTCGCCGACGAGCCGGAGTTCGCGGGTGCGGTCACCAGCGCGCTGCTGGGCAAGGATCCCGATGTCGAGGTGTTGCGGCTGCGCATCGGCCGTGACATTCACGACCGGCTGGTCGCCGCGCTCGGATCCGAACGCGACCAGGACGTGATCGAGTCGCTGGAGTTGTTGTACGCCGGGGCGCTCGTGCGTGCCGGGATGGGATACGGCTCCTATGCCGACATCGCCGACCGGCTGGAGAAGTCCGCGCGACTGATGATGAGTTAGTCGGCGCGCCCTGCGCCGAGGATGGCGATCGAGGCATTGACCGCCGACTCCGTGATACCGCGAACATCTCGGTCGTCCTCGACGAAAAGAGCTGTCAGCTCGCGCAGACCGCCGAGCAGGATGAGCGCCAACGGCCGGGAGAGCGGCGCCAGGTTCGCACGCCGGAACCCCGGGCTGTCGCTGAGATCGACGAGCAGATCGGTCAGCCGGCTCATGGCCAGGCGGTTCAGCGGTGCCGCCACCGCGCCCAATGCAGGCGCCTCCCGGATCCAGCTGAGCGTGATGGCCGGCCGCGACTCGATGTGGTCAACGTAGGCGTCGACTGCCTGGCGGGCCTGCAGATCCCAGTCCGCTTCGGGGTCCACCGCTGCGCGGATCCGGGTGATCAGCGCATCGTTGTTCGATCGCAGCAGCTCGATGAAGCACTCCTCCTTGCTGGAGAACTGGTCATAGAACGTGCGCTTGGAGGTCCGGGCATGCCGGACGATGTCGGCCACGGTGGTGTCGCGGTAACCGCGTTCGGTGATTGACGCGGCGAGGCCGTCGAGTAACCGGCCGCGGAACGGGCTGGCGGCGTCGTCGGCGACGACGGGCTGCCAATCCTCGGCGACGGTCACGGTCATCGATCCTCCCCGCATTTAGTGATTAAAGCTTGTCACAACACGGTACCGCAGAGTACCGTTCAGTGAAACGACGCGGTACGAAGCGGTACCACAGACTTGTTTGGAGTGATGCGGCGTGAGCGAGACAGCCATCGTCAACACGGAAGCCCCCTCTTCGGATCAACCGAAGAAGCGTCCGCCCGCGTTGCGGCTGCCGAAGGTGGTCCAAGGCGTCGCCTTCGCCGCATTCCGCCGCAAGACGATGCGCGACGGCGCCAAGCGGTACGGCCGGGTGTTCGGTATCAACATCCCGTTCTTCGGCAGGACCGTCATCGTCTCCGACCCGGCCCTCGTGCGGTCGGTGTTCATGGCGAGCACCGACGACTTGATCAACGTCCAGCCGAACCTCAGCCGCATTTTCGGTCCTGGATCGGTGTTCGCGCTCGACGGTAAGGAGCACCGGAACAGGCGCAAACTGCTTGCCCCGCCGTTTCACGGCCAGAGCATCAAGAACTACGAGAAGGTCATCGAGGAAGAGACCCTGCGCGAAAGCGCGAACTGGCCTGAGGGCAAGGAGTTCCGGACGCTCGAACCGATGAACCGAATCACGCTGAACGTGATCCTTCGGACAGTGTTCGGCGCCGACGGGGAAGAGCTCGACGAGCTACGGGAGATCCTCCCGCCGTGGGTGAAGCTGGGGTCACGAATGGCCACCCTGCCCGAGCCGCCGTTCAGCACCGGGCGCCGCAGCCCATGGGGCAGGCTGGCGGAGTTCCGCCGGAAGTTCGACCGTGTTGTCTTCACGTTGATCGACAAGGCCGAGGCGGATGCGAATCTTGATCAGCGATCAGACATTTTGGCGCTGCTGCTGCGCAGCCGGTACGAAGACGGTAGCGCGATGTCGCGGCAGGACGTCTCCGACGAACTGCTGACCTTGCTCGGCGCCGGGCATGAAACCACCGCATCGTCGCTGGGCTGGGCGTTCGAGCGGTTGCGCCGCCATCCCGACATCCTGGCTGAACTGGTCAAGGAGGTCGATGAGGATGGCAGCGATTTCCGGCAGGCCACGATCCTCGAGTTGCAGCGGGCGCGAACGGTGATCGACTTCGCGGCCCGCCACGTCAAGGCGCCGAAGTTCGACGTCGGCGGATGGGAGATCCCGCACGGCTACACGATTCTCGTGAGCATCGCCGACCTACATGACAACGCGGACATCTTCCCGCACCCCGAGCGCTTCGATCCATACCGCTTCGTCGACGCCAAGCCCCCGACATTCGCGTGGCTACCGTTCGGCGGCGGAACCCGTCGCTGCATCGGCGCCGCATTCGCCAACACCGAAATGGATGTGGTGCTGCGGACCGTGTTGGCGCACTTCCGAATCGAAACGGATGACGCCCCGGACGAGAAGGTCGCATCACCGGGGCGTTGCCTATACACCCAAGGATGGCGGCCGCGTGGTGTTGCACCGGCGCAAGTAGTCTCAGCGGTTGTGACCGACCTCGTCGACATGATGAACGGCGCGATGGAGTACACCATCCCGCCTGCGCACAAAATGGGTATCAAGGTGGTCGAGGCGGGCCGCGGGTATGCCGCCGCATCCGTGCCGCTGGAAGGCAACGGCAACCACTTCGGTGTCGTCTACGCCGGCGTGCAGTTCACCGTCGCCGAGATCCTCGGCGGCATCATCACGCTGGCGAGCTTCGACAGCGCCAAGTACTACCCGCTGGTGAAGAACGTCGACATCAAGTTCACCGGGATGGCGCGCAGCGATCTGCGCGCAGAGGCCAGCCTCGACGAAGATGAGATCGTACGTATCGCGGCTGAGGCCGCCGAGAAGGGAAAGGCCGACTTCACCCTCGACGCGGTGGTCAAAGACGAAGCCGGCCAAACCGTTTCGGTCACGCACGGGCTCTACCAGCTGCGAGCCCATCACACCTGACTAGGCTCCCCGGCTTGCGCGTGGGCCCAGATGTGCCGCGCGCTTCGGCAGCTGCCAGTCCGGTCGCGGAAAGTGGCAGGTGTAGCCCCACGGGAGCCGCTCGAGGTAGTCCTGATGCTCAGGCTCGGCCTCCCAGAAATCGACCGCAGGCGTCACCTCGGTGACGACCTTGCCCGGCCACAGTCCTGACGCCTCCACATCGGCGATGGTGTCCAGCGCGACCCGCTTCTGCTCGTCGTCGGTGTAGAAGATCGCCGAGCGATAGCTGGTGCCGACGTCGTTGCCCTGCCGGTTCTTCGTCGTCGGATCGTGGATCTGGAAGAAGAACTCCAGCAGCGCCCGATAGTCGGTCTGCGCGGGGTCGTAGACGATCTCGATCGCCTCGGCGTGCCCGGGATGGTTGCGGTAGGTCGCGTTCGCGTTCTCACCGCCCGTGTAGCCCACCCGGGTGGAGATCACGCCGGGCTGCTTACGGATCAGGTCCTGCATACCCCAGAAGCAGCCGCCTGCCAGGATCGCCTTCTGCTGGTCGGTCATGCGTCCTCCTTCTTGGTCGTGAACAGCTGCCGGTACTGCCCATATCCTTCAGCCTCTAGGTCATCGAGGTGGATGAACCGCAACGCGGCGGAGTTGATGCAGTACCTCAGCCCGCCGTCGGCCTTCGGGCCGTCGGTGAAGACATGGCCCAGGTGGCTGTCGCCGTGCGCCGAGCGCACCTCGGTACGGATCATCAGGTGCGAGATGTCGCGCTTCTCCACCACATACTCGGTTCCGTTCGGCTCTCGATAGGCTTGGTGAAGCTCGGCCAACCGGACCCGCTCTCGAACTTGTCCACCGAGGCGAACAACGGTTCGCCGGAGACGACGTCGACGTAGATGCCGGGCTCGTGGTTGTCCCAGTACTCGCCGGTGAACGGCCGCTCCGTGCCGTTCTTCTGGGTTACCTGATACTGCTCCGGTGACAGCGCACCGACCGCTTCGGGATTCTTGTGATAGTTGCTTTTCATGGCGTTGCTATAACGGTATACGGCCGTCGATTAATCCTGGTCAGCGTCGGTACGGTGGACGCATGCGGGCGGCGATGACAAGGGTGACGACGATCGCGGTGACGGGCATGCTTCTCCTCGCGTTCGGGGTCCCGACGGCGGTGGCCGAGCCGACTGCGCCGCCCGAGGTGCCACCGGGCGGCGTCGTATTCACCGACAATCCGGCCATCGCCGATTCGCACCCGATTCCGGTCGAGTCGTGGAGCCGCGCAGCCATCGACAACGCGGTTCAGGTGAACTTCACGACGGGCACAGACACCTGTTACGGCGTGCACGCGACGGCGCAGGAGACCAGCGAGACGGTGACAGTGGACCTGCAGAGCGGGACGCTGCCGGGGGCCGTCAACCGCCCGTGCATCATGATCGCGCTGTTCGGCACGCTCGAGGTGCCGCTGCAGAGTCCGCTGGGCGACCGGCAGGTGCTCAGCGCGTCGTGAACACGCTCGACAAACCCAGGTAGAACGTGTTCTAGTTTGTCCCGTGACGAGCAAGGTGTTCACCCGCGACGAGCTGGCAGAGGCATTCGCGAACTTCGAGCAGACAGTAGATCGGGCCGCCCAGACCCGCGACTGGGATCCCTGGGTCGAGCAGTACAGCCCGGACATCGTCTACGTCGAGCACGCGGCGGGCACCATGCGCGGCCGCGAGGAGGTTCGGAAGTGGATCTGGCAGACCATGGAGACCTTCCCCGGCAGCTACATGACGCACTTTCCGTCGCTCTGGTCGGTGATCGACGAATCGACCGGGCGGATCATCTGCGAGCTCGACAACCCGATGCGCGACCCCGGTGACGGCACCATCATCAGCGCGACGAACATTTCGATCATCACCTACGCCGGCGACGGACAGTGGTGTCGCCAGGAGGACGTCTACAACCCGCTGCGGTTCGTGTCCGCGACCGCGAAGTGGTGCGAGAAAGCCGAAGCGCTCGGCACGCTGCCCGATGAGGCGGCGGCATGGATGAAGCAGTTCGGAGGCGCGCGATGACCGTTCTCGTCATCGGCGCCAACGGCTACCTGGGCAGCCATGTCACGCGCCAACTCGTCAACCGCCGCCTGGGGGCACCTCCCGCTTGCGGGGGAGACGTTCGGGTGATGGTGCGCGAGGGCGCCAACACGATCGGCATCGACGACCTGAAGGTGACGCGGTTCGTCGGCGACATCTGGAACGACGACGTCCTGCGCGAGGCGATGACGGGCTGCGACGTCGTCTACTACTGCGTCGTCGACACCCGCGGCTGGCTCAAAGATCCGGCACCGCTGTTCCACACCAACGTCGAAGGCACGCGAAATGTGCTCGAGATCGCGAAAGATGCCGGTTTGCAACGCTTTATCTTCACCAGCAGCTACGTGACAGTTGGACGCAAGCGCGGCCGCGTCGCCACCGAAGACGACAAGATCCTCGACGGAGGCGAAACGTCGCCGACCAATCGGCTCCGCGGCCTCACGCCGTACGTGCGGTCCCGGGTCCAGGCCGAGGAGCTGGTGCTGCGCTATGCACGCGAACACGGCCTGCCCGCGGTCGCCATGTGCGTCTCGACCACATACGGCGGCGCCGACTGGGGCCGGACACCGCACGGCGCCATCATCGCCGGGGCGGCGTTCGGCAAGATGCCCTTCGTCATGAAGGGCATCGAACTCGAAGCCGTCGGCGTGAACGACGCCGCTCGCGCACTGGTCCTGGCCGCCGAGAAAGGCCGCGTCGGTGAGCGGTACCTCATCTCGGAGAAGATGATCACCAACGGTGAGGTGACCCGCATCGCGGCCGAGGCCGCCGGGGTCGCGCCACCGGCGAAGGCGATACCGCTGGCCATGTCGTATGCGCTGGCGGCCATGGGCAGCGCGAAGGCGCGGCTAAAAGGTACCGACGAACAGCTGTCGCTGGCATCTCTGCGGCTGATGCGCGCCGAGGCGCCCGTCGACTGCGCGAAGGCGCGGCGCGAATTGGGTTGGGAGCCAAAGCCGGTCGAGGAGTCGATCCGTGAGGCTGCGCGGTTCTGGGTCGGTCTGCGGGACGCCAAGCGCAAGAGCAAGCAGACCGGCTGAACGACGCGCGGCCGGCCGTTCAGCCGCGCGGCTTGTGGCGGAAACACGACTAGCCTGGGCTGACGTGACGGAGAAACTGCACGTCGACCTGTCCGGAGCTCCTCAGACGATGCTGGCGACGTTCTACGCGAAGGCGCTTGACGCCGACCTAGAGAAGCCGATCCTCGGCGACCGGTGGGCCAAAGACATCGTCGACCGGATCGACTACGACTGGTCGAAGACGACGATCACGGCACGCAGGTCCCCTGCAGTGACCACCCGGTCCGCGCACTTCGACGAATGGGCGCGGCAATTTCTGGCCGTGAACCCCGAGGCCGTGGTGCTGCACCTGGGGTGTGGTCTGGACAGCAGGTACTTCCGGTTAGAACCCGGCCCGGGCGTCGACTGGTACGACGTGGACTACCCCGATGTCGCCACCCTGCGCGAACAGCTCTACCCGGAGAGGCCGCGTTACCACGTCGTCGCCGCGTCGGTCACCGATCCGGCCTGGCTGGCCGACATCCCCGCCGACCGGCCGACGCTGATGATCGCCGAGGGCCTGACGATGTACCTCACCGAGCGGGAAGGCGTCGCTCTGCTGCGTCGCATCGTCGAGCACGCTCCGTCAGGGGAGTTGCAGTTCGACGCGTTCAACCGGCTGGGCATCAAGTCGCAGTGGACGAACACCGTGGTGCGGCGCTCCGGGGCGACCCTGCATTGGGGCATCGACGAGCCCGCCGACATCGTCGACACGGTGCCCGGAGTGCGGCTGCTGTCATGGGTATCGGCCATCGAATCGGACGACTTCGCCCGAGTGCCCTGGTACTACCGCGCGACGCTCGGCATGATGCGGGTCGTCCCGAAGCTGCGCTACATGGCGCAATACCACCGCTACGCGTTCTGAGGGGCGCCTGCCAGAATCTGACGGTGCCCTCCCCGATCAACGGCCGCGTCTCGCACTGGTACGACCAGCTGCCGCCCTGCCGTCCCGCGCTGCCGGGCGACCGTGACGCCGACATCTGCATCGTCGGCGCCGGCTACACCGGCCTGTGGACGGCCTACTACCTCAAACACGCGGACCCGTCGCTGCGCATCGCTGTGCTGGAAGCCCGGTTCGCCGGGTTCGGCGCGTCCGGCCGCAACGGTGGCTGGCTGTCGGGACTGGTCCCCGGTGACCGCAACAAAATGGCGGCCGAGCACGGCCTCGACGCAGTGGTGGCTTGGCAGCGGGCGCTGAACGAGGCCGTCGACGAAGTGATCGACGTCGCGGCGCGCGAAGGCATCGACGCGGGCATCGTCAAGGGCGGCACCCTGCGGATCGCCCGCAACGCCGCCCAGGCCTCGCGGCTGTCCGCCGAGATCGACGAAGAGCTCAGCTGGAAGGTCGACGTCGATCGCCTGACGAAAACCCAAGCGGCGGAACGGATCAAGCTCGACGGCGTGCTCGCCGCCTACCACAACCCGCACTGTGCCCGGGTGCAGCCCGCGCGGCTCGCGCGTGGGCTGGCGGACACCGTGGCAGGGCTCGGCGTGGACGTCTACGAGCAGACGCCCGTCACCGCGATCACCGCCGGGCAGGCGAGCACGCCGCACGGCACCGT
This sequence comes from uncultured Actinomycetota bacterium, assembly GCA_963713225.1. Taxonomy (GTDB): domain Bacteria; phylum Actinomycetota; class Actinomycetes; order Mycobacteriales; family Mycobacteriaceae; genus Mycobacterium. The sequence goes on along the minus strand of CAVQLB010000006.1, from coordinate 418,393 downwards.
GCGCGCGCCGATCGTGCTGCGGGCGACCGAGGGGTTCACCGCCGCGCTGCCCGGCCTGCGGCGTCGTTGGCTGCCGATGAACAGCTCGATGATCGCCACGGATCCGATCCCCGAGGACGTATGGGAGTCCATCGGCTGGCGCGGGTGCGAGACGCTCGGGAACGCCGCACACGGCTTCTTCTACGCCCAGCGCACCGATGACGACAGGATCGCGATCGGCGGCCGCAGCGTGCCGTACCGCTTCGGCTCACGCACCGACGACGACGGCCGGGTTCCCGAGCGCACGATCGCGCATCTGACCTCAATGCTGCGCGAGGTGCTGCCACAGATCCGCGATGTGCCGATCGCGCACGGCTGGTGCGGCGTGCTCGCGGTGCCGCGGGACTGGTCGGCCGGCATCGCACTCGACAAGAACACCGGATTGGGTTGGGCCGGTGGATATGTCGGCCATGGTGTCACCGCGACGAATCTAGCCGGCCGTACCCTTGCCGATCTGGTGCTGGACCAGCCGAGCCCGTTGACCGAGCTGCCGTGGGTGGGCCACCGCTCGCCGAACTGGGAGCCCGAGCCGCTGCGCTGGTTGGGTGTGCGCGGCATGTACGTGGCCTACAAGCTGGCGGACTGGCACGAGAGCCGGGGCCGGTCGACGACGTCGCCGATCGCCGTCGTCGCCGACAAGATCGCGGGCAGGCCCTAACCGGTTTCGGCCTTCTCCTTCAGCCGCGCCAGGGTCAGCCTGATGTGCTCGGCATTGGCCGAGTCGCGGTCGCGAACGCCGGTGCCGACCCACGCGGTCTTGCTGAACCAGCCGGGCCGGCGATCCCAGGTTCGCTCGGTGACCCGGCAGCCGCCGCCGTCGGCGGGAACGATGTCGTAGCGCCAGCGCGCGATCGGCAGCACCGCGTAACGCACGTCGAAAGCGAAAACGCGGCCCGCTTCGGCGTCGGTGATGGTGCAGGTCGTGCTCCAGCGATGCGAGCCGTTGCGGTTATGGCCACGAAAAACCGCACCGGGACTCACCTTGTCGCCCTTGCGCCACTCCATCGCGTGGTTTTCCTCGGCCAGTGAGGCCAGCGTGGGTAGATCCGTGATCAGGTCGTACACCTTGGCGGGGTCGGCATCGATGACAACTTCCGCCTCCGCGGAGGCCGGTGCGGTATCGGTCATGTCGGAATCGTAGGTGGCCGGGCCGGAAGAAAGGTGCCTATGGACAGGTTGTCGACAATGAGATGGGCAATCCATTCGTCAGGAGACAGCCATGACCGACCGACCCGTCCACCAGCCCAGCGCTACCCACCCGATCACCGTGGAACCCACCGGCAAGCATGTGACCGTGCTGGTTAACGGTGTCGTCGTCGCCGACACCGACGATGCGTTGACGCTGCAGGAGTCCACGTATCCCGCGGTGCAGTACATCCCGATGCGCGACGTCGCCCAGAACGTGCTGAAGCCCAGCGCCACCACCACGTACTGCCCGTTCAAGGGCGACGCCAGCTACTACCACGTGACTACGAGCGCCTCCGGTGACGCCGTCGAAGACGTGATCTGGACCTACGAGCAGCCCTACCCCGCAGTCGGCGACATCGCGGGGCACGCGGCGTTCTACCCGGACAAGGCCGAGATCGTCGTCGCGCCCTAGTCGCGGGTGCGCACCTGGTAGCGCCGTTCTGCGTAGGCAAGATCGTCGCGCCACAACCGGGTCGCCGCATACCGCATGAACGGCGTGATCATCGGCCTGCCGTGCAGGGCGTGCACGAAACCGGGCCGGTCGGAGTGGGCGACGACGGCCTCGATCACCGCGGTGCGCGGCAGCCCGTCGGGTCCGGCGCCGACGGGGGTGGCGTGGGTTTCGACGACGCTGCCTGCACCCTCACCGTCGATGATGCGCATCACGACGGTGCGCGGCTCCGGGCTGGTGAACTCGGCGACGACCGGGACCCCGAACCGACCGATGTGGAACGTCACCGGCACCAGGAAGCGGTCCGAGTCCTCGGGCAGGTCGACGTCTGCGGGTGGCGCCGAAAGCACCTCGAGCGCGGCGAACGAGTACGGGTGATACCAGGCGCCGTGCCACGGGTCGAGCCGGTTGGCGATGATGTCGCTCGGCTCGCACGTGCCGACCAGCCGCGTGACCGCATGCAGTGTCGGACCGTCGGGCCGCGCGGGCAGTAGCGGCAGGTCGGTTGGCTCTTCGCCGCCGATGCGATCGAGCCGGACCCAGGCCAGCACCCCGTCGTCGTACGCCGGGTACGGCTTCCAGCCGAACTCGCGGCCGCCCTCGAGTCGCAGCCCATGCCACGAACAGATCAGCGCGCCGCAGTCCACGGTGCCCGTCGCCAGGTTCGCGCCGAGGTGCGGACATGTTGCCGGTCCGACATGCAGGGTGCTGTCGGTGTCGCGCCATGCCACGATCTCCAGGCCGCCCACCGACGTGCCGAGCGGGCCCTTGCGGATCGAGTCGCTGGCGGCGAACGCGTACCAGTTGCCGCTGGGCCTGCGCTGCGAACGGAGCAGCGCGGCGTCGATGATCGCGGGCTCGGCGTCCTTGTAGGTGGGCCGCTGGCTTGTCCACTGCTCGCGCGGAAGCACTTTGAACGGCGACGTTTTCGCCCACTTCGCCTTCAGACCACCGAGCTTGCTCATAGCACCGACCGCCTTTCCAGCTGCGCGAGCCGCCGCAGGGCGCCGGACCGGCCCTGTACCGGCACGGTGTGCAGAACGTGGCCCGCCAGCCCGTAGTGGGCGAGTAGCTGGTTCGCCGCCGACCAGCCCGTCGTCGCGGCGCGTTCCATCAGGGCCACGGGCAGGTCGATGCGGATGCCGTCGCCGGCCAGCATGACACCGGGATGTGGAGTGGTGACCGTGGGCCGCGCGGCGTGGTCACCGGGGGCGAATCGGGGGCAGTCGCTGCGGCACAGCATCCGTTCGTCGACGATTTCGGCGCCCTCGGTCTCCGGGTAGAGCTCGTGCAGTCGGGCGAGCATACGGCCGCGCAGGCCCTCGTGCGGCCCGGTCACCGCGTAGGAATGCAGCTCGACGACCGAACCCCCGGTGCGCCGGGCCCATGCCGTCGCTTCCCGTTCGTAGTGTTCGAGCACGCTGACATTGTCCAGCGGCGGGCGGCCACCCGTCCCGAGGAACGCCGACCGGTCGGCCCGTACCGGCCGGTCGAGCCACAGCCGCTGCACGACGAACGGCGGTGCGGTGCCGAGCGCACCGATCCGGGCCCGCCAATCGGTGTCACCAAGGTCGGGTGATCCGTCGACGATGCGCTGAAGACCCGTGACGTCGGTGGCCAGCACCACTCCGTCGCACTCGAGGTCGGTGCCGGAATCGCAACGCACCCGCAAGCCTGGATCGGTGGTTACCGCGGTGACCGAGACACCGGTGTGGAACCGGGCGCCCCGCGATTCCAGATAATCGCGCAACGGATTCCACAGGGCCACATCGAAGTTGGCGTTGGCTACGTCGAAGATCAGACCCTCGCTTGAGCCGAGGAAATAGATGTGGAACATGGTTGCCAGCTCGGCGGCGGAAAGGTCGGCGGGCTCGGCGAAGAAGCTGCGGGAGAAGACCTCGAATGCCAGATGCCGTGCGGCGACGGGAAAGTTGATGTCACGCAGGAAGCTGTCAGCGTCGAGGTGGTCGAGCTGCTGGTAGATATCGGGAACCGATACGGCGGCCAGCGGCGCGGCCGCACGGGCGTTGAGCCGGACCAGGTCGCGCAACCGGAACGTCGGGCTGCGCAATGCAAAGGCCAACGCGTTCAACGGCGGCGTCTGCGGAAGGCCGCGGAACGTGTCACGCCTGCCCTGCCCGTCGACCAGCGGGTAGTCCTCGACGGGAGTGAGCATGCCCAGCCCGGAGTCGATGCGCCGCAGCAGATCCCGCAGGTTGTAGTACTGCCGGAAGAATGCGTGGAAGCCGCGGTTCATCGGTAGGTCGACGCCGTCGTCAGCCTTGTCGGTCCAGCCGCCGACGCGCCCGCCGAGGTAGGACTCCCGCTCGACGACTTCGACGGCGACGCCGCGTTCGACCAGCCCGGCCGCCGCCGCCAGCCCGGCGATGCCCGCACCCACCACGACGACGCGGGGCGTCCTTGCCAACGCGCCGGCATCGGGCAGGCCCGGTTGTGCGGGGTGGCTGGTGCGCCGGGGGTCGGTCATCGCGGCGCAACCGCGGTGAAGGTATGCACGATGTTGCGCTGCCAGCCGGAGACGGTCTCGCTGCGTACATCTGCGAAGCCATTGGCCCGCAGTCGGTTCCGAAACGCCTCCGCACCGTCGAAGTCGTTGACGCTGCGGCGCAGGTAGCGGTAGAGGTCGGTGTCACCGCTACGCAGCCGGGCCATCGGGATGATGATCGTCGCGCAGACGGCGTTCCACATCGCAGTCGCCAGCCGGGAATCGCGTACCGAGTACTCGTGCACCGCTAACGTCGAGCCGGGCCGCAACAGCGCACGGAAGGACTGCAATTGGGCGTCAGGGTCCTCGAGGTTGCGCAGCAGGTATGCGGCGAAGATGCCGTCGAACGGACCGTCGACACCCGCTTCGGCGAGGTTCTCGATCCGGCTGTGCACGAACCGCACCGTCGCGGGCCAGTGCTTGACGGCGGCCTCGGCCAGCATGCCCGACGACGCGTCGACGGCGACGATGTCGGCCTGCGGGGCGACGGACAGCAGTGCCGCAGTGGAGGCGCCAGTGCCGCAGCCGGCATCGAGAAGACGAAGGCCCTTGCCCAGGTCGGGAATCTGCATGCGCTGAGCCGACAACTGTAAGTGGTGGTGGTATCCGGGATTCGCGCCCACCAGGCCGTCGTAGGCCGCCGCGCCCGCGTCGAATGCCGCGGGTACCTCCGACTTCTGTGCTCCTCGCGTCCGCGCCGACTTCTGTGCTCCTCGCGTCCGCGCCGACTTCTGTGCTCCTCGCGCGCGCGCCGACTTCCGGTCGGTCATTGCGCGTCCTCCGCATTCCGATCGCGCGGCCGCTGACGATCCCACAGCAGCAGCACGGCGGTCACCAGCGCGAAGCCGAACAGGAAGTCCTCGACGGGAATGTCGACGGGAAACCTGATGCCGCTGGTGTGGCGGTCGTCGTAGATGACGATCGGTGCGGACAGCTTGGTGAGCCAGCCGTCGACGAGTACCTGGAAGGCGAACACGATCACCATCGAGATCCAGTAGGCGGGTCTGCGAAACATGCCGGTGTGCAGCACGCCGAATTCCAGCGCGCACACGGCAATCACCGCCAGCACGGCGGGCAGTGTGTACCCGAGGCCCGTCACGACGACTGCTCCGATCGGGCGCGAATCTTCTTCACGTACGTCAGGATCGCGTCGACGGCGCTGTAGGTGAGCAGGCCGCAGAGCGGTATCACGATGAAGAACAGCAGCTCTTCGATGGGAATGCGGCCAGGTAGTTCGAAGCCGGTGACGAACCGCGGGTTGTACGTCCACACGTTCGCGGCGATCGCCACCGCGTCCCACACCACGAACACGGCCGCAACGGGCAGCACCGCGATCGCCGCGCGCCGCGCCTGCCGGTAGACACCCGCACCGAATATCTCGAGGGGTGCGGTGATGAGCAGGCATGCGCCCAGCACGATCAGATACTGCCAGCGATCCATCTCTAGATCTTCGTCCCGGTCGTGGCCCGTGCGCGCCAGGCTCGCACCAGCCCGACGGCTGCCACTTGCAGTCGCCGTGCGGTACCAACCGTCGCGCGCTGGCTGAAGATCGCGTAGTCCATGTTCTCGATGCGGTCCAGGATCTCCGAGTACAGCGTGAAAGCCGCATCGACACAGGGCCGGGAGCGAGGGGCGAGCAATTCGATGCCCGTGCGGGCGATCTGGTAGATCCGACGGGTGGCGGCATGCTGCTCGGCCAGCGCACGGCGCACCCGGGCGTCGGTGCGCTTGTTGGTCTGGCACCACAGCAACAGGTCGCGGTCGACGCGGTGGGCGGCCAGTTCGTCGGCGGGCAGATATATCCGACCGCGACGCAGATCCTCGTCGACGTCGCGCAGAAAGTTCGTGAGCTGGAAGGCTTTTCCGAGTGCGGCGGCGTACGGCGCTGCCTCGTCGCGGGAACCGACGGTGCCGAGCACCGGAAGCATCTGCAGCCCGATCACCTCGGCCGAGCCGTGCATGTACCGCTCCAACGCGGCTCGGTCGGGGTAGTCGGTCACGGTCAGGTCCATCCGCATCGACGTCAAGAAGTCGTCGAACGTCTCCCAGGGGATGCCGTACCTGCGCGCCGTGTGCACGACTGCCCTCAGCGCGGGATCGTCGCCGCAGTCCTGGTTCTGGACAAGCTGATTGAACAACTGGGTGGCCAGCCGCTGAAGCCGTTCGGCGCGCTCACTGGCATCCAGGGTGGGGTCGAAGTCGTCGAGAATGTCATCGGCGCTGCGGGCGAACCCGTAGAGCGCGTGCACCGCAGGACGCTGCTCGGGCGCCAGCAGCCGGGCGGCGAGAAAGAACGTCCGGCCGTGCTCGGCGTTGAGCACCCGGCACCGTTCGTAAGCGTCACGCAGGGCAGGATCGCGCACCCCGGCGGCGTCCAGTTCGGAGCGCATCACTGTCGTCGTCCTTGCTCCTCGCGTGCGCAGCCGCTCCCGATGTGGGTCGCGACGCGGCGGGTCCCGGCTCCGGTGATCCGGTCGGCCGCCAGTCGCCCCGACAACAGGGCGGTCGGCACGCCGACACCCGGTACGGTCGACGAGCCGGCAAGCACGACATTCTCGATGCCCCTAACGGTGTTGGCCGGCCGGAACGGCCCCGTCTGGGCGAAGGTGTGGGCGAGCGCGAACGGGGTGCCCACCACCATTCCTTGCCTGGCCCAGTCCGCGGGGTTGACGACGTGAAGAAGTTCGGCGTCGGCGCCGAGTTGCGGGAGCCGATCGGTGACAGCATCGACCATGCTGTCGGCGTAGGAGTCACCGACAGTGGCCCAATCAACAGTGCCCCGTAAGAGATTCGGCGCGGGCGCCAGAATATAGAGCAGGTCGCGCCCGGTCGGCGCCAGCGTGGGATCGCCTGCCGTCGGCCGGGTCACCAGAAGGGACGGGTCGCGCATCACCACCCCGTCGTCGATGATGTCGCGGAACGTTTGGTCCCACTCGTCGCCGAAAAGAATGTGGTGGTGCGGTATTTCGCGATCCACGGATCGGCAGCTGACGTGGGCGACCACCGCGGACGGCGATGGCCGCAGCGACAGCACCCGACGCGGGGTGCGGCCCAGCAGCCGATAGGTGTCAGGAAGCTCGGTGGTGAGTATCACTGCATCGGCGTGGATGCGCTCGCCCTGGTCAGTGTCAACGGCTCTGACGCGGCCCTGGCGGCGATCCAGTCCCGATACGGTTGCGCCGTAGCGGAATTCGACACCAGCATCAGCTGCTGCTGCGGCCAGTGCGTCGGGCAGCGCGCGCATTCCGCCGCGCGGGAAGTACACGCCCGCGATGGTGTCCATGTATGCGATGACGGCGTAGACCGCGAGCGCACGCTGGGGCGGAACCCCTGCGTAGAGCGCCTGAAAAGTGAAGATCCGGTGCAGGCGACGATCGGTGATGAACCGTTTCACCACACGGTCCCACCGCCGGAAGGCACCGAGCGCTGTCAGCCGGGCGAGCTGCGGAGTCAACAACGACAGCGGAGAGTCGAAATTCGAGGCTATGAAGCCGTCGAACTCGACCCGATACAACTGGGTGAGCCAGTCCCGCAGCCGAAGGTAACCCTGCGCCTCTCGCGGCCCGGCGAACCGCTCGACCTCGGCGGCCATCGCGTCGCGGTCGCTGTGCACGTCCAGGGTGCTGCCGTCGGCGAAGAGGGCGCGGTACGCCGGGTCGACGGCCTCGAGCTCGAGCCGGTCGGCGGTGGACTCGCCGACGGCCGCGAACGTCTCGTCGATCAGATCCGGCATGGTGAGTACGGTCGGTCCGGTGTCGAGGCGATAGCCGTCGACGTCCAGCCGGCCGACCCGCCCACCCGGGACGTCACCGCGTTCGACAACGGTCACGGCGCGGCCGCGCCCGGCCAGGTGCAGTGCGGCCGACAGGCCGGCGAGGCCGGCGCCGACGACCACCACGTGATCGGTTCTGCCCTCGACGATGCGCATCATGCCGCCCGCTGCGTGCAGACCGACGCCATGTTCAGCAGTGCCGAACGCACCGCGCCGTCGAGCCGCCCCGCGTCGATCCAGTCCGATGCGCGGCGCAGCCGATCGGCGATCATGTCCTCGATCCGTTGGACCGCGCCGGTTGCGGCGATCAGGGCGCGCCACCGGTCGACATCCGACTCGTCGAGTTCGGGCGTGCTCATCAGCTCGGCGAGCTGTCGGCGCAACGACGGGTCGGCCATGTGGTGAGCGGCGACCACCACGCTGGTCGCCTTGTGTTCGGTCAGGTCGGCGCCGACGGGCTTTCCGGTGATCGCGGGCGATCCGAAGATGCCGAGCAGGTCATCGCGCAACTGGAAGGCTTCGCCGACGGCGTCCCCGTAGCCTCCGAGCTGGGATAGCAGCTGCTGGCCGCAGCCTGCCATCGCTGCGCCGATCTCAAGCGGACGGCGCACCGTGTAATTGCCCGACTTGCGTCGCGCCAGCTCCAGCACCGCATCCAGCGTAGGCAGGCCGCCGACATCGTTCACGAGATCGGCGAACTGGCCGACCGCTAGCTCGATGCGCATCCGGTCGTATCGCGGCCAGGCCCGCGCCTGCGCGCGTTGATCGACGCCACTGTCGCGCAGCATCTGCTCGGCCCACACCAGACACAGGTCGCCGAGCAGGACCGCCGCCGATTCGCCGAACCGCTCCGGGGAGCCGGAGAGGCCGCGGTCGCGGTGCCAGCGGGCGAACTGGACATGAGCAGAAGCATGCCCGCGACGCAGCGGTGATCCGTCCATCACGTCGTCCTGCAGCAGTGCGAAGGTGTGCAGCAGCTCCAGGCTGGCTGCGGCACGCAATGCGGCGTGGGACGGCTGTTCCCCACACAACCAGCCAAGGAACATGAAGGTCGAGCGCAGGCACTTTCCGCCATCGACGAATCCGACCAACACGTCGGCGGCGATGTCGACACCTGCACCGCGTAAGTCGACCGCGCACCGGTCCGTGACGAACTCGTCGACGGTGTCCAATACCGCCTTGCGAACGTTGCTTCGCCAGACCTCGAACTCGTCGCCGTCCCGGCAGGCCATCGTCGGCACGGGATGTAGCGCGGGCGCGAACAGCCGAACGTCGACGCCCAAACTTCACCTCATTCCCAGCTCCACCGGCGAGACGCCAGCCTATTTGCGGTCTGTCCGTACCCCCACTCGAGGAAACTGAATCGGAATCAATGTCACGATTACGTCATCACTGTGCCAAAAACTTCCACGGAGCGGTCGGCGAATGACAGCGGTTGAGGCGAGCGTGGTGTTTCCGGGACCCGCCAGTCCCGGTCACACACTGTCGCCGCTGCGCCGCGGTGGGGGCGACCCGTGCTACCGGGTCACCTCCGATGGAGCGATCTGGCGCACGACCTTGATGGCCAGCGGGCCGGTGACCGCGAGGATCAGCCGGTCGACTCCCGACACCGTCGACTGCGAGGCATGGGGCAGCGGCGCAACGGAATTCGCCGAAACACTGCCCGCACTGCTCGGCGCCGACGATGACGCCTCCGGCTTCGCCCCCGACGAGCCGACGGTCGCCGCGGCCCACCGTCGGGTGCCGCATCTGCGGCTGGGCCGCACGGGGCGGGTGCTGGAAGCCCTCATTCCGGCCGTGATCGAACAGCGGGTCGCGGGCAAGGATGCGTTTCGTGCCTGGCGGCTGCTGGTCACCAAGTTCGGCCAGCCGGCCCCCGGCCCCGCACCAGTGCCCATGCGGGTGGCGCCGGCGGGAGAGGTGTGGCGCCGCATCCCGTCGTGGGAGTTCCACCGGGCCAACGTCGACCCCGGCCGGGCCCGCACGGTCGTCGGTTGCGCACAGCGGGCGGACTCGCTGGAGCGGCTGGTCAAACTTCCCGCCGAGCAGGCCCGCGAGGCGCTGACCTCGCTGCCCGGCGTCGGGGTGTGGACGGCCGCCGAGACCGCGCAACGTGCGTTCGGCGACGCCGACGCGGTGTCCGTCGGCGACTATCACCTGTCCAAGGTGGTCGGCTGGACCCTGCTCGGCCACCCCATCAACGACGACGCGATGGTGGAGTTGCTCGAGCCGATGCGTCCCCACCGCCACCGGGCGGTGCGGCTGCTCGAGGTCAGCGGGCTGGCCCGCAATCCGCGGTTCGGCGCCCGACAAGCCATCCCGAACTTGCGCGTCATCTAGGTCACCTACGGGGTTACCTGTCCGACCTGATGGGTACACGGGCCGGGAAGTCACTCATGCGAAGGAGCTACTGATGACTACGTTCACCATTCCCGGCCTGTCGGACAAGAAGGGCAGCGAGGTTGCCGAGCTTCTACAGAAGGCGCTGAGCACCTACAACGATCTACACCTGACGCTGAAGCACGTGCACTGGAATGTCGTCGGCCCGAACTTCATCGGTGTGCACGAGATGATCGACCCGCAGGTCGAGCTCGTGCGCGGATACGCCGACGACGTGGCCGAGCGCATTGCAGCACTCGGCAAGTCACCGCAGGGCACGCCCGGCGCGATCATCAAGGACCGCACCTGGGACGACTACTCGGTGGATCGCGACACCGTTCAGGCACACCTGGCGGCGCTCGACCTGGTCTACACCGGCGTGATCGAGGATCTCCGCAAGGCGATCGACCGGCTAGACGACCTCGATCTGGTGTCTCAGGACCTTTTCATCGGCCAGGCCGGCGAGCTGGAGAAGTTCCAGTGGTTCGTCCGCGCCCACCTGGAGAACTCGGGCGGGCAGCTGGCGAACAAGGGTGCGACGACAGAGAAGAGCGCCGCCCGCAGCGCCAAGAAGAAGGCGCCGGTCAAGTAACGGTCAGCTGGTAGCCGCGTCGCCGTCCTCGAGGGCGTCGTCGCGGACCGGTTGGTCGGCGAGTTCCTCGCTCCCGCCGAAGAGGTAGGGATAGGCGAGGCCCGCGATCGCCGCGCCGACCAGTGGCGCGAGCCAGAAGATCCACAGCTGCGCGGGCGCGCCGTCGCCGTTGAAGAACGCGACGCCGGTGGAACGCGCGGGGTTGACCGACGTGTTCGAGATCGGAATCGAGATCAAGTGGATCAGCGTGAGGGTCAAACCGATCGACAGGCCCGCGAAGCCCGTTGAGGCCGGTGCGCGGTCATCGGTCGAGCCAAGGATGACGAGCAGAAACACCCCGGTGAGGATGATCTCGGTCAGCGCGACGGCGAGCAGCGAGTAGCCGCCGGGCGAATGTGCGCCGTAGCCGTTGGCGGCCATGTTTCCCGTCGCCTCGAAACCGTCCTTGCCCTTGGCCACCACCAGAATCACCACGCCGGCGACCAATCCGCCGAGCACCTGGACGATCCAGTAACCGGGCAGCGCCTTCCACTCCACGCGGCGCGCAAAGGCGGCGCCCAGGGTAACGGCCGGGTTGAAGTGACCGCCGGAAATGGTCCCGAAGGCGTAGACGCCGGTGAGGACCGTCAGGCCGAATGCCAGTGCCACACCGAGGAATCCGATTCCCAGTGAGACACCGTCGGAGTCGAACTTGGCGGCGAATACCGCACTGCCGCAACCGCCGAGGACCAACCAGAAGGTGCCGATGAACTCCGCTGCCAACCGATGCAGCATGGTGGGTGGAGTCATGCTTGTGAGAGTCGCACGCAAAATCTGCTGTTGAGCCCAGTTGTTGCCGAATCGTGCCCGGACCGAAATTATCGTGATTGCGGGTCACCGCGTCGCTCGATGGACGCCTCATCGGGCATCCGCTCGCGGAGACTGTCATATATCGGCGGCGATCCCAGGATGTACGCGGCGAACACCGCCGCACCGGTCGCGGCCATCATCGGCACAAGGACCTCGGTGGTGGCCGTCATCTCCATCACGACGACCATCCCGGTCAATGGCGCGCGCACGGTGGCCCCGAAGAAGGCCGCCATTCCGACGAGCGCCATCGGAACCGCCAGATGCGTTGCATTGTCGGGCCATACCGCGTTGAAGCATCCGACGAACAGGAGTCCCCACAGCGCACCCACGGCCAGCAGAGGCGCGAACAGTCCGCCCGGCACCGCAGCCGAGTACGACAGGGGGCCTGCGACGAACCGCACCGCAAGGATTCCGATGACGACGGTGAGAACGATGTGTTGTCCGCCGAGGATCCGCTGTGTCAGGTCCTCGCCGCCGCCCACTGCGAGCGGGTATACGAACATCGCGAGCCCGATGACGGCACCGATGACGGCCGCCTTCGTCAAGGTGGGAATTCGGCGAATCGCGGCGACGTGGTCAAGGAACCACAACACCAACCCGTTGTAGACGGCGCCGACACATCCGGTCAGCAGCCCGAAGACGACGAAAAGGGGCAACCACGCGAGAGCAGGAGCGGCGATGGGTTCGACGTCGAAGTCGGCATGGTTGCCCAGGACGAGCCGAGAGCAGCTCACCGCTGCGACAGCCGCGAAAAGCGTTGCCAGCACGGTCTTTATCCGGAATGACTTGGTGACCTCTTCGAGCGTGAAAAGGGTCCCTCCGATCGGCGCGTTGAACGCGACCGCCAGGCCTGCTCCGCCCAAAGCCGTTTGCATCATCCTGACTTCGGAATCGGGCAGCCGAGCGCGCCGCGCCGCTTCGGCTCCGATCGCCGCGCCCATGTGCACCGTCGGCCCTTCGCGGCCCAGCACAAGCCCGGATCCCATGCTCAACACACCGCCGACGAACTTCGCCGGAAGCAAGCGGAGAAGCGGTGGCCGGGCATCGCCCTGGAAAACCGCCTCGACATGCTGGATGCCGCTTCCGGCGGCCAGCGGCTCCCACCGCACGATCAGCGCGGCCAGGGTTGCGCCTGCCGCCGCGGCGGCCATCGGGACCAGCCAACCTGGTCCCGGTAGCGTGTGCGCCCAGTCGACAAGGTCGATGCGTAGGTCATCGGCTTCCTGCAGACACCAGCGAAACGCGGCGCCGACGAAGCCGATGAGCACGCCCGCGAGGATCGCCGTGACGCAGATGTGTACCGAACCCCGCATGGAATCGTCGGGCTGATCGGGGCCTGCCGCCGGTGCCGTCATCGGCGACGAACATTACCCGCCACAATACCCCCCTGGGGTATTGTGGTTTGCATGATCGCGACCGACCACTCGCAACTTCAGGCCCACGGCGGTCATCACGATCACGTCGCGCAGTTCCGCAGGCTGTTCTGGATCATGCTCGTCCTGGCGATCCCGACGGTTGCGTTGTCGGGCATGTTCGCGATGATCCTCGGCTACACCGCTGCCCGAGTTCGGCGGCGCTGGATGGATCTCCCCGGTGCTCGGGACCGTGATGTACTTCTGGGGCGGTCGGCCCTTCCTGACCGGCGCGATCAGCGAGATTCGTGCCCGCACACCGGGAATGATGCTGTTGATCGGCCTGGCAATCACGGTCGCGTTCATCTCGTCCTGGGGCGCCAGCCTCGGAGTGCTGGACCATCAGCTCGATTTCTGGTGGGAGCTGGCACTGCTGATCGTCATCATGCTCCTGGGCCACTGGATCGAGATGCGCTCGCTGGCTCAGACCAGCTCGGCGCTGGACTCACTGGCGGCCCTGCTACCCGACGAGGCCGAGCGGGTGGAGGGAAACGCAACGGTCACCGTCGCCCCGTCGGACCTGCGGGTCGGCGACGTGGTGGTCGTCCGTCCGGGTGGGAGCGTGCCCGCTGACGGCGAGATCGTCGACGGCGCAGCGGATATGAACGAGTCGATGGTCACCGGTGAGTCCCGGCCGGTGCGTCGTGGCGCGGGCGAGCACGTCGTCGCAGGCACCGTCGCGACCGATTCGGGTCTGCGCGTCAGGGTCACCGCGGTCGGCGACGACACGGCGCTGGCAGGCATCCAGCGGTTGGTGACCGAGGCGCAGAACTCATCGTCGCGGGCGCAGCGGCTGGCCGATAAGGCGGCGGGCTGGCTGTTCTGGTTCGCGTTGGGCGCCGCGGTCATCACCGCAGTGGTCTGGGGCATCGTCGGCAGGCCCGAAGACGCGGTCGTCCGGACCATCACCGTGCTGGTGATCGCCTGCCCGCACGCTCTGGGCCTGGCGATACCGCTGGTGGTCTCCATCGCCACCGAACGCGCGGCCCGTGCCGGTGTGCTGATCAAGGACCGGCTCGCACTGGAAAGCATGCGGACGGTCGGCGCCGTGCTGTTCGACAAGACCGGCACCCTGACCAAGGGTGAGCCGAGTGTGACGGCCATTGCCGCGACGGGCGGGCGCACCGACGATGACCTGCTCGCCTTGGCGGCCGCCGCCGAATCGGACTCCGAGCACCCGCTGGCCCGCGCGATCGTCGAAGCCGCGCGGCTCCGCAACCTCACAGTGTCTGCCGCGTCGGACTTCTCGTCATCGCCCGCCGTCGGGGTCACCGCGACGGTCGATGGCCATCAGGTCCGCGTCGGCGGGCCGCGGCTGTTGGAGGAGGCCGGTCGGCCCGAGCTGCCGGACGCGGGGCCGTGGCACGGCGAGGGCGCGATCGTGTTGCACGTCCTCGTCGACGGGGACGTGGCAGGCGCAGTGAAGCTGGCCGACGAGGTACGCCCGGAATCGCGTCAGGCCGTCGACGCCCTGCACGGGCTCGGCATCGAGGTCGTGATGATCACCGGCGACGCCGAACCGGTGGCGCGTGCGGTGGCCGCAGAGCTCGACATCGATCGGGTGTTCGCAGGCGTGCGGCCGGAGGACAAGGCGGCGAAGGTCGCCGAGCTGCAGGGCGAGGGGTCAAAGGTCGCGATGGTCGGCGACGGCGTCAACGATGCACCGGCACTGGCGCAGGCCGACGTCGGCATTGCCATCGGAGCGGGCACCGATGTGGCGATCGCGTCGGCGGGCGTCATCCTCGCCAGCTCAGACCCGCGTCTGGTGCTGTCGGTCATTACCCTGTCCAAGGCCGCATACCGGAAGATGCAGCAAAACCTTTGGTGGGCAGCGGGTTACAACCTGATCTCGGTACCGCTGGCGGCCGGAGTGCTGGCGCCGATCGGCTTCGTGATGCCGATGTCGGTCGGGGCGCTCTTGATGTCGGCGTCGACGGTCGTGGTCGCGCTCAACGCCCAACTGCTGCGGCGACTGGATCTACGGCCCGGCGGCAGCACTCAGTAGTGCAGCCCACGCAGCTGCTCGCCCAGCTGGGCGGCGACGGCCTGGTGGGTGCGGATCAGCTCGAGCTCGTTGCCGACCTGCGCCCGCAGGGCGGAGATCACGGCGAGCTCTGCAGCCGGGGTGTCGGTCAGGTGCTCGAGTGACTCGGACGCCGACGACACCACATCGAGCGCCGACTGCGAAGCCGTCTTCGCCGCTGTCACGGCATCGGCGGCTTCCTGCAGGCGCTGCCCCAGTTCAGACTCGACACCCGACAACTGGTCGAGTGCGTCGCGGCTGCCCTGCGCGAAATCGGCGTAGTTGGTGAGCGCGTCGCCGGCCATCGTCGCCGCCTGTTCCTGCCCGGAACGAGCCACGTCGGTGGCGTCGGTCAGGCGGTCGGCGGCCGTCGCCGTCGCGTCTGGATCCGCAGTGCCGAACAAGGTGTCGGCCCGCGACAGCACACCACCGACATCGCGGAGCAGATCGGACAACGGCACGGGACCCAGTATCAGCTATCGAGTGACGCGATGAGGTCGTTCAAGCTGGCCGTGTCCGCGTCGGTGGCCGGCTCGCCCGCCTCGACCGCGTCGACGAGCTCTGCGGGCAGGCCTGCCGCGTTGGCGGTCTCTGCGGCGGACAGGTTGGCCCGACGGCGGGCGGCGTAGAGCCGCTGCCCCAGCGTTGCACCCGGCGCGGCTGCGGCGCGAAACATCAGGTCGTCGTAGCAGCCGCGAACCGTACGCAGGGCCAACACCACGTCGGGGGTGCCCCTGCTGCGTTGGGCGGCGCGGGCCACCACCGCTTCGAGCTTGCGCAGGTCGGCCAGGATCACCGTGACGCGTTCGGAGAATTCTGCGTCGTCGTCCGGCGGTAGTGACTCGATCGCGGTCCCAAACGTCTTCATCGCCACCTCCACCGCGCCGACGATGACGGACGCGGCGCCGTCGTCCGCGGGTGGCTCCGGTGTGGCACCGGGTACCGGGCCGCCATACCGTATCGTCGCTATGGTTCCGGCGGGCCACTGCAGGATCTCCTCGAGCCTGGCCCTCGTCCGCTCCCTCGGCCAGCTGCGGCCCTTCTCGAAGGCGATAAGCGCGCCGGCGTTCATGATCTTGTATTTGGCGAGATTCCGCTGCTTGATGTCCAATTCACGGCGTCGGGCGGCGACCGCAGCACCGGCGCGGGCAATGCCCGGATCGCCGGCGTCCTCTTCCACCCGCCCAGTGTAGCCAGCCCAGCCGACGCCAGAAGGGCAACCTTGCCGTAGCAGAGAAACCGTAGCAAGTGTTGCACTGCTACGGAAACAGCGCTACGGTTCGGACACGCGCCGTCGAGCGAAAGGAATGTGGTCATGACCGTCATGATCGAGATGCCCGTACTGACCGACAGCCTGATCGGTGCCTGCACGCGAGACCCCGACCGGTGGATGACCGCAACCGATGACCGGACCAAGGCGGTGTGCCGGGCCTGCCCGCGCCGCTGGCTGTGCGCGAAGGAGGCCTGCGAGATGCCGGGCGTGCAGGGCCTGTGGGCCGGCATCCACGTCCCGGAGGGCGGACGCGGACGGACGTTCGCGTTGAAGCAGCTCAGGTCGCTGGCGGAGCGCGGCGGCTATTCAATGCACCGCTGATCAGCCCGCAGCCTGCCCGCTCGACGAGGGGGGAGCGGGCGGGCGGCGTGGCCCCATCTCTAAGAATCTGACTAGGCTTTGTAGCAAACACGCGCTGTCGAATTATCTGTGATCAGGCCGCCCTCAACTGGAAAGCCAGCAATCACGGCCAGTGATCTTGGTCGCACCGATGCGCATTGCGCGTCCGCCGGGCTGAGCCGCCGGATAGCCGAAACCTCAAGGCGCACAAAGGCATCGCCCGTATCATGGGAGGGTATCGCGTACCCCGGTCACGGGGTGCCGATGGGTCTACTTAGGTAGGACTAAGTTGGCATGTCAGCCGGGGTTTGTCATATCGTTTTCTCCACTTGTGCCGAGTGGGGTAGGGGCCGTCGTTCAGTGCTGCACGGAGGCACCGCCACCGCCAAGATCGGCCGATGCCGTCATCGGCGGCTGCCGCGGACTCAATAGGTGTTGAAGGGCTAGGTGGGAATGACGCCCAGTCGTCAGGGGCTGTACAACCCCGCGTTCGAGCATGACGCGTGTGGCGTTGCCATGGTCGCCGACATGCACGGCCGCCGCAGCCGCGACATCGTCGACAAGGCGATCACCGCTCTGCTGAACCTGGAGCACCGCGGTGCCCAGGGCGCCGAACCGCACAGCGGAGACGGCGCAGGGATCCTGCTTCAGGTTCCCGACGACTTCCTGCGCGCCGTCGTCGAATTCGACCTGCCCGAACCGGGGAGCTACGCCACCGGCATCGCGTTCCTGCCCCAGTCCTCCAAGGACGCCGCCGCGGCGTGCGAGTCCGTCGAGAAGATCGCCGAGGCCGAGGGCCTCGAGGTGATCGGTTGGCGCGACGTGCCCACCGACGAGTCGTCGCTCGGCGCACTGGCCCGCGACGCGATGCCGACCTTCCGCCAGGTGTTCATCACCGGCGCCTCCGGGATGGATCTGGAACGGCGCGCGTACGTGGTGCGCAAGCGTGCCGAGCACGAGCTCGGAACCAAGGGCCCGGGACAGGATGGCCCCGGCCGCGAAACCGTCTACTTCCCAAGCCTTTCCGGTCAGACCTTCGTCTACAAAGGCATGCTGACCACGCCGCAGCTGAAGGCGTTCTACCTTGACCTGCAGGACGACCGGTTGACCAGCGCGCTTGGCATCGTGCACTCGCGGTTCTCCACGAACACATTCCCGTCGTGGCCGCTGGCCCATCCGTTCCGGCGCATCGCGCACAACGGCGAGATCAACACCGTCACCGGCAACGAGAACTGGATGCGGGCGCGCGAGGCCCTGATCGACACCGATCTGTTCGGCGGTCGGGATCTGGAAAAGGTCGTCCCGATCTGCACTCCTGGCGCGTCTGACACCGCGCGGTTCGACGAGGTGCTCGAGCTGCTTCATCTCGGCGGACGCAGCCTGCCGCACGCCGTGCTGATGATGATCCCGGAGGCCTGGGAGCGCTACGAATCGATGGATCCGGCGCGGCGGGCGTTCTACCAGTACCACGCGTCGCTGATGGAACCCTGGGACGGACCGGCGTCGGTGTCCTTCACTGACGGCACGGTGATCGGCGCGGTCCTGGACCGCAACGGCCTCCGGCCGTCGCGCATCTGGGTGACCAGCGACGGTCTTGTGGTGATGGCCTCCGAGGCAGGCGTACTCGATCTCGACCCGGCCACCGTGGTGAAGAAGATGCGGCTGCAGCCCGGCCGGATGTTCCTTGTCGACACCGCGCAGGGTCGCATCGTCGACGACGAGGAGATCAAGGCTGAGCTCGCCGCCGAGTACCCGTATCAGGAGTGGCTCGAGGCCGGCCTGTTCCACCTCGACGAGCTTCCCGCCGGCGACTACGTGCGCATGCCTCATCACCGGGTTGTGTTGCGCCAGCAGATCTTCGGGTACACCTACGAGGAACTGAACCTGTTGGTCGCGCCGATGGCGGTCAAGGGCGCAGAGCCGTTGGGTTCGATGGGCACCGACACCCCGGTCGCCGTGCTGTCCCAGCGACCGCGGATGCTCTACGACTACTTCCAGCAGCTTTTCGCCCAGGTGACCAATCCGCCGCTCGACGCCATCCGCGAAGAGCTGGTGACGAGCCTGGGCGGCACCGTCGGACCCGAGGGCGACCTGCTCAATCCCGATGCCGAGTCCTGTCGGCAGATCGTGTTGCCGCAGCCGATCCTGCGTAACGCCGAGCTTTCGAAGTTGATCTGCGTCGATCCCGATCACGAGATCCGCGGCCACAAGCACGGGATGCGCGCAGCGGTGATCCGTTGTCTGTACCCGGTGAACCGCGGCGGCCAGGGTCTCAAGGAGTCCCTCGACAACGTCCGGGCCAAAGTGTCTGCCGCCATCCGTGACGGCGCGCGCATCATCGTGCTGTCCGACCGTGAGTCTGACGAGTCGATGGCGCCGATCCCGTCGCTGCTGAGCGTCGCGGCTGTGCACCACCATCTTGTTCGCGACCGCACCCGTACCAAGGTCGGGCTCGTCGTCGAGGCGGGTGACGCCCGCGAGGTACACCACATGGCTGCACTGGTCGGGTTCGGCGCCGCCGCGATCAACCCGTACATGGCTTTCGAATCCATCGAGGACATGGTCGACCGCGGCGCCATCACCGGCATCAGCAGTGACACGGCGAAGGCGAACTACGTCAAGGCCGCGGGCAAGGGTGTGCTGAAGGTGATGTCCAAGATGGGCATCTCGACGCTGGCGTCCTACACCGGCGCACAGCTGTTCCAGGCCATCGGCATCTCCCAGCAGCTGCTCGACGAGTACTTCACGGGTCTGACGTGTGCGGTCGGTGGCATCGAGCTCGACGACATCGCCGACGACGTCGCCGCCCGGCATGCCCTGGCCTACCTGGACCGGCCCGACGAGTGGGCGCATCGCGAACTCGAGGTCGGTGGCGAATACCAGTGGCGCCGCGAAGGCGAGTACCACCTGTTCAACCCCGACACTGTGTTCAAGCTCCAGCACTCGACGCGCACCGGGCAGTACTCGACCTTCAAGGAGTACACCCAACTCGTCGACGACCAGAGCGAGCGGATGGCGTCGCTGCGCGGCCTGTTGAAGTTCAAGGACGGTGTTCGCGCACCGGTGCCGCTCGACGAGGTCGAGCCCGCGACCGAGATCGTCAAACGGTTCTCGACCGGCGCGATGAGCTACGGCTCGATTTCAGCCGAAGCGCACGAGACGCTGGCGATCGCGATGAACCGGCTCGGCGGCCGGTCCAATTGTGGCGAGGGCGGCGAGGACGTCAAGCGGTTCGACCCTGACGAGAACGGCGACTGGCGCCGCAGCGCGATCAAACAGGTGGCGTCGGCACGGTTCGGCGTGACCAGCCACTACCTGACCAACTGCACCGACATCCAGATCAAGATGGCCCAGGGTGCGAAACCCGGTGAGGGCGGCCAGCTTCCGGGCAACAAGGTCTATCCCTGGGTGGCCGAGGTGCGCCACTCGACTCCGGGTGTCGGCCTGATCTCCCCGCCTCCGCACCACGACATCTACTCGATCGAGGACCTCGCGCAGCTCATCCACGATCTGAAGAACGCCAACCCGCAGGCCCGGGTGCACGTGAAGCTGGTCAGCGAGAACGGCGTCGGCACCGTTGCCGCGGGCGTGTCGAAGGCGCACGCCGACGTGGTCCTCATCTCCGGCCATGACGGCGGCACCGGCGCCACCCCGCTGACCTCTCAGAAGCACGCGGGCGCTCCGTGGGAACTCGGGCTGGCCGAGACGCAGCAGACGCTGCTGCTCAACGGGTTACGCGACCGCATCGTTGTTCAGGTAGACGGGCAGCTCAAGACCGGCCGCGACGTCGTGGTCGCCGCGCTGCTCGGCGCCGAGGAGTTCGGCTTCGCCACCGCGCCTCTGGTGGTGACGGGCTGCATCATGATGCGGGTGTGTCACCTCGACACCTGCCCGGTCGGTGTGGCCACGCAGAACCCCTTGTTGCGCAAGCGGTTCACCGGCAAGCCGGAATTCGTGGAGAACTTCTTCCTGTTCGTCGCCGAAGAGGTCCGCGAGATGATGGCGCAGTTGGGCTTCCGCACCGTCAACGAGATGGTCGGTCAGGTCGGCTCGCTGGACACCACCAAGGCCGCCGAGCACTGGAAGGCCTACAAGTTGGACCTGTCACCGGTGCTGCACGAGCCCGAGTCGGCCTTCATGAACCAGGACCTGTACTGCAGCTCCCGTCAGGACCACGGCCTCGACAAGGCGCTCGACCAGCAGCTGATCGTGATGAGCCGGGAGGCGCTCGACTCGGGTACCCCGGTCCGGTTCTCCACCACGATCGCGAACACCAATCGCACGGTCGGCACCATGCTGGGCCACGAGCTCACCAAAGCGTATGGCGGCCAAGGGCTTCCCGACGGCACCATCGACATCACATTCGACGGATCTGCGGGCAACAGCTTCGGCGCATTCGTACCGAAGGGCATCACCCTGCGGGTATACGGCGACGCCAACGACTATGTCGGAAAGGGCCTCTCCGGCGGCAGGCTGGTGGTCCGCCCGGCAGACGACGCACCCGAGGACTACGTCGCCGAGGAGAACATCATCGCGGGCAACGTGATCCTGTTCGGCGCGACAAGCGGCCAGACGTTCCTGCGGGGCGTCGTCGGCGAGCGTTTCGCCGTGCGCAATTCGGGCGCACACGCGGTGGTGGAAGGCGTCGGCGACCACGGCTGTGAGTACATGACCGGCGGCAAGGTCGTCATCCTCGGCCCCACCGGCCGCAACTTCGCGGCCGGTATGTCCGGCGGCATCGCCTACGTCTACAACCCCGACGGCGCATTCGAGGAGAACCTCAACGCTGAGATGGTGGACCTCGACGCGCTGGACGACGAGGACATCGACTATCTGCGCGACATGATCACCGCACACGTCGATGCCACGGACTCCGCTGTCGGGCAGCGCATTCTGGCCGACTGGGACGGCGAGCTGAAGAACTTCATCAAGGTGATGCCGCGCGACTTCAAGCGCGTACTGCAGGCCATCGCCGAAGCCGAGAAGACCGGTGAGGACGTCGACACGGCGATCATGGCGGCCGCGAATGCCTGACCCCAAGGGCTTTCTCAAGTTCACACAGCGTGAGACCCCGAAACGGCGGCCCGTCCCGCTGCGGCTACGCGACTGGAAAGAGGTCTACGAGGACTTCTCCCACGACGTGCTGCGCGAGCAGGCGACGCGGTGTATGGACTGCGGAATTCCGTTCTGTCACAACGGGTGCCCACTGGGCAACCTCATCCCCGAGTGGAACGATCTGGTGCGCAGTGACCGCTGGCGCGACGCGATCGAGCGGCTGCACGCCACCAACAACTTTCCGGAGTTCACCGGACGGCTCTGCCCCGCACCGTGCGAGGGCTCATGCGTGCTCGGCATCAACCAGGACCCGGTGACGATCAAGCAGATCGAGGTCGAGATCATCGACAACGCCTTCGACGAGGGCTGGGTGGTTCCGCTGCCGCCCGACAAGCTGACCGGCAAGAAGGTCGCCGTCGTCGGGTTCCGGCCCGGCCGGTCTGGCCGCCGCCCAGCAGCTCACCCGCGCCGGTCATTCGGTGATGGTGTTCGAGCGGGATGACCGGATCGGCGGGCTGCTGCGCTACGGCATCCCCGAGTTCAAGATGGAGAAGCGCCACATCGACCGCAGGCTGGAACAGATGGAGGCCGAAGGCACCCAGTTCCGTGCCGGCGTGAACGTCGGCGTCGACATCACCGCCGAAGCACTGCGCGCCGAGTTCGACGCGGTGGTTCTGGCGGGTGGTGCGACGGCATGGCGGGATCTGCCGATCCCCGGCCGCGAGTTGGACGGCATCCATCAGGCAATGGAGTTCCTGCCGTGGGCCAACCGGTTGCAACAGGGCGATCCGGTACAGGGGGACGACGGTGAGCCACCGATCACCGCCAAGGGCAAGAAGGTGATCATCATCGGCGGCGGTGACACCGGCGCCGACTGCCTGGGCACAGTGCACCGTCAGCGGGCGGCAAGCGTGCACCAGTTCGAGATCATGCCGCGCCCGCCCGAGACCCGAGCCGACTCCACCCCGTGGCCGGTCTATCCCCTGATGTACCGGGTCTCCGGCGCCCACGAGGAGGGTGGTGACCGGGTGTTCTCGGTGAACACCGAGGAGTTCATCGGCCGCGACGGACGGGTCACCGCGCTGCGGGGGCACGAGGTCAAGATGGCAGGTGGCAAGTTCGAGAAGCTCGAAGGCACCGACTTCGAGATGGAAGCCGACCTGGTGCTGCTGGCGATGGGTTTCGTCGGCCCCGAGCGTGAGGGTCTGCTCACCGATCTGGGTGTCGAGATCACCGATCGGGGCAACGTCGCCAGGAACGCCGATTTCGCCACGTCGGTGCCGGGAGTCTTCGTCTCGGGCGACATGGGTCGGGGCCAGTCCCTGATCGTGTGGGCGATCGCCGAGGGCCGCGCCGCGGCCGCCGGTGTCGACCGGTATCTCATGGGTCGGACCGCGCTCCCCGCGCCGATCAAGCCCAGCGACGCCCCCCAGCGCTAGCGCCCGGCTAAGTCCCATCCGTCACTTCTGTCTCAATAAAATCATCGGATGATTAATCGGCGCGCCTCATTCTGTTTGCCAGTTCGGCGGTATTTAATGACTTCGTGAGGGCGTTGCGGTAACGTAATGCCCCGGTTCAGCAATTGCTATACCGCAGGAGTGAACGACATGTACATGAACCCACTGTCGCGTTCGCGGATGAGTCGAATTGCCTGGTCATGGCTGCGCCACCCGGTAAAGTGTCGCGAGTTCCCGGCCAAGGCGGAACGTCTGGTGACCCGCGATGAGCTACTGCGCTACGGCTACTAGCCACTTCTGACGACACTGGTTACGACGTTACGTCGCGCCGTAACCGTTCCTTTGCCTGACCGTTATCTTTTCGTTATCGTCACTCTTCTTTGCTGCGCAGCCCGGAGTCCCTGATCGTCTCGGCCAACGGCTCGAGCACGGCCGGGTCGTACGGCGCCGGGAGGTAGATGATCGCGAGGTCCAGACCTTCCTTGCCGAGCGCGCCCGCCTCGTCGACCAACTTGGCGTAGTCGCGGTCCTCGCCGAGCCGCACGTGCGCCGACAGCGTGATCTCCTTCGGATCGCGGCCGATGTCCGCGCAGCGGGCGTGCAGGACGTCGCGCTTGTGGGCGAACTCCTCGGGCGTACCGCCGACGAAGTTCCAATGGTCGGCGTACTTCGCGGCGATGGGCAGCGTGCGCTTCTCGCCGCTGCCACCGATGCAGATCGGCGGATGCGGTTTCTGCGGGCCCCTCGGCTCGTTGCGCGCGCCGTTGAGTTGGTAGTACTTGCCGTCGAACGTCGTGGTCTCCTTGGACAGCAGACTGGTCAGGACTTCACAGGCCTCCTCGAAGCGGTCGAACCGCTCCTTGATGGAACCGAGTTCGATGCCGTAGGCGCCGGACTCCTCTTCGTTCCAGCCCGCGCCGATGCCGAGCTCGAGGCGGCCGTTGGAGATGACGTCGAGTGCCGCGGCCATATTGGCGAGCACCGCAGGATGGCGGTAGTGGATCCCGGTGACCAGGACGCCGACACGTAGGCGCTTGGTTGCCTGCGCCAGGGCGGTCAGCGTGATCCAGCCCTCCAGGCACGGTCCGGTCGAGTCGGAGAAGATCGGATAGAAGTGGTCGAAGGTCCAGCCGGACTCGTAGACCTCGATATCGTCGGCCGTCTGCCAGATCGGCAGCATCTCGGACCATGTGGTGTTCTGCGGGGATGTCTTGAAGGCGAATCGCACTACATCGACCCTAGTCCTCAGTCGGTTTCCCCGTATTCGTCGAACCAGTACGCGAGCTTGCCGCGCCGGCTCACCGCGCGCAGCCTGCGCTCGGCCGCCGCACGCGTCTTGGTGGTGGTGACGATGAGTAGTTCGTCACCGGTCGCGATCCGAGTCTCGGGCTGGGGAACGAACGTGTGACCGTTGCGGATGATCAAGGTAATGACGCTGGGATCGGGCAACCGCAGTTCCAGCACCGTCACACCGTGCAACCGCGACGGCGTGTGCACCGTCATCGTCAACAGCTCGGCCTCCAACACGTCGAGGGGAGCCGCCTCCACTTGGATCTCGCGGGTGGCGTCCTTCGGAATCAGGCCCAACCGGTGGGCGAGCCAGCCCAGGCTGGGCCCCTGTACCAGGGTGTACACCACCACCAGGATGAACACGATGTTCAGCAGTCGGATGCTGTCGGGGACGCCCCCGACGATCGGGAATGTCGCCAGCACGATCGGCACGGCGCCCCGCAGACCGGCCCACGATATGAAGACCTGTTCGCGCCAGGGCACCCGGAATCCAGCCAGGGAGACGAGTACGGACAGCGGCCTGGCGATCAACAGCAGGACCGACCCGATGACGATCCCCGGTACCAATTCGGCGCCCAAGTCGCTGGGGTCGACCAGCAGGCCGAGGAGGACGAACAGGCCTATCTGGGCGAGCCAGCCGAGCCCCTCCGCGAAAGACCGGGTAGCAGAACGGTGCGGAAGCCCGGAATTGGCGAGCACGACCGCGGCCAGATACGCGGCGAGGAAGCCGCTGGCGTGGGCGCTGCCTGCCGCGGCGAACGCGACCATGCCCAGCCCGAATGTCGCGAGGGGATAGAGGCCGGACGCCGGAAGGGCAATGCGGCGCAGCGCAATTGAGCCGAGAAAACCACATCCCAACCCGATGGCGGCGCCGACTATCAGCTCGTAGGCCAACTCTCCGAGCGCGTGCACCGGGGACAATTCCAGCGGCACCGCGCTGAACATCAGCACGAGGATGACGGCCGGCGCGTCGTTGAAACCGGATTCGGCTTCCAGAAGGCCTGCGACGCGCCGCGGCAACGGCACGACCCGCAGCACCGAGAAGACTGCGGCGGCGTCGGTGACCGATACGACGGCGCCGAGCAGCAGCGCCAGTTGCCAGTCGATCCCGAGCAACAGGTGGGCTCCCGCCGCGGTGACCGCCATGCTGACCGCAACGCCAACGGTGGCCAACGAGGCCGCGGGTGCCAGCACCTTTCGCACGTCGCCGAACTTCGTCGTCAGGCCGCCCTCGATGAGGATGATCGCCAACGCCACCGTGCCGAGATGGTCGGCGAGCAGGTAGTTGTCGAAGTGCAGTCCAAGCCCGTCTTCGCCGACGATGACGCCGACACCGAGAAACAGCAGCAGGCTCGGTAGGCCCACCCGGGTGGCCGCCCGAGTCGCGACGATGCTGGCCAGCAGGACGAGCCCGCCGGCCAGCAGCACTAGGTACAACTGCTGCAAGCTCATTTCATCCCGCAGTTAACCAGGACGACCCCCGATGAGTCAGGATGAATTTCGTGTTCCGAATGAGACGGCGGTCCGTCGAGGCGTCGCGGCGCGCTGACGAGCATCAAACGATGCGCGTCGGCATCGCAGGCGCCGGAGCGATCGGGCGGTCGGTCGCGCTGGAACTACTCGCCTACGGCCACAGGGTTCTGTTGATCGAGCACAACGCCGGTCATTACGAACCGCACACGGTTCCCGATGCGGACTGGCTACTGGCCGATGCGTGCGAGCTGACCTCGCTCGAAGAGTCGGGACTGGAGATGTGCGACGTCGTGATCGCCGCGACCGGTGATGACAAGGTGAATCTCACCGCAGCGCTGTTGGCCAAGACCGAGTTCGGCGTGTCCAGGGTGGTGGCCCGGGTCAACGACGCGCGCAACGAATGGTTGTTCACCGAGGCATGGGGCGTCGACGTGGCGGTCTCTGCGCCGCGCGCCTTGGTCGCCGCGATCGAAGGGGCAATCGATATCGGCCACCTCGTGCGGCTGATGGAACTGAGGCAGGGCCAGGTGAGCTTGGCCAAGCTGATCCTGCCCGAGGACGATCCGCTGGTCGGCAAGCACGTGCGCGACATACCCCTCCCGGAGAACGCCGTACTGGCGATCCTGATTCGCGACAGCGGGGTCACCCTCCCGCAGCCGGACGACGTGCTCGAGGCCAACGACGAGATGTTGTTCCTCGTCGGCGGTGGCGGCGACCAGGTGCAGGCGCTTGTTCACGGTGCCACCAAGCCGCTACGCACGCGATGAGTTAGTGCCGTTGCGCCGGTCTGTATCGACATGATTGATCTGACCTCAGCCTGCCAACGCACCGCCGACGTACTGGCGGATGTGACCGACGAACAACTCACCCTGCCCACCCCGTGCGAGAAGCTGCGCGTCGACGAACTCCTCGCCCACGTCGGCGGGCTGGCGTTGGCCTTCACCGCCGCGGGCGGCAAGGATTTCGGCCCGCTGACGGATACCCCACCGGCCGACGGCGCGCAGCTGGAGACCGACTGGCGGACGGCCTACCCACTACGGCTCGCCGCGCTGGCCGCCGCCTGGCAGGACCCTGATGCGTGGCAGGGCATGACCCGGGCCGGCGGGATCGACCTCCCCGGCGAGGTCGGGGGTTCCGTCGCGCTGGCCGAAGTGGTCATCCACGGCTGGGACGTCGCCCGTGCCATCGGCAGGCCCTACGACAGTGACCCGGCCACCGTGGCGGCCTGCCTCGCGCACCTCGCGCAGTTCGACACGTCCGGCACCGACGGCATGTTCGGGCCTGCGGTGCCGATCCCCGACGGCGCACCGGACCTGGACCGTGTCATCGCGCTGAGCGGCCGGGATCCGGCCTGGCGGGCGCCCTGAGCGGGCACACTGGAGCCATGGATCCGGTCGTCGCACTGCGGCAGATTGCGTACTACAAGGATCGCGCCCGGGAGGACTCACGGCGGGTGATGGCCTACCGCAATGCGGCAGACATCGTCGAAGCGCTCAGCGACGCGGAGCGTGAGCGCCACGGCGCGGCGAACAGCTGGCAGTCGCTGCAGGGGATCGGACCGAAGACCGCAAAGGTCATCGCGCAGGCATGCGCGGGCCGAGAGCCCGACGCGCTCACCGAATTACGCTCGGCTGCAGAAGATCTCGGCGGCGGTGAGATCAGGGCAGCACTGCGCGGCGACCTGCACGTGCACTCCAACTGGTCGGACGGCTCGGCGCCGATCGGGGAGATGATGGTCGCGGCAAGGGATTTGGGCCATGAGTACTGCGCGCTGACGGACCATTCGCCGCGGCTGAGGGTCGCCAACGGCCTGTCGCCCGAGCGGCTCCGCAAGCAGCTGGACGTGATCGACGAGCTGCGTGACACGGTGGCGCCGATGCGGATCCTGACCGGCATCGAGGTGGACATCCTCGAGGACGGCTCGCTCGACCAGGAGCCCGAGCTGCTCGAGCGCCTCGATGTCGTGGTGGCCAGCGTGCACTCGAAGCTGGCGATGGATGCTCCGTCGATGACGCGTCGGATGATCAAGGCCGTGGAGAACGGCCATGCCGACGTGCTGGGCCATTGCACCGGCCGGCTCGTCACCGGCGGCCGTGGCGTCCGGCCCGAGTCGAAGTTCGACGCAGAGAAGGTGTTCACGGCCTGCCGGGACAACGGCACCGCGGTGGAGATCAACTCGCGACCCGAGCGCCGAGATCCACCGACTCGGCTGTTGAACCTCGCGCTGGAGATCGGCTGCCTG
Source organism: uncultured Actinomycetota bacterium (assembly GCA_963713225.1). Lineage (GTDB taxonomy): Bacteria > Actinomycetota > Actinomycetes > Mycobacteriales > Mycobacteriaceae > Mycobacterium. Next base: position 390,053 of record CAVQLB010000006.1, on the reverse strand, counting down.
TTCTCGATCGACACCGACTCGCACGCACCCGGTCAGCTGGAGTTCCTCGGATACGGCGCCCAACGAGCGCTGGACGCGAAGGTGCCGGTGGACCGGATCGTCAACACCTGGTCGGCCGAGAAGCTGCTGGAGTGGACGGGCGCCTAGTGGATCTGGGAATCGACACCAGGCTGACGCTGCTGGCGGCCGGACTCATCTTTCTGTTGGCGCTCGCGCTCGGCGTCTGGAAGTACCGCGAGATGGCCACGTCGGAGAACCATCTGGCGCACCCCTACGTCGACATCGCACATCGCGCCGCGCTTCTGTATTCGTTTGCGACCCTGCTGATCGCGGTGTTCGTCGAATTGAGCGGATGGGCGACGTGGGTCAACCTGACCGCGGCGATGGTCGTCGTGCTGTTCTTCGTCATCGCGATTCTGACCTACATCGGTCATGGCATGAAGCGGGACACCACAAACCAATTCGAGCATCCCAGCGGGAGTCTGCACGCAGGCATGCTTGCGCTCATCGTCGGCGAGATCGGCGGATTCTCCGTCCTACTCGCGGGATTCGTTGCTGGACAACTCGTTTAATCCGGCAGGTGCGGCATCTCCAGCCCGGGATCGCGGCCGACGAGAACGCCGCGGGTGACCGCGGAGTTGCCGTAGCGCTTGCGGACTTCGTCGACGGCATCATCGAGTGCAACAGTGTCGGCGTGTTCCTCGAAGGGCAGCTCCAGCTGCTGCGCGCCGTGGCGGTCGATGTTGGACACCGCGAAACCGACCAGGGTCAGCCCCCGTTCGGCGATCAGCGGTGCCGCCCCGGCGACCAGGTCCCGGGCTGCGTCGAGGATCGCATCGGTCGACGCAGTTGCCCGCGGCATGGTGTGCGACCGGGTGGCGCGGCCGAAGTCGTCGAAGCGCAATCGCAGCACCACCGTGCGTCCGGTGCGCCCGGCCTTGCGCATCCTGCGGGTGATCCGGTCGACGAGATTGATCACGACCGCGTCGACCTCAGCCACCGACATCGTGTTGCCTCGCCGCCCGAGCGCGCGCTGCGCCCCGACGGAGCGGCGCCGCACGCCCGTCACGACTCGGCGCCGATCGATGTTGCGGGACAACGCAAACAGTTGACGACCCATCGCGCCGCCGACCATCGAGGCGAGTGTGGACTCACCCAGCTCGGCGACATCGGCCACGGTCTCGATGCCGTGCGCGTGCAGCTTCTCGGCGGTCTTGGCGCCGACTCCCCACAACCGGCGGACCGGCAGCGGATGCAGGAACGCCAACTCACGATCGGGGGGTACCAGCAGCAGCCCGTCGGGCTTGGCCTCCTGGCTGGCCACTTTGGCGAGGAACTTGGTGCGGGCGATGCCGACGGTGATCGGCAGGCCCACGCGGTCGCGAACCGCAGCCCGCAGCCACGCCGCGATCTCGACCGGCGTGCCCGACACCCGCCGCAGGCCGGAGACGTCGAGGAAGGCCTCGTCGACCGAAAGCGGCTCGACGATCGGCGTGGTGTCGTGGAACACCTCGAACACCGCGTCGCTGGCCTGGGAGTACGCCGACATCCGCGGAGACACGACGAGCGCGTGCGGGCACAACCGGCGGGCCTGGCGTCCACCCATCGCGGTGCGCACGCCGTAGGCCTTCGCCTCGTAGCTCGCCGCGAGCACGACGCCGCCGCCCACGATCACCGGTCTGCCGCGCAGCGCGGGGTCGTCACGCTGCTCGACCGAGGCGTAGAACGAGTCGAGATCGGCGTGCAGGATGGTGGCGCTGGCCGACACGAACATATGTTCGCATCGACGGGTGACAACTAGGTCGTGTCGCCGTAGATGCTGGCGATCCAGACGTGCACGAGCGTGTCCACCACGTGGTCGGCGGGCACGGCGGGCCGGTCGTCGGCGAACGACGCGACCATCACACGCTCGTTCATCAGATTGAGCGCGGTCGCGATTTCGATCGCCGGCAGCGTCACCGGCGCCGTGCCGCGCTCGCGGGCAGCTTCGATCGAGTCGGCGGTGCGGTCGATCCACCTCTGCATGGCCGTCGCCCACATGTCGTAGGCCTCAGGCACCCGTGCGCGCACCGCATACCCGGCGCGTGACATCTCTTTGTGTGCGCCGAAGCTCTCGAAGAAGAGCGCGATACCCGCGCGCCAGAATTCGTTGCGGCTCTGCGGCGGGTTCACGACGAGGCGGTCCCATGCGGCGTCCACCTCGGTGATGACGCGCTCCAGCAGCGTGATCAGCACCGCGTCCTTCGACGGGAAGTAGAAGTAGAACGTCGGGCGCGATATCCCGGCACCCTTGGCGAGGTCGTCGACCGAGATCTCGTGCTCCTGACGCTCGTCGAGGAGCCGGATCGCAGTATCGAGAATGGCCAGCTCACGGTCATCGCCGGACGGCCGAGGCGCGCGGCGACCGCGGGGTGCGCGGGGTGGGCTGGCGGTTGTCACGGCGAAAACTTTACACGGTGTCGAGTTTCTCGACACACTGTTGACTTATTCGACACGGCGTTGATAACTTTACAGCATGACTGAATTTGTCGACGTCGTCATCATCGGAGCCGGCATCTCCGGAATCAGCGCGGCCTGGCATCTGCAGGACCGCTGCCCCGACAAGAGCTACGCGATCCTGGAGCGCCGCGAGAACCTCGGTGGGACGTGGGACCTGTTCAAGTACCCGGGTCTGCGCTCAGATTCCGACATGTACACGCTCGGATTCCGGTTCAAGCCGTATACGTCGGCGCAGGCGATCGCCGAGGGCCCGTCGATCCTGAACTACCTGAAGGAGGCGGCGGCCGAGAACGGCATCGACAAGCACATGCGGTTCGGCCAGAACGTCGTCGCCGCCGATTGGTCCGACGCCGATAATCGCTGGATCCTGCGCGTCGAGTCCGACGGGCAGCAGCGCGAGATCAGCTGCTCATTCCTGTTCGGCTGCACCGGCTATTACAACTACGACGAGGGCTACACGCCCGACTTCGCCGGCTCAGAAGACTTCGCGGGCACGATTGTGCACCCGCAGCACTGGCCCGAGGACCTCGATTACCAGGACAAGAAGATTGTGGTCATCGGCAGCGGCGCCACCGCCGTGACCCTGATCCCGGCCCTGATCGATTCCGGGTCCGGTCATGTGACCATGCTGCAGCGCTCGCCGACCTACATCGCCGGGATGCCCGATAAGGATCCCTTTGCCGCGCGGGTGAGCGAACTGCTGCCCGAGAAGGCGGCTTTTGCGGCGATCCGCTGGAAGGTCATCGCGCAGAGCACAGTGCAGTACCAGATCGCCAGGAAGTTCCCGAAGTTCTTCGCCAATGCACTCCGCAAGATGGGTGAGCGCAGGCTTCCGGAGGGCTACGACTGGGACAAGCACTTCACCCCGAACTACAAGCCATGGGACCAGCGCGTGTGCCTCGCCCCCAACGGTGATCTGTTCAAGAAGATCCGCAAAGGCAAGGCCGACGTCGTCACCGACACCATCGAACGGTTCACCAAGACCGGGATCAAGCTGGCGTCCGGTGAGGAGCTGGATGCCGACATCATTATCACGGCAACGGGTTTGAACATGCGGCTGCTCGGCGGCCTCCAGCCGACCAAGAACGGCGAGCAGATCGACCTGACATCGCTGATGACTTATAAGGGTCTGATGTTCTCCGGCATCCCGAACTTCGCGATGACGTTCGGCTACACCAATGCCTCGTGGACGCTGAAGGCCGATCTGGTCTCCGAGTTCGTCTGCCGACTGCTCAACTACATGGATGCCAACGGTTTCGACCGTGTCGAACCGCAACATCCCGGCGATACCGTGGACGAGTTGCCGTTCATGGATTTCTCGCCTGGATACTTCCAGCGTTCGGCGCACCTGCTGCCGAAGTCGGGTTCACGAGCGCCGTGGCGGCTCAAGCAGAACTATTTCTTCGACATGCGGATGATCCGCCACGGCAAGGTTGAGGAAGAGTCGCTGCTGTTCGCCAAACACCATGCGTCGGTAGGAGCTTCGGTCTAACCGCTCAGTCCGCGTCGACGACGATGATTCCGTCTTCGTCGCTGTGGGCGACCTCGCCCGGTACGAAGACCACGCCGCCGAACTCGACGGCGACATCGCGCTGGCCCTCGCCGGTCTTGGTGCTCTTGCGCGGGTTGGTGCCCAGCGCCTTGATCCCGATGTCCAGTGTGTGCAGCACCGCGGCGTCACGCACCGCGCCGTTGATGATGAGCCCGACCCATCCGTTCTGGACACCAAGGCCGGCGATGATGTCGCCGACGAGGGCGGCGTGCAGCGAGCCGTCACCGTCGATGACGAGCACTCCCCCGTTACCCGGTTCGGAGAGAACCGATTTCAGCAGCGCGTTGTCTTCGAAGCATTTGACGGTGCTGATCGGTCCGGCGAACTCCGCTCGGCCGCCGAACTGTCGCAGTTGCAGATCGCAGCTGCGGACGTCGGGGCCGATCTCGTCGACGAGGTCCGCGGTGGGACGAGGCTCGGTGGTCACCGGTCGATGCTAGCGATCGGGCCTATTGGGCTGCCGGACATTGATGTGGCGGAGCGCGTAGTCAACCGCTTTGTCGAGGTTCATCGCGGCCCCTGTGGCGCGCAGCTCGCGTGCTTTGTCCTTGCCGAGTGCCGCGGCGACGATGTCGCCGGTCTCGCGAAGGCCCACTAAGTCGAAATTGGCGCCTGACGACGCCGCGCCCGCCGCGCTCTGGGTGCTCGTGACGGAGCCTGCGGTGTGGAAGGCGCCATAGGACGCGCCTTGCAGGACACCAGCGACTTCGGGGCGCTCGTCGGCGAACGCACGCGCGCATAAGGCGAAACTGGTCGCGGCTTGCAGCAGCGAGTTGTTCCAGCGCCAGAGATACAACGCGCGGGCGCCGAGCCATAGCGTGAGGTCCCAGTCGTATAGGCGGCTTGCGACTAGACAGGCCGTGAGCAATCCGGTCGGAATCTCCGCGCCGGGAGTGCCTGCGCGATCGACACTTTCGTTGAGAAGCGCTCTTGCGCGGTCGCGATCACGGTCGACCAGCGTCAGTGCCATGGCGTTCAGACTGAGTACGTCCGCCCCTGGGCATTCTTGATTGGCGGGCCAAAGTGACGGACTCTTCAGCGGTTTCGATGAGTTCCTCTGCCGTGTGACCGCCCGGATTCGGGGAGCGAGGACGTCGTTCATAGGTGCTTTTGTTCGCATTTGCTGACGCGGATGTCGGGTCGGCGGCTAGGCCGGCGCCTTCGCCGCGTTGAGCAGATTGCCAATGTCTTGTCGCAGTGCGTCGGGGGAGGTGGGCCAGACGCTCGTCCAGCGGGTTCCGTCGGGGCCGGTCGTGTTGCTGATGGTGATGCGCCCGAGTTCGGAGTCGATCACCGAGATCACGTTCGGGTGCACCTGCGGTTTGATGCCGTGGTCGATGACGGCGACGACGGCCATCGCCGATTCGTCCAGCCGGGCGGCGGCCGAGAGCACCGCGACCTGATCGGGCGACAGCCCCAACCGCATCAGTGCCGAAGCGACTATCGGTCGATCCTTGCCCAGCGTGCCGGTGAGGGCCTGCTCCAAGGCTGCACTGGGCAGGTTGAAGCCCGAGATTGCGGCCGGCTGTCCGGTGGAGAACGCGTGCAGCACCGTGTCGCTGATCAACTCGACCTGAGCGTCGGCGTACGCGGCCTCCCCCAGCGGTGCGAGCACGACCTGATCGTCGCTGCGGGCGATCATGGCAAGCCAGCGCTCTCGCTGACAGATCGACATCGTGCGTTCCTCCACGAGCGCCAGTGGGTCGTCGCCGGCGCGCACGCTGCCGGCGATTGGCTTGGGTCGCCGGATGACGACCATCACCTCCCGCTGCGGCCGGCCAACCACGGCCATCCAGTCCCGCACCGCCTCGTCGACCTGACCGCGGTCGTCGATGACCCCGGCGGCGGCCAGCGATGCGTACTCGGCGGTGCGTTCCAACGGGATCTCGCCGATGTCGGTCGCCACGGTTCCGCCGCCGTCGATCGACGGCACGAACGGTCGAAGCCGCAGTGCGGTCGGCATCTTCTCTACGCCAAGGAGTGCCTGTAGCACCCAGATTCCCGACGGAGTCGTCGTCAGCTCAGCCATTGCGCTTCCTCTTCACCCCAACATGTTTCAGGGGAGGCCACCGCCGGTCGGCCTCCCCTGACACGGTTCCGCCCCCGCTAGATCGTCAGGGTCTTGGCCACACCCAGATCGGTGTTGACCATCGAGTCGAGCACATGGGTAATCACCTGGCACTGGTGATTCAGCGTTTGTTCGCACCCGTCGATGCCGCTGTTGACCATCATTTGGGACTCTTCGAACGAGATACCGCCTGAGCCTTGCAGTTCCTCGCGGACGCTGGTGAGCGCGTTGAGAGCCTGGTGGCGGATGTCCTCGAGCTGCCCCCTGGTGACCGCGACGGAGTGAACCAGATCGGGTATGGCTGCCGGGTTGTATTCGAACATGTGCGTTGGTTTCCTTTCAGGTCACATCGATTGGGGGGAGATACTGGCGACGGCAGCGCGCGACTGCTCTTCCTGGTCTTCGAAGGTGTTCGCGGCTTGCTGCAGTGCCTGGATCAACTGGCCCCACGTGGTGGTCAGCCGCATCGTGGAGTCGTTGATCTCCTGAGAGGCGTTCACGTTCGCCATGGCCGCCAGGCCCTGCCAGATGCCTGGCGCGTTGGCATCTTGCGTGTGTCCCAAGTAGCTGTGCATGGCGCCTTCGGCTTCGCTTTTCAGGTGCTCGAGTTGCGATGCGACGGCGCGCACCTTGTCGGCGCCAACGAGGATTTTGTCTCCCACAATTCTTCCTTTTCATTAGCTGGTCGGTGTGATTGCGCTAAGCGTATTCCGCCCCGGGCGGTGGTCATTTCACCAATTTTTGGGTTAATCCTCCCTCCCGGTACGAGAGCCGACCGTCAACTGCATGGTCCTGCCCTCGGCCGAGCCTTCCTTGCCACGTTCGTCGCGCGCCATGTGTCCGGCAGCGGCGGGGGCGCCATAGAGCCCTCCGGTGCCTGCTCCCGCTGTGGGCTGGACGGAACCCGCGACTTCGGGTGCCGCCGCGCCGCCGGGGGCCCAGCCCGTCGGCAGCTTGGGCGGGCCGGGCGCATTGAAGCTCCCGGTGGGTCGGGTGAAGCTGGACATCAACCCGGCGCCACCCCCAACGCCGCCCGCGCCACCGCCACCGGCGCCGCCAACGCCACCTGCGCCGGTGGTCGCCGCCAACGTCGTCTGGCCCAAGCCGTCGACCGTCTTCTCCAGGCCGTTCAATCCGCCGCCGCTCATCCCTTGGGTCAGCGGGCCGAGCATGCCCATTGCCATCTGGGGGAACTGGCCGAGCATCTGCGGGAACTGGCCAAGCATCTGCGGGATCTGGCCGAACATCTGCGGCAGTTGTCCCAGCTGACTCATCATCTGTGGGGCCATCGACTGAGCAGGCGCGGCCGCCGTCTGGGCGGAGCCGCCGACGGTGCCGGATGCTTGGTTGACGGTGTTCAGGCTCTGTGACATCGCGGCATTGACCCCACCGGAGGCGGCGGCCTGGCCGACCGAGGCGGCCTGGGCGGCGAAGCCCGCAGGGTTGGTGGTGAGCGGAGCCGGTGGCGGCGGGGTACCGAGAGTCATGACGACGGTCTGCACGATCCCCTCATAGCCGCCCATGTTCGACGCGTTAAGGGGCCAGAACATGTCGTAGTACTCCATGTCGAGCCCGATGATGATCGGGGTGTTCTGCCCGATGATGTTGGTCGCGACGAAGCCGGCCTGGGAGATCCGATTGGTTTCGCAAACCGGGACCTGGACCATCGCCGCTTTCGCCGTGAGATAGGCCTGCAGAATGGCCGCCGCCGACGCGGCCGACTGCTCTACCCAGGCCGCGAGCGCCTCCAGCGCAGCGATGTAGGGGATGGCGGTCGCCGTCATGGCGGCGCCGCCCGCGCCGATGAACCCGTTCGCGGCTGCGGAACCGGTGGTGGCCGCCATCTGGGCGGCCTCGGCCATCAGGGCTGCGGCAAGCACGTCGTAGGCAATCGCGGCTGCCTCAATGCTGGCGCCTTGATCTCCGAGCATCAGTTGGCCTGCGTTGACCTCAGGGGGAAACGCAGACCAGGATCCGGCCGCCATAGACGGCTAAGCCCCTCCGATGGTGCCCGTGAGCACGTTGATGGCCTCGACCTCGGTGTAAGTGCCGCCGCTGGTGCCGATCGCGCCAGCGAACATTCCGCGCATCGCGATGTACTCGGCCAGAATGCCCGAGGTCGCGGCTCCACGGGCACACAGTGCCGCAGCGGCCCGCACCGAGACGTCGTCCGCGCCCGGGGGCAAGACAGCACAGGTGGGCCCGGCCGCGCCGGCCGTCGCGCCCGCCATCGTGGCGGTGCCTCCTGCTTCTGAACTTGCTGCGGCGGCCAGGATGGCCGGATCGATGTTGATGAACATGCTGTCTCCCGACTGACGTAGCTGCTTCCTGCAGTTTAGGGCTGGTTTAGACCGCCCACTTGCACCAATTTCAAGAACGCCCCACTGTACCTCTAAGTTTGCGGACCTGCCCGGGACGGTGGAGTCGGGGGGTTACTCCACCCGATCAGCGCGCCAGTAGTACCAGACCTTGTGAAATATGTCGCTTTGCCAGGACGCTGCGGCTCGGCGAAGATGTCGGCGACGATCTTTCCGGCGTCGCGGCGCCCATCCAAGATCAGGGTCGGCGCGAGCGAGGCACGGAGTTTGCCGAGAACCGAACTGCCGATCGCCACCTGGTTCCAGTTTGCGACGGCCGTGGCGGCAAATACGTGAAGCCCGGTGTCCCGTGCGCCTTCGATGTGCGGCCCCAGCATCATCAGCGGGTTGTCCATCGTCGACCACACGCCTGCATCGTCGACGATGACAAAGATTTCGGCTCCCGACCAGAACTTCTTCGTCATCATCTCCGCCTGCGTCGTGCCGGGAGGAGGTTGCCGGTTGTCCAGCTCAGCAACGAGATCTTTGATCGCCTCACGGATGGCGGTCTGGGTGTAGGCGTAGTCGCGCAGATGCGGCCCCTGCACCACACCGAGCAGTGTGCGACGCGGATCGAGAACCAGAATCTGAGCTTCTTCCGGGCGGTACAGGGACGTGATGGACCGGCACATCACCCGCAGGAAGTTGCTTCGTCCCGAGCGAGGTGCGCCGACCGCGATCGCATGCGGGTGATCCGCGATATCGAGATAGGCGGGTCCCAGGTCAGCCTCGGACAGGCCGAACGGAAGGAGGGTCCGCCGGGTGACCGGCTGCGCCAGCCGCTGAACCTCTTCGAACGGCACCGACTCGGGCAGCCGGCTGACGGTCGCCGCCTTCTGGATGCCGGAAACTTGAGCGATGAGCGGGCCGATGTCACGTGTCGCGACGCGGGCGCCCGGAGCCGCTTGCCCGGCGACATCAGACCCCGGCCGTTCGCCAAGTTCGGGCACACCGATCAATAGGTGCATGCCTGCCTTGGTGAGTCCGCGGCCAGGCGCCCCGCGCGGCACCTTCTTGGCGAGCTGCCGGTTCATCTCGGTATCGCCGGGATCCGTCAGCCGCAGCTCGATGCGTTCGGTGGCCAGCGGTTTGAGCGCCTGCTTGAAGCCCTGCAGGTAGCTGGTGTGTGAGATGACCACATGCACGCCATAGCTCAGACTGCGCGCCAGCGCGACGATGTGGTCGACGTACTGCGGGTACTCGGTGGCGAATGTCGCCCAGCCGTCGATAACGAGCACGACGTCGCCACCGGCCACCGGCACCGGTTCCGGCTTCTCGCCGAACTTGCGGCGCCGGACCTCGTCCATGTCCAGAGCGGTCTTCGCGAACACCGCTTCACGCTCGGCCACGATGCCCTGCACCGAGGCGATGATGCGGCCGACGCCCTCGCGGTCCACCGCCGGGGCGAGGCCCGCGACGTGCGGCAGCCCACCGACAGCGGCGAGGGTGGGACCGCCCGCGGCCACGCAGTAGAACTGCACGCGCTCCGGCCTGTACATCAGCGCCGCAGTCGTCATCATCGTTGCCAGGGTGTTCGTCACCCCTGAATGCGGCCCGCCGATCACCAATGCGTTGGCACCCAACAGATCCAGGAAATGCACATCCTGACGGTGCTGGCGCGGCCTGTCCTCGATGCCGACGGGGAAGGCCAAGCCCGGCGTCTTGCCGTAGTCGACATCCCACGGCTTGCCGCGCACCAATCGGACCAGCTCGTCGGCGGTCGCCGGCTTGTCCAGCGGAGGCAGCCAGAGCTTGCGCGGCGGGCGGGCCCCGGTCGCCCGCAACGAGTCCACGATGGTGTCGACCACGGTCGGCGGCAGCTCACCAGGCGCCAGCGGCACAGGGGCCTGCTCCTGCACCGGCGCGGGGTTGTGCCCGTTCGTCTCCGGTGGGGTAAGTAGTCCGTCTTCGTCGGGCACCTCGGTCGCGGTGAACGATCGTGGCGTGAACCAGGTGCCCGCGGCGGCAACGGGTGCGGGACCGCCGTCTTCCGGCGGCGGCACGAACGGCGGTGAGGAGTAGAACGCGCGAAACTCGCGCGGTGGCCGCTGACCCTCGCGGAGGTAGCCGGTGCCTTCTTTGCCCTTTTCGGGCAGGTGCGCGGCGATCGACGAGCCGATGGCCTCGCGCGAATCCTCTTCGGTGCCAGTGCGTAGCGCCATGCAGAAGCCGATGAGGCTGCGGATCTTCATCAGCCGGTGCGCATCGACGGTCTGTCCGGCCAGCTGGAGGAAGACGTGCATCGAGCGGCCCTGTCGCACGATGCGCCAGCACAGGTCGACGAATTCGGTGCCCAGCTCGCTGCGGAACAGCTCCTGGTACTCGTCGATGATCACCACGAGACCCGGCACGGGTTCCAGCGACGGGTCGACCATCCGCTTCTCGTTGTAGACGTTGAGGTCCTTGCAGTTGGTCGCCGCGCACAGCGCGCCGCGCCGATCGAGTTCACCCTCAAGCGCCTCGAGCATCCGTTCGACGAGATGCATCTCGTCGCCGAGGTTGCTGACGCTGGCGACCACGTGCGGAAACCGTTCCAGCACAATGCCTGCGGACTTCATCTTCCAGTCCAGGAAGGCTACGTTCACCGTCTCGGGCGAATGCGTCAGCGCGAGCGAGGTGACCTCGGTGATGATGGTCTCGGACTTACCGGAACCCGAGAAGCCGATCAACACGGAGTGCATGCCCATGCCGTACTGGGAGGTTTCCTTGAGGTCCAGTTCGACCACTTCGCCGGTGGGATCGAGGCCGATCGGAAAGCGCATCCACAGCCGATTCTGGGTGCGGCGCGCCGACCAGAGCCGGTCCACGTCCAGTTTCCGGGCATCGCGAATGCCCAATACTTCCAACAGGTCTCGCGCCGGTCCGTCGGAGGTGACGGCGGTGGCCGCGCCGACCGGGCGCCACGGGGCCAGGGAGCGCGCGAACCGCTCCGCCTCGGCGATGCTCATGGTGTCGGCGACGGCGTAGAAGGCGTCGTCGAGTTCTTCGGGCAGCGATGTCACCGGTACCCCACCCCGACCCGCTTGCGCAGCACACCAGCGGACAGCCGGTATGTGGTGTCCGGATCGAAGCCGACGCCGATGCCGACTTCGGGAGCCAAACGGACGAAGCACACCCGGCCGACGCCGCGCTTGCCGGTGGCGCCTGCCCAGTCCTCGGCCGCACCGCAGTTATCGTCGATGATCACCCACAGCGGCGGTGCCGACGGATCCGGCCCGCCATGCAGGCCGCTGGCGGGCGGCATCCACTCCTTGCGATCCAGCAGTTCGTCGCCGGCGAAGGATTCCAGATCGGCGGGTGAACTGAACACCAACCTGCGTTCGCCGCACCCATCACGCGCCTCGGGATGCTGGCAGTGCGGAAGCCACTTCACCCAATCCCAGCGATCGGGGGCCGACGACACAATCATGACCTGCAAATCCGCGGGGCTGTGGAAAGCGGCGAGCTGGCAGATCATCGACCTGGCGATGCCGCGGACGGCATCCATCTCGCCGACCAGCGAGATGCCAGGATTGCGCTCCAGCCACAGCACCCGGGCCATGCCACGAACGTGACGCTGTTCGAGCAGGAACTTGCGCAGCGCGTGGCCCGTCGCAGGCTCGATCTTGGAGGCCGCCGCGATCTGGGGCTTGTCGATGGTCATCGCCAGCTCGACACGGCCGGTGCCCAATCGCACCACACCGAACTCGGAATCTCCGGGGCGGCGCTCCCACATCCGGGGTGAGCCGGCAACGCTGATCAAATCCGAAGGCGCCCAATGGCTGTGCTCGCGGTGCGCCCATTGCTTGCGCGCCGCATCCTGCACCTCGTCTCGGACTTCGTCGAGGCGCGCGAAGTACTCGCGGCGGTATTGCTCGAGCTGGCTCCACGGCATCTTCTGGGCGGCTCCGCGTCCACGGAAGAGCATGCCGCCCATGCTCATCAGCATGATCAGCGGAAAGATAGCAAACCCGGTAGCAAGCGATCGCTGACCCGATACGTACATCGCGATGATGAACCCGAGGACGCCGACGATGAGGCCAATCGGCAGCACGATTCCCCAGATACTGCGGGGCGGGGGAACCGGTGCGGCGATCGGCGGCTCAACCGCGATCTTGCCCCCACCGGCCTCGGGAGGTGGCACGCGCGGCGGCGGCACGAACGGGCGGGTGGTCACTTCGTAACCCTAACCGAGTCCATCGCGAGGCAGGTCGGCAACTTATCGACGATCGTCACCGGCAGGCCTTCCAGGAATCCTGGGCAACTACATTGGCTCTAGCAAGCAAATCATTGAGCTTTTCCTCGAGGCCCAAATGGGTCAGCCTGCCCGGCACCGACTCGTCGATGAACAGGCTGAGCAGACGGCCGTCCGGGCCGAGCTGGAACCGGATGTCGCCGTCCGGGTCGACAGCATCGGTGCGCAATGCGGCCAGCCGGTCCAAGATGGCCGTCAGCTCGTCGTAGGTGGCCGCCAGTTCGGCCTGGCTGTACTTGACTTTGGCTGCGTCGTCGAGCTCGTCGAACCCGGTCACGGCCTGTCATCCTGCAACGGCGCCAACGTGATTCGCCGCATTATCGGTCCGCGTGGCGGATAGGCCTCGGGATCGTCGGCCTCGGCGCGGCTGCGAGAGGCCTCTGCGGCGGCCGCGGTGCGGTCGGAGACCCTGCCCGTCACCGGTTCGGTGTGCGGCTGCGGTGGCGTGACGACCTTCTTGTCCGCGGGCACCTTGTCAGCGCCGTCGCCGCCTTGGCCACCGTGCGGCATCATGCCGCCCAGCGGCATGCCCATCGGCATGCCGCCCATGGCGCTGCCGCCCGCGGGTGTGGGTGCGGGCGGTACAGCGGCGCCCGCGGGCACGCTCGGCGGTGTGTGCGACGTCGACGGGGTGACGGGCGGTCCGAGCGCACCAGCCGGATGGGTGGCCCCGCCGCCACCGCCGCCCGTTCCGCCGCCTCCCTTGGCTTTGGTGAGCTCGTCGGGTGTTCGACCCCCGGCCGCCTTGGACAGCTCGGCGGTGGGATTCTTGGACGTCAGGCCGGACAGTCCCTGGCTGGCGGCCTGCGCGAGGCCTTGGCCGCTCTGCATGAGTGCCTGCGGGACCTGACCGACCATGCCTGCCGCGCCGCCGGCCATACCCCCGATCGCGCCGAGCGCGGCGGGCAGTAGTTGCGCCAGCTGACCCGCCGCATCCCCGGCCTGACCGGCTTGGGCTGTCTCTCCTTCACCTGCGGCGGACTTGGCCAGCTGGGCGTCGCCCGGTGCGGACGCGGCCGCGCCGACGGCCGTTGGGCCGGCCGGAACTCCACCGCCGGGCCCGCCTCCGCCCGGCGCCTGGGGTGCACCCGCTCCCTTGGGCGAGGTGCTCGTCTCGGTCACGCCGGCATATCGTGCGGCTTCGGCCTGCGCACGCTGTTCGAGTACACCGCGCTCCTGCAGCGCTTGTGACGCGGCGACCGTATTTCCGGCCGCCTGCGCCCGGTTGAACGCGTCGATCTTTTCCTGGAACTCCTGCGGCCTGGGCGTCGCGGAGACGGTTTGGCTGTAGTCGTCGGCATGCTTGCGCGCCTGGCCCGCGAGTTCGAACCAGCGGTCGGAGATCGTGTTGAGCGCGGTGACGTGTTCATTGAGCCGGCCCGCGAGCGCCGCTGTGCCGACGGGACTTTCCCACAGCTCCGGCACCAACGCGGCCACCTCGCGCACCGTGGTCGCCGCGGTGTCGATCGCCGTTCCCGTTGTTCGTCGCGGTGGTGCTGAAAGGGATCCCCCGGTCAGCGGAGCCATTGTGGACCAGCTGGGAAAAGCCTTCGCCGCTGAGCGGCGTTCCGGGCGGCACGGGGACTCGTACGTCGGGCGGGATCGGGGGAACCGGTTCCAGTGTCGCCAGCGCGGCGTCGTCCATGACCGACGCCAGTGGCAGCAACAGATTCAGGCCTGCTGCGTTGATCTCCTCCTGGCCACCGAACTTTTGCGCGATCATGACCAGGTGCCCGGCGGCCTTGTACAGGCTGGACGCCTGCGCACACGCCGCTCCCCACAGCTGCATGGAGGCCATGTCGAGGCGCGCGGCGGCACCACCCGATGTGGGATCGGCCGCCAGTGGGGGCATTTCGGCGAGGAGCCCCAGCGCCGAAGTCGCCAGGCCAAGCAGCTTCTGCGCGGCGGCGATAAGCCCGGGTACGTCGACCTTCATCAGCGATACAGCTCTGCTAGCTTCCGTTCGGCATCGGCGAGGTCCTGCTCAGTCGGCATATCGCCCACTGGAATGGACCTCCCCTCCAGCTCGGCACGGATCACGAGCTGCCCCTTTAGATACGCGACATCGTTGCACGCCATGATGCCCTGCGCGATTTCGGTGGAGGGCCGCTTCATGGCGGCCGGCTCGATCTGTACGCCGAGCGTGTGCCCGGCAAGCGCAACCCGGACAAAGATGACGTTGTCGGGTGTCGCGGCGGTGAAGGACTGCTCAGTCAAAGCGAACCGCCGCGGCGTTGATCTCTTCTTGCTCACCGAATTGTGCTGCAGCAGAGCGCAACTTGTCGGCCGCGGCGCGATGGGCGGCCTCGTGGTCGGCGAAGGCCGCGGCACGGCGCTGCACCACCTCGTTCGCCGCCGCCTTGAACTGATGCATGATCGGCCCGTGAGTCGCCACCGCGGCGAGGATGTCCGACCCGGCACTGCGCGCCACCGCTATCTCGTCGGCCACACTGTCGTGCCGCGCCGCGACCTGGTTGAGCAGTGCCGGGGTGATCCGGATAGTTGCCATATAAGCTCCTACTGACGACCGGCGGGCCGAGTCTGCGCGGGACCGCCCCCTGGGTTTTCGCGATCGCGGGGCGGCTGCGGAGCGGACCGGCGGTCGTCGGCGCTGTCTTCGTCTTCTACGTCGGCCTCGGTCTCCCGATGCTTGTCGACGTGCGTGGTCTCGTCGGACCTCGCCTCGTGGTCGACGCGTTCTTCGGGGAGGCCGGAGTCGTCAGCGCGGTCGAGGAGGCTTGATGCCAACCCTGCCAACGGGGTGGCGGCGCCGGCCAACCCGCCCGCGCCTTGTGCCGGGGCCGTCGCGGCGCCCTGAGCAGCCTGCGGCAACGCTCCCAGCGCCGAGCCGAGCGCGGGCAGCATGCCTGCGGCCTGGTCGGTCATCGGTGCACCGGCGGACGGTGCGGCGGGCTGCGGAACCTGGCCCCCGGATGTGGGGAGTAGGTAGCCGCTGCCGAGTGCGCGGGTGAGCTTTGCGTGGTCCTCGTCGGTAAGGGCGCCGGTGTCGACGATCTCCTGAATCTCGGCGATCTTGCTCCGCAGGAACATCAGGTAGTGACGCTCCCCGGCAGGCGTACTCAGCGCGGTGACCGGGTTGTTGATCGCCTCGATCAGTTGACGCTGAATGTCTTGCAGCCGGCTGCGACCGGACACGGTCACGGCGTGCGCGGTCAGGATCGCCTCGGTGAGTTGCATCTCCGCCGCCCGCATATCGGAGTACTCGGCACTCAGCGCGGCCTGCAGGGTGCGCACCGCGTCGGCGGCGTCGCCGGACTGCGCGGTGTCAACCGAAGGATGGGTCACAACAACCCACCGCCGAGGTTGTCCTGGAGGTCGGGCCGTGGCGCGAAATCCACGGGCAACGCCGGTCGGCCGGCACCGTCAAACAGCTCCTGGGCATGCGACAGCGCAGTCAGCACGGTGCTGACCTGCCCGAGCAGCCATCCATCCACCTCGGCCCCCTTCGTCGCCAGCCAGCCTAACCCGCAGTACGGAGGCCTTTCTGCGGCAATTTCGAGAGAAACCGCGACGTTCAAACAGGTCGCGCGGGAGAAGCGCTGAGTCCGGTCAGGCGTCGAGGTCCTGCTGCACAAGCCCGGCGATCTTCTTGAGCGTTTCCTCATCGTCGGAGTGCACGGTCACCTGCGCAGCGTTTCCCGCTCCCAGCGTCATGATCATCAGGGCCGAGCCTGCGTCAACGGGCTCGCCACCTTCCATCGAAAGCGTCACGGGGACACCGGCGTTGACGACAGCTTCTGCAATGATGGCGGCAGGGCGGGCGTGCAGGCCGATCGCCGATCCGACGATGACGGTCTTTTCGGGCATGAGGGATCTCCTTCGGTGGTTCGGTTGATTGTGCGGGTCAGGCATTGACCAGCGCGGGCGTTTCGTCGACCTTTGCGCTGGGCTTGGCGAACTGCTTGGCTGCGATGACAGCAAGTGCACCCGCCACCGTGCCGAGTGCGATGGCGACAATGAACCACAGCAGGTCGCCGATGGCGAAGAACACGAAGATGCCGCCGTGCGGTGCCCGCGAGGTCACGCCCGTCGCCATGCACAGCGCGCCGGTGATCGCGCCGCCGAACATCATCGACGGAATGACGCGGAACGGGTCGGCCGCGGCGAATGGAATCGCACCTTCGGAGATGAAGCAGGCGCCGAGAAGCACAGCGGCCCTACCGTTCTCCCGCTCCGGCTCGCTGAACAGCCGGGGTCGGACGAACGTCGCCAGCGCCATCGCCAGCGGCGGGACCATGCCGGCGGCCATCACCGCGGCCATGATCTCGAACGACGCCGTGGTTGCCGCGGTGAGGCCGGCAGTGGCGAACGCGTAGGCCGCCTTGTTGACCGGACCGCCGAGGTCGAAGCACATCATCAGACCGAGGATGACACCGAGTAGAACCGCAGAGGTTCCGGACATTCCGCTGAGCCAGTCGGTCAGGCCGGAAGTCAACGCAGCCAGCGGGCGACCGAGCAGCATGAACATCAAGAGACCGACGACGAGCGAAGCGAACAGCGGGATTATGACCACCGGCATCAGGCCTCGGAACCATTGCGGCACCGCCCGTTTACTGATCCACAGTGCCGCGAATCCGGCGATGAGGCCGCCGACGATGCCGCCGATGAATCCGGCGCCGACGAACACGGCCACAGCGCCTGCGGTGAACCCCGGTGCGATGCCCGGCCGGTCGGCGATCGCGAAGGCGATGTAGCCGGCAAGCGCAGGCACCAGGAAGCTGAAGGCGAGGCCGCCGAGGCTGAACAGCACCGCGCCGAGATACTGCAAGAAGCCGCCGGGCGGCAGGTTCCACAGCGAGTTCTCCAGCGCATACATGTTCGCGAACGACTGAGTTCCGCCGTCCGGCTTGTTGGCGATCTCGTATCCGCCGAACAGGAAGCCCAGCGCGATCAGCAGGCCGCCGGCAGCGACGAACGGGATCATGTAGCTCACGCCGGTGAGCAGAATCTGACGGGTTCGGGTGCCCCAGCCGACACCGCCAGCGGGCGCGGCGCTTGCGGCCGGGCCTGCACTCGAACCCTCGACACGGGCGGCGTTCGGATTATTAGCGGCCGCAAGGGCTTCGGCGACCATCTTGGCGGGTTCGTTGATCGCCCGCTTGACACCTGAGGCCACGACCGGCTTGCCTGCGAATCGCTGCTTGTCCTTCACGCCGACGTCGGTGGCGAAGATGACGGCGTCGGCTCCGGCGATGGTCTCCGCGGGAAGCGGGGTACTGCCCGACGAGCCCTGAGTCTCGACGACGAGCTCGACGCCCGCTTCTTTGGCGGCGGCGACAAGCGAGTCGGCGGCCATATAGGTGTGCGCGATGCCGGTTGGGCACGCGGTGATCGCGACAAGGGTCTTCGCCTTCTCGGCAGCCGGCGTCTCAGCAGCCGGTGCAGCCTTCGGCTTGTCTGCGGGGTTGAGCACCTCGTCGACGAGTGCGACGACCTCGTCGGCCGTCGACGCCTCGCGCAGCGACTGGACGAACTCCTTGCGCACCAAGGCGCGGGCCAGGCTGGACAACAGCTTCATGTGTTCGGCGCCGCCCGCTTCGGGTGCCGCGATCAGAAACGCAAGATCCGCAGGGCCGTCGGGTGCGCCGAAGTCGACGGGGGGCTTGAGCCGGGCGAAACCGATCGAGGCGGTGTCGACGTGCGGCGAGCGGCAGTGCGGGATCGCGATGCCGCCCGGTAGCCCGGTGGCCGACTGTTCCTCACGGGCCATGGCAGCAGCGGTCAGGTTGTCAGGATCGGACGTGCGGCCCGCGTCGGCGAGCCGGCCGACGAGCCGTCCGATCACGGCCTGCTTGTCGGCACCGGCGTCGACGTCGAGGAGTACCAGGCCGGCATCGATGATGGGTCGGGAAGCTGTGCTGGTCATGGCGATACTTTCGGGTTGATTGCTACGAACTGGCGGGGTTGGTGAGAGAGGGCGAAATCGACGTGACACGAACGGCATTGAGATCGACCTCGGCGGGCGTGGGCAGCGCGGAGCCCGGCAATGCGGCCGCGGCGCTGCCGTAGGCGACGGCCATTTGCAGCCGTTGCGGCGGCTCGGCCCCGCCGACGTCGGCGCGCAGATATCCGGCGAGCGAGGAGTCTCCGGCGCCGACGGTGCTGCGCGGGACGATCGGCGGCGGCGTGGCCAGCCAGCTGCCCGCGCTGTTCACGAGGACCGCTCCCGCGGCGCCCATGGTTGCCAGCACCGCGCCGGCGCCGCGGTCCACCAGCTGTTGGGCGGCGGACACGACTGGCTCGGGATCGCCTTGTGCCAGAGCGGCTTCGAGTGCTTGGGGGGCGAAGCCGATGACTCCGGCCAGCTCTTCGGCATTGGGTTTGATCAGGTCGGGTGCAGCGTGGCTGAAGCCCTCGACCAGCGCGGTCAGCGGGCCGTCGGAGGTGTCGACCGCAACCTTGCAGCCGTATGCGCTGAGCTCAGCGACGACATCGGCGTACCAGCGGTCGGGTACGCCCGGCGGCAGGGATCCCGACATCACCACCCACGATGCGTGCTCGGCGTAGCTGATGACCGATCGGCTGAGCGCGTCGACCGCGGCCTCGTCTAGCCAAGAGCCCGGCTCATTGATTTTGGTTGTGGTGCCGTCTATTTCGGTGATCGCGATGTTCGTCCGCACCGACGCGGTGATCGGGACACATCGAAACGGGACTCCGCTGGTTTGAAGGGCGGCCACCAAGGGGTCGGCGCCCGATGCCGGAAGCAACGCAACGGCGTCGACGCCTGCGAGCGTGAGGGCACGTGCGACGTTCACCCCCTTGCCGCCGGGCTCGGTGGTCACCGAGCTGACCCGGTGTACCTGGCCGCGGGTGAGCGGAGTGGAGAGCGTGACGGTGCGGTCGATGCTCGGATTCGGTGTGACGGTGACGATCATGCGACGACCACTTCGACGCCCTGCTCGGTGAGCTGGGAACGGTAGGCGCCGCTGATCTCGGAATCGGTGATGAGGGTGTCGACGCTGGAGAGCGGGGCGAAGCTGACGAAGTCTTCCCGCCCGATCTTCGACGAATCGGCAGCCACCACAACGTAATTGGCGCTGGCGATCATCGCCCGCTTGACGGCGGCCTCGTCACTGTCCGGGGTGGACAGGCCGTGCCTGACGCTGATGCCGTTGGTGCCGATGAATGCGATGTCGACGCGCATGGTGTCCAGTACGCGGAGCACCTGCTCGCCGACGGCGGCCTGGGTGAGGCCACGGACCCGGCCGCCGAGTAGCTGAAGGGAGACCGACGGCATGCCGGCCAGCCGCGCGGCGATGGGGACGGAGTTCGTGACCACCGTCAGCTCACGGTCGGGCGGCAGCGCGGCCGCTATCCGGCTGGTGGTGGTCCCGGCGTCGATCAGCACGCTGGCCCCGCTCAGCGGAACAAACGCGGCCGCGGCCGCGGCGATGGCGTCCTTGTGTTCTGTGCGGGTGTTGTCGCGTTCACCGACGCCTGCCTCGACGAGCCGCAGGGCCCGCACGGGAACAGCGCCGCCGTGCACCCGCCGCACCAACCCGGCGCGGTCCAGGACGGCCAGGTCGCGGCGGACCGTCTCGGTGGTGACGTCGTAGGCCTCGGCCAGTTCGGCCACCGAGGCACGACCCTGGTTGATCACCAGCGAGGCGATCGCTTGCTGACGCTCTTCGGCGTACATGGCGCTCCGGTTATGTGGAATTAAGCCCGTATGGATGTTGATATGTGTTGTTTTACTCCTGAACGTGTTGACTTGTCAATGGTTGGTTTGTAATCTGCTTCACATGACCGCCTCATCTGCACCCACATCACTTCCGCAGGACAGCGCCGATCCTCAAGCGGGCACGGTCCTGCACGGCGTCCCGGTTGTCACTGGCATTCAGTACGGCCCCGTGATCAGGCCCGGCCGGCCGCCCGTCCTCGCGGACGCGCAGTCGGCGCCCGAGATCGACGAGGCCGATCGCTCGGCTGAGGTTTCGCGCTTCACCGCAGCGGCGAGCGCTGTCGCCGCCCGGCTCCGCGACCGTGCCGCGCATGCGACCGGCGTGGCGTCGGAAGTCCTGGCCGCGACCGCCACGCTGGCGCAGGACCGGGCGTGGATAGGTGCCGCCGAGAAGCACATCAACAGCGGGGCCCCTGCGGTGCGCGCGGTGGTGGCGGCCGTCGATCAGTTCGTCGACCTTTTCACTCAGCTCGGGGGGTTGATGGCCGAGCGGGTCACAGACCTGCGCGATATCCGCGACCGGGTAATCGCCGAGCTCAGCGGACTTCCCGAGCCGGGAGTCCCGGTGCCTGCCGTGCCGTCGATCCTGCTGGCCGAGGACCTCGCGCCCGCCGACACCGCCGGTCTCGATCCGGCGCTGGTTGTCGCGCTGGCCACCACGTTGGGAGGCCCGACCAGCCACACCGCGATCATTGCCCGACAGCTCGGCATCCCCTGCGTCGTCGCCGTCGACGGTCTCGACGCGGTCGGCCCCGACACCATGGTTCTCGTCGACGGCACCCGCGGCACTGTCACCGTGTCACCGGACGCGGCCGCCGCCTCCGACGCGGTGGACGCCGCCCGGCGCGAGGCCGAACTCGCGGCACGCTGGGGAGGGCCGGGCGCCACTGCCGACGGGCACGCCGTGGCGATCCTGGCCAATGTGCAGGACGGCGCCGCGGCGCGCGCCGCCCGCGATACTCCCGCCGAGGGCGTCGGCCTGTTCCGTACCGAACTGTGCTTCCTCAATCGCGACACCGAACCGACCGTCGAGGAGCAGGCGCAGATCTACGGCGATGTGCTCGAGGCCTTCGCCGGGCAGAAGGTCGTGGTCAGGACGCTGGACGCCGGATCGGACAAGCCGCTGAAGTTCGCCGGGCATCCGGAGGAGGCCAACCCGGCACTCGGCGTGCGGGGCATCCGGATCGCCGAGGGAAACCCCGGACTGCTGGAGCGGCAACTGGATGCCATCGCCGCCGCGGCCGAGCGCACCGGCAACGCGCCGTGGGTGATGGCACCGATGATCGCCACCGCCGATGAGGCCAAACGCTTTGCCGCACAGGTCCGTTCACGCGGACTCATCGCCGGGGTGATGATCGAGGTACCCGCTGCCGCGCTGCTGGCCGACCGGATCCTCGAGCACGTCGACTTCTTGTCGATCGGCACCAACGACCTGGCTCAGTACACGATGGCCGCCGATCGCATGTCGGCCGAGCTGGCCACGCTCACCGACCCGTGGCAGCCCGCGGTGCTCGCCCTCGTCGCAATGGCGATCCGGGCAGGCGCGGCCGCGGGTAAGCCCGTCGGCGTCTGCGGGGAGGCCGCGGCGGACCCACTCCTGGGGTGCGTGCTTACCGGTCTCGGCGTGACGTCGTTGTCTGCGGCAGCAGCGGCGGTCAACGGCGTCGGCGCCAAGCTGTCGCAGGTCACGCTGCAGCAGTGCCGCGACGCGGCCGATGCGGTGCTGGCGACCGGGAGTGCCGCGGACGCCCGCGCCGCCGCCTTCGCGGTTCTCGGGTGAGGAATTAATCGGACTACAGTCCGGTTATAGCCGGCATGCCTGCTATTACTGCTGACACTCTGACACTGGCGCGGTTGTCCGCGCCTGCACCCGCCGACACCGAGCGCCCGATCCGCTCGATCACCACCGGGCCGCATGGCTACGAGGGCGAGGGGTTCCCGGTCGTCCGCGCCTTCGCCGGCGTGAGCTCCACCGACCTCGACCCGTTCGTGCACATGGACCAGATGGGTGAGGTGGAATACCAGCCCGGTGAGCCGAGGGGTACCGACTGGCATCCACATCGCGGTTTCGAGACCGTCACCTACATGATCGACGGCCGCTTCGCCCACCAGGACTCGCACGGCGGCGGCGGGCTGATCGCCGATGGCGCCACGCAGTGGATGACCGCGGGCTCGGGCATCTTGCACATCGAGACGCCGCCCGCCGAGCTCGTCGAGAGTGGCGGTGTGTTCCACGGCATCCAGCTGTGGGTGAACCTGCCGAGCGAGGACAAGTTCGCGACGCCGAAGTACCAGGCCATCGAAGGCAATCAGGTGACGTTGCTGTCGTCAGAGGACGGTGGCGCGTTGGTCCGGATCATCGCGGGCGATATCGACGGCCATCATGGTCCAGGTGCCACCCACACTCCGATTACACTGGCGCACAGCACCATTGAACCCGGCGCACGGTTGAATCTGCCGTGGAACCGCGACTTCAACGCACTGGTGTACGTGCTGTCCGGCCGGGGCACGGTTGGTCCCGTGGGACACCCGATTCACGAGGGCCAACTAGCGGTGTACGGTCCCGGCGACCGGATCAGCGTGGCCGCCGAGCAGACACAGGAGTCCCGAAGGCCGGCGATGGAAGTACTGATCCTCGGCGGCAAGCCGATCCGCGAGCCCGTCGTCGCCTATGGCCCGTTCGTGATGAACTCGAAGTCCGAACTGGTCAAGGCGCTCGAGGACTACAACGCGGGGAAGTTCGGCACCATCCCGCCAAATGCGTTGATGCCGCACCGGGTTCGCTGACGAACCCCTGCTACCGGTGGGCCGCCTCGACCTCAACGGGGTGCGGGTAGACCAGTTCCAGTTCTCCGATCGCGGCTGCGACCGTCACCAACGGCATCGCGGCGGAGATGGCCAATTCGCTGCCACTCGATTCAGCCCGCAGCGCCACCACGAACTCCTCGCCGATCGGCGTCCAATCCTGGCCGGTACCCAACTTGCCCGACAGCCGATCGCCGATCGCGTTCGCATGGAACTCGATCACCTCGCGAACTCTCGGGTACGTATCCAGCGGGGGTGGCGTGGGGATGTCCATGATCAGGTCCGCCGACGCGCGCACCCGGATCGCCCTGTTGAAGGCGCGCACGATGGGTCCACGGAAATCAGTCGTACCCCCACCCTCGGAAAGATATTGCCGCACTGCGTCATCGGCCACCCTCGACGCCGCAATCGCATCGTGGCTGAGGATGGCGAGCTGGTCGGACATCTGCTCGTACGAGCCGCGGGTGATCCTGCGCACCGCCGCCTCCAGATACCTCGCGAAGACGTTGCGTGCCGACTCGACCGCCGCCTCCGCCGATGCGGTCGCGCCGCGGGGCCACAACAGCAGCGACACCATCATGCCGACGAGCGCGCCGACGACGACGTCCTCGACCCGGATCAGCCCGACGCTCCATCCGGTCGGCACGATCAGGTTGAAGAAGATCAGCACCATCATCGTGAAGGCGGCCTGTCCCGCGGTGAACGATGCGACCTCCGGCACGAACGCCGAACCGAACACCACCACCGGCAGCAGAATCCACAGCACCGCGGGGTCGATGCCGACCACGCTGATCAAAGCTGCCCCGAGGACGAATCCGATGGTGGTGCCCACCACGGCGCGCAGCGTTTTCGTGCCGGTGGTGAGCGCGCTGCTGCGCAGCACCGACAACGCGCCGAGTACCACCCAGAATCCGTGCTCCACCGGGAACACGTGGGTCACCGCGACCGCGAGGGCGAGCCCGATCCCTGTTCGCAGCGCGTTGCGCACGGCCACCGACCGGCCGCCGAGGAAGCCTGACGTCGTCGACGTAACCGCGGTCGTCGAAGGAATCAGCCGGTCGGTCGCGGTCGTCGGCGGCAGCCGTAGCCCCAGCGCCCTGGCCCACACCGGCCGGGCATCGGCGGCGGCGGCCGCGGCGATCACGCGGCCGGTCGCTCCGATGGTGGCCGCGATCGTCCGGCGGTTCAACAGTGCGCGTCCGATCGTGACGGCGGCGGCGTCGTCGGGGGCGGCGAGGATCCGTTCGACGTCCTGCCGATAGCGACCCCGCGCAACCGATCGCAGGTGGATGAGCGCCGCCTCCAGATTCGCGCGGTCGGTCGTTCGATCGGCCGGCCGGGTCTCCCGGAGTACCGCGGCTGAACACCGCAGCACGCGGATACCGGGAGCCTGCATATCGCGCAGCGCCGGGCCCGCCTCGTCGCTCACCCGATCGGCGAGCCATTCGAGGTCCTCGACCACCCGCACGAGGGCGCGGCTGCCCGCGGACAGTCCGACGGGCCGGAAGTCGGCGCCGAGGAAGTTCTCCCGTAGGGCCAGCATCGCGGCCACCACCTCGGTGCGGGTTGCCTTGCCCTCAAGACGGTCGGCCAAGGCGGTGACCGCGCTGGCCGCGTGCCTGCGCAATTCTCCGTGGTGGCGTGGTGGCAGAAGGAACAGCGCGGCTGGCACGCACACCGCGAGCGCGATCGCCCATCCCGTCAGTCGCTCGTCGATCGGACCCGGTGGCGTGCACGCTGGCAGCACGAAGGTCAGCAGCGTTGCCCGCTGCCCAGCCGCGATCGTCTCGCTGAGCACACCGGAGAACGTGACCACCACACCAAGCAGGAACATCAGCGGGACGGCGAGCCACGCGTGCGGCGACACGAGGGTACCCAGCGTGATGAGGACCGCACCGTTGATGCCCAGCCCCGCGTAGGCAAGGGCGCGGGTCTGGCGGTTGCCGGGGAAATCCGCCAGCACCAGCAATGCGAACGACCCGAAGAGCGTGAACAACGGAGTCTGCGAATTACCCGCGACCGCGAAGCTCAGTGCGGCCGCCAGCGGGACGACGATCGCCGCCCGCACCGCGCGCCGCAGCGCGTCGAACTCGGGATCTCCTTGCCGAATCCGATCCGCAGCCTTGCGCAGCAAGCCAGTCGGCGTCAGCATGACTGGATCGTAGGCGTCAAGGTGTGACGATCTTGATGCTTGCCACCAGCGCGCCCACGGCAATCAGCCCTACGACCGTCAAAAGTTGCTGCCACCAACGCAATTAGGTGCGACGCACGCTAGTCATCAGTGGGGACGGAAGCGAACCGACCGTAATCAAGGGCGTCGGTGAGCTGCTTTGCGATCCACGCGAGCGCGGCGTTGTCCCGGGACAGGGTGGCCTGCTCGTGGCCGACCAATAGGTAGACGGCCCAGCGGGCGAACATCTGCGCCTGGTGCTGGTTCTGCAGGATCTCCAGCGCCGCCTCGTACATGACGTCGAACCGCTGTTGGTCGACCTGGACCTGGACGGCGTACACGTCCGGATCGACCGAGCTCCATGAGCGAATCGCGGCTTCTGCGCCGTGCGGCAGCTCGAGACCGACTTGAATCAGGCTGTCGATTCGGCGACGGGGGTCGGTTTCGTTCTTGAGGAATTCGATAACCAGAACGGTTCGGTCTTTCATCCAGTTGTCGACAAGCTCGCGGGTGTAGGCCGGCCAGCCGGAGAAGTAGTGATAAAAGGACCCGGTGGTGACGCCGAGGCGGTTGCACACCTCGGCCAGCTTCAATCCGCCGTAGCCAAGGTCAGACAGCACGTCGAGGCCGGTCTCGAAGTACGCTTCGCGCGTAACGACGCCCGCCATGGGACGGAACCATATCTCCAATGTGGGATTACGGAGTCCAGTCCGCACTAGCTTGACCGATCCGTAGCTACCTGCCGAAAACTGCGACTATTTTCTTACAGTTTGCTGACGTGGCACCCGGTATCGCTATTAGGTAAAGCCGCCCTATCACGTATGGCACAATATTTACCATGCCGCATACGGCGAGCAGGGGGCCAGGACGTCCACCAGCAGCGAAGGCTGCCGAAACGCGTGAGCGCATTCTGCGTGCTGCGCGCGAGGTGTTCAGCGAACTCGGCTATGACGCTGCCACATTTCAGGCCATCGCCATTCGCGCCGACCTGACGCGGCCGGCCATCAATCACTACTTCGCGAGCAAACGGTTGCTGTACCGGGAAGTAGTCGAGCAAACCAACGCGTTGGTGGTTAGCAGCGGCATGGCGAAGGCCCAGGGGCAGACCACTCTGCTCGGCCGGCTGTCGGCATTCTTCTCGGCGGCCATGCAGGCCGACACCGAGGATCGTTCGGCGGCAGCGTTTCTGGTGACGTCCGTGCTGGAGGGCCAACGGCACCCCGAGCTCCGCACCGACGATCACGACTCGATGAAGAACTCGCGGGCCTTTGTGTCCTGGGCGGTCAACGACGCCATCGAGAAGGGCGAGCTGACCACCGACACCGACGTCCCGCAACTCGTCGAGATGCTCGTCGCGGTGATGTGGGGGATGGGCTTCTACGCCGGCTACGTCGGCTCCCACAACCAGCTCGAGGCCATCGTCGAGAAGCTCGAGCTGCTGTTGGCCAACAAGCTCTGGAAGCTGGCCGAGTAGCCGTTTCTGGCAATCTGCTGTGTGACCTGGGGTGATGTCCGCCACAAAAGCATATAGTTTAGCTAACTTATTCGGTAGCATGGCTTACGAAATGACTGACTTACATGAAGTTGCCTCGATTCGAACCGAGGGCGACAGCTGGGATATCACCGAAAGTGTCGGCGCGACCGCGCTGGGCGTGGCCGCCGCGCGTGCCGTCGAGACGGCGCGAGACGACGCGCTGATCCGCGACGAGTTCGCCTATCTACTCGTGGCGTCGGCCGGGCCGCAATGGGCCCAGATGGCCAGCAGTGATCCGGGCTGGCTCGCCGAGGACGAAGACTTCCGTCGGCTGCATGAGATGTCCCGCGACTACCAGGCCGTGCGCACCCACTATTTCGACGACGTATTTCCACGCCGCGATGCGGGCAGGGATCCGTCAGGTGGTGATCCTGGCGGCGGGCCTCGACTCCCGCGCCTACCGACTGGGCTGGCCGGCGGGCACCACGGTGTTCGAGATCGACCAGCCCAAGGTGCTCGAGTACAAGACCTCGACGCTCGATGCGCACGGGGCGCAGCCGCAGTCGCATCGGATTCCGGTGGCGGTCGATCTTCGCGACGACTGGCCCGCGGCGTTGGCCGACGCGGGCTTCGACGCCTCGCAGCCGACCGCGTGGCTCGCCGAAGGCCTGCTGCCGTATCTCCCGCCCGACGCCCAGGACCGGCTCTTCGAACTCATCACGGTGCACAGCGCAGCGGGCAGCCGGATCGCGGTCGAGTCGTTCAGCATGGACCTGTCGGACCAGGCCGAACAGGACCGGCGCGCCCGCCGTGAGCGCAGCGCGCGCATGCAGGAGCGCTCGGGGATAGCCATCGACGTCGACACCTTGACCTACGCCGACGCCGGCCGGACAGATGCCGCCGACTGGTTGGCCGACCATGGCTGGCGCGTCGACGCCGTGCCGAGTGAGGTCGAGATGGCCCGGTTGGGTCGTTCGGTGCCCGACTACGAAGCCGAAGAGATTTCGTCCAGCGTGCTGTTGCACGCAGAACTGGCCGAGGAGACCCGATGAGCTCACTGCGCACCCATGACGACACCTGGGATATCGCCAGCAGCGTCGGCACGACCGCCGTCATGGTCGCGTCCGCGCGTGCTGCCGAGACCGAGAGGGACGACGCGCTGATCCGCGATCCCTACGCCGCGGTCCTCGTCGAGGGAGCGGGCACCGGTCCGTGGGCGACGATGCTCGATGAGAATGTCGTCGAGAAAGCCGCGGCCATCGATCCTGAGGTCGCCGCGATCTTCCGGCACATGCGCAATTACCAGGCGGTGCGCACGCACTTCTTCGACGCGCACTTCACCAACGCCGCCGCGGAGGGTATCCGGCAGATCGTGATCCTCGCCTCAGGTCTGGATTCGCGGGCGTATCGCATCGAATGGCCGGAGGGCACCACGGTGTTCGAGATCGACCAGCCCAAGGTGCTGGAGTACAAGGCCGCGACGCTCGCGGACAACGATGTGAAGCCGGCGGCGACGCTGCACCACGTCGCGATGGACCTGCGGTATGACTGGCCGACAGCGTTGCGCGACAACGGTTTCGATGCCACCCAACCCACCGCGTGGCTGGCTGAGGGACTCTTGATGTATCTGCCCGCCGATGCACAGGACCGGCTCTTCGAGCTCATCACCGAGCTCAGCGCCGCCGGCAGCCGTGATCGCCGCCGAGACGGTCGGTGTCCACTCCGACGAGCGGCGCGCGCAGATGCAGGAACGGTTCGAGAAGATCTCCGACGAACTCGGCATCGAGCGGGAGTTCGACGTCCAGGAGCTGATGTACAACGACCCGGACCGCGCCGACGTCGCCGAGTGGCTGAACGCACACGGCTGGCGCGCCGATGCCGTGACATCCCAGAACGAAATGCGCAGGCTCGGCCGCTTCATCGAACTGGCGGATGCCGACGACGACGCGTTCGCCACCTTCGTGACCGCCGCGAGGCTCTGAGTCGGCCCCTTCTGGGCGGCCCGACCGGTTGGTTAGGATCGGGGCGAACGCGAGGAGCGGGAATTCCTGCGCCTCGGGTCAGGAAGGACATCCGCCATGACCACCGATTCGATCCCCCAGACCACGCCCGCGGTACCCGCACCGGTAGCACCCGGCATCCCGGACACCGTCGCCCGGCTGCGCGAGACGTTCGCCACCGGCCGCACCCGCAGCGTCGAATGGCGCAAGCAGCAGCTCAAGGCGCTCGAAAGGATGATGGCCGAGAACGAGGCCGCCATCGCCGAAGCGCTCGCACAGGACCACGGCCGCAGGGCCTTCGAGGCCTGGATGACGGACGTGGCGCCGTTACCTCGGAGGCCCGCCACGCCGCCAAGAACGTCCGCAAGTGGATGCGGCGCAAGTACCGGATGCTCGAGATGTCGCAGCTGCCCGGCCGCGGCTGGGTCGAGTACGAGCCGTACGGCACCGTGCTGATCATCGGGGCGTGGAACTTCCCTTCACCCTGACGTTCGGCCCTGCCGTCAGCGCCATCGCCGCGGGTAACGCCGTAGTGATGAAGCCCTCGGAGGTCGCCCCGGCATCGTCGACGCTGATCGCCGAATTGGTCCCTCGCTATCTGGACGCCGACGCGATCGCCATCGTCGAGGGTGACGGCGCAGTCGAGCCAGGAGTTGATCGCCCAGGGCTTCGACCGGCTGTTGTTCACCGGCGGAACCGAGATCGGCCGCAAGGTCTACGAAGGCGCCGCGCCGCATCTGACACCGGTCACCCTGGAGTTGGGTGGCAAGAGCCCGGTCATCGTCGCCGCCGACGCCGATATCGACATCGCCGCCAAACGGATCGCCTGGACCAAGCTGATCAACTCCGGTCAGATCTGCATCGCCCCCGACTATGTGCTGGCCGACGCCAGCATTCGCGACGAGCTGGTGAACAAGATCAAGGACGCCGTCACGGCCTTCGAGTGCCGATGAGGACGGCGGCAAGCGTGTCGTCAACCAACGGCAGTTCGATCGGATCACCGGGTATCTCTCGGAGACCCAGGGCGAACATCGCACTGGGCGGCGGCTCGGACGCCCCGTCGCTGAAGATCCAGCCCACCGTCGTCGTCGACCCGGATCCGGCAGAGCCGTTGATGGACGACGAGATCTTCGGGCCCGTGCTGCCGGTGATCACCGTCCAGAACCTCGACGAGGCAATCAATTTCGTCAACTCGCGACCCAAGCCGCTGGCCGCCTACCTGTTCACCAAGACCAAGAACGTCCGTGAGCGCGTGATCAAGGAGGTGCCCGCAGGCGGCATGGTGGTGAACCACCTCGTGTTCCACTTCGCCACCGCCAAGCTTCCGTTCGGCGGCGTCGGGTCGTCCGGTATGGGCGCCTATCACGGCAAGTGGGGCTTCGACGAGTTCAGCCACAAGAAGTCGGTTCTCACCAAGACGACCCGACCCGACGCGATGAGCTTCATCTATCCCCCGTATACAGAAAAGGCGAAGAAGCTGGCGCGCAAGCTGTTCTAGCTTTATCGCCCGCTTCCATCAACGAGAGGAACACCAGTGCCAGGAGTGCAGGATCGCGTCATCGTCGTCACCGGAGCCGGCGGCGGGCTGGGGCGCGAGTATGCCCTGACGCTCGCCAAGGAAGGCGCCAGCGTCGTCGTGAACGACCTCGGCGGTGCGCGTGACGGCTCGGGCGCCGGCCACAACATGGCCGACGAGGTGGTCAAGGAAATCAAGGATGCGGGCGGCCGCGCTGTGGCCAACTACGACTGGTGGCCGAGTCCGAGGGCGCCGAGAACATCATCAAGACGGCGCTCGACGAGTTCGGCAAGGTCGACGGTGTGGTGAGCAATGCGGGCATCCTGCGCGACGGCACCTTCCACAAGATGGAGTTCGCCAGCTGGGACGCCGTGCTGAAGGTGCACCTGTACGGCGGCTACAACGTGATCCGCGCCGCCTGGCCCCACTTCCGCGAGCAGAGCTACGGGCGCGTCGTCGTCGCCACCTCGACCAGCGGGCTGTTCGGCAACTTCGGCCAGGCCAACTACGGCGCCGCCAAGCTGGGTCTGGTCGGCCTGATCAACACGCTGGCGCAAGAGGGCGCGAAGTACAACATCAAGACCAACGCCGTCGCGCCGATCGCGGCCACCCGGATGACCCAGGACATCCTGCCGCCGGAGGTGTTCGAGAAGTTGACCCCGGAGTACGTCGCGCCGGTGGTGGCCTACCTGATGAGCGAGGAAAACCCTGACACCGCATCGGTGTTCATCGTCGGCGGCGGCAAGGTGCAGCGCGCCGCGCTGTTCCAGAACGACGGCGTCACCTTCTCCGACGGTGTGCCTTCGGTCGACGACGTCGCCGCCAAGTGGGGCGAGATCACCGATCTGTCTGCGGCGCAGCGGGCCACCTTCAGCATCGGCTGATCGCAGGCGCATGAAAGCGCTTGTCGCGCGGGAGCTTTCCGGGCCGTCGGGCCTTGTATACACCGATGTCGAAGATCCAGCCGATGTCGTCGATCAGAATTCGGTAGTCGTCGACGTCGGTGCGGCCGGGGTCAGCTTCCCCGACCTGCTGCTTCTGCGCGGCGAGTATCAGCTGCGACTCGAGCCGCCGTTCATCCCCGGCATGGAGGTCGCCGGAGTGGTGCGTTCGGCGCCCTACGAGTCCGAATTCAAGCCGGGCCAACGGGTGACGGCGCTCGCGATGCTCGGCGGGTGGGCCGAACAGGTGGTCGTGCCGGAGGCCAACCTGAAGCCGACCCCGGACGATATCGACGACGCCGAGGCCGTCGCGCTGCTGGGCAACTACCAGACGATGTATTTCGCGCTGGCCCGGCGGGGTGCGCTCCGGCCGGGGAAACGGTGCTGTGCTCGGATCGGCCGGCGGCGTCGGCACGGCCGCCGTCCAGATCGCAAAGGCGCTGGGCGCCAAGGTGATCGCGATGGTGCACCGACCGCAGGCGACGAGTTCGTTGAGTCGTTGGGCGCCGACGTCGTGCTGCCGCTCTACCGACGGCTGGCTCGAGGCGGTGAAGGAGCACACCGACGGCCGCGGCGTCGACATGGTGGTCGACCCGATCGGTGGCGAGGCATTCGACGACGCCGTCCGGGTGCTGGACACCGAGGGCCGGTTGCTGGTGATCGGCTTTGCGGCGGGCGGTATCCCGACGGTCAAGGTCAACCGGCTGCTGCTGCGCAATGTCAGTGTCATCGGCGTCGGGTACGGCGAGTTCGTCAACCGCAAGCCCGGATCCCAGTCGGTGTTCGAGTTCGGAGTCGGCGAACTGGTCAAGGCCGGGCTGCGGCCGCCGCCGCCGATGAGGTTTCCGCTCGCCGAGGGCAGCGCCGCATTGCAGAGCCCTGGCCGACGGTGGCGTGCTCGGCAAGGTCGTGCTGGAGCCGTGATGAGCGCTTGCGCGAAGAACATCAGACATGAGAGTCCGCGGGCGTTGGCCTTCGACGTATTCGGCACCGTTGTCGACTGGCGCTCCAGCATCATTCGCGAGCTCGAGCATTTCGGCCGCACCCACGGGGTCGAACAGGACTGGCCGGCCTTCGCCGACGACTGGCGCGGCGGGTACGCCCCGGCGATGGATCGGGTGCGCCGCGGCGAACTTCCCTGGACACGCATCGACGACCTGCACCGCATGATCCTCGAGGACCTGCTCGGCGCCACCGGCATTGCTCCGGTGTGCAGCGAGGACATCGACCACCTCAACCGTGCGTGGCACCGGCTCGACCCGTGGCCGGACAGCGTGCGCGGCCTGACCCGACTCAAGGAGCGGTTCGTCATCACCACGCTGTCGAACGGGAACGTGTCGCTGCTGACCAACATGGCCAAACGTGCGGGACTGCCGTGGGACTGCGTGATCTCGGCCGAGTTGTTCCACCACTACAAGCCCGACGCCGAGGCGTACCTCGGCTGCGCCGACCTCCTCGGCGTGTCGACCGGAGCAACTCATGCTCGTCGCCGCCCACCCCGGCGACCTGCGCGCGGCGCGTGGTGCGGGACTGAAGACGGCATACGTCGCGCGGCCGCTGGAATACGGCCCCAGTCAGCGACCTCACAGGTTGGAAGACGACGAATTCGATGTCACCGCAACAGATTTTCTCGACCTTGCCGACCAGCTGAGTGCCTGAATCCGCGGCGTAGCGTGGAGGAGTGACCGATCAAATGACCACCGAACTGCCGCCCGCGCTGAGCAGGGCAATCGAACTATTGGCCGATCCGCCTGCGCACCCTGACGTCAGCAAGGGCTACCTCGACCTGCTGAAGGATCTCCCCGCGACGGATACCGCGCCGCCGAAGAACACCGGCGCGATCCAGGCGGCGTGGGCCTCCGGCCTCGGGTCGATGCTCTACGACAACGCGCAGGCCTTCGCGCGCAAGCTGGTGAGTGCGTGGCAGCTGCCGATCGACTGGCTGGACATCCCGACCGGCGGCGTCGCCCTCGACGTCGGTAGCGGACCGGGCAACGTGACCGCGTCACTGGCCCGCGCCGCAGGGCCCGACGGCCTCGCGCTGGGCGTCGACATCTCGGAACCGATGCTGGCCCGCGCGGTCGACGCGCAAGCGGGACCGAACGTCGGCTTCCTTCGCGCGGATGCGCAACAGCTTCCCCTGCGCGACGAGACCGTGGATGCCGCGACCTCCCTCGCCGTGCTGCAGCTGATTCCCAATCCGACCGCAACCCTGGCCGAGATCGTGCGTGTCCTGAAGCCCGGCGGGCGGGTTGCGATCATGGTGCCCACCGCGGGCCGCGCAGGCGAGTTGTTCCGCTGGCTGCCCAACGGCGGCGCCCACTTCTTCACCGAAGACGAACTCGGCGACACCTTCGAGGAGCTCGGCCTGGTCGGTGTCCGCACGAAGACCCTCGGCAACATCCAGTGGGTGCGCGGCAAGCGGCCCTGAGGCCGTAGATTCGACCCGTGAGCACCGGCGGGATCGTCCTTGTTGCACTGGCGATCCTCGTCGGCCTGGTCGGCATTGTTGTCCCAATCCTGCCTGGTGCGCTGCTGGTTGGCGCCGCGATCCTGGCTTGGGCCGTCATCGAGAACAATCCAACGGCGTGGGTGACCTTCGGTGTAGCGGCAGTTCTCATCGGCGTCAGCACGATCATCAAGTACACCTGGCCGATGAAGCGCATGCGCGCGGCGGACGTCGGCACGAAAACCCTGCTGGCCGGCGCGGTACTCGGCATCATCGGCTTCTTCGTCATACCGGTGCTGGGACTGGTCATCGGCTTCGTCCTCGGGATATACCTGGCCGAATTGGCGAACCGCAAAGACCAGCGCCTCGCATGGACGTCGACGAAGCACGCACTGAAAGGAGTGGCGCTGTCCATCTTCGTCGAACTCACCGGTGCGCTGTTCGCTACCGCGGCGTGGGCATTCGGGGTCTACCTAACTCAGTAAATTCGCGGCGCAACCTGGCTAGGTTCTAGGCATGGCCAAGCTACGTTTCGGATACTTCATCGCGCCGTTCCACCGCGCCGGCACCAATCCCACACTGGCACTGCAGAGGGACCTCGAGTTCGTCGAGCACCTCGACAGGATCGGCTTCGACGAGGTGTGGATCGGCGAGCACCATTCGGCGGGCAGCGAGATCATCAGCTCGCCGGAGGTGTTCATCGCGGCGGCCGCCGAGCGGGCCAAGCGGATCCGGTTCGGCACCGGGGTCATCTCACTTTCGTACCACAACCCGCTGTGGGCCGCGGACCGGCTGATGCTGCTCGACCACCTCACCCACGGACGCATCATCGGCGGCGTCGGGCCGGGCTCGCTGCCGACCGACTCGGCGATGATCGGCCTGACGCCCACCGACACCCGCGAGCTGCTGGAGACCAACCTCGACATCCTCGTCCGCCTGCTGGCCGGCGAGACCGTCAGCGCCAAGACCGCGACCCACGAGTTGTTCGACGCCCAACTGCAGCTCGCGCCGTACTCCGACGGCGGGATCCCGCTTTCCGTGGCGGCGGTGGCCTCGCCGACGGGCGCCCGGCTGGCAGGCAAGCACGGCATCGGGCTGCTGTCGATCGGCGCCACGCTCGTCGTCGAAGGATTCGACGCACTTGCTCACCACTGGGGCATCGCCGAGGAACGCGCCGCCGCATTCGGCACCAAGGTCGACCGCAAGAACTGGTCGCTGGTGTGTCCCATGCACATCGCCGAAACAGACGAGCAGGCGCGCGCCGACGTCCGGTTCGGCATGGTGCCGTGGTTCCGGTACTTCCAGAAGGTCGCCGCGTTCCCGCAGATGACGATTCCCGGTGAACAGATCGACGAGATGATCGACATCATCAACGAAGCAGGCGCAGGCGTCATCGGCACGCCCGAGCGGGCCACGGCGCAGGTGCAGCGGCTGTGGGACCAGTCCGGCGGGTTCGGCTGCATGCTGCAGATGGGCCACGAATGGGCCAACCCCGCCGCCAGCAGGCGTTCCGCGGAACTATTTGCGGCAGAGGTCATTCCGCACTTCCAGGGACAGGCGAAGCCGACGCTGGACGCGGCCGCGCGCGCCAGCGACGTGCGCGAGGGCCTGGCCCAGACGCAGATGAGTGCCATCGAGCACATGACCAAGAAGTACGAGGACGAAAAGGGCGGCGGCTGACGACGATCAAGCGGCGAGGTAGGAGCCGCGTTGTGGGGGTACCTCCCACGCGAAGCGTAGGGGGAGAGTCCGACCCAAGGAACGGGCTAGCCCAGTAGCGCGGTGCGAAGCCGCGTGAGATGGCCGTCAGTCACGCCCGCGGCCTCGAGGTAGCCACCGAGCGAGCCGAAGTCGTCGACGATCGCGCGACGCGCTGATACGAGGTAGCTCTCCTGCACGCCGAGGACCGCATCGGTCAGGCGCGCTTCGGCCACCTCTGCGACTTCTGGGCTGTCTGCCATCCGGTTGCGAATCGTGTCGACGATATGGGCGCGCAGCTCCGGGACGGCGGCGTTACTGGCCAGATAGTCGGCCATGATGGCGTCGCGGTCGACGCCTGCCGCCTCGAGCACCACTGCGATCGTGAACCCGGTCCGGTCCTTACCCGCGAAACAGTGCGCCAGCACCCGGTCGTCGTCGCCGAGCATCGTGACCACCTTGTGCACGGCGCGCTGTGCGAGAACCGACCGCGCGATCCGCTCGTACTCCTCGTTCATGTAACGGCTGGCAGCTTCGCTGACAGATTCGGTGTCGGGTTTGTCGGTGAGCATCTTCTGAAATGCGTTCTCGTGCGGGGCATCGCCGTCGGACGCAAGCGTCTCCACGAACGGCAGATGGTGGATCGAAACCCCGTCGGGCACCAGACCTTGGCCGTGGCGCTCCAACTCGGGCGCCGAGCGCAGGTCGGCTACGTCGGTGATGCCGAAGCGGGTAAGCGTGACACGACCGTCGTCGTCGAGGTTGCTCAGCTCACCGGATCGGAACAGCCTGCCCGGTTGAATCCCCGCCTTCTCGGCAACGTCGCGAAAGTTCCATGCCCCCGACAGCTGCGGCACTAGGGCGTCACCGCCGCGGCGAAGGGCGACTTCTCTTTACCGAGTTCCGCGCGCGCAATCGTGCGCATGTGCACCTCGTCGGGTCCGTCGAACAGCCGCATCGCGCGGTGCCAGCCGTAGAGGCGGGCCAGCACGGTGTCGTCGCTGATGCCCGCGGCACCGTGCACCTGGATTGCCCGGTCGATGACATCGCACGCCATCTGCGGCGCCACCGCCTTGATCTGGGCCACCAGCTGCCGCGCCTGAATGCTCTTGTTGCCGTGCTGGTCGATCTCCCACGCCGCCTTGTGGCACAGCAGCCGGGACTGGTCGATCTCGTTGCGGGACTGGGCAATCTGCTGCTGCACCACCCCCTGCTCGGCCAACGGCTTTCCGAAGGCGATGCGGTTCTGCACCCGGTCGATCATCAATGCCATCGCCCGCTCGGCCACGCCGATCGCGCGCATGCAGTGATGGATGCGGCCCGGGCCGAGACGGGCCTGTGCGATCGCGAAACCGCTGCCCTCCTCGTCGAGCAGATTGGACACGGGCACCCGCACGTTGTCGAAGCTGACTTCGCAGTGCCCGTGCTGGTCCTGCCAGCCGAACACCGGCAGCGACCGCTCGACCGAAACCCCGGGGGTGTCGATCGGCACCAGGATCATCGACTGCTGTTGATGGCTGGCGGCGTCGGGGTTGGTGCGGCCCATCACGATGAGGATCTTGCAGCGCGGATCCGCCGCCCCGGAGATCCACCACTTACGGCCGTTGATGACGTAGTCGCCGCCGTCGCGCAGCATGGT
Source organism: uncultured Actinomycetota bacterium (assembly GCA_963713225.1). Classification (GTDB taxonomy): domain Bacteria; phylum Actinomycetota; class Actinomycetes; order Mycobacteriales; family Mycobacteriaceae; genus Mycobacterium. Next base: position 352,949 of record CAVQLB010000006.1, on the reverse strand, counting down.
CGTCTGGATGTTGCGCGCGTCGCTGGATGCCACCGCGGGCTCGGTCATCGCGAACGCGCTGCGGATCTCGCCGTTCAGCAGCGGCTCGAGCCACTGCTTGCTCTGCTCCTCGTTGGCGAACAGGTGCAGTGTCTCCATGTTGCCGGTGTCCGGGGCGGCACAGTTGGTCACCTCAGGGGCGATTTCCATGCTCCAGCCGGTCAGCTCGGCCAGCGGTGCGTATTCGAGGTTCGTCAGACCCGATATCGACGGCAGGAACAGGTTCCACAGGCCGCGTTCCTTGGCCAGGACCTTGAGTTCCTCGACGATTGGCGGCACGGTGTGGTCGTTCGGGCCTGCCTCATGTCGATACGCCTCGTAGGAGGCCTCGGCCGGGAAGACGAATTCCGTCATGAAAGCCGACAGGCGTTTGTGGTAGTCCTGCGCCTTGGCCGACATCGCGAAGTCCATGTAGCCACACTAAACGGTCCGCAGAATGGGCTGATGACCGAGAGCCGTCCACCGTTCCCGCCGTTCACGCACGACACCGCGCTCAAGAAGGTCCAGGCCGCCGAGGACGCCTGGAACACCCGCGACCCGGAACGCGTCAGCTTGGCCTACACGCCCGATTCTCACTGGCGCAATCGCGACCAGCATGTCGTCGGTCGCGACCAGATAGTGGCCTTTCTGACCCAGAAGTGGCAGCGCGAGCGCGACTATGTGCTGCGCAAGAGCCTGTGGGATTTCCACGACAACCGTATCGCCGTGCGCTTCCAGTACGAATGCCGCGACGCCGCCGGGCAGTGGTATCGCAGTTACGGCAACGAACTCTGGGAGTTCACCCCGGAGGGGCTTATGTCGCGGCGGGAGGCCAGCATCAACGACGTCAAGATCGCCGAATCGGAACGTCGCTACTTCGGGCCGCGGCCCGAGGCGGAACACGCCCTCGACATTCCGCTGTGGTGAGCACACCAGTGAGGCCCTCCCCGGTACGCCGCCGGGGAGGGCCTCTGTGGAGGGAGATCTATTCAGTTGTTATTCATGTTGTTATTCAGTTGTGGGTCTACTGGCCGAGGTAGGCGTGGCCGTGGCCGTGGTGGAAGCGCCAGCCCGACATCGCGTTGGGCGCCGGCTTCGCGTACGTGTCCGGAGTGGCCACGATCGCGGTGTGCGAGCCGGTCTGAGTGGTGGTGACTGTGGCGCTGGCCATACCCGCCAGGCCGAGGGCGGCACCGGAGAGGATGCCGGCCGAGACGATGGGGAGGGCGATGCGGGCGATGATGCTGGTCATTTCAGTTCCTTTGTCTTCGTTGGCTTTTCGGTTTGTCCGCCGGTGTTCTTCGGCGATGACTTAAGACTGCCGGAGCGTGACCTCGCTGTATGTCCGCCGACCGGCCGTAGACACGGGGGAACTCGTTGTCCCCCAATCGGGGGAACCGGAGCGGCCGCTGTGCGAAGCTGAAGCTGTGACCAGCGAAAAGGTGCGCGTGGTGGTCGGTGACGATCACCCGATGTTCCGCGAGGGCGTCGTGCGGGCGCTGGTGTCCAGTGGTGAGATCGATGTCGTGGCCGAGGCCGAGGATGGGCCTGGTGCGCTGGAGCAGATCCGGACACACCAGCCGCAGGTGGCGCTGCTCGACTACCGGATGCCCGGCATGGACGGTGCGGAGGTGGCGGCCGCGGTCGCCCGCGATGAGCTGCCGACACGGGTGCTGCTGGTGTCGGCTCATGATGAGTCGGCGATCGTCTACAAGGCCCTGCAGCAGGGCGCGGCGGGCTTTCTGTCGAAGGAGTCGACCCGAAGCGAGCTGGTGAGCGCGGTCTTGAAGTGCGCGAAGGGCAAGGACGTCATCGCGCCGGAGCTCGCGGCAGGCCTGGCGTCGGAGATCCGGCGTCGGAATGAACCCGACGCGCCCGCGCTGAGCCCGCGCGAGCGCGAGGTGCTCAAGCTGATCGCCGCGGGCAGCAGCATCCCCACCATGGCCAAGGAGTTGTTCCTCGCCCCGTCGACGGTCAAGACCCACGTGCAACGGCTGTACGAGAAGCTCGGCGTCAACGACCGCGGCGCCGCGGTAGCAGAAGCCATGCGCCGCAAACTGCTGGACTAGCCGCGGACGCGAGGAGCACCAACAACCTTGGACAACCCGTTTCACTCGTTCATCGACTACCTCGCGACGGAACCCGTCCGCGTCTCGGCGGTCCTGCGCCTGCCGCTGATCGCTCTGATCGCCGTCCTGGTGTGGATATGGGAGGTCGACCACTGGCTGCCCGAGCTGTACGCGGTGATTCTCGGTGTGTACGCGGTCGCGGCGGTGCTGTGGCTGATCGCCGTGTTTCGCGGGCCCGTTCCCCGGTGGGCGGACTGGGCGTCGACGATCGTCGACCTGCTGGTGATCGTTGCGCTGTGCCTGGTGTCAGGCGGTGCGACGTCGGCGCTCCTGCCGGTGTTCTTCCTGCTGCCGATCTCAGTGGCGTTCGGCGACCGGCCGGCGCTGACCGCGATTTTCGGAATCGTCACGGCGGTGGGCTATCTCGCCGTCTGGATCTTCTATTCGAAACGCGACGACAGAATCGGCCTGCCGAACATCGTGTACACGCATTTCGGCTTCCTGTTGTGGCTGGCCGTCGCGACGACCGCGCTGTGCTTCGTTTTGGCTCGACGGTCTTTGCGCGTCAGGACATTACAAGAAGTGCGTCGACAGCTGGTGTCGGAGGCGATGCAGGCCGACGAGCGGCGCAACCGTGAAGTGGCCGAGCACCTGCACGACGGCCCGCTGCAGACGCTGCTCGCCGCGCGGCTGGAACTCGACGAAGCCCGCGAGCGGAACCCCGATCCCGCGCTGGACATGGTCTACGAGGCATTGCAGGAAACCGCGACCGGCCTGCGTTCGACCGTCACGCAGCTGCACCCGCAGGTACTGGCCCAACTCGGGCTCACGCCCGCGCTGCGAGAGATGCTGAAGCAGTTCGAGTCTCGCGCCGACATCGCTGTCGATGCCTCCCTCGAGGAAGTGGGAAAGCCCGAGTCCCAACAGCTGCTGCATCGGGCCGCTCGTGAACTGCTCACCAACGTCGGCAAGCATGCAGGAGCGACGACGGTGCACGTCGGGCTGAAGCGAAAAGGCAACAGGCTCAAGCTGACGATCGCCGACGACGGACGCGGGTTCGATCCCGCGGTAGTCGGCCAGTCCGTCGCCGACGGACACATCGGATTGGGCTCGCTGATGGCGAGGTTCGACGCGATGGGCGGCGCGATGCACATCGACTCGCGGATCGGCGGTGGCACCACGGTCACGGTCACCTCCCCGCCCGAACCGGCTACTGCGGCGCTGCCAAACCCCGAGCGATGACGAGCCGCTGAATCTGGTTGGTGCCCTCGAAGATCTGAGTGATCTTGGCTTCGCGCATGTAGCGCTCGACGCGGTAGTCGCGTGTGTAGCCGACCCCGCCGAACACTTGGACGGCGTCGGTGGTCACCTTCATCGCGGCGTCGGTGGCGATCAGCTTGGCGACGCTGGCCTGCGCCGAGTACGGCCGGCCAAGGTCACGTCTGCGCGCCGCGTCCAGGTATGTAGCACGCGCGCTGGCCACCGCGGCGGCCATGTCGGCCAGCACGAACCCCAGCCCCTGGTGGTCGATGATCTTGCGGCCGAACGTGGTTCGCTCGTTGGCGTATGCACCTGCCTCGTCCAGCGCGGCCTGTGCCAGGCCGACAGCGACGGCCGCGATGCCCAGCCTGCCGGAATCCAGTGCGCTGAAGGCGATCTGCAGACCCTGTCCTTCGTCGCCGATGCGGCGGTCGGCGTCGACGTGGGCGTGGTCGTAGAACGCCGACGTGGTGGGGATGGCGTGCAGGCCCATCTTCTCCTCGGGCTTGCCGAACGACAGCCCGGCGAGGTCGCCGGGGATGAGGAAGCAGGAGATGCCACGGGAGCCTTCACCGGTGCGGGCGAACAGCGTGTAGAAGTCGGCACGCCCGCCGTGGGTGATCCACGACTTCGACCCGTCGATGACGTATCCGCCGTCGTCCGCCTTGCGGGCCGCGCATCGCAACGCCGCGGCATCGGAACCCGCCTGCGGCTCGGACAGGCTGTAGGCGCCGATCTGGACGCCCGACAGCATGCCGGGCAGCCACCGGCTCTTCTGTTCGTCGGTGCCGAATGCCAGCAGCGGGTGCGACGACAGGCTGTGCACGCTGACCGCCACCGCGACCGCCGCCCAGCGCGCCGCGATCTCCTCGAGTACCTGCAGGTACACCTCGTATGGCTGGCCACCGCCGCCCCACTCCTCGGGCTGCGGCAGGCTCAGCAGTCCCGCCGCACCCAACTGGGCGAAAACCCCCTCCGGATAGGTTTCGGCCTTCTCGTGCGCGTCGACGATCGGGTCGAGCACCTTGTCGGCGATGTCCCGGGTGAGGGTGATCAGGTCCTCCGCCTCCTGCGAGGGAAGTAACCGGTCGACGGCCATGGGATTTGTCCTCCTCACGTGCGGGATGATCAGCACTGTATCTGCGTGACAGCCGTCAATTTAGATGTGACCGGCGGTAGCGGTTAAGGTGTCACGTCATGACAGACACGCAGACCACGGTGGGGGTGGTCCGGGAGTCCGGCGCAGGTGAGCGGCGGGTGGCGTTGGTGCCGAAGGCGGTGGCGGCGTTGGTCGGCAGCGGTGTGGCGGTCGTCGTCGAGTCAGGCGCGGGGGAGAACGCACTGCTGCCTGATGACCTCTATACCGATGCCGGCGCCACTGTCGGCGACGCATGGGCGGCCGACGTCGTCGTCAAGGTCGCACCGCCGACCGCCGACGAGGTGGCCCGGCTGCACAGCGGTCAGACGCTGATCGGTTTTCTGGCCCCCCGCAACGCCGACAACCAGATCGATGCGTTGAAGACGGCGGGGGTGCAGGCGTTCGCGCTGGAGGCGATCCCCCGGATTTCGCGCGCGCAGGCGATGGACGCGCTGTCGTCGCAGGCCAATGTCGCGGGATACAAGGCGGTGCTGCTGGCGGCGTCGGAGTCGACACGGTTCTTCCCGATGCTGACCACCGCGGCGGGCACGGTGAAGCCGGCCAGCCTGCTGGTGCTCGGTGTCGGCGTTGCCGGCCTGCAGGCGTTGGCGACCGCCAAGCGGCTGGGTGCCCGCACCACCGGTTACGACGTGCGGCCCGAGGTCGCCGACCAGGTCCGCTCGGTCGGCGCGCAGTGGCTCGACCTCGGTATCGATGCCGCGGGCGAGGGCGGCTATGCCCGCGAGCTCACCGACGAGGAGCGCGCGCAGCAGCAGAAGGCCCTCGAAGAGGCGATCGGTGGCTTCGACGTCGTCATCACCACCGCACTCGTTCCTGGACGCCCGGCACCGCGGCTGGTGACCGCCGCGGCCGTGCAGGGCATGAAGCCGGGCAGCGTCGTGGTCGATCTGGCCGGCGAGACCGGCGGCAACTGCGAGCTGACCGAGCCGGGCGAGGTCGTCGTCAAGCACGACGTGACGATCGCCTCGCCGCTCAACCTTCCCGCCACCATGCCCGAGCACGCCAGCGAGCTGTATTCGAAGAACATCACCGCGCTGCTGGATCTGCTGCTCACCGACGGCAAGCTGGCACCCGATTTCGAGGACGAGGTCATCACCAGTTCCTGCGTGACGCGATCTGCCGAGGGGGACGCATAAATGTACGAGCAGCTGTTGGCCAACCTGGCGATCCTGGTGTTGTCCGGGTTCGTCGGGTTCGCGGTGATCTCCAAGGTGCCCAACACCTTGCATACGCCGCTGATGTCGGGGACCAACGCCATCCACGGCATCGTTTTGGTGGGTGCGCTGGTGGTGTTCGGCAAGGTCGAGCATCCCTCTCTCGCGATTCAGATCATTCTGTTCGTCGCGGTGGTGTTCGGCACGCTCAATGTCGTCGGCGGTTTCGTCGTCACCGATCGGATGCTCGGAATGTTCAAAGGTAAGAAGCCCCAACGGGTTAAGGCCGAAACGAACGGGCAAGCCTGATGAACTATCTCGTCGTTCTGCTGTACCTGATCTCGTTCGCGATGTTCATCTACGGCCTGATGGGCCTGACGGGTCCGAAGACCGCGGTGCGCGGCAACTGGATCGCCGCCGCAGGGATGGCCGTCGCGGTGATCGCAACGCTGATCGCGATCCGCGATACTGAGAACTGGCCCCTGATCATCGCCGGTCTGCTGATCGGCGTCGTGCTGGGGGTGCCGCCGGCGCGGCTGACGAAGATGACCGCGATGCCGCAGTTGGTGGCGTTGTTCAACGGTGTCGGCGGTGGCACGGTCGCGCTGATCTCGCTGTCGGAATTTATTGACACCGACGGCTTCTCGGCGTTCCAGCATGGCGAGTCGCCGACGGTGCACATCGTCGTCGCATCGCTGTTCGCCGCGATCATCGGCTCAATCTCGTTCTGGGGCTCCATCATCGCGTTCGGCAAGCTGCAGGAGATCCTGCCCGGCAAGCCGATCGGGGTCGGCAAGCTGCAGCAGCCGGTGAACCTCCTGCTGTTGGTCGGAGCGGTCGTCGCCGCGGTGGTGATCGGGATGGCTGCCCATCCCGGCGGCGGAGCATCACTGTGGTGGATGATCGGGCTGCTGGCCGCCGCTGCGGTGCTGGGCCTGATGGTGGTACTGCCGATCGGTGGCGCCGATATGCCGGTTGTCATCTCATTGCTCAACGCGCTGACCGGATTGTCGGCGGCCGCAGCGGGATTGGCGCTGAACAACACCGCCATGATCGTGGCGGGCATGATCGTCGGCGCGTCCGGCTCGATCCTGACCAACCTGATGGCCAAGGCGATGAACCGGTCCATTCCCGCGATCGTCGCCGGTGGTTTCGGCGGCGGTGGAGTCGCGGTGGGTGGTGACGACGGCGGCGACAAGCACGTGAAGGCCACGTCGGCGGCCGATGCCGCGATCCAGATGGCCTACGCGAACCAGGTGATCGTGGTGCCCGGATACGGGCTTGCGGTGGCGCAGGCGCAGCACGCGGTGAAGGACCTCGCCAACCTGCTCGAAGACAAGGGTGTCGAGGTTAAGTACGCGATCCACCCGGTCGCGGGCCGGATGCCGGGACACATGAACGTGCTGTTGGCCGAGGCCGAGGTCGACTACGACGCCATGAAGGACATGGACGACATCAACGACGAGTTCGGCCGGACCGACGTGACGATTGTGATCGGCGCAAACGACGTCACGAATCCGGCGGCAAGGAATGACCCGAGCTCGCCCATTCATGGCATGCCGATCCTCAACGTCGATCAATCGAGATCGGTGATCGTGCTGAAGAGGTCGATGAACTCCGGCTTCGCAGGCATCGACAACCCGCTGTTCTACGCCGACGGCACCACCATGTTGTTCGGCGACGCGAAGAAGTCGGTCAGCGAGGTCGCCGAGGAGCTCAAGGCGCTATAAGTTTCGGCGGCGACTCCGCAGGGAATCCGTAATTAGCGGGCACGTCAGCGACGGCCCGGTTTTCCTACGGAAGGAACGGCCATGGATAGCACCACCACCGTTTGGATCGTCGTTGTGATCGTGGCGGTCCTGGTGATCGCGGCGCTGGGCTTCGCGGCCCGCAGCAGGCGTAACCAGCACCGGCACGTTGAGGCGGAGCGCATTCGCGAAGACGTCACCACGCACATTGCGAAGGTGGACGAGCGAGAGGCGCTCGCCGATGAAACTGCGGCAAAGGCGCGCGCCGCCGAGGCAGAAGCCGAGGCGAAGGCGGCGGAGGCGGCCCGGCTCAAGAGCCAGGCAGACAGCCATCGTGAGGCGGTCGCCGAGTCGCGCGAGGAGCTCGATGAGCGTCGCAGGCACGCCGACAAGCTCGATCCGAAGACGCGTGTCGATCAGAAGGCCGCAGAGCACGAAGCTGCACAGCACGATGCCGCACAGCACGATGCCGCACGGCACGCACGGTACGACCAGGCCGCAGAGCAGGAAGCCGTCAGGCCCGAGGCGGAGCGCAAGTAGCCGCCGCCACCGCATAGGCCCAGTGTCGCGCTCTAGGTAAGGCGTATTACTAGAGCGCGACGCTGCCTGCGGGTATGCGCGGTGATTGAAGTGCAGTAGTCGACTACTCAAGCGGTATCTGTTGTGACCGGAAACGATGGTTGCGAAGCCAACGTCACTGGAGGATCGATATGCAACCGACACCGAATGAGGTGCTGCGGGGACAGGCACCCAGGCTGAAAGAGTCGACGATTCAGGCCCTGCCCACGGACCAGGAACTGGAAAAGCTGCGTGAGCAGCGCATTCGCTTTGACGGGTTCTTCACCGGCCTCACGTGGTAGACCGGCGCACGATCAATTCGCTCGATTAGACCGGGGGATAGGCCGGCGGCGGGTACACGCCGCGAAGGATCCAGGCGAACCAGTTAGCGCCGTATTCGACTTCATCGCTGGCGTCATAGTCCGGATTCGGATCCATGTGCTCACCCTCTCGTCGTAACGGCTGCCCTCGGGCAGAAGTCTAGACCCGCCGCGAACGGGGCAACACCCCGAGCACCTAGACTGTCCAACCAGTTGATTGATGCCCCGGGTACGTCCCGGGCCTGCTTAAAGTGAGTCCCCATGTCAGATACGGGTACGCCGAACGGCACGTCCCGCCGCGAGGAGCTGTTGGCCGTGGCCACCAAGCTGTTCGCCGGGCGCGGGTACCACGGCACCCGGATGGACGATGTCGCCGACGCTGTCGGACTGAACAAGGCGACGGTGTATCACTACTACGCCAGCAAGTCGTTGATCCTTTATGACATCTACAAGGGGGCCGCCGATTTCACGGTGGCCGCGTTGCACGACGACCCGTCGGCGTCCGCCCGCGAGACGATCTACAACTTCACCCGGAGGCTGCTGGTCGGCATCGCCGGTGACCTGGAACGCGCGGCCGTGTACTTCCAGGAGGGGCCCTACATCACCGAGTGGTTCACCGCGGAACAGGTCGACTACATACGTGAAAAGGAAACCCAGGTCTACGAACATGTCCGCGACGTCATCGACCGCGGCATCGCCAGCGGCGAGTTCTACGAGTGTGACTCGCATGTGCTGGCGCTGGGATACATCGGCATGACGCTCGGGGCATACCGCTGGCTGCGCCCCCAGGGCAGGCGCACCGCGCAGGAGATCGCCGTCGAGTTCAGCACCGCGTTGCTTCGGGGTCTCATCAAAGACGAAGCGGTGCGGGTGGAATCACCGCTTGGCATCGCCGTGGAGAAAACCACGCAGGCCTAGGGGCCAGCCACCTGCTGGCTATTAATTCATTGCTGGTATTAAGCCATGCCGTATTGGGCTTGGACAGGTATCGCTGCGTCTATTTACCTTGGTAGTGACCGCGGCCACATCGAGCCGCTTCCTCGTCACAGAACACAGGAGTGGATTCACCATGGCGACCACTAGCCCTCTCCGCCACAACCGCCTCCGCGTCGGCCTCGCGTCTATCGCTGCCGCCGGCCTCGTGCTCACCGGCTGCGGTGGTGTCGAAACCAGTACGGGCGGCAGCGGCGGTGGCGACTACCCGTCCGGCACGGTCGAGATGTACGTCGGCGCATCCGCAGGCGGCTCCAGCGACCTCATCAGCCGCGCGGTCTCCAAGGGCCTGTCCGACAACCTCGGCGCATCCTTCCCCGTCATCAACCGCGAGGGCGCCAATGGGGCGCTGGCCGCGGCGGAGGTCGCCAAGGCCAAGCCGGACGGTTCGGTGATCGCGATCCAGAACGCCTCCCTGTTCGCCATCACCCCGATGGCCGTCAGCCCTGACGAGGTCACCAAGATCGACGACTTCGACGTCGTCCAGGGTGTCTCCCGCGATGACTACGTGCTCGTGACGAACCCGAGCAGCGGCTACCGCACCCTCGACGACATCAAGAAGGCAACCCGCGTCGTCCGGTACGGCACCACCGGTGTTGGCACCGGCGCCCAGCTGTCTGCCGCCCTGCTGTTCAAGACAAGCAACGTCAACGCCCAGGACGTGCCATTCGACGGCGGAGCGCCCGCGCTGGCCGCGGTGCTCGGCAACCAGGTCGACGTGGCCAGCATCCAGGTCGGCGAGGCGATCGAGAACATCCAGTCCGGCAAGCTGACGCCGCTGGCGGTCTTCGGCCCCGACCGAATCGAGTATCTGCCCGACGTCCCGACGGCCAAGGAGCAAGGGCTCGACGTCGAGGTGACGCAGTACCGGTTCATGACGGTGCCGAAGGGCACGCCGCAGGATGTCCGCGACAAGATCGTCGAGGGCATGAAAGCGACCTTCGAGACCGAGGACTACAAGCAGTTCAACAAGCAGAACAGCCTGACCCCGATGGAGCTGTCGGGTGACGAGGTTCTCGCGCAGCTGGAGAAGGACCAGAAGCGGTACGGCGATCTGGTCAAGCAGTACGGCATCAACCTGCGGGACGAGGGCTGAGCGGTGCCAGACGCCACCCCGCATCCGCACACCCGCGACATCCTCGCCGAGCTCGAGGCCGAGGTCGCCCACGAATTGGAGGAGGACCGCCCGCCCGCGGGCGGTCCGCTCTATCAAACGGTCGGCGCCGCAGTGGGGATCGCGATCGGCATCGGCGGTGCGGTGCTCTCCTACGGCTACGGACTCGGCTCCTTCCATGAGCCGGGACCCGGCCTGTGGCCTTTCATCGTCAGCGTCCTGATCGCCACGTTGTCGGCGATCCTGCTGGTGGTGGGTCGTGGACTGACCGACAGCGAGGCGTTCACCCGCAGCAGCGTCCTCCCGGTCGTCGGGGTCATCACGTTCATCGCCTTCGGCCTGCTGATGCCGGTGACCGGGTTCGAGATCCCGGCAGTGCTGTTATGCGTCATCTGGCTGAAGTTCCTCGGCGGTGAGAGTTGGCGCAACACCGCCATCATCAGCGTGGTGACCGTCGCCGCGTTCTACCTTCTTTTCCTCTACGGCCTGCGAATCCCGCTGCCCCACTTGATCAAATTCTGAAGCGACTCGAAAAACCATGGACATCAACGCATTCCTAGAGGGATTCGCACTCGTCGTCGAGCCGAAGAATCTGCTCTACTGTCTGGTCGGCGTGCTAATCGGCATGGTCATCGGCGTGCTTCCGGGGCTGGGCCCGGCGGCCACCATCGCGATCCTGCTGCCGATCACCTACACCATCGACCCGGTGTCGGCGATCATCATGTTGGCCGGGATCTATTACGGCGCACAGTACGGCGGCACCATCACCTCGGTGCTTCTCCGCCTTCCCGGGGAGGCGTCGTCGGTGGTGACCGTCTTCGACGGCTTCGCACTGGCCAAACAGGGTAAGGCCGGCACTGCTCTCGGCATCGCTGCCATCGGTTCCTTTGTGGGCGCGACCATTTCGATCATCGGGCTGACGCTGCTCGCTCCGGTGGTGGCCAGCATCGCCCTGGACTTCGGGCCGCCCGAATATGCCGCGCTGGCTCTGCTGGGTGTGCTGCTCGTGGCGACGATCGGCAGCGGGAACAAACTCAAGGCGATGATCGCCGGAGCGGTCGGCCTGTTGCTGGCGACGGTGGGCCGGGACACCTTCAGCGGCGCTTCCCGATTCACGTTCGACAGCCTGCAACTGGCCGACGGCATCGACTTCGTCGTGGTGGCGATGGGCCTGTTCGGTGTGGGGGAGATCCTTTACAACCTCGAGCAGCGGCACGGCAAGGCGCACGTTCCGGCCGAGGTCGGCAATGTGTGGCCGTCCCGCAAGGACCTCAGGCAGTCCTCCGGAGCCATCGGCCGCGGCTCGATCATCGGCTTCGTGCTCGGCGTGCTGCCCGGTGGGGGCGCGGTGCTGTCCTCGATCGTGGCCTATGCCACCGAGAAGCGACGCTCCAAGACGCCGGAGCGCTTCGGCCGCGGTGCGGTGGAAGGCGTCGCGGCGCCGGAAACGGCCAACAACGCGGCGGCGACATCGTCGTTCATCCCGCTGCTGACAATCGGCCTGCCCGCGAACGCGACGATGGCGATGCTGTTCGGGGCGCTGCTCATCCTCGGTGTCTCACCCGGTCCGCAACTGGTCGACGAGCACCCCGACGTGTTCTGGGGTGTCATCAACTCGATGTACATCGGCAACATACTGCTGCTGATCCTGTCAATTCCCTTGGTGGGCTTGTTCGTTCGAATTCTGCGGGTCCGGCCGGCGATTCTGGCGCCGATTACCGCACTGATCACGATTCTCGGCGTCTACACGATCAACAACTCGACGTTCGACATCTTCGTGATGGTCGCGTTCGGCATCGTCGGCTACCTGATGAAGAAGGCCGGCTTCGACCCCGGCCCGATGGTGCTGGCCTTCGTGCTCGGCTCCATCATCGAATCGAGCACGCGCCGCTCGTTGCTGATGTTCGGCGGGGATCCCAGTGGCTTCTTCACCCGACCGATCTCGGGCACCATTCTGGTGATCTTCGTCGTGCTGGCTCTGTTGCCTGCCGTCCGTCAACTGATGAAGCGGTTCAAGGGTGAGTCGTCACCGTCCGGCGTCGAGTCGAAGCCGGGTGTTGCCGAGGTGGACCCGCATGGCGGCACGGGCGACGTCGGCGTCGCCGGCAATGACGGCGGAGGCGATGCTGTCGTGCTCCCGCCGGACCCGGTCGACGTGGCCGGTGTCGGTGAGCGAGTAGGAGTCCCCGAGACGAGTGCGCGGAAGCATGATCATCATCGGACCGAGTGAGTCGAGCAGGCCGAGGTAGAAGCGATTGCGGCTGACCGCGGCGACCGCCCGGTGGAAGTTGAAGTCGGCCTCGACCGCGTCCTCGGGTGCGGCAGCGACAAAGGCGTCGAGCGCCGCCCTTATCGATGCGCCGCCGCCCGCGTCGATGCGCGCCGCGGCCAGGGCGGCCGCCTCGGTCTCGATGCCGACTCGGAAGTCGATCATGTCGAGAACGTCGTGATGCGAACGGATGGCCGCGGATTCGACGGTGAACGATGTCGGCTCGGGCATCGCCAGCACGAACGACCCACGGCCCTGGAATGTCTCGACGAGGCCCTCGGCCCGTAGCCGGGTGACGGCCTCGCGCACCACCGTCCGGGATACGCGGTACTCATCGATGAGTTCGGCCTCGGAGGGCAGTTTATGACCCGGGGGCAGGTCGCCGGCCAGGATCTTGTCCTTCAGCCCGGCGACCACCCGCTGTGCCAGTGTCGTCGTCATCACCACATCATCGCGTGCCGATGGCGGTGCTCTCCTTGGTCAGCGCCCGCATCCGATCGCTGAGGGTGAATCCAAGGCCTGCCCGGTCGGGCAGCCACATCCGGCCGTCGCGAATCTCGATGCGCTCATTGAAGAGCGGGTTGAGCCACTCGAAGTGCTCGACCCACGGCTCGGTGGGATACGTTGCGGCCAAATGTAAGTGGATCTCCATCGCGTAGTGCGGTGCAAGCGCCAAACCGGCGTGTGCGGCCAACGTGGCGAAGCGAAGGAATGGAGTGATCCCGCCGATCCGTGGGGCGTCGGGCTGGACGAAGCCCCGGTATCCGGCGTCGAGTAGCGCCATGTGCTCGGGCACCGACGTCAGCATTTCACCCGTCGCAATCGGGGTGTCGAAAGTGTGGCTGAGGTCGGCGTGCCCCACGGGATCCCATGCGTCAAGGGGTTCTTCGATCCACACCAGGTCGAATGCTTCAAGCTCCCGGCACATCCGCCGCGCTCGAGCCCTGTCCCACTGCTGATTGGCATCGACCATGAACGGGGTGTCGCCGAGGTGCTCCCGAATTGCGGCGACCCGTTCCAGGTCTGTCTTCCAATCCGGTTGACCGACTTTGATTTTGATGCCGCCGATCCCGGCTTCGAGCGACGCGGTGGCCTTCTCCTTGATCTCCTCGACGGAGGCCTGGAGAAAGCCCCCCGAGGTGTTGTAGACCTGGCATGAGTCGCGGTGAGCGCCGATCAGCTTGGCCAGCGGCAGGTTCGCGCGACGTGCCTTGAGGTCCCACAGCGCGACGTCCAGCGCGGCGATGGCCTGAGTGGCGACGCCCGAGCGCCCGACAGACGCGCCTGCCCACAGCAGAGATTGGTAGATCCGGTCGATGTCGGACGGATCCTGGCCAACAGCGACTTCCGCGATTTCGTGGAGATGGGCGTATTGGGCGCGTCCGCCCGCCCGCTTCGAATAGCTGAAGCCCATGCCTTCGAACCCCTGCTCGGTGGCGACTTCGACGAACAGCAGGACCGTCTCGGTCAGCGGTTTCTGCCGTCCGGTGAGGACTTTGGCGTCGCTGACGGGGGTGTCCAATGGCAGGACGACGTGGGAGAGCGTGAGGTGGCGGATCTTGTCGGACATGATGCTCCGGGGTGACTAGTATGATGAGTATGATACTTATCATACAAGTGGTTTCAGGCGTTGTACATAGGGCCGATATGCTGCGCCAATGCCGTTGGTGAGTAAGACCGTCGAGGTTGAGGCGTCCGCGGAGGCGATCATGGCGATCGTCGCGGACTTCGAGTCGTACCCGGAGTGGAACGAGGAGATCAAGGGCTGTTGGGTGCTGGCCCGGTACGAGGACGGGCGGCCCAGCCAGCTCCGGCTCGACGTCGTCGTTCAGGGCCAGTCGGGCACGTTCATCACGGCGGTCTACTACCCGAACCCGAACGAGATCTTCACGGTGCTGCAGCAGGGCGACCACTTCGACAAGCAGGAGCAGAAGTTCTCGGTCGTGCCGATCGGACCGACGTCGCTGTTGACCGTCGACCTCGACGTCGAGACCAAACTGCCGATCCCGAAGCCGATGGTGAAGAAGGCGATCGGGGACACGCTCGATTACCTCGCAGACAACCTCAAGACCCGCGCCGAGCAGCTCGCCGCGACGTAACGTCACGAGACGAGCCTGTAGTTACTGTCGTCGGCACTCGCACTTTTCCGCGCTAACTACAGGCTCGAGGGTTCAGTTCCAAATGCCGGTTTCCTCGAGCCGCGCGGCCAGTCTCCGAGCGCCGTCGGTGAATTGCCAACCCGTCAGGCGAACCACCTCGCCGACGTCGCGGCGGCGCAGCGCGGCGATCAGCTGCCGGTGGTTCTCCACCGCTTCGACGCCCCATTGCGGGTCGGCGGCGTAAATCAGCGGCGGCATATAGCGCGCCACGTGCAGCAGAAACCAAGCCAGCTTGATCCGGCCCGTCGTGTGATTGAGCGAGCGGTGAAACGTGAACTCGGCGGCGGCGATGGCGTCCGCCTCACCGGTCTCAACCATCGCTTCGAGCTCCCCGTTGAGTCGCTCCAGCTCGGCGATCTCGTCGTCGGTGATCCGCTCGGCCGCCGCTGCCGCGAGCTCCTTGGCGATGGTGGCCTGCAGCCAGAAAATATCCTCGATATCGCGACGGCTCAGCGGCGCGACGGCGTGGCCGCGATGCGGCTCCAAAAGCACCATGCCCTCGCCGCGCAGTGTGCGCAGTGCCTCGCGCACCGGTGTGATGCTGACGCCCAGCGCAGCGGCCGTTTCGTCGAGCCGGATGAACGTGCCGGGCAGCAGAGTTCCGGACATGATGGCGGCCCGCAGGTGGCCGGCGACCTCGTCGGACATCTGCTCGCGTCGAACGGCCCGACGCGGCCGGGGCACGACTCGTGCCGGTGCGTTCACTGGCCTCCATTCGCGAGGGGTTGTCCCGTGACCAACTAGGCCATAGTGTGACCGGGACAACACAATGTTTGATCAAATATCAACCTCGCGCAACCCCGGGAGCCTCAACCGTTGACATCTCATCCGTCGATGACCGAGCAGCCGTACCTCGCCCGCAGGCAGAACTGGACGAACCAACTGGCCCGTCACGCGCTCATGCAACCCGATGCGACGGCGCTGCGGTTTCTCGGCCACACCACTACCTGGGCTGAGCTCGACCATCGCGTGACCGCACTCGCGGGCGCGCTGAGCCGACGCGGCGTTCGCTTCGGCGATCGCGTGCTGATCCTGATGCTCAACCGGACCGAGTTCGTCGAGTCCTTCCTTGCGGCCAACAGGCTCGGTGCCATCGCGGTTCCGGTCAACTTCCGCATGACCCCGCCGGAAATCGCCTTCCTGGTCAAGGACTGTGAGGCGAAGGTCATCATCGCCGAGGAGGTGCTGGCCGCCGTGGCCACCGCGGTGCGGGATCTCGACCCGCATCTGGCCACCGTGATCGTCGCGGGCGCGGCCGCCGAGGACGGCGTGCTCGGGTACGACGACCTGCTGGCCGAGGAGGGCGGCCCGGTCGAAGCGGTCGACGTCCCGAACGACTCACCCGCGCTGATCATGTACACCTCCGGCACCACGGGCCGGCCCAAGGGAGCGGTGCTCACGCACACCAACCTGTCCGGGCAGGCGATGACCTTCCTGTTCACCAACGGTGCCGACATCAACAACGACGTCGGCTTCATCGGCGTCCCGCTGTTT
Organism: uncultured Actinomycetota bacterium; assembly: GCA_963713225.1. Taxonomy (GTDB): domain Bacteria; phylum Actinomycetota; class Actinomycetes; order Mycobacteriales; family Mycobacteriaceae; genus Mycobacterium. The sequence continues at coordinate 336,634 of CAVQLB010000006.1, read as the reverse complement.
CACATCGCGGGCATCGGCAACATGATCATCGGCCTGCTGCTCGGCCTCCCCACCGTGGTCTATCCGCTCGGGGCGTTCGATCCGGGCGCGCTGCTCGACGTGCTCGAGGCCGAGAAGGTCACCGGCATCTTCCTGGTGCCCGCACAGTGGCAGGCGGTTTGTGCGGCGCAGCACGCGAATCCGCGCAAGCTGCGACTCCGCGTGCTTTCCTGGGGCGCCGCTCCCGCGTCGGACACCCTCCTGCGCAGCATGTCCGAGACATTTCCCGGCTGCCAGATCCTTGCCGCGTTCGGCCAGACGGAGATGTCGCCGGTGACGTGCATGTTGTTGGGCGACGACGCAATTCGCAAACTCGGCTCGGTTGGGAAGGTCATCCCGACGGTCGCCGCGCGGATCGTCGACGACGAGATGAATGACGTCGAGGTCGGTCAGGTGGGCGAGATCGTCTATCGCGCACCGACCCTCATGGAGGGCTACTGGAACAACCCGGAGGCCACGGCCGAGGCATTCGCAGGCGGCTGGTTCCACTCCGGTGATCTGGTCCGCCAGGACGAGGAGGGCTACGTCTGGGTGGTGGACCGCAAGAAGGACATGATCATCTCCGGTGGAGAGAACATCTACTGCGCGGAGGTCGAGAACGTTCTCGCCGGCCACCCGGCCATCGTCGAAGTTGCGGTGATCGGGCGAAGTCACGAGAGATGGGGCGAAGTTCCCGTCGCCATCGTTGCCTTGAGCGCTGTGGCCGATTCATCTCTCTGCGTCGCAGATCTTGACGAATTCCTCACAGAACGGCTTGCCCGGTACAAGCATCCGAAGCATTTGGAGGTCGTCGAGGCACTCCCACGGAACCCCGCTGGCAAAGTCCTCAAAACAGAGCTAAGAAACCGTTTTGCCGCGAGCAAGTCGATTGACGCAGACGAAAGTTCTTCTGCCGCAACGATTTCTGCTGGGAAGGGCCAAGGGTAACCAGGACAGATGGGTTTGCTAACGGTTAGGGTCTCAATCCGACGGATGCGATGCAGCCCCCAGGGGGCATCGGGTACAGTCCTGTGGTCCGCCTTACTACCCGCGAGTAGGGAGATGGTGGTCACACACATCGGTTGGGGGCAAGGAGGGGGCGTGCGACAGGGGCTGCCGTACCGCCACATGGGCCGTTGCGTGGGAGTGTGCTGGTGACAGCGACACAACCAGGGCTGACCGATTACGTCGCCAAGCAGGCCAAGCCGGCGATGGAGGCTGTCGGCGGGTTCGTGCGCATGTGCGTGCTCACCGGTAAGGCGCTATTCCGTCGGCCGTTCCAGTGGCGCGAGTTCGTCCTCCAGAGCTGGTTCCTGTTCAAGGTCTCGTTCCTACCCACGCTCGCGGTGTCGATTCCGCTGACCGTTCTCCTCATCTTCACGCTCAACATCCTCCTCACGGAGTTCGGCGCGGCCGACATCTCGGGGGCAGGCGCGGCGCTGGCCGCCGTCACCCAGCTGGGGCCGCTGGTGACCGTGCTCGTCGTCGCCGGCGCCGGCTCGACGGCGATCTGCGCCGACCTCGGCGCGCGCACCATCCGCGAGGAGATCGACGCGCTCGAGGTGCTGGGCATCGACCCGATCCACCGGCTGGTGGTGCCGCGCGTGGTCGCGTCGACGTTTGTGGCGCTTCTACTCAATGGCGCCGTGATCACCATCGGCCTTGTCGGTGGCTTCATCTTCGGTGTCTATCTGCAGAACGTCTCCGCGGGTGCGTACGTGACGACGCTGACGCTCGTGACCGGGCTGCCCGAGGTGTTGATATCGGTGGTCAAGGCCACGACTTTCGGCCTCATCGCCGGACTCGTCGGCTGCTATCGCGGCCTGACAGTCTCGGGCGGCGCAAAGGGCGTCGGCACCGCCGTCAACGAGACGCTGGTGCTCTGCGTCATCGCGCTGTTCGCTGTCAACGTCGTGCTGACGACGATCGGTGTCCGGTTCGGGACGGGGAGCTGACATGTCGACGTCGTCGGTTCTGCACTCACGCTTCCCACGGGGAGTCGCCCGCACGGAGAAGGTGGTCGGCGCCCCCGCGCGATTCCTGGACAGCGTCGGGCACGTTGCCTGGTTTGTCGTCACGGCCGTCGGCTCGATCGGGCACGCGCTGCGCTACTACCGCAAGGAGACGCTGCGGCTGATCGCCGAGATCGGGATGGGCACCGGGGCGATGGCGGTGATCGGTGGCACCGTCGCGATCGTCGGCTTCGTCACCCTGTCCGGCTCATCACTGGTCGCGATTCAGGGCTTCGCGTCCCTGGGCAATATCGGCGTCGAGGCGTTCACCGGGTTCTTCGCCGCGCTGATCAACGTGCGGATCGCCGCCCCCGTCGTGGCGGGGCAGGCCCTGGCGGCCACCGTCGGCGCAGGCGCCACCGCCGAACTCGGCGCCATGCGCATCAGCGAGGAGATCGACGCGCTCGAGGTGATGGGCATCAAGTCCATCTCCTACCTGGTGTCCACCAGGGTCATGGCAGGCTTCGTCGTGATCATCCCGCTCTACGCGATGGCGATCATCATGTCGTTCCTGTCCGCACAGGTGACAACGACGTTCTTCTACGGCCAGTCGATAGGCACCTACGAGCACTACTTCCGGACATTCCTGCGGCCCGATGACGTGTTCTGGTCGTTCGTGCAGGCGATCGTCATCTCGGTCATCGTCATGCTCAACCACTGCTACTACGGCTACTACGCCAGCGGTGGACCGGTCGGCGTCGGCGAGGCCGTCGGCCGTTCGATGCGTGCCTCGCTGGTTCTGATCGTGTGTGTTGTCCTGTTCGCATCGTTGGCGCTCTACGGCGTCGACCCGAACTTCAACCTCACGGTGTAGCGCATGACGGCACCTGTCAACGAGCCCCGCACACCGCCGTACAAGCTGGCCGGTCTGGTGCTGACGCTGCTGACGATCGTCGCGATCGTGCTGGTGTATTTCCAGTTCCGCGGCGACTTCCTGAAGCGTGAGCAGCTGACGATGATGTCGGACCGGGCGGGCCTGTCGATGGATCCCGGCGCGAAGGTCACCTACAACGGCGTCGAGATCGGCCGCGTCGCCAGCGTCGACCAGGTCTCCGTCGGCGACACGCCGAAGGCGAAGATCACACTGGACGTTGATCCCAAGTACATCAACCTGCTCCCGGCCAACGTGGAAGCCAGGATCAGCGCCACCACCGTGTTCGGCAACAAGTACATCTCGTTCACGTCGCCCAAAGATCCCTCGCCACAACGCATCAAGAGCTCTGATGTGATCGACGCGTCAAGCGTGACCACCGAGTTCAACACCTTGTTCGAGACGTTGACCTCGGTGACGGAGAAGGTCGATCCGATCAAGCTGAACCAGACGCTGACCGCAACGGCTCAAGCGCTGCAGGGTCTCGGCGACCGGTTTGGCGAGTCGATCATCAACGGCAACAAGATCCTTGCCGATCTGAACCCGAGGATGCCGCAGCTCCGGCGGGACAACCGGGCGTTGGCGGACCTCGGTGAGGTCTACGCCAACGCCGCCCCCGACCTGTTCGACGGCCTCGAGAACGCGGTCACCACGGCGCGCACCCTCAACGAACAACAGGGCAACATCGATCAGGCATTGATGGCCTCGATCGGGTTCGGCAACACCGGTGCCGACATCTTCGAGCGCGGCGGCCCGTATCTGGTCCGCGGCGCCGAGGACCTGATCCCGACCTCGGAACTGCTCGACGAGTACAGCCCCGCGCTGTTCTGCACGATCCGCAACTATCACGACGTCGAGCCGAAGATCGCGTCCTCGCTGGGCGGCAACGGCTACTCGCTGAACACCCACTCGCAGATTCTTTTCGCCGGCAACGGCTACGTCTATCCGGACAACCTGCCCCGGGTGAACGCGCGCGGCGGACCCGAGGGCAGGCCCGGCTGCTGGCAGCCCGTCACCAGGGACCTGTGGCCGAACCCGTACCTGGTGATGGACACCGGCGCGTCGATTGCGCCGTACAACCACATAGAGCTCGCCTCGCCGTTCGGTTGCGCAGCCCTGCCGCCCTGCCTGATTCCACTCTTGCCGGCGCCGATACCGATCATCGCTCCGGGCATGGAATACATCTGGGGCCGTCAGTTCGGGGAGCACACGATCAACCCATGAAAATCACCGGTACCGCCATCAAGCTCGGCGCCTTCGCATTGGTGCTGCTGTTGTTTACCGCGATCATCATCGTGGTGTTCGGTCAGATGCGATTCGACCGCACGACCGGCTACTCGGCCATCTTCAGCAATGTCAGCGGTCTGCGCCCCGGCCAGTTCGTCCGCGCATCCGGGGTTGAGGTCGGCAAGGTCTCCAAAGTAGAACTGCTCGACGCAGGCAGGCGGGTCAAGGTCGACTTCGACGTCGAGCGCGACCTCCCGCTGTTCCAGGAGACGACGGCGTCGATCCGGTACCTGAACTTGATCGGCGACCGGTACATGGAGCTCAAGCGCGGCGAGAGCAACCAGCGGCTGCCCGGCGGCGGAACCATTCCGCTGGAGCGCACCGAGCCGGCACTGGACCTGGACGCGCTGGTAGGCGGCTTCCGCCCGCTGTTCAGGGCGCTCGATCCCGACAAGATCAACAACATCGCCCAGTCGATCATCACGATCTTCCAGGGCCAGGGCGGCACCATCAACGACATCCTGGACCAGACGTCGCAGCTCACCTCTGCGCTGGCCGACCGCGACCAGGCCATCGGCGAGGTGATCCGCAACCTCAACACCGTGCTGGACACCACCGTCAAACATCAGAAGCAGTTCGACGAGACGGTGGTCGACTTCGAGAAGCTGATCACCGGCCTGAAGAACCGGGCCGACCCGATCGCCAGTTCCGTCGCCGACATCAGCGATGCGGCGGGCACCGTCGGGGACCTGTTGGCCGATAACCGTCCATTGCTTCAGAGCACTGTCGCGCAACTGGAGGTCATCCAGCAGCCGCTCGTCGACCAGAAGGACCAGTTGAACGACATTCTGACCAGACTGCCGACGGCACTGAAGACCATCGGCCGGGCAGGCGGCGTCTACGGAGACTTCTTCAACTTCTACGCGTGCGACGTCACACTCAAACTGCCCGGCTTGCAGCCCGGCGGACCGGTGCGCACAGTCAAGGTGTGGTCGCAGCCCACGGGTAGGTGCACGCCGCAATGAGAACGCTGGAGGGTTCGAGCCGGGTTCGCAACGGGTTGATGGGCATCCTCATCCTGTTGCTGGTGATCGGGGTGGGCCAGAGCTTCGCAAGCACCCCGGTGCTGTTCGCGGAGCCGACCTACTACGCGCAGTTCTCCGACACCGGAGGCCTGAACGGTGGCGACAAAGTGCGCATCGCCGGCGTCGACGTCGGCAAGGTGAAGTCGTTCGAGATCGAGGGCGACAAGGTCAAGATCGGCTACACGCTCAGCGGCACCCAGATCGGCACCGACAGCCGGGCGGCCATCCGCACCGACACGATCCTGGGCCGCAAGAACCTGGAGATCGAGCCGCGCGGAACGGAAGCGCTGAAAGCCAACGGAGTCCTTCCGCTCGGGCAGACCACCACGCCGTACCAGATCTACGACGCGTTCTTCGACGTGACGAAGGCCGCGTCGGGCTGGGACACCGAGACGGTCAAGCGGTCGCTGAATGTGTTGTCGGAGACGATCGATCAGACCTACCCGCACCTGAGTGCCGCCCTGGACGGTGTCGCGCGGTTCTCCGACACCATCGGCAAGCGCGACGAGGACGTCAAGAAGCTGTTGGCCAACGCCAACAAGATCGCCGGTGTCCTCGGTAACCGCAGCGAGCAGATCAACGCGCTGCTGACCAACGCGCAGACGCTCCTAAGCGCAGTCAATGAGCGCAGCTACGCCGTCAGCATGCTGCTCGAGCGGGTGGGCACTTTCTCTGCGCAGGTTGCGGGCTTCGTCAACGACAACCCCAACCTCAACCATGTGCTGACACAGCTGAACACCATCAGCGACATCCTCAAGCAGCGCAAGTTCGACCTGATCGACGTGCTCTCCACGCTGAGCAAGTTCACCGCGTCACTGGCCGAGGCCATCGCGTCCGGCCCCTTCTTCAAGGTGATGTTGGTCAACCTGTTGCCACCGTGGCTCCTGCAGCCGTTCGTCGACGCCGCGTTCAAGAAGCGTGGCATCGATCCGGAGGAGTTCTGGCGCAACGCCGGACTGCCGTCGTGGCGGTTCCCCGATCCGAACGGCACGCGATTCCCCAACGGTGCTCCCGCGCCGGGCCCGGAGGCGCTGGAAGGCACCCCGGAGCATCCCGGTCCTGGAGTGGTTGCAGGCCACCCGTGCTCGTATACCCCGGCGGCCGAGACCTTGCCGCGGCCGGGTGATCCGCTGCCGTGTTCGCATCTGTCGAGTGGTCCGTTCGGACCGAATCCTTACGGCGCGGGCTACATCCCGCCCGATGTCGTGACGTCGCCGCCGAACCCGAACGGCCCGGGCTTCACCCCGGGTGTTCCTGCCGCGGCCATCCCGGGTCAGCTGCCGCCGGATATGCCCGGTGTGCCCGCGCCGCTACCGCCCGCCCCGCCGGGAGCGCGCACCGTGCCGGTCGGGCCGCTGCCTCCCGAAGGACCGGACTTCACCCCGGGCATCGCGCCGCTGCCCCCGGCGCTCGACGGGCCACCGCCACCGCCGGGACCAGGGCCAGGGCCTGCGCCGGCCGGTACGCCTGTGCTGCCGGGCAACCCGCCGTACCTTCCACCCGGATCGCAAGGGTAGGGCCGGCCGATGTCGACTATCTTCAATGTGCGAAACCTGAAGCTGCCGAACGTTTCTCGGACTGCGGTGATCGTTGGAGCGATCGTCGTGGTGCTGGCCTTGATCGCGGGCATCGTCGGCTGGCAGCTCTACAGGAAGCTGACCACCAATACGGTGGTGGCGTATTTCACCGACACGCTGGCGCTGTATCCCGGTGACAAGGTCCAGATCATGGGCGTGAAGGTCGGTTCGATCGACTCGATCGATCCTGCAGGCGACAAGATGAAGGTGACGTTCCACTACGACAACAAGTTCAAGGTTCCGGCCAACGCCACCGCGTCGATCCTGAACCCCAGCCTCGTCTCGTCGCGCACCATCCAGCTGTCGCCGCCCTACACCGGCGGACCGACGATGGATGACGACGCGGTGATCCCGATCGACCGCACCCAGGTGCCGGTCGAATACGACGAACTGCGGGACTCGATCAATCGGATCCTCACCGACCTGGGGCCGACGCCCGAGCAGCCCAAGGGCCCGTTCGGCGACGTCATCGAATCCTTCTCCAACGGGTTGGCAGGCAAGGGCGAGCAGCTCAACAAGACGCTCAACGGTCTGTCCGAGGCGGTCACCACCCTCAACGAGGGCCGCGGCGACTTCTTCGCGGTGATCAAGAGTCTGGCGCTGTTCGTCAACGCGCTCTACAAGAGCGATCAGCAGTTCGTTGCGCTGAACAACGATCTCGCGCAGTTCACCAACTCGTTCACCAACACCGATCAGGAATTGGCCACGGCGCTCAACGATCTGAACGATCTGCTGACAACCACACGCAAGTTCATCGGTGAGAACGGCAAGGTGTTGGCGAGCGACATCGACAACCTCGCCGAGGTCACCAACGCGATCCTGCAGCCCGAGCCACTGAACGGCTTGGAGACCGGCCTGCACGTGTTCCCCAACCTCGCCGCCAACCTGATGAACATCGCCGCGCCCAACGCAGGCGGCATCGTCGGTCTGCCGGTCATCGCGAACTTCGCCAACCCGATGCAGCTCATCTGCAGCTCGATTCAGGCCGGAAGCCGAATGGGATATCAGGAGTCTGCCGAGCTGTGCGCGCAGTACCTGGCGCCGATCCTTGACGCGATCAAGTTCAACTTCCCGCCGATCGCTATCAACCAGTTCATGGGCGCCATGACGCTGCCCAAGCAGATCTCCTACTCCGAACAGCGGCTACAACCTGCGCCGGGTTACAAGGACACCACCGTGCCGGGGATCTGGTCGCGCGACACCCTGTTCTCGCACGGGAACCACGAGCCGGGCTGGGTTGCCGCGCCCGGCATGCAAGGCGTCGACGTGCAGCCCCACACAGCGCGAAATCTCACGCCGGAGTGCCTCTCAGAACTATTGGGCGGACCCGACTGCGCGATTCCGGGGGCACCGCCGGCATTCGGCGTGAACGACGGCAGGCTGCCCGGCCCGCCGAACGCGTACGACGAGCGCAACCCGCTGCCGCCGCCGTGGTACCCGCAGCCGGGTCCGCCACCGGGTCCTGCACCCGGAGTGATCCCCGGGGATCCGCTGGGGGCGATCACACCGGCAGGCTCGGCACCCGCGCCGGCACCGGCGCCGGCAGGACCACCGCTGCCCGCTGAAGCAGGAGGGGGCTAATGAGCTCGCGTAAGTGGAGCCGGACCGCACTCCGCGCCGCGGCGCTGATGGCGATCGCGGTTGTGCTGACGTCCTGTGGCGGCTGGCGCGGTATCGCGAACGTGCCGTTGCCGGGCGGTCCTGGCACCGGGTCGAAGAAGATGACGATAACGGTGCAGATGCCGGATACGTTGGCGCTCAACGTCAATAGCCGCGTGCGGGTGGCCGACGTCTATGTCGGTCGGGTGCGCTCGATCGAGCTGAAGAACTGGGTCGCGACCTTGACCCTCGATCTGCAGCCTGACGTCAAACTGCCGGAGAACTCGCTGGCGAAGATCGGTCAGACCAGCTTGCTGGGCTCACAGCACGTACAGCTCGACCCGCCGCCGGACCCGTCGCCGCAGCTGTTGAAGAACGGCGACATGATTCCGCTGAAGAACTCGTCGTCCTTCCCGACGACCGAGCGGGTGCTCGCCAGCATCGCCACGATTCTGCGCGGCGGCGGCGTCCCTAACCTCGAAGTGATCCAGACCGAGGTCAACAACCTGCTGACGGGTCGGGCCGACCAGATTCGGGAATTCCTGAACCGGCTGGACACCTTCACCGACGAGCTGAACCAGCAGCGCAACGACATCACCCGGGCGATCGATTCCACCAACCGGCTGCTGACGATTGTGGGTAACCGCAACAACACCCTGGACCGGGTGTTGACCGAATTCCCGCCGCTGATCAAGCATTTCGCCGACACCCGAGATCTGTTCGCCGACGCCGTCGAGTCGCTGGGGCGGATCAGTAAAGCGGCCGACGCGCGCTTGGCCCCCGCGAGCGACAACCTGCATACCAACCTGCAGAATCTGCAACGTCCACTCAAACAACTAGGCAAGGCGTCGCCGTACCTGATCGGGGCGCTCAAGATCCTGCTTACCGCACCGTTCAGCATCGAGAATGTGCCGAAGGTGGTCCGCGGCGACTACATCAACGTGTCGCTCAACGTCGACCTGACACTGAGCGCCGTCGACAACGGCATCCTGTCCGGAACCGGTGTGTCCGGCATGCTGCGTGCACTCGAGCAGGCCTGGGGTCGCGATCCGGCCACGATGATCCCGGATGTGCGCTTCACACCGAACCCGCACGACGCGCCGGGCGGACCACTGGTGGAAAGGGGTGAGTGAGCGGTGCTGACGCGGTTTATCAAGTTCCAGCTGGTGCTGTTCACCATCCTCACCATCCTCGCGCTGGCCGTGCTGGGGCTGTACTACCTGCGCGTGCCCAGCACTGGATCGTGCCATCGGCTCAGTACAAGCTGTTCGCCGACCTGCCCCGCTCGGGTGGGCTGTACGCGACGGGCAAACGTCACCTACCGCGGCACCCAGATCGGCAAGGTCACCGCGGTCGAACCGACCGAAAACGGCGCCAGGGCGACGATGAGCATCGAGAACCGCTACAAGATTCCGACGGACGCCACGGCCAACGTGCACTCTGTCTCCGCGATCGGTGAGCAGTACCTCGACCTGGTGTCGACCGGCAATCCCGGCCAGTTCCTCAGCAACGGACAGATGATGGGCTGCCCCGGTGTCCCCGGAGACCGGGCCGCCGATCTGGTGAAACAGGGTAAGTCGGTATGCCCTGAGGCCATCACCGAAAGCTCGGTGCCCAGCGAGGTCGGCCCGGCGCTGGACTCGGCCAACCGCGGATTGGCGGTGCTGCCCAAGGAGAAGATCGACGCGCTGCTCACCGAGACATCACAAGCGGTGGGCGGATTAGGCCCGGCGTTGCAGCGACTTGTCGACGGCACGACGAACCTCGCGCAGGGGTTCCAGGAGAACCTGCCCCAGGTTGACGACATCGTCACGAACGCAGGCCCGATTCTGGACAGCCAGGTGCAGTCCGGTGATGCCATCGGACAGTGGTCGCGCAACCTGAATACCCTTGCGGCGCAGTCGGCGTCGGAGGACCAGGCGCTGCGAAGTGCATTGCAGGCGGCTCCGCCGACGCTGGATCAGGTGACGGCCACGTTCAGCGATGTCCGAGACTCGCTTCCGCAGACGTTGGCGAACCTGGAGATCGTCATCGACATGCTCAAGCGCTACCACAAGGGTCTGGAGCAGGCCCTTGTGGTCCTGCCGCAGGGCGCCACCGTCGCACAGGCCGGAACGATCTTCGAGAACGAAGGCCTGCTTCACTTCGGCCTGTCCATCAACCAGCCGCCGCCATGCCTCACCGGGTTCCTCCCCGCGTCGGAGTGGCGGTCACCGGCGGACACCAGCATGGCGCCGCTGCCGTCGGGCACCTACTGCAAGATCCCGAAGGACGTCCAGAACGTCGTCCGCGGTGCACGTAATTATCCGTGTGCCGATGTGCCGGGCAAGCGGGCAGCCACACCCGCGGAATGCCGCAGCAATGAGCCGTACACGCCGCTGGGCACGAACCCCTGGTACGGGGATCCGAACCAGATCGTCAACTGCCCCGCCCCTGCGGCGCGCTGCGACCAGCCGGTGAAACCCGGCTACGTCATTCCGGCACCGTCGGTCAACAACGGGATGAACCCGTTGCCTGCCGATCAATTGCCACCCACCGGGTCCCCGGCGCCGGTCAGCGATCCGCTGACCCCGCCTGCCCAGGGCACCGTCCAGTGCAGTGGACAACAACCCAACCCGTGTCAGTACACTCCGGCACCAGGGAATAGCGCGATCTACAACCCGCAAAGCGGCGAGGTGGTCGGGCCCGACGGCGTGAAGTACTCCGTCAGCAACTCGAATAACCCAGGAGACGACGGATGGAAGGAGATGCTGGCACCCGCCAGCTGAACCCCACCGATGCTGAGGACGCGCCAGAGAAGTCGGTAGCGGTACCCGAACACGAGCAGACAAGCGAAGACGACCAGGACAGCCCAGCCTCCGAGGCGGCCGAAGAGGTTGCGGATCGCCGTTCACCGCGTCTGGGCCGGGGCTGGGTCGTCGGTATCTGCGCCGCCCTACTGGCGCTTACTGCTGCCGCGGTCGCCGGCGGCATCCTGCTGATTCGTGACAACCGAAGTATTGAGACCATCGCCCAACAGGATGCGGCCGCACTGCAGGCCGCCAAGGAGTGTGTGCAGGCGACGAACGCCCCCGACACTGCGGCGATGTCGGCAGCCCAGATGAAGATCATGGAATGCTCCACCGGCGGATTCGGGGCACAGGCCACGCTGTACAGCGGCGTTCTGGTCGAGGCCTACCAGGCCGCCAACGTCAAGGTGCAGGTGTCCGATATGAGAGCGGCCATCGAGCGGCACAACCCCAACGGGTCGGTGGATGTGCTGGTGGCGGTACGGGTGAAGGTGACCAACTCGGACGCCGCGGATCAGGAACAGGGCTACCGACTGCGGGTGACGATGACACCCGACGACGGCAAGTACAAGATCGCCAACCTCGAACAGGTCACGTCGTGACGGCTGTTCTCGACGCGAAGCCGAACACGGCCTCCGACGATCATGCGCCGCCCGAGCAGGCGTCCTGGCTGGCCCGCGCGGGCGCTTTCTCGCTGGACGTCCTGCTGGGGACCGCCGTGATCGCGGTGTTCGCCTTGCTCGCCCTCACCGCACCGGAGCGCGGGTGGGTGTGGTGGGTATATGCGGTGGCCGCCGCGGTCGTCCTCCTGGCGATGGCGATCAACCGGCTGCTTTTGCCTGCCATCACAGGATGGAGCCTGGGCCGAGCGCTGCTCGGAATCAGGGTCGTACGGCGTGACGGCGCAGCGGCGGGAGCGTGGCGGCTGCTGGCTCGCGACCTGGCCCACCTGCTGGACACCGCGGCGCTCTTCATCGGGTGGCTCTGGCCGCTGTGGGATTCCCGCCGCCGAACGTTCGCAGATCTGTTGCTGCGCACCGAAGTTCGTCGGGTGGACCCGCCCGAACGCGACATGCGCCGACTGACTGCGAAGGTATTGGCTGCCGCGGTGGTGGTGTGCGCGGCGGCAGTGGCGTTGAACTACCTGGCGATCTACCGCCAGCAGCGGGCGGTTGACGAGACCCGCCAGCAGATCGCCGAGCAGGGACCTCGGATCGTCGAACAGATGTTGAGCTACAACAAGGACACCCTGAATGACGACTTCGCCCGGGCCCAGTCGCTGGCCACGGACAGCTATCGGCCACAACTGGTTTCACAGCAAGACGCGGTGCAGAAGGCGGGTGTGACGTCAAACGAGTACTGGGCGGTCAGCAGCGCCGTGCTCTCGGCGTCACCGGACAAGGCGGCGATGCTGCTGGCCATGCAGGGCCAACGTGGGGCCGACCCGAAAGACCTGCGATTCATCACCGCGACGGTGCGAGTGGACTTCGAGAAGTCCGGCGAAGGGCAGTGGCGGGTCGCCAACCTCACCGTGCTGAAGAAACCGAAGACGAACGGGGCGCCCCAGTGAGCCCGCGCCGCAAGATCGATGCCGAAGAGCCGGAGATCTACACCGCTCCCGCTCCGAAACCGCCGCGCAGATGGGGGCTGCCCCTTGTCGCGAGCTTGTCGGCGTTGCTCGTCGCGGCCGCGATCGCGGTAAGCAGCTTGATGCTGGTATCGCATGAGACCGACCGACGGACTGAAGTCGCGGGACGCGGACGTACTCAACTATGTGCGATCGTTCATGACGACCTACACGACGCTGGACCCGTTCCGGGCCAACTACTACAGTGACCGGATTCAGTCGCAGGCCACTGGGGACTTCGCCAAGATGTTCAAGGAGAAGGTCAACGAGATCCTGATCCAGGTCGCCCGCGCCGAACCCACGCAGGGCACGGTTGTGGAAGCAGGCGTCCAACGATGGAACGACGACGGCAGCGCCGACGTCCTCGTCGCCACCAAGATCTCGAACAAGGCGCCGGACGGAAAGACGATCGAAAGCGGAAACCGTTGGGTCGTAACGGCCAAGAAGGAAGGGCAGCTGTGGAAGATCAGCCAACTGATTCAGGTGATCTGACCACGGATCCGGCCGCGACCCCAGAAGCGGCAAGCCCTCGGGCCCGACATCGTATGCCGCGCGGCAAGGAACGGCGCAGATTCGAAGCGGCGCCAGCCGAGGCACAGGCGACGACGCCCGAAGTCGACGAGACCCCCGCCGAAGAGCCTTCTGCAGCTGTCGAATTGACCTCTTCGGCGGCCGAGGAGACGGTGGCAAAACCACCCCGACGGTGGAACCTCCTGCGGCGCAAAAAGAATCAACCCGAAGTGGCTACGGCTGAGGCCGACGAGTCCCAAGCGCCCGATGACGAAGTGGTCGCAGAAGAGCCCGCCGATGAAGCCGAGGGCGCAACCACCGAAGTCGAAGAAGCAACTGCAGAAAGCGAACCTGTTCTCGTCCCGCACCGGCCGCCCGGGCAAGCGGCTGAAGGTCGCTGCCGTTGCGGCCGCCGCGCTGTTTGTCGCAGGCGGTGCGTTCCTGGGCGCGACGGTGCAACCCGTGATCGCCAACCGCGCCCTCGTCGACACCAAACTGAATATCGCCCGCACGGCCGCGAATGCGATCACGACCCTGTGGTCGTATACCCCGGAGAACATGGACTCTCTTGCGGAGCGTTCGGCCGGCTATCTCGGCGGCGATTTCGCTTTCCAGTACCGCAAGTTCATCGACTCCATCGCGGCCACCAACAAGCAGGCTCAGGTCACGAACACCACCTCGGTGCTCGGCACAGCGGTGGAGTCGGTGACTCCGACAGAGGCGAGCGCCATCGTGTACACGAACTCGGTCGCGACGAGCCCGGTGTCGAAGAACATCCCGTCGCTGCGTTACCTGTCGTACCGGCTGGAGATGAAGCGCGACCGCGCCGATTGGCGCATCACCCGGATGACGACGGTCACCACGCTGGATCTCACCCCGCAGCTTTAATCGTCCTGTTCGGACCGCCCGCCGACGTAGACAGCTAAGGTCACGGCTATGCCTTCAGTTCTCGTCACCGGGGCGGCGCGGGGTATCGGCAGGGCGATCGTCGAACACCTCGCGTCCTCGGGCTGGGACGTGATCGCAGGTGTCCGCAGCGAGGACGACGCCAGGGCGATTACCCACAGGGACCCGCAGCGGGTGTCCGCAGTGATCCTCGACATCACCGACGCTGACGATGTGGCGAATCTGTCCCAGTCACTGCCGGAGCGACTCGACGCGGTGGTGAACAACGCGGGCATTGCCGTCGCCGGTCCTATCGAGACGGTGACGCCCGCCGATTGGCGACGGCAGTTGGAGACGAACGTCATCGGTCAAATCGCGGTTACGCAGGCGGTGCTGCCGCGGCTACGGCAGACGCGCGGCCGGATCGTGTTCATTTCCAGTGTGAACGGCAGGATCGCCACGCCGATGCTCGGTCCGTACTCAGCGTCGAAGTTTGCACTCGAGGCCGCGGTCGATGCGTTGCGAGTCGAGCTGAAGGGCTGGGGGATTCCCGTTGTCCTGATCGAGCCGGCGCAGACCGACACCGACATGTGGCGCACCGCCGATCACATGGTGCTCGAAGTCGAAGCCGCGATGTCTCCCGAGCACCGTGAGCTGTATGCCGGACATATCGCCGGGATGAAGAAGTTCGTTCCGAGAGCCCGCAAGTTGGCGTCGCCAACGCAGAAGGTCGTCGCCGTCGTCGAGGAGGCGCTCACGGCCCGCAGGCCACGGGCTCGTTACGTCGTGGCGCTAGTACCTAAGCTGCAGGTCGCATTGGTGACGAATATGCCGGCGGCGCTGCGTGATCGGGTGATGGGGATGCTGGTCGGACTGCCCCGACGGCCGCGTGGCTGACTTCGTCAAGTCGAATCACGCCGCGCCACCCGGCTTCTTCGCGCTGGAAGCGGCTGGGCTGCGTTGGCTCGCGGTGGACGGCGGTGCGCCGTGTGCACGGGTGGTAGGGCACGACGAGCGATCCTTGACTCTGGAACGGCTGGAGTCGGTAGCGCCAACACGTTCTGCAGCAGGAGAATTCGGGTTGCGGCTGGCGGTGACCCACGAAGCGGGCGCGCCCTTGTTCGGATCTGGCCCCGACGGCTGGCATGGGGACGGCTACTTCGGCCCACTGTCGGAGCCGCTACCGATGTCGCTGTGGGGTCACAAGACGTGGGGCGCGTTCTACGCCGAAGAGCGTCTGCGCCCGATGGCCGCCCTTGCGGAATGGCGGCTGGGTACCGAGGCGAGCCGGTCGATCGACGCGGTCATCGACCGCTGCCTGGCGGGCGACTTCGACGACGACGATCGTCCGGCCCGGCTGCACGGGGATCTGTGGAGCGGCAACGTCATGTGGACGGCCGATGGTGCAGTGCTGATCGATCCGGCGGCGCACGGCGGGCACCGCGAGACGGACCTGGCGATGCTGGCGTTGTTCGGATGCCCGTTCCTGGACGAGGTGCTGGCCGGGTATCAGATCCGTGCGGCGGCTGCGGGAAGGCTGGCGCGACCGGGTCCCGCTGCATCAGCTGTACCCGCTACTGGCGCACGTGGTGCTATTCGGCGGCGGCTATGGACGGCAGACGGAGGCCGCCGCGGCAGAGCGCGCTGACGGTAGCTAGCTAATGACGAAACCGTTTTGCTGATGAAGCTCAACCGCGACGACGACAACGACGACTCGGGATCAACCCCCTAGCCGCTGCGTCCCAGCGCTCCGTCGACTCGCTCTGCGAGCAGTGGCGCAATCACCTGGGCGTACTCGGTCGTCACGTGGTTGTCGTCCCGGTACACCAGCGTATTGCCGACGATGACCGGGCACCGATCAGCGGTGCAGAACAACCCGGACAGCTCCGCGTACTGACCGCCGCCCGCTGCGGTCGCCGCGGCCTCCGCTGCGATGCCGGGGTCGTTCAGCCCATCCGACCTCGCGGGCGAGCACGCAGCCGCGTCGTCCATATGCGCCGACACACACGTCGGCACCGTCGAGTGCGGATCCGGCAGCTGGCTGAGTACCAAAACGCCTGCGCCCGTTCCGCGTAGCCGCTGCACCAGTCGCGTCAGGCTCTCCAGCCACGCCCGGTCGTAGCTCGTGAACCCGAAGTCGGCGCCGTACCGTCGCGACATGTCGAGCACGATCAGCTGAGGCCGCTCCTTCTCGAGCCGGGCCAGCACGTCGCCCCGCCATTGCTCGCACTCGGTGAACTTGCGGCCGAGATACGGGCTGTTGATCGGCAGCTCCATCGGCGGGCACAGCACCTTGCTCATCGTCTGTAACCGCCAATGCCGTTCCCGCGCAATTGGTTCGAGCGCCGGCTGCCACATCGCGGCGTGCGAGTCACCCACCAGCGCCACCGTCGTCGGCGCGCCGGCATCACCCGACACACACTCGGGCTGCTCGACCTCCCGCCACGACAGCACACACCCGTTGACAAATACTTCGGGTTTCGCGATCGCACCGAGCGCAGGAGTCAGATTCGTTGGCACGGGGCGTGATTCGACAGACTTCGAAACCGCCGCCAGCACCTGGTCGTGCACCGACATCGGCGGCGGGGGAGCCTCAGCCGAGGGGACAGCAGGCCCGACCGCCGCGACCGGCGCCGCTGCCGTTCCCTCGCCGACCGGCACGGGCCGCGCCATCAACAACACAAGCCCGACACAAACGCCCACGGCCGTCAGTGCGCCACCCACCACGAGACTGCGCTGCGCCGAGAGTTTCAGCGCGGGCGCGAACCGGACCGGGTTCTCGACGAGATGCAGCGTCAGGATCGCGAGGCCGAACGACACCACCACCATCGCCAGCCGACCGGCCAACCCCAGTTCCCCGCCGAACAACGCCGGGGCAAGCAGCAACACCGGCCAATGCCACAGGTACCACGAGTACGACAGCCGACCGATCGATCGCATCGCCGGCTTCGACAGGAAATGCCCGACCCCCAGATCCGGTATCGCACAACCCGCACCGATCACCAATGCCGTTCCCAGCACGGGCAATAGCGCAGTGGTACCCGGAAAGGGCGTCGCATCGCCGACCTGCGTGCACGTGACGACGATCAAAGCGAGCCCGCCCCAGCCCACCACCGCGGCCGACGGGCCCGGCAGATGACGCCACGCCCCGGCCGTCAACGCCACCAGTCCGCCGACCGCCAACTCCCACGCTCGGGTGGGCAGCGAGAAGAACGCCCACGAGGGCAAGTCCTCCGTCCATGAGAGCGACGCCATGAACGACACGGCGGCCAGCACCGCGAGCACCACCAGGTACGGCACTACCGATCGAGTTGCGGGCGTGCCAGTGCGCCGGGCCCACCGTGCGAGAAGCCATGCCGTGCCGATGATCAACGCCGGCCAGAGCAGATAGAACTGTTCCTCCACACCCAGCGACCAGTAGTGCTGAAGCGGCGACGGCGGCGCGTCGGCCGCCAGATAGTCGGTGCCCTGAATCGCGAACCGGTAGTTGCCGACATACAGCGCGCTGGCGATGCCGTCGCCGATGACGCTGCGCGCCTGCAGCGGCGGCAGCAGTACCGCCGACGTGATGCACGTGGCCACGAGCACCGTCACCGCGGCAGGCAGCAGCCGTCGCGCCCGCGCGCCGTAGAACTGCGCCAGCCGCACCGTCCCGGTGCTGGACGCCTCTCGCCACAGCAGGCCGGTGATGAGGAACCCGGACACGACGAAGAACACGTCGACTCCGATGAATCCGCCGCCGGCCCCGGGCAGGCCGGCATGGAACAGGACGACGGCAATGACCGCTACGGCTCGTAGGCCCTCGATGTCGGGCCGAAACTGCTTCTGCGGCAGGGCCGTCCGCCCGCTCGCAGGTGAGCCGCGTCGGGAGGCGGGCCGGGGGGCAGTCGCAACTCTATTCACTCAAGCAACGATCGTCTCACGTGACCCAGGCGTATCCCGGGATCAACGCGCTACGACGCCAGCCAGGCCAACTGCCGGGGCAGCTTCTCCCGCCATGCCGCGACGTCATGTCCTCCAACGAAGGACACCCCCGATGGCGGTCTGCGCAGCGATGCGACGAACTGTTTGGTCGCCATGTAGTAGCGGTCGCCGGCGCCGCAGTCGATGCGCAGCGGGATCTCGGAGAGCGCGCGGGTCCCGTAGACGGAGTAGGCGAACCAGTCCGCCGGGCCGTCGAATGCGCCCTGCTCGACCGCTTCGGCATAGTCCGTGAACAGCGCCGGGGCGACCGCGCAGATCGCGGCGGTTCGGGCCGGACCGAGCGCACCGCCGAGCAACAAGGCGCCGTAGCCGCCCATCGACCAGCCGATAAAGCTGACCCGCGAGGTGTCCAGGCCCTTGGCCGCCAACATCGGCAGCAACTCGGTGAGCACCATCGCCCCCGAGTCCTCGCCGGTCACCCGCCGGTGCCACCATCCGTTTCCGCCGTCGACGGCGACGACCGCGAACGGCGGATACCCGGCCCTGGCCAGCTGGGCGAGGCCGGACTCGACGCCCATACCCATCACGCCCGACGCGTTCATGTTGCGACCGTGTAGCGCGATCACCGGTCGCAGCGGCCCGGAGTGCCCCGACGGAAGCGCGATCGCCCACTCGGTTTCCTTGCCGCCGCGGGCCGCCGAAGTGAACGACCCGGTGAGGTAGGTCGGCGATGCCTTGGCCGACGCCGGTGACGGTTGGTCGGGCGGTGGAGCTCCCGTCGCGGTCGCGAGGCCCAGCTGCCATATCGGATCGAGCGCACACGCACCGGCGATTCCTGCGCCCAGCCGCAAGACCGTGCGGCGCGTCAACTCTGCCATCAGCGTGTCAGCTGAAGGCCAGCCAGCTGGGGAGCGCGCGCTCGCGGGAGTCGCAGAGCACCTGCTGCGTATCGCAGCTGCCCTTGGGAGACCCTGCGCCACTCCACATTCCGCCGGTGTCGCGCCGCAACACGATCGCCGACGAGCCGCCGCCGTCGAGCAGCACGGCGTTGTCGGCACCCAGTCCGCGGTACAGATCCTGGATCTGGTCGGGCGTGTAGCTGCCACCCTGGAAGACGTACAGCTGATCGTTCTGTCGGTTGTATCCGATCGCGGTCCGCGCCGCGCTCGGTCCGCCGTCGTTGAGTTGGCCGGTATCACCGGGGGCGAGCAGGCCGATGCCTGCCACGGCCACAAAACGTGCGTTCTGGTCGAGCAGCTTCTGGATCACCGGCGACGCCGAGTCGTAGTCGCCGGGGCCCTTCGGCATCACGAGATACGGCTGGGCACCGGCCGGAATGATCATCGTGGCAAGCGACGACCAATGCTCGTTGCCGCCCGACAACCCCTGCTTGCCCGCATAGGCGAGAGTGCCGGTGACCGCGGCGTTGGCACGGCCCTGTCCGCGCGTGTTGTCGACGTAGGCGCCGAGTGGCGAGCTGCACTTGGTGTCGCGCCACGAGCCACCCTTCTGGCCGCGCACGTCAAAGAAGTTCGCATTGATCGCGATCGTCGGCCGGCCGAGCGCCTGCCACGCCTCCAGCGGTGCGAACACCTCGGAGGCCTGCCAGAGCCCCTCGCCGGTGCGCGCCCCGGGATCGCGCTCGCATCGGCCTTGGTAGCCCTGGTGGCTGTCGACCAACAGGCGCGGTTGCAGCCGTGAGGCGGCGCCCTTGATCGTCATCAAATGCCCGCCGCTGCTCATCTCGTACCAGCCGCCGCCGGCGTTGAGCATCGGCGCGGGGTGCCCATCGCCGAAGTTGTAGACGAGGTAGGACCCGCGGGTATTCGCGATGGCCCCGGCGAGCAATGATTTTCCGTCGGCCCGGGCGAGTGGTGCACCCGCCGCCGTCGACAGCGCAGCACACAGCATCAACGCGGCGGCGCACGCCACGAAGCGCCGGCATACTGCGGCTGGAGACGGCACGGTTGCCCTTTCAGTGAACAGCGGATTGTAAAAACAACGATAATCACACCAACCTCACAGTCAACTTTAGTAACATCGCCGTCACGATTGAGTATCGGCCTGAAAGTGCGCGTGGGTTTGGCCGCCGAATGGGTAATCCCGTCTCACCAGACTCATCTAAGGAGCAAGACATGATCGGAACTATTCTCAGCGCACTCGTGGTCGGCTTGATCGTCGGCGCGCTCGCCCGGCTCATCATGCCCGGCAAGCAGAACATCGGCGTGATCATGACGATCGCGCTAGGCGCGCTCGGCTCGTTCATCGGGGCCTGGCTGACGTACCAACTGGGCTACCACAACGCCAACGGCGGCTGGCAGGTCATCCCGTTCCTCGTCGGGGTCATCGTGGCGATCGTCCTGATCGCGATCTACGTCGGCATCACCGGCCGGCGGGGCGCTGGACGCAGCACCACGGTGCGGTAGTCACCGGCCGGGCGGCGCGAGTCGGTACACGGCGCCGGCGTAGTCGTCGGTGATGTACACCGCGCCGTCTGGCCCGGTCACCGCCGCGACCGGTCGACCCCAGCGCGATCCGTCGTCGGCCTGGAAGCCGCCGACGAGAGTCTGCTGATCGCCCAAAGTGCCTTCCCGCCAGGGGAAGAACGACACCTCGGGTGCGCGCGGCGGTTGCCGGTTCCACGAGCCGTGCACACCTGCCAAGGCTCCGCTGGCATAGGGCTGGGGCAGGACACCCGCCGTGAAGCTCAGGCCGAGAGGCGCCGCATGCGCGCCGAAGCTCTGCTCGACCGGCGGCAATGTGGCGCAGTCCATCCGCGACCCGTCGGCGTTGGTGGACATATCGCGGATGAACGACAGATCGGCCGGGCCGCCGTCGGGATTGCAATAGGGCCAACCGAGTTCGCGGCCGGGGGTGAGTCGCGCGAGGGCCTCCGGCGGGTGCTCGTTGACGTACGCGGGGTCGACATTGCCATTCGGGTCGGGAGCGTTATCGCGGTTGTTCACCGCTGTCCACACCGAGCCGTCGGGTGCGACCGCGAGGCCGGTTCCGTTGCGCACGCCCGTGGCGAACGGTTGTGCAGGCCCGCCGCCGGGCGGGATCCGCATGATGGTCGCCCGCGGGGGGTTGGCGTCGCGGTCCTCAGCGGAGATATTGCCCGTCGAGCCGATCGAGAAATAGACGGCACCGTCGGGTCCGACGGCGACGCTCTTCAGCGCGTGCGCGTAGGCGCCGCGCAGTTCCTGGCTGCGCCCGTCGGGAAGCCCGGCGGCGACGGTTCGACGGTTGGTCGCCACCCCGTTGGCGTAGTCGTAGGCGTCGATCTGGTCGCTCTCGGCGACATAGAGGGTGGAGCCGGCGAACGCCATCCCGTGCGGCTGGTCCAGCCCTTCGAGCAGCACCGACTCTTGTGGCACCACAGCGGATTTCGGCGCCAGCTTCACGATCTGCCCGCTGGACGGTAACGACACGAGCAGCGCTCCGTCAGGCGTCCACGCCGCGAGGCGGGCCTTGGGGACTCTCGCCCACACCGACAGCGTCCAGTGATCGGGTACCAGCGCCTGGCGTGGCTCGTCGAACGGGGCCTGGGCCAGATCGCCGGGTACATCGACCGAGACGGGGGCCAGATCCGCCGACGCCGGGGCGGGTGCAGCGGGCGGCACCGGTGCGGGCGACGGCTGCGGAGGTGCGTTGGTCGTACACGCTGCCAGCAGGGCGATGCCGAGCAGTCCGGCGGCGAGCCCGCTACGCGGCCATATCCGCATGCATCTCCCAGACGAGAATCTCCGACGGCCCGAACGCGGTGACGCGGTGACCGCCCGAGGCGGTGAACCGAACGGCGTCACCTTCGTGAACAGGCCCGGCGCCTTCGAGCGCCACCTCGCCGCGCGGGACGAACAGGTGCAGGAACGGCGCTTCCGGAAGCTGGACGGAGTCCCCCGGCTGCAGCCGTGCTGCATGCAACGCCGCGCTCTTGTTGTGGATGGCGATGGCAGCACCGTCATGCATGCCCGACGCGATCGTCAGCAGCCCGCCGGTGAGCTGGTCCTCGCCGATCTCGGCCTGCTGATAGCCCGGCGGGATACCCGATTCGTCAGGGACGACCCACATCTGCACGAAATGCACACGCTCACTGGTTGATTCGTTCTTCTCCGAATGCAGGACGCCGGTCCCGGCCGACATCCGCTGCGCCAGGCCGGGGTAGATGACGCCGGAGTTGCCCATCGAGTCGCGGTGCGCCAGCGAACCCTGCAGCACCCACGTGACGATCTCCATGTCGCGGTGCGGGTGCGTATCGAATCCGGTACCCGGTGCCACCCAATCGTCGTTGTTGACGAGCAACAACCCGTGATGGGTGTTCGCCGGGTCGTAGTAATCGCCGAACGAGAACGAATGCTTGGAGTCGAGCCATTCCGTGGTGCTCGCACCGCGGTCCGACGCGCGGTGGATGTCGACAGACGCCGTCATGCACCCCAGGGTAGCGAGCGGTCTACCAGTCCGATTCGGTGAACTTGATGACGCCGCGGATGTTCTTGCCGTCGAGCATGTCCTGGTAGCCGTCGTTGATGTCTTCCAACGCGTAGGTGTTGGTCACCATCTCGTCGATCTTCAGCAGACCCGACTTGTACAGGCCTACCAGCTTCGGGGTCTCCACGTGCGAGTTCCCGCCGCCGAAGATGTTGCCCTTCAACGTCTTCTGCAACATCGTGAACAAGAAGAGATTGAGTTTGACGTCGACGTCGGTCATCGCGCCCATACCGGTCACCACGCAGGTGCCGGTCTTTGCGGTGAGGATCATCGCCTCCTCGATGTACTCGCCGCGCATGTCGCCGACGGTGATGATCGTCTTCTCCGCCATGACTCCGTGGGTCAGGTCGATCACCGGCGCGATCGCCTCGGCCATCGATGGGTAGACGTGCGTGGCGCCGAACTTGACCGCCTGGTCCCGCTTGAAGGCCACCGGATCGATGGCGATGACGTTCTTGGCCCCCGAGATCACCGCGCCCTGCAGCGCGCTCATCCCGATGCCGCCGACGCCGACGATGACGACCGTCTCGCCCGGTTGCACCTCGGCGACGTTGGTTGCCGACCCGAACCCGGTCGGCAGCGCGCAGCCCAGGATCGCGGCGGACTCGAACGGAATGTCGTGGTCGATCTTGACGACGGAGTCCTTGTGCACGGTCATGTACGGCGCGAACGTACCGAGCAGATTCATCGGAGAGACCTCGGTGGACCCAGCATGCACGCGCGACGTGCCGTCCGCGATCGCCTTGCCGCCGAGCAGCACCGCGCCCCGGTCACACAGCGACCGGAAACCCTTCAGACACGGCTGGCACTCGCCGCACGCGGGGATGAACGCGAGGATCACGTGGTCGCCCTCGACCAGCCCGGTGACGTTCTTTCCGACCTTGGTGATCACGCCCGCGCCCTCGTGGCCGCCGAGCGCAGGCAGCGCGATCGGGGTGGCGCCGGTGGTCAGGTGGTAGTCCGAATGGCACATGCCCGCCGCGTGCACCCGAATCTGCACCTCGTCGTCGACAGGATCCCCGAGGTCGATCTCGTCGACCCGGAACGGCGAGTTGAGCTCCCACAGCAGAGCACC
The DNA here is from genome assembly GCA_963713225.1 of uncultured Actinomycetota bacterium. Taxonomy (GTDB): domain Bacteria; phylum Actinomycetota; class Actinomycetes; order Mycobacteriales; family Mycobacteriaceae; genus Mycobacterium. The sequence goes on along the minus strand of CAVQLB010000006.1, from coordinate 312,947 downwards.
CTTGGTCTTCATGACCCGTGATCATAGAACACGTTACAAAACAGGTGTCAAAAAATCTTTCTAGCTGCAGTGATAGGTCGTCAGAGAGCGTTGTTTCTAGAGCGTTTCAGGCAGACCGAATTTGTCGAACAGCTCTGTGTCGAGAAAGGCAACGACGTGCGAGATGCCCTCCGGGCTGATGTCGAGCACATGCAGCTGGAAGGCTTCGTGCACGCCTGTTTCCCGGTTGAGCATGTACAGCGCGGCGGCGGGCTGGCCGTTGGCGGTCATCGCGATGAAGCGCATATCGCCCGGCCCCTCGGCCGGGCAGTGCACGCTGTTGAGCGTGGCGACGGCCTGGGGCCCCCTGAACCAACCGTCGAAGGGCGGCATCTCCCAGATCGCCTCTTCGGTGAACAGCTGCACCAGCTTGTCGATGTCGTACGCCTCGAAGGCGGCGATGTAGCGGTCCAGCAGATCCTTGCTGTGCGGTGACTCCGGCGCGGGCAGGTGATCGTCCTCGCTGGGGCCGACGGCGTCGAGCTGCGCGCGCGCCCGCTGCAGCAGGCTGTTGACCGCGGCCGTGGATGCGCCGATCGCGTCGCCGACCTCGGCGGCCTTCCACTGCAGCACCTCGCGCATCACCAGCACGGCGCGCTGGCGCGGCGACAGGTGCTGCAGGGCGGCGACGAACGCCAACCGGACCGACTCGCGGGAGCCGACGATCACCGACGGATCGGACGGGTCCTCGTGCTGATCGGGCAGCGGCTCCAGCCACGGCACCTCGGCGCGCTCGGTGAGCTCACCCCCGGGATCCGAGCTCGGCTGGCCGAGGCCCGTCGGAAGCGGCCGGCGCTGCCTGCCCTCCAGCGCCGTCAGGCAGGTGTTGGTCGCGATCCGGTACAGCCACGTCCGCACCGACGATTTGCCCTGGAACCCCTTGAAGGACTTCCAGGCGCGCAGGTAGGTCTCCTGTACCAGGTCCTCGGCATCGTGGAGGGAGCCAGTCATGCGATAGCAATGCGCCAGCAGCTCCCGCCGATACCGCTGGGCATCGGCAAGGAATGCGTCTGCGGCGGCTTCCTCATCAGCCGGTTCCAGGCTTTCGGCGAGCACGCTCACGGTGTCGAGCTTACGCAGGGCTCCGACAACTGCCACCGACCCGTTTCACTGCATTGGTTAGTCTGCGCTGATGCCCAGTAGCCGAACCGAGCGATCCTTCGAGGGCGTCGGCGGTGTCAACATCGTCTATGACGTGTGGGAACCGGAGACCGACCCGCGCGGCGTGGTCGTGCTGTGCCACGGCTACGCCGAGCACGCCCGCCGCTACGACCACGTCGCGCAGCGGTTCGGCGCCTCGGGCCTGGTTGTCTACGCCCTCGACCTGCGTGGGCACGGCCGCTCGGGCGGCAAGCGGGTCTACCTGAAGGACATCTCCGAGTACACCGACGACTTTCACACCCTGGTCGGCATCGCGGCCGCCGAGTACCCGGAGCTCAAGCTCGTCGTGCTGGGCCACAGCATGGGCGGCGGCGTCGTATTCGCCTACGGCGTCGAGCACCCCGACGACTACGTCGCGATGGTGCTGTCGGGTCCGGCGGTGGATGCGCAGGACGGGGTGTCGCCGGTGATGGTGGCCGTGGCCAAGAGCCTGGGCAAGATCGTTCCGGGCCTGCCCGTCGAGCAGCTGCCCACCGACGCGGTGTCCCGCGACCCCGCCGTGGTGGCCGCCTACAACGCCGACCCACTGGTGCATCACGGCAAGCTGCCCGCGGGTATCGCGCGCGCTCTGATGGGCGTCGGCGAAACCATGCCGCGCCGCGCCGCCGCCCTGACGGCGCCGCTGCTGGTGGTGCACGGCGAGGAGGACAAGCTGATCCCGGTGCAGGGCAGCAGGCATCTCATCGAGTGCGTCGGCTCCGACGACGTGCAACTCAAGGTCTACCCGGAGCTCTATCACGAGGTGTTCAACGAGCCTGAGCGTGCCGCGGTGCTCGACGACGTCGCATCGTGGATTGAGGCCAGAATTTGAAAATTTTTGCCGCCCTGACGCTTTCCCTCCTGCTGATCCTGACGGCAGGCTGTTCGTCGGATGAGAAGCCGCCGCAGCAGCAGTGGGTCGAGGACGAGGTCAGCTTCACAGCCGACGGACTGAACATCAGCGGCACCTACCGCCACCAGAAGGACGCGGAGGCCGGACCCGCGGCGCTGCTGATCTCCGAGAGCGGGCCGACCGACCGCAACGGCGACAACGCCGTCGTCGGCCCCATCGGCAACATGCGGCAGCTCGCCGAACTGCTGTCGGACCGGGGTGTCGCCAGCCTGCGCTATGACAAAGTCGGCACCGGCAAGACCGGATTCGGCCCCTTCGGGTTGCGCAAGGCCGATATCGGCAGCGCGGTGTACACCTCCGGCGCCAAGGCCGCTGCGCGATTCCTCGCCGACCAACCGGGCACCGACAAGGCCCGCATCTCGGTGTACGGGCTCGGGGAAGGCGCCATCCACGCGATGTCGCTGGTGCCGGACACGGCGCCCGGCGCGCCGAAGATCCATTCACTGGGCCTGCTCCAGCCGCTGTCGGGTCGCTACCTCGACATCATCACCAACCGGGTGCGCAGCGACGCGAGCCCCGAGACGCTGAAGACGTGGCTCGCGGCCGTCGACGAGGTCCGCACCAAGGGCACCGTGCCCGCGCTACCGGAGGGGCTGGGCGCGATCCTCAACCCGGGCAATGCGAAGGCCATCGTGGAGGCCGACAAGATCGACCCGGTGGCCCTGGCCGCCGCCATCCCCGCGGGCACCCCGGTGCTCGTGACGTGTTCGGACACCGACCGCCAGGCCATTTGCGACACGATGCGGCCGCTCATCGATGCGCTCGAGCACACCGCGCTGACCGTCGTCGAACTCAAGGGTGTCAACCACGTGCTGCGCGACGACCCGACCGACAGCATCGCCAACCTCGCGACGCAGGCTCCGATTAGTCCACAGCTGGTGACGGCCCTCGACGGATTTGTCACCAAGTAGCCCTAATCTGTTGGCGATGACTTGCGAGCGAGTAACGAAGTGGATCGCGGATGACTGACGACAAAATGCTGGCCCGCATCGCCGCATTGCTGCGCCAGGCCGAGGGCACCGACAACACGCACGAGGCGGAAGCCTTCATGGCCGCCGCGCAACGGCTGGCCACCGCGACGTCGATCGATCTCGCCGTCGCGCGCTCCCATTCGGACAAGCGCACCAAGGCTCAGACGCCGGTGCAGCGCACGATCACGATCGGCAACGCGGGATCGCGGGGACTGCGGACCTACGTCCAACTGTTCGTGCTGATCGCCAACGCCAACGACGTGAAGTGTGACATCGCATCGAACTCGACGTTCGTGTATGCCTACGGCTTCGCCGAGGACATCGACGCCAGTCACGCGCTCTACGCCAGCCTGGTGACGCAGATGGTCAAGGCGTCGGAGGCCTACATCTCCTCCGGCAAGCACCGACCCACCCCGACCATCACCGCGCGAATCAACTTTCAGCTGGCCTTCGGCACCCGCATCGGCAAGCGGTTGTCGGAGGCGCGAGAACAGGCCCGGCGGGAGGCGACAAAGAGCAGAAGGAGCAGCCCCGGCACCGCCATCGCATTGCGGGACAAGGATATCGAGCTGAAGTCCTTCTATCGCGAGACGTCAGAGGCGCGCGGATCGTGGCGGGCCAGCAGTGCAACCGCCGGCTACTCGTCGTCGGCGCGTCGTGCGGGCGATCGCGCTGGGCGCCGCGCGCGACTCGGCCACAGCCAGGAGCTCAGCGGCGCGCGCCCGTCGCTCGACCGGTGAGCGCCCGCGACACCCAGCGCTCCAAGGTCTACGCCGCAGAGGAATTCGTCCGGACCTTGTTCGACCGCGCAGCCGAACACGGAAACCGCACAGTCGAGTTCTTCGGCACCAGCCTCACATTGCCGCCGGAGGCACGGTTCGCCTCGGTGGAATCCGTACAGCGGTATGTCGACGACGTACTCGCGCTCGGCTCCGTCCGCGCGTGCTGGCCCGCGACCGGACCGCTGACCGCGCGGCCGCGACGGGGGGTCACCGCCGCGCACTACGAACGTGACGACGACGGCGCAGTGATCGCCGTGCCCGAGCGGCGGACCACGTGGGCGTTGCGCGAACTGGTCGTGCTGCACGAGGTCGCCCACCACCTCTGCGAGGCCGACCCGCCGCACGGGCCGGAGTTCGTTGCGACGTTCTGCGAGCTCGCCGAGGCGGTGATGGGTCCGGAGGTGGCCCACGTGCTGCGGGTGGTGTACGCGAGGGAGGGTGTGCGGTAGCGGTAACGTCGGGCGCGTGGCGAAGCCGGACCCCAAATCCCTCGACGACGTGTTCAACCGGGTGTTGCACACCGAAGACGACGCGCTACGCGCCGCACGGGAATCCGCTGCGGCGGCGGGCATGCCGGCCATCGAGGTGTCGGCACAGCACGGGAGGCTGCTATCGCTGCTGGCGCGGATGACGCATGCGACGCGGGTGCTGGAGATCGGCACGCTGGCCGGCTACAGCACCATCAACCTCGCCCGCGGGGTCGGGCCCGACGGCCGCGTCGTCACGCTGGAATTCGAGCCCCGGCATGCGGAGGTGGCCCGAAAGAACTTCGAGCGAGCCGGCGTCGCCGACCGCATCGAGGTCATCGTCGGCGTCGCGCTGGACACACTGCCGCGACTGGCCGAACGCGGCGAAACCTACGACATGTTCTTCATCGACGCCGACAAGGAGAACAACGTCGCCTACGTGCAATGGGCCATCAAGCTGGGCCGGCCTGGGTCCGTCATTGTGGTGGACAACATCGCTCGGATGGGTCGGGTGCTGGAACCCGCCGCCGACGACCATCAGGCCCGCGCAGTTCGCGACATGCTCGACATGATGGGCGAGAACCCGCGCCTGGACGCCGCGGCGATCCAGACGGTCGGAACCAAGGATTGGGACGGTTTCGCGGTCGCATTGGTGAAATAACCGCCGACGTCCTGGGGACGCGCAAAGCGGCGTCTGTGGCGACGGTCGGGTACGTATCTTCATCAAATCTTCATCAGAATACGAACGGACCCATACTCAGACTCCCGAGGCTGAAACCATCCGGAGCCGAGGGCTTTCCGAATGGACCTGCAGTGGCACGGACACGTTCGAGGAAGGATGTGCGATGCAGCACAAGCAACATGGTTACGGGCTCGCGGCGGCAGTGGCGGTGGCTCTTGTCGTCGGCGCCTGTTCGAGCACGGGAACCGATACCCTGGCTTCATCGACGGTCTCGGTGGCGTCGTCGACTTCGCCCAGTACCGCTAATAGCGACGCCATGCACAACGAGGCCGACGTGACGTTCGCGCGAGGCATGATTCCCCATCACCAGCAGGCGATCAAGATGAGCGACATGATGTCTGGAAAGCGGGACGTCGACCCACAAGTCATGTCGCTGGCCACCCAGATCAAGAACGCTCAAGGCCCGGAAATCGAGCAGATGCAGGGCTGGTTGCAAGAGTGGGGAGCGGCGTCCACGCCTGCCCCGAGCAGCACCGGCATGCCCGGCCACAACATGCCCGGCCACAATATGCCCGGCGGTGGTGACATGGGTGAGATGCCTGGCATGGGAGGCGGTCACGGGATGATGTCAGACGCCGACATGGCAGCTCTGCAGAAGGCACAAGGTGCCGAGGCCGGCCGGTTGTTCCTGATTCAGATGATTGAGCACCACAAAGGTGCAATTACGATGGCTCAGCAGGAGATTGACAGCGGCCAATTCCCGGCGGCGGTCGAATTAGCTCGAAACATCGCGTCCGCGCAGCAGGAAGAGATCACCGTTATGGAAGGGATCTTAGACAAGCAATAAGACGAAAGCGCTACTCAGCGGGTCCCCAACCACGCCGATGCCGCAGGTGTTTCGTCATGCCGCGGCCGCGCGATCGGTAAGGCGACGGTGAACGCCGCGCCCGAGCCGAGTCCCGCAGTCGTGACGGAGATGGTTCCGCCGTGCGCTTCGACAAGCGCCTTGGCTATCGTGAGTCCTATTCCGGCTCCACCGTGCTCGCGATCCCGGGCCGCATCCGCTCGGTAGAACCGTTCGAACAGCCGAGGCACGTGTTCGGCGGCAATTCCCTCGCCACTGTCGGCAACGGTGATAGCCAACAGATCCCCGTCGCCGACGCAGCTCAGTTCGACCGATCCGCCGGAAGGGGTGTGCCGCAACGCATTGTCGAGCAAGTTGCCCAACACTTGAAGCAATCGTTGCTCATCGGCCCATAGTCGCGGCAAGCCATCGGCTACTCGGATGTGTAGCGCCACCTCCTTGGCGTCGTAGCGTTCCTGAGCGGCAGCTGCGCAGTGGCGGACCAAACGGTCGACGTCGATGAAGCAGTAGCTCATTGACACTGCACTCTCTTCCGCCTTCGCGAGGGCGGCCACGTCGTCGGAGAACCGCACCAGCCTTCGGGTCTGGTCGCGCAGCATGCTCGCCGTCTGCGGGGTCAGAGTGCGCACCCCGTCTTCAATGGCCTCGATGTAGGCCTCCAGTACCGCGACCGGCGTGCGGATCTCATGCGCCAGATCGCCGAAGAGCCGCTGCCTCGTCGATTCAACTGCCTCCAGCCGGGATGCCATTTGGTTGAAGGCAACAGCAAGTGCGTCGAAATCCTCGCCGAGACGCGGCGGTGACACTCGGATGCCGTAGTGACCGTCGGCGACGGCGGTGGCTGCCGAGGCGACCTCGGTGACCGACCGCTGCAGCCGTCGGCTGAGGTACCAGCTAACTGCCAGCGCGGCGAGCGCCGACACCGTGAGTGCGCCGCCGATGGAGGTGACGGTCGCATATCCGTAGGCTTCCTCGGCGTGTACTTGTTCCATGGAGTTCGCTGGCACGCCGGCCCGGTGCAGGTGTTCACGAAACAGCGGTGGTCCCACGATAGCGGCCACCACCGTCGTCGTCGCTGCGCCCGCGGCCAACACGATGGCCTGGGCCGCAAGCAGACGTAGCCCAATGCCGGGCCGGTGCCACCATCGTTGCCGAGGTAACGAGGCCGGGAAGGGGGTGTTCATTGTCCCGTGCCCATCCGGTATCCGACCCCGCGCACGGTAGAGATGTAACGCGGCCGCGCGGCGTCGTCGCCGAGTTTTCGTCGAAGATGCCCGACGTGGACGTCGATGAGGTGCTCGTTACCGACCCATGGACCGTCGCGGATGATCTCGAGGAGTTGTCGTCTAGTCAGCACGATGCCGGGGCGGCCTGAAAGTGTATCGAGGATGTCGAACTCGGTGCGCGTCAGCAAGATCGGCTCGTCGTCGATGCGCACCTCCCGGGCGGCGACATCGATGCCCAGCGGTCCGAAGCGACGCGGTGGTTCGACATCACGTTCTGGGACTCCAGTGGTGGTTTGTAAAACACGGGGCCGCCGCAGCATGGCCCGGATGCGTGCAACGAGTTCCCGTGGGCTGAAGGGTTTGGTGATGTAGTCGTCGGCGCCAACGGTCAGGCCGAGCACTGTGTCGATCTCGGTGTCACGAGCGGTGAGCATCACCACGTAGGCGTCGGAGAACGTGCGCAGTTGCCTGCACACCTCCAGACCGTCGATTCCCGGTAAGCCGAGATCGAGGATGACGACGTCAGGGTCGAGTTCGCGCGCGGCCGCGAGAGCATCGACGCCGTTGTCGGCCACGACCACCTCGAACTGCTCGCGTTCCAAGTAGCTGGCGACCACCTCGGCCAGCGGCACTTCGTCGTCCACCACCAGAGCGCGATATCCCTTCGCATGCTCGGACGGCGATCCAGTCGAATTGTCCATGGAGTCATCGTGCCCGCTGTCGAGCCGCTCGTGACCTACGCCTGACGCTGGAGGTCGGCTGGGAGGCGTGGCTACAGTGCGCATCCACGGTGGTGATCTGGGTCACCCGTCATCGTGATGATCATCGTGGGAGTCGTGCAAAGGCTGTGGTACAGGAGGCGGAGCTTGGATAGGTGCCGGTGCCGCGGGCGCGTCGAGCGACTCGACAAGCGGCGGCGAAGTCGCTGGCTCTGGATGACCGTGATGACCCTCTGCATTTTCGACGCGCGACCCGTGGTGACCTGGTTCTGCACCCGAGGGCGCATGGTGCCCGTGTCGTAGACCCGAAGCCACTCCCACGGTGGACGCCAGAGCGATGACGGCACCTGCGCCGAACAGGACGATCGCGTTAGCAAACGCTGGTATCGACTCTCTTTGGCGACCTCGGTACCAGACCCAGCCGGCTCCCATCGCGACATAGATCTGGAGCAGCACTGCGCAGAGGTCGGCGGCTTGTACCAATTCGGGTTCCCCTGCGTGTGGGCCGAACGGTGCTCCCGCAGTTCGAGAAATGGCCCAGAGCGCGAGGGCCCCCGCATTGACCATGATTCCAGCGGCGAGCACTGGCGTAGTGGTCCGGGCAAGCACTACCCGCGCCCAGATCAGTTGAAAGAGCGCGATTGTGACAAAGAACAGTCCGGACGGCAGCCACTCTTGCCAGTGAGTCGGTGCGGCGGCGAAGTGGATAAGCGCTGCGCCGAGTGAAGCGATCGCTGCAAGGCGTGCAGCCAGCCAGCCGTCCGTCGTCCTCGATGCTTTGGGTGCCACTCGTCCGAGTCTGACAGCGCCCGCTCAAATACCGGCTATGCGACATCACATCTCAACCCGACCGAGATTTCTCCGTCACCGGTTGTGCCGTCAGGCTCGCGGACACCCGTGGCGATAGGCACCGGCCGCGCTTCGCCCACTTTACGATCGGCAAGTAAGTACTGTACGATCGTAAAGTATGGACACAGTCGTGGTGCAGAGTTCAGGTGCCGCCGATACCCGGCAGCGCCTGATCGACGTCGCCGTCGAGCTGTTCACCCGGCACAGTTTCGCGGGCACCTCGCTGCAGATGATCGCCGACGAGATGGGGTTCACGAAGGCGGCCATCTACTACCACTTCAGGACCCGCGAGGAGCTGCTCGGCGCGGTGATCGGGCCGATCTTCGCGCAGTTGAGTGACGTCATCGCCGCGGCGGAAGCGCTGAGTACCGCCAACGCCCGGGCCGACCACATGCTGCGCGGCTACGCCGAACTCGCGGTGGCGAATCGAGCCCTCGTCTCGGTGCTCGCGTGCGACCCGAGCGTGACGACCCTGCTGCGGGAACAGCCGGACTGGGCCGACCTGATCAACCGGCAACTGGCACTGCTCGCCGGTGCTGAGCCGGCTCCTGGCGGGCTGATCAAGGCCACCGTTGCGCTCGCCGGAATCTCGAGCGCCGTCGGACCGGCATGGATCACCGTCGACGACCACGACCTACTGCGGCACCTCATCGACACCGGGCGCCGCACCCTTGGGCTGAAAGGAAAGCGTTCATGAAGACAGCAGTTGTCACCGGTGGAGCATCGGGTATCGGCCGGGCCATCGCAGCGCGACTCGAGAGGGACGGATATCACGTCGCGACAATCGACCTGCAGCCCTCGGAGGCCGACTTCGCCTACGCCGCCGACGTCACCGACCGGGCTCAGGTCGACGCCGCACTCGGCAAGATCCGCAAACAGCTCGGGCCGGTATCGGTTCTGGTGAACGCCGCCGGGCTCGACGGGTTCTCCCGCTTCACCGACATCACGTTCGACCAGTGGCAGCGAGTGCTCAACGTCAACCTCAACGGGGTCTTCCACTGCTGCCAAGCCGTGATCCCCGAGATGGTCGATGCCGGCTGGGGCCGGATCGTGAACATCAGCTCGTCGAGCACCCATTCGGGTGTCGCGGGTATGGCGCACTACGTCGCGGCCAAATCCGCCGTCAACGGATTGACGAAGTCTCTGGCGCTCGAATACGGGCCGAGCGGCATCACCGTCAACGCGATACCGCCCGGCTTCATCGACACACCGATGCTGCGCAGCGCCGAAGAGCGCGGCAACATGAACGTCGAGAAGGCGACGGCGATGACACCGGTAGGTCGGATGGGCAGGCCCGAGGACATCGCCGCGGCGTGCGCGTTCCTGGTCTCCGAGGAGGCCGGTTACATCACCGGTCAGATCCTCGGCGTGAACGGTGGACGAAACACCTGACGCAATAGCGCTAGCCGCAGACCGCACCAGTCGCCGCGGAACCGACGAGCTTGGTGTACTTGGCCAGCACTCCGGTGGTGTAGGTGGGCGGTAGCGGCTCGAAATCGGCCTTCCGCGAATCGAATTCGGCCGGGTCGACCAGTATGTCGAGGGTGCCCTTGCCGACGTCGAGACGAATGCGGTCGCCGTCGCGCACGAAAGCGATGGGTCCGCCGTCGACCGCCTCTGGTGCGACGTGGCCGACGCACAGACCGGTGGTGCCGCCGGAGAACCGACCGTCGGTCATCAGCAGCACGTCCTTGCCGAGCCCGGCGCCCTTGATCGCTCCGGTGATGGCCAGCATCTCGCGCATGCCCGGCCCGCCCTTGGGGCCCTCGTACCGGATGACGACGACGTCGCCGTTCGTGATCGTGCCGTCCTCCAACGCATCCAGCGCCGCCCGTTCGCGCTCGAAAACCCTTGCGGTGCCCTCGAACACATCGGAGTCGAAGCCCGCCGACTTCACCACCGCGCCTTCGGGCGCCAGCGATCCGTGCAGGATCGTGATGCCTCCGGTCGGATGGATGGGATTGTCCAGTGCGCGCAGCACCTTGCCGTCTGGGTCGGGCGGGGCGATGTGGGCGAGGTTCTGCGCCATGGTCTGTCCGGTCACGGTGAGGCAATCACCGTGCATCAGACCGGCATCCAGCAGCGTCTTCATCACGACGGGCACCCCGCCGATGTGATCGACGTCGAACATCACGTGCTTTCCGAACGGCTTCACATTCGCCAGGTGGGGCACCTTTTGACCGATGCGGGTGAAGTCCTCGAGCGAAAGCTTGACGTTGGCCTCGTGGGCGATCGCCAGCAGGTGCAGCACCGCGTTGGTGGAGCCACCGAAGGCCATCACCACCGCGATCGCGTTCTCGAACGCCTCCTTGGTGAGGATGTCGCGGGCGGTGATGCCGCGGCGCAGAAGCTCGACCACGGCCTGGCCGCTGCGCCGGGCGAACCCGTCGCGCCGCCGGTCGGTGGCCGGAGGGGCGGCGCTGCCCGGCAGCGACATGCCCATCGCCTCGGCCGCACTGGCCATGGTGTTGGCGGTGTACATGCCGCCGCACGCGCCCTCGCCGGGACAGATGGCGCGTTCGATGGCGTCGACGTCCTCGCGCGGCATCAGGCCGCGGGCGCACGCGCCGACCGCCTCGAACGCGTCGATGATCGTGACGTCCATCTCGGTGCCGTCGGACAGTTTGGCCTTGCCGGGCAGGATCGAGCCCGCGTACAGAAACACGCTCGCCAGGTCGAGTCGCGCGGCGGCCATCAGCATGCCGGGCAGCGACTTGTCACAGCCGGCCAACAGCACCGAGCCGTCGAGACGCTCGGCCTGCATGACGACCTCGACGCTGTCAGCGATCACCTCGCGCGACACCAGCGAGAAGTGCATACCCTCGTGGCCCATCGAGATGCCGTCGGAGACGGAGATGGTGCCGAACTCCATCGGGAAGCCACCGGCGGCGAAGACGCCGTCCTTCACAGCCTTGGCAAGCCGATCCAGCGAGAGGTTGCACGGGGTGATCTCGTTCCACGACGATCCGACGCCGATCTGCGGCTTGGCGAAGTCGTCGTCCTCCATACCTATCGCCCGGAGCATTCCGCGGGCGGCGGCCTTCTCGAGACCGTCGGTGACGTCGCGGCTGCGGGGCTTGATGTCTGGGGCTGAGGGCATGACAGTCAGTATGCCTTCGGCGTTTGCCCCGGCCAAACAAATATGCATACCCCGGTGGGGTACCTGTACGCTGGAATCATGACGTCCATCACCGCCCGCATCGCCGCGGTCCTGGTTGCCCTTGCCACCGCACTCTTCGTATCGGCCTGCACGAAGCCCGCATCCGACGGCCACACCGACCAGCAGCGCTCCGACGAACCGGTCGTGACCGGCCAGCCTGCCGGCTACAACGCCGACGATGTCGCATTCGCCACCAACATGATTCCGCACCACCAGCAGGCCGTCGAGCTTTCGGCGCTGGTTCCTGAGCGCACCACCAATACCGAGGTGACGAAGCTGGCGTCCGATATCGCGGCCGCCCAAGGACCCGAGATCGAAACGATGAAGGTCTTCCTCGTGCAGTGGAAGGAGAATCCGGACACCGATACCGGTAGCGGGCACAGCGGCCACGGTCCGATGCAGGGCATGGTCGACGAACCCACCATGGCCCGGCTCGCCTCGCTCAGCGGCGCCGAATTCGACAAGCTGTGGCTGGAGTCGATGATCGCCCATCACCAAGGCGCCATCGGAATGGCGAAAGCCGAAATCGCCAATGGCGAAAACGTCGACGCCAAGGGCCTGGCCAATGACATCGTCAATGCGCAGCAGGCCGAGATCGGTCAGATGAAACAGATGCTGGGAGGTGGCTAGAAATGGCCAACGAGACTGCCCCACATGGTTACTCGCAGCAGAAGGACAACTACACCAAACGGCTGCGCCGCATCGAGGGCCAGGTCCGCGGTATCGCGAAGATGATCGAAGAGGACAAGTACTGCATCGATGTCCTCACCCAGATCAGCGCGGTGAACAGTGCCTTGCAGTCGGTCGCGCTGGGTCTGCTGGACGAGCACCTCGGCCATTGCGTGACCCGCGCGGTCGCCCAGGGTGGCGACGAGGCCGACGCGAAGCTCGCCGAGGCATCCGCAGCCATCGCGCGACTCGTGCGGTCATAGCCCGCCTGCTACTTCTTTGTGTAGCCGGTCGGCCGCACCACGATGATCACCCGGTCTGCCTTATCGGGCGGCGGCTCGGTCAACGGACCGCTGTAGCGGTCGTTGAGCTGCAGATAGAACGCTCCCGTCGGGTCGGGCACGATCTCTTCGACCACGCCGCGGACCTCAACGAACCGGTACGGGTCGTCCGGATCGATGACGGACATCGCGACGTCCGGATTCGCGGCGATATTGCGATACTTCTGCCGCTTGGTGGTGTGGGTGAATCGCAGCAGTTCGCCGTCCCAGTCGAACCACATCGGGTTCACCTGGGGGCGGCCGTCGGGTCTGACCGTGGCGAGGTGCCCGAACACCGGGCGCTCCAACAGTGACTCGTATTCCTCCGGAATGGCGACCATCACGATCCTTTCTCGATTGAGCGGCGTTCGACTCCCCATCACAACCAGCTAGCGCGGTATCTGCATCCCGAGCCGCTACCGTGATGTACCCCCATATGACCGCCGACATCCCCGCACCGCCGGGCCGGGCGTGGACACCACGCATCGCCGTACAGCTGGCGGTGCTGGCCTCGGCTGCCTTCGTCTACGTCACGGCGGAGATGGTCCCAGTGGGCGCACTGCCTGCGATTGCGTCCGACCTTCGGGTCAGCGAGGCTCTGGTCGGCACGCTGCTGGCCAGCTATGCCCTGGTCGCCGCCGTGATGACGGTCCCGCTCGTGCGGTTGACTGCGCACTGGCCGCGCCGTCGCACCCTGATGCTGACCCTGCTCTGTTTGACGGTGTCGCAACTGATTTCGGCGCTGGCGCCCAACTTCGCGGTACTGGCAGGCGGCCGGGTGCTCTGCGCACTCACCCACGGTCTGATGTGGTCGGTGGTCGCGCCGATCGGCGCGCGCCTGGTGCCCGCAACGCACGCCGGCCGCGCCACCACCGCGGTGTACGTCGGCACGACCCTCGCCCTCGTGGTCGGTAACCCGCTGACCGCTGCGATGAGTGAGCTGTGGGGTTGGCGGCCCGCCGTGGTGGTGGTGACCGTCGCCGCGGCGGCGGTCACGCTGGCCGCCTGGGTGGCGCTGCCGCCGATGGTGCTCTCCGCCGCGGAAGTCGACACCGTCCGGACCCATGAGCATCACCACCGCAACCGCCGGTTGGTGGCGCTGAGTGTGTTGACGCTCATCGGAGTCACCGGTCACTTCATCTCCTACACGTTCATCGTGGTGATCATCCGCGACGTCGTCGGCGTGCACGGACCGCATCTGGCCTGGCTGCTGGTTGGCTTCGGAGCGGCAGGCCTGCTGTCGATGGCGGTAATGGCCCGGCCGCTGGACCGGCGCCCCAACGCTTCGGTGGTCGGTTGCCTCGCCGCGCTGGCGGTCGCGTTCGCGGTGCTGGCGGTGCTCGCGGGCGCCGGGCGCCCGGGGGCAGCGACGATCCTCGTCGGCGCCGCGGCGATCGTGCTGTGGGGCGCGGCGTCGACGGCGCTGTCGCCCATGCTGCAGACAGCGGCGATGCGCTCCGCGCCGGACGACCCCGACGGGGCGTCGGGGGTCTACGTCACGGCGTTCCAGGTCGGAATCATGGCCGGGTCGCTGTCTGGCGGGCTGCTCTACGACCAGGCCGGACTCGCGGCGATGATCGGGGCGTCGGCGGTGTTGGTTGCGGTTGCATTGGGCGGCGTGTCGGCCAGCCGCCGCCTGTTCGTCGTTCCATCAGGTAACCAGCAGGAAGTAACATTCGACACCCGCTGACGATGAACACAGCAGCTCAGCGCCATTCGCTGGACAGTTGTCCGGTTCGGGGGGCCATTTCGGGCCTTAGCCGGGTTCCTCGCTGTGCGAGACTGGACGAAGTTTTGACTGGAGGTGTTTGCATGCCGCAGCGGAAGATGCGGAGGCTGGTCACCGCGACCTTCGCGGTCGCAGTGATCGGTGGACTGGCGTTCGGCAGCCCGTTGGCAATGGCAGATCCCGAGGTGCCGCCACCGCCGGGTCCGGTTCCCGACGCAGAGGGGCCCGCACCGGACGCTCCGATCGACCCGGCCGCCGCGATCGCTCCCGCGCCGCCGCCGGGGCCGGAGGTGCCGCCACCCCCGGCCGATCCGCTGGCCGTGCCACCGCCTCCGGGTGACCCGCTCGCGCCACCGCCTCCGGCGAACCCGTTCGCAGCGCCACCGGGACCGATTCCGGAAGGCACCCCCGGAGGCCAGAACCCGACGCCGTTCACCGGCGAGCCGGTGTTCCTGCCGCCGTCCTTCAATCCGGTCAACGGCGCCATGGTCGGCGTGG
Source organism: uncultured Actinomycetota bacterium (assembly GCA_963713225.1). Taxonomy (GTDB): domain Bacteria; phylum Actinomycetota; class Actinomycetes; order Mycobacteriales; family Mycobacteriaceae; genus Mycobacterium. The sequence goes on along the minus strand of CAVQLB010000006.1, from coordinate 297,918 downwards.
CCAAGCCGATCATCATCAACTTCCAGCGGCCGATCGTCGACCGCCCGATGGCGGAGCAGGCGATCCACATCACGTCCAATCCGCCGGTGCCGGGCAGGTTCTACTGGATGAGCAACAGCCAGGTGAGGTGGCGCCCGATCGACTTCTGGCCGGCCAACACCACGGTCAACATCGACGCGAGCGGCGCCAGGTCGAGCTTCCGCGTCGGTGACTCCCTCATCGCCACCATCGACGACAAGACGCACCAAATGATCATCGGCCGAAACGGCAAGATCGAGAAGACGTTCCCGGTGTCGATGGGCAGGCCCGACGGGAAGCACGAAACCAAGAACGGCACCTACTACGTGTTGGAGAAGTTCGCCAGCATGGTGATGGACTCCGCGACGTACGGGGTGCCGACCAACTCGGCGGAGGGCTACAGGCTGACGGTTCAGAACGCCGTCCGAATCGACAACAGCGGCGCGTTCGTGCACAGCGCTCCGTGGTCGGTCGGCGACCAGGGCAAGCGCAATGTCAGCCACGGTTGTATCAACCTCAGCCCGGCCAACGCGCAGTGGTTCTACGACAACTTCGGCAGCGGCGACCCCGTCGTCATCAAGAACTCGGTCGGTACCTACAGCCAGCCTGACGGCGCGCAGGACTGGCAGATCTAAGCCATATCGTTGCGGCAGTGACCTCACCGCGGTGAGGATGGGGTATCGACAAGGCGCCTATGCGCGTCGTCGCCGTGATCGCGCTGCTGATCGTGGCCGCCGCCGCGCTACACGGATATCTCCCCGGCGGGGAGCCGCCGCCGCGCGACCGGCCGACCAGCAGCTTCGGCAGCTTGTTCGCGGTGGGGGCGATGCTGACGGTGTCGATGGCGATCATCGCCATCGCGATTCTCACGCAGTCGCGCCGCCCGTCGGCGTCGCCCGGCGCAGGTGAACCGCGCCGCGAGATGGCCGGGGCGCGGCGGCCACCAACGTGGCGCATGGTGCTGATTGCGGCGGGTGTGGTCGTCGCCTGGCTGCTGCTCACCGCGTTGCTGTCGCGGTTGAACCTGCAGCTGGGTATCGAGCAGCCACTGACCGATGCGGGGACTCCACCGTCTGGCGTGCCCCGGCCCCCGGGGGAACAACCACCGGACCCGGAGTCACCGTCGAACGTGTTCTCTCTGCTCGCAGTCTCGACGGTGCTGCTGATGATCTTGATTTTCGTCGGGGCGCTGATCGCGGCCCGAATGCAACGACGTGCCGCGACGGCAGTGGCTTCGTCCGGCCCCGAACTCCGGCAGCCGGCACCTGCGGCCGGCCCCGATTCGCTCGCACGGGCGGCGGAAGTCGGACTGGCCGAGATCGGGGATCTGAGCCGCGAACCGCGGGAAGCGATCATCGCGTGCTACGCGGCTATGGAGCGCGAACTCGAGAACTCACCGGAAGCCGTTCCACGGGAATCCGACACGCCTACTGAGGTTTTGGCACGCGCCGTCGAGCACCACGCGCTGCGCGCCGACAGCGCAACCGAACTCGTCGACCTTTTCGAAGAGGCGCGGTTCAGTCCGCACGTGATGACCGAGGAACACCGCGAGATCGCCCTGCGCGTGCTGAGGCTCGTCCTGTCCGAACTGCGGAGCATCGCATGACAATGAAGAAGCTCGTGGCCGCAGGCCTCTGCCTGGTTATCGGGGTACAGGGGCTGGCGATGCTGATGCCCGACCGTCGGTTCGTGCTGGCGGCAGTCGGTGTCGCGGTGGCACTGACGCTGCTTGCACTGCGCTGGTTTCTGGTGCCCGGAACCGGTACCAAGCCGGCCATGCCGGCCGTCAACGATGCGGAAGAGTCGCTGCGCCGCTGGATATCTCGGACCGAGACGTTGATCTCATGGTCGGAATCCACCCGCTCGGACTGGGACCGGCACCTCCGCCCGATGCTCGCACGACAGTTCGGTATCGCAACCGGACAGAAGCAGAACAAGAATCCCGAAGGATTCCGCGCCACCGGCCGAATGCTCTTCGGTGACGAGCTGTGGGCCTGGGTGGATCCGGAAAACGTCGCGCGCACCGGCAAGGACGTGCCAGGCCCGGGCCGGTCGGCCCTCGACGAAATACTTCGACGGCTGGAGCAGGTATGACCCGTCCTTCACTGCCCGCGGCCACGACCACCGCCCATTGCGAGGCTGTCCTCGACGAGATCGGACGCGTCGTGGTCGGTAAGCGGTGGGCACTCACGCTGATTCTGACATCGGTGCTGGCGCGCGGGCATGTCCTGATCGAGGATCTGCCCGGTCTCGGGAAGACACTCATCGCGCGGTCCTTCGCCGCGGCGCTCGGGTTGGAGTTCACCCGTGTGCAGTTCACACCCGACCTGCTTCCCGCGGACCTGCTCGGTTCGACCGTCTACGACATGCAGTCGGGGCGTTTCGAATTCCGCCACGGGCCGATCTTCACCAACCTGCTTCTCGCCGACGAGATCAACAGAACACCGCCGAAGACCCAGGCGGCGTTGCTCGAGGCGATGGCCGAAGGTCAGGTGAGCATCGACGGTGTCACCCACCGGCTGCCCGCCCCCTTCGTCGTGCTGGCCACCGATAACCCGATCGAATACGAGGGCACCTATCCGCTACCCGAGGCGCAGTTGGACCGCTTCGCGATCAGGCTTGAACTCCGGTACCTGTCCGAAGAGGAGGAGGCGTCAATGCTCCGTCGTCGCCTCGACCGCGGCTCGGCCGAGCCGACGGTGAATCAGGTTGTGGATGCCCACGATCTGATCGCGATGCGAGAGTCGGTGGAAGAGGTGACGGTCCACGAAGACGTGCTGCAGTACGTCGTGTCACTGGCCAACGCCACCCGGCAGCATCCGCAGGTCGCGGTCGGCGCGAGCCCGCGAGCCGAACTCGACCTCGTCCAGCATGCGCGTGCGCGCGCGCTCCTACTCGGTCGCGACTACGTAATACCCGAGGACGTGAAATCGCTTGCCGTTCCGACCATGGCCCACCGGATCAGCCTGAAACCCGAGATGTGGGTGCGCCGTGTGCACGGCGCCGATGTCGTCGAGGAACTGTTGCGGCGGCTGCCGGTTCCGCGGGCCCGGACGTGATCGAATCCCGCCGCACCGAAGCGGAGTTGCATTGGCGCGCATCCCTGTTGACGCGTGCGGTGGCGACCTGCGCCGGCGTCATCCTGGCCGCCGCATTGATCGGATCGCGGTGGCAGCTCATCGCATTTGTCGCGCCGTTTCTCGGTGTGTTGTGTTCGATCGGTTGGCAGCGCACGATGCCCAAGGTCCATCTGCACGCACAGCCGGGGCTGCAGCGATGCTTTGAGGGCGAACAGACGCAACTGAGCGTCTGGGCGACTACGGAACATGCCGATGTCGGCGTTGCGCTTTCGCTGACCGGCGTCGATGGGATGCGACTCGACGTGCTGGACAGCGGACCCGGCGAGCGCCAGACGGTGACGGTGACTGCGGACCGCTGGGGCCGCTATCCGATTCGGGCCAGCGTCGAGGTCGTCGCACCGGGAGGGTTGTTGGCGGGCATCGCAACCGTCGACGCGGCCGATGTGTTCGTATTTCCCCTGGCCCCACCGCAATCCACTGCTATCCCAAAGTCCGAACTGCTCGACCGACTGGGCACCCATCTCACCCGGCACATCGGGCCGGGCGTTGAATACGCCGACATCAGACCGTATGTCCCCGGCGATCAGTTGCGCACCGTCAACTGGCCGGTGAGCGCACGCCGGAGCAGCCTGCACGTCACCCAGCGCTTGACCGACCGGGCCGCCGACGTGGTCGTCCTGATCGACACGTACCCGCAGCCGCCGGGTCCGGCGACAGAAGCGACCGAACGAACGCTGCGTGGCGCGGTACAAGTGGTGCAGAGCGCGCTGCGAAGCGGCGACCGCGCCGGAGTCGTCACGCTCGGCGGCGGTCGACCCCGCTGGCTCGGCGCAGATATCGGACGGCGGCAGTTCTACCGGGTACTCGACACGTTGCTCGGCGCCGGCGACGAATTCGAAACCAGCACCGGCACATTGGCGCCCCGCGCCGCCCTTCCGGCGGGCGCGATCGTCGTCGCCTTCTCGACGATGCTCGACACCGAGTTCGCGCTGTCGTTGATCGACCTTCGCAAGCGGGGACACACCGTCGTCGCTGTCGACGTTCTCGAAGGCGCTCCGTTCGGGGCTGACGCCGCGTACGCGAGGAGCGGAGAGGGCATCGACCCGCTGTTCACCCGGATGTGGTCGATGCAGCGGTCGTTCATGTACCGGGACATGGGCACTGTCGGAGTGGATGTGGTGGCCTGGTCGTCGGAGAGCACACTGGACCAGTCGATGCGGCTGGTTCCCGAGCACCGCCGTCCGGTGCGGGGGCGGCGATGAAGCGCTCACTGCAGAGGGCACATCTGTTGTCGACCGCATTCGGTCTGGTGATGGTGGCGGCGGCGGGATTCCATACCGCCGGAATCGCGTTGGTCACCGCGATGCTTGCCGTGGTTGCGGTGCTGGGGGCCATCGTGTTTCGGGTCGTGGCGACGCCGGCGGTCCTGTTGGCCGCCGCAGCGGTCGTGATCGCGGATGCGCCGCCGATGCTCGCCGCACTCGCAGGCCTGTCGGCAGCCTGTTACCTGGTGCTTCGGCACGTCGAGGGCGGTCCTTCCGGTGCGATCGGCGCATCTGCGCCGGCAATGTTTGCGGCCCTTGGCTTTACCTTCGTCGGGGTGCTGGCCGCCTCGTTCCCGTTCGAGCTGCCTTGGTTGCCGTTGCTGGCTCCGCTGGCGGTGTTCGGGATCTACGTCCTCGCCACTCGCCCCTTCTACAGGGCGAGCGACGGCAACCTGGAGCTCAGTTCCAGATCCTGACCCGCCGCGGCGGCTCGAGATACAGCTCGTCGTCCGCGGCGACGTCGAAAGCCTCGTAGAACGCGTCCATGTTCCGGATCACGCCGTTGCACCGGAACTCCGGCGGTGAGTGCGGATCGACGGCGAGCCTGCGGATCGCCTCGGCGTCACGGGATTTGGTGCGCCACACCTGGGCCCAGCCGAAGAACACCCGCTGCACGCCGGTCAGCCCGTCGATCACCGGCGCAGGCTGCCCGTTCAGTGAGAGCTGGTAGGCCAGCAGTGCGATCGACAATCCACCGAGGTCGCCGATGTTCTCCCCGACGGTGAAGGCGCCGTTGACATGATGTCCGTCGAGAGCCCGCGGCACGAACTCCTCGTACTGCTCGATCAGCGCCTTGGTGCGCATCCCGAACTCTGCGCGGTCGTCGTCGGTCCACCAGTCCACCAGGTTCCCGTCGCCGTCGTACTTGGCGCCCTGGTCGTCGAAGCCGTGGCCGATCTCGTGGCCGATCACCGCACCGATGCCGCCGTAGTTGGCCGCGTCGTCGGCTTCCGCATCGAAGAACGGCGGCTGCAGAATCGCTGCGGGAAAGACGATCTCGTTCATGCCCGGGTTGTAGTAGGCGTTCACCGTCTGCGGCGTCATGAACCATTCGTCGCGATCCACCGGGGCGCCCAGCTTGGCCAGCTCGCGCTCGGAGCTCACCGCGTAGCCGCGAAGGTAATTGCCGTAGAGATCGTCGCGTTCGATGACCAGGTTCGAGTAGTCCCGCCACTTCGCGGGATACCCGATCTTGGGGGTGAACTTGTCCAGCTTGGCCAGTGCTCGCTGCCGGGTCTCGGGCGTCATCCAGGCCAGCTGGTTGATGCTGACCCGGTAGGCCTCGCGCAGATTGGCGACGAGTTCATCCATCCGCGCCTTGGCGCCCGGCGGGAAGTGTCGCTCGACATAAAGCTTGCCGAGCGCGTCGCCCATCAGGTTCTCCACCACCGAGACGCCCCGCTTCCACCGGTCCCGGATCGACTCGGTGCCGCTCAAGGTGCGGCCGTAGAAGTCGAAGTCCGCGGCGACGAGTTCGTCGGTCAAGAGGAAGGCGCGCGCGTGAATGAGGCGCCAGCGGGCCCATCGCTTCCAGTCCTCGATGTCCTGGCCGGCCCACAGTGCGGCGAACTCGGTCAGAAAGTCGGGTTGGCGCACGACGACTTCGGCCGCCGACTCCGGCGTGGTTCCCATCGCCGTCACCCAGCCGGCCCAGTCGAAGCCGGGTGCCTCTGTGGGCAATTCGGCGAACGTGCGCAGGTTGTAGGTGAGATCGGCGTCGCGCCGCTTGACGACATCCCAGTGCGCGGCGGCCAGCTTGGATTCCAGCGCGACGATGCGCTCGGCGGTGGCCCGCCACTCTCCGGGTTGGGGCTCCTCGCCGTAGACGAGCGCGAACATCGCGGCGATGTGGCCGGGGTAGGCGGCGAGGATGTCAGCGTGCTGCTCGTCGCGGTAGTACGACTCATCGGGCAGCCCCAGCCCGGACTGGCTGAGGTGCAGCAGGTAGCGGGTGGAGTCCTTGGAGTCGGTGTCGATGTACGCGCCGGCCCCTCCGCCGACACCGGTGCGCTGCAACCCGCCGAGCACCACGGCCAACTCGGCGGCGTCTGCGGCGGCGTCGACCGTCGCCAATTCGTCGAGCAGGGGCCGCACACCGATCCGCTCGACCGTCTTCTCGTCCATGAAGCTCGCGTAGAGGTCGCCGATGCGCTGTTGGTCGGTGCCCTTCTCGGCGTTGGCCTGCGCGGCCTCGCCGATCAGGTCGCGGATCTGCTCCTCGGCGCGGTCGTGGAGCGATCGGAAGGCCCCGTCGGTGGCGCGGTCGGCCGGGATGTCGTACTCGGCCAACCAGCGGCCGTTGACGTGGCCGAACAGGTCGTCTTGCGGGCGGGCTTGGTCGTCGACGTAGCTCAGGTCGATGCCCGAGCGAATGGTTTCTACCGTCACCCCGACATCCTTCCAGAAGTCCGGTAGGTACCCTCACGGCCATGCCCGACGACGAGCGCGCCGACGAAGCGCCAAGCGCCGACGGCGGCTCCGTCTTCTCCGGTTACGGCATCGCATCGGCGGTGCTCGGCCTCTTGTCGGTGGCCGCGATCGTGCTCGGGGTCATGATCTGGTCGGGCCATCGCGCGGACTCCGACGAGCGTCGCTACCAGACCGAGGTGCTCAAGGCCGCCGCCGACTGGACCAACGTCCTGGTCAACATGAACAAGGACGACATCGACGCCAGCCTGCAGAAGCTGCACGACGGCACGGTCGGCGAGCTCAACAACGAGTTCGAGGCTGTGGTCGAGCCCTACACGAAAGTGGTGCAGACTCTGCAGTCGCGCACCAAGGGCCAGATCGACTCCGTCGCGGTGGAATCGATCTATCACCGCCCGCAGACCCTGCCCGACGGGCGCCCGGCGCCGGCGCCGACCCCGCCGCCGGGGCTGGGTGAGTTGGTCAGGCGTACCGACACCGTGATGGTGGTGGCGACGTCGATCAGTGAGAACGTCGGAGGTAAGCCGCAGACCGTGCGCTGGAACCTCCGCCTGGACGTCTCCGATGTCGAGGGCAAGCTGCTGATCTCCCGGCTGGAGCAGTTCCGGTGAGGAACCGGTTACGGGTTCTGGCGTTCGACATCGCCGCACCGGTCGCGGCGATCGCCGCGCTGGTGTTCATCGGTATCGCGATGGGCTGGCCGCTGTGGTGGGTGTCGGTGGCGTCGGTGCTGTGCCTGTTGATCGTCGAAGGCGTCATCGTCAACGGCGTGCTGGCGCGACGCGACGGGGTGACAGTCGGCACCGACGACGACGGCCCGGGGCTGCGACTGGCGGTCGTCGGACTGGCCACCGTGGCGCTGGTCGCCGCCGTGCTGGTCGGCTACACCAGGTGGACGGTGCCCGACCGCAATCTGCGCAACGACAGCGCCGAAGTGGCGGGCATCGCGAGCAGTGTGGCCGAGGCGAGTGCGACCTTCACGCCACAGAGTCCGACGGTCGCGATCGACCGGGCGGCGGAGATGATGTCACCGCAGCGGGCCGAAAAGTACAAGAACGAGTTCGCTGCTGTGGCAAAGGTATTGACAAGTAAGAACGTCACGGCGACCGCCACCACGATCTCAGCGGGCGTCGAGGCCATCGGACCCAACGCGGCGAGCGTCGCGGTGATCATGCGCGGAACTCAGAACGTGCCGGACAAGCCTGCCGACACCGCGATACTGGCCCTGCGAATCACGCTGTCCAAGGACGGCGGGCGCTGGCTGGTCGACGACGTGACTCCGATCAACTCGCGCTAGATCGAACTCAGTGCGCGCCGCCCGGACGGTTGGGCTTCATCTTCGAGAAGCGGTCCGACAGCCGGCTCATGCGGACCATCAGGGACGCCGACGGGCTGGTCTTGCCCTCGATGTACCCGGCGAGTTCCTCACCAGGGACGCCGATGCGCGAGGCGAACTCCTGCGGCTTGAGACCGGACCGGCTGAGCAGCAGGCGAATCTGGCGCGCGACTTCAGCGCGCTCGTTGGCTTCCAAGTTCTCCCGCGTGTTGTTCAGCACCTCGGACAGTGCTTTCGATACTCCATAAGGCCGTGTCGATTCCAACACCTCCTCGACTTGGCGCGCGGTCCTGCCGAACGGATCGCGCTTGATGGCGACGACGATGCGCTGCCATACCGTCAGATCGTCGGTTTCCAGTGCCTCACGGATCGCTGCCGTCGGCCAGAACTCCACCGGCTGGTCGTCATTCGACGGGCGCCGGGGCCGCTTCGGAGCGGCGGAAGGTATGCGTGCGGTGGCAGCGTCGTGGTGCGCGTCCACACTCACCGTCACCTCGCCTCCTCCAGCATCGCGACCGCCACCGAAAGGCAGCGCTGCCTGACTTTGGCCCAATCAGCCTCCGCCTCGGGGCCCGACATCGGGATGTCGAACTCGTCCGAAGGATGCGGATCAGCCAGCCGGCGCACCAACTGCGTGGCAACCCATTGCTTCCTGGATTGCTCTCCACAGTAGTACCGATCCATTCCGGCCAGTACAACTGCAGCGGTCTGAGTCTCCATCGACTCGACCAAATCGGCAAACTCGGCGAAGTCTTTGGTGCTGTTCCGGCACATGATCAGGTAGCTCTTCAACCGCAACGTCTCGGCACCTGTTGGTATCTGGAGCCGGTCACCGGTGGGCAGCTGGACGTTGGTGGTCTCCATCGGGCTGTTGCGCTCGACGGCAGGCCGGTCGGTATCGGCCTCGGTTTCCAGGGCATCCAACGCCACCAAGAGCCGGCCACGCCACATCGTGACGGGGTGCACCGGCCGCGGACCGCGCCGCAGCTTCACCGTCTTGCCGTTGGCGGAACCGTTGATGTTGACGTTGCCGTTGGTGTCACCGTTGATGGCGTTGACGCAGTCCGAGCCGTTCGACGGCAGGCAGCCACTGAACGCAAGCGGATCGGCGACGGTGATGGTCTGCGGCGCCATGGTTTTCAGCTTGGCCGCCGACTTGACCACCATGCGGATGTCGATTCCCGACGCGGCCAGCGTCGAAATGTCGTCAGGGATGATGACCAGGTCACCGATGTCGGCGTGCGGCAGCGGCTTCTCGAAATCGACGGACGGCAGGATGCGGGCCAGCCAGCCGGGCAGCCACCAGTTCCATTCGTCGAACATGGCCATCAGCGCGGGCACCAACACCAACCGCACGACGGTGGCGTCGACGGCGATCGCCACCGCGCACGCGACGCCGAGCTGCGCGACCAGCGGCATCCCCGCGAACGCGAAGCCGATGAACACCGCGATCATGATCAGCGCCGCGCTGGTGATGGTGCGTGCGCTGGTGCTGACGCCGTAGGCCACCGCGTCGCGGGTGTTGTTGGTCTGCAGGAACCGCTCGCGGATCCGGGTCAGCAGGAAGATCTCGTAGTCCATCGACAAGCCGAACGTCATCGCCAGCACCAGCGGTGGAATCGTGCTGTCCAGCGACACGATCGGCCGGAAGCCGAGTTCCTCCAGCCAGCCCCACTGGAAGACGGCGACAAGGCTGCCGTACGCCGCGGCCACCGAGAGCACCGTCATCAGGACGCCCTTGAACGCAAGGAACACCGACCGGACGGATACCAGCAACATGATGAACGCGATCAGCGCGACGAACCCGAACACGGCGGGCTGCGTCTTCGACACCCGGTCATCGAAGTCCTTGATCAGCGCGGTCGGCCCGCCCACGTCGACCTTCGCCTCGGCACCGGCCACCGGCGGAAGCTCCGCGCGCATCCAGTCGACGGACTCGCGTGCCGCCATGTCCTCGGGGTCCACCGCCAGCACCGCAGACACGAGTGCGCTGCGGTAGTCGTTGCCGAACACCGCAGGCTGCACCGTCACGACGTTGGGCGCCTGCGACATTCGTTGTTGTACCGCCGCCAGAAGCGGTTCCTTCGCCGGTGCGGAGGCGGGGTTGCCGTCGGGGAAGGTCACCAGCACCCGGACCGGGCCAAGCGCGCCCGCGCCGAGCGCGTCCGCCGCGGCGTTCACGCCACCGCGGATCTCGTGTGTCGGGTCGAACTGCCGTTGCATGCTGTTGCCCAGCACCATCGAGAACGCCGGTGCGGCCAGCGTCAGCAGAAGTGCCGTCGCCGCCAACGCCGACAGCCACGGGCGGCGCATCACCCAGCCGGTCCATCTGGTCCAGAACCGCGACTGCGTGGTCTCGGGCCGTCGCGACCAGTGCAGCAGCCACGACCGCTTGGCGGCCGCCTGCCCGAACGTCGCCAGCACCGCCGGCGTCAGCGTCGTCGAGGTCAGCACCGCGACGGCGACTGCGAGGATCGCGCCCGTCGCCATCGACACCAGCACGGGCGTATTGATCAGGTAGATACCCGTCACCGATGCGATGACGGTCAAGCCGGACAGCACGACGGCGAGGCCCGAGGTGGCCATCGCGGCGTCGGCGGCCTGCTGCGGCTCTCGGCCCGCCCGCAATTCCTCGCGGAATCGCATGAGAATAAATAGTGAATAGTCGATGGCGAGCGCGATGCCGAACATCGACACCGTCGACGTGACGAACACCGACATCGTGGTGTACATCGACAGCAGATAGACCAGCCCCATGGTCACCACGACAGTGCAGATGCCGAGGACCAACGGCATGGCGGCGGCGGCCAGCGAGCCGAACACCGCGAGCAAGACAATCAGGACGATCGGAAGGTTCCACTGTTCGGCCTGGGCGATGTCGTGCTTGGTGGCCGCTGAGGCGGCGGCGCCAAGCGCGCCCTGTCCGATCACATAGAGCTTGACCTTGCCGTCCTGCACCTGACCGGGCTGATCGCCGTTGATCCCGACCTTCTGGCGCAGCTGCTTTGCAACGTCGACCGCACCGGTGTTGTTGAAGTCCAGTTGCAGGGTCACGACGTAGGGCCGGTCCGGCTGCGGCGGCGGCTGCTGCGGGTTGGGCATGACCTTGACGCTGGGCACCTCGGCGGCAAGGCGTTCCAGGTGCGCGACCGCGGCGTCCATGTCGGCGAACGACGCATCGGCCCGCGGCGCCGCGACAAGTGCAAGGGGCGACGCGCCTTGATCGGGGAACTGCTGTTCGAGCGTGTCCTGCACGTACAGCGACTGCGATCCGGCAACCTCGAACCCGCCACCGGTGAGGTGGCCTGATTGGTTCATGCCGAGGTACAGCGCAGGCACGAGGAGAAGTAGCCAGAACATGAAAACTGCCCAGCGGAATCTGCGCAGGCTACTACTCAAGCGCATCATGAACTGCTGGATGGTTGTCCCGCTTTCTCCCCGGCCTTACGTAGCGTGAGCGTACAACAGCGTACGCTGCAGCGATGCGGCCTCAATAAGGCCTTAAGCAGCCCTAACCCGCCCCTGTGAATTCGCGCAGGCCTTGCTGCGCGCTTCAGATCACCTGGCGTTTACCTGCTGGTTCGGTTCGTGAATTGGCCAGTACAAGACGCCGATGGCATTATGTCGTCTTGGCCGCCACCGCGTCGGAGCCGTTGAGCCATCCGATCGCAGCCGTTTGCGAGGCGATAGATGTCCGCAAATTGTAAGGAGTTTTCCGTGACCCCGAACCACAAGACTGCCCGGCGCAGCCTGTTCGCCGCGTTCGCTGTCTGCGCCGCGGGCGGCGCCACAGTCGCCGCGCTCGCTGTTCCGCAGGCGCCGTCAGCAACCGCGGCGACGGATCCGTGCGCCGCCAGCGAGGTGGCGCGGACCGTCGGGTCGGTGGCGACGTCGACCGGCAACTACCTGGAAACGCATCCGCAGACGAACCAGGCGCTGACGACCATCTCTCAGCAGCAAGGCGGGCCCCAGTCGCTGGCCGCGCTGAAGGCCTACTTCGACGCCAATCCGCAGGTGAGCAAGGACCTGCAGCAGCTGCAATCCCCGCTGCAGAATCTTTCGCTGAGGTGCAAGCTGCCGATCACCGTCCCGCAGATTCTCGGTCTGCTGCAGGCCGCACAGCAGGGTGGCGGTCTGCCGGGTGGTTTGCCAGGATCGCTGCCCGGTGCACAGAGCGTCGGCGTGCCGGGTTCCGCATTGCCCGCTCAGTCTGCCCCGGCGACCTCGACGGTCGCTGGCACCGGTCCGCTGCCCGGTCCGGCAACGGTTGCCACGCGGTAGCTGGCCTGCGCCACCCGCCCGATCGTTGCAGCACCCTGATCTGCGGATTTGGAAGTTCTTACCATGCGTTTCTTCGCAAGGCAGGAAAGTCGGCACCGATTCTGCTTAGCTTTTCAGTGTCTGTAACCGCCATGGTTACTGCCACAACTCATTCGATGAAGGAGCCTGTGATGTTGCTCTCTGCCCGTACGGCGCGGCGTGCGGTAGCTGGCGCGATCGGCGCCGGCGCACTCGCCGGGGCGATGCTGTTCGGCGCGCTGCCCTCGGCAATGGCCGACGAGCCGGCCAACTGCACCGCCGCCGATCTGGCCTTCACGGCCTCAGGCGTCTCCAAGGCGACGTCGGACTACCTGTTTACACACCCGGACGTCAACTACTTCTTCACCGCACTCGAGGGCAAGAACCGCGATGAGGTCAGGGCCGAGGTGGAGACGTACATGAATGCCAATCCCATGGTGAAGGGCGAGATGACCGGCATTCGCCAGCCGCTGGTGGACTTGAAGAATCGCTGCGGCGACACCAACGGCGACGGCATCGCAGACACTCCGTAGCCGTCGTGCGGGTCGGGGGAGAGCCGCCCGCGCCGGAGAGCACCGGTCGGATGGTGCTGATGGTCGACGACGATCCGGACGTCAGGACCTCTGTTGCCCGAGGATTGCGACTTTCAGGTTTTGACGTGCGGGTCGCCGCAACCGGGAAAGAGGCCCTGCGGCTCCTATCCAACGAGACACACGACGCCCTTGTTCTGGATGTCCAAATGCCGGAACTCGACGGCGTCGCGGTGGTTACCGCACTTCGCGCGTTGGGAAACGACATCCCGATCTGTGTGCTGTCCGCGCGTGACACCGTCAACGACCGGATCGCCGGTCTCGAGGCCGGCGCCGACGACTATCTGACCAAGCCGTTCGATTTGGGCGAGCTGGTGGCGCGTTTGCACGCGCTGCTGCGCCGGTCCAGTCATTCCGATCAGTCATCCGACACGATGACGGTCGGCCCGTTGACCATCGACACCGCCCGCCGGCTGGTGTTCGTCGACGGTGAGCGGGTCGACCTGACCAAGCGCGAATTCGACCTGCTTGCGGTGCTGGCCGAGAACGCAGGCGTCGTGCTCAGCCGGCAGCGGCTGCTCGAGTTGGTCTGGGGCTACGACTTCGACGTCGACACCAACGTGGCCGACGTGTTCATCAGCTACCTGCGGCGAAAGCTTGAGCGCGACGGCCTGCCGCGGGTCATTCACACCGTTCGCGGAATCGGCTACGTGCTGCGAGACGAGCACTGAGTGCCCCGGTTGCGGGTGATCCGTTCCGCCTCGCTCCGCACCAGGGTCGCCCTGGCCGCGGCGGCCGCGGCTGCCGCCGTCGTCGCGGTCTTCACCATCCTGACGTCGCTTGTACTCGCCAACAATGACGCCGTGCAGATGGACCGGCGGCTGGACGCCATCGTCGAGGCCAGCATGTATCCCGACCAGTTGTCCGATCCGCGACGCGGTGTTCTGACAACGGGGCGGATGGAGTCCACCGGGCAGGTGGTCTTCCAGCGCGGGCTGCAGCTGCCCGCGCTGCAGCCAGGCACTGCGGACGTCGAAGTGAACGGCGTCGACTACCGGGTGCGCACCATCCCGGTGGATCAGCAAGGCGGCGTACTGATTTCGATCGGCATCCGCGCCGACAGCGTCCTGCTGAACCGGGCACGCATACCCTTCTACGCCGCAGTCGGTGTGGTGACGGTGTTGATCGCGGCGGGTGTCGGTTGGCTCTTGTCGGGGCCCGCGATACGGCCTCTGCGCCGGCTCACCGAATACACCCGGCGGCTCGGCAAGGGGACCGAGGAGATGCCGGAAGTGCGCGGCGTCCGCGAGGCCGAGGAGCTGTCCGAGGCGATGACGGGAATGCTCAGCCGGCTGGCTGCCGCACAGCAGGCCACCACGAACTCGCTTCAGGCCGCGCAGGATTTCGCGGCGAACGCCGCGCACGAGTTGCGCACACCGCTGACCGCGATGCGGGCGGACCTGGACACGTTGCGCATCCACGACCTGCCCGCCGAGGAGCGGGCCGAGGTGGTCAATGACCTGTCGCGGGCGCAGCGTCGCGTCGAGGCGATCATCACCGCACTCGGACAGCTCGCCTCCGGTGAGCTCGCACAGGCCGAGGACAGAGATGTCGTCGACGTGACAGACCTGCTCGACCGGGTGGCGCGGGAGAACATGCGGCCGGGTGGGCCGGTGGAGATCGTGGTGGAAGCCGATGACGATCTCGGCACGATCTGGGGCTGGCCGGGCGGACTGCGTCTTGCGGTCGAAAACCTGGTGCGCAACGCAGTGGCGCACGGACCCGCGACCAGGATCGTGCTGACGGGCCACCGCATGGACCACACGATAACGATCATTGTCGACGACAACGGGCGCGGCCTGCCCTCCGAAGAGCACGACAACGTGCTCGGCCGGTTCGCACGCGGAAGCACTGCTGCGCCGGGAGGTTCGGGACTGGGCCTGGCGCTGGTCGCGCAGCAGGCGGCGCTGCACGAGGGGAGTATCGTGCTGTCGGACAGTCCACTCGGTGGGCTGCGGGCCACCCTGACGGTGACTACTTCCCCTGAGCCCCAGCTGGATTCGACCGACTAGATGCGATTCGGCGGCGCTGGATAACCGCCGCGGCCACTCGCCAGCCAAGGAGCAGCAGCGCAGTTACGAGCGATGCGACCAAAACGAAGCTGACGGAGACGCCCGCGGAAGTGGCCTTGCGCAAGAGCATTCCGCCCACCACGGTGCCCACCCACACCGCCACCCCGGTGGGAACGACTGCGACGGGAACGCCGCCAGCCACGGACCAGCAGCCAGCCGACGGCGGTCCCGGCCAGAAACGGCCAGGCGGTCTCGGCGATCCCCGACACGGTCAGTCCCTCGGCATGGCTGCGCCGGCCGATGGTGCAGAACACCAGCACGCAGACGACGTCGGCGAGCACCGCCAGTGCGCTACTTCGTTTCATATGTCATCACGTCGAGCGACAGTGGGCTGACGTCGGTTTCGTCGCGCGCCGAGAATCCGGGCTGCATCGGCGCGGGCTTGCCCTGGAGGAGCGCGTCGACGGCGTCCGGCGACGCGACTCGGGAATCGAGGCGGAAGGATGAGATCGCGAACGGGAGTCCGTTGGACCGCAACGGATCCGGGGTGCTCATCACGTGGAAATGCAGATGCGGAGCATCGGAGTTGCCGGTGTTGCCGAGCGAGGCGATGACCTGCCCGCTGGTGAGCTGATCGCCCTCCTTGACCTTGACGCTGCCGGTCTTGAGGTGCGCATAGAAGGCGTAGTTGCCATCGCCGATGTCCTGCACGATGTGGTTGCCGCCGTACTGCTCGAGTGGCAGCCCCGTCGGACTCTTCCCCGCAACCTGTTCGGGCAGACCCTCCAAGACACGGACGACGGGCCCGTCGGCGACCGCGTGGATGTCGGCGCCGAAGTACGGATAGCTCTCCGGCTTGCTCTTCTCGCCCGTGAAGATCGTTCCGTCGGGGCCCAATTGAACGTAGTCGATCGCAAACCGCTCAGCCGCCCACAGTCCTCCACTGAGCGCATTCACCGCACCGCGGTGTGCGCCCAGTGCGCAACAACTGTCGGCGTCCAACCAGTTCGGGCCGTCCAGTGGCGGCGCAATGACCGGTGGCTTGTGAGTCGACACGGTGACCGGTGCCACCTTTTCGTCCATGGTCGCGGGTATCAGCGGCGGCGACGGCTTCGGGATGGCGATCCCGATGGTGTGGATCAGGTCGGCGGGAATCGGTGCCGACTTGTCGAGCGCGACGTCGAGCCACACCATCCCGCTTTGTCCCGGCCCCAATTTCGTTGACGGCGTTTGGGTCCCGATGACGCGTGTCCAATCGCCGACCTGATCGCCCGCCAACGTGAACAGTGTTTGGTCGCGCGCAAGTACCTTCACCGACGTGATTGTCACGTCCTGTGTCATTGCGTTCGTCAGCTGCAGCTCGTACGCGAGATGGATCTTGCCGTCGGTGGCGAGCACCGGCACCGGCGCGGCGACCACGCTTGCCAGCACGGGTGTCACGGCCACCGGGACGTCTTGAGGCTCCGGGGTGGGCGCGGCGGCGGGTGTGGTCGACGGTGACGGCGTCGTCTCCTGTGAACTCTGCGTCGACGACGAGCAGGACGCGACGGTCAGTGCGAGTGCCCCCAGAACTGCGGCGATGGTGCGGGTTCTGGTCGGCATGCGGCGCTCCTAGGAGTCGGGTTGGTGGTTGGCCGGGTGGTCGGTGGCGGGTTCCGTCGGATCTGCCGTCTCGTCGACGGCGGCGTCCGGGTCGACGTCCTTCTCGGTGCGGAACACGAAGAAGAACACCACCCAGCCGATGGCCGCGATGAAAATCCAGCTGACCAATCGGTAGATCAGCATCGCAGAAATCGCGGACGCCAGCGTCATCCCACTCGACACCAGGCCGGGCACCAGCACCGCTTCGACGACAAGCAGTCCACCGGGCATCAGCGGGATCGCGCCGACCGCCCGAGCCGCTGCGTACGCGACCGTCAGCCCGGCCAAGGACGGCTTGCCACCGGCGGCGTAGGCGGCGAAGGCCAGACACGCCACGTCGGCGACCCAGTTGAACAGCGACCAGCTGAACGCGATCGTCAGTTCGCGGCGGCTGAGGCTGACCGACTCCAGTTGGTGAAGGTGTTCCCGCCACGCGTTCACGCCGGTGTCGGCCGGCTTGCCGCGCAGCGAGTTGAACCACGTCAAGACCTTGACCGCGATTCCGTCGATCAGGTCTGGCCGTGATGCGACCGCCTGCGCGAGCAGCAGCAAGGCGATGAAGCCGCCAAGCGTAAAGATCAGGGACAGCGGGTTTTTGGAGGCGCCGAGCAGGAACGCACCCCCGAGACCGAGGAGGGCCAGGCCGACCACCTGCAGCACACCCGACATCACCAGCTGCCACGACGCCACAACAGGAGACGCCCCCCATAGCCGCTGCTGGCGGTAGATGAACGTGGCCGAAAGCACCGGGCCGCCGGGCATGGTGGTGGACAGCGCGTTACCCGCGTAGAACGCGGCCTCCGACCGCCACTGCTGCACCTGCACCCCCGCCGACTTCAGCAGCGTGCGCTGAATCTGGGCGAAACTGTGCATCGACGCCATCGCCGCGGCCACCGCCGCCAGCACCCATAACCACTTGGCCGCGTAGAGGCTGTGAAAAGCCTTGGCCAGCTGATCCCACACCAGCGTGACCTCGACCGTCAGCACCACAACCGCAACGCCGATGATCAGCCACCGAAGCCACCAGTACTTGCCACGGGTGGTTCCCTCTTGGCTGCGGGCGTTGTTAGCCGCCGCGTCGTGGGACACGCCATACAGGGTAGCGGCGAGGGCCTCCGACCGGCCGTTACGCTACCGGCATGGCCGCTGTCGGATCTTCGCACGACGATGCGGTCCCGCCAGTCATCCACAAGGCGGCGGCGTGGGCATGGCGCTTGCTGGTGATCATCGCGCTGGCGGTCGCGTTGCTCTGGGTGATTCGGCGGCTCGAACTCATCGTGGTGCCGATCGCCTTGGCGTTGATGCTCACCGCGTTGATGATTCCCGCGGTCGACTTTCTGGATCGCCGGGGCGCGCCCCGCGGCGGCGCGGTTGCCCTGGTCCTGCTGACCGGAATCGCGATCGTCGGCGGCCTGCTGACGTTCGTTGTCAGCCAGTTCGTCACAGGTCTGCCCGGACTGGTCGAACAGGTCACCCAATCCATCGAGACCACACGCACGTGGTTGATCGAAGGTCCCGCGCACCTGAGCAAGGACCAGATCACCAATGCGGGCAACTCGGCCATCGAAGCGCTACGCAACAACCAGGCGAAGCTGACCAGCGGTGCGCTGTCGACGGCGGCCACCGTGACCGAAATCGTCACGGGCGCACTGCTTGTGCTGTTCACCCTGATCTTCTTCCTGCACGGCGGGCGCAACATCTGGCAGTTCGTCACGCAGATCTTCCCGGAAAACGTGCAGGAACGGGTTCGTGACGCCGGCCGGGCCGGATTCCAGTCGCTGATCGGTTATATTCGCGCGACGTTTCTCGTCGCGCTGGTCGACGCCGTCGGGATCGGTACCGGGCTGGCCATCATGGGTGTGCCGCTGGCGCTGCCGTTGGCCTCGCTCGTCTTTCTCGGTGCCTTCATCCCGTTGGTCGGTGCCGTCATCGCCGGGTTCCTCGCGGTCATCGTCGCACTGCTCGCCAAAGGCTTCATCTACGCGCTGATCACGCTCGCCCTCGTCATCGCGGTGCAGCAACTGGAAGGCCATGTGCTGCAGCCACTGGTGATGGGTCGCGCGGTTTCGATCCATCCGCTGGCCGTGGTGCTGGCCATCGCCGCGGGCGGTGTGCTGGCGGGCATCGTCGGAGCGCTGCTAGCGGTGCCGACGGTCGCATTCCTCAACAGTGCGGTGCGGGTGCTGCTCGCCAGGGAACCCGAAGCCGAACTGGAGAGTCAGGAGACCGACGAAGGCAAGGTCATCCAGGCTGAGCCCGACGACCTCGAAACGTGAAGCAGGCCGACTAGCTATAACTAGCGCCCGCGGCCCTCACGGCGCAACAGGTCGGCCGCGCTGACGCCGCCGTTGGCGCCGCGGCGTCGGGTCTCGTCGTCCGTCGCCTGCTGGGCGGTCAGCTTCTCGGTTGCTTCCGGATCCTGCTGCGGTGGTACGGGTAGCGCGGTCGTCGGTTCGGCGGCATTGTTGACGGGCTGGCCGCTGCGCGGACGCTGCACAGGAATCGCGGTGGTCGGCTCGGCGCCCGGCTGCGGTCGCGGCCTCTTCGGGAGCGGCGGCGGAGTCGGGCCGTTGCCGCGCAATTCGCCCAGCCACGACTCGATTTCGCGGTCCTCCCGTACCGGTGGCGGCGGCGTAGCTCGCTTCGTCCGCGGCGCCGATGTGGCGTTGCCCACCGCGTTACGGGGCTTCTTGCCCGCCGCCGGCATCCGGGTGGTCGGTGGCTCGCCTGCCTGCGCCTTGCGCGGGGTCGGTATCCGGGTGGTCCCGGCGACCGAAGGCTCGTTCGCGCGGGCCGGTGCCGCCGTGATCCGTGTCGTCGCAGCGCCCGGCCGTGACGACCCCTCGGCGGCGGGATGGGTGGGGTCATGCGGTGGCAACGGCCGCGGTGGCACCGGTGCACCCGCACCGACCAACGCCTCCTCCGCGTCGCGAACGGCGGGCCGCTTGCGCTCGTCGGGCAGCTCGATCTCGCCGAGGCCCATCCGTTCCTGAAGCCGCTTCATCCAGCGCGGTGCCCACCAGCAGTCGTCGCCGAGCAGCTTCATCACGGCGGGCACCAGGAACATCCGGACCACCGTGGCATCCAGCAAAAGCGCGAGCAGCAGGCCGAACGCCAGGTACTTCATCATCACCAGATCGGAGAACACGAATGCGCCTGCGACGACGGCCAGAACCAGCGCGGCGCCGGTGATCAGCCGACCCGTGGTCGCGGTGCCGATCCTGATCGCCTCGGCGGTGGACATGCCCCGTCCGCGGGCCTCCACCATGCGGGACACCAGGAAGACCTCGTAGTCGGTCGACAGTCCCCAGATCACCGCGATGATAAGGCCGATCATCGGCGCCATCAACGGTTGCGGGGTGTAATTCATCAGCTCGGAGCCGTGGCCGTCGACGAACATCCACGTCAGCACGCCCATCGTGGAGCCGAGCGTCAGCGCACTCATCACCGCGGCCTTGATCGGCAACACCACCGACCCGAAGGCCAGGAACATCAGGATCGTCGTCGTGGTGATCAGCAGGACCACCATCAACGGCAGCTTGGCGAACAGGCTGTGGATACTGTCCTGCTCCAAAGCGGGTGTGCCGCCTACAGATACAGATAGTCCGCGCGGAGGCTGGATCGCCCGTAGTTCCTCGATCTTCTTCGGCGCGTCGTTGCGGACCTCCAGGCCGTTCTGGATAACGCGCACGGAGGGAGTCTTCGAGGCGCCGTCGAGGTACGGGCGTTCCTGCCACATCTTGGACGGGTCGTTGTCGGCGTCGATGAACCCAGGGACCGCCATCGCCTTGTTGCGCACCTCGGCGATCTGCGCATCGGTGACGGGCTCGCCGTCGTTGTTCTGAATCACCATCGTCAGTGGCTCGGTGCGGAAGCCGGGGAAGATCTTGTCGAACTCCTCCTGTGCCTGGCGCACCGAGTTGTCGGGCGGCAGATACTTCTCGCTGATGCCGCCGAGTGCGAGCGCCCCCAGCGGGATGATCAGCAGGATCATCACGATGACGATGGGCACGGCAAATGCGGCGGGCCGCTTCATAACCCGGTTGACCAGCTTGCCCCAGAAGCCCTTTTCGACCTCTGCACGGGTCTTGGTCTTCTGGGTCTTCTCGGCAAGGTAGGTGATGATCGTGTTGGACAGCTTCCAATTGCGCAGGAACGGAACCCGCAGCAGAGTCCGAATTCCGAACGCGTCGACATTGGGGCCGAGGATGGCCAGCGCGGCGGCCAGCACCGTGATCGACAGGATCGCCGCAAGCATGACCGAGGCGATGATCGCGTAGGTGATGGACTTCAGGAACCCCTGCGGGAACAGCAGCAGCGGCACCGACGATGCCACCAGGATCACCGCGGAGAACATGATTGTGCGGCCCGAGGTCATCACCGTTCTTCGGACGGCGGCCTCGGTGTCGTAGCCCTCGGCGATCTCCTCACGGAACCGGCTGACCATGAACAGGCCGTAGTCGACCGCGATGCCGAGCCCCATCAGGGTCACCACCGGCTGGGCGAAGAAGTGCACGGGCATGAATTCGGCGAGCAGCCGCACGATGCCAAGCGCGCCCGCGATGGTCAGGCCGCCGATGACGCCGGGGAGGGCGGCGGCGACGACGCCACCGAACACGAAGAACAACACCACGCAGACCAGCGGGATGGCGGCAACCTCGGCACGTTTCTGGTCTTCGCCGATGCTGCCGGTCAGCTCGCTGGCCAGGGGTTGCAGGCCGGCCTGCTTGACGTCGACGCCGGGGATGTTCAGCGCCTCTTTGACGGTCTTGCCGTCCTCGCCGAGGTTCTTGTTGTAGTTGTTCAGAATCGCGTCGTCGTTGTCGCCTTTGAGCTGGATCGACATGAACGCGTGCTGTTTGTCCGCGTCGGCCATGTTCGTCAGCACGTCAGGGCTCTTGAAATAGCCGATCGAGCGCAGGATCTGGTCGGGGTGGTCCTTCTCGACCTGGGCCAGGTTGTCCAGGATCTTCTTCTGGAAAGCCGGGTCCTCGACGGTCTTGCCCTCGGGGGCGGTGTAGATCCCGATGATGTGGCCCGACGTGTCGCGGCCGTAGGCCTCGTCCGCCACAACCGAGGCGTGCACGGATTGACTGCCCTCGTCGTAGAACCCGCTCTGCGTGACGTGCTGGCCCAGGCTGATGCCGTACACGCCGCCACCAAGGCAGAGTGCGACCATCACACCGATCACGATGTATCGGTAGCGGTAGACCGTGCGGCCCCACCAGGCGAACACCTAAGCTCCTAACTAAGTCTGTTGCGACCCGCGCAGTTCAATTGTTGATACGCGCGACGTCAGCAGCGAGGACAGCGGCCGGAACGGCTGCAGCCAAGCTCCCTGCTCAGGCAGCGAATCTAAGCCGATTCGCGGTAGCGGCTCCCGGAAGACGCCAGGGATGTCTTCCAGATCGACAAACTCCAAAGTATCCGAGGCTAGCGCCCAGCTCGCATGTTCGCGAAATCCGAGCACCTGAACGGGGATGCCAGCGCGTGCGATGTCCTCCAGCGGCTGTCGGAATGCCTGCCCGTCGGCCGAGGCCACCAGCACCCCGGCCAGCCCCTCGCTGCGGCGTAGGGCGATGTGGTTGAGCATGTCGACGTCGACGTCGCTGTCTTCGTCGATCTTCGGTTTGGCGAATACCGCGAAGCCCACGTTACGCAGCGCCTCCACCCATGGCCTGACGACGTCGGCACTGCCCTGGGCGATATTGGTGAAGACGGTGGCCTCCGGCTCGAGAGCCACGGTGTCTCGTCCGGTGTTGTCTTCGCTCCTCGCGTGCGCGGCGGCCAGTTCCGCGGTGCGGGCCAGCAGCCAGCGGCCGAGCGCGTCGAATCGGGGCCGGTGTGCCGCGGTCGGCCTGCCGCCGAGGATGGACCCCAGACCCATGTCGAGGTTGGGTGCGTCCCAGACCAACAGAACGCGGTGTGTTCCGGGCGCCAGCTGTGGAGCCTCGATGATCTCTTCGGTGATGCTCATGCCGACCGCTTCTCCCAGAGAAGTTCCGCGACCGCGCTGCCTGCGTCGCGCGCCTTCGTCTCGTACTTGGTGATGGGCCGCGCCACCGAGATCGGCAGACCGTCGTCAGCGGCACCTTCTTCGCTCCTCGCGTGCGCGGAAACCCGCCGCAGCCGGGGTTCGGCATCGCCGCACTCGGCGATCTGCTCGGCATATCCCGCGTGGTCCGTGGCGGCGTGCAGCACACCGCCGGGCCGCAGCCGGTCGGCGATGAGGGCGAGGGTGTCCGGCTGCAGCAGCCGGCGCTTGTGATGGCGTGCCTTCGGCCACGGGTCGGGGAAGAACACCCGCACCCCGGTCAGCGAATCAGGGCCGAACATGTGCTCGAGCACGTCGACCCCGTCGCCGCGGACCAGGCGGATGTTGGTGACCCCTTCGCGCGCGATCGCGCTCAGCAACTGGGCCAGGCCACGCCGATACACCTCCACCGCGACCACATTGATATGCGGTTCGGCCTGCGCCATCGCCAGCGTCGAGGTACCCGTACCGCTGCCGATTTCCAGCACCACCGGTGCGGACCTGCCGAACCACTCATCGGTGTTGAGCAGCCCGGCGGGACCCTCCGGCAGCCGAGCGTGGGTGCCGAGCTCCGGCCAGAGCCGATCCCACGTCTCCTGCTGTCCGCTGGAGACGGAGGAATGCCGGGACCGGTAGCTGGTGACCCGGGGGTGCAGATGCGAAGCGGTGTCGGGTCGAGTCATCGCCGCCTCTCGTACCACGGCACGCCGATACCCGGGCCCAGCGCATGCATTCACCCATGGTCGCTCATCAACCCCGGTGGACCCGCATTGTGGTGCAGATTGATACCCAACAGTTGCCTTGCGCTGGACCCGTCCCCGCCGGAAACAAGCGCTCGCGCAGGGGGCACGGAGATGCCACCATTTGCGGTGGGGGCCGGTGTCAAAAATCCGGTGTGGGCGATGACGAGGACATACGCGTGCGCGAGACGGCGACCAGGGAAGGCCACCAGATTTTCACCACCGAGCTGACGCGGTTCGCTGAACGAACAGGGGATCAACGGATAGCACCGCTCATCGACCAGATCGATGGCCCGCTTCGGGTTGCGGTCCGCGGGCGGGACGGGGTGGGACGCGGTACCGTGGCGGCCGCACTGGACGGCGCAGGCGTCCTCGTCGTCGACGGCGACGCAACAGCCGATGTGGAGGTCGTGGTCGTCGCCGAGGCGGTCAAACCCGAGGACCGGGCGATGCTTGGAGGGGACCCAACGATCATGGTGCTCAACAAGGCGGATTTGGCTGGATTCGGTGCCGGTGGCCCGATCGCGGTGGCCGACCGTCGCGCCGGCGAGTACCAGGTGCTGACCGGGGCGCCGACGGTGCCGATGGTGGGCCTGCTGGCGGCTGCGACGCTGGACGATGTGCTGATCGCCGCGTTGCGCGAGCTGACCGTCGAGCCTGCCGACCTGACCTCGACCGACGGTTTCCTGTCGGCGGAGCACAGCCTGTCCCGCGATGTGCGAGTGCGACTGCTGGACACCCTGGACCTTTTCGGCATCGCCCACGGCGTGCTCGCGCTGCGGCAGGGCACAGACGCCGGCGCGTTGCCTGCCGTGCTGCGCCGCCTCAGCCAGGTCGACCGCGTGCTGGCACAACTGGCCGTTACCGGCGCCGAGGCCAGGTACCGCAGGCTGCGGTCCGCGCTCGTCCGGTTGGGGGCGTTGTCGGCGCAGGGCGGGCCCGCGCTGGCCGAGTTTCTTTCCGGCGACGAGGCCGTCATCGCCGTGATGGCAGCCGCTGTTGATGTGGTGCAGGGGGCCGGGCTGACGGTGGACGGCGACGACGCGCCGCTTGCCCATCTGCACCGTGCACTGCACTGGCAGCGCTACAGCCGCGGACCTGTCAACCAGATTCATCGCCACTGCGGCGCCGATATCTGCCGCGGCTCACTGAGGCTCTTGCGGCGAACGCAGTCCCGCGCGGGGGCCCGGTGACCGACGTCGACCATGCGGGTGACCCGATCGGCGCGGTGGACGCGCTGGTGGCCGCGGCCGATCCGGGGCTGAGCTCTCCCGGAGTGGAGAACCGCGACGTCGTTCTCGTCACGGGGCCGTGGCTTGCGGGTGCGAGCGGCCTGATCGCGGCTCTGCGGGATCGGCTGCCCGAGCACGAGTTCGTCGAGGCCGAGGAGGTCCGTCCCGCCGATGCACCGGTCGCGGTGGTGTTCGTCGTCTCGGCCGTTACCCCGATCACTGAATCCGATTGTGCGTTAATCGATCTGGCCACCCAGCACACTGACCTGGTGATCGGGGCGGTCTCGAAAATCGACGTGCACCGTAGCTGGCGCGTCGTCCTGGCCGAGGACCGTTCGCGGCTCGCCGCACACGCGGCGCGCTACCGAGAGACGCCATGGGTGGGTGTCGCGGCGGCACCTGATCTCGGCGAACCGAACATCGATGAGCTCGTCGACATGTTGCGGACACGCCTCGACGATGTCGACGTTAAGCGTCGAAACAGATTGCGGGCGTGGGATTCTCGTCTGCAATCCGTAATCGAGCGGTACGACAACGATGGTGCGGGGGCCGATAGGCAGGCGCGGGTGACCGCACTGCGGGAACGGCGGGACGGGGTCTTGCGCGAGCGCAGGATCTCCAAATCCGAGCGAACCATCGCGCTGCGCAGTCAGATCCAACAGGCCCGGGTGCAGCTGGCGTACTTCGCCCGAAACCGATGCACCTCGGTGCGATCCGAGCTGCAAGAGGATGCGTCATCCATGACCCGCCGTCGGCTGCCGGAGTTCGAGGCCTATGTCGGCACCCGGGTGGACGAGGTGGTCGACGAGGTCGAGGCGGGAATCACCAAACATCTCTCCGACGTCGCAACCGAACTCGAGCTCACCGCGCCTCAGCCGCCTCCACCACCGCCGCCGCCAGCGGTGCCCGCGCCGCCGCTGAAGTCCCGTCGGCTGGAGACGCGGTTGATGATGGTTCTCGGCGCAGGCTTCGGGCTCGGCGTCGCGCTGGGGGTGAGCCGGCTGTTCGCCGGCCTGGCTCCCGGCCTGACGATCGCCGGGCTGGTGGCGGGCGGTGTGATCGGGCTGTTGCTCACCGTGTGGGTGGTCGGCATGCGCGGACTGCTGAATGACCGGGCGGTGCTGGATCGCTGGATCGGCGAGGTCACCAGCACGCTGCAGGCGGCGGTCGAGGAGCGGGTGGCCACCCGGGTGCTGGCCGCAGAGGCTGCACTGACGGCTGACGTCGCCCGACGCGACGAAGTCGAAGCCGAGGCGGCGTCGGCCCAGGTCGAGGAGATCGATGCCGAGCTGCGTGAACACGCCGTCGCGACCGCACGCGCGGCCGCGCTCCGGGACCGTCGATTGCCGCCGTTACAGAAGGCGCTGGACACCGTGCGCGCGGAATTGGCCCGGAATTGAATTCACTGGATCGATCAAACCGTCGGAGATGGGCTTTCTGAATCGTTCCTGTGAGTGATCGGACATGGATCCGATTTACTACGGGTATGTCACCCGCGTTAACCTCTATAACAGGGCAGACAAGCACCAGTGGCGCGATTGACCTGCGTCCTGGCAGATAAACCTACGCAGGAGATTTTGATGACGTCAGCGACCATTCCCGGTCTGGACACCGCACCGACTAAGCACGAGGGGCTGCTGGCCTGGGTCCAGGAGGTTGCGGAGCTGACGCAGCCCGACCGGGTGGTGTTCGCCGACGGCTCCGACGAGGAAAACGCCAGGCTGTGCGCGCAACTCGAGGCCGCAGGCACCTTCAAGAAGCTCGACGACAAGAAGAAGCCGAACTCCTACCTGGCGTTGTCTGACCCATCCGACGTGGCACGCGTGGAATCGCGCACCTACATCTGTTCGGAGCGCGAAATCGACGCCGGTCCTACCAACAACTGGATGGACCCGGCCGAGATGCGCGGCATCATGACCGACCTCTACCGCGGCAGCATGCGCGGCCGCACCATGTGGGTGGTGCCGTTCTGCATGGGCCCGCTCGGCGCCGAAGATCCCAAGCTGGGCGTCGAGATCACCGACTCCGAGTACGTCGTCGTGTCGATGCGGACGATGACCCGGATGGGTAAGGCGGCGCTGGACAAGATCGGCGACGACGGGTTCTTCGTCAAGGCCCTGCACTCGATCGGCGCCCCGTTGGAGCCCGGCCAGAAGGACGTGCCGTGGCCGTGCAACGACACCAAGTACATCAGCCACTTCCCCGAGACCCGCGAGATCTGGAGCTACGGGTCCGGCTACGGCGGCAACGCACTGCTGGGCAAGAAGTGCTACTCACTGCGCATCGCGTCGGCGATGGCCCACGACGAGGGCTGGCTCGCCGAGCACATGCTGATCCTCAAGCTGATCTCGCCGGAGAACAAGTCGTACTTCGTCGCCGCGGCGTTCCCGTCGGCCTGCGGCAAGACCAACCTCGCGATGCTGCAGCCGACGATCCCCGGCTGGCGCGCCGAGACCGTCGGTGACGACATCGCCTGGATGCGGTTCGGCAAGGACGGCCGACTCTACGCGGTCAACCCCGAGTTCGGCTTCTTCGGCGTCGCGCCGGGTACCAACTGGTCGTCGAACCCGAACGCGATGAAGACCATCGCGGCAGGCAACACCGTGTTCACCAACGTCGCGCTGACCGACGACAACGACGTGTGGTGGGAGGGTCTGGAGGGCGAGCCCGACCACCTCATCGATTGGAAGGGCAACGACTGGGTGCTCCGCGAGACGGAAAGCAAGGCAGCCCATCCGAACTCGCGCTACTGCACGCCGATGTCGCAGTGCCCGACGCTGGCCTCGGAGTGGGATGACCCGCAGGGCGTGCCGATCTCCGCGATCCTGTTCGGAGGCCGCCGCAAGACCACCGTTCCGCTCGTGACTCAGGCCCGTGACTGGCAGCACGGTGTGTTCATCGGCGCCACGCTGGGTTCGGAGCAGACCGCGGCCGCCGAAGGAAAGGTCGGCACCGTCCGTCGTGACCCGATGGCGATGCTGCCGTTCCTCGGCTACAACGTCGGCGACTACTTCGCGCACTGGATCGACATCGGCAAGAACGCCGACGAGTCGAAGATGCCGAAGATCTTCTTCGTCAACTGGTTCCGCCGCGGCGACGACGGCCGCTTCCTGTGGCCGGGCTTCGGCGAGAACAGCCGCGTGATGAAGTGGATCATCGACCGCATCGAGCAGAAGGCAGGCGGGAAGACGACGCCGATCGGCATCGTGCCGACCGCCGACGACCTGGACCTGTCCGGACTGGACGTGGACGCGGCCGACGTCAACGAGGCACTGGCGGTCAACGCTGCCGAATGGCGCGAGGAACTCCCGTTGATCGAGGAGTGGTTCGAGTTCGTCGGTGAGAAGCTGCCGACCGGCATCAAGGACGAGTTCGACGCCCTCAAGCACCGCCTGGCCGAAGCCGACTAAGCGCGTGCGTGTCTGCGGCCAACACGCCGCGAGATTTCAGTAGTCTGCACCACGCTCGTTGTGCCCATCGGCATCAGAGAGCGACCTAGACTGACGGCGTGATCGAGGTCCCCGAGACCCGGTACGCGAAGTCAGGCGACGTCAACATCGCCTACCAAGTCGTGGGCGAGGGCCCCTTCGACCTCGTTCACGTTCCGCCCTTCGTCTCCAACCTCGAACTGCAGTGGGAGGATCCGGCCGAGCGCCGATACTTCGAGCGCCTTGCGTCGTTCAGCCGTCTGATCATGTTCGACAAGCGGGGCACCGGTCTGTCTGATCGGGTGGCCGTCGCGACGCTCGAGGAGCGCATGGATGATCTCCGTGCTGTGATGGACGCCGCAGGGTCGCAACGCGCAGCGATATATGGCGGTTCGGAAGGTGGCGCCCTTGCGATCCTATTCGCAGCGACGTACCCGGAGCGGGTGTCAGCGCTTGTTCTCTACGGCGCATATCCGCGAATGACTTGGGCACCGGACTACCCAGATGGCATCCCCGACGAGATATGGCATGACGCCCTCCGACACCTCGAAGAGACCTGGGGCCGGGAGCAGGGGGGCGGATGGACCCTCTATGCGCTGGCGCCGGATCGGGCCGACGACGCTGCACTTCGCAAAGCGCACGCGCGGTGGGAGCGCCTGTCGGCAAGCCCGGGCGCCGTTGTCGCGATCCAGCAGATGATCTTCGAGATCGATGTGCGCGACCTATTGCCAGCGATCCGCGTGCCGACGCTCGTAGTGCATCGGACGGCGGATGTCGCGCACGCCGCTGGCAGCCGCTACCTGGGCGCACACATTGATGGCGCCAAAGTCGTTGAACTGCTTGGCGATGAGTACTTTCCGTACCTCGGAGACCAGGACGCGATCCTCGACGAGATCGAGGAGTTCCTCACCGGCGTGCGTCCCGTGCATGCGCCGGATCGCGCCCTGGCCACCGTGTTGTTCACCGACATTGTTTCATCGACCCAACGCGCCGCCGCGCTCGGCGACGATGCGTGGACGCGAACATTGGACCGTCACGACGCCCTCGTCGCCCGCGAGGTCGAGCGGCATCGTGGTCGCAAAATCAACCCGACGGGTGACGGCATCCTCGCGACCTTCGACGGTCCCGCACGTGCTGTGCGATGCGCGCAAGCGATCTGCGAGTCGGTCCGACCGCTAGGCATTGAAGTGCGCGCGGGACTTCACACCGGCGAGATCGAACTTCGCGGAGACGACATCGGTGGAATCGCCGTCCACATCGGTGCCCGGGTCTCAGCGCTCGCTGGACCGGGCGAGGTTCTTGTGTCGTCGACGGTCAAGGACCTGGTGGCCGGCTCGGGTATTGCGTTCGTGGACCGTGGATCTCACGTGCTGAAGGGCGTTCCCGACGAATGGCGAGTATTCGCCGCCAACTAGTTCTTCCCCTGCTCGCTCAGTAGGTCTGCACGCATGCCCTCGATCTGATTCAACGCATAGGTTACGGCGGCAGTCGTCGTCATGGACGCTCCATCACTCGCCAACGACTCGTAGGTCTCGTCTCCGAGCATCGTGCGCAAGTGGGCGATCGTCGAAGCCGTCTCAGGAAAGGTGGTGCGTGTGGCCGGTCGTTCTGCGAATCCCATTATGGTCGCGGCGGTTTCGCATCGGCCAAATCGATCGAGTAGAACGCCGATCAATGCCAGCGGACCTGGTACCAGTAGCGAGCTCCCTGTGTCGTAGTAGCTGTTTGTGGCATGGACCAGAAGACCAATGGCTTCGATCGGATCGCCGTGGCTGACAGCCAACCTTGAAACGCCGAGGAAAATCGTTGTTTCGACGTAACGATTGCCGCTATCACGGGCGATCGCCATTGCACGACGGCCGGTCTCGTACGCCGCGGCCGGGTCGATGTCGCTGAAGGCCCAGCTGTAAGACGTGAGCGCCAGCACTTTGTATTGCGGATTGTCTGACATGTCGGCGGCGGCGGGCAGGCCTTCGACAGCTGCCATCGCGTCTTCGGTGGCGCCGGAGTTGATCAGCGCCCATGCCAGCAGTGCCTGCGAAAGTATCTGTGGGATATGGGGATTACGCGCGATCGCGCGGCGCACAATCACCGCTGTCTTCTCGGGCTCACCCGTGAGATGGTGTGCTGTGCCGATTGATGCCTCAAAGCCGAACGGCACCTCGGCATAGCTTCCGCGCTCAAGGGCTGCCTCGCCCATCGCGATGTAGCCGAGCGCTTCATCGACGCGCCCGACTGCGAAGCATTGTGCGGCTACGACCAAGAGTTGGGCCAGGCGGTGGTGATCAGCGGTGTATGCCGGCGGAATGAGTTCCTCTGCCCAGCTGAGGGGCTCCCACAATTCAGAACCCATGCCAACCAACCCGGAGAAGAACGCGATGGTCGCGCTGGTGTCCAGATCGTCGCAATCGACGGACCAGCGGAACGCGGTACGTAGGTTGGGTAGTTCGCGAGCGAGCCATTCATAGGCCTCGCGTTGTCGCGGGCTGTCCCACAGCGCAAGCATGTCGGCTTCACGCCCGGCGAAGTACTTCGCGTGCGCGTTGCGGGCGTCGCCCGATTCGCCGTTCTGCACCAGCCGCTCTTCGGCGAACTCGCGAATCGTCTCCAACATGGAGAATCGTGTCCGGCCAGACGATCGGTCAGCGACGAGAAGCGATTTTCGCACCAGCGCATCGAGCACGTCGAGAGTTGCAAACTCATCGTCGATACCCGCGACTGCGCGTGCTCCAGCGAGATCGAATCCGCCTGCAAAGACTGAGATTCGGGTCAGCAGTGCCTGCTCATCCTCGTCGAGGAGGTCGAAGGACCACTGAACCGCATGCCTCAGTGTTTGATGACGTTCGAGCCCGCGCCGCGCGCCGATCAGCAGCCGGAACCGGTCATGGAGGCGGTCGCGCACTTCGGTGGCGGTCATCGATTGCATCCGGGATGCCGCCAACTCGATAGCCAACGGTATGCCGTCGAGGCGACGGCATACCTCGGCGATGGCCGCGCCGTCATCATCGAGAGATACGGCTGCGCCAACCGCGGAAGCGCGTTCAACAAACAGCATCGAGGCGCTCGAATCGATGTCAAGTGATGGAACGGGCACCAATTGTTCGTCGGGGAGTCGCAAGCCTTCTCGGCTTGTCGCCAGGATCGCCACCGTGGCGGACTGCTGGAGGACTTTCTCAATCATCTCGGCCGCGGCGTCCACTAGATGCTCGCAATTGTCGAATAGCAACAGCCGGGTACGGCCCTCCTGCGCGGCGGCGATGCTGTCGGCCAGGCTCATGCTCGGCTGTTGGCTTATCCCGAGTACGGCTGCCACCGCCTCGGCTACTGCCGTTGGATCACTAACCGGTGCGAGTTCAACCACCCATACGCCGTCGGGGAATTCGTGTGCCATCCGCGACGCGACCTCTAGCGCGAGTCGGGTTTTGCCGACGCCGCCGGGGCCGGTCAACGTCACCATCCGTGCGCCTTCAACGCGCGTCTGCAGTTCGGCGATCTCGGCCTCGCGACCGAGAAAGCTGTCGTCGGAGTCCGCAGGTTTCCCGGTGCTGAGTCAAGTGTCTTCAATGGCGGGAATTCCTTGCGCATTCCGTTGCCGGACACCTGAAATACGTTGACCAGCTTTGGCGATATCGCGAAGCCGACGTCGAGCCCAGGTCGACCAATTCGCACACCGCTGAGGAGCTCCAGCCGTCGCGCCGTCGAGCAGGATTTGACCGCCGTGCCCCGCCGCCATCATCCGCGAGGCGCGATTGAGCACCGGGCCGAAGTAGTCCTCGCCGCGCAGCTCGGCCTCGCCGGTCGCGATGCCCATCCGCACGGGCAACTCCAGCGCCCGTTGCGCGGTCACCGCGGCGTCGACGGCTGAGCGGGGTGAAGCGAACGCCACACACACGCCGTCGCCGGTGTGCTTGAACAACCAACCCTGATGCCCTTCGACGGTCTCCCGTATCAGGTCGTCGTGGGCGGCCAGTGCCGCCCGCATCCCGTCCGCGTCGGCTTCCCACCGGCGGGTGGACCCCTCGATATCGGTGAACAAAAAGGTGACAACACCCGACGGCGCAGCGGTGTCTTTGTCACGGGCGTTCACTGTGACACGTCCTCGGCTGACAGTTGAGCGCGTGCTCGGTCGATCTGAGCGAGGGCGTAGGCTGCCATCTCGGCATTTGTCATGGTTTTGCCTGTGCGAGCCAGTGATTCGTAGACCTCATTGCCGAGCACTTCGCGTACATGGCTGATCGTTGTATCGATCTCAGGAACCGAAGTCTGCGTGAGGGAAGTGGCCGCGAAGGCGCTTATTGTGGCAGCGGATTCGTAGTATCCGAGCCTGTCGAAGACGGTGGCGAGGATTGCCAACGGGACGCCCAGGTGGGCGAAGCTGCCCGCGTCGCTGAAGTGGTCGATGGCAAGGGTCAGGTAGTCGAAGGCGTCCGCTGGCTCGCCGTGTACGGCCGCAACCTGCGCCAAGGTCCCGGCAAGGTGTGACTCGATCAGTCGATTGCCGCTGCCGCGAGCAATCGCCAGGCCCTCGCGATACAGATCGTACGAAGCGATGGCATCGGCGTAACGGTAAGCTATGCCGCGGGCCATGAGCGCATACCCGAGCACGGCGGGATTGGCGGTGGCGTCGGTTGCGGTGCGCAAGCCATCCAACATCGCCACCGCCTCGTCCGTGGCGCCGGCGACCGACAGTCCCATGACCAGGAATGCCCAGGCAATGGCATGAGTGCCTGGTTCCCGTGCGATGACGTTGCGGCACAACTCAACCCACCGCTCGGGCTCTCCCGCGGTGGCGTACGTAGCGCTGAGCGCGACTTCGAACTCGAACGGAACCTCATCGAAATGCCCGCTTTCGATGGCCAGTCGGCCGGCTTCGGCATAGCCGATGGAGTCGTCGACCCGTCCGCTGGCATAGCACATAGCCGCCACTACGTAGAGCTGTGCCAGACGCCGGTGGTCGACAACGCGTGCGGGACCGATGAGTTCCTCGGCCCAACCCACCGGTTCGTACTGCTCGTTCCAAACACCGAGAAACCCTGCGCAGAAGGCAATGGCGGACGCGGTGTCGAGGTCGTCGTTGTCTGCGGCCCACCGGAACGCGGTGCGCAGGTTCGCCAGCTCCACGGCCAACCACGAGTACGCCTCGCCTTGTCGCGGACTGTCCCACACGGCGAGCACATCGGCTTCCCGCGTGGCGAAGTAGCGCCCGTGCGTGGTGCGGGCGTCATCGGCGCCACCACTGGCTAAGAGTTGTTCTTCGGCGAACTGGCGGATCGTCTCCAACATCGAGAAGCGGGTCCGCATCGATGATCGGTCAGCGACCAACAGCGACTTGCGCACCAGTACGTCGAGCAGGTCCAGTATGGCGAGTTGGTCGTCCGAGCCAGTTATCGCACACGCAGCGGCCAGATCGAACCCGCCGACGAACACCGAACACCGTGCTAGCAAGCGCTTCTCGGCATCACTCAGCAGGTCGTAGGACCATTGCACAGCATGGCGGAGCGTCTGGTGGCGCTCCAGACCGCGGCGGGAGCCGACGAGTAGCCGGAACCGGTCATGAAGGTTATCGCGCACCTCGGTGACGGACATGGACAGGAGCCGCGATGCGGCCAACTCGATCGCCAGTGGAATCCCATCGAGGCGCTGGCAGATCTCCAACACGGCGCTCCGGGGCGTCAATGAGATGTCCCGCGCGACAGCGTGCGCGCGGTCGAAGAACAGCGAGGCTGCGGACGAGTCGAGCCCGCTGTTTGTCTCCAGCGATGACACCGACCAGAGTTGTTCGACGTCGACACGGAGTCCCTCGCGGCTGGTGGCAACGATTGTCACCGTGTCCGAACGAGCCAAGATCGCCTCGATGATGTCGGCCGCGGCGTCGAGCACGTGTTCGCAGTTGTCGACGATCAGCAACCGCGTCGGCCCTTCCAATGCCGACGCGATACTGTCGGTCATGCTCATCCCGGGTTGTTGCGCGATGCCCAGTACTGCCGCGACGGCATCGGGCACCGCCGCTGGATCTTCAACCGCGGCAAGCTCGATTACCCACACCCCGTCGCGGTAGTTGTCGGCCATCCGGGCGGCGACCTCAAGGGCCAGCCGGGTTTTGCCGACCCCACCGACGCCGGTGAGCGTCACCAGTCGGTGTGCCTTGAGCACCTCCTCCAACTCGGCGAGTTCAACCTCACGCCCGATGAACGTGGTGTTGCGTGGCCGAAGGTTTCCTGGTGCCGAATCGACGGTCTTCAACGGCGGAAACTCGCTCCGCAGGCCGGGCGCACGGACCTGAAGCACCTCAACCGGTTTGGCGATGTCCCGCAGTCGCCGCGGCCCCATGTCTACGAGGTCGACATCGGTGAGCAACCCTGCCGTCGCTCCGTCGAGCAGTATCTGGCCGCCGTGGCCGGCCGCCATCACCCGCGCGGCACGGTTGAGCACCGCGCCGAAATAGTCCTCGCCGCGCAACTCCGCTTCGCCGGTCGCGATGCCCATCCGCACCGGCAGCTCCAGCGCCCGCTGCGCTCCGACGGCGGCGTCGACGGCAGAGCGCGGCGACGCGAAAGCCGCACAGATCCCGTCACCGGTGTGCTTGAACAGCGAGCCACCGTGCGCATCGACAGTCTCGCGCATCAGGTCGTCATGGGACGCTAGCGCTGCCCGCATACCGTCGGCGTCGGCTTCCCAACGCCGGGTTGACCCCTCGATGTCGGTGAACAGGAATGTGACGACACCCGACGGCGCGACCACGTTCATCGGCGCACCTCGGACCCTCGATTCGACCGGACACGCCATCGTATGCACGGAAAGGGGACCGACCTGCGTTGTCCGACCTCTTGACACCTGTCAAGTTCGGGCATCGTAAAGTTCAGCCATGCAAATTCGCGACCACGCAGAGGCTCACCCCGACAAGCCCGCCGTCATCATGCATCCGTCGGGTACGACGGTGACGTTCGCCGACCTCGAGGCCCGCGCCAATCGACTCGCGCACTTCTTCCGGCGCAACGGACTGCGGGAGGGCGACGCGGTCGCGATCCTGATGGAGAACAACGAACACTTCCACGCCGTCATGTGGGCCGCGCGGCGAAGTGGCCTCTACTACGTCCCGATCAACACCCACCTGACCGCCGCCGAGGCGGCCTACATCATCGACAACAGCAGCGCCAAAGCCATCGTCGGATCGGCGGCGACGCGAAAGACACTCGAAGGCCTCGGGGCGGAGCTACCCAACGGTCTGCCCAAGTTGCTGATCATCGCCGACGACGACCTGGCCGACTGGCACCGATACCCGGAATGTGTTGACGGCGGGCCGGATACGCCGATCGACGACGAGATCGAAGGTGACCTGCTCCAGTACTCGTCGGGCACCACCGGTCGCCCGAAAGGCATCAAGCGTGAGTTGACGCACCTTTCGCCGGCCGAGGCGCCGGGAATGATGTCGGCGCTGGTGGGCTTCTGGCTGGCACCCGACGCGATCTATATCAGCCCCGCGCCGCTCTACCACACCGCCCCGTCGGTGTGGTCGATGACGATCCAGGCGGCGGGCATCACGACGGTGGTGATGGAGAAGTTCGATGCCGAAGGCTGCCTGGACGCGATTGCGCGGCACGGCGTCACGCACGGCCAGTTCGTTCCCGCGATGTTCACCCGAATGCTGAAACTGCCTGAAGCGGTGCGCAATTCGTACGACCTGTCCAGCCTCAAGCGCGTGATGCACGCCGCGGCACCGTGTCCGGTCGAGATCAAGAAGCAGCTGATGGACTGGTGGGGTCCGATCGTCGACGAGTACTACGCCTCCTCGGAAGCGATCGGGTCGACGCTGATCACCGCCGACGAATGGCTGGCGCATCCCGGGTCGGTCGGCAGATCGATGATGAGCCCGCTGCACATCCTCGACGAGGAGGGCAACGAAGTGCCCCCCGGGCAGGCCGGTGAGATCTACTTCGAGGGCGGCTTCGACTTCGAGTATCTCAACGACCCGGAGAAGACGGCGAAGTCACGCGACAAGCACGGTTGGAAGACCGTGGGCGACATCGGATATCTCGACGAGGAGGGGTTCCTCTACCTGACCGACCGGCGCCACCACATGATCATCTCCGGCGGGGTGAACATCTACCCGCAGGAAGCCGAGAACATGTTGATCACCCATCCGAAGGTGATGGACGCCGCTGTCTTCGGCATCCCCGACGACGAGATGGGGCAGAGCGTCAAGGGCGCGGTGCAGACGGTCGACCCTGCCGACGCCACCGAGGAGTTCGGCACCGAACTGCTGAGCTGGCTCCGAGAACGCCTCGCGCACTACAAATGCCCGCGCTCGATATCGTTCGAGGCGCAACTGCCCCGCACCGATACAGGCAAGCTGTACAAGCAGGAGCTGATCGCGAAGTACTCGTAGGCGGCTTGTCACACCCCCGCACTATCCTTCGAACATACGTTCGATAGAGAATGAGGAGTGGCGGTGCCGGTCGAGATCGACGAGGTGCAGGCGCGGGTCTCGCGCATGCAGGCCGCAGCCGCCGATCTTCTCGAGTTGCCATGGGACGCATTACCGGGCGATGTTACCGACGAGGTGATCGCCGGCGTGGAGTCGGTGCAACGGACGTTGTCGGTGGTCGGCTATGACGCAATCAACCGGCTCGGCAGCGATTCGGTAGCCGGCCGCGGTCGACGTCTGCGCGACCACCTCGCCAATCTGCTGCACATCTCCGCGACGGAGGCCGGTGCCCGCATCGCGACCGCGGCCGACCTCACCGGCGAACAACCAGTCCTTCAGGAGACGGCGGCGGCCGCGCGATACGGGCTGGTCGGCTCGGAGCACGTCCGAATCATCCGCGACACCATCGCCAAGCTGCCCGATACTGCAAGCGAATCTGACCGGGACCGCTTTGATCTGGAGCTGGCCGGCGTCGCGGTCGCCGAGCGTCCAGAGGTGTTGCGGCGGGAAGCGGCTATGTTGTTGGCCGAATACGACGCCGCGAAGGACGATCCTGTCACCCGGGAGCGTAGCCGCGCCGCCCGACGCGAATTCGTGATCGGACCTCAGGACGCCGACGGCATGCGTCGCGGCCGGTTCTGTCTGGACCCCGAAGCCGGCGCCTACTGCGAAATCCTGTTGGCCAAACTGGCCCGCCCGGGGATGTGCAACGCCGCCGACCCGATCCCGGTCGTCGACGGCGACCCCGATCCCTTCGCTGCGGCGGGCGACAACAGAACCACCGCCCAACGAAACCACGACGCCATAAAGGCGGCCATGCGCGCACTGCTGGCCTCGGGAGACCTCGGCAAGCACCGCGGGCTTCCGGTTACCGCGATCGTGACGATGACACTCGACCAACTGGAGTCGGCCAGCGGCCTGGCGTTGACCGGAGGCGGATCGACGGTGCCGGTGGAAGTTGCCATCCGCATGGCCGCTCATGCCCGTCACTACCTCTACATCTACGACCAGAAATGTGGACGGCCCTTGTTCCTGGGCCGGAGTCAACGGCTGGCATCGGCCGATCAACGAATTGTGCTGCACGCGACCGACGGCGGGTGCACAGTCCCGGGCTGCGACCAGTCCGCCTACAACTGCGAGGCCCATCACCTCATCGAGTGGTCAGTCAACGGAACAACTGACATCGACAGGCTCACCTTGACGTGCCAAGACGGAAATCAGTCCGCAGGGCCGTCCGACGAACAATGGCAGGCGCGCCGTCGCTACGACGAGGAGTCGCTCGGCCAAACACTCTGGTATCCGCCGAAATCCGTCGATCCGAGTCGGCAACCGAAGGCGAACTGGTTACACCGCAGACCGAAGCGGCCCAGACCGGAACCCGACGCGGCATGAGCAAGGGGCGTCGAGCGAGAATATGAACCATGACGCACAACGGCAACGAGCCTGGCGGACCGTACTTCGACGACCTCGGCGCCGGA
This sequence comes from uncultured Actinomycetota bacterium, assembly GCA_963713225.1. Classification (GTDB taxonomy): domain Bacteria; phylum Actinomycetota; class Actinomycetes; order Mycobacteriales; family Mycobacteriaceae; genus Mycobacterium. The sequence goes on along the minus strand of CAVQLB010000006.1, from coordinate 259,853 downwards.
CAGGTGTTCGACTGGGCCCCGTCGATGACGCTGACGGCAGCCGCCGCCGCGGTGCACCAATCGATCATCGGTGACCGGCTGCGGCTGGCCCTCGATGCCGACCTCGCGGTGGCGGTGACCGGGGCGACGGCCGCAATCGCGCATCCCGCGCTGGTCTGCGACGTCGCCATTGGCCAGAGCACACTGGCGACCCAGCGGGTGAAGGCCAACCTGTTCTACCGTGGCCTGGCTTTACACCGGTTCCCCGTCATCGGCGACACCCTCTTCACCCGCACTGAGGTCGTCGGCCTCAAGCAGAACGCGTCGAAACCCGGCCGGGAGCCGACCGGCCTTGCGGCGCTACGGATGACCACGATCGACCAGCTCGGCAGGCTGGTGCTCGACTTTCACCGCTGCGCGATGCTGCCGCTGCGTGAGGGAGCCGTTGACACCGGTCATGGCGACGACATGTCGACGATCGGGACGAGCTCGGCACTGGCGACCGACCCGACCGCCGACTGGGACGCCGACGCGTTCCGGGCCAGGGTGCCCGGTACCCACTTCGATTCCGGTATCGCCGGCTCAGTGCTGCACAGCACCGCCGATGTCGTCAGCAGCGCCCCGGAACTGGCCCGCCTGACATTGAATATTGCAGCGACACATCATGATTCGCGACCGGGTGGCCAACGCCTCGTGTACGGCGGGCACACCATCGGCCTGGCGTTCGCACAGGCCAACCGGCTCCTGCCGAACATCGCGACGGTCTTGGGCTGGGAGTCGTGCGACCACACCGGACCGGTACACGAGGGCGATACCCTCTACAGCGAAGTGCATGTCGACGGCGCAGTGCCGCTGCCCGACAACCGCGGCGGTGTGCTGAAGCTGCGGTCGCTGGTCTACGCGGTCGGCGTCGGAACCGAGGACCGCCAAGTGCTGGACTGGCGCTTCACCGCCCTACAGTTCTGACGGCGAGCGGTTTCGAGTAGCCGTAGCCCGTGTAGATGACCTCGGCGGTCACTTGAGCAGCGGATCGCGGGGCAGGCCGAGGATGCGCTCGGCGATGGTGTTGCGGGTGATCTCCGACGTGCCGCCTGCGATCGTCATCGCCCTGCTCCCCATATAGCTGCGAATCAGTTTCTGGTTCGCTCCGAGGACGGCCGACGATCCGGCCAACGCGATACCCAATTCGGTGAGGTGCTGGCCGGATTCGGCAACCAGCAGCTTGGTCACATTGCCTTCCGGTCCCGGCTCCGCACCGGCGATGGCGCGGCTGGCCCGGCGCAGGTTCAGCAGTCGCAGTGTGTGGAGTTCGGCGATCACCTCGCCTGCCCGCCGTACGTGGTTCGCCGCTACTTCGGAGGGGACGCTGTCGAGCAGCTTGACCAGGTCATCGGAATCGAACCCCGTCTGGCCACCGGAACCGCCGCCGATCGAGATCCGCTCATTGCCGAGCGTGGCCCTGGCCACCAGCCAACCCTTGTTCACATCGCCGACCACGTCCTCATCCGGAACGAAGACGTCATCGAAGAAGACCTCGTTGAAGTGGGCGTCGCCGGTCATGCCGCGCAGCGGGTTGACCGTCACGCCGGGTGCTTTCATGTCGATCGCCACCATGGTCACGCCCGCGTGCTTGGGTGCGTCGGGGTCGGTGCGCACCGTGGCCAGACCCCACTGGCAATGCTGAGCGAGGCTGGTCCACACCTTCTGCCCGGTGACCCGCCAACCGCCGTCAACCTTCTTGGCGACGGTACGGACCGCCGCGGCGTCGGAGCCCGCGCCCGGCTCGGAGAACAGTTGGCACCACATCACCTGACCGCGCAACACCGGTTCGACCCAGCGCTCCCGCTGGTCGTCGGTGCCGGCCTGGGCAATGGTCAGCGCCACCCAGCCGGTGATGCCCATGTCCGGCCGTTCCACGTCGGCGAATTCCTCCTCGACGACCAGCTGCTCGAGCACGTCGGCAGCCCGACCCCAGGGTTTCGGCCAGTGCGGGACCAGATATCCGGATTCGACGAGGAAGTCGCGCTTCTGGTCCTCCGGCAGCGAGCCCACCTTCGCAACGGCCTCGCGAGCCTGGCGGCGAAACTCGTCGGCCTCGGGCGGCAGCGTGAACGATGCACCGTGCGCCTGGCCGCTGCGCTGGCCCTCCACCACGTCCAACAGCGGGTCGGCGCCGTCGCCCATCAGCGCCGCCAGTGTGCGGGCACGGCGTAAATAGAGGTGGGCATCGTGCTCCCAGGTGAACCCGATGCCACCGTGCAGCTGAATATTGTTCTGCGCGTTGAAGACCTGTGCCCGGATAGCGTGTGACGCCGCAACCGCGGCGGCGAACCAGGCGCTGTCCAGATCTTCGGCCCTCGCTGCATCCCAGGTGGCGGCGGTGGTCTGCTCGGCGTCGACGAGCATGTTGGCGGCGTGGTGCTTGACGGCCTGGAAGGTGCCGATCGTTCTGCCGAACTGCTCGCGCACCTTCGCGTACTCGACGGCCATCTCCAGGCAGGCCCAGCTCACGCCGACCGCCTCCGCCGACGCCAGGATCCGGAACACCGTGCGTGCCCGCCGCGCGGCGCCGCGCAAGACCCTGTCCTCGCTGACTGTGACGTCACGAAGAGCCACCGATCCGACGGTGCGGGTGGTGTCGAGGGAGTCCAGTGCGGTGATCGTGACGCCTTCGGTGCCCGCGTCGACGACCACCACATCCTCGCCCGCGATGAGCGCAAGTACCTCGGCATCAGGCGCACCGAGAACCGCCGGGCTCTCACCGGTAACGACCAGGTCCGAGCCGACGACCACGCTGCCGGACAAGCCGAGCGCCGCGACCGTAGACCCGTCGGCGACACCCGGAAGCAGCTGCGCTCGCAGCGAATCCGATGCGCACCGGTCAATCACGACCGCGGCGGCCACCGTGGGGAGGAACGGTCCAGGGCTCAGCTCCCGGCCCTGGGCTTCCAGCACAACTGCCAGTTCGGAAAGACCGAAGCCCGAACCGCCGTGCTCCTCTGCGATGGCCAGGCCCAACCAACCCAACTCTGCGGATGCCTTCCACACGTCTTCCGGGTGCGAGGATCCGCCCTCGAGCGTGGCGCGAGCCCCGGCCCTCGTCGAAAGCCGTGTCAACTGGCCGATCGCGGCGTCGGCGAGATCCTGATGCTCGTCGGTGATGGCTAGTGCTGACTTGCTCACGTTGGAAGTCCTTTGCCGTTAGACGGGTGCCCGAGGAAAGTTAATATGCATTCTGGCAGGTCGGACTTTGTGATCCAGATCACATTCGAGGCTCCAACGTGCCATTCGTAGACATCCTTCGAATGTTGACGTTTGACGCGGGCGTTGCGGGGTACATTCGGGCCATGACGGTTAGGCCGGACGGCCGGTACCCCGCACCCTCCTTACGGAAACGCGCCCGTTGGTTTCTTCGCGCCGGACCAACCGACTATCTGTTGGCTATGAGTGTCGCCTCTGCGTCACTGCCCATTATCGGGAAACGCCTTGAGCCCCTTGGTGCTGCGACCGCCATGGGCATCTGGGGATACAAGCATGTTCCGGACTTCTTCTCAAATAGCGCACGGTCGCGGGATACGTCCGACCAGGCGGCGATTCGCAAACAGGACCTCGAGTCGACCAATGCCGTGATCGACGCCGCACTGCGGGGCACCGTGTCGGCTGCCGACCTGGCGATCGACTGGCCTGTGCCGGACCGGTACGCGCCGGTGCTGAAGATGCGGCAGCACCGCCGCAGCCTGCACCGCGCCTCGGTTCGCTATGGCGATCACCCGTCGCAGTTGCTGGATGTGTGGCGTCCAAAGGAACTGCCTGTCGAACCGGCGCCGGTGATGATCTTCGTTCCCGGCGGGGCGTGGATCCACGGCGGAAGGCAACTGCAGGGCTATGCGCTGATGTCATATCTGGCCCAGCAGGGTTGGGTGTGCCTGTCGGTGAACTACCGGGTTTCGCCGCACAATCGCTGGCCTGCACACATCACCGATGTGAAGACCGCGATCGCATGGGCGCGCGCCAACGTGGACCGATTCGGTGGCGACCGAAATTTCGTTGCGATATCGGGGTGTTCGGCAGGTGGCCACCTGTCGGCGCTGGCCGGTCTGACGCCGAACGATCCCGAGTTACAGGCTGACCTCCCGGAGGGCTCTGACACCTCCGTCGATGCCGTCGTCGGCATCTACGGCCGCTATGACTGGGAGGACCGCTCCACCCCGGAGCGCGACCGTTTCGTCGACTTCCTGGAGCGCGTGGTGGTCAGGCGCAAGATCGACCGTCACCCGGAGATCTTCCGGAAGGCCTCGCCGATCGCTCAGATACATCCGGACGCCCCGCCATTTCTTGTTATCCACGGCAGCGGCGACTCGATCATCCCCGTCGCGCAGGCTCGTGGCTTCGTCGAGCGGCTGCGTGCAGTGTCCCGCTCAGTGGTCAGCTACATCGAGTTGCCGGGCGCCGGACACGGGTTCGACATGACCGACGGCGCCCGCACCGGGTCCGTGGCGACGGCAATCGGGTTGTTCCTCAACCATATTCACCGAAACCGGTCGCTGATGAAGGCCAAAGAGGTTATATAGACGCCTCCGGTAGGAGGTAACAGGGGTGAAGAGGCTCAGCGGCTGGGATGCTGTGCTGTTGTACAGCGAGACACCGAACGTGCACATGCACACGCTCAAGCTTGCGGTGATCGAACTCGCCGATCTCAAGGGCAGGCAGTTCGGGGTCGAGGAGTTCCGCAAGGTCATACACGGCCGGATGTACCTGCTCGATCCGTTCCGGTATCAGCTGATCGACATCCCGCTGAAGATGCACCACCCGATGTGGCGGGAGAACTGCGAGGTCGACCTCGACTATCACGTGCGCCCGTACCGCGTCGACAGTCCAGGTGGGCGCCGCCAGTTGGATGAGGCGGTCGGCAGGATCGCGAGCACTCCGCTGGACCGCAGCAAGCCGCTGTGGGAGATGTACTTCATCGAGGGGTTGGCCAACGGCCGCATCGCGGTGCTGGGCAAGATCCACCACGCGCTGGCCGACGGTGTGGCGTCGGCGAACCTGCTGGCGCGCGGGATGGACCTCCAGGAGGGGCCGCCGCCCGAACGCGATCTATGCCACCGACCCCGCCCCGAGCACGAGCGAGCTGGTGCGCTCGGCAGTCGCCGACCACGTGCGGCACATCGGCAGGCTGCCCGGCGTGATGCGGTACACCGCCCAGGGGGTGGGCCGGGTGCGCAAGAGCGCCAAGAAGTTCTCGGCCGAGCTCACCCGACCGTTCACCCCGCCACCGACCTTCATGAACCACAAGGTCGACGCGGAGCGCAAATTCGCCACCGCGACACTGGCTCTCGCGGATGTGAAGGAGACGGCCAAGCACCTCGGCGTCACGATCAACGACATGGTGCTCGCGATCTCGGCCGGGGCGCTACGCGGGCTGTGCCTGAAGTACGACGGACAGGCCGACCATCCGCTGTTGGCGTCCGTCCCAGTGAGTTTCGACTTCTCGCGCGATCGCATCTCGGGTAACTACTTCACCGGCGTGATGATGGTGGTGCCGATCGAGCTCGACGATCCGCTGGAGCGGGTGCAGGCCGTGCATGACGCCGCGGTCGACGCCAAGGAGACCCACCACCTCATGGGGCCCGAGCTGGTGAGCCGATGGTCGTCGTATTTCCCGCCCGCTCCGGCGGAGGCGCTGTTCCGCTGGCTCGCGGAGAAGGACGGCCAGAACAAGGTGCTCAACCTGCCGATCTCGAACGTGCCGGGACCGCGTGAGCCCGGCCGGGTCGGCGGCGCGCTGGTGACCGAGATCTACTCGGTCGGCCCGCTGACCACCGGCAGCGGTTTGAACATCACGGTGTGGAGCTACGTCGACCAGCTGAACATCTCGGTGCTCTCCGATGGCGCCACACTGCAGGACCCGCATGAGCTGACCGACGCGATGATCGAGGCATTCATCGAAATCCGGCGCGCCGCAGGGCTTTCCGAGGAGCTGACGGTGGTCGAGAAGGCGATGGCGCAGTAGCTATTTCTCGTCTCGGGTGGCGTGCACCCAGGACAGGAACTTCTCGACCGCTTGCGCGGTGTAGTGCCCGCGCGGCGATCCGAAGAAGTCGAATGCGTGCTGGGCGTGCGGAATCTCGGCATAAGTGACGGTCGACTTCGACACATCACCCATCGCCGCGGCGAACTCGCGTCCCTCGGGAACCGGGAATGAGGGAGTCGTCCTCCCCGTGCAGGATGAAGAACGGCGGGGCGTCGGGCCGCACCCGGGTGATCGGCGACGCATCGAGGTAGACCTGCCGGTGTTCCTTGAGGCGCTTCTTGACCACGAGCCGCTGCAGCAATCCGACGAACTCCCTGCGGCCGGGGCCCTTCGTGGAGAACCAGTCGTAGCGGCCGTAGATCGGCACCGCCGCAACCACGGAGGTGTCGGCGTCCTCGAACCCGGGCTGGTACTGCGGATCGTCGGGGGTCAATGCGGCCAGAGCGCACAGGTGGCCGCCCGCCGAGCCGCCGGTGATCGCGACGAAGTCGGGGTCGCCGCCGTATTCGGCGATGTGCTCCTTGATCCAGGCCAGCGCGCGCTTGACGTCGACGATGTGGTCCGGCCAGGTGTGCCACGGGCTGACGCGGTAGTCGATCGACACGCATACCCAGCCGCGTTCGGCGAGGTGGCTGAGCAGTGGATAGGCCTGCGGTCGGCGCATGCCGATCATCCAGGCACCGCCGGGCACCTGCAGCAGCACCGGGGCCTTGCCATCGCGTGGCAGGTCGCGTCGGCGCCAGATATCGGCGAAGTTGACTCGCCGGTGTGGCCCATACCTGACGGTGTCCGCCTTCTCGACGTATCGGCGTCGGATCAATTCATGGGGTGGCACGCCGACGAGGTCGCGTCGTCGTCGTCGGGCCGGCTGTGACTGTGCGGCGATCGCCTCGTAGTCGTCGCCGAGCGTCTCGGCGAGTGGCGTCTCGAAATATGGCTCGGACTTCACGTTGCGGTACATGATCAGGCCCAGCAGGCCCCACGTGATCACCTTGAGCACCAATGCGATTCGACCGCGCCCGCTCTTGTAGTCCCCACGCCACGCGCGGAACAGCGCCCCGAGCATCGAGCCGGCCATATACAGCGGCGCCATCTCGGAGGTCGGCCAGCCGAACGCGAACTGGGCCACGGTCGGATATCCGTCGCGGCCAAGCGGCCGCACGCCGTTCGCCGCGTTGAGGAGTTCCGCTGATGCGCGCAGCAGCGGGTGATGGCGCCTACCCATTGTCGACGAGGGCCTGGAGGTCTTTACGAACGATCTTGCCGGTGATGCTGCGCGGAAGTTCATCGAGCACGGAGATCTGCCGCGGCACTTTGTAATTCGCCAGGCTTTCCCTCACGTGCTGCTTCAGTGTGTCGGGAGATGCACCCGCGCCGTCGTTGAGCACGACGAACGCCGCCAGCCGCTGACCGTACTGTTCGTCGTCCACCCCGATGACCGCCGCCTCGGCCACGTCGGGATGGGCCGCCAACGCCTTCTCGACCTCGATGGGATAGACGTTCTCTCCGCCGGAGACGATCATCTCGTCGTCGCGGCCGACGACGAAGAGCCTGCCGTTCTCGTCGAGGTAGCCCAGGTCGCCCGAGGCCATGAAGCCTTCGTGGAAGTCCTTGGTCTTGCCGGATGTGTAGCCGCCGAAAAGTGTGCCGCTGCGGCAATAGATCTGGCCGACCTCACCCGTCGGGACTTCGCGGAAGTCGGCGTCCAGCACCCGAAGCTCCGTCCCGGGTGCCGGCTTGCCCGCGGTGTCGGGAGCCGCGCGAAGGTCTTCTGGCGTCGCCGACGCGATCAATCCGGCCTCCGTGGCGTTGTAGTTGTTGTAGATGACGTCACCGAACTGGTCCATGAAGGCCGTCACCACATCCGGGCGCATCCGCGACCCCGACGCGGCGGCGAACCGCAACGACCGTCCGCTGTAGCGGTTACGTACCCCGTCGGGCAGTTCCATAATCCGGTCGAACATCACCGGCACCACGGCCAGCCCGGTCGCCCGGTGCCGGTCGACCAACTCCAAGGTCGCCTCTGGGTCGAACTTGCGGCGGGTGACGATCGTGCATGCCATCGTCGCGGCGAAGATCAATTGGGAAAATCCCCATGCGTGAAACATCGGGGCGGCGACGACGATGGCCTCCTCGGTGTGCCACGGGGTGCGGTCCAGGATCGCCTTGAGCGCGCTGGGGTCACCGCCCGTCAGCTTGGCGCCCTTCGGGGTGCCGGTCGTGCCGGAGGTCAGCAGGATCGTCCGCGGTTTCTCGGTGGCGCGCTTCGGCTCTTGCCCGGCATGCGCGGCGATCATCTTCTCGACGGTGGGCGAGTCTCCGAGCGCCGAAGCGTCATCGGTCCAGGCGACGATCCTTTTGGCATCCGGGCTGTCGGCCAGTGCGCGGTCGACGATCTCGGTGAACTCCTCGTCGTAGACGACGGTGTCCGCGCCCTCGCGGGCGACCACTTCCGCCAGGGCGGGCCCGGCGAATGAGGTATTCAACAGCAGCAGGTCGGCGCCGATGCGGTTCGCCGCGACGACGGCCTCGATGAAGCCGCGGTGATTGCGGCACATGATCCCGATCACCCGCGGCTGTCCGCCCGGAAGGGCCTGCAGGGCCGCCGCGAACGCGTCGCACCGCTGATCGATTTCACGCCAGGTCAGGGTGCCGAGCTCGTCGACGAGCCCGGGCCGATCCGGGCAGCGCTGTGCAGCGGACGCGAAACCTGAAATGGCTGAGACGTTTTCGCGACGCATGGCCGCGGCGATCCGCAGGTACTTGTCGGGCCGCAAAGGCGCGATCATCCCCGCCCGCCGCATGGTGGCGACCAGGCCCACCGTGTCGTTCAGCCGGTCGAGCAGTGCCATCGTAGCCCGCTCAGCCCAGCACCGGCAGGCGGCGTTCGCCGGCCAATTCGTCCAGTGCCCGCTGCATGACATGCCTGACGTGTGCGTCGACCTCGTCGATGTCCGGGTTCTCGCCGAACTCGGCGACGATGTCGATCGGCGGCAGCACCTGCATGACGATCTTGGCGGGCAGCGGAATGTTCGGTGGGATCACCAGGCTCAGGCCGAACGGGAAGCCGAACGAGATCGGCACGATCTTGGCGCGCGCCAACCGCGCGATCGGCCCGAGCCGCTTGGCCAGCCAGGTGCCGCGGGACAGATAGAGCTGCGTCTCCTGGCCGCCGATACCGACCGTGGGCACGATCGGCACCCCGGCGTTGAGGGCGGCCTTGATGTAGCCGGTGCGGCCGCCGAAGTCGATCTTGTTCTCCGACAACGTCGGCCGGTACACGTCGTAGTCGCCGCCGGGAAACACGACGACCAGACCGCCGGACCGCAGCGCCTCGTCGGCGTTTTCGTGATTGGCGCTGATGTAGCCGATCTTCTTGAAGAAGTCGCCCGTCGGTCCCACCATCAGCATGTCGTGGCTCAGCGTGTAGAGCGGCCGCTCGTAGCCGTGCTGGTGATAGAAGTCGGCGGCGAGGATCGGAACGTCCATCGGCAGCATGCCGCCGGAGTGGTTCGACACCAACAGCGCGCCGCCGGGCGGCATGTGCTCCAAGCCGCGCACCTCCGAGCGGAAGTACCGCTTGAGGAACGGCCGGGCCAACCCCATCACGCGCTCGGTCAGGCCCGGATCCCACTTGGTGAGTTCCGACGGCTCGATATCGGTCGTGGCCATGGGGCCCCCTGTCGAATTAGAACGTGTTCTAGTTTTCTATAGTACCCAGTCGGCGCATTGGCTCACCGCCCGGTCGCTAGCATCACCCGCGTGAGCGAAGAAGCCAAGAGTGAAGAAGCCGTCCTGGTCGAGCAGCGCGACCGCATCCTGATCATCACCATCAACCGGCCCCAGGCCAAGAACGCGGTGAATGCCGCGGTCAGCCAGGGATTGGCCGACGCCATGGACCGACTCGACGGCGACGCCGGCCTTTCGGTCGGCATCGTGACCGGGGCGGGCGGCTCCTTCTCCGCCGGAATGGACCTCAAGGCGTTCGCCCGCGGCGAGAACGTCATCGTCGAGGGCCGCGGAATGGGGTACACCGAACGTCCGCCGGTCAAGCCGCTGATCGCCGCGGTCGAGGGCTACGGGCTGGCAGGCGGAATGGAACTCGCCCTGGCCACCGACCTGATCGTGGCGTCGAAGGACTCCGTCTTCGGCATCCCCGAGGTCAAGCGCGGCCTGGTCGCGGGCGGGGGCGGTCTGCTGCGACTGCCCCTGCGCATCCCGCCCGCGATCGCGATGGAGTTGGCGCTGACGGGCGACACCCTGTCCGCCGTTCGGGCACAGGAACTGGGCCTGGTCAACGCGCTGGCAGAACCGGGACACGTTCTCGAGGCGGCGATCGCGCTGGCCGAACGGATCACCGCCAACGGACCGCTGGCAGTGGCGGCGACCAAGCGCATCATCGTCGAGTCGCGCGGCTGGAGTCCGGACACCATGTTCGCCGAGCAGACGAAGATCCTGATGCCGGTGTTTACCAGCAACGACGCCAGGGAGGGCGCGGTGGCCTTCGCCGAAAAGCGGGCGCCGAATTGGACGGGGACCTGACGGCTAGCAGATGCCCTGGCCCGCCGGCATCTTGGTGGTCGTGATGTGGCTGCTCTGCGCCGAGAGTCGCGTGCCGCAGAACTGGAGCGAGGTCTGGTTCTCGGCATCGCCGTCGGTGAAGGTCACGCCGCCGGCATTGATGAAGGTGTTGCCTTTGTCGTCACCTCCGAGGACGGTGGTCGCGCCGTAGGACGTGAACACGTTGTTATCCGAGCCACCGTTGACCAACGACTGGCCGTCGAATGCGAATGCGGTGTTGTTGGACCCGCTGAAAACTTCGGCCCTCGACGGTCCGATCAGGCTGATGGCCAACGCACGGTTGCCCGGCGTCGCTTTAGCCGTTGCGCCGGTCGCGGACTGGGTGTCCCCGATGCCGATGGTGCCGTTCCCGTTCGTCCCAGGGTCGAACGAGATACCCGGTGCTGCGGAAGCCGTTCCGCCGCTGAATATTCCGGCCACGCCCAAACCTGCGGCGAGAACGGATCCTGCAACTGCTTTGCGAACCTTCATGTCGCAATCCCCTTACTGTGCGATCGAACGAAGAACCTCTCCCCGTCCGTTACTTGCGTCTCGGCATCGGCACTCGACTTGGTCGGCCACCGATCCGAATATCTTCGGGTCCGGGAAGCACGCTCGGCTGGGGTAGTGAACTACCCCATTTGCATCCGTCGGCGGACGCTGGCGAATGGCGGGTCGTTCAGCGGGCAAGCGGCAACGCTCAAAGCGATGAGACGGGGCGGGTGAGACAGTTGACGCTATGGCCGACATCGACCTCACCGGCTATTTCAGCCGTATCTCCTACATAGGCCCGACCGACCCGACGCTGGAAGTGCTCGCCGCGCTGGTGGCCGCGCACAACCGCTCGATTCCGTTCGAGAACCTCGATCCGGTGATGGGCGTCCCCGTGGTTGACCTGCGACCTGACGCGCTGTTCGACAAGCTGGTGTACCGACGCAGGGGCGGCTACTGCTTCGAACACAACGGTGTCATGGCACATGTGCTGGCGCAGTTGGGTTTCGAGGTCGACGTTCTCGGCGGCCGCGTGGTCTGGATGAACACCAGCGGCGAACTACCCGCCCAGACGCATCAGGCACTCGCGGTGACGGTGCCCGGTGACGGCGGTCGCTACCTCGTCGACGTCGGGTTCGGCGGCCAGACCCTGTCGTCGCCAATCCGGTTCGAGACCGACACGGTGCAGCAGACCCGGCACGAGCCGTACCGAATTCGTGAGCACAGCGACGGCTATGTGTTGGAAAGCGAGATCCGAGACGCGTGGGAACCGCTCTACCTGTTCACCACGAGACCGTTTCCGATGATCGACCGTCAAGTCGGAAGCTGGTATGTCTCAACGTATCCGGAGTCGGGATTCGTCACCGGCCTCTCCGTCGCGCTCGTTACCGACGTCGCGCGGTGGAACCTGCGTGGACGCAACCTCGCCATCCACCGCAAGGAAAAGAGTGAGCGGATCCGCTTCGATACCGCGGCGCAGGTCGTCGAGGCGCTGACCGACCGGTTCGGCATCGACCTCACCGGCCTAGGCGACGTCGAGGCCAGGGTCAAACAGGTCATGGATACCTGACCCGCGGCTACGCTTGCTTCGATGGCGACCATCTACTTCACGGCTTCCAGCATCGACGGATACATCGTCGACGACCGGGACAGCCTCGACTGGCTTCTGTCCCGAAACATAGACGCGGACGGCCCCTTCGGATACCGGGCGTTCAGTGAGTCTGTCGGCGCACTCGTGATGGGCGCCACCACATACGAGTGGATCGTGACCAACGAGCCCGGTGAGTGGATGTACAAACAGCCCAGCTGGGTGTTGACTCATCGGCCGGATATCGTCCGCCCGGGTCATCCGGTGCACACGTACCACGGTGACATCACCGAGCTGCAGCAGCGGCTCTTGGAGGCGGCCGGTTACCAGGACGTCTGGGTGGTCGGCGGAGGCGACGTGGCCGCCCAGTTCGCCCGCGAAGGGCTGATCGACGAGCTGATCGTCAGCTACGCACCATGCACGCTGGGAACGGGCGGGCGCCTGTTGCCCGCGCATACGGAGTGGAAATTGGTGGAGTCGGGTGTCAACGGCGACTTCGTGTGTGCCCGTTGGCGCAAGGCCTAGCGGTCGGCGTTTACCGTCGGCACACCGTACCGTTGGACGAATTCCCTTGATTTGATCAGGAATTCGACCTGGCAGGCCACATCGCGTAACGGGTCGACGCTGCGGGTCGACCGGCACAGCACGACGGCGCCCTCCAGCGAGGCGATGCACATGATCGCCAGCGACGCGGCGTCGGCCTCATCGAAGCCGTCACCGACGAAGGCCCGGGTGAGCGCGTCGCGCCAAAGACCGAAAATGCTGCCCGCCACCGTGGTCAGCTGCGGCTCATCACCCGCACAGCCGATGGCCGCCGCGACGACCGGGCAGCCCGCGGTGAAATCGCTTTCAGCCAGCAACTGGTCCCAGAACTCGACGAACTGACGAACCAAATCCATGCCGCCCTTCTGGGCGGCTTCGTCGATCAAGCCGGTGATGGCTTCGCCTGCAAACTGCAGCGCCTCGGTCAGGATCTGGTTCCTGCCCCCGGGAAAGTGGTAGTACACCGAACCGCGGGGAGCGCCGCTGCGGGCGAGCACCTCGTCGATCGTGACGCCTGCGGCGCCGCGTTCGCGCATCACCTCGGCGGCGCTGATCAGCATGTTGGCTCGCGTCGAACCGCGTTTGGTTCGGGTCTTCGTTGCAGGCACGTGGCAGCAGTCTCAGGCCGCGTGGGGGTTCTGAAGCTGGGCTGGCCGCCAAGCGACGCTGCGTTGCGCGATGCGGAGCAGCGACCGACGGCGGTCGGGCACCCGATGCGTGAACCGGCGGCCGGCGAAGTTGAGCTCAATGACCCACATCGTGTGCCTCCTACAAGTTATGGTGAAAAGCATAGAACCGATAAGACATATGCGCAATAACGCCGGGCGGCGATAGGGCATTCCAGACGGCAAACAGCAGGTGGATAGCCCTAAAAACGCAGGTAAGGCGATTGACTCGCGGCGAGCTTAATTATGATTAATTGCATAATTTGGCCAGGAGCGGTTGACTCGGGTGATGACAGCATCGGAGCTGAGCCTGGACACGGTCACGCTGGAACGCGATGGCCACGTGCTGGCCATCGGCCTGAACCGGCCCGATAAACGCAACGCGTTCACCCTCGCGATGGTCGCCGACCTGGCACGCGCGTATGCGCTGCTGGAGTCGGACGACACCCTGTGGGCTGGGGTGCTGTTCGGCCACGGCGACCACTTCACCACCGGGCTCGACCTGACCGATGTCGGCCCGGCCATCCTGGCCGGCGCGCAGCCGATTCCCGAAGACGGCCGGGATCCGTGGCGCCTCGACGGTCCCTGGATCAAACCGGTAGTCGCGGCGGCCCACGGCTGGTGCATGACCGCGGGCATCGAGCTGCTGTTGGCAGCCGACATCCGGATAGCGGCCGAAGGCACCCGCTTCTCCCAGATGGAAGTCCGACGAGGGATGTATCCGTTCGGGGGCGCCACCATCCGGTTTCCGCGCTTGACCGGATGGGGCAATGCCATGCGCTGGATCCTGACCGGGGACGAATTCGACGCTGCGGAGGCACACCGCATCGGCCTGGTGCAGGAGGTGGCCGCCGACCGTTCCGCGGCGGTGGCGCGGGCCAAGGACATCGCCAAGACGATCGCGGAAAGCGCAGCGCCGCGGGGTGTCAGGACGGCGCTGGCCTCAGCTCACCTGGCGCGCGAGCAGGGCGACGAAGCCGCCATCGCGCGTCTGCAGACCGACATGACCGCGTTGTTCGGCACCGCCGACGCCGCCGAGGGCATCCAATCGTTTAAGGAGCGGCGTAAAGCCCGGTTCCAGGGCGCCTAGGACGGGTTACGCTCGGCCAAGTCGCTGCGGAGGGCTGGTGATGGGTCACTACAAGAGCAACGTGCGGGATCTCGAGTTCAACCTTTTCGAGGTGCTCGAGCTGGAAAAGGCGCTGGCAACCGGCGAGTTCGGTGACCTCGACGGCGAGTCCGTACGCCAGATGCTCGACGAGGCGGCTCGCCTGGCCGACGGACCTGTCGCTGAGTCCTTCGCGGTTTCCGACCGAAACCCGCCGACGTTCGATCCTGCGACCCACGCGGTGTCGTTGCCGGAACCGTTCAAGGAGTCATTGCGGGCCTGGCGGCAGGGCGAGTGGTTCCGGGTCGGGCTCGACGAGGACATCGGCGGCCTGCCTGCGCCTGCGATGGTGTTGTGGGCGATCAACGAACTGCCGCTCGGCGCCAACCCGCCAGTGTTCCTCTACATGGCAGGCCCGGTCATGGCGGACATTCTGTTCCACATCGGGACCGAACAGCAGCGGCACTGGGCGCAGCTGGCCGTCGAGCGGAACTGGGCCGCCACCATGGTGCTCACCGAACCCGACGCCGGATCCGACGTCGGCGCGGGCCGCACGAAGGCGGTCCAAGAGGCAGACGGCACCTGGCACATCGATGGCGTCAAGCGGTTCATCACCAATGGCGATACCGACGACGTGTTCGAGAACATCCTGCACTTGGTGCTCGCGCGACCCGAGGGTGCAGGACCGGGAACCAAGGGACTGAGCCTGTTCCTGGTTCCGAAGTACCTGCCCGACCCGGAAACCGGAGAGCCCGGAGAGCGCAACGGGGTTTTCGTCACCGGTTTGGAACACAAGATGGGGCTGAAAGCGTCGGCAACCTGTGAACTCACTTTCGGTCAGCACGGCACACCCGCCGTCGGCTGGTTGGTCGGTGACACCCACAACGGCATTGCCCAGATGTTCAAGGTCATCGAGTATGCGCGAATGATGGTCGGCACCAAGGCGATTGCGACGCTATCGACCGGGTATCTGAATGCGTTGGAGTATGCGAAGACCCGGGTGCAGGGCGCCGACATGACCCAGATGACCGACAAGACCGCACCGCGGGTCACCATCATCCACCACCCCGACGTGCGCCGGGCGCTGATGACCCAGAAGTCCTACGCCGAGGGGCTGCGGGCGCTCTATCTGTTCACCGCCGCACACCAGGACCCGGCGGTGGCCGCGATCGTCTCCGGGGCTGATGCCGAGCTCGCCGAACGGGTCAACGACCTACTCCTGCCGATCGTCAAGGGTGTCGGCTCCGAACGGGCCTACCAATGTCTGACCGAGTCGCTGCAGACCCTGGGCGGATCGGGATTCCTGCAGGACTATCCGATCGAGCAGTACATCCGCGACGCGAAGATCGACAGCCTCTACGAGGGCACGACGGCAATTCAGGCGCAGGACTTCTTCTTCCGCAAGATCGCCCGCGATCAGGGGGTAGCGCTGCAGCACGTCGTCGCACAGATTCAGAGTTTCCTCGACAGTGATACCGCGAGGCCGGAGCTGGGCGATGGCCGCGCCGTGCTGGCCACGGCGCTCGCCGATATGCAGGCGATGGTGGCGACAATGACCGGATATCTGCTTGGAGCTCAGGAGAACCCACGCGAGCTCTATCGGGTCGGTCTCGGGTCAGTGGCCTTTCTGTTGGCGGTCGGTGACCTGTTGATCGGCTGGCTGTTGTTATCCCACGCCGAGATCGCGCTGAACGCACTTGACGGCGATCCATCCGATCGCGATCGCGACTTCTACGCCGGAAAGGTAGCCGCCGCAAACTTTTTCACGAAGAGTGTGTTGCCGCGGTTGACTTCCGAACGCAAGATCGTCGAGGGTGTGGACCTGAAGACCATGGACTTACGAGAGGAAGCTTTCTGATGAAGGTGATCACTTCGATCGACGACGCCACCGCTGCGGTCGGGTCGGAACTCGGGGTCAGCGACTGGCAGGAGATCGACCAGAAGCGCATCAACGACTTCGCCGATGCGACCGGAGATCACCAGTGGATCCACATCGATGCCCAACGGGCGAAGGCCGAAAGCCCCTACGGCAGAACGATTGCGCACGGATTCTTGACACTGTCGATGATCCCGGCGCTGACCAAGGACAACTACCGCGTCGAGAACGCGAAGATGGCCATCAACTACGGGCTGAACAAGGTGCGGTTCATCGCCGCGGTGCCGTCCGGCGGCCGGATCCGTGCCCGATCCGAGCTCGTCGATGCGACGAAGGTCGACGACAACACGGTCAACATGACTGTAAAGAACACCATCGAACTCGACGGGTCGGACAAGCCGGCCGCGGTGGCCGAGACGATCGTTCGGGTGCTGTTCTAAGCGAGCAGCTGAGTTATCCAAAACATACCGGATCGGGTACCCGGCCACGCCGGTACACCGGGTGCCGCCAGTGCCCGAAAACTTTGCGCGAAACGTCCTTGCGCGACTACCTGCTCAGCTAACAGACTGGCGACCGGGTCGGGGGGGCTCACGTAATCCACAACCCATGAGGGGGCTTACATATGACCTTGTCAACCATCGCTGGCAGAAAGAGCATGCGCAACGCGATTGCAGGCTTCGCGCTGTTTGCTGCTGCTTGACGGTACCGGGCATCGCCCTGGCCGCGACCAGCTCGGCGGACGTCGCCAACTACTGCGTCAAGTCGGCCCAAGGATGCGAGTCGTCCGCCAGCGCCATTGGTTCTGGTGCGGGCGCATTCGGGGCCATCGGCAGGGACAACAACCTGTCGATCCCCCGCTATCCCGGGGATGCCAAGGGCGCTGACGGGACCCAGACCGGAATCAACAACTCGTCGCTCGCGGGCAACCGCGCCTACGCACAGGGCACCACGAGCACACCCCAGGAAACACCGAGGACTGACCCCAGTCCCTAGGCGCGCACGGCAACAGGAGCCTCCGATTCGCGTCGGAGGCTCCTGTGCCCGCCAATAAAAGCCCCCTTGTGGGGTGACGACCACTCTGTGGTGGCCCGAGACGTGGCCCTAGATCTAGCCTCGGGCGGGAACCCCACTGCGCGAAGGACGTACTCGGGTGGCACATCGAACGCCAGCGATCTGCGGGGCAGTCGCATCAGGACGTCGTCGGGGATGGCGTCCTTGTAGTTCAGAGAGAGGTGGCCGCTGAACCGCGGGTCGACCTCGGCGATGTTGACCTCGATATGCAGCCCGGTGTTCGAGATGTCCGCCTTGACCGCTCCGCTCTGCGGGGCGTCCCACCGCTGGTCGATGGTGCGGCCCGCGAGCTTGGGCACCGACGACAATGTGCCCAGCACCCGCTGCGGGGTGAACACCAGCGAGCCGACATAGCTGGAGATGTTTGTGGACGCCCTCTTGCCGGGAACGGATCCGCTGAACCGCCGAGTGACCGGGAGGTACTCGGCCAGATGGATGATCCCTTCGGCCTCGACTTGAGCGCGCAGCTCATCGGGCAGTCCGCCGATGCGAAGCAGTTTGCGCAGAAACACAGCCATAAGGGCACCGTAGCGGCAGCGTGGTACTCGTTAGAGGGTGACAGCGCGGAAAGCGTCGGCTCGTTGGCCTGGCAGTGGTGGCGCTTGCGGTGTATGTGGCTGATGTGGGTCGGCTTCGTTGCGAAGTGGCACTGGCTCGATGTCATCGACAGGTCCGCGCTCGATGCGCTGCATGCCTTCGGAATCGCGCATCCCGGCTGGGTCACGTTCTGGGATGTGCTCTGCACGGTGCTGGGACCGACCGCTTTCCGGTTGTTCGCCTTGGCGGTGATCGTCGTTCGCATTGGCGCGGCGCAACCTGCGGACAGCGGTGTTCCTGGTGATCTCCGTCGAGCTCAGCGGGCTCATCACCGAGGCGGCCAAGGCCGCCGCCAACCGTCCGCGGCCGGCCGAGGCGCTGGTGCACGCGGCATCGACGTCGTTTCCGTCGGGACATGCGCTCGGCGTCATGGTCGGCGTGTTGGCGTTGTTGACTCTCGTGCTGCCGGTCGTGCGCCGTCCGCTACGGGTGTGGCTGATCGCCGTCGGCGCGGTCGTCGTGGTCGCGATCGGGGTGGGACGGGTCGTGCTCAACGTGCACCACCCGTCCGATGTGCTCGCCGGATGGGCGTTGGGTTACGTGTGGTTCGTCGTGTGCGTGCTGCTGGTGCCGCCCGTCGTGCCGATCACGGCAGCGGACGAAACACCGGCAGCGCCCGGTAGTTCACGCTGAAGCTCGCCTCCGTGCACCTCGGTGCCGACCTCGCCGTCGTGGGCCAGAACGGTGGACCCGTCCACTGCGGTGAACGCGAACTCGGGCACCCGCATCTCGTGGTACAGCGGGCTGCGTTCCAGCCGGCCGAGCGCCAGCGACGCGACGATGCGCAGCGTGCTGAACCTGCGGCCGGTTTCGAGAATGCGGACGTCGATGAGGCCGTCGTCCATCCTGGTTCGTCGCGACGGCGCGAAGCCCGACGGCAGATACGTCGAATTGCCAAGGAAGAACAGCGATGTCTGCAGGGTCTTGTTGTCGTAGGCGATGCGTACCGGCTCGTCGCGCCGCAGCGTGTGGAACATCGCGTACAGACCGGCGAGCGGCTTGCCGATCTTGTGCTCGAGTTTCTCGCGGGTCCGCACGAACCGTCGGGTAGGCGCCGATGCTGGCGGTGTTGACGACGATGTGTTCCTCGTTGAGGCAGACCAGGTCGACACATGCGACGCTGCCGAGCCGGATCGCATCGACGGTCTTGGCCACGCTGTCGCAGCCGATGTCCTTGGCGAAATGGTTGAAGGTTCCGCCGGGAAAGACCGCAAGGGAAAGGCCGGATTCGACGGCGATGCCCGCAGCGCACGAGACGGTGCCATCGCCGCCGCCGACCGCGAGCACCTCGGCGCGCTTTGCGGCGTCGCGCAACACCGCCACGATGTCGTCGTCCTCGCCGACCTCGACGACCTCCGCGGCAGGCAATGCGTCGCGCACTTCGTCGACGACACGCGCCCCGGTACCGCTGCCCGACGCCGGATTGATCACCAGCACCACGCCCGCACCGTCGGGCCGCGGGGGAGTTTCCACCCGCAATGGATCGGCGGTGGGGATCTTGGTGGGGACGATCGGCGGCACGATTCGGCCGCCGAGCACTGCGATGCCCGCACCGATGCCGAAGCCGGCGAACACGTCGCCCGGATAGTGCGCACCCACGGCGACCCGGGACAGCCCGACCAGCCCGGCAAGCAACGCCAGCCCCAGCCCGACGGGAGGGTTCTCCAATCCAACGCCGACCGCGAATGCGGCGGCGCTGGCGGAGTGTCCGGACGGCAGTGAGTTCGACGTCGGGAAGCGACGGCTCTGCCGCGCCAACGGCACCAACGTGCGGTTGGGCCGTGGCCGTTTCCATACGCGCTTCGCGAACTGATTGGTGAAGAGGCTGGTGATCGCGAGGCTCACGACGCCGCGCACTGCGCCTCGAGCCATCGACGGATGCCGCGTCGCCACCAGTGCGGCCGCAATGACGAACCACAGCTTGGAATGGTCGGCGGCCCGGCTCAGCCGGGGCATGGCGGCATCGAGCAGCGGGCTCGGCGACTCCGCAATCGCCTCGAAGACCTCGCGATCGAGGGTGCCGAGACCCTGGCCGATCTGGGTCAGGCCCAGCAGGCCTTGAGGTTTCCGCCGAAATCGCATGACGCAAACGTACCCAGCAGGCGAGCTGCCCAACCGCGGCCTGATCTTGTGCAACCATGGGCGCGTGCGTCGATGGCTTGGTATCGCTGCTAGCGGTGCTGTCGTTGGGGCTGCCGAGTGATTGCCGCGCCAGCCACTCAGGCCGACTACACGCCGTGGTTCGCCCCGAAGGTCGGCAACGCCACGCAGGTTATTTCCGTTGTGGGAGCTGGCGGTTCGTCGGCCAAGATCGATGTCTTTCAACGCACCGCCGCCGGCTGGCAACCGATCAGGACAGGCATTCCCGCTTTCGTCGGCGCGAATGGCATGGCCCCGGAAACCCATGATGGCCAGGCGAAAACGCCGATGGGCATCTTCACCCTCGATTTCGCCTTCGGCACGGCGCCGAACCCTGGCGGTGGTCTGCAGTATGTCCAGGTCGGGCCCGACCACTGGTGGGACGGCGACATGAAGAGCCCGACCTACAACACCATGCAGGTGTGCAAGAAAGCCCAGTGCCCGTTCGATACCGATCCGGCCAGCGGTACCGAGAACCTGGAGATTCCGCAATACGTACATGCCGTCGTGATGGGCGTCAACAAAGAGCGCGTGCCGGGCAACGGTGGCGCATTCTTCCTGCACGCCACCGACGGTGGTCCGACGGCCGGCTGCGTGGCGATCGATGACGGCACCCTGGTCGAGATCATGCAATGGTTGCGACCCGGCGCGCTGATCGCGGTTACCGAGTAAAACTCAGATATTAAGCGCCTTACCGGGTTTCACCTTGAACTTGGTGAGGGATTCGGTGGACATGTTTATCTCGTACGTCCGCTGGTATCCGGTGGCGCTGATCCGCCAGCCGTCGGGGGTGCGCCGATACCGGTCGTGGTAAAACGCCGCGCCGTACAGCATGAAGTCGAATTCGGGTACGACGACGCGGTCCTGCAGGTACCAGATGCCGGTGGCCTCGTCACCGTCGACGTCGATCTCGGGGTGCGTCACCCGGTGCTCGGTGAGGATATTGGCCGGCATCGACGAACGCATGAACTCGACCAACGAGTCACGATCGGTGAAGTGGTGCTCCTCGCCGAGTGAGCTTCCGTAGTCGCCGACGATGTCCTCGGTGAGTGTGTCCGCAAACTCGTCCCAGTGCTTGGTGTCCAGCGCCCGCAGATAGCGGTACTTCACCCGTTTGATGTCGTCGATGTCACCCATGCCCGACATTGCAACACACCGCCGATTCGCGGCAGTGCTGCCCACGGAGTGTCTGAGCCGTACACGCCCATTTCGGGGCTAGGGTGTGGGCCGTTATGAGCGACCCCTTGGGGTTGTCGGTCGGGACAACGAACCTGGTCGCGGCGCGTGTCGGCAATCAACCTGTGACGCGCCGCTCGGTGCTGACCCTTGCTCAATCCGGTGCCCCGATCACCGGCTTCGTCGAACGCGTGGGGGACCGGGTCCCGTTGGTGGTCCCCGATGGGACCAGTTACCTCGCCGAGCAACTTCTGGTCGAGGCCCTCGACGTGATGGTGCAGGCAGGCGGAGGGCCGTCGGACGACGTGGCCATCGCGGTCCCGGCGCACTGGAGTCCGTCGACGATATGGGCGTTGCGGAGTGCATTGGGCAACAGCTCCTACCTCTCGCGGACCAACGGGCCGGTCCGGCTGGTCCCGGACGCCGTCGCCGCCCTGACGGCGCTGCAGGCGAACCCCGGAATCACCGTCGACGGTGTGGTGGCTCTGTTCGATTTCGGCGGCAGCGGCACCAGCATCACCCTGGCCAATGCTGCGTCCGCGTTCGAACCCATCGGTGAGACGTTGCGCTACCCGGACTTTTCCGGTGACCTCGTCGACCAGGCGTTGCTGACCCACGTTCTGGACAACCTGGCAGGCGACGTCGATCCCGCAGGCACCGCGGCGGTCGAGTCGCTCACCAGGCTTCGGGAACAGTGCCGGCTCGCCAAGGAGCGGCTCTCGGCCGAGAGCGCGACCCAGCTGCTCATCGAACTTCGCGGCTACCGCAATGAGATCCGGCTGACGCGGGATGAACTGCAGGATTTGATTCGGTCGCCGCTGGGCAGTGTCATCTCGGCCTTCGACAAATTGGCCGAACGCAACGGGATAACGCCGACAGACCTGGCCGCACTCGCGGTTGTGGGCGGCGGGGCCAGTATTCCCTTTGTGACACAACGGCTTTCCGAGCACACCCGGCTTCCGGTGGTAACGACACCGCAGCCTTCGCTCAACGCTGCGGTCGGTGCGGCGCTTTTCGCCGCTTTTGGAGCCGACGCGGATGCAGCGACGGGTGCCGCCGCTGCCGTCAATGCACCGACGGGAGCCGCCGCCGTAGTCGCCGATGCTGATGCACCGACGGGAGCCGCCGCGGCAGCTACCGATGCCACCGCGGCCGCGGCGGCTTACATCGGGGCAGGGCCCGACGCTCCCGGTTCGGAAACGTTCCGCGCGTTGGCCTGGTCGCAGGATGCGGGCGGCGACGAGCCCGTCCCCTATACCGGCGAGAACCCCTACCTGCTAACGGATTCTGGTTTGCGCCCGTCGGTTCAATACGTACCTGCGACGGGGCCGATCGCCGAGGAGCCGCGGCGCTCGTGGCACCGGATCGCGCAGTTGACGATCGGAGTGGCCGCCGTCATCGCCATCATCGCGGTCGGCGGCGTGGCGTATGCATTGACCAGCGCCTCGGAGAGCACGAAGGCGACCGAAGATTCGAAGGTCGAACCGCCCAAGCAGCCCGAACCCGAACCGCCTCCGCCGCCGAAGGAAAGCCCCGAGCCGCCGCCGCCGGAGCCGCCGCCCCCGCCGCCCGTTGTGGAAACGGTCACCGAAGCGCCGCCGCCCCCGCCGGAGCCCACCCCGACGACGACACAGCCGCCGATCACCACCACGAGAACGACCACGACCACGTCGCCGACGACCACCACAACGTCGCCGACCACCACCACAACGTCTCCGACGACGACCACGACAACGACGACGACTACTCCATCGATGACGACGAGCTATATCACGGTCCCGTTCGTGCCCGTGCCGGTGCCGATTCAGGTGCCCAACCAGGGCCCTGTCCAGCAGCCGCCGCAGTATCAGCAGCCGTATCAGCCGTATCCACCGTCGCCTTACGGCTGATCGGTGGCACACTGGGGAGATGAGTAGCAATGGGCCATTCGGATTCGATCCGGAAGACTTCGATCGGGTAATCCGTGAAGCCGGCGAGGGACTGCGCGACGCGGTCGGCAAGGTTTTCGATATGACCGGTGAACGAGCCGGGTTGAGCGTGCTCTTCGACGAGTTCTCGCGTCGCCAGCGGCATGAGCCGGAAACCACCGGCGAGACCGGTGACGGGGTGTGGTCCATCTACACCGTCGACGAGGACGGCAAGGCGCACGTCGAAGAGGTGTACTCGACCGAACTCGACGCGTTGCGGGCGAACAAGAACAACACCGACCCGACGCGGAAGGTGCGATTCCTTCCGTACGGCATCGCGGTCAGCGTGTTGGACACGTCGCCTGACAGCTCAGACGAGCCCGACGCCACAGACGAGCCCGACGCCGCGGAATAGCCCGCGACGCGGCACTTCACTTCCTAAGATCTGACGAATGGTGAAGTGCACATGCACGCTGCCCGTTGCGGCCGCGATGATGGTGACGGCGGGAATCCTGGCAGGCTCGGCAGCCGCGACGCCCCCGGAGGGTGATGTAGAGCGCACCGATCTGGCCAAGGGCACCTCGAACACGCCGATCTCGATCGTCACCAACGGCGAAGAGACGGCGTTCTCTGTTCAGAGCCTGGTGCTGGGGGCCGGAGCAAGCAGTGGCTGGCACGCGCACCCCGGGCCGGAACAATCGGTGGTCACCAAGGGCACCGTCTTCGTGCAGACCGCCGCCAACTGCATGCCGACGGCGTTCACCGCGGGTCAGACGGTGTTCCTGCCTGCAGGCCTGGCACACGTGGTGGCCAACCGGGGACCCGAGAACGCCGAGGTGGTGGTCACCTACACACTGCCCGCCGACCGCATGGCCCGGGACGACGCGCCGGCGGCCTGTCCTTAAACGTTCCGCGGATGGTGGCACGCCGCCAGGTGGGCCGATCCGTGTTCGACCAGTGCCGGCTCGTCTGTCGTACAGACCTCGGTCGCCCACGGGCATCGCGTGTGAAAGTGGCAGCCGGGGGGTGGGTCGATCGGGCTCGGCACATCGCCTTCCAGCACAAGCCGCTCGCGGGCGGCGTTGCGCTCCGGATCGGGAATCGGCACCGCGGAAAGCAACGCGTTGGTGTACGGGTGGATCGGCTTCTCGTATAGCGCATCGGCGCCGGAGTCCTCGACGATCTTGCCGAGGTACATGACCGCCACCCGATCGGAGACGTGACGGACCACTCCGAGGTCGTGGGCCACGAAGAGATAGGACAACCCGAACTCGTCCTGGACGTCCTCGAGCAGGTTGATGATCTGCGCCTGCACGGAAACGTCCAGCGCCGATACGGGTTCGTCGGCCACAATCAGCTTGGGCTGCAGCGCAAGTGCCCGTGCGATGCCGATGCGTTGACGCTGTCCGCCGGAGAACTCATGCGGGAATCGGTTGTAGTGCTCGGCCTGCAGACCGACGCGGTCGAGCAGGTCCTGCACCCGGCGTTTCAACTCCGAACCCCGTGCCAACCCGTGCAGCTCGATGGAGTCACCGATGATCTGTCCCACCCGCTTACGCGGATTGAGCGACGCGAACGGGTCCTGGAAGATCATCTGCATCTGGCGGCGCATCGCACGCAGGTCACGCCGGGACATGCCGACCAGTTCCTGGCCGGCGAACCGGACCGACCCCGATGTCGGTGTCGTCAGCTGCAGGATCGCCCGGCACAACGTCGACTTTCCGCAGCCCGATTCGCCGACCAGGCCCAGTGTTTCGCCTTCGTTGAGGGTGAGGCTGACGCCGTCCACCGCGCGCACCCGGGCGACCTCGCGGTCGACCACGATCCCCGACTTGATCGGGAAGTGCTTGACGAGGTCGGTGACCTCAAGAAGCGGTTCGCCTTTAGCCATCCGCTCGCACCTTGGCCTCCGGGTCCAGCCAGCACCGGTCGAGATGTGCACCGCCGGTGCGGGCCTCCAGTGGCGGTAGCGAGGCACACTCGCCGAAGACGTGTTTGCAGCGCGGGGCGAAGCGACACCCCGACGGAGGAGACAGTAGCGACGGGGGAGCTCCCGGGATCTGCTCCAACCGCGCCGTCCGCGGCTGGTCGAGCCGGGCGAGCGAACCGAGCAGCCCCCAGGTGTAGGGATGCTTTGGCGCGTAGAAGATTTCGTTGAGGGTGGCGTCCTCGACGACCTGCCCGGCGTACATCACCAGCACCCGGTCGGCGACTTCTGCAACGACCCCGAGATCGTGGGTGATGAGGATGACCGCCAGATCGCGCTCCCGGTTGAGCCGATCGATCAGTTGCAGAATCTGGGCCTGCACCGTCACGTCGAGGGCGGTCGTCGGCTCATCGGCGATCAGCACTTCAGGCTCGAGGGCCAGTGCCATGGCGATCATGACGCGCTGGCGCATGCCTCCCGAGAACTCGTGCGGGTAGTCACGCACCCTGCGCTCGGGGTTCGGGATGCCGACCGAGCGGAGCAGGTCGACGGCCTGTTCCAAGGCCTGCTTCCTGGAAACATCGCGATGCGCGCGAATCATCTCGGTGATCTGGTCGCCCACGCGGTAGACGGGGTTCAACGCGCACATCGGATCCTGGAAGACCATGGCGATCTCTTCGCCGCGGACATCTTTCAGCTGATTGTCGTTCAGTCCGTTCAGCTCTTTGCCGCGATAGTCGACCGAACCCGTGATGCGTGCGTTCGGAGCGCGGGTGAGGCCGGTGATCGTCTGCGCGGTAACACTTTTGCCACAGCCGGACTCGCCGACGATAGCCAGTATCTCTCCCGGCGACAGATCGAAGGAGACGCCGTCGACGGCCTGCACAATGCCGTCTTCGGTGGCGAAGCCGACCCGTAGGTCCTCGACCGTCAGGATGGGGCTCATGCAGGCGCCGCCTCGCCCAGCCGGATGCGCGGATCCAGCACGGCGTACAGGATGTCGACGATCGTGTTGAACAGCACGATGAAGAACGCGCCGAACATCACCACCGCCATCAGGGGCGGTAGGTCGAGTGAGCGGATGGCCTCGCCGGCGTACAGGCCGACACCGTCGAGGTTGTACACGGTTTCGGTAAGGATGGCACCGCCGCCCACCACCATGCCGAAGTCCAGGCCGAACAATGTGATGATGGGAATCATCGAGTTGCGCAGCACGTGACGGATCCGCACCTGCCGCTCGCTCAGCCCCTTGGCGCGCGCGGTCCGCACGTAGTCTTCGTTCATCACGTCGAGCATGTTGGAGCGCAGCACGCGGCTGTAGATGCCCACGAACAGCACCGCCAGCGTGACCCAGGGCAGAATGAGGTGATACGCCCAATCCAGCGGGCTATCGGTGAACGGGACATAGCTGCCAGTCGGGAACAGCGGCAACTTGAAACTGAGATAATAGAGCAGCATTGCCGCCAGCCAGAACACCGGCAGCGAAATCCCCACCAGTGCAAGGATTGTCAGGGCACGATCGGTGAACCGGCCTGCATGCACGGCACTCAGGTAGCCGAAGACCACCGACAGCGTCATCCACAGTATCGCCGCGCCTATGCACAGCGAGAACGTCGCGGGCACTCCGTGCCAGATCTGCTCGACGACGTTGCGGTCCTTCGCATACGACGTCAGCTGGCCGGTGAAGATCTGCTTCATCATCGTCAGGTACTGCACGACCAAGGGTTTGTCCAAACCGAGATCGGCGCTGACCCGCGCGACAAGTGCGGGGTCGGCGTTCTTGCCCGCGATCCGCACCGCCGGATCGGAGTTCGGGATGACGTTGAAGATGAGGAACACGATCACCGAGATCGCGAACAACACCGCGGTCATGCCGAGCAGTCGTCTGGCGATGAATCGGGCCATCGGCTAGTGCTCCAGCCTGATCTTCGCCTTCGGATCCAATGCGTCCCGCAAGCCGTCACCGAAGACGTTCAGCGCCAACACCGTTGCGACGATCATCAGGCCGGGCACGACGGTGAGGTGCGGAGCCGTGAAGATCACCTGGTAGCCGTCGGAGATCATGGTGCCCCACGACGCGTTGGGCGGCCGCACGCCCGCCCCGAGGAAGGACAGCGCCGACTCCAGCAGCATGTTGTTGGCGATGCTGAGCGTGAAGAACACGATGATCGTCGACAGGATGTTCGGCAGCAGCTCCGAGAACATGATTCGCAGCGGACCCTTGCCCTGCGCGACCGCCGCCTCGATGAACTCCTTCTCCCGCAGCGCGAGGATCTCACCGCGTATCGGTCTCGACACGTAGGGCACATAGACGAATGCGATGATCAGGATCGGAATCCATAACGAATCGCCTTTGATCTCGACGATTCCGACCTTGAGGCCACCGACGGACAGGGTGGTACCCAACGCGATGCCGAGCAGCAGAACGGGGAACGCCCAGATCACGTCCATCGTGCGGGAGAGCACCGAGTCGATCCAGCCCCGGTAGTAGCCGGACAGGAGACCGACGATCACCGCCAGCACCACCGTGACCGCCGCCGCGGCTACGCCGACATAGATCGACGTGCGGCCGCCATACATCAGCCGCACCATGACGTCACGGCCGTTCTGGTCGGCGCCGAGCAGGAATCGTCCGTGCAGTCCCGGTCCCAAGGGTGTTCCGTCGGGGGAGACGACGTCGGTCTCCCGTCCGTCGATCATCACCTTGTCGGTGAGGTGGTTCTCGTTCGGTCCCGTGTGCGCGACGTAGTGTTCCCACAGCGGCGCCGCCAGGCAGAACAGCACGATCAGGATGAACAGGAATCCGAATGCAAGTGCAACCCTGTTGCGCCGCAGGCGAAGCCACGCGAGATACCAGGGACTGCGACCCTGAATCTGCGAGGCGGGCACACCCGTAGGGAGCACCGGCTCACCGGGTGCCTCCAGCGAGCCCGTCGACGCGACCACGCCGCGCTACTTGATCGCGAGCGACGTGAGGTCCTGGTTGAACAGCAGATGGTGATAGGACTTGTCGAAGTCCATCCGCTCCGAGAGGAACGTGCTGAACTGCTCGTTGCCGTACGGCGCCCAGACCGCCTGTTCCATATAGGACTTGTCGAGAGCGGCGTACTGCTCCTCAACACCTCCGTCGCCGATCAGCTTCGTCAGCAATTCGTCCGTCTTGGCGTTGTTGGGGGGGATGTTCACCCGCGACAGGTTGTTGCTGTTGGTCGGCAGGATGCTGTCTCCGTGTAGCAGCGGACGGAAGAAATCATCGGGGTGCGGGAAGTCCTGGAACCAGTCGGCGAAGCCGGTGTCCATGTCCGGCGTCGACTGGTTGCCGACCGTCGACCAGTACACATCGCCCGCAACCACTTTCAGCGTCGCGTTGAATCCGAGCTGGGTGAGCAGGTCGTGATAGTACTCGCCGATCCGCTTGCGGTCGGACTCGTCGTCGGTCCACACAGTGATATCGCGATCAGCCGGATTAGCCTCGGCGAGTAGCTGTTTCGCCTTAGCCATGTCCGGGCCAGGGTAGAGTTTGTATTCCGCGTAACCGGGCATGCCCGGCGGCAGGATCTGCTGCGATGGATGCAGGCGGCCACCGAAGATTCTGTTGAGGGCTTCGGGATCGACTGCATAGTTGATGGCCTGGCGGACCTTGATGTCGTTGAACGGAGGCTTCTCCATGTTCATGAAGAAGTAGTACGTGTTGATCGAGTCCTCCATGCGGAAGCGATCGCTGAACTTCGCCTTGACCTCGGCGAGGCGGTCCGCCACCGGTGGGTCGAGCATGAAGTCGACCTTGTTCTGCTCGACGTCGGTCACCTGGGAGCTGTTGTTCTTGTTCTCATTGACGACGATCTTGTCGACGTTGGCATCCGGCACCTCACTGGCGCCCGCATCCATGACGGTCTTGAAGTTCGGATTGCGTTCCATCGTGAGGGTCCGCGGGGCGTTGACCGCGGTGATCATGAATGGACCGCTGGCGGCCGGCGGCTTGTTCGTCGCATCCTTATCCAGCGGGGTAGTGGGCGGCACGGGTGCGGCGAACATCAGACCGAGCACGTTCTCGAAGGTGCCGTTCGGCTCCTTCAACGTGATGGTGATGTCGCCGGTGTTGTCGTCGGTCTTGATGCCGCTGATCGTCTCGGCCGTCTTATCGGCGTACTCGCTGGCGCCGACGATCACGTCGTAGAACACCGAACCGCCGGAATCGGCTCGGAACAGCCGCTGAATGCCGTAGGCGAAATCGGAGGCCTTGATCGGGGTTCCGTCCGAGTACTTCATGTTCGGGCGAAGCTTGAGCTTGTACGTCTTTCCGTCGGCCGAGATCTCGGGCATATCCTCGGCCAGGCCCGGCACGACCTGCGTGCCTTCCTTGCCATTGACGTGCTTGTAGGTCAGCAGTGGGGTGTAGACGTTCCACAGCACGGTCCAGCCCTCGACGGTGTAGGAGAGCTGGGGGTCGACATAGTCGGGAAACGAGCTCAACGAGATGCTGATTTCGCCCCCGCCACCGCCGCCTCCGCCGCCACCCTCGCCCTTCTCGCTGCCGCACGCGGCTACTCCGAACGCCGCGAGCGTGGTGGTGCAGGCGATCATCAGCACCTTGCGCAGTGTGTTCATGGTGCTCCCTTTGGCAGGCAATCCGGACACCCCATACACCTACGCCATTTCGGTGAACTTGGCCGGGCGTTCGGGGAATCTCGGTTATTGCACCTTCTGCCACAGGCAATCGCCCGTTAACTCGACGGTGAAGAGCAGCGGCAGCACCCGGAGCTTCAGCGGTTGCCCGGGCTCGCCGGTCGATACCTGAGGCTGAGTTCGCTCCCCCGCGCCGCGGAGGTCGAGTTGCGCAGCCCTGCACCGGCCGTCAGAGGTCTGCGGATAGGCGATCCAGTCGCCGGAGTCGATCTCGCGATTGGGCTGTCCCTCCCCATGCAGCGTTAGCTGAGGGCCGTAGGTCAGCCATCGTTTGCTGTTGGGGTACGGGGAATCGAAAGTTTGCCAACGGTATTCACCGCCCCGCTGATTTCCGCACTGCAGGACTGTCATGAAATCGGGCAGCTGGGTCAGCGCCCCTGCGATGCGCTCCGAGCACGGGCTGCCCGGTTGTGGCGCCGCAGGTTCCGCGGTCACAACGGGTGGCGCGACGAGCGTCGCGGCGGCGGAGACCGCCACCGCCGCAAGGCCGACGGCCATCCGATTCATGCTCAAAACCGCTACACCTTGCTCAGATCGGTGCGCATCAACGTGACCTGGTAGTCATTCCACGTCGACAGATTCCAGTAGAGATACTGCCTGTCGGACTCCGGGACGTTCGTCGTCGACGACCAGGGATGGATCATCGGCGCATACAGCCCGGGCATCTTCGACGATGTCACCAACGTCGTCGGAGCCGACCAAGGCCCCTCCGGCCTATCCGCTTTCCGTATCACGACGTTGTTGTTCCCGTCGGCGTAGAGCATGATGTATTTCTGTTCGTATTCGTTGTACTGCACCGACATTTCGCCGACGGTGGGGTACGTCGTGCGCTTGATGAGACCGAAGAAGGAACTCGTCGTCGTCCCCGGCAGGACCGGGGTGGCGGCGGAGGGTTTGTTCGCGACCCACGCCGTCCCGTTCCAGTATTCGTACTTGGTCTGGTCGAGTATCTGCTCCTGCTTGACTCGGCGACACGTAGACCGTGCCCCCGCGTCCCGCGGGTGTGCCGTACGCGTAGACCCAGCCCGCTGCGGCATCCGCTGAGCCCGCCGGCGGCTTGACGAGTGCTGCCTGCTGGAAGTTCTGGTTGCCGGAAACGTAAGGCTTGGTCGAGTACCCCGGCGCGGATGCGCGGATGCTCTCCGGCGCGACATGCCATGTCACGCCGTTGTCGTCGGAGAATGCGACGCCCGAGTAGTTGGTCGTCCACCGGCCCGGCGTATCCCATGACCGGACATCCATGAAGGTGGCGTACTGCCTCGAGCCGTAGTCATTTGGGTAGGGAACAGAAATGGCAGACGTCGGGATGATCGTTACATCCTGTCCGACCGCATAGCGTTCATTGGCGATGACCTGTTTGAAGATGTTCTTATTCAGTTCTGAGTTGTAAACCAGTGGTGCGCCGGTGAAGTCGTCAGCAGTGGTGCCCGCGACCGGAACGCTGCCGTCCTGGATATACATGCCGTTGGACAACATGTTGTCCGAGCTCCGGAGCAGCATGTTGTTCCGCCATACCCCTGTGCGTACGGGGGTGGTGTTGGAGAAGGTGTCCCCGAAGAGGATGAGGACCTGATGCTCGTTCACGGAGGTGGTCAGATTGTCCTGTATTCCGTTGTCCCACATGATCCCGAGGTCGGTGCCTCCGATGCCGAAGCGGGCCGGCGTGTTGTTGAGGCCGCCCGGGCCCGTGACTTTCGTGATGATCGACGTATTGGGACTCACGACTACCGGAGTAACGACATAAGACGTCGACGGGTCGGATGGCGCGGCGACCGCCGCGGTCGGCGCGCCCGTCAACGCAAGAGCTGCGACCGGAGTGGTGCCCACAGCGGCGGTCTTGCTGAGAGTGGCGACTGACTCTTCGGATTCACGCCGAATGCCCAAGGCAAGCAGCGCCATGGCGATCGGTGTCCCGATGGGAGCCCCCGGAGTACCGGAGGCCAGTCCGCCGAGCCCGAAGACCGAGACGAGGTTGGTCAACAGGCGCGGGGCTATCGACTGTTCGACGGGGGCTTCTGCCGCCGCCATCATGACCGGCACGTTGTCCTGGACTGTCGTAACGGCGGAGAGTGTCTGAACCGTCTTCTGCACGACGGTCCCGGCAGGCTCGGCGGCGGCCACCACCTTCGCGGCGAGGCCGTCAACGCTGGGCATGTCGACGGTTGGCTTGGGCGCTTGCAGGCGGTGGACCAGCCTCTCCACAGGCTTGCTCGCGGGAGCACCGGACGACTTCTTCTCGACCGGCTCGGGGTTGGCAGGCTCGACGACCTCGGTTTTCTCTGGCTCGGCTTCGTCTACCTCATCTACCTCGGCGGCTCCGGCGCTCTTCTGCGTTGTGACCTTCTTGCTGGTGAGGGCCCCGCCGGTGCCCACGGCGATTCCCCGTTCCGCGGCACGAGTCAAAGATGACAGCAGGGAGTTAGCCCGCGACGTCAGTGCCGTCAACGACGGGGTCGGGGTTTCCCGTCCAGTCTCAGGCGCGGGTGCGGGCTCCGGCGTGTTGGCATCGAGTGCAGACGGCGCCTCGCCCGGAGCCGGGCCGACATCCGTGTCGGGCGACGGGGGCGGCTCGGTTGTCGTTGAATCCGATCCGGTCGGACCGGCCCATGCGACCCCCTGCCCCGTAGCGACGGCGGCGCCGATTCCGAGGGCAACAGCTAACCCTCCGACGCGCCCGATATAAGCGGATGCACCCATGTCTTCTCCTAGTTGATGCATCCCCGACTTGGGAGCAGTGTTGCACGAGTGGCAACTGGGATTCTCGCTTTTCGCAATCGTCAATTCAAATAATTTTGGCCGGTGAACGGGTCTAAGCTTCTGTCTTAAGAAGGTCGGGGTATTCCGAGGGAGGCCTTCGATGGTGAACAGAATTCATCGCGTGGCAATCGTCGGCGCGGCCGCGATGGTGCCGCTCGCATTCGTGACAGTGGTTGCTCCCGGGGTCAGTAGCGCAGTCGAATGCGGGTGGGGCACCGTGTTCGATCCGCCGTCCAACACCTGCGTCGCGGCGCCGGCCCCGCCGCCGCCGCCACCACCTCCTCCGCCGCCGGCATGGAACGGTGACGTCACGCCGTTCTTCTCGGTGGGCATCTGCGCGCCCATCCCGTTCGTCTCGGTGTGCGCGGGCATTTGACAGCGTCTGCATAGTCGTCAACTTTTGCTAAGGATCTGGCGCGGATTCGCTATCTGTGCCAAGATCAACAGTAGATCCTGCGCATTGCCTGTGCAGGTACACAGATAGGAACAAGAATGTCCACACAAAGCCGTTTGCTTCGTCGCGTTTCGGCCGTTGCCGGGCTCGGCGCGATTGCGGCGATGGGGTTGATCACCGCAGGTTGCGCGGGTGAGGAAAAGGCGCCCGAAACCTCGACGACGACCACCACGACGACCACCACGTCTCCGCCCGCGCCGGTCTCGCCGACGGAGAAGGCTCCGCGAATCGATCCGCAGGCGCCGAACCAGTTCACCCCGCCGGTCCTTGCGCCGCCGCCCTCGCAGGTCCAGCCCGGCGAACATGGTCGGCACGTAACCAACGGCTCCTAGGAGCATCACCGAAGTGCGGCGGCGTCTGCCGGCGCTCGTCGGGGCGTCGGCGCTGATCGTCGCGTGCGGGCTGAGTGCTGGCTGCGCGCCGAACGGTTCGGCGGTCATCAAGGGTCCGTTCGCGTCGCTGCTCGCCAGCTCGACGGACCTCGGTCCGTCACGCTCGGGTGACGCGCAGCTCACCGTCACGCTGCCCGCCTCGGCTCGCCCCGACGAGCTCATGGCGTGGGCGAGCGCGCGAGGGATGTGGGTGCGGTGGCGACCCGGCGACGGATGGGCGATCGTCGAGGGTGCCGCCGGTGATGTGGCGCGGGGATTCGAGGTGCCGGTCAACGATTACCGCGGGCGCAAGGGCCAGGTGTTCTACGCGTCTCCAGTGCAGCCGTCGGTACCGAAGGCACTTCGCGATGTCGTCACCGGGCTCGGCCGGATCATCGGCTATACGCCTCATCGCACGAAGCGGCCGGACAACCTTCCACTCGACGTGCCCAAGGGTGGCTTGACGCCGGGCGGCCTGCTCGACGCTTACAACGCAGGCCCGCTGGCGAAGGAGGGCCATACCGGCAAGGGCACCACCATCGTGTTCTTCGAATTCGATGCCTTCGATCAGAAGGACCTCGACACCTTCGCCGATACGTCTGGGCTGCCAAGGTTCACGCCCGAGGTGGTCGGTGGGTTACCGGACGAAATGCACGGCGAGACCACGATGGATCTCCAAGTGGCACATGCGATTGCGCCGGAAGCACGGCTCGTATACATCAACGCCAGACCTACCTTGGTGAGTGACGGCGCATACGAGAAGATTGGCCGGATGTTCGAGGATGCGGACCGACAGTTCCCCGGTGCGGTGTGGAGCCTGTCGATCGGCTGGGCATGCGACAAGATGGTCAACGCCGTTGACCTTGCCCCTGTCGAGTCTGCGTTGGCCAGGGCGCAGGCCCACGGCACGACGGCCTTCGACGCGACCGGAGACAACGCGGGCCTTGAATGCAAGGGCGCCGACGAATGGTCATCCCCGCCGGGACCGGATGACATTGGGCTGGATGCGATCTCGTCGCTGCCCGCGATGACGGCGGTCGGTGCGACGACCTTGTCGACCGGGCCGAGGGGGCAGTGGCTGGCCGAGTACGCCTGGTTCGATTCGCCGTTGTCGCAGGGCACGAGCGGCGGCGTGTCGGCGCTGTTCGAGCGGCCGAGATGGCAGGAGAAGCTGTCAGAGACGCGAGACACCGCGCGGCGCCGATTGTCGCCCGACGTCGCCGCGGTCGGTGACCCGTTCACCGGCGTGAGATTCATTTTCGGTCAGCGGGAGTTCGTCGGCGCCGGTACGTCCCAGGCCGCGCCGATCTGGGCCGCGCTGACGGTGCTGATGAACCAGTATCTGAAGGCCAACGGCGGACAGCAGCTGGGCAACGTCAACCCGTTGCTGTATCGGGTGGCTGCTGGTTCAGATCTGCCGGGCTTTCGTGAAGTTCGGTTGGGCGGCAACGCAGTCGACCTCTCGCAGCCCGGATACGACCTGGTAACCGGGCTCGGCAGTCCCAACACCTACAACCTCGTCCAGAATCTCCTGAAGATTCAGTCGCGGGTGGCGCCCTGATGCCATCCCGGCGCAGCAAGTTCGGGATGGAAACGTATGCCGCTGCCCAAGGGGAGCCGGTGCTGCAGCCCTTTGTGGCGACATCTCTTTTCCCCTATCTTGCGAGTCGCTCGCGAAGGGCGTTTCGGATCGGCTTGGCAGCACTGCTTCTTGTGATGATCGTGCTCGCCCTGTTGCGGTTGCAGGCGCCGCTGATCGCAGTTTGCGCGCTCGGCCTTCCGCTCATGTTCGTGCTGTACCTGTACGAGATCAATGTCCAGCCCGAGCTGACCATGCGTTCACTGGTGCCTACCGCGCTGCTGGGTGCCGCGCTCGGTATCGGGTTTGCGCTGCTGACGGCCGCCTTGCCCGCTCGCAACTACGACGTTTCACTCGATGACACGGCCCTCGAGGGACAGACGCTTCTTGTCGGGGTCGCGATTCCTATTGGTGTCGCACTCCTCATGCTCCTTCCCGTGGTGACGATGAGGCTCGTGCATCCGACCCGAGCGTTGATGGACGGATTTCTGATCGGCGCGGTAGGCGCAATCGGCTTCACCGCCGCGAGCACGTTGACCCGCCTGGCACCGCAGTTCGCGACCGGAATAATCGCGGGTGATCGACCCGTCATCGTCCTTCTCCTTCAGGCCGGTCTGCAGGGTGTTGCGGTGCCCGTGATCGCGACATCGTTGGGTGGATTAGTCGGTGCGACACTGTGGTTCGGCCGATGGAAGTTGATCGTGTCGAGCGTGTTGATCACACTTGTTGTATACGGCGGCCTCGGGTTCATGGAACTCGTACTGAGGTTCGAGGGCCTGCAGTTCGTGGTGTACGTAGTGGTCACCGTTTTCGCATTGTTGGCATTGAGAATCGGACTGCACATCGCGCTGCTTCACGAAGGACATGTCCCCACGTCGGATGAAGATGGTGTACCGGCCCGCCAGACCACGCAGAGCTGGCTGTACAAGACACTGGCCGCGGGGGTGGTCGTGGCTGCAGCAATGGGTGTGACGGCCGCGGCGCTGGCGACACCGGCTCGCCCGAAGTACGCGTGCCCGCCGGACTGTGGGCGCCCGCCGATCGGTGAGCCGGTGGACTTGAACCCGCGGTTCTTCTCCGCCGACCAGAGATTTTCGGTTCAGTATCCGAGTCCCGAGTCGGCGTACGAGGTAAAGCTGCAACCGGATGGCGTTGACCTCGAATTCACCACAGGCGACACCGGCTCCATGCAGCTTTTCGGCCAGGCCGCCGAAAACCACACGCCGAAGCAGATTCTCGACGACTTGATCAGTCAGAGTTATCCCGAAGCCACCGTCGCGTACGAAATCCCCAACGCGATGGTCGGCTACCAGCCGGGGTACGGGGTCGTCCTCGACGTGTACCCGCAGGATCCCAGCGAGGAGTTCACCCGACTACGGATCGTGGCATTATGCGCGGTGAAGAACGACTACGCGTTGATCGCCGCCGCGATCGGCCCGTACCACGAATTCACTCCGGACTTCGGGACCGGGCACCCGTCGGGGGTCAACCTCGCGCTCGCCATGGATATGGGCAAGTACGTCAACAGCTTTCGCTGGCGTAGCGGTCCGTCGCCGGGGTGAACCGGACGGGCATCGACCGGATGCCGTTCATGAGTGTCGAACGCACCCGCTCGACCGGCCCGGCGAGCTCGAGGTCCGTCATCCGCGACAGCACCTCGGGAATGATGGCCGCGGCTTCCACGCGGGCGAGGTTGGCGCCGAGGCAGAAATGGGTCCCGCCGCCACCGAAGGCCAGGTGCGGGTTCGGAGCCCGGCCGACGTCGAAACGGTCGGGGTCGGCGAATCGGGTCTCGTCTCGATTGGCCGACGGATAGAACATCGCCGCCCGGTCGCCTGACTTCACCGGAATCCCTCGCAGTTCGGTGTCCCTGGTCGCCGTGCGCACGAACACCGTGACCGGGCTGGTGTAGCGCAGCATCTCCTCGATCGCGGTCGGCAGCAGCGAAGGGTCCGCGACAAGGCGGGCCTGTTCGGCGGGGTGTTCCATCAGCGCGAGGATGCCGGCCGCGATCAGGTTGCGGGTCGTGTCACCGCCCGCGTTGATCAGCAGCAGGAAGAACATGTTGAACTCGAGGTCAGTGAGGCGCTCCCCGTCCACCTCCGCCTCGAGCAGCGAGGAGGCGATGTCGTCGCCCGGCGTCTTGCGCTTGCGCTCCGCGAGTTCGGTGCCGTACTGGAACATCTGCATCTGCGCGTCCACGACGTGTGTATCGCCCACGACGCCGGTGTTCATGATCTCGGTCAGTGCGTAGAGCCTGCGACCGTCCTCGAGTGGAATGCCGAGCAGTTCTGCGATGACGAACGACGGCAGCGCGCCTGCGATGTCGTCGACGAAGTCGCATTCCCCGCGCTCGAGGACGTCGTCGACGATCTGGCCCGCCATGTCCGCCACGTGATTGTTCAGCCGCGCGACCTGGCGCGGCGTGAAGCCCTTGCTGACCAGCGAACGCAGCTTTGTGTGGCGCGGCGGGTCCATTGTCAGCATCATCAGCGACAGCTGGAACTCGTCCTCCGGGCGCGGGACCTCGAAGAACACCCCGGCGGATTGCGACGACCACGTTGCGCTGTCCCGAGAGACGGCGAGGACTTCGTCGTAGCCGGTGAGCACCAGGAACCCCGGTCCGTCCTTGTACGGGTGCCACGCGACGGGGGCACGCCGTCGCAGCTCACGGAAGGCGTCGAACGGCATGCCCGACACGTATGTATCGGGATCGGCGAGGTCAACGCCGCCGATGCTGATGGCATCTGCAGTCACGTCGCACAGTGTGGCCGAGGAAGGCAGGCGACTCGGCGAGAAACATCGAACCGGTCGAGAGAAACTGCCGGCTCGGCTTCGTACCCGACCGATGCGACGCGAGCCCAGTTGCAACGGGCGGTCGGCACGCCGATGAGCTGCGAAAATGTTATCGCGCATCCGAGTATTAGCTGACCCCGCCGATCCCACGCTTTCTAAGGGTTCTTTGAGGGATGAGGTACATTGGCCGGTTTGCTCATATGGTGCTAGCGATGGGGAAGCACAGTGTCGCCCGGAGCCGACGGACGCCGTCTCTTGTCGCGGGCGCAGTCGTCGCCCCTTACGCCCTTTTGCTCGCCGCTGGCGGAGACGTTTCCCTCCCCGCCCCGAGCACCGACGCCGACGCGCCCGATCAGGTCGTCGAAGACCTGGTATCGCGCAGCGTGGAGATCGTGGCCGCAGCTCCGACCGCATTCTCAGCGGCCCCTACCAGCATCGCGGCCGACGTCAGTGCCGCTCCGGCCGAGTTCGCTTCCGCGTCCCGATACCGGGTCTACAACCGCGAGTCCGAGCGCGTGTTGCCCATCG
The DNA here is from genome assembly GCA_963713225.1 of uncultured Actinomycetota bacterium. GTDB lineage: Bacteria > Actinomycetota > Actinomycetes > Mycobacteriales > Mycobacteriaceae > Mycobacterium. Next base: position 221,521 of record CAVQLB010000006.1, on the reverse strand, counting down.
GGAAAGCCCCTGAGCGGGGACTTCAGGTCAAGACCATCCTGGCCGCCCGCAGCATCAGCGCGATCTTCCCCGAGATCCAGAACATCGGCGGTGTCCGGCCGGACTCACTGCGGTGGCATCCCGACGGTCTGGCGCTCGACGTGATGATCCCCAACCCCTCTTCAGCAGCGGGCATTGCGCTCGGCAACCGAATCGTCGCGTTCGCGCTTGAGAACGCGGACCGGTTCGATCTGCAGGACTGCATCTGGCGTGGCATGTACTACACCCCCAGTGGCGCGAAAGCCGGCGGGTACGGCCACTATGACCACGTCCATATCACGACGCACGGTGGCGGATACCCCACCGGCGGCGAGACTTACATCCGCTGAGTCTGCCAAGCGCGGGCGGCGATGAGCTCGGGTACCAGCACCTCGCTCAGCAGCCGAACGACGTCGTCTGAGTCGCCGGGATAGCGCAGGTTGTACTGCGCTCCGGGAACGTTTCCTCCCACGCCGATGACGGTGCTTCCGCGTGCGGTGGTCCACTCGGCCAGTTGTTGGCCTTCACGCAGCATCAAGGCGCCCTGCTGCGCCGAACAGAACCGATGCGCCGGTGCCGCGAGGTGGGTTCCCGACGAGCCGAGGAGCAGCTCGGAAACCTGTAAGCGCCAATCGGTCTCGGTTTCGAGCACGTAGGCGCTCGCGTCCGCGGTTGCTGCGACAGCCGAAGCGAGGCCATCGATGTCGGCGCCGGTGAGATGGCATTCCAGAGCCAAACAACCTGAAGCGGCAGCTCATCTACTGCCCGGCCGACGAGGGCAGGCGCAATGGCGACGCTGCAGCGGATTGGATAGCGTCGCGAAACCCGTCAGCGGCGGTTCGCAGTGTTCCGCGCATGCTGACCGACGTAGGAGCACTGATATCGATACTGGAAGAAGGGGTTTCGCTGCTCGCGGTCGCCGCCGACTGCGGTTTACGGACCGCCAGCTGCGGGCCGCTTCTGGAACCGGCGGACCTACCGGCGTACGCGGCGGAACTGGAGAGCGTCCGGGATCGCTCGCCGGTACCGAAGGCGTCCCGGAGCATGACGGCGTCGTTCGGCCCCACCAATGCCATCGCGGCGTCGTATCTGGCCAAGGACATCGTGAGCTGGTTCGCCGGACTGCCGGTGGCCTCGCGTCGGAAGAAGGTGGTCATCGATTTGGAGGAGTTGACCGCCGAGACGACCGACTTCTAGGGCTCGGCGTCTAGGTCTTGCGTGCTTTCACCGAGAACACGTGAGGTTTCGCGGGGGGGTCGGCGACGTACTCGTCCTGCTTACGCTCGTGCAGCCACGGATAGTTTCCATAAGGGCTGTAATCGAATTCGTGCAGCCACTCGATGGTCAATCCGGCATCCGCTATCGCGCTGACGACGTCGCCGAGCGTGTGGATCCACTGGTAGAGAGTGTGACTGGGCTGCTCCGCTTCGGGGTTGGCGTAACTCACCTCGTCGTGGAACACCAACGGCTCACGGTTGGATTCGAAGTACGGATATTCGAACCGGCTGCCCGTTTCTTCGTCCAGCATTTCGAGCACCGGGTGGAACTCCACGAGATATAAAATGCCGCCCGGCTTCAACAGCGCCGCGGCGACCGACGCCCAGTGCTTGAGGTCGGGTAGCCAACTCAGCACACCGTAACTGCTGAAAACGACATCGAACGCGTCGCCGTCGAGCGGTCCGGGCAGGTCGTAGAGATCGCTACAGACGAATTCGGCCTGCACGCCGATGTCGTCGCTAAGGTGCCGGGCAATGTTGATCGCGACTTCGGAGTTGTCGATGCCGACCGCGTCGGCGCCGAGCCGGGCCCAGGACAGGGTGTCGAGCCCGAAATGGCACTGGAGGTGAAGCAGACGCTTACCGCTAACATCGCCGAGTTCGGACGTTTCGATGTTGCGCAGACTCGAGCCGCCTGCGATGAAGTCGTCGACACTGTAGAAGGTCGACTTGCGGTGCAACGGCGCCCAGCTGTCCCACGCGTGCTGGTTCGCGGCCAACTGCTCGCGCTCGGCGGGCGTCAGGCTCGTCACGTGAACATACTAGGCAGGGTACGACGAGGTCACGGGCGAAAAGTCACTCCGCCGTCGACGCTGATCGTCTGGGCGGTGATGAAGCTGCCGTCGTCCGAGAGCAGCAGGGCGCTCAGCGCCGCGACGTCGTCGGGGTTGCCGAAGCGCGACTTGATCATCTGCCGAGCGCGCGTCTGGTCGACGATCCCGTCGGGCATCGGCTGCTCGTCGAACTTGTAGTGCCAGATCAACCCTGGCGCAATGGCATTCGCGCGGATGCCCTTGGGACCGTACTTGCGGGCGATGTGACGCATCAGCGCCAACTCGGCCGCTTTGCTCATCTGATAGGACACCCGGGTGCCTGCGCCGTTGTAGGCGTCGATCGACGCGGTGAACACGATCGACCCGCCGCCGCTGTCTATCATCGCCGGAATCGCGTGCTTGGCACAGATGACAAATCCGCGGGTGTTGACGCGCATCACCTCGTCGAACACCTCGAGCGGCAGGTCGACTACGCCGCCCGGAAGGTAGGCGTCGGCGGCATTGGTGAAGTTCACGTGCATCCCGTCGAGACGGCCGAACGTGTCGACGGCGAGCTTGACGAGCGCGATCACTGAATCCTCGTCGGCGCCGTCGAGGGATGTCCCGCGCACCCGCTCGCCCGACGGATCGAGATCAGCGGCGACGCGCGACACCAACTCGGCATCCAGGTCGCCGACTACCAGCAGCGCACCCTCGTCTGCGTAGCGGCGCGCCAGACCGTTGCCGACGCCGCCAAGGCCCGCAACGATGACAACCTTGTTCTCGAGTAATCCGGCCACCATTCAGATACTTCCCCAACGCGATGATTTTCGAGCGCCCATTGTGTCTATACGGGTAGGCACCGAAAGGAGACTCACATGACCGAGCAGACGTCTACAGCGTCATCGACCTCGAAGCCACCGGTGGTCGATCAGCAGACCTGGCGCACCGCGCTTGACGAGCTGCGGCGCCGGGAGAAGGCGGCGACGCGCGAGTTGGACGCCATCGCCGCGCAGCGCCGTCGGCTCCCCATGGTCGAGATGGATGACTACACGCTGATCGGCGAGGACGGGCCGGTCCGTCTGGTCGATGTGTTCAAGGGACGTTCGCAACTCATCGTCTACAACCACATGTGGGAGGACGGCGCCGAGTGGCAGTGTGGCGGCTGCACCGGCTTCACGTCGCAGTTCACTCGGCTGGACTTCCTCGACAGCTACGACGCGCGGTTCGTGATCGTCACCAACGGACCGATCCAGGAGGCACTGGCCTATCGCGACAAGGTCGGCAACAAGATGGAGTGGTACTCGTCGTCGGAGAGCACATTCGGTGCAGACGTCGACGCCCCGCCCGGCGCCGGGTTCGGCGTCAACGTGTTCCTGCGCGACGGCGACACCGTCTACCGCACCTGGCACACCAACGGCCGCGGCACCGAACAGCTGAGCCACTCGTTCGGGCTCATCGACATCCTGCCGTGGGGACGTCAGGAGGAATGGCTCGATTCACCGGAGGGCTGGCCGTCCAGACCGACGTACTCCGGATGGCTGGACTCACCAGATATCGCGCGGGCCTACGGAAAAGGCGGATGACCAGCGGCGCGTCATCATTTGTTGACGCTGTCTAACCAGGACCCGTCAGCTTCGCGCCGACCCTGCAACCATCCCGAACGTCACCGTTTGGAAACGACGCGGTGCGGCGCGTCGCTCGCCGATGTCTGCTCTGCTCCAATTGCGGCGAACGTCAATTGAGTCGGTCGTCAACAGACGACTTCTGTACGGCTTGCGGTTCGACCGCACCAGTTGACGACGGAATGTCTGAGCGCGGATAAGGGAGTTGACGTGACCTTCGATAGGTTCAACATCACAGTGGCTGTCTGCGCTGGGTTGTGCGCAGCCGCTATAGCGTTGAGCCCTGACGCGGTCGCCGGCCCGCTGAAAACGGGTGGCTACGAGTGCATCCCGGCTGCGGCGGGTGGTGCACCGGTCGCGACCGCGGCGGGTGGTGCGGCAGGTGGTGCACCGGTCCCGGCTGCGGGGGGTGGTGCACCGGTTCCTGCCGCGGGGGGTGGTGCGGCGGGTGGTGCACCGGTCGCGGCCGCGTGCAATGCGGCTAGCGCTCCACTGGCTGACATGGCCGGCGTTCCGATGGCAATGCCAGGGCCGATACCGGCGGCTCCGGCCGTTCCGTTGGTTCCTGCGGCTCCGCCATTGCCGGTCGTTCCGCTCGTGCCGGTCGTGCCGGCTGGCGCGCCCGTTCCGGCTGGTGCGCCGGTTGCGGGTGGTGCTCCGCTCGCCGTGGCTGGGGGCTTAGGGGGTAAGGGCACGCCGACTGGTCCGCCGCCGGCTGGCGCGCCCGTCCCCGGACAGCCGGCCCTGCCGGGCCCTTCGTAGCCGAAACGTGACAGGCGCGTGATCGAATTGCTCACGCGCGCTTGCACTTCCACGCTTCACCCACCCTTACCATCGCAATGACAACTCTGTCATTGCGAAGAGAGTAGGACCGATGCGGGCGGTCGTTGGGTTTGTCCTTGCGGTGATCGGGATCGCTGCGAGTCTGATTGCGGGGCCCGTCAAGGTAAGCCTGACGGCAGCGAACCAGTCGGTTGGGTTCGCCATCGCGTCGGTTCGCCCAACGCAGGGCGAGGTGGTGGGTGTGGCGCACCCCGTGGTGGTGACGTTCAGCGCGCCCGTCACCAACCGGCACGCGGTCGAGCGCGCCCTTGACGTCAGATCGGTGCCCGCGATGACCGGCAAGTTCGAATGGGTCGGCGACGACGTTGTGCAGTGGGTTCCCGACCAATTCTGGCCGGCACACAGCACGGTGGCGCTTTCGGTCGGCGGCCTGTCCACGAACTTCGCCACGGGTCCCGCCGTCGTCGGTGTTGCCAATATCTCGGATCACACGTTCAAAGTGACCATCGACGGCGTCGACGCGGGACCGCCGTCTGCGCTGCCGGCGCCGCACCATCGCCCCCACTGGGGACAAGCGGGGGTGTTCCCGGCATCGATGGGTCGCCCGGATTACCCGACGCCTGTCGGCACCTACACCGTGCTGGCCAAGGAGCGCGACGTGACCATGGATTCGAGCAGCGTGGGCATACCCGTCGACGCTCCCGACGGATACCGGCTCACGGTGGATTACGCGGTCCGGATCACCAACCGCGGCCTCTTCGTGCATTCAGCGCCGTGGGCGGTCAATTCACTCGGGTTTGAGAATGTCAGCCACGGCTGCGTCGGCCTGAGCACCGAGGACGCGGAGTGGTACTTCAACACGGTCAACATCGGCGACCCCGTGCTCGTGCAGGAGAACAGCCTCGAAATTCCTCGAGTTGTGACGGCGAAGCGTTAGGAGCCGATGATCGTCAACCATCGAGAAGAAGGGCCCGCCTACCCCGACCACGGAGGCACCGATGTCGAGTCCCAATGACAACTTGAGGGTGCCGATCCTCATGGTGCCCTTCGAAAGGGCCACAATCACGAACGGAGTGCTCAGAATCGCCGGACCGGTCGGCGTGAAATTCCCGCCACGGTTGCCGTTCGAATCGACGATCCAGGTGGCGGTCGCGATCGAGAACCCCTCCCCGCAGGTTGGGTCGACGGCGGTGCGCATTGCGCTCGCGGCACCCGGCGGGGCGGCGCTGCCGGAATCAGTGCGCGATCACACGGTGCGCTGGAGGCCGGGAACCCCGCCCGGCGGACCTGTCTTCAACTACATCATCGACGACGTGCCCGCCACGTTCACGGCGCAAGGCGCCTACACCGTTCAGGTGTTCATCCACGACGATCCGCTTCCGCGGGCGGCCACCTCATTCGGCGTCTTCCTGCATTGACCAGAGCTGCGTGCGCCGCCGCCCGCCAGCGCAAGAAGTTGGAGCCGATGACGGGAATCGAACCCGCGTATTCAGCTTGGGAAGCTGATGTTCTGCCATTGAACTACATCGGCTTACCGGCCCAGCACCGGTGATCACGAAGGCTAACATTCCAGCGGCTACGCTCGTCGGGTGCTGCTGTCAGATCGTGATATCCGGAGCGAGATCGCTGCGGGACGCCTTGGCATCGATCCGTACGACGAGAGCCTGGTGCAGCCGTCGAGCGTCGACGTCCGGCTCGACAACCTGTTCCGGGTCTTCAACAACACCCGCTACACCCACATCGACCCGTCGGTGCGCCAGGACGACCTGACCAGCCTCGTCGAGCCCAAGGAGGGCGAGCCGTTCGTTCTGCATCCCGGTGAGTTCGTGTTGGGTTCGACGCTGGAGCGGTGCACGCTGCCCGTCGACCTTGCGGGTCGGCTGGAGGGTAAATCGTCGCTCGGCCGCCTGGGCTTGTTGACCCACTCGACGGCCGGGTTCATCGATCCCGGCTTCAGCGGCCACATCACGCTCGAGCTGTCGAACGTCGCCAACCTGCCGATCACCCTGTGGCCGGGTATGAAGATCGGCCAGCTGTGCCTGCTGCGGCTGACGAGTCCGGCCGAGAATCCCTACGGCAGTGCTAAAGCAGGCTCGAAGTATCAGGGTCAGCGCGGTCCGACACCGTCGCGGTCGTATCAGAACTTCATCAAATCGACGTAGGGGCGGAGCGGTTGAACGGGCTGAAGCTCTCGCGGGAATTCGAACCGCGGCACTCCCATTTCCGTTGACGCGAGTAGGGTCTTAGTACCGGTATCGGTGGCATCCGTGCCGTCGCGATCCGGCCAGGACTTCACCGCCATCAGCAAATGCGGTTGGTAGTAACGCCCGACCTGGCAGTGGCGATGAAGTATCTAGTTGGCGGCTCGCGCGGTATGAGTGCGCAACGAAAACCTAGATAGCGTAGCAAACATATTGGAGGGGTCAGTGGACATCGTACTAGGTGTGTCGATGACACCTACAACGGTCCGCATGGTGCTGGTCGAGGGCGAAAAGGCCGACGGGGTCACCGTCGACCACGATGTCTTCGACATCAAGCCCGCTGACGGCTCAGCAACCTCGAGTGCGGCCGAGCAAGTCCTCGCAGCGATTGTCGGTACGCAGGAAAGTGCGGCCGCGAGCGGCCACCACCTGAAGTCGATCGGTGTGACGTGGACGCACCATTCCGACGCCGCCGCACTCCGCGACACTCTCGCGGCCCGCGGCATCGAGGACGTCATGCTCGTCTCGGCGACGCACGCCGCCGCGGCGCTGGCCCAGGCCGTCGGCCGGGCTATCGGATACGACACCACGGCGCTCCTCTTCATCGAGAAGGACACCGCCACCCTGTCGGTCGTGCAGACCGAGGACGGGTCGGTGGTGAAGGTGCTCAGCCGCGACCTCCACGACTCCGACGCGATGGCGGTGCTGACCGAGATGGCCACCGCGGTCGAGTCGGCCGAATCCCCACCGCAGGGCCTGTTCGTCGTCGGCTCCGGAGTCGACGCCGGGGCTGTCAAGGCCCACCTGGAGAACCTGGTGGCCCTGCCCGTCAGCGCGCCCGACGAACCCGAGCTCGCCCTTGCCCGCGGGGCTGCGCTCGATTCGGCGAATGCGCCCCGAATGGAGGCGTCCACGGCAGGCCTGGCGTATTCGAAGGATCCCGACGGAACCACCGCCGCCAGCGCGTACCAGGAGCTGGCAGGCGTGGCCACCCAGATGGCACCGGTCGGTGCCGCGGAGGCGTATTCGGACGCGGTCGCGTACTCCGATGAGGTCGGAGGTACCCGAGCCCGAGTCGTTCTACGACGACGAGAGCCGCAAGCCCTTCCTGCTCGTCGGCAGCGCGCTGACGTCCATCTTCGTGGTCGGCGTTGTCGCCCTGGTGATTTCGCTGGCGGTCAGCATCCGCCCGACGGTTGATCAACGGCCCAGTCCCGGCGAGACACCGGTCATCCCGAGCCAAGCCGCGCCTGCCCCCGTGGAGAAGCTGGCGCCCGTTGCTCCCGCGCCTGCGCCTGCTGCACCCGCCCCTCCGCCGGAGACCATCAAGGCACCCGTGCCGGTCGTGCAGGAAGCCCCGGCGCAAGCGCCCAGGACGGTATTCGTCGAGAAGCCGGCACCCGCGCCCGCCGCGGCACCTGCGCCTGCCGCGCCGGCGCCGCTGCCCCCGCCGCCCGTTGCCCCGCCGATCCCCGTCCCGCCGGTGGTAGCGCCGCCGCCGATCTACAACCCGCCGGTCTTCTACCCGCCGCGGCTGCCGGTCTGGGTTCCACCGTGGCAGTCCCCGCAGCAGCAGTCCCCGCAGCAGCAGTCCCCGTGGCAGCCGCCGTGGAATCCGCCGCAGCAGGTCCCTGACGCGCCGCAGTATCCGCAGTATCCGCAGTACCCAGGCTCGGGTTCGGGCTACCCAGGCTCGAGCAGATATCCCGGTTCCGGCTCGGGCGGCGACTACGGAGACGGCGGTTCCCGCTCACGCGGAGGATCGGGCGGGGGCCAGTGCTTCCTCGTCTTCTGCCATAGGTAGCGCTCGCTGCCACTAGCCGGACACCTACCGTTGGTCTCCCGCTAAGTGTCGCTTAGCAGTTAGCTCATCGCAGCCGCATATAGAGGCAGTATGCGATGCACTGTCTTTGGCACGGGCTATCTCGGCGCCACACACGCCGCCGGCATGGCCGAATTGGGACACGAAGTTCTCGGCGTCGACATCGATCCCGGTAAGGTCGCGAAACTTGCGGGTGGTGACATTCCCTTCTACGAGCCCGGCCTGCGAAAGATGTTGAGCGACAACCTCGCTGCGGATCGACTCCACTTCACGACCGACTACGATGCCGCCGCCGAGTTCGCCGATGTGCACTTTCTCGGTGTCGGAACGCCGCAGAAGAAGGGCGAATACGGTGCCGATCTGCGCCATGTGCACGCCGTCATCGACACCTTGGTGCCGCGGCTGCGGCGCTCGGCGGTGATTGTCGGCAAGTCGACTGTGCCCGTGGGCACCGCCGCCGAACTCGCATCGCGGGCCCGCGCGCTGGCGCCCGACGGCATCGACGTCGAAATCGCTTGGAACCCAGAATTTCTCCGGGAAGGCTTCGCCGTCCACGACACCCTGCATCCGGATCGCCTCGTGCTTGGGGTGCAGCCGGATTCGGTGCACGCCGAGGCGGCGATCCGCGAGCTGTACGCCCCCCTGCTCGACGAGGGCGTGCCCTTCCTGCTGACGGATCTGCAGACCGCCGAGCTGGTGAAGGTATCGGCGAATGCCTTTCTCGCGACGAAGATCTCGTTCATCAATGCCATCTCCGAAGTGTGCGAGGCCGTCGACGCCGACGTCACCCTGCTCGCCGACGCACTTGGCTACGACCCCCGCATCGGCCGCCGGTTCCTCAACGCGGGCCTCGGATTCGGCGGCGGCTGCCTGCCCAAGGACATCCGCGCGTTCATGGCCCGGGCCGGTGAACTCGGCGCCAACCATGCCCTGACGTTCCTGCGCGAGGTGGACAGCATCAACATGCGTCGCCGGACCCGGATGGTCGAATTGGCGACGAGGGCGTGCGGCTCGCTGCTGGGCGCCAACGTCGCGGTGCTCGGCGCGGCGTTCAAACCCGAGTCGGACGACGTGCGCGACTCGCCTGCGCTGAATGTCGCGGGCATGCTGCAGCTCAATGGCGCGACGGTGAACGTCTACGACCCCAAGGCGATGGAGAACAGCCAGCGGCTGTTCCCGACGCTGAACTACTCGACGTCGGTCGTCGAGGCCTGTGAACGCGCCGACGCCGTGCTGGTGCTCACCGAGTGGCGCGAATTCGTCGAACTCGACCCGAACCAGCTGGCCGATACGGTGCGCGCCAAAGTTGTTGTGGACGGCCGCAATTGCCTGGACGCGGCGAAGTGGACCGGTGCAGGCTGGCGGGTGTACGCCCTCGGCAAAAGCGCCACTGTTTGACGCTTGTACAACAAAGCCGACGGTCGTAAGCTCGGCGGAATGAGGCAACGAATCCGGTGGTTTGCCCTGCACGGTGTCGTCCGCGCCCTCGCGAAGTTCGGCCTTCGCAGCGGCGATCCACAGGCGCGACTCGATCGCTGATCCCGCCGTCCGGGAGGACCCGGCAGCCTTCGCGGACCAACTGCGCGACAAGGGCCCGCTGATCCGCTGCCGAGCCGTGCTGATGACCGTCGACCACGGTGTCGCCCACGAGCTGCTGCGCTCGGACGATTTCCGCGTAACGGAGCAGGGCGGCAATCTGCCCAAACCGCTGCCCTGGATCGCCAACAAGACCGACCCCGGACTGCTGCACCCGCTTCGGGCACCATCGCTGTTGTCGGTCGAACCGCCCGCTCACACCCGGTACCGCAAGTTGGTGTCGTCGGTGTTCACCCCGAGAGCCGTTGCGGCGCTGCGGGAGCGGGTCGAACAGACCGCGACCGCGCTGCTCGACGAACTCGAGGGCGAACACCGACGTCGTCGACATCGTCGACCGCTACTGCTCCCAACTTCCGGTCACCGTCATCGGCGACATACTCGGGCGTCCCCGACGAAGACCGGCCACGCATCCTGCACTTCGGCGAGATGGGTGCGCCCAGCCTCGACATCGGGCTGTCGTGGCAGCAGTACCAGCAGGTCAATCAGGGCATTGCCGGCTTCAACAGCTGGCTGGCCGAACACCTGCAGAAGTTGCGCCGCAACCCCGGCGACGATCTGATGAGCCAGATCATCGAGGCCTCCGACGCAGGTCCCCGCCTCAACGCCGACGAGCTGCAGGCACTCGCGGGTCTCGTGCTGGCGGCCGGCTTCGAAACCACAGTTAACCTGCTGGGCAACGGGATTCGGATGCTGCTCGATGCGCCGGAGCATCTCGAGACCCTCGCCGCCCGGCCCGAGCTGTGGCCCAATGCCGTCGAGGAGATCCTGCGGCTGGACTCCCCGGTGCAGATGAGCGCGCGCATCGCGTGCAAGGACGTCGACGTCGCCGGGCACCCACATACGGCAGGACGAGCTGGTGGTCATTTACCTGGCCGGCGCAAACCGCGACCCGAAGTGTCTTCACCGACCCGCATCGCTTCGACATCGAACGCGACAACGCGGGCAGGCATCTGTCGTTCTCCGGCGGCAGGCACTTCTGCCTCGGTGCGGCGCTGGCCCGTGCCGAAGGCGAAGTCGGATTGCGGACCTTCTTCGAGCGCTATCCGGACGCGCGGCTGGCCGGCAATGGCAGCCGCCGCGACACCAGGGTGCTGCGCGGCTGGTCGACGCTTCCGATCGCCCTCGTGCGCGATCCCGCGATGAGTTCGCCGGCCTAGCCTGGTCCGCGTCGACTATTGAGTTAGGTTCGTAACGTGGATTTCCGCGCTGTGCTGATCGACGAGACAGGGGCCTTTGGCGAACTGATTCGCAAGGCCGACCCGGACACCCCCGTTCCGACCTGTCCCGACTGGACCATCAAGCAGCTGTTCCGCCACGTTGGGCGCGGAAACAGGTGGGCGGCGCAGATTGTCGCGGACCGACGCAGCGAGGTGCTCGACCCCCGCGAGGTACCCCACGGCAAGCCGCCCGATGATCCGGACGGCGCTATCGACTGGCTCAACAGCGGCGCCCAACTCATCGTCGACTCGGTCGACTCCGTCGGAGCCGGCACAGAGGTCTGGACGTTCATCGGTCCTCGGCCGGCGGACTGGTGGATCCGTCGTCGAGTGCACGAAGCGACGGTGCACCGCGCAGACGCGGCGTTGGCGCTCGGCGCGGACTATCAGCTGACACCCGAGCTGGCCGCCGACGGAATCGACGAGTGGCTGGAGCGCATCGCCGTCGAGGCGGACGCCAAATCGTCGCCGTTGGATTCGGGTGCGACGTTGCACCTGCATGCCACCGACGACGGGCTGGGAGCCGCCGGTGAGTGGACGATCACCGGCACGGGCGACGGGATTGCGTGGTCGCACGAGCACGGCAAGGGCGATGCCGCATTGCGCGGAAGCGCGAAGGATCTGCTGCTGGCCATCGTGCGTCGCCGGACGGCTGGCCGACGGCGACATCGAGATTTTCGGTGACACTGCGGTCTGGGACGGGTGGCTGGACCGCACGCCGTTCTGAGTGGCGTACGTTTCGATCATGACGACTTCGGAGATCGCGACCGTCCTCGCCTGGCACGACGCGCTGAACGAGGGGGATTTCGACACCCTGTTGCAGGTGTCGAGCGACGATATCGAGTTCGGTGATGCAAACGGGGCGGGCCAGGGCCACGTGGCCCTGCGCGAGTGGGCGAGTTCATTGGGCGTCACCGCCGCGGACCCCGGGCGGATGTATGTCCGTGACGGGGTGGTGGTCGCCGAAGAACAGGACGGCGACGCAGTGGCGTTTCGGGTGGTGCGTGATCACGTCACCTCGGTATTCCGGCACGCCGACCTGAGCTCTGCATTGGCCGCGACCGAGCTGACCGAAGAGGATCTCGCGGGCTGATGCGCGGAATCATCCTGGCCGGCGGATCGGGTACACGTCTGTACCCGATCACGATGGGTGTGAGCAAGCAGCTGCTGCCGGTCTACGACAAGCCGCTGATCTACTACCCGCTCTCGACGTTGATCATGGCCGGGGTCCGGGACATCCAGGTGATCACCACCGCCGACGACGCACCGAACTTTCGTCGATTGCTCGGCGACGGGTCGGCGTTCGGCATCAACCTCTCGTACGTGGTTCAGGATCAACCCGACGGGCTGGCCCAGGCATTCGTCATCGGCGCCGACCACATCGGCTCGGATTCCGTCGCATTGGTGTTGGGCGACAACATCTTCTACGGTCCCGGTCTTGGCACCAGCCTCAACCGGTTCCAAAACATCAGCGGCGGAGCGATTTTCGCCTACCGGGTAGCCGATCCGTCGGCGTACGGGGTCGTTGAGTTCGGCGCCGACGGCACTGCGCTGTCGATCGAGGAGAAACCGGCCACCCCGAAATCGCACTATGCGGTGCCCGGCCTGTACTTCTACGACAACGACGTCATCGAGATCGCGCGGTCGTTGAACAAGTCCGCGCGAGGCGAATACGAGATCACCGAGGTCAACCAGGTGTACCTGAACCAGGGCCGGCTGTCCGTCGAGGTGCTCGACCGCGGTACCGCGTGGCTGGACACCGGCACGTTCGACTCGCTGTTGGACGCCAGCGACTACGTGCGCACCATCGAACGCAGGCAGGGCCTGAAAATCAGCGTCCCCGAGGAAGTGGCTTGGCGCGTCGGCTTCATCGACGACGACCAACTCGCCGAGCGCGGGCACGCGCTGCTCAAGTCCGGATACGGCGCCTACCTGTTGGAGCTGCTGGAACGTCAGTAGCACCGCCGGGCTTGGCCAGCACGGCCGCGATCGCGGTCGTCAGCGGCACCGACAGCGCGAGCGCGATACCGCCGACGGCCGAGCGGGCGATCTCGATGGCGACGGTCTCGCTGGTCAGCACGTCGCCGAGCGACCGGTTGGCCACGCTGAACAGCAGCAGCAGCGGCAGAGCGCTGCCCGCATATGCCAGCACCAGCGTGTAGACGGTGCTGGCGATGTGGTCGCGGCCCACCCGCATCGCGCCGAGGAAGATTCCGCGACGGGAGCTGCCGCCGACCTCGGCCAGCTCGAACACCGTCGACGCCTGGGTGACGGTGACGTCGTTGAGCACGCCCAGGGAGCCGACGATGAAACCCGCAAGCAGCAGACCGGTGATCGACACGTTGCCGAGGTAGGTGGCGACCGCGTTGTTGTCTTCCTCGGACAGACCTGTCAGATGAGCTAATTCGATTGCCGCCCAGGACAACCCCGCGGCGAGGAGGAGCGCCGTCAATGTGCCGAGCAGCGCCGCACTGGTACGCAGACTTACACCGTGCGCCAGGTAGATCACCGCATACAGGATGGCGGCCGACGCGACCAAGGAGACGGGGATCGCGGCGCCTCCGTCGCGGAGCGCCGGCAACATGAACACGACCAGCACCGCGAACGCGACGACGATGCCGACCAGCGCGCGCAGCCCGCGCCACCTGGCGACCGCGACGACCACCACCGCGAATGCGGTGGCGAGTGCGATCAGCGGCCACGTCCGCTCGTAGTCGTAGAAGGAGTAGGTGGTGGTTCCGGTCGGGTCGACGACACGGGTGATCCGGATATGGTCACCGACCACGAGTTGCGGCTGGCCCGGCCCGCCGCTGAACTCCAGCAGCGTGTTGGCACCCGCATTCGGGCCCGAGTCGATCGCGATGAGCGACTGCACACAGTGGGCATCGTCGCCCTTGGCGGGTACCGGTTCGGTCGTCAGCACCGCTCCCACCGACTGGTCGCCGCAAGTCGCGGCGCTGCTGGACAACACATGTCCGGCCTCGGTGGTGACGGCACCGCCGGCTGCGTTCTGAAACGGCAGCGGGATGTCGACTTTCTGCTGGCTCGGCCAGAGCCATGCGGCCCCGGCCAAGACCACGACGCCGATGGCAACCAGAAGACCGATAACGATCCTGGCGGCCAGCGGTCCCAGTGGCGATGGGCCGCGCAGGGTGTGCGAGTGGGCGTGCGAGTGCGTCACCCGCACAAGGGTAGGGACAGTGGCTGTCAGTACTGCTCGAAGGCCGCGCGGCGCTCACGGGTGACCGCCGTCGCGAATCACTGGCGGTAGGAGACCAGGAAGTTGCCGAGCCGCTCTATCGCGTTGGAGAGGTCGCGGGCCCAGGGCAGCGTGACGATGCGCAGGTGATCCGGTGTCGGCCAGTTGAACCCGGTGCCCTGGGTGACCAGGATCTTCTCCTGCAGCAACAGGTCCAAGACGAGTTGTTCGTCGTCGGCGATGTCGTACACCTCGGGATCGAGCCGCGGGAACACATACAGGGCGCCCTCGGGTTTCACGCAGGACACCCCGGGGATCTCATTCAGCTTGGACCACGCGACGTCGCGCTGCTCGAGGAGACGACCTCCCGGCAGCACCAGATCCTCGATGCTCTGGTGTCCGCCGAGGGCGACCTGAATCGCGTACTGGGCGGGCACGTTGGGACACAGCCGCATATTGGCCAGCAGGCTGATGCCCTCGATGAAGCTTTCGGCATGCTCTTTGGGGCCGGTGATGACCAGCCATCCCGACCGGTAGCCCGCCACTCGGTAAGCCTTCGACAAGCCGTTGAAGGTGAGCGTCAGCACGTCCGGCGCCACCGACGCCATCGCGATGTGCTCGGCGTCGTCGTAGAGGATCTTGTCGTAGATCTCGTCGGCCAGTAGCAGCAGCTGGTGCTTGCGCGCGAGATCGGCCATCTGGGTGAGGACTTCGCGGCTGTACACCGCGCCGGTCGGGTTGTTCGGATTGATCACGACGAGCGCTTTGGTGCGGTCGGTGATCTTCGACTCCAAGTCGGCGATGTCGGGCATCCAGCCCTGCGTCTCGTCGCACAGGTAGTGCACCGGGGTGCCGCCGGCAAGCGAGGTGCAGGCGGTCCAGAGCGGATAGTCCGGTGCGGGAATCAACACCTGGTCGCCGTTGTCCAGCAGGGCCTGCAGTGTCATCTGGATGAGTTCGGAGGCCCCATTGCCGAGATAGACGTCGTCGACGTCGAACCGGGGAAAGCCGTCGACCAGTTCATAGCGGGTGAACACGGCACGGCGCGCGGCCTGGATGCCCTTGGAGTCCGAATACCCCTGTGCGTACGGCAGCGCCTGGATGATGTCGCGCATGATGACGTCGGGCGCCTCGAACCCGAACGGCGCCGGATTGCCGATGTTCAGCTTCAGAATCCGATGACCTTCGGCCTCCAGCCTGGCCGCATGCTCATGCACCGGCCCGCGGATCTCGTACAGGACGTCCTGCAGCTTCGACGACTGGGTGAAGGTGCGCTGCCGCGGGTGGTGGCCAGTCGCGTGCCACGGCACCTGATGGGTAGTCACGTCCACCATGGTCTCATTGATGGCAAATCAAATTCGCCGATCGATACCGGGCTGTGATGTTTCGCCAACGTCAGCGCTTGCCCGGTGGGCGCGCACCCTTCGCGATACCAAGGCCCTTCACCGGCGGCTCGGTCTTCTGGGGTTGCTCGCCGTTGCCCTCAGTGGAAGGCTCAGGCGCAGCAGCGGATTCGCCGTCGGATTCCGGTTCCGGCTGCGGCGCAGCGGGTTTGGCCTCAGGTTGGGCGGGCGCCTTCTTGGCGCCGGGCCTGCGTGCACCCGGGGCAATCCCCAGTCCCTTGACCTCAGGCTCGGGCTTCGCCGGTGCCTCAGCGGCCGCCTCTGCGGGCTCGGCCGGCGCTTCGGCCTTCGCCTCGGCGGGAGGGGTGCTCGCCGGTGCCGCGGGTGCCTTCTTGGCGCCGGGACGCCTGGCGCCCGCAGCGATGCCCAGGCCCTTGACCTCGGGTTCGGCCTTGGCCGGCGCCTCAGGGGCGGCTTCTTCAGGGGCTTCGGCCTTCGCCTCGGCCGGTGCCGCAGCCTTCTTCGCGCCGGGCCGCTTGGCGCCCGCAGCGATGCCGAGGCCTTTGGCGGGCGCCTCTGCCTTGGCGGGTTCGGGCTCTGCCGCAGCAGGTGCGCTGGCAGTCTTCCCCGGCGCGGCGGGTGCCTTCTTGGCGCCGGGTCGCTTGGCGCCGCCCGCGATCCCCAGACCGGTGACCGGCTTGGTTTCCGTCGACGTCGAGGCCTTGGCCTCCGCGGGCGCCTCCTGCTGCGCCTCGGCAGGCGCGGACTTCTCGACAGTTGTGGCGGACGCTTCGACCTTCGCGGCCCGCTCTCCGGCTTCCTTTGCGGCAGTGCCCTTTTCAGGTAGCGTGACCGAGCTGATGTCGAGCGAGCCCAGCAGCAGCTGAGCCACGTCGAGCACCTCGGCCTTCGGTATGTCGTTGGCTGCGGCGACGTCGTCGACGCCATCGGTCATCATCACGCGGCAGAACGGGCAGCCGGTGGCGATCTTCGACGCGCCGGTGTCCAGCGCCTCCTCGACGCGTTCGTGATTTACCCGCTTGCCGATGTGCTCTTCCATCCACATCCGGGCACCGCCTGCGCCACAGCACAATCCGCGGTCGGCGTGGCGAGGCATCTCGGTCAGCTTGGCGCCAGAAGCACCGATGAGTTCGCGCGGGGCGTCGTAGACCTTGTTGTGCCTGCCCAGGTAGCAGGGATCGTGGTAGGTGATGTCCTGGCTGACCGGTGAAACCGGGACCAGCTTCTTGTCCCGGATCAGTCGGTTCAAAAGCTGGGTGTGATGCAGCACCGTGTATGTGCCGCCCAGTTGCGGGTATTCGCGGCCGAGCGTGTTGAAGCAGTGCGGGCAGGTGACGACGACCTTGCGGTCCACGCGCTCGACGCCTTCGAACAACCCGTTGAGGGTCTCGACGTTCTGCGCCGCCAACTGCTGGAACAGGAACTCGTTTCCGGAGCGTCGCGCGGAGTCGCCGTTGCAGGTCTCACCCTCGCCGAGCACCAGATACTTCACCCCCGCGATGGCCAGAAGTTCGGCGACGGCCTTGGTGGTCTTCTTGGCCCGGTCCTCGTAGGCGCCCGCGCAGCCGACCCAGAACAGGTACTCATAGCCATCGAAGGAGTCGACGTCCTTGCCGAACACCGGCACGTCGAACTCGACCTCGTCGATCCAGTTGGTGCGGTCCTTGGCGTTCTGGCCCCACGGATTGCCCTTGGCCTCAAGGTTTTTGAACAGCACACCGAGTTCAGAGGGAAACTCGGACTCCATCATCACCTGGTAGCGGCGCATGTCGACGATGTGGTCGATGTGCTCGATGTCCACCGGGCACTGCTCGACGCACGCGCCACAGGTGGTGCAGGACCACAGCACGTCGGGGTCGATGACACCGAGTTGTTCGGCGGTGCCGACCAGCGGACGGGTGGCCTGCTGCGGGCCGGATCCGAGCACCCGCTCGAAGCCGGACTCCGGGACCGCATGCTCCTCGGAGTGCTTCTCACCGCGCAGTTCCTCGCCCACACCGCCTTCCGGCGTGTTCTCCAGCGGCGTTTCCTTGTCGCCGAGGATGTACGGTGCCTTGGCGAACAGGTGGTCGCGCAGGTTCATGATGACGAGCTTGGGAGACAGCGGTTTTCCGGTGTTCCACGCCGGGCACTGTGACTGGCAGCGCCCGCACTCGGTGCACGTGGTGAAGTCGAGATAGCCCTTCCAGGTGAAGTCCTCGATCTTGCCGCGGCCCAACACCGCGTCTTCGGCTGGATCCTCGAAGTCGATCGGCACGCCTTTGGACTCCACCGGCAACAGCGGGCCCAAGGCATTGGGCAGCCGCTTGAAGGTGACGTTGAGCGGCGCCAGGCCGATGTGCAGGTGCTTGGAGTGCAGGACGATCAACAGGAAGATCAGCATCACGCTGATGTGCAGCAGCAGCGCAATGGTCTCGATCCACTCGTTGGCGGTATGGCCAAGCGGGTGCAGCACGATGCCCATCAGCTGCGAGAAGAACGCGCCGTTGCCGTAGGGCAGGTTACCGGTGTTCACCGCCGATCCGCGCACGAGCGCGTACGTCCAGATGACGTTGAAGATCATGAACAGGATCAGCCAGGCGCCGCCGGTGTGCGAGCCGTAGAACCGCGACTCGCGGCCATGCTCTTTCGGCTCCGTGCGCAACCGGATGACGGCGAAGGTCGCGATCCCGAGCAGCACCGCGACGGCGAAGAAGTCCTGCAGGAAACCCAGCGCATCCCAGCGGCCGACGAATGGAATGTGGAAATCGTGGACGAACAGCAGGCCGTACGCCTCGACGTAGACGGACCCGAGGATGAAGAAGCCCCACATCGTGAAGAAGTGCGCCAGGCCGGGGATCGACCATTTCAGCAGCCGGGTTTGCCCGAAGACCTCTTTGACCTGAGTGGCGATGCGGGTGCCGAGGTCGTCTTTGCGGCCGTGCTCATCGCTCGTCTTCTGGCCGGACCGGATCAGGCTCGTCAGCCAAAGCACGCGCCGGGCGGCGAAGACCAGCACGATCGCGGTCATACCGAGTCCGATGACGAGCCTGATCAGCGTATGGGTGTCCACCCGTGTGCCCTCCCGGTGTCCAAGTTACCCAAGAGTAACTTATTCAAAGTTACTCGCTGGTAACTTATGCTCGATGCCTGCTCATAGTTGCATCTCGCCGGGAAAGGCCGCTACACAGGCTGGCCTAACTTGGATTCGGGTATGGATTCAGGGCTTGGGCTCCAGCACCGGCGCGAGCACCGGCTCAAGCAGGGGCTGCTGCACCAGACCTGGCTTGGCCGGAATCTTTGCTCCTCCGTCGGACTCGGTGCCGGTGCCGGTGCCCGTGCCAGCTTCGGTGCCCGTGCCGGTGCCACCCGTGCCGGGATCGATCGGCGGCGTGCCAGTACCGGTGCCGCCGGTGCCGGGGTCGATCGGGGGAGTGCCGGTGCCGGGATCGGTCGGCGTGCCTGGATTCTGCGGTGCCGGGTCCTGAGGTGCCGGATTCTGAGGTGCCGGATTCTGAGGTGCCGGTTCAGGTGCCGGGTTCTGCGGTTCGGGCTCAGGTGCGGGCGCCGGGGCAGGCGCGGGCTGCTGCGGGGCAGGATGGATGGCCGCAGGCTGTTGGCGTGGCGCGACCCGCTGCTGGGGCCGGCCCACCACCGTGGTGACGACCTGAGCGGGTGCCGGAGCCTCGGCCGCGGGAGGAGGCGACACCGCGACCGCGGGCGCGGGCGACGGTGCAATACCGGACGAGGTGCCTGCCGGGACGGTGGAGTCGTCCCGCGTGAACGACGTCAGGCCGAACACCACCGCGGCGACTACAGCGGCGGCCGCCGACAGCCCGAACAGCATGACGGGAACGCGTCGACGCGACTTCGTTTCGTCGTCCTCCGACTCGTCGCGGTTGAAGTGCAGCTCCGGTCGGCTGTTGCCCGGGCCTGCGTCGTAGTGGTCGTCGAAACCGGGCTGGAGCTGCAGGGCGTCTTCGCGACCGTCCTCAACCTCGGACCACGCCAGTGCGCCGACGGCCGGCGACGCCTGCGGAGCCACGTATGCAGCCGCTGCGACAGTGCCGGTAGCAGGCGCGGCTTTGGCGAGTGTGGTCGCAGACTCCACGATCTGACTGCGGAGAGCGATGAGTGCGACACCTTGCGCGGCGGTGAGCTGAGGAAGCGGTGTGGTGACGACTTTGGTGCGCAGGTGCTCGGACAGCCGCTGTGTGATCAGCGGGATGCGGGCGCCGCCGCCGATCGTCGCCACCGCCGAGATACTCGCCAGCGGAACGCGATTGCGCTCCAACGTGTCGACCAGGGCGGCCAGGAACTCGGCCAGCGGTCCGGTGATCAGGTCCTCGAGCTCCATCCGGGTGATCCGGACGGTAGTCTCCAGCCCGGGCAGGTCGACGATGATGGCCGTCGCCGTCTCGTTCGATAACCGTTCCTTGGCGCGCCTGCACTCGTCGCGAAGCCGGGACAGCGATCCGACCATCGCGGTTCCCGAGGGGTCGGCGTCAGACGCTTCGAAGATTCCGGCGACGACCTTGGTCAAGATCGCCTGGTCGATCTGGTCACCCGAGAAGTCGGCGACGCGGACCGTCTCACCGATCGGCGCGTCCTTCGTCGCCGCGTCGACGAGTGTGATGTTCGTGCCACTGCCGCCGAAGTCGCACAGCACGATCACGCCCGCCGACGGCAAGCCCGGATTCGCGCGAAGTGCCGTCAACGCGGCAGCGGCGTCCGACACCACCGGCGCCCGACTCAGTCCCGGCTTGCGCTGCAGTGCCTCGCGCAACGCGTCGACGACGGGTGGCCGCCAATGCGCAGGAACCGTCACCGCGACATCCGACACCGGCGCGCCGTTGGCAGCACTGCGGGCCAAGCCGTCAAGCGCGTCGGCCAGCAACATCTCCGGGCGGTGTTGGGAACCGTCCTGGGCGACCATCGGGACGGGATCGCCGACGCGGTCGACGAACCCCGTGAGGGTCACGCCGCGCTCCAACGTCACCGCTGCCGGGCGAATGACAGGTCGTTGTCCGTCGCCGGTGCCTGCAAGGTTCGTGGCCCCTACGGTCAGGCCAAGGGAATTGCCCTTGCCGTCTTGCCGATTCGACATGTCACACCTCTGCGTCAGTACTTCGCGACCGGATTGGATCGAACGTAAGCGGCACGGCGCGGTTGCGGATCGGTGCTTACCCCGGTGCTGGCGAGGGCCCCTTGGGGGAACTCGATTAGGGGATTCGGGTCGGTTAGGGGATCCGTCGGTTCAGCTTGGCGTGCCCAGCATCGCGCGCAGCATCGACAGCATCTCCGAGCGGGATTCCGCGCCGAGCCTGCGGCGGATCCGCGCCACGTGGTGCTCGACGGTCTTGGCCGAGATGAACAGCTGACTGCCGATGTCGCGGTACGGCATGCCCAGCAGGAGGAGTTCGGCGACCTCGCGTTCCCTGTCCGACAGCCGCGACGACTGCGGTCGCCCGGCGCCGGTTGGCGCTGCGGTGATGCGCGCTGCCTCGACGCCGGGTCCGTCGTCGACAGCGGTCGTCAGCTTGAGGTCGCGGGCGAGCTGAAGCATCGCGCCCGACACCCGCCCGTCGGGGGTCTGCAGGGCGGCCTGGCCGGCCAACCTGGTGGCGTCCCAGGTGAGCCCGAACTGTGAGAGCGACCGCGCGGCGGCGGTCACCTCATCGATGTCAACGTGGTTGGCCAATACCCGCAGCCACGTTCGGCCGGCACCTGCGAGCGCCTTAGCGAATGTGCTGTGGCCCGTGGCCGCGGTCAGGGCGTGGCCGTGCGGGGCCACCGCCTCCGGCGAGTTCGCCAGAATTCCGGCATGGACGCCTGCCCAGTGCAGCGGCACCGACCACAACACCGGATCACCCAGCGACGCAAGGAGTTCGAACGCCCCGTCCAGCGTGTGCTGGAGCCGGTCCACCTGACGCATCCGTGCGGCGGCCACCCACAACTCGCCGAGCGGCAGCAGCGAGAAGAGGTCGACGGAGAACTCGGCGAGGACTTCCATCGCCGAGTACCAATGCTTCTGCATTGCGCCGCCGTCGCCGCTGCGCCGCGCGATGGCCGTGTTCAGCGCCGCAGCCCACAGGGCATCGCGGCGGTGCAGGGCCGCGTCAGCGACCGAAGCGGCATCGGCAACCGCGGAGCCGAGCTGGCCGTCCTGCATCCGGGCCCAACCGAGCAGCAGCCGGTGCCGATGAACCGAGAAGGCGTCATCCTCGCCACCCGCGCGCACCGCCCGGCCGATGACGCTGCGCGCGCGGACGGGATCGCCGCCGTGCAGGGCGGCAAGCGTGACCAGCGCGGCGGGGCTGTCCGGTGCGACACCGGGTTGGTGCTGCTCGGAGGTGATGGACTGCCCGAGACGCGCAACGGCCACCGCGAACGGTTGGTCCAGCGACAGCAACAACCCCTCGGCCAGGCTGTGCGCCGCCCGCGCGGTTGACGTTGGCGGACCGGCGCTTTCGGAGTTCAGCGCAGCGCGAGCCGCCTGCACATCGCCCGCGGCAATCGAGACGATGGCGTTCGCGGCGCTGACGAAGGCGTCCGGGTAGGGGCCAAGCCACCGGAACAGGTCTGCGGCCTGCGCGGCACTGCCGTCATGGACGGCGATACTCGCCGCGATGCGAACCGCCGCCGCCCGCTCGGCTGGGTCGTCGGACGCCAACAGCTCGTCGGTCAGCCGACCGGCGGTCGTGCAGTCACCAGTCATCGCCAACGCGTCGGCAAGCCGGGCGCTGACGGCGGTCGCCCCCGCTTCGGCTGCGGCACGGTAAAGCCGCGCGGCCTTGGCCGGTTGGTCTCGGTGCGCAGATGCGAGGTCGGCCAGGGCATTTGCGAGCCGATCGTCGCGTAGGCCGTGGTCGGCCATCCTCAGCGCGAGATCCGCCGTAAGCGTCGTCAACTCGATCTGAGAGGCCAGTAGAGCGACCTCGATGTCGTGATGTCTTGCGGCGCCGATGATCGCAGCGATACCAAGATGGACCGACCGCAGAAACGCCTGGCTGTGTGAGGGTTCGATGAGTCCGCTGGCGCGTGCGCGGTCTACCAACCGTTGCGCCCCGTCGGCATCGAGCCGCAGCGCCGCAGCGACGTCGTCGGGTCCGAGTTCCGGGCTCAGTGACGACACGAGCAGCGTGTCGAGCACCGGCTCTTCGACTCTGCGCAGGCGCTCGATCATTGCGGACTTGGCTGCCTGCACGACGGCGTTCGCCGCAGGCTCGCCGTTGAGTGATAGCAACGCGGCCATCGCGGGATGCAATAAGAACGGCAGACCGCCGGTCGAGACCATAAGGGCCCTAACGACTTCCGCGGGCGGTGGAGCTCCGATCGCCAAAGTGGCCGCCTCGGCGATGTCGCCAGTGGTCAATGAACCGAGCGATATCACCGGGTTCTCTCGCTCCAGCGCGGTGGTGAGCGCCCGCAGTTCCTTCCGCTGGGTGAGTGGTTCGGTCGCAACGACGATCGTCGATCCCGGATCGGATACCCGCTCGACGAGTTGGTCGAGTTCCTCGCCGGCCAGCAGATGCGCATCGTCGATCACGATCGCCGCGGCCGGATCGTCGCCGGCACGGGGAGCCCTGGTGATCACCGCAACGCCTGCGGTCCGTAACGCCGTCCGCACCGTCGCGAGGACGGAGCTCTTGCCGGTGCCGATTCCCCCCGAAACCAGCATCTTGACCGGCTCGTCGGGCGCGGCGGTCAGTGCTGAGACGGCCTCGCGGGCGGCCGGCGGTACGTCGGTCAGTGCGTCAGGCGCGGGTCCGGACATCGCTGTCGCTCTGCCGCTATGCCCCGCCGGCGGGCGGCTCAGGCTCGGGTGCAGGCGGCGTCGTCGTGGTGGTCGTCGTCGTGGTGGTCATTGTCGTGGTGGTCGTTGTCGTGGTGGTCGTTGTCGTCGTGGTTGTCGTCGTGGGCGACGTTGTGGTCGTCGTCGGCGATGTCGTCGTGGTGGTCGACGGCGGAGGCGGCGGAATCACGCTCGTGGTCGGCTGGCCGTCGGATCCGGTCACCGTGACCGTCTCCGGCGAAGCGGATGTCGGCGGCTCCCCCGGCGACGGGCCGACGGACAACGTCGTGCTGGTCTCCGTGACCGGGCCCAGGACATCGCTGGTGCTTGTCAGCGTGACCGCCAGGCCGCCGATCGCGAGCAGCGCCGCCGCTGCCGCCGCTCCGAACAGCAGGGGTGGACGCTTGTACCAGGGCAGCGGTGCAGGCTCGGGCTCGTAGGCCGGCTCTTCGCCCGGGGTGAATGCGACCGGTGGCCGGGCATCGGTGGGACCGGTGTAGACGTCGGCGCTGTAGTCCTCCACCCGTGTACGGCACCGGTTCGACGCCGGGCTCGTCGTCCTGCGACCACGCCAGTGCGCGGAACGTCGCCGACGGGGCACCGTCGGCTGCCGACTGGCCTGCCGCGAGCCCGGCGGCCCCGGCGGCCCATGCCGCAGGAGCGATACCCGTCGGGGTGTCCGCCGCGGCCGACAGCCCGGTGGGTGCATCGGCGGCCAGGTCGCGGTCGGCGAGCAGCGCCGCGCCCGCCGCCACGTTCAGTTGCGACTGTGGCGTGGTGATGACCGGCACGCGGAATTGTTCCGACAGCCGCTGGGTGACCAGCGGGATGCCTGCGCCGCCTCCGACAGTCGCCACTGCGGCGATGTTCGAAACTGCAACGTTGTTGCGCTCCAAGGTTTCTCCGAGCGTGGCGAGCAGGCCGGCGAGTGGCGCTGCGATAAGGCCCTCGAGCTCGGTGCGGGTCAGGCGGACGTCGGACTGGAAGCCGGGGAGATCGACAGGCACCACAGTTGCGGTCTCGGCCGACAGCCGTTCCTTGGCTTGCCTGCTTTCGTCGCGCAGGCGGGTCAGCGATCCGACCGCAGCGGTGCCTGCCGGATCGGCATTGTTGGCATCGGCGATTCCCGTGATCACGTGATTGAGGACGGCCTGGTCGATCTGGTCGCCGGAAAAGTCTGCGTACCGGACGGTTTCGCCGATGGGCGCGAAGTTCGCACCGCTGTCTGCCAGCGTGATACTGGTTCCGCTGCCGCCGAAGTCGACGAGGGCGATGACCCCGCTCTTCGGTAAGCCTGGCGCCGCCTGCAGTGCGGCCAGCGCGGCGGCGGAGTCCGGTACGAGCGCCGCCGGCACGCCGTCGGGCGACAGGTTCGGCTTGTCGCGCAGGGCGCCGCGCAACGCACCGATCACGGCGGGTCCCCAATGCGCGGGGACCGCGATGGCGATGGGGGCGCCCCCGCCTACCGTCCGTGCCATGGCGTCGAGCGCCTCGGCGAGTACTCGTTCGCCACGGTGGGAGCTGCCGTCCTCGGCGACCAGCGGGACCGGATCGCCGACGCGCTCGACGAAACCGGTAAGCACCACACCGGGTCGGTTGAGCGCCGGGTACTCGCCGGGAACTCCGACCTCAGGCGCACGATCGGAGAACAACGTCAGCACCGAGCGGCGCATCACGGGCGGACGGCCGACGCGCGCAGCGACCAGGTTGGTCATCCCGATGGACAACCCGAGAGAATCGCTCATGCACACTCCCCTGTACTCGGCCGCTCATCACGATAGCCGCCAGCTTGGCGGCGAACAGGCGGATCCCCCTAGTGATTCAAAACCCCTAACGCCGAGTCCCCTAACACCGCCGCTGCAAGGGCGGGTTTGGCACCGATCACGCCGCCGCTGACCCTGGATAGCATCGTGACCAACGCAAAGGGCTTCGGAGCCGCTTCGACGGTGACATCTAAGCCTGCCCTAATTCATCGCGATACGAAAGAAGGTGTGTCATGGCAAACCCGCTACTCGACTTTGTCATGTCGGTGGTGCGGGACCCTGACGCTGCCGCTCGCTATGCCGCCGACGCGGATCTGGCCATCAAGGACGCCAATCTTACCGACGTCACCAGCGCGGATGTGAACGCGCTCATTCCCGTCGTGTCGGAGTCGCTGTCGATGGCTGTGCCCACCACCGGTGCGGAGTCGCTCGCAGCTGATCCGGCCGGCAACGTGTGGGCCAGCGGGGCGGCGACCGCGGCGTTCGACGCGTTCGGCGACGACGTGTCGGTCCCGGTGATCGACGACGGGCAGAGTGTCGCGGCGACCGTGATCGATCAGCCGGGCGAGTCGTTGCACGCGGGTCTTGACGCTTTGGACGCCGCCGACCTCCCGACGGTGGCGGGCGCCGATGACCCGTCAACGCAGTTCACGGACGGCATCATCGACGATGCGCCGCTCGTCGGCGACGCTGTCGACACCGACTGGCAGTCCGTGGTCGACGACAATCAGCAGCTGGACGC
This sequence comes from uncultured Actinomycetota bacterium, assembly GCA_963713225.1. Taxonomy (GTDB): domain Bacteria; phylum Actinomycetota; class Actinomycetes; order Mycobacteriales; family Mycobacteriaceae; genus Mycobacterium. The sequence continues at coordinate 195,388 of CAVQLB010000006.1, read as the reverse complement.
CGGCGATTCCGGCTTCGATATCTTCGATTAGCCCTCTCCACCACCTCTTGGAACGGCGCGGTCAGCGATGGCCGCGCCGTTTTCGTGTCTGCATGGGCGGTTGAACAGCACGAACGTCGCTGCCCCCAACAACCCCCTAATCCCCTAATGGGGGGCACCCCGGTATCCCGGCATGCAGGTGCGTAGGGAGGGGTATCGACCCCGTTCCGGCGGGGTTGCCGGGTCCATAACGTATTCACCAGATCGCCGGACAGCCGGTGACGACCCCAACAGAACACTCACCCGAAAGGCACTCAGATGACGAACCCAATCTCCTTCCTCTTCGACTGGCTCCTCGGCCTGACTCGCCCCGGCGCCGATCCCAGCGACGTCCGGGCATTCGTGGCCAACCCGACGCAGGCGGCTTCGCAGGCGATGGGGACCGCGGTCACCCAGGCTCAGCTGACGCAGGCTGCGTCGGCCGTCGTCGCCCCCGGAGCTGTTTACGGCACCAATCCGGTCCAGGCACTGCAGCACACGGTCGCCGACAACCACGGCCTGACCTTCGCCCCGCAGAGGGTGTTCGCCCCCGAGACGAACACCGACCTCGCCAGCCACAACGACATCGGCAGCCCGCGGGCCGGCGAAGACGTTCAGCAGGGCGTTGGCAACCTCGACCTGGACTTCGACTTCAGCCGTGACATCAACGCCTCCGACGGCGCCGTCGTGAACCAGGGCACCATCGACGGCGACGTGGACACCACGAATGTCGAGGGCGACGGCAACATCGTCGGCGACGACAACGACGGCGCCAACACCGGTGACGTGCATGCCGAGCAGGGTTCCAATGTCCAGGCCGGCGGCAAGGACAACGACCTCGACGACACCGGCGACGACGTCATCACCCAAGCAGGTGGGGATGTCGCCACCAACACCGGCAGCGGCCAGAACACTCAGGTCGGCGACATCGACGCCAGCGGCGGCGGTGCGTCCGGCGGTGACGGCGGCCACGGTGGCGGCGGGCTCATCGGCATCGGCAACGACGGCGGTGACGGTGGCGGAGCGGCCGGCGGCGCCGGTGGTCCGGTCATCATCGCGCCGACGCAGAACACCAACAGCAACAACGACGTCGACGGTGACCAGACCAATGTCACCGGCACTGTGGGTGGCAACGTCGACGCCAGCCACGACGACAACTCGGTTGACAACTCGGTCGACAACTCGCACCAGGACAACTCGACGCACGACAGCCACGACGCGACTGTCGAGACCAATGTCGATGTCGATGCCGGCCTGTTCTGACCGACTGACACCTACAACCGCATAGCGCAACTGGCGGGGATCGTTTTCCGATCCCCGCCAGTTGGCACGTCTACCGTTGTACGAACGGCGGCTAGAGGGCTCTCGAAAACAAAAGGGACACCATGACGCAACCGAATGACCCCCGCAAGGTGAAGGTCATCCTCGAGCTGATCGACCACACCAGGAAGATCGCCGAGGCCAACGAGCGCGGCGACCTGGCCGAGCGGCTCGCCAAGGCGCGGGAGCGTATCGCCGACCCGCAGATCCGGGTCGTGATCGCCGGCCAACTCAAGCAGGGCAAGAGCCAATTGCTCAACTCTCTGTTGAACGTGCCGGTGGCCCGCGTCGGCGACGACGAGACCACCGTGCTGGCCACCGTGGTGTCCTATTCGGAGCAGGCGTCGGCACAGCTGATCGTGGCCGGGGCGGACGGAGCGGAGCCCCAGGTGATCGCGATCCCGCCCGCCCACCTCAAGAACGACCTGCGTCGCGCGCCGGAAGCCGGTGGCCGTGAGGTGCTGCGGGTCGAGGTCACCGCCAGCAGCCCCCTGCTCAAGCGGGGGCTGGCCTTCGTCGACACCCCGGGTGTCGGCGGCCACGGGCAGCCGCACCTGTCGGCCACGCTGGGTCTGCTGCCGGATGCCGACGCGATGCTGATGATCAGCGACACCAGCCAGGAATTCACCGAACCCGAGATGACGTTCCTCCGGCAGGCGCACGAAATCTGCCCGGTGGCAGCGATTGTCGCGACGAAGACTGACCTCTATCCGCACTGGCGACAGATTGTCGAGGCCAACAACGCCCACCTGCAGCGGGCGGGCCTGTCCATTCCGATGATTCCGGCGTCCGCGCTGCTGCGCAGCCACGCCCTTCAGCACAACGACAAGGAACTCAACGAGGAATCCAACTTCCCTGCCATCATCAAGTTCCTCAGCGAGAAGGTCTTGTCCCGGGAGGACGACCGGATTCGCGATCAGGTTCTCGCCGAGGTTCGTTCGGCCGCCGAGCATTTGACACTGAAGGTGGACACCGAGCTGTCTTCGCTCAACGATCCGGACACCCGGGACCGGCTGAAGGAAGACCTGGAGCGGCGCAAGGAGGAGGCGCAGGAGGCGCTGCAACAAACCGCCCTCTGGCAGCAGGTCCTCAACGACGGAATCGCCGACCTGACATCGGATATCGATCACGATCTGCGCGGCCGCTTTCGGACGATCACACAGCACACCGAGAAGGTCATCGACGGCTGCGATCCGACCAACCATTGGGCCGAGATCGGTACGGAATTGGAGAACACGGTGGCCACGGCGGTTGGCGACAACTTCGTCTGGGCCTATCAGCGCGCCGAGGCGCTCGCCGAGGAAGTGGGTCGGACCTTCGTCGAAGCCGGCCTGGAAGCGGTCAAGATGCCCCAGATCGACGCCCGGGATATGGGCGCCGGTTTCGGTGAGCTCAAATCGCTGTCCAAACTCGAGGCCAAGCCGATCAAGGCCGGGCACAAAGTGGTCACCGGAATGCGCGGCTCCTACGGCGGTGTGCTGATGTTCGGCATGCTGACGTCGTTCGCCGGCTTGGGCATGTTCAACCCGCTGTCGTTGGGCGCCGGTGTTCTGTTGGGCCGCAAGGCATACAAGGAGGACATGGAAAACCGGATGCTCCGGGTACGCAACGAGGCGAAGATGAACGTGCGCCGGTTCGTCGACGACGTCTCGTTCGTCGTCGGCAAGGAGTCACGCGACCGCCTCAAGGGCATTCAGCGTCAGATCCGCGATCATTATCGCGGCATCGCCAACCAGACCACCCGCTCGCTCAACGAATCGCTGCAGGCGACCCTGACATCGGCGAAGCTCGAGGAGAACGAGCGCAACAACCGGATCGGTGAACTCGAACGGCAGCTCAACATTCTCGGCCAGGTGACCGACCACGCGAACAAACTCGCGCCGGGCGGGGCGGAATCTGCTCCCCAACCCGTGGGCAGTACTTAGCCCGACCGCGTGGGAGCCCCGGAAGCGGAGCTCGAACCCAGTGAATAAGCTGGGTAACCGGATATGAGCACGAGCGATCAGGTGCGCGCGATCCTGGGCGGCACCATTCAGGCCTACCGGGCCGATCCCGCATACCGCCAGCGCCCCGACATTCACAACGAGCTGGACCGGATCGGCAGGCGGCTCAACCAACCCATCCGCATCGCGCTGGCCGGAACGCTGAAGGCCGGTAAGTCGACGCTGGTGAATGCCCTTGTGGGCGAAGACATTGCGCCGACCGACGCCACCGAGGCCACCCGCATCGTGACGTGGTTCCGGAACGGCCCGACACCCAAGGTCACCGCGAACCACCGTGGCGGCAGAAGGTCCAACGTGCCGATCGCCCGCAACGGCGGCCTGACGTTCGACTTCGGCAGCCTGGATCCCGAGGACGTTGTCGACCTCGATGTCGAGTGGCCCGCGGCCGAGCTGATCGACACCACGATCATCGACACGCCCGGCACGTCCTCGCTGTCGCGCGATGTCTCGCAGCGCACCTTGCAGCTGCTGGTGCCCGGCGACGGCGTGCCGCGCGTCGACGCCGTCGTGTTTCTCCTGCGCACCCTGAACGCCGCCGATATCGCACTGCTCAAGCAGATCGGCGAGCTCGTCGGCGGTTCGGCAGGCGCACTCGGCGTCATCGGGGTGGCTTCCCGTGCCGACGAGATCGGTGCGGGCCGCATCGACGCGATGCTGTCGGCGAGGGACGTGGCCAAGCGGTTCACCTCGGAGATGGACAAGACCGGCATCTGCCAGGCCGTCGTCCCGGTGTCGGGCCTGTTGGCGCTGACCGCGCGGACCCTGCGGCAAAGCGAGTTCGTCGCATTGGAGAAGCTCGCCGGGGTGGATGCCGCCGAGCTGGCCAAGGCGATGCTCTCGGTGGACCGCTTCGTTCGCGAGGACAGCGAGCTGCCCGTCGACGCCGCTACCCGCGCAGCGCTTCTGGACCGGTTCGGCATGTTCGGCCTGCGGATTTCCATCGCCGTGCTGCGCGCAGGGGTGACCGACTCGGTGTCCCTGGCCGATGAGTTGTTGGAGCGCAGCGGTCTCGTCGCCCTGCGTGACGTCATCGACCAGCAGTTCGCGCAGCGGTCCGATCTGTTGAAGGCGCATACGGCGCTGCTGTCGCTGCGACAATTCGTGCAGAACAACCCGGTCTACGCCACTCCCCGCATCATCGCCGACATCGACCCGCTGCTGGCCGACACCCATGCATTCGAAGAGCTGCGTCTGCTGAGTCAATTGCGCTCGCGTCAAACAACATTGAATGAAGACGAGATGGCCTCGCTGCGCCGGATCGTCGGCGGTTCGGGCACCGACGCCGCCAGCCGGTTGGGCCTGCAACCGGATACTCCGGACGACGGACCACGTGCCGCGTTCGCCGCGGCCCAGCGGTGGCGCCGGCGAGCGGACCATCCGCTCAACGATCCGTTCACCACGCGCGCCTGCCGGGCCGCCGTGCGCAGCGCGGAGGCGATGGTCGCCGAGTACTCTTCCCGCCGCTGACGCCGCCGCGTGTCTATCCGCCTGGCAGCGGGATCTGCGGGATCTGCGGAATCTGGGGGACCTGCGGGTTGCTCGGCGGTGGCGTGACCGTCTCCGTGACGGTGCTCGTGCTCGTGCTGGTGCTGACCGACGGACTCGGCGTCGTCGTCTCCGTGCTGGTCGACGGCGTCGTCGTCTCCGTGCTGGTCGACGTCGGCGGGGTCGTCTCGGTGACGGTTTGGGTCGGTGCGACCTCCGGCGCGGACGTCGAGGTGGTGGTCGTCGTCGTGGTTGTCGTTTCGGTGCTGTCCGAGGAGTCCGACATCAGGCTCACCGACAACCACACGATGAGGGCGAGCAGGAGCGCGATAAGCGCTCCGAACGCGACCAGCGCCGCAGGCTTGCGATACCAGGGCGTTTCCGGTGGAGGCTCGCCCGGCTGCTGGCCATAGCCGCCGTAGTTGGCCCCGTAGGCGGTGGGCTCACTATCCGAGTAATAGTTCGGGTCGTCTGGTCCATATCCAGCCACGGGCCCGATAGTAGGCGCTCAGCCGATCGGTCCGGGACCCAGTGTGCGTGTCACGTTCAAGCGAGGCCTGTTTCGAGAGGTCTGTGCAGGGGCCTCGCCTTCGCGGGTCCGTTGGCTGGGAGGAGAGGGAGGAGGCGCCGTCGATTCGCTGCTCGATGAGCCGGAGGTCTCGGAACCGGAGGTCGAAGAACTGGTTGTCGACGGTCCGGGCGGTCCGTTGATCTCGGTCGTGGAAATTTTTGGGGTACTGGTGACGGTCTGGGTTGTGGTCGTCGCGGGGGCCGATTCCGACGCGGTCGCCGAGAAGGACGGGTCGACGAAGTTCAGCGGCGCGTCTGTCGGCTCGTCGCCTCCGCTCACGTACATCACCGCAGCTACCAGGACGGCGATGACGACGACGCCGACGGCGCTGGCCCCGAGCAGTGCGCGCGTGGAGTTGTGCCAGGGTTCGGACGGCTCGTCGCCGCCGAACTCCTCGACGAATTCGTCCTCGCCGAACTCGTCGTCAAGATCGGGGCCCGCCACGACCACCGATATTAATCTCGAGGACCGCGAACGCCGGGTCAGCCGAGTTGGGGGACCACGTGGGCGGCGAACAGCTCCAGGTGGTCGAGATCGGACATATCCAATAGCTGCAGGTAGACCCGCTGTACACCGATCTCGGCGAACGGTGCGAGCTTGTCGACGATCTCGGCCGGTGTGCCCACGAGGGGGGAGTTACCCCGCAGCTCGTCCACCTCACGCCCGATCGCCGCGGCGCGCGCGGCCACCTGGGCGTCGTCCCGGCCTGCGCACACCACGAACGCCGCCGAATACGTCAGTGAGTCCGGCGACCGCCCGGCATCGGTGAGTGCCGCCCGGACACGGTCGAAGCTGGCCTTCGGCCATGTCCAGCGACATGAACGGGACGTTGAACTCGGCGGCGAACTGCGCGGCAAGGGCAGGCGTCCGCTTGGCGCCCGCGCCGCCGATGATGACCGGCGGGTGGGGCCGCTGAACGGGCTTGGGCAGCGCGGGTGAATCGGCGACCGTGTAATGCGTTCCTGAGTAGTCGAACGTCTCGCCCACCGGTGTAGTCCACAACCCGGTGATGATGTCCAGTTGCTCGCGAAGGCGCTCGAACCGTTCGCCGAGCGGTGGGAACGGTATCGCGTATGCCTGGTGTTCGGCCTCGAACCAGCCTGCGCCGATGCCCAATTCGACGCGGCCGCCGCTCATCGCGTCCACCTGGGCCACCGAGATCGCCAACGGGCCGGGGTAGCGGAAGGTGGCCGAGCTGACCATCGTGCCCAGCCGGATCGAGGTCGTCTCGCGGGCGATGCCGGCCAGCGTGACCCATGAATCGGTGGGGCCGGGCAGCCCGTCGCCGCTCATGGCCACGTAGTGATCGGACCGGAAGAACGCGGAATAGCCGTGTGCCTCTGCGGCTTTGGCGACGGCGAGTTGGTCGTCGTAGGTGGCGCCTTGCTGGGGTTCGACGAACACGCGAAAGTCCACGAGGTCCAGCCTAGGGGCCGGCCGTCGCTCAGTAGGTTTCGACCTTGTCGATGCTGACGAACATGCCGTGCCTGGTGCGCTGATTGGTGAACCGGGTGCCGTCGCTGGTGGCCACGATCGTCCAACCGACCGCGCTGTACGTGCGGTAGTCGATTGTCACGACCGGGATGTCGCCGAGGTTGCCGACAATCCACTCCACGCTTCCGCCGGCGGTGAGGTTCACGCCGTTGGCGCGCACGCCGTCCTGCATCGGGGCGTTCGTGAACGGCGCTTCACAGCCGACCGCCTCCTCGTCGATCTGGCAGCGGGTCTGGCCCGACTTGGTCTCGATGAACACGTAGCCCGACTCGTCGGGCGGCAGCACCTTTGCGCCAGGCGGCGATATCACCGTGGACGGTGTCGTCCGGGCGGTCGTCGTGGGCGGTGCCGTGGTGGGCCTGCTCGTGGTGGGCCGCGACGTGGGAAAGCTGGGTTCGGTGGGTGATTCCGGGCTGGTGACGGGTGTGCCCTGGGTACCGGACTGGCATCCGGCGACCAGCGCCCCCGCCGCGAACACGCACGCCAGCACCAGCCGAGTCTTCATCGCCGACAAGGCTACGCAGCCGCAGGTCCGGGGTCGGAAGAGACGCGCCGCGACCGCTTGGGAACAAACCGTGCGTGGCCGCCGTTGACCAATTCGACAAGTTGAGTGGATCAGGCTCAAGTCTGGGTTGACACGGATGTGTCAGTAGTAGCAGTCTTGAGCGCGGTCCACTCAGACCCTAACCAAGCTATTCAGGAGGACAACCATGAGTCGTGCGGTCGGAATCGACCTAGGGACCACCAACTCCGTCGTCGCGGTACTGGAGGGTGGCGACCCCGTCGTCGTCGCCAACTCCGAGGGCTCCCGCACCACCCCGTCGGTCGTCGCGTTCGCGCGCAACGGCGAGGTGCTCGTCGGCCAGCCCGCCAAGAACCAGGCGGTGACCAACGTCGACCGGACCATCCGTTCGGTGAAACGGCAGATCGGCACCGACTGGTCGATCGAGATCGACGATAAGAAGTACACCGCGCAGGAGATCAGCGCCCGCATCTTGATGAAGCTGAAGCGTGACGCCGAGGCCTACCTCGGTGAGGACATCACCGACGCGGTGATCACCACGCCGGCTTACTTCAATGACGCACAGCGCCAAGCCACCAAGGAGGCCGGCCAGATCGCCGGGCTCAACGTGCTGCGCATCGTCAACGAGCCCACCGCCGCGGCGCTGGCCTACGGGCTGGACAAGGGCGAGAAGGAACAGACCATCCTGGTGTTCGACCTGGGTGGCGGTACCTTCGACGTCTCGCTGCTGGAGATCGGCGAAGGCGTCGTCGAAGTTCGTGCCACCTCGGGTGACAACCACCTCGGCGGCGACGACTGGGACGACCGCATCGTCGAATGGCTCGTCGACAAGTTCAAGGGCACCAGCGGCATCGACCTGACCAAGGACAAGATGGCGATGCAGCGGCTGCGTGAAGCCGCCGAGAAGGCCAAGATCGAGCTCTCGAGCTCGCAGAGCACCTCGATCAACCTGCCCTACATCACCGTCGACGCGGACAAGAACCCGCTGTTCCTCGATGAGCAGCTGACCCGGTCCGAGTTCCAGAAGATCACTCAGGACCTGTTGGACCGCACCCGTCAGCCGTTCAAGTCGGTGATCGCCGACGCGGGCATCTCGGTGTCCGATATCGACCACGTGGTGCTGGTCGGCGGCTCGACCCGGATGCCCGCGGTGGCCGACCTGGTCAAGGAACTGACCGGCGGCAAGGAGCCCAACAAGGGCGTCAACCCCGACGAGGTCGTCGCTGTCGGCGCCGCGTTGCAGGCCGGCGTGCTCAAGGGTGAGGTGAAAGACGTTCTGCTGCTTGACGTCACCCCGCTGAGCCTTGGTATCGAAACCAAGGGCGGCGTGATGACCAAGCTGATCGAGCGCAACACCACGATCCCGACGAAGCGGTCGGAGACCTTCACCACGGCCGATGACAATCAGCCGTCGGTGCAGATCCAGGTGTTCCAGGGTGAGCGCGAGATCGCCTCGCACAACAAGCTGCTCGGCAGCTTCGAGCTGACCGGTATCCCGCCGGCCCCGCGCGGCGTGCCGCAGATCGAGGTCACCTTCGACATCGACGCCAACGGCATCGTCCACGTCACTGCCAAGGACAAGGGCACCGGCAAGGAGAACACGATCAAGATCCAGGAGGGCTCCGGCCTGTCCAAGGAGGAGATCGACCGGATGATCAAGGACGCCGAGTTGCACGCCGAGGAGGACCGCAAGCGCCGCGAGGAAGCCGACGTCCGCAACCAGGCCGAGTCGCTGGTCTACCAGACGGAGAAGTTCGTCGCCGAGCAGCGTGAAGCCGAGGGCGGCTCCAAGGTTCCCGAGGAGACGCTCGGCAAGATCGATACGGCGATCGCCGATGCCAAGACGGCGTTGGCCGGCGTCGACATCGCTGCGATCAAGTCGGCGATGGAGAAGCTGGGCCAGGAGTCCCAGGCGCTGGGTCAGGCGATCTACGAGGCCACCCAGGCCGAGCAGGCCGCGGGCGGAGGCGACGTCGGTGGTGACGGCTCGTCGAGCGACGATGTCGTCGACGCCGAGGTCGTCGAGGACGATGACCAGGAGAACAAGTGAGTTCCGACGATCCGCACGAGCCGGTGACTGTCACCGACAAACGGCGTGTCGATCCCGATACCGGCGAAGTTCGCCCGCGCACGCGAGGAGCGGAACAACCGGAGCAGGCTGCCGGCCCGGCCCCGCGTGGGCCGGAGCCGGGGCCGTTAGCGGGCGAGACCCCCGAGGAGGCAGGCAAGGCGGCCGAACTGCTGGCCGACTTGCAGCGGGTGCAGGCCGATTTCGCCAATTACCGAAAGCGGGCCTTGCGCGACCAGCAGCTGGTTGCCGATCGCGCCAAGGCCGCGGTGGTCGCCCAGCTGCTGGGTGTCCTCGACGACCTCGACCGGGCCCGTAGCCACGGCGATCTGGAGTCCGGCCCGATGAAGTCGGTTGCCGACAAACTGGTCGCCGCCCTTGAGGGACTTGGCCTTTCGGGCTTCGGCGCCGAGGGCGACGAATTCGACCCCGCACTGCACGAGGCCGTTCAGCACGAAGGCGACGGGACTCACCCGATCGTCGGCAGTGTGATGCGGCGTGGCTACAAGGTCGGCGATCAGGTTGTGCGCCATGCCATGGTCGGCGTCGTGGACACCGTGCCCGAAGCCGGCGAAACGGCCGACAACCCCGACACCGCGCCCGGGCAGGACGCAGAATCAAACGAGCAGGACGACTAAAAGCGAGGAGGTGACGCGAAATGGCCCAGCGCGAATGGGTCGAAAAGGACTTCTACAAGGAGCTCGGCGTCTCCTCTGACGCCAGCGCCAAAGAGATCAAGGGGGCCTACCGCAAGCTGGCTTCCGAGCTGCACCCCGACAAGAACCCTGAGGGCGCCGATCGGTTCAAGGCCGTCTCCGAGGCGTACAGCGTGCTGTCCGACGAGGCCAAGCGCAAGGAGTACGACGAGACCCGAAGGCTGTTCGCCGGCGGTGGATTCGGCCGCGGCCGATTCGGCGGCGGTGGTGGCGGCAATTTCGGTGGCGATGGCCAAGAGTTCAATCTGAACGACCTTTTCGATGCGGCAGGCCAGACCGGTGGCGCGAACATCGGCGACCTGTTCGGCGGCCTGTTCGGTCGCGGAGCGGCTCAGCCACGGCCGAGCAGGCCGAGGCGCGGCAATGATCTGGAGACCGAGACCGAGCTCAGCTTCATGGAGGCCACCAAGGGTGTGGCGATGCCGCTGCGGCTCACCAGCCCGGCGCCGTGCACCAACTGCCACGGCAGCGGCGCACGCCCGGGGACCAGCCCGAAGGTGTGCCCGAACTGCAACGGCGCGGGCGTCATCAACCGCAACCAGGGTGCGTTCGGCTTCTCCGAACCGTGCACCGAGTGCCGGGGCAGTGGCTCGATCATCGAGCAACCCTGCGACGAGTGCAAAGGCACCGGCGTCACCACGCGTACCCGGACGATCAATGTGCGTATCCCGCCGGGCGTCGAGGACGGTCAACGTATTCGGCTCGCCGGACAGGGCGAGGCCGGTCTGCGCGGCGCGCCCTCGGGTGACCTGTACGTGACGGTACATGTGCGGCCGGACAAGGTGTTTGGCCGTAACGGCGACGACCTGACCGTCACCGTGCCGGTCAGCTTCGGCGAACTGGCCTTGGGGACAACGCTTTCGGTGCCGACGCTTGAAGGCAAGGTGGGCGTGCGGGTGCCGAAGGGCACCTCCGACGGCCGCATCCTGCGCGTGCGTGGCCGGGGTGTGCCGAAGCGGTCCGGCGGACACGGGGACCTGTTGGTCACCGTCAAGGTCTCGGTACCGCCGAAACTCGAAGGCGAGGCGGCCGATGCCCTCGAGGCTTACGCGAAGGCCGAACGGGCCAGCGGGTTCGACCCGCGGGCCGGGTGGGCAGGCGCGTGATGGCAGGCAGTCGTTCCGAGGACCGGGAGTCGGCGCGGACGTTCCTCATCTCGGTGGCCGCCGAGCTGGCGGGCATGCACGCGCAGACGTTGCGGACCTATGACCGGCTCGGCCTGGTCAGCCCGCGCCGCAGCTCCGGCGGCGGCCGCCGCTACTCGCAGCGCGACGTCGACCTGCTCCGAGAGGTGCAACGGCTGTCGCAGGACGAGGGTGTCAACCTGGCAGGCATCAAGCGGATCATCGAGCTGACCAACCAGGTCGAGGCGTTGCAGTCCCGGGTGACCGAGATGGCAGGGGAGCTGGATCGGTTGCGCGCCAACCAACGTCGCGATGTCGCCGTGATGCCCAAGAGCACGGCCGTCGTGGTCTGGCAGCCCGGAGCCGCTCGGCGGCGACATCGGGCCGAGTAAGGGGCGCTAGGTCACCTTGATCGAGAAGCGCGTCGTCTCGGGCTTGCCTGCGACGGCGAAGCGATAGTTTCCGCGTCGCAGCGCGTCTGTCGGCGCCGCCATCGGCTCGATGCCGACGACGTCGTCGTTGCGGGGTGCGAACAACTGTGCTGCGGGATAACCCTTTTCGAACTTCACGTCTAACTGGCGGTCACCGCCGGACAGCGCGAAGACGGCACCTTCGGGCACGTTGTCGAATCCGTCGTCGTACTCGACGGTCCTGAGTGGTTCGGTGGCTCCGTTCCAGTCCTCGGAATCGCCGGTCGGGATGCCCCAGTTGTCGACGGGCAGGCGTCGCATGTTGGGGGTGGTGAGCGTCCACTCCTGGCGGGGTACGTCCGGAATCCGGAGATACGGGTGGTAGCCGAAGCACAGCGGCACCGATGCGGCCGTTGTCGGCATCACCGTCGTCTCGATGGTGAGGGTCCGATCCGCCAACGTGACCTCCTGGGTCAGCACGTGTGGAAACGGAAAGGACGCCAGAAGGCGCGGTTTGCCGCCGTAGTCCAGGACGGCCGTCAGCGTGTTCTCCGATACGGCGGTGACCAACCAGCCGGGATAGGCGGCGAGCACGCCGTGGATCGGCACTCCGTGTTCGTCGGCGCGAACGCCGCCGGTGCCGACCGTCAACGAGACCACTGCGCCGTTGATGCCATACTTGCTGGCGCTCAACCGGTTTGCCCATGGGTAGAGAATCGGGATGCCCATGGTCTTACCCGTCGTCACATAGGCGTTCAACCCGCGACGCTGCCCGAGGAATTCGAATCCGTCGTCGTTGAGCGAGGTGCAGACCATCCCCGCCACGGGCACGTAGGTCGCCGACAGCGATGACGATGGGTCGCGAAGCGTTACGGACTCAAACTCCGGCATGGGTGTCGATCCTGCCACGGTGGCCGGTCAGTCGTAGACGATTACCGCCCGGCCCACTCATCATCGGTGAGTGGCGCCAGCGCCGCAGGTGACAGCAGAGCCGGCACATGTCCGCTCCGCCGACCTTGACGAGCACCTCGGTGGGCTCCTCTCAGGTGGCCAGTGGATCGTGCTGGATGCGTTCGGCCGGTGCGCCTTTGGTGATCAACGCTTCCTTGGTTGCGGCCACCATCGCGGGCCCGCCGCAGATCAGGATCTGGCGGTCTCCCCAGTTTCCGTACCGGGTCACCACCTCCGGCAGCTTGCCGGTCTGGCGCACGTGGAGGCCGCGGGGTGGCTGCACATCGGGATAGTCGGCGGCCCACGGCGGATCGCGGGTGAACTCCGACACCGGGGTCACCGACAGCCAGGGGTTGTGCGACGCAATCTGCCACAGTGTCGGCAAGTCATACAGCTCGCACGGGAATCGGGCGCCGAAGAACAGGTGGACCCTCGGGTTCTCGCCCCACCGGGTGAGGTCCATGATGAGCGCCCGCAGTGGCGCCAGGCCGGTGCTGCCCGCGACCATCAATATGTCGCCGGCGTCGCGGTCGACCTGCATCCCGCCGTGCGGGTTGGACAGCCGCCACCGGTCGCCGGGCCGGGTCTCACCGACGATCGTGGGGCTGACCATTCCGCCAGGGACCGAGCGGATGTGGAATTCGATGCCGCCGCCGGGTTCCGGGGGGATGGCCGGACTGAGATATCGCCAGCGGCGCGGCCACTGCGGGACATGGACGGTGACGTACTGGCCGGGGAAGTAGGACAGCGGCTGGTCGAGTTGCAGCCGGACCACCGAGATGTCGCGCGACACCCGATTGAGCTCCACGACGGTGCCGTCGCAGAACGGTGGGCCCTGCTCGGCATCGGCGGCGCCGCGCATGACTCCGACGAACAGGTCCAGAGCCGCCCGCGCAGTGTCATCGAGCTTGTCGTCCCAGTTCTCGATCAGATGGGCGTGCAGCGTCGTGTAGAGCGCCTCGTGCATGCTGTAGTAATGGCCTTGCGTGACACCGTATTTGCGGTGATCTCGCCCCAACTGGGCCAGGAACGCCACCGGCTCGTCGGCGCGTTGGTCGACGAGCTCACCGAACAGCCACGTCAGGGCCTGGCCGAAAGCCTGGAACTGGGTTCCCAAATCGGGTGGGAACAGGTCGCGCACCGCCATGTCGATGGCGAACCATTTGGTGTAGAACTGGCGGATCACGTCCACGGACCCGAGGCGTGGGTCGACCGCGTCGCGCAGCATCCGCAGCCCGTCGCGGTCGTCGAGTCCCACGCCGCCTGAGTTTAGGTCAACTGGGCACAGGCGCGGCCCTGCGCGTTTTAGCCGTTACGCACCGCGGCAATGACGATCAGGAGCGCCCCGACCACTGCCCAACAGGTGAGCACGGCGATCGCCATGGCGGACCCGGCGCCACCGAAGTATGCCGTCGAGCGCAGCAGCGTGGCGTTCGCGCCCTGTGGCAACCACTGACCCAGAGCACCCCATCCGCTGGGTAACAGCTCGGGCGCACTGGTCAAGCCCGACAACGGGTTTCCCAGCAACAGCGCGAGCAGGGCGCCGATGCCCAGCCCGACGCGGCCGAGCACGGAGCCGAGGCCGAGCATGAACAGCCCGGAGGCGAGTGCGCCGAGCGTCGAGCCCGCCAGCTACGCCCCAGAAGTTCGCGTCGATCGAGCCGAACATGTATCGCAGCAAGGCCGCGATGGTGCAGCCGGCCAGCCCAGCGAACACCACTGCGGCCGTGAACCGGGTCCACACCTCGCGCCGGAGCACGAGCACCAGTGCGATGGCGGGCAGCATTCCGGCCAGTGTTATCGGCAGTGCCGACGCCGCCAGCCCGGCGCCCCGAGGGTCGTCGGCGGTCGGCGGGGCCAGGTCTTCGGTGCGCAGCTGGACCCCGGAGTGTTGCGCGATGCCGTTGCCGACCTGGCTCAGCAGCTGGGCGACGGTCGGGCTGCCGCCGGTGGCGACGAGCAGAGTGCGGCCGTCGGGCCCGAGCGAGATGCCGCCGTAGACGTCGCGATTGCGGATCGCGTCTCGCAGCGCGGCTTCGCCGGGGTAGTAAGTGATGTCGAAGGCGCCAGGCGCGTTGTGCTCGAGGATGTCGGCGACTTGACCACTGGCCGCCTGTGGTCCGGCGGCGCCGATCGGCACGTCATGCGGCTTCGAGCGCGCCGCGGGCAAGGCAAAGGCGATCGCGACGACGGCTATCGCCACCGTCAGCACCAGGATGATCCCGGTCGCGCGCACCGCGGCGGGCGGTTCATGGGTGGGGGTGTGATGAGTGTGCTGCGGAAGCGACTGCGTTGCCATGGCTCTCTTCCTTTTCATCCGGCGTTGAATTATTCGTTTGGACGAGCGTAACTCCGCACGGCAGATATTTCAACATCCATTGAAATGATATCGTTGACGTATGTCGTCACCTGCGAAGACAACGAAGCGGCGGGGGCGGCGGCAGGGTGAGCCGGTCTCCAGGGATGCGGTGCTGCGGGCCGCCAAGCAGCGCTTCGCCCAGGAGGGCTACGAGAAGACGACGCTGCGTGCGATCGCCCGCGACGCGCACGTCGATCCGTCGATGGTGCTCTATCTGTTCGGGTCGAAGGAGGAGCTGTTCCGGGCGTCGCTGCGGCTGATCATGGACCCCGAAACGCTGGTTGCGGCGCTGGCGGGCGGCCCGGGAGACGACCCCGACATCGGGACCCGAATGGTGCGGACCTATCTGCGAATCTGGGAGGGGCCGGACACCGCGGCCAGCATGCGCGCGATGCTGCAGTCGGCCACGTCGAACTCCGACGCCCACGAGGCATTCCGCGACTTCATGCAGAACTACGTGCTGACCGCGGTGTCCGGCGTGCTCGGTGGTGGCGAGCAGGCACGGCTGCGCGCGATGCTGGCGGCGAGCAACCTTGTCGGCACCGCGATGCTGCGCTACGTCATGGAGATCCCACCGTTGGCGACGCTTTCGCCCGACGAGGTGGTTCGGCTTGATCGCGCCGACGGTGACGAGGTACCTGACCGCCGACGCGGGGGACCTGGGTCTGCCCGACCTATAGCCCGTGTATCCCCTTGTACAGCACCAGGAGACCGATCACGACCAGGATGCCTGCGACCAGTACGGCGTGCTGGCGTTCCATCCAGTCCTTGAGTCGGGTCAGGTGTAGGTCGAGGCGGTCTCCCGTTACCGCGTAGGCCAGTATCGGGATCGCCACGGTCGACGCGGCCACGATGACGTACCAAAGTTCGGCGATCCACACACCGGTGCTGCCGAGACCGGCGGTGCCGATCGCCAAACCTGCTGCCGCACAGATGAACAACACCTTCGGGTTGGCGACCGTCAGAAGCATCGCCATGCCGGCCGCGCGGAGCGGGGTGAGCTTGCTCATGCTCTGCATCCAGCGCGGAGTGTGCGCGGAGCGCTTACGGGTGAACCAGCGGTAGACACCGAATACGATGAGGGCCGCTCCGATGACGACCCGCAGCCACGAGGCCCAGCTCGGCGGCTTGTTACCGAGACCGCCCATGAGGTTGGACACCTCGACGAATATCGCCGTCAGCGCCGCAAGACCGACCAGCCAGCCGCCGAGAAATGCCAGGCCCGTCGGGCGCGGTCGCGCCGTGTGCAGCGCCAGCACCGCCGGGATGATCGACAACGGTGAAAGGGCGACCACCAGCGCCAGCGGAATGAGTTCGGTCAGTACCGATCCCCAATTGCCCGACATCGACTGCCCTTTCGTCGCACGATCCCAGGAGAACGTAACCGATCTACCGTTGTCGATGTAGCCGGGCTGACATACTCGCGTGCCATGACACGATTTGCGAATGCCGCTGCGATCGTTGCCCTCAGCGCTGTTCCCGCCGCAATCGTGACTGTGCAGCCGCAGGCGACCGCACATGCGGACAGCTGCGCGGATGCGGTCGCCAATCGTTCGCTGCCGCTCGACGCGGGCGCATGTGCCGATGTACTCGCTCAGGAAGCGCGGTGGCTGAAGGCGATCACCGACGGTGACCGTGCGACGGTCGAATCGATCCTCAGCCCGAACTACCGGCATATCACCAGCGCTGGCGTGCTCCTCGATCGCGACGCAGAGATCGCCAGCACCACGCCACTGCTGTTGACGATGACCCCATCCGAGCAGATCGTCGACATCGCCGGCGACACCGCCGTGGTGCACGGGGTGAACACGCTCACCAACGCGACCGGCGTGCTCGAACGGGCGCGGTTCACCGATGTGTTCGTCCTGCAGGACGGCACTTGGATGGCGCTCTCTGCGCAGGAAAGCTTGCTCGACTAGCCAGTCCAGCAAATTTGCCACAGACGCAAATCTAGCTAGGTATTGTGCGATTTGTCCGGCCAAGATGCTTAGCCACCCCTGTGGGGAATGGAGGACGCCATGCGGCGCCTTCGCACCAACTCGATCGTTCTCGTAGCGCTGACGGTCGTTATCGCGATGACGGCGATGATGACGTCCTGCAGCAACGAGAAGAAAGCGCCCGAAGCGCAAATCGGTGTGAACGCGGGTCCCGACGGCAAGCCTGCTCCATACAAGGAGCCCGTCAGGCTCTCCAGCAAGGACGGCGTGCTCGAGGTTCGGTTGTCGGCCCACCAGGGCACGGTCAACCTGGACACCGTCAAGGAACCGGTGACGAACTTTCTGGTCTTCGGATACGAGCTCATGAAGGGCACGAGTTCGGACGGCTCGACCAAGGCCGACAACAACTATCCCGCTCCGACGTTACGTGTGGATCCAGGCGAGCGCTTGATCGTCCACTTCGACAACGATTTACAGGGATTGACGATCGACGACTTCAATGCCCAGACGTACATTGCGGCGGGCAAGGACATCCCGATCTATCCGACCGTGCTGCGGGATGCGCCACTGAACCTGCACACCCATGGACTGCACGTCAGCCCGTCCGGCAACGCCGACAACGTCCTGCTGTCCATTCCGGCGGGCATGGGCAACACGTACGACTACGCCGTGCCGTCGAATATGCCCAACGGGCTGTACTGGTACCACAGTCATCGTCACACGGTCACCGCTCAGCAGACCTACATGGGGCTGGCGGGCATGTTGGAGATCGGCAGGCCAGACGGCAACCTGCCCCTGGTCACGAAGAACGACATCCCGATTCGGGACATGGCGCTGCAGTACAACTTCGTCTTCGACCGCCGCAACGGCGGCCACCAACTGAACAACCCGTACTGGGAGCAGTGGGTCAGCACGCTCAAGCCGCCCGAGGGCAACCAACTCGCCGACGGGACGTATCGGCCGAGCCTGGCGCCGGTGAACTTCGAGAAGAGTTCCAAGGGCGCCGAATTCTTCACCAACTGGTATGCCGGGCCACTGTCGATCCGCAACCACCGCGGGCAGAACCAGTTCATCCCGCAGAACCTGCAGACGTTCACCAGTCCGACGAAAACTATTCCCGCCAACCCATCGCTGCCCGAGAACGAGCGCGACGTGCAGTTCACCATCAATGGCCAGTTCCAGCCCGAGTTGAAGGTGAAGCCCGGGCAGACCGAGATCTGGGTGTTCGCCAACATGAGCGACATCGCCTTCGTGCCATTGCGATTCACCGAGACGGCGACGGGCAACCATCCGAAGTTCGCGGTCGTCGGCCAGGACGGCAATCCCTACACCCAGGTGCAGCGGCCGGTGGACGGCGACGGAACGTACCTCGAGATCCCGCCGGGGTCGCGCTACGCCGTCGCGGTAACGATGCCGAAGACCGGCGACCTCGTCGTCGACATGCCGCCAGGCCCCGGTGTCAAGGGCATCGACGAACCCGGTGTGCTGTATACGAACAACGGCACCGAGAATTCACCGGCCGTCCTGGGCAAGGTGACCATCGATCCCAAGTACATCGCGGCGCGCGACGGTTTCTTCACGTTCCCGACGCAGACGCTGCTGAAGGTCACGCCCGACACCGGCGAGGGGCAGACCACCGCATTCGACCCGGGCCAGAACCTGGACGCCTACACCTCGTTCGTCGACACATCTGTGATGGAGCCCGACGTCAAACGCGGCTTCGAGATCGGTGGTGGTTTCAACGACAAGTACGCGCAGAACGATCCCAAAGCCTTCACCTACCAGTTCCAGAACAACATCTTCCCTAACGTCCCCCTGATCCAGCCGAGGCTGAACTCGGTCGAAGAGTGGGGATTCACCAACTACAACAACGACAGTCATCCGATCCACATCCATGTCAACGACTTTCAGGTACAGCAGGTGGTCAGTCCGCTCATCGGAACCACCACCGGCGTACAGCCGTTCGGCATCGACAACGCGAACGTCCCGCCGCCGGAGATCGACGAGAACGACACCGCGACGAAGACCTCTTCGCTGACGTTGCGGTCCGACTTCATCGAATATGCGGGCACCTACGTGGTGCACTGTCACCGGCTGAACCACGAGGACAACGGGCTGATGATGACGATCAACGTCATTCCCGAGGTATCGACCTATGCCGTGGCGGTACCGGGTTCCAACGGGAAGCCGGCGACGGTGCAGATACATGACGGCAACGGAGACAAGGTGATCGCGTTCGTCACGCCGTTCCCGGGATTCGAGGGCACCCCGTCGGTGGCGATGGCCGACGTCAACGGCGACATGATCCTCGACCTCGTCGCGGGCACCGGTGCTGGCACCGAATCCCAGGTCGTCGTCTATGACGGCAACGACTCGGCACACGGCAGGTTCACGGCGGAGTTGACCAGGTTCAACCCGTTCGATGCGGGCTACCAGGGGGGCGTGAATGTCACGGGTGCCGATATCGATGGAAACGCGCTGGCGGACAACATCATCGTCGGCTCGGGACCCGGCATCGACTCGCAGGTGAAGGTCTTCGCCTCCACGTTGCCGAGTGAGAAGGGCAAGGCCCCCGACGTCTTCTCCGCGTTCACGCCGTATCCCGGATCGACATCCGGCGTCACGATCGCCACCGGGATGGTCGACCTCGGCTCGGGCCGGGAGACCATTGTGACCGCACCAGGGCCCGGAGATGCCCCGCAGGTCAAGACCTTCCGGTTCGACCTGTACAAACCGACCGCGCAGGCTCAGGCCAACGGCACCGCAACCGGACACGCCGCCAAGCCGGACGAGCCGACGATGACATCGAACTTCCTGGCCTACGACGAGGGCTACAAGGACGGAGTGTCGCTGTCGACTGGTTGGGTCGCGGGTCCCGAAGGTGGGGCCAAGAGCATCGTCACCGGCCAACTCGGTGGAACAGGTTCGGTTCGCGTGTGGTCGAACGGATCCCGGCTCGACGGCTTTCCGATCATGTACACCGACAACCCGAACCACCACGACGTCGACATCGCGTACCGGCAGATCGCCTCCTTCGAGCCGTTCGCAGGCACCCCCACCGGAGTCACGGTGGCGACCACCAGCACCACCAGCGGCGCGGATCTACTGGTAAGCGGTAAAGCGGGTAACGGCGCCGAGGTCCGGAAGATCGGGCTGGCGAGGCCGAATCCGACCGCGACGACGTTGGCGCCCATCCCGATAGCGACATTGCCGCCGCTGGCAGGCGTGGCCGGCCCGGCGAGTCTGGGCGCGCGTTAGGGAAGGTGCCAGAACACCTTGGTGACCAGGTAGAACACCACCACCCAGAACAGGTTCAGCGCGGCGACGGTGGCGATGCCTTGCCAGAACGTGCGCGCTCTCGGCGCCTTCGCCGGTGGACGTAACCAGCGCTTCAGCAGCGGGTTGACATAGAACGGCATCGTCAGGAAGGTCATCGCGAAGCTGGAGAACAGGTTTCCGACGAGCAGGCCGAGCCACAACGGCATGTGCAGCGGGGACACCAAGAGGGTGAGTATCACCACCGTTGGATACAGCCCCGCCCACACCGCGATTGAGGTTCTGGTCTCCGATGGTGGCGCGGCGTCGACCCCATCGCCGTCGAAAGCGAACCAGCTGCCGAATGAGTTGTCGACGGTGCGCAACTGGAAGTCCGAAAACTTGTTTCCCTCGGCGAGCAGCTTTTGGCGTTCCTCGGACTTGAGCCACGTGTCGAGATTCTCGGCGGTGGCGTAGCGGTACAGTGCGGTCCACTCGTCTTGGACGCCCTCGATGGGGCGGAAGAACTCGGAGCCCCGGAAGCCGTCGAACTTACTCTCCGCCAACCGAAGTCGATCCTGCCAGGCAAGGAAGTCATCGACATCCTCCGGCTTGACGCGGTGGGTCACGACGACCGTCACCAGCTGGTCGGCGGGCTTCGTGGCACCGCCGACGACCTGCTGGGTGGCCGGGCCGTCGACCAGATGATTGCCCGCTGTGAGCTTCTCTTGCCGACTGGCGCTGTTCATCCAGGCCTGGAGGTTGGCGACGGAATCGAAGCGATAGACCACGAGCCAATCCGGTTGAACAGCCGTCGGCGGAGTGACCTCCGCGCCGATGAAACCTGGGTAATGCGAAGCTGCTTCGTTCAAGTCGTGCTGCCAGGCAATGTATTCCTGTTCGGACCCGGGATGCACTCGTTCGCCGATGATGACCGTGGCCGCGGCGTCGGTCGGTTCCGTGGGATCCATGTGATGCCGATCAGTCCGCGGGGATCAGCTTGTTGCCGAGGCGGCTGTAGATCCGTTCGGGCGTGAGTGGCAGCTCACGGTATCGAACGCCCGTCGCATCCTGCAGCGCGTTGGCCAGCGCAGGCGCCACCGGATTGACGTTCGACTCCGCGATGCCCTTGGCCGCCATCGGGCCTACCGAGTCATGCGTCTCGACGACGAGCACCTCGGTGCGGGGTATGTCGGCGTAGGTGGGGATGCGGTAGTTGCGCAGGTTGGGGTTCACCATCACCCCGTTCTCGTCGACGTGGTAGTTCTCGGTGAGGGCGAAGCCGATTGCCTGGGCCACGCCACCTTCGATCTGTCCACGGACCTGCGCCGGGTTGATTACGACACCGGTGTCCGTGGCGTGCACGCTGTAGAGGATGCGGATCTCGCCGGTCACCCTGTGCACTGCAATGCGGAACCCGTGCGCGTTCGACGTCACGCTGCGTGGAGAGCCGTACGCCTTGCGGGACACGCTGAAGCGGATCCCACGTTGCCGCGCCGCCTCCAGCAGCTCGTCCGTCGTCAGCCGCACGTCGCCACACTTGACGCCGTCGTTGTCCATCGAGCACGACGTCACGTCGACGCCCACGTGTCCAGCGGCGAAGCGCAGCATGCTATCCCGCAACGCGGTCGCCGCCTTTTGTACCGCGTTCCCCGAGACAAACAGTCCCGCGCTGGCGAATGCCCCTGTGTCGAAACCGGTGCTATCGGTGTCGGACTGCACAAGGTGTATCCGCGACGGCGTGGTGCCGAGGATGCTGGCCGCAATCTGCACATGCGCCGTTGACGTTCCCTCGCCGAATTCGACTGTACCCACTGCGATCTCGTAGACCCCATCGTCGCGCAGCGTGGCCCACGCGTCGGAGACGTGCTCGGTCGGCGGGGCGGTCTCGTGAATGGAACTCGCGGTGCCCGCCCCGATCAGCCAGTCGAGGCCCAATGCGTAGCCATCGGCGCTGCGCTGCAGGGCGCCGTCGACCAGGTCGATGCACGCGGTGAGACCGTCCTCGGTGAACGTGACGTCGTCTGGGTGTTCGCCGATGGCCAGCAGTGCATCGCCGGGCCGGATCACGTTGCGGCGGCGCAGTTCCAGCGGATCGATGTCAAGTGCGAGCGCAAGCTCCGTCATCGCGGATTCGACGGCGAAGCTGGGCTGGGTCATTCCGTATCCGCGCAGCGCTCCGCTGGGCACCGTGTTGGTGTACACCGAGTAGCCGTCGAACTTCTTGTTCTCGCAGCGGTATTGCATCATGGCGGCTCCGCCCGCGAACAGTGTCTCGCCTCCGTGATTGCCGTAGGCGCCGGTGTTTGACACGTTCCGGAAGTGGAACGCGGTCAGCGTGCCGTCAGCCTTCGCGCCGAGTTTCACGGTGATCTTCATCGGGTGCCGGGGCGAAGCCGTGGTGAATTCTTCTTCACGGGTGTACTCCCAGCACACCGGGCGGCCGGTGTCGAGGGTCGCCAGCGCGGGCAGATCCTCGGAGATCATTTCCTGCTTGCCGCCGAACCCGCCGCCGACCCGCTTGCAGAACACCCGGAGCTGATCGGGGCGCAGATCGAACAGGTGGGACAGCTTGAGCTTGCAGATCGACGGGGACTGCGAGCTGGTCCGCACATGCAGCCGACCGTCCTCCATCCAGGCGATCGAGCCGTGCGTCTCGAGGTGGGCGTGCTGGACCCGCGGTGAGAAGTAAGTCGCTTCGTGGATCACGTCCGCTTGGGCGAATCCCGCTTGCACATCGCCGATTTCACCGTGCAGATCAAGCAGAATGTTGTGGTCCTTGTCGTGGGCGAACGGGTCTTCGTAGCTGTGCAGCTGGGGGGCGCCATCGCCCATCGCCTCTTCGGGGTCGAAGACCGCGGGCAGCACCTCGTAGGTGACCTTGACCTGCCGGCAACCCTCTTCGGCGGCGGCAATAGTCTCGGCGAGCACGGCGACCACCCGTTGGCCCGCGAAGCGAACAACATTGTCGAGGATGTAGGTGTCGTCGGGATCCACCAAGTGATCGGTGTGGATCGCGGTGCTGTAGCGCTTCCGCGGAACGTCTTCCCAGGTGTAGACGCGATGTACGCCGGGCACCGCCAGTGCGGGGGTCTTGTCGATCGCGACGATGCGGGCGTGTGCATGGGGTGAGTGCAGCACCTTCAGATGCAGCATGCCCTCCATCTCGGTGTCCATCGTGTACTCGGCCCTGCCGGTGACCACGTCGGTCGCCGCAGGCGCCCCGACGCTCGTGCCGACGGCCTGCCCCGGTTCCGCATTCTCGATCTCCACCACGCCGTTGATCGCATCTTCGATCGCCCGATATCCGGTGCAGCGGCACAGATTTCCCTTGAGCGCACGCGGCAGGTCCTGCTTCTGCTCCTCGGTGAAGGTCGCCGAGGTCATGATCATGCCCGCGGTGCAGAAGCCGCACTGGAAGCCGGGGGCGTCCCGGAACTGCCGTTGCATCGGGTGCAGGTTCTCGGGCGTCCCGAGGCCCTCGATCGTGGTGACCTCGCGTCCGTCGGCACGGAACGCGGGCGTGATGCAACTGTGCACGGGGTTGCCGTCGAGCCAGACGGTGCAGGCGCCGCAATCGCCTGCGTCGCAACCTTTTTTGACACCATTCCAGCCCAGCGAGCGAACGAACGTGCGCAGGCACTGCCCGGGACGGGGTTCTTCGTCGAACGACGTGCCGTTGACGGTGTAGGTCATGCCAGGTCCCCCGTGGTGAACTCGAGCCTGATTTCTTCGGCGAAGTGCTTGGCCAGGTGACGGCGATGGTCGGGTGTGCCGTTCGCGTCGCTGAACCACACCTCATCGGGCAACGCGTCGATGCCGTGCAGCAATGCGTCGGCGTCGGGCATGGAATCGAATGCGAGGCGTACCGGGCGGGTGGTCGCTGCCGTAATCGTCAGTAGCAGGTCGTCGGCATCCGGGCGTTGAGTCGCGATCATGAAGATTGTGGACCGGCCCATGTGGGTCAGGGTGAACCGGCGGTGCGTGTATCGCTTTCGCAGTGCACTGGCCGGGATATCGATCTTTCGCAGCAGCTCGCCCGGCTCGAGGATGTTCACGTTGTTGCCGGTGACGAATTCGACTGCGTCGACTGAGCGTTCAGAGCCCGTCGTCGACTGCAGCGTGTAGGTGGCCTCGAGTGCAACAGTCATGGTGATCATCGGCCCCGCCGGTAGGGACATGCAGATGTTGCCGCCCACGGTGGCGGAGTTCCACACCTTGAAGGACGCGAGGAAGGCCTCGCAGCTGGTGGTGAACAGCGGCGCGGCTCGCCAGTCGTCCGGTGCCGAAAACGCGTACAGGTCCCGTACGGTGCACATGGCTCCGATCTCGAGCCCGTCATCACTCGCCACCAGCCGGTCCCAGCCGAGCGGCATCAGGTCGATGAGTCTGCGCAGGTCGGGTTGCTGGTCGGAGAACAGCCAAGTTCCGCCTGCCAGCCAGGCGTCGCCCTCGCGCCAGTCGCTGCCCGGCTGGTCGGATGGCCGTCGAACCACCTCCATGATGGTATTTATATCCACGTCAACGACCCTTCAGCGCTGGAGTTTCCGATTGCGGGAGTTTGCCACTCCGGCGTAGCTGACCTTAGCTAGTCGGCGGTCTGAAAGGCCGCAATTGACGGTTATCCAGGGATTTGCCAGGAGGAAATCGGCGATATCGTCAACCCGCTGTCCTAGGCATCACCAGCGACCTGACGCGACGTCTTCGACCGCGTCGGCGGCGTGACCGGGCCCTCCGACGTTGTGCAGCTCGTCCCGAATTCCGTTGAGGCGCTTGCGTACGTCCGGATCGGTTGCGATGTGACGAATCGCGTCGCCGATGTCGTCGGGGCCGGGCGAATCGGCGGTGAGGTGGCGGCCGACCCCCACCGCCTCGAGTTGGGCTGCGTTCAGCGGTTGGTCGACGGCCTGTGGAATGGCCACCATGGGGACGGCGTACCACAGTGCCTCTGTGCAAGAGCCCATCCCGGCGTGGGTGACGAACGCGTCCGCGACCCGTAACACCGCAGGCTGCGGGACCGTCGAGAGGAGCTGGACCCACGGCGGGACGATACCGAGCTCCTCGACCTCGACCCGGCCGGTCGCGATGACCAGCCGCCAGCCGTTGCCATCCAGGGCTTCAATCGTATTGCGGTACACGTCGATTCGATCTGTGTAGGAAGTCCCGAACGCGAGTAGCGCCAGCGGGCCGTCACCGGGTGGCGGGGTCCAGTCGGCTGGGTCTTCGCGCCGCGGGTCGATGCACGGGCCCACGAAGCGGTAGCGATCGCCGACCTTCTCGGCGTGCGGTTGCATCACCCGCGGAATCATCACCAGGCACCGCCGGGGTTCGCCGGTCACGCCATGCCGCCGATGTCGTAGAGCACGATGTCGGCTGGATGGGCATCGACCGCCGCGTGCACCTGGGGCAACACGTGGATGGCCTCTTCGAGGAACAGGCGCGCGCCCGCCACATCGTCTCCAGACCAGTCCGCAGGCGCCCCCGGCGCTCCGGGCAGGACCGACGTACAGCCGACGACGTCCGCGCCCGACGACAGCGATGTGCAGGCCAATGGGCATCCCCGCCCATTGTCCAGACGGCACCGGCAAAAAAGTTAAAGTTGAGCGGAACAGACTCAACCTTGACGGCGTTGATCTTTGCGACCAGCATTTACTTCACCTTTTCCCATGATCGGAGGATCGTCGTGGATTCGTTCAACCCGACGACCAAGACCCAGGCTGCGCTGACCGCGGCGTTGCAGGCGGCCAGTTCCGCAGGCAACCCGCAGATCATGCCTGCCCACCTGTTGATGGCACTGCTCACCCAGAACGATGGCATTGCCGCCCCCTTGTTGGAGGCCGTCGGCGTCGACCCCGCGACCATTCGCACCGAGACGCAACGACTGCTCGACCGACTGCCCAGCGCCAGCGGCGCCAGCGCGCAGCCGCAGCTGTCCCGTGAATCGCTCGCAGCGATCACCACGGCCCAGAACCTCGCCACCGAGATGGACGACGAGTACGTCTCGACCGAGCACCTGACTGTCGGCCTGGCCACGGGCGACTCGGACGTCGCCAAACTGCTGACCGGACACGGCGCGTCGCCGCAGGCATTGCGTGATGCGTTCGCCAAAGTACGCGGCAGTGCGCGTGTCACCAGCCCCGACCCCGAGGGCAGCTACCAGGCGCTGGAGAAGTACTCCACCGACCTGACCGCGCGCGCCCGCGAAGGCAAGCTGGACCCGGTCATCGGGCGCGACAACGAGATTCGTCGTGTCGTGCAGGTGCTGTCCCGGCGCACCAAGAACAACCCGGTACTGATCGGCGAGCCAGGCGTCGGCAAGACGGCGATCGTCGAGGGCCTGGCCCAGCGCATCATCGACGGCGATGTGCCGGAGAGCCTGCGCGACAAGACCGTGGTCTCACTGGATCTCGGCTCGATGGTCGCGGGCGCCAAGTACCGCGGCGAGTTCGAGGAACGCCTCAAGGCCGTCCTCGACGAGATCAAAGGCTCGGCGGGCCAGATCATCACGTTCATCGACGAACTGCACACCATCGTCGGCGCGGGAGCGACCGGCGAAGGTGCGATGGACGCGGGCAACATGATCAAGCCGATGCTGGCCCGCGGCGAGCTGCGGATGGTCGGTGCCACCACGCTCGATGAGTACCGCAAGTACATCGAGAAGGACGCCGCCCTCGAGCGCCGCTTCCAGCAGGTGCTGGTCGGCGAGCCGTCGGTCGACGACACGGTCGGTATTCTCCGCGGCCTCAAGGACCGCTACGAGGTGCACCACGGTGTGCGAATCACCGACTCGGCGCTCGTCGCCGCTGCCGCGCTGTCCGACCGCTACATCACGTCACGCTTCCTGCCGGACAAGGCGATCGACCTTGTCGACGAGGCCGCGTCGCGGCTGCGCATGGAGATCGACTCCCGCCCTGTCGAGATCGACGAGGTGGAGCGGCTGGTGCGTCGCCTCGAGATCGAGGAGATGGCGCTGGCCAAGGAAGAAGACGCAGCGTCGAAGGACCGGCTGGAGAAGCTCCGCGCCGAACTGGCCGACTACAAGGAGAAGCTCGCGGAGCTGACCACTCGTTGGCAGAACGAGAAGAGCGCCATCGACGTCGTCCGCGACCTCAAGGAACAGCTGGACACGCTGAAGGGCGAGGCCGACCGGGCCGAGCGCGACGGCGATCTGGCGAAGGCATCGGAACTGCGCTACGGACGCATCCCCGAGCTCGAGAAGAAGCTCGACGCGGCGCTGCCGGTCGCCGAAGCCCGCGAGAACGTCATGCTCAAGGAGGAGGTCGGCCCCGACGACATCGCAGACGTGGTGTCCGCGTGGACCGGCATCCCGGCCGGCCGGATGCTCGAAGGTGAGACCGCCAAGCTGCTGCGCATGGAAGACGAGCTCGGCAAGCGGGTCGTCGGACAGACGAAGGCCGTGCAGGCGGTGTCGGATGCGGTCCGCCGCTCCCGTGCAGGCGTTGCCGACCCGAACCGTCCGACGGGCTCGTTCATGTTCCTCGGCCCGACTGGCGTCGGCAAGACCGAGTTGGCAAAAGCGTTGGCGGAGTTCCTGTTCGACGACGAACACGCGATGGTCCGCATCGACATGAGCGAGTACGGCGAGAAGCACTCGGTGGCCCGCCTTGTCGGTGCCCCGCCCGGCTACATCGGCTACGACCAGGGCGGTCAGCTGACCGAGGCGGTCCGACGGCGGCCGTACACGGTGATCCTGTTCGACGAGATCGAAAAGGCGCACCCGGACGTGTTCGACGTGCTGCTGCAGGTGTTGGACGAGGGTCGGTTGACCGACGGCCAGGGCCGCACGGTCGACTTCCGCAACACGATCCTGATCCTGACGTCGAACCTGGGCGCAGGCGGCACCGAGGAGCAGGTGATGGCCGCGGTGCGCTCGGCGTTCAAACCCGAGTTCATCAACCGCCTCGACGACGTGATCATCTTCGACGCGCTCAGCCCCGACGAGCTGGTCGAGATCGTCGACATCCAGCTGCAGCAGCTGGACAAGCGGTTGGCGCAGCGCCGCCTCACCCTCGAGGTGTCGCTGCCTGCCAAGAAGTGGCTGGCCGACCGCGGGTTCGACCCGCTCTACGGCGCGCGGCCGCTGCGCAGGCTGATCCAGCAGGCGATCGGCGACCAGTTGGCGAAGAAGCTGCTGGCGGGCGAGGTGCACGACGGCGATGTCGTGCCGGTGAACGTCAGCCCGGACGGCGAGTCGCTCGTTCTCGGCTGATCCGGATCCCGCCCAGCTCGAATTCGCGGGTCTGGGCGCCGGCGTCGAGGATCGCCTGTAGCCGTTCGCGGGCGACCGGCTGTGCGAGGGCTTCGCGCATCAGCTGATCCTCGACGCGCAGGCCGGTTGTCAGGTCGGTCTGTTCGTCCAGCGCGACGTCGACCGCGCGTTTGGCTGCCGCGATGGCCGGCAGCGGGCACGACGCGATGCGCGTGGCGAGCTTGTCGACAAACCGTCGCAGCTCGTCGGCCGGCAGTGCCCGGTTGACATATCCCCAGGCTTCGGCGGTTTCGGCGTCGATGTCCCTACAGCCAAGGAACACTTCGAGTGCCCTGCCGCGGCCGACCAGGCGAGGGAGCCGCTGCGTTCCGCCGCCGCCGGGGATGATGCCGACCGCCACCTCGGGATGACCCAGGACCGTTGTGCCGAGTGCGGCGTAACGCATGTCGAACGCCATCGCGAACTCGCAGCCACCGCCGCGGGCGGTGCCCTCGATGACGGCGATGGTGGCCTTGGGCAGTGTCCGGAACCGTTCCATCACGGCGTTGAACGGTGACAGCTCGTCGTGCAGTGCCGTGTCGTCCGCCGGAAGATCCTGGATCAGCGAGACATCCGCGTGTGCGATGAAGAACTCCGGGTCGGCCGAGTCCACGATCAACACACGAACCTCGTCGTCGGCCTCGAGCTGCTGCGTCAAGCGGCCGATCTCGTCCATCAGCGGCGACATCGAGCAGGTTGATGGGTGGATGGTCGATGGTCGCGCGGCAGATGCCGCCGTCGACAGCGATGCGAAGTAGTTCGTAGTCGTCGTAGCCCATAGCGAGACGCTATGCGACCCGGATCACAAATTGACGTTTCCGTGGGATCGGTGCGGGGCATCCCTGCGATTGACGAGGAGGTCAACGAAATGTCGGAGTTGGTGTGGGTTCTCATCGCGGTCCTGGTCGTGGTTGCAGTGATCGTCGTCGGGTGGTCGCTGAGCCGTCGCAGGCGGTCTACGCGTCTGAAGGAACATTTCGGCCCGGAGTATGAGCGCACCGTCGGAGAGCTCGGCGAGCAGCGCGCCGCGGAAGCCGAGCTGGTCGCACGCGAGAAGAACCGCAAGAAGCTCGACATCGTCGACCTGTCGCCGGAGGCTCGCCACGAGCACACCGCGACCTGGCAGATGGTGCAGGCCGAGTTCGTCGACGCACCCTCGGACGCCGTCGGCCGCGCGGAGCGCCTGGTGACCCGGGTGATGCGGGAACGCGGCTATCCGATCGACGACTTCGACCACCGGGCGGCCGACATCTCGGTCGACTACCCCGACATCGTCGACAACTACCGCAGAGCACACGCGATCTATCAGTCGCACCACGACGGAAATATCGAAACCGAAGCTGCGCGGCAGGCCTTCGTGCACTACCGCGCACTGTTCGACCGGCTGCTCGGGTCGGATCCCGAGATCCAGACCGAGACCGTCAACGACGAACAATGGAGGCAAACCCGTGACCACGCATGAGACACAACCCGAAACGTTCGCGGATCAGATGCAACCCGATACGGTCGCGCATGAACAACGACCCGACGCTGTGAACCCGGTGACACGCGAAATCGCCGATCCGGCAGCAGATCTCGAGCCTCAACCGGCGACCGGCGATCCGGCGGAGTCGACAGGCTCGGGCGAGCAGGTGCTCTTTGCCGACGGCGAACTGTCGGGTCTGCGCTCGCGCTGGACCGACGTGCAATCGGCCTTCGTCGACGATCCCCGCGACTGCGTGCAGAAGGCGGACGGCTTGGTCGCCGACGTGGTCGACAAACTCTCGGCGGGGTTCTCCGAGGCCCGCTCGCGGCTCGAGGAGCAATGGGACCGTGGCGAGGAGGTCTCGACGGAGGATCTCCGCATCGCGCTGAAGCGCTATCGCGACTTCTTCGAGCGACTTCTTGCAGTCTGAGCCGCGTGTGGCGGCTGAGGCCATGCGTGATTGGGTTGTGACCTGCTCGAGTTCGGGCTTCATACCCCTGAGCAGATAGGCTAGGGGTAATGGTCCCGCTCTGGTTCACGCTGTCCGCACTCTGTTTCGTGGGTGCGGCAGTTTTGCTGTACGTCGACATCGACCGTCGGCGCGGGCTGGGGCGCCGCAGGAAGTCGTGGGCCAGGTCGCATGGCTTCGACTACGAGCACGACTCGCACGACATCCTCAACCGCTGGAAACGCGGCGTGATGTCGACCGTCGGAGACATCAGCGCCAAGAACGTCGTGTTGGGTCAGATCCGCGGCGAGGCGGTGTTCATCTTCGACCTCGAAGACGTCGCGACCGTGATCGCCCTGCACCGCAAGGTCGGCACGAACGTGGTCGTCGACCTGCGACTCAAGGGCATCAAGGAGCCGCGCGAGAACGACATCTGGCTGCTCGGCGCGATCGGCCCGCGGATGGTGTACTCCACCAACCTCGACGCTGCCAGGCGCGCCTGCGACCGGCGGATGGTGACCTTCGCCCACACCGCCCCGGACTGTGCCGAGATCATGTGGAACGAGCAGAACTGGACGCTGGTCAGCATGCCGGTCACCAGCACCCGGGCCCAGTGGGATGAGGGCCTGCGCACGGTGCGCCAGTTCAACGACCTGCTCCGGGTGCTGCCGCCGATACCGCAGACCGGCGGCGCCGCCGCAGCGGGCAGCCAGCCCGTGGCCCGCCGCGCCGGCTCGCCAGGCCGTCCGATCAAGCCGAGCCCGGTGCAACAGGCAGAAGCTCCTGCCGCCCGCGACGTTCCACCGAGTCGGGCCGACGCCAGCCGGTACGGCCAGCGGGGCGAGTCATACCGCCCCGAACGCTCGGAGCCGGCCCGCCGTCCTCCGCAGGCGCGCAACGGCCGCCAGTCGCCGCACTATCAGCGCTGAGTAACCTGACTGCATGCCACGCCCCGTCGCTCTGATCACCGGACCGACGTCCGGGCTGGGGGCGGGTTTCGCGCGGCGGTATGCCATCGACGGATACGACCTCGTCTTGGTGGCCCGTGACGTCGAGCGGCTGGAACGGCTCGCCGCCGAACTGCACGACGAGGCCGGTGCGACCGTCGAGGTGCTGCCCGCCGACCTTGCCGAGGCGACCGACCGCGCGAAGGTCTCCGACCGGCTGGCCACTGGGGTCCGGGTGCTGGTCAACAACGCAGGCTTCGGCACCTCAGGCGAATTCTGGACGGCGAATCTGGCGGTGCTGCAGTCACAGCTGGACGTGAACGTCACCGCGGTCATGCAGCTGACGCACGCCGCACTGCCTGCGATGCTGGACGCGGGCGAGGGCACCGTCATCAACGTCGCCAGCGTCGCAGGGCTGTTGCCCGGCCGCGGATCGACGTACTCGGCGTCCAAGGCATGGGTGATCTCGTTCACCGAAGGACTGGCCAACGGGCTGGGCGGCACCGGTGTGGGCGTGCACGCGTTGTGCCCCGGCTTCGTACGCACCGAGTTCCACGAACGCGCGGGAATCGAGATGGGCGGCACCCCGTCATTCATGTGGCTCGATGTCGACGGCGTGGTCCGGGACTGCCTCGCCGACGTCACCAAGGGCAGGGTGGTGATCGTCCCCGGTGTGCAGTACAAGGCGCTCACCACCGCCGGGCGGGTGGTACCGCGAAACCTGGTGCGCGCCATGAACAAGGTGGTGGGCAAGGGCCGTGGCCGTACCTGAGTTCCGGTGCGGGCGCTAGTCGCCCTGCTGTCGACGGTCTTGCTTGCGGCGACGTCGGCATGTTCGGCCGCCGACGACAACGCGCATCCCTACAGCGTGCAGACCGCCGCGGTCGGAGAATCGCTGGCCGTGCTCGGCTGGAACATCGGGTTGTCCAACCTCCGGTTCGACGGTGACTACGTCCTGTTCGACGTCGACGCATCGCCGACGCAGGCCGACGGCCCGCACGCCAAACCCGAGGACATCCGGTTCGGCCTGTACGGCTCGCTGGCGCATCCGATAGAGGCCAACGCCATCGGCGGCTGCCGCGACGTGACCAGTCTGGCGGTCCAGCCGGCGTCCGCCCCGACACCCGACCGGCTCGCGGGCACGGTGTGTATCGGTCCGATGCGCGACCAGTCGCAGGTGCGCGGCGCCTACGTGTACTCGCCGAAAGAGCGGATTGCGGGGACCGCGGCAGCCTATGCCGCCGCCTATCCGGTGGGGATCCAGCCGACGAACGAAAACGACACCGGCCTGGTCGTCAATTCGACGAGTATCGACGCATTCCGGGCCGACGGCGCCCAGCTCGATCCGTCCGCGCTCGGCGACCCGGATGCGTTCAACGGCAAGGGCTACATGCTGATGGGCCTCGAAATCAGCGGGCTGGCAGCGCGTTACCGCGATGATTCGGCCAAGCGTGGCGGTCCGATGATGGTGCTGGCGGCGCCGACGCTGCCTGCCCCCGGCCTCTCCCACGCGTGCGATATCTACGGAGCGTCGCTGTTGGTGCTGCCCGACGCGTCGCTGGACGCTGTCCAGGTACGGGCTTCGTTGTGCACACAGGGCGACATGACGCCTGCGCTGCTCTACGCGTCGGTGTCACTGGTCGGTACGCACGCCGGCTTGTGGACCGTGAAATGACCTGCCCGCCAGGCCCAACGGAATGGGGCGAGACCACCGGTGTCGGTCCCTGGCAGGGCCCGCTGCCCGACGACTCCCGCTACGACCCCGCGCTGCTGCGCGACGGCGACGCCCGCAACGTCGTCGACGCCTACCGCTACTGGAGCCGGGAAGCGATCGTCGCCGACATCGACAAACGCAGGCACCCACTGCACATCGCGATCGAGAACTTCGGCAACGACGCCAACATCGGCGCGGTGGTGCGCACCGCCAACGCGTTCGCGGTCGACACCGTGCACATCGTCGGACGGCGCCGCTGGAATCGGCGGGGGGCCATGGTGACCGACCGCTACCAGCGGCTGTGCCACCACGACACGACGGCTGACCTGCTGGCCTTCGCCGCGGACGCCGGTCTGACGGTCGTCGCGGTCGACAACGTGCCCGGCGCGCAGCGCCTCGAGGACGCCACGTTGCCCGAGCACTGCCTGCTGGTCTTCGGGCAGGAGGGCCCCGGCATCACCGACGCGACCAAGGCCGGAGCCGAGCGGACCGTGTCGATCGCCCAGTTCGGCTCCACCCGCAGCATCAACGCAGCAGTCGCGGCGGGCATCGCGATGCACACCTGGATCAGACAACACGGTGACATTTCGCGGGCCTGGTAAGGCAGGATCAACAGCATGGATCAGCAATGGGCCAATCGTGCCGCGAGCGCCGAAGCCGCGGTCGCGAAGCGCCATCTGAAGCGGCTCTGGCAGCTGCCCGGCACCCAGCTCGGAGTCGTCGGGTGGCCGCCTAAGCGCAAGGACCTGACGTTCGGCACCTGGCACTACTGGTGGCAGGCGCACCTGCTCGACAACCTCGTCGACGCGCAGCTGCGCGACCCGCAGCCCGACCGAAAGCGCAAAATCGCCCGGCAGATCCGAGGACATCGGCTGCGCAACAACGGTTCCTGGGTCAACAACTATTACGACGACATGGCGTGGCTTGCGCTGGCCCTCGAGCGTGCGGGCCGACTCGCAGGCGTCGAGAAGCCCCGCGCGCTGAAGAAACTCTGCGACCAGTTCGTCAACGCCTGGGTGCCCGAGGACGGTGGCGGCATTCCGTGGCGTAAACAGGACCAGTTCTTCAACGCTCCGGCCAACGGCCCCGCAGGCATTTTCCTGGCGCGCTATGACGACCGGCTGCGCCGCGCCCAGCAGATGGCCGACTGGATCGACGAGACCCTGATCGACCCGGAAACGCACCTGGTGTTCGACGGCCTCAAGGCGGGTTCGATGGTCCGCGCGCAGTACACCTACTGCCAGGGCGTGGTGCTCGGGCTGGAAACCGAGCTGGCGGTGCGAACCCAGGACGCCGACCACGCGCAGCGCGTGCACCGACTGGTCGCCGCGGTGGACAAGGAGATGGCACCCGAGGGCGTGATCAAGGGCGCGGGCGGCGGTGACGGCGGTCTGTTCAACGGGGTCACGGCCCGCTACCTGGCGTTGGTCGTCACCACGTTGCCGGACAAGACGCCAGAAGACGCGGCGGCCAAGGACACCGCCAGAAACATCGTGCTCAAGTCCGCGAAGTCCGCGTGGGACTACCGGCAGACCGTCGACGGGCTGCCGCTGTTCGGCCCGTTCTGGGACCGGACCGCCGAACTGCCGACCGCGGGCGGGGAGGCGGCCCAGTTCGTCGAGGGCGCCGTCAACGCGTCGTCGGCTCCCGAGCGCGACCTGTCGGTCCAGCTGTCGGGCTGGATGCTGATGGAGGCGGCGCACGCGATCACCGCGAACGGAGAGAGCGCAAACGACACTGCGGAGGAGGAAGCACCGGCATGACCGAACCCGGGGGCTGGACACCGGACGAAGACACTGTCGAGCGCGCCAATCTCACCCGCTTCATGGCATGGCTGGCCGAAACCGGGCGCGGTGAATTCGGCGACTATCAGCAGCTGAGGGCGAAGTCGCTGGACGACATCGCGTGGTTCTGGGATGCCGTGTGGCACTTCTTCGACATCCGCGCGACCACGCCCGCC
This sequence comes from uncultured Actinomycetota bacterium, assembly GCA_963713225.1. Lineage (GTDB taxonomy): Bacteria > Actinomycetota > Actinomycetes > Mycobacteriales > Mycobacteriaceae > Mycobacterium. Next base: position 160,351 of record CAVQLB010000006.1, on the reverse strand, counting down.
GAAACCGTGCTGGCAAACCGGGAAATGCCTGGGGCAGAGTGGTTTCCGGGCGCGACGCTGAACTACGCGATAGAGGCTTTCCGGCACGAGACCGACGAGCATCCCGCGCTCGTTGTCGCCGGCGAGGACGGTTCGACGGAGTGGTCATGGGCACGCCTGCGGCAGGAGACCGCGGCGTTCGCGAACTATCTGCGCAGGCTCGGCGTCAAGCCGGGTGACCGGGTCGTCGGCTACCTGCCGAACATCGGCGAAGCGGCCGCCGCATTCCTCGGCGCGGCCAGCGTCGGTGCGACGTGGGCGGTGTGCAACCAGGATCTCGCTATCGACGGCGTGGTCGCGCGTCTCGGGCAGCTCGAACCGACCGTGCTGGTGGCCAGTGACGGTTCGGTGTACGGCGGGAAGCGCTACGACCGGAGCAAGGAGCTCGCCCAGATTCGCGAGCAGTTGCCGACGCTCAAGGCGACTGTGCTGGTGCCGCGACTGGGCGCCGAACCGCCCGCCGACGTCACGCCATGGTCTGCGGTGCTCGAACTCGACGCGCCGCTGGAGATCACACCGGTGCCGTTCGCGCATCCGCTGTGGGTGTTGTTCTCGTCCGGCACCACCGGCACACCGAAGGGCATCGTGCACGGCCACGGCGGCGTCGTGCTCGAACACCTCAAATACCTGAGCCTGCATGCGGATCTGAAGCCCGGCGAGCGTTTCATGTGGTACTCGACGACCAGTTGGATGATGTGGAACCTGCTTGTCTCCGGACTGCTGGTCGGCGCGACCGTGGTGCTCTACGACGGCAGCCCGACCTACCCGCAGACCGACGGCCTGTGGAAGGTGGTCGCGGACCACGACGTCGCGCTGTTCGGCGCGGGCGCAGGCTACTTCCTCGGCTGCGCGAAGGAGGAGTTGCACCCCGGTAAGGAATATCGGCTCGACTCGCTGCGAGGCGTCGGCTCCACCGGCTCGCCATTGCCCGCATCGGGATTCCGCTGGATCCAGGAAGGAGTGGGCCGGCCCCTGCCCGTCATGTCGATGAGCGGTGGAACCGATGTGGTGACCGCGTTCATCGGCGGTTGTCCACTGGTGCCCATCGTCTCGGGCGAGTTGAACGTCCTCTGTCTCGCCGCCGACGTGCAGGCCTGGACCGCGGCCGACACCCCGGTGGTGGGGGAGGCGGGCGAGCTGGTGATCACCCAGCCGATGCCGTCGATGCCGGTGTTCTTCTGGAACGACCCCGACGGCAGCCGCCTTCGGGATGCCTACTTCGAGAAGTACCCCGGTACCTGGTGCCACGGCGACTGGATCACCATCACCGATCGTGATTCGGTTGTGGTGCACGGACGTTCGGACGCGACGCTGAACCGGATGGGTGTCCGAATGGGTAGCGCAGAGATCTACAACGCGGTCGAGTCGCTGGCCGAGGTCAAGGACTGCCTCGTGGTGGGCGTCGAACAGGACGACGGCGGCTACTGGATGCCGTTGTTCGTCCACCTTGCCGACGACGCGGAACTCGATGACGGGTTGCGTCAGAAGATCACCGTCGCCATCCGCAACGGCGCATCGCCGCGGCATGTACCCGACGACATCGTCGGCGTTCCGGGCATTCCCCGAACAATGACCGGTAAGCGGCTTGAGATTCCGATCAAGCGAATCCTGTTGGGCGCCAACCCTGCCGACGTGGTGTCACCGAGCGCCGTCGACAAGCCCGATCTGCTCGCCGTATTCGCGGAGCACGCGCGGGCGTGAGTGTAGAGGCGGGAGACTCCAGCGCCAGCGGCTTCCCGCGCATCGTGAGAATGCTGCCCAGCCGCTTCAGCCGCGACCCGAAAGCGGCGCGTACCACCGAGAACACCGCCGCCGGTCTGCTGCTGGCCGCCACGGTCGTCGCGATCTTCTGGGCGAATTCGCCGTGGGCGGAGAGTTATTGGACGCTGCTCGACACCCATGTCGGGTTCAGCTTCGGCGATATGCAGTTCGACCTGACGGTCAAGCACCTCATCAACGACGGGTTGATGACGTTCTTCTTCTTCATCGTCGGTCTGGAGGTCATGGCGGAGTTCACGATCGGTGAACTGACCGACCGGGCCCGGGCGGCGGTTCCGGTGCTCGCCGCGATTGCGGGTCTCGCCGTGCCCGCGCTGATCTTCCTGCTGATCAACTCGGCGGGAGAGAACGCGAGTGCGTGGGGTGTGGTGATCTCGACCGACACCGCGTTCCTGATCGGTGCGCTGGCCATCATCAAACCGAAATTCCCTGCGCGGCTGCGGCTTTTCCTGCTGACCCTGGCCGTCGTCGACGACATCGGGGCGCTTTCGGTGATCGCCCTGTTCTACTCCGACACCATCCGGATCGGCCCGCTGCTGGTCGCGGCTGTCCTGATCCCGGGGATCGCACTGGTGCGCTACCTTCCTGCAGGACGGGGCCCGGCCTACGCCGTATTCGGATTTGCGTTGTGGGTGGCGCTGTACATGGGCGGCGTGCACCCGACGCTTGCGGGCGTGGCGATCGCGCTGATGATCCCGGTGTTCACCCCCGAGCGCAGGCAGGTGGAGCAGGCGGTCGAACTGATCCGCGCTTTCCGTCAGTCACCGAACTCGGAGTACGCGCGGGCAGCGAGCCGGAGCCTGCGCGAGTCGATCTCGATCAACGAGCGGTTGCAGACGCAGTTCGGACCCTATGTATCCTTCCTGATTCTGCCGCTCTTTGCGTTGGTGAATGCCGGGGTGAGGCTGACCGCCGAGACGATGTCGTCCGCGATGCGGTCGCCATTGACGTGGGGGATCGTCGGCGGCCTGGTGCTCGGAAAGTTCGTCGGCATCACCGGCGCGACGTGGCTCGTTCAGCGGCTCGGCTGGGGCCAGCTTGCACCCGGCCTGACACTGCGTCGGGTCGCCGGCGGCGCGGCGCTTTCTGGAATCGGTTTCACCATCTCACTTTTCATCATCGACATCGCAATCGGTGATCCGCTGCGCCAGGACGAGGCGCGGGTCGGCGTGCTGCTCGCATCGCTGCTGGCGTTCCTGCTCGGCTGGGCCATCTTCGCGATCACCGATTGGATCAGCCCGCCCGAACCTGTCGGGCTGAAGCTGGTACGCCCTGTCGACCCGGGGCGGGACCATATTCGCGGCAAACCCGACGCGCCGCTGACCCTGGTCGAGTACGGCGATTTCGAGTGCCCGTTCTGCAGTCGCGCCACCGGTTCCATCGACCAAGTGCGCGAACATTTCGGCGACGAACTGCGCTACGTATGGCGACACCTACCGCTGGAACGCGTGCACCCGCGTGCCTTTGATGCGGCACGCGCCAGCGAGGCCGCGGCGCTGCAGGGCAAGTTCTGGGAGATGGCGCGTGAGTTGTTCGCCCATCCCGACGATCTCGAGTGGTCCGATATGTACCGCTATGCCGTTGCCGCGGGCGTCGACATCGAACGCTTCGACTCCGACGTGCGCGTGCATGCGTCGAAGGTGCTGCACCGCGTGCAGGACGACGCGCAGGATGCTGAGGTGATGGACCTCAACTCGACGCCGACCTTCTTCGTCAACGGCAAGCGGCACAAGGGCCCATGGGACGCCGCGAGCCTGATCCGCGCGCTAGAATCCGGAAGACAGGGCTAACTCCACAGTGTCACATGCACTTTGGGGCGGAACCGGGTCACGCCGACGCCTGTACCGCGCAGCATCGCCTGCGTGCAGCGGGGTGTGGTGATGAACCGGACCAGCTCTGAGACGGCCGGCTGCCGAGCAGCGGGAGCCAACGTCAACGCGCACCATTCGCCAGGGGCGTCAAGGCCCTGGCCCTTGACATGGACCAGCCGTCCGGCAGCGAGGTCCTTGCCGACCGAGAAGCCGATGGCCAGGGTGACGCCTTCGACGCGCTGCACTTCCTCGAGTGCCGCAGCATCGCTTTGGAAGATCCGCTGTTGCGACTCCGGGATGGCCAATCCGCGTAATAGCGAAGCGATTTCGCCGTCTGCGTGGCCCGCCGAAGGACCCAGCATCCACTGCTGCTCGCTCAGCAGGGCAGCGGTCGGAGGATGACTCGCGAGTGGGCTGCCGGGCGCGGCTACGGTGAGGATCTGATATTTCAGGAACGGCCGCACGACGATCGACCCGTCGCCAAGGGAGTCGTCCGCAGTCGGACCCAGGGCGATATCCACGGCGCGCGAGGTGATCAGCTCGCGGAATCGGCTCGTGGGATGAACGCTGAGTTCCACGGACAGATCCTTGGCCCGTGACGAGAAGAGCTCGATCAGGCCGGGTGCGGCGTGCTCGGCGAACCCGCTGGATGCGGCAATGCGTAACAGCCGTCGTCCGTGCGCCGCCTCGGTTACCTCGATCGCTGTCTGCCGTTGTAGGCCGAGGATCTCGATCGCCCGGCTCGCCAGGCGCAAGCCGCCCGGCGTGAACGCCAGCCCGGCGTTGGTCCTGGCGAACAACGGGTCGTCGAGTTCCTTGCGCAATTGCGCGACGTGCATCGAGATGCCCGCGTCGGACATGCCGAGTGCTTCGGCCGCTTTGCGCACGGAGCCGAACCGTACGACGGCCGAAAAGGCCCGAAGCTGAGCCGGTGTCACGAAGAGAGCCTACTTTGGGTTGTGTGCGTGAAGTTCTGACGGAGCTGTTGGCTATCTGGGAAGCCGGCGAAACCGCGGGTGTCGGCACCGTCGTTCGGACTTTCCGGTCGGCCCCACGCCCGGCCGGAGCGTCGATGGTGGTGGCGCCGGATGGCACGGTGAGCGGGTCGGTGTCGGGCGGCTGCGTCGAGGGTGCGGTCTATGAACTGGCCAATGACGTTGTGGCCGGCGGCGCACCTCGGCTCGAGCGCTACGGCGTCAGCGACGACGATGCCTTCTCGGTCGGGCTGACCTGCGGTGGCATCATCGACGTCTTCGTCGAACCGATCTCTCGCAGCACGTTCCCTGAGCTGGTGGACGTCGCCGACGACATCGCCGGGCACCGGCCGGTCGCGGTGGCCACGGTCATCACGCATGTCGATCCCGAGTGGGTCGGCCGCAGGCTCCTGGTCGGACCCGATTGGGCACGCGGGTCGCTCGGCTCGAAGCGCGCCGACGCCGCGGTCGCCGATGACGCCGCAGGGCTGTTGGCCGCTGGCCGCAGCGAGGTGCTCACCTATGGCCCCGACGGCCAGCGCCGCGGCGCTGGGATGGAAGTCTTCGTGTCCAGCTTTGCGCCGCGACCCCGAATGCTGGTGTTCGGCGCCATCGACTTCGCTGCCGCCCTTGCGCGGCAGGGTTCGCTGCTCGGCTACCGGGTCACGGTGTGCGACGCCCGGCCGGTGTTTGCGACGCGGGCGCGCTTCCCGACCGCCGACGAGGTGGTCGTGGAATGGCCCAACCGCTACCTGGCCGCGCAACAAGATACGGGTGCGATCGATGGCCGTACCGTCATCTGCGTGCTGACCCACGACCCGAAGTTCGACGTTCCACTGCTCGAGGTCGCACTGCGGCTGCCCGAGGTCGGCTACGTGGGTGCGATGGGATCGCGCCGGACTCACGACGACCGGCTGGCCCGGCTGCGTGAAGCCGGCGTGACGCAGGCCGAGCTCACCCGGCTGGCCAGTCCGATCGGGCTCGACCTGGGCGCGCGCACCCCGGAGGAGACCGCGGTGTCGATCGCAGCTGAGATCATCGCCCGCAGGTGGGGCGGCGGGGGACGCCCGTTGACCGAGGTCGCTGGCCGGATCCACCACGAAAGCAGCGAGTTAAGCGATCGCTTAACTCGATATTGACGCGCCTGCTGAACCGGCCGACACTGGGCGCACAGCCCATCGATGTGAGGTCGGTCACATGCAGGTACCAGGACCGTTTGAGTACGAACGCGCGACGAGCGTCGAGCACGCCGTCGGACTACTTGATCGGCTGGGCGACGGGGCGTTGATCGTCGCGGGCGGGCACAGCCTGCTGCCGATGATGAAGTTGCGCATCGCCAACCCCGAATACCTGGTCGACATCAACGACCTGGCGGCCGAGCTCGGGTACATCAGCGTCGAACCGACGCTCGTGCGGATCGGTTCGATGGCGCGGCACCGGCAGGTGCTGGAGAGCGACGAGCTGGCCGCGGTGTGCCCGATATTCCGCGACGCCGAACGGGTGATCGCCGATCCGGTGGTGCGCAACCGCGGGACGATCGGCGGATCGCTGTGCCAGGCCGATCCCGCCGAGGATCTGACCACGGTCAACATCGTCTTGAACGCCGTCTGCCTGGTCCGCGGACCGTCGGGTGAGCGGGAGATCCCGATCGACGACTTCCTGGAAGGGCCCTACGAGACTTCGCTGGCATTCAACGAGATGCTCGTCGAGGTCCGCATCCCGGTGCGGCACAAATCGTCGAGCGCATACGAGAAGGTCGAGCGCCGGGTCGGCGACTGGGCGGTGGCAGCAGCGGGCGCGGCAGTGACACTCGACAACGGATCGATCGCGGCCGCCCGCGTCGGTCTCACTGCGGTCAACCCCGACCCAGCCGAGCTTGCGGCAGTGTCGGATGTGCTGGTGGGCGAGGCCGCGACCGAAGACGTCTTTGCCGAGGCAGGCAGGCGCGCGGCGGCCGCTTGTGCGCCGATGAGCGACGCGCGCGGCAGCGCGGAGTACAAGCGACACCTCGCAGGGGAACTGACCGTCCGCACCTTGCGCACCGCGGTTCAGCGGGTGCGCGAGGCACCGGAACCGCAAGGGAATTGAGGAGCAACCGACCATGCAGGTGACCATGACAGTCAACGGCGAGCAAGTTACCGCCGAAGTGGAGCCCCGGATGCTGCTGGTGCATTTCCTGCGGGATCAATTGCAGCTCACCGGAACTCACTGGGGGTGTGACACAAGCAACTGCGGAACGTGCGTTGTCGATGTCGACGGCGAACCAGTGAAATCCTGCACGATGCTGGCGGCGATGGCGTCCGGCCACGCCGTCCGGACCGTCGAGGGACTGGAGACCGACGGAAAGCTCGATCCTGTGCAGGAGGGTTTCATGCAGTGTCACGGGCTGCAGTGCGGGTTCTGCACGCCCGGCATGATGATCACCGCCCGCGCCCTGCTGGACCGCAATCCCGACCCGACCGAGGACGAGATCCGCGAGGCCATCTCCGGCCAGATCTGCCGGTGCACCGGATACACCACCATCGTGCGTTCGGTGCAGTGGGCGGCGCAGCACGCAGACCAGGAGGCGAATGCATGACCACGCTCGAATCCCGTCCGCCGTCGCCGGACGACCTGGCCGACAACGACCAGAAGCCGTGCGGCCACGGCCGGATGCTGCGCAAGGAGGATCCGCGGTTCATCCGGGGACGCGGCAACTATGTCGACGACATCAGCCTGCCCGGCATGCTGCACCTGGCGATCCTGCGTTCGCCGTACGCGCACGCGCGGATCAACAGCATCGATGTCTCCGCGGCCCAGGCACATCCGAAGGTCAAGGCCGTCGTCACCGGGGCCGACCTCGCGGAGAAGGGCCTGGCCTGGATGCCGACATTGTCCAACGACGTGCAGGCGGTGTTGGCCACCGACAAGGTGCGGTTCCAGGGCCAGGAGGTCGCCTTCGTCGTCGCCGAGGACCGCTACTCCGCCCGCGACGCACTGGAACTCATCGACGTCGACTACGAGGCGCTCGCACCGGTCGTCGACGCCCGCAAGGCCCTCGACCCCGACGCCGAAGTCATCCGCACCGACCTCCAAGGCAAGACCGACAACCACTGCTTCGACTGGGAGACGGGCGACGCGACGGCCACCGACGCGGTGTTCGCCAAGGCCGATGTCATCGTCAAACAGGAGATCGTATATCCGCGAGTCCATCCCGCTCCGATGGAGACATGCGGTGCGGTAGCCGATCTCGATCCGGTGACCGGCAAGCTCACGCTGTGGTCGACGACGCAGGCGCCCCACGCGCACCGCACCCTGTATGCGTTGGTCGCGGGACTGCCCGAGCACAAGATCCGGGTCATCTCACCGGACATCGGCGGTGGATTCGGCAACAAGGTGCCGATCTACCCCGGCTACGTCTGTGCGATCGTCGGCTCTTTGGTGCTGGGTAAACCCGTCAAGTGGATGGAGGACCGCAGCGAAAACCTCACCAGCACTGGTTTCGCCCGCGACTACATCATGGTCGGGGAAATCGCCGCCACCAACGACGGCAAGATCCTGGCCATCAGGTCCAACGTGCTCGCCGACCACGGTGCGTTCAACGGCACCGCCGCGCCTGTGAAATACCCAGCCGGGTTCTTCGGTGTGTTCACGGGTAGCTACGACATCGAGGCCGCCTACTGCCACATGACCGCGGTGTACACGAACAAGGCGCCCGGCGGCGTCGCATATGCGTGCTCGTTCCGCATCACCGAGGCCGTGTACTTCGTCGAACGGCTGGTGGACTGCCTGGCGTTCGAACTGAAGATGGATCCCGCGCAGCTGCGACTACAGAACCTGTTGAAGCCGGACCAATTTCCGTACACGTCCAAGACCGGCTGGGTGTACGACTCAGGCGACTACGAGACCACCATGCGTAAGGCCATGGACATGATCGGGTACGACGCGCTGCGCGCAGAGCAGAAGGAAAGGCGCGAGCGCGGCGAGTTGATGGGCATCGGAATGTCGTTCTTCACCGAGGCGGTTGGTGCCGGCCCACGCAAGGACATGGACATCCTGGGTCTCGGTATGGCTGACGGCTGTGAGTTGCGAGTCCACCCAACCGGGAAAGCCGTTGTGCGGCTGTCGGTTCAGACTCAGGGGCAGGGCCACGAGACCACATTCGCCCAAATCGTCGCCGAAGAGCTGGGCATTCCGCCCGACGACATCGACGTCGTACACGGCGACACCGACCAGACGCCGTTCGGCCTCGGCACCTACGGCAGCCGCTCGACGCCCGTGTCGGGCGCTGCGGCCGCGTTGGTCGCACGCAAGGTCAGGGACAAGGCGAAGATCATCGCGTCGGGCATGCTCGAGGCGTCGATCGCCGACCTGGAATGGGAGAAGGGGTCATTCCACGTCAAGGGTGACCCGTCGGCTTCGGTGACGATCCAGGACATCGCGATGCGCGCGCACGGTGCAGGTGATCTGCCCGATGGCATCGAGGGCGGTCTGGACGCCCAGATCTGTTACAACCCGGAGAGTCTCACCTATCCGTACGGCGCGTACTTCTGTGTCGTCGACGTCGATCCGGGTACCGCCGTGGTGAAGGTGCGTCGGTTCCTGGCCGTCGATGACTGCGGCACCCGGATCAACCCGATGATCATCGAGGGACAGGTGCACGGCGGCCTGGTCGACGGTATCGGTATGGCGTTGATGGAGATCATCGCGTTCGACGAGGAGGGCAACTGCCTGGGTGGCTCGCTGATGGACTACCTGATCCCCACCGCCATGGAGGTGCCGCACTTCGAGACCGGCCACACCGTCACCCCGTCGCCGCACCATCCGATCGGAGCCAAGGGCATCGGGGAATCCGCGACCGTCGGATCTCCGCCTGCCGTGGTCAACGCGGTCGTCGACGCGTTGGCGCCCTTCGGGGTTCGGCACGCCGACATGCCACTCACGCCGTCACGGGTGTGGGAGGCCATGCAGGGACGGCCCACCCCACCGATCTAGGAGAGGGCTCATGCGAACAGCGATGAGGATGGACGAACGGGCGCAGCAGTTACGACGGGCCCGAACGCCGTTCGTCCACGCCACGGTGGTGCGGGCTGCACCCCCCACCTCGGCGCATCCCGGCGACGAAGCGATCCTGTTGTCCGACGGCACAATCGAGGGCTTCGTCGGCGGCCATTGCGCCCAGAACTCGGTACGCAAGGCCGCGATGGGCGCGCTGCAGACGAACGAAAGCGTGCTGCTTCGGGTGCTGCCCGACGGCGACGTGCATTTCCCGGAGGCGCGGGGCGCGTGCGTGGTCGTCAATCCGTGCTTGTCCGGTGGTGCGCTGGAGATCTTCCTGGTACCCGAGATGCCAGCGCCCTTGGTCCGGGTTTTTGGCACCACGCCCATCGCGGCTTCGTTGGTGGAGTTGTGCGTTGCCATGGGATACGACGCCCGCAGCGGCGACGCCGGCGACCTCGCAGGCACCACCGCGGTGGTGATAGCGAGCCTTGGTGGGCCCGAGGCGGAGACCATCCGCGCGGCCCTCGACGCGGGCGCCGGATACATCGGGCTGGTGGCCAGCCGGGTTCGGGGCGCATCGATTCTGAGCGGTCTCGAACTGACCGAAGAGGAGCGCTCGAGGGTGCACACGCCGGTCGGCCTACCGATCGGCGCGAAGACGCCGGCCGAGATCGCGGTGTCAATCGTGGCCGAGGTGATCAAGTCGATCCGGGTCGACGGGTTGAAAGTCGACGCGTGAGCGGCCCGTTCGCCGATGTCGACGAGGTGATCCGGCGTTTCGACGACCAGGACTATCTGCTCGATCTCGGTACCGCATCGGCGATCTACCTTGCCGTCACGCTCGGCCGCCCGTTGCTACTCGAGGGCGAGCCCGGTGTCGGCAAGACCACCGCCGCCAAAACGCTTGCCGCAGTGATGGATGCACCGCTACTTCGGCTTCAGTGCTACGAGGGCCTGACCGCTGCCGAGGCATTGTATGACTGGAATTATCAACGCCAGTTGCTCAGTATCAGGCTGGCCGAGGCGAAAGGTGTCGGGCTCGACGAGTCCGACCTGTACACCGAGGAATATCTCGTCGATCGCCCGATCCTGCAGTGCGTTCGATACCGGGGCCCGGCCGCGCCCGTCTTGTTGATCGACGAGATCGACCGCGCCGACGACGAATTCGAGGCCCTGCTGCTCGAGTTTCTCGGCGAGGCGGCGGTCACGGTGCCCGAACTTGGGACGTTCGTGGCCGAGCGACCGCCGATCGCCGTGCTCACCTCCAACCGCAGCCGCGATCTGCATGACGCCCTGCGCCGACGCTGTATGTATCACTGGATCGACTACCCGGAGCCGTCGCGGGCAGCCGCGATCGTGCGGCGCACGGTACCAGGCGCCGACAGCGCACTCGCCGAGCACGCGGCCCAATTTATCAACTACACAAGGGATCTCGATCTCGACAAGCCACCGGGAGTTGCAGAGACCATCGACTGGGTGACCGCCCTGGTGACCCTCGGGGTGGCAGATCTCGTCGACGCGAGCGCCGAGCGCAGCCTGGCGGCCCTCGGTGCGTTGGCGAAGACCCCCGACGACTACACCCTGATCAGCGACGCGTTCGCTGAATACAGCCCACAGTGAGAGGAATGCTTGATGAAGATCGCCAACGAGTTCACCGTTCGCGCGCCGATCGAGGACGCCTGGCAGGTCCTGACGGACCTGGAGCAGGTCATCCCGTTGATGCCGGGCGCGCAGATGACCGGGCGTGAGGGTGATGACGTGCTCGGCAAGGTGAAGGTCAAGGTGGGCCCGGTGACCAGTGAATTCAGCGGCAAGGTCCATTTCGTCGAACAGGATCGCAATGCGCACCGCGCGGTTATCGACGGCAAGGGCAAGGAGGCGCGGGGCACCGGCAACGCCTCGGCGACCGTCACCGCCCAGCTGCACGACGCGGGTGACCACACCCGCGTCTCCGTGGACACGGATTTGAAGGTGGTCGGCAAGCTCGCCCAGTTCGGCAGCGGAATGTTGCAACAGGTTTCCGAGAAGCTGCTCGGCCAGTTCGTCGAATCGCTTGAGGCAAAACTCGCCGTGGACACCGCTCCGTCCGCCCCGGTGACCAACGGCGAACCGCCGAAGGCGGCGCCTATCGCGCAGCAGACCGCGCCGGAGCCCATCGATCTGCTCGAGCTCGCCGGGGGAGGTGCGCTGAAGAAGTACGGGCCGCCGATCTTCGGCGCATTCCTCTTGGCGGCTGTGGTGTTTACCCTCGGACGGCTGCGTATCGGCCGGAAGGCGTTGCGCAGCAGGCGATGACGGCTCCAGTTGTGCTGCGTGGCGTCGACGTCGCCGCCTTCGCGGTCGCGTTGGTCGCAAAGCTGCGGGGCGCCGGGGTGGTGGTCTCAGCGGATGGACCCGGCACGCTGGTGCAGGCGATGGGTCACATCGCACCGCAGTCGCGCACAGCGCTGTACTGGGCCGCCCGCCTGACGTTGGTGAACAGGGCGGAGGACCTGGTCGCATTCGACGCGGTCTTCGATGCGATCTTCGCCGATGCGTTTTCGCGCCGGATCCAGCCCGAGGACCGCGGGCCTTGGCCGCGGGGCACTCCCGCGCCGGGCCGCGGAACCGACGGCGGCAGCAGCGATGGCGATCGTCTGCCATGGAAGACGTTGCCGACCTCGACGCGCGCGGCCGAGTCTTCAGACGAGGGAATCTCGTTGCCTGACGCGCTGCCGAGCCGACTCGTCGCGCGGGCCGACGAGCCGTTCGAGCGGTTCGAGGAGGACGACCTGCACCGCATCGGTATCTGGCTGGAGCAGATGTCCGAGCACTGGCCACGCAGGCGCAGCATGCGCAGGGAGATGCACCGTCGCGGCAGGCGAATCGATGTGCGGGAGTCGATGCGTGTGTCGCGGACTACGGGCTATGAGGTGGTGCGGCTGACCCGGACCCGCAGGCGCAGTCGGCCACGTCGGGTGGTGCTGGTTTGCGACGTCAGCCAATCGATGCGGCCGTATGCGGCGATCTATCTGCACCTCATGCGGGCGACGGCTTTGCACCAGAAGGGGATCCGCCCCGAAGTCTTTGCATTCGCGACCTCGTTGACCCGGCTCACGCCTGCGTTGTCACACCGGTCGGCCGAGGTGGCGCTGTCGCGCGCGAACGAGAAGGTCGTCGACCGGTACGGCGGCACGCATCTCGGACGTTGCGTGGACGAACTGTTGGCGGCGCCGTACGGCCGCGCGCTACGCGGCGCGGTGGTGATCATTGCCTCCGACGGATGGGACAGCGACCCGCCGGACGTGCTGGAGCGGGCGTTGGCCCGGCTTCGTCGGCGCGCGCACATGGTCGTCTGGCTCAATCCGCGTGCCGCACAACCAGGCTTCGAGCCGCTCGCTGGATCGATGGCGGCCGCCCTGCCGTATTGCGACCTGTTCTTTCCCGCGAACTCGCTGTCGGGTCTGCGCGAACTTTTCGCCGCGCTGAGCGACCCGGCTACTCCTCGACCGGGGCCACTTCGCGGGCCGCCCGACGCCGCTTGTACCACTCGATGAACATCGGTGCGACGGACGCGAGCACGATCAGAACGAGGATCGGCTCAAGCAGTTTCTGGACGATCTCGAAGTTGCCCAGCCAATAGCCGAGAAGGACCAGCCCGACGCCCCACACGACGGCGCCGACGACGTTGTAGAACGTGAACGCCCAATAGCGCATCTGCGCTGCGCCGGCGGTGATCGGCGCCAAAGTCCGCACTATCGGCACGAACCTGGCGAGCACGATGGCGAACGGGCCGCGCTGTTCGAAGAATTCGTGCGCCTCGTCCAGATACCGCTGCTTGAGGATCCGCGCGTTCGGCTTGAACATCGACGTGCCGATGCCCCGGCCGATCCAGTACCCGACCTGTCCGCCTGCGACGGCGGCGATGGGAATGAAGACCAAAAGCTGCCAGAGCTCGAAGTTGGCGTTGACGGCCTCACCCTGTGCTGCGGTACCTGCGGCGAGCATGCCCGCGACGAAGAGCAGCGAATCACCCGGCAGGACCGGGAACAGCACCCCGGACTCGACGAAAATGACCACCAGCAGGCCGACCAGTGCCCAGACACCGAAATACCCGATCAACTTGATCGGGTCCATGAAGTCCGGCATCAACATCACCGTGGTGGTCATCGCTCATCAACATACCGGCGCTCGATGATGCCCTCGCCCTGCGACCCGGCGGCCGGTCTTGAGATACTGCGTTGGACAGCCGCATCAGCGAGAGGAAGTCCCATGCCCATCGCCACGCCAGAGGCCTACGCCGAGATGCTGGCCCGCGCCAAGGAGCACTCGTATGCGTTCCCGGCAATCAACTGCGTCGGCTCGGAAAGCGTCAACGCCGCCATCAAGGGCTTCGCCGACGCCGGGAGTGACGGCATCATCCAGTTCTCCACCGGGGGCGCCGAATTCGCCTCCGGCCTGGGCGTGAAGGAAATGGTCACCGGAGCAGTGGGGCTGGCCGAGTTCGCCCACGTGGTCGCCGCGAAGTACCCCATCACGGTCGCACTGCACACCGACCACTGTCCGAAGGACAAGCTCGACACCTACGTGCGGCCGCTGCTGGCGATCTCGGCCGAGCGTGTCGCCAAGGGCGACAACCCGCTGTTCCAGTCGCATATGTGGGATGGATCCGCGGTCCCGATCGACGAGAACCTCGAGATCGCGAAGGAACTGTTGAAGCTCGCGGCCGAGGCCAAGATCATCCTGGAGATCGAGATCGGCGTCGTCGGCGGCGAGGAGGACGGCGTCGAGGCCGAGATCAACGACAAGCTCTACACCACCCCCGAGGATTTCGAGAAGACCATCGACGCGCTCGGCGCGGGCGAACACGGCAAGTACCTGCTGGCCGCGACATTCGGCAATGTGCACGGCGTGTACAAGCCGGGCAACGTCAAATTGCGCCCCGACATCCTCGAGCAGGGCCAGAAGGTGGCGGTGGCCAAGCTGGGCCTGCCCGAAGGCGCCAAGCCGTTCGACTTCGTCTTCCACGGGGGCTCGGGCTCGCTGAAGTCGGAGATCGAGGACTCACTGAAGTTCGGCGTGGTGAAGATGAACGTCGACACCGACACCCAGTACGCGTTCACCCGGCCGCTGGCCGCGCACATGTTCACCAACTACGACGGCGTGCTCAAGGTCGACGGCGAGGTGGGCAACAAGAAGGTCTACGACCCGCGCAGCTATCTGAAGAAGGCCGAGGCGGCCATGTCGGAACGGGTCGTCGAGGCCTGCAACGACCTGCACAGTGCGGGCCGGAGCGTGAGCGCCTAGCCTCAATCCCTAGTTGTTCGGCGCCTGGCAGATCTTCCACTGGTCGTCGCGGAACTGCAGGTCGAAGCTGCGGGTGGACCGGGTTTGCGGCGCATACGCCATGAACGTGGTCACGTTGGCTTCGGCGTGGTCAGCGTTGACGACGACCTGGTCGATGCTGGCCACCACCGGGTACTGCTTGGCCGCGGCCACCCGGGCATGGGTGTCGGCCCAGGCGCGGTCGTCGTACTTGACATAGCTGTCGCGGGTGGCACCGCAGGTGATGCTGCGCAGCGTGGCGAGGTCGCCTTTCTGCACGGCGACGTCGAAGTTCTCGATCGTCGAGCGGACCTTCTCCTCCTGCGACTCCTTCGATTCAGAGTCGCGGGTCAGCAGAAGTGTGCCGAGTATCGCGACGGCGACGAGTGCGGCGATCACCAGAATCACTGCCACCACCCAGCCCCAGCTTCGTCGGGGCCCTGGTGGCTTCGGTGCATCCCCGCGAGGCGGAATGACCTGTGGCGCAGGTGGTTTGCCCGAAGAGATCGGTCCGGTGGCCGCCGACATCACCTCGGTGGCGGGTTCGGGAGGGCTTTCGATCCTCCTGGTCGACGAGTCCATCCCGGAGGGTGCGGTGAACCGCCGCACGGCGACCGATTCGTCATCCGGCGACTCCCGGACCGTGCCCGTCGATTCCACCGCCATCACCTCGGTGGGGTGGTCCTCGACGATGGGCGGCTCGTCGCTGACGACGGGGGCGGCTTCGGTCGCGGCTTCGCTGTCCGACGGGGACGTCTCCACGGGCGACTGGTCGGTGCCGTCCTCGGGTGCCGAGGCGTCGTCGGCGTGTTCGTCCGCCGATTCAGCAGGCGGTTCGTTTCCCTGGTCGGGCCCTGATGGGTTCGACATACCTGCTGCGGTCCTCCCGTGACGACGTCTCTGCTCGAGCTTATAAGCCCCACGGCACAATAGGCCCCATGACGCGGATGGGTGATCTCCTCGGACCGGATCCGACACTGCTGCCTGGCGACCCTGCGGCCGAGACGGAACTGGCGGCCAATGAAAATCCGGCGATCGTGGCCGCTGCGCACCCGACGGCCTCGGTGGCGTGGGCGGTTCTTGCCGAGCACGCGCTGGCCGACGACAAGGTCATCACCGCGTACGCCTACGCCCGCACCGGCTACCACCGCGGCCTCGACCAGTTGCGCCGCAACGGCTGGAAAGGCTTTGGGCCCGTTCCGTACGCGCACGAACCCAACCGGGGATTTCTGCGCTGCGTGGCTGCGCTGGCGAAGGCCGCCGACGCCATCGGTGAAGGCGACGAGTACGCGCGCTGTCTGGATCTGCTCGACGACTGCGACCCGACCGCGCGGGCCGAACTCGGCCTCAGCTAGGGCGCTACCGCGTCGCTTCGCAGTTGCAGTCGCCTGCGGCATCGGGCGGCTCGACCTGGACCGTGGCATGTTCCAGTCCACGTGCGGTGAGCACAGCCTTGGCGTCATCGAGCACTCGTGCCGCATCGGCGCCACTGGTCAGGTGCGCGGTAACCATGTCCTTGCCCGGCACCAGCGTCCAGACGTGCAGGTCGTGTACCTCGGTCACGCCATCGACCGCGCACAGCGCGGTCCGCAGCTCGTCGACGTCGATGTGGGTGGGCGAGGACTCGGACAGGATGCGCAGCGCGGCCCGCGCCAGCGAGATCGCGCGGGGCAGCACCCACAGGGCGACCAAGACCGCCACCACCACATCGGCATAGGGCCAGTGCGTCGTGACCGTGACGATGCCGGCGATCAGGACGCCGATGCTGCCGACGGCGTCGGCCACCACCTCCATGTAGGCGCCCTTGACCGCGAGGCTGTCCCGGGCGTGTGAGCGCAGCAACAGCACGACGACGGCGTTGGCCAGCAGACCCGCCAGCGCGACGACGATCATCGGCACGCCGGGGACATCGGGCGCATCACCGAGTCGCTCGAACGCCTCGTAGAGGATGAAGGCTGCGACGCCGATCAGCAGCGCCGCGTTGGTGACGGCGGTGAACACCTCGGCGCGGTGCCACCCGTATGTGCGCGCGGGCGAAGTGCTGCCGCGGCGGGCAAGCAGCACCGCGGTCAGGCCCATGAACATCGCCACCAGGTCGGTCAACATGTGGCCGGCGTCGGCCAGCAGTGCGATCGAATTGATCAGCAGTGCGGTGGTGAGCTCGAGGATGAAAAAGGCGGTCAGGATGGCCGCGGCGATGAGCATCCGGCTGACACGGGCATCGGCACCGCCGTGGTTGTGGCCCGTACCCATGTTTCCAATCTATGCGCAAGGACGCATATGTCGCAAGGAGCCTACAGCCAGGCTGACCAGAACCGGGTGAGGTCGAAGCCGATCCAGATGAGCCTGCTGTTCACTCCGGACAAGTTGAAGAACCAGCCCACGACCGAGAAGAAGTACTGATTGAGCGGCGTCGCGATCAGCAGGACCAGCAGAATGAAAAACGCCCACTGTTTGGCGGGTTGCAGGGCGCGCTGCGTTTCGGGGCTCAGATGCGGTTCGAGCGCTCCGTAGCCGTCCAAGCCGGGGACCGGCAGCAGGTTGAGTACCGCTCCGGTGATTTGCAGGAATCCCAGGAACACCGCCCCGGCCCAGAACACGCTGTGTCCCGGGTCGTACAGCACGCGGGTCAGCACCAGCAGCAACACCGCCAAGGCCACGTTCATCAACGGCCCGGCGAGGCTGACGATCGTCTTCTGCCACTTCGTCATGAACGACGTGCGCACCCAAACTGCGCCGCCGGGCAATCCGATTCCGCCCAGCAGCGTGATCAGCACCGGAAATCCCAATGAGAGAAGCGGATTCGAGTACTTCAACGGGTTGAGCGTCAGATAGCCGCGCACCGCGACGTCGTGGTCGCCGAACCGCCAGGCGGTGAAGGCATGGCCGAACTCGTGCAGGCACAGCGACACGATCCAGCCGGCGATGACGAAGGTGAACACCCCGATGTAGGCCAACGGCTTCGTCTCCGCGCCGGCCCTCCAGGCCAGCACGCCGCCGACCGCGGTGATGGCCACGATCGCCAGAAAGATGGGGCTTGGTCGCACCGACTGGCGCACCGGATGGATGCTCACCTCACGAAGCTACCGGGACTCGGTGGGCCAGTCGCAGCCCGTCAGCTGCGCGGACAGCTGCCACAGCCGGCGGCCCATCTCCGGGTCGCGGGCCTTTTCACGGATCTTGGTGACCTTCGGTCTGCCCAACTGGTTGAAACGAGGGGCCAGGTAGGTGCCACTGGGCAGGTCTGTCGTCACCGCCTGGATGCTGGCCCGTGCTCCCTGCTCGGGCGTGTGCAGGTAGAACGTCGGAACGATCTCCTTATGACGCAGGGCCCAGCCCTGGATCCCCGTGCTCTCCCGTGCGATTTCGGTGTTCGTCGAACCTGGGTCGGTCGCGTATGCACGCACTCCGCGGCGAGCGAGTTCCTGGACGAAGAGCATCACGGCCAGCTTCGACTCGCCGTAGGCAGACCATTTCGAGTACTTGCGCTTGCGGAACTCCAGATCGTCCAGGTCGATCCGACTCAACGCATATGCCCTGCTGACCACTGAGACCACTCGATCCTTGATCTTGTCGCCGAGCAGACAGGTCAGTGCGAAGTGGCCCAGGTGATTGGTGCCCATGGTGGTCTCGAATCCGTCCACCGTATGGGTGAGTGGCAGACCGAATACGCCTGCGTTGTTCACAAGTACATCGACGGTCTGCACCGAGTCAGCGAACTTGCGCACGCTCGTCAGGTCGGCGAGATCCAGATGAGCCACCTCGACGTCGCCGGTCATTTCGGCGGCGGCCCGCTCGGCCTTCGGCATGGTGCGGCAGGCGATGAGCACGCTGTGACCGTCGGCGGCGAGCGCCGAGGCCGTCGCCTTGCCAACACCGCTGTTGCCTCCAGTGACGATGATTCGCACGGGGCCTATCTCACCAGCAGCCAGCCCTGCGTGTGGCGATAAAACGTGGATCGGCGGACAGATCGCGGCGCAAGGACACCGTCACGGACCACCACCGCCCCTGTGGTGCCGAGTTGTGCGGCCCGCCCGGCGATCCAGCGTCGCCGGCCCCTTCCCGTTACGGCAGCGCGCAATCCGGGCATCCCAGGCGTCGGTTCGATCCGTACGCCGGTCACCTCACCGTCGAACAGCCGCACGTCGTCCACCACCGCCTCGCCGTGCAGCGCGCCGCCGTCGCCAAGCCATTCGGCAGCACCCGCAATGACGTGACCGGTCTCGTCGCGGATCAACGGCACGCGCTGTGCGCTGCCGCGGCGTGCGCGGCGGGCGGATCGCCATCCGGTCGCGTGACCGACTTCCACGTCGAGCCGGTCGGCGCGCAGCAGCCGGGTCAGCACGGCGGCCAAATCGGCATCGGAGCCCACCACGATCAGCCGACGGCTGTGCTCAACCGCGGCGTCGATGTCGTCCGGTGCGACGGCCGATCGCGCGTCAAGTCCAGCCAGCGCCCGCGGCAACCCGCGGCCGCCGAACAGCAACACCACGACGTCTGTGGTGATCAACGCGGCTCCTTGGATCGGCTGGGATAGGGTGGCTCACCGGCTGGACCACAATAAGCGGGAGAAACGCCATGCCGGCAATCGTGCTCATCGGCGCCCAGTGGGGCGACGAGGGCAAGGGGAAAGCCACCGATCTGCTCGGTGGCCGCGTGCAGTGGGTCGTGCGGTACCAGGGCGGCAACAATGCGGGCCACACCGTGGTGCTGCCGTCCGGCGAGAACTTCGCGCTTCACCTGATCCCGTCGGGCATCCTGACGCCCGGCGTCACCAACGTGATCGGCAACGGTGTGGTCGTCGATCCGGCCGTACTGCTCGACGAGCTGAAGGGTCTGCAGGACCGTGGCGTCGATACCGAGCGACTGCTGATCTCCGCCGACGCGCACCTGCTGATGCCGTACCACGTCGCCATGGACAAGGTGGTCGAGCGGTACGCGGGCAACAAGAAGATCGGCACCACCGGCCGCGGCATCGGACCGTGCTACCAGGACAAGATCGCTCGAATCGGGATCCGTGTCGCCGATGTGCTTGACGAGGCGCAGTTGGTCCAAAAGATCGAAGCCGCGCTGGAATTCAAGAACCAGGTGCTGGTCAAGATCTACAACCGCAAGGCGCTGGAACCCGCCGAGGTGTTGGACGACCTGCTGACGGAGGCCGAGGGTTTCAAGCACCGCATCGCCGACACCCGGCGGCTGCTGAACGTTGCGCTCGACAAGGGTGAGATCGTGCTGCTGGAGGGCTCGCAGGGCACCCTGCTCGACGTCGACCACGGGACCTATCCGTTTGTGACGTCGTCGAACCCGACCGCAGGCGGCGCCGCCGTCGGCTCGGGCATCGGGCCGACCCGGATCACCACGGTGCTGGGGATCCTGAAGGCCTACACCACCCGGGTCGGTTCCGGTCCGTTCCCCACCGAACTGTTCGACGAGATGGGTGAGTATCTGACGAAGACCGGCGGGGAGTTCGGGGTGACGACGGGCAGGCGCCGCCGCTGCGGATGGTTCGACGCGGTCATTGCGCGTTACGCCACCCGTGTCAACGGCATCACCGACTACTTCCTGACCAAGCTCGACGTGCTTTCCAGCCTCGAGACGGTGCCGATCTGCGTCGGGTACACGGTGAACGGAAAACGCACAGACGATATGCCGATGACCCAGAGCGATATCGCGCGTGCCGAGCCGATCTACGAGGAGATGCCGGGCTGGTGGGAGGACATCTCCGAAGCGCGTGAGTTCGAGGATCTGCCCGTGAATGCCCGAAACTATGTGTTGCGGCTGGAAGAGCTTGCCGGCGCGCATATTTCGTGCATTGGCGTTGGTCCCGGTCGCGAGCAGACGATTGTGCGTCGCGACATTCTGGCGGATCACTGATGACTTCTGCGGACGATCCAAGGCTGGTCGATCCCAACTACGACAGGCACGGCGGGTTCCCGAACTTCGAAGCGGCGCAACCCGGTCCTGGGTTCGGCCGGTTCCTGGCGGCGATGCGCCGGACGCAGGACCTGGCGGTGTCGGCCGACCCCGACACCGATATCTGGGAGCAGGCGGCCGACCGTGCAGAAGAACTGGTGAAGCTGCTCGACCCATTCGAGGCGCCCGAGGGGGTCGGCCCGGCCAACAGAGTGCCGGACCTACCGGGCTCGGGAAGCCTGCTGATGCCGCCTTACCGGGTGACGAAGTTCGAATCCGACG
Organism: uncultured Actinomycetota bacterium; assembly: GCA_963713225.1. Taxonomy (GTDB): domain Bacteria; phylum Actinomycetota; class Actinomycetes; order Mycobacteriales; family Mycobacteriaceae; genus Mycobacterium. Next base: position 139,269 of record CAVQLB010000006.1, on the reverse strand, counting down.
GCGTCGAGTTGACCGTGCAGTTCAGCCGATATCACGTAGGCGGCAATTATGCGGTGCACGGCGGCGTGCTGCCGTTAATGTTCGATTCGATGTTCGGAATGGTGATCCACGCCTCCGGTCGGCCGATCAGTCGCACCGGCTTCCTGCATGTGGACTACCGGAAGGTGACGCCGATCGACACTCCGCTGACGATGCATGGCTGGGTCGACAGGACCGAAGGCAGGAAGGCCTTCGTCAACGCAGAACTGCGCGACCCAGACGACAACCTGCTGGCCGAGGCCAACGGACTGATGATCCGACTGTTGGGAGGGCAACCGTGAAAACGTCACGGCCGCATCCGTTGACGACGCCGCGCGCTGCCGCGGTGGCCGGGGTGTTGTTCGCGCTGTTGTTCGGAGCCGTGTTGCTTCTCATCCGCCTCGCGCTGCCTGACGGCGCTGAGCCAGGGTCCCCGTGGTTGCTCGCGGGCAGTACCCACCTGAGGCTTGCGGCGCGCATCATGCCGTTCGCGGGTATCGCGTTCCTATGGTTCATCGGCGTCGTTCGCGACGGGTTCGGCCGGTTCGAGGACAAGTTCTTCTCGACCGTGTTCATCGGAAGCGGGCTGCTGTTCCTCGCGATGATGTTCGTGGCGGTCGGCGTCGGGGCTGGCCTGGAGGCGATCAGCACTCATGTCGAGGACCCGGCTGCGCACACGGAGGTGGCGACGTTCGGGCAGATGATGCTGCTCGCGGTGGCCAAGACGTATGCGCTGCGCATGGGCGCGGTGTTCATGATCTCGCTGGCCACCATCTGGCTGCGAACCGGCCTCATGCCGAAGTGGCTGGTCGGCCTGACCTACCTGGTGGCGCTTGGACTCATCCTGGCCAGTGACGTCTCCATGTGGCTCACGCTGGCGTTCCCGATATGGGTGCTGGTGGTCAGTTTGCTGTTGTTGACGCGTGCCGGCGTCATCGACCTCGACGGCGACGACTAGTCAGCAACCCGTAAAGCCTGCGACGGGCACAGCTTGACCGCCTCACGCGCCTTGTCTTCTTCGTCATCGGGCACCTCGTCGACGAGCACCACCACGATGCCGTCGTCGTCCTGGTCGAAAAGGGTATCGGCGACCATCACACAGTTGCCCGCCTGAATGCACACATCGCGATCGGCTTCGACTTTCACCAGCACACCTCCAACGACTTCAGACCGTAGATGAAGTGGAACGACCGGAACTGCACGTCCTCGAAGTCCTCTGCCAGAGCCAGATTCGGGAATCGCCGCAACAGCGCGGGGAACGCGATCCGCATCTCCATGCGGGCCAGCGGCGCACCGAGACAGTGATGCACACCGTGCCCGAACCCCAGATGGCCCGGTGCGCCGCGACGGATGTCGAGCACCTCAGGCGAGTCGATGAAGCCCGGGTCCCGGTTGCCCGACGGCAGCGACGCAAACACCAGCTTTCCGGCCGGAATCTTCACCCCCGCGATCTCAACATCAGTCGTGGTGATGCGGGGAATTGCGGTCTGCACGATGGAAAGCCAGCGCAAGAGCTCTTCGATCGCCGGTCCGACGGCATCCGGATCGTCACGCACCGCGGCGAGTTGCTCGGGGTGGCGCAGCAAGGCCAGCGTGCCGAGCCCGAGCATGTTTGACGTCGTTTCATGTCCGGCGAGCAGCAACAGGGCGGCGACGCCGATCAACTCGTCGTCCGTGAGCTCGTCACCGTGCTCGCGAATCAACATGCCGAGGATGTCCTCGCCCGGCTGCTGCCGCGCCCGCTGAACCAGAGACGTCATGTACACGCGTCCCTGCCGTTGCAGTTCCAGCCGCTCGGGTATCGGAAGGGACAGGTCCAGCTGGCGCGCGCTGCGCTTCTGGAAGTCTTCGCGGTCGTCGTAGGGCACGCCGAGCAGTTCGCAGATCACCAGCGACGGAATCGGCAGGGCGAAGTTGTCCACCAAATCCACTGGCGGGCCTGCCTTCTCCATCGCATCCAGTTGTGAATCAACGATCTCGGTGATGCGCGGCTCGAGACGCTTCATCCGCCGGATGGTGAACTCGGGTGTCAGCATGCGACGCAGCCGCGAATGTTCGGGCGGGTCGAGGCCGAGCAGATTACCCGCTCGCGAACTTGCCTGTTCCTCTTCGGAGACCTGCGGCGCGCCCGGCACTACGAACCCCGGCGGGCGTCCATTGGAGAACCGCTCGTGATCGGACAGCACGTTCTTGATGTCCTCGTGCCGGGTGATCAGGTGCACCTGCATGCCGAAGGCGTTGGTGACCGTGCGGACGCCCTGGGTTTCCCGGATCTCTCGCAGCTCTGCGACAGGGCTGAACGCATCCCGGCGCATGTGCAGCGGCACTTCCGGTGCTTCGGTCATGATTCGACGCTACTCGCGGAGACGAACTCCTCGACGAGCTTGTTGATCAGAGGTGGGTTCTCCAGACCCGCCAGGTGCGCGACCCCTTCAAGCACGGCGATCGCCGCATCCGGGATGGCCTCGGCCATCGCGATGGTCTCCGGCAGCGGAAACGTCGCGTCCTCCGCGCCTGCGACCACGAGCACCGGAGTCGAGATCTTCGCGAACAGCGAACGCTGGTCCGGACGGGCAGGCACCACGCTCTTCACCGCCCACGCCGCCGACCCCACATCGACCGCCTGGACGGTATCCCGCACGAACGCGACGACGTCGGGACGCGTGGAAAACGTCGTCGGCCCGAGAAACGCCTTGAGCACCGACCGGGTCAGCGGCGGCCGGATTCCGCCCGCCAGCTTCGCCATGCGCAGCAGGAATCCATACTCGAGTTTCTGCCGGGCGCCTGCGGGGGATGCGGTGCAGTTCATCAACACCGCGCTGCCGATGCGATCCGGGTATGTCGCGGCGAAGGTACCGCCGATCATGCCTCCCCACGAGTTGCCGACGAAGTGGGTCCGCTCGACGCCGAGGCCGTCGAGCATGTCGACGATGCTGCGGGCGCAGTCGGCGAAATCGAACATCGCGGTGAGCTTCTGGCTCTGGCCGTGGCCCGGGGGATCGACCAGGATGACGCGGTAGCGGTCGGCGAAGTACTCGGCCTGCGCCGCCCACATATCGCCAGTCATCAGCAGGCTCGGCCAGAACATCATCGCCTCGCCGCTACCGCGAGTCTGCACCCCTAACCGGCCCAGCGCGGTGTCGACCATGTGTCTTTCCACTCTTCGAACCGTAGCCCGCATCGCGCAGTGCGGGCCACCAGATTCGCGGCCCGACAAGGGTGAACAGGGCGGGGATGATCACCGTCCGCACAACGAAGGTGTCAAGCAGGATGCCGAGGCCGACGATGATGCCGATCTGGGTCAGCACGATCAGGGGTAGCACGCCGAGCACACAGAACACCGCGGCCAACACGATGCCTGCGCTGGTGATGACCGCGCCGGTGGCCGACACCGCCCGGACGATGCCCTGACGGGTGCCATGCGACGGCGTTTCTTCGCGGGCGCGGGTGACGAGGAAGATCGTGTAGTCCACGCCGAGTGCCACGAGGAACAGGAACGCGAACAGCGGCGCGGTGTTGTCCAGCGCGGGGAATCCGAACACGTGCACGCTCGCCCAGCCGCCGAGGCCGAGCGCGGCAAGCGCGCTGAGCACCGTCACCGCCACCAGGATCAGCGGTGCGAGCGCCGACCGCAGCAGCACGTACAGCACGGTCAACACCACGGCCAGGATGGCGGGGATGATGACGAGTCGGTCCCGGGCAGCGGCCGCGCTTGCGTCGCGGGCCTGGGCGTCGGACCCACCGACCAGCGCGCCACTATCCACCGCGTGAACCGAATCGCGCAGCGCGTCAATGGTTCTGAATGCTTCGTCGGACGCCGGTGCGGCGCTCAGCACCACCGACCACTGACTGAGTCCGTCCGGAGACGCGGCTGCCGGGTTCACCGACACGACTCCCTGCGTGGCCTTGATCGCCTGTTCGACCTCTGCGGCGTTGCCGGTCCGAGCGATGACGCGGGTGGGGTCCGACAGCCCGCTAGGAAAGTGGGCCGCGAGTGTTTCGTATCCGCTCACCGACTCGGCCCGCACTCGGAACTGCTCGGTCTGCGACAGGCCGATCGGTGTGGCCAGGAGTCCGAGGGATAGCAGCACAAGTCCGGTTACCGCCACCGCCGCGACCCGGGCCGGCCTGCGGGCGACCGCATCCGCGATACGGTGCCAAACACCGTTGTCTGTAAGGGATTTGGCCCCGACGCGCGGGATGAACGGCCAGAACAGCCTGCGGCCGCACAGCACAAGCAGGGGCGGCAGGACCAGCAGGACGAATATCGCAGCCACCACAAGACCCGACGCGGCCTGTACCCCGAGACTGCGGGTGCTCGGCGAAGAGGCGAGTACCAACGTCAGCAGGGCGAGCACGACGGTGGCATTGCTGGCAACGATCGCGGGCCCCGCCTGGCGCACCGCCACCCTGAGCGCCTCTCGGTGGTTCTCGTTGCGGCCCAACTCTTCTCGGTAGCGTGAGATGAGCAGCAGCGCATAGTTGGTACCCGCGCCGAATACCAGCACGCTGGTGATGCCGGACGTCGAACCGTCCGGAGTCAGCCCGACCCCCTCGGCGATCGCGCTACCGACGACGGCGGCGACGCGATCGGCGAAGCCGATCACCGCGAGCGGGACCAGCCACAGCACCGGTGATCGGTAGGTGACGATGAGCAACAGCGCCACCACTGCCGCCGTGACAGCAAGCAGTGTGATGTTGGCCCCGGAGAATGAGTTCGCGATGTCTGCGCCGAACGCCGGTCCTCCGGTGACCTCGACCCGCAGGTCGCCGGGGAGCCCCTCAGCGGCCGACTGGCGCAGCTTCTTGACCGCATCGTTGAGGGCGAAGCCGGACAGGCCGGAGTCCAGTGGCACCGTCGCTACCGCGGCACGACCGTCGGCGGACACCGCGACCGGCTGTTGCCTGATCGCGCCGAGATCCGCCGGGCTCAGCGCGGCGCCGTCCCGGCGAGTGACCACCACGATCGCGGGAACGCGGTCACCGCCAGGGAGCTGTGCGCGCAACGCGTCGGCTCGCGCCGATTCGGCACTGCGGGGCACCGGGACGGGTGACTGCCCGCTGGAGTCGTCGCTGCCGATCAACCCCATCAACGCACCCGAGACGGCGAGCACGACGAGCGCCAGCAGCCAGGAGAACCGACCGACCATGACCGCCAATATTTCAGATACTTAATATTTAATCAAATGAACATCGACGGCTATGCTGGGTGCGTGCCGAAGACGGATCGCTCCGCCCTGGAGTCGCTCATCGCGGCCGACGTACGGGCGTTGACAGCCGAGTCCGACCAGATCGGCAGGCACTTCGCCGGACGACATGATGTAGCCGCCAACGACTTTCGCGCGCTTCTACACGTCATGGTCGCCGAGACATCGGGATCGCCACTGACGGCGGGCGAACTCAGGACACGAATGGGGATGTCGGGTGCGGCCATCACCTATCTCGTAGAACGCATGATCGCCTCGGGCCACTTTCGCCGCGAATCGGATCCATCCGACAGACGCAAGGTAATTCTGCGGGTCGCCGACGACGGAATGACCGTCGCCCGAGGCTTTTTCATGCCGCTGGCCGAACACAACCGGCACGCGATGGCGGGTCTGCCGAACGACGACCTCACCGCCGCGCACCGAACCTTCACCGCGATCATCGCCGCGATGCGGGCATTTCGTGCCGAGCTCGACGAGTCGTGATCTCTTTGACCAGCAACTCGGCGGCCACGGTCGCACCGTCGGTGCGGATGATGCCTGCTGTCGCGGTCGCCTTGGCACGGGTCTCGGCCGCCAGAGCGATCTCCAGTGCGGCCGACAGGGACTCCACGGTCGGAGTCGGGCCGTCGTGCGCGGCGCCGATGCCGAGGTCGGCCACCCGGCCTGCCCAGTAGGGCTGATCCGCGATCTGCGGGACCACCACCTGAGGTGCGCCGGCGCGAGTGGCGGTCGTCGTGGTGCCCGCGCCGCCGTGATGCACTACCGCGGCCACTCGTCTGAACAGGGCCTGGTGGTTGACCTCGCCGACCGCGAAGCAGTCGTCCCGGTCGTCGATGAGCGCCAAGTCGGCCCAGCCGCGGGAAAGGACCGCACGACGTCCTCGAGAGCGGATCGCCTCGATGGCCACCCGGGCGGCGTCCTCGGGAGCACGCACGCTGCTGAAGCCGGCGTACACCGGCGGCGGTCCTGCGTCCAGAAATGCCTCGAGCTCGGGCGGCAACGGGCGCGTGTCGGGCAGGATCCACGCGCCGGTCTGCACGACGTCGAAGTCCGGCGACCCGGGCCATGGGCACAGGGTGGGGTCCGCCGCCAGCCACGGACGGTCGGTGAAGACGTGGTCGCGGACGTTGTCCACCGGCGGCAGGCCGATTGCCGCCCGGTGGGCGTTGAGCGGGTCGCGGTACAGCGCATTCACGCGCTCGGCGTCCACGTCCCACAGGACGCGGTTGTCGGTCTCGCCCGGTGGGAACGGCCGGCCGGGCCGCGACAGCGGTGTCTGGTGCGGCGACGGGAAGCTGCCGGGGAGGAAGCCGACGAGCACGTAGTGGATGCCCAGCATCTCCGCAATCGATCGCACGCCTGCGGGCATCAGACCGGTCGCCACCACCGCGTCACAGCCGTCGGCCGCCGCCGCCACCGTGTCGAATTGCATGGCGACCAGATTCGCCGCCGTCCGGGGTGCGTCGGCCGGCGTCAATGGCTTCGCGCCGTGCAGCATCTCCCGCAACGACTGGCCCATCGGGATCAGCGGCACGCCGACCCGTTCCGCGAGTTCCGCGAAGTCTGGTGGGGCGCACACCCGCACCTCCACGCCGAGTGTCCGCAAGGCCACGGCGAATCCCATCAACGGTTCGACGTCCCCGCGCGACCCCCAGGACGACAACAACACACGCATTCAGCTACCCCCAAGTTCAGTGAGTTCTGGCTTAGGCCAGCGATTCTGGGGCATGACCGGGGTCTTGCCGCAAGCCCCCCTATGCGCTATATATTGAAGGTGGAAGGCATTACGAATCCCGTTTAAGTGCGGTTGAGCGTCGCTTCCTCGAGATCCAGCCCGTGCAACACCGATCGCAGCACCTCGTCGTCGATGTGCCCGCTGTCCCGCTCCGCGATGAACGCCGCACGTTCGGCGGCCAGCATCTCCAGCCGTAGTCGCCGAAACGCCGACGTCGGGCTCTCGCCGATCTCATTCTCGGTGCGGCCGAGTCGCTCCCACGCCGAGTTCCGTCGCCGAGTGTTCCAGGCGCGCAACACGTCTGCGGCCCGATCATGGACATCGGACGTCGCCGGATCATGAAGCAGTTCGTCGAGACGATCGGCCGCCGCAATTGCGGCCTTCTCCTGCGCTGCAGCGGCGGCGATCGCATCCGTGCGCGCCTCGTCGCCCTGCACACCGAGCCTGCGGATCAGCCACGGCAGGGTCAGCCCGTGCAGCAGCAGCGTGCCGATCACGACGACAAAGGTCAGGAACACGATATGCGGGCGTCCCGGGAAGGGCGCCCCGGACAGCGTCGTCATCGGCACGGCGAACGCCGCGGCCAACGACACAACACCGCGCATGCCTGCCCATGCGACGACGAAGACCTGCGCGACCGTCGGTGCGGTCTCCCGCTCCCGGATGCGCGCCGACAGCATTCTGGGCAGATAGGCGAAGGTGTACACCCATGCGATCCGGACGACGATGACGGTTGCGAACACCGCGGCCGAGGACGCCGCGATCACCATTGCCGAGATCCCTGCGAGCTCGCCGACCACCGTCGGCAGCTGAAGGCCGATCATCAGGAACGCGAACGACTCCAGCACCAGCTGAACGGCCTTCCAGACCGCCATGTCCTGCAGCCGGGTCTCGTAGCCGGCGTGGACAAACCTCTGACCGAGAATGAGCGCCGCGACAACCACGGCAAGAACCCCTGAACCGTGCGCCTCCTCGGCGGCCAGATAGATGACGAACGGTGCCACGAGGCCAACGGCGCTTTCCACCACCGGATCATCGAGCCGCGCCCGGATGAAGGCGATGACGGCGCCCGACGCCACACCGATCGCGACCCCGCCGCCTGCCGCGAGCGCGAATGTGGCCAGCCCGCTGCCCCAGCTCGCGGCGGTGCCGATCGCGGCGGCGAGGGCCACCTTGTAGGCGGTCAGCGCGGTTGCATCGTTGAGCAGGCTCTCCCCGCCCAGCAGCGTCATGACCCGGCGCGGCAACCCGATCCGACGCCCGATGGCCGTCGCCGATACCGCATCCGGCGGCGCGACGATCGCGCCAAGGGTCAGCGCCGCCGCGACGGTCAGCTCGGGCACCGTCTTGAACGCGACGAAGCCGACCGCGAACGTCGTCGCCAGTGGCAACCCCACAGCGAGTAGGCCGATCGGCCTGATATTCCGCTTCAACCCGACATAGCTGCTCTCCAGCCCCGCCGACCACAACAGCGGCGGCAGCAGCACAAAGACCACGAGTTCGGGGTCGAGTTCGATGTCCTGGAAGCCGGGGATCGTCGTCGCCGCCAACCCGGCGACCACCAGCGCCAGTGGGGCCGACCGACCGTAACGGCGTGCCAACCCGGCCAACAGGACGGACACCACCAGCACCGCAAGCAGGGAGCCATGCATCTCGCCGAACCTCCTTGGCAGGACCTCGATCGGTCATCGTCTCTATCCTTGGACAGCATGCTCAAGAGATCACGCGGGCGCGATGCGCACGCATCTGCGGCTCCCAAGACCTGCCCGCATCTCTCGAAGGCAATCTCCGAACCGGAACCCCTGACGCCAGGGCGCTGCCAGGACTGTGCCGAACTGGGCGAGGACACGTGGGCGCATCTGCGGATGTGCCTGACGTGCGGTCACGTCGGCTGCTGCGATTCCAGCCCGCACCAACACGCCAGCGAACACTTTCGCCGGACCGGCCACCCTGTCATGCGCTCGGTGGAGCCGGGCGAGGATTGGCGATGGTGCTACATCGATGTCCGGGTCGGCTGATGATCTGGCAGGCTTGACGCGCGATGAGTGAAACCACCGAGTCCCCTGATCCCGAGGACACCCCGACCGACCAACCGACTACCAGTGAGCCGGCCCCGCAGGGTGCCGACCGAAGTGCGGTGATGCTGCTCGGCTCCGGTGAGCTGAGCCGAGAGTTGACCCTGGCATTCCAGCGGCTCGGCCGGGAGGTTGTCGCGGTTGACCGGTATGCGAACGCGCCGGCGCACGGCGTCGCCGATCGCGCGGCGGTGGTGCGGATGAACGATCCCGAGGCGCTCACCGCGATCATCGAACGGGCCAACCCGCTCTACGTGGTGTCCGAATCGGGTGTCATCGCGGTCGACGCCCTGGTCGCCGCGGCCGAGCGGGGGCTCGAGGTGTATCCGACTCCCCGCAGTGTGCGGATGACCCAGGACCGGGAAGGCCTGCGGAGAATGGCCGCAGACGAGCTCGGCCTGCCGACCGCACCGTTCTGGTTCGCCGGTTCGGTCGATGAGCTGACCGCCGTCGCAGAGCATGCCGGCTTCCCGCTGGTGGTGAAGCCGGTCGCGGGTGTTCCCGGTGAGGGCCAGTCGGTGCTGCTGCGAAGCGATGATGTCGAGGCCGCCTGGCAACGCGCGGTGGCCGCGGGCCGGGTCCCGCACAACAGGGTGCTTGCCGAGACGGTCGTCGAGGTTGACTACGAGATCACCCTCATCACGGTCCGGACCACCGGCCCGACCGGGCCCGCGTTGCACTTCTGCGAACCGATCGGCCACCGCCAGGGTGACGGTGACCAGTTGGAGGCGTGGCAGCCACAACAGCTGTCCGCCCCCGCGCTGGACGCGGCGAAGTCGATCGCCGCGCGCATCGTCAACGCGCTGGGTGGGCGCGGCGTTTTCGGCGTCGAGCTGCTGGTGCGCGGCGATGAGGTCTATTTCGCCGACATCCGCACCCGACCCCACGACAGCGGCCTGGTAACCCTTCGTTCGCAACGGCTTTCGGAGTTCGAGCTGCACGCCCGCGCGATTCTGGGGTTGCACGTGGACACCATCATGATCTCGCCGGGTGCCGCCGAAGTCACTTACGCAGGCGCCGAGTCGGCACCCGCCGAAATCGCACCCGAGAATGCCAATGCAGTGCTGGCCGACGCGTTGGCCGTCGCCGAGAGCGACGTTCGACTGTTCCACCGACCCGACGAGACCGACGCCCGGCGCCGACTCGGCCTGGCCCTGGCCACCGCGCCGGACGTGACAACTGCCAGGGACAGGGTGCGGCGGGTCACCGGCGTGCTTCGCAAACTCTGGTAGCCGTGCCACCCGACGAGGGCGCGGAAGAAGCCGCCGCAGACCGGCCGACGATGGCACCGTTTCTTGCTGCCTTGGCAATCATTGTGATCGTCGTGATCGCAATCTGGTTGTTCAATCTGTTCGAGGGTGACCGTACCCCCGACGATCAGCTGGTGGGACGCGCTGCGGTCGGCCAGAACGATGCGCTGCAGCGGTCGAACTTCGCCGACTTCGGCTCCTATACGTGTGAAAAGGAGCGCGGATCCGAGGCAGATGTGCTTGCGCGTCAACGCGATTCGGCGACCAAGCGCGGCGCTCGGTTTGTCGACGATGTCACCGACGTGAAGATCGACGGCGATAGCGCGAGGGCAACCGTGACGTATCATTTCGACAAGGCGCCGGATGAGAAAACGCCTGTTCCGATGACGTTCGTACGCGAGGATGGGGCATGGAAGGTCTGTTCGACCGGGCCCAGTTAGGTATGGGACACTCGCGATCGTGAGCTACGCGGGAGATATCACGCCTGAAGAGGCCTGGAAGTTGCTGAACGACGACCCCCAGGCCGTGCTCGTCGACTGCCGCACCGACGCCGAATGGCGATTTGTCGGCGTGCCCGACCTGACGAGCCTGGCGCGCGATGTCGTCTACATCGAGTGGAATCGCGTCGACGGCAGCAGGAATGAAAGTTTCGTCGACGACTTGATTTCCGCAGGCGTCACCCCCGGTGACAGGCCGGTGGTATTCCTGTGCCGGTCGGGGAACCGTTCGATCGGTGCCGCGAAGGCGGCAACCGGGGCCGGGATCGAGCCGTCGTACAACGTGCTTGACGGCTTCGAAGGCGACCTCGACGACGACAAGCATCGCGGCGGGACCGGCTGGAAGGCCGTCGGTCTGCCCTGGAAGCAGTCGTGACCCCCGATAAGCAGGTGCCTTCGGTGCGCACTCCGGCCGAACTGCCGGAGGGCGTAAGCCAGGCCACCATCGGAGTGCGCGGGGGCCTGCTGCGGTCGGGCTTCGAGGAGACCGCCGAGGCGATCTACCCGACTTCTGGCTACGTCTACCAAAGCGCGGCCGAGGCGGAGAAGGCCTTCACCGGCGAGATCGACCGGTACGTGTACTCCCGCTACGGCAACCCGACGATCTCCATGTTCGAAGAGCGGTTGCGGCTGATCGAGGGTGCGCCCGCGTGCTTTGCGACAGCGACCGGTATGGCCGCCGTGTTCACCTCACTCGGTGCGCTGCTGGCCACGGGTGACCGGCTGGTCGCGGCCCGCAGCCTGTTCGGCTCCTGCTTCGTGGTGTGCAACGAAATCCTGCCGCGGTGGGGCGTGGAGACGGTGTTCGTCGACGGTGACGATCTGTCGCAGTGGGAAGAGGCGCTCTCGAAGCCGACGCAGGCAGTGTTCTTCGAAACACCGTCGAACCCGATGCAGTCGTTGGTCGACATCGCAGCGGTCACCGAGATGGCGCACAGCGCAGGCGCAAAAGTGGTGTTGGACAACGTTTTCGCCACTCCGATCCTGCAGCAGTGTTTCCCGCTCGGCGTCGACGTCGTGGTGTACTCGGGTACCAAGCACATCGACGGGCAGGGCCGGGTGCTCGGCGGCGCGATCCTCGGCGACAAGACCTACATCGACGAGCCGGTGCAGAAGCTGATGCGGCATACGGGTCCGGCACTGAGCCCGTTCAACGCATGGGTGCTGTTGAAGGGCCTGGAGACGCTGGCCGTGCGAGTGCAGCACAGCACCGATGCGGCGCTTCGCATCGCGCAGTTCCTCCAGGACCATCCCGCAGTCAGCTGGGTGCGCTATCCGTTCCTCGAGTCGCATCCGCAATACGACCTGGCGAAGCGGCAGATGACCGGCGGCGGCACCGTCGTCACCTTCGAATTGAAGGCGGCTCCAGACGCAGGCAAGCAGCGGGCCTTCGAAGTGCTCGACAAGCTACGAATCATCGATATTTCCAACAATCTTGGCGACTCCAAGTCGCTGATCACGCATCCGGCGACGACGACGCATCGCGCGATGGGCCCCGAGGGCCGCGCGGCGATCGGCCTGGGGGATGCAGTGGTTCGTGTCTCGATCGGCTTGGAGGGCACCGAAGACCTGATCGCGGATCTGGACCGGGCGCTCGGCTAGGTGTCGAGGAAAACTGACGCGAAGAGAGCGCGCCGTGATAAGCGGCGAGCCTCCCGGGACGTGAACTGGATACCTGAAACGGTTCTCGACGAGATCTCAGACGACGTCGAACTGGTCGAGGGGTTGGAGAGTTTCGACACCCGAATCGTCGAGCGCGGTTGGGCTTTCGACGACGACCAATCCGACGAAGAGTTCGTCATCTGGTTCTATCCGCCGTCGGGTACCGAAGTCGGCGACGGGCTCGAACCGGTGACGACGATCTGGATGCATGTGATCGAGAACGCTGAGTTCGTCCACGTCGTCCTCGTCGGGACCGCCGACGATCAGCGTTTGACGCCCGACGAGTTCTTCGCGCGGATTGACGCTATCGAGCGCTACCGCTCAGGCGATTCCACCACCCCCTGAGCGGCCTGCGCGCGTTGCTCGTAGGTCTGCCGAGCCGAGCGGTCGAAATTCAGGAACACGGTGTCGAGGCCCAGTCGCTTGTTGAGCCACCGGCGGCCGCGCGGGCCGAGCATCTGCGCGGCCTGAGCGGTGAAACGCAGCGGAGTTGGCACGGCGACGTGGGTTTTCGGTTTTTCCAGGGTCTTGACGACTGCCGCCGCGATGTCCTCTGGCTCGACAGGCTTGATGGCGCCTCCGGATTTGGTGCCAGAGATCAGCTCGGTGTTCGTGAACGGCGGCATGATGACCGAGACGTGGACACCCTGCGGAGCGACCTCGTCGGCTAGCGCCGCCGAGAGGCCAACGACACCGAACTTCGCGCCGACGTAGACCACCTGGCCCGGCACCGGGATCAGGCCCGACAGGGAGGCGATGTTGATGATGTGGCCGCTGCGGCGGGCGATCATGTCGGGCAGCGCCAGCTGGCACCCGGCGATCACCCCGTAGAGATTCACCTCGATCGACGACCGGATGGCCTGCTCGGACTGCTCGAGGAACGGACCGATCGGCATCACGCCCGCGTTGTTGATCAGAACGTCGATGTGGCCTCCGCCTTCGGTGCGGGCCTTGTCGAGAAACGTGGCGAACGATTCGCGATCGGTGACGTCGAGCGGGTAACCCGACACCTGGCCGAGCTTGGTGAGGTCGGCGACGGCCGACTCCTGAAACGCCACATCGCGGTCGCCGATGACCACCCGCGCACCGCGGGCCAGAAGCGCCTTGGCTGTCGCATACCCGATGCCGCGGGCGGCGCCGGTGATCGCGATGGTCTTGCCCCTGATGTTGTCCATGACGCCGAACTTTACAGGTGTCAAGTTTGTAATGAAAGATCCCTGCGCCGAGTTATCCACAGTCGTAATTTCATCCACAGGTAGGGCTTGAGCTGGCGGTTTAAGTCAGTGGATGCGCGTAGATTCGAATACATGTTCGAAGGATCAACCGATGTCGAGCTTCTCGACGTGATGCGTGGTGCGCAGCGCGCGGGGCGGGTGGCGTTCGCCCGACAGTTGTTGGCGGTGGGGCGGTTCGGCCTAAGCCGGATGGGGATCTCCGATGTTGAGCGCGATTTCTGGTGTGTCGATGATTGGGAGGCCACTGCCGCCGAGGTCGCTGCCGAGCTGGGCATCAGCCGCGGGCGGGCATCGTCGGACATGCACTACGGGCAGGCCCTGATCAATCGGTTGCCCAAACTGGGTGCGGCGTTCGCGGCCGGCGAGGTCGATTTCTGGGTCATCGCAGTTGCCGTCTATCGCACCGCTTTGATCACCGATGCCGACGCGGTGGCGAAGGTCGATGACCAGCTGGCACACAAGGCGCCTGGCTGGAACACGCTGTCCTACGTGAAGGTTGTGCAGCTGGTCGACTGGATGGTCGTCGAGGTGGATCCCGATGCGTTGAGGGTGGCGCGGCGGCGTGACGACGATCGCTACATCGAGGTTCGACCTGGCGAGTACGGGATGGCCGAGATCTGGGGCAACGTGCGCGCCGACGACGGCGCCGCGCTGGACAAGAGGCTCGATGAGTTGGCGGGCGCGGTGTGCAAGGACGACCCGCGCACGAAGATGCAGCGCCGCGCTGATGCAGTGGGGGCGTGGTCGTATGGACAGACGTCGTTGGCGTGCGAATGCGGGTCGGAGCAATGCCCGGCGGTGGCCGACAAGCCGGTGAAGACAGGGCCGGGCGGTGTGGAGATCCAGGTGATCGCCGAGTCCGCGACCGTCGCGGGAACCTGCGACAAGCCCGGGCTGCTGCCCGGCTATGGCGCGATCCCGGCGGCGCGGGTCCGTGAGTTGGCCAAACGGGCCAAGCTGCGCCCGGTGGCGATTCCGACGGATCTGGCGGCCGAGCCGCAGCACCGGCCCTCGGCAGCGATGGCGCGCTTCATTCGGTGCCGCGACCTGGGCTGCCGCTGGCCGAACTGCAATGTGCCTGCCCAGGTGTGCGACATCGACCACACGATCCCGTATCCGTTGGGGCCGACGCATGCGTCGAACTGCAAGCTCTACTGTCGCCATCATCACCTGCTCAAGACGTTCTACTGTGGAGTGGGCGGGTGGAGCGAACGCCAGCTGCCCGACGGAACGCTGATCTTGATCTCGCCCAGCGGGCGCACGTACACGACCAAACCGACAGGCGCGCTGTTCTTCCCGCAACTGGGGGCGTCGACCGGTGAGCTGACCGTCTCGCCCGCGACCTCACCGCCAAGCCCAATGCGCGGCTTGTGCATGCCGACCCGAAAACGCACCCGAACCCAGGACCGCGCCGCACGCATCGACTGGGAACGCGGCATTAACGCCGCCAGGTACGCAGCCGACCCGCCACCCTTCTAGCGACCTGCGGGTATTTGCGATCACCTTGACCCGAATCACGGGTAAGGAATGCGGTTTTGCCACGTGCGTTAGACAGTTAGGTGATGTCCGCACATGCCGTGAATCAGTTGCGCTTCGCCGCGGTCGACCAAGATGACCCGCTGGCCGAACCGCTGCTGGCGGAGCTGGCGCTCGAGTATGCCAGTCGATACAGCGCCCCGGTGGAAGCTGTGTCGAAGTGGCTGCGCACCTATCCGGTCAAAGAGTTCGCGGCACCCGACGGAGCCATGCTGATCGGCCTTCGCGACGGGCACCCCGTCACCGGTGGTGCGTTCCGGCGGTTCGATGCCGAAACTGCGGAGCTCAAGCGCATCTGGACCGATAGCCGGCATCGGCGACAGGGATATGCGAAAGCGCTATTGGCCGAGCTGGAAACCGAAATCGCCGCCCGCGGGTACCGACGTGTCTACCTGACGACCGGCGACCGCCAGCCCGAGGCCGAGGAGCTGTATCTGTCTTCGGGTTACCGTCGGCTCGACGAGCCGCTGCCTGCCGAGGGTGAGGTCTATCCCCTCGCGTTCGTGAAGACCCTGGTGTCATGACCGAGCATCTGAATCTGGCGGTCGCGCTCGACGGCTACGGCTGGCATCCAGAAGCATGGCGACTCTCGCCCGACGCCGAGCCCGTCACCAGCGGCCGGTACTGGTCGGAACTGGCCGTAACCGCCGAACGCGGGCTACTGGACTTCGTGACCTTCGACGACGCGCTCACCCCTCAACGGCGCCGCCGTCCCGGGATCGAGCCGCGGTGGCTTGCCGGTAGACCCGACGCCGTGCTGGTCGCCTCGAGGGTCGCGCCGCTGACCCGCCACGTCGGTCTCATTCCGGTCGCCACCGTCACCCACACCGAGCCGTTCCACGTCTCCAAAGCCATTGCCACGCTTGACTTCATCTCCCACGGGCGGGCCGGCTGGCAGGTCCGGGTCAGTGGCTCCCCGCACGAAGCCGAGCTGTTCGGTCGGCGAGACGTCGTCGGAGCCGACCTGTTCGACGAGGCCGGTGACGCTGTCGAGGTGGTTCGGCGGTTGTGGGACAGCTGGGAGGACGATGCGGTGATTCGGGACATCGCGGCCGGCAGATACGTCGACCGCGACAAGCTGCACTACATCGACTTCGCCGGAAAGTACTTCTCCGTCAAAGGGCCGTCGATCACGCCGCGACCTCCACAGGGCCAACCCGTCATCACCGCCCTTGCGCACCAGCTTCCCGTCTACGAATTCGCCTCGCGCAGTGTCGATCTGGTATTCATCACTCCGAAGGATGACGACTCTGTGCAGGCCATCCTCGGCGAGATCACCCAGGCCGGTGGCACCGATCTCAAGGTCTACGCCGACCTCTTCGTCTCGTTTTCGGGAGTCGTCGACACCCGTTCCGACGCAGTGGTCTTCGACGGCACTCCGGCCGAACTGGTGGATCTGCTGGCCCGCTGGCAGCGGTTGGGTCTCGACGGCTTCCGGCTGCGGCCCGCGGTGAACGCCACCGACCTTCCCGCCATCGTCGACGAGGTGGTGCCGCTACTGCAGCGAGCGGATCTGTTCCGCACCGCGTACCCCGACGGCGAGCGCCTGCGGGAACGGCTCGGGCTTCCCGTCGCAGACAATCGCTATGCCAGGGTGGAGCCGACATGACCGTCCCACTGTCGATCCTCGACCTGTCGCCGATCAGCGAAGGTAGCGACGCTGCAACCGCGCTGCGCAACACCATCGACCTCGCCCAGCATGCCGAGCAGTGGGGATACAAGCGCTACTGGATTGCCGAGCACCACTTCGTCGCGGTGGCCAGTTCGTCACCCGCGGTGCTGATCGGCCAGATCGCGGCTGCCACCGAACGCATCCACGTCGGTGCGGGCGCAGTGCAACTGGGCCACACGACGGCACCGTCTGTCGTCGAGAGCTTCGCCATGCTCGACTCCTTCTACCCCGGCCGCATCGATCTCGGTGTGGGCCGGTCCGGTCAGCGGCGCCGCGAGGCGGCCAAGAAGCCGTCGAAGCCCAAGCCGAAGCGAGAGCTGCCAACGGAATGGCGTGACGTCGACGGTGTGCTCGTGCCACCGCCGTTCGACGTGCGCACCATCATCACCGACCAGCTGCGTGCGCAGATGTCGGTCCTGCAGCAGCCCGAGGCAGTCTCCCCGGATTTCACCGAACAGGTCGACGACATTCTCGCCATGCTGGATGGCTGCTATCGCGTCAAGGATTACTACGTGCACGCTGTGCCCGGAGAGCGAACGAGCTTGACGCCGTGGGTATTCGGCAGCAGCAAGGGCCTGAGCGCACAGGTCGCAGGCGCCAACGGGTTGCCGTTCGTGGCCAGCTACCACATCACCCCGGCCACCGCCCTCGACGCGGTCGACGCGTACAGGAATGCCTTCACACCGTCGGCGGCGCTACCCGAGCCGTACGTGGTGGTCTCCGCCGACGTGGTGGTGGCCGACGACACCGCAACCGCCCAACACCTCGCCTCCACGTACGGCCACTGGGTCTACTCCATCCGGAAGGGCGGCGGCGCCGCTCCCTACCCCGACCCTGACACCGCCGAACCGCTCACCGACGAGCAGTGCGAAGTTGTGAAGGACCGCACCGCAACCCAATTCGTCGGTGACCCCGATGTGGTCGCCGAAAAGCTGGCGACTCTGCAACGGGTCACCGGCGCCGACGAGCTGGTTATCACCTCAGTCACGCACCGGCACGCCGACCGGCTCCGCTCTCATGAGCTGATCGCCAAGCGCTGGGGGATCTGATGACAGGTGTTCGGGAAGGCAAGCACCGCAAGCCTATTCACCTCGCCGCGCACTTCCCCGGTGTCAACAACACCACGGTATGGTCGGAACCGGAGTCGGGCAGCCAGATCGAGTTCGACTCGTTCGTGCACATGGCTCGCGTCGCCGAGCGTGGCCTGTTCGACTTCTTTTTCCTTGCAGAGGGGCTGAGGCTGCGCGAGCATCGCGGCCGCATTCACGACCTCGACGTCGTCGGCAGGCCGGACACCTTCACCGTGCTGGCAGCGCTGGCCGCCGTCACCGACCATCTCGGCCTGACAGGCACCATCAA
This sequence comes from uncultured Actinomycetota bacterium, assembly GCA_963713225.1. Taxonomy (GTDB): domain Bacteria; phylum Actinomycetota; class Actinomycetes; order Mycobacteriales; family Mycobacteriaceae; genus Mycobacterium. The sequence continues at coordinate 121,023 of CAVQLB010000006.1, read as the reverse complement.
CACCACGTTCAACGAACCTTTCGAGGTGGCACGGCAATTCGCCACACTCGACCACCTGTCCGATGGCCGCGCCGGCTGGAACATAGTCACTTCGTCGGACGCGTTCACCGGCGAGAACTTCCGCCGGGGCGGATTCCTGGATCATGCCGACCGCTACAAGCGGGCCGAGGAGTTCGTCACCGTCGCGCGCGAGTTCTGGGACAGCTGGGCACCCGACGCGGTGCTCGCGGATCGGGACAGCGGCGTCTACGTTGACCCCACCCGGGTGCGTGCGGTCGAACATCGCGGGCCGCAGTTCGACGTTCGCGGGGTGAGTACCCTGCCGCGTGCGCCGCAGGGCCATCCTGTCCTGCTGCAGGCAGGTGACTCCGCTGACGGACGCGCGTTCCTGGCCAAGTACGCCGACGCGGCGTTCACCTTGCACTCGACCTTGGAGGCGGGACAGTCCTACTACGCGGACGTCAAACAACAGGCGGCCTCGTACGGCCGAGATCCCGACCGCCTCAAGGTCTTTCCGGCCGCCACGTTCGTTCTTGGCGAGACACCGGCCGATGCGGCCGAGAAGGCCCGCCACATCCGCCGTCAGCAGGTCGGCCCGCAGACGGCGATCGCGATGCTCGAGCAGGTCTGGCAGCGCGACCTCTCCGGCTATGACCCGGACGGCCCGCTGCCCGACGTCGAACCGGCCGACGACCCGACGATCACGCAGGGTCGGGTGCGGCACGGCGACCCGAAGGCCGTCGCCACAGAGTTGGCGGGAACGCGCACAGGCCGAGAATCTCACCATTCGCGAGCTGGTGATCGCCGTCACCAGCCGTCAGCAGTTCGTCGGAACACCGGCTCAGGTCGCCGACGAGATCGATCTGCACGTTCAGTCCGACGCGTGCGACGGCTTCATCCTCGTGCCACATCTGACCCCGCGTGGCCTCGACGATTTCGTCGACCGAGTGGTGCCACTCCTACAGGAAAAGGGCGTATTCCGCACCGAATACGCTGGGCACACCCTGCGTGACCATCTCGGCCTATAGGCTGGTCAAAAGCTGTTGTACGCAGCGGCGGGGGTGTTGGGGTGCAGATTTCGCAGACGACAGTAGGGTGGCTGCTCCTTGCGGCCGCCGCAGTGACGCTTCTCGTGGGTCTCGCCGTGCGGTCGTTCGTGGGAAGGCGGCGGGAAACGACGGACGGCGCCGATCTCGACGACAAGATCTTGATGCCCACATTCGTGCTGTGCTGCGGGCTGTGCCTGACCGCGATCTTCCTCCTGGGTTATGAAGCCCTGGCCTAGTACGAGGTGGCCCGCAGTGTGGCTTTCTGGCTGGCCTCGCGGATCGGACCCCGCCACACCGGGCCGTGCCCGGGGACGAGCACCTCGGTCTCGAGCAACGCCAGCGCCGCCAGGCTGCGCACGCAGCCGTCCTGGTCGTGATTGAACAGTCGGGGCAACAGCTGCGGGCCCTTGTCCGGCGCGACCGGATGCCCGGTCACCAGCGCGTCGCCGCTGACCAGCACGCCGTCCACCACGAACGAACAGTGCCCACCGGTGTGGCCGGGACTCGGAATCGCCATCGGCGTACCGGGCAGTCCGGCTGCGACGTCCTCGGTCAGCGCCTGCGCGGTCGGGATGCCGTCTCGCGTGAAGGCGCCCTTGCGGCTGATCGCCACCGACCACTTGAGCCAGCTGGGGTGCCAGATGTGTTTGGCGACATCGACAGGCGAGGCCTGTTGGAGGAATTCACGCTTGGCGTGGCCCACCTCGTCGGCATGGCAATACACCGGTGTGCCATGGGTTTTCGCGAACCAGATCGCCGAACCGAAATGGTCGATGTGGGCGTGGGTCAACAGGATCGCGCGCACGTCGTCGATGCCGAACCCGAGCTGGCGCAGAGATGCCAACACATCGTCGCGGCTGCCCGGGAATCCCGCGTCGATCAGCAGGACGCCCTTGCCGTCGGTGACCAGTGTCCAGTTCACCAGGTCGGTTTGCGCGAAGTGCACGGTGTCGGTGATGGCGCTCAGAGCTGCTGCCATCTCGCGAGTGTAGGCAGTGGAGTAGACATGTGGGGTGGCTGAACTGAAACTCGGATACAAGGCGTCGGCGGAGCAGTTTGCGCCCCGCGAGCTCGTCGAACTGGGCGTCGCCGCCGAAGCGCACGGCATGGACAGCGCGACGGTCAGCGACCACTTCCAGCCGTGGCGGCACGAGGGCGGACATGCGCCGTTCTCCCTGGCCTGGATGACCGCGGTGGGGGAACGCACCAACCGGCTGATCCTTGGGACCTCCGTGCTGACGCCGACCTTCCGCTACAACCCTGCCGTCATCGCCCAGGCGTTCGCGACCATGGGCTGCCTGTATCCCGACCGGATCTTCCTCGGCGTCGGCACCGGCGAGGCGCTCAACGAGATCGCCACGGGCTACCAGGGCGAGTGGCCGGACTTCAAGGAGCGGTTCGCCCGAATGCGGGAAGCCATCAAACTCATGCGCGAGCTGTGGCTCGGCGACCGCGTCGACTTCGACGGGGAGTACTACAACACCAAGGGCGCCTCGATCTACGACGTGCCCGAGGGCGGCATCCCGGTGTACGTCGCGGCCGGCGGGCCCGTCGTCGCCAAATACGCAGGACGTGCGGGCGACGGCTTCATCTGCACCTCGGGTAAGGGCGAGGAGCTCTACAAGGACAAGCTCATCCCCGCCGTCTTAGAAGGCGCAGCGGGCGCGGGCAGGCAAGCCGACGACATCGACAAGATGATCGAGATCAAGATCTCCTACGACCCCGACCCCAAGCAGGCGCTGGAGAACACCCGGTTCTGGGCGCCGCTGTCACTGACCGCCGAGCAGAAGCACAGCATCGACGACCCGATCGAGATGGAGAAGGCTGCCGACGCGCTGCCCATCGAGCAGGTCGCCAAGCGCTGGATCGTCGCCTCCGACCCCGACGAGGCCGTCGAAATGGTCGGGCAGTACGTGAAGTGGGGGCTGAACCACCTGGTGTTCCACGATCCGCGGCACGATCAGCGCCGGTTCCTCGAGCTGTTCCAGAAGGATCTGGAACCCCGGCTGCGCCGCCTCGGCTGATACGTTTGCCGCGTGCCCACCGCGATATACGTGGCCTCGCCCGAGGGCGATACCGGCAAGTCGACAATCGCACTCGGCATCCTGCACAGGCTGGCCGCCACCGTCGCGAAAGTCGGGGTGTTCCGGCCCATTACCCGGCTGGGCGAGGACCGGGATTACATTCTCGATCTCTTGTTGGCCCACACCACCGCTGGCCTGTCCTACGAGCAATGCGTGGGCGTGAGCTATCAACAGTTGCACGACGACCCCGACACGGCCATCGCCGACATCGTCGACCGCTTCCATGACGTGGCAGACCGGTGTGACGCCGTGGTGGTCGTCGGCAGCGACTACACGGACGTCACCACCCCGAGCGAGTTGGACACCAACGCCCGCATCGCGGCCAACCTCGGCGCCCCCATCGTGCTGTCGGTCAAGGCCAAGAATCGCACGCCGACCGAGGTAGCTCAGGTTGTCGAACTGTGCCTCGTCGAGATCGCCGGTCAGCATGCACACACCGCGGCGGTGGTGGCCAACCGGTGTGAGCCGGCACAGATGGCAGCGGTCGCCGAAGCGCTGAAGAACATCACACCGAAGTCCTACGTGCTCCCCGAAGAGCCCTTGCTGGACGCGCCCGCGGTGGGCGATCTTGCGCGTGCCGTCGAAGGCACGGCGATCAGCGGCGACCAGGAATTGCTCAAGCGCGAAGTGATGGGGGTGCTGGTCGCCGGCATGACCGCCGAGCACGTACTGGAGCGGCTCACCGACGGCGTCGCGGTAATCACTCCTGGCGACCGCTCTGACGTCGTACTCGCAGTCGTGAGTGCCCATGCGGCGGAAGGCTTTCCGTCGCTGTCGTGCATCATCCTCAATGGCGGCCTCGAGCTGCATCCGTCGATCGCCGCGCTGGTGTCCGGGTTGGGCCTGCGGCTGCCCATCATCGCCACGACGCTTGGCACATTCGAAACCGCGAGCAGGGTCGCCACCACCCGCGGCCGCGTGACCGCATCGTCGCACCGTAAGATCGACACCGCGATCGAACTGATGGACACCTATGTCGACACCGCGGATCTGCTTGCCCAGCTGGCGATTCCAATCCCGACGGTTGTCACCCCGCAGATGTTCACCTATCAGTTGCTCGACCGGGCCCGGGCGGATCGTAGGCGAATCGTGTTGCCCGAAGGGGAGGACGACCGCATCCTCAGGGCGGCCGGTCGCCTGCTTCAGCGGAACGTCGCCGAGCTGACTATTTTGGGCGATGAGTCTGAGATCCGGGCCCGCTCAGCCGAACTCGGCGTCGACTTGTCCGAAGCGAAGGTGCTGAACCCGCGAACGAGCGACCTGTCCGATCGGTTCGCCGAGCAGTACGCGGAACTGCGTAAGCACAAGGGCGTCACGGTCGAGCAGGCCCGCGAGACCATCCACGACATCTCATACTTCGGCACGATGCTGGTGCACAACGACATGGTCGACGGAATGGTGTCGGGTGCGATGCACACCACCGCCCACACCGTTCGGCCCGCGTTCGAGATCATCAAGACTCAGCCCGGAATCACCACGGTGTCCAGCATCTTCCTGATGTGCCTTGCCGACCGGGTGCTCGCGTACGGCGACTGCGCAATCGTGCCCGACCCGACGTCTGAGCAATTGGCCGACATCGCAATCTCGTCGGCCCGCACCGCCGCGCAGTTCGGCATCGAGCCTCGCGTGGCCATGCTGTCCTACTCGACCGGAACCTCGGGCACTGGCGTTGAAGTCGACAAGGTCAGGGCGGCAACCGAATTGGTGCGGGAAAGACAACCCGACCTGTTGGTGGACGGTCCCATTCAGTACGACGCGGCCGTCGATCCGACCACGGCGGCGGCCAAGATGCCCGATTCGAAGGTCGCCGGGCGGGCGACCGTCTTGATCTTCCCCGACCTCAATACCGGCAACAACACCTATAAGGCCGTGCAGCGCAGCGCCGGTGCCGTCGCAATCGGGCCGGTCTTGCAGGGGCTGAACAAGCCCGTCAACGACCTGTCGCGGGGTGCCCTGATCGAGGACATCGTCAACACCGTGGCGATCACCGCCATCCAGGCGCAGGACGAGTGATGGCGGCGGCGCGGACCGTGCTGGTCGTCAACTCTGGCTCGTCGTCGCTGAAATACGCCGTGGTTGAACCTGATTCGGGAACGATGGTGGCCGACGGTATCGTCGAGCGGATCGGTGACGGCCCCGTTGCCGACCACGCGGCGGCACTACGAGTGGCGTTCGAACAGCTGGCCGCTTCCGGACAACCGCTTGACGCCCTCGGATTGGTTGCGGTCGGTCATCGTGTTGTGCACGGCGGTCCGAACCTGTACGCACCGACGGTGGTCGACGACGCCTTGATCGCCGAGCTGGAGAAGCTCGCGCCGCTGGCGCCGTTGCACAACCCGCCCGCTGTGTTGGGCATCCAGGTGGCTCGCCGGGCGCTGTCCGACCTGCCGCACATCGCGGTGTTCGACACCGCGTTCTTCCACGACCTGCCTGCCGCCGCGGCGACCTACGCCATCGACCGGGATCTCGCGCAGCAGTGGCACATCCGCCGCTACGGCTTTCACGGCACTTCCCACCAGTACGTCAGCGAACAGGCGGCGGCGTTCCTGGGTGTGTCGCTGGTGTCGCTGAATCAGATCGTGCTGCATCTGGGCAACGGCGCCTCGGCATCGGCGATCGTCGGGGGTGAGCCGATCGACACGTCGATGGGCCTGACGCCGATGGAGGGTCTGGTGATGGGCACCCGGTCCGGTGACATCGACCCGGGGGTCGTCACGTATCTGGCGCGCACTGCCGGGATGAGCATCGAGGATATCGAGACGATGCTCAACAAGCATTCCGGTGTGTTCGGTCTTGGCGGCGAGATCGACTTCCGCGTCATACACAAGCGCATCGAATCCGGTGACGCGGCAGCACAGTTGGCCTACGACGTCTATATCCACCGGCTGCGCAAGTACATCGGCGGGTACATGGCGCTGCTCGGCAACACCGATGTCATCACCTTCACCGCCGGGGTGGGCGAGAACGACGCGGCCGTGCGCCGTGACGCGCTGGCCAACATGACCGCGTTGGGCGTGGAGCTCGACGAGCACCTCAACGCGGGCCCCGCCCGCGATGCACGCCGGATCTCAGCGGATAAGTCGCCGACCGCGGTGCTGGTGATTCCCACCGACGAGGAGCTTGCGATCGCTCATGCCTGTGTCCAGGTCATCGAGGATTGACTGCGGGTCCTCAAGCGGCAGAGTGTCATCGGGATCGCAGATCGCCAGGAGTCGACGCACCTGTCCCCCCGCTAGAAGGGCCCAGGACACGCCGTACTGGGAGCTGATCACGTTGACATTGTGGAGTGCGGCGAAGCCGGCGGTGCCGAAGAAGTCCACCAGGCGAAGGTCTACCGCCAATCTTGTGAATCCTGCGACGTGACGTTCGACGAAGCGTGCCAGTTCTCGGCCGTTGGTTGCGTCGACATCGCCCTCGACCGTGATCAGAACCGTGGAGAGCCCCTGCTGGGACGCGGTGAAACTCGCGCGGTCACACTCCTCGCGCAGGTCCAGAGACCGCGGATCAGGGCGGAATATTCGACAGGTAGCTGTAGCAGACACAGGGGCGGCCTCCTCAGTCGAATTCGATTCGCCGGGGCTGTGACCTCAACCTGAGGGCAGATTACTACGGAATCCATCGTGTGACCATGCCCAGCTCAAGACGGTTCTGGGAGTCTTTTCGCTATTTGGATTCCTTGTTGCCGATGGATTTCGCACCGCTGCTGGCGAGCGCCAGCGCGATGAGCACGTCTGCGGCCGTGATGAACAGCCCGAACCAGTACATCCACTTCAGCGTCGGGTCGGGCTGGGCCGCGAAGTAGACGATGAGAAAGATCGGCCCGACTATCCCGAAGACGAACATCATCCCCTGGAAGGCCACGTACCGCTTGAACGTCTCCACGTGCCGAGTTTAGAAGGTGCTCGTCGGTCGCACGCTGTTGGCGAGATCGACGAGCGAGTAACGGTGCGCCTGGGTTGGGGCCACGCGCGCGAGTCCCCGCAGCGATGCTTCCACCCCGAGCTGCAAACCGTGCTCGGTGAACGGGAAGCCGAGAATGTGGTTGGTGCTGGCGTCGTTATCCGCCAACCAGTCCATCGCGGTGCCGAGCACCAGTGCCCTGATCTGAAGCACCCGCGGCTCAGTGTCGGGCAGCGCCTCAACGCGGCGGGCGGCATCGCGGATGTGCTGCTCGGAGATCTCGTTCATCGAACGACCGGACAGCAGCGTCACTGCGCTGGTGAGTCGCGCCGTGGTGAAATGCCTTGAGGTGGCGGGCACTTCGTCCAGGGTGTGGACGGCGCTGTCACGATCACCTCCAGCCGACTGGGCGCGGGCCAGACCGAATCCCGCGGAGATCACCCCGTGGTCCGTACACCACACCGTGTTGTAGAACTTGCGCTCGTCGGAGCTTCCCGCCAGCTCTGCCGTCGCCGCCAGTGCGAGTTTGGGTGCCAGCTCACCGGGCAAGGTATCAAGCACCTCGCTGAAATGCTTTGTCGCGGACTCGTAGTCGGCCGTAAGCAGCTCCGACACGGCGCGGAACCAGACCAGCCGCCACCGCCATCCGACCCGTTCGGACAGGTCGTCGAGCTTGCGGGTGGCCTTGGCCACATCCCCGAGGTCCAGCAGGGCGCGCACTTCCATCAACGGCAACTCGACCGACTCCGACAGGTCGATGCCCTCCGAGTCCAGCGTCCCGTGCCGGGCCGCGCGCAACGAGTCCAGCGTCTGCACCGGCTGGCTCAGCACAGTCGCCGACAACACCGTGGCGCCGATGTCGGTCGGGTCGACGAGCGGCACCTGCAGTGCCTTGACGATCTCCTGCGCCGTCAGCTTCTCCGAGTGCACCTGCCCGTCGAGATACACGTCGGTGTGCGCGACGAGCAGGTCCACCCCGAATGTCGAGCGCGACGGGCTGAACACCGTCGACAGGCCCGGCCGCGGCATGTCGGTGTCCTGGGCGACCACCTCCCGCAGCCCCCCGAGCAGCTGGCCGGTCATCTCCTCGGCGCTGCCGAACCGCCGACGCGGATCGGGGTCGATGGCCCGGCGCAGCAGTCGGCCGAAGGAGTCGTAATCGGTCAGCACCGCGTCGTCTTCGGGCAGGCCGTCGACGTAGCGGCCCTTGCGGGTGCGCAGATCCAGCGTGAGCGCCGCCAGCGTGCGGCCCACGGTGTAGATGTCGGTGGCGACCGTCGGCCCCGTCCGCACGATCTCGGGCGCCTGGTAACCCGGTGTGCCGTACAGGTATCCGAACGAGTTGATCCGCGATACCGCGCCGAGGTCGATCAGCTTGAGCTGCGCCTCGGTGATCATGATGTTCTCGGGCTTGAGGTCGTTGTAGGCCAGGCCGATGGAGTGCAGATATCCCAGCGCGGGCAGGATCTCGAGCATGTAGCCGATGGACTCGGCGACCGGAAGCTTGTCACCCCTGGCCTGCTTGAGTGACGTTCCGCCGACGTACTCCATCACGATGTACCCGACCGGGTTGCCGTGCTTGTCCGGGTGCTCGACGAAGTTGTAGATCTTCACGATCCCCGGATGTGTCACCTCGGCGAGGAACTGCCGCTCGGCCATCGCGATCTTCTGGGCCTCGGCGTCGCCGGAATGCACCAGACCCTTGAGCACGACGGGCCGTTCGTTGACGTTGTGGTCGAAGGCCAGGTACACCCAGCCCAGCCCACCGTGTGCGATGCAGCCCTTGATCTCGTACTGTTCGTTGACCATATCGCCGGGAACCAGTTGCGGCAGGAACGAATACGCGCTGCCGCAGTGCGGGCACCAACCCTCCGAGAGCGCCCTGCCGTCGGCCGACGACCTGCCCACCGGGCGTCCGCAGTTCCAGCAGAACCGTTTCGACTCGGCCACAACGGGATTGGTCATCAACGCTGACAGCGGGTCGATCTCGGGCACCCGCGGGATCTCCACCAGCCCGCCGCCAAGCCGGCGGGTCGGTGACAGCGCCCGCGTCATCGTCGTCGCACGGTCCTCGGGCTCGGTGTCGGCGGTGCCCACCGACATGCCGTCCGAGTCGTCGAAATGCGGTCGGAAGACGGCTTGGGTGGCCATCGGCCGCAATGTCGACATCGAATCCATGTCGAGGTCGTCGAGGCTCGCCGGCCGGGTGCCGGGGCCGAAGTCTTCGTCTTCCGCTTCTGACATCAGTCCGAATACCTTGGGACGGGAGGTGCCGGCGGCGGACCGAGCACCGTTAACCATTTGCGATACAACGTGTTCCACGTGCCATCATGGCGGACCCGGTCCAGCGTGCCGTTGACGAAGCGCACCAGGCCGGTGTTCTCCAGATTGATGCCGATGCCGTAGGGCTCCTCGTTCATGCTGGGCCCGACGATGTGCAGGTACGGGTCCTGGGACACCAGCCCGGCAAGAATGGAGTCGTCGGTGCTGACCGCGTCGACCTGGCGCTGCTGCACCGCAACCAGGCAGTCGGCCCACGTCACCACTTCGACGATGATCGGCGACGGGTTGATCTCCTGAATGCGGCGCAGCGACGTGGTGCCCTTGACGGCGCAGACCCGCTTGCCTGCCAGATCGCTCGCCTGTGAGATCGTGGAATCGCGCGGCGCCAGTATCCGCTGGTTCGCGGTCAGGTAGACGGTCGAGAAGTTGACCAGCTCCTTGCGTTCACACGTGATGCTCATCGTCTTGACGACGATGTCGACCTGGTTGTTCTGCAGCGCGGCAATGCGATCGGCCGACGACAGAATGCGGTACTCGACCTGGGACGGGGTGCCGAAGATGTCGCGGGCCACCTCGCCCGCGATGTCGACGTCGAATCCGGTGATCTCGCCGGTGATCGGATCGCGGAAGCTGAACAGGTTGCTGCCGATGTCGAGGCCGACGATGAGGCGCCCGCGGGACCTGATGTTGGCGACCGCACCGTCGGCCTGCGCCCGGTCCGGGAACGGCCGCAGGCTCGCGGTCAGGTCGCAGTCCTCGTCGGTGTTCTCCGGCGGCGCCACGAGCTCAGGCCGCAGTTCCGCCATGCCCGCTGGGGTCGGCGGGGTGAGCGAGAGGGTCGGCACCGGAGCCACCGACTCGGCGCGTCCGCAACCAGCCAGCACGGTCACCATGGCGACCGCGACGCACAACACCCGGTACCTCATGGCCCTTGTTCTTCGCGCGAGACGCTCATCACCCATCATCGGTACTCGCTCAGTCGCGGCCACAGTCCCAGCGTCACCGCGATCGCCGCTATCACGGACAGCACAGCCGCGCCGACGGTCGCACCGGACAGCACCCGCCGCGCGTTGAGGATGTCGCTGCGCAGCTGTTCGCGGCTCTCGGCGATGCCCTTGTTCAGCGCCTCATCGAGCCGGTCGAATGCGGGCGTCGAGTCGTCCTCGCCGCGGCCCAACGCCACCTGCGTCGCCGCCTGGTAATTGCCGACCGCGATGTAGGAGCTGATCCGGTCGTCGGCCGCCCGCCAGCGCCGCAACAACTGCTCGGCGTCGGACAGGTCGCCCTTGTCGATCGCGTCTTCGCGGCCGAGATAGTCGGACAGCTGCTGCTGCATCGTGTCGATGCGCTGGTAGTAGGACTGCTTGCGGACACTCTCGTCGCCGCGCCTAATCAACGACAACGTCTCGTCGGCACGCGCCTGCTGCGCGGTGATCGCCAGTGTGGTGACGGTCTTGAGGGACTCGGCTGCGGTGTTCTTCGCGCTGCGGCTGTCGATGGTCGAGATGACCAGCGCGGTGAACACCCAGATCAACATGATCAACACGGCCATCCCGCCCGCAACGAAACCGATGTTGACGCGGCGGCGTGTCCGACGGGCCAGCCAGCGATTGGCGAAGACGCCGAACAACAGCGTCGCCAGCACCACCAGAATGACCGGCGCGGGAATGCGCGTCGACGCGGTGGTCTGCTCGTCGACCCGGCCCGAGGTTTCCTCGTAGAGCCGTTGTGCGTCGGGCAGCATGGTCTGCTGCATCAGCGATGACGCCTCGGACAGGTACGACGAGCCGACCGGATTGCCCGCCCTGTTGTTGGTGCGCGCGGTCTCGACCAGCCCGGTGTACACCGCGAGGTTGGCGTTGATCCGGCCGAGCAGCTGGATCATCGGCTCATCGGTCAGCCCGCTGGACGCCCTGGTGACCGCGCTTGCGGCGTCGGTGATGGCCTGTTCGTAGCGTTGCCGGACGTCACGGGGCTCTGCCCCGGCGATGAAGGCCGTCGCCGCGGCGGCGTCGGCGACCGACAGCGTGGTGTAGAGCTGCCCGGCCGCGAATGCCAGCGGTTCGGTGTGATCGAGGACTGCGGTCAGCGCCTGCTGACGGTCGTTCACGGTGGTCGACGAGGCAAACGCGCTGGCGATCACCAGCGCGGACAGTACGACGCCGATGGTCAGGATGCGGCCGGGAGTCGTCCACAGGAACCACCAGCGTGGGTGCGCGGGGGTGGTCGGCGACCGCGACGCAAGTGGTTCGGTCGACGGGTGCGCCAGCTCCACAGTCACGTGCGCGCGGACTCCATCAATATCAGCGGCTTAACGGCCATCGTTCTCGACTTTTCCGACTCTATAAAAGAAGTCTAAGAGTTATTCCTGTGACGTGTGGGCATTCGAGGCCCACCGGTTTGTCGAGTGTTCCCTAAGCTGAACCCGTGCGCGGCGACGGCGACGGCTGGGTGGTGTCCGACAGTGGCGCGGCCTACTGGGGCAGACACGGCGCCGCGGGACTGCTGCTGCGTGCGCCACAGCACGACGGCTCGGCCGCGGTGCTCCTTCAACATCGGGCGCCGTGGAGCCACCAGGGCGGCACCTGGGGACTACCCGGCGGAGCCCGCGACAGCCACGAAACCGTCGAACAGGCCGCCGTCCGCGAAGCCCACGAAGAAGCCGGGCTGACCGCTGAGCTGCTCACGGTGCGAACCACCGTGGTGACCACGACCGCCAGTGGAAGCACCTGGACCTACACCACCGTCATCGCCGATGCGCCCGAGCCTCTCGAGACCGTGCCCAACCGGGAAAGCGCCGAACTGCGCTGGGTGCCCGAGGACGATGTGGCCGAATTGCCGTTGCATCCGGGGTTCGCGGCCAGCTGGGCGCGGCTTCGTGAAGTCGCGGCCTCGATTCCGCTGCTCGTCAATCGAAGTCTGTGAGAATCGCTTTCAACCGGGCCGCCGCGGCCTGCGGATCGTCTGCCGCGGTGATCGCCCTTACCACGACGACGCGGTGCGCACCCGCATCGAGCACTTCGGGCAAGCGCTGCTCGTCGATGCCGCCGATCGCGAACCACGGCTTGTGCGTGGGTAACTCGGCTGCGGCCCGCACGAGTGCAAGGCCAGGGGCGGCGCGTCCCGGCTTCGTCGGCGTCGGCCAGCACGGCCCGACGCAGAAATAGTCCACCTGCTCGGCCACCGCTGCGATCACCTGGTCACGGTCGTGGGTGGAGCGGCCGATCAGCGGTCGCGGCCCGATGATATTCCGCGCGATCGTCAGCGGCAGGTCGTCCTGACCCAGATGCAGCACATCGGCGGCGGACGCCGCTGCGATATCGGCCCGGTCGTTGACCGCCAGCAACGCGTCGTGCCTTCGCGCCGCGTCGGCGAGCACCTCGAGCGCGGCGAGCTCGTCGCGGGCCTCCAACGGTCCGAACTGCTTCTCGCCGGGTGAGCCCTTGTCGCGCAGCTGGATGATGTCCACCCCGCCCGCCAATGCCGCCTCGGCGAATTCGGCCAGATCACCACGCTCGCGGCGGGCGTCGGTGCACACGTACAGGGTCGCGGAAGCCAGCCGATCGCGGGGTTGGTGCACACCGCGAGAGTAATGTGGGACGTCGACACGGGAGTCCCGGGAACCGGGGACTGAGAGTGGGCACGCGGAACCTGCCCTTACCGTCGCACCTGATCCGGGTCATGCCGGCGAAGGGAGGGAGAGAATGCAAACGAAATCATTGGCCGTCATCGGCGGCGGCGTCATCGGCCTTTCGGTCGCCCGCCGCGCCGCAGTCGACGGTTGGACTGTGCGCGTCCATCGCGGCGACGACCCGGGCGCATCGTGGGTGGCGGGCGGCATGCTCGCACCGCACAGCGAGGGCTGGCCGGGTGAGGAGAGGCTGCTGCGGCTCGGACTCGCATCGTTGGCGCTCTGGCACGGGAGCTTTCTCGAGGGGCTGCCCGAAAACGTCGTCACCGCCCGCGAGTCATTGGTCGTCGCCGTGGACCGGGCCGATGCCGCCGACCTGAAGACCGTCGGGGAGTGGCTGGCCGCTCAGGGTCATCCGGTGACATTCACCTCAGCCGCGCGCGATATCGAACCGCTGCTCGCCCAGGGCATTCGGCACGGCTTCGTGGCGGAGACCGAACTTGCCGTGGACAACCGGGCGGTCGTCGAGGCGCTGGCTGCGCACTGTGAACGGCTCGGCGTGCAATGGGCGCCGCCGGTAGGCGATCTCGCCGAGGTGGACACCGACGTGCGGGTGATCGCCAACGGGATCGACGCGCCCGTGCTGTGGCCGGGTCTGCCGATCCGCCCGGTCAAGGGTGAGGTGCTGCGGCTGCGGTGGCGCAGGGGTTGTATGCCTGTGCCGCAGCGGGTGATTCGCGCGCGTGTCCACGGCAGGCAGGTCTATCTGGTGCCGCGGCCGGACGGGGTCGTGGTCGGCGCCACCCAGTACGAGCACGGCCGCGACACCGCGCCCGCGGTGACCGGCGTGCGTGAACTCCTCGACGACGCGTGCGCGGTGATGCCTGCGCTGGGTGAGTACGAGTTCGCCGAATGCGCGGCAGGCCTGCGTCCGACGACGCCCGACAACCTGCCGCTGGTCGGACGCCTCGACGACCGCACCCTGGTGGCTGCGGGCCACGGGAGGTCGGGCTTCCTGCTGGCGCCGTGGACCGCGGAAGCGATCGCGGGTGAGCTCAGCGGTTCTCCGCTGCCGGAGGCCGAACTGCTGGAGGTCCGATGATCGTCACCGTCAACGACGAGAACGTCGAGGTGGACGACAAGATCACTGTCGCAGGACTGTTGCAGCGCCTCGGCTTTCCGGAGAAGGGCATTGCGGTGGCCGTGGACTGGGCAGTCCTGCCGCGGTCGCAGTGGCAGACCACGTTGACCGACGGAGCGCGGCTGGAAGTGGTGACGGCGGTGCAGGGTGGCTGATCGGAAGCTGACGATCGCGGGCCGCGAGTTCGGTTCGCGGCTGATCCTCGGCACCGGCGGTGCGGCCAACCTGGCCGTGCTGGAGGCGGCGCTGGTCGCGTCGGGCACCGAACTGACGACGGTCGCGATGCGGCGGGTGGACACCGACGGCGGCACCGGTGTGCTCGCGCTGCTGAACCGGTTGAACATCACGCCCCTGCCCAACACCGCGGGATGCCGCGGTGCCGCCGAAGCCGTGCTGACCGCGCGGCTGGCCCGCGAGGCGCTGCAGACCGACTGGGTCAAGCTCGAGGTCATCGCCGACGAACGCACGCTGCTGCCGGATGCCATCGAATTGGTCCGCGCCGCAGAGCAATTGGTCGACGACGGGTTTGTGGTACTTCCTTACACCAACGACGACCCGGTGCTGGCGCGCCGGCTGGAGGACACCGGCTGCGCGGCTGTGATGCCGCTGGGCTCGCCGATCGGTACCGGCCTCGGCATCGCCAACCCCCACAACATCGAGATGATCGTTGAGCAGGCGGGCGTCCCGGTGATTCTCGACGCGGGCATCGGGACCGCAAGCGACGCCGCGCAGGCGATGGAGTTGGGCTGCGACGCCGTGCTTCTCGCCACCGCGGTAACCCGGGCCGCCGACCCGCCCGTGATGGCCGCCGCGATGGCCGCCGCGGTCACGGCCGGCCATCTCGCGCGCCGGGCGGGCCGGATCCCGAAGCGGTTCTGGGCGCAGCCGTCCAGCCCGTCCTTATGACGAAAAGATATGTTGCGCTTGGTAGTTCGATGGCCGCGGGTCCAGGAATTTCGCCTCGCGCCAAGGACGCGCCGTTGCGGGCGGGCCGATCGGCGGCCAACTATGCGCATCTCGTTGCCGAGCGTCTCGGCCTGGACCTCGTCGATGTGACGTACTCCGGTGCCACGACGGCACACGTGCTCACCGATCGCCAGCACAACGCGCCGCCGCAGGCCGGCGCGCTTGATGGCACGGAAACCCTTGTCACGGTGACGATCGGCGGGAACGACGTCGGGTATGTGCCGATGCTGACGGCGGCGGGCCTGCCGCCGGTCGCGCGCTCGCTGCCACTGCTGGGTGGCCGGCTGCGGGAGCTGCTCGATCCGACCGCCCGCGATCGTGCGCTCGTCGAGGTCGGCGAGTCGCTGAAGGCCGTCGGCCGGACGATCCGGAAGCGGGCGCCGCGGGCCCTGGTGCTGTTCGTCGATTACCTCACCGTGCTTCCTCCGGCCGGGCAGCCCGCGCCACCGCTGGCCGATATCGACGTCGCGCTCGGCAGGCGAATCGCCGACACGCTCGAACGGCTGACGGGTGAAGCGGCCGCGGCGACCGGCTGCGAATGGGTGCGTGCCGCCGAGGCCAGCCGCACGCATCACGCGTGGTCTGCTATTCCATGGACCACCAAGTCTTCGAAACTCGGTCTGCCACTCCCCGGTCGTCCCGTGCCGCTGCACCCCAACGCGGCGGGCATGCGCGCCGTGGCGGAGCTGGTCACTGCGCGAGCAGGAAATCCGCGCAACGTTCGCCGATCATGATCGACGGAGCGTTGGTGTTGGCGCGCGGAATCCGAGGAAGTGCAGAGGCGTCGGCGACACGGAGGTTCTCCACACCACGCACGCGCAGCTTCTCGTCGAGTGCGCTGTCGGGCTGACTACCCATCGCGACGCTGCAGGACGGGTGGAAGGTCGTGTTCGCGGTTTCCCTGACGTGCGCCTCGATGTCCGCGCCCGGCCCGGGCAGCCGTTCGTGCGTGACCGTGGCTGCGATCGGCTCGGCGGCCATGATCTCGCGGCCGCGTTGCACCGCATGAACGAGCGCTTCGACGTCCTCGCGTTCGGTGAGCAGGTTCATCCGGATGGCCGGTGGGATTGCCGGATCCGAAGACCGAACCAGGACACTGCCTCGACTCTTCGGTGTCCAGTACGAATGCCCCACGGACAACGCAGGCTGCAAACTTCCCGCTCCGTGCCATGGCGTCGCCGGGGGCCAACATCAGCTGAAAGTCACAGGCGGGGAGTTCGGCTGTCGACCGGATATGGGCGACCGCTTCCACACCACCATTGGCAAGCTTGCCGCTCTTGCGAAACAGCCACTGCAGCAACCATTTCGGGTTCGAAGCGTCGGCCAAGCCGACGTAGCCGGGTGCCAGGGGCCAGATCGCCCACGCATGCGGGTGGTCCATGAGGCCCTGGCCAATGCGCGGGCTGTCGACGACCGGGGTGATTCCGATGCGGCGGAGATGGTCTGCCGGGCCGATGCCCGACAACTGCAACATGTGCGGCGTGCCGAAGGCGCCTGCGCTGACGACGACCTCGCGGTCGGCGAAGGCCTGTTGTGCCCGGCCACGATGGCGGTACTCGACACCGACCGCACGTCCATCGCGGATGATCACCCGGCGTACCTCGGCCTTGGACACCACCGTCAGGTTCTTCTGGCCTTTGAGGTAGCCGCGCGCCGTGTTCCAGCGCTGACCGCCGTGGATGGTGGCCGGCGCGATCGCCGCACCGTCGAGTTCGGGTCCACTGACGTCATCGTTGGCAGCGACACCTACCGCACGAGCCGCGGCGACGAACCTCGTCGACAGCTCGTCGGGATACGGCATGCGGCCGACGCGCATCGGACCTTGTTCGATCCGCGCGAACACCGGAGCCACGTCTTTCCAAGACCAGCCGGACAACTGCCAGCCGTCGTAGTCGAGGTCGCTGCCCTTCACCCACACCATGGCGTTCATCGAGCTGGTGCCACCGAGCACACGACCGGCGTGCAAGGCAATCCGTCGGTCGGCACAACCCGGCTCTGGATCGCTTTCGTATGACCAATCCAACGAGGTGCCCCACTGCCGGATGCCGGCCAGCGGTGCTCGAACCGCCAGTTTCCGGTCCGAACCGCCGGCTTCGATCAGCAGAACGTTGGCCGAAGACTCGCTGGCCAACCGCCCGGCGACCGCGCAACCGCCGGAACCGGCCCCGACCACGATGAAGTCGTATGCCGTCACGGGATGACAGTATGGACTCGATGATCGAGTTGGCCGGGCTTACCAAAGTATTTGGCCAAACCCGCGCCGTCGACGACCTGACGTGCTCAATCGAAGCCGGAATGGTCACCGGGTTCCTGGGGCCCAACGGGGCGGGCAAGACCACCACGATGCGGATGATCCTCGGCCTGGACCATCCGACGTCGGGCACGGCGACCATCGACGGCAAGACCTATCGCGAGCTGGCGGATCCGCTGCGGCACGTGGGTGCTCTGCTTGACGCCAAACAGACCCATCCCAACCGGTCGGTGCGCGCCCATCTGCGCTGGATCGCGGCGACTCATCGACTTCCGACCGGCCGGGTCGACGAGGTGCTCGACATGGTCGGCCTCACGACCGTCGCGGGCAAGAAGGCGGGCACGCTGTCGCTTGGCATGAGCCAGCGGCTCGGGATCGCCGCCGCACTGCTCGGCGACCCGCCGGTGCTGTTGTTCGACGAGCCGGTCAACGGGCTGGATCCCGAGGGCATCCGCTGGGTGCGCACGTTGATGCGCACGCTCGCAGGCGAGGGCCGCACGGTTTTCGTGTCGAGCCACCTGCTCGCCGAGATGGCCAACACCGCCGACCGGCTTGTGGTGATCGGTCGGGGCAAGTTGATCGCGTCGACGCCGGTCAGCGACTTCGTCGGCCGCGCCGACTTCGTCCGTGTGCGCAGCCCGCAGCTCGACCTGCTGCGGCAGGTGCTGAGCGATGCGGGCATCGGCGTCGACGAGGACGCGGCAGGCGAGTCGGCGGCTCCTGCGCTGCTGGTGCGCGGGGCGGCCAGCGAGGTCGTCGGTGAGCTGGCGGCACGCAACGGGATCACGTTGCACGAGTTGACCTCACAGCAAGCCTCGTTGGAAGAGGCCTACATGAAGATCACCGACGACGCCGTGCAGTACCGGGCGGTGACCTGAGTGGGCGCGGTCGCGGTGCTGAACGCCGAGTGCATCAAGCTGTCCACCACCAGGTCGCCGCTGTGGTCGGCGGTCGCGGTGGCGGCGCTGAGTCTGGGGCTGGCCGCGGTGCAGGCTTCCACGGTCTACGGTCCCGAGCCGCTGGCGCCGGACAAGGCCGCGATGGGCGTCGCCGTATTCGGGGTGCCCGTACTGATGATCCTGTCGGCGCTGACCGTCACCAACGAGTACCGGAGCGGCATGATCCGCACCACGTTCATGGCGGTCCCGAACCGGACGCTGGTTCTGGCTACGAAGGCCGTTGTCGCAGCGGCATTTTCCAGCTTTTTCGCCGCGGTGATGACGGTGGCATCGATCGTGGTGGCGCGCTCGGACCTGGATTGGCGGCTGGTCGGGGCGATCGGGGTGTACGCCGTGCTCGCTGCGGTTCTTGGCGTCGGCGTCGGTGCATTGCTGCGAGCCTCCGCGGGCGCGGTGGCGCTGCTTCTGCTGTGGCCGCTGGTCGCCGAGCCGATGCTGGGGAACCTGCCCGACATCAGTCCGGTCGTCGGGCCGTACCTGCCCTTCGGGAATGCGTTCCGCTTCATCGGCGTGCAGTGGCTCTACCCGGACTACGCCATGCCTTGGGGCGAACTGGGGTCGATCGTGTACTTCGCGGCCGTGACGGCGGCCGTATTCGTCGCGGCGCTGGTCACCGTCAACCGACGCGACGCATGACCGGCGCCTGCCAGGCACCGGCTAACGTGGGGACGATGGGGCGCACACCACGCGCGGTACTGGCCGTGCTCATGACGGTGGTCATCGCGGCTGCGCTCGGTGGCTGTGGCGGCAAGCCGGCGAAACAAGCCGCCAACCCGCCCGCCTCACCCGCGGCGTCGGGTGCCGCAGCGGAGTTCGGCGCGATGCTGCAAGGGCGGGTCAAGATCGATGCAATGATGGGCCACCTGACGAAGTTGCAGGAGATCGCCAACGCCCACGACGGCAACCGCGCGCTGGGCACCGCAGGCTACGACGCAAGCGTCGACTACGTAGCGAACGCACTGCGTGACAAGGGCTTCGACGTGCAAACGCCCGAGTTCGAGGTGCGCTTGCCGTTCGCCGAGGAACCCCAGCTCACGGTCGGCGACGCGACGATTGAGGCCAAGCCGCTTGAGTTCACCATCGGCACGCCCGACGAAGGCGTCTCCGGGCCGCTGGTCGCGGCCCCCGTCGACGATTCGCCGGGCTGCACGGCCGTCGGACTACGACGGCCTGCCCGTCAAGGGAGCGATTGTGCTGGTGAACCGCGGCACCTGCCAGTTCTCGGTAAAGCAGGCGGTGGCTGCCGAGCGCGGCGCGGTGGCATTGATCGTCGCCAACCACGAGGACGGCGACGAGATGGGCGGCACTCTCGGCGAGAAGACCAACCCGAAGATCCCGGTCATCAGCATCACCAAGGCCTCGGGCGATCGGCTCCGCGGCGCACCCGGCGACACCACCCTCATGCTCAAGGCCGGGGTCCGGGTCGAGCACACCCGCAACGTCATCGCGCAGACGAAGACCGGCTCCACCGCCGACGTGGTGATGGTCGGCGCCCATCTGGACAGCGTCCCGGAGGGACCGGGCGTCAACGACAACGGTTCAGGCGTCGCCGCGGTGCTGGAAACCGCGCTGCAGCTGGGCCCTTCGCCGCAGGTGCAGAACGCGGTTCGGTTCGGCTTCTGGGGCGCAGAAGAGCTCGGGCTGCGCGGGCTCCGACAATTACGTGCAATCGCTGAGTGTCGATCAGCTCAAGGACATCGCGCTGTACTTGAACTTCGACATGCTCGGCTCGCCCAACCCCGGCTATTTCACCTACGACGGTGATCAGTCGGCCGCTCCGGACCCCAGAGAGGCCAACCCCCGGGTGCCGGAAGGCTCGGCGGGCATCGAACGCACCTTCGTCGTGTACCTCAAGGATGCGGGGAAGACCGCGCAGGACACGTCGTTCGTCGGCCGCTCCGATTACGACGGCTTCACCAAGGCCGGAGTTCCGGCGGGCGGTCTGTTCTCCGGTGCGGAGGAAAAGATGACCCGGGGACAAGCCGACCTGTGGGACGGCAAGGCGGATGAGCCGTTCGATCCGAACTACCACAAGGACACCGACACCCTGGACCACATCGACCGCAGAGCGATGGAGATCAACGGCGGCGGGCGTCGCCGACGTCGTCGGGATTTACGCGCAGGATCAACGCGGCCGCAACGGCGTTCCGATCCGCGACGACCGCACCCGGCATGTGCTGACCGAGTCATGACGCCATCGGGCGTGCCCCTTGCGGGTGCGGCAGTCGTCGTCGCGATGCTGCTTGGCGGATGTTCGTCGGAGCCGTCACCCCCGCAAGACCTCGCCCGCGACCTGTCGGGCAAGGTCGGAGTCGACGGGATGTACGTCCACCTGCGCAAGCTTGCGGAGATCGCCGACGCCAACAACGGCTCCCGCGCCGAAGGCACATCCGGATATGACGCCAGCGTGGACTATGTCGCACAGACCCTGCGGGACAAGGGTTTTGACGTTCAGACGCCGGAGTACGAGCGGCTCGGCGTGGCGCGGCCGGGTAACCCGACACTCACCGTATCCGGCCGCGGATACCCCGTCGACCAGGCTTCGCTGCTGACTCCCACCCCGGCCAACGGGTTGCGCGCCGTCACCCTGCGGCCCCAGAAGCCTGCCGGCTGTGCCGCCGCCGACTACGGCACGAAGACGATGAAGGGCGCCATCGCCGTCGTCGACGACACCGGATGCTCGATCGTCGACAAGCAGAACACGGCCGTCGCCGAGGGCGCCGTCGGGCTGCTCGTGGTCAGCGATCCCGGCGCGGCGGGCAGCCCGAAGGGCCTGTTCACACCGGGCTACTACCAGGGTCTTAAGGTGCCGGTCGGGGTGATCGACAAAGATGCCGACGCCGCGCTGCGCCGCACCGACGCCCCGGTGCTGCTGACGCTCGACGCCAAGGCGGCCATGGTCAAGTCCCGAAACGTGGTGGCGCAGACCAGGACCGGTGACACCCACAACGTGGTGATGGCAGGCGCGCACCTGGGCACGGTCGCAAGAAGCCCCGGCATCAACGACGACGGCACCGGCGTGGCCGCACTTCTGGAAACCGCTGCGGCGCTTGGCTCGCAGCCGCAGGTCGCCAACGCCGTCCGCTTCGGGTTCTGGGGGTCCGAGGAGGCGGTGCTGGCGGGGTCGACGAAGTATGTCGCCGGCCTGGATCGTGACCAGCTCAATGACATCGCGCTGTACCTCAACTTCGACATGCTGGGCTCGCCGAACGCCGGGTTCTTCACCTATGACGGTGACCAGTCCGGTCAGCCCAACCCCGACGTCCCGGCAAGTACCGTGCCCACCGGCTCGGCAGGAATCGAACGCACGCTGGCCGGCTACCTGAACCTCGCCGGGATCCGGCCCGCCGACATGCCGCTGGGGAAGGCAGCCGACTACAGCCCGTTCCTCGACGCCGGTGTTCCGATCGGCGGCACGACCACCGGTGCGGCGCAACGGAAAACGGAGACCCAGGCCCGATTGTGGGGCGGCACCGCAGGCGTCGCCTTCGACAGGAACAACCACGCTGCCCGGCGACACCGTCGACAACGTCAGCCGCGATGCGCTTGCCGTGATGGGCCCCGGTGTCGCCTTCGCGGTGGGCACTTACGCGCAGTCGATCCAGGGAGCCAACGGTGTTCCTACCCGCGAGCAGCGCCGCCGGAATACGCCTTAGCCACCCGGCTGACGAACTGATAGACGCCGTCCTCTTCCGGCGCCAGCGGCCCTGGCCGTGCGTGGGGTGAGGACAGGCCGCGCTGCACCGACTCGCAGGCCGCCCAGTCCTGCCGATTGGTCAGATCCCAGAAATCCACGGCGTACGAGGGATCGAAATCCGCCTTCTCCGCAACCTCCGTGGGGAACGCCCACGCGCATTCGACATGGGTGCGGTCCACGGCCAGCGGCGTCATGAGGTGGGTCATCACGTAGTCGGGGTGCAGGCTGACCAGCAGGTTGGGGAATCCGACCAGATACATCACGCTGCGCAGTTCGTGCTCTGATAGCCCCTTGATCGCGACGCCGCCACTTTCACCGGTCAGCGACATCGTCTCCGCGCCTTCGATGATCGACATCCAGCCGCCCATCCACGAGCCGCTCAGATGCAGGTTGTCGCCGCTGGTCGGTGGGCTGATCCGGGACAGCTCGGGGTGGATCGCGGAGCAGTGATAGCACTCCTGGTAGTTCTCGGCGATGATCTTCCAGTTGGTGGCCAGCTCGTAGGAATGCCGGTCGACGACCGTCAGGTCCTCGGGTCGGTACGGTCCGATGACCTCCTCCAAACCCGCGATGTGTTCGGCGAATTCGGCGTCCTCACCGCTGGGGTCGACGAACAGCCAGCCGTGCCAGTCGACCAGACGCAGTTCGGCGAGCCCGAACTCGTCGGCGTCGAAGCCCTCGACGTGCTTGAAGCTCGGCGCGTTGCGGAGCGTGCCGTCGAGTCGATACGACCACGAGTGGTACGGGCACACGATGCTGCGTCCGCGCGCCGACTCATTGCAGGCCAGCAGCTCGTGCCCGCGGTGCCGACAGGTGTTGGCGAACGCGCGGACTTTGTTGTCGTCGCCGCGCACCAGCAGGACCGAGTTCGGGCCGGTCCCCACTGCCTTCTGGGCACCCACCGCGGCCAGGTCGGAGGCATGGCCGACGCACCTCCACCCGGAGAAGATGTTCTGCTGCTCCCACTCGAACACCGCCTGGTCGACGTAGGCCTCGCGCGGCAGCATCCGTGACTGGCCGAAGGGAGCCATCGCCGCGGCGACGCCGTCGGCGGGAAGGGGAGCGGGTGGATGCTGTTTGAACATACAGTCAGCCTAGTCGATTAGGCCTCGCCCGTGAAGCCGCCGATGCCGCGGTCGGCGGTGGTGTCGCCACGTGTCATGCGCCGGTACACCAGGAATCCGATGACCACGGCGGCCAGCGCAGCCAACAGCAGCAGGCTGGCCAGGGCGTTGAGCGCAGGTGTCGGTGCGGCGCGCGCGGTGTTGTAGATCTTCACCGAGACGGGCTCGGTGGACGCGTCGCCGGACAGGTAACGCACCAGGACGAAGTCGTCGATGACGTCGGCGAAGACCAGGACGGTGCTGGCGAAGATCGCGGGCATCAGCATCGGCATGATGATCCGC
Source organism: uncultured Actinomycetota bacterium (assembly GCA_963713225.1). Lineage (GTDB taxonomy): Bacteria > Actinomycetota > Actinomycetes > Mycobacteriales > Mycobacteriaceae > Mycobacterium. The sequence continues at coordinate 97,656 of CAVQLB010000006.1, read as the reverse complement.
CGCAGCGCGCCGAGCGGCGAGGCACCCAGATCCATTGCGGCTTCTTCATATTGGGGCCCGATGGTGGCCAGCCGGGCGCGCACGAGCACCGCCGGGTAGGACACCTGAAAGGTGACGAGGCCGATCACCTGCGCAGTGGTTCCGAGTTCGACCGGCACCGCCACCGTGGTGATCACGAACAGCAGCGCGACGGCGAGCAGTACCTCGGGCAGCACGAACGACAGCAGCATGAGGAAGTTCGCGCCCGAGGGCAGCCTGCCGCGCCAGCGGTCGATGCCGATCGCGAACAGCGTTCCGAGGGGAACCGTGATCAAGGTGGCGATCACGCCCAGCTTGAGTGTTTGCAGCAGCGCGGTATGCAACGCGTCGTTGTGCCAGACCGAAAGAGTCTGATCGCCCCAGTACCAACGAAACGAGAAGCCCTGCCATGTTGTTCGCGATCGGCCTGCGTTGAACGAGTAGAGCACCGCGATGAGTACCGGCAACAACGACCACACCAGATAGCCGACGGTGATTCCGACGAGGAACCGCGGCGGCCGCCACGGATCGTTCCACCATGTGACCGGCCCTCTCACGAGGACACCTCGCTGCCTCGCGAAACCACCCGAATGTAGTAGAGCATCGGCAGCAACGCCACCAGGAACACCAGCATGACGAACGCGCCTGCCTGGCCGGTCTGTCCCGGGGCCTGGACACTGTCGTTGATCAGGTTGCCGACCATCGTCGTCTTCGGCGACGCGGACAGCATGTCGTTGGTGAAGTAGTCCCCGAGCATCGGCAGGCAGGTCAGCAGAAGCGCCGCCACGATCGTTGGGCGGCACAACGGCAGAGTGACCCGCCAGAACGACGAAAGCCGGTCTGCCCCAAGGTCACGCGACGCCTCGAGCATCGGCTGCGACAGCCGGTCGAGGCCGGCGTAGAGGGGCAGAATCATGTACGGCACGTATCCGTACACCAGTCCGAGGATCACCACGACGGGCTGGCCGGTCAGCCACTTCACGTCGGGAGTGAGCAGGCCGCCGAAGCTCAAGACCTTGTTGAACAGACCGTCGTCCTGTAACAGGTTGACCCATGCGAACATTCGCATCATGTAGCTGATCCAGAACGGCGCGATCAACAGCGCCAGCAGCAGGCCCTTGCGCTTGCCGGAGAGTCGGGCCACGTAATACGAGATTGGGAAAGCGATCAGCAGGCACAGTGAACTGGCGAGGAACACGTAGACGAACGTGCGAACGATGGCCGGGCCGTAGACACCGTTTTCGCCGACGATGTGGGTCAGCACATAGGTGAACTGGGTCGGATCCCACTGCAGTGGGTTCCATACCGGAATCGGCGTGCGGAACAGCGGATCGATCTGGCCGAAGACGATGCACAGCACGACATAGAGCGGGAAGATGAAAAACGCTGCCAGCCAGAAGATTCCGGGTGCAGCCAACATGGCCCAGAGCCGGTTGCGTCGCTCGCGGGGCGGTGGGGCCTGCCGCGATGGCGCGGTGACTACCGGGACCGCCACTGGATTCTAGGACCCGCCGGCGTTGAAAGCCTGCCATACATTGCGCCAGGCGGTCTCGTTGGCCGCATCGAGCTCGAGCAGCCGGTAGCCCGTTTCGAAGTACTCCGGCTTCACGATCGCGGTGCGCAGGTTCTCCGGGATGAATTCCTCTTTGACAAGCGAATCCGGTGTTATCGAATTCTGTGGTGGTTGGTAACCGATTGCGGAGAAGTTCTCCTTTGCGACCTCGGGGTTGAGCATGTGGTTGATGAACAGGTGGGAGAGCACCGGGTTCTTGCCGCCGCGCAGGTTCACCAGCATGTCGTTGTCGACCAAGCCCTTGCCGTCCGACGGGAACCAATAACGAAGTATTTCCGGGCCCGTGCCCTCGGGCAGGTAAGACTGCGCATTGATGATGTCGCCCGACCACATCTGCGCGAGACCCAGTTGTCCGGCGGGAAGGTCGTTGTACATCGTGATAGTGACCTTCGGCGACGTCGCGGCGACCATCGCCTTGAGTTGCTCACCGACTTCCTTCAGATCGGCGTCCGACGAGGTGTTCACGTCCGTGATGCCTTGGCGCAGAAGCACCATGGCCATCGCGGTGTGGAAGTCGTCGATGACGGCGGTCTTGCCCTTGTAGGCCGGATCCCACAGCGAGTCGTAGGGATTCTTCAGCGCGCCGATATCGGCGGGCACCTGGTCGGTCCGCCAGCCGATTCCGGTCGTGTAAATGGTGTACGGCACGGTGTAGCGCCACTCCTGGTCGTACCAGGGGTTGGTGAAGCCCGGCCACACGTTCTTGATGTCGGGAATGTAGGAATGGTTCAGCGGCCGGAGCAAGTTCCCGTTCACCAGACGGCTGATCTCGGTGTAGTTGGCGTTGTAGATGTCGAAGTCGACTCCACTGCGCAGCTTGGTGATCGCCTCGTCGCCGTCGTTGAAGGTGGAGACCTCGATCTTGATGCCGTACTGATCCTCGAAGCTCTTGATGGCCTGCGGGCTGAGATAGTCGGCGTAGTTGTAGATCTTGAGCGTCGCACCCTTCTCCGGCGCAAGTCCGTCGGCGATGGGTTTGTTGTCGTCGGCGATGTCCCACTTGACCGGGTGATCTGGCGCGGCCAGCGTCAGGGTCGGCTGTCCGGACGACGGCCCCGACTTCGAACATGCCGTCAGGTACGCGCCGAGAGTGGGAGCCGTCGCGGCCAGAATCGCCGCGCGCGCGAGGAACTGTCGTCGGGTCGGACCATGTCCGTTAGGCGGTGGCATTCGGGGCCTCCCCATTGATTTCGCGGCTTGTCGCTGGTAGGACTCTCGCATAGACTGAATGCTCAGTCAACCGTTCTGGAGTGGAGGTTTCACCGTGTCCCCGTCAATGGTGGAGAGCCCGGTGGCCGACACCGTCGACCAGCTGATATCCGATGAGGAACAGGTGTTTCTGCGCCGCCAGCCGCGCAGCTCCGAGCTCATCGCCGAGGCACGCGTGCACCTCGCAGGCGGGGCCACCTCCAACTGGCAGATCGCCCAGCCGCAAGCCGTCTGGATGAGCCACGGCGCCGGGTCGAAGGTGTACGACGTCGACGGCACCGAGTACGTGGACATGCACGGTGGCTACGGCGCCGCCATCGCGGGGCACGCGCATCCGGCGATCGTCGCGGCGGTCAGCGACAGAGTCAGGCGCGGAACACATTTCGCGCAGCCGACCGAAGACGCGATCTGGATTGCCGGCGAACTGTCCCGCCGCTTCGAGCTGCCGCTGTGGCGATTCGCCAACTCCGGGACCGAAGCCACCATGGACGCCGTGCATCTCGCCCGCGCGCTCACCGGGCGAGACCTGATCATCAAGGTCGAGGGCTGCTATCACGGTCACCACGACTCGGTGCAGGTGTCGGTGTTGCCTGAGGCCGACGAGGTCGGCCCACGCGAATCGCCGACGCCCGTGCCGGGCAACTCCGGCATCCCCGCCGCGATACGGGATCTCGTCCTCGTGGTGCCTTTCAACGACACGGGTGCGGTGGCGCGGGCGCTCGCCGAACACCGCGGGCAGGTGGCCGCGATGATCCTCGAACCGGTGATGATGAACGCGGGCATCATCCCGCCCGACGACGGCTACCTCGCGGTCATCCGCGACCTGGTGCACGGCGAAGGTGCGCTGCTGATCTATGACGAGGTGAAGACCGGCTTCACCACAGGGCCGGGCGGAATCACCCGCCGCAGTGGCGTGGTGCCCGACATGGTGTGCCTGGCCAAGGCGCTCGGCGGCGGCATCGCGGTCGCCGCGATCGGCGGCACCGAAACGGTGATGTCGCAGATCGCCGACGGCCGCTACGAGCAGGTGGGCACCTTCAACGGCAACCCGCTCGCGATGGCCGCCACCAGGGCGACGCTCACCGATGTCCTCACCCCGCAGTCCTATGCGCACCTCGACGACCTGGCCACCCGGCTGCGCACGTCGCTGGAAGCCACCATCGCCCGCCACGGATTCGACTGGCACGTCGTCTCCGTCGGCGCGAAAGGGTGTGTGACCTTCCGCCGCGATCCGGTGCGGGAGTTCCGTGACTTCCTGGGAATCGACGCCAGACTCGGCCACCTGCACTGGCTCATGCAACACAATGGCGGTGTATTCCTCCCGCCGTGGGGCAAGGTGGAGCAATGGCTGCTTTCGGTTCAGCACGACCGCGACGATGTCGATCGGTTCGCGGCCAACTTCGCGCGGTTCGCCGAGGCGGTGGCTCCTTGATTCGCCGGCCCGGATGAAGGGCGGCGCGATCCGGCTCGAGCAGCTGGTCAAGTCGTTCGACGGGGTCCCTGCGGTAACCGGTATCGACCTCGACATCCCGGCCGGCCAGTTCTATTCGCTGCTGGGCGCGTCCGGCTGCGGCAAGACGACCACCCTGCGCATGATCGCGGGCTTCGAGAAGCCCGATTCAGGTCGCATCGAGCTCGACGGCCGCGACGTGGCGGGCGATCCTCCGCACAAACGGCCGGTCAATACGGTCTTTCAAACCTATGCACTGTTCCCGTTCATGACAGTGTGGGACAACGTCGCGTTCGGGTTGAAGTACCAGAAGGCTTCCAAGGAGGACACCAAGCGGCGCGTCGGCGAAGCGCTGGAACTTGCCCGGATGAGCGATTTCACGAAACGGACCCCCGCCCAATTGTCCGGCGGGCAGCAGCAGCGGGTCGCCCTGGCGCGGGCTCTGGTGCTGCGCCCGAAGGTTCTCCTCCTCGACGAGCCGCTCGGTGCGCTGGACGCCAAACTGCGAAAGCAACTGCAGCTGGAGCTGCGCGGCGTGCAGCGCGAGGTCGGCATCACGTTCGTCTACGTCACCCACGATCAAGAGGAAGCGCTCACCATGAGCGACCAGATCGCGGTCCTGGCCGAGGGGCGCATCGAGCAGGTCGGCCCACCCCAGGAGATCTACTCGGCTCCTGCGACGACGTTCGTCGCCGGATTCCTGGGTGCTGCCAACATCTTTGACGCCGAGGTGCTGGAAACCGGCAACGGTTCAGCGGTGTGCTCGGCGCTCGACACCCGCCTCGGCGCGGCGGTCGACGACAGAGGTGACACGGCGATCAAGGGTCGGGCGGCCATCGTCATCCGGCCCGAACGCATCACCGTGCAGGGCCCCGACGAGCCGGTTGGACAGGGGCGCAATGCGATCGCCGGTGTCGTTAAGCAAGTGGTCTTCCTCGGCAACAGCACGCAGGTGCATGTCGACGTGGGAGCACCCGCCGCGCTGATCGTGGAGGTGCCCAACCACTCGGGCCCCGGCTCGGTGAGTCACCAGCCGGGCGAACGGGTGAACTGCGTCTGCACCCACGACGCGGTGCGTGTGTTGCATCGAAGCTCCGCGTCGGTGATCACCGACCCGGTGGCCGAAGACCTCGGCGCGCTCAGCGTTTCTTGACCGAGAGTTCCGTCTCGGCGGGCAGATTGAGTTCGCGTTCCGCGAACCGCATGGCGATGTCGTACGCCACCGATGAGTCGACTTCCGGGTCGTCCAGCGCCACCTGGATGGACAAGCCATCGAGGAGCGCGGAGAACTCCAGCGCGAACGTCCGGGTATCGATATCGGTGTCCAGGTCGGCGGACTTCACCGCATCGACGATCATGGCTCGCCAGCGCGCATCGAGCTCGACCCGGCCGGCCTTGACCTCGTCGTGCCGAAATGCCTGCGCCCACAGGTCAAACCACAGGCCCCAGGCGCCGGGTATCTCGTCGTCCGCCTCCGGGACGCAGGTCCACTTGATCAGCAGGGACAATCGCTCATGCAGCGAGGGGACTTCGGCGAGCTTCTGCTCCATCGCTTCATACCCCGACTCCTCGGAGTAGCGAAGTGCGTCAACCAGGAGCCGATCGCGGGTGCCGAAGTAATAGATGACAAGGGCCGAACTGACCCCGGCGCGCTTGGCGACGTCGGCGATCCGGGTATCGCCGAACCCCCGCTCGCAGATCAGCTCGGCCGCGGCGCGGAGCATCTCGATGCGACGCGGCTCGTTGTTCTCCGTTGCGGGTGCCGGATCGGCCATGTTCCTGGTGCTCCCCCTGTGTCGTCGCAGCGTTGCCACTTGTCTCAAGCCTAACACTTGATTAGATTGAACAGTCAGTCAAGACGCCGTTCCGGCGTGGAAGTAGGGCTTGCGAATGTCGAACGCATACGACGCCATCGTCATCGGTGGCGGGCACAACGGGCTGGTATCTGCGGCGTACCTCGCGCGGTCGGGAGCCAGGACCCTGGTGCTGGAGTCCCGCGCGACGCTGGGCGGGGCAGCCACCACCGAAGCGCCGTGGGAAGACGCCCCGCACCTGCGGGTCACCCGGCTGTCCTACGTGATGAGCCTGATGCCGCCGACCATCGTGCGGGAACTCGAACTCGACCGGCACGGCTACAAGGTCCACCCGATGGGCCCGTCCTACCAGGCGTTCCCCGAGGGTGGATCGCTGATCATCTACGAGGACGACCCGGCGCGCACGCACGAGCAAGTCGCCAAGTTCTCCAAGAAGGACGCGGACGCGTTGCCGAAGTACCACGAGTGGATCGAGGGCATCGCCGAGGTGATGGGCCCGCTGCTCACCCAGGTGCCGCCGAACATCGGCTCGAAGCGCCCGTCGGACCTGCTCGACCTGGCCAAGCTGGCCTGGCCGCTGCGCAGCAGCATCACCCCACGCCTCACCGCGGACATCACGAGGCTGCTGACCATGAGCATCGCCGACCTGCTCGACGATTGGTTCGAGTCACCGCAAGTCAAAGGTCTGATGGCCGTCAACGGCATCATCGGCACCTGGGCCGGCCCCTGCGAACCGGGCACCGCCTACGTGATGGCCCACCACTCGATCGGCGATGTCGGCGACGGCCAACTCGGCAGCTGGGGGTACCCCGAGGGCGGTATGGGCGGGGTGTCGGAGGCCATCGCCAAGTCCGCGCGCAGCTTCGGGGCCGAGATCCGCACCAACGCAAAGGTTTCGCGGGTACTGACCCGCGGTGGCCAGGTGCGCGGGGCCGTGCTCGAGAACGGTGAAGAGGTGACGGCTCCGTTGGTGGTCACCACGCTGCATCCGAAGATTGCGTTCCTCGACCACCTCTCGCCCACGGAGCTTCCCGACGACTTCGTCGGCGACATCGAGCACTTCAAGACGCGCAGCGGCGTGGTGAAGATCAACGTCGCACTGTCCGAGCTGCCCAGTTTCACTGCTAACCCGAGTTCCGGAATGGCCGAACATCTCACGGGCTCGATCGAGATGGCGCCGTCGATCGAGTACCTCGAGACCGCGTTCCAGCAGGCCCGAGCGGGCAAGCCTGCGCTGCTGCCGTTCAGCGACGGGGTGATCCCGACGACGTTGGACAAGACGCTGAATCCCGATGGCACCCACATCATGTCGCTGTTCACCCAGTGGTGCCCCGCCGAGTGGGCCGACGCGCCGCACACCGAGGAACTGGACGCCTACGCAGACCGCGTGATCGACACCTACGATCAGGTGGCACCGGGGTTCAAGGCGTCGATCACGCACCGCGACGTCGTCGGCCCGCACGAGATGCAGGAGGAGTACGGCCTCATCGGCGGCAACATCTTCCACGGCGAGCTGTCGCTGGAGCAGCTGTTCCACATGCGCCCGGCGCCCGGTTACGCCGACTACCGCACCCCGATCGCCGGGCTGTACAACGGCAGTTCCGGCACGCATGCCGGCGGCGGCGTGTGCGGCATTCCCGGTTGGCAGGCGAGCCGCGCGGCGCTCGCCGACAAGAAGAAGGGCTTGCGGCGGTTCCGCCGCGCTCGATGAGTCGAGACAAGAGGCCAGTCGCCGCCATGCTCGGCGCCCGGTCGATGGCGGTGGTGGGCGCCAGTCCCCGCCCGGACAGTTTCGGCTCGCGCATGGTCCTTGAGGCACAACGGGGTTCGGCGCGTTTCCATTTGGTGAACCCGCGATACGACCACATCGGCACGCTGCCGTGTGTGCCATCGCTGGCCGACCTGGACGAGCCTGTCGACGTGGTTCTGCTCGGGGTGCCAGACGCCGTGCTGCCCGATCAGTTGGCCGCCGCCGCGGCCGCGGGTGCGCGGTCGGCTGTGCTGTTCGGGTCCGCCCACGGGCTGCGGGACTCGATTGCGGCGATCGCCACGGACGCCGGAATGGCGGTGTGCGGTGCGGGCTGCATGGGCTTCGTGAACAACGCACTCGGTGTGCGTGCATTGGGGTACCTGGAGCCGGAACCGCTACCCGACGGCGGCGTCAGCCTCATCACTCACTCCGGCTCGGCGTTCTCCACGCTGTTGCGCGGGCGCCGCGGGTTCGGCTTCCGGTTGGCGGTTTCTTCCGGGCAGGAAATCGTCACCGACACGGCGGATTACGTCGAGTATGCCCTTGACGATCCCGAGACGCGCATCATCGGCCTGTTGCTCGAGACGCCCCGCGAAGTCCCGCGGCTACGGAAATCACTCCTGCGCGCCGCGGAGCAGGGCGTGCCCGTGGTGATTCTCACTGTCGGCGGTTCGCCGCGCGGGCAGGCCATGGTGGCCGCACACTCGGGCGCCCTGGCAGGTGAGCATGCGGCATGGCAGGCGTTCTGCGCCGCGACCGGCGCGATGCACGTCACCGATCTCGCCGAATTCAGCGACACCCTAGAACTGTTCTCCGCCGGACGGCGCGCCAAGCGTGGAGGCATTGCGACAGTTCATGATTCGGGCGCGGAGCGGGCGCTTGTCGCCGACCTCGCCCACGAACTGGGCATCGAGTTCGCCGAGCTGGCCCCCGAAACGCTGAGCACCATCGGCGACATGCTCGACGACGGGTTGGCGGCCACCAACCCGCTGGACGTCTGGGGAACCGGTGCCGACACCCGCAACCTGTTCGGTGCGTGCCTGCGCGCGATGGTCGACGATCCGGCCGTCGCGGTGACCGCGCTCGCCGTCGACCTGGTCACCGAGTTCGACGGCGACACCGCATACGCCGATGCCGTCACCGATGTGGCCAAGCACACCGATGAACCGGTAGCGGTATTGGCGTCGGTGGCCTCGTCGATCGACCCCGCAACTGCGGAACGACTGCGAGACAGCGGGATTCCGGTGCTCGAAGGTGCCCGCAGCGGGCTCGCGGCGCTGGATCACCTGGCTCGCTGGCCGCTGCATGTCGATCGAGCCGACACCGCGGCGCAGCCCGACAGACGCGAGCGGTGGGTCACCGGCATAGCGAACGGGGCGGCACCCTTCGAACTGTTGGCCGGCTACGGAGTACCGGTGGTGGACATCAGGACCGCGGACTCTGTCGGTGCGGTGCTGGCAGCCGCCGAGACAGTCGGCTATCCGGTCGCGTTGAAAACCGTTGCTGTCCTGCATAAGAGCGATGTCGGGGGAGTGGTGCTCGACATCCCCGACGAATCCGCGCTGAGTAGCGCGTATGCGGCGATGGCCGAGTCGCTCGGGCCGGAGGTCACCGTCGAGCCGATGGTCGAGGCCGGTGTCGAGGTCTCAGTCGGCATCGTGCGTGACGGCGCCTTCGGGCCGTTGTTGATCGTCGCAGCGGGCGGCACGTTGGTGGAGTTGATCGCCGACCGCGTGGTGGCCTGCCCGCCGGTGTCGCACGCAGGCGCCATGAGCCTGCTCGACGCGCTGCGCATTCGTCCGCTGCTGGCCGGATGGCGCGGTGCGCCGGCGGTCGACATCGACGCGCTGGCCGATGTGATCGTGGCGTTCTCGGACATGGCGACCGAACTCGGCGACGTGGTTGATGCCGTCGAGGCCAACCCCGTCATCGCGACACCGCACGGCGTCATCGCGGTCGATGCACTTGTCCAGGCGTAGCGGGGCAGAATCCTAGAACGTGGCTTCGGACTTCTCGACGAGCATGCACTCTCGCACGGGTCGCACGGCAAGGTCATCGCCGAGCACCAGACGACGCTCTCCCGAATGGGGAACCGGTATGTCGACGGTCGATTACTCGGTTGTATCCCGACTACAAAGACGACGACTTAGCAGATTTGGCCAGCCACACACGAGGCTCTCGGCTGAGCGGGTCCACGATAGAGGGATGGAAGGGTATCCCCCGCCACCGGGCACTCCGACATCGAAGGGTTCCGGACTGAGCCGCGTCAGTCCGCGCAACCCGCTGTCGATAATGCTGATCGCGGTGATCGTGATCGGCTTAGTCGCCGCCGGCCTGCTCGCCAGTGAGCTGTACGCCCGTCACCGCGCCGAGAGCGTGGTGGCCGCCGCCACCGAATGCCTGGTGCAGGATAAGGCGAGTGTGTCGTTCGGCGCGACGCCGCTTCTGCTTCAGCTCGCGACCGGCCACTACAGGAACATCTCGATCCACACGGCCGGCAATCGGATCGGCAACGCCCGAGGCATGAAGGCCGACGTGCAGATCGACGATGTCCGGCTAGATGGCGACGCCGATGGCATGGGCGCTGTGGGAGCTCTAGACGCCATGATCACCTGGTCTGCCGACGGCATGAGGCAGAGCATCCAGGAAGCGATCTCGCCGTTGCGTGGCTTGGTCACCGGGGTCCAGACCAATCCGGACGAAGGCACTATCAAGCTGCAGGGCAACTTGGGCAGTGTCACCACTAGGCCGCAGGTTACAGACGGGCGAGTGGCGCTGCAGGTGGTCGATGTCACCGGGCTCGGTTTGTTCCTGCCCAGCGAGACGGTGCAGTCGGCGCTGGACGCGTTCACCACCGATCTCACCGAGAATTATCCGCTCGATATCCATGCCGACAGCGTGCAGATCACCTATGACGGTGTGACAGCACATTATTCGACCCGAGACACTCCGAACCCGCAGGGCAACCAGGGCAACGAAGGGAACCAAGGGAACAATGACAACCAGGACCCCTGCTTCGCAAACCTATAGGCCGGCGAGCATGGCGCGGCGGGGCGAAGGCGGCGAGCGCCTACGCGACTACAAAGGTGCCTAGTTCGCAGAACTAGGTGGGACACGCAGTGATGACTTGATGTAGAACCTTCACGACCCCGATCAATCCGGCAATAATGTGCCCCAACGTTGGGATGCCGAACACCCGAGGCTCATACACCGAGCCGGGTCCCCTCGTTGTGGGCACGCGACGCCGGCGTCGTCGAGGAGATGGTCATGATCGCTCGGATGTGGCGAGGCTGGGTTCGGACCGAGCAGGCGAACGCCTACGTCGCCTAACATCACCGGCACCGGCCTGCGTGAGTATGCGGCGACGCCGGGCAACCTTGGCTGCCAGATGTGGACGAGAGACCCGGAAGATGGTCGAACCGAAGTCCTGACGGTCAGTTGGTGGGAGTCACGGGTGCCATCATCGGGTTCGCGGGATCCGACATCGAGGCCGCCGTGTTCTACCCCGAGGATGACGAGTACCTCGTCGATCGCGAGACCACGGTCTCGCATTTCGAGGTTGCGGCCGCCCAGCCCGGGTGACGTCGCCGCTGAACCTCCACCAATCGCCAGAGAGCGCTGGCCGTGCGAGGCGCAGTGTTCGGGGTGGTTCGGGGGTACCCCCAGGGTTGGGAGTGGTTCTGATCGCCGTTGAATACGGTCGATGACCGCTTGCAAGGCGAGTGCGTGCCGGGACACGTCTTCCGAAATTGTTGATCCACGGCGATCCACCATCTCGGAGGGGAATCGGCTCGGCGAGGGTGCATCAGTCGAGCTGTAAGGTCCCACGCCTTCGCCTGCTGATCGCCTATGTCAGTGCGACTCAATCGGGACCCGCGTCTTTGGCGTATTCGGGTTTGGATAGCTTTTCCGCGAGCTGGTCAAGCTCGGCCTGTAGTTTCTGCCTTTCGTCGGCTTCTGCACCCTTAACGTCACGATCCGCTTGACGCCGTAGATGCACCACCTTTTCAACGTACTTGTTAGCGTTCTCAATCGCGGAGTCGATTTTTCCGAGCACGTCCTCAACTTCGGCAGGACGTGCGACGGCCTCAATCTTGTCTGGGTGGGTTTCCGTTCCGATTATGGTGACTTCATGCCCTCGAACCGTCTGCAGGAAGCAATCCGTCCAGGCAAGAGGGGGTAGCGGCAAGATTTGAAGCCGAATAATAGCTTCCTGCAGTGTTTCGCCTACTTCAAGTTCCAGCTTACCGACTCTGGATATTCTCCATTTCTCTGACATCGCTAGTCCTTTCTGTGATTTTTTGTTGTGGATGGGTCTACTTGGTCGATTTAGCCTGCACCCGCACGACCGGAAGGGATCTATCCGCGTACCCGTGCGGGCCCGTTGAGCAAGCTGCAGTCCCGTAGTCGTACATCGGCGAGGAGTTGAGCGCGCACTCGTCGGCGAAATCAACAGCTCTTAGCATTCTCTTGAGAGTCCTCGGGGGTGCCCGCCCGAGGCTGAATCGCCAGACTCACTTACATTTTGGTGTATCGCGCCATGGCGAAGCTGTAGAGGCCGTAGGTGATGATTCCCAGGCCGGCGGCGATCAGGAGCGCTGCTCCGTAGGGTTGGGCCCCGAGGGTTTTGAGGGCCCCGTCGAGTCCGGTGGCCGTGTTGGGCTCCGAACGACTCGCCGCGACGATGACCAGCACCCCGGCACCGGCGATGACCAGGCCTTTGGCGATGTAGCCCACCATGCCCAGTCGTCGCACCAGGTCGCTGGAGCGGCCTTTGAGGTCGTCGAGAAATTTGCGGCTAGCTCCCTTGTAGATGTGATATCCACCGACCGCGATGATGATGATGCCGGCGGCGATGAGTGCGATCGTGCCGGCGTCGGTCTGCATCAGGCGTGCGCTGATATCCGAATTCTGCTCGCCGGTGGACTTTCCGGCACCCCGGGCGAATCCGAACGCGGAATATGCGAACGCGAAATAGACCATCGCCAGCGCGAAGGCCTTCGCCCGATCTAAGACTTCCGATGATGCGCCTTGGGATTTCGGGTCGGTCGATCGACCGAGGGCTGTTTCGACGAGTCGCCATAGCCCCATCACCACAAGCGCGACCACGGCGGCCCAGAGCGCGAGGATGCCGTACGGTTTGGCTGCCAATGCCGCTAGTGCCCCGGATTGGTCAGCGGTGCCGCGGCCGACGCCGAGGGCGATCCGGATGGCGAGGTAGCCGATCGTCAGGTGCAGTAGGCCGCTCACGACGTACCCGACGCGGGCGAATCGTTCGAACACGCTGTTTTGGGCCATCTGGGTCGCGGTGGAGGACGAGGTGTGGTCAGACATTGGGGCGCTCCTAACCGGCTGGGTTAAATCGCCCGGCTCGTGCTGCTGTCGCGGTGTCCCATGTGACCTGCTCTCGCATCCTTCGTCGGACGCAGACGACGAACCGCCGGCACAAGATCGCTTGTCGTTGCGGCTGCATGGTCGATCGGCGAGAGCCGACCCAGTTCGGGCGTCGGGGGTTTCGCGACGTCACCCCGATCTGGGCATCGATGGTGGGCCTTGCGTGCCGCGGGAGGTGCCTCGAGGTGTCGCGCGCGTTTCAGAGTCTTGTCGCGGTTTGACGTCGGGGGTTTGCGTATCCGGATCGATCTTGTCGGCGCGCTCGAACTCCTGGTTCACCTCGTCGCGGGCGGTGGTCGCGTCGGTGCGACGTATCTGCGCCTGGTGTTGTAGGCCCGTCGCGTGCGCTGCCTTGGCGTCGGCTTCGGCTTGGGCGACGCGGGCCTTGGCGGCAGTCTCGTCGGCGAGCGCTTCGCGTTGCCCCACCTTGTGGGACTGATCGACGGCTTTGTCGCGGATGTCCCCTGCCTCGACGTGGCGTTGTTGGTTGCGTTTCTTGCGCGCCACCCATGCGATTGTGGCGATCAGCAGAATTGCAACAACTGCGACGACGACGATCAAAACGATAGTGCTGGTAGTCATGTCGGCTCCTTGGATTGGTTGCGCAGGTCGAGGCTCAAATCAGTTGGAATTGAGCTGTGGGCGTTATGGACTGGGTTGCGGCACTTGACAGTCCGTCACTTTGGGATTGACACCCACGTAATTGAGTGGTCCCGCGACAACGGTCACCGCGATCGTCCCCGCGCTGGCACAGTTTTGTGTGGCGTTGGTGAAATACCCGCGCTGGTAGGCCGCGAATGCGCCCACGATCAGCCATACGATCACCAGTAGCCCTACGAAACGCATGATGTGTCTCCTTGGATATTCGGCGGCCACGGGCGGCCGAGGGGGTATTCGCGGGGGCGGCGAATCATGTGGTCGAGTCGCACTTGCCGGCTAGTTACGTGTGCTGGTTAGTAGTAGTGGCGGCGGCCGCCGACAGCGCGTCCCGTCCTTCCCATGACCATCAGTACCAAGCCGACGATCAGCAGGATGAGCCCGATGGTCCACAGCAGGGTGATTTTGAGCAGGAATCCGGCGACGAGAAGGATGATTCCAAGGATGATCATGGCGTTTACCTCGTTTCAATGCAGATGTAGGGGAACAGATAAGCGGGATCAGACCTGGTCGCAGCCGATGTCAGCGTTGTCAGCCGGGCTGCCGGGTCAGTGTTTGAAGGCGTCTTTGACGTTGTCTCCAGCCTGTTTGGTGTTGCCCTTGAACTGATCGACGCGTCCCTCGGTGCGCAGCCGGGTGTTGCCGGTGGCGCGGCCGAAGTACTTCTTGGCGGCGCCCTTGGCGGCTTCGGCCTTGTGGGCGATCTTCTTACCGATACTCATTGCGGGATTCTCCTTCGTTTTCGGTGGTCAGAGGCCGCGACTGCGGGCTGACAGAATTCGACCGGGGTATCGCTGCCTACCGGCGTCCGTCCACGTGCGCGGTGCCCGTCGGTTGTCGACGGCGCGACCAGCGACCGAGCAGGGGAACCCTGTTGCGGCGGGTGGTTGCCCCTTCCGAGTTCACCGGTGAGCCAGTGGCTGTGCTGATTGGCTGGTGTTCGAGCCGTTGTTCGCGCTCCTGGTTCAGAAACGCCGTTTCGCGCTGGGACCTTTTGAGTTCGTGTCGGGCGTCGCGCCCGCGGCCCGCGGTGCGCCGAGCACCGGCCAGCAACAGGCTCAGTCCCAGCATCGCCACCGCGCCGACCACGATCCCGAAGAGAAACAAGGTGCCGGTCGACCCGGTGACGTGATAGCCGAATACGGCGAAGTTCTCGGTCAACGGGTGAGCGGGCCCCGCATTGGTCAGCACGCCGGTGAACCCGACGATCACGGCGGCAAGCAGAACAACTAATCCAACGATGACAATCATGTCGACGCCTCTGATCCTGGTGCTCGATCTTTATTACACGCCCCAGTAGGGCTAGTGTCAACAGTGTTATTACGATGTTGACCTACACCGTTCAACTCCTATGTTGACCTTCGATTGCTGAGTGCTTCGATACGAGGCAGAAGGGAAGTGCTGCGTGCAATGACGAGACAGCCGACCGGGCCCGACGGGGGCGCTGACGAAGGTGACCCGTCTGTCGCGCCCGCCCGCCGAAACAACGGTCAGCTCACCCGGTCGATGATCCTGCAGACTGCGCTTAGCATCGTCGACCGCGACGGTGTGGACGGATTGTCCATGCGCCGCCTCAGCGTCGCACTGGGTCGCGATCCGGTGATGCTCTACCGGCACGTCGCGAGCAAGGCCGCCGTGCTCGACGGCGTCGCCGAGATCGTCCTCGCGCAGCTATCGGTGAACACCGCAGACTCGGACTGGGCCGGCCAACTGCGCACCGTCGCACGCGCCTTCCGCCAATTGGCTCTGGCTCACCCGAACGTAGTACCGCTGCTGGTCACTCGACCGTTGGCCACCCCGCTCGGTCAGCGGCCACCGGGAATGCTGCGCCCACTAGAAGACGTCCTCGCACTGCTCACATCCGCCGGGTTCGCCGGCGATGACGCCCTACACATCTACCGGTTGCTGTTCGGCTACTTGTACGGCCACATCCTCAACGAGCTGCAGGAGGTCATCGAGCGACCCGAGGAAACCGACCACGTACTCCGGTTCGGTCTGCACCGGCTCGCGATCACCGAATTCCCCCTCCTACGTGCACTGGCACCCGCGCTAGCCTCCTACGACGGCGCCGCCGAACTCGAACGCGGCCTCGATCTGCTGCTCCCCGGCCTGACCGTAACCCTCACCCGCCCCGACGAATCACCCCGAACCGTCTGAGACGACGCAGACCGGCTTCCTCCGCCAGCCATTCGGCGCACCGACGCTATCGACTCTCGCGCCCTTCAGCATATCGATTTTGCGGCGAACATCTTGTGTGTCAACATGTTTCGCTCCCATGATTGACACCAATTCTCCTTTCGTTGGTGTCGGCAGTTTTCGACGCTAGAAATTCAGCCCGGAGAACATCACCCGCCCGGGATCATATTTCTGCCGTACGGCGCTCAGCCGGGATAGATTCTGGCCGAAGTATCGCGACGGCGGCTGGTTTGCTTCGAGATAGTTCACATAGCCGCCGGCCGAATACGGTTGCACCGCTTGGTGTGCCGTGTTGAGCCAGCTGATGGCCGCCGCCGGGGAACCGGCTGGTTCGACGTACCACTGCACCAGCGCGGAGTGCCTGCGCCAGGGAAACGCCGTGGCCCCTGGTGCCACAGTGGCCAGCGCGCCGTCAAGGGCGTGCATGATCGCCAACATGCGGCCCGCCTCGGGAGGAAAGGCCTTGACCGCTGCGGCGATGCCCTTGGCCGCGCCCGCGTCGACGATCGGGAAAACATCGGACCCGCCGACGTATCCCAGCGGCGCCGGGTTGAGATTGTTGCCGGCCAGATACTTCACCAGATCCAAATAGTTCAACGTCTGGATGTCGGTCCCGGACGGTTGCACTCCGACGGCTGAGGTGACGCGCATCCGCGACGCTGTTACCCGACCCGACCGGGCAGGTCGCCATGATGCGACAGTGCGTACCCGTCGCGTCGGTGGTGCTGTCCGCCAGTGCCCAGTTGCTCTGATCGGCGGTCCGCAACCAGCTCTGCCAACCGACGAGGACCTGCGCGAACGACTCCGGCGGAAAGTGGACGTTCACCACGTCGACGTCCGAGATGGGGAACGTGGCAAACGTCAGGGAGGTCGTCACCCCGAAGTTACCGCCGCCGCCACCACGCAACGCCCAGAACAGGTCGGGGTTCTCGGCGGCGGATGCGGTGACCGCTTGGCCCCCTGGCAATACCACCGTTGCCGACGCCAGCGCGTCAGAGAGCAGGCCCGCATGCCGGGACTGGGCGCCCAGGCCACCGCCAAGGGCGTGCCCCGCAGCACCGACCGTCGGGCAGATACCCGTCGGGATGCCCCTGCCCGCCGCGGCCAGCGTTTGGTGCAGGTCCCACAAACTGGTCGCGGGCGTCGCCGTGACGCGCCCGCTTGCGGCGTCGTAGTTGATTCCGCCCGGCAGCTGACGCAGGTCGAACACCATGGCGCCGTTCGCCGTTGACGCACCTATATAGGAATGCCCGCCACTGCGCGGAGCGACCTTGAGATTGTTGGCAGCAGCGAACGCCATCGCCTTCTGCACGTCGGCCGCCGATGTCGGTGCGACGATCGCCGTCGGCGTGGAGCTGTTGTAGATGGTGTTGAAAACCTGCTTCGCCGTTGCGAATTGGCCGTTGTCCGGTAGTAGGAGTTGTCCGCCGATGGCGGTGGACAGCCCTTCCCATCCGGAGGCGATCGGTTCGGCGGTGGCCCTTATCGAGCCGAAGACCGTGCCGGCGGCTAATGCTCCGGCGGCACCCCGCAGGAACGTCTGGCGGGAGATTTCACGCGCCAATGTCGGACTCCCGCGATTCGGTCACATTCCGGATTGTCAATCACACCGATGACGAAACCGCGTTGCCGCACGAGCCGTTGCGCGACCTTGATCAAATAGAGATCAGAAGATCGAGTAGACCTTTCGAAGGTTCTCGTGGATGTCCCAGGTGCCCGACCATCCCTTCGGGAACACCGCTACGTCGCCGACACCGATTTCGGAAGCTTCACCGCCATCGGGTGTCACCGTCATCCGGCCCGCGACCAGATAAATGACTTCGTTGGTTTCCAGCTTCCACCGCGACGGTCCTGGTGCGCACTGCCAGATGCCCGCCGAGGTATCGCCGTCCTCCCAGAGCTGGATGCCATGCGTGGCCATCGGATGGTCGGTGGCCTCCTCCAGCGCACCCCAGTCCTCGAGCTCTGCGGTGGCGGCCTGGGCCAGGAGTTCGGTGTTCATATTCCTGCTTTCTCGGGAAACGGTAGTGAGATGGGTTCGGGGGCAACGCGACTGTTGCCGTCGGCGTCGAAACGGTCCAGACCGAGGTCGGTGAGGTCGAGCCAGCTACACGCGCCGGAGGTGGTGAGATCGGCGGCCACCTGGGCCACCGCCGGACCCCACATCATGCCGTGGCCGGCGGGGCTTGCCACCACGGTGCCCTCGACCGGGCCGTCGTCGGTCAGCAGCGGGCCGAGGATCGGCAGGTGGTCGGGCGTGTAGTCGATGGTGGCGGCCCACGTGCGCCTGAGGCCAAGCCCTTTCAGACCGGGAAGCAGTTCCTCGATCCGGTCGCGGGCCTTCTGGTAATAGATCTCGTCGAAATCGGCTGCTACGCCCGGCGCCTCGTCGGGATTGCTCATACCCCACAGCAGTCCGCCGGCTTCGCCTGGGCGCCAATAGATTCCGGAGGTGATATCGAAGACCATCGGCACTTCGTGGACGTCGAACGCCGAGACCGGTGCCGTCACCACCACCTGGTGGCGGGCACCGCCCGCAGGAACTCTCGCGCCCGCCGTTGCACCGACTTCCGCGAGCTTCGGTCCGCCGGTCAGCACGACGCGTTCGGTGTCGATGGGCCCGTCGGAGGTGTCGACGCCCACCACCCGACCGCCTGCCGTGCGCAGCCCGGTGAATCTGCATCGTTCGCGGACGTCGACGCGGTGCGCGGTCAGCGCGGCGGTGTAGGCCAGCACGTTGCGCGGTGCGTCGATGTAGCCGTCGCCGGGCGCATACGAGGCGCCGAGGGTGACGCCGGGGGCCATGCCGGTGTTGCGGTCGTCGATCTCGGCGCCCGACAACCACTGGACTTCGAGGCCGAGTCGCTGTTGCAGCGCGATGCGGTCGTGGGCCTGCTGCACCTCGGCGTCGCTGAAGCACGGCATCAAATATCCCTGTGCCACGAAACCGCAGTCCAGCGGGAAGCGGTCGCCGCTGGCGGCGTAGAACTCCTGGGTTTTGAGGCCGAGCACGATGGCGGCTTCGGTGCCGCCCTGGGCGCGCACCATGCCTGCCGCCCGACTGCTGGCGCCGTCCCCCAGCGTCGCCTTTTCGAGCAGCACCACCCGTTCAACGCCACTCTCGGCGAGCAGGACGGCCGTCCACGCGCCGACGGTTCCCCCGCCCACCACTACGACGTCAGCACTGGTCATACTAGGGAACGCTGGCATAGACTGAACGCTCAGTCAAGAGCAGAAGCGGGGTATCTCGATGTACGGACTCACGGCCGAGGATCTGCGGATCCAGAACACCGCACGCGCCTTTGTCGAGTCGTTGATGCCGCACGAGGTGGAAGCCGAGCTCGCGGGTGGCCTGCTGCCCAAGGAACTGACCGCCGAGCACGCGGCGCGCGCCATCAAACTGGGTCTGTATGCCACGAACATGCCTGCCTCGGTGGGCGGGCCTGGATGTTCGGCGCTGCAACAGGTGCTGGTGCAGGAGCAATGTGGCCGGGTCACCAACGGCTTGGCGTGGGTGATGGCCACCCCGCCGCAGTGGTGGCCCGAGGTGGCCAGCGACTACCAACGTGAGCGCTGGCTGTTGCCCGCCGTACGTGGTGAGAAGCACGAGGCGTACGCGATCACCGAGGAGTTCGCGGGTTCCGACGTCTCCGCCCTGCAGACCACCGCACGCCGTGACGGTGAGGAGTACGTGATCAACGGAACCAAGTGGCACGTCACGTCGTACAACCTCGCCGACTACGTGTTCGTCGAGGCCGTACTGACGGACGGCGAACATGCGGGTGATCATGTGCTACTGGTGGTCGACCTGCCGTGGCCGGGTATGGAAGTGGTTCGCACACCGCACTATTCGCACAATATCGCCGACGAGCATCCGATCGTCGCGTTCAACGACGTCCGCGTTCCGGTTTCCCATCTCGTGGGCGCCGAGGGCGAACCGATGACGTTCACCCAGGACTGGTTCCGGTTTGAACGGATGATGGTCGCCGCACGCTGTGTCGGCGCCGCGCAGCGACTTGTCGACGAGATGACCGCCTTCGCGCAGACCCGCGAAATCGGTGGCAGGCCGCTGGGCGAGCATCAGCTCGTTGCGGGCATGTTGGCAGACAGTGCGACCGAGCTGTTCGCCGCGAGATCGATGCTCTACGAGGTCGCCCGTTCCATCGATGCCGGCCTTGACCGCAAGACGCTGCACGGCCAGGCCTCGATGGCCAAGCTGTACTGCTCGGAGATGGCCGGGCGGGTGGCCGACCGTGCCGTGCAGGTGTTCGGTGGACGTGGCTATATGCGTGAGAACGTCGCCGAGCGGATGTTCCGCGAGCTTCGGGTGGAACGAATCTGGGAGGGGGCCAGCGAGATTCAGCGGATCATCGTGGCACGTCAGATGATGACTCGTGGACCGGCGGCGGTGCTGGAGGGCCGGTGACGTCCGGACGGCCTCGAAGGCGCACGGAAAGACAGGTCACACACCCCTCGAGTTTCTCGAACTCGGAGATGTCGACACCGAGCACACGATAACCGCGCTGTTCGAAGAGATTCGCCGTGCGCGGTGCGGCAGACGACATCAGGAGCACGTCGTTCTCGAGGAGTACGACATGTGCCCCGGGCTCTTCGGGAACGGCGAGGAACCGCTGACCCCACACGCGCGGATCGTCGACGACAGGTTCGTAGCCGATGATCGTGCCGTCGGGAAGCGCGGTGATCGCGGACTTCAGGTGTAGAGCCTTTGTCACAGGCACGGTCATCACGTTCACGCCAAACGGGCGAAGATGCGCTTGCAACTGCGCGATTCCTTCGGCATTCGTGCGGCCGCCAATGCCGACCCACACGATCCCGCCATGCTTCAACACGTCGCCGCCGTCGAGGGTGCCGGGTGCTTCGATTGCCGCGACGCGATACCCCTGAGCACGCACCGCGTCTTCGGCTGCGGGGATCTCGCGCCGCCGCTAATCGGCTCCGGGACGGCTGATCACTGCGAGATCGCCGTAGACCACCATGGTGTCTTCGACGAACACCGAGTCAGGACACTCCGGCGCGGCCGGCACCTCGTGCGTTGTCCAGCCCGCGCCGCGAAGGGCCGCGACGTATCCCTCCCATTGACGTTGGGCGAGCTCGACATTCACATCGTCGCTTCGATCGATATGAGTGACGAGCCCGTCGGCGAGCCGCGGTGACGGCCGCCGGACCAGCGCGTGCAGCGCGGACATCACGGTTGAACCGGACTGGGGTCCTCAGCCGCCGTGTTCGTCGTGCGCAGTCCAAGCAGCCGCATGCCGTGGTAGACCAGCAACGCCGCGATGGATCCCAGCGCAATGCCGGTGAATGTCAAAGTGCCTAGGTGCCAAGTGAAGTCGGCGATACCGATGATCAACGGGATGGCCGCGGTCATCTGGTTCAGGGGATTGGCGAAGTCGACGCCGTTGGTCAGCCAGATTCGCACCCCGAGCACGCCGACCAGTCCGTAGAGAACCACCGTCGCACCGCCGAGCACACCCGGCGGAATTGCGGAGATCGCCGCTCCCACCTTGGGGCACAGCGACAGGCCGACGGCCACGGCCGCGGCGACCCAGTAGGCCGCCGTCGAATAGATCCGGGTGGCCGCCATCACGCCGATGTTCTCGGCGTAGGTGGTGGTGGCCGACCCGCCGCCGAACCCGGCCAGCGTTGTTGCGACGCCGTCGGCAGCCAGCGCCCGGCCGATCAGCGGATCGGTGTCCGTGTCGGTCATCTGTCCCACCGACTTCACGTGCCCGATGTTCTCGGCGACCAGGGCGATCACCGCGGGCAGGAACATCGGCAGCACCGCGATGCTGAAGGTCGGTGTCTGAAACTCGGGCAGGCCGATCCACGGAGCCGCGGCGATCATCGACGTGTCGACGTCGCCGAGCACCAACGCGAGCAGATAACCGGCGACGACCGCCAGGAAGATCGCGAGCCTGCCGATGATGCCGCGGAAGAAGGCGAGCGTGGCGACCAGGAGAACCAGGGTGACGAGCCCGACCAAAGGGCCCTTCTCGAAGTTGGCCTTCGCCGCGGGCGCCAGGTTGAAACCGATCAGGGCGACGACCGCCCCGGTGACCACCGGCGGCAGTGTCACGTCGATCCAGTGCGTGCCGACCACGTGCACGACGAGACCGATGACAATCAGTGCGGCGCCCACCGCCACCAACCCGCCAAGCGCGCTGCCGGTGCCGTGCGAGGCAACGGCAGCGGTGACCGGAGCAATCACCGAGAAGCTCGAACCCAGGTAGCTCGGCAGCCGGTTACCGGTGATGATCAGGAACAACACCGTGCCGACACCGGAGAACAGCAGGGTGGTGGCGGGCGGGAAGCCGGTGAGCACCGGCACCAGGAAGGTGGCACCGAACATCGCCACCACGTGCTGGGCGCCGATGCCGATGGTGCGGGTCCAGCCCAGTCTTTCGTCGGGTGCGACGACGAAGTCCGCATCGGCGCGTGCGTCCACGTGCTTCCATGTCAGCGGGATCACGATGAATATCTTGCCTGGACTAGCGCAGTTCCGCGGTTATCAGCGGGAATGGCTGCGCGGCGACCTGCTTGCCGGGGTGACCGTCGCCGCGTACCTCGTCCCGCAGGTGATGGCGTATGCGACGGTGGCCGGGCTGCCGCCGGTCGTCGGACTGTGGGCGGCGTTGGCGCCGCTGGCCGTCTATGCCGTCCTCGGCCCGTCGCGCCAGCTGTCGGTCGGGCCCGAGTCGACCACCGCACTGATGACGGCGACGGCGTTGGCGCCGTTGGCCGCGGGGGACCCCGGCCGCTACGCCGCGCTGGCCGCCGCGGTGGCGCTGTTGGTCGGCGTGATCTGCTTCGTCGGCGGCTTGGTACGACTGGGCATCCTGGCGGATCTGTTGTCGCGCCCGGTACTGGTCGGCTACATGACCGGTGTCGCGGTCATCATGATCGGTAGCCAACTCGGCAAGGTAACCGGCATATCAGTCGACGGCGATGAATTCATCGATCAGGTGCGGTCATTTGTCAATGGGCTGGACGGGGTTCACTGGCCGACGATCGCCTTGTCGGTGGCAGTGCTCGTCTTGCTGCTGACGCTCGCGCGGGTGGTGCCGCGGCTACCGGGTCCGCTCATCGCGATCCTGCTGGCGACGGCAATCGTCGCGGTGTTCTCGCTGGACCGCAACGGGATTCGGGTGATCGGCGAGATTCCGAGCGGGTTGCCGACACCCGGGTTGCCCGGTATCGGGCTTGCGGATCTTTCGGCGCTGGTGATCCCGGCGGCGGGCATTGCGATCGTTGCATTCTCCGACAACGTGCTGACCGCCCGCACGTTCGGGGCCCGCCATGGCCAAAGGGTGGACGCCAACGCGGAGTTGCGGGCGTTGGGCGTCTGCAACGTCGGAACCGGTCTGCTGCACGGATTTCCGGTGAGCTCGAGCGGCAGTCGCACCGCGCTCGGCGACGCGCTCGGCAGCCGAACCCAGCTGTACTCGGTGGTCACCCTCGTGTTCGTGCTCGCGGTGATGGTGGCCGGGCGCGGCGTGCTGGCGAACTTCCCGATGGCGGCACTGGGGGCGCTGGTGGTGTATGCCGCGCTGCGGCTGGTCGACGTGTCGGAGTTCAAGCGGCTGGCCCGATTCCGCCGCAGCGAGTTGATCCTCGCCTTGGCCACCACGGCTTCGGTTCTGCTGTTAGGTGTGCTCTACGGCGTGCTGGTGGCCATCGGGTTGTCGATCCTCGATCTGCTACGTCGGGTCGCTCGCCCGCACGACGCCATACAGGGATTCGTCCCCGGCGTCGCGGGCATGCATGATCTCGACGACTACCCGGAAGCCGACCCAGAGCCGGGTCTGGTGGTGTATCGCTACGACGCGCCGTTGTTCTTTGCCAACGCCGAGAACTTCCGCGAACGGGCGCTGGCGGCGGTGGACGAGAACCCGGACCCCGTCAAGTGGTTCGTGCTCAACGCCGAGTCGAACGTGGAGGTCGATCTCACCGCGCTTGACGTTCTCGACCAGCTCCGCACCGAATTGACAAGCCGCGGAATCGTGTTCGCGATGGCCAGGGTCAAGCAGGACCTGCGGGTGAACCTCGAGGCGGCGGGGCTGGTCGACAAGATCGGTGAGGACCGCATCTTCATGACCCTGCCGACGGCGGTGGAGGCCTACCGTAGCAGTCGCAGGCCGTAGACCAACGCGCCGATCAGCACCACGCTGGCACCGGCCAGAACCGACGCGATCGGAAGCAGGACGGCCAGTAACACGCAGCCGGTAAGGCCGACTGCCGGAATCAGCCTGCGTCCCAAAGTCATTGCCGATGCGTTGGCTATGGCGTAGTAGACGAGCACTGCGAACGCGGAGAAGCCGATCGCGCCGCGCACGTCGGCCACCGCGGCGATCACCGCGACGACGGCACCCACGACCAGCTCGGCGCGGTGCGGGCTGGCGAACCGCGGATGGACGGCCGCCAGCGCATGGGGCAGGTGACGGTCGCGGGCCATCGCCAGCGTCGTCCTCGACACGCCAAGGAACAGCGATAGCAGCGACCCGAGCGCTGCGATCGCGGCCCCGGCCCGGACGACGGGTTCGAAGCCGGGCTGACCAGCGGCCCGCACGGCGTCGGCCAGCGGTGCGCTCGACGACGCCAGCCCGGCGCTGCCCAACTCGGCCAATACCACCGCCGCGACGGTCGCGTAGACCGCCAGCGTGATGCCGAGCGCGATCGGAATCGCTCGCGGAATGGTGCGTGCGGGATCACGTACTTCCTCGCCGAGAGTGGCGATGCGGGCATAGCCGGCGAATGCGAAGAACAACAGGCCGGCCGCCTGCAGAACCCCGCCCAGGCTGACGTCGTCATCGAACAGCCGGGCGCCGTCGACGTCGCCGAAACCCAGGACGATCACCACCACAGCGGCGAGGACGGCGAGCACGACAGCGACGATGACCCGGGTGAGCAGCGCGGACTTCTGGACGCCTGCATAGTTGATCGCGGTCAACGCCACGACGGCGGCCACAGCCAGGGCATGCGCATACGCGGGCCAGGCGTAGATTCCGACGGTCAGCGCCATGGCGGCGCAGGAGGCTGTCTTGCCGACCACAAAGCTCCAGCCCGCCGTGTAGCCCCAGAACTCGCCGAGCCGCTCCCGGCCGTACACATAGGTTCCACCGGACTGTGGATACACAGCGGCAAGACGTGCGGACGACGTCGCGTTGCAGTACGCGACGACGGCTGCCAGCGCCAATCCGATGAGCAGGCCCGAACCCGCAGCCGCGGCGGCGGGCGCCAACACGACGAAGATCCCGGCGCCGATCATCGAGCCCAGCCCGATCACCACCGCGTCCGGCGTTCCGAGTCGCCGGTGCAGGGCAGGGCCGTCCGGCGTGCTCACGAACGGATACTAAGTCAGGCGGTTTGGTCTTCCCCGAATACCGATTCGCGGCCCCAGATCGGTGGCCGCCACGAGAACGACACCGGCGAGCACAATCGAGCCGATCGCCACCATCGGAATCGCCCAGAGTCGGCGAAGCATCAGTGCCGTTTCGCATTGGTCGACGTAGTTGCCGCCATCGGCGGCGGCCGCCTGACTCAGGTCGTCGCCGAATCCCGAGCCGCATTTGATCTGGAAGCCGAACTGATCGTATGCGTCGACGAAGACCGGGAAGTTCAGCGCGAGCAGCCCGGCGCCGATCAGGACGACGCCAAGGACGCCGAGGTAGAACGCGCGGTGGTGATAGTGGTGCAAAGGTGCCTCCCGTCAAGTCATGCAGATATTCGCGATGAGCAGCACCGGCCACGAGACGATCGCACCCAGAAAGGACACGACCAGGTCGATGCCGTCCATCTCCGCAAGATGGTCCGTGTGGGTGCTCGACCAAATGACCCCGACGATGAGGTACGGGGTGCCGAGCACCAGCGCGGCGACGACCAGCTCACCGATGCTGACTCGGTAGCTGAGCACCTTCCGCAACGCGTTGAGCACGGGACCCCCATCCGGCCTGCACCTCTCCATTATGTTAATGATCATTCTTCGCTTGGTGACGGGTTTGACAATATTTATCAACAGAAGTCGACGGCTATGTGTGCTCCAGGTCCGTTAGGGTGATCGCCATGGCGCACAGCCGGCCGACCGCGGACGCAGGCATCCGGCGACGGCCGAAGGACCGGAAAGCGCAGATCGCCCGCGCGTCCGCGGAGGCATTCAGCGCGCTCGGGTACCACACGGTGAGCATGGAAGCGATCGCGTCGCGGGTCGGGATCTCGGCGACCGCGCTCTACCGGCACTACCCGAGCAAGTACGACCTGTTTCGGGACGCCGCACTGGCGCTGGGCGAGCAGTTGGTGGACTGCACGTCGTTCGCCGACGATGCCCCGGCCGACGAGGCGACGCTGCGCCGACTGATCTCGGCGCTCACCGATACCGCACTGGCCAATCGCGAGTCGGGCGGGCTCTACCGATGGGAGGCGCGCTATCTGCGTGGCGACGACCAGACCACCCTCAACGGCCAGATGCGAACCGTCAACCGCCGGATTCACCGGCCACTCATGGCGATTCGGCCGGAGCTGTCGTCGCGACAGCGCTGGCTGCTGTCCTCCTCCATCTTGAGCGTGGTCGGCAGCATCGTCGACCACCACGCAAAGTTGCCCGCCATCCACATTCGCGCGGTGCTGGCCGAAATCGCGCTCGCCATTTCGCGAGCCGATGTGCCCGAACCGGCCGACGAGTCCGTCGAGGAGGGACAGCCGCGGAGAGCACCGAGCGTTGACCCGTCGAAATACGAAGCGCTGCTGACCGAGTCGGTGCTGCTCTTCAACCGGAAGGGCTACCGCGACACCACAATGGATGAGATCGCGACGGCTGTCGGCATCCCGACGTCGGGGATCTACCGGTACTTCTCCGGTAAGAACGACATCCTCTCCGCGATATACCGGCGGGCGGCCGATCGGCTGTCGTCGGAGGCATCGTCGATCCTCGGCTCGGTCACCGATCCGGAAGAGGCGCTGACCGGATTGATCGATGCCTACGTGAAGAGATCGTTCGACCACCCCGAACTTGCCTACGTCTACTACACCGAACGGGTCAACATGGCGCTCGGCGAACAGAAGATCCTGCGGAACCTGCAGAGAGCCACCGTCGAGTCCTGGGTGCGGCTGGTGATTGCGATTCGGTCGGACTGGACGGTCGGGCAGGCGCGGTTCGCGGTCCACGCGGCAATGGCGCTGGTGATCGACGTGGGCAGGCTGATGCATTACGACAACAGCGCGCAGTCGCGCCAGACAGTCGGAAGGTTGCTTGACCTCACGCTGCTCGGCCGCTACCGGTTGCGGACCACGTTGCCCGCCAGATAGGCGCCGTAGCCGATCAGCCCAATGATGGCCAGCGGCCGGTCTTTCGCGAGGTGAACCCGAGCCCGATCGCGGTCTCGATCCCGCCGTCGATGTAGACGTGTTTACGAGTGTCGCGCGGAAACGCCTGCCTGGTGATGTCGTCGAACAACTGGGGGCTGGTGAAGTGCGCGACCCCGGCTCCGGCGAGCGCCAAGCCGGCGAACTTCGCCACGCGCGATCCCGCAGATCTTTTTCCTGGTACAGCTGATCCTCTCTGATCACGCAAACTGGTAGTCGCTCAATGGGAATCGAGATGCTTCGGAGATGGCATTATGGGTCGAGGTCGGACGCAGCAGGGTCGCCTCGCCGCTATGGTTGAAGTAGTAGGACCGCGACGTCGCGCAGTCGCCGCCGTAGAACACCGAGTTGTCGAGCAGCTGAGTCATCCGGTCGAGGAAGCCGGTGTTCGCTTCCTCGGTCACCTCGAAGGTGCGGGCACCGCGGCGCTGCACTTCGCGCAACAGCCGATCCATCAGCCGCATCTCGCGCTCAACCGTGTCGAAGTACGACAGGCCGCTGTAGGCGTAGGGACCCGCCATGTTCAGATAGTTCGGGAAGTAGGGCATCGAAACGCCTTGATAGGACTGGAATCTCTGCTCTCGCCACCACTTACCGAGGTTGCGCCCCTCGCGACCGATGACCTCGATGGCCGGGAAGTTGGCGTCCCACAGGTCGAAGCCGGTGGCCAGCACCAGCGTGTCTATCTGCGTCTTGTCGCCGGCGGCCGTGACGATGCCATCGGGTTCGATGCGTTCGATGCCTGAGGCCTCCAGATGAACGTTCGGCTTCGTGAACGCGCGATAGAAGGTGTTCGAAAAGGTGGGACGCTTGCAGCCGAAGTCGTAGTCCGGGGTGAGTTGGCGCCGCAGATCTTTGTCGCGGATCGACGCGGCCAGATGGACCTTCGAAAGCACCGCCGCGGCCGAGTTGAGCAATCGGAACTGCCGATAGTGCAGCACAGCCGACACCATCAACAGCTCGAGGATGTTGTCGGTGACCCAGCGAAAAGCCCGGTGCGTCAGCCGAACCCGGCCGAACAGGCGCCGGACGGGCGATGGGATGGGAAAGTCCAACTTGGGCACCACGTAGATCGGCGTGCGCTGATAGACGGTCATATCGGCGACGCGCTTAGCCAGCTCGGGGATCAGCTGCACCGCCGTGGCACCGGTGCCGATGAGTCCGATGCGGCGGCCGTCGAAGTCGTAGTCGTCGTCCCACGCCGTCGTGTGAATCGTCCGTCCCGCGAATTCCGTTATGCCGGGAATGTCCGGCGTGTGCGGCTGGGAGAGGAAACCCGTCGCGGTGATCAAGAACCGCGAAATCAGCGTCTCCCCGCCCCCGAGCGAGACATGCCAGTTTTCGGATTCCTCGTCCCAGCGAGCGCTTTCGACGCTTTCGTTGAAACGCATATGGCGGCGGACGTCGTACTTGTCCGCGACGTCGTCGGCGTATCGCTTGAGCTCGGCGCCGGGGGCGAAGAGCCGCGACCAGTTCGGGTTCGGCTCGAACCAGTAGGAGTAGGTGGTCGACGGGATGTCGACGGCCAAGCCGGGGTAGCGGTTCACGTGCCAGGTGCCGCCGAGGTCGTCCTCGCGTTCGAGGATCACGAAGTTGTCGTAGCCGAGCCGGCGCAACTGAATCGCCGCTCCGATTCCCCCGAATCCTGCCCCGACGACGACCGCGTCCAATTGCTGCGGAGTCATGGTGCCGACGCTACCTTACTCAAAAGTAAGTTTGTAGGCCTGCGCGGTCTGTTCGGCTTGGCGACTCAGTTCTTGACGCTCCCTGTACGGGGCGAGTCGCTGGTCGCGATGCATGTCACGGTCCGGTCGCCCTGTCCCCACGAATCCCGACTGGGGTACAGCGCCAACACCCCGATCTCTTGATCGCTCGCCGCCTCGGGCGAGTACTCGGCCAACTCCGGGGCGCACTTGTTCTGGTACGCCTCGATCGCGAACTGGCCCGGGAAATCGCCGTCGGGCATGGTCATGACCGAGAAGATCTCACCCGTGTGCGGCTCGCTGCACGCAACGGTGTCGAGGGTGAGCACCAGCCCGGAATCAGGCAGTTCCTCGAGACAGTCGCCCGGCTTCACCTCGTTGGCCCCCACGGTGCCGGTGCGCACAACGAAGTAGAAGACGATGCCCGCGAGGATCAGGACACCGCAGAGGATGCCGAACACCAGCGCAACGATCGCCCACCAGTTGGTGCCGCGGGCCGGCGGTCCGTACGGACCCGGTGGTGGCGGGTAGTACGGCCCTGGTGGTGGCGGGTAGTACGCACCTGGTGGTTGCGCGGGGTACTGACCCGGCGGTGGCGGGGGATATGGCCCCGGCGGCATGGTCACGAGAGCAACCGTAGCGCCGCGTCGACCGCGAGCACGGGCACGTCGAGAGTCTTTGACCCCAGGTCGTGGCGGGCGCCGGTGATCTCGACGACCTGGGTGGATGTCGGAATCAGCGCGGCGACGGCGCGCAGCTCGTCGATCGTGCCGAACGGGTCGGACGTGCCGTGGGTGAACACCGTCGGGGCCGAGATGCGTGGCAGGTGTTCGGTGCGTGGCTTGTCGGGCTTACCCGGTGGGTGCAGCGGGTAGGAGAACAGCGTCAGCACGTCGACGTCGAGCCCGTCATCGGCCACCGCCATCGAGGTCTGCCTGCCGCCGTAGGAATGCCCACCCGCGATGACTGGCCCCTTGGCCAGCGGCCGCACCGTGGCCACCGCTTCGAGGATGCCCTCGCGGTCGCCGGCAGCCGACCCCGACGGCGGGCCCTTCGGGCGACGCCTGCGGTAGGGCAGGTTGTAGCGCACCGCGAGCCAGCCCCGGCGCGCCCATTCCTCGCAGATCTTCGTCAGCAGCGCAGACTCCCGGCTGCCCCCAGCTCCGTGGGTCAGCACCACTGTGCCTTTCGGCTTGCCGTCGGGCTCGTGTGCGATTCCCGCGATCGCCGCTAGATTCACGACGGGCCGTCGATCGACAATCGGAACAGCGGGGACACCGGGCCGTGCCCGTGGCCCAACGGGTAAGCGGCGCGCAGACATTCGGTCACCCACGACTTGGCGAACGCCACCGCGTCGGGGACCGCGTAACCGTGCGCCAACGCACTGGCGACAGCTGCCGCCAAAGTGTCACCCGCGCCGTGATCGTCGGCGGTATCGATGCGTGGCGCGCCGAACTCGTAGAAGTCGGTGCCGTCGTAGAGCAGGTCGGGGCTCTCCGGTGAGGACCGCAGGTGCCCGCCCTTGACCAGCGCCCACTGCGGGCCGAGTGCATGTAGGGCCCGGGCCGCCTCGCGCTGGGAGTCGTCGTCGACGACATCGATGTCGACAAGCAGTCGTACCTCGTCCAGGTTGGGCGTCACCAGGGTCGCGAGCGGAAACAGTTGACTCCGGAGCGAATCCAGCGCGCTCGGGTGCAGTAGTGGATCACCGTGCATCGACGCGCACACCGGATCGACGACCAGCGGAACGACACCGGCCAGATTCTGAGCGTGCCAGATGTCGGCAATCGTGGCGATGATGGCGGATGACGCCAGCATGCCCGTCTTGGCGGCCTGAATGCCGATATCGTCAGCGACAGCTTCGATCTGGCCCGCGATGACGTCGAGAGGGATCTCGTGAAAGCCCTTGACGCCCATCGAGTTCTGCACGGTAACGGCGGTCACCGCCACGCAGCCGTGCATGCCGAGCAACGCAAATGTGCGCATGTCGGCCTGGATGCCCGCGCCGCCGCCGGAGTCGGATCCGGCGATCGTCATGACCCGCAGCGGTGTCTGACCGTCTGGGGTCAGCGGCAGGAAACTCATCTCAACTCCCTAGACGACCTGGCCGCCCCCACGCTAGCGCACACGAATTGCCCCCAGATGGTTTGTATAGCTAACATATGTGTTTTGAGCCGATACGTAACTGAGCGAATTGATGACAACTGAGATCGAGATGACGAAACCCCCGCTCGTGGCGAACGCCGAGGTGGCCGTTGCCGAGACTGCTCGCCGGCGCAGGCGGATTGACCAGGAGCATCCCTTCTACAAGTGGGTGGTGCTGTCCAACACGACGCTGGGCATGCTTTTGGCGTCGATCAACGCCTCGATCGTGCTCATCTCACTGCCCGCGATCTTCCGCGGTATCGGCCTCAACCCGCTCGCGCCCGGCAATGTCAGTTATCTGCTGTGGATGCTGATGGGCTACCTGGTCGTCACGGCGGTGCTCGTGGTGTTCTTCGGACGCCTCGGCGACATGTATGGCCGGGTGCGGATCTATAACATCGGATTCGCGGTCTTCACGTTCGCCGCCATCGCCTTGTCGTTCGATCCGTTCCACCTCGACAGCGGCGCGCTGTGGCTGATCGGTTGGCGGGTGGTGCAGGGTGTCGGCGGCGCGATGCTGATGGCGTCGTCGGCGGCGATCCTGACCGACGCGTTCCCGTCGAACCAGCGCGGAATGGCCCTCGGCGTGAACATGGTGGCCGCCGTGGCCGGTTCGTTCCTCGGTCTGCTGATCGGCGGTGTGCTGTCGGAGTGGCACTGGAAGGCGATCTTCTGGGTGGGCGTGCCGATCGGTCTGCTCGGCACGGTCTGGAGCATGCGCTCGCTGCGGGAACTCGGCGTCCGCACGCCGGGGCGGCTGGACTGGGCCGGAACGTTGACGTTCGCCGTCGGACTGACGGCGCTGCTGACCGGGATCACCTATGGCATTCAGCCGTACGGCGACTCGCCGACCGGCTGGACCAATCCGTGGGTGCTGGGGACCATCGCGTTGGGTGTGCTGTTGCTGGTGGCGTTCTGCTTCGTCGAGCTGCGGGTGCCCGACCCGATGGTGAACATCCGGCTGTTCCGCTCGGCGTCGTTCGGGCTGGGCAATCTCGCGGGCCTGATGTCCTCGGTCGGTCGCGGCGGTCTGCAGTTCATGCTCATCATCTGGCTGCAGGGGATCTGGCTTCCGTTGCACGGCTATAGTTTTGAGTCGACACCGTTGTGGGCCGGTATCTACATGCTGCCGATGACGGCTGGCTTTCTGATTTCCGCGCCGCTGGCGGGCTCGTTGGCCGACCGCTTCGGCGCGCGCGCGTTCACAGTCGGCGGAATGCTGTTGATGGCCGCGACGTTCGTCGCGCTGGTGATGATCCCGGTGGACTTCAACTATTGGATCTTCGCTGTGCTGGTGTTCCTCAACGGCCTCGGTGGCGGCATCTTCACCGCACCCAACACCGCCGCGATCATGTCCAGCGTTCCCGCCGCCGAGCGCGGTGCCGCATCCGGAGTACGTGCGACGTTCTTCAACGCCGGCTCGTCGCTGTCGATCGGCATCTTCTTCTCGCTGATGATCGTCGGGCTTGCCAACACGCTGCCGGACGCGATGAGCACCGGGCTGCAGGAGCAGGGAGTGTCGGCGTCGGTTGCGCACGAGGTGGCCAACACCCCGCCGGTCGGCAGCCTGTTCGCGGCCTTCCTCGGCTACAACCCGATCGCCGAGCTGCTCGAGCCCTACCACGCGTTGCAGCAGCCGGAGGTCAACGCAGATGTGCTGACGGGCAAGACCTTCTTCCCGCACCTGATCACCGAACCCTTCCACACCGGGCTTGTCGTGGTGTTCGTCGCAGCCGCGGTGATGATGCTCATCGGTGCGCTGGCGTCGATGTTCAATCCTGGCCGCTACGGGACGGCTGACGAGGACTAGCCGCTACCCCAGCTCGACGAGCACGGGGGCGTGGTCGCTGGGGGCCTTGCCTTTTCGTTCCTCGCGGACGATCTCGGCATGGGTCACGCGTTGTGCGAGGGCAGGCGAACCGAGGATGAAGTCGATGCGCATGCCCCGGTTCTTCGGGAACCGCAGTTGGGTGTAATCCCAGTAGGTGTAGACCGCGGGCCCCGGCGTGAAAGGCCGAACCACGTCGGAAAACTGGGTGTCGACGATCGCGTTGAACGCGGCGCGCTCGGGCTCGGTGACGTGGGTGCTGCCGCGGTAGAACTCGACGCTCCACACGTCCTCATCGGTGGGTGCGATGTTCCAGTCGCCCGTGAGCGCGATCTGCGCCTGCGGGTCGTCGGCCAGCCACCGCTGCGCCGTATCCTTCAGCGCGGCAAGCCACTCCAGCTTGTAGCCGTAGTGCGGGGAATCCACCGTCCTGCCGTTCGGCACGTACAGGCTCCAGACCCGCACGCCGTCACAGGTGGCGCCCAGCGCCCGCGCCTCGGCCGCCGCTTCGACCGGGCCTGTCTTGCTCCTCGCGTCCGCGGCCGCCTTGCCACCCCACGTCGGCTGCCCGTCGAAACCGACCTGCACATCGTCGACCCCGACCCGCGACGCGATCGCCACGCCGTTCCACTGGTTGAAGCCGCAGTGCACGACCTCGTACCCGATGGCGGCGAACGGCATGGTGGGGAACTGGTCGTCGGAGCACTTGGTCTCCTGCATGGCCAGCACGTCGACGTCGGCGCGTTCCAGCCAGTCGGTGACGCGATCGACGCGGGCCCGGATCGAATTCACATTCCAGGTGGCCAGCCGCATGTCTACAGGCTACGGGCGTCGATATAGCGGGCCCGGTGCTGCACGCCGAAGCCCAGCTGCTCATAGAGTGCGATCGCGGCCGCGTTGTCGGCCAACACCTGCGCGTAACAGCGGGCGGCGCCGTGCTCGGTGGCCCAGGCCAGCAGCGCCGAGCACAGTTCGCGTGCGTGTCCCCTTCGCCGGTACCCGTCGGCCACCCGCACCGCCGACAAGCCCGCCCACAGGGTTCCGTCGGGTGCGGCCGTGATGGCCGCACGCCCCACCGCGGCGTCGTCACGGCTAGCGAAAACCACTGCGCCGTCGACGACTGCGGTCAACACGTCCACGGGAACCTTCCGTTCGTAGAGCCGCAGCCACTGCGCATCGGGACGCGACGCCAGCCCCACTGCCGCATCGGGCT
This sequence comes from uncultured Actinomycetota bacterium, assembly GCA_963713225.1. GTDB lineage: Bacteria > Actinomycetota > Actinomycetes > Mycobacteriales > Mycobacteriaceae > Mycobacterium. The sequence continues at coordinate 63,330 of CAVQLB010000006.1, read as the reverse complement.
CACCTGCAGGCAGATCGCGGACCATGACGACCGTTTCGAGATGGCCAGGAACTCCCTTGGGCAGCGCCATCAGCCGATCGGCCACGGCCAGCCACGGTGTCTGCCCCCGCTGCGAGTACCAGTCGATGATTGCGGGCACCGCTCCCATGTCGGCCTCAACCCCAAGCGGCACCGCCGAATTCGCCCGGTGCGTATGGCCGCCCGCGCCGCGCAGCAGCCAGCCGGCCAGCCACCGCTGCTCGGTGCCCGGCCAGGCCAGCGCGGCGGCATGCTCGGTCGCGCGGATCTGTGACGTCCGCAACGGCGTCGCCGTCAGGGACCGCACCGCGACGACGTCGGCGCGTGCGATATCAACCACCGCACCGGTTTTCGTCTGCACGCGCACATGCCGACCGGTTTCCAGCAGGTGACCGATCACATCGGTCAGTGGCGGCTCCGACCCCTCCGGTCGCCGGTAGCGCAGGCTGACCCGGGTGCCCACCGCGGGTAGGTCGGGCACGTTAGTGACCGAACGGATCCGGGTCCTCGCCGGGCATCCACGTCAGCCCGGGCACACCCCAATCGTGCGACTTCACGGCACGCTTCGCGCTGCGTGCGTACCTGCCGACCAGCCGGTCGAGGTAGAGGAACCCGTCGAGGTGCCCGGTCTCGTGCTGCAGCATTCGCGCGAACAACCCGGTGCCTTCCAGCGTGATGGGGGTTCCGTCGGCGTCCAGGCCGGTCACCTGTGCCCAGTCGGCACGGCCGGTCGGGAACGACTCGCCGGGCACCGACAAGCAGCCTTCGTCGTCGTTGTCCGGGTCCGGCATGGTCTCGGGCACCTCGGAGGTCTCGAGCACCGGATTGACGATCACGCCGCGGCGGCGCGCGCTCTTGCCACGGTCTTCGGCGCAGTCGAACACGAACACGCGCGCCGACACCCCGATCTGGTTGGCGGCCAGACCCACGCCGTAGGCGGCGTCCATCGTGTCGTAGAGATCTGTGATCAACTCGGCGAGATCGGACGGCAGCGAACCGTCGTCAGACACCGGCACCGGAGTGGTCGCGGTGTGTAAGACGGGATCTCCGACGATTCGGATGGGTACGACTGCCACGGTTGGCAAGCTTAAGTGAGCCGACTCGCCCGGTTGGCTGACGGCCCAACTAGCGCAGCCGTGGTTGAATATTCGCCGTATCGCTAGCGAGATCGAGCGTGGGAAGGGTCCAGGAGCAACATGGACGGCGCCATGGCGCGGACTGAGCAATCCGGGGACGACTCTGACCTCACCGACGGGCTCACTCGACGCGAACACGACATTCTGGCCTTCGAACGCCAATGGTGGAAATACGCGGGCGCGAAGGAAGACGCCATCAAGGAACTCTTCTCGATGTCGGCGACGCGCTACTACCAGGTGCTCAACGCGCTTGTCGACCGGCCGGAGGCGCTGGCAGCCGATCCGATGCTGGTCAAGCGGTTGCGACGGCTTCGAGCCAGCAGGCAAAAGGCGCGCGCCGCGCGCCGCCTCGGCTTCGAAGTGACCTGAGGCTTTCACGGGTCTGAACGTCTCGCCGATACAGTGGGCTCAATGAACGAGCGCCATTCAGACTCTTCGGGGCTGCCCCTGCGCGCCATGGTGATGGTGCTGCTGTTCCTGGGCGTGGTCTTTCTCCTCGTCGGATTCCAGGCCATGGGCGGCGATGACGACTCCAGCGCCGACGAATCGCCGGTCGCCACCGTGAGCACCACATCGACGCCATCGCCGACGCCTGCGTCGCCGCCACCGGCCGCCAGGGCCGAAGTGCGGGTCTTCAACATCTCCGAAACCGCGGGGGCCGCCGAGAGCACCGCCACCCAGCTGCGGGATGCCGGCTGGAACGTCACGGAGACCGGGAACCTCACTCTCGAGGGCGTGACCGCGACCACCGTCTACTTCAGCGACGCGCCCGGGGAGCGGGAATCCGCCGACGAAGTGGGCCAGCTGCTGCAGGCCCCGGTGGAGCCACGGGCGCCCGAGCTGGCCGAGCAACCACCGGGCGTGATCGTGGCGGTCACGGGATAGGCTCACGACATGCTTGCATTTTTCTGCTCCTCGCGTGCGCATGACCTTTTTCGCTCCTCGCGTGCGCGGAAAACCGTCACAGTCGCAGCCTTGTTCGCCGTATCCGCGCTCGCCTTGAGCGCCTGCGCCCCCAACGAGCCGGTGGCTTCGCAACCGGGCACCACGCCGTCGGTCTGGACCGGGTCGCCTCGCCGTCGGCATCGCCGTCGGCATCGGCCGGCGAGGGCGAGGGCCAAGCCGAACCGGCGGGCGAGAAACTGACCGCACAACTCAAGAACGCCAGGCGGCACCACGGTCGCCACCGCCGACTTCGAGTTCAGCAGCGGCTATGCGACCGTCACGGTGAAGACCACCGCGCCGGGCCAACTGACTCCCGGCTTCCACGGTCTGCATATCCATTCGGTGGGCAAGTGCGAAGCGAGCTCGGTCGCCCCGACGGGCGGCGAGCCGGGCGACTTCAACTCCGCGGGAGCACATTTGCAGGTGCCCGGCCACAGCGGCCATCCCGCCAGCGGTGACCTCACCTCGCTGCAGGTTCGGCAGGACGGCACGGCGGAGCTGGTCACGACCACCGACGCGTTCACCGAAGAGGAACTGCTCGCGGGCGCCAAGACGTCGATCATCATTCACGAGAAGGCCGACAACTTCGCCAACATCCCGCCGGAGCGCTACCAGCAGACCAATGGCACTCCGCCGCCCGACCAGACCACGCTGGCCACCGGCGACGCCGGAAAGCGGGTCGCGTGCGGTGTTATCGGCACCGGTTAGCAGTCGGATCGACTTCGCCGGGTCGCCCCGGCCGACCGTCGGTGTCGAGTGGGAGTTCGCCCTCGTCGACGCCGAGACCCGCGACCTGAGCAACGAGGCCGCCGCGGTGATCGCCGAGATCGGCGAAAACCCGCGCGTGCACAAGGAGTTGCTGCGCAACACCGTCGAGATCGTCACCGGCATCTGCGATAACGCCGGTGAGGCGATGGATGACCTGCGCTCCACACTGGTGCCCGCCCGCCGGATTGTGCGCGACCGCGGCATGGAGTTGTTCTGTGCCGGCACGCACCCGTTCGCGAAGTGGTCGGCGCAGAAGCTGACCGACGCGCCGCGATACGCCGAGCTGATCAAGCGCACCCAGTGGTGGGGCCGCCAGATGCTGATCTGGGGTGTGCACGTACACGTCGGAATCTCGTCGGCGCACAAGGTCATGCCGATCGTCACGTCGCTGCTCAACCACTATCCGCACCTGCTGGCGCTGTCAGCGTCGTCGCCGTACTGGGACGGCGAGGACACCGGGTACGCCAGCAATCGCGCGATGATGTTTCAGCAGCTGCCGACGGCCGGTCTGCCGTTCCATTTTCAGACCTGGGCGCAGTGGGAGCGCTTCGTCTACGACCAGAAGAAGACCGGCATCATCGACCACATGAATGAGATCCGTTGGGACATCAGGCCTTCCCCGCACCTCGGCACTGTTGAGGTGCGGATCTTCGACGGCGTCTCCAATCTCCGTGAACTCGGTGCGCTGACCGCGCTGACCCATTGCCTGATCGTCGATCTGGACCGTCGGCTGGACGCCGGTGAGCAGCTGCCGACCATGCCGCCGTGGCATGTTCAGGAGAACAAGTGGCGCGCAGCACGTTACGGCCTCGACGCGGTGATCATTCTGGACGCGGACAGCAACGAACGGCTGGTCACCGAGGACCTCGACGAGCTGTTGAACCGGCTCGAGCCGGTGGCGAAGTCGCTGAGCTGCGCCGACGAGCTGGCCGGCGTGGCGGATATCTACCGGTTGGGTGCGTCCTATCAACGCCAGCGGCGCGTCGCCGAAGAAAGCGACGGCGACCTGCGGGCGGTGGTCGACGCGCTGGTCGGCGAGCTGGACATCTAGCCGTGCCGATCACGCCGATGTTTCCGCTCGAGCGGGCGATGCTGCCCGGCGAGGAGCTGCCGCTGCGGATCTTCGAACCGCGCTACTCCGCCATGGTCGCCGACTGCCTGGCGACCGACGATCCCGCGTTCGGCGTCGTGATGATCGCGGCGGGCCGCGAGGTCGGCGGCGGGGACACCCGAAGCGATGTCGGGGCGCTGGCGCATCATCGCCGAGGTCGCGGAGTTCGGCGACGGCCGCTACCGACTCAATTGTGTGGTGGCCGAACGGATCCGGGTACTCGAATGGCACCCGGACAACCCGTACCCGCAGGCCGCGATCGAACTCTGGCCCGACGAGCCGGGCGAGGCCGTCGGTGCCGAAGCCATCCGTGATGTCGAGGACCGCATGATCGCGCTGTTCGAGCGGATTGCCGGTGCCCGCGGCGCAGATGTCAACGCCCGGGACATCGTGGTCGGTGCCGATGCGTCGGGGGATGCCGCAATGTGGTTGTACGCGTTGGCAACCCGGCTTCCGATGGGTCAGGCTGACCGGTACGCGGTGCTGGCCGCACCGACCGTCGCGGCGCGGCTGGCGGCGCTGAGCGATGCCCTGGACACCGTCAGCGCGCTGGTTGAGTTCCAGCTCTCCGGAGACTAGCCGGCCAGCGTTCCCTCGACGAAAACCGTTCTGGGCGTGGTGTCGTCCGTCGTCGACCGTCCGTACCGCTTCATGAGGTCGGCCGCATCGACGGCGGACACCTGCCAGCAATGCTCGGCGAACCAGTCGATGACTTCTTTTCGATCCTCGATGAACCACAGATCCGCGACGTCGGGCGTGTCTTCCGTCACGCCGGCCTCCTCCTGCATCTGGCGTAGCCTCTCGCGGCGACCGGCAAGGTACTCGGGATCGAAGAAGCCGGCGCCGAAGGCCTCCACGGCGACCCGACTGCCCTGGGCGCTGAGTTCGTCGATGCGTTCGAACAGCAGGTCCTGGCCATCGGCGGGCAGGTAAGGCAGCAATCCTTCTGCCGCCCATGCGGTCGGCTCGCCGGCATCGAATCCCGCTTCACGCAGCGCCTTTGGCCAATCGTGTCGGAGATCGACGGGGACCGCGACATAGCGGACTGCGGGTTCGACGCCACGGCGCGTGCAGCGTCTCGGTCTTGAACGCGAGCACCTTGGGTTGGTCGATCTCGTAGACGACGCTGCCGTCGTTCCACGGCAGCCGCCACGCCCTGGCGTCCAGACCGGCGGCGAGGATCACCGCCTGGCCGATGCCGCCGGCACTCGCCGCGATGAAGAACTCGTCGAACCATTTGGTGCGCGCCGCGGCATAGCCCGCTATCGACCGGATCCGCTCGGCCATCGCGACCTGCGGCCCGTGCCAGCCCCGCTTCATCGCCTCTTCGACGAACACCTCCGCATGGGGGTCGGTGAACAGCGGGTAGTCCGACGTCGCCTCCTGTGACCGCGCCCAGGCCACGCCCAACGCTGTCGCGCCGACGCCTTCGGTGATGTCCCAGGAGTCGTCGTCAGTTCTGGCTCATTCGTTCCGCCCTCGGTGTACTCGTGCAGTTCGTCCTTGGTCAGCAGGTCATGAATGTTCTGCTCGCGGTACGCCAATTGGCCCACCCGGTTCGCCACGACCGGCGCGGTGATCACGGTGAACACACCGGTCAGGATCAGCATGCCGACATCCACATTGCCACGTAACCGGATCGCGGCGCCGACCAGCACCAGCAGCAGGCCCAGCACCTGCGGCTTGGTCGCGGCGTGCATGCGCGTCAGGGTGTCGGGGAACCGGACAACCCCGATCGCGGCGGTGAGCGCCAGCGTCGAGCCGCTGAGCACCAGCACGGCGGTCACGACGTCTGCAATGTTCATCGCCGGTACCTGCTCTCGTTTCGGCGGCGGATGTCGGGTACGCGGAACCGCGCCACGCTCACCGAGCCGACGAAGCTGATCAACGCGAGTGCGGTGAGGCCGTACGTGACGGTGGTGTCCAGGCTGAACGCCGCCCAGGTTCCGATCGCGCACATCGTCACGGCCACCAAGGTGTCCAGCGCGACGAGTCGGTCCAGCGTGCTCGGCCCGGCAAGGATCCGGAACATCACGATCGCCGCTGCCGCGGTCAGCATGACGGCGGCGATGATCCACACGGTTGTCACAGGGTCTCCGTTTTGGTCGATGGCTGCCAGTCGGCGTCGCGCTCGAACGTCGCTATCAGCAAGCGTTCGATCTGCTCGACCTGTCGGTAGAAGCGGGCGACGGCCCTCTCGTTACCGACATCGATGACGTGTACGTAGATCAGCCGCCGCTCCTGGTCGATCTCCAGCACCATCGAGCCGGGTATGAGTGTGAAGATGTTGACGGCCAGGGCAAGCACCAGATCCGACTTGATCGCAAGCCGGGCGCGCAGCACCGCGCTGAGCGGTGGCGGTCCCGGCCTGATCGCGAGCCAGGCCACCTGCAGGGACGACAGCACCAACTGATACGCGACGATGACGACCAACCGCACCAGGGATATCGGGTGCAGCCGACCTTCCACGGGCACGACTGGAAGCGGCAACAGCACGGTGATCACCAAGGCCACCACCAGGCCGCCGACGATATTGGCCGGGGAAGCCTTGCCCCACAGCAGAATCCACACCAGCATCAGCCAGCACAGCACCCAGACCCGCAGCAGATGGCTTCTCATCGTGCCGCCTCGCCGAGGACGGCCGAGATGTAGCGATCGCGGTCAAGCAATTCAGCCGCCGCGCGCTCGCTGTAGCCGACGATCGGGCCCGCCAGCACGGTCAGCGTGAGCCCGACGGCGATGAGCGCACCGGTCGGCACCAGCATGCCCACCGGCATGCGGCCGACGTCGGTGCGCTCGGCCAGGAGGATGTCTTCCGTGTCATCGAGCAGGGCCGACGGCGCCGCCGCCGCCATATCGCCTTCGGGCGCGTCGGCCCTCGCACGCCAGAACGCCAGTGTCCAGACGCGGGAAACCACGTACAGCGTCAGCAGGCTGGTCAGCACGCTGCCGCCCACCAGCAGCCAGGCCAGCACCGAACCGTCCTGGGCGCCCGCCTCCAGCAGTGCGACCTTGCCGATGAATCCGGAAAATGGCGGAATGCCACCGAGATTGAGCGCAGGCACCACGAAGACAAACGCTAGAAGCGGGCTGGCCGCCGCGAGGCCGCCGAGGCGTTGCAGCGTCGATGCGCCCGCCTGCCGCTCGATCAGGCCGACGACCAGGAACAGCGCCGTCTGCACCAGGATGTGGTGCGCGACATAGTAGATCGCGCCCGACAGGCCGAGCTCGCTGGACAGCGCGACGCCGAACACCATGTAGCCGATGTGGCTGACCAGGGTGAAGGACAGCAGCCGCTTGATGTCGCTCTGCGCGATGGCGCCGAGGATGCCGACGATCATGGTGAGGAACGCGGCCACCATCAGCATCCGGTCCAGCCCGCCGTTGGGGAACAGCAGCGTATGCGTCCGGATGATCGCGTACACACCGACTTTCGTCAGCAGGCCGGCGAACACCGCGGTGACAGGTGCCGGGGCGGTCGGGTAGGAGTCGGGCAGCCAGGTGGACAGCGGGAAGACCGCCGCCTTGATGCCGAACGCGACAAGCAGCACCGCGAACAGTGCGCTGCGGGTGCCCGGTGAAACTCCGTCGAGCCGGACGGCGACCTCGGCCATGTTGAGTGTGCCGGTCGCCGCGTAGACGAGCGCGATGCCGATCAGGAAGATCACCGACGACACCATCGAGACCATGACGTAGGAGATGCCGACGCGGACGCGCTCGGTACTGGCCCCGATGGTCAACAGCACGAAGCTCGCGGCCAGCAGCACTTCGAAGCCGACGAAGAGGTTGAACAGGTCGCCGGCCAGGAAGGCATTGCACACGCCGGCCGACAGCACGAGATAGGTGGGCAGAAAGATCGACACCGGTTGGCGGTCGTCGCCGTCCCGGATGCCCTGCCCGATGGCGTAGAGCACCACCGCCAGCAGCACGATCGACGAGACGACCATCATCATCGCCGAAAGCCGGTCCACCACAAGCGTGACGCCCAGCGGGCCCATGCCCGCCACGCTTTGTCCCCAGCCGCCGACCTGCAGTGCCAGGGTGCCGTCGCGGTCGGCGAGGTAGAGCAGCGCCGCGCACACGACGACCACCGCGGACAATGCGCTCAGCGTGATCGCCCGCTGTAGCCGCGGCCTGCGGCCGGCGAACATCGTCGTCGCCGCACCGAGCATCGGAATCAGCACGGGCAGTGGGGTCAACACCGAGGCTGTGCTCATGCGCGATCCCGCTTCGCTTCTCGCTGGCTGCTCATCGCGACCCCTCCAAGCCGGGGAGCGCGTCCAGCTCGTCAGGCTCGTCGGTGTCGCGGGCCTTGTCCGGAACGGGGCGGTCTTCGTCGATGGCGGCGAGGTCCTCGTCGGCGAGCTTCGAGACGCGGGTGTCCTCGGGATCGTTGACGACCTCTTCCTCGGTGGTCAGCCGATACGTCCGGTAGATCAGCGACAGTACGAACGCCGCGATCCCCATGCTGATGACGATTGCGGTGAGGATCATCCCCTGCGCCAACGGATCTGCGGTCGCGGTATGGCCGTCGCTGACCCTGCCGCGAATCGGTGGGTTGCCGGACGGTCCGCCGACGAGAAGGATCAACAGGTTGACGGCGTTGCCGATCAGCAACAGCCCCAGCAGCATTCGCGTCAGATTGCGTTCCAGCAAGCAGGTAGACCCCGACACTGGTGAGACCGCCGACCAACACGAGCGGAACCAGGAACGTCGTCATCGCGGCATCACCGCCGCGGGTCCTGTCGCGCGCTTCTCGGCCATGTCGACGTCCACCCGCGCGCCCAGGCTGCGCAGCACGTCGAGTACAAGTCCGACGACGATCATGTACACGCCGAGGTCGAAGAACAACGCGGTGACGAGTTTGACGGTGCCCAACACCGGAATGTCGAACTGCAGCACCGCCGATGACAGCACCGGTGCGCCAAGCAGCAGCGACACCACCGCGGTGCCCGCCGACAAACCCAGCCCGACGCCGAGGATCTTGCCCGCGTCCAGCGGCAGCGTTTCACCGAGTTCGTATCGTCCGCCGGCGAGATAGCGCAGCACGAGGGCAAGACCGGCGGTCAGCCCGCCCGCGAAGCCGCCGCCCGGTGTGTTGTGGCCTGCGAAGAAGAAGTACGCGGACAGCACCATGATGAGCGGGAAAATCATCCGCGTCGCGACCTCCAACACCAGCGACCGGTGTCTGGGGTCGCGCAACTCACTGCCCCGCAACCAGGTGATGTCGCCTGCGGCCGGGCTGGTGGCGACCGTCGAGCTCGGCGAAATGTCGGGCCGGCCGGCGTCGGCGACGCGTGGTGCGGCACCAAAACGCCGGTGCCGGAACACCATTGACGCCACTCCGGTCGCGGCGACCAGCAGCACCGATACCTCGCCGAGGGTGTCCCAGGCGCGAATGTCGACCAGCAGCACGTTGACGGTGTTGGCACCGTGTCCGCGGTAGTACGCGGCGTCGGGCAGCAGCGCAGCGATCGGCACACCGGTGCGGGCGGCCATCGCGAAGACAGCAAGGGTGGTGACACTCGCACCGACCGCAAGCGCCAGCGCCGCCCGCGGCAGGCGGTGTTTGCGGATGTTCGTCTGATCGGACTCCGCGGGCAGCGTCCGCAACACCAGCACGAAGATGACAAGCGTCAGGGTCTCCACCAGGAACTGGGTCAGCGCCAGGTCGGGCGCGCCGTGGAACGCGAAGATGGTGCCGCAGCCATAGCCGGTGACGCCGACCAGCAGCACCGCGGCGAGCCGGTTGCGCATCAATGTCGCACCCACGGCGGCGACCAGGATCAACAGCCCGATGATCACCTGCAGCGGCGAACCCCACAGCGCGAACTCGGGCCGGTCACGCGCCCCGAGCGCCAGCACCACTACCGGCACCACCGCGAGCGTCGAGAGGATCACCGCCTGGGTGGCGGGAATGGAGCCGCGCTGAGTCGCGCCGGTCAGCCGGACGGAGAGCACATCGGCGCCCCGGATGACCGCGTCGTAGATGCGGTCGGCGTTCCCCAGCGGCAGATAGGCCCGCCTGGTGCGCGAAGCCGCGACCGGCCGAAGAAGGCGGCGGTGCCGGTGGCCAGCACCAAGATCGACAGCAGCAGCGGCAGCCCGATGCCGTGCCACAGCGCCAGGTCGTAGTCCTGGCCGCCGGGCACCGTATCGGCGTAGGTGTCGAGCGCGTGGTCGAGGGGAGCGGGCCACAGCCCGAAGAGCAGGCCGGCGGCGGCCAGGATGGCGGGTGGGGCCAGGAACGTCGTCGGTGGCGGGTGCATGCTCGCGACGCGGGTGCTGGGTTCCGGCCTGCCCTTTCGGCCGAACGCGCCCCAGAGGAACCGCAGGCTGTAAATCGTGGTGAACACCGAGCCGATGACGATCGCCGGCGAGCACGAACGGCGCGGTCGGGCCCAATGACTCACTGTGCAAAAGGGTTTCGTAGTCGGCCTCCTTGGCGACGAAGCCGAGGAACGGTGGCAGTGCCGCCATGCTTGCGGTCGCGCCGACGGCGATGACCAGCAGCGGCCTGCTGCGCTGCCCGAGCCAGGCCAGTCTGCGGATGTCGCGGGTGCCGGTGGCGTGGTCGATGATGCCGACGACCATGAACAGCGCGGCCTTGAACATCGCATGCGCGCACACCACGGCGAGCCCGGCCAGCATGAGATCGCTGCCGCCCGCGCCGACCATCACGGTCATCAGACCGAGTTGGCTCACCGTGCCGAACGCCAGGATCAGCTTCAGGTCGTATTCGCGGACCGCGCGCCAGCCGGCGAGCAGCACGGTCAGCACGCCGAGCGTCACCACGATCGGTCGCCATGGCGGCGAGTCGGCGAACCCCGGTGTCAGCCGGGCGATCAGGTAGACGCCCGCCTTGACCATCGCGGCGGCGTGCAGGTACGCGCTCACCGGGGTCGGCGCGGCCATCGCGCCCGGCAGCCAGAAATGCAACGGGACGATGGCCGACTTCGCCAGTGCACCAACAAGAATCAGCACGATGCGCGACCGACGCCGCCAGCCCGGACGGCGGCGCCGCGATCAGCTCGCGACAGCAGGTAGGTGCCCGAGATCGTGCCGAGCACGACGATGCCGACCAGCATCGCCAGGCCGCCCGCCGTGGTGACCAGCAGCGCCTGCACCGCGGCCCGCCGGCTGGTGGCGCGTTCGGCGTAATGGCCCGACCAGCAGGAACGACAGCACCGTGGTGAGCTCCCAGAACACGTAGAGCACCAGCATGTTGTCGCTGATCACCAACCCGAACATGGCGCCCGCGAACGCGACCAGCTCGGCCGCGAAGCTGGGCAGCCGCTTCTCGGTGTGCCCGTCGTGGTGGTGGAAGTAGTCGGCGCAATAGAAGAGCACCAGCGCGCCGATGCCGAGCACCAGCACGCTCATGATCGCCGCGAGCGCGTCGAACCTCAGCGTGATGTCCATCGACAGCTCCGGCACCCACGACACGGTGATGCTGCGGGCCTGGCCGGGACCAGGCCAGTTCAGTGCCACCCAGATCAGTGAGCCCAGCGGGACGAGGCTCAGCGGGTAGAACGCCATCCGTCCCCACCGGTACACCAGAAGGGGAGCCAACGCGGTGGCGACCGCGTGGGCGAACAGGATGGCGAGCAAGGCACTCCGAACTCTCGGGGTGTCAGCCGGGTGAAGGCTTGGGCTTTTGCGAGTCTACGTGGGCGTATACAGCTACCATCCGGCGTCGTGGAGACTTCCGATGTCGTTGTGGTTGGGGCCGGGCCGACCGGGCTGATGCTGGCCAGTGAACTCGCACTCGGCGGCGCGACGGTGCGGTTGCTCGAGGAGCGCACCGACATGCCCAACATCACCAGGGCGTTTGCCGTGCATGCGCGCACGCTCGAACTGCTCGACGCCCGCGGAATGGCCGACGAGCTGCTGACCCGTGGGGTACCGCGTCTACGACATCGCGCCGCCGGGCGGCGCGACGATCAACCTGCGTGAGCTGCCGAGCAGGTTCGCGATGTTGTTAATCGCTCCGCAAAGCGGAACCGAACATGTCCTGCAGAAGCGGGTGGATGACCTCGAGGTGCCGATCGTGCGCGGCGCCGAGGTCATCGGCCTGACGCAGGACGACGACGGCGTGACTGTGGAGTGCGCCGACGGCGCCACCGTGCGGGCCAAGTACGTGGTGGGGTGCGACGGCGCGCACAGCACCGTGCGGCGGTTGGTCGGAATCGAGTGGGTCGGCAAGCAGTACGAGACACACATCCTGCTCGCCGATGTGCGCCTCACGCGGGCGCCGGAAGACACGTTGACCGGCGTGACCAATGAGAAGGGGGTGGTGCTGATGATCCCGTTCGGCGACGGTTGGTTCCGCGCCATCGCCTGGGACCGGTTGCGTGAGCAGGCGCCGCTGAAGGAGCCGGTCACACTGGACGAGGTCCGGGACGCGTTCCACCGTATCGCGGACGAGGACTTCGGCATGATCGAAATGCGCTGGAGTTCAAGGTTTTTGTCCGAGCGTAAGCAGGCGGAGCACTATCGAGCCGGTCGTGTGTTCATCGCGGGCGATGCCGCACACGTGCACTCGCCGCTGGGCGGTCAGGGCATGAACACCGGCATCGGCGACGCGATGAACCTAGGCTGGAAACTCGCCGCGGCCATCCGCGGGACCGCGCCCGGCTGGCTGCTGGACAGTTACGAGCGCGAGCGCCATCCCGTCGGCGAAGCGGTACTGCGGCTGACCGACGCGTTCAACCAGCTCGTGCTCGGCCGGTCGAAGGCGCAGCGCCTGGCGCAGCGGCTCGCCGTCGGCGCGGTGACTCGGTTGCCGGTCGGGCGTCGGTTCGTGGCCGGACGGCTCAGTCAGATCGGCATCGGTTATCCGCGCGCTTCGCGCGGCGACCACCGCATGGTCGGGCGGCGAATGCCCGACGTCGACTGCGGAGGCACCCGGCTCTACGAACTTCTGCGCACGGGTGAGTTCGTGATGGTGACGGCGGAGGGCGTCGGCGTCGACGGCGCGGACGTCGTGCATGCGGTGCACCACGACGCCACGTTGCCTGCCGCGGTATTGGTGCGTCCCGACGGTTATGTCGCATGGGCGGACGATCAGCCACCGACCCCGTCGCATGCCGCGGCCGCTGTCGGTCACTGGGTGCGGCACTGACTCCGTGACATCGCGCGGATCGGGACGGCGTGGCCGAGGACCCCGATCCCGGCGCCGAGGATGGGCCAGATCGGCCAGAAGTACCAGGCGCCTGCGGTCAGGCCGACCGTGAGCCATACCGCGAGCACGATCACGACCATCGCCAGGTAGCCGGCCAGATGAAACTGGACGCCGCGGCGCGCCGCTGCCCGTCGTGCCTCACGGCGACGCGGGTCGGTGCGCCGCAGCTGGGCCAGCGGCAGGTCGGCGACGAGTTGGCCGAGCTCCGCGGTGGTGTGGGCGCCGAACGCGGCCCGGATCCGAGTCTCGTACTCGTCCATCGCGAGATAACCCTGCGCCAGCGCCTGACCGAGTTGGTTCGCGGTCTTCTCCCGCTCTCGGTCGCCGACGCGAACCGAGGGCGTCGCCTGCGCGGTCATGCTGCCTCCCGAAATCAGATCTTGACGGTGACTAGTTACACACTCGACTATGCGCCTCCAACTAGTCACTGTCAAGATATTTAATGCCAATGTCCGACTCCGGTGGTGCTCAGGGGTCACCATGGCGCCATGGATGTAGACGAAACGAAGTTGAACGAGTTCCTCGGCAAGGCCGTGGGCGATCTGGGCGCCGCGATGAGCGCGACGCTGATACTCGTCGGCGATCGACTCGGGCTGTACCGGGAACTGGCGAAGGGGGCCATGACGTCGGGCCAACTGGCGCAGCGCACGGGTACCGATGAGCGCTACGTCCGCGAATGGCTCGGCAATCAGGGCGCAGGCGGATATGTGCAGTACGACCCCGAATCCGACACGTGGTCGCTGAGTCCGGAGCAGGCGCTGTGCCTGACCGACCCGAACGGTCCGGTCGACATGCCCGGCGCATACAACATCGTCGAGGCGACGTTTCATGCGCTCGAGCACACGCTGAAGAATTTCAAGTCCGGTGCCGGCATGGAGTGGGGCGACCATCACCCGTGCCTGTTCGAGGGAACGGAACGTTTCTTCCGCGCCGGCTACAACACAAGCCTGATCGGCGCATGGCTGCCTGCCCTGGACGGCGTCGTCGAGAAATTGCAGAGCGGAGCCAAAGTCGCCGACGTCGGCTGCGGGCACGGCGCGAGCACCATCCTGATGGCCAAGACCTACCCGGATTCGGAGTTCGTCGGCTACGACTACCACGACGATTCGATCAGGGTCGCAACCGAGAAAGCAGCGGCGGCGGGTGCCACCAACGCGCGGTTCGAGGTCGCCGATGCGGTCGGGTATGCGGGCAAGGACTTCGACCTCATTGCCTTCTTCGACTGCCTGCACGACATGGGCGACCCGGTCAGCGTGTCCCGGCACGCACGCGAGGCGATCAGCGACGACGGCACCGCGATGATCGTGGAGCCGTTCGCCAACGACCGGCTGCAGGACAACCTCAATCCGGTGGGCCGAGTGATGTACGGCGCGTCCACCCAGATCTGCGTACCGGTCTCCCTGGCGCGCAACGGACCCGCACTCGGCGCTCAAGCCGGTGAAGCGCGGCTACGAGAGGTCGTCGTCGACGGCGGCGGCTTCACGCGTTTCCGGCGGGCCACCGAGACGCCGTTCAACCTTGTGCTCGAGGCGCGGCCCTAGTCAGCGGCCGGCGGAGAACGCCTTCAGCGCCTCGACCTGTACCGGGTCCAGGGACGGCCGCACCGTTTCGCGGGCCTTGGCGACGTCGGCCCCCGTCACGTCTGCCGCGTCGATGGAGCGCCGCATGGCCGTCAACGCGGCCTCGCGCAACAACGCAACGCAGTCGGCCGCGCTGTAACCGTCCAGATCATCGGCCAGTGCGTCGAGGTCGACGTCGTCGGCGAGCGGAATGGATTTGCCTGCGGTGCGCAGGATCTCGCGACGCGCGTCGGCGTCAGGCGGCGCGACGAACACCAGCTTCTCCAGCCGGCCCGGCCGCAGCAGCGCAGGGTCGATCAGGTCGGGCCGGTTGGTGGCGCCGAGCACCACCACGTCGTTCAGCGGTTCGATGCCATCCATCTCGGTCAGCAGCGCGGACACCACCCGGTCGGTGACACCGGAGTCGAAGCTCTGCCCACGCCGTGGCGCCAGGGCGTCGATCTCGTCGAGGAACACGAGTGATGGAGCGGAATCGCGGGCGCGGCGGAACAATTCGCGCACCGCCTTCTCCGACGCGCCGACCCACTTGTCCATTAGTTCGGCGCCCTTGACCGCGTGCACAGACAGCCGTCCGGAGCTCGCCAGCGCGCGCACCACGAACGTCTTGCCGCAGCCGGGCGGCCCGTAGAGCAGCACGCCGCGCGGCGGTTGGATGCCGAGCCGCTCGAAGGTCTCTGGATGCTGAAGCGGCCACAGCACGGATTCGATGAGCGCCTGCTTGGTTTCGGCCATGTCGCCGACGTCCTCGAGCGTCACCGAGCCGACCGCCACCTCTTCGGTAGCGGACCGCGACAGCGGACGGATCACGCTCAGCGCACCCGTCAGGTCATCCTGGGTCAGGGTCGGCGGCTTCTCGTCCTCGCTGGCCCTGGCTGCCGCCCGCAGCGCGGCCTCGCGCACCAGCGCGGACAGATCCGCTACCACGAATCCCGGTGTGCGCTCAGCGATCTCGCCGAGATCTAGGTCCTTGGCCGGCACGTCGCGCAACAACACCTCGAGCAGCTGCTTGCGGATCGCGGCGTCGGGCAGGCTCAGCCCGAGTTCGCGGTCGCACAGGTCGGGCGCGCGCAACCGGACATCGAGTGATTCGGGAACCGCCGAGGTCGCGACGAACGCCACCCCCGGCGTCGCCACCGCGGTCCGCAACTCGCCCAGAACGAGTGTCGCGACCGGTTCTGAGACGACGGGCAGCAGCGCGTCGATGTCGGTGATGAGCAGGACGCCGCCGCCGTCGCGAACGCTCGCCGCCGCTGAGGCGACGCTGCTGAGCCGGTCCTCGGCGCGCTGCGCACCCACCTCCGGCCCGTCCAGTTCAACCAGGCGCCGTCCGGCGCACACCGTCCGCACCATGGTGGCCTTGCCGACACCGGCAGGTCCTGACACCAGCACCCCGAGATTCGGTTCGGCACCAAGGGTTTTGAGCAAATCGGGTTCGTCGAGTGCGAGCTTGAGCCATTCGGTGAGCCGGCCGGCCTGAGTGTGGGAGCCCTTGAGATCATCGAACTTGACGGCGGTATCCGACGGTTGCGAAGGCGTCGTCACCACGTGCTGACCTGACTTTGACTGCGGTGCGGGGGTTACGCCGTTACCCCAACTCACAACCGAATTCGGTTGCACGCTAACCGGTCCCCTTGGGTCGACGCCGCTCACCGTCAGCAGCTCGGAAGTCCACGTGATGCCGACGGCCGATGCCAGTGCACTGCTGGCCTCCGACGTCGGGATGTCGGGGCCGAGCTCACGTGGCAACAGCGAAACGGTGTCGCCGACCGTCATCACCTTGCCCAATAGGGCCTGGCGCAGGGTCGCCGACGAGATCGACTGGGTAGCCAGGTTCGATCCGCGCACCGTCACCGATCGGGCGCCGTAGACCGTCACCGGCGCGACCAGCACGGCGGTGTTCTCCCGCAGTCCGGCGTTGGACAGGGTGACGTCGTCGAGCAGCGCCGTGCCGGCCGGAGTACCTGCCGGGGCCACCCCCGCCACCGCGGCGGTGGTTCGTGAACCGGTCAGCGAGACCGCATCCCATTCCCGAATACCCAGGGCGGCAATCGCTTCCGGATGCAGGCGCACCACACCGCGGCGAGAGTCGAGTGCCGAGGTATTCAGTCGCGCGGTGAGCGAGAGCTGTTGCCGGGGTACCGGGCGATCGCTGACGTCGAACCCTGTCATGTCAGGGGCCCGGCGGTCTGCGTAGTCCGAGCCGGGCCATCGATCGCCGCCGTTGTGCGCGCGGCTGGGCCCGGCGGATCGCACGCCGCGCCTGCCGTTGCGCCTTGGGCTTGTCGTCCCACACCTCGGGGTGCTTCGACAGCCACGCCGTGGTCCGCACCGCGAACGGGATGTGAATGACGTAAGCCAGGATGATCAGCAGGATCACGACGTAGCCGTACAGGATCGACGCAGCGACGCCGACGGCCAACAGCGCCAGCAGCGGAACCACCATGTTCTGCGAGATGGCGAAGGTGTGGATCTTGCGCATCGGGATGGTGCTGACCGCCAGCAGGGAAACGCCGATCATCCAGATGACGACGGCGGGCTCCGACGTCCACCAGCCGTCGCCGAACTGCATCTTGGCGGCCAACGGCCCGATCGCGCCGATTGCGCCCGCGGGTGCGGGCATGCCGACGAAGAACTGGTTCGTGTAGGCGGGCTTGTCCTCGGCCAGCATGGTGTTGTACCGGGCGAGCCGCAGCACTATGCACACCGCATAGAGCAGCACGACGATCCAGCCGATCCGCGAGTGCGACAGCAGCGTCCCGTAAACGATGAACGCCGGTGCCACCCCGAAGTTCACCGCGTCGGCCAGCGAGTCGATCTCCTCGCCCATCTTCGACGTGGCCTTGAGCAACCGGGCGATGCGGCCGTCGAGGGCATCCAGGATTGCCGCGATGGCCAGGAACGCCATCGCCTCGGTGGGCCGGTTGTCGAGCGCGAACTTGACCGCCGACAAGCCCAGGCAGATCGCGGCGACCGTCATCGCACTCGGCAACATCCGCAGGCTGACGACCGGCCTCTTGACGCGGGGTTTCATCGCGGCAACTTCGCGAGGATCGTCTCGCCGCCGACGGCCCGCTGGCCGGGCAGCACAAGCACTTCGGACCCCTCGGGAAGGTAGGTGTCCAGCCGCGACCCGAACCGGATCAGGCCGTAGGTGTCACCGATCGTCACTTTGTCACCGGCCGCGACGGTGCACACGATGCGCCGGGCGACCAGCCCGGCGATCTGCACGGCCAGCACCTCGGCACCCTCGGGAGTGCGAATCAGCACGCTGTTGCGTTCGTTGTCGTCGCTGGCCGCGGCGAGTTCGGCCGATCTGAACAAACCCGGTCGATGCGCCACGGCCACCACCTCACCGCTGATCGGGATCCGCTGGACGTGCGCGTCGAATATCGACAGGAAGATGCTGATGCGGGGCAGTGGCCGGTCGGGCAGGTTCATTTCTGCGGGCGGGGTCGCCGCCTCGACCAGACAGATCAATCCATCGGCCGGTGCGACGACCGCACCGGGGCGGTTGGGCGGGACCCGGGGTGGGTGGCGAAAAAACGCGGCGTTAGCGCCTGCCGCCAGCAGGCCGGCGCGGCGCAACCACCGATTCCTCCGGCCCGCCGCGGCAACCGCAAGGCTGATACCGACGAACGGCAGCCCGGCCGGGTGCATCGGAGGGATTGTGGTTTTCGCCAGCGCCACGAGTCGCGCGGGGCCTGATCGGAGGTCGGGGCGTCTGGCCATCGTGCAGCGATTCTACGGGTGACTACCCGCCCGACAGGTCCCATACCTGCACGGAAGTTCCCGCCGCCAGTTCGACGACGTCCTCCTCGATCTCCAGCAGGCAGTTGGCCGACGCCAACCAGCGCAGGTGATGGCTCGCGGGCGGCCCATAACTGGTGACCGAGCCCTTGTGGGCGTCCAGTACGCCGCGACGGAACTGTCTTTTGCCGCGCGGTGACGTCAGATGCTCGGTCAGCTCCGCCATCAGCCGTGGCCGCTGCGCCGCGGGAAGCCCCATGGCTTCACGCAGCGGTGCGCGGATGAAGACCTCGAACGACACCAGGGCGCTGACCGGGTTGCCGGGCAGCGTGATGATCGGTCGCCCCGCAACCCTGCCCGCACCCTGCGGCATGCCCGGCTGCATCGCCACCTTGACGAAGTCGACCTCGCCCGCGGCTCCGAACGCGTCCTTGACGACTTCATACGCGCCCGCACTCACGCCGCCGGTGGTGATGATCAGGTCGGCCTCGCCGGCGTGGCCTTCCAGCGCCGCCCGGAACTGGCCGACGTCGTCACCGGTCATCGCCGATGCGACGACGTCGGCGCCCGCATCGCGGACGGCCGCGGCGAGCATGAACGCATTGGACTCGTAGATCTGGCCCGGCTTCAGCGGCGTACCGGGCGCAACCAGCTCCGAGCCGGTCGACATCACCAAAACCCGTTGCCGCGGAACGACTGTCAACTCGCTCAGGCCCAGTGCCGCGGCCAGACCGAGCACCGCGGGTGAGACGACCTGCCCGGCCCGCAGCACAGTGGTGCCCGCGGTGACGTCCTCGCCGGCGTGGCGCAGGTGCTGTCCCGCTTTGGCGGCCGCGCGGATCGCCACGGTGTCCGTCGCGCCGTCGGTGGCTTCGACGGGAACCACGGCGGTCGCGCCGGACGGAACGGGCGCACCCGTCATGATCCGGTGTGCCGTACCGGGTTTCAGCGTCAGCGTATCGGTGCGGCCCGCGGGGATGTCCTCGGCGACGGGCAGCAGCACCGGGTGTTCTTCGCTCGCTGCGGCGATATCGTCGGCGACGACGGCGTAGCCGTCCATGGCCGAGTTGTCGAAGCCGGGCAGCGACAGCGGCGCGATCACATCATCGGCGAGCACAAGCCCGAGCGAGTCGGCGAGCGCCACCCCGACCGGTGGGCGGGGCGTGATCAGGGCGCCAACGATGCGCCGGTGCTCTTCGACGGACCGCATCAGATCGGGAACGGGACGCCGGTGAGGTCTTCGGAAGCGCACCACAGCCGACGCTGGAGGTCCTCATCGTGCGATGTTGCGCTGGAATCAATGACTTTCGGATGCCCGCGCTGCTCGCCGCGCCCGTCGGGCCCGTAGTACTGGCCGCTCCGAGCGTTGGGGTCGGTAGCAGCCCGCAGGGGCGGGAGGGCCCCCATTGCCGCACTTTGGGCATAGCGGGTCCATGCGAACTGAACGGGTTTGCGGATCAAGCCCGGTACGTTGCGCAACAACTCGGTAGACGAAGCGCCAGGGTGGGCCGCCAACGCGATCGTCGGCGCGCCCTTGGCCTTGAGCCGACGTGCCAACTCGTAGGTGAAAAGCAGATTGGCGAGCTTGGACCGCCCGTAGCCGGCGTACCGGTTGTATGAGGGATCCAGCTTCAGGTGGTCGAAATCGATTGTGGCCAAGAATCGATGGCCCGGGCTGCTCATGGTGACCACCCGGGAATCACTCACCGCAAGCATGTTTTCCAGCAGCAGACCGGTGAGTGCGAAGTGACCAAGGTGGTTCGTACCGAACTGCAGCTCGAAACCGTCTTCGGTGCCGGCTTTGTCGAGGGTCACCACGCCCGCGTTGTTGATCAGAAGGTCGATGCGCGGATGGTTGGCGCGGAGTTCGTCGGTGGCCTTGCGCACGCTTGCCAACGACGCCAGATCAAGCTCCTGCACGGAAACATTGGCGTTGGGATTCGTTGCGGTGATACGGGCCTTAGCGTCCTCGCCCTTGTCGAGGTTTCGGACTGCGAGCACGACATGCGCGCCCTTGTTCGCCAACACGGCCGCGGCTTCGTAGCCGACGCCGGTGTTCGAGCCGGTGATGACGACCACGCGCCCGGACTGACCGGGCACATCGGTGGAGCTCCACTTCACACTCATTGGTATCAGACCGGATACGTGACGCCGGTGAGCTCTTCGGAAACGCTCCACAACCGGCGCTGAATATCTTCGTCGTGCGATTGAGCGCTGGACTTGACGACTTTCGGGTGACCGCGCTGCTCGCCGAGGCCGCCGGGGCCGTAGTACTCGGCGTTCTGGGCGCCGGGATCGGTCGCGGCGCGCAGCGTCGGTTCGGCGCCCATGTCCGCGTTCTGTGCGATGAAGGTCGACCAGACGAACTGGCTGACCTGCCTGATGCCGCCCGGCATGTTGCGAAGGAGGTCGGTGTCGGCGGCACCGGGATGTGCGGCCGTCGCGATCGTCGGGGCACCTTTGGCCTTCAGCCGTCGCGCCAGCTCGTACGTGAACAGCAGGTTGGCCAGCTTGGACTGCCCATAGGCGACGACGCGGTCGTAGTTGCGCTCCAGCTGAAGATCCTCGAAATGGATTCGGGCCCTGATGCGGTGGCCGACGCTGCTGACGGTCACCACCCGGGAGCCGTCGACGCCGAGCATGTTGTCGAGCAACCGCCCGGTGAGCGCGAAGTGGCCGAGGTGGTTGGTGCCGAACTGCAGCTCGAAGCCGTCCTTCGTGCTGGCCTTGTCCGTATACATCACGCCGGCGTTGTTGATCAGCAGGTCGATGCGGGGATGGGCGGCGCGCAGCGCGTCGGCGGCGGTACGGATGTTGTCCAGTGAGGTCAGGTCGAGTTCCTGCACGGTGACGACGGCGTTGGGGGACGCGGCGGTGATGCGAGCCTTGGCGTCGTTGCCCTTGTCGAGGTTGCGCACCGCCAGCACGACGTGTGCGCCCTTGCCTGCGAGCACGGCGGCGGCGCCGTAACCGATGCCGGTGTTGGCGCCGGTGACGATGGCCACCCGTCCCGACTGGTCGGGCACGTCGGCGGCGGTCCATTTCTGCTTGGCAGTCATGACCAGCACGATACTCACGGGCGGTTACCGTCGTTGACGTGTCAGGACGAGGAGGCGTGCGCGCAGCCGCACTTGTTGTCGGTGCGGCCGTTGGTATCGGTGCCGTGTTGTTCGGGGTGCTCGTGGCCGGAATGCGGTGGAAGGTGAAGCCGGTCGTCGACGCCGTGCGGCGCCTCAACCGGTCGGTGACGAACCCGCGGGTGCTTCGCACAGCAGGATCCGCGGACACGCAGACGTCGCTGATTCGGCATGTGGGACGGACAAGCGGGCGGACCTACGAGACGCCGGTGGACATCATCGAAGCCCACGATGGCGTCCTCATCGCCTTGCCGTACGGCACTCGAGCCGACTGGCTGCGCAATGTGCTCGCCGCCGGGCTCCGCGACGATCGTGAGCCAGGGGGAGATGTTCGACGTCGACGAGCCGATCATCGCCGCCACCGCGGAGGTCGCAGACCTCGTCCCGGCGCGTACGCGTCGCACCCTTCGGCTCTTCGGTGTCACCGAATGTCTGCATCTCCGGAGGGGGACTCATGGACCTGGTTGATCCCGCCAATCCGCCGAGCCGCAAGGCGCCGGTGGTGTGGGCGATCGGCGCGGCGATTCCGTGGCTGGTGTTGGTGGTCGGCCAGCTGGTCTGGTTCGTGCTCGACAGCAGGCTGTCCTGGCTGCACATCGCGGCGGCCGCGGCCACCGCACTGGGGATAGTCGTGTTCGTCATCATCGGGCCGCTGTGGCGGTATCGCGTGCACCGGTGGGACATCAGCCCGCAGGCGGTGTACACCCGCTCGGGTTGGTTGGTGCAGGAACGCCGGATCGCCCCGATCTCCCGCGTGCAGACCGTCGACACCTATCGCGGGCCGGTGGACCGGCTGTTCGGGTTGGCCAACGTCACCGTGACGACAGCGTCGTCGGCGGGTGCGGTGCGCATCGTGGCGTTGGACTCAGAGGTGGCCGACCGCGTCGTCGCCCAGCTCACCGACATCGCCGCACTCGGCGCGGAGGATGCGACGTGACCGCGCCGGCGACCCAGCGGGTGTGGCACCGGCTGAGCCCGCGAATGTTGTTGGTGCATCCCGTACATGAGGTGCTTCGGCAGATTCCACTGCTGATCGGCGCGGTCGTGCTGGGTTCGGCGACGGGTAACCCGATGTGGTCGGTGGCGGCGCTGGCAGTGACCATCGGGTTCGGTGTCCTGCGCTGGTTCACCACGACGTATCGCATCGAGCCGGACGAGGTGCAGCTGCGCACCGGCCTTCTGCAGCGCAAGGTTGTTTCGGTGCCGCGCAACCGGATTCGTTCGGTTCAAACCGACGCCCGGCTGCTGCATCAGCTGCTCGGGCTGACGGTGTTGCGGGTCAGCACCGGACAGCAGGCCAGCGGCGACACCGAGTTCGCGTTGGACGCGGTGCCCGCAGAGGACGTGCCACGGCTGCGCGCGATCCTGCTCGCCGACTCGCTGGCTCCGGCAGACTACTCCGGTGACCAACCGGATTCAGCGGGCCGCCTGCTGGCGCGCTGGCACCCGTCGTGGCTGCGCTACAGCCCCTTGAGCTTCACCGGTCTCGCCATGATTGTCGCCGCGGTCGGCGTGGTGTACCAGGCGGGACTCGGTGCGGCACTGGAGCATTCGAGACTCGCCGAGTCGGGCCGCGACGCTGCGCAGCGGTTCGGTGTGATCGCGAGCGTCTCCGTCGTCATCGCGGTCGTGGTGCTTGCCTCGGTGGTGCTCTCCGTGCTGCGGTCGCTGGTGACGTTCGGCAACCTGGTGCTCAGACGCGATGCCGACCTGTTGCATCTCGAGCATGGTCTGCTCCGCAAGCGTGAGCACACGTTCGACATGCGCAGGCTGCGCGGCGGAACTCTGCGCCAGCCGCTGCTGGTCCGGCTGCTCGGCGGCGCGCGGCTGGATGCTGTGATGACCGGTGTCGCAGGCGCGGGGGAGGCCTCGCTGCTGCTGCCGCCGTGCCCCGTTCGCACCGCGGAGTCCGTGCTGACCGAGTTGATCGAGAACGCCGATGCGGTGTCCGGCCCGGTGCGCGCGCACGGCCCGGCCGCGACGCGCAGACGCTGGACCCGTGCGTTCGCGGCGCCCGCCGTCGTCGCCGTCGGGCTGGCGGTGGCCGCCGTGTTCGCGACCGTGCCGATATGGGCGTGGATTGTGCTTGCGGTGGTGACACTGTGTTGCGCGTTTCTGGCCGCCGACCGGGCGCGCGCTCTCGGGCATCGGGTCGACGGCAGCTGGCTGGTTGCGCGGGCGGGCAGCCTGGAACGCCGCCGCGACTGCGTCGCCGCCGCGGGCATCATCGGCTGGACGGTGCGCCAGACGTTCCTGCAGCGCCGGGCCGGGGTGGCGACGCTGATCGCGGCGACCGCGGCCGGGGTGAAGCGCTATCAGGTGATCGACGTTCCCGCCGAGCTCGGCTGGTCGATCGCGGCGACGGCGTCGCCGTGGGTGGCCGACAGCGAGTGGGCGCGCCGGTAACCCGTCCGACTTGCGCGGCAACGGGCGCCGTTTACTGTCGCAGCGTGACTTCTCTGATGGCCGAAGCCGCCAGATTCTCTTCACGCAGCGTGAGCCGTGTGATGGGCCAGCCCGGCCCGCAGGATGTTGCGTGCGGCGTGCTCGTCGGCCTGGGCACGGTGCCCACACTTCTGACAAGCGAATACCGCTTGGGTGACGCGATTCTCTTTGGCTGCGTGGCCACACGCTTCGCAACCGTCGGAGGTGTGCCGGGGATCGGTCTCAACCCATACGCGTCCAGCGTCTTCCGCTTTGGCCCGCAGAATCGAGATGAACTGCCCCCAGCCCGCATCGGAGATACTTCGGTTCAGCCCGGTCTTGGCCGCCGCGCCATTGGGCAGGAACTGACCGGGTTTGTCGGGGTCGGGGACGGGTTGGGCCCGGCGCACCATGTTTGCGATGGCGAGGTCCTCCACGGCAACCAGGTCATAGGTGCTTACCAGTGTGCGGGCGGCTTTGTGGTGGAAGTCGCGGCGACAGTGGGCGATCTTGCGATGTCGAGCGGCCACCGTCTCACGCCGGCGGCCCCGGTTCTTCGACCCCTGCTTGGCGCGGGCCAGCCGCTGCTGGGCGGCGGCCAATCCGGCGGCGGCGGTGCGAGCCCAGCGCGGATTATGAAGGTGGTCACCGGCGCTAGTGGTGGCGAAACTGGCAATCCCGACATCAACACCAACCTGACGCCCCGTTGCCGGCATCGGGTTGGCGGGGACGTCGTCACAAGAAAGGATCAGCATCCAGCGCCGACCCTCGCGGCGGACCTGGATCGTCTTCACCCGACCCAGCACGTCACGGTGCACGGTGACTTTCAACTGGCCGACGCCCTGCAAATAAACCCGGTGCGTGTCGGGGTGCCAGCGGGCGCCGTCACCGTCTTTGGGCCACTCCACACTGGCGAAGCGCGCCCTTCCTTTGAACCTCGGATACCCTGGCCTCGCGCCGGCTTTCACTCGCCGGAAGAAATCCTCAAACGCCCGGTTGAGTCGGCGCAGCGTGGCCTGCTGGCTGGAGAACGACCACACCGCCTGATCCGCACGCAGCGCCCGGATCTCGCTCAGCTGCGCAGACTGATCGCCGTAGCTGATGCGGGTGCGGCTTGCCCGCCAGGCGTCGCGGCGTTCCTGCAACGCGGCGTTGTACAGCTCCCGATGCGCATCCACACACGCCGCCAACGCGATGTGCTGACGCGCCGTCGGACGCAGCCGGAACTTGTACGTGCGCCTCACGCGACCGCAGAACGACGAAAGCGAAACTCGGCCATGACGAAACGATACAAACGACCACTGACACCCACCTCGGGCACGTCGCCGGGTGCCCCGATTCCCGCGACCGCTAGAGCCGCCAGTCCCGTCAGGGCGCACTGATGGCGGTCGGTGGGGTGCTGTTCGACATCGATGGCGTCTTGGTGACCTCGTGGCAGCCCATCGACGGCGCCGCGGAGACGCTGCACGTGCTCGCCAACAACCAGATTGCCCGGTCGTATCTGACCAACACCACGACCCGCACCCGCGCGCAGATCGCCCGGCTGCTGACGGATGCCGGGATGGACGTCGCCGCAGACGAAGTGATCACCGCCGCAGCTCTGACCGCTGACTACGTGCGCAGCCAGTATCCCGACGCCCGGTGCTTCCTGGTCAACAGCGGCCAGATCGGCGAGGACATGCCCGGCATCGACCTCGTCTACGCAAGCGACTATGGCCCCGACGCGGCGCCGGACACCCCCGACGTGATTCTGCTCGGCGGCGCTGGCCCGGAGTACAACCACGTGACGCTGAGCCGCGTCTACGACTGGATGGCCCAGGGCGTGCCCGTGGTCGCCATGCACCGCAGCACATCGTGGAACACCGCGGAGGGTTTGCGCGTCGACACCGGCATGTACCTGATCGGGATGGAGGAGACGTCGGGCCGCAAGGCCACCGCCGTCGGCAAGCCCGCCCCCGCCGGATTCCTCGCCGCCGCCTCGCGCCTCGGCGTCGACCCGGACGAGATGTACATGATCGGCGACGACCTCAACAACGACGTGCTGTCCGCTCAGGTGGTCGGCATGACCGGCGTGCTGGTCCGCACCGGCAAGTTCCGGCAGGACACGCTCGACCGGTGGGCCGCCGACGAGTTCGCCATGCAGCCCAACCACGTCATCGACTCGGTTGCCGACCTACCGCAGTTGCTCGGGCTCTAGCCGATGAGTTTCGGTACCGAAGCGTGTCTGTAGTCATATGACCGTAGAAAGCATGAGCGTCAGCGCCACCGTCAACGCACCGGTGCAGGCCGTGTTCGACGTGCTGGCCGACCCGACGACCCATCAGGCGATCGACGGCACCGGATGGGTGCGCGAATCGCGCGACGACAAGCCGTTGACCAAGACCGGCCAGATCTTCCGGATGGGTATGTACCACGACAACCATCCCAACAAGGACTACGAAATGTCGAACCGGGTCGAGGTTTTCGACCCGCCGCACGCCATCGCGTGGCAGCCCGGGGCAAAACCAGCGGATATACCTAACTACGAAGGCCCCGCCGACGCCCCTCTCGACTTCGGCGGATGGATCTGGCGCTACGACCTCGAGCCCGTCGGCGATGACAGCACCGAAGTCACGCTGACCTACGACTGGTCGGGCGTGTCGCCGCAAAGGCGCGAGGCGATCCAGTTCCCGCCGTTCGCCAAGCAGCACCTTGACAACTCGCTGAAGCATCTGGCCGAGATCGCCTCGGCGCGTTAGGCGTTCAGGCTGCGCACCGCTTCGATGCGCGCCTTGAGTTGGTCCGATGTCGCGGCGGCGATCGGTGGGCCGCCGCAGACCCGGCGCAACTCCTTGTGGATCCAGCCGTGCGACCTGCCGGTGCGGTGGTGCGCGACCGAGACGAGCGCGTTGAGCTGGCTGCGCAGCTCGCGCAGCTGTCCGTGCGTCGACACCCGCGGCACCTCGCCGCTGGCTGTGCGCTTGGTGAGTTGCTCTTCTTGCCTGCGCCGCAACAGGTCTCGCATTGCTTCTGCGTCCAGAAGGCCGGGGATACCGAGGTAGTCGGCTTCCTCGTCGCTGCCCGCCGGTGTCGCCGTGCCGAACGAGGAGCCGTCGAAGATCACCTGATCCAGTTCGGCGTCGGCGCCAAGCGACTCGAAACCGTCGTCATCGTCGGTGGGTTCCGAGCGGCGTCGTTCGATCGGCTCTTCGTCGCCGAGTGACTCGCGGTGCGGCTTGCCGAGCACGTGGTCGCGCTGGGCCTCCATCTGGCTGGCCAGGTCGAGCAACGTCGGCACCGACGGCAGGAAGATGCTCGCCATCTCGCCCGGCCGCCGCGACCGCACGTACCGGCCGATCGCCTGTGCGAAGA
Source organism: uncultured Actinomycetota bacterium (assembly GCA_963713225.1). Classification (GTDB taxonomy): domain Bacteria; phylum Actinomycetota; class Actinomycetes; order Mycobacteriales; family Mycobacteriaceae; genus Mycobacterium. The sequence continues at coordinate 35,929 of CAVQLB010000006.1, read as the reverse complement.
ACAGCGGGGTCGACGCGCTGGTGGCGTAGACGCCGACCGACAGCCGCGGCACGTCGACACCCTCGGACACCATCCGGACCGCGACGAGCCACCTGCTGGTTCCCGCCGCGAACTCGGCGATGCGTGCGGACGAGCCGGGGTCGTCGGACAGCACCACGGTCGGCGTCTCGCCGGTCAGGCGGGTCAGCACGGCCGCATAGGCGCGGGCGGCCTTCTGGTCGGAGGCGATGACCATGGCACCTGCGTCGGGAACACCGCCGTTGCGCAGCTGGGTGAGCCGGGTGTCGGCGGCCTGCAGCACCGCGGGGATCCACTCGCCCCTCGGGTCAAGCACCGTGCGCCAGGCCCGCGCCGTCTGCTCCGCGTTGAGCGGCTCGCCGAGCCGCGCCGCGTGTTCTTCGCCTGCTCTGGTGCGCCATCGGGCCTCGCCCGAGTAGGCCAGAAAGACCACCGGCCGGACCACGCCGTCGGCCAGTGCCTCGGCGTAGCCATAGGTGTGGTCGGCTCGCGAGCGCGCCAAGCCGTCGCCGTCGGGTGCATAGGTGACGAACGGGATGGCGGCGTCGTCGCTGCGAAACGGTGTGCCGGTGAGAGCGAGGCGTCGCGTCGCGTCATCGAAGGCCTCGCGGATCGCCTCACCCCAGCTCTTGGCGTCGCCACCGTGGTGAATCTCGTCGAACACCACCAGGGTGCGGCGGTTCTCGGTGCGCACCCGGTGCCGGGTCGGATGGCTGGCCACCTGGGCGTAGGTGACAACGACGCCGTGATACTCCGACGACGTGTGCGCGGCGGAGTTGCTGAACTTCGGATCGAGTGAGATAGCCACTCCGGCGGCCGCCAGCGCCCACTGCGACTTGAGGTGTTCGGTCGGCACCACGACGGTGATCTGCTCGACGGCGCCGTCGGCCAGCAGCTCGCCGGCGACGCGCAGGGCAAAGGCTGTCTTGCCGGAGCCGGGGGTAGCGACGGTCAGAAAATCACGTGGTTGGGCGGCAAGATACCGCACCAATGCCCGACGCTGCCAGCTTCGCAAAGCCTGGGTGTCGGGCGCCGCATTAGCCCGCACCCAAGACTCCTCACTGATCGGACAGCAGCCTAGCGCAAGGGATTACGGGTACGCATCTCCGCAGGACCCGTGTCGCGGTCACTCGACGAAGAAGTTGTCGTTCTTGATGAACCACTCGCGCCGTTCGTTGTCGGTCAAGTCGCCAAGCTGAGCGAAGCCCTCGAAATAGGTCTCCCGAGGTGCGCCAGGAGCAAACAGCATCAAGATCGATGTCGGCGCGTCGGCCTCGTTGCGGAAACCATGGACTCCACCCGGCGGGACGTAAAGGAAGTCGTTCGGTGTTCCGTCGATCCAGTCGGTGCCGTCGTAGAGCTTCACCGTTCCCGAAAGCACGAAGAAGGCCTCCGACATCGCGCGGTGGAAATGCGGGCCGGGGCCGCCGCCGTTCGGGGCGATATCGACGCGGTACAGGCCGTAGTCCCCGTCGGTCTGCTTCTGGTTGGCCAGGTAGTGGTACTTGACGAGACCGAACGAGCCGTAGTCCGGCGCCACTGTGCCTCGCCGAACCCACGCGCTGACCTCTGGCTCCTCGTTGGTGTATCGCTGCGGTGGGTAGGGCGGCACAAAAAGTGACATCCCTACCCACACTGCCACGACGTCAGTGAGCAAACCGCTCCGGTTGTCGTCCGTGTCAATTTCTGCAAACTCGACCGGCGGGTGACGATGTGTGTGTAAAGCTGCCGTCCAAAGCGCACCGCAGAGCCGTTTGGCAACTGCGGGCCAGGCGGGAGCGGAGTGAAATGGTCAACTGGCGCAAACAGCTGGTCCCCACGATCGCCGCGGCGTCGCTGCTGTTGGCGTCCGTCGGACTGGCGAACGGAATCAGCCAAGCTGACGAAGTCGAAAAGGTCGACAAGGCAATCCTGATTCCGGGCGCCATGCCCTTCAAGGCGATCAACCCGATTTATCCGATCGTCGCCACCACCTACCCGGATATCGGGCTCCACTTTCGCGACGAAGCCGACTGGCAGCTGGTCGCGTACTCGCAGAACCCGTTCGCCTCTGACAAGGCCCTCCTGGACGGCGTAGAGCAAGCGCTCCCTATGGTTCCGACCGACGGCAAAGTCGTGATCATCGGCGAATCGATGGGCTCCATGGTTGCTGCCAGACTCGCCGCCGAGCTGGCGGCCAACAGCCCTGATCCGTCGAAAGATGACGTCAGCGTCGTCTTGATCGCGCCGCCGGAAGCGGGCATAGCCGAGTACTTCAAGGAGGGCACCTATATTCCCATCTTGAACTACCGGATCAGCCGCGTTCCGGAGTCTCCTTACCCCACCACGATCGTGATCGGTGAGTACGACGGCTGGGCTGACCCACCTGATCGTCCGTGGAACCTAGTCTCCTCTGCCAACGCGGTGTTGGGCATGGCCTACGTCCACGGTCCGCCGAGTTTCACCGCTGATGTGACCGACTTGACGCCCACCGTCGACGGAAATGTCAAGACTTATCTCGTCCCGACCGAGAACCTCCCTCTGACGCAGGTATTCCGCGATGTCGGCCTGCCCGACGCGCTCGTGGACAAGGCAGATCAGGTTCTTCGCCCCATTGTCGATGCCGGATACGTTCGACACGACCAACCCGGTGACACACGCCCGTATCTGTACGACGGCGAGATCCACCGCAATGTTCAGAGCCAGCAGCAGGTCCGGGAACTGTCGCGAGAGAGCAGCGAGACGGGACTGGATGTCGGTCAGGACCGACGTGAGCACCGCAGCGAGCTGCGTCAGGCCATCCGCAAAGATCTGCGGGACCGCGTCGAGGCCGGCTTCGGGCAGCTGACGAAGAGGATTGCGGAACGGCGGGCCGAACGGGTGACGCCCCCCGAGTGATCGGCCCGCCCCTCGACATTCAGACCAGCGCGGGCACCGGGAACGTCACGCCGGTTAACTCTTCGGAGACGGTCCACAGCCGGCGTTGCGCGTCGGTGTCGTGCGATGCGCGGGTTGACGCGACGACCTTCGGGTAGCCACGTTGTTCGCCGAAACCATCGGGCCCGAAGTACTGTCCGCCGATCACGCCGGGGTCGGTGGCCGCCCGCAGTGTCGGCAGCGCACCCATCTCGGCGCTCTGGAAGAACGGTTCTGCCAGCTTCGTCACGGCAGCGACGAATGGCGGCAGGTTGCGGGTCAGTTCGGTGCGAGACCCGCCGGGGTGCGCGGCGGCGGCGATGGTGTTGGTGCCCTGCAAGCGGCGCTGCAGTTCGTAGGTGAACATCAGGTTGGCGAGCTTGGCCTGTCCGTACGCGCCGACTCGGCTGTAATCCTGTTCCCATTGCGGATCGTCGAAGCGGATCCCACGGGCGAAGCGATGACCCACGCTGCTGACGGTCACCACGCGGGAACCCGGCACCGGCAGCAGGCGATCGAGCAGCAGGCCCGTCAGCGCGAAGTGGCCCAAATGGTTTGTGCCGAACTGCAGTTCGAATCCGTCCTTGGTCGTCGACTTCGGTGTGAACATCACACCGGCGTTGTTGATCAGAAGGTCGATCGCGTCGTGCTTGGACCTCAGCTGCTCGGCTGCGGCGCGGATGGAGTCCAGCGAGGTGAGGTCGAGCGACTGCACGTCGACGCTGGCGCCGGGAGTGCGCCTGACGATCAGGTCGGCGGCGGCCTGGCCCTTGTCGGTGTTGCGAACGGCGAGCACGACGTGGGCGCCTTTCGCGGCGAGCGCGGCGGCGGTCTCGTAGCCGAGGCCCGTATTGGCGCCGGTGATGACGGCGGTGCGGCCGGTCTGGTCGGGAATGTCGGTAGTGGTCCAGTTGGTCATGGCGATCTCCTACAATCGGTTAAACGGGGCGAACGCTCCGTTTGGTGACAACCATACGGAACGCGCGCCCCGCTTATCTATTCCCGAGGTGTGACATGGCTCAACCCGACCGTCCGCTGCGTGCCGATGCGGCGCGCAACCGTGCCCGGGTGCTGGAGGTCGCCTACGAGACCTTCGCGGCCGAGGGGCTCTCGGTGCCGATCGACGAGATCGCGCGGCGCGCGGGCGTCGGGGCGGGGACCGTCTACCGGCACTTCCCGACGAAAGAGGATCTGTACCGGGCGGTCGTCGAAGACCGGATCGGCAACATCGTCGACGAAGGACGCGCGTTGCTCAGGGCCGATGACCCGGGCGAGGGGCTGTTCGCCTTCCTGCGATCGATGGTGCTGCAGTGGGGTGCGACCGATCGTGGTTTGGTCGAGGCGCTCGCCGGGGTCGGAATCGATATCGAGACCGCGATGCCCGACGTGGAAGAGGATTTCATCGGGATGCTGGACGACCTGCTCCGGGCCGGGCAGGCGGCGGGCACGGTGCGGTCCGATATCGGCGTGCGCGACGTCAAGACGATGATGGTCGGCGCCACCGCAGTGCAGGCGGCCAATCCAAATGAGGCAGCGCGCCTGACAGAGGTCTTTCTGGACGGGCTTCGCCACCGGTGAACGACCTTGCACTCTCCCATGCCGAGTGCTAAAAATGACTTTGGCACTCGCGACCAGTGAGTGCTAGGTCGGGACGGTGAGACCGAGCCGCACAGCTCATGGTCGTCCGTCGCGGGCACTGCTCCCGGCCATATACGTGTGTCACCCCCTAATCGGAGGAATCACTTCGCAATGGCCAAGACAATTGCGTACGACGAAGAGGCCCGCCGCGGCCTCGAGCGGGGCCTCAACGCCCTCGCCGACGCGGTAAAGGTGACGTTGGGTCCCAAGGGCCGCAACGTCGTCCTGGAGAAGAAGTGGGGCGCCCCCACGATCACCAACGACGGTGTTTCCATCGCCAAGGAGATCGAGCTGGAGGACCCCTACGAGAAGATCGGCGCTGAGCTGGTCAAGGAGGTCGCCAAGAAGACCGACGACGTCGCAGGCGACGGCACCACCACCGCCACCGTGCTGGCCCAGGCGCTCGTTCGCGAGGGCCTGCGCAACGTCGCGGCCGGTGCCAACCCGCTCGGTCTGAAGCGCGGCATCGAGAAGGCCGTCGACAAGATCACCGAGACGCTGCTGAAGTCCGCCAAGGAGGTCGAGACCAAGGAGCAGATCGCTGCCACCGCCGGTATCTCGGCAGGCGACCCGTCCATCGGCGAGCTGATCGCCGAGGCCATGGACAAGGTCGGCAACGAGGGCGTCATCACCGTCGAGGAGTCCAACACCTTCGGCCTGCAGCTGGAGCTCACCGAGGGCATGCGCTTCGACAAGGGCTACATCTCGGGTTACTTCGTGACCGACGCCGAGCGTCAGGAAGCGGTCCTCGAGGATCCGTACATCCTGCTGGTCAGCTCGAAGATCTCGACCGTCAAGGATCTGCTGCCGCTGCTGGAGAAGGTCATCCAGTCCGGCAAGCCGCTGCTGATCATCGCCGAGGACGTCGAGGGCGAGGCGCTGTCCACCCTGGTCGTCAACAAGATCCGCGGCACCTTCAAGTCCGTCGCCGTCAAGGCCCCGGGCTTCGGTGACCGTCGCAAGGCGATGCTGCAGGACATGGCGATCCTCACCGGTGGCCAGGTCGTCAGCGAAGAGGTCGGCCTCTCGCTGGAGACCGCAGGCGTCGAGCTGCTGGGCAAGGCTCGCAAGATCGTCGTCACCAAGGACGAGACCACGATCATCGAGGGCGCCGGCGACTCCGGACGCCATCGCAGGCCGGGTTTCGCAGATCCGCGCCGAGATCGAGAACAGCGACTCCGACTACGACCGCGAGAAGCTGCAGGAGCGCCTGGCCAAGCTGGCCGGCGGTGTTGCGGTGATCAAGGCCGGAGCTGCCACCGAGGTGGAGCTCAAGGAGCGCAAGCACCGCATCGAGGACGCCGTTCGCAACGCGAAGGCGGCCGTCGAGGAGGGCATCGTCGCCGGTGGTGGCGTGGCCCTGCTGCAGTCCGCGCCCGCGCTGGACGAGCTGAAGCTCGACGGGTGACGAGGCCACTGGCGCCAACATCGTCCGCGTGGCGCTGTAGGCCCCGCTGAAGCAGATCGCCTTCAACGGTGGCCTCGAGCCTGGTGTTGTCGCCGAGAAGGTCGCGCAACGCCCAGCCGGGTGTCGGCCTCAACGCCGCCACCGGTGAGTACGAGGATCTGCTCAAGGCCGGCGTCGCCGACCCGGTCAAGGTGACCCGCTCGGCGCTGCAGAACGCGGCGTCCATCGCGGCGCTGTTCCTGACGACCGAGGCGGTCGTCGCAGACAAGCCGGAGAAGGCCGCCGCACCCGCTGGCGACCCGACCGGTGGCATGGGCGGCATGGACTTCTAAGTCCCTAGTCCACGAAGAAGAGCCCGGCTCCCCACCCCAAAAGGGCGGGGAGCCGGGCTTTTTCGTGCCTCAGTCCCTTTCGAGCGGCACGCAGTCGTCCTTGCAACCGGGCTTCGTCGCGGCCCCAGCGGGCTGCCTTCCGATGCAGAACCGCGCGGTCGGGCACGATCTGCAACGCGGAGTCGGCCTCAGCGGGTTGGCCCTTGCCGTCGACTATCAGCGTGTAGCCGCCGCGCTGTGCGGGCGGCCAGACGAGCGTGACGTCGCTATGGGCGGTCACATTCCGGCGGGTGCTGCCACCGACGGGTCCGACGTCGATCATGCCGTCGGCGAGGACGGGGTCGACCGCGACGGTATGTGCTTTGTAGCCGTCGTCGACCGTGACCAGATAGGCGAACGTGTAATCGGTCAGCGCGTCGGCCAGCTGGTTGAGATCCACCTTGACGCTCATGACGTGAGGATAGGCCTCACTGCCGCAACCGTGTCGTAGGTCGACATTCGGAGAATGGCTCCTATGCTTCGCGCATGAAGCGCGTGGTGTGTGCCACTGCGGTGGTCTGCGCGCTGGCGATCGGCGCGCCGGCGCCCGCGGCCACCGCGCGAGTGCTTCCCGCACCCGCGCACATCGTGATCGTCATCGAAGAGAACAAACCCGACAGCAGCGTCATCGGCAGCAAGTCCGCGCCGTACATCAACGCCCTCGCCAACAGTGGTGCGAACATGACGCAGTCATTCGCCGAGACGCACCCGAGCGAGCCGAACTATCTGGCCCTGTTCGCGGGCAACACATTCGGCTTGACGTCGGATGCGTGTCCCGTCAATGCCGGAGCAGCACCGAACCTGGCTTCAGAGCTGTTGGTGGCGGGATACTCGTTCGCTGGTTCTTCGGAGGACTTGCCCGCTGTCGGTTCCACCGCGTGCAGTGCGGGCAAGTACGCCCGGAAACATGCGCCGTGGGCCAACTTCACCAATGTGCCCGCCGCCAACTCGCTACCGTTCTCGGCCTTCAACAACAGGTCTGACTACGCGAGCCTGCCCACGGTGTCGTTCGTGATCCCCAACCTCGACAACGACATGCACGACGGGACGATCGCCCAGGCCGATACCTGGCTGTACAACAACCTGTCGCATTACGCGAACTGGGCGGTCGGCAACAACAGCCTGCTGATCATCACTTTCGACGAGGACGACGGTGGCTCGGAGAACCAGATCCCCACGATCATTTACGGCGGGCATGTCAAACCCGGCAGCTACAGCGAGACGATCAGCCACTACAACGTGTTATCCACCATCGAGGAGAGGTACGGCTTGCCGAAGACCGGGCTGGCCGCGAACGCGCCTGCGATAACGGATATCTGGGCGTAGCGGTCACTCGGCCTGCTTGTAGGTTCGACGTGTGCCTCTTCCATCGCCGTCGCCGTCCACCACCGCCGTCGTCACCGGAGCCTCGTCGGGCATCGGCGCCGACATCGCACGCGAACTGGCGCATCGCGGCCACGGGGTGACGCTTGTCGCGCGCCGCGAGGACCGCCTGCGCGACCTCGCCGCCGAGCTCGACAAGACCGTCCGCGTCGAGGTGATCGCCTGCGATATCGCCGATTCCGATGCTCGCGCAGGCCTTTTCGACGAAGTCGCCGACCGCGGCCTGACCGTCGACATACTCGTGAACAACGCGGGCATCGGCACCGTCGGGGCGATCGAGAAGTCGCCCGTCGCCGACGAGATAGCGCAGGTGCGGCTCAACGTCGAGGCCGTCATCGACCTGACCACCAGGGCGGTGCAGCAGATGGTGCCCCGCGGCCGCGGCGCCATCCTCAACGTCGGATCCACCGCCGGATTCCACCCCTTCCCCGGTCAAGCCGGCTATGCGGGCACGAAGGCGTTCGTCGAGATCTACACAGAAGGGGTGCGCGGAGAGATGGCCGGAACGGGCGTCACCGTCGCGACCCTCTGCCCTGGGCCGGTGCACACCGAATTTCTGGAGGCGGCCGGCATGGATGAGGACAAGTTCGCCGCGGCCTTCCCGAAGTTTCTGTGGATGCCGTCGCGAACCGTCGCCCGCATCGGCGTCGACGCGCTCGCCAACGACCGGGGAACCGTGATCGCCGGTCTGCGTAACCGGGTGAGCACCCGCTTCATGCAACTGCTTCCGCGGCGCGTGCTGCTGTCGGCACTCAAGAAGCAGCACCCTGGGCTGCGCCGCGATCGCCGCTCAGTCGGCTGACCTCGGCCAGCGCCGCATCCAGTCCTCGGCGGGCAGGGCGAGCCCGTTGCACAGCGTGCAGATCGTGCGGTACCAGCCGACGGCGATCAGCAGCTCCATCCGCTGCTCGTCGTCGAGGTCCTCGCCCAGCGCCCGCCACGTCGGCTCCGCCCACGATCCGGTGCGTTCCAGCTCGTCGACTGCGCCGATCAGGGCGCGGTCGGGTGCGGTCCAGCGTGGGTCGTCACTGTCACCGGTCACCAGCGCGTCGCACTCCTCCTCACTGACGCCTGCGATCGGCCCCCAGAACGCAGCCTGCCCACCCCACTCGTACTCGCAGCGCATCAGCGCGCAGATGCGGAGGATGGCGATGGTCCGCGTTCGTGCAGGCAGCCGGGCCTCGATGTACAACGCCTCGCCCAGCTTGCGCAGCCGGGCGGCGAGGGCCGGATGGCGTTGCAGGCAGCGCACCAGGAGCAGTGGTTCGTACGTGCGGTCGGGGTGACCCCAGCTGTTGATGTCGTCGGCGTCCTGCTCGCTCCACGGCGGAGGCAGCGGGGCGACGCGCGTCATGCGGGCGCAGGAGCGGGTTGGCGGCCGCGCACCAGCGAGCCGGGGCGGGCGTCGGTGGGCACGCCGTTCTCGGAGATGACCTCGCCGGAGACGATCGTCGCGACGTAACCATCGGCGGTCTGGTCGAGGCGGCGCCCACCCGCGGGCAGGTCGTGGGCGATGACGGGCTTGTGCAGCCGCATCGCCGCGTGATCGATCACGTTGAGATCGGCCTTGTATCCCACCGCGATTCGGCCGCGGTCTGCCAGTCCCGCGACCCGGCCGGGCACCGACGTCAGCTGCCTGATCGCTTCGGCCACCGTCAACCGCCCGGCGCTGCGATCGCGTGCCCAGTGCGTGAGCAGGTAGGTGGGAAAGCTTGAGTCACAGATCATTCCGTAGTGTGCGCCACCGTCGCCGAGGCCGAGGACGACGTCGTCGCGGCGGATGAGCTCGCCGACGGTGTCCAGCGAGTTGTTCTCGAAATTGGCCATCGCACCGAGCAGAATGGCGTGCCCGTCGTCGTCGAGCAGCCGGTCGTAGGCCTCTTCCACCGGCGGTACGCCGCGAGCTTTCGCGCGCGCCAGGATGCTCATCGACCGGTCGGGTTCGTAGTCGGCGTTGTCGCCGAGCGGGAAGATCCACTCCCACATCTGCGCCAGATACACCAACGGGTTGGCCGTGGTCGTTCCGAACTTGTCGGCCAGGATACGTTCCCGCACTTCGGGTTTGCGCATCTCGGCGACGCGCTCCGCGAGCGGCAGGTGGGCGATCTCCTGATAGCTGGGATAGAGCACGAACGGGTTGGCGCTCAGTTCCAGCCCGATCATCAGGCCGATCGGCCGGGGGAACACCTGCGCGGTGATGTCGCCGCCTGCCGCATTAGCCTTCTCCACCATCGTGATGGCCTCCGGCCAGAGCGGGTCGCCACTGTTGAGGACGAGCAGCGTGAACGTCACCGGCAGGCCGACCTCGCCCGCGGCGTCGAACACCTGCTGCAGCACGGGCTGAAAACCACCCGCTGGAATGTCGGGCACGAACTGGATCAGCCCGCCGCCTGCGTCGGCGACCCCGCGGGCGATTTCGAGGATCTCGTCCTCGGCCGCGTTGAAGCTCGGGATCTGCTGACCGCCGTCGGTGCGGTGGGTGGCCAACCGCGACGACGCGAAACCGAGCGCGCCGGCCTCGATCGCTTCGGCCGCCAGCTTTCGCATCAGCGCGAGATCCTCGGCGGTGGCGGGCTCCCGCTCGGCACCACGCCTGCCCATCACGTAGACCCGCAACGGCGAATGCGGCAGATACGCCGCGACGTCGATGTCACGCCGCCGGGAGTCGAGGGCGTCCAGGTACTCGGGGAATGTCTCCCAGGTCCAGGGCAGCCCGTCGGTCATCACGACACCGGGAATGTCCTCGACACCGGCCATCACGTCCACCAGCACGTCGTGGTCCTCGGTGCGGCACGGCGCAAAGCCGACGCCGCAGTTGCCCATCACGGCCGTGGTCACGCCGTGTGCGGACGACGGCGTCATGCGCTCCGACCAGATGGCCTGTCCGTCGTAATGGGTGTGCAGATCGATGAAACCGGGCGTGACGAGCAGTCCGGTCGCGTCGATCTCTCTGGCCGCCTCGCCGTCGACGGTGCCGACGGCCGCGATGACGCCGCCGGAGATCGCGACGTCGCCGACGAACGGGTCACCGCCAAGGCCGTCGACGATGGTGCCGTTGCGGATGCATAGGTCGAAGGTCGTCGCCGCGGCGACTCCAGCGTCATAAGTCACCAGCTGAATGTACGACTGCGTCGGGGCGCCGTGCCAGGATGGGCCCGTGATCGATCACCTGGGAATCAACTGTGCGGACTGGGAAAAATCGAAGACCTTCTACGACACGGTCCTCGGAGTGCTGGGCTACACCCGGCAGCTGGATTACCAGGTCGCGATCGGATACGGCAGGGACGGCAAGCCCGAGTTCTGGATCGCCGACATGAACGTCGGCGACGCATCGGGACCCAACCGCGAGGTCCATGTCGCCTTCCACGCCGCCGACCACGCCGCCGTCAAGGCGTTCTACGACACCGCGGTCGAGCTGGGCGCCGAGTCTTTGCACGCGCCACGGTTGTGGCCGGAGTACCACCCTGGCTACTTCGGCGCGTTCGTCCGAGACCCGGACGGCAACAACGTCGAGGCGGTCTTCCACGGCGCCCCGCCGCAGTAACTAGCTGCCGAGCAGCTCGGCGTAGGTGTCGCGCAACGACTCCCATCCGTGGTCCAGCGCGGCCTCCCCGACGACCCGCGACGGCGAGGCTCCGGCGAGTGTGCCGTCGAGGACGTCAAGGCACAGGTGCCAACCGGCGGCGTTCATCGCGGCCGGGTCCCGCTCGCGCATGGACTGCTCCAATGTCAGCAGACAGCCCGTCGCTGTCGGCGCCAGTCGCCAGCGCACCACGTCGTCGCCCCATCGGTGTACGAGTTCGTGCGGCGGGTCGACGGCGATCACATCTCCGGTCACCGGGTCGGCGTCGGGGTTTTCACGGACCTGCCGCGCACCGATGCTGTCGAGAGGCCGGTCCGGCACGATCGGCGACCAGCGCCTGAGCCGTTCGGGGTCGATGAGCCAGGGCCACACCTGCTCGACCGGATGGGCGATGTCACGGCTGAGCGTCAAAACCCATGTGCCATCGCAGTTCTCCAATGTTCCTTGCAGCGGATGTGTCACGACTGCTCCTCGTCGATGAGTTGGGTCAGGCGGTCCAGGCTGGCGGACCACTTGCGGTGGTACGGCGTCACCCAGGCCAGGACCGCGGGGAGTGGGTCTTCGGCCAGCCGGTAGATGCGGCGCTTGCCGACGACCGCAACGTCGACGCTGCCTGCGTCCCGCAACACGCCAAGGTGCTTGGAGACCAACGGCTGCGAAATATTCAGCCGCTCAACAAGACTGCCCACGTCGGCGGCCCCATCGCGCAGGGTGTCGAGGATGCGCCGCCTGGTGGGGTCGGCGATCACCGCGAATGCGTCCACGTATTTCATATCACCACAAAGACATATAACTGTCAAGCGATATGATAAAGGCAGGCCGCGTGCTCAGACGTTGGTGCACGCTGTCCGCATGGCAGATACCGAGGGTTATGTCGACCAGTCGGTGACGGGTGTGGCAGAACCCCAGCCGATGTACAAGATGCTGCGTGAGTCGACCCCGGTGTTCCGGCCGGGACCGGAAGGACCCGTGGTCCTCAGTCGCCTCGCGGACATCGAGATGGCGCTCAAGCGCACCGACGTGTTCTCCTCGAACATGGATGCCGTCGACCTCGGCAATGTGCGTCCGCTGATCCCGTTGCAGATCGACCCTCCCGACCACGCGAAGTATCGCCGCATCCTCGACCCGCTCTTCACGCCCCGGCAGATGGCCGCGCGCGAACCGGCCGTCAGCGCGCTGGTGAACCAGATCATCGACGGCTTCGTCGACCGCGGCGGGTGCGACTTCCACGAGGAATTCGCGGTCCCACTGCCGTGCACGGTCTTCCTCCAGTTGCTCGGACTTCCACTCGAAGACCTTGACAAGTTCCTCGCGTGGAAGGACGACGTGATTCGCCCGGAGGGAGCGGGTGGCTTCGTAGAACACCGCGAGGCAGCGGCACCGGCGGCGCAGCAGATCTACGAGTACTTCGAACGCGCCATCGAGGACCACATCGCCGCCCCACGCGACGACGTCCTGTCCAGCTTGATCGCCGCGGACATTGCGGGCGAGCCGTTGTCGCGCGAGGAGCTGCTCGACATCTGCTTCCTGTTCCTCATCGCCGGGTTGGACACCGTCACCGATTCACTTGACTGCTTCTTCGTCTACCTGGCGCGCCACCCGGAGCAACGGCATCTCCTCGTCGAGCAGCCGGACATAATGCCCGGCGCGATCGAGGAATTGCTGCGGTGGGAGACGCCGGTGCCAGGTGTCGTACGCATCGCCCTGCAGGACTTCGAGGTCGGTGGGTGCCCGATCAGCAAGGGGGAGCGGGTCAGCCCGCTGCTGGGCGCCGCCAACACCGACCCGGACGAGTTCGCCGACCCGGACATCGTCGACTTCGCGCGCAGCCCCAACCGGCATCGCGCGTTCGGCGGTGGCCCGCACCGCTGCCTGGGATCGCACCTGGCCCGGCTGGAGCTGCGGGTGGCCCTGCGCGAATTTCACCGGCGCATACCGGATTACGAGATCCCCGCCGGCACCGAACTGAAATACACCACCGCGCTGCGCTCGGTTGACTCGTTGCCGCTGACGTTCCCCGTGGCCGCGTCATGACGCGCGTCTCGGTTGACCCCGACCTCTGCACCGGACACGGGCGCTGCTACACGCTGGCGCCTGATGTCTTCGATGCCGACGAGGTCGGGCACTCGATCGTGTTGGTAAACGATGTCTCGGGTGAGCTCGCAGAGCACGCCGCCATCGGTGAGCAGAACTGCCCGGAGAGTGCAATCACGCTGACGCGATGACCGCGCTGACTACGGTGGGTCCCATGTCGAATCCCACCGCAGCGCAAGAACTGCTCCGCGACTCCTTCACGCGGTTGATCGAGCATGTCGAGGACCTCACCGACGGCCTGACCGACGAGATCGCGCTGTTCCGCCCCACCTCGACGGCCAACAGCATTACCTGGCTGATCTGGCACAGCGCGCGCGTTCAAGACCTTCAGCTCTGCGACATCGCAGGCATCGAGCAGGTGTGGACCCGCGACGGATGGGACGACCGGTTCGGCCTCGACCTGGCAGGCAACGACCACGGCTACGGACACGGGCCGGAGGACGTCGACAAGGTCCGGGCATCGGCCGACCTGCTGGCCGGCTACTACCACGCCGTGCACAAGGTGACGCTGGAATACATCGCATCGGTGACCGCCGAGGAGTTGAGCCGCGTCGTCGACACCCATTGGACACCGCCGGTGACCGCGAGCGCACGGCTGGTCAGCATCATCGACGACTGCGCGCAGCACCTCGGTCAGGCCGCCTACATCCGCGGTATCGCGCGCTGACTGTGCGCAAGATCGCCGACCGCAGAACGCTTCTGCTGTGGCCGCTAATTGCCCTGGCCGCGATGCTCCTGCTCGGATGGGCGGTCGGTCACGGCTCTACGCCCGTCGACGACTGGTTCCAACAGTTCCGCCGCACCCCCGCCCGCCGCCTGCTGTTATTCACCGACCCCGCTGTACTGGTGATCGTGCTGGCCGCCGGTGTCGTCGTCGCGATGTATCTACGCCGGTGGCGGTTGGTCGCAGTGATGGTGGCGTCGCCGCTTCTCGGGATCGTGCTCGCGCGACTGCTCAAGCAGATGTTCGGTCGCGAGAACGACGGCGCGTTGGCCTATCCGAGCGGTCACACCACCGTGGCCGTCATCGTGGTGGGCATGGTCGTATTGGTGGCGGGCGCCGCATGGTGGGCCATGATCGTCGCCGCCGTCTTCTGCCTGCTCGCGGTGCTCGGTCAGGGGGTCACCTACCACTACTTCACCGACACCGTCGGAGCGGTGCTTCTGGGCACCGCGGTGGTGTGTATCGCGGCGCTGGCCGCCGAACTTGACACGCGTCAACCCGGGTGCGACGTAGATCACAGCTGTCGTTAAGCTGAGGGGCATGACCGCGACGCCAGAAGTCGATTCGCCCTCGTCAGCGAACACCATCCTGAACCCCGCGACCGGCACCCCTGCAGGTCAGGTGCGCTGGACCGACCCCGCCGATGTGCCGAGGATCGCCGCCGGACTGCGCGAGGCGCAACGGGAATGGGAAGCCCGCGGCGCCAAGGGCCGCGCCAAAGTGCTTGCCCGCTACGCCGTCTGGCTTGGCGAACACCGCGACGAAATCGAGTCGCTGCTGATCAAGGAGACCGGCAAGTCCGCAGTCGATGCGGCACAAGAGGTGCCGCTGCTGATCATGATCCTGTCGTACTACATCAAGACGATGGAGAAGGCGCTCGCGCCGGAGAAGCGGCCTGCTTCGCTGCCGTTCCTGGCGATCAAGAAGATCACCGTGCACTACCGGCCGCGCCAGGTGGTCGGCATCATCGCGCCGTGGAACTACCCGGTGGCCAACGCCTTGATGGACGCCATCGCCGCGCTGGCAGCGGGCTGTTCGGTGCTGTTGAAGCCGTCCGAACGCACCCCGTTGACGGCGGAGGTGCTGCTGCGCGGCTGGCAGGACTCGGGCGCGCCCGAGGTGCTGACGCTGGCGCAGGGCGCCCGCGAGGTGTCCGAGGCCGTCATCGACAATTCCGACTTCATCCAGTTCACCGGATCCTGCGCCACCGGGGCCAAGGTGATGGAACGCGCCGCGCGCCGGCTCACGCCGGTCAGCCTCGAGCTCGGCGGCAAGGACCCGATGATCGTGCTGGACGACGCCGACGTCGACCTGGCCGCGCATGCCGCGGTGTGGGGCGCGATGTTCAACGCCGGCCAGACGTGTGTGTCGGTCGAGCGGGTCTATGCCCTCGACTCCATCTACGACGAGTTCGTCGACGCGGTGGTGCGCGACGTCAAGAAGCTCAAGGTGGGCGCGGGTCAGGGCTACGACTTCGGTTCGCTGATCAACGACGAGCAGGTCGCGGTGACCGAGCGGCATGTCCGCGATGCGGTGGCGGCCGGCGCCAAGGCGCTCACCGGTGGCGAGCGCACGCCGGGGCAGGGCAGCTTCTACCCGCCGACGGTGCTCGTCGATGTCGACCACTCGATGGCGTGCATGACGGAGGAGACGTTCGGCCCGACGCTGCCGATCATGAGGGTGTCGTCGGTTCAGGAGGCGGTCCGGCTCGCCAACGACAGCCCATACGGTCTGTCGGCGTCGGTCTTCTCCAAGGACACCGAGCGTGCGAGCAGTGTTGCGGTGCAACTTGATTGCGGCACGGTGAACGTCAACGACGTGATCTCCAACCTGATGTGCACGACGGCCCCGATGGGCGGCTGGAAGACGTCGGGCATGGGTGCGCGGTTCGGCGGGGCCGAGGGGCTGCGCAAGTACTGCAGGCAGGAAGCCGTTGTCGCGCCGCGCACCAATGTCGGCGCGGGCGGCAACTACTACAACACTTCGCACAAGGCCCTGACGCGGATGAACAAGCTGATGACCCGGCTCGCACTCCTGCGTCCGCGCCGCACGGCGAAGTAGCGCGGCAACACTCGCCGTTCACCGACGCGTCACCCTCAAGTACCGGCGGATCGATACCTTCTGTCCGTGACCGCGCTCCAGGGAACCGAGTACTACTCCGTCCGAGACGACGATGACGACGACCGTGCTGGTCATCACCCACCGGTCGACGTCGACACCTGGCGCGAGACTACCCGTACGACGACGCATGTCGCGCCACGACTACGAGGAGCAGAAGCGGCTGCTGCAGATCGAGCTGCTGAAGCTGCAGAAGTGGAGCCAGTCCAACGGGCTGCGCCACGTGATCGTGTTCGAGGGTCGAGACGCCGCGGGCAAGGGCGGCACCATCAAGCGCTTCATGGAGCACCTCAACCCGCGCGGGGCACGCGTCGTGGCGCTCGAGAAGCCGACCGACCGGGAACGCACGCAGTGGTACTTCCAGCGCTACGTCAACCACCTGCCCGCCGCAGGTGAGCTCGTGTTGTTCGACCGGTCCTGGTATAACCGCGCCGGCGTCGAGCGGGTGATGAGTTTCTGCACGCCGGGTCAGCACGCCGAATTCATCCAGCAGGTCCCGCTTTTCGAGCAGATGCTGGTCAATGACGGCATCAGCCTCACCAAGCTGTGGTTCTCGGTCACGCAGGGTGAACAGCGCACCCGCTTCACCATCCGCCAGGTCGATCCGGTCCGGCAGTGGAAGCTGTCGCCGACGGATCTCGCATCGCTGGACAAGTGGGACGACTACACCTCGGCCAAGGAGGACATGTTCGCGCTTACCGACACGGACATCGCGCCGTGGACGGTGGTGAAGAGCAACGACAAGAAGCGTGCCCGCGTCAACGCGATGCGCCACGTGCTCGGTAAGTTCGACTACGACAACAAGGACCGAGAGGTGGTCGCCGTAGCCGATCCCCTCATCGTGGGACGCGCCCTGACCGACTGACACCGCGCGTCTCCCCTGCAGGAGGAGGACGGCGTGCGGTTTGTCGCGGCGCTGCTGTTCTGGTTGCTGACGACGGTCGCGCTGGCTGCGGCGATCCCGGCGGTGTGGGCCCAGAAGAACGTCGTCGACGAATCCGGCTACGTGTCGCTGGCCCAGCAGGCGGCCGCCGAGAGGCCGCTGCAGGACGCGATGGCCTCAGAACTGACCGATCAACTGGTCGACCTGGCCGCCAACAGCGGTTACGACGTCAACGCCAACCTGTTGAGCGGCGCGGCGACGGCCTACACCCGTAGTCCGGCCTTTCCCGGCCAGTTCGGGTCGGCCAACCGGATCGTGCACCGCTGGATGTTCACCGACACCGGTGCGCAGTCGGATGAGTCGGGGCGCTGGGAGGTCGACCTTTCACCGATGCTGGCCGACAGCTCGTTTCAGCAGACGCTGCAGGACTTCGGCATCCAGCCACCGTCGTCGCTGAATGTGCCGTTGACGGGCAATGCGCCCGACTCGGTGCGGCCCGGCCAACTGCGCCAACTTGCCACTTGGGGTCCATGGGCGAGTGTCGGCGCCGCCATCGCGGCCGGCGTCTTCGCCCTGCTCACCCTCGCGGTGGCCAAGAAGCGCGGTAAAGCCCTTGCTGCGCTGGGGGTTTCGGCGCTGCTGGTCGGCGCTTCGGGGTGGGCGGCCATCGAGGTGGGCCGGCGCCATATCGACGATGCGCTGGACCGCACCACGGGCGGCATCCGCGACGTCGCCGATGTGATGGTGGGGCATGCCATCGGCAGCCTGCACCAGTGGCTGAACCTGACGCTGGCCGCGGGCGGTGTGCTGGTCGTGCTCGGCGTCGTCGCCTCGTTGCTGGGCGGCCTGCGGCGTAGCGAATAGAGTCGCGGCATGCCATTCGTCACGGACATCGCCGGGCCGCAGCAGCCCGTCCAGACGTGGCAGCCGCTCGTCACCGGTGCTCTGCGCCGCACCAGCACGATCGACACCCATCCGGCAGGGACCGGAAACTCCGACGTCGACCTGAGGGCCCGCGATGTGGTCGCGATGGCACCGGACACCGTGGATGTCCTCAGAGAGCTCGTCGTGCGCGCGCACCTCAGCGACCGCGTCATCGACGACATCGCCGCCACCCCGCGCGCCGGGCGGCTGACGCAGTTGCTTGGCAGCCGGGTGGGCCCAGGGTTTCGTTCGACCGTCGGCAAGCTGTTTCCCGAAGAGGTCCAGCGAGCCGGCCTTTTGCACCTGTTGCTCGACGACTGGGTCGGCGCGGCACTCGTTTCCGGCTACGGGGTGCAGCACGCGGCGATCAATCTGGGCATCGAGGAGGAGCTGCCTGCCGGTACGGCCGACCGCATGGCGGGCATCTGCGCGGGCTTCGCGGCGGACGCGTCGCTGGTGCCGTACGCCAAGCGCAACGGCACCATCCCATCGGTGCACGGGCCGATCGCGCCACCGCTGGACCCGCAGGGTTGGCACACTGTCGAGCCACTACGCCCCCACGGCATGCGGCGATTGCGGACGCTCGACCTCGGTCCGGAAGACGAATTCGCCGCCCACTTCCGCGACTCGCACGTCGACGGTGACGGGGTGGAGACGATTGTGCACGAGTACACGGTCGGGGGGTCGATCGACGCGTCGGCGCGAACGATCACATCCGTGACGGCGAATGTGCGGGTGCTGCCGTGGCAGGAGTGTCCAGGCGCGATCGGAAGTGCGGCGCGAATCTCAGGTATGACGCTGTCGGAGTTGCGTAACCGTGTCCGCGGCGAGTTCGTCGGCACCACCACGTGCACGCATCTCAACGACACGTTGCGCGCCGTCGCCGACCTCGATGCCCTCCTCGACCTGCGGGCCGGACTCTAGGGCTCGATGATGTGCGACGGGTCGGGCCGCCGCTCGGGCGGGGCCTGGCTGTAGTCGCCCCACGGGCCGTCGCGGTTTTCGATCGCGGTGCGCACACCGTCGGCGGCGGCGGTGTCGATGAACTGCAGCGCGTCCGGTGTGTTGCGCATCAGCCCATCCAGAATGCCGCCCAGCGTCTGGGTCGACGCCAGCCCCATGTTCTCGTAGGCCTGGTTGACGACAAGCTTCTGAGCCTGCAACTGGGACAACGGAATTCGACTGAGCATCGCAGCCACTTCCGCAACGCGGGCTTCGAGGCGCTCGAACGGCACCGACTCGTTGATCAGCTCGACCTCTGCGGCTTCCTTTCCGGTCAGCGGCTCGCCGGTGAGTGAGTGCCACTTCACCTTCGCCAGGCTGAGGCGGTACAACCACATGCCGCTGAGGTAAGCGCCCCACATCCGGGCATACGGCGTACCGATCACGGCATCATCGCTGGCGATCACGATGTCGGCACACAGCGCGTAGTCGCTTGCGCCGCCCACGCACCAGCCATGCACCTGAGCGATAACGGGTTTCGAGGCCCGCCAGATCGCCATGAACTTCTGGGTGGGGCTCGTGGCGCGCCCGCTGGTGAGCGCGAAGTCCTTCCCGGGGTCCCAGTGACCGTCTGTGTTCATCGACTCGCCCCACTGCTTGAAGCCGCCGCCGAAGTCGTAGCCGCCGGAGAACGCGCGGCCCGCGCCGCGCAGCACGATCACCTTGATCGCCGGGTCGCGTTCGGCCAGCCCGATCGCCGCTTCGATCTCGTCGGGCATCGGCGGGATGATGGTGTTCAGGGCGTCTGGGCGGTTCAGGGTGATGGTCGCGATGGGCGGGTCCGTCTTGTACAGCAGGGTCTCGAATTGGGGCATCGACATGCCTGCAGTATCGCCGTCAGCGGGCGAGCGCGGCCACGGCTTCGGTGATCGCGGAATCGCCCGAGATGAGGTCGAAACTCTGGCCTGCGGTACCCGGCTCGTCCAGAACCGCCGCGAGTACCGCGGCGACGTCCTCGCGGGAAATGCTCCCGCGGCCGGTGGAATCGGCGATCGTCACCCGCCCGGTCCCCGCGCCATCGGTGAGCATGCCCGGCCTCACAATGGTCCAATTCAACGCAGCGCGGGCCCGGATCGCCTCGTCCGCAACGCCTTTCGCCCGCAGATACGCCTGGAACACCGCATCCTCGGCAGTTGCCTGAGGATCGGCCGCCATCGCGGAGACCATCACGTACCGGTCGACACCCGCGGCTTCGGCGGCGTCGGCCAGCAGGATTGCGGCGTCGCGGTCGACGGTGTCCTTGCGCGCCGCGCCGCTGCCGGGACCCGCGCCCGCTGCGAATACGACGGCGTCGGCGCCGCGCACATGTTCGGCGACCTCCTGAACCGAGGCGCTCTCCAGGTCCACGACTACCGCCTCGGCGCCTGCGGCTTCGAGGTCGGGGGCCTGCGCCCGGGTGCGGATGAGTCCGGCGACCGTGTCGCCTCGCTGCGAGAGTAGGCGTTCGAGGATCAGCGCGATCTTTCCGTGTCCGCCCGCGATGACGATATGCATGCGTTACCTCTCCGGATCGGGGCTCAGCGCCGGCGGCGGATCGGCCCGCCGGCTGTTGTGCAAGTACGCGTAGATCCTGTCGCGGATCTTGATATGGGTGGTGAGTGGGCCCGTCCAGTAGAGGCGTCGCTGGATCGATGCTGGTGACAGTCGTCGATGCCCGCGATGATCAGCTGTGCGATGTTGCCGGCCCAGCCGACCCTGCTGCCCCACTTCGTGAAGGGTTCCGCGTCCGCCTTGGACAGCCCGGCCAGCGCGTGCTTGCCGGTTTCCTTCGAGGTCCCGTACTGCTCGACGCCCGTGCCGATGCTGTCGCTGAGTGACCCCAGGCCCTTGATCACCGTTATCACGCCCTGTTCGGACAGGCCCATGTTTCTGAGCTGCTGCTCGGCGCGGTTGAGCACCATGGTGCGGGCCTGTGTTTCTGAGCTGTCGAGGTACGCCGTGGCGGCATCCGGTGACATCGGCGCCGTACCGAGGAGTCCCGCCTCCAACTGCTGCTGGAACTCGAGACGGGTCTTGGCCTGTTGGCGCGCATCCGTGCCGAGAACCGGGTCGACCGGCAGCGGGCCGACGAACCGGGACATGTTGTAGTCGTCGAGGCGCTCGCTCGCGCGCTGGGTTTGGTCGTACTTCTCGGCGGCGCTCCCGGCTTGATCCTGGGCCGACGGGTCGCCCTCGCCCTCGGCGCCCGCGACGGCGTCCATGTCGTAGCCGTCGGCGGCCATGTCGAGCTCGGCCTCGTCGAGCTTCGACCCGTACGCGTCACGGACGGCGGTCATCTCGTTCAACGACTGTTTGGTGGTGTCGATCGCGGCGGTTTTCAGCGCCGACCAGTCCAGGTTGACGCCGTCGGCCTGGGCCTGCGCGATCTCGGCGGCGATCGTGTTGTCGATCTGGACGAGCCGGCCGTTGAGGCCGCTGATCGAGACGTGGCCACTGCGCTGTGCCTCGGCAAGTGTCGCCGCGATGTTCTGGAGATCGGCGGAGACCTTGGCCATCTGCTCTCTACTGAGCCTCAACCATTGGGTCGCGCGCCTGACCTCCTCGGCGTCGTTGATCGGATGTGCGGGGTCGTCGCGATCCCAGGACTCTTCGAAGCGCTTCTTGGCCTGAAGAAACTCTTCGTCGGTCTCGGTGATGCACGTGCCTGCGGCGCGAAACGAGGTGGCCAGCTCGCTGATCTCGCCGGGTGCGCCCGCCTGGATCGTGTCGTCGATCTGCCACGGATCGCCGCCGGCCGCGCCGACGAGTTCGGGAACACTCAGATAGACCAGCTGCGGATAGTCAGGCATCCGGGATCTGCGAGACCTCTTCGGTGTTCTGACGCTCGGTTTCGGCGAACCGCCCCGCGCCCGCTTTCGCCTGACGCCGTTGCCATCTTCACCGGCGCGAGTCGTGACGCGCTCGGGCTCAACCGACATCTGATTCGACCTCCGGGGACGTTTCGCTGTCAGTTTACCGGCGCTGCCAGACCGCTATTGCACCGATTTGTTGAGCGTTCGGTGCAGGAACTCGAAGATCAGCGCAGACCGGAACGCGGTCTGCGCGTTGTCGGCCGCCCCGGCGTGTCCGCCCTCGATGTTCTCGTAGTACTGCACGTCGTGGCCGGCCGCTTCCAGCGCGGCGGTCATCTTGCGAGCGTGGCCGGGATGGACCCGGTCGTCACGGGTGGACGTGGTGATCAGCACTGGCGGATAGCGACGGTCCGCCGAGATGTTCTGGTACGGCGAGTACTTGGCGATGAACTCCCAGTCGTCCGGGTCGTCTGGATCGCCGTACTCCGCCACCCACGAGGCGCCGGCCAGCAGTAGGTGGAAGCGCCGCATGTCGAGCAGCGGCACGCTGCACACCAGCGCGCCGAACAGCTCCGGGTACTGCGTCAGCATGATGCCCATCAACAGGCCGCCGTTGCTGCCGCCCTGGGCTCCCAGCTGCTCAACCGTCGTGATCCCGCGCTGCACCAAATCTGTTGCGACGGAGGCGAAATCCTCCGCGACCAGGTGCCTGCCTTCCCGCATCGCCTGGGTATGCCAACCGGGTCCGTATTCGCCGCCGCCGCGGATGTTGGCCATCACATAGGTTCCGCCGTGGGCCAACCAGAGCCTGCCGAGAACGCCGTCATAGCCCGGTGTCCTCGACACCTCGAAGCCGCCGTAGCCTCCGAGCAATGTCGGCGTCGGTCCGGTGGTATCGCGGTGGCCGACCACGAAGTAGGGAATCGCCGTGCCGTCCTTCGATGTGGCGAAATGCTGTGTCACGGCGATGTCTTCGGCGCCGAAGAACGCGGGTGCCGACTTGATCTGCTCGAGGGGGCCTTCGACGGCACCGTGCAGTAGCCGCGACGGTGTGGTGAATCCGCTGCAATCCAGGAAGATCTCGTCGCCGAGATCGTCGGTGTCGACGATGGCGGCGTTGGTGTTGTCCGGAATGCCCGGCACCGGTTCGGTGACCCAACTGCCCGGCGTCACTGTGTGCACCCGGCTGGTGACGTCGTGCAGGGTGACGACGACGAGCTTGTCCTTCGTCCACGCGTGTTGATTCAGGCTGGTGTGCTCGTCGGGTTCGAACACGACATGTAGATGCGCTGTGCCCGAGAGGAACTCGTCGTAGTCCGCTGCGATCAGCGAGCCCGCGGGGTAACTGTCGGTCCCGAAGAACCAGTCGGTGCGCAGCTCGATCAACAGCCAGTTGCGATGAACGGAAACGGAGGCGTCGGTGGGCGCGTCGATGCGGATGAACTCGCCGTCGCGCAGCTCGTAGACCTCGTCGTTGAAGAAGTCGATGGCACGGCGCAGCAGCGTCCGCTCGAAGCCGGGCGTGCGGTCCTTCGCGGCCGCGACGATCACGTCGGTGCTCGAACCGCTGAACAGGGTCTCGGCCTCGGAGAGTGGGGTTGCCCGATGCCAGCGTTTCACCAGCCGGGGATACCCCGAGTCGGTCAGCGACCCCTCGCCGAAGTCCGAGCCGATCAGCACGGTGTCCGCGTCTTCCCAGCTGATCTGCGTCTTGGCCTCGGGCACATGGAATCCGCCTGCGACGAATTCGCCTGTGCGCATGTCGAACTCACGTACGATCGCGGCGTCCGAGCCGCCCCGCGACAGACTGATCAGGGCCAGCGAATGGTCGGGTTCGATGACCTTGGCGCCTGCCCACACCCACTTCTCGTCATCGGCTGCGGCCAATTCGTCGACGTCGATCACCACCTCCCATTCCGGTGCGTCGGTGCGGTAGCTGTCCAGCGTCGTGCGGCGCCACAGCCCGCGGGGGTTCGCCGCGTCGCGCCAGAAGTTGTACAGGTATTTGCCACGCCGCCGGACGTACGGGATGCGCGCATCGGTGTCGAGCACCTCGAGGGCCTCGGCCCGCATCTGCTCGAACCTGTCACCGGACAGTTCGGCGAGCGTCGGGTCGTTGTGTCGACGAACCCAGTCCAGCGCGTCGTCGCCGGTGATGTCCTCGAGCCAGAGGTAGGGATCCGTGTCGTCCACGCCAGCCATTCTGCTGCCCCCTACACCGAAACCGACATTTGGGCGCAGAAGTGCGAGTGCAGCCCACCATTTCGTCGATTTCGGCGAGGCCGAAGTCAGCTCAGGTGATGGACCTCCTGCAGGCCGTACACCGGGGTGGGGATGCCCTCCAAACGCGCCTTCAGTTGCAGCGCCAGATACAGCGAATAGTGACGCGACTGGTGCAGGTTGCCGCCGTGGAACCAGAGGTTCTCCTGCTGCGTCGGCTTCCACATGTTGCGCTGCTCGCCCTCCCACGGGCCGGGGTCCTTGGTCGTGTCGCTGCCCAGGCCCCAGACCTTGCCGACCTTGTCGGCGACGTCCTGGCCGATGAGGTCGGCGGCCCAGCCGTTCATTGAGCCGTACCCGGTCGCATAGACGACGACGTCGGCAGGCAACGTCGTGCCGTCGGTCAGCACCACCGAATCCTCGGTCAGCCGTTCGACCTGACCATGGGCCAGTTTGATCTTGCCGTCGGCCACCAGGTCGCTTGCGCCGACGTCGATGTAGTACCCGGAGCCGCGGCGCAGGTACTTCATGAAGAGCCCGGAATCGTCGTCGCCCCAGTCCAGTTCGAAGCCGGCGGCCTCCAGTCGCTCGTAGAAGTCCTTGTCCCGCTCGCGGATCGCGTTGTAGACGGGGATCTGAAATTCGTGCAGGATCCGGTACGGGAGCGACGCGAACGTCATATCGGCCTTCTCGGTGGTCATGCCCGCGGCCACGGCGCGTTCCGAGTAGAGGTCGCCGAGTCCGAGTTCCATCAGCGAGTCCGACTTGACGATGTGCGTCGAGGAGCGCTGCACCATAGTCACGTCGACACCGTTCTCGTACAACGCTTTACAGATGTCGTGGGCGGAGTTGTTGGACCCGACCACGACCGCCTTCTTGCCGACATAGGCATCGGGTCCCGGATGTGCACTCGAGTGGTGCTGGTCGCCGCGGAACACGTCCTGGCCCGCCAGGGTCGGAATGCTCGGCTTGCCGGACATGCCGGTGGCGAGTACCAGGTGCGTCGAGTGCAGCGTGAGACGCTCCCCGCCGCGGTCCACCTCGACCGTCCACCGTTTGGCGTCCTCGTCGAACGACGCAGAGAGGCAGGCCGTTTTCGACCAGTACGGCACCTCCATCACCTGGGTGTAGAACTCCAGCCAGTCGCCGATCTTGTCCTTGGGTGAGAACACCGGCCAGTTCGCAGGAAATGGGAGGTAGGGCAGGTGGTCGTACCAGACGGGGTCGTGCAGGCACAGCGACTTGTAGCGCTTGCGCCACTGGTCGCCCGGTCGTTCGTGTCGGTCGACGACGATGC
This sequence comes from uncultured Actinomycetota bacterium, assembly GCA_963713225.1. GTDB lineage: Bacteria > Actinomycetota > Actinomycetes > Mycobacteriales > Mycobacteriaceae > Mycobacterium. The sequence goes on along the minus strand of CAVQLB010000006.1, from coordinate 10,579 downwards.
TAGGCACGCCCAGTTGGCGAAGCCGCGCGCCGAGCGCGATCCCGCCTTGCCCGCCGCCGACGACGAGGGTGTACGGCTGCGTCTGGTAGCCGAGGTCGGCTTCCTCGTCCGCGCGCTTCTCCGCCCACGAGCGGGTGTCGGGATCGCTGCCGTGCACCGCGCCGAGCACCCGCGACGGACCCTCGCGCTGCTCATGTCCCTTGAGTTCCTGGAGAGCGGTCAGCAGCGTCCATGCCTCGTCGCCCTTCAGCCGCAGGTGGCCGACGCCGCGGCCGACCGCGGTGTCGAACTCGATGAACGCCGAGACCACACCGGCGTCCTCGGTCACATCCTCGCGTGTGCCGAAGTTCGACGGGTCGATGTGCGCCAGCTGGGAGGTCAGCATGTCAGCGATCCCGTCGCGGCCCTCGACCGTCTTGATGTTCCAGGTGAATGCCACCAGGTCGCGCCAGAAGCTGTCGGTGGCGAACTTCTGCGTCGCGCGGTCGATGTCGCGGACGGCCAGCGCCGCTTCGAAGTCGGCGAGCCAGGCCTTCACCCGCTGCTGCGGGGTGAGGGTGGAAGTCGGGTTCATATGCCGGCCGCCGTCGCGACCGCCCGCCGCGTCAGCACTCTCGCGAGATGGCTGCGGTAGTCGGCGTCGGCATTGCCGTCGCTAATGGGGTCGATGCCCTCCGCGGCGTGCTCCGCTGCCGCCCGAATCAGCTCCTCGCTCGCGGGCTGACCGATCAGTGCCTCCTCCACGCCTCGGGCGCGCGTCGGCGTCGGCGCCACATTGGTCAGCGCGATTCGCGCCTGCCGGACGGTCCCCTGATCGACGTCGACCGTTGCCGCGACTGCCACGATCGACCAGGCCTGCGCTACCCGGTGCAGCTTCTCATAGTGCGCCGCCCAATCCGTGTGCTTCGGAATCCTTATCTCCGTGAGGATTTCATCGGGCTGCAGCGCGGTGGTGAAGTAGTCCACGAAGAATTCCGCGGCGGGGATGGTGCGGCTGCCCGATGGGCCGACGACAGTCATCGTCGCCTCCAACGCCAGCACCGGTGCGGACAAGTCACCGGCCGGATCGGCATGTGCGAGGTTCCCGCCCAGCGTGCCGCGGTGCCGGATCTGCGGGTCGGCGACCGTGCGGGTGGCATCTGCGAGCAGCAGCGCGTGCTTGCTGATGAGCGGATTACCCAGCAGGGCGTAGTAAGTCGTCATCGCGCCGATCACCAGGCTGTCGCTGTCGTCGCGCACGCCGCGGAGCTCGTCGATCCTGCCGAGGTCGACGAGCACGGTCGGCGCTGCCAGCCGCAGCCTCAGCACGGGCATCAAGGTCTGACCGCCCGCGATGACTTTGGCATCCTCACCGCCCTGTGCGAGCGCCGCCACCGCGTCGTCGACAGTGGTCGGCGCCACATAGTCGAAATTTGACGGAATCATCGGGCACCTCCCTGGGCCTCACTGATGGCATGCCAGACGCGCAATGGGCTGCAAGGCATTTCGATGTCCGTAACACCGAGGTGTCGGACCGCATCGATGACCGCGTTGACCACGGCAGGGGTGGACGCGATGGTACCTGCCTCACCGACGCCCTTGACGCCGAGCGGGTTTGTGGTGGCGGGAGTTTCGGTCCGTCCGGTGGTGAACGACGGCAGGTCCGCCGCGGACGGCACCAGGTATTCGGAGAACGAGGCGTTGATGAGGGTGCCCGACTCGTCGTGCACGGCTTCCTCATACAAGGCCTGCGCGATGCCCTGCGCGAGTCCGCCGTGCACCTGTCCATCGACGATCAGCGGGTTCACCACGCGGCCGATGTCGTCGACGCAGACATAGGACCGAATCCGCACCTGCCCGGTCTCGGTATCCACTTCCGTTGCGCACAAATGCGTTCCGTGTGGGAACGAGAAATTCTCCGGATCGTAGGTGGCCTCGGAATCCAGACTCGGTTCCACGCCGTCTGGCAGGTCGTGTGCGGCGAACACGGCGAGGGCGATTTCGGGGAGCGTGACGGCCTTCTCGGTCCCCGCCACGCGGAACCCTCCTGCGGTGAATTCCAGGTCGTCCTCGGCACATTCCATCATGTGCGCTGCGAAAGGCCTGGCCTTGGCGATCACCTTCTCCGCCGCCTTGACCACCGCCATCGCTCCGACCGCCAGTGACCGCGATCCATAGGTGTCCAGCCCGCGCGGCGAGCTTTGCGTGTCGCCATGGAGGATTTCGACGTCCTCGAACGGGACTCCGAGTTGGTCGGCCACGATCTGGCTCCACGCCGTCTCGTGACCCTGACCATGCGGCGATGACCCGGTGACCACCTCCACCTTGCCGGTCGGCAGCATGCGAATCGCCGCGTGCTCCCAGCCGCCCGCCCCGTACGACAGCGAACCGAGCACCCGCGACGGCGCCAGGCCGCACATCTCGGTGAACGTCGAGACGCCGATGCCGAGCTGTACCGGATCCTGCCGTTCGCGGCGCTCGGCCTGTTCGCGCCGCAACCCGTCGTAGTCGAACAACTCCCGCGCCTGCGCGGTGGCGGCTTCGTAGTTGCCGGAGTCATAGGTCAACCCCGCGACGGTGTCGAACGGGAATTCCTCGTGGGTGATCCAGTTTTGGGCGCGCAGCTCGAGCGGGTCTCGCGACAATTCGGCGGCGAGCTCGTCCATCATCCGCTCGATGGCGAACGTCGCCTCCGGACGCCCGGCGCCGCGGTAGGCGTCGGTGGGCACCTTGTTCGTGAAGACGTTGGTGCACGTGAAGTGATACGACGGGAACTTGTAGATCCCGTTGAACATGAACGCGCCCAGGATCGGTATGCCGGAGGTGACCAGCCGTAGGTAGGCGCCCATGTCGGCGAGCAGTTCGACCTTCAGACCAGTGACGGTGCCGTCTCGGCGCGCGGCGAGCGTCAGCTTCTGGATCTGGTCGCGGCCGTGGTGTGCCGCGAGCATGGACTCGCTGCGGGACTCGGTGTACTTGACCGGCTTACCGAGCCGTCGCGCGACGAGAAGGGCGATCACCTCCTCCGGCGTCACCTGAAGCTTGCCGCCGAATCCGCCTCCGACATCCGGGGCGATCACCCGCACCTTGTGTTCCGGGATTTCCAGCGTCATCGCCAGCATCAGCCGCAGGATGTGCGGGACCTGCGTGGCCGACCACATCGTGAGCTGGGGGGCGGTCGGATCGACCACCACCGAGCGCGGCTCCATGAACGCCGGAATCAGCCGCTGCTGTCGGAACGTGCGCTGCAGAAGCACTTCGGCGTCGCGGATGGCATCTTCGACGTCGGCACCTGTCCCTGCCTCCGCAGAGTCGAACGTCCACACCGCGCTCACGTTGGTGCCGAGATCGCGATGCACCAACTCGGCGCCGTCCGCGGCGGCCGCCGCGAGATCGAGCACCACCGGTAGATCGTCGTACTCGACGTCGATCCCTTCGAGCGCGTCCTGCGCCTCATAAGCGGTGCGGGCCACTACGACGGCGACGGCTTCGCCCGCGAAGTTCACCGTGTCCACCGCGAGCGACGGTGCGGGTGGCGCCTTCATGTCCTCGGTGATCTGCCATGCGTTGGGCAGGCTGCCTTGCTCTGCGGCGAGGTCGGCGCCGGTGTAGACCGCGACGACGCCGGGCATGCTGCGCGCGGCGGTCGTGTCGATGCTGGTGATGCGCGCATGCGCGACGAGACTGCGCAGGATGGCCACGTGCTGCATGCCCGGCAACACGATGTTGTCGGTCCACCGGGTGCGACCGGTGATCAGATGGTGGTCTTCCTTGCGAACCCTCGCCTTGCCGATTTCAGGCTCAGCCGTGGCGGTCATCGCACGCCTCCTGCAGTATCAGCTTTCGCTGCAAAGCTTTTCGCGTCCGTAGCGGTGCTATCGGCCGCCGTGGCGCGCAGTCGCTGCGCCGCGTCCTGCACTGCGCTGACGATGTTCTGGTATCCCGTACAGCGGCACAGGTTGCCTTCCAGGCCGTGCCGTATCGCGTGTTCGTCCGGGTCGGGTTCCTCGGCGAGCAAGTCGATGGTCTGCATGATCATTCCGGGGGTGCAGAAGCCGCACTGCAAGGCATGGTTGTCGCGGAACGCCTCCTGGACGGGGTGCAGCGTCCCGTCGTCTCGCGACAGGCCTTCGACGGTCACGACGTCGCCGCCGTCGGCCTGCACGGCGAGCACAGAGCACGACTTGACGCTGTAGCCGTTGAGGTGCACGGTGCACGCGCCGCAGTTGCTGGTGTCGCAGCCGACCACGGTTCCGACCTTGCCGAGCCGGTCCCGAAGGTAGTGCACGAGCAGAAGCCGCGGCTCCACGTCGTCGGTATAAGGCGTCGCATCGACGGTGACAGTTATGCGCATAGGCCTACTCTGCTCTGGCTGGCGGCCACGAACGCCTGAAACGACGAAACCGGTTCCGCGCCAGTCGTGGTCAGACGTTGCGGATTTCGTCGAGTAGCTGCTGCAGCGTTACGAGGCTGTGGCCTGCCAGCAACCGATCGATGAATGGCAGCGCGGCCGCGATCCCGGATTGCACTGGCCGATAACCACCCGCCCCTGCATGCGGGTTAACCCACAGCACCGCATGGGCGAGCCGCTGCAGGGCGGCCATCTGTTCGGCGAGCAGCGTCGGGTCGCCACGCTCCCAGCCGTCGGAGAAGATCACCACAACCGCGCCGCGGGCGGTGCCGCGTCGACCCCAGCGGTCCAGAAATGCGCGCATCGTCTCGCCGAGCCGGGTTCCGCCGGCCCAGTCGGGCACCGCCCGGCCCGCGGTGGCCAGCGCAAGTTCGGGATCGCGGATGCGCAGCGCCCGCGTCAGCCGGGTCATGCGGGTGCCGAGAGAGAACACCTCGGTGGTGGGGTTCGCGCGGGCGACGACGTGCGCGAAGCGCAGCAGTGCATCCGCATACGGGCTCATCGAGCCGGATACATCGAGCAGCAGCACTGTTCGGCGCGGCCGGGTGGCCTTGCGGTGATGCCTGGGTCGCACCGGTTCGCCACCCGCGGCGAGCATGTGGCGCACTGTGCGCCGCGGGTCGACGCGGCCTCGACGCGACGGCCGCAGCCGCAAGGCCGGGCGAGTCGCGGCGTGCGGGCGCAGTTCGGTGATGAGCTCGGCGAGGTGCGCCCGCTCGGCGGCGGTCAGTTCCGCGATATCCCGGTGGCGGAGTATCTCGGTGTCGGCGGCTGCGACCCGGAGTCGAGGCGCATCACCGGCGGTGTCGGTGGCGCCGGCGGCATCCAGGGCGGCTATTCGGGAGCGGCGTGCCTGAGTGCGATGCGGCGCCCGCTTGGGCACGGTTCCGCCGAACCAGCTCTCGAACACCAGGTCGTAGCGCGGAATGTCGGCAAAGCCTCGGCACAGGGTCGCGCGGCCGGTCCAGTACACCTGCCGGGGGTCGGCGACGTCCACATGACGCAGTGCCCGCGTGTACGTCTCGACGGAATCCGAAGCCACCGGCAGCCCCGCGGCCGCGAGGGCACGCGCGAAACCCGCGACGCCGATGAGCGGGTCCGTGGTGACAGGCATTCGCGTCTCACCCCGCCAGCAGTCGGTCCAGCCCCAGCCTGGCGACGCGCTCCAGGTCCTCGTGGTACTTGACGACCGCGCCGAGCGTGGCCGCCGCGCTCTGCGCGTCGAGGACATCACGGTCGAGTTCACGCAGCGCGCGTGCCCAGTCCAGCGATTCGGCGACGCCGGGCGGCTTGACCAGTTCCATCCCACGCAGTGCGTGCACCGCGCTGGCCACCTGGTCGGCGAGTGCCTCGGTGATGCCGGGGATGCGGCGGCGAAGAATCGCGATTTCACGCGCCAGGTCGGGATGCTCGAGCCAGTGGTAGAGACAGCGCCGCTTGAGGGCGTCGTGCACGTCGCGGGTGCGGTTGGACGTGAGCACCACCAGCGGAGGCGATGCCGCCCGCACCTCGCCGAGTTCGGGAATGGTCACTGCGTTGTCGTCGAGCACCTCAAGTAGGAACGCCTCGAATTCATCATCGGCCCTGTCGATTTCGTCGATGAGAAGCACGCACGGCGCTTCGGTGAGCGCACGCAGCAGCGGTCGCGCCAGCAGGAACCGCTCGGTGTAGAGGGAGCGTTCGGCGGATTCGGCCTCGAGGTGTCCGGCGCTGGCGGCCTCCAGTGTTCGCAGGTGCAGTAACTGCCGAGGGAAATCCCAGTCATAGAGCGCCTGCGCCGCGTCGATGCCCTCGTGGCACTGCAGGCGGATCAGTCGAAGGTGCAGTGCCTCGGCGAGCGCGGCGGCAAGTGACGTCTTTCCGGTGCCGGGGTCACCCTCGCAAAACAGCGGTCGTCCCATCCGCAATGCCAGGTAGGCGGCCGTCGCCAAGCCTTCGTCGGCGAGATAGCCGGTCGCCTCGAGCGCCTGTGCCAGTTCGGTCGGCGAAACGACACTGGGCGTGGAATCGCTCACCCCCGCGAGCCTAGGTCAGGGTTTGGTCTTGTCGCAGAAGCAATTGATGCGCGTCCGATACCTGGTGGCGCGCCGCGCCGGTAACCGCGTTCACAGGCTGCGCGGCGTTATCGTCGAAGATGTGATCCCCGTACCGCGGGCGTGGTTGTTGGCCAGCGCGATGCTGATCGGAACTGCCGTCGGGCTGCTCGGCGGAATCGCGGCGACGAAGTTGGTGAGTACGCCGGTCCGGCCAGATGTGGTGATCGCACTTGTCGTCGGGGTGCCCAGCGCGTTCGGGATGGTGATGATCCTCGTGTCGCACCGATGGTGGATGACGGCCCTCGGTGCGTTCATCCTCGCCATCGCGCCGGGGTGGTTCGCAGCGCTCGCCGCAGTCCAGGTGGTGCACGGTGCCTGAGCAGACCTACCGGGGAACCCACCGCCACCGCGCACCGCTCGGGTGGCATCCCCCGCGCATCACACCGGAGTCGAACGCCGACGACGAAACTCGCTCCGAAGAGCCGACGTCGCCCTTCACGCCGAATTTCACCGGCCAGCTGCCCACGCTCACCGACGAGCCGCCGTCCGAGCCACTGCCCGCCCCGGCCCAACCGCCCGTCACGCCGAGCGAAGACCAGTACCTGAAACGCTGGACGTTCGTGTTCGTCGTCGCCGCCGTCTGGTTCGTGGCGGCGGCCATCGGGCTGGGCCTGTACTACTGGTGGTTCAACTCGATCAACAAGACCCGGCCGTCTTCATCGTGCTGGTTTACCTGGTCATGTGCATCGTCGCGGCCCTGATCGCGGCGATGGTGCCGGACAAGCCGCCGATGTCGGCGCTGGCCATCGCGCTGATGTCGGCGCCGTTCGCGTCGATGGTCGCGGCGTCCGTGCTCTACGGGGTCTACTTCTGCGAACACGCCAGCCGCTGTTTCGTGGGGCTCATCCCCTACTAGGGTTGGCGGGGTGACCCACTATGACGTCGTTGTTCTCGGAGCAGGCCCCGGCGGGTACGTCGCAGCGATCCGCGCCGCCCAACTGGGGCTGAACACCGCAGTCGTCGAACCCAAGTACTGGGGCGGGGTGTGCCTCAACGTCGGCTGCATCCCGTCGAAGGCATTGCTGCGCAATGCCGAACTCGCGCACATCTTCACCAAGGACGCCAAGCACTTCGGGATCGACGGCCAGGCGACCTTCGATTTCGGGGTGGCCTTCGACCGCAGCCGCAAGGTGGCCGAGGGCCGCGTCGCCGGCGTGCACTTCCTGATGAAGAAGAACAAGATCACCGAGATCAAGGGCTACGGCAAGTTCACCGACGACCACACCCTCTAGGTCGACCTGAACGACGGTGGCTCTGAGACCGTCACGTTCGACAACGTCATCATCGCCACCGGCAGCAGCACCCGCCTGGTGCCCGGCACCTCGCTGTCGGACAACGTCGTCACCTACGAGGCGCTGATCATGTCCCGCGAGCTGCCGGTCCTCGATCGTCATCGCCGGCGCGGGCGCGATCGGCATGGAATTCGCCTACGTGATGAAGATCTTCGGGGTCGACGTCACCATCGTCGAGTTCCTCCCGCGGGCGCTGCCCAACGAGGACGCCGAGGTGTCCAAGGAAATCGAGAAGCAGTACAAGAAGCTCGGCGTCAAGATCCTCACCGGCACCAAGGTCGAGTCCATCGACGACGACGGCGGCGAGGTCACCGTCACCGTCAGCAAGGACGGTAAGTCCGAGGAGCTCACGGCCGAGAAGGTGCTGCAGGCCATCGGGTTCGCGCCCAACATCGAGGGCTTCGGGCTGGACAAGACGGGCGTGCAGGTCACCGAACGCAAGGCCATCGGCATCGACGAGTACATGCGCACCATTCCGCACATCTACGCGATCGGCGACGTCACGGGGCTGCTGCAGTTGGCGCACGTGGCCGAGGCGCAGGGCGTTGTCGCGGCCGAAACCATCGGGGGCGCAGAGACTTTGCCCCTCGGCGACTACCGGATGTTGCCGCGGGCGACGTTCTGCCAGCCCCAGGTCGCCAGCTTCGGCCTCACCGAAGAGCAGGCGCGCGACGAAGGCTACGACGTCAGGGTCGCCAAGTTCCCGTTCACCGCGAACGCCAAGGCCCACGGCCTCGGCGACCCCAGCGGTTTCGTCAAGCTGATCGCCGACGGCAAATACGGCGAACTGATCGGCGGCCATCTCATCGGCCACGACGTCTCCGAGCTGCTGCCCGAGCTGACCTTGGCGCAGAAGTGGGACCTGACCGCCACCGAGCTGGCCCGCAACGTCCACACCCACCCGACGATGTCCGAGGCCCTGCAGGAATGCTTCCACGGCCTCATCGGCCACATGATCAACTTTTGAGATCGATCTGGGTCGCCGGTATCGGCGGATTGATTGTCGGCCACATGCTGTGGCTGGCCGGTATCTCCGTTGCCATCGCGACGCGCACGGTCAGCAGCTGGGTTCTGGTCGTGGCCGCCGCGTCGTTCGTTGTCGGCATCGTCGCCGGGCTGCTGGCCTGGCGCGCTTACCGGCGGAAGTCGGAAGTGTGGGCGGCGTTCCTGTGCGCCCTGCCTTTATCGCCGGTGGTGTTCTCGCTGATCGTGTGCTGGAGTCACGTACCTGTAGGCGCGGCCCTACGGCCGAGATTGCGCTGAGGGCTGCGTTGATATGAACGACCGTGAATGCAATCTCGTCGATAGGGACGAGTCAAGGTCATCTCCGTCATCTCGTCGACAGGTCTCAGTCCGGGAAGTCCAACGGCACATTGAGCGTGGTGATGGTCGCCGCGAGCCCGTCGTATTGCGCTGCCAGCATGCAGAATTCGATCAGCTGCGCCGTGGTCAGGTGACTTGCCAGCATCGCCCCGACGTTTCGGGTGACACCCCGCGGGTGATGACGAACTCGTCGGTGGCGGTGATCAGGGCGCTCTGCCGGTCGGTCAGGCCTTCCGCGTCGGGACCTTCGAAGATCTTGGCCTGTAGTTCGGGCCCGATGCCGCGGGTTCTGGCCAGCCCGCGGTGCTGCTGGAGTTCGTACTCGCAGTTGTGGAGGTGGCCGACGCGCAAGCATGACGACCTCGGCGTCCTTGACCGGCAGCTTGCTCAGAACGCCGAGCAACATCCCGCTGTAGGGCAGCCAGGCGAGGAACAGCAGCTTGTGCTGCCCCAACACGTTGAACAGGGTGAACCGGGGCGCCCGGATGGTTCGCGCACCCAGCTTGGCGATCACCCAGTTGATCGGTCCCAGTTCGCGAAAGCCGCCGGGAGGAGTGCGGGCGGTACCGACCGTTGCCGGTTCCTCACGCAAGCGTTCGTCACGGTCGCCTCACCAGGTAGGGCGACACGGTGCTGCGGTGCTCGTCGATGTCCAGCGCGCGGCCGAGTGCGGGGAACGCCCGCTGCGGGCAGTTGTCCCGTTCGCAGACCCGGCAGCCTGCCCCGATGGGTGTGGCGATGTCGCCCTACAAATCCAGTCCCTCCGAGTAGACGAGTCGATGTGCATGCCGAAGTTCGCAGCCGAGCCCGATCGCAAATGTCTTGCCTGGCTGACCATATCGCGATGCCCGGCGTTCGACGGTGCGCGCCACCCACATGTAGCTGCGCCCGTCGGGCATCTCGGCGATCTGGACCAGGATCTTGCCCGGGTTCGCGAACGTCTCGTAGACATTCCAAAGGGGACAGGTGCCGCCGCTGGACGAGAAGTGAAAACCCGTGGCGGACTGCCGCTTTGACATGTCCCCTGCCTTGTCGACCCGGACGAACGAGAACGGCACGCCGCGCATCGACGGCCGTTGCAGCGTGGACAGCCGGTGCGCGATCGTCTCGTAGCTGACCGAATAGAACGCCGAGAGCCGCTCGACGTCGTACCGGAACTTCTCCGCGACCTCGTGAAACTGCCCGTACGGCAACACCGTCGCTGCCGCGAAGTAGTTGGCGAGGCCGAGCCGGGCAAGCGTGGTCGACTCCTCGCTGGTGAACTTCCCCTCCGCCACGAGATTGTCGATCAGGTCGCCGAATTCGAGGTAGGCGAGTTCGGCTGCCATCTTGAACACCTGTTGTCCCGACGACAGGTGGCTGCCGATCTCCAGCCTCTTGGACGTCGGGTCGTACCGGTGCAGCACGGTGTCGCCGAGGTCGGTGCGCCTGACGATGTGTACCCCGTGCACCGCCGTGAGCCGGTCGGAGAGATCGCG
>CAVQLB010000005.1:0-272385 GCA_963713225.1 uncultured Actinomycetota bacterium | reverse complement strand
GCGAGTTGGCGCTGCCCTGCGAAAGGCCGGGTGACAGCGCGCAGCAACCCATTACCACTAATGACTTGCAAGCGCGTACCCCCGGCGTCCCGCTGAAGTGTGCGGAGATCAACGGGGCCATACGGTGGATACATTTCTAACACTGGGGTGAAGCGCGCCACTGGTGAATCGCGCCACTGCGGGGGCTTCACGTGTCCAACCCCGCAGTCCCCGCCCTTCGGCGGGCGATCTAGATGTCTCCGCGCGCCCAGAGGCTGGCGCCGTTATTGGCAACGCACGTCAAGAACAGCCCGTCGGGTGCCTGGGCCACTTCACCGTCCTGGGCGGGGCAGGGTGCGCTTTCGTTCCTGATTCCATGCATCTCGGGCGACCGGAACCACCGCGGTTCGTATCTCCTGGGTGAGCCGCAGAACACCAGCCGTCCCCACGAAGTCACGCCGAACGCGTAGTAGGTGGTGTTGTCGCAGTACGAGCCGAGCACGACATTGGGCCTGATGCCCGGCGTGCACGATGGGTAGTCGCACTCGGGCGGCTCGGCGGCCGCCGGCGGCGCGCCGGGCAACAATCCGATGGTGAGCAAGGCAGCGAGCACCGCGACGACTGACCGCACAGCAACATTTTCACATAGGCGGGAACGAAGCTCTCGCTATTGGAGAAGATAGCTTCAGACCGCGTTAGGCTACTGGGTTATGCGCGCAATGGGTGTGGCTGCGGGCGCGGCCGCGACGGCGATCGCCGTGATCGGAAGTCTAGTCGCAGCTGCGTCCGCGCAGGCCACCGACTACGGAGTTGCACTCAATGGCCCCTATCGGGCCTTCACGAACGGCGAATGGGCTCAAACCAGCGCGGGCCCGAACGGCGCGGGTGGAGCCATGGTCTACATAGACCAGCCGTCGAAGATGGAGACCTGGACTGTGACGTCGGACTGTGTTAGTCCGATCGAATGCATCGGCGAGGTCAGAAGCGACGCAGGCTGGACCGGTGCGCTGGTGTTCAACGGCGATTCCTGGAGGGTCAACCGCGACATCCCAAACTGGCAGCCGTGCCCCGACGGCACCGCAGCCCCCGGTCACCAGAACTTCGCGTTGTGGGGGTTCGATCCGACCACGAGTGAGAAGAATAAGTCCCGGGACCTGATCGTGGGCTGGGAAAGGACGATGGCCCCGAGCGGCGCATGCGGTTACAACAAGCCGGTTGTCACCCAGTTGCCGGTGCGACTGGAAAAGATCTCTTAGCCGCCGCTGGCCCGATCAGATCGGCAGCAGGTCCTTCCACGATCTGGGTTGCGTCCCAGCAACCGGAGTCGACACCTGCTGAAGCTGCCCATCGGGGCTCATATAACGTCCCGTGTGCGGGTCGTAGCTCGTGATCGCAACCGATGGACCACCAGAACCGTTGCCGTTGAACGCACTTGGAGCCGCGGGTAACGCGCCGTCTGGCGGTGGCACCTCGACGGGCCCAGGCGGCGGACCCTGCGGCGCAGGCGGTACCTCTCCAGCTGCCGGCGCGAGTGGAGCCTCGACAGGCGGTATCGGCACCCCATTGAGGGAATTGCCCGGCGGCGGCGGAGGCGCCGATGGTGCGGGCGGCAGTGGAGCGGTGAGTGGATTGGGTGCGATCGGTGGCGTTCCGGCGGGGACGGCTCCCGGCGGCAGGGGCGTACCCTCTATCGGCGCGTAGATTCGATCGTTGAAGTCAACGCGATCATCGATCGGAACCCCTTGCGCAACCAGATTCGGGTCGAACGGGTTAGGCCCGAGCGTGTGTTGGCGAATTGCGATTGGCACAAAACCCTTTGGGTCGTTGCAGAGTTCGACCGTGGGAGCGCGCTTTCCAGGGTGCCCCATGCACGGATAGTTGCGTGCGCCGCGCACCGAGATCGGCGAATCTTGCGGCAGTTTGCAGTACAGCCCGTCCGGTGTGTCGGCCGTGGTGGTGTCGGCGGGGTTGCGCCACTGCGACGGAGGTAGGAAGCCGACCGTACACGCGTTCGGATCGGCGATAGTGAATGAGAAATCACTCAGGGGCAGACCCGTCGGGTTGTTCTTTGGAAGCCCAAATGACTGCTGAGCCCCGATGACCCCGGGCAGAAGCACCAGGAGTTGTTCCAGCGACGGGTTATACGTGACGAGGATCTGACCCAAGGTGGTGAGGTTCGCCAACAAGATCGGCAGCGTGGGCTTCACTTGAGTCAGAAGCTGTGACACTTCCTGCGCGAAGCCGGGTCCGCGTTGCAGGATCGTCCGAAATTCGGGGTCGTTCTGCGCGAGCTCCTCGGTGACTCCGGCCAAGCTGCGCGCCCACGTCCGGATCGCGTCCGTGGTCTCGGCCTGCGACTCCAGGAGTGGCCCACTGTCATCGATCAGCGCTCGGCTCTGGTCAGATACGTCGTTGAGGTAATCGGTGATGTTGGCCGACGAGTCGAGCAGGGACTGGAAGTCGTCGCCGGCGCCGTTGAAGGCCTCGAACGACTCATCAAGCAAGTCACTGATCCTGTTTTCTGGAATGCTGTCGACAAGCGCGCTGACTTGATCCAGCATTGGACCCACCTGCTGCGGGATGGTGGCGTTGTCCATGGTGATTACCGAGCCATCCTCCAAGTACGGTCCGGAATCGGTACGCGGGCGTAGATCGACATACTGCTCGCCGACGGCGGAGACGCTACGAACTTCGGCCTGCAGATCCGCGGGGATCTTCGGCGAGGTGTCCAACGTCAGCTTCGCTTCCGCGCCCTTCTCGGTGAGCTTCACCTCCCTCACCTCGCCGATCTGCACGCCCCGGTAGGTCACGTTGGAGAAGCGGTACAGGCCACCGGCGGACGGCAGTTCCAACGTCACCTTGATGTGGCCGATGCCGAGCAAGGCCGGCAGCTGCATGTAGGTGAAGACCATCACCGCCACACCGACGATCGACGCGATCGTGAAGATGATCAGCTGGTTTCGGACAAAGCGGCCCATCAGCCACCGCCTCCCGGTGCCGGTGGGACTTCGTCAGGCGGCGTCGCGGGGACGGGCGGTGCCGGCGCTTCGGCTCCGTACGGCCCCGCGAAGATCTGCGATGCCGTGGTCACCGGAGCCGCGGTTGCGGGTGGCACCATCGGGACCAGCGGCTCAGAAACTGCCGGCATCGGCCCGCTCGGCGGCGCTTGCTCCGGAGGCAATCCCGCCGCGAGGTTCGCATTCTCCGGCGGTGGCGGCGCGACACCCACACCGAGCGGGTTGTACGAGTAGTTCAGATAGAACGGATCTCCCGGCGCCGGAATGAATTTAGCGTCCTGGTCGCCCCACCGGGTGCCGAGGAACAGCGTCCGCTTCAGTCGCGGATAGGTGATGTCGAAAACGGCGAACAGGTTGATGTTGTCCCCCCTTGCGACTCGGTCGGCGAAGGTCGGGCCGTACGGGAACGCGGTGGCAAACCGAAGCCCAATCGTCAGATCGGGTCCGACGTCGGCGAGCGCCTTGATCGTCGGCTCGAGGTTCTTGAGGTTGGTCACCAGATCGTCACCGGCGTCATTGACCAGACGGGTGGCGGTATCGCTCAACTGCCCGAGCTTCTCCAGTGCGGTCGTCAGCCGGGGCCGCTCCCTGACCAGCACATCCAAGGCTGGCGGAATGTCCGTGAGCGCGCGGTCGATCACATCGCGTTGCTCTGCGAATGTCCCGGCGACCCGCCTCAGTTGCTGAATAGTGGCGATGATGTTGTCCCGCTGCTGGTCAAGAACGCCGACGACGTTGTCGAGGCGGGTGAGCAGCTCGCGGATCTGCGGTTCACGTCCGGACAACGCGACATTGGCGTTGTGGATGATGTCACCGATCTGCCCCAGACCGCCTCCGTTGGCGATCACCGACAGCGACGACAGTGTCTGCTCCGTGGTCGGATAGGTCGAAGACCGGTTCAGGCCGATGGTGGCACCGGGCTGCAATCTGCCGCTTGGCTTTTGGCCGAGCGGCGGGTTGAGCGCCAAGTGCATCGAGCCCAGCAGGCTGGTCTGCCCGACCGTGGCCACCGCATTGGCGGGCACCACCACGTCCGGCTTGACCGAGATCTCGACGTCGGCATGCCATTGGTCGACCTTCATCTTGCCCACGCTGCCGACGACGACGTCGTTGATCATGACCGGCGAATTCGACTCCATCGTGGAGACATTCGGGATTTCGACGTGGTACTTGACGGCGTCGGGTCCCCGTCCGACAGCTCCGGGTAGCGGCAAGGAATTCAGGCCTTGGAAGGCACAACCAGTCGCCGTCAACACAGCACACGATCCCACGATGACCACGTTCTTCACACGACTCCCGTAACACTTGCTCCTCGCGTGCGCGGGGCGAATCATGATGGCGGCATCCCTTCGGCTGGCAGCAGGGGTGCATTGGGCGACACCGGCGGAGCGGCGGGCGCCGGCGTCGCCGGAAGCAGCATGCCGTCCACGTTGGGCGGGGGTCCGGGGAGCACAGTGGGGGGCCCCGGAATCGGTGCGCGGGGGAACAACGCCGGCGACGGAGTGGGGGGTACCTCTCCGCCGGGCGAATACAGCCCAGGCGGGCCCGGTGGCGCTCCCCAGCCTGGTGGCGGCGGGATATCGCCGGCGCCGAGGTAGGCCGATACCGAAGGGAAGGGCTCGGGCGGGTCGCCCGGCCCGGCGCCTCCAGGCGCCAGCTTCGGGTCGGTGTAGATGATGTTTTCCGGTTTGGGCGCAGGCCTCAGGTACAAGTTGATGGGCAACGGCAGGTTGTTGAAATTGAGCAATCGCAGCGCCGGCCCGAGATATTGCGAGCAGAGTTTCGCCGTTTCGGGAGCGGTGGTGTTCTCGATGGCGCCGATCAAACCGCAGAAGAAGTAGACCGGATTCGCGAAGTTTGACAGCGAGAATGCTCCGCTCACTCCGCCGGAGGGCGGGTAGTAGATGTTCTGGTAGTTGGCGACCGCGTTCGGCGTAATGTGAAGGATGTTTTCGACAGCCGAGCGGTTGTCGACCAGGATCTGGGTGACTTCGGCCAGGCTTCTGACCTGCTCGGATACTTGGTTGCGACTGCCGGCGACGAAGCGCTGCACCTCGCCGAGCGCAACCGACAAGTCCGACAACGCCGCGTCCAGATCGGACCTGTTGTCGTTCACGACGCTCGTCAAGCTGGCCAGCCGGTTCTCGAACATGACGATCTGTTCTTTGCTGTCGCGAAGCGCGGTGACGAAGGTCTGTAGGTTCTTGATGATGTCGACGATGTTGCCGCTGCCTTCGGCGAAAATCCTTGCGGCACCGGACAGTTGGGCCAGCGTCTGTCGTAGCTTGGCGCCGTTGCCGTCCAGTGCGTTCGCCGCGCTGTCGATGAACCTCGAAACGGAGGTGCCCGACACCCCGGTCTTCGGGCCCAATTCCGTTGCCAGCCGCATCAGCTGGGTTTTCACCTCATCCCATTCGACGGGGACTGCCGTTCGGTCGCTGGGTATCACCGCGCCGTCACGCATGGTGGGCCCGCCGCCCTTCCGGTACGCCGGCGTGAGCTGAACGTAACGCGCCGCAACCAGGTTCTGGGCGACGATCACCGCCTTGGCACCTTCCGGAATGGGCACGCCGTGATCGACCTTCAAGGTCATCTTCGTTTGCGTGCCTTCGGGTTTGATGGAGTCGATCTTGCCAACCTTCACACCGGACACGCGCACCTCGTCGCCGGGGTAAATCGAAGTGGCGGTCGGGAAGTACGCGGTGATGGTATTGGGCCCGAAGAAGACCTGGCGCACCAAGATCACGACTCCGGCGACGAGTGCAATGGCCAGCAGTACCGCAGTGACCACCGCGAGGCGCTTACGGGTTGCCATCATTGGGCAGATCTCCTGGTTGCGGGATGGCGTTGACCGGCAAGGGCAGTTCGGCGCGTGGCCCGGCGTTGTCCGGCGGCTGGCCTGCGCCCACACCCCGACGGAACCCGAAGACGTAATCCAGGAACGGCTGCAGGAGCTGCGCCGGGGAAATGTTGGGTATCAACGCGTTGTAGTAGGCGCCGTTCGACACGATTTCGCCCTGTGTGAGCTCGTATTTGGCCAGGCCGGGGATGGCCTTGGCAAGATTGTCCCGGTTCTTGATGAGCATCGCGTTGACGCGGTTCAGCCTTTCCAGCGTCGGCGCCAGCTCCTGCTCGTTGTCGGCGACCACGCCGGTCAGCTCCCGCGACACCGCCGAGGTGTTGGCGAGCAGGCTGACGATGGCCTGTCGACGCTCGTTGAGCACCGCGAGTAGATCGTTGGCATTGAGGATCAGCGTGTTGACCTGCTGGCTGCGTTCGGACAGGATGCCGGTCACGTCACCGGCGGTTTTCAGCAGCTCGGCGAGGCTCTCGTTGCGATTGTTGAGTGATTTCGACAGTCGCGACAGACCGTCGAATGTCGGGCCCAACTGTGGCGCGACCTGGTCGAGCGTCGTCGCCAGCGTGTCCAGCGACTGGTTGAGCGTATCGGTATTGGTTGCAGCGGTATTCGCGGTGAGTTCACTGACAGCGTCGGTCAAGGAGTACGGCGAAGATGTGCGCGACACCGGAATAGGCTTCTTGTGGTCCAGCGTGCCGCTTCCCGAGGACTCCAGGGCCAACACACGCTCGCCGAGCAGGGTTCCGGTGCGGATGTGCGCGGTGGTTTCCGATCCGAGGGCGGCCTTACCCGCGATGGTGAAAGTGACCAGCGCGTCGCCGTTTTCGAGTTCGATCGACGACACTGCGCCGACCTTGGTACCCGACACGGTCACGTCGTTGCCTTCGATGAGACCTCCCGCCTCGGTGAAGAGGGCCTGGTACTTGATGCCGGTGGCGTATTGCAGCAACCGTTCCGGCTGAAGGCCCACGATGATTACGAGGATCATCAGGGTGACGCCAATGATGCCCGCCTGGATGAGCTGGGATCCGCGGTATCTATCCATTAATGCCATTAGTTTTCCGCGCACCTCCCCGTCTCTTGTTTGATCCAGGGGAAGACCACGGTGCGGCCCTCGAGATCGCTGGCCCGGAAGGTGATCCCGCAGATGTAGTAGGGGAAGAACGCCCCGTAGGAACCGACCCGCGCGAGTTTGCGGTAGAGCTCGGGCAGCTGCTGCAGGGTGGCGTCGAAATAATCCTTATGCTTGCCGTCCAACAGTGGAGCCAGCCTGCTCAACTCGTCGATTGTGCCGGCCAACGGCGGGCGCGCCCGACCGAGCAAGTCGGCCAGCGAGGCGGTGCCGTTGTCGAGAGACGTGATCGCCTCACCGATGGGATCGCGGTCGGTCGACAAGCCACTGACCAGTCGCTCGAGCCGGTCGATCGCACCAGAGAATTGGTCGCCGTCCTTGGACAGCGTATCCAGCAGTGTTCGCAAGTCGTCGATCATCTGCTCAATGACCTGGCTGTTGTCCGCCAACGAGTTTGAGAATGACGATGTCTTCGAGAACAGCGATTCGAGGGTTCCCCCTTGGCCCTGCAGGATTTGAATCAGCGACGAGGTGAGCGCGTTCACGTCTTGCGGGTTAAGGCCCTGGATAACGGGTTTCAGTCCGCCGAGCAGCAGGTCGAGGTCCAGGGCGGGCGCCGTCCGGTCCACAGGTATCTGGGAGCCGACCGGTAGTATCTTCGTCGATCCAGGGCTGTCGGCGAGTTCGAGAAAGCGATCGCCGGTCAGATTGAGATAGCGAATCTGCGCCTTGGTTCCGGTGGTCAGCACGATGTCGCGACCCGCGTCGAACTTGACGAGCACCTTGCGGTCCGGCTGCAGCGACACCTCCTTGACGGTGCCGACCCGAATTCCCGCGACCCGCACGGTATCCCCCGTTTTGAGTCGTGAGGCGTCGGTGAAGACCGCCGCATATTCATTCGTCTTACCGGTCGTGGTCTGGCTGAAGATGAAGAACAGGAAGGCGGTCAGGATCGCCATCACGAGCGCGAAGGCGGTGAACTTGATGAGGGTGCCCGTCGCGCGTGTCATCCCGGCTGTCCGATCTGCGCGGAGTTGCGCGGCGGTCCGGGAATCGGCCCGAACAACCAATTCTTGAGACCGGCGGAGTCCAACAGGATGCCCTGATTCCCGTATTGATGCGGGTTCGCGCCAACATCAGCGACGATGGCCGGCACCCGGAACTCGGGGGGAACGTTGGGCAGACCCAGTTCCTTGCAGTATGGCCGGCCCTTGGCGGCGACCTTCGGCAGGTCATTCGGATAGCGATAGCGTTCGGTACCGAGCGTCAGGCCGGCAGACACCACCACGGCGCTATTGTTACCTGGAAGTGGTGGCGAATTCGCCATCACGGCAAGTCCGGCAATTGAGCAATTCACCGATTCGTGATACCGGTTGAGCAGTTCCGTGGTGGGCACGAGCAGGTGCAGCACCTCGGCCAGCGCTGGTTCGTTGCCGCCGATCACGTCGTTTCCGACATCCGCCAAACCGATTGAGGCGACCAAGAACTCGTCAAGATTTTGTTGCTGGTCGACGATGGTATTGCTGATCTGTGTGGTGCTGCCGACGGTCTTGATGAGGTCGGGCGCTGCGTCCGCGTACGCGCCCAGTGTCGGAGCCGCGGCTTCGAGGTCATGGCTGAGATTCGGCAGGCTCGGTTCGATCTTGGCCAGGAACGCGTTGAAGTCGGTCAGCGTCTTGCCGAACTTCTCTCCTCGGCCGTCGAACGCCGTCGCGATCGCGCCCAGTGTCTGATTGAGCTTGGCGGGCTCGATCTTGTTCAGCACCTGTACCAATTGCTGGAACACGGTGTTTATCTCGACCACGACGTGCTGGCTTTGAATCACCTGGCCGGGGCGGAGCTTCTGCGGCGAAGGATCATCCGGAGGCACCATGTTGACGAACTTGGCGCCGAAGACCGTCGGCGATTCGATGTTGACATTCACGTTCGACGGAATCAGATGCAGTTGCGACGGATTCATAGCCAGGCGCAGCGCCGCCTTGCCGTCGGGCCGGCTCTCGATCGAATCGACTTTCCCGACCTCAACGCCACGCATCTTGACCTTGGCGTCGTTGTTCATCACCAGACCGGCGCGATCCGAAATGACCGTCACTGGTTCGGTTTTGGTGAAGCTGCCCTGGAACAAGCCGATGGCCAAGGCGAGGATCAAGCCGACGGCGACAATCATCGCCAAGCCAGTCAGCGGGCGTACCGCACTACTTTTCATCGGCGCGCCACCTATCCCGACAGGTTGAAGTTGCCGTTGGAACCATAGACGGACAGCGATACCAGAAGGGTGACCGAGACGACCACGATCAGGGAGGTGCGTACCGCGTTTCCCACGGCGACCCCGACACCGGAGGGCCCGCCGGAGGCGAAATACCCGAAATACGTGTGTACCAACAAGATCGTTACCGCCATCAATACCGCCTGCAGGAACGACCACAATAAATCGACCGGGTTGAGGAAAGTGTTGAAATAGTGGTCATACAGCCCACCCGACTGCCCGAACAACACCACCGTCGTGAACTGGGAAGCCAGAAACGACAGGACCACCGCGATCGAGTACAGCGGAGTGATCGCGATCATCCCCGCGACGATCCGGGTGGAGACCAGGTATTCGACGGGACGGATCGCCATGGCCGCGAGCGCGTCGATCTCCTCGTTGATGCGCATCGCGCCAAGCTGGGCCGTCACACCCGCGCCGAAGGTGGCCGCCAACCCGATGCCCGCCACCACCGGGGCAGAGATGCGCACGTTTATGAAGGCCGCCAAGAACCCGGTCAGGGCTTCGATGCCGATGTCGCCGAGGGAGCTGTAGCCCTGAACCGCGAGCGTTCCACCGGCGGCCAGAGTCAGGAATCCGACGATGACCACGGTGCCGCCGATCATCGCCAAGGTCCCTGCCCCCATGGAGATTTCGGCGATCAGCCGGACGATCTCGCGGCGGAAATGAACGGTCGCATGCGGCACCCCGCCCAGGGCCCGAAGGTAGAACAACATGTGATCGCCGAGGCGGCCCAACCGGTCGGTCGGCCACTGGAGCCCGCGGGTCAGCCGCGGAAAGCGACTGCGCACTACCGTTTGTGTTCCCATCGGTTAGTCCTGGCTCATCTGGATGCCGATGGCCGTCACGACCACGTTGATCGCAAACAGCGCCATGAATGCGTACACCACGGTCTCGTTGACGGCGTTGCCCACCGCCTTCGCGCCACCACCAGTAATGTTGAGCCCGCGGTAGCAGGCCACCAGCCCGGCGATCAACCCGAACAGCAACGCCTTCACACACGAGATGATCACCTCTGGGACCCCGGTCAACAGGGTGATGCCCGCCGCGAACGCGCCCGGATTGACATCCTGGATGAAGATCGAAAACGTGTAGCCGCCCAGTATCCCGATGATCACCACCAGGCTGTTGAGCAGTAGGGCCACCACACCCGAGGCCAGCATCCGAGGGGTCACCAGGCGTTGCACCGGATCTATGCCCAGCACTTCCATGGCGTCGATCTCTTCGCGAATCGTGCGCGAACCCAGATCCGCACACATAGCCGTGGCGCCCGCGCCCGCCACGATCAAAACCGTCACCAGCGGACCGACCTGGGTTACCGCGCCGAACGCCGCACCGGCACCGCTCAAGTCCGCCGCGCCCAATTCGCGCAGCAGGATGTTGAGCGTGAACGACACCAGCACGGTGAACGGGATCGCCACCAACACCGTGGGCGCCAGCGATACCTTCACGACAAACCAACACTGCTCCAGAAACTCACGCCACTGAAACGGCCGCCGGAAGACGTTCCGCACCGCGTCCTTCGACATCGCAAACAATCCGCCGACGGCCTCCATCGGCTTGGAACCGCGTCCGAGCGAGATGCCTGTCGACCACCGTTCGGGTCCATTACCCCGCGCCATTGGCCGGTCCTTCCAGGATGGTGACCGCCGATACTGCCGTCGGGCCGCCGATGTCTGGGGCCAATGCGACCCGCACGCCGTCCACCTGGTCGACCGCCTCCCCTCGGAGTTGCTCCACCCACTGCGCGACGCCCGTTGCCCCGGGAGGACGGCCCTTGGTGTTCAGCCCTCCGCTGAGGTTCACCGCCAGCTCACCCCCGACACTTGTCACCTCAGCCTCGACAAGCTGGTAGCCCCCGAACCGCTCGGCAAAGCCAACACCTTCATAGCCGACTTCGTCAATCTCTGTGAAGGAAACGTCAATTTCAGCGACGTCGACGTCGGCGGCGTATGCGGCGCGGCACGCTTCGACAGCACGACTGCTGGCGTCCTCGTCGTCGCCGAACACCCGGTGTTGGGATGTTCCGCAACACCGCAGGTTAGTGGCGTTGGAAGGAAGGTAGGGCATTTGATCCTTTGCGATCTAGGTGACGGCGCCAGCCGTCTTGAGCTCGATGATGCGGTCCCAATCCAAGCCGAGTTCCAGCAAGATTTCGTCAGTCTGCTCTGCAAAGGCCGGCGCGGGTCCAGATTTGGGGGCAATGACGTCAAACTGCACCGGATTCGCCACCAATTCGAGTTCGCCCGCTTGTACGAGGTACTCGTTGGCCCGGATCTGCGCGTCCTCGACGGCCTGCAGCGTGTCCTGCACCGGAGCCCATGGTCCGAGCAGTGTCGAAAACCGCTCGCTCCACTCGGCGAGCGGTCGCTTGGACATCGCCTCGGTGAGGATCTCCGCCGCCGCGGCAGTGTTCTCGGCGATCGACTCGACGGTGGCGAACCGCGGGTCGTCGGCGAGGTCGTCGAGGTCCATGTGCTTGCAGACGTCGGCCCAGAACTTGGTGGGCTGCATCATGACGAAGGAGATGTAGCGGTCATCGGCGGTGGGGTACAGGCCCACCAGCGGATTGATCGGCGAGCCGTGCACCCCCGGCGGGAACGCCTCCATGCGCTCGCCGAAGTGCTTGGTCAACGCGACGGTGTGCCCCAGCGACCAGAACCCGCTGCCCAGCAGCGAGACGTCCACGATCGACGGCTCTCCGGTTCGCTCCCGCTTGAGCAGCGCGGCCGCTATGCCGCCTGCGAGGTTGGTGCCACTGATGGTGTCGCCGTAGGCCGGACCGGGCGGGCCGATCATCCCCGGCATACCGGGCGGGGTGATGGTGGCCGCGGTGCCTGCCCGACACCAGAAGGCGGTCATGTCGTAGCCGCCCTTGACGGACTCCTCGCCGCGGGGTCCGAGTGCGCTACCCCTGGCGTAGACGATCTTGGGGTTGATTGCCCGGATGTCGTCGACGTCGATACCGAACTTCTTGCGGTGTCCGGGCAGGAAGCTGGTCAGGAAGACGTCGCTGCGCCGGGCCAGCTCGTAGAGCACTTCCTTGCCCTCGGGCGTCGACATGTCCAGCCCGATGCTGCGCTTGTTGCGGTTGGCGTGCTCGATGTTGGGGTTGGGGTCGCCCTCGACCCGCAGCAGCCCGGTCTGCCGCAGCCCGCGCTGCGGGTCGCCGGTCACGGCGTGCTCGACCTTGATGACGTCGGCACCCCATTCGGTCAGCACCGCACCCGCGGAGGGGACGAAACCGTACATCGCGACTTCGAGAACGCGGATTCCGTCGAGAGGAGCTGTGCTCACGAAACCACCGTCGCAATTGTCTTGCGCTCCAGGAACTCCTCGAGCCCTGCGGCGCCCATCTCCCTGCCGATACCCGACTGCTTGTAACCGCCGAACGGGCTGTCGGGGGCGAAGAACATGCCGCCGTTGATCGAGAGGGTGCCGGTCCGGATACGGCGCGCGACCGCGAGGGCGCGGTCCTCGCTGCCGAACACCGCTCCGGACAGGCCATAGATCGAGTTGTTGGCGATCCGGACAGCGTCGTCGTCGTCGTCATAGGCGATCACCACGAGCACCGGTCCGAACGCCTCGTCCTGGGCGATCTCGCTGTCCGGATCGACGTCGGTGAGCAGTGTCGGCGTATAGAAGAAGCCCGGATTCACCTTTTCGCCGCCGGTGACCAGCGTGGCGCCCGCCGCCACGGCGCGCTTGACCATCCCGTCGACCTTGTCGCGCTGCTTCGCGCTGATCAACGGACCCGTGTAGGTGCCCTCTTCGGTGGGGTTGCCGTACCGCACCGCCCCGAAGTTGTTCTTCACCTTCTCGACGATCTCGTCGTGATGCTTGCGGGGCACCAGCAGCCGCGTCGTGATCGCGCAGCCCTGACCGGAATGGCTGGCCGTGGCGAATGCGGTGAAAAGCGCGGCCATGTCGAAGTCGCCGTCGTCGAGCACGATCGCCGCCGACTTCCCACCCAGTTCGAGGAAGACGCGTTTACATGTCTCGCTGGCCGCAGCCATGATCGCCCGGCCCGTGGGCGTGGAGCCAGTGAAGGTGATCATGTCCACGTCGGGGCTCGTCGTCAGGGCGACACCGACTTTCGGGTCAACGCCGGAGAGCACGTTGACGACACCGGCCGGGATGTCAGTGTGGTTGGCGATCAGCTCGCCGAGCGCAAGCGTGATCAACGGAGTATCCGGTGCACCCTTCAGCACCACCGTGCACCCGGCCGCCAGCGCCGGCGCGAGCTTGGCCAGCGCCAGCTGAGTCGGGTAGTTGTACGCGATGATCGCCGCCACCACCCCGGCAGCTTCTTTCTCCACCCAGCGGTGGTGCTGCATGCCGTGGCTCTCGCTGTTGCCGAGATCCTCGGTCAACGGGTATGTCTTCAGCAGATCCGCGTAGTAGGCGACGATCGCGATCGGTGCGTCGAGTTGAGCACCCGCGCACATCGCGGGCGTCGCGCCGACTTCGGCGATGGTCAGCTCGGCGAGCTCGTCGCGATGGTCGACCAGGGCCTGATGCAGCTGCTCCAGGCAGCGGATCCGCAATTCGGTGTTGGTGGACCAGTCGGTGGTGTCGAACGCGCGCCGCGCCGCTGCCACCGCGGCCTCGGCGTCGGCCACCGCCGCGTCGGGAGCATGACCCACCACCTCTTCCGTGGCGGGATTAATAGAAGGAAACGTCCCGGGAGTCTCGACCAGCTGACCGTCGATCAGCATGCGCCGATCGGCGGGCCGCTCGGATGTGCCCCTCGAGATCGTCGACGCTTCCGTCATTCAGGCTCCCTCAAGAGTGATCATTGTGGTCAATGTGATGGAAACTTCATTCTCATCTTCGGCGAATCATACATTCGCGTCGCGAGAACTCAAGAAAACCTAGAGCGCCTAGTCATGTGCCCTGATGACGGCGATTATGCCTGGAAGACGTGCGACAATTAGGGCTGATTTGTCTTGCGAGGTCGCTGTGAGCGAGAGTACGGTTCTCATATTCGGAAGGAAGATTCTTGATGTTTGAGATCGGCGCGGTCTCGTGAAGACCGCAGTCGTCACCGGAGGCGGCTCCGGCATCGGCCGGGCCGTCGCGAATCGGCTGCGCTCCGACGGGTACCACGTCGCCACGCTTGACCTCTTCGCGTCCGACGACAAGTTCGCACACACCGCCGACGTCACGGACCGCGCCGCGGTGGATGCTGCGCTCAGCGCCGTCCGGGAACAGCTCGGTGCTGTCACGATCCTGGTCAACGCCGCTGGGATCGAACGGTTCAAGCGGTTCACCGACCTTACGTTCTCCGCTTGGCAACAGGTCATCGACGTCAACCTGAACGGCGTGTTCCACTGCGTGCAGGCGGTGCTGCCCGACATGGTCGAGGCGGGCTGGGGACGGATCGTGAACATCTCGTCGTCCAGCGCGCAGTCCGGGCAGCCCTTCATGTCGGCATATGTGGCGGCCAAGTCCGCGGTGAACGGCCTGACCAAGTCGCTTGCCCTGGAGTACGGGCCGATGGGCGTCACGGTGAACGCGGTACCGCCGGGCTTCATCGACACACCGATGTTGCGCAAGTCCGAGGAGCGTGGGCTGCTCGGCGCGAACGTCGAGGAACACATCGCCCGCACACCGGTACGCCGGGTCGGCACGCCCGAGGACATCGCCGCGGCATGCGCGTTTCTGATCTCTGAGGAGGCCGGTTACATCACCGGCCAGATTCTCGGTGTCAACGGCGGACGAAACACCTAGCTCGACCATCATCAGCGAAAGGACATCTTCAAGTGGGACGCGTTCAAGGAAAAGTCGCCTTCGTCACCGGTGCCGCGCGCGGCCAGGGCCGCAGCCACGCGGTTCGACTGGCCGAGGAGGGCGCCGACATCATCGCGGTCGATCGGTGTGAGGACTTCGAGACGGTCGGGTACCCGATGGCGACACCGGAGGACCTCGCAGAGACCGCAATGTTCGTCGAGAAGACCGGCCAGCGCATCGTTACGGCGAAGGTCGACGTGGCCGACGCCGGCCAGCTGAGGACGGCCCTCGATAACGGCGTCGCCGAGCTGGGCAAGCTCGACATCGTCGTGACGGCGGCCGGTATCGCGGGCATGAAGGGATCCGCGAACATGGCGGCCTGGATCGACGTGATGAACACCAACCTGATCGGCACCATCAACGCCATCCAGGTCGCGCTGCCGCACCTCGGCGAGGGCGCCGCAATCGTCGCCACCGGCTCCACCGCGGCGCTGATGGAC
The DNA here is from genome assembly GCA_963713225.1 of uncultured Actinomycetota bacterium. Taxonomy (GTDB): domain Bacteria; phylum Actinomycetota; class Actinomycetes; order Mycobacteriales; family Mycobacteriaceae; genus Mycobacterium. Next base: position 256,958 of record CAVQLB010000005.1, on the reverse strand, counting down.
GTGGCCAAGAACGACAACCCAGGCGCCGACCCGGGTGGCGCCGCATACCTGCATTCGAAGAGGCTGCTGTCGCAGTACGTTCACAGCCTTGCGGCAGAGCTCGCACCGTTGGGTATCCGCGCCAACGTCGTGCACCCGACGAACACCAACACCCCGATGCTGCAGAGCGCGCCGATGTACAAGTCGTTCCGGCCGGACCTGGAGAACCCGACCCAGGCCGACGCCGAACCGGTGTTCTACGTGCAGCAGGCCATGAAGGTTCCGTGGGTCGAGCCCGAGGACATCACCAACATGGTCCTCTTCCTGGCCTCGGATGAGGCCCGGTACATCACGGGCACACAACAGCGCGTCGACGCGGGCGGCTATCTGAAGTGGTACGACTACCACGTCTGAGAAGAGGTCACTGTGAAGGTTTTTGTTGATTCTGAGCGCTGCCAGGGGCACACGCTGTGCGCGATGATCGCGCCGGACTCGTTCGAGCTCAGCGACATCGACGGCACCTCGTCGCCGGTGAACGAAGTCGTTCCGCCCGAGCAGGAAGAAGCTGTGCGCGAAGCCGCGCACTCATGTCCGGAACAGGCCATCTCAATCGAAGACTGACGAAGGTCTCGGCCAGGAAACCAAGGGAGACAAGGTCTTGAGCGTCGACGACGCGGTTGCCGACGGCGATCGAAAGAAGAACAGGTACCACTTCGACCGGCACACACCGGAATACCGGCTGCAGTTCGACAAGATCACCGAGGAGATGCAGTCCAAGTGCCCGATGGCCTGGACCGACGTCTACGACGGGCACTGGGTCGCCGCGGACAGCAAGCACGTCTTCGAATTGGCGCGCTGTCCGGTCGTGTCCAACGATCACGACATCAACGGAGAGCGCAACGGGTACCAGGGCATCACGATCCCGAAGGCGCAGCGGGCCACGGTCGTGCGCGGCGGCATCCTGGAGATGGACGAACCTGACCACAGCACCTACCGCGGTGCGTTGAACCCATACCTGTCCCCCGCCGCGATCAAGCGGTGGCAGCCGTTCGTCGACGAGATCACCCGGGCGGCCCTCGACGAGAAGATCGAGTCGGGCCGCATCGACTTCGTCGACGACCTCGCCAACATCGTGCCCGCGGTGCTCACCCTGGCGATGATGGGCATCGAGCTGGAAAAGTGGCCGATCTACAGCGAGCCCGCCCACCTGTCGGTATCCACTCCGGAACACTCGCCCGACGCCGCGCGCGTCGCCGAGATGAACCGGCAGATGGGCATCGACATGATCACCACGATGAACGAGGTCCGCGAGAACCCGCGACCGGGCCTGATCAATGCCCTGCTGCAACTGCGCATCGATGGCGAACCGGCCCCTGATCTGGAGATTCTCGGCAACCTCGGGTTGATCATCGGCGGCGGGTTCGACACCACCACCGCGCTTACCGCGCATTCATTGGAGTGGCTTTCGGAGAATCCGGACAAGCGGGAGCTGCTCAGCCGCGAACGCGACACCCTGCTCAACCCGGCCACCGAGGAATTCCTGCGGTTCTACACGCCTGCACCGGGTGACGGCCGCACCTTCTCCGCCGACGTCGAAGTGGAGGGCACGAAGTTCAAGGAAGGCGAGCGACTCTGGATCTCGTGGGCGATGGCCAATCGCGACCCGGCGGTGTTCGACGACCCCCACGAGCTCATCCTGGACCGAAAGGGAAACCGGCACTTCAGCTTCGGCATCGGTGTGCATCGCTGCGTGGGTTCAAACGTCGCCAGGACGGTGTTCAAGACGATGCTGACGGCGGTCCTCGACCGGATGCCGGACTACGTGTGCGATCCCGAGGGCACGGAGCACTACGAGACGATCGGCGTCATCCAGGGCATGAAGCACCTCCCCGCGACCTTCACGCCGGGCAAAAGGCTCGGTCCCGGGCTCGATGAGACGCTCAAGAAACTGCAGCGGATCTGCGACGAGCAGGAACTCGCTCGCCCGATCACCGAGCGCAAGGAATCCGCCGTAATCGACTGATATCCAACCAAATCTGTGTGGCCGGCGTGGTTTGATAGGCAGCCGTCGGGATGAGATGGAACGGAGGGACCATGAAGTCTGTCATGGTCATGAGTTTCGTCGCGGCCCTATCTGCGGTCGCGTCGCTGCTTGCCCCGCCTGCCCAGGCCATGATGCATGCCTGGCAACTACGACGTGCTGACGAACAGGTATAACCAAGCTTCGTGGGCATGGTTCGTGTCGAATTGTCAGCCCTCGGCGCCGGACTGCTTGGACGTCAGCGCGATATCGCGACTGAAGTTCTATGCCTACTACGACGGCGATGCGCACCTCGTCGACGGCCGCTACACGTTGACCGTGGACGTCAACGACGGCTTGCGCTGCCTGCCTGGTTACAGCATGCCCACTCGTGACACGTACACCTGGGACGCCGTCACGCTGGCGGGCGAGATCAACTCCACCTACGACGTCGGCTGCTTCGGCGGTCCGCCGGGAACGCAGTTCTGGACGTTCGCACTACAACGGCTCTGATTCACACACCTGGCGGCGGCGTGAAGCCGCCAAGCACCTCTTCGATCAGGCGCGCCACCGCAAGAGTCGTGCGGTCCTCGAGATGCGGGCCCGACGATCTGCACGCCCACCGGCAGTCCGGATGCGGTGCGGCCGATGGGAACGACGGTGGCGGGCAGGTGGGTCAGGGTCGCCAGCGCAATCCAACTCATCATGTCGGTGTATGGCCTGCTGCCACCGTTCGACCGAATCAACCGGTCGGCGAAGGGCTCGCTGTGGTCGTGCGGGATGGCGGGCACCACCGCCACCGGCATCAGTAGCGCGTCCACGCCGCGGAAGAACTCGGCCATCACCGCGCGCAGCTGCTCCCGTTTCTCGTTGGCGAACACCCAATCGCGGTAGCGCTGGGTGGCGAAGCGCGCCGTGCGGGCCAGCGGGCCGTCGTCTTCGGCGGACAGTGACTCCCCTACGGCCTCCAGGTGGTCGAATCGCGGCTGGGCGATGGTGGACAACAGAATCGGATAGAGCAGCTGCTGATAGGTGCGGACGACGTCGGACAGGACCACGTCCGGCGGAGTGTCGAGCAGCTGGGCACCGTTGGCGCGCAACGCAGCGACGGCCGACACCAAGACGTCTCCGATTTCGGGCTCGACGGGATATGCCGGATCGTCGAGCCACAGCGCGAGCCGCAGGTCACCCAGCGTCGTGCCCCGCGGCGCGGGAAGCTCCAGCCGCCAGCCGACGGCGGCGTGCCCGGCCGGGCCTGCCAGCACACCGAGGGCGAGTTCGAGATCGTCGACGCTGCGGCCGATCGGCCCGATGACATTGAGGTCCGTGCTCGACAGGGTCCCCGGCGCAGGCGGCAGATGCCCCTGTTGTGGCACGACGCCCCACGTCGGCTTGTGGCCACAGACTCCGCACCAGTTCGACGGCACCCGAATCGAGCCGGCGATGTCGCTGCCCAGCTCGAGGGCCGTGAGGCCTGCGGCGACCGCGGCGGCGGCCCCGCCCGACGACCCGCCTGCGGTACGGGCGGTGTCCCACGGGTTGTTGGTGGTGCCGAAGATCGGGTTGTAGGACTGCCAGTCGCCCGCCAGCGTCGGCGTGTTGGTCTTGCCGAAGATCACCGCGCCCGCGTCGCGCAGCCGCCGAACCGCCTCGGCGTCGTGGGCCGGTACGTGGTCCCATGCCGCCAGTCCGCAGGTCGTGCGGACACCAGCGGTCTGGTAGGTGTCCTTGATCGTCATCGGGACACCGTGCAGCGGGCCGCCTGCCTCGCCGCGCGCGGTGGCCGCGTCGGCGGCGTCAGCGGCTCGGCGCGCACCGTCCGGGTCGAGCGTGACGACGGCGTTCAGCGATGCGTTCAGCCGTTCGACCCGGGCGAGGTAGTGCTCCAGCAACTCGCGGCTCGACACGTCGCGACGCCGAAGGGACTCGGCCAACGCGTGCGCGGGCCGCAGAGCGATGTCAGACATGCGGCGATGCCCTTTCTTTTAAGCAAAGAGTACAAATTGCCCGACGACGTTCCGACGCTGACAGACTGGCCGAAGATACGGCGAAAGGCGGGATTTCGTGTCAGTGAGCACCGGCAGGGTCGAAGGCAAGGTCGCTTTCATCACCGGCGCGGCCCGCGGCCAGGGCCGCAGCCACGCCGTGCGGTTCGCGCAGGAGGGCGCCGACATCATCGCCGTCGACATCTGCAAGCCGATCGAGAACGTGGTGTATCCGGCGGCCACACCTGCCGACCTCGCCGAGACCGCCGATCTTGTCGAGAAAATCGGCAGGCGCATCGTCTGCGCCGAGGTGGACGTTCGGGACTACGACGCGCTGGCGGCAGCGGTCGATCGTGGCGTGGAACAACTCGGCAGACTCGACATCGTCGTCGCCAACGCGGGCATCGGCAACCTGGGCAACAGGCTGCACAAGATCCCGGAGAACATCTGGCAGGACATGATCGACGTCAACCTCACGGGCGTGTGGAAGACGGTCAAAGCCGGCGTACCGCATCTGATTTCGGGCGGCCGGGGTGGATCGGTGATCATGACCAGCTCGGTCGGCGGCATGAAGGCACTGGCCTACACCGGTCACTATATCGCCGCCAAGCACGGCATCGCCGGGCTGATGCGAACGTTCGCAGTCGAGCTTGGCCAGTACATGATCCGGGTCAACTCGGTGCACCCGACCCAGGTCAACACCCCGATGACGATGAACGATGTGACGTTTCGAATGTTCGCTCCGCACAAGGAGAATCCAGGACCGGAGGACTTCGCCCCGGCCTCGCAGATGATGCACACGCTGCCGGTGCCATGGGTCGAGCCCGAGGACATCAGCAACGCCGTGTTGTTCCTCGCCTCTGACGAATCTCGCTACGTCACAGGCGTTCAGCTACCCGTCGACGCGGGAAGCCTACTCAAATAGACAGCGGATGGAGAGAGCATGCCTGATTACGACTACGAAGAGATGAAGAAGGAAGCCGAACAGTTCATCAAGTTCGAGAAAGACGTCAAGAACCGGATCGCCTACATCACCTTCGACCGGCCGGACGCGCAGAACTCCACCACGCTCGGGATGCGACAGAACTACGCCGATCTGATCCACAAGTGCAACGTGGACGACGACGTCAAGGTGGTCGTGATCCGCGGCGAGGGTGAGGATTTCGGCAGCGGCGGCGACCTCCCCGAACAGCGCGACATGCTGGAGAACCCCGGCATGCCGCTGCTGCACGAGCTGGCGATCAACGACGACGACGTGAAGTACCCGCCCGGCGGGTCGTACCGCTATCTGTCGACGGTCACCGACTTCTACGCCAAGGCCCGAGCGGGCAACCGGCCGCTGCAGGAGCTTCGGAAGGTGAGCATCATCGAGGCGAAGGGCTACTGCTACGGCTGGCATTTCTACCAGGCCGGCGACGCCGATCTGGTGGTCTCTTCCGACGACGCCCTGTTCGGGCATCCGGCGTTCCGCTATGTCGGGTGGGGGCCACGGCTTTGGTGGTGGGCGGAAACGATGGGGCTGCGCAAGTTCTCCGAGATGCTCTTCACCGGGCGGCCGTTCAGCGCGCAGGAGATGTACGAGTGCGGCTTCATCAACAGTGTCGTGCCCCGCGAGAAACTGGAGGCGGAGACGCTCAAGTACGCACTTGCGTGCTCGAAGTCGCGTCCGACGGACACGGTCGCGGTGCAGAAGACCTTCCTGGAGTTGTACAAGCAACACAAGGGTGAGTACTTCGGCAGCCTGCTGACCGGAATGGTCGAAGGAATGCTGCCGTTGATCGCCAACGATCAGGCCAACGACGTGGACCTCACCGAGGGCACCTTCGAGAAGGGCCTGAACAACGTGGTGAAGGACAACGACATGAACTTCCCGCCCGAGTGGCGCCTCAGCCGTTCGGGACGCAAGAAACCCTGACGGCCGATCAGGTCAGCCAACCGACCTCACGCAGGAATGTCTGGGTGTGCGCGATGCGACCGGTCAGCGACTTCGGGTCGCCGGTGCACAGCATGAATGCGGTCTGGGTGATCAGCTCGATGTCCTCGGTGTCGATCTTGGCCAGGTCCAGGGTGCCCGCGCCCGGGGTGGCGACCGGGTTGGTCGGCGCGGCGGCGTTGACGGCGATGCCGTCGTCATACAGCTCGGCCGCAAGGCTTTTCGTCAGCCGGTTGAGTGCGGCCTTCATCGTGCCGTAGACACCGAAGCCGGCCGTGCGGTCGAACTCGGAGAACGGCGGGCCATCGGGCAGATCGCCGCCGACCGAAGTCACGTTGAGCACCCACCCACGGCCGCGCTCGCGCATGGCGGGAATCGCCATCTGCGTCAGGTGCAGCGGCGCCAGCACGTGCATTTCCATCATCAGACGCACCCGCTTGTCCGGAAACTCGTCGAGGGGACGCAGGAACGTCACGGCGGCGTTGTTGACGAGGATGTCGGGTGCGCCGATGCGTTCGACGACTTCGCCGAAGAGCCGCTCGCGGTCCTCGGCACTGGACAGGTCCGCCTGGACCGCGATCGCCGACCCGCCGGAGGCCGTTATCTCGTCAAGCGTCTGATGCAGGGAGCCTTGATATTTCGGGTCTGGCTCCATGGTGCGCGCGGTCAGCGCGACGGTGGCGCCCTCGGCAGCCAGCCGCTGCGCGATCGCCTTTCCGAGGCCCCGGCTGGTGCCGGTCACCAGGGCCACCTTGCCGTCACATGGTGCGGGCAATTGAAATCCTCCGTGTGTCAGGTGCGCGGAATCCCCGCAAGCTTGTCGGCGAACTTCGCCTCGGCGGCTTCCCTCAGCCGCAGCAGGTGCTCCGACGGGAAGACATCGGGCGCCGGCTTGTGCTCCTTGAGCAGCAAGCGGGCCAGCGTGACCTTGTGCACCTCGGTCGGCCCGTCGGCGAGCCCGAGCACGAACGACTCCACCAGGTACTGAACGAAGGGCATTTCATGGGTGGTGCCCAGCGAGCCGTGCAGCTGCAGTGCCCGGGCCGACACGTCGTGAAGCACCTTCTGCATCATCGCCTTGACGGCAGAGATGTCTGCGCGAACGGCCTTGTAGTCGTTGTGCTGGTCGATCTTCCATGCGGTCTGCAAGGTGAGCAGGCGGAACGCCTCGATCTCCATCCACGAGTCCGCGACCATCTCCTGGACGAGCTGCTTGTTGGACAGCATCTCGCCCTGGGTGTACCGGGATACGGCGCGCTCGCAGATCATGTCGAAGATCCGGCGCACCAGCCCGACGGTGCGCATCGCGTGGTGGATCCGCCCGCCGCCGAGCCGGGTCTGCGCGACGACGAATGCGCCGCCGCGTGGTCCGAGCATGTGGTCGTCGGGCACGCGGACGTTCTCATATCGGACGTAGCCCTCGCGTCCGCCGCCACCGAGCGGCTGATAGCCAAGGCCGACGTCGCGCATCACGTTGATGCCAGGGGTGTCGCCCGGGACGACGAACATCGAATACCGCTCGTACGGGGGGGCGTCCGGGTCGGTCATCGCCATCACGATGATGAATGACGCCATCGATGCGAATGAGGAGAACCACTTCTCGCCGTTGATCACCCAGTGATCGCCGTCCTGCACCGCGGTGGTGGTGAACACCTTGGGATCCGCGCCGCCCTGGGGTTCGGTCATCGAAAAGCAGGACACGATCCGGTTGTCCAGCAGCGGCTCGAGGTAGCGCTGCTTCAGCTCCGGCGTGCCGTAGTGGGCGATGATCTCACTGTTGCCGGAATCGGGTGCCTGCGAACCGAACACGATCGGTGCGCATTCGGAGCGGCCCAGGATCTCGTTGAGCAGCGCCAGTTTCACCTGACCGAACCCGGGTCCGCCCAGATGCGGGCCGAGGTGGGTGGCCCACAGGCCGCGCTCCTTGACGATCTGTTGCAGCGGCGGAATGAGCGCCTGGCGGACCGGGTCGTTGAGGTCGTGCGACTCCTTGACGATCAGGTCGATCGGCTCACATTCCGAGCGCACGAACTGATCGACCCAGCCGAGTTGCTCGGCCCATTCGGGGTCGGTCGAGAAGTCCCACGCCATCGGTCGTCCTTCCGTCGGTGTTCAGTGGCTACTCTGCCGCGCGACCCGGGAGTCGAGAAGCCCGGTGATCGCGTCGTCGTCCATGCCCAGGTCGGCCAGCACCTCGCGGGTGTGATCCCCGGGCAACGCGGGACCGGTCGGTGTCGGCGGCATGGTCCGGGAGAACCGCGGCGCCGGTGCAGGTTGAACGACGCCGTCGATCTCGATGAAGGTGCCACGCGCCACGTTGTGCGGATGCTGCGGAGCTTCGGTGAGGCCGAGCACGGGTGCGGCGCAGCATCCCGGCGAGTCGAGTTGTCGTTCCCATTCGGCACGGGTCTTCTCGCGGAACCGCGCGGCGAGCACCGCACGGTGCGCGGCCCACGCCGTCGGTTCGTTCTCGTCCTGCGGTACGTCGACACCGAGGCGCTGACATAACTCGGCGTAGAACTGCGGTTCCATGGCTCCGACGGCGATGTGCTTGTCATCGGCGGTTTCGTAGACGCCGTAGTAGTGGGCGGCGCCGTCTAACACGTTGGCATGCCTGCGATCCCGCCATGTCCCCGCGGCCACCATGCCGTAGTAGGGCGTCATGAGTGTGGCGGCACCGTCAACCATCGCCACGTCGACGACCTGACCCTGCTGCGAAGTGCGCGCGTCCAGGATGGCGCTCAACAACCCGACGGCCAGCAGCATGCCCCCGCCGCCGTAGTCACCGACAAGATTGAGCGGTGGAACCGGGGCCTCGGCGGTGCCGATGCCGTTCAGCGCGCCCGCCAGCGCGATGTAGTTGATGTCGTGGCCGGCCCGTTCGGCGTACGGTCCGTCCTGCCCATACCCGGTCATCCGCGCGTACACCAGGCGCGGATTCACCGCGTGCAGGTCGTCCGGGCCGATGCCCAGCCGCTCGGCGACGCCGGGCCGGAAGACCTCGATGAATGCGTCGGCGTTCTCGACCATCTGCAGCAGAATCGCCCGGCCCGCACCGTCTTTGACATCCAGCGCGATGGAACGCTGGCTGCGCCGGACGGTGTAGTCGATGGGCAGCGGGCCGTCGACCGCGCGCGGAATGTCGATCCGTACGACCTCGGCGCCGAGGTCACCGAGCAGCATGCCGCAGAACGGTCCGGGACCGAGGCCGCCCATCGTCACGATCCGCACACCGTGCAGCGGTCCGCTCACTGCTGCTGTCTGCTCTTTGCGCATCGGCTCATTTCGACCACTTCTGCCGTCGCGCCGCGGCGTCCTCGGAGGCGTGGCTGAGCACTTGATTGCGGTTCTCCAGCTCCAGTGCCGCATCGAGCCCGGCGGCATCGGTGTTGACCTGCAGTGCCCGCTTCGTCAGTTGCACACCGAGCGGCGACAATTCGGCGATCCTCGCCGCGATCTCAACCGCACGGGCGACCAGGCGGTCGGGCTCGACCAGCTCGCTGACCAGGCCTCGGCGGTCGGCTTCGTCAGCCGTCACGGTGCGACCCGTCAGCATCCAATCGGCGGCGACGCTGGTCCCGACGATCCTCGGCAGGTGGTAGCTCATGCCCATCTCGGCTCCGGACAGGCCGAGCAGGATGGCGGCATTGCCGAATGTGGCTGCCGTGGAGCAGATCCGGATGTCGGCAGCCAGGCACAGCGCGAGTCCACCGCCGACGCAGGGGCCGTTGACCGCGGCGATGACGGGTTGCGGCAGGTTCCAGATCGCCTGGGGCAGCGCCGTCATCGCCTCCTGAAACCGCAGCCGGTCGATGGCGGGGTCCGTTGCCGCGGGTACCCCTGGCCCGAAATCGCGCATGTCGATACCGGCGCAGAACCCACGGCCGCTGCCGGTCATGACGACGGCAGTCACCGATGTGTCGGCTGCGACGGACGCGAGCATCTCGGTGAGTTCGCGCCGCATCACGTCATTGATCGCGTTGAGCTGTTTCGGCCGGTTCAGCGCAACCGAAACGACGCCGGCGTGCGGCCGTTCGACGAGCAGCGTCTCGGTCACCGGACTCAGCGCCGAGGCAAGCCGAGTACCTGCTGGGCGACGATGTTGCGCTGAATCTCGGAGGTCCCACCAGCGATGGTGCCGCCGAAGCTACGCGCGTAGCGCTCGAACCAGCTGGCGAAATAGTGGTCGAGGTTCATGTGCTCGTAAGGTCCCGTCGACGACGGATGCACCAGGCCGTCGGTCCCCGCGGAGGTCAGCGCATTCTCGAACGCCTGCCGCTCCGCCTCGGACCCGAACAGCTTCAGCACGGACACCGATGCGGTGTCCATCTCGCCGCGGGCGGCCTTGGCCAACGCCGCCGAACCCATCGCCCGCAGCGCGATGTAATCCATGACCGTCGTGGCGTACTGGTCACGCTGCAGTTCGCCGCGCGGCTCGAAGTCGGCGATCATGTTGTCGATCCGGTCGGCGAAGCCCAGCCACATCATCGTGCGCTCGTGACCGAGCGACCCGTTGGCCACCCCCCAGCCGCCGTTCAGCGGGCCGACGAGGTTCTCCGCGGGGACGCGTGCGTCGGTGAAGAAGACCTCGTTGAAGTCGAGGTTGTCCTGGCCACACATATCGGCGAACGGCCTGCACACCACACCCGGGGTGTCGGTCGGGATGATCAGCGCGCTGATGCCCTTGTGCTTGGGTGCATCCGGGTCGGTACGCACGAACGTGAGCAGGAAATCGGCGTGGTGGGCACCCGAGGTCCACACCTTCTGGCCGTTTACCACGAAATCGTCACCGTCGCGCACGGCGCGGGTGCGCAGCGACGCGAGGTCCGAACCGGCACTGGGCTCGCTCATTCCCAGGGAAGCGGTGAGCTCACCCTTCAGCACCGGCACCGCCCAGCGATGCTTCTGCTCATCGGAGCCGAACGAAATCAGCGACGCCGCAATGATGTTGACGCCCTGCGGGTTGAGGCTGTGATAGATGCGTCGCCTGCACAGTTCGTCGAGATGAACGAACGACTGCAGCACCGTCGCGTTCCGGCCGCCGAACTCCGGCGGCTGGGCGGGCAGCAGCCAGCCGTTGTCGAACAGCAGCCGCTGCCAGTCGCGTGCCCACTGCGGCATGTGCGACACCGATGTCGGGCGCTCCAGCGTCTGGGTCGCCTCCGGCAGATGTTCGTCGAGGAAGGCCGCGAACTCGGCGCGAAACTCCTCGACGTCGTTGTCAAAAGTCAGCTGCATTGAATTCCTCCGCGATCACAGCGCGATGCTCCGCCGCGCCGCCGAGCATCAGCTCGCCGGCCTTGGCCCGCTTCAGGGCGAACTGAAGATCGTTCTCCCAGGTGAATCCCATCGCTCCGAACAGCTGCAGGCCGTGCCGGAAGACGATGGCTTGGCACTCCCCCGCCGCGGCCTTCGCCATCGCCGCCGCCACCCGCCGACGGGGGTCGTCGGCCGAGATGGTCAGCGCCGCAAAGTAGGACAGCGCGCGGGCCCGCTCGGTGGCGACGTGCATGTCGACGGCCTTGTGCTGCACGGCCTGGAATGACCCGATCGCCACGCCGAACTGCTGGCGCTGTTTCGCGTGCTCCAGCACCAGGTCCAGGACACGCTGGCAGGCGCCGACGGTGGTGATCGCCATCCCGGTGAGTGCCAGGTGGCGGGCCCCTTCGGCATCTGTACCCAATCGCTCGGTATCGGGCAGCCGCACGCCGGCGAACGACACATCGGCAATGTGCAGCACCGGGTCGAAAACCGCGCTGCGCCGGATGGCCACCTCGCCCGCGTCGACCAGGAAGACCCCGCCCTTGGTCACCACCGCAAGCCGATCGGCCCGGTCGGCGTCGAGGACGTGTTTTGCCGTTCCATCCAGCACCCATCCGTCGGCATCGCGGTAGGCGGTGACGCCGTCATAGATCGCTGCGCCCGCCTTCTGCGGATCGAAGCGGTCGCCGACCAGCGGCGCGAACTGCGTCAACGTCGCCAGGAACGGGGTCGGGTCGGTGGCGCGGCCGAGTTCCTCGAGCACGATCGCCAGCTCGACTGCGTTTTCGGGATCGGTCAGCTCGGTCCACCCTGCGTCGATGTAGGCCTGCCAGAGCGGCGCCGGGTCAACGCCGTTCTCGGCCACCTCGCGCACCAGCGACGGCGGGCACTGCTTGCCGACGGCGTCGCGCACGGTGTCCTGCCACAGCCGCTGATCAGCATCGAACTCAAGTAGCATCCGCCGCCTCCTGATGGGATATCGCGTCGAGCACGAGAATAACATTCTCCTTAGATGTCGTAACCGTTCTCAGATTGCAACTACCACGTTTCGACGTCCGCCTGCCAAGCAGTTGACCAGCGCACACCCTGACCTGCGCAGAAGTAAGCGCGTCGCTTGAGAACCCGATTCTTGCCTTTGAAGAACTTCGCTTTACACTGAGGTTGTGTGGCGCCGGACGCGCCCCGATCGACGCGTGTGTACCGACGGGTCATCGGATGAGCATCGGAGACGACTTTCGTGATCGAACACAGTGACGGGACCAAGACCCCCGTCATCGACGCCAGCGTGCATATCTTCGCCCAGTCGAACAAGGACCTGCGCAAGAACTTCATGCAGGAGCCCTACCGCAGCCGCGGGTTCCCCGACTACGAGATGGACTGGTACGGCGCCCCCGGGGGCGAGTACGCGAACGGCACCGAGGGCCCCGACCGCGAGTACCCCGGCTCAGACCCGCAGATCGTCGGACGCCACCTGTTCGACGAGCGTGGCGTCGATATCGCGATCCTGCACCCGATGAATCGCGGCATCATGCCCGACCGTCATCTCGGCACCGCGATCGCGGCCGGACACAACGAGATGATGGTGAAGCGCTGGCTGGAGGACAGCACATACGGCGACAGGTTCCGCGGCACGATCCGCGTGAATCCGGACGACATCCCCGGCGCGCTCCGCGAGCTCGAGAAGTACAAGGACCACCCGCGGGTCGTGCAGATCGCCGTGCCGTTGCAATCGCGCGAGGTCTACGGCAAGCCGCAGTTCTGGCCGTTATGGGAGGCGGCGGTCGACGCGAACCTGCCGGTGGCGGTGCACATCGAAGTGGGTGCGGGCATCCAGTTCGGGCCGACGCCGTCGGGGACCACCAGGACTTACGAGCAGTACGTCGGCTTCATGGCGCTGAACTACCTGTATCACCTGATGAACATGATCGCCGAAGGGGTATTCGAACGAATGCCCGATTTGAAGTTCGTCTGGGCCGATGGCGCGGCCGACCTGCTGACGCCGTTCATCTGGCGGATGGACTGCTTCGGGCGCCCGCACCTGGAACAGACGCCATGGGCGCCGAAGATGCCGAGCGACTACCTGCCCGGCCACGTGTTCTTCGTCGAGGGTGCGATGGACGGCCCCGGGGACACCGACTTCGCCGGTGAGTGGTTCGGCTTCACCGGCAAGGAAGACATGGTGATGTACGGGTCCAGCTATCCGCACTGGCAGAACAACGAGCTGACGGTGCCGAGTGCGTTCACGGCCGAACAGCGCGACAAGCTGTGCTGGCGCAACGCCGCGCAGCTCTACGGGATAGACGTCGGGGCCGGTGTCGGCGCACAGTAGGTAATAGAGGCTTTCGAATAAGGGAAGATGAAGATGACATCAACGGTCACGTCAACCACAGATCGCAAGCCGGCGGCCGAGCGCATCGCTGTCCGCTGCGTCGATTCCGACGTCCATCCGGTGCCAAGGGCGGGTGAGCTGACGGAGTACATCCCCGAGCCGTGGCGCAGCAAGTACTTCCTGACGCGCAAGATCGGCGATCAGATCTACTACGACGCGCCCGACTACGCCCATGCCTACGCGATGCGCGCCGATACCTTCCCCGCTGACGGCCAGTTCCCCGGCAGCTCTCCGGATCTGGCGTTCAAGCAGCTGATCATGGAGGCCGGCGCCGACATCGCGATCCTGGAGCCCGCCGCATATCCGGCGCGCTTCCGCGAGCCGAACCACGCGATGAGCTGTGCGTTGAACGACTGGCAGGCCAACCACTGGCTGGACAGCCACAACAACTGGCACGAGCGGTGGCGCGGTTCGATCTGCGTGGCGATCGAGGAGCCGGAAGCCAGCGCTGTGGAGATCGAGCGCTGGGCCGGGCACCCGTACATGGGTCAGATCCTGATCAAGGCCGAGCCGCGCCCGTCATGGGGCGATCCGAAGTACGACCCGATCTGGGCGGCCGCCACCAAGCACGACATCACGGTGAGCTGCCACCTGTCGCGCGGGCACCATGAGGAGCTGCCGATCCCACCGGTCGGCTTCCCCAGCTATAACCACGACTTCATGGTCACCTACTCGCTGCTGGCGGCGAACCAGGTGATGAGCCTGATCTTCGACGGGGTCTTCGACCGGTTCCCCAATCTGCGAATCGTGCTGGTGGAGCACGCCTTCACCTGGATCCTTCCGCTGATGTGGCGGATGGACGCCATCTATGCGGCCCGCAAGTCGTGGATGGACATCAAGCGCAAGCCGTCGGAGTACGTCAAGGACCACATCAAGTTCACGACTCAGCCGCTGGACTATCCCGAGGACAAGACCGAGCTCACCCGGGCGTTCGAGTGGATGGAGTGCGAGAAGATCCTGTTGTTCTCCTCGGACTACCCGCACTGGACGTTCGACGACCCGCGCTGGCTGGTGAAGCACCTTCCGGAGCACGCCCGCGAGGCGATCATGTTCCGCAACGGCATTGCGACCTACCACCTTCCAGAGACGGTTCCGGCCCTCGAGGGCCAGATACGGGTGTTCTGAATAGTGCCAGAGGATTCGAAACCGCCCCGGCTGGCGCAGGGGCGTGAGCACGTCGTAGCCACGGTCGACGAAATTCCGCCGGGCACACACAAATTGGTGCCGATCGGAAGACATGGCGTCGGTGTGTACAACGTCAACGGCACGTTCTACGCGATCGCGAACTACTGCCCGCACGAAGGCGGACCGCTGTGTTCGGGCCGGGCGCGCGGCCGCACCGTCGTGGATGAGAACGTGCCGGGCGACGCCGTGATGGTGCGCGACCTCGAGTTCATCTTCTGCCCGTGGCATCAGTGGGGATTCGAACTCGCCACCGGAACCACCGCGGTCAAGCCGGAGTGGAGCATCCGCACCTACCCGGTCCGGGTGGTCGGCAACGACGTGCTGGTGCAGGCATGACCGGCCCACGCGCACGCGAGGAGCAGAAAGGTCCGAAGCTCAAGCGCGGCGAGAAGACCTTCGAGGTCAACGGCGGCAAAGTCGTCTACGAGATCCTCGGCAAGGAAGGCGATTTCATCGCGCTGACCCCGGGCGGCCGCTTCAGCAAGGACATCCCGGGCCTGCGGCCGCTGGCGCAGGCGTTGGTCAAGGGCGGCTATCGGGTGCTGCTGTGGGACCGGCCCAACTGCGGCAAGTCGGACGTGCAGTTCTACGGCAAGAGCGAATCCCACATGCGCGCCGAGACACTGCACGCGTTGATCACCGGACTCGACATCGGGCCGTGCATCATCGCGGGCGGTTCGGGCGGAGCCCGTGACTCCATGCTGACGACGATGCTCTACCCCGAGATCGTGCGAAAACTGGTGGTGTGGAACATCGTCGGCGGGGTCTACGGCTCGTTCGTGCTCGGCGGACACTACATCGTGCCGAGCATCCTCGCGGCCAGGGGCGCGGGGATCAACGGCCTGCTCCACGTCGGCGAGTGGAAGGAACGCATCGCCGAGAACCCGGACAACGAGGACCGATTCCGCGCACTCGACGTCGACGAGTTCCTCAAGGTGATGTTGCGCTGGCTCAACGCGTTCGTCTCCAAGCCCGGCCAGACCATCCCCGGCGTCGAGGACGAGATGTTCGACAACATCAAGGTGCCGACGCTGATCATCCGCGGCGGCGAGAACGACTGGGACCACCCGAAGCGCACGTCGCTGGAAGTGAGCTGCCTGATCAAGGGCTCCAAGCTCATCGACCCGCCGTGGCCGGAGGACGCCTGGGAACGCGCAGGCGAGAAGTTCGCCGCCAGCGGGGGAAAGAAGTTCTGCCTGTTCGATACGTGGGTGCAGGCCGCGCCCGCGATCCTGAAGTTCTTGGACAAGTGATGGCGCTACGTGGTTCGAATCTGCACTTCGCAGTTGAGAGACGCCTCGAGCGCCGTGTGGACGCGGCTTTCGGGGACGCGGTCGAGATCGGATTTGCGCAGGGTCACATGGACGACGTCGAGACCGTCGTCCCCCGGCGTTCGGGTGATCTCGCCTGCGATGCCGAAACCCGCGAGCACACCGTGAGCGTCGTCGTCGGTGCCCCTGCTGATGTAGGTGACCACGCCAGGAGCGGGCGTGGTACCGAACGCCTTGGCGCACAACGCAACCGCATCCCGCATCAATTGTTCGGCGTCGCCGCCCGCCATCAGCAGCTGCACTTCCCGGCGCCCGGCAGGCATCGCGGCGATGTTGTTCTCGAGCACGTCGGTTTCAGAGGCTTCGGTCAGTCCGCGGAGTGTCGACATGCCGTCCGTTAGCTGCTCCGGCGTGAGCCTGCCCGCGGTGTCCACCTGGACACGCACCACGGCGGTTCTCATGTCCGCAACCCTATCCGCGGGCAGGAGGATGCCATGACAGCCACAACAGATCTCGCCGTCTCGGTGTGGCCGGGCATCGAGCCGCGGCTGCTGCGCCAGGGTGTCGAGGACTACTCCGACTACCGCGACTCGGGTGGCTATCAACCGCTCGACCGACGTGGACCACCTGCTCAGCCAGGTCGACCTGTCCGGCGTCCTCGGCCGTGGCGGCGCGGCGTTCCCGCTGGCCGTGAAGTGCAAGGCGGTGCGCGACAACGGCCGCCGGGCCGGTGGCGCGGTCGTGGTCGCCAACGGCGAGGAGGGCGAACCGGCGTCCATCAAGGACCGCTGGCTGCTGCGGCACCGCCCGCACCTGGTGCTCGACGGGCTGCGGCTCGCGGCACGGATGGTCGCGGCTGAGCACGCGCACGTCTATGTCTCGGATCCGGATGCCGCCGACGCGGTGCGGACCGCTCTCGCCGCGGTGGACCAGAACGAACTCGACGGTCTGGCCGTCACGGTGTTCACGGTCGACCCCGGCTACGTCGCGGGCGAAGAGACCGCTGCGGTACGCGCCATCAACGGAGGCCCGGCCAAGCCGACCGACAAGCCGCCGCGCCCGTTCGAGGAGGGCGTCGGCCGCCTGCCGACGATGGTCAGCAATGTCGAAACGCTTGCGCTCATCCCGTTCCTGCACCGGCACGGCGCCGAGGCGTTCCGCAGCCAGGGCACGTCGACATCGCCGGGGACGTTCCTCGCGACGATCACCGGCGCGGGCAGGCCACCGGCGCTCTACGAGATTCCGCACGGACTGGCCTTCACCGAACTGCTCGAGTTCCACGGCGTGCCTGCCGATCACGTGCACGGCGTGTTGATGGGCGGGTACTTCGCGGGTCTGCTGAACCGCGAGATTCTCGATGTCACGCTCGACCACGAGTCCCTGCGCCGCCTCGACAGCGGGCTGGGCTGCGGTGCCATCACGATCCTCACCGAGGACTGCCCGGTGGCCGTCGCGGCGTCGGTGATGTCGTACTTCGACCGGGAGAACGCCAGCCAGTGCGGGTCGTGTTTCAACGGGACGGCGGCGATGTCGGCGGTGACCGAGGCGCTGCGCGACGGGGTGGCGACCAGCGAGGACCTCACCCGACTCGAGCGCTGGTCGGTGGTGCTGCGCGGCCGTGGCGCCTGCGCAACGTTGGACGCCGCGACGAACGTGGCGGCCAGTCTGCTGTCGGCATTCCCGCAAGTCGTCGATCGCCACCTGCAAAACGCCTGTGATTCTTGCCAAGTCGACGCTTTTGCGGCGGTGCGCCCCTACGAGATCGAGGCGGTGGTGACGGCATGAGAATTCGTCTCGATCGAACAATGTGTGACGGCTTCGGTGTCTGCGCAAAGCACGCGCCGGAGTACTTCTCCCTCGACGACTGGGGATATGCCTCGCTGGAGGGCAACGGCGCGATCCCAGAACAGGATCGGGCCGCGGTGATGCGGGCCCTGCTGGACTGCCCCGTACACGCCATCATCGAGATGGGCGAACATCGACTGTCACGTGACGAGGCCGCGCATTCGGACCTCCGGGAAACGCCAGAGCCCGACCCGAAGACCGATGACAGCGAAGCGATATCGGAATTCGTCCGGTGACAAGACCCCTGCCAGAAGTCAACGCGCAGAACGAGTTCTTCTGGACCGCAGGCGCCGACGGCGTGCTCCGTATCCAGGAATGCCAGGACTGCAATGCGCTGATCCATCCGCCGCAGCCCGTGTGCCGGTACTGCCGCAGCCGCAACATGGGCGTGCGCGATGTCTCGGGCGAAGCCACCTTGTCGGCCTTCACCGTCAACCACCGCTTCGGGTTTCCCGACCTGCCGCCGCCGTACGTGGTCGCCCAGGTCGCGATCGCCGAGGACCCCCGGGTCCGGTTGACCACCAATATCGTCGAATGCGAACCCGAGGAGCTCGAGCTCGGTCAGACCGTTGAGGTGCTGTTCCAGAAGTTCGAGGACAAGGCCGGAACGGTCTGGCTGCCGGTGTTCAAGCCGACAGCCGAGAAGAAGGCGGGACCGCAGCCGGTCGACGAGATCGCGCCCGGCGACTTCGGCAAGCATGTTCGGCCGATGCTGACCAAGGAGAAGTTCGAGGACCACGCGGCGATCACCGGCATCGGCATGTCCAAGATCGGCCGCAGGCAGATGGTCCCGCCCCTCTCACTGACCATCGACGCCTGCGAAGCCGCCGTCGCCGACGCGGGTCTGACGTTCGACGACATCGACGGGCTGTCGACCTATCCGGGACTCGACATCGCAGGCATGGGCGAAGGCGGTGTCACCGCACTGGAGGGCGCGCTCGGCCTGCGCCCGACGTGGATCAACGGCGGGATGGACACGTTCGGTCCCGGCGGCTCGCTCATCGCGGCGGTGATGGCCATCGCCACCGGCATGGCCCGACATGTGCTGTGCTTCCGCACGCTGTGGGAGGCGACCTTCCAGCAGTTGATGAAGGAAGGCAAGATGTCCCCGCCAGGGGGCGCCCGCATGTCGAGCTGGCAGATGCCCTTCGGCGCCACCTCGGCTGCCCACACGCTCGCATTGAACGCCCAGCGCCACTTCGATCGATACGGCACCACCAGGGAGACCCTCGGTTGGATCGCCCTGAACCAGCGGGCGAATGCAGCGCTGAATCCGACGGCGATCTACCGCGATCCGATGACGATGGACGACTACCTGAATGCCCGGATGATCACCACCCCCTTTGGACTCTACGACTGCGATGTGCCGTGCGACGGCGCCATCGCGGTGATCGTGTCGGCCGCCGACGTCGCCAAGGACATGCCCCGCAAGCCCGTGCTGTTCGAGGCCGTCGGCACCCAGATCATCGAACGGACCGACTGGGACCAGACCACGATGACCCACGAACCCCAGGTGCTCGGCCAGTCCGCGCATATGTGGTCGCGAACATCGCTGCGGCCCAAGGACGTCGACGTGGCCGAGCTCTACGACGGCTTCTCGTTCAACTGCCTGTCGTGGCTGGAGGCGCTCGGGTTCTGCGGAATCGGCGAGTCGAAGGACTTCCTCGACGGCGGCAAGGCCATCGCCCGCGACGGCGTGATTCCGCTCAACACCCACGGCGGTCAGCTGTCGCACGGCCGCACACATGGGATGGGACTGATCCACGAAGCCGTCGTCCAGCTGCGCGGTGACGCGGGCGAACGGCAGGTCGCCAATGCCCGCGTCGGCGTGGTCAGCAGCGGCGGGCTGACTCCGAGCGGAGCGATTCTGCTGCGGACGGACGCATGAGCGAAGCTTGCGAGCGAATCATCGAACCGCCATGCGGGGGCCGAGCCTGCGAGGTCACCGCATGAGCGAAGCAACACCGACTCCACGCCCACGCGTCGTCCTGGTGGACGGCGTGCCGATGTCGGCGTTGGTCGCGTCGGTACCCGAACCGAGGGCGGTGATCGTCGCGGTCCACGGCGGTGCCACGTCGGCGGCCTATTTCGACTGCCCCGGTCACCCGCAACTGTCCCTGCTGCGCGCGGCCGCCGCCCAGGGCTACACGGCGATCGCACTGGACCGTCCCGGTTACGGCGCGTCGGCGTACTACCACGAGGACATGGCCGACACCGGCAGGCGCGTTGGCTTCGCGATGGGCGCGGTGGACAAGATTCTCGGCGAGAGTGCCCGCGGCGCAGGCCTTTTCCTGATGGCGCACTCCGCAGGGTGCGAGCTCGGGCTACGCATGGCCGTCGACGACAGAGCGACCGGCGTGCTTGGCGTCGAACTGGCGGGCACCGGACTGCGGTACGGCGCCGAGGCGAAGGCCGTTATCAGCCAGGCCACCGCGACCTCGCGTCCCGCAGGGCTGCGGGATCTGCTGTGGGAGCCAACTGATTTGTATCCCCCCGAAGTGCTCACCGGCGGCCTGTCGGCGCCGGGCGCGCCGTACGAGGCCGAGGTCACCGCGAATTGGCCGCGGCGTGACTTCGCCGATGTCGCCGCACGGGTAGACGTGCCGGTCGAGTTCAGCGTGGCCGATCACGAGCGCGTCTGGGAGACGACACCGGAGGCGATCGACGCCATCGCCGCATTGTTCACGTCGTCGCCCCGGGTTGTCGTCAACGAAATGCCCGACAGCGGACACAATCTCAGCGCCGGCTGGAGCGCCGACGACTATCACCGCCGAGTGCTTGTCATTCGTCGAGGAATGTGTTGTCGCGCAGAGGAACTCAGGTACTGCACTGGAGGCGGGTTGATGCGCGTCGGATTCATCGGACTGGGGAGCCAGGGCGGCCCCATGGCGCGGCGGATCGTCGAGGGCGGCTTCGACCTGACGCTGTGGGCCCGCCGCCCCGCCACCCTGGAACCATTCGCCGACACGGCTGCCAAGACCGCTGGTTCGCCCGCAGAGTTGGCGGCCGCCAGCGACCTGGTCTGCCTGTGCGTCGTCGGGGACGACGACATCAGGGAAGTGCTCAACGGTGACTCCGGGGTGCTGGCCGGACTGGCGCCCGGTGGGATCGTCGCCATCCACAGCACGGTGCATCCCGACACCTGCAGCGAGATCGCCAAGTCAGCTGCCGAACAAGGTGTTTCGGTGATCGACGCCCCGGTGAGCGGCGGCGGGGAAGCCGCCGAAGGGGGAGAGCTGCTGGTCATGGTCGGCGGCGACCCCGAGGTCGTGGAGCGCTGCCGTCCGGTGTTCGCGACATATGCCGACCCGATCGTCCACCTCGGTCCGCTGGGCAGCGGCCAGGTCACCAAGATCCTGAACAACCTGCTCTTCACGGCCAACCTGGGCAGTGCGATCAGCACTCTCGAGCTGGGCGAATCCCTTGGGCTCGACCGCATCCGGCTGTCCGAGGTGCTCACCGCCGGGTCCGCGACAAGCAAGGCACTGGGCAGCATCGCCGCCTTCGGAGGCACCCTGGATCAACTCGCCACCATCGCCGGTGCACTGCTGCAGAAGGACGTCAGGCACGCGGCCCGCATCGCCGAAAGCGCGACAGTTCCGACGGGCGTGGCGTTCGACGCCGCGGATGCCGCATTGCGGTCAATGGACTATCCGCGATGACGCGGGTCGGCGTGGTCGGGACCGGGCGCATGGGCGGACCCATGGTCCGCAGGCTCGTCGACGCCGGTCATGACGTGCGGGCACTGGGTCGATCCGACGAGAAATGCCAAGCGGTCCGCGAACTCGGCGCCGATCCCGTCACCCGGCTGGCCGATGTCGGCGATCGTGCCGAACTGGTGATCGTCTGCGTGTTCACCGACGAGCAAGTCCAGGAGGTGTGCCTCGAGGGCGACCTGCTCGCGGGCATGGCGCCCGGCTCGGTCCTGCTCATCCACACCACTGGCAGCCCGCGCACCGCCGAATCCATCGCGGAACGCGCCCGCGGCATCGACGTCCTGGACGCGCCGGTGAGCGGCGGCCCACACGATATCGCCGCAGGCCAATTGACCCTGTTCGTCGGGGGCGACGACGATGCCCTGGCGCGCGTGAAACCCGTCAGTCAGCGCGTACGCGGATCCGGTCCTGCATGTCGGCCGCACCGGTGCGGGTCAGTTGGTCAAGCTGGTCAACAACACGCTGTTCGCCGCGCAGATCGGGCTGGTCGCCGAGGGCGTGCGGCTGGGCAGCCGGCTCGGCATCTCCGAACCCGCGCTGCTCGCAGCGTTGACGCACGGAAGCGCCGACAGCCGCGCCCTCGGCAATATCGCGAGGGCGGGCTCCGCAGTGAATTTCATCGACGCGGTCGGCGATTTCATCGGCAAGGACGTCGCGGTGGTCCGCGAGACCGTCGCCGAGCTGGGCGGCGACCTCGGTGCACTTAACGACATGGTTAATGCCGGTCTCAAGGAGTGAGGAATCAATGACCAAGGCGAAGCTCGTTTTCGACCCGTTTTCCCAAGACTTCTTCAACGGGGCGTATGAGACGTACCGCCGCATGCGCGACGAGGCGCCCGTCTACTACAACGACGAGCATGATTTCTATGCGCTGACCCGACACGAAGACGTCGCACCCGCATTCAAGGACTTCGACACGTACTCGTCGGCCTACGGTGTCGACCTGGCCTCGATCAGAAACGGCCTGCCCACCGACGCGGGGCCACGAATGATCATCTTCATGGACCCGCCAGAGCACCGCAACATGCGCAGCCTGCTGAACAAGGTCTTCACGCCCCGCGCCATCCAGGCGCAGAAACAAAACGTCACCGAAAAGATCGATAAGTATCTGAGCCGCCTGGACCCCGACGGTTTCGACGCGGTCCAGGAGTTCACCGCGCCCTTCCCGGTCGAGGTGATCACCACCATGCTCGGGGTACCGGAGGAGCACGCGCAGCAGATCCGGCATTGGATCGACGACTCGCTGCACCGCGAGGTCGGACAGGTCGAGACCGGCGAAAAGGCGATGCAGGCCAACATCGCGCAGGCCATGTTCTATTTCGACCTGGTGGCCAAACGCCGTGCCGACCCACGGGACGATCTCTTCAGCAAGCTCATCGAAGCCGAGTTGGAGCGCGAGAACGGCGAGATGGACCAGCTCGACGACCTCGAAATCGCCGCTTTCGCAAGCCTCCTCGGCGGAGCAGGCGCGGAGACGGTCACCAAGCTGGTCGGCAACGCGGTGTATGAATTCGGCAAGAACCCGGATCAGTGGCAGAAGCTACAGGAGGACCGCGGCAAGATCCCGGCCGCGGTCGAAGAATTGCTGCGCTATGAGGCGCCGTCGCAGTACAACGTTCGCCGCGTCATGAAGGACGTGCACCTGCACGGCACGACGATCCCCGAGGGCAGCCCGGTCTTCCTGATCGGCGGCGCGGCCAACCGCGACGAGCGGGCATGGACTGATGCCGACACGTTCGACATCGACCGCGACCGCACCGAGGCGCAGAACCTCGGCTTCGGTTACGGCATCCACAGCTGTCTGGGCGCCGCTCTGGCCCGCCTGGAGAGCGCGATCGCGCTGGAGAAGCTGCTCGATTTCATGCCGCGCTACGAGGTGGACTTCGACCGGTGCAAACGCGTCCAGATGCAGAACGTCGTCGGGTGGAAAAACGTCCCCGTGAAAGTGCTGAATTGAGCGGTTCGCGGCATTGCCTTTTGCGGAAACGTCATTACCGTTAGAGTTACAGTTCGGCTACCTCGCGTAACGCCTCCGGTCGCTAGCCCGCCGTGAAAGAGGAGAAGATGACCACACCCGAATTGGTGTTCAACCCGGTCTCGCAGGACTACTTCGAGAATCCGTATGAGATCTACAAACGGATGCGCGACGAAGCACCGATCTACTACGACGAACAAGAGGACTTCTACGCGCTGACCCGGCACGCCGACGTGGCCGCAGCGTTCAAGGACCATGAGTCGTTCTCCTCGGCCCGCGGCTGCGACCTGGCCATGGTGCGTTCCGAAGACGTGCCGCAGAAGTCGATCATCTTCATGGACCCGCCGGACCACCGCCACATGCGCAGCCTGCTCAACAAGGCATTCACCCCGCGGGCCATCCAGTCGCAGCGCGAGACGGTCATCGAACTCGTCGAGCACTACCTGGCGAAGGCGGATCCGGACAACTTCGATGTCGTGCAGGACTTCTCCGGCCCCTTCCCGGTCGAGGTCATCACCCGGATGGCCGGGGTGCCCGAGGACTTCCGGCAGCAGGTTCGGCACTGGATCGACATCGGTTTGTCGCGCGAGCCCGGCCAGATCGAGCTCAGCGAGAAGAATATGCAGGCCAATATCGACTCGGGCATGTATTACTACGGCCTTACCCAGGAGCGCCGCAAGAGCCCGCAGGACGACATGATCAGCCGCCTGATCGCCGCGGAAATCCCCGGTGACAACGGCGAATTGCGCAAGCTGGACGACATCGAGATCACGGGCTTCATGGCACTGCTGGGCGGCGCGGGCGCGGAAACCGTCACCAAGCTCGTGGGCAGCGCGGTGGTCGAGTTCGCCCGCCATCCCGACCAGTGGCAGAAGCTGCTCGACGACCGCAGCAAGATCCCGGCCGCCGTCGAGGAGCTGCTGCGCTACGTCGGCCCGGTGCAGTACAACGTCCGCTACAGCGTGAAGGACGTCGAAGTACCCAGCGGCGTCGTTCCCGCGAACAAGCCGGTCTTCCTGATGGGCGCCGCCGCGAATCGCGATCCGCGTGCCTTCGATGACGGCGAGACCTTCGACATCGACCGCGACCGCACCCAGGCCCAGAACCTCGGGCTCGGGTACGGCATCCACAGCTGCCTCGGCGCCGCACTCGCCCGGATGGAGACCGCGATAGCGCTCGAGCACCTGCTCGACTTCATGCCGCGCTTCGAGGTCGACTTCGACGGCCTGCAGCGCGTCAACATGCAAAACGTGGCCGGCTACCACCATGTGCCCGTGCGGGTGTTGCGATGAGCAAAGTCGAAGTCGACTTCGGACTGTGTGAGAGCAACGGGATATGCATGGGCATCATCCCGGAGGTCTTCGATCTCGACGACGAGGACTTCCTGCATATTCTGCAGGACGAGGTGACCCCGGAGAACGAGCGAGACATCAAGGAAGCCGTGCGTCAGTGCCCGCGGCAGGCCATCTCGATTCGCGAAGAGTGACGCGCACCTAAATGCGATTCGTATTCGTGCACGGCGGTTTTCATGCCGCATGGTGCTGGGGCTACACGATTGCCGAACTCGCAGCGCTCGGCCACGAAGGCGTCGCCGTCGACCTGCCCGGGCACGGCCGACGGGTCGACGAGGAGTCGACGCTGGCCAATCGCCGAGACGCGATCGCGTCCGAGCTGCAACCGGGTGACATCCTCGTCGGCCATTCCGGTGGCGGATTCGACGCCACGCTCGCCGCGGACGCCGTCCCCGAAAACGTCAGCCACATCGTCTATCTCGCCGCCGCGCTGCCGAGGGAAGGGCGCACCTACCCGGAAGCGATGGCGATGCGTGACTCCGAGGAAGGTGAGTTCGAGGCCGACGTCGGAGAAATGTTGGGCTACCTGAAGTTCGACGATGAGGGTGCCATGACGTTCGCCGACTTCGACGGCGCGTGGAAATACTTCTACCACGACTGCGACGAGGCAACCGCCCGCTGGGCGTTCGACCGGCTCGGCCCGGAACGATTCGGGGACACCACGGTCACGCCGGTGTCAGTTCCGAACTTCTGGGCCGCCGACCTGCCCCGCAGTTTCATCAGATGCCTACAGGACCGCTCGATGCCGCGCTGGCTGGCCGATACGGTCACCCGCAGGCTCGGCGTCGAGCAGCTGACCATCGACAGCTCGCACTCACCGTTTCTCAGCAGCCCACGGGAGCTGGCCGAATTACTGGTGCACGCCACGACCACCAAGCCGACCGGCCCGCTGGTCCCCCACTAAAAGTCAGCCCAGACCGTTGAGGATCGCGCCGTTGCATTCGGCGGCGCCCTGCCTCAGCTTGGCCGCTTCCTGGTAGGCGTCGGAGTTGTACCACTCACGGGCCGCATCGACGGAGTCGAACTCCAGCAGCACGGTCTGCGTGCCGTGCCACTCACCCTCGATCTGCTCGGCGTTCTGGTCGAACGCGAGGATCGTCGCGCCTGCCATCGCCTTGCCGGCCAGCTTGGCGTACTCCGCCATTCCGGCCGGGTCCTTGACGTCTTCGGTGATCACCACGTAGCCCTTGGGCACTCGAGTCTCCTTGGTTAGTCGTCGATTTCGGCGATGGCTTGTTCGGGGCAGTTGGCAATGGCGTCCTTGGCCGCGGCCTCTAGCCCGGCGGGAACCTCTTCCGGATTCGCGACCGCCCAACCGTCGTCGGTCATCTCGAAGACCTCCGGGCACAGTGTCAAGCACATGCCATGGCCGGCACAGCGTTCCTCGTCGACGGTGACCTTCATCGCCCGTCGCCCTCCACGATGTCGAACTCCAGATGCAGCTCGGTCAGGCCGCGCAGGATGTAGGTCGGAATGTATTGATAACGACGGTCACCGGCCGGCCCGTGATGCGACTCGCTGATCCGGATGTCGGTGGTCCGGTCCAGCAGACGCTCGAGACCGACCCTGGTCTCGGCGCGGGCGAGCGGAGCGCCGGGGCAGCTGTGGATTCCCCGGCCGAAGGCCAGGTGCTGACGGGCATTCTTGCGCTCCGGGTCGAACGTATCCGGATCTTCGAACCGGCGCGGGTCGCGGTTGGCAGCCCCGTTGACCACCATCAGCGTGCAACCGGCTGCGACGGCTTCGTCGCCGACCGTCGTCGGCACGCGCGACAACCGGAAGTCGCCCTTGACCGGGCTTTCGATGCGCAGGCACTCCTCGATGAAGTTCGGCAACAGGCTGCGGTCCTCGCGCAGCCTGCGCTGGATGTCGGGTTGGTCCCCCATCACCTTCAGCGCGGTACTGAGCAGCCGCACGGTCGTTTCCTGGCCCGCCGAGAAGACATTGGTGGCCACCCGCACGACGTCGCCGACCTCCGGCATCGTGCCGTCCGGGAACGTCGCCGTCGCCAACCCGGTGAGCACATCGTCGCGTGGTTCGGCACGTCGGTCTTCGACATAGGTTGCGAAGACGTCGTACAGATACTCGAGCGGCGTCTTGGTCAGCGCCTTGTCGGCGTTGCCCAGTCCGCCGCCGTGAGTGCCGCGCGCCAGCCGCTCGAGGAGCTCGGGACGATCCTCCTCGGGCACGCCAAGCAGGTCGGCGATGACACGAAGCGTGAACGGACCTGCGAACCCCTTGATGAACTCGCCCTCGCCGGGGGCGAGGAAGTCATCGAGGATGTCGTCGGCAAGCTGCCACATCGCGTCCTCGTTCTCCTTGAGACGCTTGGGCGTGATCAGCCGCATCAGCAGGGCGCGGTGATTGGTGTGGGTCGGCGGGTCCAGCGTCGGCAGCTGGTCGCTGAATGGAATCTCGTCGCGATGCTTCACGATCAGGTCGGTGACGTCGTCACCTTCGAGCGGAACAGGAAAGCCGGGGAACGGGCCGGTCACCGAGATGCAGGACGAGAACGTCTCCGCATCGTTGTAGACGTCGACGGCCTCCTGCCAGCCGGTCACCATCGTGACGCCGTAGTGGTCCTCGCGACTGACCGGGCACTTGTTGCGAAGCGCCTCGTAGAACGGGAACGGGTCGTCTGTCAGGCGTTCATCCCGGAAAAAGTCGACCGAGGTGAGGTCCTCCGTCATGCGCCCTCCATTTCCACGATCTCGATCAGCGAGAACGTGACTCTCATCTTTGAGTATTAGATTTCCATAGTGCCACGTCGGCGTCAACGAGGGGGTTTGGGCACCCGCTCAGCAGACGAACGCATCACTGGATGGGTTCGTCTCCGAGCACCGTGGTGCGCAACATTTCGCGCTCTGAGCTGGGGTCATAGGGTGCGGCGCGGTGCAGCACGCCGCGGTTGTCCCAGATGACGGTATCCCCAACCGACCAGTGGTGGCGGTACACCTTGTCGGCCCCGGTGGCGCGGTCGAGCAGTTCCGCGAGCAGCGCCCGTCCCTCTTCGGGGTCCATCCCGACGATGTAGTCGGCCGACGCGCCCAGCACCAATGACTTGCGACCGCTGCGATGCGTCCACACCAGCGGATGCTCGTGGGTGCGCCGGGACCTCCATCTCGCGAGCACATCCGGGGAGGGGTCGGGGGTGACGCGGCGCTGGGAGGCCTCGAGCGAGTGCACGACCCGCAACGACCCGTACCGTTCCTTCTCCGCGCCGGTGAGCGCGTCGTATGCGGCATACGAGCTCGCGAACTCGGTTTCGCCACCGGATTCGGCGACTTGCTTCGCGGACAGCACGGTGGCCATCTGGGGGAAAGTGTCCTCGATCGGCGTGCAGCCGTCGATGTGCCAGTCGAAGGTGCCGCGCAGATACGCCGCCGATGAATTCTTCGACTTGTCGAGCGTCACCGGGTAGATGCCGGCGATCGGATGGTGACCGTCGGACGAGTGGTCGATGTCGCCGAGCCTGCGGCAGAACGCCACCTGGGCTTCGGGATCCAGGCCAAGCTCCGGAAACACCAGCACGCCGTTGTCCTCGAGCGCCTCGAGGACCGCTGCACCGAACGCCACGTCGCCTGCCAGCCGGTCGGAGTCGACACCGAGAACCTCGGCGCCGACGGAGTCGGTGAGTTTGTTGATGGTCAGCAGCGTCATGGAGGTGTCCTATTCGTCACGGCACCGGCGCGCTGACGCGGTCGATGACGGCGTCGGCGGAGTCGGTGGGCTTCTGTGTGCCGAAGACCTCGACGGCCATCGACACCATGATCATGGAGTAGATGAGGTGCAGCAGGTTGAGCGCGTCGTCTGGTACGTCGTCGAGGGGGAACTTGTCGCAGTACTCGATCGCCTCCTCGAAGCGGGGCGTAAACGCGTCGTAGAACTCACGAATCTCGGGCATGGGGGTGGCCAGGCGCGTATTCCACCGCTCCGGTTCGGTTGCCAGGCACCACTTCTCGGCGAACGGCTCGAATTCGGCGAAGGCACTGGGGAGACGCGTCTCGGACACAGTCACACCCCCACCGGGCGGTGCTCGTTCTTGTATTCCTCCACCCAGTCGACCGCCACCTTGTGCAGGTGCCGGACCAGGATCTCCTGGTCGTTGAGCGGGAAGTCGTCGACGATGCCGGTCTCCAGCGCAGCCTGGGTGCCACCGAGCATGCCCGCGTCCTGCAGTGCGAACTCCTTGAGCACCACCGACGCAACTTCGTGTTCGATGCGCTCCCGAACGGTGCGCGCGGGATGGAACGCGTTGTACGCCTCGAACTTGTGCGTGTTGTGCGACGTCGGCCAGTAGCGGTACAGCAGGTACCACCCGTGGTAGATCAGGATCTCCAGGTTCGGGAAGATCTGGAAGTTGGTGATGCCCCACGGCTCGATGCCACCGGGGTTGAGCCCGGCGGACTGGTGGGTCTCCGGCGTCCGCCACGGCCCCACCAGGCCACTTCGCGTTGCCCGCTCGACCGGGTACATGTACTCCGGTGCGAGCAGCCACCGCCGGGTTCCGGCGGTGGAGACCAACCGGTGTGGCCCGTCTATCCGGAAGTGGCCGCACTCGAACGTGGCGTTGGGTTGACGCACCTCGCTCGGCACCTGCTGCGAGTGCAGCGACGGCACGTGGTAGTACTCCTGGAAAGCGTCGGCGAAGATCTTCCAGTTGCTGTTGTTATGGGCGACGAAATCGTAACGCTCGGTCATCTTTTCGAATGGGTAGTCGTCCAGCGCGGTGATCATCGGGCCGAGGAATTCGCGCAGGGTCTGGCGTGGCTGCGGGTCGAGGTTGATGAAGATGAACCCGTTCCAGATGTCGCAGTGCACCGGGCTCAAGCCGTACTGCGTGGTGTCGAGGTCGAAGAACTCGCCGGGCTGCTGCACGAACGTGAGCTCGCCTTCGAGGTCGTAGCGCCAACCGTGGTACTTGCAGGTGAACTGTCGGCAGGCTCCTTTGACTTCCTCGTTGGGAAAGTCGTTCCACACCAGCTTGTTTCCGCGGTGGCGGCAGACGTTGTAGAAGGCGCGGATCTGCTGGTCCTTGCCCTTCACCACGATCACCGAGGTTTTGGCGGCGTCGATCTCCTTCGTGAAATAGCTGCCGACGCGCGGCAGTTCCTCCACCCGCCCGACGTTCAGCCAGGCGCGTTTGAAGATGGCTTCGCGTTCGGCCTCGTAGAACTCCGGCGAGGTCGAATCGCGGAACGACACCGGCCCGGTACCGAGCTCCGGATAATGCTCGGTCCAACTACCCTCCGCAGGTTTCGGCCACTTACGCATGCGAACCTCCCTCTGGTGTCATAGCACCGACCCACCATTGACGCCCAAGACCTGACCGGTGATGAAACCGGCCTGTTCCGAACACAGAAATCCGACCGCGGCGGCGATGTCATCGCCGGTGCCCAGGTGACCGACAGGAATGCTCGCGGCCATCTTCTCATTGGAGGGCAGAAGGCCGGCCGCCTGCGAATGGTGCTGCATCG
The DNA here is from genome assembly GCA_963713225.1 of uncultured Actinomycetota bacterium. GTDB lineage: Bacteria > Actinomycetota > Actinomycetes > Mycobacteriales > Mycobacteriaceae > Mycobacterium. Next base: position 226,569 of record CAVQLB010000005.1, on the reverse strand, counting down.
GCGTCTCGATACCCGATGGCGGGACGTTGTTGACCGTAATACCAAGCGCGCCGTACTCGCGGGCAAGCGATTTGGTCAACGAGAGCAACGCTCCCTTGGAGGCCGCGTAGTGCGCCATCTTCGGTGAACCCCGCTGGGCGCTCGACGACGAGATCATCACGATGCGACCCCAGCCCGCCTCGACCATGTCGGGCACCGCGAGCTGACAGCAGTGGAAGGTTCCCGTCAGGTTCACCGCGATCAGGCGCTCCCACGCCTCCGGGGTGATGTCGGTGAAGGCCGCGAAATCCACCAGGCCCGCGCTGGTGACCAGGACGTGCACCGGGCCGAGCTCGCTACGCACCTTGGCGAAGGCCTCCTCGAGAGCCGAGCGATCGCTGACGTCGGCCGCCACGGCCAAGGCAGTCACGCCCTCGGCGCGCAGTTCTTCGGAAACCCGTTGTGCACCTTCGCCGTCAAGGTCCAAGACGGCGACCTTGTGCCCGCGCCTGCCCAATTCGTGACAGGTCGCCTCGCCCATGCCGGACGCTCCCCCGGTCACCACGGCCACGCGCTTCTTAGAAGTCATAGGTCACCCGCAATGTCGGGGTCGTCGGTAGGGCCTGGCAGGTGAGCACATACCCCTCGGCCACCTCGTCGTCTTCGAGCGCATCGTTGTTGACCATGCGCGCGCTGCCCTCGGTGATGCGCGCCATGCATGTCCCGCAGGAACCGGTTTCGCACGAATACGGTGCCTGCAGCCCGGCTGAGCGCGCGGTCTGCAACACCGTGTCGCCGGTCCGGTAGCGCGCTGTCGTGGTCCGGCGGTCCAGTTCGATGACGACCTCTTCGGTTCCTGTCGTCGCAACGGCTACGTCCGCTTGCGTGTCCTTAATCATCGACACCAACATTATCAAGTACTTGTCATTATCATCAACTACTTGCTACTCGGGTCCGATGTGGTCGGGGAAGAGCTCATGACCGGTGCCCTGTTCGATCACCCGGCCGAGCAGGTCACGCAGCGTTTTCTGCTCGGCGCTGCTCAATACGCCGAACACCTTCGCATGCGCGGCGATGGCGTCGCTGACAACGGCCTCGGCGACCTTGCGGCCCTCGTCGGTGAGGAAGGCCTGCAGTATCCGGCCGTGCTGTGGGTCCTGCTTGCGCTCCACCAGGCCGCGGCGCTCGAGCTCCTTCAGCGCCAGCTGCACGCCCTGCGGGCTGATGAGCAGCCGGCGCGCCAGGTCAGCTCCGGACAGGCCGGGCTCGGTGGCCAGCTGGCGAAGCATCCCGATCTGTGCGGTGCTGACGCCGTGGTCGCTGACCGCCTCGTTCACCGTCGTCAACGAGAAGTACCAGGCCTGCTTGAGCAGCCAGAGAATGTTGTCGGTCTGTTCCATACTCGGCTCCTTGTCCTGATCGTCAGCTCTTGTAGACCAGGCCGTTTTTCATCACGAACCGCACGTCGAGTGTGGTGGCGATGTCATGTGCCGGGTCCCCCGGCACGGCGATGATGTCGGCCAGGTATCCCGGTGCGATACGGCCGAGCTCGTCGTCGGCATCGATCAGTTCCGCGCTGGTTATCGTCGCGGCCCGGATCGCCTGCATGGGCGTCATACCCCTGCTCACCAGGGCGCACAGCTCCTTGGCGTTCTGCCCGTGCGGGATGGCAGGCGCATCGGTTCCGCACGCGATGCGGACCCCTGCTGCAATCGCCTTCGGCAGCATCGCCTGTGCCTGCGGGAACACCACTTCGGCCTTCTTGCGCAGCTCGGGGGCGATTCGGTCGACGGCCATCGCTTCGGTGAGATAGGTGGTCGACACCAGGAAAGTGTCGTGGTCGACCATCATCTGAATCGTGTCGTCGGTCGCGAGGAAACCGTGTTCGATGCAGTCGATTCCGGCCCGGATACAGGCCCGGATGGCGCTGTCCCCGACGGCGTGCGCCGCGACGCGCACACCTGCCCGGTGCGCCTCGTCGGCGATCGCGGCGAATTCCTCGTCGGAGTACTGCTGGGCGCCGGGAGCAGTGCTGTGCGACATCACGCCGCCGGACGCGGAAACCTTGATCAGCTTGGCGCCGTGGCGAACCTGGTAACGCACGCACGCCCGCACCTCGTCGACACCGTTGGCGATCCCCTCGGCGACGGAGAGCGGCATGATGCCTGGCGCGAGACGCTGGAAAACCGTGGGATCGAGGTGACCGCCGTACGGCGTGACCGCGTGCCCGGCCGGATATATCCGGGGACCTACGTGCCAGCCCTGCTCGATCGCGCGCTGCAACGCGACGTCGAGAAGGTAGCCACCCGTTTTCACCATCAGGCCGAGGTTGCGCACGGTCGTGAAACCCGCCTCGAGGGTGGTCCGTGCGTTCACCGCGCCGCGCAGTGTCCGATATGCCGGGTCGTCCTGTACGCCGTGCATCGGGTTGGGCAGACCTTCGGGCCCGCCCGGGCCGCCGATCAACAGGTTGAGCTCCATGTCCATCAGGCCCGGCAACAACGTAACGTCGCCTAGGTCGACTTCCGTCGAATCGGCAGGCAGCTCAGCCGGATTCACCGCCCGGATTCGCTCGCCGTCGACCACCACCACAGCGGGTGAACGCACCTCGCCCGCATCGACATCGGCCCAGCGCGCGGCCCGCAGAACAGTGGTCACGGGACGGGTTCGACGACGCAGTCCAGCGTCGCGGCACCGGAATCGGGAACACGCGGCTGCTTCCAGCACTCGACGGGAAACGAGACCATGATCATCGAGTACAGCAGGTGCATGAGATTGAGGACGTCCTCTGGCAAGTCGTCGAGTGAAAACTTGTCGCAGAACGCGATCGCCTCCTCGGCGCGCGGCGTGATCGCGTCATAGAAGGCCTGCATCTCGGCCATCGAACTGGCCAGCGCTTGTCGAACCGTTGGGGTTCGGTCGGCAGACACCATTCCGAAAACGGTTCCAGGTCGGCGAATTCGGCGGGAAGCATGGCACTCATGGCGTTCACACCCCCGCCGTCTTGCGCCGATAATCGTCCACCCAGGCGGCGGTCTCCTGATGGAGGTGACGAATGAGCACCTCCTGGTCGCAAAGCAGGAACTTGTCGACGACCTGGGACTCGACCATCGTCTGGGTGGCTTCCAGGGTGTTGGCGTCCTGCAGGCCGTACTCCTTGAACGACACTGCGGCCAGCTCCTGGGCGATACGTTCCCTCGGGGTGCGCGGCTGCGGGAAGTACAGCGTGCCTTCGAAGATGTGCGAGTTATACGACGTCGGCCAGTAGTGGTACGTCAAATACCAGCCCTGTCCCCAGACCAGAATCACGAAGTTCGGGAACAGCTGGAACGAATCAAGGCCCCAGGGTTCACATTTCGCGGGATTCAGTCCCGGCGGCATCTCACCGAGATCGGGTTTGTCCCACGGTCCGAACAGACCGCTCTGGCAGATGTCCTCCATCGGCTTGCGCATATCGGGATCCATCTCCCACGCCCGGATACCCGATGTGCTCACCAGCCGATGTGGACCGTCGATGCGGTAGTGCGGCGCCTCGAATCCCGCCTCCGCGGCCGCCTTCGAGAACGTCGAAGGCGACTGGTTCGCATGCAGAATCGGTGCGTGGTAGAACTCCTGGAACGCGTCCATGTAGAGCTTCCAGTTGGCCTTCACTTCGGAGCGGTAGTAGAACCGCGAGGTCATCTCGCCGAACGGATAACCCTCCAGGCCGGTGATCATCGGACCGAGGAAGTCGCGCAGCGGCTGCTCGGGTTCGTCGGCGAGGTTGATGAAGATGAACCCCTCCCACACGTCGCAGTGCACGCCGACCAGCCCGTAGCGGCTCTTGTCCAGGTCGAAGAACTCCCCCTCCTGCTGCACGAAGGTCAGGTTGCCGTCCAGGTCGTACCGCCACGCGTGGTACTTGCAGGTGAACTGCCTGCACACGCCGCTGGTCTCCTCCAGTGGCATGTCGTTCCACACCAGCTTGTTGCCGCGGTGCCTGCAGATGTTGTGGTAAGCCTTGACCTCACCGGAGGTGGTGCGCACCACGATGATCGACGTGTTGGCGACCTTCAGCTCTTTGGTGAAGTAGCTGCCCTTGCGCGGAAGTTGCTCGACGCGACCGACATTCAGCCACGCGCGCTTGAACACCGCTTTGCGTTCGATCTCGTAGAACTCGGGGCTTATCGAATCCTCGTAGGAAACCGGCTCGGTTCCCAGCTGCGGATAGTGCTCCGTCCAGCTGCCTTCGGGCGGTTTGGGAAATCGAGCCATTGCCTACTCCTGACGATCGGGGCTGGTTGGCGGGAGGCTGTATCGCCGACGGTATATCCTCACAGCAACAATCACAAGTAGTTGATATTGCGGTGGTCTGTGTCGCCGGCCGACGTCGGGATCAGGGCAGTTTGATGACCGACACGTACATCTCCACCATCGGCCTGTAGAGGTCGACATCGTCGAGTTGGCTACCCAGCACGACGGAGTCCGTGGTGGCGATGAGTATGTGGGCGAACGTCGATGCGGGGATCAACAGGGCTCCGCCGAGTCGGTCGATACCCTCGACGGTGAACTTCGCCAGCGCCTCGACCACCTCTGCTCTCTTGGCCGCCACCCGTTCCCGCGCATCGGGGTTTCGAAGCAGATAGAGGGTGAACTCGTGCCCCAACGCGGCGTGCTCGGCACCGTGGTCACGGCTCAGTTGGCGCCAGCGCTCGGCGACGTCGTCAAGCTCGCGCGCCCCGATCTCCTTCGACGTCGACATCACCTCGGCGAAATTATCGAAATAGCGACGCCAATACCGGTCGCTCACTGCCAAGAAGAGGTCTTCCTTCGTGGCGAAGTGCTTGTAGATGGCGCCCTTCGTGTAACCCGCCGCGTACGCGATATCGTCCAGAGTCGCTGTGGTGAAGCCTTTTTCGGCGAATACCTCCTCCGCGGCATCCAAGAGAAGCGATCGCGTGTGCTCAAGGCGTCGCTCGCGCGTCCAACGCTCAGCCATACCCCCGATTGTGGCACAGAATCTGTGAGACCCCTTGGTTTACCAGATACCAGTTGGTATATTCACGCGAGATCTGGCGACCGAGGGGGCGGAAATTGTCTGCGTCGACAAACGGGGCCTGCCACGACCCCGGCGACGGTGAGCGCAGCAGGACGACGACCCAGGAGACAGAGTCGTGAGTAGCGAACTGTCGGATCAGAACAAGGCAGCTCCCGTCACCGAGTCGCTCGGCGGGGCGGCCGCACTTGGCGCCGAGGTTCAGACGAAGGTCAAGCCCGTCCAGATCTGGGCGGCAGTCGGCGGCGCCATCCTGGTTCTCCAGTTATACGTGTGGATCCGGTGGATCACCGGGCCCTACTTCGAGCGGGTCCCCACCGGGCCAAACGATCCGCCGATGTACATGAAGATCCCCCTCATGGCGAATGCGCTTGTGCTGTGGGTTGCACTACCGCTAGCCCTGTGGTGGTTCATCATCAGACCGTGGCGGCGCGAGCGGCGAATCACGCTGGACGGCATGCTCTTTGGCTCGATGGCGCTGATGTTCTTCCAGGATCCGTTCCTCAACTACCTCAACACGTGGTGTACCTACAACACCTGGCTGTTCAACCGGGGTTCCTGGTCGTCGAACGTTCCGGGTTGGGTGTCCCCGGAGGAGCCGGGCCGTCAGGTGGCCGAACCCCTTCTGACGAACATCCCAGGCTACGCGTACGGAGTTCTTCTGATCACGATCGCCGGGTGTTGGGTCATGCGCAGAATCAAGGCGCGTTGGCCCAGCATCAGCAATCTTCGGCTGATACTCGTCACCTATGCGCTCGCCTTCGTGCTCGACTTCCTCATGGAAGCCTGCTTCCTGTTGCCGGTAGGCCTCTACACGTATCCCGGTGCGATCCGGTCGGTGTCGTTCAATGCGGGCACCTACTACCAATGGCCCATCTACGAGGGACTTATGTGGGGCGGCGTACAGGCAGCACTGTGCTGTCTTCGCTACTTCACCGACGACCGCGGCCGCACCGTCGTCGAACGGGGACTCGACCATGTCCGAGGCGGATTCGCGAGACAGCAGTTCGTCCGATTCCTGGCGATCTTCGCCGCGGTCAGCGCCTGCTTCTTTTTCTTCTACAACGTTCCCGCGCAATGGTTCGGCATGCACGCCGACCCATGGCCCGCGGATCACATGAAGCGCTCGTACTTCACCGGTGGCATCTGCGGTGACGGGACCGACGTACCCTGCCCGGACCCGGCTCTGCCGATCCCCACGAAACATTCCGGCTTCATCAACACTGACGGAGAGCTTGTTCTCCCCGACGGTGCCGAGGTTCCAACTGTTGTGCCCTTCGAGCCAGGCAATTGAAATGTTGAATTGCATACCCGCAACGATCGATGAGGAGACAGTGTCATGAGTAGCGGACTGTCGGACAAGAAGAGCACGCCCTCGATCACTGAGCCGCTCGGCGGAGCGGCGGCGATCGGCGCCCAGGTGCAGCCGAAGGTTAAGCCCATCCACATCTGGGCCACCGTCGGCGGCGCGATCCTGGCTTTCCAGTTGTACGTGTGGATCCGGTGGATCAGCGGACCCGAATTTCGAGCGGGTACCGCCGGGGCCGACCGATCCGCCGACATTCATGAAGGTCATCCTGGTCACCTGGACGGCCGTGATCGTCGTCGGCATGCCGATCGCCATCTACTACTTCCTCATCAGGCCGTGGCGGCGGGAGCGGCGAATCACCCTCGACGGCATGCTCTTCGTGTCCTGCGGCCTGCTGTTCTTCCAGGATCCGCTCCTGAATTACTTCAACACGTGGAGCACATACAACACCTGGATGTGGAACCGGGGTTCGTGGGTGCAGGACGTTCCGGGCTGGGTGTCGTTCGGGAAACCGGGGGCCATGATGGCCGAACCATTTTTGATGAATGCGCCGGGCTACTTCTTCATTCTCCTGTGCACGATGCTCGGCTGCTGGGTCATGCGCAAAGCCAAGCAGTTCCGGCCCAACATCAACACCATCGGGTTGATCGGCGTGGTGATCGTGTGGACGTTCTTCTTTGATCTCGTCATCGAGGGCCTGTTCCTCATGCCGATGGGCCTTTTCACCTACCCCGGCGCCATTCAGTCGCTGTCGATCAATGCCGGCACCTACTACCAGTGGCCACTATATGAAGGGCTGATGTGGGGCGGCGTGCAGGCCGGTCTGTGCTGCATGCGCTACTTCACCGACGATCGTGGCCGGACCTTCGTCGAACGGGGACTGGACAATGTGCGGGGCGGCATTCGCCAGGCAGCAGTTCACCCGCTTCCTGGCGATCTTCGCCGCGTGCAGCGCTTTCTTCTTCGTGCTCTACAACATTCCCGCGCAGTGGTTCGCCATGCACCAAGATCCCTGGCCCGAGGACGTTCTGAAGCGCTCGTACTTCCTGATGGGCATCTGCGGCGAAGACACCGATCGGCCCTGCCCCGATCCTGCGCTGCCAATGCCACTGACGAATTCCGGCTACATCAATAACGACGGTGAACTCGTTTTCCCTGAGGGAGTAGAGCTTCCGCCGGTTGTTCCCATCGAACGAACAGGTAAGTAATTTGTTGAACAGTCAATCCACCGTTGTGAACGGGGTTACCCCCGCACCGTTCTACCGGGCGGTTGGTGATGAGGTGGAGGTCTTTCGCGCCGCGGCGGCCCGCGGTCTGCCCGTCCTGTTGAAGGGCCCCACGGGATGTGGAAAGACTCGGTTTGTGGAGGCGATGGCCCGCGAACTCGGTCGCGACCTGATTACCGTCGCGGGCCACGAAGACATGACGTCGGCGGATCTGGTGGGCCGATTCCTGCTCAAGGGCGGAGAAACGGTCTGGGTCGACGGACCCTTGACGCGGGCAGTACGTGAGGGCGCCATCTTCTACCTGGACGAAGTGGTGGAGGCACGCCAGGACACCACCGTAGTCATCCATCCGCTCGCCGACCATCGCCGTGAGCTTCCGGTCGATCGGCTGGGCATCACGTTGCCTGCCGCGCCCGGGTTCCAGCTGGTGATTTCCTACAATCCCGGATATCAGAGCGTCCTGAAGAATCTCAAGGAGTCGACCCGTCAGCGTTTCGTCGCCATCGAGCTCGACTTCCCGCCCGCCGACGTCGAGACGGAGGTGGTCGCCCACGAAGCAGGCATCGACGCCGAGACTGCGCGTGCTCTCGTCAAGCTGGGAAACGCCATTCGGAATCTCGATGGTTCACCACTGCGCGAAGTGTCCTCCACCCGAATGTTGATCCTCGCCGGCAGCCTCGCCGCTGAAGGACTCAGCCTGCGCAGCGCCGTGCAGTCGGCCGTCGTCCAGGTTCTCTCTGACGATCGGGATGTCGTGCGCGCCCTTGGCGAACTTGTCGATGGCATCCTGCCACGGACGTGACCGCTTCAAATCCGAACAGCCCAGCCGATTTTCGGCTCCTCGCCACCTTCATTGCAGGGAGGTCCGTCGATGTCGTCGAGGCAGCGGCCGACGAGCCATCCCACACGAATGGTCAGGTCGTATTCGTCTCGGCGGGCGCCTCAACTTCGGAGCAGCGCCGCGAGACGCTGATCCAGAGTGCTCTGCTAGGTGCGGGAAGTCTGGATCAGCGGTTGGTGAAGTCGCTACGGGCGCGTCCCTCTGTAGCGCGCCGCTACCTGGCGATCGAAGGTCGTCGAGTACTCACCGAACTAGCCAAACAGATCCCCATCGCGGCAGAACTCCACGCCGGTGAACCGAGTACGAGAACGGTTGACGAATCCCTCGAACTGGCCAAGGGCAGAACAGAAGTCGCCGCCGCTCCTGGGTGGTTCGGTGTCATCAAGCCCTCCCGACTGCTGGCGTCTTCTGCAGGGCCGGGCACACAGGCCACGGCCAACGATCTGCGGCTGGAATTCGACATCATCGACCTGCCCGAGGCTGACGACGACGCTGACGACGACGGTGAGCCGACCGAGGAAAGCAAGATACTGAAGCTCTTTGACAATCCACTTTTCAAGTCACAGGCCTTGTCTGACTATCTTCGTAAATTGCTTGGCAACTCGCGTTCCACCGGGGAGGGCACTGCCGGCGCAGAGATGCAGGTCCGCTCCGTCCGGCGGTCTCACGAGGCCGGGGCGAATGCCCGTCCCCTACCCACCCGGATCCAATTCACCGATGACGGCAAGCCCGGTGCCGCAGTAGGCATAGGCGGCGCCCTCTATCCGGAGTGGGACGTACACAACAACCGCTATCGGCCCGACTGGTGCCGCGTCATCGACTTCCCGCTGACGGTCGCCGCCGATGTCTCCGACGCCGGTGTGCCGCACGACGACGTGCTCCGGCGCCGTTTGTCTCGCGTCGGCCTCGGTCCCAAGGTTCTTCGCGGCCGCGCCGACGGGGACGAACTCGACATCGAGGCCCTCATCGATCAGTTCGTCGATCTGCGCTCCGGCTACTCACCACCGGAACACATCTACCTGGATCGCCGCAAACTAGCACGCAACCTCGGCGTCCTCATCCTGCTCGATGCGTCGGGGTCCGCCACCGATACCGATCCGAACGGTCTCGCCGTCCACGACCACCAGCGACGGGCGGCGGCCACACTCGCTGCCACGCTCGAAGAGCTTGGCGACCGCGTCGCCGTCTATGCCTTCCGGTCGCACGGCCGACACGCCGTCCATCTGCCGGCGATCAAAACGTTCGATCAACGTTTCGGCGCCGTCGGGCGAGCCCGTCTGAACCAACTCCAACCGTCGAGCTACACACGCCTCGGCGCCGGCATCCGTGGAGCAGGCGAAATTCTCAAAACCGAGGCAGGCACACCGAATCGGCTGCTGGTCGTCCTGTCCGACGGTTTCCCATACGACGATGGATACGAAGGCCGCTACGCAGAAGCCGACGCGTACAAGGCCCTCGAAGAGCTCCGCACTGATGGCGTTGCCTGCCTGTGCCTTTCGATCGGCGCCGCCCCTGCCGCCGATTCGCTTGAACGCGTCTTCGGTTCGGCCGGCCACGCCAGTGCGGAAACCCTTGCCGACCTGAGTCCGCAGATGGATGAGCTGTTTCTGTCTTCTCTCCGTGAACTGGCCGCGCCGAGACTGATGCGAGGATGAGACCTTGAAGGTGTTGTTGACAGGTGCGATGGGCAACATCGGCTTTTCGACATTGGAGGCGTTGGTCGTCGAAGGTCACGACATCGTCGCGTTCGACCTCGAATCTCCTCGCGCGCGGAAACTCGCATCCCGCTTCGACGGGCGAGTGCACTTCGTATGGGGGGATATCACCGATCCCGAATCGCTGCGAATCGCCCTCGGGGGCGTGGACGCTGTGATCCATCTGGCGGCCATCATTCCGCCTTCCGTTGAACGCGCGCCCGATCTTGCCCAGAGGGTAAACGTCGACGCCACGCTCAACCTCATCGCGGAGATGGAAGCGTCGCCCACCGCCGACCGACTGGTCTTCGCGTCGTCAGTGGGCATCTTCGGCGATGTCCAGGATCGGGAGCCGCCGCTGCGAGTCGACACGCCCGTCGCTCCGACCGACGTCTACGGGCACCAGAAGGTCGCATGCGAGCAAGCGATCCGGCAGTCGCGGCTGCGGTGGAGCATCTTGCGTCTGGCGGCCGTGACACCGATCCACCTACAGGCGCAGGATCCGAGCATCATGTTCGAGTTCAGTCCCGACGCGCGGTTCGAGTTCCTCCACCCCGCCGACGCCGGTACGGCATTCGCTCGCGCCGTGGCCTGCGACGGGGCGGTCGCGAAGACGCTCTACATCGCCGGCGGGGCGACCTGCCGCACGACCTATTGCGACTTCACCAACGCACTGATGGGTGCGATCGGAATCGGTCCCATTCCAGCCGATGCTTTCGTGCGCACGAAGCCTCCACGCTTCTTCGGCGACTGGGTCGACACCGAGGAAAGCCAGCGCCTCCTCCAGTACCAGACGCGGGGACTCAATGAGCAACTGCGAGATATGAAGAAGGAGTTCGGCGTGCTCGTGCCGTTCATCCGTCTCGTGCGCCCACTCGCAACGTGGTTCGTTACCCGCCGCTCTGCTTACCTCAAGGAGAATCGGCGTTCCGATCGTGGCTAGCGGATCACCCCGTGGTCCAGCCTCCGTGTGCGGTTCACAACGCAGCTAGGCGGCGTCCTGTTCGGCGATGGCGATGCCGATGCGGGTTTCGATTTCGCTGACGTGTACCAGGATCGGGCCTGGTGCCGGCGGTGCGGTCGAGTGGTAGTGGTGTCCGGTCGGCGTGACGAATTCGGCGGTGTGCACACCGTTTTCGTCATCACCGGCCGTCACTCGCCAGCCGGGCGCCTCCTTGGCGTAGTTGCATCGTTCGCATTCACCCAACCCGTTGGCCGCGCTGGTCGGCCCGTCGCGGTGATGGGGTTGGGCGTGGTCGCGATGCCGGATCGGCGCGTCACAGTACGGTGTGCGACATGTCTGGTCGCGCAGTCCGATGAAGCCGGCCAGCCCCTTCGGGAAGCACCGGGACCGCGACTCCATCGCCACCAACGCGCCGGTTCTCGGGCGGCGGTACAGCCGCCGCAACATCGCCCGCGACCTGTCATCGGTCACCGCCGCGTTGACCAACCCGCGCGCCACCGACGCCGGAATCGGCCCGTAACCCTCCACCACCGCTGGACCGTCATCGGCGCCCAGCAGCGTCTCATCGGCGATCACCAGATTGACTGCCACCGAATCAGCGACCTCAGCAGACCGACCCGTGACCCGCTCAAATAACGTGTCGGCCATGACCGCTCCCCGCGAGCGGTCATCGAACGTCGTGTCGGCGGCCCGTTTCAGCGCCGCATACACCCCGACGCCCTTGGCCACCGGCAACAACGCCGTCACATACGTCATGGTGTCCGGAGCCGGACGAATCGTCACCGTCCGGTCGGCCTGGGCCTTGGCCGCCCGATCCACGACCGCTTGCGGGTCGAGTCGGTAAGCAATTTTCTTGGCATCGGCGGTGATCCGCGCGTCACCCCGGCCGTCGAGCTTGCTGACATCGGCACACATTTCGGCGTCCAGCGCCCGTCGGTGCTCGACGTCCAGGCAGGCCGACTCCCGCACGATCAACGTCGCCCGCCATTCTGAGAGCGCACCGCAATCCAGCGCCGCCAGGGTGTGCGGCATCTCGTACACGAGCGCTTTCGCCAACCCGAGGTGCGTGCCGCCACGTACCGGGGAATCCCGCCGCGCCAGGGCGATCTCGCTGGCCAACCCGCGACCCTGCTTGGCCCGCGGCACCCCGGCCGCGGCCTCACCGGCACGCCGCATCTCATCCAACGCCGCCGCCGCACGAGCCTGACCCGCCGCCGCGGCCGACTTCACCCGCTCCAGCCGAGAAATCTCCTCGACCAGCGCCGATTCATCCATATCGAACATACATTCGATACTAGCGAGATCGCACCGACCGCGTTGACTCGTCAGAAATGCGCGCGAAAGGGTGATTCGTTGCCTCACTGAAAATGCGCGCGTACGCCCAGTGGATGGGGTTGACGTTGACAGAGCGCAGAGCAATCACCGAGACGGCCGCGATCCGCTATCAGCTGGCGAGTAAGCGCGGCAAGAGCCGGATTCTCGACGAGTTGTGCGCCAACACCGGTTGGCACCGAAATCATGCCCGCAAGGCGCTCACGGCGGCGCTGCAGCCCAAGATCGTCACCCCGCGTAGTCCCCGGCCAGTGAAGTACGGGCCCGATGTCATTGCTGCATTGACGATGTGCTGGCAGGTACTCGGAATGCCGGCCGGTAAACGGCTCGCTCCGATGCTCAGCGAACTGGTGGCAGTGCTGCGTCAGTTCGGAGAGCTGACAATTGATGAGAGCACCGCGACCCTGTTGGTGTCGATGTCGGCAGCCACCATCGATCGCCGCTTGGCTGGTGAGCGAGCCAAATACCGGTTCAGGGGACGTGGTGGTACCAAGCCGGGATCGCTGCTCAAAAGCCAGATCCCGGTGCGCACCTGGGCCGAGTGGGACGACGCTCGACCCGGGTTCGTCGAGGTCGACCTGGTCTGGCACGACGGCGGCAACCGGGCTGGGGGCCATGCTTTTACGTTGACGGTTACCGACATCGCCACCGGCTGGACCGAGAACCGCTCCGTGCCGGACAAGACCGCCAAACGCGTGCTGGCAGCACTCAATGACATCGCCCGCAAGATGCCGTTCCCGATTCTGGGCGTGGACTCCGACAACGGATCAGAATTCATCAACGACGACCTGCTCCAATGGTGCCAAGGCCGCCAGATCACCTTCACCCGGGCGCGGCCGGGCAATAAGAACGACGGCTGTCACGTCGAACAGAAGAACTGGACGGTGGTGCGGACAGTTGTCGGCTACCACCGCTACGACACCGCCGCAGAACTGTTGCTACTCAACGAGATCTGGCAGCTGCAGTCCAAGCTGACTAACTACTTCTACCCCCAACAGAAACTGATCTCCAAGGTCCGCGCAGGGGCCAAGGTATCCAAGAAACACGACAAAGCCGCCACCCCGTTTCATCGCGCAATCGATCACCCAACCATCACCGTGGAACGCATCGTGGCGCTGACCCGGACCTACTCCCTGATAAATCCCGCCGCCACCCAACGCCAGGTCCAAGCCCTGACCGCCCAGCTCCTGACCTTGACCACCAGCAAAGCTGGACCCGGCGACCAAGCTCAAGTTAACAAGCGCGCACGTTTACGTGAGGCAACGAATCCGCCTTCGCGCGCATCTTGACACGAGGCAACAGGCCGACAAAGTTCGAAACCAGAACTGCACGACGTCCGGCGATCATCGAACGAAACTGTGGCCCCTCCTCGATGAACCCAGTCGACACAGCTACGGGCCTCGACACCACGAATACGCCAATCGGCCAAGGCAATACCGTGCACGGAAATCCCGTCAAGACACTGCCTCCGTTCCACACCATCACCGTCGACGGCGCGGCCTGCGGAGTCGACGATGCGGGTACCACCGCGTGTAAAGACCCCGAAGGTCGCGGTGTCGTCCTCTCGCCCAAGGGATCCGGCTGGCTGGAGAAGGTCTGAGTCAGCGCGCGGGCAGCTTGAGCACGTGCTGGGCGATGATGTTGCGCTGGATTTCCGAGGTCCCGCCCGCGATGGTGCCGGCGAAGCTGCCGATGTAGCGCGTGAACCAGCCCGCGGTGAATTGGCCTGGGCTGTATGGGTTGTACGGTGCGGTCATCGCGGGGTCGGCGAGACCGTCGGCCCCCGTCGCCTCCAGGACCTGACGATAGGCGTTCTGTTCCGCCTCCGACCCGAACACCTTGAGCACCGAAAGCCCGGCGGCGTCGCCCTCGCCGCGCGCGGCCTTCGCCAACGCCGCGGATCCCAGCAGGCGCAGCGCCTGATAGTCCATCGCGATGCTCGCGTATTGATCGCGCTGTAGTGCGCCGTCGGGGCGGTAGCTCTGCAGCGTCTGACCCAACCGGTTGGCGAACTGCAGCCACATCATCGTGCGTTCGTGGCCCAGCGACCCGTTGGCCACCTTCCACCCACCGTGCAGTGGGCCGACGAGGTTCTCGGCGGGCACCTCGACGTCGGTCAGAAAGACCTCGTTGAAGTCGAGGTCGTTGCGGTCGTAGACGCAGGCGAACGGCCGGCACGTCACACCGGGGGTGTCGGTGGGAATCAGCAGTGCGCTGATCCCCTTGTGTTTGGCCGCGTCGGGATCGGTGCGCACGAAGGTGAGCACGACGTCGGCGTCATGCGCTCCCGACGTCCACACTTTTTGGCCGTTGACCACGAAATGGTCGCCGTTCAGGACGGCACGGGTGCTCAGGCCCGCGAGATCGGAACCCGCGCCCGGCTCACTCATGCCAAGGGACGCGGTGATCTCGGCGCGCAGGATGGGCACCGCCCACCGCCGCTTCTGTTCCTCGGTCCCGAAGGACAGCAGCGAAGCAGCGATGATGCCGACGCCCTGCGGGTTGAACGCGTGGTAGATGCGCCGCTTCGACAGTTCCTCGCGGTGCACGAACTGTTCGAGGATGTTGGCATTGCGGCCACCGAATTCCGGTGCGTTACCCGGCAGTAGCCACCCGTGGTCGAACTGAAACCGCTGCCAACGCCGCGACCACTCCGGCACGTGCGAGGTCGAGCGGGATCGCTCCGCCGCCGCCTCCGCCTCCGGCGGAAGATTCTCGTCGAGGAACGCGATGAACTCGGCGCGGAACTCTTCGACCGCATCATCGAATCGCAACTGCACAGGCCCAACATATCAAGTACTTAACATTGGGGGCGATGCGCGATGGACTTGTGGAGCTGTCACCCATCGAGCGACGTCCAGAACCGAGTGAGAATGGCGGCGCCTCGGGCCGGGTCCTCCACCATCCACCAATGTCCCAGCCCGTCGAGCACTTCAGTACGGGCACCGGCTCTCGCGGCCGCCCGACGCCGCATCTCGTCGGTGCCGACGAAGGTGTCCTCGGTGGCCGATAGCGACAGTCCTGGGCGGGCGGCGGCGTTCTCGAGCGCCCGTCCAGCCTCGGCGAGCGCTGGTTGGCGCGCCGAGCGGTACAGCGCCAGAATCGCCTGACCCATCTCCGGACCCGCCGCTGCGGCGAATGAAGTCGCAACGGCTGAGGGAATGCCGAAGGCAGTTAGCTGTTGCGCCCGGTCCTGCACCGAACCGTCCTGCATCACCCCGACCAGCTGCTCGCCAACCTCTGGTGTCTGGAACCCCTGGGCCATGTCGTGCCATACGTAGTCTCGGTCGAACAGGCCGACGACGTCGCTGGCCCAGCTGCGCACGAGTTCGGGTCGATGCATCACCGCGTTGATCACATGACACCCGCCCCAGTCGTGTCCGACGAGGTCGACGGGTTCACCGATCTTTTCCAGCTCGTCGACGAGCCAATCACGATAGGCGAGAAAAGTTGCCGGAAACGCGCCAGGCAACGAGGCGCCGAATCCCGGCGGTGACAACCGCACCACGTCCGTGCGCCCAAGCACATCAACGAGCGGGTTCCAGACCGCGTCGGTTTCCGGATTGCCATGTACCAGAACCACTGTCACGGTCACATCGTCGCACAGCGGGATCGTTCCGCCGCCGCCTCCGCCTCCGGCGGCAGATGCTCGTCGAGGAATGCGACGAACTCGGCGCGGAACTCCTCGACCGCGTCATCGAACCGCAACTGCACAGGCCCAACATATCAAGTACTTAACATTTGGGCGGCGATGCGCTATGACTAGTGGGTGCTCGACGGAGAGAAGGTCCTGATCACCGGCGCGACCGGCAAGATCGCCTTTCCGATCGCGCGGGCACTCGCGGAGCGCAACGAGGTATGGGGTGCGGCTCGGCTGAAGAACCCGGCAGACCGGGACAAACTGGCGGCGGCCGGAATCACACCCTTCGTGCTCGATATCGCCGCACCGGACTTCTCGCAACTGCCGGACGATTTCGGGTACGTCTTCCACGCCGCGGTCGATCCGGGCACCGACGACTGGACGCGGTGCGTCCAGACGAACGCGCACAATTCGGGCGAGCTGCTTGCCCATTGCCGAACCGCCAAGGGTTTCGTGTTCTGCTCGACCGGATCGATCTACGGCTATCAGGGCCGCCGTCCGCTGCGCGAAACCGATCCGCCGGGGGTGCCGCTGCGGCCGAACTACAGCTTCAGCAAGATCGCCGCCGAAGCGGTATGCACCTGGGTCGCAGGCCGTTACGGCGTCCCGCTCACGATCATCCGGATCTGCTCCACCTACGGGCCGGAGGGCGGCGCACCGGCCGATCGGCTCGATGCGATGCTTGCGGGCAAGCCGATCCGGCTGCATCCCGACAAGCCGAACAACTACAACCCGATCTACGAAGACGATTACGTCGAGCTCGGCATCCGGGCAATGGAGGTCGCCGACACTCCGCCCGTCGTCGTGAACTGGGCGGGCAGTGAGACCGTCAGCGTCGAGGACTACTGCGCGTACATGGGCGAGCTCGTCGGTGTCGAGCCCATCATCGAGTACACGCCCGACGCGCACACTCCTCTATGGCCCGATGTCTCCCGCATGCATGAGGTGCTCGGCAGGACGAAAGTGCCTTGGCGGGAAGGCTTTCGGCGCATGATCGTGGCCCGTCACCCTGAAATCTGGTTGCCTGAAGGACCACATTGATACTCCCAGGAACTCCGTCCGACGAGGTCGATGGCGTGCTCGCCGCCGGGCACGGGGACATCGGCACGCTGTTCGTCTCCATGGCGCGGCGTCATCCCGATGGGCGCGACGCCGACTACCTGCAATGGCACACCCTCGACCACCGTCCGGAGCAGCATCGGCTGACCGGCGTCCGGGCTTCCCTGCGGTTGGTGTCCACGCCGGCCTGCCGGGCCGCGCGCGCCTCGAGCGACGAGCGGTTCGACGCGATCGACCACGTGATGACCTACTTCTTCACCGACCAGAGCGGGCTGACGTCGTTCAACGAACTCTCCAAGGCGCTGGGCGGCGCGGACCGGAAGTTGCCGCTGCTGCCGCCGGTACAGCGTGGCGTCTATGCGGTGCAGCACAAGTCGGCGGCGCCGCGGATCAAGACCGGCGCAGACGTGCTGCCCTGGTGGCCGATCCGCGGCGTGTACCTGCTGGTGGAGACGGGCACGACAGCGCCGACCGAGCTGGTCGCCATCGACGGCGTCGGCGGCGTCTGGTCGGCGGACGCGCAACCTGTCGATGCGAGCCTGGCCAATGCACAGCCCGGCCAGTCCGTCACCTACTGCTTCCTCGACGACGACCCGGTGGCGACGGCGGAGCGGCTGGGGCCGGTGCTGGAGGGCCGGTGGACGCAGGCAGGCGTCGAGCCGCTGCTGGCGGCGCCCTTCTACCCCGTCGTGCCGTACGAATGGGATCGCTATGTGCCGTAAGGGGTTTGAATGCGTATCGGCTTGATGATCGGCTCCGACAAGGAGCGCTCACGGGCGGACCGGCTGAGCGGATTGCTGGCCGACGGGAAGACCGCAGAAGAGCAGGGCTTCTCGTCGTTCTGGATTCCCCAGGTTCCCGGCTACCTCGACGCGATGACGGCCGTCGCCGTGCTCGGTCAGGTCACCGAGCATATCGAGATCGGAACCGCAGTCGTTCCCATCCAGACCCGTCACCCGATGATCCTTGCGCAGCAGGCGCTGACCACCCAGGTCGCGTGCGCCGGCAGGTTCGCGCTCGGCATCGGCCCGTCGCACCACTGGATCATCGCCGATCAACTCGGGCTGTCCTACGAGCGACCGGCGCGCCTCGTCGGTGACTACCTCGACGTGCTCGACGCGGCGTTCGCCGGTCCCGGCACCGTGGCGGTCGACAACGACAACTACCGCGTGCAAAGTCCGGTCGATGTCACGGATGCGTTCGAGATGCCGGTGCTCGTCGCCGCGCTGGGGCCGACGATGCTCCGAATCGCAGGCGAGCGCACCGATGGAACCATCCTCTGGATGGCAGACGAGCGCGCGATCGGTGACTACGTGGTTCCGCGCATCACCGAGGCGGCAAGCGCCGGCGGCCGGACCGGAACCCGCGTCGTCGCAGGCGTTCCCATCGCCCTCTGCTCCGAGGGCGAGGTGGACCGGGCCCGGGTGTACGCGAGCGAAGTGCTCGGGCATGCCGACTTCTCGCCGAATTATGTTCGGCTGCTTGAACACGGCGATGCCGAGGACGTCGGCGACACGATGGCGGCGGGCGACGAATCGACCGTCCTCGACCGGCTGCGGCGCTACCGCGATGCGGGTGTCACCGATCTCGCCGCACGGGTGGTTCCCCTTGGCGACGATGCGAGCCAACGGCGTGAGTCGCGGCGGCGAACTCAGGAGTTCGTTGCGTCCCTGGTGACCGAGTTCGCATCCGGCGCATAGGCGCCCATGAACTCGACCGGCACTCCGCCCATCGTGCAGAAGAACAAATCGACACCTGGAGTGCCGGTGTCGAACACCGTCACGTCGCTTGCGAAGCCTTTTGCCGCCTCCTGGGTACGGCTGAACTCGTCGGTCAGAAACGACAACGCGGCCAACCCCTCCGGCGCGACGTCGCGCAGGTGCTCCGGCACGTCGAGAACCTCGATGAGCCCCGCATCGCCGGTACCGACCATCGTCACATCCGCGCCGTCGGACGGCGGCCAACCCAGCGTCGTCTCCAGAACTTCGCCCGGCACCCGCAGCTCGAACTGCACCTCCATCCCGACGACGTCGGTCAGAAAAGCGATGAAGGTCTTGGCCGAATGGCTTCGCATGACGACGTGATGCAGTTGTTTGGACATACATAGATAGTTAGACAAGCGTCAACTATTTGCAAGTATCCGTTTCGCTGTTACAGTGCAGCAGTGCCGAGAACCAGCGCACTTCCCGCTGCTGACGGCAGTCAGCGCCGGGCCTCGTTTCAGCGGGCCCGGTCAACAGAGACCAAGCGTGCCCTGGTCCAGGCGGCGATGGCGCTGTGGCGCACCAACGGCTACGCGAAGACGACGGTCGCCGACATCTGCCGTGCGGCGGGCGTCTCCCGCGCGCTGTTCTACTTCTACTTCCCCGCCAAGGAGGACGTGCTCTTCGAGGTCGGCCTGCTGTCCACCCGCGCCGCGCAGAAGACGGTGAGCGACCTGCTGAAGGGCGCCTACGACGTGGAGTCGGTCATCGGCCAGGCGCTGCGCAGCCTGGAGCGCTCGATGGCCCGCAACCCACCCGAGTTGATCATCGAGACAATCCTGGAGGGCTATCGCCAACAGCAACGCATCCTCGCAGGCGAACGGTCCGATGATTCCGATGCCGACATGTTCGGCGAGCTGTTCGCGAGGGCGCAGCAGGATGGCGAGTTGGCGCAACACGTTGACGTGGCCCACCTGTCGCGATTGGCTCAGATGCATGTCAGCGAGGGAGTTCGGCACTGGGCCTCGGGCGGCTTCGGCGACCGGTCCTTCGCCGAAGTGGTGGCGCGCGACATCACGGCACTGATCGCCGGATTCAACCAAAAGCCGTAATAAGAACGAAGGAGACACACAATGGCGTGGGATTTCGACACAGACCCCGAGTACCAGAAGGTGCTTGATTGGGCCGACGAGTTCGTCCGCGAGGAGATCGAGCCGCTCGACCTCGCGTTTCCGGACCAGCAGTACATCCCGCTCGACGACAACCGCCGCAAGATCATCGATCCGCTCAAGGAGGAGGTGCGGCGACGGGGGCTGTGGGCGACCCACCTCGGGTCCGAGCTCGGCGGGCAAGGTTACGGCCAGCTAAAACTCGCCCTGCTCAACGAGATCCTCGGCCGCTCGCAGTGGGCGCCGATCGTGTTCGGTTGCCAGGCTCCCGACACCGGCAATGCCGAGATCCTCGCCCACTACGGCACCGACGAGCAGAAGAAGAAGTACCTGCACCCGCTGCTGAGTGGCGAACTGTTCTCCTGTTATTCGATGACCGAACCACATGCCGGTGCCGATCCCACCCAGTTCACGACGCGGGCGGTTCGGGATGGTGACGACTGGGTGATCAACGGCTGGAAGTTCTTCTCCTCCAACGCCAAGACCGCATCTTTCCTGATCGTGATGGTGGTGACCAACCCCGAAGTGAGCGCCTACCAAGGCATGTCCATGTTCCTGGTGCCGACCGACACACCCGGCGTGAACATCGTCCGCAACATCGGCTTGTACGGCGAGCCCGAGGGCGAGGGCTCACACGCGCTGATCCACTACGACAACGTGCGCGTGCCTGCGGAAGCACTGCTCGGTGGCGAGGGGCAGGCATTCGTCATCGCACAGACCCGCCTCGGCGGCGGACGGATTCACCACGCCATGCGCACCATCGGGCTGTCGAACAAGGCGCTGGACATGATGTGCGAGCGCGCACTGAGCCGCGAAACACAGGGCAGCCGGCTGTCCGACAAGCAGTTCGTGCAGGGTTACATCGCCGACTCGTATGCCCAGTTGCTCCAATTCCGGCTGATGGTGCTCTACGCCGCGTGGGAGATCGACAAATACAACGACTACAAGAAGGTGCGCAAGGACATCGCCGCCGTGAAGGTCGTGATGCCGACCGTGCTACACGACATCGCTTGGCGGGCAATGCAAGTGCACGGCGCCCTTGGCGTGTCAAACGAGATGCCGTTCATGGGGATGGTGACCGGCGCCGCCGTCATGGGGCTGGCCGACGGCCCGACCGAGGTGCACAAGGCGACGGTGGCCAAGCAGGTGCTGCGCGATTACCAGCCGAGCAACGATGTCTGGCCCACCGAGTGGACGCCGCGTAAACGCGAAGCGGCGCAAGCGAAGTACGCCGAATACCTGGAGCACGAGGTCGGGAATCTGTGACCGAACAAGAAAAGATCGACACTGAGCGCCTCGCCGAGTGGATGGACGGGGCGGGACTGCCTGGCAAGGGTGAACCCCTCGAAGCCGACTTTCTGTCCGGCGGCACGCAGAACGTGATCTACCGGATCCGGCGCGGCGAGGACGTCTGCGTCCTTCGCATGCCGCCGCCGGGCGCCCCGCCCGACCGGGACAAGGGCATCCTGCGGGAATGGCGGATCATCGAGGCGCTCGACGGCACCGAGGTGCCGCACACCGCGGCGGTCGGCGTCTGTCCCGACGCTTCGGTGCTCGGCCGCCCGTTCTACCTGATGGGCTTCGTCGACGGCTGGTCGCCGATGGACCTCGGCGGCGGGCCGTGGCCTGCGCCGTTCGATACCGATGTCTCCGCACGCCGCGAGCTGGCATATCAGCTCGCGGAAGGCATCGGGCTGCTGTCGAAGGTGGACTGGAAAGCCAAGGGGCTGAACGATCTCGGCAGGCCGGACGGCTTCCATGAACGCCAGGTCGACCGGTGGACCGGCTTCTTCGAACGGATCAAGGGCCGCGAAATCGACGGCCTGGACGCGGCCACCGAATGGCTGCGCGCGCACCGCCCGCTCGACTTCATCCCTGGCCTGATGCACGGCGACTACCAGTTCGCCAATGTGATGTACCGGGACGGCGCACCCGCGAAGCTGGCCGCGATCGTGGACTGGGAGATGGGCACGGTCGGCGATCCCAAACTCGATCTCGGGTGGATGGTGCAGAGCTGGCCGGAGAAGGACGAACCGTCGGCGATGAGCTATGTCGACATGAGCGGAATGCCCTCGCGCACCGAGGTGGTCGACCACTACGCGAGGGTGTCCGGACGGCAGGTCGACGACCTCGACTACTACCTGGTGTTGGCGAAGTGGAAGCTCGCGATCGTTCTCGAGCAGGGCTTTCAACGCGCGGGAGACAACGAGAAGCTGCTTGCCTACGGTCCCGTCATCGTTTCGCTGATGCGCTCGGCCGCCGAGCTAGCCGAATCCACCGACTACAGGTGATTCGCGCCGCAGTCTGTCCGGACTACGGGCCGCCCGAAGTCGTCCAGATCCACGAGCGGCCACCGCCGGCAATCGAATCCGGGCAGGTCAGGGTGCGCGTCGGCGCCGCGGCGGTGAACTACCCCGACGTTCTCCTCGTCGCCAACCAGTACCAGATCAGCGTGCCCCCGCCCTTCGTGGTCGGCAGTGAATTCGCCGGGGTTGTCGTCGAAGTCGCCGACGGGGCAGCCGATCTCGCCGTCGGTGACCGGGTGACCGGCGCCTGTCTCTACGGCGCCTTCGCCGAAGAGGTGGTGGTAGTAGCCCAGGGGCTCGGCCGGATCCCGGACGGCATCGACGACCGCACCGCGGCGGCATTCGGGGTGGCCCATCGGACCGCATATCACGTGTTGCGGTCGGTCGCGCATCTGCAACGGGGCGACGCCCTGGTCGTGCTGGGCGCAGGCGGCGGTGTCGGCCTCGCGGCGGTCCAGCTCGGCGTTCAGTTGGGCGCGGACGTCATCGCCGTCGCGTCGTCAGCCGAAAAGCTGGCGGCAGCAGCGGCATACGGCGCACACGGCCTCATCAATCACCGTGCGGGTGACCTGCGCGCCGCACTGCGCGACGCGCTGCCCGACGGCGCGCACGCGGTCGTCGACCCGGTCGGTGGTGAGCTGTCCGAACCCGCGCTGCGATCGCTGCGCAGGGGCGGACGGTTCGTCACCGTCGGCTACGCATCCGGTGTGATCCCGCGCATTCCGCTCAATCTCGTGCTGGTCAAGGGCGTGACCGTGCTCGGATTCCAGTTCCAGGACGTGCCCCCCGACGAGTTCGTCCGCAATGAGGACGAACTCCGCGAACTCCTCGCCACCGGGACGGTGTCACCACATATCGGCGCGGTCTATCCCCTTGCCGAGACGTCGCGGGCGCTGCGTCATGTCGCCGACGGAAAAGCAGTCGGCAAGGTACTCATCGACATCGCGGGAATGGACTGACTCCGGGCAGTCAGATCGCGGGGACGAGGTCCGAGGCGACCGACGGCGTCGCCGTCACACCGCAGCGGAATGTCTCGGTCTCGCCGACGACGTCTGCGTCCGGATCGTGTGCTGCCGTCAACGCCTGGGCCTTGAACGCACGGGCTGCCGCGCTGAGGCGATGTTCCACGGGCCCGACACTGTCGTCGAGCTCGGCGGGCAAGTGCTCACCCCAGAGCGTCACCTCGGTCAGGCCCTGCTCGAGCGCGCCGAGCACGCCGCGGCGTACCCGGTCGTCGCTCGCGAAAAGGTCCGCGGCCACCGCGACGGTCTGCGGGTGCGGGCGCTCGGCCCACAACGCCAGGGCCGAGTCGAGGTCGGCAGTGTCGACACCGAGCACGCGCAACGGCCGCTCGTCGACGTCGTCGGCGAGCAGCACAGTGACGTCCCAGCCGGCCATTACGCGGTCATACATCCAGCCGCCTGCGAACCTGACGGCATCGGCGACGCTGTCTGCGACCACATCAAGCCGGTACCTCATTTCGAGCTCCCGGGTGCCAGCTGGCGACCCAACGACTCCGCGTACCCCTCGAACACGTCCATGAGCGGTATTGAAGGATCGAGCAACCACAGGGTCTCCATTCCGTTGATGAAGGCGAGAATCTCCACGGCCGTGTTGGCCGCATCGATGTCTTGGCGGTACTTACCGTCGCGCTGTCCCCGCTCGACGATGTTGGTGATGATGTCGATCGCGGCGCGGTAGCGCTGATGCATGCGGTCGTGCAAAGGAGCGTCGGGCGCGATGTTCTCGACAAGCAGCACGGTGAAGGTGCCGATCAGTTCGGGTGCGCGCTCGAACCGCTCGGGTACCCGGCGCAGCTCGGTGATGAGGTCGCCGGACATATAGTCCGCGTGGGCGCCGTCGTCCTCGTCGCGGGCATCGAGCACCGCATTGAGCAACTGCTCCTTGGACTCGAAATGATGCAGCAGCCCGGCCGAGGTGACGCCGGCTTCCCTGGCGATCTGCGCCAGCGAAGTGGTACGCCAGCCGTTGCGGGCCAGTAGCCGCTCGGCCACGCCGAGGATCCGCTGCCTGCGGTCCTCGCCCTTGGCGAGCAGCGTCGCGTAGGGCCGAGCTTGGGGGGCCGGGGCTGCCACGGAACTCCTTCGGTCAAACCAACCTAGTGAACACACAGTAGGTAGGTTTGGGCACTGTGACAAGGGTCTCAGCGATTTAATTTCTTGACGCCTGTCAGCCTGCGGTTTTGTCGTTCAACTCGGCGAGCGCGTGAATCTGCTCGAGGTAATGCTCGAGCGAGTGGGCGATGAACACCGCAGACAAGGTGGTGGTACCTGCAGCGGCCATCGTTCGCAACGTTTCAGCGGTTGGTCCCGGATTGCCTACCGGGTCAAGAGGTTGCTCGGCCATGAGGACGACCTCGAAGTCGTCAGGTAACTCCCACGCTTGCAGCCAATCTGCCGCGGTGGCTACGGGCACGTTGAACGGACACCAGCCATCGGCGAGCGTGACCGCCCGTCGTAGCGATCGCCGGGTTCGGCCGCCGATCCAGATCGGCACGTGCGCCTGTAACGCGCACGGATCGACGGTCAGCCCGCCGAACGAGTAGAACTCGCCCGTCATACGATCGGCTCGTTGCTCGGCAGTGCTACCCGCAGTGCCCGCAATGCGTCGTCGGCCCGAGCACCACGGTCGTCGAAGGGCGCACCGAGAAGATCGAACTCCTCTTTGAGTGAGCCGACACCGACGCCGAGGATCACTCGACCGCCGCTGACGTGATCCAGTGTGCCGTATCGTTTTACGATCGCCAGCGGGTGGTGATACCCGAGAACCAGGGTCATGGTCGCGAACCGGATCTGTTTGGTCCGGGCCGATGCATATCCGAACGTGGCAAGCGGGTCCCAATACCGAGTACCGCGTCGCGCGGCCTCGGTCGACGGCAGACCGATGTGCTCGCTGCACGTCATGTGGTGGTAGCCGAGCCGATCCGCGACTTCGGCGACGCGGCCGATGTCCTCGATGGAGGCGTCCTTCTCCCATGTCAACGGAGCGCCGAAGACGTTGGTGACGACGGGCGTCATGATGCCGAGTTTCACTGCAGGGGCTCTTCGCCCGCAAGGATCGTGCGGTGCATGAGGCGGCCGCTGTCGACGGGATACTCAAGCACCCGGTGCATGGTTCCGGTGTTGTCCCAGATGAGCAGGTCGCCGGGTTGCCACTGGTGCCGGTAGACGTACTGCGGCTGGGTGGCCCAGTCGCGAAGGCGCGCAAGTAAAGCGCGGCTTTCCTCGACCGGCAGCCCGATCACATAGTCCGCGGTGGCGCCGAGTAGCAGCGACTTGCGGCCGGACTGGTGCGTCCACACCATCGGGCAGGCCTTCGTCGGGGACTTCTGCCAGAACGTGAGCTCGTCGTAGCTCATCTCGGGACGGACGTAGTACTGCGATCGCTCGGCACTGTGGACCACCCGAAGCTCGGCGATGGCGTCCTTGTCTGCCTGCGGCAGGTCGTCATACGCCGCATAGGTGTTGCAGAACTCGGTCTCGCCGCCGGTTTCGGACAGCGTGATCGCCCGCAGCAAGGTCGCCAGATTCGGGTAGGGCTGCAGCGAGCCGTCGAAATGCCAGAACATCGAGCCCTTCAGGTACTCGGCCCGCTGGTTCACGTTCTTGTCGAGCGAGATCTTGTAAATGCCGCCCTCCCCCTCGTTTTCGGGGATGGCGCCGAGCGTCCTGGCGATGGCGACCTGTTGTTCGTCGCTGATGTCCAGGCCGCGGAAGAAGATGACGCCGCGCTGCTCCAGGGTGTCGCGAATGCGCTGGGCTTCGGTGCCGCTGAGCAACGTGTCGACATCGGTTCGGATCTCGCTACCGATTGCCGGGGTTAGGTCGATCACGTCCAGCTGCGCGGAGGTGAGTCCCATCAGATCGTCCCGAGGGGATTGGCGGCTTTAGCCGTCGAGGGGATCGGGGCACCCAGCCACGCGGCTGAGGTGAGTGTCGGTGGTCGTTTGTAGCGTTTGGCCATGGCCGAGTTTCGCTTTCGTTGTTCGGTAGTCACATGAGGCGGACGTGCAAGTTTCGGTTGCGTCCGACGGCGCGTCAGCACATCGCGTTGGCGGCGTGTCTGGATGGGCATCGGGAGTTGTATAACGCCGCGTTGCAGGAGCGCCGGGACGCCTGGCGGGCGAGCCGGACCCGCATCAGCTACGGCGATCAGTCGGCGCAACTGCGGGAGATCCGGACGTTGCGCACAGATCTGGCGGTGTGGTCGTTCTCCAGCCAGCAGGCCACGCTGCGCCGTCTCAACCGCGCCTTTGAGGGTTTCTTTCGGCGGGTGAAAGCCGGGGCGAGGCCGGGTTATCCGCGGTTCAAAGGAAAGGCGCGATTCGACAGTGTGGAGTGGCCCAAGGACGGTGATGGTGCCCGCTGGCACCCCAACACTGCGCGGGTGTATCTGCAAGGTGTCGGCCAAGTGAAGGTCAGCGCGCACCGCGACGTACTCGGATGCGGTCAAGACGATCCAGATCCGCCGCGAGGGCCGGCGCTGGATGCTGATCCTGTCCTGTGACGACGTCCCCGCCAACCCGATGCCGGCAACGGGGCGTCAAGTTGGTGTTGATGTCGGGATCGCCAGTTTTGCCACCACCTCCGACGGCGATCACGTGCCCAATCCGCGCTGGACTCGCACCGCCGCCGCCAGATTGACCGCAGCGCAGCAGCGGCTGGCCCGCGCTAAACGGAGATCGAACAACCGGGGCCGCCGACGTGAAACGGTGGCGGCTCGACAACGCAAGGTCGCCAACTGCCGCCGCGACTTCCACCACAAAACCGCCCGCACGCTCGTGCAGACCTATGACCTGATCGCCGTGGAGGACCTCGCCGTCGCCAACATGGTGCGCCGGGCTAAACCTGTGCCCGACCCCGACAATCCTGGCGCTTTCCTGCCCAACGGCGCCGCCGCCAAGACCGGGCTGAACCGAAGTATCAGCGATGCGGGCTGGGGGCAGTTCGTCTCGATTCTGCGCGCCAAAGCGGAAGACGCTGGACGCACCGTGATCGAGGTCGATCCCCGGCACACCTCCGACCGCTGCGAAGCCTGCGGGCACGCAGCCAAAGAGAACCGCATCACCCAAGCGGTATTCGCTTGTCAAAGATGTGGGCACCGTGCACACGCGGATGAACACGCCGCACGCAACATCCTGCGGGCCGGGCTGGCCCGTCACACAGCCAACGCTGCGTGAAAAGAAGCTGGCGGCTACAGCCGTCAGAGAAGTCACGATGTCAGCTCACTCTCGTGAGAATGGTGTTGGCCGAATGCTTAACGCGCGGCTGCTTCCACAGCTCCACCGCCAGTGAGACCGTGATCAGCGAGTAAAGCAGGTTGCGCAGGTTCGCAACGTCGTCGGGGAGCGGTTCGGAGTAGTCGAACTTGTCGATGTAGGTGACCGCTTCCTCGGCATACGGGAACACCTCGTCGTAGAACGCCTTGATCTCGTCCATCGAACTGTTGACGCGCTTCACATAGCGTTCGTGCCCGTCCTCGATCGCCCAGTCCGGCACCAGGTGTTCGAGTTGCGAGAATTCCGGCGGCAGAAGGGTACTCATCGATTTCCCGCCTTCGCTTTCTCGCCGGCCTCGACGTAGTCGCCGACCACCTTGTGCAGATGGCGTAACAGGATCTCCTCGTCATTCATCGTGAAATGCGTGAGGGCGCCGCTGTTCAGCATGGCCTGCAACCCTTCTGACGGGCTGGCGTCTTCCAGGATGATGTCGTTGAGGAACGTGACGGTCAGCTCCTGGCCCAGCCGTTCTTTATGCGTGGTCGGCGGCTGGTAGTACATCTCGGTCTCGAAGATGTGCGAATGCGGTCCGGTGGGCCAATGGGTGTGGACCGTGAACCCGGACGCACCGAAGATCAGGATGAAGTTAGGGAAGAACTGGTATGAGTCGAAACCGTACTTCTCCGACCGTGTGGGGTTGAGTCCAGGCGGCATCGGACCGCGGTCGGTTCGCTTGTTCCACGGCCCGGCCGCGCTTGCCTCGAACACACACTCGATGGGCTTCGAGTACGGGGTCTTCTGCGACGGCTCGCCAGCGAACGAGTACGTCCGGTGTGGACCGCTGAGCCGATAGGACAAGGCATCGGTGAACGGGTTCGGCTGGTCGAACGCTTCCCTGGCTTCCGCTGTAACGGCGCCGAAGGACGACGCGTGCAGATACGGGCCGTGGTAGCTCTCCGCGAAGCCGTCCAGGAAGATCTTCCAGTTGCATTGCAACTCAGCGTTGAATCGGTAGACCTGGTGCGGGCCGGCAAAGTCATAGCCTTCGATGCCATGGGCCAGGTCGCCGAGGTAGTCGCGCACCGACTCGGTGTTGTGCGGGTTGAGGTTGATGAAGATGAAGCCTTCCCATACCTCGCACTGAATGGCCGGCACCCGGCAACTGTCGGCGTCGAAGTCCAGCAGCAGATCCTTGCGGGTGGCTGAGTGCAGCGAGCCGTCGAGCTTGTAGCGCCAGCCGTGGAAGCGGCAGTACAGCAATGGCGCGCGGCCTTCGACCTCCTGGAACGGGTCGTCCTCCCACAACATCTTGTTGCCGCGGTGCGGGCAGATGTTGTGGAAGGCGCGGATGACGTCGTCCTTGCCCCGCACGATGATGATCGAGGTGTTCAGGAACCTCAGTTCCCGGGTGAAGTAACTGCCGGACTTCGGCACTCGCTCGACCCGTCCGACGTAGAGCCAGGTCTTCTTGAAGACGTGCTCGCGTTCCTTCTCGTAGAACTCCTCGGAGACGCAGTCTTCAAGCGACACCGGCCCTCGGCCGAGTTCGGGATACGCGTCCGTCCAATGTCCACTTGCGGGTTTGGTCACCAGGCTGTCGTGACTCATGAGGCCCTCCTCGCGCCGACGGTAACAGCTGGTGAAATAGTCAAAACAGATGCAGAACCGCAACACCCTGTTGCATATTTGGAACAGACCCGCGGACGCGAGGAGGACAAAAGAGCAGTGGAACAGAATCTGCCGTTCGACCTCGACGCCCTGCTGGTATTCGGCAAGGTGGTGGAAAACCGCAGCCTGTCGAAGGCGGCCGCACTGCTCGGCATGCCGAAGTCCACCGTCAGCCGCAAGCTGACGAAGCTGGAGTCCGATCTCGGCATCAAGCTGCTTCGCAAGAACACCCATCAGCTCACGGTCACCGACCTCGGCGAGCAGGTCTATGACCACGCGGTGAACATCCTCAGCGAGGCCAACGGCGTTCGGGCGCTGGTGGACGCCAGCAAGCACGAGCCGCACGGCGAGCTGCGGGTCGCGATACCGGTCTTCGTCGGCATCGACTATGCGTCGCGGGTGGGCGCCACGTTTCTGCAGCGCCATCCGAACGCGCGGTTGGACATCCATCTGGTGGACAACATGGTCGACCCGATCAAGGACGGGTTCGACGTGGTGTTCGGAACCGGGCCACTGCAGGACTCGACGTTGATCGCGCGCAAGGTATTCAGCCTTGAGCTGTTCCTCTGCGCGTCACCCGATTTCGTGCAATTGCTCACCGAGCCGCTCACCGCGCCCGCACAGTTGGACGTTCTGCCGTTCATCGATTTCGGCTTCGGCGGCCCGCGCAAGGTCGTGGTCACCAAGAACAAGCGCCGATACGAGCTGGCGCCTCCAGTGCGAGCACGCGCCAACAACTTTCAGGTCTGCAAGCAGTACATCCTGCAAGGGCTCGGCGTCGGTGTCATGCCAACGCAGATCATCTGCACCGAGGAACTGCGGGACGGCAGCATTGTGCCGGTCCTGCCGCAATGGCGGCCGGAGCCGTTGGACGTGCACATGATCTACCCGTTCCAGCTCTCGTTCTCGACGCTGATCAGCGCGTTCTACGACACGGCGTGCGAGATCATCGTCGAGAACACCGCACGCGCCTGAGTCGGCGATTTCGGCGTGGCTGGTTGCGCGCAGCGCGACTCAGCACGCCGAAATCGCTACAAGCCGAGCGACTTGGCGATGATCACCTTCATGACCTCGCTGGTCCCGGCATAGATGCGGGCCACCCGGGCATCCGTGTACAGCCGGGCGATCGGGTACTCCATCATGTAGCCGTAGCCGCCGAAGAGCTGCAGGCAGCGGTCGACCACCCGTTGCTGCATCTCGGTGCAGAACAGCTTGACCCGGGCGGCGTCCGCGCCGGACAACTCGCCGTCGACATGAAGCGCCACCGCCCGGTCCAGCATCGCCTGTGCGGCCTCGACCTCGGTCGAACACGCGGCCAGTTCGAACTTGGTGTTCTGGAACGACGCGACCGGCGTCCCGAATGCCTTGCGGTCCTTGGTGTAGTCGATCGCCGCGGCGATCGCCGACCGCGCCTGGGCGACCGAGCCGACCGCAACGGTGAGTCGCTCCTGCGGCAGGTTGTGGCCGAGGTAGCTGAACGCCTCGCCCTCCTCCCCCAGCACGTTGGCCGCAGGAACGCGCACGTCGACGAAGGACAGCTCGGCCGTGTCCTGCACCTTGCAGCCCATCTTGTCGAGTTCGCGGCCACGGGTGAAGCCGGGCATACCGTCCTCGACGACCAGCAGCGTCAACCCCTTGCGCCGGTTGTCGGGATCCGTCGCCGTGCGGGCGACCACGATCACCAGGTCGGCCTGCATGCCGCCGGTGATGAACGTCTTCGCGCCGTTGACGATGAAGTCGTCGCCGTCACGCACGGCGGTGGAGCGCATGCCCGCCAGGTCGGACCCCGTGCCGGGTTCGGTCATCGCGACGGCGGTGAGCAGCTTGCCCGCCGCCAGACCGGGGAACCACCGGTCGCGCTGCTCGGCGTTCGCATAGTGCAGGAAGTACGGCAGGATCACTTCGAGCTGGGTGCGCACCGTCGACAGGGTGACGAGCGCGCGCGCCGCCTCCTCCTGCATCACCACGTTGTAGCGGTAATCCGGCTCCCCGCCGCCGCCGTACTCCTCCGGGATGGCCATGCCGAGCATCCCGAGCGATCCCATCTGCTCGAACACCTCGCGAGGCATGCGCCCGCCCTTTTCCCACTCGGGATAGGAAGGCGTCACTTCCTTTTCGACGAAGTCGCGGCACAGCTCGCGAAACGCCTCGTGGTCTTCGGTGAATAGATTTCGACGCACGCAGCGCCTCCTGTCGTGAAGTTTCTAGGCGATGAGTTCGACGAGCGTTGCGTTGGCGGTACCGCCGCCCTCGCACATCGTCTGCAGCCCGTAGCGAATCCCGTTGTCGCGCATGTGATTGAGCATCCTGGTCATCAGCACCGCACCCGATGCACCGAGCGGGTGGCCGAGCGCGATCGCGCCACCCAGCGGGTTGAGGCGTTTCTCGTCGGCCCCGGTCTCCTCCAGCCACGCCAACGGAACCGGAGCGAAGGCCTCGTTCACCTCGAACACGCCGATCTCGTCGAGGCTCACGCCCGCCTTGTGCAGCACCTTCTCGGTCGCCGGGATCGGGCCGGTGAGCATCAGCACGGGATCGGCCCCTGTGACGGCGCCTGCCCGGTACGTCGCAATCGGGGTCAGCCCGAGCGCAACCGCGTTCTCCGCCGCCATCACCAGAAGGGCCGCCGCCCCGTCGGAGATCTGCGACGAGTTGCCCGCGTGGATCACGCCGTCGTCCTTGAACGCGGGCTTCAGACCCGCGAGTTTCTCGACGCTGGTGCCGCGCCGCACGCCCTCGTCGGCGACGACCGGTTCACCGTCGGTGAATACCGGGATCATCTGAGATTCGAACGCCCCGCCGTCCTGCGCGGCGGCGGCCCGCTCGTGCGAGGACGCCGAGTACTCGTCGAGGCGGGTGCGGGAGAAGCCCCATTTCTCCGCAATCATCTCGGCGGAGATGCCTTGGTTGAACGAGAAATCACCGTAGCGCGCAAGCACTTTCGGGCCGTACGGCATACCGCTTGCGCGGGCTGAGCCGAGCGGAACCCGGCTCATGACTTCGACACCGCCCGCGACGACAACGTCCTGCTGCCCCGACATCACCGCCTGCACTGCGAAGTCCAGCGCCTGCTGACTCGAGCCGCAGGCCCGGTTGACCGTCGTGCCGGGAATGGTCTCCGGCCAGCCGGCCGCCAGAACCGAATAACGGCCGATGTTGCTTGACTGGTCGCCGACCTGCGAGACGCAGCCCCAGACGACATCGTCGACGATCCCGGGATCAATGCCCGCGCGCTCGACCAGCGCGGTGAGGACGAGGGCGGACAGGTCGGCGGCGTGCATGTCGGACAGTCCGCCGTTGCGCCTGCCGACCGGCGTGCGAACCGCCTCGACGATGACCGTTTCACGCATCTTTGACTCCGTTCGTCTCTATCGGGCTGTCGGCGAAAGGCGGTCCGATGGCCCCTTGTTCGCGCAGTGCGGCGATGTCGTCCTGTCCCAGACCGAGTTCTGTCAGCACCGAGTCGGTGTGTTGGCCCAGCCCGGGAACGGCGCCCATCGGCGGATCGTAACCGGCGACTACCGGCGGGGGCAGCAGCGCCTGGATCGGCCCCTTGGTGGTTTCGACCTCCCGCCATCGGTCGCGGGCCGTGAGCTGCGGATGGACGATGACCTCGCTGGGCAGGTTGTAGCGCGAGTTGCCGATACCTGCCTGGTCGGCCACCTTCTGGATGTGCGCGAGATCGTGCCGCGCGCACCAGGATCCGATCGCCTCATCGAGAATGTCGCGGTGCGCGCACCGGCCGGTGTTGGTGGCGAATCGTGTGTCGTCGGCCAGGTCGGGCCGGTCGATGATCTCCGTTGCGACCCGCTGCCACTCGCGGTCGTTGGTGGTGCCGAGCACCACGGTCTGCCCGTCGCGGGTCGGAAAGGCCCCGTACGGCGCGACGGCGGGCGAGCCGACGCCGAGCGGCTGTTGGTCGATGCCGGAGTGCTGGGTGTAGGTCAGCTGGTAGCCCATGATGTCGGTCAACACGTCGAACAGGCTCAGGCCCACCGCGGGAGCAGGTCCCTCACGCCGGTCACGCGAGAACAGCAGCGCGAGAATCGAGAGCGCCGCATAAAGCCCGGTGGTGAAGTCCGCGACGGCCGGCCCCGGCTTGGCGGGCATGTTCGGATACCCCGTGACGGCACAGGATCCGCCTTCCGCCTGGATCAGCAGGTCGTATGCGCGCTTGTGCGAGATCGGGCCGCCAGGGCCGTATCCGTCGATCTCGACGGGGATGACATTCGGATGGCTCACGGCAAGGTCGGCGGCCGAAAGGCCAAGGCGCGCCATTGATCCCGGCGCCAGGTTGGATACCAGCGCATCGGCGCGATCGAGAAGCCGGTGCAGAATATCCACGCCCGCCGGTGACTTGAGGTTGAGGGTGACCGACTCCTTGCCGCGGTTGCACCAGACGAAATGCGCGGCGAGGCCGCCTGGGCCGTTGACGACGTCGTCGTAATCGCGGGCGAAGTCGCCGCCGTTAGGGTTCTCCACCTTGATGATGCGTGCACCGAAGTCGGCGAGCACGCGCGTGCACATCGGGGCGGCCACCGCCTGTTCCATGGCGACGACCGTGATGCCGGCCAAGGGTGACGCCGTCACATGACCATTCCGCCGTCGACGGGTAGCACCTGGCCGGTGATGTAGGACGCCGCGTCCGACGCCATGAATACGAATGCGCCGGCGACCTCCGACGGCTCGGCCCAGCGCTTCAACGGAATGCGCTGCATCATGTTGGCGGCGAACTTCTCGTTGGTGCGGATGGTCTCGGTCATCGG
Source organism: uncultured Actinomycetota bacterium (assembly GCA_963713225.1). Lineage (GTDB taxonomy): Bacteria > Actinomycetota > Actinomycetes > Mycobacteriales > Mycobacteriaceae > Mycobacterium. Next base: position 192,639 of record CAVQLB010000005.1, on the reverse strand, counting down.
TGTGGCGGCAAGCGGCGCAAGCGCATTCACCATGATGTTCTTGGACGCAAGCTCGCGCGCGAGCGACTTGGTGAAGCCGATCAGGCCTGCCTTTGCTGCCGAGTAGTTGACCTGGCCCAGTGTGCCCGTGAGCCCGGCCGCCGACGTCACGTTGATGATGCGGCCCGTGCCGTCGGTCGGAATGAACGGCAGCGCGGCCTGCGTGCAATGGAACGTGCCCATCACGTGCACGTCGAACGTCAACCGGAACGTCTCGTCGGTCAGCTTTGCGAACATGGCGGGCGATGTGACGCCTGCGTTGTTGACGAGGATGTGCAGCGCTCCCCCGCCCAGCCCCGCGGCCTGTTCGGCGGCGGCGTCGGCGGCGGCGCGGTCGCCCACGTCGAGGGCGCACGAGTCTGCCTTGCCACCGTCGCTTCGAATGCGTTGAGCAACGGCAGCGGCGGCATCTCCGTTGATGTCGGTGACGAGCACTGCGGCGCCCGCTTCAGCCAGGGCGGCGGCGACGGCCGCGCCGATCCCCCCACCGGCACCGGCCCCCGTCACCATCGCGGAGCGGCCCGTCAGTTCGAAATACCCCATCAGTAGCTCCTCGGCAGACCCAGCACATGCTCGCCGAGGAAGTTCAGGATCATCTCCTGGCTGACGGGCGCGATCTTCATCAGCCGCGACTCGCGGAAGTAGCGCGACACGTGGTATTCCTCGGAGTAACCCATCCCGCCGTGCAATTGCAGAGCCCGGTCGGCGGCACCGAAACCGGCGTCGGCGCACAGGTACTTGGCCGTATTCGCCTCGCGCCCACACGGTTTGCCGTGGTCATACAGCCAGGTGGCCTTGCGCAGCACCAGTTCGGCCGCGTCGAGTCGGGCCAGCGAGTCGGCGAGCGGGAACTGCAGCCCCTGGTTCATGCCGATGGGCCTGTTGAAGACGACACGCTCGTTGCCGTACTTGACGGCCTTCTCCAGCGCGACCCGCCCGATGCCAAGCGCCTCGGCCGCGATCAGCATCCGTTCGGGGTTCAGCCCGTCCAGGATGTACTTGAAGCCCTTGCCTTCTTCGCCGACCCGATCCCCGACCGGCACGATCAGGTCGTCGATGAAGAGCTCATTGGAGCTGACGGCGTTGCGGCCCATCTTCTTGATCGGGCGGATGTCGACGTGGTCCCGGTTCAGATCGGTCATGAACAGCGTCATGCCGTCGGTCTTCTTGGTCACCTCGTCAAACGGCGTGGTGCGCGTCAGCAGCAGGATCTTCTCCGACTCGAGCGCCTTGGAGATCCAGACCTTTCGACCGTTGATGCGGTAGTGATCGCCCTCGCGCTTGGCGAAGGTCGTGATTCGCGACGTGTCGAGACCCGCGCCGGGTTCGGTGACGCCGAAGCAGACGTGCAGATCACCGTTGACGATCCGGGGCAGTGTTGCGGCCTTGAGCTCGTCTGACCCGTGTTTGACCACGGGCTGCATGCCGAAGATCGACAGGTGGATGGCGCTGGCACCGTTCATCGCGGCGCCGGAGCGCGAAATCTCCTCGAGCAGCAGCGTCGCCTCGGTGATGCCGAGGCCGTGGCCGCCGTATTCCTCCGGGATTGTCATGCCGAGCCAGCCGCCCTTGGCGATGGCGTCGTAGAACTCCTGGGGGAACGCGTGCGCGAGGTCTTTCTCCATCCAGTAGTGATCGTCGAACTTGCCCGCCAGCTCGGCGACGGACTTCCGGATCAGCTCTTGATCCTCGCTCAGCTCGAAGCTCATTCCACCGGACACTTCATACTCCTACACGTCGATAAAGGTGTTGATGCACAGCCGAATACACCGGTGCAGTCAATAATGCTCCGCACCGGCGCATCGTCGGGCTGCGGGCTGGTTTAGTCCTTGTTGCCCGTGAGCTCCTTCGCGTTCGCGGCGAAGTCCGCGAAGTTTGCGCCGCCGTGCTCGTGCTTCGACAGCGCCTGGATGGAGACGTCGTGACCCTCGGCCGCCTTGCGCAGCGCCCCGACGGTGGCCTGTTCCTTGCTGATGTGGGTGAACGGGTCCCAGTGGTACCAGCGCATCGCGTTCTCGTAGGTCATCTTGTTGATCTCGACGTCGGTGACGTTGTGCTCCTTGAGCACTTCGTCGAGCTGCTCGGGCGCGCCCGGCCACATCGAATCCGAGTGCGGGTAGTCGGCCTCCCAGCAGATGTTGTCGATGCCGACGTCGTTGCGCAGCTGCACGCCGACGTGGTCGGAGATGAAGCAGGTCAGGAAGTGGTCCCGGAATACCTCGCTGGGCTTCTGCTTCCCGAAGTCCTGGCCGGTCCACGTCGAGTGCATCTCGTAGGTGCGGTCGGCGCGCTCCAGGAAGTAGGGAATCCAGCCGGTGCCACCCTCACTCAAGGCGACCTTGAGGTCGGGATAGGCCTTGATCGGCTTGGACCACAACAGATCGGCGGCGGCCTGCACGATGTTCATCGGCTGAAGGGTGATCATCACGTCCATCGGCGCGTCCGGGGCGGTGATCGCCAGCCGGCCCGACGACCCGATGTGCACGTTGAGCACGGTGTCGGTGTCGACGAGTGCGTCCCACATCGGCTTCCAGTAATCGAAATCGTGGAAGCTGGGGTATCCCATCGCCGCCGGGTTCTCGGTGAACGTCAGCGAGTGCACGCCCCGCTTGGCGTTGCGCCGGATCTCGGCCGCACACGCCTCGGCGTCCCAGATCACCGGCAGCGTCATCGGGATGAAGCGCGCCGGGTAGGCCCCACACCATTCCTCGACGTGCCAGTCGTTGTAGGCCTGCACCAGCGCCAGCGAGAAGTCGTGGTCCTCGGTGGCGAACAGCCGTCCCGCGAAGCCGGGGAACGAGGGGAAGCACATCGAGCCCAGGATGCCGCCGGCATTCATATCCTTGACGCGCTCGTCGACCTTGTAGCAGCCGGGCCGGATCTCATCGAGCCCCTGCGGCTCCAGGCCGTACTCCTCCTTGGGCCTGCCCGCGACCGCATTCAGCGCGACATTGGGGATGACGATGTCGCGGAACTGCCAGGTATCGGACCCGTCGGGGTTGTGCACCAGCCGCGGGGCGTCGTCCAGATACTTCTTGGACAGGTGATTCTTGAACATGTCAGGCGGCTCGACGATGTGATCGTCGACGCTGATCAGGATCATGTCTTCCTTGTTCATAGGGCTCCCTTTCCTCTAAGCCTCACCGTAGTATCCGCACTGTTCTCTATCTAGGGAAACTATCTTCTCGCAGCAAGAGAATCAATGTCCGAGCGGTGTCTTCCCACGATAGCGCAGGTGGACAGGGGGCCGCGGGGAACCACCTCAGCACTGCCCATTGACCATCGGGACAAAAGGTGGAAATGTATTAGTCGGAAATGAGAACATGATTCTCACAGCCGAGAGGAGAGACTGTGCGCGTGCCGCCGCTACCCGCGGATCAGTGGGACGACGATGTCGACCGCGCGCTCGCCGTGATGCTGCCCGAAGAGCGCCGCAATCCGGCGAACGCGAGCAACATCCTCGGCACCTTCGTCAACCATCCCGCCCTGACGAGAGAGTTCCTGCGCTTCAACGTGCACCTGCTGTTCAACTCGACGCTGCCGCCCCGGCTGCGCGAACTGGCAATACTGCGGGTGGCGCACCACACCAGCTCGGAATACGAGTGGATGCAGCACGTCAAGCTCGGTATGCGGGAGGGACTCACCGAATCCGAGATCGCCGGTGTGCAGCGTGGCGAGGCCACCGATGCGTTCGACCGCACGGTGCTGGCCGCCACCGACGAGCTTCTCGAGAAGTACGAACTGTCGGATGCGACGTGGGCCGAGCTGGGCGAGCGCTTCGACACGCGACAGCGGATGGACTTCGTTTTCACGGTCGGCTGCTACGTCACCGTGTCCATGGCTTTGAAAACCTTCGGCGTTGAGCTGGAACAGGAAAGGTAAGAAATCGTGGCATTTTTCCCCAAGCCGGCTGCTGGCAGCTGGACCGAGAACTGGCCAGAGCTGGGCACCGCACCCGTCAACTATGAGGACTCCATTGATCCGGAGCACTTCAAGCTGGAGCAAGAGGCGATCTTCAAGAAGACCTGGCTCAACATCGGCCGCGTCGAGCGGCTGCCCAAGAAGGGCAGCTACTTCACGCGGGAGATGCCTTCCGTCGGCCCCGGCACGTCGGTGATCATCGTCAAGGACAAGAAGGACGTGGTTCGCGCCTTCTACAACATGTGCCGTCACCGCGGCAACAAGCTGGTGTGGAATGACTACCCGGGCGAGGAGGTCTCGGGGACGTGCCGCCAGTTCACCTGCAAGTACCACGCATGGCGCTACAGCCTCGAGGGCGATCTGACGTTCGTCCAGCAGGAGGGTGAGTTCTTCGACCTCGACAAGGAGCAGTACGGACTGGTGCCGGTGCGCTGCGAGGTCTGGGAAGGCTTCATCTTCATCAACTTCGACAACGACGCGGCGCCGCTGACCGAGTACCTCGGTGACTTCGCGAAAGGCCTCGAGGGCTACCCGTTCCACGAGATGACGGAGCATTACAGCTACCGCGCGGAGATCAACGCCAACTGGAAGTTGTTCATCGACGCGTTCGTCGAGTTCTACCACGCGCCGATCCTGCACATGAAGCAGGCGGAGAAGGAGGAGGCCGAGAAGCTGGCCAAGTTCGGCTTCGAGGCGCTCGCGTACGACATCAAGGGCGACCACTCCATGGTGTCTTCGTGGGGCGGCATGTCGCCGCCGAAGGACCTCAGCATGGTCAAGCCCATCGAGCGGATCCTGCACAGCGGCCTGTTCGGGCCATGGGACCGCCCCGACATCAAGGGCATCATGCCCGACGAACTGCCGCCGGCCATCAACCCGTCTCGGCAGAAGACCTGGGGCACTGACTCGTTCGAGTTCTTCCCCAACTTCACGCTGCTGTTCTGGGCGCCGGGTTGGTATCTGACCTACCACTACTGGCCGACTTCGGTGAACACGCATATTTTCGAGGCCGACCTCTACTTCGTGCCGCCGAAGAACCTCCGTGAGCGCCTGTCGCAGGAACTGGCCGCGGTGACGTTCAAGGAGTACGCGTTCCAGGACGCCAACACCTTGGAGGCCACCCAGACCCAGATCGGGACCAGGGTGGTCACCGAGTTCCCGCTGTGCGATCAGGAGATCCTGCTCCGCCACCTGCACCACACGGCGCACGAGTATGTGAACAGATACAAGGCGAACGGAAACGGGTCCGGCAATGGCAAGGCCCAACAGGAGACCGACAAGAAAGATGCCGCGCATGTCTAAGTTGCCGGAAGAGTTCGCAGATTTGGAGCGGTTCACCGACTGGTGCCTGCCCACCGAGGAGGAGCGCTACTCCAAGCGCCTCAACTCGACGATGGCCGAGATGCAGGAGCTCTACGACGCAGGCATGGCGCGCCTCGAGGACATCATGATCTACGTCGACGCGCGCTTCCCGCTCAAGGGGATGCCTGAAGACGCCAAGGCGCTGGTGCATCTGGGACAGTCGATCGTCATGGTGAGCTTTCCCGTCGAGGTGTGGAAGCAGCCACGCGTGCTCGACAGCGGTGCCTCCTACATTCAGCTGATCAAGGAGCCGGTGGTCTGACGGTGCTGACCCTCAAAGCAGCGGGTCTACTCGACGTCGACGCCGGCGAGATCGTCCGGCCCGGAATCGTCCGGGTCGACGGCGATCGCATCGTCGGCATCGGCGGTGCAGTCGACGGCGAGGTGATCGACCTCGGTGATTCCATCCTGCTGCCCGGCCTGATGGACATGGAGGTCAACCTCCTGATGGGCGGGCGGGGCGAGAACCCCGGGCTGTCCCAGGTGCAGGACGATCCCCCGACCCGGGTGCTGCGAGCGGTCGGCAATGCCCGCCGCACCCTGCGCGCGGGCTTCACGACGGTCCGAAACCTCGGATTGTTCGTCAAGACAGGCGGTTACCTGCTCGATGTCGCGTTGGCTAAGGCGATCGATGCAGGCTGGATCGAGGGACCGCGGGTAGTGCCCGCCGGACACGCAATCACGCCGACGGGTGGCCATCTCGACCCGACGATGTTCGCGGCGTTCATGCCCGGTGCCCTCGAGTTGACGGTCGAGGAGGGCATCGCCAATGGGGTCGACGAGATCCGCAAGGCGGTCCGCTACCAGATCAAGCACGGTGCGCAGCTGATCAAGGTCTGTGTATCGGGTGGCGTGATGTCGCTGACCGGAGAAGCAGGCGCACAGCACTATTCGGACGAGGAACTGCGGGCGATCGTCGACGAGGCGCACCGCCGTGGCCTACGCGTGGCGGCGCATACGCACGGCGCCGAGGCGGTCAAGCACGCCGTCGACTGCGGAATCGACTGCATCGAGCACGGCTTCCTGATGGACGACGAGGCGATCAAGATGCTCGTCGACAACGACCGGTTCCTGGTGACCACAAGGCGCTTGGCCGAGGCGATGGACGTGTCGAAGGCGCCGAAGGAGTTGCAGGACAAGGCCGCCGAGATGTTCCCCAAGGCCCGCACGTCGATCAAGGCGGCCTACGAGGCCGGGGTGAAGATCGCCGTCGGAACCGACGCACCCGCCATTCCGCACGGCAAGAACGCCGACGAGCTTGTCACGCTGGTGGATTGGGGCATGCCGCCCGATGCGGTGCTGCGCGCGGCGACTGTCGTTGCCGCGGACCTGATCAACAAGACCGACCTCGGCCGCATCGCCGAGGGGTACCTGGCCGACATCATCGCGGTGCCGGGAGATCCGCTCGCCGACATTCGCGTTACAAAAGATGTGAATTTTGTAATGAAGGGGGGTAAGGTCTTCCGAAATGACCAAGCCGACTAGAACTGACGATCTCGTTGAGATCCAACAACTTCTCGCGAAGTACGCCGTGACCATCACGCAGGGCGACCTCGACGGGCTGACCTCGGTGTTCACCCCCGACGGCACCTACAGCGCCTTCGGCTCGACCTACACGCTGGCCCGCTTCCCCGAGCTGGTCGACGCGGCGCCCAAGGGGTTGTTCATGACGGGCACGTCGCTGGTGCACCTCGACGGCGACGACCCCGACAAGGCGACCGGCACACAGCCGCTGTGCTTCATCGAGCACTCGAAGCACGACATGCGTATCGGCTACTACAACGACACCTACGTGCGCACCGACGACGGCTGGCGCCTGAAAACCCGTGCCATGACCTTCATCCGGCGCAGCGGGGACCACGACTCCGGCAGGCCGCACGCGATCGGCAGGCCCGAAGCCGGATGACTGCGGCTGCCGACATCCCCAGCACTGCCGAGTTTCGCCGGGATCTCGTAGCCTGGCTCGACGAGAACGACCTGACGCCACCGCCCGGCGACCACTCGCTGGACGCCCACCAGGCGCAGCACCTGCGCGTGCTGGGCGCGCTGTACGACGCGGGCTGGATGCGCTACGGGTGGCCGGAGTCGGCGGGCGGGCTCGGCGGGCCTGCGATCCTGCGGGCCGTCGTCGGCGAGGAGATCGTCGGCCGCGGCCTCGACCACCCCGGGCCGTACTCGATGCTCGAGGTGCTGGCCCCGACGATGATCGACTACGCGCGACCCGACCTCGCCGCGGAGATGGTGCCGAGGCTGCTGTCGGGCCGCGAGTCGTGGTGCCAGGGCTTCTCCGAACCTGGCTCGGGCAGCGATCTGGCGTCCTTGACGACCCGCGCGGAACAGCGGGGCGACGACTGGGTTGTCAACGGCCAGAAGGTGTGGACCAGCTTCGCGCAGTACGCGACCCGGTGCGTGCTGCTCACCCGGACCGGTCCGGGTCATGGCGGCATCACCGCGTTCTTCGTCGATATGGACAGTCCGGGAATCGACGTGCGCCCACTGCGCACCATGCACGGCGTCGACGAGTTCTGCGAGGTGTACTTCGACGACGTCGTCGTGCCTGCCGATCGCATGCTCGGCAATCCTGGCGACGGCTGGCAGCTGGCGATGGATCTGTTGCCCTTCGAACGGTCCACGTGCTTCTGGCAGCGGATCGCCTACCTCTACTCGCGGTTCGACGCGTTGATCGACGACGTCAAAGGTGTCGGCCAGGCTGCGGACTCGGATATGGGTGAGGCGTATCTGGCCCTGCACACGCTGCGGTGCCGCTCCCGTGCCACCCAGCTCCGGCTGGCCGGCGGACACAAGCTGGGTCCGGACACCTCGATCGACAAGGTCTTGCTTGCCGGTGCCGAGCAGAGGCTTTATGACGCCGCACGCGATCTGCTGCCCGGCGCGGTCGAACTCGACGACACCGACTGGCGCACCGAATACCTGTACTCGCGGGCGGCCACCATCTACGGCGGCACCGCCGAAGTGCAGCGCAACATCATCGCCCGCCGCCTGCTCGACCTCGGGAAGGAGTGATCGTGGATCCCGAGTCTCTCGAGTTGCTCGAAGACGGACTGCGCAAGACGATGCTGTCGACCTCCGGTCCCGAGTTGGACGCAGCACTGGCCGACCTGGGTTGGGCCGACATGCTGTCGGACATGTCCGAGCTGGCGATACCGCTGGTGTTCCGGCTGCTTGGCGAAACAGGTTCGCATGCATCGGTTGTCAACGACGTGGTGCTCCTGACCGCAGGTCGCGATGAAGGTACGAACCCGGCACTGCCCTACGCGGGCGGCGGCTGGGTGGTGTGGGATTACGCTGCGGCCGACGAGAGCTCGGCCCTCGGCGGCCTGCCGCTACACCGGGTGGAAGAGGGCGGGCACCTGCGGTTGCCCGACGCCCGCCTGGCCGTCGGATGGTGGCTGGTCGGTGCGGCACGGGCGATGCTGGCCCTGGCTCGCCAGCATGCCCTGGACCGGGTCCAGTTCGGCAAGCCGATCGCGTCGTTCCAGGCGGTCCGGCATCGGCTGGCCGACACGCTGGTGGCCATCGAAGGCGCCGAGGCGACGCTGAGCCTGCCCGGGGAGGACAACCCCGATCTGACCGCACTGTTGGCCAAGGCAGCCGCAGGCAAGGCCGCGCTGACCGCGGCTCGACACTGCCAGCAGGTGCTGGGCGGCATCGGCTTCACCGAAGAGCACGATCTTGCGCATCACGTGAAACGGGTAATGGTGCTCGACGGATTGCTCGGCAGCTCAAGGGAACTCACCCGGAGGGCCGGAGCGGGTCTGCGGGCCCGCGGCTCGGCCCCCCGCCTCGCCCACCTGTAGCCCTGCGGTCTGGGCTACTTGATGTTGGCCTTCATCTCCTCGAGGTTCACCAACACCGGCCACCCGCCGACGCTCAGCGCGTTGCCGTGGCCGGTCTGGTGGATGTCGAACACCGACTGGATCGCTGCGTAGAAGCCCTGCACGTCGAGCGTCTGGTTCACCGCGCGCTTGGCCTGCCGCAGCGCGAACGGCGGCATCTTGGCAATCTGCTCGGCCAGCGCCCTGGTCTCGCTGTCCAGCTGGTCACGGGGCACAACCTTGTTGACCATCCCGGTGCTCGCCACCTCGTCGGCGGTCATCGCCCGGCCAGTGAACAGGATCTCCTTGGCCTTCCGGGGTCCGAGTTCCCAAGTGTGGCCGTGGTATTCGACGCCCCCGATGCCCATGAGCACGACCGGATCGGAGAACTGCGCATCGTCGGCGGCGATGATCAGGTCACACGGCCAGCACAGCAGCAGCCCACCTGAGATGCACCGGCCCTGCACGGCGGCGATGGACGGCTTCGGGACGTTGCGCCAGCGCAGGGTGTACTCCAGGTAGCGCTTGGCCTCGTGCTGAATGATGAACTCGAGGGTGATCTTGTCCGGCACCGGCCCGCCGCCCCTGAGGTCATGCCCCGCCGAGAAGTGTTTCCCGTTGGCCCGCAACACGATCACTGAAACTTCGTTGTCCTCCGCGGCCCGGGTCCACGCCGCGTCGAGCTCGTCGAGCAGCTCCGGGTTCTGGGCATTGGCGGCCTCCGGCCGATTGAGCGTGATGGTCGCGATGCGGTCGCGGACCTCGTAGTCGATGTACACGCCTGCTCCTTCAGTTGCGGGGTAGCCCGAGCAGCCGCTGGGCGATGATGTTGCGTTGGATTTCGGAGGTGCCGCCGGCGATGGTGCCGCCGAAGGACCTGAGGTAGCGCTCGAACCAGCCGGCCCGATAGAGGTCCAGGTGATACGGCGAATATGGGCCGGAGATGCTCGGGTGGGCCAGCGCCTCGGGCCCGGCGGCCGCCAATGCATGTTCGGTCGCCAGCTGCGACGCCTCGGATCCGAAGAGCTTCAGCACCGAAAGCGCCGCCGCATCCTCGTCGCCGCGGGCGGCCCGCGCCAGCGCGATCGAACCGAGTAGCCGCAGCGCCTGGTTGTCCATCACCAGCTGGGCGTAGCGGTCCCGGTCCACCTGAGTCCCGCCGGGGTAATCCTCGACCAACTCCTGAAGTCGGTCGGCGTAGCTGAGCCACAACATGTTCCGTTCATGGCCAAGCGATCCGTTGGCGACCCGCCAGCCTTCATTGAGCGGCCCGACGAGGTTCTCGGCGGGCACGCGCGCATCGTTGAAGAAGACCTCGTTGAAGTCGAGGTCGTTCTGATCGCAGGCCGACGCGAACGGCCTGCGCACCACACCGGGCAGGTCGGTCGGAATCATCAACGCGCTGATGCCCTTGTGCTTCGGGGCGTCCGGATCGGTTCGCACGAACGCCAGCAGTACATCCGCGTCGTGCGCGCCGGACGTCCACACCTTCTGTCCGTTCACCACGAATTGGTCGCCGTCACGGACTGCGCGGGTGCGCAGCGACGCCAGGTCGGAGCCCGCCCCCGGTTCGCTCATCCCGAGTGACGCCGTCATCTCCGCCCGCAGGATCGGCACGGCCCACTTCTGCTGCTGCTCGCGGGTGCCATACGAGATCAGCGAGGCGGCGATAATTCCGACGCCCTGGGGGTTGTAGCTCTGGTAAACCCGCCGTCGCGACAGTTCCAGCTGGTACGCGTACTGCTGAAGGAGGGTGGCGTTGCGGCCACCGAACTCGGGTGGATTCCCCGGGATCAGCCAGCCGCTGTCGAACATCAGCCCTTGCCAGCGGCGGGCCCATGCCGGGACGTCACTACTGGACAACGATCTGTCGAGGGCCTCGGCCTCGGGCGGCAAATTCTCGTCGAGAAAGGCGGCGAAGTCGGCGCGGAAGGCTTCGACGTCGGAGTCGAATGTCAGCTGCATTGCACTCCCGAACCGGTCCGCAAAATGGGAAGGACTTCTATTATCACCAGAATGAGAATAGTATTCTCATGGTGAGAAAGTTACAATCTCCGACACGTTGGCCGCGAGGGGGTCGAGGACCGCAATGGCAAGGCGTTCTCCGGTACAGTCAGTCCATGTTCTCACCAATCGGCAAGCGTCCGAGCCGCCGGTGACAAGCCCCAGCGAAGAGCCCGCCTGGAAGCAGCGCGCGGTCGAACGCTCGATCAAGACAGCGAAGCTCCGGGCCGCGCAAAGGGTCCAGCGATTCCTCGACGCCGCCCAGGCGATCATCATCGAAAAGGGCAGCACAGACTTCACCGTGCAGGAGGTCGTCGACCGCTCCCGCCAGTCGTTGCGTAGCTTCTACCTGCAGTTCGACGGTAAGCACGAGCTTCTGCTCGCGCTCTTCGAAGACGCGTTGAGCCGGTCGGCGGACCAGATCCGCGCCGCTACGGCCAGTCACGATGACCCCATGGAACGGCTGAAGGTGGCGATCCAGCTGCTGTTCGAGTCGTCACGTCCCGATCCGGCCGCCAAACGCCCGCTGTTCACCGACTTCGCGCCGCGATTGCTGGTGTCGCATCCGTCGGAGGTCAAGATCGCCCATGCACCCCTGCTCGCCCTGCTCACGGAGCTGATGGAGGACGCGGCGGCCGCCGGCCTGTTGCGTCACAACATCAATCCGAAGCGGATGGCGGCGATGACGATGCAGACCGTGATGTTCGTCGCGCAGTCCAGCGGTGACCCCGACGAGGATCCGGGCCATCCCATCAGCGCCGACGAAGTGTGGGATTTCTGCGCTCACGGCTTCGCGGCCTAGCCTGAGAACTAGGTTCTCTTGCTAGAAGAACTCTTCCGACGCTGATCGCCGTGCCCGACCTGTGGACCGACCTACTCGAGTGCCTCGAACTCGCGTCCGCACGGACGGCCGGCACCGACGGGCCGGCCGCAGTCACCGTCTTCGAGGGCCGCAACCAACAGCTTGAGTACCACCGGCTGTTCGGCGGCCAGCTGCTCGGCCAGTTCATCCAGGCGGCGCGTGTCATGTGTCCGGACAAGGCCGTCAAGTCCCTGCACACCGTTTTCGCCCGCGAGGGACGTGCCGATGGGCCCGTCCTCTATGAGGCGGTCCGCCATCACGAGGGCCGCTCGTTCGGCACGGTGTCGATCACCGCACGGCAAGGCACCGACCGCGTCCTGGCCACCGGTTCGATCTGCATGCACGTGGTGGAGGACGGCCCCGAGCATCAGGCGGTCGAGGAGGTTCCTCCGGTGCTCGGGCCGGAGCACCGGCTCGCGCTCGACCTCATTCCCTGGGAGACGCGCGCGGCCGTCGACCTCAGCGCCACCACCACCGGCCCCCCGCAGTTCGAATTCTGGATGCGCACACCGGCAGTCGACGAAGCCCTGGCCCCCGCCCTCGCGGCGTACGCCACCGACCTGACCCTGATCGGCACCGCGCTGCGACCGATGGACGGATTGGGCCAGCGTGGCAACGGCACGCAGTTCACCTCGGCGGTCACCTCCCACACGCTGTGGTTTCACCGACCATTCCGCACCGACGAATGGCTTCTGCTTCGCCAGCACAGCCCTCTGCTCGCGCACGGCCGCTGCTTCGGGCGGGGCGACATCCTGACCGAGAGCGGCAGCCTGGTTGCGTCCTACGGCCAGGAGGCGCTGCTGAGGGTCGCGACATGATCCCCGGCAATGATGAGAACTACGTTCTGCTAAGCGGAGAGTATAAATCGCAAAAAATGCTCGTCCCATTGACACCCGTGCGACGCTGATGCCAGAGTTTGTGAGACAGTTGCCGTTCATCTGTCTTATACAGCCATGTTCCCAGCGAAAGGTGACACCGTGACCGTCAGTGCCACCGAAGCCGCGACCAGCGACGTCTACTTCGATCCCTACGACGTCGTCATCAACGCCGATCCGTACCCGACGTTCCGGCGGCTCCGGGACGAATCGCCGCTCTACTACAACACGCAGCACGACTTCTACGCGCTCAGCCGGTTCGCCGATGTGAACAAGGCGCTCGTCGATCACGAGACATTCAGCTCGGCTCGCGGCGCGATCATCGAGCTGATCAAGGCCAACATCGAGATCCCGCCCGGGACGGTCATCTTCGAGGATCCGCCCATTCACGACATCCATCGCAAGCTGTTGGCCCGGATGTTCACGCCGCGCAAGATCAACGCACTGGAACCCAAGATCCGGGAGTACTGCGCACAAAGCCTGGACCCGCTGATCGGTGCGGACCGATTCGACTTCGTCACCGATTTCGGCGCCCAGATGCCGATGAAGGTGATCAGCGCGCTTCTGGGCATTCCCGAAAATGACCAGGAGATGATCCGCGACCACGCCAATGCGCAGATGCGCACCGAGGCGGGTAAGCCCATGAAGCAGTCCGAAGGCGGCTTCGTGACGGGCGAGATCTTCGAGGCCTACATCGACTGGCGCGCCGACCACCCGTCGGACGACATCATGACCGAACTGCTCAACGCGGAGTTCGTCGACGAGACCGGCACCACGCGGAATCTGACGCGCGTCGAGCTGCTGACCTATCTCAACGTGGTGGCGGGCGCGGGCAACGAAACCACCACGAGGTTGATCGGCTGGGCGGGCAAGGTATTGGCCGAACACCCCGACCAGCGCCGCGAGCTCGCCCAGAACCCTGCACTTATTCCACAGGCGGTCGAGGAGTTGCTGCGCTTCGAGCCGCCCGCGCCACACGTCGCCCGCTACGTGACCCGCGATGTCGAGTTCCACGGCCAGACCGTGCCCGAGGGCAGCGTGATGATGATGCTGATCGGCGCCGCGGTGCGCGACGATCGCCAATTTCCTCCCGACGGCGATGTTTTCGACATCCATCGTGAGGTCCGCCAACACCTCGCCTTCAGCGTCGGCACGCATTACTGTCTTGGGTCGGCGTTGGCTCGGCTTGAGGGACGGGTCGCTCTCGAAGAGATCCTCAAGCGATTCCCCGAGTGGGATGTCGACATGGCCAACGCGACGCTCTCGCCGACGTCAACTGTCCGTGGCTGGGATTCCATGCCAGCCGTTCTCAAGTGAAACCCTTTCCCCTAACGACGAATTGAGGTTAGAAGATGACTGGACGTGTTGAAGGCAAGGTCGCTTTCATCACCGGCGCGGCACGCGGGCAGGGCCGCGCGCATGCCGTGCGGCTCGCGCAGGAGGGCGCCGACATCATCGCCGTCGACATCTGTAAGCAGATCGACAGCGTCCAGATTCCGCTCTCCACGCCGGAAGACCTGGCCGAGACCGCTGATCTGGTCAAGGGCCTCAACCGCCGCATCTACACGGCCGAGGTCGACGTACGGGACTACGACGCGCTCAAGGCCGCGGTGGACTCGGGCGTGGAGCAGATGGGCAGGCTGGACATCATCGTCGCCAACGCAGGCATCGGCAACGGCGGCGCGACCCTCGACAAAACGAGCGAGGGCGACTGGACCGACATGATCGACGTCAACCTGGGCGGCGTGTGGAAGTCAGTGAAAGCCGGCGTCCCGCACATCCTGGCCGGCGGTCGCGGTGGGTCGATCATCCTGACCAGCTCGGTCGGCGGCCTGAAGGCCTACCCGCACACCGGCCACTATGTCGCCGCCAAACACGGTGTGGTCGGCCTGATGCGCACCTTCGCCGTCGAACTGGGCGCCCAGAACATCCGCGTCAACTCGGTGCACCCGACCAACGTGAACACTCCGCTGTTCATGAACGACGGCACGATGAAGCTGTTCCGTCCCGACCTGGAGAACCCGGGCCCCGACGACATGAAGGTCGTCGGACAGATGATGCACACACTGCCGATCGGCTGGGTGGAGCCGGAGGACATCGCCAACGCCGTTCTGTTCCTGGCCTCCGATGAAGCCCGCTTCGTCACCGGCGTCACGCTTCCGATCGACGGCGGCAGCTGCCTCAAGTGACACTTGCGGAGCTGTCGATCCCCCAGGGCTGGGATGCGATTACCCCGGGATGGATGACAACAGCGCTCACCGCTCACCATCCGGACGCCGTCGTGGATGGCGTCCGGGTCGCGCTTCGCGATGACGGCACCAACCGGCGGGCCCGGCTGGAGCTCACCTACTCGGCGGGCTCCGGACCCGCAACGGTGTTCGCCAAGGCTGTCGACCCCGCGCACGCCGAACTCGTGGCGCTCACGAGCGGACTGTTCCACGAACCGCGGTTGTTCGCCTCCGGAGTCGCTCTGCCGCTTGACCATCCGACGGTCTACGCGGCACTCATCGACGAGGAGCGCTCCGATTTCCTGATGGTGATGGAGGACGTCGTCGCGCGTGGCGCCGACCCTCGCGACTCCACCCGGCCGATGACCGTCGACCAGGTCGCCAGCGGAGTGCGCGGGCTTGCCCGATTGCACAGCGAGTATTGGGGTGCCCGCCTGACGGGCAACCCGGCACTCGAATGGGTCGAGCCTTTCGTCGCGTTCGAGGGAATGCAGTACGCGCCACTGCACATCGCGCACGAGCGATTGGGCGACACCGCGCCTGCCGAGATCCTGGCGCTGAGTGGGGAAGAGCTGTTCATCGACGTCTGGGCGCGCTACATCGGAACCCTGACGAAAGCGCCGCAGACTCTGCTTCACGGCGACCCTCACATCGGCAACACCTACGTGCTGCCCGACGGCGACGTCGGGTTTCTCGATTGGCAGATGGTGAGGCGCGGCAACTGGTCGCTCGACCTCGGCTACTTCCTGCAGGGCGCGCTGACAATCGAGGACAGGCGCCGCAGCGAGCGCGAACTGCTCGAGGAGTACCGCGGCGCGTTGTCACTGCCCGCCGACGAGATCCCCAGCCCGGAGGACGTGTGGCTCCGCTACCGCGCGTCCGTCGCACACGGACTGGCGATCTGGATGGCCACATTGTCGGGCGGCGACGCCTGGCAGAGCGCCGAGATCTGCCTCGCACTGGCGCAGCGGTACGCGGCCGCGTTCATCGACCTCGACACCCGTACGGCCATTGACGCCATCGCCTAGCCCGATGGCCGGGCTCCTCAACGCGGCGTCTCGCCGCTAGATCGTCGCCCGGCGGCCCGATAGTCTTCGCGCCGTGGAGACATTTGAGGGACGCGGGGCGGTAGTCACCGGCGGCGCGAGCGGCATCGGCTTGGCGAGCGCGCGAGAGTTCATCAGGCGCGGCGCGAGGGTCGTGCTTGCCGACATCGATCAGAACTCCCTGGATCAAGCAGTCGAAGGGCTGCGTGCCGACGGCGCGGAAGCCCACGGCGTCGTGTGCGACGTAACTCAGCTCGCCGCCGTCCAGCACCTCGCCGATGAATCCTTCCGCCTGCTTGGCGAGGTGAACCTGGTGTTCAACAACGCGGGCATCGCCTATGCCGGGCCCGTCGCCGACGTCACCCACGGCGACTGGCGCTGGGTGATCGACGTCGACCTGTGGGGCCCGATCCACGGCGTCGAGGCATTCCTGCCGCGCCTGATCGAGCAGGGCGGGGATCGCCACATCATGTTCACCTCGTCGTTCGCCGGCATGGTGGGTAATGCCGGACTCGGGCCCTACTGCGTCGCCAAATTCGGTGTCGTCGCGCTGGCCGAGAGCTTGTCGCGTGAATTGAAAGGCCAGGGCATCGGCGTATCGGTGCTCTGCCCGATGATCCTCGACACCCCGATCATGGCCAACTCCGAACGCACCAGAAGCAACGACTACGGTGCCCGCACCAACCAGACCGAAAAAGCCGTGCAGGGGCTGGCGGCGGTTATCACGCCGACCGACGACAGCGTGCAGGTCGACGACGTGGCGCGGCTGACCGCCGACGCCGTCATCGCCAACCGGCTGTACATCCTCCCCCACCAAGCATCCCGCGAGTCGATTCGGCGACGGTTCGAGCGCATCGAGCGCACCTTCGACGAGCAGGCCGCCGAGGGCTGGAGTCACTAAGTCGCCCAAAGCGGCCAGCCCGCCAGCGCCCGAGTGGTTGCATGGAACCGTTCGACGGAGAACGGGGTGGGCAGGCATGAAGCGGCTCAACGGCATGGACGCCATGCTGCTGTACAGCGAGACTCCCAACCTGCACACGCACACGTTGAAGGTGGCGGTCATCGATGCCGCGAACTTCGACGGCGAGTTCACCTTCGATGTGTTTCGCCGGACGATCCAGCGTCGCCTGCACCTGCTCGACCCGCTGCGCTACCGGCTCGTCGACATCCCGTGGAAGCTGCACCATCCGATGTGGATGGAGAACTGCGACGTCGACCTCGATTACCACCTGCGCCGCGTGCAGATCCCGAGCCCGGGCGGCAGGCGCGAACTCGACCAGGTCATCGGAGAGATCGCCAGCACTCCGCTGAACCGCGACCGCCCGCTGTGGGAGTTCCACTTCGCCGAAGGGATGGCCGACGACCGTTTCGCTCTCATCGGAAAGGTGCACCACACCCTGGCCGACGGCCTCGCGTCGGCCAACCTGCTCGCACGGCTGATGGACCTCACCGGCTCCGAACAGAACGAGAGTGACGTTTACACCACCCGTGGCGCCCCGTCGACATCTGAGCTTTTGCGGGCTGCCGGCCGTGACCACGTTTCGCACGTTGCGGCGCTGCCGGGCCTGATCCGCGACGCCGCACGGGGATTCGCCCGGGTGCGGCGCCGGTCGCGGGAGCGCAGCGACCATCCCGACATGGCCAAGATGTTCAAGTTGCCGCCGACGTTTCTCAATCACGTCGTCTCCCCCGGCCGGACGTTCGCAACGGCGTCGGTGTCACTGGCGGAGATCAAGGAAACGGCAAAACACCTCGGCGTGACGTTCAACGACATCGTGCTGTCGATGGCGGCAGGCGGCCTACGAGAACTGTTGCTGCGCTATGACGGACGGGCCGACCAGCCGATCATCGCGTCGGTTCCCGTCGCGACCGACAGATCAGCGGACCGCATCACCGGCAACGAGATCAGCGGACTGCCGGTATCGCTGCCGGTGCACATCGACGACCCGCTGGAGCGGGTGCGACTGACCTCGCTGGCGGCGTCACGCGCCAAGGAGGACAACGAGCTTCTCGGTCCGAAGCTGCACGGACGGATGATGGAGTACCTGCCACCCCCGCTGGCCCCGGCACTCTTCAAGTGGCAGTCCGAACGGGCCGCGCACAGCCCCATCATGAATGTCGCCGTCTCCAACGTGCCCGGCCCGCGGGAACGCGGACATCTCGGCGGCGCACCGGTGAACGAGATCTATTCGATCGGGATCCTCTCGGCGGGCAGTGCATTCAATATGACCGTCTGGAGTTACGTTGACCAGCTGGACATCTCGATACTCTCCGATGACCAAACTTTCGACGATGTGCACGAGGCCACCGATGCGATGCTTCATGGCCTGACCGAGATCCGGCGCGCCGCAGGGCTTCCCGCGGAACTCACCATTCTCGATACGGCGATGGCGCCCGCACGCCCTGTCGGCTAAGTCCTCAGCCGAGTATCGGGAAGCGGCGCTTCTCGGCCAGTCGGTCGAGAGCCGTCTGCATCACCTCGCGGACATGGGCGTCGACCGCGGCGACGTCGGGGTCCTTGCCGAACTCCTTCATCACGTCGATCGGGTCCAACACCTGCGTGACGATCTTGGTGGGCAGTGGCACGTTGGGCGGGAAGAACACGCTGAGTCCGAACGGGAAACCGAACGTGACCGGCAAGATCTCGGCTCGAAGCCGCTCCAGCCCCAAGCGCTTCGCCAACCAGTTGCCGCGGGTGATGAACAGCTGTGATTCCTGCGCGCCGATGGACACCATTGGCACGATCGGCACTTCGGATTCGATTGCGGACCTGACGTATCCGGTCCGGCCCGCGAAGTCGATCTTATTCTCGAAGGTCGGCCGGTATGAGTCATAGTCCCCGCCGGGAAACACCAACACGAGCGCGCCGCTGCGCAGCGCCTTCGCGGCGTTTTCGCGATTGGCCTCGATGACACCGACCCGGCGCAGCAAATCGCCGAGCGGCCCGGCGAAAAGGGCGTAGTGCGCGAGGGTGTACACGGGACGGTCGAAGCCGAACTTGTGGTAGAACGCGGGCGCGAAGACGAGCACATCGGGGGTGAACATGCCACCGGAATGGTTGGACACCAACAGCGCGCCGCCTGCGGACGGAATGCCATCCAGCCCCTTCACCTCGGCTCGGAAGTACCGCTTGATCAGTGGGCCGACGACGTTCTTGACCTGCTCAGTGAACGTCGGGTCCCACTTGGTGGCTTCTTCCTTGCCGATGGAGTCAACGTCGTTGTCGCCCATACCTACCTCTTCGTCCTATTGTTTTCATCGCATACCCAAGGTGGGCGTGGCGTACCCACCGATCGGGCTTACCTGCGGATATGATACTTTCTTTTCTTGAGAATGCCATTTCCACCGAGGGGGACGGATGACAGACACGGCGCTCGTCACGGGTGGCTTCGGCCTGGTCGGGACGGAGACCGTCAATCGACTGGCAGCCGCCGGCCGCCGGGTGGTGGTCGCCGACCTCGACACGCCTGCCAACCGCAAGAAGGCCCGGACGCTGCCCGCAGGTGTCACGGCCCGCTGGGCGGACCTGACGGATGCCGAGGCGGTCGGTCGGCTCGTCTCCGAGGTTTCGCCCTCGGTGATCGTCCACCTCGCCGCCGTCATCCCGCCGCCGCTCTACAAGAACCCCGGCCTCGCCCGCAAGGTCAACGTCGGTGCCACCGTGGCGTTGGTGCGCGCCGCAGAGGCACAACCGAATCCGCCGCGCTTCGTCCAGGCGTCGAGCAACGCCGTATACGGGTCGCGCAATCCCCACCGCGTGACCGACGTCGTCCGCGCCGATACTCCGCCCCGGCCCTTCGAGCTGTACAGCCATACCAAGTTCGAAGCCGAGGAATACGTTCGCGCGTCCAGCCTGGAGTGGGTGGTGCTGCGGCTCGGCGGCGTGCTCAGCCCGAACTTCGGTGCTCTACCGCTGACCGCTGACGGAATCTTCATGGAAAGCGCACTGCCCGCCGACGGCCGCATTCACACCGTGGACGTCCGAGACGTCGGGCGCGCGTTCGCGGCGGCCACCACCGCCGACGTCGCAGGCGAGATCCTGCTGATCGGCGGCGACGACTCACACAAGCTTTTGCAGAAGGACGTCGGTCCCGCGCTTGCCGGCGCCCTCGGGCTTCCCGGCGTGCTGCCCGAGGGACGGCCGGGTGACCCCAACGATGACGACAGCTGGTTCCTCACCGACTGGATGGACACCGCAAGGGCGCAGGAGGCACTGGCATTTCAACAGCATTCGTGGCCGGCCATGCTCGCCGAGATGAGCGCGCGAATGGGGTGGAAGCGCTATCCGCTGCGCCTCATCGCGCCGCTTGCGCGGGTGTTTCTCGCACGCCGGGCCGCATACCGCAATGCACCGGGCACGTACGCCGATTTGTGGGGCGTGATCGCAGCCAGGCTTGGCGATCCCTGCCTGGACAGGCAGCGGCCGGCCAACTCTTAGCCGGGGCCCAACTGGTAGTCGCCCGTCTGCGGGTTGTGGTACCACCCGCTTGCAGCATGCGTGCCGCCGTCGACGTGGATTGTCTGCCCGGTGATATAGCTGGACATGTCGGAGGCGAGAAAGACAGCCGCACTGGCCATTTCGTCGACATGGCCCGGCCGTTCCATCGGGATCATGTGCCCTGCGCGTGCGGGCAGCCCATCGGGCGCCACCCGCAACAGCCCTTCGGTGACAGTCAGGTCGGGGGCCAGTGCGTTGACCCGAATGCCCTGAGTGGCCAGTTCGAGTGCCGCCGTCTTGGTGTAGTTGATGACACCGGCCTTGGCGGCCGCGTACGCGGCGTAGCCGGGCGCCGCCCGTACGCCCTCGATGGACGTCACGTTGATGACGCTTCCCGGCAGACCCGCCTTCACCAGACGCAGCGACACCCGCTGGGTGCACAGCAGCACATGGCGCAGATTCGCCCTGTACAGCGCATCCCAGCCGTTCTCGGTGGTCTCGAGCAGCGGTGAGGCGAACACGCCGCCTGCGTTGTTGACCAGGATGCTCACCGTGCCAAGCTCGTTCGCCGTCCGCTCCAGCGCCGCATCGACCTGCTCACTGTCGCGGACATCGGTCACGATGCCCAGCGCCCCGATACTGTCGGCCGCCGCCGCGCATGTCTCGGCATTGCGTTCCCAGATGGCGACCTTCGCGCCGAACGCGGCCAGTCCCGCTGCGATGCCGCGCCCGATGCCTTCGCCCCCGCCGGTGACGGCGGCGACTCGCCCGGTCAGCAGGATGTTCGACGGATCAATGCTCACCGATTCAACTTAGCTGTCGCCCCGTCGACGGCTTATGCCTTTGCCTTCTTGCCGTGCATCGCGGGTGCGTCTCCGATCACGCCGTCGGCCTCGAGTGCGGCGATCTCCTCGTCGCTGAGCCCGAGCTCGGACAGCAGTTCCCGGTTGTGTTCGCCGAGCAGCGGCGCGGGCCGGGCGTGCACACTGTCTGGACCCCGCGACAGGGTGAACGGAAGCGTGCTGTGCTTTGTCGGAGCGTTCACCGGGTGCCTGACGTCTTCGAAGAAGCGGCGGAAAGCCAACTGTGGCAGTTCGGTTTGGCGGTGTGGTTGCATCACCTTGCCGACGGGCACGCCTGCACTCCACAACCGTTCGACGATCTCATCGCCCGTGCGCTGTGCGCACCAGTCGGCGAGGTTCTCGTCGATGAGGTCGTGATGTTCGCGGCGCCCGGCGGCGGTCGACAGCGACGGATCCATCGCCCATTCGGGCTTGCCGATTGCATCGCGTAGGGCCTGCCACTGGTCGTCCGACGCCACGGCAACAGCGATCCAGCAGTCGAGCCGTCCGAACTCGTCGGTCTCGTTGGTGCGGTACAGGTTCTGCGGTGCCGCGGTCGGCCCGCGATTGCCGTCACGCTCCAACAGCGCACCGTATGCCGAGTACTCGATGATCTGCTCGGCGGCGACGTTGATCGCGGCGTCGACCATGGCCGCCTCGATCAACGAGCCCTCGCCGGTGCGGCGTCGGTGCTCGAGTGCGAGCAGCAGCGCGTTGAAGGCGTGGATCCCGGCGTTCGGATCACCGACCGAGTACGGCTCGTAGGGGTTTCTGTCCGGATAGCCCGTCAGCCAGCTGATACCTGCGGCCGCTTCGATGACGTAGGCGAATGCCGGGTTGTCCCGCCACGGCCCGTCGAGCCCGAACCCCGGCATCCGCACCATCACCGCATCGGGGCGCAGGGCGCTAATGGTGGCGAAGTCCAGCCCGATCTGGTCAAGCACGCGCGGGGTGAAGTTCTCCACGATCACGTCGGCGGTCGCGATGAACTTGTTGAGCAGTTCACGTCCCGGCGCGCTCTGCAGGTCCAGTGTGATGCCACGCTTGTTGGTGTTCAGGCCCGAGAAGATCGGTGATTTCTCCCACCACTGGTCTTCGGTGATGGGGATGCCCGCGATGAGCCGGGTGCCGTCCGGGCGACGGGTGGACTCGACATGGATGACGTCGGCACCGAGCATGGCGAGTAGATGCGTACAGCTCGGGCCCGCCCAGAATGTCGTCATATCCAGCACGCGTAGACCGCTGAACGGCAGCGACACAGAATCCCCGATCGCTGGGGGCGCATCTCGGCGACCCGGAGTGCCATTTCGGCGATAGTGCTCGGTGTGTTCGCCGAGCCGCGGGGCCGGGCCGGGTGGTCGCAGCTGCGCAGGCGTCATCCGATAGGGGTGGCCGGGCTGACGAAAGCCGTCGCGGGGGTTGGTCACGAACGACCCGCGGGCCACAAAGTGGTCGAGCGAGTCGATGTTCGCCCCGTTGGCCACCGGCGCGTTGGGAATGCGGAATGCGGTTGCCAGATCCCGGATTTCGTCGACATCGTGGCTTTCGACCCAGCCATACAGCTCGTCGGCCTTCTCGTTGGCCTGCTGGGTGATCGACAGGGGCGACTCCTCGTCGATCCAGTCCTGGTGCCCGGTCATCGCGCAGAGGTCGAACCATTGCTGCGCAGTGCCGCATCCGAGGTCGACAAGACCGTCCTTGGCACGTGCGATACCGGGGACGGTCAGTCGTCGGGCATCCCGCCACGGCCTGCCGAGCATCT
Source organism: uncultured Actinomycetota bacterium (assembly GCA_963713225.1). GTDB lineage: Bacteria > Actinomycetota > Actinomycetes > Mycobacteriales > Mycobacteriaceae > Mycobacterium. The sequence goes on along the minus strand of CAVQLB010000005.1, from coordinate 169,424 downwards.
CGAAGAAGCTCACCGGGTAGTAGGTGAGCCCGAGGATGTCGGCCTCCAGCATCGACAGGTCGATCAGCTCACCGATGCCGCGATAGGCAAGCGTCGCCGCGCTCGCGTACGCCCCGGCCAGATACTCGCCGACCTGGCCGCCGACGAAAACCGGTGCGCGGTCTGCCGATCCGCGACCAAGGGCGACGATTCCACCGGACCATGCCTGGAGGGTGAACTCCGTCGCGGGACGGTCGCACCATGGCCCGGCCAGCCCGAAGGGCGTGATCGATGTGACGGTCAGATGGGGATGACGACGATGGATTTCGGCGGGCGCAAGCGCGGGGAGCTCCGCCACGCTCGAGCCCCGGGACCACACCACGGCGTCCGCTCCGGCGAGTAGCCCGTCGACAACGTCGACCTCGGTCTCCGGATCGACGACGATGCTGTGCTTGGCGCCCGCCAGAAAAGTGAACAGCGCGCCGTCTTCGTCGATGTCGGCACCCGAGGCCGACCACCGACGCAGTGGATCTCCCTCCGGCGGCTCGACTTTGATGACCTGTGCTCCTCCGTCGGCGAGCAGCTTCGTGCAATAGGCACCGGCGATACCGACGGATAGATCGATGACGGTGTACCCGTCCAGTGGTGTCTGCACTAGTCCTTCTTCTCGCGGTTCGACTTGCTCAGCCGGAACTCAGGCGGGAACTTCGCGTCGTTGTCGTTGACCGAATCGGCGAGACCCGCGTCGATCGCGTCGCCGAGCATGAAGTCGCCTGTGTCGGATCGAACCGTACTACCCATCGACTCGAACATCCCCGCCAAGAGGCTGCCCATGTACTCGCCCTGGAACTGCTTGACCACCTCGAAGAACACCTTCTGCTGAAAAACGGTGTCGACGGGACGGTTACGCGCACACGCGAGTGCGTACTTCTCGACCTCGGCTTCGAGTTGGTCGCGTGCGACGACCTTGTTGAGGAAGTTGCACGCCAGCATCTCCGCAGCGGTGAACGGCCGCCCGGTGAACACCATCTCCTGGAACGGCCGCAGGCCCATCGTCAGCACCCAGGTCCACATCCGCGGTCCCCAGCCGTAGTAGCGGAACGAGGGATGGCCGAAAAGTGCATCGTCAGAAGCGATAACCAGGTCGGCATCGGCACACTGATAGAAGTGCCAGCCGTAGCAGTAGCCCTTGGCTTCGACGATGCTGATCTTCTTCAGCTCCTGCAGCGCACGGTTGCCCGCGGCAGCGTTGGCGTACCACTGACCCATCGTCGCGCCATGGCGGAAGGAGCCTTCGGGTGGATAGGTGACGTCGGCGCCCGCAACCCGGAGCTCGGCCAGCCGCGCTTCCTCGTCGCCCGCCATGAAGTCCGGCAGGTCCGCGCCGCTACCGAGGTTGTCGCCGACGCCGCGGATGACCACGACCTTCACATCGTCGTCGACGGTCGCGGCGCGCAGCAGGTCCGCGTATCGCAGGCGCGCCTCTGAGGTCGGCGCGTTCAGATGTTCGGGACGATTGAATGTGATCGTCGCGATCTTGGTCTCGGGGTCCTTTTCGTAGAGGACTATCTCCTCGGGCGACGGACGTTCGCCTGACGCCATTGTTATTTCGCTCCTCGCGTACGCGCCGACGCCGGCTCAGGCCGTCGCTTCGACGGCGCCGTACGTCGGGCTGGACGTGAGCACCTCGGCGCCGTCATCGCCGATCAGCACGGCGTCCCTGGAGAACACGGCTCCGACCCCGGACTGCCAGACATACCCGGTGACCGCCAGCACCATGCCCGGTTCCAGGCGCTCCTCGGCACAGGTGGCCGGTAGGTCCGCCGAGACCACCGGCGGATCGAACCCGAGACCGAGGCCGTGCGCGACGGGCGTCGCGGGCAGTGGTTCCCCTGCCGCCTCGTAGGCCGAAAGCAGATCGGTGGCGCGGCCACCGGGCCTGCATGCGTCAACGAGGCGCTCCCACAACTCATTCGAACGCCGGAACAGCGCATCGGCACCGGCGACGTCGCCCACTGGCCACGTCCGGCCGACCTCGCCGACATAGCCGTCGGCCAACGCACCCGCGGAAAGGGCGACCAGGTCTCCGTCGGCGACGCGGCCGTCGGTCGAGTCGCGACGCCACGAGTGGTCCTTGGGCGTGATCCACGCGCCGTCCTGCGTCGCGGGCGTGGTGATCCCGCCTGCCGCCATCGCCTCCATCATCGCGCCCGTGAGCGACTGCTCACTGACACCCGGCGCCAGCTCGGAGCGGGCCGCATCGAGGGCGCGTTCTGCGACACCGAGCGCACCCCGCAGCACCGCGATCTCGTCTGCCGTCTTGATCCGCCGGGCGGTGCGCAGCGCGGGCTCCGCATCGACCAGTTCGGCGTTGGGAAAGGCCATGGGCAGCAGCTGCGCGAATGTCGGTGTCAGCGAGTCGGTTCCGACCCGGCGGACACCGGCCGCACCGGGCAGCTTCTTGAGTACCTCGATCAGCGTCATCGGGTTCCACGCCAGCCCGTAGAGATGGTCGTGGCCGATCTCATCGGGGATGCCCTCATCCCACGTGCTGTTCAGGTGGATCTCGCCGGTCGAGCGGATCACCTCGCAGATCGGGCCGAACGGCCGGGTGCCGGCGACCCACAGCTGCGGCGCTCCCGTCACGTACCGCACGTTGGCCTGTCGGCCCAGGACCAGGATGTCGATGTCGTCGGCGGCCATCTGGGCGAGCACCCGTTCGCGGCGACCGCTGCGCAAAGCCTTTGGGTCAGGCAGGATTTCGAGTGCCATCAGGCCCTCCCGTACGGGGCGTAGGGGTAGTCGGTGATCCGCGTGGTGCCGTCCTCGGTGATGACGACGATCTCCTCGCTTCGGTAGCCCCCCGTGCCGTCTTCCCATATCACCGGCTCGAGCACCAGCAGCATTCCTGCTGGGAAAACGAAGTTGTCGTCGAACTCCTGACCGAGATCGGTGCCGATCATCGGCATTTCGGCGGCATTCGTGCCGATGCCGTGGCCGAGATAGAAGTGCGGAAGCCACGGCTTCTCACCCCCGTTGGCGGCGATGGCCGCGCGGGCCAGGTCGCCCGCGGTCGCGCCGGCTTTGGTGACCGCGAGCACGGCATCGATGATCGCGCGCCACTTCTCGAACTGCGCCTGCTGCCGGTCGGACACCTCGTCGCCGACGAGCCAGGTTCGGCCGAAATCCGAGCAGTAACCGTTGTAGGTGATGCTTACGTCGGTCCACAACACGTCGCCGCGCTGCAGCTGTCGCTCGGTTGTCAGCAGCGGAAGCGCCAGATCGCCGGTGGTGGTCCAGACGGCACCACTGGTCTTCGTGGTAGGCATCACCTGCCAGATGGCCTCGAGCATGTTCGCGGTGGCACCCAGCTCGAAGGCACGCCGGACGAACGCGGCCGACAGGTCGACCTGACGCACTCCCGGAGCGAGCGATTTCTGCACGTCTACCATGGCTTCCTCGGTGATGCGGCAGGCGTTGCGGACACATGAGATCTGGTCGGGCGTCTTCACCAACTTCGCCGGGCCGACGACCTGCGCGGCATCCGACGGCGGACCCGACGGGAACAACCGGGCCTGCGCTCGGCGCATCGCGCCCGTCAGCTCGTCGACGGCCACAGTCGCGCCGGCAGGCACGAGGTCGGCCAGCACCTTGGCGAAATGCTCAACACCCTCGTCGAATTCGAGGTAGAGCGGCCCGTGGACATGATCGGTAGGCACCTCGCACTCGGACACCGAGCCCTCGCGCAACGGCATGAACAGGTGCGGGTGTTCATCGTCGGCGAGCACGATCGCCACCGGGCGCTCGACGTGCGAAAGCCCCGCGTCCAACAGCCGCCAACTGGCGCCGGTGGCGTACACGACGTTGCCGTTGCCGATCAGGACGAGCGCGTCGACACCCTTGTCCTTCATCGAATTACGCAGCCTGGCACCGCACTCGCGGTACATGCGCGCCATATCAGGCAGCTCGGGAATCTCGATGGCGGAGCTGGCCGCCGTCGCGAACGTGGTCATTCGACGCCCAGGAAATGCTTGATGTTGGTGCTGACGATCTTTACCGCGGCCTCGGGCCCGACGGCGTCGACGACGGTCTTCAGCGACTTCTCCGAGTAACCGAACGTCGACTCGTTGTGCGGGTAGTCAGAAGACCACATCACGTTCTCCACACCGATCTTGTCGACGAGTTCGAGGCCGAGCGGATCGACCATGAACGAGGCGCTCATGTGGTTTTTCCAGTAGTGGCGGACGTCGTGGCTGAGTTCATGATTGAACATGTGACGGTAGGACGCCAGCATGTGCTCGGCATCCTGCAGGGCCGTTGGCACCCAGGCGATTCCGCCCTCGAACCATCCGATCTTCAGCTTCGGGTGCCGGTCCAGGATTCCGGAGAACACGTACTTGGCGAACTGCTCGCGGAACGAGTCGACGTTCACCATCATGCCGACGACGACGCTGTTGTGCTGGCACGGCGTCTTCGGCGGGGTCTCGCCGATATGGTGGCTGACCGGAATCCCGGCCGCCTCGATCTCGTCCCAGACCGCGTCCATGTCAGTGCTGCCGTAGTCATAGATGTTGCCGTCGTCGTCCTTGCCGGGGTTGAGCGGCAATAGGAACGTCTTCAAACCCATCGACTTCAGTTCTTCGAGCGTGCTCCGGGTGCCCTTCGGATCCCACCAGTTGATCAGCCCGACACCGTAGAAATGGCCCTTCGATCGCTCCTGCAGATCGGCGATGTGCTCGTTGTAGATGCGGAACACGCGCTCGCGCAACGACTTGTCCGGGTAGTGGAACAGGGCGAGCACGGCGTTGGGGAATGCGAGTTCCTTGTCGATGCCGTCTTCGGCGAGTTGGAGTATGCGGGCATCGATGTTGTTCGACGCCGCGCCTGCCAGGTCGTCGTACTGCATGAGCACCCGCCCGAAATCGCCACCGGTCCAGGCTTTGCCCTTCATGCCGACCATGTACGCGCCGTCCTCGTACCAGATCCGCGGCGCCGCACCCTTGAGTTCCTCGGGGAACCGTTCGTAGAAGATGTCATCGGCCACCGAGATGTGATTGTCGGCCGAGAAGATCTCGGTGCCCGCGGGCAGCCCGACGATCGCATCCTTCGCGTGCCCGATTCGATTCTTGGGCGCGCCGAAGCCTTCTGGCGGATACAGGGTTGAGGTTGGGGTAGACATCCTCGGTACTCCAATCGGGCTGTGGTGCAAGATTTACCAGGTAACGGGAAGTTCGTAGACGCCGTAGGCGAGCCGATCGTGTTTGAACGGCACCTCGTCGAACGGGATCGCCAGCTTCAGCGTCGGGATGCGCTTGACCAATGTGTGGAACACGATCTGAAGCTCGGCGCGTGCGAGCTGCTGCCCGACGCACTGATGGCGGCCGTAGCCGAAGCCCAGCTGCTGCCCCGCGTCGCGGGTGAAGTCCAGCTTGTCGGCCGCCGGATAGGCGGCGCCGTCCCAGTTCGCGGGCGCGAGATCGATAATGATGCCCTCACCGGCGCGGATCGTCTCCCCGCCGATCTCGATGTCCTCGACGGCCACCCGGCGCTGGCCGTTCTGGATGATCGAGAGGTAGCGCATCAACTCTTCTGCGGCGTTGGCGATGAACTTCGGATCGTCGGAATCTCGAAGCAGCGCGGCCTGTTCCGGATTCTCGAGCAGTGCCAGCACGCCGATGCCGATCATGTTGGCCGTGGTCTCATGCCCGGCGATCAACAGTCCGGTGCCCAGCTGCGCGGCCTCCTTGACGCTGATCTCGCCGGCATTGACCCGTTCGGCAAGGTCTGACACGGCATCCTCGGACGGCTGCGCCATCTTGGACTCGACGAGGTTGATCAGGTACTTGTGGAGGCTCATGGCCCCCTTCTGGCCGTCCTCGGCCGAGGCGTACCGGGCCAGCCCCACGTTCGCGTGGTGCTGGAAGAACTCGTGGTCTTCGTACGGGACGCCGAGCATCTCGCTGATCACCTTGGTGGGCACAGGCAGCGCGAGCTTCGTGACGATGTCGGCTGGCTGCGGGCCCGCCAGGATCTCGTCGATGCACTCGTCGGTGACCTCTTGGATGGCGGAGCGAAGGCCCTCCACCCGCTTGAAGGTGAACGGCTTGGACAGCATCCGGCGGAACCGGGTGTGCTCTTCGGCGTCGGAGGTGAACACCGACCGCGGTCGCTTGTTCACCGTGGAGAGCATGTGCTCGTTCCAGTGCGGGAAGCCCTCGATACGGTCGTCGACACTGACCCGCGCGTCGGCGAACAACTCGCGTGCCACCGCGTGTCCGGTGATCAGCCAGGGCGTTGTGCCGTTCCAGATCCGTACCCGGGAAAGCGGTTTGGCCTCACCCATCTCGAGGACCTGCGGGGGAGGCGCGAAGGGGCACCGGGCGTCCCGGTCCATCGGGTACTCGGGAACGTCGGCGGCTACGCCGGAGGCGTTGGAGGTCAGAGTGTCGGACATGGTGTCTTGTTCATTCCTCGATGTCGATGGCCAGGGCCGGGCAGGCCGCGGCGGCATTGCGGACGTTGGTTGCTTCTTCGGAAGGTGGGCTGTCGTTGAGCAAGACCACGACGCCGTCGTCGTCGCGCTGGTCGAATACGTCGCCGGCATTCAGCACGCATTGGCCGGATGACACGCACTTGTCTTGGTCGACAGTCACTTTCATGTCACGGATGCTCCGTGACGGGCGCCAGCCACAGCCCGACGATCGCGTCGATAAGGCCGGATGCCACTGCGGTCCAGCTTGTTCGGGGGATCCCGACGCCTTCGGCGAAGGCACGTTCGAAGTCGGCGCAGGTGTGCATCATCAGGTTGCGGACCATGATGTTGCGTTCCGTGACCACGGCCATCGGCAGATCGGGAAGGCAACGCGTGATGCCCTCGACGACCTGCACCAGCGACGGCGACGCGAGCGCGTCCTTGACCACGATCTTCTGGTACGCCGGATCGGCCAGCGCCTGGGCGGCGAAGCGCGCGTACCACGTGGGATTGCCGAGCTGGGCGAGGTGCTCGGTCAGCGAGCACACCAGGCACGTGATCCAGCCCCGCAGTTCGGCCGGGTCGTCGATATCGGCCACCATCCGCTCGAGCAGCCGCTCGATCGAGCGCGCGGTGCTTCTGCTCGATCGCGCGCACCAGGTCGGTCTTGGTGCCGAAGTGGTAGCCCACGGCGGCGTTGTTGCCCTGGCCTGCGGCCTCGCTGACCTGCCTGTTCGACACCGCGAATACGCCGTGCTCGGCGTATAGCCGCTCGGCTGCCTTCAGAATCGCCTCTTGCGTGCTGCTGGCGCGGTCGGCGCGCACAGCCCTGGCCGTCGTCACCAGATCAGTGAACCCCTCGCAGCGGATTAAGTCAAGCGACTGATTTAAATGCAGCTCACGGCTTCGGCTTGCGGACGATGACCTTGCCCGCCACCGTGCCCCCGTCGACCGGCAGCACGGTGCCGGTCACGTACCGCGACCGGTCGGTGGCGAAGTACAGGGCCGCCTCGGCGACGTCGTCCACCGTGCCCTCGCGCTTCAGCGGACGGTCGTCGCGCATCTGTTCGCGGATCTTCTCCTCGAACTGCTCCAGCTTTTCGAGGTCCTCCCCCGCCGCCGACTTGCGGACGATCGCCGTCCGGATGTTGCCCGGTGCGATGGCGTTGACCCGGATCTCGTAGTGCGCCAACTCGATCGCGGCGGACTTGGTGAACTGGATGACCGCGGCCTTCGATGCGCGGTAGGTCATGACGCCGCCGCCGGCCTGGATGCCGCCGATCGACGTCAGATTGATGATCGATCCGCCGCCGTGCTCGGACATGTGCCGGGCGGCGTCGCGCGTACCCGCCATCACGGCCCGCAGATTGACCGCCATGACCTTCTCGAAGTCCGCGAGGTCGTCGTCGAAGAATCGACGGTGCATGGTCCCCGACACCCCGGCGTTGTTGACCATGACGTGCAGCCCGCCGAAGCGCTCGACCGCCGTCGACACCAGCCCGCTGACCTGCGTCGATATCGGAGACGTCGGCTTCGACGAAGTGGGCGTCGGCGCCGATGTCCGCCGCCAGTGCCGCGCCGGCGTCGCTGTCGACGTCGCCGATCAACACCTTCGCGCCTTCTGCGGCGAACCGCCGCGCCAGGCCTTCGCCCAGCCCGGATGCGCCGCCGGTGACGATTGCGACCTTGCCCTCGAGTTCGTTGCTCACTGGCGAGCCGTCCTTTCGACCGTCACGTCGCTGAGGAAATCCACAAGCAACTGGTTGACGGCATCGGGCTGTTCGATCTGCGGGCAGTGACCGGCCCGCTCGATCACCGCTGACCGACCCTGCGGGATCTGTTTGGCGATCTCGGCGGCCCAGCCATCGGGCAGCAGTTTGTCGCACGCCCCCTCGACCACCAGAGTGGGCACGGCGATGCGCTCGTAGGACGCGCTTGCTCGACGGCAGTGGCGGCGGCTCGAGCCCGGGCCTGCGGAACCTGTGCGGCGGCCAACGCCTCCCACGCGCCTGGCGCGATGCTCGACTCGTAGCGACGCTGCACGTACGCGTCGTCGTCAAGGAACGCCCGATCGTGAAAGAGCGCTTCGACGATCCGCCGCATCCCGGACAGCGTGGCGTCGTAGTCATAGAGCGCGGCCGAGTGCTCGTTGCGCTGGATCTCGCCGCCGCCGCAGATCATCACCAGGCTGCGGGCAGGCAGCACCGGGGATTCCGATGTGGCGTCGACGAACATGTTGACCGCACCCATCGAATTGCCGACGAAGTGCGCGGATCTGCACCCCGACGGCATCGCAGAATCGCGCGATGTGCCTGATCCGCATGCCGCGGCCGTCGTTGAAATCGATCACCTTCGCGGACTGCCCGAAGCCCAGCATGTCGAGCGCAAGCACGCGGTAGTGCGCTGCCAGGGCGGCGATGTTGCGCTCCCAGCCCAGGTCGGCGCTGACGCCGAACTCGCCGCCGTGCAGCAGGACGACGGGATCGCCTTGTCCCGCTTCGAGATAGCCGGTGGCCAGCCCGTCGACCAGAACCGTCTTCCGTACTGCCTCGGTCACGCAGTTTCCCAGGCGGCGCGGGCGAAGGTGAGCACCTGGGTGGCCAGCATGTCGAGCTGGCTCTGCACCGCGGTGTCGGCGAGTTGGCCTGCGGCATCCCAGATCTCGTCGGCCGAGTTGATCGCCACGCCGAGCGGGGTCGGCCAGGCGCGAAGCGCATGCCCGATGCTGCGCAACTGGCCGAGGGTGCCGACCGCCGCCTGCCACCCGTACGCACAGCTGATGCAGCCCCACGGGGTGTTGTCGAGATAGACGCGCGGGTCCTCGCGAAGATCCTCGATGTAGTCGAGGGCGTTCTTCACCAGACCTGACACCGCACCGTGGTACCCCGGCGAGCCGACGACGACGGCGTCGGCGTCACGCAATGCGTTGACCAACTCGAGTGCCTTCGGCGTGCGTTCCAACTCGTGCGGTGCATACATGGGCAGGTCGAGGTCCTCGGCGCTGAACAGCTTCGTCCGTCCGCCCTGCCGTTCGACGGACGCCAGACAGTAGCGCAGTGCCCGTTCGGTCGACGAGTTGGACCGCAGCGTTCCGCCGAGTCCGACGATGAGCGGCGCGCCGCCCGTAGTTGTTTGCGGTCATCGTTCTTACCTACTTGATTGCAATGGGATTCACCGGTGAGCCGACCGCGCCGGTCACGCGCAGCGGCGGTGCGATGAGCTGGAATTCGTACACCCCGTCGGCAGCGCAGTCCTCGGCCAGCGCAGTGAGGTCCCAGTACTCGCCGAGCATCAGCCCCATGTCGCGCAGGCACAGCATGTGCATCGGCAGGAAAACGCCGTCGATGCCCGACTGTGGATTCTCGACCATCAGATTGTCGGCTGCGACGGCGGCCACCTCGTGGTCGTGCAGCCACGACGCGCACGTCCAGTCCAGGCCGGCACCCGGTTCGGCGCCGTTGCCGGTCTCGAGAAACCTTGCCCACCAACCGGTCCGGACCAGAACGATGTCACCGCGCTCCGACAGTGACGCCCTGGGTGCGTGCCGCCTCGTCGAGTTCGGCGGGGGTGATCGGGTCGCCGAGTTCGCAGAAGGTCTCCACCCCTCGCAGCCGGACGATGTCGAGCAGCACGCCGCGGGACGTGATGCCCTTGCCGTCCACCTTGTCGATGCCGCAGTGAAACGCGCCGAGGCTGGTCACCGAGTTCGCCGGGAAGCCGTTGTAGAGCTGGTCCTCGTAGTAGACGTGGGACAACGCGTCCCACTGGGTGGCGGCCTGCAGCGGCATGATGATGACGTCGTCGTTGAACCGCATCGGTCCGGTCGTCCAGTACTCGCTGAGCTGTGCTGGCAGCGGGGTTCTTCATCCACGGCGGGCCGTACTCGGCCAGCGTGCTCGCGTCGCCGCCGTCGATCGTCATGACGTGAAGCGGGTTCTGCCTGAAGTGGAACGCGCCCTGCGGGCCAGACGAGCCGAAGTCGACGCCCAGCGGAAAGACCTTGCCGTGCTTGACGAGGCTTGCCGCCTGCGGCAACCTTCTCGGCGGTGATGAGGTTCAGGGTGCCGAGTTCGTCGGCGTCCCCCCATCGTCCCCAGTTGCGGACGTCGTCGGCGACGCGCCGAAAATCACTCAGGCTGGCCATGTTCTGCCCTTCGCCTTCGTCCGAGACGTCGCCGAAGACGCTCTCCGCCACGGCACCGCCGTCGACCCAGATCACCTCACCGGTGATATATCTCGCCGCAGCGCTGTTGAGGAACACCAAGACACTCGCCTGCTCGTCCGGGCCTGCGACGCGACCGAGGGGTGTCTGGAACGAGTTCAGGAACTCCTGCCCGTACGCGGTGCGAAGTTGGTCGAGGATGGGCGTATCGGTGACGCCCGGTGCGGTGCAGTTGATCCGGATGCCCTTGGCGCCGAGGGCGGCGACGTTGGCCATCCCGTAGAGAATGATCGCCTCCTTCGACAACCGGTAGCCACCGCCGTCGGCGACCGGCTCCGGATTGCGCTCACACCACTCGATACCCTCGGCCATCGTCGCGGTGTCCAGCAACCCCGCGGTAACGGTGGCGTTGGCCCGATACTGCGCCGCGGCGAGCGAGGAGACGTTGGCGATCGCCGATCCAGGCGGCATCGACGGGATCAGCGCCTCCGTGAACTGCCGCATGCCCAGGAAGTTAATCGTCACGACCAGCAATGGGTTTCCGATGCCCGATGACACGCCCGCGATGTTGAACAGCGCATCGACCGGGCCGTCGATCGCGGCGGCGGATCGGTCGATCGACGCCGGATCGGACAGGTCGATCTCGTGAAACTCCGTGATCTGCAGCGCAGGCCGCTTCAGGTCCAGCCCAACGACCTCGGCGCCGAGCTCGGTGAGCTGCCGGGCCACTTCGGCTCCGATACCCGAGCTGCAGCCCGTGACCACCGCGCGGCGGCCGTCGTAGCGCCAGAGGTCGTCGATCTGTCCCATGTTCTATTTCTTGTCGGCCGGAAGGATTCCTGCTCTCCCAGCCTTCCCCAGACTTGAGTTTCGCCGCAGCCGCTTCGATGCCTGCGTTCATTTCGTCCATCGCCAGGGACACCTCGTTGGCGGTGTAGTTCTCGCGACCCGTTGGCAGCCCGCCGAACGAGTACGTCTCGTCGAAGGTGGGCGTGTTCGGCGCAGGCCTGCGGGCCTCGGCCTTCTCGAGGATCGGCGCCATCCGCTTTGCCTTCTCCGCGGCCGACTTCTCGTGGCGTTCGATGAACTCGGGCAGGACCTCCTTGCCCATCAGCTCGATCGACTCCATCGTCTCTTCGTGGCGACGGGGAGTCAGCAGCAGGATCAGCTCGTCGACACCGCTTTCTTCGTAGCCGCGCAGGAACTCGCGCACGGTGGCGGGGCTGCCGATGGGCCCACGGCCGGGCCCGTAGACGATGCTGGGATCCTTCTCGATCTCCTCGAGATGCCGCTTCCACACTCCGGTCCGGCCCGGCGTGTGCATACCGGTCATGTAGTAGTGCATGATGCCGAACGCGAAGAACCCGCCGCCCTTGCCGAGCCGCTCGATGGCCTGCTCATCGGTGGGCGCCACCATCATCGACAGGTCGCCGCCGATCGCGAGGATGTTCGGGTTCATCTGCGGCGTGACGGGCACCGCGGACTCCTCGAACTCCTTGTAATAGCCGTTGACCCGCTCCGTCAGTGGACCGGGGCCGGTGTAGGCGAAACTCAGTGCGCCGAGACCCTTCTGCGCGGCCATCGAGACCGATGCAGGCCTGGTGCACGCGACCCACACCGGCGGGTGCGGCTTCTGCAGCGGCTTGGGAACCACGTTGCGCGGCGGCATCTCGACGTGCTCACCCTTGAAGCCGGTGAACGGTTCTTCGATCATGCAGCGGATCGAGACTTCGAGTGCCTCTTCCCACATCTTGCGCTTGTCGGCGGGATCGATGCCGAACCCCCCGAGCTCGCCCACCGACGACGACTCGCCGGTCCCGAATTCCACGCGTCCGTTGGAGATGAGGTCGAGCGTCGACACGCGCTCGGCAACCCGGGCCGGGTGGTTGACCGCCGGTGGCAGGTGCATGATCCCGAAGCCGAGCCGAATGTCCTTGGTGCGCTGACTCGCCGCGGACAGAAAGATCTCCGGCGCGGTGGAGTGGCAGTACTCCTCCAGGAAGTGGTGCTCGGTCAGCCAGACCGTCGAGAAGCCGGCCTTGTCCGCCGCCTCCACCTCGTCGAGGCCGTCCTGGAACAGCTTGTGCTCGTCGTCGTCACTCCATGGTCGTGGTAGCGGGAATTCGTAGAACAGCGAGATCTTCATGTAATTACCTCCGATTGGGATCGAGGACCCGATTGTTGAGTGCGAAACGTGTTTGGCGGCGACATAGCCGAATGTCATGGCGGGCCCGATCGTCGCGCCTGCGCCTGCGTAGCTGCGACCCATCACCGCCGCAGAGGAGTTGCCCACCGCGTAAAGGCCTTTGACGACACTGTCATCCGTGCGCAGGACACGGGCGAATTCATCGGTTCGCAGGCCACCTGAGGTGCCGAGGTCGCCGAGGATGATCTGGAACGCGTAGTACGGCGGCTTGCCCAGCGGGTGCAGGTTGGGATTCGGCAGCGTCGGGTCCCCGTAGTAGTTGTCGTACGCGGAATCCCCGCGGTCGAAGTCGTCGTCGTGCCCGTTGTGCGCCAATTCGTTGAAGCGGTCCGCCGTCTGGCGGAGCTGCGCCTGCGGCACGCCGATCTTGGCGGCGAGCTCCTCGAAACTGTTCGCCTCCGCGACGACGCCGGAGTCCAGCCACGCCTGCGGCACCTTCCGCCCGGTGGGGACGGGGGCGAACGGCACCTTCGGTATCGGCAGATGGCCCCCGACTACGTACCGGTGGAATGAGCGGATATCGGTGATGAGCCAGCACGGGATGTGGGTGACACCGGCGTTCTGGCCCTCGATCATCGCGTGCGCGAAGTCCATGTAGGGCGCCGCTTCGTTGATGAACCGCTTGCCGTCGCCGTTCACCACGAACTGCGAAGGCATCATCCGTTCGTTGAGCATGAACTGCAGGCGCCCGTCGGGCCAGCACATGGCGGGAAACCACCAGGCCTCGTCGAGCAGGTCGGTCGAGCCGCCGACCTTCTCCCCCGCGCGGATACCGTCACCCATGGCCGCGGGATTGCCGAAGCTCCAGTCTTTCTCGAGCACCGGGAGGTGCTGTCGGCGCAAGCGCCATGTCGTGGTCGAACCCGCCCGCCGCAATGATGACGCCGCCGCGTGCGCCGATGCGCAGTGCTCGGCCGTCGCGTTCCACCACCGCGCCGACCACTGCGCCGTCGACGTCGGTGATCAGTTCCGTCATCGGGGCGTTCAGCCACAGCGGGACATCGTGTTCCTTCATCGCCAACCGCATACGTGCGGCCAGCGACTGTCCGATCGCCGCCATCCGGTCACCGAACACCCGCGCCCGGAACATCCGCCAGATCAGCTTCAGCAGCACGGCCTTACCGCGCCAGTTCTGCCGGACTTGGTAGAACAGCCGAAGATCTTTGGGCGCGAACCAGATTCCCTTGGGTGCCAGCGCGAGTGGCTGCAACAGGTTCTGCTCTTCCGCACCGAGCTTGCGTAGGTCGATGGCGGGCACGTTGATGGTGCTGCCGAGCTGGGAGCCGCCGGGCAACTCGGGGTAGTAGTCGGCGTAGCCGGGCTTCCAGACGAACTCGAACCACCGGCTGCGCTGCTCGAGGAACTCCATCATCGCCGGCGCCGACTCCACGTACTGACGCAGCCGGGCGTCGCTGACGAGGCCGTCGGTGATCGTGCGCAGGTACTGGAGTACTCCGTCGGGGTCGGGAACGTAACCCGCCTTCTTCTGCGACGGCGCGCCGGGCACCCAGATGCCTCCGCCCGAAAGTGCGGTCGATCCGCCGAAGTGTGCCGACTTCTCGACGACGAGCGTGTCGAGTCCGGCCGCGTCGGCGGTGAGTGCGGCGGTCATGCCGCCGCCACCGGAGCCGACGACGAGCACGTCGACGGTCTGGTCGAATGTCTCCGACATATTCGAGGTCATGGTTTCGGCACCGCCGTCCGCACCGCGAATCCCGCAATCAACTCCGGAGCCGCCCGGTAGAAGCGGTGATCGGTCTCGTACGGACCCTGTGCCGCCAGTGCGGCGAAGGCGGCCACCCAGGTGCGGACCTCATGCGCGGAGTTGCCCGCCTCGTGCGCCATCCATGAAACCGACCAGCCGTCGACATCGGAGAGATGGCCGCTGTCAACGATTTCCAGGAATCGGTGATCCCATTCCGGGTTGAGCGGCCGCAGCTTGCTCTCTCCGTGCGCGAAGTTCTGCGCCGCGTCCATCACCGCAACCTGACGCGCTTGGCGCTGCTCCGCCGACATCGGCTCGCCGAGCACGATCCGGCCCAGCGCGGCTGCCGGTGCGGTGGCGAGCGTCGGAACCGGCGGATCATGAGAAAGCCCGCCTGAACCGACGACGAGGACCCTCTTGTCCAAGGTTGCCAGGTAGGTTCCGACCGCAGCGCCCAGTGCCCTCGAACGACGCACCGGCCCAAGTGGTGTGGCGACCGAGTTGATGAAGATCGGGATGACGGGGCGTGACGCGGCGTCGCCGAACAACGTTTGCAGTGGCTGCACCGTGCCGTGGTCCACGTCCATGCTCGCCGAGATCGCGACGTCGACGTCGGCTGCGAGCACGGCTTCCGCCAGGTCGTTGGCAATGTCCTCGGGAACATCGAGCGGGCCGGACTGGGTGCCGTAGTCGCCGACGCCGACCGCCTTGGTGCTGATGCAGAACGGCGGCATCATTCGGTAGAAGACCCCGTTGTAGTGGTCCGGGGAGAAGATGACGACGAGCTCCGGGTCGTATGCGGTGACGAACTCGCGGGCGCCGGCCAGCGCCGAGTTGATGTCGTCAAGGAGATCCGGCGACGGTCCCGGAAGATTCAGCAGCGGACTGTGGGACATACAGCACAGGGCTAGTGGCATCATTACCTCCTCCCTGAGTCAGGTGGAGAACCTTGAACAGCGACTCGCTCAGTTCGGGTGCGCGCTGAGCAATGCAGGCACCGGCGATGCAGCGATCGGGGCGCAGGAACAGCACGGAATCCGGGTGGGTGTCGAACCACGCCTTGAGGGCACCGGTGCGGTCGCCGACGATGACTACGTCGGGGTCGTCATGTCCGGTCCAGCGCAGCTGCGTCATCGGCCGCAGCGCTACGAACCTGGCCCCCAATGCCTTCCATCGCTCGAAGGCCTCGTCGCCGAGCAGCGCGCGCGGGTTATTGCTCCAGCAGAGCACGGCGAAGCCGACCCCGAGCACCTCATCGAGAAGCACGTTCTGCTGATCGCGGGTGTCGACACGGGGCTGAATGAACAGGGTCCCCGTCGGAGAGGACTCGACGCGCGGCTCCGCGTGGTAGACAGCGCCCTGTTCGTAGCGCGGCATCGGCTTGAACCGCATCTCGAGTATGTAGCGTTTGAGCGCGGGAACGACCGATGCGGAGTGAATCACCCTGTCCCGCAGCGCAGCCACCCGTCGGTTTGTCGGCGAGATGACTCGCCCCACCATCGTGGACAGATCGATCATCGCTCTGGCATGTTTGCGCCGTTCGACGTCGTAGGAGTCGAGCAGCGCGTCCCCGGCCTGGCCGGTGACCACGGCGGCGAGCTTCCAGCCGAGGTTGGCCGCGTCCCGGATGCCGCTGTTGTAACCCTGCCCCTGCCACACCGGCATCAGGTGGGCGGCGTCGCCCGCGATCATCAACCGGCCCTTCCGGAACGCGCCGGCAATGCGCGAGTGGTGGGTGTAGAGCCGGTGCCGGATGATGTCGACACGCTCCGGGTCGGGCACCATCTGGGCGAGCATGCGTCTGACGAACGCCGGATCGTCGGCCTCTTCATCGGACTCGTCGCCGTGAATCATGAACTCGAATCGACGAATACCGTGTGCGATCGAGATCGACACGTAGGGGCGCGAGGGATCCGCACCGACCTCGCTGTTCGGGTGCCCGAGTGGATCATTCGCGCAATCGATGACAAGCCAGCGTGTCGAGGATGTGGTGCCGTCGAACGACACTCCCATCAGTCGCCGGGTGGCGCTGCGGCCGCCGTCGCAGCCGACGACATAGCGGGCGCCGACCGGCTTCTGACCGTCGGCGAATTCGACGGTGACACCGTCCGCGGTCTCGGTGCAGGACTGCATTTGATGGCCCCACCGCACTTCGACGTTGTCGAATCGGTCGAGGCCGACGAGCAACTCGGCATCGACCATCGGCTGGACGAAGCCGTTGCGCTTCGGCCATCCGAAACGGGCGTCGGGCGGCGCCATTTCGGCGAGCAGCCGCCGCTTGGCGTCGAAGAACCGCAGGATCTGGTTGGGCACCGTGTGGGGCAGGACTGCCTCCACGAGGCCGATCCCCTGGAAGGTGCGCAGCGCCTCGTCGTCCAGGCCGACCCCGCGTGGGTAGTCAATGAGGCTGTCCCGCTCGTCGACGACCAGCGTCCGGACACCTTGCAGGCCAAGGATATTCGCCAGGGTCAGCCCGACCGGGCCAGCACCGACAATGAGGACGTCCGCCTCCTGCGTCATGGTCAGCGCCCCAGCAGGAAGTCGAGGTGCAGGCGGTTGAACGTCTTCGGATCCTCATATTGCGGCCAATGGCCACAGCCCGACATCACCTCGAACCGAGCGCCGGGGATCATCGACGCGATCCGCCTGCCCTCCGTCACGTCGGCGGTGGGGTCGTCGCTGGTCCACACCACGAGCGTCGGCGCGGTGATGGCGCCGTACTCCGTCGGGCCGAGAAGATTGCGTGCCCGGATCTCCGGATCCTGCAGCGCCATGATGTCTCTCATGGCGGCGACGAAGCCCGGCTGCCGGTAGATCCGTTGCCGACTGGCGACGATGTCGTCGTAGTCCTTGGTCTTGTCGGCCATCAACCATTTGATTCGGGCCTGGACGGTTTCCCACGTCGGCGCCTCGACCGCGGCCATCGACAACGTGATGATTCGTTTCATCACCTCGGGATCGGCTTGTGAGCCGCCCGCCGTGTTGAGCACCAACCGGTCGATCCGGTCCGGGTGGTCGACGGCGGCCTGCGAAGCCACCCAGCCCCCGAGCGACTCCCCGCTCAGGTGAGCCCGCTCGGCGCCGATGGCATCGAAGAACGCCATCAGGTGTCCCAGGTAGTGGCTGATCTCCAGCGGGTGTCCCGGCTTGTCGGTGTAGCCGTGGCCGAGCATGTCGATGGCCCAGGTCGAGAAGTGCTCGGCGTGCGCCTCGAGGTTGCGCACGTAGGCCTCGGCATGGCCGCCCGACCCGTGCAGCAGTACCAGCGCAGGCTTACTCGTATCGCCCGCGTGCAGGTACCGGGTGCGAATTCCGGCGACATCGAGGTAGCCCTGCGAGAACGCGACGCCCTGGAGATCGCTCCAAACGCTTTCGTGCTCCGACACCCGTCACCTCTCTTGACGACGAGAACTCAATTCTCGTAGCTTGTAAGCACTTTGCTCATTTATCGCACATGTACGTGCACTATAGTCAGAGCATCACTCTCGGGAATCCGTCTGTCAAGGAGGGGGCCATGCCGAAGGCGAGCTCCGCTGCTGCGGGAACCAACGGTGCGCCCGGTTCGCAGACCCTGGCCAGGGGGCTGGCGGCACTCCAACTGGTTGCCTCTTCCGCGGGTGGCATGACCGCACAGCAGGTCGCCGACGAGATCGGGGTGCACCGAACCATCGCCTATCGCCTGCTGTCGACGCTTGCGCAGCATCGGTTCGTGGCCAAGGGCGAAGACGGTCGATACCGGCCGGCGTCAACGCTGGCCGTACTGGGCGCGTCCTTCGACAACAACGTTCGTCAACTCAGCCTGCCCACACTGCGCGCGCTGGCAGATGAGCTCGGCACCACGGTGTCACTGCTCATCGCCGAGGGTGACCAGCAGGTCGCGATCGCGGTGATCGTGCCGACCAACGTGTTCTATCAGCTCTCGTTTCACGAGGGCAGCCGCTACCCGCTGGAACGCGGGGCGGCCGGAATCGCGCTGCTGGCCAGCATGCCGCCCCGTCCCGGGGAGCGAGATCTGGTGCCTACGACCCGTAAAAAGGGCTGGGTGATCACTCACGGCGAGGTCGAGCCGAATACCTACGGCCTGGCCGTTCCGGTAAGCCGACGGCCTCCGTCGCCGCCGACATGCATCAATCTCATCTCCCACCGTGAGGACGTGGTTCTGCACGGCAGAGACGCAGTCATCAAGGCGGCCAACGAATTATCCGCGATCCTCGGTTGAGGGTCCAGCAGCCGAAAGGGTGAGCAACGGTGACCGATTGGGACCGTGAAGTCGACGTCGTGGTGCTGGGCAGCGGTGGCGCCGGGCTGACGGCCGCCTTGGCCGCGGCGGCCAACGGCGCGTCGGTTGAGGTGTACGAAAAGGCCGCGACAGTGGGCGGAACCACGGCGGTATCAGGCGGCATCGTCTGGATACCCGCCCACCGGCGCTCGCCAGAAGGCGAGCTGACCGAGGCCGACGCACTGCGCTACCTCGAGGCGCAGTCGTTGGGCGTGATGGACCGTGAATTGGTCGAGACGTTCGTGCACACCGGCCCGAAGATGCTCGACTTCGTCGAGGAGCACAGCGAGCTGCAGTTCGAAATCGCCGAGGGGTTCCCGGATTACAAGCCCGAACTGCCTGGTGGTCGGCCGACGGGCGGACGGTCGCTGAACGCGAAACCGTTCGACCTGGATCGGCTCGGCGAATGGCGGGACCGGATCACGTCGTTTCCCGCCGACTTCAGCAACGTCGGTATCGACGCCGAAACCCGGGCCCGCATCCACGCCTCGGTCGACAGTGCGGCCGGCAACTACTGCGTGGCGGGCACCGCGCTGATCGCAGGCCTGTTGAAGGGCCTGCTGGACCTCGGCGTGACTCTCCACACCGATGCCAGGGCGATCGAACTGATCGCCGAATCGGGTGCCATCGTTGGCGTACGAATCCAGCAGGACGGCAACGATATTCGCGTCCGCGGCCGCGCGGGCGTGGTGCTGGGCACCGGCGGGTTCGAATGGGACGAAGAGCTGGTCGAGGCGTTCCTGCGCGGCCCGATGCACGGTCCCGTTTCGCCCCCGAACAACACCGGCGACGGCCTGCGCATGGCGATGGCACACGGCGCCGACCTGGCCAACATGGGCGAAGCCTGGTGGGTACCGATCATCCAGATACCCGGCGACACGTTCGAGCGGCAAGCCGCGCAGCCGGAGCGTGCGACTCGAACGCACCAGGCCAAGAAGCATCATCGTCAACCGCGCGGGCAAGCGATTCCTCAACGAGGCAGGCGAATACAACTCGATGGCGGGTCCGTTCCACCATCTCGATCCCCGGTACGGTTACCTCAACGACCCGGCGTGGATCGTGTTCGACTCGCAACACCTCAAGCGCTACGGATTCCTTGGCGTCGACCCCGACGGCCCGGTCCCGCACTGGTTCTGCGAGTCGAAGGACCTCGCCGAGTTGGGCGAGAAAACGGGCATCGACGTAGCCGGTCTGGCCCGCACGCTGGACGCGTGGAACGAAAACGTCGCCCATGAACACGATCCTGACTTCGGCCGTGGTTCAAGCGCTTACGACGGGTACTGGGGCGACAACGACGCCGCGACAACGGCGGGCAAGACGCTCGGCCCGGTCGATACGGCCCCGTACTACGCGGTGCCGGTGACGGTGGGCGCGATGGGCACCAAGGGTGGGCCGCGAACGGACCGCGACGGCCGCGTGTTGCACGTAAGCGGCGACCCGATTCCGGGGCTGTTCGCCGCGGGCAACGCGATGGCCGGTGCGACCGGTAAGGCCTACGGCGGTGCCGGCGGAACGATCGGCCCCGCAATGGTATTCGGTTTCCGCGCCGGGTACGCCGCGGCGACCGGCAAGTCCGTTCCCTAGCGGGTCACCCCGCGCGCACGGGGACGTTGGCCCAGCCGCACACGTTCGTCATGTGTACGCGCCGCAGTCCGGACCGGTCGACGTCATAGTTCGGAATCAGGTCGATCAGCGTTTCCAGCGCTATCCGGCCCTCCATCCGCGCGAGCGCTGCGCCGAGGCAACTATGGACGCCGTAGCCGAAGTTCAGGTTGTATCCGACCTTCCGCTCGCGATCGATGTCGAAGCGGTCGGCGTCGGGAAAGAACCGTTCGTCGCGGGTGGCCGAGCCGTTGATCAGCAGGACGGGATCATTCTGCGGAATCGTGGTGCCGTGCAACGTGACATCGCGTGTGGTGGTCCGGATCTGGTACTGCGACGGCCCTTCGTACCGCAGCAACTCCTCGAACGCAGCGGGTATCTTGCCGGGGTCATCCTTGAGCTTCTGCCACTGGTCGGGGTTGTCGGCGAATACGACGACCGCGTTGCCGACGAGCTTGGTCACCGTCTCCGCGCCCGCACCGCCGAGCATCGTGGCGAATCCGGCGATCTCGATGTCATCGAGCCGCCTGGCTTCGCCGTCCTCGACAACTTCCGTCTCGATGAGCCGGCTGATCATGTCGTCTTGGGGATTGGCGCGACGCTCCTGGATCAGCCCGAAGTAATACGTGGCCGTCTGCATCATGGCGTCCATGCTCTCGGCCGACGGTGAGATCGACCCCGGCTCGCGTTCCAGCCCCTTGTCGAGCCAAAGCCGAACCTGCTGCCGGTCGGCGGCGGGAACGCCGAGCATCGACGTGATGATCTCGACCGGGAAGAGCGCCGCGAAGTCGGCGACCGCGTCGAACGACGACGGATCGAGTTGCTGCACATAGCGATCGATGGTGTCCCGGACCACCTGCTCGAGGGACGCGATCGCCCGCGGCGTGAAGACACGGTTGACGAGCTTGCGCATCCGCTCATGCTCGGGCGGATCCAAACTAATGATGATCTTCCCCACCGGGCTCTCCGCTTCCGGCGCCTTGACGATATCGAGCGTGACGCCCTTGGCCGACGAAAAGGTCCCGTGGTCCTTGATCGCCGCGGCGACGTCGTCATACCGCGTCAGCGCCCAGAAGTCGTACTTCTCGCTGTAATAGACCGGCGCCTCGTCACGCATTCGGCGATACGTATCGAACGGTGCGCAGAAGAAATCCTCTGAGTACGGATCGAATTCGACAGGGCCACCCGAGACAGTTGAACTCGTTACGCTCACAGCTGCGCTCCGTTCCGTCGTGGCAACTTTGTACCAGATCAGGGCTCTACGGGAATGGCGAACAGCTGTTCTGCCGCGGTGTAGGGATCTGACTGTCCGTCGGCGACCAACTCCGCCAACCGGTCCAGATCGGAATGACTTCGCAGTCGCGTCTGTGCCAGCGACACAATCTGCGCACGGGCGCGCGCCTTGCGACGATCCGGACTGTCGGCACGGTGGTGCGCCTCGATGGCCTCCACCAACTCGGGGATGCCATCGCCTTGTGCGGCGACGAGCTTCAGAATCGGCGCTTTGGTCTCGGCGCGAAGATCCCGCACCGTCTGATCGGCGCCGTCACGGTCGGCCTTGTTGACGACGACGATGTCCGCGACTTCCAGCAAGCCCGCCTTTGCCGCCTGGACCGCGTCGCCCGCACCGGGATTGAGCACGAGGATCGTCGGGTCGGCGATGGCGGCGATCTCGATCTCGGACTGACCGACGCCGACCGTTTCCGCCACGATCAGGTCATACGACAAGGCGGCCAGCAGGCGCGTCGCCGCCGGCACGGCTGCGGCCAGCCCGCCCAGGTGACCGCGGGTCGCCACCGACCGAATCAGCACGTCGGGGTCGTTGATGTGCGCGGCCATCCGGATCCGGTCACCGAGCAGAGCGCCGCCGCTGTAGGGCGACGACGGGTCGACGGCGAGCACGGCCACCCGCAGGTCCCGTTCGCGATACACACTGACCAGGGCGCCGACCGTCGTCGACTTTCCCGCACCCGGCGGTCCCGTCACGCCGATGATGCGGGGAGCCGTGGTCGCGCCTAGTGCGTCGAGCACTTCGTCACGGCGCGGACTCTCGACCAGGCTCAACAGGCGTCCAGCCGCTCGGGCGGACCCGTCGCGCGCCGCGGTGATGAGCTCGTCGATGGTCATCGGTGAGGCCGAGCCTACGGTGCCCGCTGGACGGACACGACGACTGCTTCCGGCATCGGGGTGACTCCGTTTCGACTGTTGCGAGAATGCTATTCTCTCTGATTGAGAGTGTCAGTTGCAAGAAGGGGAATCACATGCAAATCGCCGGTAGCTCCGCACTCGTCGTCGGCGGCGCAGGCGGACTGGGTGAGGCGACCGTCCGCAGGCTGCACGACGCAGGAGCCAAGGTGGTCGTCGCCGACCTCGCCGATGACAAGGGCAAAGCGCTGGAAAGCGAGCTCGGCGTGCGCTATGTGCCCACCGATGCCACCTCGGAGGAGTCCGTCAACGCGGCGATCGCCGAGGCCGTGGCCCTGGCACCGTTTCGGATTTCGGTCGACACCCACGGCGGTCCCGCCAGCGGCGGCCGGCTGATCGGCAAGGACGGCTCCCCGCTGGAGCTCGAGGGCTTCAAGAAGACGATCGAGTTCTACCTGACGGCGGTGTTCAACGTGATGCGCCTGTCGGCAGCCGCGATCGCCAAATCCGAACCTCTCGAAGAGGGCGCCCGCGGCGCGATCGTCAACACCGCGTCGATCGCCGGGTATGAAGGTCAGATCGGGCAGCTCCCCTATTCGGCGGCCAAGGGCGGGGTCCTCGGCATGACGCTCGTCGCCGCGCGCGACCTGTCGCCGCTCGGCATCCGCGTCAACACCATTGCGCCCGGCACCATCAACACCCCCGCCTACGGCAAGGCCGCCGACCAGCTCGAGCAGTACTGGGGCCCGCAGGTGCCGTTCCCCAAGCGCATGGGCCGCTCGATCGAGTACGCCCAGCTGGCGCAGAGCATCATCGAGAACGACTACCTCAACGGCGAGATCATCAGGCTCGACGGAGCGTTGCGCTTCCCCCCGAAATAACGTTGCAGTGACGGTGCAGCCGAGGCTCAAAGGCAAAACGGCCTTCGTGGCCGGTGCCAGTCGCGGCATCGGCGCGACTGTTGCCGCGGCCCTCGCCAGGGAGGGCGCGGCCGTCGCGGTCGCGGCACGCTCCGAACACGAGGGCAAGCTGCCCGGCACGATTTATTCTGTCGCCGAGCACATCTCGTCGTCGGGCGGGCGCGCACTGGCCGTGCCATGCGATGTCACCAAAGAGGATTCGGTGGAGGCGGCGGTGTCCGCGACCGTCGCCGAGTTCGGCGGGATCGACATTCTGGTCGCCAACGCCGGGGTGTTGTGGCTCGGCCCGATCGAGTCGACGCCACTCAAACGGTGGCAGCTGTGCCTGGACGTCAACCTGACCGGCGTCTTCCTGGTCACCAAGGCGGTCATCCCACATGTGCGGGCGCGCGGTGGCGGCTCGCTGATCGCCATCACCACCACCGGCGTCACGATGACCGACCACGGTTCCAACGCCTACTGGGTGAGCAAAGCGGGAGTTGAACGGCTCTACACAGGGCTTGCCGCCGACCTGAAACCCGACAACATCGCCGTCAACTGCCTGAGCCCGTCGCGGGTGGTGCTCACCGAGGGCTGGCAGGCCGGCGGCGCAGGCATGGAGATTCCGCCGGAGATGGTCGAGCCGCCCGAGGCGATGGCCGACGCGGCGGTTCTGCTGGCCCAACAGGATGCGGCCGGCATCACCGGAACCATCCAACGCTCGGAAGAGCTCACCGCGAAATAGCCTTCCCGGCTGCTAAATCGGCGAATTCGCAACCCGGAATGCTATTTCGCTGAAGTGTTGGGCGATGACCGCGTTCGGTATCCGGGCCACGTTCCTCGATTTCATCGACGATCCGTGGCGGCATGTCGGACGGGAGAGCGAAGCGGCGCGCTTTTACGCCGACGGCCTGCTTGTCGTTGAGGACGGCCGGATCGCCGACTTCGGCGGGCACGACGAGGTGGCCCCGCGGCACGCAGGGCTGGACGTCACGACCATCAGCGACCGGCTCGTCGTACCCGGCTTCATCGACGGCCACGTGCATTTTCCGCAGACCCGGGTGCTCGGCGCGTTCGGCGAGCATCTGCTGCCGTGGCTGGAGAAGTGGGTCTTCCCGGAGGAGATCAAGCTCGCCGACCGCGCCTACGCCCGTGAGGCGGCGGGGCGGTTCTTCGACAATCTGGTGGCCTCGGGCACGACCACCTGCCAAGCCTTTACCACCACCGCGCCGGCCGCCACCGAGGAGCTGTTCGACGAGGCCGCGCGGCGCAACATGCGGCTGATCGCCGGCCTCACCGGCATCGACCGCCTTGCGCCTGCCGGATACGGCATCAGCGCCGAGGACTTCTATAGCACGCTGATCGAGCACCAGGCGCACTCTGATCGACGCAGGCACGCCACGCCGTAGCGCCTGCGAGCGCCTGAAGCGCGAGCATCCGGACTGCTGGGTCAACACGCACATGTCGGAGACGACCGGTGAATGCGAGGACATGCGCGAGCTCTATCCCGACAGCGCCGACTATGTCGCGGTCTACGACAAATATGGGCTGGTCGGGCCGAAGTTCTCGGGCGGCCACGGCGTGTGGCTGTCCGACGACGAGTTCCGCCGCTTGTCGGAGCTCGGCGGGTCGATCACCTTCTGCCCCTGCTCGAACCTGTTCCTCGGCAGCGGACTGTTCCGCCTCGGCCGCGCCACCGATCCGGAGCACCGCGTCAGGCTGTCGTTCGGCACCGATGTCGGTGGCGGCAACCGCTTCTCGATGCTCAGCGTCCTGGACGAGGCGTACAAGATCGGCATGATGAACAACGGCATGCTCAAAGATCCCGCCGAGGCCGAGCGCAACAAGCTCTCGTCCTATCGCGGCTTCTGGTCGATCACGCTGGGCGGCGCCGAAGGACTGTATATCGACGAACTGGTCGGCAACTTCGACCCAGGCAAGGAAGCCGACTTCGTCGTACTCGACTGCAATGGCGGACCGCCCGCGCTGGCCTGGCGGCAGTCCCTGATCGCCGAGGGCGGCACGCCACAGACGCTCGAGCAGGCCGCGGACCTGTTGTTCGGCGTGATGGCGGTCGGCGACGACCGCGCGATCGAGCAGACGTGGGCGATGGGCAGGCAGGTGTATCTGCGGCGATGAGTCCTGCGGCGTCCGGCGGTCTTACTGTCGAACCCATTAGTTGAGGAGGACTCCCGATGCGCAACGTGACCTATTCGATGGGCGTCTCACTTGACGGCTACATCATGGGGCCGGACGGCGGCTTCGATTGGGCCCCGCCAGACGACGAGGTTTTTCGCTTCTGCATCGACGAGGTACGAGGAGTCGACGTTCACCTGATGGGACGACGGCTCTACGAGACGATGTTGTACTGGGAGACCGCCGAACAGGATCAGTCCCTCGACGACGCAGAGCTCGAGTGGACCGCCATCTGGAAGCCGCTCCCGAAGGTCGTCTTCTCCACCACGCTGTCGGCGGTGCAGGGCCATGCCCGCCTGGCTTCGGGCGGCCTGGCAGAGGAGATCGAGCGGTTGCGAGCCGAGCCGGGGGACGGTGACATCGCGATCGGTGGCGCGGCCCTCGCCGCCGAGGCAGCCGCGTTGGATCTGATCGACGAATACCGTGCCAGGGTCTACCCGGTGCTGGTCGGCGGTGGCACTCCGTTCTTTCCCCAGCGCGAGCGCCGGGTGAATCTCGAACTCGTCGAGACTCGCACCTTCAGGTCAAGCAGTCGTCTACCTGGGCTATCGCGTGGCGCGCTAGTGTCGTGAGTCGTTAATTCGTCGGCAGCCTGTGGTGCCTGACGGCGGACACTAATCGTGACACTAGCCGTGAGATTGCCCTGAGGGTCGTAGCACAAAGGGCAGCCCTGAGTGCAATCTCGGCGCTAGCATCGCGACCGCCTACTTGGGTCCGAGAATCGATCCAGTACAGCTGTGAACTTACGACTCATGACACTAGTCCTCGGCGACGGGTCAGATGGCCTCGAAAGGTTCGCCGTCGAGTGCGATCGACGGCCGTCCATCCGGCCCCTGTGGCACGTCTCCCACCAGCGTCACCCGGTACAAACGGCGGTCGTGTTCGGTGGTGAGGTCGGTGGGGGCCAGGTGCACGGTGGAACGGTTGTCCCAGAAGGCGATGCTGCCGGGCTCCCACTTGAACCGGACGGTGTACTCGGGACGGGCCAGCTCGTCGTAGAACAGGCCGAGCAGGCGACGGCTCTCGTGCGCCGATACGCCCTCGATGTGCGTGGTGAATCCGGGGTTGACGTAGAGCGCCTTCTCCCCCGTCTCCGGATGCACCCGAACCACGGGATGCTCGGTGAGCAACGGCCGCCGTCGCACCCTGCGCTCGTAGTCCTCCGTCGCGGTCGCACCGTCCGGCGGCGAGAAGCGGTGCACGGCACGAAGTCCGTCGGCCAGCCGCTGCAGCGGCGCCGACAAGCCTGCGTACGCGGCGACGGTGTTCGACCACTGGGTGTCCCCGCCGTAGGGCGGAATCACCTCGGCCCGGAGTATCGACGCCGCAGGGGGATTGACCGCCGCGGTCACGTCGGCGTGCCAGTTCGGTTTGTCGAAGCCCCGGCTGCCGCCGTATCGCGCCTTGAACCGGTCGCGGAAGATCGGATAGATCGTCGGGTAGTTCGGATCGGAGATCGCATCGAACAGCGGATGCGCCGGTGTCGGAGCCCCGAACGCCGACGCGAACCGCAGGTGGTCGTCGTGGTCGATGAACTGGTCGCGCAGGAACACCACCTTCCATTTCAACAGCGCCGCACGAATCTCGTCGACCTGCCGTTGATCGAGTGGCCGCCTCAGGTCGACGCCACTGATCTCGGCTCCGGTCCATCCCGATTGCGGCCGGACGTCGACCCCTTGAACTACCTGTGTCATAGCGGTTTTCCCCTCTCGTCAGGAATTGGTCGGCTTGGGTGTCACACCGTCGAGCTCGTTCTGGGCCTTGACGATGTCGTTGTATCGGCCATCGACGTACGGCTTGAGGTCGACGTGCGTCTTGGTGGTCCCGGTCTCGTACAGGCCGTCGGCGACGCTCTGGAACAGTGCCGTCGAAGCCCCATCGATCGGATAGTAGGAGGCGACGCCGTCCTCTTCGTAGAGCTTCTTGCCCTGGTCGAACGTGATGCCCTGCTGCTTGACGTAGTACTCGTTGATCCACTGGTCGGCGTGACTGTCCTTCCAGTTGTTGGCGGCGATCGCCCGACCGACGTAGTCGCCGATGGCGGTCGCCTTCACCGGATCGTCGAGCACATCCTTTCGCACGATCAAACTCTGGATGCCGGTGTTGATTCCGGTGCCGTCGCCGAGGACCGGCGGCTCGCCCAGTTGGTAGTACTGGTTGCCCAGCACGATGGCCGCGTCGACCGCGCCTGCGGCGAACGTCGGAACCACCTCGGCGCCGGCGAGTTCCACCGGCTGGACGTCGTGCTTGAGGTCCAGGCCGTGTTGTTTGAGCAGCGCCGCCGTGACCATGTGACGGCCGGAGCCGGGCGGGTACGCGACACGCCTGCCGCGGAGGTCCTCGATCTTGGTGACGCCGCTGTTCGGTTTGGCCACCAGGTAGTAGCCGCCGCTGGTCCCCGGATTCGCCTGCAGCCCAATGGTGACGAGATCGGTGACGCCGCTGTCGACGGCGATCGGCACCGGCGCCTCACCGATGGAGCCGATGTCGGCGGCGCCCGACCGCAGCGCCTCGATCACCGCCGCGCCGCCGCTGAAGTCCGCGAACTCCACCCTGTACGGGGCGTCCTTGCCTGCGTTGGCGAGGTTCCACGGCAGCGACTGTGTGGCGTTCTGCTCCGCGACGATCAGTTTGGTGCCGGGCGGTACGTCCGCCTTCGAGGCGATCCGCACCGAGTCGATGGCCGTGTCGGCCTCGTCGTCGGACAGGCCGCAGGCTGCCATCGATAGCGAAATCGCCAGTACAGCAGGCAGTTTCCACAGTAAACGAGCTAAGGGTTTCATGTCTTGTCCTCGATCGTGTGCACGGGGCACGGTTCTATAGTTGAAGTTCTCCGGTGACGCCGAGCTCGGCCAGCAGCCTGCGCCGCAGCGTCGCGAACTCGTGGGAATCCCGTGCCCGCGGTTTGGGCACCTCGACGACCACATCGAGCGAGATCGACCCGTCGGTGAGCACGATCACCCGGTCGGCCAACAGAATCGCCTCGTCGACGTCATGGGTCACCAACAGCACGGCGGGCGTATGGCGACGACACAGGTCCTGCAGCAGACCGTGCATCTTGATGCGGGTCAGCGCGTCGAGTGCGCCGAACGGTTCGTCGAGCAGCAGTAGTTCGGGTTCGCGTACCAGCGCACGGGCCAATGCGACGCGCTGCGCCTCTCCGCCGGACAGCGTGCGCGGCCACACCTTGGCCTTGTCGGCGAGGTTCACCTCGCGCAGCGCCGCCCGCGCCTGCTCCCGCACCGCCGCGGTCGCGGGAAGGCCGACGGTGACGTTGGTCAGCACGCGCTGCCACGGCAGCAGCCGCGGGTCCTGAAAGACGATGGCCCGCCGCTCCGGCACCCGGACGAAACCCTCGAAGTCGCCGTCCAGCGCGCCGAGTGCGCGCAGGAAGGTGCTCTTGCCCGAGCCGCTGCGCCCGAGCAGCGCCACGAACTCGCCCGAGCGGATCTCCAGGTTCAGTCCGTGGATGACCGGTTCATTGCCGGGACCGCCGAACGTCTTTCGGACGTCACGGGCGACAACCACCGTGTCGGTCGCCAACTCAGTCGCCGTCATACGCGCGCCTCCAGGTGAGCAGGCGCGCCTCGAGGAAGCGGACCACGATGATCGACGCCAGTCCGAGGATGGCGTACACCCCGATCAACACGAAGACGATGTCGATCTGGAAGTACTCGCGGGCGTCGGTCATCATCCGGCCCAGGCCCTTCTTCGCGTTGATGGTCTCTGCGAAGATCAGCGACAGCCAGGACGCCGTGAGCGCCAACCGAAGTCCCACCAGGAAGCCTGGCAACGAGCCCGGGACGATGACCCGGTAGATGAGTTCGGCCCGCCCGGCCCCGAACGACCTGGCCGCCTCGACCAGGCCGGCGTCCACGCTCCGGATGGCGCTGAACGTGTTGATGTAGATGGCCACCGCCACGGCCAGCGTGATCAGC
The DNA here is from genome assembly GCA_963713225.1 of uncultured Actinomycetota bacterium. Lineage (GTDB taxonomy): Bacteria > Actinomycetota > Actinomycetes > Mycobacteriales > Mycobacteriaceae > Mycobacterium. The sequence goes on along the minus strand of CAVQLB010000005.1, from coordinate 139,841 downwards.
AGGATCTTGGGCACCTCGCTGATCCCGAACCACACGATCAGCAGCGGCACCAGCGCGAAGTTCGGAACCGCCCGCAGCACTTCCATATTCGCGTCGACGAAGTTCTCCCCCACGCGCGACAGCCCGGCGATCAACGCCAACCCGAGCCCTAGCGCGATTCCGAACAGCACCCCGTACCCGACCCGCAGCAGGCTGGTGATGAGGTGCTCCTGCAGCGACCCCTCGGCGATCAGGCGGACCGCGGTGCTGACCACCCTGGTCGGCGGCGGCACGGTGCGCTCGTCGAAAACCCGGGTGGTGGACAGTATCTGCCACAGGACGACGAGCAGCATCGGACCGAACAGCCGCTGCAACCAACGCGGGGCGAACTGCCTGCGGTGGCGCTTGTCGATCACGGCACGCGGGTCGACGAGCGCAGCTGGCTGCTGAGCCTGCGGTCGTGAAGTCTCCGCCCGCGAACGGGAGAGCACCGTCGCCATGTCAGGCCGGCCCGAAGTAGTCGCCCGACAACGACTCGGATTCGCGCCCGTCGGGTCCGACCGGGATGTCGCCCACCAGCGTGATGCGGTGCAGTATCCGGTCCCCGTCGATGTGTTCGAAGTCGCGTGGCGCAAGGTGAAGCGCCGCGCGGTTGTCCCAGAACGCGACACTTCCCGGTGCCCACTTGAAGCGCACCGCGTACTCGGGTCGGGCGATCTCCTCGAACAGCAGGTCCAGCACGTGCCTGCTCTCCCGGGGCGCGAGGTCGACGATCTCGCGGGTGAAGGAGGGATTGACGTACACCACCCGTTCCTTGGTCTCTGGATGCACCCGAACGACGGGATGTATGGAAGCCAGCGGGTTGGTGCGAACCAGGTCGCCGATCTTCTCCGTGCTGCGGTCAGCGGAAACGGTTGCCCCGAAACGGTGTTCGGCCCGCAGTTCATCGATGAGCCCGCGGACTGGTTCGGAGAGACCCGCATAGACCGCTGCGACGTTGACGAACTGCGTGTCCCCGCCGTATGGCGGCACGGCTTCGGCACGCAGGATCGAGTGCGACGGCGGGTTGATCAGCGGGGTGACGTCGGCATGCCAACCTGGGCCGTTGGGGCTCTGTTTCTTGCGGTATCGCGTGCCGTAGCGATGGTCATATGCAGCGGGAGAGACGGTGTGGATCTGCGGGAATCCTGGCGGGGCGGAGTCGCCCTCGTACGGATGCCCCGGCGTCACATCACCGAACTGGGCACCAAAGGCGATCTGGGCGGCATGGTCGAGAGTCTGATCGCGAAAGAACACCACCTTCCACGTGTGCAGCGCGGCACGGATCGCCGTCTTCTCGTCGTGTGACAGTGCCGCGGAAAGATCCACTCCGGTGATCAACGCCCCGGTCCATCCGGACAACGGCGTCACTTGCAGCGCAGTGCTGGTTGCAGCGGTCATCAACCCGCCCCCTCGAAATTGATTGCAGTATTGGTCTTTCGACGTTAACTGCGGATCAGCTACGAGTTACGGGTTTGAATCGGTGTGAAGAGAACCGCTAGCCCTTGGCGATCAGCCCGTCCACGATCTTGTTGAAGTCGGTTGTCCCGAACGACACGTACTCGGCGAGGTTGGCGTAGTCCAGCGACGCCATCACGGCCTTCTCCAATTGGATGTTCATCAGCCGCTTGGTGGCCTCGACCGCCTGCTGGGGCAGCTCCATGAGCTTCTTCGCGCACGCGATCGCCTCGGCCAGGGGATCTTCGACGACGTGGTTGGCCAGACCCAACTCGACGGCGCGTTGGGCCTTGATCCGCACTCCGGTCAACGCGAATTCCTTGGCCTGCAGCAGGCTGATCTGCGAACCCCACACCAGCGGGCCGCCGTCAGCGGCGACCAGTCCGATCTGTACGTGGGGATCGGCGAAGAACGCCGTCTCGGCGATGTAGACGATGTCGGACAGCGCGGCCAGGCTGCAGCCGAGCCCGACGGCCGGGCCGTTCACCGCGGCGACGACCGGGATGCGGCAGCGCAGCATGCCGATGACGAGGTCACGGCCGTGCTTGATCGTCTTCTGCCGCAGCGGCTCGTCGTTGCGAAGCTCGTCGAGGTAGTTGAAGTCGCCGCCCGCCGAGAACGCGCGGCCCGCACCGGTGATGACTGCCGCCCGTGCGCTGGTGTCCTCGTTGAGCGCCTCCCAGATCTTGGCCAGCCCCACGTGCAGGTTGTCGTTGACGGCGTTGAGGTCGTCGGGACGGTTCAGCGTGATGATGCGCAGGGCGCCGTCGGCCTTGACGTCGATTTCGTCTGGCATGTCGTACATTTCAATTCCCTTCGCTCAACGCACTGCCAATCCGAGGATCCGCTGCGCGATGATGTTCTTCTGAATCTGGCTGGTGCCACCCATGACGCTCTGGGCGCGGCTGTACATGTAGGCCCCGAACATTTCTTCGTCGCCCGACCCGACCGTCGCCAGCGCGGCGTGACCGACCGACTGTTCGACCCAGGTCATCAGCAGCTTGTCGAGGGACCCCTGCGGGCCATGGGTCAGGCCGTCGAGTTGCTCCGACAATCGCCTGCGCACGTGCAATCGCAGCATCTCGGTCTGCACCCACGCCCACGACAGCTCCTCGGGTACCGGACCGTCCACGCGGCCGGCCAACTGGCGCACCGTCTTTCCGTACCGCGCGGAGAAGCCCAACGTCGACGGCTCGCGCTCGTGGCTGACGACCGTCATCGCCAGTTTCCATCCGTCACCGGGCGCTCCGACCATATTGCCGACCGGCACCCTGGCGCCGTCGAACTCGACCTGGCCGAACTCCTTGGTGACGCCGCTGATCATCTTCAACGGTCGCTGCTCGATCCCCGGCTGGTGCATGTTGACGATGAACGCCGAGATGCCCTTGTGCTTCGGCACGTCCTTGTCCGTGCGGGCCAGCACCAGGCACCAGTCGGCCACGTCGGAGTAGCTCGTCCAGATCTTGTGGCCGGCAATGACGTACTCGTCACCGTCGCGGACCGCCGTCGTCGTCAATGAGGCCAGGTCCGAACCCGCACCAGGCTCACTGAATCCCTGACACCACCGCTCGGTCCCGTTGATCATTCCCGGCAGGAACCGTTGCCGCAGTTCCTCATCCCCGTGATGGCTCAGTCCGACGACGAGGTAACCCAGGCTGGGCCGCGCAGGCGCTCCGGCCTTCGCGATCTCCTCGTCGACGATGACGTCGTACACCGGCGGAAGATCCTGGCCCCCATACGCCTTGGGCCACGACGTGCCGAAGAAGCCGGCCTCGTACAACGCGACGTGCCATTCGCCGGCTTTGGCCCAGTACTCGTCGCCCGAGGTGGGGAACTTGCCCTTCTGCTCGGTCAGCCAGCCGCGCAACCGATCCCGGAATGCGGCCTCCTCCGGCGAATCACGAAAGTCCAATGGTCAACTCCTCCAGCTTCACCGGCCACCTTTCAGTGGCGGCGAGTACCCGGCGCAGGTACACGTGCGCGAGGCATTCCCAGGTGTTGCCGATACCGCCGTGCACCTGAATGGACGTCTCACAGACCGTCAACGCCGAACGCGCGCAATAGATCTTGGCCACTCGACCTGCTTCCACCGCCTCGACGACGGGCAGTTCATCGACCGCCCACGCGGCGTGCCGCAACACACTGACGCACCCTTCGATCAGCGCCAGACCCTCGGCCAGCAGATGGCCGACCGCCTGATACGACCCGATCGTCGCGCCGTACTGTTCGCGCATCTTTGCGTACTCGGTGGCCAGGTTCAGGGTGCCGCGGGCGGCGCCGACGATGTCGGCCGTCGTCGCGGTGAGCGCAAGCGCGTGCCAGCGACCGGCGTCCTCCTCCGACAACTCCCCGAGCTCGGCCGGTGACTCGGCAACTCCCGCAAGGCTTCCCGTGAAATCGACGGACGAGGCGTCCGAAGCCGGCGAAAGCGGCTTTCCGATCCGGCGGGCCAGGTCGTCGGCCAGCACCGGGCCGATGAACGGGACGTCTACCAGTCCCCTGCCGAACTCCTCGGCGACGATGGCCACCTCCACGCCGGAGGCGCCGTCGCTGCGCAGGGTCCGAAACCCGGTCCCGTCGATCGCCTTCTCGAGCCGCGCGACGCGGTTTGCGTCATCCAGGTCGGCGACCGACCCCGGCCCGAGGTCATCGGCCAACTCGGCGGCGGCCTCGCGCAACTGCCGCTGTTCAGCCGTCAGACGGACATCCATGCTTATCCTTCAGCACTCGGCGCAGCACCTTTCCGGAAGGCAGCCGCGGAATCTCGGGAACGATCACCACTGTGCTCAGTCGCTTGTAGGACGCCAGCCGCTGCGCGACAAGGTCGATGAGCTCATCGGGATCCACTGAACCATGAGGTGCGACCGCGGCGACGACCGCTTCGCCGTCGTTCGGATCGTCGACGCCGAAGACGGCGCAGTCGTCGACCCGTGGATGCCCGTGCAGCACGGCCTCGATCTCGGCGGGCGCGACCTGGAACCCTCGCACCTTGATCATCTCCTTGGCCCGGTCCGTGATCCGCAACCAGCCGTCGGTGTCGAGGTAGCCGACGTCACCCGTCCGGTACCACCCGTCGGAGAACGCCTGTGCGGTGGCGTCATCGGGCAGATAACCGGCCATCACGGAATCCGATCGGGCCTGAATCTCGCCGACCTCGCCGGGCGCCACCGTCGCGCCGTCCGCCAGCGAGACGATTCGAACATCGACCCCGGGCACCGGGCGTCCGACGGTGTCCAACCGGGCCCCCTCGAGCGAGTTGCAGGCGATCACCGGCAATTCGCTTGTGCCGTAGGCGGTCACCCAATTCACGCCGGTCCTCTCGGTGACGACCTCGGCAACGCTCGCAGTGACCGGCGTCGCGCACCACATGATGTACCGCAGCGACGACAGGTCGTAGGAATCCACTTTCGGATGCGCGGCCAGCGCCAGCGCGATCGGCGCCACGGCCATCTCGATGGTGATGCGGTCGGCCTCGATGTGATGCAGCATCTGGTCGATGTCGAAGCGGCGATGCAGCCGAATCCACGCTCCCGTTTCGAGCGCCATCACGATGTTCAGCAGGCCGAGGATGTGCGACGGTGGCGTCACGATCTGCATGCGGTCATCAGAGGACAACCCAAGGGCGTCACGCCAATGCCGCACGGCCACCGCGAACCCGCGGTGGGTGTGTCGAACGGCCTTGGGCATCCCGGTCGTGCCGGAGCTGAACACGAAGAGCGCATCCGCGTCCGGATCCGGTGCGTCGAACTCCCGCAGTCCCGGAGTGACGGGGTCATCCAGCTGCAGCATCGGCATCAGGGCGGCCAGCACCGGGTGATCCCCGACGGCATGCGTCGGCTTGGTCAACGCAAGCGCTTGTTCGACCTCGGTTTCCCGCCACGCCGGGCTGAGCAGGACCGCCGCGGCACCAAGGCGCCATATGGCGCGCAGCGCGACGACGAACTCCGGTCGGTTCGACGACATGAGCGCCACCCGGTCGCCGGCACGCACCCCTCGCTGCTCGAGGGTGGTCGCCATCCCGTTTGACAGGCCTTCGAGCTGGGCAATGCTGTATTCGCGTTCGTCGAAGGCGAGGGCGGCCGGCCCGCTCATGTCAGCTCACCCGCCCTTTCAGCCGTTGCACGAGGTACCGAGAACACACTATCCTATAGCGAGAATAGTATTCTCGTAGAAACAGAATCTCAATGGCACAAGGAGACGTCAGATGACCGTCGAGGGGACCGTGACGATCCTGCTCGACCGGAAAACGGCTTCGGTGTCGCGCGTCGAGAACGAGACGCTGCTGGAAAGTGCGCGGCGCGCGGGGCTGTCGCCACCGTTCAGTTGCGAGGCCGGTAACTGCGGCACCTGCATGGCCCGGATCACCGAGGGCTCAGCGACGATGCGCGTCAACGACGCGCTGGATGAGGACGAGGTGGCGGAGGGATACATCCTCACCTGTCAGGGCGTGCCGGATACGTCGTCGGTGACGGTCGAATACGACTGAATCGCGCCGTGCTCGTCCAGGTGGGGCGGCGGCCGATAGTCCGGCTGGTAGCCGGAGATGTGGATCGGGCTCCCCACCAACCGGTAGCCCCCTGCCGTCACGATCAGCTCCGGCATTGCCTCGAGCGCATCGGGCAGTGTGCGTACCGCGGCGGCGGGAATCCCGAGCCGACGTAGCCGGGCCTCCCAACTTTTCGCGCTGTCGGTGGCCAGTGCCGCGGTGACGACGGCGAGCACCTCGTCGCGCTGAGCCGCCCGCTCGGCCATCGTCGGGAAGCCGGATATGCCCGCCTCGTCGGCGAACGACTTCCAGAACGCGTCGTGGGTGATGAAGAGCGCAAGGTAACCGTCGGCCGTCGAGAATAGCTGCGCTGGAACGTAATACGAGTGCGCGCCGAACGGATGGCGTTGCGGTGCGGCACCGTCGTTGAGATACGCCGACGCCCGGTAGTTCAACTGGGACATCACCACGTCGCGCAACGACACATCGACCTGACCGCCGCGACCCGACACGATCTGCGCCAGCAGACCCAGCGCCGCGGCCAGCCCGGTGGAGTTGTCGGCCGCCGAATATCCGGGCAGCGTCGGCGGTCCGGATGGATCGCCGGTCATCGCCGCCACCCCCGTCCCGGCCTGGATCACGTAGTCGAAGGCCGGGTCGTCACCCCCGTCCATCCCGAAACCGGTCAGGGCCACGCAGACGATCTTCTCGTTGTGCTGCCGAAGGTCTTCGTACGTGAGCCCGAGCCTGCGGATCGCCGACGGCTTCATATTGACCAGCAGCGCATGCGATTTCGCGACCAGCTCGCCCAGCTTCTGCTTGCCTGCCTCCGACCTCAGGTCCAGGCAGACGCTCTGCTTGTTGCGGTTGAGGCTGGCGAAGTAGCTGTCGCTGACCTGGCGGGAGATCTCCCCGCCGGGCGGCTCGATCTTGATCACCTCGGCACCGAGGTCGGCAAGCAGCATCGTGGCGTACGGGCCTGCGAGCATGACCCCGACCTCGAGAATGCGAATGCCCGCCAGCGGGCCGTCCGCACTCATCGCACGGCCTTGGCCAACTCCGCAATCACCTCGCGCGTGCGGTACTTGGATGCGACAAGTTCATCGCGGGTGTCCCCGATCGGCAGCAGCCTCACCGACAGGTCGGTGACGCCGGCATCGGCGAACTGCCGGAACCGCGCCACGATCGCTTCCTCGTCACCGGCCGCGCAGAGATCGCCGACGTCGCGAGCGTCGCCGCGGTCGAGCAGCCGTTGATAGTTCGGCGACGTCTCCGCTTCGGCGAGAATGCGGTTGGCTCGCTCCTTGGCCGCGTCGATCTCCGAGTTGGCGCAGAGACACACCGGAATTCCTGCGACGACCCGCGGGGCAGGTCGGCCCGCCTCGGCCGCGGCCTTGTTGATCTTCGGCGCGATGTGATCACCGATCGCCTTCTCGTCGGCCATCCACAACACGGTGCCGTCGGCGTGCTCGCCCGCGATCTGCAGCATCACCGGCCCGAGCGCCGCCACCAACACCGGCATCGGCGTCTCGGCACCCAACACCGTCGGGTTGTGCACGGTGAACGAGTCGTTGTCCACGTCGACCGGGCCAGGACCGGCGATCGCGGCGTTGAGCACCTCGAGGTAGTCGCGGGTATACGCCGCCGGCTTCTCGTAGGGGAGGCCCAGCATGTCCCGCACTATCCAGTGGTGCGACGGACCGACGCCGAGCGCCAACCGTCCGGCAGCCATCGCATGCACCGAGAGCGCCTGGCGGGCAAGGGCGATCGGATGCTGTGCCTGAAGCGGCACCACGGCGGTACCGAGCTCGATGCGTGAGGTGTGCGCGGCCATCAGCGCCACCATGGTCAGCGCGTCGAAGTCGTCGGGCACCTGCGGCATCCACGCGGTGTCCAGGCCCGCGGCTTCGGCCCACTCGATGTCGGCCACCAACTTCTTCACCTTGCGTGCCATATCGCCGCGCTCGGCCCCGATCATCACACCAAGTCTCATTTGGCGGACTCTCCTGCCTTCTCCGTCAGTGCCCGAACATCGCGCACCAAGGTTTCCAACGGCGTGCCGGTCGGGAACACTGCGGACGCCCCGGCGTCGAGTAGCTTCTGGACGTCGGCCTCGGGGATCGTGCCGCCGACGACGACGGCGATGTCGCCCGCATCGGCGGCGCGCAGCGCATCAACCGTGCGGGTGGTCAGCGCGACGTGCGCGCCAGACAGGATCGAAAGCCCAACGAGCGCTACGTCTTCCTGCAGCGCGATCGACACGATGTCCTCGATGCGTTGCCGGATCCCGGTGTAGATGACCTCGAATCCGGCGTCGCGCAGTGTGCGCGCGACGATCTTCGCCCCGCGGTCGTGGCCGTCGAGACCCGGCTTGGCGACGAGCACCCGAGTGGCCACTAGAACACCACCGGCTGCACGAACTCGCCCCAGACCGCCTTCAACGTCGACACCATCTCACCGACGGTGCAGTAGGCGTTGGCGCAGTCGATCAGGTTGTGCATGAGGTTGTCGTCGCCGTCGGCGGCACGCGCGAGCGCTGCAAGGGCTTCCTTCACCGCGACGTCGTCGCGATCGGCTTTGACCTTCGACAGCCGCTTCAGTTGAACGTCTCGGCCCTCGGCGTCGAGCTCGTACATCGACACGTCCGGGGCGGGCTCGTCGGAGACGAACCTGTTCACGCCGATGACGGGCCGGACACCGGATTCGACCTCCTGGTGGATCTTGAATGCCTCGTCGGCGATCAGGCCCTGCAGATATCCGTCCTCGATCGCGCGCACCATGCCGCCGTGGGTATCGAGATCGTGCATGATCTCGATGATCTTCTCCTCGGTCGCATCGGTGAGCGCCTCGACGAAGTACGAGCCGCCGAGTGGGTCGGCGACCGCCGCCACTCCGGTTTCGTACGCGAGGATCTGCTGGGTGCGCAGCGCCAGCGTCGCCGATTCCTCGCTGGGCAGCGCGAAGGGCTCGTCCCATGCGGCGGTGAACATGGACTGGACGCCGCCGAGCACCGATGCCATGGCCTCATAGGCGACGCGCACGACGTTGTTCCTCGCCTGGGGGCCGTACAGCGATGCGCCGCCGGACACGCAGCCGAACCGGAACATCGACGCCTTGTCGTTGGTGGAGCCGTACCGCTCGCGCACGATGGTGGCCCAGCGCCGCCGGCCCGCCCGGTACTTCGCGATTTCCTCGAAGAAGTCGCCGTGCGTGTAGAAGAAGAAGGAGATCTGCGGCGCGAACTTGTCGATGGACATCCGGCCGCGCTCGACGACGGTGTCGCAGTAGGTGACGCCGTCGGCCAGCGTGAAGGCCATCTCCTGGACGGCGTTGGCCCCGGCGTCGCGGAAGTGCGCGCCTGCCACCGAGATCGCGTTGAACCGGGGCACCTCGGCGGCGCAGAACTCGATGGTGTCCGCGATCAGCCGCAGCGACGGCTCCGGCGGCCAGATCCAGGTGCCGCGGGAGGCGTACTCCTTGAGGATGTCGTTCTGGATGGTGCCGGTGAGCTTCTCGCGCGGCACGCCCTTCTTCTCGGCGGCGGCGACGTAGAACGCCAGCAGGATGGCGGCCGTGCCGTTGATCGTGAAACTGGTGCTGATCTTGTCGAGCGGGATGCCGTCGAACAGGATCTCGGCGTCGGCGAGCGTGTCGACGGCGACGCCGACCCGGCCCACCTCCTCGCTGACCTCGGGATCATCGGAGTCGAAGCCGCACTGCGTGGGCAGGTCGAGCGCCACCGAGAGGCCCGTTCCGCCCTGATCCAGCAGGTAGCGGTAGCGGCGATTGGACTCCTCAGCGGTGCCGAAGCCCGAATACTGTCGGAAGGTCCACAGCTTGCCGCGGTATCCGCTCGCGAAATTGCCGCGGGTGAACGGGTAGGTCCCCGGCGCAGGCGGGTCACCGGCCCGATCGGCCGGTCCATAAACGGGCTCGAGCGGGATGCCGGAGGGGGTCTGAACTGGGTCGCTCATCAATGGATAACGTACTTGCAAAAAATGAGAATGCCAATACCGCAGGCCGGAAACGTGCACTGGGAGAGGCCAGCAGAGACGGCCAGGCCTAGGGCGAAGACCCGGTACACAGTGAATATGGCACTTGCCCAAAATGAGAATGCCAATACCGATTTGTTAGGGTGAGGGACCTTCCGAGGAGGCAGATGTCCAGCCAATCGAGCCGGTCGTTCACCGACCGCACCCTTGTCGTATCCGGCGCCAGCCGTGGCATCGGGCTGGCGATCGCGCTCGGCGCGGCCAGGCGGGGCGCCAACGTCGTGCTGCTGGCCAAGACGGCCGAACCGCATCCGAAGCTCGCAGGCACCGTGCACACCGCAGTCGCCGAGATCGAGGCCGCGGGCGGTAAGGGTGTCGCCGTGGTCGGCGACGTGCGCAACGAAGAAGACGTGCAGCGCACCGTCGACACCGCGGTGGAGCACTTCGGCGGCGTCGACTTCTGCGTCAACAACGCCAGCGCCATCGCCACCGAACCGACCGAGCAGCTTGCGCTCAAGAAGTTCAACCTGATGATGGACATCAACGTCAGGGGCACGTTCCTGCTGACCAAGGCGTGTGTGCCGTATCTGCGCAAGTCTGCGGCGCGCACGCGAGGAGCACAAAAGGCCGGAGCGCATGTGCTGACGCTGGCGCCGCCGATGAACATGAACCCGCACTGGCTGGGCGCCCACCCGTCCTACACGCTGTCGAAGTACGGCATGACGCTGTTGTCGCTGGGCTGGGCGGCCGAGTACGCCGACGCAGGCATCGGGTTCAGCTGTTTGTGGCCGGAGACCTACATCGCGACGGCCGCGGTGACCAACCTCGCCGACGGCGACAAGATGGCCGCTCGGTCGCGCAGCCCGGAGATCATGGGCGACGCGGCAGCGGAGATCTTCTCCCGCCCGCCCGCCGAGGTGAACGGCCAGTGCTACATCGATTCGGCACTGCTGGCCGATGCCGGCATCACCGACCTGTCCCGCTACGGGGGCGGCGCCGACCCCATCCTTGATATCTTCGTCGACAAACCATGAGCATTTCTTTGCTGCTCGAGATGGCTGTCTCGAGCGACCCGGACCGGACGGCAGTGGTCTCCGGCGATTTGCGGTTGACCACCGACGAACTCAGCGCGCTTGCCGACGGCGGGGCCGGCGTCATCGCCGCCTCGGGCGCGGGCCACGTGGCATATGTCGGCGCCGGCGGCGCCATGTTGCCGCTGCTGCTCTTTTCGTCGGCGAGGGCTTCGGTGGCGGTCACGCCGCTGAACTACCGGCTCAGCGCCGACGGGCTGCGCGAACTGATCGACCGGCTGCCCACTCCCCTGGTCATCGCCGATGCCGAGTACGCCGACATCGTCGCGGGCTCGGGTAAGCAGGTGATCACCTCGGACGAGTTCATCGCGTCGGCCCGCACCGCCGAGCCCGCGGCCGAATTCGCCGACCCCGACGACATCGCGGTCGTGCTGTTCACCTCCGGCACGACCTCGCGACCCAAGGCCGTCGAGCTGACGCACAACAACTTGACCAGCTACGTCACCGGCACCGTCGAGTTCGCATCGGCATCGCCGGAAGACGCGGCATTGATCTGCGTGCCGCCGTATCACATCGCGGGCGTCAGCGCGGCATTGTCCAATCTGTATGCGGGCCGAAAGATGGTGTACCTCACCAAGTTCGACCCGGCTGAGTGGGTTCGGCTGGTGGCCGACGAGGGCATCACCACCGCAACCGTCGTACCGACGATGCTCGATCGCATCGTGTCCGCGCTCGAACGCACCCCTACGGATCTTCCGACGCTGCGGAACCTGGCGTACGGCGGATCGAAGGTCGCGCTGCCCCTTGTCCGCAAGGCGCTCGAGCTGCTGCCCAGCGTGGGTTTCGTCAACGCATACGGCCTCACCGAGACCAGTTCGTCGATCGCGGTGCTCACCCCCGACGACCACCGAGACGCGCTTGCCGCGTCGGACGAGGCGGCCGCCCGTCGCCTCGGCTCGGTCGGTCAACCGGTACCCGGCGTCGAGGTACAGATCCGGGCCGACGACGGCACGGTCCTCGGCGCGGGAGAGACCGGCGAACTGTTCGTCCGCGGCGACCAGGTCTCCGGCCGTTACGCCGAGATCGGGTCGGTGCTCGACGCCGAGGGCTGGTTCCCCACCAAAGACGTTGCGATGCTCGATGACAGCGGATACCTGTTCATCGGCGGTCGATCCGACGACACGATCATTCGCGGCGGGGAGAACATCGCGCCTGCCGAGATCGAAGACGTCCTCGTGGAGCATCCCGACGTGCACGCCTGTGTGGTCGTCGGACCAGAGGACCCTGAGTGGGGCCAGATCATCGTCGCGGTGGTGGTGCCCGGCGAGGGTGTCACGCCCGATCCTGAGGAGCTGCGCGAGTACGTCCGCAAGAGCCTGCGCGGATCCAGGACGCCCGACCGCGTGGTGTTCCGTGACGGACTGCCAGCCACCGCAACCGGCAAGATCCTGCGCAGAGAGCTCGTTGAAGAACTAAGGAGCACAACATGATCAAGAACGGCACGCGTCTGCAGAGCCAGGTGTGCGACACCCAGGTGATCGTCGTCAGGAGCGCCGACAGCCTCGACGACCTCCGCGCCGGCGGTGCGCCCATGATTCCGATCGGCGACGAGAAGTCCTCCGACGCCACTCTCGATCCCGCGCTGTCCGACGGGAACCTGATGGGCAAGCGCTACGTCGACGAGGCGGGCGCCGAGGTGCTGGTGACCAAGGCCGGGGCGGGCACGCTGTCGGTCGGGACGACGCCGTTGACGGTGAAAGAGGCCAAGCCCCTTCCCGCCAGCGACTGAGCCGATGTCCGCTGAGGCGGCCGCTGCGACGCGAGTGTCGCCGCTGCGCGTCGCGGTGGCCAGCTTCATCGGAACCACGGTCGAGTTCTACGACTTCCTGATCTACGGAACAGCGGCGGCGCTCGTCTTTCCGAAATTGTTCTTCCCCAATGCGTCACCGGCCTCCGGCGTGCTGCTGTCGTTCGCCACCTTCGGAGTGGGATTCTTCGCCCGGCCCCTCGGCGGCATGGTGTTCGGCCATTTCGGCGATCGGCTCGGCCGGAAGCGCATGCTGGTGTATTCACTTCTCGGCATGGGTTTTTCGACGATCCTCATCGGCCTGCTGCCGACCTATGCGCACATCGGCGTTGCCGCGCCGATCCTGCTGACCCTGCTGCGCCTGGTGCAGGGATTCGCCGTCGGAGGCGAATGGGGCGGAGCGACATTGATGGCGGTAGAACACGCGTCCCCGGAGCGGAAGGGCTTCTACGGAGCCTTTCCTCAGATGGGCGCGCCTGCCGGTACCGCAGCCGCGACACTGGCGTTCTTCCTCGTGTCACAACTGCCCGACGACCAGTTCCTGTCCTGGGGCTGGCGGATCCCATTCCTGTTCAGCGCCGTACTGATCGTCATCGGTCTGGTGATCAGGCTGACGTTGTCCGAGAGCCCCGAATTCGCCGAACTGCGCGCGACGTCGAGCGTGGTCCGCATGCCGATCGCCGACGCCTTTCGCAAGCACTGGCGCCAGATCCTGTTGGTGGCCGGAAGTTATCTCTCGCAAGGCGTGTTCGCGTACATCTGCGTGGCATACCTCGTCGCCTACGGCACAACGGTCGCCGGAATCGACCGCACCTGGGCGCTTTTCGGTGTGTTCGTGGCCGCCGTGGTGGCGGTCGTGATGTACCCACTCTTCGGCTCGCTGTCCGACCGGGTGGGCCGCAAGGCCTCTCTTCCTCGTCGGCGTTGTCCTGATGGCCGTGACCATCGGTCCGGTGTTCGCATTGATCAACACGGGCAGGCCAGTGCTGTTCCTCGTCGCGCTGGTGCTGGTGTTCGGCTTCGCGATGGCACCCGCCGCCGGCGTCACAGGGGCGTTGTTCTCCATGGTCTTCGATGCCGACGTGCGGTACAGCGGCGTCTCGATCGGCTACACGCTCTCGCAGGTGGTCGGCTCGGCGTTCGCCCCGACGATCGCGGCGGCGCTGTACAACGCGACCAAGTCGAGCGACGCGATCGTCGGCTATCTCATCGCCGTCTCGGTCGTCTCGGCCGTGTCCGTGTGCCTGCTGCCGGGCGGTTGGCGCCGTCCCGCGACCTCGGGTACTTAGGTGCTAGAAGTTAGTTAACCGACGCAATAGGGAACCCCCGCCCCATGGGCGGGTACACCCCGGCGACCGTGGACGTTGCAGCGTCCGACCTGGCTGCTGCCCGCGCGCGCATTCGCACTGGCGAGTACACGGGACCGACGAGCGGGCTCGCGCCGGGATTCGCGCAGGCCAATTTGGTGATTCTGCCCGCAGGTGACGCGCTCGACTTCCTCCGCTTCTGCGTCAGGAACCCGAAGCCGTGCCCGGTCCTCGAGGTCACTGCCACCGGCTCACCGAATCCGACCACGCTTGCGCGCGACGCCGACCTGCGCACCGATCTCCCGCGCTACCGCGTCTTTCGGGACGGCTCGCCCGTCGACGAACCGACCGATGTGACCCGGTACTGGCGCGATGATCTGGTGAGTCTGCTGCTCGGCTGCTCCTTCACGTTCGAATGGGCGCTTGCCGCCGCCGGGCTGCCTCTGGCGCATCAACAGCAGGGCGTCAACGTTCCGATGTACGTGACCGATCGCCAATGCATCAGCGCGGGCCCGTTCAGTGGTCCGCTGGTCGTGTCGATGAGACCGTTCGCGCCCGACGACATCGCGCGTGCGGTCGAGATCTCGTCGCGCTTTCCCGCGATGCACGGCGGGCCGGTCCACGTCGGGGATCCCGCCGCCCTTGGCATCACCGATCTGGCTGCGCCCGACTTCGGGGACCCCGTGGAAATCGCCGACGGCGCGGTGCCGGTGTTCTGGGCATGCGGGGTCACACCGCAGGCGGTTGTCATCGAGGCGAAGCCGTCGCTGGCCATCTTTCACGCGCCGGGCCACATGTTCATCACCGATCGACCGCACGCGGAATTCGACTCCGAGGAGAGCACCAATGACTGTCCATGACGAGCACGTCTCGACTCGGCAAGCCGACAGTGGTTCTGTCCGGCAAGCGGTTCGCGGCGCGGCGATCGGCAATACGGTCGAGTGGTTCGACTTCGCGATCTACAGCGTTCTGGCCACGTACATCGCAGACAAGTTCTTCCCGTCCGGGAACGACACCGTCGCGCTGCTCAACACGTTCGCGATCTTCGCCGCGGCCTTCTTCATGCGACCGATCGGCGGCTTCTTCTTCGGGCCGCTCGCGGATCGGATCGGCCGCCAGCGCGTGCTGGCGATCGTGATCCTGCTGATGTCGGCTTCGACGTTCGCGATCGGCCTGGTGCCGAGCTACGACACCATCGGCGTGGCCGCCCCGCTGATACTTCTGCTTCTCCGTTGCCTGCAGGGCTTTTCGGCGGGCGGCGAGTACGGCAGCGGCGCCTGCTACCTGGCCGAGTATGCGCCGGACAAGCACCGCGGCTTCGTCGTCTCGTTCCTGGTGTGGTCGGTCGTCGTGGGCTTCCTGCTCGGCTCGATCACCGTCACCGTGCTGCAGGCGATTCTCTCCGAGGACGCGATGAGCTCGTACGGGTGGCGCATTCCGTTCCTGCTGGCGGGCGTGCTCGGCAGCGTCGGCCTCTACATCCGGCTACGCCTGCGCGACACCCCCGAGTTCGAGGAGTTACGGGACGAAGGCGAGGTGTCGGAATCGCCGCTGAAGGAAGCACTCACGACGTCGTGGCGGCCCATCCTCCAGATCTTCGGGCTGGTGGTCATTCACAACGTCGGCTTCTACACGGTGTTCACGTTCCTGCCGAGCTACTTCACCAAGACGCTTGGCCTGACCAAGATGGACGCGTTCGTCTCGATCACCATCGCCAGCCTCGTGGCGCTGGTGCTCATCCCGCCGCTCGGCGCGCTGTCCGACCGGATCGGGCGAAAGCCGCTGCTGATCGCGGGCTCGCGTCGGATTCATCGTGTTCGCCTATCCCCTTTTCCTGCTGCTGAATTCGGGCTCGCTGGCCGCGGCGATCGCCGGGCACGCCGGCCTGGCGGCGGTCGAGGCGGTATTCGTATCGGCGTCGCTGGCCGCAGCAGCGGAGTTGTTCGCCACCAGGGTGCGCTCAGGCGCCTACTCCATCGGCTACAACATGTCGGTGGCGATCTTCGGCGGCACGGCACCATATGTCGCGACGTGGCTGACCGACCGCACGGGCAATCCGCTTGCGCCTGCGTACTACGTGATCATCGCGGCGGTCGTCTCGCTCGCAACGGTGATGACGATGCGCGAAACCGCGGCACGTCCACTGCGCAAGCACGTTTCGGAGTAGCTCTAGTCGCCCCACATCAGGCCGCGGATGATCGCGGATTGCGGGATGTCCTCCACTGCGATCAATCCTTGTGGAGCGCGGCAGATCCAGTCGATCGCGTTGACCACCCGCGCCGCGGTGGAGACGCATCCCGCCTCGGTGACGTCGAGCAGCGGGTCGGAGACGTGTGTGTTGAGCTCGACACGTGGGTCCCCCTCGACCACGACGCGGTGGACACCCGTCTTGCCGTCGGGCGGATACTCCCAGTCGGGCGCCGAGGCCGGGGTGAGGCGCGTGATGTGTTCCATGGTGATCACCGGAACCCCGTTGCGCACTCCCTCGACCGCGAAGCGGACCGCGGCCATCTGGCCGGGCTCGACCGTCGCCATCTTGCACTCGATCCGTTGGTCGGCGTACCACGGCTCTATGCGTTGCCGAACCTCGTCGAGTTCCACGCCGAGTTGGTCGGCGAGATTGCGCACCGGACCGCCCCACATCGTGGTGAGGACGCCCGGCAGGAAGAGCATCGGCGGGTCCTCATCGGCACTCATACCGAAACCCATCGACTTGCCGGTGAACTCGTAGTCGTCGTAGTTGGCGTAGTCGAAGATCTCCTGGACGGTCACTGACGTGGCGCGAGTGACCAGACTCAGTGCGGTGTGGACCTCGGTGTCGCCCGAGTAGCCGGGGTCGATGCCGTTCACATACAGCGACGCGTCGCCCGCCTGGCAGGCCTTTTCCAGTGGCTCCCGCAGCCAGTCGTCCGCCTGACTGGGCGTCACCAGCCACACCATCGATGTCGCCGCGACGTTGATGCCCGCGGCGAGGAACTTCGACATCTGCTCGAGGGCTTCCATCGGCCGTGTCTCACCCTGCGCGGTGTAGACGACGCAATCCGGCTTGAGCGCAATGAGTGCGTCGATGTCGTCGGTCGCGACTATGCCGGTCGGCTCTTTCAGTCCACATAGCTCGGACGCGTCTCGCCCGATCTTGTTCGGACTGGCGGCGTGCACACCCACCAACTCCAGGTCAGGGCGTCCGATGATGGCGCGCAGCGAATGCTGGCCGACGTTGCCGGTGGAAAACTGCACTACTCTTCGCATTTGGTGTTCCGTTTCGCTCAGTAGTCGGGAATCGGCAGCGGCGAGTTGTTCGAGTCTATGCCGCCGTCGACATGGAAGATCGCGTTCGTGGCGTAGCAGTCGCGCGTGGACAGATAGACGCACAGCCGGCCCGAGATCCTCGACATTGCCGAGCCGATGCAGTGGTGTCGACTCGTTCATCTTCTCCAGTGAGCCCGGGCATCAAATCGAGGCTGCCCCGCAGTCCGTCGGTGGCGAACGAGCCGAGCGCGATCGCGTTGACCCGGATCTTCGGGGCGAGTTCCTGTGCCATGGCCCGCGTCAGCGCCTCCATACCGCCCTTGGCGACGCAGTAGGCCGTCAGCGCCCGATGCCGAAGCGGGCCGAGCCCGACGAGATGTTCACGATGGAACCGTGCCCGGCCTCGAGCATGTGCGGTGCCGAAAGCTGGCTCATGATGAACGCGGACGTCACGCACCAGTCGAACGTGTGCCGGAAGTCCTCGTCGGTGATGTCGAGAAAGCGGGCGTAGGTGGAGCCGCCGACGTTGTTGACGAGGATGTCGATGCGGCCGAAGCGCTCCATTGCGGTGCTCACGACGCGCTCGCCGTCGGGACGGCTCATCGCATCGGCGACGAGCGCCAGCCCCTTACCGCCCGCGGCCTCGATATCGGCGATGGTGCCCTCGATATCGGACTGCGTCCGCGCGGTGCCGACGACCGTCGCGCCTGCCTCCGCCAGGACTCGCGCAATGCCCTGCCCGACGCCCTTTCCGGCACCGGTGACGATCGCGACCTGGCCATCCAGCTGGAACTGCTCCAGTGCCATGCGGTCCTCCCATCATCGGTGACGTGATTCGCCATGCCATCTAACGATGATTATTGACTGAAGTCAACGACTATGCAAGTCGGCGCAGATGTCGGCTTATGAAATCGGACAAGAGCGTTCGCTCAACTTGAGCCTCGGAACGAGGGGCACTGGGTTGACTACAGTCAGCGCAATTTGCGGTGTCCAACGGTATCGTGTGGAAAATGAACCGTGTCCACCATGTGAGTTGGTGTCTGGAACCTGAGAGCATGGATGCCGCCAAGGAGATGTGGGAGCAGCGGCTCGGTGTCGAGCTCATCGACTTCGTCCTCGAAGCAGACGGCCTGCGCGTGGTGCTCGGCTGGGATGCCGGAGTGGAGCTCATCTCACCGCATGGCCGGCCCGGACCGGCAGGCACGATGGTGCGGGCGCACCTCGACAAGCAGGGCGAGGGCGTGTACGCAGCGGTCGTGTTAACCGACGACTTCGAATCCGTCGAGACCGGGATGAAGGCCGTCGGCTCCAGGCTCGCGCACCCGGAGGAGGCTGTCATAGAAGGAGTGCCGCTGCCGAATGGCGTTGTCACGGATAACAACGACTCAGCCGCCGATGCGCCAGGATTCGTGTTGACCGGCGGGCTCTTCGACGAAGTTCACGGGATGCGCCTGGCATTCCAGCAGTTCCGGCCAATCGGGCGATGACGTAGCGGGAGGAACTGGACATGGCAGTGGTGGACAAGCCGTCGGCTCGCGAGGCCAAACGGTTGCAGACCAAGGAACGCCTGATGGGCTCGGCCATCGCCGAGTTCAAGCGGTCCGGAATGGCCGATGCCGATGTCGGAGCAATCGTGGCGGCCGCAGGCGTGGCACACGGCACCTTCTTCTTCCACTTCCCCACCAAGGAGCATGTGCTGCTCGAACTCGAGCATCGCGAAGAGGAGCGCATCTCGAAACAGCTCGGCCGATTCGTGGACTCGGGGCACGACCTCGCGTCCGTACTCAAAGAGGCGGTGCGGTTGGTGGTCGGATTAGAGCGTCGGCTGGGTGATCTGCTCTTCAAGGACTTTCTGGCACTTCATTTTTCGCAAACCAGACCTGCCGCCGAGGAAGGCAAGGATCACCCGGTGATCGTGTTGGTCGCTCAAGAGATCGAGCGCGCGCAGGAACAAGGTCGGGTGGACCCCGAGGTCAAACCGATGAACAGCGCGGTGTTCTTCCTCCTCGGTCTCTATGCACTGTTGACCACCACCACCACCTGGCCGATGCGCGACACCATGCTCGACGACTACGTGACAAGGGCATATCGAAGCATGGAGGCTCCACGATGAATCTGCCCACGATCAATCTGCGCAGAGGCGGCGGTCGCGGCAAGGGCGATACCGCGGCCCCCCCGAACGGCGTTCGAGATGGGCTGGGCTTCGACGACCACATGGAGCAGTCGCGCCTTGCGCAGAAGCAGGCCGACAAGTGGCTTATCTCCGGCAGCTTGCTTATTGGCACGGCGGCGCTGGGCGTCTTCGGACTTCCCCTCTTCCTTCGCGGGGTGTGGCTACTGCGGCGCGCGCAGCGCGACGGGCTGTCGGTGCGGCCGATGATCGTCACCCTGCTCGGCTACCTGGTGATCATCGATGCGGCGATAAACACGGTGGGCTGGGCGCTTGACCTCGTTGCCGGCCACACCATCCTGGCGCGAATTCTGTTGAACGGGTGGGGCGCCATGTTCGACGCGGGATATTTCTGGCACTTCAACGAGCTGTGGCTCGGCGGCGCGGCGGGACCGGGTGAGAAGGCCCTGGAAGTCGGCTTGATCCTGACGGTGTTCACGATGCGAATTGCCGCGGCGATCGGGTTCCTGCAGATGAAGCGGTGGGGTCACCAGTGGATGATCATCACCTGCTGGATGGGCATCGTCATCTGGGTCGTCTATGTGTTCAACATGACGATGTTCGCCGACGTCCGCTACGCCGGCGTCGTGTTCCCTGTCATCGGCTGGTGGCTGTACGACATCTTCTACATCACCCCGTTCCTCGCGATCCCCTACCTGCACTCGGTCAACCGCGAGATCTTCTCCGACTGACTTGCGCTAAAGGATCCCGAGCCTTTCGAACGTGTCTCGGACGCCGTCCTTCCAGTGCACCGCACACTTACCGATCAGCTTCTCGCGGCGGGTGTTGTCGGATGCGAAAGAATCGAAGCTGATGGGTCCCTCGACGAAGCTTGGCGTGACGCCGGTGAGTTCGGCCACGTAATCAGCCATCTGGCGATCCGACACCTGATCATTCCCGGCCCAGTTCACCACCGTCGTCGGGACCGAGGCGACCTCGAGGAGCAGATGTGCCTGGGTGCCGATGTCCACTCCCCCAATCGGTGAACTCATGTTGCTGTAGCCGATCGGGGCGAGCCACGGTCGCCCTTCCTTGAACGTGTTGTACTGCATGACGGGCAGCCCGCCGTGGCCCGTCCAGCTGTAGCCGACGTTCATGCGCGCGATCGTCGTCGGCAGTTCGAGCATCCGAGCGGCCGCACGGACCGCGCCCTCGGACGTGATCTTGATGACCGGATACACCTCCGCATAGCTGGCAAGCCCGCCGAGAGGGTCTGTCTCGGCATAGGCGTGGTTCGGATGGTCCTCATGCCGCTTGTAAACGCAGGAACTCGAGACATGAAGAAAGGCCTCGGCTTTCCTGCAGTGTTGCATCAGGAGGGCGGTTGCCTCGGCGTTGTTGGTAATCGACTCGTCGTAATCGGGGCTTACATGCAACGCCGAGTGCACCACGTGGGTGAAGTCGTCGGGCAGCATGGAGGCGTCACCCGAGTCCATGTCCCACAGGCAGGTCTTGACGCCGATCGCCTCGAGTTCCGCCTTGCGTTTCGGATCGCTGAACCGTGCCGCACACCACACCTCGTTGTCCTTGGCGAAGTTCTCGGCGATGGGCCCGGCGATCTGCCCGGTCGCGCCGGTTACCAGAATCTTTCGGTCTTGAAGCATGGTCCGTGTTCCTTCCACTGCTGTATCAGAATTGCGAGATGCCCGAGTCGACAGGCATTGCGACGGCGGTGACGAAGCGTGACTCGTCACTGGCCAACCAGCACACGGCGGCCGCGACGTCCTCTGGATACACCACCCATTGGGGCAGGAACGGGGTGGACATGGTGTTGAGTGCCGGATTCGTTTCGATCGCCGCGGCCATTGCGTTGATCAACTTCTCACCGCTCATGTCGCTCACCACCGGCCCTGGATGAACACTGTTCACCCGGATGTTCTCTGGCCCCAGTTCCGCAGCGAAGGCACGTGCCATCCCCGTCACCGCATGCTTGCTGGCCGTGTAATGCACCATGTACGGCTGCATCTTCAGCCCGGCAACCGAACCGATCAAGACGATGGATCCGCCGCGGCCGCCAGAAATGATGTGCGGCGCACCGGCCATCACTGTGTTCCACGTGCCCACGACGTTGGTGTCGATGACATCACGAAAAGTGCTCTCGGTGACCGTGTTCCACGCTTCAGGGATACAGATTCCGGCGTTCGCGACGATCACATCCAGGCGGCCAAGTTCATCGACGGCAGCGTCGACGGCTTCCCGAAGTTGGTCGAGATGGCGAATATCGGCGGCCGAGGCAACCACGCCACGGCCGAGGGAACGAATTTGACGTTCCGTCTCGTGAAGGTCGTCTGGGGTGGCCGAGTCGTAGGGCACATGATCCGAAAGCGGTCCAGCGAGATCAACGGCGATGATGTCCGCGCCTTCGCCGGCCAACCGGATCGCGTGCACGCGTCCCTGCCCTCGCGCCGCGCCGGTGACCAGAGCCACCCTTCCCTCTAGAAGACCGGCCAAATCGGTGTCCTCATTTCGTCGTCAGTGGAGAGTTGCCTTCATAGCGTCCGGTCATACCGTTGTCAATGACTATGCTCATTGACTAATGTCAGGATGGCGATGGCCGCCACTTCGTAGAGCCAAGGTGTACCACCGTGATTCACTCGCATTTACCAGGGCAGATGCGATGCCGAGAACCGCTAATCATTGACTTAGGTCAGTCGATAGGTTACAAAGGGCGAACCATGACTCCTCAGGTCAAGCCTTCGGCGCGCGAAGCGCGCCGGCTACAGACGAGGGAGCGCATCCTCGGCGCGGCGATCGCCGAGTTCAAGCGCTCAGGCATGGCCGGCGCCGATGTGGGCGCGATCGTGGCTGCCGCAGGCGTCGCGCACGGCACCTTTTACTTTCACTTCCCCACCAAGGAGCACGTGCTGCTCGAGTTGGAACGCCGCGAGGAGGCGCGCGTCGCGACCGAATTCGCCCGGTTCCTGGAATCCACACATGGCCTGACCGCCGGGTTGACGGAGGTCGTCGACCTGGTAACGGGACTCGAGCAACGACTCGGACGGCAGCTCTTCAAAGAACTACTCGCGCTGCACTTCTCGCCGTCGCGTCCCGAGTCCGACGACTGGACCGATCATCCCGTGATCGTGTTGCTGGTCCGCGAGATCGAGCGGGCACGGGGCGACGGCGAAGTTCACCCTGAAGTCGACGCGTTCTACAGCGCGACGTTCTTTCTTCTCGGCATCTATGGATTACTGACCACCACGGACAACCCCGCGACCCGCGAGACGATGCTGGCCAAGTTGGTCGCTTCTGCCGTACGCGGTCTGGAGGTCCGTTGACTCCGCCGCGCAACCAACAACCCATTAACAGGGAGGTCTGAAATGGACTGGATCTGGGAGATCCTCCGCTACGTTGCAGCGTGGGGCGGTACGGGTCTGATCATCTGGTTCTGGTACTGGATGTTCTCCAATATCGGCACATTCTGAGTATTTGATGACCGAGCTGTCGGACGCACATGCAATGGCGATCGAACGCAGTTGCGCCGTGACGGCTGTCGCATTGAGCGGCAAGCGCCGCGAGGGTGTGCGCCTGGTGACCGGCGAGCATCGAGAATTCGGCTTGAATACAGCGCTCGACTTCGTGCACGTTCCCTATCCGTCCCTTGAGCGCGACTGGACACGCAGAGCACTGACATGCGGTGTTGCACTTCAATGTTCGCCATCGAAGGAACGGCTCGTCGAGTATCGACTGAACGAGCTGTCGGCGCGCGAACTCCGTGCTCTCACTCTCGTCGACAGCGGAGTCTCCCTCGGATGGATTGCTTCGGACTGGCCCGGGCTGCTGAATGAAGTGCAGCGGCTGATACCCGAACTCGAGATGTTGCCCGGCGATATGGACGCCAAAGAGATGCTCGGCCGTGCCGTCGCATTGGCCCGCGGAGGACAGGCACTGAGCGTTGATCCCCTGCTCGGCAGGCTGCCGTTGGCGTACACGATGCCGCAGGGACTGTCGGACAAGTTGCGACGCAGCTTCGGCAGGATGCCCTGGACCACATCGCAGAAGCGTGTTCCGCGGCCGTACTCCGTGCCCGTGGGCGGCGACGGCGGAGTACGCAACCCCAACCTCCCGCCGCCGAGCAGGCCTCAGGACAACGATCTCGACGTCACTCCGGACCACCGGCCGGGCGTCCCGTACCCCGAGTGGAACGAGTGGACGAAGAACTTCATGCCGAACCACGTCGCGGTTCTCGAGCGTGTGCACAGCAGCCACACACGTCAGCCGGGTGCGGCCTCGGCCGAGCTGCGCAAATGGTTCGAGGAGCACACCCATCGGGCGATGAAGAACCGCCTCGAAGACGGTTCCGACCTGGACGTCGAGCAGTACGTCAGCCACTACATCGACTTGACGACCGGCGAGGCGATCGAGCCACGCATCTTCCGCGAACTGCTGCCGAGCAGCCGCGACGTCACCACGGCGCTGCTACTCGACGGAAGTTCATCGTTGGGCGTACACGGCGGACGGATATTCAAGCTCGAATTGGCTTGTGCCGACGCGCTGTCCCAGGCGATGACGCTCGCCCGCGAGCGGCACGGCATCTTCGTGTTCACCGGTAATACCCGACACCGGGTCGAGGTGAACTGCCTCAAGGACTTCGAAGATCGCCGGTTCGTGCCGCCGAGCCGGCTCGGTTTGGCGACCGGCGGATACACCAGGCTCGGTGCACCGCTGCGCCATTTGACGAGCCGACTCCTGGCGCAACCGTCCGAGCGCCGCCTGCTCATCGTGATCGGTGACGGCCTGATCTCCGATGAGGGCTACGAAGGACGCTATGCCTGGGCGGACGCAGCACACGCGGTTGAGGAGGCCAACGATGCCGGCGTCTCGATGTATTACGTCGGCGTCGGACCGACCCGGGTCGACCCACTGCCGGAAGTCTTCGGATCTCGCCGGTCCCAACGCATCCGGCGAGTCGAGGACCTTCCGCGGGTACTGGCCCACGTCCATCGTGAGCTCGTCGCCGCATGACCGACAACCAGCTGAGGAAGAGATGACCACCGATACCTATTACTCGAACGGCAACGAAGTCCAGTTGTTCGAGCAGGCGTATCACCAGCGCCTACCCGTGATGCTCACCGGCCCGACGGGGTGCGGTAAGACACGGCTGGTCGAGCACATGGGCCTGCTGCTACGGCGGCCGGTGGTCACGATCAGCTGTCACGACGATCTCACCAGTTCCGATCTCGTCGGCCGTTTCATGGTGACCGGCGGCGACGTGGTGTGGACCGATGGGCCGCTCACAAGAGCGGTGAAGGCCGGCGCTATCTGTTATCTGGACGAGGTCGTGGAGGCACGCCACGACTCGCTGGCCATCCTGCATTCACTGACCGATCACCGCCGCGCTCTGTATCTGGACAGGGCCGGTGAGGTGGTCGAGGCGCCCGAGACGTTCATGCTTGTGTGTTCCTACAACCCCGCCTATCGCAGCTCTCTGAAGGAGCTGAAACCGTCTTTCCGTCAACGGTTCGTCACGCTTCCGATGAGGTACCTGTCCCCCGACCGCGAGGCCGAGGTGATCGTCGCCGAAGCCGACGTCGACTTGTCGACAGCCAAACGACTTGTCCAGTGCGCCGCCGCCATCCGAACCGCAGACGAGGCATTCCACTTCGAGCCGCCGTCCACCCGGGTGCTGGTCACCGCGGCGCAGTTGATCGCCGCCGGCGCAACAGAACTAGACGCCGCGGAAGCGTGCATCCTCGCGCCGCTGTCAACCGACGGCGCGATCACCGACGGCTTACGGGAAGTGGCGGTGGCCAGCCTGGCCCCCGCCGACAGCTCGAGCACGCCCCACTAGGAAGGAGTCACTCGACGTGGTGGACCAAAAGGAAAAGAAGCGAAAGAGGGCACTCATCGTACTCCAGGTCGTCATCTACGGCTATCTGCTGACGATGTTCCTGATTCAGCTGTACATGTCCTTCGCCAGGGGCTGGTGGGAACTGTGAATCTCCCACTTATCAACCGTCTTTCGGGGAGTAAGTCGGCTGCCACTCCTGACGGCTCGGTCAGCCTCGAGGATCACCACGACGAGTCGCGGCTGGCTCAGCGGCGGGCCGACAAATGGATGATCGCCGGCGCCGCATTGATGGGCATGTGGGCGCCAGGTCTCATCGGCTTTCCCATCTTCATGCGTGGAGTTTGGCTACAACGCCAGGCCCTGCGCGCCGGCCTGTCCGTTCGGCCCATGATCGTGACCCTGATCGGCTATCTGGTCTTGATCGACGGCATGCTCAACAGTCTCGGCTGGGCCCTGGACCTGGTCGCCAACCACACGTTGATCAACCGGGTGCTGATGGTCGGTTGGGGCAACATGTTCGACGCAGGCTACTTCTGGCACTACAACGAATTGTGGGTCGGCGGCGCGGCCGGGCCGGGCGAGAAAGCCTATGTGGCGGGGTTGATCCTCACGGTGTTCTCCATGCGGGTCGCAGCGGCGATCGGGTTCCTCCAGATGAAACGGTGGGGTCACCAGTGGATGATCGTCACCTGCTGGATGGGTGTCGTGATCTGGTCCGCCTACGTGTTCAACATGACGATGTTCGCCGACGTCCGCTACGCCGGCGTCGTGTTCCCCGTCATCGGCTGGTGGCTCTACGACATCTTCTACATCACCCCGTTCCTCGCGATCCCGTATCTGCACACGGTAAACCGCGAAATCTTCTCCGACTGACCAGGTTTAAGGAGTACTACTGTGACTTCATCCTCTTCACCGTCACCGACCGAGGAGAAGGATCCGGCCGCCGATCTTCCGCCCGGGACCACTCCCTACTACGCGAACATGCACAAGTGGATCAAGCGAGCGGTCCTGGTATGTCTGGTCGCACTGGTCATCGAGGGCGCCTTCACATTGCCCTTCATGGCGGTTTACTACGGCTACCCGACGCTGAGCCTCACCGAGATCTGCAGCGAACTGTTGAAGGTCCGCTACTCCGACGACACCTTGGAGTGCAAAGTCCCCTACCCAGCTCTGGGACCGCCCGAGGGTGCTGAGGGCAAGGACACCGCCCGGGACGAATGGGGCATCCAGCCGACACCCAAATACCACCGGCTCGGATTCCGCGAACTCGTGAAGATCCACGAGGAACGCGAGGCCCGCCAAGCCGCCGAGCAACAGGGGGCCCAGTCGCCGTGACCAAGAAACTGCGCGTGATCCAATGGGGCACCGGCAATGTCGGCAAGCACTCCGTCGAAGCGGTGCACAATCATCCCGATCTCGAACTGGTCGGGACGCTGGTGTACGGCGACGAAAAGGCCGGGAGAGATGTCGGTGAGATCGTCGGTATCGGCCCGATCGGCGTCATCGCGACCAAAGACGTGGACGAGATCCTGGCGCTGGATGCCGACTGTGTGCTCTACCACGCCCAGGGCGACTGGAATCCGCCGGTGGCCCTTGACGACATCTGCCGGATCCTGGCCTCGGGTAAGAACGTGGTGTCGACCGCAGTAACGGCATGGATCTATCCACAGAGCAGTACCGACGACGTGGTCGAACGCCTCGAAGCGGCCTGCGACGAGGGGCAGAGTTCCTTTCACGGCACCGGTATCGAACCGGGCTGGGGCTCTGAAGTGCTGCCGCTGACAATGTCGGGTCTGTTCCGCAGGATCGATTCACTGCTCGTACAGGAGCTGATGGACTACAGCACCTACGACCAGCCGTTCGTGCTGTTCGACGTCATGGGCTTCGGCAAGCCGCCCGATACACGGGTGCCGATGGACGAAGCCGCCATCGGCGCGCTGTCATTCAAGGCACCGCTGATGCTGGTCGCGGAGGGGCTCGGTGCCACCATCGAGGACTACGTATGGGAGCGCCAGGTCGCCATCACCGACAAACCCATCGAGGTCAAGGCGGGCCGCATCGAGGCCGGGACAGTATCGGCGGTGCGATTCGCGTACACGGCCATCATCGAAGGGCGTCGTGCGCTGACCGTCGAACACATCACCCGGCTGGGGCCCGACCAGGCGCCACACTGGCCGAACGGGCGAGGCTGGAAGGTGACGGTCGAGGGTCTCCCGTCGATGGTGCTCGAGTCCCGGATCGCCATTCACGATGAGGACGACACCGACCAGGCGTGCCTGGGCACCGCGATGCATTCGGTGCACGCGGTGGCACCAGTCTGTGCGGCGGCGCCCGGGATTCGCACCTTCCTCGATCTGCCGACGATCGTCGGCCGCGGCGTGCTCTCGAAAGGACCCGATAGTTGAGGGCCGAAGAACACGCGGAGAACTGGGATCTTCGCCACGAGGATTTCAAAGACAACGACTTCCTGTACGACGTCTATGAGGTCATGCGGCAGAACGCGCCGTTCGCACACACCGACACACCGTTTCTCAGCGCGACGCCCGGTGGCGCCTGGGTGGCGACCCGCTATGCCGAGTGCTACAAGATCCTGCAGGACTGGCAGCACTTCTCGAGCAACCCGACGCCGGAAGGGGCGGAACAGCTCGCGGGCGATCTGGTCATCACCCTGGACCCGCCACGGCAGCAGAAGTTTCGCCAGGTGCTCAACCCCTATTTCTCGCCGGGGCGGATGAAGCAACTGCGTCCCCAGATCCGGGGCGAGACAGACCTTCTCATCGACACTTTCATCGAACTGGGCTCCGGCGACCTCGCTCAGGTCGCCTGGCGCCAGCCCGGCATCGTGTTCTTCAAATACCTCTTGGGCATGCCCGTCGACGATGTCCCCCTGTGCATTGAGCTGACCGACACCGCGCTCAACGGCGAAACCGAAGAGGCCCGGATGGGCGCGTGGGGCGGGCTGTATCAGCACCTCCATGACGGGATAACCGCGCGGAGCACCCAATCGCCGCAGGACGACATGATCGACGTCCTCCTCAACGCCGAGATCGATGGCGAGAAACTGCCGTTTGGCGATGTCGTCGCAAATGCCATGCTTCTGGTGCAGGCCGGTCTCGAAACGACGGCAAGCGCGATGTCCTTCGCATTTCACTATCTCGCAACGCATCCCGAGGAACGTGACAGGCTCATCGCCGAACCCGAGATCCTGCCGAGAGCCGTTGAGGAGTTCATCCGCTTCGCCGGCTCGATTCACGGAATCCCTCGAACGGTCAAGCGGGATGTCGAGCTGAACGGGCAGAGCTTCTGCCCCGGCGAATCGGTAATCGTCAACTACGCCTCCGCAAACCGCGACGCCACAGAGTTCCCCGACCCGGACCGCTGCATCCTCGATCGCCAGGCCAATCGCCACCTCGGATTCGGGGCAGGCGTCCATCGGTGCCTCGGCTCCAATCTGGCGCGGCTGGAGTTCCACATAGGTCTCGAGCAGGTCCTGGCGAGAATGCCGGACTACGCTCTCGCGCCCGACGCCACTGCACATTTCCACGGCAACTCCGTCACGCGTGGATTCCGTCAGATTCCTGTGGTGTTCAGTCCTGGCAAGCGATCGACGTAGGCAGCGGCCGAATGACCTATCGAATCGTTCAATGGACGACGGGCAATGTCGGAAAGAAGTCGGTACATGCGATCGTCTCGAACTCGAACCTCCAACTCGTCGGGTGCTACGCGTGGTCACCGGACAAGGTCGGCCGCGACGTGGGAGAGCTCTGTGGCATCGAATCTCTCGGGTTGAGCGCCACCGACGACGTGGACGCACTTCTTGCGCTCAAGCCGGACTGCGTCGTCTACAACCCGATGTTCGCCGACATCGCCGAAGTGGTGCGCATTCTCGGTGCAGGCATCAACGTGGTGACCACATCGGAGTTCATCACCGGACACCAGTTGGGTGATGACCGCGATCGCATCATCGAAGCATGTGCACGGGGCGGTTCGACGATATTCGGCAGCGGAATCAACCCAGGCTTCATCCAGCTCTTCGCAATCGTCACTGCCGGGATCTCGGACAGAGTAGACCGGATATCCATTGTCGAATCCTTCGACACCACCATCTACAACTCCCCGGCCACCGAAATCCCCATGGGCTTCGGCTATCCCATCGACCAGCCGGACCTTCACGCGATAACGGAGAAGGGGTCGGGCATCTTTCGGGAGGCCGTTCTTCTGGTAGCCGACGCGCTGGGATGCGAACTCGACGACGTGCGCTGCGAGGCCGCGTATGCCCAGACGACCGAGGACCTCGAACTGCCCGGTGACTGGACCATCGCGGCCGGATGCGTTGCAGGCATCGACGTCCGCTGGAAGGGGTTCGTAGATGGGCGGGAGGTCGTGGAGGTCCGTGGCGTCTGGACCAAGGGTCAATCGCTGGATCCCGCGTGGTCGACTGCCTTCGGCTACACCATCACGGTCGAGGGCCGACCGACGATCAAGAGCACGCTGAGCTTCGAGCCGCCACCGGACTTCCACGCCGAAACTCTGGACGACTTCATCATGCTCGGGCTGACCATCACAGCAATGCCCGCCATCACTGCGATACCGGCAGTCGTCGCGGCGCCTCCCGGCATCGCGACGTACACCAACCTGCCGCTGCTACTCCCACGCGGAGTACTGGCGACTAGCTGAAGGAGTGGAATTCGTTGTCTGAGAAAACTTATCGGATCATCCAGTGGATGACGGGCGATGTCGGACAGGTCGGGGTGCGACACTTCGCGGACAACCCCGTGTTCGATCTCGTCGGCGTCCTGGTGCACAGTTCCGACAAGGTCGGCAAGGACGCCGGTGAGATCGCCGGAATAGCACCAATCGGCGTCGTCGCGACCGACGACATCGAATCGATGGTCGCCATGGATGCCGACTGTGTGTTCTACACGCCGGTGATCATGGATGTGGACACGCTGTGCCGACTCCTGCGCTCGGGCAAGAACGTCGTGACTACGAGCGGTTTCTTCCACCCGACCGCGGACTTCCGTGAGGCAGGCGATCAGATCCGCGCGGCCTGCAAGGACGGCGGGACCTCGTTCCACGGCGGCGGCATCCATCCTGGATACGCCGGTGACATCTTGCCGCTCACTCTTGCGCGGGTTATCAGCAAGATCGACAAGATCCAGGTGTACGAGGTCGTCAACGTCCTCACCGACGCTCCGGTGGACCACATCGATTGGATGGGTTTCGGCAAGGACAAGGACAAGTTCCTCTCCGAGCCAACCATTCTCGGACTCGGGGTGCCGTTCTTTGCACAGTCGATGCACATGATCGCCGACGGCCTCGGCGTGCGGATCGACGAGGTGACCGCGGACCTCAAAGCCGCCACTGCGACTGAAGACATACCGCACGAGGAAGGATCGATCGCGCGCGGAACCGTCGCGGCACAGCATCACGAATGGACGGCCTGGGTTGACGGTCAACCACTCATCGTTTTCCACGCGATCTACCTGACCGGCGGCCCGAACACCATCGAACCGCCGTGGGATTGGGGCAAGACGCGGTACCGGATTGTGATCGAAGGCGATCCGCCGACCGAACTCACGCTCGAAGGTATCGAGAAACCGGACGGAACTTTGGCACACCCCGGCTACAACTGGACCGCGATGGGCGCCATCAATGCCATCCCCGACGTGTGTGACGCCGCACCCGGCTGGATCACCCATTTCGATCTCGGCCTGGTCCGACCCCGAGGACTGGTGCGCAAGTGACCGTCGGCACCACTAAACCCAGCGTCTTCGACGCCGGACTGCCGACGCTCAGTTACGACCTCACCGACACTCCGCAGGAAATCTATCCGCAGTTTCGGGCAGCACAGCAGGAGGCACCGATCGCGCTGGGACCCATCGGGCCCGAGGTGCTTTCGTATGAACTCGCCAGGACCGTACTTCGGGGCCCGCAGTTTGTCGTCCCTCAGGGAATTCATCTCTCTGCCCACGGCATCACGTCGGGTCCGCTGTGGGACAGGGTGACCCGCAGCATCTTGAACATGGAAGGCGACGAACACCGCCGGCTGCGCAGCCTGGTGTCGAAGGCCTTCACGCCGCGCGCCACGGCGCGTATGCACGACACCATCCAAACTGTGGTCAACGAGCTCATCGATCAGGTCGTGGACTCGGGCGGTTGCGAATTCGTCGCCGACATCGCCCGGCCGTATCCGATTCCCATCATCTGCGCGTTGTTCGGCGCGCCTCGCGAAGACTGGCAACAGTTCTCGCGGTGGGCCGAGGACATCTTCAAGATCGTCAGCTTCGACTGCAACCTCGCAGAGGAGGAGCCTGTCGTCCTCAAGGCGTGGGGTGAGTTCGACGACTACATCGACGATATGGTCGCGAGCAGGCGTCGACGCTTGACCGACGATCTGCTCTCCGAGCTCATCCGCATCGAAGACCAAGGCGACCGCCTCGACGCCGGCGAGTTGCGGATGTTGGCCTTCAGCATTCTGGTGGCCGGCACCGACACCACCCGCAGCCAACTCGCCGCCTCCATGCAGGTGCTCTGCGATCACCCCGCGCAATGGGCGCTGCTCGCCGACCAGCCCGAATTGGCGATGCGTGCCGTCGAAGAAACCATGCGCCATTCGCCGTCGATGTGCAGCACCGTGCGCAGCGCCACCGAAGACGCCGCCATCGGCGACTACACCTTCCCCGCGGGCACCTTCATCATCGTCAACACCTATGCGGCCAACCGTGACCCATCCATCTACGACGATCCGACGCGCTTCGACATCACCCGCGACGAACCACCACCCATACTCACCTTCGGCGGTGGGGTGCACTACTGCCTCGGCGCCAACCTGGCGCGGCTGGAGCTCGCGGAAGCGCTCAAGATCCTTTCTCGCCGACTGCCGAATCCTCGCCGCGTTGGACCGGCGCCGTGGAAGCCGCTGCTCGGCTTGAGTGGACCGACCAGTCTGCCGATCGAGTTCGACACTTCGCCCGTCGTTCTGCCATGAGCGCACATGACGCCGCCAGCACCGCGCCCCGGGATCATTGGGTTAGGTCTGATCGGCGGCGGCGTCGCGGTCAGCCTCGTTCGAAGCGGTCAGGTTCCCGCGGTCTTCGATGTGCGGGAAGATGCCTCTACTGCGCTCAAAGGCGTTCCGGCGCAGTTGAGTTCTCCGCCGAGGTCGCCCGTGCCAGCGACGTGGTCCTGATAGCCGTTGTCACAGCCCAACAAGTTGAGGATGTCCTGATTGGCGAGAATGGCCTGCTGGCGGACGCTACTCCGGGTCTGCTGATAGTCCTGTTATCGACCGTCTCCCTGGATGACGTCCGGCATCTGGCCAAGTTGTGCGACGACCGGGGTGCGGTGCTTCTCGACGCAGGGGTCTCCGGGGGCGCCACCGCCTACGACAACGGGCTCGCGGTGATGATCGGCGGCTCTGACGAGGACGTCGAACGAGCGATGCCCGTGCTGAATGGGTTCGCCAAAGCCGTCATTCACTGCGGCCCGCTCGGCGCCGGAATGGTGGCCAAACTCGCAAAGAACGTTTACACGTATTCGTCATGGGCCGTCGCCCGCGAGGCCGCATCACTGGCGATGGCCGGAGGCGTCGCGCTTGAGCGATTCATGGAGGTAGTCGAGCTGGGCGCGGATGTCGGAACCGACCCTCTGGTGTGGTTGCGAATCAAGCTGGCCGGGGCAACGGTTCCCGACGACGTGTTGGCACCGTTCGAGCGGGTTGCCGAAAAAGACCTGTCCGCGATCCGAGAGTTGGCCGGCCAACTCGCCGCCGACGTGTCGATCACCAACGTGACAGGTCCGCAGATCAGCGATATCTACCGTGGTCGGTGAGCCAGTAGTGAAGAGGTGGATGTATGCCGAAACCACCTGATTCCCATCACCTTCCGCAAATATCTTATGCAGAAATGCGGATGGCATCCGACCGCGGGACAGGCTGGGCCGAGGTGCGCGACGCCGGCCCAGTTCTGTATGGAGATGACTGGTACTACCTCACCCGGCGTGAGGATGTGATCGCGGCATTGCGCAATCCGGACGTCTTTTCGTCGCATCGCGCATTCGACGGAATGATCAGCCCGGTGCCGTTGGTGCCACTCGCATTCGATCCGCCAGAGCACACCCGCTACCGCCGAATCCTGCATCCGTTCTTCAGCCCACAGACGCTCGGATCGCTACTGCCCTCGCTGCAGGCCCAGGCGGCCGACATCATCGGGCGGATCGCCGATCGGGGCGAGTGCGAGGTGATGGCCGACCTAGCCACCCCATATCCGTCGCAGGTGTTCCTCACGTTGTTCGGTCTCCCGCTCGAGGATCGCGATCGACTGATCGAATGGAAGGACGCCATCATCGAACTGAGCCTCACGACGGACCCAGAGAGCGTCGATCTCACTCCGGCGGCGAACCTGTACGCCTACCTCACCGACGCCGTTGAGACGCAACGGCGAGATCCACGGGACGGCATCTTGTCGCAAGTACTGGCGGGCGCGGAACCCCTCAGCGACGCCGAGGCGATAGGCCTGTCATTCGTATTGATCCTTGCCGGTCTGGACACCGTCATGTCGGCAATCGGTGCGACGATGCTCGAATTGGCGCGGCGGCCCGCCCTGTGCCGTGAGCTCCGTGAAGAGCCCGACCGGGTAGGCGCATTCGTCGAGGAGA
Organism: uncultured Actinomycetota bacterium; assembly: GCA_963713225.1. Taxonomy (GTDB): domain Bacteria; phylum Actinomycetota; class Actinomycetes; order Mycobacteriales; family Mycobacteriaceae; genus Mycobacterium. Next base: position 105,874 of record CAVQLB010000005.1, on the reverse strand, counting down.
TGATCCGGCTCGAACCGCCCGCACCGATCATCGGGCGGGTGACCACCCAACCAGTGACCGTCGGGGGCGTGGAGTTGCCTGCGGGTGCACAGGTTCGGTTGTGTCTGGGTGCGATCAACCGCGATGGCAGCGACGCGGCATCCGGCGATGATCTGGTGATGGACGGCAAGGTGCACAAGCATTGGGGCTTCGGCGGTGGCGCGCACCGCTGTCTGGGTGCGCACCTTGCCCGGATGGAGTTGAACATCGTCGTCACCGAATGGCTGCGCCGAATTCCACACTTCGAACTGGCGCCGGGGTATCAGCCAGAGATCGCATGGCCATCGGCGACGTGCACCCTGCCGCGCCTTCCGCTGCGGATCACCGGGCGCTGACGAGAGGGGATCCGGCGTTCTGAGACGCATTTTTGAGTCACGCTGACCAGCAACAACTTCCGATCTTGTAGCCGCCGTCTGCGTGTCCCGATATGTGGTCTTGAGCTCAACCGGTCAGCGCATCACTGCAGTCCGATGATGGTGATGTGGCGATGGAGGTTGGTGTGGGTCCGGTTGGGTTTGGTGTTGAACAGCAGGATCTGATCTGGGCGATGTGGCGGCGTGGTGATGCGATCCGCGAGATGGAGCGCACGCTCGGTGAGACGCTGCCCCGGATCCGGCGGTACTTGCGTGAATCAGGCGGTATCCCGCCGATCCCGCGGCGGCGCAGGTTGGATCATCTGTCTCTGGTCGAACGTGAGGAGATCTCACGCGGAATCGCGGCCGGTCTCTCGGCACGGACGATCGCCGGGCGCATCGGCCGACCGTCGTCGACGGTATCGCGGGAGATCGCCCGCAACGGTGGCCGCGACGCGTACCGGGCATTGGTCGCCGACGCTGCGGCGTTCACGCGGGCGCGGCGCCCGAAACCGAGCAAGCTGGCCGCGAACGCCCAGTTGCGGAGCATGGTCGCCGACAAGCTCGACGCCGATTGGTCACCGCAGCAGATCGCCCAGTGGTTGCAGCTGCGGCATCCCGATGACGCGGCGATGCGGGTCTCGCACGAATCGATCTACCGCGACGTGTACATGCCGTCACGGAAGGTATTCGACGCCAACATGTTCCACCGCCTACGGAGTAGGCGTTCGATCCGACGGCCGCGCGGAAAGAAGCGCTCCCACGGTCGCGGCCAGATCCGGAACATGGTCTCCATCCGCGAGCGACCGGCTGAGGCCGACGCCCGCCACGTGGCCGGTCACTGGGAGGGCGACTTGGTGTTCGGAGCGCGCCCGTCGGCGGTCGCCACCCTCGTCGACCGCGCCACCCGTTACGCGATGGTCGTCGCACTGCCCCACGGGCACAAGGCCGACGCGGTGGCCCGCGCGTTGATCGACCACATGGGACGGCTGCAGACACATCTGCGGCGGTCCTTGACCTGGGACCGTGGCAGCGAGATGGCCCACCACGAGGTGATCACCACGGCGCTGTCGCTGCCGGTGTTCTTCTGCGACCCGCACCACCCATGGCAGCGCGGCACCAACGAGAACACGAACCGACTGCTACGCCAATACCTGCACAAGAACGCCGACCTGGCCACGTTTACCCAGGACGACCTCAACGCCGTCGCTGCCAAACTAAACCAACGCCCACGTCGAGTACTTGGCTGGGCTACGCCGGCCGACGTATACGGCGCTGCCGACCCTAGACCCGTGTTGCTTGCGCCTGCCTAGCCGGTGCAGTTCTCGGCTGCGATCATGACCAGGTGGCCGCTGGCGGACTTCCCGAGCTCGACGTCGCCCGCGTGCAACGCTGGTGCGCCGAACAGGCCCCCGAGCATCTTCGCGATGAGATCCGCATCGAATGTGACGTAACCCCAAGGCATCTGACCATTTGTGAATGCCGACCGCCCTGGCGCGAAGACTTCGGCCCCGACTGGACCCGATTCCCGATCGCCCGGCTGCACTACACCAAGACCACCAGGCTGTGGACGCTGTACTGGCGCGACCGCAACCTGAAATACCACCGCTACGAACCTCTCGACCCCAGCCCCCAAGTCCAAGACCTACTCGACTACCTCGATGACCGAGCCGACCCCATCTTCTGGGGCTAACGACCGGCTAATCTAGCCCAACCGATGCACTGACCGGTTGAGCGCAAGGTCTATTCCGAGACAGTGTTCAGTTCTGCTCGGGCCTGGTCGATTTGGTCGTTTGCGTAGCTCACTATGGCGGAGGTGGTCATCGTCTTACCCGCGCGGGCGAGCGATTCGTAGGTCTGGTCGCCGAGCACATCACGAAGGTGGGCGATCGCAGTGCTGATCTCCGAGACCGCCGCCGCGGTGAGGGGATTGAACGCGAATCCTGCAATGGTCGCCGCTGCTTCGAGGCGTCCGAGCCGGTCGAAGAGGGCGGCGAGCACGACCAGGGGTATGCAGATCGAGGAGTTGTTGCCGGACTCGTGGTAGCTGCGGATGGCCACACTGACGTAATCGAACGCAGTCGTCGGGTCGCCGTACTTCGCCTCCCACGAGGACAAACCGGTCGCCAGCACGGTCTCGACGGTGCGGCTGCCGCTCTCTTGAGCGATCGCGAGTCCCCGGCGACGGGCATCCCGCGCGCGGTGGGGGTCGGCGTCGCGGAACGCGAACCCGTAGGCGGAAAGGGCCCATGCGAGCGCATAGGGGTTGCGGGTGGCCTCGGCGGCGTCGATCAGGCCGGTCGCGGCGGCCATCGCAGCATCACGGGAACCGGCGCTCGCCAGCGCGAATACGGTGGCTGTCCTGGTGAATGTGTGGGTGTCGCGACCGCGTGCGAGTCTGGGCGCGGCACCATTCGACCATGCGTTCGGGCTGACCTGCGCCGAAGTACGCAAAGCCCAGCAAGCCCTCGCTGCCGAACAGCACTTCGTGGCGGCCACTGCCGATGACCATCTGGCCGTCGTCGGCGTAGTGGACAGCCGCCTCAACCCGTCCGGCCGCCCAGCACCCCGCCGCGAGCACGTAAAGGGTCGCAAGCCGGGGGTGGTCGATTGCACTCGCGGGTTCGATGAGCTCTTCGGCCCAGGCGATCGGCTCATAGTTTTCGACCCCAATGCCGAGGAACCCTGCGCAGGTGGCGATGGCGGCGGCGATATCGACATCGCCTTGGTCGGCGGCCCACCGGAAGGCCGTGCGCAGATTGGCCAACTCGGCGGTGAACCAGGTGTACGCCTCACGCTGTCTGGGGCTATCCCACAGGGCCAGGATGTCAGCTTCACGCCCGGCGAAATGGCGGGCATGCGCGGCCCGAACCGTGGCTGCCGCTCCATGCGCGGCGAGTTGTTCCTCGGCGAACTGGCGGATCGTCTCCAGCATCGAAAACCGAGTCCGGCCCGCTGACCGGTCGGTGACGAGCAGCGACTTGCGCACCAAGGCGTCGAGCAGATCGAGAATGGCGTAGTCGTCGGGGTCATCGGATTCGGCTACCGCACAGGCACTTTGGAGGTCAAATCCGCCCGCGAACACCGAACACCGCTCCAGCAGCACCTTTTCCGCGTCATCGAGGTGGTCGTAGGACCACGCCACCGCGTGACGCAGGGTGTGGTGGCGTGCCAGTCCGCGCCGTGACCCAACTAGCAGTCGGAATCGGTGATCGAGACGATCGCGCACCTCGCTGGCGGTCATCGACCCCATCCGTGAGGCCGCCAGTTCGATGGCCAGGGGGATGCCGTCGAGGCGGCGACAAATCTCCACGACCGCGCCCGCCTCATCAGTTGTGGCCATCGAGAAGTGCGGAGCCAGGTGATGTGCGCGTTCGACGAACAGATTGACTGCCGCAGAGGCGATACCCGAGCCAATGTCCAGCGAGGGCACCGGCCACAACTGCTCGTCGGCGAGCCCCAACCCTTCGCGGCTGGTGGCAACGATCCGTACGGTCGTCGATGCCGCGAGAATGGCCTCCATCAGGTCTGCGGCAGCGTCCAAAAGGTGCTCGCAATTGTCGAACACCAACAGCCGGACCCGGCCCTCCAGCGCCTCGGCCACCGACTCGGCCACGGTCTTCCCCGGTTGCTGGGTGATTCCCAGCACCGCGGCCACCGCGTCGGGCACCGCAGCGGGATCGCTTACCGCAGCCAGCTCGAAAAACCACACCCCGTCCGGGAATTCGTCGACCAGCCGCCCGGCGACTTCGGTCGCGAGGCGGGTCTTGCCGACCCCGCCCACCCCGGTCAGCGTGACCAGCCGATGAGCCTTTACCGCGGCTTGCACCTCGCCGGCCTCGGACTCGCGCCCGATGAAGCTCGTCGGGGCAGGCCGCAGATTCCCCGGACCCGCATCCAGCGCCCGCAACGGCGGAAACTCCGTGCGCAGGCCGGGCATGCGGACCTGAAACACCCCCACCGGCGTGGGCAGGTCCCGCAGCCGCCGTGCCCCCAAGTCCACCAGATCAAGCCCGCTGAGCAGACCCGCAGTCGACTCGGCCACCAAGATCTGACCGCCGTGGCCTGCGGCCATCACCCGTGCGGCGCGGTTGAGCACCGTGCCGAAGTAGTCCCCGTCGCGCAGCTCGGCCTCGCCGGTCGCCAATCCCATTCGCACCGGCAACTGCAACGCCCGCTGCGCGTCGATCGCGGCGCTGACGGCGGACATCGGCGACGCGAATGCCGCCACGAAACCGTCGCCGGTGTGGCTGAACACGAACCCGCCATGCGCCTCAATCGCCCCGCGCAGCACCTCGTCATGGGCGGCCAGCGCCAGCCGCATCCCATCGGCGTCCGTCTCCCACCGACGGGTCGAACCCTCCACATCGGTGAACAGAAACGTCACCACCCCCGAAGGAGCAGCCGCCCGATCAGCGGACACCCCCGCAGAATCTCACAACAGGCAGGCCCGACCTCGTACATCGGCTAATCCGGCCCGGTCAACCCATCGCTGGTCCCGGCTGTCAGATCGCGCGATAATCAATTGCGGCGACCGCCCGGCGGCGAGTCGAGCGCCCATGAAGGAAGGTGTGACGTGGAGGAGAACAGGCCCGCCCGCGACCCCGGTGCCGATAACCCGCGCATCCCCCCGGGCTACGACTATGAGTACGACGAGGCACACGACGTGCCGGCCGGGCCGCAGCGTGAAACTCCTGCACCACATCGAGTCGATCCCCCATCGGGGGTACAACTCGGCGAGGGCGGGGACTATGGCTACGACGAGGCCCACGATTTCTGCGCCCGACGATCAACCAAGACCTGAAAGCGCGTACATGTCCGAGCTTTTCCGCCTGGGGCCCGGTCACCGGATACACGTGTATTGAGACGAACTTCCGCGAGTCGCAGATGTCGTCTATTTCGAGACAGTGCCCAGTTCTGCTCGGGCCTGGTCGATTTGGTCGTAGGCGTACGCCACCATCTCTGCGGTGCTCATCGTCTCGCCCTTGCGGGCGAGCGATTCGTAGGTCTGGTCGCCGAGCACATCGCGCAGGTGGGCGATCACGGTGCGGAGTTGGGGGACTGCCGCCGCGGTCAAGGGACTGAACGCGAAACCGGCGATGGTGGCCGCCGGTTCGATGGCGTCCGAGCCGGTCGAGGAGTACCGCGAGAGCAGCCAGGGCGGGACGGATAGTAGGCGACGTTGCCAGAGTCGTGGCAGTTGCGGATGGCCAGAGTGATGTGATCGAGCGCCGCCAGCGGATCACCGTGTTCGGCCTCCACTCCGAGCCAGAACTGATCGCCAGCATGTGATTCGGTCAAGCGGTTGCCGCTGTCCTGAGCGATCACCAGACCCCGGCGCAGGGCGTCCAGCGCGCGGACGGGATCAGCATCGCGGAAGGCGCAGCCGTAGGCGTAGAGCGCGTACGCGAGCGCATAGGGGTTGTGGGTGGCCTCGGCGGCTTCGATCAGCCCATTCGCGGCGGCCATCGCCTCCTCACCGGCCCCGGCGATCGCCAGCGCGATGACCAGCATTGACCTGGTGAGTGTATGGGTGTCGCGGCCGCGTGCGAGCTGGGCGCGGCACCACTCGACCGCACCGTTCGGGCTGGCCGATGGCCATGTACGCACCGCCGAGCGCAGCCCTCGATGCCGAACGGCACCTCGCCGCGGCCACTGCAGATCACCGTCTGGCCGGCGTCGGCATAGCCGACAGCCTTCCTCGATCCGTCCAGTCCAGTAGCACTGCGCTGCGATCACGTACAGAGTCGCGAGCCGGGGATGGTCGACGGCGCGGGCGGGTTCGATCAGCTCTTCGGCCCAGGCTATCGGCTCATAATTTTCGACCAGAACGCCGAGGAACACCGCGTAGGTGGCGATGGCGGCGGCGACGTCGAGGTCGCCGTGGTCGGCGGCCCACCGAAACGCGGTGCGCAGATTGGCCAGTTCGGCGGTGAACCAGTCGTAGGCCTCGCGCTGGCGGGGGCTGTCCCACAGCGCCATGATGTCGGTTTCACGTCCGGCGAAGTAGCGGGAGTGCGCGCCGCGAACCTCGGTCGGCCTCGCCGCTGGCGACGAGTTGCTCCTCGGCGAACTGGCGGATCGTCTCCAGCATCGAAAACCGGGTCCGCCCCGCTGACCGGTCGGCGATGAGCAGCGACTTGCGCACCAGCGCGTCCAGCAGATCAAGGATGGCGTACTCGTCGATGTCGTCGGATCCGGCTACCGCGCAGGCGCTTTGGAGGTCGAATCCGCCGGAGAACACCGAACACCGTTCCAACAAAGACTTTTCGGCGTCATCGAGAAGGTCATAAGACCACGCCACCGCGTGGCGCAGTGTCTGGTGGCGCTCCAATCCGCGTCGTGACCCCACCAGCAGCTTGAATCGGTCATCGAGACGATCACGCACCTCTGCCGCCGTCATCGACGCCATCCGCGAGGCCGCCAACTCGATCGCCAACGGGATCCCGTCGAGGCGACGACACACATCCTCCACGGCGGTCGCCTCCTCGGCCAACGTGTCCGACACCATGCTCTGAGCGCGTTCGACAAACAACTCCACAGCCGCACCAGCGTCCAGTGAAGGCACCCGCCACAACAGCTCGTCAGCGACACCGATTCCTTCACGACTGGTGGCCAGAACCTTCACAGTGGCCGAGGCCGCGAGGATCGCTGCGACCAGATCCGCGACGCTGTCCACGACGTGCTCACAGTTGTCGAACACCAACAGCCGCGACCGGCCCTCCAAAGCCGAAGCCACCGACTCGCCGACGCTCTTGCCCGGTTGTTGAGTGATGCCCAGCACCGCCGCCACCGCATCCGGTACCGCAGCAGGATCAGCCACCGCCGCCAACTCGAAAACCCATACCCCGTCGACAAATTCGTCGGCTAACTGCGTCGCGACTTCCATCGCCAGCCGGGTCTTGCCAACCCCACCGACGCCCGCCAACGTCACCAACCGATGCGAGCGCAGCGCCGCTTGCAGATTGGAGACCTCGGCGTCGCGGCCGATCAAGCTCGTGATCGCCGGACGCAAATTTCCCGGATTCGAGTCGACTCCCACGCAATGAGGGAAATTCTGTCCGCAGATCCGGGTGCGCGGACCTGGAACACCCCCACCGGCGCTGACACATCACGCAACCGTCGCGGCCCCAGATCAAGCAGATCAACACCGCTGAGCAGAACCGCCGTCGATTCGGCCACCAGAATCTGACCGCCATGCCCGGCAGCCATCACCCGCGCGGCCCGGTTAAGCACCGTCCCGAAGTAGTCCCCATCCCGCAGTTCGGCCTCACCGGTCGCCAACCCCATCCGCACCGGCAACTCCAGCGCCCGCTGCGCAGCGACCGCCGCATCGACAGCCGACCTCGGCGACGCGAACGCCGCCACCACACCGTCGCCGGTGTGGCTGAACAAGAACCCGCCGTGCGCCTCAATCGCGGAGCGCAACACCTCGTCATGCGCCAACCAGCGCCGCCCGCATCGCATCGGCGTCAGCCTCCCACCGACGGGTCGAACCCTCAATATCGGTGAACAGAAACGTCACCACCCCCGAAGGAGCAGCCGCCGTCATGGCATCGCCTCGGCCCACTTCATATGCCCCTCGAAGCCGAGCGATGTCGCCATCGCACGGTAGCGATCCCGATAGTCGCGGTACACGGTCTCGTCGCCGTGCGCCCGCGCCAGCAGAGCGTGCAGCCGCAGCAGCCAAATTTCGTGGAGCACATATCCCGGGTCCGTCGGCGCGGCCGCCAATCTGTCGATAGCGGCTTGCGCCTCCTCAAGGTCTGAGTTGCCACCACGGCGCAGCAGAGCGGTCACGAGGACATCGGTGGCCGGAGCGCTCCAGACCACCGCGCCGATCGCGACCAACTCGCCGACGACAGCCCGGCAACGTTCAATGGCACCGTCGATGTCGCCGAGTCGGGCCTGCTCCCTCGCGATGCAGATGTCGAATAGCGGCACCAGACCCGGGTTGGGAAACTGTTCCCGCATGGCGGCCTTGCGGAGGTCCGTCAACAGTTGCAGACCGGCTTCACGCTCGGGGCCGTGTTGATAAACCAACGCGACGCCGCGTGTCACCCGAGCGAGAAGCAGCTGAAAATCGTCACTCAGCTGCTCTGTGGCCGCCAACGTATCGGCTGTATCGCGCAGCACGGTCGTATTGGACATCAACACACCGCTCACTATCGGTTCAAGATAGGTGTAGTACCTGATGCCAACGCGCCCCGTCAGCTCGCCCACCTGGTCGGCCATCGCAAGGGCGCCGTCTATGTCGTCTTTCCAACCCGCCTGCCCTAGGCAATAGCGCGCCACTCCCCGCATCACGATAGCCATTGCCAATGGTGATCCCCCGACCAGCGCACCTTTGGTGGCGTCGCCCTCGGCGAGGTCGATGATCAGTTGCGCTAAACGTAAGACTTCGACCGATTCGCATGTCCAATACTTGGCGATCAATGGCGCGTAGCACATCGCGACCGCCAGCGTCGAGTCGCCGACGGACGACAGCAGTTCGACGAGTTCGGTGGCGAGGCGCGAAGCTTCACGAGAGTCATCACGGTTGACGTTCATGGCCGTTATGAGCCCCGCCATGCCGATCGCCAGCGACCGCTGATCGCCCGCCGCGGTGCACAGGTCGCGCAGTTCTTCGAAGCCGATGTCGAGGCGGGTACCGGCGACTCGCCACGCGGTTCCGACAAGCAAGGTCCGTGGCGCGATGCGCATCGACGACCGCTGCGGATCACCCTCAGGCAGCCTATCGGCGACCTGGCGCGCCCGTCGCCAGCTCGTATGCCCCGCGGCGATGTCACGGAACTGGAACCAGGCTCCCGCTCGCATATGCCATTCAAAGGCTCCATGAAGATCACCCGCGGCCTCGAGATGCGCCGCGAGCAGGGCCGCGTTCTGGTCTTCATGTTCGATCGTGTCGGCCACTCGTCGGTGCAACTGGGCGCGATCGGACTTCAGCTGCGATTCGTAGGCCACCGTGCGCACCAGCGGGTTATGGAAGGCGTACTCCGCATACGGCATGAAGCGGACCTGATCGATCAGCTCGGCGCGGATCAGATCCTCGACAGCTTGGTCATTGCCCAGTGTCTTCAGGATGTCCGCGCTGAACCGCGAGCCGATCACGGCCGCAGCATTGAGAGTCTTCTTGGCGTCGGCCCCGAGGCGGTCGATTCGTGCTGCGATAGCTGCTTGCAGCGTACCGGGCACGCTGACATCGGAAACATCAGTGCGGCAGGTATATTCACCGCGGTCGCCCTCGAGCACGCGGCGCTCGGCGAGCTCACGCACGATCTCTTGTGCAAAAAACGGATTACCGGCCACGCGTCCTGCAATGACGGACTTGATCGCCGCGACCGACGGGTCGGAGCCCAACAACTCATCTAGCAATGCGGTCGCTTCCGAATCAGCAAGGGGTGCAAGCGAAATCGTCTGCGCACCGGAGACCTGCGCCAGCTCGCCGCGGTACTCAGGACGATAAGTGATCAGCGTCGTGAAATGTGTTTGCGGTATCACCGCAAGGAAGTCGGCCAACATTGATTCACTGACCTCATCGATCCAGTGTGCGTCCTCGATGACGTAGAGCGCCGGCGTCGTGCCGGCCAGAGACATCGAATTGATCAGCGCCGTCAAACGCCGCCGCCGAGCGTCGGGCTCGATGTTCGGCATCGCTTCGTCCGCGTCTCGGATACCGAGCAGGTCGTACAACAGCAACAGATCGTCGTTGCCGGCATCCGAGAACGTGGAACGCACGTGTGTACGCGCCGCCTCGTCGTCCAGACCGCTCACCCCGACGGCGACGCGCAGCAGACGGGCTACGGCATGGAACGAGATTTCAGTGGCGTGGGATTCGCAAAACGTGGAGAACACCTGGATGTCTCGGCTGTTCGCGAGTCGTACTGCCTCGCCGACGAGTCGGGTCTTACCGATCCCCGCTGGCCCGGCGACGCACACCACGCATCCGCGACCGCTCGCTGACCGATCCATGAGGCCCGCGATGGTGGCTACTTCCAGGTCACGTCCCACCAAGGCGGTCTGCACGGACCCGCCGAGCTCATGCAGCGGGGTGACTCCCAGTAGCCGCTGAGCCAGCACCGGTTCGTCGGCGCCTTTGATGTGGACCATCTCCGGCTCAGCGACGCTTGCAGCAGCCTGGACGAGCCGCGCGGTGGACTCGCTGAGCATTACCCCACCAGGGGGAGCGGCCGCTTCCATCCGCTGAGCCATCCCGACCTGCTCGCCAACGCTGGTGTAACCCAAAGCGCTGGAGCCGATCTCACCGGCGATAACCTGTCCCGAATTAAGTCCCACCCGGAGCCGCAGATCGACCCCATCGCGACGCTTGACCGCTTCGGCGACGAATTCCGCTTCTTGCTGAATGGCTAAGGCCGCCAAACATGCACGGACAGCGTGGTCCTCCAGCGCAGCAGGCGCGCCGAACACCGCCATGACCCCGTCGCCGGTGAACTTGTCCACCGTCCCCCCGTACCGCTCAACCGCATCCGCAGAACGCTCGACCAACTCGGTCATGATCTCGCGCAGCCGCTCCGCACCGACGGCCGCCGCGATGTCCATCGAATGCACCACATCGGCGAACAGCACCGTCACCTGCTTGTACTCCGCCGATCGGGTGGCGTGTGTGAGCGGTGCACCGCACTCGTTACAGAACTTGGAGTTGGGTGGCAGTTCGGAGCCACACGACCCACAGAGCAGCCCCGTCGCGGTCAATCCACCGCCACCATCCCCGCTGGGGTCCACGTCAGTATCGTGTCACCGCTGGTCAGCGATGTCCGTCATATCGCCGTGCCATTCCGAAACCACGCTTTCGACCCTCAGATGTGGTCCGTTTCTAGACCGCGTTCAGTCCTGCTGAGCCTCGTCGGTTTGGTGGCATGGCCGCCAATGACGGCGGGGGTCATTCTCTCGCCCTCGTGGGGCCGACTCCAGATTAGAAATTGAAATAGTCCTCTACGCGCGTTGCTGCCGCCCGGATTCGTCGTCAGGTCACCGACACCAGGTATTCACCGTGGTAGCGCAGTGACCCGTCGTCGGCCTCGTTGACGTCGTTGACCCACTCCAAGTACGTCTCGCGCACCAGTTCGTCGCCGAGTTGGGCTCGCAGGGCGATCAGCGGGGGAAAGCCGGTCAGCATGAAATCGGCGTAGCTCTCGGGCGAGGGTTCGTCGAACTCGACGTTGTGCCGCTCGAATTCAACGGAGTCACCGAGCAGTTCGCGCACATGATCTTCGGTGCCCCAAAGCACCGGCGGCTGGAAGCCCTCCGGCGGCGCGGGTGAAATTGCGCCGAGGCGCTCGAACATCGCGCCGATACTGCCCTCGGGTGTCCAACACGCGACCGCGATGTGCCCATCCGGTCGGCACACGCGGAGCAACTCATCCCCGGTGCGCTTGTGATCGGGTGCAAACATATGCCCGATCGCGGAGATGACGCGGTCGAAGCTGTCGTCGTCAAATGGAAGCGACTGGGCATCACCTTCAAGCCAGTCGACCCCGACCTTCGCCTCGGCTCCGCGTTCGCGGGCGATCGCGATCAAACCCGGCGAAAAGTCCAAGCCGGTGACCCGCGCCCCCAGTTTGGCCGCCGGGATGCTGGCGTTGCCTGTTCCGCAGGCGACGTCAAGTACCTCCATCCCGGGCTCGATGCCCGCCCGCGGCACTAGGACGTCGGCGATTGAGGTGACTTTCTCCGCCACGGCCCGGTAGTCGCCCGTTCCCCACATGTCCTCGGTCATGACTGACAAGCCTTCACCCACTACCGAGGGCACGAAAACGGATTCGACGAATTCGCGGGCGGTGTTCGCAGAGTGCCGCTTGCACTTCGGCCAGCTAAGCATCGCGCCCGATGAAACTGGTGGCTGTGATGCGGCGGTAGCGCACCACGTTAGAGGGTGGGTCTGGCACCGCACATTGTCCTGCGCAGGGGACGGGAGACAGTGCCGTAAGGCATGGGGCAAGCAGAAGCGAGACCGCGACTAAGTAGTGCTGCGCGGGGATTGGCGAGATTGCAGTGGTGCACTACTGCGCTCTTTCGCACGGCACGCGACGAAGCTTCCCCTCGAGGAACTCGACACCGGACGGTGGGCCGACGTTTTGCTTGGACCCGGGCGGAGGAATGATGATGAATACCGCGAAGCACATCGGTCGTATCGGTGCACTGGCGGTCGCGCTGGGGGTAGGGAATGTTCGGCGCAACGCCACGCGCGTGACGGTGTCGATCGGCGCCGCCGCGCTGGTGGTAACGGCCGCGGTCACGGTTGCGCCGCCGCGACCGCAGCATCGACAGCCGACCTCGGCGACGCGAACGCGGCAGCCACACCGTCACCGGTGTGGCTTAACAAAAAACCGTCGTGCGCCTCGATCGAGGAGCGCAACACCTCGTCATGCGCCAAAAGGGCCGCCCGACGCAATGATTGTTCACCGCCATGTCAGATTGGGCCCGACGCTGCCAGAGGAGGTGTAAACCGAAGGTAAGCCAGGGCCACGTTCCTCACCTCGCTGCCACGTCAGGTTGGCGTCCGCACCTGTTACGAAGGGGGTCAGCATTGACGGTCAGGAATCTCACCGGCTTCGCCGGTGCCCGTGAGGAAGCCCTGATAGCGGTGCCGGATCCCATCGCCACCGTGCAGGAGCCCATACATCACGCCCATTGCCCTGCGGGACCGTTCGTCAGCCGTCGGCGGCTGAATTAACGGCCATGTATCTGATCACGGGCGCGGCTTGGGCTTCGGGCAGGGTCAGCGACTCGGTTGTGGAGCTGCTGCGGGGCAAGGGGGAACCGGTCCGGGTGGCGGTGCACCGCGACGATGCCCGCGCGAGTCGATTTCGCGAACTCGGGGCCCAGGTCGTAGTTGCCGATCTCACCAGTGCGGTTGACGTGGTCGAAGCGATGCGAGATGTCACGCGGATGTTCTTCAACACTCACATCTCGTCCGACTATCTGCAGGAGGTCGCGATCGTCTGCGCGGCCGGCCGTGAGCTAGGCGGCCTGGAAGTGATCGTCAACATGTCACAGATGACGGTCTCGCAAATGACCCTAACCAGCAGCGAGGAGTCCCACCAACAGCGGCTGTTCTGGCTCGCCGAGCAGATCATGAACTGGTCAGGTCTACCGGTGGTTCACGTGCGTCCCACGGTGTTATTGGACAATCCGCTGTTCACGGTGTTGGCCAGACGATCGGTGCGCGAGCGCGATGTGCTGGCTTTGCCCTTCGGCACCGGGCGCACCTCACCGATCGCCGCCGACGACGTGGCGCGGGTGGTGGGGACCCTGCTGCTCACCCCGCCGGCGGCGGGGCAGGCCTACGGGCTGACCGGTCCGCAGGTGCTTGACGTCAAGGGTCTGGCCGAGCAGTACTCGCGCGCGCTGGGACGGATGATCCGCGCGGAAGACATTCCCTACGATGACTGGCTGCGCCAGTACTTGCGGAACTCGGGTCAGTCCGACCTCGTTCAGCAGCATCTCGCGACAGTGGTGCGTCTGCATCGGGAGAACCGCTACGACCGCTCCACTCATGACTTCGAAGAGGTCACCGGTCAACCCCCGCAGACCGTCGAGCAGTACGTCGCCTCGCGCCCGGAAGCGTTTGCCTAAATCCGCTTGCCGTCGGGACTTCTGCCGCAATCGACGAGACCCCCGACCGCCATCGCTGGGACTACGTCGAGGCCCTCATCATCTGCCGGAAGCGAGCGACTGGCCTGCTCGACGCGGTTAGGGACAAATCGGGTCTGACCCAGTTGTCACCATCTTTATTAAAACAATAAGATAGGCCGATGGATCGCGATCAGCTCATCGACCTCACTCGCCGTGCGCTGAAGCTGGCGCGCGACAAGACGACCGACCTGGCGCCGGCCGAATACACCGTCAGGGCCGACACCTATACCTCGGCCGAGCGTCATGCCCGTGACACGGCGATGTTGCTCGCCAGCCCGCAGCTCGTCGGCTATGTGTCCGAGCTGCCGAAGCCCGGCTCCTACTGCACGAAGACCGTGATGGGCCGCTCCATCCTGCTGACCCGGACACCGGACGGATCGGTCAAGGCGTTCGACAATGTCTGCCTGCACCGGCAGTCACAGATCGCCGAAGGATGCGGTACGGCGCGCCGACTGACCTGTCCGTACCACGCATGGAACTACGACCTCGACGGCAACCTGGTCGGCGTGCCGGGCAAGGAGGGGTTCCCCGAATCATCGCCGCGCGGCAAGCGATTGACCGAGCTCCCGGCGACCGAGTGCGCGGGCTTCCTCTGGGTGGGCCTCGACCCAAACGCCACTCTCGATATCCCCGGCTTCCTCGGCCCCCTCGCCGACGAGCTGGAGTCGTGGGGCATCGGGCACTGGGCGCCCCTCGGCGAGAAGGTGCTGGACACGGCGATCAACTGGAAGCTCGCAATCGACACCTTCGCGGAGAACTACCACTTCGCGACCGTGCACAAGACCACCTTCGCGACCATCGCGCGGAGCAACTGCACCGTGTTCGACTCGTTCGGACCGCACCACCGGTTGGTGTTCCCGCTCAACGGGATCCTCGACCTCGAGGACGTTCCCGATCACGAGTGGAACCCACTGCAGAACATGGTGGTCATCTACGCGTTGTTCCCCAACATCGTGCTGTCGGCGACGATCGCAAACGGCGAGCTGTTCCGGGTGTATCCGGGTGACGTGCCCGGCCGCTCGATCACCGTGCATCAGAATTCGACCCCTCTGGACCTGTCGGAAGAGTCCGTCGCCGCGGGCGCGCAGGCGGTGTTCGAGTACGCCCACGGCACCGTCCGCGACGAGGACTACGCATTGGTCGAGAAGCTACAGTTCAACCTCGCGTCCGGCGTACGGGACCATCTGGTGTTCGGCCGCAACGAGCCCGGACTGCAACATCGTCACCAGACGTGGACCGAGGCGGTCAGCCGCTGAGTTCGGCGATGGCGCGCGCCACTTCGTCCCGCTCCCCCGGCCCGGCCGCGTCGAGCACGTCGGCGAGTTCCCAGTCCCGATACAACGCAAGCGACCGT
This sequence comes from uncultured Actinomycetota bacterium, assembly GCA_963713225.1. Classification (GTDB taxonomy): domain Bacteria; phylum Actinomycetota; class Actinomycetes; order Mycobacteriales; family Mycobacteriaceae; genus Mycobacterium. The sequence goes on along the minus strand of CAVQLB010000005.1, from coordinate 90,472 downwards.
TCGTAGAACGCGAACCCGCTGACCGGCTCTCCGCGCAGCGTTCCGTGGTATCGGTACGGACCTTCCATGTACTCGAGCGGAAGGCCGTGTGCAGGCGCGGGCACCAGCGGCTCCCCCGTCAGGTCCAGGCCGAGTTCGCGTGACGTCAGCCGATGGCGATCGGGCATATAGCGTGCCGCCGCCGGCGGGGGCACCAGGGTGCGGATCGACTCAGGCCAGCGCACATAGCTGGTGACGGTGACCTCTACGTCGTCGGCGTACTCCGGATCGAAATCGGGAGAGCTCGTCGTCGCACCTGAAAACGGCTGTATCGCATTGCGATTCGTCCGGTCGAACTGCCGCCATACGCTGATGTCCACGCCGTTGTCCAGGTTGATCGTGCGCCACTCGTGCGCGCGCGACCGGATATCGCCCGTCGGCCCACCGTCATTGGCGACCTTGGGAAACCATTGCCGATCGACATGGCCCGCCGACCCCGCGACCGTCTCCGTCAGCTCACCCCAGGACAACGTGCCCGTCATGGTCAGGCCGGTCTGGAAGTAGGAGTACGTATTCGCCTGTCCGAAGCATTCGATGGCCCCGTTGTAGGCGGAGGCGCCCAGCGGCACCGGCGCCCGTGACGGTGTGACGTGCAGATCCAGCTTCATGGGAGCGCCATGCTGATCGGCGCCGCACAAGCTCACGTCGTAGGTGTAGGGCTCCAGGTCGCCCTGCTCGTCGCGACAGGTCCGCCACACGGCAGTACCGGCGCGGCAGTCGTACGAGATGTCCAGGTGCTCGTCGGAGAAGGACAGTTTGGGGTGCGATGCGTCTTTTTTGTTCGTGCCCGGCATGTCGTAATCGGTGTACGTGCCATAGGTGCCGTTGTCGAGATCGAACAGCGCAAGAGTGTAGAAGTCGGCGACGATGGCCTGCCCCGGGCGGTTCTTGTTGAAGATCGTCAAGAAGGCGAACTTGCGATCGGATTCCCCGGTCAGTTCACCGGCGATGAACCAGGTGTCCGACTCCTGGTCCGGATGATTGGCCTCGGCGGCCGGGAACACCAATTGCGGGTCACCGGGCACCAACTCGAACGGATACTGACGCCAGTCTTCACCCACGCGGCACTCCCAAATCCTTTTTTGCTATGTTAGCAGTAATAGCAACTTTAGCCGACGAGCGGTGGTGGCGTGAGATCCCTGTCCTACGACGAGCTGTTCATCGGCGGCCGTTGGCAGGCCCCGTCGACCGGGCAACGGCTGTCGGTCATCTCCCCGCACACCGAGGAACCGATCGGCGAGACGCCCGAGGCCGCCCCGGCGGATGTCGACCGGGCAGTTGCGGCGGCGCGCAGGGCATTCGACGACGGTCCGTGGCCGCGGCTCCCGGTCTCTGAGCGGATGGAGAAGATCGAAAAGCTCGCCGCCGTCTACACCGCCCACGCGGAGGAGATGGCCGATCTCATCACGGCGGAGATGGGGTCGCCGCGCAGCTTCAGCCGGTTGGGGCAGGCAACCGGAGCGCTTTCCCAGATGCATCTGAACCTGGCTACCGCCAAGGAGTTCGGCTGGGTGGAGCGTCGTCAGGGGCTGTTCGGCGACGTTCAGGTGCGCCGCGCCCCCGTCGGCGTCGTCGGGGCGATCGTGCCGTGGAATGTGCCTCAGGTGCTGATCATGCCGAAGCTGGTACCCGCCCTGATCGCCGGTTGCACCGTGGTGGTCAAACCCGCCCCCGAGACGCCACTGGATGCGATGTGGCTGGCCGAGATGCTGGCCGAGATCGACCTGCCGGACGGTGTGGTCTCGATCGTGCCCGGCGGCCGGGAGACCGGAGAGGCCTTGGTTCGGCATCCCGGTGTGGACAAGATCTCGTTCACCGGATCCTCGGCCACCGGCAGGCGGATCGCCGCGATGTGCGGTGAACAACTCAAACGGGTCAGCCTCGAACTCGGTGGCAAGTCGGCGGCGATCGTCCTCGACGACGCCGACGTCGACCACACAGCCAACAGCCTCAAGATGGCGGGCCTGATGAACAACGGGCAGGCGTGCGTGGCGCAGACCCGGATCCTGGTCAGCGAGCGCAGGCACGACGAGCTCGTCGATGCGCTCGCAGCGATGATGTCCGGCCTGCAGGTCGGCGATCCCGCCGACGAGTCGACCGATATCGGGCCGCTAGTCGCGCAACGGCAGCAGCAACGAGTGCAGGGCTACATTCAGTCCGGAATCGACGAAGGTGCCCGAATTGTCCTCGGCGGCACCGATAAACCGATCGACCGCGGATGGTACGTCCGGCCGACGTTATTCGCCGATGCGACCAACGAAATGAAGATCGCCCGCGAGGAGATCTTCGGCCCGGTGTTGACGGTCCTGAAGTACACCGATGAAGCCGACGCGATCCGGATCGCCAACGACAGTGACTACGGGCTGGCCGGTTCGGTGTGGACGGCCGATCTCGCCCGCGGCCTGGAGATCGCGTCCGAGATCCGCACCGGTACCTATGGCATCAATATGTACATGCTCGACACGACCGCGCCGTTCGGCGGATTCAAGCAGTCCGGCATCGGGCGCGAGTTCGGCGCCGAGGGGCTCTCGGAGTACGTCGAGTTGCAGTCGACGGTAACCATGGGCGGGCTGCCGCTCAGCTAGAGACGGCTGACGTTTCCGGTCGGGCCGATGCGCCCGTCGAATCTCAAGTGTCTGTGCCGCTTTCACCACTTACGCCCAAATGCACCCTCCCGACTGGCGAGGGATCGTCAATCCCGGGCATGTCCATCGAGCCGCGGCATCTGGATAGCGAGCACCTTCGGGCTTGCCTTCTTTGGTTTCGCGATCGCGGGGCGTGGCAACATCGCGGTGGCGGCGCAATCGCTAGCCGGCACCGATCGCTTCAGCACGTGAGCCTCACTACCCACCGCAGCTGGCTGGCCTGCGATTGCCCACGACGACGCCGATTCAGTCGTTCCGGCGAGCGTGGCAGCTACGGAACTACTACGCAGAGTCGTATGTCCGCTCCGATCTGGATACTCGGTAAGTCATGCGGTTCTCTTACGAGTAGGCTGCAGTGGCGCGCTCGGCAACTTGTCGGGAGTGCGGATCAGCGCGGCGCACTCGGATTTCTGCGGGCAGTCGCGGTCGATCTGGGCAGCCCCTCCCGTAGCGACGTAGCATCTGCCTTGCCGCCTGAATCAGAATCGTGACCCCTGCGGCCAAGCTGCGACATCCGATCATCTTGCTGGAAGCCAGGGTGGCTGCGATCGATCCCCGATACGCAGCATCTATCGGCTGCCACTGATTCACACAGACACGCATTGCCGCTTCGATCCTTCGAGAACTCGCTAGCGACGATGCCACCTGTGGCCACTGATGATTGTCGGCGAAAGTCAGCGCGGCCATACTCAACCGTGAGCAGCGCGCGAAAACGCAGCGTTGAACTCCTCATCGGCGGAACTGGTGCCCGTATCGCCGCCGATTGCGACCATCCGTCGTGCCAGGCGGGACCACGCGCCGCACACTTGAACGCGGATCACGCTCCGGGCTGGGCGCTGCTTCGCAGCGACGACGTGTCCTCGTAGTCAGCTGACAGGTCGCCCTCAAGGGCGAGCCCACCTCGATTCGTTCGTCCGCCTACTTGCCTGTTGCGACCGTCACAGTGCGCGACCCGGTATCGCATGCTGAAGTTCGTCGGGATGCCGGCCGCGCAAGCCGATGCGCGGGGTCGTCGGACAATGTCAGCCATTGCCCGTGCGGTACTCTTCTTGAGGAGGCCGATTCCTCGTTGACAGACGAAGCGCCTGGCCGCAGCTCACATTCGCGGACACGCCCAACTCCATGAGCCGGCTGCGATCGCGCGTCGACATTGCGCAGTTCGCGACGCGGCAGGCAGCGCGACATCTGCCGCACGCTCGACGATTCAGCGCCGAGCTGTCACGGCTGGTCCGCCTCGTCCAATCCCGCCGCGACCTAAGTCCATCTTCGCTCCGGTCTGGGAGTACAGCTTCACGGAGGGGCTCACGCCACGATTCACCGGCACGGTAGTGCAACGTAAAGCCGATGGCCGCGCTCGAACACGATTTCGATCGGCCTGATGACGTCGATTCGTCGCGAAGTCTGCGTATCACTCAGAGCGCGCATGAGGCTTCGAGGTCTGCTCCGCCACCATACCGCCCGTTCGTCGAAGTCGACGCGGCATCTACAACGGCTGGCGTCGAGCATCACCGCGGGCATCATCGTCTGAGCTGGTCCATGAAGCTTCGCCGCGCATCGTCGGAATGTATGTCGCGCAAGTACCAATTGACGCACCGGTCGCACGTGCGCTACGCGGCATACGTGGCATCTTACGGTGCCCGAAATGAGATTCGTCGAAATCCACCGCTCTTACGACGGCAGCGCACAGAGACGGCACTGTATCAGAGCCGCCGATTGCCGGTCATCGCCGCAGTCTATCGCCGATTCGGACCGTGCCTGATCCGATGACGAGGTCGCGCCGCGTCCCGACGACCACGCGCCGTCGCTCGATGCCCCGTGCCGCAGTGCAGAGTCGTCACGCGCGCACCGCGGATAGTAGCCACACGATCCCGCCGATGGCGAATCGCCGCGGAACCCTCGCGACTCGCCTGCCTGTGCAACCGCCGGCGCGCCACGTTCTCGCATGCCGACGACGCGCCTGCACTGCGCCGGAATGTCGAGCGGATCGCCGAATCTTCGCCAGGTCAGCAGGATCGCGACGCATGGCCCCAGTGGTCGCAGTCCGAAGCCTCGCCGGGTCAAACCGGTCTACCCGCACGCACCGCGCCCGGCTGGACCGATGTCGAGCAAGCTGCTGCGCAGGCCTGACGCGCCTCCGACGCGCGCGCGCGATGCAGCGTGATCCGTGGCCGAGCAGGGCATCGCCGAGAGTGCGGGCCTCGCGCATCGATGCCGCAGCGACTGCGGCGCGCCGCCGATTCGGATAGCCAAGGACGCCTCGAGTTGGCGGCAGCGCGATCACGGCCAACCGTCAGCCTGTGCTGGCCCTCCACGACTGCTCGGAAGCGCAGCTGCAGGATCGACGATGGAGCAGTGCGCCAAGACATTGCGATCCGCTAGCACCGGCCGTCCACTGTCGGCTGCCCGCGGCCGGGTCGCAGCTCGACGATATCGCTGATGCCGTGACACGACCGTCTCCTTCCTACCGTTAGTAGCGCACGGCCGAGTGCACTCGCCGCGCCGCCCTTGAGCGAGTCAGCGCCCCGCCCCTCGAACTCGAGCACGTGACACCGATCGACTTAGGTCGCGCAGCGTGCGGACAGCGAGCACTTCGTTCGGCCCAGCCATGTGGTCACCGCGCGCCGATGTGCGACGGGATCGCACGCCGATGGGCGTCGCCGGCGGCCTCGCACTCGCACGGGTACATCCGGCGCGGACCCGGATGCCGAGCCGCCTAGCGCCGCCTCGCGACGGCATGTCGCAGCTGGATCGCTCGCCGCGGCCCGTCGGACGTCGCAGGAACGCCGTGCCCGACGTGTTCATCTCTGCGGCCCCGACACCCGCGCCATTGGACCGGACTACGGCATCGTGCTGCCTCGGAAAGGCGTGCCAGCCACGGTCATGCGCATCGTCCGCGAGCTACGCCGCGCGAGCTCCCCAACCGTCCGTGAACATTACTGTTCAAGACACGGTCGTCGGCCACTTCGGGCTGCTCGCCGATGCGTGAACTGCGGGCGATGTCCTGAAGGCTCATCGCCACGGTTCGACGACGTGCCCGTTGCGACCGTAGGTCAACGTACTTCGTGCCCGATAGTGATGATCCGGCAATGTTTCGCCCACCAGGTTGGACGACTGGTCGTCCGGTGTGCTGAGCCAGCATCAGTCGGCGTCGCGCGATACCGGAGCACGGCGCGGACGTTCGTTGTCGAAGAGCAGCTCCGCAGCTTATCGCCAGCAGTTCCGTGAACTTGCCGGGCGTTCGAACCGTGCGATACGTCGCCCGAGCGTCCTGTTCCCGGCAGTGTCCGGAGCTTCCAGATGTCGTTCAAACCTTCGGTGCCGCCGTCATGTCGAACACGTCGGCCCGTATTCCTGTACGCGGGTCTCGTCAGCCCGGCCATTCGGCGTCGGTCTCGCGGCGTATCCCTCGAGCGACCACCTTGCACTCCTGTGAGATCGGATGCTTCCTCGGCGATTTCCCGCCGCCGGTGCTAATCGTCCCGGTGGAACGCTAGGAGGAGCGCTTGTCTCCACAGAGTATCGAAAGCACCGCGGTGCGCTTTTGGCCGCATTGCTCCTATGAGTTCGGTGCGCGCCGCAAACGGTATCGGACGCTCCGACGCCCGGCTGGTCGAAGAAGATGCCGACCGAGCGACGTCATCGCGCTCGACCCAACCCTGAATGGACGGTAACTCCGAAGGATCTCGCAGCAGGTGAACCAGTTCGGGACGACCACCATGTCGCGAGCGCCAGGGTGACGCGCAGGTAGGCGACGCCCAAGTCCCCGTTCAGCGCAGTAAGCCGCGTCTCCGAGAGCACGGGCCGAAGTGCCTCAAAGGCCGGGAGCAGATCGCGTTGCGGTGCTCGTTGCAAGGTGCTCGTCTTAAAGCGTTCTTTAGCCAGTCGTTGCCAGCCTACGGCTGCGCAAGAGCTATACGCCGTGCGAAGACGACTGCCAGCTCGCCGGGCACGCCCTTGAGCTCGTGAGCGCCGCGGTCTTCGAACTCGAGCCCCGACCCGATGACGAGGTCGCGCAGCGTGCTGGACACGAGCACGTCGTTCGGCCCAGCCAGTGCGCTCACCCGTGCGCCGATGTGCACGGCGATCCCGCCGATGTCGTCGCCGCGGACCTCGCACTCGCCGGTGTGCAACCCGGCGCGCACCTCGATGCCGAGCGACTGCACCGCGTCGCGGATCGCCATCGCGCAGCGGATCGCTCGCTGCGGGCCGTCGAACATCGCCAGGAACCCGTCTCGTTGTGTTCACCTCGCGGCCCGGAAGCGATTGAGTTGCGACGCGGACGACGGCGTCGTGCGCGTCGCAGGCATGCAGTCACGGTGCCCATCTCGGCAGCGGCTCGCGGCGTTCGAGTCCACGATGTCGGTGAACAACACCGTCGCGAGCATCCGGTCGTCCGTCACTTCAGCTTGGTCGCCGGTGAGGAATTTGGCGATCTCCTGAAAGGACTCACGCCACGGCTCTACGAAGTGATACGAGTTGCGCCCTGGCAGCTCAATGTATTTCGCGCCCGATATGCGATCGGCGACGTCCTTCCCTTACGCGGGCAGGGTGATTGGGTCGTCGGCGTGCTGCAGTACAAGCGTTGGCACGCGGATTGTCGGCAGAACCGTCCGGACGTCCAATTCGCAAAAAGAGGGAACAAGAGGCCGACAGTCCGTGGGCTCACCGCCAAGCGTTCAAATCGTGCCCATGCTGCCCGAATCTCGTCGTTCCACGGCATGTCCGGTTTACCACATGTTGCCATTCGCCTGTGCCCCACATGGCGACCCCGTTGGCGATGAACCGCTTTCTTGAAGGGCCCTCCAGTGAGTTCGGCGACCGGATGGCCCATCCTGAAGCACGACGAGCGCGGTGGTGCGGGACGGATGTGTCGCGGCGAAAAGCGCCGCCGTCGGGAATGCGCCAGGCCACGTGACCAGAGCTGCGCTGGGGCTTCCGAGAGCGTCGAGCACCGCAGTGATGCTGTCGGCCCATTGCTCCAAGGTTGGCATCGCGCCCGGCTCCACAGGATCGGACGCTCCACTGCCCGGCTGGTCGAAAAAAATGAGCCGACCGAGCGATGTCATCGCCTCAACCCACCCCTGGATGGATGGCAGCTCCGGAAGGTGCTCGCAGCAAGTGAACCAATTCGGGACGAACACTATGTCTCGCTCACCCTCAGCGGAAGCGCGATACGCGACGCGCAAGTCCCCGTTCAGCGCATAGCGCGTCTCCGAGAACATTGCCGAAGTGTAAAGCGCTCCGGAGGGCGTGTCGTCAGCGTTTATGCTGTTGAAAGCATTCCGCTGAAGTGTTCTTCAGCCAGTCGATGCCGCGACTTACTCAAGACATTCTGGAGTGGAAGGTTGGCGCGACAGGCAAATGCCCGACGGCACAATCAAGGAACCTCACCCAGCGGCAAATCCGAGCCGCGGGATTGTTCGGGGCAGCAACACCCCGATCGTCGGCGTAAGTCTTACTGATTCTGCTTCGCGGCGGCTGCGGCTTTCTCCGCCTTGGCCTGGAATGCCCGACCGTCCGGGCTGCCCAGTGAGGCGCCCGGTGTCGTAGCCGACGCGACTCCCCGGTTGCAGTTGATGGCCAGCAAGACGACGTTGTCAACGTGCTGAAAGGCGCCTTCGGAAACTTCCACGAACGGCGCCTCCTTGGCACTGGTGACCAGGCAGTCACCCATCGCGGCCTGCCGGTCGCCCACGGTCACTTGGATCTTGGCCGTGCCGCCGCCGTCTTCGATCTTCGAAACCGCGTCGCTGTACGTCATTCCCACCACGTCCGGTGCCGCGGACGTACTCGCAGACGCGATGCCTACGGCGAACGGCCCCAACAGGCCGACCGTCACTCCAGCGGCTCCGACGGTACTAACCGAAATGATGATCTTCTTCACATTCCACCGCTTTTCCTACTGTTGGAATGCGACAAATTAACAATCGAACCTGTGTGTTGACAGGGCGTAAGCGATGGATATGCCGTGAATGAATGCGTCACGACCAGCGCCGGCCGCCACCGTTCTAACCTGAGAGCTCGAGGGTCACTTCGGCCGGGCAGCACAGCTCGTCGCGCTGATTGAAGATCGCGATCTCGAGGTCAACGAGGTACCGCATAGTGTCACCGGACTTCTCGTGTCGCTTGTTGACGACGCGACCGCGTCCGACCATCGAATCGCCCGCATAGATGGAACCCACCATCGACACCTTGCGCCGCACCACGCGGCTGTACGGGCCCGCCCAGTCGGTGGCGATCCGGTCGACGAATCCCGCTAGATGCATCGTGTTGACGAAAATCCCTGGATGCCCGTGGCTTTCGGCATAGCGAGGGTCGTAATGGCCCGGGAAGTAGTCCCAGGTTGCGCCCGGGTTCATCACCACGCGCTGGTAGCTGATCTCGTCGACGACCTCCGCGAGCTCAGTCGGCACCGTGACATCGCTCCATGCCAGTCTGCGGTACGAATTCACGGCGACCCCATAGGGGTGAAGCGGAACAACGTGTTTCGATTCGTCGCGAGCAGCGACCCGTCCTCGCGGTAGTAGCTGTCACACGTCTCGACGAAGTGGCCGACGCCGACCCTTGTTCGCTTCTCCGGGGACACCGAGATGACCTCTTCCACCACGTTGAGGCGGTCACCCTCGAGGATCGGTGTCACGAGTTCGACGTCGTTGGTCGCGTTGATGAAGGTGGTGCCCGGAAGCGGGACGCGGATCGCGATCGACGGAATCGGCCGCTCGCCGTTGGGCAGCCAGGGTGGCGGGATGAGCCAGCCCATCAGCATCGCGGGCGGCGCCACGAGACCGCCCCAGACCTCCGTGGCGAATTCGGCATCCCAGTAGGCCGGATTGCCGTCCTGCACCATCGAGGCGAAATGCTGAATGCGCGCCGCACTCACCGCGGTGCCCGCGTACCTCGGTTCGCTGCGCACGCCGACCATGCGCAACGCGTCCTCGTAAGTGCCGAACGCGAACTCGTAACGGATGGCAGCGGTCACGGGCTCATACCGGCAGCGCGTCTTTACTCGGCACGACGTCCCATTCGAGTTCGCGTGAGGTGAAGTACCACCCGCCCCGCTCGTAGATGAGCCGGTCGTCGTAGGTCCCGGTGGCGCGGAGTTCGTTTCCGACGAACAGCAGGGCGACACAGCGCTGGGTGGCGTCGACTCCGTCGACCGAGATTTCATGGTCGACGGTGACGAGCCGTTTCCCGCCACCACCGTTGAAAGCGGCACGCAGGTCTGTGAATGTCTCCCCCGAGCGGACAACCGTAGCCCCAGAATGGCGGAAACAAGCTAGCCAGCCGGCCAGATCGCCAGCCGAATACAGCCGGTTGTAGCGCGCGGTCAGGTTCAGAATGGCCGCGCGCCCGGCCACGCCGTTGAGCACGAACTCCTGCTGATAGGTCATCGTCATGTTTCTTCTCCCGTTCTAGCGACTCAGGATGTAGCCGTGTTGTTCGCGGTCCCATGCGTCCGCACCGAGACCCCTTTTTCGGAGCACGTCCTTGCGGACCCGCCCGATCACGTTCTTCGGAATATCTTCCAGCACTTCCAGATACCGGGGAACGCAGAAGTACGGCATCCGTTCCGAACAGAAATCCAACAACTCGGCGAAGTCCAGACCCGCGTCCGGCGCCAGGGTGACCACCACCAGGATGTCGTCCTCGCCGAGATCGCTCGGAATCGCGACGGCGGCCGCCTCGAGCACGGCGGGATGGCGCATCACCGTCGTCTCCACCTCGACCGACGACACGTTCTCGCCGCGGCGCCGCAGCGAGTCCTTCACCCGGTCGACGTAGGTCAGGTTGCCGTCCTCGTCGAGGGAGCCGAGGTCTCCTGTGCGGAACCACTCCTCGTGCGGCTCGACCCGCAGCCCCGAGTCGATCGCCGCAGCGTCGACATAGCCGATGCTCATCACGTGGTCTGACCTTTGGCCTGCAGGTGATCTCGCCGACCGCGCCGGTAGGCATCCCATGCCCCTCAACGTCGACGATCCGCACCTCGAACGCGGCATTCACCTGTCCCGACGTCCCGGGAACGCCGTCCTCGGACACGGACTTGTACGCGATCGGGAACGCTTCCGTCATTCCGTACATCGTCACGACCCTGGTCGCGTACCGCTGCTCGATACTGCGGTACAGGTCCGCCGAGATGGGCGCCGCCGAGATGAACCTCAGCGGAAGCTGCGAATCCCGGGGGTCCGGTGGCTGATTCCAGATCATCGAGACCATGGCGCCGGCTCCGGCGAAACCCGTTGCGCCGCAGGCGCGCACCTCGTCGGCTACTTCGCTCGGCCGAAATGCCGCCGACAACACCGTCGCCGCACCGACGAGCATCGGCGCCAACACCGATGGCGCGGCGCTGAGGTGGAACAAGGGCATCGCGGTCCACAGCACGTCGCCCTCGTCGAGTTCCCAAGCGGCGGCCGCCGCCGCAGCCGCGGAGAACAGGTAGTGCCAGGTGGTGGCGACCGCTTTCGACGGCCCGGTGGTACCCGACGTGAAGAACAGCGCCGCCAAGTCCCCGGATTCGCACGGCGCGGCGTCCGGTGGGGTCGTCGGCGCACGTTCCAACGCCACCGTGAGCGAATCTCCCAACGACCAGAACCGACTTCACGGTCTCCACGCGGTCGATGACCTCGAGAAGCCGAGGATGCCGTTCGGCGTCGGTGATGACGACCTTGGCGCGCGACAGCCGCAGCGCATGCACAAGAAAGTCGTCCTTGTTGGCGACGTTCACCGCTGCGGTCACCGCTCCGATTCGCGCAGCCCCCAACCAGATGTACACCCACTCGGGGCAGGTCGCCGTGAACAGCGCAACGGTGTCGCCTCTGCCGACACCGATGTCGACCAACGCGTTTGCGGCCGCGCGCGATCGGTCCCGCATCTGCTCGAACGTCACCGGCGTTCCGGCGATCGACATCAGCAACCGGTCGGGAAACTCCTCGGCGCGCCGATCCAGCACGGCCGGCACCGTGAAGTGCTCGACACCGAATTCAGACGGACCGATCGGCCCGTCCGGCCTGCGGGCTTCAGGCACCCGCTGCCGCCGGATCCGGTTCACCCGCGGCGGTGTAACCGAAGTCGTCCGGCGTGGGCTCTGTGCCGGGGTAGAAGCGATGCGCCCATCGCCGCAGAGCGGCGTAGTCGCGGGCTTCCTCCGGCGCCAAGTTGGGCTTCTCCAGGTACTTCATGTTCTCCCAGGTGAAGAAGTCCTGTTTGATGACTTCCTGCTGAAGCTGCAGGAACTTCGCCGCCCGCCCGGTGGGCGCGTCGCCGGTGTCGCCGGGTTCGCGAACCGAAGCCTGGGTGTAGAAGTAGTCGGTGTAATCCTCGTCGACCGGGGTCTGGCCCGTCACCTCGATGGTCGCGACGAGTTCCTTGGGGAACCGCACGATGCCGAGCCCCAGCGAGTAGTTGTCGTAGATGATGTTGGCGTCGACGGGTCCTTCGGGCGTGAGCCATGTGTTCGGTCGCCCACCGCCGAAGTTGGCGGTCACCGTCGCGTGCAGGTGGTAGCCGTCGGCGTTGAATGACGTGGTGTTGGCGGCGCTGTCGGCCTTGTGAACGAACTGCACGTGGTACGGGTCGGCCGCGTTCTCGATGATCATCTGGGCATGTACCTTGACCCGGTTCACCATCCGAGAGTGTGGGTGAAGCGGGTAGTACTCGTCGGTTTCGAGCTCCGGTAGCACCGGCGGCTGCCAGTAGGGCGCGCGGCCATGGCGCTCGTGCCACACCACGATGAATCCGTACCACTCCTGTGCGAAGTAGGACTTGATCTTCACGTTCTGCTTGCAGCCGATCTTGCTGTAGGGGATCAGCGCGTTCGTGCCGTCGCCCCGCCACTCCCAGCCGTGCCACGGGCACACGATGTGCTCCCCCTCGACCGTGCCTCCGACCCCCATGTTCGCACCGAGGTGCTGGCAGTACGCATCGAGCACGTTGACCGTTCCGGACTTGGTGCGGAAGATCACCAGTTCTTCGCCGAAGTAGTGGGCGCGCTTGACCTGGCCGGGAGCCAACTCGGAGGCGAAGCCCACGATGAACCAGCCGGTCGGGAACCGGTACTTCGAGAGGCTGATACCACTCGGGCCGAACTCGCGTTCCGACGGATCGATCGCGGGGTCGTCGATCGAGTCAGAAATCGTCTCCGTCATGCTTCTCCATCCGGCGCACGCAATTATGGCAGGTCAGACCCTGTCTATCGTCTATTGTTACTATTTTAAGCATTCTAGGTCAAGGACAGCCAAACCAGGAGCCTGCATGCCCACGACCACACCAGTCGATTTGTCGGATTCCTCCTTGTGGCGGAACGGATTTCCCGACGACCTCTTCGCCGAGCTACGCCGCGACCGGCCGATCTTTCACCACGAGCTCACCGAAGGTGTCGCCAAAACCGTCAAGCGGGACTTCTGGATGGCCACCAAGCACCGGCACGCGCAGCGCATCCACCGCGACACCGACGCATTCACCGCGGTGGACGGTCCACTGATCCAGGGCGTCGGCATCATCGGTTCGGCTCCGACCATCATCAACATGGACCCGCCCGACCTGCTCAAGCGGCGGCGGGTGATGTCCCATGCCTTCACCCCCAAGGCGATCGGCAAGCTCGAGGACGGCATTCGCAGGCGCGCCGCGGCGATGATCGACCGACTGCTTGCGGCCGGCGGCGGCGACTGGATCGACGACGTCGCCGACGTGTTGCCGATGACGGTCATCGGCGACATCATCGGAATCCCCGACGAGGACCGACCCGAGATCTTCGACACGCTCGATCGCATCCTGAAAGTCGCATCGTCGGACGATACGGTTGCCCAGCAGAACGCCATGGAGCTGTTCGGCAAGATCTTCACCTATGCGCTCGAACTCACCGCGGAGAAACGGCGCAACCCCACCGACGACATCTGGAGCACGCTGACGTCGGCGATCGTCACCGACGAGAACGGCGAGAAGCTCTCGATTCCGGCCAACGAGTTGGAGATCTTCTTCTTCGTCATCGCCTTCGCAGGAAGCGATACCACAAAGAACGCGTTGGCCTCCGGACTTCAGGCGTTCGTCGCCAACCCGCAGCAGATCGAGCGGTACCGTGCCGACGAGGCGATCCGGTCGAGCGCGGTCGAAGAGGTGCTGCGCTGGTCATCGCCGGTCGCGTTCTGGACGCGCAGCACGAAGGTCGACGTGGAGATGGACGGTGTCACCATCCCGAAGGGCGACCGGGTGGTGGCGATGTTGCGTTCGGCCAACCGCGACGAGGAAGTCTTCGACGACCCGTTCACATTCGACATCGGCCGCACCGAGAACCCGCATGTCACGTTCGGCGGCGGTGGACCACACCATTGTCTGGGCGCGATGCTGGCCCGGGCCGAGATCCGCGCAGTGCTCGACGAGCTTCTCTGCCGCGCCGACGACATCAGGCTTGGTGCGCCGAAAGTCGCCTATCCCAGCCTCACCAACAACATGTCGATCTACGACGCGTTGCCGGTAACCCTGACTCCGCGCTAGCGCCCGCTGCTCACAAACCCTTTGGCCTGGTGCCGATCACGGTTGCGGCGGCCAACCGGTCCAATTCGGTTTCGGTGACGCCACACAGCTCCGTCAGCACCTCATTGTTGTGCTGCCCCAGTGTCGGCGGCGTGCGGACCAACCAGTTCCCGGTGCCGCCGAGCCGGGCGAACGGCGGACACGGGTACAGGCCCGCCCCGGTTCGCGGATGCTCGAGACGCTGTAAGAATCCGCGGTGCTTCAGTTGCGGGTTCTCCGTGACCAGGGATGGCGATACCACCACCGCCGCCGGGATCCCGGCTCCCGTAAGCCTTTCCACGACCACCGCGGCATCCTGCGTAGCCAACCACTCCTCGATGTCGACGCCCCGGCCGCCGATGAGTTCGGCCAGGGCGGAGAGGTCGTCGTCGTTGCGTACGCTCACGGCGACCCAGTCGTCCTCACCCGCACACCGATAGATGTCCTGCAGGACCGCGGCGCCATGCCCGCGATTGCCGCGCCGTTCCAAGACCGTCCCGAAAACCTCGAATTCCATTGTCTGGACGGCGGTCACGTTGAGCACGGTTTCGATCATCGGCACCTCGACGAGCTGGCCACGGCCCGTGCGGTCGGCGAACTCCAGCGCGGCGAGAGCGGCGAATGCCGCATGCGCGCCCGCGAGTGGATCGCAGGCACCGCGCGGGGCGACCGGGGATCCCTCGGGCAGTCCGGTCACCCATGCCAGGCCGGCGATCTGCTCCATCGTCGGCGCGAAGCCGACCCGGTCCCGCCACGGGCCCGTCAGTCCGAATGCGGGCATTCGGACCACGACAATCCTGGGGTTGAGTTCGAGCAACGTGTCGGCGCCGAGCCCGAACTGCTCCATCACCCGGGGGGAGAAGTTCTCGATGACCACGTCGGCCTCGCTGATCAGTTCCTTGACCAGCCGTAGGCCGTCGCCGGACTGCATGTCGAGGGTGATCGACCGCTTGTTGGTGTTCATCGCGTGGAACAACCAGCCGTATTCCCACCAGTCGTCGACGTCGGTGCGCATCCCGCCCGAATAGCGGATGCCGTCGGGACGCTGGACCGACTCGATCTTGATCACGTCGGCGCCGAACGCGGCTAACGAATGTGTCGCGGCGGGACCAGCCCAGAACGCGGTGAAATCGACGACTCGCAGGCCCGCGAGCGGCAGTCCTGAGGACCGCTCCGGTGTCACTGATTCCCTTGGCTCCCAGACAGAGTCGTTGTCGGCATCTCCTACACCGGGAGCCTTGCGCACCGGCGCCTGCCTGGCGATGGACATCAGCCACGGCGCGCGCGGTTGCCGGAATCCCGCGGGGTTGTCGACGTACACGCCGCGCGCCTGCAGGTGATCCATGTCGGGGATCGTCGAGCCGTTGCCAAGGGGGGCCAACGGCAGCCGGAACAGCTGTCCCAGTTCGACGATCTCCTCGACAGTGCGCTCGCGCATCCACGGGTCGATCTGCTCGCGTATCCAGTCGCGGTAGTCCCATCGCCCGATCTGGAATCGCAGTTGCGGAATCTCGGTGAACTCTGGGCAGTCGACCATCGCGGCGAAGTCCAGCCACTGCTGCCCCGTCACCATGCTGATGCCGACGTAGCCGTCCTTGGCGGGTTCGATCGAGGGCACCTCGACCGAGCGCGTGATCGGTGGCTTGGCGAGCAGCTGCGAGTGCAGCCATTCGCTGCTCTGCATCAACGTCATCGCCTCGAGCATCGACATGTCCAGGTGCCCTCCCGGGCCACCGGTGCCGACGCGGCGTCGGAGGGCCAGCGCCCCGTAGGCGGCCCAGACGCCGCCCATGTACTCCCCCAGCTCGCCGCCGATCGAGATGGGCGGACCTGCCGGATCACCACGGAACCCCGTGCAGCCGGCATCGGCCTGCAGGGTGAACTCCGTCGCAGGCCGCTCCGACCAGGGGCCGGTCCAGCCGAAATCCGAGATCGACACCACGACGCAATCCGGGCGGGACTCGAGCAGACGCTCGGGCTCGACTCCGAGCGCGGCCGCCGCGGGCCGGTTCGCGGTGACGATCACGATATCGGCGCCGGCCAGCAGGTCAGCGGAAAGGGTTGTCACGCTGCGTTTTCCCGCGTTGAGATAGCTGAACAGCGGTGCGTCGACACCGGCGGGCGGCACGGCGCCGGTTGCGGTGAAGCGGCGCAGTGGGTCGCCGCCGGGTGGCTCGAGCTTCACCACATCGGCGCCGGCGTCGACGAGCAGCTTGCCGCAGTAACTGCCCGCGATACGGTCGCTGATCTCCACGACGCGCAGATCACAGAGCGGAGTGGGTGCTCCGTCGCTCACGCGGACAACCTCCCGGGGGTCGTTTCTTTGTCATCTTAGTTACTTTTGTCAGATAGCGACTCCGTAGACCCCTGGTAGCGCGCCTATCACTGTTAACATTGCAGAGCAATGACAACACTGGGAATCGGCCCCGAGGCTCGACGAAGGCTGGGGGCGCGCAGGACGGCAGAGATCGTCGCCGACGAACTTCGACGGCAGATCATCGACGGTGAGCTGACCGACGGCGACCTGTTGCCGCGCCAGGAAGTGCTCGTCGAGCAGTTCAATGTCAGCCTGGTGTCGCTGCGGGAAGCCTTGCGAATCCTTGAAACCGAGGGACTCGTGTCGGTCCGCCGCGGCAACCGCGGCGGCGCCGTGGTCCATGCGCCCGCCAAAGCCAGTGCGGCCTACATGCTTGGCCTGCTGCTGCAGAGCGACACCGTCCCGCTGGCCGATCTCGGGACCGCGCTTCAGGAGCTCGAGCCGATGTGCGCGGTACTTGCGGCGCGGCGCCCCGACCGCGGGGAGACACTCATCCCCAAGCTCAAAGAGATCAACGAGTCGATGGCCGAGCACATCGAGGACGGCGCGAAGTTCACCGAGATCGGTGGCCAGTTCCACGACGAGGTCGTGCGCGGCTGCGGAAATCACACGATGATCGCCGTGGTCGGCAGCCTGGAAACGCTGTGGACCGGTCACTTGAACTGGTGGGCCAGGGAATCCGCGGCCAAGGGCGAATACCCGTCGATGAGCAAACGCCGCATCGCATTGACCGTCCACACCAAGATGACCGACGCGATCGAGGCCGGTGACGCAGAGCGCACGCGTAAGCTGGCGACCCGCCACATCGCCGACACCCAGACATACTTCAGCGCAGGCGATCCCGAGCAGCGGATCGTCGCTCTCTCTCCGCAAGCGTTGGCCCGGCGCCAGCGTTGAAAGGTGCTGTGTGCGTACGGCCTTGATCACCGGCGGCAGCGGCGGCATTGGAAAAGCGTGCGGTCGCAAGCTCGCTGAGCTCGGCTATGACGTGATCCTCACCGCCAGGCGGGAGGAACCCCTGCGCGCTTCGGCGGAAGACATCGGAGCGCGCTACGTGGTCGCCGACGCAACCGACCCGGACAAGTTCGCACCTGCGGTGGACGCGGCCGGCGAGATCGATCTCCTGGTGCACGCGTCTGGCATCCTCGGCGGAACATACGCCCGTAAGCAGACTTTCGAGGAATGGCGGGCGACGATCTCGGCCAATCTGGACTCGTGTTTCGTCGTCACCTCCGCTGCGCTGCCTCGGATGAAGGTGGGCTCCCGCTTCGTGTTCATCTCGTCGTCGGCCGCCCACGAACCGATGCCGGCGAGGACCGCGTATTCGGCGTCGAAGGCCGGTATGAACGCGTTCGCGGGAGCGTTGGCCCAAGAGGTCGACCGCGACGGCATCAACGTCCACATCGTGACACCCGGGCCCGTCGAGACCGACATGCTGACCGACGTGCCGTTCGAGATGTATGCGATACGGGCGACCGACGTAGCCGACGCGGTGGCGTGGTTGGACACCCTCGACCCGTCCGTCGACCTGCCGGAGATCAGGCTGCACGCGATTACGCGTGGTCCCTCGGCGCGGGAGCCGGTGGTGCCGCTAGAAGTCGAACGCCGCATCACCCGAACCAAGTGACCGGCCGGCGGCCGCAAGCCGACATCAAATGATGACGCTTCGCAGACGAGACGTGGTTCGGAAGAGGATGTGACCGGACAACTACGGTCGCGGCTGGTCTTTGGCGGCTCGAGAGCGGATCCTCGACTTTATGACAGAGGAGGAGACGCCGTGGTCCCCACAACTCCGCCCGCCGACATTGCCGGGCTGCCGACCGCGCCGAGGAATCCGCTGACGTTGCGGCAGCAGATCCACGCGGTCAAGGCATTTCACACCGGCCAGGAGGTGCTGCGCGACGCCGGCGGGCATATGACCCGCTTGAAGCACGGCCCGACATGGTTAATTCCGGAGGCGGTGGTCGCGACCTCACCACAGGCGGCCCGCGACATTCTCGGCGGGACCGGCAGCGCCGCCGAGCGGACGCCCGCCCACGACGAGGTGCGCTCCCTGCTCGGGGCCAGCCTTTTCACGTTCAAGCACGACGCTTGGCTGCCCCGTCGGCGCGCGCTGCAGCCGGTCTTCACCAAACACAACGTGCGCGTCTTCGGCGGGCACATGGCTCAGGCCGCCGACATCGTCGCCGCCAGCTGGGGCGACGCAGCGCTGGTCGACCTCGACACAGAATGCCGCCGGCTCACCCTGCGGGCACTCGGCCGCTCGGTACTCGGGATCGATCTCGGCGAGCGCGCCGACGCGATCGCCGAACCCTTGAGGACAGCCCTTGGCTATGTCACAGCGCGGGTGACCAGTCCCGTCAGACCACCCCGCTGGCTGCCCACTCCCGCCCGCCGGCGAGCCCGCGCCGCGGCCGCTACCTTGCGCCGGCTAGCCGCAGAGGTCCTGCAGGCCTGCCGCGACGACCCTACCCGCGACGCCCCTTTGGTGCGGGCGATGATCGCCGCGACCGACCCGGCTACCGGCCGCCCACTAACCGACGACGAGATACGCAACGAACTCATTGTGTTCATGTCGGCCGGCCACGACACCACCGCCACGACCCTGACCTACGCGCTGTGGGCGCTCGGCCACCACCCCGACATGCAGGGCAAGGTCCGCGCCGAAACCGACGCAATCGATGACCAGGAGCTCACCCCCGACGACGTTCCCCGACTGCGTTACACAGTCCAGGTGCTGCACGAGGCGCTGCGCCTATGCCCGCCAGCCCCCTCGATTCCCCGACTGATCACCCGCGACATCGAGGTCGACGGTTATCTCGTGAAGGCAGGCACGTTGTGCACGGTGGGGGTTTACGCGATGCACCGCGACCCCGACCTGTGGGAAGACCCCCTGCGCTTCGACCCGGAACGGTTCACCCCGGAAAACGCCACGGGCCGCGACCGCTGGCAATACATCCCCTTCAGCGCAGGCCCCCGCACCTGCATCGGCGACCACTTCGCCATGCTCGAGGCCACCCTCGCACTGGCCACCATCATCAGGCGCACCGAAATCCATTCCCTCAACAACGATTTCCCGCTCGCTCTGCCCTTCACGATGGTCGCCGCAGCACCCATCCGCGCGAAGGTGAACGCACGCACCCGCTTGACGGAAAGATCCGCCCGCTGAGAGCCTGCGATTTCGGCAAAGTCAGTCGCGTCGGGGGCGAAACTGCGGCAGCGCGAAGTCTTCTCGCTGTTCGAACACGACCTCCATCGGCAGCCCACACCGCAGCTCGTCCGGAACTGCTTCGACGATGTTGGTGAGGATCCGGACGCCGGGGGCATCATCGAGTTCGGTGAGACCGATGATCATCGGCACGGCGTCGACGAATCCGGGATGGAACGGCTGGTGCAAAACCGTGAACGCGAACAGGGTCCCGCGTCCACTCACCTCGACCGCCATCGGAGTGCCCTCCGCTCCGCCCCGTACTTCGGGCACCGGGCTAGGCGGGTGTTGCAGGATGTCGGTGCCCTCGAAGCCCTGAACCGACAGCTTGCCCTCTTTGGCGCTGTCCCAGAAGAACTGGGTCACGGGATCGGGAATCGGCACCGGACGCACGTTGATCTCCATGAGTTCCTTTACTCCCCTTCGTCTTCGGTCAAATACACCTGGGATTCCATCTGGTGAAAGATTCGGAACTGCACGCCGCGCCGGACCAGCAGCCACGTCACCCAGCTGGCACCCGCCCGTTCGACGTCTGACTGGCGGTCAGTCAACCGCCATCGACTCAGCAGCAGGGCACGCACCACGGTGTCGTCGACGACGTCGAACTCGTGCAGCGTCGACGACACCGACGCCGCCTTGAGCCTGGCGCCAACCCGTGCCCAGTGCCGGTCCAGCTCATCGGCACCGATCAGGGGCGACGCGTACTCGTCGCCGACATAGATCGGCTGAGGGTCATCGCGGACCCAAAGATCTGCCAAGCCGGCGAAGTCCCGACTCGACCACTGCTTGTCGTAGTCCCGGACGAGCTCGGTCAAGGCTGACTCGACGGAACGGTCGTCAGACCGCAGCGTCACCGACGCCGAGCCGTTCTCCGGGGAGCGACTTGACCGTCGACGGCAGCCCGTACAACGCGGTGGCGTTGCCGCGCATGATCCGCTCCCGCTGATCGGCCGGGAACCGCCTGATCGCCCAGTCCGGTGCGTCGTAACTCCAATGCGGGTAATCCGTGGAGAACATGATGCAGTCGCCGAGGTCCATCATCTCGATGTACTCCCGGTACTCCGCGACGTTGACCTCCTCGAGCGGCTGCGTGGTGAACCGCACATGCTCGCGCACATAGTCGGAAGGCTTGCGCCGCACATGCGGGAGATCCGCCTTGCGGTGCTCCCAGATCCGGTCCATGCGCGACATCACCGGCATAGCCCAGGTGAACCCGCCCTCGACGAAGACCACCTTCAGATCGGGATGGCGGTCGAACGCGCCGTCGAACACCAGGCTCATCAGGTGCGATACGTAGAGCAGCGGCCATGACGCGAAGAAGTCGTGCCAGTGCGCGGGATTTCCGACGGGGAAGATCGGAATCAACTCGTAGGGTGTCTGCCCCATCAGGTGGGTCGCGACCGGAAGGCCGTTGCGCGCCGCGGCTTCGTACATCGGGTCGAAATGTGGGCTGCCGAACGGTATTCCGCGGGTCTGCGGCGTCATGAGCACCTCGGCCATGTACGGGTGACCCGCCCACCGCTCGATCTCCCGCGCGGCCTGGCCGGGATCCTGAGCGGTGACGCTGATCGCACCGCGCCAACGGCCATGCCAGTTGCTGTCGCCGAGCCATACATCGGCCAGCCAGTCGTTGTAGGTGGCCTTCAGGACGTGTTCGGCTCCCGGCAGCTGCGCATCACACATCGGCTCCAGCACCGCGATGCTCACACCCGCATCGACCAACAGCTGCTTGGCAGCGAACTCCGGATCGCTGCCCGCGGCTCCCCCGCGGGGCGGTGATGCGTCGACGCGCAGTGAACTCGTCTTGTAGGCGTCCGGCGTGTCGTAAAAGTACGACATGGGCGACACGGCGTTGCCGGTCGGCCAGAGCTTGTCCTTCCACTCCGGCGGCGCATAGGACTTGAGCACTGCACCCGACACCGGCAGCGGGTGCACGTCAGTGTCGACGATCGTCACCGCAATGTCCTGCGCGACCGCTTCTTCCGTACGTTCTATCGTCGTCACGCGAGACTTCCTTCTACTCCGGCTGCGATGCCATACAGGTCACTTGCGTTGCGCCACAGCACCTTTTCCCGCTGCGCGCTGCTCAGGCCCGCAACGACGGCGTCCGGGCTCGAGGTGGACCAGTGCGGGTAGCTCGACCCGTACATGAGCAGGTCCGCTTTGTCGGTGAAGTCGAGCCATCGTTCGGCCTGGTTCTCGTCGGTCGGCCCGTCCAACGCCGAGGAGCAGTAACGCACATGGTCGGGTAGGTACTCGCTCGGATACCGGTCGACCCAAGGGGTTTGGTCCCGCATGGACATCCAGAACGTGTCGAGCCGCCACATCAGCGGGGTGAGAAGGTCGTAGCCGCCGTCGGCGAACACGAACCGCAGATTCGGGTGCCTGCCGAACATGCCATCGATGATCAGCGTCGCGAGATGGACGAACGAGTTCAACGGCATGAACGCCGCGTAGCCGGGATAGGTGAACGCGTGGCCCGCGAAGGTCGGCGCGTAGTCGACGCCGTTACCGCCGTTGATGTGCACCGCCACCGGCAGACCGTGCCCGGCCGCCGCCGCCCAGATCGGTTCGAACATCGGCTTGCCGTAGGGCTCCCGCGACTGCATCGGGACACCGACCTGCACCATCTTCGGATGGTCGGCCAGCCGTTCGATCTCGGCGACCGCACCCTTTACGTCCTCGGGGTTGACCCGGATCGTCCCGAGGAAGCGTCCCGTGTGATCGGGCTCCAGCCACCGGTCGAGCTGCCAGTCGTTGACCGCCGCGCAGATCCGGCTGTTGAGGAGGTAGTCGGCGATGTTGCCTCGCGTCGACGGATTGAGGATCGCGTGGTCGGCACCGCCCTCGTCGAACAGGTGCCGGGCCACCGTCTCGGGGTCGGAGCCCGGATAGTCGTCCCCGTACAGGTCCTGGCGGTAGTCGCCGCCGGGCGTCTGATACCACTGTCGTTCGACGTCGGGAATCGCGCGCAGCTTGTGTGCCTGCGACAAGTAGCGCCGGATCTCCGAGTTGTAGCGGAAATTCGGCTGGACATTCGTATCGATCACCGGTGCGTTCATGCGGTCAGGAACACCTGCCCGTCGGTGACGTCGACCTCGTAGGTACGGACCCGCTTGTGGGAATCGGCGAGATTCAACCCGGTGGTGATGTCGAACTCCCAGTTATGCCACGGACAGCGGGCGACGCGGCCTTCGCGCACATACCGCACCTGCCCCGGCTCCTCGGGCGCGAATTCGGCGGTTCCGACGACATAGCCGGCGCACAGTGGGGCGCCTTCGTGCGAGCAGTAGTTCGCGATCGCATAGAACGAGCCGTCGATGTTGTAGACGCCCACGCCGAATTTCCCGGCCTGCACCAGCTTCATCGTTCCAGGAGGCAGGTCCTCGATCGCACACACCGGATGGCGTTGCATCCACGTCCCTTCGGTTTTCCTTGACCTAGGATACTAAAATAGTAAAGATAGAGCGACTCGCCCGCTAGACGCTGCCGCCGGGAGGCAAGTGTGACGATCAGCACCGATTCGCACGATCCGTCGAGCGCCCCCGATTTGGTGAACGACCCCTATCCCTACTTCGAGCACATGCGGCAGTCAGCGCCGGTGTGGCGGGGCACGCTCATGGAGAGCGATTTGATGCCACCGGAGCTCAAAGTCGACGAGAACTGGACGCTTTTCGACTTCGAGAGCGTGTTCGCCGCCTTCCGCGACGACGAGCTGTTCGCCTCGGAGCTGTACAACAACACGATCGGCCTGGTATTCGGGCCGACGATCCTCGGCATGCACGGCAAACAGCATCACGACCATCGCAGTCTGGTGAGCAAGGCATTCAAGCAGAGTGCACTCAACCAGTGGGAACCCGAAGTGATCGATCCCATCTGCGACCAGCTCGTCGACGAGTTCAAGAACGACGGCGAGGCCGATCTGGTCAAGGCGCTGACGTTCGAGTTCCCGACCCGCGTGACCGCCGCGCTGCTGGGCCTTCCGCAGGAGGACCTGGAAACCTTCCGCCGGTTATCGCTGGACCTGATCTCGATCACCGAAGACATCGAGGCGGGCCTGACGGCATCGGTCGAATTGGGCACCTACTTCCAGAACCAGGTGGACCAGCGGCGCAAGACCATGACCGAAGACATCATCGGCGACCTCGTCGCAGCGGAGATCGACGGCGCGAAGCTCACCGACGAAGCGATCATCTCGTTCCTGCGGTTGTTACTGCCCGCTGGGCTCGAGACCACATATAGGTCCTCGGGAAACCTGCTGCAGCTGCTCCTGACCAATCCGGATCAACTCGAGGCGCTGCAGCAGGATCGGGACCTCATTCCGGCCGCGATCGAGGAAGGGATTCGGTACGAGACTCCCCTGGTCTTGGTGGCGCGCAATACGACGCGCGATGTTGAGTTGCATGGCAAGACGATCCCTGCAGGCGCCCAGGTCAACCTCTGCATGGGTTCGGCCAATCGCGACGAGAATCGGTGGGAGAATGCCGACGTGTTCGATATTCACCGGCCTCGGCGCGCGCACATCTCCTTCGCAGGCGGGATCCACAGCTGTCTCGGAATGCACCTGGCACGGGTGGAGACCAAAGCCATGCTCAACAGCCTCTTCGATCGGACGACCGATATCGAGCTCGCGTCCGATGACGACACCAAGATCGTCGGCATGCCGTTCCGCTCGCCCAAGCGCCTCCCTGTGACATTCCGGCCGGTCGCATGAAGACTCGCGCGGCGATCCTGCACGAGATGGGTCAGCAGTGGTCGGTGGAAGAATTCGAACTCGACCCGCCAAAAGCCGGCGAGGTCCTGATCGAGATGGCCGCCGCAGGGCTGTGTCATTCCGATGAACACATTCGCAACGGCGACATGTCCGTGCCCAACGAGGTGATGGAATCGTTCGGCCTCCCCGGCATGTTCCCGATGATCGGCGGCCACGAAGGGTCGGGAGTGGTGGCCGAGGTCGGCGAGGGCGTGACCGAATTCGCGCCGGGCGACCACGTGGTGACGTCGTTCGTCGCGGTCTGCGGCCAATGCCGGTGGTGTAGCTCGGGCATGGAGTACATCTGTGACATGGGCGCGCAGGTGATGATTCCCGGCATGCCCACCGACGGCACCTTCCGCCATCACACCGCGGACGGCCGCAATCTCGGCCACTTGTCCAAGGTCGGCGCTTTCTCGAAACACACTGTGGTTTCCACGGATTCGATCGTCAAGATCGACTCCCACCTCCCGTTGCTGCCGATGGCGCTGTTGTCGTGCGGGATTCCAACCGGCTACGGCTCCGCGGAGAACCGCGCGAAGGTGAAGACCGGCGACACGGTAGTCGTCATAGGTGTCGGCGGGATCGGAACCGGAGCGGTCCAGGGTGCACGCATCAACGGTGCCGCGCAGATCATCGCAGTCGATCCGGTGGAGTTCAAGCAGAAGTCGGCTCTGGGATTCGGTGCCACCCACAGCGTTTCGAGCACCGAGGAAGCAGCAGACCTACTCCGCGATTTGACGCACGGTGTGATGGCGGACAGCGTCGTGGTGTCGCCTTCACTCATCTCCCAAGACGACGTGCAGGCGGCCTTGAGTCTGACTCGTAAGGGCGGCACCTGTGTGTTGACGGGCATGACGGCCACCACGACGAATTCCATTTCCATCAACCTGCAGGAGTTCATCCTCTGGAACAAAAGCCTGGTGGGCACGGTGCTGGGGTCGTGCAATCCGCGGGTTGACGTCGCTCGGTTCGCCAAGCTCTATGAGGCCGGCCTGCTGCAACTCGACGAGATGATCACCCGGCGATACCGGCTCGATGACATCAACGAGGGCTACCGCGATCAGCTCAACGGCGAGATCGTGCGCGGCATCATCGATTTCTCGCTTGACTGATCACACGATGCGCGATGTGCGGCCCTGCCAGTAGCGGTCGCGGATCCGCCTCTTGTACAGCTTGCCGTTCGGATCTCTCGGCAACTCGGGATCGAACTCGATGGTGCGCGGACACTTGTACGTGGCAAGGTTCGCCCGGCAGTACTCGATGAGCTCGGACTCGAGTTCCGACCCGGTCACCACGCCGTCGATCGGCTGCACGACGGCCTTGACCTCTTCGCCGTACTCGTCGTTCGGCACCCCGAACACCGCCGCGTCGACCAGTTTGGGATGCATGACCAGAAGGTTCTCGGCCTCCTGCGGGTAGATGTTCACTCCGCCGGAGACGATCATGAAGGTCGACCGGTCGGTGAGGTACAGGTAGCCGTCCTCGTCGACATAGCCCATGTCCCCCAATGACCGCCAACCGCGATCATTGGACACCGATGCCGTCTTCTCGGGGTCCTTGAAGTACTCGAACGCCGGTCCGCCCTCGAAGTAGAGTTCCCCGGACTCACCGACTGCGAGCTCGGTTCCGTCCTCGCCGACGACGTGTACCGGGCTGAACGGCTTACCGACGGATCCGGGGTGTGCAAGCCACTCCTCGGGCCCGATGATGGTGCCGGCGAATCCCTCTGTGCCCCCGTAGTACTCGTGAATGATCGGGCCGAACCAGTCCATCATCGCGTGCTTGACATCGACCGGACACGGCGCGGCGGCGTGGATGACGCACGACAGGCTCGAGACGTCGTACTTCTTGCGGACCTCCTCGGGCAGCTTGAGCATCCGCACGAACATGGTCGGCACGAACTGGGCATGGGTGACGCGGTGGGTCTCGATCAGCCGGAGCACGTCCTCGGCGTCGAACTTGCGCATCAGAATCGCGGCGGCGCCCACCCGATGAACGGCCATCGTGTAGTTGACCCCCGCCGCGTGGTACAGCGGCGCCGGCGAGAGGTACACGCTCGACGAGGTCATGTCGTAGCGCTGCGCGAGGGAGTACTCCAACACCTTCTGCGCCCACGAGCCCTGGCCGTCTGACGGCAACGGTCGGCGAACGGCCTTGGGTCGCCCGGTGGTACCGGACGAGTAGAGCATCTCCGATCCGTCGGAGATGGGCGGCGCGTCCCCGCTATCGACGAGGACGTCCTTATAGGACCGCCAGCCGGGCAGCGCACCGCCGACGGTGATGTGGACCTCGACGCCCTCGTTGACCTTCAGGATGCGGTTTCCCAGCTCACCCATCGACGCATCGACGAAGACGGCCTTGGCGCCGGAGTCGTCGATGACGTAGGCGACTTCGTCCGGAGTGAAGTGCGTATTCACCGCGCTGTAGTAAAGCCCGGAAAGTTGGCAACCCCAGGTGATTTCGAAGAACTCCGGGCGGTTCGGCAGAATCAGCGCCACGCCGTCCCCGCGTCGCAGCCCCGCCTCGTGCAGCAGGGCCGCGACGCGTTGGCTTCTCTCGAACAGCTCGCCGTACGTCACCGTCCCGTCGCCTGCGACGATCAGGGCAGGCGATCCCGCGGCCCCGAGCGCGTGGTCGGCGATGTTCACCGTGGCGGCTACGTAGCGGCGCCGTCCGTGGAGGCGGCCGCTTGGCGCTTGGCCATTTCGGACGGCAGCACCTTGTCCTTGAACACCCGCTGAATCAGTTCCTGCACATCCTTACTGATCGACGCGAGCGCTACCAGGTCATTGGAGCTCTGCCAGTGCACCCGCATACCCATCAGCTCCCAGGCCCGCTTGAGATTCGCCTTGGTGAGCATGAGCGTCGTCAGCGGGGCCTGGGCGATGTGGCGGGCGATGGCATCGACCCGGTCGTCCAGTTCCTCGCGCTTGACCACCTCGTTGACCAAGCCGACCTCCAAGGCCTTCTTGGCGTCGATCACCTCGGCGGTGAAGAGGTAGTAGGCGGCGCGGCGCCAGTTCATGAACACCCAAGGCTCGATGGAACATTCACCTGAGGGCATGCCGAACCCCTGCAGCGGCGGATAGGAGAAGTAGGCGTCCTCGGAGGCGATCACGATGTCGGTGGTCAGCCCCATGTGCGTGCCGCCGCCCACGCAGTATCCGTGGACCTGCGCGATGGTCGGCTTGGAGAACTCCCAGAGGTTCAGGGTCGGCTTGACGAACAGATCGGACTGCGCTTTCCACGGGTGACCCGTAACCATGGCGTTCTCCACGAATGCCGGATAGTCGGTGGCGTTGTCGCCGATCGCGTGTCCCGAGCAGAAGCCCTTGCCGTTGGCCTTGAGCACCAGCACCTTGATGTCGTAGTCACGGTCGGCGTCCAGCAGTGCCGCGTCGACCTCTTCGGCCAGTTTCTGGTCCTGGGCGTTGGCCTTCTCCGGCCAGTTCAGCGTGATCTTCGCGATCGGGCCTTCTTTTTGGTAGATGATCCGCTCGCGGGTCTCGTTGAGATCCATATGCCGCCCTAGCCTTTCGTTATGAAGTGATGACGCCGATTTCGGCGCCGATGTCGTAGGTGGTCCCGACCGTGCCCGTCCACTGCACGGTGCCGGACGCACCAGCCTCGATTTCCTGCTCCACTTTCTCGGTGGCGATGACGTAGATGGCCGTGCCTTCCTCAACGTGCTCGCCCGCGTCGACGAGCAACTCCGTGAGCTCGGCTTCCGAGACGGCCACCGAGACCCGCGGAATACGAATGATGAAGTCAGCCACGCGCACCCGCCTTGTTCAGCGCCCGCTGGGCAGCCTCGACGACGCGCGCCGACGACGGGTAGATCTGCGCCTCCAGCGCCGCCGCAGCGGGGGTTGGGATGAACCTGGCGGCCACCCGGCCGATGGGCGCCGCGAGCTCAGCGAAGCACTCCGCCTGCAGCGTGGCAACGATTTCCGCTCCAGGGCCGGCGAATTGGACCGCGTCGTGCACCACCACTGCGTGCCTCGTGCGGCGCACCGACGCCACGATGGTGTCGACATCGAGCGGCACAAGTGTGCGCAGATCGATGACCTCAGCGCTGACGCCCTGGTCCTGGAGCGTCTTCGCCGCGGCCAGGCACTCGAGCACACTGCGGCCGTAGCTGATGAGGGTGATATCCGATCCGGGCCGCTTGACATCGGCCTGACCGAGTGGGATCGAGAAGCCGGGATCAGTTGGGACCAGGCCCTTTTGCCCTTGTAGGCGGATCGTCTCGACGAACAGGCACGGATCCGGGTCGAAGATCGCGGAAGTCAGCAGGCCCTTGCCGTCGCGCGGGGTGGACGGAACGATGACCTTCATACCCGGAATGTGCATGAACCAGGCTTCGAGCGTCTGCGAATGCGTCGCTCCGGTGGCGAGCCCGCCGTATACCTGGGTCCGCACGGTGATCGGTGCGGTCGTGCGGCCTGCGGTCATGAAGCGCAGCTTGGCGGCGTTGTTGATCAGCTGGTCGGCGGCGATGCCGATGAAGTCCATGATCATGATCTCGGCGACCGGCAGCAGCCCGTCGATCGCAGCACCGACGGCCGCACCGATGATCGCCGCCTCCGAAATGGGCGTGTCCAGTACCCGGTCATGGCCGTATTTCGTCGACAGTCCTGCGGTCGGGCCGGATGCGCCGGGATCGGCGATGTCCTCGCCGAGCAGGAAGACCCGGTCATCGGCGGCCATCGCCTGATCGAGCGCGAGGTTCAACGCCTCACGCATCGACATCTCTTTTTCGTCCATGGCCTTCCTCAGACGGGGAACTTGATCGGAGTGGCGTACACGTCGCGGTCGAGCTCGTCGGCCGTCGGCGCCTCGGCGCTCAGCACGGTCCGCAGCGCGGCCTCGACCTCCGTCAGCGCGCCTTCGTCGATGCGGCTGAGCTCGTCGTCGGTACCGATCCCGCCGTCGATGAGGTGGCGGCGGAACGCGGGGACCGGGTCGGCCGCCATCGCCGCCTCCAGCTGATCCTTCGGGATGTAGGGCATCCGGTCACCGAAGTAATGTCCGCGGAACCGGAAGGTCACGCACTCGATGAAGGTGGGTCCATCGCCGTTGCGCGCCTTGCCGATTGCCTCGGCAAGCGCATCCGCCACGGCCAGCGGGTCGTTGCCGTCGACCCGCACCCCCGGCATGCCGTAGCCGGCCGCCCGGTCGGCGACCTGGCGGATCTTCATCGTGTCGGTCGTCGGCGTCATCTCCGCGTACATGTTGTTCTGGCACACGAAGACCACCGGAAGATCCCACAGCGCAGCCATGTTCGCCGCTTCGTGGAACGAGCCGGTGTTCGTCGCCCCGTCGCCGAAGCTGACCACCGTGACGCGGTCGAGGCCCTTGCGCTTGGCGGCCATCGCCAGGCCGACCGCGACGGGCGGGCCCGCACCGACGATTCCCGTCGAGAGCATCACGCCTTTCTCGGGCTTGGCGATGTGCATGGTGCCGCCCTTGCCGCGGCTGGCACCGACGACGCGGCCCATCATCTCGCCGTAGATCTCTTCGAGCGGAACGCCTTTGCCGATCAGGTCGTGCAGCCCGCGGTAGGTCGTCACCAACTGGTCGTCATCGCGCAGCGTCACGCCCATGGCCGCGGCGATGGCCTCCTGCCCGCGCGACGGCCAGTACACGCACATGAACTCGCCGGTCCCGATGCCCTTGGACAGCCGGTCGTCGGCCGCTTTCATCAGCACCATCAACGCATAGATGCGGCGCTGAACGTCTTCCGGAAGCGTCACGGTCCGAGTGATCCGATCTCGCGGTACACGTGCGGAATGGGCTTGGGGTTCATGGCGATGTTGTCGAGACCAGTCAGCGCCAGTCCGCCCATCTGCTGGGCGGCGGCATCGAGGTCGTCGCAGTCGAGCTCATAGATGGCGATGAATGGGCCATCGCCCTTCGTCGGCGCGAACCGGCGGGCCGAGACGATCCCGTCCACCGACAGGATCTGCTCCAGATGCGTGTCGTTGTACCACTTGTGGTACTCCGCCTCCCTATCCGGCGAGGCCGGCATCGTCTCTACGTAAATGATCCCTTTGGCCATCCTCGCTACTCCTTTACGCCGACCACGGCTTCACTTTGAGGAACCCGCCAGCGTCCACTCGAAGCTGCTGGCCCGTGATGTACCGGGCGGCATCGCTTGCGAAGAACACCACCGCCTCGCTGATGTCCTCGGGTTCGACGTACGGGACCGGCATCGCCTGCACGACGGGGAAAACCAGTTCGGCTTCCTCGCGGGTCGGCTCCTTCAGATCCGGCCGAAACGCCCGGTACATCGGCGGACTGTGCAGCATGTCTGTGTTGACGTTGGTCGGGTGGATCGCGTTCATCCGAATCGAGAACGGGGCAAGCGCGAGTGCGAAGTCGTTGACATAGTGCGCCCCGGCCAATTTCGCGAACGCGTAGCCCGCACCCCCAGGCCCGCCGTCGATACCCGTGGTGTTCATCGACGACATGAATGCGGCGTTTGATCCGGTCACCACGATCGACGCGCCGGCCTGCAGATGTTTCAGGCTCGCGTGCACGAGATTGAGGACGCCGAGGAGATCGACGTCGACCGCGTCGGCGAACGCCTGCGGCGGCAGACCCGCAGTCAGCGGGCAGATGCCTGCGTTGGCGACCACGATGTCGAGCCGACCGAACTCGGCGACGCCGCGGTCGATCGCGGCCGACAGGGCGGCGCGGTCACGCACGTCGGCAATCTCGGTGTAGGCACGCCTGCCTTCCTTCTCCACGAGCCGCGCGGTCTCATCGAGGTCTTCGGGCCGGGCGAGCGGATACTCGTTCGTCTCGATGTCCGCGCAAATGTCCACGGCGATGATGTCGGCGCCTTCCGCGGCCAGAAGTTGCGCATGCGACCGGCCCTGCCCCCGCGCAGCCCCACTGATCAGCGCTACCTTGCCCTCGACCCGGCCCATTGCCGCCCTCCCTCAGACTGTCAAAACACACGAGCCGGTCTGCGGCCCGAAACCATTGGCGACGACCGCGACCTGCGCATCCGGCACCTGTCGCTGGCCGCACTCGCCACGCAGTTGCGCGGTCGCCTCGGCCAAAAAGCCCAGCCCGTGCAGCCGTCCCTCGGCGAGCTGGCCACCACTGGTGTTCAGCGGCAGCTTTCCGCCGGGACCGATGGTCTTGCCGTCGGCGACCCAGTCGCCGAACTCGCCGACGCCGCACAGCCCCATCGCCTCCACCCACGCCATCGCGATGTGGGTGAAGCCGTCGTAGAGTTCCGCGACATCGACATCGGCAGAGGTCACCGACGATCGCTTCCACATCGTGGAAGCGCACTGCTGGGTGCCGCCGAACAGGAAGTCGTCGGTGTAGGTGAAGTCCGGCTTCCACCCCATCCCCATCGCGATCGCGTCGATCCAGACCGGTCGTTTGGGTGCATCGGCCGCCCGTTCGGCTGTGGTGATGACGACCGCGCAGGCACCTGTCACCGGATAGTCGCAGTCGTGCAGCCGAAGCGGCTCGGAGACGAACCGGGAGTTGAAGTAGTCGTCCATGGTCATCAAGTCGCGCATGACCGCGCGGTCGTTCAACGACGACCACCGTCGCCCGTTCAGCGAAATCTGGCCGTAGTCCTCTTCTTTGGTCCCGAGAGTCGCCATCCGGCGCTGCTTCTTCATGCCCATGATCGGGATGATCCCGCCGGCGACGCCGTACGGGAATTCCCACTGCCACGGACCCGACGCCGGGGGCAGCCACCGCCCGCTCATCTGTCCCCATTCCCGGGTCACCGAGCGCACACACAGCGCGACTTCACACGAGCCGGACACCACGGCCATGTGGGCGCCGAGGGCGGCGGCGAGACCGGACGGACCGCGCGGCGTGTAGTCGCCATAGACCGCGATGTTGTCGATCCCGACCATGCGGGCGATGTCCATCGCCTGTTCGTCCCCGGCGTACTCGAACACCGCGTCGACATCGTTGACAGTCAGGCCTGCGTCGGCGATGGCAGTCCGCGACGCCTCGACGGCGAGCGGCCGCCCGTCAATGCCCTTATCGCGGAGAATCTTCGAGTAACCGACGCCGACGATGGCTGACCGGCCGGCCGACTTGCTCATTCAGCCCTATCCACGAAGTTGTGCGGCAGCATGGTTGCCACCCCCAATTTGCAGAGTAGCTATACTACCTAAAATTATAAAGATGCCAATCTGACCGATTCCGAACAGGACACCGTGGACTTCTCATATCCGGCGGAGGTGGAGCAGTTCCGCAAGGAACTCCGCACGTGGCTCACGGCCAATCTGACCGATGAGGTGCGCGACGCCGACCGGCGACGCGGACGCGATCCTGACGCCTTCGACACGCTTCGGGCGTGGGATGCGGCGGTGGCCGACGCAGGGTGGGGCGCGGTGTCCTGGCCGCAGGAATACGGGGGGCGCGGCGCGACGGTGCTCGAGCAGTTGGTCTATGCCGAGGAGACCACGGGGGCCCGAGCTCCCGTGCCGCTCAACGTGATCGGCATGAACAACATCGCGCCCGCGATCATGCAGTACGGGACCGACGCCCAGAAGCGGCAGCTCCTCCCCCGGATGGCGCGCGCCGACGACATCTGGTGTCAGGGGATGTCCGAGCCGGAGGCCGGCTCCGACCTGGCATCGCTGCGCACCCGCGCCGTACGCGACGGTGACGACTTCGTGGTCAACGGCCAGAAGATCTGGACGTCGCTCGGGCACCGGGCCGACTGGTGCCAGCTCTACGTGCGCACCGACCCCGACGCAGCCAAACACAAGGGCATCTCCTGCCTGATCGTCGACATGAATCTGCCCGGCATCGAAGCTCGCCCGCTGGTCACCATCAACGGCGCGGCCGATTTCGCCGAGGTGTTCTTCAGCGACGTCCGGGTGCCCGCCGACGCGCTGCTGGGCCCGCTCAACGCGGGCTGGCAGGTCGCCACCACGACGCTCAGCCACGAACGGGCGGGCGCGGCGCGCCTGTATGCGCAGGTGGAAGTCCAGTTGACGGACCTCGTGACGGACCTGGCCGACCACACGGTCGACGGCAAGCCCGCGCTCGAGAACAGCGCGACGCTGCGCCGGCTTGGCGACCTCGCGGTGCGCATCTCCTACCTCGAGCTGCTGTGCAAGCGGTCGATCTCGGCCACGCTGCACGGCGGCGATGCGCTCGGGTCAGCCAGCCTGGCCAAGAGCGTGTGGGCGGAGTTGGGCCAAGATCTCGCGGAACTGGCTTTCGACGTGCTCGGCCCGCAGCACACCAGCCAGCGGTGGGTGGACCGTCGGCTGTCGTCGCGCTCGCTCACCATCGCCGGCGGCACCACCCAGATCAACAAGGGCATCACGGCGACACGAGTGCTAGGGCTGCCGCGGCGATGAATCTGGAACTCACCGAAGAACAGGTCGCGCTGCGCGACACCGTGCGGCGATTTCTCGCCGAAAAGGCCAGTGTGGCGACGCATGTACGGCCGTTGCTTGAAGATCCGACGGGCAGCACCGACGTCGTGTGGCGCGGCCTCGCGGACCTCGGAGCGACGGGCGTGCTCGTCCCCTCGGACCACGACGGCGCGGGCATGACGATGGTCGAGGCCGGCGTCGTCGCCGAGGAACTTGGTGCCGCGCTCTACCCGGGGCCGTGGTTGTCGAGTGCGGTCGCCGCGACGAGAGCCGCTGATCCGCACCGGCGCGGACGACGGATTGTTGGCCGAAATCGCCAGCGGGACAGCGATAGCGACGATCGGTCCGCTGAGCGGTGCGCGGCCTGTCGCTGATGGCGCGACGCTACGCGGTGAGCTGACCGCGGTGCCCGACGCCGCCGCGGCGACGGTGCTGCTGGTGCTCGCCGAGGAACGCGACGGCGCGGGGCTGTACGCCGTCGACCCGACATCTGCCGGCGTTACCGTGACGGCACGGCCGCACGTGGATCAGACACGAAAGCACTTCGACGTGAGCTTCGACGGTGCGAACGCACGGCGGCTCGCCTCCGCATCGGCGGATGCGATCTCCGGCCTCGTCGACGACGTGATCATCGCCAGCGCCGCCGACGCCCTCGGTGCCGCGACCGCGGTGATGAACCTCGCCATCGAGTACGCCAAGGTGCGCAGGCAGTTCGACCAGCCGATCGGCAGCTTCCAGGCCGTCCAGCATTTGTGCGTCGACATGTACGAGGCCGTGGAGCTGGCCCGCAGTGGCGTCATCCACGCGTTGTGGGCCGCCGATTCGGCCGAGCCCGCGTATCGCCATCGTGCCGCGGTGCGCGCCAAGGCGTTCGCCGGCCGGCTGGCCTCCGTCGGCGACACCGCGATCCAGGTGTTCGGCGGTATCGGCTTCACCTGGGAGCACGACGCCCACCTCTACCTCAAGCGGCTCCTCGGCTGGAGCGCATTCCTCGGCGGACCCGACCGGTACCTCGAGGAGATCGGCGCGCAACTCGTCAGCGATCTCGATCGAAAGGTATTGCAATGAGCCAAGTCCTGAGCGGCGTGCGGGTTGTCGAGCTGGCCTCCTGGACTTATGTGCCGTCTGCAGGCGCGGCGCTTGCAGACTGGGGCGCCGATGTGATCAAGGTGGAGGACGTCAAGGCGGGTGACCCGGGCCGGGCACTGGTCATCGGCGGTTTCACCCGGCAGAACGCGCGGGCCGACGTCGACTTCATCCTGGAAATCGGGAACCGCGGTAAGCGCAGCGTCGCGATCGACATCAAGTCCGAGCTGGGCCGCGAGTACTTCGGCCGCCTGCTCGCCACCGCGGACGTCTTCCTGACTAACTGGCTGCCGGGACCGCTCGAGCGCGCGCGGCTGACCGTCGAGGACATCCGTTCGTTCAACCCGAACATCGTCATCGCCCGCGGCACAGGCACCGGAGTCCGCGGACCGGACCGCGACAAGGGTGGGTTCGACGCGGCGACCTACCTGTCGCGGGGCGGAGTGTCCTACACGATGACGCCGTTCGGCACCGAGACACCGGCCGTGCAGGGCCCGGGTTTCGGCGACCTACAGGGAGGTATCACGCTCGCGGGCGGCGTATGCGCCGCACTCTTCCACCGGGAGCGCACCGGCGAGCCGTCCATCGTCGATTCATCGCTTCTGGCGCAGGCGATGTGGACCATCGCCCCGTCGATCTCGGTCGCCGACCTCTTCGACATCGACGGAATCCCCGGTGCGCCGCCAGGACTGGCGATCAACCCGCTCGTGAACCGCTACAAGACGCGTGACGGCAGGTGGATTCAGATGGTCTTCCTGCAGCCCGACCGCTTCTGGGCCGGCTTCTGCGAGCGAATCGGCCTGCCCGAGCTGGCCACCGACGAGCGCTTCGTCCCGTCGAGCAACCTGATCGCCAACGCCGAAGAGGCGTGCGCGCTCGTCGGGGAGCGGATCGCCAGTGAGGACCTGGATCACTGGCGCAAGGCGCTTGCCGACGAGCCGGGCGTATGGGCGCCGCTGGCCACCCCCAAGGAGACCCTGAACGATCCACAGGTGAAGCCGAACGGCTACACCATCGGCAACGTGGACGATAAGGGCAACGAGTACCAGATCGTCGCCGCACCAGTGCAGTTCAACGAAACCGCCCCGCCGCCGGCGCGCGCTCCCGAACATGGACAGCACACCGAGGAGATCCTGTTGGAGCTCGACCTCGACTGGGACGACATCTCGGCGGCCAAGGACAGCGGCGCGATTCTCTAGGAGAGGCCCATGATGGAGCGGCGCGAACTCGAATCGGTCATCTATGAGCGTGAACCGCCGATCGCGCGGATCATCCTGAACCGGCCGGACAAGGCCAACACCAAGGACGCGAGCCTGGTGGAAGAGGTCGACGCCTGCCTGCACGAGGCCGACCGCGACAAGGAGATCAAGGTCGTGATCCTCAAGGCCAACGGCAAGGGGTTCTGCGGCGGCCATGTGGCCAGGTGGGGACCCGACGAGAACCCGTACCCGGACTTCGGGGACACGTTCGAGGATCTGTACAAGGGAACGGCCGATCTGTTCCTGTGGCCGACGCTGTACCTGTGGGAGTTTCCGAAGCCGACGATCTCGGCGATCCACGGCTACTGCATGGGCGGCGGTATCTATCTCGGGCTGCTCACCGATTTCAGCGTCGCATCCGAGGACGCGTACTTCCAGATGCCGCTCGCGCAAAGCCTCGGCGAGCCCGGCGGGCACACCATGATCGAGCCGTGGCTGCTGATGAACTGGCATCGAACGATGGACTGGCTGCTGCTGGCGCCGACGCTTTCCGCGCAGGAGGCGCTGGAATGGGGACTGCTCAACAAGGTCGTGCCGCGGGACCAACTCGATGACACCGTCGAGGAGATGGCCCGCAAGATCGGCCAGATCCCGCTGACCACGTCGATGGCGGTGAAGAACAACGTCAAACGGGCCTATGAACTGATGGGGATGCGGGTGCACCTGCAGGTGAGCCACATACTGACGAACATGGTCGGAGCGGCATCCGATGTGCAGGCACGCCGGACCGAGCTCATGCAGTCAGGCCTGAAGCCAAGGGATTTCGTCGAAAAGGACGAGGAGAGTTCCTAGGCGTCGAGCTGGTGGCCCGCGGCATGTCGGGCTGCGACGTAGCCGAAGATCATCGTGTTGGCGATGCTGCCGCCCGCGCCCAGATAGGTCCGGCCCATCACCGTCGCGGTGATGTTGCCGGTCGCATAGAGACCGTCGATCACCCGGTCACTGCTCGTCGAGCACCTGGGCGTGCTCGTTGGTGATCACTCCGCCGCAGGTTCCGACGTCGGCCGGGAAAACCTGGGTGGCGTAGAACGGAGCACGATCGATCGGGCCCAGCGCCGCATTGGGCTTGTACCCGGGATCACCCAGGCAGATGTTGTAAGCCGACTGGCCGCGGTCGAAGTCGGGGTCGAGGCCCTTGACCGCGAACTCGTTGAAGCGCTGGACCGTCTGCTCCAACGCTTGTTCGGGAACATCGAGCTGGCGTGCCAGCTCGCGGATCGTGGCGGCGCGCTTGACGCCACCCTGCTCGATCAGTTCGTCGGACAGCTTGCGCTTCTGAAACGGGTTTGCGCCCCTGACGTATCTGTCGACGTAGCCCTGGTCGAAGACCTGCCAGCACGGTACGGCTTTGTTCGCATACATGGCCTTGCCGACCTCGACATAGGAGTTCGACTCGTTGCAGAAGCGCTTGCCGGTTCCGTCGACATAGATTGCTCCAGGGCGTTGACGTCCGGAGCCGAGCGGCCGCGCACTGGGATCGGCGAGGAAAACCAGCGGATACCACCAGGCTTCGTCGAGTAGGTCGGTCTGAGCGCCGAGCTTCATCGCCGTTTGCAAGACCTCGCCGGTGTCGCCGGGATTGGCAATCGACCACTTCCCCTCATTGGGCTGGTCTCCGCTGAACTGACGGCGCATGGCGGCATTGTGGCCGAAACCTCCGGCAGCGAGCAGCACGCCCTTGCGCGCCCGGACGTTGAATGTGGTGCCGTCTCTGCTCAGTCGAACGCCGGTGACGCGGCCGTCCTCGACGATCAGGTCGTCCATCGTCGTATTCATCCAGATAGGCGCCTCACCGTCCCGGTCGATGAGGCCCTTCAGCATCTGACCGATGATCGACGCGCCGTTGGTGAGCATGTCTCGGCCCCGGAGCCGAGCTACCCAACTGCGCAGGAACACGCGCGCAGCGACGGCGAACGCTCCGGGTGAGCGGTGCATGTACTGCACATAGCGCTGTTGCTCGTTCGTCATCACCACAAGTCCGCGGTTCCAAGTATTTGCCATCCGCTGGAGCTTGTCGCTCCAGTCCCCCAAGGTGGCAGCATCGTATGGGACACCCTCGACCGAGCGTCCGGCCGCATTGCCGCCCTTATAGTTTGGGTAGTAGTCGCTGTAGCCCGCGCACCGCACAAGCCGTACGCCCTTGCGCACTAGGAATTCGATCATCTCGTTGCCCGCGGTCAGGAACATCTCACGGCGTGCCAGAGACGACGCTTCGCCGATATCGCCGACCACGTCGTCGAAGTAGGCCAAGCCGTCCTCGTGCGAATCGGGTATGCCTTCCGCACGCATCAACGGATTGTCGGGTAGCCACACCATGCCGCCGGACATGCCGGTGGACCCGCCGACGAGGGCCTGCTTCTCGACAACCAACGGCTCGATGCCTGAGTCGAGCGCCGCCAGCGCAGCGACCATCCCGCCGCCGCCGCTTCCCGCGATGAGAAGGTCGACGGACTTGTCCCAATTCACCATGTATGAACCTTTTCGGAGAGCTCGAGGTCGGCGACGGGTACGTCGATGGTGGTGTTCGTCTTCTGAATCGCAGGTACGAGCCGTTCATACGGCACTCCGGCAAGGAACCCGTCGATCACGCGCTCGAAGTTCGAGATCAAGCCCTCGATCTGATCCGACAACCGCATGTACTCGAACCCCTTGGCGTGCAGGCCTTTCTGCTGCTTCGGCAGATTGGAGAAGTCTTGGGCGGGGATCATCGGCCAGCTCGGGTCGTCAGGCGCCAGCGGCTCGGGCGGGGTGGGTCTCCCCGGCGACTGGTCGTTGGGGTACCGGGTGAGCGACCAGACCTCGAACAACGTCTGCTCGGGACCGAGCGGACGAATCCGGTACGACGACGCGCTGCTGTACTGCGGGAGGATGAAGTAGTGCGGGAAGCAGAACCCGATCGCGTCGATGACACGGCGCCGCTCCAGATCGTTCAGATCGGGAAAATCGCAGTCGCGCGCCCGGTGCCAGTTCGTCACCGCCTCGTTGACCGCGCCACGCCAGGCGGCCATCGCCTCGGCGGGATTGTCCGGGAGCGACATGTGCTGCAGGCCTTCGGCGATCCGGATGTCGTTCTCGTGGGTCATGCCGCCCATGCCGGACCCCAGCGTGCGCATGAAGTGCAGGCTGGTCTGGATCAAGGGGTGCACAGACGTCGATTCCGGGCTGTGCGACGAGGGCAGCAGCTGGGGATGGGTCTGCGGGACGTGGTAGCCCTCCATGAAGGCGGCCGTCGCCAGTTTCCAGTTCACCGGAAGCAAGCACGACTTCCACCACTCCGTGCGAAGAGCTCCGACCTTCCACTCGTCGTGTTTGGAGGCGAACGGCTCGATGCAGTCGCGCAACGGCGGCGCGCCGTCGTCGAGGTTGATCCACGCGCACCCGCCCCATAGCTCGAGCCGGACTGGCGCGAGACCGAGATCGTCTGTGCACAAGTTGCTTTCGTCGAAGGCCTCCGAGCGCAGCACGAAGGTGTTGTTGCCGTCGAGACCCCAGCACCAGCCGTGGAACGGGCAGACAAAGCTGCGGCGCGACCCACTGCCCTCGACGAGCTTCATGCCACGGTGGCGACAGGAGTTGTAGTAGGCGCGGACGTCCGAGTCGTCGACGCGGACCACGATGACCGACTGGTCGAGAATCTCGTACTCGACGAAGTCGCCGGGTTTGGGGATCTCCTCCAGCCGGCACGCCATCTGCCAGACCCGCGGCCAGAACAACTCGGTCTCCAGCGCGTAGAACTCCGGGTCGTAGTACCGCTGCTTGGGGATCCGGTCCACGGCCTGGACCGCCCATGGCACCGGAAGCGGTGTCCAGTCCACTTTGGTCAATCTGCTCACCCCTGCCGTGCCGACTGGGCGCTTATCTTAACAAAAATAGCAAGTCGGCAGATCAGCCCGTGATGACCGCCTGGTACAAATCGACCATCTCGTCGGCGAGTCCGGCGGGAACGGTGTGCTCGGTCGGGTCGCGTATCTCGTCAAAATGGGCGCTGACGTCCTCCACCGTCAGGGACGGGTTGAAGTAGCCCTTGGTCCTGCCGATGAAGAACCGGGAGACCTGGCCGCCGCCGACCGTGTAGATCTCGCCGGAGACCGAGCAGTCCGCGTGGGCGAGATAGGCCACCACCGGAGCCACCAGGGCCGGGTCGAGTCGGTCGAGGAAAGGCCGCATGAGTTCCTCGGCTCTAGTTGTTTCTGCTCCTCGCGTGCGCACGTCATTGTTGACTTCCGCGGCGCTGCCCATCGAGTAGTCCATCATCCGGGTGGCGGCGACGGGGGCGACCGCGTTGACCTTGATGTCGAGGCCGACCGCTTCGGCCGCCAGCACCCGGGTCAGCCCGATCAGCCCGGTCTTGGCGGCGCCGTAGTTCGTCATCCGGGGCGCACCGAGAATGCCCGCCGCCGAGCAGGTGTTTATGATCCGGCCAAAACCCTGCTGCCGCATCGCCTTCCACGCCGGTCGGGTGACGTAGAAGGCGCCCTTCAGGTGGACGTCGACCAGCGGACTCAGCCGCTCGTCGGTTATGTCTTCGAACGCGGCATCGCTGACGGTGCCTGCATTGTTCACGAGGATGTCGACGCGACCCCAGGTGTTGAGGGCGGTGTCGATGATCGCCTGGCCACCTTCCGGGGTGGCGACACTGTTGGTGTCGGCGACCGCCTCTCCGCCGCTGTTCTTGATCTCCTGCGCGGTGTCATTGGCGGCATCACCGCCCGCCCCATCCCCGGTGACAGAGCCGCCGAGGTCATTCACCACGACGCGGGCGCCGCGTGAGGCGAGAAGAAGCGCGTGCTCTCTGCCCAGCCCCCGGCCTGCGCCGGTGATGACGGCGACACGACCGTCGAACCGCATTTCGCTCATCAGATCGGCCATTCCGCCAAGGGTTTTGTGAATTGAATCGGGACCGCAGGCGGCAGTCGCCCGGGCTGGGGCGTGGATATCGCATCGAGCATCAGCGCGACGTATCGCCGCCAGCCATTGGAGGCCGGATCCATCGTCCCGAGCACGCTGAACAACATCGCGACCATGCGCGGCAGATCCTCGGCGACCAGGTCGTCACGGACGAGGCCGGCCTGTTGAGCCCTGTGGGTGAGGTCTTCGAGCGCGGCTTCAAGTTGCACGGAGACATTGGTCAGTGTGCCCGCCTTCAGCGCAGCCGAAAGCGCATTGTGCTCGCGGGCACCGAGCGCGATCGCCGCCTCGATGAGATCGGTGAGGCCACGCAGCGGGTTTCGGCTTCGGGTCGCGCGCTCGATCACCGGTGAGAGAGTTTCGGCGATGCTCTGGTCGATGACCGCTCTCGCCAATTCACCCTTGGTGGGAAATCTGCGGTACAGCGTCCGTTCACCGACGCCGGCCCGGCTGGCGATGACGTCCATGGGTGCGTCCGGACCCAATTCGGCGTACACCTCCCGCGCGGCGCGCAGGATGCGTTCGGCGTTGCGCGCGGCATCGGCGCGTAACGGGCGGTCCTCCACGGCTGTCACCTGGCCACTGTAACCGACAGTTGACTGCCATTAAAGGCGCCTCTACGCTCGGACCGAACTGGCAGCCCACTGTCGATTAAAGGAGCGGCTATGACGACGATCTCGGCCCCGGGCGATCACACCGCACTTCCTGCCGTCCCCGTCCCGCGGGATGCGCGTTGTCCGTTGAGGCCGCCGCCCGAGTTCGACGATTGGCGCGCGTCCGAAGGACTGCAGAAGGTCCTGTGGCGCCACGAGCCGACGTGGTTCATCAGCCGCTACGAAGACATCAGAGCGGCCCTGACCGACCCACGCCTGAGCGCCGACACGCTTCCCGAAGAGCTGAAACTGATGGGCGTGGGCGACAACGTACCCGTCGTCTTCGCCCGCATCGACGATCCGGAGCACAACCGGCTGCGGCGAATGATGACTCGGGACTTCACTTTTCGGCGAGCCCAGGCGATGGGCCCCCAGATCCAGGAACTGGTCGACGGGTTCCTCGACGACATGATCGCAAAAGGGCCGCCTGCCGATCTCGTTCGCGACTTCGCGCTGCCGGTGCCGTCGCTGGTGATCTCGTTACTGCTCGGAGTGCCCTACGAAGACCATGAGTTCTTCCAGCACCACAGCACGGTCGGCCTCGACTCCAGGTCGACCGACGAGGAGAAGCTCGGCGCAATGGGCGCGATCTTCAACTACGTGACCGAGCTCGCGGAGCGCAAGGAACGCGAGCCGGGGGACGACCTGATCAGCAGGCTGGTCACCGACTACGTCGCCACCGGCCAGCTCAACCGCGCGACCGTGGCCATGAACGGCGCGATTCTGCTGCAGGCCGGGCACGAAACCACGGCCAACATGATCGCGCTGGGTACGGTGACGCTCCTGCAGCACCCCGACCAACTGGCCCGGCTGCGGGAAACCGACGACCCGGACCTGGTCGCCAACATCGTCGAAGAGCTGATGCGCTACCTGTCCATCGTGCACAGCCAGGTCGACCGGGTGGCCACCGAAGACCTGATCATCAACGGCCAGCTGATCCGCGCTGGCGAACGCGTGCTGATAAATATTCCCGCCGGGAACTGGGATGCCTCCTTCGTCGACAATCCCGACACCTTCGATATCGACCGCAACCCCCGCGGGCATCTCGGCTTCGGCTTCGGTGTACATCAATGCATCGGACAGAACCTCGCCCGCGTCGAACTGCAGATCGCCCTGTCGACACTCGTCCGGCGACTGCCCGGCCTACGGCTGGCCGTTCCGCCCGAGGACCTGAGCTTCGCGTACGAGAAGGAGATCTACGGCATGCACGAGCTGCCCGTCACCTGGTGACTCAGTTCAGCGCGTAGAAGCGCTGCGCGTTCAGGCCGCCGATCTTCGCGCGAGTGTCCTCGCTGATGTCGGGGCGAGTGCGCAAATGCTTTGTGCTTTCCGGCCATTCGCCGTCCCAGTGCGGGTAGTCGCTGGCGAACATGATGAAGTCGTCGCCTAGCACGTCGATGACGCCGGGCAGGATGGGCTCCTCCGGTTCGCACGTCGCCCAGATGTTGCCTGCCCGCAGATACTCCTGTGGATCCCGCTGCCAGCCACCTTCGATCCAGTCGCCGCGCTTCTCGAAATGCTCGTGCAACCGGTCGATGAAGAATGGCACCCATCCCACGCCCGCCTCGAGGAATGCCACGCGCAACTCGGGGTGCCGGTCGAACACACCGCCCGAGACGAGCGCGGTCATCGCCGTCATCTGGTCGAAGGGAAAGCTGATGCAGTGCACCTGAATGTAGTTGGTGAACCGGTCGACACCGATCTTCGGAAGGTGAACGCCAGGCGCGCCGTGGATGCCGAGCGGCATCCCGATCTCCACCGCGGCAGCGTAGAACGGGTCGAGGTCGGAATGGTCCAGGTTGCGGGTCTTGAGCGCGGGCGGGAGGTGGGTCGCGACCAGGCCGAGATCCTTTGCCTCGCGCATGATGTCGATCGCGACATCGCCGTGTTCGATCGGCGTGACGGCGATTCCGCGCAGTCGGCCGTCGGACGGCTGGCAGTAGTCGGCAACCCACTCGTTGTAGAGCCGGGCGAAGCCGGCGGCGAACTCCGGATCCTCGAGCGTCGGTGTGCACAGCCCGAGGCTGGGATACAACACCATCGTGTCGATCTGGTCTCGATCGGCGTCGCCGAGTACGCCCTCGGCCGACCTGCAGTTGATCCCCTCCGCTGCGGAGAGCCCGTGCTCGGTCGGACAACCGGCACCGGGCCCGCTGGACTCCGGATAGTTTCGGCCTTCGATCACCAGGCCCGGCACATCGGTACGTGGCGTGATGTAGTCCGGCCAGCGCTGCATCGCCTCAACGGCCAATGATGCTCCTTCGGCGACGTGTCCGTCGGCGTCGATGATCCGCATCTTTGTAAAGATACGACCCGGGCGGTTACCGATAGCCTGTTCGCTCGTGATCGTGTTGCTGCCGCCGTCGGAGACCAAGCGGGCCGGGGGTGACGGTCCACCACTTCGGTTGGACGCCCTGAGCTTCCCCGCGCTGCGCCCGACGCGCGCCGCGCTCATCGACGAACTGGTGACGCTAGCGGCGGATCCCGCGAGGTGCAGGCGCGCGCTCGGGCTTTCCGCATCTCAGGATCACGAGATCGAACGCAACTCCGCGCTCTACGACGCACCCACCCTGCCCGCGATCCATCGCTACACCGGCGTCCTCTACGACGCTCTCGACATCGAGTCCCTGCGTGGCAAAGCCCTTTCCCGGGCGCATGCCCGACTCGCTGTCGGTTCGGCGCTGTTCGGGCTCGTGCGTGCCGACGATCCGATACCCGCGTACCGGCTGTCCGCGGCATCGAAGCTCCCCGGGCAGCCGACGCTGGCATCACGCTGGCGCCCGGCACTGGAACCGATGCTGGCCGGAATCGCGACCGAGGAGCTGGTGGTCGATCTGCGTTCAGGCTCCTATGCGGCGCTGGGCCGGCTGCCCACCGCAGTCAACGTCGACGTGGTCTCTGAACACGCTGACGGTCACCGGACGGTGGTCAGCCATTTCAACAAGGCGCACAAGGGCAGGCTCGCGCGGGCGCTCGTCGCCAGCCGGGCCGAACCCGATGACGCGGCCAAGGTGGCGGCCGTCGCGCGCCGGGCGGGTATGCGGGTCGAGAGCGACGGAAACGAGCTGACCGTCGTCATCGACGCGTGACTTCGGCGT
Source organism: uncultured Actinomycetota bacterium (assembly GCA_963713225.1). Classification (GTDB taxonomy): domain Bacteria; phylum Actinomycetota; class Actinomycetes; order Mycobacteriales; family Mycobacteriaceae; genus Mycobacterium. Next base: position 45,621 of record CAVQLB010000005.1, on the reverse strand, counting down.
GGCTGGTTGCGCTGAGCGCAACTCAGCACGCCGAAATCGCTAGGTTTTGGCGAGCTGCTTCTGCTCGTAGAGGCGCGCCCATTCCTTGCGCGGCCGGATCGACACGTCGACGTCGGTGGCCTTGGCCCGCAGCGCGGCGACCGTCGCCTGTTCGCGTGGTGTGCGGGCGAACGGGTCCCAGCCGAAGAACCGGCAGGAGTTCTGCCAGGTGATCTTGTTGATGTCGGAGTCGTCGGCGCCTGCCGCGTTCAACTCGGCGAGCACCTGCTCGGGGGCGTCGGGCCAGAAGCAGTCGGAGTGCGGGTAGTCGCACTCCCACGCGATGATGTCGATCCCGATCTCGTGGCGCAGCTTCAGCGACGTCTTGTCGGTGACGTAACAGGCCAGCGAGTGCTCGCGGAACACGTCGCTGGGCAGCTTGTCGCCGAAGTCGCGGCGCAGCCATTTCTGGTTGGTGTAGTGCCGGTCGCTGCGATCGAGGTAGAACGGGATCCAGCCGATGCCGCCCTCTGAGAAGGCGAACTTCAGGTCGGGGTAGTTGCGCATCGCAGGACCCCACAGCAGATCCTGTGCGCACATCGCCGACACCTGCGTCGCCAGGATGATGAGGTTGTCGATCGGCGCATTGGGCGCCATGCTGATCGCCCCGAACCCCGTGCCGATGTGCAGACACATCACCACGTTCTCCTCGGACAACGTCCGGAACACCGGACCCCAGTACTCGTCGTCGTGGTAGCTCGGAAGGCCTTCGAGGTGAGGTAGTTCCGGCATGGTGACGGCGCGGCAACCTTTGGCGGCGACCCGTCGGATCTCCGCGCACATCGCCTCGGGGTTCCACGTCGGCAGCACCGCGATCGGGATGAAGCGGTCAGGGTAGCTGCCCGCCCACTCGTCTATGTGCCAGTCGTTGTAGGCCGACACCATGACGAGGGTGACGTCCTCGCGGTGCATGTTCAGGTGCCGCGCCGAGAAGCCGGTGAACGTCGGGAAGCACATCGACGCGAGGATGCCGTTGCGGTTCATGTCCCGGACACGTTCGTGCACGTCGTAGACACCGGGGCGCATCTCCGCGAAGCCCGCGGGGTCACGGCCCCACTCCTCCGGCGGCCACGACACCACGGCGTTCAGCCCGCTGACGCCCTGCGGCCTGCCCTGATACATCCACTGGTCGACGCCCTTGTCGTCGGTGACGACGATCGGCGCCTCCGACTTGTACTTGGCCGGGACGTGGTTCAGGAACATGTCCGGGGGCTCCACGACGTGGTCATCGATGCTCACCAGGATCAGGTCGTCGGTCTGCATACCCTCAAGTAGTACCGTCTAGAGGTGTGACCGTCTCTGCGCTATCGGACAGAGTTTTGGCCGGAACGGCCAACAAAGGCTTGGGTGCCGGAACGGCCAATGCCCGGCCCCTGATCGAGCTTCGCCGCGGGGGGCGGGCACTGGGCGGAAGTTACCTGTACGAGGGCGACGGGCTGATCACCGGCTGGCACTTCCACGAGGTGCATCAGATCGAGTACGCAACCGGAGGTGTCGTCGAGGTCGAGACGGCCTCGGCGCACTACCTGGTCCCGCCTCAACAGGCGGCGTGGATCCCTGCCGGTCTCGAGCACCAGGCGACGATGGCTCCCGACGTCAGGACAGTCGCCGTGATGTTCGATGCCCAGATGATCCCCAACGCAGGCGACCGAGCCCGAATTCTGGCGGTGTCACCGCTGATTCGGGAGATGATGATCTACGCACTGCGGTGGCCGATCGACCGCCCGGATGGCGACGACGTTTCCGACGGCTTCTTCCACACACTTGCCGATCTGGTCAGCGAGGCGCTGGATCACGAAGCGCCGCTGAGCCTTCCGACCTCCGAGCATCCGATTGTCGCCGCAGCAATGGCTTACACCAAAGAGCATCTGCAGTCGGTGACCGCCGACGAGGTCAGCCGCGCGGTCGCGGTGTCGGAGCGGACACTGCGCCGCCTGTTCCACGACGAACTGGGTCTCTCGTGGCGCACGTATCTGTTGCACGCGCGCATGCTGCGGGCCATGGCGCTGCTGGCCTCGCCCGGGCAGTCGGTGCAGGAGACGTCGACGGCGGTGGGCTTCGAAAGCCTGAGCTCGTTCACCCGCGCCTTCAGCCAGTTCAGTCGTGAGACGCCGTCGACCTATCGCAAAAGGGTTGCCGGCGAGAGGGTTTGACGCTCAGTCAGCGCGGCGGAACAGTCCTTCACGCAGAAGCCGAGGGGTTGTGGGCCGGCATCGTGATACCCGAAGGCGGGCGCGGCCGCCGGTTCGCGCTCAAACAGCTGCGCGAACTGGCGGAGGCCAACGGATTTCCGGTTCGGCGCTAGCGGCCTTCGCGTGTCACACCGGCGGTGGCGGTGCTAGAACGGGCGGCAGTCGCTGATTGTTGGATCCCACCAACCGGAAGGCAAACAGTTCTTCAGAGGGGCACCGGTCGGACGGCACACGTTGGCAACCGGATCAAACCATTCGGTGCCGAAGGCACAATCCGCGGAACTGACGGCGGGCGAGATCACGGTCACGAACGCCAGCGGAGCCAACCCAGCAGCGGCGACGGTCGCAATACGACGAACGATCTTTTGCATATAAGGAATCTTGCCAAACGGCGCGCTTCTCAAACGCGCCATCATTTGATGACGCCTTTAAAGTTGAGTACGCGAGGGGGGACTCGAACCCCCACGTCCGAAGACACGGGCACCTAAAGCCCGGGCGTCTACCAATTCCGCCACTCGCGCGTGAGCGCACCAAGGATATCGCGGTAACGTTGGATGGTGTCCACTACACGGCGTAGGAGACCGGCGCTGATCGCGTTGGTGATCGTCGCCGCCGCAGGCTGCCTGGCCCTGGCCTGGTGGCAGTGGACCCGCTTCGAGTCGGCATCGGGCACCTTCCAGAACCTCGGCTACGCAATGCAGTGGCCGCTGTTCGCCGGGTTCTGTGTCTACGGTTATTACAAGTTCGTCCGCTATGAGGACTCGCCTCCCGAGCCGAAGAACCACGACGCGCCGTCACCGAGATCCCCGCCGGGCTACTGCCCGAACGACCAAACCCACAACACCATCCGACGACGAACCCGATCCCGCGTTGCGGGAGTACAACGCCTACCTTGCCGACCTGGCCGAGAAAGACAAGGAATCGTGACCGAAACGCCCACCCCGACAACCCCCGTCGAAACCATTCGCAAGGCACTGCTCGGCTATCGCGTGATGGCCTGGACCGACCGGCCTGTGGCTCATCCTGCTGTGCTACGAGATGGTGGCGAAGTACGTCTACCACGTCGAGGGCCTGAACTGGATCGCCGTCGTGCACGGCTGGGTCTACTTCATCTACCTGCTCTTCACCGCCAACCTCGCGGTGAAAGTGCGCTGGCCGATCCCGAAGACCATCGGTGTCCTGCTCGCGGGCACCATCCCGCTCGTCGGCATCATCGTCGAGCACTTCCAGACCAGGGACATCAAGGCCAAGTTCGGCATCTGATGCCCAGCATTTAGTTAGTTACACTCGACGCAGTGTTAGCCAGCCCCCAGGTGCGCGGCAGTCGCACCCTCACGGGCGGCCCGTCCCCGATCTCGCAGCGTGTCCCCGCCCTCACCGGTATGCGGGCGGTGGCTGCGCTGCTCGTGGTCGCCACTCACGCCGCATTCGCCACCGGCAAGCTCACCCACGGCTACCTCGGAGCGATCTACGCGCGCCTTGAGATCGGCGTCGCGATCTTCTTCGTCCTCTCCGGCTTCCTGCTGTTTCGCCCGTGGGTGCTCGCCGCGGCAACCGGGTCCCCGCCTCCGCAACTGTCGCGCTACACGCGGCACCGGTTGCGCAGAATCATGCCCGGCTACGTCGTCGCGGTTTTGGTGACCTTCGCCGTGTACACGGTCTTCACGCCGAGCCCGAACCCCGGGCAGACGTGGCAGGGGTTACTTCGGTATCTCACGCTGACGCAGATCTACACCGACAACTACCTCGTGACATACCTGCACACGGGGCTTTCTCAAATGTGGAGCCTGGCGGTCGAGGTGTCGTTCTACGCCGTGCTGCCCGGGCTCGCCTTCGTGCTGCTGCGCGTGCGGCACCGCGCGGGGTGGCGACCCGCACGCACCCTGACGGGGTTGGCCGCACTGGGCGCAGTCACCCCGGCGTGGCTAGTGGTCGCCGCACACCACCGATGCGCTTCCGAACGCGGCCGGCATGTGGCTGCCCGCACACCTTGCGTGTTTCGCCGCAGGCATGGCGTTGGCCGTTTTGGGGGTCATCGGGACACGCTGGCGCGCCCGCGTGACGTTGCCGTCGGCGGCGGCGCTGTATCTGATCGTCTCGACACCGGCCGGAGGCGCGATCCTCGGACCCGATCCCGCCTGGGTGCCGCTCACCAAAGCGCTGCTGTACGCGGCCATCGCGATGCTCGTGGTGGGCCCGCTGGCCCTCGGGTCAGCCGACCGGTATGCGCGGATGTTGGGCAGCAGGCCGATGGTGTGGCTCGGCGAGATCTCGTACGAGATCTTCCTGCTGCATGTGGTCGTGATGGCGGTGACGATGAGTCTGGTGCTCCAGTGGCCGCTGTTCACCGGGTCGATGGCCGGGCTATATGCGACGACACTCGCCGTGACGATCCCATTCGCGTGGGCGCTTCACCGGCTGACCAACTCCCGCAAGGCGGGCAATAACAATGCCAACGCCCGCCCCCGATGCGACGCGGCGTCCTTCTCCTCCGGCGTCAACTCGGCCGCCGTCCGCGCCGAGCCGTCGGGGATGAACACCGGGTCGTAGCCAAATCCGCCGTCGCCGTGCGGCTCTCGCGCGATGCGGCCCGGCCACCTACCGCGCACCACCGTCTCCCCCGCCCCGTACACCAGCGCGCACGCCGACACGAACGCCGCGCCGCGCCGGTCGTCGGGCACGTCAGTCATCTGCGCCAGCAGCAAGCCGGTGTTCGCAAGGTCGGCCCCGTGCCACCCCGACCACCGCGCCGACAGCACACCCGGCATGCCATTGAGCGCATCGACTTCAAGTCCGGAATCGTCTGCCACTGCGGCCATTCCGGTGGCGCGAAACGCGTCGCGGGCCTTGGCCACCGCGTTGTCCTCGAACGTCGCACCCGTCTCGGGCGCCTCATCGAACGGGGCGACGTCGTCCAACGACAACAAGGTCAGCCCCGAGACGCCCGCGGCATCGAGCACCCGCCGCAGTTCGGCCAGCTTCTTGCGGTTACGGCTGGCCACCAGCAGGTCGGTCACCAGTCACTCCTAAACATGATTTCATGAAGGCCATAGAGACGCGTTCGAGACACCTAGGGCCGAGGATTTCAAGGACACGGACCAAAGTTGGCGATATTGACCCATTTGTGCTGACATTGGCGTAAATAAATACAAGATCGATACAACCTCAGGGGATGATGATGGTTCACAGACTTATCGCGACAGCATGCATCTCTGCGACCTGTGCTGCAGTCGGCGCAGTTCTTGTTGCCCCAGTGGCGGCGAGTCCGGGCGATTCCCGATTCACCGCTGAGGCGCCATTCCCGAACGCACCAAACATTCCCGGCCCAAACATTCCCGGCCCAAACATCGACGTCGTCCCGGATGTCAACGTCCCCAACGTCAATCTCCCGAACGTCAACGTCCCAGGCGTCCCCGGCAACATCAATGTCCCCAACGTCAACGTCGCCGACGTCAACGTCGTGGACGACATCGTGGATGACATCGTCCCCGACCTCAACGTCGTGGACGACATCGTGGATGTCGTCCCGAACGTCAACATCCCCAACGTCAACGTCCCCAACGTCAACGTCCCCAACATCAATCCCCCGAACATTGGCCGGGGCGGTGGTGGTGGCGGCGGCCGCGGCCGTCGATAGCGGGCCGGGGCAGGTCGACGACTGGCAGCGCCCGATACGGACACGGGGGTTTCGCACAATGGGTTAACTGCAATGCCGAAAGTCGCGACTGATTCCACTCAGCTTCGCGACGCCAATGATCGCTAGTGCCAATGGCTCTCGTACCCAACCAAAGGAGTCCCACCATGTTGCTCAATGCCCGTCTGGCCCGTCGCGCGCTCGTCGGTGCGATCGGCACTGGCGCTGTCGCCGGTGCGATGTTTGTTTCCGCGGCCCCGTCAGCGCTGGCCGCCCCTCCCTATTGCACCGCCGGTGACGTGGCGCAGGTAAGGTCGGGTGTCTCAGCGGGAACGTCGGCCTACCTGTTCTCTCACCCGTGGGTGAACGAGTTCTTCACAGGCCTTACCGGCCAGCCGCGTGACCAGATCCGGACCCAGGTTCAGGACTACCTAGCGGCCAATCCGGTGGAGAAGGCCGAACTCCAGGCCATCCGCCAGCCGCTGACCGACCTGCGGAACCGCTGCGGCACCGGTCCCAACCTCACGCCCCAGGAAGGCGATGAAGGCCAGTAAAAGGCCACCAGAAGCTCGGTCAGCTTCCGAAGGTCTTCTTGGTCGGTGCTTCCGACTCGGGCAGCACCCCGGGATACGGTAGTTCCAGCGCCTCCCGCTGAATGACGAACAACTGGTCACACGCAGCGAGCGCGGCATCGAGCAGCTTGTCCAGCGTGGAGCGAGGGAACGTCGCGCCCTCCCCGGTGCCCTGAATCTCGACCAGCGTGCCGGTGTCGGTGGCCACCACGTTCATGTCCACCTCGGCGCGCGAATCCTCCGTGTACGGCAGATCGGTGCGGATGCGTCCGTCCACGACGCCGACGCTCACCGCGGCGATCGCGCACGACAGCGGCCGCGGGTCGGCCAGCTTGCCGCCCGCCGCCAACCACGTCACCGCGTCGGCCAACGCCACATACGCACCCGTGATCGCGGCGGTGCGGGTACCGCCGTCGGCCTGCAGCACATCGCAGTCGATGGCGATGGTGTTCTCCCCCAGCGCCGCGAGGTCGATGCACGCGCGCAGCGATCGTCCGATCAATCGGCTGATCTCCTGAGTGCGTCCGCCGATGCGGCCCTTCACCGACTCGCGGTCCGACCGATCATGGGTGGCGGCGGGCAGCATCGCGTACTCCGCCGTCAGCCAGCCCTGTCCCGAACCTTTACGCCAGCGCGGCACGCCCTCGGTGACGCTCGCCGCGCACATGACCCGGGTCTGACCGAACTCCACGAGTACCGATCCCGCCGGGTGAGAGGTGAAGCCGCGGGTGATGACCACCGGACGCAGCTCGTCGTCGAGCCGGCCGTCTTCTCGTCTGGACACCCGCCAACCCTAGCCGGTGCCCCTGTCATCAATGCCGACTGACGGGGAACGACTCCCCGCACACCACCGCGTGCACCGGGCCGTCGAATTCGGCCTTCGCTTCGCTGATCACGTCCTCGCGCGAGGTCCACGGCGGAATGTGTGTCAGCAACAATTCAGCGACCCCGGCCTTCGCGGCGGCCTGACCCGCTTCGGTGCCGGACAGATGCAGCCCCGGCGGCCGGGACGGATCATGAGTCCACGACGCCTCGCACAGGAAAACGTCGGCGCCACGGGCCAGTTCGACGAGCGAATCGCACACCCCGGTATCACCGCTGTAGACCAGAGTCGCCCCGGACGGATCGGTGAACCGTAGCCCGTAGGACTCGGTCGGATGAGTTACCAACCGCGGCTCAATCGTCAACGTGCCGATCTGCACCGACTGCTTGTCGACCCAGTGTCGGATGTCGAAGATGTCGCTGAAGTCGTCGATCTCCGCGCCCTCCGGCGACGACGCGGCGCCGACTCGCGCCCACGTCTTCTGCGGGCCGTACATCAGACCGCGCTCCGGTGCCGGCGACGGATGGTAGCGCCGCCAAACGAACAGGCCAGGCAGGTCGAGGCAATGGTCGGCGTGCAGGTGTGACAGCAGGACGTGCACAGAGTTGGGGTCGGCGTGGCGCTGGAGCGCGCCGAGCACACCGCCTCCGAAATCGATGACCAGCGGAGGCGTGTCGGGCGCGGTCAGCAGGTACCCGGACGCTGGCGAATCAGGCCCGACAACACTGCCGGAGCAACCGAGTACGGTGATTCGCACGCCCACTAGCTTGCCATGCCCACTATCCCGATGACGAAAACATCAGCGCATTGATTGACGAACGTCATCATTGGGCTCCGACGTGACGCTGAACAGGCCGAACACCGTCGAGTGTCGGGCCGAGGAACCGGGCCGCGAGTGTGGTGAACGCCTCAGGATCGCCGGTCGCCTCGAAGACCCGATGCGCGGGCGGCGCATCATGCGGGCGAAGGAGATCGAGCTCGGTGAGCACCCGCAGCAAGTCCTTGGCCGTCTCCTCGGCACTGGACACCAGGGTGACCTCGTCTCCCATCGCCAGCTGGATCAGGCCGGACAACATCGGGTAGTGCGTGCAGCCCAGAACCAGGGTGTCGACCCCGGCCCGCTGCAGCGGCTCGAGATAGCCCTCTGCCAATCCAAGCACCTGCCTGCCGCTGGTGACGCCGCGCTCCACGAAGTCGACGAACCGTGGACAGGCCACCCCGGTGATCTCGGTGTCGCGGGCGGCGGTGAAGGCGTCCTGGTAGGCACCCGACGCGATCGTCGCCTCGGTGCCGATCACGCCGATGCGGCCGTTGCGCGTCGTTGCCACGGCGCGGCGCACCGCGGGCAGGATCACCTCGACCACCGGCACCGGCGCGTAGCGCTCGCGGGCGTCGCGCAGGCAGGCCGACGACGCGCTGTTGCACGCGATCACCAACGCCTTGACGCCGCGCGCCACGAGGTCGTCGCCGATGGCCAACGCGTGCGCACGGATCTCGGGAATGGTCAGCGGACCGTAGGGGCCGTTGCCGGTGTCCCCGACGTAGACGATGTCCTCGTCGGGCAGCTGGTCGATGATCGCCCGCGCGACGGTGAGTCCGCCGACGCCGGAATCGAAGATCCCGACTGGCGCCAGTGGCGATGTCACGGCGCGTACGACGGCGGTAGAGCAGTCCCGTGTTTACGTACTTCGCGGGCCTTTCGCTCGGGCCCCGACAACAGGTACGCGGCGATCACACCGGCGACAGCGCCGCAAAAGTGGCCTTGCCACGACACCCCGGGGGTGCCGGGCAGCACACCGAGCAGGACGCCGCCGTAGATGAACAGCACGACCACGCCGACGACGATCTCCCAGACCTTGCGCGTGAAGAACCCGTACACGATCAGAAAAGCCAGCCAGCCGAATATCAGGCCGGACGCGCCGATGTGGTTCGTCTCACAGCGCGCGCCGACGTACGGGCAGTGTGCGCCGACATTGCCGATCAACCACGTGCCGAAGCCACCGAGAATCCAGATGATGGCGGTGGCGAAGATGAACCGGGAGAGCCCGGCCAGCGTCATCAGGAAGCCGAGGATCAACGCCGGGACGGTGTTGGCGATCAGGTGGTCCCAGTTGGAGTGGAGCAACGGCGCGAAGATGATGCCCCATCAGGCCATCGGTCTCCAGTGGCCGGATGCCGTTGTCGTCGAGGTGATGGCCCGAGAGCGAATCGAAGATCTCGATCACGTACAGCAGCACCACGAAGCTGACGATCGTGACGCCACCAACCACCCACGCGGGCCGCTTCTTCTCAGGAGCGGCCGGATATCCCCGGGTCCTGTCATGCCCACAATTGCCCTTCCAGCGCGTCTTCCGCTTCATCCAGGCTACCGGCGTACGCCCCGGTCGACAGATACTTCCATCCGGCGTCGGCGACGACGAACGCGATGTCGGCCCGCTCATTTGCCTTGACCGCCTTGGCGGCAACACCGAGGGCGGCGTGCAGGACCGCGCCCGTCGATATCCCCGCGAAGATCCCTTCGACCTGAACGAGTTCGCGGGTGCGTTTGACGGCGTCGAACGACCCGACCGAAAAGCGCGTCGTCAGCACCTCCGGGTCGTACAGCTCCGGGATGAAGCCCTCGTCGATGTTGCGCAGGGCGTAGACGCCTTCGCCGTACCGGGGCTCGGCCGCCACGATCTGTACGTCGGCCACGTGCTCGCGCAGATACCGTCCGGTGCCCATCAAAGTGCCCGTGGTGCCCAAGCCCGCGACGAAGTGGGTGATCTCCGGAAGGTCGGCGAGCAGTTCGGGCCCGGTGCCGTGGTAGTGCGCGTCGGTGTTGGCCGGGTTGCCGTACTGGTAGAGCATCACCCATTCGGGGTTCTGCGCCGCCAGCTCCTTGGCATGCGCCACCGCCGTGTTGGACCCGCCCTCGGCGGGCGAGAAGATGATCCGCGCGCCGTAGAGCTCGAGCAGCTGGCGGCGCTCGATCGAGGTGTTCTCCGGCATCACGCAGATCATCGAATAGCCCTTGAGCAGAGCAGCCATCGCCAGCGAGATGCCGGTGTTGCCACTGGTCGGCTCGAGAATCGTGGCGCCGGGCTGCAGGATCCCGCGCTGTTCGGCGTCCTCGATCATCCGCAGCGCGGGCCGGTCCTTGATGGAGCCCGTCGGATTGCGGTCCTCGAGTTTGGCCCACAACCGCACGTGCGGCGCCCCGTCCTCACCGTCGTCCCAGCGGGGCGACAGTCGGCGCAGACCGACCAGCGGTGTATCGCCAAGCGCCTCCAGCAGCGACTCGTACCGCGTCAAGTCAACCGCCCGCCACGGCGGGCAGGATGGTGACCGAGTCGCCGTCGGCGACCTCGGTGTCCAGCCCGCCGGAGAACCGGACGTCCTCGTCGTTGACGTAGATGTTCACGAAGCGCTGCAGCTTGCCGTCATCGAGAAGACGCTCGGAGATGCCGGAGTAGTTCGACTCCAGATCGCTGATCACGGCCTGCAGGGTGGCGCCCGACGCGGTGACCCGCTTCTCGCCGCCGGTGTGGCTGCGCAGGATGGTCGGGACGGAAACGGTAACGGTCATGGATGGCTCTTTCTTGTAGACCTAGTACTGCTCGACGATCTTGACGTTTTCCTCGGTGACGACGCCGTCGACGATGCGATAGCTGCGCAGCTCGTGCTCGTCGGGGTCCCGGGTGGACACCAAAACGTAGTGGCTGTCCGGCTCCGACGCATACGAGATGTCGGTTCGGCTCGGATAGGCCTCTGTCGCGGTGTGCGAGTGGTAGATGACGACGGGCGCCTCGTCGGCGTCATCCATGGCCCGCCAGACCTTGAGCTGCTCCATCGAGTCGAACCGGTAGAAGGTCGGCGACCGTTCGGCGTTGAGCATCGCGATGTGCCGCTCAGGGCGGTCGGAGCCATCCGGTCCGGCAAGCACGCCGCACGCCTCATCGGGGTGGTCGGCCCTGGCGTGCGCGACCATGGCATCGACCAGGTCAGCACGAATCACCAGCACAGTCACTTCCCCATTCTTTCAAGCACGTCCTGGGAACGCTCCGGGCAACATGTCCCGATAGGTCGGTATTCCGGCCACTGACTCTGCCGCAAGCACGCCGACCATCACCGCGCGGGCCAGCACATCCGCGGCAGCCGCCCCGATATCGGTGATCAGCCGCGTCTCGGGCGACATCGATGCGGGCGTCTCAGGATCCGGTGGCACCTCGACAGCACCGGTGGCCAGCGCAAACACCGTATCGCCGTCCAGAGGTGTGTGGCACGGGCGGATGGTCCGCGCGAGCCCGTCGTGTGCGGCGATTGCGACGCGGCGGCATCCGGCCGGGCTCATCGCCGCGTCGGTGGCGACGACGGCGATCGTGGTGTTGAGCGGGCTGAACTCGGCATGTCGGGCGGCGTAGGCCGCGATCTGATCGGCAGGCGGGGGAACAAGGCCGAACTCCGCGATCTGATCGGCCAGCCACGGCAACCCGGTGTCGGTATCGACGGCCTCACCGGCGGCGTTGACGACGACGATCGCGCCGACGGTGGCCCCCGAGTCGAGCGTCACCGATGCGGTTCCGACCCCGCCCTTCAGCACGCCGACGCGCGCGCCGACCCCCGCGCCGACGGTGCCGACCGCAACCTCGGACCCGGCGCTCTCGGCGGCGGCATACCCGAAGTCCGCGGTCGGCCTGCACTGCCAGCCCCCGACGGGCAGGTCGTAGACGACGGCGGCGGGCACGATCGGCACCACGCCGCCCTCCATCGCCACGCCGCGGTTGTGTTCCTCGAGCCAGCGCATCACGCCGTCGGCCGCGGCCAGCCCGTAGGCACTGCCGCCACTGAGCACGACCGCATCGACGTGGCGGACCGAGTTGATCGGATCGAGCAGGTCCGTCTCCCTGGTGCCCGGCGCACCGCCGCGGCAGTCGACCGCGCCCACGGTCCCCGGTGGAGTCAGGACGACCGTCGTGCCACTAGCCCAGCCGGCACCGACTGTCGCGTCGGCGTCGATCCGTTCGTGCTGGCCGACGCGGATGCCGCCGACATCGGTGATCGCACCCATCGTCACCGCTTGCCTATGAGACCCAGGACCAGATACTCCTGCAGCACTGTGAGCCACTGATATACGTCGTGATGGCCTGCCATCGGATGGTCGGGCGGCACCTGATCGGGCCCTTCCGGGCCGATATGGAGCATGGTGCCCAAGGCGAGACGCACGTCGTTGACCGCGGCTGCCCACGCGTGGGCGTCATCCTCGGTGAGCTCGAACCGACCGCCACCGTTCGGTACGGTCTCCAACACCCGTTGCGCCGCTTCACGTTTGGCGGCGATGATCTCCGGTTCGTGCAGACTGCGCAATGCGCCGTTCAGGCTCTCGGTTGCTCCTGACCCCGCCGGATGGTCGTTCTGCGCCCGGTAGAAGTCGGGCAGCAGCCTTTTCATCGTCTCGTCCTCGGGCGGGCTCGAGTTGCCTGTCTTCAGCCCGGTGATCTCCTCGAGTTCATCTGCAGGCGAGGAGGATTCGCGCTCTTCGAGCATGCCCACCATCGACGTCACGAGACTCTCCAGCAGCGCGGCCTCGTGTGAGGCCAACGACGAGCGAAATCGCGGGCCGTCTGCGGTGTCGACCCGCTTCCACTTGCGCACTATCGCGTCCCGGCTCCGATGATCAGCGGTCGTGCTGCAGGGTCGCCCACAGGCCGGCGGCATGCAGCTTGGATACGTCGACCTCCATGGATTCACGGCTGCCCGCCGAGACCACCGCCTTACCGTCGTTGTGCACCTGCAGCATGAGTTCGGTGGCGTGTGGCTCGCTGTAGCCGAACAGCTTCTGGAAGACGTAGGTCACATAGGTCATCAGGTTGACGGGGTCATCCCAGACGATGGTCACCCACGGGGCTTCGGTGGCCTCGGCGGTTTCGACGTGCTTTTCCTCGCGAGTTCCCGGCCGGGTCTTCGCTGGCGTAGCCATGTGCCCAGAATAGCCGGGGCCTACCCGGCCTGGAGAACAGTTACGGTTGCGGTGTGACAGCCGCGTTGCTGACCGACAAATACGAGCTCACCATGCTCTCGGCGGCACTTCGCGACGGGAGCGCGCAGCGACGCACCACCTTCGAGGTGTTCGCCCGTCGACTACCCGAAGGTCGGCGGTACGGAGTGGTCGCCGGAACGGCGCGGTTCGTGGAAGCGTTGGCGCAGTTCACGTTCGACGACGCCGCGCTGGCGTCACTGTCGGACTTCCTCGACGCCGACACGCTCGCGTATCTCGCCGAATACCGCTTCCGCGGCGATATCGACGGCTACGCCGAGGGCGAGTTGTACTTCCCCGGCTCTCCCGTGCTGGCGGTACACGGCAGTTTCGCCGAATGCGTGGTGCTGGAGACGCTGGCGCTGTCGATCTTGAACCACGACACGGCGATCGCGTCGGCCGCGGCCCGGATGGCGAGCGCGGCCGAGGGCCGCACCCTCATCGAGATGGGCTCGCGGCGCACCCACGAGCAGGCCGCCGTCGCGGCTGCCCGAGCCGCCTACCTCGCCGGTTTCACCGGGTCGTCGAACCTCGAGGCGCAGCGCAGGCACGGCGTGCCCGCGCTGGGCACGAGTGCGCACGCGTTCACGCTGCTGTACACAACTGGCCCAGCGGGCCTCGGTGATGAGCCTCTCGGGCGAAGAACATCGGAATGGGAGAAGGCGGCGTTCCGGGCGCAGGTCGACGCACTCGGCGTCGGCACCACCCTGCTCGTGGACACCTACGACATCACCACCGGCGTCGCCAACGCCGTCGAGGTGGCAGGCACCGAGCTGGGCGCGGTGCGCATCGATTCCGGTGATCTGGGGGTACTGGCGCGGCAGGTCCGCGCTCAGCTCGATTCGCTGGGCGCGACGAAGACCCGAATCGTGGTGTCGGGTGACCTCGACGAGTTCTCGATCGCCGGGCTGCGGGCCGAGCCCGTCGACATGTACGGCGTCGGCACCTCGGTCGTGACCGGCTCCGGCGCCCCGACCGCGAGCATGGTCTACAAGCTGGTGGAGGTCGACGGCCTGCCGGTGGAGAAGCGCAGCGTCAACAAGCGGTCGCATGGGGGCCGGAAGAAAGCGGCGCGGCTGGCCAAGCCGTCGGGAACCATCGTCGAGGAACTCGTCTACCCCGCCGCCGAGGCAGCACCGCGCTCCGAGCTTGTCTCGCGGGATTTGACGGTCGCGCTCGTGAAGGAGGGCGAGCCCGTCGGCGATCTCGACCTGGCCGCAGCCCGTGACAGGGTCGCCGCAGGGCTGGGAAGCCTGCCGTGGGACGGCCTGAAGCTCTCCCGCGGAGAGCCCGCAATTCCGACCCGGATGGTTCCGCCCGCCGGCCGAGAAGCCTAGGAGGAGCCACGCCCGAGGCAGCTCCGGTCACCGAACTGCTCGCCACCGCGGTCGCCGCGCTCGGCGGCAGCGAGCGCAGCGGTCAGGTCGAGATGGCCGAGGCGGTGGCCCATGCGTTCGACGCCGGTGAGCACCTGGCCGTCCAGGCGGGCACCGGCACCGGCAAGTCGCTGGCCTATCTGGTGCCCGCGATCGCACGGGCCGTCGCCACCGACGAGCCCGTTGTGGTTTCGACGGCCACCATCGCGCTGCAGCGCCAGCTGGTCGACCGCGACCTGCCCGCGCTGGCCGACTCGCTGGCAGGCGCATTGCCACGCAGGCCGGAGTTCGCCCTGCTCAAGGGACGCGGAAATTATTTGTGCCTGAACAAGATTCACAACGGGTCGGCAGCCGAGCCGGACGATCGACCGCAGGAGGAGTTGTTCGACGCGGCGGCATCGACCGCGCTCGGACGCGATGTGCAACGACTCACCGCCTGGTCGTCGACCACCGAGACCGGCGATCGCGACGAACTGGCTCCCGGCGTGCCGGACCGGTCGTGGGCGCAGGTCAGCGTGTCGGCCAGGGAATGCATCGGCGCCGCGCGCTGCCCGTTCGGCACCGACTGCTTCGCGGAGAAAGCGCGCGACACGGCAGGGCACGCCGATGTCGTCGTCACCAACCACGCGCTGCTTGCCATCGACGCGATCTCCGACGCCGCGGTGCTCCCCGAACACCGGCTGCTCGTCGTCGACGAGGCTCACGAGCTGGTGGACCGGGTGACCAGCGTGGCCACCGCCGAACTCTCCAATGCCGTGCTCAGCGCGGCGACCCGGCGCGTCGGACGGCTTGTCGAACCGGAGCTGGTGCAACGCCTGGAGGCGGCGACTGCGACGTTCTCGTCGGCGATCCACGATGCGACGCCGGGACGCATCGACCGCCTCGACGATGAGATGACGACCTATCTGACCGCGTTGCGTGACGCCGCGAGCAGGGCGCGATCGGCGATCGACACGGCGCCGTCGGACCCGAAGGCCGCGTCGGCCCGCGCCGAGGCCGTGACGGCGCTGACCGATATCAGCGACACCGCGTCGCGGATCGTCGCGTCCTTCGTCCCTGCGATCCCGGACCGCACAGACGTGGTGTGGCTCGACCATGAGGACAACCGCGGGAGCGTCCGGGCGATCATGCGGGTGGCGCCGCTTTCGGTGGCCGGCCTGTTGCGCGGCAGGCTTTTCGAGCAGTCCACGGTGGTGCTGACCTCGGCCACCCTGACCGTCGGCGGGAGCTTCGATGCGATGACCGCCGCCTGGGGACTGGCCGATGCGGAGGATGAGAAGCAACCGCTCCTCGGTATCGACGTCGGCTCACCGTTCGAGCACGCCAAGTCCGGGATCCTCTATGTCGCAGCACATCTGCCCCCGCCCGGGCGCGACGGCACCGGGTCCGCCGAGCAGCTCGACGAGATCGAGGCGCTGATCTCTGCCGCGGGTGGCCGCACACTTGGACTCTTCTCGTCGATGCGCGCCGCCAGGGCCGCCGCCGAGGTCATGCGCGAGCGGCTGTCGACTCCGGTCCTGTGCCAGGGCGACGACACCACGTCGGCGTTGGTGCGCCAGTTCGCCGATGACCCGTCGACGTCGCTGTTCGGCACGCTGTCGCTGTGGCAGGGCGTCGACGTGCCCGGCCCATCGCTGTCGCTCGTGCTGATCGACCGCATTCCGTTTCCGCGCCCGGACGATCCGCTGCTGTCGGCGCGCCAGCGCGCGGTCGCCGCACACGGTGGCAATGGCTTCATGGCCGTCGCCGCCAGCCACGCAGCCCTGCTGCTCGCCCAGGGCGCGGGCAGGCTGCTGCGGCGGTCCGAGGACCGCGGGGTGGTGGCAGTGCTCGACTCGCGGATGGCCACCGCGCGCTACGGCGGATACCTGCGCGCGTCACTGCCACCGTTCTGGGCCACCACTGACCCGGACCGGGTCCGGCAGGCTCTGGAACGACTCCACACCGCGAACGCCGCACTATCCTGACAGCGATGCGACCCCTTACCGGCGCCGTTCTCGCCGCGTGCACCGCGCTGCTCGTCGCGGCCTGCTCGACAACGGTGGCCGGCACCGCCGTCTCCGTCTTCGACGATCCGTTCAGCGTGGCGGGCATGCCTGCAGTGGACGGGCCGTCGGGACTTCGGTCTGACGCCGAGGAGCCGTCGCGCGATGTGGAGAACAGTGACGGCGGGGGGATCGACGAGCTCGCCGCCGCCTCGATCAGCGACATCGAGGACTTCTGGGAGACCGCCTACGGCGAGACGTTCGACGACGACTTCACCCCGATCGAGACGCTGATCTCCTGGGATTCCGGCGGGTATGAGAACCAGGAGTTCTGCGGCCACGACACCTACGGTTTGGAGAACGCCGGCTTCTGCCTCCTCGACAACACCATCGGTTGGGACCGTGGCGTGCTGCTCCCCGATCTGCGAGACGATTTCGGCGAGATCGCCATCCCCAATGTGTTGGCGCACGAATACGGGCATGCGATTCAGCGCCAGGCCAGGCTGGTAAAGAAGAGCACTCCGCCGCTCGTCCGCGAGCAGCAGGCCGACTGTTTCGCGGGCGCGTACATGCGCTGGGTGGCCGAAGGCAACTCGTCACGGTTCACCCTGAGCACCGCCGACGGGCTCAACAGCCTACTGGCGGCGGTGATTTCATTCCGCGACCCACTGCTGAGCGAAGACGACTTCGACACCGGCGAAGGCGAGCACGGCTCGGCGTTCGAACGGATCACCGCGTTTCAGTTCGGGTTCACCGACGGTGCGGCGTCGTGCCCGGCAATCGACGCGAAGGAGATCGCACAGCGCCGGGGCGATCTGCCGGTCGCGCTACAGCAGAACCAATCCGGCGAATGGCCGGTCAGCGAGGAATCGGTGAAGGCCATCGTCGATGCCCTCGAAACACTGTTCTCACCGGCCGACCCTGCGCAGCTCAGGCTTGATGCCGATGCGGCGAACGATTGCCCGGACGCCAGGCCCAGTCCGCCTGTTTCCTACTGTCCGGCGACCAACACCATCGCCGTCGACATGTCCGAACTCGAAGCGCTGGGTACGCCGTCCGGCCAGGACGGGAACGGCGGCGTGGTGTCCGGCGACAACACCGCCTACTCGGTGCTCGTCTCCCGCTACATGCTCGCCCTCCAAAACGAGCGCGGTGGCCTGGCCCTGGACAACGCGGAGGCCGCGTTGCGCACCGCGTGCCTGTCCGGCGTCGCGACCACGAAGATGACCGAAGCGGTCACCACATCGGACGGCAACACGGTCGCGCTGACCGCGGGTGACCTGGACGAAGCCGTTTCCGGTCTCCTCACCAACGGGCTGGTGGCCAGCGACGTCAACGGCGACACGGTGCCGTCCGGCTTCTCCCGGATGGACGCATTCCGCAACGGCGTGCTGGGCGACGAGGACCGCTGCTTCAAGCGGTTCCCCTGAGCCGCTACACCTTCTTCGTCACGCCGTAGTAGCCGACGATCGCGTCGGAGATTTTCGTCGACCTGGTCAAGAACGCGTACGAGCGGATGAACGACTCGCCGACGCACCCGTCGATCTTGATGCGGAATCCGGTGATCTGCACCCATGGCTCGGCGCCTTCGAAGTCTTTCTTCGTCACCGGGATGACGTTGATGATGCCCGGCTTCAGCGCCACCGCGAGGGCCCCGCCAATGGGCGAGAGAAGAGTGGGGATACCCGTTATCCCCGCACCACCACCAAGGCCTCCTAGGCCGAGACCCGGGGTCAATCCCAGACTTCCGCTCATCACCACACCGTTCGACGTGCTCATGTCGATGCCGCAGCCGATCTGGTAGCCGACTTCCAGCGTGCCCTGTGGTGGTTCGTCTTCTGCTGGCCCGGTCATGGAGCCGTTGAACAGGCCGCCGACCTCGTATTCTCGCGTCGAGATCGCGGTCGTCAACGGCTGGATCACCATCTGCGTTTCGTCCTTGGCCGACACGTTCAGCGTCCAGCCGTCGGGCGACTTCGTGGTCGCAGGCGGGGACGATTCGACGAGATTCTCGATCCCCGGCGCAGCGGCGGCATCGGGTGGCGGGGCGGCGGCCGCCTCGACGGTTGGGGCGTCGGTGACCGGATCGACCTCCGGGTCGCCTGACGCCGTCGGGACGGCCAGGGTGCACGCCACCGCGCAGGTGGCCAACAGCGTGAGGATACGAAACAGCACGGGACAAGCCTTTCTCGACGCGTGACCCCGCCGCGCCTCCCCGGCGGTGGTGGCCATCACCGGAACCTACATCGACTCAGTAGGGGTGCAACCGCAGTCCGGCGAAATGGCTTACGGCGACGTCAGGCGAGCGTGACCAGACCGAGCTCGGTGTCGGATGCCAGCAACGGGTGATGCGGCAGTACCCGCACCGTGTAGCCGACGGGCCCGGCCACTGGAAGCGGCGTCGTCGTCGAGAAGATCTCGTTCCCGCCGTCGGCGGTGCCGGCGTGGGGCATGGGCACAGTTACCGGCTCAAGCAGCGCGTCGGTGGCGTCGACCCGACCGAGGACGGCTTCAACCGTCACCTCGTGTGGGCGCAGGCCGGCGAGCTGCACGGTCGCCGAGAGCGTCAGCTCGGAGCCCAACAGCGGGGTGTCCGGCAGCCCGGTGCTGTCGACATCGGTGATCTGGATCTTCGGCCACGCCTCGTGCGCGCGTTGGCGATAGGCGGCCAACTCCCAGGCGGCGCCGAAAGGCACTCCGCCGTCCTCGCTGGGCTGGACGGTGCGGCGCAGCGACTGTGCGGCGGGCGCGTAGTACTTCTCGGTGTAGTCGCGCACCATCCGCGAGGCGAGCACCTTCGGCCCGAGCACCTGCAGCGTGTGGCGGACCATTTCCACCCAGCGCGTCGGGACGCCGCTGTCGTCACGGTCATAGAACTTGGGCGCCACCGACCGCTCGAGCAGGCTGTAGAGCGCCGTGGCCTCCAGATCGTCGCGCCTGCCCTCGTCGGCCAGCCCGTCTGCGGTCGGTATCTCCCAGCCGTTCTCGCCGTCGTACCACTCGTCCCACCAGCCGTCGCGGATGGAGAGGTTCAACCCACCGTTGAGCGCGCTCTTCATCCCCGACGTGCCGCACGCCTCGAGGGGCCGCAGCGGGTTGTTCAGCCAGACGTCGCAGCCGTAATACAGCTGGCGGGCCATCGACATGTCGTAGTCGGGCAGGAACGCGATGCGATGCCGCACCTCGGGCCCGTCGGCGAACCGCACCACCTGCTGAATAAGGGCCTTACCGCCCTCGTCGGCCGGATGCGACTTGCCCGCCACGATCAACTGGATGGGCTGCTTCTCGTCGAGCAGCAATTTCTCCAGCCGGTCCGGATCACGCAACATCAGCGTCAGCCGCTTGTACGTCGGAACTCGCCGCGCGAATCCGATCGTCAGCACGTCTGGATCGAAAGCCGTTGCAATCCAACCCAGTTCGGCCTCAGACGCGCCGCGTTCCAACCACGACCGGCGCAGCCGCGCCCGCACGTCGTTGACCAGCTGCTCCCGAAGCTGCGATCGAATCCACCACAGACGCCCCGGGTCCACCTGCTGCAGCCGCTCCCACACGGCCGGCTCCCAGATGGCGGGCCCGCTCGGCAACTCGCCGCCGAACAGCTCGCGTGCGACCTCGAGCCACTGCGGGGCGGCCCACGTGGGCGCGTGCACGCCGTTGGTGATCGAGCCGATCGGCACTTCGGCGGGGTCGAAGCCGGCCCACAGCTCGTTGAACATCTCCCGGCTGACCCGGCCGTGCAGCAGCGAAACCCCGTTGGCGCGCTGCGCCAGCCGCAGGCCCATGTGCGCCATGTTGAACTTCGAGGGGTCGTCTTCGGCCCCGAACGCGATGACCCGGTCCAGCGGAACTCCGGGCAGCAGCCGTGAGGTGGCACCCGACGTGCCGCCCTCTCCCCTGCCGAAGTAGCGCTTGACCATCTCCACCGGGAAGCGGTCGATACCGGCGGCCACCGGGGTGTGCGTCGTGAACACGGTGGAAGACCGCACCACGGTCAGCGCGGTGTCGAAATCCAGCCCGGAATCGATCAGCTCGCGAATTCGCTCGACGCCGAGGAACCCGGCGTGGCCCTCGTTCATGTGGAACACCTCGGGCGTCGGCAGGCCCTCGATGTCGGTGAAGGCCCGGATCGCCCGCACGCCGCCGACGCCGGCCAGGATTTCCTGCTTGATCCGGTGCGCCTGGTCGCCGCCGTAAAGGCGGTCGGTGACACCGCGTAGCTCGTGCTCGTTCTCCGGGATGTCGGAGTCCAAGAGCAGCAACGGAATTCGACCGACCTGCGCCACCCATACCCGGGCCCGCAGCTGGGCGGAGTCGGGCATCGCCAGCTCGACGAGGACTGGCTCGTCCTCGTGGTTGGTGAGCAATCGCAACGGCAAGCCCTGCGGATCAAGCGACGGATAATTCTCCTTCTGCCAGCCGTCGGCGGTCAGCGACTGGCGGAAGTACCCCGACCGGTAGTACAGGCCGACCGCGATCAGCGGCAGCCCCAGATCCGATGCCGACTTCAGGTGGTCGCCTGCGAGGATGCCCAGCCCTCCCGAGTAGTTCGGCAGCACCTCGGCGACGCCGAACTCCATCGAGAAATACGCGATGCCATTCGGCATCTCGGCGCCCTCGGCGGCCCGGTCCTGATACCACAGCGGCTTGCTCAGGTAGTCGTCCAGTTCGCCGGCGAGTCCGTCAAGGCGGCCGAGGAAGGACTCGTCGACGGCGAGCTCGTCGAGCCGTTTCGGGCTGACCTGGCCGAGCAGCGCCACCGGATCGCAGCCAACCTGCGTCCACAGCTTCGGATCGATGGCTGCGAACAGGTCTTGGGTCGGTTTGTCCCACGACCAGCGCAGGTTGACGGAGAGCGATTCAAGCGCGATCAGTCGCTCGGGAAGATGCGCGCGGACCGTGAACCTACGGAGGGCTTTCACGCGACTCAACCTTACTGATGATCCGCGTCGGCGCAGCGCACGAAGAGCAGAAAGCACAGTTGCCGGGGTGAACGCTTCACCCGCGCGTGATTGGGCCGCGCACTACGGTGGGTATAGGGCGCGACGAGGCTGTAAACGAAATCCAGACGACAGCGGCCCTACCACGGGCCGCGCCATCGAAGGAGTGGGTACGTGGCCGGTCGTATCGGGATCGATGACGTCGCCCCTGTGGTGTCGGGCGGACGATTTCCCGCCAAGGCCGTCGTCGGCGAGGTGGTGCCGGTGCGCGCCACCGTGTGGCGCGAAGGCCACGACGCCGTAGCGGCCACCCTTGTGGTGCGCTATCACGGCACGGCGTATCCGCGACTCGCCGAGGGGCCCGCACAAGAAACCTCCGTACCGGCCGTGCCGATCGACGCCCTGGTCACGCCCGCACCGAGGATCAGGCCGCAGGTCATCGGCATGTCGACGGGCCGAACCCCCGACGTGTTCCACGGCCAGTTCTGCCCCGACAGCGTCGGGCTGTGGACCTTCCGGGTCGACGGCTGGGGCGACCCGATCGCCACCTGGCGGCGCGGCGTCACCGCCAAACTCGACGCGGGCCAGAGCGAATCCGAGCTGTCGAACGACCTGCTCGTGGGCGCGCGGCTGCTGGAGCGGGCCATCACCGGTGTGCCCCGCAAGCTGCGTGACCCGCTGATCGAAGCCTCGGAGGCGCTTCGCAAACCGGGCGACCCGTTCACACGCGCGGGCGCTGCACTGTCCGAGGAGGTCACCGAGCTACTCGAGCAGTATCCGCTGCGCGACCTGATCACCCGCGGTGAGCAGTTCGGTGTGTGGGTGGACCGTCCGGAGGCCCGGTTCAGCGCGTGGTACGAGTTGTTTCCACGGTCCACCGGCGGCTGGGACAAGAAGGGCAAACCGGTGCACGGCACCTTCGCCACCGCGACAAAGGCGCTTCCGCGCATCGCCAAGATGGGTTTCGACGTGGTGTACCTGCCGCCGATTCACCCGATCGGCAAGGTGCACCGCAAGGGCCGCAACAACGCGGTCACCGCCGCGCCCAAGGACGTCGGCTCGCCATGGGCCATCGGCAGCGAGCGAGGCGGTCACGACGCCGTACACCCCAAGCTGGGCACGATCGAGGACTTCGACGACTTCGTCACCGCAGCGCGTGACGAAGGCATGGAGGTGGCCCTGGATCTTGCCCTGCAGGCCGCGCCCGACCACCCGTGGGCGAAGGAACATCCGGAATGGTTCACCGTGCTGCCCGACGGCACCATCGCCTACGCGGAGAACCCGCCGAAGAAGTACCAGGACATCTACCCGATCAATTTCGACAACGAACCCGCCGGTCTCTACAACGAAGTGCTGCGGGTGGTGCGGTACTGGATCAGCCACGGAGTCAAGATTTTTCGCGTTGACAACCCGCACACCAAGCCACCCAACTTCTGGGCGTGGCTGATCGGGGAGGTCAAGGCTGCCGACCCCGACGTGCTTTTCCTCTCCGAGGCGTTCACCCGGCCTGCCCGCCTCTACGGCTTGGCGAAGCTGGGTTTCACCCAGTCCTACACGTACTTCACCTGGCGCACCGCGAAGTGGGAGCTGACCGAGTTCGGCGAGCAGATCGCCGAGCACGCCGACTACGCCCGGCCCAATCTGTTCGTCAATACGCCCGACATCCTGCACGAAAGCCTGCAACACGGTGGTCCCGGCATGTTCGCCATCCGGGCCGTGCTCGCTTCGACGTTCAGCCCGGCCTGGGGCGTGTATTCCGGCTACGAACTGTTCGAGCACCGCTCGGTGCGGGAGGGCAGCGAGGAATACCTGGATTCGGAGAAGTACGAGTTGCGACCCCGCGATTTCGAAGCCGCGCTCGCCAAGGGTGAGTCGCTCGAACCGTTCTTGGGCAGGCTCAACGAGATTCGTCGACTGCATCCCGCTCTGCGCGAGCTACGCACGATCAAGTTCCACCATCTCGACAACGACGCGCTGATGGCGTACAGCAAGTTCGACCCGATCACCGGGGACACCGTGCTCGTAGTGGTCACGCTCAACCCGTACGGCCCCGAAGAGTCGACGCTGTGGCTCGACATGGGCGCCCTTGGCATGCAGCCCTATGACCGATTCTGGGTGCGCGACGAGATCACCGGCGAGGAATACCAATGGGGACAGTCGAATTACGTCCGCATCGATCCGGCCAAGGCGGTCGCTCACGTGCTGAACATGCCGCGGATACCGTCCGAACAACGACCGACCCTGCTTCGCAGGGAATGAGGGAGTGACACGAACATGACGCGAACCGATCAACTCACCAGCCCGCACCTGCGGCCGGATCCGACCGATCTGAACCGGCTGCTTGCCGGTGAACACCACAACCCGCACGCCGTCCTCGGTGCGCATGAGTACGGCGACCATACGGTGATCCGCGCCTTCCGGCCGCACGCCGTCGAGGTCGCGGCCATCGTCGGAGACGAGCGATATGTGTTCAGCCACATCGACTCCGGACTGTTCGCGGTGGCGTTGCCGTTCACCGATCTGATCGACTACCGGCTGCAGGTGGGCTACCAGGGCGGCGGCGATTCGCCCGACGTGCACACGGTGGCCGACCCGTACCGGTTCCTACCCACGTTGGGCGAACTGGACCTGCATCTGTTCTCCGAGGGCCGCCACGAACGGCTCTGGGACATCGTCGGGGCCCATCCCCGCAGCTTCAGGACCGCCGACGGGGTGGTCGAGGGTGTGTCGTTCGCGGTGTGGGCACCAAACGCCAAGGGCGTGAGCCTCATCGGCGAGTTCAACCACTGGGACGGCAACGAGGCGCCGTTGCGGGTGCTCGGATCCACCGGCGTGTGGGAGGTCTTCTGGCCCGGCTTCCCGATGGGCGGGCACTACAAGTTCCGCGTGCACGGCGCCGACGGCTCGGTCACCGACCGCGCCGACCCGATGGCGTTCGCCACCGAGGTGCCACCGCAGACGGCGTCCCGCGTGACGCGCAGCGACTACACCTGGAGTGACAGCGACTGGATGACGCGTCGCACACAGCTCAACCCGGTGTTCGAGCCGATGAGCACCTACGAGGTGCACCTGATGTCATGGCGACCGGGGCTGAACTACCGCCAGCTCGCCGAAGAGCTCACGGAATATGTTGTGACGCAGGGCTTCACCCACGTCGAGCTGATGCCCGTCGCCGAGCACCCCTTCGGGGGATCGTGGGGGTACCAGGTCACGTCCTATTACGCGCCCACCTCGCGGCTGGGCACACCGGACGAGTTCCGGCACCTGGTCGACACCCTGCACCAGGCCGGCATCGGCGTGATCATGGACTGGGTGCCTGCACACTTCCCGAAGGACGCGTGGGCGCTCGGCCGCTTCGACGGCACACCGCTCTATGAGCACTCCGATCCACACCGGGGTGAGCAGCTGGACTGGGGCACTTACGTTTTCGATTTCGGCCGGCCCGAAGTACGCAACTTCCTGGTGGCCAACGCGCTGTACTGGCTGCAGGAGTACCACATCGACGGGCTGAGGGTGGATGCTGTCGCGTCCATGCTCTACCTCGACTACTCGAGGCCTGCCGACGGTTGGACACCCAACATCCACGGCGGTCGCGAGAATCTCGAGGCGGTGCAGTTCCTGCAGGAGATGAACGCCACCGTGCACAAGGTGGCGCCGGGCATCGTCACGATCGCCGAGGAGTCGACGTCGTGGCCGGGGGTGTCCCGTCCGACAAACATTGGCGGGCTTGGGTTCTCGATGAAGTGGAACATGGGCTGGATGAACGACACGCTGGACTACATCAGCCGGGACCCGATCCACCGCAGCTATCACCACCACGAGATGACGTTCTCGATGCTCTACGCGTTCAGCGAGAACTACGTGCTGCCGATCAGCCACGACGAGGTGGTGCACGGCAAAGGCACGTTGTGGAGCCGGATGCCGGGCAACGACCACGTCAAGGCGGCGGGCCTGCGCAGCATGCTCGCTTACCAGTGGGCACATCCCGGTAAGCAGCTGCTGTTCATGGGTCAGGAGTTCGGCCAGCGCGCGGAGTGGTCCGAGGAGCGCGGGGTCGACTGGTACCAGCTGGGCGAGAACAGCTTCTCCAACGGAATTCAGCGGATGGTGCAGGACATCAACGGCATCTACCGCAGCCGAGGTGCCCTGTGGACGCGCGACAGCAGCCCCGAGGGGTACTCCTGGATCGACGCCAACGATTCGGCCAACAACGTGCTGAGCTTCCTGCGGTTCGGCTCCGACGGCTCGATCATGGCCTGCGTGTTCAACTTCTCGGGCGCCGAACACAGCCGCTACCAACTCGGCCTGCCCCACGCGGGCACCTGGCGCGAGGTGCTGAACACCGATGCGACGATCTACAACGGCACCGGGATCGGCAACTACGGCGCGGTGGAGGCCACCGACGATCCGTGGCACGGTCGCCCGGCATCGGCGGTGATGGTGTTGCCGCCGCTGTCCGCCCTGTGGTTCGAGCCTGCCTGAGGTCAGTACAACGCGTTGGCGAGCTTGCGCCGACCGGCGATGACTTCCGGATCGGCGGGGTCGAAGAGGTCGAACAGCTCGATCAGCCGGGTGCGGACCGACGTGCGCTCGTCGCCTGCGGTGCGCCGGACAAGCGCGATCAACCGGTCGAATGCCGCCGCGACATTCTGCTGCAGGACCTCGACGTCTGCCGCGGCGAACGCGGCCTCGATGTCGTCGGGCGCCTTATCGGCCGCCGCGACGACGTCCGGTTGCCGCGCGGAAGCCCGGGACAGGAAGGCAATCTGGCGCACCGCACCCTTGGCTTCTTCGTGATCGGGCTTGGCGTCCAGGATCGCCTGGTATGCGGTCTGCGCGGCGTCGAAGTCACCGGCGTCCAGAAACGCACGGGCCTGCGCCAACTCGGGATCAACCTGCTCGGGCTCTTCGGAGTCGGCGCCGTCGCCCAGCTTTCCGGCGGTCGCGTTCAGCAGCGAGTCGATCCAACCGCGCAACTGATCGGGCGGTTGCATGCCCTGAAAGCTCGATAACGGTTGGCCCCCAGCCAAGGCCACCACGGTCGGGATGGCCTCCACACCGAAGATCTGGGCCACCCGGGGCGTCGTGTCGACGTTCACGTTTACCAACGACCACTTGCCCGCGTCGTCGGCGGCCAGGCTCGCGAGCGCGTCGCCGAGCTGGACGCTCGCATCGCTGCGCGGGGACCACAGCACCACCACGACCGGCACCTGGTTGGACCGGGCGATCACCTCGGCTTCGAAGTTGGCCTCGGTGATCTCCACACCTGCGGGAGCACCCGAGGACTGCCCAGGCGCGCCACCGCCACCCGGCGGGGTTGCACGCTGCTTCAGACCGGACAGGTCAACCGCGCCGGCGATGGAGGGCCCAGGCCCGACGGGAGGACGGGGACGAGTCACGCCGTCAAGTCTGTCACGTCGATTCCGGAACCGATCGTCCTGGTTGCAGGACTCCCGTGGAGACGCTCGCGGCGCCCATCCGGCCGGTCCGATCGGCCCATATGAGGAAGATCACACTGCACAGCGGCACGATGCTCGCCAGCAACGCCAGCAACCATGTGCCGGCCGACCATTTGGCGGCGATCCCGACCAGCAGAGCGGTCACCACGAAGGCGATGAAGATCAGCCCGTGGGCCATGCCGAAGACCTTCACGCCGATCTCGGTTCGGGGGCTGCTCAGGTACTTGAAATACATTCCGATCAGCAGACCGACCCAGCTGACGGCCTCGGCCAGCGCGACCAGACGAAACCACCCAGCCGCCGTGCGGAGATCAAAGGCGCTTGTCATGGCGCCATTGTGCCCGAATTCATGACTGATTACTACACGGCGTCGTAGACGCTCAGCCCGCCCGCAGGATCAGCGCGTCGCCCTGCCCGCCGGCCCCACACAGCGCCGCAACGCCGTAGCCGGAACCGCGTCGGGCCAGCTCAAGGGCCGCATGCAGTGCGATGCGCGCACCCGACATTCCGATCGGATGCCCGATCGCGATGGCGCCGCCGTTGACGTTGACGATCTCAGGGTCGACGCCGAGCTCCTTCATCGAGGCCAACGCGACCGCGGAGAACGCCTCGTTGATCTCGATGACGTCGAGTTGGTCGACCGTGATCCCTTCGCGGGCAACGGCTTTCTTGATGGCGTTCGCCGGCTGCGACTGCAGCGTCGAGTCCGGGCCTGCGACCACGCCGTGGGCGCCGATTTCGACAAGCCAGCTCAGCCCGAGCTGTTCCGCCTTCTCCTTGTTCATCACGACCACGGCCGCAGCACCGTCGGAGATCTGCGACGCCGAACCGGCCGTGATGGTGCCGTCCTTGCGAAACGCCGCCTTCAGACCGGCCAGGGACTCCGCCGTGGTGTTGGCGCGGATGCCCTCGTCCTCGGCGAACTCGAGCGGGTCGCCCTTGCGCTGCGGGATCTTCACCGGCACCACCTCGTCGGCGAATACTCCGTCTTTCCATGCCGCGGCGGCCTTTTGGTGTGAGCGCGCGGCAAACTCGTCCTGCTCGGCGCGGGTGAACTGGTCCTGATCATTGCGCTGCTCGGTCAGCGCACCCATCGGCTGGTCGGTGAACACGTCGTGCAGGCCGTCATAGGCCATGTGGTCGAGTGCGGTGACATCGCCGTACTTGTAGCCCCCGCGGCTGTTCATCAGCAGGTGCGGCGCCCGCGTCATCGACTCCTGCCCGCCCGCGACCACGACGTCGAACTCCCCGGCGCGAATCAGCTGGTCGGCGAGCGCGATGGCGTCGATTCCAGACAGACACATCTTGTTGATCGTCAGCGAGGGCACGTCCCACCCGATGCCGGCAGCCACCGCGGCCTGGCGCGCGGGCATCTGCCCGGCACCCGCGGTCAGGACCTGGCCCATGATCACGTATTCCACGGCCGAAGCAGGCACACCAGCCTTCTCCAGCGCACCGGAGATGGCGATCGCGCCCAGATCGCTGCCCGAGAAGTCCTTCAGCGAACCCATCAGCTTGCCGACCGGAGTGCGGGCCCCAGCAACGATCACCGACGTCGTCATACATACCTCCAGAAACGATCAAGAACAGCCCGTCCGGGAAATCGGAGAGGCGCAATCTTTCCCGTCAGGTTACCGTTACGTTATGTCCGCCGAGCAAGTCGATGCCCGTCCCGTGCTGGCCAGTGCCCTGGTGACAGCGCTCGATCACGTTGGCATCGCGGTCGCCGACCTGGACGCCACGATCAAGTGGTATCACGACAACCTCGGCATGATCGTGCTGCACGAAGAGATCAACGAGGAGCAGGGCGTCCGCGAAGCGATGCTGTCGGTGCGCGGTGCGCCCGTGGGCAGCGCACAGATCCAGCTAATGGCTCCGCTCGACGAGACCTCGACCATCGCCAAGTTCCTCGACAAGCGCGGGCCGGGAATGCAG
Source organism: uncultured Actinomycetota bacterium (assembly GCA_963713225.1). GTDB lineage: Bacteria > Actinomycetota > Actinomycetes > Mycobacteriales > Mycobacteriaceae > Mycobacterium. Next base: position 16,653 of record CAVQLB010000005.1, on the reverse strand, counting down.
CAGCTGGCCTACCGGGTCAGTGACATCGACACGCTGTCCACCCGCCTGCGCGAGCAGGGTGTCCGGCTGCTCTACGAATCGCCGCGGCGCGGTACCGCAGACTCGCGGATCAACTTCATTCATCCCAAGGACGCAGGCGGCGTGCTCATCGAGCTCGTCCAGCCTGCCGTCGATCACTAGTCAGCTACGACCACTTCCGCGTCGGACTACGCGTTCCTCTGTGCTGCCAGCACGGGGTATGCCAGTGCCGCCGGTCGTCGACCGCCTGCTCTCCGAGGTCGGTCTGCCACACCACCAAATGAGCGGTGCCTGAGCGGATCTCGTGGTCGCAACCCGGGCACCGGTAGGTCTTGGTGGCCCGCGATGCGGCGATCGGCCGAACTTCGTAGTCATAGCCGTCAGGCCCTGTCTCGACACGACGGGGCGCTGGCAGCGGCGTCCGTGACGGCTGCCGGCGACCTGCGGCTCGACGCCTCGCCATGCTGACCAGTCTAGGCGCTCAGAACAACCGGAACTCGGAGCTGTCCATCCCGCGCATCTGGTCGTAGTCCAAAGTCACGCAACGGATCCCACGGTCGGTCGCCAGAGTTCGCGCCTGCGGCTTGATCTGCTGCGCGGCGAAGACGCCGCTGACGGGCGCCAGCACGCTGTCGCGGTTCAACAGATCCAGGTAGCGGGTGAGCTGTTCCACCCCGTCAATCTCGCCACGCCTCTTGATCTCCACCGCGACGGAGCGGCCCTCCTCGTCCCGGCACAGCAGGTCGACCGGCCCGATCGGAGTCATGTATTCGCGGCGCACCAGGGTGTAGCCGGCACCGAGCAGTTCGACGTGCTCGGCCAGCAGAACCTGCAGATGTGCCTCGACACCGTCTTTGACCAAGCCGGGGTCCACGCCGAGTTCATGGCTCGAGTCGTGCTCGATCTCCTCGACGGTGATCCGTAGCTGCTCCCCGGCCTTGTTCTCCACGACCCACACCGGCAGCGGCCCGTCGAGGTCTTCTGTCATCCAACAGGGCGGCGACATCCAGTTCAGCGGCTTGTATGCGCGGTCGTCGGCGTGCACACTCACCGACCCGTCGGCCTTGACCAGCACGAGGCGGCGTGCCGACGGAAGATGAGCGGTCAGGCGCCCCACGTAGTCGACGGTGCACTGGGCGATGACGAGACGCACCGGTACACCTTAGGGCCACGGCACCGGGCAAATTAAGCTGACACGGGATGAACTCGAAAAAGGGAGTCGCGCACCGGCTGGGACGGGTTCTAGAGGCCGTGACCCGGCAAAGCGGTCGGCTCGCCACGACGCCTGACTACGGGTCCTGGCTGCTGGGCAAGGAGACCGAAAGCCAGTTCCGCAGGCGGGTGCGTATTCAGGTCATCTTGACGTTCTTCATCCTGTTCACGAACCTGCTGGGCATCATCGTGGCAACGGTGCTGGTGTCGTTCGCGTTCCCGGTACCGAGTGTCTTCACCGATGTCCCGGCGTGGCTCACGTTCGCCGTCGCCCCGGCCTACATCGGTCTGGCGCTTGGGCTGGGCACGTTCTGGGTCACCCGGAAGATCGTGAACTCGCTGCGGTGGTCGATCGAGGAACGGACGCCTGATCGCAACGATCACCGCAACACCTTCAAGGCGCCGTGGCGGGTGGCCCGGATGGTCCTGGTTCTCTGGGGCGTGGGTACGGCGCTGTTGACCATCCTCTACGGATTGCACGACACGGATTTCATCCCGCGGTTCCTCTTCGCGGTCAGCTTCCCCGGTGTCTTGGTGGCCACCGGCTGTTACATGATCACCGAGTTCGCGCTTCGCCCTGTTGCCGCACAGGCCCTGGAAGCCGGCCCCCCGCCGAATCGGCTACTCGACGGAATCATGGGCCGGACCATGCTCGTGTGGCTACTCAGCTCGGGTGTACCGGTGCTCGGCATCGCCGTTACTGCGATATTCGCTCTGTCCCTGGAGAATCTCACCGAGACCCAACTCGCCTACGCCGTGTTGAGTATCGCCGCCGCGACGCTCGTATTCGGCGCCGTCCTCATGTGGCTGTTGTCGTGGTTGACGGCGACGCCGGTTCGGGTGGTCAGGTCGGCGCTCAAGCATGTCGAAGACGGCGACTTGGATTGCAACGTCGTGGTTTTCGACGGCACCGAGCTGGGCGAGCTGCAGCGCGGCTTCAACTCAATGGTGGAGGGACTCAAGGAACGCGAACGCGTCCGCGACCTGTTCGGCCGCCATGTCGGCCGCGAGGTAGCCGCGGCGGCCGAGCGGGACCGCCCGAAGCTGGGCGGCGAGGAACGCCATATTGCGGTGATCTTCGTCGACATCATCGGCTCCACGCAGCTTGTGACCGGCAGGCCCGCAACAGATGTCGTCGATCTGCTGAACCGATTCTTCGCCGTGATCGTCGAAGAGGTGGACCGCCACCACGGGTTCGTCAACAAGTTCGAGGGCGACGCCGCTCTGGCGGTGTTCGGCGCGCCGAACCACCTCGACAACCCCGAGGACGAAGCGCTGAGCGCCGGCCGCGCCATGGCAAGGCGGATCGGCGATGAAATCCCGGAATGCGCAGCCGGTATCGGGGTGGCGTCCGGTAAGGCGGTGGCGGGCAATGTCGGGGCGCGAGAACGGTTCGAATACACGGTGATCGGCGAGCCGGTGAACGAGGCCGCGCGGCTGTGTGAGCTGGCCAAGGACAGTGCGAACCACCTCCTGGCGTCGTCGGACACCGTCTTGAACGCCACCGAGCGTGAGCGCGCACATTGGTCGCTGGGCGACACGGTCACCCTTCGCGGGCACGACGAACCAACTCGGCTGGCCGAGCCGGTTTAGTGCGCTTGGCTACCGCGTGAACGCGGTGCCCAGCCAGTCCTCGGCCGCGGCTACCGCGGCGTCCACGGTGCCGTACCGGATCGCCTCGAACTCGGTTTCGTCGCGGATGACGACTCCGTCGGGATCGACCAGGTACCCGACGCGCAGCGCGCGTGGGGCTGCCACGGGTCGAGTCGGGTTCGCAGCTCCTGTTCTGGGGACCGCACGTCAACTGCGAGACGGCCGCCACCGTGTACCCGGTCCGCCATAACCTGAGCCCAGCGGCCCGGAGGTTCAAAGCCCACGCGCTCCACGCCGCCGGGCTTGACACTCACGTAGAACCGTCGCTGCGTTGACTCTTGCGTAGGAAACCCCGAGGTGAAAGACGACCACCGATAGCTGTCATGTGAGGCCAAGCACCCGTTGCTCAAAAAGGTCTGCGCCGGTGGCCACCCCGCCGGTGGCGGCGAAACCCGACGCCACCCGTCGTGCACCATCAGTCATTGCCATCGCTTCTCGCACCTTCGTTCGTAGCCGCGGCGGCGACAGTTTCTTGGCCGGTAGGCGGGTGCCGCACCGGGCTACCTCGACGCGCCGTGCGACCTCGAATTGGTCACGCCCGTAGGGCACGACGCACACGGGTACACCATGGGCGAGCGCCTTTTGAGTCGCGCCCATCCCACCGTGCGTCACCGCACACACCGCACGGTCAAGAAGTACGCCATGCGGGACGAACCGGCACACCGTCGCATTGGGCGACGTCGCAATTCCGTCTGGTTGCCCCGCCGGCAGGGTCGCGACCACGTGCACCGGCTCATCGGCCAACGCGGTCATCGCGGTCTGGACAAGGTTGTCGTCGGCCTGTTTCTCCGACGACGTGGTGACGAGCACGATTGGCCGGTCGATCGAGGCCAGCCACTCGGGGTCCGTGTTCGGACCGGGGTCAAGCACGCAGGGTCCGATCATCTGCACCGCATCGCCCCAATCGGTTTGTGGGTATTGAAACGGCTTGCCGCTGGCGACGAGTAACAGGGGCGACCGGCGCAAGAACTCGTCCATTGACGCGACCGCCCCTACATTGACCTTCGCGCGAATCGTGTTGATCGGCGGCAGCATTACCTTTTCGAGACGGCCGACCACAGCTGTCCGCACGGCGGCATCGCGCATCCGGCCCACCGCACCTGAAATCGGTCTGAGACCCAGCCCAAACGGTGGCACCCCGGGCGATCGCAACGGCGGCGTGTACGGCGAAAAACAGGCCCATGGGATAGGACCGGCGTCGGCCGCGGACTGGGCACCCCAGCAATTCACATCGATAAGCAGTGCATCAGGGTGTGCACGCGCCACCGTCTCGGCCAGGTCGGTGACTTCGTGCACGGCGCGCCGGCCAAACACCGCGACCGACAGCTTCAGCGAAGCAACAGGGTTGGTTGCCTTCCAGTCGTCGAGCTCGATCCGCTCGATCCGGGGGTCGATCGCGTCAGTGGTAAATCCGAGCCGTTGGCCGATCTCGACACCGGTGGAAAGCGTGCGCACATGAACGGTGTGGCCGCGACGGGACAGCTCCGATAGCAGTGCGCTGATTGGCAATAGGTGACCAAGTGCGGGCGAAGTATAGGCCAGTATCGTCGCCATCTTCTTCACCCGTCGCTCAGACGATTCGGCTGACCATTTGGCGCGCCTCATCGAGTCGCCCGCGAGCGTCGAGCGTCTCGCACAGCTCAAGGTACTGCGTGGCGAGCTCGGCGTACCCCTTCGCGTCGCCCTCCATCTTCGCCAACAGCGCCCGCGATTTCAGCCACCACAGGTCCAGTGCCGGAATGCCAGGCCGACGGTCCTGCCAGTGATCGACGATTCGGTGCGCCTCAGTGAGGTCGTCGGTGGATCCCCGCTCGATGAGAAGGCCGACCAGTGCCTCACCGGCGCAACCGACGAAGACACGGGAGCCACCAGCCATGTGTAACGCAAACGTGGCATGAAGTTCATCGATCGCTTCGTCAATTCGCCCGTGGCGGGCAGCGTCGATCGCCAGGTCGGCACCGACGGCCGGCAGCGCGATGGTCATGCTCTTTGTGCTTCCGCATGTTCGCGTGGGCCTTGTGAAGCACGTCGATCGCCTCGTTGAGCGCCGCGTCCTCCGCACGCAGCAACACCGTGCCGCAGGCCAATTGCGCGACGATGATCCCGCTGATGTGCATCGACCGATTCAGCACGCCGCAACGCCTCGCGCACGTGGTCGACCATCTCATCAGCCTGGGCCACGCCCAGCGCCGTCGTCACGACCAAGTAGATCAGAATCAACGCGTAGCGGATGGATGGGAGCGCGCGCGCGTGCTCGAGTTCTTCTCGGAGGCGCCGTCTGCCCTGCTCGTAGCGGCCGGCGCACGTCTCGATGGCACTAAGAAGGGCGTTTGCCGAGATAAGTTCGACTGCCGGTACGTCCGTAGATAGTGCGTGTATCGCATCGATAACCTCGAGCGCGGCATCGAATTCGCAATTTGCGAATCGTACAAATGCCACCGCATTGAGGATGATGCTCCTGGTCTCGGCATCGCAGTCAATGTGGCCGACCATATCCTCGAGCTCCGACGCCAGCGCCGCGGCCTCGGGAACGCGGTTGTCGTTGACCGCGAACGAAAAGATGAGTCCGGCTGTCGCAAGCGCCAGGGATGTCAGATCACCAGTTTGCGTTGTCAGGTCACGAAACTCGCGGTAACGCTCGTCGATGTCTGCATCACTGCCTACGAAGAGCGTCGTTGAAATCAGCATGGTGCGGGGCGCGGTTCGCATGGCGATGACGTCGTCGTGGTCATCGGGTAACTCGTCGGCGATGCGGCGTGCGTTCTGCCATTGTGCGCGTGCGGCGGGAAGATCGCGAGGCCGAAGCCATTCCGCCGCGCGCAGGTGCCAGCGCATAGGCCGCGTGCAGTTCGCCGGCGGCCTGCAGATGTTCGGCGATCAGCGCCGCATTCTGTTCCACCGAGCCGGGCGCATGCTCTTGGATCGCGGTGGCCAGGCGCCGGTGCCACTCGGCGCGATCGGATTTCAGCTGCGATTCGTAGGCCACCGCGCGGATCAACGGATGGCGGAAGGCGTACTCGGCGCTCGGGGTGAACCGCACCTGATCGATCAGCTCCGCGCCCAGCAGCTCGTCGAGCGCCGGATCGATGCCCAGCGCGGCGAGCAGCTGCGGCCCGAAGCGGGCGCCGATCACCGACGCCGCGTTCAACGTCCGCTTGGCCGGGGTGGCCAGCCGGTCGATGCGCGCCTCGATGGCCGCCTGCACGGTGGCCGGCACGCTCACCTCGGCGACATCCGTACGGACAGACGTAGCCGCCGCGCTCACCGGCCAGCACCCCGCGCTGGGCCAACTCGCGGACCATCTCCTCGGCGAAAAACGGGTTCCCGGCTGGCCCGCTCGGCGATGATCGCCGCCAGCTCGCCGACCGAGGGATCCGAACCCAGCAGCTCACCGAGCAGCGCCGCGGTGTCCGAATCACCCAGTGCGGCAAGCGCTATCGTCTGCGCGCCGTGCACCCGCGTCAGCGCGCCGTCGTATTCGGGGCGAGACATGATCAGCACCATCGACGGGTGCTGCGGAATCACCGTCAGGAAGTCGGCCAGCATCGACTCGCTGACCGCATCGATCCAGTGCGCATCCTCGACGATGAACAGCGCCGGCTCGGTGCGCGCCAGCGACGCGCGTTCACCAGCGCGGTCAACCGGCGCCGCCGCGCATCCGGGTCGATGGCGGGCAGCGCCACCTCGGGGTCGGCGATGCCCAACAGATCATCCAGCAGCAGCAGGTCCTGCGCGTCGGCATCCGGCACGCGCTCGCGGACCCGGGCCCGGGCGGCCAGGCCGTCAAGGTCTTCGATCCCGTTCACGCGCGCGCAGCAGCCGCCTCACCGCATGAAAGGGGATGTCGCTGGCGTGGGACTCGCAGAAGGTCCAAAACACCTCGGCCCCGCGACCGGTCGCCAGTGCGGCGGCCTCCCGGGCGATGCGGGACTTGCCGATGCCCGGCGGCCCCACCACAGTCACCACACCACCGCGTCCCCCGATCGCGCGCTCCACCATGGCCCCCAGCAGCGGCCATCTCCCAGCGGCGACCGACCAGGGGCGCCTCGGCGCGCCCGACCAGCCCATCGCGCGGGCCGATCGCCACCAGCCGGCGCGCGGAAACCGGTTCGTCGGCGCCCTTGATGCGCACCTTCTCCGGTTCACCCAGCATCACGGTGTGCTCGACCAGCCGCGCGGTCGACTCGCTAAGCATCACCCCGCCCGGCGGGGCCACCGATTCCATCCGCTGCGCCATCCCGACCTGCTCCCCGATCGCGGCGTACCCCAACGACCCCGAACCGATCTCACCGGCGATCACCTGACCGGAGTTCAGTCCCACCCGCACCTGGAGGTCCACACCGTCGCGCTCTCGGACTTTGACGGCAAGCCGCTTCGCCTCCTCCTGAACGCCCACGGCCGCCAAGCAGGCACGAACGGCGTGGTCCTCCAACGCCACCGGGGCGCCGAAGATCGCCATCACCCCGTCGCCGGTGAACTCCACGCTTCCCCGCCGTAGCGGCGCACCACCGCCGCCGAGCGCTCCACCAGCGCGGTCACGATCTCGCGCAGCCGCTCCATATCCACGGCGGCCGCGATATCCATCGAGCGCACCACATCGGCGAACAGCACGGTGACCTGCTTGTACTCCGCATGTGTGTCGGGCTCGGCAACGGGTGAGCCACAGCGGTGGCAGAACCGGGCGTTCTCCAGCGGTTCAGCACCGCACGACCCGCACACCATGCCGGTTGCGGTCATGTCATCGCCGTGAATATTGCGCCACTGCCGTCATGAGCACCGCTCACGCCAACATCGTGTCACCGCTGGCCAGCCCACATGTGCGTTATCACCGGTGCGTTCCGGCCCGCGGGTAGCGCGCTGCGCCGTGCCTTGCCTGGTCGGACCAGGTTTGGACCCCTGACCTGCACCGCAAAACTGCAATGTCGCTTTTCCGCCAGTGATGTCGGTGCCAAGGTGTAATTGTCATAGTTGTGCACGAGGATTTCGAACGCTGTTACCGGGCCGTCCAGTCCAAGGACGCCCGGTTCGACGGCTGGTTCGTCACGGCTGTCCTGACCACCAAGATCTATTGCAGGCCCAGCTGTCCGGTCCGGCCCCCGTTCGCCCGCAACGTGCGGTTTTACCCCACCGCGGCGGCGGCACAGCGGGCCGGCTTTCGGGCCTGCAAGCGCTGCCGCCCGGACGCCTCCCCGGGCTCCCCCGAATGGAATGTGCGCGGCGACGTGGTCGCCCGGGCGATGCGGCTGATCGCCGATGGCACCGTCGACAGGGAGGGGGTGACCGGCCTCGCCGCCCGAGTTGGCTACACCACTCGTCAGCTCGAGCGGATGCTGCAGGCGGAGGTCGGCGCGAACCCGCTGGCCCTGGCCCGTGCCCAGCGGGCACAGACCGCGCGCGTCCTCATCGAGACGACCGACCTGGCGTTCGGTGATGTCGCGTTCGCGGCGGGATTCTCCTCCATCCGGCAGTTCAACGACACGATTCGCGCGGTGTGCGACCTGACTCCAACGGCGCTCCGCCGGCGCGCGAAGGCCAAGTTCGGCCGCGGCGAGGCGGTCCCCGCGGGCGCGTTGTCGCTGCGGCTTCCGGTCCGGACCCCGTTCGCCTACGAGGGGTTGTTCGGCCACCTCGCCGCATGCGCGGTGCCTGGCGTGGAAGAAGTGCGCGACGGGGCATACCGGCGGACGCTGCGATTGCCCGCAGGCAGCGGAATCGTCAGTCTCACACCGGAACCCGATCACGTGAGGTGCACGCTCGTACTGGACGACTTCCGCGACCTCGCCACCGCGATCGCCCGCTGTCGCCGCCTGCTTGACCTCGACGCCGACCCCGAAGCGATCGTCGACGCGCTCGGCGCCGACCCCGACTTGAGCGCCCTGGTCGCGAAGGCACCTGGGCAGCGCATCCCCCGCACCGTCGACGAGCCCGAACTCGCCCTTCGTGTCGTGCTGGGCCAGCAGGTGTCGGTCAAGGCCGCCCGCACCCACGCAGGGCGCATCGTGGCCGCGTACGGCAGGCCGGTGACCGATAGCGGCGGCGGGCTGACGCACGTCTTTCCGGCTATCGAGCACCTCGCCGAGATCGACCCGGCCCATCTGGCCTTCCCGAAGTCGCGGCAGCGATCCCTGATTGCCCTTGTCGGGGCATTGGCCAACGGCGACGTACTGCTGGATGCCGGCTGCGACTGGAACCGCGCCCGAACCGCGGCTGCTGGAACTACCCGGGATCGGACCGTGGACCGCGGAAGTGATCGCGATGCGTGGCCTCGGCGATCCTGATGCGTTTCCCGCCACCGATCTCGGCGTTCTGCTGGCCGCCAAACAGGTCGGACTGCCCGAAGACACCCGCGCCCTCACCGAGCACAGCGCTCGCTGGCGGCCGTGGCGATCCTATGCCGCCCAACACCTCTGGACCGCACTCGATCATGCGGTGAACCAGTGGCCTCCCCGAAGGAGAAGTAATGTCAGCCACCCAATTTCGCACCGTCGACAGCCCGGTCGGGCTGCTCACCCTGGCCGGACGCGATGGCCGACTGATGCACCTGCGCATGGTCGACCAGACCTACGAGCCGAGCCACGACGGTTGGGTGCGCGACGACATGGCTTTCCCCGGCGCGGTCGAGCAGCTCGAGTCATACTTCGCCGGCGAACGTTTCGAGTTCGACATCGAAATGGAGCTGGTCGGCACGCCATTCCAGCGCAACGTCTGGGCGGCGCTACTGACCATTCCGTACGGCGACACCCGGTCCTACGGCGAGATCGCGGCGCAGATCGGCTCACCGGGAGCGTTTCGTGCGGTGGGTCTGGCCAACGGCCACAATCCGATCGGCATCATCGTGCCCTGCCATCGGGTGATCGGCGCGAACGGCAGCCTGACCGGATACGGCGGCGGACTCGATCGTAAACGCGCACTTCTCGCATTGGAAAAGATGCGTAAGCCGGCTATGCCAACACTCTTCAACTGAATTTCCTTGGGACAAAAGGAATCACCCCCCACATTGCGTGGGGGGTGATCCTAATTTGTGTTCGGCGGTGTCCTACTTTTCCACCCGGGTTGGGTAGTATCATCGGCGCTGGCAGGCTTAGCTTCCGGGTTCGGGATGGGTCCGGGCGTTTCCCTGTCGCTATTTCCGCCGTAACTTTATTCACTTGTTGTGGTGATGGTGTGTTTGGTGGTGGGGTGTGGTTTGTGTGTTTGTGGGTTGTGGTTGCGGGTTTTGTGTGTAAGTTTTCGGCCGGTTAGTGCCAGTTCCCTGCGCACATTGCTGTGTTTGTAGGTCTGGTCTATTGATCCCGTGGTCTGCGGGGGGCCTTATCCCACTTGTATGGGTGAGAAGCCTGGTCTTGGAGGGGGTTTCCCGCTTAGATGCTTTCAGCGGTTATCCTGTCCGAACGTGGCTATCCAGCGGTGCCCCTGGTGGGACAACTGGTGGACCAGAGGTTCGTCCGTCCCGGTCCTCTCGTACTAGGGACAGGTTTCCTCAAGCTTCTGACGCGCGCGGCGGATAGAGACCGAACTGTCTCACGACGTTCTAAACCCAGCTCGCGTGCCGCTTTAATGGGCGAACAGCCCAACCCTTGGGACCTGCTCCAGCCCCAGGATGCGACGAGCCGACATCGAGGTGCCAAACCATCCCGTCGATATGGACTCTTGGGGAAGATCAGCCTGTTATCCCCGGGGTACCTTTTATCCGTTGAGCGACACCCCTTCCACTCGGGGGTGCCGGATCACTAGTCCCGACTTTCGTCCCTGCTTGACGTGTCTGTCTCGCAGTCAAGCTCCCTTGTGCACTTGCACTCAACACCTGATTGCCGTCCAGGTTGAGGGAACCTTTGGGCGCCTCCGTTACATTTTAGGAGGCAACCGCCCCAGTTAAACTACCCACCAGGCACTGTTCCTGAACCGGATATACGGTTCGAGGTTAGAGGCCCAATACGGTCAGAGTGGTATTTCAACAACGACTCCACAATCACTGGCGTGATCGCTTCATAGTCTCCCACCTATCCTACACAAACCGTATCGAGCGCCAATACCAAGTTGTAGTAAAGGTCCCGGGGTCTTTTCGTCCTGCCGCGCGTAACGAGCATCTTTACTCGTAGTGCAATTTCGCCGAGTCTATGGTTGAGACAGCTGAGAAGTCGTTACGCCATTCGTGCAGGTCGGAACTTACCCGACAAGGAATTTCGCTACCTTAGGATGGTTATAGTTACCACCGCCGTTTACTGGGGCTTAAATTCTCCGCTTCACCCCTTGCGGGGTTAACAGGTCCTCTTAACCTTCCAGCACCGGGCAGGCGTCAGTCCGTATACATCGTCTTGCGACTTCGCACGGACCTGTGTTTTTAGTAAACAGTCGCTTCTCACTGGTTTGTGCCACCCCCCACCGCTGCCCACCGCAAGGGTGTTGACGGTGCAGGGTCCCCCTTCTCCCGAAGTTACGGGGGCATTTTGCCGAGTTCCTTAACCATAGTTCACTCGTACGCCTCGGTATTCTCTACCTGACCACCTGTGTTGGTTTGGGGTACGGGCCGTGTGTGTACTCACTAGAGGCTTTTCTTGGCAGCATAGGATCACCGAATTCACCTCACTCGGCTATGCATCACCTCTCAGGATTAATGAACGACGGATTTGCCTATCGTTCTCCCTACCGGTTTGCCCCAGTATTACCACTGACTGGTACGGCTACCTTCCTGCGTCACCCCATCGCTTGACTACTACCAGTCCGGGTCCCACGCAGCAGAACCCCGTCGCCCCCCGAAGGGATTGATCGGTGTTCGTTTGGGTGGTTAGCAGAACTGATTCATCAGGGACGCGCACACACGGGTACGGGAATATCAACCCGTTGTCCATCGACTACGCCTGTCGGCCTCGCCTTAGGTCCCGACTCACCCTGGGCGGACTGGCCTGGCCCAGGAACCCTTGGTCTTTCGGCGGGCAAGGTTCTCACTTGCCTTATCGCTACTCATGCCTGCATTCTCACTCCCACACCCTCCACCACTCGATCACTCGGTGGCTTCACCGGATGCAGGACGCTCCCCTACCCAATCAACCACAAGGGTTGATTGCCGCGGCTTCGGCGGTGTGCTTGAGCCCCGCTACATTATCGGCGCACAATCACTTGACCAGTGAGCTATTACGCACTCTTTCAAGGGTGGCTGCTTCTAAGCCAACCTCCTGGTTGTCTTCGCGACTGCACATCCTTTTCCACTTAGCACACGCTTAGGGGCCTTAGCCGGCGATCTGGGCTGTTTCCCTCTCGACGCACGGAGCTTATCCCCCGCCGTCTCACTGCCACGCTATGACTTACCGGCATTCGGAGTTTGGCTGACGTCAGTAACCTTGTAAGGCCCATTGGCCATCCAGTAGCTCTACCTCCGGCAAGAAACACGCAACGCTGCACCTAAATGCATTTCGGGGAGAACCAGCTATCACGGAGTTTGATTGGCCTTTCACCCCTACCCACAACTCATCCCCTCAGTCTTCAACCTAAGTGGGTTCGGGCCTCCACAACATCTTACTGCTGCTTCACCCTGGCCATGGGTAGATCACTCCGCTTCGGGTCCAGAACACACCACTACACCCCAACCAAATGGGGATACGCCCTATTCAGACTCGCTTTCGCTGCGGCTACCCCACCACGGGTTAACCTCGCGACATGTCCCTGACTCGCAGGCTCATTCTTCAAAAGGCACGCCATCACCCCACCACAGAAGTGGAGGGCTCTGACGGCTTGTAGGCACACGGTTTCAGGTACTCTTTCACTCCCCTCCCGGGGTACTTTTCACCATTCCCTCACGGTACTAATCCGCTATCGGTCACTGAGAAGTATTCAGGCTTACCGGGTGGTCCCGGCAGATTCACAGCAGATTCCACGGGCCCGCTGCTACTCGGGGACACTGCGACAACAGATGAGGTGTTTTCGTCTACGGGGCTCTCACCCGCTACGGCAGACCATCCCAGGCCACTTCGACTAACACACTCATTTTCTGACTGCTGCCCTCACCGGCGGGTGAGAGAACACAGACCCCACAACACCGCACACACAACCCCCGCCGGGTATCACATGCACACGGTTTAGCCATCCTCCGCTTTCGCTCGCCACTACTCACGGAATCACAATTGTTTTCTCTTCCTACGGGTACTGAGATGTTTCACTTCCCCGCGTTACCCCCCGACACGCTATATATTCACTGGCAGGTGACGCGACATCACTCGCGCCGGGTTTCCCCATTCGGACATCCTCGGATCCACGCTCGGTTGACAGCTCCCCGAGGCATAACGCAGCCTCCCACGTCCTTCATCGGCTCTCAGTGCCAAGGCATCCACCATGCGCCCTAAAACACTTACAACACAAAAAACCAAAAACTATTCGAGTTAAAAAACTCTGAAATTGCACATCAAACAACACAAGCACACCCCAGCCAAACCCCCCCAAAAGAAGGGATCCCACCAGAGCATGCCCACTTGCTGCTTAGATGCTCGCAACCACTATCCACAAATCAAACACCACACCCCACCACCAAAGACGAGGCGACAACTGATCCCTATCCCCGGTTTCCCACAAACGGGACGAAGAGATAGCGGGCTTGTTGTCTCAAAGCCCAATAGTGTGTCCGATGAATTTTCCTGCTCGACCGGTGTTTCCCCACCAGCGGCGACGTTTGTTGTTGCACCAGACCCCCACCCACTACAGGTGACGGGCCATCCAACGATTCGCCCAGGTCACGGTGATCCGCGCGATGCGGGCCGGCCATGGGTCTCGTGGTGCTCCTTAGAAAGGAGGTGATCCAGCCGCACCTTCCGGTACGGCTACCTTGTTACGACTTCGTCCCAATCGCCGATCCCACCTTCGACGGCTCCCTCCCACAAGGGGTTAGGCCACCGGCTTCGGGTGTTACCGACTTTCATGACGTGACGGGCGGTGTGTACAAGGCCCGGGAACGTATTCACCGCAGCGTTGCTGATCTGCGATTACTAGCGACTCCGACTTCACGGGGTCGAGTTGCAGACCCCGATCCGAACTGAGACCGGCTTTACCAAGGATTCGCTCCACCTCACGGCATCGCAGCCCTTTGTACCGGCCATTGTAGCATGTGTGAAGCCCTGGACATAAGGGGCATGATGACTTGACGTCATCCCCACCTTCCTCCGAGTTGACCCCGGCAGTCTCTCACGAGTCCCCACCATTACGTGCTGGCAACATGAGACAAGGGTTGCGCTCGTTGCGGGACTTAACCCAACATCTCACGACACGAGCTGACGACAGCCATGCACCACCTGCACACAGGCCACAAGGGAATGCCTATCTCTAGACACGTCCTGTGCATGTCAAACCCAGGTAAGGTTCTTCGCGTTGCATCGAATTAATCCACATGCTCCGCCGCTTGTGCGGGCCCCCGTCAATTTCTTTGAGTTTTAGCCTTGCGGCCGTACTCCCCAGGCGGGGTACTTAATGCGTTAGCTACGGCACGGATCCCAAGGAAGGAAACCCACACCTAGTACCCACCGTTTACGGCGTGGACTACCAGGGTATCTAATCCTGTTCGCTCCCCACGCTTTCGCTCCTCAGCGTCAGTTACTGCCCAGAGACCCGCCTTCGCCACCGGTGTTCCTCCTGATATCTGCGCATTCCACCGCTACACCAGGAATTCCAGTCTCCCCTGCAGTACTCAAGTCTGCCCGTATCGCCCGCACGCCAGAGGTTGAGCCTCCGGTTTTCACGAACAACGCGACAAACCACCTACGAGCTCTTTACGCCCAGTAATTCCGGACAACGCTCGCACCCTACGTATTACCGCGGCTGCTGGCACGTAGTTGGCCGGTGCTTCTTCTGTACATACCGTCACTTACGCTTCGTCTGTACTGAAAGAGGTTTACAACCCGAAGGCCGTCATCCCCCACGCGGCGTCGCTGCATCAGGCTTGCGCCCATTGTGCAATATTCCCCACTGCTGCCTCCCGTAGGAGTCTGGGCCGTATCTCAGTCCCAGTGTGGCCGGACACCCTCTCAGGCCGGCTACCCGTCGTCGCCTTGGTAGGCCATCACCCCACCAACAAGCTGATAGGCCGCGGGCCCATCCCACACCGCAAAAGCTTTCCCCCACCAGGCCATGCAGCCAGCAAGGTGTATTCGGTATTAGACCCAGTTTCCCAGGCTTATCCCAAAGTGCAGGGCAGATCACCCACGTGTTACTCACCCGTTCGCCACTCGTGTACCCCGAAGGGCCTTACCGTTCGACTTGCATGTGTTAAGCACGCCGCCAGCGTTCGTCCTGAGCCAGAATCAAACTCTCCAAACAAAACCCTTAACAGGCATTCCAGAAAAATCTGACCAAGCAACCAGTCAAAACTGGCATAAAAAACAGTCACACCCCCAAACGGGAAAAAGAAGGCGCAACCAAAACAAAAAACAACAAACTAAAAAACCACCAAACACACTATTGAGTTCTCAAACAACACACCCGTTCAACAGGCAACCCTGCCACTGTACTCCACATGGACAGAGACGTCAAACCCCGTCCGCCAGTCGATTTCACTGGGGCCGTTGGCTTCTCGTTAAAGAGTACGCCTCATCGGCCTCGACCCAAAGTGCCGCCTCCGGAACGGACAAACAGCTGGCTAAACGACCCGCTCGATCTCAGCGCCGAGGCTGACCAGGTTCTCGACGAAGAGCGGATACCCGCGGTCGATATGGAACACGTCGTGGACCTCGGTGTCGCCGTCGGCGACCAGACCGGCCAATACCAGCCCCGCGCCGGCCCGGATGTCCGACGACCACACCGGTGCACTCGACAGCTGGGCCAGGCCCCTGACCACCGCGTGATGGCCATCGGTCCTGGCGTCGGCGCCGAGCCGGATCATCTCCTCGACGAACCGGAACCGCGCCTCGAAGACGTTCTCGGTGATCATCGACGTGCCATCGGCGATAGAGGCCAGCGCGATCGCCATCGGCTGCAGGTCGGTCGGGAAGCCGGGGAACGGAAGCGTCGCGACGTTAACCGCCTTGGGCCGCTCGTACTGAACGATTCGGAAGCCGTCGTCGGTCTGCGTGACAGTGGCCCCGGCATCGTGCAGCTTGTGCAGGACCAGCTGAAGGTGCTGCGGGTCGACGCCGGTGACCGAGATGTCACCCCGCGTCATCGCCGCTGCGATGCCCCATGTGGCGGCGACGATACGGTCGCCGATCACCCGGTGCTCCGTGGGATGCAGCCGGTCGACTCCGGTGATCGTCATCGTCGACGACCCCGCCCCCTCTATCTGGGCGCCCATCTGGTTCAGCATCGTGCACAGGTCGACCACATCCGGTTCGCGCGCGGCATTGTGAATGGTGGTCACACCCTCGGCCACCACCGCCGCCATCAAGATGTTCTCCGTTGCACCCACCGACGGAAACTCGAGCTGAATCTCTGCGCCGCGCAAATGATCTGCTTCAGCGACCACGCAGCCATGCTCGATGTTGCAACGGGCACCGAGTTGCCGCAGACCGGCCTGGTGCATATCCAGCGGCCGTGACCCGATGGCATCGCCACCCGGCAGGGCGACCTTCGCCCGCTTGCAGCGGCCGACGAGCGGCCCCAGCACGCACACAGAGGCCCGGAACTGCCGGACAGCGGCGAAATCGGCGTCGTACTTGGGTTCATCGGGCGACGTGATCCGCACCGTGCCGCCGTCCAGCTCGACGTTGGCACCGAGCCCGCGAAGGACCTCCGCCATCAGCGGCACGTCGAGAATGTCGGGGCAATTCGTGATCGTGCTGGTGCCTTCGGCCAACA
>CAVQLB010000004.1:0-183599 GCA_963713225.1 uncultured Actinomycetota bacterium | reverse complement strand
CAGATAGTCGGAACGCGCGTTGTCGGTACGTCTTGCACCCTCCGGGAAAGCGTCAGAAGGCGTCGTCGGCAAGGTCCATCAGGTCGGTGTCGACGTTCTCGACGACGGCACGGGTCGCCGCGATTGCCGGCAGGATGGTCTTGGCGAAGAACGAGGCGGCGGCGAGCTTGCCACGGTAGAAGGAATCGTCGGCACCGGCATCGAGTGCGGCAACGGCGATGTCGGCCTGCACGAGCAGTCGCCACGCAATGAGCAGGTCGCCCACGGCGTGTAGAAAAGCCACGGACACCAGTCCGATCTTGTACAGCTCCGTGGGATTATGTTCTGCGGCAAGCAGATACGTCGTAAGTGTGCCCGTCATCGCCTGCACGTCCGACAGGGCGGCCTGCAGGAGTGCGCGCTCGGCCTTGAGTCGGCCGTCGGTTATGTTGTCGATGAACGCGGCGATCTGGCCGGCGACGTGCGCGAAGGCGACGCCGCGGTCACGCGCGATCTTGCGGAACACAAAGTCCAGCGACTGGATCGCGGTCGTGCCTTCGTAGAGCGAGTCGACTCTGGTGTCTCGGATGTATTGCTCGATGGGGTAGTCCTTCAAATACCCGGATCCGCCCAGGGTTTGCAGACTTTCGTTGATCCACTGGTAGGACTTCTCGGATCCGACGCCCTTGACGATCGGCAGCAGCAGATCGTGCACACGCGCCGCCAAGTCGGCATCCACGCCCGCCACCAACGCGACCCCGAACTCGTAGGAATGCGCGGCGGCGTACATGTACAGTGCGCGCAGCCCTTCGGCATAGGCCTTCTGCAATATGAGGCTTCGCCGCACGTCCGGGTGGCGCGTGATCGCCACCCGGGGCGCGTACTTGTCCGTGAAGCGGGTCAGGTCGGGGCCCTGCACACGCTGCTGCGCGTAGTCGAGCGCGTGCAGATACGCGGTCGACAGCGTCCCGATGGATTTGATACCGACCATCATCCGCGCGTACCCGATGGCCTTGAACATCTGGGCGATGCCGTCGTGCACATCGCCGACCAGGTACCCGACGGCGGGTATGTCGGTCGCGCCGAACGTCAACTCGCAGGTCGGGGACGCTTTTATGCCCATCTTTGCTTCCAGCGCCGTCGCGAACACCCCGTTGCGCTGCCGCAGGTCCAGCGTGTCCGGGTCGAACAGGTAGTTCGGGACGTAGAACAGGCTCAGCCCCTTCGTACCGGGTCCGGCATCTTCTGGACGCGCCAGCACGAGGTGGAACAGGTTCTCCGCGGTGTCACCGACGTCGCCGCCGGAGATGAACCGCTTCACACCCTCGATGTGCCAGGTGCCGTCCGGTTGCGCAATCGCCTTGGTGCGCCCCGCGCCGACGTCGGAACCCGCGTCGGGTTCGGTCAGCGCCATGGTGCCCATCCAGCCTCTTTCCAAACCGATTCGCGCCCACTGCTTCTGCCGTTCGGTGCCCACGAGCCCGAGCACCTGCGACATGACCGGAGTGCTGTACCACAGAATGGCCGGGTTCGCGCAGACCATCATCTCGTTGACCGCCCAGGTGACCGGGGCCGGAGCCGGCACCCCACCGATCACCTCGGACATCCCTATCCGCCACCACCCGGCATCCTTGAACGCGGCCACGGCCGGGCGCACCGAATCCGGCACCGTGATCGTGTGCTCGCCCGGGACGAACCGCGGCGGGTTGCGGTCGGCCTCGACGAACGAGTCTGCAATCGGCCCCTCGGACAGCCGCGCCACCTCGCGGAGAATCTCACGCACCGTCGCGGTGTCCAGATCACCGTAGGCGCCCGAATCGAGCACCGCGTCGAGGCCGAGAACCTCGAACAGGTTGAACTCCAGGTCGCGCACGTTCGATCGGTAATGGCCCATCGCTTGTCACCCCCACGTAGCTGTACGACGGCACATTGATGCGCGCATCGAAGGCGCCGCGTCAGGAATCCTGTCATAACCGTGGATCCGCGTGCCCGGTTTGCCGATCACGGGGTGCTCAACCAGCCTGGGGATACGCTGCCAGGCGGCCGAGGGCGAGGGGGCGAATCGAGCCTAAGCCCGCGGATGCGACGCTGATTACACCAATTGGACCCGTTCTAGTGCGCCCAGCTCGCACCTTTTCCGCGCGGGGTGACCAGGTATTCGCCGATGAACCACTCACTCCGCCCGGCCACCCCGCGAAGCGCAGCGGATCGACTGCAACGGCTCTTTTCGGCCCCGCCTTCATGCAAAACTCCCATTGTGAATATTCAGATCCTTTTCACAGAGGGCAACGCCGTCACGCACTACGACATCACGAGCCACAGCGTCAGCGACCAGATACTGGAGGTCTCTACAGCTGAAGGTGACACCATCTTCTACAGCCCGACGTACTGGCAGGCATATGTGATCGACCCTCACGCCGAAGACCCCCTCGGCGTAAGCCAAGAAGTTCCTCGTCCACCGATCGGCGTGTAATGCAAACCGCCTTGACGTGGGGGTGCCAGAGCTGGGCCCGTCACCCGTGAACACGTGCGGACGCCGACAGACGAAACGTGCTGGTAGAGAAGCGAAAAAACACCCCGAACTGCGACACGTTCTTAGCAATCGGCATTCGGTTCCTCCGTGGCCGCTCCTCGTGGCAAGTGGCGGTGAGAGCGTAGCCATCAGTTGCGGTAGGGCCGATCGTCTACGCGGCGTGTACGCAGGCAAGCGCCCGTCGACGTCTGGCGAGTTGCCGTGTCAATGGCGGGGGCTGTGGGCATTGCCGAATCGAGCGCGCTCATGGCGGTGCCGAGGCCCGCCGCGGAGTGGATCTGAGCGAACGAACGAATCATGGCGTCGGTCGCGTGGTGGGGCTCGGCCAACGTGCGATCGTCGGCGAGAACGGTGATGTTGAGCTGATCGGCGTAGCTCCACACGGTGATGTTGAGCCCGGCGCCCGCTGCCACCGGACCTACCGAATAGAACTCGCTCACCACCGCGCCAGCGACCTGGCCACGCTGGCGTGGTCCCGGCACGTTGGACACGGTGAGGGTTGAGCACCTTGTTTTGCGCTTTGCACCACGCCGCAAAGCGAAAGGCCGCGATGACCGCCGCGGCCGGCGCGTAATCCGTCACAGTGGCGATCGTTCGGCTCCCGAGCAACTCCTGGTTCTCCTTGGCGCGTCGGGTGCCGACCGAGGTGAGCCGTACGCGTTCCAGCGGGTCGTCGACGTGGGTGGGCATCGACACCAGCAGCGTGCTGAGCGCGTTGCCGCTGATGCGCTGAGAGGAAGTGCCGATGCTGACCGGCACCGACGCGATCAGCGGCTCGTCAGCGCGGCCGTCATATTGCAGCAGCAGTTCTCGCAGCGCACCGGCGGTGGTGGCCAGAGCGAGGTCTGTGATCGTGACGCCGAGTTCCTTTGCGGTGGCCTTCACGTCGGCGAACGGGATGGTGGCGGTGGCGAAGGTACGTCGGGGCGACACCTTGTGGGTGATGAAGGTTTTCGGCGGATGAAGGACGCGGGCAAGCTGTGGGTGGCGTTCGCGCTGGCGCGCGCGGCGCCGCAGGCGCGCGATGCCGGTCATGCCTTGACGCACGGCCGAAGGCAACTCGACCAGCTGCCGAAGATGATCGCGGGCCGCCACGGACAACAGCTCCGTGGTGGTCGGCGCCGGATCGGTGACATAACGCCCGGGTGTGTCGGCACCGGATGCCGGCCAGTCGGTGGCAAGTGCCATCAGGTTGGCTGACGCCACACCGTCGGCCAGGGCGTGGTGGATTTTCCCGATCGCGGCGACTCGCTGGCCGACCAGTCCTTCGGCGAAATACATCTCCCACAGCGGCCGGCGACGGTCCAGGGGGGTGCTGGCGATCTGCCCGATCACGTGGTCGAGTTCGCGCCGGCCGCCCGGCGGCGGCACCCGAATGGGGCGCACGTGGTAGCTGGTGGGCATCCCACTTCACCTGCATCGGCCGGTCTGGCGTGAACATGTCGACGTTGACCTGGCCTAGTAGCTAACCCATCGCCGCAGGTAGACCGGCATCGGAACCGGCAGTGTCAGCCGTTAGCTGGAAAACGGCACGGTGCGCGCACGAGGTGATAGCCATCGACTACTCGCGCCCGACGCGTCGCCCGCAACATTGCTTCGCAAACGTCTATCACCGACCTACTCGAAGTGGGTGAACTCGCCGGCGTCGCGCGGCTCCGATAGGCATAGTCCTGCCAGCGTGAATATCGGTCAGGTGGTTCGAAGGCCAGCGACTCGACCGTCTTAGTGGGATACTTCGTGTGCGTCAATAAGCGCAGCCATTCTGACGAAACGGGGAAGTCATGGCGGGTAAGCACAGGGCGAAGAAGCGTCAGCCCGAGGCGTACGTATGGCTCGGGACGGGCGCCATGACGCTCGGCCTTGGCGTCGCCCTTGCCGCTGGGTCGGGTGTTGCGCAAGCAGATGCCACGAACGCGTCGGTCAGTGGGTCGGGCGTCACGCCGTCGTCGGGGAGTTCCGCAGCGACGACTTCGATCCATACCACTGTCAGCGCGCATAGCGTACGTACGTCAACTCATTCATCCACGCCCGAGGTTGCAGGAGAGGAACAAGCGACCGAGATCGTCACTAACAAGGATTCCGTTGTCCGACAGATGAATTCAGCGGACACCGGTGATAACGATCCGAGGACGGATTCCACCGTCGCGAGCCAGCTGCTCGGACTCGACAACAACGATCTTGGGCTCGGTCTTGGTCCCGATATTCGTCTTGGTCCCGATATTCCGTTCATCGAGCTGGGCGGTGGTGGTGGCGGCTTGCTCTCGAGGATCGCAGGTGCTCTCGGCTTCTAGCGCGGTCCGCTTTCTGGTCATGTCTCCAGGCGCTGCAGTGCCGTGTGGCCTGCGCTTCCCCTGACGCCGCCCGGGGTAGCACGCCGTCGGGATACGGGAGGGTACCGGCACGCATGGAATGAAGGGCCCTCTTGGCGTGCAAAATCACCTACCAGGGCGGTCTGTGGAGCGGGCGACGGGAATCGAACCCGCGTAGCTAGTTTGGAAGCCTAGGGCTGCGTCTTCCAGGCAAACGCATCGCCGCTGGTAGCGGAACTGGGTTTCCGGCCTTAACCAGGCCGATTCCGCCCGGCTGTATCGCGAAGCCCCGCTGGTGCGCAAAGTCCAGTCTGGGGGTTCCGGCGAGGTTTCTCGCGCCCTTCGAACGGGCGTTCGTAAGCGCCTCTGCACCGAAATGTTGCATGGGGCCGGTACGGTTCCGCCGGACCACCACGCGAGCACAAGCTGGAGGTGTGCAGGGCCCTCGTCCATGACCGCCTACAAGAACGCTCGATTGCCGTATCGGTCTAGCGAGACGAGCTCTCCAACCGGCCGACGCGTCGTGGGACCGTATTTGCCGATTGGCCAGCCAAGGGGGATTACCGCGCAGGGCGTGACATTCCACGGCACGCCCAGGGCGCGCCTCGCCAGCAGCTTGTTCCACAGCGGCATAGTGATCAATGCCGCGCCCAACCCGGCCGCGCGTGCGGCCAGCAAGAGGTTTTGCACCGCGGGATAGATCGAACCGTAGGCGATGCTCGTAGACATCGACGGCCAGGGTGTAATGACACCTTTGAGGCATGCCACCACGATGACGGGGATGTCATCGAAGTGATCCGCCTGCCACCGCACGGCCTTCTCTATCCGAAGCATCTTGTCGTCGATGCGGTGTGCAATCATGCGTTTGTAAATCGGGCCGAAGAGATTCATAGCTCTGCGATTCAAGCGGCCTAGTTTCGCGACCACTTCGCGGTCCTTGACGACGATGAACTCCCAATTCTGCGCATTCGAACCAGTCGGCGCCTTCATGGCCAGCTCGAGAATGTGGAGCACAAGCGAGTCGTCAACCGGGTCACTCTTGATCCGACGGATGCTGCGCTGAGTACGCATCGCCTCTTCGAGCGGCATGGTCAAGGGCTTTTGCTGTGTCATGACCATTGATTCCAGCACGGTCAGGCCAACCGCGACACCCGCAATCTGGGCCGGCAAGTATTTCTGAGATACAGGTTGTGGCCCGACGCCGAACGAGTCTTAACGATGCCTCAGTCGGTGGTGTGGACGATCAGCACGTGGGTCTTGGCCCTGCGCAAGACGTCGCCGGGCACCGAGCCAAGCCACTTGTCGGTGCGCGTGCCCAGGCCCACGTTGCCAACGACCAACAGATCGGCCTTAACCTCCTCGGCGAGGCGGGACAGCGCCTGTGCCGCACCACCCACACGACGAAGCAGAATCGGTCGCGCCTCGATATTCTTCGCCCCAGCCGCCCTGGCCCGGTCGCGGGCCTCCCGAAGGATCCCATATATGGGGGCCATCCCGTGCATCTTGAAGTCCCCCTCGTCCCGGAGGACGACCTCGGCGCGGCCATCAATCACACGATCCGGCCGGGCTGGTCTTCCCCAGCCTCCCTTGTCCACATTGGGCAAGTGCGCCATCGCGATGATCAACTTCGCGTTAAGTGCCGCGGCGAACGCGGCTGCGTGGTCCACCGCACGCAACGACGTGTCCGAGCCATCGGTGCCGACCACCAGGGTCTGATAGGCGCTCATTTCCCTTGTATCCCCTTCGCTGTGTCGTCAACTGAGCTCCCTGCCGGTAAGGGAGCGCCGCATCTGTCCGTGCCATACCGCGCCTTGCACTTCTCCAAACAAAGTGCTGCGTGGGGTCGGTACCGTTCCGCCGGCCAACCCGCGACCACAAGTTGCACGAGCGTGCAGGCGTCGAAGGATAGGCGCGTAATAGCACTGTCGCCGGATCGGTACGGTTCGGCCATGGCGATGTGGCAGATATTGCCTGAGCACGCCTTGGGTCGATGGCTCTGTTAGACGATCCGGTCGAAGGTCAGAATGCCTGCCCTTGATCCACGCAAACGCGTTGAGATGTTCATCGTTCGCGCCCGGAGAGTCATGGAGCACTCTCTGGTGCGTGAGCACCTTCCGCTCTTGAACAAGGTGGCCAGAAGTACATTCAACCTGATCATCGAGGTGAATACGAAGACGGGCGACAGAAAGCACCGCTTTCGGCTGGAACTGCCGCCAGAGGAGGCCTTCGAATCCTTGGCCGGAAGGTTGCGGCCATTCACAATGCGCAAGGAATCGGTGTACTGGGAGTCGGTACTGGATGCTCTCGAAAAATTATTGAGCAAAGAGACGCTGGCTGAGACTGTTGATATCGACAGTCTTCGCAAGTACTGGTCGGAAGTCGTCGATGGCTCCAAGGTCGCGCAGGCGTACTACGTGATGACCGATAGCGGCCAGCTGTCCGATGTTCAGTTGGCGGAGCTCTGGTTAAACTCCGATGCGCTCCATACGCAGCCGATTCATTCCGATGTGGGCAACGACCTCGGGTTGAACGATCGATACCACGCGGCCGCAGGTGTCTATGCGCGCATAGGAGCGTGTATGGATTACACCTTCTACCTGATCGCGTATTTGTCTGGGGAAGGGCTGATTCAGATCGATGCGTCGGCGTTCACTGAGCCAGTGCTTGCTGATACGACTATCGACATCGAAGTCAAGGCGTACAGCGCCCCTGTGGAGTCAACTCCGATGCCGACCAGTATGGGCGAACTAGACCTCGGTGCGTGGCACCCAATCCATGAGGACGTCGAGTTGCTAGGCGGCGGGCCGAACGCAGACGGGGACGACGATTCCTGATAGGCCATTCGGGGGTTCCGACGGGGTTTCGAACTCGCGCCGGAAACCGGCGATAACCTGGGACAACGGGCCTGCCAGGGCGGATAGTGGAGCGGGCGACGGGAATCGAACCCGCGTAGCTAGTTTGGAAGACTAGGGCTCTACCATTGAGCTACGCCCGCTAGTGCAGCACCTGGAGACTGTACCGGCGGCCATCCAACCAAATCCAATTAAGGGTTCGGCGTGCCTGGGCCGTAGTATCTGCGGTGGTCCGCGGGGTGTAGCGCAGCTTGGTAGCGCATCCGCTTTGGGAGCGGAAGGCCGCAGGTTCAAATCCTGTCACCCCGACCAGCAGTACCCCCGACCCGCCGATGAGATCTACCCGAGGAGCACGTCCGTGAAGAGCACCGTCGAGCAGTTGAGCCCAACCCGGGTTCGCATCAATGTGGAGGTGCCCTTCACCGAGCTGAAGCCCGACTTCGACCGGGCCTACAAGCAGCTCGCCAAGCAGGTCCGGCTGCCCGGCTTCCGGCCCGGCAAGGCGCCGGCCAAGCTGCTCGAGGCACGCATCGGCCGCGGCGCAGTGCTCGAGCAGGTCGTCAACGACGCCCTGCCCAGCCGCTACAGCGAGGCGGTGTCGACCTCCGACGTGCGTCCGCTCGGACAGCCGGAGATCGAGATCACCAAGATCGAGGACGGCGAAGAGCTCGTCTTCACCGCCGAGGTCGACATCCGCCCCGACATCACCATCCCCGACCTCGAGGCGCTCAAGATCGAGGTCGACCCCATCGAGGTCACCGACGACGACATCGACGCCGAGCTGCAGTCGCTGCGCGCCCGCTTCGGCACGCTCAAGGGCGTCGACCGCGGCGCCGAGGACGGCGACTTCGTGTCCATCGACCTGTCGGCCTCCGTCGACGGCACCGACGTCCCGGATGCCAAGACCGAGGGCCTGTCCCACGAGGTCGGCTCCGGTCAGCTCATCGAGGGACTCGACGCCGCGCTCGTCGGCATGAAGGAGGAGGAGACCAAGGTCTTCCCCACCACGCTGGCCGCGGGTGAGCATGCCGGCGAAGAGGCGCAGGTGACCGTCACCGTCAAGTCGGTCAAAGAGCGCGAGCTACCCGAGCCCGACGACGAATTCGCCCAACTGGCAAGCGAATTCGACACCATCGACGAACTGAAGGCGAGCCTGAAGGATCAGGTCGAGCGCGTGAAGCGCATCCAGCAGGCCGAGCAGATCCGCGACAAGGCCCTCGAGACGCTGCTCGAGCAGACCGAGGTCCCGCTGCCGGAGAAGATCGTGCAGGCGCAGATCGACGACACCGTGCACAACGCGATCCACCAGCTCGACCACGACGAGGACGCCTTCGCGAAGGCGCTGGAGGCCCAGGGCAGCAGCCGCGAAGAGTTCGACAAGGACAACAAGGAGAACTCCGAGCGGGCCGTCAAGACCCAGCTCGTGATGGACGCCATCGCCGACCAGCTCAACGTCCAGGTCGGCCAGAACGACCTGACCGAGCGGCTGGTGCTGATGTCGCGGCAGTACGGCCTGGAGCCGCAGCAGCTGCTGCAGTACCTCCAGGAGAACAACCAGCTACCGGTGATGTTCGCCGACGTCCGTCGTGGCCTGACCGTCGCGGCCGTCGTGCACGGCGCCACCGTCGTCGACACCGACGGCACTGTGATCGACACCACCGAGTTCTTCGGCCCGCCCGCGAGCACGGACCCGGCCGAAGCCGCGGCGCAGATCGCGGCGCAGATCCAAGCCGCAGGTGCAGAGACTGCCGAAGCCGACGCCGAGCCCGAGCAGGCCGACGATGAGGCCGACGACGACGCAGAAGACGTGGCATCCGCCGACACGAAGTGATGCTCTGAGCGAACGCGCGCCTGTCAGGGAGTGCGCGACGCCGGAGGTTGGTTAGTGTTCGGTGAGTGCTGATGAAGAAAGCAGGTATCCAGTCGTGACTGACATGCGTTCGAACGGGGCAGGGTTCAACCTCGTCGACTCCGTCTATGAGCGCTTGCTCGCCGAGCGCATCATCTTCCTGGGGTCACAGGTGGACGACGACATCGCCAACAAGCTGTGCGCGCAGATCCTTCTGCTGTCGGCCGAGGATCCCACCAAGGACATCCACCTCTACATCAACTCGCCGGGCGGCTCGATCAGCGCCGGCATGGCCGTCTACGACACCATGGTGCTCGCGCCGTGCGACGTCGCGACCTATGCGATGGGTATGGCCGCCTCGATGGGTGAATTCCTGCTCGCGGCGGGCACCAAGGGCAAGCGCTACGCGCTGCCGCACGCCCGCATCCTGATGCACCAGCCGCTCGGCGGCATCACCGGCGGCGCCGCGGACATCGCCATCCAGGCCGAGCAGTTCGCGGTCATCAAGAAGGAGATGTTCCGCCTGAACGCGGAGTTCACCGGACAGACCCTCGAGCGCATCGAGGCCGACTCCGACCGCGATCGCTGGTTCACCGCGCCAGAAGCCCTCGAGTATGGCTTCGTCGACCACATCATCACCAGCGCCTCCATCAACGGCTCAGGCCCGACGGCAGGACTAGACAAATGACCGATCACACGGACCCCCGTCTGCAGCCGCAGGCCCGCTACATCCTGCCGTCGTTCATCGAGCATTCGAGCTTCGGCGTCAAGGAGTCCAACCCGTACAACAAGCTGTTCGAGGAGCGCATCATCTTCCTCGGCGTGCAGGTGGACGACGCGTCGGCCAACGACATCATGGCGCAGCTGCTGGTGCTGGAGTCGCTGGATCCCGACCGCGACATCACCATGTACATCAACTCGCCCGGCGGCTCGTTCACGTCGCTGATGGCGATCTACGACACCATGCAGTACGTGCGTGCCGACATCCAGACTGTCTGCCTCGGCCAGGCCGCGTCGGCGGCGGCGGTGCTGCTGGCGGCGGGCACCCCCGGCAAGCGCATGGCGCTGCCCAACGCCCGCATCCTGATTCATCAGCCCGCGCTCTCCGGCGTCATCCAGGGCCAGTTCTCCGATCTGGAGATCCAGGCCAAGGAGATCGAGCGGATGCGCACGCTGATGGAGACGACGTTGGCGCATCACACCGGCAAGGACGCGGACCAGATCCGCAAGGACACCGATCGCGACAAGATCCTGACGGCCGCCGAGGCCAAGGATTACGGCGTGATCGACACCGTGCTGGAATATCGCAAGCTGTCGGCCCAGAACGCCTAGCTGACGCCTCAGCGCCAGAGGCAGATGCAGGTGCCCCGTTGGTGGCCGCACGGCAACACGACAAACGGGGATTGGCCGCCGACAGTTTTCTCCAATACGGGCCAATGCTCCAGACGGTCGGTGCCGAAGGTCATGCTCACGAGTACCCGCGTCTTGCCCGCTGGGTGCGGTTCGGTGGCGTGCAGGAAGCGTTCGCCCACAATGGCGCCTGCGCCCCGCCGATACTCATAGCGCATCGTCTCGTCGCCGCTGCGATACAGGAGATGCCCGTGCTCAGGGTCAAGGTCATATAGGGGCGTAAGCAGGGTGTAAGCGTGCGCGCCCTCGTGGTAGTCCACGTGCCAGTTCGCCTCGGCGACACCGTTGCTCACGACGTAAAACCCTTGGTACATCACGATGCGCTCATGCCAGTCGACCAGTGGCTTCACAGCCTCCGCAAGACCAAGGCGGTCGAATACGGTTCGAAACTCCCGGTGTGTGGCCAAATCGTCTGCCGCCACCCAAGCGAGACTGCCGTACGGCACTGTGTGGAAACGCAGGTAGTTGCCCTGCATCTTGTCTAGCGCCCTGTTGGCGCGTAGCGCTTGGAGGTCAAGTTTCGGCGCCACGAGGGTGTCGTACATCCAGGCCAACCGATCCAGCAATGACGGGTCGAAGTCGAACTCGAACGCGTTCGAGTCTCCAATCCTCTGGAGTTGCGCGATTGTGTTGCTGCCTAGATTCGTGCTCACGGCGAAAGCGTAGGTCAGATTCTCAAGCGGAGCGTCAGCAACACCTAAAGCGTCTAGCCCTCCATCGCGGCGATTTTCGCTGCGAGGTGCTCGATGACGTGTCCGTGTTCGGCCTGCGGGCTGAACATAGCCAACTCCGCGTCCTGCGACCACTCGCACCGTGTGGCCGGCCGGCCAGTAGTACAGGTCACCGCCATGGCAGGTCTCGTCGCTGCCGTCGGCGTACGTGACGACGATCTCGCCCTCGATCACGTACTCCGCACTGAGTACCGCGTTTGCAGTTCCGAAATCCGGCGTCTGCCGGGCCTTCGCGCCGGGTACATCGAGCTTGACGGGAATGTCGTCCTTCGCGATCCGCATGGCGGAACCCCCTCTTGTTGCGGCTGCGCCCCGAATCATCGTCCTGACGCCGCGAGACTGCGGAGAGATCGCAATTTCGCCGGTTTTCCCGATCTGTGCGCAGTTTCGGGCTAGGCAGGGGCGAGCGTTCGCGTGATGGCCGCGATGTCGTCGGGCATCACCCGGCAGCATCCGCCGACGATGCGTGCACCCGCCGCAACCCATTGCGGCGCAAGCTCCGCCGACCACGCCGCCGTGCCGACCCACTTCCGGTGCGGACCGTCCCACTGCTCTCCGCTGTTCGGGTAGACGATGACGGGTTTGTCGGTGACCGCGCGGGCGATCTCAATCGCGGGCAACACATCGCCCGGCGCGCAGCAGTTCACCCCCACCGCCACGACCTCCGGAACTCCGGCAGCGACGGCGAACGCCTCCGCCAGCGGCTGCCCCGCGCGGGTGAACGCCCCGTCGATCGTGTAGCTCAGCCACGCGGGCACACCGAGCCGACGGACCAGGCCCACCAACGCTTCGGCCTCGTCGATATCGGGCACGGTTTCGATGGCCAATACGTCGGCTCCCGCGTCGGCGAGGATCTCCATCCGGGGTAGATGCCAGTCGGCTAACTCGGCGACGGAAAGCCCGTAGCGCCCGATGTACTCCTCGCCGTTGGCCAGCGTCGCGCCGTAGGGCCCGATCGACGCGGCCACCCACCGGCCGTCGACTCCGACCTCCGCGCGGGCCGCCGCCGCGAGCTCGACGCTGCGCCGCATCAGCCGCTCGGCGTCGTCCCGGTCGATTCCGCCCGCCGCGAAACCATCGAAGGAGGCCTGGTAGCTGGCCGTCGTCGCGATCGCCGCACCCGCCCGATAAAAGGCGACGTGAGCTGCCTTGATCTCGTCCGGAGCGTCGAACAGTAGACGTGCCGACCACAGGTCGTCGGACAGGTCGTGGCCGCGGGATTCCAGTTGAGTGGCCAGGCCACCGTCGGTGATCAGCACGGTAGTGTTGGGGGCTGCGAACTCCACTGCGCAACTCTACGATCAGCGCGCTGGGCGCGCTCTCGGTCCGGTAACGACGGCGACACGCCAGGGACACGGTGGCGCGTTCATGGGGGTTGTGGGGCGCGTGAGGCGATATGTTCTGCAAACACAGCTAAATACCACCGACGCGATTCGGCTTTATCGGTCGCACCGCGCCGGAATGAGCGGGTAGCGTCGGGTTCTACGCACGAGGCGACCCAATCAGCCCGACTATTACCGACTGCGAAGAGGAAGTAGGACTCCACCACCATGGCACGTATTGGAGACGGCGGTGACCTGCTGAAGTGCTCGTTCTGCGGGAAGAGTCAGAAGCAGGTTAAAAAGCT
Source organism: uncultured Actinomycetota bacterium (assembly GCA_963713225.1). GTDB lineage: Bacteria > Actinomycetota > Actinomycetes > Mycobacteriales > Mycobacteriaceae > Mycobacterium. Next base: position 170,309 of record CAVQLB010000004.1, on the reverse strand, counting down.
CATTGCGGGCCCAGGCGTATATATCTGTGACGAGTGCATTGATCTCTGCAACGAGATCATCGAAGAAGAACTCGCAGACGCCGATGATGTAAAACTCGACGAACTTCCCAAGCCCGTGGAGATCCGCGATTTCCTCGAGGGCTATGTCATTGGGCAGGACACCGCCAAACGAACACTGGCCGTGGCCGTCTACAACCACTACAAGCGAATCCAGGCGCAGGAGAAAATGCGCGACTCGCGGGTCGAGCCCGTCGAGCTGGCCAAGTCCAACATTCTGATGCTGGGGCCCACCGGCTGCGGCAAGACCTACCTCGCGCAGACGCTGGCCAAGATGCTCAACGTCCCGTTCGCGATCGCCGACGCCACGGCGCTGACCGAGGCCGGCTATGTCGGTGAGGACGTCGAGAACATTCTGCTCAAGCTGATCCAGGCCGCCGACTACGACGTCAAGCGCGCCGAGACCGGCATCATCTACATCGACGAGGTCGACAAGATCGCCCGCAAGAGCGAGAACCCGTCGATCACCCGCGACGTGTCCGGCGAGGGCGTGCAGCAGGCGCTGCTGAAGATCCTCGAAGGCACCCAGGCGTCGGTGCCCCCGCAGGGCGGCCGCAAGCATCCGCATCAGGAGTTCATCCAGATCGACACCACGAACGTGTTGTTCATCGTGGCGGGTGCGTTCGCGGGCCTGGAGAAGATCGTCTCCGATCGCGTCGGCAAGCGCGGGCTGGGCTTCGGCGCCGAGGTGCACTCCAAGGCCGAGATCGACACCCAGGACCACTTCGCCGAGGTCATGCCCGAAGACCTGATCAAGTTCGGGTTGATTCCCGAGTTCATCGGCCGGCTGCCCGTCGTGGCGTCGGTGACGAACCTCGACAAGGAGTCGCTCGTCAAGATCCTCTCCGAGCCGAAGAACGCGTTGGTCAAGCAGTACACGCGGCTGTTCGAGATGGACGGCGTCGAGCTCGAGTTCACCGAGGAAGCGCTGGAGTCCATCGCTGATCAGGCCATCCACCGCGGCACCGGAGCTCGCGGGCTGCGCGCGATCATGGAGGAAGTCCTGCTGCCGGTGATGTACGACATCCCCAGCCGCGACGACGTCGCCAAGGTCGTCGTGACGCAGGAGACCGTCGACGACAACGTGCTGCCGACGATCGTGCCGCGCAAGCCCGCTCGACCCGAGCGCCGCGAGAAGAGCGCGTAGCCTTACTCGCTCGCCACACTGTCAGACGCCGGCGGGTACCTTCGCGTTCGCCGGGAAGCTGGTCGGCACCTTCGCCATCAGCGCAAGCGACTCGACGAAGAAGTAGATCGCCTTGAAGAACTCCAGCAGGTCGCCTTCCTCGAGAAGCAGCTTGCGATACATCACCGTCCGGAGCGCGTCGTACCCCTCGAACAATGCTTTCCAATCGTGATAGTCGGCGGCCAGCACATAGGTGGCGTCCACCGGTTCGGACTCATCGAGGACGCGGCATTCGCTGACGTGTCCTTCGCCCCACCCCACTACGAGATACCGAGTGCCGCGGCCTAATTCGGCGGGAAGGCCGCGGGCGCCCAATGCCCACGACGACGGGTACGTGTAGCGGACCAGGTTGTAGAAGTCCCAGTACTCCGGCAGCTTCGCGGCCAGGGCTTCTTCGTCCGGTCCGGCCTCCAACACATTGCGGACGGCCTCGGCCCATTGCTCACTGAAGAACATCGACATGGTCAGCCTCCCGCGAGCACCGGCGTGATCTGCACTAGCAAGTCCTCCAGATCCTGGGAGAGCGAGATGCCGACGTCGTTGCACTTCCGCCGGAGCTGCTGCATAAGCAGGATGCGCACCTCTTCCTCCGTCCAGCCCAGCGGCTCGTAGTACACATTGCGGCTGGACACCCCGCTGATCATCAGGATCGTGCGCAGGGTGTCGTGAATCTCCGTGAGCATCGTCGGATCTCGTCGCACCGCGTCCTGCAGATAGCGCATGCCGCCCTGCACGTGCCGCGACTCGTCCCGACACGTCGCGGTGAACCCCGTGTAGTACGCGGGCAGGAATCCCCGCCACCGCGCATACGACAGCGTCACCTTCATCACCGACAGCGCGAGCACACCCTCGATCCACAGAAAGTACGTCGTCCCGTACCGGACCCGAGCCCGTTGGTCATCCGGATTCCGGCGCAACTCGTCGGCCTGATAGGCGAGCAACCCGAACGGGCCGACGAAGGTCTCCTGCACCCAGGGGAAGGTCTTGTCGAGCACCTCCATGATGTCGTTGCCCTCGATGCCCACGACCTCGCGATAGAACCGGTCGAAGAAGACCGTGTGCCGCGCCTCGTCCTCGATCTGGGCGGCGATGTGGAGCTTCTCCTCCTCGCTCGCGCCCATCATGAAGACGGGCAGCTCGATTTCCACCTGGCGCTCGCCGTGATGGAACCCGGACGCGATGCCCATGAACGACTCCCGTTCGTCGTCGGTCATCTTCTCGGTCCAGTCGATGCGGTCCTGGGTGAAGTCGAGCTCGTAGACGTCCCAGCGCTGCTTCAGATACTTCTTGTAGAGGGTGACGAAGTCGGGCAGCTTCCGCAGGCCCTGATGGACGTACTCGATGACATCGTCGATGTCGGCCCCGCGCATCTCCCCGAGATCCCGCCGCTCGAGCTCGGCGGTCTCATCCTCTGTGAGACTGCGCGGTCCCTCGTGCAGCACTGCCGTCGGCGTCTTGAGTTCGGTCATAAGACTCCTTACGTCGGCCCCCGCGACCATGGTGCGCTTTCGGACTATCCGGCAGTGGCGATTTCGTCGTTTTGATTGCTTTCGCAAATTGCGGGCTCGGCTTCGTTATCGTCGCGACCGAGCACTCCGCTCAGCGAGGCGAACAGACACCACAACAGGTATGCCGCGACGGCGGCGAACTGAAGTTCGGTAACCATGGGTCCACGCTTTCTAACGGACACTCCGTTGGCACGCGTAGTCGACTACTCGACTCCGGCGGTCTGCCGAATGGGTCGGCACACGTCATGACTTCACCGCCGTGTTGCGTTCAGTGACGACCTCGTCGATCAGCGCCGCGATCTCTGCGACGCCGTCGCGCTGGGCGTATGCCACCTCGAGCTCCCGGGCGCGACGGAGGTAGCGGCCGTTGCCGAGCACGTCGCGCACCGCGGTCCGGATCGCCTTCGGGGTGGGTGTGCCGGTCTTCAGGTCGATGCCCGCGCCGGACCACGCCACCCGCGCGGCCACCTCGGGCTTGTCCTCGGTATTGCCTGCCACCACCAGCGGCACACCGGTCGCCAAGGCGCGCTGCACGGCGCCGTAGCCGCCGTTGGTGACCATGACGTCGACCTTGCGCAGTAGATGGTCATGCGGGATGTGTTCGGCGACATAGGTGTTGGGCGGCACCGTGAGGCTCAACTCGGAGGCGTGGCGCCCGCCGGTGGTGGCCACCACCATGACGTGCTCGTCGGCCAACGCGTCGATGGTCGGCTCCAACAGCCGGCCGAGATCGGTGTTGTCGACGGTGCCCTGGGTGACGTGCACGACGGGCCGGTCACCGTCGAGCTTTCGCCACCACGCAGGCGGGCGGAACTTCTGCGTCGGGGCCGGGTGCACTGCGCCGACATAGCGGACATTGGCGGGCAGGTCGGTCCGCGGATAGTCGAACTCGGGCACGGTGGGCACGATGAGGCGGTCGGCCAGAACGCCGGAATCCAGAAGGAATGTCGGCAGCTCGCGGGAGTTGAGCCGGTCCAGCTGGTAGTTGGCCGCCTTCTGCGACTGACGCAGCAACACCTTCTGCGACAACTGATTCAGCGTGCGGTTGCGCAGCCGGCCGATTGCGCTACTCGACGGCGGCAGACCCAGCCCGGCGGGTGCGGTGTCGCGGCTGCTGAGCATCAGCGGCGTCGTCGAATACAACACCACCGGCGGCCGTGCGGCCCGGTCGCCGAGGAGGAACGGCGTGACCCCGAAGAAGCCGTAGTCGGCGAGGACGGCGTCGAAACGCTTCTGCGCCAACAATTCCGTCAGCGCCTTCGCCTGGTGCGGCATCGGCGCGACGAAGAGCCGGACGATGTCGAAGTTGAGCCGCTTGATGCCCGAGGTTTCTTCGCGGCCGCTATCGGCGTCCAGAAGGGCCAAGTCGAGGTCGCCCTCCCGCGGCAGCGTCGCGGGCGTGGCGCCCACCGCCCGGACCATGTCGTGGCGACTGGCCGTGGTCAGCACCGTGACCCGATCCCCGCGGTCCACGAGACCGCGTGTGACGTTCAGCAGTGGGCTGATGTGCCCGATGGGCGACAGCGCCGCAACCAGAATCTCCGCCATCGTCTGTGTTCCCTTCGATCGTTGATTTCCGACGGGACTGATCGTCGGCGATCGCGGGGTACGCGAGCTTGGAGGTTGTGTGGAGATCGGGTGGAGATTGCAGGTAGACCTCGTGATTTGGGCGTGGTTAGTTGCCCTGAGCGCAACTAACCACGCCGAAATCGCTAGCGCTTGATGCGGTCCGGCCGCGTGTAGACGTTCATCGACTCGCCCCGTAGGAACGCCACCAGGGTGAGTCCCGATTGGCTGGCCAGATCGACCGCGAGCGACGACGGCGCGGACACGGCCGCGAGCACCGGGATCCCCGCCATCACCGCCTTCTGCGTGAGTTCGAACGACGCGCGGCCGCTGACCAGCAGCACGGTGCCCGTCAGCGGGATCCTGTCCTGTTCGAGGGCCCAGCCGATGACCTTGTCGACGGCGTTGTGCCTGCCGATGTCCTCGCGGACGGCCAGCACGGCGCCGTTCACGTCGAACAGTGCGGCGCCGTGCAGCCCGCCGGTGCTTGCGAACACCTTCTGTTCGGCGCGCAGCTGCTCCGGCATCGCAGAGAGCGTGTCGGCTTTCACCGTGGACGCGTCATCGCCGGGGGAGTAGCGGCTGATCGTCTGGACCGCGTCCAGGGACGCCTTCCCGCACACCCCGCACGACGACGTCGTGTAGAAGTTGCGGGTGATGTCCAACTGGGGCATCTTGACGTCGGGGGACAACGTCGCATCCAGCACGTTGTATGTGTTCAGGTTGTCGGGGCCGGTGCCCTTGCAGTACCGGACGGTGAGCAGATCGTCACGGTGCCCGATGACGCCCTCGGTCAGCAGAAAGCCTTGCGCCAGTTCGACATCGGAGCCCGGTGTGCGCATCGTGACGGTGACCGGCTTGCCGTTGATACGGATCTCCAGTGGCTCCTCGACGACCAGCGTCTCTGGCCGCGTCACCGCGTCATCGGCGGTGACGTGGCTGGCCCGCCGCCGTGCGGTCACCCGTCCCATTGTTTTTCCAATCGAATGACGATCGCCTTAGAAACGGGTGTATTCGACCCGACCGCGGTGTGATCCAGCGGCACGAGGGAATTGGTCTCCGGGTAGTAGGCCGCGGCGTTGCCGACCGGCGTCGAGTAGGCCACCACCATGAAGTCCTTGGCGGTTCGCTCCTGCAGCTGGCCGTCCCCGTTGGTGAACTCCGACACCAAATCCACCCGCTCGCCCTCGCACAGGCCGAACGCCTCGATGTCAGCCGGATTGACGAACACCACTCGGCGACCCCCTTTGACCCCGCGGTAGCGGTCGTCGAGCCCGTAGATGGTGGTGTTGAACTGGTCGTGGCTGCGCAGCGTCTGCAGTACCAGTCGGCCCGGTGGCACGGCCACCCATTCCAGCGGGTTCAGCGCAAAGTTGGCTTTCCCTGTGCTGGTGGGGAATTCACGCGAGTCGCGGGGAGCGTGCGGCAACTGGAATCCGTCCGGCTGGCGGACCTTGGTGTTGTAGTCGTTGCAGCCGGGCACCACTGCGGCGATGGCATCGCGGATCTGGTCGTAGTCGTCGTTGAACTTCTCCCACGGCACCGGATGGTCCGCGCCCAACAGTGTCCGGGCGAGCTGGCAGATGATCGCCACCTCGCTGCGCACCTGATCGCCCGGGGGTTTGAGGCTGCCGCGGGACAGATGCACCATCGACATCGAATCCTCAACCGAGACCATTTGTTTGCCGCCGACCTGGATATCTTTGTCGGTGCGGCCCAGCGACGGCAGGATCAGTGCGGACGCGCCGTGCACGACGTGGCTGCGATTCAACTTGGTCGAAACCTGCACCGTCAGCGAGCAACTGCGCAACGCGGCCTCGGTGACAGCGGTGTCCGGTGTGGCCGAGGCGAAGTTGCCGCCCATGCCCATGAACACCTTCGCGCGTCCGTCGCGCATCGCCCGGATCGCGTCCACGGTGTCGACACCGTGCTCGCGCGGGCTGACGATGCCGAACCGGTCGTCGAGTGCAGCGAGAAATCTCTCGGGCATTTTCTCCCAGATGCCCATTGTGCGGTCACCCTGAACGTTGGAGTGCCCGCGCACCGGGCACAGGCCCGCGCCCGGCTTGCCGATCATCCCGCGCATCAGCAGCACGTTGGCGACCTCGGAGATCATCGGCACGGCGTGGCGGTGTTGGGTCAGGCCCATCGCCCAGCACGCGATCGTGCGCTCCGAATTCGCCGAACATCGTTGCAACCCGGTCGAGTTGGGCGCGGTCGATGCCCGTCGCCTCCACCACCGTGTCCAGGTCGACTTGCCGGGTGCGTGCCTCGTACTCGGCGAAGTTCGAACAGCGTGTGTCGACGAAGTCGCGGTCGACGATGCTGCCGGGAGCCCGGTCGTCGGCCTCGAGAAGCAGCCGGCCCAGACCGGCGAACAGCGCCATGTCGCCGCCGAGCTTGATCTGCACGAACTCGTCTGCGATCGGTATGCCGCTGCCGACGATGCCCTGCACCTTCTGCGGATCCTTGAACCGGATCAGGCCGGCCTCGGGCAACGGGTTGACCGCGATGATCCTGGCGCCGTTGGCCTTCGCCTTCTCCAGCACCGCGAGCATGCGGGGATGGCTGGTGCCGGGATTCTGCCCGGCGATGACGATCAGATCGGCCTTCGTGATGTCCTCGACGCTGACCGAACCCTTGCCGATGCCGATCGCTTCGACCAATGCGGCACCCGACGACTCGTGGCACATGTTCGAGCAGTCGGGCAGGTTATTGGTGCCGAAGCTGCGAACCATCAACTGGTAGAGGAACGCGGCCTCGTTGCTGGTGCGCCCCGACGTGTAGAACACCGCCTCGTTGGGGCTTGCCGAGCCCGCGCAGTTCATCGGCGATCAGCCGGTACGCGTCTTGCCAGTCGATCGGCCGGTAGTGATCGTCGCCCGGCACGAAGCACCACGGGGTGGGTGAGCCGGCCCTGCTGCGAGAGCCAGTACTCCGGTTTGGCGCGCCAGTTCTGCGACCGAGTGCCGGGCGAAGAAGTCCGGGGTGACGACGCGTTTGGTGGCCTCCTCGGCGACGGCCTTGGCGCCGTTCTCGCAGAACTCGGCGAACTTGCGGCCGCCGTGTTCCTCGGGCCACGCGCAGGACGGGCAGTCGAAGCCGTTGCGCTGGTTGAGCCGGACCAGCGTGGCGGCGGTGCGGAACGGCGCCCATCGCCTTCAGCCCGCGCTGCAGCGACACCATCACCGCCTTGACGCCGGCGGCCTCGTGCTCCCGGCCGCTGACCGTCACAGCATGCTCGTCGAATGTCGCGTCGATGTCCGCGGGTGGCGTCGCGCCCTGCGCCGGTGGCGGAGTACCCATGTGTCCAGCCTAGGACGTAACGCGCCGCATTCTGTCGTTGACGTCGGCGTAACACGTTTGCCATCCAGTGTTCCTACTGTTGGCCGGTCCAGCCCGTGGAGAAAGAGCGGGCGAGCGAGTGATAGGAACTCAATTGAGCGGAAATGCCGTGCGTCTGCAGGCAATCAACAACGTCGAGGCGTACGTGCCTCCTGCCATCAGCTTCGACCCCACCGAGGCGCCGGGCGCGGTGTTCGGTGCGAACGTCTTCACGAAGGCCGAGATGCAGCTGCGGCTGCCCAAGTCGGTGTTCAAGTCCGTGGTTGCCACGATCGAGAAGGGCGCCAAGCTCGACCCGGCGGTCGCCGACTCGGTGGCTTCGGCGATGAAGGACTGGGCGCTGTCGAAGGGTGCGACGCACTATGCGCACGTCTTCTACCCGATGACCGGGCTGACCGCCGAGAAGCACGACAGCTTCCTGGAGCCGACCTCCGACGGGCAGACCCTGGCCGAGTTCGCTGGCAAGACGCTGATCCAGGGTGAACCCGACGCCTCCAGCTTCCCGTCCGGCGGCCTGCGCAGCACTTTCGAGGCTCGCGGCTACACCGGCTGGGACGTCACCAGCCCGGCGTATGTCCTGGAGAACCCCAACGGCAACACGCTCTGCATCCCGACGGTGTTCGTGTCGATGACGGGCGAGGCGCTGGACTACAAGACGCCGCTGCTGCGCAGCCAGCAAGCCATGGGCAGCCACGCCGAGCGGATCCTGAAGCTGTTCGGCCACGACAACCTGGAGAAGATCGTCGCGTTCTGCGGTCCCGAGCAGGAGTACTTCCTGATCGACCGGCACTTCTTCCTGGCCCGTCCCGACCTGGTCAACGCCGGCCGCACGTTGTTCGGCGCCAAGCCGCCCAAGGGGCAGGAGTTCGACGACCACTACTTCGGCGCCGTCCCCGAGCGGGTGCTCGGCTTCATGATGGACACCGAGCGTGAGCTGTTCAAGCTCGGCATCCCCGCCAAGACCCGGCACAACGAGGTCGCGCCCGGCCAGTTCGAGATCGCGCCGATGTTCGAGCGCGGCAACATCGCCTCCGACCACCAGCAGCTGCTGATGACCGTCTTCAAGACGATCGCCAAGAAGCACGGCATGGAGTGCCTGTTCCACGAGAAGCCGTTCGCCGGCGTCAACGGGTCGGGCAAGCACGTCAACTTCTCGCTGGGCAACGCCGACCTCGGCTCCCTGCTGGTGCCCGGCGACACGCCCCACGAGAACGCGCAGTTCCTGGTGTTCTGTGCCGCGGTGATCCGCGCGGTGCACAAGTACTCCGGACTGCTGCGGGTTTCGGTGGCCTCGGCCACCAACGACCACCGGCTCGGTGCCAACGAGGCGCCGCCCGCGATCATCTCGATCTTCCTCGGCGATCAGCTGGCCGACGTCTTCGAGCAGATCGCCAAGGGCGCGGCCACGTCGTCAAAGGGCAAGGGCAGCATGATCATCGGTGTCGACACGCTGCCGGTGCTGCCGACCGATCCGGGCGATCGCAACCGCACAAGCCCATTCGCGTTCACCGGCAACCGGTTTGAGTTCCGTGCGCCGGGATCCGGTCAGACGGTGGCGGTGCCGATGATGATGCTCAACACGATCATGGCCGATTCGCTCGACTACATGGCCACGATTCTGGAGAAGGCCGTCGAGGACGGCGAGGACTTCGACGAGGCGGTGCAGAAGTTGCTCACCGACATCATCACCGAGCACGGCGCGGTGGTCTTCAACGGTGACGGCTACTCGGAGAACTGGCAGATCGAGGCCGCCGCGCGCGGCCTGCCCAACCTGAAGACCACGCTGGACGCGCTGCCCGAGCTGATCAAGCCCGAGTCCATCGAGCTGTTCGAGAAGTACAGCGTCTTCAGCGAGCGCGAGCTGCACAGCCGGTACGAAGTGCGACTCGAGATGTACGCGTTGACGATTGGCGTCGAGGCCAAGCTGGCCCTGGAGCTGGGGTCGACGGTCATCCTGCCCGCGGCGGTGCGGTATCAGACCGAGTTGGCGCAGAACGTCGCGGCGTTGAAGAAGGCAGGCATGGAGCCGGACACGACGCTGCTGCAGGCTGTCAGCACCCCGATCTCGGAGCTGACCGCCGCGCTGACGGCGCTGAAGGCGGCGCTGGCTGAACACGGCGGAGAGTCCGCTGCCGAGGAAGCCGCCCACGCGCAGAGCCTGCTGCCGAAGATGGACGCGGTCCGCGCGGCCGCCGACACGCTGGAAAGCGTTGTGGCCGACGACCTCTGGCCGCTGCCGACCTATCAGGAGATGCTCTACATCCTGTGATACGAGCCGCCTGACGATGTCGTCGAGTGTGGGGGATGTGCCCGACCTATCCGGGCATGATTAACCCGCACCCCCACACTCGGCGGCTACATTGTCGTGTCGACGATCTGCACGACCCCGGCGGTCGCGCCGGCGATGAACAGCCTGCCGGTGGTCGCGTCGACGCCGAGCGTGTAGGGTTCTGAACGGTCGGGATCCGCTTGACCTCCCGCGGCGTCGCCTGGCTCATGTCGTAGCCGACGACCTCGTTGGTGCCCGACGACGCAACCCACAGCAGGTCGCGTGTCGGGTCGTAGGCGATCCCGTACGGCCCGCCCGGCTGGGCTATCTCGCCGACCTGGTGCGGCGTCGGCAGCGGCTCGAAGACCCGCACGGCATCGCCTCTGGTGTCCGCGGCGATCATGCGACCGTGCTTGTCGGCGACGAGGTGCGTCGGCCCGTCGCCCGCCGGCACCGAGCCCACGATCGACAGCTTGTCCGCGTCGTAGATCGTCAGGTCGTTCTTGCGGACGTCGACGAGGCCCATGACGCGACCGACCGACGCCAGGCCTGCCGGCTGCACACTGTCGGTGAACACCTTCATGATCTCCAGGCCCCGCAATACCGTGACAGTGCCGCCGTGCTCGTTGGCGACGAACACGGATCCGTTCGCCGCCTGTGCGGCGTCGTGGGGAATGGTGCCGGTGAGAATCTGTGGCAGCGCGCGTCCGCTCGGCAGCTCCACCCGGACAAGTGCGTTGGCGCTTTCCACCGGAACGAGGACGGGACCGCCGGGGGCGGCCAGCTGAAGGTGCCGGACGAATCCGGGCAGTGCGACCCGTTGCCCGACCTCGCCGGTGTCGGCGTTCAGCAGGACCAGTTCGTCGGGGTCACGCTTGGCGACGGCGACCGTGCGGGTGGCCGCGTCGACGACGACGCCCTCGGGAGACTTGCCGACCGGCACGATGCTTCCGGGGATCGGGGCCGTCTGGGGCGGGGCCTGCTGCGGCTCGGCGGGTGGCGGCAGCCCGTCAGCCGGCGGGCGGTTGCCCTCGGTCGGTATGCCCGGCGGGATGATGGCCGTGGTCGTCGGCGTGGCTGACGGCTGCGTCTGCGGCTCCTCGGCCGGCGTGGCGCAGCCGACGAGCAGTACTGACAGTGCGAATCCGATCAGCCAAAGCCTCATACATCTTGGATACGCTGCGCATACCGCCTCAGTTCAGCAGTGCCACCGAGTGTGCCCGACGCAACTTGCCCGACGGCGTCTTCGGGATGACGCCGGGGCCCAGCACCGCGATGGTGCGCGGACGCATGTCGACCTCGGCGACCACCTCGTGGGCGACATCGCGCTTGATGCGGCGCACCTCGGCGGAGTCCTCGAAGGCGTTGGACTCCACCGCGACGGCGAAGGACTCCCTGGAATCTCCGGCGTCCAGCCGCACCGCGACCGCACAGCCGGGGCGGACGCCTTCGACCCGCCCTGCGGCGCGCTCGATGTCGGTCGGATAGATGCTGCGGCCGGCCATGATGATGACGTCCTTCATGCGTCCGCAGACCACGACGTGGCCCTGCTCGGTGAGGTATCCGATGTCGCCGGTGTCGTACCAACCGGCTTCGTCCTGGGTCGGCATGAAGCCGGCCGTGGTGATGTAGCCCCTGGTGACCGGGTCGCCGCGGAGCTCGATCACACCGACTCCACGGTTGGGCAGAAGATTGCCCACCGCGTCGACGACCCGCGCTTCCAGCCCGCCCAGCAGTGGGCCGAGGGTGGCGAGCCGTGTCGTCTTACCGCTGGTCGCCGGGACCGCGCGGTGCAGCGCCGCCAGCAGGTCGGCGTCGACCTCGTCCACCACCAGGCCGCCCCCGCATTGGGAGAACGACACCGCGACCGTGGTCTCAGCCATGCCGTAGGCCGGAAGGATGGCCTCCCGCCGCAGTCCGAACGGCTTGCCTGCTTCGCAGAGATACTCGACGTCGGCGGGCTCCACCTGCTCGGCGCCCGACAGCGCCCAGCGAAGCGACGAGAGGTCGAACTCGCCGGGCTTGGCTTGTCTGCGCAACCGCTTGGCAAACAACGCGTAGGCGAAGTTCGGCGCCGCGGTCATCGTGCCCTTGTATTTGTCGATGAGCCTGGCCCACAGCAGCGTGTCGCGCAGGAAGTCCATCGGCGTGATCTTGACCAACTCGGCGCCGAAGTACATCGGAACGACCAGGAACCCGGTCATGCCCATGTCGTGGAAGAGGGGCAGCCAGCTCACGATCACGTCGGTATCGGTGTCCACTTGGGCGCCGATGAACATCGCCTCGGCGTTGGACACCAGGTTTCCGTGGGTGATCTGGACCGCCTTCGGGAAACCGGTCGAGCCCGAGGTCAGCTGCATCAACGCCAGGTCGTCCTCATCGGTGGGGACCGGGTCGACCGGGTCGGCGGCCAACAGCTGCTCGATGGTCAGGACGGTGATACCGCGTTCCTCCAGCACGGGCACGGCCACCATGAACGGGTCGGAGACGATGACCGCTTTCGCGTTGATCATGCTGATCACGTTGGCGGTGTCTTCCGCCCAGAACACCAGGTCGGTGCGGGGTGTCGGCTGGTGAAGCATGGTCAGGACGGCGCCGCGCATCCACAGGCCCTGCGCCGTCGGCGCGATCTCGACGGGAGCACCCGCGAGCACGCCGACAGCGTCGCCGTGACCCACCCCCGCGGCGGCCAGGCCGCCCGCTACCCGGCGGGCCCGTTCGTGCACTTCACGCCAGGTGTGTCGGACCGGAAGGTCCGGTTCGCCGGTGACCATGCCCTTGGTGCTGCTGTACGCGTTGGCGTACATGGTGTCGGTGAAGCGGCTCAACGGTTCCCCCGTTCCGGCGCTCTGCTTCAGAAAGTGCGAAGGGCGCAAATCTCCACTGCGTTGGATGGTAGGACCAGCGTGAGCCGTACCGTGGGATTTCGCAATCCGGATTGCGGTTCTTTCGCAATCGTTACATCACGATTCTGGACGGACGGCAGCGCAACGCTGGGGTGTTAATTGAAATCGTTGATCCACAGAGTTTTTCAGCGACGTCAAATGCAACAGTACGGGTCAATTTCGGCAAAGTGTGGGACGTTCACTGGTTCCGGGCCGCGTTTCGCTTTTCGTACTTTGCATGACCAGCGGTCAGAGCACCGCGAGCGCGGAGTCTGCGGCAAGCTTGACCGCCTGGCCGACTGGCAGCTGCCGGAATGAAATCGACAGGATCTCCACACCCCACGGTCCGTCGAACCCTGTGTCGCGCACGACGGCGACCAAGCCGCGAAGATCGAAAGACCCCTCGCCGCAGAGGAGTCGGCGCTCGACGGTGTCTTCGAACAATGTGCCGACGATCTGTTCGGCGGCGTCATTCAATTCGACGCCGAAGATGTGCTGTGGCGAGAGGACGGTGCTGAGCTCGGTCAACGGCGTCCCGGCGCGGAAGACATGCCACGCGTCGATCACGAGGCCGGCCGCAGGGTGTGCAGCCGCGTCGACGATCTCCACACCCATCGGAACCGTGGCGATGGCGGAGAAGGGCATCGGCTCGATCGCCACCCGCGTCCCGTGCTCGACGGCCTCGTCGGCCAGCTCGCGGAGTGGATCGACGAGGGTCAACGGATCGTCGATGGCCGGCCCGTTCTGCGAACCGATCTTGACGAACGCCGGTGACAGCACGTCGGCAGCCTCGAACAGCAGGTCGCGCACGTCGTACGTGTGGCCCGGTTCGCCGCGTGGAATCCACCACCGTTCGATGAGCTCGATCTCGATGTGTGTCAGCTCGTGGTCGGCGAGCAGATCTCGCAGACCTACGAACCCGACGGTGTCGCGGACGATCGCGAGGTCGTCGGCGATGAGACCGAGGCCGCAGAATCCCGCATCAGCCACCGCCGCAACGCGTTTCGCTATCGGAACGGGACTTGTCGCGGGCACGCGCATCGGTGACGTATCACCGGCGCTGGTCCACGCGGTTGCGACGAGGTCAGGCATCCAGGTCTCCTCACAACGGACGAGCGCGCATCGTTGTACGCCGTACACGGCGTGTCGCGTGCAACGATGAGCGCTCGCGGTACTTGTGCCTACTTGTTCTGCGGGAAGCCGAGTTCGAGGCCGCCGTGGCTGGGGTCCAGCCAACGACTGGTGATGGCCTTGCCGCGGGTGAAGAAGTTAACCCCCTCCATACCGTGGGCGTGGCTGTCGCCGAACAGCGACGCCTTCCACCCGCCGAAGCTGTAGTAGGCCATCGGCACCGGGATCGGCACATTGATGCCGACCATGCCGACCTCCACCTCGTTCTGGAAGCGCCGGGCCGCGCCGCCGTCGTTGGTGAAGATGGCCGTCCCGTTGCCGTAGGGGTTGGAGTTCACCAGATCCATCGCCTCGTCGTAGGACTCGACGCGCACCACCGACAGCACCGGTCCGAAGATCTCGTCGGTGTAGACGCTCATCTCGGGCTTGACGTGGTCGATCAGCGTCGGGCCCAGCCAGAACCCATCGGCTCCGCCGTCGGGGTCGACATTGCGGCCGTCGACGACGATCTTCGCGCCGTCCGCCTCACCCGCGTCGATGTAGGAAGCGACCTTGTCGCGGTGCACCTTGGTCACCAGCGGGCCCATGTCGGCGTCACCGGTGCCGTCGCCGGTCTTGATCGTGCGGGCCCGTTCGGCGATCTTGGCGACGAGGTCATCGGCGATCGGGCCGACCGCCACGGCCGCCGAAATGGCCATGCAGCGTTCGCCCGCCGAACCGAAGCCGGCGTTGACCATCGCGTCGGCGGCCAGATCCAGGTCGGCGTCGGGCAGGATCACCGCGTGGTTCTTCGCCCCGCCGAGGGCCTGAACCCGCTTACCGTTTGCCGTGCCGGTCGAATACACGTACTGGGCGATCGGCGTCGAACCGACGAAGCTGACCGACTTGATCGCCTTGTTCGTCAGCAGCTCGTCGACGGCGGTCTTATCCCCCTGCAGAACATTGAAAACCCCTGGCGGCAGACCGGCTTCGGCCCACAGTTCGGCCATCCACAGGGAGGCCGACGGGTCCTTCTCGGACGGCTTGAGCACGACGGTGTTGCCCGCGGCGATCGCAATGGGGAAGAACCACATCGGAACCATGGCGGGGAAGTTGAACGGGCTGATGACGCCCACCGGCCCGAGCGGCTGACGAATCGAGTAGACGTCGACCTTGGTCGAGGCGTTCTCGGTGAACCCGCCCTTGAGCAGATGGGGTATGCCGCAGGCGAATTCGACGACCTCCTGGCCACGGCTGACCTCGCCGAGGGCGTCGGAGACCACCTTGCCGTGCTCGCTGGTGATGATCTCGGCCAGCTCCTGCTTGCGCGAATTGAGCAGTTCGCGGAAGTTGAACAGGATTGCGCTGCGCTTGGCCAGCGAGGTGTCCCGCCACGCGGGGAATGCCGCCGCCGCCGCATCGATCACCGCGCGGGCGTCCTCGACGCTGGCGAGTGCGACCTGGCCGGTGACCTCGCCGGTCGCCGGGTTCGTCACCGGTGCGGTGGCGCCGCTGTTGCCGGGGTAGGACTTGTTGTCGAGCCAGTGCCCAATCGTGTTGGTCATAGTTACTTTCCGTACTTCGAGACGTAGTTGGTCATTGTGTTGAGTTGATATCGGGAAACCTCTTGGACGTTCTCGTCCTCGGCGAACACGGACGACACCATGACGGTGTCGGGTCGGTCGTAGAAGCCGATCTCGGCGAGACCGCCGAAGAACTCATCCCAGTCGACGTCGCCGTCGCCGATCTTCAGGTGCTGGTGCACCCGCGCCGCATTGCCAGGCGGGTTGGTGATGTAGCGCAACCCGTGGCTCCGATGGTGATCCATGGTGTCGGCGACATGCACCAGTCGCAGCTTGTCGCCCGCGGCGCGCATGATCTCGGACATGTTGCCGCCCATGTGGAAGGAGTGGCAGGCCACGTAGACCATGCCGATGTTGGGCGAGTTGACGCCGCGGATGATCCGCAACGCCTCCAGGCCGTCCTCGACGAAATCGTCGGGGTGCGGGTCGATTCGGACGTCGATGCCTTCGCGTTCGAAGATCGGCACCAGCTCCTCCATCGACCGGAAGAAAGCCCGCTCGGATTCCTCGGCCCGCTCGGGGCGGCCGGAGAACTCGGTGTTGATGACGTTCACTCCCAGATCGACGGTGATCTGGACGACGCGTTTCCAGTTGCGCACCGCCGCTTCGCGGGCGTCCTCGTCGGGGCCCGACCACCGCAGCACCGGCAGGACTGAGGCGATGCCCACGCCGGCATCCGCGCACGCCTTGCGGAACCGGGCGACGAGGTCGTCGTCGGCGCGCGGGTGGTTGAAGAACGGGATGAAGTCCCGATGCGGCGTCAGCTGCAGGTGCTCGTAGCCCAGATCCGCGACCAGCTGCGGGAACTCGAGGAGCTCGTAGTCGTGGTGGAACGGCGTCGGGTCCAGTGCGATCTTCATGCTCATGCTCCCTTTATCGAAGCGGGGTCAACAATCTGGACTTCGACCGGCCTACCGGTGTTCAACGATTCGACGCCGGCTTCGCAAACCGCGGCCGCCGCGTATCCGTCCCATGCGTCGGGCCCGTCTGTGTAATTGCCGGTGGTCCCACCGGCCAGAACCGCGTCAACCCAGCGCTGGAACTCGGTGTCGTAGGCCTGTCCAAACCGTTCCCGGAAGCCGGGGGTGATGCGGCCTCCCCAGTTGCCGGGTGCGACCTTGCGCACCAGGCCGACGTCGAGTCCGATGATGGCGCTGCCCTTCTCGGCCACCACCTCGGTGCGTACCTCATAGGCCACACCGGTGGTGACGAAAAGCTCGACGTCGACGTACTTGCCGGACTCGGTCCGCAGGATCGCGATCTGGGGATCGGCGAGGCCTTGTGGTGCAGCGGGATTCGGCGCGGGTTTGATGATCTGGATCGAGGCGATCTCCTCGTCGAACAGGAAGCGGGTGACGTCGACCTCGTGTACCAGAGAATCCCGCACCACCATGGCGCTGTCGAATGATGGCGGGACGGCCGGGTTGCGATGCGCGCAGTGCATTACCAGCGGCTGGCCGAGTTCACCGCCGTCGATCAGTGCCTTCAGGTGGGCGTACTCGTGGTCGAACCGGCGCATGAACCCGACCTGGATCAGCTTCTTGCCCAGTTCGGCCTCCTGCTTGACGACGGCGAGCGAGGTTTCCACGTCGGTGGTCAACGGCTTCTCACAGAGCACCGGCTTGTTGTGCTCCAGGCAGGCCAACAGCTGCTTCTCGTGGGTCGGGCCGGGTGTAGCCAGCACCACGGCATCGACGTCGGGATCGGCGATGGCGTCCAGCGGGTCGCCGACGGCCCGGGCACCCGGCACCGATGCGGCGACCTGTTCGGCCTTCTCGGACAGGTAGTCGTTCACCACGACGACACGGGCGTTGCTGATACGGCTGGTGATTCGAGCGACGTGGTCGGCGCCCATCACGCCGACGCCGAGCACTGCTATGCGTAGATCAGACATGTTGTTCCTAGGCGAATTTCACGGACGGGACACCGCACGAGCCGAGATACTGGCGAGTGCGCTGGGCGATCGGCAGGGGTGCGTCGACCTCACAGGGATACATGTCCTGTTCGACGATCGCGAAGACGTCGATGCCGAGCTTCTCGACGGCGGCCAGCAGCGGTGGCATGTCGGGGATGCCCCGCGGCGGTTCGGTCATCGCGCCAAGTTTGACCGCCTCGCCGAACGGCAGGTCCTCCGCCTCGACCTTGGCCCGCACCTCGGGGTCGACCTGCTTGAGGTGCAGATAGCCGATGCGCTCGGGCGCACGCTGGATGATGGCGAGATTGTCGCCGCCGCAATAGCTGATGTGGCCGGTGTCCAGGCACAGGTTGACGAACTCGCCGTCGGTGCCGTCGAGGAAGCGGTAGACGTTCTCCTCGGTGTCGACATGGCTGTCGGCGTGCGGGTGGAACTGCGCACGCACACCGTACTTTTCGTACATGGCCTTGCCGAGTTCGTTCATGCCCTCGGTCTTATTCTTCCACTGCTCGGCTGTCAGGTTGCGGTCCTCGAGCACCTCGCCGGTGGCTGGGTCGCGCCACATCTCGGGGATGACGACGACGTGCTTGCCGCCGACGGCAGCGGTGAGCCTGGCGACGTCCTCGATCTGCGTCCACACCGCGTCCCACGAATTGTCCTGGTGCAGGCGCTCGAACACCGTTCCCGCCGACAGCTTGAGGTTGCGGGATTCAAGTTCGTCGCTGAGCTTCCTCGGGTCGGTCGGCAGATATCCGAATGGACCCAACTCGATCCACTCGTAGCCCGAGGCGGCAACCTCGTCGAGGAACCGGTTATAGGGGGTCTGGTTCGGGTCGTCGGGGAACCAGACACCCCAGGAATCTGGTGCTGAACCAACAAGAATGGAGCTCACTCGTCAATCCTTTGCGTCGTAGGGCTTTACGTACGGGCGCTGAACGTTCTTCCACTCGGCGTAGGTCTCGTACGCCTCCTGCGTGGAATCCAGCTCCGAGGTCTGGCTGACGGGGACGTCCCACCAGGACTGGCTGTCCGGCGCGTAGATCAGCGGATCGGTTTCGACGTGGATGACGGTGGTGTGGTCGTTGGCCTTGGCCACCTTCACCGCATCGGCGAACTCTGCCGCCGTCGTCACCTTGATCACCTCGGCGCCCAGGCTGGCCGCGTTGGCCGCGAGGTCGACGGGAAGCTTGTCACCCGTCAGCCGGCCGGAGTCGTCGCGATAACGGTAAGAGGTGCCGAATCGTTGCGATCCCAGGGATTCCGAGAGTGAGCCGATCGAGGCGAAGCCGTGGTTCTGCACCAGCACCAGGATGACCTTCACGCCTTCCTGGACCGCGGTCACCAGTTCGGTGGCCATCATCAGATAGGAGCCATCACCGACCATGACGAACACATCGCGGTCCGGGCTGGCCATCCGGACGCCGATGCCACCTGCGATCTCATATCCCATGCAGGAGTAGCCGTATTCGACGTGATAGCCCTTGCGGTCGCGGGTGCGCCACAGCTTGTGCAGGTCGCCGGGCATGGAACCCGCCGCGCACACGACCACGTCCCGAGGATCGGACAGCGTGTTCGCCAGCCCGATGACCTGGCTCTGGTTCAGGGCGCTACCGTCGTCCTCGACGCGATAGGCCGCGGTGACGGTGTCGTCCCACGCGCGCGCCAGTTCCCCTGCGCGGGTGCGGTATTCGTCGCCGACGGAGTAGTCGTCGAGCAGGTCGGCCAGCGCATCAAGCGTCTCCCGGGCATCCGCAACGACCGAAAGTCCGCCCTGCTTCACCGCGTCGAACGAGGCCACGTTGACGTTGACGAAACGGACGTCGGGATTGTTGAACGCGGTGCGCGATGCGCTGGTGAAATCGCTGTATCGGGTGCCGATTCCGATTACGACGTCGGCCTCGGCGGCCAGCGCATTGGCGGCGGTGGTGCCGGTCGAGCCGACGGCACCGACGGACTGCGGATGGTCGTAGGGGAGCGACCCCTTGCCCGCCTGTGTCTCCGCGACCGGGATGCCGGTCTGCTCGGCGAAGGCCTTCAACGCGTCGTTGGCGCCGGAGTAGATCACGCCGCCGCCCGCCACGATCAACGGGCGCTGCGCCGACCGGATGATCTTCGCGGCCGTTGCGGTCACCGACCGCTCCGGCAGCGGACGTGCCACATGCCAAGTGCGTTCGGCGAACAGCGATTCCGGCCAGTCGAACGCCTCGGCCTGCACGTCCTGCGGCAGCGCGATGGTGGCTGCTCCGGTCTCGACCGGGTCGGTGAGCACTCGTATGGCGCCGATCAGGGCCGACGGCAACTGCTCGGGCCGCCAGATCCGGTCGAAGAACCGCGACAGCGGCTTGAACGCGTCGTTGACGGTCACCTCGTTGTCGTGGGGCAGCTCGAGATCCTGCAGAACCGGCGCGCTGACGCGCGTCGCGAAGGTGTCCGATGGCAGCAGAAGTACGGGCAGCCGGTTGATGGTGGCGAGCGCCGCGCCGGTCAGCATGTTCGTCGAGCCGGGTCCGATGCTCGCCGTTACGGCCCACGCCTGCAGGCGATCCTTCTGCCTGGCGTAAGCGGCGGCCGTATGCACCATGGCCTGCTCGTTGCGCCCCAACACATATCGCACAGCCGGTTTGGTGCCTGGCTTGGCCGCCTCGACCTCGGCCTGCAGAAGTGCCTGGCCCATACCGGCCACGTTGCCGTGGCCGAAGATGCCGAAGCAGCCGGCGAAGAACCTGCTGCGTTCGCCGTCGCGCTCGACGTACTGATTGGCCAGGAACCGAACGGTGGCCTGGGCGACGGTGAGCCGCACCGTCGGCTCGCTGTGCGGTGACTTGAACACGGATGCTTTGGAAACCACGTCACACTCCTCGTGAATGCAGGGGTAACCGGGGGTCGACGGCCTGTTCTGCCCAGGTGCCGCGCAGCCAGGCATGCTCGGGGTCGTCGACGATCCGCCACGCACGTTCCTTGCCGGGGCCGGCCATCACGTTGAGGTAGTACATGTGATAGCCGGGCGCGGCCACCGACGGGCCGTGGTAGCCGTGCGGCACCAGCACCACGTCGCCGGTGCGCACCTCTTCGAGGACCTCGATGGGCCGGCTCGGTGTGCCGTAGACGCGATGGTAGCCGAAGCCACGGGAATCGTCTGGGCCCGCGGCGATTTCGAAGTAGTAGATCTCCTCGAGCGCCGTCTCGACCGGCGTCTCCTCATCGTGCTTGTGCGCCGGATAGCTCGACCAGTTGCCGCCGGGGGTGATCACCTCGCACGCGATCAGCGAGTCGGCCTCGAACACGCCTGCGGTGCCGAAGTTGTGCACCTGGCGGCTACAATTGCCGGTGCCGCGCAGCTCGACGGAAACGTCGGCGGCCGCCACCCTGCGGTTGGGCAGCTGTCGCTCGGCCCGGGCGCCGCAGATCGCGAATCTTCCTTCGCCACAGAGTGTGTAGCTCTGGCCGGTGCCGAGGTAGACCATGTCCGCGGGGCCGTCGAACACCGACGCGCGCGGCGACAGTACGAACTCCTCGTTGCCGCAGTCGACGGTGCCACCGCCGGCCAGCGGCAGGATCATCACTTCGGTGTCGCCGGTCTCCATTGCGAGCTCCTGCATGGACCTCAGCTCCACCACCTGCAGGCTGGACTCGGTCCAGCCCGCCGATTCGGGAGTGACGTCGACGGTGTAGGGGAGGGATGCGCTTTTCGCCGGGATGTAGTACTTGCTGTGCATGCTCACCTCACCATCGACACGGCGGTCGCCACCGCCGAGCTGACGTCGTCGTCTGCCGGGTAGAGCAGCGTCCGGCCGACGATGAGGCCGCGCACCGACGGAAGGGCCAATGCCTTCTCCCAGCTCGCGAACGCCTCGTCCGGATCGGGGGGATCGCCGCCGAGCAGCAGCGTCGGCAGCGTGGTCGACTCCATGACGCGGTCCATCTCGTCGACGACCGGCAGCTTCATCCAGGTGTAGGCGGAGGTGGAACCCAGGCCCTGGCCGATGTGCACCGACTTGATCACCGCGTCCGCGCTCAGGTCGTTGCGGACCTTGCCGTTCACTCGTGTCGACATGAACGGTTCGAGCATCGCGATCAGCCCGTGGGAGGCGAGCTCGTCGACGGCTCTGGCGCACGCCTCGAGCGTCGATACGGTGCCCGGATCGCCGAGGTCGATGCGGCACAACATCTTTCCGCCGTTCATCCGCGCCGCGGCGGTGGCGGCCGCGGTGGTAGCCGTCATCCGGTCGTCGAGTTCGAACTGTGCGCCTGCCAGGCCACCGCGGTTCATCGACGAGAACACCACCTTGTCCTCGAGCGCGCCGAGCAGCAGCAGGTCGTCGAGGATGTCGGCGGTCGCCAGCACCCCGTCCACGCCGGGGTCGGCAAGCGCTGCGCGCAGCCGGTCGAGCAGGTCGGTGCGGCTGTTCATGGCGGTCGGGCGATCTCCGACACCGAGGGCACCGCGCGCCGGGTGGTCGGCGGCGACGATCATCAGCCTGCCGTTGCCGCGAATTGCCGGACGGATGGTGCGCGTCTGCCAGGCGCGCTCGATGGCCTGCGGGTCGGCCGCACGCACATCGGTGATCTCGGCATAGTCCCGGCACACTGCATCAGACATTGACGGCCTCCACTGCGGTCTGATCGGCCAGTGCGGCCACTTCCTGAGCCGTCGGCATTGCCGTCGAGCACTCCAGCCGCGACGCGACGATGGCGCCTGCGGCGTTGGCGTAGCGCAGCGTCTTCTCCAGTGGCCAGTTGTGCAGCAATCCGTGACAGAGGCTGCCGCCGAACGCATCTCCCGCGCCGAGCCCGTTGACGACGTCGACGTCGTTGGGGGCGACACTCACCGCCGAGTGCCTGGTCTTGCCCAGCACACCGCGCGGGCCCTGTTTCACGATGGCCAGCTCGACGCCGAGGTCCAGCAGCGCGTCGGCGGCGCGTCGGGGGTCGGTCTCGCCGACGGCGATCTCGCACTCCTCGCGGTTGCCGACCGCGACGGTGACGTGCTGCAGCGCGCGCTGCACCTGCTCGGTGGCTGCGGTGGGCGACTCCCAGAACATCGGCCGGTAGTCGAGATCGAGCACTGTGTGCCGGGCCCGCGAACGGGCCTCCCACGCGGCGAAATGCGCACTGCGGCTGGGCTCTTCGGAGAGGCCGGTGACCGTCGACCAGTACAGGCCTGCCGATCGGACGGCATCGAGGTCGATCTCGTCGGGGCGGACCTGGAGATCGGGTGCGCTGGGACGGCGGTAGAAGTACAGCGGAAAGTTGTCCGGCGGGAAGATCTCGCAGAACGTCACCGGGGTCGGGTACTCGTCGTGGGTCGACACGTAGCGGTTGTCGACGCCGAGAGCGTCAAGCTCGGCGCGGACGAACTTGCCGAATGGGTCGTCACCCACGCCGGAGATCAGCGCGGTGCGATTGCCGAGTCGGGCGGCGGCCACCGAGACATTGGCCGCGCTGCCGCCGAGGAACTTGCCGAACGATTCGACGTGCTCGAGACCTACGCCGACCTGGAGGGGGTAGATGTCGACGCCACTGCGCCCGATGGCGAGGACGTCGAACGGCTGCGAAGTAGTCAAGATCGGGTCTCCGGCGGTAGATGTTGGCGTCTTTGTACGAGAGTGCACTCCCACACTCGGCACTGTCAATAGTTTGTCCTGACATTCTAACTTTCACTCATACGGTGTTAGTATTCAGCTACCGTTTATCTCGTCAGACCCGAGATCGGAGACAACGTGGCCTTGACGGTGGAGCTCGACAGGTCCAGCCCTGTCCCTCTCTACTATCAGCTCGCGCAAGCGATCGAGGCCGCCATTCGCGACGGTGAGCTCTCACCGGGGGATCGGTTCGAAAACGAACTGGCGCTGGCGAAACGGCTGACATTGTCGCGGCCGACGACACGCCGCGCGATCCAGGAGCTGGTCGACAAGGGCCTGTTGGTCCGCAAGCGCGGGGTCGGCACGCAGGTGGTGCAGAACCCCGTGCACCGCCGTGTCGAGCTAACGAGCCTGTTCGACGACCTGTCGCGGGCCGGCCAGGAGCCGACCACGCAGCTGCTCGATTACCACGTCGGACCTCCCGATGAAGAGGTTGCGCGCGAGCTGAGCCTGAAGGATGACCGCGAGGTGGTGTCGATCCACCGACTCCGCTGCGCCAGCGGCGAGCCGCTTGCGGTGATGACCAATCACCTGCCGGTCGAGATCGCCCCCGACCCCGGGGAGCTCGAGAGCAATGGGCTGTATCAGTCATTGCGTGCTCGCGGTGTGCACATCAGGTTGGCCCGCCAACGCATCGGGGCCAGGGGAGCGACGAGGGCGGAGGCCAAGCTGCTCGACGAGAAGCCCGGCGCGCCGCTGCTGACGATGTCGCGGACGGCGTTCGACGACTCCGGCTCGGCCGTCGAGTTCGGCACGCACTGCTACCGCGCGTCGCGCTACTACTTCGACACCACCCTCGTCGACCGCTGACCCAAGTTTCCGCGAAACGGAATTCCAGCAGGTGTCTACTCGACATTTCGCTGCTGGAATTCCGTTTCGCGGGAGATGGGGAGCGGAAGGTTTGGGCCCGACGTCTATCTGGACGTGGGGGAGATACTCGTTGGCACTGAAGCGATAGCGAACGGCGTCGTCTCCCGGCACGAGCTCGCACGTTGGTATCGCCCTTTCTTTCCCGACGTGCATGCCCCGCGCGGACAGCAGCTGACTGTGCGCGACCGCGCCGTGGGGGCGTGGCTGTGGTCCAAGCGGCGGGCAATCGTCACCGGTGTCGCGGCATCGGCGCTACATGGGGCCGAGTGGGTCGATGCGCACATCCCGATTGAGCTCATCTACGAGTGCACCCATCCGCCTGCCGGCATCATCGCGCGCAACGAACGCATCGCCCGACGACGAGGTCACCTTCGTCGACGGAGTGCCTGTTACAACCGTCGCGCGCACTGCCTTCGACCTCGGCCGGTACCAACCCCGGGACCGAGCCATCGCGCGCATGGATGCGTTGATGCGGGCTGCGCCGTTCTCGACCGAAGAGGTGCTGTTGTTGGCCAAGCGGTATCGCGGCGCGCGCGGCGTCAAACGGCTCAAGGACGCATTGCCGTTCGTCGACGGTGGGGCGGCCTCGCCGCGAGAAACGTGGCTGCGGATGCTCTACATCGACGGCGGGACTGCCCAAGCCCACGACTCAGATACCGATATTCGACGTTGACGGCACGTTGCTGCGCACCGTTGACATGGGATGGGAAGACTTCAAGGTCGTCTCCGAGTACGACGGTGACCAGCACCGCACGGATCGTCCGCAATATGTCAAGGACATGCGGGTGATCCCCAAGATCGAGCGTCTCGGCTTCATCGTCGAGCGCGTCATCAAAGAGGATCGGCCCGCCGCGATCCTCCGCCGCGCCTGGGATGCCATGATCTCGCGCGGCTGGCGCCCCTAGACCCCTCGCGAAACGGAATTCCAGCAGGTGTCTACTCGACATTTCGCTGCTGGAATTCCGTTTCGCGGAAGTAGAGTTAGGCGAACGCGCGCCGGAACGCCTCCAGCGCCTCGGTACTGTCGCCGGACGCCCAAGCTTCCATGCCGACGGTGCCGGTGTATCCGATGTCGCGCAGCGCCTTCGCGATCGCCGGGTAATTGATCTCACCGGTGCCCGGCTCGCAGCGGCCGGGCACGTCGGCCACCTGCACCTCGCCGATGGCGTCCCCGCAGCGTCGGATCAGCTCGATGAGATTCCCCTCGCCGATTTGCGCGTGGTACAGGTCGAGCATCATCCGCACGTTCGGATGTCCGACGGCTTCGACGAGTGCGAGAGTGTCCTTTGCCCTGGCGAGCGGCACGCCGGGATGGTCAACGATGGTGTTCAGATTCTCGACGCAGAAGGTGACGCCCGCGCCCGCGCCGAGTTCGCCGATCCGCTCGAGCGCCCGCTGCGCTGTCAGCCACATCTCGCCGGTGGCCCGATGGCGGGGGCGGGCCGCCTTGCCGTCGACGAGCTCGGCAGTGTGCAGGTTGAGTCGCCGAACACCGAGCACCTCACCGGCTTTGATGCTGAGCTCCGCCGTCCGCACCACCTCGTCGGCGCCGGCGGGGTCGATCAGGTCGCCGTGCAGGTAGCCAGTCATGGAGGAGAACCTGGCCCCGGTCGCGGCCAGGGCGTCGAGGTCCTTGTCGTCCCAGCTCCAGATCTCGACGGCGAAGCCGAGTTCGTCGATACGCCGGACCCGGTCCACGATCGGCAGGTCGGTGAACACCATCTCGGAACAGATCGCCAGCTGCACGGATGCACCCTAGCATTTGATATGCAGTCCTAATGTCCGAACAAACTATTGACTTTCCGCTGTGAGCCGTATTACATCGACTGAGGCGTGTTACGTCGCACTCTGATGCAAGGAGAAACAATGAGGTTCAGTCGGCTCGCGGCGGTCGCCGGGGCAAGTGTGCTCGTACTCGGGATCGCGTCGTGTTCTTCCACCGGCGGCAAGCCCGGCGAGAGCGAAGGCGGAATGGGTGCCGGCCAGGCCAACACGCCGCGTATCACGGTGGCGATGATCACCCACGAGGTTCCCGGCGACTCGTTCTGGGATCTCATCCGCAAGGGCGCGCAAGCCGCGGCCGATAAGGACAACATCGAGCTGCGCTACTCCAACGATCCGGAGGCGCCGAACCAGGCCAATCTGGTGCAGACCGCTATCGACAGCGGCGTCAAGGGCATCGCCTTGACGTTGGCCAAGCCGGACGCGATGGCCCCCGCCGTCAAAACTGCGCTGGATAAGGGTATTCCGGTCGTCGCCTTCAACTCGGGTTTTGACAACTACATGTCCATGGGGGTGCAGGAGTATTTCGGCCAGGACGAGAAGCTGGCCGGCGTCGCTGCAGGCGAACGCCTCACCAAAGACGGTGCGAAGAAGGTGCTTTGCGTCATCCAGGAGCAGGGCCAGGTGGCGCTCGAATCACGCTGTGCCGGTGTCACGCAGGGCTTCAAGGGGGGCCAAACCGAGCTGCTGAACGTCAACAGCAAGGACATGCCGTCGGTGGAGTCGACGATCACCGCCAAGCTTCAGCAGGACCCGTCCGTTGATCACGTCGTCGCACTGGGCGCGCCAATTGCGTTGGCTGCGGTGCAGTCTGTCGGCAACGCCAACAGCTCCGCGAAGGTGGTGACCTTCGACACCAACGCGGCCCTCGTGGACGCGATCAAGGCCGGCGACGTTGTGTGGGCGGTGGACCAGCAGCCATTCCTGCAGGGCTATCTAGCGATCGACTCACTCTGGCTGTTCATCAACAACAAGAATCTGATCGGAGGCGGTCAACCCACATTGACGGGCCCGTCGTTCATCGACCAGTCCAACATCGACGCCGTGGCCGAGTTGGCCAAGGCCGGCACACGTTAGGCATTGGGGAAAAGAATCATGACTACACAAGCCGAAATTGACCTCTCCCAGCGCAAGGTCATCCACGACGAACGCATCAAAGAACGAAACCGTGTGCAGCGACTACTGATTCGTCCCGAGATGGGCGCGCTGATCGGCGCGGTCATAATCTTCATCGTCTTCACGATCGTCGCCCCGCCATTCCGGACCCCCGATGCGCTGGCGACGGTGCTGTACGGGAGCTCGACGATCGGAATCATGGCGTGCGCCGTCGCGCTGCTGATGATCGGCGGCGAATTCGACCTGTCGGCGGGCGTTGCGGTCACCACGAGCTCGCTCGCCGCGTCGATGCTGGCCTACAACCTGCATCTGAACCTATGGGCGGGTGCGGGATTGGGACTGATCCTGGCACTTGCGATTGGGTTCTTCAACGGGTATCTGGTGATGAAGACCAAGATCCCGAGCTTCTTGATCACGCTGGGCACGTTGTTGATGCTGACCGGCGCCAACATCGCTGTGACGAAGCTGGTTTCGGGTCAGGTCGCCACGCCGAGCGTGAACGACATGCAGGGCTGGGAATCGGCGCGAGCGGTGTTCGCTTCGTCTGTGACGATCTTAGGCGTATCCGTGCGTATCACCGTGTTCTGGTGGCTACTGTTCACAATCCTGGCAACTTATGTGCTGTTCAAGACGCGGATCGGCAACTGGATCTTCGCCGTTGGCGGCGATGAGGAAAGTGCCCGCGCGGTCGGCGTCCCGGTGACCAAGGTGAAAATCGGCCTGTTCATGTTGGTCGGATTCGCGGCATGGTTCTCCGGCATGCATCTTCTGTTCTCGTTCAACACCGTGCAGTCCGGCCAGGGTGCCGGCCAGGAGTTCATCTACATCATCGCCGCGGTCATCGGCGGCTGCCTGCTGACCGGCGGATACGGCACCGCGATCGGCGCCGCGATCGGCGCCTTCATCTTCGGCATGGTCGAGAAGGGCATCGTGTATGCGGGTTGGGAACCCGACTGGTTCAAGTTCTTCATGGGCGTGATGCTGCTCTTTGCGGTGATCGCCAACAACGCATTCCGCAACTACGCCGCGAAGAGGTGACCCATGACCGCAACAGTTGATCGTCCCGTGGAAGAGGCTCCATCCGGAGGGAAGGTTCCGCTGGTCGAGTTGAAAAGTATCGGCAAGTCCTATGGCAATATCACTGCACTCAAAGACATCTCGCTGCGCGTGCATGCCGGTGAAGTGACGGGCATCCTCGGTGACAACGGCGCAGGCAAGTCGACGTTGATCAAGATCATCGCCGGCTACCACCCGCAGACCGACGGTGAGCTGCTCGTCGACGGCGAGTCGATCAAGTTCACCTCGCCAAAGGACGCGCTGGGCAAGGGCATCGCGACGGTGTACCAGAACCTCGCCGTCGTTCCGTTGATGCCGGTGTGGCGCAACTTCTTCCTCGGCCAGGAGATCCGACAGGGTCGCTTCCCGTGGGGACTGGACGCCAATGCGATGCGCGCCACCACGTTGACGGAGCTGTCGAAGATGGGCATCGACCTGCCCGACGTCGACGTGCCGATCGGCTCGCTGTCCGGCGGTCAGAAGCAGTGCGTGGCGATCGCGCGGGCGGTGTTCTTCGGTGCGCGGGTATTGATTCTCGACGAGCCGACCGCGGCGCTCGGCGTCAAGCAGTCGGGCGTGGTGCTGAAATACATCACCGCAGCCAAAGAGGCTGGGTTCGGCGTCGTGTTCATCACGCACAACCCGCACCACGCCCACATGGTGGGCGACCACTTCGTGCTGCTGAACCGCGGCCAACAGAAGCTGGACTGCACCTACGACGACATCACGCTGGAACACCTCACCCAGGAGATGGCCGGCGGCGACGAACTCGAAGCGCTGTCACACGAGCTGCGCGGCGGAAAGGGCTGAGATTTGTAGTCACGGCGGCGATACGGCACACGCCGCATCGCCGCCGTCTCGTTGCATGGGTTCGTTCCGGGGACCACGCTCCCGGGTGCTTCAGCGCGGCGTCATACCCGCGGCTCGGTACGCGGCATCGACATAGGCCATGTTCTCCACTGAGTCGGCTACGTCGATCGGCAGTGCGGCACCGTAGAGCACATGCGCGGCGAACGCCTCCAGCTGATAGCTGTATGAGGTTCGCGTGCCGTGGTGCTCCACATTGGTACCCGTGGGCGTCCGAATGGTCAGCCGGTCATCCTCGTGCGGCTTGATGAAGTTGTGCACCAAGAGATCTCCCTTGGTGCCGACGACGCGCAGGGTGAACGAGTGGTCGGGGGCGGACATGGTGTTCGCGCTCAGTCCGGTCGCGCCACCGGGGAATCCCAATTCCACGTCGCACCATTCGTCAACGCCCGCACTGCGTTCCTTCGCATGAGACCGGATGATCGACGGGTGGCCGATCCTGCGCATCACGTGCAGCCCGTAACAGCCCAGATCCATCAGCGCCCCACCCGCCATCTCGAATGACCACCGCGGATCGGAGGCTTCGGGCGCCGGCATCGCCATCCGCACCTCGACGTGGTGCATATCGCCGATCGTGCCGTCGACCGCCAGCTCGAGTGCCCGGCGGGTTACCGGATGAAACAGATAGTGGAAGCCCTCCATCACCGTGACGCCCGCGGCCTGGGCGGCCTCGGCAACCTGCTGTGCCTCCGAACGGTTGCGGGCGAACGGCTTTTCGGTGAGTACCGGCTTACCCTCGGCGATCGCCGCAAGGTTCCACGGCGCGTGCAGTGAATTCGCCAACGGGTTGTAGATCGCGTTCACTTCGGGGTCCGCGACGACGTCGGCGTAGGACGCCAAAACGCGTTCGACACCGTGCTTTTCGGCGAACATCTCGGCGCGACCGCGATCCCGCGCAGCAACAGCGACCAGCCGGTGGCCGAGCTGCTGCGCAGGGCCGACTATGGCGAGGTCGGCGATCCGGGATGCACCGAGCACCCCGATCCGCAAAGTCATACCGGGATGCTGCGACACACGTTCCACACAAACGTCACACTAGCCTGCACACCGCGCAACGGACCCTCATCGAGTGGCTCACCGTCGAGGATGGTGTCCTGCTCCATGACGAACCAGCCGTCGTATCCATTGCTCCGCAGAGCGGTGATAATGCCTGCGATATCCACGTCGCCCGCCCCGAGTGCGGTATACATGCCGCGCGCCACCGCCTCGGTGTAGGTCAACGCGCCGGCGCTGCACCTCGGCGGCGAGACTCGCGTCGACATCCTTCAGATGGGCGTGTGCAATGCGGTCGGGCACCTCGCGGGCCAGCTGCAGCGGATCCGTCCCGCCGATCAACAGGTGGCCGGTGTCGAGGCAGAGCCGAATCGCCGAACCGTCCAGCACTCGCTCGACCTCGCTGCGGGTCTCCACCATCGTGCCGACGTGCGGGTGCAGCACGGCCAGCACGCCGCGATCGGCGGCGGCATCGGCGAGCCGGTCCAGATTGCTCAGCAGCGTCGCCCACTGCCGGTCATCGAGCGTCGGTCGTGCGTCGTATCCGTCGGCGCCGGTGGCCGCGGCCAACACGAGCACATCTGCTTCACATGCCACCAATGCGTCGAGCGGGGCGGCGATATCGGGCAGCGGGTCGTGGTCGGGGTCGTGCAGAACCACCGGGGCGAACTGGCCGACACAGCTGAGGTCGAACGAGTTAAGCAGCGCTGTCAGCTGCGCCGGGTCCGACGGCAGAAAGCCCTCGGGCCCCAGCTCTGTGGCGGACAACCCGACGTCGCGCATCTCGGCGAGCACCCGTTGAGGTGAGAGCTGATGGCCCCACCCGGGCACTTCGCACACTCCCCAGGAAATCGGAGCACCTGCGATTCTCACCGTGACCTCACTTCCGCGATTCGTACGGGCACACCGCGCTTCAACGATTCGGTCGCGGCCTCGGCGAGCCACGCCACCTCGACGGCATCCGCGACGGTGCACGCGGGCGCGGCCTTGCCGGTTGCAACGTCGACGAACGCCGCCAACTCGGCCCGGAACGCCTCGGTGAAGCGATCCATGAAGAAGTGGTGCGCCGGGCCTTCGGGAAACTCGTTGGCGGGATCGGTGTTTCGCACCGGTGCCCCCTGGTCCCAGCCGGCGACGACGGTGTCGTGAAAACCGTGCACCTCGAGGCGGCAGTCGTAGCCGCGGCCGTTGTACCTGGCCGCCGATATCACGCCGAGGGTGCCCGACTCGAACTTCACCAGCACGGCTGCGGTGTCCACATCGCCGAATTCGGTGAACTGCGGATCGCCCTGCACACTGCCGGTGGCATAGACCTCGACGGCCTGCTGCCCGGTGATCCAGCGCAACACGTCGAAGTCGTGCACCGCGCAGTCGCGGAAGATGCCGCCGGAACCGGCGATGTACTCCATCGGCGGCGGCGCCGGATCCATCGTCGTGCTGCGCACCGTGTGGAGCAGGCCGAGGGAACCGTCGTCGACGGCACGTTTGGCTGCGGCGAACGCGGCGTCAAAGCGCCGCTGGTAACCGACCTGCACCGGCACGCCGGAGCGGGCGATGACGTCGGCGACGCGCGCGCTTTCCGCGGCGGTTGCCGCGATCGGCTTCTCGCAGAACGTGGGGATGCCACGTTCAACAGCGGCCAGTGTCAGCTCGGCATGCGCAGGCGTCGCTGCCGCAACCACCACTCCGTCGATCCCCGACGACAGCAGTTCCTCGACCGAATCGGCTGGTTTGGCACCATGTTTCGCTGCGACGGCGGCGACCAGTTCTGGCCGCTCGTCGGTGATCACCAGGCCGTCGATGTTGTCCAGGCCGCTGAGGGTGTCGGTGTGGAATGCGCCGATGCGGCCCAGTCCGATCACGCCGAGCGTTGTCATGGAGTTCTCCGATCGTCCTGGTCGCGCAGCGCGACATCGAGTTGGTCAGGGTTGAGGTCATCGGCCAGCGCGGCGAGCACGGTGTCGACCTGAGCCGGCGGGGCGAGGCTGCCGATCGGCTGATCGAGGTCGAGGTTGGTGGGGAAGGGGTAGCCCTCGGCGGTCGCGACGACGACGTTGTGCAGGTCGCTCGCCGAACGGCCTGCGGCCTTCATCGCGAGCAGCGCCGGATAGACGGCGCGCACCATTGCGGTGCGGTCCAGCGCCTCCATCGCCCGGCCGAACGGTGACGAGACCTGAAGCAGGTTCGCCATCCGCCGGATGTCGGTGGAGACGTTGGATCCGGCGCCGTGGTACAGCGCGGGATTGAAGAACACCGCATCGCCGGTGCGCAGCGGCACCTGCACATGGTGCTCGGCGAAGAACTCCACGAACTCGGGCCGGTTGAATGCGATGTAGCCGCCGAGGAAGCGCTGCGAGTAGGGCAGCAGCATCGTCGGCCCGCTCTCGATAGGCATGTCGCAATGGGCCACTGCCCCTTGAAGAGTGAGCATCGGCGACATGCGGTGCAGGTGCGACGGGTAAGCGGCCAGGTCCTCGGGGGCGACGAAGCCGAGGTGATAATCCCGATGCGGAACCTGTTGTTTGCCACCGGGATTGACGACGTTCACCTGTGACGTCAGCTGGTAGCGGGGGCCGAGCCAGGCCTGCGACACGACGGCAAGAGCGTCATTAGCGTAGTAGTCGGCGAACACGTCGGGGGCATGCAGCGCGAGCTTCTGCGCGGCGTTCCAGATGCGGTCGTTCGCTCCCGGCTTGCCGAAGTGGTCACCGGCGGCCGAACCGTCGGCGCGCTGCGCCTCGATGATGGCGTAGAAGGCGGCGCTCGCGCGATCAATCACGTCGGCGGAGAACGCGTCCTCGAACACGACGACACCTGGTCCGTCGGTCAGCGCCCGAATCAGCTCGGCCTGCAGGACGCGCCGGTCGGAAGGGGCGGCGGACGGATAGATCAGGACGTTCTCGCGGACGTCGACGGCGTGCGGGTAGTCGGTCAGGTCGGTATCCCGCAGCACTTCGGCCCGGAACTCGTCGAGACCGCAATCGGAGTCATCGATCCACGGCTTGTCTGCAGTGGTCAGCGGCGTTGCCATGGCAGCTAGTCTGGTAGTCGTTCGCACCGCAATCAACACCATAAAGCCATCAAAAAAACCTCAGGAGGCTCGGCTGTGGCGCATCGCTTCAAGGTCCGCGAGATCGCCCAGCAGTCCGGGCTGAGCGAGGCCACCGTCGACCGCGTGCTCAACAAGCGGTCTGGCGTGCGAGAGAACACCCGCGCCGAGGTCATGCAGGCGATCGCCGACCTGGACAAGCAGCGCGCCCAGCTGCGGTTGAACGGCAGGCGCTACCTGATCGACGTGGTCATGCAGACCCCGCAGCGGTTCTCCGACGCGTTCCGCGCCGCGGTCGAGGCCGAACTGCCCGCCTTCGCGCCTGCCATGCTGCGGGCCCGCTTCCACTTGTGGGAGACCGGCTCGACCCCGCAGATGGTCGATGCGCTTGGCCGACTGCGCGGCAGTCACGGCGTGATTCTCAAGGCGCAGGACGAGCCCGAAGTGGCCGAGGCGATCGACCGGCTGGTCGACAGCGGTGTCCCCGTGGTGACATACGCGACCGATGTGCCTGGCAGTGCCCGTTGCTCCTATGTGGGCATCGACAACCACGGCGCGGGCGTGACCGCCGCCTACCTGATGGATCAATGGTTGGGGCCGACGCCGTCGGACGTGCTGATCACGCTCAGCCGCAACGTCTTCCGCGGCGAGGGGGAGCGCGAGGTCGGCTTCCGCTCCGCGCTGCGCGGCTCAGGCCGTCAGATCGTCGAGGTCAGCGACAGCGACGGTATCGACGCGACGAATGAGCGGTTGGTGCTCGAGGCGCTCGAGGACAACCCGTCAGTCGAGGCCGTCTACTCCGTCGGCGGCGGAAACGCCGCAACCGCCGCGGCGTTCGAGCGGCTCGGCAGGGAGTGCAGGGTGTTCATCGCGCACGATCTCGACGCCGACAACCGGCGACTGCTGCGTGACGGCCGGATCTCCGTCGTCCTGCACAACGACCTGCGCGCCGACGCCCGGCTGGCGCTGCGGCTGATCCTGCAGGAGCGCGGCGCACTGCCTGCCGAACCGGCGCGACCGGTGCCGATTCAGGTCATCACACCGTTCAACCTGCCGGCTTAGCCCTGTCGGGGTCGGCGGTAGCGGATATATCGACATCGTCCTTTGCCTTCCAGCTTGGCGGCGGAGGCGGAGGCGGCGCCTCCTGCGCGGGTGGCGTGGGCGGCTTGCGGCTGAGCGGGGACACATTGGCCCGAATATTGAGGCCGACGCTATGAGCCCGGGACCCCGGCGACATCGGGGTGTTTTCCGAATGCACGTGATTACCGGCAGGCGAGGGTGCTAGCCGGGAGCTACCAGTCGGTAACAATTTCCTTAGGAATGACATTTGTCCGAAACGTGACGAAACACACAGTTATGTCTCATCGCGTCGCCGCACACGTCGTTGAGCAGTGTGTTCGACCCGCAATAAGCGCCGAGTCACCTGCGAGTCGGGCGAAGTCGTGCCTAAGAGAAGTGGTTTAATCGGTACTGCGAGTGACATCAAATTTGATGGACGCCAGCACCGACGGCGCGTCGTTTCGACCGCGACTCGGAGCACGTCCGAAGAGCACGCGAAAGGCAGGGGTTGTGAGCCCGAACGGCAACGGGGCCAGTCCGGCGGCTCGCCAGAAGCTCGAAAAGGTCGTCATCCGTTTCGCGGGAGACTCGGGCGACGGCATGCAGCTCACCGGTGACCGGTTCACCACCGAGGCCGCGCTGTTCGGCAATGACCTTGCCACACAACCGAATTACCCCGCCGAGATCCGCGCACCAGCAGGCACTCTGCCCGGTGTTTCGTCCTTCCAGATTCAGATCGCCGACTACGACATCCTGACCGCAGGAGACCGCCCCGACGTCCTGGTCGCGATGAACCCCGCTGCGCTGAAGGCCAACATCTCCGACCTGCCGCGCGGCGGGCTCGTCATCGCCAACTCCGACGAGTTCACCAAGCGCAACCTGGCCAAGGTCGGATACGAGGCCAACCCGCTCGAGACCGACGAGCTCTCCGACTACGTCGTGCAGCCCGTTGCGATGACCTCACTCACGCTGGGCGCGGTGGAGTCGATCGGCGCCACCAAGAAAGACGGCCAGCGCGCCAAGAACATGTTCGCGCTCGGCCTGCTGTCGTGGATGTACGGCCGCGAGCTCGAGCACAGCGAGGCCTTCATTCGCGAGAAGTTCGCCCGCAAGCCCGACATCGCCGAGGCTAACGTGCTGGCGCTGAAGGCCGGCTGGAACTACGGCGAGACCACCGAGGCGTTCGCCAGCACCTACGAGGTCGGGCCCGCGAAGCTGAAGTCCGGTGAATACCGCCAGATCTCGGGAAACACCGCCCTGGCCTACGGCCTCATCACCGCGGGCCAACTCGCCGACGTCCAGTTGGTGCTCGGCACCTACCCGATCACGCCCGCGTCGGACATCCTCCACGAGCTGTCCAAGCACAAGAACTTCAACATCCTCACCTTCCAGGCAGAGGACGAGATCGCAGGCATCGGCGCGGCCATCGGCGCGTCCTACGGCGGCGCTTTGGGCGTCACCAGCACCTCGGGCCCCGGCATCTCGCTGAAGTCCGAGGCCATCGGCTTGGCCGTGATGACCGAACTCCCGCTGATCGTCATCGACGTGCAGCGCGGCGGGCCCTCCACCGGCCTGCCGACCAAGACCGAGCAGGCCGACCTGCTTCAGGCGATGTTCGGTCGCAACGGGGAGTCGCCCGTCGCGATCATCGCCCCGTGCTCGCCCTCCGACTGCTTCAATATCGCGGTCGAGGCGGCACGCATCGCGATCACCTACCACACGCCGGTGATGATCCTGTCGGACGGCGCAATCGCGAACGGCTCTGAGCCGTGGCAGATTCCGGACGTCACCGGCTACGCGCCGATCGCGCACACCTTCGCGAAGACGGGTGAGCCGTTCCAGCCGTATGCCCGCGACCCGGAGACCCTGGCCCGTCAGTTCGCGATCCCGGGTACCCCCGGCCTCGAGCACCGGATCGGTGGACTGGAGGCCGCGAACGGGTCCGGCAACATCTCCTACGAGCCGAAGAACCACGATCTGATGGTGCGGCTGCGGCAGGCCAAGATCGACGGCATCGCGGTGCCGGATCTCGAGGTCGACGACCCATCGGGCGACGCGGAACTGCTGATGCTTGGCTGGGGCAGCTCGTACGGCCCGATCGGAGAGGCGTGCAGGCGGGCGCGGCGCAAGGGCATCAAGGTCGCCCACGCACAGCTTCGTAATCTCAACCCCTTCCCGGCCAACCTCGGGGAGGTGCTTCGGCGCTACCCGAAGGTGGTGCTGCCGGAGATGAACCTGGGCCAACTGGCGCTGGTTCTGCGCGGCAGATTCCTTGTCGACGTGCAGTCGGTGACCAAGGTGGAGGGCATGGCGTTCCTGGCCGACG
This sequence comes from uncultured Actinomycetota bacterium, assembly GCA_963713225.1. Lineage (GTDB taxonomy): Bacteria > Actinomycetota > Actinomycetes > Mycobacteriales > Mycobacteriaceae > Mycobacterium. Next base: position 134,125 of record CAVQLB010000004.1, on the reverse strand, counting down.
AGGTGGAAGGCATCATCGACGGTGCCTTCGAGGGAACCCTGGGCGAGAAGGAAATTGACAAGGCCAAGTTCGCGCGGTTGGCGGCTGCCACCGTGGAGACTGGCGTGGGAGCTGGCGCATGACTGACCTGATCGGAACGGACCTGGGGCTGCGCCCCGGGATCGGCGGGGTGCCGACGACCGACGAGCCGCAGAAAGCCAAGGACTTCACCAGCGACCAGGAGGTCCGGTGGTGCCCCGGCTGCGGTGACTACGTCATCCTCAACACCATTCGCAATTTCCTGCCGGAGTTGGGCCTGCGCCGCGAGAACATCGCTTTCGTCAGCGGTATCGGCTGCTCGAGCCGGTTCCCGTACTACCTGGAAACCTATGGCTTCCACTCGATCCACGGCCGCGCGCCGACCGTCGCCACGGGTCTGGCCCTTGCGCGGGAGGACCTGTCGGTGTGGGTCGTCACCGGCGACGGCGATGCGCTGTCCATCGGCGGCAACCACCTGATCCACGCGCTGCGCCGCAATGTCAACCTCACGATCCTGTTGTTCAACAACCGGATCTACGGTTTGACCAAGGGTCAGTACTCGCCGACCTCCGAGACCGGCAAGATCACCAAGTCCACGCCGATGGGCTCGCTGGACTACCCGTTCAATCCGGTGTCCCTGGCACTGGGCGCCGAAGCGACGTTCGTCGGACGCGCACTGGACTCCGACCGCAAAGGGCTGTCCGAGGTGCTCCGCGGAGCCGCCGCGCACCGCGGCGCCGCGCTGGTCGAGATCATGCAGGACTGCCCGATCTTCAACGACGGCTCCTTCGACGCGCTCCGCAAGGAGGGCGCAGAGGAGCGGCTGATCAACGTCCACCACGGCGAGCCGATCACGTTCGGCGCCGACGGCGAGTACTGCGTGGTCAAATCCGGCTTCGGCCTCGAGGTCGCCAAGACTGCCGACGTGAAGGTCGACGAGATCGTCATCCACGATGCGAATGTCGACGACCCGGCGTACGCGTTCGCCTTGTCGCGGCTGTCCGAGCAGAACCTCGAGCACATGGTGATGGGCATCTTCCGCCAGGTCAGCAAGCCGACCTACGATGACGCCGCCCGCAACCAGGTCGCTTCCGCGCGCGACGCCAAGCCGCACGACACGGCGGCGCTGCAGTCGCTGCTGCGCGGCAAGGACACCTGGACTGTCGACTAACCTCACTGACGTGACGTCCCCTGTGCCGCTTTCTGCAGTCGTATTGGCGGGCGGTGCATCACGCCGGATGGGCCGCGACAAGGCAACCTTGTCGCATGACGGCTCGACGTTTGTCGAGCGCATCGTCTCCGTCCTGAGCCCCAGATGTTCCCCGGTATTCGTCATCGCCGCTCCCGGCCAGCCCCTGCCTGATCTACAGGCCGACGTCCTACGCGACGAGGTGCGCGGGGTCGGACCGCTGCTGGCCACCGGACGCGGTCTGCGGGCGGCCGCGGACGCCGGCAGCGAACTCGCCTTCGTATGTGCGGTCGACATGCCGTTCATGTCCGTCGACCTGATCGACGAACTCGCAGAGCGCGCCACCCGGCTGGGCGTCGATGTGGTGCTGCCCTGGGATGGCCGTGACCACTACCTCGCCGGGGTGTATCGGACCGCGCTGGCCGACCGGGTCGATGCGCTGGTCGCCGCGGGGGAGCGCAGCATGCGCGCGCTGGTCGACACCGTCGATACGCAGCGCATCGTCATGGCCACCCAGCGATCGCTCACGAACGTGAACACGACGGCCGACCTGTCCTGAACCGCTAATTATTAGCTCAGATAATAATTCCAGCAAATTGCCTAATGGTCTTTTCGGATAGTCGGGTCGTAATTCGGCACAATTCGCCGCGTTATCTGATGCAGATATCCCTGATATGAATTTGAAATGCAATTCGTATTGTCCTGCGAGTTCAACGCGCTCTGCACCCGAGATCCCTTACGGCCGTGGAGGTTTCGCTACGCGGTTCTCGAGTTATTGCTTGCCCGCAATCCGAGGGTAGTACCCAATGCGGTACGGCACTGGTGCGGTGTGGCCGGCTCGGTGAACGCGGGTATTGGCCTGTCTGACGAGTGGCGGGACGAGCGCCGCCCCAGCAGGCATCGACCGTGCGCATCGCGCAGATCCAACATCAGATGTCCTTATTTACTGGAACTTTCGCAGATGTCCGGGCATCACACCCTCACGACATCCCAGCGTGCGGATGAGGGCCATCGCGACTCAAGAGGGCCGAAATGACTTGGGGGAAAGCAGTTCTCACGCGCTCCAGTGGGAATCAGATCTCAGCGAACCATTTCGGCTGTATTTGGCCGAAAGCCGAAGTCAGAAGGCGAATCTGGGGCATCGTTACCCAGATTCGTTGATCCTACAGGGAAATTCGCCGTGAGCCACATCACAAAATGATCGTGATTTGGCTCACGGAAACAGAGTGCCAGTGCGCGTGTGACATTTCGTGCAACACGCCGCATTGACCTGCGTTGACAATCGGCGTTGGCGGCCGTGATCTGACCGTGATCTAACCGCGACACGTTCTATACCCGATATGACTTTGCGCAAGCCGGTTTGTACGGTCCAAACGACTCAAAAACGAGCAAATAATTCCAAACCACGAACCTGCGTGTGAGTGGGGCTGCAGAAGGCGGGACCGCCTTCGGTGGCCGCCGGGCCTGACGTGCCCGGTGGGGTGATGTGTCGCTCCCCCTGTCGTGCCTGACCGAGAGGGCACGGCCCAAGTTTCCAGCCTTTGAGGCATCTCTGCCCGCGAGAGCGGGGCGTTGTTGGCGCGCGCTTGGCGAAAGGAAAGAAGTGAAGAACATCCGCAAGACGTTCGGTATGGCCACCATCGCCGGTGCGCTCACCCTCGCCCCGATCGCGCTGGCTACCGGCACTGCGAACGCGGACAGCGGTGTGAACTGGGACGCCGTCGCGGCGTGCGAGTCGGGTGGCAACTGGGCCATCAACACCGGTAACGGCTACTACGGCGGCCTGCAGTTCAGCATGGGCACCTGGCGCGCCAATGGTGGGTCGGGTTCGCCCCACAACGCCAGCCGCTCGGAGCAGATCCGCGTGGCCAACAACGTGCTGAAGAGCCAGGGCATCGGTGCCTGGCCGTCCTGCGGTGGGCGCGGCTAGTACGCAGCTCTCACGACATTTGATGGTGCCGGGTCCCAAATGGGGCCCGGCATCTTCTTATTCACATTGGCCCCAATTGTCACTTCTTTAACATTTAGCGCTATTGCCCCATTTGCCCCTTCTTACTCATTTGCCCCATCACTAGCTGGGTTCTATCCCGTCCCGATAACTTACATATACCTCCCTTGTAACGCCTGACACTCCCAACCCGAAAGTCCCAATAGTTGCAAGGTCGGGGAAGGACCTAAAGTGATGAAAAAGCGCCACTCGATCATCCAGACGGCGAAAAAAGCTGCCTGGATGATCGCAATTGCCGGGGGGCTGTCTGTTGCCCCATTGACCCTCTCAGCCGCCACGGCGAACGCCGACAGCGTGGACTGGGACGCCATCGCTCAATGCGAATCCGGCGGAAACTGGTCGACCAATACCGGAAACGGCTTCTACGGCGGTCTGCAGTTCAAGCCGGCGACCTGGGCCTCCAACGGCGGCGTCGGTTCTCCGGCGACGGCCTCTCGTGAGGAACAGATCCGGGTGGCCGAGAACGTACTGCGCACGCAGGGCATGAAGGCGTGGCCGAAGTGCGGCTCGAACGCAGGCGGGCCGGCGGTGTGGAACGCGTCGAGTCCCATGAGGGGCTGCGGCGCCATGCGGGGCGGCGCGGTGCTCGGCATCGTCGACCTGCGTTCGCTGTGCTCAACGTTCCTCAGCCCGTTCGGCCTGGGCTGACGCCGACGCCGACGTCGGCACGCTGAACGCCGACCGCGACGCCACCGTCGCGAGATGCCGCGTCAGCACCGCCTCGGGCACCAGCGCCGTCGCGCAACTGACCGCCGCGCTCAGCACGACGGGGCGCAGGTTCACCGCCTTGCCGATCCGCGCCGACTCACGCACCAACGCCCGCACCCTCGGTCCACGGAACGTCGCGAAACGAGCGAACGCGCTCGCCAGATCGTCGGTCTGGTCGACGAAGCAGGCCAGGATCGCGGCGTCCTCCAGACCCTGGCAACCGCCCTGGCCCAGATGCGGTCGCATCGGGTGAGCGGCGTCGCCGACGAGCACGATCGGACCCTTCGACCAATGCCGCGCCTGGTCGCGGTCGTAGAGGTCGTTCCGCAGTACGGCGTCGGGGTCGGTGGCGGCCAGCAGAGTCGGTAGGGGATCGGCCCACGACGCGAACGTGGTTCGCAGATACGCCAGCTCACCCTCCGGCGCAACGCAGCCTTGCGGGGCACGCTCTGTCGCGAACCAGTACGTGTGACGGGGGCCCAATGGAACGTGCCCGCATTCGCGGCCCGCGCCCAGCGTCTCGCCCGCCAGATCCGGATCGAGCGGGTGCTCGGCGATGCCGCGCCACGCCGTATAGCCGGCATACCGGTTGCGCAGCGGGCCGTTGAGGTGGCGGGCCACCACCGAGTGCGTCCCGTCGGCACCGATCACCGCGTCAGCCTGGCGCGTCGTGGAGTCCGACAGCATGATGCGCACGCCGTCGGAGGTCAGCTCGATGTCCTCGGCCGTCACGCCGTAGTGAACGGTTCCGCCCGCCAGCGCGCCGGCCAGGACGTCGTTGAGTGCGGATCGCCGAATGACCACCAACGGCTCGCCGAGCGCCTTCACGATGCGCTCTCGGGACGGCCGGCGAAGCCACCTGCCGTTGCGCCAGCGCAGCGCTCCCGCGGTCACGCGGCCGCCCGCCTCTCGGACCGCATCGCCGAGGCCGATGTGATCCAGTGCCGCCAGCGCATTGGGCCAGATGCTGATTCCCGCCCCGCTGGCCGTTTCTGAGCGGGCCTCGAGGACGGTGACGTCGTGGCCGCGGCGCTGCAACGCCACGGCCGTCGCCAGACCCGCGATACCCGCGCCGATCACGACGAACTGCTGTTGCGCCATTCGTCGAACGTAGCGCCTGGGTGGCGCGGCTTTACAGGTCGAACACCAGCATCGTGCTCGTGGCCGTGGCGACCACCGCACCGCCGGCATCGGTGATGACGCCCTCGGCGAAGCCGACCCGCGAACCTGTCTTCACCACAGTGCCGGTCGCGGTGAGCAGCCCGCTGTTCAGCCGCACGGCCTTCAGATAGTTCACCTTGATCTCGACCGAGGTGTACCCCTTGCCCTGCGGCAGCGTGCTGTGAACCGCGCAGCCGGTCACCGAGTCGAGCAGCGTGCACACCAGGCCGCCGTGCACGGCCCCGATCGGGTTGTATGCCGATTCGTCGGGTTGGCAGGTGAAGACCACGCGCCCCGGGTCGGCCGACACGATCTCGAACCGCATCAGGCCCGCAATCGGCGGCTGGGGCAGCTCCCCGCCGGCCATCGCGCGCAAGTAGTCGACCCCGGCCATTGTGAGGCCCTTGGCGGTGCTCGGCCCCGGCTCGTTCCAGGTGACGGTGCGCGAGCGCTCCGGCCCCCAATCCTCGCGGGTGTTCGGTTCGGCCAGCTCTGCGGTCATCTTTTTTCCTTCAGTTCGCTCAGCGGTCGATATCGGCGTTGTCGGTCGGGGTCGTCGGGCGAGACGGCATGATGCTTTCCCCACACCAGTAGCGCGTCGAGGACCGGAATCAGCGCGTCCCCGGATTCGGTGAGCCGGTATTCGTATCGGCGCGGGCCGTCGTGATACGGCGATTTGGCGATGACGCCGGCACTCTCCAGAGCCTTCAGCCTGGCTGCGATGCGGTCGCGCGGTGCACCGGTTCCCGCGACGATCTCGCTGAAGCGGGTTGCCCCGAGCGCGATCTCACGGACGACGAGCAGCGCCCACCGTTCGCCGACGAGTTCCAGCGCAGCTGCGATCGGGCACGGCCGGCCGGGCAGGGTGCCCAGCGGTGCGGTGGTCATGGGATCAGTGTGCCAGTAGTGAGTTTGAAAATCAAACTCACTACCGCTGTGCTACGAACATCGGATGACCGAAACACCCTTTGGCGATCTCGACGACTACTTCGCATTGCCGCGGGTGTCCGCGCTCGCGGTGTCGCCGGACGGCTCGCGAGTGGTGACCACGATCAGCGAGCTCAACGAGAAGCGCACCGAATACATCACCGCGATCGTCGAACTCGACCCGGACGGCCTGCGGCCGGCTCGGCGGTTGACGCGCGGTGCCAAGGGTGAGTCGTCACCGGTGTTCACCTCCGACGGCGATCTGTTGTTCGTTGCGGTGCGCCCGACCGAGGACGACGAGAAACCGCCCGCGGCACTGTGGAGCCTGCCAGCGGCGGGCGGCGAGGCCGTCGAGGTTGTTTCGCCACCCGGCGGGGTCGAACTCGTGCGGACCGCCCGAGGCGCCGTAAGAACAGTGGTGCGCGCACCGCTCCTGCCGTCGGCGGCCGGCATCGACGACGACCGTCGGCTACGGAATCTGCGCAAGGACAACAAGATCAGCGCGATTCTTCACACCGGCTATCCGATTCGCCACTGGGACAAGGACCTCGGCCCTGACGAACCGCATCTACTCGGACTGGACCACGCGGACGGCGGTGCGCCCGCCGACCTCACACCGCAGCCCGGCGGAGCCCTGCGCGACGCCGGCTTCGACGTCAGCCCCGACGGCCGCTTCCTGGTGACGTCGTGGCAGCGGTCCGCGCCGGACGCCTCCCAGCATTCGGTACTGGTGCGGATCGACCTGATCTCCGGGGAGCGCACCGTCATTGCCGACCAGCCGGACGCCGACCTGTGGAGCCCGACCGTCTCGCCCGACGGATCGGCAGTGGCATTCATCCGCGAGTCGTACTCGACGCCGGCACACGCACCGCGAATCGGCTTGGGCTACTTGCGGTTCGGCGATGAAGCCAGTGAAGAGCCTGTCGCTGCGGATTGGGATCGGTGGCCCGTGTCGGTGACGTGGTCGCACGACGGTGATGCCCTGATCGTCACAGCCGACGAGGGAGGCCGCTGTCCCGTGTTCCGGGTCGGAATCCGCGACGGCGATGTGACTCCGCTGACGTCCGACGACTACGCCTACACCGACGTGACGGCGGCGCCCGACGGTGTCGTCTACGCATTGCGCAGCTCCTACGCGGCACCGCCGCACCCGGTGCGCATCGATCCCGACGGCACTGTCACGGCACTGCCGTGCGTCGAGCCGCCCGCGCTGCCGGGGTCGCTCACCGAGATCACGGCGCAGGCGAAACACGGCGCGACCGTGCGGTCGTGGCTGGTGCTGCCCGCCGGTGACGAGCCGGCACCACTTCTGCTCTGGGTTCACGGCGGACCGCTGGCCAGCTGGAACGCCTGGCACTGGCGGTGGAATCCGTGGGTGTTCGCTGCCTGTGGCTACGCGGTGCTGCTGCCGGATCCGGCGTTGTCCACCGGCTACGGGCAGGACTTCGTTCAGCGGGGCTGGGGGTCGTGGGGCGGTGCGCCGTTCGACGACGTGATGGCAGCCACCGACGCCGCATGCGCTGACCCGCGTATCGACGCCGCCCGCACCGCAGTGATGGGCGGCTCATTCGGCGGCTACATGGCGAACTGGATCGCCGGCCACACCGACCGGTTCGACGCGATCGTTACGCACGCCAGCCTATGGGCGCTCGATCAGTTCAACCCCACGACGGACGCCGCCTATTACTGGCTGCGCGAGATGACCAGGGACATGGCGACGGCGAATTCGCCGCACCGGTTCGTCAAGGAGATCCGCACGCCGATGCTCGTCATCCACGGCGACAAGGACTATCGCGTACCCATCGGCGAGGCGCTGCGGCTGTGGTACGAGGTGCTCACCGAATCGGGTCTGCCCGCGGCCGACGATGGCACCAGCCCGCACCGGTTTCTCTACTTCCCGTCGGAAAACCATTGGGTGCTCTCGCCGCAACACGCCAAGATCTGGTACCAGGTCGTCATCGGGTTCCTGGCCAGTCATGTGCTCGGTGACGCCGTCGAGCTGCCCGAGACGCTGGGGTAGCGTCGATTCCCATGGGAGCCGAGAATGACCACGCGTGAGTTCGACATCGTCCTTTACGGCGCGACCGGCTTCGCCGGGAAGCTGACGGCCGAATACTTGGCGGAGGCGGGCGGTGACGCGCGCATCGCACTGGCGGGCCGATCCCAGGACAAGCTGCTGGCGGTCCGGGAGACGTTGGGGGAGAAGGCACAGTCCTGGCCGCTGATCGCCGCCGACGCATCGCAGCCGTCGACGTTGAACGCCATGGCCGCACAGGCTCAGGTGGTGGTGACCACGGTCGGGCCCTACAACCGCTACGGACTGCCGCTGGTGGCGGCGTGCGTCGCGGCAGGAACCGACTACGCCGATCTCACCGGTGAGGCTATGTTCGTCCGCGAGAGCATCGACCTCTACCACAAACAGGCTGCCGACACGGGCGCACGCATCGTGCACGCATGCGGATTCGACTCCATCCCTTCAGATCTCAGTGTTTACGCGCTATATCGCAGGGCCGTCGAAGACGGTGCAGGCGAATTGGGCGAAACCAACTTCGTGGTGCGCAAGATCGCCGCTGGATTCTCCGGGGGCACCGTCGCGTCGATGATGGACGTCGTGCGGGCGATGTCCGACGACGCGGAAGTTCGCCGAGTGCTCGAGGATCCGTACACGCTGACACCAGACCGTGCGGCTGAACCCGAACTCGGTCCGCAGCCGGACATGCCGTGGCGGCGAGGTCGGCAAATCGCGCCTGAGCTGGATGGGCAATGGACCACTGGATTCATCATGGCGCCTGTCAACACTCGAATCGTCAGGCGCAGCAATGCATTACAGGAGTGGGCGTACGGTAGGCGGTTCCGGTATTCGGAGTGCCAGAGCATCGGCTCCTCGGTCGCTGGCGCCTGTCGCGTCGGCGATGGCCGCGGGTGCGAGCGCAGCGGTCACCGGACTGGGTAGCCGCTACTTCGACAGGTGCCGAAGGGCCTCCTCGACCGCATCGTGCCGAAACCCGGTACCGGTCCGAGCGAGCAGACCAGAGAACGGGGCTTCTACAAGATCGAGACGTACACCACCACGACGACCGGGGTCCGCTACGTTGCCGCTATTTCGCAGCAGGGCGACCCCGGCTACAAGGCCACCTCGGTGCTGCTCGGCGAAAGCGCGTTGGCACTCGCGCTGGACCGCGACAAGCTGTCCGACCTGCGCGGGGTATTGACGCCCGCGGCGGCAATGGGTGACGCGCTGCTCGCTCGATTCCCCGCTGCCGGTGTGTCATTGGAGACGTCTCGGCTGAATTGATCTGTGAGCGCAGAACACCTGTCAGTGAAGATCAATTGGACTAGTGTCGTCTTCGAAATGCGGTAACCAGCAATGAAGGTGGACGACAATGGCAGGGCTTGACGAACTCTTCGCGCAGATCCCGGTAGCGGACATCGCGAGCAAAATTGGTGCGGACCAGGGCGAGGTTCGCAACGCCATCAAGACGCTGGTCCCGGCGCTGGTCGGAGGACTCGCGCAGAACGTCCAGTCGAACGACATCGACTCCAGCGACCTCGAGTCCGCCGTCGCCAAACAGGGCCAGAGCGACTTGCTCGACGGCGGGGTCAACGTCGATCAGGTCGACACGAAGGAAGGCGACAATCTCGTCGCCTCGCTCTTCGGCGGCAACGACAGCAACGCCGTCGCCTCCGCGCTGGCCGGCACGGGCGCCGGTGGCGGTGATCTGATCAAGAAGCTCCTGCCGATCCTGGCACCCATCGTGCTGGCCTACATCGGCAAGCAGCTCACCAAGGGCTCCTCGGCCCCGGCCGAGACACAGGCGCAGTCGGCCGGCGGCGGTGGCGGTGGTCTGGGCGACATCCTGGGCAGCATCCTCGCCGGCGCCGGCGGTGGCGGCGCCAGCGGTGGCGGTGGTGGCGGGAACAACCCGCTCGGCAGCATCCTGGGCAGCGTGATCGGGGGCGGCCAGGGCGGCGCCATCGGCGACATCCTCGGCGGTCTGCTCAGCGGCAAGAAGTAACGCCGCCCGAGCCTGCGCAACCCTGCGGCCGAGACTGGCGCACCGCAGTTCATAGAATGGCGCGGTGACCGCCAGTTCTCAGCCGTCGGCCGACGCCCTGCCCAAATCCTGGGAGCCGGGCGCGGTAGAAAGCGAGCTCTATCAGGGCTGGGTGGACGCCGGCTACTTCAAGGCCGATTCGGCGAGCGACAAGGAGCCGTATTCGATCGTGCTGCCGCCGCCGAACGTGACCGGCAGCCTGCACATGGGGCATGCGCTCGACCACACGCTGATGGACGCGCTGACCCGGCGCAAGCGCATGCAGGGGTGCGAGGTGCTGTGGCTGCCGGGAATGGACCACGCAGGCATCGCCACCCAGTCCGTGGTCGAGAAGCAGCTGGCGGTTGACGGCAAGACGAAGGAGGAATTCGGCCGCGAGCTGTTCATCGACAAGGTCTGGGACTGGAAGCACGACTCCGGCGGGACGATCGGCGCCCAGATGCGCAGGCTCGGCGACGGTGTCGACTGGAGCCGCGACCGGTTCACCATGGACGACGGCCTGTCCCGCGCGGTCCGGACGATCTTCAAGCGGCTCTTCGATGCCGGGCTGATCTATCGGGCCGAGCGGTTGGTGAACTGGTCGCCGGTGCTGGAGACCGCCATCTCGGACCTCGAGGTCTCCTACTCCGACGTCGAGGGCGAGCTGGTGTCATTCCGGTACGGCTCACTCGACGATGCCGAACCGCACATCGTGGTCGCCACCACCCGGGTGGAGACGATGCTCGGCGACACAGCGATCGCGGTGCATCCCGACGACGAGCGCTACCGGCACCTGGTGGGTAAGACGTTGCCGCACCCGTTCGTCGCCGACCGGAAGCTGATCATCGTCGCCGACGAACACGTCGACCCGGAATTCGGCACGGGCGCAGTTAAAGTCACACCGGCCCACGACCCGAACGACTTCGAGATCGGGCTGCGGCACAAGCTGCCGATGCCGTCGATCATTGACACCAAGGGCCGGATCGCCGACACCGGAACAGAATTCGACGGCATGGACCGCTTCGACGCCAGGGTGGCGGTGCGCGAGGCGCTGGCGACCGAGGGCCGGGTCGTCGAGGAGAAGCGGCCGTACCTGCACAGCGTCGGCCATTCCGAGCGCAGCGGCGAACCGATCGAGCCGCGGCTGTCGCTGCAGTGGTGGGTCAAGGTCGAATCACTGGCCAAGGCCGCCGGTGACGCGGTTCGCAACGGGGACACCGTGATTCACCCACCCAGCCTGGAACCGCGCTGGTTCGGTTGGGTCGATAACATGCACGACTGGTGCATTTCGCGCCAGCTGTGGTGGGGCCACCGCATCCCGATCTGGCATGGGCCTGACGGTGACATCGTCTGCGTCGGACCGGACGAGACCCCGCCCGCGGGCTGGGAGCAGGACCCCGATGTGCTGGACACCTGGTTCTCGTCGGCATTGTGGCCGTTCTCCACCATGGGCTGGCCGGACCACACCCCCGAGCTGACCAAGTTCTATCCGACGAGCGTCCTGGTCACCGGCTACGACATCCTGTTCTTCTGGGTGGCCAGGATGATGATGTTCGGCATGTTCGTGTCCGACGACCCGGCGATCACCGTAGACGGCCAACGCGGACCCCAGGTGCCGTTCGAAAATGTCTTCCTGCACGGGCTGATTCGCGACGAGTTCGGTCGCAAGATGAGCAAGTCGCGAGGCAACGGGATCGATCCGCTCGACTGGGTGGAGATGTTCGGTGCCGACGCACTGCGGTTCACCCTTGCCCGCGGCGCAAGTCCCGGCGGTGACCTGTCCATCGGAGAGGACCACGCCAGGGCGTCCCGAAACTTCGCGACCAAGCTGTTCAATGCCACCCGGTTCGCTCTGATGAACGGGGCCGCGCCTGCGCCGCTGCCGGACGCCGCCGAGATGACCGACGCCGACCGGTGGATTCTCGGCCGGCTTGAAGAGGTTCGCGCCGAGGTGGATTCGACGTTCGACAGCTACGAGTTCAGCCGGGCATGTGAGTCGTTCTACCACTTCGCCTGGGACGAGTTCTGCGACTGGTATGTCGAGCTCGCGAAGGTTCAGTTGGCAGAAGGTATGCAACACACCACCGCGGTGCTGGCCGCGGTGCTGGACACACTGCTGAAGCTCCTGCACCCGGTCATGCCGTTCGTCACCGAGGTGCTGTGGAAGACGCTTGACGGGCGGAGAGTCCATCGTCATCGCCGACTGGCCGAAGCCGTCCGGATTTTCGGTGGATCCCGTTGCCACACAACGGGTTATGGATATGCAGAAGCTGGTCACCGAGGTGCGGCGGTTCCGCAGCGACCAGGGGCTGGCCGATCGGCAGAAGGTGCCTGCCAGGCTGACCGACGTCGCCGCGGCCGATCTGGACAGCCAGATTCCGGCGGTGACATCGCTGGCATGGCTGACGCCCGCTTCCGACACCTTCGCGCCGTCGGCCTCGGTGGAGGTGCGGCTGACGCGCGGCACCGTCGTGGTCGAGTTGGACACCTCGGGCACCGTCGACGTGGCCGCTGAGCGGCGGCGTTTGGAGAAGGACCTGGCCGCGGCGGAGAAGGAGTTGAAGGGCACCACCGCCAAGCTCGACAACGAGGCCTTCCTCGCCAAAGCTCCCGCCGACGTCGTCGACAAGATCCGGGGCCGCCAACAGGTCGCGCAAGAGGAAGTCGACCGGATCAACACACGGCTGGCTTCTCTGAAATGACAGCGGAGCCGGCACCAACCCCGGACGAAATCGCATCGCTGCTCCAGGTTGAGCACCTGCTGGATCAGCGGTGGCCGGAGACCAAGCTCGAGCCGAGCACGGCCCGCATCTCCGCGTTGATGGAACTGCTCGGTTCGCCCCAGCGTGGCTACCCGTCCATCCACGTCGCAGGCACCAACGGCAAGACATCGGTGGCCCGCCTGGTTGACGCGCTGCTGACCGCCCTGCACCGCCGCACCGGCCGCACGACCAGCCCTCATCTGCAGTCCGCCGTCGAGCGAATCGCAATCGACAACCAGCCGATCACCCCGGCGCAGTACGTCGCGACCTACCGCGAGATCGAGCCGTTCGTCGACCTCGTCGACCAGCAGTCGGAGGCGGCCGGCGGCCCGGCGATGAGCAAGTTCGAGGTCGTCACGGCGATGGCCTTCGCCGCCTTCGCCGATGCGCCGATCGATGTCGCCGTCGTCGAAGTCGGCATGGGTGGCCGGTGGGACGCCACCAACGTCGTCGACGCACCGGTCGCCGTCATCACCCCGATCGGTGTCGACCACACCGAATATCTGGGCACTGAGATCGCCGACATCGCCGCCGAGAAGGCGGGAATCATCGTCAAGCAGGACAACGATCTGGTGCCCGTCGACACCGTCGCGGTGATCGGCAGACAAGTGCCCGAGGCCATGGAGGTGCTGCTGGCCGAAACGGTGCGGGCCGACGCCGCGGTGGCGCGCGAGGACTCCGAATTCGCGGTGCTGGGCCGCCAGGTGGCCGTCGGTGGCCAGCTGCTCGAATTGCAGGGCCTCGGCGGGGTGTACCGCGACATCTTCCTGCCGCTGCACGGAGAACATCAGGCCCACAACGCCGTAATCGCGCTGGCCGCCGTCGAGGCGTTCTTCGGAGCCGGGGCGCAGCGGCAACTCGACATCGACGCGGTGCGGGCCGGGTTCGCCTCCGCCGCAAGCCCCGGCCGACTGGAACGCATGCGCACCGCCCCAACGGTTTTCATCGATGCCGCGCACAATCCGGCAGGTGCCGCAGCGCTGGCCCAGACGCTGGCCGAGGAGTTCGACTTCCGATTCCTTGTCGGCATCGTGTCGGTGATGGCGGAGAAAGATGTCGACGGCATCCTGGCCGCCCTGGAGCCGGTCTTCGATCAGGTGATCGTGACCAACAACGGCTCGCCGCGTGCGCTGGACGTCGAAAGCCTGGCGGTGCGTGCCGAGGAGCGGTTCGGGCCGGAGCGGGTGATCGCCGCAGCTGCCCTGCCCGACGCCATCGAGACCGCGACCGCGCTCGTCGAGGAGGCCGGCCTCGACGGCGAAGGATTCTCCGGCGGCGGCATCGTGATCACCGGGTCGGTGGTCACCGCTGGTGCGGCCCGCACACTGTTCGGGCGGGATCCGGCATGAGCGAAGACCGGCCGGCGGCTCCGGATCCGTGGAAGAGCTTCCGCGGCGTGATGGCGGGCACCCTGATCCTGGAAGCCATTGTGGTGCTGCTGGCGCTGCCGGTCGTCTCCGTGGCAGATGGCGGGCTGACGCCGGTCACGGGCACCTACCTGATCGGCATGGCCGTGCTCCTGATTCTGTTGGCCGGAGTGCAGGGTCGACCGTGGGCGATATGGGTCAACCTCGGCATCCAACTGGTGCTGATCGCCGGCTGGGCGATACACGGCGCAGTCGGCTTCATCGGCCTGATCTTCGCGAGCGTTTGGCTGCTCATTCTCTATCTCCGCAGCGAAGTCAAGCGCCGTGAGGAGCGTGGCCTGCTGCCAGGACAACAGCCCCCAACCGACTAATTGCGGCGAACGATATTTGGAGTGGCCCGGCGGGGGAGACAACCTCCGCAGGTACGCTGTCGGCCGTGACTGAGCGGACCTTGGTATTGATCAAGCCCGACGGCGTCAAGCGGCGCCTCGTCGGAGAGGTAGTACGCCGGATCGAGGCCAAGGGCCTGACCCTTGCGGCTCTTGAACTGCGCAACGTCGGCGAGGACTTGGCCCGCAAGCACTACGCCGAGCACGACGGCAAACCGTTCTTCGGCTCCCTGCTGGAATTCATCACCTCGGGGCCCGTCGTGGCGGCGATCGTCGAGGGTCCGCGAGCAATTTCAGCGTTCCGTCAGATCGCCGGTGGCACCGACCCGGTGGAGAAGGCCGCCCCCGGCACAATTCGCGGTGACCTGGCACTTATCACCCAGGACAACCTGGTGCACGGCTCGGATTCGGCGGAATCGGCCGCCCGCGAAATCGAGCTCTGGTTTCCGGGCCAATAGATAGAGGCGTCCAGCCTGGTCCGCCGACCATGAGTGATGTGGGATACTGAACGCGGGTAGACGGCTGTACACCAGGGCCGGATGCCCGAATGAAGACTTTGACGAGCGCGACCACCGCTCACCAGTGGTGTGGCGCCGACCGTCCCAGCCATCATTCAGCCAGGCACCGGGAGGGTTCTCAGCGAACCGCTCGGAGCGAGACCATAACAAGCTCGGGAGCTCTAGCCCGGGCCCATAGCGGAAGCCCTCGCGTGGCCGCGTCGAAACGACGCGCCCGGGGGCTTGAGGAGAATACGTGGCCGACGATGCCCCTACAGAAGACCTATCGGAAGAGACTCAGCCGACCGAGGCGCAGCCCGACGGGTTGACGGCGGTCTCGGAGGATCCGAGCGGACCCGCCGACGGAGCCGGTGATCAACCAGCGGCCGAGAATGTGGACGGCGCTGAGCCTGAGTCCCGGTTGATCCTCGAGAACACGGTCGAGCCCGCGGAGTACATGCCGCTCTTCGTGGCGCCGCAACCGGTCGAGGCCGACGCGGAACCCGACGACGACTACGACGATTCCGACGACTCGACTCCGATGACGGCGGTCCGGACTCCGACGAGGACCAGGCCGATCGCCCGAGCCGGCGTCGCCGTCGCGGCCGTCGCGGCCGGGGCCGGGGTCGCGGCGAGCAGAACGGTGACGACTCCGGTGACGATTCCGACGACGGAGAGTCCAACGGCGAGGATTCCGGCGACGACTCCGACGACGACAGCGCCGACGACGATACGAGTGGCGGTGACGGTGCGACCCGCCGTCGCCGTCGGCGCAGGCGGCGCAAGTCCGGCGGTGGGGCCGACAGCGACGGATCGCCCGACGACCCGCCCAATACCGTCGTGCACGAACGCGCGGGGCGCTCCGACAAGGACAACGGCGAGATTCAAGGCATCACCGGATCGACGCGGCTGGAGGCCAAGCGCCAGCGCCGTCGCGACGGACGCGATGCCGGGCGTCGTCGTCCGCCGATCCTGAGCGAAGCCGAATTCCTGGCCCGCCGTGAGGCGGTCGAGCGGGTGATGGTGGTCCGCGACACGGTTCGCACGGAGCCGCCGCACGAGGGCGCCCGCTACACCCAGATGGCGGTGCTCGAAGACGGCGTCGTCGTCGAACACTTCGTGACATCCGCGGCATCGGCTTCGCTGGTCGGAAACATCTATCTCGGCATCGTGCAGAACGTGCTGCCCTCGATGGAGGCGGCGTTCGTCGACATCGGCCGTGGCCGCAACGGCGTGCTGTACGCAGGCGAGGTGAACTGGGAGGCGGCCGGTCTCGGCGGGGCTGCCCGCAAGATCGAGCAGGCCCTCAAGCCAGGCGACTACGTCGTGGTCCAGGTCAGCAAGGATCCGGTGGGGCACAAGGGCGCCCGGCTGACCACCCAGGTTTCGCTCGCCGGCCGCTATCTGGTGTACGTGCCGGGTGCGTCGTCGACCGGGATCAGCCGCAAGCTGCCCGACACCGAGCGGCAGCGGCTCAAAGAGATTCTGCGCGAAGTGGTTCCGTCGGATGCCGGCGTGATCATCCGCACCGCGTCTGAGGGCGTCAAGGAAGAAGACATCCGCACCGACGTCAGCCGGTTGCAGGAACGCTGGACCGAGATCGAGTCGAAGGCCGTCACGACCAAGAAGAAGGCCGCAGGCGCCGCGATCGCGCTCTACGAAGAGCCCGACGTGCTGGTGAAGGTCATCCGTGACCTGTTCAACGAGGACTTCTCGGGGCTCATCGTGTCCGGCGACGAGGCCTGGAACACCATCAACGACTACGTCAGTTCCGTTGCGCCTGACCTTGTTCCACGGTTGACGAAATACGACCCGCCCGGTGGCGACGGCCCCGATGTGTTCGCCGTTCACCGCATCGACGAGCAGCTGACCAAGGCGATGGACCGGAAGGTGTGGCTCCCGTCGGGCGGCACGCTGGTGATCGACCGCACCGAGGCGATGACCGTGGTCGATGTCAACACCGGCAAGTTCACCGGCTCGGGTGGCAACCTGGAACAGACCGTCACCCGCAACAACCTCGAGGCCGCCGAGGAGATCGTGCGCCAACTGCGGCTGCGCGATATCGGCGGCATCATCGTCGTCGACTTCATCGACATGGTGCTGGAGTCCAACCGCGATCTGGTGCTGCGCAGGTTGACCGAGGCGCTTGCCCGCGACCGAACCCGGCACCAGGTGTCGGAGGTGACGTCGCTGGGCCTCGTGCAGTTGACGCGAAAGCGGTTGGGTACCGGCCTGATCGAGGCATTCTCCACGCCATGCCCGCACTGCGCGGGACGGGGCATCCTGTTGCACTCCGACCCTGTCGACTCGGCACCGTCGAGTGGCCGCAAGTCCGAGTCCGGCCGTCGCGGCAAGCGCTCCAAGAAGGGTGGCCGCGCCGAAGAGGTCGCCGTTGCGAAGGTGCCTTCGCACCCCGCGGGTGAGCACCCGATGTTCAAGGCGATGGCCCGCAACGGCAAGCACGAGGACGACGACGGTGCGTTCGATGACGACGCGGTGGATGACGACGACAAGAAGGCCGCCGAGGACGTCGCCGAGGTCGACACCGAGACGATCAAGAAAGCCGTCGTCGACGCTGCCGACGAGGACCTCGAGGACGAGGACCTCGACGACGAGGACTTCGACGACTCGGACGACGACTCTGACGAGGACGACGACGAGGACTCCGACGAGATCGACCTGGACGAAGACGACGAGGACGACGACCTCGACGACGACATCGAGGTGATCGACTCTGACGACGACGACTCTGACGATGACGACTCGGACGACGACGATGACGAGGATCGGACGAGGACGACGAAGAATCGGACGAAGTCGACGTCGACGCGGTCGACGAGGATGACTCCGATTTCGGCGCCTCCGGCGACGGCCGCGGCGAGCAAGCCCGCGCAACCGTTGGTGGCGGACGTCAGCGCCGTCGCGCCGCCGCCAGGCCCGCAGGCCCGCCGGCCCATGAAGACTGACCGTGACCTGCGGTGATTTGACCATGACGGCGCACCTCACGTACCCTTGACCAGTTGTCTTTCGGCTGATGCCGAGGACAGCGGGCCCACTTGCTCCGCACCCCAGACCCGCTCGCGCACCAACGGGTAGCGCGACGCCCAGAGAAGCACCAGGAGCAAGGAAACGATGGCGACGTACGCAATCGTCAAGACCGGCGGCAAGCAGTACAAGGTCGCCGTCGGAGACGTGGTCAAGATCGAGAAGCTCGACTCCGAGCCCGGAGCCAAGGTCTCGCTGCCCGTCGCTCTCGTCGTCGACGGCGCGAAGGTCACCAGCGCCGCCAAGGACCTGGAGAAGGTCGCCGTGACCGGCGAGGTGCTCGAGCACACCAAGGGCCCCAAGATCCGCATCCACAAGTTCAAGAACAAGACCGGCTACCACAAGCGGCAGGGTCACCGTCAGCAGCTGACGGTCCTCAAGGTCACCGGAATCAAGTAGGGAGCGAACACATGGCACACAAGAAGGGCGCTTCCAGCTCACGTAACGGTCGCGACTCCAACTCCCAGCGGCTCGGGGTCAAGCGGTTCGGCGGCCAGGTCGTCAAGGCCGGCGAGATCATCGTCCGCCAGCGCGGCACCCACTTCCACCCCGGCGTCAACGTCGGGCGTGGCGGCGACGACACGCTGTTCGCCAAGGCCGCAGGCGCGGTCGAATTCGGCATCAAGCGCGGCCGCAAGACGGTCAACATCGTGGAGCCGTCGGCCTCGGAGGCCTAGTTCCCCGAGTGACGTTTCGCGCGAACGTGAAGCTGCTGCGAGTTCTTCGGGAAATCTCGCAACAGCTTCACACTCGGAAAGGATAGTCCGATGCCCCGGTTCATCGACCGCGTCGTGATCCACGCGCGGGCGGGCAGTGGGGGTAACGGCTGCGCGTCGGTCCATCGCGAGAAGTTCAAGCCCCTCGGCGGGCCTGATGGCGGCAACGGCGGGCGCGGCGGCAGCATCGTGCTGGTCGTCGACCCGCAGGTGCACACCCTCCTCGATTTCCACTTCCACCCGCACGTCGACGCACCGTCGGGCAAGCAGGGCGCGGGCAACAACCGGGACGGCGCCGCGGGCGACGATCTGGAACTGAAGGTGCCCGACGGCACGGTCGTGCTCGACGAGAACGGCAGAATGCTGGCCGACCTGGTCGGCGCAGGCACCCGGTTCGAGGCCGCCGCAGGCGGACGCGGGGGCCTCGGCAACGCCGCACTGGCGTCACGCGCCCGCAAGGCGCCCGGCTTCGCCCTGCTCGGCGAAAGGGGCCAGGCCCGCGACTTCACGCTCGAGCTCAAGACCGTCGCCGACGTGGGCCTCATCGGATTCCCGTCGGCAGGCAAGTCGTCGCTGGTGTCGACGATTTCGGCGGCGAAGCCGAAGATCGCGGACTACCCGTTCACCACATTGGCGCCGAATCTGGGCGTCGTCTCGGCGGGGGACCACACGTTCACCGTCGCCGACGTGCCTGGGCTGATACCCGGCGCTTCCGAAGGCCGTGGCCTCGGACTGGACTTCCTGCGCCACATCGAGCGGTGCGCGGTGCTCGTGCATGTGGTCGACTGCGCCACCCTTGAGCCCGGCCGCGACCCGATTTCCGATATCGACGCGCTGGAAGCCGAGCTGGCCGCGTATACGCCTACCCTGCAGGGTGATTCGACGCTGGGTGATCTGGCGGAACGGCCGCGCGCGGTGGTGCTGAACAAGATCGACGTGCCGGAGGCCCGCGAGTTGGCCGATTTCGTCCGTGAAGATATCGAGGCACGCTACGGCTGGCCGGTGTTCGAGATCTCCACCGTCAGCCGGGAAGGATTGCGCCCGTTGATATTCGGACTGTGGGATCTGGTGTCGAGGTATCGCGCCGCGCAGCCCGAGATCGTGCCCCGGCGCCCGGTGATCCGGCCCATACCGGTGAACGACAGCGGATACACCGTCGAATCGGACGGTGTCGGCGGCTTTGCGGTGCACGGTGTGCGGCCCGAACGCTGGGTCGCGCAAACCGATTTCACCAACGACGAGGCCGTCGGCTACCTCGGCGACCGGCTGGCCCGTCTCGGCGTCGAAGACGAGCTGCTGAAGCTCGGCGCTCGACCGGGATGCGCGGTCACCATCGGCGATATGACCTTCGACTGGGAGCCGCAGACACCTGCCGGTGTCGATGTGCAGCTGTCGGGTCGGGGCACCGACACCCGGCTGGAACAAACCGACCGCGTGCGGGCCGATGAACGCAAGCGGGCGCGTAAACAACGCCGGGAACAGCAGCCATGAGCGAAGCTTGCGAGCGAATCATCGACTCAGAACGCGGCGGCCAAGCTTGCGAGGTCGCCGCATGAGCGAGCACCGGGACGCCGTCCGCACCGCGCGCAGCGTCGTCGTCAAGGTCGGCACCACCGCGCTGACCACGCCATCCGGCGTATTCGACGCCACCAGGCTGGCCACCCTCGCCGACGCCATCGAGGCGCGGATGAAGGCCGGCTCGGACGTCGTGATCGTCTCGTCCGGCGCCATCGCCGCAGGCATCGAACCGCTTCGGCTCACCAAGCGGCCGGGCGACCTGGCCACCAAGCAGGCCGCGGCCAGTGTCGGCCAGGTGGCGCTGGTGAACTCGTGGAGCACCGCGTTCGCCCGCTACCAGCGCCCCGTCGGGCAGGTGCTGCTGACCGCCCACGACATCTCGATGCGCGTGCAGCACACCAACGCCCAGCGCACCCTCGATCGGCTGCGCGCGCTTCACGCGGTCGCGATCGTCAACGAGAACGACACCGTCGCCACCAACGAGATCCGGTTCGGCGACAACGACCGGCTCTCGGCACTGGTGGCACACCTTGTCGGCGCAGATGCCCTGGTGCTGCTGTCCGACATCGACGGCCTCTACGACTCGGACCCCCGCAAGAACGACGCCCGGTTCATCCCCGAGGTCGGTGGGCCCGCCGATCTCGACGGTGTGGTCGCCGGTCGGGGCAGCCACCTGGGCACCGGCGGGATGGCCTCGAAGCTGTCCGCGGCGCTGCTGGCGTCCGACGCGGGCGTGCCGGTGCTGTTGGCCGCCGCGTCCGACGCCGCCACCGCGCTGGTCGACGCGTCGGTTGGCACCGTGTTCGCGCCCAGGCCCGAACGGATGTCCGCGCGCCGGTTCTGGGTCCGCTACGCCGCCGAATCGGCGGGGGCGCTGACCCTCGATGACGGCGCGGTGCGCGCGGTGGTGAAGCAGCGACGGTCGCTGCTGCCCGCGGGCATCACCGGGGTGTCCGGGCGCTTCCATGGCGGTGACGTGGTCGACTTGCGTGCGTCGGACGAGGCCATGGTGGCCCGCGGCGTGGTCGCCTACGACGCCGCAGAGCTGGCGACGATGCTGGGCCGCTCGACGTCGGATCTACCCGCCGACATGCGCCGCCCCGCAGTACACGCCGACGACCTCGTCGCCGTCTGAATAGCGATTTCGGCGTGATTAGTTGCGCTGAGCGCTATACGCCGAAATCACGACGTGAGCTTGGCGGTGCCGACTTTATGCGGTCTGCGCGGTGCGCCGCGGCGTCGATGGGATCATCCTCTGACGGCCGCACGTCGACACCGTGGGTCCGGGCCGTCTCCTGCAGGCAGTCAGCGTACCGCCGGATCGGTCAGTACGAGCGCGGCGAGCACGCCCGGGCGAAGCTCCTTGCCGCGCAGCAGACCGCGGTAGTGCACCTCTGCGGGTATGCGGATGTCCAGCGGGCCTTCTTCGATCTGCTTTCCAGCCGCGGCGACAAGTGCCGTGAGCACCGCGCCTCCGACGGCGTCGATCAGCAGCCCGCGTCCGGGAAATCGCGGCAGCGGCAGCTTGCCGACCTGTTTGTCGATCGCATCCGAGACCAGGTAGCCGACAAGATTGCGGGTGCGGATGTCCGTCACGTCGGACCAATCCACGTCCTCGCCGTCGAACTCGACCGCCTCTCCGCTGATCGCCACGCCGCCGAAGTGGTTGAGCAGGCCCACTGCTGAGCGCAGCGGGCCCGGCGCGTTCAGCTGCGTCGGCGATGAGGTCGCCGATGCTCAGCGACCAACGTTCTTGGGCGGGGCAGGTCTTCGGGCGCAACCGGTGCAACAGGTCAATAGGCGTCGGCGGCTTCACGCCGGAATCGCAGTCAGCTCGTCGGCCAGCAGCGCGAGCATGGGGGAGCAACCGTTGTCGATCTTCACGTTCGCCAGGTCGTCGCCGCGGGTGCTGCCGCGGTTGATGATCGCGACCGGGATGCCGCGCGCGGCGGCGTGGCGTACGAAGCGGAAGCCGGAGAACACCGTCAACGACGAGCCCGCCACCAACAGTGCGTCGGCATCGTCGACCAAGTCATACGCTTGCGCCACAATGTCTTTCGGAACATTCTCACCGAAGTAGACGATGTTGGGTTTGAGCATCCCCGCGCAGCTCCAACAGTCGATGATCGTGAACGCAGAGGTGTCGCCGACGATCGCGTCGGCGTCCGGGGCCACCGCGATGCCGCCGACCTTCACCGTGCGTTCGAGGAATCCGGGGTTGGCGGCTTCGAGCAGCTCCGCAAGGGCCGCGCGGGTCATGGTGTGGCCGCAGTCCAGGCAGATCACCTCGGCGTAGGTGCCGTGCAGGTTGACCACGGTGTGGCTGCCGGCCTTGGTGTGCAGCAGATCGACGTTCTGGGTGATCACGCCGGACACCACGCCTGCGTGCTCGAGCGCGGCCAGCGCACGATGCCCGGCATTCGGCAGCGTCTCGTCCATGTGCCGCCAGCCCACGTGGTTGCGAGCCCAGTAGCGCTGCCGAAACACCGGGTCGGAGGTGAACTGCCGGATCGTCATCGGATTGCTCGGCGGCGAGTCTGGTCCGCGGTAGTCGGGAATGCCGGAATCGGTGGACATCCCCGCACCGGTGAGCACGGCGACCCGGCGGCCCTGCAGCAGGGCGACGAGTTCGGGGGCTTCCACGCCTTCGAGGGTAGGCGATCAGGCGCCGTCGTCGGATCGGTGCTGATCCTCGCCTTCCGGCTGGTCAACCGTCGCGTCCTCGTCGAGACCGTCGTCGTCGAGATCGTCCTCGTCGTCGTCCTCGTCGAGGGGAGCGACTTCGAACACCTCGACGTGCTTCTCGGTGGATGCCGTGTCGGACAGCGGGACCGAAACGGTGAGGATGCCCCTGTCGTAGGTGGCGCTGACGTCGTCCTCGTCGGCGCCTTCGGGCAGCGACACCGTCCGGGTGAACGAACCGTACGAGAACTCCGAGAGCCCGTTTGATTCGCCTGCCCGCGTCCGCAGGGCCTTGATCGTCAGCTGGCCGTCGCGGACGGTCACCTCGATGTCCTCGATCGGGTCGACTCCAGGCAGTTCGGCGCGCACCTCGTAGATGCCTTCCTTCGTCTCGTCTTCCAGTCGCATCACGTGGTTGTCGAAGAACGGGCGAAGACCGGCAAACGCCGGCAAGCCTGTGAACAGCTGTGACAGCTCAGAGAGCTCGGGCAGCAAGGGCCGCGACTGACGTTGAACGGCAAGCTTATTCACAATTCCTCCAGGTGGTTCGCACGGTGACGGGCGTTCGACGGCGCCTCGGCTTACGATGCGCGACGGAGGGAAAATCGCCGAATCGCGCACCGTGCCTGTAGGCGAACTACAGGCCAACACAAGGGCGCTGCCATCGTCAGCTCAGACACTTCTCCGCGGGGATGATCTCGGCGCGCATGTTCTGGTGCATCATGCGCAATGCCGCCTCGCCCAGTTCCTCGTCGATGTGCGCGACTCCGTTGGGAGGCACGACCACCTGGAAATGGCGGATGTAAGCGTCGAGGGCCGTGTAGAGGATGCACTGTTCGGTGACCTGTCCGGTCAGGATCAGGCGCTCGCTCTCCAGCTTGCGCAGCAGATAGGCCAGCGGTGTGGCGTAGAAGGCGCTGTGTCGAACCTTTTCCAGGAACAAGTCGCCCTTCTGCGGCACCAGCGGCTTGACCAGATCTGGCCGCTCACCTTCAAGCGCGGACCGAACGATGTCGTGGTGATCGGCGGTGAAGTCGCCGTAGTTGTCGTTGATGTAAACCAGGTCGACGTCGTCGCGTTGGCGCGCCACCGCGATGAGTTTCGACACCGGATCGATGATCTCGGCGACGCTGGCTGCCAGGGATTCGGCGTCCTCATGGCCGTAGGCGTTGAACATGTCGATGACGAGCACGGCGGTGTCACTCATCAATTGTTGGTACCCCGTCACCCGATCTTGACACTTGAAGGGCGACAATAGAAGGCGATGGACTTCTATTCCGCCTACGGCCAGGGCTTTGCGCGCCTGGCCGCCTGCACCCTGCACACCGCGATCGGTGAGCCGGCGACGAACGCCGAATCCGTGCTGGCGGTTGCGCGGGACTGCCATGACGAGGGTGTCGGGCTGGCGGTTTTTCCCGAGCTGACGCTGTCGGGCTACTCGCTCGAAGACATCCTGATGCAGGACGCGCTGCTGGATGCCGTCGACGATGCATTGCTCGACATCGTGGTGGCCTCGGCCGATCTGCTGCCGGTGCTCGTCGTCGGCGCGCCGCTGCGCTATCAGCACCGGATCTACAACACCGCTGTGGTGATCCACCGCGGCACCGTGCTCGGCGTCGTTCCGAAGTCGTATCTGCCGAATTATCGCGAGTTCTACGAACGACGCCAGATGGCTGCGGGCGACGACGTGCGCGGCACCATCCGGGTAGGCGAGGCCGATGTGCCGTTCGGTCCGGACCTGCTTTTCACCGCCGTCGATCTACCCGGCTTCGTCCTTCATGTCGAGATCTGCGAGGACATGTTCGTGCCGATCCCGCCGAGTGCACAGGCCGCACTGGCCGGCGCGACGGTGATCGCGAACCTGTCGGGCAGTCCGATCACCATCGGGCGCGCCGAAGACCGTTGCCTGCTTGCCCGCTCGGCGTCGTCACGCTGCCTGGCGGCGTACCTCTACGCCGCGGCGGGGGAGGGCGAATCCACCACCGACCTGGCCTGGGACGGTCAGACCATGGTGTGGGAGAACGGCGTGTGTCTTGCCCAGTCCGAGCGCTTCCCGAAGGGTGCCCGGCGGTCGGTCGCCGATGTCGACCTCGAATTGTTGCGCTCTGAGCGGCTGCGGATGGGCACCTTCGATGACAACCGGAAGCACCACGCGATCACTGCCGAGTCGTTCCGGCGCATCGAGTTCCGGCTCGATCCGCCGAAGGGCGACATCGGCCTGCGACGCGAAGTCGAGCGGTTTCCGTTCGTCCCGTCGGATCCAGATCGGCTGGAACAGGACTGCTACGAGGCATACAACATTCAAGTGGCCGGCCTGGAACAGCGATTGCGGGCGCTGAACTATCCGAAGGTGGTGCTCGGTCTGTCGGGCGGTCTGGACTCGACGCATGCCGTGATCGTCGCCGCCCGCGCAATGGACCGCGAAAACCGTCCGCGCAGTGACATTCTCGCGTTCACACTGCCGGGCTTCGCCACCGGCGAGCGCACCAAGAACAACGCGATCCGACTCGCCGAGGCGCTCGGCGTCACGTTCGAAGAACTGGACATCAAAGCGACCGCTGAGTTGATGCTGAAGGAGATGGACCACCCGTTCTCCCGCGGCGAGAAGGTGTACGACGTCACCTTCGAGAACGTGCAGGCCGGGCTTCGCACCGACTATCTGTTCCGGATCGCCAACCAGCGCGGCGGCATCGTGCTCGGCACCGGCGACCTCTCCGAGCTTGCGCTGGGTTGGTCGACCTACGGTGTCGGCGACCAGATGTCGCACTACAACGTGAACGGCGGCGTGCCCAAGACACTCATACAGCACCTGATTCGGTGGGTCGTCTCGTCTCACCAGTTCGATGATCGGGTGAACGAGGTGCTGATGTCTGTGCTGGACACCGAGATCAGCCCGGAGTTGGTGCCGACGGGCGAGGACGAGGAGATCCAGAGCAGCGAGGCGAAGGTCGGCCCGTATGTGCTGCAGGACTTCTCGCTGTTCCAGGTGCTGCGCTACGGTTTCCGGCCGTCGAAGGTGGCGTTCCTGGCGTGGCACGCGTGGAGCGACACCGAGCATGGTGACTGGCCTGCCGGATACCCGGTGGACAAACGGCCGGCCTACTCAATCAAGGAGATTCGGCACTGGCTGCAGGTGTTCGTGCAGCGGTACTACTCGTTCGCCCAGTTCAAGAGGTCGGCAATGCCGAACGGTCCCAAGGTGTCCCACGGCGGATCGCTGTCGCCGCGCGGTGACTGGCGGGCACCGTCGGACATGTCGGCGAAAACCTGGCTGGACGAGATCGAACGCGAGGTCCCCGAGGACTAGTTCTCGGTTCCTTTCGAGGTCACACCGACTCCGGGTACGAAGCGTCCGACGGCCGCGCAGTAGTAACGGTAGGTCTCGCCGTGCTTCGTTGACAGATAAGGCTCTTCGACGACGCGCACCTGAACCTCGATCGTCGCCACCAGCAGCACGAAGCCGACGATCGCTAGCACGTTCGGCGTCACCAGGGCGATACCGAACCCGAACACGAACATCGCGGTGAAGATCGGGTTGCGCACGACCCCGAAAACACCCCTGCGGACAAGGGTTGTCGTCTCGGCCGGGTCGACGCCGATCCGCCAGGAGTCGCCCATGTCGACCTGCGCGTAGACGGTCGCGGCGATGCCGGTGACCGCAAGCGCGATGCCGGTGAACTGGATCCACGGTGCATGCAAGAGACTCAGCGGCGACACCAGGCCCGCCAGTTGCAGCACCGGTGCGAAAAACGCGGCGGCCATGGCCACCACGAAGCCGACGCCGGCGAACCACTCCGCGGAGCCGACGCGGCCGGAAACTCCACGAAAACCTGTCGACCCCGTGCGGCGGTGCTGTAGCCAACTGCGCCACCCGAATCCGAGCAGGCCGAAGACGGCGAACAAAGCGAGTGCGACGACGGGCATGACCGTTCCTTCCATCAGCAGCACGGGTCACCGCGCCAGGCGTTTCGTCCCTCCCGGACCGCGACCGCGGCGATGACCAGCGCGGCGACGGGGTCGGCCCACGACCAACCCAAAAGCGCGTTGAGCATCAAACCGGCCAGCAGGGCCGCGGACAGATAAGTGCACAGCAGCGTCTGTTTCGAATCCGCAACCGCAGAGACCGATCCCAGTGCTCGACCAGTGCGCCGCTGCGTCAACGACAGCACCGGCATGACGACGAGGCTGGCCGCGGCAAGCACGATGCCGACCAGCGATGGCCGTGCCTCGCCGTAACCCAGCAACGAGAGCACCGCGTCGACGGAAACATATGCGGCGAGGGCGAAGAACGAGAACGCGATGAACCGCAGCGCGGTTTTTTCCCGGCGCTCCGGGTCCGTGATCGAGAACTGCCACGCGATAGCTGCCGCCGACGACACCTCGATGACCGAATCCAGTCCGAAGCCGATCAGCGCGGAGGACGACACGCGGGTGCCCTCCGCCAGCGCCACGGCCGCCTCGACGATGTTGTAGGTAATGGTCGCGGCGACGAGCAGTCGGATCCGCCGGGTGAGTACCTCGCGACGCGATCGCGCTGGCGCGCTCATCAGCAGCAGGCGTCGGTTTCGGCGGCGGGGCAGCAGGCCGGGTCGATGGTCAGCACGAGCCCGATCAGATCGTCGAGTGCATGCCCGATCCGCTCGTCGGCGAGCCGATAGCGACTGCGGCGGCCCTCGGGCTCGGCGACCACCAGTCCGCAGCCGCGGAGGCAGGCCAGGTGGTTGGACAGGATCTGGCGCGTCACGCCGATCTTCTCGGCGAGTTCGGAGGGATAGCCGGGCGCCTCGCGCAGCATCAACAGGATCTCGGCGCGGGTGGGATCCGACAGCGCACATCCGAACCTGGACAGCGCATCGCTGTCGGTGACCGTCTGCATGAGCCGAACAGTACAGGAGGTTCTGTATTCAGAAAAGACTGAACTATTTCAGAGGCGACCGTCGAGTCGCAGCTCGGGGTGCACCCATTGCGGGGATCGCCGCTCCTTGAACGCGCGGAACCCCTCGAGAGCTTCTGGTGACGAATAACTCGCCTGCATGCCGATGCGGTCGAATAGTCCGAGGTAGTTGTCCAGGCTGGACTTGACCAGGCTCCGCGCCGCGGGGGCAGAGCGGCAGCACTGCCCGAGCACGTCGCGTGCGGCATCGAGTAACTCGTCATGCGGAACCACCCGGGCGACCATGCCCCACTCCTGCGCCTCGGCAGCGGACAACGTGCGGCCGGTGAACATCAGATCGCGCGTGCGCACCGGGCCGATCAGCCGCGCCAGCATCTGGCTGTAGTACGTATCCGCGATGCCCCTCAGCAGCTCGGGCACCCGGAACGTCGCCCGATCGCTGACCACCGTCATATCGCTGCACAGCGCGATCTGCAGCCCGCCGCCCTGGCACAGGCCGTTCACCGCCGA
Source organism: uncultured Actinomycetota bacterium (assembly GCA_963713225.1). GTDB lineage: Bacteria > Actinomycetota > Actinomycetes > Mycobacteriales > Mycobacteriaceae > Mycobacterium. Next base: position 105,700 of record CAVQLB010000004.1, on the reverse strand, counting down.
CACCACCGGCTTGACCGACTGGCGCAGCGTCTCGAACGGCGTCACGTCCATGCCCAACGCGGACCCGAAGGTCAGCCAGTTATCACTGCCATCACCGCCGCCCATGTCGCCGCCGGGTGCGAAGACGTCGCCGGTGCCGGTGATCAGCAGGCCGGCGAGGTCGGGGTCGGCGTCGACGTGCCGGACCGCATACCGGATGCCGAAATACATCGCCGGCGTCATCGCGTTGCGGGCCTCCGGCCGGTCCAGCGTGCACACACCGAATGCCCCTTCGCGGGTGAAGCGCAGGTACGGCGTGCCCAGCCAATCGCCGTCGGGCGGGCGCGGACCGTTTTCGGTCGTCGTCATCGTTGCCTTTCTCCAGCTCTGGAATTGATCACCGCGTCGTCGATGGCCTCGGCGTACGGGGCGCAGTCACCCGCACCCGCCACCAGCGTCGACAACGCGCCCGCCGCGCATGCCCGCCGCAATGCGTCCTCGTGGCCTGCCGGCCAGCCCGCGGCCAGCACGCCGGCGAAGACATCGCCCGCCCCGGTGGTGTCCACCGCGCGGACCGCGGGCGCACGCACGTCGAACCGTTCGTCTTCGCCCAGGTAGCTCGCGCCCCGCGACCCGCGGGTGATCACCAGATTGGGCACCGGCCAGTGCCATTCGCGGGCTTCGGCCTCGTTGACCACGACGACGTCAGCCAGTTCCGACAACGCCAGCAGGTCATGGGGCTTCGCGCCTGCCGGTGACGCGTTGACGATGACGACCGCGTCCGCGGCCCGCGCGACCCGAGCGGCCTCGGTGGCGGCGGCGATCGGGATCTCCAACTGCATTAGCACGACGTCGCTGTCGGCGATCACCGCCCGGACGTCGGCGGAGTCCACGCTCAGGTGCGCGTTCGCGCCCGGTGCGACCACGATTGCGTTCTCCGCCGCGGCGTCGACGATGATCGCCGCCGAGCCGCTCGGTCCGGGCAGGCCGACCACGCCTTCGAGTCCGACCTCGTTGTCGCGCAGGTGGGCGCGTAGCCGCTCGGCGGCCGCGTCGGTGCCGAGCGCCGCGACAAGCTGTACGGACGCCCCTGCCCGCGCCGCGGCCACCGCCTGGTTGCCGCCCTTGCCACCCGGGGCAGACGAGAGCGATGACGCGAGAACCGTCTGGCCGGGCCGCGGCAGGGCATCGACGGTAAATGTGAGGTCGGCGTTGACACTGCCCACTACGCAGACCCGCGCCGCCATAGCCGTCCACGCTAGTCCACCGTGCGCCGGCTGACACCCGTCGAGCCTTACGCACATGTCCGATACGCTGGGGTAATGAGTGTGCAAGCACCGTCGCAGCCTGACTTGCGCCAGCAGGTGCACGACGCGGCGCGCCGGGCGCGGGTGGCGTCCCGCGTCCTGGCCACGCTGAACACCGAGACCAAGGACAAGGCCCTCCACGCGGCGGCCGACGCGCTGCTCGCGCGCACGCACGAGATCCTGGCCGCCAACTCCGAAGACCTCGAGACCGCGCGCGCTGCCGGAACGCCTGCGGCCATGCTGGACCGGCTCGCGCTGAACCCGGCGCGCGTCGAAGGCATCGCCCACGGGCTGCGTCAGGTCGCGGGACTACCCGACCCGATCGGCGAACTCGTCCGCGGCCGCACCCTGCCCAACGGTCTTCAGCTGCGCCAGCAGCGGGTTCCGCTCGGCGTGGTCGGAATCGTCTACGAAGGCAGGCCGAACGTCACCGTCGATGCGTTCGGGTTGACGCTCAAGTCCGGCAATGCCGTGCTGCTGCGCGGAAGTTCGTCGGCCGTGCGCTCAAACGCCGCCCTGGTGTTCGCGTTGCGCGCCGCGCTGGCGGCCGAGCAGCTGCCGGAGGATGCGGTGCAACTGCTGCCCGCCGAGGACCGCGCCAGCGTCACCCATTTGATCCAGGCGCGCGGCCTCGTCGACGTGGTGATCCCGCGTGGGGGAGCCGGGCTGATCGACGCGGTGGTCCGCGACGCGATGGTGCCGACCATCGAAACCGGGGTCGGCAACTGCCATGTGTACGTCCACGAGGCCGCCGACCTGGACGTGGCCGAACGAATTCTGCTGAACGCCAAGACCCGTCGCCCGAGCGTGTGCAATGCCGCCGAGTCGGTGCTCGTCGATGCGTCCATCGCCGACCGTGCCGTGCCGCGGCTGGTGAAGGCGCTGCAGGACGCGGGCGTCACCGTCCACGCCGACCCGGGCGAGGACGAACTGCGCACCGAGTTCCTGTCGATGGACATCGCGCTGGCCGTGGTGGACGGGCTCGATGCCGCGATCGAACACGTCAACGAGTACGGCACCGGTCACACCGAGGCCATCGTGACGACGAATCTCGCTGCTGCGCAACGGTTCACCGATCGAGTCGATGCCGCAGCGGTGATGGTCAACGCCTCGACGGCGTTCACCGACGGCGAGCAGTTCGGTTTCGGCGCCGAGATCGGCATCTCCACGCAGAAGCTGCACGCCAGAGGACCTATGGGTCTGCCAGAATTGACCTCGACCAAGTGGATTGTGTGGGGCGACGGCCACACCCGCCCGGCCTAATTAGGAGAAATACGTGAGCGTCCCCGCACGCCCGGCGCCGCTGTTCGCCGACATCGACGATGTCGCGCGACGGCTTGCCGAGACCGGCTATCTGCCTGACACCGCGACGGCCACAGCGGTCTTCCTCGCCGACCGGCTGGGAAAGCCGTTGTTGGTCGAGGGTCCAGCGGGTGTCGGCAAGACCGAGTTGGCCCGCGCCGTGGCCCAGTCCACCGGTTCTGACCTGGTGCGGCTGCAGTGCTACGAGGGCGTCGACGAGGCCCGCGCGCTCTACGAGTGGAACCACGCCAAGCAGATCCTGCGCATCCAGGCGGGGCATGGCGACTGGGATCAGACGAAAACCGACGTGTTCTCCGAAGAGTTCCTGCTGTCGCGTCCGCTGCTGACGGCGATCCGGCAGACCGAGCCGACGGTTCTGCTCATCGACGAGACGGACAAGGCCGACATCGAGATCGAGGGCCTGCTGCTCGAGGTGCTGTCCGACTTCGCGGTCACCGTGCCGGAACTCGGCACGATCACCGCCGAACGCACACCGTTCGTCCTTCTGACGTCGAACGCCACCCGCGAGCTGTCCGAGGCGCTCAAGCGCCGGTGTCTGTTCCTGCACATCGACTTCCCCGACCCCGACCTGGAGCGCCGGATCCTGCTGTCGCGGGTGCCGGAACTGCCCGAGCACCTGGCCGAGGAACTGGTGCGCATCATCGGTGTGCTGCGCGGCATGCAACTCAAGAAGGTGCCATCGGTGGCCGAGACGATCGACTGGGGGCGCACGGTCCTGGCGCTGGGAATGGACACCATCGACGACGAGTTGATCGCCGCGACCCTTGGCGTTGTGCTCAAGCACCAGTCCGACCAGACCAAAGCGTCCGGGGAGCTGAGACTGAACTGATGGCCGTCCGACGCACCCGCCCGCCGCAGCCGCTGGCCCCTCACGGAATTCCCGGCCACCTGGTCGAGTTCGTCGAAGCCTTACGCAAACAAGGCATTTCGGTGGGTCCGTCGGAGACGGTCGATGCCGGACGGGTGATGGGTGTGCTGGGGCTCGGCGACCGCGAGGTGCTGCGCGAGGGCATCGCGTGCGCCGTTTTGCGCCGACCGGACCACCGCGACACCTACGACGCGATGTTCGACCTGTATTTCCCCGCGGCGTTGGGCGCCAAGACCGTGCTCGAAGAGAGCGACGACGACGATCAAGGCCTGCCGCCCGAGGATGTCGAGGCGATGCGGCAGATGCTGCTGGACCTGCTGAACGACAACGAAGAGCTGGCCAACATGGACGAGCGGATGGCGGCGATGATCGCCCAGATCGTCGAGGCCTACGGTCGCTACAACTCCAGCCGGGGACCGTCGTATTCGTCGTATCAGGCGCTCAAGGCGATGAACCTCGACGATCTCGAAGGCCGGCTGCTGGCCGGCCTGCTCGCCCCGTACGGCGACGAACCGACACCGACGCAGGAGCAGATCGCTAAGTCGATTGCGGCCCAACGCATCGCGCAGCTGCGCAAGATGGTCGAGGGTGAGACGAAGCGACGCACGGCCGAGCAGTTGGGCCGCGACCACGTGCAGATGTACGGCGTTCCGCAGCTGGCCGAGAATGTCGAGTTCCTGCGCGCTTCCGGCGAGCAGCTGCGGCAGATGCGACGGGTGGTGGCACCGTTGGCCCGCACGCTGGCGACCCGGCTGGCCGCCAGGCGACGCCGGTCGCGCGCCGGCGAGATCGACCTGCGCAAGACGTTGCGCAAGTCCATGTCCACCGGTGGTGTGCCGATCGACGTGGTGCTCAAGAAGCCGCATCCGGCACGACCGGAGCTCGTCGTGCTGTGCGATGTGTCCGGCTCGGTCGCGGGATTCAGCCACTTCACCCTGTTGCTGGTACACGCGCTGCGGCAACAGTTCTCGCGCGTCCGCGTCTTCGCGTTCATCGACACCACCGACGAGGTCACCGAGATGTTCGGGCCCGATGCCGATCTCGCGGTAGCGGTGCAGCGCATCACCCGGGAGGCGGGTGTGTACACCCGCGACGGCCACTCCGACTACGGCCACGCGTTCGTGTCGTTCCTCAACAACTTCCCGAACGTGTTGTCGCCCCGCAGTTCTCTACTGGTACTCGGCGACGGGCGCAACAACTACCGCAACCCCGAGACCGACCTGCTCGAGCACATGGTCAACGCCAGCAGGCACGCGCACTGGCTGAACCCCGAGCCGAAACACCTGTGGGGCAGCGGCGACTCGGCGGTCCCGCGCTACGAGGACATCATCACCATGCACGAATGCCGGTCGGCCAAACAGCTGGCGAGCGTGATCGACGCCCTGCTCCCGGTCTAGTTCTTCGCGAAACGCATTTCACGGAGCATGTCAGTGCCTGGAATGCAATTCGCGGCGTCAGGCGAAGGAGACGGTGACGTCGCCGCCTGCCGGGTCGGCGCCCGAAACCAGCGACCACGGCGCGCGGTACACCCGCCCCGGTGCGGCGGGCCACGGCGTGCGTTTCGTCGCGAGGACGCGGCCGTCCTGCACCGCCTGGAGCTTCGGCAGCCTGCGGTACTCGTCAACCCAGAACAACACGTCACCCCTGGCAGCGACACCGCCCTCGGGTGAGACCAGTTGCGGGGCAACCCATCGCAGCGGCGTCTCGGCGCGGATGCGGACGGCCTTCGGCGGTTCGCCGCGATGCTCCAGCCAATCGCTCACTGCGGAAGTCACATGCCGTCCGTCCAGCGCCGCGCCGTCGGCGGTGTCAACCGGGTGCAGCAGGTTGCCGACGGCGAACACGCCGGGGCTGCTCGGTGCGCAGGCCCGCGTCCACCACGGGTCCGCGGGTGGCGGGGTCCATCGTCAGGCCGGCGGTGCGGGCAAGTTCGTGGTCGGGGATCCAATCGCCGGTGAACACCACGGTGTCGCAGTCGACGCTCACCCTCGATCCGCTGTCGATGTTCTCCACCACAGCGCTGCGAACACGGTCCTTGCCCTGGATGCCGACGATACGGCTGCGAGTGAACACCGGCCCGTCCATCAAGAACCGGCCCGGGGCCCGAAACACCGCGTAGGCCTCCGCTCGCGGGTAGCGGCTGACCATTCCGACGGTGGCGCAGCCGGATTCGCGCAGCGTCAATACGGCTGACCAACTCACCAGTTCGGCGCCGACGATCAGTGCGCGGGTGCCGACGGGTGCGTGGTGCAGATGCACCAGGTTCTGCAGCTGTCCGGTGGTGTACACGCCGTCGGGCCGGTCGCCGGGTATCAGCCGTGCGGGGCGGGGCCGCTCCCGCGCGCCGGTGGCCAGCACGACAGCGTCGGCCGTGACGGTTCGAATTCCCCGTGGCGAGGTGATCTGCAGTCCCCGCTCGCCGGTCCAACCGGTGACCATCGCCTCGGTCTCCAGCACCGCACCGGCATCCTGCGCCATGCCGGTGAGCCGCCTGGCGTAGGCGGGACCGGAGATGAAGCGCTTGAGATCACGCATGCCGTAGCCGGGATGGTCGCTGTGGCGCGGGATTCCACCGGTCTCGGCTTCGCGCTCGATGACGAGCACCTCACCGTCGACATGTCGCGCCAGCGATGCGGCGGCGGTCAGTCCTGATGGTCCGCCCCCGACGATCGCCACCGCGACATGCTGGTCGGTCATCGCGATGCACCATGCGCGTCGAGCAGGGCCCGGGTGTGCGCGCCGCAGTAGAACCCTGGCAGCGTCCGTTCATCACCCGGGTGCGGCGACGCAGCCCGTCGAGATCCGCAGGCGGTACCGGGGACCCGAACGCGTCGCGAATCTCGCCCGCGGTGACCCGCTCACAGAAGCAGACGATGCGACCGTACTCGGGATCGGCGGCGATGCGTTCGGCGTCCTGATACGGGCGCACCCCGACCTCGCCGATGTTCGGCATCCGTGGCGGCGCAGGAAGATCCGCGCGTTCGTCGACGTCGAGGCCCGCTTCGTCGAGCAGACCCGTCACGTGTTCGGCGATCGCCATCCCCGCTGTCAGCCCGGTGGAACGGATTCCGCCGACCAGCACATAGCGCGCAGACGCATCGACGTCGATCAGGTAGTCGTCGCGGTCGATCGCGGCACGAAGACCGGCGTAGGTGGCGGTGATCTCCTCGTCGAACAGCGACGGCATCAGCGCGCGGCCCTTGGACAGCAGAAATTCGAAGCCCTCTTCCGAAGTGCCTGTGGCGGTGCGGTCTTCGAGGTTCTCCGAGGTCGGCCCGACCATCACATTGCCGTAGATGGTCGGGCTGACCAGCACCCCCTTGCCGCGCGACGACGGCACGGCCAACACGATGCACGGCACCATCGGCCGGGTCAGCTTGTCGAACACCAGCAGCTCGCCGCGCCGCGGGGTGACGGTGAATCGGTGATGCCCGAACTCGGCGTCGAGGTAATCCGCCCCGAGCCCCGCCGCGTTGATGACCCAACGACCGCAGACCTCTCCGCTCGTGGTCTGCAGCGTCGTGTGCCCGTCGCCGGCGTGGACCCCCGTCACCCGCGCGCCGCACATCAGGCGCGCACCGCGCGCAACCGCGTCGGTGGCCAACGCGAGGTTGGTGGTCCAGGTGCAGATGATCGACTCGCCGGGCACGGTCAGCCCGGCCAGTACGCCGGGGCCCAGATCGGGGACGCGCCGGTACACCTCGTCGGCCGTGACGATCTCGCAGCGGTGGTAGAAGTTCCGTTCGGCCTTGTCCTTCAGACCCGGGAGGGCGTCGCGTTCCTCGTCGGTCCATGCGACCAGCAGCGCGCCGGTGCGCTCGACCGGAATGCCCGTCTGCTCCGCATAGTCGCCGAGCAGCTCGTAGCCGCGGGCCACTAATTGCGACTCGAGCGTGCCGGGACTGGCGTCATAGCCGGTGTGCAACAGGGCGGTATTGGCCTTGCTCGTGCCGTCGCCGACATCGTCGCGCGCTTCCACCAGCGTCACCGACAGGTTCGTGCCCGCCAGTGCCCGCGCGATCGCGCAGCCCACGATCCCGCCGCCGACCACTACCACGTCGTCGACGCGGACGTCGAGGGTGCCGCCGCTCATGTGGTCGTCGTCTCCTTCTGCGCCAGAACCGATTCCGCGGCACGCATCCATCGCTCCATGAAGTCGGCGGCACGGTCGTCAGACCACTCAGGCTCGAAGGTGTGCTCGGGTGACCACGTGCCGACCGCGTCCGCCACGTCGATACCAGGGTCGAGTGCCATTCGGGCGCACGCGGCGGCGCCGAGTGCGGTGGCGTGCAGTGACGGGTAGACGTCGACGGGGATGCGCGCCAAGTCGGCCTGCGCCTGCATGAGTACCGCCGAACGGGTCAGCCCGCCGTCCACCCGAAGCCTGGTCAGCGGCTGGCCCAGATCGGTGGCGACGAGGTCGGCGAGCGCGGCGACCTGAGCGGCGATGCCCTCCAACAGTGCGCGAACCAACTGCCCGCGACCGCTGCTGAGCGACATCCCGGAAAACGACGCCGCGGCCGCCGAGTCCCACCATGGTGCGGCCAGCCCGGCGAGTGCGGGAACACACAGCACGTCGCCGCTGGAATCGGCTGCGACCGCGTCGATTTGATCCGCGGCGGGCACCAATCCGAGGTCGACTGCCCACCGCACGGCGGATGCCGCCGTGTAGACCTGGCCGTCGACGCAGTAGGACGTCTGCTCGCGCAGCCGCCACGCCACCGAGGTGGTCAGCCCCGACGTCGATCGTGCCGGGTTGCCGCCGAGCTGCGCCAGCAGGAAGGCACCCGTACCGAAGGTGCACTTGGCGTCGCCGGGCGTCAGGCAGCTTTCGGCCAGCAGTGCGGCTTGCTGGTCGACGATGAGCCCGGCGACCGGAATCGTCGGCCCGAAAACATCTGTGCTGCCGACGATCTGGTCGCTGCCCACGATCTCGGGAAGCGCTTCGCCGGTCAGCCCGAACAGGCCGAGAAGCTCTTCGTCCCATGTGACCGAGTCCAGCGCGATCAACAGCGACCTGCTGGCCGTGGAGGCGTCGGTGACGAACGCCCCGCACAACCGGTGCACCAGCCAGGTATCGGTGGTGGTGACCACGCCCGCCGCGGTCATGTTCGCCCGGATCCAGGCCATCTTCGGCGCGGAGAAATACGGGTCGAGCACCAGGCCGGTGCGTCGCGCGATAGCGTCCGCCGACGCCGAAAGCGGCGCGCAGATCGCCTCGGCCCTACGGTCCTGCCAGACCACCGCAGGGGTCAGCGGCCGCCCGGTGTCGCGGTCCCAGGCCAATACGGTTTCGCCCTGGTTGGCGAGCGCCACGGCGACCACCGGAACATCGGCCTGCGCCAAGGCCTGTCGCCCTGCGTCGACGACCGAGTCGAACAGCGCCTCGGGATCCTGCTCGACGCCGCCGCCCGGCAGATATTCCGGCCGCACCGCGACCTCGGCGATCGACACGACCCGTCCGGACTCGTCGACCACGATGGCCTTGGTCCCCGACGTGCCCTGGTCGATGGCCAGGACGTGGTGCACGTCAGCCCTTCTCCGCCTCGTGCTCCAGTTCGGCGTCGATCGAATGCATATCCGGCATGGACAGGCCGTGCCTACCGCCCCGGCTGACCAACAGGTAGCCGAGATAGATCGCGCCGATGATCACCATCACGATGACGTAGGCCCATGCCTGCTTGAAACTCGAGTCCCGGAACAGCGCGAGTTCGAACACCAGCCACACCACGGCGACTATCAGAATTGGGATCTCCCAGACACCGAGGCTGAACTTGTCGCTGACCGGCAGGGACTTGCGCTTGACCAGGTACAGCACCACCGTCGAGGCGTACATGACCGCGGGAAGCAGTGTCGCGGCACCGAACAAGGTGAACAACGCCGTTTCCGAGTGCGCGAACGTCGCCAGGATCAGTTGGGCCAGAACGACATACAGCACCGTGGCCTTCAGCGGGGTGTGGAACCTCGGCGAGATCTGATTCCACTGTTGCCAGCCCGGGAAACGTTCGTCACGAGACATGGCCCAGGTCAACCGCACGCCGGTCATCATGATCACCAGACCACACGCGAAGATGGCCAGCACCACCATCACCAGCAGGAGGGTGGCGACGGCCGAACCCAGGGTGTTGTCGATGACATCGGCGATCGGGGTGCCGGACTCGGCGAGCGCGACCGGGTCACCTGCGGCCAGCGTCACGGCGAGGATGAAAAAGAAGCCGAGCACACCGGACGCGAGGACGGCCTGCCACATCGCCCGGGGGACGACACGTTCGGGGTCGTTGGTCTCCTCGGCCAGGTTCGCCGCGGACTCGAAACCGACGATGGTGAAGGCGCCGAGCAGGAACCCCAACATCCACGGACCTGCGGTGGTCCAGTCGCCGAAGCTCCAGAATCCTTCTTCGGGCACGGCGCCCTTGCTCCACAGGTTCGAGAAGTCCATTTCCCCGCGGACGGCGGCCACGACGAGCAGCAGCACCGTGAGCGTCACCATGCCGATGAGTTCGAGCGAGACGAAGGTGTTGTTCACGCGCTCCGCCCACGGCGTCGAGAACGCGACCAGCGCCCCCTGTATCAACAGCACCAGCGCGGTAACGATCCACGCGATCGTCGCGGTGCCCTCGTAGTTCAGTAGCACCGGAAAGATCGTCGACGCGATGGTGTAGTCCACCGCGACCACGACGATCGCAAGGAATGTGAACGAGATCCAGCCGAGGATCCAGCCCAGCACCGGGTTCGCGAGCCGGGACATCCACTGGTAGTGGTAGCCGGTCACCGGGATGCGTGCGGCCAGCGCACCCAGGATGAACGCCACCGCCAGTTGCCCGATGACGGCGATGGGCCAGGTCCAGATGCCGACCGGCCCCGACGAGTTCAGCACCGCCCCGTAGGTGGTGAAGATGCCGGTGGCGATGGAGACGAACGCGAACGCCACCGCGAACGACGCGAACCGTCCCGTGCGCCGCTCCAGGACTTCCTTGTAGCCGAACTTTGCCAGGTCAGCGGCGTCGCTGGCGACTGAGGGCTCCGGACTGGTCATCGTTCCTCCAGTGGTATAGACCATGTGGCTGAACCGTAGTATGGGTGTGACGCAGGTCATCGTCAACCCCGATCACGAACTGTTTACAAACTGATGGCATAGACCAGCTGGTTGACGGACACGGTTACTCTGCAGACATGCCTCGCGCCGCGCGGAACCAGCCGCCAGCCACCCCGCGTTACATCGCGATCGCGGCGGTGGTGCGCGACCGCATCGTCACTGACCAGCTGGGACCGCACACGTTGCTGCCGTCCGAACGGGAGCTGGCCCACCAGCACGGGGTCAGCCGGATGACCGCGCGCCAGGCGCTGTCCCTGCTGGAGAGCGAAGGGGTGGTCTACCGCAAGCCGCCGCGCGGCACCTTCGTCGCCGAGCCGCGGGTGCGCTTCCACATCGGCAGCTTCTCGGAGGAGGTCTCCCGGCTCGGCCGCCGTCCGGCCGCCCGGCTGCTGTGGGCCGAGCATCAGCACCCGACGCCGGCCGTGCGCTCGGCGCTCGGTCTCGACGAAAGCGCAATGGTCAACGTCTTTCATCGGCTGCGCACCGTCGACGACGTCCCGTTCGCGCTGGAGACGACGTTCTTGCCTGCCGACCTCACTCCGGGCATCCTCGATGAGCCGGACGACGGGTCGCTGTGGGCACTCCTTCGGAGCCGCTACGGCGTCGACCTTGCCCGGTCGACCGCGGTGCTGGAGTCGATCGTCCTCGACGATGCATCCAGCGCACAGCTCGGCGTGCGCGCCGGATCGGCGGGCACCCTGCTGACCCGCCGCACCGAGGACAGCGCGGGCCGCTGCGTGGAGTACGCCCGAGACGTGTACCGCGCCGACCGCGCCTCGTTCGAGGTCTCCGAACTCCTCGGCGTGCATCGCCTCTCGGCCGTCTAGCGTCTCCTACCACTGCCGTAAGCTGGCTATTCGTGCAATCTCGACGCAGGCTTGGCGTGATGGGCGGGACATTTGATCCCGTCCACAACGGGCACCTGGTTGCGGCCAGCGAGGTTGCCGATCTCTTCGATCTGCATGAGGTGGTGTTCGTGCCGACGGGTCAGCCGTGGCAGAAGGACCGCTTCGTCACTCCCGCCGAGGATCGCTACCTGATGACCGTGATCGCGACCGCGTCCAATCCGCGGTTCTCCGTCAGCCGGGTCGACATCGACCGCGGCGGCCCGACCTACACCCGCGACACCCTTCGCGAGCTGCAGGCGCTCAACCCCGACGCCGACCTCTACTTCATCACCGGCGCCGACGCACTGGCGTCGATCCTGACGTGGCAGGACTGGAAGGAGATGTTCGCCCTCGCCAGGTTCGTCGGAGTGAGCCGGCCGGGTTACGAACTCGACGGCGAACACATCGCCGCGGCCCTCAAGGACACCGCCGACGACGCGCTCACGCTGGTCGAGGTTCCTGCGTTGGCGATCTCGTCGACCGACTGCCGCAAGCGTGCCGAAGAGGGCAGGCCGATCTGGTACCTGGTGCCCGACGGGGTAGTGCAGTACGTGTCCAAACGAGGTCTCTACAGTTCCGCTGCCCTTGCGACGCAGGAGCAGCCGCGGTGACCGCCTCCGACGAGTCCATCACGATGGCGACGGTCGCTGCGCAGGCGGCGTCGGACAAACTCGCCGACGATGTTGTGGTGATCGACGTGTCCGGCCAACTGGTCATCACCGACTGCTTCGTGATCGCATCGGCGACCAACGAGCGTCAGGTCAACGCCATCGTCGACGAGGTCGAAGAGAAGATGCGCTTGGCAGGCTACAAGCCGGCACGGCGCGAAGGTGCCCGCGAAGGCCGCTGGACACTGCTGGACTTCGTCGACATCGTCGTGCACATTCAGCATCAGGACGAGCGCAATTTCTATTCGCTGGACCGGTTATGGCGAGACTGCCCCATCATTCCGGTCGCCCTGGAGCCGGGGGAGCCTGCGCCATGAGAATCCGCCGCCTGGTGATGCTGCGACACGGGCAGACCGAATTCAACGCAGGCAGCCGCATGCAGGGTCAGCTCGACACCGAGTTGAGCGATCTCGGCCGGGATCAGGCCGTGGCCGCTGCCGAGGTGCTCGCGAAGCGGCAGCCGTTGCTGATCGTCTCGTCCGATCTCGGTCGCGCGTTCGACACCGCGGTGGTGCTCGGCGAGCGGTCCGGCCTGCCGATCGAAGTGGATACCCGGCTGCGCGAGACACACCTCGGGGACTGGCAGGGCATGACGCATGTCGAGGTTGACGCCGCGGCGCCCGGAGCGCGACTGGAGTGGCGCAACGACGCCACGTGGGCACCGCACGGCGGGGAGAGTCGTGTCGATGTCGCCGCGCGAGGCATGCCGTTGATCGCCGAGCTTGTTGCCGACCAAACCGAATGGGGGACAGACGAACCCGAACGGCCGGTGGTGCTGGTGACACACGGCGGTCTGATCGCCGCGTTGACGGCGGCGCTGCTCAAGCTGCCGGTGGCCAACTGGCCTGCGCTGGGCGGAATGGGCAACGCCAGCTGGGTCCAGCTGTCCGGACACTCGACCGCCGACGCGGAGGCGGACGATATCCGGTGGCGGCTCGACGTATGGAACGCCTCCGCGCAGGTCGCCAACGATGTCCTCTGACCGGCGCACCCTCCTCGTCTTCTGTGACTCGCTTTCCTACTACGGGCCCACAGGCGGCTTGCCTGCCGATGATCCGCGGATCTGGCCGAATATCGTTGCCGGTCATCTCGGTTGGGACGTCGAGCTCATCGGGCGGATCGGCTGGACCTGTCGTGACGTGTGGTGGGCCGCGACCCAGGATCCGCGCTCGTGGGCGGCGCTGCCGCGGGCGGGCGCAGTGATCTTCGCGACCTGTGGAATGGACTCGTTGCCCTCGCCGCTGCCGACTGCGCTGCGTGAGCTCATCCGCTACGTACGCCCGTCGTGGCTACGGCGCTGGGTGCGCGACGGGTACGGCTGGGTGCAGCCCAGGTTCTCTCCGGTCGCACGGGCCGCACTGCCGCCGCACGTCTCGGTCGAATACCTCGAGCTGACCCGCGGTGCAATCGATTTCAACCGGCCTGGCATCCCGATCGTCGCATCGTTGCCGTCGGTGCATATAGCCGAGACGTACGGTAAGGCGCATCGCGGCAGGGCAGGCACGGCCAAGGCGATAACCGAATGGGCAGCACAACACGACGTCCCACTCGTCGACCTGAAAGCCGCGGTGGCCGAACACATCATGAGCGGCCGCGGTAACCCCGACGGCATCCACTGGAACTTCGAGGCGCACGAGGCGGTCGCCGAACTGATGTTGAAGGGCCTGCAGGAGGCCGGGGTGACTCCAGAGGATCAGACTTAGCCGTGGCAGTCGTCGTCGTGACCGACTCGTCCTCGCGCCTTCAGCCCGAGGACCGCGAGCGGTGCGGGATTCTCCAGGTGCCGCTGCACATCCTGTTGGACGGCAAAGACTTCCGCGACGGCGTCGACGAGGTTCCTGCCGACGTCCACCAGCGACACGCCACCACCGCGGGTGCAACGCCTGCCGAACTCACCGACGCCTACCGGGAAGCATTGCAGCAGAGCGACGGCGACGGCGTGGTCGCCGTGCACATCTCGGCCGCGCTCTCGGGCACCTACAGTGCTGCGGTGTCGGCGGCACGTGAGTTCGGCCCCGCGGTGCGGGTCGTCAACTCCAGGTCGGCGGCCATGGGCGTGGGCTTCGTCGCGTTAACGGCCGCGCAGGAGGCCGCCGCCGGTGCGGACCTGAACGCCGTCGAGGCGGCGGCGCGTTCGGCCGTCCCGCGCGGTCATGCGTTCATCGTCGTGCACCGCCTGGACAATCTGCGGCGGAGCGGCCGGATCCGCCGGGGCGCCTCACTTTTGGGGTCCGCGCTGGCGCTGAAGCCGCTGTTGTGTCTCGATGTCGACGGCAGGCTGGTGCTTGGGCAACGGATCCGCACCGCCACCAAGGCGCATGCGGCGATGATCGATCAGGTCGCCGAGGTGGTGGGCGACGGCAGCGCGACGATCGCGGTGCACCACGTCGACAATCCGGATGCCGCCGACGACATCGCCAAGACGCTGACCGTGCGGCTCCCGCAGATCGCCCCGCCGACTGTGACCGATATGGGCCTCGTGCTGGCGGTGCACGTCGGTGCAGGTGCGGTCGGCGTATGCATCGGCGGCGACGAATAGTGGCATGGGTGGAACTGGCCCACGCCGAACGCGAAGACTTCGCCGCGTTTCTCGAAACCCTGTCGCCGCAACAGTGGGAGGCGCCGACACTGTGCGATCGGTGGAATGTTCGCGAGGTCGCCGCGCATGCCATCAGCTTCGACGAACTCACTCGCGGCCAGTCGGTGCGCCGGTTTCTGAAGGGTCGGCTGATGGTCGACCGGATCAACCAGATCGGCGTTGACGACTATGCCGACCGGACACCGGAGCAGCTGATCGAGCTGATCCGGAAATACGCCGAGCCGCACGGCCTGACGGCGGGATTCGGTGGCAGGGTCGCGTTGACCGACAACATGATTCATCAGCAGGACATCCGTCGCGCGCTCGACATCCCGCGAACTGTCCCGGCCGACCGACTACGGACTGCGTTGGACTTCTCGCGCTACGCGCCGACCATCCGAGGTGCCTGGCGCGCCCGCGGAGTGCATCTGGTCGCCACCGACATCGAGTGGTCGCACGGCAAGGGCCCCGATGTGCAAGGCCCCGGTGAGGCACTGTTGATGGCGATGGCCGGCCGCCCCGACGCGCTGAAGGATGTCAGTGGACCCGGGAAGGACCAACTCTCCCGGCGAATCGACCGGTGACCGGCGGCAGGTCCTTGAGCGTGACGATGCCGGGCGCGGCCGCGACGACGGCAGGGACCGCATTGGTCACCGGCAAGGCGGTGTAGATCATGCCGAGCCCCATGAAACCGGGCTCGGTCCAGTCCTTCGGCGGCAGGCAGTGCAGCACCGTGCGCATATTGGGCAAACCGAACACCTGGATGACGTGCCCGTGCTCCAGCGGTTTGGGCGGCGTGACGTGATCGCCCATCGTCCAGTTGAAGCCGACGCTGACCACGTTCTTGTCGCCGACCCAGCCGCGGTGGTAGCCGAGCACACCGCCCACCGTGCCCTTCGGGATCTGCATGAAGCCCAGGTCGGAGTCGCCGGTCGCGGCGGTGAAGGTGACGTCGAATGTCATCCGGTCGAGCTTCGCGCCGATGGCGTCGGCCATCATCGCAGCCGACTCCGCGAAGACCTCGCTCTCGCGCCGGACGCTTTCGGCCAGCCCCGGGGTGTCCGGGTCCTGCGAGAAGCCCATCGCTGTTTGAGTGCCCGCTGACTCGTAGGTGGAGCAGTCCACCGACTCGGTGATCCTGATCTCGTCCACCCGCTCGCATGACCCGCTGAGCACCATGCCGACCATATTGGTCATGCCGGGATGAGCACCGCTGCCGAAGATCGTCGAATCGCCCTTCTCACAGGCCTTTCGAATGCGATCCAGATCCTCGGGGGTTTGCTTGCCCCCGGTGATCCAGGCAGCGCTGGAGCAGACGTTGACACCGGCCTCCAGCAGCCGGGTGAGCTCGTCGATGTTGGGCCAGAGCGGGTTATAGCAACAGGCGTCGGGCTTCAATGCGATCAGCGCGTCGATATCGTCGGTAGCCGTCACCCCGGTCGGCTCCGGCCAGCCCGACAACTCCGCGGCATCCACCCCGACCTTTTCGGCGCCGTGTGCGTAGACACCGACCAACTCCATATCGGGCCTGCCGATGATGGCGTGCAGCGACCGCCGCCCGATGTTGCCGGTGGTCCACTGGATGACCCGAAGGGGCCGGTCAGCGGTCGGTGCGGTCATGTCGGCTCCTCGATGTGTCTCCGGTGTGCAGTAGACACTATTCCGAACGTGTACAGGCGCCTAAATGTCGGTCGGCTTCGTTGCTGCGTGGCCGGGATCGGACTTGTCGAAGAACTGTCTCAAGAGCTCACGCGCCTCGACCTGATCGACGCAGGTGTATGAATTCCAGCCCTCGATCCGAAGCTGGTCGTCCAGCGGCTTGCCGATGACTTCGAGGATGGTCTCCTTCGCCGACCGCACCGCCTGCTGGGAATTACGGAGGATTTGTCGGGCCAGCAGGTCGGCCTCTTGCAGGACTTGTTCGTGTGGGACGACTTTCATCACCATGTTGCATTGCAGCGCCTGCTGCGCGTCGATCGGCTCGGCGGTGAGGACCATTTGCATCGCGACCCCGACGCCGCATGTGTTGACCAGCCGCGTGATTCCTCCGTCACCGTGGTGGAAACCCCGTCGCGCCTCGAACGAGCCGAACATCGCACGTTGAGACGCCACCCGCAGATCACAGGCAAGCGCGAGCTCGAGGCCGCCGGCTAGAGCCCAGCCATTCACGGCCGCGATCGTCGGCTTCGTGATTCGGTGCAGTCCCCGGGTAATGCCGCCGAAGCCGAGGTCGACGATCTCGCGTACCCGGCGCGGCGATGCGTCGACGTAGTTCATTGGCACGTAGGTCGCGAGGTCGGCACCTGCGCAAAAGGCGTCGCCGGTGCCCGTCAGGATCGCGACATCAGCATCGTCGTCATCGCGGAAGTCGGCCCAGATGCGGCACAATTCTTCATGCATCTCCGGGGTGATCGCGTTCTTGGCTTCGGGTCGATTCAGCGTGATGTAGGCGATCCTGTCGCGACGTTCGTATCCGATCTCGATCATGGGTCAATCCTGCGCCCGCGTGGGGCAGGATGTTCCCGCATGAGTATCGGCGGCATCCGCGCGTTCACATTCACTCCGGACGACGGTGTGCCACCGGCCGTGGCACCGTTCGCACACGCCACGGCGACGGGCCCGACGCTGTATGTGACCGGTCAGATGCCCACCGACGTGACCGGCGCCGTGGTCGGCGATGACGTCGCGACCCAGACCGAGCAGGTGTTAGGCAACCTGTCGCGGGTCACCGAGCTGTGTGGCGGCGGGCTGGCCGACGTCGTGTCGGTGCGCGCGTTTCTTCTCGACTGGGACGACTACGACGCATTCAACGACGCGTATGCGCGTTGGTTCCCCGACCGGCTGCCCAGCCGGACCTGCGTCGGCACCACCGGGCTCGCTGTCGGCGCCCTGGTCGAGATCGACTGGGTGTGCTGGCGAAGCGACGGCTGGGGTGATTGATATCCAGCTAGAGGGGACTACGTACGGTCGGCGTGGCGGCATCGAGCGCGTCGGCCGTCGCGAGATTCTCCTCGACCACCAGTGACTCGAGCGCCTTGCTCCAGGATTCGTAGTACGGGCGGTAGGGGTCCTCGGCGACACAAGTCATGAGTCGCTGGCGAAACGCATCCCAGGGCAGGTCGAGCCTCTCGACCACTGCAACGGCGATGGCCAGCGCCCGGGCCTGCCACGGCGCGTCGAAGACGAGTTCGCCGTTGTCCCGGGGGAGCGACTCGTCGTCGAAGGGGGTGTCCGTCACAGCCGCTGCACGCCGATCATGGAATCACGCGTCACGATGCCCGCGAGCTGCTCCTCGGACAGATCGTCGGTGCCGGCCGGACGCATCGGCAGCACGAGGTAGCGCGCCTCCGCACTGGAATCCCACACCCGGATCTCGACGTCGTCCGGGATCACCGTGCCCATCTCGGCGAGCAGTTTCCGCGGTTCCCGGACGGCGCGTGCACGGTACGCGGGTGCCTTGTACCACTTCGGTGGCAGACCGAGCGTCGGCCACGGGTAGCACGAGCACAACGTGCAGACGACAAGATTGTGTATGTCCGGGCGGTTTTCCACGACAATCATGTGCTCGCCCTCGGGCCCGCTGAAGCCGAGTTCCGCTATCGCAGCGGTCCCGTTCGACACTAGACGCGCCTTGTATTCCGGGTCGGCCCATGCCCTGGCGACGACCTTGGCGCCGTTCATCGGCCCCAGGTTGTCCTCGAAATGCGCGACGATCGCGTCCACCGCATCGACGTCGAGGATCCCCTTCTCCACGAGTACCGCCTCGATGGCCGCGATGCGCGCCTCGACCGGTGCCAGTTCTTCGGGGTGGTGCTCTGCCATCACGCCTCCTGCAGGTAGCGCTCGAACAGGTCGACGTGCACGACCTCGCCGTCGCTGCCGCCCTCGCCCCAGAGTTCGCGGGACGTGAACCGCACGGAATAGAGAGGATCGGTGACGAATCCGCCGCCGTGCGCCTCGATGTCGGGCACGTTCGCGGCTTCGTCGATCCGCACGATCCTTCCGCTTTTGCCCTGCACGTAGCGCGCTGCACGGGTGTGCCCCGAGGGATGCCACTCGCGGACCCGGACGACATCGCCCAGCGCGAACCGCGGCGTGGTGCGCGCGGTGAGGTCGTCGGGCAGCACGCCGCGGTCTGGCTGCGACAGCGGGAAGTGCCCGCCGGCGCGGCGATCAAGATCCTCCTGCGTCGTCACACCCGCCTCGACCACGAGCGTGGTCACGCCGGTGAGCCAGTGCTCCCAGTACGGCGACGAGAGGTAGTGCGCGGGATCCATCCGCTCGATCGAATGGCGAAACATCCCTCCGTTGATGCTGAGCGGTCCGAGCAATCCGATCATCATCCGATAGGTGCGCCGCTCCCAGTCCGCGGCGAAGAACGACTCGGTCTCGGCATGCTCGACCGGGCCGAAGCCGTCCAGGCCGCCGGTGTCGTGCACGCCGTCCACCCCAGGATCATACGAATTCCGCGGCGGACATACGGCCGAGTCGCAAAGTCCACATATGTCCCCCGATCGGGGGACACGCGGTTCATCCGGTCTGAGGGCCGGTTGGCCGACATACATCTCGTTCCCGCTGGGACATAGTTATCTCAAGGCCGGAAACACCCGGCGGAGAACTCAAAAACCAACTCGCACAAGGAGATCAAACAACATGAACGCTAACATCGCCCGCTACATCGCCCTTCCGATCGTCTCGGCCGGCATCCTCGGCGGCGCCGCCCTCGGCCTGGCCGGCATGGCCAACGCCGCGACCACCATCACGCAGGACAGCACAGGTTCGTCGATCGTGACCTCGCCGGACACCCACGCCAGGCCCGCCCTCGACGCGATGCCGGGCTGGCGCCACCACCACGGTGTGGGCCACGCCTACCTGTTCAACCAGTAGGCCCACAACCCAATAGAGCCACCATTAATACAGGCCCTCCCCGGGCGGTCATCCGGGGAGGGCCTCCCTCGTGTGCGCACTCATCCACAGAGCAGATCTGATCCACAGGCGTCACCAACCACGATCTCGCCCGCCCGGTGCGGTCACTCATGCCACCTACCGTCGGGCACATGGGAACCGAGCTGCCCGCCGAGCGCCTTCACCGCAGGCTCGGCGGAGATCCCGACGCCGATGTGAACTCAGACGGTGACGACGGCAAGCCCGATGCGGCGTTGTCGCGCTGGCTGCCCGAAGCCAGGACTGGCGATACGTCAGGATGGCTGGCGGCCATCCGCGCCGACCCCGGTCGCGCCGGTGCGATCGCACTTGGTGTCGTCGGTGTGATCGCCGTCCTGGTCACCGTATTCACATTGCTTCGAGACAAGACCCCGCCGGTGGTATCGGCCAAACTGCCACCGGTCGAGATGGTTTCAAGCGCCAGCCACCCGCCGGCAGCGCCTGCGCCAGAAGGACCCGTCATCGTGAGTGTGGTCGGACTCGTGCACAAGCCGGGTCTGGTGACCCTGACTCAGGGTGCGCGGCTAGCCGACGCGCTGACGGCAGCCGGGGGTGCCCTCGACGGTGCCGACCTGATCGGGCTGAATATGGCTCGCCGCGTGGCCGATGGTGAGCAGATCATCGTCGGCATCGCCGCCCCGCCGGGGGAACCGACGACGATGGGCAGCTCGATCGCAGCCGGGCCGAGCGCTGCCGCATCAGCGGGCGGACCGATAGCCACCGGAAGTGCCTCGGCGCCAGGCGGTTTGGTCGACTTGAACACCGCAACGCTGGAGCAACTGGACACGCTGCCCGGTGTCGGTCCGGTGACTGCGGCGGCCATCATCGCGTGGCGGGACGCCAACGGATCGTTCACCAGCGTCGACCAGCTCGCCGATATCGACGGCATCGGTCCCGCGCGGCTGGAGAAGCTGCGTGCCCAGGTCCATGTGTGAGCGGCGTCGACGGTCGGGAGATCCGCCTGGACGTCCGTCTGGTGCCCGCGGCGTTGACAAGCTGGGGCGTCACCGCCGCCGGAATCCTGTGGTCGATGAGCGGCATCATCGTGGCGCTGCTCGGGGCGATCGCCGCCGCGACCGCGGCGGCATGGTGGGGGATCGGACCTCGAGGAGCGCGCGCGGGCGTGCGGATGACAGCGGCGGGCACGGTCGCGATTGCGTCGGTAGGACTGGGTTTCGCCGTCGCGGTGGCGCTACGCGTCGATCAGGTGCGGCACCATCCGATCGGCGACCGCTATGGCACCGTCGCCGCGGTCATCGTGACCCCAAGCGAGACACCACGCTTGCTCGGCGGCGGCAGGATGATGTTCCGCGGATCGCTGCACTCCGTAGATGCCGACGAAATGTCTGGCCGGGTAGTGGTTTTCACCTCGGTCGTCGGCTTCACCGAGTTGACGGCGGGCCAACCGGCCGCGTTCAATTCCCGGATCGCACGACCGACGCGGCGCGATCTCACCGTTGCCGTTCTGTCGGCCACCGGCGAGTCGACACTGGGTGAGGCCGCCCCGATTCAACGCGCGGCGCAGCGGGTGCGTACCGGCTTCGCCGTCGCAGCGCGCGATTCCTTGCCTGCGGACCAGGCGGCGATGCTTCCGGCGCTCGTCCTCGGTGACACGTCAGCACTGACGGGCGAGACGGCGGCACAGTTTCGGGCGTCCGGCCTTACGCACCTCACGGCCGTGTCCGGGGCGAACGTGACGATCGTCTGCGGGGCGGTGCTGCTGTCGGCGGGACTTGTCGGCCCCCGGGTCGCCGTCGCACTGGCCGCGGTCGCGCTGGTGACGTTCGTCATCGTCGTCCAACCGTCGGCGAGCGTATTGCGCGCGGCCGTGATGGGCGCCATCACGCTGCTGGCGGTCGTATCACACCGCCGCAAGCAGGCGATTCCGGCGCTGTCGGCGACTGTGATCACGCTGATGATCGGTGCGCCCGAGCTCGCTGTCGACATCGGGTTCGCGTTGTCGGTGTCGGCGACCGCCGCGCTCGTCGTCATCGCTCCGGCGTGGTCACAACGCCTCGTCTCGCATGGCTGGCCCAAGCCGTTGGCGGACGCGGTGAGCGTCGCCGTCGCCGCCCAACTCGTGACCGCTCCGCTGGTGGCGGCCATCTCGGGGACGTTCAGCGTCGTGGCGGTCGCCGCAAACCTCGCGGTGGCCGGCGTCATCGCCCCGATCACCGTGATCGGCACCGCGGCCGCCGTGCTGTCCGCATTGTGGCCAGCTGGTGCCCAGCTGCTCATCCGGTTCACCGGCCCCGAGCTGTGGTGGCTGTTGAACGTCGCCCGTTGGGCGGCGGGCATTCCCGGCGCATCGGCGCCCGTGCCCTCGGGGCCGGGCGGTGCACTCTCGGTCGCCGCGGCCGGGGCGGCGGTCGTCGTGCTGACACGGTGGTGCTGGCCCCGGCTGCGCACGCGAGGAGCGAAATGACGACTGCGCACGCGAGGAGCGAAATGACTACTGTCGGCGCGGCATGACACGATCGGGTGATGAGCGAATCGGTCCCTGGATTGCACCTGGTTCTCGGGGACGAGGAGCTTCTGGTGGAGCGGGCGGTGGCGGGCGTCCTGCGGAGTGCACGCAAGCAGGCGGGCAATGACGATGTCCCGGTGAACCGCATGCGGGCGGGTGAGGTCAGTACCGCCGAGCTCGCCGAGTTGCTGAGCCCGTCGTTGTTCGCCGACGAGCGGGTGGTGGTGCTGGAATCCGCCGCAGAGGCAGGCAAGGAGGCGGTCACGCTCATCGAGTCGGCGGCCGCGGATCTGCCGCAGGGCACGCTGCTCATCGTCGTGCACTCCGGCGGAGGTCGTGCCAAGGCGCTGGTCGGTCAGCTGAAGGACCTCGGCGCAAAGATTCATCCGTGTCCCCGGATCACCAAGGCCTCCGAGCGCGCCGACTTCGTGCGCTCCGAGTTCCGCGCGTTGAAGATCAAGGTCTCCGATGACACCGTCACCGCCGTGCTCGACGGCGTGGGATCCGACATCCGCGAACTCGCGTCGGTCTGCTCCCAGCTGGTCGCCGACACCGACGGGGATGTCGACGCCGTCGCGGTGCGCCGTTATTACAGCGGTAAGGCCGAGGTGAAGGGCTTCGACATCGCCGACAAGGCGGTGGTGGGCGACGTCGCCGGTGCCGCCGAAGCGCTGCGCTGGGCGATGATGAGCGGCGAGCCGCAGGTCGTGCTCGCCGACGCGCTCGCCGAGGCAGTCCACACGATCGCCAGGGTCGGGCCGCTGTCAGGCGATCCCTACCGGCTGGCCTCCGAGTTGGGGATGCCGCCGTGGCGCGTGCAGAAGGCGCAGAAGCAGGCGCGCCGCTGGTCGCGGGAATCGGTCGCGAAGGCGATGCAGTTGGTGGCCACGCTGAACGCCGACGTCAAGGGCGCAGCGGCGGACGCCGACTACGCGCTGGAAGCAGCGGTGCGAAAAGTGGCCGAATTGGTCGCGGACGGCCGCTGAATCAGATCTTGTTGAGGGCGCGGGACAGCGCGGACTTCTTGTTCGCCGCCTGGTTCTTGTGGATGACGCCCTTGCTGGCAGCCTTGTCCAGCTTGCGGGTGGTCGACAGCAGCAACTCGGCGGCCTTGTCCTTGTCGCCGGCCTCGGCGGCCTCACGGAACGAGCGGACCGCCGTGCGCAGCGACGACTTGATCGCCTGATTGCGCACTCGAGCACGCTCGTTGGTGCGGATCCGCTTTTCCTGCGACTTGATGTTGGCCACGCGTGGAGTCCTTCGTAATTCTTTGGTGGGGTTCGAAAAGTCTGGCGCCCGTCGGACGGGCAGCGAGGGCTCAGATTACCAGCGCAGCGGGTAAAAGCCCAAAGTCGTGAAGAAGAGGAAGCCGCTGGCCTGCGGAAACGCCTCGGTTAAGGCACCATGACAACGGTGAGCCTTCGCACATTGCCGTCTGGGAACGGTCGGTCCCCGCGCAATAACACCCGTCGAACCGCGCGCTACGACGGGATATTCGACGGCTACAACAGCCTGGGCAGCTACTCCGAGGCGTTCGACGAGATGTTTGACGCGGAGGGCAACGTCCGCGGGCCGTACAAGGGCATCTTCGCCGAACTCGCCCCTTCGGACGCATCGGAGCTCGAAGCCCGCAACGACGCGCTTGGCCGTGCGTTCATCGACCAGGGCATCACCTTCTCGCTGTCCGGACAGGAACGTCCGTTCCCGCTTGACCTGGTGCCCCGGGTGATCTCCGCCGCCGAGTGGTCCCGCCTGGAGAAGGGCATCAGGCAGCGCGTGAAGGCGCTCGAGATGTACCTCGACGACATCTACGGCGAGCAGGAGATCCTGCGCGACGGCGTCATCCCGCGCCGGCTGGTCACCTCGTGCGAGCACTTCCACCGCGAGGCCGCGGGAATCGTCCCGCCCAATGGCGTGCGCATCCACGTCGCAGGCATCGATCTGGTGCGCGACGCAGCGGGCAACTTCCGGGTGCTCGAGGACAACCTGCGCTCACCGTCGGGCGTCTCCTACGTGATGGAGAACCGCCGCACCATGGCGCGCGTCTTCCCGAACCTCTTCGCCACCCACCGGGTGCGCGCCGTCGGCGACTATTCGTCGCATCTGTTGCAGGCGCTGCGCAACGCCGCGGCCACCAACGAGGCCGACCCGACCGTCGTCGTGCTGACGCCCGGCGTCTACAACTCGGCATACTTCGAGCATTCGCTGCTGGCCCGGCAGATGGGCGTCGAACTCGTCGAGGGTCGCGACCTGTTCTGCCGCGACAACACCGTGTACATGCGGACAACCGGAGGCGAGCGCCAGGTCGACGTCATCTACCGCCGAATCGATGACGACTTCCTCGACCCGATGCAGTTCAACCCCAAGTCGGTGCTCGGCGTCGCCGGTCTGCTGAATGCCGCTCGCGCAGGCAACGTGGTGATCTCCAGTGCGGTCGGCAACGGCGTCGGCGACGACAAGCTCGTCTACACCTACGTGCCCACGATCATCGAGTACTACCTCGGCGAAAAGCCCCTGGTTGCCAACGTCGACACCTACCGGTGCTGGCTCGACAACGAGCGCGAGGAGATTCTCGACCGCATCGACGAACTCGTGATCAAACCCGTCGAAGGGTCCGGCGGCTACGGCATCGTCTTCGGTCCCGATGCGTCGGAGAAGGAACTCGCCACGATCAGCAGGAAGATCCGCAGCGACCCGCGCGGGTGGATCGCTCAGCCGGTCGTGCAGCTGTCGACGGTGCCGACCCAGATCGATGACAAGCTCGCCCCGCGGCATGTGGATCTCCGTCCGTTCGCGGTGAACGACGGCGACGATGTGTGGGTGCTGCCCGGCGGCCTGACACGCGTTGCGCTGCCGGAGGGCTCGTTGGTGGTCAACTCCAGCCAGGGCGGCGGCTCGAAGGACACCTGGGTGCTGGCGTCGCGTGCGTCGGGCGCAGACCGCGAGCTGGCGGCCGCCGAGGTGGTCCGCAAGCTACCCAAGGCGCCCAAGGGCGCGAAGGTCGACAACAACGGCGACTCCACTCAGCAACAGCAACAACAACAGTCGCAGTCGCCGGGCCCCGGCCAGAGCCAGAGCCAGCAACAGCAACAGCAGGCGAAGGAGGCACGCTGATGCTTGCCCGCAACGCCGAGTCGCTGTTCTGGATCGGTCGCTACGTCGAGCGCGCCGACGACACGGCCCGCATCCTCGACGTCACCGTGCACCAGCTGCTCGAGGACTCCAGCGTCGATCCCGACCAGACGTCGCGCACGCTGCTGCGCGTGCTTGGCATCGATCCACCGGAGCAGGCGCTCGATGTGTGGTCGCTGACCGACCTGGTCGCCTTCAGTCGCGACACCAAGGGTGGCTGCTCGATCGTCGAGTCGATATCGGCTGCGCGCGAGAATGCAAGGGGCGCACGTGAAGTCACGTCCACCGAAATCTGGGAGTGCCTGAACACGACCTACAACGCGTTGCCCGAACGCGAGCGTGCCGCCAAACGTCTCGGCCCTGCCGAGTTTCTGTCGTTCGTCGAGGGCCGTGCCGCGATGTTCGCCGGGCTCGCCGACTCGACACTGTCCCGCGACGACGGCTACCGGTTCATGGTGCTCGGCCGTGCCATCGAACGCGTCGATATGACGGTGCGGCTGCTGCTTTCCCGGGTCGGCGACAGCGCATCCTCGCCTGCGTGGGTGACGGTGCTGCGTTCCGCGGGTGCGCACGACACCTACCTGCGCACCTATCGCGGCGTGCTCGACGCGGGCCGCGTCGTCGAGTTCATGCTTCTTGACCGGCTGTTCCCGCGTTCGATCTTCTACTCGCTGCGACTGGCCGAGCACAGCCTCGACGAACTGCACCACCGGGCGCTCAACCGGGTCGGTGCGACCGGGGAAGCCCAGCGGCTGCTCGGCCGGGCGCGCAGTGAGCTGGAATTCCTTCGCCCCGGCGTGCTGCTCGAATCACTCGAGCACCGCCTCGCCGGCCTCCAGAAGACCTGCAGCGATGTCGCAGAAGCGTTGGCGCTGGAGTACTTCCACTCCGCACCGTGGGTGGCGTGGACGGATGCCGGCCGCACCGGCTCGCTGGTCATCGAGGAAGGTGAAGTCTAGATGTGGCGCATGCGGGTGGTGCACTCGACCGGCTATGCGTACAAGTCACCGGTGACGGCGTCGTTCAACGAGGCGCGCCTGACCCCGCGGTCGGACTCCCGCCAGAACGTCATCCTCAACCGTGTCGAGACTGTTCCCGCAACTCGCTCCTACCGCTATGTCGACTATTGGGGCACCGCGGTCACGTCGTTCGACCTGTACGCCCCGCACACCGAGCTGGAGGTGACCTCGTCGTCGGTCGTCGAAACCGACAAGGAAGAGATGCCCGAGGAGACGCTCGGCTGGGATGACCTGAGTTCGGAGGCGGTGATCGACCGGTTCGACGAGATGCTCAGCCCTACTGACTACGTGCCGGCAAGCAGGCGTATCCGGGCGGTGGGCAGGCGGATCGCGAAGTACAACGATCCGCCCGACGCCGTTCTTGCCGCGGCGGAGTGGGCGCACAGCGAGCTCGAATATGTGCCAGGTACTACCGGTGTGCACTCATCGGGGCTGGACGCGCACCGCGAGGGCAAGGGCGTCTGCCAGGACTTTGCCCATTTGACGTTGATCCTGTTGCGCAGCATGGGAATTCCGTCCCGCTACGTGTCTGGTTACTTGCATCCCAATAGCGAAGCGGTGGTTGGCGAAACGATCGACGGCCAGAGCCACGCGTGGATACAGGCGTGGACGGGAGGCTGGTGGAACTACGACCCGACGAACGACACCGATATCAACGAGCAGTACATCAGCGTCGGGGTGGGCCGCGACTATTCGGATGTGTCGCCGCTGAAGGGCATTTACTCGGGGGAGGGGTCGACCGACCTTGACGTGGTCGTCGAAATCACCCGGCTGGGTTAGCCAGGACCGCGAGGTCCACACACCCCGGGGTGCACCTCGACCCGATGCAGGTCGTCGCCGAGTTCGATCTGCCTGCTGAAGATAGTCGCCGCGATCGCACGCCAGTCGTCCTCCTGGCCCGGCGCGATGCCCGGCACGTAATGGGTGAGGATGAGGATTCCCACACCGGCCCGTTCGGCGGTATCCGCCGCCTGTTCGACCGACGAGTGGTAGTCGATGATGTCTCGGATGCGTTGCACGGGCATCTGTTCGACGAGATCCCTACGGATGACGGTGTGCACCAAGGCACCCGCGCCTGCGGCCAGTGCGTCAAGGCTCGCGCACGGCACGGTGTCGCCGGCAAGTACCACCGATGCCCCCTCGAATTCGACCCGGAATCCGATGGTCGGCTCGACAGGTCGGTGATCGGTGGCACCCACGGTGATCCGCACGCCGTCGCCGGCCCACACCACGCCCTCGGTTACCTCTTCCACCTCGACGGTGGGTGGCTCGGTGATGTCGGGATGATGGCCGATCCGATAGCTGATGTCCGGGGCGAGCGCGTCCAGCGTCGCGTCGACGACCGCCGCGGTTCCGGGTGGACCGATCACGCGTAGTGGAGTGCGGGTGAAGGTGGTGACCCATCGCGTCGTGATCACATCGGAGAGATCGGTGATGTGGTCGCTGTGCAGATGTGTCAGAAGCAGCGCGGAGATGTTGGCGGCACCGACACCTACCGCCGCAGCCCGCATCAACGTGCCGCGACCGCAGTCGACCAGAAATGTCTGGCTGCCGGCCCGCACCAACGTGGAGGGTCCGGCGCGGTTCGGGTCGACCATCGGACTGCCCGTGCCGAGAAGGGTGACCTCGATCATGAGGCCTAACGTTAATCCCCGGTGGGCGCGCATCCGGCGGAAACGGTCGCGACGTGGCTGTGGCGCGCGACCGAGGACATCCGGCAGATCGTTGACTTCGTGACCGCACGCCGCCTCCGAGAGGTGTACCTCGCTGTGCCGCTCGGCGGAGTCGACGATCGCATCGACGCCCTCGCCGTGGCCTTGCGCGCCAACGGGATTGCGATGCCCCCGTGACGGTCTATTCGCGCCCGGCCGACACCCAGCTCATGTCTTGGAAGCGGTTACCCGACACGGCCGTTGCGGCGGCGTCCAGTGCGGCGAGTTGATCCGTGGTCAGCGTCACCGACAGCGACCCCAGGTTCTCCTCCACCCGAGCCGCCCGCCGGGTGCCCGGTATCGGCACCGCCGCCACGCCCAATGCGTCGGCGCGGTACCGCAGCCACGCCAGCGCAACCTGGGCGGCCGTCGCGCCCGCCGCCTCGGCGACCGATGTCACGACCTGCACCACCGCGAGGTTGGCGTCGAGCGCGCCCTCGGCGAACCGGGGCATGGTGGCGCGGAAGTCGTTCTGCGAGGACAAATCGGCGGCCGACCGGACCGTCCCGGTCAGAAAACCCCGGCCCAGCGGCGAGTACGGCACGAATCCCACGCCCAGCTCGGCGGCCGTCGGCACGACGTTGGTCTCGACGTCACGGCTCCAGATCGACCACTCGCTCTGCAGCGCCGCGATCGGATGCACCGCGACCGCCGCGCGCAATTCGTCGGCGGTCACCTCCGACAGCCCCAGGTGACGCACCTTGCCCGCCGTCACCAGCTCGGCCATCGCCCCGACGGTCTCCTCGATGGGCACCGACGGGTCGCGGCGATGCATGTAATAGAGGTCGACGACGTCGGTGTTCAACCGCGCCAGGCTCTCGTCGATGGATCTGCGCACGTAGGCGGCGTCCCCGTGGACCACCAGGTCTCCCGCCGCCCGATCGGCCGGGTTGCTCGCGATGCCGAACTTCGTGGCGAGCGTGACCTCGTCGCGCCGATCGGCGAGCAATCGGGAGATGAGTTTCTCGTTGTTCCCGCCGCCGTAGACGTTGGCGGTGTCGATGAACGTCACGCCCAGGTCGAGGCAGCGGTGCAGGGTGGCCAGCGACTCCGTGTCGTCCACCTCGCCGTACACCGGCGTCAGCGCCATCGCTCCGAAACCGACTGCACTGACCGATAGTTCGTCGCCGAGGGATACGGCGGGCACGTCAGCAGCTTTGTTAGTCATGCTTTCAATCCTTGGGTTGGCGATGAATAACACCGTCGTGCAACTGGCATCGCTATACGTCTGTTCCGATCAAGTTGCTTTCGCACAGACCCAGATGGACCTAACCTGGTGTGAACTGGATCACGACGAGGCGGAGGCGACGATGCGTATCGCGGACGTGCTGCGAAACAAGGGTGCGACGGTGGCGACGATCACCCCGGAGACGTCGGTCGCCTGCCTGCTCAACGAGCTCGCCACGCACAACATCGGTGCCATGGTGGTGGTATCGGCGGATGGCCTCGTCGGCATCGTTTCGGAGCGGGACGTGGTGCGCAAACTGCACGAGCACGGCGCTGACCTGCTGCGACTGCCGGTTTCGGAGATCATGACGACGATGGTTGCGACGTGTGAGCCCAGCGACACTGTCAACCACCTCAACGCGGTGATGACGACCAAGCGGGTTCGGCATATCCCAGTGCTCGAGAACGGCAAGCTGGTCGGCATCGTCAGCATCGGCGACGTCGTCAAACAGCGGATGGACGAGATGGAGACCGAGCAGCGGGCGCTGCAGGACTACATCACGCGTGGCTGAGATCGAACTGCGGCCCATCAAGAGGGCCGACGTTCGCGCGCTGTGCGCAGTGCTGGCCCAAGCCTTCTACGACGATCCGGTGATGAAGTACATGCTCCCGGACGATAAGGCCAGGGCGAAGGCGCTGCCCCCGATGTTCGCGACCCTGACCAGGAACCATTTCATCTCCCGCGGCGGCTCCGAGGTGGCAAGCCGCGGCGGGGTCATCGGCGCCGCCACGCTGTGGGATCCGCCTGGCCAGCGCAAGTCGTCCCGGTGGGAAGAGCTGAGAATGATGCCCACGCTGGCGTGGCATTTCCATTCGCGGGTCGAGCAGACCAAGACCCTCGGCAAGCTCATGGAGGAAGCTCACCCCGAGGAGCCGCATTGGTATCTGATGTCGATCGGCAGCGACCCGTCGGTACGGGGCGCCGGCTTCGGGCAGGCGCTAATGCACTCGCGCCTGGACCGTTGTGACGGCGAATGGGCCCCGGCGTATCTCGAAGCAAGCGAGGAAGCGCTGATCCCGTACTACAGCCGGTTCGGATTCGAGCAGATCGGCGAGATCGACATTCCCGACGGCCCGACGATGATTCCGATGTGGCGGTCGCCGCGCTAGGTCAGCTCCACGAATATTCGGCGCGCAGCCTCGCCGCGACGATCTCGAATGTCTCGCGCTCGAGGATCGCGCCTTCGCGCCGGATGCCCTCCTCGGGCACATCCAGCACTCGGTCCAACCGCACCCAGCTGGATCGGGCCTCGTAATCCCAAGGGCCCGAACCGATACCGACCCATTCGCGCTCGTTCTGGTGGCGCTCCTGGCTGGACAGCATCAGGCCGAGCAGGGTCTGACGGTCTCGTCCCACCACCAGCACCGGTCGATCCTTGCCCCGCGACGGGTCGTCCTCGTAGACCACCCAGGTCCACACCACTTCGCCGGGATCCGCGCGGCCGTCGAGATCGGGCGCGTACACCAGCCTGCGGGCGCGCTGTGCGGTCGGAACGCTGTTGTTGGTCACCGGACGGCCGGTGGTGATCGCCGCGGGGGACTCGTCGGCGGTGCCCAGTGAGAACCTCCAGGCCGATCTTGATGCCCTGCTGAATGCCGCGCGGCAGGTTCTCGGGCCGCTGCAGTTGGCGGATGAACTTCGGTGCCTCGTTGAACACCAAGTTCTCCGCCAAGCGCTGGAACGTCTTCCATTGCGACGCCATGTTCGCAGCATAAAGCGTGAAGCAGAATGCGCGCGATTGTGTCGCCGCGCCCGTCGCTAGATACCCTTGATGCGCATAGCACGCCCGCTATATCGGCAAGCCTGACCAGGAGATTCCCATAAGTAGTTTCGCCGACCAGACCTTCACCGCGCCGGCGCAGATTCGGAACTTCTGCATCATCGCCCACATCGACCACGGCAAATCGACCCTGGCCGACAGGATGCTGCAGCTCACAGGCGTGGTCGCCGACCGCGATATGCGCGCGCAGTACCTGGACCGGATGGACATCGAGCGGGAACGCGGGATCACCATCAAGGCCCAGAACGTCCGGCTGCCCTGGAAAGTGGACGGCACCGATTACGTGCTGCACCTGATCGACACGCC
The DNA here is from genome assembly GCA_963713225.1 of uncultured Actinomycetota bacterium. Taxonomy (GTDB): domain Bacteria; phylum Actinomycetota; class Actinomycetes; order Mycobacteriales; family Mycobacteriaceae; genus Mycobacterium. The sequence goes on along the minus strand of CAVQLB010000004.1, from coordinate 74,406 downwards.
GGGACACGTCGACTTCACCTATGAGGTGTCCCGCGCGTTGGAGGCGTGCGAGGGCGCGGTGCTGCTGGTCGACGCTGCCCAGGGCATCGAGGCGCAGACGCTGGCGAACCTCTACCTGGCGCTCGACCGCGACCTGCACATCATTCCGGTGCTGAACAAGATCGACCTGCCCGCCGCCGACCCCGACCGATACGCGGCCGAGATCGCGCACATCATCGGTTGCGAGCCCGGCGACGTACTGCGGGTGTCCGGTAAGACAGGAGACGGTGTCGAGGACCTGCTCGACCACGTCGTGCGTGAGGTCCCGGCGCCGCAGGGTGACAGCGATGCGCCCACCAGGGCGATGATCTTCGACTCCGTCTACGACATCTACCGCGGAGTGGTCACCTACGTCCGTGTCGTCGACGGCAAGATACTGCCGCGCGAGCGGATCAAGATGATGTCCACCGGCGCCACCCACGAACTGCTGGAAGTCGGCATCGTGTCGCCCGACCCCAAAGCTGCAGCGGGCCTTGGCGTCGGCGAGGTGGGTTACCTCATCACCGGTGTGAAGGACGTCCGCCAGTCGAAGGTCGGCGACACCGTGACAGCCGCGCGCCACGGCGCGACCGACGCGCTCACCGGGTATCGCGAACCCAGGCCGATGGTGTACTCGGGCCTGTATCCCGTTGACGGATCGGACTATCCGAACCTGCGTGACGCACTCGAACGACTCCAGCTCAACGACGCGGCGTTGACGTGGGAACCCGAGACCTCGGTGGCGCTCGGATTCGGTTTCCGCAGCGGCTTTCTCGGACTGCTGCACATGGAGATCACCCGGGAGCGGCTGGAACGCGAGTTCGACCTTGACCTGATCTCCACATCACCCAACGTGGTCTACCGCGTCATCAAGGACGACGGCACCGACCTCGTCGTCACCAACCCGTCGGACTGGCCGGAAGGCAAGGTGCGCACGGTGTTCGAGCCCGTGGTCAAAACCACGATCATCGCGCCCAGTGAATTCATCGGCACCATCATGGAGCTGTGCCAGTCGCGCCGCGGTGAGCTGGGCGGCATGGACTACCTGTCGCCCGAGCGGGTGGAGCTGCGCTACACGATGCCGCTCGGCGAGATCATCTTCGACTTCTTCGACTCGCTGAAATCGCGCACCCGCGGGTACGCCAGCCTCGACTACGAGGAAGCGGGCGAACAGGAAGCCGATCTGGTCAAGGTGGATATCCTTCTGCAGGGTGAGGCCGTCGACGCATTCAGCGCGATCGTGCACAAAGACTCCGCGGCGGCCTACGGCAACAAGATGACCACCAAACTCAAACAGCTCATCCCGAGACAGCAGTTCGAGGTTCCCGTGCAAGCCGCGGTCGGATCGAAAATCATTGCCCGCGAGAATATCCGGGCGATCCGCAAGGACGTGCTGTCGAAATGCTACGGCGGCGATATCACCCGCAAGCGCAAGCTGCTGGAGAAGCAGAAGGAGGGCAAGAAGCGGATGAAGACGATCGGGCGCGTCGAGGTTCCGCAAGAGGCCTTCGTAGCTGCGTTGTCGACCGACACCCCGGCCGACAAGCCGAAGAAATGATCGCCAGGGCGCGCGCGGCCGCAGTGGCCGTAGCGGTGGCCGCGCTCCTGTCCGGCTGCATGACCACGGTCTCCGGCATCGCCGTGCGGGACAACGGCGCGGTACCGACCGATGTGCCAGCGCTGGACGAGCCGGCGCTGGAGAAGGTGCTGCTGTCGATCGACGAGGTCAACGACCTCATGGGGACCACCGACCTCGAGGTGACCAGTGAGATGGACGAGATGACCGACTCGTCGCACAAGGTGTCCGATGAGGACTGCCTCGGCGCGATGTTCGGTTCCGAGGAGGCTGTCTACAAGGGCAGCGGATGGACGGCGGTGCGCGACGTGGTGGCCCGTGAGCCCGACGAGGACAACGATCACTGGATCGAACAGACCGCGGTGCTCTACCCGAAAGCGAACAACGCCAACAGATTCTTCGAGAAGTCCAAGTCGATGTGGGAGACCTGCGCGGACTCCTCGCTCGCGGTGGACACCGAGGACACCAGCTCGCTGTGGGAGTTCGACGACGTGGCCGCCAGCGACGGCCTGATCACCCAGATGGCGACGCAGGAGGACGCCGACGGCTGGGGATGCCAGCATGCCCTTGCGGTGGTATCCAATATGACCGCCGAAACCTGGGCGTGCGGGTACAGCATCTCCGACGAAGCGGCGACGATGGCCGTCGACATCGCCAACAAAGCAGCCGATCGGTAGCCGCCGCCAGCTCAGCAAACTTTCGATCACACGGAGTTCAAAGCGCGCGGGTTCCGCCCACGCCGCTACATTGGGCAGCGTGTGGGGTAAGCGCGCGGACATGATCGTGCACGACACCGAGCCGTTCAATTCCGAGCCATCCCGGGCTGCGTTGGCGGAAGCGGACATCACCGGTGTGGACACGTTCTACACGCGCAATCACGGTGAGATCCCGACCATCGCCGAACGCGACTGGCGACTGAGCGTCGGCGGCTTGGTCGATGGTGCACAGACAATCACCCTCGATGAGTTGACGAGCCGATTTGCGGCGCATGCCGTGGTGGCAACGCTGCAGTGCGCGGGCAATCGCCGCGCGGGTTTCAACGAGATCCGCGAGATCAAAGGTGAGGATCCGTGGGGCGCGGGGGCGACGTCGACGGCCGAGTGGCGTGGTGCGCGGCTCGCCGACGTGCTGGAGGCCGCAGGCGTTCGACACGACGACGGTCTGCACGTCGCCTTCGAAGCGCCCGACGTCGCCGAGGATGCGTCGCCGCGGCAACCCTATGGCAGTTCCATACCGCTGTTGAAGGCGTTGTCGCCCGAAGTGCTGCTGGCGTGGGAGATGAACGGCGAACCGCTTCCCGGCCTGCACGGTGGCCCAGTGCGGGTGGTGGTGCCGGGCTATATCGGCGCCCGCAGCGTCAAATGGGTCACCGCCGTGTCCGTGCAGGATCGGCCGTCCGACAATTATTTTCAGGCGCAGGTGTATCACCTCCTGCCGGCCGACGCCGATCCCGACACCATCGATCCGGGCGCCGGTATCCCGCTGTCGTCCGTCGGCCTCAATTCCGAGATTCTCGTGCCCGACGACGGCGACTCAATCGCCGCGGGACCGTTCGCCATCCGTGGATATGCCTTCGCCGGCGATGGCCGCGGCATCGCCAGGGTCGACGTGTCCATCGACGGTGGAGAGTCGTGGCGCCAGGCAGACCTTGCGCCGCAAAGCAGCCCGTGGTCGTGGCGTTTCTGGTCGCTCGACGTCGACGTCGCCCCGGGGCAGCTGCGCATCACCGCGCGGGCGTGGGACAACACCGGTGCACTCCAACCCGAGTCGGCCGAGGCGTTGTGGAATCCAAAGGGATATGCGAACAACTCGTGGCCGAAGGTTCACGCGACAGTGATTTCGGGGTAACCCGGTAGCACCATGCAGATATCCATCATCGAAACCTCGGGCTTGGGCGATCGCAGCTACGTCGTCTCCGACGGCGACACCGCGGTGGTCATCGACCCACAGCGGGACATTGACCGTGTACTGAACGCTGTTGGCGATGCCCGCATCACCCACGTGTTGGAAACGCACATCCACAACGACTACGTCAGCGGCGGGCTGGAGCTGTCGCGGGCGGTCGACGCCGAATATGTGGTGCCCGACGGCGAGGACCTGCGCTATCCGGCACACCGGGTCGTCGACGGCGACACCGTCGCGGCGGGGCCGATCGTGCTGAAGGTCATTCACACGCCCGGCCACACGCAGCACCACGTCAGCTATGAACTGTGCGACGAGTCCGGCGACACCGTCGGTGTGTTCACGGGCGGGTCGCTGTTGTTCGGCAGCACCGGCCGCACCGACCTGGTCGACGAGGCGGAGACGGAGACCCTCACCCGCGCGCAGTACCGCTCCGTCCGGCGCCTTGCGGATGCACTGCCCGACGGAGCGCAGGTGTACCCGACACACGGGTTCGGCAGTTTCTGTTCAGCGTCGTCCGTTGACGAGGATTCGTCGACCATCGGCCAGCAGCGCCACAGCAACCCCGCGTTGACCAAGAACGAGCAGGAATTCGTCGATGAGCTGCTGATCGAACTTTCCGCATACCCCGCTTACTACGCGCACATGGGTGTGATCAACAGTGAAGGCCCTGCGCCCGTCGATCTTTCCATTCTGCAGCCCATCGATCCCGACGAGCTGCGGCGAAGGCTGGAATCGGGGGAGTGGGTCGTCGATCTCCGTCACCGTGTGGCGTTCGCCTCCGGACATCTGAAGGGCAGTTTCGGATTCGAGCTGTCCGGGTCATTCGTGACGTACCTCGGCTGGCTGCATCCGTGGGGCACTCCGTTGACTCTGATCGGAGAGAACGATGGCCAAATCGCTGATGCACGGCGGGAACTCGCGCGGATCGGAGTTGACGACATCGCCGGCTCGGCACACGTTCAGGCAGTCGGGGATGCGGCTGACGAGCGCATCTACCGGGTGGCTGATTTCGCCGCGCTCGCCGACGCGGACAACGGTGACGAGCTGACGATTCTCGATGTGCGTCAGACCGACGAGTTCGACGAGTCACATATCACCGGCGCGGTGAACATTCCGTTGCACGAACTGGTCGAGAGGATCGACGAATTGCCCGTCGGCGAAGTCTGGGTGCACTGCGCGTCGGGCTACCGCGCATCTATTGCGGCATCGATTCTCGACCGGCACGAGCGCGATGTCGTGCTCATCGACGACGAATTCGACAAGACCGAGAAACTGAACTTGAGGCGCGATTCGCGTTAAGCCCTCACAGTGCGTCGAACGCCGCCGCCAGCTGTCTCGGCAGATCACCGCGGCCATACCGATACAGCGGACTCCCGCCCGCGGTCAGCAATATGCGCAACATCGCCATACCCCGCGCGCTGACCGGGCGGGGGGAGTGCAGCCGCAGAGTGATCGAGTCGATGATGCTCTCCGCGCCAACGATTTCCGGCCCATTGACCTCGATGCGCGACGATGTCAACGGCGATCCGCAGTGTGCGTCGGCGACGCAGCGCCGAAGCGCGCGAGCCACGGCCTCCCGCTCGGGGATCGAAACGAGCCGATCGGCGCGCATCGCCACAGGGGTGCCCTGGTGGACGGTGGCCCCATCGGCAAGCAACCGGTCGATGTGGCCGGACCGCACGCGCGAGACGAGACGAGCCCAGAGCAATGAGTCCGCAGGCACCGGAAGTGTGACGGGCCTCGGACTGCCAATCAGGCAGAAGTCGGTCAAACCTCATCTCTAGTGCGCCACCGGAACGAGGCGGCCGCGGCCGGCTCCGCCGATGCTTTTGGCGGACGCGTCGTCACGGGGGTGGCCCGCGACGACGTCAACAGCAAGCTGACCCCTGTGGCGCTCGCTTCGCCCGCGCCGGTGGTCGTCGATTTCGCCGTCTACTGGGCGGCGACCCGTCGGGGTTTGTGAGCTACATCGGCGCGTTCGCCGGCTGGAACACGCCCGAGCTGTCGGACTCCTCCTCAGCGCGGATGACGTGCACCACCGCGTTGATCAGCGCCAAGTGGGTGAACGCCTGCGGGAAGTTGCCCAGGTGGCGTCCGGTGCGCGGCTCGATCTCCTCGGCGTACAGATGCAGCGGGCTTGCGAAGGACAGCAGCCGTTCGCACAGATGCTTGGCCCGGTGGAACTCGCCGATCTCGACCAGCGCCGAGACCAGCCAGAACGAGCAGATCGTGAACGTGCCCTCCTCGCCGGCCAGCCCGTCGTCGGTCTCCTCGACCCGGTAGCGCAGCACCAGCCCGTCCTCGGTCAGCTCGTCGGCGATGGCCAGCACGGTCGCCCGCACCCGTGGGTCGTCGGGCGGCAGGAACCGGGTCAGCACGGCCAGCAGCAGCGAGGCGTCGAGTGCGTCGTCGCCGTAGCGCTGGGTGAGCACCCCGCGGGAATCGACGCCTTGGGAGAGGATGTCGGCCTTGATCTCCTCGGCGGTCGCACGCCACTGCTGCGCGTAGGACTTCTCGCCCTCGAGTTCGGCCAGCTTGGAGCCGCGGTCCAGCGCGACCCAGCACATGATCTTGCTCGACGTGAAGTGCTGCGGCTCGCCGCGCACCTCCCAGATCCCGCGGTCGGGTTCGCGCCAATGCTTGATCGCCTCTTCCACCTGTTGCTTGAGCACCGGCCACAGGTTCTCGGGAATCTGCTCGCGCGACTTGGTGTGCAGGTACACCGAATCCAGCATCGTGCCCCAGATATCGTGCTGCATCTGGTCGTAGGCGCCGTTGCCGATCCGCACGGGGCGGGCGTTGTCGTAGCCGGACAGGTGGTGCAGCTCTTCCTCGACCAGGGTGCGTTCGCCGCCGACGGCGTACATCACCTGCAGCGGATGACGTTCGCCGTTGTTGGCGCCGGACACATCGGCGATGAACGCGAAGAAGTCGTCGGCCTCGCGATCCAGGCCGAGGGTGTACAGGCCCCACAGCGCGAACGTCGAGTCGCGCACCCACGCGTAGCGGTAGTCCCAGTTGCGTTCGCCCTGAGGGGTTTCCGGCAGCGACGTGGTCGGCGCAGCCAGCAGGGCGCCGGTCGGGGAGTAGGTCAGGCCCTTCAGTGTCAGCGCGCTGCGCTGCAAGTAGGACCGCCACGGATGATCGGGGAAGTCGCCGATGTTGATCCACTGCCGCCAGCACTCGCTGGTCGCCCACATCCTGTCGGCGGCCTCGTCATAGGTTTGCGGCACAGGGTGTTTCGACCAGCTCAGCGCGACGAAGACGTTGTCGCCTTCCTTCATCCTCGTGCGGGCCCTAGCCTCGCGGCCTTCCAGCCCGATACGCAGGTTGGTGGTCAGCCGCATTGTCGGATGCGAGTCGGGGTTCTTGCTGGCCCGTGCGATCGCCTCGCCGTAAGCCTGGGCGGAATACTCCCAGCTGCCGCTGACGCGGTGGTAGTCGAACGACGGCTCGCAGTTCATCACCAGCTCGACCGTGCCGCTGACACATCGCACGGTGCGCAGCAGGATGTGCTCGGCGTCCCAGTCCATCGGCGTGCGGCGATGGGTGCGCGACCGCGACTCGATGTCGTGCCAGGGCCCCATCACCAATGCATCGCGGACGATGACCCAGCCGGTGTGGGTCTGCCACGTGGTCTCCAGGATCAGGCTGCCTGGCAGGTAGCGGCGCGCCGCGGGCACCGACACCCCGTAGGGCCCCAGCCGGAAGTGCCCGGCGCCGCGATCCAGGATGGCACCGAACACGCTCGGCGAGTCCGGCCTCGGCACGCAGAGCCACTCCACCGAACCGGCGGACGAGATCAGGCAGGTGTTCTCACAGTCCGACAGGAACGCGTAGTCGGCGATCGGCGGGAACGGGTTCCGCAACGATCCGCTCGGCGCATACGGCACCGGGGCCGTCACGGTGAACGGCGGGGTCTCCGACGCCTCGTCGGCCTGTTCGTTCTGTTGCAGAACCATTCCGACATCATCGACTCCCGACCAGCACTTCGTCTACTCGTCGGTCTACTCGTCGCGGGGTGTGTCCGGCGTTGCTGGCCCCGCCCGTGTCGTCACCCGGCGTGTGGTCGAGAGGGGCAGCGCTGTCCCGGCATCGCATACTCTGGCCGGGTGGGCGGCTTCCTCAACTGGTGGGACGGCGTTGAGCTGTGGTTATCCGGGCTCGGCTTCGTCATCCAGACCGCAGTGGTGATGCCGGTCGTGCTGGCGCTGGCCTACGGGATCGCGATCCTGCTGGACGGTGCGCTGGGGAACGGAATTCGGCTGCTGCGGCGGGCGCGCCACCGGGACGAGGACCCGCAGTGACCGGGATGCCCCGGTCACGGGTGACGTTGGTGCTGGTCACCCTGGTGGTATTGGTGGTCGTCATGTGGCTGCTGACTCGTTAGGTCGGCTAAGGCCACACCGTGAGCGGCGACGAAGGCCCGAGTCAGCATCTCTGCGGGATTCTGTTATTCTTCGCGCCATGCGTGCAGCGTCCGGCAATAAGAGTGGCCACATCCTGGCCCTCATCGCCGTGGGATTCACTGCTGTCGCAGACGTCTGTTGTTGTCGCTGATTCCACACCCGTCCGCGGTCTGGTGTCGGTAGTGGCTGTCCCTGTGCCCAGTTACTGATCCTTCGCCTTGCCGCCGTTGCGGGACTCCGTCCGTCATCGAAAGCAAGGAAAGGTCACCATGAATATCCGTAAACCCTGGCGTCAAGCCGCCGTACTGGCCACCACCGCGGCAGTGCTCGCGGCATGCGGCGGCGGGGCCAGTGACGTCGCGGGCGGCGGTGATGACAGTGGCGGCGCCGAAACCACGCTGACCGTGGTCGCCTACGCGGTGCCCGAACCCGGCTGGAGCAAAATCATCCCGGCGTTCGCTGCCACCGAGGAGGGCAAGGGCGTGGCCGTCACCACGTCGTACGGCGCGTCCGGCGACCAGTCGCGCGCCGTTGTCGACGGGAAGCCCGCCGACATCGTCAACTTCTCCGTCGAGCCGGATATCGCCCGGCTGGTCAAGGCCGACAAGGTCGCCAAGGACTGGAATGCCGACGCCACCAAGGGCATCCCCTTCGGCTCCGTGGTTTCGCTGGTCGTCCGCAAGGGCAACCCGAAGAACGTCAAGGACTGGGACGACCTGCTGCAGCCTGGGCTCGAGGTGGTCACCCCGAGCCCGCTGAGCTCCGGCTCGGCGAAGTGGAACCTGTTGGCGCCCTACGCCGCCAAGAGCAACGGCGGCCAGAACGAGCAGGCCGGAATCGACTACGTCACCAAGCTCGTCACCGAGCACGTGAAGACGCGACCCGGTTCGGGTAGAGAAGCAACCGACGTGTTCCTGCAGGGCACCGGCGACGTGCTGCTCAGCTACGAGAACGAGGCGATCAACGTCGGGCGTCAGGGCAAGCCGGTCGAGCATGTCAACCCGCCGCAGACGTTCAAGATCGAGAACCCGGTCGCGGTCGTCACCTCCAGCGCACATCAGGAACAGGCCAACGCGCTGAAGAACTTCCTGTACACGCCGGAAGGTCAGAAGATCTGGGCGCAGGCAGGCTTCAGGCCGGTCGACCCGTCGGTGGCCGAGGACTTTGCGAACGACTTCCCGACGCCGCAGAAGCTGTGGACGATCGCCGACCTGGGTGGATGGAGCGCTGTGGATACGGCGTTGTTCGACAAGGAAAACGGCACCATCACCAAGATCTACAAACAGGCGACTGGATGACAGCTGCGCTCAATCCCGAGGTTCGTCCCGACCCCACCGGCGACGGTGCGGCCGGGCCGACTCACGGCTTCTTCAAGAGCCGGTACGGAAGCACGTCGCTGCGGGTCGGAGTTGCGACGACGTGGCTTTCGCTCATCGTGCTGCTGCCGCTGGCCGCGATCGTGTGGCAGTCGGCCGGCGGCGGATGGCAGGCGTTCTGGTCGGCGGTGACGTCGAACGCGGCCATCGAGTCGTTCAAGGTGACACTGTCGATCTCGTTCGCGGTCGCGGTGATCAACCTGTTCTTCGGGCTGCTGGTCGCGTGGGTGCTGACGCGGGACGAATTCCCGGGCAAGCGGTTGGTGGATGCGATCATCGACCTGCCGTTCGCGCTGCCGACGATCGTGGCCAGCCTGGTGATGCTGGCGCTCTATGGACCGGCCAGCCCCGTCGGGATCCACCTGCAGCACACCAAGTGGGGCGTCGGCATCGCGCTGCTGTTCGTCACGCTGCCGTTCGTGGTGCGCTCGGTGCAGCCGGTGCTGCTCGAATTGGACCGCGAGGTAGAGGAGGCCGCGGCGTCGCTTGGCGCGAACAACCGTACGATCTTCACCCTCGTCATCCTTCCCGCGCTGCTGCCGTCATTGCTTTCCGGTGCGGGACTGGCGTTTTCCCGCGCCATCGGCGAGTACGGCTCCGTGGTTTTGATCGGTGGTGCCGTCCCCGGCGAGACCGAGGTGTCGTCGCAGTGGATCCGGACGCTGATCGAGAACGACGACCGCACCGGTGCCGCCGCGATTTCAATTGTGCTGCTGTTGATCTCGTTCGTCGTCCTCTTCATCCTGCGCAGTGTTGGTTCGCGTGCGGCCAAGCGCGAGGAGCTGGCGCAGTGAACCTGTCCAAACCTGTGCGCTACCTTGCCCGCTACGTCGCGCTCGGCTACCTCTTCCTGCTGTTGATCGTCCCGGTCGGGTTGATCCTGTGGCGCACGTTCACGCCTGGCGTCGGAGCGTTCTTCGAATCGATCACCACTCCCGCGGCTGTGTCGGCGCTGCAGCTGTCGTTGCTTGTGGTGGCGATAGTGGTGCCGCTCAACGTGCTGTTCGGAGTGCCGACGGCACTGGTTCTGGCGCGCAACAGGTTCCGCGGCAAGAGCGTGTTGCAGGCGATCATCGACCTGCCGTTCGCGGTGTCGCCTGTCGTTGTCGGCGTTGCGCTGATCCTGCTGTGGGGGACAGCGGGAATTTTCGGATTCGTCGAGAACGATTTCGGCTTGAAGATCATCTTCGGGTTCCCGGGCATCGTGCTGGCCAGCATCTTCGTCACAGTCCCGTTCGTGATCCGCGAAGTAGAACCTGTGCTGCATGAGTTGGGCACTGACCAGGAGGAAGCCGCCGCTACATTGGGCTCGCAGTGGTGGCAGACGTTCTGGCGGATCACCCTGCCGTCCATTCGCTGGGGACTGACGTACGGCGTCGTGCTGACGGTCGCGCGCACCCTCGGCGAATTCGGCGCCGTCATCATGGTCTCGTCAAACCTGCCGGGGCAGTCGCAAACCCTCACACTGTTGGTGGCGGACCGGTACAACCGCGGCGCCGAATACGGCGCCTACGCCGTCTCGACGCTGCTGATGACCGTCGCGGTGATCGTCCTGATCGTCCAGGTGATCCTCGACGCACGGCGCGCAAAGACGGACAATTAGGCCCCAGGAGACTCAGATATGACAAATGCCATCACGGTGCGGGGTGCGAACAAGCACTACGGCGACTTCGCAGCGCTCGACGACGTCGATTTCGACGTGCCGTCGGGCTCGCTGACCGCGCTGCTCGGGCCCAGTGGCTCGGGCAAGTCGACGCTGCTGCGCGCCATCGCCGGCCTGGATCAGCCCGACACCGGCACGATCACCATCAATGGTGAAGACGTGACGCACATTCCGCCGCAGCGGCGCGGAATCGGCTTCGTGTTCCAGCACTACGCGGCGTTCAAGCACCTGACGGTCCGCGACAACGTGGGCTTCGGGCTGCGCATCCGCAAGCGGCCGAAGGCCGAGATCAAGGAGAAGGTCGACAACCTTCTCGAAGTCGTCGGCCTCAGCGGCTTCCAGACCCGCTATCCGAACCAGCTCTCCGGCGGGCAGCGGCAGCGCATGGCACTGGCGCGCGCCCTCGCGGTCGATCCCCAGGTGCTGCTGCTCGACGAGCCGTTCGGCGCGCTGGACGCGAAGGTCCGCGAGGATCTGCGCGCGTGGCTGCGCCGGCTTCACGACGAGGTGCACGTCACCACGGTGCTGGTGACGCACGACCAGGCTGAGGCGCTCGACGTCGCCGACCGGATCGCGGTGCTCAACAAGGGGCGCATCGAGCAAGTCGGCTCCCCGACAGAGGTTTACGACACACCGGCGAACGCGTTCGTGATGTCCTTCCTCGGCGCGGTGTCGTCGCTCAACGGTACCTTGGTGCGGCCGCACGACATTCGGGTTGGCCGCAAGCCTGACATGGCGATTGCGTCGACCGATGACTCGGTCCAGGCCACCGGCGTGCTGAAGGCCGTCATCAACCGGATCGTCGTACTGGGCTTCGAGGTTCGGGTCGAACTGACCAGTGCGACGAACAACACCCCGTTCACCGCGCAGATCACCCGCGGCGACGCCGAGGCGCTCGGGCTCAAAGAAGGTGACACCGTTTATGTTCGGGCCACCCGGGTGCCATCACTGCCCGGCGGCACCGACATTCCGAAGTCCGACGAGGCCGACGAGAACGAGGCGCTGACGAAGGCCTAGTGTCGTGAGTCGTTAATTCGTCGGCAGCCTGTGGCGCCTGACGGCGGACACTAAATCGTGACACTAGCCGTGAGATTGCCCTGAGGGTCGTAGCACAAAGGGCAGCCCTGAGTGCAATCTCGCCGCTAGCATCGCGACCGCCTACTTGGGTGCGAGAATCGATCCAGTACAGCTGTGAACTTACGACTCATGACACTAGTGCTGCGGCCTCAGAAATACCCGTTGGCGGGCGGCGACATCCCGTTGACGGCGTAATTGCCTGCTGCATAGGCCTTGTACGCCAGCGGGCTGTGGCCTGCCAGTGTGCGGGCGTTGCGCCAATGCCGGTCGAGATTGAGCGCGCGTGCTGTTGCCGAAGCGCCGCCGGTATCGAAGAGTCGCTCGGCGGCTGAGATCGTCAAGCGCTCGGCCGAGAGCTGCGCCCTGGCCACCGCCACGGCGACGTCAGCGACCGCGTCCGAGTCGTGTTGCCTGCCTTGGTCGACGAGACGGTCGATGGCATCGGCTGCGGCCAGCACGACGGCTTCGCCCGCCGATGCGGCGGCCGAGATCTCCCCGACAGCCTGCAGCACGAACGGATCGGCGGCAGCGCTGTCGGCGACCGAATGAGAGGCCGGGCGCGCCTTCGTGCGCACATACTCGACGGCGTCGTCGAGCACGGCGAATGCGATCCCCACCGCAACCGATGCCAGATACAGCTGCAGGAATGCGGTGCCGTGCCCGAGCGTATTGCCGTCCGATACGGTGATCACCTCATCGGGGAGGACCTCGACGTCGGTGAAGCGCGTTCCGCCGCTCGCGGTCGTGCGCTGGCCGAAACCGTCCCAGTCGTCGAATAATTCGACTCCGGCCCGGTCTGCCGGAATGATGGCCTGCACGTCAGAACCATGGGCGTCCAGCGCCGACACCGCGATGACGTCGGCGAACAGCGTGCCGGTCGAGTAGAACTTGTAGCCGTTGAGCCGCAGCACCCCTGCGGTGTCGGGGAGCACCTTTGTGTCGGCGCTCGACGGGGCGCGGCCCGCCGCATCCGTGATCGCGTTGCCGACGACAATGCCCGCATTGACACGCGGATACCACTCCGCGCGCTCCTCGGGCGTCGCGCGGTTACTGAGCAGCCGTTCGGAGAACCCGAAGTGCGACCGAAGGGCCTGCGCCACATTGGAACTGCCGCGGCCGATCTGAATGACGGCCGAAAGCACATCGCGCACCGTGCCGCCGGGGCCGCCGAACTCGGTCGGCACCCGCAGGCCGAGCACGCCCGTCTGCCGGATCGCTTCGACGGCCTCGTACTGCAGGACCCGATCCCGCTCCGCGGTCGGATCATCGCGTCGCAGGGCCGCCACGATGTCGGGCAGGCGCGCCAACCGCTCTGTAACAGAGCCGGCGAGTGGCTCGCCGGAGAACGGCTTTCGTGGGGAAACGGCCTCGCGTGTGACGGTCATGTCGGCTCCAGTGGCTATCGAAAATGGGGAATGATCTTGTCGGCGAACCGATCCAGCTCGGCCTCGATGGGCTGGAATTGCAGCATGAACAACTCGATTCCGGCGTCGTGGAATGCCTGGATGCGCTCGATCACCTGGCCGTAGCTGCCGACCAGGCCGGCGAGGGTGCCGCCGTTGGAGCCGATGCGTTTGGTGCCCGACAGCACCTTGTACATCTGGGTCTTCGGGTCCGTACCCCCGGCGATCTCCGGCCGGCTCTCGGCGTCGGCCAACGACTGCAGATACTCGAGTTCGGCGAGTGCCTCGGCCTCGGTCTCGCGAGCTATCACGAACGCGGACAGGCCAAATCGCAGCGGGGCACCGTCTCGGGGCCGGGCACGCAGGTCCTCGATGACCTCAACGGTCTCGCCGAAGGGTCGGCCGTTGATGAAGAAGACGTCGGCGCGCTGGGCGGCCAGCGCACGGCCCGGCTCGGACTCCCCGCCGACGTACAACACCGGCGGGTTCTCCGGTACCGGCCGAACCAGGGCGGGCTGGCCGCCTCGATTGCCGATCGGAACGTGCTTGCCCGCCCACAGTTCGGTGACGATCCCGAGCCATTCCCCGGAGTAGGCGTAGCGGTCGTCGTGGTCCAGTGGGTCGAGACCGAGCCCCTCCAGTTCGGGCAGGAACCATCCGGTGACGAGGTTGACGGAGAGTCGTCCGTCTGCGATGTCGGCGATGTTCGCGGCGATCTTCGCGAACACCAACGGGTTGAACAGCAGTGGCTTGACCGCACCGATCAGCTCGATGCGCGAGGTGGCCTCCGCCAGGGCCGCGATCGTCGACCACGTTTCGAGTACGTCGTCCTCGGTGTTGCTCGGGTGGATGACGTGTTCGGCCAGCAGGGTGGAGTCAAAACCGGCGCGTTCGGCGCGCTGCAGCAGTCCTCGGGTGCGCCGGTAGCTCGCGTCCGGCGCGTCGTGCGGATGCTCTCGCGCCCCGTGGTTGCCGTATACCGGGGCCCACACCCCGAATCGCGGCGCGGTCACGAACGGCTCAGGTAGCGCCTGCGTTCCCAGTCGCTAACCTCGTTCGAGTACTCCACCCATTCGCTGCGGGCCAGGGTGGCGAAGTCGAGCACGGAGTCGGCCCCCAGGATTTCGAGGATGGTGTCGTCGCGGGTGGCCAGTTCGATTGCTAAGCCTAGTGATTCGGGGAGCGGGACACCCTCGGTGTAGAGGTTTCCGCCCCGCGCAGGCGGCGCGTTGCGTTTGGCTTCGAGCCCGGCGATCACCGCCGCCAATGCCGATGCAGTCAACCAGTACGGGTTGGCGTCGGAGGCGCCGCTGCGCAGTTCGATTCGGGTGGCCGACGGTTCGGCCTCGATCAGCGAGCGTACGGCTGCACTGCGATTGTCGCGGCTCCATGTCACCGTCGCGGGCGCGAACGAGTCCGGGGCGAACCGCCGATAGGCATTGACGGAGTGAGCACCGAACAGCGTGATCGACGGAAGGTGTTCGAGCAGGCCCGCGATCGCATGCAGTGCCAGCTCGTTCTCCGCCCCGTCGTCGGGCGCGAAGGCCGGCTCGTCACCGCGCCACAGCGAGATGTGCAGATGCTGGGAGCTGCCCGAATGCTCGCTGAACGGCTTCGGCATGAAGCTGGCGATCTTGCCGTGCCTGCGGGCCACCTCCTTGGCGGCGTATTTGAGCCGCACCGCGTCGTCGGCGGCCTCGAGCGCGTCGGCGTAGACGAGATTCGTCTCGACCTGGCCGGGGCCGTATTCGGTCTGGATGCCCTCCAAACGCGTGAAGGCGCCCAATGTCTCGTATAGGTCGGTGAGCATCGGATCGAGGGCGTTGGCGTTCTCCAGCGAGTAGGCGTGGATGTCGTCCTGAAAGGGCGACCCGTCGGCATTGAGCAGATAGAACTCGAACTCCACACCGATCTTGGCGGTGTAGCCGAGTGAGGCCAGCCGCGCGAGCACATTCTTCAGTACAGCTCGCGGATCGAGCAGAGACGGGCTGCGGTCGTGCGCAACGATATCGGAGATGACATGGCCGACCCGGGGTCGCCAGGGCAGCGGCCGATATGTTGCGAGGTCGGGAACGGCGTAGACATCGGGATAGCCGCCGACCCAGTTGGTCAGCCGCAGCGAGTCGATCACCGTGCCGTCGGTGTTCCACCCCAGGGACGCTTCGCAGAAGGCGAATCCGGTGCCCAGCGCGCGGTTCAGGAACTGCGATGCGGGGATCCGCTTGCCCTGGGCATGGCCGAAGGGGTCACTCCACGCGATCTCGATCTCCGTCAACGACGCGTCATCGAGCGCGTTGCGCAGCTGCCGTTCGGGAGCCGACTGCACACGCTCCGCGGTCGACGTCGAATTGACGGTGTACGTCATGGCTGCGCCAACGTCTTGTCACCGACCCGCTTGCCGACGACGACACCTGCGATGAACGCGACGACGAGCAGTCCGACGATGGCCCAGCCCAGGATGGTGGAACCACCGACCAGGTCCTCCAGGTTGGCCACGATCAGGATGAGTCCGACGGACAGTCCCAGCAGTCCGAGAGCAGGCGCGACACGCACCCGCCACTGGGAGTAGCCGCGACGGTCGCGGGCGAAGTACACCAACACGGCCACCGATGTCGCGATCAGTAGCACCACGAACCCGACCGTGGTGGCGCCGGCAAACCAGGTGTAGAACTGGGCGGCCGGATCGAGCTTGAACACCACTGCCGCGATGATGCTGACCGCGACTACCCCCGAGATCCACAGCGACGCCTGATGCGGCGAGCCGTGCCGGTCGTGCGGATGACTCAGCGACTCAGGCAGCACGTCGCGCTGTGAGAGGGCGAACACGTACCGCGACGCCACGTTGTGGAAAGACAGGATGCAGGCGAACAGACTGGTGAAGTAGAGCACCGTGATGATGTCGGTCCCGACGACACCGATGTAGCGCTGCGCGGTGTCGGCGAGGAAGGTGGAGCCGGAATCCGTTGCCCGGCTTACGGCTTCCTCATCGCCCCAGCCTGAGATCAATGCCCAGCTGGTCACCGCGTAGAACACGCCGATCAGGATGAGTGCAATGTAGGTGGCGCGCGGAATGGTGCGATCCGGAGTGCGGGCTTCGTCCCGGAAGATCGCGGTGGCCTCGAACCCGACGTAGCTGATCAGCGCGAACAGCAGCCCGATGCCCAGCGAACCGGAGAAGATGGCGCTCGGGTTGACGATGCCGCTCGACAGTCCGTGGTCACCGCCCTGAAAAACGATCACCGCATCCAGCACCACCACGATTGCGATCTCGGCGCTCAGCAGTACGGCGAGCACCCGGCTGGACAACTCGATATTGCGATAGCCCACGAATGTCGTGATGGCGAACGCCACCGCCGCGAACGCCCACCAGGGCAGTGCCGGGCCCCCGAACAGCTCGACGATCACGCCGCCCGCCGGACCGAGCAGGCCGTAAACACCCGCCTCGATCGCCACGTAGCTGACGAGCGCGACGAACGCGATACCGATACCGGCCGGGAAGCCAAGCGACGTACGGACGTATGAGAAGAATGCGCCGGCATCCTCGACATACGGTGTAAGCGCAGTGAATCCGACCGCGAAGAACAGCAGGATGACCGTAGAGACCACGAATGTGGCCGGGAAGCCGGCGCCGTTGCCCGCGGCAACGCCGAGCGGTACGACGCCGCCGATCACGCCGAGCGGTGCGGCAGCGGCCACCACCATGAACACAATCGAGGCCACGCCTAGGTTGCCGCGCAGTTTACGTACCGGACCTGGCCTGTCTTCGCTCAAAGCATCAGGGACGGCGGTTATTTCGGACATGACAGGACCATCCTTCGATGGGTTGAGTCGATAGGTTATGTGGACGGTAGGACTAAACAGGAGTGGTTAACCACATCTGAAGTCATCGTGAGTCTTACTACGCCGCGGCCGACTTGACGGCGCGACCAACCTCGATGCGCAACTCCGCATACTCGGGGGAGCGGCGGAGTTCGTCGGCGTCCACATCGCCACGCGGCAGGTTCACCGGCAGATCGAGTGCGACCTGCCCCGGCCTGCGCGTCAGCACCACGATCCGGGAGCCGAGGAATGCGGCCTCGTCGGCGCTGTGCGTGACGAACACTGTCGTGCGGCCGGTTTCGGCACTGACCTGGCGGACGTCCTCTTGAAGTCGTTCCCGGGTGAGCGCATCCAGGGCCGCGAACGGTTCGTCGAGGAGGAACAGCGGCGTCTCGGCAGCCAGCGCCCGGGCGATCGCCACCCGTTGTTGTTGGCCACCGCTGATCTCCCAGATTTTGCGGTCGGCAGTGCCTTCCAGGCCCACCCGCTCCAACAGTTGGGCTCGTCGTTCGGCGCGCCGCGCGCGTGGCACGTTGGCGTATTTCAGTGCCAGATCCACGTTTCCGCCGACCGTTCGCCAGGGGAACAGCCTCGGCTGCTGGAATACCACCCCAGCGGTTACTCCCGGTGTGGGAGCGGACCCGGACACCTGCACCGCCCCTTCGCTGGGTGACTCGAACCCGGCCAAAAGCCGCAACAGTGTGCTCTTCCCGCATCCCGACGCGCCGACCAGCACGAGGAACGAGCCGGGCTCGACGGTCAGGTCGACCGGGCCGAGCGCGGTGACCTCACCGCGCCCGCGCCCGTACCGGTGCGACACATCGCTGATCCGGACCGTGCCGGTCTTACGTTGGTCCGCAACGTCTTTGACGTCACTGAGTGAGGACACCCGGCAGTCCCTTGGTGTAGATCGCATCCTGGAAGGTCTGCAGCGGCGCCGCCGACGGGATCTGCTTCTGATCCGCGAGGAACTGCGACGCGCTCTGCAGGTTGGCCGCGAGGTTGCCGGGCTTACCGTCCGCGCCGAGCCACTCCGGCGACGCGACTTCTGCCGGTGTCGGGAACACCGCCTGCTTGAGCTGGCCTGCGACCTCGTCGGGGCTCAGCCCGCCCTCCGCGGCGATCGCCTTGGCGGCGGCGGCGGGATCTTCGTGAATGAGGTTGAGTGCACGGGCCTGCTGCTGACGCCAGGTGTCGACCACGTCGGGATGCGCGTCGGCGAACTCGTCGGACACCGCGGCCAGGTCCAGCGTCGGCTTGCCGTCCTTGGCGAGCTGGCGGCTGGTGATGAGATCCTTGCCGTTCTTGCGCACCTGGTCCAGCGTCGGCAGCCAGGTGTAGACGGCGTCGACGTCGCCGCGGTCGAACGCCGCAAGCGCGGCCTGTGGCTGCAGGTCGACGAGTGCAACGTCGTTGGCGGACAGACCATTCTGCGCCAGCGCGGCGAGCAGGCTGTAATGCGCCGTGGACGCGAACGGTGTGCCGATCCGCTTTCCGCGCAGTTCGGCGACCGTGTTGATGCCGCTGCCGTTGCGGACCACCAGCGCCTCGTTGTCACCTGCCACGTCGAGAATGAAGGCCACCTTGTAGGGGATGTTCAACGGGGCCGACAGTCCGCGCGCCACCGGGCTGGAACCCAGCGCGCCGAAGTCGAGCTCGTTGGCGATGAAGGCGGTATTCACATCGGCGCCGGAGTCGAACTTGGTCCACTTGATGTTGTAGTCGGGCAGCGCTTCTTCGAGCCATTTGTTGTTCTTGACGATCAGGTCGCCGCTCGGGAAGCTCTGGTAGCCGATGCGCAGCGTCGGCTTGTCGGCCTGCTGCTCCGAACGGTCGACCGAGCAGCCGGCCAACGCCAGCGTGGTGGCCGCCAGGGCAGCAATCAGGGCCTTCAGTTTCATACTCTTCCTCTCCAGGGGACAGCGCGCCGTTCCGCGGCGCGAAGCAGACCGTCGATGACCAGACCGGAGATCCCGATGGCGAAGATCCCGACGACCACGACGGGGGTGTTGTTGTAATTGCTTGCGTCTTTGACCAACCCGCCGATGCCGGGCAGTCCGTTGAACAGTTCGGCGGCCACCACCGACGAGTAGGCCATGCCCACCGCAAGGCGGACGCCGGTGAAGGTCTCCGGCAGTGCGGACGGGATAACGACGTCGCGGATGACCTCACTGCGGGTGGCGCCCAGCGCACGCGCCGCTTCCTTCAGTCCAACGGGAGCGGCCACCACGGCGGCGGTGGTGGCAACAGCGGCGGGCGGCAGCGCAGCCAGCGCCAACAGCGTGATCTTCGGTGCCTCGTCGATGCCGAGCCAGATCACCAGCAGAAAGAAGTACGCCAGCGGCGGCAGTGCCCGCAGGAACGTGAGCCACGGCTCGAGCAGGCTGCGCACCCAGCCGATCGATCCCATCACCAAGCCGAGCAGCACGCCGAGCGCCACACCGATCACGACACCGACGAACACGCGCCGCAGCGTCATATAGAGGTGTTCCCACAGCAGGTAACCCGCGTATCCGTGCACCCCGTCGTGAGTGGACGAGACGTCGAGGAAGGCGCGCCAGACGGTGCTCGGGTACGGCACGAACGTCTGATTCCAGATGCCGCTGGCGGCCGCAAGCTGCCAGAGTCCGAAGAAGACAAGCAGAGACACGAGTGGCAGCGCGGCGCGGGTCAGCCGGCCGGGCCACTTACCCACAGGTGCGGCCACACCCGGCGAGTCGACGTGCGACTCGTCAGGAGCGATATCTACGAACACCGACACTGTGGCGACTTTCTGTTTGCTGAGACGGACCGGAAATGGTTCAGCGACAGCAGGAGTCGTCAGACAGTGCAGTGGTCACTCCGGTATTAGTACCGGCTGGGAAGAGCCTGGTGGATATCTAGGCTCAGCGAGAATTTATTGTCGAGTGCGTCGACGGGGGAGGCTGACCCTCAGGCCGCGACGCGAGCAGTGAGTTCTTGATCGAAGCGGTCGAGCACGGTCTCGGCGACCTGGCGGTGTGCACCCAAGGGTGATGACATCGGAATCTGCTGTGCGCGAGCGAATGCCGCGATGCGATCGATGATCTTGCCGTGTGCCAGGAACCAGGGCGCGATGACCAGGCGGCTGGCGCCGCGGCGCCGCAGCAGATCCGCGGCCTCGGCCAGACCGGGATGGGGGCCGGTGGCGAACGCCGTGACGGCGCTCCAGCGCGTGGTCAGGGTGAGCTCGCGTGCCACCGCTTCGGTGCGGCCGTTGGCCGCAGGGTGTGACGATCCGACCGCGGTGACAAGAACGCCGACCTCGGGATCGAGCCGCGATACCCCGGCCTGCTCGAGTCGCTGGCGCAGGACATGGATCAGCCGATCGTCCTCGCCGAGCACGTCGGCCTGGCGGGCGTCAGTACCGGCGTCGGCGATCATCGCGGGGATATCGACGCGAGCGTGATAGGCGTCGGCCAGAAGTAGCGGGACGACGACCGCATGCTTCGGCAGAGCGGGAAGCACATCGCGCAGGTTCGGAAAGTTCTGCTCGCAGAACGCGACCCGCACGTCGAGCGAGGGACGCAGCCGGCGCGCGCAGTCGGCGATCGCATGCGCCGTCGCCGCGGACCTGGGGTCCGCGCTGCCGTGTGCGGTCAGAACGAGAGATGTCACGAAGCGTGCAGTCCGCATTCCGTCTTGGTCGAGCCTGCCCAGCGACCGCTGCGCGGGTCGGCACCCTCGACCGGCTTGGCCGTGCACGGCGCGCAGCCGATCGACGGATAGCCTTCGAACACAAGGGGATTGACCAGAACGTCGTTGGCGTCGATGTAGGCCTGCATCTCGTCATCGCTCCACGGCGCGATGGGATTGATCTTCACCAGATTGAACGCCTTATCCCAGCTGATCAGTGGCGCGTTGGCGCGGGTCGGCGCCTCGACGCGGCGAATGCCGGTGACCCACGCGGAGTATCCGGATAGCGCCTTGCCCAGCGGCTCCACCTTGCGCATCCGGCAGCATTCGTTGGGCTCGCGGGCGAACAGGTCCTTGCCGAACAGCTCGTCCTGCTTGGCGACGGTGTTCTCGGCTGTGACGTTGACGATGTTGACGTCGTAGACCGCCTCGACGGCGTCGCGGGTGCCGATGGTCTCCACGAAGTGGTAACCGGTGTCCAGAAACAGCACGTCGACTCCGGGCCGCACCTTGGCGGCCAACGACACAAGCACCGCATCCTGCATGTTCGACGCCACGACGTAGTTGCCGCCGAAGTTCTCGTCGGTCCAACGCAGAAGGTCGCTCGCGTTTGCGCCCTCTAGTTCGGCCGCGCCACGTTCGGCCAGCTGCTGCAGCTCTGTCTCGGTCATCGTCACCTCAGGTCCGCTTCGTCTGCTCGTACTGCCCATGTAGCGAAACGCTCGCCCTGCTCCCGTTGTTTCACGAAATTGCGAACAACCCGGTCGATGTAGTCGCCCAGCTCGGTTGACGTCACCTTGTGCTGCCGCAGTTTGCGGCCGAAACCGCTGTCCAGGCCGAGGCTGCCGCCCAGATGAACCTGGAACCCCTCGACGGAGCCACCGTTGCCGTCGTCGACCATCTGGCCCTTGAACCCGATGTCGGCGACCTGGATGCGCGCACACGAGTTCGGGCAGCCGTTGATGTTGACTGTGATCGGCACGTCGAGCTGCGCGTTGATGTCCTCGAGCCGGTTCTCCAGCTCGGGTACCAGCACCTGTGCGCGGCCGCGGGTCTCGGCGAAGGACAGCTTGCAGTACTCGATGCCGGTGCAGGCCATCAGGTTCTTGCGCCAGTGTGACGGCCTCGACGGGAGGCCGAGCGCGTCCAGCCCCGCGACCAGTGCGTCGAGCTTGTCGTCGGGCACGTCGAGCACGATGAGTTTCTGGTACGGCGTGAAGCTGATTCGGTTCGAACCTGCGGCCTCGGCGAGGTCGGCGACCTTCGTCAGGATGGTGCCGGAAACGCGGCCGGCGATCGGCGCGACACCGACGGCGTTCTTTCCGTTCTTCAGCTTCTGGATGCCGACGTGGTCGATCGGGTGCTTAACCGGCTCGGGCGCAGGCCCGTCGATGAGCTTGCGGCCCAGGTATTCGTCTTCGACGACCTGGCGGAACTTTTCGATGCCCCAGTCCTTGATCAGGAACTTCAGCCTTGCCTTGGCTCGCAGTCGGCGGTAGCCGTAATCGCGGAACACCGACGTCACGGCCTCCCAGACGTCGGGCACCTCCTCCAATGGCACCCAGGCGCCGAGACGCTGGGCAAGCATCGGATTCGTCGACAGGCCGCCACCGACCCACACGTCAAGGCCCGGGCCGTGCTCGGGGTGGTTCACGCCCACGAACGCGATGTCGTTGATCTCGTGGGCGATGTCCTGCAGACCCGAGATCGCCGTCTTGTACTTGCGTGGCAGGTTGGAGAACTCCGGGTTGCCGATGTACCGGCGGACGATCTCCTCGAGGGCCGGCGTCGGGTCGAGCACCTCGTCGAGCGATTCACCGGCCAGCGGCGAACCCAGCACGACGCGTGGGCAGTCGCCGCAGGCCTCGGTGGTCTGCAGGCCGACCGCGGCCAATCGCTCCCAGATCTCGGGGACGTCCTCGATCTGGATCCAGTGGTACTGCACGTTCTCGCGGTCGCTGATGTCGGCGGTGTCGCGGGCGAACTCGGTGGAGATCTCGCCGACAGTCCGCAGGGCGGCCGTGGTCAGGGCACCGCCGTCGCAGCGCACCCGCATCATGAAGTACTTGGCCTCGAGGATGTCGGCGTTCTCGTCGCCAGTCCAGGTGCCGTCGTAGCCCTGTTCACGCTGGGTGTAGAGCCCCATCCACCGCATCCGGCCGCGAAGGTCCTGCTTGTCGATGCTGTCGAAGCCGTGCTTGGAGTAGATGTCGACGACGCGGGCCCGCACGTTCAGGGCGTCGTCGTCCTTTTTGAACTGTTCGTTGGCGTTGAGCGGCTCGCGGTATCCGAGCGCCCACTGGCCCTCGCCGCGCGGGCGCTTGGCGGGCTTCGCGGTGGTCATTGAGTGGCTCCTTCGGGGAGCCGGCTTTGGGATGCGCTATTCACCGGTGGCTGTCCGGCGGCGCAGATCCGGCGGCCAGCTGAAAGTACTGGTGGGCAGGTCTACGACGTCAAGGCAGACAACAAGAAGTACAAACGCGCTTGAAATCGACATGCCGCCGCGCCACCAGCGATACGCGGTGGGGGAAGATGCGGGCGGCGATCACGTTCCCAATTGTGCCACGGGCACCGACATATGCCCTAACCGGGGGAGATTTGCGCTCAGAGTGAGCAAAAGCCCCTCTGGGAGACTGGCGGAGTGACGGTCCGAACCGCTGAGCTGCCCGGCCTCGCGCCGACGCCGGGCCGGGTGTTCGGCATCTACGTCCACGTGCCGTTTTGCGCCACCCGCTGCGGATACTGCGACTTCAACACCTACACCCCGGCCGAGCTCGGCGGCGCGAACCCCGAGGGCTGGCTCCTTGCCGTGCAGGCGGAGCTGGGCAGGGCCGCCGACCTGCTCGGCACGCCTCCTGATGTGCAGACCGTGTTCGTCGGCGGGGGAACGCCGTCGCTTCTCGGCGGTGCGGGCCTGACCGGTGTGCTCGACGCGGTGCGGGCGCATTTCGTGCTGGCGCCCGGCGCCGAGGTCACCACCGAAGCCAACCCGGAGTCGACCTCGCCCGAGCTGTTCGCTCAGCTGCGCGCCGCGGGTTTCACGCGGATCTCGCTTGGCATGCAGTCGGCCGCCCCGCACGTGCTGGCCACGCTGGACCGGGTGCATTCGCCGGGGCGGGCGCCCACGGCGGCCCGCGAGGCACTTGCGGCGGGGTTCGAGCACGTCAACATCGACCTCATCTACGGCACGCCGGGGGAATCCGACGACGACCTTCGGCGGTCGGTCGACGCAGCCGTCGAGTGCGGTGTTGATCACATCTCCGCCTACGCGCTGACCATCGAGGAAGGCACCGCGATGGCGCGACGGGTGCGCCGCGGCGAGATTCCGCCGACGGACAGCGATGTGCTGGCCCATCGCTACGAGCTGGCTGACGAGCGGCTGCGGGCGGCCGGCTTCGATTGGTACGAGGTGTCCAACTGGAGCCGACCCGGCGGTGAGTGCAGGCACAACATGGGCTACTGGGACGGCGGCGAATGGTGGGGCGCCGGGCCGGGCGCGCACGGCTACGTCGGCTCAACACGATGGTGGAATGTCAAGCATCCCAACGCATATGCGCAGAGCCTGGCGGACGAGCGGCTGCCGGTGGCAGATTTCGAGGAGCTCGATGCCCGCGCGGCGCACACCGAGGATGTGATGCTGCGGATGCGGCTACGACGTGGGCTGCCCATCGACACACTGAGCGATCAAGAACGCGACCGCGCGCAAACCGCTATCGGAGACGGCCTGTTGACGGTTCACGCCGAGCGACTGGTGCTGACCGACCGCGGCAGACTGTTGGCCGACGCCGTCGTCCGCACAGTGCTCGACTGATTCACCGCACTGTTGAACGATTTCCGCGTGTTGTCTCGTAGTCCCAAGGAAGGACACAGGCGATACAAAGGTACGCGCGGAGCATGAGGTTATGACTGAGCCTGATCAGGCTGCGTTGTTGCGTGCGATCCACGACGCGCACGCCAAGGCGCTGTTGCGCTATGTGCTCCGACTGACGCAGGGCGACATGCCGTTCGCCGAGGACGTGGTGCAGGAATCGCTGCTGCGACTCTGGCGTAAACCCGAACTGCTTCAGCAGGACAGCGGGGGCGTTCGGGCCTGGCTGTACACCGTTGCCAGAAACCAGGTGATCGACGATCGGCGAAGTGCCAGGTATGCACGTGAACTGAAAACCGACGCGGTCCCCGAACGGCCGTCACCCGATGAGGTCGGTCCGGCGTTCGACAAGTGGATCCTGTCCGATGCGCTGAAGTCGCTGTCCCGAGACCATCGCGTCGCCGTGGTTCGGGCCTACTATCTCGGCCAAACCGTCGCCGACATCGCGGCTGAGGAACAGATCCCCGAGGGCACCGTGAAGTCCCGCCTGCACTATGCGCTGTGCTCTCTGCGAATTGCCTTGCAGGAGAGGGGTGTTGTCCGATGAGCGCCAACATCGCCGATTGGGACGCGGCCTACGTGCTTGGCGCTCTGAGCCTGGACGACTGGCAGACCTACGAGGCCTATCTCGCCGCGAACCCGGAGCGTGCAGCGGCGTTGACGGAGCTGAGCGGCATACCCGGCATCCTCAACGTGCTCAGCCGGGACGAAGCTCTGGCGCTCACCGCGCCGGCCACACCGCAGCGGCGATCGCGCCGCAGCCTTGTCGCCGCGGGGGTGGCTGTCGCGGCCGTCGTCGCCATCGGCGCCACCGTGTTCCCGCGGCCTCAACCGACGCCCGCAGGCGGGATTGCGCTACAGGCCATGCAGTCGACCCCGAGGGGCGGCATCACCGCCGCGCTTGCCGTGACCGAGAAGAAGTGGGGCACCCGGCTGGACTGGACGTGCGACTACACCGAGGACTGGGCCAGGACCGCAGTGTCCTACGACATCGTCGTGACGACAGACGAAGGCATCACGTCGGCGGTCGGGACATGGACTCCGGCCAGCGATCACGCCAACGGGCTGGCCGCCTCGACCGCGATCCCGACCCACAAGATTCGCACCGTCGACATCCGCTTGAGCGGTACCGACGCGCCGCTGGCCATAACGACGATGAGGTAGGTAGGTAGAAGTAACGTCGGCCCCATGGCATTCGACCCAGGCGCCATCGGCCGTGCCTTCTCCGAGCATCGGTTCGACGAGGCTCTCGGCCACATCGCCAAGGATGTGCGCTGGACGATCGTGGGTTACATGGTCCTCGAGGGGGCCGATGCCGTCCGGCAGACGTGCCGGGAGACGGCTGCCAGCCTCGAAGACACCGCCACTACCTACGACCGGTGCGTGGTCGCGGCCGGATCCGACGTCGTCGCGGTCGACACCTTCGCGCGCTATCGCGGTCCGTCCGGGCTCACCGCCGTGGCCAGTTGCGACATCTATGAGTTCGCCGGCGAAGAGATTGTCGCCATCACGTCCTATGCGGTCGAGGTCGACCCCGAGTCGGCAGGCTCGCAGCCACCGCCGAGAGTGTGACGCAAGCCGAGTAGCCGCTATGTCTGTTGTGCGAGCGGCACATCCATGTCGAACACCCGGGCGTGCAGGATTGTCCGATTCCGCAGCGCGGCCCGCACCGCGCGGTGCAGCCCGTCCTCGAGGTAGATCACGCCGCGCCACCGCACGGCATGCGGAAACAGGTCCCCGTAGAACGTCGAATCCTCGGACAGCAGGCGGTCCAGCGCCAGCACCGTCGTGGTGGTCACCAACTCGTCGAGGCGGATCTGCCGCGGGGGAATCTGAGCCCACTGTCGATGCGTCAGACCGTGGTTGGGATAGGGCTTGCCATCGAGGCAGCCTTTGAAGATCACCTGCCAGAAATCCTTCGAATTATCACGTGTGGCGATGGCTTCACCATGAACTGAGGCTAGTCGTAACCGCCCGATTCGCCACGCGAACAGCGGCGAGGAGGCGTGGGCCCTGCTGGTAACCGTAAAATGGGCGCAAGTGGGAGGTGAGCAAATGAGCAGTGCCGACGACCGTCGGTTCGAGGTGTTGCGCGCCATCGTCGCGGACTTCGTGTCGACCAAGGAGCCGATCGGCTCGAAGTCGCTTGTCGAACGGCACAACCTCGGCGTCTCCAGTGCGACGGTGCGCAACGACATGGCCGTCCTCGAGGCTGAGGGCTACATCACCCAACCCCACACCAGCTCGGGCCGGGTGCCGACGGAAAAGGGCTACCGGGAGTTCGTCGACCGGCTCGAAGAAATCAAGCCGCTGTCATCCTCGGAGCGCACCGCGATCCTGAAGTTCCTCGAAACCGGTGTCGATCTCGACGACGTCCTGCGCCGCGCGGTGCGGCTGCTGGCGCAGCTGACCCGTCAGGTCGCCGTTGTGCAGTACCCGACGCTGTCCACTTCCTCAGTCCGGCATCTCGAGGTCGTGGCGCTGACGCCGGCCCGGCTACTGCTGGTGGTGATCACCGACAGCGGCCGCGTTGACCAGCGCATCGTCGAGCTCGGCGACACCATCGACGACCACCAGCTCGGTCAGCTGCGCGAGATGCTGGGCCAGGCGCTGGAAGGCAAGCGGCTCTCGGCGGCGTCGGTCGCGGTGGCGGACCTGGCGGCCCACCTGGACGGGACCGGCGGTCTCGGAGACGCGATCGGCCGGTCGGCGACGGTCTTGCTGGAGTCGCTCGTCGAGCACACCGAGGAGCGGCTGCTGCTGGGCGGCACCGCGAACCTGACCCGCAACACCGCCGACTTCGGCGGCTCGCTGCGGTCGGTCCTGGAAGCGCTCGAGGAGCAGGTCGTAGTGCTGCGCCTGCTGGCCGTGCAGCAGGAGGCGGGCAAGGTCACAGTGCGCATCGGGCACGAAACAGAGGCCGAGGAGATGGTGGGCACTTCGGTGGTCAGCACCGCTTACGGCAGTATGGGAAAGGTCTACGGCGGCATGGGTGTGCTCGGGCCCACTCGAATGGACTATCCGGGAACCATCGCCAACGTCGCTGCGGTTGCTCTTTACATAGGCGAAGTCCTAGGCAGCCGATAGAACCGCGGTAAGCGGTAGGGAAGGTCAGGGAGTGGCACGCGACTATTACGGCCTGCTCGGAGTGAGCAAGGGCGCGAGTGATTCCGAGATCAAGCGCGCCTACCGCAGGCTGGCCCGAGAGCTGCATCCCGACATCAACCCCGACGAGAAGGCGCAGGCGCTCTTCCAGGAGATCAGCGTCGCCTACGAGGTGCTGTCCGACCCGGAGAAGCGCCGCATCGTCGACCTCGGCGGCGACCCACTGGCGTCCGCGGGAGCGGCAGGCAACGGCTTCAGCGGATTCGGTGGGCTCGGCGACGTCTTCGAGGCCTTCTTCGGGGGCGGGGCAACCTCCCGCGGGCCGATCGGCCGGGTCCGGCCCGGCGCCGACTCGCTGCTGCGGATGCGCCTCGATCTCGCCGACTGCGCCACCGGCGTGACCAAGCAGGTCACCGTCGACACCGCCGTCCTGTGCGACCTCTGTCAGGGCAAGGGCACCCACGGCAAGTCGAACGCGAGCGCCTGCGACACCTGCGGCGGCCTGGGCGAGATCCAGACGGTCCAGCGCTCGCTGCTCGGCCAGGTCATGACGTCGCGGCCGTGCCCGGTCTGCGGCGGCGTCGGGGAGGTCATCCTCGACCCCTGCCATCGATGTGGCGGCGACGGGCGGGTGCGGGCGCGGCGCGAGATCACGGTCAAGATCCCGGCGGGTGTCGGCGACGGTATGCGGGTGCGGCTGGCCGCCCAGGGCGAGGTCGGGCCGGGTGGCGGACCGGCTGGCGATCTATACGTCGAGGTCCATGAACAGCAGCACGACATCTTCGTCCGCGACGGCGACGACCTGCACTTCACCATCTCGGTGCCGATGGTCGACGCGGCGCTGGGCACAACGGTCGCCGTCGACGCGATCCTGGACGGGCCGACCGAGATCACCATCCCGGCGGGCATCCAGCCCGGCTCGGTGACCACGCTGCGCGGCCACGGCATGCCCCATCTCCGGTCCGGGGTCCGGGGCGACCTGCATGCGCACGTCGAGGTGGTGGTTCCGGCGCGGCTCGACCATCAGGACATCGAGCTGCTGCGCAAACTCAAGGAACAGCGAACCGGAGACGCCGCCGAGGTGAAGTCCACCCAGACGAGCAGCGCTGCCGGCGGGCTGTTCAGCAGGCTGCGCGAAACCTTCACCGGCCGCTAGCCGCGGCCATGACTGCGGCGCTCTTCTACGTCGACACCCTGCCCGAGGCCGGTGACCTGGCGATCGTCGACGGTGACGAAGGCTTCCACGCCGCCAAAG
The DNA here is from genome assembly GCA_963713225.1 of uncultured Actinomycetota bacterium. Lineage (GTDB taxonomy): Bacteria > Actinomycetota > Actinomycetes > Mycobacteriales > Mycobacteriaceae > Mycobacterium. The sequence goes on along the minus strand of CAVQLB010000004.1, from coordinate 45,278 downwards.
TGCGACGCATCCGGGCCGGCGAACAGCTTGACCTCGGCGACGGCGCGGGCGCGATGGCGCGCTGCGTCGTCGAGGAGGTCGGCAAGGGGCGGCTGTCGGCTCGCGTGCTGAGCCGCTGGACCGTCGAGCGGCCGACCCCGCAGGTCACCGTCGTGCAGGCGCTGCCCAAGTCCGACAGGTCCGAACTGGCCATTGAGCTGGCCACCGAGGCCGGCGCGGACGCGTTCGTGGCCTGGCAGGCAGTCCGCTGCGTGGCGCGCTGGGACGGGGACCGCGCCGACAAGGGGCTGCGACGCTGGCACGCGGTCGCCCGGTCTGCCGCTCGCCAGTCTCGAAGGCCCCACATCCCGTCGGTCGCGGGCGTGGTGACGACCGACGACCTGGTGACCGATGTGCGCGGCGCGGTCGCATCGGGCACGACGGTGCTCGCGTTGCACGAGTCGGCCAGCACGCCTCTGACGAAACTGGCACTGGCACAAGTCGATTCGTTGATGCTACTGATCGGGCCGGAGGGCGGCATCGCCGACGACGAGATCGGCGCGCTGTCCGAAGCGGGGGCGACGCCGGTGCGCCTCGGCCCGACCGTGCTGAGAACCTCTACTGCGGCCGCCGTTGCGCTTGGAGCACTGGGGGCACTTACTCCGCGCTGGGCCTAGCATTCGGCCCGGCCGACGTCGCTGCAGGTTAACCATTGGGATGGGTCGGTACGCGGCGGTAAACTGGGTGTTCGGCAGCAACCAACAAGGCAAGAACCCAGAAAGCAGGCAGAAAACCCCACGTGACGCCCAGCGAGACCAACGCTGACTCGGCCTCACCGGTCCGCAGCAGCATCAATGTTCCGCCCGACCTCGTCGTGGGCCTGCTAGGTTCCGCTGACGAGAATCTGCGCGCACTCGAGCGCATTCTGGCGGCCGATATCCATGCGCGTGGCAACGCGCTCACCCTGTCCGGCGAACCCGCCGACGTGGCGTTGGCCGAGCGCGTGATCTCCGAACTCATCGCGATCGTGGCCAGCGGCCAGCCGCTGACTCCGGAGGTGGTGCGCCACAGCGTGGCGATGCTCACCGGTACCGAGGGTGAGTCGCCCGCCGAGGTGCTGACGCTCGACATCCTGTCGCGGCGCGGCAAGACGATCCGCCCAAAGACGCTGAACCAGAAGCGATATGTGGATGCCATCGATGCGCACACCATCGTGTTCGCCATCGGGCCCGCTGGTACCGGCAAGACGTATCTGGCGATGGCCAAGGCTGTCCGCGCGCTGCAGACCAAGCAGGTTTCCCGGATCATCCTCACCCGTCCCGCGGTGGAAGCCGGTGAGCGCCTTGGCTTTCTGCCCGGCACGCTGAGCGAGAAGATCGATCCGTATCTGCGTCCACTCTACGACGCCCTGCACGACATGATGGATCCCGAGCTGATCCCGAAGTTGATGAGCGCCGGGGTGATCGAGGTCGCACCGCTGGGGTACATGCGGGGTCGTGCGCAGCCGTTGCATACGAAGGTGCTGACCCCTCAAGGCTTCCGTCCGATCGGCGACCTTGAGGTCGGGGATTTCGTCATTGGGTCCGACGGTCGGCCAACCGAGGTCAAAGGCGTTTATCCGCAGGGCTTCAAAGAGATCTATCGTGTCCATACTCAAGATGGTGCGTCGACGCTGGCATCTGAGGACCATCTGTGGTCAGTACACACGCGCGGTGATCGGCGTCGTGGAAAGCCAGCTCGCGTGCTGGCCACCAAAGAGATGATTGGCAACCTCCGTGCGGCGCACTACCACCGCTACGAATTGCCGCTGCTCAGCGCGGCGGTGGAATTCGAACCCCAACCCGTTCCCCTCGATCCGTACGCTCTCGGCCTGCTACTGGGCGATGGGTGCATCACATGTGTCACTACGCCGAGCTACACCACGACCGATCCTGAACTAGCTGAAGCCCTGGAACGCCTCATTCCCGGCATCAAAGTGCGCCGGAAGACGGACATGGATTATGTGCTGAACCGTGTGACTCGTTCCGGTGAGGTCATCACGATCGAGAATCCAGTCACCGGTGCGATGCGTCGACTGGGACTCGCCGGCACGAAATCGAATACGAAATTCGTGCCGGAGGCGTACAAACTCAACTCTCCTGATGTGCGGCTAGCTATCCTTCAGGGACTGTTTGACTCCGACGGAGGTCCGGTCACGCAGCAGGGCAGGACCTGCCGAATCCAGTTCGGGACGGCGTCTGATCGGCTGCGGGACGACGTCGTATTCCTAGTCGAGTCCCTCGGCGGGATCGTGTATCAGCGCACCCGGAAGGCAGAGGGCCGTAAACCGGGGTTGGCGCGTGGTCGCGCGGTTCACCACCGGTACGACGCCCACGTCCTCGATATCCGATTGCCTGAAGGCGTCGTTCCCTTCAGACTCGCCCGCAAGGCAGCGAAGTATGTCGCCGCTGGGGGAGGTCGACCGATGCGGTTCATCGATCGAATCGAGCCTGCAGGCACCGAAGAGGCAGTGTGCATCCAGGTCGCCGCCGACGACTCGCTGTATGTCACCGAAGACTTCCTGCTGACACATAACACCCTTAATGATGCGTTCATCATTCTCGACGAGGCGCAGAACACCACCGGCGAGCAGATGAAGATGTTCCTGACCCGGCTGGGGTTCGGGTCGAAGATCGTTGTCACAGGCGATATCACGCAGGTCGACCTGCCCGGTGGCGCCACCTCCGGTCTACGGGCCGCCGTGCAGATTCTCGACGGCATCGAGGACATCCACTTCGCCGAACTCACGAGTGCCGACGTCGTGCGGCATCGACTGGTCGCCGACATCGTCGACGCCTACGCCAAGTCCGAGGATCCGGGGCTGGCGAATAGAGCCCAGCGGCGTGCTTCGGGTAGCCGTCCGCGGCGATAGGGCGAGGCATGAGTATTGAGGTGTCCAACGAGTCGGGCCTCGACGTCTCCGAAGAGGAGCTGGTCAGCGTCGCCCGTTTCGTCATCAAGAAGATGAAAGTCCACCCCGCGGCGGAGCTTTCGATGGTCCTGCTCGACACGGCCGCGATGGCCGACCTGCATATGCGGTGGATGGACCTGCCGGGTCCGACGGATGTGATGAGCTTCCCGATGGACGAACTGGAGCCCGGCGGTCGGCCCGACGCGCCGGAGCCCGGACCGTCGATGCTCGGCGACATCGTGCTGTGTCCGCAGTTCGCCGCCGAACAGGCCACCACGGCCGGGCATTCGCTCGGCGTCGAGCTCGCGCTGCTGACGGTCCACGGTGTGCTGCATCTGCTCGGCTACGACCATGCCGAGCCCGACGAAGAGAAAGAGATGTTCGCCTTGCAGCGTCAACTGCTGGAGGAGTGGGTGGCCGATCAGGTCGAGGCCTACCACCAGGACCGACAGACCGAAAAGGATCGGCGGCTGCTGGACAAGTCCCGATTCTTCGACGAACCGTGACCGGCATAGGTTCGCTGCTTGGCGCGATCGCGCTGATCGGCTTCGGCGGCCTGTTCGCGGCCATCGATGCCGCCATCAGCACGGTGTCGATCGCTCGGGTCGAAGAGATGGTGCGTGACGAACGGCCCGGCGCCGTCCGGCTGGCCCGCGTGATCAATGAGCGGCCGCGCTACATCAATCTCGTTGTGCTGCTGCGGATCGCATGCGAGATCACGGCAACGGCGCTTTTGGTCGACTACCTCTACGAGCACCTCGGGCTTGATTGGGGCCTGATCGCGGCGGCCGCAATCATGGTCGTCATCAGCTTTGTCTTGATCGGCGTGGGCCCGCGAACCCTGGGCCGTCAGCATGCCTACACCTTCGCATTGACGGCCGCCCTTCCGCTGCAGGCGATTTCGGTTCTGCTGACCCCCCTCAGCCGCCTGCTCGTCCTGATCGGTAACGCGGTGACACCCGGCCGGGGATTCCGCAACGGGCCGTTCGCGTCCGAGATCGAACTGCGTGAGGTCGTCGATCTGGCCCAGCAGCGAGGCGTGGTCGCCGACGACGAGCGGCGGATGATCCAGTCGGTGTTCGAACTCGGTGACACACCGGCGCGCGAGGTCATGGTGCCGCGCACCGAGATGGTCTGGATTGAGGACGACAAGACGGCAGGCCAGGCGACATCGCTGGCGGTGCGCAGCGGGCATTCCCGCATCCCGGTGATCGGGGAGAACGTCGACGACGTCGTCGGCGTCGTCTACCTGAAGGACCTCGTGCAGCGTACCTATAACTCGAACAACGGCGGCCGGGACACCAAGGTGTCGGACGTGATGCGCGCACCGGTTTTTGTCCCGGACTCCAAGGCGTTGGACGCACTGTTGCGCGAGATGCAGCGCGACCGCAACCACATGGCCCTTCTGGTCGACGAGTACGGCGCGATCGCCGGTCTGGTCACCATCGAGGACGTGCTCGAGGAAATCGTCGGTGAGATCGCCGATGAGTACGACACAGACGAGGTTGCTCCGGTGGAACAACTGGGGGACAAGCGCTATCGGGTGTCGGCGCGGCTGCCGATCGAGGACCTCAGCGAGCTGTACGACGTCGAGTTCGACGAGGACCTCGACGTTGACACCGTCGGCGGCCTGTTGGCCCTCCAGCTCGGACGCGTCCCGCTACCCGGGGCCGAGGTGACGTGGGACGGTTTGCAACTACGCGCCGAAGGTGGGCGCGACCATCGTGGCCGGGTGCGAATTGGCACCGTTCTGGTGAGCCCCAACGAGCCGGAGCAGAAGGGTGACGATGACTGAGCTCGACGCCGAAGACGCCAAGCTGGTGGTGCTGGCCCGCGGGGCGATGGGCCGGGCCGAGGCGGGTAGTGGTGCGGCAGTGCGTGATCTGGACGGCCGCACGTACGCCGGGGCGCCCGTGGGCCTCGACGCGCTGGGGCTGACCGCGCTTCAGGCAGCGGTGGCCGCGGCCGTGTCGAGTGGTGCGACCGGCCTCGAGGCGGCGGTGCTGGTCGGTGGTTCGGCCGACGACGCCGGCGTCGCCGCCGTGCGCGAACTGTCCGGGGACGCGAAGGTCATCGTCACGGACCGGGCCGGAACCCCGCGGTGACTGACTCTGCTCCTCACGTCCGCGTGAGCGAATTCCGTTCCGGCTTCGTCTGTTTCGTCGGAAGGCCGAACACCGGTAAGTCGACGCTGATGAACGCGCTCGTCGGTACCAAGGTGGCGATCACGTCCAACCGCCCGCAGACCACGCGCCACACGATTCGCGGAATCGTGCACCGCGACGAGTTCCAGATCATCCTCGTCGACACCCCCGGCCTGCATCGGCCAAGGACCCTGCTGGGCCAGCGGCTCAATGATCTGGTCCGCGACACCTATTCGGAGGTCGACGTCATCGGCCTGTGCATTCCCGCCGACGAGCCGATCGGGCCGGGGGACCGGTGGATCTGTGAACAGATCCGCACGGTGGCGCCCAAGACCACGCTGGTGGCCATCGTCACCAAGATCGACAAGGTGTCCCGGGACCAGGTGGCCGCTCAGCTGATGGCGGCCAGCGAATTGGTCGGACCGGAATCCGAGGTCGTGCCGGTCTCGGCGACCACCGGCGAACAGGTCGACGTGCTGATCGGCGTGCTCGCAGGCAAGCTGCCGCCGGGCCCGGCGTTCTATCCGGACGGGGAGCTCACCGACGAGCCGGAGGAAGTCCTGATGGCCGAGCTGATCCGCGAGGCCGCGCTGGAAGGCGTCCGCGACGAACTACCGCACTCGCTGGCCGTGGTGATCGAGGAGGTCAGCCCGCGCGAGGGCCGAGACGACCTGATCGACGTGCATGCCAACCTCTTCGTCGAGCGGTCCAGCCAGAAGGGCATCGTGATCGGCAAGGGCGGTGCGAGGCTGCGCGAGGTGGGCACCGCCGCACGCATACAGATCGAGAAACTGCTCGGCACCAAGGTGTATCTGGACCTGCACGTCAAGATCGCCAAGAACTGGCAGCGCGACCCCAAACAGCTGGGCCGGCTCGGCTTCTGAGTGATTTCGGCGTGAAAAGTATCGCTGACCGAAACAAATCACGCCGAAATCGCCGCTAGGGCGTCCAGCCCGGAACCTGACCGAAGTCGCGGATCCCCGACGGAACCGGCGGCGCGCCGTCGCCCTTGCCGTAGACGGCGACCACGACCGTGCGGTCGATGAGATTCTCCGACCACACGCCGATGTCGACGTTGGAGCAATCCGCCATGATCGCGTAGTAGTCCGGGCGGTGATACCACCGGTTGATCAACTCGATCCCACTGATGGCCAGTGCCGGATTGATCGCCACCGTCTCGGCCACCGGCCCGCCATAGCCGGCGTTTCGTGCGCGGTCGGCCACCGTCGTACCGTCCGAACCGATATCGCCGTCCAGCGCTCGGTTGTTCAGCACGTCGTTGGTGTGCCACTGCGCGGCCAGACGCAATTTCGGATTGATCTTGAGGTCGGTGGTGCAACCGGCCTGCTTCTGGACCGTGTAGACGTTGGCGAACACAGTCTCGTTGTTGCGCCTGTTGTCGGCCGCGGCGGCGGGTGTGCCCGCGATCGCACCTCCCAGCACGGCTAGCACCGGGACAACGCCTGCGCAGCGGCGCGCGCTGTGGCTGACGGTCACGATCGAAGACCTTACGCCAGAGCTAGTCCTCGGCCGTCTCGTTCCACCAAACCTCGGGCTGCTTGGTCACCCAGCCGTTGATCGCCTCGAGCTCGGCGGCCAACGAGATCAGCAGCGGCTCGCTGTCGGCGGGCCCCATCAGCTGCAATCCGATTGGCAGCCCATCGGAGGTGAAACCCGCAGGGACGTTGATCGACGGCCAGCCCAGCAGATTCCACGGCCAGGTCAGGGGACAGGCGCGGATCATCGCGCGATCGGTGGACAGGCCACCGCGCTTGTCGAAATCGTGCACCGGCGGAGGCGGCAGCGCGGTCGTCGGGGCAAGAATCACGTCGACGATATTGAAGATGAATCCCACGCGCCGCTGCGTGCGGGCTTCCCGGGCGCGGGCTTTGCGCAGCACGTTCTCCGACAGCAGCCGACCCATCCGGAGGTTGGCGAGGGTGCGCCGATCCAGCTCGACGCCGGGGCCGAGGCGCTCCGCCCACTCCAGCAGACCCGATGTGGAACGGGCCAGGAAGTTCCACGACATCCGCTTGCTGTAGTGCGGGTCTGCCGCCACGATCGTGTGCCCCAGGTCGGTGAGCTGTTCGCCGGCAGTGTGTAGTGCGCCGCGTATCTCGGGGTGCAACCGGGGTCGGAAGACGTTGAACGGGAATTTGGTCGAGACTGCGATCTTGAGCGGCCCCGGCGCGCGGCCGACGTACTCGGACAGTGTGACCGGCGCGGGCTTGTGCCGATCACCGTCGACGTTGCCGGATGCGGCATCGAGCACGAGCGCCGCGTCGACGACGGTGCGGGCCAGCACGCCGTTGACGGTGATCCCGTTGAACGCTTCGGGCAGCGGCCACGTGGAGATGCGCCCCCGCTGCGGCTTGATCCCGACCAGATGGGTCCACGCCGCCGGAATCCGGACACTGCCTGCGCCGTCGGAGCCGATCGCCGCGGTGACCAGACCGGCCGCGACGGCGGCAGCACTACCGCCCGACGAACCACCCGGAGTGTGGTTGCGCGACCATGGATTTCGGGTGTGCCCGAAGGCGGGACCGCTGGTGAACGGCCACTGGCCCAGCTCGCAGGTGTTCGTCTTGCCGACGATGATGGCGCCGGCAGCGCGTAGCCGGCGCACGACCTCGGAGTCGACGGCCGCGAGCCGAACCCGTCCGCCGGTGCCGAACATCGTCGGCACGCCTTCGACGTCGACGTCGTCCTTGACCGCGATCGGGATTCCCAGCAGTGGCGCGTGGTGGCCCGCCGCGCGTCTGCGGTCCGCCTTGGCGGCATCGGCGAGCGCCTGCTGCCTCAGCACCACGCGGAACGCGTTGAGTGTCGGCTGGCTGGCCTCGATGGCATCCAGCGACTGCCGCACCAGTTCGACCGACGTCACGCTTCCGCTGGCCAGGCGATACAGCAGGCTCGTCAGGGTGGGTAGCTGGGATTTGGACACAGACGATGCAGGTGGCACGGCCATCAATGTCGAGAGTATCCCGGCGCTGCCTACCGCCCTTGTCAGCACGCGGTGAGAAACTGGTCCGATGCGCCTGTACCGGGATCGGGCGGTGGTGCTTCGCCAGCACAAGCTCGGCGAGGCCGACCGGATCGTCACTCTGCTCACCCGTGAGCACGGGTTGGTCCGCGCTGTGGCCAAGGGCGTTCGGCGCACCCGCAGCAAGTTCGGTTCCCGGCTGGAGCCGTTCGCGCATATCGATGTCCAGCTGCATCCCGGCCGGAATCTCGACATCGTCACCCAGGTGCAGGCCATCGATGCGTTCGCTGCCGACATCGTCAGCGACTACGGCCGCTACACCTGCGCGTGCGCCGTGCTGGAAACCGCCGAACGCCTGGCAGGCGAGGAGCGTGCCCCGGCGCCCGCGCTGCACCAGCTGACCGTCGGCGCACTGCGGGCAGTGGCTGACGGCGGCCGCCCGTGGGAACTCGTGCTGGACGCATACCTGCTGCGCGCCATGGGGATCGCCGGGTGGGCGCCTGCGCTCACCGAATGCGCCCGCTGCGCCGCTCCAGGCCCGCACCGCGCGTTCCACATCGCCGCGGGCGGCAGCGTGTGCATGCACTGTCGGCCGTCCGGATCGACCACACCGCCGCAGGCCGTGCTTGACCTGATGTCTGCGCTGCGCGACGGAGACTGGGACGTCGCGGAGGCGTCGCAACAGTCGCACCGCAACCAGGCCAGCGGGCTGGTTGCCGCACACCTGCAGTGGCATCTCGAGCGTCAGCTCCGCACATTGCCGCTGGTCGAACGCGTGTACCGGATAGATCGCGCGGTCGCCGAACACCGCGTGTCGCTGTTCGGGCAGGATGTCACCCGTGGTGATGAAACGGGCGGCCAAGACCCCCTACCCACAGCTGCCTCCGGCGCCTGAGGACTATCCGACCTTTCCCGACAAGTCGAGCTGGCCCGTCGTCTTTCCAGAACTGCGGCCGCACAGCAACGGCAGGTTCGCCCGCCCGCCGCAGCACACATCCAAGGCGGTCGCGCCCCAGATTCCTGCCGACCAGGTCCCCAAGCACGTCGCCGTCGTGATGGACGGCAACGGCCGGTGGGCCACCCAGCGTGGGCTGGGACGCACCGAGGGCCACAAGATGGGTGAAGCGGTACTGATCGACATCACTTGCGGCGCCATCGAAATCGGCATCAAGCACCTGACGGTCTATGCGTTCTCGACCGAGAACTGGAAGCGCAGCACCGAGGAGGTCCGCTTCCTGATGGGCTTCAACCGGGAAGTCGTCCGTCGGCGCCGCGAGAATCTCAACGACATGGGTGTGCGGATGCGCTGGGTCGGTTCCCGCCCCCGGATGTGGCGCAGCGTCATCAAGGAGTTCGACATCGCCGAGCAGATGACGGTCGGCAACGACGTCATCACGATCAACTACTGCGTCAACTACGGCGGTCGCACCGAAATCGTCGAGGCCGCACGCGAGCTCGCGCAGGAGGCTGCGGATGGCAAGCTCAATCCCAGCCGGATCAGCGAGGCTGCCTTCGCCAAACACCTGCACCGCCCCGACATCCCCGATGTCGACCTGTTCATCAGGACGTCGGGGGAGCAGCGCGCAAGCAACTTCCTGCTGTGGCAGGCGGCCTACGCCGAATATGTCTTTCAGGACAAGCTGTGGCCCGACTACGACCGGCGCGATCTGTGGGAGGCGTGCGAGGAGTACGTGAACCGCAATCGTCGCTTCGGCAGGGCCTGATGGAACTCCGCGATCGGGTGCGCACCGTCCTCGAGGGTGTGCTGCCGTTCGAGGAGGAGGACGACGGCGCACTCACCGTGCACTACGGCCACACATTCGCCTCGTTGCGGGTGGTGACCATCGCTGAGGACCTCGACATGGTGTCGCTGACGCAGATCCTGGCGTGGGACTTGCCGCTGGACAACGAGATTCGTGACAAGGTCGCCCAACTCGCGCACGACACGCTGCTGGGCACGGTGTCACTGGCAGAGCAGGTGGCAGGCGGCGACATCGCGGATGTCACGTTGCGCTACAACTTCCCGGCCGCGGGCCTGACCGATGAGGCGCTGCAGACCTTGATCGTGATGGTGCTCGCCGCGGGCGCCGATGTCCGCACGCACTTGGTCGGCGAACCGGACGCCTAGTTGTCCGAGGCGGGTGCGCAGCCTCCGCAGACGCCGAAGATCTCGACCGTGTGGCTGATATCGGAGAAGCCGTGCTCGCGGGCGACGTCGGCCGCCCACGTCTCGACCTGACCGCCCTGCACCTCGACGGTGCAGCCGCACACGCGGCACACCAGGTGGTGGTGATGGTGTTCCGAGCAGCGCCGGTACACCGACTCGCCGGTATCGGTGCGCAGGGTGTCGACCAGGCCGGCGGCCGCCATCGACTGCAGGGTGCGGTACACGGTGGTCAGGCCGATGCCCTCACCGCCGCGGCGCAGTTCGTCATGGAGATCCTGGGCGGACCGAAAATCGTCGAGGTTCTCCAGCAGCGCCGAGATCGCCGCGCGCTGCCTGGTGGAGCGCACGCCGGGCGGCGTGCCTGAATTGCTCCTCGCGTGCGCGGTGCTCACTCGCTGTCCTCCGCGGCGTGGGTCACCGCGGCGACGACGATGTGCGCGAGGTGGTGATCGACGAGGCGGTAGAGCACTTCGCGCCCGGAGCGCTCGCCCGCGACGACTCCTGCGGCTTTGAGGATCCGGAGGTGCTGGCTGACCAACGGCTGCGGCACCCCGAGCGCATCGACGAGTTCGTGCACGCACCGAGACGACTCACGCAACTGCAGCACGAGCGCGATCCGCACCGGCGCGGCCAACGCGCGCAGCAGGTCGCCCGCGGTGTCGAGGACCTCCCGCGGGGGCAGCTCGGGCAGTGGGGCGTCGCTGTGCTGATGATGGTCGTCGACCTCGGTGGCCGGCCCCGGTGAAAAGGTGGAAACCGTTTTCATTATGTCAGCCACGATACATGCACGATCGCGCATGTCAACGGCGTCGTGAGGCGCGGACGCGCCATCGTTACGCTGTGAACCCGTGGCGTCCATCATCGACACCGTTGCCAACCTGGCGAAGCGCCGAGGCCTCGTCTACCAGTCAGGCGAGATCTACGGCGGTACGAAGTCTGCTTGGGATTACGGGCCTTTGGGCGTCGAGCTCAAGGAGAACATCAAACGACAGTGGTGGCGCTCCGTCGTCACCAGCCGCGAAGACGTCGTCGGCCTCGACAGCGCGATCATCCTGCCGCGCGAGGTGTGGGTGGCTTCCGGGCACCTCGAAGTGTTCCACGACCCGCTGGTCGAATGCCTGAACTGCCACAAGCGGCATCGGCAGGACCACATGCAGGAGGCGTACGCGGAGAAGAAGGGGATCGAGGATCCGGGGTCGGTTCCGATGTCGGAGATCGCGTGCCCGGACTGCGGCACCAAGGGCCAGTGGACCGAGCCCCGCGATTTCAACATGATGCTCAAGACCTACCTCGGCCCGATCGAGACCGAAGAGGGTCTGCACTATCTGCGCCCCGAGACCGCGCAGGGCATCTTCGTCAACTTCGCCAACGTGGTCACGACGGCACGTCGCAAGCCGCCGTTCGGCATCGGCCAGATCGGCAAGAGCTTCCGCAACGAGATCACGCCGGGCAACTTCATCTTTCGGACCCGCGAGTTCGAGCAGATGGAGATGGAGTTCTTCGTCGAGCCCGACTCCGCGAAGGAGTGGCACCAGTACTGGATCGACACTCGGCTGGCGTGGTATGTCGATCTGGGCATCGAGCGCGACAACCTGCGGTTGTTCGAACACCCCAAGGACAAGCTGTCGCACTACTCGGAGCGCACGGTGGACATCGAGTACAAGTTCGGTTTCCAGGGCAACCCGTGGGGTGAGCTGGAGGGCGTGGCCAACCGCACGGACTTCGACTTGTCAACGCATTCAAAGCATTCCGGCGTCGACCTGTCGTTCTACGATCAGGCCACCGACACCCGGTACGTACCGTACGTGATCGAGCCCGCAGCCGGTTTGACCCGGTCGTTCATGGCGTTCCTCGTCGACGCGTACGCCGAGGACGAGGCGCCCAACGCCAAGGGCGGCGTCGACAAGCGCACGGTGCTGCGGCTGGATTCGCGGCTGGCTCCGGTCAAAGCGGCGGTGCTGCCGCTGTCGCGTCACGCTGACTTGTCGCCCAAGGCGCGCGACCTAGCCAGCGAGCTCCGTAAGTCGTGGAACGTCGAGTTCGACGACGCCAGTGCGATCGGACGGCGGTACCGGCGCCAAGACGAAATCGGCACCCCGTTCTGCGTGACGGTGGACTTCGACACGCTCGAGGATCAGGCCGTCACGATTCGGGAACGCGACTCGATGTCGCAGGAGCGGATCGCGCTGGACGCCGTATCCGACTATCTCGCAGTGCATCTCAAAGGCAGCTAGCCTTAGAAGCGGCCGCCTCCGCCGGTCCACGAGCCGGACCCTCCGTAGGACGTCGAGCTCCAGCCGCCGCCCATGCTTCCACCCAAGCCGCCGCCCATTGAGCCGCCGCTGAGAATGTTTCCGAGGATGATGCCGCCGAGCACCGCGCCCATGTTCGAGTTGCTCGTGCTGCCGTATCGCCCGGCGTAGGACCGTTGTGCCGCTTGGGCATCGGAGTTCGCGATCGACTGCGCCTGCGACGCAAGCATTGCCGCGCCGTTCGCATGCGCGATCGCCTCGGTCAGGTTGCTGTCTTGCTTGTCCTGCGCAGCCTGCAGCTGGCGCACTGCCTCGGCAAGTCTGGTGCGCGCCTCTGAGCCGATGCTGCCGCGCCGCACATCGATGAAGTCCGACACCGCGCGCACCCGCGACTGCGCGGCGAACAGCGCTTGGTCGAACGCTCTGCTCAGCCGTTCGGCCGCCTCGCGCTCTTCGGCAACGCTTGCGAGCAACCGGTCCAGCGCGGCGTCGGCCTGTGTCAAGTTGGTGAACGTGCCCAGCGGATCGGCGGTGCCGGCGCTCTGAGCGTTGGTGACGGCTTTGACCGCGGCGTCTCGCGCGGCGCCGAGCTCGGCGGCGTGCCCGGTGTCACCCTGCGCCAACTGATCCCCGGCCGCCTTTATGCCGTTCTGGATGTCGGCGATGGCCGACGGCAGCGTGGCGACCGCACGGTTGATATCCGTCGCCGCGCTGTCGACGCCGTCCAACAAGGTCCGCGCCTGGCCCAGCGCCGACTCCGCCGCACGGACGGCATCGACGAGTCCGGTCTGGCGTCCCACCGGTCGCGACACCAGGTCGCGGGCAGTGGTGATGTTCTGGTCGGCGAAGGTCAGCCGCTGCTTGGCGGTTTCGACGTTGCCGGCCACTGAAGCCAATGCGGTATCGGCGAATTGGTTGTGCAACGCGGCCAGTGCCTGCGCCGACGGTTCCAGGCGCGCGGTCAGATCGACCATCTGCTGGGTCATCGCATCCAACCTCGTCGGCGCGTTGATCACCAGATCCCGCAACTGCTCGAACGCTTCTCGTTGGGCATCAAGCTCGCGGTCGGCCTTGGCGGCCGCGACGACCACCCGGGTCAGCAGGTCGCGACGTTGCGCCACCGTCTCGGGAACGGCGTCGTCGAGGATCTGGCGGACGTTGAACGCCTGCGCCAGCGCCGTCCTCGCGTTGACGACCGCCTGGCTGAACGGCGCGGTATCCTTGTCGCCGAATTCCTCTACGGCCAAAGCCAATTCGTTGTCGCTGGTGCGCACGGCGTTGTCGACGTCCACCACCATCGTCTTGGACAGGTCGTCGAGCGCGTCGATCTGAACCGCCGCCAACGCGCCGGGGTCCGCGGGGTCGACCCGCCGGGCCGCCGCGAACTCGGCCTCCTGGCGCTTGCGGCGTCGCCGCCGCGACCACAGCCAGAGGATCAGCACCAGCAGGACGAGGATGGCCAGGGCCACGAGCAGGGCCAATCCGGATATCCCGGCGCCGGGCGAGGTCGCGGTGTTGATGCCGTCGGCGGCAGCGGTTGCCGCGCCCGCCCAATCGCTGCTGCGCAGTGCCGGTTCGATCGCATCGCGGCGCAGGGTGTCGGAGTCGCCGCTGTCCATTCCGGTCGACGGGCCCGCCTGAAACGCATAGGCGCCATCCGTGGTGGCGACGGCGAGGATGGCGTCCTGATCGCTCAAGTCGCTGGCGCGCCTTGTGCCTTCGGCCCAGGTGACTGCGTTTCGTCCATCGAAACTGTTGACGTAGACCACCCAGAGCCGGATTCGCCGGTCGTTGTAGAGCTTGTCGACGGCCTGCTTCACGTCACCTAGTTGCGACCCGTTCAGAACGCCTGCCTGATCGGTCACATAGCCGGGCAGCCGGAACGGTGGCGTGCTGCCCGCGGCTGGCGCCAGCAGGACCGCGGCGGTCAGGATCGCGAGGACCAGGCTGAGCAAGCGGGCGATGCGCATGATCGCCAATGTAGTGCGACCGCAGGGCCGGGCGACCCGGTACCGGCGAAGACTCCTGGCAGACTATGCGTCGGTGGCCACGCAACTTGATGGGTCCGACCCATATGACGAGTTCGACCGGCAGCGCCTGGTGGTCGAGCCGCCGAAGGGTGCCGCCCTGCCTGGGACTGTCTCCGAACATCGCACCGATTTCGCCAGGGACCGGGCCCGCGTGCTGCACTGCGCGGCGCTGCGTCGGCTGGCCGATAAGACCCAGGTGGTCGGACCGCGCCAGAGCGACACCCCGCGTACCCGGCTGACGCACTCGTTGGAGGTGGCTCAGATCGGCCGCGGGATGGCGATCGGGCTGGGCTGCGATCCCGATCTCGTCGACATGGCCGGTCTGGCGCACGACATCGGCCACCCCCCGTACGGACACAACGGTGAGCGCGCGCTGAACGAAGTGTCCGACGCGTACGGCGGGTTCGAGGGCAATGCGCAGAACTTCCGGATCCTGACCCGACTCGAGCCCAAAGTACTTGACCCGCAGGAATGTAGCGCCGGGCTGAACCTGACCCGCGCGGCGCTGGACGCCGTCACGAAGTACCCCTGGCATCGCACGTCCGGGCGGAGCAAGTTCGGCTTCTACAGCGACGACACCGCCGCCGTCGACTGGATGCGGGAGCGAGCGCCGCAGTTCCGGCCGTGCCTGGAGGCCCAGGTGATGGATTGGGCCGACGATGTCGCGTACTCGGTTCACGACGTCGAGGACGGAGTGGTGTCGGGCCGGATCGACATGCGGGTGCTTGCCGACGACGACGCCGCCGCTGAACTGGGCCGGCTCGGCGAGTCGAGCGGGATGGGCGGCGGCATGTCCGCCGATGACCTGGTGTCGGCCGCGCAGCGGCTGTCGGAGTTGCCGGTGGTCGCCGCCGTCGGCAAATACGACGCCACACTCGCCGCGTCGGTCGCGTTGAAGCGGCTGACCAGCGAGCTGGTGGGGCGGTTCGCCTCGGCCGCGATCGCCGCCACCCGGGCGGAGGCCGGCTCGGGACCACTTGTCCGCTATGCAGCCGACCTGCGGGTGCCCGCGCTGGTCCGTGCAGAGGTGGCCGTGCTGAAGATCCTGGCGCTGCAGTTCATCATGTCCGACCCGGCGCATCTGGAACTGCAGGCCCAGCAGCGCGAACGCATCCACCGGGTGGCGCAGTGGATGTCGGCCGGTGCGCCGGCCACGCTCGACCCGATCTTCGTGCCCGCCTTCAACGCCGCAGCCGACGACAGCGGGCGGCTGCGGGTGGTTGTCGACCAGATTGCGTCGTTCACCGAAGGCCGGCTGGAGCGGCTCGAACCGGCTCTAGACTGATTCGATGGCCGGCCGTATCCCTGATCGCGATATCGCGGCCATCCGTGAACGCGTGCACATCGAAGAGGTCGTCGGCGACTACGTCCAACTGCGCCGCGCCGGAGCGGATTCACTGAAGGGTCTGTGCCCGTTCCACGACGAGAAATCACCGTCCTTCCACGTGCGGCCCAACCATGGCCACTTCCACTGCTTCGGCTGTGGCGAGGGCGGCGACGTGTACGCGTTCCTGCAGAAGATCGAGCACATCAGCTTCGTCGAGGCGGTCGAAATGCTCGCCGACCGGGTCGGCTACACCGTCACCTACACCGGCGCAGCGACCAGCGTGCAGCGCGACCGGGGTAGCCGCAGCCGGTTGATTGCCGCCAACGCCGCCGCCCAGGAGTTCTATGCGGAAGCGCTGAAGTCCGACGAGGCCGCGCCCGCGCGAAAGTACCTCCTCGACCGCAATTTCGATGCGGAGACCGCTGCGCACTTCGGCTGCGGTTTCGCGCCGTCGGGCTGGGACACGTTGACAAAGCATCTGCTGCGCAAGGGCTTTGAGTTCAAGGAGTTGGAGGCGGCCGGGCTGTCACGGGAAGGCCGGCGCGGCCCGATGGACCGCTTCCACCGGCGGCTGCTCTGGCCCATCCGGGTGTCCAGCGGAGAGGTCATCGGGTTCGGTGCCCGCCGATTGTTCGACGACGACCAGAACGAGTCGAAGTACGTCAATACGCCCGAGACCGTGCTGTACAAGAAGTCGTCGGTGCTGTTCGGCCTCGACCATGCCAAACGTGACATTGCCAAGGGTCACCAGGCGGTCGTCGTCGAGGGCTACACCGACGTGATGGCCATGCACCTTGCGGGGGTCACCACCGCGGTGGCGTCCTGCGGTACCGCGTTCGGCGACGAACACCTCTCCATGCTTCGGCGACTCATGATGGACGACAACTTCTTTCGCGGCGAGCTGATCTACGTGTTCGACGGCGACGCGGCCGGGCGCGCCGCCGCGGTCAAGGCATTCGACGGCGAGCAGAACCTGGCCGGGCAGTCGTTCGTCGCGGTGGCTTCCGACGGAATGGACCCGTGCGACCTACGACTGAAATCCGGTGACGGCGCCCTGCGCGACCTGGTGGCGCGCCGAACCCCGTTGTTCGAGTTCGCAATCCGCACTGCGCTCGCCGAGCACGACCTGGAGAACGCCGATGGCAGGGTCGCCGCGCTGCGTCGGTGTGTGCCGATGGTCGCCCGCATCAAGGAGCCGACCCTGCGCGATGAGTACGCGCGCCAGCTCGCCGGCTGGGTCGGCTGGGATGACGTGGCTCAAGTGCTGGCCCGCGTCCGCGACCAGTCAAGGGGTGGCGGCAAGCAAGCAGTGGCGCAGACGCGAGCAAGGGCGTCATCGACTGCTTCAGCCGCGGCGGTCGCCCGGCCGGACCCGCGGGATCCGACGCTGTGGCCGCAGCGCGAGGCGCTGAAGTCCGCGCTGCAGTACGCGGCGCTGGCCGGGCCGGTGTTCGACGCGCTGACGGCGGAGAGCTTCACCCATCCGGGATACGCGGCGGTTCGGGCCGCCATCGCGGCGGCGGGCGGCACCTCGGCTGGCGCCTCGGGTGGGGAGTGGATCGATGCGGTGCGCCAGCAGACCGGTTCGGAGGCGGCGGCAAGCATGGTCAACGAGCTCGGCGTGGAATCGATCAGCGTCGAGGACGACGAAAGGCTGCCGCGCTACATCAGCGGAGTGCTCGCCCGGCTGCAAGAAGTGGCCGTCGGCCGCCAGATCGCCGAGGTCAAGTCCAAGCTGCAGCGCATGTCGCCGGTGGAGCAGGGCGACGAATACCACGCGCTGTTCGGCGACCTGGTCGCGATGGAGGCATATCGCCGAAGCCTGCTGGAACAGGCCAGTGGCGACGACCTTACTGCGTAGGCCGCCGTGGCGCGTTATGGTGTAGACCCCTCGGCCCACTGGTGAAAGGCAATTAGGTGGCTTCGCAAAAGACTCGTCGGGTGATCGCTATCAGCGCTTTCGCGGTTGCCGCGGCGGCGGGACCGGTTATCGCCGCGACGATGACTTCGACCGCCGCGCCCCAGGACTACCAGGCCGCTCCGGGCCAGTGCCTCGCCTGGTTCGGCAATCAAGAGGACGGCAAGTGCCTGGGCTACTCGAACGGCCAGCCGATCAGCGGCGGCACGCCATGGGGCATCTACGGACCCAACAACTACCAAAACGGCGTAATGCTGCCTGGTACGACGATCAATCGGGGCCTCGGCTAGCGATCTTCCGCCGCCGGCGCCGCCTGCGGCTTGAGCACCGCTGTTTCGGCGTCGATAGGCGTCAACGTGACCATCTCCGGATCGGGTGAGACCCGGTTGGCTATCTTGCGGCGCCCAGCCGTGATCACGGCCTTGGCCGCGGGGCTCTCGGTGACCGCGCGATATGTGCCGGCGATCTGCTCATATCGACGCCGGCCTGCCTTGGTGCCCAAGACATAGCCGACTGCCAATGCGGCGACATACCCGAACACAAGGCCCCTCCCACACGACGGTTTGTTGGGTCCATCCTGCCCCACCCGACGGGGTGCGCGCCGGGGTGGGAGCAGTATTGGCGGCCCGACCGGCGGGTAGGCTAAAGTCTTCACTTGCCCGCGGCGGGCCCGCGAGCACGGACAATCCCCTGTAGCTCAATTGGCAGAGCATTCGGCTGTTAACCGAAGGGTTGGTGGTTCGAGTCCACCCGGGGGAGCAGGCATTTTCGCAGGTAAAGCCTAGTTCTCAATTCCGGCTAGCTAAGCGGTGCGATAAGCGTGCTAACCGGAGCAGTCCGTGCCCCTCGAATGCAACCCTATGGTCACCGGCGAATCACCCACCACCACAGCCGAGGTCGCCAAAACCACTCAGTTAGTCGTGGGTGTGTGCTCGATGACCCGGAAGCAGCGCCGGGCCACCGGCGGGGCACTGATCTCAGCTGCTCGATTTCGAGCAATTGAAAGATCGCGGTTCACTCCGCGCCGTCAAAACGGACGCGTCGAGTAGTAGCCGCCATCTTGATAGTAGTCACGGAACTTGTTGCCTTCGTTGTCCTTATAGGTACACGTGGAGAACCTCGTGCCACCTTTGGAGGTGGTGGTGTAACTGCCACCGGCGGACGCGCATTCGCTCTTGATTGTGTTTTCCGAGAGCTTCTCGGCGTGGGCGATGGGTGCGGTCATCGTGATGAGCGCACCGAGCGCGGCGGCCGCCGTCACCGCGAGGGACGTGGAGCGTGAACGTTGCATTTTCGCTTCTCCTGCTTACGTTGCTGGGATTTCTGGTGGTTGCCGCGTGCTTCGCGACTACGGAAATAGTCGTTAATCACCTAGTTGCTCCGTAATCGCTGGGAAGCCAGATTCCACTCGTTGAAGGGAAGGATTTCCTATCTGCCGGGTAACCAACCCCGGAGCCATTCCGACACAACGAATCGACCGGTTCGCCGGCGGTGCACGGTCCAAGCCGAGGAATCCACGACGAGTCCACCCTTACTGGTTTCTGACAACGGAGGCACTCGCCATGACCACCACAGCCACGAACCCTGCCCCGACGTCGCTCCGCCGACCGGCGCGGTCGGCTAATTCGAGTCCACCCGGGGGAGCAAGGGCTACCTAATACCTTCTTGCGTTGTGCAATACCGCCAATTCATTCGTGCAAATCCCGACAAAACGCGATCGATCCAGATCGATAATCGATGCGGCGGCAAACGGCATGACTGCATCCGGGGGATGCGACATGCGACTCCCCAGACCGGCCATGCCTATCGCAGCCGAAGTATCGGATGCACACGAAGGGGGTCCATAGTGTCCGAGCAGGAAAACAAAGAACTCATCAAGAAGGGTTACGCAGCGTTCTCCGCTGGAGACGTTGAGACGGTGATGAGTCTGTTCGACGACGACGTCGAATGGGTGCAACCGGGCGAGAGCGCGGTCAGCGGCACCTACCACGGCAAGACCGAAGTCATGGAGTACATGGGTCGAATGGCCGAGAAGGCGCTGAAAGTGAAGCTCATCCGACTTCTCGCCGAGGGCGACACGGTCGTCGCCATCACTGAGGTAACCGCCGGAGGCGAAACGGGCGAGGACGCCGACGTATTCACCATCCGTAACGGCAAGACCGTCCGCGCCGAGATGCACGGGGACACGGCACTGCTGGAGCGGGTCTTCGGCAAGAAAGAGCTCGCCACTGGGTAGTCGAGGCGCGACAGAGTCTGACCCGCAGGCGTAATCATTTGACGACGCCTGCGAGTTGGGCTGTCTGCTCCCTCCCGCTCGGCCAGGCATCGCCAACTGCCCGCGTCCGTAAGCTCGTGGGCATGCGGCTTCCTGGCTTGATCGCGGTCGTGACGACTCTCGGCGTCTTCGCCGTCGGCTGCGGCTGGAGCCCACCGTCCGCGCCGCCCAACCCGCAGGCCTGCGCGTCATCGGACGCGCCGACCCCCGACACCGTCCAGCAGGCGATCGCGAGTCTGCCGACCGCCGATCAGTGGCGCGAAACCTCGCGCGGCAACACCAGGAACTGCCGGTTGAACTGGGTGGTGGTGAGCGCGGGCGATGCGTCCGACAGCCCGACCCAGGTGTTGTTCTTCGACCGCAACAACTCGCTGGGCCCCGCGACGCCGGAGCCCCGTCCGTACATCGTTGTGACGACGATCGGCGACGACATCGCCAACGTGCAGTACCAATGGCGCCAGGGTCAGGACCCGGCGTGCTGCCCTACCGGCATCGGCCAGGTTCGGTTCCAGATCGGTGAGGACGGCAAGGTCAAAGCGCTCGACCCGATCCCCGGCGCGTAGTCACACTCCGCGGACGCTGCCGCCGTCGATCACGTACTCGGCACCGTTGATGTAGCGGGCGCGCTCGGACACCAGGAATGCGACGAGCTC
This sequence comes from uncultured Actinomycetota bacterium, assembly GCA_963713225.1. GTDB lineage: Bacteria > Actinomycetota > Actinomycetes > Mycobacteriales > Mycobacteriaceae > Mycobacterium. The sequence continues at coordinate 24,600 of CAVQLB010000004.1, read as the reverse complement.
TCCGACGTCGGACGGGGTGCCGGGCGCACCGAGCGGAATGCCGCCGATCGAGTCCATGATGTGGGTGCGCGCGTCGTCGATGGTCATTTTGTTCATCTCACCGATCTCCACCGCCATCCGGTAGGCCGACTCCGTTTCGATGTAGCCGGGGCAGACAGCATTGACGCGAATACCCTTGGGCGCCAGTTCGTTCGACAGCGCCTTGCTGTAGTTGGTGAGTGCCGCCTTGGCGGCAGCGTACGGAATCGACGTCGGAAGCGGTGCGCGCCGCTGGATCGACGTAATGTGCACGATGGCCCCGGACCCACGCTCGACCATCCCCGGGGTGATCGCGCGGTCCAGCCGAACCGCTGCAAGGAGATTCGTGTCCAGCGCGAACTGCCAGTCCTCGTCGGTGAGCGACGCCGCCCCACCCTCGTACTGTCCGGACCCGCCGACGTTGTGCACAGCGATGTCGACGCTGCCGAGCCGGTCGATCGCCTCGGAAGCCAGTGAGGTGACACCGTCGGCGGTGGCCACGTCGGCAACAACGACATCGTCGGGGGAGAGACCTTCCGGTATCGATCGTGCCGCGACGAGCACCCGCGCACCGCCAGCCCGCAGGCGGTCGGCGATACCCTTTCCGATGCCGCGCGTTCCGCCCGTGATCAACGCGGTGCGGCCGGACAAATCATCACCATCGGTCATGCGGCGAGTTTGTCACCCGCCACCGACACCGGCCGTCACGTGTCGACGATGTGCTCCGGGTGCAGCATCTCGGCGTACCGCAACTGCTCGGGGATGCCGAACCCGTCGACAAGCATTTCGGCGTAGGGCCGCAGCCGCCGACACAGGTCGTTGACGCCGCGCGTGACGGCCTTGGCGCGCTCCGTGGACAGGAACCGGTGTTCCATGAACCATGCCCTGTCCTGTTCGATCACCGACAGCGCGTACAGGTCGCACACCATGTTCAGGATCTCGCGGGCCTCGTCGTCCTCGCAGGAGTCGATGCCCGCCACGAATGCCTCGAGGGTGACTCGCTCGATGTGTGTCCGGGCGGTGTGCAGCACGTGGTCCTGAACGGAGTTGAACGCGTCGAACGGTGACATCTCCTTGGATTTACCCTGCAACCGCCGCGCCACCGACGCGATCATGTACTCCTCGCGGTCCTCGAACATCTTGACCTGGGTGCCGCGGTTGAACAGACTGCCTTCCTCCTCGTTGTCCTGGCGGGTGTCGAGGATGGTCTGCATGATCGTTTGCGCCGCAGTGCGTTTCATCACCCGCTCACCGGCGAAGTTGGCGGCGAACCGCACCCACTCCACGGGGCTCATACCCTTGATGTCGTCGGCGTATGCGGTCAGCAGCTCCTTGGCCACCAACTGGGTGAGCACGTGGTTGTCGCCCTCGAACGTGGTGAACACGTCGGTGTCGGCCTTGAGCGCGATCAGCCTGTTCTCGGCGAGATAGCCTGCACCACCGCAGGCTTCACGCGCCTCCTGGATGGCGCGGGTCGCATGCCAGGTGTTGGCCGCCTTCAGGCCCGCCGCTCGGGACTCCAGTTCGCGTTGCTCCTCGGCGTCCGGACTGTCCGACGTCTGCATCTCGTGGCACTTCGCCACGAGTTCATTCTGCGCGAACTGCAGCGCATAGGACTGAGCGATCAGGGGAAACAACCGACGCTGGTGCACCAGGTAGTCCATGATCAGCACTTCGCCGTCGTCACCGGGTGCTTCGAACTGCCTGCGCTCCAACGCATACCGGGTCGCGATGTCGAGTGCCACGCGCGCGGCGGCACCAGCGCTACCGCCCACCGTGACCCGACCCCGGATCAGCGTGCCCAACATGGTGAAGAACCGGCGGCCGGGATTCTCGATCGGCGACGAGTAGGTCCCGTCCTCGGCGACATCGGCGTACTTGTTCAGCAGATTCTCACGCGGGACACGGACGTGGTCGAACTGGATGCGTCCGTTGTCGACGCCCGGCAGTCCGCCTTTGTAGTGGCAGTCCGACGTCGTCACGCCAGGCAGGTCGTTGCCCTCGTCATCGCGGATCGGCACCACGAGGCAGTGCACGCCGTGGCCTTCCCCGTCGGGGGTGATCAGCTGCGCGAAAACGGCTGCCACCCGCGCGGTTTCGGCGGCCCCGCCGATGTAGTCCTTGCGCGACGTGCGGGTGGGGGAGTCGATGACGAACTCCTGTGTCGCAGGGTCATAGGTAGCCGTGGTTTCCAGGGACTGCACGTCGCTGCCATGGCCGGTCTCGGTCATGGCGAAGCAGCCGAGCAGGTCCAGATCGATGATCTTCTGTACGTACTCCTTGTGATGACGCTCGGTGCCCAGGTTCTCAATCGCTCCGCCGAACAGTCCCCACTGCACGCCCGCCTTGACCATCAGCGACAGGTCGGACATCGCCAGCATCTCGATCTGGGTGACCGCCGCGCCGACGTCTCCGTTTCCGCCGTGCTCCTTCTTGAAGCCGTCCTGGGCGTCTCCGTGGGCGGCCATGATCTTCAACTGCTCCGCCACCTTCGTGCGGGCGATGACGGTGTTCGGGGTGTAGTGGGGTTTGAAGACCTCCGTGGCGAGTTCTTTCCGCACCCTGTTCTTCACGTCGCGCCAACGGCCGTCCAGTGTGTTTCGTAGATGCTCGGCAGTGGTGGTCATACCCAGACGGTAGCCCGTAGGCGCACCGCGGAAACTGTCAAGCGGCAAACGTAGGCAAACCTGGCTAGACCTGGCGAAACTCCCGAGGTTGAATCAGGTGTATGGCTGAGCGGGACGGGCGGCATCCGATCACTCCCACGGACCCGCCGCACAGCTTCGATCACACGCACTCCGATGTCTCCGGGGGCTGGCTGCGGGCGGCGACATTCGGCGCGATGGACGGACTGGTCAGCAACACTGCGCTGATCGCGGGGGTTGCGGCAGCCGCTAGCGCCCACAACGTCGTCATCAGCGGTGTGGCGGGTCTGCTCGCCGGCGCGTTCTCGATGGCGCTGGGCGAGTACACCTCGGTCACCACGGCCAACGAACAGATTGACTCCGAGGTACGGGCGGAGCGCCGCGCGTTCCAGCGGCATCCCAAGGCTGAGCGGGCCGAACTCATCGCGATGCTGGTCAATCTGGGGATGAGCCACGAAACCGCCGCCCAGGCGACCGACGAAATCCACCGCGACGAGAGCCGGGCCGTCAACTTCCATCTCGTCCAGGAGCTGGGGGTCGACCCGTCCGAGAAGCCGTCGCCCTGGATCGCGGCCATCTCGTCGTTCATCATGTTCGCGATCGGCGCCATCGTGCCGCTCGTCCCGTACCTGCTCGGATTCGAATCGCTGTGGGCGGGGGTGATATGCGGCGGCGTCGGCCTGATGATCGCCGGTGGTGTCGCGGCACGATTCACCATTAGACCGATCTGGTGGGCGTCGTTACGGCAGTTGCTATTCGGCTCGGTAGCGATCGGCGCCACCTACGTCGTCGGCACCCTCGTCGATTCGATTCTGTGATTTCGGCGTGGCTCGTTGCGTGCAGCGCAACTGCGCACGCCGAAATCACGTCTCGCTGCCGACGGTGATCGATTCCGCATGGTCGGTGAGCTCTTCGAGTTCGGTTTCCTCGACGTCGATACCGGTGAGATGCCGACGCGTCGCCGCGAGCACAACTGCGCCGAGCAGCACGGCCCCCGCTCCGACCCAGAACGGCAGGTGCACGTTGACCTGCTCGCCCAGCACGCCGGCAAGCCACGGCGCGAGCGCGGCACCGGAGAACCTCACGAAGCTGTATGCCGCCGACGCCACTCCACGTTCCACCGGAGCGGCCTTCATCACCGTTTCGGTGATCAGCGTGTTGTTGATGCCGATGAACAAGCCGGAGACGACCACACAGGCCGCAAGCACTGCCTTGTCGTCAGTGCTCAGCGCCATCACCACCAGCGTCGTCGTCATCGCCAACAGGTTCATCAGAAGCGTTGGCACCGTTCCGAACCGGTGTTGTAACCGCGGTGCCACGACGACCGAGGTGAACGCCAGCGCAACGCCCCAGCCGAAGAAGATCAGCCCGATCTGGTGTGCACTCATATCGAGTGGGAACGGCGTGAAGGCAAGGATCGTGAAGAACCCGAAGTTGTACAGCAGCGCAGTGATCGCGACGCCGAGCAGGCCGCGGTGGCGCAGCGCCCGGAACGGATCGGCGAGCGTGGTGGCGTGTTCGGCGGGTGGCGTCGGCGGCAGGAGAAACGCGGTGACCACCAGGCGACCACCATCAACGCGGACACCCCGAAGAACGGGCCGCGCCACGAGATCGACCCGAGCACACCGCCGACGAGTGGGCCGACGGCGATTCCGAGCCCCAGCGCCGCCTCGTACAGAATGATCGCCTGGGCGACCGATCCGCGTGCCGAGCTGACGATGGTGGCCAGTGCGGTCGCGATGAACAAGGCGTTGCCCAGGCCCCACAGCGCCCGCCAGCCGACGATGCCGGACACGGTGTCTGACATGCCCGCCAACCCGGCGCCGGCGATGATCACCACGAGGCCCAGAAGCAGCGTCCGTTTGGGGCCGATGCGGCTGGCCACCACGCCCGTGATGAGCATGGCCACGCCCATCACCGCCATATAGCTGGTGAACAGCAACGAGACTTGCGACGGCGAGGCGTTGAGGTTGTCGGCGATCGGCTTGAGGATCGGATCGACGAGCCCGATTCCCATGAAGGCGACGACGGAGGCGAACGCGACGGCCCAGACGGCCTTGGGTTGGCGCCACATAGGGTGCGGCTGCTCCTTACTGACTGGTGAAGCTATTTGACGCTTGGTTTCGGGGCTGCCGCGTCGTTGAGCAGCTTGCGCATCACGCGAACGGCATCGTCGAGCGTCTGCCGGTCGGCGTCATCGAGCCGCTCCAGGTACGGATCGATGGCGGCGCCGCGGTCGACGCGGACCTGCCGCAGCGTGTCGACACCCTTCGGGGTGATGCGGATCAGCACCGCCCGTGCATCGTCGGGATCGACGGTGCGCGACACCAGCCCCGCGTCCTCCAGCCGGCGAACCTGCATGGTCATCGTCGGTTGTGAGCAGTGGTCCAGCGCGGCCAGATCGGAGATGCGCGATGCGCCCTGGTCCTCGATCGTGGACAGCAGGCGGCCCTGTGCGAACGGCAGCGGAATCCGGGCCCGCTGGGACGCCAGGCGGTTGAGTCGCGCGACCACGGCGAGCAGGTCTGCGCCAAGGGTTGGAGTCACCACACAATAATTGCATAGTTTTACTATGCTTATCAAACGTGCGGCCGCGTGTCGACGGTCACAGCGTGGCCGCGAGTCTCTCAGGCGGCGACTGGCAGAATCGGGCAATGACTCCGACCCGCCATCCGAGCGCGACTCGGCGAGCGGGTTCGCTGCAACCGGTTGAGTTGGCGCACGCATCGGTGATGGCGGCGCTGTGCGCGGCGACCGCGATCATTGCGGTCGTGGTGCCGTTCGCGGCAGGCGTGTCACTGCTGGGCACCGTGCCGATGGGCTTGCTGGCCTACCGCTACCGGTTTCGGGTGCTGATCGCCGCGACGGTCGCGGGCGCGACGATCGCCTTCCTCATCGCCGGCATGGGTGGCTTCATGACGGTGGTCAACTGCGCCTACATCGGCGGGCTCACCGGCATCGTCAAGCGGCGCGGTCGAGGTACGCCGACCGTTCTGGTCGCAGGGATCGCCGCAGGGGTGGTGTTCGGCATCGCCGGCGTTGCGGCGCTGACGGTTCTGGACCGGCTGCGGAGTCTGGTCTTCGAATCGATGACGGCCAACGTCGACGGCATCGCCGCGGTCATGTCTCGCATTCCCGACATGGAAGTCCTCGCCGAGAAACTGAAGAGCGACTTCGCCACCGCGCTGCAGCACTGGCAACTCCTGATCGGCGGGACGTCGGTGCTCAACATCACCGTCGTCACGCTGATCGGCTGGTGGGCACTGTCCCGGGTAATGGCCCGGCTGCTCGTCATTCCGGACGTCCACAAGCTGGACCCTCCGACCGAAGCCGGGCCGGTGGCGCCCGTACCGGTGCGGCTGACGGATGTCCGGTTCCGCTATCCGAAGGGCGCTCACGATGCGCTCGGACCGGTATCGCTGAGCGTCGAGTCCGGCGAACACGTCGCGGTGACCGGCCCCAACGGGTCCGGCAAGACGACGCTGATGCTGGTGCTGGCCGGGCGAGAACCGTCCTCGGGCACTGTCGAACGCCCCGGCTCGGTCGGACTGGGCCGACTCGGCGGCAGCGCAGTAATCCTGCAGCATCCGGAAAGTCAGGTGCTCGGCACGCGGGTCGCCGACGACGTGGTGTGGGGATTGCCGCCCGGCACCAGCACCGACGTCCATCAGCTGCTCACCGAGGTCGGTCTCGACGGTCTGGCCGAACGCGATACGGGCGGCCTCTCCGGAGGTGAGCTGCAGCGCCTCGCCGTGGCCGCCGCGTTGGCGCGTGAGCCGTCGCTGTTGATCGCCGACGAGGTGACCAGCATGGTCGACCAGGATGGCCGTGACGCGCTGATGGCCGTGCTGTCCGGGTTGACCGAGCATCATCAGATGTCGTTGGTGCACATCACGCACTACAACGACGAGGCCGACTCCGCAGACCGCGTGATCAACCTCACCGGAAACGGCGGCGCTGCGGACAACACCGAGATGGTGGAAACCGCGGCGGCGCCTGCGGCCACGGCACCAACGAGGCCGCACAGCGACGCGCCGGTGCTCGAACTCATCGATATGAACCATGAGTACGGCAGCAGAACGCCCTGGGCGACAACAGCATTGCGCGACATCAACTTTGTCGTGCATGAAGGCGACGGGGTGCTGATTCACGGCCTCAACGGGTCGGGCAAGTCGACGCTGGCGTGGATCATGGCGGGGTTGACCGTCCCGACGAGTGGCAGCTGCCTGCTCGACGGCGCGCCGGTGTCCGATCAGGTCGGCGCGGTTGCCATCTCTTTCCAGGCCGCCCGGTTGCAGTTGATGCGCAGCCGCGTGGACCTGGAAATTGCTTCAGCGGCGGGGTTTTCGGTGCACGACCGCACCAGGGTGGTAGAGGCGCTGGGCACCGTCGGCCTCGACGCGACGCTGGCGACGCGACGGATCGACCAGCTCAGCGGTGGGCAGATGCGTCGGGTGGTGCTGGCCGGGCTGCTGGCGCGATCACCGCGGGCTCTCATCCTCGACGAGCCGCTGGCCGGACTCGACGCCGCCAGTGCGCGCGGACTGCTGCGGCTTCTCGAAGATCTGCGGCGCAATGCCGGACTGACGGTCGTCGTCATCTCGCACGACTTCTCCGGGCTGGAAGACCTCTGCCCGCGGATCCTGCACCTGCAGGACGGCGTGTTGGCGGCGGCCCCGACGGCGGCGGGCGGCGTGTCATGACGGCTCCTGCTCGCAGACAACCCCGTAAGCCGGTGGTGCTGCTGCGGCCGGTGCCCGGCCGCACCGTTATCCACGATCTGTGGGCGGGCACGAAACTCATTGTGGTGGCGGCGATCGGCGTGCTGCTGACGTTCTACCCCGGCTGGGTGCCGATCGGCGCCGTGGCGGCCCTGGTGCTGGCCGTGGCGTGGGTGGCGCGGATTCCCCGCGGCGCATTGCCGTCGATACCGCGGTGGCTGTGGTTCCTTTTGCTTCTCGGCGGCGTCACCGCCGCATTCGCAGGCGGCGCTCCGGTTATCGAAATCGGCGGGCTGGACCTCGGCCTGGGTGGACTGCTCAAGTTTCTGCGTATTACCGCGCTGTCGATCGTGCTGCTCGGACTCGGGGGCATGGTGTCGTGGACCACGAATGTCGCCGAGATCGCGCCTGCCGTTGCGAAACTGGGCAGACCGCTGCGCGCGCTGCGGGTGCCGGTCGACGACTGGGCGGTCGCGCTGTCCTTGGCGCTGCGGGCCTTCCCGATGCTGATCGACGAGTTCCGCATTCTGTATGCGGCGCGCAGTCTGCGTCCAAAGGCGGTGCTCACCAGGCGGCGGGACCGCAGACGCCGGTGGGCTCTGGAGGTGGTCGACCTGATCGCCGCGGCGATCATCGTGGCGCTACGGCGCGCCGACGAGATGGGCGACGCGATCACTGCACGTGGTGGTGCCGGTCAGATCTCCGCGGCGCCGTCGGGACCCAAGATGCGGGACTGGGTGGCGCTGTCGATCGTCGCGGCGGTGTGCGGCGGGGCACTCGCCCTCGAACTCACGCTGCTGGGCACGAGTTAGCGCTCGGCCGCCGCATTCGCCGCCTCCTGGGCATCTGCCAAGGTGGCGGCCACGTCGCCGCGCCCGAGGAACATCTCGTCGAAGTACGGCTTGCAGCGCCTGGTATCCCGCGGGGAATCCCGGCTCCGCCGGGCGCGGGTATGCGCGGGCCGTCGAGCACCTTGAAGAAGGGCTCGACGTCAACGCCACGTTGCGCCCAGTGGTCGAAGTACACCGGCTGTGCCGCGAGCACCGCGGGGATGGCCGCGCCGCGGGCACCCAGGTACTGATTAGCCGCGCGCGCTGCCCATCCAGGCCAGCACCTGCCGGACCGCATCGGGATGTTCGGATGCCGTATTGCCCGCAGCGGCAATGCCGTTGGTCACACTGACCCGGCCCACCGGTCCTGCCGGCAACATGACCACTCCCCACCGGAAGCGGGCCTGGTCGGCGATCGACGCCAGGTTGTAGGTGCCCGACTGGAACAACGCCATCCTGCCCTGCAGGAACTGGTTGCGGGAGAAGTCACCGTTGCCGTTGGTGTCCGACGCGGGTGGGGCGACGTGATCGTCGTTGATCAGCCGTACCAGGTACTCGAACGCCGCGGCGGAACGCGGATTGTCGAAGGCGAACCGGTCGCCGTCGGAGAACATGCCTCCGGCCGAGCCGATGTAGTTCAGATAGATGCCCTGAAGATCGTTGGCCGCGTTGTAGCCCCACTGCCGCACCCGCCCGGCGTCGAAGCCCGGTTCGTCGGCGCGGCGTCCGCTTGCGTCGACGGTCAACCGGGCCAGCAGCGGCCGCAGCGTGTCGACGTCGCCGGGAGACCAGCGCATGGAGGCCAGCTCCGCAAGGTTCACGCCCGCCGCGTCGACCAGGTCGGCGTTGAAGTACACCGCGATTCCCGCATCGGTCAGTTGCGGCACCGCCCACAGCACACCGTCGCGGGTGAACTGGTCGCGCACCGAGGGCTCCCAGTCCGTCGCAGCATTGGGGCCCAACGTTTTTGCGACGTCGATCAGCCGTCCGCTGTCGGCATAGCCGGCGAAATAGGCGTTGGACAGCCAGAAGATATCGTCGGCGCCGCCGCCCGCCACATCGGTGCGCAATGTGTCGAAGTAGGTGGCATACGCCACCACGTTCACCCGTACCTCGATGTCGGGGTGGCTGCGGCTGAACTCGTCGAACGACTCCCGGTACGCCGCGGCGACCTGTTCGTCCCACAGGCGCACGGTGACCAACGTCCGGCCCGCCTGTTCGGTCGATCGACCCAGCAGCACCGCCGCGACCAGAAGCACCGCCATGGTGAGGGCCAGCGCCGTTGCGACCAGCGTGGAAACCCTGGGACGCAGCGTCATTTGAGCCCTGTCACGACGATCGAGCGGACGATGTGCCTAGCCAAAGCGACGAACAACACGATGAGCGGAACGATCGCCACCGTCGTCGCCGCCATCACCAGCGTCCACTGCGCGTTGTAGCGCGACTGCAGACCCGCGGTCGCCACGGTCAGCACCTGCCATTTGCCGCCGCTGGTGATCACAAGCGGCCACATGAAGTTATTCCACTGGCTGACAACGGTAATCAGCGCCAGCGTGACCAGGATCGGCTTGCTGGCGGGCACCACGACATGCACCAGGACGTCGAGGGTGTTGGCGCCGTCGATGCGTGCCGCCTTGATGAGATCGCCGGGGATCGCACGGAAGTACTCGCGCAACAGGAAGATCGCGTATGGCGAGCCGAACATGAACGGCAGCACCAGCGCCCAGAACGTGTTGCGCAGACCGGCCTCCGCCATCATCAGGTACAGCGGCACCACCGTCACCGTCGCGGGCACCATCAACGTCGCGAGGTACACCCAGAACAACGCGTCGCGGCCGGGAAACTCCAGTCGCGCGAACGCGTACGCCGCGAGCACAGAAAAGCGTCAGTTGCCCCACCAGGATGACGGCCGTCATCAACGCGGTCACCACCAGCGCGCGGCCGAAACCTGCGTCGGCCAGGCCGGTGTAGTTCTCCAGCGTCGGCGGGCTCGGCAACGACAACGGCGCCTCGGTGTTGAACTGCTCGGCAGACGTGAACGACGTCATCAGCCCGAGGGCGAACGGCGCCAACGTGATCAGCGCGCCAGCTGCCAGACCGGCGTAGATCACCGGAGCCGCGACGATCCGGCTAAGCGACGTCATAGGTGATCCGCCGCAACTGCAGGTGCGAGCGGTTGTCGGTGCTCCGGAAATACAGATGCTGGACGATCGTCACGCCGACCAGCAGGACGAACAGCACGACCGCCATCACCGCCGCCCGCCCGACCGCGGCGGCGCCGAACGCCTCGGCGTAGATGCGGTGCGCGATCAGGTCGGTGCGGCCCTGCGGACCGCCTGCGGTCAGCGCGTACACGGTGTCGAACACCTGCGCGGCACTGATGATGCCGGTGACCAGGACGAAGAACATCGTCGGCCGCAGCATCGGCAACGTGATGCGGCGAAACCGCTGCCATGCGCTGGCGCCGTCGGTGCGCGCCGCGTTCTGAATGTCGCCGGGGATGGCGAGGATCCCTGCCAGGAAGAACAGCGTGACGTAGCCGACGTTGGTCCAGATCGTCACCGCCGAGACCACGGGCAGCGCCAGGCCCGGGTCGGTCAGCCATTCGACACGGTGGCCGAGCAGAGTGCTGGCCGCGCCGTCGGTCGGCGCAAGGATCCACCGCCACAGCACGGCTATCGCCAGCGGCGAGCAGATCCACGGCAGCACGTACAGCGTGCGGAAGAACCCGCTGCCGGGCAGTTCGCGGGCCAGCATCGACGCCGCGACCAGCCCGAGCACCGTCTGCACGGGCACCACGATCACGATGAACAGCGCCGTCACCACCAACGATGTCGCGAACGACGAATCGGTCAGTACCGAACGCCAATTATCCAGTCCGACATACCGAATCGGGCCAAGCAGATCCCAGCGGTGCACGCTCAGCCAGGCAACGACCAGCATCGGCAGCAGCAGGAAAATGACCACCCCGAACAGGCTGGGTGCCAGCAGCGCATACCCCAGTGCCGTTGAGCGGACCCGATTGACGCTCACCGAGTCATTAAAGCGGTCGCAGCGCCGTCGAACTACGGTGTTAGCCGTGACAGCCAACAGACAAGTCGATGCCGACTTCCTCGAGCTGCCGCGCCATCAGCTTGCTGACGCCGCCCTGTCGGCCGCCGTCTCGGCCGGCGCCAGCCATGCCGACCTGCGCATCCACCGCATCGTCAACGAGGTCGTGCCGCTGCGCGACGGTGAGCTGGAAACCTCCGTCGTCGACCGCGAGGTCGGGCTCGCGGTGCGGGTGATCGTCGACGGCACGTGGGGCTTCGCGTCGCACGCCGAGCTGGACGCCGGCGTCGCGGCCGAGACCGCCCGTCGCGCGGTGCAGGTGGCACGCACCCTGGCGCCGCTCAACGCCGAGACGATCGAGCTGGCGCCCGAACCCGTGTACTCCGACGTCAGCTGGGTGTCCGACTACCGGATCGACCCGTTCACGATTCCGGCGGCCGACAAGATCGGCCTGCTGGCCGAGTATTCGGGCCGGCTGCTGGCCGCCGACGGCGTCGACCACGTCTCGGCCAGCCTGCATGCGGTCAAGGAGCAGACGTTCTATGCCGACACGCTCGGCTCGTCGATCACCCAGCAGCGGGTCCGGGTGCAGCCGACGTTGGAGGCGGTGACTGTCGACGCCGCGGCGGGAACGTTCGAGACCATGCGCACGCTGGCGCCGCCGACCGCGCGGGGCTGGGAGGCCGTCGCCGGCGACGACGTGTGGGACTGGTCGGGCGAGCTGGCCGAGCTGCCGTCGCTGCTGGCCGAGAAGGCCAAGGCGCCGAGCGTGACGCCGCGGGCCGACCGACCTCGTCATCGACCCGTCCAACCTGTGGCTGACGATCCACGAATCCATCGGGCACGCCACCGAATACGACCGCGCGATCGGCTACGAGGCCGCCTACGCGGGTACGTCGTTCGCCACGCCCGACAAGCTCGGCACGATGCGCTACGGCTCGCCGGTGATGAACGTGACCGCCGACCGCACCGAGGAATTCGGGCTGGCAAGTGTCGGCTGGGATGACGAAGGTGTGCAGGCGCAGCGCTGGGATCTGGTGCGCGACGGCGTCTTTGTCGGCTACCAGCTTGACCGGGTGTTCGCACCTCGGCTGGGGCTGCCGCGGTCGAATGGCTGCTCGTATGCCGACTCGCCGCACCATGTGCCGATCCAGCGGATGGCCAACGTATCCCTGCAGCCGGGCGCCGACGATCTGAGTACCGACGACCTGATCGCCCGCGTCGAGGACGGCATCTACATCATCGGCGACAAGTCGTGGTCGATTGACATGCAGCGGTACAACTTTCAGTTCACCGGCCAGAGGTTCTTCCGGATCAGCGACGGCAAGCTGGACGGCCAGCTGCGCGATGTTGCGTACCAGGCCACCACCACCGACTTCTGGGGCGCGATGGAAGCTGTTGGCGGCCCGTCGACCTGGCGACTGGGCGGCGCATTCAATTGCGGCAAGGCGCAGCCCGGGCAGGTCGCCCCGGTCAGCCATGGCTGCCCCTCGGCGCTGTTCCGCGGCGTCAACGTTCTCAACACCCGCACGGAAGGGGGGCGGTAGCGGTGATCGGCGCACAGCAGGTCGTCGACCTGGTGTTGGCGGAGGCGGCCCGGTTGGGCAAGGCCGACGAGACGATTGTGTTGGTCACCGACCGCAGCGACGCCGCGTTGCGGTGGGCGAACAATTCGATGACCACCAACGGTGTCTCGGTGCAGCGCAGGATCACCGTGATCTCCATCGTGCGCCGCGGCGATCGCGGTCACGTCGCCTCCTTGACGTCCAGCGAGGTCGATTCCGTCGGTCATTCCCGGCCTGGTGGCCGCGTCGCAGGAGGCGGCGTTGTCGGCACCGGAGGCCAGGGACAGCGCTCCGCCGCTGCCCGCGACCGATGCGCCAAGCGATTGGGACGCACCGATTCCCGGGACCGGCGCTGAGGTGTTCGGCGGCGTCGCCGAAGCATTGACGCGGGCCTTCCCCGGGCGTGACCGTCTGTACGGGTACGCGCGGCACATCGTGGAGACGACGTTCGTCGCCACCTCCAACGGGCTGCGGCGGCGCTACACGCAGCCGACCGGATCGGTCGAGATCAACGCCAAACGCGATGGGGCCAGCGCGTGGGCCGGCACCGGCACGCCCGACTTCCTCGATGTGCCAACCGATTCCCTGCTCGAGCAGCTCTCGACGCGGCTCGATTGGGCGCGGCGCACCGTCGACTTGCCCGCGGGCCGCTATGAGACGATCCTGCCGCCGTCCGCGGTGGCCGACTTGATGATCTATCTGTCGTGGTCGATGGACGGGCGGGGCGCGCAGGAGGGCCGCTCGGCACTGTCGGCGCCCGGCGGCGGAACGCGGGTGGGGGAGAAGCTCACCGACCTGCCGCTGACCCTCTACTCGGATCCGGCGGCCGCAAAACTGCAGTGCCGGCCCTTCGTCGCGGAGCCCGGTTCCTCGGAGGAAGTGTCGGTGTTCGACAACGGCATGGACATCGGCCGGGTCGACTGGATCCGCGACGGCACGATCAATGCGCTGGCCTACCCGAGGGCCGCGGCCAAAGAGTTCGGTGTCCCGGTGGCGGTTGCGGCGGACAACCTGCTGATGACCGGCGGCGGGGACAGCCTGGCCGACATGATCGCCGCCACCGAGCGCGGCCTGCTGCTGACCACGCTGTGGTACATCCGCGTGGTCGACCCCGCGGTGCTGCTGCTGACCGGGTTGACCCGTGACGGCGTCTACCTCATCGAGGACGGGCAGGTGACGGCCGCGGTCAACAACTTCCGGTTCAACGAGAGCCCGCTGGACCTGCTGCGCCGGGTCGCGCAGGCAGGCGTCAGCGAGCTCACGCTGCCGCGCGAGTGGGGCGACTGGGCCACCCGGGCGGCGATGCCGTCGCTGCGGATCCCCGACTTCCACATGTCGTCGGTCAGCCAGGCGCAATAATGCGACGATGCACGATCCGTTGAACGGGCTTCTGGGCCGGCTCGTGGCCCTCGCGCCGCCCGAGCACGGCCGGATCAACGCGCTGGTGCGCCAGACCTGCGCCACGACGCTGTCGCTGCCTGCCGCTGCCCGCCGAGGTCGACGTCGACGGTCCGGCTGGAGACGCGGAGTCGGTCGCCGTCGAGTTCGCCGAACAGTTCAGCTGTCGACGTGTCGGCCATCTGCGACGACCTGCGCGGTCGCTTCACGGCCGCGCTCGGCAAGTCGGCGTTTCCCACGGTGGTGCTGACCTACATCGCGGACTACCTGCCACGGGTGCGCGCAGGCCTGGAGGCGCTCGATCTGCCGGTGCCCTGGACGGACGCGGTCGTCTGGGATCACGACAGCGACCTGGGGGACGTGCTGTTCAACCAGTTCCTGCCGGACGTGGCCCGACTGCGCGCCCTCGATCCGGTGACGACGGAAATCGTTCGGCTGCGGGGGGCCGCGCAACACAACTGCCGACTGTGCAAGTCGCGGCGCGAAGGCCGCGCGTTGGACGCCGGCGGATCGGAGTCGCTGTACGAACAGATCGAGGCGTACGAGACCTCCGGCGAACTGACCGAGCGGCACAAGGCCGCGCTGCGGTACGTCGACGCCATGATCTGGTCACCCGCCACCATCAAGCCGGAGCTGGCAGCGGGGGTGCGTGCGCACTACACCGACGCAGAGGCATTCGAGCTGACCGCGGACGTGATGCGCAACGCGGCCAACAAGATCATGGTCGTCGTTGGGTGCGGATGCGCCGAAAGTGCAGCAGGGGACTGAGCGATTCCTCGTCGATGAGGACGGCCAAACGGTTTTTAGCTGAACGGCGTTTCGCCTTAGAGCTCGATGCGTGACCCCATGATGACCGTCCGGTCGCGGGGCAACCCGAATCGTTCGGCGGCGTCGGCGGTGATGCGGGACGTGGCGATGAAGAGCCGCTTGCGCCACTGTGCCATCGACTTGTTGCGTCCCCGGACGAGTTCGAGCTTCGACAGGAAGTAGGACGCGTCGTCGATCTCGATCTTGCCCTCGGTCTGTTTGGCCGTCAGGCTGCGAAGCGCATCCAAGATGTGCGTCTTCTCCATATAGCCGTAATTCGCTGTGACGATAGATGATTCCGTCCCTCTTATAGCCGAGGGCGTCCACTTGGGCGCGCTCGGATTCTGGCGCGCGGGGCATCGGCAGCGTCTCGATGGACACGATCACCACGTGTTTGTGCAGCACGTGAGCGTGCTCGACGGTCGTCCGCATCGCCAGTGGCGCCGTCTCTTTTCCGCGGTTGAGGAACACCGCCGTGCCGGGGACACGTACCAAAGGCGGCTGACAGTCGCGGATCTCGTCGATGAACTCTTCGAGTGGTCCCTCCGCCTCGTCTCTCGCCTCGGTGACGATGTCACGGCCCTGATGCCAGGTGATCATCACGGTGAACGCCACGATGCCGATCAGCAGCGGCAGCCAGGCGCCGTGCACCACTTTGGTGAGGTTCGCCGCGACGAACATCAGGTCGATCAGCAGCAGGACGCCGCCGCCGATCACCACGAGCCAGAGCGGGGCGCGCCACCTGGTGCGGGCGTAGTAGAGGAACAGCAACAGGGTGATCGTGATCGTTCCGGTCACCGCCATGCCGTACGCATACGCCAGGCGTTCCGAGCTGCGGAACACGAGGACAAGGGTGACTACTCCGACCATCAGCAGGCTGTTGATCCACGGCACGTAGATCTGCCCCTCCCGTGCCGCGGAGGTGTGTATCACGCGCAACCGGGGTAGGTAGCCCAGTCGGGCCGCCTGTGATGCGACCGAGAACGCGCCGGTGATGACGGCCTGGGACGCGATTATCGTTGCGGCCGTAGCCAATATCACCATCGGCCACAGCGCCCAGCCCGGAATCAACAGGAAGAAGGGCGCCGACATGGCCTTTGGGTTATCGATCAACAGCGCGCCTTGGCCCATGTAGTTGAGAGCGAGCGCGGGCAGCACGACGGACAGCCATGCCCGGGTGATCGCCTTGCGGCCGAAGTGACCCATGTCGGCATACAGCGCCTCGGCGCCGGTGACTGCGAGAACAACAGCGGTCAACGCGAAGAACGCGATCTCGAAGTGCCCCACCATGAACGTCAGCGCGTAGGTCGGCGACAGCGCCTTGAGGATCTGCGGATGGCCGGCGATTCCGTGTACTCCGCATGCGCCGATCGCGAGGAACCACGCGATCATCACCGGCCCGAAAAATCGTCCGACGGCGGCAGTGCCGCGCCGTTGGACGTAGAACAAGGCGACGATGATCACCACGGTGACCGGGACGATCCATTTCTTGAAGTCCGGGTCGACGACTTCGATGCCCTCGATCGCCGACAGGACGGAGATCGCGGGGGTGATCATGCTGTCGCCGAAAAACAGGGCGGCGCCGAAGACGCCGAGCGCCGCCAACATCAGTGCGGTACGGCGGCGACCGTGCTCCGAGCCCCACCGTCGCAACAAGGTGATGAGGGCCATGATGCCGCCCTCGCCGTCGTTGTCGGCGCGCATCACGAGGGTGACGTAGGTGAGCGTGACGATGATCATGATCGACCAGAAGATCAGGGACACGACGCCGTAGACGTTGTGGGCGTTGAGTGGTACGGGGTGGGGATCGCTGGGACTGAACACCGTCTGAACGGTGTAGATCGGGCTTGTTCCGATGTCGCCGAACACCACTCCGAGCGCGGCGAGGACCACAGCTGCCCTGACCGACTGTCCGGTGTTCGTTTGCGACGGCATGGTCCCCCGAGTGGCAGCAAAGTGGCTGTTCGATGGTAGATCGCCGAGTGACGGCTGGTCGGCAACGAAACGATTCCGGCAGGGGCTAACGTATTGGTCCGTGTAGCGGCGAGGTCGCTGGACTAGGGGCGGTAGCTCAGTTGGTTAGAGCCGCGGACTCATAATCCGTTGGTCGCGGGTTCGAGCCCCGCCCGCCCCACTACAGCGCTGTATGACCTCGGCTGAGCTTGACGTTTCTACTTCGGCTGATGGCTGACAGTGTTTCGGCTGATGCGTTACACCTACTTCGGTTGATCCTTCACACTCCCGGTATGGGGGAGTTGCGGGTGCCTATCCAAGCCGGGACCGCGACCGCTTGTCGGCCGCTTCCTGTTCCGCGGACGTGACGACGACCGCGTCCGAACCGGGAAACACAGTTGCCACATGGCCGGTGGTGAGCCATCGCACTGTGTATGGCGGCGAGCCGTCCGCCGAACGCACCTCGGTGATCACCCCGCGCTGATCCGATCGCTCCACTGTCGTGCCCTTAATAACCAACCAGTCGCCTACCTTGGCCTTCATCGCCCAATCCTTCCCTTCGCTTCCGTTTCCATCGTCCGCGCGCATGCCACTCCTGGGAAGGACATGGCGCTGTTCGATTCCTGCATATTCGTCCCTCGTGCTGGAGGTGTGCCCGCGTCACGCACTAGTCGCTGCCGGAGTAACGGCGACACCAAGCTCATCGATCGGCCGGATCGATGACACCGACGGCGGTACACCCTTCTCCGGTGCGAGTGCGCGATACGTCGCCGGACTGGCAGCTGGGTGTGATCGAGTTGGGTGAAGCGTCGCCGACGACGGGCGAGGACGAGGGCGCGGTCGGGCCGCCGGCAGTTGCGGGCTAGCGCTGCTCGAACCACGCATACTTAACCATGCCCAGTTCAGAGCGCCGAAGAGTCCTCCACTGCCGCGAACACAGGCGTTTGCTTGGTCGGGGAGTCGAGCAGGGTGCTCGCATTGTCGCAAGGACAGGCGTTTCATCGGTAATAGCAGCCCGAGCTCGCTGACGGGTACCGGCAGCCGAAGCCGGGCAGATTGGAGATAGAGATGATCACCCTCTACGCACTGGCCGCAGCGTTCGGCATCGGTGTGCTCTGGCTCGGAACGAATATTAAGGTCATCAGGCAGTTCGAACGCGGCGTCGTCTTCCGGTTCGGCCGTGTGCAATCCGGCCTACGCGGACCGGGACTCACGATGTTGATTCCGATCGCCGATCGCCTCGAAAAAGTGAACATGCAGATCATCACGATGCCCGTGCCCTCCCAAGATGGCATCACCCGCGACAATGTGACCGTCCGTGTGGATGCTGTCATCTATTTCAAGGTCTCGGATCCGGTGCGTGCGGCCGTCGACGTGCAGGACTACGTGTCGGCTATTGGTCAGGTTGCACAGACATCACTGCGTTCGATCATCGGCAAGAGCAATCTGGACGATCTGCTGTCCAACCGCGAGCGTCTCAATCAGGGGTTGGAGTTGATGATCGACAGTCCCGCGCTGGGCTGGGGTGTTCAGATCGACCGCGTCGAAATCAAGGACGTAGTGCTGCCCGATTCGATGAAGCGGTCGATCGCACGCCAAGCCGAGGCGGAGCGTGAGCGACGGGCTCGGGTCATCACCGCCGAGGGTGAACTTCAGGCGTCCGAAAAGCTGGCCCAAGCAGCCGAGATCATGGCCGAGCACCCATCCTCGCTGCAATTGCGACTCTTGGAGACCGTCGTCGAGGTCGCCGCAGAGAAAAATTCCACACTGGTACTTCCATTCCCTGTCGAACTCCTCCGATTTCTGGAGCGCGCCACACCGCAAGCATCCGAGCGCGGAGACAAGGACATCAGCACTGACGCGGGCACAGCGTCCAGCGGCGAGACGTTGACGTTGGAACCACCACGGGTTCCCGACGACGCCCGCGGCCTGGAACTTCACCCACGCATCGCCGAGACACTCCAGCGGGATCAGTAACGACGGGCGCAAGCTGGGGACTTGGATGGAAGCTGTCAAGCCCCAGATCCGACGCTTCGACCAGGTGGCTATCAACTGGCGTCGCTCCACGCTGTGAACCCTGAGGGTCAAGAGCGGAGCAGAATGCGCTGTATGGAGCTTACGGAGGCGTTGGTAACGGAGGACATCACGCCATTCGAGCGGGAACGACTGCGGGAGGCTCTTGAGGAGGAAGTAAGAAGGCAACTTCCCGCCGATAGCCAGCTACTGCGCGTGGTGGACTGGGATCCGGCGGCTGGCCACGCAGTGGAAAACGCTCCAGGCATGAGGAAGTACCGGGTCGCGTACGAGACGGAACCCCGCGATTAGGGCCGCTCGAGGCAGCCGTCCTCGCCAAACTCGTACTGAGCTGACGGTTCGGGCGCACAATTGAGATGTCCGTCTGAAACCTGGGAGCCGCGATGAGCGAGCAACTGTACGACTTTTTTGGTGAGATCTTCCAGCGGTACTTCAGACCCGCCATCGATGCATATCCGCGAAACGGCGGAGCACTAGTCGACAGGTTGTTCACGCTGACCGATGACGTCCCGGATCGATTGGTACAGACCCGGCGCGCCGCAATGGCATGGGGCACCGACGAGACCCCGAACGCCAGGATCACCTCGGAACTCTTCGTGATCACCCAATACGGACTGATATATGCCGCCGGGTTGAACGAGTCGCGCCGGGCGCTGTATTACCTGGCCACACCACCCGTGTTGTTCGATCCGTTCGTCGATCAGGTCGACACCGCCGAACTGCGGGAGGGCGCGGTAGTCGTGGTGGACAGCCGGCTCGGCCGCGACCTCGCATCCGCGCATCCCATGGACGCCGCGCTGCGCCGGATACTCGATGAGCACCTGGCGCTGCGCGTGGATCTGCCCGCGTAGCTATTTCGTCGTCGCGGTGGTCCGCCTTTGAATCTGCACACACTGGTCAGTGTCGTCGGCCACCGCGAATCAGCAAAACCTGTGCCGGCACCGGGCAGTCATAGTACGTGCACAACGAACAAGACCAGCGCGATAGCCGTGACGACCACGAGTAGCGCCGCCAGGATCGCGACAACGATTTTCAAATTTGCCTTCGGCCGTACGTCGACTGCTCGCGGTGGCTGTGATCGATGCCGCGCCCCTGACGCGGGAAATGCCACCGCGGTTGCCTCTGTTGCGCCGGTCTCAGCAGCCACGGTTCCCAGCCGCTTCGCAAGCGCGTCGGCGAACTCCACGCAGGTGTTATAACGATCATCGGGCGCCTTCGCCAGGGCCTTCGAAAACGCCGGCCCCAGATCGGTCAGGGCGGGCCGCCGGGTACCGATCGCCGGAGGCGGAGTGCTGAGGTGTTGGCTGATCACGATGGCCGGGTTGGAATGCTGAAACAGCGGCGTGCCGGTGAGTAGATGAAAAGCCGTGGCGGCTAATGCGTATTGGTCGACCCGACCGTCCACCTGCTCGCCCATCAACTGCTCAGGCGCGGCGTACGCGACCGTCCCGACCGCCATATTCGTGGCTGTGAGCCCGCTGCTGTCATCGATCCACTTGGCAATCCCGAAGTCGGCCAAGAAGATTCGTTCATCCGGTTCTTCAGGATGCGACAGCAAGATGTTCGAGGGCTTCACGTCGCGGTGCAGTAAGTGCTGCTGGTGCGCATAGTCCAACGCCTCGGCGACCGCTCTGATGATCTTCACGACCGCGTCCGGTGGCATGCCGTTGGGGTAGCGCTCCTGCAGCAGCGATCCGGTGTCGGTGCCTTCTATGTAGTCCATCGCGATCCACAGTCGGCCGTCCAGCTCTCCGCGGTCGTGGACTTCGACGATGTGCGGGTGCCACAGCGACGCGGCAATAGCCGCCTCACGGTTGAACCGCTGCCGATACTCGTCGTTGACGGTAAGGGCCGCCGGAAGCACCTTCAGCGCGTCACGGCGCGGCAGTCTCGGGTGTTGGGCCAGGTAGACGATGCCCATCCCCCCGGCGCCGAGCTCACGCAAGATCGTGTAGCCAGCGTAGGTCTGGCCATCAGCCAACGGCATATGTGGATCCTACAAGTCTCGGTTCACAAATGAATGCCTCTTTGCCCTGCTTAGGGCTCTCCCCGCCCACGTTGTCAGCAACCTTGCACCCGCGGTGGCTGTGTCAGCAGCGCCTCAGCAGACCAAACGCAACACGTTGACTTGCCACGATGATCCAACGCACACGATTGGATCTCTTGGCATTCGGATGTATTGGAAGAAAAGGACATTAGGTGCCAGAGTGGATCGCTGACGGACCCAATCAGTTTGCTACAGCGCTGGACCCAGCGTCTCATAGTCCGTTGGTCGCGGGTTCGGGCACCGGATAGATGCCGAACTCCGAAGACCCAACCGCCTATTCTTCGGTCCCGCCCGGCGAGATCGTTCACCCCGTCGTCCTTGCTCTCGCAGCGCTAAGGATCTAAAAATAGCGTGAACCAGCCCTCTTTTCGGGGGAGGACGGAACACCGTGGATATCTCAACGGTCGACGAGCTGCTCTCGACGACGAGGGCTGTTCGGCGCCGACTCGACCTCACGCGTCCCGTCGAACGGGAGGTGATTCTCGAGTGCTTGCGCCTGGCGATTCAGGCGCCGACGGCAAGCAACGACCAGAACTGGCGCTGGATGGTCGTCACCGATCCGGACAAGCGGGCTGCTATCGCCGATATCTACCGCGGCTGCGGCGAGGAGTACCTGGCGTATGCCGCCCGCACAACGACCGACCCGCAGACCAGGAAGGTCTACGAGAGCGCACACTCGCTCAGCAAGACCCTCGCACAGGTGCCGGTGCACGTGATCCCGTGCATCGAGAGCCGCTTCGATGGAAGCCAGTTGGTCATTGCCGCGTCGGCGTGGGCGTCGATCATCCCGGCCGCATGGAGCTTCATGCTTGCACTGCGGGCGCGCGGCCTCGGCTCGGTGTGGACCACGCTGCACCTGACCAAGGCTGACGAGGTCGCCGAATTACTTGAGATACCAGACAATGTGACGCAGGCCGCGTTGCTGCCGGTGGCGTACACGATCGGCACCGATTTCAAACCCGCCGTCCGCCCGCCGGTCGAGAACATCACCTCGTGGAATACCTGGGGTGCTCACTGATGCAGTCCTTCACGGCTACGTTCGCGGTCCAGGCGCCGGTGCGCAAGGTCTGGCGAGTCCTGCACCCGCCGCCACCGGCCGACGCGACGTTGCCACGCATCATCGAGTACCCGGCCGGCAGCATCGAAATCCTCAACGAAGGCGACGAAGCCGGTCAGGGTTTGGTGCGGACCTGCGTTTTCGACGTGCCTCGCTACCTGTTGTCAGGCGGGAAGGCCAGATCGTGGGAAACGGTCACCGAGGCCCGCATCAACGAATTGTCTCGATATGTGGCGATCAGCAGGCCGCTGTGGTCTCTCGCCGAGGGGTACCACCGGCTTGAGGAGCAGTCGGACGGCACCACGCTGTTGACGTTCCACGAGACCTATCACGCGTACAACCCGGTGCTTCGTTTCCTGCTCGAACGTCGCGTCCACGAGAAGATTTCGACAGACAACATGTCTACTTACGAACACGCTCTGAGCTTCGCCGGCCCAACGAAGAGGTTGTAGCGTCACCTCGACGTCTCAAGGCGTGGGTGTCGCCTCGCTGGAATGAGGTTTCGCGTCAAGCATGTTGGGGTGCATGAACTTCAACCAGGTGTAGGGGTGCTCGGGGGAAGTCGTGCTCCCGAGAGTGAACGTTCGGTCGGTGCGTCGGGCGCGCGCGATCGAGCCCAGCCAGGTGGCGAGTGTGCTGACGCGGTTCTCCAGGCCAGTCAGAAATGCGATGTGGATGACTCCCCAGCCCAGCCACCCGATAAAGCCGGCTAGCTTGACCGGGCCTGCTTGCAGCAGGGCGTGCCCTCGACTGATGTAGGCCGCGGACCCGAGATCGCGGTATCGGTAGCGCCGACGAGGCTTGCCGGCGAGATCGCGACGAATGCAGGCGGCAGCGTGGATTCCGCCCTGCATGGCGTTCTCAGCCACTCCCGGCAGG
Organism: uncultured Actinomycetota bacterium; assembly: GCA_963713225.1. Taxonomy (GTDB): domain Bacteria; phylum Actinomycetota; class Actinomycetes; order Mycobacteriales; family Mycobacteriaceae; genus Mycobacterium. The sequence continues at coordinate 1,595 of CAVQLB010000004.1, read as the reverse complement.
TGGTCGCGGCCGACGAGGTCACCGATGACGAAGATCTCCGGATGCCCGGCCACGGACAGGTCGGCTTCCACCGCGATGCGTCCGGCATGGTCGGACTTGGCCTCGAGCACCTTTGCGATGTGCCGTGCGAAGGGCACGGCTTCAACACCCGCCGTCCAGAGGACGGTCCGCGCCGCAAAATCCTCGGGCGAGCCGCCGGCCTTGGGTGTGACGGTCACGCCGTCGTATCGCACATCGGTGACGTGCACACCCATGTGCAGTTCGACTCCCAGATGTTCCAAGATCTTGGTGGCTTTGCCGGTGAGGCCTGGCGCGAAGCTGCCGAGAACGCAGCTGCCCCCGTCGAAGAGCAGTACACGCGCATCTTCGGGCTCGATGCTGTGGAACTCATTGGCCAGGGCTCGAGTCGCCATCTCGCGGATCTGTCCGGCCAGCTCGACGCCGGTGGGTCCGCCACCGGCGATGGCGAAGGTGAGCCACGCATCGCGCTCCGGTCCCGGTGGCAGAGTTTCGGCCATCTCGAATGCGCCGAACAGCCTGCGGCGGACGCTCAACGCGTCGTCGAGGGTCTTCATCCCTGGCGCCCACTGCGCGAATTCCTCATGGCCCAAGTAAGACTGCCGCATTCCGACGGCGACGATCAGCACGTCGTAGTCAAGGGTGAATGTGGACTCGTCGGGGCGGCGGGCGGTGACCTGGCGCGCGTCCGCGTCGAGGTCGACCGCTTCGCCGAGCAGGGTGCTGACGTTGTGGTGACGCGCGAGCTCCTCACGCAGTGAACGGCTGATCTGCCCAATGCTCAGTGTCCCTGTGGCGCACTGGTAAAGCAGCGGCTGGAACACGTGGCAAGCAGCGCGGTCAAGCAGCGTCACCTCGACGTCAACACGCCCGAGCCTGCGCGCACAGAACAACCCGCCAAATCCGCCCCCGATTATCAACACCCTGGTTCGACTGTTATCCATCAGTCACCCTCTTCACTTTCGGGGACAAGCTCATCACGGTGTACCCGCCTCTGTCCGCAGTCTGCGGAATCGGTGCACGATAACCCAGCTCAGGCGGCTTCCCAGGTGGTTGAGGTAGCGTCGCGAGAGGTCGTCGACAATCGGGGAGCAAAGGAGCGGCAGGGTGAATCTCGGTCCGTGGGGTGATCTCATGATCCTCGCTGCAGTAATGGAAATAGTTTTCGCCACTTGCGTATTCGTGTACATCAGCCGGCTGGAGACGCGGACATCCCATCCTTTGGGCGAGAAAGTGGGCGCCCATAAAGCGGTGCTGGCCAAACTCCGCAAGCGCGAACCCATGTCGCAGGACGAAGTGGACTATGCGACCGAACTGGTTGCCGACGCTCGATCACCGCTCGCGTACGCGATACCAGCGGCACTGTTCACCATCGGATTCTTCTACGTGGTCGGCTGCCTTTTCGTGCTCCATATCGATGGCGGCCATCCCTCCTTCCGAACGTTCATCGGAGGCATCCCGATGTTGACCTCCATGAACATGGCCGCTCAGCTGCGCAGGGTCGCGGGGCTGAAAGGAAAACTGCGGGATGTTTCGGTGACGGCGCCCGACCCGTCTGACGAGTTCTCCAGGGCCTA
>CAVQLB010000003.1:0-172281 GCA_963713225.1 uncultured Actinomycetota bacterium | reverse complement strand
TACGCGGCCACCGTGCTTGGGGACAAGGAGTGAACCGCAGAGTTGCTGCCACAAGTCATCTATCGAGATCCCACTGGCCGAAGTCGGTCGCAAGGACGTCGTCCACATCCACGTGGGTGCCGCCCATGGCGACACCCGGTTCGGATCCGCCGACGACCACCGACTGATACAGCACCGCCCTGGGCTCGCGCACACCGCCGGACCACGCCCTCGTCTGCCACGCCCACCAGTGCTCCGGCGTTGTCGAGCGGCCGATGACGCCGTCGTCGATCGCCCACGCACACGCCCGGGCATGCCCATACATTCCGGTGCGGTTCACGCCCAGCACCGAGTTGATTCCTCGAAGCCATTCGACCGCAACGCTTTTCCAGGTGTCGAGGTTGATATCCTCGTCGACGCTGAAGAAGATCGGCGCAGAATCTGGACCGCCGGCCGCGACGTGCAGAAGCAGAGCGGTCTGCGCGTCTGCCACGCCGCCCTCGTACCCGCGGGTGTAGTCCGACGGCGTGGGCCAGCCGGGCTTGCCGTATTGATAGCAGCTGACGACGTGCAGGCCCGCCGCGCGTAGCCCGTCGGCGTAGTCGCGGGTGACAGGCTTGAAATCGAAGTCCGCGCCGGGCCGCAACTCGGAAACATAGACAAGCGCCCCGTCAAAGCCCGCCGCTTTGATCTGATCCGGTGCGACCAGCCGGTGCGTGAAGTCGATCAGCCTGATGCTGTCGGCTGATGCGTTCGGCGGCTCGAACGCCGCAACAGCCCCGATGCCCAGACCCGCAAGAACGGGTGCCGCCGAAACGTACTTGAGGACTTCGCGACGTGAAACAGATCGCGGTGTGCTGTTGTCTCGCTGATCGCCGATGCTCACAGGTGACATGCTGACACTCGTGGCCACGGTCCTGATACCGATTCCGGACACCGATTTCGACCCGACCGAGGTTGCCGTCAGCTGGCAGGTGCTGACCGGGCACGGGCACACCGTCGTGTTCAGCACCGAAAGCGGCGAGCAGGCGATCGCCGACGACATCATGCTCACCGGCCGCGGCCTGGACTTATGGTCGAGGGTGCCCGGTCTGCGCCGGGCGATCGTCGTCGGTCGGATCCTGCGCGCGAACCGCGATGCGCGCGCCGCGTACGGGCGGATGGTGGCGTCACCGGAGTACCGGCAGCCGACGGCCTGGGCCGATACGGATCTGCAGGATGTGGACGGCCTGTTGCTTCCGGGCGGGCATCGCGCGCGGGGGATGCGCGGTTACATCGAGAGCGACGTGTTGCAGCGACTCGTCGCCGAAGCCTTCCGCCGCGACATCGTCGTGGCCGCCATCTGTCACGGAGTGCTGCTGGCCGCCCGGACCGTCGATCCGGCGACGGGCCGGTCGGTGCTCTACGGCCGTACGACCACGGCGCTGACATGGGAATTCGAGCGTCGCGCCTGGCGGGTGGCGCGGCGGACGAGGTTCTGGGATCCCGACTACTACCGCACCTACGTCGAGAAGCCCGGCGAACCGATCGGTTACATGTCCGTGCAGGCAGAGGTGACCCGTGCGCTGCAGAGTCCGGATGACTTCCGTGATGTCGCAGCGGGTTCGGTGGACTGGCGCCTCAAGACGTCGGGGTTGATGCGTGACTCCGCGTCGAACGCACGGCCCGCATTCGTCGTCGAGGACGACCGCTATGTGTCGGCACGCTGGCCCGGCGACACGCACACGTTCGCCGCGACCGTCGCGGCGAAGCTCTCGGCGAGTTAGTTCGAAGTTCCCGTTGCGGTTGTCGCGATGCCGCCGTCGACTGGGATGATCGTCCCGGTGAGATAGGAGCCGGCACGACTGGCGAGGAACACTGCGATGCCGGCCATGTCATCGTCGCGGCCGATACGACCGAGCGGAGACGAAGCCGCGATCGAGTCGCCGAAGGCATCCAGCGTCGCTGCCATCATCTTCGAGCGGAACGGTCCAGGGGCTACCGCGTTGACCGTGATGTGCTGCGGTCCCAGCTCGCGGGCGAGCACCCGAGTCAGCTGGTGCAGCGCCGCCTTGCTGCTGGCGTAGGAGTACACGGGCAGTTGACTGACGTGAATGGCGTCGATGCTGCCGACGTTGATGATCCGTGAGGGATCGTCGGCCGTGCCCACTTGCCGGAGCGCGGGCAGCAGCGCCTGAACGAGCCAGAAGGGCGATTTGAGATTGAGGTCGAGCACCTTGTCCCACGCCGAGTCCGGGAAGGTCGCCAGAGGTTCGCCCCACGTAGCGCCTGCGTTGTTGATGAGGATGTGCAGTCCGTCGAACTCGGAGGTGACGAGTTCGGCGAGGCGCAGGCATTCGTCGTGCCGCGAAAGGTCTGCGGGGATGGCCCGTACCTCACCGAACTCGGACAACTGGTCCTGGGCCTGTGCGCACGCATCGGCCTTGCGGGAGCTGATCACGACGCGCGCGCCCGCCTGCAGCAGACCGCGGGCCATCATCAAGCCGATGCCCCTGGTGCCGCCGGTGACGAGGGCGGACTTACCCGTCAGATCGAAAAGCTCTGCGTGCGTAGCGGTCTGACCTTCGGTCATCGGGTCTCCTTCATCGTCGGGGTGTTCAACAGTGAGAAGAACCGGTGCGACGGATCGTTCTCGTCAGTTGTTCCTTTCAGCGTGTCCCTCGTGATCGGATGGCTCAGGTCCATCGAGGACGGGTCGTTCACCTGTGCCCAGTCGGTGACGATTGTCCGCTCGCTGAGCTTCCATGCGTCCTCGCGCTTCTCGTACTTGTCGAGGTAACGTCCTCCGACCACGAGGTCAAGGTCGCGGTCCTTTCCGGCGAGCGTGTGAACCGCGATGGTGTAGATCTCGCCCTCGGCCAGCCGCCCGCTGATCGCGAAGTTCACCGTGGTGATGTTGTGCTGCATCGACCTGATGTAGGGCCGCGCGGCAGCGAGCTGATTGAGGAAGTCGTCGGCAGAACCCGCCGAGAATCCGCCGTGGGCGTCGACGGCGTCGTGGTGATAGAGGTCCTGCAACTGCGCGAAGTCACCTCGGTCAACAGCGCGGCAGTAGGCGTGAACGAGCTTTCGTCAGCTGGAACTCGTCGATCATTTCCTGCAGTACGGTGTCCGTCGTCGCCATCGCGCCCTCCGAGGTCATCAGCGCCGCCGCTGCATGGTTATAGGCTCATCTGCAGGCAACGGGAGGCTCGATGAGCTGCTGTCATTATCAGCCCACCGGTGACGGACTGGATACGGCGTTCACCGTCGATGCATCCAGGGTCACCTTCGGCCGAGGCTGCCTCGAGGAGCTCGGCGACCGGGCCCGGGCTCTGGGGATGACCCGGGTGGCGTTGTTCTCAGATGCCGTTGTGGCCAAGCTGTCGGTCTTCGAGACGGCGCAGCGCTCTCTGCGCGCGGCGGGCATCGACGTCGTCCCCTACATCGACGTTCAGATCGAGCCTACGGACGAATCCTTCAAGCAAGCAACGGCATTCGCGTCACAGGCAGAGCCGGACGGTTACGTCTCCGTCGGCGGCGGCTCGGTGATCGACACCGCCAAAGCGGCCAATCTTTATGCCAGCTACCCCGCCGACTTCTTGTCGTATGTCAATCCTCCGGTCGGTGAGGGAACGCCGGTACCCGGGCCTCTCAAACCGCACATCGCCTGCCCGACGACGTCGGGCACCGGCAGTGAGGTGACCGGTATTGCCATCTTTGACCTGCTGTCCATGGCGGCCAAGACCGGTATCGCTTCCCCCGCGCTGCGTCCGACCGAAGCACTCGTTGACCCTGACTGCACCGATACCCTGCCCGCCCAAGTGGTCGCGTGCTCAGGTCTCGACGTGCTGTCTCATGCGTTGGAATCGTTCACGGCGCGGCCCTTCGTTCGCCGCCCCGCACCGAGCCGGCCAGTTCTTCGGCCGATGAGCCAGGGCGCCAACCCGTGGAGCGACCTCGGCTGTAGGGAAGCCATGCGGTTGCTGGGTCGGTATTTGGAGCGCGCCGTCAGCGACGCCTCAGACCGCGAAGCACGCGAACAGACGATGTGGGCTGCAACGCTCGCAGGCATTGCGTTCGGCAACGCGGGAGTGCACATACCCCACGCGATGGCCTACGCGGTGGCCGGCCAGGTTCGTGGCTTCCATCCGGACGGCTACCCGGGGTCTGAACCTCTGGTTCCGCACGGCATGGCAGTAATCCTCAACGCTCCCTCCGTATTCCGGCTCACCGCGTCGACCAACCCCCAACGCCATGTCGAAGCCGCCCAACACCTCGGCGCCGACGTCAGCGACGTCGCTCCTGAGGACGCAGGCACGGTCCTGGCCGACGACCTCGTTCGGATCATGCGCGCGGTGGGGATGCCCAACGGGTTGTCAGCGGTGGGCTACGCCGAAGCGGACTGCACCACGCTGGCCGACGGTGCATGGCCACAACAGCGCCTCCTGCAAAACGGGCCGGTGGAGAGCGATAAATCTTTGCTGACAACGATGTTTGAGGGCGCTGTGCGTTATTGGTGAGTCACAGGCCGCTGTTGTGGATACAGTGGGTGATCCGCGGTGAAGAAGTCGCCGCCCTACTCGATGCGGGATGTGATGCACCGTCGCCATCGCAGAAGTAGCTGAATACGCTCACCTGAGCGACGAAGACGTTGAAGCGCTCGCGTCTTCGCTAGAACAGATCCGCGCTGACGTCGAAGCATCGCTCGGCGCCAAGGACCGCGCATATATAACGCGCGCCATAGGTTTTCAACGTTTCCTCGACCTTGCCGCCCGGCTGACAATCTTCGGCAGCAGAGGCAAGGTCGGATGGACGATCGGCACCGCGGCACTGTTCGCGTCGAAGTCCATCGAGAACATGGAGCTCGCCCACAACATCACCCATGGACAGTGGGATTGGATGAACGACCCGGAAATCCACTCCAGCACCTGGGAGTGGGACATGGCGGGCCCGTCGTCACAGTGGCGGTACTCCCATAACTACCGCCACCACGTGTTCGCCAATGTGGTGGGAATGGACGACGACCTGGGCTACGGGGTGCTGCGCGTCAGCCGTGACCAGGAGTGGAAGCGGGACTATCTGTTCGCCCCGTTACGGGCGGTCCTGCTGGCCGTGGTCTTCGAGTGGGGTATCGCGCTGCACGACCTGTACGCCGAGCAGGAGCGGCACCCGACGGTGGAGGCGAAAGCCGAGGTCAAGCGGGCGATGCTCCGGAAGATGGGCCGACAGGCCGCCAAGGATTACCTCCTGTTTCCGGCGCTCAGTGGACGGCGCTGGCGCCGCACATTGGTGGCGAACCTCTCGGCCAACGTCTTGCGCAATGTGTGGGCGTACGCCGTGATCGTCTGCGGGCACTTCGTCGACGGCGCCGAGAAGTTCACTCCCTCAGCCGTGGAGAACGAGACCAAGCCGGACTGGTATCTGCGACAGCTGCTGGGGAGCGCGAACTTCGATGCCGGCCCCGTCATGGCATTCATGAGCGGAAACCTCTGTTATCAGATCGAGCACCACCTGTTTCCCGATCTGCCGAGTAACCGGTACGCCGAGATTGCGGTTCGAGTTCGGGCGATCCTGGCCGAATACGACCTGCCCTATACGACCGGGCCGTTGCCTCGCCAGTTCTGGCACACCATGCGAACGATCTGGAAGCTGGCGCTGCCGGATCGCTTCCTGACGAGGACCTCGGATGACGCGCCGGAGACGGCCTCTGAAATGAAGTTCAGGGGGACCGCGATACATCCGCAAGTGTTCGGCGCACACGATGCCGGTACGCGGAAGCGTGGATTGGCCACCGCGATCAGCAGTCACTGACCCTGCGCGCAGGGCTGAGATTGAACCGCCGTGGCCACACTCCATGACCCCAGCGTCCGCGGCTTCGCGTCGGACAACTACTCGGGTGTGCACCCCGAGGTGCTCGCTGCGATCGCCGCTGCCAACGGCGGACACCAGGTCTCGTACGGCGAGGACGTGTATACGGCCCGTCTGCAAGAGGTGTGCGCAGGGCACTTCGGCGGGGGTGCCGAAACGTATCCGGTGTTCAACGGGACCGGCGCCAATGTGGTTGGAGTGCTGTCGATGCTCCCTCGCTGGGGCGCGGTCATCTGCGCAAAGCAGGCGCACATCCACGCCGATGAGGGCGGAGCACCGGAGAAGGCAGGCGGCGTCAAGCTGCTCCCGATCGCCACGGCCGACGGCAAGCTCACGCCCGACCTCATCGCCGAGGAAGCCTGGGGGTGGGGCGACGAGCACCGGGCGCAGCCCCTCGTCGTCTGCATCACCCAATCGAGCGAACTCGGCACCGTCCACACGCCTGACGAGGTGCGTGCGATCACCGACTACGCGCACGAGCGCGGCATGCGTGTCTTCATGGATGGTGCGCGTCTGTCGAACGCCGCCGCGACGCTGGACCTGCCGCTGCGCGCCCTCACCACCGACGCCGGTGTCGACGTCATCAGCTTCGGCGGTACGAAGAACGGTGCGCTCGGTGCGGAGGCGATCGTGGTGCTCGATGGCGAGGCCTCCGACGGCCTCATCTACCTGCGCAAGCACCAGATGCAGCTGGCATCGAAGATGCGGTTCGTCTCCGCACAGCTGCTTGCGCTGCTCGACGGCGACCTCTACCTGCGCAACGCCCGCCACGCGAATGCGATGGCGACTCGGCTGCGCTCTGGCCTGCAAGCCGGCACCACCGACGGCACCATCCGCGGCATCGAGTTCACCCAGCCGACCCAGGCGAACGCCGTGTTCGCCCGCCTGCCGCCGGGCGTCGCCGACCGGCTGCGCGAGCGTTTCCGTTTCTATGACTGGGACGCGTCCACGGGCGAGGTCCGCTGGGTGTGCAGCTTCGACACTCAGCCCGACGACATCGACGCGTTCGTCGCCGAGGCCGCTCGGTTGACATCTACATGAGCACCTCGGTCAGCGCTCGATCATCTCCATCTGCGCATCGGTGTGGTGACCACCCGACGGCGGCGTGAGCTCGTCGAGCCGTTTCATCTGCTCGGCGGTCAGCACGACGCCGTCCGCGGCCGCGTTCTCCTCGAGCCGGGTGACGCGTCGGGTGCCGGGAATCGGGGCGATGTCGTCGCCCTTCGCCAGCAGCCAGGCAAGCGCGACTTGCGCCGGAGTGACTCCGGCGTCGGCGGCCACCGCCTGTACCTCGTCGGCGATGGCCAGGTTGCGCTCGAAGTTCTCGCCGGTGAACCGAGGATTGGTGGCGCGGAAGTCGGTCTCGTCGAACTGGTCGGTCGAACGGATGGTGCCCGTCAGAAAGCCCTTGCCGAGCGGCGAGTACGGCACGAACCCGATGCCTAGTTCGCGCAACAGCGGCAGCACCTCGGGCTCCTGGTCGCGGGTCCACAGCGAGTACTCCGACTGCAGCGCGGTGATCGGGTGCACAGCGTGTGCGCGCCGGATCGTGTCGACCCACGCCTCCGAAAGCCCGATGTGGCGGACCTTGCCCTCGGCGATCAGTTCGGCGACGGTGCCGATCGTGTCCTCGATCGGGGTGTTGGGGTCGACCCGGTGTTGGTAGTAGAGGTCGATGTGATCGGTGTCCAGCCGTCGCAGCGACCCCTCCACGGCCGTGCGGATGCTGGCCGGGCTGCTGTCGAGCTGCCCTCGGTCGCGACCGGTGTGCGAGATCATGCCGAACTTGGTGGCAAGCACGACCTCGTCGCGTCGGTCCTTGATGGCCTTCCCGACGAGTTCCTCGTTGACGTACGGACCGTAGACCTCCGCGGTGTCGATGAAGTTCACCCCGAGGTCCAGCGCCCGGTGGATGGTGCGGATGGATTCGGCGTCATCGCTTCCCGCACCGGTGAAGGCGAAGGACATGCCCATGGCGCCCAACCCGATGCGTGAGACGGTCAGGTCGCCGAGTTTCGCGTTCTTCATTGTTGTTTCCTTTCTCAGGGGCGGATGAGAACCTTCAGCGATTCACGTTCGGCCATCGCCTTGTACCCGTCGGGAACCTCTTCCAGTCCGATGGTGCGGTCGAAGACCCGGCCCGGTTCGACGGTGCCGTTGAGGATGTCGGGCATCAGCTCTTCGATGTAGGCGCGGGCCGGTGCGGCCCCGCCGGTGAGGGTGATGTTGCGCATCATGGTTTGGAAGTTCATGGGCGCCTGGGTGTACTGCGAAACTCCGAGCCGGCTGACGACGCCTCCGTCGCGGACCACGTTCAGAGCGCGTTGCCAGTGACGCTTCGGTTCCGACGCATTCGATGACGGCGTGAGTGCCGTCGCCGCCGGTGAGCTCACGAACTCGATGCTCGCCCTCCTCGCCGCGCTCGGCGACGACGTCGGTGGCACCGAATTCACGGCCCAAATCCGTACGGTCGGCGTGCCTGCCCATCAAAACGATCTGCTCGGCTCCGAGGCGCTTCGCGGCGAGCACACCGCAGAGCCCGACGGCGCCGTCACCGATGACGGTGACGGTGTGGCCCGGCCGGACCCTGGCTGTCACCGCGCCGTGATGGCCGGTGCAGAACACGTCGGACAGTGTGAGCAGCGACGGCATCAGTGCCGAGTCCGGCGCGATCGGGAGTTTCACCAGCGTGCCCTGGGCCAGCGGCACCCGCACAGCCTCGCCTTGGCCCGCGTCCAAGCCTGGTGCGCCCCAGCCGCCACCGTGGCGGCACGATGTGTGCAGACCCTCTCGGCAGAAGTCACACGTGTTGTCCGCCCAGACGAACGGAGCAACGACCAGATCGCCGGGAGCGAAACCGCTGACGTCCGCTCCGACCTCTTCGACGATGCCGATGAACTCGTGGCCCATGCGGCGGCCCTGCTCCTTGAAGGACATCGACCGATAGGGCCACAGGTCGCTGCCGCAGATGCAGGCAGAAGTGATGCGGACGATGGCGTCGGTGGGTTCGTGGAGGACCGGGTCGGGCACGGTCTCGACGCGCACGTCTCCGGCCTGGTACATGACGGTTGCTCTCATGGTCACCAGTCAACGTCGGTTTCCTGTGGGTTGGCAGTGTCTGTCGTTCCAGGCAACGGCAGTACCCCCCTCGCCGGACGCGGCGCGCCTACCGTGAAGGCATGACCACGATGGACCTGCGCAGCGAGATCCGGGAGTTCTTGAGCTCCCGGCGCGCGCGCATCACCCCTGACCAAGCGGGGCTGCCGGCGTACGGCGGCAACCGTCGGGTCAAGGGTCTGCGGCGCGAGGAGGTCGCGCTGCTCGCCGGGGTCTCGGTCGACTACTACGTCCGGATGGAACGGGGCAGTTTGGCTGGGGCCTCGGAGAGCGTTCTCGACGCTCTGGCCTCCGCCCTGCAGCTCGATGAGGCCGAACGCGATCACCTTTACGCGCTGGCTCGCGAGTCCGGTACGGGCACGCGTCGACGTTCTCGGAGAACGCCGGGAACTGTTCGGCCGGCACTGCAGCAGGTGCTCGATGCCATCACCGACGCGCCCGCCTGGATCCGTAACGGACGCCACGACGTGCTCGCGATGAACCAGCTTGCCCGCGCGCTCTACGCACCGGTGCTCGCCGATCCGCGAAGGCCTGCTAACACCACTCGATTCGTTTACCTGAACCCCGAGGCGGCCGAGCAGTTCTTTGTCGACTACGACCAGATCACCCGCGACGCGGCCGCGATGCTCCGCCTCGAGGCGGGTCGTAATCCGCACGACGAAGAGCTGATCGCGTTGGTTGGTGAATTGTCCACTCGCAGTGAGCTCTTCCGGCAGCGGTGGGCGTCTCAGGACGTGCGCTTTCACCGGTCCGGCCGAAAGCGCTTGCGCCATCCCGTCGTCGGCCAACTCGATCTCGACTTCGAGGCGATGGAATTGCCCTCCGAGCCCGGCCTGCAGCTCAACATCTACACGGCAGCCGCGAACACTCCGACGGCCGACGGCCTCAAACTGCTCGCCTCCTGGGCGGCGAGCCAGGAAAGCCTTGCCTCCGAGCATATTTCGAGCAACGGCTGAGGAGTGAATCGCCGCACATTGCTCAAGACCCCGTTCGCCATCGGAGCGGGTGCTCTGGCTCGGCGTCGCAGGCTGTCGCGCGCCCGCGTCACCGCCGACCGCAGGTCCGGCGTCTGCGCCCTCCGCGCCCGGATCGAAGCTGCTGCTCGCCTACTTCTCGCGAGCGGGCGAGAACTACCACTACGGCGGCAGGACGCACCTCGAGGTCGGCAATACCGAGGTCGCCGCGGAGATGATCTCGGCGAGCATCAGTGTCGACGTGTACAAGATCGAGGCCGCAGATCCGTATCCGGCGAGCTACCAGGAGACGGTCGATCGCAACGTCCGCGAGCAGAACGACGAGGCCCGTCCCGAGATCGCCGGCCAATTACCGAGCATCGAAACCTACGACACCGTGTTGCTCGGCAGCCCGATATGGAACGTGCAGCCACCAATGATCATGCGCACCTTCGTGGAAGCGTTCGACTGGACCGGCAAGACAATTCGTCCTTTCGTCACCTATGCCGTCAGTGGACTGGGGCGCACCATCGACGATTACACGCGGCTGTGCCCAGGGGCGACGATCACCGAAGGGCTCGCGGTGCGCGGTGAGGAGGTTGGCGATGCACGCGCCGATATCGACGCGTGGCTGCGCAGCGCCGTGCCTGCTAAACCTTCTTGATCGGCGGTAGGTACTGCCCAATCGGGAACGTCGAGACCAGCGCGATTGCGTCCTAAATCCGCCCCCAAGTAATCTTACCGGCGAGTAAGAAGAGGGGGCCACTGATGTCTGGCGATTCCGAGTTGCCTCGGGACGAGGCGGGCTCCGGCGTCGAGCCGCCGGTTGAGCCGAGGGTGCGCAGGGCGTTCGGACTACTGGAACGTGTCGCGCCCGCGGTGGGGGCGAGGTGGGCCGTCGAGCTGTGGTGCACTCCGCCCGCCGTGGAGATGAGCCTGCGGATGCCGCCCGGTGTCCCGCCGAGCGAGCCCGTCGAGGCGACCTGGTCCGGACACCGGATCGCGGGAGAGGCGTGGGGCGAAGGGCCCGCAGTGTATTTGGTGCACGGCTGGGGCGGCTGCCGCGCGCACCTGGGCGTCTTCGTCAAACCGCTCGTCGAGGCCGGACACCGCGTCATCGCTTTCGACCTGCCCAGCCACAACGAGTCCGAACCGGGTGACTTGGCGCCGGGGCGCACCACGATCGTCGAGTGCGCCAAAGCGGTGCAAGCCTTCGTGCGCGCACACGGCCCGGCACGCGGGATCGTGGCACATTCCATCGGCGCCAAAGCCGCCGCACTCGCGGCGTCGTGGGGGACACCGATGGAACGACTGGTGTTCCTGGCGCCGATGGGCGACTTCTCGTTGTATCTGGACCTCTTCGCCGATCGTCACGGCTTCGGGCCGCGCATCCGTGACGGACTGCATCGTCGCCTCGACCGTCGACTGGGCATGCCGCTGTTCGACACGGACATCGCCGCGGTGGCGAGCGGTATCGACGATGCGCCACCGCTACTGGTCGTGCACGACCCCGACGACCCCGATAGCCCCCACGCGATGAGCGAGACGCTTGTCGGCATTTGGCCGGGTGCACGCCTGGAGACCACCCGCGGGCTCGGGCGTCTTGCGCACTACCGCATCTTGCGGCACCGCCCCGCGATTCAGGCCGGTATCGAGTTCATCGGCCGTGCGCCCAGTCAGCCTGCCGCTGACAGCGCGAAAACGACTGCCGAGCAATCGCTCTGAACTCCAGCGCGCTACCTGCTGGGCGGTAAGCCGAACACCTTGAACAGCTCGGGTTCGAGAAATACGGTGATCGCCGCGATGGCGTCGTCACCGAGTGTCAGAACATGCAGCGCGTGCGCCGCCAACACGCCGTCCTCGCCACGCCGGTAGTCGGCCACAGCGGGTTGGGCATTGGCGGTCGTGGGGACCATCGCCACGTCGCCGGGTGCGGAGAACGCACGGGCGGCAAGGAACCGCGTGACCGCGTCGCGTCCGTGGAACCACACGGGATGGGGAGGCATTTCGAGTTTGACGTCCGCGCACAGCAATTCGGTAAGGGCCGCGACGTCACCGCTCTCGAAAGCCGCGCAGTACCGGTCGAGCAGCGATCGGAGCGCCTCGTCGTCGGGGTCTGCCACCTCGTCCTCTGTCGGCGCCGCCTCGGCTAGGTGGGTGCGCGCCCTCTGTAGTGCGCTGTTGACCGCTGACGGGGTGGTCTCCAGCAGCTCGGCGACCTCGGCCGCGCTGAACTGCACCACGTCCCGCAGGATCAGAACGGCCCGCTGACGGGCGGGAAGCTCCTGCATCGCCGTGACCACTGCCAGCCGGACGCTCTGTCGCGCCATGAACGCCGACTCGGGCGTATACGTGTCGGGCAGCGGCTCGAGCCACGGATGGGCGGTGTCGCCTCCGTCAAGATCCACCTCCGGGTCGATCGCACCCGCGCCCAGTCCGGTAGGCAACACCCGACGGGCGCGGTTCTCCAGAGCACGCAGGCACGCCGTCGTCGCGATCCGGTACAGCCAGGTGCGCAGCGCCGCACGTTCCTCGAAATTCGAGTAGCCACGCCATCCGCGCAGGTACGTCTCCTGGACCAGGTCCTCTGCATCGTGGACCGAACCGAGCATGCGGTAGCAATGGGCGATCAGCTCGGCCCGGAACGGCGCCGCCTGCGCGATGAACTCCTCTTGCACCGGCACGGTGATGCTCCTCGGTTGTCGTGATGACAGATCCCGTCATGAATACAGATACGCCGGTGCCCGGAAATTCATCGGTCACCGCACCGATGAGTTTCGGCGGTCAGACGGATCTGAACTAGTGAAGCCCAAAATCCTCGACACCGAAGGCAGGAACCGTGGACGACATGAGAGAGCCCAATTCGCTCGACGGCACGACCGCGATCGTGACCGGCGCCAGCCGGGGGTTCGGGCGCGGCGTTGCATCTGCCCTCACTGGAGCGGGTGCGCATGTGGTCGGCGTCGCGCGCTCAGCCGCGGCGCTCGGCGAGGTGGGCGAGGAAATCGGTGACGGTTTCACTGCCGTGGCGGCCGATGCCGCAGACCCCGCAATCGCACGCCGTCTCATCGACGAGCATCGCCCCACCACGGTGGTGCTGTGTGCAGGCGCCGCCCCGACGATGGTGGCCCTGCAGGATCACACCTGGGAGTCGTTCAGCCAGAACTGGCACGTCGATGTCGCCCAGGCGTTCAACTGGGTCCGCGTGGCGTTGATGCGCCCGCTTGCTCCCGGCAGCTCGGTGATCGCGTTGTCCAGTGGCGCCGCATTGAAGGGTTCGCCACTGTCCGGCGGCTACGCGGGAGCCAAAGCCACGGTCAGGTTCATCACGAGCTATGCCGCCGGAGAGTCGGAGCGAAACGGTCTTGGCATCGAATTCGTATCGGTGCTACCGCAACTGACGCCGGAGACTGACCTCGGTTTGGCGGCCGTCCAGGCCTATGCGGGGCGGCAGGGTGTTGACGTCGACGCATTCGTGCACTCGATGGCGCCGGTGTTGACCTCCGAACACGTCGGCAAGACCGTGCTCGATATCGCCACCGGCCGACTGCGGGACCACCAGGCGTATGCGCTTGCGTCGGCAGGCGCCTCGGCTCTGGATTGAGGAGACCGAAACATCATGGGAAAGTACGGGATAGGAGATGGTGACGTGACTGCAGCGACCAAACCGCCAATCGCCGTGTCGGCACCCGAATGGGAGGCCGCGCTCGGCGAAATGCTGGTGAAGGAGAAGGAGCTGACCCGCGCCCGCGACGCGCTGGCGGCGGCTCGCCGACGGATGCCCTGGCTGGCCGTCGAGAAGCAGTACGAATTCGACGGGCCGGAGGGCAAGGCCAGTCTCCTCGACCTGTTCGCAGGGCGCCGCCAGCTGATCGTCTACCGCGCCTTCTTCGAACCCGGCGTACACGGGTGGCCCGATCACGCATGCCCGGGTTGTTCGCTGCTGGCCGACCAGGTCGCTCACCTCGCCCACCTCAACGCCCGCGACACCACGCTGGCCTTCGTGTCCCGCGGTCCGCAGGCGGACATCGAACGGGTCAAGGCACGGATGGGCTGGGAAATGCCCTGGTACACCATCGTCCCCAAACCTGACGCAGCTTTCGACGTCGACTTCGATGTCGACGAATGGCATGGGACGAACGCGTTCATTCGCGACGGGGATCGGGTCTACCGCACCTACTTCATCAACAACCGCGGTGACGAGGCGATGGGCAGCGTCTGGAGCTACCTCGACATCACTGCGCTGGGCCGGCAGGAGAACTGGGAGGACTCTCCGGAGGGCTACCCACAGAGCGCACCGTATGAGTGGTGGAACTGGCACGACGAGTACGGCAGCGGGTCCAGGATGATGCCCGGGCCGCCATGGTCGGGCGCCGCGCATGTGCGGTGCTTGCCGCGTGTTCGGCTGTGCTGCATGGGATTACAATCGTCCACACCGAAACCGCGGCGGCGGTGGTGGTGATGGCTGCGATGGCGGTCGCGTGCCTCTACTGTGCGCGGGAGCTGTGGCTGGGGAACGCGCTTCGGACATGGGTGCTGGTCGCGGTGATGAACATCGCGATGATCGCCATGCACACTCCGTTCGCATCAGGCCATCAGCACGGTGGTGTGGCCGACGTCGCAACGGTTCCGTTGCACCATTCGACGGTGATGACGTTGGCGACTGCGCTGGCCGCGGTGGAGGCCGTCATCGCGACCGCCGTCGTGTACCAGCGCAGCCGACAACGTTTAGAAGTAGTGTCGACGACCGCCCACGGCGCGTCCCGTTGAACCAAGAAGTGCCAGAACGACACCGACGACGACCAGAATGATTCCGATCGTCCACAGAATGGGAATCGTCAGCAGGAATCCGGCTATGAGCAAGATGATCCCCAAAACGATCATGGCAGAGCCTTTCTAGTTGGGGCCGCCCTGTGCGCTCTAAAGCGCACTCGCCGAGCGGTTGCCCGGCAGACGCCAGTGAACACCCCTAGGGAGGGTGTAACTACACCCCTAGGGAGGTAGTTTCAGCGGATGGCTCCGCGCCCGAACAAGCCGATCACCGTGGCCCTCGTCGACGACTACGACGTGGTGGTGATGGGCGTGGCCAACATGTTCGAGCAGTACCGCGACCGAATCGTCGTCGCCGAACTCGATTCGAACATGCCAGTCGAGGACACAGTCGACATCGTTCTCTACGACTCCTTCGCCCAACCGGAATCCGATCACGACGAGATCGCTGTTCTTGTCGCCAACCCACGAGCGCGTCGAGTAGTGGTCTACACCTGGAACTTTCACCCAGACCTCGTCCTCAGCGCGCAGCAGCACGGAGCGCATGGCTATCTGTCGAAGACGCTGCCTGCGCGGGAGTTGGTCGCCGCACTGGAGGCAGTGCATGCCGGAGAAAGGGTTGTCAGTGATGCTCCACCGCGGGCGCGCAGCGCGGTCGGGCTCGATTGGCCGGGTCGGGGCGAAGGCCTCAGCGATCGCGAGGCCGAGATCCTGGCACTCATCACTCAGGGCAAGAGCAATGCCGAGGTCGCTGTGCTGACATATCTCAGCCCCAACACCGTGAAGTCCTACATCCGCAACATTTACCGCAAGATCGGTGTCGGCAGTCGGACCCAGGCTGTCCTGTGGGGTGTCGAGCACGGCTTCACTCCCGACTACCACCGCATCGAACATTGGCGCGGCGGACCCTGAGCGCCGTTACGCGGCAGCGCCGCTACGCGGTGAGTGCAGCTGTGCTCTGGATTGCCGCGGGAGCCGGATACCTCATCGTGGAAGCCGTTGCAGCCGCACACTTTCGGCAGCCATACAGCTATGCCCACGACTACATCAGTGAGCTGGGAGAGGCCGACTCTCCTGTGGCCCAGCTGATAAACACTGCGTTCTATCTGCAGGGGACCTTGTTTTTCGTCGGAGCCGTCCTTGTGGTCCGCGCTGTACAGAGCCAGAAGGCCGGCTTGTTTCTTGCCTTCGCGGCGATGAATGGCATCGGAAACATCGTCGTGGGCACCATTCACGGCGGCACCGTCGCGAAGCTCGATGGCACCGCATGGGTGCACAGCGCGGGCGCAGTGCTGGCGATCGTGGGCGGCAACCTGGCAATCCTGGCGGGAAGTGCGATCATTCGGAACGCCGGCGTCGCAGCGTGGTATCGCACCGTTTCCATTGCGCTCGCTGTTCTGGGGCTGCTGAGCCTCGCGATGCTCGTTGTCGACTCGAGGTCCGCGGCGATAAGCGTGCTGCCGGATGGAGCATGGGAGCGGGGCAGCGTCTACTCGATCATCGTGTGGCAGGTGTTTACCGCCGTCCTCCTGCTGCGCTCAAGGCATCACACTGGTTCCGGTGTCTGAACTCGTTGCCGCAGTCTGGCGAGAGAACGAGCGAGCAGGCGAGACACGTGCATCTGCGATATCCCGAGCCGTTCGGCAATCTGCGTCTGAGTCATATTGTCGAAGAAGCGAAGCTTGAGAACCATCTGGTCGCGATCTGGCAGCGCCGCCAAGAGCGGACGGACCGTTTCGACGTCGAGCACCTTGTCGAGATTGGCGTCTAGATCTCCCACCGTGTGGGTAACTGATCGCGAGTCGTCGTCGCTTGCTCCGGCCGGCGCATCGGAGGAAAGGGTGGAGTATGCGCTGGAAGCGATCTGCGCCTGCACCACCTCCTCCCGATCGATTCCCAGGTCGGCGGCAATCTCGCTGGCTGTCGGCGCACGACCCAATTGTTGAGACAACGCCTCGCGGGACCTCCTCAGCTGCGAATTGAGCTCTTTGAGCCGGCGGGGAACCTTGACCGACCACCCGTGGTCGCGAAAGTGCCTGCGGACTTCGCCCATCATGGTTGGAACAGCGAACGCAAGGAAATCCGCCCCGTTATCGGCATCGAACCGGTTCACCGCGTTGAGCAGCCCCACTCGTGCCACCTGAACGAGATCTTCGAAAGGCTCACCGCGGTTATTGAAACGGCGTGCGATGTGGTCGGCCAGCGGCAGACAGCATTCGATGATCACATCCCGCTGGCGCCGGTACTCAACTGATCCTTCGTCCAGTGTCGCGAGTCGACGGAACATGTCCGTTACAGCGGCATACTCGTGGCTCGGCTCTGATGTCATCCGAACAGCCCCCTTTGTCCCGCCGAATCCTGATAGTGGCGGCTCGGAGCTGAACCGAAGAATGTGCTGCAAGGTCGAGGCTACTCCGGCTGTGCGAGTGCCCGGTTCGGCCCACTGTGCCCTTTCATCCGCGACGCGCGGGCGTACGAATCCGCACATTCAACAGAGGGCCGCAGCGCTGCGGCCCTCTGTTGGTGCACCCTTCGGATCAGCGCTGCTTGAAGTAGCGCGGTAGGTACGCGAGGGCCACGAACCCACCGAGGGCGAGGAACGCAGTCCAGTACACCAACGGGAAAACGAACGAGAACAAGGACAAGCCGACGCTGGAGAACGTCAATGCCGTAAAGAGCAGCCAAAACAGCTTGACGACGGCCAACACGGCGGTCACGGCGCCGCAGATGCCGTACACCAGGGCTCGCGTCGGGTCGACCTGGCTGATCTGTTCCTGGATGCGGGTGGGGACGATGTTCATTGCCGGATTCCTTTCGTCATGCGTTGCCTCGTTGGCGTCGTCATGACGGCAAGTACAGCCAGGGGTTGCGGCTACCGATCCCAATATCAGGTAGCCGCCCTGACTGGCCAGCACGGCCTCATCGGCCAGTGAATGCGCAAATCTGCGTATTCACCTGCTGCACCGCACCCAGCGTGCTGTACTGACATCTTCGTTAATTTATAGCGAGTGTCAGGGGGCAGAATGGCTGACAAACCTGCAGGTGACGGGGGCGACGAGGGCGGTTCGGAGCTGGCGGTGGACACCCGCGTTCGCTTCAACCCGGGCACCGACGACGAATGCCTCGGCGTCGTCGTCGACGACTTCGGCGAGATGGAGGCGCAAGCCGTCGACATCGGCGATCACCATTTCGCCGATCCGGCCCGACGGTGGGCGGTGTTGCTTGACGGCGGCACCCTGGTGTTCGCCGACAGCGACCAACTCGTCGCCGACTGAGTCCGCGTCACGCAGAGGCGAGGGCCTTCTCGTCCTCGTCGGCGAACGTGTCCTCCAGCTGCAGCGGCGAGTAGTCGACGTCGATGTCCGCGAGCGGCCGGCCCCGTGCGCTGCTGATCGTGCCGAAGCGCCGCATGCCCTTGTCGCTGGCGTACTGCATGAACTCGTCCATCGTCAGGTTGAAGGGGATGTTGTCGGCGTCGTAGAGGTCGAAAGCCTCCGTGGTGTTACGCAATGCCAACGGCATCAGCTCGTTCATGCGGGCTTCGAATACGCCCCAGTTGGCGTCGTCGGCTGCGACGTGGCGCCGACACGTGAACGTGCCCCACGCCATATGCCGCCGCTCGTCATCGCCGATTCGTTGCACCAGTTCCTGCATCCCGGGCAGAATGCCGCGCTCCACGCAAATCTTGTGCCACGCATAGTATCCCGTGAGGGCCATCATCCCCTCGATCACATGGTTGTACGTCGCCGATGCCCGAACCTGGGCGGCCGGTGAGGGATCCGTGGAAAGTGTGTCGAGGGACATGGGAAGTTCTTCGTAGAACATCTGCCGGTATGCAGGCAGGTCGTCGAGATAGTGGTGCAGATCGTCGGTCAATCCGACGGCGTCGAGCCACAACCGGAACACCTGCGTGTGTTTGGCCTCCTCGAATGCGAACTGCGTCAAATACATTTCGTCGGCGAGCCGGCCCTCGGCCCGCATCGCGGCCATGAACGGCTGGATGTCCTGCGTGACCGCTTCCTCGCCCGCGATGAACTGCGCGCACAGCCGGGCGGCCCAGTCCCGTTCGAGATCGGATAGCGACTCCCAGTCGGCCCGGTCGCGGGAGAAATCGATGTCGGCCGGATCCCAGAACTTCGCGTTGCCGCCTGCAAACAGCTTGAGCGGCAAGCTGTCCCAGTTGAGCCCGCCCTTGTCGAGGGAGCGTGTCCGTGTCATTGATTGACCTCCTTGGTGATGTGGGCTGAATCTTTGGCTGAAGTGAAGGCGTCTGCCAGGACTGCGACGAGTCTGCGCACGGCCAGTGCAGGTTGCTCCGGTGTGGGGTCGTCGAGCCCGAGAATCGGATCGATCCCGCGCACGTACGGCGCCAACGCCATATGCGGGAAGATCATCAACAGCAGCGACAACAACGCATCGCTATCGCAGTCCGCGCGCAGGTCGCCCCGCACGTGCGCGTCCCGCACGAGCGGCCGCAGAACTTCTAAGTAGTGGCGGTGGATGACGGTCCGCACGCTGACCCGGGCATCGGTGTCGACCTCCAGGGTCGCCGCGCCGTGCAGTGCGCGGTCCCGCGGATGATCCGCGAAGTACGCCACCCAGCTATCGAGAAGGTCGGTCAGGAATTCGAAGAACGGCCGACTCGGATCGAGCTCACGGATGCGGTCCTCCATATAGGAACGCACGCGCTGGCTGCCGATGTCTGCGATGAACGCGTAGAGGTCGAGCTTGTCGGCGAAATATTGGAACAGGCTTCCCTTGGCGACTCCGGCGCGCCGGGCGATGACGTTCAGGCTGCCTCGCGAGAACCCGTGTGCGCCGAACTCGGCCTCCGCGGCCTCGATCACTGCCGCGCGACGCGTCGGGTCGACGCGTGCCCATGTCACCGTCGGCATCGGGTCCTCCCAGGGGTCGATGACCACTGGTCATAATACTGTGAGCCACGTCACGGTCAAGGGGTGGAAGGGTGTGGATGCGCACGCGTCCCGACGGCCGCACGCCAGCGGCCCACAGTCGGTAATCTCCAACGCAATGACGGAGACGCGATGAGTGCAGGCCTGTTCGGGCTCCTCGATGACGTTGCGGCCATTGCCCGGTTGGCGGCCGCCTCGGTCGACGACATCGGCGCGGCGGCCGGACGTGCGACTGCCAAGGCCGCCGGCGTGGTGATCGACGACACCGCGGTGACGCCGCAGTACGTGCACGGCATCGCCGCCGAGCGCGAGCTGCCGATCATCAAGCGGATCGCGATCGGATCCCTGCGCAACAAGCTGCTGTTCATCCTGCCCGCGGCGCTGCTGCTCAGTCAGTTCGTGCCGTGGTTGTTGACGCCGATCCTGATGCTCGGCGCCACCTATCTCTGTTACGAGGGCGCCGAGAAGGTGTGGGGCCGGATTCGCGGTCACGACGCCCACGCCGGGCCGGTCGCGACCCAAGGTCAGGATGCCGAGAAGCACATGGTCACCGGCGCGATCCGGACGGACTTCATCTTGTCCGCCGAGATCATGGTGATTGCGCTCAACGAGGTGGCCGACCAGGCGTTCGTGCCGCGACTGATCATCCTTGTCGTCGTCGCCCTGGTGATCACCGCGGCGGTGTACGGCGTCGTCGCAGCCATCGTGAAGATGGACGACATCGGCCTGAGCCTCACGCAGCGCTCGTCGGGCTTCGTGCAGAAGATCGGCCGCGGGCTGGTCGCCGGCATGCCCAAGCTGCTCGCGGCGCTGTCCCTGATCGGCACCGTGGCGATGCTGTGGGTGGGCGGCCACATCCTGCTGGTCGGGACCGACGACCTCGGCTGGCACGCCCCGTACGGGGTGGTTCACCACTGGGAGGAGGCCGTACGCCATGCGACCGGAGGGGTCGGCGGCGTGCTGGCCTGGCTGGTCAACACGGCAGCCTCCGCGGTCATCGGGTTGGTGGTCGGAGCCGTGGTGGTCGCGATCGTGCTTGTGCTTCAACGTTTCAAAGGGCGCTCGCGACAACCGCACTGATGGGACAATCGCGGCATGTCGAACGCGGATCCAGCCCGCAGCGCTGAGCCAGAGGTCCTCGCCGGCGCCGTGCCGAATCTGAACGTCGGCGGTTTCAGGTTCTGGTTCGTGGGACAACGGTGGGAATGGTCCGACGAGGTCGCTCGCATGCACGGCTACGAACCAGGCTCCGTCGTGCCGACCACCGAGCTGCTCCTTTCCCATAAGCATCCCGACGACCGCCAGCATGTCCAGGACCTTCTCGACCACCTGCTGCACTTCGGCGGGTCGTTCTCCAGTCGCCACCGGTTCATCGACACCACCGGGCGCCAGCACACCGTCATCGTCCTTGCCGACCGGATGCTCGACAGCAACGGCGCGCTGGTGGGTAGCGAGGGCTACTACATCGACCTGACCGACACGTTCGATCAGGCCCGCAGACAGGCCCTCGACGAATCGCTGCCCGAACTCTTCGAGGCCCGCGCGGCGATCGAGCAAGCCAAGGGCGCGCTGATGCTGGTCTATCGCGTCAGCGCCGATTTGGCATTCGAGATATTGCTCTGGCGTTCGCAGCAGACCAACACCAAGCTGCGGGCGCTTGCCGCCCAGGTGGTCGCCGAACTGGACACCATCAGGTACCAACCCGACAGTCTGCGTCGGGAGTTCGACCACCTGCTCCTGACCGTCCACGACCGCGTCGGCACCCGTCGCGAGCGGTGAAGGAGGAGATCGAACGCGTGGCTCTGTTGGAAGTCAAGCAGGATGTGCGCGACGCCGCGGTCGTGGTCTCTGCCGGGGGCGAGATCGACTCGGGCACCGTCGACACGCTCATCTCCCACCTCGACGCGGCGCTCGAGGCCGCCATCGCCCACCCGTCCCGGCTGCTCGTCCTCGAACTCGGAGACGTCACGTACTTCGGTAGTGCGGGGCTGAACGCGGTCCTCGGGTGCTACGAGCGGGGGCTTGCCGACGGAGTCGCCGTGCGCCTGGTGGCCAGCAACGCCGAAGTGATCATGCCGATCGAGGTCACCAAGCTCGACGACGTTCTTCGGCCCTATCAGACTGTGACGGACGCGCTCGACGGATCCGACGAGCACCGATGACCGGGGACGCTGACCGCGGTCGACCGGCCGCGGTTTTCGGCGCAGACCCCGATGTAGGTCGAGATCTCGCCCAGGTGGACTGGGCCGCGACTCCGCTCGGATCGCCGTCCGGCTGGCCGCAGAGCCTGCAGACCGCGGTGAGCATCCTGCTGTCATCCCGGTTCCCGATGTGGATGGCGTGGGGACCGGAGCTGACCTTCTTCTGCAACGCCGCGTACCGGCGCGACACTCTGGGCCGCAAGTATCCGTGGGCGCTGGGAAGGCCCGCCAGCGAGGTGTGGTCGGAGATCTGGGACGACATCGGTCCGCGAATCGACCGGGTGCTGTCGACCGAACAGGCCACCTGGGATGTGGGCCTGCTGCTGTTCCTGGAGCGCTCCGGGTACCCCGAGGAGACCTATCACACGTTCTCCTACAGCCCACTTCGCGATGACGACGGGCGGGTCGTCGGCATGTTATGCGTGGTCAGCGAGGACACGCATCAAATCATCGGTGAGCGGCGGATGGCGACGCTGCGGGACCTCGGCTCCGACCCTCCCAGCGTGGTACGCACCGAGGAGGAAAGCCTGGCTTTCGCGCACCGCCAACTCGGGCGGAATCTCCGCGATCTTCCGTTCGCGTTGACCTATCTCTTCGACGACGGCGGTGACGCGCGTCTGGCGGGTACGAGTGGGATCGCGGCGGGGCACCCGGCCGCCCCCGCCGTGCTGCCCGCGGACGGCGGTGCAATCTGGCCGGTGCAGCAGGTCGCGCGGGGAGAATCCGTGCTCATCGAACTCGACGGCGATCGCTATTCGGAACTGCCGACCGGAGATTGGGCCGAACCCCCGGTGAAAGCACTGGTGGTCCCGCTGATGGAGCAGGGCGGCACATCCAGTGGATTCCTGGTGGCGGCGCTGAACAGATACCGCCCGCTCAACGAAAAATCCCGCGGCTTCGTTGCGCTGGTCGCCGCCCACATCGCGGCGGGGATCGGCAGTGCCAGGAGCTACCGAGCCCAGCAGCGGCGGGCCGAAGAGCTGGCTGAGCTGGATCACGCAAAAACCACGTTCTTCTCCAACATCAGTCACGAGTTCCGCACCCCGCTGACGTTGATCCTCGACCCCGTAGCCGAGCTCCGCGGCCGCAGCAGCGGGCTGGACGACCACACTCGCCAGGAACTGGATGTCGTCTGGCGCAACGGATTACGTCTCACCAAGCTGGTCAACACGTTGCTGGACTTCTCCCGCATCGAGGCGGGCCGCGCGCAGGCGCGCTACGAGCCGGTGGACCTCTCGGCCGTCACCGCCGAACTGGCGAGTGTGTTCCGGTCGGCCATCGACCGGGCCGGGTTGGAGTTCGCGGTCGACTGCCCGCCGATGGACGAACCCGTCTATATCGACCGCGACATGTGGGAGAAGGTGATCCTCAACCTGCTGTCGAATGCGTTGAAGTTCACCTTCGACGGGTCCGTCTCAGTCACGGTGCGTCGCGCAGGCGACGAAGTGATTGTCACCGTCGCGGACACCGGGATCGGTGTGCCCGCAGCGGAGATGCCTCGGCTGTTCGAGCGGTTTCACCGCATCGAGAGCGCACACGCGCGATCCAACGAGGGCAGTGGGATCGGGCTGGCACTGGTCAAGGAGCTGGTCGGCCTTCACGGCGGCAGCATCGACGCCGCGAGCACTGAAGGCGTGGGCACCACTTTCACGATTCGTCTGCCGTTCGGCACAGCGCATCTGCCCGCTGACGCCGTCGCTTCGGCGGGCGGCACCCTGGTGGCCTCGGGTATCGCCGAACCGTACGTGCAGGAAGCGCTCCGCTGGATGCCCGCAGACGTTGTCACCGCCACCGCTGAGGCCGCCGAATCGGCGCTGACACCGGACAACACCGTCGCGCAGGTTTCGGACCGCGGTACCACGGCGCACGTCCTCATCGCCGACGACAACACCGATATGCGCGAATACCTGGGCCGTCTCCTGGGCAGCGCCGGCTACCACGTCGAGGCGGTCACCGATGGCCAGCACGCGCTGGATGCCATCCGGGTCGCTGTACCCGACCTCGTGGTCAGCGACGTGATGATGCCCCGGCTGGACGGACTGGCCTTGGTTGCCGCGTTGCGGACCGATGCCCGTACCGCGGCCGTGCCCGTGCTGCTGTTGTCCGCACGCGCCGGGCAGGAAGCCTCCATCAAAGGCCTGCAGGCCGGCGCGGACGACTATCTCGTCAAGCCGTTCGCGGCCGCCGAACTCCTCGCGCGCGTGCGCGGCATCATCGAACTGGCGCGGCTGCGCAACCATCACGCGCGCTGGCGCACGGCCCTGGTCGACTCGCTGCAAGAGGCCTTCTTCGTCTGCGACGAGCACGGCACGGTCATCGAGATCAACATGGCATTCACCGACATCCTCGGGTACGGCACAGACGGCCTGCCGTATGAGGCCGAGCACCCGTGGTGGCCGTCGGCAGACACCGATCCAGCTGCCTACCGGCAAGTCCAGCAGGCATTTTCGGAAATGCTCGACCAAGCGCACGGCTCCTTCACCATTCCAGTGGACCACCGCGACGGGCACCGGCTTTGGGTGACCGTCAACTTCAACCATGCCGAGGACCCCAACACCGGGCGCAGCGTCATGGTCGGCACCTTCCGAGATGTCACCGCGGAGCACTACACCGTGCAACGAGAGTCCGCGCTGGCGTCACTCAATCAGCAGCTCGCCCAGGCCGACACTCTCGACGAGGCGGTGCACGCGGCCGCCGATGAGTTGCGCAGGCTGTGGCAAGCACACCGCGTGCTGGCCGTCGTGTTGCCCGCAAACGGCGCCGAACCCGTTGCGCCACAACTCATGTGCGTTGGTGAGCCGACGGAATGGGCCGATCTGCCACCGCGGACCAAGCAGATGATCAGGTCGCTGGGGGTAGGCGACCTGCTCACCGCCGACACCACTCACCCTGGAATGGCCGGCATCGCGGTCCAGCATCCCCGTGGTGTGCTCGTCGTTCACATCGAGCTGACCGAACAACGACTTTTCACACCCGAAGACCACATGCTGCTCACTGTGCTGGCCGGCCGCCTCGGCCAAGGGCTGCAGCGGGTGCACCAACTCGACCAGCAGCGCGAAACGGCGTTGGCGTTGCAGAGCGCGATCCTCGGCCCCGCCGTCTCCAGCGGATTCGCGGTGCGCTACCAGCCGGCCACCCGGCCGCTGCAAGTCGGCGGGGACTGGTACGACGTCGTCGACCTCGACGACGGCCGCATAGCGATGATCGTCGGTGACTGTGTCGGCCATGGTCTGGCCGCCGCCACCGTCATGGGCCAGCTGAGAAGCGCGTGCCGCGCATTGTTGCTCGAGCACCCAAGCCCCAGCGCAGCACTGGCGGCTTTGGACCGGTTCGCCCAGCGACTCCCCGGCGCGCAGTGCACCACCGCGTTCTGTGCGGTGCTCAGTCCGGACACCGGTGAACTGGTGTACTCCAGCGCAGGTCATCCACCGCCCGTTCTGGCCCACGCGGACGGCACGACCCGGATGCTCGAGGGCGCGCGCGCCACGCCCCTCGGACTCTCGTACGACCAGACCCGCCCCGAAGCCCGCGACGTCATCCCTCGCCGGGCGACGCTGCTGCTCTACACCGACGGTCTGGTGGAGCGTCGGCGTGAACCGCTTGACGTCGGCATTTCGCGAGCGGCCGACCTCGTCGGGGACAACCGAACCGCCGCCCTGGACGACCTGGCCGACGAGATCATGTCCCGGCTCGCGCCCGGCGACGGCTATCAAGACGACGTCGCCCTCCTGCTGTACCGCCAGCCGGTCCCACTGGAGGTCGAACTTCCCGCCGATCCGAGCCACCTCGCTCCCACCCGAGCCGCCTTGCGCGCGTGGCTGACCGAGGTCGGAATCGATCCCGACCAGACCCTGAAGGTGCTCATCGCCGCGGGCGAGGCGCTCGCCAACGCCATCGAGCACGGACACCGCGACCACGCTGAGGGCACCGTCAGTCTGCGGGTGATCGCGGTGGCCGACCGCGTGCATGTCACGGTCGCCGACACCGGTTCGTGGAAGCCGCCGGTCGCCGCCGCCCACCGAGGCCGTGGCATTGCGCTCATGCGGGCCCTGATGCACGACGTCACGATCGAGCAACTCGCGAACGGCACCGCTGTTCACATGCACGCGAAGATCGCCTGATGGCCGCGACCCTGAGCCTCAACACGCACGGAACGTGACGACGGCACGTTCGTGTTGGTGGCCACGGGCGAGATCGATCTGAGCAATATCGACTCGTTCGCCGAAGCGTTGTCGTCGGCAGCGGCGCGCGCCGATACGACGCTGACCGTCGACCTCAGCGGCGTGGAATATCTGGACAGCGGAGGGCTGAACGTGCTCTACGCCCATGCCGATCGCATTCACATCATCGCTAACCCGGTGCTGATGCCGGTTCTGAAAATCAGTGGCCTGGCCGACGTGGCGTCGGTTGAAGCCGCGTCGCCGCAGGCCTCGGGCTAGGGGGCCGTCACCGACTTCGCCAGCGCCGCGAGCTTGGTGTCCAACTCCACGGCGGCCCTGCGAAGGGGTTCGTTGGGTTCGACGACCATGAGTGAGGACGGCACGACATATGTCAGGGCGCTGCGGCCGTTCTGCTCCTCGGTGATCAGAAGCTCAACGGGCGCAAACAGACCCGCTGTCACGTCGTGCCGCAGCATCGTGATCGCAATCAGCGGGTTGCCGACCACGACCCGCAGCGCTTTCTGATCGATACCCGCCTTCTTGATCCACGCGCCGTGATTCAACACCGCGAACAACATGAATCCGCTTGGCCCGACGTGGGATTGCACCTCCCGCTCATACGATTCCCAGCTGTCGAACTGCACCGCGAAGTCGTTGATCTGCACCGGCTCATGGCCGACGTCGGCAAGCAACGCATCGACGAGATCATCGAAACTCTTTGTGCTGTCGTAGCGAAGCCGGACACCGTGGAACGGGATCTCACGCGGCTCATAGGTGGACATAGTCGCCATGTCGGGCACCTTCCGT
Organism: uncultured Actinomycetota bacterium; assembly: GCA_963713225.1. Taxonomy (GTDB): domain Bacteria; phylum Actinomycetota; class Actinomycetes; order Mycobacteriales; family Mycobacteriaceae; genus Mycobacterium. The sequence goes on along the minus strand of CAVQLB010000003.1, from coordinate 145,531 downwards.
CGGTTTCTATGCCAAGAACAAGCAACGACTCGACGGGGTTATTCCTAAGTATCGCCAACTAGACTCAGCTGCGATGTGCCGGTGCACTCGATTATCTGGAAACATCCGGCAAGTAGTCAGGCCGTGTCGCGTGACCTGTCGCCGGTGGTTCTGATGCGCGGAGACAGCTGCACGATCTCGGGCACCACACTCGGATTCGCGCAGGCCGTGGCGGTCAGGGACACCAGCGTGTTGGCGACGTCGTTCAGAGCCGACATCTGCGCGGGCAGTTGACCGTGCTCCACCCACGACCGGAAAAGCAGGGACAGCAGGTCGCGGTCGGCGCCGCGGAGGATCTCGGTGTCCGCGGTCGGGCCGATGCCGACCCGCACGATCGACAGCTCCGGGTGCTCGCTGCGCCATGAGTGCAGCATTTCGTCCAGCGCCGCCTTGCTCGCGCTGTAGGCGGCGACACCGGCCCGTGGGCGGCCGACGTCGTGACTCGATGCGATCACGACCACCCCGTTTTCCGACAGATGGGGGAGTGCGGCCCGCAACACGTTGTTGGCGCCGACGGCGTTGACCGAAAACGCATGCAGCCAGGTCGCCACGTCGGTGTCCTCGATGTGCGCGAAGGGCACCGCCGTGCTGGTGAACACCACGGCGTCGAGTCCGCCGAGGGCCTCCGTCGCCGCGCCCACGACCTTGGTGATGGCCGCCGCATCCTCGACATCCAGTTCGAACGCGGTGCCGCCGACGGTATCGGCCAGGGCGGTGAGCAGGTCCATCCGTCGTGCTGCGACTGCCACCTTGGCCCCCTGCGCGGCGGCGCTGACCGCTACCGCGTGGCCGATACCGGAGGAGGCTCCGACAACGAGGAGGCGCAAGCCGGCGACATCGGTGGGTCGACCATCCATGAGTTCTTGCCCTTCCATCCCAGGGTGTTAGGTCACCCTTTGCTGGTCGGAGGGTACCTGGTCGCCGTCACCACCCGACCGCCTGCGCCAATGTCGGTAGCCACGATGCGTCGCGAACGCCCCGATGACGGCGGTTACGCACCACACCGCGATCGCCGCGTAAGCCAACGGCGATGACAGGTCTCCGATCGACGCGCCGAGTGCCGTGTAGACGAACGCCCGCGGTAGCGACCCGATGAACGCACCGGCGGCGATCTGCCACAGCGGCACCCCGAAGGCACCGAACGCGTAGGAGGCGAGCGCATCGGAGACGCCTGGGACGAACTTCTGACCGACGACCGCCCACAGTCCGCGCCGTGCGATCAGTCGGTCGAAGCGGTCTGAGCGCTCGACGCCGAGGAGTGCGCGCGCGCTCGTCCTGCCTGCGCGCCGCCCGATGAGACCGGCGATGATCGCCGTACCCACCGTCGCGCCGAGCGTGACGAACAGCCCGAGCACCGGCCCGAACAGCGCGCCGCTGGTTGCGGCCAGAATCGGGCCCGGAACGAACAGCGCGCCCAGGACTCCTGACACCACGATGAACGTCAGCGGCGCGATCGGACCCGTGGCGGAAACCGTGCGCCGGAGATCCTCGACATCGACTACGTGGGTGACCGCAACGAGATAGAACAGCCCGAGCAGGAAGGCCGCGAACAGGGCGAGCCGCACGACGTGGCGTCGTCGGGAGGTGGCGGGGGTACCGTCGTCGTCTGGCATCTTGGAAGCGATTCTTCCGCACCGTCGGCCTGCGCCGCCGCGCGCGTATGGTCCGTCGCTTTGACGTCCTCCCCGGGCTGAAAGTCCGGGGATTCCAACCCCATCCCATCGACTTAGGCGGCAGGAGTAGCGAGTTGAGGTTCACGGTTCGCAGACCGCCTAATGGCGAGGTCTCCCCGTGCGGTCACCGCCCGTCCGGCGGCGATGTTGCGTGCAGCGTTGACGTCGGCGTTGCACCGGCCAGCAGTGCAGGCTTCGCACTCGAAAACCGCTTGGCTCTTGCGGTTCCCGGGAGCGACGTGCCCACACACCGAGCATCGTTGCGACGTATTCGCGGCGGGGATCTGCTCGACCCGACCGTAAGCTTTGTGCTGCAAGCGCGCGGCGAGCAGCCCCCAACCGCTGCCGCTGATCGCGCGGTTCAGCCCGCGTTTCTGAGCAACTCCCACACCGGGCTGCTCCACCGTTCCGCGCGCGGAACGAGTCATCGCCCGCACGTCCAGGGCTTCGATCCTGATCGTGTCGAAGCGGCGCGCAATGTCAGTCGAGGCCTTCTCGACCCAATCCTTGCGCCGATCGACCTCGCGAGCCTTCAGCTTCGCTATCGCCGTTTTCGTTCGGACCCGCCGGTTGGAGCCGCGCCTGGCCCGGCCGAGTCGCTGCTGCAACACCCTCAACCTCTTGGCCGCGCCAGGGGTCAGACTGGGTGCGTGCAGCAGTTCGCCCGTCGACAGCGCCGCCGCCACGGCAACACCACGGTCGATACCGACCACACTGCAATCATCTGGACCGGCAATCGGGTCAGGGATGTGGGCGAACGCGATATGCCAGCGGCCAGCCCGATCACGGGTAACCCGGTAGGACTTGACACCCGCTGGCACCGGCCGCGACAGCCGAAACCGCACCCACCCCACCTTCGGCACCCAGATCCGACCAAAGCGGCGGTTAAGACGCTCGACGTGATGCGGTTTGACTGCGACCTGCCGAAACCCTTCGTGCACACCGCCCTCGCACCCCTCAGGATCGGCCTCCCCCGCGGACTCAAGTCCGCGGTTTCCGGTCGAAGGTGCCTTCGATGACGGGTGACGACCGGGCTGGACTGTCTGGCTCGGGTGACGGTGGCGCCCCACGCATCGACGACTGGAATCGGCTCCTCGACGGACGGGTCGCGGTGGTCACCGGCGGCGGCGACGGGATCGGCGGCGGGATCACCCGTCTGTTCGCCCAACACGGTGCCCTCGTCGAGGTCGCCGAGATCGACCAGCAGCGGGCGGATCGGATCCGCGACGACGTAGCAGACGCGGGCGGATCCATCCGCTGCCACGTCCTCGACGTCACCGCCGACGACGATGTCGCGCGGTTGGCCGACGACGTGCTCGCCGAGCACGGTCGGGTCGACGTGCTGGTGAACAACGTCGGCGACTACCGCCCGTTGGTGCCTTTCCACCGGTCCACCCCCGACTCGTGGCAGCAGATGTACGACGTCAACCTGCGCCACGTCTTCGCCGTCACGAGGGCGTTCGTGCCGTCGATGATCGACGCGCATCGCGGCAGCATCGTCACCGTCCATTCGGTGGAGGGCATGCGCGGCTACCCCAAAGACCCTGTCTACGGAGCCATGAAGGCCGCGGCCGCGCACTTCACCACCTGTCTTGCGGTCGACCTCGGTCGGCACGGCATCCGCGTCAACGGCATCGGCACCGACCTCGCGCAAACGCCGCAGGTCGACTACTTGTCCGGCTACGAGGACGTCGCCGACCTGTGGGCGTCATGGGCGCCCGTCGGACGCGTGGGCTGGCCGGAAGACCAGGCGCGGGTCGCGCTGTTCCTCGCCTCCGACCAGTCGGCGTTCGTCACCGGGCACAACATCCCAGTGGACGGTGGCACGAAAGCCGGCGGTGGGTGGCTCTTCTCACCGCGCGAGGGACGCTTCGTCAACCGGTCGAGACACCTGTGAACGCGCCGGACGAGACGGTCGACGTACTGGTCGCCGGCTCTGGCGGGGGAGTCGCGGGTGCCTATACCGCTGCCCGCGAAGGACTCTCGGTGGCCCTCGTCGAGGCGACCGACCAGTTCGGCGGTACGTTCGCCTACTCCGGCGGGGGCGGGATGTGGTATCCCTGCAATCCCGTACTCGTCCGCGCGGGCAGTGACGACACCATCGACGAGGCCCTGCGTTACTACCGCAACGTTGTCGGCGACCGCACCCCTTCCGAGCTACAGGAGGCCTACGTGCGCGGCGGCGCCGCGTTCATCGAATACCTCGAACGCGACGAGCACTTCGCGTTCAAGATCCTGCCGTGGCCGGACTATTACAGCTCGGCGGCCGGTGCCCGGAATGACGGCATGCGTCACATCGTCTCGAAGGCGGTGCCCGACAACCGACTTGGCCGGTTCCAAGGTCTGGTTCGTGGACCGTTGGACCACGAACGCCTCGGTGCGCCGCAGCCGGACCTGCTCACCGGCGGTCGTGCACTCGTTGGCCGGTTCCTGTCCGCGATGGCAGGCAATCCCGCGTTCGCCGCGCATCTGAACACCAGCCTCGTCGAACTGATCGCCGACGACGGCCGCGTCGTCGGCGCGGTGGTGGAGTGCGAGGGCGACCGCAGGGTGATTCGGGCGCGTCGCGGTGTACTGCTGGCCGCGGGCGGATTCGAACAGAATGACGCGATGAGGGCCGAATACGGTGTTCCGGGAGCGGCATTCGACACCATGGGAGCGCCGGCCAACCTCGGGCTCGCGCACAAAGCGGCAATCTCGGTGGGCGCCAGCGTCGACCTGATGGACCAGGCCTGGTGGTCGCCGGGTCTGATCCATCCCGATGGTCGGGCCGCCTTCGCGTTGTGCTTCACGGGCGGCATCTTCGTCGACCGGGCCGGACATCGGTTCGTCAACGAGTCCGCCGCCTACGACCGACTCGGTCGGGAGATCCTGCACGCCATGAGCGAAAGCACCGTCGGCGCGCGTTACTGGATGATCTACGACAGCCGCGCCGGTGAGCAGCCGCCCGTCCTCGCACCCAATGTGTCGTTCTCGCCGACGAGCGACTATGAATCAGCCGGGATATGGTTGCAGGCTGACACATTGGCCGGGCTCGCCGACAAGATCGACGTTCCCTCCGACAACTTGGTGGACACGGTCCGCCGCTTCAATGAACTCGCGCAGCGTGGCGAGGACGAGGACTTCGGTCGCGGACGCGAACACTTCGACCGCGCGTTCACCGGCGATGCGTCACCCCTGGTGCCCATTGACACTCCGCCCTACCGCGCGGCGGCGTTCGGGGTGTCGGATCTGGGCACCAAGGGCGGGTTGCGCACCGATGTCGACGGCCGTGTACTGGACACCGCCGACCGGCCGATTCCCGGTCTGTATGCCGCGGGCAACACGATGGCGGCGGTATCCGGCACGACGTACCCGGGAGGCGGGAACCCGATCGGAGCCTCGTTGTTGTTCAGTCACCGCGCTGCGCTGCATATGGTGACGATGCGACGCGACGATTAGGCCCGGTCCATCGGCTCAGGGCCGTGCTCAGCCCCTCGTGATCGAAAGAGGCTCCGGCCCAGGCGATGTAACCGTCGGGGCGAACCAGGACGGCAGGTCCAGGGTTGGTGCGTTCGGCTTCGACGAGCCCAGGGATGCCGGTCGGCGTTGCTCCGCTTTCGCGGATCAGCACAAATCCCACTGTACGCTGCAGCAGCGTCACCCGCCCTTGGCGGAGTGGGATTTCCGTTGCCCTGGTGCCGACGAGGCGGTTTTCGCCGCGCCGATGTCCGTAGCGCAGTGCGGTGCCTGCGAAGCTGCCGGCCACAGTATCGCGAAAGAACGGCAGTCGAAGCAGCCTGGGCGCGAGAAGATTTCGTACGCGACGGGCAATACGGGGACGCAGGGTGACCCCGCGCGCCATCAGACCCGATTGCACGAGGACGCGCTTTCCGATGGGATGGCGTTCGCCGTGGTAGGTGTCGAGCACATCGTCGGGGGCACCGGCCAGAACGGCGTCGAGCTTCCACGCCAGATTGGCGGCATCCTGTATTCCGGTGTTCATGCCCTGCCCGCCCATCGGCGAATGGACGTGCGCGGCGTCGCCGGCGAGAAACACCCGGCCGTGCCGGTATCGGGCTACCTGCCGCTCGTCACAGTGGAACCGCGACTGCCAGCCGACGTCGCGCACCCCGACATCGCGTCCCATCGCCCGGGTGAGCACATCGACCACCTCGGCCGAGGCCACCGGTTCGGTGTCAGGTGCCTGATTCTGCCTGTCCCACAACATCGTCCGGTACCACGCGCCGTCGGCGTCGATGCGACCGTACGGCGCGAGGAATCCGAACAACTCACGGGTGCTGGCGAGGGTGAGCACACTGTCGGTGGGCCCGTCGGCCAGCTTCACGTCCGCCAGCACAACTGACGACAGGATCGTCTTACCCGGGAAGTCCGCACCGACGAGATCGCGCACGGTGCTGTGCGCACCGTCGGCCCCGATCACGTAGTTGGCACGCCACGTCTGTCGGTGCTGTGGATCGCCGTCGTCCTTCGGTCGTGCGGTCACTGTAACCTCGTCGGGATCCTGTTCGAGTGCAACAACTTCGATGCCGCGACGGATGTCGGCACCCTGGGCGGCGGCATAGCCTGCGAGAGCCCGGTCGACGTTGATCTGTGGGGTGACCGCGACGAACTGATATGCCGAGTGCAGGTGCGTCAGGTCGATTCGCGCGCCTGCGAAGATGGAGACTCCGGGTGCTCTGTGCGCCTGCGCGAGGACCTCATCGGCCAGGCCGCGGGCGTCAAGTACTTCCAGTGTGCGGGCCATCGTGGCGAAGGCGCGACTCGACGGGTTCACATCGGGCCAGCGGTCCAGGACGATGACCGAGCGGCCGCACCGGGCCAGGTCGCCGGCCGCGGTCAATCCGGTGGGTCCGGCGCCGACGACAAGAACGTCCACGTTCTGCGGGGTAGTCATGATCACCGCGCCGGAGTGGGCTCGGCCGGATTGGGGTACCAGCGGCGGATGTCATCGGGCGTCGACTTCGCCGAGTAGTTGAACACGAATCGGCAGCCGGGGTTGGCCGCATGCGCCGCGTTGACGATCGCTTCGAAAAGCAGGGTGTTGCTCGCCACGAGGCGGACGCCTGCGCCGATCAGCACGGCGTCGTAGCGCTTGGCCGCCAGCCACGTGCGGGCCTTTTCCGCCCCGGCTTCACCGGCGTCGATGAGGCAGTTGTCGACCTCGTACCCGGCCGCGCGCAGGCCTGCGACGTTGTCGCTGTTCGCTTTCGCCAACGTCTCCCTGCTCAGCCCGGTGAACTGGGCGAAGTCAGGTGATTCGTAGTCGATGGCATCGGGATGCAGCCCGATCTGGATTGCGGTGACGGTCATGGCGACCTCCTTCAGTTCAACGCTTGTTGAACTGACATTAGGACGGTTTCGACACCGTTGTCAACAACTGTTGAATACACTGCCGGCATGGCTTCGAGGACCAGGGATCCGGCCGCCACCAAGGCGGCCATCCTGGCCGCCGCCCGCATGCAATTTGGGCAGCACGGCTTCGAGAAGACGACCATCCGATCGGTTGCTTCGGCCGCAGGTGTCGATCCGGCGCTGGTGATGCACTACTTCGGCAACAAGGACGGTCTCTTCGGCGCGGTGTCGCGCCTCGACATCTCGCCTCCAGACCTCTCCGGCGTCGCACCGGAGGACGTGGCCGACGTCATGCTGCCGCTGTTCGTCGAGGTGTGGGGCCCAGACGGACCGTTCCTGCCTCTCCTGCGCGCCGCTGCGTCGAGCCAGACCGCGGCCGACGCCCTCCTGGACGTGTTCACCCGGCAGGTCGCGCCCGCGCTGGCCGACGTGGCGATCGACCGGCCCGCCGAGCGGACCGCTCTGATCGGGTCGCATCTACTCGGCATCGCGGTGGGGCGCTACATCTTGGGGATCAAGCCGCTTGTCGACATGGATGACAGAACTCTGGCGGCGTGGCTCAAACCCGTTCTGACGCACTACCTCACCGACCCTGCGCCTTAGGCGATCCGCCGAAATCGTCATTCGCGGCATTATTCTTCTCCGCTGTGGTTGCGTTGATGACAGATGTCCCAACACAGGATGAGGAGCCAACTCATGTTGCAGTCAGGCCAAACCAGGCGGCGCGCATTGGTAGGAGTCATGGGTGCCGGAGCGCTTGCCGGTGCGATCCTGGTCGGCGGTGCCTCGTCAGCGTCTGCCGAACCGCCACCTCCCGCTCCACCCGGGTGCTCGGCCGGCGACCTGGCCCAGGTGTCGGGCAGCGTCGGGACGGCGATGTCCGGCTATCTGTTCACCCACCCGGAGGTGAACGATTTTTTCACCAGCCTGCGCGGGCTACCGAACGAGGAGCTTCGCGGCAACGTCCAGACCTACATGGACGCCCATCCCCAGGTCGAATCCGAGATCACCGGGATTCGCCAACCGCTGACCGACTTGAGAAATCGCTGTGATGCCCCGGCACCGTTGGGCAGGTAAGGAATACACCATGAGTCTTTGGACAAGGACATCTACCGCAACGGCGGCGATCGTCTTGGCGTTCTCAGCGATCCCGGGGACGATCGTCCTCATTCACACGCCCGGAGTCGCCAACGCCGACGTGTGCGCCAGCGTCGGCAGGCGCGTTTCGGTGGGTGGTTGCGCCAACATCGCGGACGCGGTCGCACCTTATGTTCCGCCGCCGGCCTACTACGCTCCGATGCCGTATGACCCGCCGCCGCCACCGAACGTCGGCGGGTGTGTCAGCTACAACGGCCGGTGGGTCAATGCCGGGGGATGCAATTAGCCCATTCGTCGTTGCGCCACACTTAGGGTGACGTCGTGGAGTTGCTGCTCGGAATCGACATGGGGACCGGGAGCACGAAAGGGCTTCTGGTCGACCCGTCCGGTGCAGTCGTGGCCTCGCAGACGGTGTCGCATTCGATGCAACTGCCCCGTCCCGGCTGGGCCGAGGTCGACGCCGAGGCGGTGTGGTGGCGCGAGGTCTGTGACATCAGCAGCGCGCTGACCGCGCAGATGCCGCAAGGATCGGCCGTGGCCGCGGTCTGTGTCAGCGGTGTCGGCCCGTGCCTCGTGCTGTGCGACGACGCGCTGCGGCCACTGCGGCCCGCGATCCTCTACGGCGTGGATACCCGCGCTTCTGTCGAGATCGACCTGCTGACAGCGGAATTGGGCGCCGATGCCATCCTGGAGCGTGCGGGGACGGTGCTGTCGAGCCAGGCGGTCGGGCCGAAACTGGAGTGGGTCCGGCGCCACGAACCCGATGTCTTCGCACGGGCGACGCGTTGGTACGGCTCGAACTCCTACATCGCGGCCAAGCTCACCGGCGAGTACGTGATGGATCACCACACCGCAAGCCAGTGCGATCCGCTCTACGCCACCCGGGACTTCGGCTGGAACGCCCAATGGGCACAGCGCATTTGCGCGCACCTTCCGTTGCCAAGGCTGCTATGGCCCAGTGAGGTCGTCGGTACCGTGCACGAGGCGGCTGCCGACGCCACGGGACTGACCGCGGGTACGCCGGTGGTCGCTGGGACCGTGGACGCCTACGCAGAAGCGTTCTCGGTCGGCGTTCGCAGACCTGGTGACCGGATGCTGATGTATGGCTCCACGATGTTTCTCGTGCAGGTCATCGACACCTACTTCAGTGATCCTGTGCTGTGGACCACCGCGGGGGTGGAGCGCGAAACCCTCGCGCTGGCTGCGGGTACGTCCACCGCGGGCAGTCTCGTCGGCTGGCTGCAGACGATCACCGGTGGAGCACCCTTCGACACCTTGATAGCCGAGGCGGAGACGGTTTCGCCCGGCAGCGAGGGCCTGGCCGTACTGCCCTACTTCGCCGGCGAACGCACACCGGTCTTCGACCCGGACGCGCGCGGGGTCTTCGCGGGCCTGACCCTGCGCCACGGCCGAGGCCACCTTTTTCGCGCTGCCTACGAGGGGATTTCGTTCGGGGTGAGGCAGATTCTGGAGAGGTTCGATGATGCGCGAGAAGCGACGCGCACCGTGGCGGTGGGTGGTGGGTTACGCAATCCGTTGTGGGCGCAGATCATGACGGACGTCACCGGTTGTCGGCAGCTCGTCCCCGAACAGGCCGTCGGCGCCAGCTACGGCGATGCACTGCTGGCAGCGATCGGCATCGGTCTGGTGCCGCCCGACACCGACTGGGCCAAGATCGCCTCGGAAATCACGCCAGACCCGGCCAACAATGCGCTTTACGATGATCTCTACCCGACATGGCGCGAGTTGTACCCCACCACAAAGGATTTGGTGCACCAACTGGCAGCATTCGGCTCGACGAAAGTAGACGAACATGGCCGATGACCTTGCTTCAGGATTCCAGAGTGTCGACCACGCATCGGATTTCGAGGTGTTCTCCCGATGTCTGACGCTGATCGACTCGCTCCCGTTCTTCGCCGAGTGCAAGCGCGAGAGCTATGACCTGCTCGGCGCCACGCCCGGAAGCAGGATCCTCGAGGTCGGCTGTGGCCTCGGGGACGACGCTGCTGCACTGGCCAGGCGCGTGGCACCCGGTGGCTCGGTTGTCGCGGTCGACGGAAGCCAGGCGATGATCGATGCGGCGCGCAAGCGCCACGGTGACGTCGCGGGCCTGACGTTCGACGTCGCCGACGCGACTCAACTGCCGTACGACGAAGCGACTTTCGACGGCTGCCGGATCGACCGGGTGCTTCAGCACATCGCAGGCCCCGGCGCGGCGATCCTCGAGATGGTCCGGGTACTACGTCCCGGCGGCGTGCTGGTGGCCTTCGACAGCGACTGGGAGACGCTGACCGTCGACTCCACGGATCGCGTCGTGACGCGAACCGTCCTGAACGCCTGGTGTGACCGCTTCCCGTCGGGGTGGATCGGTCGTCGGCTGGTTCCGCTGTTCCTTCAGGCCGGCCTGGACGATGTCGTCGTCGAACCGAAGACGCTGGTACTGCGCGAGCTCGCGGTGGCCGATCAGGTCTTCAGCTACTTTTCGACCGCGGAGGGCCTTGTGGAGACCGGAACGATCAGTCGTAACGATGCCGATCGCTGGTCGGTCGAGCTGCGGACCGCCGACGCGAAAGGGCGGTTCTTCACCTCCTACACCGGATTCCTGGTCAGCGGAACCCGCCCCGACGGCGTCGCCCGCCCGGCATAGTGCCCGAAATGTTCAAGCAAGTGTGTTTCTTCCGGAAGCGCCCGGACATGTCCATGGAAGAGTTCATCGACTACTACGAGAACCAGCACTCCCGGCTGTCTGCCCGGCTCGGGCGTTCGCCGTCCATCCCGAACGCGGTGCGGTACGTGCGGCGTTATCTGACGCCGGAGCGCAATCCCGTCACGGGCGAGGTGCTCGATCCGGGCTATCACTGCATTATGGAAATTTGGTGGAACAGCCGGGAGGACTTCGAGAACTCGCAGCGCATCATCGCAGACCCGAAGCGTCTGCCCGCCATCAAAGACGACGAGGCGCAGCTGTTCGAGACGCACAGCAACCCGATGTGCTCAGTGGTGGAGTACGACTCGCCGATGGGCCCTAATGGCGAGACACCGCGCGTCGAGCTCGTCTATGAGGACTGAAGGTCAGACTCCCGGAACACCTCGATAGCTTCTTGTGGCGTCATCATGACCACCGGGATGTGCCGTGTCGTCGATCTCTGATAGCTGATGTAGGGCGGGTAAGCCCGCACCATGAAGTCCCAGACCCTGTGCCGCTCATCGCCTTCGGGCTCGCGCCAGGTCGCCCGATAGGCCTGGGTGGCAATCTGCAGGTCGACGTGTTCACTGGCACGAATATTGAGGTACCACACCGGATGCTGATCGGCGCCGCCCTTCGAAGCCACGATCACGACCTCGCCGCCGATATCGCCGTAGATGAGCGGGACGATCTGCGTTCGCCCGGACTTGCGACCCCGCACCCTGATCAAGCAGTGCGTGGTGAATGCGTGGCCGCCCACTTCGGAGATGTCCATGACGTGGCCCTGAGTGCCGCCCGATTGCAGGTACAAGTCGCGGTGCGTGGCCATCCAGTCGCGGCGCGTCGCCCGGATGGATGCTGCCGATTCGTCGCTCATGGGACCATCTTGCACCCCTGGCGCCCCGAGATGGCGTATGACGAACGCTATGACCGATGACACTGCCCCTGCGATTACCGGGATACACCACTTCTCTGTGACCGTTCGCGACATCGAAGCCAGCGCGGCCTGGTATCAGCGGGTGTTCCGCGCGGACCGGGTGCCGATGACTTTCCCGCACTACGAACGGGAGGACACCGGCTACGGTGTGCTGCTGGTCGAGCCGCGTTCGGGCCTGGCGATCGGGCTGCACACGAACACCGGCAACAACGGCGCGCAGTTCGACGAAGCGCAGACCGGAATGGACCACGTGGGCTTCAATGTGAGCGGCCGCGAGGAGCTCGACGCGTGGCTGTCGTGGCTCGACGAACTCGGCGTCGAGCACTCCGGCATCAGAACCGGCGACGAACCATTCCCTTACGCGACAGTGGTTTTCCGCGATCCCGACAACATCCAGCTCGAGCTGTTCGCGGTCCTTTAGAGAATCCGCCGTCAACCGCCGCAGGCGAATGCACCAATCACGACCGTAGCGCCGAAATTGCACTTAGGGCTGTTGACGGTGTGCAGCTCGATCAACGACCCTGTATGCAATCTGGCCGCTAGCAAGCGCAGCCGGTGTAGGCGCCAGCTCGACCCACGGCACTAGAGGATGTCGGTGATCTGGTTCTTCAGGGCTTCGGCGTCGGTGCCGAAGACCGCCTGAACGCTGTTGCCGACCTCGATGACACCGGCGGCCCCGAGACTCTTCAGGCGGGCCTGATCGACCTTGCTCTTGTCGGCGACCTCCATGCGCAGGCGCGTGATGCAGGCGTCGACGTTGACGAGATTCTCCCGGCCGCCGAACGCCGCGATCACTTGTTCGGCCTTGCTGTCGGCCGCGACAGGTGCGGTCACGGTTGCGGTCGCGGTGCCGGCTCCGGCGGCCGTCACCGCGGTGGTCGATCCGGTGCCCTCACCGAGGTTGGCCTGCTCTTCGGCCTCGAACTCATCCTCCGGCTCGCGCCCGGGAGTGCGCATGTTCCACCTGGTGATCGCGAACCGGAACAGGAAGTAGTAGACGGCGAAGAACACGACTCCCATGCCGATGAGCAGCCAGATGTTCTTTGCCGCCGGCGCGCCGCCCCACAGAATGAGGTCTATCATCCCCGCGGAGAACGAGAAGCCCAGGTGGATGTCGAGCAGGTAGGCGATGGCCAGGGACAGACCCGTCAGCAGCGCGTGGATGACATACAGCGGGAATGCGACGAACATGAAGGCGAACTCCAGCGGCTCGGTCACGCCGGTGAGGAACGCCGTCAGCGCCGCTGCCGACAGGATGCCGACCGCGATCTTGCGCTGCTTCTTGTTCGCCATGTGGATCATCGCCAGCGCGGCGGCGGGCAGCCCGAACATCAGGATCGGGTAGAACCCGGACGTCAGGAGCCCGGCGGACGGGTCGCCTGCGGCGAATCGGGTGAGTTCTCCGGTGACGACCTTTCCGCCCTCCGGGGGTTGGTAGTCGCCGTAGAGGAACCAGATGTAGGAGTTGGGGATGTGGTGCAGCCCGAGCGGGATCAGCATCCGGTTGGCGAACCCGTAGACGAACGCCCCCAACGCACCCGAACCGCCGATGAACTTGCCGAGGCCGGTCAGCCCGGCGTCGAAGATCGGATAGAAGTAGCTCATCGCGAACCCGAGGAACAGACAGGCCACCGACACCACGATCGGGACGAATCGCCTGCCGCCGAAGAATCCGAGGTACGAGGGCAATTGAATGGTGTGATATCGGTCGAACAGCCACGCGGTGAGCAGGCCGACGAAGATGCCGGCGAGCACGCTGTAGTTGATCAGGGCCTGGTCGCCGTTCTTGTCGACCTCGCCGGCGAGCACGATCGGCGACATGGTCTTGAAGACGGCCTGCACCACCAGGTAGCCGACGACGGCGGCCAGCGCGGTGGACCCGTCGGCCTTCTTCGCAAATCCGATCGCGACGCCGACGGCGAAGAGCAGCGGAAGATTGTCGAAAATGGCGCCGCCAGCCGCGCTCATCGCCTGGAAAAACGGCCCGATCACCGGGGCCTTGATGCCGCCCAGCAGGTCCGGTTGACCCAGCCGGAGCAGGATTCCTGCCGCAGGCAGCACCGCGATCGGCAGCATGAGGCTCTTGCCGAGGCGCTGCAGCTGTGCAAAGCCCGGAATGCGCAGACCTGACTTTTGCTGAATTGCTTGAGGTTTCGCCGTATCACTCACTGCCGGTCACCCTTCTCTGCCGCAAACGTCGCTGCCGCCGAAGCTGAGCGGAAGCTTAGACGAGAACGCGTGAAGTTGAGACCGTCTTTCGGTGACGCTCGTATTGTTGGTGCCCACGAGCAAAGGAGCACGACAGTGAGCACCACGCCCGTCATCGCCCCGGTCGCGGGGCGCGCAGTTGCGCTTGAGGACGTCCCCGATCCGGTGTTTTCCCAGGGCATGGTGGGCTTCGGCGCCGCGGTCGACCCTGCGCGCGGTGTCGTCGACGCGGTCGCCCCGGTCACCGGCAAGGTGTTGAAGTTGATGCCGCATGCCTACATCGTCATGACCCCTGGCAACGTGGGCGTGTTGGTCCACCTGGGTCTGGACACCGTTGCGCTGAAGGGTGAAGGCTTCACGACCCACGTCAGCCAGGGCGACGACGTCACCGCCGGCCAGCTCATCATCACCTACGACGTCCCATCGGTCGAGGCCAAGGGGCTCAACCCGATTGTCCCCGTTGTGGTGATGGACGAACGGGAATCGGGGAACGTCGTCCCCTCGGCCGCGGTCACCGCGGGTGCGGATATCGCCTCCGGCGCAGACCTTTTCACCGCGAAAAAGTAATGGAAGTCGTTATCCTGGCCGATGCCAAGGAGATTGGCGGCGTCGCCGCAGACGCGATTGGCAGCCTGCTCAGCCGTAAACCGGACGCCGTCCTGGGGCTTGCCACCGGTTCGTCGCCAATGGCCATCTACGACGAACTCGCGGCACGCTGCGACGCCGGGACACTCTCGTTCCGGCAGGCACGCGGTTTCACCCTCGACGAATACGTCGGCCTGCCCGCCGATCATCCGCAGCGGTACCGGACCGTCATCGAGGAAGTGTTCGTCTCCCGGGTGGATTTCGCGCCGGGCGCGGTCGAGGGTCCCGACGGCCTGGCCACCGACATCCCTGCCGCGTGCACGGCCTACGACAACGCGATCCGCGCGGCGGGCGGCGTCGACCTGCAGATCCTCGGGATCGGCACCGACGGGCACATCGCGTTCAACGAGCCAGGGTCCTCGCTGGCGTCGCGGACCCGGATCAAGACGCTGACCAGGCAGACCCGGATCGACAACGCCCGGTTCTTCGGCGGCGACCTCGAGTCGGTGCCCACGCACTGCCTGACCCAGGGCCTGGCGACCATCATGGCTGCCCGGCACGTGATCCTGGTGGCGACCGGACCCAGCAAGGCAGAAGCCGTGCATCATCTGGTCGAGGGCGCCGTCAGCGCGCTATGGCCTGCGACCGTCCTGCAGCACCACCCACACGTCACCGTGCTGCTCGACGACGCGGCCGCCCGCCGGCTTCAGCTCATCGACTACTACCGCGAGACCTACCGCTCCAAACCGGATTGGCAGGATATCTGAGGCGCCACCATGCTGATGACCGCCGACACCATCCTCACGGGCCGAGAACTGCTGCGGCCCGGATGGATTGAGGTCTCGGGCGGCGTCGTCAGTGCAGTCGGGTCGGGTGCGGCACCCGGGCCTGTGGACCGGGACCTCGGGGCCGCGACGGTGGTGCCGGGCTTCGTAGACACTCACCTGCACGGCGGGGGAGGGGCGAACTTCTCCGCCGCTGTACCCGCTGAAACCTCCACCGCAGTGATGTATCACCGCAGGCACGGCACCACCACGCTCGTCGCCTCCCTGGTCACCGCCGGTCCAGACGACCTGCTGCGCCAGGTCGGTGAACTGGCGCACGACGTTCGTGGCGGCTTGCTCGACGGGATTCATCTGGAGGGTCCGTGGTTGTCCACCCACCGGTGCGGTGCCCATCAGCCGGCGCTGATGCGCGACCCGGATCCCGCCGAGATCGACCGAGTTCTACAGGTGGGCGGAGGCGCCATCCGCATGGTCACCATTGCGCCGGAACGCGATGGCGCCCTGGCGGCGATCGGTCAGATCGTCGATGCGGGCGTGGTGGCCGCCGTCGGTCACACCGAGGCGACCTATGACCAGACTCGGGCGGCGATCGATGCGGGCGCGACGGTGGCAACCCATCTGTTCAACGCGATGCGCCCGGTCAACACACGCGAGCCGGGCCCGGTCATTGCACTGCTCGAAGACCCAAGGGTGACAGTGGAACTGATCACTGACGGCGTCCATGTCGATCCCGCGTTGTACCGCCATGTCTTTCGCAGCGTGGGGCCGGATCGGCTGTCGTTGGTGACGGATGCGATGGCGGCCGCCGGTATGTCCGACGGGAGCTACTGGCTGGGTCCGTTGGAGGTCGAGGTCGTCAACGGAGTCGCGCGCGTTGCGGGGACGGAAACCATTGCGGGCAGCACCGCGACCATGGATCACCAGTTCCGGTTCGCCGTCGAGCACTGTGGCTTACCGCGGGACGACGCGTTGCTGGCCGCGGTGCGTCAGGCGTCGGCCAATCCCGCCCGGGCACTGGGACTGCCTGCCGGCGAACTGATTTCCGGGGCCGTCGCCGACCTGGTCGTGCTCGATGACGACCTCGCGGTGACGGGAGTGCTGCGCAACGGGTCCTGGGTCGTCGAACCGCTTGAGTAAGCGGACAATACCGGCGTGACTCCGGCGCCGCGTCGAGGACTGGGACGCGTTCATCGACTATCAGATCGGCCGCGGCTGAGGCGGTCCGGAGCAAATCCGTGGACCACGTGGGCGCGCACGAAATCGGCAACGGTCCGCGCGTCGTCCATGTCCAGCGTCGCCGAGGGCGTGCTGAACAACGAGAACAGCATTCGGGCGTACCACTCGCCTGCGGCCACGACGTCGAGGTCCTTGCGTACCTCGCCGGTGAGCTTCGCGGCGGCCAGATAGGGTCCGAGGAAGTCGGTACATTCGCGCAGCAGCACCGCAGCGTTCTTGGTGAGCAGCAGGCTCACCTCGTCTTCATCGAAATAGTCTTCGGGCTCGATGAACCGTCGGGCCCTGGTCACGAAAACTCCCGCGAAAACCAGTTGGTCCTCGAGTGTCTCGCCTTTGCGCATCGCCATGGCCATCTCGCGGTAGAACTTCTGGGAGGCGCCCTCCGCGCAGGCCTCGACGATCGCAGCCTTGTCGCGGAAGTACTCGTACACCGTGCTGCGTGAGACATCGGCGGCCCGGGCGATGTCGACGACGGTCGTCTTGTCCAGGCCCTGCCGACGGAAGCATTCGAATGCGGACTCGATGATGAGCCCGCGGGTGTCGGTAGCTGTTGTCTCGGTGGTCACGGAAGCCTCGAGGATCAGCCTGCGGCCGCGAGAATCAGTGCGCTGGTGGGAACGCCGGTTCCCGAGGTGACCAGCACATGCTCGACGTTGTCGACCTGGTTGTACGACGTGCCGCGCACCTGACGAACACCTTCCGTGATGCCGTTCATGCCGTGGATGTAAGCCTCGCCGAGCAGCCCGCCGTTCGTGTTGATCGGCAGTTCCCCGCCGAGCGAGAGCCGCTCGATCGTCGCGAAGTCCTTCGCCTCGCCGCGTCCGCAGAAGCCCAGTTCCTCCAGTTGGGCGAAGACGAATGGCGTGAAGTGGTCGTAGAGAAACGCGGTCTGGATGTCGGCGGATTTGAGTCCTGAATCGCGCCAGAGCTTTTCGGCGACCACACCCATCTCCGGCAGGCCGGTGATGTCGTCGCGGTAGTAGCTCGTCATCATCTCGCCCTCTGCGGCGGCACCCTGAACCGCGGCGGTGATCACCGCGGAGGGCTGGCGAAGATCACGCGCACGTTCGGCGCTGGTGATGACGATCGCGACGCCACCGTCGCTCTCCTGGCAGCAGTCGAGCAGGCGCAACACCGGTTCGATGACCCATCGTGAGTTCTGGTGGTCCTCGATGGTGATCGGCCGTTCGTAGAACCACGCATCCGGATTGCGCGCCGCGTGTGCGCGGTCGACGACGGAGATGCGGCCGAAGTCCTCGTTGGTGACGCCGTAGGTCGACATGTAGCGCTGGGCGTGCAGTGCAACCCACGCCGCAGGCGTCATCAAGCCGAACGGCGCGTAATTCGCCATGAACAGCGGAGTCTCACCGGTCGGCCGGGCCGTCGAGCCGCCGAACCGGAACCCGGAGCGTTCGTTGAATGCGCGATAGCACACCACGGCGTTGGCCGTGCCGGTCGCCACGGCCATCGCGGCCTGCACCACCGTGCCCGCCGCGGCCCCACCGCCGTGGTGTACCCGGCTGAAGAACGTGAGGTCGCCGATGCCGACATTTCGCGATATCTCGATCTCGTCGCTCGAGTCCATCGTGAAGGTGACCATGCCGTCGACATCGCTGGGCCGCAGTCCGGCGTCGTCGATCGCGGCTTTGACTGCCTCGCAGGCGAGTTGCAGTTCGCTCCGCCCGGACTCCTTCGAGAACTCGGTCTGGCCGATGCCCGCGATGGCCGTCTGTCCGGTGAGTGAACTCATGCGTTGACTCTGTCGTCGAGCAGGCTGATGGTCGCCGTCCCTGACACGTGATCTCCGAGGCTGTTGCTGCCCTTGAAGCTGACCTCGACGAACCCCTCTCCGTCGACGCCCTCGGACTTTCCCGTGACGCTGCCGGTGAACCGCAGCGGATCGTTCGGGAACGCAGGCACACCCAACCGGATTGCCAGCTTCGTCACCATCGCCTCGGGTCCCGCCCAGTCGGTCAGGAAGCGCACGCACAGCCCATTGGTGGTGAGGATGTTCATGAACATGTTCGGTGATCCCTGTTTCTTCGCGAATTCGGGATCGTGGTGCACCGGCATGAAGTCACGAGACGCGATCGCTCCCGCCACGATCACGGTTGCGGTGACGGGGATTTCGAGGGCGGTCACCTCATCACCGACGTTGATGTCGCGCCAGTCCAGGGTCGTGATGCGCGATGTTTTCACAGCCACGGTAGTCATTCCTTTTCGTTTGCGTATACCGCGCCAAGGCGCGCCAATTGCGCCGATGCCGAACCGAGGGTCAGCTCGTTGTGCTTGGCCCACAAGAAGTAGCGGAATAGGGGATAGGTGGTGTCGATCCCGATTCCACCGTGCACCTGCTGGGCGGTCGCCGCGACTCGCGCACCTGCATCTGCCGCCCAGAATTTGGCGATGCCGGCTTCGCGGCCGGGCCGCCGGTCCTGCGCGAGAAGCCAGGCGGCCTGCCACATGGTCCAGCGGATCGCCTCGACGTCGATGAACGCATCGGCCATCCGCTGCTGGACGGCCTGGAAGCTGCCGATCGGCCTGCCGAACTGTTCGCGTTCGGTGGTGTAGGAGGCGGCCATCCGCAGTGCGCGCTCCGTCACGCCGAGTTGGATCGCGCACAACCCGACAAGGGCGCGCGCATACAGCCCCTCGAGGATGTCGGCACCATTGCCGCGAAGCCGGTCCGCGCCGGAAACGATTACACCGTCGAGCGTTACGTCGCCGTGCGGCTCACCATTGGTCGTCGTGGCGGGTTGGATTTCGACACCGTCGGCGTGGATGTCGAGCAGGAAGACTGCGACTTCGCCGTCGTCGAGGGTCGCGGGGACCAGCATCGTGTGGGCGATTTGAGCCGCGGGTACCAACTCCTTGGTGCCGTCGAGGCGCCAACCGTCGCCGTCGCGACGTGCGGTGGTCGCGGGTGCGGTCGGGTCGGAACGCCCGGGCTCGACGAGTCCCGCGGTGAGAAGGCAGTCGCCCTTGACGACGTCGGGCAGGTACCGCTGCCGCTGACTGTCATCGCCGTAGCGAGCGATGGTGTCGGCGCCCAGCAGCAGGGTGGCGTAGACCGGCACCGGCGCGACGCTCCATCCCACCTCTGCGAGGAGCAGAGCCAGTTCGAGGAAGCCGTGGCCGCTGCCACCGGCGTTCTCGGGCAACGCAATTCCGAGGAGGTCGGCGTTCGCGAGTTCGTGCCAGAGCGCGGCGTCGAAGCGCACTTCGCCGCCTTCGAGCTCGGTGAGGCGCTCGGGTGTGGCGCGGTGTTCGAAAAGCTGACGCGCGACCTTGGCGATCGTCTCTTGTTCTTCGGTGAACGTGAAGTCCATATCTATCCGCTCCTCGCGTGCGCGGGTGCCACGTCTACCGGGCCGGTCGGAACTGGTGCAGCACCAGGTCGTTGCCATCGAGGGTGTCGAATGTCTCGTAGAAGACCTCCACGGGCATACCGACTTGCACGTCGGCGGGCGCGATCTCGCGCAGATTCGACACCAACCGCACTCCTTCGTCGAGTTCGACCAGAGCGACGACGTAGGGATACTGCATCAACGGCATCGGCGGATGCTGCGGCATCACGTAGCTGTATACGGTGCCCCAGCCCGTGGACTCGACGGTGTCCCATTCGAGAGAGTTGCACGTCGGGCACATGGGGCGAGGCGGCTGCCGCAGCGACTGACACCCGGCGCACCGTTGGATCAGCAGCTTGTGGTCGCGCAGGCCCTTCCAGAAGAACTCGGTGTCCGGGCTGAGCGTCGGTGCCAGTCTCGTCGCCATCAGCGGTTCGCCTTGAACCGGAAGACGCGAAATCGTTGGCGCCCGAGAACTTCACCGTTCTGGTCGGTGTATGTCGAAAGCCATGTGACGAAGTGGCCCGTGCCGAGGGCGGTTTTCTTCTCGTCGGAGATGTCCTCGTACACCGTCGTCACCGAGATGACGTCGCCGAGGCGCGGGTAGCGCTCGATCTCGAACTCCGAGTTGGTCGCGACGATCCCGGTGAATCCGGCTTCATTGATGAACTCCGCGGTGTTCTTGTTCTTGTCTATTTCAATCGGAACTCCGCCGCGGTCGGCGATTCCCTCGATCTTGGGGGCGGGCATCGTCCAGGCCTGCAGCATGACCGGCGGAGACACGATGCCGCCGAACCTCGACTTCTCGGCGAACTCGGGGTCGAGGTAGACCGGGTTCAAGTCGGCGAGTGCGTACGCCCAGTGCCGAATCATCGGCTGGTTCACCGGATCCGGCGCAACGGTCGGCTTGCCCGACCCGCCGGTGGGCTGGCCGATGAGCGCGTCGAGCTTCTTGCGAAACTCGCTCTGGTCTGTCATTTGGCGTCCCCGTTCTGTGTTGCCGAAGCCCTAAGGTCACGTGGCGCGCGAGGCATGAAAAGCCCCGCCATTGCGATGATGTCGCGCTGCAGCTCGTTGGCGCCGCCGCCGAAAGTGTTGATCACCGCGATTCGATACGCCGATTCGAGCGCACCGCGCAGCGGCGCGTCATCGCCCTTTCGGGTGCCACTGCGGTCCAGTATCTCGAGCAGTTCGCGGGCCACCTGTTGCGTCAGTTCGGTGCCGAAGACCTTGACCGCCGACGCTTCACCCATGCCGAGGGCGCCCTTGGTCATCGCGGCGTTGACGCGCAGGTTCATGATCTTGTAGGCCGCGACCTGCGCCTCGGCCCGGGCCAGCGCCTGTTGCACCCAGGGCTGGTCGACGACGCGGCCGCCGTCGAGTTCGGTGGTCTGCGCCCACCGCAGTGTCTTCTCGAACAACGGCTCGAGAGCGCCCATGTTGCCCAGCGCCGCGCGCTCGAAGTTCAGCTGCGTGGTGATCAGGTTCCAGCCTTCGTTCTCGCCCGCGACGATCGAGTCGGCGGGCACCCGCACATCGTCGTAGAACGTGTAGAAGGTGGAAACGCCCGGCATGGTGTGCAGCGGCTTAAAGGAGAACCCAGGCGACGAGGTCGGCACGATGAAGATCGAGATGCCCTTGTGCTTCTTGACGCCTGCGTCGGTGCGTGCAGCGAGCCAGACGTAATCGGCGTACGCCGCGCCGCTGGTGAACATCTTCTGGCCGTTGATGATGTAGTCGTCGCCGTCACGAACTGCGGCGGTGCGCAGCGACGCGAGATCGCTTCCGGCAGACGGCTCGGAGTAGCCGATCGCGAACTCGACGGTGCCGTCCAGGATGGCGGGAAGAAACTTCTGCTTCTGCTCTTCGCTGCCGCAATTCGCAAGCGTCGGCCCGACGGTATTGAGCGTGACGAGCGGGATGGGTGCGTTGACCCGCTGCGCCTCCTCGAAGAAGATGAACTGCTCGAGCGCGGTGAAGCCCCGTCCGCCATACTCTTTCGGCCAGCCGACGCCGAGCAAGCCGGCGGCGCCCAGCGCGCGCACGCATTCCTTGACCGCGTCGCTTCCACTGTCTGTGCTCCTCGCGTCCGCTCCTTCAATCCGACCGGCGACCGCAGCGATGCGCTCGGGGGTCATCACCGTCTCGAGCGAGGCGCGGATCTCTGCGCGTAACTCTTTCTGTTCCGGTGTGAAATCCAGGTGCACGGCTCAGCTCCCCGCCCCGAGTCGTACGGGCATGCGTTTGACCCCGGGCACCATCGTCGCCCGCATCCGGTCGACGTCGCCGGTGAGTTCGAGCTTGGAGTAACGGCCTAGGAGCACCTCGAATAACACGCACGCCTCCAGGCGGGCCAATTGCGACCCGATGCACGAATGCTCACCGCAGCCGAACGCGATATGGGGGTTGGGGTGGCGGTCGATCTTGAATTCCTCGGCATCGCTGCCGAAGATTTCCTCGTCGCGGTTTGCCGAACCGTAGAGCATGACGACGGTGTCGCCCGCTTTGATGCGTTGTCCGCGGATCTCGACGTCGGCGGTGGCCGTGCGGGCCATGTGCGTCACCGGAGTTGTCCACCGCAGCATCTCTTCGACTGCTCCCGGGATCAGCGAGGGGTCGTCGACAAGCCGTTTGCACTGGTCGGGGTGTTCGATGAGGGCCAGCGTGCCGAGCGCGATCAGGTTGCGGGTCGTCTCATTGCCCGCCACCAGCAGGAGGAACGCGAAATTCAGAAGGTCTTCGTCGGTGAGCTTTTCGCCGTCGATCTCGGCGCCGGAGAGGACGGACAGAATGTCGTCCTCGGCATGCTGGCGTCTCGCCGCGATCAGTTGGATGAAGTACTCGTAGAGCTCGCCGATCGCCGCGAACGAATCGAGCTCGATCTCGGGATCGGCGACTCCGGTGCACGCATCGGACCATCTCCGAAACTGTTCCCAGTCATCGGGGGGCGCACCCAGCAGCTCAGCGATCATCCGGGTGGGCAGTGGTGCGGCGATTCCCTCGGCGAACTCGAGACCACCGCCGGGCGTCACACCCTCCAACAACCCGTACACGATCGCGCGGATCTTCGGCTCGAGCACTTGTACCCGTCGACGGGTGAACCCGGTGTTGATGAGTTTGCGGAGCTGCCGATGGCGCGGCGGGTCGGTGAAGATGAGGTTGCCCTCCTGCACCGGATTCGCCAATAGCGCGGGGTCTGGGATCGTGATGCCCTTGGTCGACGTGAAGAGGGCCGGGTTGCTCGAGACGTACCGGATGTCCTCGTACTTGAGCAGCGCCCAGAACTTCGTGTCGTCGTTCCACACGACCGGCGAGGTTGCCCGCAGTTCCTGGTAAGCGGGGTACGGGTCGCCGATGAAGAAGTCCGGGGAATGAAGGGGGAACGTTGTGGGCAACCCAGCCTCCTCGACGCCCTTGTCGGACAGAATTGCCATATCTGTTCGATTTCTACTGTGTCTACTCGCACTTGATTGTGCTGTCAATACCCGGTGATCTGTTGATTTCCAACCCGGTTGGAGGTCGATGTTTGACTGCGTCGGTCCGACAGGTGTACACCATGTGTTGGCATGAGTGACGCATTGGCGGGGTTGCGGGTCGTCGAGATCGCCGGCGACATCGCGGGACCGTACTGCACGAAGCTGCTTGTCGACCTCGGCGCAGAGGTCACCAAGATCGAGCCGCCCTCCGGGGACCCTCTGCGTGCCTGGGGGCCGTTTCCCGGCGGTACTCCCGACCTCAACCGCTCCGGCATGTTCGAATATCTCAACGCTGGAAAACGTGGGTTGACAGTCGATCTCGATGACGACACATCGGCGGCGTGCTCCCTTATCGCGCGAGCGGACGTTCTCGTCGATGGACTGCGGCCACGGACACTGGACCGGTTGGGCCTCGACGCGTCGACGTTGGCGACCTTGCGCCCGGGCCTCGTCGTCGTTCGCATCTCGGACTTCGGTCAGAGTGGGCCGTTGTGTGACCGCGTCGCCACGCCGCTGACGGTGCAGGCGGCTGCAGGCTGGGTCAAATACGGGGATCCAAACAAGCCACCGGTGCAAGCCGGCGCCAGGATTGCCGAGTACGTCGCCGGTGGATACGGTGCGCTCGGGGCGCTCACGGCTTTGAGGACCGTATCCGCCAATCCAGATCAGATCGTCGACGTAGACGTATCGGTACTCGAATCGCTGCTGTCGACGCTTCCGTATCCAATGCTCATGGCGGAGCGGATGCGCAAACTGGGGCTGCCGAGAACTACTCGCGCTGGAGCGATGCTGGGTATCGTTCGCGCCGCCGACGGGTGGGTCGGGATCAATTGCCTCACGGGTCAGCACTGGTTGGACGTGTGCGCGATGCTCGGGCTGTCCGAGTATGAGGAGATGCGGATCTCCATCATGTTGGGCGGCCCCGAACGCGCGGAGTTCTTCGAGAATGCACGGCCATGGCTCTCGGAGCGAACGGTGGCCGAGATCGTCGAACTCAGCCAGGCGATGCGAATCCCGGCTTCCCCTGTCAACGATGGGGCGACAGTGATGGACTGCCCGCAATACCGCGACCGCGGATTCTTTGTCGACGCGGGAGGCGATGAGTGGTCTTTCCGGCGACCAGGCGGTCCATTCCGACTGTCCAAGACGCCCGTGTTGCCGGTACGGCCTGCTCCCCGCCTTGGATCCGCCAGTACCGCTGCGCCGGAGCCGAATTGGAACGATAGATCGCCGGCAGCAGCGGATCCCGAGATGCCGTTCGCGGACGTGAAGGTCCTCGACCTCTCCACATTCTGGGCGGGCGCGTACCTCACCTGTTATCTGGGCGCCTTCGGTGCTGACATCGTGAAAGTCGAATCGATTCAACGGCCTGACGGGCACCGCTACTCAGGTGCTTGGGCACACGAGGGCGAGCGTTGGTACGAGCGCAGTGCCATGTGGCAGGGCACCAACCTCAACAAGCGCGACATCACCCTGGATCTCACATCCGACGAAGGCAACGAACTGGTCCGCCGATTGATTCGCCAGGCCGACGTCGTTGTGGAGAACTTCTCGCCCCGGGTGATCGAACAGTTCGGGCTGGACTACGAGTCGCTGGTGGAATTGAAGCCGGACGTGATTTTCCTGCGCATGCCAGGTTTCGGGTTACAGGGTCCGTGGCGCGAACACGTCGGTTGGGCGGCGAACTTTGAGCAGACATCGGGCATGGCAGCGGTCACCGGGTACGCCGACGGCCCGCCATGCAACCTGCAGGGGCCTGCCGACCCGATCGTCGGAGTGCACGCAGGCGTCGCCCTGCTGGCTGCGCTCGAACACCGGCGCCGCACCGGCGAAGGGCAACTCATCGAGATCGCACAGATCGAGGTGGCGGCATCAGTTGCCGCCGAACCCGTCATCGAGTACTCGATGAACGGTGTCGTTGCGCCGCGGGAAGGCAACCGGCGCCGCGGGCGGCTGCAGGGCGTGTACCCGACAGCGGTCGACGGTGCGTGGGTGGCGATCTCCATCGGCGACGACGACTGGTCGCACCTTGCCGAAGCGATCGGGCGACCCGACCTTGTGCGCGATTCCCACGATCTTTTCGACATGATTGTCGCTGAATGGACGCGGGCTCGGAACCCTGCCGAGATCGTCGATATCCTTGGTGCACATCAGATTCCGGCCGAACAGGTCGTTACCCCAGACGGAATGTATGACATCCCTCAACTGGATGCGCGGGGATACTACGAAGAGGTCGAGCACTCGATCACCGGGCCGCACCGATATCCGGGTTGGCCATTCAAGATCACCCCGGGTCCCGGCCACCACCATCGACTCCCGCCGCCGACGCTGGGGCAGCACAACGAGGAGATCCTGCTGGGCCTTGGTTTGACAGAGGATGAGATCGCCGACCTTCGTGCCCGCCACGTCATCGGCGAGACCGCGCTCAACGCGTAGCCGCTGCCTCGACAAGCGACAGGTAATTGCAGCTCGCGCTCCGTCATGTCGTTCGATGTGATCGCACCGAAGGCGGCGGCGTCGCGTCCGAACCGAATCGGCGCGTCGGGTAACGCATCCGGACCGTCGAGCCGGAAACAACTCGGTGCAAGCGGACCGAACAACAATGCGCGGCGCAGCTGCGGCCACTTCTCCAGGTGTGGCTCAACCCCGGCGGCCCGGGCGAAGGTCAGCGCCACCAGATTCATTCGGCTCTTCTGGGACGTCCCCCGCCGTGCGCGGTAGGCATCGATCGCAGATCGCCTTTCGGCCTCGCTCGACTCCGGGATCGCACCGCCCCAGGTGTAGGCGATCCACCTGGCCTGAAGTTCCAGCGGCACAAAGTATCCGCCCGACTGGTCCCACATACCCACGAAGGCCAGACCGGGAAGATCGGGGTGGAAGGTGTAGCGGTCGGCGTCCAGGTGCACCGCGTCGATGCCGACCGTCGCCCGGATGTCGTCGCTCAGGAACGGCAGGTCGAGCTCGAAGCCGGTGCCGAACAGAATCCCGTCGAACTGTTCAGTGTGTCCGTCGGCGAAGGTCACGGTGTCGCCCTCGACTCCTGTCATCCACGGCCGCACGGTGATTCGGCCCTCCGCCACGAGCGGAAGGTACTGCTGAGCCAGCGTGACACCGGCGGCGAACAGCGATGGATCGGGCGCCGGAGCGCCGTATTGTTCAGGACTTCCACCGGCTTCGACGACGATCTCCTTGAGTTGGCGGTCGATCTCTGCTGCGGGAAGGGTTTCGTTCGCCAGCGTTCCGTACCGCGTGAAAATCCGGCAGTCGGACGGCACTCCCGCGGCGAATTTCGGTAGCACGTAACGCTGTCGCCGCTGGGTTACCACGACGCGCGCAGCGCCGACGTGGGCGAGTTCGGCAGCGATCTCGAGTGCGCTGATGGCCCCGCCCGCGATGAGGACGCGCTTGCCGACGTAGGGATGTGGCTCGCGGTAGTCGTACGTGGACCTTGCTCCTGCTGTGCCGGTGAAACCGTCGAGTCCGGGAACGGCTGGGATGTAGGGCGATTGGAACCTGCCGCTGGCCACCACCACCCGCTCGAAGGCCTCGGTCGTGCCGGAATGCTCGACGAGCCATCCGCCGTCGACGCGACTGAGGAGTTCGACCCGGGTGCTCAAGCGGATTCGTGACGTCAGGGCGAAGGTGTCCGCGTAGCGATGCAGGTACGACAGAATGTCGCGGTTCGACGGGAAGACTACGTCGTTTGCATGGTCCAGGTCGCTGAACGACGTGAGAATCCGGCTGGTGTTGGTGTGCATGCTCGGCCAGACCCCGCTGCGGCCCTCTACGCCGGCCCACTGACCGCCGAGCATCGGACTCTGCTCGAAGATCGTCGGCTCGAACCCCTGCGAAAGCAGCCAGCGTGCTGCCGTGAGCCCGCCCGGTCCGGCGCCGATCACTGCGACGTTTTGAGTCATCGGGACGAATGTCGCACGGCGACGAGTAAACCGAGTTGTTTTTGAAGACGAACACAAACTGCCAAGTTAAGTGTGTCGGCGACCAGGTCAATTACGCTCACAGCCATGGCGGAAACGTCGTACGCATCGTGTGGCGACCTCAGCCTGGCGTATCAGGTGTTCGGTGACGGGCCGATCGAGCTCGTGTTCGTCGGACCGTTCGTCAGCCACGTCGAGCTGTTCTGGGCCATGCCCGAATTCAAGGCCTTCTTCGAGCAGCTCGCCACGTTCTGTCGCGTCGCAATTTTCGACAAGGCCGGGGTCGGGCTGTCGGACCCGATCCCGAAGGTCCGCACACTGGATGAGCGGGCCGACGAGATCGAGGCTGTCATCGACGCCGTCGGCTTCGAAAAGGCCGCGGTCTTCGGGATGAGCGAGGGCGGCACGGCCTCCGTCGCTTTCGCGGCCAGACGACCGGAGCGAACGCGCGCGTTGATCCTCTACGGCACCTACCCGTTCATGGCAATCGGGTGGGACGACTTCGATCGCGACCCGGCCGAGGTGCGGGCCCGCGTCTTAGCTGCCGCCGGTGAGGATTTAGAAGTCGGTGCGGCGTACGTGCCGTCGACCGAGCAGATCGCCCGCCTGCAAAAAGTGGGACGCGCCACCCGCTCTGGGTGGGGCACCGGTGAGACAGCAAAGTCGATGTTCCCGTCGGTCCGGTCGATGCGCCAACTCGCAATGGTCGAGCGCATGAGCGCAAGCCCGGGGATGGTGCGGGCGACGGCCGAATCGGTGTTCAGGATCGACATCCGGTCGATCCTGGCGACGATCGCCGTGCCCACCCTCGTCATCCATGCCCGCGGCGACGCGATGCCGGTGCAATGCGGCCGGTACCTCGCCGACCACATTCCCGGCGCGCGAATGCTGGAGGTCGACGGCGCGGACCATGCGCCTTGGTTCACCGAGCCCGACAGGATCTTGACCGAGATCGAGGAGTTCCTCACCGGGAGCCATGCAGCGCCGTCGCAGTCGCATCGCGCTCTGCGCAGCGTGTTGTTCACCGACATAGTCGCGTCGACGCAACGTCTGGCGGCAACGGGCGACGAGCGGTGGCGGGCGGTTCTGCAGCGCTTTCGTGAGATCACAGCCGACCTCACCGAACGATTCGGCGGCACGGTGGTCAAGAGCACCGGCGACGGCCATCTCGTCACGTTCGACGGCCCCACTCACGCGATCCGGTGCGCCGAGGCCTTGCGCGCCGACACCGAAGCACTGGGGATCGAGATCCGTGCCGGCATCCACACCGGCGAGTGCGAACTGCTGGACAAGGACATCGGGGGAATCGCCGTACATATCGCGGCGCGGATTCTCGGCCACGCCGGCGCCGGCGAAATTCTGGTCTCACGCACCGTCCGTGACCTGGTAGTCGGCTCGGGCACGAGCTTCGCAGACCGCGGCAGCGTCGAGTTGCGTGGTGTGCCCGGATCCTGGCAACTCCTGGCGGTCGAGCGCAACGGTGCGCGGGCGGGATCGGTCGAGGCGGAGCTCGCGTCAAGACCGACTCCCGGCGCTCGAGCCACGATGCGCCGGTCAGACCGCGCTGTGGAAGTGATGGCGAGGCGGACGCCGTGGATCCTCCGGGGATGTCCCACCTCGCGCCGGCTACGGGTCGCAGCGGCCGGGTTTAGCCGCGACCGTTCTATGTCTGGGGGAAGGGCGCGAAGCGGTTGTTGAACCCGGCTTGGCGCAACGCGATCTGCTCTTCGCGCTCCTGAGGCGTGACGAAGTCGGTTTCTGGCGGCAGTACCCCAGGGTCGTCCAGCTCGCTGATCTTCACCACCTTTGAGTTGACGATTGTCGGAGGCGTGGTGCCGAGATCCTGGAACCGAATGGAGAACGTGCCCTGGTTCAGGCCGCCGGTGGAGACCCAGTTGTACACGTTGGGATCGGTCTTCGAGATCACGACGGTGTAGGTGCCGTCGGGGTTGCCGCCAATCGTGTTTTGTTTGGCTTGCACGTTGTTGAGGCTGGTCTGCTGATCCCAGTAGTTGTCGGTGATCGTCCAGTCGTTGGTCACCGGAACGACGAAATACCCGGAGCTACCGGGATCGATGGTGACGACCAGCGCCTCGTCATCCGCCAGGTCGAAATAGCCCGCGCTCTGAAGCTGCGTGGACAGGAACGACGCATTGCTCGACGGCTGCGGCACCACATTGGGCTGCCTGGGCTCGCCCGTCAGCGCATCGACGGTGGCAACGCGCATGTACTCGCGTTCCATCTGCAGTCCGATGAGCATGACCACCGACGTCACCGCGCCTCGCACCAGCGGTGGCATCTCGGGCAGCGGCGGGATGATCGACACCAGCTGGGTCAGGGTGGGATTGTCGGATATCGCGGGCCCGATCACAGGTATGGCGAATATGCCCAGTTGGGCCAACAGGCTGTTTGGTGGACCGTCGATACGCTCGATCGACAGGGTCATCGGTTGTTGAGCGTTCCAGTCCGACAACGTGTCTCGCGCCGCGATCAGGGTGGAGTCCGACGTGAGCTGCATGTAGTTGCCCTCATAGCCTGCCGGTGGCGGGGAAGCCGAGACGTAAATCTCGAACTCGCCGTTGTCGTTGACGATGAGGTCATCCTGATTCAGAACCGCCGCCGTGTTTCCGGACAACCCGGTCAACAGGCTGAAGGTCGTGTCGGCGGGAAGGCTCGCGTTGTCCTCGGGATGGACCGGATCCCAGTCCTCGAACTTGCCCTTGATGACGTACGTCGACGTCTTGTTGACCGCCATGAAGCGGTAGACGGTGTCGGGGTTGTCGTAGAGGATGCGCGAGCCGCCGACGGTCTGGCCGTACCAGGTGTGAGGCGGAGCGACCTGCATGACGGCCCGTGGCGTCATGGGATTGAGCAACTGCTGCTGGAACGCCGCCCCCATGGCGTACTCGTCGACGGACCGGCTCAGCTGGGCGAGGTTCTCCTCATCCGGGCCGCCAACCTCCTTGAATTCGCTCAGCGCGGTGATGTACCAACCCGCCGTGAGGACGAGCTTCGTCAACTGAACGGGCAGCGTGTTCACGGTTTCGGTGGCCGTCTGCTCGGCGTCGCGTTGCTCCTGAGTGCCCAGCGGGCTGACGGCTGATGTCGTGAAAGTTTGAGACACCACGGCCGCGGCCGGGGCGACGGATTCGGGCGCCTTGGCGGGGGTGACGGCGTGTTCGAGTTCGCGGCGCACGAAGCCCGCTACCGCCACCAAGGCGGGATTGGGCGCCGGTTTCGGCGGCTTGGGCGAGCTCTTCGAGATCTGCGAGACGAAGGAATTGGTCGCCTCTTGAGGTTCTTGTGACTGGCTCGACGACCTGCTGGATTCGCGTGCTCGGAGGCGGCTGCTGACCTCTGCCCGCGTCGACTCCGTCTTCTCCCTGGCCTCCGACAAGCGCGAGTGCAGTTCTTTGACAGCGGATCTCACCGGGTTGTCGTCTCTGCTCGACGATTCCGTGTCGGCGGGTTCCGAGGTTGCGGCTGGTTTCTCTGCGCCCGCCGACTGGCCGTCCTCTGCCGATGCGACGCCTGGGTTGTTGGCGATCGCCACCCCGATCCCCAGCGCGACGGCGAGCCCGCCGACCCTGCCGATGAATCGTCCGTATTGCGTGTCCGTCGACTGGGTGCACGGCGTCTTTGCCATGGGTGGAGCCCTTTCGTGCGAGCCCCCCCGCTGCGGGTACCGTAGTCACGTGACTACGGCTCGCGCAAGCACCGGTTCACGGCGCGCCGACGCGCCCGTCGGCAAGGAAGAGGTCGTCGCGGCGGTTCTCACCTCGGCCGCCGACCTCTTTGCGGAGCGCGGACTCGCGGCGACCTCGATCCGGGACATCGCAGCGCGCTCGCGGGTCAACCATGGGCTGATTCATCGGCATTTCGGCAGTAAGGACGGACTCGTCTCCGCGGTGCTCGAGTATCTCGGCGGCCACCTCGCCGAACTGCTCGCCGACGACGCCGAAGGCAGCAGAATCGCCGACGCCGTCGACCGGCAGCTGCGGGTCCTCGCGTATGCGTCGCTCGACGGCTATCCGGTCGGCGAACTGCAGAGCCGCTTCCCGACGATGGGGGTGCTGCTGGACACTGTGCGGCCGCAGCATCCCACCGAACTCAG
Organism: uncultured Actinomycetota bacterium; assembly: GCA_963713225.1. Taxonomy (GTDB): domain Bacteria; phylum Actinomycetota; class Actinomycetes; order Mycobacteriales; family Mycobacteriaceae; genus Mycobacterium. Next base: position 114,057 of record CAVQLB010000003.1, on the reverse strand, counting down.
TGCGCGACTCGCCGCCGCGCATACGATCGCATTGCAGCTCGGCTGGTGCCTGTTCGGCGACTTCCTTCGGGCGTCTACGGGTCTGGAGGACATGGACGACCGCACGTTCGTCCGCTCGGTCGGGGAGACAGTCGCGTCGATCCTCGGCGCGCAGTACAGGGAAGGAAAGTGATGCGAGTACCTCGCGCGGTGGCGAAATTCAATCGCCGAATCACCAATCCGCTCGCCGTTGCGCTCGGCGGATGGGCGCCGCTGCAGGGCACACTCGAGCATGTCGGACGCAAGTCGGGTAAGCGATATCGCACGCCACTGAACATCTTCGACACCGACGACGGCTACGTCATCCTCATCGGCTACGGACTCGAATCCCACTGGGTCCAAAACGTATTGGCCGGCGGGCCTGCGACCATCCACAAGCACGGCAAGACGGTGCCGGTCGTCAACCCTCGCCTGGTGAGCAAGGCCGAGGCCGCGCCACTGGTGACATCCGCCCGTTTCTTCTATCGCGTCCACCCCTACAGCGAGGCGGCCCTGGTGGTGACCGCCGGTTAGCTGTCGAGTCGATCGCCGATGTAGTCCAGCAGCCGCTGGTCGTCGGAGGTGAACCGGTCCACCTCCTCGCCGCCGTCGCACCTCAACAAAGCGATCGTCACCCGGTCGTGTTTCCGGGAGACCACCGACCAGACGGCGCCCGCGTCTTCCCAGCGCTGAAGCTCTGCGACCCGATCGGTGTTCATACCCCCACGATTCCACTTCTACGCCTGCCGAACCCTCAGGGTGCACGCCCTTCGGAAAGCGTCATCGATTGATGACGGCCTTTGTAAGAGGTCTTTGGCCTTGTCCAGGCCTCGGCCCAACCTATGTCGTAGGCTGCGGGCCGTGAGTCCGGCATCGGCTGTCGCGGTAGCGCTGGTCTTCGTGTGGCTGGGCATGGTGTTGGCGATCTCGTTCGTCGAGACGCCGCTGAAATTCCGCGCCCCGGGCGTCACCCTGCAACTCGGTCTCGGCATCGGGCGCTTGGTTTTTCGCACCCTCAACGGCTGCGAACTCGTCCTGGCGGCGGTGCTGGCCTGCACCTTCGCCCTCGATCCGCCGCCACTCGGTGCGGCGGTGACGGCGGGCGTCGCCGTGGTCACGCTCCTCGCCCAGGTGCTGATCGTGCGCCCACGGCTGAGCAGGCGGTCGGACGCGGTACTGGCGGGTGACGATGCGCCGCGGTCGCGCGCGCACTGGGCCTACGTCGGGCTCGAACTCGTCAAGGTCGCCGCCCTGCTCATCGCGGGTGTACTCCTGCTGACAGCGTGAGACGATCGCCCCGATGCGCCCTGGGCTACATGCGCTGGGCATCGGCGGAGGGTCCGCCCGAAGACGCAGGCGACGCCGCGGACCGGGTGGCTCACTCGCCGACCACTGGATGTCGACCTCGGCTAGCGTCGCAGCTATGAAACGGCTGCTGTGGCTCGTCGGGATCGTCGTCGTGGTCGTCGTCGCCGCAGTGGCGGCGGGGCCCTCGGTGTATCGCGAGTTCATCGCAGGCGATGCCGACCCGGAGCTGGCGCTGCCATCGCAGACCGAGGCCGCGACAACCGACATCAACGGCACCTGGACGGTGGTGCCCGGGCCGAGCGATGATGGCAACCGCACGCAGGCGGGTTATCGCGTCGACGAGACGCTGCGGGGCTCTCCGCTCACGGTCAACGGTCGGACGACCAAAGTCTCGGGCGACGTGGTGGTCGACGAGGCCAAGCTTGCGAAGGCCAACTTCACGATCGACGTCGCATCGATCACCTCGCCGGAGAGCGCACGCGACGGCCAGTTCCGTGGCGGGGACATCATGGATGTCGCCAGGTTCCCGACCGCTGAGTTCAAGGCGACACAGCCGGTCGACGTTTCGGGTGTTCCGGAGACCGGGGAAGCGGTGACGGTCGACGTGCCTGGCAGCATGATGATCAAGGGCACTGCGCGCGACGTGACCGCGAAAGTGAATGTCAAACGTGCGGGCGACACCGTCATCGCCGCCGGCTCTGTCCCGGTGACGTGGACCGACTTCGGTGTCACACCACCGGATTTCGCCGGTTTTGTCAAGGTTGTGCCCACGGGCACGATCGAGTTCCTGGTGAACCTCGCCAAAGAGTGACCGTCGATCAGTACAGGTGATGCGCCAACGCGGTGCCTCCGCGGCGCTCCCCGCCGTCGATCGACACCAGCGCGGGAACCAGCTCGCTGGTCACCAGCCCGTGCTGCGCCGTGAGCTCGTCGACGATGTCGAAACTGCGCGCGATGCGGTCGGGGGTGTCGACGATGATCGTGGTGACAGGCACCCGACGTGCCAGCTGAATCCACTTGTCGCCGTGCGGTTCATGGTCACCGTGAAATCCCCAAATGCCGCGCAACGCTGTCGCTCCGCTGGCCGCTCGGGTTTCGAAAAGTCGTTGAACAATGGCGCGGTGGATCGGTGTGCCGTCGTGAAGCACTGACTCCGAGGTGTACACCATCAGCTTCTGCCACAGCGGCCGACCGTGCTCGTCGGCGGCGGGCAGGGCCGCCGGGCGCGTCAAGCAGTGCGCCGTCGCGTTTGCACAGTTGTGCCCGTTCGATGGTGAAAAGCGGTTCCCGCAGCAGTGTTTCGAGTTCGGGAAGTGCTTCGCCAACCTGCTCGCCGGTCCCGACGGCGATGATCATCACGGGCACGCCCAAGTTGCGGCTGAAGAACTGGGCGCGTCTGCGCTGCCCCCGTGCGGTGCCGTCAACGCCGAGAAATACTGAGGCTCCGGCGAATCCGTGGCGGCACAAGACGTCACACACCGCGCGGTACGCAGGCCGTCCGTCCGCCCGGTCCTGGCGGCCGACATAGATCGTGAGCTTCGCGGCGTCAGGTGGCCGCGTCGACGTGCCGGCGATGCGCGCGCGTTCGAGTGTGACGAGCCCGCGAGACACCATCGTGGAGACCTGGTCGGCCAGGCCCGCGATCTTGTCGGCCGTGTCCACCGCGGCCACCGCAATCGGCGAATCCTCCGACATGCTCAACGACTGGTCGGTGCGCAATTCATGGTGTGGACCGAAGCTGGCGATGCCGCGAAGTACGACACTGGTGGCCACCGCGTTGTCGCCGTAGAGGTCGAGCATGGCGTCGGAGAGGAACTTATCCCCGTGGCGCAGGCGCTCGGCGAAGTATGCGGTGAGCTTGAGGTAGTCGGTCACAGCGCGGCGCCGATCCGCTGGCCCAGCCACGCCGCGGCCAGGCCGAGCGCGACGCTGACCGCGATGTTGGCGAACGCGGAGGCGACCTGACGCTCCTCACCGAGGCGCTGGGTCTCCAGCATCCACGTCGAAAAGGTGGTGTAGGAGCCGACGAACGCGGTCCCGGCCAGCAGCGCGACGTGCGGGCTGAGCACGAGTCCGGCGAAGAAGCCGAGCAGCAGGGCGCCGCTGAGATTGACCACGAGGGTGCCGAACGGGAATGACCGGGCGACCCGCTTGGACACCGTGCGGTCGACCAGGAAACGCAGCACCGCGCCGACGCCGCCGATCAGCGCAACGCCGGCCCAGACCGCGACGGTCATCGGCGCACCCGGACCCGCCGTACCAGGGCGGTGGCGACGTAGACGGCGAGCAGGCCGGCGACGAGGCTCGCGGCGGTGTAGCCGAGCGCCAAGCCGTAGTGGTGGTGCTCGAGCATCTTGATGGTCTCGACCTGCATCGTGGAGAACGTCGTCAGGCCCCCGCACAGACCGGTGCCCAACAGAGGTCGCCGATAACTCGACACCGGCAAACGTTCGAGCAGGCGGGTGGCGAAATAGCCCAACAGGAAGGCGCCCACGATGTTGACGGCGAACGTTGGCCAGGGCCAGCGGCCGGGATCGGGCGCGGCTAACGTCTCCAGCCCCGCCCGTGCCAGGGTGCCCAGCGCGCCACCGACGAATACCGCCGCCAGTTCCCGCCCGTCGAAACTGAACATGAGCCAAAGTAACGCCGTCAACCTTCCTTACTCGGCTACGGCACGAATTTCGGAGGGGCAGAATCGGGGTCATGGCCGCCAACCCCCGCGCCGGCAAGCTGGCGCAACCCGAAGACCTCATCGACGTGGCCCACGTGGTCACCGCGTACTACACCGTGGAGCCCGATCCGGACAACGTCGACCAGCAGGTGACGTTCGGCACGTCCGGGCACCGCGGGTCCAGTCTGGATGCGGCGTTCAACGAGGCTCACATTGTGGCGACCACGCAGGCCATCGTCGAGTACCGGGCGGAACAGGGGACGACCGGTCCGTTGTTCATCGGCCGTGATACCCACGCACTGTCGGAGCCGGCGTGGGCATCGGCGCTCGAGGTGCTGGCCGCCAACGACGTTGTCGCAATGGTTGATTCGGCCGACCGCTACACACCGACGCCTGCCGTGAGCCATGCGATCCTGGCGTTCAACCGCGGCCGGGACGGGGATCTGGCCGACGGCATCGTCGTCACCCCGTCGCACAATCCGCCACGCGACGGCGGCTTCAAATACAACCCGCCCAACGGCGGTCCCGCCGACACCGACGCGACAGGGGTGATCGCCAAACGGGCGAACGAGATCCTGCGCGACGGGCTCAAGGCCGTGAAGCGGATACCGCTGGCCCGGGCCCTACAGAGCGCGCAGCGCCACGACTATATGGACGCGTACGTCGAGGACCTGCCGAACGTGGTCGACGTGCACGCCATCAGTGCCGAGAAGATCCGCATCGGCGCCGACCCGCTGGGTGGGGCGAGCGTCGACTACTGGGGAGCGATCGCCGAGCGGCACAACCTCGAGCTGACGGTGGTCAACCCGCTGGTCGATGCGACGTGGCGGTTCATGACGCTCGACACCGACGGCAAGATCCGGATGGACTGCAGTTCGCCCAACGCGATGGCGTCGCTGATCGCCAACCGCGACTCGTATCAGATCGCGACCGGCAACGACGCCGACTCCGATCGCCACGGGGTCGTCACACCCGACGGCGGGCTGCTCAATCCGAACCACTATCTCGCGGTGGCGATCGAGTACCTGTACACCAACCGGCCGGAATGGCCCGCGTCGACGGCCGTCGGCAAGACCGCGGTCAGCTCGTCGATCATCGACCGGGTCGTCGGGGGACTGGGCCGCAAGCTTGTGGAGGTGCCGGTCGGGTTCAAGTGGTTCGTCGACGGGTTGATCAGCGGCACGATCGGTTTCGGCGGCGAGGAGAGCGCCGGGGCGTCGTTCCTGCGGAAGGACGGAACGACGTGGACGACCGATAAGGACGGCATCATCCTGGCGCTGCTGGCGTCGGAGATACTCGCCGTCACCGGTACTTCGCCGTCGCAGCGATACCAGGCATTCGCCGAGAAGTACGGTGCGCCAACGTATGCGCGTATCGATGCGCCTGCCGACCGCGAGCAGAAGGCACGGCTGGCCAAACTGTCGCCGGAGCAGGTAACCGCCACGGAGCTGGCGGGGGAGGCCATCACCGCCAAGCTGACGACCGCCCCAGGCAACGGCGCGCCGCTGGGCGGGCTGAAGGTGACGACGGAGAACGCCTGGTTCGCCGCGAGGCCGTCGGGCACCGAGGACGTCTACAAGATCTACGCCGAGTCGTTCAAGGGCCCCAAGCATCTGGCCGAGGTCCAGGAAGCGGCCAAAGAGGTCGTGAATAAAGTCATTGCGTGAGCTCTGAAGCGGAGGGCGACTGTTCGACCAAGGCCAGGGAGCGGCTCCCTCGCGAAGTCTGGATGCTGGTCGCGGCGAACGTCGTGGTCGCGCTGGGCTATGGCGTGGTCGCCCCGGTCCTCCCGCAGTACGCCCGGCACTTCGGGGTCAGCATCAGCGCCGCGACGTTCATCATCACCGCCTTCGCGTTGATGCGGCTGATCTCGGCGCCGCCTGCCGGTTTGTTGGTTCAGAGGTTGGGGGAGCGGCGGGTCTACATCAGCGGGCTGGTGATCGTGGCGTTGTCCACCGGGGCGTGCGCCTTCGCGGAGACGTACTGGCAACTGCTGCTGTTCCGGTCGGTCGGCGGGCTCGGTTCGGCGATGTTCACGGTGTCGTCGTTGGGTCTGATGATCCGGATATCGCCGCCGGATGCGCGCGGCCGCGTCGCAGGCATGTTTTCGTCGGGATTTCTCATCGGCTCGGTGGGCGGACCGGTGCTGGGCAGCCTGACCGTGGGATTCGGGTTGGCGGCGCCGTTCATCATCTACGGAGTGGCGCTATTAGTCGCCGCGACAGTGGTTTTCGTGAGCCTGCGGCATTCCACGGTGGCGGCGCCGGAGGTGAATACCGAGCCCGCTATCTCGGTGCGAACAGTGCTTCGTCACCGGGCGTACCGGGCCGCGCTGTTCTCCAACTTCGCGACGGGCTGGGCGGCGTTCGGGTTGCGCATCGCGCTGGTGCCGCTGTTCGTGGTCGAGGCGCTGGGTTACGGCACCGGCTTCGCCGGCCTGGCGTTGGCGACGTTCGCGATCGGGAACATCTCCGCTGTCATCCCCAGCGGTTATCTCTCGGACCGGATCGGGCGGCGCAAACTGCTGATCGTCGGGTTGACCGTGTCGGCGGCGTCGACGGTTCTGGTCGGCTACACATCGTCACTGCCGGTGTTCCTGGCCGCGGCGTATGTGACGGGCGCGGCGACGGGCATCTTCGTCTCCCCACAGCAGGCCGCGGTCGCCGACATCGTCGGAAACAAGGCGCGCGGTGGCACGGCCGTTGCGACGTTTCAGATGATGGCCGACCTGGGATCGATCTTCGGATCGCTCGCCGTCGGGCAGATCGCCGAGCACACGTCGTTCACATGGGCCTTCGTGGCCAGCGGCGTGGTGCTGCTGCTGGCGGCGATCGGCTGGGTCTTCGCACCCGAGACACGGGGCCTTCCGCCCGTGCGGCCGACACCTGTCCGCGCACTGGGTCCCGAAGCGGGAGGCGAAGTGCCGTGACCAGCGACTTTGAAGGCTTACTGCAGGTGGTGTAGCTTCGATGAGCACAACTTCACGGGGCTATGGCGCAGCTGGTAGCGCACCACACTGGCAGTGTGGGGGTCAGGGGTTCGAGTCCCCTTAGCTCCACTTATTTCCGCACTCAGGCCGCATGCGCAACGCACATTTCTTCAACTAGCCATTTCGGAAACTCGAGTTGGCGGCAAAATTACTAATTAACGAACAGGTTCGCTTCCTATAGGTGACTGCGTCTGAACATCGGCACGGATCAGGAGATCACAGCGCTTTGGCCGCTGATTTGGCCATTTTGCTGAACTGAGTTGGGAATGAGCGAATACTTCAAGACACTCGCAACGGCCACACCGGCCCCAACTAAGTTTTGCCACAAATAAATTGAATGTCCGCTCCGGCGCTGGTCGCTCTAGAGGTGAGTGCGTTCCACAACGCTGCGTCAAAGGAGAAGGACAACATCATGACTATCAACATTGTGGGACGATTGTCTCGCATTGCGGTCGGCGCCATGCTCGTCGCCGCTGGCGCGACCGTCGCCAGCCTGCTCGGCACAACGGCGACGGCCAACGCCGCTGACCAGTATGTCGTCGTCGCGGTCGGACTTGCTAACGACAACCCCCCCGTCGTCTCCGTCGGAGGCATGGCGGTCGGAACCGACGAGCAACAGACCGGAGTCAACGCATTATCCGACTGCCAAAATAGCGGCGGCAGCCACTGCGTCATGCAGGCCAGTGCCAAGAACGCGTGCGCTGCAGCAGCGGCCAACGACTATGGCGAGTTTGCAGGCGCGACCGACCCCGTTCTTTCTGCCGCCGAAGGCTCCGCGAAGAGCAAATTGCAGAATCAACAGGGCGCGCACGTCGTGGTGTCGGGCTGCACGGATCCGCAGCAGCAGCAGCCACCACCAAACCAGCCTCCGGCCCCAAAGCAGGGACCGACGGTCTCTTGGGATGTGGTCCTGGGCGGTTTCGTGGCCCACATCACGGACCGTAGCGGGGTGACGTCGCAATGCACGTACGTCACGGATCGCGTCAACCGCAGCTTCGCGCTGCCCGCCAACTCCACCTACGATCTCAAGGTCGTTCCGGCGGTCCCGCTAAACCGGGATTACAACGTGACCATCACCTGCGACAACGGCACCAGCACTCAGGCCACACATCACTTCTGAGCGCATCGGCGAGCCGTCTGTTCACACACGCCCGGCTGTGGGCAGACGGACCGCTCACTTTGGCCGCGCGCAGTTGTCCGGGTCGACGACTACGCAGGGACAACCCCTTGCCGGTTGCCCAGATGTCGTCAAGCGGTGTTGTGCTCGTCTGCACCGGATAGCGGGACTCCTGGATCGCTTGGAGACGCTCACCAACCTGTGTGCGCGGACTGCTCGTAGAGTGTGGACGCCGTCAACACCTTCCGCGTATCCGCAGGTCGCCTGACGTCGTTTCGCGTCTTTCCGCGTGCGTTCGCAAGGGGCGCTGAAATCGTCTATGCAGCTCAGAGGGTATTTCGGCAGGTCAGGGGCCAGGACTTCGAGTCCCCTTAGCTCCACTTTCGAGAAACCCCGCTGTGCCAGGAATGTGCCAAGCCAGGCAACTACACGGCATCACGGCGCCGACACTCCGACCCAGAAACGCCTAATCAGCATGACGCGAAAGTACGGCGAGACACCGCCTGGACGACCGTAGGCGCATTTACACGCCAGCGGTCGGCGGCTCCGCGCCCACCAGTGTTATTCGTTTTCAGGTCAACGCTGTTCGCTGGCGGTGAGGCCGACCCCCGTTGTGCCGAGAGTGAGTTCAACGGGTCGTGAACACACGCGGATTCGCTGGCATTACTGCCCGCTGCTGGCGCGTGACCGACCGGGCCAAGGTACCGCTCGACCTAGCGTCGCCCACCGCCACGCCGACCACCACCCCCACCGCGAGGTCGGGGTGCTGGTCCAGGACGCCCGATATTCGGTCCTCCTGGCCCGATCCCACCTGGAGGCCCTGGAGCCCCGATACCCGGAGGGCCGACTGGGATATCGATATCGAGGTCGAGGTCGGCATCGACGACATCCGGGACCCAAATTGGCAACCACGGGTCGATGTACACGGGCGGAGGTAGCGGAAATTCGCATATATTCGTACCGAAGTTCCAGTACATGCCCGGCGGGCAAGGTGGCGGTTGAGCGCGGCCGACCGCTGGTGAGACGAGTTCGATCAGCGGCAGAAATGCCAACACGACGGCAGATAAGGCACTGTGTCGTAGCCAAGCCTTCATTGCACATCTTCTCTCGGTTGCCTTCTGCGTGGAGATCCTACGATTCGTGCAATGGCCGGGGGCTGGATTCAGCGCAGATGGTGGCGACCATGGCAACGACGGCGTGCATTGGGTTTCGCGGAAGCCGAGCACGGTGGTCGTAGCTGCTTGAGTGCATCTGAATGATCTGACCAGATTCCAGGCATTCGAGATTTCTGCGTGGTGACCTGTGAGAGGTACGGTCTGACCCTTCAATGGCGAATATGCTTACGCGCCCTGGCCAGTGGACTTATCGTATGGCCTCATAGGGTGCAGGGAGCCCTACCACCTAGATTGCGGGAGTAGCCCTACGATGACTCTCAGCGCTACGCGATGCCGGGATTGGCGTTGACGGTGGCCACCCCGCGGATCGTCGTCCCCCTGCCGACATCGATCCCAGCGTCAGTATCCATCGCAGTGCGTCTCCGTCTCCTGGACGGCCAGAATCGGCCCTCCTAGGTCCCCCGTACTCGACCAACAAGCCCGATGAATCCGCCATTCATTCGATGAAGGAGAAGCAGCAATGATGTTGCCGTCACGAGGTCCTGGGCGCCGGGCAGTAGTGGGAGCCGTGGGCGCTGTCGCATTGGCTGGTGCAATGTTTGTCGGAAGCGCAGCGGCTGCAAGTGCCGAGCCGCCAACGCCGCCGCCACCTGCGCCGCCGAATTGCTCGCCCGCGGATTGGGCGGGCGTGAGGGCGGGGGTTGCCGCGGCGACGTCGACCTATCTGTTCACTCATCCCCCCGTGAACGACTATTTCGCGACCCTCAGAGGCCAAACCAGGGACGAAATGCGTCCTCAGGTACAGGCTTACTTGGACGCCAACCCGCAGGTTCGGGCCGACCTCGACGGCATCAAGCAACCCGCAGTCGACTTCATAGACCGCTGTAGTTACGCGAATCCGCTCCCTGAGTGACCGCGACCATCCACCCGGTTCGGGACCGTTTCAGTGGTGCCTTCTTCGCCGTACGGGTGCGGCGAGCGTAGGCGGAATCCGGCTCGCCTTCCGAACGAAACGTTCGGCGTGTCCTAGCGGTGTCCTAAGACTCTCGATCCTCCGCGAACACACACTGGACGCATGAATACACGAACCGCCCGCGGACGTGCACGGATCGACACGGAGTGGACACCGCACACAGGCCAGCACACCCGGTTTCACCCTGGCAGTGTGGGGGTCAGGGGTTCGAGTCCCCTTGGCTCCACTCATTTCCGCAGGTCAGAGGGTATGTTAGGGAACTAGAACTCGTCCCCGTCAACACTCGGGTCAACCAACCCGGGCGAAGTAGCCCAGGCCGCCGTCGCGTCGCGAGCGTCAAATCCGGAGGCGCAGGCGGGCACTGATTGGTCCTGCGGCGACGGTGGTGAACGGCGTGGCCACCGTGAAATCGTCGTCCAGGGAAATGATTTCGATACGGCGAATGATAGTCGCCAGCGCGAGGGTGGCTTCGAGCAGGGCGAAGTGGTCCCCGATGCATGATCGTGGGCCAGCGCCAAAGGGTATGAATTGCCAGCGGTCGCGCCCCTTGGAGTTTTGCGGGCTGAACCGGTCGGGGTCGAACACCAGCGGGTTGGCCCACAGGACTGGATCGCGGTGTAGGGCATAGATTCCGACCGTCAGCATCGTGCCAGCCTCGACGCGGCAGCCGTCGACCTCGATATCACGGGTCGCCATCCTGCTGATCATGGAGCTCCTCGGGCAGAGCCGCAACGCCTCGTGCAGCACCTGGACCGTGTAGCCCAGCCGGGGCACGTCCTCCGGCGTGAGTTCGCGATCGTCGATATCGGTGACCTCGGCGGCAAGGCGGTCCTGCAGGTCGCGGTTGCGGCCCAGCGCCCACAGCGCGTACGCCAGCGTGCTTGCAGTGGTGTTGTGGCCGGACAGCATGAAGACGATCACTTCGTTGCAGATGTCCTGGTCGCACAGCGACCGCCCGGTTGCCGGGTCGGTGGCCGCGATCAGGGCGTGCACCAGTGGCGCATCGCGGCTTGGATCGCAACGGCAGGCTTGGACGATCTCATTGGCGAGGGCGTAGATGGTGGCGCCGGCGGCTCGTGCGCGGCGCCGCGCCGACGTCGGCAGCCATCGCGGTGCACGTATCGGCCGTAGGGCGCGGTCGGCGATATAGGACAGGGCGATGCGCAGCGGCTCGGCGACCGCGTCGGCGCGCTTATCGAGGTCCAGCCCGAAAACCGAGCGCCCCAGGGTCCGAAGGGTCACTCGGCGGCACTCGGCGTCCAGGTCGACTTCGACTCCGTCGCGCCATGTATTGGCGACCATCTCTGCGGCTTGCGACATGTGGCCACCGAAAGCCCGGACGTGCTGTTTTGTGAAGATCGGTTGCAGCAAGCGCCGGCGGGGAAGCCATCGCGCGTGCATAAGATCGAACAGGTTGTCCCCTAGCAGCTGCCGCATTTCTCGATGAACGATGTTCTTGTCGACGAATCCGTCTTTGCGTCCGAGGATGTCGCGGGCCGCTTGCGGTGAGGTGGCTACGACCGTTGGGGGGAATAGCCACTTCGGGCCGAGGCTCACTCGGGTCACGGGTCCGCCCGCGTCGCGCAGTATTTCCTGTCCGGTGTGAAAATCCCTGAGAGCGTGTAGCCGTTGCCGGTAGGGCAGTGGGTTCTTCGGCGCCAGCGGCAGCGCGCCGACGTCGGTCGTCTGGGCCGTCGTCACTGTGTCGTTACTTCGTGTATCGCCGAGCCCGCTCGACGGGGCTGGTTTGGGCGATCATGGTGGTCTCCTCGGTTCGCTTTGCGTCGACTATCCGGCCGCGACGGCGCAAGACCACCGGTTGGACCGCGATCTGCGGGCGGTGGGGGTCGTAGAAATTCGCGCACACGCTGATGTTATTCCTACGCGTTAGCTGCAGGCTGGCTAGCATGAGCCGAACTGAGTGGAGGGGTCCTGCGGTGAGCGGGCTGCCGACCGGAACGGTGACCTTGCTGCTAGACGACGTGATTCTCCTGTAATTCGTTGAGATTGCCTCGGTTTGCGCCCAGATGTGCCCGGTCAGCGGCGTTGTCAAGCACGGTGACGCGCGGCCACCGGGATGAAGTGATAGCGAACGAACCTGGAATCGCCCTCGGTGTTGACCCAGCGAAACCCTTGCTGCCCTTGGTATTCGAGTGTGGCCTAGCTCGCGGGGACCTTCGTGATGGCGCGACTCGATCGAAGTAAGCCAACCAAATCCGGATGAGTCGTAAAGTATTTCGCGACACGCACTGGTGTCGCGGTGGTCGGTCGCAACGCTCAAAGAAGCTCGGCGAATTCGTCCGGGTGCTTGACGTTAACAGCTTCGTCACCGTAAATTGGATAAGCACAAGAGCTTTTCTGCCGTATTAGAAAGGGATAAAAAAATGGACGAAAAGACAGTTGATCAATTCGAACTAATGGATCCAGACTTTGGTCGTGGGGTATTGGTTGGTCCTGGGTTTGGGTCAATCTCTGAAGAAGAATATACTCAGTTAGTAAACGACCTACAAAAATAACGGCCTCTGCTACAAAATAACGACATCTAGTTTGTGATGTTGTTTGAGAAGACTCCTGAAAGGGAATTTGAACCATCCTACGTCGTGGATTACCTAGTTAACCACTTAGGTAATCTGGGACTCAAATATCGCTTGGAAAAGAACGGGGATGACGTCTTCCCCGTATACAAGGCGTTTATTTACGATAATGAGAAATTAACTAACTGGGTCGGAGGTGGCAAAGGATTTAAACAACAATGTTTGGCCAGCGCACTGGCTGAATGTCTGCAACATTATACCGCTTTCAATACCATACTGAGCTATGATAATAGCCAGATGCCATTGCTACCACCAGCTCAGGTTCTAAGTTCACCGATAATTGAGAAATTCACTAAATATATCGACATCTTTAAAAACAACGAACAAACAGATTACCTCACGTTACCTTACATCGATATAAATGATAATATCCAAAATAGTATTTATTATCCCGTAGCTCTGACCGAACCGCGTTATGATAAATTACAGAATGCTGCATTAGTTAGTGCAGACTCGTTGCTATGGAGATCTCACGATACAGGGTCTTCCTTTGGACTCACCTATAACGAAGCTCTATTACATGGAATCACAGAGTGGATTGAGAAGCATTCTTTTTCCCTATTTATTTTGGCACATTGCTTTGAAAATGGCTCAAACCACGAAGTAAATTATATAGATAAAGACAGCCTCCCAAAGCATATATCTGAAGCAATTAAGCACATTGAAACACAGTTCAATGACGACCTATCAATCATTTTGCTAACTAATGATTTTGATATACCTTGCATTCTCACATTGTTCAATAGACAGACAGATTGCATAGTCCAACCGAAGGGCCTTGCTTGCTCTTTACATAGGCAATATGCCGTTGAAAAGTCTATTTTCGAGGCGTTACAATGTCGGTTATTACGTAATTCAAACGCAGAACAGAGAGAAAGGCAAATACTAAATAATTTTGCTAATTATTCAGTATTTTTGCGAGGTTATAAGCTGGCGATAAACAACAAGATAAGTCGCACTACCGACTATGAGGATCTCCCACTATATGCTGATTTAGATCTCGCAAAGCAGATATTTACTATTTCTGAACGGCTCGAAAGAAGTGGCGGATATAAAATATATCGGCACATCTATAAGGATGAAGCCGGCGGTTTGACGTCATTACATGTATTGATCCCAGGTTTTAATGAAAGCTTTTTAATTAAAGAAGGCAAATTTGTAGTTGAGCGCACACAAAAGGGCCAGGCCCCAAAAGGTCTGACATGAAGAGCTCTTATGGCGTTGAGAGGCAAATACCTTCAGAAGAAGCATATGAAAGAATCTTGGAACTGATACGTCTACATCAGTTAGTAGCAAGTACCCTGCACGAGGGCTCAGAGATCAAAACTTTCCAGGCAATTATAAGCGATGAAAACATTAAGAAGCAGTTCATCGGTTGTGGCAAAGGTATCGGTATCCAGTCAAAGGTTAGTGCTTTATTTGAAGCGTTCGAACATTATATTAGTTATGTTACGTTTCATGATGAAGAAAGAGCTGTAAGATTACAGGTGGCCGAGAATCCTAGCCTTACGTCTTTAATCGACCAACAGATTCTTCCAAAAGATTTCATCAATTTGATTGGAGGGACTGGTAAAACAATACCGTGGATCGAATTAAATTCGCTACAAGATGACCAGGTCGTTTATTATCCCCTGTCCCTAGCAGAACCTAGGTATAGCCCAAACAACAAATTTAGCTATGACGATTCAGCATTTTACAATTTATCGTACTTGAGCAATGGATCGGGCTGTGCATCGGGTAGCACATTTGATGAAGCCATGGTTCATGCTTTAAACGAGGCGATTGAACGTGATGCCACCTCATTATTTCTTTACAACGGGTTTATTAGGGGTAATAAAGTAAGAATCGTAGATAAAGCTACCATTCCCGATTATCTGAAATATTATCTTGCTTCCATCGAAAGTGAATACGACGACGAATTGTTCATAATCGATATTACTTCAGATATCGGTGTACCTTGTTTTTGTGTCACTTTTAGCAAGTACCACGCACCCATAATGCCTAAAGGGTATGGTGCTTCTTTATGTGCTGCATATGCTTTAGAAAGAGCATTGCTAGAATCTTTGCAGCCGGTACATTTGCGCAATGAGCGTTTGAATCGTGTCGAAAGTAATACAGTAAGCCGGTTAGAACGCTATCCGATATTAGCAAGAGCAGCTGTTGCAGATATTAAAGAGGTGGTTCAGAACAATAATTACGCGGTTATCGATTTCTCGGAAGTCCCGAATTTATATTACGGGCAGGATCTAGCCAGACAGAAAGATGTGATTCTGTCAGTACTGCATAAAAATGGCTTTAATGCCTACTATCACGAAGTATATGAAATAGGAGGTTACAGTCTAGTTAAAGTGATAATATCCGGCTCGTCGCAGCTTTGTTTTTTGCAAGTAGGAAAGTTAGTCCTACCAGATATACAAATTCTAGATAAACGAGTTAGCACTCAAACTTAACTACGCTCTGCGTCGAGACGTCCGTCGTCGACCCGTCCGGCAGCGTGAACTTGACCGCCATCCCGCGGACCTGAAACATTCGTCCGTCTCGTAACAGCCTATGGCGAACAGGTGCGTGACAAGCGCTGACCCGTTGCCAGCGTCGGCCGGCAAGACCCGCCGCGTTCCGGTCACACTAACTCCGCAACGAGGAGGTTTTTATTGGTCCAAATACGCGATCGTGTCGTCCACCGTAAGACCGCGTTCGCCCTCACGTGGAACCGTTGAAGCTACCGCCAAGCTCAAGTACCGGTCGTCGAGCCGGAGGATGAGTTGGTCTCGGACGAGTCGGCGAAGTGACTCTTGGGCCGCTTCGGCAGACAGGCCGAGTCCTTCGGTGAAGGTCTCGACGGCCCGAGCTGAGCGCTGGCTGTCGCAGTAGAGGTAAACCTCTCGGTCCACTCCGTTGAGAATGTTGAGTCGTCGCTGCGAGATCGGACGGTAGTCCCAGACATCCAGTTGGTCACCGCGGTCAATGTAAATCAGCCCTTGACCGCCGGCTTGGTTGCACCAACGTCGCACCGCTTGTTTTGTCTCGGCCACGTAGTCCAGCGGTTGACGCCCGTCGACATAATCGCATTCGAAGTAGTATGCGAGCTCGCTGAGGTTGGTTTCGTCCTCGTCATAGATCAGCCGATAGCTCCGGTCGAGGCGCACGTTGCAGAAGCCGAGATCCTTGGCGGAGACGAAGTTCGGACTGAACCGATCGAGCCTGATGGCTTGCATGACCTGGGGAGGCTCAAGGTGAGTCAACTGATCGATGAGAACTGCCATTCTCCGGTAGTCGGCAGGGTCCTCGCCCGGAAAGCCGTAGAGAAGGACCCAGAAGACATTAATGCCAATCTCTTTGCACCACTTGAGCAGCTGAATGTTCTGCATCGCGGTAGTGCCCTTACGCATAATCTTCAGCGCGCCGTTGCTAAGACTTTCGATGCCAGGTTGGATCGTTTTTACCCCGGACTCGTAGTAGTTCGCGAACCTGCTTTTTGGTGAGGTTTGCTTTGGTCTCATAGAACAAATCGAGGCGAAGGCCCCGGCTGCGCAGTTGCGGTAGGAGGTCATTGAAATAGTGCATGTCGAGTATGTTGTCGACCATCTCGATGTTGTTCCGCTGGTAGCGCGCGACCTGTGTCTCGATCTCGGCTAAGACGCGATTCGCAGACTTGCTGCGGTATGCCATCGTGGTCCCGTTTAGGCCGCAGAAGGTGCAATGGTGTTTCTCACCCCACCAGCAGCCGCGGGAGGACTCCATCAAGATGCCCGCATCCGAATCACCCATGACCGCTAGTTGCTCGAAGAAGTCGCCGTAATCGGGCATCGGCAGGTCATCGAGGTCGGCGACCTTCTCCGGAGATAGGCTAAGCGCAACGGACTGCCCGCCCTCGCGCCCGATCACACCGGGAATCGCAAGGGGCTCACCTCCCTGGGAGAGCGCGTCAACCAGACGAGGAAAGCTCACATCCGCCTCACCGCTACACACATAGTCGACGAAAGGGAACATGCGGTGCACGGCCAGCCCCATCACACTTTCACAGTTGGCGCCGCCAAAGATTATCGTCTTGTCTGGGTAGCGTTCCTTCAGTCCGCGTGCCAGCGCAAGCGATGCAACATGCTGGGTGAACGTCGAAGTGAACCCGACGGTGTCGTAGTCCTGCCATATTGGGTCGTCTAGGCACTCGTCAAGGAAAGCACTGGCAAGCGCACGGGCTCGCCGAATGGTGGCGATTGCGCCGGCACAGGAGACGTCCTGTCCGAAGCGCTCTTCGAAGGCATCCAAGTATGCGGCGTCTGCGGCCGGCCTCTCGCCATACAGACAAGACGAGAAAACCCAGTCGCCGGCCAGACTCTGGTTTGGTGACCCCTCAGCAACATAGGAGTAATCGGTGCTCCCGAATTGCCGGGCGAACCGCATATTCAGATGCAGGACTCGAGAGTGGTAGCCCGCTGCCGCAAGATGGGCCTTGAGTAGACTGGGCCCGATCGCGGCGCGGACGGCGGCGAATGGCATATTAACGAATAGAATCCTCATAGCCCTTGTCTCAGCAACGTCGCGATTCGATCCGCGTGAGCTCCTTCGTTATGCATAATAAGCACACACGGCCCCTAGAACGTCGGGCTTGATCAAAGTCACTGTCCCCAAAACCTCGATGCCGCAATTGAAGTGATGAGCAAAGAACCGGCACACTGTTACCCGCGGATAGGATACGGAACGGGGTTGATGGGCGGCTGCGGGGCCAACAACGGCTCGCCCGCTGCGGCGTTATCGCAGCGTC
The DNA here is from genome assembly GCA_963713225.1 of uncultured Actinomycetota bacterium. GTDB lineage: Bacteria > Actinomycetota > Actinomycetes > Mycobacteriales > Mycobacteriaceae > Mycobacterium. The sequence continues at coordinate 96,510 of CAVQLB010000003.1, read as the reverse complement.
ACAATCCATCAATGACAGAGATTGTCGACGACTCGTCTGTCGCCAAGCACCGCAAGCAATCTGGAGCCAGCGTTGCGCGCGACGCCAGCACCGCGACCACGGCGGCCGTGTTGTCGTCCTTCCTGATGTCCTACACAGTTACTGCGGGTGTGTCGCGAGGTAGTCGTCGACCGGAATCTGTGACGTCGAGACGTGGCCGACGGGCAGCAATACGTCTCCCGCGGTCGTAATAGTAGGTGTCCCACCGGTAATAGCCTGCGAACGCCGTGGGATCGTCCGCAAGCAGCGCCGCGTAATCATCAACTGCCCGCACGTATTCAAGCGGCGTTGTTGTACCGGAAGATGGCGTGCCGACGAGCGATGCCGCGATGATCTGCTGGCCGAGGTCGCGACCCTTATGTGGGGGCATCCATCTATCGAGCACTCTTGGTACAAGGCCGCTGGCGGCAACGTCTACATCCTGTGCCCGTGGCGGCTGGTCGACTACTGGCAGATACGGGCTCGCCGACGGCACGCCGGAGACGGGCGACATGAGCGCACCCGATCGCGGCAACTGAAGCCACCCCGGATACGACCGCGTTTTCTACGCCAGAAAGGTTGCCGCGCAGGAGCTGAAGTTGCGGTTCCCTGGTTCAGCGGGTTTGGGAAACCGCAGGTCAAGCTGCATTTCCCCGCCACAACGACAGTCCGGTTGTCTGTTCCGTAAGCGAAAGGTGTGCGTCATCGACTGTGGAGCCAGGGATTGAACCGCCAGCTGGCCTCTGGACTATTCCCAACGAACGGGGTATCCAGCCGGTATGGATGGCATCGCAGCTGCCCGCGCGCACACCGTACTCGCCGATGCCGACAGCACTGCGTATCGGTCGTTGCGACAGCGACCGGTAACGCGGGCCGAGCGTTATGCCCTTGGCAAAAGTCTGCGTAAGCGGGTGCCGCGCAAGTCGCTAGCCGACTGGACGGCGCCTTCTAACCGACCCGACCCTGTGGAACTCATCAACATCAGTCACCAGGGGAGGGTTGATCGGCTGATCCCGATCCGGGTCGGTCGCATGGTCGAATCGCCGTACGGGTTTCTGCGCGGAACCGCGGTGGTGATGGCCGAGGACGTCGCGCATCTGCCCGCGACGGGAATCACACCCGTGGTGTGCGGTGACTCGCACTTCGGCAACTTCGGGTTCTACGCATCTCCCGAGCGGGATCTGGTGATCGACCTCAACGATTTCGACGAGGCGCACCCGGGCGGCTGGGAGTGGGACCTGCGGCGGTTGACCGCGAGCATCTGGGTCGCCGGGCGCGACAACGGGACATCGGAAGACCACTGTGGCAACGCGGTGCTGTCCTGTGTGGCCTCGTATCGTCAAGAATTGCGGCGGCTCGCCGACCTGCCTTTGTTCACAAGGTCTTTCGTTCGGCTTGATGTCGACAGGCTGGCAGCAGAGACGGCAGGCCCGCTCAGCGAACAGGTCGTGCGCTCGGCGAAGCGAGCCCGTCACCGCACAGGCGACCGGGCGCTGCCGCGCTTCACCCATGAGGTGGATGGCGAGCGGAAGATCGTCGAGGAACCACCCCTGATCACGCGGCTGCCCCCGCGTGAAGCGGAGTTACTGGCGGAGGCACTCGACGAGTATCTAGAAACTCTGCCCTCGTACTGGCGACGTGTTCTCGGTGGCTACACGTTGGTCGACGTTGCACACAAGGTCGTCGGGGTGGGCAGTGTCGGCCTACGCGCCTACGTGGCGCTGCTGGAGGGTTCATCGGAATCCGACGTTGTTTTCCTACAGCTCAAGCAAGCTCGCCGATCGGTGCTCGCGCGCTATGTGCACGGTGAATCGGCTTGGCACGCGCACCAGGGGCAGCGGGTCGTGGAATACCAACAATCACTGCAGACCGTGAGCGACCCATTACTGGGTTGGACCACGATGGACGGCCTGCAATACTACGTGCGACAGTTCCGAAACATGAAGGGACGCATTCCTTTAGACGCAATCGATGCGGCCGCGCTGACTGACTACGCCGGCGTGGTGGGTCAGCTCCTCGCCAAGGGGCACGCCAGGACGAGTGGAGCCTCGATGATCGCTGGTTACATGGGGAGCTCCGACCGGGTCGACAAGGCATTGTGCAAGTTCGCGCGGCGCTACGCCGATCAGACCGAAGCCGACCACGCCGCACTGGTCGGCGCCGTCGACCGCGGACTGCTGCCGGTCGAGCGCGGGGTTTAGCGAGGTACCCCAGCGTCGCTCGGACTGTCGGGCGGCAGGTCCCACCGCAATGCTCTACCGTCGGCGCGGTGGTCGACGTTCAGGTTCGCCGAGCGGCTCCGCCCGACGTGGCAGTCATCGAGAGCATCGTGCACGCGGCATTCGACATGTACGTCGCTCGGATTGGCAGACAACCGGCGCCGATGACTGCCGACTACCGCGCCGCCGTCGCGTCGTCGCGAGTGTGGGTGATCGAAGCTGACGGCGAGGTCGCCGGGGTCGTCGTCAATGAGGTGCACGGCGACCATCTCTTGCTCGACACCGTCGCAGTCGCCCCAGCGCGCAGGGGCACGGTTTTGGTGCGCTACTGGTCGCCCGCGCCGAGGACGATGCCCGCGAACTCGGGCTGCCGGAGGTCAGGCTCTATACCCACCAGGCGATGACCGAGAATCAAACGTTCTACTCGCGACATGGATATATCGAGACGGCACGCGGCCGCCAGGACGGATACGACCGCGTTTTCTACGTCAAAAAGGTTGCGGCGCAGCGATGAGTCTGCCGACACCCACAGGTCTATCTACTGACCGCGATCACCAACTCACCGGGAGTACGCATGGGACTCATCCACATCGAGATGTTCGCAACCCTCGACCTCGTCGGGCAGGCGCCCGGCGGCCCCGACGAGGATCCGGTGGGGTTTCCCTTCGGCGGCTGGCAGGCGCCATTGCTGGACGAGGTTTCGGGTGCACAGGTCGGTGCCGCGTACGAGGGCACGGACGCCCTCCTGCTCGGCCGGCGGACGTATGACATCTTCGCCGGCTTCTGGCCGTCCTACGAGGGTGACGAGGATTCCGAGATCGCCACGCTTTTCAACAGCGTCCCGAAGTACGTCGCCTCCCGCGGCAAGCCCAACCTGTCGTGGGCCGGTTCCGAACAGCTCGGCCCGGATCTGGCAGGCGCGGTGCGCGAGATTCGTGACCGCCACCAGCACGTCAAGGTCGTCGGGAGCCTGAACCTGGTGCAGACCCTTCTGCGCGAGAAGCTCTTCGATCGTCTCGATCTCTGGGTACACCCCATAGTCCTCGGCGTCGGGAAGAAGGTGTTCGACGGTGGCGCGGTGCCCACGAACCTCACGCTCGTCGAACCGCCAGCGGCCGGTCCAAACGGCATCGTGTACTTGCGCTACGGGCTCGCCGACGGCACGCCGGAGACGGGCGACATGAGCGCACCCGATCGCGGCAACTGAAGCCACCCCGGGGCATCGACGATCTCAATGGATCGGTCCTCAGGCGGGAGCGTCTGACCATCTTGCCGGTACAGGTCGAGGACGCACGAGCTGCGGCCACCAGAACCATCGGCCCAAGAGCGCGGCAATGGAGGGCGTCATAAATGCTCGGATCACCAATGTGTCGAACAACAGACCCATCCCGATGGTCGTGCCCATCTGGGCGACCACGACCATGGCGCTCACCGACATCGACATCATCGTGAACGCGAACACCAGGCCCGCCGCGGTCACAACGGATCCGCTACCGCCCATGGCGCGGATGATTCCGGTGTTCATGCCGGCCGGTATCTCCTCCTTCATCCGAGCCACCAACAGCAAGTTGTAGTCCGCGCCGACGGCCAACAAGATGATGACCGCCATCGCCATCACCATGAACTCCAGGTCCAAGCCAATTATGTGCTGCCATAACAGAACCGACAGCCCGAAGGATGCGCCGAGCGACAGCACCACGGTGCCGACGATGACGCCCGCTGCGACGATGCTGCGCGTGATGAGCAGCATGATGACAAAGATCAGCGCCAGCGCCGCGACGCCGGCGATCAGCAGGTCGTACGCGTTGCCGTCGCGCATGTCCTTGAAGGTGGACGCGGTGCCGCCGAGGTAGACCCGCGATCCCTCCAACGGCGTGCCCTTGATGGCTTCGAATGCAGCGTTCTTGATGTCGTCGATGCGCTCGATGCCATCGCCGCTGAGCGGATCGTTTTCATGCGAGATGATAAATCGGACCGCGTGGCCGTCGGGGGAGATGAAGTTGTCCATGCCGCGCTTGAAGTCTTTGTTGTCGAATATCTCTGGCGGCAGGTAGAAGGTGTCGTCGTTGTGGGAGTCGTTGAACGCATCACCCATGGCGGTTTGATTCTCGGTCATCGCGTGCTGCTGATCCTGCTGGCTCGACTGAGTCGAGTGCATCTCCAGCATCATGTTCCGCATCTTCTTCATCGTCTCGATCTGCGGCGGCATCATCGCCTGCAGCTGCGGCATCAGGGAGTCGAGTTTTTCCAAGCTCGGAAGCAGGGCCTGGATGTCGTCGGTCACCGGGTCTATGCCGTCGAGCGTGTCGAAGATCGACCGCAACGACCAACAGACCGGAATGTCGTAGCAGTGCGGCTCCCAGTACAGGTAGTTGCGAATCGGCCGGAAGAAGTCGTCGAAATCGGCTATGTGATCGCGTAACTCGACGATATCGATGGTCATGTCCTGTATTTGGGCCACCATCGAATGCATGACGCCGCTCATCTGTCCCATCAACGAGTTCATCTTCGTCATCGTGTCGATGGTCGTCTGCATGTCGTTGGCCTGAACCAACATGTTGTCCATGGTCTTCTGCATGTACGAGCGGTTCATCTCCTGGAAGGTGCCGTTCATGCTCATTTGGGCCGGAATCGTGCTGAACTTCAGGGGTTTACCCTCGGGACGCGTGATTGATTGCACCCTGCCGATGCCCGGCACCCTCGTCACGGCCTTCGTGATTTTCTCGATCACGAGGAAATCCGCCGAATTGCGAAGGTCGTTATCCGTTTCGACGAGCAGCATTTCAGGGTTCATTCGGGAGATGGGGAAATGTCGTTCGGCCGCTGCGAATCCCTCTTGCGAAGGCAGGTCGGCCGGTAGGTACTTGCGGTCGTTGTAGCTGGGTCGGTAGCCCGGCAGGGTCAGTAGGCCCACCAAGGCGAGAAGGATGGTCGCGGCCAGGATCCCGCCCGGCCACCGGACGATGGCGGCACCGATGCGCCGCCAAAATCGAATCCGCATGGCGCGCTTGGGCTCTAATAGTCCGAAGCGGCTCGCGACGGTGATTATTGCGGGACCGAGAGTAAGCGCCACAAGCACCGCGACGACCATTCCGATCGCGAGTGGGATGCCCAGCGTTTGGAAGTAGGGCAATCGGGTGAACGACAGGCAGAACGTGGCGCCTGCGATCGTCATCCCCGACCCGAGTACGACGTGGGCTGTGCCGTGAAACATCGTGTAGTAGGCGGACTCCCGGTCTTCCCCGACCGAGCGAGCCTCCTGGTAGCGCCCGATCAGGAAGATCGCGTAGTCGGTTGTTGCGGCGATCGCGAGGGTCACCAACAGCTGAGTCGCGAATGTCGACAGACCGATGAGGTTGTTGTAGCCGAGGAAGGCCACCACACCACGGGTCGCCGACAGGCTCAACACCATGATCGTCAACACGAGCAGGACGGTGACGATCGACCGGTAGAAGAACAACAGCATGAAGATGATGACGCCGACCGTCACGAACTCGATGGTTCGGACGCTCGCGTTGCCGGCGTTCTCCTGGTCGGCCTGTAGCGCGGGCCCTCCCGTGACGTAGACCTTGACCCCCGGCGGGGGAGTCAATCCGTCAACGAGCTTCTGAGCCGCGGTGACCGACTCATTGCCGAGTGCTTCACCCATGTTGCCGGCGAGATACACCTGCACGTACGCGGCTTTGCCGTCTTCGCTCTGCGCCCCGGCTCTTGTCAGCGGGTCGCCCCAGAAGTCCTGAATGTGCTGGACGTGCTTGGTGTCGGCCCGGAGCTTGGCAATCATGTCGTCGTAGAACCGGTGGGCGTCTTCGCCAAGGTGAGCGTCGCCCTCCAGGACGATCATGGCCGAGCTGTCGGAATCGAACTCCTCGAAGTCCTTGCCGATGCGCATCATCGCGGCGACCGATGGCGCCTCTTTGGGGGACATCGATACCGCCTGCATCTTGCCGACGACTTCGAGTTGCGGCACGGACACGTTCAGCACCCCGATGAGCGCTATCCAGCCGACGATGATGGGGACCGCCAACCGCCGGATCCATCGGGCTATTCCGCTTCGGCGCGGCTGCTCGGCGCGGATGACGGGGTCGGCAGTCGGGGCGCTCACCAGGCCATCATCTCAACGCACCGGCCGGGGAGCATGGCGGGACCTACTGGCCCGCGTTGCTGGCCAGTTCGATGGCGTACGCGTTCACGAAACGCCCCGCTCCGGGCTCACCGCGGCCGCATGACCCGTCGGATTCGCCGGGACGTTTGACCCACAGGAAAGCGTCGACGTTGCCGTTCCCAGTTTCCGTCGTCGGCGCGGCACCAAGCGCCCGTCCGCTCGGATTGCACCAGTACAACGCGTCGTCCGATGGGCCTGCGCCGTTGCGCCCCGTGTCGATGACGTAGTGGGCGCCGTTGGTGAGCCCCGAAATCGCGTCGCCGTATCCGATTGACTCTTCGGTGGTGAAGAAGTTCGCGGTGTTGAGGCTGAAGCCCCGCGCTTTGCCCACACCGACATCGTTGAGCCGGCCGGCCATGTCGTCGACGCTCAACCAGCGCGCGTGTCCACCGTCGATGTACACCGCCGTGGCCGGGTTGCGGGTCAGCGTGTCGACGGCGTAGCGCATCAAGTCGAAGCGTTCCTGGCGCTGGTCACCCGACAGACAGTCGGCCATGGCCAGGGCGTCGGGTTCCAGGATGATCGCGGCAGGCCCACCGCCAATGGCGGATGCGACACCGTCGATCCATCCTTTGTAGGCATCGGCCGAACCGAACCCACCCGCGGCGAAGCTCCCGCAGTCGCGATGCGGGATTCCGTACAGCGCTAGCACCGGCATGGTGCCGGCACCCTGTGCCGCGGCGATGTACTTCGCGTCCACGGCGGGAGTAGACAAATTGTCCATCCAGTACGCCGTCGGCGTGTTGGCGATGGCGTCCAGCTGGGGGTTCCGCGGATCGACGCCATCCGCGGCGGCCCTGGCCTTCGATGCGGGGTTGACGTAGAACGGCAGTCCGGCCAGCGGGTTCCCGTCACTGGCCAGGCGCACCGCCGGAGCGGACTCGACCTGCACCGGGTCGCCGGCAAGGCCCATGCCGGCCACGGCCGCAACCGTCAGGAAGGGGGCGATCCACCGCGCGACTGCACCAACAGCTGAGGACATCACCCCAGGAAAATTAGTGCCGCGACGCAATAAGCGCCAATCGCCTGCTCCGACTATGCGGTTTCGGCCGCAGATAGGGCGATCGCTTCTTCCATGCCCCGGGTTGCCAGTTCGTCGGCCAGTTCGTTGTCGGCGACACCCGCGTGCCCCTTCACCCAGAACCACTCGACCCGGTGCTGCGCGCAGGCCACTTGGAGCCGCTGCCAGAGGTCGACGTTCTTCACCGGCTGCTTCGCGGCGGTCTTCCAGCCGTTGCGCTCCCAGCCGAGAACCCACTTGGTGATGCCGTTCCGAACATAGGTGCTGTCGGTGTAGAGGTGCACCACCACCGGTCGGGTGAGCGCCTCCAGCGCCATGATCGGTGCTGTCAGTTCCATCCGGTTGTTGCTGGTCTCGCCGGGCTCGCCACCGCACATCTCGCGGACGTGCTGACGTAGGCGCAGCACCGCCCCCCAGCCGCCGGGCCCGGGGTTGGGTCTGCACCCGCCGTCGGTGTGGATGACCACTATGTCCTTGATGGACTCGTCCATCGGCTCAGTCCGCCTGTGCCTGCCGGAGCAGCCGCACGGCCTTCGGCCCGACGCCGTGAAGGGCGAGGAGGCCGTCGAGATCCGCAGGCAGGTCTGCTATGGCGCGGTAACCGGCGTCGAGGAGCGCGCCAGTCGCGGGCCGGCCGATCCGGACACCGTCGAAGACGGCACCGCGATCCTCGGGGTCGGCCATGTGCAGAGGATAGGCAATGCGTCGAGCGATCGGTCCGCGACTCGCGGATGACGCGCGCTCAACTGCATTCGAGCAATGCGTGACGCATGGTCGTTGGCGGCAGTAGCACGCCGAGACGTTGATATTCGCGCGCCACAGCAACGGAGTCGGCGTACTGGAAACCCTTGGGGCCGTTGGTACCTGACCGAAGCAAGACGTGCATCACAAGATTCAGGTAGTCGACTACTCACGCCACAGGCACCGAACCGGTGAATCGTTACACCTCCGCAGACCAACGTGGTCAGGTGCGATACCCGGGAGGAGTCAAGAAAATGACCGACATCGAAAGTCCTATTGAGCAGGAGCACGTCCTCCACGAGGACACCACGGTCGATGCTTTGGAAAACGATGAGCTCGAGCTGCTCGGCGGGTGGCCTTCCCCGATCCCGTGGACAGCGAGCGGCCTCTACACCTGGCGCAATCTGTTTCTGCACCGCGAGGAACTGCGCCTCGACGTCGACGGGCGCTATCCCCAGATGTCGGCCAGCGGAACGTCGTTCACGTTGTTCGAGCGCTACCACTGGGTCGCCTCGCTGGCCAAAGTCGGGCTGCGGCGGTGGGCGGGTCCGATATGGCTGAAGGACGGTAACACCGCCACATTCGGCTACACGAACATCGATATCAAGGTCGCAGGGACGATATTCACCAGCCAGCGGTCGGCAACCGTTCGATTTATCGGCGGTGGGCAGGCGCCCCTTACGCGCACCTACAAGTGGACCTCGTCCTCGCACCACAACGTGGAGTTCGAGTTCGACCACACGCCCGACGCAAACCCCGTATACGCCATCAACACTCACGACCACCCGAACCGCCCGATGTCCCTGCCGTCGGAGAGCCTCTCCGTCGAGAAGGTGTTCGCGAGGTCCGGCTTCACGGTGACGAAGTCGGGCGGAGACAGTGTCGTGCCGGTCGCCGGTGCCGGCGCCAACGGCACCTGGAGCGATGCGGAGATGCACGATGCGATGCAGACCTACTGGTCGCGCTTCGCCAACGCGCCGAGGTGGGCGCTGTGGACCTTCTGGGCCGCCCTCCACGAACAGGGCACCTCGCTCGGCGGGATCATGTTCGACGACATCGGCCCGAACCACCGGCAGGGCACTGCACTTTTCACCGAAGCGTTCATCAAGGATCCCCCCGCGGGTGACCCCGCCCCCGAGGCATGGGTGGCTCGGATGCGCTTCTGGACTGCCGTGCACGAAATGGGCCATGCCTTCAATCTCGCCCATTCGTGGCAGAAGTCCCTCGGTACGCCGTGGATCCCGCTGACCGATGAGCCCGAGGCGCGATCGTTCATGAACTACCCGTACTTCGTGAACGGCGGCGAGACTGCGTTTTTCGCGGACTTCCCGTTCCGGTTCAGCGACCCCGAGCTGCTGTTCATGCGCCACGCCCCGGCCCGCTTCGTGCAGATGGGCAACGCCGACTGGTTCGACCATCACGGCTTGGAGCAGCCTGAGCTGGAAATGCCGACGTCGGCATTCCAGCTTGAGGTCCGGGTAAATCGGGAGCGACCGGTGTTCGAGTTCCTCGAGCCCGTCACCCTTGAGGTGAAGCTCACCAATACCGGTACCCAGCCGAAGCTGGTGCCGTCGACGGTCCTCGACCCACAAGGCGTGCTCGTGATCCTCAAGCAGAAGGGCAAGCCGGCGCGCCAGTGGTTGCCGTACTCCCGCCAGTGCCGCCAGCCCGACACCGCGGTCCTGCAGCCCGGGAAGTCGATGTACGAGGCCCTGCCGGTATTCGCCGGGCTCAACGGGTGGGACATCTCGGAGCCGGGCGTGTATGAAATCCAGGTGGCGGTAGAGGTCGATGGTCAGCCGGTCACGAGCGACCCACTGCAGCTACGGATAGCTCCGCCCAGAAGCTGGGACGAGGAGGACGTCGCGCAGGAGTTCTTCTCCGAGGATGTCGGGCGCACGCTGACGTTCGCAGGCACGGCCGTGCTGACGTCTGCGAACGAGGTGCTCCGTAACACCGTCGAGCGGCTGCCCCAAACCCGGGCCGCGGTGCACGCGGCCGCCGCACTCGCGACCCCACTCGCCAAGGACTACAAGGTCCTGGTGATCCCGGAAGGCCAGACTGCGATGAACTCGGTGTCTGCTGCCGGTGGCATCGTCGAACAGCGACCCGCCCGGGTCGACGAAGCAGTCGGGCTGCTCGAGGACAGCATGTCCGCACCGGGGGCGGCGGAGACGTTCGGGCACATCTCCTTCCGCCGCAAGGCAGAGTCGGCCAACAATGCCCTCGCCGAGAGTGGCGCCGTCGAGGCCGCTGCGGAAATGCAAGCCTCGCTGCGCGACGTTCTTGCCGAACGCGGCGTCCTGCCGACAGTGGTTGCAGAGGTCGACGAACGGGCGAAGGAGCTCAGCGCTACCGCCAAGTCCACAAGGTCTGGCAAGAAGACTCGGCGGACGGGCACCGGCAACGGCGGTCGGCCATCGCAGAAGCGCAGGGACTCGTGAAACTCCACGTCGAGCTGCAGGAAGGATGGGACGGCGACCTCGTCGAGGTCGTCGTCGACGGGAAGCCCGCCTACGAAGGCCGTCCGTCGACCCGCATGCAGACCGGCTACGCCGCGGGTGTCGAGGTCGACGTTCCCGACCACCCCGGCGGGCGACCGGTCGTGGTCGAGGTCCGGCTCCCCGAGCGCGGTGTCGTCGCTCGCCACGAGGTCATGACTGGCTCCGAAACGTGGGTCGGCCTCACCCTTTCCGGCGACAACGTGCAGGTGCGGGACCAGCCCACTGCCTTCGGCTACGTCTGACGGGGACATTTGGTATCTGTCGCAGGGGCCTTGCAGTACGGCGCTGGAACCACCACCCTTCGTTAGGTGACCAAATTCCTCCGCGGCAACCCGCGCCTTCTCTTTCAGGCCCTGCCGGTCGCGCTAGCGGTGATCGTCCTCAAGTGGCTGTACGACGTGAGTGCGCTGCGGCACCTCGAACTCAGCCCGTTGTTGGCAGGCGTCATCGCGGCCGAGGTCTTCATCATCGGGTTCATGCTCAGCGGTGCGGCGGCCGACTTCAAGGAGGCCGAACGCCTTCCCGGTGAGCTGGCAGGCAGCCTCGAGACGGTCGCGGACGAATGCCTGATCATGGATGAGGAGCTGAAACTGCCAGAGGCGCGGCAGTGCGTGGCGCAGTTGGTCGAGATCGCGCAGTCGGTGCAGAGGTGGCTGCTGCACAACAAGGGACTCGACGAGGTGATGGCCGACCTGCGGGCTCTGAACCCGCTGTTCATCGTGTTCGCGCCAAAGATCCAGGCAGGCTTCACAACTCGGTTGAAGTCCGAGCAGGCGACCATGCGCAGGCTGGTGATCCGGATGGATACCATGCGCCGGACGTCGTATGTGTCGGCGGGCTACCTCATCGCCGAGATCACCGCCCTGGTGATCCTGTTGCTGTTGTTGGTCACCGATATTGGCGAGATAACACCGACCGTGTTGGTGGTCGGCGTGATCAGCTATCTACTCTTCTACGCGCTGGCGTTGATCCGGGATCTCGATAACCCGTTTGAGTACCGCAACGGGAAGCCGGGCGCAGCGGACGTGAGTCTCGAGGTCCTGGAGAGCAGCGAGGAGCGGCTTCGTGGCTTACTCGCGACGATGGATCCTCGGTCTAGCGATCAGTTACCTCGCCGATGACGTTGTCCACCGGGATTGTTCCGGCCATCGGGTCGCCTGTGCATGACAACCCGCGCTGGAAGTCGGCAGGCGTGTTCGTGCAGTGCACGCGTGAGTCGGCCGAGTGCGTGCGGTTGTCTCCCATCACCCGAGAGTCGGCCGTCGGGCACCTCGACCGGGCCGAAGTCGGGGCCCAGGCACGGGTAGATCTGCGGATCGACCGACATCGTGACCGGGTCCAGATACGGCTCGCTGACCGGCTTGCCGTCCACCGTGAGTCCCGTGCCCGAACGGCACTCGACGGTCTGGCCGCCCACCGCGATGATCCGTTTGACAGCCTGGTTCTCGTCGGGCGGAACCAACCCGAGGACCGAAAGGGCGTTCTGCAGCCAACGAACGTGATCATCGCGAGGTACAGAACGACGAGCGCGGAGACTACGACGGCCACCGCGACAACGATCGTGCGCAGCGTGCTCTTCTTTGGCGGCGGGTTTTCTGGTGGTACGTCGGTCATTGATGTCCCTCCCCGTAGGCCGGCGGCGCTTGCAACTGCGGGGCGGCCGCGGCGAGCAGTGCGGCCCGGTCACCCGTGAGCGGGGGATAGATGCGCTCACCGTTGATGACTTGCTTCGTCGCCTTCGCCACCGCGCCGCTGCTGACCACATGGCGGTCCCAGCCCTCCGTGTACACCGCACCGGCCGGACCGAGATCGAGAACGGTGACATACCAAGGGATTCGCAGCGACAGCATGGGTGCACCCAGCAGGTTGCTGATCACGTTGTAGCCCGCGTAGCGGCCCATGGGCCGTCCGTGCTGACACGACATCACCGATAGGTGTTCGTCGTCCATCTTCGCCGCCGCCACATCGCCTGCGGCAAACACATTGTCAACGCCCACAACCTTCAGGTAGTCGTCAACGGGTAGCCGACCCAACCGGTCGCACGCCACGCCGAACTGCGCTGTCAACGGGTTCGCCCGCATTCCGGCGCACCACACCACCGTGGCCGCAGGCACCACCTCCCCGGTCGACAGTGTCACGCTTTGCTCGTCTACGGCGGTGACACCCACCCCGGTCATGGTGTCAACCTTGTTCTCCGCCAACGCTTTCTCGATGACCGGTCGAGCCGACTCACCCATGTCGGAACCGACGTGCGGGTTGTGGTCGACGAGGATCACCCGCGGTGTGATTCCGGCGTCCAGCGCGTCCGACAGCATCTTCGGCAATTCGCACGCGGTCTCGATGCCGGTGAGTCCGGCGCCCACGACCACCGCTGTTGCCGCCGCGGGATCCGACGCGCGTTCGGCCAGATCGCGGATGTGCGCCTGCAGCCTCATCGCGCCGTCGTAGGTGTCGACGTCGTAACCGAATTCGGCGAGCCCCGGAATGCCCGGCTTGGCCACCCTGCTGCCCAGCGCCAGTACGAGCCGGTCGTAGCCGAGGGTTTGCCCGTCGGCAGTGCTCACCGTCGCAGCGGCAGCGTCGATCCCGGTCACCTCAGCGGTGAGATGGCCAACGCCTGCCGGATCGAGCAGTTCCTGCAACGGGATTCGGCACGCGCTGAGATCGGCTTCGTAGTTGCGGACCCGAATATCGTGGTAAGGCTGCGCACTGATGACGGTGACGTCGACCGCGCCAGGCGCGGCGCCCAGCTCGTCCAGTCGCCGCGCCGCGCCGAGCGCGGCCCAAAGACCGGCGAACCCGGACCCGAGAACGAGAACACGCTTAGTAGGCGGCATCGCCATATCGTCACGCCCAGCCGCTTCACGCACAAGGGCAGGCGCTCGAGCCGTCAGCGACGGACCGGGTATATCGTCTCGACTCCGTCGACCTACGCCGATTTCTGCACCAGGGTCGCGATCACCGGGAATCTACGACCCTGATGCAGAACTGGCGGTCGCTCCGGGGCGTGCGACGGCGAACGGTCTTGGCCGAACCGTCATCAAATGATGACGCACCGTGGAATGGTCGTGCTGTGTGGAGGTTGGCACCGTGACGACGATCTTTCTCTGCGGCGACGTGATGACCGGTCGCGGGATCGATCAGATACTCCCGCACCCCGGTGATCCCGCACTGCATGAGAGCGTGGTGACCGACGCGAGAACCTATGTGACGCTCGCCGAACGAGTCAACGGCGCGATACCTCGGCCCGTGCCGTACACTGGCCGTGGGGCGACGCGTTATCGGTGCTCGACGAGCTGGAACCCGATGTACGGCTGATCAATCTGGAGACCGCCGTCACCACCTCGGACGATTTCGCAGCGGGCAAGGCGGTGCACTATCGGATGAACCCGGCCAACGCCGGATGCCTGACGGTCGTCCGGCCGGACGCCTGCGTGTTGGCCAACAACCACGTGCTCGATTTCGGCCCCAGCGGGCTCGCTGAAAGTCTGCGAGCACTAAGCGGATGCCGGAATCCCTTTTGTGGGCGCGGGACTCGACGCGCGGGAAGCGCAACGTCCAGCGGTATCGGATCTGGCCGGTGGAGGCCGCGTGGTCATGGTGGCAGTCGGCCTGAAAACCAGTGGCGTTCCGCCCCATTGGGCCGCCACCGCCGATCGTCCGGGCGTCGCCTACGTCGGTGACCTCTCCGAACGAAGCGCGGTCGATCTCGCGGATCGAGTGATGACGCTCCAAGCGGCCCGGCGACGTCACCGTCGTGTCCCTGCACTGGGGCTCCAACTGGGGCTACGACGTCGACACGGACCAGGTTCGCTTCGCACACCGGCTGATCGACGCCGCTGTAGATGTGGTGTACGGGCACTCGTCGCACCATCCGCGGCCGATCGAGGTGTATCGCGGAAGGCTGATCCTTTACGGCTGCGGCGATCTCGTCAACGACTACGAAGGCATCCAACCCTTCCGGGCCTTCCGGGACGACCTGCGACTGCTGTATTTCGCATCCCTCGAACCCGGCCGCGGGCTGTCCGTGCTGCGCATGGTTCCGATGCGTGCCCGCCGGATGCGCCTCGAGCGGGCCGGGCACGAGGACACCGAATGGCTGCGCTCCACTGTCGAGCACGCCAGCAAGCGGTTCGGCACCCGGATCGACGGTCAGCGCGACGGCACGCTGGCGGTGACGGCCGCCTGACCGGTCTTGGGTCGATGCGTTGCCAACACGCAACCCGCGAGAATCAGCGCCAGCGCGGCGACATTCCACGCCGTGAGCGGTTCGTTCAACACGATCACCCCCGCCAGCAGTGCGACCGCCGGGTTGACGTAGGTGAAGACCAGGGCGCGCGCGGCACCGACTTCGCGGATCAGCGCGAAGAACACGATGAAGGCGAGGGCGGTGCAGATGACCGCCAGGCCGGCCAACGCCAACAGCACACGCGTTGAGGGCATTTCGGACGGCCATGTCATCGCGGCGGGAACGGCATACACCAGGGCGGCGAATCCCAGGCACGCGGCGGTCATCGGCAGCGCAGGCACATCGGCGAGATGGCGGGCCGCGATCAGCGGAGCGATGGCGTAGCAGGTGGCCACCATGAGCACCTCGATGACCGGCCAGGCGCTGCCGCCTGCCAGGTGCGGACCGGCGAGCACCGCGACGCCGGCCAGTCCGACGCCGAGACCGAGTATCCGCCGCACTCCGAGGTGTTGCTCACCGCCGGTGAATCGATCGAGAATCGCCGCGATGATGGGGGAGGCGGCGATCAGCAGTCCCGTCATCGAACTCGTCAGGTGACGCTCGGCATCCGACAGCAGAAACCACGCGGCGATGATCTCGAAGAACGCGAACCCCAGCAGAGGCTTCCAGTGCTCCCGGATCAGCGCCGGGAAGCTTCGCGACAGCGCCAGGGGAAGAAGTACCGCCGCACCGACGGCCGTCCTCGCGAACACCAGGACGGGCACCGAGACGCCCTCGACCGCGATCTTGATCAGCAGATACGGGATACCCCAGATGATGCTCATCGCGATGAACAACAGCCATCCCCGCGAGCTCACCACACCACCCTACGAGCCGGCGGTTACCGTCTGGTCAGCCGCGCATACCGCCCGATGTGGTGATCGGTCGAGCCGAACTCGTACTGCATCGCCGTCAGCCGCTTGAAGTAGTGGCCGATGGCCAGTTCCTCGGTCATGCCCATTCCACCGTGCAGCTGCACAGACTGCTGGCCGATGAATCGGGCGGCCCGCCCGACTGTCGCTTTTGCGGCCGACACCGACCGTGCGCGCAGGGCCGGCTCGTCCTCGAGATGGAGCACCGCGAGCAGGACAGCGGCGACGGCCTGCTCCAGCTCTATGTACATATCGACCATACGATGCTGGAGGACCTGGAAGCTGCCGATGGGCTGTCCGAACTGTTGGCGCTGTTTGCAGTACTCGACGGTGTCCGCCAACACCTTTCGCATGCACCCGACTGCTTCAGAACAGACTGCGGTCGCACCTTCGTCGCGCGCCTGTTCCAGCGACGGCAACGCACCCCCCGCTTCCCCGAGCAGGGCGCGGGCCGGTAGGCGCAGACCATCGAGCACCAGGTCTGCGGCCCGGCGGTCATCGATGGTCCGGTATCCGGTGAGCGACAGGCCGTCTGCGGAGTCGAGATCGACGAGGAAGATCGATACGCCGTCCGAGGTGTTCGCCGTGACCAACAGGTGGCTGGCCAGCGGCGCACTCATCGCAACAGTCTTACGGCCGTGCAGAATCCAGTCGTCTCCGTCGCGTTGTGCGGTGGTCGTGACATCCTGCCAGCGGTCGCCGGACTCCGGCTCTTCCGCGGCGAGTGCGACGACAGCGGTGCCCGCCACGATCTTCTCCAGGAGCGAATTGGCCTCATCGCCGCCCGCGCGGTGCAGCAGTCCGCCCGCCACCACCACCGTGTCGACATAGGGCTCGACCACCAAAGCGTGACCGAGCGCCTCGGTGATGACCATGAGTTCGGCTGGGCCACCGCCGATTCCGCCGACTTCTTCTGGAAGCGTGGCTCCAAGGATCCCCAGCTCCTCGGCGAAGGCCCGCCAGATCTCCGGCTGCCAGCCCGCCCCGGTCTTGGCCGCAGACCGGCTCTTCTCGAGGTCATAGCGCGTGGACGAGAAACTTCGTCAGCCCGTCACGGAGCAGCTCTTGTTCATTGCTCAGGTTGAAGTCCATCAGAGCCCCAATGCGGCCTTGGCCAGGATGTTTCGCTGAATCTCGTTGCTGCCCGCGTAGATTGAGCCGGCCCGGTCATTGAAGTAGCGCAACGGTGCCACCGCCTGCCAGGGCTCGCCGCTGACGTACCCGTCGGGTGGCGGTTCGAATTCGGTTACCGGTCCACCGGGACGAGTCGCGTGCGGTTGGTATGCCCGCCCCCGCGGCCCGGCCGCCTCCATCGCCATTTCGGTCAGCGTCTGGCTGAGCTCGGTGGCGACGACCTTGAGCATCGATGACGCCGCGCCGGGGTTCTTGCCTTGCGACACCGCCGCCAGCACCCGGTACTCGAGGATCTCGAGTACCTCTGTGCGTATCTGGGCGTCGGCGAGCTTGCGCGCGAATGCCGCATCATCGATCAGCACGCCGCCGTCCGGGCCGGGCATCTCGGCGGCCACGGTGGCGATCTCCTCGGCCATCACCTGCAGCGCGGGCGATGACGCACCGCCGCCGCGTTCGAATTCCAGCAGGTACTTCGCGACGGTCCAGCCCTCGTCGATGTCGCCGAGGACATTGGCCTTCGGCACCCGGACCTCGTCGAAGAAGACCTGGTTCTGCACCTCCTCGCCCGACGTCATCACCAAGGGGCGAATCTGGATTCCCGGCGTGCTCATGTCGATCAATACGAACGTGATGCCCTGCTGCTTCTTCTCGCCGCGGGAGGTCCGCACCAAGCCGAACATCCAGTTCGCCTCACGGGCATGCGTCGTCCAGATCTTGCTGCCGGTACACACCAGGTCGTCGCCGTCGTCGACGGCCGACATGGACAGGGACGCCAGGTCGGATCCGGCCTCGGGCTCGGAGTACCCCTGGCAGAAGAACACCTCGCCGGTGAGAATGCGCGGCAGAAAGAAGTCCTTCTGCGCCGCGGTGCCGAACGCGATGATCGCGTGCGCCACCATGCGAATTCCCATGGGGGACAGGGAGGGCGCGCCGGCCAGCGTCGACTCGCGGCTGAAGATGTAGTGCTGGGTAAGGGTCCAGTCGCAGCCGCCGTGTTCCACCGGCCACGCCGGGGCGGCCCAACCGCGCTCGTGAAGGATCCGTTGCCACTCCATGCTCGCGTCGTGGTCGGCGTAGACGCTCGTCATCAGGCGGCCGGCCGTGCGCAGTTCCGGTGTCAGCTTGTCGTCGAGGAAGCCCCGCACCTCGTCGCGAAAGGCGTTGTCGGCCGCCGACCACTGCAGGTCCATGGGTTCCCCTCCGTCCGGTATGCACATAGTAAACCTAGTTACTCAGGTGCCGGTAATTGCGGTCCGCGGTCTGGCGCCGAGGACTACCCTGGATCCGCGAGGGAGGGATGAATCGGGACGAACTGCTCACCTCGATCGCGGCGGCCCGCCCCGGTCGCGATGACCTCGTGTACCTGCAGCGTCGCGGGGACGATTACGACTGGCAATTGGTGGCGGTCGATACGTCGCCGTCGATGAGTCCGAGTCCAGACGTGTGGATGTCGTTTTCAGCCGACTGGCCGGTGGACGATCCCGAGCGGTTGCGCGTGTTCTTCGACGACGTGATGGCCGAGCTGGAGTCGATGGCGGGCGGCCCGGATCGGTGTCGCTGGCCGATCGACGAACCGTGGCCCCACTCACACTGACGGGCCGACATCGTGGACTATCGAATCACTCCAGAGGACCGGGCAGCGTTCAAGCGCTGCAGGCGGCAGTGGGATTTCTCATCGCGGAATCGGCGCGCTCTCGAACCGGCTGACTCGCATGAATTATATTCTCTTGCAGCAGCATTCAAGGATACGCTCGCTGTCTACTACTACCCGGGCACGTGGGACTGGCAGCACGAGCTCAAGCAGTCCCTTGTGCACAAGGGACTGCGACGGTCGTTGGAAGAAGCAGGCGCGCTGGAGAACCTCGCGGCCGGAACGGCATTGCTCGACTGTTACGACGCATGGGCATCTACCGTCGACGACTTCGCCCCGGTCAAGATCCAACACGACGTCTCCGCCCTCGTCCGCGACCCCAGCGATCCCGAGCGGGGTCTGTTGACCGCGGATGGGGCCGGCGTGACCTACAACTGCCACGTCGACCTGCTGGCGGTGGACGCGGCCGACGAGTACTGGGTGGTGAGCCACCGGATCGTCGCTGATTGGCAGTCCGTGGAGGAACTCATGCTCGACGAGGAAGCGACGGCGGCCTGCTGGGCGTGGGAGCAGGACTACATCGGCATGGAGGTCGCAGGCACCATTCACAACGAAGTTCGTATCGACGGCCCGCTTGACGCGCCCGCCGACGAATCCGCCGCGGCGGGCAGGCCCAGGCCGGTGGCTCAGCACGAACCAAGTGGGGGCGGCAGGTCGATCCCGCAACATGTGCGGCTTTCAGCCCGTGAATCTCGATCCCCCGGTGCCGACCGCATCGAGCAGCGCACCGCCGGACTCCTGCGCCGCACCCGCATTCGGCGCGGCCGCGAGGAGATCGCCGCGATCGGAAGGCTGCTGGCCGCCGAAGCCATCGAGATGACCGGCGCACCTTCCACATATCCGAGTCCTGGCCCGCACTGTGTCGCCTGTGCGTTCATGGCGCCGTGTCTGACCTCGTACGAAGGTGTCGACCCCGAACCGCTACTCGAGGCGCACTTCCGTCGACGCGCGGATGAACCCGAGCAGAAGCCGCGACTGGGTCAGTCGACGTGGGGCTTTGGCAGAGGAGCGGCGCCACCGGTTTGGTGAGCGCAATTCGCAGCCGCAGGAATTATCGAGGATTGAACGGTCGGGAGTCATTGCTGAATGGTCTGGCGGTGCCGTTGCTGTAATCACAATAGCAATTTCTATAGAGTATTTACGTATGATTTGAACTGCAATTCTGCGGTATTGCTTGCTGCTGGCAATTCAATAGCGAATTGCTATGAATGCGACGGCGGGGTTGACATACTTTGCACTGGATATCGCCGACCTCGCGCGAGAAACCCGGCAGGGCTCGTCACCGAACTGGCGCTGCGGAGAACTGCACCGGTATCCGCCGCTGGGCCAGTAGCGACTCCATCGCCTCGCTGGTCACCGGGCGAGAAAGCAGGAAGCCCTGCGCCCGGTAACACCCGTGCCGCAGCAAGGTCAGAGCGGCTTCCTCGGTCTCAACGCCCTCGGCGACCAGCTCCAGACCGAATGACTCGGCCAGTGCGATGACGGCGCGCACGATGGCGAGATCGCCGGGGTTCGTCCCGAGCTCGCGCACAAAACTCTTGTCGATCTTGAGCGTGTCGACGGGAAGGGACTTGAGGTGCGACAGCACGCTGTAGCCGGTGCCGAAGTCGTCGATGGCGATCTGGACGCCGACGTCCTTCAATCCCGCGAGCGTGATCCGGGTGGTCTCGATGTCCTGAACGACGACGTTCTCCGTGATCTCCAGGCACACCGAGCCGCCGTCGAGCCCGAACTCGTCGATGATGTCTGCGACCGTCTCCACGAAGCCCTCGGTGACCAGCTGCACCGGCGACACGTTGACGCGGAGCACGGCGTCCAGTCCCACCCCGTTCGACCGCCACTTTCGGAACTCGGCACAGGCGGCACGCATCACCCAGCGGCCCAGCTCACCGGCGAAGTTGATCGACTCGGCCACGCCGATGAAGGCATTGGGGGAGAGCAGGCCCCGCGTCGGGTGCTGCCAGCGCACCAGCGCCTCGAAGGCGAGAATCTCGCCGGTGCGCATGTCGACTTCGGGCAGATAGTGCAGGACGAGGGCACCGTTCTCGATCGCGCTCTGCAGGTGCAGCTCGATGTCGTTGCGAAACTCGCCCTTCAGCGACATGTCATCGGAGAACAATGCGATCTTGTTGCCGCCTGCGCTCTTGGCCGCGAGCAGGGCCTGGTCGGCGCGGCGGAGCAGATCGCTGGTCGTATCACGGCCGGGCACGCCGAGCGCGACGCCGATGCTGACCGTGCGGGTGAGCATTTCGCCGTCGATCGACACCCGCTCGCGCAGTGTCGCCTGTAGCCGGTTGGCCAGGGTTTCCGCCTCGTCCGCGGTCATCGGCGCCACCGGGACGACGACGAACTCGTCGCCGCCGAGTCGGGCGATCAAGTTGGGGCCCTCGGCGCCTTCGCGGAGTCGTTTCGCGAACACCCGGATGAACCAGTCGCCTGCCGTATGACCCAGGTAGTCGTTGATCGCCTTGAGCCGGTCCAGGTCGAGGAACAGCGCCGAGACGGGGCCGGGCTGACCGGCGGCCAACCGCCGGTCGAGGTGGGCCAGCAGGGCACGACGGTTGTTGAGCCCCGTCAGGTCATCGTGCTCGGCGAGGAAGCGAAGCTGGTCTTCGGCCACGATGCGCGCTTGCAGCTGCGCGAACAGCGATGCGATCGCCTTGAGTGCGTTGAGCTCCTCAGGAGTCCATTCGCGGTCGCCGAACTTGATGAACCCCAGGACGCCGGTCGTGATGTCTCCCGACAGCAGGGGCACGCACGCCATCGACGTCGAGGGGATGTTGCGGCCCTCCTCGATGGTGCGCTGGTAGTCGTCGGTCGCGGGTTCCGGGCGAAAGACGACGGGTTCCTTCTGATGCTCGGCGAGTGCGAAGACCGGGTCGGCGTCGGCGAAATACACCACGCCGAGCGGATCCGGGTCGGGAATGTCCGGGCGCACCGGCCACTCCGCCACCAGCTTCGTCGCGCGGATGCTGTGATCGTTGTGCCGTAGGAAGCTGACATCGACCCCGAAGTGCGCCGACGAGGTCGGCCAACACGCGCGAACTCACCGCGGCATTGGTCGCCGCGTCCACCGCCATGAGTTCTGTTGCCACGGCGGTGACGACTTCGTCGAGGGTACGGGCCACGTTTGCTCCGGCGTCTGCTGTTATGCGAGAAGCGTACTGGCAACAGCGGCCCGGCGGCGACTCCGTACCGACGTGGCGGGCGAATCGGCGAATCTCAGTACCAGCGCCGCTGACTCATCGGGCGCGGTAGCTATGAGTTCACCGAATTCGTCCTGCAGCCGCTGCAGCGCGGGCGCATGCATGGGCGACAGCTTCTCCAGATCCTCGTGGTCATGGGCGTAGAGAAACACCGGTGAGATGGGTTGGACCGCCAGGCCGCACTGTTGGGCGATGACCCATACCGCTTCGACCGCCGACCCGGCCCGCGCATAGTCGGTCAGCGCCTGACCGCTTATCGACACCACGCCGACCGAGGAACTCGCCGCGATTCGCTCGCGGGTATCGGCGCCCAGCGCCGCGCCCGCGTCCCATTCAGCGAGGTAGGCCATCACCTCGGGACGGCGGAGAACATCCAGCTTGATCAGGTCGGCAGGATGAAGTTCCAGGCTGTGGACATCGATGCCCGAGTCCAGCGACTGGTCGCCGGGAAAGCGGACCTCGGCGATCATCTCGGAATGCAGCCGGGGCGTCAGATACCGGATGCGATCGCTCTCGGCCATGATGGCCGCCGCCCTGTCGAGGTCGTGACGCGTGCTGAGAAGGTGCAGCCGGGCGCCTTCCTGCTCGGCGGCGGCCAGCAGGGACTCGACGACGTCGGTCGGCAGCGAAGCGGGCGTGCCGTGGTGGCGGTTGGTCTCCCTCGCGAGCATCTGTTCGTACAGTCCCGCCAACTCCGGATCGGACGCATCCGAAAGTCGCAGGACGGCCCGCAGCGGACACGAATCGTCACCGGCCTCGTAGCTCACCGGACCGAGGATTCCGCAGGCGGCCGCCGCCACCCGGGCATTGAAAACCGCCGCACCCACTGCAACGGCGCTCGCTCGATAGCCGACATCCATCGCCGATGTGTACTCGGGGGCGAGCGCAATCGTGACCGCACCGCCCTGCGCCGAAACATTCCAGGGCTGCGCATTTCCGCCAGAGGGCGCGCGAACCGCAGCCGCGACCACCAGCGCGACGGCGTCGTCGGGCGTGGAGTCGGTCTGCGGGTCTTGGGCGTATTCAGTGGCCCGGTTCGACGCGGCGGGGTCGTCGATCTCGTTGAGGCCGCGTGCCACGTCGACGCGGACCCTGCCGGACGGCAATTCCTCGTCAAGCCCGATCCGGCGAACGGCTTCGGCCACCAACGTCGCGCTCAGTGCGACTTCGCCGACCAACTGTGGCCAGGTCGCCAGGGTGTTTCCCACCTCGACCAGGGATGCGGCCATCCGTGGCGACAGCCTTGCGCCATCCATCATGCGGAGGGCATAGGGGACCTTGTCCTTGCTCGGCAGCTCCGACAGCTCCGCGAGGTCGACGTCGCCAAGCAGGCCATGAAGGATCTGCCGCTGCGGCTCCAGATCGAATCGCTCGACGTCCAGAAGCCCGCGGTCGCCGGTGGCCATCAGGACCGGGATCCGTCGCTCGCGCGCCGCCTGGCGGACAAGGACCTTGGTGTCCAGCGAGTCGCATTCCTCCACGAGAATGTCGATGTCGTCGAGGAATCCGTCGACCGACTCCTCCGTGATTCCGCGGTCGAACACCTCCACCGGGAGATAGGGGTCGAGCTCGGCTATCCGTCTGGCCGCCAGCGCCGCCTTGTTCAAACCATGGTCGAACACCGCCGCCGGGACGCGATTGAGATTGGACAGCTCCAGGTCGTCGAAGTCGGCGAGCCGCAGTTGGCCGCACAGCCCTTCCTGGGCCAGCAGGTGTGCGACGGCGTGGCCGACACTGAGCCCGACGATGCCGATCCGGAGCTGACCAAGTCGGTCCTGCTCGTCGGCGGTGATCAGGTTGCGATTGCGGTCCAGCCGGACAGCGCGATAGCCCCGCGGGCCGAGAACACTCGCAACGGTTCGTCGCCAGGGGTAATAGGCCCAGCGTCTGGGTTCGGCGACCACGTCCGGGTCGGGCGGGGGGCGAAGCCGGCTCAGCTCACCGTGTTGTTCGTCCCACCGGTCGATGAACTCGATCCTGGAGTCCGCTCTCAACTCCGATAACACTTGACGGTCGTGCGGCTCAGCCTCAACTAGGACCGTTGCGCTGCAAAGGTCCCCGCCGGCTGAGGTCATAGGCCACTCCCGAGTGCTTCTTCACCGACATGGTCAAGCTGACGGGCGAGGATGGCCATCTCGTTGAAGATCTTCGAGACTTGTTCCGGCTCGGCATGGGTGGCGAAGGTGCTTCGATCCCACCACATCATCTTCGTACGGTATCGGTCGTCGGGATATGGCGTAGCCGGAATCTTCGAGGCCACCACACCACCTGACGTGCGCCAGCGGTCAAGGATGTGCGATCCGGCCGTCGCGACGACGAACTGAGCATTCAACAGCGCCATGGTGGGGAATGGTGTGCGCGCGAGCGTTTTGGCCAGTGATCGCCGCAGGTTCGGGTCGTCGGAGACCCACGCGGTTTTCATCTCGATCACGCCGAACGGCAGTCGATCGGTCAGCATCTTGCGCACCGTGCGCAGTCCGGGCCGGTCGGCCCATTCGACGACCGCATGCGATTCCTCAGCCGACTCCAACGGCCCCCTGGCGCGCAGTCCGCCGACGACCGCTCCGTCTTCGTTCACCGCGGCATGAAAAAGCTGGGTATTGGCCTCGTCCAGAAGCGAGTCCATGTCCAGCGCGCGTTCGACCCCGTGCTTGTGGTAGCTGCGCACGGCGCCGTCCACGAAGTCGGCCCAGAGGGCCGGATCGGCGGCAGGTGTCGAGACGACGATCGTGCAGTTGGTATCGGAATCAAACCAACTGATTCCCTCGTCGAGCGGAAAGCGTGCAGTTCGACGTTTGGCGCTCAACTGAGGAACGGTCATTTTTTGCCCATCGTTCGGGGAGGCGACGATCGGAGTCGTCGAGTTGTCGCGGTTACGAAAGGACGCATTCACATGCGGTCTATATGAATGCTTAAGCTTCGAGTATTGCCCTTCCGGAGACCGTTATTCCAGCTAGCGGGCAGATCGTGTCTCGCAACGATTTCATTGATGAGCTACTTTGTTTGCGGGGTATGGAAAGCGAAATTGCTGGGCAATCAACATGCACGTCAATTTTCGCTGATTAATTGATGTTATTGAAATTCATGGCGAACTCGGGAAGAAAACTGGCGGTAGATATTTACGTTGCCGTAAATCCCGCTAGGGGCTGTAGCCAGTCGCCTCCGCAGCGAGATAGCGAGCGTGTACGACCGATGGCGCCGCGATCGATCGGGCCTTTCCATCGCAGTCGCCGACTCGTAGATCGACGGAATGAGACCCTGAAGAAAGCCTGGATCTGACGGACTCAACGAGGGAGGGTTGAAGGGATGTCCACGCAGGGGGATGTCGACGCCGAAGCAGGCGAGTATCCACAGCAGGGCCGCGGAAACCTGCCGACGAAAGATGTCGGTCGGCTGCTACTGCGGTGCGCCGACCGCCCGGGATTGGTCGCGGCGGTGAGCACTTTCCTGACCCAGGCGGGGGCGAACATCGTTTCGCTGGATCAACATGCCACCGAGCAGTCCGGTGGCACATTCATGCAACGGACGATCTTCCACCTGCCCGGGCTGGCGGCGGCGCGCGACGGGTTGCAGCGTGATTTCGCCGAGCAGGTTGCCAGCCAGTTCGACATGGATTTCCGGCTGACAGAGGCGGCCAAACCCAAACGCGTCGCGATTCTGGCTTCGAAAGAGGACCACTGCCTCTTGGACCTGCTCTGGCGCAACCGTCGTGGTGAGCTGGACATGTCGGTGTCCATGGTGATCTCGAACCATCCCGACCTCGCCGATCAGGTCCGGCCGTTCGGAGTGCCATTTCTTCATGTCCCCTCAACGAAAGACATTCGGGCAGAAGCCGAACAACGACTGCTCGATCTGCTCCGCGGCAACGCCGACCTGGTGGTGTTGGCGCGCTACATGCAGATCCTCACCCAGCACTTCCTGTCGAACGTGGGGTGCCCGTTGATCAACATCCACCACTCGTTCCTGCCCGCATTCATCGGCGCGGCGCCGTACCGGCGGGCCAAGGAACGGGGCGTGAAGCTGGTCGGGGCGACCGCGCACTACGTCACCGAAGACCTCGACGACGGACCGATCATCGAACAGGACGTGGTGAGAGTGGACCACCGCCACGCCGTCGAGGACCTGGTGCGACTCGGCGCAGACGTCGAGCGGGTGGTGCTGTCTCGGGCCGTGCTGTGGCACTGTCAGGACCGAATCATTCGGTACGGCAACCAGACCGTCATCCTCTAGCGGGTCGGCCTTAGTACTGGGTCGACCCCTGATCCACCGATATCGCCTGCGCGGTGACCAGTTTCGACTCGTCACTGGCCAGCCAGCACACGGCGTCGGCGATGTCTTCGGGTTGGGCCACCCAGTTCGGCAGGAACGGCGTCAGCATGTTCATCAGCGCGTGAAGGCCGTCGGCGTCGGCCGCCTTGCCTATCGCGGCGACCATCTCCTCGGAGCCCATCGGGGTGAAGACGGGGCCGGGATGGACGCTGTTGACCCGGATGGAGTGCTTGCCCAGCTCGGCGGCGAAAGCCCGGGCCATCCCGGTGACGGCGTGCTTGCTGGCGGTGTAGTGAATCATGAACGGCTGCAGCTTGATTCCTGCGGCGGAGCCGATCAGGATGATCGAACCGCCGCGGCCGCCGTCGATGATCTGCTGGGCCCCGGCCATCACGGTGTTCCAGGTGCCCGTCACGTTGACGTCCATCACGTCCCGAAACGCCTCGGGGGTGATGTCGTTCCATGCGGCAGGGGCGGAGATCCCCGCGTTGGCGACGATGATGTCGAGCCGTCCAAGCGTGGCGACACCGTCGGCGACGGCGGTCCGCAGCCCGTCGAGATCACGGGTATCGACGGCGGTGGCGAGGATGCGGCGGCCGGTGGCCTCGACGAGGCGGGCCGTTTCGTCCAGGTCGTCCTGCGTGGACGGAGGATAGGGGGCGCACGGCGGCAGCTTGTCCGCGAGATCGATCGCGATGATGTCGGCGCCCTCTTGGGCCATGCGGACGGCATGGGCGCGGCCCTGACCCCTGGCCGCTCCGGTGATGAATGCCACCCTGTCAGCCAATCGTCCGTTCATGCCTCGACTCGCACTCGCTCCGGTCCTCGCTCGTTCCTCGCTGCGATCCTCACTCGCGTTCGTCTTCGGGTCGCTCATGCCTGTGCGCCTTTCACGAGATTGCCCCCGATGATGAGTCTTTGGATTTCGCTGGTGCCCTCGTACAGGCGCAGCAGCCGGACGTCGCGATAGATCCGTTCGACAGGAACCTCGCGCATGTAACCGCTACCGCCGTGCACCTGGACCGCGAGATCGGCTACCTTGCCTGCCATTTCGGTGCAGAACAGCTTGGCCGCCGACGGCGCGATCCTGCGGTCCTCGCCGGTGAGCCACAGCCGCGCGGTGTCGCGGACCAGCGCGCGCCCGGCCAGCACGCCGGTCTGCTGGTCGGCGAGCATCGCCTGCACGAGTTGGAAGCTTCCGATCGGCGTACCGCCCTGCGTTGCGGTGGCGGCGTACGCGACGGATTCGTCGAGAGCGCGTTGCGCAATCCCGACGGCCAGTGCGGCGATGTGGACCCGGCCGCGGGCCAACGACGTCATCGCTGCCCGGTACCCGATGTCCTCGCTGCCGCCAATCAGTGCAGCAGCAGGAACCCGGACGTCGGTGAAGCTGACGTCGGCCGTCCACGCGCCCTCCTGGCCCATCTTCGCGTCCTTGGCGCCGACCTGAACACCAGGGGCGTCGGCGGGTACCAGGAAGACCGCGATGCCGGGCCCGTTGTCGTCCGCCGGCCTGCTGCGCGCGAAGACGACGAACAGATCGGCGATCGGCGCGTTGGTGATGAAGCGCTTGTCTCCGTTGATGATCCAGTCCGCGTCTTCCCCTGAGCCGTCGCGAACGGCTTTCGTGCGCAGGCCGGATGGATTGGACCCTGCACCCGGCTCGGTCAGCGCAAAGGATGCCACCACATCGCCGGTCGCCATGCGCTCGAGCCACTGGGCCTTCTGCTCGTCGGTGCCGAAGCCGACGAGGACCTGTCCGGCGATCCCGTTGTTGGTGCCGAACATCGACCGCAGGGCGAGCGACGTGTAGCCCAACTCCATGGCCAACTCGACATCCTGGGCGAGATTCAGGCCGAGGCCGCCCCACTCCTGCGGGATCGCGTAGCCGAACAGCCCCATCTTCTCGGCCTGCTCGCGAAGGTCGTCGGGCACCCGGTCGTCGCTGAGGATCTCCTGCTCGCGCGGAACGACCGCGGAGCGGACGAAATGACGGGTCTGGGCAAGGATCTCCTGGAAATCCTCGTCGCTGACGTGCGCGGTGGTCATTTCAGACGTGCTCCTCTTCGGCGAGTGAATGCCGCGTGGCCGGAGAAATCATATATGAAATATGATGTTCGACTGACGGGGCCCCATGCGGCCGAGAGAACAGCGGAAGACGGGTGATCAGGTGTCATTGCTGACCGATCAGACAGCGGTCATCACGGGAGGTGCGCAAGGCTTGGGCTTCGCCATCGCCGAACAATTCGTCGCCGAGGGCGCCCGCGTGGTGCTGGGCGATCTGGATCTCGCCGCCACCGAGGCCGCCGCCGAGAAGCTCGGAGGAGACGCCCTCGCGGTGCAGTGCAACGTGACGAAGGCGGACGAGGTCGACGCGTTGATCGCCGCCGCAGTCCAGCACTTCGGTGGCCTCGACATCATGGTCAACAACGCCGGGATCACCCGCGACGCGACGATGCGCAAGATGACCGAGGAACAATTCGACGAGGTCATCGCGGTGCACGTGAAGGGCACCTGGAACGGAACCAAAGCGGCCGCGGCGGTGATGCGGGAGAACAACCGCGGAGCGATCGTGAACATGTCGTCGATCTCGGGCAAGGTCGGCCTGGTCGGCCAGACGAACTACTCGGCGGCCAAGGCCGGCATCGTCGGCCTGACGAAGGCCGCGGCCAAGGAGCTTGCCCATCTCGGTGTGCGGGTCAACGCGATCCAGCCGGGTCTGATCAGATCTGCGATGACCGAGGCGATGCCGCAACACATTTGGGACCAGAAGCTGGCCGAGGTACCGATGGGCCGGGCCGGTGAGCCGGCCGAGGTCGCCAAGGTCGCATTGTTCCTCGCCAGCGATCTCTCGTCGTACATGACCGGAACCGTCCTCGAGGTCACCGGAGGAAGGCACATATGAGCACGCGCGAGACTGTGATCTGTGAACCGGTGCGCACACCGATCGGCCGTTACGGCGGCATGTTCAAGTCGCTGACCGCCGTCGACCTCGGGGTCACCGCGTTGAAGGCGCTGCTCGACCGGACCGGCATCGCACCCGACGTGGTGGAGGACGTGATCCTCGGACACTGCTACCCCAACAGCGAGGCGCCCGCGATCGGTCGTGTGATCGCGCTGGACGCCGGGCTGCCGGTGACGGTTCCCGGCATGCAGGTCGACCGCCGTTGCGGATCGGGTCTGCAGGCCGTCATCCAGGCATGCCTGCAGGTCGGAACCGGCAACAACGACCTCGTCGTCGCCGGCGGAGCCGAAAGCATGAGCAACGTCGCCTTCTATTCGACCGATATGCGCTGGGGAGGTGCGCGTGGCGGCGTGAAGGTGCACGACGGTCTCGCGCGCGGCCGCACCACGGCGGGTGGCCGCCACTACCCGGTGCCGGGCGGGATGCTGGAGACCGCCGAAAACCTGCGCAGGCAGTACGGCATCTCGCGCGCCGAACAGGACGAGCTCGCGGTGTCGTCGCACCAGCGCGCGGTGGCCGCGCAGAAGGACGGCATCCTCGCCGAGGAGATCGTGCCGGTCGCGGTGCGCACCCGGCAGGGCGAAGAGCTCATCGACACCGATGAGCATCCTCGGGCCGACACCTCGGTGGAATCCCTGAGCAAGCTGAAACCCGTACTGCGGGCCGATGATCCGGACGCCACGGTGACGGCGGGCAACTCCAGCGGCCAGAACGACGCGGCGTCGATGTGCATTGTGACGACGCCCGAGAAGGCCGACGAGCTGGGGCTTACCCCTTTGGTACGGCTGGTGTCGTGGGGCTCGGCCGGGGTGGCGCCGAACATCATGGGCATCGGGCCGGTTCCGGCCACCGACGCCGCGCTTGCGAAGGCGGGTCTTCAGCTGTCGGACATTGACGTGATCGAGCTCAACGAGGCGTTCGCCGCGCAAGCGCTCGCGGTGATGCGGGAGTGGAACTTCACGGCGGCCGATCGCGAAAGGACCAATGTGCACGGTTCGGGGATCTCGCTGGGCCACCCCGTCGGTGCCACCGGCGGCCGGATGCTCGCCACCCTCGCGCGGGAACTGAACCGGCGCGAGGCGCGGTACGGGCTGGAGACCATGTGTATCGGCGGCGGCCAGGGGCTGGCCGCGGTGTTCGAGAGGGTAAGTGCATGACGAAAATCGCTCAGACGCTCGGGCTGACCGAGTTCCAAACCGAAATCCTTGCCACCGTAAGGCAGTTCGTCGACAAGGAAGTGATTCCGAACGCTCAGGAACTCGAGCATGCGGACACCTACCCGCAGGACATCGTCGACAAGATGCGCGAGATGGGCCTGTTCGGCCTGATGATTCCCGAAGAGTTCGGGGGTCTCGGCGAGTCTCTGCTGACGTATGCCTTGTGCGTCGAGGAGCTCGCCCGCGGCTGGATGAGCGTGTCAGGTGTGCTCAACACCCACTTCATCGTCGCCTACATGCTGCGCCAGCACGGCACCGAGGAGCAGAAGCAACGCTTCCTTCCGCGGATGGCCGTCGGCGAGACGCGCGGCGCCTTCTCGATGTCGGAGCCCGAACTCGGTTCCGACGTCGCCGCGATCCGCACCAGGGCCAAGCGTAATGCCGACGACACCTACACCATCGACGGCCAGAAGATGTGGCTCACCAACGGCGGCAGTTCGACACTGGTGGCGGTGTTGGTGCGAACCGACGAAGGCGCCGACAAGCCGCACCGCAACCTGACCGCGTTCCTTGTCGAGAAGCCCACCGGTTTCGGGGAGGTCGTGCCCGGGCTGGTCATCCCCGGCAAGATCGACAAACTGGGCTACAAGGGCATCGACACCACCGAGCTGATCTTCGACGGATACGTGGCCAAGGCCGAGGACGTTCTCGGCGAGGCTCCTGGGCAGGGGTTCTTCCAGATGATGGACGGCATCGAGGTCGGCCGGGTCAACGTCTCGGCAAGGGCGTGCGGCGTGGGCATCCGCGCATTCGAACTCGCCGTGCGGTACGCGCAGCAGCGTCAGACGTTCGGCAAGCCCATCGCCGAGCACCAGGCGATCGCGTTCCAGCTCGCCGAAATGGCGACCAAGGTCGAGGCGGCGCATCTGATGATGGTCAACGCCGCCCGGCTGAAGGACTCCGGTGAGCGCAACGACGTCGCCGCCGGTATGGCGAAGTATCTGGCGAGCGAGTTCTGCTCGGAGGTCACCCAGCAGAGCTTCCGCATCCACGGCGGGTACGGCTACTCCAAGGAATACGAGATCGAGCGGCTGATGCGCGACGCGCCCTTCCTGCTCATCGGCGAGGGCACCAGCGAGATTCAGAAGAACATCATCAGCAAGCGACTGCTCGCCGACTATCGGATCTGATCGTGACCGCTTCGGAATTCGCCACCCGGCCACAGCTTTCCGAGGCTGTGGCGGCCTATGTCCGTAACCGGATCTTCGACGGCACCTACGCCGCGGGTGAGTATGTGCGACTCGATCAATTAGCGGCCGAGCTCGGCATCAGCGTGACGCCGGTGCGAGAGGCTCTTTTCCAACTGCGGGCCGAAGGCCTGCTCGCTCAGCAGCCGCACCGCGGGTTCGTGGTGTTGCCGGTGACCGGTCGCGACATCACCGACGTCTCCGACGTACAGGGCCACATCGGCGGGGAACTCGCGGCCAGGGCGGCGACCAACATCACCGACGACCAGGTGCGGGAGTTGGAGTCGATCCAGTCACAGCTCGAGGACGCGTATCGACGAGACGACCACGAACGCGCGGTTCGGCTCAACCACGACTTCCACCGCGCCATCAACGTCGCCGCCGACTCACCGAAGCTGGCACAGCTGATGTCCCAGATCACCCGCTACGCACCGGAATCGGTGTTTCCCATCGTGACCGGCTGGCCGAAGCAGTCGATGAAGGATCATCGGCGGGTGGTCGCCGCGCTGGCGAATCGCGATCCGGGCGAAGCGCGCGCCGCGATGTCCGAGCATCTGTCGGCGGGCGCGGGCCCGTTGATCACCCACCTCAAGCAGCGTGGCGTGGTCCGCTAGCGGTCGGCGTCGGTGGACAAAGAAAGCAGCGCTTTCAGCGAATGTGAAGCCACTGCGAAAATTCACGGGCGGTTTCGCAGTAGGTTCACGCTCGATGGTCCCAGGACTAGGATGACGGGTTTGCCGCCGGGTTGAAGAAGCTGTAGGACGGGATCCTGATGTGAGTTTCACCTCAATGAGCATCAGATGGTTGGCGGCCACCGCCGTGCTGGCCATCCTCGCGGGCTGTCTGGCCCGCACACACGCGGCTCCGGCCGTGCCTGTATTGCGCGCCACAGTGCTCGCCGAAATTCCGCACGACTCCACTGCCTATTCAGAGGGTTTGGAACTAGACGGGGCGGTCCTCTGGGAGGCCACCGGTAAGGCGGGGCAGTCCCAACTGCGCCAGCTGGACCCGGCGAACGGCGCGGTCCGCCGGGCGGTTTCGCTGCCCAACACCTACTTCGGCGAGGGCATCACCGTCGTCAACGACCGGATCTGGCAGGTGACGTACCGCGACAATGTCGCCATCGAGTGGGACAAAGGCACGATGACCCCGATGCGGGAGGTGGTCACCATCGGTGAGGGATGGGGCGTGTGCTGGGACGGAAACCGGCTGATTCGCAGCGACGGCAGCGACCGTTTGCACTTCCACGCCACCGCCGATTTCACCGAGACCGGCTCGATCACCATCACTCGCGACGGCGCGCCGCTAGCCGGACTGAACGAGCTCGAATGCGTATCCGGGCAAGTGTGGGCCAATGTGTGGCCAACCGATGAGATCGTCCGCATCGATCCGGCCAGCGGCGTGGTAAACGCGGTGGTGGACGCGTCCGGGTTGCTCAAGCAGCCGCGGACGAACAGTCAAGTGCTGAACGGCATCGCGCACATAAGCGGCGACGAATTCCTGCTGACCGGCAAGTATTGGCCGTCAGCGTTCCGTGTGCGGTTCGACCCGCCGATCTGAGCGGCTGCTCAGCGGTCGGAGTCGGTGAAGCGGATGACGCCGCGAATGTTTCGGCCCTCGAGCATGTCGCGATAGCCGTCGTTGATCTGTTCGAGGGTGTACTCGCGGGTCACCATGTCGTCGAGGTTGAGCTTGCCCGCCTGATACAGCGACAGCAGCATCGGGATGTCGTGCTGCGGGTTACCGTGGCCGAAGATGCTGCCCTGCAGGTTCTTCTGCAACAGGGTCAGGCCGGCTACGTTGAGCGCCACATCCGTCTCGAACACGCCACCCATCGCCGTCAGCACGCACGTTCCGCCCTTGGCGGTCGCCGACAGGTAGGACTCCACATCCGCACCCTCGATTCTGCCGACAGTGACGATGACCTTGTGGGCCATCCGGCCCGCGGTGAGCTCCATGATTCCGGTCAGCGCGGTGTTGATGTCCGGATAGACGTGGGTGGCACCGAATTTGAGCGCCTGGTCGCGTTTCCACTCGACGGGGTCGACGGCGAACACATAGCGCGCGCCGGAGTTCACCGATCCCTGCAGCGCCGACATCCCGACGCCACCGAGACCGACGACGGCCACGTCTTCACCGGGCAGGACCCCGGCCGCCCTGGTCGCCGATCCCCAGCCCGTCGTCACGCCGCAACTCACCAACGCTGCGGCCGCGAACGGGATCGCCGGATCGATCTTGACGAGTGAGGTCCGGTGCACGACCAGGTATGGCGAATACGTCCCGAGCAAGGCGTACGGGTAGACGTCCTTGCCGCGCGCCTGGACCCGAAACGTGCCATCGGACACCGCTGTCCCCGACATCAGACCCATTCCCAGGTCGCACAGATTCCGTTGACCGGCCTGGCACGACCGGCATTTGCCGCAGGACGGGATGAACGACGCGGCGACGTGGTCACCGGGCACGAGGTCATCGACACCTTCGCCGACTTCGACCACGACACCGGCACCTTCGTGACCACCGAGCACGGGGAATGCGGCCACCGGGATGTCGCCCGTGACGACGTGGTGGTCCGAGTGGCACATGCCGGCGACCTCGAGTGCGACCTTGACCTCACCCTTGCGCGGGTCGCCGATCTCGATCTCCTCGACCGACCACGGCTGGTGGAAGTCCCATATCAGCGCGCCTTTGGATTTCATGGTCGAGCCTCCAGTTCAGTAGTCAGCATTTTCCTCAGCTCGTGTACATCGACCTTGCCCGTCGTTCCGCGGGGGACGGCGTCGTCGGAGTCGACGAGCAACCAGACCGTCGGAACCTTGAACGAGCTCAGCAGCTTTCGCGCGGCGGTCCGGAGCTGCTCGATCGAGGTGCCGCCCACCACGACGGCGCCTACCGCGCCGGAGGTGTTGGTGACGAAGGCATTCTGGACGCCGGCGATGCTCCGGAGGGCCTGCTCGACCTCGCTGGGGTAGACGGTGGCGCCGCTGACCTTGAACATGTCGTCGGATCTGCCGTGATAGAACATGAACCCGTCGTCGTCGAGGTGAGCGAGATCGCCGGTGGGGTAGAAGCCGTCCGCGGTGAACAGCTCTTCGCGACTTCGTCGGCAGATGCCTCGCAGCGTGTGCGGTCCGCGAATCTGGATCATCCCGATGCTGCCCGCCGGCAGGGGATCTCCGGTATCGGGATCGACGATGCGGACCTCGGTGCCTGCGAACGGCTTTCCGCAACTGCCCCATGCCGATCGGGGCATGTCGGTGTCGGCGGGATATCCGCAGTAGGGCCCGAATGCCTCCGTCATCCCGAACAATTTGGCCCGCGCACCCGGCTCGGCCCGTTGGTGCGGGGGTAGCAGCGCCTCCAGGCTGCCCGGCCGCAGCGCAGACAGGTCCGCACCGGCGGAGTTCGACTGACGGGCAAGCGCTTCGGCTTGGTCGGGCCAGCCCCGAAACAGGGTCACCCGTTCGCGTTCCAGCAGGCGAAGCGTCGTCTGGGGCTGCGGAACCTCTTCGGTGATCAGAGTTGCGCCTGCCAGCAGGGCCGACAGTATGCCGCTTCCGAACCCGCCCACCCAGAAGAACGGCATCGGCAGATACAGCCGGGTTTCGGCATCGATGCACCGCGCCTTGAGGCCGGACTGCACGGCGCCCAGCGCGTTTCCGTGCGCATGGATGACACCTTTCGGCGGCCCGCTGCTTCCGGAGGTGAACATGATCACCAGGGTGTCGGCGGGCGTGACGGTCTGGGCGAGCGCGTCGACGGTCCCGCTGGCCGCGTCGCCTGCCGGTCCCTTGGTGAACTGTTCGGGCGTCCAAACCTGGCGCAGTGCAGGCAGTTCCGTCGGCGAAGCCAGCTCGGACTGCAGGTCGTCGTGGTAGCGGTGACCCCGGAACTCTTCGACCGCGACCAGGAACTGTACCGACGCGACCCGCAGTTGCGCGACCAGCTCCCTGGGCGCCAGTAGCGTGCTGAGTGGAACCAGCACGGCGCCGATCCGGGTGAGCGCCAGCGCAATCTGCACCCAGCGTGCACCGTTGGGCATGATCAGCCCGACGCGGGAGCCCTTGCTCACACCGGCCTCGACGAAGGACGCCGCGATCGCGTGCGTCGTCGCATCGAGCTCGGCGTAGCTGATGCGGGTCACCGGGTCGATCACCATCGGCTTGGCAGCGTGCTGGGCGGCACGGAGCCTGACGAGCTGATCGATCGTCGTGGGGTGCTCAGACATCGAATACCGCCGCGAGCCGGATCATGTCGACCTTGCCGCTGGACATCACCGGGATTTCGGAACCGGGTACGGCGACGATCCGCTTCGGAATCTTGTACGAGGACAGTTCGCCCTTCAGCCGCTCGCGGAGCATTTCCTCGTCGAACTCGGCGCCGTCCTCCAGGGCTATGACGGCGGCCACGAGTTGTCCACGGTCCGGATCGGGCAGTCCGACGACGTGAGCGACCGCTCCGCCGGTGACCTTCGCGATCGCCTTCTCCACCTCGGCGGGCGCAACATTGGCACCCGCGGTCTTGATCATCGCGCCGCGCCTGCCGATGAAGTACACGAAGCCGTCGTCGTCGGTGCGGACGAGATCTCCTGTGTGGAACCAGCCGTCGGTGTCGAAGCACTCCTCACGGCTGCGCCTGTAGTACCGCTGCATCAGGAACGGCCCGCGGACACAGAACTCGCCGACTGTGCCGCTTTCGACGGTTTCACCTGTGTCGGGATCGACGACTTTGGTGTCGAATCCGGGTGCCGGCCTGCCGAACGATCCGCGTCGGTGTTCGGGTTGGTCGGACTCGTCCTCGCTGATCGTGACGACGCTGCCGGTCTCGGTCATGCCGAGCATGGTGTGGCGCAACTCGGGATCGGCAGGCCGTACCTCGGGCGCCATGATCGGGTACAGGTTTCCGCGGCGCATGGAGGACAGATCGCGCCGGGGGAGGCTCGCGTGACGGACAAGGTGGGCGATGCCTGCCACGAAACCGTTTGTCATGGTGGGCCGCTCGGCCTCCAGCAGATCCAGCGTTTCGGCGGCGTCGGTGGCATTGGAACACACCAAGGTGGCACCGGCGAGCAGGGCGGCCAGTATCGAGAATGCGATCCCGCCGATCCAGAAGAAGGGCGAATTGCAGAACAGCTTGTCCTCGGCGGTCAGTCCGCGGATCTCGTTGAGAACGATCTGGTGTTCGAGCAGCGACGCATGAGTGTGCACCACCCCCTTCGGGGTGCTCGTGGAACCCGACGTGTACACGACCGCGAGGGGATCCGAGGGCTCGACATCGTCTTCCATCGCCTCCAGCAGGGCGGTGTCGGCGGTCGTCGCCGGTTCGGACTCGATGAGGATGTGGCGCAGCGACGGGACTGCCGACTCGTCGATGTCGGCAAGCCGGTTGCGGTAGTCATGTCCGCGATAGGACGCAGTGGCCAGCAGGATCTGTACATCGGCGTGAGCGAGCTGGGCCGCCATTTCGGGCGTGGTGGAAAACGTAGAGAACGGCACGACTACGGCGCCGATACGAGCTGCGGCCAGCATCGCAACGATCCAGGCGGTCCCGTTCGGGTACAGCACGCCGACATGGGTGCCCTTGCCTGCGCCGAGGGCGATCAGCCCGCGCGCCAACGTCGCCGACCGGCGATCAGCCTCCGAATAGGTGAGGCGGTCGGCGTCGCACACCAGCAGCGGGTGATCCCCCCTGGCGGCTGCTTGCCTTCGCAGGATCTCGGCGACAGTGTGAGACCTAGCCGCCACGGATGGCGCTCAGATCTGGCTTGCCGGACGGCGTCCGTGGAATCTCTTCGACGATTGCGATCTCGGTGGGGATCTCATAGCGCGCCAGTCGGTTTCGCAGAAACTCGAGGAGTTCGTCGGCGTCGGCGGATCCGCCCTCGCGCAGCTCCACCACGGCGACCGGAGTTTCTCCCAGGCGCTCGTCGGGCCGGCCGACCACTGCTGCGCCCAGGACGGCGGGATGAGCTTCCAGCGCGGCGCGCACATCGTCGGGCATCACCTTGAACCCGCCGCGGATGATCGCCTGGTCGGCGCGTCCCAGGATCCACAAGAAACCATCTTCGTCGATGCGGGCCATGTCGGTCGTCCGCATCCAGTCCGCGGACGGTCCCAACTGACCCGGCTTGACCTCAAGCAGGCCGGGCTGACCGGCGCCGAGTGGTTTGCCGTCGTCGTCGACCACCCGCAGCTGGGCACCCGGATTGGCGCGGCCCACGCTGCCGCGTTTGGCCGCCCAATACTTCTGGTGGTCGGCCAGCGACCAGCCGGCCACGCCGCCGCCGAATTCCGTTGCGGCATAGGAGGTCAGGACCGGGATGCCGAATTTCTCGGTGAAGGCGTCGGCGTCCTCGGCGGAAAGCGGCGCGGTGCCCGATGTGACGGCGCGAATGCCGTCCAGGTCCTCGCGACGCAGGTCGGAGTGCAGTACCGTGCGCAGCGCGGCAGGGACAAGAGACACCGCCCGAGGCCGATGCTTGCGAACGGCCTCGGCCCACCGGTTCAGCTCGAACTTCTCCAGCAGCACGAAGGGCCTGGCTTCGGCGACGCACTGCAGCACCCGGAACACGCCGCCGATGTGCACCAGAGGTGCGTTCACGATCGCGACACCCCTGCGCACTTCCGTCGGCGTCGACCACCGGTCGGCCTGCGGCCCCATCACGCTGTGCGCCAACATGTCGTAGGTGAGGTCGATGCGCTTCGGCGGTCCGGTCGTGCCGCTGGTCAACATCCGTACCGCGACACCCGGCCTGCCGGCGTCGCGTCGTTCGGCGGCCTGCAGCACATCCGGGCCGGCGTTCAGGGCGGATATCGATATCACGGTCGAGTTGGGCGCCTGCCCGACCAGCTTCGCCAAATCGTCGGCGTCGCCGATGATCACCGGTAGTTGCAGGGCCTCGATGTCGGCTTTGGTGCGGTCGTCGCCGCGCGACGGGTTGATGACGACGACCGTCGCTCCGGCCAGCAGCACGCCGAGGAGCGCGGCGACATGGGCAGGCCGGTTGCGCAGCAGGATCCCGACGGACCCTCGACCCTCGACCGCCGACTCGATCCGGCGGGCGAGTGTTCCGACCTCCCCCCACGAGAACCATTGCCCCTCATACTCGATCGCGGGGTTGTCGGGAGCAAGGTCGAGCACGTCGGCGATCCGTTGGCGCAGCGGGTGATCGGCCATCACCGGATCCGTGGCTCGGACTTGCTGGGGCCTCCCTGGTCCTCGAGCTCGGCCTTGGCGATCGGATTTCCCAGCCGGGTGTAGATCAACCCCTGCTCGAGTGCCGCCCGGTAAGGCTTGTCCAGCGACTCCCAGATCGCCTTCACGGTGCCCTGCGTCGCCGACGGTGGTTTGGCCGCGATGGTCGCGGCGATGTCGTGGGCCCGCGCCCAGAGTCGGTCCGCGGCCACCACCTCCGACACCAGCCCGATCCGGAGTGCGGTGTCGGCGCTGACCCGTTCGTCGTTGCCCATCAACGCGATTCGCAACGTCTCGCCGAGCCCGACACGGCGCATCAGGCCGATCGGCTCGAGTGCGCACACCAGCCCGACGCTGACGTGGGAGTCGAAGAACGTCGCGTCGTCCGAGCAGATGACGACGTCGGCCTCGTTGACGAAGTAGAAGGCGCCCGCGGTGCACATGCCCTGAACGGCGCAGACCACCGGTTTCCACATCTTCTGCCACTTGGGGCTCAACGGCTCGCCCGGATCCTCGTGGTTCCACACATTGTCCGGCTGCCCGTATGGCGTCTTGACGTCGAGCCCGGCGCTGAATGCCCGGGTGCCCGCTGCCCGCAACACCACGGCGTGCACCGAGTCATCGAGCTTGACGATGCGCCAGGCGTGGGCCATCTCCTCGCACATCGTCCTGTTGAACGTGTTGAGGGCGTCCGGCCGGTTCAAAGTGATCGTGGCGACATGAGCGTCGGCATCGATGTCGAGCAGGATCGTCTCGAATGTCATCGGCATTGCCAGTTCGGTGCGCGCTTCTCAACGAACGCCCGTGGCCCTTCGAGGGAGTCCTCGGTGTGCAGATTGCGCTCACGGAAGGCCTCGGCGAGGATCTCGGCCTCATGCAGCGGCATGTCCAGCGTTTTGTGGATGGCCAGCCGCGTGCCCCGAACGGCAAGCGGCGCATTCGAATTCACGATGTCGGCGATTTCGTGCGCACGTTCGAGCAGTTTGTCGTGCTCGACGACCTCGCTGATCATGCCGAGGTCGTAGGCGCGCTGCGCGTCCATCCGTTCGTGCCTGCCCATCATCGACATGCGCAATGCGATGTTGCGGGGCAGCACCCGAGCCAGGCGCACCATTTCACGTCCGGCCACCAGCCCGATGCTGACGTGCGGATCGAAGAAGGTCGCCTTGTCGGACGCGATGACGATGTCGCCGGTGGTCACCCAGTCCAGGCCTGCGCCGCAGCAGATGCCGTTGATCGCCGCCAGAACGGGTTTGGCCATCCTGCGGAACGGGGGAGTGCCCTCCTGGGGCGCCTCCCACTGGTCGTAGGTGGACAGATACGGCCGCTCGTTGATGACCTTGCCGTCCTCTGGAATCTGCTTGGCGTCCGCACCCGTGCAGAATGCCCGGCCGGTGCCGGTGACGATGAGAAGCCAGACATTGTCGTCGTTTTCAGCCTCGTCATAGGCCGCCCGCAGCTCAGTGATCATGTGCGGACTCAGCGCATTGAGCGCACTCGGCCTGTTCAGCGTGATCGTGGCCTTGTGCCCGTCGACCTCGTAGGTGATGTCCTGAAAAGTCGACTCATCAGACATGGGTGGTTCCTTTTCTGGTCATCGGCCACTGAACTCCGGCGGGCGCTTCTCCCGAAACGCCGCAAGGCCTTCTTTGAAATCGGTTGTTCGACACGACAGTTCCACGTTGAAGAGTTCCTGTGTCATCGCCTGGGTGAGGGTGGCGTGCTGGGCGTGGTGAATCGCCTGCTTGGCGAGTCCGATGGCCACGGTCGGTCCGGAGGCCAGGCGTGCCACCAACTGCTCGGCGGTGTCGTGAAGTTCGTCGGCGTTCACCGACCGGTGGATCAGCCCCCACTCCGCCGCGTCGGTGGCGCTGATCTTCTCGCCGAGCATCAGCATCTCCTTGGCCCTCGCCAGACCCGCGAGCCGGGGGAGCAGCCAGGTGGACCCGGAATCGGGACTGAAGCCGCGGGCGACAAACGGCTCCCAGAAGACCGCGTCGTGCGCGGCCACCGTGAAATCGGCAGCCAAAGCAAGGTTGCAGCCGAGGCCGACCGCCCAGCCCTGGACGCTGCACACCACAGGCAGATGAATGTTGTGCACGAGTTCGATGATGCGGTTGGCGGTGTGGGGTATGCGACGCACCAGGTCTCCGGTGCGCGGACGGCCGCCGGTGTTGGTGGCCACCCAGTCGGCACCGGCGCAGAAGTCGTCGCCCGCGCCCAGGATGTGGACGGCACGGAGGGCATCGTCGGTCGCTGCTTCGGTCAGTGCGTCGACGAAGGCGTCGGTCATCGGGTGGCTCAGTGAGTTGCGCCGCGACGGGCGATCCAGCGTTATCCGCAGGACGTCGCCGTCCCGCGATGTCGTGACCGCACCGTCGTCGGCCGCCTGAGTCACTGTTGAATCCGCCTGTCAGCATCTATACCGTCAGCCATACAGTACTGCTATCCTGTACAAGTTAGCAAGGAAAGGGCGGGCATCGTGGTTGCAGGGGAAGGCCAAGCCGTTTCCTACGGCGAACAACCGCTGCCCCAAACCGTTGCTGCCGCAGGGGCAATCCGGCGCTTGACCGGTCTTCTTCTCTCGCTCGAGCACGACCATCCGACCGTAGCCACCATGCTCGAGCAGATGGCCGCGTGGGAGAAGGTTCTCGCCGCGGCCGCCGCACCGGACCCCACTCCGCGGATCGGGCAAGGCGGCGAGACGCAGC
Organism: uncultured Actinomycetota bacterium; assembly: GCA_963713225.1. Lineage (GTDB taxonomy): Bacteria > Actinomycetota > Actinomycetes > Mycobacteriales > Mycobacteriaceae > Mycobacterium. The sequence continues at coordinate 55,211 of CAVQLB010000003.1, read as the reverse complement.
GGGTCTACCTGGACCACGCCTCCGACATCGGTGCGTTCAACCCGTGCTTTCCCGAATACACCTTCGAGGAACTCGGCGCCGAAACGGCGTCCGGTAGCGTCACCTTCCCGGTGGCCTACGAAGGCCCGCCGGGGCTGGTGCACGGCGGGTTCCTCGCCGTGTTCTTCGACTCCGTCACCCAGCATCAGAGCTGCGCGGCGCGGCTCACCGGCAAGACCAGATCGCTCACCGTGACGTTCCGGCGGCCGACACCCATCCTCACCGAACTCCGATTCGACATCGTACGAACGCAATCCGACGGAAAGGTCACGTCGACCGCGCGGCTGCTTCGCGACGATGAGGTGTTGTGCATCGGCGAGGTCAACACGGTGGCTTCGTCACCCGACAAGCTGACCGGCTTCCAGTTCGGCAAGCGGCGGGACGCGAGTCCATGACCGGTGCCCGCGCACGCGAGGAGCGAAAAAGCCACCAGCGCATCCGGCAGCCACGCGTCGCCGAAATCGTGGCCGCCCGGCTGCGGGAGGACATTCTGTCGGGGCGGATCAAGGAAGGCGACGTGCTGCCGTCGCAGGAGAGCCTGTTCTCCGAGTTCGGTGTGAGCCCGCCCGCGCTTCGGGAGGCGATCCACATCCTGGAGACCGACGGGCTGATATCGGTGCGCCGCGGGAATGTCGGTGGGGCCGTGGTGCACCCGCCGTCGGCCGAGCGCACCGCGCACATGATCAGCATGGTTCTGCAGTCACGGTCGGCAAAGCCGGCGGATGTCAGCGGCGCGCTGCTGCACTTGGAACCCATCTGCGCCGGGATGTGTGCTGCGCGCGAGGATCGGATGACCGAGGTCGTGCCGTACCTCGAGGCCGAGATCGATCTGCAGACAGAGCAGTTCGACAACTTGTCGCGGTATGTGCCGAATGCGCGGCGGTTCCACGAGGCCGTCGTCTCCCGCTGCGGCAACGAGCCGATGATTCTGCTCATCGGCTCGCTCGAGCTGATCTGGTCGGCGCACGAGTCGTCGGTGTGGAGCGATGAAGGCGACCCGATGCAGCACAAGACCATGCGGGCGGCGCTGCGTGACCACCAACGGCTGGTCGAAGCCATCCGCGACGGCAACTCCGCGCGGGCGGTGCGGTTGGCCCAGGACCATCTCGCCGCGGCGCGTCGGAACACGCTGGCCGTGGGGGCCGACAAAACCATTGAGGCGAAACTGATTTCGAGGAGCTCGGGACAATGACTGCTACCACCGACGAGCGCGTCCTGTTCGACGTCGACCAGGAAAGCCGGATCGCCACGATCACGCTGAACAACCCCAAGCAACGCAACTCCTACGACGCCGCCATGCGCGACGCCGTCGGCCGGTGTCTCGATGTCGTCGCCGAAGACGACGACATCACCGTGGTGCTGTTGCGCGGAGCCGACGGGGTGTTCAGCACCGGGGCGGACATGAACAACGCCTACGGCTGGTACGGCGAGCGTCGCGAAGGCGAAGAAGCGAAGAAGAGCCGTCCCAGCCAGCGGAGGCGCCTGACCGTCGACCGCAAATCGTTCGGCTTCTACCACAATCTGATGGGCTTCCCGAAGGTCACCGTCGGCGAGATCAGCGGCTACGCACTCGGCGGTGGATTCGAGATCGCGTTGATGACCGACATCTCCGTGATCGCCCGCGACACCAAGATCGGGATGCCCGCCACCCGGTTCCTCGGACCCGCACTCGGCAGCCTGCACATGTTCTTTCACCGCCTCGGTCCCGTGATGGCCCGCAGGCTGCTGCTGACCGGCGACATCATCGAGGCGGGTGTGATCGAGCACCTCGGCATCTTCACCGAAACCTGCGATCCGTCGACGGTGTCGGCGCGGGCGAGGTACTGGGCGGAGAAGGCCGCCAAGATGCCCGCCGACGGCGTCGTCATCGCGAAGGAGGCGTTTCGCCTCGTCGAGCAGAGCCAGGCCTATCAGGGCGAGGAAGTGGCGAGCTATCTGTTCCATGCCTACGGGACGAACCTGCAGTTCGCGCCGGGTGAGTTCAACTTCGTCAAGACGCGGGCCCAGCACGGAACCAAGGAGGCGTTCCGCCTGCGTGACGAGCATTTCCACGTTCCCGAGCCGGAGTGACGCCGGTCACGTACGGAAAGCAATACAGTATCTGCTACTTTTGTAAAGTCGTTGTCGCCAAAAGCTGAGGTCGTAGAACATGTCCACACCCGTCATCGTCAGTGCCGCCAGGACAGCGATCGGTCGGTCCTTCAAGGGCACGCTGGTCAACACTCCTCCGGAGACCCTGATCACGACCGTGCTTCCTGAGGTCGTCCGCCGGTCCGGTGTCGACCCGGCCGCCTTCGACGACATCATCTTCGCCGAGTCGCACTACGGCGGCGGTGATCTCGCCCGCTACGCGGCCACCGCGACGGGAATGGAGGACGTTCCCGGTCAGTCCGTCAACCGGCACTGCGCTGGCAGCCTGACCGCGATCGGCAATGCGGCAGCGCAGATCGGCTCGGGTATGGAGCGGGCCTTGATCGCGGGCGGCGTGCAGTCGCTGTCGATGACGCCGCTGACGAACTGGCGCATCCCCGGCCCCGAGCTGAAGTTCGAGGAGCGGTGGATGCCGCCGACGCACGTCGAGACGCCGGACGCGCCCGCCAAGGACATGTCCATCACCGTCGGTTGGAACACCGCACAGTCCGTTGGCATCACCCGCGAGGAAATGGACGCGTGGGCGGCGCGGTCGCATCAGCGCGCCATCGCCGCGATCGACGCGGGCAAGTTCCTCGACGAGATCATCCCGATGAAGATCCAGCAGTTCGACGGATCCGTCGTCGACTTCAGCGTGGACGAACACCCGCGTCGCGACACCACCGTCGAGAAGCTGGCCGGCCTCAAGGTGCTGCATCCCGAGATCGAGGGCTTCTCGATCACCGCGGGCAACAGCAGCGGCACCAACGACGCCGCTGCCGCGGTCGCCCTCGTCGAGGCCGACTACGCCAAGGCCGAGAAGCTGACGAAGATGGCCACCGTGAAGGCCTGGGCCGCAGCGGGTGTCGCGCCCCGCGACTGCGGGCTGGGCGCGGTGAAGGTGATCGGCAAGGTGCTGCAGCGCGCCGGGCTGAAGCCGTCCGACGTCGCGCTGTGGGAGATCAACGAGGCCTTCGCATCCGTGCCGATCGCGGCGTGCCGCGAGTACGGCATCGACGAGGAGCTGGTGAACTTCTCCGGAAGTGGTTGCAGCCTGGGCCATCCCATCGCGGCCTCGGGTGCCCGGATGGTTACCACGCTGATCTACGAACTGCAGCGGCGTGGCGGCGGCATCGGCGTCGCGGCCATGTGCGCGGGCGGTGGCCAGGGCGGCGCGGTCGTCATCGAGGTCTAGATGTGATTTCGGCGTGATTAGTATCGCTGAGCGCAACTAATCACGCCGAAATCGCTAGTTGCGGGTGGCTTTCTTCGCGGGCTTCTTCTTGGACGCCTCGATCAGCCGGCCGGCGTGGTCGAGAATGCACTCGAGGCCGTACTCGAAGTTCTGGTCGTCGGAGGCTCCGATGCGATGGCCCTCCGCCGTCATCTTGGCCAGCAGCGGCGCGGTCGCCGGATCGATGACCATCGTCTCTTCGAAGTCGCCGGGTCCGCCGTCATTCGACCTGTTCTTGTCGTAGAGCCGTTGCAGCACAACCGATCCACGAACATGTACCGACACCGCCGAGTAGGTGTCGAACGCGTCCTCGGGCGACAGTCCCGCCTCGGCCAGGCTCTCGATGGCTTTTTCGACGGCGACCACGCCGAGCTTCGCGGCGCGCGGGCTCAGCGCCGACCGAATGAGGATCAGGTCGCAGAGAATGGGGTTGCCCAGAAACGTCTTTCGCATCGTGCGCGCATGATTGCGCAGCGTCTCGCGCCAATCCTTGGCCTCGATGTACGGGGTGGCGAACACATACTGACGCAGCGCCCGGTCGGTCATCGCGTTGAGCAGGTCGTCCTTCTTGCGGAAGTACCAGTAGATGCTCGTCACACCGACACCGAGGTGCTTGCCCAACAGCGGCATGCTGAGGTTGTCGATGCCGACTTCCTCCGCGAGCTCGAATGCGCCCTTGATGATGTCGTCGGGATTGATGGATCCGCGTTCGCGTCGCTGACGCTTCTCCGCGGTAGCTTGCTTCGCCACTGAGGGCACCTCCATCAGATGTACCACTGTTCCGCTTGTCTACTGTAAGTCCTATAGTAAGCATTTCTAGCAAGTTTGGCGCTGAGGCGAAGGGCTACGTGTGTCGGAAGAGATATTGCGAGAGCGCCGGGGGCGCATTCTCATCATCACGATCAATCGGCCGGAAGCACGGAACGCGGTGAACCTGGCGGTCAGTCAGGGTCTGGCCGACGCCGTCGACGAACTCGACGACAGCGATGACCTCTCAGTGGCGATCATCACCGGCGCAGGTGGCAACTTCTGCTCGGGTATGGACCTGAAGGCGTTCGCGGCCGGTGAGGTGGTTGCGATTCCGGGCCGCGGCATCGGGTTCACCGAACGGCCGCCGAGGAAGCCGCTGATCGCCGCCGTCGAGGGGTACGCCTTGGCGGGCGGCACCGAGGTGGTGCTCGCCACCGACCTCGTCGTCGCGTCGCGCACCGCGAAATTCGGCATCCCGGAAGTCAAGCGGGGCCTGGTCGCTGCAGGCGGCGGGCTGCTGCGGCTGCCACGCCGAATCCCGTACCAGAAGGCGCTCGAGCTCGCGCTGACCGGAGAGAGTTTCACCGCCGAGCAGGGCGCGGAGTGGGGTTTCGTCAACGCCGTCACCGAACCCGGCGAGGCGCTGGCCGGCGCGATCGAACTGGCCGAGCGCATCACGGCCAACGGGCCGTTGGCCGTGGCGACCACCAAGGCGGTCATCACGAAATCCGCGAGCTGGACCGAAGAGGAGATGTGGAAGAAGCAACTCGAACACATCATTCCGATCTTCACGTCCAACGACGCCAAAGAGGGCGCGATCGCATTCGCCGAGAAGCGCGCGCCCAACTGGACCGGTACCTGAGAGCCGCGCCATGGACCTCGGTTTTGCGGACGCCACGGCGGTAGTCGTCGGCGGTGGGCGCGGCATGGGCTTCGCGGCCGCGCGTTGTCTGGCCGAGGACGGCGCTCGAGTGGCCGTCATCGGCAGAACCAAGACCGTGCTCGACAAGGCGGCCGAGGAACTGTCCGCATTGGGGAGCCCGGACGCAGTCGGGTTGGTGGCCGACGCCACCGACGCCGTTGCCGTCCAACGGATATTCGACGAGTTGGCCCAGCGATGGAACGGTGAGCTGAACGTGCTCATCAACGCGGCGGGACCGAGTGCGGTCGGCCGATTCGAGGACCTCACCGACGACGACTGGCGGCAAGCCGTCGACGAGGGCGTGATGGGGATGGTGCACTGCGTGCGCTCGGCGCTGCCCCTGCTTCGCAATGCGGCGTGGGCGCGGATCGTCAACTTCTCCGCCCACTCGACGCAGCGGCAGAGTGAGATCCTGCCCGCCTACACGGCATCCAAGGCGATGGTGACGAGCATCTCGAAGAACCTGTCCTTGGCGCTGGCCAAGGACGAGATCATGGTGAACGTGGTCTCGCCGGGCAGCATCGCGTCCGAGGGTCTGAAGGGCTGGGCGCAGTCGGTGGGCGTGGACGGCGACGACCCCTACGCGTTGATGGCCGCCATCGACAAGCACTTCGGGCACCCCGCGCATCTGCCCCGCGCCGGTCTGCCCGACGAGATAGGGCCCGTCGTCGCATTCCTGGCCTCCAAGCGCAACTCCTACATGACCGGGGCCAACATCAACGTCGACGGCGGTAGCGACTTCACCTGAGGAGGCGGTATGGCAACAGCACGTGACGCGCGGGACTGGGCACGTTCGGAGTTGCGCGGGATCGGCAACAGCCTCTATACGCCGTTCTCCGGCAAGGACGGCGACGACATCGACTGGGACGCGTACCGAACGTTGGTGCGTTACTGCGTCGGTGAACTGAAGCACCCGATGCTGTGGTGCACCAGCGGCATCGCCGAATTCTGGTCGCTGACCATCGCCGAGCGAAAACAATTGCTGGAGGTGGCAATTGAGGAGGGCCGCAAGGCGAACCCCGATGTGGTCGTGCAGGCCTGCACGGCGGCGACGGCGGCCAAGGACTGCCTCGACCTGACCCAGCACGCCCAGCAGGCAGGCGCGGACATCGTCTACATCCAGACGCCGATGATGGAGGCCCACGGCGGCGAGGGAGTGCTGAACTTCTTCCGCTACATCGCCGATCGCACCGACATCGCATTGGGCATGTTCAATTCGCCGTCGTCCGGCTACGTGTTGACGCCGGCGGAGGGTGCGCGCATCTACTCCGAGATCCCCGCCGTCTGCGCGACGAAAGAGGGCGCATTCCGACCCGCGAGCAGCCGGCTGCTGCATGAGCTCGCGCCGAGCCTGTCGATCTGGGAGTGCGATCTGACCGTCTATCGCGCGGGATGGCTGCGCGCGGGGATTGTCAGTTCAGCCCAACTCGGCACGGCCGGCTATCTGTACGAGACTCCGCAGCAGCCGGTCATCTCCGAATATTGGGAACTGGTGTGGAACGACAAGCTGATCGAGGCGATGGACTACGCCGAGAAGTCGGGGCTGGACCAGTTCGGTATCGACATGAAGTCGTGGTTCACGTGCTATCCCGGTAGGCCGGACTACTTCACGCACTGGGGTGGGGCCTTCAAGTATGCGGCGTCGGTGCTTGGCCTACCGATCGGCGATTATCCGCACTCACGCCCGCCGCAGGCCGAGTTTCCCGCCGAGGGCAAAGCAGACATCGATGCTGCGTATCGCCGGTTCGGACTGGTTTCCAGTTGACCGAAGTACCGATTGCGGAAGGCACTACCGATAGGTGTACAGTATGTGCATACATCCAGCTCGAAGGCCGTAGCTGAGGAGGTCCGCACGGTGACTGTCGAAGACCCCGTGCTCTACGAGTTCCTGGACAGCGGCGTTGCGATTCTGACGCTGAATCGACCCGAGCGGATGAACGGCTGGGGTGGCGGCCTCGCGAAGATGTTCTACGCGCTGCTCGACCGGGCCGAGGCCGACCCGGCCGTGCGCGCCGTCGTCGTCACCGGAAGCGGCCGGGCGTTCTGTGCCGGCGCCGACATGGGCGATCTGACTTCGATCGGCGAAGCCAGCACCGACGGCGACACCGATATTTCCAAGTTGGTCGGTGAGCGGCATCCCCACTTCGTCACGACCCTGCGCAAGCCGGTCATCGCCGCCATCAACGGCGCATGCGCAGGTATCGGGTTGACCCAGGCGCTCATGTGCGACGTGCGGTTCGCCGCCGAAGGCGCGAAGTTCACCACGTCGTTCCCGCGTCGCGGTCTGATCGCGGAGTACGGCATCAGCTGGATACTCCCGCGCGTCGTCGGCTGGGGCACCGCGATGGACCTGTTGCTCTCCGGTCGCGTCTTCCTGGCAGACGAGGCCGCCGAGCTCGGACTCGTCAAGGAAGTGGTGGCCCCCGAGGACCTGCTGCCGCGGGCTATCGCATACGCCGAGGACATCGCGGCCAACTGTGCGCCCAGTTCGCTCGCGGTGATCAAACAGCAGGTGTACGGCGACGCGATGCGCGACGTCTTCGAGGCAAGCGATCGCGCCGAAAAGCTGATGCACGAGTCGATGTTGCGGCCAGACTTCATCGAGGGCATCACCGCATTCTTCGAAAAGAGACAGCCCAGCTTTCCGCCGTTGAAGGAGGACGCGACATGACTCTCGACTACCGGGCGATCGACGTCGACAACCACTACTACGAGACGGTGGACTCCTGCACGCGCCACCTGCCCAAGGAGTTCAAGCGCCGCGGCGTGCAGATGCTCACCGAGGGCAAGCGCACCTTTGCCGTAATGGGCGGTGAGATCAATCAATTCATCCCCAATCCGACGTTCGACCCGATCATCGAACCGGGTTGCCTGGACCTGCTGTTCCGCGGCGAGATTCCCGAGGGCGTCGACCCGGCCTCGCTGATGAAGGTCGACCGGATGGCCGACCATCCCGAGTACCAGAACCGCGATGCGCGGGTGAAGGTGCTCGACAAGCAGAACCTCGAGACGGTCTTCATGCTGCCGACGTTCGCCTGCGGCGTCGAGGAGGCGCTCAAGCACGACATCGAGGCGACGATGGCCACGGTGCACGCGTTCAACCTCTGGCTCGACGAGGACTGGGGTTTCGACCGCCCCGACCACCGCATCGTCTCGGCGCCGATCATCTCGCTGGCCGATCCCGACGTGGCGATCGAGGAGGTCGAGTTCGTGCTGGCGCGCGGGGCCAGGATGGTGCTGGTTCGGCCCGCGCCGGTGCCCGGCCTGGTGAAGCCACGCTCATTGGGCGATCCGCTCCACGATCCGGTCTGGGCGCGGTTGGCCGAAGCCGGTGTTCCGGTGGGCTTCCACCTGTCCGACAGCGGATATCTGGCGATCGCCGCGCTGTGGGGCGGCAAGGCGAAATTCGAGGGATTCGGCAAGAAGGATCCGCTCGACCAGATCCTGCTCGACGACAGGGCGATCCACGACACGATGGCCTCGATGATCGTGCACCAGGTATTCACCCGGCATCCGAAGCTGAAGGTCGCCAGCATCGAGAACGGGTCCTACTTCGTGTACCGGTTGATCAAGCGACTGAAGAAGGCCGCCAACACCGCGCCGCACCACTTCAAAGAGGATCCGGTCGAGCAGCTGCGCAACCACGTGTGGATCGCGCCGTACTACGAGGACGACGTGAAGCTGCTCGCCGAAACGATCGGCGTGGACAAGATCCTGTTCGGTTCCGACTGGCCGCACGGTGAGGGACTTGCGGACCCGATGACGTTTACCGCCGACATCCCGCAGTTCCCCGAGTTCAGCGCGGAAGACACCCGGAAGGTCATGCGCGACAATGCCCTCGACCTGCTTGGCGTGAAAGTGCCGGCCGCCTAGCCATGGGCGAATGGACCATAGGTGACGTCGTCGACGCCATCGCCGACGTCATCCCCGACCGCCCGATGACGGTGTGCGGCGAGCGCAGGACCACCTACGGCGACATGGCGGCGCGCACGCGCCGATTCGCGAACTTCCTGGCCGACAGGGGATTCGGCGCCCACGCCGAACGCGACGAACTGGAGCGCTGGGAGTGCGGGCAGGACCGCGTCGCGCTGATCATGTACAACGACCAGTACCCGGAGTTGGTCGTCGGGTGCCTCAAGGCCCGCACCATCCCGGTGAACATCAACCATCACTACACTCCGCGCGAGGTCGCCGAGCTTCTCGAGTACATCAAGCCGCGCGCGGTGGTCTATCACCGCGCTCTCGGTGCGAAATTCGCTGACGTGCTGCCACCGGAGAGCGCCGAGTTGCTCATCGCGGTCGACGACGGCAGCGACGCAGCGGACCTTCCCGGCGCGGTGACGCTCGAAGACGCGGTTGCCCAAGGCGATCCGGACCGCAGGATCGCCGGATCGCCCGACGACCTCATCATGTACTGCACAGGCGGCACCACCGGCCGGCCCAAGGGCGTGCTGTGGCGGCAGAGCGACTCCTACGTCGCGTCGATGGTGGGGGCCGACCATGGTTCCGCTACCGAGATTCACGACAAGGTGCGACGCAACGAGGGCGCACCGTGGTTCGCCGTTTCGCCGCTGATGCACGCGGCAGGCCTGTGGACGGTGTTCTCCGGGGCGCTGGCGGGCCTCCCCGTGGTGTTGTACGACGACCGGGTGAAGTTCAACCCACCCGCGGTGTGGCGGACCGCCGAGCGGGAGAAGGTCGGTTTGATGACGATGGTCGGTGACGCCTACGCGGCACCGCTGGCCGAGGAGCTGAATCGGAACTCATACGAGTTGTCGTCGCTCTACGCCATCGGGACGGGCGGGGCCGCTACCAATCCCAAGCATCAGCGTGCGCTGCTGGAATTGCTGCCGCAGCTCACCATCATCAACGGTTACGGCTCCTCGGAAACCGGCAACATGGGATTCGGCCACAGCCAGGTCGGAAAGCAAGTCGACACCTTCACGCTCCGGGAGGGCGGACTGGTGCTCTCCGAGGACTACACGAGGTTTCTGGATCCCGGCGAGACGGAGGTCGGCTGGGTGGCCCGCGAAGGTCGGATTCCGTTGGGCTACTTCGACGATCCCGATGCAACCCGCAAGACCTTCCCCGAGGTGGAAGGCCGTCGCGTGGTGATCTCGGGGGACCGGGCGAGTATCGAGTCGGATGGGACGCTGCGGTTGTTCGGTCGCGACTCGCTCGTCGTCAACACCGGCGGCGAAAAGGTGTTCGTCGAAGAGGTCGAGGAAGTCCTGCGTGCGCACCCGGCGATCGCCGACGCACTGGTGGTCGGGCGGCCGAGCGAGCGCTGGGGCGAAGAAATCGTCGCGCTGGTGGCGTTGCGGCCAGGTGCTGAGGCAGGCCACGAACCGCTGTACGCGCACTGCACCTCACAGCTCGCGCGGTTCAAGGCCCCGAAGGAGTTCATCTTCGTCGACCAGGTTCGCCGCCTCGGCAACGGCAAGGCGGACTACCGCTGGGCGAAAAGTAGCGCGATGCAACAGGAGTCGTTGACATGACCGCGAAGGCGATCGACTGCCTCGTCAACGTCCACTTCGGTGAGACGGCCAAGCAACCCGAGTTCATGCTCAAGGTCCGCGACGACTACTTCAAGGGACCGCAGTCGCTGTACGAGCAGGTCGAGCTGCCGCAGCTGCTCGAGGAGATGGACGAGCACGGCGTCGTCAAGGCCATCCTGATGGACAACCTGGTGAAGCCTTCGGTGACGGCCCGCAAGTTCGTCGAGGAGCGGCCGGACAAGTTCGCATTGGCGGTTGGTGGGGTCAATCTGTTGCGTCCGGTGCCCGCGCTGCGCGAGCTGGCCGCCGTGCACCGCGACCTGCCGGTGGCGTATACCGCTGTCGGGCCGAGCTTCTGGGGCGACGGCATGTATCCGCCGAGCGATGCCGTCTACTACCCGCTGTACGCGAAGTGCGCTGAACTCGAGTTGCCGCTGTGCGTCAACACCGGGCTGCCCGGTCCGCCGATCCCCGGTGAGGCCCAGAACCCGATCCACCTGGACCGGGTGTGCGTGCGCTTCCCTGAGCTGAAGCTCTGCATGATCCACGGCGCCGACCCGTGGTGGGACATCGCGATTCGGCTCTTGATCAAGTATGAGAACCTGCGAATCATGACCTCGGCATGGTCGCCGAAGCGGTTGCCGGACAGCCTGTTGCACTACATGCGGACGCGCGGAAAGAACAAGGTGATCTTCGCATCGGACTGGCCTGTGCTGCGCCAGAGCCGTGTCGTGCCAGAGGCCTTGGCGCTGGATCTGCCCGCCGACGTGTTGGACAACTACCTCTACAACAACGCCAATGACTTCTTCTTCGGCAGCGAGAATCAGGAGAACTGACGATGGACCGTTATGAGCTGCGCAGGCTGGACTACAGCCTGTCCGAGGATCACCAGGCGATCCAGGAGGCGTACCAGCAGTTCTTCAAGACCCATTGTTCAATCGAAACAGTGCGCGCCGCAGAGGAATCCGGGTTCGACAAGAGCCTGTGGGAGCGCCTGTGCGCGATGGGTGCGACGACGATGGCGCTACCGGAATCGGCAGGTGGAGACGGGGCGACACTCGTCGACCTGACGCTTGTGGCCGAGGAGATCGGCCGCTCGCTGGCACCGGTGCCGTGGATCGACCACGTCTGCGCCGCCCGGCTGCTGGCGCGGCTGGGCGCGCTGGACTCCGACCTGGTCAGCGGCAAGCAGTTGGCCGCCCTCGACCCTCAGCACGACAGTGTGTCCGGGGTTCGGCTGATTCCGACGGGCTCGATTGCCGACCAGATCGTGGTCCGCGACGGCGACGAGGTCGTGCGCCTCACGTTCGGCACCCGCCCCGTCAACGTGGACAACATCGGCAAGCTGCCGATGGCCTGGGTGGATCCCGCCGCCGCCGACAGCCGCACCGTAATCGCGAGCGGCGCCGATGCGCTCGCGGAATACCAACGGGCGCTGGATGAGTGGCGGGTGCTGACCGCCGCGGCGTTGGTCGGTTTGGTCGAGGAGACGATGACGATCGCCGCGGAGTTCGCCAAGAACCGCTACACGCTCGGCGTGCCCGATCTCCACGCTGCAAGGCATCTCGCATCCGTTGGCCAACATCGCGATCACCGTGCAGGGTGGGCGAAACCTGGCGCGACGCGCGGCCTGGTTCCTCGACAACGAACCCGACGAGCGGCCCGAGTTGGCGCCGTCGGCGTTCGTGTTCATGGCCGAGGAGGCGTCGAAGGCCGCGACGATGGCCGTACACGTTCAGGGCGGCCTCGGGGTGTCGGCGGAGGCGGCCGCGACCGCGTATCTGGTCCGCGCCCGCGGCTGGTCGCTGGCAGGCGGTGACCCCGGCGCGAGCGCCAAGTACATCGCCGAGATCGTCGCCGCGCGCGAAGGACGGAGCTGACCATGGATTTCTCCCGTGTCGAGCTGTCCGAGGACGACCAGGCGTTCCTGGAAGAGTCCCGCAAATTCCTGAAAGCACACGTCACCGACGACGTCCTTCGCCACGACCGGGAAACCGGTGACAACTTCAACGAGGGCGTGCACCTGGCGCTCGGCAAAGCGGGTTACCTGGCGCGCCAATGGAAGCCCGAGTCCGACGGCGGCTTCAACCGCGTGCAGGGGCGGATCTGGGAGCTGGAGAAGCGTCGGGCCCACGTGCCGTGGGTGACGTCGGGCACCACTTCCATGATCGCGCGGTCGGTGGAGAAATTCGGTTCGGCGGAACTGAAAGCCGAGGTGATGCCCCGCGTCTTCAGCGGCGAGGTCCGTCTCTGCCTCGGCTATACCGAACCCGAAGGCGGCTCCGACGTCGCCACGTGCAAGACGCGTGCGGTGCGCGACGGCGATGCCTGGGTGATCAACGGGTCGAAAATGTTCACCACCGGCGCCCACAACTGCCAGTACGTCTACCTCATCACCAATACCGACCCGGATGCGCCGAAGCACAAGAGCCTCACCATGTTTCTGGTTCCGCTCGATTCCCCGGGCATCGAGATCCAGGGCATCCGCACCGTCGACGGCGACCGCACCAACATCGTGTACTACAGCGATGTCCGCGTCGACGACAAGTACCGGCTCGGCGACGTGAACGCCGGCTGGGCGGTGGTGCGTGAACCGCTCAACGTCGAACACGGTGCGGTAGATGCCGCGCCCGACGGTCTGCAGGACGTGTCGATCATGATGCACCAGGCGGGTTTCATGGCGACTGCGGTCGATAAGGCGGCGGCCAAGGTCGCCGAGGCAGATCCCAACGGTCGCAGGCTGATCGACGACGCGTCGGTGGCATATCGACTTGGGCGCAGTGTCGCCCGGATGGAGGCCTCGCTCTCGGCGCCGAGCATCTTCGGGCGGGTCGCGCTGGCGCAGACGATGCGCGATATCTCCCCGGACCTGATGGACATCCTCGGGACGGCGGCGTCACTGCCGATCGGCACCGACGGTGCGGCTGACGACGGCGCCGCCGAATACGTGTATCGATTCGCACCGCTGGTCGGCATCTACGGCGGGACGCTCGAGGTGTTCCGCAACATGATCGCGCAGTACGCCCTCGGGCTGGGCAAGCCGAACTATTCGCCACCGGCGGCGAAGAAGGCGTCGTGACGCCTGAACCGACGCGTCGGCCCAAGGCCCTCGTGATGGGCGCGAGCGGTTTCGTCGGATCCCATGTCACCCGCAAGCTCGTCGAACGCGGTGACGACGTACGGGTATATCTGCGCAAGTCGAGCCTGACCAAGGCGATCGACGACCTCGACGTCGAACGGTGCTACGGCGACCTTGGTGACGAAGAGGCGTTGCGGGCGGCGATGTCCGACCGCGACGTCGTGTACTACTGCGTGGTGGACACCCGTTTCTATCTCCGCGATCCGGCACCGCTGTTCCAAACCAACGTCGAGAGCCTGCGGCGGGTCCTCGACATCGCGGTGGAGGCCGACCTGCTCCGGTTCGTGTTCTGCAGCACCATCGGCACTGTCGCCATCGCCGAGCCCGGCGAATCCGTCACGGAGGACATGCCGTTCAACTGGCCCGGCAAGGGCGGCGCGTATATCGAGTCTCGGCGCCGGGCCGAGGATTTGGTGCTGCACTATGCCCGGGAGCGGGGACTGCCTGCTGTCGCTATGTGCGTATCCAACCCGTACGGCCCGCTTGACTGGCAGCCGAACCAGGGCATGATGGTCAAGTCGGCCGCCCTCGGGAAGATGCCGGTGTACATCAGGGGAGTGTCCACTGAAGTCGTCGGCATCGAGGACGTGGCAGAGGCCTTCCTTCTCGCAGGCGAACGCGGGCGAACCGGTGAGCGCTACATCATCTCCGAGAGCTTCATGTCGACGCGAGAGATGTTCGAAACAGCCGCGACCGCCGTCGGTGCGAAACCACCGCGGTTCGGCGTGCCGCTCGCACTGCTGTACGCGTTCGGGGGTGCCCTCGGTCTGGCGAGCCGGGTACTGCGGCGCGACTTCCCGATGAACGTCACCGGGGTGCGGCTGCTGCACATCATGTCGCCGGCCGACCACAGCAAGGCGACGCGGGAGCTCGGGTGGCGGCCGCGTCCGACCGCAGAGTCGATCCGACGGGCTGCGGAGTTCTACGTCGAGCAAGAGGCGGCCGGCCAAACCGTGTCGAGCCGGATGGCGCGCTAGCCGGAACCAATTGGGGAGGCCGCTGTGAGCGATGTGACCCCGGCCCGGGTCGGGTTGCTGATCGACTACGTCGACGACGACGGCGGCTTCGACGAGAACATCCTGCCGTCGCTTCAGCTCGTGGCCGACGAGTATGTCGAGCGGGGTGTGCTCGAGCGTCCGGTTGAGTTCGTCGTCCGCGCCGTACAGGGCCTGCCGAAGGGCTCCTTCCGGGCGGTCCGAGACGCGTTCTACGAACTGGTGGAACAGGATTCGCTCGTCATCTTCGGCCCGTGGGTCTCCGAGAACGGTGCCGCGCTGCGCCGGTACGTAGAGGAGCTCGGCGAGGTCGCCTGCATCACCATGGCTGCGACGGAGACCATGCTCGGGGAGTGGGTATTCGGGCTGCCCGCGGGATCGATGGAAGAAGAACCGATCATCATGGCCACCGTGGCGGCCCTCGACGGCTGCCGCACGGTCGGCATCGCGTTCGAGGACTCTCTCATCGGAACCGAATACCTTCGCACCACAAGAGTCGCCTGCGCGGAAGCGGGTCTGCGAATCACCGCGGAGGTGCCCATCCCGCAGGTGCAATCCGAAAAGCAAACGGCGATGGCGACTCTCGCCGCCGATAAGCCCGACGCCATCGTGCACGTCGGGTTCGGCCTCGGCATCGTCGGCATCAACGCCGCTCTTCGGGAGATCGGCTGGATGCCTCCCCGCTACACCACCACCGCGTTCGAATTCGCCTCGACCAGTCCGTGGTGGCGCGAACAGCTCGCCGGATGGATAGGGCTCGACCAGTACGACGAGCGGAACGTGACGGGCAGAGACTTCCTCGATCGATTCGAAGCACGACACGGGCGCAGGCCGGAGTACTTCTTCCCGGTGTATTGCTATGACGTCGGCCGCCTGATGATGATCGCATTGGCCAATGCCCGTCCGCTGACCGGAGCCGGGGTGAAGCAGGCGCTCGAGAAGATCAAGATGCTTCCCGCGGCCAGCGGCGCACCCGGCACGCGACTGCGATTCGGTCGGTACATCCGCCATGGCTGGGTCGGAAGCGAGTTCCTCGTCGCGCGTCGCGTGCTGCCCGACGCCAGCGGCATCGTCCTGCACGGCACCATCGAGGGACTGCTCGAACCACCCGCGCTGTCATGACAATCCGCGTCATTCAGTGGGCGACGGGCTCGGTCGGAGCGGCCCAGCTCCGCGAGGTCATCGACCGTCCGGACCTCGAACTCGTCGGCCTGTACGTGTACAGCCCGTCGAAGGTCGGCGTCGACGCGGGCGAGCTCGTCGGCCGCGCGCCGACTGGTGTGCTGGCGACTAACGACGCAGCGGCGATCCTCGAACTGGACGCCGATGTCGTATTGCACGCGGCGAGCAAGGCATTCCGGGACAACAGCAACACCGACGACATCGTTGCGCTTCTCGCGTCGGGGAAGAACGTCATCACGACGACGTCCTACAACCACCTGCCGACCTTCGGGCCCGATGCCGACGATCGCATAAATCACGCGTGCGCAGAGGCCGGGACGCGGTTCCACGCCGCGGGCGAGCATCCGGGCTTCATGTTCGAACGCCTTGCCACGTCACTCACCGCCCTGTCGCAGCGCGTGGACAAGATCACGGTGCAGGAGTTCGTCGACTGCCGCGCGGTCACGGCGCGGGAGATGCTCGTCGACCTCATGGGCATGGGGAAACCACCGGAAGAGATCACGATCGAATCCGCGATGTTCCGCGCGGTTTCCGTGCAATACGAACAGTCGCTTGCGGCGACAGCCGATGTGCTGGGGTTGCGGGTCGACGAGATCAGACGCGAGATCAAGACGGCGACGGTGGCTTACGACATCGAGGTCGCCTGCGGCATGCTGCCCGCGGGCTCTGTTGTCGGCCAGATACTTTCGTGGACGGCCTACAGCGGCGGCGTTCCGGTGCTGGTGGCCGAGGAGTACTGGACGGTCATCGGCGACATTCCCGAATGGGATGTGGTCCTCGACGGCCAGTTCCTCGTGCGGGTCATCGTCGACGGATCGCCTCCGCTGCGTGTCGAGCTGACGATCGGCAACGACCCGACCGATCTCGCCGGAGTCGCGGGTGGCCAACTCGCGGTGGCGATGACGGCCGTCCGCGCCATTCCCTACGTTCTGAAGGCACCGCCAGGAGTCGTCATCCCGCCGGTGTTCGGCGCGTATCGCTGGCCGAACTCGTGAAGGGCCGGCGCAGCTAAGTCGTCACGATTGTCGCGGCAGCGGTCCCCGGCGCGCCGTAGAGCTGCGCGAAGCCGACACGCGGCTCCCCGGCGACCTGACGTTCGCCCGCCTCGCCGCGCAGTTGGCGCACCAGTTCGTGGATCTGGCGCAGACCGGATGCGCCGATCGGCTCGCCGTTGGCGATCAGCCCGCCGTCGGTGTTGATCGGCATCGAGCCGTGGATCTCGGTGGCGCCGTCGGCGAGCAGCTTCTCCTGGTCGCCGTGCTCGCAGAAGCCGCACTCGGCCATGTGAATGATCTCCGCGCCCGCGTCGGTGTCCTGCAGCTGGATGACGTCCACGTCGCCCGGCGAAATGCCCGCCTTCTCGAACGCGGCCTTGGCGGCATAGACGGTCGGCGCCACGTCCTCCTCCACCGGCGCGAAGGTGGTGTTCACCTCGTAGGCGCCGTATTTGCGCGTGCGGGCTTCGACAGCGCGCAGGTACACCGGCTTCGAGGTGTAGCGGTGTGCGATGTCGGCGCGGCACATGACGACCGCGGCCGCGCCTTCGTCAGGTGCACAGAACATGTACTGGGTCAGGGGGTAGTTCAGCATCGTCGAGTTGAGGATCTGGTCCTCGGGAATCGGCTTGCGCCGGAACGCATTCGGGTTGATCGCGCCATTACGGAAGTTCTTGGCGGCGACCTTGGCGAGCGTCTGCTGCGAAATGCCGTGGTCGTGAAGGTAGCGGTTGGCCTTCATGCCGAAGAACTGGGTGGTGAGGTACTGGCCGTTCTCTGCATACCAACTCGGCATCCCCACCAGGGCGGGGTCCTCGGTGAACGCGCCCCGTGGGTGCTTGTCGAGACCGACCGCGATACCGATGTCGTAATCGCCGAGCCGAATGCCGTCCGCGCACGTCCTTGCGGCGCTTGCCGCGGTGGCGCAGGCATTGAAGACGTTGGTGAACGGGATACCCGACAGCCCCACCATGCCGACGATCGCGTCGGGGTTGGCGACGGTCCAACTGCCTCCGGTGGCGAACCCGATGTCCTTCCATTCGACGCCGGCGTCGGCGACCGCGGCGAAGATGGCGTCGACGCCCATCTCCATCGCTGACTTACCGTCGAACCGGCCGAAGGGGTGCAGGCCAACACCGATAATGGCGACGTCGTTCATCTCGCGAGTGTATCGCAACTGTAATTCTTACAGTATCCCCGGTGGTGGAGGTCAACGCGCGGTGAACCCGGCGTCCAGCGGCCAGGCGGTGCCGGTGATGAACCGACCGGCGTCGGAGACCAGCCAAGCGACCGCGTTTGCGATCTCCTCTGGCCTCAGCAGCGCGATGGGCAGGGCGTTCTGTTGGGTCGCGAGCCAGGGATCGCCTGCCGCGGCCAGCGCCATGGTGGCTTCGTTCACGATCATGTCGGTGGCGACGCCGCTCGGGTGGATCGTGTTGACCCGTATCGAGTGTGGTGCAAGTTGACTTGCCCAGCCCTGCATGAGTGCGACCAGACCGCGCTTCGACGCGGCGTATGCCTGCAGCCCCGGCCGTTCGGTGCCCGAAGCCTTGATTCCCTGCGTGGAACTCGTCAGCACGATGGATCCGCCACGACCACCGGCGATCAGGGCGGGGATGGCCGCATCCACCGTGTTCCATGCGCCGATGAGGTTGACGTCGACGATTTCGCGGAAGACCCCGCGGCGGTCTTCGGCATCGGTGACGCGGATGATGCCTGCGTTGGCGATGACGATGTCGAGGCGCCCGAATTCGCGAAGCCCGTCGGCAACAGCAGCATCCACCGCTTCGGGGTCACGCACGTCGGCTTGGCGCGCCACGATCCGCCGGCCTTGGCCTTCAACGAGTCCCTCGGTAGCGGCGAGATCGTCGGGCGTCGACCCTGGATAGTCGGTGGATTCGAAGTTCGCGCAGACGTCGATCGCGATGATGTCGGCGCCCTCGCCTGCGAGCTTGACCGCGTGGGCCCGACCCATGCCTCGGGCAGCGCCGGTGACCAATGCGACCTTGCCCTCCAGGTTGCCCATCGTCAGGCCTCCGGGAAGTTCACGTCTTTGGTGACGGCTTTCCACTCCTCGATCGACGCCGACATCGCGGCGAGCTTGTCGCGGACCGCCTTGAGCACGTCCCGACCGAGCAGCAGGCGGAGGGGCGGCTCGTCCAGCGTCGTGACCATCAGTACGGCCTCCGCCACCTTGCGAGGGTCTCCGGGCAGGTGGTTGGCGAACTCCTTGATGAGTGTCTTGCGAGCGCCGACGTTCTCGTCGTAATCGCCGATCGGCGAGGAGGACTCCTTCATCGAGCGTGCCGCCCAGTCGGTGCGGAAGGCGCCGGGTTCGATCGCGGTCACCTTGATGCCCAACGGTTTGACTTCCTGCGCCAACGCTTCGGTGAGTGCCTCGAGCGCGAATTTGGTTGACGAGTAGTACGCGTTGGGCGGGTTGGCCACCAGGCCGGTCATCGACGAGATGTTGACGATGTGACCCGACTGGCGCGCTCTCATCGCAGGCAGCACAGCCTTGATCGTGTCCACGACGCCGAAGTAGTTGGTGTCGAACAGCTTCCGGACCTCGGCGTCGTCGCCCTCCTCGACTGCCGACATGTAGCCGTAGCCGGCGTTGTTCACCAGTACGTCGATCCCGCCGAACGCATCGTCGGCGGCTGTGACCGCGGCGCCGATCTGGCCGCTGTCGGTCACGTCGAGCGCAACCGCGACTGCGCGATCGCCGAACTCGTCGACCAGGTCCTGCACCGCTTCCGCGCGACGAGCTGTTACCACCACGCTGTGACCGGCTTCGAGTGCGGCGCGGGCGATCTCGCGACCGATGCCGGTGGAACATCCCGTGATGAACCAGCGGGCCATGTCAGACCGTCCCCTCGGGAAGCCGGCGCAGGTATGCCGAACGGCGGTCGGCGAGCTCGGCCGCCCGGTCGGCTGGGGACACCGGCTTCAATGTGGGCGCCTCGCGATCGAGGGCGTCGAGCTTCACCACCCGCCCGCGGGCGCCGAGGTCCTCCTTCGGCCCGTCGCCGCCGAACTCGGCCATCCGCAGCGTCAGGATTCCTTCGTTCAACCCGTCGGTGTCGATCCAGTTCTGGCAACCGGGATCGGTGGCCGCGATGACGTAGGTGTACGTGCTGTCCTCGTTGGCAACGGACTGCGCCTTGTTCAGGCTGCCTGTGCGGTCGACGAGTTCCAGCGTGGTGCCCCAGATGTTGCTCAGCGGCACCGTGAAGTACTCGGCGCCGCCGTCGCTGACGTCGACGACGAACGCCTCGTCGGGTAGCAACTCGAACCGGCCCATGACGTATACCTGGTTGCGCATGGCACCGACCTTGTCCGCAGACCATGCGAGGTTGAAGTGGTTGGACGGCATCTTGTAGATGCCGTGGCTGAGCTTGCCGGTGAAGTTGGCGAAGTACGCCATCATCTCCGCGGTGGCCTCGGCCTGCTCGTCGAGCGTGCGCGCCGGAACTGCGGGGGCGCCGCCGATCCGCTCGACCTCGAGATGATTGGGGTCGTCGCGGTCCCAATTCAGCAGCACGTCGCGGATGTAGAACTCGTGCGCCGCCGGAGTCGACTGCACATGATTCGGCCTGCTGCCCGCGGGTTCGGAGTCGACGGTGATGGTGAACGAGCCATCCGAGTCCACGTTCATGGTCCGCCCGTTGAGTACGTCGACCGTTCCCATATTCGCGTCCCACAGCGTGAAGTAGTTCTCGGTCATCCGGTTCTCGCCGACGCGCCCACGGATCTCGTAGCGTTCGTCGCCGGAGATCGGAATCACGCGGTACACGCTGTCCGGATTGTCGATGCCCCAGCGTGACCCGGGGATCTGGCGACCCGACACCGGGTGTGCCAGCCGGGTGATACACGTGACTTTCGGGCGCAGCTTGTCCTGGTTGGACGACCACACCGCGGCAGAGAACATCACCTCGGCGAAGGCGGCGTCGAAGCGCTCGCGCATCGCGTCGGACGGTTTCGCGCGGCCGAGCCAGTTCTCCGCGACGGTGCGGTAGGCCGCCTTGACGGTCGGGTGTTCGGTCAGCTCGAGCGCGGCCAACTCGTGCTCGTGTTGCACGGTTGTGGCTATGGGGTCGTCAGACACTCGCTGCTCCTTTGGGTTTGCGCGCGGACCGGAATCTCGCGTTGTAGTCGGCGAAGCGCTCGTCGATCTGGCTGGCACTCAGCCCGTACGTGTCGAGCGCGTAGGCGGGGCGCACGGGCTCCCGGGGACGGTCGACCAGCCAGCGGCGCATCGCAGCCTCGGCGTCGGCGGTGAGTTCGACACCGATCGCCTCGTACACCCGCCCAACCTGGCCGATCGGATCGGCGACCGCGTCACCGAACTCGATGTCGGTGAACCGCTGCGCCTCGTCCGCCCACGAGTCGCGGGTGGCCATCGCCCGGTCGTTGGTCCAGCCCATTCGCTGTAGCCACTCGGCACCGACCCGCCGCAGATCGACGGTGTCGGCATGCATCGCGTGCAGGCTGGCATTGAGGCTCGCGCCCGACGCGATGGTGTCCCGCGGATCGCGGTGCATGTGGACCACGTGCAGATCGGGAAACTGCTCGCGCAGCCGGTCTAGGTAGCCGAGGTGTGCCGGCGACTTGAGCACCCAGCGCGACGCGACCGAGTTGCGCTGGCGCTTCTGCCACTGCAGGAACCGCAGCATGCGGTGTAGGTACGCGTAGGCGGGCGTGAAGTCCTGGTCGTCGATCCACGCCCGGTACACCGGCAGGTGCGCGCCTGCCTCCGGCACGTGCGAGAGGAACGCATCGGAGAGAAAGACGATCTCCTCCTCGGGCTCGCGCGCGTACATCGGATGGATCGCAAACAGATCCGGGGCTAGTTCACGCGACTTCGCTTCGCGGGCTTCGCTGATCGCGATCCGCGGATCCTCGCCGCCGAACACATGGTCCAATTTCGGCGCGACCTCGACGACTTCCCACCCGTACGCGCAGTGGAATCGGGGGTCCGCGGCCAGCAGGCGCTGCAGCAATGTGGTGCCGCTGCGCATCATTCCGACCACCACGATCGGCGCGCCGATCCGCTCATCGGTGATCGCGGGATTTCGTCGGATCCACTCCTGCGCGCGTAGACGCATCCGCAGGCTGTGCAGGATTCCTGAGCGCAGGATGTACACACCGATGTCGTTGAGCTCCGCTGCTGCGTAGCTGTCCAGGAGCGCCGCAAGCGGCTCCTGGAACGGCAGCGGCCCCCAGTCGGATAGTCCTTCCTTCTCCTCGGCGGCGGACATCAGTCGTGCCATGTCGAAGGCCGTGTGCATGCCGGTCAGAACTTCAGGTGGTGGCTCATGTCGCCCACCTGATCGACAAACATGGTGCGGGTATCGAACCACCACGCGCCGTCCACGCGGTGAAACGTGTCGTGGTAGTGGCCGGTGACGATCACCTGCAGCGGCAAGTCCGGCGTCGCCTGCGTGACGGCGTAGTAGGAGCGGCTGCGCGCGGTGCCCGCGGAGTCGTCGACGTAGATCTGCACGTTGCTGGTGTTGTGTTTGGTCTTGGGGGTGCCGTCGTCGTACAGGCGAGTGGCCATCTCGTACATCTGCCGGACGCCGGCGACGCCGGTGAAGACGGTCTCGGGCGGCCCATTCTCTATGCCACAGATCCGGCCGTGTGCGAACAGTTCGGCCACCCCGTCCAGGTCACCCGCATCAAGTCGCTCGGCATAGGCGTAGATCAGGTTCTCGATGTCGCGCCCGCTGTCACCCATTGCGGATGCCTCGAGGTGGCGATTGCATTGTGCAGCAACGCTGTTCGTACCGCCGATACACCTGCTGAACTCCACCCGTCACACAAAGTTGGTAGAAATGACCAGATTAGTTGCTATGCAACGCCAATTAACCAGTCGAGACCTGCGGTGTCAACGGTCGCCCCACAGTACATGCCCGGCCTGGGGCCACCGAACTACTCGCCGCCAAAATGAAGACGTAACTGTAACGCTTACAGTATCGTGGTGGCGTGATCGAGACCAAGCCGACGTTCTGCCGGATCTGCGAGCCGCTGTGCGGCATGATCGCGACGGTCGACGACGGCCGTCTGATCTCGCTGCGCCCGGACAAGGATCACCCGTTGTCCTCGGGCTTTGCCTGCCAGAAGGGCATCGCGTTCACCGAGGTCGTCAACGACCCCGACCGCGTCACCACCCCGCTGCGGCGCGGACCGAACGGGTTCGAGCCGGTGAGCTGGGACGAGGCGATGACCGACATCGCGGCGAGGCTGACTGACATTCTGCGCCGGGACGGCTCCGGTGCGATCGGCTGGTACATGGGCAACCCGGCCGCGTTCAGCTACTCGCACCTGTTCGCGGCGATGGGCTTCATCAAGGGCGTCGGGCGACATTCCCACTACTTCACCGCATCGTCGCAGGACACCAGCAACAGGCTGGCGGCCAGTCAGTTCCTCTACGGCGGGCCGATGGCGGTGCCGATACCGGATCTGGTGCGTACCGACCTGCTGGTGATGATGGGCGCAAATCCCGTTGTCTCACATGGCAGCTTCTTGACCGCGCCGCGCATCAAGGACCGCATGCACGACATCGTCAAGCGCGGCGGACGCGTGGTGGTTATCGACCCTCGCAAAACCGAGACAGCGGCTCAGTTCGAATGGCTCGGCATTGTCCCCGACGGGGACGCCTACTTCCTGCTGTCGCTGCTGCAGGTCATGTTCGCAGACGGCCTCGTCGATCGCGAACTCGTGGAATCGCAGGCCGACGGAGTGAATTGGCTTGAGCGGCAAAGCCTGCCGTTCACCCCGGAATTCACCGCGCCGTTGACCGGCATCGAGCCCGCAACCGTTCGTGCGCTGGCACATGACCTCGCCGAGACGCCGCGCGCGGCGGTGTACGGGCGGTTCGGCACGTGTGTCGGCCAGAACGGCACGCTGACCGCATACCTCATCGACGCGGTAAACCTCGTCGCGGGCACGCTCGACCGGCCCGGCGGCAGCGTGTTCAGCACGCTGGGCATGCCCGGCCAGCGGGCGGTGTTCAAGGTGATGGGGGCGGGCGCCCGGCGGGCCTATCGGCGGAAGCGGTCACGCATCGGCGGCTTCCGCCCGGTCGCCGCCGCCGAACCGGCCGCGTTGATGGCGAAGGAGATCACGACCCCGGGTGACCGGCAGATCAAGGCGCTGTTCACCAGTGCGGGCAATCCGGTGCTGTCGGTGCCCAACGGTGACGAGTTGGAAGCCGCCGTCGCAGGCCTGGACCTGATGGTCGGCCTGGACCTCTACGTCAACGAGACGACCGCTCACTGCGACTACGTGCTGCCGGTCACCACGATGTACGAGCGCGACGACTTCGCCGTGACGTTCCAGACCTTCCAGGCCACCCCGTTCCGGCAGGCGACGGACGCGGTCGTGGAGCCGGTGGGTCAGGCGCGCACGGAATGGGCGATCGTCGACGAGCTGACGAAGCGAATGGCAGGCCGCACACCGATGTTCGCGGCGATGGGGATTATGCGGAGAATCGCGGGCCTGTTTGGCAGACCCTTCACGCCGCGCCCTGTCGTCGACGGGATGATCCGGATGTCCGAGGGAGGGGACCGGTTCGGTCTTCGCCGCGGCGGCCTGACGTTCAAGCGGCTTGCCCAGCAGCATCCGCACGGTGTGGTGGTCGCCCCGAACATCCGGACGGGCGTGTTGGGTGAGGTCGTGGTCTATCGCGGCGGTCGCGCCCGGCTCGAACACGACGACATCGCCGACGAGATCAGCGGACTGTCGCGGCGCAGCAGACCCGAGGACTTCCCGATGCGGTTGATCGGAATGCGTGAGCCGCGCTCGGAGAACTCGTGGATGCACAATGCGCCGCTGCTGATGCGCGGCACGCGAATTCATCGCGCGCTGATGCACCAAGACGATGCGGCCTGCCGTCAGATTGCCGACGGAGACGAGGTTTCGGTCCGCTCTCCCTACGGTCAGATCGCGCTTCCGGTGGCATTGACGGCCGACATCGTGCCGGGGACGATTGCCGTCCCGCACGGCTGGGGTCACAAGGGCACCGGCGGCTGGAAGTTGGCCAACAGCGTCGGCGGCGCGAATGTGAACCAGCTGATGTCAAGCGATCCAGACGATGTCGAAGCGCTGGCCGGGATGTCCTGGTTGACGGGTGTGCCCGTCGAGGTGGCCCGCGCCTAGGCGATGGCGCCCGAGTCCTTCAGTTCGGCGATGCGATCCCAGTCCAGGCCGACTTCCATCAGAACGATCTCGGTGTGCTCGGAGGCCTGCGGTGCACGGGTCGTCTCGAGCGGTTCGTGGTTGAACTGAATCGGCCCGCGAACGACCTTGAACGGCGCCCCGCCATCGCTGGCCTCGACCTCGACGATCATGTCGTTGGCGATCGCCTGCTCGTCGGAGGCGAGGTCGATAAGGCTCTGGAAAGGCGCCCACTGCCCCTTCATGGTCTTCAGATGCTGGCGCCAGTAGTCGAAGGGCTTGCTTCGGATCGACGCAGCGATCATTTCGGCTGCGGCTGCGGCATTCTCGATGAGCGGCATCACATCAGAGAAGCGAGGGTCGTCGGCCATCTCCGGAAGCCCGAGGTGTTCGAACGCATCCCGGATATAGCCGGTCGGGCTGACGATGCACAGGTTGATCGTCCCGCCGTCGGACGTCAGGTAGTTGCCCAGGAACGGATTCACCGTCGGGCCAATGGAATCCGGCATGAGGGAACGCATCGTCTCGCCGGTCTCCATACCCTGCGTCACACTGGCTCCTGCCGCCCACCACGCGGTGCTCAACAACGAGACGTCGAGTTCCAGCGCCTCGCCCGTGCGCTCGCGGTGGAACAGGGCCGCGGAGATTCCGCCCGCGATGTTCATGCCGCCGATGGAGTCCCCGAAGGCCGGGATGCCTTGGGACAAGGCGCCCCCCAGTTCCTCGGGCGTCAGTGCGTGCCCCACGCCGCTGCGCGTCCAGAAGGCGGTGCCGTCGAAGCCTCCTGTGTCACGCTCGGCCCCCTTGTCGCCGTACGCGCTGCCGCGGGCGTAGACGATGTTCGGGTTCGCGGCCCGGATGTGTTCCACGTCGAACTTGTTCTTCTGGCGTTGCGCGGGCATGTAGTTGGTCAGGAAGACGTCGGCGGTCTTGGCGATCTCGTACAGCACCTCCTGCCCACCCGGCGTCGACACGTCGATGCCGACGCTGCGCTTGCCGCGGTTCGGGTGCTCGATCAACGGGTGCCGGTCCGGGTTCAGCGCGAAGCCGCCCATGTTGATGAAGCCGCGCTGGGTGTCGCCGCGCACCGGGTGCTCCACCTTGATGACGTCTGCGCCCCAGTCGGCGAGGATGGCGCCCGCCGCGGGCACGAAGGTGAACTGCGCAACCTCGAGGACCCGCACGCCCTCCATCACCTTGATCACGTCAGGCCTCCCGGTGCGTCCGTGGAACGAGTCGAGCATAGGGCGATCAAGCGCTCGGCATGATCGAGGATCGAGTCGAGGATGTAGTCGAAGTTGCTGTCGTCGGCGGCACCGATGCCGTGGCTCACGTCCTGTAAGCGCTCCAGCACCGCACAGCCGCGGGTGTGCACGGCGATCGCCGCGTAGGTGTTGAACGCGTCCTGCGGGCTCAGCCCGGCCCGGACCAGGGCGGTGACGGGCTGCTCGATCTTCTCCAGCGCATTGCGCGCGGCGCCACGGCTGTACGTGCCGCGGATCAGCACCAGGTCGCAGAGCACCGGATTGCTCCGGAACGTCTGGCGCACCGTATGGGCGTGTTTGCGAAGCGACTCCCGCCAGTTGTCGGCGTCGATCGACGGGTCGGTGAAGTTGTACTCGTGAAGGGCGCGGTCGGTCATCGCATTGAGCAGGTCGTCCTTCTTGCGGAAGTACCAGTAGATGCTTGTCACGCCCACACCGAGATGCTTGGCCAACAGCGGCATGCTCAGGTTGTCCATCGAGACGTCCGCGGCGACTTCGAATGCGCCGCTGATGATTTCGTCCGCGTTGATCGAGCCGCGCTCACGCCGTCGGCGCGGTGTTGCGGGAGCGGACGGGGGCACCGCGGCTCACCCCGCAGCGGTGAATGTCACCGGCATCGCTGTCGGCGAGCGGAACGGCTGCCCGTGGATGTACGGGTTGTCGTCGGTCACGAGTGTGATGTCCGTCAGCCGGTCGAGCAGGCACTCGAGCGCGACCCGAGTCTCCATCCGTGCCAGGTGCAGGCCCATGCAGGTGTGCTCGCCTGCGGCAAAGGAGATGTGCGGCAGGCGTTTGCGGGAGATGTCGAACTCCTCGGAACGCTCCCACCGGCGTTCGTCCCGGTTCGCCGAGCCGATACAGACGTCGATCACCGCGCCCTCGGGAAGGGTGACGCCCTCGAGCTCGGTCTCCTCGGCCGCGTACCGCTGCACGGTGGTCAACGGCGTCTCGAACCGCAGCCCCTCCTCGATCGCGGGACCGATGAGCTCGCGGTCGGCCTGCACCGCCGCGAACTGCTCGGGATGGGTGAGCAATAGGAAGAGCAGGTTTCCCGAGGACCGGTAGGTCGTCTCCAGGCCCGCGGGCAGGAGGAGCCGCAGGAAGGAGTAGATGGCTTCGTCGCTGAGCTTCTCACCGTCGATCTCGGCGCTGACCAGATCGCCGATGACGTCCTCGGTCGGTTTCGACCTGCGCTTCTCGATCTGGTCGAGGAAGTAGTCCTTGAGGGCGGCCGACGCCTCGAAGGCCCGCTTGTACTTGACGTGGTAGCTGATCAGTTCCACGGCGCGCTTGCGGAACCACGGCAGGTCCTCGTCGGGCAGTCCGAGCAGCTTCGAGATCACCCGGGTGGGGAACTCGAAGGTGAAGTCGCGGACCAGGTCGGCTTCGCCTGCGTCGACGAACTCGTCGATCAATCCATTGACCACCGGCCGGACGATCTCGGGCTCCCACCGCGACAGCGAGCGCGACTTGAACGCCGCGGACACGAGATTGCGGTGTTCCCAGTGCTTCTTGCCCTCCATCGCCAGGATCGTCGGGCCAATGAAGAGGCCGATGGTGGAGTCGTAGATATGCGAGTTGAAAGCCTTGCCGTCGCGGAAGATCCGGTTGACCGCATCGAAGGACACCGCGGCGTAGAGATTCTCGGGCCGGAAGTCTTCAGCAGCTTTGGTCCAGTCCATGACGCTGCCGCAGAAGACACCGCTCGTCTCGCGACGCCTGCGCTCGAAAATCGGGTAGGGGTCGCGAAGTAGGTCGGCCGCTTCGTCGGCGGTGACGTCCAGAACTGGGCTATCCACGTCTGATCTCCAGCATCCTCGAACGGACTGCGATAGGTACTGTAAAGATTACAGTATAGGGGTATGGGATAGTTTCCGGCCCGCATTTCCTACAGCTGAATCGGCGCTCCGGCGGTCATCGACGCGACGAAGCCGGCGTCGACGTGGATGTCCTGACCGTTGATCCAACGGGCATCCGGTGAGCCAAGGAAGGCGATCACCGGCACGATGTCGTCGACGGTGCCGTGGCGCCCGACGGTCGAGCGCACCAGGTCCAATACGTCGCGGCCCATGGTCTGCTCGAAGTCGGCGAGGATGGGTGTCTCGACCGGTCCGGGACTCACCGCGTTGACGCGGACACCGTACTTGGCCCATGCCGGGCCGGCGATGCGCTTGACGTAGGCGATGACCGCCTGCTTCGAGGAGCTGTACACCGGATAGTCCGGGTCCTGGCGGGCCTGCCAGTCTTCGACCGCTTCGGGGTCGGTCGCATCCAGGAGACCCGCGAGGGTGTCGAGGCGCTGATCCCAGCCCAGCGCCGCGGTGGAGGCGACGGTCACGACCGACCCGCCCTGGCGCAGCATCGGCAGCATGCCCTCTGTCATCAACCGCATGCCGAGGTAGTTGACCCTCAGGACGTCCGCGGCGGGCGCCGTTCCCGGGATGCCCGCGACGTGCGCCAGCATGTCCCAGCCGGAACCGATCTGGCTGAGCAACTCGTCGATGCTGTTCGGATCGCGCAGGTCGCACCTGGCGTGCTGCGCCGCGGGCGTCTCGCACGGACGCACGTCGACCGCGAGCACATGGTCGCCGAGGTTGTGGAAGTGCGCGGCCGTCGCCGCGCCGATTCCTGATCCGGCGCCGACCACCACGATCCTGCGAACGCCCATGGCTCAGGCCCCTTCGCTAAGCGCCTGCTCGCGGGCCCAACGGTAATCGGCCTTGCCCGCGGGGCTGCGTTCGATGACGGGCCGGAACACCACGGCCTTGGGCAGTTTGTAGCGCGCTATGACGCCTGCGGCGTGGTCGATGAGCTCCTGCGCATCGGCGCCGGCGCCGTCGACGAGGGCGACGATCGCGACGACCTCCTGCCCCCACCGCTCGCTCGGCCGTCCCGCCACCACCACGTCGGCCACCGCCGGATGCGACAGCACCGCGGACTCGACCTCCTCGGCGAAGATCTTCTCGCCGCCGGAGTTGATGGTCACCGAATCGCGGCCGAGCAGTTCGATACCGCCTTCGCTGAGATGGCGGGCGCGGTCGCCCGGTATCGAATACCGGACGCCGTCGATGACGGGGAACGTCTTGGCAGTCTTGGCCGCATCGCCCTTGTAGCCCAGCGGCACGAATCCGCGTTGCGCGAGCCAGCCCATGCCGTCGTGACCGGCATTCAGGATCGAGCCGAGGTCCTCGGACGCGACCCTGGTGTCCGGGCCCGCGTTGAACGTGCCGGTCGACACCGCACCAGGGGTCGACATGTGGCTCATCTGAATGCCGGTTTCCGACGATCCGACGCCGTCCATGACGATCAGTCCGGGCTTGGCGTCGATCAGGCGCTGTTTGGCGGTGGGCGTCAGAAGCGCCCCGCCGTTGGCTATGACCGCCAATGACGACACATCTGCAGAACCCCGCTCGATGGCGTCGGCGATCGGTCGGGCCATCGCGTCGCCGACCACCTGCACCACCATGATCTGCTCTTGCTCGATCGTACGAACTACCTCGTCTGCGTCGAATCGGCCTTGGGTCGTTGGGAATACGATCGTCTGCCCCGTCGTGAGCGCCGTCATGGCGGCCCACTGTGCGGCACCGTGCATGAGCGGGGGAAGGGTGAAGATTTTCGTACCCGGATTCTCCGCAACGCGCTTGGCGATCTCGTCGTAGGAGCCGATGACCTCCCCGGTGGCCATGTTGCGGCCGCCGAAGGACGTCATGAAGATGTCGTGCTGGCGCCACAGCACACCCTTGGGCATACCGGTGGTCCCACCGGTGTAGAGCACGTAGAGGTCGTCGGGGGACGGTTCGACCGGTGGCGGCTCGGTCGAGCCCGACGCGACGATCGATTCGTAGTCGATGGCGCCGTGCACCAGGTCATTGCGCGACTCGTCGGCGATCTGGATCAGCACCCGCAGGTTCGGCAGATCAGGCAGCACCTCGGCGACTCGCGGAGCGAACGCGGCGTGGTACAGCAATGCGGTGCAGCCGGAGTCTGCGAGCAGGTATTGCAGCTCGCTTTTCACATACCGGTAGTTGACGTTGAACGGGGCGACCCGGGCGCGCCAGGCGCCGAGCATCCCCTCGATGTACTCGGGCCCGTTATAGGCGTAGAGCCCCAGCAGGTCCTGGCCGACCTCGTGACCAGCGAGTTCGCCGCGCTCGGTCTTGCACCCCAGGCCACGCGAATGTAGATAGCGCGCAAGCCGGTTGGACCGCTCGACGATCTGGGCGTAGGTGTAGCGGCGGTTTCCCTGGACGATGAATTCCCGGTCACCGATGGCGGCGGCGACGGCGTCCGCAGCGGCGGGGACGGTGAATTGTGTTGCGAGGTCGGTCATTGATTCTCTCAGGGTTGGTGCGGCAAAAGCTTGATCATCAGGCCGTTCGCTTCGGATAGTACGGTGCCGTCGGAGTCGGTCATCGTCGCGGTGAGAAACGCCTTCCGCCCGTCGATTCTGTCGATCCGCCCGCGCGAGAACAGGGGTTCGTCGATCGGGGTCACCTTCCGATAGTCCACGTGAAGGTAGGCCGTCCGGCTGATCGGTCGGTCCGCCGCGGACACGATCATGCCGAAATGCCAGTCGAAGAACAGCGGTATCACCCCGCCGTGCACAGCGTTGTTGCCGCCGACGTGGAACCGGCTGAAGTGCCCGCGCATGGTGACCCCGTCGGGCCCGTAGTCGGTGAGCGTCCACGGCGGGACCAGGGGATGACCGAGGCCCGGTAGGTGAGGCGCGCGCCCTGCGGGGGCGACGCCCTGCGGTGCTCGGTGGAGTTCCAGCTGCTCGCACAAGTCCTCGATGCGCTGCGCTCCGTCGGTCCACACTGCGCCGTCGGGGGCGGTGGACACCGCGACGTCCTGCAGCCTGCGCATCGCGGTCATGAACCGGGCCATCTCCGGCGGCGCCTCGATCGGTTCGATCGGGGGAAAGCCGCGGGTCTCGTTGTCGATATCGGTCACGTCCAGGCCGCCAGGAGATCCTCGGTGGTGGTGACCGTGGCAAGCAGGGACAGCGTGTTGTCGATGATCGCGGTGGCGTAGTCGGCGGGAATTCCCGCGACCGCATCACGGGGCAGTACGACGCGGTAGCCGGCGTTCACGGCGTCCATCACCAGATTCGTGATCGCGATGTTCACCGATACCCCGACGGCGACGATGGTCGTCACGCCGAGGTTCCGCAGTACCGCGTCCAGGTCGGTGCCGCCCATCGGCCCGACACCATGCCACCTGGATAGGACGACATCGGTTGGGGCAGGACCGAATTCGGGCAGCAGCGTCGCGCCTTCGCTGCCGGGACTGATGTCGACACTGGTCTTGCCCATCGCGAAGATCTTGGCATTGTGGTTCGAGCCGAGGCCGTCGGGACGCTTCTGCACCAGGCAGTGCACGACGCGCACCCCGGCATCGCGCGCGGCGGGGAGTAGGCGCTCGATGCTGGGCAGCGCCTCGCGGCGGGCCTCCTCGGCGAGGACGGCCAGGCCGGCGTTCGGGCCGACGACGGCGCCCTGAAGTTCCTGGGTGACGATCGCGGTGTGTCCTGGCGCGGCGATCTCCGCAAGGTCGACTCTCATACCGACGCGGGGACGCCGGGCGGGGTGGCGGGAGGAACCTCGTAGAACTGTGTCGCCCACTTACGCATGGCCATATAGGGTTTCGCGTCCACCTTCGACAGTGCGGGGTTCTCGACGTACTCCTGATAGCGCCAGATGTTCAGGTCATCCCAGACCGTGCCGAGGAACTGGCGCTCGACCTTCTGGCGCACCGAATCGGGCGGCACGTCGGAGGTGTCGCCGGGCAGGCGCGGCCACCAGATCGAATAGAACATGTCCGAGTACCCGTCCTCGACCGGCGTGCAGGCGAAGATCAGCCGGTGGTTGGACGACCCCTCGAACGCGCTGATCGCGAAGCCGAGGCCGGAGAAGTGGCTGTGGATGTAGAGCGCCATCTTGCCCGGGTCATCGCTGCGCGCATCGGGCCAGCCGGTGAGGAAGCGCCACTCCTCGTCGACGGCCTCCCAGTTCAGGCACACCGGCGTCACCGTGGCGCCGTGCACGTAGTGGAAGTGCGCGCTGTCCGGTCCGTTCTCGGCGACGATCTGCGGATGCACCGGTTCGTGCTCGGTGCGGCGCGAAAACTCTGGGTACGGGCGGTAATACGCGTCCGGATCCGTCGGAAACTGCGGGAACTTGTGAAAGAGGTCAGGCATCTCCCACTGCGGCTCCTTGCCGTCGGGTTGGTGCCAGGCGAACACGCAGCCGTACTGCTCGCGCACCGGGTAGACGCGCAGCCGCAGCGCCTTGTTAGGGCGGTCGGGCTGATAGGGGATGTAGCGGTTGGTGCCGTCGGGTCCCCAGCGCCAGCCGTGGAACGGGCATTCGACGCAGTCGCCGACGACCTTGCCGCCGTGGCCGATGTGCGCGCCGAGGTGGCGGCAGTGTCCCGACATGAGGTGCAGCTCGCCGGACTCGTCGCGATAGGCGACCAGATCTTCGTCGAAGTACCGGAGCGGTCGCACCTCGCCCGTGGGGAACTCCGCAGACCACCCGACCATGAACCAGCCGGTGACCTTCCAGGTGAACGGCACTTTCACGCGGATCCTCCTGACGCCATGCCTAGTCAACGGAAGATATTACAGTATAGTTTTCGGCAGCCGTTGGCTCAACGGAAGCCCAAGCGCAAGGAGGCGTGCTAATGACCGCTGTTCGCTTCGATGCGATCGTTATCGGTGCCGGGTTTTCCGGACTCTATGCACTGCATCGACTGCGAGAGCTCGGTTTACGCGTTGTCGTGCTGGAGAAGGCCGACAAGGTCGGCGGGACCTGGTTGTTCAACCGGTATCCGGGCGCGCGCTGCGACATCGAGAGCATCGAATACTCCTACAGCTTCTCCGACGAGGTCCAGCAGGAGTGGGTCTGGACGGAATCGATGCCGGCTCAGCCCGAGATCGAGGCCTATCTCAACTTCGTCGCCGACCGGCTCGACCTCCGCCGTGACATCCGGTTCGACACCAACGTCGTCTCGATGAACTTCGACGAATCGGCCGCGACGTGGACTGTGGAAACCGCTGCGGAGGAGTCGTTCACCGCACCGTTCGTCGTCGCCGCATCGGGCATCCTGTCCGCCCCGCTGGAACCCGACATCCCGGGAATGGACACCTTCGCGGGTACCTCGTTGTTCACCAGCCGCTGGCCCCGCGACCACGTCGACCTCACCGGTAAGCGAGTTGGTGTCATCGGCACCGGCTCGACCGGTGTGCAGCTGATCCCAGTGGTGGCCAAGGACGCCGAGCACCTCACCGTGTTCCAGCGTTCGCCGGCCTACACCCTGCCGTGGACGGTCCGCGCCTTCGAGCCGGGCGAACTGGACGAGATGAAGGCCAACTACGGCGAGATCCGCGCCGCACAACGAGAGCACCCGATCGGAGCTGCACGGCTCTCGGCGTTTTCGGTGATGTTCCAGATGATGGCCAACCCGCCGTTGAAGACCGCGTCGCGGGAGGACCAACTGCGCGCCATCGAGCAGAACGGTGTCGTGGGCGCGCTGAGTTGGGGTGACGTCTTCTTCGACATCGAGTCCAACCAGATGGCAGCCAAGCTCTACGGCGAGGCGGTCGGACGGATCGTCAAGGATCCCGAGACGGCGGCGTCGCTGACGCCTAGCCACCCGTTCGGATGCAAGCGGCCGATCATCGACCAGGGGTACTACGAGACGTTCAACCGGGACAACGTCACACTCGTGGACCTGCGCAAGGGCCCGATTCGCGCGGTGACACCGGGAGGTATCGACACCGAAAGTGGCTCCAACGAACTCGACGTGATCATCTACGCGACCGGCTTCGACGCGATGACCGGGGCGCTCAGCAAGATCGACATCCGCGGCCGTGACGGCGTGTCCTTGAAGGACTTCTGGGCGACTGAAGGTCCGCTGTGTTACCTGGGGCTCTCGGTCTCCGGCTTCCCCAACCTGTTCACCATCCAGGCACCCGGAAGTCCCGCGCCGGCAAGCAATTTCGTCGCCGCTCTCGAACAGCACGTGGATTGGATCGCCGACTGCATCGTTTACCTGCGCGCCAACGACTACCGGACTATCGAAGCGCTACCCGAGGCGCAGCAGGAATGGGTCGACCACACCACATCGCTGGTGGCACCGACCGTGCTCGTCCACCCGACCTGCAACTCCTGGTACAACGGCGGCAACGTCCCCGGCAAAAAGAGGATGTACATGGGCTACACGGCGGGAATTCCGGAATACCGCAGGCGGTGCGACGAGATCGCCGATGCCGGATACACCGGCTTCAAGCTCGCGTAGTCGATGAAGACCTCAGAACGCGCCTGGCGCATCGGCAGCGACTTCGCGGGTGTGCTGCCGCGTGCACACACCGCGCTGAGAAGCTCGGGCGACTGGAAACCCCTGTCACCCATCGGCGCTCGCCAATTGGGCGAGGTGATGCTCGACGAGTTGGCCCTGTCCGGAATGACGTTGACCGCGCCGCCACCCAAGCTCGAACGGTCGGTCCAGTCCTGCGCCGCTGCGGCCGAGGAACTGTCAGCGCTCGGCGTTGAGCGAGCCCATACCGAACCAGAACCCCTGCGGGTGAAGTCCATCCGGCCGCGCAGGCTGGGGCGATTGGTCTACGAGAAGCTGACGTTCGACCACGATCCGATGCTTCCTCGTTCGCTTTCCGCCGAAGGTCTCGGCGGTCCCGCGACCGCGGTGGCTCACCTGTGCCGAACCGGCGACGACCGCAGGCCGTGGCTGGTGTGGGTGCATGGGGCCGGCCAGGGCCAGCGGATCGACCTGTTGTTCTCCCGCGCCCGCCGGGTGCGAGACGAACTGGGCGTCAACATCGCGTTGCCGATCCAGCCGGGCCACGGCGCACGCCGGGCTGCGTGGCCGCAGTATCCGAACATGGACCCGCTGGCCAACGTCGCTGGAATGATGCGTGTGGTCTCCGAAGTCCGCGCGCTGGTGCGATGGCTCCGGCCGCAGTCGACCGCGGTCGCGGTATCCGGGGTATCCATGGGAAGTCCCGTGGCGGCACTGGTTTCGCACTTCGAGAAGGTCGACGGTGTCGCGGTGTACACGCCGATTCTCGGGCTCAATGCGATGATCGCCCAGCACCTGGGCCGGTGGGGGCCGTCGGTCGACGACACCATCGGGCTGCTGGGGTCGGAGACGGTGGCGGCCATCGCCTCAGCGGTCGATCACACGGCGGTGGAGCCGACCGCCCCACCCGAAAGACGTCTCATCGTCGGAGCCTGGCACGACCGGATGGCGATGCGGGAACCTGCCCAGAGCCTGCACGAGCGCTGGGGCGGCCAGCTGGTCTGGCACCCCGGTAGCCACGTGGGGCATCTCTTCGCCCCCGGTGTGCACCGAGCCTCGGAGAGGTTTCTCCGACAGATATCGGTGGGATCGTGACGGCCGCGACTGCCGAAGTTCCTTCCAGCATCGAGGGTGTGACTCCAGAGTGGCTCACCACGGCGCTCGGCGCTGCCGTCACAGATGTGCGGGTCGAGCGCATCGCGGAGGACAGCGGATTCTCGTCGCTCCTGTATCGCATGCATCTGACCGGTAGCGGCGTGCCCGCGACGCTCATCGCAAAGCTGCCCGCCGAGTCCGAGGCACGTGGCGCCATGGAGATGCTCGGCGGATACCGACGCGAACTCGCGTTCTACCGAAATGTCGCAGGCCGTGCGCCGATGGAGACGCCACAGGTCTACGTCGCACGGATGGTCGACGGCACGGCCGACTTCGTCCTGTTGCTCGAAGATCTGCAGCACTGGGACAACGCGGATCATCTGGCCGGCCTGTCGATGGGACGCGCGCGAATCTGCATCGACGCGCTGGCCGGTTTGCACGCCTGGTCGACGGACAGCGCGAATTCCGCTGCCCTGGAGGACTTCCCGAGCATCGACACGCCGATCGCCCGTGACCTGCTGGTACCCGCGTTCGGGCCCGGATGGCAGATCTATCTCGACAAGTCGTCGGAGCCGGTTCCGGCCTCCGTCGCTGCGTTCGCCGAGCGATTCGCCGACCACGCGGCCGAGGCGCTGCAGGCACTCACCGAACGCACGATGCTGCTGCACGGCGACATCAGGGCAGACAACATGTTCTTCGACGGCGAGCAGCTCAAGGTGGTCGACTTTCAGTTCGCGGCGTGCGGGGCGGGTGCGGCCGACATCGCGTACCTGGTCAGCCAGGGACTACCGACCGAGGTACGCCGCGGCCACGACGAAGCACTGGTCGCCGAGTACCTCGCCCGCCTGAGCGCGTATGGCGTCACGGACTATTCGTTCGATGAGGCGTGGCGGCATTACCGGTTCGCCGCGGTGTACCTGATGGTTCTGCCCGTGATCACGCTCAACGGCTGGGACGCCTTGCCCGAGCGATCGCGCCAACTCTGCATGAGGTTGGTCGAACGCGCGGTGGCGACCATCGACGAGACCGACGCACTGGAGGTGTTCGCATGACCCGGTCCGCTCGTGAAGTAGTGGAGCTGTACAACCTGGTCGTCTGGAACAAGCGCGACTTCGACCTCGCCGACGAGTTGATGGGCGAAACGGTGATCCGCCATGACGTCGGTGAGATGCACACCCTCACCCACGAAGAAGCTGTCAATCGCGTGGTGGATACCTGGAAGATGTTCGACAAACTGCGGTTCGATCTGAAACTCGTGGTCGCCGGCGACGACGGCGAATACGTCACGATCGCCTACGAGTCGCCGATGAAGCTCAAAGACGGCACGGACACGACGATCAGCAGCATCGAGATCTTCCGGGTCGTCGACGGCAGAATCACCGAAGTCTGGAATTGCGGCTACAAGCAAGGGGTATGGCAATGACGCAACGCGTACTGGACGAACTGGGCTACTACCTGCTGGCCGGTGCCGGCGGGGAAGGGCCTGCCACCCTCATGGACGAGGCCAGGCGCGGCGAGCAGATGGGTTTCGGCACCGCGTTCAT
Organism: uncultured Actinomycetota bacterium; assembly: GCA_963713225.1. GTDB lineage: Bacteria > Actinomycetota > Actinomycetes > Mycobacteriales > Mycobacteriaceae > Mycobacterium. Next base: position 17,923 of record CAVQLB010000003.1, on the reverse strand, counting down.
CTCCGAGCGGTGGAACGTCAAGGAGGCGTCGTCGCTCGTCGGCGCGGCGTGCGCGGTGACCGACCGAATGCAGATCGCCACCGCCGCAACCAATCACAACACCCGGCACCCGCTGATCACCGGTTCGTGGGCGACCACCATGCATCGCCTCTCCGGTGGCCGGTTCACGCTGGGCATCGGCCGGGGAGTGGCGGCCATGTACGCGGCGTTCGGCGTGCCTTCGGTGACGACCGCCCAGATGGAGGATTTCGCCCAGGTCATGCGGAAGCTCTGGCACGGCGAGGTGATCTTCAACCACGACGGGCCGATCGGCAAGTACCAGGTGCTCTTCCTCGATCCGGATTTCAACGAGGACATTCGACTGGGCTGGTGGCGTTCGGCCCGAACACGCTCGCGCTGGGCGGCAGGGAATTCGACGACGTCATCCTGCATACCTACTTCACACCGGAGACGCTGCAGCGAAGTGTCAAGACAGTGAAGGATGCCGCCGAGAAGGCGGGGCGTGATCCGGCCAGCGTCCGGGTGTGGTCATGCTTCGCCACCGTCGGCGACCACCTCCCCGAAGAGCTGCGGCTGAAGAAGACCGTGGCGCGATTGGCCACCTATCTGCAGGGCTATGGGGACCTGATGGTCACCACCAACAACTGGGATCCCGCTGTGTTGAAGAGGTTCCGGGAAGACTCCGTCGTCACGTCGATACCCGGAGGAATCGACCACAAGGCGTCCGCCGAGCAGATTGAGCACATCGCGACGCTGATCCCGGACGAGTGGCTGGAGCCATCGGCGACAGGATCGGCGCAGCAGTGCGTTGACCGCATTCGCCAGGAGTTCGACTACGGGGCCGACGCGGTCATCTTGCACGGCGCAACGCCCGACGAGCTCGAGCCGATCGTCACCACCTACCGCGCCACCGTGTGATTTCGGCGTGCTGGGTTGCGCTCAGCGCAACCAGCCACGCCGAAATCGCTAACGCTACGGCGTGATGACGGTGCGGCTCACCGGTTCCGCGGCGGCCTGCCTGCTGTAGATGCCGCGCTGAAGCGCCGACAGCAGCGCGTCGCGGGTCTCTTCCGGATGGATGAGGTCGTCGAACCCGAGATGGCCCGCAGAGCGGAAGGACGCTTCGACCTCCGCCTTTCGCAGCTTGGCTTCGACATCCTCGGCGGCGTTCGACGCACGGCTGAGTGCGGCTGCGCTCATCGCTCCCATGGTCGCGCCCGGGTAGGCGAACGTCGCGCTCTGGTTGTCGAAACCCAGCAGCGACATCACCATTGAGCCGAACCCATACGCCTTGCGCAGCGTCACATGCAGCTTCAGCGTCGTCGCGGACGTCTGTGCGGCGAACATCCGCGCGCCGCTGCGCAGCACGCCGCTCTTCTCGGATCGGCTGCCTGGCAGCATCCCCGGGTTGTCGGCGAGGAACACGATCGGCAGATGGAACGCGTCGGCGACCATGATGAAATGCGCTGCCTTGTCGGCGGCGTCGGCGTCGATCGAGCCGGCGAGCACCTTCGGCTGGTTCGCGACGACCGCGACGGGATTGCCGCCGAGATGGGCCAGCGCGCAGATGATCGCAGGGCCGAACTTCGGCTGCACCTCGAACCAGTCCGCACTGTCGAACACGACGTCGAGCACCGCGCGCATGTCGTACACGCGGCGGTTGCCGCGGGGCACGATGTCGAGCAGTTCCGGCGTGGGCCGTGGCTCGCAGCGACTCGTCGGCGGCCGCCGCAGGACGGGTAGGACCACGCGCTCGGCGGAAAGTACGACAGGTAGCGCCGGATGTCGTCGAGGACCGCTTCGTCGTCTTCGGCGAGGTTGTGGATCACACCGCTGGCCAGTGCGACGCCGGGCCCGCCGAGGTCCTCCTTCGAAATCTCTTCGCCCGTCGACTCTTTCACGACCGGCGGACCTGCCGTGAAGATCGCGCCCTGGCGGCTCATGATGGTGAAGTCGCACACCGGCGCAACCAGGGCGCCGTGCCCGGCCGACGGACCGAGCAAGCCGGCCACGGTCGGAACCTTGCCGGAGCACTGCGCCTGGGCGAGCAGATCGGTGGGGGCGCGGCCGTAATGCTCTCCGCTGGGCCGGAAACCGGCACCCTCCAGAAGCATCACCAGCGGGACCTTGTCGCGCAACGCCAACTCGGCGAGGCGATAGCGCTTGGAGTTGCCGCCGGGGCCGATGCTGCCCGCGAGGGTTGTGAAGTCCTCGGCGCCGACCATCACCGGTGAGCCGTTGACCATTCCGGAGCCTGCGACGATTCCGTCGGCCGCGATGTCGCCGCCGACAAGGGTGCCGAACTCGCGGAACGTGCCCTTGTCGAGAAGATGCTCCAGGCGCGCACGGGCGTCGAGCTTGCCCTTGCCGTGGTGCTTGGCGAGCCGCTCGGTGCCGCCCATCGACCGTGAGCGCTGACGCCGAAGATCGAGGTCTTCGAGCGTCTCCTTCCAACCCTGCTCGTTCGTCATGCGCAATTCCCGTCGTCGAAAGGCGATCGTCGCACCGTAGTGATCACGTTGACCATACTGAATCGCTTACTGTAGCGTCCACGTGTATGGGCGACCGCGGCGGTCTCACAGTAGATGGGGCTGTGTCCAGCCAACTTGCGAACGTCGCCGAGGCGGCGAGCCGGCTGGAGCGACGCGGCTACGACTGCTGCTGGACGGCCGAGATCAACCACGACCCATTCCTGCCGCTGGTGTTGGCCGCCGAGCACACCACCACGATCGAGCTGGGAACCAGCATCGCGGTGGCGTTCGCACGAAATCCGATGACCGTCGCCAATGTCGGCTGGGATCTGCAGGCCTACTCGAACGGCCGGTTCATCCTGGGTCTCGGCTCACAGATCAAGCCGCATATCGAGAAGCGCTTCAGCATGCCGTGGAGCCGGCCGGTGCCACGCATGCGCGAGTTCGTGCTCGCGCTGCGCGAGATCTGGTCGTGCTGGCAGGACGGCTCGAAGCTTGCCTTCGAGGGCGACTTCTACACCCACAAGCTGATGACGCCGATGTTCACGCCCGAACCGCTGGCGCACGACTTCCCGAAGGTGTTCGTCGCCGCGGTCGGTGAAGCGATGACCGAGATGTGCGGAGAGGTCGCCGATGGCCTGCTCGCCCACGCGTTCACGACGAAGCGCTACTTCGAGGAAGTGACGACGCCCGCCTTGCTGCGCGGTATGGCGCGGTCCGGACGCAAACGCAGCGAGTTCCAACTGTCCTGCCCGCTGTTCGTGGTGACGGGCAACGACGATGCCGAGTTGGCCGCCAACGCGATCGGTACGCGCAAGCAGATCGCGTTCTACGCGTCGACGCCGGCCTATCGCAAGGTTCTCGAACTGCACGGCTGGGGAGATCTGCAGACCGATCTGCACCGGTTGTCACTGCAGGGCGACTGGGACGAGATGGGCTCGCTGATCGACGACGAGATCCTGCGCGAGTTCGCCGTCGTCGCCCCTCTCGGTGAACTGGCCGACGCGGTCCGCCTGCGCTGCGACGGTGTGATCGATCGAGTGATGGTGGGCTTTCCGTCGTCCGTCGACGAGGCCACCGTAACCGCCGTTCTGAAGGAATTGCGGACGGGGAGTGAGGAGTCGCCATGAGTACCCGCGTCATCGACGAAGCCGCGAAGGTCTTCGCCGATCCGAAGTCATACACGGATGAGGCGAAACTGCATGCGGCGCTGAGTCATCTGCGCGCCAACGCACCGGTGTCGTGGGTCGACGTGGCGAACTATCAGCCCTTTTGGGCGATCACCAAGCACGCGGATGTGATGGCGATCGAGCGGGCCAACACCGTCTTCACCAACTCGCCGCGTCCGGTGCTGATGACTGCGGAGGCCGACGAGCATCAGGCCGGGATGGGTATCAGCACCCTGATCCACCTCGACGATCCTCAGCATCGGTTGGTCAGGGCGATCGGCGCCGACTGGTTTCGGCCCAAGGCCATGCGGGCCATGAAGGTTCGGGTGGACGAGCTGGCGAAGCGATACGTCGATCAGATGTTGGCGGCGGGCAACGAATGCGACTTCGTCCAAGAAGTATCGGTGAATTATCCGCTCTACGTGATCATGTCGCTGCTCGGACTGCCGGAATCCGACTTCCCGAGAATGCTCGCGTACACCCAAGAGCTGTTCGGCAACGACGATGCGGAGTTCCAGCGCGGAGCTACCATCGAGGAGCGCGGTATGGCGCTCTTCGACATGTTCAACTACTTCAACGAGGTGACGGCGTCGCGGCGCGCGACCCCGACCGAGGACCTGGCTTCGGCGATCGCGAACGCGCGTATCGACGGCGAGCCCCTGTCCGACATCGAAACTGTGTCGTACTACGTGATCGTCGCGACCGCAGGGCACGACACGACCAGCGCGACGATTTCCGGTGGGCTGCAGGCACTTATCGAGAACCCCGACCAGCTGCAGCGGCTGAAGGCAAACCCGGAACTGATGCCGCTGGCCACCGAGGAGATGATCCGGTGGGTCACTCCGGTCAAGGAGTTCATGCGCACCGCCACGGAGGACACCGAGGTGCGCGGCGTGCCCATCGCGGCGGGGGAGTCGGTTCTACTGTCCTACCCGTCGGCCAACCGCGATGACGAGGTGTTCACCGACCCGTTCCGATTCGACGTCGGCCGAGACCCCAACAAGCATGTCGCTTTCGGTTACGGCGTGCACTTCTGCCTGGGCGCTGCGCTGGCCCGCATGGAGGTCAACAGCTTCTTCTCCGAGCTGGTGCCCCGGCTGGAGTCGGTCGAGCTGACCGGCGTGCCTGAGCACACCGCGACTGTCTTCGTCGGTGGGCTCAAGCACTTGCCGATCCGCTACTCGCTCAAATGAATTGACTGCCGAGTCACCGCTTTAGAGCGGCAGCGGAATCCAGATTCCGAAGAACCAGAAGCCCCATTGGTTGTAGCCGGGATCCCAGATCGGCTGCTCATTGAAGCCGAAGTAATTGATGGGCGGTGGCGGCGGTCCCCAAGCGGGTGGCAACGGTCCGTTCCACGCGGGCGGCGGCGGTGCGCCCCAGCCCCACGGCGGCAGTCCATCACCCCACGGCGCGCCGTGGAAGCGTCCGCGCCAGTCGTTGTCCTGCGGGTTCCCTGGCGGCCGCCAGTCGTGATCGCCAGGTCGGTTGAAGTCGCCCGGCGGTGGGCCGCCACGGTCACCCTGACCTTCGGGTCCGCCGGGACCACCGGGTCCACCGGGACCGCGGAAGTCGCCGGGCGGCGGGCCGCCGCGGTCACCCTGACCCTCGGGGCCGCCAGGACCACCGGGTCCGCCCGGACCGCATTGCGCACCCGCATTCGGTGGGCAGGGAGGTGCCGCATTGGCGACACCCGCTGCTGCACCGGCGCCCGCCATGCCGAGCGTGCATCCGATGACCGCTCCGGCGATTGCTTGTTTGATGTTCATAACCAGGCCTTTCCGCGTCGAGACGCCCCAACCCGCTGGCGAGGTTAGGTAGCCACCCTATGAATGCGCTGTACCGCCAATAGCAAAGTGCTTTGCGGGGCGGGGCCATCGGCAGATGATGAGACCGTGGACCGGATCGATGCCGCGCGGCGGGAGCGGGCCGAAGTGCTGCGCCTGTGTCGCGACCTCGATGACGCCGAATGGCACAAACCGAGCGCGGCAGCGGGTTGGAGCGTGAAGGACGTCGTCGCGCATATGGGCTCGGTCTGCCATGAGCTGTTCGGTCCCGGCGCGATGAAGATTCTGCGCAGCACCGCGATCGAACGCACCAACGACGAATTCGTCAACGACCGAAGCCGCTCGACCCCCGCGCAGACGGTGGCGGAGTACGAGAAGTGGACCGCCAGGGCGATCAGCCTGCTCCGCTGGACATCGCGAACACCACTCGGTCGGCTGCGCATTCCGGTGGGCGAGCTGGGTCGCTTTCCGGCCCAGCAGATGGTCGGGGCGCTGGTATTCGACACCCACATCCACCTGCGGCACGACATCACACCGGTGCTCGACCGGCCCGCGCCGGCCACTGACGACAACCGGATGGCCGTCATCACCGATTGGATGATGGCGGTGCTGAGCAATCAGCTGCGTTTCGACAGACCGGACTGGCGCGATCGAGCAATGACGGTCACGCTGACCGGGCCGGGCGGCGGAAGCTGGACATTCGACCCGGACGGCGCGATGCACCCCGGTCGCAACTCGGGAGCGGCAGCCGAAATCACCGGCATGGCAATCGAATTCCCCGAATGGGGGACCAAGCGGGTCGACTGGCGTGATCGCGACGTGACGATCGGCGGCGACGAGGCTTACGGTGTCCGCTTACTCGACGCCATGAACATTGTGTGAGGCGTCAGCAGCAACGAGGGTTGGGGTTGGTTTCCGTCGCGTCGTGGCGCATTCGCCAGTACTCACGTTCGGACAGGACCGGCTCATCCGGGTGTGTGCGCCCGCGATGCTCGACGTAGCGGCGATAGTGGTTATCGCCCATCAATGTGCCCCAGTACCAACCGATCTGGCGTGCGACTTCGGTAGCGCGTCCCATTGCTTTTGCACCTCCTGTTCCGCTTTGGTGGGGATCAGGCCCGATGGAGCGAACAGCTGCGACGCGCACCGGCTCGTCTTCCGTCAGCGGGCTGCCGCCGCCGCGCAGCACCCGCATCACCATGATCAGCCCGGCGCCGAACACGATGACCACCATCAACGCGAACACGATCGACAGCGTGCCCTGAATGAAGGTATTTCGGATGACCGCTTCCATCGCGTCGACGTTCTTTGCCGAGCCGAACGTGGTCTTACCGGCATCCAGCGCGTCCCGGTACTGGAAGTGCTGCGTCCAGAATCCGACCCTCGGGTCGCCGGAGAAGATCTTCTGCCACGACGCGGTCAGGGTCACGATGAGATCCCACAGCAGCGGAATACCCGGTATCCACATCCATTTCAGGTAACCCTTCTTGACCACGACCACGGTCACGATGGTCAGTGCGATCGCGGCGAGCAGCTGGTTGGCGATGCCGAACAGCGGGAACAGGGAGTTGATCCCGCCGAGCGGATCGGTGATACCCATCAGCAGGATGCTGCCCCACAACGCGACGACGGCCAGGCTGCACGTCCATACGCCGACCCGCCAGCTCGGGTCGCGGAGCTTGCGCAGCGGCCCACCGAGGTTGCTCAGGCCGTCGGAAAGCATGAACCGGGCCACCCGGGTGCCGGCGTCGACCGTCGTGAGGATGAACAAGGCCTCGAACATGATCGCGAAGTGGTACCAGAACGCCTTCAGGCCCGTACCGCCGAACACGCGGTGCAACACTTCCGACATGCCGATCGCCAGGGTCGGTGCGCCGCCGGTGCGGGAGATGATCGATTCCTCGCCGACGTCCTCGGCGGCTTGGGTGATTTGCTCGGGGGTGATCGGGTCGCCGGATGAGCGGCAGACTGTTGACGTACTCGGCGGCCGTCGCCGCGGTACTGCCGGTCTGCGCCGCCGGTGCGTTGAGCGTGAAGTACAGGTGCTGGTTCAGGATCGCGGCGGTGATCAGCGCTATGATGCCGACGAACGATTCGGTCATCATGCCGCCGTAGCCGATCAGCCGCATCTGGCTTTCTTTCTCGAGCATTTTCGGCGTGGTGCCGGAGGCGATCAGTGAGTGGAAGCCGGACAGCGCACCGCACGCGATCGTGATGAACAGGAACGGGAACAACGAGCCGGCGAACACCGGACCCTGGCCGCTGCTGGCGAACTCGGAGACAGCGGGTGCCTGCATGACCGGGCGGGCGATCAAGATGCCGATCGCGAGCAGCGCGATGGTGCCGACCTTCATGAACGTCGACAGGTAGTCGCGCGGCGCGAGCAGCAACCACACGGGTAGCACCGAGGCGGCGAAGCCGTAGATGATCAGACACCATCCCAGCGTCACCGCGGAGAGGCCGAACCATGAAGCACCCCAGGATGTTTCGGCGACCCAGCCGCCGGCGACGACGGCCAGCAGCAGCAGCGCGACGCCGATCAGCGATACCTCGGACACCCGTCCGGGACGCAGGAACCGCAAATAGACGCCCATGAAGAGCGCGATGGGGATTGTCATCGCGATCGAGAAGACACCCCACGGGCTCTCCGCCAGCGCCTGCACCACCACCAGCGCCAGCACCGCCAGCAGGATCGTCATGATCGTGATGATCCCGATGATGGCGGCCGCGCCGCCGACGGCGCCGAGTTCGTCGCGGACCATCTGACCCAGCGAGCGGCCCCGTCGTCGGGTGGAGATCCACAGCACGAGGTAGTCCTGCACACATCCGGCGAATACCGCGCCGATGATGATCCAGATGGTGCCCGGCAGATAACCCATCTGCATGGCAAGCACCGGGCCGACCAGCGGACCCGCGCCCGCGATCGCGGCGAAGTGATGGCCGAACAGCACCCGCCGGTCGGTCGGCATGTAGTCGGTGTCGTTCTCGAACACTTCTGCCGGTGTTGCGTGGTCGTCGCGCGGGCGGACGATCTTCAGCTCGATCAGCCGGGCATAGAACCGGAAACCGATCACGTAGGTGCAGATCGCGGCGATGACGAACCACACCGCGTTGACGGTCTCCCCGCGGAAGAACGCGATGACCGCCCACGCGATCGCGCCGAGCAACGCGATGATCCCGAAGATGATCTTGTGCCGGGTGGTGATCGGCGAGCGGTCGATGATCGCTACCGGCGGCAGGTCCTTGTCGGTGCGGATGTAGGTGACGTCGCCGTCGTGCTCTTCGATGCGATCCGTCGATGCGGCGGTGGGTGAAGCCACAGTGTCCTCCCTCGATATCCGGTGGAGTCTCGTGCCTCTGGTGATCCTTTCAAAGGCCGCGCCGGGCCTACAGAGGATTGCCGAATATCGAGCGAATTAGTCCTATTCGCGCTCGTGGAGCGCTCGCACGGTGTCGATGGTGTCGGCCTCCGCCGGGCTCTTGTCGTCCCGATAGCGCAGCACCCGGGCGAATCGCAGCGCCATGCCGCCGGGATAGCGCGACGACGTCTGCACGCCGTCGAACGCGATCTCGACCACCTGTTCGGGACGCAGCCTGACGATATGACTGTCGGTCGGGCTTCTGCCCGATGTCGCCGCCTCCGCGGCTCCGTCCGCCAGCTCGGTGAACCGGGCGGTCTGCCAGTCGAGCATGGCGTCGGTCATGCCCTTGAACGTCTTGCCCAGCATGACGAAATCGCCGGTCGCGGGGTCGCGGGCACCGAGATGAATGTTCGACAGCTTGCCGGTGCGTCGGCCCGACCCCCACTCGACGGCCAGCACGACGAGGTCGAGCGTGTGCACCGGCTTCACCTTCAGCCAGCCTGCGCCGCGCCGGCCCGCCTCGTACGGCGCGGCGGGCGACTTCGCCATCACCCCCTCGTGCCCGGCGGCCAGCGTCGTCTCCAGGAACCGCTGGGCGGCGTCCGCATCGGAGGTGACCAACCGGTCGACCCGCTGTGTGGGCGGCACGATCGCGTCGAGCGCCGCCAACCGGTCGCGGGTGGGCTCGTCGAGCAGATCGGCGCCGTCGAGATGCAGCACATCGAAGAAGAACACCGACAGCGGCTGCTCCGCGCGCGCCGCCGCTCGCCCGAACCGCGATGCGGTGACCTGGAACCGGTGCGGGCGCCCGTCGGGGCGCAGCGCGATCGCTTCGCCGTCGGCGATGAGGTCTTTGACCGGCAGCGCGAGGGTGGCCTCGACGACCTCGGGCAGCCGTGCGGTGACGTCGTCGAGGCTGCGGGTGTAGATCGACACGTCGTCGCCCGCACGGTGGATCTGGACGCGGGCCCCGTCGAGCTTGGCCTCGAAAACGCCCTCGCCGCCGAGTCGTTCGAGTGCTTCGGTCACTCCCGTCGCGGTTTGGGCCAGCATCGGCCCGACGGGCCGCCCGACGCGCAGGGTGAATTCGGACAGTGCGGTTTCTCCGCCGGTCAGGGCGGCCGCCGCGACGGCAGGCAGGTCGCCGCCCAGCATCGCCGCCCGGCGGACCGCCGCGGCGGGCACGCCTGCGGCCTTGGCGACGGCGTCGGCCATCACCCCGGCGAGGGCTCCCTGCCGCAGCTCGCCACCGAGGAGTCGGCGCAGGAACGTCTGCTCGGCCTCGGTTGCCGCGGAGAACAGGTCCGCGACGAGCCCCGCCCTTCGCGCCTGCGAGCCCTTACCCGCGACCGAGCCGATCTCGGTGAACGCGGCATCGACGGCCGCCACCGTCAGCGTCGGCTCCTGCGCGGGTGGCGGCAGCGAACGCAGTGCCGCCCACCCGACGCCGATCTGGCGCTGCGGCAGCTCGCCCGACAACCAGGCCACCACGACGGCGACCTGCCTCCCGTCGTGTTCACCCGCCGCGGCGAGCAGCTCGGCGATCCGGGCGATCTTGGCCAGCCGCGCCGAGGACGCGCCGACCTCGGTCGATGCGGTGGCGACGTCGATCAGCAGCACACCATCACCCTGGCACGACGGTCAGACATCCGGTGTTGTTCCTCCGCTGCCGCAATAGTTTCCGCCAAAGCCCAAAAGAGTTCGCCATCGGATGGTTCTCTGAGAATGTGAACACGGCGGCTACGCCGGACACCCGCACCGGGAGACCTGTGAACCTGGCGCTGGCCACCTGGGTGTCGGCGATCAACTTCTGGGCCTGGAACATGATCGGCCCCCTGTCCACCACCTACGCGGGCGATCTGTCGTTGAGCAGCACCGAGGCATCAATGCTCGTCGCCACCCCGATCCTTGTCGGATCGCTGGGCCGCATCGTCATCGGGTCGCTCACCGACAGGTTCGGCGGGCGCACGATGTTCATCGTCGTGTCCGTTTCGTCGATCGTGCCGGTGCTGGCCGTGGGCGCCGCCGGAACGGCAGGGTCCTATCCGCTTCTGCTGGTATGTGGCTTCTTCCTGGGCATCGCCGGAACGGTCTTCGCGGTCGGCATCCCATTCGCGAATAGTTGGTACGAGGCCTCCCGCCGTGGCTTTGCGACCGGCGTGTTCGGCATGGGAATGGTCGGAACCGCGCTTTCCGCGTTCTTCACACCCCGGTTCGTGCGCTGGTACGGCCTGTTCACCACCCACGTCATCATCGCGGTCGCGCTCGCGCTCACCGCGGTGGCCTGCGTCTTGGTGATGAGGAACTCGCCGGACTTCACCCCCAACACCGGTCGAGTGGTACCGAAATTGGTTGCGGCTTCCAAACTGCGGGTCACCTGGGAGATGTCGTTCCTGTACGCAGTCGTGTTCGGTGGCTTCGTCGCGTTCAGCAACTACCTGCCCACCTACATCAAGACGATCTACGGGTTCTCCACCGTCGACGCCGGTGCGCGCACTGCAGGTTTCGCCCTGGCCGCGGTGTTGGCCCGGCCGGTCGGCGGAGCGCTGGCCGACCGGATCGCGCCCAAGTACGTCGTATTGGCGTCGTTGGCAGGCACCGCGGCGATGGCGTTCGTGGCGGTGTTCCAGCCACCGCCGGACGTGTGGTCGGCCGCGACGTTCATCACGCTGGCGATTTTCCTTGGCATTGGCACCGGCGGTGTGTTCGCGTGGGTGGCCCGCCGCGCACCCGCACAATCCGTGGGTTCGATCACCGGAATCGTGGCTGCGGCGGGTGGTTTGGGCGGCTACTTCCCACCGCTGGTGATGGGTATGACGTACGACCCGGTGCACAACGACTACACGATCGGGCTGGTTCTGCTGGTGGCGACCGCGCTTGTCGCCCTCGGCTACACGGGCCTGCGGCTGCACGCCCACGAACCGAGCGCTCGCAAAGAGGCCGCGACGTGACCACGGCACCCCGTGCGGGCGGACGCATCGAGGAACTGCTCGAACGCAGCGGGCGCTTCTTCACGCCCGGCGAGTTCTCCGACGACCTGCGTACCGTCACCCGCCGGGGCGGCCGCGAGGGTGACGTGTTCTACCGCGACCGGTGGAGCCACGACAAGGTCGTCCGCTCCACCCACGGGGTGAACTGCACCGGGTCATGCTCGTGGAAGATCTACGTCAAGGACGGCATCATCACCTGGGAAACCCAGGAGACCGATTACCCCTCGGTTGGCCCGGACCGTCCGGAGTACGAGCCCCGCGGCTGCCCACGCGGCGCTGCGTTCTCCTGGTACACCTACTCGCCCACCCGGGTGCGCTACCCCTATGGCCGCGGTGTGCTGGTGGAGATGTACCGGGAGGCCAAGGCACGGCTGGGCGATCCGGTGCTGGCGTGGGCGGACATCCAATCCGATCCCGAGCGCCGCCGCCGCTATCACCATGCCCGCGGGAAGGGCGGGCTCGTCAGGGTGACGTGGGCCGAAGCCACCGAGATGATCGCCGCGGCGCATGTGCACACCATCAAGACCTACGGCCCCGACCGGGTCGCCGGCTTCTCACCGATTCCGGCGATGTCGATGGTCAGCCACGCGGCGGGATCGCGGTTCGTCGAACTGCTCGGCGGGGCGATGACGTCGTTCTACGACTGGTACGCCGACCTGCCGGTGGCATCGCCGCAGGTGTTCGGCGACCAGACCGACGTGCCGGAATCCGGGGACTGGTGGGACGCCGCGTATTTGATGATGTGGGGCTCCAACGTCCCGGTCACCCGCACGCCCGACGCGCATTGGATGGCCGAGGTCCGCTACCGCGGCACCAAGGTGGTCAGTGTGAGCCCCGACTACGCCGACAACACCAAGTTCGCCGACGAGTGGATGCCGTGTGCGGCGGGCACCGACGGGGCATTGGCGATGGCTATGGGCCACGTCATTCTGACGGAATCCTTCGTGAAGAAGCGTGTTCCGTTCTTCGTCGACTATGTGCGCCGCTATACCGACCTTCCCTTCCTGGTGAAGCTGGAGCAGCGCGGCGATTACCTGGTCCCCGGAAAGAACCTCACCGCAGCCGATCTCGGTCATGACGTCGAGAACGCGGCGTTCAAACCGGTGCTGCTCGACGGAGTCAGCGACGCGGTGGCCGTGCCGCACGGGTCGTTGGGATTCCGTTATGGCGATGACGGCGTTGGAAAGTGGAACCTCGATCTCGGCGACCTATCGCCGGCACTGACAGTCGCTCGAGCCCACGATGACGCGGAGACCGCGCTCATTGCGCTGCCGCGGTTCGACAGCATCGACGGGCACGGCGAGACCCTGGCCCGGGGCGTGCCGGTGCGCCGTGTCGGCGAACACCTGGTCTGCACCGTGCTCGACCTGATGCTCGCCCAGTACGGGGTGGTCCGACCCGGGTTGCCGGGGGACTGGCCTACCGGCTACGACGATCCCGATCATCCCTACACCCCGGCCTGGCAGGAGGCGATCACCGGGGTGGCTGCAGCGCAAACCATCCGTATCGCAAGGGAATTCGCGCGCAACGCCGAGGAGTCCGGCGGCCGGTCCATGATCATCATGGGTGCGGGAATCTGCCAGTGGTTCCACGGCGACGCCACCTACCGGGCGGTGCTGGCCCTCCTGCTGCTCACCGGGTCGATGGGACGCAACGGTGGCGGCTGGGCGCACTACGTCGGTCAGGAGAAGTGCCGTCCGGTTACCGGGTGGGCCACGTTGGCGATGGCGACCGACTGGTCGCGTCCACCGCGCCAGATGGCGGGCACCTCCTACTGGTATGCCCACACCGACCAGTGGCGCTACGACGGCTACCGGGCCGACGCCCTGGCCAGCCCGCTGGGCCGCGGCCGGTTCGCGGGTAAGCACACCATGGATGTGCTGGCCTCCGCGGTGGCGATGGGCTGGACCCCGTTCTATCCGCAGTTCGACCGGTCCAGCCTCGACGTCGCCGACGAGGCCCGCGCCGCCGGACGCGAGATCCCGGACTACGTCACCGAACAACTCGCCGCAGGTGCACTGAAACTCGCGGTCACCGATCCGGACAGCCCCGCGAACTGGCCGCGGGTACTCAACGTCTGGCGGGCCAACCTGCTTGGCTCGTCAAGCAAGGGCAACGAATACTTCTTGCGGCACTTGCTGGGTACCACGTCGAACCTGCAGGCGCAGCCGGCCCCTGAAGCTTTGCGGCCCAATGACATTGCCTGGGCTGAGGACATCCCTGAGGGCAAGCTCGACATGCTGATGTCGATCGACTTCCGGATGACCTCGACGACACTGTTGTCAGATATCGTGCTGCCCGCGGCGACCTGGTATGAAAAGGCAGATCTGTCGAGCACCGACATGCATCCGTATGTGCACGCGTTCAGCCCGGCCATCGACCCGCCATGGGAAACCCGGTCCGACTACGAGGCGTTCGGTGCCATCGCGCGGGCGTTCAGCACCCTTGCGGCAACGCACCTGGGCACCCGCACCGACGTGGTGCTCGGCACGCTCCAGCACGATACCCCCGGCGCCATGGCGTATCCGGGTGGCACCGAACATGATTGGCGGATCACCGGTGAGACGCCCGTGCCGGGCAAGACCATCGGCCCGATCGCGGTGGTGGAACGTGACTACGCCGCCATCGCCGACAAATGGGCCACGCTGGGGCCACTTGTGGACAAGCTCGGCGTCACCACCAAAGGCATCACCACCCAGCCGACCCAGGAAGTCGACGAACTGGCCGCCAAGTTCGGCGTCATGGATTCGGGCCCGGCGCAAGGCCGCCCGGCGATCACCACCGCCGAACGGATGGCCGACACGATTCTCGCGTTGTCCGGCACGTCCAACGGACGGCTCGCGGTCGAGGGGTTCAAGCAGCTGGAGAAGCGCACCGGGCGGCGGCTGGCACATCTGGCCGAGGGCAGCGAGGAACGTCGCATCACCTACGCAGACACCCAGGCCCGGCCGGTGCCGGTGATCACCAGCCCGGAATGGTCGGGCAGCGAGACCGGCGGGCGCCGGTATGCGCCGTTCACGGTGAACATCGAGGAGCTGAAGCCTTTCCACACGCTCACCGGCCGGATGCACTTCTACGTCGACCACGACTGGCTCGAGGAACTCGGCGAGCAGCTGCCCACCTACCGGCCGCCGCTGGACATGTCCCGCTTGTTCGGCGAACCGACGCTCGGCTCAGGTGAGATCGGTTTGACCGTGCGGTACCTGACCCCGCACTCGAAGTGGTCGATCCACTCCGAGTATCAGGACAACCTGTTCATGCTGTCGCTGTCGCGGGGTGGGCCGACGATGTGGATGAGCCCGGCCGACGCCGCCAAAATCGCCGTCCACGACAATGATTGGATCGAGTCGGTGAATCGCAACGGTGTACTGGTGTGCCGGGCGATCGTCTCGCACCGGATGCCCGAGGGTGTGGTGTTCGTCTACCACGCACAGGAACGCACCATCGACGTGCCGCTCACCGAGACCACAGGAACTCGCGGCGGCATACATAATTCGCTGACCCGTCTGCTGATCAAACCCAGCCATCTGGCGGGCGGCTACGCGCAGAACGCCTACGCGTTCAACTATCTCGGTCCGACCGGCAACCAGCGCGACGAGGTGACGGTCGTGCGCCGTCGCAGCCAAGAGGTGAAATACCAATGAAAGTCATGGCCCAGATGGCGATGGTGATGAACCTTGACAAGTGCATCGGGTGCCATACCTGTTCGGTGACCTGCAAGCAGGCCTGGACCAACCGAGCCGGCACCGAGTACGTGTGGTTCAACAATGTCGAAACCCGCCCAGGACAAGGCTATCCACGTACCTATGAGGATCAGGACCGTTGGCGCGGCGGGTGGGTTCGCGACCGCAAAGGCCGGCTGCGACTGCGCGACGGCGGCCGGCTGCGCAAGCTGCTCGGATCTTCGCCAACCCGAAGCTGCCGAGCATCCACGACTACTACGAGCCGTGGACCTACGACTACGAGAACCTCACCACCGCACCGCTCGGCGAGCACATGCCGGTGGCGCCGCCGCGCAGCCTGATCAGTGGCAAGCCCATGAAGGTGTCGTGGTCGGCTAACTGGGACGACGATCTCGGCGGCTCGCCGGAGATCCTGCCGGGCGACCCGATCCTGAAGAAGGTCAGCGACCAGGTCAAGCTGCAGCTGGAAGAAACGTTCATGTTCTACCTGCCGCGGATCTGCGAGCACTGCCTGAATCCGTCGTGTGTGGCGTCCTGCCCGTCGGGCGCGATGTACAAACGCTCCGAGGACGGCATCGTGCTCGTCGACCAGGACCGCTGCCGTGGCTGGCGGATGTGTGTGTCCGGCTGCCCGTACAAGAAGGTGTACTTCAACCACAAGACCGGCAAGGCCGAGAAGTGCACGCTGTGCTATCCGCGTATCGAGGTCGGCCTGCCCACGGTGTGCTCGGAAACGTGTGTCGGGCGCCTGCGCTACCTGGGCCTGGTGCTCTACGACGTGGACCGTGTGCTGGAAGCCGCATCGGTGGCCGACGACACCGACCTGTACGAGGCGCAGCGCCAGATCCTGCTCGATCCGACCGCTCCGGAGGTGATTGCGGGCGCGCGCGCCGAAGGCATCTCCGACGAATGGATCGAGGCCGCACAGCGCTCACCGGTGTGGGCGTTGATCAACACCTACCGTGTCGCGCTGCCGCTGCATCCGGAATTCCGGACCATGCCGATGGTGTGGTACATCCCGCCGCTGTCCCCGGTGGTCGATGCGGTCAGCCGCGACGGGCACGACGGCGAGGAACTCGGGAACCTGTTCGGAGCCCTTGATGCACTGCGCATTCCGATCCAATACCTGGCCGAGCTGTTCACCGCCGGCGACACCAGTGTGGTCGAGGGCGTGCTGCGCCGGTTGGCCGCGATGCGTTCGTACATGCGCGACGTCAACCTGGGCCGCGAGACCCAGCCGCACATCCCCGAGGCGGTCGGGATGACCGAAGAGCAGATCTACCAGATGTACCGGCTGCTCGCACTCGCGAAATACGAAGAGCGCTATGTGATCCCGACCGCATACGCAGCCGACGCGCAGGCGTTGGAAGAGACTGGCTGCTCACTGTCGTTCGACGGCGGACCGGGCATGTACGAATCCGGGCCGTTCGGCGAGGCCAGTGGCGGCCCGGTGCCTGTCGCCGTCGAGACCTTCCATGCGCTGAAACAGCGACAGACCAGCGAGGGTATGGCCGCTAACGCCGGCCGCCCGTCGCGGGTGAACCTACTCAATTGGGACGGCAGGGGAGTGCCCAACGGATTGTTCCCGGGCCAATGAGGCTGCTGACACGTACGCGGGGACCCGCGCTGAGTGACCGGCTGACGTGGCAGGCGGCCTCGCTGCTACTGGCCTATCCCGACGAACAGCGCACCGCGCGACTCGACACCGTCGAAGAGCTGCTGAGCCACGTCGGCGGCGCCGCAGCGGAACTCTTGCGCGCGACCGCGGCGACGCTGCGGGCCAGCGATTCGATGCGGGCCGAAATCGACTACGTCGAGACGTTCGACCTGCGGCGGCGCTGCACGATGTACCTGACGTACTGGACCGCTGGGGACACCCGCAACCGCGGCAGCCAGATGCTCGCGTTCGCCGCGGCCTACCGCGCCGCGGGCGTCGAACCACCATGCGGCGAGGCGCCCGACCACCTGCCGGTGGTGCTGGAGTTCGCCGCGACCGTCGATCCGGTGGCGGGGTGGCGGCTGCTCGTCGAGCACCGAGTGCCGATCGTTGTGCTGCGTGACGCGCTGGCACAAGGGAAATCGCCGTACGCGCATGCCGTCGCCGCGGTATGCGAGACACTGCCGGCGGCCACCGAGCCCGACATGCGACGGGCGCATCGGTTGGCGCAGGCCGGTCCCCCCACCGAATCGGTTGGTCTGCAACCGTTTACGTTGACGGTGCCGCCGCGGCGGCCCGCAGGAGGTCGGTGACATGTTGGGCGAGATCTTCTGGGATGTCGTGCCCTATGTGACGCTCGCGATCGTCGTGGTCGGGACTTGGTGGCGATACCGTACGACAAGTTCGGTTGGACGACCCGCTCGTCGCAGCTGTACGAGTCACGGCTGTTGCGGATCGGCAGCCCGATGTTCCATTTCGGCATCCTTGTTGTGGTGTTGGGCCACGTCATCGGCCTGCTGATCC
>CAVQLB010000002.1:0-173260 GCA_963713225.1 uncultured Actinomycetota bacterium | reverse complement strand
TCCGAGCCGATCAGCACGGTGTCCGCGTCTTCCCGGCTGATCTGCGTCTTGGCCTCGGGCACACGGAATCCGCCTGCGACGAATTCGCCTGTGCGCATGTCGAACTCACGTACGATCGCGGCATCCGAGCCGCCCCGCGACAGACTGATCAGGGCCAGCGAATGGTCGGGTTCGATGACCTTGGCGCCTGCCCACACCCACTTCTCGTCATCGGCTGCGGCCAATTCGTCGACGTCGATCACCACCTCCCATTCCGGTGCGTCGGTGCGGTAGCTGTCCAGCGTCGTGCGGCGCCACAGCCCGCGGGGGTTCGCCGCGTCGCGCCAGAAGTTGTACAGGTATTTGCCACGCCGCCGGACGTACGGGATGCGCGCATCGGTGTCGAGCACCTCGAGGGCCTTGGCCCGCATCTGCTCGAACCTGTCACCGGACAGTTCGGCGAGCGTGGTCGTTGTGTCGACGAACCCAGTCCAGCGCGTCGTCGCCGGTGATGTCCTCGAGCCAGAGGTAGGGATCCGTGTCGTCCACGCCAGCCATTCTGCTGCCCCCTACACCGAAACCGGCATTTGGGCGCAGAAGTGCGAGTGCAGCCCACCATTTCGTCGATTTCGGCGAGGCCGAAGTCAGCTCAGGTGATGGACCTCCTGCAGGCCGTACACCGGGGTGGGGATGCCCTCCAAACGCGCCTTCAGTTGCAGCGCCAGATACAGCGAATAGTGACGCGATTGGTGCAGGTTGCCGCCGTGGAACCAGAGTTTCTCCTGCTGCGTCGGCTTCCACATGTTGCGCTGCTCGCCCTCCCACGGGCCGGGGTCCTTGGTCGTGTCGCTGCCCAGGCCCCAGACCTTGCCGACCTTGTCGGCGACGTCCTGGCCGATGAGGTCGGCGGCCCAGCCGTTCATTGAGCCGTACCCGGTCGCATAGACGACGACGTCGGCAGGCAATGTCGTGCCGTCGGTCAGCACCACCGAATCCGCGGTCAGCCGTTCGACCTGACCATGGGCCAGTTTGATCTTGCCGTCGGCCACCAGGTCGCTTGCACCGACGTCGATGTAGTACCCGGAGCCGCGGCGCAGGTACTTCATGAAGAGCCCGGAATCGTCGTCGCCCCAGTCCAGTTCGAAGCCGGCGGCCTCCAGTCGCCCGTAAATGTCCTTGTCCCGCTCGCGGATCGCGTTGTAGACGGGGATCTGAAATTCGTGCAGGATCCGGTACGGGAGCGACGCGAACGTCATATCGGCCTTCTCGGTGGTCATGCCCGCGGCCACGGCGCGTTCCGAGTAGAGGTCGCCGAGTCCGAGTTCCATCAGCGAGTCCGACTTGACGATGTGCGTCGAGGAGCGCTGCACCATAGTCACGTCGACACCGTTCTCGTACAACGCTTTACAGATGTCGTGGGCGGAGTTGTTGGGCCCGACCACGACCGCCTTCTTGCCGACATAGGCATCGGGTCCCGGATGTGCACTCGAGTGGTGCTGGTCGCCGCGGAACACGTCCTGGCCCGCCAGGGTCGGAATGCTCGGCTTGCCGGACATGCCGGTGGCGAGTACCAGGTGCGTCGAGTGCAGCGTGAGACGCTCCCCGCCGCGGTCCACCTCGACCGTCCACCGTTTGGCGTCCTCGTCGAACGACGCAGAGAGGCAGGCCGTTTTCGACCAGTACGGCACCTCCATCACCTGGGTGTAGAACTCCAGCCAGTCGCCGATCTTGTCCTTGGGTCAGACCACCGGCCAGTTCGCAGGAAATGGGAGGTAGGGCAGGTGGTGGTACCAGACGGGTGGTCCAGGCACAGCGACTTGTAGCGCTTGCGCCACTGGTCGCCCGGTCGTTCGTGTCGGTCGACGACGATGCTAGGCACGCCCAGTTGGCGAAGCCGCGCGCCGAGCGCGATCCCGCCTTGCCCGCCGCCGACGACGAGGGCGTACGGCTGCGTCTGGTAGCCGAGGTCGGCTTCCTCGTCCGCGCGCTTCTCCGCCCACGAGCGGGTGTCGGGATCGCTGCCGTGCACCGCGCCGAGCACCCGCGACGGACCCTCGCGCTGCTCATGTCCCTTGAGTTCCTGGAGAGCGGTCAGCAGCGTCCATGCCTCGTCGCCCTTCAGCCGCAGGTGGCCGACGCCGCGGCCGACCGCGGTGTCGAACTCGATGAACGCCGAGACCACACCGGCGTCCTCGGTCACATCCTCGCGTGTGCCGAAGTTCGACGGGTCGATGTGCGCCAGCTGGGAGGTCAGCATGTCAGCGATCCCGTCGCGGCCCTCGACCGTCTTGATGTTCCAGGTGAATGCCACCAGGTCGCGCCAGAAGCTGTCGGTGGCGAACTTCTGCGTCGCGCGGTCGATGTCGCGGACGGCCAGCGCCGCTTCGAAGTCGGCGAGCCAGGCCTTCACCCGCTGCTGCGGGGTGAGGGTGGAATTCGGGTTCATATGCCGGCCGCCGTCGCGACCGCCCGCCGCGTCAGCACTCTCGCGAGATGGCTGCGGTAGTCGGCGTCGGCATTGCCGTCGCTCATGGGGTCGATGCCCTCCGCGGCGTGCTCCGCTGCCGCCCGAATCAGCTCCTCGCTCGCGGGCTGACCGATCAGCCTCCTCCACGCCTCGGGCGCGCATCGGCATCGGCGCCACATTGGTCAGCGCGATTCGCGCCTGCCGGACGGTCCCCTGATCGACGTCGACCGTTGCCGCGACTGCCACGATCGACCAGGCCTGCGCTACCCGGTGCAGCTTCTCATAGTGCGCCGCCCAATCCGTGTGCTTCGGAATCCTTATCTCCGTGAGGATTTCATCGGGCTGCAGCGCGGTGGTGAAGTAGTCCACGAAGAATTCCACGGCGGGATGGTGCGGCTGCCCGATGGGCCGACGACCGTCATCGTCGCCTCCAACGCCAGCACCGGTGCGGACAAGTCACCGGCCGGATCGGCATGTGCGAGGTTCCCGCCCAGCGTGCCGCGGTGCCGGATCTGCGGGTCGGCGACCGTGCGGGTGGCATCTGCGAGCAGCAGCGCGTGCTTGCTGATGAGCGGATCGCCCAGCAGGGCGTAGTAAGTCGTCATCGCGCCGATCACCAGGCTGTCGCTGTCGTCGCGCACGCCGCGGAGCTCCTCGATCCTGCCGAGGTCGACGAGCACGGTCGGCGCTGCCAGCCGCAGCCTCAGCACGGGCATCAAGGTCTGACCGCCCGCGATGACTTTGGCATCCTCACCGCCCTGTGCGAGCGCCGCCACCGCGTCGTCGACAGTGGTCGGCGCCACATAGTCGAAATTTGACGGAATCATCGGGCACCTCCCTGGGCCTCACTGATGGCATGCCAGACGCGCATTGGGCTGCAAGGCATTTCGATGTCCGTAACACCGAGGTGTCGGACCGCATCGATGACCGCGTTGACCACGGCAGGGGTGGACGCGATGGTGCCTGCCTCGCCGACGCCCTTGACGCCGAGCGGGTTTGTGGTGGCGGGAGTTTCGGTCCGTCCGGTGGTGAACGACGGCAGGTCCGCCGCGGACGGCACCAGGTATTCGGAGAACGAGGCGTTGATGAGGGTGCCCGACTCGTCGTGCACGGCTTCCTCGTACAACGCCTGCGCGATGCCCTGCGCGAGTCCGCCGTGCACCTGTCCATCGACGATCAGCGGGTTCACCACGTGCCCGATGTCGTCGACGCAGACATAGGACCGAATCCGCACCTGCCCGGTCTCGGTATCCACTTCCGTTGCGCACAGATGCGTTCCGTGTGGGAACGAGAAATTCTCCGGATCGTAGGTGGCCTCGGAATCCAGGCTCGGTTCCACGCCGTCTGGCAGGTCGTGTGCGGCGAACACGGCGAGGGCGATTTCGGCGAGCGTGACGGCCTTCTCGGTACCCGTCACGCGGAACCGTCCTGCGGTGAATTCCAGGTCGTCCTCGGCACATTCCATCATGTGCGCTGCGAAAGGCCTGGCCTTGGCGATCACCTTCTCCGCCGCCTTGACCACCGCGATCGCTCCGACCGCCAGTGATCGCGATCCGTAGGTGTCCAGCCCGCGCGGCGAGCTTTGCGTGTCGCCATGGAGGATTTCGACGTCCTCGAACGGCACTCCGAGTTGGTCGGCGACGATCTGGCTCCACGCCGTCTCGTGACCCTGACCGTGCGGCGATGACCCGGTGACCACCTCCACCTTGCCGGTCGGCAGCATGCGGATCGCCGCGTGCTCCCAGCCGCCCGCCCCGTACGACAGCGAACCGAGCACCCGCGACGGCGCCAGGCCGCACATCTCGGTGAACGTCGAGACGCCGATGCCGAGCTGTACCGGATCCTGCCGTTCGCGGCGCTCGGCCTGTTCGCGCCGCAAGCCGTCGTAGTCGAACAACTCCCGCGCCTGCGCGGTGGCGGCTTCGTAGTTGCCGGAGTCGTAGGTCAACCCCGCGACGGTGTCGAACGGGAATTCCTCGTGGGTGATCCAGTTCTGGGCGCGCAGCTCGAGCGGGTCTCGCGACAACTCGGCGGCGAGCTCGTCCATCATCCGCTCGATGGCGAACGTCGCCTCCGGACGTCCGGCGCCGCGGTAGGCGTCGGTGGGCACCTTGTTGGTGAAGACGTTGGTGCACGTGAAGTGATACGACGGGAACTTGTAGATGCCGTTGAACATGAACGCGCCCAGGATCGGTATGCCGGAGGTGACCAGCCGTAGGTAGGCGCCCATGTCGGCGAGCAGTTCGACCTTCAGACCGGTGACGGTGCCGTCTCGGCGGGCGGCGAGCGTCAGCTTCTGGATCTGGTCGCGGCCGTGGTGTGCCGCGAGCATGGATTCGCTGCGGGACTCGGTGTACTTGACCGGCTTACCGAGCCGTCGCGCGACGAGAAGGGCGATCACCTCCTCCGGCGTCACCTGCAGCTTGCCGCCGAATCCGCCTCCGACATCCGGGGCGATCACCCGCACCTTGTGTTCCGGGATTTCCAGCGTCATCGCCAGCATCAGCCGCAGGATGTGCGGGACCTGCGTGGCCGACCACATCGTGAGCTGGGGGGCGGTCGGATCGACCACCACCGAGCGCGGCTCCATGAACGCCGGAATCAGCCGCTGCTGTCGGAACGTGCGCTGCAGGAGCACTTCGGCGTCGCGGATGGCATCTTCGACGTCGGCACCTGTCCCTGCCTCCGCAGAGTCGAACGTCCACACCGCGCTCACGTTGGTGCCGAGATCGCGATGCACCAACTCGGCGCCGTCCGCGGCGGCCGCCGCGAGATCGAGCACCACCGGTAGATCGTCGTACTCGACGTCGATCCCTTCGAGCGCGTCCTGCGCCTCATAAGCGGTGCGGGCCACTACGACGGCGACGGCTTCGCCCGCGAAGTTCACCGTGTCCACCGCGAGCGACGGTGCGGGTGGCGCCTTCATGTCCTCGGTGATCTGCCATGCGTTGGGCAGGCTGCCTTGCTCTGCGGCGAGGTCGGCGCCGGTGTAGACCGCGACGACGCCGGGCATGCTGCGCGCGGCGGTCGTGTCGATGCTGGTGATGCGCGCATGCGCGACGAGACTGCGCAGGATGGCCACGTGCTGCATGCCCGGCAACACGATGTTGTCGGTCCACCGGGTGCGACCGGTGATCAGATGGTGGTCTTCCTTGCGAACCCTCGCCTTTCCGATTTCAGGCTCAGCCGTGGCGGTCATCGCACGCCTCCTGCAGTATCAGCTTTCGCTGCAAAGCTTTTCGCGTCCGTAGCGGTGCTATCGGCCGCCGTGGCGCGCAGTCGCTGCGCCGCGTCCTGCACTGCGCTGACGATGTTCTGGTATCCCGTACAGCGGCACAGGTTGCCTTCCAGGCCGTGCCGTATCGCGTGTTCGTCCGGGTCGGGTTCCTCGGCGAGCAAGTCGATGGTCTGCATGATCATTCCGGGGGTGCAGAAGCCGCACTGCAAGGCATGGTTGTCGCGGAACGCCTCCTGGACGGGGTGCAGCGTCCCGTCGTCTCGCGACAGGCCTTCGACGGTCACGACGTCGCCGCCGTCGGCCTGCACGGCGAGCACAGAGCACGACTTGACGCTGTAGCCGTTGAGGTGCACGGTGCACGCGCCGCAGTTGCTGGTGTCGCAGCCGACCACGGTTCCGACCTTGCCGAGCCGGTCCCGAAGGTAGTGCACGAGCAGAAGCCGCGGCTCCACGTCGTCGGTATAAGGCGTCGCATCGACGGTGACAGTTATGCGCATAGGCCTACTCTGCTCTGGCTGGCGGCCACGAACGCCTGAAACGACGAAACCGGTTCCGCGCCAGTCGTGGTCAGACGTTGCGGATTTCGTCGAGTAGCTGCTGCAGCGTCACGAGGCTGTGGCCTGCCAGCAACCGATCGATGAATGGCAGCGCGGCCGCGATCCCGGATTGCACTGGCCGATAACCACCCGCCCCTGCATGCGGGTTAACCCACAGCACCGCATGGGCGAGCCGCTGCAGGGCGGCCATCTGTTCGGCGAGCAGCGTCGGGTCGCCACGCTCCCAGCCGTCGGAGAAGATCACCACAACCGCGCCGCGGGCGGTGCCGCGTCGACCCCAGCGGTCCAGAAATGCGCGCATCGTCTCGCCGAGCCGGGTTCCGCCGGCCCAGTCGGGCACCGCCCGGCCCGCGGTGGCCAGCGCAAGTTCGGGATCGCGGATGCGCAGCGCCCGCGTCAGCCGGGTCATGCGGGTGCCGAGAGAGAACACCTCGGTGGTGGGGTTCGCGCGGGCGACGACGTGCGCGAAGCGCAGCAGTGCATCCGCATACGGGCTCATCGAGCCGGATACATCGAGCAGCAGCACTGTTCGGCGCGGCCGGGTGGCCTTGCGGTGATGCCTGGGTCGCACCGGTTCGCCACCCGCGGCGAGCATGTGGCGCACTGTGCGCCGCGGGTCGACGCGGCCTCGACGCGACGGCCGCAGCCGCAAGGCCGGGCGAGTCGCGGCGTGCGGGCGCAGTTCGGTGATCAGCTCGGCGAGGTGCGCCCGCTCGGCGGCGGTCAGTTCCGCGATATCCCGGTGGCGGAGTATCTCGGTGTCGGCGGCTGCGACCCGGAGTCGAGGCGCATCACCGGCGGTGTCGGTGGCGCCGGCGGCATCCAGGGCGGCTATTCGGGAGCGGCGTGCCTGAGTGCGATGCGGCGCCCGCTTGGGCACGGTTCCGCCGAACCAGCTCTCGAACACCAGGTCGTAGCGCGGAATGTCGGCAAAGCCTCGGCACAGGGTCGCGCGGCCGGTCCAGTACACCTGCCGGGGGTCGGCGACATCCACATGACGCAGTGCCCGCGTGTACGTCTCGACGGAATCCGAAGCCACCGGCAGTCCCGCGGCCGCGAGGGCACGCGCGAAACCCGCGACGCCGATGAGCGGGTCCGTGGTGACAGGCATTCGCGTCTCACCCCGCCAGCAGTCGGTCCAGCCCCAGCCTGGCGACGCGCTCCAGGTCCTCGTGGTACTTGACGACCGCGCCGAGCGTGGCCGCCGCGCTCTGCGCGTCGAGGACATCACGGTCGAGTTCACGCAGCGCGCGTGCCCAGTCCAGCGATTCGGCGACGCCGGGCGGCTTGACCAGTTCCATCCCACGCAGTGCGTGCACCGCGCTGGCCACCTGGTCGGCGAGTGCCTCGGTGATGCCGGGGATGCGGCGGCGAAGAATCGCGATTTCACGCGCCAGGTCGGGATGCTCGAGCCAGTGGTAGAGACAGCGCCGCTTGAGGGCGTCGTGCACGTCGCGGGTGCGGTTGGACGTGAGCACCACCAGCGGAGGCGATGCCGCCCGCACCTCGCCGAGTTCGGGAATGGTCACTGCGTTGTCGTCGAGCACCTCAAGTAGGAACGCCTCGAATTCATCATCGGCCCTGTCGATTTCGTCGATGAGAAGCACGCACGGCGCTTCGGTGAGCGCACGCAGCAGCGGTCGCGCCAGCAGGAACCGCTCGGTGTAGAGGGAGCGTTCGGCGGATTCGGCCTCGAGGTGTCCGGCGCTGGCGGCCTCCAGTGTTCGCAGGTGCAGTAACTGCCGAGGGAAATCCCAGTCATAGAGCGCCTGCGCCGCGTCGATGCCCTCGTGGCACTGCAGGCGGATCAGTCGAAGGTGCAGTGCCTCGGCGAGCGCGGCGGCAAGTGACGTCTTTCCGGTGCCGGGGTCACCCTCGCAAAACAGCGGTCGTCCCATCCGCAATGCCAGGTAGGCGGCCGTCGCCAAGCCTTCGTCGGCGAGATAGCCGGTCGCCTCGAGCGCCTGTGCCAGTTCGGTCGGCGAAACGACACTGGGCGTGGAATCACTCACCCCCGCGAGCCTAGGTCAGGGTTTGGTCTTGTCGCAGAAGCAATTGATGCGCGTCCGATACCTGGTGGCGCGCCGCGCGGGTAACCGCGTTCACAGGCTGCGCGGCGTTATCGTCGAAGATGTGATCCCCGTACCGCGGGCGTGGTTGTTGGCCAGCGCGATGCTGATCGGAACTGCCGTCGGGCTGCTCGGCGGAATCGCGGCGACGAAGTTGGTGAGTACGCCGGTCCGGCCAGATGTGGTGATCGCACTTGTCGTCGGGGTGCCCAGCGCGTTCGGGATGGTGATGATCCTGGTGTCGCACCGATGGTGGATGACGGCCCTCGGTGCGTTCATCCTCGCCATCGCGCCGGGGTGGTTCGCAGCGCTCGCCGCAGTCCAGGTGGTGCACGGTGCCTGAGCAGACCTACCGGGGAACCCACCGCCACCGCGCACCGCTCGGGTGGCATCCCCCGCGCATCACACCGGAGTCGAACGGCCGACGACGAACTCCGTCCGAAGAGCCGACGTCGCCCTTCACGCCGACTTTCACCGGCCAGCTGCCCACGCTCACCGACGAGCCGCCGTCCGAGCCACTGCCCGCCCCGGCCCAACCGCCCGTCACGCCGAGCGAAGACCAGTACCTGAAACGCTGGACGTTCGTGTTCGTCGTCGCCGCCGTCTGGTTCGTGGCGGCGGCCATCGGGCTGGGCCTGTACTACTGGTGGTTCAACTCGATCAACAAGACCCCGGCCGTCTTCATCGTGCTGGTTTACCTGGTCATGTGCATCGTCGCGGCCCTGATCGCGGCGATGGTGCCGGACAAGCCGCCGATGTCGGCGCTGGCCATCGCGCTGATGTCGGCGCCGTTCGCGTCGATGGTCGCGGCGTCCGTGCTCTACGGGGTCTACTTCTGCGAACACGCCAGCCGCTGTTTCGTGGGGCTGATCCCCTACTAGGGTTGGCGGGGTGACCCACTATGACGTCGTTGTTCTCGGAGCAGGCCCCGGCGGGTACGTCGCAGCGATCCGCGCCGCCCAACTGGGGCTGAACACCGCAGTCGTCGAACCCAAGTACTGGGGCGGGGTGTGCCTCAACGTCGGCTGCATCCCGTCGAAGGCATTGCTGCGCAATGCCGAACTAGCGCACATCTTCACCAAGGAAGCCAAGCAGTTCGGCATCAGCGGGGAGGCGACGTTCGATTACGGGGTCGCCTTCGACCGCAGTCGCAAGGTCGCCGATGGTCGCGTCGCCGGTGTGCACTTCCTGATGAAGAAGAACAAGATCACTGAGATCAACGGCTACGGCAAGTTCAAAGACGACCACACCCTGGAGGTCGACCTCAACGAGGGTGGCACCGAGACCGTTACGTTCGACAGCATCATCATCGCCACCGGCAGCAGCACCCGCCTGGTGCCGGGAACCTCGTTGTCGGACAACGTCGTCACCTACGAGACGCTGATCATGTCGCGCGAGCTGCCGTCCTCGATCGTCATCGCGGGGGCGGGCGCGATCGGCATGGAGTTCGGCTACGTGCTGAAGAACTACGGGGTCGACGTCACCATCGTCGAGTTCCTGCCGCGGGCGCTGCCCAATGAGGACGCCGACGTGTCAAAGGAAATCGAGAAGCAGTTCAAGAAGCTCGGCGTCAAGATCCTCACCGGCACCAAGGTCGAGTCGATCAAAGACAACGGCGGCGACGTCACCGTCACGGTCAGCAAGGACGGTAAGTCCGAAGAGCTCACGACCGAGAAGGTGCTGCAGGCGATCGGGTTCGCGCCCAACATCGAGGGCTACGGGCTGGACAAGGCGGGCGTGCAGGTCACCGAGCGCAAGGCCATCGGCATCGACGACTACATGCGCACCAATGTTCCGCACATCTACGCGATCGGCGATGTCACCGGGCTGCTGCAGCTCGCCCACGTCGCCGAGGCGCAGGGCGTTGTCGCAGCCGAAACCATCGGGGGCGCAGACACTTTGCCCCTCGGTGACTACCGCATGTTGCCGCGCGCGACGTTCTGCCAGCCCCAGGTCGCCAGCTTCGGCCTCACCGAGGAGCAGGCGCGCGACGAAGGCTATGACGTCAAGGTCGCCAAGTTCCCGTTCACCGCGAACGCCAAAGCCCACGGCGTCGGCGACCCGAGCGGGTTCGTCAAGCTGATCGCCGACGGCAAGTACGGCGAGCTGATTGGCGGTCATCTCATCGGCCATGACGTGTCGGAGCTGCTGCCCGAGCTGACCCTGGCGCAAAAGTGGGACCTGACCGCCACCGAGCTGGCCCGCAACGTCCACACCCACCCGACGATGTCCGAAGCTCTGCAGGAGTGCTTCCACGGGCTCGTCGGCCACATGATCAACTTTTGAGATCGATCTGGGTCGCCGGTATCGGCGGATTGATTGTCGGCCACATGCTGTGGCTGGCCGGTATCTCCGTTGCCATCGCGACGCGCACGGTCAGCAGCTGGGTTCTGGTCGTGGCCGCCGCGTCGTTCGTCGTCGGCATCGTCGCCGGGCTGCTGGCCTGGCGCGCTTACCGGCGGAAGTCGGAAGTGTGGGCGGCGTTCCTGTGCGCCCTGCCGTTATCGCCGGTGGTGTTTTCTCTGATCGTGCTCGGAGTCACGTACCTGTAGGCGCGGCCCTACGGCCGAGATTGCGCTGAGGGCTGCGTTGATATGAACGACCGTGAATGCAATCTCGTCGATAGGGACGAGTCAAGGTCATCTCCGTCATCTCGTCGACAGGTCTCAGTCCGGGAAGTCCAACGGCACATTCAGCGTGGTGATGGTCGCCGCGAGCCCGTCGTATTGCGCTGCCAGCATGCAGAATTCGATCAGCTGCGCCGTGGTCAGGTGACTTGCCAGCATCGCCCACGTTTCGGGTGACACCCCGCGGGTGATGACGAACTCGTCGGTGGCGGTGATCAGGGCGCTCTGCCGGTCGGTCAGGCCCTCCGCGTCGGGACCTTCGAAGATCTTGGCCTGTAGTTCGGGCCCGATGCCGCGGGTTCTGGCCAGCCGGCGGTGCTGCTGGAGTTCGTACTCGCAGTCGCGGAGGTGGCCGACGCGCAAGATGACGACCTCGGCGTCCTTGACCGGCAGCTTGCTCAGAACGCCGAGCAATATCCCGCTGTAGGGCAGCCAGGCGAGGAACAGCAGCTTGTGCTGCCCCAACACGTTGAACAGGGTGAACCGGGGCGCCCGGATGGTTCGCGCACCCAGCTTGGCGATCACCCAGTTGATCGGTCCCAGTTCGCGAAAGCCGCCGGGAGGAATGCGGGCGGGCAGACTCATCGTTGTCGGTTCCTCACGCAAGCGTTCGTCACGGCTGCCTCACCAGATACGGCGACACGGTGCTGCGGTGCTCGTCGATGTCCAGCGCGCGGCCGAGTGCGGGGAACGCCCGCTGCGGGCAGTTGTCCCGTTCGCAGACCCGGCAGCCCGCCCCGATGGGTGTGGCGATGTCGCCCGACAAATCCAGTCCCTCCGAGTAGACGAGTCGATGTGCATGCCGAAGTTCGCAGCCGAGCCCGATCGCAAATGTCTTGCCTGGCTGACCATATCGCGATGCCCGGCGTTCGACGGTGCGCGCCACCCACATGTAGCTGCGCCCGTCGGGCATCTCGGCGATCTGGACCAGCATCTTGCCCGGGTTCGCGAACGTCTCGTAGACATTCCAAAGGGGACAGGTGCCGCCGCTGGACGAGAAGTGAAAACCCGTGGCGGACTGCCGCTTTGACATGTTCCCTGCCTTGTCGACCCGGACGAACGAGAACGGCACGCCGCGCATGGACGGCCGTTGCAGCGTGGACAGCCGGTGCGCGATCGTCTCGTAGCTGACCGAATAGAACGCCGAGAGCCGCTCGACGTCGTACCGGAACTTCTCCACGACCTCGTGAAACTGCCCGTACGGCAACACCGTCGCTGCCGCGAAGTAGTTGGCGAGGCCGAGCCGGGCAAGCGTGGTCGACTCCTCGCTGGTGAACTTCCCCTCCGCCACGAGATGGTCGATCAGGTCGCCGAATTCGAGGTAGGCGAGTTCGGCTGCCATCTTGAACACCTGTTGCCCCGACGACAGGTGGCTGCCGATCTCCAGCCTCTTGGACGTCGGGTCGTACCGGTGCAGCACGGTGTCGCCGAGGTCGGTGCGCCTGACGATGTGTACCCCGTGCACCGCCGTGAGCCGGTCGGAGAGATCGCGTGCGAGGTCACCGCGGTGCATGCGCAGGTTGATGGTGAGGTCTTCGGCGGCGACGTCGAGCTCGTGCAGGTAGTTCTGTCGCTGGTAGAAGTAGTCGCGCACCTCCTCGTGCGGCATCGTGATCGCGCCGCTGCCGCTGCCGTCGGAGAACCGGTCCTCCGTCGCCGCAGCCAACTGGGTGGTGGTGATCCGATAGCGCTGATGCAGGTTGACCATCGCGCGGGCCAGCGTGGGGTGGGCGTTGACGATGTCGGCGATCTCAGCCGGGTCGACATCGATGTCGAGGTCGCGATCCATGGTCACCTCGCGCAGCTCGGCGACCAACCGGGTGTCGTCCTGTGAGGCGAAGAACGTCGCGTCGACTCCGAACACCTCGGTGATCCGCAGCAGCACCGCGACGGTCAACGGACGGACGTCGTGTTCGATCTGGTTGAGGTAGCTCGGCGAGATCTCCAGCATTTGCGCGAGCGCCGCCTGGCTGAAACCCCGCTCGCTGCGAAGTTGCCGCACCCGCGAGCCGACGAAGGTTTTGGCCACGTCAGCCAGCATAACCGGGTGCGAAGATCAGCTTCGCATTCTTGGCACGTCGGCGGTTGTGGGAGGATCGTGCCGGTTGAGTAGCAGGGGAGAACACGTCATGGCGGGAATCGCGGGCAGCGCGGGTTTGGCGAAGGTGATGATGCCTGTCCCCGACCCGCACCCCGATGTCTTCGACATCGAATGGCCGTTGCGCGTCGCGCGACGTCGACCGTGAAGGCAGGCTGAAGTTCGACGCCGCCACCCGCCACATCCAGGACATCGGCTCGGACCAACTCCGCGAGATGGGCTTCGAGGAGACGCACCCGCTGTGGATCGTGCGCCGCACCATGGTGGACATGATCGAGCCGATCGAGTTCAAGGACATGTTGCGGCTGCGACGCTGGTGTTCTGGCACCTCCAACCGGTGGTGCGACATGCGGGTCCGCGTCGACGGACGCCGGGGCGGGCTCATCGAGTCCGAGGCCTTCTGGATCAACATCAACCGCGAGACGCAGGGCCCCGCGCGCATCTCCGACGACTTCCTCGAGGGCCTGCGGCGCACCACCGATGTCGACCGGCTGCGGTGGAAGGCCTATCTGAAGGCCGGCAGCCGCGAGGACGCCTCAGAAGTCCGCGAGTATCCGGTGCGCGTCAGCGACATCGACATCTTCGATCACATGAACAACTCCGTGTACTGGAGCGTGGTGGAGGACTATCTCGCCACCATGCCGGAGATGTTGAAGGCGCCGCTGCGGGTGACCATCGAGCACGACGCTCCGGTCGCGCTCGGCGACAAGCTGGAGATCATCAAGCATGTTCATCCGGCTGGTTCGACCGAGCATGTTCGGGCCTGAGCTGACCGATCGCACTGTTACAACGCTCACATACGCGGTCGGCGACGAGACCAAGGCCGTCGCATCCGTCTTCGCGCTCTGATTCGGCCCGTTTAACAGTACGGGCGTACTGACCTGCGGAAACAAGCTACTGGCCAGTAACTACTGAACCGGTTCAGTAATTATGTGCTTTGCAACCTTTGCAAACTATCGGCAAGCGTTAGCGAAAATTGGCAATCAAAACAGGTGGAACAGCGGATATGTCCTGGTGCATCCTCGACTTAGCACAGCAGCGAAGACGCTGCGGAGTTAACAAGCATTCGAAGGAGCAGGCAATGTCCACCGTTGGCACGCCGAAGTCACCCGAACAGATCCAGCACGACTGGGACACCAACCCTCGCTGGAAGGGCATCGAGCGCACCTACACCCCGGCAGACGTGGTGGCGCTGCAGGGCTCGGTCGTCGAGGAGGCCACCCTGGCCCGCCGCGGCGCCGAGGTGCTGTGGTCGCAGCTGCACGACCTCGAGTTCGTCAACGCGCTGGGCGCGCTGACCGGCAACATGGCCGTGCAGCAGGTCCGCGCGGGCCTGAAGGCCATCTACCTCTCGGGGTGGCAGGTCGCCGGTGACGCGAACCTGTCCGGTCACACCTACCCCGACCAGAGCCTCTACCCGGCCAACTCGGTGCCGCAGGTGGTGCGCCGCATCAACAACGCGCTGCTGCGCGCCGACGAGATCGCCAAGGTCGAGGGCGACCGGTCGGTGGAGAACTGGCTGGCGCCGATCGTCGCCGACGGCGAGGCCGGCTTCGGTGGCGCGCTGAACGTCTACGAACTCCAGAAGGCCATGATCGCCGCGGGTGTCGCGGGTTCGCACTGGGAGGACCAGCTCGCTTCGGAGAAGAAGTGTGGTCACCTCGGTGGCAAGGTGCTCATCCCGACCCAGCAGCACATCCGCACCCTGACCTCGGCCCGCCTGGCCGCCGACGTCGCCGACGTCCCGACCGTCGTCATCGCCCGCACCGACGCCGAGGCCGCCACGTTGATCACCTCCGACGTCGACGAGCGCGATCGCCCGTTCATCACCGGCGAGCGGACCAAGGAAGGCTTCTACCGGGTCAGCAACGGCCTCGAGCCGTGCATCGCCCGCGCCAAGGCCTACGCGCCGTACTCCGACCTGATCTGGATGGAGACCGGCACCCCCGACCTCGAGCTCGCGAAGAAGTTCGCCGAGGGCGTCAAGAGCGAGTTCCCGGACCAGATGCTGGCCTACAACTGCTCGCCGTCGTTCAACTGGCGCAAGCACCTGGACGACGCGACGATCGCGAAGTTCCAGAAGGAGCTCGGCGCGATGGGCTTCAAGTTCCAGTTCATCACGCTGGCCGGCTTCCACGCCCTGAACTACTCGATGTTCGATCTGGCCTACGGCTACGCCCGCAACCAGATGACCGCCTACGTCGAGCTGCAGGAGCGCGAATTCGACGCCGAGGAGCGCGGTTACACCGCGACGAAGCACCAGCGCGAGGTCGGCGCCGGTTACTTCGACCGGATCGCCACCACGGTGGACCCGACGTCGTCGACGACCGCGCTCGCGGGCTCGACCGAAGAGGGCCAGTTCCACTAGGCAGTAAGTTGTCACATCAGGCCCCGTCCGTATGTTGGGCGGGGCCTGATGCTGTGAATGGAGGACTGAGTGAGCATTGAACGAGTGGGCGTCGTCGGCGCCGGACAGATGGGCGGCGGCATTGCCGAGGTGTGTGCCAAGGCAGGCGCCGATGTCCTCGCCTACGAGCCCACCGAGGAACTGATCGCCGCGGGCAAGGCCCGGATCACCGCGTCGCTGGAGCGCGCGGCGAGCAAGGGCAAGCTCAGCGAGAGCGATCGCGACGCCGCACTGGCGAAGCTGAATTTCACCACCAGCCTCGCCGACCTGTCCGACCGCCAACTCGTCATCGAGGCCGTTATCGAGGACGAGACCGTCAAGGCCAAGATCTTCGCCGAACTCGACGAGCTCATCACCGATCCCGATGCGGTTCTCGCGTCGAACACCTCCAGCATCCCGATCATGAAAATCGCTGCGGCAACCAAGAATCCGAGCAGGGTGCTGGGCCTGCACTTCTTCAATCCGGTGCCGGTGCTGCCGCTGGTCGAGCTGATCAGCACGCTGGTCACTTCCGATGAGGCCGTGGCGAGGGTTCAGCAGTTCGCCGGCGAGACGCTTGGCAAGAAGGTCGTGCGGTGCGGTGACAGGTCGGGCTTCATCGTCAACGCGCTGCTGGTGCCCTACCTGTTGTCGGCGATCCGGATGGCCGAGGCCGGCGTCGCCAGCGTCGAAGACATCGACACCGCCGTCGTCGCCGGGCTCTCGCACCCGATGGGCCCGCTGCGGCTGTCCGATCTCATCGGACTCGACACGATGAAGCTCATCGCGGACTCGATGTACGACGAGTACAAGGATCCGCAACTACGCCCCGCCGCCGCTGTTGTTGCGGATGGTCGAGGCAGGTCAGCTGGGCAAGAAGTCCGGCAAGGGGTTCTACACGTACTGAACTCGGCGCCACCCCCACGACGTGGCGTTTGGGTATTGACGTCGTGGTTGGATACCGTGATTTATTACGAAGTTGTGACGACCGATCGGTTCAGCACGGAGCCGGGGGCGCGAGTGGTAACAACCCCGCTGCGCCAACCCTGTGTCCGGGCTGTTCCGCAGACCGAGATGACGAGGAGTGGGCTGTCGAATGTCGGATGCCGTATCCGAGCTGGAACCGTACTACGAAGAATCACAGTCGATCTACGACGTCTCCAACGACTTCTTCGCGTTGTTCCTCGGGCCGACCATGGGATACACCTGCTCCTACTTCGAGCACGACGACATGACGCTTGACGAGGCCCAGATCGCCAAGTTCGATCTCGCACTCGACAAGCTCGACCTGCAACCCGGTATGACGCTGCTCGACGTCGGTTGCGGCTGGGGTGGGGGATTGCGGCGCGCGGTCGAGCGGTTCGACGTCAACGTCATCGGGCTCACGCTGAGCCGTTACCAGTGCGAGTACAGCACGGCATTGATGTCGGCACTGCCGACAACTCGCACGGTCGAGGTGCGGTTGCAGGGCTGGGAGGAGTTCGACGAACCGGTCGACCGGATCGTGTCCATCGGCGCGTTCGAGGCTTTCAAGGCCGAGCGGTATCCGGTGTTCTTCCAGAAGGCCTACGACATTCTTCCCGCCGACGGGCGCATGCTGCTGCACACGATCACCGCGTACCCGCAGAAGTACTTCGTTGACAACGGGATCAAGATCACCATGAGCGATCTGAAGTTCATGCGGTTCATGGGTACCGAGATTTTCCCCGGAGGTCAGTTGCCCGCGGTGGAGGATATCGAGAGTCTCGCCGCGGGTTCGGGTTTCGCCCTAAAGAGAGTGCAGTTGCTACAGCCTCACTACGCGCGCACGCTCGACCTGTGGGCGGCGAACCTGTCCGCCAACAAGGACCGGGCCATCGCGATCACCTCCGTTGAGGTGTACGACCGCTATATGAAGTACTTGACCGGGTGCGCCGACTTCTTCCACCGCGGAATCTCCAACGTCGGTCAGTTCACCCTCGTCAAGGGCTGACTAGGCCTCGGCGAGCCGCTTCTTCTCGGCCTTGATGTCGAAATCTGCTGGCGGCCAAGACAAGTTGAGCGCCTCGAGCGCTTCGATGAGCAACTCGAGGATCGCCAGTCGGCTGTACCACTTGCGGTCGCACGGCACGACGTGCCACGGCGTGTAATCCGTCGAGGTCCGCTCGAGCATCGCCTGGTACGCCTCTTGGTACTTGGGCCACAACAGCCGCTCGTCGACGTCCTTCGGGTTGTACTTCCAGTACTTGTCGGGTCGCTCCAGTCGCTTGGACAGCCGCTGCTTCTGCTCATCGAGCGAGATGAACATCGCCACCTTGATGATCGTGGTACCGCCGTTGACGAGCTTCTCCTCGAACCTGTTGATCTCGTCGTAGCGCTTCCCCCACACCTCGGGCGGCACGATGTTGTGCACCCGCACCACCAGCACGTCTTCGTAGTGCGAGCGGTCGAACACGCCGATATGCCCCGGCGGTGGCAGCGCCCGTCGGATTCGCCACAGGTAGTTGTGCTTGCGCTCCTCATCGGTCGGCACGCCAAACCCGTTATAGCGGATTCCCTGTGGATTAGCAGCTCCCACAACGTGTTTGACGATGCCGCCTTTGCCCGCGGTGTCCATGCCCTGCAGCACAAGCAGCACCGAGCGGTTGTCGTCGCCACTTCGGCTGTTCGCGTAGAGCATCTCCTGCAGATCGGCGAACCGCTCGTTGCGCTCGGTCTGCAGCGCGACGGAGTCGGCCTTCTTGCCTTTGAACCCCGGCGTGGCGCTGGTGTCGATGTCGGCGACCTTGTCGCCCTCGTGGAACACCAGATACTCGTGTGGCTCGTGGGTCCACAGGTCGGGCAGATCGGCGGGCTTGCTCATCTCTTGAGCAGCTGTGGCGGCAGGATCGGCGACGGGTGATGCATCTCGCGGAATTTCTCCAGGGAGCCGCCCACCTCGACGATGCCGCAGAGCGCGCTCCAGGACAGCATCGTCAGGTAGTCGATGAGCTCGTCGGAACTCATCCGCGGATGCGACATCCACGAGTGTGTCGCGAGCTGCACACCGCCGACCGTGTGATACGCCCAGGGCGACACGCCACCGGTGTCCATGCCGGCCTCGGCCATCCTCCTGCGCAGCATGACGGCGAGCATGCGGGCGATGATCTCCTCGCTGTTGGCGATCACCTTGTTCTTGCTCGCCGAGTTGTTGGCCATCACGAACCGGTAGGGCTCGGGTTCGGCGGCCACCGTGTGTACATAGACCCGGATGATCTCGCGGGTCAGGTCGTAGCCGTCGAGGTTCGCTGACAGCGCAGCGGCCATGTTCGGGATCAGCGTGGTCTGCGCGAAGCGCATCATCACCGCGGTCGTGAGGTCGTTCTTGTCCACGAAATACCGGTAAAGGACGGTCTTGGACACCCCGATCTCGGCGGCGATCTCGTCCATGCTGACATTGCTGCCGCGCCGTCGGATAGCCACCAATGTGCCATCTACCAGCTCGTTCCGGCGCTCCACCTTGTGTTGGTGCCAGCGCCGTTTGCGTCCATCGGTCTTTACCGCCCCCGGCGGAATCTGCTGTGCCACTATCGCGCTAGTCCGTTCCCTAGATCCACTCGATACTACGGCGAACAGGCGACGCCAGGCTCGTCGGCGCGGTTGTCACACCAAGTTGTAGCGGATGATGTAGGAGTGGCACACAGACCAGACGCCTCGGGGGGCGGGTTGCGGGCGTTGCCCGCGCCGCGGGCGGAGCGGACGAGCTTCGCCGAATCGCTAGCCGGCGCCGATACGGTCGCCGACGCCGAGCGCCGCCGTGGACTGCGGCGAATGAAGGTCGTCGCACTGAGTTTCCTGGTCGGGGCCACTATTTTGTTCCTGGTCTGCCGCTGGGCCGAGGCCAACGGTGCCGGAGCGTGGGTCGGGTATGTGGCCGCCGCATCCGAAGCCGGCATGGTGGGTGCCCTCGCCGACTGGTTCGCGGTCACGGCGCTGTTCAAACACCCGCTCGGGATACCGATCCCGCACACCGCGATCATCAAACGGAAGAAAGACCAGCTAGGAGAGGGTCTGGGCAGCTTCGTCCGGGAGAACTTCATGTCGCCGGAGGTTGTCGAGACCAAGCTGCGCGACGCCGAAGTTGCGGGCCGGCTCGGCAAGTGGCTCGCTGATGCCTCGCACGCCGAGCGGGTGGCCGCCGAGGCCTCCACGGTGCTGCGGGTGCTGGTGGAAATGCTGCGTGACGAGGACGTCCAGGCCGTGTTGGACCGGATGATCGTCAAGCGGATCCAGGAACCGCAGTGGGGGCCGCCGATTGGTCGGGTGCTCGCCACGTTGCTGCAGGAGGGCCGCCAGGAAGCGCTGCTGCAACTTCTCGCCGACCGGGCGTTCCAGTGGTCCCTCAACGCGGGCGAGGTCATCGAGCGGGTCGTCGAGCGCGATTCGCCCACCTGGTCCCCGCGCTGGGTGGACCATCTCGTCGGCGACCGGATCCACCGCGAACTGATGGACTTCACCGACAAGGTGCGCCGCAACCCCGACCACGAATTGCGGCGGTCGGCCACCCGGTTCCTCTTCGAGTTCGCCGACGACCTGCAGCACGACGAGACGACGATCGGCAAGGCCGAGAACGTCAAGCACCAGATCATGGCCCGCGACGAGATCGCCCGCGCTGCGGAAACGGCCTGGAACGCGGCCAAGCGGATATTCCTCGAGTCCGTCGACGACCCGTCGTCAGCCT
Source organism: uncultured Actinomycetota bacterium (assembly GCA_963713225.1). Classification (GTDB taxonomy): domain Bacteria; phylum Actinomycetota; class Actinomycetes; order Mycobacteriales; family Mycobacteriaceae; genus Mycobacterium. The sequence goes on along the minus strand of CAVQLB010000002.1, from coordinate 153,140 downwards.
TGCGAACCCGTATCGCCGACTCCGCGGTGCACATCGGCGAGTCGCTGCGGGACGACGCCGAACTGCGCGACAAGGTCGACAACTGGATCATCAGGGCCGCTCAGCATCTCGTCGTTGAATACGGGGCTGAGATCACCACCGTGATAACCGACACGATCGAGCGCTGGGACGCCGACGAGGCCAGTCGCCGGATCGAATTGCATGTCGGGCGTGACCTGCAGTTCATCCGGATCAACGGCACCGTAGTGGGTTCGCTGGCCGGGCTGATTATCTATTCGATAGCCCAACTACTCTTCTGACCTGCGCTAACTAGTGCTTGCAAAAGTTAGCACCCCGTCGTACCGTGGGCGTTGTCGTACACCGCATACCCAACGCAGCGAGGGGGTAGTCCATGACGCAGGACGAGAAACTTGCCGCTGTGGTCTCCAACGCTGCGCAGGACATCGGGAGCTTCATCCGGACGCAGCGCGAGGCGGCTCAGGTATCGGTGCGACAGCTGGCCGAGAAGGCCGGAGTCAGTAATCCCTACCTCAGCCAGATCGAGCGGGGATTGCGGAAACCGTCCGCCGATGTGCTGAGCCAGATCGCCAAGGCACTACGGGTCTCCGCGGAAGTGCTCTACATCAGGGCCGGAATGCTGGAACCCAGCGAGGACAACGAGGTCCGCGACGTCATCATCACTGACACGGCGATCACGGAGCGGCAGAAGCAGGTGCTGCTCGACATCTACACATCGTTTTGCGAACAGAACGAAGCCGCGCTAATCGAGGGGGACGAGGAGCCGACAACTGACCGAGCGAATACGAACCGCGTTTTAACGAACCAACGACCAAGTGAATTCAGTGAAAGGAAGTACCGACATGGCGAAGAAGACCACCCAGAAGAACGCACAGCCGACCGTTGACGACTTGAAGGCCCCGCTGCTCGCCGCCGTGGGCGCCGCCGACCTGGCCCTCGAGCGGGTCAACGAGATCGTCGCGACCCTTCGTGACCGGGCCGGCGAGGCCCGCACCGACGCCGAGACGCGCGTCGAGGAGAGCCGTGCCCGCCTGACCAAGCTGCAGGAGGAGCTGCCGAACCAGTTCGGCGATCTTCGTGATCGGCTGAGCTCGGAGGAGGTGCGCAAGTTCGCGGAGACCTATGCGGATGCCGCGCAGAACACGTACAACAAGCTCGTCGAGCGTGGCGAGGCCGCCCTTGAGCGGCTGCGCAGCCAGCCTGCCCTCGGAGAGGCCGCCGGTCGTGTCGAGAGCTACACCGACCAGGCCGTCGAGCTGACCCAGGAAGCGCTGGGCAACGTTGCCACGCAGACCCGCGCGGTCGGCGAGCGCGCCGCCAAGCTGGTCGGCGTTGAGCTGCCCAAGAAGGCGCAGAAGGCTGCAGCCCCGGCGAAGAAGGCCGCCAAGAAGGCTCCCGCCAAGAAGGCGCCGGCCAAGAAGGCTCCCGCCAAGAAGGTCACCCAGAAGTAAATTCGACGCCGACGGTGGCGCCCGCATAGGCTGGTGAGGTGATCCTTGCCGACCTAGCGGGCGTCATTGTTTTGGTCCTCGTCGTCCTCGCTTTCGCCGTGGCCGCCTACGCCTTCGTGCACGCAGCAATGCAGCGCCCCGACGCGTACACCGCGGCAGGCAAACTCACGAAGCCGGTCTGGCTGTTGATCATCGGCGGCAGCGTGCTGCTTCTGCTGGTGTTCCGCGATCCCTTCGGTGCGGCTATCGCGGCCGTCGCCTCGGGCATCTATCTCGTCGATGTCCGGCCCAAGATTCTCGATATCCAGGGAAAGTCGCGGTAGCAGAATGCCGCGAATTCTCGCCGCCACGGTGGCGGCCATAGCTGCTGCCCTCGCCTTCGCCGGCGCCGCATCGGCAAGCCCATCGCTTGACCCGCCCTACGTCTCCCACGCGGAATGGGCGAAATGGGGCGACCTGTCCAGCCTGCGGGTCTACCCGACGGAGTCAGGCAGATCAGCGGCGGGCCAGATGGGCACAGATGCGCAGGCCGACGAGGCGTGGACGGAAGTGCTGACGCTTTCGCCGGACGCCGAAATACCCGGCATGCGTGAACAATTCATGTGCCACTGGCAGTACGCGGAATTCGCCGAACCCGGCAAGACCAGCTGGAATCTCGAGCCGTGGAGACCCGAGGTCTCGATGGACGAGATGGCGGCCGCCCACTGCAACCCCGGTGGCACAGAAGAACCGTTCTGACGGTGGAGAGGCCCAGCCGCGAAGAAGTGGCGTCGGTCGTCGACCACACGCTGCTCAAACCCGAGGCCACACCGGCCGATGTGACGGCGCTCGGGGCCGAGGCCGCCGAGCTCGGGGTGTACGCGGTGTGCGTGTCACCGTCGATGGTTGCGATCGCCAAGTCATCCGTGCCGACGGGTATGCATGTCGCCTCGGTGGTGGGTTTCCCGTCGGGCAAGCACCTTTCGGCGATCAAGGCCGCCGAGGCCGCGCAGGCCGTTGCCGCGGGCGCCGACGAGATCGACATGGTCATCGACGTCGGCGCCGCCGTGTCCGGTGATCTCGACGCGGTGCGCACCGACATCGCCGCCGTCCGCGCAGCCGTTCCCGACGCGGTGCTCAAGGTGATCGTCGAATCCGCCGCCTTGCTGAACCTGGCAGGCGAACAAGCCCTGGCGGCGGTCTGCCGAGTCGCCGCCGACGAACGGCGCTGACCTCGTGAAGACGTCCACAGGGTTTCATCCCAGCGGCGGCGCGACCACCCGCGCGGTCGAACTGATGGCGGACGCCGTCGGACCTGGGGTCGGGGTCAAGGCCAGCGGTGGCATCCGCACCGCCGACGATGCCGTCGCCATGCTGGCCGCAGGCGCTACCCGGCTCGGGCTGTCCGGCACCCGCGCGGTGCTGGACGGACTGGCCGGCTAGAGCCCCGCGAAGCAGGGGTCGTCGTTGCCTGCAGGGATCGACGCGTTCTTGGTCGAAAAGAGTGCCGTCACACCGGTATCGGTGACCTGAACGTCGTCGGCCTTGATGTTCATCGGGTAGTCCTGGGTGAGCTGCGCGGAGAGGGCGTCCAAGGCGGGCTGCACCATCTCGCGCGGCAGGGTGAAGCCGAGTCCCTTGAGGTTGACCATCTCCAGCGCCAGCCCGCCGTCCTGCACCGTCGGTTTGGTGGTGATGCTGCCGAGCGCGGCCTCCAGCTCGATGGTGCCGTTGGACGGATTCGTCTTGACGTCGGTGACGAAGCTGCCGATGAGCGGGATGGCGTTCTGCACGGTCTCCTTGATGCCCTCGGCCGTCCAGGTGATCGTGGCGTCCAACGCGCCGATCGTGCCCTTCGAGTTCCCGCTGCTCTGCAGCCGCACGTCGTCGATGTTGATCTGGGCCTTCATGCCCTTGGCGTCGCGGATCTGGTTGCCCGCGGTCTCGATCGAGATGTTGCCGTAGTGCCCGGTCATGTGTTGCAGCAGGAACGGTGACGCCCCGAACGACACTGTGACATCGTCCTGCACCACGCATTCGGTGGCCGCGGCCACCACGTCGTCGGCGCGGCTGCGCGCGTACAGCTCCGCGGCAAGCACGCCCGCTGCGACCAGTGCGACCACGATGACCGCGATCAGGACGATCGACAGCGGATCGCGAAACAGATTCTTGATCTTCACGAGCAGCGAGGAGTCCTTCTGCGGGGGTTCTGCAGGCGGCGGTGGACCCGCCTGTCCCGGTGCGCTCTGCGGGGGCGGCGGTGGCGGGCCGGGCGGGACCGGGCCCGGTGGGACCTGGTCGGCCGGGCGAGCCCAGGGATCAGTCATCCCCGCGATTCTGCCCTATGCACTTCGGTGAAGTCTGAGCGGTTACGCAGCACCGCGATCGTGTCCCGAACCGGCTCCACGACATCGGGGTCGACATCGGTGACGAGCAGCTGCGGGTCGGCTCCTGCGGAGGCCACGACCTCACCCAACGGCGATGCCACCACGCTGCCGCCGACTCCCGTCGGTCCGATCGCGGCGATCTCGTCGCCCGGGTAGGCCTGCCCGACCGCGGCGACGAAACTCGCGGTGTCCAGCGCCCTGGCCCGGGCCAGCAGCGTCCACTGGTCGAGCTTGCCCGGGCCGGTGCCCCAAGAGGCGTGCACGGTGATCAGTTGTGCCCCGCGCCGCGCCAGCTCGACATAGAGCTCGGGGAACCGGACGTCGTAGCAGAGGGTCAGACCGACCGACACGCCATCGATGGTGAGCACGACGGGTTCGTGGCCCGGTGCGACGGTGCGGGACTCGGTGAACCCGAACGCGTCGTAGAGATGGATCTTGTCGTAGTGGGCGTCGACGCCCGGGCCCGCCGCGATCAGCGTGTTGGTCACCCGCCCGGCGTCGGCGGGCACGAACATGCCGGCGACGACGGTGACGCCTGCGTCCGCCGCGATGGCGCGCACGCCGTCGGCCCACGGCCCGTCCAACGGTTCGGCGACCGGAGCCAGCGGCACCCCGAACCGGCACATCGTCGCCTCGGGGAACAGCACCAGGCTTGCGCCGGCGTCGGCAGCGCGACGCGTGTAGTCCTCGACCAGGCCGAGGTTGGCCGTCGGTTCGGTGCCGCTGAGGATCTGGGCCAGGGCAACGCGCATGTCGCCAGCGTAATGGCGCCTAGGGGGCGATGCCTTCGACGAGCATCGTCAGCCCGCTATGGCGGACACGTCCAGGTTTGAGCCGGGCGTCACGCATCAAGTCGTGCACCTCCTGCGGTGAGCGTTCCCGGCCGCCCTCGCAGCAGGCGAGCATGAGAATGTCGGCCACCGGTGTCGAAGCGTTCGGCCGGCCTCGTTCGTGGTGCCAATCCATCGTGACCAGCTTCGATCCGGAGGGCATGGTGGCGTGTACCCGCTTGAGGATGTCGCGGCAGGCGTCGTCGCCCCAGTCGTGCAGGACCCATTTCATCGTGTAGACGTCCGCGCGGGCGTTCAGTTCACCGAACAGGTCGCCCTTGCGTCGCTCGATCCGTTCAGCCAACCCTCGCCGGCGGAGGTACCACTCGGCCTGCCCGATGACCTCGGGTGAGTCGAGCAGGATGCCACGGGCGTCTGGCCGTTGCTCGAGGATCGCCGCAAGCATGTGCCCGATCCCACCTGCGACATCGCAGATGACTCCGCGGCGCGGCCATGGGTAGGCTGCCACGATTCCGGCCAGGTCGATCTCGGTCATCTGACGCATCGCATCGGCGAAGGTGGCGCCCACATCCGGGTTTTCGTCGAAGTACTCCCACAGCGACTTGCCGAATCCCCGTTGATATCCGGAGGATTCGACGCCATCGCGCAACTGCGCGTCGAAGTGTGCGTGTGCCGCTGCAGTGTCGGGGTGCGCGTAATAGGCAACCCAGGAAGCGACCGACTTGGGGTGGTCGCGGCGTAGTGGCGCACCCATTTTCGTCAGACGCGCCCCACCTTAGCGGTCGAGCCGCACGAGCCGCATTGCGACCGCGGCGTCGACGACCCTGATCGTCACGTCGGGGTCCAGACCCAGCTCGCGGGCGAGGTCGGCGGGTGCACGTGAATCCTTGCCCAGAGCATCGGCCAACCCCGAGGAGACGAGCACGCCCGCGATCTTCGTCTTCTGCAGCCCGAACACCACGTCCATGAGCAGCGCCACCTCTCCCGGCACCGCAGCATCGGCGAGATCCTGCACATGGCGTCGAGCACCGATCACTCCGCGCGCGACCGATAGCGGCACTGGCAACGCAGGAAAGCGCATGGCGACGAAGCCTACCGACGGGCCGAGACTCTGCGTCGGGCGAATTCATGCGCGATGAGGGCTACGGCCCCCAGGCGGGCCGGTTCGTCGCCGCGGCCTTGTTGCCGAGCTTTCCGGAGCGCACCTGCGCCGCCAGGCTGTCGAGGATCACCCGCGAACTCATCAACGCCGTCTGCTCGGCCCAGTCGTAGGGCGGCGAGCACTCGACGACCTCGATGCCGGCCAAGCCGGGCTCGGACACCATCTTGACCAGGTTGAGCGCCTCGCGGGGCAGCAGCCCGCCCGGCTCCGGCCATCCGGTGCCGGGAACGAACCCGGCGTCGATGACGTCGATGTCGAAGGACAGGTACACCGCCTTGGCGCCCTTCCAGGCGATCTCAAGCGCCATCTCGGCGATCTTCTCGACGCCGACGCGTTCCACGTCGCCGACGGTGATCACCGTCGACTTGCGCTCGCGGCCCACCTTCACGCCCTCCCGCGGGCTCTGCCAGCCGCCGATCCCGATCTGGACCAGGTTGGTCGCGGGGGCGTTCTTGATGTTGGTCGCGTGGAACCACGGGGTGGTGTGCATCCGCTCGTCGAGGTCGGTCTCCTGGGTGTCGACGTGGCGGTCGAAGTGGATGATGCCGATGTTGCCGTCCATGTACGGGGCCAGCCCGCGGATGGTGGGAAAGCCGATGGAGTGGTCGCCGCCGAGCACGATCGGCATCACGCCCTTCTGCGCGACGTGCGCCATCGCCTGACTGATCTGGTCGAACGACTTCTCCAGGTTGCCCGGGATGGTGAACACGTCACCGATGTCGACGATGTTGAGCTGCTCGCGCAGATCGACGCCGGACTCGTAGTTGTACGTGCCGAACAGGTTCGTAGAGCGCCGGATGCCCTGCGGGCCGAACCGGGTGCCGGGCCGGTAGGTGGCACCGGCATCCAGCGGCACGCCGAAGACCGCGACCTCGGCGTCGTCGACCTCGTTGACGTCCTCGATGAACGGGCACTTCAGGAACGTGCCGCGCTCGCCGGCGAAGTGCGGCTTCTCGCCGCGGACGAACGTGGAGATGGTCCGGTCGTTGATGGTCGGCGCGGCCTCCAGGCCGAAGCTCAGGCCGCGCTCGATCTCCTCGCGCAGCCGGCGGTCGCCGAGGTTGGCCTCGGCCTGCTGGGCCCAGGCGCCCTCGGCATTGGGCAGTGCTGGATCGGGTCGGTCCGGGTGGTCGGACATGATGCGTGCTCCTCACGCGCCGTCTTGTCGCTGACCGGGTACGACGCACCTCGTCCGGGGAGGCCGCTGAGCGGCTCCTGCTGTCCTTATCTTGGCAGCGATCTGCGAACCCGCCACCGGAGAAAATGCAACGAGCCGTTAACACGGCCCGCAATCCGCCGTAACGGGACGGAGTTTGTCTGGCTGGCGACTCACATTCACTTGTGGGGCGCGTCTAGGGTTCCGCCGGCTGCCGGGTCTGGTCCGAGAGACGCAGGCGGTCGGCGACGTGGCCGGCCGCTCCACGGCGGGACAAAAGCCCGGGAGGCTCCACTACCTTGCAAGGAGGCTCCCCATGATTCTTCTCGGTGTCGGAATCAGCATCGCCGTCGTCGTCTTCGTCGGCTTCATGGTTTCGAAACGAATAGCAGGCGACAGCGCCAACTTCCTTGTCGGCGGCCGCATGCTGCCGCTCATGTTGGTCGGCGGCGCGCTGATGGGCTCGGCGGTCGATACCAACGCCACCCTCGGAAACACCGACCTGGCGGCCGAGTTCGGGTTCTGGGCGGGCGCCTGCCTACCGCTCGGCCTCGCGCTCTGCCTGTTCCTCACGGGCGTGTTCTTCGCCAAGCCGATGAACCGGATGGGCCTGACGTCGTTCCCGGATTACTACCGCCTCAGATTCGGCCGCGCAGTCGAGAAGGCCGCGTCGGTGATGCTGATCATCGGGTTCTGCATCCTGGTCGCAGGAAACCTGGTGGCGGGCGGCTTCCTGTTCAACTACTTCCTCGGCTTTCCGTACTGGCTGGGCACGGTGATCATCGCCGTCCTCGCGGTCGCCTACACCGGCACCGGCGGCCTGCTGGCCGACGCATACACCGCGATCATCCAGATGACCCTGATCCTGGTCGGCGCGGTCGGGCTGCTGATCTGGATGGCCGTCATCGCACGGCCTCGCGATCGAAGAAGGCATGGGTCCGCTCGACCTGGGTCAGATGACCGATCCCGCGCAGGGCGCCACCATCAACTGGGCGACGCTGATCGCGCTCGGTATCGGCGACATCGTCGCAATCGACTTCATGCAAAGGGTTTTCGCCGCGAAGTCCCCGGAGACGGCCCGCCGGGCCTGCTTCGGCGCGGCGACCGGCGTGGTGGCGATCTGCGTCCCGTTCGGTCTCGTCGTGCTCTCGGCGAAGGCGTTCCTGCCCGAGGAGCTCGACGGACCGATCCTGTTCGTGCTGCTGGACCAGTACGCGCCCGTTGTTCCTGACGATCATCGTGTTGTGTGGCCTCGTCGGCGCATCCATGAGTACCGCCAACGGTGCGATCCTGGCCATCTCGAACGTGTCGGTTCGCAACCTCGGCGGTGTTCGGCGCGTGCACGTGCCGGGCCAACCCGACCCGCTGTTGCGGGCCACCCGCATCGCGATGGTGCCGATGACGCTGGTGTCGATCCTGATCGCCATCTATGTCAAGCAGACCGGGATCCTGCTCACGCTGGCCTTCGACCTTCTGCTGGCCTGCCTGGTGGTGCCGTTCATCCTCGGGCTGGTCTGGCGTAAGGGCACCGCTACCGCGGCCCTGGTGTCGATCGTCGTCGGTCTGGCCGTGCGCCTGGTGCTGTTCGTCATGACGCCGACGATGTACGGCCTCGACAACACCATCCTCTACATCCCCAACGGGGTCTTCGACGCGACGTTCGACGGCTGGCCGACGTTCATCGCGTTCGGCGCGTCCTTGGTCACCTACGTGGCCGTTGCGCTGCTCACCCCGCCTGCGCCGATCCGCGGGCTCGACATCCGGGTCGCCGAGGATGTCGACGACGCACTCGACGGGGTGGACGCGACGGTCGAGGAGCCGGAACTCGTCAAGGCCGACGCGGGACAACAGTAGGCCACGGCACCGTAAGGACGCCGTCGCGCATGCGGCGGCGGGGCGGCTCGACGGGCCAGCCGTTGTCCCGCAACATGTTCAACATCGCGCGCCACCGCTCCCGCGGCCCGAACACGCCGTGGCCGGCCACGCTGGCCCACGCGCGATCGGCCGCAGCGAGCAGCGTGTTGACCGGTTGACCCGAGACATTGTGGTGGATAAGGACTTTCGGTAGCCGCTCGGCAAGATCCGACGGCTGCTCGATCGCGAACGGGTCGCAGGCCAGTGTCAGGCTGACCGGTCCTTGGTTGTCGAGCAGCACCCAGCCGCACCGCCTGCCGATCTCGTCGCAGGTCCCGTCGACGATCAGGCCGCCGGGCGCCAGCCGGGCCCGCATCAGCGACCACGCCTCGTCAACCGCGTCCACCGGATACTGGCGCAGCACGTTGAACGCCCGCACCAGCACCGGCCGGTGGCCGGCCAGCTCGAACCCGCCGAGGCCGAACTCGACGCTGTCGTTCTCGGTCGCGCGGGCGGCCCGAACGCGCTCCGGGTCGATCTCCAAACCGATCACCCGGACGTCGGCGCGCACCGGATGTAATCGGCTCGCCAACTCGAGTGTGGTGACGGGGAGCGCGCCGTAGCCCAGGTCGATGACCAGTGGGTCGGTCGCGGACTGCAGTGCGGTCCGAACTCGCGGAGAGTGCACGAGCCAGCGGTCGCAGCGGCGCAGCCGGTTGTGCCCGGTGGTGCCCCGCGTCAGCTGTCCGACGGGCGCCGCTCGGCCGGGAACATCCGAATCTCTAGTGATGCTTGGTGATCCAGTCAGCGGTGAACGCCTCCTCGGCGTCGAAGAGCTGCTTGATGTGATGAAGGATCAGATCTTCGAGGGGCCCACCGACGAGGGGGATGAACACCTTGCAGACGCTGGCGAGCCGCAGCTGGCTGCCGGTGTCGGTTTCGGTGAGGAAGTACCGGCCGCCGAAATGGCCTGGACCGTGCGGGATGCTGGCGCGGTAGCTGCCCTTCCCCTGCTTGTTGGCGTGGTCGTACGGATCGAAATGCTGCTCGCGGGTGATGATCATGTCGGCCGGCATCACGGTGCGCGCGATCGGCGGCAGGTACATCCGCGGCAGGTTCTGCTTGAAGACGATGTCGGTGCCCGTGTCGTCGGACGAGAACTTCGTGATCTCGGACTGCGGGGTCAGGAACCGGTAGGCATCCATCAGGGTTTCCCAGTAGTCGCGGCTGGTGAAGTCCTGGTAGATCTTTTCGGCGGGCGCGGTGAAGGCGATCTTGTAATCCATCCGGCGCGCCATAACACCAGGTTACCGGCCGGTTAAGCGTTGTCCCTCATCCACGCCGAGGTGAATCGCTGTTCTCCGATCAGCAGTTCGACGAGCTGGCTGCCGATGAAGTTCTCGACCTTGCCGCCCACGAGCGGGATGCGCACCTCCACGGCGGCGGTGAACTCCAGCCGCGAGCCGCCGTGGTCGGCGGGGCCAGCACCGCGGTGCCCGACAGCGTCACGGGCGCGCCGGGGATCGCACCGGTGACGATGGCGGTGGCCCTGCCGTCACTGACCGGGCTCCATGTCTCCTCGCGCACGATGGACAGGTCAGCCGGGATGGAACTGTGTCACGACGCCCGGCAGCCGGTCGCGCCGCAGCACCTGCGTGGTCACGACGTCGATCCCGCCATCGTCGGTGACCGTCATCGAATCCAGCGTCGCCCGGTCGGCGCCGGAATCTGCCAATCGCTCAAGCCAGTACGTCTGATCGCTGAATGCCCGGTGCACCTGTTCGACGCTGCCCTCGTACTCGGCAGCCATGTCGAATGAGCGCGGCATAGCTGGCCACGCTACCGTTACCGCCCGTGGTCAGTTCGCTGGTAGGGGGTGTGCCGGTCGCCGAGGAGGTGCCGCTGGCTCCGCTGACCACGTTGCGGGTCGGCCCGGTCGCCCGCCGCCTGATCACCTGCGAGCGCACCGAGCAGATCGTCGACGTGATCCGCGCCCTGAACAGCGAAGCCGAACCCGGCGATCGGGCGCTGGTGCTGGCGGGCGGCTCCAATGTCGTGCTGGCCGACGACCTGCCCGACCTGACGGTGGTGCTGCTGGCCAATGCGGGCATCAGCGTCGACGGCGATATCGTGCGCGCCGAGGCGGGAGCGGTGTGGGACGACGTCGTCGTCGCCGCACTCGAGCACGGCCTCGGGGGCCTGGAGTGCCTGTCCGGCATACCGGGTTCGGCGGGCGCGACACCCGTCCAGAATGTCGGCGCGTACGGGGCGGAGGTCTCCGACACGATCCGACGGGTCCGGCTGCTCGACCGCGCCACCGGCGAGGACCGCTGGGTTGGCGGCGGCGAGCTCGGATTCGGTTACCGGACAAGCATTCTCAGGCACTCTGACGCCGCCATTGTGCTGGAGGTCGAGTTCGCCCTCGACGCCGGACGGCCGCAGCGCGCCGTTGCGCTACGGCGAGCTGACCGCGGCGCTGGGCGCCGAGCCGGGCGCGCGCACCGACCCGGCTCTCGTGCGCGACGCCGTGCTGGCCTTGCGGGCCCGCAAGGGCATGGTGCTCGACGACACCGACCATGACACGTGGAGCGTCGGCTCGTTCTTCACCAACCCGGTCGTCACGCCCGCGGTATTCGACCGGCTCAAGCGGGGCACGGACGCACCCGTGCCCAACTACCCGGCGCCGGAGGGGGTGAAGCTGGCCGCCGGGTGGCTGGTCGAGCGGGCGGGCTTTTTCAAGGGCTATCCCGGTGACGACGCACCCGCCCGGCTGTCCACCAAGCACGCGCTGGCGCTGACGAACCGCGGCGGCGCCACCGCGGCGGACGTGATCGCGCTGGCCAGACGGGTGCGCGACGGTGTCCGGTCGGAATTCGGGATCGAACTCACACCCGAGCCGATTCTGATCGGAGCCGCACTCTAGGTATCTTTGGAACACGTGATACCTGGCCCAAGCTCTGAACCGGTGCCGCCGACCATCAACCGGCGCCGGGCCCTGACCGCACTGGCGGTCGGGGTGGTAGCGCCGGGTGTGCTCGCCGCCTGCGCGGGCAAGTCGAACAAGCCGTCCGAAGCCGCCGAGGCGCCGTCCGCGCCGTCGCTGACGTACACACCGGCGAACGCCGCAGCCGATGTGGTGCCGACGACGCCGGTCCGCGTCGAGGTCCGTGACGGCTGGTTCCAACGGATCGCCCTGACCAACGCCGACGGCAAGCCCGTCGCAGGCGCCGTCAATCGCGAACGCACCGCGTTCACCGCCACCGAACCGCTGGGCTACGGAGTCGACTACACCTGGGCGGGCTCGGTGGTGGGTCGCGACGGCAAGGCCGTCCCGGTGCAGGGCAACTTCACCACGATCAACCCCTCGACTCAGGTCAACGGCCAGTTCCAGCTCGCCGATGGCCAGGTCGTCGGCGTCGCGGTGCCGGTCATCCTCCAGTTCGACGCGGCGATCGGCGACGAGGACAGGCCGACAGTGGAAAAGGCGCTGAAGGTCACCACCGATCAGCCGGTCGAGGGCAGCTGGGCGTGGCTGCCCGACGAGGTCGGCGGTTCGCGCGTGCACTACCGCACCAAGGACTACTACCCCGCGGGCACCAACGTTGCGCGTCGAGGCAAAGCTCTACGGGGTGAAGTTCGGTGACGGCGCATACGGCGCGGAGGACATCTCGCTGAACTTCGCGATCGGACGCCGCCAGGTCGTCAAGGCGGAAGCCAGCTCGCACCGCATCCAGGTCATCACCGATGAGGGCGTCATCATGGACTTCCCGTGCAGCTACGGCGAGGGCGACCAGCCGCGCAACATCACCCGCAGCGGTGTCCACGTGGTGAGCGAGAAGTACGAAGACTTCTACATGTCCAACCCGGCAGCCGGCTACAGCAACGTCCACGAGCGTTTCGCCGTGCGCATCTCCAACAACGGCGAGTTCATCCACTGCAACCCCAATAGCATTGGCGCGCAGGGCAACACCAACGTCACCAACGGCTGCATCAATCTGAACCTGGAAAACGCCCAGCAGTACTTCGGCAGCGCGATCTACGGCGACCCGGTCGAGGTGACCGGAACCTCGATCGAACTGTCCTACGCCGACGGCGACATCTGGGACTGGGCCGTGCCATGGGACGAGTGGACGTCGATGTCGGCGCTGTCGTCGCAGGCTCCACCCACCGGAATCCCCAGCACCGCGCCCGCCACCCCGTCGGGTGCGCCGCAGCCGGTCAACGGTCGTCCCGGCGGTTAGTCCTCGTTGTCCTTCGGCTTCAGGCTGTCGCGGTTCTTTTTGACTTCGTTCCTGACGGTCTTGACGGCGTCCCTCAATGGTGTCTTCGGCTTCGCGCCGACGGGACCACCGGCCAGGGACTGGTTCGGATTGGCGACCGAATTGCCGCCCTCGTCCTCGTAGTGCCTCGTCACCGTGCCCAGGTGGCGGGTCCCGCCGGGCTCACCGCCGTCGTAGCCGGCGTCCACGATCGGTCGTAATACGTTGTCGAGTCGATCGACCACGCGGTTGACGACCACGTCGCCCTGATCGTCTGCGACCGCTGTGCCGATGTCGCGAAGCGGGCGGCTCAGCGGCAGGTTCTCCTGCTTGATCAAGTTGTGCTGGTAGTAAGCCTCCGCCTGAGTGCTGACTTGCCCGTTGGAGACCTGATACCACTCTTCGGCGTTGCTCACGACCCGGCCTTCCGCGTCGGCGTCCTCAAGGAGTTCTTCGAATAGCTGGGATGGTCGTACGCAGCGCCCATCAATGCGTTGGCCCAGGACACCGGGTTCAAGGTGTCGGGAGAGTCGGCGATCAGGTCGTACTCGATGGCGACCGTCACGTAGGCCCCGTCGCCGGGAGTGTGGGTCACCGGCGTGTATCCCGGGATGTTGACGTTCCACCGGTCCAGCTTGGACAGGAAGCCGCCGCGGGATCAGGTGGTCGTGGGTCGCGGATCGACCACGATAGCTGGCTGCGAAACGACCCGTCGAGCCCACTGTACCGTGTTCCAGGGTCATCCGTCGCCGATGAGCGGCGCGAGGTCGCGGGGGTACTGAACGGTGTAGGCCAGAGGGTCATGATCCGCCCCCAAGAACGCCTGCCACTCGGTCTCGGAGGTGTGCGACGGCTGTCCCGAGCTTCGCCGGCGTGATCCGCCGGCGTCGCGGATCGGTAACAGCCGGCTGCGCGCAGCTATGCCGGCAGATCGCTGTCGGCTACCTTCACCGGCTTACCGACGGTTGAAGCGTGACCCACTCGCTCCGCTGACCTGGTCGCGCGGCCTGACCACGATCAGATCGAGGTCGACGTGCGACGGTCTGCTGGCGACAAAGCCGATCACGTCGGCGATGTCCTCGGCGACCAACGGGGTGACGCCTTCGTAGACCTTGTCGGCGCGCTCCTCGTCGCCGTCGAAACGGCGCAGCGAGAAGTCCGTCTTCACCATGCCGGGCGCAACTTCGGTGAGGCGCACGGGTTTTCCGATCAGCTCACTGCGCAGCGTGCGGTGCAGCACACCCTGCGCGTGTTTGGCTGCGGTATAGCCGGACCCGCCGTCATAGATCTCCAACGCCGCAATGGATGTCACCGTGATGATCAGCCCGTCGCCGGACGCGATGAGCTTCGGCAGCAGGGCTCGGGTCACGTGCAACGTCCCGAGCACATTGGACTCCCACATCCATTGCCAGTGCTCGACGTCGGCGTCGGCCACCGGTTCCAGGCCACGGGCGCCGCCCGCGTTGTTCACCAGTACATCAACCCGGTCCAGCCCGTCGGCAAGCGCAGCCACCGCCCGTTCGTCGGTGACGTCCGCCACCACCGCGGTGCCGCCTATCTCCGCGGCAAGTTTCTTTATCGGGTCTTCGCGGCGTGCCACGCACACCACGTGAAAGCCCTGGGCAGCAAGGGTTCTCGCGGTGGCTTCGCCGATCCCTGCACTGGCGCCGGTGACCACCGCGACCCTGCGGTCGGAATCGAGTGTTGTCATGCGCCCAACTCTACGAAATCGAGTAGTCGGCTACTCGTGTGCCGTCGGGCTGACCGGCGAATGCTTTCGACCGTTCCCTACACACTCCGAAAGGAAATGAGATGAAGAACTACACCGTCCAGTCGGGCGACACCCTCTTCGGCATCGCAGCTCGTGAGTACGGCGATGGCGACCTGTATCCGGTGATCGCGCGCATGAATAACCTCGCCAACCCCGACCTGATCTTCGCCGGGCAGGAGCTGCTGGTTCCCTACGTCACGTATCGGCACCTGTTCACGGCCGCCGAAGACACCGGTGCCGCGCGGCAGCAGATCACCCAGCACTACTACGGAACGACGGATACCAAGATCCAGCTGATCTGGGAGGTCGCCAGCGGTGTGGCTCAGCAGACGATCTTCCCGGGCGCCTGGCTGCACATCCCGGATCTGTCCAACGTCGGCCATCACACCGTCCAGGACGGCGAGAGCTTCGCCGGACTGGCCGGACGCTGGTACGGCGACGACCACTTGGCGATCGTGATCGCGCACGCGAACCAGATGGACCAAGACACCGAGCCGACCCCCGGCACCGTGCTGATCCGGCCGGGTCTGAATTACCGCAAGAACGTCTCCGGCGACACCCTCGAGACGCTCTGCCGAGACGTATACGGCGACGGGATTCTGCCCACCTGGATGGCGGTCGTGGAGGCGGCGAACTATATCCGCCTGCCGCACAAGCTGTTCGCCAGCCAGAGGATCAACTTCCCGTCGTAGGGGTGACTGACGTCACGGGAATGCGGTTAGTTGGCTGTGCTAAGTTAGCGCAGTGTTCCGGAGCTGTTGTTGTCGCCGCGTGATCTGCCGCGCCTGACCGACCCCGGATAATCTCGCTGTCCCGTTGAGTCGCAGGTGTGGCCAGGACCCACCAGCCGACATCAACAAAGGACATCGACGTGCGCACCACCACCCTCCGCCAGGCCCCCGCCGCTCACACCAAGCGCGCGCTGTTGTCGCGCCACCACATCGTGGCGCCATCGCTGTGCGTGGCCGAGGCCGCGGCGGCATCGGTGTTCGGCGCCGCCCGGTCGCGCGGCCCGATCGCCCGCGACGTCATCGCCAAGGTGACCCAGCTGTCCATCGCGACGGTGAACCGCCAAGTCACCGCACTGCTCGACGCGGGTGTCCTACGCGAACGCGCCGACCTCGCGGTGTCCGGCGCGATCGGCAGGCCGCGGGTGCCCGTCGAGGTCAACCACGAACCGTTCCTCACGCTCGGGATCCACATCGGCGCGCGGACCACCAGCATCGTCGCCACCGACTTGTTCGGTCGCACCCTCGACGTCGTCGAGACACCCACGCCGCGCGGCGCCCAGGCGGCCGCCCTCACGACGCTGGCGGGCAGCGCGCGTCGCTACCTGAGCCGCTGGCACCGCCGTCGCCCGCTGTGGGTTGGCGTGGCCGCGGGCGGCGTCGTCGACAGCACGACCGGCTATCTCGACCACCCGCGGCTGGGTTGGTCGGACGCGCCCGTCGGCCCGGTGCTCGCGGAATCGCTCGGGCTGCCGGTCTCCGTCGCGTCGCATGTGGACGCGATGGCGGGAGCCGAACTGCTGCTCGGTACGCGCCGGACCCCGGCTCAGTCCGCGACGAGCCTGTACGTGTACGCACGCGAGACCGTCGGGTACGCACTGTCGATCGGCGGGAAGGTGCACTCGCCCGCCAGCGGCCCAGGCACCATCGCCGGCCTGCCCGCCCACTCGGATCTGCTCGGCGGGACCGGTCAGCTCGAGTCGACGGTCAGTGACGAGGCGGTTCTCATCGCGGCGCGCAAGCAGCGGGTGATCCCCGCCGAAGGCCCGGCGTCCACCATTGCCGGTGTGTTCCGGGCGGCCAGGCAGGGCAACGAGCAGGCGGGCGCACTGCTGGCCGAGCGGGCACGGGTGCTTGGCGAGGCCGTTGCGTTGTTGCGCGACATGCTCAACCCCGACGATCTGGTCGTCGGCGGGCAGGCGTTCACCGAGTATCCGGAGGCCATGAGCCTCGTCGAGGCCGCGTACATGCAGCGATCGGTGCTGCCCGCGCGCGACATCCGGGTGACGTCGTTCGGCAACCGTGTGCAGGAGGCGGGTGCCGGCGTGGTCTCCGTCGGCGGGATCTACGCCGACCCGATCGGCGCGATGAGGCGGGCGCTGCAGCGCAGGCCGGAAGCCACCGCCTGACCTCGTCTCCGTTTCGAGGACGGTGACGGCCGGAGTGCGCGCCGAGGTGTGCTCAGCCACCGTCGCTGACCTGGTTGACATGCTCGATTACCACGGGTTCGAGGTCGCTGGGCGAGCGTCGAAGGCGGTGTCCGACGCGTTGCGATGCGAGATTGCCCACGGCAGAGTCTTGCGGTTGAGGCGCGGTCGATACGGACCCGCATCAATGCCGCGAGCTACCGAGTACCGGATCCATCAGCGGGCACTGGCCCTTCGCGATGAGGCGGCGGCTCTGCGGGCTCAGTCCGACGACGCGTTCTGGGATGCGTTGTTTGGACTCGAACTCGGCGACAACCGTCGCTGAGCACGGTGTAGACATGACTGTGTGCGCCTAGCGACGGATCTGCCTCGCCGAGTTGCGGTTCTTTCGGTGCACACCTCGCCCCTGGCCCAGCCCGGCACCGGTGATGCCGGCGGCATGAACGTCTACGTGCTGCAAACTGCACTGCAGATGGCCGGCCGCGGCGTCGAGGTGGAGATCTTCACCAGGGCCACGTCGTCGGCCGAGCCGCCGACCGTGCGGGTGGCGCCCGGCGTGCTGGTGCGCAATGTCGTCGCGGGCCCCTTCGAAGGGCTGGACAAGTACGACCTGCCCACGCAGCTGTGTGCGTTCACCGCGGGGGTGCTGCGCGCCGAAGCCACGCACGAGCCGGGCTACTACGACATCGTGCACTCGCACTACTGGCTGTCTGGTCAGGTCGGCTGGCTGGCACGCGATCGGTGGGCGGTGCCGCTCGTACACACCGCGCACACCCTCGCGGCGGTCAAGAACGCCGCGCTCGCCGACGGCGACGCACCCGAGCCGCCGCTGCGCGCGGTCGGCGAGCAGCAGGTCGTCGACGAGGCGGACCGACTGATCGTCAACACCGAATACGAAGCGCAGCAACTGGTTTCGCTTCACCACGCCGACCCGGCCCGCATCGACGTCGTGCACCCCGGGGTGGATCTGGAGACGTTCACGCCCGGCGACCGGCTGGCGGCGCGGGCAGCCGTCGGACTGGACGCCGACGAGCTCATCCTGGCCTTCGTCGGACGCATCCAGCCGCTTAAGGCCCCGGACGTGTTGCTGCGCGCGGCGGCCAGGCTGACCGGCCGTTTCCCGTCGCTTCGGGTGGTGGTCGCAGGCGGCCCGTCCGGGACCGGTCTTGCCGAACCCGACACGTTGGTTCGGCTGGCCGACGAACTGGGTATCTCCGACCGGGTGACCTTTCTTCCGCCGCAGTCGCGCGAACAGCTGGTCAACGTCTACCGCGCAGCCGACCTGGTTGCGGTGCCGAGCTACTCCGAATCCTTCGGGCTGGTCGCCGTGGAGGCCCAGGCCTGCGGTACACCGGTGGTGGCCGCGGCGGTCGGTGGGCTGCCGGTCGCTGTGCGTGACGGCGTCACCGGGACGCTGGTGGAAGGACATGACGTCGACGACTGGGCCAAGGCGATCGCCGACCTGGTCGAGCGCGGGCCGGACACGATGCGCAGCGCCGCCGTCGAGCACGCCGCGACGTTCTCCTGGGCGCACACCGTCGACGCACTTCTGGCCAGTTATGGACGGGCGATCAGCGACTACGCGGCCCGTCATCAACGCAAAGAGCCTGCCTCGCGGCGCAACGGCAGGCGGTTCTCGATGCGGCGCGGCGTCCGAGCTTGAAATGACTGAGCAATGACTGACGTCACCAAGATCATCGAGGACGCCTGCAAGGAGAACGGCCTCGTCTGCAGCCGCCACGAGGGAGCACACGGCGGGCTTCCCGGCATCATCGTCGAGCTGCCCGGCGAACGCCGCCTCAAGACCAACACCATCCTGTCCATCGGCGAACACTCGGTGCGGGTCGAGGCGTTCGTCTGCCGCCAGCCAGACGAGAACCACGAGGGCGTCTACCGGTTCCTGCTGAAGCGCAACCGGCGGCTGTACGGCGTCGCCTACACGCTCGACAACGTCGGCGACATCTACCTGGTCGGCCGGATGGCGTTGGCCTCGGTGACCGCCGACGAGATCGACCGGGTGCTCGGCCAGGTGCTCGAAGCCGTCGACGCGGACTTCAACACGTTGTTGGAGTTGGGCTTCAAGTCGTCGATCCAGAAAGAGTGGGCGTGGCGAATTTCGCGGGGCGAGTCGCTGAAGAACCTGCAGGCGTTCGAGCACCTGATCGACGAGGAAGACGACGCGCAAAGGCAGGGATAGGCTCTCTGCCATGGGTGACTCGACACTGGTGCTGCTTCGCCACGGCGAGAGTGAATGGAATGCGCTGAACCTGTTCACCGGATGGGTGGACGTCGATCTCACCGAGAAGGGCAGGGCAGAAGCCGTCCGCGGTGGTGAGCTGATCGCCGAGCAGGGTCTGCTACCCGATGTGCTGTACACGTCGCTGCTGCGCCGCGCCATCACCACGGCGAACCTGGCATTGGACACGGCCGATCGGCACTGGATCCCTGTGCATCGCGACTGGCGCCTCAACGAACGCCACTACGGCGCGCTGCAGGGGCTGGACAAGGCCGAAACCAAGGCCAAGTACGGCGAGGACCAGTTCATGAAATGGCGGCGCAGCTACGACACCCCGCCCCCGCCGATCGAGCCGGGCAGCGAATACAGCCAGGACGCTGACCCCCGCTATGCCGACATCGACGGCGGTCCGCTCACCGAGTGCCTGGCCGATGTGGTCGCCCGGTTCGTGCCGTATTTCACCGAGACGATCGTGCCCGACCTGCACGCCGGAAAGACCGTGCTGATCGCCGCGCACGGAAATTCGCTGCGGGCGCTCGTCAAGTATCTCGACAAGATGTCCGATGAGGACGTGGTCGGGTTGAACATCCCGACCGGCATCCCGCTGCGCTACGACCTCGACGGCGATCTGCGCCCGAAGGTCGCCGGCGGTACCTACCTGGACCCGGAGGCCGCCGCGGCAGGCGCTGCTGCGGTAGCAAGCCAGGGTGCGAAATAAACCATCGAAGTGCGACCTTGGGCAAACACTGGGTGAACGCAACCCGAACACCTGCGCTTGGCTATGTGACATGTCCCGTTTTAGCCGCACGCTGCTGGGATGACGTTCACCAGTTTCGTACCATTTGCTCGTGAGTGTGGTAACCGCGCTGCTGCTGGTGGCAGTCGTGGCAGTGCTCGCGCTGGCGATCGGAATCGTGGTCGGAGCGGGCCTGACCCCGAGGATCGCCGAGCGCAGGCAACGCCGCGAGACCGAGCAGTCTGGAATCACGGTCTCGGAAATGCTCGCCCATATCGTTTCGCTTTCACCGGTGGGCATCGTGGTGGTCGACACCTACCGTGACGTCGTTTACACCAATGCCCGGGCCAGGGAGCTGGGCCTGGTGCGGGACCGACTGCTCGACGACCGCGCCTGGCTGGCGGCACAGCGCACCCTGGCCACCGGCGATGACGTCGAGGTCGACCTCTCCCCGCGGAAGCGGGCTCCCGGTCGCTCGGGACTGTCCGTGCGTGGCCACGTGCGGCTGCTGACCGAGGACGACCGCCGCTTCGCCGTCGTCTACGTCGACGACGAGTCGGAGCAGGCGCGGATGGAGGCGACCCGGCGCGACTTCGTCGCCAACGTCAGCCACGAACTCAAGACACCGGTCGGGGCGATGGGCGTGCTCGCTGAGGCGCTATTGGCCTCTGCCGAGGATTCGGAGACCGTGCACCGGTTCGCCGAGATGATGGTGACCGAGTCGAACCGGCTGGCCAATATGGTCGGCGAGCTCATCGAGCTGTCCCGGCTACAGGGGGCCGAACCGCTGCCCGACCTCGAGGCGGTCGACGTCGACACCGTTGTCGCGGAGGCGATGTCGCGGTACAAGGTGGCCGCCGACAATGCCGACATCGCTGTCAAGACCGACGCGCCAACCGGATACAAAGTGCTCGGCGACCAACCGCTGCTGGTAACTGCGCTGGCCAATCTGGTGTCCAACGCAATCGCATACTCACCCAACGGATCTTCGGTGTCGATCAGCCGCAGGCGCCGGGGCGAAAATATCGAGATCGCCGTCACCGATCGGGGAATCGGCATCGACGCCGCCGATCAGGAGCGGGTGTTCGAGCGGTTCTTCCGCGTCGACAAGGCCCGATCGCGAGCCACCGGAGGCACCGGCCTCGGGCTGGCGATCGTCAAACATGTTGCAGCAAACCACAACGGAACCATCCGGTTGTGGAGTCAGTCGGGGACCGGATCGACGTTCACTCTGTCGATTCCGGCATACCCCGACGACGTAGACCAGTCGGACGACCGACAGGACCGAGAGGATTGAGACATCCATGACCAACGTGTTGATCGTGGAGGACGAAGAGTCCCTTGCCGATCCCCTGGCATTTCTCCTGCGCAAGGAGGGCTTCGAGGCCACCGTGGTGTCCGACGGGCCGTCGGCCCTCGCCGAATTCGATCGGGTCGGTGCGGATATCGTGCTGCTTGACCTGATGCTGCCTGGGATGAGCGGGACCGATGTGTGCAAGCAGTTGCGGTCGCGTTCGAGTGTGCCGGTCATCATGGTGACCGCGCGCGACAGTGAGATCGACAAGGTCGTCGGGCTGGAGCTCGGCGCCGACGACTATGTCACCAAGCCCTACTCGGCGCGCGAGCTGATCGCACGGATCCGCGCCGTGCTGCGTCGAGGCGCCGACCCCGACGATTCCGGTATCGGCGACGGAGTGTTGGAAGCCGGCCCGGTCCGGATGGACGTCGAACGCCATGTCGTGGCGGTCAACGGCGACCCGATCACCTTGCCGCTCAAAGAGTTCGACCTACTCGAGTACCTGATGCGCAACAGTGGCCGGGTGCTGACCCGCGGGCAGCTCATCGATCGGGTGTGGGGCGCAGACTACGTCGGTGACACCAAGACACTCGACGTCCACGTCAAGCGGTTGCGGTCCAAGATCGAGGCCGACCCGGCCAACCCGGTGCACCTGGTGACGGTGCGCGGTCTTGGCTACAAGCTCGAGGGCTGACCGCCGCTATTCGGCGGCACGCGTGGCGGGGTGCACGGCGATCAGCCCTAACGCGCTGCGCCGCTTGCACATCGCCGCCAGCTCCGCATACGCCTTCTCGCCGAGCAGTTCGGTCAGCTCCGGTCCGTAGGACTCCCAGACCTGCTTCTTCCCGACGTGGGCGGCCGGGTCGCCGGTGCAGTACCAGTGCAAGTCGGAACCGCCCTCGCCCCAGCCGCGCCGGTCGTACTCGGTGATGGTGGTCTTGAGCACATCGGTGCCGTCGGGTCGCGTCACCCACTCCTGGCTCCGCCGGATCGGCAACTGCCAGCACACGTCCGGCTTCATCGTCAGCGGCTCGACACCCAGTTTCAATGCCTTGCTGTGCAGCGCACAGCCGATGCCGCCACTGAAGCCGGGCCGATTGAGAAATATGCAGGCGCCCTTGTGCTTTCGGGTCCGCAGGTTGGGCTTGTCGTCGTACTCATCCATCTCGAGATAGCCCTTGCGGCCCAATCCCTTTTCCCGGAACTGCCAATCCTCGTCGGTCAGCAGCTCCACCGCGGCGTCGAGACGCTTGCGGTCGTCCTTGTCGGACATGAACGCACCGTGGCTGCAGCACCCGTCATCGGGCCGGCCCGCCACGGTGCCCTGACACGCCGGCGTGCCGAACACACACGTCCATCGCGACAGCAGCCACGTCATATCGGCGGCGATCACGTGCTCGGGATTGTCGGGGTCGTAGAACTCCACCCACTCACGGGCGAAATCCAGCTCGACCTCGCCGGGATGTTCAGACGTCACAAGCTTCAACGCTAGCGCCGATTGCGGCTGAGCGCTAAGTTGCCACGGCGCAATCGCCGATGGATTTCGTTGAACATGATTCGCGTGGCGACCTGTGAAATCGGTGTCGGCAGCGCCACACGGCGGTCCGCGCACGAAGTTCACCGGCAGACCCGTTAGGTTGAACGCGTGCGACTGGGTGTGCTCGACGTGGGCAGCAACACCGTCCACCTGTTGGTGGTGGATGCGCGCCGCGGCGGCCACCCGACACCGATGAGTTCCACCAAGTCGGCGCTGCGGCTTGCCGAGGCCATCGATTCCTCGGGCAAGTTGACCCGCAAGGGCGCCGACAAACTGATCAGCACGATCGACGAGTTCTCCAAGATCGCCGTGAGTTCGGGCTGCGCGGAGTTGATGGCATTCGCCACATCGGCCGTCCGCGACGCCAAGAACTCCGAGGACGTGCTGGCCCGCGTGCTGGCCGAGACCGGGGTGGCGCTGCAGGTGCTCAGCGGGGTCGACGAGTCCCGCCTCACCTTCCTTGCGGTGCGCCGCTGGTACGGCTGGAGCGCAGGCCGGATCATCAACATCGACATCGGCGGCGGGTCGCTGGAATTGTCCAACGGCGTCGACGAGGAGCCGGAGGTGGCGCTGACGCTTCCATTCGGCGCGGGCCGGTTGACCAGAGAGTGGCTACCCGACGATCCGCCGGGCCGGCGGCGGGTGGACATGCTGCGTGACTGGCTGGCCACCGAGCTGGCCGACGCGGGCGCCGAGATGCTCAAGGCGGGCAGCCCCGACCTCGCGGTCGCGACATCCAAGACCTTCCGGTCGCTGGCGCGACTCACCGGTGCCGCCCCTTCGGGTGCAGGACCACGGGTGAAGAGGACACTGACGGCGACCGGCCTTAGGCAGCTCATAGCTTTCATCTCTAGGATGACCGCGGCTGACCGAGCAGAGTTGGAAGGGGTGAGTGCCGAACGGGCGCCACAGATCGTGGCCGGAGCGTTGGTTGCGGAGGCGAGCATGCGAGCGCTGGCGATAGATACCGTGGACATCTGCCCGTGGGCCTTGCGAGAAGGCCTGATTCTGCGGAAACTCGACAGCGAAGCCGACGGAACCGCACTGGTCGAGACGT
The DNA here is from genome assembly GCA_963713225.1 of uncultured Actinomycetota bacterium. Taxonomy (GTDB): domain Bacteria; phylum Actinomycetota; class Actinomycetes; order Mycobacteriales; family Mycobacteriaceae; genus Mycobacterium. Next base: position 129,294 of record CAVQLB010000002.1, on the reverse strand, counting down.
CCGTACGCGATGCGGATCGACAAACCGCTAAGCCCAGAGGCAACACACGATGACAGGACCAGAAGAGAGCCACAGCAGCACGAGGCCGATATCGGTCGCGGAGTTGCTGGCGAAGAACGGAACGATCGGGGCACCGCCGGTGGGCGGGCGCCGTCGGCGCCGTCGCGGCAACAACGAAGCCGTCACAGTGGCCGAGCTCACTGGTGAAATTCCGATCGTCACCGGAGAGGCCCACCCGATCGCGGCCGCGGATCCGGCGACCGACGAGCTTGACGAGGTCCGCGACGACTACACCGGGCGATTGCCGAGCAATGGAGTCGCCGAGCACGTCGAGGAAATCGACGACGCCGCCGAACTCACCGACGAGGAAGCCGACTACGCCGCGCATATCGAGGAGCGCGACGCCAAGCCGCTTTTCGCCGAGCCGCCGCCGCGCCCCCACTACGCGCACGCACAACGTCGCTATCGCGCCGGCTCCGGCGTCGGCGCCGAGGAGATGAGCCCCGATCCGGTCGACGTCGACGACGACGACGCGGGTGACGTCGTCGCCGCCGATCTGACGCGGCCTGCGATGCAGGTGGCTACCGCGCCGGCCACCGAAGACGACGCCGACGAGCTGCCGTCGTACCTGCGCTCTTCGGGTGGCACGCTGTTCGGCGGCGAAACGGTCGCCGACGACTTGGCTCGCCGCGGACGCCCGCGCTACGACGACCTCGATCTCGCCGAGGACGACGAGCACGACGAGCACGAATTCGACATCGGCGATGAGCCGACGATGTCGTCATTCGCCCACGGCGCGTTGGTCGTCGGCCAGTGCATCGTCGCGGTGCTTTTCGGTGCGGGTCTGTTCATCGCATTCGACCAGCTGTGGAAGTGGGACCACATCATCGCGTTGGTGCTGTCCGTGCTGGTCATCCTCGGCCTCGTTGTCGGCGTTCGGGTGGTGCGCAAGACCGAGGACATCGGCAGCACACTGATAGCGGTAGCGGTCGGCGCGCTGGTCACCCTGGGACCGCTGGCGCTGCTGCGATCGGGATAGCCGCCTAAGTCAGCACAGTGCGCCCCGCCATCAAGGTCGGTCTTTCGACGGCCTCGGTCTATCCGTTGAGGACCGAGGCCGCCTTCGAGTACGCGGCCAAGCTGGGCTACGACGGTGTCGAGCTGATGGTGTGGGCCGAATCAGTCAGCCAAGACGTCGATGCCATCGAGGCAATGTCCGAGAAGTATTCGATGCCGGTGCTGTCGGTGCATGCGCCGTGCCTGCTGATCTCGCAGCGCGTCTGGGGCGCCAACCCGATCTCCAAGCTGGAGCGCAGTGTGCGCGCCGCCGAACAGCTGGGCGCCCAGACCGTGGTGGTGCATCCGCCGTTTCGCTGGCAGCGCCGCTACGCCGAGGGCTTCGCCGAGCAGGTCGCCGAGCTCGAGGCGGGCAGTGACGTGATGGTGGCCGTGGAGAACATGTTTCCGTTCCGGGCAGACCGGTTCTTCGGTGCGGGCCAGACATCGATCGAACGGATGCGTAAGCGGGGAGGCAGGCCGGGACCCGGCATCTCGGCGTTCGCACCGTCCTACGACCCGCTGGACGGCGGCCACGCCCATTACACGCTCGACCTGTCGCATACCGCGACGGCGGGCACCGACGCGATCGAGATGGCCAGCCGGATGGGCGACGGGCTTGTGCACCTGCACCTGTGCGACGGCAGCGGCGCATCGACCGACGAGCATCTGGTCCCGGGCCGCGGCACCCAGCCGACGGTCGAGGTCTGCGAAATGCTGGCGGGTGGCGACTTCGCGGGCCACGTCATCCTCGAGGTGACCACCTCCGGTGCCAGGACGGCCCCCGAACGAGAAGCCCTGCTCGACGAATCGCTCCAGTTCGCCCGCGCGCACCTGCTTCGCTGATCAGCGGCGGACGAGAGCAGCACCTGAAACTGAGAGGATGCTCATGTCCGGATCCACTCTGTTCACCGACGCGATGGCGCTCACGCCTGCCTGCGATGGCCGCTATGACGGCGAGCTGAACGAAAACTGGACGATCGGCCCGAAGGTGCACGGCGGCGCGATGCTCGCGCTGTGCGCGAACGCGGCCCGTATCGAGCACGGGGAAGCGGGGGTCCAGCCGATCGCCATCTCCGGAAACTTCTTGTGGGCGCCGGACCCCGGCCCGTTGCACGTCGTGACGACGGTGCGCAAGCGCGGCCGCCGGGTCAGCCTCATCGACGTCGAGTTGACCCAGGGCGACCGTACGGCCGTCCGGGCCGCGGTGACGCTCGGAAACCCGGAACATCACGTCACGCCGCTGCTGTCGGTCAACCCGGTGGTGCCGCTGATGACGCCGGAGCCGCCACCCGGCCTCGAGCCGATCGGGCCGGGGCACCCGATGGAGGACATCGTCCATCTGGCTCGGGGCTGCGACATCAGGCCGTCGCTGACCACGTTCACGCCGCGCGCCGACGGAGGGCCAGCGCGCACGCGAGGAGCAGAAGCAGCTCCCGTCATCGAGTACTGGGTACGGCCCAAGGGGGTCGCGCCCGACGTGCTGTTCGCGCTCCTGTGCGGCGATGTGTCGGCGCCGGTGACGTTCGCGGTGAACCGCACGGGCTGGGCGCCCACGGTGCAGCTGACGGCGTATCTGCGGGCACTGCCGGCCGACGGCTGGCTGCGCGTGCTGTGCACCACGGTCCAGATCGGCCAGGACTGGTTCGACGAAGACCACATCGTCGTCGACTGTGAGGGCCACATCGTGGTGCAGAGTCGCCAGCTGGCCATGGTGCCGCCCGGTGCGTGACGCCCCGGGCGTCGAATAACGGACTGCCGCGGCCGTCTGCAATGCTTTGACCGTGGGAAGAATCGCGATCATCGGCGGCGGAAGTATCGGCGAAGCGCTGCTGGCTGGGCTTCTGCGCGCGGGCAGGCAGGTGAAGGACCTCGTGGTGGCCGAGAAGGACCCGGCTCGTGCGAAATACATGTCCGAGACGTACTCGGTGTTGGTGACCTCGGTGGCCGACGCCGCAGAGAACGCGTCCGTCGTCATCGTCGCCGTCAAACCCGCCGATGTGTCGTCGATCATGGACGAGATCGCCGACGCCGCCGCGCACGCCGAAAGCGACAGCGCCGAGCAGGTTTTCGCGACCGTGGCGGCCGGCGTGACGACCGAGTACTACGAAGCCAGGCTGCCTGCCGGCGCGCCAGTCATCCGAGTGATGCCCAATGCGCCGGTGGTCGTCGGCGGGGGAGTGAGCGCGCTGGCGCCCGGTCGGTTCGCGACCGCCGAACAACTCAAAGAGGTGTCGGCGATCTTCGACGCGGTGGGCGGTGTGCTGACCGTTCCGGAATCCCAGATGGACGCCGTGACCGCGGTGTCAGGATCCGGCCCGGCGTACTTCTTCCTGGTGGTCGAGGCACTGGTCGATGCGGGCGTCGCGGCGGGCCTGTCGAGGCATGTGGCCACCGATCTGGTGGTGCAAACCATGGCCGGATCGGCCGCAATGCTGCTGGAACGTCTCGATGCCGCGCAGCCGGCAGGAGACGCGGCGATGGGCACGGCGATGGACACCACCGCCGCCCAGCTGCGCGCCACGGTCACCTCGCCGGGCGGCACAACCGCCGCTGGTCTGCGGGAACTCGAAAAAGGCGGTCTTCGGGCCGCCGTTGCGGCGGCTGTGGACGCCGCAAAACTGCGATCGTCGCAGCTCGGAATCACATCCGGGTAATTCAACGAATTTCAAACGATTAGCCCACACCCGTCGCAATAACCCCAATAACCCCGCTATTCTCCTCGTGTAAGCACGTGTTGGTGCCAGCGGTGGGGAAGCCGCTGGAACCCCTGTGCCTGAAGGATTGGGTTGCGATGACGTCTATGAACGGGCCATCGGGGCGGGACTCGGCGAGCGGGAAGCATGCACGCGGTGACGCTGCTCCCGATCAGCCTCCGCGGGCTCAATTTCTCACGGTCGCCGAGGTGGCCAGCCTGATGCGGGTCAGCAAGATGACGGTTTACCGTCTGGTGCACAACGGCGAACTGCCGGCAGTACGGGTGGGACGCTCGTTCCGCGTGCATGCCAAGGCGGTCCACGACCTGCTGGAGACCTCGTACTTCGACGCCGGGTGACGATCAAGCGGCGTGAGCCGCGTTGTGGGGGCACCTCCCGCGCGAAGCGTAGGGGGAGAACCCGGTGCGAAAATACAGCTGGTTAGCGGTCGCCGTTTTTTCTCCGCACCCCCGGCCCAGGTAAGGTGTCCGGGTCGAGCCAAGTGGGCTTGAAACACATCTAGGTAGCGGAGTTCATGGGTTCAGTCATCAAGAAGCGGCGTAAGCGCATGTCGAAGAAGAAGCACCGCAAGCTCCTTCGTCGCACCCGAGTGCAGCGTAGAAAACTCGGCAAGTAGTTTCTCGGCTCCGTCGATAGGCTGAACCGGATGGATTCGCAAGATCGCTCCGGGGGCCGGTCCTCTGGGGATGACCCTGACACCCTGCACCACCCCAAGGTCGTGCTGGTTACCGGCGCATGCCGGTTTCTCGGCGGGTATCTGACCGCCAGGCTGGCGCAGAACCCACAGATCAACCACGTCATCGCGGTCGACGCGATCGCGCCGAGCAAGGACCTGCTGCGCCGGATGGGCCGCGCGGAGTTCGTCCGCGCCGACATCCGCAACCCCTTCATCGCCAAGGTCATCCGCAACGGCGACGTCGATACCGTGGTGCACGCCGCCGCGGCGTCCTACGCCCCTCGCGCGGGCGGTAAGGCGGCGTTGAAGGAACTCAACGTGATGGGCGCGATCCAGTTGTTCGCGGCGTGCCAGAAAGCCCCGTCGGTGCGCCGCGTCATCGTCAAGTCGACGTCGGAGGTGTACGGCTCGAGTCCGTGGGATCCGGTGATGTTCACCGAGGCCGGCAGCAGCAGGCGGCCCCCGAGCGACGGTTTCGCCCGCGACAGCATCGACATCGAGGGCTATGCGCGCGGCCTGGGCCGCCGCAGGCCCGACATCGCGGTGACCATCCTGCGGTTGGCCAACATGATCGGCCCGGCGATGGACACCGCGCTGTCGCGGTACCTCTCCGCCCCCGTGGTGCCCACGATCATGGGGCGCGACTCACGGCTGCAACTACTGCACGAACAGGACGCGCTCGGCGCTCTGGAGCGCGCGTCGGTGGCGGGTAAAGCAGGCACCTTCAACGTCGGAGCCTCCGGCGTGATCATGATGTCTCAGGCGATCCGGCGGGCGGGCCGGGTACCGCTGCCGGTGCCGCGCTTCGCATTGTCTGCTGCGGATTCGCTGTGGCGCGCAACTCGCTACACTGAGGTGGATCGCGAGCAATTGGACTACTTGAGCTATGGCCGAGTCATGGACACCACTCGGATGCAGAATGACTTAGGCTATAGCCCTAAGTGGACCACAACGGAAGCTTTTGACGATTACGTACGTGGTCGTGGATTGACTCCGATCGTTGATCCGCGATGGGTACGCTCAATGGAGAGTCGCGCCGTATCGGCGGCGCAGCGTTGGGGGCGTTGAACAAAGCTCTTAATCGGGTGGGAGAAGGTATCGGCGTGGCTGGCGAATCCAAAGCCAAAGTGATTCCGCTGCACTCGAATACGGGTCGGCAAGCGGCTCAGCGGCGTGCGGCCGCACGTGGTGAGAGCGCCCGCCGACATCCGTCCCTGCTGACCGACCCCGCAGGCCGTGCCTCGGCCGAGCAGATCGCCGCGGTGGTGCGCGAGATCGACGATCGTCGCTCCGCCGCCGGCGGTGCACAGCCAACCGATCAGACACCGAACGAACTCGCCAAGCGGATTGCCGCGGTTGCTGAGTTTGTCCGTAAGCGGATGATGGGCGATTACACCGTCGATGAATACGGCTTCGATGCGCACCTCAACAATTCGGTCTTTTTGCCTTTGCTGAGACCCCTTTTCAAGTCGTGGTTCCGCGTTGAGGTCAGCGGTATCGAGAACTTGCCGAGGAAGGGCGCCGCGTTGGTGGTGGCCAACCACGCCGGGGTGCTGCCGATCGATGGGCTGATGACCTCGGTGGCCGTGCACGACAAGCACCCCACCAACCGGGACCTGCGGCTGCTGGCTGCCGACATGGTCTTCAACATGCCGGTGATGGGCCAGGCGGCCCGAAAGGCGGGCCACACCATGGCCTGCACCGCCGACGCGCACCGGCTGCTCGCGGCCGGCGAGCTGACCGCGGTGTTCCCCGAGGGCTACAAGGGCCTGGGTAAGCACTTCAAGGACCGTTACAAGCTGCAGCGATTCGGTCGCGGCGGCTTTGTTGCGGCGGCGCTGCGCGCCAAGGCACCGATTGTGCCGTGCTCGATCATCGGGTCGGAGGAGATCTACCCGATGATCGCCGACGTCAAGCTGTTGGCTCGGCTGCTTGGGCTGCCGTACTTCCCGATCACCCCGCTGTTCCCGTTGGCCGGGCCCGCCGGGCTGATCCCGTTGCCCTCCAAGTGGCACATCCAGTTCGGGGAAGCGATCTCGACCGCGGACTACGACGATGCGGCCGCCGAGGATCCGATGGTGACCTTTGAGCTCACCGATCAGGTCCGCGAAACCATTCAGCAGACGCTTTATCAGTTGCTGGCCAACCGCAGGAACATGTTCCTCGGCTGACGAGTTTCGACCGCGGGCCGGAATTGCCGCTTTAACTCTTGGAGCTTTGCCCGGCAATCATTTTGGCGATGGCGGCGTCGCGACGGGCTTTGACCGTCGCGCTTACTTCGTCGGCCTCGTCGTCGTGGGCGGCCTCACCGATCACGGTGACGATGCTGGTGAGCACCGGCTTGCCATCGGCGTCGGTCACCTCACCGCGCAGCTCGGTGACCACGGTGCCGTGTGCCTCGATGACTGAATCGAGGTAGGAGTCGAACCACAGCTTGTCGCCGGCGAGGATCGGCCGGTGGAAGGTGATCTTCTGGTCGCGGTGCAGGACCCGCTCCATGTTGATCGGCACCGCGAAGTGCTCGAAGATCTCCAGTTGCACCTTGCGGCCCGCGACGGCGAGGAACGTCAACGACGCCACCAGGGCGTCGTAGCCGACCTCTTTGGCGGCGTCTTCGGAGTAGTGCGCGGGATGATCGTCCTTCACCGCGAGCGCGAACTCGCGGATCTTCTCCCGGCCGACTTCGAAATAGTCCGGATACCGGTAGTGGGTCCCGATGATGTCTTCTGCAATGGCCATGGCTCGCGCGAGCCTATCAGCGGCGACGCGACGCGATCGCGGCAAGCGCGCCGCCCGCCGCGCCGAGCGCCAGCGCCGAAGGAACCCCGATCCTCGCGGCCTTGCGTGCGGTGCGGAAGTCCCGGATCTCCCATCCCCGCTCACGCGCCAGATCGCGCAGGTTCGCATCGGGGTTGATGGCCACCGCCGTTCCGACCAGCGACAGCATCGGCACGTCGTTGAAGCTGTCCGAATAGGCGGCGCAGCGGCGCAGGTTCAAGCCTTCGCGGATGGCCAGCGACCGAACCGCGTGGGCCTTGCCGCTGCCGTGCAGGATGTCGCCGACCAGCCGCCCGGTGAACACCCCGTCGATCGACTCGGCGACGGTGCCGAGCGCGCCCGTCAGCCCGAGCCGGCTCGCGATGGTGGCGGCCAGCTCGTACGGCGTCGCGGTGACCAGCCACACCTGCTGGCCTGCATCGAGGTGCATCTGCGCCAGCGCGCGGGTGCCCGGCCAGATCTTGTCCGCGATGATCTCGTCGAAGATCTCCTCGCCGACCGCGACGAGCTCGGCGGTGGACCGCCCCTCGATGAACGCCAGCGCCTTGCGCCTGCCCGCGGCGACATCGTCGCTGTTCTCCCGGCCCGTCAGCTGAAACTTGGCCTGCGCGTAGCCGAATCGAGCCAAGTCGCCGTAGGTGAAGTACTTGCGCGCCGCCAGTCCGCGTGCGAAATGCACCAGCGATGACCCCTGCACCAGCGTGTTGTCGACGTCGAAGAAGGCGGCGGCCGTCAGATCCGGCGGCGGCGCGTCGGCGGCGACGGTCTCGCCTTCGGGGAGGTTCGCGACCGCGGTCTCGGCGCTGGCGTCGCCGGCCAGTGCCTGCACGGCGGCTTCGTCACCAACGCGATCGGACACCTCTTAAGCCTAGGACACGGGATTTTGGATACTTGTTGTCATGAACCGCAGGCAGGTGGTGCTGCTGACCCGGCAGGGCTGTTCCCTGTGCGAACGGACAGCCGCCAGGCTCGCCGAGCTGGCCGACGAGCTCGGGTTCGAACTCGCGAGCTCCGACGTCGACGCGGCGGCCGCGGCGGGTGATCCCGCGCTGCGCGCCGAGTTCGGCGATCGGCTTCCGGTGGTGCTTCTCGACGGCACGGAGCACAGCTACTGGGAGCTCGACGAGCCCAGGCTGCGGGCGGATCTTGCGAAATGACGGCTGGGCGTCGACATAGCAAATTTGGTAGCCCAGCTGGTAACCGACTACCGTGGATGACGTGGTGATGAAGCCATGAGCGTGTTGCTTTTCGGCGTTTCGCACCGCAGCGCGCCGGTCTCCGTGCTGGAGCAATTGAGCACCGACGAGTCCGATCAGGCCAAGATCGTCGAACAGGTGCTGCAGTCATCGCTGGTGACCGAGGCCATGGTGCTCTCCACCTGCAACCGGGTCGAGGTGTACGCGGTCGTCGATGCCTTCCACGGCGGCCTCTCGGTGATCGGGCAGGTGCTCGCCGAACATTCCGGTATGGGGCTGGGCGACCTCACCAAGTACGCCTACGTCCGCTACGCCGAGGCGGCCGTCGAGCACCTGTTCGCCGTCGCCAGTGGCCTGGATTCGGCGGTGATCGGTGAGCAGCAGGTGCTCGGCCAGGTGCGCCGCGCCTACGCCGCCGCCGAGGCCAACCACACCGTCGGTCGCACCCTGCACGAGCTGGCCCAGCGTGCACTGTCGGTCGGCAAGCGGGTGCACAGCGAGACGGGTATCGACGCCGCAGGCGCCTCGGTGGTGTCCGTCGCGCTCGGCATGGCCGACACCAAGCTGGACGGACTGGCCGGACGCAGCGCGGTCGTCGTCGGCGCTGGCGCGATGGGCGCGCTGTCGGCAAAGCATCTGGCGCGCGCAGGCGTCGAACGCATCCACATCGTCAACAGGACGTTGCCCCGCGCGAAGAGGCTGGCCGAGAAGATCCGCGAGCTCGGCGTCACGGCCGACGCCTTCCCGTTCGACCACCTGCCGCCGGTACTGACCGACGCCGACATCGTCGTCTGCTGTACCGGCGCCGTGCGTACGGTGGTCTCGCTCGCCGACGTGCACCGCGGCCTGGCGCACGGCCAGGAGCGCAAGCAGCTGGTGATCTGCGATCTGGGGATGCCGCGCGACGTCGACCCGTCGGTGGCGGGCCTGCCCGGCGTCTGGGTCGTCGACATGGACCGGATCCAGCGCGAGCCCTCGGCCCGCGCAGCCGCATCCGACACCGAGGCGGCCCGCTCGATCGTCGCCGAAGAAGTGGCCAACTACCTGGCCGGCCAGCGGATGTCCGAGGTCACCCCGACCGTGACGGCGCTGCGCCAGCGGGCCGCGGATGTGGTCGAGGCAGAGTTGCTGCGGCTGGACAACCGGCTTCCCGAACTCGAGGCCGCGCACCGCGACGAGGTGGCCCGGACGGTGCGACGGGTCGTCGACAAGCTGCTCCACGCCCCCACCGTGCGGGTCAAGCAGCTGGCCAGCGCCCCCGGCGGCGACAGCTACGCCGAGGCCCTGCGCGAACTGTTCGAATTGGACCCGCAGGCCGTCGAAGCGGTCTCCGGACCCGAAATGCCCTTTGTAACAACCGATTTCGAAAAACCTGAGTAACGCTTGGCAGATCTCATCCGGATAGGCACCAGGGGCAGCCTGTTGGCGAAGACCCAGTCGAGTGCCGTCAAAGACGCTCTGGTGGCCAAGGGGCACGCCGCCGAGTTGGTCATCATCGCCACCGAGGGCGACCGATCCAGCGAGCCGATCGCCACAATCGGTGTCGGCGTCTTCACCGCGGCTCTGCGTGAGGCCATCGCCGACGGCGTTGTCGATATCGCCGTGCACTCGTACAAGGATTTGCCGACCGCCGAGGATCCGCGGTTCGTGATCGCCGCGATTCCCCCGCGCGAGGACGCTCGTGACGCGTTGGTGGCCCGCGATGGGATGGTGCTCGGAGAATTGCCGGTGGGGTCGCTGATCGGCACCTCGAGCCCACGGCGGGCCGCGCAGCTTAGAGCATTGGGTCTCGGTTTGGAAATTCGCCCCCTAAGAGGCAACCTTGACACCAGGTTGAACAGGGTGAGTAACGGTGATCTCGACGGCGTCGTCGTCGCACGGGCGGGACTGTCCCGCATCGGGCGATTAGGTGATGTCACCGAGACTCTCGAGCCGGTGCAGATGTTGCCAGCACCGGCTCAAGGTGCGCTCGCGGTCGAGTGCCGCGCGGGCGACACCGAGCTGGCCGCGCTGCTGGCGGAGTTGGATGACGCCGACACGCGCGCCGCAGTCACCGCTGAACGAGTCCTGCTCGCCGAACTGGAGGCGGGTTGTTCCGCACCGGTGGGCGCGATCGCGGAAGTGGTCGAATCCATCGATGAGGACGGCCACGTCTTCGAAGAGTTGTCGTTGCGCGGCTGCGTGGCGGCGCTGGACGGATCCGACGTGATCCGTGCGTCCGGAATCGGGTCTCCCGAGCGGGCACGAGAGCTTGGCCTCTCGGTCGCCGCGGAGTTGTTCGAACTGGGGGCACGCGATCTGTTGGCCGAAGCTGGGAGAGGCAGATGACGACCCGAGGGCGTAAGCACAAGCCCGGCCGCATCACGTTCGTCGGCGCTGGGCCCGGTGATCCGGGCCTGCTGACGACGCGGGCACGGACAGTGCTCGCCAATGCCGCGCTGATCTTTACCGACCCCGACGTGCCCGAGGCGGTGCTGGCCCTTGCCGGGTCCGAGCTGCCGCCGCAGTCGGGCCCCGAGCCGGCCGAGGCCGCTGCCGCGCCAGACGGCGATGGCGAGGTCTCGACGATCCCAGGCGGGCCGGACATCCGGCCTGCGCTTGGCGATCCTTCAGAGGTGGCCAAGGTTCTGGCCAACGAGGCCCGCACCGGCGTCGACGTGGTGCGCCTGGTCGCAGGAGACCCACTGTCGGTGGACGCGGTGATCACCGAGGTCAATGCGCTGACGCGCTCGCATCTGCAGTTCGAAATCGTGCCGGGTCTGCCCGCCACCACTGCGGTGCCGACCTACGCGGGCCTTCCGCTGGGGTCGTCGCACACCGTGGCCGATGTCCGCGGCAATGTGGACTGGGCCGCACTGGCGGCGGCGCCCGGACCGCTGATCCTGCAGGCGACCGCGTCGCATCTGGCCGACGCCGCCAGCACGCTGATCGAATACGGATTGTCCGACGCGACTCCGTGTGTCGTCACCGCGCAGGGCACCACGTGCCAGCAGCGCTCGCTGGAGACGACGCTTGGCGGGCTGAACGACAAGGCGGCGATCGGTGCGAACGAGCCTGCGGGCCCGATGACCGGACCGTTGGTCGTGACGATCGGCAAGACGGTCGCCAACCGCACGAAGCTCAACTGGTGGGAGAGCCGTGCGCTGTACGGCTGGACCGTGCTGGTGCCGCGGACCAAGGACCAGGCCGGCGAGATGAGCGAAAAGCTGGTGTCGCACGGCGCATTGCCGATCGAGGTGCCGACCATCGCCGTCGAGCCGCCACGCAGCCCGGCGCAGATGGAACGCGCCGTGAAGGGGTTGGTCGACGGCCGCTACCAGTGGGTGGTGTTCACCTCCACCAACGCGGTTCGCGCGGTGTGGGAGAAGTTCAATGAGTTCGGTCTCGACGCCCGCGCGTTCTCCGGCGTGAAGATCGCCTGTGTGGGGCAGTCCACCGCCGACCGGGTGCGCGCATTCGGTATCGAGCCGGAGCTGGTGCCGTCGGGTGAGCAATCCTCGTTGGGACTGCTCGACGAATTCCCGCCGTACGACGATGTTTTCGACCCGGTGAACCGGGTGCTGCTGCCACGCGCCGATATCGCCACCGAGACGTTGGCGGAAGGCCTGCGCGAGCGCGGGTGGGAGATCGAGGACGTCACCGCCTACCGCACGGTGCGCGCCGCGCCGCCGGCCGCGCAGACCCGCGAGATGATCAAGACGGGCGGCTTCGACGCGGTGTGCTTCACGTCGAGTTCCACCGTGCGCAATCTCGTCGGCATCGCGGGCAAGCCGCACGCCCGCACCATCGTCGCGTGTATCGGTCCCAAGACCGCAGAAACCGCAGCGGAGTTCGGGCTGCGCGTCGATGTGCAGCCGGAGGTCGCAGCGGTAGGACCGTTGGTCGAGGCGCTCGCTGAGCACGCTGCCCGACTGCGGGCCGAGGGTGCCCTGCCGCCGCCGCGTAAGAAGAGCCGCCGCCGCTAGATCCTCGGTGAGGAGATGACAGTGGCTTACCCCCGTCACCGTCCGCGTCGACTCCGGTCGACTCCGGCACTGCGCCGACTTGTGATGCAGACTTCCCTGGAGCCAAGGCATTTGGTGCTTCCGATGTTCGTCGCCGACGGCATCGACGAGCCGAGGCCGATCAGCTCCATGCCCGGCGTGGTGCAGCACACCCGCGACTCGCTTCGGAAGGCCGCTGCCGAAGCGGTGGCCGCCGGGGTAGGCGGGCTGATGGTGTTCGGGATTCCCCGCGAGCAGGACAAGGACGCCGACGGTTCCGTCGGGGTTGCCGAGGACGGCATCCTCAACGTCGCACTGCGCGACCTGGCCAAGGACCTCGGCGACGAGACCGTGCTGATGGCCGACACCTGCCTCGACGAGTTCACCGACCACGGGCACTGCGGGGTGCTGGACGCCTCCGGCCGGGTCGACAACGACGCAACGAATGCCTGCTACGTGGAACTGGCTGTGGCGCAGGCAGATTCCGGCGCACACGTCGTCGGCCCGAGCGGCATGATGGACGGCCAGGTCGCCGCGATCCGTGACGGGCTGGACGCGGCGGGGCACACCGACGTGGTGATCCTGGCCTATGCCGCCAAGTTCGCGTCGGCGTTCTACGGCCCGTTCCGCGAAGCGGTGTCCTCCAGCCTGACCGGGGATCGCCGGACGTACCAACAGGATCCGGCCAACGCGCGCGAGGCGGTGCACGAGATCGAGCTGGACATCGCAGAAGGTGCGGACATCGTGATGGTCAAGCCGGCGATGGGTTACCTCGATGTGGTGCGGGCGGCGGCCGATATCTCGCCGGTGCCGGTGGCGGCCTACCAGGTCTCCGGCGAGTACGCGATGATCAGCGCCGCGGCCGCCAACGGCTGGATCGACGGCCGGGCTGCCGCGCTGGAGTCGCTGACCGGCATCCGGCGGGCCGGCGCCGACATTGTGCTGACGTACTGGGCGGCCGACGTGGCCGACTGGCTGGCGTGAGCGAAGCTTGCGAGCGAACCATAGGCACAGCACGCGGAAGCCGAGCCTGCGAGGCAGCCGCGTGAGCGAAGGTCGCCCAACGGACGTCGACACCGGCTTCTGGCTGTGGCTGGTGGCGGTGCCGTTGATGGTCACCGGCTACATCGTTGACCTGGTGAGCAAGGGGGGCCCGACCCCGCCGATGGTCGTCTACGCCATCTCGGGAACGTTCGTGTTCGTGCTCGCGGCGATCGTGGTGACGTTCCTGTTCCTGATGCGCCTGGGTTACCGATGGGCCCGAACGCTGCTCACCGGCGGCGGAGTCGCCTCCGTGGTTTACGCCGGGAGCAGTCTGTTCTCGGTCGACCGGCCGCCCACCCCGGCCGTGCTCTACGCGGTCAGCGCGATCATCGGCTCGGTGCTGATCTTCGGGGGAGTGTTCCTGTTGCACCGCAAGGACGCCCACGCATTCTTCGTTCGTTAGGCTTGCCCGACCATGTCAGCTCCGTCGCCGCGTCCCCGCGCCGTCAACGCCGCGTTCTGGTGTTGGGTGATCGCCGCCCTGCTGTTGATGATCGGCGGTCTCATCGCCGCATCGGCCAGCCTTCCTGCGCTCTTCCGTGGTGCGGGCGTCATCAGCGCCATCGCCGGTGCCGGAATGGCGTTTCTGGCCGGCCGCAGCCGGACCGGCGACGCACGGTTCCGGCGGGCGGGCATCGCGCTGTCATTGTCCATCGTGGTGGTGGTGGCAGTGGTAGCGGCACTGCGGAGTGGTGGGGTTCGGCGTGGTCACGTCCTCACGCTGATCTCGGTGATCCCGCTGATGGCCGGTACCGCCCTGATCACGCGGCCTGCCGCTGCAGCCTTCTTCGAGGCGAAGTCGTGACGCAGGAAGGCACGGTGTCCAACGTCCTGTTCTACGAGCCGGGCGCCAGCTGGCTGTGGGTGCTGACCGGACCCGCGTCGGGTATCGCGATGCTGCTGATCCAGGTGTCCGCCGGATTGGGGATCCAGTGGATAGTGCCGACCATTTTCTTCGCGCTGGTCACGAGCTTTGTCGCGGTCCAGGTCAAGGCGGCGCGGATCCACACGTCCGTCGAGCTGACTCCAACCACGCTGCGCGAGGGCACCGAGGTAACCAATATCGACGACATCGTGCGGATCTATCCGGAGGCGTCGGGTCCCGATGCGCCCCCATGGCAGTCCGCCCGCGCGCTGGGCGAGCTCACGGGCGTGCCGAAGGGCCGGACGGGCATCGGCGTGAAGCTGACCAATGACCGCACCGCGCAGGCCTGGGCGCGCAAGCACCAACAGCTGCGGGCGGCGCTGATCCACCTGGTGGACGAACGCATCCCCCCGGAGCCCAAGCCTTGAGCCGGCAGCGCCGCACCGCCCTTGAGCTGGTGCTCGCCGTCGTCGCGGCGGCAGGGTCGGTGTGGAGCTGGCTGGCGTCGCAGACGACCGTCCCGGTCGCCCCGATCCTGGACGGTGAACCGGCGACCACCTCGATCGCCTACAGCCCGCCGATGCTGGTGCTGACGCTCATGCTGGCGACCATCGCGGGCATTCTCGCCGTCGACGGCATCGCCCGCCTTCGCCGCACAAGGTCCTCGCCGACGCCCTAGACGCGAGATTGCACTGAGGGTCGTGCCCGAATTCACAGCCTCTACTGCAATCTCGGGCATAGAGCTTCGTGAGGCCGCTCACAAACCTCTTGGTACAGAGTTCGAAATTTGTAACACTGTTTCACATGACCGAACTCGCGGAAACCCCGCAACGCGTTGCCGACGCCCTGCCGCTGGGCCCGCAGTCGCTGGTCTGGCGCTACTTCGGCGACAACCGGATGCCACTCATCGGCCCGCGGCCCGCGGTGCTGCAGAACATGCTCGCCGAGCTGGGGCAGGGCGTGCTGGACCACTCGGTGTTCTTCGACGACACCGCGGCGAGGGTGAAGCGGTCCCTGCCGCCTATCTACATGACGGTCTACGGCAGCGATGAGGACAACCCCGGCCAGCAGGTCCGCGACTTTCACCGCGAGATCAAGGGCACCTTGCCCAGACAGGACGGGAAAGAGGCGCGCTACCACGCGCTCGACCCGGACACCTACTTCTGGGCACACGCCACGTTCGTCGACCAGGTCCTCTATTTCGCCGACACCTTCGTCAAGCGGCTCAGCCGCGAGGAGAAGGAGCAGATCTACCTCGAATCCAAGACCTGGTACCGCCGCTACGGCGTCAGCGAGCGGGCAATGCCCGCCGACTACGCCGAGTTCGAGCGGTACTGGGACCGGATGATCGAGGAGATCGTCGTCGCCCACCCCACCGCGAGGTACGGCGTCGGCTATGTCACCAAGGGCTACCCCTGCCCGAAGGGCGTTCCGAAGCCACTGTGGCGGGTCGTCGCCGCAGTGTTCAATCCGCTCGCCGCGTTCCTGACCACCGGCGGTATGCCGCCGCGCACTCGTGAGCTGCTCGGACTGCCGTGGAGCCAGCGCCAGGAGCGGCGCCATCAACGCTTCGCGTCGCTCTGGCGGTCGCGTCCGGTCAACTGGCTGTGGGATCATCTGCCGATGGGGGTGCGCTACAACAAGTTCGCTCAAGCCGGGTATGCCCGGAGCTGACGGGAGCACCGAAGCGATCCTCGACGCCGCCGTCGTCGAGTTCGAACGTCATGGCCTTCGTCGCGTCGCGCTCGAGGACGTCGCCCGCCGTGCAGGCGTCAGTCGCACGACCATCTACCGGCGCTTTGCGAATAGGGACGAGTTGATCGGCGCGGTCGTCGAACGCGAAAACGTCGCCCTCTTCGCCGATATCGCCGCCGAACTGAAAAATGCCGGGCCGCAGTCGAATTACTACGTCGAGGCATTTACGCTGTCGATCCTGCAGTTCCGCAGGCACCGTGTGCTGAACCGGATGATGAACGACGAGCCCGCATTGGTGCTCGAACTGGCCCGCACGCATTACGGCGCCGCGATCGAGCGGATATCCGACGCGCTGCGGGTGATCTTCCCCGACGGATTCGCCGAACGGATAGGCGAGCCTGCCGTCACCGAGTTGGCCGACACCATCCTGCGCTACGCGGCGATGGCGCTTCTGCTGCCCGGCTCGCAGCCGCTGGCCACCGCCGAGGACATCCGCGCATTCGCGACCCGGCACTTTCTGCCCAGTCTGCCCGCGGCGCTACGGGCGGTGCCTGCATGACGCCCCTGGACCGGGTCGCGCCTGCCTTCGTCGAGATGGCCCACTCGATCGTGTGGGCTTCGGTCGCCACCGTCGACGCCGACAGCCGTCCCCGCACGCGCATCCTGCACCCGATCTGGGAGTGGGACGGTATCGACCTGTTCGGCTGGGTCGCCGTGGCGCCGACTCCGGTCAAGCGGGCGCATCTGTCGGTGCACCCGCAAGTGTCGGTCAGCTACTGGGCGCCCAGTCATGACACCTGCAGCGCCGAGGCTCTGGTGGAGTGGTACTCCGATGACGAGACCTGCATGTCGGTGTGGGACAAATTCGCGAACGGACCCGACCCCGTCGGCTACGACCCGAACATCATTCCGGAGTGGAGGGACGGGCCGACGTCCGACGCGTTCGCCGCGATTCGGCTGAGCCCGTACCGACTTCGAGTGATGGCCGGGACGGTGATGACCAAGGGAGAAGGCGAGGTCCTGCTCTGGCACTCGTGAGCGACGTCAGCGCCCTGCCGCTGGCGCCGAAGAATCCGTTGCCGTTCTGGCAGTTGGTGACATTGGTGCGCAGGCTCGACACCGGTCAGGAAGTGATCCGCGACGCCGGCGGCCCCATCACCCGGATCCAGTTCGGACCGAGGAAGCTGTTTCCGCCGATCGTGGCGGTGATGTCGCCCAACGGTATGCGTGACGTGTTGGGCCGTTCCGACGCTTCCTCCGAGCGGTGCGTCATCCACGAAGAAGTGCGGAAGGTCGCAGGCGACAGCCTCTTCGTCCTTCCCAACGATCTGTGGCGGCCACGCAAACGCGCGCTGCAACCGGTGTTCACCAAGCACAACGTCCGCAACTTCGGCGGCCATATGTCCAGGGCGGCAAAGAAGTTCGTCGACCGTTGGCCCGATGGCGGTGACCTCGATCTGGACGTGGAGTGTCGCAGGGTGGCCATGCAGTCGCTTGGGCGCTCGGTCCTGGGGATAGACCTCAACGAACGGGCAGACACCATCGCGCGCTGTATGCATGTGGCGTCGTCCTACACCGCCGACCGCGCGCTGCGACCGCTGAGTGCGCCACGGTGGCTGCCGACTCCGGCGCGCCGGCGGGCCCGAGCTGCGGTCGCGGCGATGCGCGAGATCACCGATGAGATGGTGCGCGCATGCCGTGCGGACCCTGACCGCGACGCCCCGTTGGTGCAGGCGCTGCTCGCGGCAACCGACCCGGAAACCGGCCAATCGATCTCCGACGAGGACATCAGCAACGACCTGTTGCTCTTCATGCTCGCCGGCCACGACACCACCGCGACAGCGTTGACCTACTCGCTATGGGCGTTGGGGCACCACCCCGACATCGCTGACCGCGTCGCCGCGGAGACCGCCGCGATCGGCCCTCGGGAGCTGACGCCAGCCGACGTGCCGCGGTTGGGCTACACGACCCAGGTGCTGCATGAGGCATTGCGAATGTGCCCGCCTGCCGCAGGAGTCGCCCGCTTGGCGACGCGCGATATCGCCGTCGACGGCTACCGGGTCCAGGCGGGCAGCCTTGTCGCCGTTGGACTTTACGCACTTCATCACGATCCGACGTGGTGGGAGCGCCCATCGGTTTTCGACCCGGACAGATTCAGCCCCGAGAACACCAAGGCGCGTGACCGCTGGCAGTTCCTGCCGTTCCTCGGCGGTGGCCGGTCGTGCATCGGCGAACATTTCGCGGTGTTGGAGACCACGCTGGCACTGGCCACCATCATTCGGGCCGTCGAGATCCGTTCGCTGGACGACGATTTCCCGGTCGAGGTGCCGTTCACCACGGTCGCCAAGGGTCCGATCCGCGCCCGTGTCGATGTGCGGAAGTGATCTGAGCCGGTCTTCGATCTGCTTGGTGACGTACCTGTTGAAGCGGGCCAGCCATTGCGGTAGTTGCATACCGCAATCAAACTCGTGGACATGGCCTACCTCAAGCCTCCATGGTTCGTGCGAAAGATCTTCAACAGGGTCGCGATGGCGACCGGCGTCGGCAACAGCGTGACGCTGACCGTCACCAAGCGCGCCAGCAAGCAACCGCAGCAGATCCCGGTCGTTGTGCCGGAGGTCGACGGCGTCAAGTATCTGGTGTCGACCCGCGGCGAAGCCGAGTGGGTGAAGAACGTCCGCGCCGACCCGAACGTCAAGCTCGGCGACGCGAAGTACGTGGCCTCCGAGGTGCCGGTCGAGCAGCGGGGGCCGATCATCGCCGCGTACCGGCCGCTGGCGGGGAAGGTCGTCGAGGGGTACTGGAAGCAGCTGCCGTCCGACGCCGACCACCCCACGTTTGCGCTGGCACCCCGCTAAGCCACAAACCAGCCGGTCATCGGTCGCTGGAGGATGCACGGCGTGTGTTTCCGCAAAAGCCTCCGCGTTTGCTCTCTCGTCAAATAATCTGTCCTCAGCAAAGGCCTGCCCGCTGCACAGCACCGGGCAAACACACCGAGAGGAACAGGTTTCGTGTCCAAATCTCCTCGTCTTGCCGCCGCAACGGTGGTCGCCACCGTGGGCATCGTCCTCGCCCCAGCGGTTCCTGCGATGGCCGCTCCCCACACAGATGGGCCATCGAACCCCAACAAACCTGGGACATCAGGTCCGCACAAACCAGGACCATCAAATTCCACCCCGGGCGTTAATGACACCCCCCGGGGCCGCAACTTTCTTCACGATATAGGAGATTTTTTCGATAACATTTTCCGTGATAAAAGCAAAGATAGATGTTTGTTTGGCTGCGCAAAGTAGGCGATGCGCCCGCGCGCCGGACTGATGGGCTTAATTGCTTCCTTGACTGATACGTAGTTGTCCTCGTCGTGGGTCATCACGGTGTCAGCTATCTCTACTGCTACACCCTGTAGTTGACGCTCTCGGGTCAGCTGGGACACTGGTGGCCATGTCCAGCACCGACGTCTCCGCGAAGCTTTTCGCCGACGCGTGCGCCGTCATCCCCGGTGGGGTGAACTCGCCGGTGCGGGCGTTCACCTCAGTGGGCGGAACCCCGCGGTTCATCACCTCCGCCAACGGCTACTGGCTGACCGACGCCGACGGCAACCGATACGTCGACCTGGTGTGTTCCTGGGGCCCGATGATCCTCGGC
The DNA here is from genome assembly GCA_963713225.1 of uncultured Actinomycetota bacterium. Classification (GTDB taxonomy): domain Bacteria; phylum Actinomycetota; class Actinomycetes; order Mycobacteriales; family Mycobacteriaceae; genus Mycobacterium. The sequence continues at coordinate 109,639 of CAVQLB010000002.1, read as the reverse complement.
CACGCTCATGCCGCCGTCGTGGAGGCCGTACAGCGGGCTGCGGCGGGCGGACTGTCCTTCGGCGCCCCCACGCTGGCCGAAACGGAACTGGCCGCCGAGATCATCGGACGGGTCGACGCGGTCGAACGGCTGCGGCTCGTCAACTCGGGCACCGAGGCCACCATGAGCGCGATCCGGCTGGCCCGCGGCTACACCGGCCGCGCCAAGATCGTCAAGTTCTCGGGCTGCTATCACGGTCACAGCGACGCGCTGCTGGCCGACGCCGGATCGGGCGTGGCGACGCTTGGCCTGCCGTCCTCGCCAGGCGTCACCGGCGCGGCGGCTGCCGACACGATCGTGTTGCCGTACAACAACATTCCCGCGGTCGAAGAGGTGTTCTCCCGATTCGGCGACGAGATCGCCTGCGTGATCAGCGAATCCAGCCCGGGCAACATGGGCACCGTCCCGCCGCAGCCGGGCTACAACGCCGAGTTGCGCCGCATCACCGCCGACCACGGCGCGCTGCTGATTCTCGACGAGGTGATGACGGGTTTCCGGGTCAGCCGGTCCGGTTGGTACGGCGTGGATCCGGTCGTCGCCGACCTGTTCACCTACGGCAAGGTGATGAGCGGCGGCCTGCCCGCGGCGGCGTTCGGTGGCCGCGCCGCGGTCATGGAGCGACTGGCTCCGCTCGGCCCGGTGTATCAGGCTGGCACGCTGTCGGGTAACCCGGTCGCGATGGCGGCCGGCCTTGCGACGCTGCGCGCGGCCGACGGCGCCGTCTACGCAAAACTTGACGCCAACGCTGACCGACTTATTGGCCTGTTGTCTGATGCATTGACCGACGCCGGTGTGGCTCATCGGATTTCGCGGGCGGGCAACATGTTCAGCGTGTTCTTCACCGACGGTCCGGTGACCGACTTCGCATCGGCGAAGGCCTCCGAGACGTGGCGTTACCCCGCGTTCTTCCATGCCCTGCTCGACGCGGGGGTCTACCCGCCGTGCAGCGCGTTCGAGACCTGGTTCGTCTCCGCCGCGCTCGATGACGACGCGTTCGACCGGATCGCCGCCGCCCTTCCGGGCGCCGCGCGCGCCGCCGCCGAGGCGCAACCGGGATGAGCGAAAAGACGATCGTGCACGTGATGCGGCACGGCGAGGTGCACAACCCGGACAAGATTCTGTACGGCCGGCTGCCCGACTACCACCTGTCGGAGAGGGGGCGCGCGCAGGCCAAGAGGGTCGCCGACTGGCTGGCGGCCCGGGACATCACCTACGTCGTCGCCTCCCCGTTGGAGCGCGCGCAGGAGACCGCGGCACCGATCGCCGAGCGGCACGGCCTGGCGGTCGACACCGACGACGAGCTGATCGAATCGCGCAACATCTTCCAGGGCGAGAGGGTGTCACCCGGCGATGGCGCCCTGCGCGATCCCCGCAACTGGTGGCACCTCCGGAATCCGCGCACGCCGTCATGGGGCGAGCCCTACGCGGAGATCGCGGAGCGGATGACGGCGGCGTTGTATCGGGCGCGGATCAAGGCGGCGGGCCATGAGGCGGTTTGTGTCAGCCATCAGCTGCCGGTGGAGACGCTGCGACGGGCGATGACGGAAAAGGCGTTGCATCACTTCCCCACTCGGCGACTGTGCAACCTGGCCTCGCTGACGTCCTTCTACTTCCACGGGGACTCCTACGTCGGCTGGGGCTATTCGGAGCTGGCCGGGCAGTGAGGCGGTGGGTCATCATCGCGAGTGCGGCGCTCGTCGCGCTCGCCGGATGCTCCACCGGTGATGACGCCGTCGCCCAGGGCGGCACATTCGAATTCGTCGCCCCCGGCGGCAAGACCGATATCTCCTACGACCCACCCGAAAGCCGAGGACGCCCAGGGCCGTTGGCCGGACCCGAGCTGATGGACCCCGCCAAGACGATCTCCCTCGACGACTTCGCAGGCAAGGTCGTGGTGATCAACGTGTGGGGGCAGTGGTGTGGACCATGCCGATCGGAGATCAGCGAGCTGCAGCAGGTGTACGACGCCACCAAGGCAGATGGGGTGGCCTTCCTGGGCATCGACGTGCGCGACAACAACCGTGACGCGGCCCGCGACTTCGTGATCGACCGCAAGGTCACGTTCCCTTCGATCTACGACCCGTCGATGCGCACGATGATCGCGTTCGGCGGCAGGTATCCGACCACCGTCATCCCGTCCACCATCGTGCTGGACCGTGAGCACCGGGTGGCGGCGGTGTTTCTGCGGGAGCTGCTCGCCGAGGACCTGCAACCGGTGGTGCAACGCCTTGCCGCGGAACCGGATTCGGCGACATGACTCTTGACCGCGTTGATCAGCTGGTGGCGAGCGGGCCCCTGGTGCTGGCGATACTCGTCAGCACGGTCGCCGGGGTGGTGTCGTTCGCGTCGCCGTGCGTGGTGCCGTTGGTGCCCGGTTACCTGTCCTACCTCGCCGCGGTGGTCGGCGTCGAGGACGCGGTGGAGCCGTCGGGCGCGGTGACGGTCGCGCGCAAAGCCCGCATCCGGGTTGCGGGCGCGGCGCTGCTGTTCGTCACGGGTTTCACCGTGGTGTTCGTGCTCGGCACCGTCGCCGTGTTGGGCATGGCAGGCACGTTGATCACCAATCAGCTACTGCTGCAACGCATCGGCGGCGTGATCACCATCCTGATGGGCCTGGTGTTCGTGGGCTTCGTGCCACTGCTGCAGCGGGATACCCGTTTCGCGCCACGGCAGCTGTCGACGCTCGGCGGCGCGCCGCTGCTGGGTGCGGTGTTCGCACTCGGCTGGACCCCGTGTCTGGGTCCGACGCTGACCGGGGTGATCGCGGTCGCGTCGGCCACCGAGGGCGCGAACATCGCCCGTGGAGTGCTGCTGGTCATCGCGTACTGCCTCGGTTTGGGGATTCCGTTCGTGCTGTTGGCCTTTGGCTCGGCGCGGGCCGTGCAGGGCCTGGGCTGGCTGCGCAGGCACACACGGCACATCCAGGTCTTCGGCGGCGTGCTTCTGATCTTGGTGGGCACCGCACTGGTCACCGGGGTGTGGAATGACTTCGTCTCGTGGGTGCGCGACGCTTTCGTCAGCGACGTGAGACTCCCGATATGAGGCGGGCTTTGGCGTTGGCGCGCAACACGTGGCGCACGCTGACCTCGATGGGCACGGCGCTGGTGCTGCTGTTCCTGCTGGCGCTCGCCGCGATTCCCGGTGCCCTGTTGCCGCAGCGCAGCCTCAACGAAGCCAAGGTCGAGCAGTACATCGCCGAGCATCCGACGATCGGGCCCTGGCTGGATCGGCTGCAGGCCTTCGAAGTGTTCTCCAGCTTCTGGTTCACCGCCATCTATGCGCTGCTGTTCATCTCGCTCGTCGGCTGTCTGACCCCGAGACTGGTCGAACACGTCCGCACCCTGCGGGCCACGCCGGTCCCCGCCCCACGCAACCTGAGCCGGCTGCCCAAGCACCACACCGCCGACGTGCCCGGCGAACCCGCCGCGGTCGCTGCCGAGGTGTCGAAGCGGCTGACCGGCTGGCGGCGGGTCACGCGCACCGATGGCGACACCGTCGAGGTCTCGGCCGAGAAGGGCTACCTGCGCGAGTTCGGCAACATCGTCTTCCACTTCGCGCTGCTGGGCCTGCTCGTCTCGGTGGCCGTCGGCAAGCTGTTCGGCTACGAGGGCAACGTCATCGTGATCGCCGACGGCGGACCCGGCTTCTGCTCGGCGTCTCCGGCCGCATTCGACTCGTTCCGCGCGGGCAACACCGTCGACGGCACATCGCTGAACCCGATCTGCTTGCGGGTCAACGACTTCGACGCACACTACCTGCCGTCAGGGCAGGCGCTCTCCTTTGCCGCCAACATCGACTACCAAGCAGGCGACGACCTCGACACCGACACATGGCGGCCATACCACCTGAAAGTCAACGAACCGCTGCGGATCGGCGGTGACCGCATTTACCTCCAGGGCCACGGCTACGCGCCGACGTTCACCGTGACCTTCCCGGACGGGCAGACCCGGACCCAGACCCTGCAGTGGCGGCCGGACGATTCGCTCACCCTGCTGTCGTCGGGCGTGATGCGGTTCGACCCGCCCGGCGGCACGTACCCCAACGCCGACGAACGACGTAAACATCAGATCGCCATCCAGGGACTGTTCGCACCGACCGAACTACTGCACGGCACCCTGCTCTCGTCGAGCTTCCCGGCGCTCAACAACCCCGCGGTGGCGGTGGACATCTATCGCGGCGACGCCGGTCTGGACACCGGTAGGCCACAGTCCCTGTTCTCCCTCGACCCGCGGCTCATCGAGCAGAAGCGACTCGCGAAGGTGGCGCGGGTGAACCTGCGCGCCGGAGAACAGACCCGCCTGGACGACGGCACACAGGTGCGGTTCGACGGGGCGGTGCCGTTCATCAATATGCAGGTCTCCCACGACCCCGCCCAGGTGTGGGTGTTGGTGTTCGCGATGACGATGATGGCCGGGCTGCTGGTATCGCTGATCGTGCGCCGGCGCCGGGTCTGGATTCGAATCGTGCCAGGTGCGGCGGGTACGGTAAGCGTCGAGCTGGGCGGACTGGCACGCACCGACAACTCCGGTTGGGGCGACGAGTTCGAGCGGTTGACGCACCGCCTCCTCGACGACGCGGGCGTCGAGCCGTCACGAGAGAAGGTTTAGTGAATACCGAGCACATCGACATCGGTTTGGCCCGCTACTCGGACTGGGCCTTCACCTCGTCGGTCGTCGTGCTGGTGATCGCGTTGCTGTTCCTCGCGGTCGAGCTCGCCTACGCCCGCAGCCGCAAAGTCGCCGACCGCGAGCTGGTTGCGGCCGGGGCCGTGGCCGCCGACAGCGCAACCCCCGGCGTCGTCGCCGACGCGCCTCGACGCACCGTCGACGAGCGCATCGGGAGGGCCGGGCTGACGCTCGTCTACGCAGGCATCGGCCTGCTTCTGGTGTGCATCGTGCTGCGCGGGCTCGCCACGGCGCGGGTGCCCTGGGGCAACATGTACGAGTTCATCAACCTGACCTGCCTGTCGGGTCTGGTCGCGGCCGCGATCGTGTTGCGCCGCGCGCAGTACCGCACGCTGTGGGTGTTCGTGCTCGTGCCGGTGCTGATCCTGCTGACGGTGTCGGGCCGCTGGCTCTACACCAACGCGGCGCCGGTGATGCCCGCCCTGCAGTCCTACTGGCTGCCCATCCACGTGTCGGTGGTCAGCATCGGCTCCGGGGTGTTCCTCGTCGCAGGCGTGGCCAGCATCCTGTTCCTGGTCAAGATGTCCAAGCTCGGTGCGCCCGGCGCGCAAGGCCCGGTTGCGCGCATCGTGCAGCGGCTGCCCGATGCACAGACACTGGACCGGATCGCCTACCGCACAACTGTTTTCGCGTTCCCAGTGTTCGGATTCGGCGTCATCTTCGGCGCGATCTGGGCCGAGGAGGCCTGGGGCCGGTACTGGGGCTGGGACCCCAAGGAGACGGTGTCGTTCATCGCATGGGTGATCTACGCCGCCTACCTGCACGCCCGCTCGACAGCGGGCTGGCGCGACAAGAAGGCGGCTTGGATCAACGTCGCGGGGTTTGTCGCAATGGTGTTCAACCTGTTCTTCATCAATCTCGTCACCGTCGGGCTGCACTCGTACGCCGGCGTCGGCTGAGCCGACAATGGAGCACCGTGGCTGAGCCGACAATGGAGCACCGTGGCTGAGCCGACAACCCAGCGGCGTGGCTGACCACACCAACCGCCCAACGAGAAGGGACCAGTCGTTGTCTGACGATCCGTCGCATGGCTTTCGGTCGCAACAGCGGTTCACCGATCCGGCGCGCGAGGAATCGCCGCCCGCGGAGTGGACCGATCCCACGCCGCCGACCGGAATCCCGGTCGGCCGACCGGGTACGGATACCGCGCCGCCGCCATATCCGGAGCTGTCCACCGCGACGCTGCTGCGCCAGAACAAACGGCCGCCGTCGGCGGGCTGGCGGCGGTGGCTGTTCCTGGCTTCGGGTAAGCAGATCAACCTCGGCGAAAGTCCGAAGGTCATTCATTACAACGACTTGCTCGCCCAGGTGAACCGGCCGCTGCAGGGTTGTTACCGGATCGCGCTGCTGTCGCTGAAGGGCGGTGTCGGCAAGACGACGATCACCGCGACGCTCGGCGCGACGTTCGCCTCCATCCGTGGCGACCGTGTGGTGGCCGTCGATGCCAACCCCGACCGCGGCACGCTGAGCCAGAAGGTGCCGCTGGAGACCCCTGCCACCGTGCGCCACCTGTTGCGCGATGCAGAAGGCATCGAACGGTACAGCGACGTCCGCAGTTACACGTCGCAGGGACCGAGCCGGCTGGAGGTGCTGGCGTCGGAGAGCGACCCTGCCGTGTCGGAGGCGTTCAGCTCCGATGACTACGCCAGCGTGCTGGAGGTGCTGGAACGCTTCTACAGCCTGGTGCTCACCGACTGCGGCACCGGGTTGATGCACTCGGCCATGTCGTCGGTGCTGGCGAAGGCCGACGTGCTGATCGTCATCAGCTCGGGATCGGTCGACGGCGCCCGCAGCGCATCGGCGACTCTGGACTGGCTCGACGCGCACGGGCACGAGGACATGGTTCGCAACTCGGTCGCGGTGATCAACGCGGTGCGCCCGCGCTCGGGCAAGGTCGACATGCACAAGGTCGTCGACCACTTCTCCCGCCGCTGCCGGGCGGTGCGGCTGGTGCCGTTCGACCCGCATCTCGAGGAGGGCGCGGAGATCAGCCTGGAAAACCTGCGCCGGGAGACGCGGGAGGCGCTCGTCGAGCTTGCGGCCGTGGTGGCCGAGGGGTTCCCGGGCGCGAAGCGGCCCAACGACCTGTTCTAGGTCGCGTGGCTGCTAGGCGCGGGGATTGTCCCCGTGCCCGAGCCGACGCAGGAAATCCGGGTCGTCGTCCGGGCCGATCATCCGCGTCTTCGGACGGCTGGCCGTGGCACGGGTCAGCCGCCAGCCGGCGTAGACCAAGCCGGCCAAGACGAGCATGAGGAGCAGATAAGCCACAAAAACCTCCTTGATCTGAATATACGCGCCGTCGGTAGGCTCGGGCGGTGTCTGAACTTCGCCCCGGATCCCGACTCGTCGTTGATGTGCTGGTCTACGCGCTGGCGCGACTGTTGCTCGTCGCCGTCCTGACCGCGGTGATCTTCGGCGGCGCGCATCTGCTCGGGTTGCGCGAGTTCCCGCTCATCATCGCCCTGCTCTTCGCGCTCGTGATCGCGCTGCCGTTGGGCATCTGGATCTTCGCGCCGTTGCGCCGACGTGCCACCGCGAGCATCGCGGCGGTCGACGAGCGCAGGCGCCAGGATCGCGAGCAGCTGCAGGCGAGGCTTCGCGGCGAAGAGCCGCCCGCGGAATGACGACCAGGGCGCGCGAAGCATTCGGGGCCGAATTCGTTGGTGCAGAAGGTTTTCTGAACTCTCCGACGTACGGACTGCCGCCGCAGTTCCTCCTCGATTCGCTGCAGGAGTGCCTGCGTACGTGGCAGGCCGGAACGATGGACGCCACCTCGTTCGACGAGCCGGTGCGCGCGGGCCGGGCCGGTTATGCCGCGTTGGTCGGTGTGCCGGTGGGCGCGGTCGCGATGGCGGGCACCGTGTCCGCGGCGCTGGGCCTGGTCGCCGCCGCCATTCCCGACGGCAGCCGGGTGGCGACGCTGCCCGGCGAATTCACCAGCACGACCTTTCCGTTCGCCGCGCAGTCGGCCCGTGGCGTCACCGTCACCGAGCTCGACTCTGACGAATTGGTGACGGTCGCCGGCGACTACGACGTGGTGACCGTCAGCCTGGTGCAGTCGGCCAACGGTGCGGTGCTCGATGTCGACGCGCTGCGGGCGAACGTCGCGGGAACCCACACGCTGACCGTCATCGACGTCACCCAGGCGGTGGGCTGGAAGAACGTCGAGCTGGCGTGGGCCGACGTCACCGTTGCCGCGGTGTACAAGTGGCTGCTGGCGCCGCGCGGCACGACGTGGATGTCGTTGAGCGACAGGGTCGCAAGCATGATGACCCCGCACGCCGCCAACTGGTACGCGGGGGAGGAGCCGTGGCAGAGCATCTACGGGCTGCCGCTGCGGCTGGCCGAGGACGCACGGCGGTTCGACGCGTCGCCGGCATGGTTCAGCGCGCTGGGTGCGGGTCTGACACTGCCGTGGCTGGCGTCGCTGGACCGAGACGCCGTCGAGGCGCATGCGCTGGGATTGGCTCGCCGGCTGCGCACGGAATTACAGCTGCCGCCCGAGGAGTCTGCGATCGTCTCGATCCCGACCGCCGCTGCGGACGAGCTCACGCGGGCGGGGATCCGGGCGTCCATCCGCGCCGGGGCCGTGCGGGTCGGCTTCCACCTGTACAACACCGACGACGACCTGGACCGGCTGCTCGACGTGCTGCGGTAGCGATCAGCGCGGTCGCAGCGGATTGAGCCGCAGAAGAAGGGCAGGCCGCACCGTTGGAGCAACGCGAACCGTCCGTCCGGATTTGCTGCGGCCTCGGACTTGATCACCGCCAACAGATCCGTCGTCACGCCGTCGCGGGAGTGCGCGCCGACCACCTGGTCCCGGTAGGCCCGAGTGAGGTCGCCGACCCGAAGCCCGGTCAGGTCGAACATGGCGCCCGCCTGCACATACACGCCGAGAGCGCCGTCGCGGCCGACCTGGATGCCCGGGGTGGCGTGCACAGTGATCGCATCGGCGGCCGGCTCGACGGCGGCCGGGGACAGCCCTGCATCTTCGGCGCACCGCTGGAGACGTCCCGCGCTGCGCAGGGTGAAGTCCTCACCGGCGACGACCTTCGCAATCCCGTAGTCGTGCAGCAGACAGGCGACGTAGAACAGCTCCATATCGAGCGTGGAGCCGTCGAGCGCGGCGAGGCCGGCGCCGAACATCCAGGTCCGGTAGCTGTGGCCGATGATCGACGGTGGCTGCTCGGCACAGGCGGCCTCAGCTGGGGGTCGGGCGTTGTCACTGGCCTGCGCTCAGTCGAAGAGGTCGGGCTGCTCGCGGGTGATCCGGGCGAACAGCGGCTGGAAACTGAACCAGCCGGCGAAATGCGTACCCACTTGTCCCGCAGTGTGTTTGGCCATCGCCGGCTCGATGAGCACCGGAGTTCCCGCGGCCTCGGCCATCAGCTGGGCCTGGCAGGACCGCTCCATGGTGATGAACCACCAGGCCGCCTCCTCGACCGAATGGCCGACGGTGAGCAGACCGTGGTTACGCAGTATCACTGCCTTGCAGTCGCCGAGCTCGTGGGCGATGCGCTTGCCCTCCTCGAGATCGAGCACCACGCCGGAGTACTGGTCGAACAGCGCATGGTCGTCGTAGAACGCGCACGCGTCCTGGGTGATCGGGTCGAGGAGCCGGGCGAGCGTCGACCACGTCTTGCCGTACACCGAATGCGAGTGGGCCGCGCCGATGACATCGGGGCGTGCGGCGTGGACCTGTGAGTGGATGGCGAATGCGGCCTGGTTCAGCGGTCGGTCGCCTTCGACGATCGTGCCGTCGTGACGCACCAGCAGCAGATCGCTCACGCGGATGTGGCCGAAGTGCATACCGAACGGATTGACCCAGAAGTGGTCGGTCAGCTCGGGATCGCGTGCGGTGATGTGGCCCGCGACGCCTTCGTCGAAGCCGAAACGACTGAACAAGCGGAATGCCGCCGCCAGGTTCTGTTTCCGGTGCAGGCGTTCCTCTTCGAGAGTGCGGCCCTCCTGAGGAAGCATCGCCGCGACGTTGCCGCCTCCGAGCCGGCCTGCCTGTTCGACGTCATCGTCAGTCATGGGCCGAGGCTACGCGCCGACTTCGGTCACCCCGCGGCGTCTTGCAGTATTTGGCGGAGTTTGTCGGTCGGATTCCCGGTGCCCGGCTCCAGCCGCAGTTGGCCCTGCTGTCCCTCGGGGTCCGAGACGCCCGCCGCGGGCGGTGGTGCGGATGGTGGCGGAGGCGGGGCAGGCGGCGGCGCCAGGGGTGGTGGTGGCGGCGCGGCATCGACGCCGGCCAGCTTGGCCGCAAGTCGGGCAGCCGAGTCGTTCCTGACCGCGCGGCGTCCCGGATCCGGATCGGTATTGCCTTCGAAGCAGCCGTCGGGAGCGCCCTCGACGATGGCCAACGCACTGCGGTACCGCTCGCGGGCGTGATCGGGCCGGCCTTCGAAGCCGTCGACGTCACCCAGGCGCTCGCGCACCAATTCGAGGTTCACCAAGACCGGACAGGAGTGTTCGGCATCGGTGAGCGACAGCGCCTCCGTGAACCGGGCGTCGGCCTCCTCGAGCCGTTCCCCCAGAACTGCCGATGTGCCCGCAGCAAACAGCGCCTTTTCCGGCTCGATCACGTTGAGCACGCTCAGCGTCGACGTGTCGGCTCGCAGGCCGTCGGCGTCGCCGTCCTCGAAGTTCGACACCGTCGAATTCCCGACAACCACAACCGAAATCATCTTCGCGGCGATGACGAGGGCTGCGATCATCAGGGGGGCTGAGAACATCAGCAGCCGTCGACGCAGCCGCAACCGGGACGGCGTCCGCGTTGCCATCACGACATCACGTCCCGCCTGGCCAGCCGGGTGCGGCGGACATCGCGGATGCTTGCGAAGAGCTCGAAGAGCAGCAGCACGGAGGCCAGCAGGGTGAAAACCCAATACAGTTCCGTGCGGTCGGTAAAACCCGTTGCGGGTGTGGCGTCCTCGGACGGCTGCGGGCCACCGCCGTCCGGGGCGGCCGAGGCCACGGGATCGCCGCCATCTCGGTTGAGGTAGCGCACGCCGAGTTGCGTGGCGATACGACGCAACCCCGGTTCATTGCGTGCCGCGCCGTAGCCGAACACGGCCCCACCGTCCACCGCGTCTTCCGCCGGATTGAACTCTCCCTGCGGCGCGCGGGAACCGGCGGCGCCCGAACCGAAATAGAACACCAGGCTCTCCGAGCCGGGGTACTGCTGACCGGCCGCTATGAGCTGATAGCGCAACACGTTTGCGGCGGCGGCGGCGTTGACATCCTCGTCTGCGTCAGTGGCGGCGTAGGGGGTGAGGCGGGCCATGACGGGCAAGAGACTCCATGAATCTTCGGACAGGGGCCAGTCCAGCGAGGACCGCGACGCGAATGTGACGACTGCGAACCGCGCCCGGGGATACCGGTCGATAAGGGCTTCGATGTCCGAACGGATCCCGGACATCCGCGACTGCCCGTCTGCGTAATCCTCGACCGCCGAGTCCGCTGACCGGTCGACGATGAAGAAGATGTTGGTGTTCTCGCCTGATCGTGCCGCGGCGGTGGCTTCCTGATCGCCGTGCTCGATACCGGGCCTCGCCGCGGCGAGGAGAATCAACAGGACGGCGAGCGTCAGACCGGACCAGCGCCATACGGTCGACCATCCGGCACCGCTGGTGGTGTGCAGCCGTCGCATGTTGAGAAGCCGGAGCGCGACAACGATCACGGCGATCACGATCAGGACCACCGCGGGCAGCACGGGCTGAAACGTCATCGTCGCAACACCACCAGCGAGAGACACAGCAGTGTCGACGTCACCACCGCGATGATCAGTGGAATGGCGGGGTTGTCGCCGAACCAACCGACGGAAGCGGCACCGGCTGTGGCGCCCGGTCGCGGTGGGCTGTCTCGAATGGCGTTCAGGTCATCGGTGAGTGCCGGTTGGCGTGGATCAAATGAGAAGAATTGTCCGCCAGTCGATTCCGCTATCGACGGCAGAGCACCGGCGCCGCGGTCCGAGGGTGCGAGGGCATTGATCTGGACGCCTGAGGCGCTCGCCATTTCGGTGACCTGTGCGGCGGTCATCAGCGAGCGTCGTGTTTCCGCGGGTTCGCGAACCTGGCCGGGCCCCAGATAGATCAGCGAGCGGCGATGAGAGCTCTGGTCTTCGAACGACGGAAATCCGGTCATGCACAACGCCAAGATGTCCTCGACGCTGGACGCGTAGTCGATATAGGACACCGCGGGGGAGAAGGACGCCGCGCTGTCCCTTGTAGCGCTCTCCGGCTCGTCCGAAAGCTCCGCCAGGTCTCCGAACTTGCCCGCGACGTACTGGTAGTCACGGGTCATCGGAACGACGCGACGGTTGGCGGAGGTCAGCCCGATGCGCTGGGTGCCGTAGGTCCTCGCCTGTTCGGCGAAGTAGGTCAGGAAGTCCCCGGTGACGGGATCGGCAATCGGCTCGCCGACGCACAGCATGACGTCCTGCGGAGGATCGGTGGTGGCGCTGGACCACCACCATCCGCTCGGACGTGCGCTGGCCAGGACTGCGGATCCGAACAACAGGCCGAGCAGGACGACCGTCACCAGCATCGAGAGAAATCGCGCGCGGGCCAGCCGCGTGTAGTCGGGCAGCCGGGTCAGCCTCGAGCTGTTCGCCAACCGGCGCAACTGCCGGCGCGCCTGCTCCATCGGCAGCAGCAGGGCCAGTGCGACCGCCGCTGCCACACAGGCGAATCCGGCGACTGCGACCGGCCACCAGGTCAGGCCCACGAACGGATCAACTCCTCGGCCGTAGAGCTGATTTGGCCGACCTCGACCGGCGAATCAGTGTTGAACTGGGCGTCGTTGAGCGCCGAAAACAGTGGCGCCGCCTCGGCCAGATCGCTTGATTCGATCGCGTCGACGTGCATGTACTGCGCTCGAGTGCCGGTTGCCTGGTGCAGGAAGCTTCGCAGCGTACGGCTCAGTTCGGCGCTGGCCTGCGCGGCCGACAGGTCACCCGCGCGGTGCTGTTGCTCGATGGACCGGATCGTGCTGATGAACTTGCGCCGGAGCAGCTTCGCGTGCATCGAGCGGACGCCAGGGATGTTGCGCAGCCGCTCGGACGGCAGGGTCCAGACGGCGACGCCGACGCACCACATGATGACGACCGCTACCAGCGCCAGGCCCAAGCACAGCCACGATGCCGCATACGGTGAAGGGCCAAACACGAAGCGCAGCAGGTCATCCGGCACGGGCGAACACCTCGGTCATCGCGACGAGCCGAGTACGGATCTGGCCGCTGCTCCCGATCGTTGTACGCGGAATGGCGCGGGTTGTCATGAATTCTGCAAGTTCGTGCATGCGTTTCTGCTCGGCGTGCCGATAGGCGGCGATGACCCGGGGCGTCAGTGTGGCTCCGCCGATCACGAAGCCGCCAGTCGCGACGTCGTAGCCGTCGTGACCGCCCTCGCCGGCGCCCACCGCGGGTGCGTCAGCGACCATCGCCCACATGACGTCGTGGCGGGCGCCCAGCCTGGTCACCACATCATCGAGACGCGTGTCGACCTCGGGCTCGTCGGAGACAACGACAACGAGCATCGGGTGGCGGTAGTGCGTTGCGACATAATCCAATTGGCATACGATGTCGCTCTTGCCCGGTTTCGACAGTGTGTGGGTGTAGAAGCGGTGCAGCATGCTCTCGATGTGCGTTTCGCCACGGCCTTGCCGGAGGTTCACGCAGCCACGGTTGTCGCCGTACACCATGCCGATCTGGTCGGCGCGCCGAAGGGTGATCAGACCGATTGCGCCCAGGATGTGGGCGGCGACATCGAGTTTCATTTCGCCGCTCGGTGTTTCCGCGGTCATATTGCGGCCTGCGTCGGCGACGAGCAAGATCTTGTGATGCTTCTCGTCGACGAAGCGCTTGATGAGCACGCTTCCCGAACGTGCGGAGGCCTTCCAGTCGATGTCGCGGACGTCGTCGCCACGGACATAGGGCCGTAGGTCGTCGAATTCCAGGCTGCGACTGTGCAATAGGGCGTAGCGGCCACCCTCCAGCAGGCCGCGGGTGTCGGTGCCGAAGTGTGCCCGAGCTCTGTTGAGATGCTTTCCCACGGCGTCCTCTAGGGCACCCGGACCGCTTGCAGGACGGCGGCGATGATCGTCTCCGGGGTGACGCCGGTGCTGGCAGCCTCGAATCCGAGGATGAGTCGGTGCCGCAGCACACGGTCGGCGAGCCTCTCGATGTCATCGGGGATGACGTGCGCCCGGCCCGCCAGAATCGCCAATGCGCGCGCGGATTTGCAGAACGCGATGGTGGCGCGTGGACTGGCGCCGTATTCGATGAGCCGGGCGAGCTGGCGGGGCAGGTATTCGTCGGGAGCGCGGGTTACTGCCACGAGCTCGCTTGCGTAGAGCATCAGTGCCCGGTCCATGTAGACGTGGCGAACGATCTCCTGCAGCCGCCGGACGTCGTCCAGCCCGACGACCGGCCTGCTGCGGTGGTCCTTGTCGTACAGCCCGGCGTCCATCCGGTCCATCACCTCGACCTCTTCATCCGGAGAGGGATACGAGAGGACGTCTTTGAGCAGGAACCGGTCGGTCTGCGCCTCCGACAGCGGATAGGTGCCTTCCTGGTCGACCGGATTCTGGGTGGCGATGACCAGGAACGGCTCGGGAATCGGGTGCACCGTGCCCGCAATGGTGGTCTGGCGTTCCTGCATCGCCTCCAACATGGCGCTCTGGGTCTTGGAGCTGGAGCGGTTGATCTCGTCGAGCAGCACGATGTTGGTGTGCACCGGCCCCAACTCGGTCACGAATGAATTCGTCGCCGAGTCGTAAATCTGAGTGCCGATGATGTCGCTCGGCAATAAGTCCGGCGTGCACTGAATGCGCTGAAATCCGCCGTGTATGGACTCCGCGACCACGCGGGCAGCGGTTGTCTTGGCGAGTCCCGGGACGCTCTCGATCAGAATGTGCCCGCCGGTGAGCAGGCCGATCAGCAGCGACTCGCGCAGATTCTGCTGGCCGACCACCTTCGCCGAGAACGCGTCGCCGACTGCGCCGACGATGCGCTGCGCCTCAGCGACGTCGCGCGGGTCGAGCCGGACGGGTGCTGCCGTCATTGATGCCTTTCTGAGCTGGGCTTTCTGTCGGAAGTCAAGCCTTCGGATACCCGGGGTGGCAACCCAGCACACCTGCGGCGCGGTTACGGAATGTGCCGAGCCGGGTAGTAGCTGATCATGACTTCTCCGAAGGCGCTGTACGGGCGATGGATCAACGAGCTCTGGGCGGGCAAGCCCATGGCCGCAGAGATCGTCACCGACGACTTCGTCGGCCACTGGCCCGACCGAGAGGTACACGGTCCGGACGAGCTGCAGGCGATCATCGCCGAGACCCGGAACATGCTCGCCGATCTGACCTTCGAGATCGAGCTTGCGCCGCTGGTCGACGGCGACATGGTCGCGGGCCGCTGGATCGGCAGCGGCCGCTCTGACGATGGGCAGATGAGCTTCACCGGCAACGACATTCTGCGGATCGAGGGCGAGCGCTTCGCCGAGTACTGGACGGGTACTTCGGCGGGTTAGTACCCCGGCGGTGTCACGCCAGGAAGCGCTCGACGTACGGAGCGAACGGCTCCCGAAGATCGCGCTTGTCGAGGCCGAACATCTCGGGCGATGTCGCGACGGTACCGAGGCGGCCGCGCTGATGACCCGCGAGGTAGTCGGCCATCGCGGTGCGGGCATCATTGCCGAGTTGTTCTCCGGCTTGCCGGTACACCTGCTCGGCGACCCCGAGCTCGTCGGCCATGAACTCGTTGAAGCGAACGTCGATCGACCGTTCCGGCGGAATGGTGTCGCGATCGCGGACCAGCGCGTTGAGCATCACCGCAAGCCGGTCGAGCCAGGTCGCGGCGATCTCCTTCACCGGCACCGGCGAGCAGTACATGCGCGCGGAGTAGGTGAGCATCGCGAGCATCGACAGTGCCACCGGCGTCGGGTCGCGGTGCGTGAAGATCACGAAGACGTCGGGGAAGACCTTGTTCAGCACCGGCAGCTGCTCGAGGTGTTGAGGCGACTTGAGCAGCCAGCGCCGACCACCTCGCAAGAACTGCATCGCCTTCAGCTGGGTCTTGAGGTACTCGTAGTGCGATGTCTGGTCGTGCGCCAGGTAGTAGTCGCGCCACCGCGGCACGTACGCCAGCGTCTCGAACAACATCGTCGAGAAGTCGTTGGCCAGTAGCTGGATCTCTTCGTGCACATGGTCGGTCGTCATCTCGTGCATGAGCCGGAAGTGAGGCATCACGAGATCGACGACCTGCACGGCGACATCCATCCGTGCCTTGCGTGGATCCGGCTCGACGCCGGCTTCGGCGGCCAGCGGGAACGGTTCGTTGCTCTCCCAGTACGGCATGGTTCGAAACGTGGGCGGGGCGGCCAGCAGGTTGTGCAGGTGGGTGGTTCCTGTGCGCGGGAGGCCGGCGATGACGAGCGGGGGAAGCAGCTCGATGTCGTGGATCTCGGGATGCCTCGTGAGCAGGTCGGCGAGCAACAACCGGTTCTTCAGCCATTGGAGCAGCTGGGCGTGGTGGTTGACGACGCCGGCCGGCTGCATGCCCGTGATCTCTTGCAGGGCAGCGAGATACACGTTCAGGCGTTCGCGGTAGTCGTCGTCGCCGAAGTCGTCGAGGCCGGTCTCGGCCGCGGCCTTTGCGTGCAGCACGTCGGCGTCGAGCGGGCACTCGGGTGCCATCGTCGCCATCATGTCGCGGATCTGTTGCGCCTCTGGGCTGAACTGGGGCTCGGCGAGGTCGTCTAGGTGGACGACGGCGTCCTTGGTATCGGTCACGCCGACTTATGTTACTCTGAGTTACGTAATGACAACAGACCTTGGCCGACCTCGTGATCTACGGATCGACGACGCGGTACTGCACGCGACGGTCGAACTGCTGGGCACGTCCGGGTATGCCGGCCTCTCGGTGGACGCGATCGCCAAGCGGGCCGGGACCAGCAAGCCGGCCATCTACCGGCGGTGGCCGAGCAAGGCGCACCTGGTGCACGAGGCCGTCTTCCCGATCTCCGAGGCGACCGAGCTGCCGGATACCGGTTCCCTCGTCGGGGACGTGCGCGAGATGGTGCGTCGGTCGACCGGCGTACTGACCACACCCGCCGCGCGGGCGGCGATGCCGGGGCTGTTGGCGGAGATGGCCACGGACCCGACACTGCACGCCAAGCTGCTCGACCGGTTCGGTGACGTCACGTCGCGCGGCATGACCGATCGTCTCGATGCCGCCGTCACCCGGCGCGAGGCAAGGCCGGATGTGACCGCTGCGGACCTGGTGGAAGCCATCGCCGGCATGGCCCTGATGGCGATCATCACCCGCAACCACGCGCTCGACGACGCCTGGGTGGAGCGCACCGCCACCCTCATCACGAAAGGAATCAGCACATGAGCACCCACGAGTCCACAAAGGCATGGCAGGAACTGCTGGAAACCCTTGGCGGACTGGACAGCTCGTTCCTCGAGGGCGACAGGAAGGTTACCGACGACCGGCACATCGCCGACGGCTACCGAATGCTCGCGACGACCCTTGGCGTCGCCTTCGACACCTATCTCTTCGCCGACCCGAGCAGGCCGCGGTGGGTCGAGGTCAATTCACCGTCACGGCCGGACCGCCGATGGGGCGGCGACAACACCGACGCCTACTACTTCATGTGCCCCGTCGACCCGAAGCGCCGCTACCGCATCAGCGGCAACAAGGGTGACAGCGTCTACTTCTCGGCGACCGCGTACAACGAGCCGTCGCCAGGCGCATGGTCGGACCGGGTCGTCGCGATCGTCCGTGACGACGACCTCGACATCGACGCCGACGGCAACTTCTCATTCGAACTTGGGCCGACGCCCGACGCCGCTGTGCTGATGACCCGTGACTACCAGGCGGATCCGCTGACCGGCCGCCCGGTGAGCTGGCACATCGAGGCACTCGACGACCCGGAGCCGTTCCGTCACGGCGACGGCGAAACCGCGGCGGCGCTGCGGGCGAGTGCGGCGTGGATGCGGACGATGTTCGCGATCCTGCCGCTCGCCGTCGGAGCACGGGTGGAGGACGCACACACCCTGGGTCACGAGATTTCGCAGGCCGCAAACGAATTCGCCGACCCATACCAGGTGCCGGACGCCAACTTCGGCTGGTCCGCGCGCGACGCCTGCTACGCCTACGGCAGCTTCGTGCTCGAAGACGACGAGGCGCTCGTCATCACCCACCGCCCGCCGCCGTGCAGGTTCTGGAACCTGGTGGTGTGGAACCAGTTCATGGCCGCCCCGGGTGTCAGCGACGCCCGCAGCTCGGTGAACGGTCACAGTGCGGTGCCGAACGCCGACGGCACCGTGACGGTCGTCCTCTCCCGGGGGATGACCGCGCACCCGAACTCGTTGACCACGCTCGACTATCCGCTCGGCAACCTCGCCTTCCGGTGGTTCCTCGCCGACGAGGTGCCTGCCCGGCCCGAGGTTCGGTTGGTGAAGGCGTCCGACGCGCCGACGAGCGTCGCCTAGCGATTTCGGCGTGATTTCTAGCGCTCTAGCGCTCACCGAAGGGTTTTCACGCCGAAATCGCCAACGCCAGTGCCACCGCGACCGACCACACCAGCATGGTCAAACCGGTGTCGCGCAACACGGGGATGAGGTCCTTGCCGACGCCGCCGGTCCGCACCGGCCGTGCCGCGCGCCAGGCCAACGGCAATGCGATCAGCCCCGCCGCGCACCACGGCGTCGCGATCATGAGCAGCAGGGTCATGACCAAGGCCACCGCCAGCAGCCCTTGGTACAACAGCCGGGTGCGGGCGTCGCCGAGCCGTACGGCCAGCGTGATCTTCTCGGCTTCCCGGTCCGTCGGAATGTCGCGGAGATTGTTGGCCACCAGGACTGCCGACGACAGAGAGCCGATGGCCACCGCCGATGCCAGGCTGACCAGGTCGACCTGGCCGGCCTGGGTGTACTGAGTGCCGAGCACCGCGATCAGACCGAAGAACACGAACACCGCGACTTCGCCCAGGCCCAGATAGCCGTACGGCTTGGACCCGCCGGTGTAGAGCCATGCGCCCGCGATACACAGTCCGCCGACCACGATCAGCCACGGCGCGCTGACCACGGCGAGAACGACACCTGCTGCCGCGGCGATACCGAAGCTCACCGCCGCGGCGACGAGGACGGAACGCGGTGTCGCCAACCGGGATCCGACCAGCCGCAGCGGGCCCGCCCGCACGTCGTCGGTGCCGCGGATGCCGTCGGAGTAGTCGTTGGCGTAGTTGACCCCGACGATCATCGCGACCGCCACGATCAGCGCCAGCAGGGCCTTCCACCACACCGCGCCGTGCAGCCAGGCGGCCGCACCCGTTCCGGCGATCACCGGGGCGATGGCGTTGGGCAACGTCCGCGGGCGGGCGCCCTCGACCCACTGCGCGACACTGGCCACGAGCGCCATCGTTTCACGGCCTGGGCACGGCGCGCTGCCTCGTGGAAGACTCAGTGCCATGGACGACCGACTCAGCAAGACCGAGATTCGCAAGGACGCCCTTCAGGAGACCGCACAGTCCGTTGCGGGAACGGTGGGCGAGGTGACCACGATCATCACCACCGCCATCAAGGACGTGGCGGGTGCGATCGGGGGCCTGGCCACCGACATTTTCGAGATACGTGACGGGGTCCGCCGTGCCTCGGAGCGCGCCGACGACACAATGGAGTAATGCTCGGAGTCATCGGCGGCAGCGGTTTCTACTCCTTCTTCGGTTCGGACGCGCGGAGCATCAACCTCGATACCCCTTACGGAGAACCGAGCGCGCCGATCACGGTGGGCACCGTCGGCGGTCACGAGGTGGCGTTTCTTCCGCGGCACGGCGTGAACCACGAGTTCTCACCGCACACGGTCCCGTATCGGGCCAACATGTGGGCACTTCGCGCGCTGGGCGTGCGCCGGGTCTTCGGGCCATGCGCGGTGGGCAGCCTCACCGCCGAGTTCGGGCCGGGCGCCATGGTGGTGCCCGATCAGCTGGTGGATCGCACCCGCAGCCGCGATGACACGTACTTTGACTCCGGCGGCATCCATGTCGGATTCGCAGACCCCTATTGCCCGACGCTTCGTGCGGCTGTCACCGACCTTCCCGGCGTGATCGACGGCGGCACGATGGTGGTGATCCAGGGGCCGCGGTTCTCCACGCGGGCGGAGAGCCAGTGGTTCGCGCGCCAGGGCTTCACGCTGGTCAACATGACGGGTTATCCGGAGGCTGTGCTGGCGCGCGAGCTGGAGATGTGTTACGCAGCAATAGCTTTGGTGACCGATGTCGATGCCGGCGTCGAGACCGGTGCGGGTGTGCGGGCCGTCGACGTGTTCGCCGAGTTCGAGCGCAACCTGGTGCCGTTCAAGAAGCTCGTGCACGAGGCGATCGACCAGGTCACCAGCGAGCGGCTGTGCACCCATTGTCTGGCACACGAGGGCGTCGAGCTGCCGATCGACCTGCCATGAGAATTCTGTTGACCGGCGCCGCAGGCTTCATCGGATCGCGAGTGGCGGCCGCACTCGCGGACGCGGGCCACGACGTCGTCGCCGTCGACGCGATGTTGGCCGCCGCGCACGGCGACAGCGCTGAGGCGCCTGAGGGTGTGCAACGGGTCGACGTCCGGGACGCCGGCGCGGTCGCTTCGCTGCTCGACGGGGTCGACGTGGTGTGCCATCAGGCGGCGGTGGTGGGCGCCGGGGTGGACGCCGGCGACGCGCCGTCCTATGGCAGTCACAACGACTATGCGACGACGGTGCTGCTCGCGGAGATGTTCGCCGCGGGCTGCCAGCGGCTGGTGCTGGCGTCGTCGATGGTGGTCTACGGCCAAGGTCGGTTCAGCTGCGCTGAGCACGGTGTCGTCGAGCCGCTCCCGCGTACCCGCGCGGACCTCGATGCCGGGGTGTTCGAGCACCGCTGCCCGATCGGCGGCGAAGAGTTGGAGTGGCAGCTGGTCGACGAGGATGCGGCGTTGCGGCCGCGCAGCCTGTACGCAGCGAGCAAGGTCGCGCAGGAGAATTATGCGCTGGCATGGGCGGAGGCGACCGGCGGATCGGTGGTCGCGCTGCGCTATCACAACGTCTACGGGCCGAACATGCCGCGCGACACTCCGTATTCGGGTGTGGCAGCGATCTTCCGGTCCGCGCTCGAAGCCGGTGACGTGCCAAGGGTTTTCGAGGACGGCGGGCAGATGCGGGACTTCGTTCACGTCGACGACATCGCAGCGGCCAATGTCGCAGCGATCGAGGCGAACCTCGACGGCTTTCATCCCGCCAATGTGTGCTCCGGCAGGCCGATCTCGATCCTGGAGGTCGCCACCGAGCTGTGCGAGGCGCGCGGGGAGGCGCTGCCGGTGGTGACGGGCCAGTACCGCAGCGGCGATGTCCGCCATATTGTCGCCAGTCCCGCGGGTGCCGCGGAGTTGCTGGGCTTCCGCGCTGTCGTTGACCCGCGCGACGGTCTGCGGGAGTTCGCGTATGCGCCGCTGAGGGGCTGAGCAGCGCACTTAGTGAACTTTGCGCGCGATGGATGGCTACGCGCACTTCGTCGTGTTAGCGTTTGCTCGTCTGGGGACTCACACAGCTGCGTCCACCGATCTGGAACGTCTTTAGAGAGGCTCCCATGGCTAAGCACCGCAAACGCTCTCGAGTTCGATCTTCTGTCGCGCGCAGGACCACGGGACTGGCAGCAGCCGCCGTGGGCGCAACGAGTGTGACGACCGCGATCGTCACCGGCACCACCCCGGCGATTGCCCCGTCGGTGGATCTGATGGCGCTCGTCTCGGCAGCCAACTCGACGTCACAGTTCTTCGCAGGATCGTCGTACTACGGCACCGACTGGACGACGGTGTACGGCGAACAGCAGGTTGTGCCGTTCTTGCTCGGGCCCCAGGGTCTGGCGGACGCCATCAGTTCACATCAAGGCGATCATGAGGAAACCGGCGTCACGGCTTCCGGTTGGGGAGCGGGCCAGACCGGGACCGCGTTGGGAATTCTCGCGAACAACAACGATGACGACGACCTGGACAATGTCGGACTGGTCATTCTCGACAACAACACCAATCGCGCCGGCGGCGGCTTCTGGACGACGTATTACCTGTTCGCGCCGCTGTTGCTGACTTCTGCAGAACCCACGCCAACCAATCTTCCGGATGGCCTCACCGTGTTGGACGTCGGCTATGAGTACAACATCAACGGAAACGCTGCCGTCGACCCGCTCAACCCATTCGCACTCGGCAACAGCCTGGCCGCTTACATCTACGGGTACGGGGCTGAATCCACGGCGCTCGATATCACGCAGAAGCAGAACGGCGACGTTGTACTCCACCAAGCTGACGGTCCCGATGTGACGCTGCAGCCTGGCACGCATTACATCGTCGAGGACGGCAACATCGTTGACAAACTGCCTGCGGGAACACAGGACTCCACGATTTACGTGACGGTTGACTCCGGAGACTTACCGCTCACCAGGCCCCTACGGCTCTTTCCTGGCGGAGACATTCTGGCCGACGCATTGGATCCGACGCTGACGGCGCTCGTCGACGCGGGCTATGCCGACGGCAAGGGCACAACGGACAACCCAGCGATACCCGAGGACCCGACCGTGACTCGGCCGATGCAACCGGGATCATCGCTGACGGCTTTGGGTGGCGTGCCGAGCACCCTGCAGGACGGAGCGACCGCTGGGGTGAGTACGGCGATCGAAGACTTCGCCAACCCGGGCAACTTCATCACCAAGCCGATCGGTGAGGTCGGCGAGCTGCCGTTCCTATCGTCGCTGCCGAGCACGCTGACTAATTCGACGGTCAACACCACGAATAACAAGAGCGCGCTTACCGGCCTGAAGAAACCAGCAGGCATCACGTCGTCGACCGGCGGTGAAAGGCCACGACTGTTGAAGAAGGCCGCCGACGACTTCAATACCTCGCTGAAGAAGTTCGCGGGCGGATTGCGCGGGCAGACGAGCGAAGACTCCGACGACAACGTAGGACTAGACAGCGGCGGATTCTCGCCGCGGCGCTTATTGTCACGCTCGTGGCTTCCGCACTGATCGTCGCGATTCGGTCGCAGCAGCGACGGCTGATCTACTTTCCGTCGCCTGGCCCGGTGCCGTCGGCCGCGACACTGCTTCCCGGTGGTCGCGACGTCGTTCTCGAAACCGAGGACGGAAAGCGCTTGGGCGCTTGGTATCTGCCCACAACTGGCGTTCAGCCCGGACCCGCCGCCGTCGTATTCAACGGCAATGGCGGGGACCGGTCGGGGCGTGCGCAGCTAGCCGCCGGCCTGTCCCGCCTGGGCATGTCGGTCCTGCTGTTCGACTACCGCGGATACGGCGGCAACCCCGGTCCTCCATCGGAGAAGGGCCTTGCCGCCGATGCTCGCGCGGCGCAGTCCTGGCTGGCGGCGCGGCCGGAGGTCGACCCTGCCCGCATCGTCTACTTCGGCGAATCGCTCGGCGCCGCGGTAGCCATCGGACTGGCGATGGAGCGACCGCCGGCCGCGCTCGTCCTACGCTCCCCATTCACATCGCTTGCCGAAGTCGGCAAGACGCACTACCCGTGGCTGCCAGTCGGCTGGCTGCTGATCGACCAGTATCCGTCGATCGACCGGGTCGGGTCGCTCGCGGCACCGGTCATGGTGATCGCGGGGGACCGCGACGACATCGTGCCCGAGTCGCTGAGCAGGAAGCTTTACGACGCGGCACCCGATCCCAAGCGCTACCTGCTGGTGCCCGGCACCGGCCATAACGACCCCAATCTGGTCGACGGTGACCGCATGCTCGAGGAGGTCGGGAGGTTCCTGTCGGAGGCGGGCGTGCGGTAGCGATACTGAATGGGTGAAGCCAGCGATCTGTGAGCAGTTCGGTATCGATTTCCCGCTCTTCGCCTTCAGCCACTGCCGCGATGTGGTCGCCGCAGTAACCAACGCCGGCGGTTTCGGAGTGCTCGGCGGGACGGCGTTCACGCCGGAACAGCTCGACCAGGAGCTGTCATGGATCGACGATCAGGTGGGTGGAAAGCCGTACGGTCTCGATTTGATCGTGCCCGCCAAATTCGAGGGCAAGGGCGAGAAGGTTTCGTCGGCGGACCTCGCCGCACGGATTCCAGACGAGGTGCGGGGCTTCGTCGCCGCCTTACTCGCCGAGCACGACATCGAATCCGACCCGAAACCGTTTATCGGCGGCTCATCGCTGGCCGGCACTACCGGTCGTGAACTGCTCGAGGCGGCGATGAGTCACCCCATCAAGCTGATCGCCAACGCGCTCGGCGTGCCGCCGGACTACATGATCGACGCGGGTAAGGAACACGGCATCCCCGTCGCCGCACTCGTCGGGGCCAAGGAGCATGCCGTCAAACAGGTTGCCGCCGGCGTGGATCTCATTGTGGCCCAAGGCACCGAGGCCGGCGGGCACTGTGGCGAGGTGACGACGATGGTGCTGATCCCCGAAGTGATCGAGGCGATCGACGGCGCGGTTCCGGTGCTGGCCGCGGGCGGCATCGTGACCGGCAGGCAGATGGCCGCTGCCGTCGCGATGGGCGCCGACGGAGCGTGGACGGGCTCGGTGTGGTTGACGACCGAGGAAGCCGAGACCGCGCCGCACACCAAGCAGAAGTTCCTCGCAGCGACATCGCGCGACACCATTCGTTCGACGGGCCGGACGGGAAAGCCTGCGCGCCAACTGAAGTCCGACTGGACCGATGCGTGGCAACCGAACGACGGTGGTCACAAGACGCTTGCCGCTGCCACTGCAGTCAATGCTCTGCGAGCCAATCATCCGCCGGGTGGATGTGCTTGCATCGCAGGGACATCCGGGCGCGCAGGCGCTGGCGACCTACTTCGTCGGGCAGGGTGTCGGGCTGATGAACAAGGTCAAGCCGGCCCGCGAAGTGGTGCGCGAGTTCATCGAGGACTACCTCGCCGCGACCGAGCGGCTGAGCAACTCGCTACCCGACTGACCAGTCGATAAGCGGTGGGCGCACCGATGCGCACAGCGGCTGGCCCTTGGCGTCGGTGAGACCAAGTCTCCCGACCAGCAGTCCGGACTTGGCGGCCTTGGCGAGGATGTCGCCGGGCACGTCGGCGAGCATCAGCTTGGCCCGCCGAAACATGTCCATCTGTCCGTCACCGCCGACGCTGCCCCAGTTGAGGTAGATGAACCGCTCGCCCGGCCGGCCCTGGATGTACGGCCCACGCACGTCGGAGCCGTTGACGTCACAGTCGACGGTCCAGGTCACCTCGGTCGCGTCCCCGGGCTGCAGGTCCAGCAGCTCCGGCGGGCGCTTCTTGCTCTGCACCGCGACATGGACATTCGAGTAGCCGGGGAAGTTGTGTCCGGGCGGGCAGTCGCGGCCGGGTAGGCCCGTACCGACAATGCGTATCTGCACGCACCCATTCTCCCGGTCGCTATTAGTCGGTGAAGGTGATGCGCACCGAGATGGGGTCGCTCTGCAGCGCCCGCATACCGAGCGCGGTGGCCGACTGGCTCAGCTTGCCGCCACCGCCGAAGCTGCGGGCCCTGGCGACGACGTCATCGTGGGGCACGAACGCAGCTGTCCCGCTGCGCCATTCGTTGTCGACCCGCACCCGCACTTTGGGGTCGGCTGCGATGTTGTGCGCCCATCCGGCTCGCCTGCCGTGCTGGGAGATCACCCAGACGCCGCCGTCGTCGGCGCGCCCGGTGAGCGGCACCAGCCTTGGCTGACCGGACTTGGCGCCGATGGTCTCCAGTTCGACGACCGACGACGCCCGGATGCCGATCTTGTCGAGCGCCGCGACCAGCGGGTTGACGATCGTCCGACCGACCCGTCGCTCGAACTTGAACTTGCGCAGAGCCTTGCGGGAATCAACAGCGGCCATCACAGAAACCTCTCGGTCAGCAGTAAGTTAACAACGATAATAGAAAGATCTATCTAGTACAAGATCCGGGCCATGAACATGTATTCCAGTGCATGCTCGTCGCATGAGCGGCGTACCCGAAACGCGATTTGTGCGCGACGGTGAGGCCGACATCGCTTATCAGGTCATCGGCAGCGGACCGGATCTGCTGTTCGTTCCGGGACCGCAGCATCCGATCGACCTGCTCTGGGACGAGCCGGTAGTAGCGGGCTACCTTCGCCGGCTCGCGTCGTTCAGCCGGTTGATTCTGACCGACCTCCGTGGGAGCGGCAGCTCGGATCACGTGGAGATCACCGATAACCCCGTGATGCAGTCGTGGGTCGACGGGCTTGTCGCCGTGCTTGACGCCACCGAGAGCGAATCCGCGTCGGTCTTCTCGCATGCGGGCGCCGCGCTGCCGATCATGCTGCTGGCGGCCAGCCATCCCGATCGAGTGCGTTCATTGGTGCTGTGGAACGCCTATGCGCGGTTCAATCGGGCAGCCGATTACCCGGTCGGCATTCCCGAGCACGCGTTGCCGGGCTACATCGATAACTATGTGAACGCGCTGGGGACCGGTGCGATGGTTGATATCTCGGCACCGAGTTGGGCGGGCGATGCCGCCAAGCGGCGGTGGTGGGCGCGAAGTGAACGGCTCGCCGGGGGCCAGAACTACTTCAGAAGGGCGCTGAACTACTTCATGCGCACCGATCTCCGGCCCGTGCTCGAAAGCATCCAAGCTCCGACCTTGATCTTGCGCCGGCGCAACGAGCGCGAGGTCCGTCGCGGCCACGCCCTCACTCTCCTCGAGCGGATACCGAATGCGCGGCTGGTGGAGTTGGACGGCGACGATCACATGTGGTTCGCAGGCGACGCGGACGCCGTAGTGGATGAGATCGAGTCGTTCCTCACCGGCGAGCGCCGCGTCAAGCCGTCGAACCGCGTGTTGTCGACGGTGCTCTTCACCGACATCGTCGGGTCGACGCAGCGGGCGGCGCAGGTCGGCGACGACGAGTGGGCGATTACCCTCGCATCCCATAACCGCGTCGTCGAACAGCACGTGGCGTCCGCGCGCGGCACCGTCGTGAAGTTCACCGGCGACGGAGCATTGGCGACCTTCGACGGCCCGGCCCGAGCAATCGAATGCGCCTGTGCGATGCGTAATGCGCTGCAAGACATCGGCTTACAAATTCGCACCGGCCTGCACACCGGCGAGATCGAATTGGCCGACGGCGATATCAACGGCATCGCGGTGCACGTCGCGGCGCGCATCATGGGGCTGGCGGGGCCGGGCGAGGTGCTGGTGTCGGGGGTGATGCCGCCGCTGGTGCTGGGTTCTCGGATCGCGTTCGACGACCGCGGCAGCCACGAGTTGAAGGGCGTGCCCGACCTCTGGCCCGTCTTCGCAGTGCGCAGCTGACGTCACAGCATCCGCCGCAGCACCGAACGTGCACGTACCGCGAAAAAGTCGGTCAAATTTCGCAGTTGGCTGCACGTTCGGCGAGCTGACAGCCGACGCTAATCGCTGGCCAGCGGTAGCCGCACCTCGAACCGGGCGCCGGTGTCGAGATTGCGCGCCGACAGCGTGCCGCGATGTGCCTGCACGAGCCCGGCGGCGATGGCCAGGCCGAGGCCAGACCCGCTCGGCAGCGACGAGTCCGACCGCGGCACCCGATCGTTGGAACCGCGGTACGCCACGTCGAACACCCGCGGCAGGTCGGCCTCGTCGATGCCGACGCCGGTGTCGTCGACGCGGGCCCACGCACCGTTCTCGTCGGCGCCCAGCGCCAGCTGCACCTTGCCGCCCTCCGGCGTGTGCGCGATGGCATTGGCCACCAGGTTGGACAGCACCCGCACCAGCGCCCGGTCGCTGCCGAGCACCCGCACCGGCTTTGCGGGCAGGTCCGCGGACAGCAGCACCCCGGCCCGCTCGGCGGCGATGCGGTGCGCGGCCATCACGTCGTCGACGACCTCGTCGAGGGCCACCTTGTCGTAGGCGGGCTGGATCGCACCCGCGTTGATCTTCGACATCTCGAACAGGTCGTCGACCATCTCGGAGAGCCGAATCGATTCCTGCTCAATGGTTTTGGCGTGGACACGAATGTCCTCCTCTTCGGCGACCACGCCGTCGGCGATGGCCTCCGACACCGCGCGGATCCCGGCCAGGGGCGTCCGCAGGTCATGGCTGACGAACGCGACCAGCCGACGCCGCGACTGCTCGGCCGCCCGTTCCGAATCGCGGATCTCCTGCTCCCACACCGTGCGGCGGGCCTGGTACCGGGCCATCATGACGGCGGCCGGAATCGTGACGATCGAGACGATCACCAGCACGACGGCCGTGCGCTCGAACGTCTCGGTGACCATGAACCCGCTGGCGCCGAGCACCCCGGTGAATGTCGCGATCGTCGGGATCAGCACCAGCGCCACCATGCTGACCGCCAGCGACCAGGACCGGGCCAGCCGGATGATCAGCGCGCCTGCCAACACCACCGGAACCGAACAGGCCAGCGCCCACCCGACGATCTCCCAGAATTCAGACGACGGCACTACACCGTCTGCTCTTCCCGCGAGCGCTCATCACCGCTCCACAGGTAGCCGCGGCCCCAGACGGTCTGCACCCGGTGCTGGTCGCCGAGCTTGGAGCGCAATCGCTTGACGTGCACGGTCACGGTCGACAGGTCACCGAAATCCCACCGCCACACCTGCTTGAGCAGCTCGGTGCGGGAGAACAAGGTGTCGGTGTGGGTCATGAAGAACAGCAGCAGCTCGAACTCGCGGTTGGTCAGGCTGACCGGCTCGCCGTTGACCGTCACCGAGCGCGACGCGGTGGAAACGGTCAGGTCGCCGACCGACAGCTCCACCGGCGACGCCCCGACCGGCGTCGGGGATCGGCGCAGCACGGAGCGCACCCGTAGGGCCAGTTCACGGGGGCTGAACGGCTTGGTGAGGTAGTCATCGGCGCCCGCCTCCAGCCCGGCGATCCGGTCGTCTTCCTCGCCGAGCGCGGTCAACAGGATCACCGGGACGGTGTAGTCACCGCGTTGGCGCAGGCTGCGGCACAAGGTCAGACCGTCGGGTCCGGGCATCATCACGTCGAGCACGGCAACGTCGATCCGCTGGGTGCCGAGAAGCCGCAGCGCCTCGTTTCCGTCGCGGGCAATCGCAACTTCGAGGCCGTCGCGTTCCAGATAGCGGCGCACGACATCGCGCACGACGGTGTCGTCGTCAGCAATCAGCACCCGCGTCACAACTCCCGACATTAGCCGGGTGTGGGCTACTACCTGCGCTGATGTCACGGTTTTGTCATGGTTCTCCATGGTCAGCGGTAACCGCCTGGCCTATCTTCGACTGATATGCCCGACGGTTGCGTGACGGTGGTGCTGCCCTGCCTCAACGAGGCCGCCTCGTTGCCCGGGGTGCTGGCCGCGCTTCCAGATGGGTATAGAGCACTGGTTGTGGACAACAACAGCACAGACGGCACCGCCGAGGTGGCCCGCTCGCACGGTGCCGAAGTGGTGACCGAGCGCCGCCCCGGCTACGGGTCAGCGGTCCATGCCGGGGTGGAGGCGGCGACCACGCCGATCGTCGCCGTCGTCGACGCCGATGGGTCACTGGATCCCGCGGAGCTGCCCGCCCTCGTCGACGAGCTCGACCTCGGCGCCGACATGGCGATCGGTCGGCGGCGCCCGGTGCCGGGTCTGCGCTGGCCGTGGCACGCGCGGCTGGGCACCGCGGCGGTGTGTTGGCGCCTGCGTACCAAATACGGCCTGCCGGTGCACGACATCGCGCCGATGCGGGTCGCCCGTCGTGACGCACTTCTCGCGCTCGGCATCACCGACCGCCGCACGGGCTATCCGGTGGAGCTGATGGTGCGTGCCGCGCAGGCGGGCTGGACAGTTGTCGAACGCGATGTCCCCTACGCCGCTCGCACCGGTGGCAAGTCGAAGGTCAGCGGGTCACTGCGCGGAAGTATTCATGCGGGACTGGACTTTTGGCGGGCGATCTCGTGATACCCGTGACGTTGGTGGTGATCGCCAAGGCGCCGGTGGCCGGCTTCGCCAAGACCCGGCTGGCGAACGCTGTCGGCGAGCGGGCCGCAGCCGACATCGCCGCCGCGACGTTACTCGACACGCTTGACGCGGTGGATGCGACGCCCGTGCAGGCAAGGGTGGTGGCGCTGACCGGTGATTTGGACAAGGCGAGTAGCTCACGCCAAATCCGTTCGCGCCTCAATGATTTATCCGTCGTTGAGCAGCGCGGTGCCGATTTCTCGGCAAGGCTGGCCAATGCGATGGTGGATGCTGCTGCAGTGGCAGGTTCCCGTCCGGTCCTGCTGATCGCCTCCGACACACCCCAGGTGACCGCGGGCCTGCTCACCGAATGTGCACAGGCGCTGTTGCGCACTGACGTCGTATTCGGCATGGCCCGCGACGGCGGATGGTGGCTGCTCGGGGTGACCGACCCGGCGATGGCCGACTGCCTGAACGAGATCCCGACATCACGCTCGGATACGGGGCCGGCCACGCTGGACGCGTTGCGCGACAAGGGCTTAGCTGTGACTCTGGTGGCGGAATTGTCAGACGTGGACACCGTCGACGATGTGGAATTCGTCCGGGCTGAATGTGCACCCGACAGTCGGTTTGTGAACGCGGTCAAGGCGGCGGGACTCTGACATGCTGGGAAATCTCTATGACCGGGCCCTGGACGGCGAGCGGTGTTGGGTGCGTCATGACGACGGTCGGCTGCGCCAACTACCGGTGCGCAGCTGGCTGGGCGGTCATCATGCCGATCGCAAGTTCGACAATGCGGTGCTCGGACTCTGCGTCGGGCCGACGATCGATTTAGGTTGCGGTCCGGGGCGTTTGGTCGCCCGACTCGTCGAGCGAGGAGTCCCTGCACTGGGTGTCGACCAGTCGGCCACCGCCGTCGGACTTGCGCGCCGCAGCGGGGCGCCGGCGTTGCACCGTGACGTGTTCGATTCGCTGCCCGGCACCGGCCGCTGGCAGACGGTGCTCTTGGCAGATGGCAATGTCGGCCTGGGCGGAGACCCGT
The DNA here is from genome assembly GCA_963713225.1 of uncultured Actinomycetota bacterium. Lineage (GTDB taxonomy): Bacteria > Actinomycetota > Actinomycetes > Mycobacteriales > Mycobacteriaceae > Mycobacterium. The sequence goes on along the minus strand of CAVQLB010000002.1, from coordinate 78,994 downwards.
GGCGGGTGCTGCGCCGCGCAGCCGAACTCTTGAAACGCGGCGGCAGCTGCATCGCCGAATTCGACTCGGCCAGTTCCGGAGTTGACGCGGGCTGGGTGCGGCTGGAGTCGTCACGCACAGTCGGGCCGTGGTTCCGGTGGGCGTCGGTCGGTATCGACTGTGCAGCGCGACTCGCCGACGACGTCGGCATGGCGCTGACGGGCATTCACCCGATCGGCAACCGGGTGGTCGCTAGTTTGGCGCCCGCGTAACCCTGCGCGCCCTCACCAGTTGGATCGCGTACAGGCTTGCGCTGATTGCGAACATCGCCGCGGTCAGCAACAGCCATCGGCCCAGGAACGGCTCTTGCGTTTGGCCGGTGGCGGCGGCGTACGTCGGTGCCCCCTGCTCGATGATGCCGGGCAGGAAGAGCAGCAGTGTCAAACCCGCACCCAGTGCGGGAACCCGTATGTAGTTCAGCACCGGAACCGACGACTCGTTTCGGCCTGGCCGAATACGCTTGCCGGCAAGCAGGATCCGATCGACGAGCGCGTAGACGGGAAACAGCACGAGGTCGTGGGCGATGATCGCCGCGGCGAACCACACGATGATGGACTGCCACCATGTGTTGGGATTCCACAGCGCGGCCGGTTTGATGGTGGCCAGGACGTAGCCCAAGAGCGCGAATCCGGCGATGAGGATCAACAGGTGCAGCGGATGGGATCCGTACACGACGCGGAAGCGATCCAGTGCGGCGCGCATCAGCGGACCCTGAAATCGATCGAGCCGACCCATTTGGTGTTGTGTACTCCGGGCAGCGCGGGAACGATGATTCGAGCCGGAAATCCGTGATCCGGTGACAGGTCGGCGTCGTTGACCCGAAGCGCCAGAAGTGAATCGGGGTGCGCGACCTGATTGGCCTGCAAGGTGGCGCGGTTGAATGCGCCGCGGCGCTCCACTGACCGCACGAAAGCCGACGTGGGGTTGGGCACGCCCGCCAGCCGCGCCAACTCGGCCAGCGGCACGCCGGTCCAGGTTTCCGTGGTCGACCAGCCTTCCACGCAGGCGATGGGGAGTCGCGCGGTGTGCTGTGGCATGGCGATCAGGGCGGCGCGGTCCAGAACGACAGGAGTGGGTCCGCCGGTCAGGGTGAGTCGCCACCGCTCGCCGGTCGCTTCGGCTGATATCCCCGCCGCCCACGCTGTCCGGTTGACCTGAAAGTCGTTGGGACCGTCGCCGCGAGTTCGGCCGCGGGGCAACAGCAGCGCGGCCTGTCGCGTGAAGCCGCCGAGTGTCTGACCCGCGGTGAGCACCGCAACGAAAACCGCGCCTCCGCCGACCAGTGCGAGCGCTCCTCGCCTGCTCATTGTCGCAGGGCCAGGATTCTCGGCGGCCAATCCATCGGTCTCGAACGGCTCTGGAGTGGTATCGGTTCGGTTGGTGCGCAACACGTCTCGCATCGACATGGATCGCAGTCCGGCCCACATCCGCGGGAACTTGATCACGATGTGGATCACGAAACCGGCGATGAACACCCAGGCGCCGTAGTAGTGCGCCGTATAGAAGCTGAACCCGAAGATGTAGTCGTATTGAATGTTGAGCACGCCGGTGATGATCTCGAAGAGAATGCCACCGACCAGCATCAGTAGTGAAATGCGTTCCAGCACTTGGGCGAAGGATCGGGACGGCGGCCACGTGAACAGCCGGGGAATCACCGACCACAGTTTGGCGAGCACGATGGGAATGAGGATCAGGCCGAGGCCGACATGCAGGCCCTGGTTGAGCCGGTACAGCCACGACGGATCCGTCGGCCAGTCGAACGTCGGCAGCTTCAACCAGCCGACATTGCCAGGAATAGCCTGGCCGAACTGGGGCCCGTAGGCGATATAGGACAAGCAGACCGGTGATGATCACGATCGGCAGCGTGGTCAGCAGCACCGAACCGAACACCGACGTCAGCCAGAGTCCGCGCAGTGGGCTACGCCAACGCTGGACCTGCTTGACTCCCGGCGGTGGATGTTCGTCCAGACCGCGCCAGAGCCGACGGGGGAAGCCGTAGCCGTCGTCGTCCACCGTCATCGCTCCATTTCACATCGGCAACTGTGGTGAGTGTCCGATAACGGTCGAAGCGTTACCAGTTGGTCAGAATGAGGCTATTCAGGGCAAGGGCGCCGACGACGTTGAGCGCCAGCCACCAGCGGTGTGACTGCGGGGGAAGCAGGGCAGCTGCCGCGGTGAGCCAGATCGTGAAGGGCAGCCAGATGCGTTCTGTCTCGGCCTTGCTCAGCATGCTCAGATCCGCGCACACGATCGCAAGCAGCGCGGCCAGGACCAACAGGTGCACGCCGGGACGCCTGCGGATCGCGGCGATGTCGAATGCCCGGCCGATGCCTGCCACACTGCCGAGCCCGATCGCACACACCACCGACGCGAAGTTGGCCCACGACCAGTACTGGAACGGCCGATCTAGCGCGATTCCCTGCCAATAACGTTCCTGGACAAGGGTATAGCCGTCAAACCACCAGAACCCGAACATGAAGAACACGCCAACGACGAAACCGGCCATCAGGGCGGCGGGAACCAATGTGCGCAGCGCCGCGTGCCAGTCGACGGCGGTGATCAGCACCGCCAGTGCCAAAAACGCGATCAGCGCGAGTCCGTAATTGAGGAAGAGCGCCCAGCCCAACAGCACACCGGCACCGCCGGCGACCAGCAGCGGAATCCGCGCCTTCTGCATCGCGGCCAATGCCAGCAGTGCGATGCCCCAGGCCGCCACACCCGCGAAATAGCCGTCGGCCGAAACCGCGATCCAGATGGCCGTCGGTGCCACAGCCACGAACGGGGCGGCCAGCCGGGCGGTGGCTTCGTCGGACACCGCCCGCACCGCAACGATGACCGCGGCGGCCGCGCTGGACCCGACGAGAAGGCACAGCAGCCCGGCCCAGGCCCCGCCGCCGAGGCCGATGCGGTCGAGCCAGACGAACGTCAGCAGCGCCCCCGGCGGATGACCGGAGACGTGGGTGATCCACGAATCGGGCTGGTAATCGAGGATTCTGCGGGAGAAGCTGCTGAGCGCCTCGGGGATGTCGGTGACGGTGGGCACCTGGCGCAGGTATTCGTGGCGGGCGGTGAGCCGGCCGGCGAAGCCACGTTGCCAGCCGTCGATCATCGCCAGCGAGAACGCCCACGCGCACGACGTCGCCCACGTCGTCAGCGTCAGGGCGCGCCACGGCAGCCGCTGGGCCAGCGGTCGGCCCCCACAGCACCGCGGCGATGCCGATGAGAATCGCGGGTACCGTGCCCCAGCCGACGTGGACGTTCCACCATCCGAAGATCGGCGCCACCCCAGCGAAGCTGCGGAACCGTTCGGGGGTGGCGTTGATCAGCGGGGTGACGATGCCCAGATGCAGGTGCGGGACGACGAATGCCGCCACCACCAGGACGAGGGCGAGGGCTACCGCTACCGTTTCCCTGCGACCAATCTCCAGCCTCCGCACGACCGCCAGCCTAGAGGTGACGTGAACGAACTCCCCTTTTGCAGCATCGAGCTTGCCGCGCGTATCGAGCGCGCCGAGTCGCAACTGATCGCCGCAGGCACGGACGCCGCGCTGCGTCGAAGCCCCGACACCGCCTTCGTGATCCCGATCGCGGGTGGGTATGCGTGTTTCGGAGAGGACGGCGCACCGTTCAACAAGGTGGTCGGACTCGGTTTCGGCGGGTCGCCGGGCGCAGCGGCGCTCGACGAGATCGAATCGTCGTATGCGGCCCGCGGAGCCGCCACCCAGGTCGAGCTGGCCCACCTGGCTGACCCCGAGATCGCTGTGATGCTGACGGGCCGGGGTTATCGGCTCGTCGCATTCGAGAATGTTCTCGGGCGTTCGTTGCACGTCGTGCCTGCGCCGCCCGAATCAGCTGGCATCGAGGTCCGGGTGGGTCGTGACGACGAGTTCGACGCCTGGCTGGACGTGGTGACGACGGGGTTCGCCCACCCCGACGAGCAAGGCGTGCCCACGCACGAGGACTTTCCGCGAGAGATCATCGAGCGGGCCGAGCGCGATTTCGTCGCGGCAGGCGCACAGACCTACGTCGCACTGCGCGAGGGAATCGTCGCGGGTGGGGCGGCTTTGCGCATCACCGATGGTGTCGCGCAGTTGATCGGTGCGGCCACCGCGCCGGAGCACCGTCGGCGTGGCATCCAGACGGCCCTGCTCGCGGCGCGGCTCGCTGACGCAGCCGAGGCCGGCTGCGACGTCGCGGTCGTCACCACCGCGCCCGGGTCGAAGTCCCAGCAGAACGTGCATCGCCAGGGTTTTCACCTGCTCTACACCCGCGCCGTGCTCGTGAAGTGATACGGAATAAACAGTCCATAACCTGCGTATCTTGTAGATGTGGCTCGTCCCCGCACGTTCGATGAAAGCGATGTCGTCGCGGCCGCGCGTGACGAATTCTGGTCGCGCGGATACGCCGCGACGTCGGTCGACGACCTGACCGCAGCCACCGGATTGGGTAAAGGCAGTCTGTACGGCGCATTCGGCGACAAGCACGCGTTGTACCTTCGAGCGCTCGACGACTACATCACGTCGTCGCTCGATGACGTCCGCGCCCAGCTCCGCGATCCCGCATTCGGCGCGTATGACCGGCTTGTGCGTCACATCCGGGCACAGGTCAAAGCTCTTGCCGCAGACAAGACCAGGCGAGGCTGCATGATGGCCAAGGGTGCCGCCGAACTCGGGGCCACCGACGATGCCGTCGAGCGGGCGGTCGAACGGGCATACGCCACATGGCGCGACGAACTGCTGGCATGCATCAAGCAGGCGCAGCGCGACGGGTCGATCGATGCCAAGCAGAACCCGCAAGCGCTGGCCGGTGCTCTGCTGGCATTCATGCGCGGCCAGGAAGCCCTGCACAAGGGCGGTGCCAAGCTCACCCAGCTGAAGGCGGCGGCAGACGAGATGGTGTCGCTGATCCCGACCGGCTGAACCCGTGGAATAGATCCGCAGGAACGCGCGTCTCTAGTTATTGACCGAATGGTCCAGAACCAGGGAAAGGCACGACCATGGCACTTCTCGCAGGAAAGACCGCAGTCATCACCGGAGGCAGCACCGGCATCGGTCTGGCCACCGCCAAGCGATTCGTCGAAGAAGGCGCATACGTCTTCATCACCGGACGCAGGCAGGCCGAGCTCGAGCTGGCCGTGAAGGAACTCGGCGACAGCGCCACCGGCGTACAAGGTGACGTAAGCAAGCCCGAGGACCTCGACCGGCTGTACGCGGCCGTCGCCGACAGCGGCAGGCGGATCGACGTGGTGTTCGCCAACGCCGCAATCCTGGACGTGGCACGCATTGGCGACATCACCGAAGAACAGCTGGACTATCAGCTCGGCATCGACTTCAAAGGCGTGGTGTTCACGGTGCAGAAGGCGCTCCCATTGCTGCACGACGGCGGCTCGATCATCCTGAACGCGTCGACCACCGCCGCTCGAGCCGCTGACGGCATCAGTGTCTACGGTGGGATCAAGGCGGCGATCCGCTCGTTCGCCCGTACGTGGGCAAGTGAGTTGCGGGACCGCAAGATTCGCGTCAATGCGGTCAGTCCAGGCGCCACGGCGACCCCCGGAATCGACACGCTCGCCGGCGTGCTGTTCCCAGGGCCGAACTCGGAGAAGGAGTTCGAGAACTACCAGAGCAGCATCGTCCCGATGGCTCGGCTCGGAACTCCCGTAGAGGTCGCCAACGCCGTGCTGTTCCTGGCATCCGACCTGAGCAGCTTCACCACCGGCGCCGACATCCCCGTCGACGGCGGCATCAACCAGATCTGAGTCTTCGGCTCAGATACCTCGCTTCGTCGACAGACAGCGGCGCAAGGTACTCGCCGATGCGCTCACGCTGCCACCAGATGTGCTGTGACTTGAGTTGCTGTGCGGTGCTGTACCGGTACCGATACAGCTCGCCCGGACATGGACCGGCGGGGTGTCGGGGAAGGGATTGGTTCGCAAGAGCCGGATGATCGACGGTTCGTTCGTCAACAGGCCGTGACACAACCGGATGAACCACGGCTGGGCGTATGCCGGCGAGATGGAGAGGAACCACATCATCCAGTCCAGACGTAGGTGATACGGGCTCCACTGCCGCGGCATCCGTCCCACGTCACCAGGCATGCCCTTGAATTCGTATTCGGCCCATACCGTTTCGTCGGATAGGTCGGACTGGGCCGTTCCCTCGAGAATCACTTCATCTCGGGTCCGATTGATACTGCCGAACGCGCCGTATGTGTTGACCAGACGTAGCGGGTCGTACGAGCAGTTCATACGCTGTCGACGCGACACCAGGTTACGGGCCGGATACCAGCTGCGAACGACCACCAGGACCGTAAACGCGATCACGAGGCCCGCATACCAATACGGTTGCGTCGCGGGCGTATCCGCCGGTGGTGAGAAGCCGAGCACCGCCGTCACCGTCGGGGTGTCGATCACACTGAGTGCCAGGACGATCGTCAGCCAGTTCAACCAGCAGAAGTTGCCCGAGAGGACGAGCCAGAACTGGGTCGCGGCGATGATCGCGGCGGCGACGCTGGCGATCGGCTGAGGAGCGAACAAGCCGAACGGGACAATGAGCTGTGCGATGTGGTTGCCCGCCACTTCCACGCGGTGAAATGGGCGCGGCAAGTGATGGAAGAACCAGCTGAGCGGCCCCGGCATCGGTTGCGTCTCGTGGTGGAAGTCCAGACACGTGAGATCGCGCCAGCAGCGGTCCCCGCGCAGCTTGATCAACCCGGCGCCGAATTCGACGCGGAAGAGCAGCCAGCGGATCAACCACATCACGAGAACTGGCGGGGCGACCTCGTCGTTTCCGACGAACGCCACGAGCAGTCCAGCTTCCAGTAGCAGCGATTCCCAGCCGAACGAGTACCAGATCTGACCCACGGTGACGATCGACAAGTAGGAAAACCACAGCAGCAGCCACAGCAGAATCGCCGCCCACAGCGGAACGACGTCAGCAAGCCCCAGCACCATCGCGGCCGAAATCGCCGCATTGGACCAGCAGACGGCGGCGAAGAAGCCGTCGGAGTAGTGCAGATGGAACAGGCTCGGTGTGGTTCGAAATGACCGATTCGCCAGATATTCCTGCACCGGCAGCATCCCACGGCTGCCGATCAGGCCGCGAAATTGGCGAGCCGCACACACGAATGCCACGACGTACACAGCCGCGACGCCGCGTTCCAAAATCAGCCTGCCCCAGAACCATTCGGAGGCAGTCAGCCAATCCACCGGTCACGCTCCCTCTAGGAGCTTAACCCCGAAAGGTCACAGCTAGTAGAGCATGGTGCGGTAGTTGTCCTCGCTGTAATACTTCTCGAGTTCTTCGAGGCTCATGTCCTTCTTTATCGCCTGGGCCAGGTGCGCGGCGCTGGGCACCGCGGTCGGGTCCCAGCTCTCCGGATTCCACGTGTCGGACCGCAGAAATGCCTTGGCGCAGTGGAAGAACACCTCTTCGACGTCGATCTCCAGCGCAAGGATCGGCCGCTTACCCTGCACCGCCATCTCGTCGAAGTAGTCGGCGTCGGCGAGAATGCGTGCCGTTCCGTTGATCCGCAGGGTGTCCCCGCGGCCCGGGATCAGGAACAGCGTGCCGACGTGCGGGCGCTGGAGCACGTTGAGATAGCCGTCCACCCGCTTGTTGCCCGGCCGTTCCGGGATCGCGATCGTGGTGTCGTCGATGATGTGCACGAAGCCGGGGGGATCGCCCTTGGGCGATACGTCGACGCGGCCCTGGGCGTCGGTCGTCGCCACGAAGCCCAGCGGGGAGTGCGCGAGCCAGTCCTGCTGCGCGGCGGAGAGCCGTTTGCCGACCTTGTTCGCGACATACTCGTTCGGGTGCCCGACGACCGCCCGCAGCTCGTCGACGGTCGTTACTTCACGGTGCATGCCTCCATGATGCTCCTGCCGGTAACCGTCAAGATGGACAGGTAACGCGCGCTCAACGCCTCACAACGGACCGCAGGTTGGCGCCAACTCCGAGTAATGAACCGCGGGCATCTCGTCCACGGTCACGAAATCGGTTCCGGGAGACCAGGTTGTGCCCGGGTTGATCCACGGCGGAGCACCCTTCGGGTACGCGATCGTCATGTCCGAGTAGAACTTGACGTCCAGGCGCTCCAGGTCATATCGCGCATCACGCCCGTGGTGTCGCAGTTGTATGCGAACGAGTCGGGGCGTTGCACCGGCTGCCTTTGGCGGGGTCGTAGCACTTGCCGATCGCGTAGATGGTGGCGTCCTGCTCCGCAGGATCCGCAGAGGCGATAGCGGATCCGCCGAACAGAACGAGTGCACCTGCGGCAATCGCGAATGTGCGGATCATTCCGGGATGCTAGCTCAGTCGCTGAAGCGGGCGATGAGCCGCCTGCGGTCCACCTTGCCGATGCCGCGCCGCGGCAGCTCGTCGACGATGTGCACCTCCTGCGGCGCGGCCGTCGAATCCAGGGTTGCCCGGACGTGGGTCCGCAACTCGGCAAGCGTCGGGGCCGGGAAGCCGTCGGCCGCCACGACGGCCGCGACCACCCGCTGCCCTAGCCGCTCGTCGGGCACGCCGAAAACCGCGCAGTCGGCCACCCTCGGATGCGATGCCAACGCGGTCTCGACGAGCTGCGGAAAGACGGTCAACCCGCCGGTGCTGATCGCATCGTCGGTCCGGCCCAGGACCCGCAGCAGTCCCGAACTGTCAAGGGCGCCAACATCATCGGTCAAGAACCAGCCGGGCTCGGAAAACGGGTTGACTTCGGGCGGATTGCGGTAGCCCTTGGCGATGGTTGCGCCGCCGAGTGCAATCCGGCCATCGAGGTCGACGCGGACCCGTACCCCGTGCAGCGGGACACCGTCGTACACACAGCCGCCTGCCGTCTCGCTCATGCCGTATGTCCGAACCACCGAAATCGCCATGGCCCTGGCTTTTTCGGCAACATGCGCTGGCATCGGCCCGCCGCCGATCAGCACCGCGTCCAGCTCCGCCAATGCGGCGGTGGCGGCCGGGTCGGCCAACGCCTTGTCCAGTTGTGCGGCCACCAGTGAGGCATAGCGTCGGCCGGGGCCCATCGCCGAAACCGCCGCGGGCAGGTCGGCCACGTCGAGCCGTGACGACACGGCAACGGGCACGTTGCCCGCGATCACGCTGCGTACCAACACCTGTAGACCGGCGATGTGGTGGGCGGGTAGGCCGAGCAGCCACCGGCCGGGCCCGCCGAGGCGGCGGTGCGTGGCGTCCGCGCTTGCGGTCAGGGCGGCGCGCGTGAGCATCGCCCCCTTCGGCGTTCCCGTCGTACCCGAGGTCGACACCACGACCGCGACGTCGTCGTCGATGTCTTCGCCGGCCCGCAATGACGTTGTCAGCAGCCGAGTTCGACGTTCGTCATCGGCAGGAACCGGCAGCATGGCCGATGCGCGGCCGGACAGAACGGCCTCCACGTCAGCGAGAACCGACAGCGCCGAGTTGCCCGGCGACACGGGGACGGGGCGGAGGACGGCTATTCCATCTCCTCGGGATCTCGAGGGTCATCGAGCGGCCAACCCTTGGCAGCCAAGCGGATTCGGACCCGCTCGACGTCCGCAGGCGCGGGTAGCTCGTCGGTCATCTGGGTGATCAACACGGCGATGTCGACGTGGTCGAACTCGCCGCGGTCCATCAACTCCTTCGCGACGACCTTCACTTCGTCGTCGGTGAGGCGCGGTCTCAGCAGAGCGAAGAGCGGGACCCGGTCAGGTCCTGGCACGCCTTCGGGATAACCGGAGGTGATCCACGCGACGATCTTGGTGAGAAATTTATTCACGTATCAACTCCTCACCCGGTGGCTGGCCGACGCTGCTTTCACGAATGAACGATAGTAAAGCCGCCGTGGCGACAGCGCGGATCGTCGCCACGTGCGAACGATCCCGAGACGCTGGGTGAACGTTGGATGAACACCTTGGCGTGGTTCGCCAAAATACCAGGTGGGACGCGCTGCCAATCTTCGTCAAAATCGCTGAGAATACCTCAGACTTAGCCACATGAGCGCAGAGCTGATCATCCTGGTGCTGCTGATAACAACGGCACTGGCATTCGACTTCACCAACGGGTTTCACGACACCGGAAACGCGATGGCGACGTCGATCGCGACGGGGGCGTTGAAGCCCAAGACCGCGGTGCTGCTGGCCGGGATCCTTAACCTCGTCGGCGCGTTCCTATCGGTCGAGGTGGCCGTGACCGTGACGACCTCGGTGCTGAAGGTCCAGGACAGCAAGACGGGTGCGCTCATCCCGTCGATCGACGCGTCGACCGGCCTCACGATCATCTTCGCCGGCCTCATCGGCGGCATCCTGTGGAACCTGCTGACCTGGCTGTTCGGCATCCCGTCCAGCTCATCGCACGCGCTCTTCGGCGGGTTGATCGGGGCCGGCCTGGCCGCACTCGGCACTGCGGGGGTCAACTGGAGCGGTATCACCCAGAAGGTGCTGATCCCGGCGGTCGCCGCTCCGCTGATCGCGTGCCTGGTCGCCGGATGCGGAACCTGGCTGGTCTACCGGATCACCCGCAATGTGGTCCAGAAGCGACGCGAACAGGGATTCCGGTGGGGCCAGATCGCGACCGCATCGCTCGTCGCGCTGTCGCACGGCACCAACGATGCGCAGAAGACGATGGGCGTCATTGCGCTCGCGCTCATCACCACCGGCCACTTGGGGAGCGACGTGAAGGAACAGGGTCTGCCGTTCTGGATCATCTTCAGCTGCGCGCTCGCGATCGGCCTCGGCACCTACATCGGCGGCTGGCGCGTCATCCGCACCCTCGGCAAGGGCCTGGTCGAGATCGAGTCGCCGCAGGGCTTCGCCGCCGAGGCGTCGTCGGCCGCGATCATTCTCAGTTCGAGCGCCGCGGGTATGGCGCTGTCGACCACCCACGTCGCGACCGGATCCATCCTGGGCAGCGGCGTCGGCAAGCCCGGTGCGGAGGTGCGCTGGGCCGTCGCGGGCCGGATGGCCGTCGCGTGGCTGGTCACCCTGCCCGCCGCCGGGCTGATGGGGGCGCTGGCCTACTGGCTCTCCCACGGGGTTGAGGCGCTGACCGGCTCCGACCTGGCCGGCGACGGCCTCATCTTCCTGATCCTGGTCGGCCTTTCCTTCTACATGTGGTGGCGTGCCCAGCAGCAGAAGGTGGACAGCAAGAACGTCAACGCCGATTGGGATGACACCACCAACTCCGTGGTTCCGGCCGAGGTCCGCGAAGCCGCCACCGAAGGCAAGTCCGCCGAGGACACGGCCGCGGTCTGACCGCGATCACTCCCTGAACAAAGGAACGCCGATGACTTACTTCGAGAGCATCCTCAAGGTCCTGGTGGTGGGACTGATCCTCGGCGCAGGCCTGCCCGCGGTCTTCGCAGGCGGACTCGTCGCCTACTCGAACGGGGCAGGCGGCACAGAGACCGACGGCACGGTGCACGCACCCAATCCGGTGTTGAAGTACCTCGGGATTGCGCTGTTCTTGTTTGTCGGCTGGGTGATCCTCACCGCGGTCTTCTGGATCACCAGGACCACGATCATCCACCATTTCGGTATTGACCTGTTCCCGTTCATGCCCAAGAAGTGATTGGAGATCACATGACCAACACCAATCAGGGTGTGCTGGACAACATCCTCGGCTGGCTGCATCAGGGCTACCCGGAGGGTGTGCCGCAGAAGGACTACTTTGCGCTGCTCGCACTGTTGAAGCGGTCGCTGACCGAGGACGAGGTCGTCAAGGCCGCACAGTCGGTTCTGAAGAACTCGGAGTCCGACTCGGTCACCGAGGCCGAAATCCGTACAGCCGTCCACACGGTGATTGCCAAGGAGCCCAATCCGGAGGAGATCCATCAGGTCGCCTCGCGGCTGGCCTCCGTCGGCTGGCCGCTGGCGGCGCCCGCCCGCTGACCCGGGGCCGTTCAGCGTCTGGTGTCGCGGCGCAGCGGATGCGTCTCGGGCACCTGCACGAAGATCAGCGTGACGCCGTCGGGATCGGTCACGTGCATCTCGTGCAGACCCCACGGTTCCTGTTGGGCTGCACGCGCGATCGGCACGCCGCGGTCGGCCAGCTCCTTCTCGGTGGCATAGAGGTCGCGTACCTGAAGCCACAGCGTGCCGCTCGCATTCGGTCCGCCGTGGCCGGCCAGTTCGATCAGCGATTGACCGGCGTAGAAGACCGTGCCTGCGCCGTAGTCGCGGGCAATGGCGAGGCCGAGCTCGTCGCGATAGAACCGCAAGGAGCGTTCGTAGTCGGCCGGCCGCAGGAGCATCCGGCTGGCCAGGATCTCCATGAAATCGTGTGTACCACGTCAGGCGCCGGATTCGGCCGCGACACGGTAACCGCGCCGGATGCTCAGGAGCCGGGCTGCAACCGCTGCCGCTTCATGAGCGCGTTGAGCAACCCGGGCGCGACGGTGTCGAGCGCTTTGGCGGTGACGGCCATCCGCGGCGCGATCCGCACCGGCCGGGTGCGGGCGGCGGTCACCATCCAGTCGGCGGCCTCGGCCGGGGTCAGCGCGGGCAGCCCGTCGTACGCCTTCGTCGGCGCGATCATCGGGGTGGCCACCAGCGGGTAGTACAGCGTCGTCGAATGCACGCCTTTGTGCGCCCATTCGGTCTCGATGACCCTGCTCACCGCCGACAGTGCCGCCTTCGACGCGTTGTAAACCGCGAACATCGGCGACGATTCGCTCAGCACGCCCCAGGTGGCGACGTTGATGATGTGGCCGTCGCCGCGCTCGAGCATCCCGGGCGCAAGGCCGCGGATCAGCCGCAGCGGTGAGTAGTAGTTGAGGCCCATCGTCCGCTCGACGTCATGCCACCGCTCGCAGCGACTCGGCCAGCGGGCGGCGGATGGACCGGCCTGCGTTGTTGATGAGGATGTCGACGCCGCCGATCTCCGACTCGACCCGTGACGCGAGCGCATCGACGGCGTCGAGGTCGGACAGGTCGCAGTCGATCGCGATGGCGTCGCCGCCGTCGGCGAGGATCCGGTCGGCGAGGTCGTCCAACAGGTCCTTGCGGCGGGCCACCACCACGACGGTGGCGCCGCGGCGGGCGAACTTCAAAGCGGCCGCCGCCCCGATGCCCGACGATGCACCGGTGAGCAGGATGCGTTTGCCCTCCAGCTCGATTTCGTGCTGGCCAGGCCGGTACAGCATCAACTGTGGGGCGATCGGTGGCCGCATGCTGGCCAGCACCAGCTCGTCGGTCAGCCGTCGCAGCGGGCTCTTACTCACCCGTGGAGTCTATGAACCCCCGCGAAACGGAATTCCAGCAGCGTCCTACTCGAACTTTGTCTGCGGGAATGCCGTTTCGCGATGAGTTGGGCGCCGTCACACGGTCGGTATAGGTATGACGATCGACGGCAAGCTCGACACGCGATTCAGTGAGGCAACCGAACCGGTCAGCTGGCAGCAGGTCCGCGACGCCCTTGCGGCCGCCGAGCTCTACTGGCTGACCACCGTGCGGCGGGACGGACGCCCGCACATCACCCCGCTGGTCGGCGCGTGGGTGGACGATGCGTTCGTCTTCTGCACCGGCCCCGAGGAGCAGAAGGCGCAGAACCTCAACCACTCCGCGTCGGTGGCCGTGACGACGGGGGTGAACACGTGGAATGACGGACTCGACCTGGTCGTCGAGGGCGACGCCGTGCAGGTCACCGGTCGCGAGGCGTTGACCAAGCTGGCCGACGTTATTCGCGAGAAGTACCACGGTGATTGGGATTTCACGCCTGCCGACGACGGCTTCGGTCACACCGACGACTCCGGTGAATCGCATATCGCCTATGTCTACCGAGTGCCGCCTGCCAAGGTGCTGGCGTTCGCGAAGTCGCCGCACGGCCAGACGGCGTTCCGTTTCTAGGACTCGCGGTCAGAAGTAGCGCGGGAAGCTGCTCCAGTCCGGGTCGCGCTTCTCCAGAAACGCGTCGCGGCCCTCGACGGCCTCGTCGGTCATGTAAGCCAACCGCGTTGCCTCACCGGCGAACAGCTGTTGTCCGATGAGCCCGTCATCGGTCAGGTTGAACGCGTACTTGAGCATCCGGATGGCCTGAGGTGACTTGCCGTTGATGGTGGTGGCCCATTCGATGGCGACCGATTCCAGCTCGGCGTGGTCGACGACCTCGTTGACCGCACCCATCGCGTGCATCTGCTCCGCGGTGTAGGGGCGGCCGAGGAAGAAGATCTCGCGGGCGAACTTCTGGCCGACCTGCTTGGCCAGGTACGCGCTGCCGTAGCCGCCGTCGAAGCTGCCGACGTCGGCGTCGGTCTGCTTGAACCGGGCGTGCTCGCGGCTGGCCAGCGTCAGGTCGCACACCGCATGCAGACTGTGCCCGCCACCCGCGGCCCAGCCGTTGACCACGCAGATGACCACCTTCGGCATGAACCGGATCAGCCGCTGCACCTCGAGGATGTGCAGCCGTCCGGCCCGGGCCGCGTCGACGGTGTCGGCTGTTTCACCCGACGCGTACTGGTAGCCGGTGCGGCCGCGGATGCGTTGATCGCCGCCGGAACAGAACGCCCAGCCGCCGTCTTTCGGCGACGGCCCGTTGCCGGTCAGCAGCACGACGCCGACATCGGGCGACATGCGGGCGTGCTCGAGAACGCGATAGAGCTCGTCCACGGTGTGCGGCCGGAACGCGTTGCGCACCTCCGGCCGATCGAACGCCACCCGCACGGTGGGCTGTGGCCTCCCGTCGACGACGTGGCGGTGGTAGGTGATGTCGGTCAGCTCGAAGGCGTCGACCGGCTCCCACATCGAGGCGTCAAAAGGGTTCTCGCTCATGCGCTTACCGGGTCGAAGCGGAAGACGGGGCAGCGGCCGGCAAGCGCCTCGTATTCGTCGGGGTTGGGTCCCGTCACCAAACCCGCGTTCTTCAAGAAGCTCACGCCGCTCGGCACCTCGACCGGGAACAACCGCAGCAGCGGCCGTGCCTCATCGGTCGGCAGCTCCACCATCCGAACACGTTCGGTGTTGCGGCCCTGACGCAGCTCGACCTCTCCCGCGGCGCGCGCGTTGGCCGCCCAGTCACCGCCGGGCAGGCCGCCGAGTACGTACCGCTTGCCGTCGACGGTCATCGGCGTGATGGGCGTCGAGCGCAGCTTGCCCGATCTTGCGGCCACGCACCGTCAGGATCACCGGGCCTTTGCCGCCGAACCCGAAACCGAGTCGCTGCACACCGATCATCACTTTGTTGACGTACTTCAGCCACCACGGCGGCCGGATGCGCTCGCTGTTGGACACGATTCGAACGCTACGTGATGGGGTCGATGCGGAACACAGGGCAGCGGCCCGCCAGGCCCTCCACCTCATCGGGGGTGCCTTCGGTGAGCAGGCCGACCCGTTTCATCAAGCCGACTCCGGTCGGCACCGCTGCCGGGAACGCCCGCAGCACGGGACGGGCTTCATCCGCCGACAGCTCCACCATCCTGACCCGCTCGGTGCGTCGGCCCTGGGCCAACGTGACCGCACCGGCGGCGCGGACGTTGTCGACCCAGTCCGCCCCGGGATAGCCGTTCACGACATAGCGCTTGCCGTCGACGTCCATCGGCGTGACGGGCGTCGACCGCGGTTTCCCGGTCTTGCGGCCGGGCGCGGTCAGCACCATCGGCTTCTCCACCCGGGAGATCGGCACGCCGAGCCGCAGCATGAGCATCAGCACCTTGTTCAGCGGCTTGAGGATCAGCGGCGGGCGGATGCGCTCTGGCATGGCTCGACGGTACTGCGCCTACAGGGCGACGCCGTAGCCGGTCAGCGCGCGTGCGCAGCGCGTCGGCTCGCTGCGTCGTGGGCAGCGGATCGACGAGCAGAAACCCGCAGCCCAGTGCCTGGGCGCCGCCGTCGGCCTCCTCGCTGTCGCCGACCATCACGGCGTCCTCGGCCGGGACGCCCAGCTGTGTCAGCGCGGCTTCGAAGATCGCCGCGTCCGGCTTGACCGCGCCCACTTCGAACGACAGCACGAACGCGTCGACGTAATCGGCCGCGCCGATCGCCTCGAACGCGGGCCGCACGTCGAAGGCGATGTTGGAGACGACCGCGGTCTTGATGCCCTGGCGGTGAAGCCCGGCGAGCACGTCAGCGGTGTCCGGGTAGGGAGTCCAGTTCATCGGGTCGATCATCAGCCCGTAGAGCGCCTCGGCCTGATCGTGGGCCACTCCGGACTCGCGCAGCACGTGCAGGTACGCCTCGCGGTGAAGGTGCGGCGCAAGATCGCGGTTGACCCACGCGTGGTGCGCGTCGGGTGGCATGGCGACGTGCTGGCCGGTGGGCGCGGTCATCCTGCGCATCAGCTCGGCCTGCACATGCACGTCGACCTCACGCTCATCGACCTGCATGCCCGCGAACCAGCTGTCGTCCTCTTCGAGGCGGAACAGGGTGCCGGAGTAGTCGAACAGCACCGCTCGCACCGCCACAGATGAAATCCTGTCACGCTGCGGCGTGTGGAATTTCGCCCACCGGCTATTCCACCGCGGTGAGCACCAACAGCGCGCGATTGGCCGCGCAGCCGATCGCCGACGGCGGCACCCCCGTCGGAGTGTGGACGGGGTGGCAGCGTCGTTTTCCTTCGCTGGACGTCGACGACTGTCCGGCACTCGTCCTAGTCGGAGCGCACCCGGACGACGAGACGCTGGGTCTGGGCGCCACAGCGGCGCTGCTCGCCGGTCGCGGGATCACTGTTCAAGTGGTCGCGGTGACCGACGGGGAGGCGGCGTATCCCGATGGCGGCCCGGACCGCACTGAGTTGGCGAAGGTGCGTCGGGACGAACTCGTCGCCGCGACCGCACGACTGGGCCTGCCGAAGCCGATGTTCCTCCGCGTGCCGGACGGGGAAGTCGCGAGTCACGAGCAGCTCCTGGCCGCGAAGCTCGGGGCGGTGCTGACCGGTTTCGAGCGCGGTACGTGGTGTGCGGCGACCTGGCGCGGCGACGGCCACCCTGACCATGAGGCGACTGGCCGGGCCGCCGCGGCCGCATCGAAGAGCGCAGGCGCGACATTCATCGAATACCCAATATGGATGTGGCACTGGGCAACTCCCGATGATCCGGCGGTGCCGTGGCACCGGGCACGACGCCTGCCGGTGGCGCCGCCCGAGCTGGAGACGAAGGTGGGCGCGATGCGATGCTTTGCCAGCCAGCTGGAACGCGGGGACGGGCCGCCCCTGCTGACACCGGATGTCGTCGAGCGTCAGATGGCCGTGGGGGAGATCGTGTTCGTCTGAAGCCGTCGGCGCGAGAAGGTGTGAAAAGGCCGCTTTTTGGCTATCTAGCAGGCATGGAACTGGCGAAGGCCGTCGTCGTCGTGCCCGCGCATAACGAGCTGGCGCACCTGCCGCGCTGTCTGCGCGCCCTGGCGACGTCCGCGGTCTGCCTGCCGGTTCCGGTCCTGACCGCGGTGGTCCTCGACGCCACCGACGACGGCAGCGAACGCCTGGTCGACGAGTTCGGCCCCGACGTGCATTTCGTCGAGGTCGACGCGGGCAATGTCGGCGCAGCCAGGGCCGCGGGCTTCGAGTACGCCCGGCCGTTGTGCGACGGGGTCGATGCCGCCCGCACCTGGTATGCGACAACCGACGCCGACAGCGTTGTCCCGGCCGACTGGCTGTTGCGCATGACCGCCTCCGACGCCGACATGGTGCTCGGCGTCGTCCGGGTGCCGGTCTGGCGGCACCATCCGGCCGAGGTAGCCCGCCGCTACCTGCGGGCCTACCAGCCAAAAGGGCCGGGCCACAACCACATTCACGGCGCCAACATGGGGTTCTCCGCGGACGCGTATTGGTCGGTGGGCGGTTTTCGCGCACTGCCCAACGGTGAGGACGTCGAACTCGTCGACCGGTTCGAGGCGGCGGGTCTGCGCATTTACCGCGACGCAAAGCTGACGGTCGAGACTTCCGACCGGCGCGATGGTCGGGCGCCGGGCGGGTTCGCGCACCATCTGCGAGAGCTATCGGGATCGGTGCTCAGGCGGAGCGTCGGTAAGAACGCATGATCGCAGGTCAGGTGGGTCGCTGGTTGGCTGCGGGCGAACTGGACCTTCCGTTGCCGGGGTCGGGGCAGACCGCACTGCGCTGGCACCGGCTCGCCGAACTGACCGAGGCCAACGTAGTCGCGGGCCGGCTGGCCGAGGCGCACACCGACGCCGTTGCGATCCTGGCCGAGTTGCACGGGCCGGACCCCAAACCCGAACAGCTGTGGGGAGTTTGGGCCGCAGAATCGCGCGACGCGGTACTGCGGGCCCGCGCTGAAGGTGACGAGGTGACGCTCGACGGCACCAAGGTGTGGTGCTCGGGTGCCGGAATCTGCACGCATGCCCTGGTGACGGCACAACTCGACACAGAAAGGGAAGGCGGCCGCCGGGGTCTGTTCGCCGTCGACCTGAGTGACACCCGCGTGCACCCACTACCCAGCAATTGGCGTAACGCCGGAATGGCCGATTCAGACACCCGGTCCGTCCAATTCCACGATGCGCCCGCAGTCGCCGTCGGCGCGCCGGGCGAGTACCTCGACCGGCCGGGTTTCTGGCACGGTGCGATCGGCGTCAGCGCGTGCTGGCTCGGCGGGGCGCGCGCCGTCGCGGCGCCGTTATACGAGCGGGCCTGCCGCGATTCCGCCGATCCACACACGCTGGCTCACCTCGGGGCGGTGGACGCCGCGATCACTGCGGCCGAAGCGATGCTGGCGTCGTCCGCCGCTCAGGTCGACGCGGACCCACTGGATGGCGACGCGCGGTCAGAGCTGATCGCGCGGCGCACCCGGGCGGTGGTGGAATCGGCCGTCGACGAAGCGATCACTCGCACCGGCCGGGCACTCGGGCCGGGCCCGCTGGCCCAGGACGCGCGGCATGCCGGCCGGGTCGCCGATCTGACGATGTATGTGCGGCAGAGCCACGCCGAGCGCGACCTCGCCGCTCTCGGCCGCCTTGCGGGGCGGAGCCGATGACCGCGCGTGTCCCGGACAAATACTTCGATCGGATGTACGCGGCGTCGGCGGATCCGTGGCATCTGCAGGGCCGCTGGTACGAGCAGCGCAAGTATGCGATCACCATGGCGCTACTGCCGTACGCGAGATATCGACACGCATTCGAGCCGGGCTGTTCGGTGGGAGTGCTGACCGAGCTCTTGATGTGGCGATGCGACCACGTGACCGCCACCGACGTCGCCCCTGCCGCGCTCGACGCTCTACATCAACGGTTGAGCCGCATCGGTGCCCGCGATCGAGTCACGCTGTTGCGCAGCGCAATCGACGAGCCGTGGCCAGAAGGCGCATTCGATCTCGTGGTGCTGTCGGAAGTCGGCTACTACCTGGAGGCGGGCACGTTGCGCACGGTCATGGACCGTGAACTGCCACGAGTGACGAACGGTGCGACCGTCGTTGCCGCGCACTGGCGCCACCGCGTCCCCGACTATCCGATGACGGGCGACCACACCAACGATGTCATCGCCGCGACGCCGGGACTGCATCAGATTGGTGGTTACCGCGACCAAGACGTCGTCATCGACGTTTTCGACACCGCGACGCCGGAGTCCGTGGCGGCCCGCACCGGGGTGCCAGGAGCCTAGCCGTCCTTGGCTCGAACAGCCTTGCCCGTCAACACTTCTCGTTCGCGCTCGTTGTCGGTGAGCGCGGCGGCGCGGGCGAACTCGGCGGCGGCCTCCTCGTTGCGGCCAAGGCGGGAGAACAGCTCGCCGCGGACGCTGGGCACCAGGTAGGACCCCTCCAGCCCAGTCAGTCCGTCGACGATCTCCAGTGCGGCCGCAGGTCCCGAGGCCATCGCCACCGCCACGGCACGGTTCAGTTCGACGACCGGCGACGGCGCAGCCTGGAGCAGCCCGTCGTACAGCAGGACTATCCGGTCCCAGTCGGTGTCGGCGGCGCTCGGCGCGGTCGCATGACATTCGGCCAGCGCAGCCTGCAGCGCGTACGGGCCCCAGCCGGTGCCCTTCCTCTCGACGGCATGGGCGGCTCGTTCCAGCGCGGCAACCCCGCGTCCGATCTGCGCGCGGTCCCACTTCGTGCGGTCCTGATCCTCCAGCAGGATCGGTGTCCCGTCGGCATCGGTGCGTGCCCCCAACCGCGACGACTGCAACTCCATCAACGACACCAGCCCGTGGACCTCGGGCTCGTCGGCCACCAGAGCCGCCAGCACCCGGCCCAGCCGCAGTGCCTCGCTGCACAGCTCGTCGCGGATCCAGCGTTGGCCGAACGACGCCGAGTAGCCCTCGTTGTAGATCAGGTAAATCACCGAAAGCACCGCCGACAGCCGCTTCGGGTACTCCGACCGGTCCGGCACCTCGAACGGCACGTTGGCCGCGCCGAGGGTCTTCTTCGCCCGGGTGATTCTGGCCGCGATCGTGGGTGTCGACGACAGGAACGCGTTGGCGATCTCCTCGGTGGTGAGACCGCCCACCACGCGCAGTGTCAAGGCGATCTGTCCTTCGCGGGACAGCACCGGATGCGACGAGATGAAGATCAGCCGCAGCACGTCGTCGTCGATGCGGTCGGGATCCCATGCGGGCTCGTCGATTTGGGTTTCGAGCTCGCGGGCCAGTGTCGCGTACTTGACGTCGAGGTTGTCCTGGCGGCGCCAGTGGTCGATCGCCTTGCGCTTGGCGACGGCGGTCAGCCATGCTCCCGCGTTGCGCGGCACACCGCTGTCCGGCCACTGCGTCAGCGCGTCGACGAGCGCCTCCTGGGCAAGGTCCTCGGCCAGCCCGACGTCGCCGACCGTCCTGGTGAGCGTCGCGACGATCTTGGCGGCCTCCATCCGCCACACCGCATCGACGGTCTGCTGTAGGTCGGTGGCGGGCACATGCCTATTGTGCCGAGATGGGCAACGCTCGGGTCGAGGCACTGCTTGCCCGCGAACGCCGGGTGATCCTCGGCATCACGGGGCCACCGGGCTCGGGTAAGACGACGTATGCCGAACTGATCGCGTCAACATTTGTTGACGCCGTCTATTTGCCGATGGACGGCTTTCACCTCGCGGACGCCGAACTGCGCCGACTCGGACGGCTGGACCGCAAGGGCGCGATCGACACCTTCGACGCCGACGGCTATCGCGCGCTGCTCGAACGCATCCGCGCGGTCCCGCCGCACGTCGTCTACGCCCCCGCGTTCGACCGGGCCATCGAACAGCCGATCGCGGGCAGCCTTGCGGTGCCGCCGCAGACGAGGCTTGTCGTCACCGAGGGCAACTACCTCCTCGACGATGAGCCGCCGTGGCCGTCGGTGCGCAAGCTGCTGTCGGAGGTCTGGTTCATCGACGTGCCGCGGGTGGAACGCCATCGCCGACTCGTTGCGAGGCACATCGAGTTCGGTAAGCCGGCGGCGCAGGCCGAGGCGTGGGTGCGTGACGTCGACGAGCCCAATGCCGAGCGGATCGAGAAGCGGCGCGACAACGCCGATCTGGTGGTGCCCGGCTAGCCGAGCGCCTCATCGAGTAGAGCGCCGAAATCGTTTCTCTGCCAGAGGTTGAGGAAGTTCGTCATCATCAGCAGCCGACTGCGCGCCTGCTCGTCGCCTGCGATTCGGGTATCGAACCGGTCAGGGACGTGTTCCGGGAGCAACCGCAGCAGATAGGACGGCACATCCAACAGCCATGCGGTGCCCATGACCGCGGCGTAGAGCATGACGAAGCGCCTCAGCGTCGCGGCATCCAGTTCCGGACCACCCGCGCCCCTAACCTCGTCGATCAAAACGGCGAGCAGCTCGTCGAGATGTCGGTCCCATATCTCGGTCTCCGCACTGCACATCGCTCCCCAGACGGCCATCGCAAGATTCATCTGGCCCACACAGCCCCAGTCCAGAAGGCCGCACTGAAGCCGTTCGCGCGAGTCGCGCCAGAACCACGCGTTGTCGACGTTGGCGTTCCAGTGACACAAGGCGATGTAGTCGGGCTCGGCCGCCAGCCGGCGCCAGACGGCGGGTTCCAGCTCGGCGACCCGAACAACGTCTCGCTCCAATTGCGACAGGAACTCCGGCGCACGGATGTTGGCGGGCAGCAGGCCGGGCTGCGCCTCGGCCAAGTCGGCCAGTCGACCTACGCGTCGCTGCAACTGGTCGGGCGAATAGGGGACGCGTTCACCGACCGACAACGATTTCATGTCGGCGGGAAAGCCCTCGACGAGTTCGCCCGGTAGCCTGCCGGATTTGTGCGTCCCCGCGAGCCTGCCGAGCGCACCGAGCAGTGCCTTGTAGTGATCGAGCGGATCGGGCATCAGGTAGTCCATGCACTTCTCGTATTGCCGCTCGACGCCGCTCTCGCCATATCCGAATTCGATCGGTGATCAGCAGACCCGTGCCCGACGCGCTGTGATAGTCGGCGAACATGCAGCGGGGCACCGCGACCGGGAAATCCGGTGTCCGCGACAGCAATGCAAACCGCACCTCGAACTCCATCTGGGTACGTCCCCGGTCTCGTGCGGGATCGTCGAGGTCGCGGGAGAACTTCACAAAGAGATCAGTGGGCAGGTCGGCGCCGTCGTGGTCGACGGTCAGAAGGGCCTTGCGCCCGGTGCTGCCACCGCGGAACTCACGCACCTCGGTGACGGCGCGCACCGTCGCACCGCCCGGTAGCGCCGACGACGCACGGAACGCCTTCGTGAGGAACGCGGGACCCCCATCGCGCAGCGCGTCGGCGTGCGCGGGGATGTCGAGCCCTAGATGGTCGCCACGAACCCAGCCGTCATCCATGCGCGGGCGGACTCAGCCGACTGCCCGGCCTGCGCCCTCCCAGAACTGCGCGCGCACGGCCTTCTTGTCCGGCTTGCCAAGCGCGGTCACCGGAACCGATTCGACGACGATCACCTGCTTGGGCGCCTGCACCGAACCCTTGCGTTCCTTGACCGCGGATTGGATCTCGGACGTCAACTTCGCAACCGCGTCGTCATCGCTGGGCGCGTCGGGCCGCAGCACGATGACGGCCGTCACCGCCTCGCCCCACTTCTCGTCGGGCGTGCCGATGACGCAGACCTGTGCGACCGAGGGATGTTCGGCGACAACGTCTTCCACTTCGCGCGGGAACACGTTGAAGCCGCCGGTGACGATCATGTCCTTGGTGCGGTCGACGATGTACCAGAAGCCGTCCTCGTCCTCACGCGCCAGGTCGCCGGTATGCATCCAGCCGTCACGGAATGTCTCGGCCGTCGCCTCGGGTTTGTTCAAGTACCCACCCGAGAGCAACGGGCCGGACACGCAGATCTCGCCGACCTCGCCCTGCGCCACGGGCTGGCCGTCCTCGCCGAGCAGCGCCGTGCGGGCGAACAACGTCGGGCGCCCGCATGAGGTCAGCCGCTTCTCGTCGTGGTCGCCCTTGGCCAGATAGGTGATCACCATCGGCGCCTCGGACTGCCCGTAGTACTGCGCGAAGATCGGGCCGAACCGGGCGATCGCCTCCTTGAGGCGGACCGGGTTCATCGCCGATGCGCCGTAGTACACAGTCTCGAGAGACGACAGGTCGCGGGTATGCGAATCCGGGTGATCCATCAGTGCGTAGATCATCGACGGCACCAGCATCGTCGCCGTGATCTTCTGCTCCTCAATGGTTTTGAGCACCTCGGCGGGATCGAACTTGGCCAGCACGACCATCTCGCCGCCCTTGACGATCGTCGGCACGAAGAATGCTGCACCGGCATGCGACAGCGGGGTGCACATCAGGAACTTGGGATTTTCGGGCCACTCCCATTCGGCGAGCTGGATCGTCGTCATCGTGCTGGTGGCCTGAGCCGTCATCATGACGCCCTTCGGCTTGCCGGTCGTGCCACCAGTGAAGGCAAGCCCAGTGACGGTTTCCGGCGCCAACTCTGCGGCGACCAACGGCTGTGCGGAGTGCTTCGCCGCCTCGGCGTTGAGATCCACCGCGACATCGGCCAGTTCCGATGGCACCGGCCCGATTGTCAGGATCTGCTTCAGCCCGGGCACCTTCTCCAGCAGACCAAGCGCTCGCTCGACGAACATCGGGTTGGGGTCGATGATCAGCGATGTGATCCCGGCGTCGTTCAGCACGTAGGCGTGGTCGTCCAACGAACCAAGGGGATGTAGTGCCGTTCGTCGGTAACCCTGTGTCTGGCCGGCGCCGACAATCATCAAGACCTCGGGGCGGTTCAGCGCCAGAAGCCCGACAGCGGCGCCTGTACCTGCGCCCAGCGCCTCGAACGCCTGAATGTACTGGCTGATGCGGTCGGCGAGCTGGCCACCGGTCAGGGTGGTGTCGCCGAGGAACAGCACGGGCTTGTCTTTGTTCTTCTTCAACGCCCCGACAGTCAAGTGGCCGGAGTGCAGGGGATGGCGCAACAGGTCGTCTGACGAGCGCTCGCGCGAGGAAGCATCAGCCTGAGTCATGATGACCAGACTAGAACGTGTTACAGAATTGGTGTCCGGGTACCCGCGTAAACGCCGAAACTGCATTCCAGCAGGTCCTTTCTCGGTCGGACTTCTTCCGCCGGAATGCAGTTTCGGCGCAGCGGTGTCAGCGGCTGGCGAACTTGTCGGCGTCGGCCCGCGCCTGGGCGGCGATTTTCTCGGCGAGGTCGGCCTTCCACTGGATTTCCTTCGCGATCCACGGGTTGTCCGCCGGAAACTCCTCGGTTTCGGACACCCGCCGCACCTCGAGCTTGACGCCCTTGCCGAGCGGCACCTTCTTCGCCCACTGCTTGGCTTCTTCCTTCGAGGACACGTCGAGGATCCAGAAGCCGTTGAACAGCTCCTTGGCCTCGGTGTACGGGCCATCGGTGACGACGGGCGGATCGGAGTCGAAGTCGACGACGAAGCCCTCCTCGGGTCCGGTCAGACCCTCGCCGGCCAGCAGCACACCGGCCTTGATGAGCTCCTCGTTGAAGCGGCCCATCGACTCGATGATCTCGTTGAAGTCGATGTTGGCCTCCTCCATGGCGGCCTCGGCCTCGGGGGTGGAACGCATGATCAGCATGTAGCGCGACATTTTCCGTCTCCTTCGATCTGTGGTGAAGGGGCCCGTCCATCGTGCCCTCGTTGACACGTCGAACGGCAACCCCTGAAATCGACACGGGCTCGAAATAAGTTTTGAAGAAATTCCGCCTTGGCGAAAGCGCAGGTCAGGGGTCGGGCTGGGCGAAAATTCGCTCAAGCCGTTTACGTCCCTCTGGCGTCAGGCCGACGTCGCGGGTGTCGGGCCAGTCGTCGATTTCGGTGACGGTCTGTTCGCACCATTGGATGAGAAGGCGGTAGAAGTCGTCGAGAAAACCGACCATGGGTTCGATGAGGTGAAGCCGTTGGGGGAACGGCCCACCGGTGTCGAGCACGTCTTTGATGAGGGCATAGCCCTTTGAGTGAAACCCACGGGCCTGCCCTGCGGTGGCTTCCAGCGAGGCACGCAGATTGTCTGCGGTGGTCTGGTCGCCGAGGAACATCCGGAGCAATCCCTCGACTTCGACGACCGGTGGGGCCGGTTCGGTGCCGAACCACTCGTCGAGTGCCGCCCGGCCTTCGGCGGTGAACGGCGACGATATCGCGCGCTCGGTTGGGGTGCCCTGGGAAATCAGCGAGCGCGACATGCTGCTTTTCCTCCGCGAGGCCGCAGAGGTGGCGCCTGCCTACGTGCGCGCCGACATCGACCACGCCACCGACATCTGCGTGGCGCTGCAGATCCCCGATGCGCGGCCATATGTCATCCACGTGCACGATGGGGTCCTCGAAATGCGAGTACGTCGGGCTGACGACCGACCCGATGCCGTCATGAAGGCACCGGCTTCGACGACGGCCGCGATGCTCCTCAATCGCATCAACCACCGGTCACCGCGGCCCCCCGTGGTCTTCGCATCGTCGGCGGGCGGAGGCCGTGGAAGGCGATGAAGCTTCAGTCCTGCATCGAGAGGGCCTGATCCTGCATCCGCTCTTCACCGGTATGGCGATCTCATTGCGGCGAAGGAACGGCAGTGTCCACGGTGGATCGTAGAACCATGCGACAGGTTCACCCGTCGGGTCGATTCCTATCTCGCGCAGCCTTTTCAGCAGTTCGCGGGTTCTAGCCGCGACGGCGGTAGCGCTGCGATCGCCGGTGAACCGCAGCACCGCCACTGTCTCTCCCGGCACGGTGACCAGCGCGACATCGTCGTCGTCGGGCGTGGGGAGGGTGTCCATCGTCCACTTGGACGGCATGAAGAACCGGATGGTCCACCGGTCGTCAGCCGTGCGCGCTTGGCTGACTGGCGCCGTCATGGCGATCTCGTCGCCGCCGCGATCGGACTGCTGGGCGACGGGCGCCGTCATCGATATCTGCTGGTCCCGATGATTCGCGCCGAAGATATATTTTGCCAGGCGTCGGAAACCGATGTTGCGGGCACGGTCCTCGTCTGCGGCGACCGTCGTTTCGGCCGCAATGCGAGGACCGTACCTGCGCAACTCGACACGGTCGCTCACCCGTGTCCCGACGTAGTGCGGTTCTTCGGTGCCCGTCCGGATACCGGCGATCGACAGCGTCGATTCCGCAACCTGTGCCGGCAATTTCAGAATGCGCATGAGATTCGACATCCCCGATCAGTCGTCGCCGACGTCCGCGTTCGTCACCTCGGCTGCGGATGCCGAGGAACCCAACGGGTTACGGATGCCGATGTTGGCGACGCCTATGGTGTTGCCCGAGTTGAAGGCGCCGATGTTGTTGTCACCCGTGTTGAATAGGCCGAGGTTGCCGTTGCCCGTGTTGCCGATCCCGGCGTTGAAGTTACCGGTGTTGTTGGCGCCGAGATTGAGTGTGCCGCGGTTGCCGGAGCCGACGTTCAGCGCGCCGATGTTGTTGGTGCCGAAGTTGCGGCTGCCCGTGTTGTTGGATCCGACATTGAAGTCGCCGTTGTTGGCGATACCGATGTTGGCTACGGCGACATTGTCGAGATCGCCGGCAGCTTCGTCGGTATCGACGTTGTTGAACCCGATGTTGAAATCGCCTTCGTTGTCGCCGCCGATGTTGAAGTTGCCCGTGTTGTTGTTTCCGATGTTGAAATTGCCGTCGTTGACGACGCCGATGTTGAAGTTCCCCTCGTTCCCGGCACCGAGGTTCGGCGGGCCGGTCAGGACGCTGAGTTGGACGCCGGGCGGAACGAGCGGCAACGCCGGCAGTGCTTCGCGCACCGAGACGACGGGTGCGACCGCGGCGCCGGCGCCGGCCGCGATTGCGTTACCGACCGCAGGCAGCGCTTGCGACCCAACGCTCGGCGATGGCAGCGGCAGGATGGCCGCCCCCAGCGATACACCTGTCGTGACGGCTTTCGGTGCAGCGACGGGCGCGGGTGGCGCAGTCGGGGCGACGGCGATCACGCCGGCGCCCACGGCGGCGACTCCGGCAACAAGGGAAGTTCGAAGAGATACGTGCATGTCACACCTCGCAATTCGGGCGGTAGTTGGGGAACTGAGATTTATCCCGGTCTGACCGCCGTCAATCCCTTCAAGTCATTACCGAAGGATGACCGAAGTATGACGTCGGGGATCATTGACGCCGTGCCGTCCGTAAGCGACATCGTCGAGCGCCTGCACGTCGTCGCCCTGCCGATGCGGGTGAAGTTTCGCGGCATCACCGTCCGCGAGCTGGCGCTCATCGACGGCCCCGCGGGTTGGGGCGAGTTCGGCGCCTTTCTCGAATACGGACCGGCAGAGGCGGCGGCGTGGCTGGCCGCGGGCATCGAGGCCGCCTACACCCCGCCCCCGCCGACGCGCCGCGACCGCATCCCGATCAACGCGACCGTGCCCGCCGTCGACGCGGCGCAGGTACCCGAGGTGCTGGCCCGCTTCCCGGGCGCGCGCACCGCCAAGGTGAAGGTCGCCGAGCCGGGCCAGACGCTCGCCGACGACGTGGCCCGCGTCGACGCCGTCCGCGCGCTGGTGCCGACGGTGCGGGTGGACGCGAACGGCGGCTGGAGCGTGGAGGCGGCCGTCGAGGCGGCGCGGGCGCTGACCGCCGACGGGCCGCTGGAATATCTCGAGCAGCCGTGCGCGACGGTGCCCGAGCTGGCCGAGCTGCGCCGGCTCATCGATGTGCCGATCGCCGCCGACGAGAGCATCCGCAAGGCCGACGACCCGTTGCATGTCGGTGCGGTCGGGCGCCGCCGACGTCGCCGTGCTCAAGGTGGCGCCGTTGGGCGGGCTCGCCAAACTGCTCGACATCGCCCGACAGATCGATGTCCCGGTGGTGGTGTCCAGCGCGCTGGATTCGGCGGTCGGCATCGGCAGGGGTCTGCTCGCCGCAGGCGCGCTGCCCGAGCTTCGTTACGCGTGCGGGTTGGGCACCGGCGGGTTGTTCGTGGAGGACGTCGCAGAACCGGTGCCGCCGGTCGACGGGTATCTACCCGTCGCGCCCGTGACTCCGGACCCGGCGCGGCTGGCGGCATTGGCCGCGTTACCCGAGCGGCGGCAGTGGTGGATCGACCGCGTCACGGCCTGCTTCGCGTCAGGCCGCGCAGACCTCGTCGACGACTAGGAGGAGCGGCCACAACGCCGTCGTCGCGCCGAACGCCGCCAGGTCAGATCCGGCGGGGAGGCGCGTCTCCAGCTGGCTCTCGATCCGCGCGACGTCGTCGGCGTTGAAGAACGTCCACGCGATGCCGATGAGTAGGTAGGGAATGGCGGCCCACATGGCGATCTCGATCATCGCCTCGATGCTCACCTTTCGGCTGAGCAGACGCCGCAGGCCGGTCAGCATCGCCCGTCACACCAGACTTCTGTGCGCGCGGGCCCGTCGCCGCACGTCGGCCAGGACGATATGACTGCCGCCCTGCCGGATGAAGACCGGCAGGAACCGGTTGACGAAAGCCACCAGAAGGAACAGCCATTCGAACCGGCGCTGCTTGCCGTTGCTCCACCGCACACCCAACGCGTCCCGGAAGACCGGGGCGAGGGAACCGATCGTGAGGAACTTCAGCAGCGGCCGAAACGGCAGCCCCAGAAGCGGATTGATCATCCGCAGGTTGATGAGGTCGAGCAGGTAGGCGCGGACGGGTTCGGCGATGACGACACGCTCACAGGCGGCATCCCAGTAGGCGTCGAACTCGGCACGGGTGGCCGGCCACTGGTCGTCGGTGACCTGCAGGGTGGTCCCCAACGGCCACGCGGAACGGTAGAACTGCTCGGCCTGCTCGGGGGTCATCTCGCCGCGGAGCAGCAGGTACGTGTCTTCAAGCCCGACGAAAAGGCATGCCGCCACCCACATCTGCAGCTCTTTGTCGAATGCGTTGTACTGCACCGGGCTCTCGGGAGTGGAGATCACCTGGCGGTGTGCGCCGTCGACCGCCTCCCGGAAAGCCGCGCGGTCCTGCTCCGATCCGAACACCGCGACGGCCAGGTATTGAGACGTCGTCCGGAGGCGCTTCCATGGATGCTTCAGGATGCTCCCGGAGTCGACCTTGCTTTCGACGACGCCGTAGCCGACTTCGGGCCACGCCAGCTGCATGACCACATTGGCCGCCGCGGCGGCGAACGACCAGAAGTCCATCGCCTCCCGCACGGAGACCTCCGCGTCGGGATCCCAACGCGCGGTGCGTCTCCTTGCCGAGATTCGGTTGTCGGTCATGCCATACACACGTCGGAGAACAGAAGCACCGGCCAACTCACGATGGATCCGAGGAATGAAACCGTGCGGTCGACGCCGGTCAGCCCGCCGAGCTGATCGGTATGCGTTACCGACCAGATCACGCCGATGACCAGGTAGGGGAGCCCGGCGAGGATGGCCGTTCCAATCCACTCGGCGATCGTCATCTCGAAGCCGAGAAACTTGCGTAGCGTGGCGACCACAACGCCTATGTTAATGATCATTCCGCGCTGGGCAGCACGTTTAGCCACATCCGGATATCTGTCCTAATTTGTGGGATGCATGTCGTAGACGCCAAGGCGGCGGTGGTCGACACTGGGACAGTGGCGCGATCGGTGGTGATCCTCGGCTATCCCGGCATCCAGGCGCTGGACCTGGTCGGGCCCTTCGACGTATTCACCGGCGCCACGATGAATCTGGCCGCGCGCGGTAGGGGCGGTGACGGATACGAGGTCACCGTCGCATCCGTCGGCGGTGAGCCGGTCACCACCGGCACCGGCCTCGTGCTCGTCGCCCAACCGCTCCCCGACCCGCACGCGCCCATCGACACCGTGGTGCTTCCCGGTGGCTTCGGCCTCGATGAGGCGCGCAAGAATCCCGAAGTCGTCGACTGGGTCAAGGCGGTCGCAGGGACGGCCCGTCGCGTGGTCAGCGTCTGCACCGGAGCGTTCCTGGCCGCCCAGGCGGGCCTGCTGGACGGCTGCAAGGCGACAACGCACTGGGCGTTCGCCGGTGAACTGGCTCGCGAGTTCCCCTCTGTCACAGTCGATCCCGAGCCGATATACGTGCAGAGTTCACCGAAGGTGTGGACGGCGGCAGGCGTCACCGCCGGGATCGACCTGGCACTGTCGCTGGTGGAGGAGGACCACGGCACCGAGGTTGCGCAGACGGTCGCGCGGTACCTGGTGCTGTACCTGAGGCGGCCGGGCGGGCAGAGCCAGTTCGCCGCACCGGTGTGGATGCCCCGCGCCAAGCGCGCTCCTATCCGCGACGTTCAGGAGTCCATCGAGGCCGAACCTGGTGCCGCGCACAGCATCTCCGAACTGGCGCGTCGCGCCGCGATGAGCCCGCGGCACTTCACCAGGGTGTTCACCGACGAGGTCGGCGAGGCGCCGGGTGCCTACGTCGAACGCATCCGCACCGAGGCCGCGCGCCGACAATTGGAGGAGTCCGACGACACCGTCACTGTGATCGCCACCCGCTGCGGCTTCGGTACCGCAGAAACCATGCGCCGGAACTTTGTTCGACGAATGGGCATTTCGCCCGATCAGTACCGCAAGACCTTCGCCTAGAGGAGACAATCATGCAGATCGCCATCGTGCTGTACCCCGGATTCACCGCGCTGGACTTCATCGGGCCCTACGAGAGCCTGCGTATGCTGCCCGACGCAGAAGTGCGCTTCGTCTGGCACCAGCCGGGCCCGATCGCGGCCGATTCCGGTGTGCTCGTCGTCGGGGCGACACACTCGTTCGACGAAACACCCTCTCCCGACGTCATTCTGGTGCCCGGTGGGTTCACCACGATGGAGCACGCCCGCGATGAAAAGGTGCTCGACTGGTTGCGCCGGGCGCATGAGACCGCGACGTGGACGGCGTCGGTGTGCTCCGGCTCGGTGATCCTGGCCGCCGCAGGGCTGCTGGAGGGCAAGCGCGCCACGTCGCATTGGGCGGCACTGTCCGCGCTGAAGGCAATGGGCGTCAAGTCCGTCGGCGACGAGCGCATCGTATCGGCGGAGGGCTCCGCCGAAAACAAGATCGTGACCTGTGCGGGTGTGTCCGCCGGCATCGATCTCGGGCTGTGGCTCGCAGGTCAGATCGCCGGCGAGGGTCGCGCCAAGGCCATCCAGCTGTCGATGGAGTACGACCCGCAGCCGCCGTTCGACTCGGGCCACATGTCGAAGGCGTCGGCGTCGACGAAGGCGACGGCCACCGCGCTGATGTCGAAGGACCTGCTCAAGCCCAAGCAGCTGCAGGCCACCACGATGCTTCTCTGGGACCACGCGATCGAGCGGGCCCGCGCGAAGCGCCGCAAGGGACGTGCTCGCAAGAGCGATTTGGGCGTGATTTCGCTCGCTGAGCGCAACTAATCACGCCGAAATCGCTTTTAGTAACGTCGGCGGGGTGAATCTGGCCTACGACGACCGCGGCTCCGGCGATCCGGTGCTGTTCATCGCGGGCCGCGGCGGCGCCGGTCGAACCTGGCATCTGCATCAAGTGCCCGCGTTCCTGAGCGCTGGCTACCGGGCGATCACCTTCGACAACCGCGGTATCGGCGCGACCGAACAGGTCGGCGGGTTCGGCATCGACCAGATGGTCGCCGACACCGCCGCGCTGATCGAGAAGCTCGACGCCAACCCCGCGCGCATCGTAGGGGCCTCGATGGGCGCGTTCATTGCGCAGGAGCTGATGCTCGCCCGCCCGGACCTGGTCCACTCGGCGGTGCTGTTGGGCACCCGCGGCCGTGACGACCGCACCCGAGACTTCTTCCGCACCGCCGAGCGCAAACTCGCCGAGCAAGGTGTCGTCCTGCCGCCCGAGTACGACGCTAAAGTGCGGCTGCTCGAGAGTTTCTCGCCGAAGACCCTCAACGACGCCGCCGCGGTGCGGGACTGGATCGACATGTTCACCATGTGGCCGACCAAGCCGACGCCCGGGCTGCGCACTCAGCTGGACATCGGCCCCCTCCAGAACCGGCTGCCCGCTTACCGAAGTATTACGGCGCCGGTGCTCGTCATCGGCGTTCGGCGACGACGTCGTGCTGCCCCCGCACCTCGGCCGCGAGGTCGCCCAGGCGCTGCCTAATGGCCGCTACCTGGAGATTCCCGATGCCGGCCACCTGGGATTCCTCGAAAAACCGCAGGTTGTCAACGTAGCGGCCCTGGATTTCTTCGCCGCATAGGCTGTACTGGTGAACCCATCGACGGCACAGGCGCGTGTCGTCGTCGACGAACTCATTCGCGGCGGCGTGCGCGACATCGTGCTGTGCCCGGGGTCGCGGAACGCGCCGCTGGCCTTCGCGCTGCACGACGCCGACCGTGCGGGCCGCATCCGGCTGCACGTCCGCATCGACGAGCGCACCGCCGGCTACCTGGCGATCGGTCTTGCGGTGGCCGCGGGGTCGCCGGTGTGTGTGGCGATGACGTCGGGCACCGCGGTGGCCAACCTCGGGCCCGCCGTGGTCGAGGCGAACTACGCGCGGGTGCCGCTGATCGTGCTTTCGGCCAACCGCCCGTACGAGCTGCTAGGCACCGGCGCGAATCAGACGATGGAACAGCTTGGGTACTTCGGCACGCAGGTGCGGGCCAACATCAGCCTCGGCCTTGCCGAAGACGCGCCGGAGCGAATGGACTCGCTGAATGCGCAGTGGCGGTCGGCGACGTGCCGAGTGGTGGTGGCGGCCACGGGTTCTCGCACCGCTAATGCCGGACCCGTGCAGTTCGATATCCCGCTGCGTGAGCCGCTGGTGCCGGACCGCGACCACGATCCCGCGACGTCCTACGCGCCGCAGGGCCGACCCGGCGACATGCCGTGGACGTACACCCCGCCCGTCACGTTCGACCAGCCGCTGGACATCGACCTGACGCCGGACACGGTCGTCATCGCCGGGCATGGCGCGGGTTCGCACCCGAACCTGGCCGCGCTCCCGACGGTCGCCGAGCCGACGGCCCCGCCCGCCGACAATCCGCTCCATCCCATGGCGCTGCCGCTGCTGCGCCCGCAGCAGATCATCATGATGGGCCGCCCGACGCTGCATCGGCCCGTGTCGACGCTTCTTGCCGACCCGTCGGTGCCGGTGTACGCGTTGACCACCGGCCCACGCTGGCCCGACGTCTCGGGAAACTCGCAGGCCACCGGCACCCGCGCGGTGACGACGGGCGAACCGAATCCGGCGTGGTTGCGACGCTGCGCCGCGGTGAACGACCATGCCAACGAGGCGGTGCGCGGCCAGCTCAAGGCGCATCCGCTGACGACCGGGCTGCATGTCGCCGCGGCGGTGGCCGATGCGCTGCGCGAAGGAGACCAGTTGGTGCTCGGCGCCTCGAATCCGGTCCGCGATGCCGCGCTCGTCGGCCTGAACTCCCACGGCATCACGGTGCGGTCGAACCGCGGTGTGGCCGGTATCGACGGCACGGTGTCGACCGCGATCGGAGCGGCGCTCGCCCACGACCGGACCGGCGGCCGGACCGTCGCGCTCATCGGCGATATGACATTCGTGCACGACAGCTCGGGGCTTCTGATCGGCCCGACCGAGCCGACACCGCGCCACCTGACGATCGTAGTGTCCAACGACAACGGCGGCGGCATCTTCGAGCTACTCGAACAGGGCGACCCGCGGTTCTCCGACGTTTCCTCGCGGATCTTCGGCACACCGCACGACGTGGACGTCGGCGCACTGTGCCGTGCGTATCACGTGGAGAGTCGGCAGATCGAGGTCGACGAGGTGGCCGCGGCGCTGAACGACCCGTTCGACGGCATGCGGGTGCTGGAGGTGAAGGCCGACCGGTCGTCGCTGCGGGCTCTGCACGCGTCGATCAAGGCGGCGCTGTGATCGCACGGGTTAAGCGTTTGGTGCGCAGCGTGATTCCGCACCTGTACGGCGAACCCGGCGAGACCCACACCCAACGGATATTCCGTCGGATCCGGATCGGCATCGTCATCGCGGCCTGCCTGGTGACGCTGCAGTCGCTGTTACTCGTGCTGGGTGCCTGGCGCAACGACCACCAGATCGAAGGCAACATGGGGGTGGCCGCCGCCGAGGTGCTCAGCGCGGGTCCGCGACGCTCGACGATCGAGTTCGTGACACCCGACCGCATCACCTACCGTCCCGAACTCGGAGTGCTGTACCCGTCCGAATTGGACACGGGGATGCGGATTTACGTCGAATACGACAAGGACAATCCCGATCTGGTCCGAGTGCAGGACCGCAACGCGGCGCTCGCGATCATTCCGGCAGGGTCGATCGCGGTGGTCGGCTGGCTGATCGCCGGGGCGGCGTTGATGGGTCTGGCCTACTTCGAACGACGGCTGGCGCGTCAGGCCGCCGACATCAGATTGTCCAGCCAGTCGCTGTCGTGAATGTCGACCTTTTCCTCACTGCCGAGGTCGTAAACCGTTGGCGTTCCGCTGGTTATCGGATCGACGCCGAGCAGCGCCCCGAAGTTGTAGGCGGCCATCTCCTCGATGTCGACGTTCGTCGCATCCTCGCCGTCGCCGATCTTGCCGGCGACCTCGGTCGGCATACCGGCGTCGGTGGCCATCTCCGCCATCTCCTCGTCGGTCGGTCCCGAGCCGCCGGGATCCTGGTTGGCCCATAGTTCTTCGACGAAGCGCTGGAACTCCGGTCCCGACGCAGTGTTGGGATCCTCGGTTGCCTCCGGCGGGCCGACCGCGAGGAACATCGCGTTGGCGACCCGCGCGGAATGGCTTTTGTTGTTCCCGTCATCGAGGAACGTCAGCGGGCGGTACGTCACGGCTAGCTGGCCGAGGTTGATGTAGCGGGCCATCTCGTCACCGAACTCGTCTTGTAGCTGCGCGCAGTGACTGCACTGCGGTTCGGTGTACAGCTCGATCTGCACGGGGGCGTCGGGGTAGCCGGCGACGATGCCTGCACCGTCGTCGCTCAGAGCCAGCGGCGGCTGGGTCGGATCTTGCGTGGCCGTACCGGTGACCTGGTTGGTGCAGCCGGCCGTGGTGATGGCCAGGGCTGCGAGCAGGGCGGCCGTCATCGCCGCTGTCCTGCGGGAAATTCCCATGTCAACCGCCCTTCCTTGGTGCGCAGAATACCCGGAGACGATCCGGATGCTTTAGGCATGGCCGTTCATCGGCACGAGAACTTTGCGTGTCGTATCCCCGGAGGCAACCGTTCCGAAAGCTGTTGGTGACACCATCCTGGTGTGCGCGTTGCGATCGTCGCAGAGTCCTTCCTCCCGAATGTCAACGGCGTCACCAACTCGGTGCTTCGGGTCATCGAGCATCTCCGCCGCAATGGTCATGAAGTCCTCGTCATCGCCCCGGACACGCCGCGGGGCCAGCCGCCGGCGGACCGGGTCCACGAGGGTGTCCGCGTTCACCGTGTGCCGTCGCGGATGTTCCCGAAGGTCACCTCGCTGCCGCTCGGGGTTCCGCGGCCCCGAATGGTCAAGGTGTTGCGGGGATTCGACCCCGACGTGGTGCACCTCGCGTCACCGGCACTGCTCGGTTACGGCGGGCTGCATGCGGCGCGCTACTTGGGAGTGCCGACGGTTGCGGTATTCCAAACAGATGTAGCGGGTTTTGCGCAGAGCTACGGTATCGGCATCGCCGCACGTGCGGCTTGGGCCTGGACCCGTCACCTGCACAGCAGGGCCGACCGGACGCTGGCGCCATCGGTGTCGGCGATGGAAAACCTTGCTGCACGTGGCATTCCGCGGATTCACAAGTGGGCGCGTGGAGTCGACATCGCCAGGCTATGCACCTTCCGCGCGCGACGAACAGGTGCGCAGGCGGTGGTCGCCGGAGGGTAAGCCGGTGGTCGGCTTCGTCGGCAGGCTCGCGCCCGAGAAGCACGTCGAACGCTTCGCAGCGCTGGCAGGCCGTGACGATCTGCAGCTGGTCATCGTCGGCGACGGTGTTGACCGGGCCAAGCTCGAATCAGCGCTGCCAACAGCTATTTTCACCGGAGCGCTCTACGGCGAGGAACTCGCGACCGCGTATGCCAGCATGGATGTCTTCGTCCACCCCGGCGAGCACGAGACCTTCTGCCAGGCCGTCCAGGAGGCGATGGCCTCGGGCCTGCCGGTCATCGCCCCCGACGCGGGCGGTCCGCGAGATCTGGTGGCGCCCATGCACACCGGCCTGCTGCTGCCGGTCGCCGAGTTCGAGTCCCGGCTGGCGACGTCGGTCGATCACCTGCTCGCCGAGCGTCAGCGCTACTCGGTCGCAGCTCGCCGCAGCGTGCTCGGCCGCACCTGGCCGGCAATCTGCGACGAGCTCATCGGGCACTACGAAGCCGTGCTCGGGACCCGCGGCGTCAGAGCGGCCTGATCAGCCCTGCGCGAGCACCGAGACCGGCTGCCACTCCTCCCACGTCTTCAGCCGGTTCTCGTAGTCGGCCTTGGCCAGCTGCAAGGGACCCTCGCCGAAGAACACCCGCAGCGGCGGCTCGGGTGCATCGACCACCTTCAAGATTGCAGCGGCCGACGCCGTCGGATCGCCTGGCTTCGATATCCGCTGCGCACGCGCGCGATCGGCTTCGTCGTGCACGTCTTTGTAGGCCGGCAGCGGAGTCGACCGTTTGGACGACGGCCCCGCCCAGTCCGTGTCGAACCCGCCAGGCTCGATGAGCGTGACGTGGATGTTGAACGGCGCGACCTCCTGCGCCAGCGACTGGGAGAACCCCTCGAGCGCCCACTTGGACGCGTGGTAGATGCCGACGTTCTGGAAGGCGACGATGCCGCCGATGGACGACACCTGAACAATGTGCCCGCTGCGCTGGGCGCGCAGATACGGCAGCGCGGCCTGGGTGACCCACAGCGCGCCGAACACGTTCGTCTCGATCTGGTCGCGCGCCTCCTGCTCGGAAACCTCCTCGATGAAGCCGAAGTGCCCGTAGCCGGCATTGTTGACGACGATGTCGAGCCGCCCGAAGTGGTCGTGGGCCTGCTTGACCGCCGCGAAGTCCGCACCGCGGTCGGTCACGTCCAACTGGATCGGCAGCAGTGCGTCGCCGTATTTCTCGGCCAGGTCGGCCAGGGTTGCGATGTCGCGCGCGGTGGCGGCAACATTGTCGCCGCGTTCGAGGGCCGCGATCGCCCATTCCCTGCCGAAGCCACGTGATGTGCCGGTGATGAACCAGATTTTTTCAGTCACGTCTGTTGAATGCCCACTATCGCGCTGGGCATTCCCGGTCTACGGAAGTCCACAGGTAGCGTCACGGTCGTGAGCAGGGCGTCGCTGGACAAGGACCCGCGCGAGGTGGCGTCGATGTTCGACGCCGTCGCCCGGCGCTACGACCTCACCAACACCGTGCTGTCACTCGGGCAGGACCGGTTGTGGCGGCGCGCCACCCGCTCGGCGCTGCGCATCGGTCCCGGCGACAAGGTGCTCGATCTGGCGGCGGGCACCGCGGTGTCGACGGTGGAGCTTGCGGTGTCCGGCGCGTGGTGTGTGGCCGCGGACTTCTCGGTCGGAATGCTCGCGGCGGGCGCGGGCCGTCGGGTGCCGAAGGTCGCCGGGGACGCGACGCGGCTGCCGTTCGCCGACGGGGTGTTCGATGCAGTAACGATCAGCTTCGGCCTGCGCAATGTCGTCGACAACGCCGCGGGGCTGCGGGAGATGGCGCGGGTGACGAGGCCGGGCGGGCGGCTGGTGGTGTGCGAGTTCTCGACGCCGACGAATCCGCTGTTCGCCACCGCGTACAAGGAGTATTTGATGCAGGCGTTGCCGCGGGTTGCGCGCGCGGTGTCGTCGAACCCCGACGCGTATGTGTATCTGGCGGAGTCGATTCGGGCGTGGCCCGATCAGGCGGCGCTCGCACGCCGAATCGCCGACGCCGGCTGGTCGGCGGTGCGCTGGCGCAACCTCAGCGGCGGGATCGTCGCGCTGCACGCCGCGACGAAACCCGCAGGGACCCCGCGCTAAGGTCGTCGAGAGATGCACGGACGCCTGGCAGATCCCCACTGCACGATCGGCACCGACCCGCGTGCCGATCCTCGCATGGTGAAGGCGCTCGCGCCGTTCGGACTCGACGGGCACATGCCCGTACCGCCGGTGACGCCCGACGCACCGCTGCCGGACCGGCTTGCGGCGGTAGCCGCGACCGAGAATCGGATGGGCGCCGTCCTCGAGGAGTTGGCGCAAACCCTTCCGATCGCCAAGGGCATCGCCACCATGACGACGACCATCACGGGCGTCGACGGCAACGACATCGCGCTGTACGTCACCCATCCAATCCCGGCTGGCGGAGAGTTGCCCGGCGTTGTGCACTTCCACGGCGGCGGAATGGCGATCAACAGCGTGACCGATACGAGTTACACGCGTGCACGTGAAAACCTCGCCGCCACAGGACTTGTCGTCATCGGTGTCGAATTCCGCAACGCGGGCGGCAAGCTCGGACCGCACCCGTACCCGGCGGGGCTCAACGACTGTGCGTCCGCGATCCGATGGGCGTATGCGAACCGCAAGGATCTCGGCATCAGCCACCTGATCACCAACGGCGAGTCGGGCGGCGGCAATTTCACCCTCACCACCGCGCACAAGGCCAAACGGGAGGGCTGGCTGAACGAGATCGCAGGCGCGTACGCACAGTGCCCGTTCATGTCCGGACGCTGGTACGAGCAGCCCGACGAACTCCCATCGCTGAAGGAGAACGACGGCTACTTCCTCACCCGCGAGGTGATGGGCCTTGCGGCATCGGTGTACGACCCGACAGGAGAAAACTCACAGGACGCCACCTGCTACGCGGGGTGGGCGACCGACGAGGAGCTGAGTGGCCTTCCGCCCCACGTCATCTCGGTCAACGAGATCGATCCGCTGCGCGACGAGGGGCTGCTCTACTACCGCAGGCTTGTACGTGCTGGGGTTCCGGCGGTCGGGCGGATAGTGGTCGGTACCGGCCATGGCTGCGACGTGTTGCTCGGCGGCTATATGCCCGAAGTGTTCGCCGCCACCATTCGCGACGTCAGCGGCTTCGCGAAGTCCCTGGCCTAGCTGTCCTTTCTCTCCAAAGCTGCAGGCACTCGTCGCCGAGGATTCGATGTCATCGCGACGCGACCTCATCGGCACTCGGTACACACCAGGGCGCGAAAACATTTCAGGTGCGTACCCGCTGTGCCAACCTCTGAGCGAATAATTCGGTGGCCGACGGCCCAATTGGTACCGTCGAGCGAAAATTTCGCTCTGAGGTTCGCACAGGGAATCAGCTGAACGGCGGGCGTCGGTCGAGGCGCCGCGAGCCCGCGCCTGCGCGCCGCCACACTCCCGCGATCCAGTCCGCATCCTCGTCGGTGACGAGGTTGGCCATCACCCGCACCGCGATGTTCATCAGAAAAGTCGACCGCATCGCGATCGGACCCGTCGACGGCAGGAAGCGCGGGAAGGTCAGCAGCAGCGCAAGCCGGCGTGCGACGGAGAACCCGCGGGCGTAGTGCTGCTGCAGAACAGACGGCCACACCGACGTGAGATCGCCCGAACCCAGCAACTCGGCGGCCAGCCTGCCGGTCTCCAGCCCGTAGTCGATGCCCTCGCCGTTGAGCGGGTTGACGCAGGCCGCGGCATCGCCGATGAGCATCCAGTTGGGCCCGGCCACCCCGGACACCGCGCCTCCCATCGGCAACAACGCGGACAGGCCCAGCCGCGGCTCACCGGAGAAGCCCCACTCCTCGCGGTGCAGCGACGCGTAGTACGACATCAGCGGCCGGAGCGCCGCGTCCGCCGGCCGCTTCGAGGTCGCCAGCGCCCCGACGCCGATGTTCACCTCGCCGTTGCCCAGCGGGAAGATCCAGCCGTAGCCCGGAAGCAGCTCGCCCTCCGGCGACCGCAGCTCGAGGTGCGAGGTGATCCACGGCTCACTGGCGCGCGGGGTGGCGACGTACCCGCGGATTGCCACGCCGTACACCGTCTCCTTGTGCCACTCGCGACCCAGCACGCGGCCGAGTGTCGACCGCGCTCCGTCGGCGACGATCAGATTCTCGCAGCCGATCTCGGCGCCGGAATCCAACACCAGAGAACTGACGCGACCAGATGAATCATGGTGCACATCAACAGCTTTGACGCCCAGCATCATCTTCGCGCCGTCGTCGGCG
Organism: uncultured Actinomycetota bacterium; assembly: GCA_963713225.1. GTDB lineage: Bacteria > Actinomycetota > Actinomycetes > Mycobacteriales > Mycobacteriaceae > Mycobacterium. Next base: position 38,669 of record CAVQLB010000002.1, on the reverse strand, counting down.
GCGACCATGCGAATGCGGTCGTCGAGTTCGGTGCGCGGTACCGCACTGCTGACTCGCGGGAACGACGGTCCGGGCCACCGAACCTCGACTTCGGAGCCGAAGCCCGACATCCGCAGACCGTGGTGTGCGATACGGCCCTCGAGCCAGGGTCCGAGGCCGAGGAGCTGCATCTCGGCAATGGCTCGCGGGGTCAGGCCGTCACCGCAGGCCTTGTCGCGGGGGAACTCGGCCGAGTCGATCACCAGCACGTCGCGGCCGCTGCGGGCAGCCCAGGCCGCCGCCGCCGAACCGGCAGGCCCCGCGCCGACCACGACCACGTCAGCCCTGGTGTTCATGCTTCCCAGTATGTTGGCAGGGTGAGGACACCGGCGAGTGTGGTCGCGGGCGTGGACTTCGGAGACCCCGCCTTCGCGCAGGATGTCCGCGACGGCGTTGCCCGCATTGAGGACCTGATGTCCACTGAGCTGGGCAAAGCCGACGAGTTGATGGCCGAGGCTGTGCAGCATCTTTTCCAGGCCGGTGGCAAGCGCTTCCGCCCGCTGTTCACCGTGCTGTCCGCGCGCCTCGGGCCCGATCCCGACAACTGGCAGGTCACCGTCGCCGGCGCCGTCATCGAGCTGGTGCACCTGGCCACGCTGTACCACGACGACGTGATGGACGAGGCCCAGGTGCGACGTGGCGCGCCCAGCGCGAACGCCAGATGGAGCAACAACATCGCGATCCTGGCCGGCGACTACCTGTTCGCGACGGCGTCGCGGCTGGTTTCCCGGCTCGGACCCGACGCGGTTCGGGTCATCGCCGAGACGTTCGCCCAGCTGGTCACCGGGCAGATGCGCGAGACCCGCGGCGCCGCCGATCACGTCGACTCCGTCGAGCACTACCTGAAGGTGGTGTACGAGAAGACGGCCTGCCTGATCGCGGCGTCCGGCCGGTTCGGCGGCACATTCTCCGGCGCCGACGAGGAGCAGATCGAGCGGCTCAGCCGGCTCGGCGGGATCGTCGGCACGGTGTTTCAGATCTCCGACGACATCATCGACATCGACAGCGATCCCGACGAGTCCGGCAAGGTGCCCGGCACCGACCTGCGCGAGGGCGTGCACACGCTGCCGGTGCTCTACGCGCTGCGCGAAACGGGTCCGGACGCCGACCGGCTGCGCGAGCTGGTGGCCGGCCCGGTCGAGGACGACGATGAGCTGGCCGAGGCGCTGGAGCTGCTGCGCAGGTCGCCGGGCATGGTGCACGCCAAGGACACGGTCGCGCGGTATGCCGTCGAGGCCCGCGACGAGCTGGCGAATCTGCCGGAGGGCCCGGGTAGGCAGGCCTTGGCGTCACTGGTGGACTACACGGTCAATCGCCACGGCTGAGGTCAGGAACCCGCGATGGCTGATCGAGCGTTGAGGTAGCGAAACTAGCATCGGAGGACGCTGATGAGCTGGCATCCGCACGCCAACACATTCAAGACATTCGTGCTGTTGGCGCTGTTTTCGGGGCTGATCGTCGGCGTCGGCGCACTGTTCGGCAGGAACATCATGTTCCTGGCGGTGCTCTTCGCCGTCGGCATGAACGTCTACGTCTACTTCAACAGCGACAAGCTGGCACTCAAGGCAATGCACGCCCAGCCGGTCACCGAGGTGCAGGTCCCGTACATGTACAAGGTGGTTCGGGAGCTGGCCACCACCGCCCATCAGCCGATGCCGCGGCTGTACATCAGCGACACGGCGAACCCGAATGCGTTCGCGACCGGACGTAACCCGCGCAACGCCGCGGTGTGCTGCACGACGGGCATCCTGCAGATCCTCAACGAGCGGGAATTGCGCGCCGTGCTGGGCCATGAGCTGTCGCACGTCTACAACCGCGACATCCTGATCTCGTGCGTGGCCGGGGCGATGGCAGCGGTGATCACCGCACTGGCCAACATGGCGTTCTTCGCGAGCGCGTTCGGCGGGAACCGCGAGGGTGGCACGAATCCCCTTGCCATTCTGCTGGTTGCGCTGCTTGGCCCGATCGCGGCGACGGTTATCCGGCTGGCGGTGTCGCGGTCGCGGGAGTACCAGGCCGACCAATCCGGCGCAGAGCTGACCGGCGACCCACTCGCGCTGGCGTCCGCGCTGCGCAAGATCAGCGGCGGCGTCCAGCAGGCGCCATTGCCGCCGGAGCCGCAGCTGGCCGACCAGGCTCATCTGATGATCGCCAGCCCGTTCCGGGCGGGCGAGCGGATGGGGAAGTTGTTCTCCACGCACCCGCCGATGGAGGAGCGGATCCGTCGGCTCGAGGAGATGGCAGGCCGGGGGCCGGGGCAGTACTGAGCGCGAACGTTCCGTTCGCCGGGAGTGCGCACCGGTAGGGGCTGCGCTCCCCACAGCCACCCAATAGGGTGAGAACCATGCTGAACAGAATTCTGGTCGGCGTGCTGGGGGTCGCGGGGGCGACAGTCTTGGGCCAGCCCGGTATCGCTGCGGCCGATCCGCCACCAATGCCCAATATCCAAGCCTTTCCGTCGGCCAAGCCCACCGAATATGCCGTGCAGGACGGCGCCTGGCTGGCGTTCAGCGCGCCAGACGGCGTGACATGCGTGCTGGACAAGCAGGCCGGAGGGTATGGCTGCAGCGGGCCGATTCCCGCGGCGCCAGGAGGGGCCAACATGGTCACCGCCGCCCCCTCGCGGGCGCCCGGCTTCGCCAGCTCCGCCCAGCCGCTGTATGGCGTCGTCGACGGGGCCAAACCGCTGCCGCCCAACACCCGGCTCAGCTTCAGCACCGTCAGCTGCGGCACCGACGGGGTGTCCACGAGCTGCCTGAACAATGCCGATCAGTCGGGCTTCGTGATCAGCCCCGCGGGCAGCTACACGTTCGGATAGAAGCTCTGCTCTTCACTTCTGCAACATCTAAGCTGGGCCAATGCTGAACAGAGTGATCGCCGCGCTGGGCGTCGCGGCAGCAGCCGGGCTCATCGTGCCGGGCACCGCCGCAGCCGACCCGGCGGAGCCGCCCCCGCCACCGCCGCCGCCCAACGTGAATGCGTACGCCCCGGTGAAGCCGTCGGAATTCGCGGTGCTGGGCGACTCCGCGTACGCGTTCACCACGCCGGACGGGCTGACGTGCATGCTGCAGCGTTCCGGCGGTTACGGCTGCAGCGGTCCGATCCCCGGCGCGCCGGAGGGCGCGACCCTCGTCAGCGGTGCGATGGGCGGCGTGCCCGTCTTCTCCAACGTCGACGGCAACCCGTTTGCCGCTGCCGGCGACATCAAGCCGCTGCCGGCCAACTCGCGGCTGTCGTTCCAGACGCTGAGTTGCGGCAACGACGGCAGCGTGACGGCGTGCGTCGACAGCCGAAATCAGGCGGGCTTCGTAATCAGCCCGGCGGGCAGTTTCATTGTGGGCGAGGTCAATCCGATGGTGGACCGCCCCGAGGGAACGAACCCCTTCTTCAACTAAGTCGCCAGCTCTAGAACCCCGAGCCGTACACCTCGTGGCCGGGCTTCTCGGCCGCCAGCCCGCGGTAGGCGTCCTCGACGGTTGAGCCGTGGTTGACCACGCCGTCGACCTCGCGTGCGATCGGCATCGACAGCCCGTACTCGTTGGCGAACTCCATAATTACGCTCGCCGCCTTCACGCCCTCGGCGACCTGGTTCATCGACGAGATGATCTCGTCGATCGTCTTGCCCGAACCCAGCTGCTCGCCGACGTGACGGTTGCGGCTGCGTTGGCTGGTGCACGTGACGATCAGGTCACCCATGCCGGCCAGGCCGGCGAAGGTGTCGCGGTGCCCGCCCATCGCCTCGCCCAGCTTTGACATCTCGCGCAGCGCCCGGGCGATCACCATCGCGCGGGTGTTCTCGCCGATGCCGAGCGAGTAGCCCATCCCGACGGCGATGGCGTACACGTTCTTCAACGCGCCAGCCATCTCCACACCGACCACGTCGTCGGTGGTGTACGTCCGGAATCGCTGGGTGCGGAACAGGTTTGCGAGGTTGGCCGCCAGATGTTGGTCCGGCATCGCGAGCACGGCCGCGGCGGCATACCCCTCGGCGACCTCCCTGGCGATGTTGGGCCCGGCCAGGATGCCCGCCGGATGCCCGGGCAGCACCTCGTCGACGATCTGGCTCATCCGGTAGTTCGTGCCCTGCTCGAGACCCTTCACCAGCGACACCACCGGGACCCACGGCCGCAGCTCCTTGGCCAGCTGCTCCAGCACGCCGCGGAAGCCGTGTGACGGCACGCCCATCACGATGACGTCGGCGCAGTCGGCCGCCTCGGAGAAGTCGGTGGTGGCCTGAAGGGTCGGTGACAGCGCAACCTCGTCGCCGAGGTACTTCGTGTTGCGGTGCTTTTCGTTGATGTCGTTGGCGGTCTCCTCGGAGCGCACCCACTGCAGCGTCGGCCCACGCCTGGCGCAGATCGAGGCGACGGTGGTGCCCCAGGAGCCTCCACCGAGGACGACGACTTTGGGTTCGCGTTGAGCAGGTGCCATGGCGTTCAGCGTATTGCCGACACATGCCGTTTCACTGGCAGTTGACGAACTGCGTCGGCCGCGCCGCCGAAGTTAACTGGCCCGCCCAAATTAGTGCAATTGACCCTCCTGTGGCGCTGATAGCGTCAGCTGCCGGACGGCACGAAAGGCTCCCCATGCCCCAACCGATTCGGGTCAACCCGCAGGAGTTGGCCGATGCCGCGGAGCGTGTCCGCGGTTACGCCGACCTGCTGCGTGCCGGCCACGGTTCGGCGATCACGGCGGCCGATGGCGCGCAGTCCGGCCTCGTCGGACAGTCGGCACAGGCGATCAGCGCCAAAACGCAGCGCTGGCAGGCCACCACGGCAGCGTTGGAGCGTGTGCTGACCTCGCAGGCCACCGCGCTGGCGAGCGCCTCGAATGCGTACGCCGAGACCGAGGCCGACAACCACCGGGCCATCGCCGCGCTGGACCCGACAAGCCTGTAGGACCGGCGTGACGCTGACCGTCGAGGATGTGCTGCGCTGGGATCCCGGCGCGGTGCGCACGGTCGGCGACGCGGCGCGCATGCGCGCGCGGGTCTCCACCGACACCGCCGACAGCCTGCCGACGTTCCCCGACTGGACGGGGGCAGGCGCCGACGAAGCCAGGCAGGCGATCGAGCACACCCGCCAGGCATTGCTCAAGGACGCCGACGCGGCGCTGGCGGCAGCGCGGGCGGCCGCTGCGGCTGCCACCAACGTGCAGATCGTCAAGGACAACCTGCAGCAGGTGCTCGACGCCGCCCGCGATCTCGGGCTGGTCGTCGACACGGCAACCGGAACGGTGCAGCCCACACCCGGATTCAATTTCGCGGAGGACATCCATAACGCGGCTGTCCTGACGCAGGCGCTCCAGCGGGTGTTGGCGCAGGCGACGCAGGTGGATCGGGATCTCGCCGCTGCCATGGATAGGGCCGACGACTGGGTGGAGGTGCCGCCCGATGCGAGGCCGGTTCCGATGCCGCCGCCTGGCGCCTCGACCGAACAGGTCGAGGAGTGGTGGGAGTCGCTGAGCCAGGCAGACCGGGACCGGTTGATCCGCGAGCATCCGGAAGGCTTGGGAAGCCTCAACGGAGTTCCGGCATGGGCGCGAAACTCGATCAACATGCAGGTGATGAACGACGATCTCAATCGGGTCACCAACGCCGCTGCGCAGCAAGGTGTTTCGGCGGAGCAGGTGCGGGCGAACCCTGGCTTGTACGGCCTGTCGGCCGACGCCATCACCCGCTACAACAATGCGCTCAAGGTCAAGGAAGGCCTCGAACACCAAGCCGGCACCGGCAACCCGAACCGTCCGCGCCCGGTCATGCTGTGGAAGTACGAGCCACTTGCCGACAGAGGCCAGGGTCGGGCCGCAATCTCGATCGGCGACCCCGACCTCGCCGACGCCGTCTCGGTCATCGTGCCGGGCACGGGCAGCAGCGTCCGCGACGGCTGGCTTTCGGACGGTCACAACGACGCCATCAACCTCTGGGAGCAGAGCAACGCCGCCGAACCGAACGGCAAGCACGCCGTGATCTCCTGGATGGGCTATGACGCACCGGACGGCTTCGGGGACCCCGACGTCGCCGCCCCAGGAAACGCTCGAGACGGCGGCAGCTTGCTGGCCGCAGATGTCAACGGACTGTGGGTGACTCACTCGCCGGACGTGCAGCAGCACGTGACGGTGCTCGGGCATTCCTATGGGTCGACGACGGTGGCGGACGCGTTCGCCCAGTCCGGTATGCATGCCAACGACGCCGTCCTGCTCGGCTGTCCGGGAACCGATTTGGCAAGAAGCGCAGCGGATTTCCACCTCGACGGCGGTCAGGTGTATGTCGGTTCGGCGTCGTCGGATCCGGTCGGCTGGATCGGGGCGGCGCCGGAGTGGTTGCCCGACTGGCTCAACCGAAGTCTCGACTATCCCGTGGGTTTGGATGCGGGGCTCGGCATCGATCCGGCCGGCGACGCCTTCGGGTCGGTTCGCTTCGACGCGGAAGTGGTGGGCTCCGACGGTCTGGACACGAACGACCATTCGCACTACTACGACAGGGGCAGCGAGTCCTTGCGCGCTATGACACGCATTGTGACCGGAACCAGCGATCAGCTCGGAGCGGAGGGTCTGCTGGCCGACGGCAGGCACCAGCCCCGACTGCAGCTGCCACCGACCGAGATCGATCTGCCTTTCCTGCCCCCGATCCACCTACCACCCGTCGGCGCAGACATTCCCGGCTCACCGGCGATCATCGATACCGAAGCTCAACGTCCACGGCAGACTATTACCAATGACCATTCGTTCTAGGACCGCGCCACGGCTGGCCTGCGCCGCGTTCGCTCTGGCCTTCGCACTAGGAGGGTGCTTCCCGATGAAACCCGAATCGCGGCCGTCGGAGCCGCCGAAGCCGTCGTTGGCGCCGATGTCCGACGACGAGGCGATGGCACAGGTGGTTGAGCCGACGAAGGAGATCGCGCGACAAGCCGGACTGCAGGGCGTCACCGGCGGATTCTCGTTCGAGTCATGCAACGACCAGGGGGAGCCGCCGTATCGCGGCGTCACGCAGATGAACTTCTCGCTGCCCAAGGACATGGAACCAACGGAGTATCTGGAGAAGATCGCGACGACGATGGTCGCATCAGGCTGGACCGACGGCCCGCCGCCGGGGTTGAAGCCGTTCGGGACGGTGATCCACAAGGGCCCGATCATGGCGATCATGTCCCAGGACGCGACGTATAAGGAAGAGGGCTACGTGCAGGTGTCGGGCGAGTGCCGCAACATGGTCGACCATCACAATGACCGCAAGACGATCGCAGTCGACATCACCGACGAGCTGCGTTAGTCCGATGCGTCTCACGTCACGCGGCGTCGCCGCGGTGTTCGCGGTGGTCGCGCTGGCGGGCTGCTCCTCATTCGGGTCCCAGCCGCCACGGCCCTCGGAATCTCCGATATCGCCGGTCGAGACGTTCTCCAACGAGGACACGATGAAGCAGGTGGTCGGTCCGGCCAGGGACATCGTGAAGGTCGCCGCGCTGCAGGACGTCAGTGGCGGCTTTGCGTTCGAGGCGTGCAACGACCAGGGGGAGCCGCCCTACCGCGGCAGGGTCGCACGTGGCCTTCCGCATTGCAGAGGACACCGAGCCGGAGAAGTACTTCGAGCAGCTCGCCCAGACGATCGTGCAACAGGGAGTGGGCTGGTACGACGGTCCGCCGCCGGGCAAGAAGCCGTTCGGCACCGTCATCCACACCGACACGGTGATGGCGGTCATCGGCCAGAACCCGGTCGCGCGCGAAGACGGCTACGTCGACGTATTTGGCGAGTGCCGCAACATGGACGACCACCGCGACGACGCGACGACGAACGTGAACGTCACCGACCAGTTGCTGAACTAGCGGTAGTTGACGAACTGCAGCGCGACCTCGATGTCGGCCTTCTTCAACATGGCGATGATGGCCTGAAGGTCGTCACGCTTCTTCGAGCTGACGCGGATCTCGTCGCCCTGGATCTGGGCCTTGACGCCCTTGGGTCCCTCGTCGCGGATCAGCTTGGTGACCTTCTTGGCGTTCTCGCTGTCGATGCCCTGCTTGATGGTGCCGCTGACCTTGTAGGTCTTGCCGGATGCCTGCGGATCGCCGGAGATGTCGAACGCCTTCATGGAGATGTCGCGGCGAATGAGCTTTTCCTTGAACACGTCGATGGCGGCCTTGGCGCGTTCCTCGGTGGACGAGGTGATGGTGATCGTCTCCTCGCCCTGCCATTCGATGCGGGTGTCGGTGCCGCGGAAGTCGAAGCGGGTGGAAAGCTCCTTGGCGGCCTGGTTGAGGGCGTTGTCGACCTCTTGGCGGTCGACCTTGCTGACGACGTCGAACGATGAATCCGCCATTGGATTGCGTCCTCCTTCGGTGGTGGCTCGGTTCGTGCCTGGGTACATCTTCGCGCACGCCGTGCAAGCGCCGGAGGGGTGCCCAAGCAGAGGCGCTACGACGCCGAACGCAGAACCTGGTCGGAGGGGGTCGGCCGTTTTCGTCTCGAGGACGTCCTCGTTGTACCCTGCTACTCGCACCAAGGCAGGTTGCCCGAGCGGCCAATGGGAGCGGACTGTAAATCCGTCGGCTTACGCCTACGCAGGTTCGAATCCTGCACCTGCCACCCAGGTCAGAGGCTATTTCTGACACCGCGACCACCGAGCTTGCACGACCATCCGCAGTCCGCAGATCGTCCGCAGCAGCATCGAAAGCGGTCGCCACGGCGTCCAGGTCGTCGGGGAACAGGTGGCCGTACCGGTCCAGCGTCAGCACCGCCGTCTTGTGGCCGAGCAGCTTCTGCACCACCTTGACGTTCGCGCCCGCGCTGATCGCCAGCGAGGCGCAGGTGTGCCGCAGATCGTGCAGCCGTACCCCGTCGATCCCGTCGACCGCCGTCACCGCCTTAGTGAACGTGTAGCGGGCCTGCCCGAGCGTCAGCGTGCCCGCCGCCGCGCGCCGGACTCGAACACCAGCGCGCCGCGATCGCGCTCGGCGATCTCGGTCTCGAGCAGCGGGCGAGGAACGCGGGCACCGGCACCGTGCGCGCCGTGTGGTTCTTGGTCGGACCTTCCACCAGCCCGGTCTTCGGACGTAGGTGACCGAGCGCCGCACCCGTATCCGCCGGGCGGCCACATCGACATCGGCCACCTACCGAGCGCCAGGAGCAGGTTATGCGTGCGTTAATGGCCCAGAAGCTGGCGGCGGATATCGATCCGACCGCGGTGGAAGGTCTCGCGGATGACGAACTGGCCCGTCAGCTGGGGGTGAGTGAAGAAGAGATTCGTCACGACATACAGGCACTGAGCGACCTTGGCTTTATCGAGCTCAAACCTGCCGAATCCGCAGTGGACGACGACTGGTTCAGGCAAGTCGGGTGCGACTGGCAGTGGCCCGACGGTCGCTACTGCAATAGGACCGAGCACTTCTACGCGCTATACGCAGAACGCACTGGCAGGGCATCACTTGCCGGCTACTGCTCCCTCCAGCATGCCAACGCCTCACACCGCCCGACGCTGGTCGCAGCCCAGCAGCTGTATGGGGAGATGGCGGAGGGCGTGGAGTGTGTCTGCGGACACTGCGACGCCGAGTTCAACGCCCGGGTGTTGCGCAAGCTGATCGACGCATATCCCGACCCGATCACGGTCACAGATGTCGACGTTAAGGAGAAAGACTGACGAGACGCCTACGGGCACGACGTCGACCGTGTGTGATGAGCCCACGCGATGGCGGTGGCCGACAAGTACCGCCAAGTACCGCAGAAAGCCCAGAGCCCTGTCGGCGGTCCGGATTGTCCTGTATCAGCGGCGGTTCCAGCCCGCAATAGGTAGAAACCGGCAGGACGCCCAGAACGCTCAGTGAGGAGCACCGCCATGACCGAGCCGCAGGAGCCAGCAGAGGGGACCGTCATTACGGTGCCGTCGACCGCTATCGCCGGTGTCAACGGAATTCTCCTCGAACCCCGGTGCCGCGTGTGCCGCAACGACCACGTGCGCACAAAGGTGAATGACCTTCTGGCGTCCGGAGCCAGTTACGCGATGATCCTGCGTGCCCTGGAGGACGACAACGTCAAGCTCGAGAACGGTGATCAGATCACCGTCGATTCGATCCGCAACCACACCGCCCGGCACTTCCCGGTGCAGAACATTGCCAGGCCACTTACCGGGACATCCTGGAGCGAAGGGCTCAGGAAAACGGCATCGACTTCGTCAACGGTGTGGCCACTGCGATCACCCCGATGGCGCTCTACGAGACGGTCATGGTCAAGGGTTACGAATCCCTCGCCGACCCTGACACCAAGGTGGATGTGAACACCGCGATGCTCGCGGCGGGTCGGCTGCAGACCCTTATCGACACCCGTGCCGGGCAACCGGACATCGTCGACATGCGGGTCAAGGTGGGTCGGCTCATCGACGCGGTGAGATCCATGCTGCCAGAGTCATTATGGCCCGAACTTGTGCGACGGATCGAGGGCGATGCACCAGCCGACCCGCAGCATCACCAGATTGAGGCCTTCGATCCACACGATGGGGAGTTTGACCCGCGGCAATTCGCCGAAGTTGACGACGACGATGACGAACTGTAACCAGTCACATGCGCCGCGAGCAGGACGGTTTCTGCCTGCCGCCGTGTGGTGTCCGAATTGCTCTGGGCGCGAAAAGACGAAAGGCGTACTCGCAGTCCCGCATCATCCCCAACGAACTCCAAGCACCGGGGTTAGCTTCGCCGACAGCCAGTCATTGACCGCGTCTTGGCCGACCTGGTGAGCGAGCATCGCTCGGTTCGCGTTTCCCGAGATTCTCACCGCCGCATCGTCATTGAACTCAGCCTGTGACGCCGATCGACACATCTCAGTGTCGAAATGCGACTGCAACACGCTCAGGATCGCCGAATACAGGTCCTTATCGGTCACTTCTCCCCTTCTGCCGGCACGTAGGGGCTTCGCCCATCGCATTCTTGCGGCGGGAGGTGTCGCATCAGGCAAGCTCCGGTAACGATTCAACGGGAATCGGGGTCCACATCCCGTGGTGCACTCGGTGTCTCGCAGACGAGCCTGCTCGCTCTACGTCATGTCTGGCTTCAAGTGGGCGAACTTCTTCTCGATCTGCTCGGGCGTCAGGATGCGCCACACACCGCCGCACTCGCAGTTCCATCGGGTCGGGTTTTCGGCTGTCGGCGCGGGGTGCGCGTGGTGGCCTTGGTGGTGATGATGCTCGGCCCACTCCTGCACGTTCATAGAGTCGATGATCTGACGACCAGGACCAGCAGTGACATGCCACGTAGCCCGCGAACGCTCCTCGGCAAAGGTCGGCTGTAGCTCGTTGGGCGCTTACGCTTAGCCCTCTGGGAGGTTGTCGAGCAGGGACCGGATGGTCTCATGGCTGACAGGCTGACCCTTGATGAGTAACGCAGCCACCTCGCATACAACGGGCCACAGCGGTTCCAGCTCATAGATCCACTCCGATTCCCACCCACGGCCCAGCGGAGCGAAGCCGAGTTCGGCGGCACGATTAGTCAGTTTCTCGACGAGGTGCTCGTACTTGACGTTGTCGACCTGGTTGGCGATCCAGGCGTGGTCGAGGGCATCACTGAAGGTTATGTCCGGTTCGTGCTGCGATAGCCACATCGCCTCGGCCCAAGGCCCGGCGAACGTAACGAACGGCACGTTCTTGGGAGCGGTGAGGTGGTCTGTGATGCCGTCAGTCGCCCGCGCCGCCGCCTGGTGCTCTGCCCAGTGCTCGAAGTCGGCGACATCGAGAGCCCTTTGGCGTGCCGGTGCTGGCGGAACGTTTCGCGGAACCGATCGCGACCCCGGGAACGGCGGCGGCGCGGGTGGTGTCGATGGCCCCACGCCTTGATCCGCGGTATCACGCGATCCGCCCCGGCGAACGCGGCATCGACGTCGCCGGGACGACGACATCGTCGACGTACCGACCGTGCCCGGTGTCTCGCAGACCAGCCTGCTGGCCCTACATCATGTCTCGCTTCAAGTGGGCGAACTTTTTCTCGACCTGCTGAAGCGTCAGGATGCGCCACAAACCGCCGCTCTCGCCGGTTCTGCCCGTGTGCTGGCGAGACCGCTACATGCTCTCGGAAGCCGCGACAGCCTCGTCATGTTTATGAGGTGCGGCGCACGCTTCCTGCCAACCGATGTGCGAGTACTACACCCTTACCGGTGCTAACAGACTGGCGACAAGCACCGTCGCTGCCAGCGCCAGGTCACAGGGTTGGGGTGCGTCAGTCCGCACGCGTAGCAGGTAACCGACCAAAGGCCCCGGTGGCGGGCTAGCCCAGCCCGGCGTGGCGCGCTTCCTGGAACGAGCCGCGACCGGCCGCTGAACGTCGGGGCCGACTAGCCCGGGCGTAGCGCCTTAGTTACGGGCGTGGACAAGTGTGGTGCTGGCAATACTGGAAGCCGGCGACGTCGTACTGGCTCACGGCGTGGTCGTGGCCGGGCGTTCCCCTTGTGTTCATCTCTGACGGCGTGCCGTCTTCTCCGGCGTAATGCGAGTCCGCATTGTCGAACCCGCCGGTGTCGAAGCCTGGCACGGAGTTCGCGGGGGCCTCCTGGTTCGGTTGACCGGTGCCGGACGGATTTCGGTCCGCGAGGGCAACGCCTACGGGTGACAGCGCGACGAACGCGGTGACCAAGGCTGGCAGGATGATGGATCGTTTCATGGCATTCCTCCGATCTTGCAGGTGCCACTTGTGACACGTTGGACCGCCCCAATCGGTTCACTTCGAAATCCGCAGAACCTCAACAGGATTCACAGCCCATACACAGTTAATAAGCAGTCAACTCACAGTCAGGCTTTGCCCCAACGCCGACCACACGTATGGGCAAGGTCGGGGCGGCCTTTGTCTTCCATCTGGGCGCTGAACAAGCGTATGTTCGGTACCGGACCGGTTACGCGGCCGTCAATTCGTGGGCGCCCGCGGCCAGGCAGGGGTGCGAGGCTATGGCTCGGGGGAATGGCTGCGTTTGTGGACCAATCGGATGAGCTGGACAGGCACCGCCCCCTGGCGGCCTTCAGGGGCTGTCGCGGCGGTGACACATGAGCATCTCGTGACGATCGCGCGAGAGGTCTTCAGCCAATGCGGCTACGACGGAACCACCTTCGCGGAGGTGGCCCGGCGGGCGGGTCTAACGCGACCAGCACTGTTTTACCCGGGTCGGCGACATCTGGATGAACTTCCTGGATGTTCCAAACGTCGTCCTATCAAATGAAACAAGTTGGCGTCATGAAGGCGCGGCAACGGCAACCGTCGCCGCCCGATAAGGATCGTTCCCCGTCATCAGACCCTGTGCTAGATATCGTCAACCAGTGGGTGCGCACGCAAGCGGATGTTATTCCGGTCGTGCCAGGTTGGAATGTCTTGATCAAGCATCCCAACGACATCCGTTCGGTACTTACCAGCCCGAACTACACCAAAGAGACCGGTCCGAACAGGTATTTCCGCGCAAATGTTGCCGATGGCGTCCTCACCGCGCCTCCGGAGCGCCATCGACGTGAGCGGCTGGTTCTCAATTTGGCGACCCAAGACCACGAGCTTCTCGACGGTGTCGCAGTGCAGAAAACCGACGCCCTGGCGGCGCGGCTGAGGCGGCGAGCGGCGAGCGGCGAGCGCGTCGATCTCACGGCAGAGGTCACTCGGTTGGCACTCGCCATTGTCGCCGAGGTGACGATGGGGTGGACGGACATCGACGAGTTGGAGGACGCCTTGGCCGCCGGGACGGCGGTGTTGCAGTCCGGCGGACTAATGCTGCCACCCCCGTCAGCCCTGGTCCCGATCCGGCAAAGATGTCTGCACGTCATCAACGACATGATCGAACGTTGTCCGGATACCAAGCGTCGACCTGCCTATATCGCCATGGTCGACGCTGGATACGACCGTGAGACCATTGCCGACCAGATCTTGACGCTGTTGCTGGCTGGGCACGAAACCACGGCCAATACGATTGCGTGGACCTGGATTTCGCTTCTTCGGAACCCCGCGGTGTACAGCCGGTGGCAGCGGCAGCTACATGCGCAGCCCGAGTCGGCGAGCGTGGTCACCAGAAACATCGCCCGAGAAGGGTTGCGGCTTTACCCGGCGAGCTGGATCATCGGCCGCGTGGCGACAGTCGACGGTGATTTCGCCGGTGTGCCTGTGCCGGCCGGTTGCACCGTCTCGATAAGCCCATATGTCACCCACCGGCACCCGCAGTTCTGGGGTCCGGACCCAGAAGCCTTCGACCCTGACCGGCATAACCGCCCACCCGACCATCGCTATGCGTGGCTACCATTCGGGGCAGGCGCCCGGATGTGCCTAGGCAGCGCCTACGCGATGCGCGAAATGGAAATCTCTCTATCGCTCCTAGGCACACAGTTTCGTTTCCATTCGGAAGACGCCAACAGTGCCACCCCCAGTTTTCGGTTCACATTGGAAACACCCCCGATATGCGTTGATATTGAAGCGATCGGCGGCCAATTCTGACCACTGTTTTGGGCATAATGACCGACGCCCGAACGCGAGATTGATCTTGGCGAGTCCCCGTTAGTGAGTCCACCCCGAAGTAGAGTCGGGTTGTTGTGTTTCGGATTCAGTTGATCTCGCAGGCCACGGGGTAGATGAAAGTGGCTGCATGGGCAGCGTACTCGGCCGGCACCGAAAAGCCATTGCGATCACTTCGGCGACTCGATTTCCACCGGCCGGCTGAGCCCTACCGATGGAACCGCCGAAATGCCCTTGGCGAGATGGTCCCACCATCGGTAGGTGGCGCGGTCAATCCGGAGCGATCGCGTTGCCGCCCTGGGCTTGACGACGGTCGGCGCGGCTCCTTCGAGCAGAACTACATGCAGCAGTAGATCAGCCCCAGCCCGGAACCGTCGATCCCTTGGATGGGGGCGTTGGTCGATGGAGTCGCTAGGTGGGCAGGTGTGTTTCCGTGATGTTGGGGGCGCTGTCCCAGGATGCGAGCAAGTCGAGCGCGTGTGCGGTGGGTGAGGCGGGTTCGGCGACGTAGATGGTCATGGTGAGCCCGGGGTCGGAGATCATGTCGACGCTTTCGTAGGCGAGTTCGAGGTTGCCGACGGTGGTGTGGTGGAAATTCTTGGTTCCAGCACCGTGGAGCCGGACGTCATGAGATCCCCAGCGGCGGCGGAATTCCGAACTGCGGGTGGACAACTCGCCGACCAGGTCGTGCAGCGCCTTGTCATGGGGGTCGCGTCCGGCTTCGGTGCGGAGGATGGCTACGCAGGTGTCGGCGGCGGTGTCCCAGTCGGGATAGAAGCGCCGGGAGTCGTCGTCGAGGAAGGTGTAGCGGGCGAAGTTGGGCGTGCCACCGGGTTGGCTGTCGTAGACCGATGCGTGCATGGCCCGGCCGAGGTGATTGGTGGCCAGTAGATCCATGCGGCCGTTGCGGATGATGGCCGGGGGGCTGATGCCGTCGAGTACCCATTGCAGGGCGGGTCGCGGTGTCCATCGGGTGCTGGGACGGCGACGCGGGCGCATGCCGGCGCTGGTGCCGTCGGCGGCATGGGCGAGATGAAACAGGTGCGCGCGTTCGGCGTCGTCGAGTTGCAGCGCCCGAGCGAGTGCGTCGAGCACCGATGGCGATACCCCGCCCAAGGAGCCGCGTTCCAGTTTGGCGTAATACTCGACGCTGACCCCGGCCAGCGCGGCGACCTCGCCGCGGCGCAGCCCGGGGACGCGGCGCTGCCCGATGTCGGGCAGGCCCGCCTGCTGCGGGGTGATCTTGGCCCGGCGCGAGAGCAGGAACTCGCGGACCTCGGTGCGGTTGTCCACCTCTACGACGCTACGTCTCGCGCGTCCCGGCGTGGGATGCACTACCGGTACACGTTTCGACAGGCAGTGCCAGGACACGCCGGAAAGGCGTTACCTGGACGGTGAGCCCGCGGCGAACGGCCCGGCACCCTTGCGGAGGAGAACGATAATGCGCGCGACGATGATGTACGCCCCTGGTGACGTGCGGGTCGAGGAGCGGCCCGAACCCACCATCCAAAACCCGACCGACGCGGTCATCAGCTTGTCGGCGTCGTGCATCTGCGGATCGGATCTGTGGCCGTATCGCGGTGCCGACCCGGTCGACGGGCCGATCCCGATGGGCCACGAATACGTCGGCATCGTCGAAGAGGTCGGCGCGGACGTCACCACGATCCGCCCCGGCCAGTTCGTGGTGGGCTCGTTCTTCGCATCCGACAACACCTGCGAGATCTGCCGCGCCGGCTATCAGACGTCGTGCGTCAACCGCGAGATCCTCGGCACCGCAGGCGGCGCACAGGCCCAGCGGATGCGGGTCCCGCTGGCCGACGGCACTCTGGTCGCCACCCCCGAGGTTCCCTCCGCCGATCTCGTCCCGGATTTCCTGGCGGCCTCCGACGTGCTGGGTACGGGCTGGTTCGGGGCCGTTGCCGCCGAAGCCGGGCCCGGCAAGACCGTGGTAGTGGTCGGTGACGGCGCGGTCGGGCTGTGCGCGGTACTGGCCGCCAGTCAGCTCGGCGCCGAGCGGATCGTCGCGATGAGCCGCCACGAAACCCGCCAACGCCTGGCCCGCGAATTCGGAGCCACCGACATCATCGCCGAGCGCGGCGATGCCGGGGTAAAACGCATCAAAGAGCTCACCAACGGCCTCGGGCGCACACTCGGTCATCGAAGCGGTCGGCACCCAGGAATCGATGCTGCAGGCCATCCAATCCACTCGGCCCGGCGGCCATGTCGGCTACGTCGGCGTCACCCACGACGTCACCCTCCACGGCGAGGAGCTGTTCATGTCCCATGTCCACCTGCACGGCGGGCCCGCCCCGGTACGCCGGTTCCTGCCGGATCTGATGGACCGCATCTGGAACCGAACGATCAACCCCGGCAAGGTGTTCGACCTCGAACTTCCCCTCGACGACGCCGCCGACGGATACCGCGCCATGGACACCCGCCAAGCCACCAAAGTGCTGCTGCGGCCGTGACGCACAACCACGACCTTCGAGAAGGAGCCACGATGAACCCGTCATACGACTTCACCAACCAGGTCGCCCTGGTCACCGGCGCCGGATCCGGTATGGGACTGGCCACCGCGCGAGCATTCGCGCAATCCGGCGCCGCGGTGGTCCTGGCCGACATCAACCCGGCGACGGTCAAGGACGCCAGCGCCGAACTCGCCAGCGCCGGCCACCAAGCCCTCGGCGTCGAATGCGACGTCTCCGACGAGCACAGTGTGGCCGAGGCGGTACAGGCCGCCGTCGACACCTACGGCCGATTGGACATGGCGTTCAACAACGCCGGCATCCAGATCCCGCCGTGTGATGCCGCTGATGAACCCGCCGAGGTGTTCGACCGGGTGAACGCGATCAACCTGCGCGGGGTGTGGGCCTGCATGAAACACGAACTCGCCGTCATGCGCGGCCAGGGCAGCGGCGCGATCGTCAACTGCTCGTCTCTGGGCGGGCTGGTCGGCATCCCCGGCCGCGCGGCGTACCACGCGTCCAAGCACGGCGTGCTCGGATTGACCAGCAGCGCCGCACTCGAATACGCGCCCCGCGGCATCCGCATCAACGCGGTATGTCCGGGCACGATAGCCACCCCGATGGTCACCGACATGATCGACAAGGGCGAACTCGACCGCGACGCGGCCATCGCCGATCAACCCATCAACCGCCTCGGCGAGCCCGAGGAGATCGCCGCGGCCGTGCTGTGGCTGTGCAGTCCCGGCGCCAGCTTCGTCGTCGGCGTCGCCCTGCCCGTCGACGGCGGCTACACCGCGCGCTGACCCACATCGAGCAATGAGAGAAGGAACAGCAATGGAGATTTCCCCGAACGCGTCCCGCCCGGCCGGGCGCGGGCCCGCCGAAACGTTCACCGGAGAGGTCAGCGTCAAGCCACTATTCGACGCCAATGATGCCCGCGCGTTCAGTTCGGCCGAGGTGTCCTTCACCCCGTGCGCACGCACTGCCTGGCACACCCACCCCGGCGGACAAACCCTCATCGTCACCGCCGGCAACGGGTGGGTGCAGGAATGGGGCGGGGACAAGCAGCGCATCGCCGAAGGCGATGTCATCTGGACTCCACCCGGGGTCAAGCACTGGCACGGCGCAACCGACAACACCGCGATGACCCACATCGCCATCCAGGCCTTCGTCGACGGCCGCCCCGTCGACTGGCTCGAACACGTTGCCGATGACCAGTACCTCGGATAGAAGCCGACGTCGGGCGCCGGCCGTGAGCAGGCTGGTCGCACTCGTGGCCGGGGCAGCGATGGCCGCCATGCTCGTCGCCTGCAACACCACGACATCACCGTCGAGTGCATCGAAAAGCGATGAAACGCAGTCGATCCGGTCAACCAGTAGTCAGGAAACGCCGATGCCGCAACCGCCCACCTCAGCGGGCACCCCGATTCATATCGTGATCGGGGGAACCGTCATCACCGCCGAACTGTGGGACAACGCTCCCGCCCGAGCGCTCATCGACAGGCTCCCGCTGACCTTGGACTTCAGTGACCTCAACGCCGTGGAGAAGATCGCGCGACTCGATCCCGGGCTGCCCATGACCGGGATGCCCGACGGCGATGATCCCGCGCCACGCGACATCGGCTGGTACGCCCCCAGCAGCGACGTCGTCCTGTACTACGGTGACGTCGGCTACTGGCCCGGCATCGCCCGCATCGGCCACATCAGCGGCGACATCGGCACCATCGCCGACCAGCAGGGCAACTTCACCGCCACCATCGAACTCGCGACCTGACCTCGACCGATCCCCCGGTTGCACGGGTGTACTGCCAGTACACCTACCCAGAGAAACTTCCCGGCTCGGCTCCTGCGGTGTTGACTCAATGTAGCCGGTGCGGCAAGGACGTCACACCTAAGTCAAGCTGAAACATGCACCGCCACAATGAGATTGGCAGCGCATCTACGGACAAGGAGCATTTCGATGATCACCCAGCACACTCGCCGCACGGTGTTGACCCGGATCGGGGCGGGCGTGGCCCTGGTCGGCGTGATGGCCGCCGCCGGTTGCGCACCGTCGAGTTCCGACACCGCCGCGACGACGAGTTCAGTCGTACCGGGCCCCACGCCGAACCTGCCCGCAGGAGACATGTCCAACGGGGCGGCCAACTTCTACACCAGCGATCGAGTGAGCGTGCAGCCCGTGTCGTTCAAGAACCAGTACGGCATGAACGTCGCAGGAAACCTGTTCGTGCCCAAAGACATCGACCGCAATACGACCCATCCCGCGATCGTGGTCGGCCACCCGATGGGGGCGGTCAAGGAGCAAAGCGCCAATCTCTACGCGACCAAGATGGCCGAGCGTGGCTTTGTCACCATGTCGCTGGACCTGTCATTCTGGGGTGCCAGCGACGGGGAACCGCGCAACGCGGTCTCACCCGACATCTACGCTGAAGACTTCAGCGCCGCCGTGGACTACCTGCGCACCCAGTCATTCGTGGACAGGGAACGCATCGGCGCGCTCGGGATCTGCGGCAGCGGCAGCTTCGTGATCAGCGCAGCGAAGATCGACCCGCGCATCAAGTCGGTGGCCACCGTCAGCATGTACGACATGGGTGCAGCCAACCGCGATGGTCTGCGCAACGGCGTCACCCTTGAACAGCGACGCCAAGTCCTGCAGCAGGCAGCCGACCAGCGCGACGCCGAATTCAATGGCGGCGCAACCGCGTACATCGGTGGCACCCCCGAAGAACTCACCGACCAATCCAGCGCCGTCGACCGGGAGTTCTACGACTTCTACCGCACCTCGCGTGGTAACAGCCCCAACACCACCACGCACCCGACGATGACCAGCAACGTCAAGTTCATGAACTTCTACCCCTTCAACGACATCGAAACGATCTCGCCGCGACCCATGCTGTTCATCGCCGGCCAGAATGCCCACTCCCGCGAGTTCAGCGAGGACGCCTACGCCCTCGCCGCCGAGCCCAAGGAACTGGTCATCATCCCCGGCGCCGGCCACGTCGACCTCTACGACCGGGTCAACCTCATCCCCTTCGACAAGCTGACCGGCTTCTTCCAGAACAGTCTGCGAAACGGGTAACGGGTTTCTTCACCACAACCGCGGACCACAGTGACGATTCACCGACCCCACGTCAGGAGTTCGAGCCATGCCGATAAGCACCACCAGTAACAGTCGGAACGACGAATTCGCGGGCAAGGTCGCGTTCATCACCGGCGCCGGGAGCGGCATCGGACGCGCCACCGCGCTGGCGTTCGCCGACCGTGGCGCCGCGGTTTCCATCGCCGACGTCTCAGCCGAGGCCAGCCGCGCCGTCGCCGACGAGATCGTCCGCGCCGGTGGGCAGGCCTTGGGGCTCTCATGTGACGTCACCAGCAGCACTGACGTGCAGACCGCCCTTCAGCAGACCGTCGAGGCGTTCGGTCGCCTGGACTTCGCCTTCAACAACGCCGGCATCGAACAGCCCCCCACTCCACTCGCCGACATCACCGAGGATCAATGGCAGCGGGTCCTCGACATCGACCTGCGCGGGGTGTTCCTCTGCATGAAGTACGAGATCCCGCTGATCCTGGCCGCAGGCGGCGGCGCAATCATCAACACCTCCTCGGGGGCGGGGGTCAAGGGCTTTTCCGGCGGTGGAGCCTACGGCGCCGCGAAGCACGGGGTGATCGGGTTGACCCGCTGCGCCGCGCTGGACTACGCGGCGGCCAATGTGCGCATCAACGCCATCTGCCCCGGCATCATCGAAACCCCGATGATGGACCGCTTCTCAGGAGGCACACCAGAAGGACGCGAGCGGGTCATCGGTCAGGAACCCGTCGGCCGGATGGGCCGTCCCGAAGAGATCGCCTCGGCAGTGATGTGGCTCTGCTCCGACAACGCCGCCTTCACCGTCGGCCACGCACTCGTCGTCGACGGCGGACAAACGGTCGGCTGAACCGCGTCGAGACTCGGCGGGTTGACCAAGCGCGTAAGTAATGCCCGGCTAGTGCATGAATCGCCTGCGTGACCACCGCTCTCGGCTCAGCCAAACGCCGACATTCATGCCGAGCAGTTTGATCTGGCCACTCGAGTCTCGAGTCGGCCGGATCTGCTAAAGAGCGCCTGTGGTCTCTCCCCGAAAATGAGCACTGCGGGTCGTAGGTGTCGAAGATCCCCGCCGCAGCGGAGGAATTGTCAATACATATAGATCGGAGCGTTTGACGCTTAGTTGATCTCGCAAGCCATGGGGTAGTGGGTGTGGCTGCATCGGGCAGCGTAGTCGGACGGTGTCGGTAGCCCAGTGCCGGTGTCGGTGGTTGTAGTCGTACAACGTCGCCGCAGACACCCCCAGCTCGGCGGCGATCTCCTCGCCTTTCTTGCCTTCGGCAGCCAGCTCATCGGCACGGCGCAGCTTGCGCCCGTGGCCTGAGCTGCGTCTCGCAGGGTCAAATCGTGGACGCCGCCGCCGAGTATCGTTTTCGAGACAGGCGGAGAGATGGACGCTTTGCTCCAACTCGTTGCATGACACCGAAACTCGATGCGCTCCTCGGCTTAGACTTCCGCAATGTTCTCGGAGACGCGCTATGCGCTGAACGGCGACTTGGGCGTCGCCTATCGCGCGTCGCGCGAGGGTGCCCGCGACATCATTTTCGTGCCCCCCTGGGTCACCAATGTTGAGGTCTTTCCGGAGCTGTCGTCGATTCAAGGATGGGTGGAGGCCATGACCTCGCTCGGTCGCTTGATTTTCTTCGACCAGCCGGGCACCGGAGCGTCTGATCCCGTTGTCGCCGGGGGCGTTGTCGACCTTGGAGCAGTGGGCCGACAGCATCACCGCAGTGCTCGACGATCTGCGCAGTTCCGAAGCGGTCCTAGTCGCAGCGGGCGCTGCGTTCGCGCCAGCGGCGCTGTTCGCAGCGACACATCCGTCCCGCACAACCGCGTTGGTCGTGCTCGGCGGTTACGCGGAGGCGGGCGGAACCGTACTCGTTCGAAAGAAAGATCAAGCCGCGTGGGTCCGCATGTGGGGCAACGGAGGGATCCAACTTGTGGGAAACCCGGACATTCCGTGGAACGAGGAGATCAGGGCAAGTTGGGCACGTTATGAACGTCTGGCGGCCAGCCCAAGGACGCTCGCTCGCGTGATACCTCTTGTGACGGAAGTGGACGTGCGTGCGGTTCTTCCGACAATCCGTGTGCCGACTCTCGTCGTCCAGCACGCCGAGGACACAGTCATCCCGCCCGCGAAGGGTAAGTACATCGCCGAGCACATACCCGGCGCGAAATACGTGGAGCTACAAGGTCGCAACTGGTATCACTTCGTCGAACCATGGCGCGAATCGTTTCAGGAGATCGCCGAGTTCCTCACCGGTCAGCAGGCTGACTTGGCCGATGATCGGGTGCTTGCCACGGTGCTGTTCACGGACATCGTGGATTCGACGCGCCGGGCTTCGGAGATGGGCGACCGCGACTGGCATGCGTTGCTCGATGCGCACGACGCCGTCGTGCGGTCACAGCTCACGCGCTTTCGAGGTCGCGAGGTGAACACCTCGGGAGACGGCTTCCTCGCGATGTTCGACGGCCCGCAGCGAGCGATCCGCTGCGCCATGGCAATTCGTGACGCCGTGCAGGCGCTCGGCATTGAGGTGCGTACCGGGTTGCACACCGGCGAGTGCGAGGTCCGCGGCGACGACATCGGCGGGATCGCCGTGCACATCGGCGCGCGGGTGAGCGCACTGGCCGGGCCGAAAGACGTGCTCGTGTCCAGCACGCTGCGCGACCTCGTGATTGGGTCCGGGCTGGAGTTCGAGGAGCGCGGCGCTCACCAGCTCAAGGGCGTGCCCGGTGAGTGGCACCTGTCCGCCGTCACCTCTACGTAACGGTGGGTTGCGGCGAAACTGATTTCGGCTGCCGTAACCACTTGCCACCCGGTGCCGTCGATTCAGGACACCTCGCGCTAGCTGGTCCAGGTAAGACTGGCGCAAATTTGTGGCCTATTCCGAGTCGGTGTTCAGTTCTGCTCGGGCCTGGTCGATTTGGTCGTATGCGTAGCTCGCCATGGCGGCGGCGGTCATCTTCTCACCGTTGCGGGCCAACGATTCATAGACGTGATCGCCAAGAACGTCACGCAGGTGTGTGATCGTGGAAATGATCAGGGGGTATGTCGCGCGCGTCATGGCATTTGCTGCGAACCCGGTGATGGTCGCCGCCTGTTCGTGGTATCCGATGCGGTCGAGCACGGTGGCGAGGATGGCCAACGGGTTATCCAGGAGGGATACGCTGCCCGCATCGTGGTAGCGGCGAATCGTCACGGCCAGGTAGTCGAAGGCGTCGATGGGGCCAGGGTCGGTTCCGCCGAACATGCGGTCACCCTCGGTGGCCGCCAACACGCACAGCGTGACCGCCACAGCCAACTCCAACTGTCGATTGTCGCTCTCCCGCGCTATCGTCAGGGCTCGGCATAGCACGCCATACGTGTCGACGGGATCGGTTGCGAGGTACGCGAGGCCGTGGGCCAAGAGTGCGTAGCAGGCCGTATTGGGGTTTTCAGTGGCATCTGCCGTGGCGAGGAGGCCCGCCGAGGCCACCCTCGCCTCATCACTTTCGCCTGATTGATACAGCGCCATAACCAGACATGCCCGCGCGATGACATGAGGACCCGGCCCTAGTGCAATCACACTGCGGCACAGGTCTGCCCACCTCTCGGGCTGACCGGCTGCGCTGTACACAAACCCGCTCGAACTCAGTACCTCGTCGGGAACTTCGTCGAAACCTCTTTTCTTCGTTAGTTGCAAGCTGGCCTCGATGTGGCGCACAGCGTCGTCGACCCGTCCGACCGCGTAGCACTGTGCGGCCAGCACGTAGAGGCGCGCAAGTCGCCGATGCTCGGCCACGTCCGCAGGTTCTATAAGCTCCTCCGCCCATGAGACGGGCTCATACTGTGCGACCCAGACACCCAGGGACGCTGCGTATGTCGCGATGGGAGCGGCCACGTCGAGGTCGCCCTGGTCGGCTGCCCACCGGAACGCGGTGCGCAGATTGGCCAACTCGGTGGCGAACCAGGTGTAAGCCTCCCGCTGCCGGAAGCTGTCCCACAGGGCCATGATGTCGGTTTCACGCCCGGCGAAGTAGCGAGCATGGGCGGTGCGGACCTCGGTGGCCTCGCCGCGGGCGACCAGTTGCTCCTCGGCGAACTCCCGAATCGTCTCCAGCATCGAGAACCGGGTCCGCCCCGAAGAACTGTCGGCGACGAGCAGCGACTTGCGCACCAGCGCGTCCAGCAGATCAGCACGGCGTAGTCGTCGGAGCCATCGAATCCGCCCACCGCGCAGGCGCTTTGGAGGTCGAACCCACCCGCGAACACCGAACACCGAGGGGGCCGCATTCAGCAGTCGACTACTGGGATCTGGACCCGCATGAAGTACCGACTACTGCACCTAGCTCCTGCGCGTGGACGAGACGAACACCGCGGGGCTGGGGCTACTTCCACCCACCTCGGACGAATGCTGTTGAACACCTTGCTCGACTGCCCTAGCTATTGCTGAATAAGACTGTTGAGGCGATGCAACCAGGCCCGTTAGATCCTCTAAGGCAATATGACCTTTGACCCGATTCAAAAGGCCCCGGGTGGCGGGGTTGGATCGCCCCAATCGGTTCACTTTGAAATCCGCAGAACCTCAACAGGATTCACAGCTCATACGCAGTTAATAAGCAGTCAACTCACAGTCAGGCTTTGCCCCAACGCCGACCACACGTATGGGCAAGGTCGGGGCGGCCTTTGTCTTCCATCTGGGCGCCGAACAAGCGTATGTTCGGTACCGGACCGGTTACGCGGCCGTCAATTCATGGGCGCCCGCGGCCAGGCAGGGGTGCGAGGCTATGGCTCGGGGGAACGGCTGCGTTTGTGGACCAATCGGATGAGCTGGACAGGCACCGCCCCGGGCGGCCTTCAGTGGCTGTCGCGGCGGTGACACACGAGCGTCTCGTGACGATCGCGCGAGAGGTCTTCAGCCAATTCGGCTACGACGGAACCACCTTCGCGGAGGTGGCCCGACGGGCGGGTCTAACGCGACCAGCACTGTTTTACCCGGGTCGGCGACATCTGGATGAACTTCCTGGATGTTCCAAACGTCGTCCTATCAAATGAAACAAGTTGGCGTCATGAAGGCGCGGCAACGGCAACCGTCGCCGCCCGATAAGGATCGTTCCCCGTCATCAGACCTTGTACTAGATATCGTCAACCAGTGGGTGCGCACGCAAGCGGATGTTATTCCGGTCGTGCCAGGTTGGAACGTCCTGATCAAGCATCCCAACGACATCCGTTCGGTACTTACCAGCCGGCACTACACCAAAGAGACCGGTCCGAACAGGTATTTCCGCGCAAATGTTGCCGATGGCGTCCTCACCGCGCCCCCGGAGCGCCATCGACGTGAGCGGCTGGTTCTCAATATGGCGACCCAAGACCACGAGCTTCTCGACGGTGTCGCAGTGGAGAAAACCGACGCCCTGGCGGCGCGGCTGAGGCGGCGAGCGGCGAGCGGCGAGCGCGTCGATCTCACGGCAGAGGTCAGTCGGTTGGCACTCGCCATTGTCGCCGAGGTGACGATGGGGTGGACGGACATCGACGAGCTGGAGGACGCCTTGGGCGCCGGGACGGCGGTGTTGCAGTCCGGCGGACTAATGCTGCCACCCCCGTCAGCCCTGGTCCCGATCCGGCAAAGATGTCTGCACGTCATCAACGACATAATCGAACGTTGTCCGGATACCAAGCGTCGACCTGCCTATATCGCCATGGTCGACGCTGGATACGACCGTGAGACCATTGTCGACGAGATCTTGACGCTGTTGCTGGCCGGGCACGAAACCACGGCCAATACGCTTGCGTGGACCTGGATTTCGCTTCTTCGAAACCCCACGGTTTACAGCCGGTGGCAGCGGCAGCTACATGCGCAGCCCGAGTCGGCGAGCGTGGTCACCAGAAACATCGCCCGAGAAGGGTTGCGGCTTTACCCGGCGAGCTGGATCATCGGCCGCGTGGCGACAGTCGAGGGTGATTTCGCCGGTGTGCCTGTGCCGGCCGGTTGCACCGTCTCGATTAGCCCATATGTCACCCACCGGCACCCGCAGTTCTGGGGTCCGGATCCAGAAGCCTTCGACCCGGATCGGCATAACCGCCCACCCGACCATCGCTATGCGTGGTTACCATTCGGGGCAGGCGCCAGGATGTGCCTAGGCAGCGCCTACGCGATGCACGAAATGGAAATCTCTCTATCGCTCCTAGGCACACAGTTTCGTTTCCATTCGGAAGACGCCAACAGTGCCACCCCCAGTTTTCGGTTTACATTGGAAACACCCCCGATATGGGTTGATATTGAAGCGATCGGCGGCCAATTCTGACCACTGTTTTGGGCATAATGACCGACGCCCGAACGCGAGATTGATCTAACGGGCCGCCGCCGCTACCTACC
This sequence comes from uncultured Actinomycetota bacterium, assembly GCA_963713225.1. Classification (GTDB taxonomy): domain Bacteria; phylum Actinomycetota; class Actinomycetes; order Mycobacteriales; family Mycobacteriaceae; genus Mycobacterium. Next base: position 12,276 of record CAVQLB010000002.1, on the reverse strand, counting down.
GACTGCCGCTTCGGCGACGGCGGCAGCTCCTTGTGTTGGTGACGTGCTGGCTGGAGAAGCCGTCGACCTCAACACCATGAATGAGTTTGTCGCACGACGCACCCTCTAGACAGCATCGCCGCCTAGGTAGCGGTACAGCGTCGCCCGGCTCACCCCGAGGAACTTTGCGATGTCCTTGCCGGTGTGCCCGTCGGACTTCATCCGCGTGGCGGTGGCGATGTGCTCGGCGTCGTCAACCTTGCGCGGCCGTCCGAATTTGGTGCCGTTGGCACGAGACGCCGCCCGCTTCAGCGCAGTCCGCTCCTTGGTCAGTTCGCGCTCGTACTCGGCCAGGGACCCTAGGACGCCGATCATCATTCGTCCTGCGGCAGTTGAAGAGTCGATGCCGTCGGTGACCGACACCAACGTCACGCCTCGGTCAGTGAGGTCCTTGACGGTCTCCAGGATGTGGAGGGTGTTGCGGCCCAATCGGTCGAGCTTCCACACCACGACCGTGTCCCCCTCGCGGACGTACTCCATGAGGGCGGCCAGCCCGGGACGGTCATCGCGTGCGCCGGACATGATGTCGGAGAACGTCTTAGTGACGTTGGCAGCCGTTAGCGCCTCGTTCTGCTGATCAAGTGTCTGCGACACCGTGGAGACGCGGGTGTAGCCGATGCGTGTGCCGCGCTGCTCGCGATCCTCGTTCTCGGTGTGACTCATAAAATGAACAACACTCGTTGTGAGACAACTATTTCCGAGACGAACATTTGAGACACGATGACGTCGCGTTTTTCCCGGCCTCGCGAGAAGGCTTGGGCTGTCTCATATGTGGTCGTTTTCGAGACAGCCGGGTACGGGGGAAGGCGGCGAGCCTGCCTGTACGGCAACCCGCCGCCTCCCAACCACCTACAGATTCCTGCGCTTGCTACTTACTGCCGAAGACCCGTTCAAACAAGGCGGTGTCCCCGTAGTTCTGGACCTTGACGATCTTGCCATCGCGGTAGGTGAACGCATCGGCTTGGAGTCCGGATTCTCCGCCCGCGCTGACTTGCGAGAGGACGACCACGACATCGTCGTCGGCGAGGAAACGGCTGGGCGTTATCTTAAAGTTCTGTTCGGCGATCTTCCCGAACAATTCCTTGACCCCGTCTTTGCCGCGATATGTTCCGCTGACCGCGTTGGTACCGGGTATGACGAACTCGACGCTGTCGTCGTAGTCGTTCAAGACCGTTTCGACGTCGCCCTTGTCGAACGCCGCATACCCCTTCTTGGATGTCTCGATGTTTTGATTTGCCACCATCACTCCTTCGCGTCGCTTCCCGCTCGGGCTGTTACCGGCAGAGGGGTTATTTTCCGCTCCTGGCGCGACTGGCGAGGCATATCGTTCGAACGACTTGACGGCTTGTCCGAACGGTTCGAACGAGTTGACGGCACAGCAAATGCTTCAGGGCACGCCTTGGTAGGTCGATGCCCAGTCCATCGCCCCCGTGCGCGGCGACTCCCAAGCAGCCGTCCCGTCGAGAATCGTTCTAAGACACAGGTGGCGGACGCAAAACTGCGAATCAGGCGGAGCTTCGCACTTCCAGTTTGTAGCGTTGGTCAAGTCGAGAGGGATGGACATGGACACGTCAGCGTTCCCCCGTTACCTGAATGCCTGGCTCCTTCACCCGCTGGCCGGGGCACCGGATGGCAGAACTGAGCTGAAGGCGCTGCTCGACTGCTGTAGCCCGGACGTGCTTTACGAAGACCTACCCACGGCCAAAGTGTTCGAGGGCCATGACGGCATCACGCGGATGTGTGAGGGTGCCTATAACTGGTCGTCGGACGTCGCAGCCAGGGTGCTGACCCGACAGACCAACGGAACTCTGTTCGCTGTCGAGACCGAATGGAAGGGAACGAACACAGCGCCGATTGGCGACCTCCCGGCCACGGGGCGAAGATTCGCGCTGAAAATGGTCTCGGTCGGAACGCTTGATGATCACGGACTCGTGGTAGAACACCGCGACTATTGGGATTTGGCGGGCTTTCTCGCGCAGGTCGGCATCGGCCCCGTCGCCAGATGACGGTGCCGTCGGGAATCTTTCTGAGATACAGGCGCGTCAGCCCCAGAACGTCTTCAACAAATAGTGGCAGCGAATTGCTAAAGAACATCTCAGGGGAACGCTCCTGAACAGCAGAAACGCTGCCGATACGCACCGCTCGACCCGCTCCTCGGCTTACACTTCCGCCGTGTTCTCGGAGACGCGCTATGCGCTGAACGGGGACTTGCGCGTCGCCTATCGCGCATCACCCGAGGCGCTCGCGACATCGTGTTCGTCCCGAACTGGTTCACCAACTGTGAGGTCGTTCCGGAGCTACCGTCCATGCAAGGCTGGGTCGAGGCGATGACGTCGCTCGGTCGGCTGATCTTCTTCGACCAGCCGGGCACGGGAGCGTCCGATCCCGTCACGCCGGGCGCGCTGCCGACCTTGGAGCAATGGGCCGACAGCATCACCGCGGTGCTCGACGATCTCGGGAGTCAGCGAAGCGGTTCTCCTCGCGGTCGCCGGCAGCGTTCGCGCCCGCGGCGCTGTTCGCGGCAACACATCCGTCGCGCACCACCGCGCTGGTCGTGCTCGACGGTTACGCAGATGCGGGCGGCACCTCACTCGTTCAAGACGAAACCCGAGCTGCGATGGTCCGCATGTGGGGCAGCGGGAAGGTCCAACATCTGATAAATCCGGACATGCCGTGGAACGAGGAGATCCGGGCAACGTGGGCTCGAATGGAACGCCTGGCGGCTAGCCCAAGGACCCTTGCTCTCATGGTGCCTCTCGCGACGGAAATGGACGTGCGGGCGGTCCTTCCGACAGTCCGCGTGCCAACCCTTGTCCTCCACCACACCGACGACCCGATGCATCCCGCCCGCGAAGGGCAAGTACATCGCCGAGCACATACCGGGCGCGAAATACGTTGAGCTGCCGGGCCGCAACTGGTACCACTTCGTTGAACCGGGATGGCGCGCGTCCTTCCAGGAGATCGCCGAGTTCCTCACCGGCCACCAGGCTGAGGTGGCCGATGATCGGGTGCTCGCCACCGTGCTGTTCACCGACATCGTGGACTCGACGCGCCGGGCCGCCGAGATGGGTGACCGTGACTGGCATGCACTGCTTGATGCACACGACGCCGTCGTGCGAGTCGCAACTCACCCGCTTCCGTGGCCGCGAGGTGAACACATCGGGAGACGGCTTCCTGGCGATGTTCGACGGCCCTCAGCGAGCGATCCGCTGCGCCATGGCAATCCGCGACGCGGTGCAGGCGCTCGGAATCGAGGTGCGCGCCGGGTTGCACACCGGCGAATGCGAGGTCCGCGGCGATGACATCGGCGGGATCGCCGTGCACATCGGCGCGCGCGTGAGCGCACTGGCAGGGCCGAACGACGTGCTGGTGTCCAGCACGCTGCGCGACCTCGTGATCGGGTCGGGGCTTGAGTTTGACGAGCGCGGCGCTCACCAGCTCAAGGGCGTGCCCGGTGAGTGGCACCTGTCCGCCGTCACCTCTACGTAGCGGTGGGTTGCGGCGAAACTGATTTCGCCTGCCTTAAACGCTTGTGCACGCGGTGGCACCTAAGAAGGGCAAGCCGACTATCGAGATTCTCGTCACTCGTCTATTTCGAGACCGCGTTCAGTTCTGCTCGGGCCTGGTCGATCTGGTCGTATGCGTAGGTCGCAATGGCGGCGGTGGTCATCGTCTCGCCCTTACGGGCGAGCGATTCGTAGGTCTGGTCGCCAAGGACCTCGCGTAGGTGAGCGATTGTGGTGTTGATCTCGGGGATCAGGTGTGCGGTCAATGGATCGACGGCAAAACCGGCGATGACTGTCTGGTTCGTAGCGTCCGAGCCGATCCAGACACGCGGCGAGCCAAGCCAGATTGCCACGCATAGTGGCGGTGTTGCCCACGTTCATGATGGTTGCGAGTGGCCACGGCGGAGTATTCGAGGGCGGGTCGCAGTGCTGGATTACTCCATGACTTCGCAGACGCGCGCGTTCCTCGGCTGAGCCGGGCCATAGTCGGTCAGTCGTTCTTTAGCAAAGTGAACTGGCATACGTCGGTGTAGCCGTCACGGAACAGGTCGGCGCAACCGGTGAGGTACTTCATGTAGCGCTGGTAGACCTCTTCGGATTGAACCGCAATGGCCTGCTCTCGGTGGCTCTGCAGCGTCGCCGCCCAGGTGTCCAGCGTTCGGGCGTAGTGGGGCCGCAGCGGCTGGACGCGGGCCACCTGAAAACCGGCTTTGACTGCGTGTTGCTGGACTTGGGCGACCAAGGGCAGCTCCCCGCCGGGAAAAATCTCATCCATGATGAACAAGATGAACTTCAGCAGTTTCGCCGGTAGCTTCAGACCCCGCTTCTGCACCTCTTCCATGCTCGCTCTGACGATCGTGTGCAGCAGCATCACCCCATCGGGGGGCAGCGCGGAGTGGGCCATGGTGAAGAAGTCGTCGTAGCGAGCTTTCCCGAAGTGTTCGAACGCACCGATCGACACGATCCGGTCGACCGGTTCGTGAAACTCCTCCCAGCCCGCCAAGAACACCCGCCGGCTGCGCGTGCTGTCCATCGCGCGGAACACCTTGTCAACGGCGATGGCCTGGTTTCTGCTCAAGGTCAAGCCGACGACGTTGACGTCGTACTTCTCCACAGCACGCCGCAGCGTGGCACCCCAGCCGCAGCCGATGTCGAGCAGCGTCATGCCAGCCTGCAGCCCTAGCTTGCCTAATGCCAGGTCGATCTTGGCGATCTGGGCCTGCTCCAGAGTCATGTCGTCGCGCTCGAAGTAGGCGCAGCTGTAGGTCTGGGTCGGATCGAGGAAGAGCCGGAAGAACTCATCGGACAGGTCGTAGTGAGCCTGGACATTCTCGAAATCCGGTCTCAGGCCGGTCCTCTCCCCACCCGCAGCAACTGAGGCCATGGCGCGAGATTATGCGGCCGGCCCGCATCGACGCAATAGCCCGGCGGCGTCTATCGAAGCGCGAGCGTTTCCGTCAATGCCGCGCAGGTGTCCGACAGGTATGGCGTATGGCTGTCGGCCACCGCCTCGATGAAACGGCTGTGGGGGGATGGCCCCACCGGAATCAAGCCGCCTAAAGCTCTGCCCCCGACGAAGGCCATCCCCGCTCACGCGCGACCGCCCTCCCTAGAGGCCGCTGCGCAAGCCATATGAGAATTGCCACCTCGACCGTGACAAAACGTGTATCACTCGTAAAGGTTGTCGGGAGCTTGCCGAGTCAAGGAATCTTGATCCTAAAATGCGGGATGTCGCCAGGTCACGTCCACCTGATCCCAGCGCATCCAGGAGTCCGGCAGGCGTGCAGACGTCCGGTACTTGTCGGGCATCGAGCTTGACGGGGACAGAACGCTCAGCCGGTGTCCCTGGACATCGGACGCGGCCCCGGACGCCTTCACCGACTGGCCTTGGTTCTGAGGCAGTAGAGATGGTGGGCTTCGGGCGGCCGAGTCTAGAGCCGGTCCTCGTTGGGGCGAGGCGCGGTGAGAAAGACCAGGCGGAACTTGCCTATCTGGATTTCGTCGCCGTTGGCCAGGACTGCCGATTGCACCGGCTCACGGTTGACGTAGGTGCCGTTGAGGCTGCCGACGTCGACGACCTGGAATTCGCTGTTGTGTCGCCGGAATTCGGCGTGCCGGCGGCTGACGGTGATGTCATCGCAGAAGATGTCGCTGTTGGGGTGTCGGCCGGCGGACGTCACCGGCTGATCCAGCACGAACCGCGAGCCTGCGTTCGGGCCGCGCTTGACCACGAGCAGTGCTGACCCGCTCGGTAACTCGCCGATCCCGGAAACTGCGCATTGTGCGCGCGCCGTGGCCGGAGCGTCCGGTTCGGAGAAGTTGGCCCGGAAGGCAGATGTGATGTCCGCGGTGGTTTCGTCCGACGTGTGGTCGCTGTGCTTTTCGGTCACCCGCTGCTCCTCACATTCTGTTCTGGCGCGGGTACTACGTGAATGATGAGTTCGAGGGCGGGGAGCAGGTTGATGAGTTCATCGAGTGTGAATTCGTCGATGTTGGCTTCGAATAGTCGGGTCACCCTAGGGCCGGTGAGATGGAGTATGGCGGCTGCTTGAGCTGCGGTGAGGCGTTGTTGTGTGATGCGTCTGGTGATGGCGGTGATCAGTGTTTGGCGTGCTGATCGGATTGCTGGTTTGTCCTCGTTGGGTGCACTGTCATCGGGCAGGGGTTTGGTTGGGCTGCATGGTTCGACGTGTGGTCGATCGAGGTGATTCGGTGCGGTCTGGACGGTCTTGGAGCCGGTCGCCGCGAGGGTGTGTGGATCGGATAAGGCAGTGTGGGCTGTGTGGAGCAGCCCTTGAAGCCAGCCGACTAGTTGGGCGTGGGCGAGGCGCAGTTCAGAGTCGGTCAGCTCGGTGTGGCGGGTTAGCGGCAGGGCGAGCCGCTGCAGTTCTTCGCGTAGGTCGGGGGTGAGATCGGTGAGCAGCTCGTCGATGATTTGAGTGTCGATGGTACGCAGCCGATCAAGGCTGGCGGTATCCAGTGGTTGAGTATGGACCTCGTCGAGTAGCTGCTTTGTCATGGTTGCGATCCGCATGACCTTGTCCCGCCGGGGTTTCGGGGTCGCCGCGGTCATGGTTGGTTGGTCGAGCGCGATGCTGGTGTCGGTGCCCATACGGTCCTCTGTAGGTGCTCTAGCTGATTCGGGTTGTGCGCCAGTCGTTTTGCACGATCGCGGTTATCGGTGTCGGCGCACTGGGCCGGCCCGCAGTGGTGGTGCTGACACGTGTGCTGTAGCGGTGTTGGTGCTGCGGTAGGTGATGGGGATCTGGATGGGGCCGGCGACGCGATGGTCAGCAGGTGTCGGCCCGTGTGGGCTGGCCGGTGGTGGTGTGGCGGCGTGGGCGGTTGCGCGGTCGTAGTCGGCGCGGCGGGAGGGGTCACGCAGCAGGGTGTAGGCGGCCAGCACTTGCCGGAGGTCGTCGTCGGCGGTTTGCGAGACTGGTCGATGGCGTGTGTCGGGATGGTGGGCGCGTAGCCGGGTGCGGTAGGCGTGGGCGATCTCGGCCTGGGTGGCGGTCGGTGACACGCCCAACACCAGGTAGGGATCGGAATTCTGGCGCGCCATGGCTGCTATCTCCGAGGACAGGTGCGGTGACTCCCAGACTAGGAGGTCGACCGGGAGCCACCGCGGTAAACGGTCCATGTGACGTTGATGCCGTGATGGGCCGCCGGGTTCAACTCATCGCGACCAGCCCGCCCGGGGGCGATCACTGGTGCCCGTTTGTGAGGAATGCCCGGGTGGCCGCCAGGGGCGGGCCGGAACCCTTCCTGCGGCCTGCCCGGGCTTGGCAGCGACGTGGTGCACGCTCCACTTCGAATATGCCACCCCGAGTGGCGGTGCGTGCGCAGGCCGACTCTGAACGCTGGAGTCGGCCGCGGTGACGCGACATCGGAATCGATTGTGGGCGACACAGGAGTCGTTGCCTGGTGGTGATCATCGGTGGCGGCATCACCTCCCTTGTCCGACAGTGCCTTTCAAGCAGGACATCCAGGCCGACGGAGGAGATCGTTGGGTAGCCCATACCGGCGTCGCGGGCCATTCCCGCGTCGGCCACCGGCGACGGTCCTCTGGCCTCGGTGGGCCGGAGCGCCGGCGCTGGGTGGTGGTGGCGCTGACGCGGGGTGGGCCGGGCCGGGGCGCAGGCATCTCGGAGGACAGGTCGGCGATCTCACGCTCCCACAGGGCCTCGTCCTGCTGCAGGCGTATCCACTCGGCCTCCACGATCGCCGCCGCCTCATCGAGCAGGCTGGATGCCCATGCGGTGTTGGTCGCCATGTCACTGACCCCCTTCCCCGAATGCTGCGCCCCGGCCCAGCCACTGAGGTGGACCGTGTCAGGCGTTGATGGCTTGCTTCTCGTCGTCGCTGGTGATCTGGATACGGCGGGGTTTGGCCTTCTCGGCGACTGGGATGGTCAACCGCAGCACCCCGCCGCTATAGCTGGCCTCGATCGCCTCGGTGTCGAGGGTCTCGCCCAAGAACAGCTGCCGGCTGAACACCCCCCGCGGACGCTCGGCCGACACCATCTCCCGATCGGACTCGACTTCGGGGCGCTTGGCGTGCACGGTGAGCACATTGCGCTCGACGTCCAGATCCAGGGAATCCTCGTCCACCCCAGGCAGGTCGAACTCCACGATGAACTGATCCCCCTCGCGCCAGGCATCCATCGGCATCACTGCCGGGCGCGCGGCGGTGCCCAGCACCTGCTGGGCGAGGCGATCGAAGTCGCGAAACGGATCGGTGCGCATCAACATGATCTCTCCCTCCTACCCATTTAGCTGAGTGACAGATCTATGCGAACTGTCATAGGTTTCTTATAGCACTGGATCTAGTTTTGTGCAAGGATGATTTTGAACTGGTTGGTGGCGAATTGGAGTGGTTCAGTGCCTGACGATCCCCTGGTGCGATCGGCGCGCGGCGTATATGGCATCTCGGTGGCCTCGGAGCTCAGCGGGATCGATCCGCAGACCATGCGGCTCTACGAGCGGCGCGGACTGCTCGCCCCAGCGCGCACCGACGGCGGCACGCGCCGCTACAGCGACGACGATCTGGATCGCCTGGCGCGGATCAGCGACCTCGTCGCCCAGGGCATCAACATCGCCGGGATCGCCCAGATCCTGCACCTCGAACACCGCAACAGTGCACTGGAATCCGACAACAGCGAGCTCCAGTCCGAAAACGCCCGACTGCGCTCCGGGGAGCCGACCAAGCAGAAGAAGGACGGCAAACCCATGACGATCTTCCTCGACGACAACCCGCTTGCCGATGACGTTCCCGGCGCCGACGCGGTCGAACAGCACAGCCCGCCGACGTCAACGCCGAGGACGCCGGACTCGACACCAGCTACCTCGCAACTTGCTGCAGCGCGACGCCAACCCGTCCGATGTGATCGACCAGCCCATCATAGTCCCGTAGCCCGACGACGACAGCGACGTCGACACCGCCATGTCTCCGGCGGCAGCGTCGCGGCCTCCAACGCGAGGCGCGTCAGCCCCCGTGCGCCTCAATCTCCCCGCGCAGCACCTCGTCGTGTGCGGCCAGCGCCGCCCGCATGCCATCGGCGTCTTTCTCCCACCGACGGGTCGACCCCTCAATATCGGTGAACAGAAACGTCACCACCCCCGAAGGGGCAGCCGCCGTCATGGCATCGCCTCGGCCCACTTCATGTGCCCCGCGAAGCCAAGCGATTCCGCCATCGCGCGATAGCGGTCGCGGTAGTCGCGATACGCGGTGTCGTCGCCCTTGGCGCGGGCCAAGAGTGCGCGCAGCCGCAGCAGCGGGAGTTCGTGCAAGACGAAGCCGGGGTCGGTGGGGACCTCAGCCAACCGGTCGATGGCGGCCTGAGTGTCCAGCAGGTCGCCATCGGTGCCGCGAGAAACCAACGATTCCACCAGGACCGTGGTCGCGAACCCGCGCAAGAACATCGCGCCCCGTTCGAACATGTCGTCAATGGCCGCCCGGGACAGCTCGATGGCACCGTCGAGATCGCCGGTTCGCGCTTTCTCCCCTGCTATCTTGGGGTCGACGACCGCCAGCGCGTTCAGCGTAACCCCTTCTGCACGGCGATGTCGCGCCCATGGGTCAGCAGGGTGAAACCCTGGTGGCGATGCGTGCCGCCGTGGTGAACCAGAACCACGCCCCGGACGAGTTGGGCAAGCGCCACCGTGTGGTCGTCGCCGACTTGCTCTGCGATCCGCAGCGCTTCCGCCGTCTCCCGGAGGGCTACTGCATCGGCGGACAATGCGCCGACGGGGACGGCCACGATGTACTTGTACATCACCGCTGACACATAACTCTTGCGGTCCACCCCAGCACCGAGCACGACAGCCTCGTTGGCGTCGGAGCGCACCCGTCGATGCCCAGGCACAGTCTGGACAGACCCCGCATCATCGTTGCCTGCGCCAGCGGGGACCCCGCCAGCAGCTTGCCTTTAGTGAGATCGCCGTCAGCCAGATCGATGCAACGTTGCGCCAACCGCAAAGCTTCAGTCATCGGCCGACCTGGGACTTGAGATAGATCACGCTCGGACAGCCGGCGGTCAGGGTGGGATTAGCGATCGCATCGAGCAGCGCAGTCAACGGGGAGGCCAGCTGCGTCGCCTCGTTGTTGCGGTTGCGTCCGGCCAAGGCCATGACCTGCCCAGCCATGCCCATCGCGAGTGAAGTCTGGTCACCGTTGGCCGCGCACAGCTCGCGCAGCTCTGCAAGACCGGCCTCATTGACGCCGCCCCCGGCCAGCCAATTCGTTGCGCAGAGCATGGTGCGCGGCGCTATCCGCATCACCGTCCGGGCGGGATCGTCGGCTGGGAGCCGGTCGGCGACGTGCCGGGCACGCTGCCAACTGGAACTCGCCGCGCCGATGTCGCGGCTTGTGGCCCAGGTAGCCGCGCGCATGTGCCAGTCGTAGGCGGCGTGCAGATCACCGGCGGCCTGCAGATGTTCGGCGATCAGCGCCGCGTTCTCGTCCAGCGAGTCCGGGTCACGCTCTTGGATCGCGGTCGCCAGACTCCGGTGTAGTTGCGCACGATCGGATTTGAGCTGCGACTGAAGCCGGTCACCGAGCGGATCAGCGGATGATGAAACACATACTCGGGTCTTCCTGTGAATTTGATTTGATCGATGAACTGGGCTGACGCTAACTCAGCAACGACGGGTTCAACGCCCAGCATGGTGAGGAGTTCAAGACCGAACCGCGACCCGATGACCGCCGCCGCGCTCAACGTGCGTTTCGCTTTCGGGTCGAGCCGGTCGATGCGCGCGGCGATGCTGGCCTGCAGCGTCGCAATAACATTAACCTCGAGGATCTCGGCGGTCGATATGTATGCGCCCGGCTCCCCGCGTAGCACACCGCGCCCGGCCAGTTCGCGGAACAATCTCCTCGGCGAAAAACGGATTACCGGCGGCCCTCGCGACGATCGTCTGGCCCAGCTCGCCGATCCATGCGTCACGTCCGAGCAGCTCGGTAATCAATGCCGCAGACTCCGAATCGCGCAGTGGCGCAAGGGCTACCGTTTGCGCACCCGGCAACTGGGTCAACAGACCGCGATATTCAGGTCGATATGTGACCAGCACCAGCGAGCACGTCTGCGGTATCACGGTGAGGAAGTCGCCCAGCATCGACTCGCTGGCCTCATCGATCCAGTGTGCGTCCTCAACGACATAGACCGCCGCGGTTTGTCGGGCCAACGCCGCGATTTCACCAGGGCTGTCAGCCGCCGCCAACGCGCGTCCGGATCGATTTTGGGCAGAGCAGTATCCGGGTCGGCGATGGCGAGCAGGTCATCGAGAAGCACCAAATCCTCGGGATCTGCGTCAGTTACCTGGGCGCGCACGCGGTCGCGGTGGTCCCCACGGTCAGATCTTGCGCACCGGTGGCCGCGCGCAACAGCCGTGCGACCGCGCGGAAGGGGACCTGGCTGGTGTGCGACTCGCAGAACCCGGTGAAGACCTCCACTCCGCGTTGACGGGCCATCGCAGACAGCTCACGCACCAGACGGCTCTTGCCTATGCCGGGCGGACCGGCCACGCCGACCACAGCACCGTTGCCACCGACGGCCCGGTCCAGCAAGCTCTCGACGGCATACAGCTCCCAGCGCCGCCCCACCAGAGTCGACTCTGCACGCCCGACGCCGCACTTCTGTTCTCCCACGCCTAACAGCCGGTAGGCGGTGACTGGTTCGTGCGCCCCCTTAATCAGAACCGGCCTCAGGCTGGTCGAGAGTGGCAGCGCCCTCAACCAGTCGCGCTGTTAACGCACTGAGCATCACGCCACCCGGCGGGGCCACCGATTGTATCCGCTGAGCCAAACCCACCTGCTCGCCCATGGCGGTGTAACCAAAAGCGCCAGAACCGATTTCACCGGCGATCACCTCACCGGAATTCAGGCCCACGCGCAACTGCAGGTCCACACCGTCGCGCTCGGCACATCGACGGCAAGCCGCTTCGCTTCCTCCTGAACGACTAACGCCGCCAGGCAGCCGCGAACGGCATGGTCCTCCAACGCCACCGGCGCACCGAACACCGCCATGATCCCGTCGCCGGTGAACTTGTCGATCGTGCCGTCGTAACGCCCCACCACCGCCGCGCAGCGATCAGCGAGGTCGGCCATGATCTCGCGCAACCGCTCCGCACCCGATGGCCGCCGCGATGTCCATCGAATGCACCACATCGGCGAACAACACCGTCACCTGCTTGTACTCCGCCGATGTGGGCGGCAGGCGTGATCGGTGTGC
>CAVQLB010000001.1:0-256793 GCA_963713225.1 uncultured Actinomycetota bacterium | reverse complement strand
ACTCGTTTTTCGATCTGGGTGGGGATTCGCTGGCGGCGATGCGGCTGGTCGCGGCGATCAACACCGGTCTGGATGCCGGCGTTGGGGTGCGCGCGGTGTTCGAGGCGCCCACGGTGGCCCAGTTGGCGCCGCGGATCGGGGGGCAGGCCGGTGGGCTGGACCCGGTGGTGGCGATGCCGCGCCCGGAGCGGGTGCCGTTGTCGTTTGCCCAGTCCCGGTTGTGGTTCCTCGAGCAGTTGCAGGGGCCGTCCCCGGTTTACAACATGGCGGTGGCGTTGCGGCTAAGTGGTGGGCTGGATGCCGGCGCGTTGGGGGCGGCGCTGGCCGATGTGGTGGGCCGCCAGGAGAGTCTGCGCACGCTGTTCCCGGCCGTTGAGGGCGTCCCGCAGCAGTTGGTGGTGCCGGTTGAGCGGGCCGACTTCGGCTGGCAGGTCGTGGATGCCGCGCGGCTGGCCGGCAGACCGGCTGGCGGAGGCCGTGGGCGCTGCGGCGCGTCGCCCGTTCGACCTGGCCGCCGAGATGCCGTTGCGGGCGCGGCTGTTCCGCGTCGCCGAGGACGAGCATGTGTTGGTGGCGGTGGTGCACCATATCGCCGCCGACGGCTGGTCGATCACCCCGCTGGTGGCTGATCTGGGGGTGGCCTATGCCAGCCGGTGCGCCGGGCAGGCCCCCGGCTGGGCGCCGTTGCCGGTGCAGTATGTCGATTACACGCTGTGGCAGCGGACGCAGCTGGGTGATCTGGAGAACAGCGACAGCCCGATCGCCGCGCAGCTGGCCTACTGGGAGCAGGCCCTGGCCGGGATGCCCGAGCGGCTGGTGCTGCCCACCGATCGGCCCTATCCGCCGGTGGCCGATTACCGCGGCGCCAGTGTGGCGGTGGACTGGCCGGCCGAGTTGCAGCAGCGGGTGGCCCGGGTGGCTGGTGCGCACAACGCGACCAGTTTCATGGTGGTGCAGGCCGCCCTGGCGGTGCTGCTGGCCAAGCTCAGCGCCAGCGCGGAGGTGGCGGTGGGGTTCCCGATCGCCGGGCGGCGCGACCCGGCGCTCGATGAGCTGGTGGGGTTTTTCGTCAACACCTTGGTGTTGCGGGTCGAGGTGGCCGGTGATCCCAGTGTCGCCGAGCTGCTGGCCCAGGTGCGCGGGCGCGCCCTGGCCGCCTACGAGCATCAAGATGTGCCCTTCGAGGTGCTGGTGGATCGGCTCAACCCGACCCGATCGCTGACCCATCACCCGCTGGTGCAGGTGATGCTGGCCTGGCAGAACCTGCCCGGGCCGGACAATGATCCCGCCGCCGGGCTGGCGTTGGGGGATCTGCGAGGTCACCCCGCTGCCCGCCGACACCCACACCGCCCGCATGGATTTGGTGTTTTCGCTGGCCGAACGCTGGAGTGAGGCCGGTGCGCCGGCCGGGATCGGCGGGACGGTGGAGTTTCGCACCGACGTGTTCGACGCGGCCAGCATCGAGGCGCTGATCGAGCGATTCCGGCGGGTGGTGGAGGCGATCACCGCCGACCCGACACGGCGGCTGTCGTCGATCGATCTGCTCGATGCCGACGAGCACGCCCGCCTGGATGCGATCGGTAACCGGGCGGTGCTGACCGCGCCGGTGAGCACGCCGGTGTCGATTCCGGAGTTGGTCGCCGCCCAGGTGGCCCGCACCCCCGAGGCGGTGGCGATGAGCTGCGAGGGCCGCTCCCTGACCTACCGCGAACTGGAGGAGGCGTCTAATCGGTTGGCGCACCTGCTGGCCGGCGCAGGGTGTGGGCCCGGGACAGTGTGTGGCGCTGCTGTTGGAGCGCTCCGCCGAGGCGGTCGTGGCGATGCTGGCGGTGCTCAAGGCCGGGGCGGCCTATCTGCCGATCGACCCGGCACTGCCCGACGCCCGGATCGGGTTCATGCTCACCGATGCCGCGCCGATCGCCGTCGATCACCACCGCCGGGCTGGCCGACGCGGCTGGACGGGTATGAGGTGGCGGTCATCGAGGTCGACGACCCTGCCATCGCCACCCAACCCGACACCGCGTTGCCGGCGCCGGCCCCCGAGGACATCGCCTACCTGATCTACACCTCGGGCACCACCGGCACCCCGAAGGGGGTGGCCGTCAGCCACCACAACCTGGCCCACTTGGCGAGTCGATGCCTCCGCACCTGCCCGCGGCGCAGGTGTGGACGCAGTACCACTCGTATGCTTTCGACTTTTCGGTGTGGGAGATCTGGGCTGCGCTGCTGGGTGGGGGGCGGCTGGTGGTGGTGCCCGAAGCGGTGGCCGGTTCGCCGGAGGATTTCCACGCGTTGCTGGTCAGCGAGCAGGTCAATGTGCTCACCCAGACCCCGTCGGCGGTGGCGGCGCTCTCCCCGCAGGGGTTGGAGTCGGCGGCGTTGCTGCTCAACGGTGAGGCCTGTCCGGCCGAGGTGGTGGAGCGGTGGGCGCCGGGGCGGGTGGTGATCAACGCCTACGGCCCCACCGAGGCCACCGTGTATGCGTCGATGAGTGCGCCGCTGACCGCGGGGTCGGGGGCGCCGCCGATCGGTGCGCCGGTGGCGGGGGCGGCGTTGTTTGTCCTCGATGGCTGGTTGCGTCCGGTGCCGGCGGGGGTGGTCGGGGAGTTGTATGTGGCCGGTCGCGGGGTGGCGGTGGGCTATATGGGTCGGGCCGGGTTGACCGGGTCGCGGTTTGTGGCGTGCCCGTTCGGCGGGGCGGGGGCGCGGATGTATCGCACCGGGGATCTGGTGCGCTGGGCCGGGGATGGGCAGCTGCAGTATCTGGGGCGCGCCGATGAGCAGGTCAAGATCCGCGGGTATCGCATCGAACTGGGTGAGGTGCAGGCCGCCCTAGCCGCGCTGGACGGGGTGGGGCAGGCGGTGGTGATCGCCCGCGAGGACCGCCCCGGCGATAAGCGGCTGGTCGGCTACATCACCGAATCGACCACCGGCACAGTCGATCCCGCCGCCGCACGTGCCGCGCTGGGTGAGCGGCTGCCGGCCTACATGATCCCGGCGGCGGTGGTGGTGATCGACGCGCTGCCGCTGACCCCCAACGGCAAACTCGACAAACGCGCCCTGCCCGCACCCGAATACCGGGATGCCGATCGGTACCGCGCCCCGGCCGACGCGGTCGAGGAGATCCTGGCCGGCATCTACGCCCAGGTGCTGGGCCTGGAGCGGGTCGGGGTGGATGACTCGTTCTTCGATCTGGGTGGGGATTCGCTGGCGGCGATGCGGCTGGTCGCGGCGATCAACACCGGCCTGGATGCCGGCGTTGGGGTGCGCGCGGTGTTCGAGGCGCCCACGGTGGCCCAGTTGGCGCCCCGGATCGGGGGGCAGGCCGGGGGGCTTCCGCGGTTGGTGGCGGTGGAGCGGCCCGCGGTGGTGCCGTTGTCGTTTGCCCAGTCCCGGTTGTGGTTTATCGAGCAGTTGCAGGGGCCGTCCCCGGTCTACAACATGGCGGTGGCGTTGCGGCTAAGTGGTGGGCTGGATGCCGGCGCGTTGGGGGCGGCGCTGGCCGATGTGGTGGGCCGCCAGGAGAGTCTGCGCACGCTGTTCCCGGCGCGTCGAGGGCGTCCCGCAGCAGCGGGTGGTGCCGGTTGAGCGGGCCGACTTCGGCTGGCAGGTCGTGGATGCCGCCGGCTGGCCGGCAGACCGGCTGGCGGAGGCCGTGGGCGCTGCGGCGCGTCGCCCGTTCGATCTGGCCGCCGAGATGCCGTTGCGGGCGCGGCTGTTCCGCGTCGCCGAGGACGAGCATGTGCTGGTGGCCGTGGTGCACCATATCGCCGCCGACGGCTGGTCGATCACCCCGCTGGTGGCTGATCTGGGGGTGGCCTATGCCAGCCGGTGCGCCGGGCAGGCCCCCGGCTGGGCGCCGTTGCCGGTGCAGTATGTCGATTACACGCTGTGGCAGCGGGCGCAGCTGGGTGATCTCGAGGACAGCGACAGCCCGATCGCCGCCCAGCTGGCCTACTGGGAGCAGGCCCTGGCCGGGCTGCCCGAGCGGCTGGTGCTGCCCACCGATCGGCCCTATCCGCCGGTGGCCGATTACCGCGGCGCCAGGGTGGCGGTGGACTGGCCGGCCGAGCTGCAGCAGCGGGTGGCCCGGGTGGCTGGTGCGCACAACGCGACCAGTTTCATGGTGGTGCAGGCCGCCCTGGCGGTGCTGCTGGCCAAGGTCAGCGCCAGCGCGGAGGTGGCGGTGGGGTTCCCGATCGCCGGGCGGCGCGACCCGGCGCTCGATGAGCTGGTGGGGTTTTTCGTCAACACCTTGGTGTTGCGGGTCGAGGTGGCCGGTGATCCCACTGTCGCCGAGTTGCTGGCCCAGGTGCGCGGGCGCGCCCTGGCCGCCTACGAGCATCAAGATGTGCCCTTCGAGGTGCTGGTGGATCGGCTCAACCCGACCCGATCGCTGACCCATCACCCGCTGGTGCAGGTGATGCTGGCCTGGCAGAACCTGCCCGGGCCGGACAATGATCCCGCCGCCGGGCTGGCGTTGGGGGATCTGCAGGTCACCCCGCTGCCCGCCGACACCCACACCGCCCGCATGGATTTGGTGTTTTCGCTGGCCGAACGGTGGAGTGAGGCCGGTGCGCCGGCCGGGATCGGCGGGACGGTGGAGTTTCGCACCGACGTGTTCGACGCGGCCAGCATCGAGGCGCTGATCGAGCGATTCCGGCGGGTGGTGGAGGCGATCACCGCCGACCCGACCCGGCCGCTGTCGTCGATCGATCTGCTCGATGCCGACGAGCACGCCCACCTGGATGCGATCGGTAACCGGGCGGTGCTGACCGCGCCGGCGAGCACGCCGGTGTCGATTCCGGTGTTGTGTGGCCGCGCAGGTGGCCCGCACCCCCGCAGGCGGTGGCGATCAGCTGCGGTGAGGTCTCGTGGACTTATCGCGAGCTGGAGGAGGCCGCTAATCGGTTGGCGCACCTGCTGACCGGCCAGGGTGTGGGCCCGGGGCAGTGTGTGGCGCTGCTGCTGGAGCGCTCCGCCGAGGCGGTCGTGGCGATGCTGGCGGTGCTCAAGGCCGGGGCGGCCTATCTGGCGATCGACCCGGGGCTGCCCGACGCCCGGATCGGGTTCATGCTCGCAGATGCCGCGCCGATCGCCGTCGATCACCGCCGCCGGGCTGGCCGCGCGGCTGGACGGGTATGAGGTGGCGGTCATCGAGGTCGACGACCCGGCCCTCGCCACCCAACCCGCCACCGCGTTGCCGGCGCCGGCCCCCGAGGACATCGCCTACCTGATTTACACCTCGGGCACCACCGGCACCCCGAAGGGGGTGGCCGTCAGCCACCACAACCTGGCCCACGTGGCGGAGTCGATGCCTCCTCACCTGCCCGCGGCGCAGGTGTGGACGCAGTGCCACTCGTATGCTTTCGACTTTTCGGTGTGGGAGATCTGGGCTGCGCTGCTGGGTGGCGGGCGGCTGGTGGTGGCGCCCGAAGCGGTGGCCGGTTCGCCGGAGGATTTCCACGCGTTGCTGGTCAGCGAGCAGGTCAATGTGCTCACCCAGACCCCGTCGGCGGTGGCCGCGCTTTCCCCGCAGGGGTTGGAGTCGGCGGCGGTGCTGCTCGGCGGGGAGGCGTGTCCGGCCGAGGTGGTGGAGCGGTGGGCGCCGGGGCGGGTGGTGATCAACGCCTACGGCCCGACCGAGGCCACCGTGTATGCGTCGATGAGTGCGCCGCTGACCGCGGGGTCGGGGGTGGTGCCGATCGGTGCGCCGGTGGCGTCGTCGGCGTTGTTTGTCCTCGATGGCTGGTTGCGGCCGGTGCCGGCGGGGGTGGTGGGGGAGTTGTATGTGGCCGGTCGCGGGGTGGCGGTGGGCTATATGGGTCGGGCCGGGTTGACCGGGTCGCGGTTTGTGGCGTGCCCGTTCGGGGGGGCGGGGGCGCGGATGTATCGCACCGGGGATCTGGTGCGCTGGACCGGGGATGGGCAGCTGCAGTATCTGGGGCGCGCCGATGAGCAGGTCAAGATCCGCGGGTATCGCATCGAGCTGGGTGAGGTGCAGGCCGCCCTGGCCCGCTGGACGGGGTGGGGCAGGCGGTGGTGATCGCCCGCGAGGACCGCCCCGGTGATAAGCGGCTGGTCGGTTATGTCACCGAATCGACCGACCCGGCCCAGTCGATCCCGCCGCCGCACGTGCCGCGCTGGGTGAGCGGCTGCCGGCCTACATGATCCCCGCGGCGGTGGTGGTGATCGACGCGCTGCCGTTGACCCCCAACGGCAAACTCGACACCCGCGCCCTGCCCGCACCGGAATACACCGCCGGCGGGTATCGGGCCCCGGCCGACGCGGTCGAGGAGATCCTGGCCGGCATCTACGCCCAGGTGCTCGGGCTCGAGCGGGTCGGGGTGGATGACTCGTTTTTCGATCTGGGCGGGGATTCGCTGGCGGCGATGCGCCTGGTCGCCGCGATCAACAATTCTTTGAATGCTGACCTCGCGGTCCGCACCGTGTTCCACGCACCGTCCGTTAGAAGCTTGAGACAGCAATTGGGCAAACATGCCAGCGAGGTAGAAGTAGTCCCTGTTGAGGTCCTCAAGGAGGGTACCGGCGTTCCGCTGTTCTGCATTCATCCCGCGGGCGGGGTGAGTTGGCCGTATCGGGCTCTTGGTAATTACTTGGACTGCCCGATCATTGGAATTCAACGAATCCTGCAGGGCGAAGAAGCTGAACCTCGGTCAATTCGCGATATGGCGAAAAACTATGCCGACAGAATCCAGGGGGTTTATCCTACCGGGCCCTATAATCTTCTAGGCTGGTCTTTTGGAGGCGTCGTCGCGCATGAACTCGCCATCGAGCTCCAGCGACGCGGATGCGTAATCGCATGCCTAATTCTTCTCGACGCTCGACCCACTATCGACAGCGTCACCCCTGCTTTACAAGAGAAGCTCATCCTGGACGAAGTCTTGAAAGAAGTCTTGGAGTTCTATCGTATAGATATTCCAGAACAGGATGGTCCGCTTACCTACCAGCAGGTAGAAGAACTAGTCCGCGAACGAGGAGCCGTAGAATTTACTCAAAACAAGCAGCTTCTGGATTCGATTGTTCAAAATCTTAATAGTAGCGTGGCGCTGCATCAAGCTCACGAACCCGGTGTTTTCGATGGTGATACCGTCATATTTTCTGCTTTGCCGGATAAGAAAATTCCGAGTTCGTCTCCTCTGGAAAGTTGGCGGCCTTATGTTGCTGGCCACATTACGGAGTACTTGATCGACTGCAGACATGAAGACATGCTGACTGCCGAATCGATCAGCCTGTATGGCCAACAACTCAAACTCTCATTGAAAGCTTAAGCGGCGTTGTGGTGAAGAGATTCGCGGGCGCGCCTGGCGCACCCGTATGCCCTCATGCTGGCTTCGGGGCGAACTGCATGGCGAACAGCGTCGGCTGCAGCCGGTCTTGACTGGTCACCATCTGCGGCACCCACATCGCGGTGGTCACGAGAACCCGCACTAGCGGGCGATCAGTGGCTCCAGTGGCTCGGCTTTCTTCTGTTGGTCTTCGTCCTGTCCACGTGGATCCCCAGCTGATCCTTTTCGCACGCCGACTCAGCGCGGCCAGACAGCAGGAACACCAGGTGGAGGAGTGAACCGGGTGGTGAGGTCGGTGCCACAACGCCAATATCCATCACTGCCGTCACCGCACGGGTGGCCGCCAGCGCCACAGTCTGCGCCGTGCACGGTTACCGAACTGCCTCAATAGTCACATCGAAAGTTTGCCGAATCCCCGGACCGACCCTGTTGTCGTCCAGTATGGTTTCCAACGTTTTCCACTTCGACTAGATGCCTTGGAGAACCGGTGAGCATCAATCCGTTTGACGACGATAATGGCAGCTTTCTTGTCTTGGTCAACGACGAGGAGCAACACAGCCTGTGGCCGGTCTTTGCCGATGTTCCAGCCGGCTGGCGGGTGGTTTACGGCGAAGCGGACCGCGCCGCGTGTCTGGACTACATCGAACAGAACTGGCCCGATATACGGCCGAAGAGTCTGCGCGAGAGGCTGGAAAAGAGGGCTTGAAAAATACGCCGGCTGGATTGGGGAGTCGGATAGAGCTTGATAACCGGGCATTTCCGCTCACGCGCGGACAGCTAGTGTCGTGAGTCATTAATTCGCCCGCTCTTGTTATTGTGGTTGATGCCCTCCCCGCATGCTGCCGAGATTGTGCTGACCAATGCCGACGCGCGGAGTTGGGAGGGTGGACGCGACGGCGCACCAGTGCGGACGGTCTTGCGTTACGCGCCAGGATTATGTTGGCCGCCGCCGATGGTGGCACGAACGTCGAGTTGGCCGGTCGGCTGGAACTGGATCGCGGGACGATTCGCAAGTGGAGCAACAGGTTTGTCGAAGACCGCTGCGACGGGCTGTTGAATGAGCCTCGACCGGGACGACCGCGCGTCGTCGGTGACGCTCAGATCGAGACGCTGATCACTGCGACGTTGGAGACCACTCCACCTGATGCCACGCATTGGTCACGCGGTCGAAGGCCATGCACCTCGGGTTGAGTCAGTCCGACGGCAAGACGGCCTGGACTGGCACCTCTGCCACGAATCGATCTACCAGGCCGCCTATCTCGGTCGCAAAGGAGGTTTGAGCAGGGCCGGCTATTGTCTACTTGTCGCCGGCGTCATCCTTCGACCCACCGTCCTTCGCCCCACCGCCGAGCGCACCCTTCACTGCACCACTCACTGCGTCGCCGAAATTCTTGGCCGTGGAGCTGAGTGTGGCACCGGCGCGGTTGGAACCACCGCTGTTGCCGCCGGACTTCTTCCTGGTTTCCGGTACGAAGCTGAGCGAATCACGCACGACGGGTGTTCCGCCGTTCGCCCTGCCCTGGCTAGCAGCTTCCGCGACGTCACGGCCGAAGGTCTGATGCCGGTCTGTGGGGGCCGGTCGATCGACTGCCTCAACGACATCCTTCGCGGCTTGGGCAGCCTGTGCCTGTCCAGGCAAGCCGCTTAGAGGTGCCGCGAACGAAACGTCGGGTGCCGCATGCTTGCCGCGGGCCGCGCCTAGGTCGGTCGCCACATCGACTGTGAGCCGCTCATTCTTCGGCGTAAGGGTGTTTTCGGTCGACGCAATCGAGCTGGTATTGCTTCCCGTGAGCGAGGTCAAACCAGGTAGACCAAAAACAGGGAGATTGTCAAGGAGCCCACCAAGCAGACCACCACCAGATCATAGGGCTCCGATATCACACTAAGAACCCCCTGAAGTTGCTCCAGCGTGGGGAAGAAACCGGGAAGAACGATGTCGCCAACTTCTAGGCCCGAGCCGGCGTGCAGCAGGGCCGTGAGCACAGTTGGAATCCGGCGGCGAGCAGAGCGCATCGGCCCTGAAGAGCCCTGGGTTTTGGATAAGTCCCCCGGCGAAGATCCCGAGAAGGTCGACATCAGCAGGGGCGCCAGGTCGGGCCCGTACCCTCCGTTGACATAGCCGTCGATGATCGTAGACAGGAGCACCGAAGAAGAGGGCGAGGTAACCGGCCCCCAAGTTCTCGCACACACCCCCGCTGGAAGGGCATCCGAATCCATCGACAACCCTTCAAGGGCAGTTCCGATCGACCCTCCACCGCTGATCGCGTAACCGCTAAGCCCTAGAAGTAGGAGTGTGGCCGCGGCCTCCGCAGTGCGCCCCTCGTGTGAGGCCCGGTGCGATGGCCTCTATGAGGGCCGCCGTGAGGGGGACAGTAAGGCTAAGCCCAAGCTCGGTAACCTGAAGTATCAGGTCGTTCATATTGGGCTGCACGATGGTCTCTGTATCATCTCGCCGGCGGTTAGCTGCACGTCGCGCGTCAACCTCCGCCACCGGGTTGGGGATGTGTATCGTCAGGCGGTGTCGGCTGGATTGGGGCGATAGCTATGACGCTGGCTCCCACGATGGCGACGCCCGCGGTGACGTAGGGGCGAAGTGAGAGTTGCATGAAGACCTCCGGAAAGCTTGACTGTGACGTTCGTACTCAGGAATCTATGCCAACAAACTCATCTAAGTGCTCAGGTTCAGAGCGCGCGCGGCGAGGTTCGTTGCACATGCAAATAAGTGGCCTACGGCGGAAAATAGCTACTCAGAAGCATTCACCGATGATCTTGATCCTGGCGAACAATCGTTCGGCCACGCCGTCGAGCTCCTAACCCTGCGGATCACCGCAATTGGCGCCGACGATCGCACGGATCGCATAGCGTGCCGGTCGTGCGCCCACGGCCGTAACCGCTGATCACGGCTACGGGTACGCGGCGGTGGACGCCGAATTGCACGAACTCGGGTACGCCGTCGCGATCCCGCGCGCCAGTAAACCCATGCCACCCGCCGGGCGAGTTCGAACATCGAAAAGCTTTCCGCGCCAAGATCAAATGGCGAACCAGTGTGATGGCCGTATAAACCACCTCAAACGCGGCTACGGATGGAATCGCACTGAGTTGACCACCCTCACCGGGGCGCGAATCTGGTGCGGCCACGGAGTATTCGCCCACAACCTCTCAAGATCAGCGCCCTGGCCGCACAAAACCCATCGCGACCAGTTCCACCGGCCCCGACTCGCCCCGAGCACAATTGCCTCTCACGCCGTCAACCCATTTTCAGGTCGAAGTAGCTAACACGGCGCGCCCGCATCTTGCCCCGGCGTCACCCCGGCGCGGGCTATTTGTAGCCGTACTCAGCGCGTACGGGTAACAGCCAAAGTGCTGTCTGGCCCGCGATTTGAGGCGTCCGGCCGGGAAGTTGCCCCTCCGCGGGTTGTCTAGGGACTCATAATCCGTTTGGTCGCGGGTTCGAGCCCCACCCGGCCCACGTCAGAGTGTTTCGGGCTGATGCTTGACTGTTGCTTCGGCTGATGACCGGCTGAGGCTTAACAGGTACTTCGGCCGATCCTTGATACTCCCGGGATTAGGCGAGTTGACCGTGGCTGAGCAAAGGCGACCAGACGGCGGGCAGCTTGGCTCGGAAAGCCGGTGTCGCGCTCACAGGCCCAAGTCATGCATGTTCGGCGATCCACGTGGTGGTGAATCGCTGCGCCGCAGGGATGCTCTCAGCCAAACCGGCTCCGATGGAACTTCTCGAGTTTGCCCCCCACCAACGGGATTTTGACCTCCACTCTCACGGCGTAGCGCAGTTGCGAGCCGTTGCTCGCGGGCGCCAGCCACGCTTCCGCACGGCATGATCCCAATCCGCCGGACATCGAGACGTTGACCTGCCCGCGTACCTGGCGGTCACCGACCGGTCGCCACGTCTCGCAGTTCAAGATTTTCAGGTCACCGGGCACGAATTTGGCAACCAGCCCGGGTAGTAACTGGCGACCCAGGTGCTGGGTGACGCGCACTGTCACCGTGCCGTCGGCGTCGACGAGCAGCGAATCCAGCGTGGTGGTGATGGCTCGCGTCGCCGACCGCAATGCGGGCCAGCCAATAGTCCTCGCGGCCGAACGCCGCAAGAATTTGTTCAACGCTGGCGGGCGATTCGGTCAAGATGTCGAATGAACGCGACATAGCAGAACCATTCTTACCAAGTAGTGCTCTTCGCTGCCCGCCAATCCTGCACCTGGTCTTGTGGCACCCAGCCGTGGATTCTAAGTGTGTATCGAAGGGCTAGGTCATTCCACACTGTCGCTGACGCTGGGTACCTAGGTGAGAGCATCCCACGCCGATCATCTCTTGGAGCCTGCTGGTTTGGCCGGGTTCGAGTCCTGGCCGCCGCCCTACTAAAAGGCCGTTCAGGGGCTTTACAGGCCGGGCGAACCAGTCAGTTGCCCTCTTCGGCGCACAACAATGAGTGCGTGACGCGAGTGCCCTCGAAACGGAATTCGTGCGCTGGACGCCGCAGAGCCTCGATGGTGGTATCCGCGTGCACGATTACTCCGCCACCGGAGGGGATTCCGAGCCCGGTGGCCGCTCCCTCCAGCAAATGAATCGTGCGCGACAGCCGCGCCCACTCGGCCCGCTCGTCGTGCGTGTCGATGACCACGGGGACGAGCTTGAACACCTCGAGCAGCTCGGTCGCGGGGGATTTCGGTATCTCGACGATTCCATAGCGTCCGAGCTGCACCGCGCCGGCTGAAATGCCCACCAGGACCGCCCCTTGCGCGTACCGGCCCAGGATCACGTCCTTCATGCCGGTTTTCTTGAACGTGGTCCAGCCGAGACGCACATCGCCGCCCGCGAGGACGATCAACTGGGCACGCTCCAGAAAGGAGCGGTCGTCTGGGCCGAACGACGAATCGATCATGCGACGGTCGGTGATTCCAATCGCATCCACCGCCGCCTCGAAGATCCCGTAGAACTCCGGACGATCCCAATTGGAAGCACCGATGTAGGCCGCGCTGAGTGGTGTGTCCCGAGCCAATCCGTCGAGGGCTGCCTCGAGGAGCAGTCGGTCCTGCCGCTTCCAGAACAGCAGCT
Organism: uncultured Actinomycetota bacterium; assembly: GCA_963713225.1. Lineage (GTDB taxonomy): Bacteria > Actinomycetota > Actinomycetes > Mycobacteriales > Mycobacteriaceae > Mycobacterium. Next base: position 244,410 of record CAVQLB010000001.1, on the reverse strand, counting down.
GACTGTCCGCCAGCAGATAGAGCGGTTGGAGTTGTGGTGCCGTCTCAGTCACTGCACACGGTCAGACGCCCGCCCGCTGGCGTGAGAGCCGCCCGAAATCGCCCGCCTGCCTCCAGGGTCTGGAAGCCTCGCGCCATTCTCTTGTTCGGGGTTGTCGGGTCGGTCGCGGTCGGTCCCCATATATTGACGCTACGACATCGGCGATCCGGCGGGCGTGGATCGGGTAACAGCCGCAACGGATGCAGCCCAAACGGCTGGTGACCGAGGCAGGCAGCATCGATCTTGAGGTTCCCCGCGATCGCGCCGGTACCCCTGAACCGCAGATCGTGCGCAAGGGCCAGCGTCCCTTTCGGCATCGACAAGATCGTGATCGGGCTGTATGCCCACGGCATGAGCGTCCGCGACATCCAGGGCACAGGTGCGAAGCGGCGTTGGCCGGGGGAGTTATCCGTGCGGCTTGCGGTGTACGGGAGGCCGCGACGTATCGCCCTCCTCGGCGGCGACGTGTTTGCATTGAGAGCATTCGAACGTGGTCTGGCCAGCTGGAATGTTCTGCTTCGCAGTGCATCGGGGGCAGGAAACCGCTTGCATCCCCTTCGGTACTCCCGGAGATACGAGTACGGCCGCCAGAACACCGAATGGTCCAAGAATAAGACCGAGCAGGGCGAATAGGTTCTCGCTCCGATTTTTTCGCTGCGCGATTATGCCGGCGGCGAGAAGGCAAATTACCGACACCGTGGATAGCGCCATGCTTAGCACCATCCTCATATGTTCTGAAGACACCGCCTCATCAACCCCTTCGCTCGCCCAGCGAGACAACCCATTAGCCCTCTGTGTAACGCGTTACGGAACCCTGGTCAATGTGACACCGCGCATCCATATCGGTGGCGCATGGGTGGCGGCAGTCTGCGGTGCACCGTTGGCGCGCTAACCACCTGGACCCGTCGACACCGAGATCTGGGATCAGCCCGGCAACGACGCTCCAATCTACGACGGATCGAAGGCCAGCGCGGTGGAGGTGGCCGACGGCATCATCGCCGCGCTCGACACTGACACCTTCGAGCACTACATCCCGGACATAAAAGCCGTCGTCGACTTCAAGAACTCCGATATCGACACCTGCATCGCGGGCGCTGCGGAAATGACAGGACCATGAGGCGCTGTGACGCGATACGCACCGTCGCGGTCACACGACCGTCCGTATTACGCGAAGGATCCCCGGCGTGTCTTGTGCAGACACGCTCGCGGTAGTTGGGGTGGTCAGTTGGCGCGCAGGTAGGTGTACACCGCGGCGAAGTTCTTGTTGACGTCATCGGGAATCGGCACTGGGCCACCGAGAGCCCTTGCGCCCCAAACGATCTGAGCAGTGCGCTCGACCAGTGCGGTGACGTGCAGCGCCTTGTCCGGTCGCGGTCCCACGGCCACCAGACCGTGGTTGGCGATCAGTGCGGCGGCCCTGCCTTCCAAGGCCTTCACCGCATTCTGGCCGACATCGGGCGTGCCCGACGCGGCGTAGTCCGCGCAACGGATCTCGCCGCCGCAGTAGACGGCGAACTCGTCGATGCAGGCCGGAATCGGTTGGTGGGCGACGGCGAACATGGTGGCCCACACCGGATGGCTGTGGATCACGCTGCCGACGTCTTCGAATGCGCGGTAGCACGACAGATGCAGCGCCATCTCCGACGAAGGCGATCGACCGTCGGCGGACTGCACCACCGTTCCGTCCGCGTCGACCACCACGAGATCGTCGATCGTCATGTCCCCGTAGTCGACCGACGACGGCGTGATCACGAGGTTGCCGTCCTCGCGGCGGGCCGAGATGTTGCCTGCGGTGCCCTCCACCAGGCCGCGCCGCAGCATGTCCTTGGCGGCAGCGAGCACAGCGGCTTCGGGGTTGTCCACGAATCTCACGATCCCAGCACCTCCGGGTTCACGATGTGGGCAGGCGTGCCGTCCGACATCAGCGCTTCGAGCCCGTCGGCAACCATCTGTGCCTGCCGCGCCTCAGTGTTCCATGTGGCCCCGCCGATGTGCGGCGTGAGCACCACGTTGGGCAGGCCGATCAGCGGATGGTCGGCCGGCAGCCATTCCCCCTCGAAATGGTCGAGGCCCGCCGCGGCGACCTTGCCGCTTTCCAGGGCGCGGACGAGCGCGGCGGTGTCGTGCAGCTGGGCGCGGGCGGTGTTGATGAACACCACGCCGTCGCGCATGGCCGTGAACTGCTCGGCGCCGATCATGCCGACGGTGTCCTCGGTGACGGGCGCATGAAGCGAGACGATGTCGGCCTGATCGAGCAGCTCGTCGAGGCTGTGTCGGGCCTCGGCGTTGAACGGGTCGTGGGCGATGACCGAGATGCCGAGCCCCTCCAGCCGCCACCGCAGCGCCAGCCCGACCGCGCCGAGGCCGACCAGTCCGGCCGTTCGCCCCGCGACTTCGTATGCGCGGAACCGTTGGTAGGGGATGGTGCCGTCGCGAAACACCTGGCCGGACCGGACATCCGCGTCGGCGGGCAGCACGTGACGGGTGGTCGCGAACAGCAGCGCAACGGCCATCTCGGCGACCGCGTCGGCGTTGCGGCCGGGGGTGTGCAGCACCGGTATCCCGGCGGCGGTGGCGCCTGCGATATCGACGTTGTTGGGATCACCGCGGGTGGACGCGATGGCCCGCAACGGCAGCTCGAACACCGGCCCGTTCACCGAATCGGACTCCACCACAAGGACATCGGCGCCTTCTGCGCTGGCGCGGTCGGCCAGCTGCTCGGCGGTGTAGATCCGAAGCGGGGTTTTGTCGATCCACGGGTCGTAGATCACATCGGCCAGCCGGCGCAGCTTGTCGAAACCGGGTCCCCGCAGCGGGGCGGTCACCAGGGCGCGCGGTCTCGGGCTCACAGCTGCCCATGCTGGCGTACGGTGACGCGCGTGTCACGCGAAGTGGTGACAATCGGCATCGACATCGGCACCACCGCGGTCAAGGCGGTGGCCGCCGACGAGCATGGCCAGGTGGTGGCGAGGACCCGGATTCCGCATGAGCTGCGGGTACCGGCACCGGACAAACTCGAGCACGATGCGACGCAGGCATGGCGCAACGGCCCGTCGGCCGCCCTCGAGAAGCTGGCCCGCCCCGACGCCCGCGCTGTCGCCGTCTCGGCGATGGTCCCGTCCCTGACTGCGGTCGACGCCGACGGGATTCCCGTCACGCCCGGCCTGCTGTACGGGGACAGCCGCGGCAGGGTTTCGACTCCGACCGCAGGCATGGGCTTCATGATCGGCGAGGCGGCAGAGTTCCTGCGGTGGACAGCGCGGGAAGCGCCCGCCGCCGCGGGGTACTGGCCCGCGCCCGCGGTGGCCAACTACGCGCTGGCCGGCGAGCCGGTGATCGATGTCGGAACCGCGTTCACCACACTGCCGCTGTTCGACGGCACCGGGTGGGATGCGCGCGAATGCACAGACTGCGGCGCGTCGGCCGATCGCATGCCGCGGGTGGCGGGACCGGGAGTCGCCGTCGGCCAGGTGCGCGGCAGCGATGCCGTGCTGGCGGCGGGTGCCATCGACGCCGTCTGCGAGCAGATGGTCGCAGGTGCCGACCGGGACGGTGACGTGCTGGTGCTGTGCGGAACCACCCTGATCGTCTGGGCCACCATTCCCGAATGGCGGGAGGTACCCGGCCTGTGGACGATTCCGCACACTGCGGCGGGCAAGTGTCAGATCGGGGGCGCGAGCAATGCCGGCGGCCTGTTCCTCAACTGGGTGGATCGCCTTGTCGGGCCGGGCAATTCGACGCCCATCGATCCCGGCCGGATACCGGTGTGGTCGCCATACGTGCGCGGTGAGCGCACGCCCTACCACGATCCGGACCGTCGGGCGGTGCTCGACGGACTCCATCTCGCGCACGACGCCGCGTCGGTGCGCCGCGCCGCCTACGAAGCGTCGGGCTTCGTTGTGCGCCAGCTCATCGAGCTGGGTGGCTCGCCGGTGGCCCGCATCGTGGCGACCGGCGGGGGAACCCGCGTCGAGCCGTGGATGAGGGCCATCGCCGATGCGACCGGCCATCCCGTCGAGGTGTCGGGTGTGCCCGAGGGTGCGGCGCTGGGCGCGGCCTTTCTCGGCCGGATGGCGGCGGGCCTGGAGTCGTCGATCGCAGATGCCGCGCGGTGGGCGTCGATCGAGCGCATCGTCGAGCCGGACCCGGACTGGCAGCGCCCGATGGAGGAGCGCTACGGACGCTTCCTGGAGCTGGCCGGGTCGGTTATGCCGTAATCCCATAGGCGATCGCTTCGGGCGGCGGAGGTGGTATCGCTGGTCCTATTGCCGAGAATGCATTCAGGGTTGTGCCGACATCCGCAGCCCTAGCTGCAATCTCGCGCATAGGGTCTCTGATAGGTAACTAGCGTTTGATCGCGCTCAGGTAGCTCATGTCGGCGAAAAAGCCCATGGCTCCGTCGTCGGGGAAGACAAAACCGTTGGCGGCGAAGGCGTCCCGCATCGACTGCGCCGACACGTCCCAGGCGTGGCCGGTCAGGTAGTCGATGACGTCGTTGCGTTCTCCGTGATAGATGAGGTCGCCCATCTCGATGTCGTGGCCGTATGTCTTGAGCCGGTCCGCGATGACCTGCGACCGCTCGTCGGAGAACATGCTGACATCCGGGATGTGTTCGGTGGCGACCCGGCTGCCGGGCGCGCTGAGCTCGTTGATCCTGTCGAACAGCAGGTCCTGCGCCTCCGGCGGGAGATAGATGAGCAGGCCCTCGGCGATCCACGCGGTCGGTTGGCTGTCGTCAAACCCGTTGCGGCGCAGTGCGGCCGGCCAGTCCTCGCGGAGGTCGATGGCGACGGTGCGCCTGTCGGCCGTTGGCTGTGCACCCAGGTCGGCGAGCGTCCTGGACTTGAAATCGATCACCTCTGGCTGGTCGACCTCATAGACGACCGTTCCGTCAAGCCACGGCAAGCGGTAGGCCCTGGCATCCAATCCGGCGGCCAGAATCACCGCCTGCCGCACACCCGCGGCGGCCGCGTCGGTGAAGAGCCTGTCGAAATGCCTTGTCCGGACCGCCATTCCCTCTGCCGCGCGCTGCATGCTGAACCGGGGATCGAGCTCCTCCAGCTCAACCTCACCGTCGAGCGCCTTGGTGAAGAAGTCCAGGCCGACCGCGCGAACGAATGGCTCGGCGAACGGGTCGTCGATCAACCCCTCGCGGTTGGCGAGCACACGCTGTGCGGCCACCATCGTGGCGGTCATCCCCACACTGGAGGCGAGATCCCAGCTGTCGTCGTCGGTCCTTGCCATCGAAGTCCCTACAGTCGAGTTGCGATGACGGCGAGCGAGTCACGCATCGCAAGCTCGTCGCTGTCGGGGAATTCACGACCATATGCCGCGAACACTTCTGGTCGGGTGCGGGCGGTCACGTCCCAGCCATGTTCCGTCAGGTACTCGACGACGGGATTGCGTTCACCCGGATAGAACAGGTCCGCCAGGTTCACATCGAAACCGTGCTCCTTCCACCGGTCACCGATTGCCGATGCGCGCCGGCCGATGCTCGCGCCCGCGTCGGGGTGGTACTCGGTGGCGAGCCTGCTGCCCGGCGCGCTGAGCGCGGTGATGTCGTCGAACAGCCGGTCCTGAGCCTCTGGCGGTAGGTACACCAGCAGTCCTTCGGCGCTCCACGCGGTCGGCTGGCCGTCGTCAAACCCGTTGCGGCGCAGTGCGGCCGGCCAGTCTTCGCGAAGGTCGACGCTGACCGCGCGGCGCTCGGCGGTGGGTGTTGCGCCGAGCGATGCCATCGTCGCGTTTTTGAACTCGATCACCTTGGGCTGGTCGATCTCGTAGACGACGGTGCCTGCGGGCCACTGCAGCCGGTAGGCGCGGGCGTCGAGTCCGGATGCCAGGATCACCGCCTGTCTGATGCCTGCGGATTCGGTGAAGAAATCGTCGAAGAAGCGGGTTCGCACCGCCATCACATCGGTCATCAGCCGGGTGGCGGCCCCGCCGTCGTCATCGGACGTGCCGATCTCGCCGTCGAGCAGCCGGTTGAAGAAGTCCACTCCGACGGCCCGCACCAGCGGCTCGGCGAAGGGATCGTTGATGATCGCGTTCGGCTCTCTGCTCGCGACCGCGCGCGCCGAAGCGACCATCGTGGCGGTCGCGCCGACGCTGGACGCCACGTCCCAGCTGTCGGCGTCGGCTCTGGTCACTGCTCCCCGCCGAAGGTGCCGCTGATGTAGCGGAGATCGGTGAACGGGGTATCACCGTCGAATGGCAAGAAGCCGTGCGAGGTCAACAGCTCATTGACGTTGCTGCCGTTCATCTGCCAGCCGTGCTCGCTCAGATACTCCGCAGGCTCGTTGCGGTCGCCGAGGTAGACGAGGTTGGCCCAATCGAGGTCGTAGCCATGTTCGCGCCACCGCTCGGCGGCCGACTGCATCCGCTCCATCGCCTCGTCGACGTCCTTCTGGTTTATCGGCGGAGCGCTCTCGGTGGCCAAGTGACTACCCGGAGCGCTGAGCGCGGTGATGGTGTCCAGCAGCCGGTCCTGGGCGTCGGGCGGCAGATAGCCGAGCAGCCCTTCGGCGCTCCACGCGGTCGGCTGGTCAGGGTCGAAGCCGGCCTCCTTCAGCGCAGCGGGCCAGTCGAAGCGCAGGTCGATGGCCACCGCCCGGCGGTCGACACTGGGCTCGGCGCCGATGTCGGCCAGCGCCCTGGTCTTGAACTCGATGACCTGAGGCTGGTCCACCTCATATACGACGGTGCCGGACGGCCACTGCAGCCGGTATGCCCGCGAATCCAGGCCGGACGCCAGGATGACCGCCTGCCTGATGCCCGCGGCGGCCGCGTCGGTGAAGAAGTCGTCGAAGAATTTGGTCCGGACCGCCATGTTGTCGACCATCCGGTCCATGCCGACGTTGGAATCGTCATCGACGTTGAGGGCGGACGGCTCCAATTCGCCGGTGGCCAGCCGGGTGAACACGTCGACACCGACGGCTCGCACCAGGGGCTCGGCGTACGGGTCGCTGATCAACGCGCCATCGGCCCTGGTCACCATCGCTCGGGCCGCCGCCACCATCGTTGCGGTCGCTCCCACGCTGGAAGCCAGATCCCACGTGTCGTTCTCCGTGCGCGTCATCGAATAACCCCTGTCGAAACTGCCGAATTATTTACTTAGCTGATGTAACCAGCTGTTGTCGACTGTACGCTTCGAACCTGTACGGCTGCCGGGCCGAGTGACTGCCCCGGCGGATGCGGGGCTGACGTAGCACAACTGTTACTCTCGTAGACTGCTTGACGTGCGACTCCGCAGGCTGGGCGCCTGCCGGGGCTCGGCATATGACTTAACCGACGCTGGTAACACAGCCCCATTTGGCACGCCGCGATTTGAGCCCGGCTGCGCAGGAGGAAAGAGTGCTCTCGGCTTTCATCTCATCGCTGCGGACAGTCGACCTGCGACGCAAGATTCTGTTCACGCTGGGCATCCTGATCCTGTACCGGGTCGGCGCATCGATTCCGTCTCCGGGCGTGAACTACCCCAACGTGCAGAAGTGCATCGAGCAGGTCAGCGGCGGCGACGCAGCGCAGATCTACTCGCTGATCAACCTGTTCTCCGGCGGCGCGCTGCTGCAGCTGGCGGTGTTCGCGATCGGCATCATGCCCTACATCACCGCGAGCATCATCGTGCAGCTCCTCGGCGTCGTCATTCCGCGGTTCGAGGAGTTGCGCAAAGAGGGGCAGTCGGGCCAGGCGAAACTGACCCAGTACACGCGCTACCTGTCGATCGCGCTCGCCCTGTTGCAGTCCACCAGTGTCGTGGCGCTGGCCGCCAACGGCGGGCTGCTGCCGACCTGCGAGCTCGACATCATCCAGAACCCGTCGATCTTCACCCTGGCCGTCATGGTGGTCGTGCTGACCGCGGGCGCCGCCCTGGTGATGTGGATGGGCGAGCTGATCCAGGAGCGCGGGATCGGCAACGGTATGTCGCTACTCATTTTCGCCAGCATCGCCGCGCGCATCCCGTCCGAAGGCAAGAACATCCTCGACAGCCGCGGCCCGGTGGTCTTCACCGCGGTCTGTGTCGCCGCGCTCATCATCATCATCGGCGTGGTGTTCGTGGAGCAGGGCCAGCGCCGCATCCCGGTGCAGTACGCCAAGCGAATGGTCGGTCGCAAGATGTACGGCGGTACGTCGACGTATCTACCGCTGAAGGTCAACCAGGCCGGCGTCATCCCGGTGATTTTCGCGTCGTCGCTGATCTACATTCCGCACTTGATCACCCAGCTGATCCAGAGCGGCAGCAGCAACCCCGGTAACGGCTGGTGGGACAGGTTCGTGGCGAACTACCTGACCAACCCCGCGAGCCCGTCCTACATCGCGGTCTACTTCGGCCTGATCGTCTTCTTCACCTACTTCTACGTGTCGGTCCAGTTCAACGTCGACGAGCGTGCCGACGAGATGAAGAAGTACGGCGGCTTCATCCCCGGTATCAGGCCCGGCAAGCCGACCGCCGACTACCTGCGTTTCGTGCTCAACCGGATCACGCTTCCCGGTTCGATCTATCTCGGCGTCATCGCCGTCCTGCCAAACCTGTTCCTCGAGATCGGCAACTCCGGTGGCGTGCAGAACATCCCGTTCGGTGGTACCGCGGTTCTGATCATGGTTGGCGTCGGATTGGATACGGTCAAACAGATCGAGAGCCAGCTCATGCAGCGAAACTACGAAGGGTTCCTGAAGTGAGAGTCGTACTACTCGGACCGCCGGGGGCGGGCAAGGGGACGCAGGCTCAGAAGCTTTCCGAGAAGCTCGGGATTCCGCAGATCTCCACCGGGGACCTTTTCCGCGCCAACATCAGCAACGGCACGCCACTCGGGTTGGAGGCCAAGCGATACCTGGACGCAGGTGACCTGGTGCCCTCGGAGCTGACGAACAAGTTGGTCGAGGATCGCATCGAGCAGCCCGACGCCGCCGACGGCTTCATCCTCGACGGCTACCCCCGTTCGGTGGCGCAGGCGCAGGCGCTCGACGACATGCTCACGAACCACAACACCAAGCTCGACGCCGTCCTCGAATTCGCGGTGTCCGAGGACGAGCTGTTCACCCGCCTCAAGGCCCGTGGCCGCGCCGACGACACCGAAGATGTCATCCGCAACCGCATGCAGGTGTACCGCGACGAAACCCAGCCGTTGCTCGAGTACTACAGCCACAACAACCTGCAGTCGGTCGATGCCGTCGGGGCCGTCGACGAGGTCTTCGCCCGCGCGCTACGCGCACTCGGCAAGTAAGCCATGATCGCCCTGCCGGGGCTGCGCACCCGCAAGGTCGTCGAGCCGCGCAGTCCAGGTGAACTCGACGCGATGGCGACCGCCGGTGCGCTGGTCGCGGCCGCGTTGTCGGCAGTGCGCCAGGCCGCCGCACCAGGGGTGAGCACCCTCGCACTCGACGAGATCGCCGAATCGGTGATTCGCGACGCCGGCGGCACCCCGTCCTTCCTGGGGTATCACGGCTTCCCGGCCAGCATCTGCTCGTCCGTGAACGACCGCGTTGTGCACGGGATTCCGTCGGCCGACGAAACACTGGCGGCAGGCGATCTGGTGTCCATCGACTGCGGCGCAATCGTCGACGGGTGGCACGGGGATTCGGCGCTCACCTTCGGTGTCGGGGCATTGATCCCGTTCGATGAGGCGCTGTCTCAGGCCACCAAGGAGTCGATGGAGGCGGGCATCGCCGCTATGGTGCCGGGCAACCGACTCACCGACGTCTCGCACGCCATTGAGACGGGCACCCGGGCGGCCGAGCAGCGCTACGGCCGCAGGTTCGGCATCGTCGCGGGCTACGGGGGTCACGGCATCGGCAGGCGGATGCACATGGACCCGTTCCTGCCCAACGAAGGCCAGCCCGGACGGGGGCCGTTTCTGGTCGCGGGCTCGGTGCTGGCCATCGAGCCGATGCTGACCCTCGGCACATCGAAGACCGTGGTGCTGGCCGACGAGTGGACCGTCGTCACCGCCGACGGGTCCCGTGCCGCTCACTGGGAACACACCGTTGCTGTGACCGACGACGGGCCCCGCATCCTGACCCGCTAAATCGGCCCAACTGCCCAGTTGGTTAGGCATAACCTGTGAACCGGACGGTCCTTAACCTCGTATTAACGAGGGAAGGTGTAAATGGAAGATCCGGAAGCCGACTTGATGCGGGTGCTTTACGACGAGCACGCTGCAGCTTTGTGGCGCTATGCCGTGCGGCTTACCGGTGATCAGGCACGAGCTGAGGATGTGGTGCAGGAAACGTTGCTGCGAGCTTGGCAGCATCCAGAAGTTACCGACGGTGACAGACCGGCGCGAGCCTGGCTGTTCACCGTCGCCCGAAATATGATCATTGACGAACGGCGCAGCGCCAGGTTTCGAAACGAGTCCGGAACCCCGGACATCGAGAAGACCCACGATCGCGCAGGACCGGATGAGGTGGATTCCGCCTTGGACCGAATGCTATTGAGCGGCGCCCTGGCACAGTTGTCGCCTGATCACCGGGCGGTGATCAAGCGGTCGTACTACCAGGGCTGGACGACCGCACAGATCGCTGCCGACCTTGACATTGCCGAAGGCACTGTGAAATCGAGGCTGCACTACGCCGTCCGGGCGTTGCGGCTGACACTGCAGGAAATGGGGGTGACCCGATGACGCATTCCGTGAACCGCGATGACGATTTGCGCGACGACGACCCGTACGCAATGTGGGACGCCGCCTACGTCCTTGGCTCACTGTCGGGAAATGAGCGGCGCGATTTCGAAGCGCACCTCGCCACGTGTCCACAGTGCCGGGCTGCCGTCGCCGAACTGAGCGGCCTTCCCGCATTGTTGGGACAGCTCGACGCCGCCGAAGTGGAAGCTCTCGACGACCCCGCGGCGGAGGCACCGCCGCTTCGTCCCGAGGTGCTCGACTCTCTGCTGCAGAAGGTCGAGTGGCGACGTCGACGCACGCGCAGGTTCAGTGCGATCACGCTGGCCGCAGCGGCGGCCGTGTTGGCCATTGCCCTCGTGGTCGGAATCTGGCCCGGCATCCGCGGCCAGGGCGACGAGACGCCGATGGCTTCCGAGCTGACGATGAGCAAGTCGGCGCAGACGCCCATCAACGCCACCATCACGTTGACTGGTTTCGGCTGGGGCACCCGGATCGACATGGTCTGTACCTACGGCGACTACGCCAGCCGCGGCGAGGCGAGGACGCAGAACCTGGCGATGGTCGTGGTGGACCCCAACGGCACTAAGAGCGATATCGCGACCTGGGTCGGGGTGAACGGCGCCACCGCGCTGCCGAGCGGCAACACCACGCTGCCGAAGGACCAGATCAAGTCCGTACAGCTCGTCGACACCGACACGAGAACGGTTCTGCTGCAAAAGAACCTGTGAGCCAGGTCACCGATTGAACCCAGGTCACTCCGTCGTCGTGTAACTTGCATGGCCCAAAGACATCGGGTGGTCGATCACATCGTCGGCTATCTGGCGGCGACCGGAGTGGAATACATCTTCGGCGTCGACGGTGCGAATATCGAGGATCTCTTCGACGCGGCGTACTTCCGCGACGACATCACCGCCGTCCTGGCCAAGCATGAATTCTCCGCGGCCACCATGGCCGACGGATACAGCCGTAGCGGTGCCGGGTTGGGTGTCGTCGCAGCCACCTCCGGCGGCGGTTGCTTGAACACCGTTGCCGGACTGGGCGAGGCGTTGGCCAGCCGGGTGCCGGTGCTGGCACTGATCGGCCAGGCCCCGACGAACCTCGACGGCCGCGGCGCCTTCCAGGACACCAGTGGCCGAAACGGCGCGTTGGACGGTGAGGCGCTGTTCTCCGCGGTGTCGGTGTTCTGCCGACGGGTGACGACGCCAGAAGACATCGCCTCGGTGCTCCCCGAGGCCATCGCGGCCGCCCAACGGGGCGGGCCGGCTGTGCTGCTGCTCCCGAAGGACATTCAGCAGGCCAATATCGATGTCAAGGCCCCGCGCAACGGCGCCATCAACGGATCGGTCTGCAGTCAGCTCGGTGACCCGCAGGTGATTGCGCGGGCGCTGCGGCACGCCGATGGCCCGATCACGATCATCGCGGGCGAGGAGGTCGCTCGCGCCGATGCGCGCGCCGAACTCGCGCAGTTGCGCGCGGTGCTGCGCGCCCGCGTGGCCGTCGTCCCCGATGCCAAGGATGCCGCGGGCACACCGGGGCTCGGATCGTCATCGGCGCTCGGGGTGACCGGCGTGATGGGGCATCCCGGGGTCGCCACGTCGATCGCCGACAGCGCGATGTGCGTGCTGGTCGGCACACGACTGACGGTGACCGCACGCGCGGGCCTCGACGACGCGCTGGCATCGGTGCCGACGTACTCGATCGGATCGGCAGCGCCGTTCGTGCCGTGCACGCACATTCATACCGACGATCTGCGCGGATCATTGAAACTGCTGACGCAGGCGCTGAACGGCAATGGCCGTCCTACCCGCCTGCGGGTTCCCGACGTCGTGCCGAAGACCGAGTTGGAACCGCCACGCCACGACGGGCCCGGGGTGCGCTACCGCGAGGCGATGACCGTGCTGGACGCCGCGCTGCCCGACGGTGCCGACATCATCGTCGATGCCGGAAACATCGGCGCGTCGGCGATCCACCATCTGCCCGCCCGCCGCGACGGGCGATTCATCGTCGCGTTGGGCATGGGCGGTATGGGATACAGCTTCGGCGCAGGCATCGGTGTCGCGCTAGGTCGCAAGCGGCGCACGATCGTGATCGCGGGCGACGGCTCGTTCTTCATGCACGGCATGGAAATACACACCGCGGTGCAGTACCGCCTGCCCGTGACTTTCCTGCTGTTCGACAACCACGCGCATGCGATGTGTGTCACCCGCGAACAACTGTTCTACGACGATCTGTACAGCTACAACCGATTCGGTCCAAGCCGATTGGGTGCAGGCCTGGCGGCCATGTTCCCCGGGCTGGCATCCGTCGACGTCTCGTCGATCGACGATCTGCCCGCAGCGTTGGATTCAGCATTCGAGGTGGACGGCCCGTCGGTCGTCAGTGTCGAGTGCTCGGCGGACGAAATACCGCCATTCGCGAACTTTCTCGGCAAGGCAGCCGTGAAGAAACCTGTTATCGCAGAGGAGAGCCATTCTCATGTCGTTGCCCGCGCTTGATGACATCACCGCCCATCGGGGCACAAACGAACCGATCGACGGGATCCTCCGCGTCGAGACGTCGCCACGGGAAAAGGCCACGCCGGTCATCATGGAGATGATGCGGTCGGTCTATCCGCACGACGAGGTGTTCGGAACCTATTGCACCGTCAACGATTACATCGACTGTCCACCCGACGAGCTGTTCGACTACATGTCCGACACCCGCTGCCTGGAGGAGTGGACATACAGCCTGCGGGGTTTCGCCCCGACGGAGGAACCGGGGCTGTGGGTGGCCTACGACAAGCTCGGCGGCCCGACGGGCAGTCCCATCTTCACCCGCACGGTCGCCAACCGGGAAGCCGGCACGATCGACTATCACTGCGCGTGGGACCAGGGCAAGCACCTCTGGATGATCTACCTGATGCGGATCGTCGATGCACAGGTGGTGTTCGACAAGCCCGGCTCCGTGGTGCTGTGGACCAATTGTCACCATCCGTTCTACGACAAGAATCCCTATCCAGAAACCGCACCGCCGAAGCGTCCGGTGTGGGTGGGGGATTTCTGGGACATGTTCGGGCCCGGCCATCTTCTGGAGATGAAGAACCTCAAGGCAATTGCCGAATACCGGCACCACAACGGGTTGCCGGTGACGCCGGCATGGATGAAGTGAGGATCGGACATGACCGTTAGTCTGCTTGACATTTCGACGTATCTGCCCGGAGAGCCGGTGCAGCGCCGACTATTACGCCGGTTTCGCCGAATCCGACGACCTGCGCGAGAACGTGATGTTCAGAGGCGCCGAAGTTCCGCCACCACGTGGGCGAGGACGAGACGGCCATCGACATGGTGGAACGGGCCGCCGCGGGTCTCATCGAACGCCACGGCCAAGACACCATCGCGAACATCGACATCCTGATCACCCACGTGCAGCTGCCGGACGTGCCGTTCTACGGCGGCGGCGGCGGGATGGCGCATCGCCTTGGCATGAAACCGAATTGGGTGCTGGACCTGCACAACGGCGGGTGTGCGGCCTTCGTCCTGGGAATGAAGGTGGCCCGCACCTTGATCGAGTCGGGGCAGGGGGAGACCGCGCTGGTCGCCGTCGCGCAGAACGCCGCCGGCACGATCTTCGACCAGGAGACCATCCGCCCGAAGGCACAGGCCTCGGTGCCCGGCGACGGTGCCGCAGTCGGTCTTGTTGCGCTGTCGGACAAATCGCCGATCCTCGACATCGAATGCCGCACGTACGGCGAATTCGCCGGCGACATGGCGATCTCCATGAATCCGCCCCGCAAGTGGTGGCAAGCCGGTCCCGGCGAGGGATCCATCGGTTTCACCGAGAGCAAGATCACCAAGGTGCTGGCGCGCGGCAACCGTCAGGTGCCCGAGGTCTCCTATGCGGTCTGCGACCGAATCGGCATCAAGCCAAAGGATCTCGACCTTCTGGTGACCAATCAGCCGAACCGGGCGTTTCTGCGGAACTGGCGTGAGGCGCTTGAACTGCCGAAGGAGCGCCACCGCGACACCTTCGAGCAGTGCGGCAACCTGTTCGCCGCGGGCATACCGGTCAACCTCGAGCGGGCCATCTCCGACGGCCAGCTCAAGAAGGGTGACGTGGCGATGATGGCCGCCTTCGCACACGCAGGCGACTTCGCAGGCGCGGCCGCGATCAGGTGGGGCGGTCGGGACTGATGGGCACTGCGCAAGCGAGGAGCAGTAAAGGCACCGCGAGGGACCTGGCGGAGGCGGTCTGCGCGCTTCCTGACGCGGTGAACCCGTTGGCACTGTCGCTCAACGAGAATCCGTTTCCGCCGCTGCCGGGTGTGCGGTCGGCGCTCGCCGAATCCGTCGAGGTGGCGAACCGGTATCCGGAGTTCCTGCCCGAGCGGCTGCGCGCGTTGATCGCCGGCCACGTGGGAGTCGGTGAGGAACAGGTGGTGATCGGCGCAGGCGCGACCGGCGTGATCATGCAGGTCCTGCATGCGGTGACCAGCCCGGGGGACCGGATCGTGATGACGTCGCCGACCTTTGACGGTTATCCGATTTTCGCCCAGATGGCCCGGCTGGTTTCGGTCACTGTGGCGCTGGACGAGCACGGCCACCACGACCTCGATGCCATGGCCGAGGCGGCTGGCCAGGCACGGGTCGTGGTGGTGTGCCGTCCGCACAATCCGACCGGCACCGTCGAGCCGGCCGCCGATATCGAGCTGTTCCTGCAGCGGGTGCCCTCGGACACCGTGGTGCTGCTGGACGAGGCCTATGTCGAGTTCCTGCCTGCCGAGCACCGGATCGACGCACACGCACTCATCGAGCGGTTCCCCAATGTGGTAGTGGTGCGCACCTTTTCGAAGGCCTACGGACTGGCCGGGCTGCGAATCGGATACGGCTTCTGCGCACCCGATCTGGCCAGGAGACTGTGGACGATGCAGCTGCCATTCGGCGTCGGCATCACCGGTCTGGTTGCGGTAGCGGCATCTTATGACGCGGAAAGTCAGCTGCAGCAACGGATCAGGATGATTTCCTCGGAGCGGAGGTATCTACGAATGAAGCTTCGCTCGATGGGTGTGTACAGCACCGACGGGCACGCCAACTTCGTGTACCTGCCTGCCAACAATCGTCCGTGGCGGCGATTCTTCGAGGGCACCGGCCTGCAGATCCGTGACTACGCCGACGGCGGCGTGCGGATCACCGTGGGTAACCGGCAGTCCACGCGGGCGGTGTTGGCCGCACTGGAGCCATTCGCATCGCGGTGAACTCCGGTCTTCCCCGCCACGCCTGCGGTATGAAGAGGCGTGGCCTCACAACCGCCGGACGAGCCGCGCAGGCGGGATCCGATCGATCTCGCGCGTGCCAACTGGGAACGCGCCGGGTGGGGTGACGTCGCGGGCGGAATGGTCGCGGTCACGTCGGTGATGCGGGCGCACCAGATTCTGCTGGCCCGGGTGGAGAACGCGCTGCGGCCGTATGACCTGAGCTTCGCCCGCTACGAACTGCTGCGACTGCTGGCGTTCAGCCGCGAGGGCGCATTGCCGATCACCAAGGCGTCCGACCGGCTGCAGGTGCACGTCACCAGCGTCACCCACGCGATCCGGCGGCTGGAGGAACACGGTCTGGTGACGCGCCTGCCCCATCCCACCGACGGCCGCACCACGCTGGTGCAGATCACCGATCTCGGGCGCTCGACGGTCGAGGACGCCACCGTCACGCTCAACAACGACGTCTTCGCCGACATCGGGATCTCCGACGAGGAGTCGGGGGCCTTGGCGGCGTCGATCGAAACGCTGCGCCGCCACGCAGGCGACTTTTAGTCCACGACGTTCGGCAGCGGGATCGTCGCCGTCACCGCGGTACCCGAGCCCGGCCGCGAGCGGATGTTGAGCCGGCCGCCCACGATTTCGGCGCGCTCGGCCATGGACAGCAGGCCGTAGCCCCCCATCTCGTCGCTGCCCAGTGGATGTTCGAACGTGTCGAAACCCACTCCGTCGTCGATGATCTCGAGCCGTGCAATGTCCCCGGCGTCACCGTTGTCGACGGCGAACGTCAGCCGCGCCGTCGATGCGCGCGCGTGCTTGACCACGTTCTGCAGGCACTCCTGCGCGATGCGGTACAGCGCGATTTCGATGTGGTCGGGCACGCGGGTTTCGACCAGGTCCACCTTGACGTCGATCTGCGGGATCGAGCGGGCCAGGCTGGCGAGCCCGCCTGCCAGGCCGAGGTCGTCGAGCACCGGTGGTCGCAGCCCGCCGATCGCCGCGCGCGCTTCCTGCAGCGTCAGGTCGACCAGTTCCCTTGCCATGGCGAGCTGTTCGGCCATGGCCGCTGGATCGGTGACTGCGGCGCGCGTGGCCGCGTCCAGCCGGTAGGACAGCGTGATCAGCCGCTGCGAGATGCCGTCGTGGATGTCGCCGGCCAACCGGCGACGCTCGATCTCCTGCGCCTCGATGACCTGCTCGACGAAATTCTCGTGTGCGCGTTCGCGGACCACCAGCTGGCGATGCAGCCGGGCCTGGTGCAGGGCGCCTGCGATGAGCCGCCCGATCACCAACAGCAGCTCGACGTCACGCTCCGTGAACTCCCGCTGCTCGACGGTGTGCACGTTGAGCACTCCGACCAGCCCACCGGGGTCGGTCTCCATCGGTACCGACACCATCGACGTGAAGTCCGAGCCGCGCAGAGACTGAAACGGCATGTACCGCGGGTCCGACTCCTTGTCATGACCGATCACGACGGGCTCGCGGTGGCTGGCCACCCAGCCGGAGATGCCCGAGCCCAGCGGCAGCCGGATCTTGCCGACCTCGCTGTCGAACGGCGGCGTCGCCCCGGCCAGCGTCAGGGACCGGTCGCTGTCGTCGAGCACGTGCACGAAGCAGACGTCGGTGGCGGTGGCCGCGGTGATCATCCGGGCGGCCGCGGCGGCAAGCGGTTCGACGCCAGGGCCGCTGGAGGCTGCCTGGATCAACTCCCGCAGCAGCGCGAGCTCACGATCGGCGTCGACGAGGTCGCGAACGGCGTTGGGCCGCAACGGATCAACGTTCGCTGGGCTCATTGGTAGATGCCTTCCCGCAATGCGGTTGCGACCGCCCCGGTTCGGTCGCTGACGCCGAGCTTGCGGTAGATCGACCGCAGATGGGTCTTCACGGTTTCGTCGCCGATCACCAGCTTGCTGGCGATGCCGCGGTTGGACAGGCCGTTGACGACGTAGGAGAGGATCTCGCTCTCCCGCTGCGTGAGGCCCTGGCGCGCGCCGGGCCAGAACTCGTCGCGCTGCATCCTGGCCGCGGTGTCGGCCGCTCTTGCCGCCATGCTGGGGTCGATGGCGGTCACGCCGCCGTGAACGAATTCCAGTTGGCGTACCAACTCGTCGCTGCTGATGCTCTTCAGCAGATATCCGGACGCGCCGACACGCAGCGCCTGGAAGAGGTATTGCTCGTCGTCGTAGACCGACAGCATCACGACCTTGCGGCCCGGTTGCCGCTCGCGCAGCGCCTGGCACAGATCGAGTCCGCTGGAGCCCTGCATGCGGACGTCGGACAGCACGATATCCGGGTCGAGTTCGTCGACCACGCTGAGCGCCCGCTCAGCGCCGATGGCCTGGCCCACCACCTCCACCCGGTCGGAGAAGGCAGCGAGCATCGCCTTGAGACCCTCGATGACCATTTCGTGGTCGTCTACCAGGACAATTCTGACGGACGCCATGGCAACACCTTAGGACCGGCGTTCGTCGGGGACCCCCAACTTGGCCTGGCCAATCCCCCTAATGGGGGAGGCTGAAGTGCTGTGGCGTCGGTCACTCTAAGCGGGTGCCTCTGACACAGCAGACGACTTGGCGGGCCGGCCGGTTCTGGTGGGACTCCGCATCGCCCCTCGGCGCCGACGTATATCCGCTCCGGGCGGTGGTCTTCGACCTCGACGCCCTTGCCGACGTCGAATGCGAAGGACACCGCGTGGCCTACAACGCGGCCTTCGCCGCCCACGGCCTGGACTTCGAGTGGTCGGTGACGCGCTACCGGCAGCTGTTGGCCCTGAGCGATGAGCGTCAGCGGATCTCTGCCGAACTGCGCAAGCGCAGCGTCTCCACCGAGTCCGACGTGCTGACGCAGTTGTTGGCCGACGAGATCTACGCGACCAAGACGATGGTGCTCGACGAGATGATGCTCGACGCAGACCTGGCGCCGCGGCCGGGGCTGGTCGACCTTCTCATGGAAGCGTTCACCGCCGGTGTGTTGGTCGGAGTTGTCACAGGTGGCCAACGAAGCTGGGCGGAGCCGTTGGTGCGACAACTGGCCGGCGACGGTGTCGTCGAGACGGTGGTCACCGCCGACGACGTCAAGAAGCCCATGCCGGATTCCGAGGCCTTCCAAACCGCACTGTGGGAACTCGGGATACCCGCGGAGAATGCGCTCGCGGTCACGGGGTCGGCCTCGGGGCTGCGCGCCGCGTCCTCCACGGGTCTGGCCACCGTGGTCATCACCGGTGACGGTGCCCCGGAGATCCCGGCCGCAGTGGCGGTGCGTCCCGACTATGACGGTGGCGAGCCGCTCCGCATCGCGGACTGCCAACGTCTGCACGGCCGTTTCTGGGCCGGCCGGAGCGTGTCAGCCGCGTAGTAGTTCGATCACCGCGCTGAAGTCCTTGTCGGCGTGGTCGGCCGCGTACTTGGCGTAGATCTCGGCGGCGTGGCTGCCCAGCGGCGCGGATGAACCGGTCGAGGTCACCGCGTCCATCGCCAGGCCCAGGTCCTTGTTCATCAGTGCCGTCGCGAAGCCGGGTTTGAAGTCGTTGTTGGCGGGTGAGGTGGGGACCGGGCCGGGCACCGGGCAATTCGTGTGCACGGACCAGCAGTTGCCTGTTGCGCCGGTGATCACATCGAATAGCGACTGCGCGGACAAACCGAGCTTCTCGGCAAGCACGAAGGCTTCTCCGACGGCGATCTGCTGCACCGCGAGCACCATGTTGTTGCACAGCTTGGCGCTCTGCCCATTGCCCGAGCCACCGCAGTGGATGATCTTGCCCGCCAACGGTTCCAGCACCGGGCGCGCGCGTTCGACGGCGTCGTCCTCGCCGCCGACCATGAACGCGAGCGTGCCCGCGGTGGCGCCCTTGACGCCGCCGGACACCGGGGCGTCGAGCTGCGCGAAACCCTGTTCGGTGGCCTTGGCGTGGATGTCGCGGGCGTCGGCGACCGAGATCGTCGACGTGTCGATGAACAGCGCACCGGCCTTCGCCGCGGGCAGCACCTCGTCATAGCAGGCCTTGACGATCGCGCCGTTGGGCAGCGAGGTGATCACCACGTCGGCGTCGGCTACCGCCTCCGCGCCGGTGTCGAAGACCTTGGCGCCCTTGTCTTCCGCGGCCGCCTTCAATGCGGGCACCGGGTCGTATCCGCGCACGGTATGCCCGGCTGCGACGAGATTGGCCGCCATCGGGCCGCCCATGTTGCCCAGCCCCAGGAACGAGATCGTCGCCATCGTTGGCTCCTCCTGACTAAGAGGCGCGGACCCGGGCGGCTTCGGCCCGACCGATGACCACGCGCATGATTTCGTTGGTTCCCTCGAGTATTCGGTGTACCCGCAGATCGCGGACGATCTTCTCCAGGCCGTACTCGGTCAAGTAGCCGTAGCCGCCGTGGAGCTGCAGGGCCTGATCGGCGACGTCGAAGCAGGCGTCGGTCACGTACCGCTTGGCCATCGCGCACAACTCCACCTTGTCGGGGTGGTCGCTGTCGAGTGCGGTTGCGGCCCGCCACAACAGCGTTCGCGACGTCTCCAGCGCGGTGGCCATATCGGCGAGCGAGAAGCGGATGGTCGGCTCGTCGAGCAATGCGCCGCCGAACGCCTGGCGGTCCGCGAGGTAGCTCACCGCCTTGTCGTAGGCGGCCTGGGCGCCGCCGAGAGAGCATGCGGCGATGTTGATGCGGCCGCCGTTGAGCCCGTTCATCGCGATGGAGAAGCCGGTGCCCTCACCGTCGGCACCGCCGAGCATCGCGTCGGCAGGAACGCGGACTCCCTCGAAGATCACCTGAGCAGTGGGTTGGGCGTGCCAGCCCATCTTCTCCTCGTCGGCTCCGAAACTCAGCCCCGGCGTGCCCTTTTCGACGATGAACGCCGAGATGCCGCGGGGACCTTCGCCGCCGGTGCGGGCCATCACGATATAGACGTCCGATGTACCGGCTCCGGAGATGAACTGCTTGACGCCGTCGAGCACGTAGTGGTCGCCGTCGCGGACGGCCTTGGTGCGCAGTGCGCCGGCGTCCGACCCCGCACCGGGCTCGGTCAGGCAGTAACTGGCGATGGACTCCATCGACGCCAGCCTCGGCACCCACGATTTGCGTTGTTCGTGTGTGCCGTACGTGTCGACCATCCACGCGCACATGTTGTGGATGGACAGGAAGGCGGCGACGGTGGGATCGGCGGCGGCCAGCTGCTCGAAGATGCGCACGGCGTCGATGCGGCGCAGACCGCTGCCGCCGGCGTCTTCATGGCAGTAGATCGCCGCCATTCCCAGCTCGGCGGCCTCACGAAGTTCGTCGACCGGGAAGTGATGCGAGCTGTCCCACTCCAACGCATTTGGGGCAAGCCGCTTTTCGGCGAACGCGGCCGCCGTCTCGGCGATGACGCGTTCGTCGTCGTCCAGACCGAAGAACTGCACGGATGGCCTACTTCATTGTCGGGATCGAGAACTCGGCGCCGTGGGAGCCCGCGGGCCAACGTTGGGTCACCGTCTTGACCTTGGTGTAGAAGATGATCGACGACGGCCCATGCTGGTTGAGGTCACCGAAGCCGGAACGCTTCCAGCCGCCGAACGTGTGGTAGGCCACCGGCACCGGAATCGGCACGTTCACGCCGACCATGCCGACCTGGACCCGGGACACGAAGTCGCGCGCGGTGTCACCGTCGCGGGTGAAAATCGCTACGCCGTTGCCGTATTCGTGTTCCGACGGCAGCGCCAACGCCTCCTCGTAGTCGTTCGCGCGAACGATGCACAGCACCGGGCCGAAGATCTCGTCGGTGTAGATCGACATGTCGGGGGTGACGTGGTCGAACAGGGTCGGGCCGATGAAGTAGCCGCCTTCGAGATTCGCGTCGCCGAACTGCAGGTCGTCGCTGGTGCGTTCGCGGCCGTCGACGACGGCTTCGGCACCTGCCTCGACGCCCTGGTTGATGTAGTCCTTCACGCGGGCCAGTGCGGCCTCGCTCACCAACGGTCCGTAGTCGGCCTTCGGATCGAGGCTGTGCCCGACGCGGAGGTTGTTGACGCGTTCAACGAGCCTGGCGCGCAGGCGGTCTGCGGTCTGTTCGCCGACGGGCACGGCGACGCTGATCGCCATGCAGCGCTCGCCCGCACTGCCGTAGCCCGCGCCGATCAGCGCGTCGACGGCGTTGTCGAGGTCGGCATCGGGCATCACGATCATGTGGTTCTTGGCGCCGCCGAAGCACTGCGCCCGCTTGGCGTGCGCGGCAGCGGTCGAGTAGATGTACTGCGCGATGTCGGAGCTGCCGACAAAACCGACGGCCTGGATGTCCGGATGCTCGAGGATCGCATCGACGGCTTCCTTGTCGCCGTGCACCACCTGGAAGACGCCCTTGGGCAGTCCGGCTTCGAGGAACAGCTCGGCCAGCCGCACGGGCACCGACGGGTCGCGCTCGCTGGGTTTCAGGATGAACGCGTTGCCGCATGCCAGCGCCGGGCCCGCCTTCCAGAGTGGGATCATCGCCGGGAAGTTGAACGGGGTGATGCCCGCGACCACTCCCAGTGGCTGGCGCAGCGAGTAGACGTCGATGCCGGTGCCTGCGCCCTCGGTGTACTCACCCTTGAGCAGGTGCGGGATGCCGACGGCGAACTCGATCACCTCGACGCCGCGCTGGATATCGCCCTTGGAGTCCGCGACGGTCTTGCCGTGCTCGAGTGAGAGCAGTTCGGCCAGTTCGTCGACGTTCTGGTTGACCAGGTCGATGAACTTCATCATCACGCGGGCGCGGCGCTGCGGGTTCCAGGCCGCCCACTCCTTCTGCGCCTCCACGGCGACGGCGACGGCGGCGTCGACGTCGGCCGCGCTGGCCATCGGAACCTTCGACTGCACCTCGCCGGTGCTGGGGTTCATCACGTCGGCCGTGCGCTTGGACTGTCCGGCCGTGCGCTGGCCGTCGATGAAATGGGGAATCTGTGTGGTCATGAGCGTGCCCTTCGGCGGAAATACTGGTTTCGCAGAATACTTGGACATCCTAGTAACTGCGCGATAGGCACCGCAAGTGTCCTCCGTTTTTCGACGGCCGCAGCCAAAGATCCGCGCCGAAACTGCTGGCAGATCGTGATTCAGCGGGAAAACGCGATCTGTGCGCAGTCTCGCGGACTAGGGGCCGAGATCGCCCAGCAGGAACTGGTCGAAGACGCGATCGTGTTCGATCGCGAACGCTTCGTCGAACGTCACGCCCGCGTTGGAAACCAGATAGCGCTTGGTGGCTTCGAGGGCGGGCTGCGGCGCCTCGGCCATCACCCGAGCCGTCGCCATCGCTTCCTCTTCGAGGCGTTCGGCCTCCACGACCGCGTTCACCAGCCCGATCCGGTGGGCTTCCGCCGCATCGACGCGCCTGCCGGTCAGGCACAACTCGCGTGCGATGCCAGCACCGACGATCCACTGCAACGGAGTAAAGAGCGGAGGAGCGCCGAACTTTATCTCGGGGTGAGCGAATACGGCGTCCGGCGTCGCGATGCGCATGTCGCACAGCAGGCAGAGGTCGAAACCGCCACCGAATGCGGCGCCGTCGACGGCGGCGATCATCGGCTTGGGGAACTGCCAGACGGCGAGGTGGTAGCGGTGTGAGCTGTCGCGGATGGTCTTCGCGAGCTCTGGCTTGGCGAATTCCTTGAGGTCAAAGCCCGCACAGAACGTGCTTCCCGCTGCAGTGAGCACGATGACGCGCACCCGGTCATCGGTGGCCCACGACTCGAGCCTGTCGCTGATCGCGTCGCGCATCGCGATCGACAGGGCATTGCGACGTTCCGGCTGATTGAGACGCAATGTCGCAATCCCGTCGGGATGAATTTCGGCAACCAACATGGTGGCAACGCTACGCAGCGAAGACTGCGGTATCGTGCGGTTCTCCCGCGCCTGACCGTTTCGTCAATACGGTGTCGGGGTTCGTGCTTACTGAGCTAGGAGATTTCGAACATGGGTGTAGCCAGGACCTACCTGTCTGCTGTCGCCGCGGGCGCGCTGACCGCGGGAGTAGCGGCAGCCAACATCGTCGCGGTACCGCCCGACACCGCTGTATCGCCTCAGTCGGCGAGGGACGTCGACCTGGCCGCCGAGCCCATCGAGATCCCGATCATTGATATCGGACCGACACCGGGCCCGTTGTCGATTTGGCGGCAGCTCTCTGTGCTGGTGGGTTTGGACCCTCTCACCGCAGGCCTGAAACAGCATGCTGGGAACACTTATGACCTGCCTGGTTTGGATACGACAGTTGACTCCAACACCAAATGGATCGTGCAGGCAATCCGCGGAGCCGATTTCATCGACTTCGGCGCATCCTCCGAGCAGGGCCAATTAGGTTCGTGGGAACTTCTCGGCGGCATAGTGGCTAGCTCGGCCGAAGTAGCCGGCGCGAGAAACCTCCATTTCAAGCCGCTTCTTGGCGGCACCGAGGGTATCGGTGCGGCCCTTTTTGGCACGCTGTCGGACACCAGTTACAAGCGCACGCTGGATTTCTTCGGCAGTGGACTTGACCGAACCGGACAGAGGACACTCGCCGACTTTAACGGTGAACTTGCGCTGATGCCCTTCGACGGATTCAAGGCTGTCGGCGACGGGACCCTGATCGACACGGATTCCGACAACACGTTCAATCTCGGCTCCCTGACCGGCTCTGCGGGTGGCCACGGCGGCATCACTGGCGACGGCGGCCTCTGCCTGGGCTCGGCCCAAGCAAGCTGCGATGGTCGGATCTCGTACTTGACCGTGGGCGCTCCGGTGACTTACGACCTGACGATCGGCAACACGAACATCTTTTCGGCAGACTTTGAGACGAACGAGGTCGCCATCGACCTACGACCGGGTCAGTTCTCCGTCACGGGCGCGGTCGGCGGCACCTTCGCGGTCGGCAATCTCGAAATTGGACGCCCCATTCCGATCGACATCCAGATTCCGCGCGCGTCGTCGTTGACGTCCTTGAGCGGTGACCGGCAGGCGTCAACGGTGAGGGAGTCGTTCAAGGCCACCCCGCGAAAGTTAGGCTCCGACAACGAAACCGGCGGTCGGCATCGTGCTGGCCCGCTTCGTGAAGCGGTCGCCGATATCAAGACGGCTGTCAACGACGCGGTGAGCGGGAAGCACGCCAAGCCGGCGGCCGAGGACTGACCGAGGCCCGGCCGCCGCGCTACTCATCGAGTCTGCGGGCAGATCGCTAATTCACCGGAAACTGCGATCTCTCCGCAGTCTCGGCGTCAGGAGCTGCGGCGGCGGAGGTCTTCGACGAACGCCTTGGCCTCATCCCACGTCGGCAGCAGGCCCGCGGCCTTGACCTCGTCGAGCGTCGGCGCCTCGGCGTCGCGGCCCGACAGCACACGATCAGTGCCAGGCCATTCGATGTCCAGCGCAGGATCTGTGGCCCGGATGGTGTGCTCGCGAGTCGGGTCATATCCCGCCGAGCACAGGTACATCACCGTCGAATTGTCTTGCAGAGCAAGAAAACCGTGCGCCAGACCCTCACTGATGTACACCGAGCGACGGCTGCGGTCGTCGAGCAGCACCGAGTCCCATTGCCCGAATGTCGGTGAACCGACCCGGATGTCGACCACGACGTCGAAGACGGAGCCACGCAGGCAGGTGACGTATTTCGCCTGGCTCGGAGGCAGCTGCGCGAAGTGCAGTCCCCGCAGCACCCCGGCCGCCGACACCGAGCAGTTGGCCTGACGCACATCGAACCGGTGTCCGGCGAAGGCGCGAAACCCTGGGTCGGTGAACCATTCGAAGAAGACGCCGCGCTCGTCGGCGTGTTTCTGTGGCGTGATCTCCCAGGCCCCTGGGACGGCGAGCTCGCGCGCTTTCACGTCACTGCCCACGCTTCTCGTAGTCGGCCTCGACCTCATCTTTGATTGGGCCCCACCAGGATTCGTTGTCGCGGTACCAGTCGATCGTCGCGCGCAGACCTTCGTCGAAGTCGGTGTGCCTCGGGCGCCAGGCGAGATCGTCGCGCAGCGCCGACGGGTCGATCGCGTAACGCAGATCGTGGCCGGCACGGTCGGTGACGTGGTCGAAGTCGTCGGGTTCGCGGCCCATCAGCCCGAGGATCGTCCGCATCACGGCGAGGTTGTCGCGCTCGCCCTCCGCTCCGATGAGGTAGGTGCGTCCGATCTCACCGTCCGCCAAAATCCGCCACACCGCGCTGTTGTGGTCTTCGACGTGAATCCAGTCCCGCACGTTGGCGCCGCTGCCGTACAGCTTGGGGCGCCTGCCGGTCAGCACATTCGTGATCTGGCGCGGGATGAACTTCTCCACATGCTGATACGGCCCATAGTTGTTGGAGCAGTTCGAAATCGTCGCGCGCACACCGTAGGACCGCACCCACGCCCGCACCAGCATGTCGGCCGCCGCCTTCGTCGACGAGTACGGGCTCGACGGGTTGTAGGGCGTCGACTCGGTGAACCGGCCGGGTTCGTCGAGGGCGAGGTCGCCGTACACCTCGTCGGTCGAGATGTGGTGCAGCCGCACCCCGTGCTCGCGCACCGCTTCCAGCACGGTGTACGTCCCGATCACGTTGGTGTGCAGAAACGGTTCGGGGTCGGCCAGTGCGTTGTCGACATGCGTCTCGGCGGCGAAGTGCACAACGGCGTCGGCCTCGGCGACCAGTTTCGTCACCAGCTCGGCATCACCGATGTCGCCCTGCACGAGCCGAATGTCGCCCTCGACGGGTGCCAGCGATTCACGGCTGCCTGCATAGGTCAGCGCATCGAGCACCGTCACCGCGTGCTCACCCACCGCGCCGTGCACGAAGTTGGCGCCGATGAACCCCGCGCCGCCTGTGACCAGCAACCGCATGGTCAAACCCTAGCGGTCTGGGGCTTCCTACCCCTTCAGCCCCAGCGGTCCGGCCAACTCGGTCAGCGTCGGCAGCAGTGCATCCCAGCCGCCGAGCACCTGGATCGTGACGTGGTCTGCCCCCGCGTCCAGGTGCTCGTTGAGCCGCTTGGCGATGTCGTCGGGCGTGCCGTGCGCGACCACCGCATCGATCAACCGGTCGCTGCCGGGTTTCTTGATGTCTTCGTCGGTGAAGCCCAGCCGTTTCCAGTTGTTCAGGTAGTTCGACAGGTTCAGGTAGAAGTCGACCGTCTTGCGGCCGATCTCGCGTGACGCCTCGGCGTCCCTCGCGAGCACCACCTTATGTTCGGGTGCGAGGAAAACCGTGTTGCCGATCAACTCGCGCGCCTGGCCGGTATGGGTGGGCGTCGTCAGATAGGGGTGCGCGCCTGCGCTGCGCTGGGCCGCGAGCTTGAGCACCTTCGGCCCGAGTGCGGCGACCACCCGTCGGCTGGTGGGCACCTTCGCGGCGTCGAGCGCGTCCAGATACTCGACCAGCACGTCGTAGGGCTTGCGGTACTCGTCGGTGTGCTCGGGGTGCCCGATGCCGACGCCCAACAGAAACCGGCCGGGGTAGGCGTCCTCGACGCGGTGATACGCCTCGGCGACCTGATCGGCCGGCGCCGTCCACACGTTCACGATGCCGGTGGCTACCTGCAGCGTCTCCGTCTGCTCCAGCAGGGGCTCGACGTAGGACAGGTCCCCCGCGGGAGACCCCCCGATCCACAGCGCGCCATAGCCCAGCTTTTCGATCTCGACGGCTTGTTCGGGTTTAGGGGTGCCGAAGGTCCAGACACCGAACCGGCCGAGATCGGGTTTGAGCGAAACAGCGTCGGTCATGGAAGTCCCCCTTGGATCCGAACGTTCATCGGGTGGTGCGTGGGCAGCTCACTGCAGGCCGAGTGGCCCGGCGAGTTCGGCGAGTGCAGGCACCAGCTTCTCAGGTCCCGTCAGCACCTGCACTGCCACGTGGTCCGCACCGGCGTCGCGGTGTTCCTTCAGCCGTGCCGCGATCGAATCGACGGTGCCGTAGGCGACGACGGCGTCCACCAGGCGATCACCGCCGGGCTTCGCCCGCTCTTCGTCGGTGAAACCCAGCCGCTTCCAGCTGTTCAGGTAGTTGGCCAGGTTCAGGTAGATGTCGAGCGCCTTGCGGCCGACGGCGCGGGCCTTCTCGGCATCGGTGGTGAGCACCACTTTGTGTTCGGGCGCGAGGAACGCCGACGGCCCGATGATCTCTCGGGCCTCGGCAGTGTGCTCGGGCGTCGTGAGATACGGGTGTGCGCCCGCGGAGCGGTCCGCAGACAGTTTCAGCATCTTTGGCGCCAGGGCGGCCACCACCCGGCTGTCCTTGGGCACGCCATACTCGTCGAGCTTGTCGAGATAGTCCGTGATCGCTTCGAGTGGTGTGCGGTACTCCTGCGTCGCCTCGGGGTGGCCGACGCCGATGCCGAGCAGGAAACGACCGGGATAGGCCGCCTCGAGCCGATGGAATGACTCGCTGACGGGCCCGGCGTCCGCGCTCCAGATGTTCACGATCCCCGTCGCGACCTTCAGATTGGCGGTCTCATCGAGGATCGGATCGACCCACGAGAGCTCCGCGGCCGGTGAACCGCCCGCCCAGATGGCCCCGTAGCCGAGGGCCTCGATATCCCGCAGTTGCTCGGGTGACAACTGCTGCCACATCGAATGGTGACCGAACGCGCCGAACGTGCCGAGTTGGGGTGATGAGGACTTGTCCGAAGAGCCAGATGCTTGAGTCGTCATGGTCACTCCAACCTACGGCGCGGCGAAGCCTA
Organism: uncultured Actinomycetota bacterium; assembly: GCA_963713225.1. GTDB lineage: Bacteria > Actinomycetota > Actinomycetes > Mycobacteriales > Mycobacteriaceae > Mycobacterium. Next base: position 215,900 of record CAVQLB010000001.1, on the reverse strand, counting down.
TTCCGTGCCCGCGGCCGAGAGTTCGCCCGGCGTCGGCGTCATCGGTGCAGGCGCGACGAGAGGCAGGCAGACCGTGAACCGGGTGTCGCCGGGCGTCGACTGCACCGAGAGGTTTCCGCCGTGCTTCTCGACGACGATGCGCCAGGCCAGATCCAGCCCGAGGCCGGTGCCCTCGCCGAACGGCTTGGTGGTGAAGAACGGGGTGAAGATCCGGTCGATGATGTCCTCGGGGATGCCTGGGCCGTTGTCGCAGATCTCAACGCGGATCATCTGCTCGTTCTCACGTGCCGTCCGGATTGTCAGGGTGCCGTGCCCATCCATCGCCTGGATCGCGTTGTCGATGAGGTTGGTCCACACCTGGTTGAGATCGCCTGGGTAGCAATGCAATTCGGGCAGCGTCTTGTCCATGTCCTTTACCAGCGTGACGGGCCTGCCCTTGCCCTCTATGCCGATCTTGTCGCCGAACATCATGATCGTGCTGCGCAGCAACTCGTGGACGTCGGCGCTCTGGTAGGCGCCGCGGTCCATCTGCGAGTACTGCTTGGCGCCGGCCAGCAGCGCGGAAATGCGCTTGCTCGCCTCGGCGATCTCGTTCATCCGTAGTTCGTTGTCGATCGTGTACTTGAGCCACCCGATCGCGCTCTGCAGCGACGCAGTGACGTCGACGTCGTCGACCAAAGCCGACACACGCTCGAGCCAGTCGGTGTCGAGGCCGGCTTCCACGAACGTCGGCGCGTAGTCCCAGGCGCTGGCGATCCCGTGGTCCTCCAGCCAGTCGCCGATCTGGTCCTCGCGGTCGCTGGCCTCGAGCGCCGACAGCTCCAGCTCGCGCGACTTCGCGACCTGCTCGGCGACCTGGTCCTGGATGCTCACCAGGACGCGCAGCGCTTCGGGGGTGAACTTGGCTTCGGCCACCATCGCGAGCTTGTGCCGCATGTGGCCGACGCCCTCACGTAGGTCGGCCACCGCGCGGGCAGTGGCTGCCGCCGGGTTGTTGAGCTGATGGGTGAGCCCGGCGGTGATGGTGCCCAACGCCAGCAGCTTTTCGCGCTGCCCGATGATCTGGCTCTGCCGCCGGCCGCCGACCTTGTGCCCTTCCAACAGGTGCACCGCCATCGGGAACTGGGTCTGCATGAACCGGGCGAAGGCGTCGGCCTGGAGTACGAAGCAGCGGGACGGCTTCGTCAGCCGCACCGAGGCCTCGTAGATGTGCTCCTCGCCAGGCACGTACGCCGACCACGCGCCGAAGTAGACCCCCCGTTGCGATGTTTTTCCGGTTTGAATGTCGACGCCACCGGAGCGCTTCGACATGATCAGTTCGCCCTCGAGCATCACGTAGAAACAGCTGGCGGGTTCACCCTCGACGCACAGTGGACCGGCCGGAAACGTTTCGATGCTGCCGTCCTCGCACAGCATGTCGAGCTGGGTGTCAGTCAGATGTTCGAACAAGAACAGCGTGCGAAGCTCGTCGCGGAGGCATTCCTCGCCCATGGTGGTCCTCTCTAGGCTTCCGCCAAATACCTGTGCACCAACATCACCGCCATCGACCCTTCGCCCACGGCGGCCGCAACCCGCTTCGCGGAGTCCGAACGTACGTCTCCTGCAACAAAGACACCGGGCACACTTGTTTCCAGGTGATGCGGCGGACGGTCGAGCGTCCAGCCGCTGACCTTCATCACGTCCGGACCGGACAGCACAAAGCCGTAATCGTCGCGGGCTATTCCCGCTTCCTCCAGCCAGTCGGTGCGCGGCGTGGCGCCGATGAAGCAGCACATCCGGTGACAGGTCACGGTCTCGGTCTGGTCGGTCCGCTTGTCGAGTAGCTCCAGGCCGGACAGGTGGTCGTCCGTCGCGACGGTGTTCACGACCTCGGTGCAGGTCCGGACGGTGATGTTCGGCGTCTTGAGGATCCGGTCGACGAGATACTGCGACATGCCGGCCTCCAGGGAGGGCCCGCGGATCAGCATCGTGACGGACTTCGCGGTCTGCGACATGTACATCGCGGCCTGCCCGGCCGAGTTGGCACCTCCGACGATGTAGACGTCCTCGCCCGCGCACTCGCTGTTGTCCGACACCGAGGCGCCGTAGAACACGCCCCGGCCGACGAAGTTCACCTCGTCGGGATCGACGGGAGTGGCCCGGCACCCCGTGATCTCAAGTTCGCGATAGGCGACGCCCGTCGCGAGGATGACGGCCCGCGCGCCGATGGTGTTTTCGTCGCCGAGCCGGATCGAATGGGCCGCCCCCACGCCGTTGACCCCGAGCTTGCCCGCCTCCTGGGTCGTGATGACCTCGGCGCCGAACTTTTCGGCCTGGCGGCGCGCCGACGTGGTGAGCTCGGCACCGGAAACGCCCAGTGGAAAGCCCAGGTAGTTCTCGATCTTCGAACTGCGACCCGCCTGCCCGCCGGTGGAGGTCCTCTCGATCAGAACCGTCTTCAGCCCCTCCGATGCGCCGTACACCGCGGCGGCCAGGCCTGCGGGACCGCCGCCGATCACTGCGAGGTCGTACATCTCCAGCTGCGGGCTGGTCGACAGGCCGAGCAGGGTGGCCAACTCGACGTCCGTCGGCTCGACAAGGGTTTCGCCCTTCTCGGTGATGACGACGGGCAGTCGGGTGTCGTCGAGGCCGGCGGCTTCGAGCAGTTGCTGGCCCTTCGGCTCATCGGCATTGACGGCGCGGAACGAGTATTGATTGCGCGCCAGGAACTGCCGCACCTCCCACGACCGCTCGCTGTACCGGTGGACGATGACCTTGGTGTACGGCATCGCGCGGTCGCCGACGGCCTGCCACTCCTCGAGCAGGCCGTCGATCACCGGGTACAGCTTCTCCTCCGGCGGATCCCATGGCTTGAGCAGGTAATGGTCGAGGTCGACGACGTTGATGGCGTCGATGGCGGCATGGGTGTCGGCGTACGCCGTCAACAGCACCCGGCGCGCCAGCGGGTAGAAGTCCATCGCCTTCTCGAGGAAGTCGATCCCGCTCATCTGCGGCATCCGGTAGTCGGCGACGAACACCGCCACGGTATCGCCGCGCAGCTTGAGTTCCTTGAGCGTCTCGAGAGCGTCTGCGCCGGACTCGGCACGCACGATGCGGTACCGCTCGCCGTAATGTCTACGAAGATCGCGGGCGACCGCGCGTGACACTGCAGGGTCATCGTCGACTGTGAGGATTGAGGGTCGCCTGGCCTGATTTCCGGGTTCAGTCATCGCGATCAATTATGCGCCCGTTGTCCAGCGGATATGCGGCCGAGGTGAGGGCGCTGAGGTGGCCGTTCGGCGATTTTGGGGCACGCCGCCGAGCAGGTAGTATGGACCAACGGTGCGGCTTCCGCGCCGGCTCTTGCGTGCCCCAGTTCTGGAATTTCTAGCTACCGGCTCACGTTTTGAAGTCGGAGTGAATACTGCGCCCGAGATATTGTCGCCGCTCGCGGCGGCGGGCGCCAACGAACAGACGGACACGGAGGATCTCCGAAACATAATGGCCAAGAAAGACGGTGCCATCGAGGTCGAGGGCCGCGTGGTCGAACCCCTGCCCAATGCGATGTTCCGCATTGAGCTGGAGAACGGACACAAGGTTCTCGCCCACATCAGCGGCAAGATGCGGCAGCACTACATCCGCATCCTGCCCGAGGACCGGGTGGTGGTGGAGTTGTCTCCCTACGACCTCACTCGGGGCCGCATTGTTTACCGGTACAAGTGACGAGCGCTCGCGCAAGTCATCGAAAAGCACAACAGACCAACTAGACAAGAACAGGATCGACAAGCCGTGAAGGTGAACCCGAGCGTCAAGCCCATTTGCGATAAGTGCAGGGTGATCCGCCGGCATGGGCGGGTCATGGTGATCTGCTCCGATCCGCGTCACAAGCAGCGCCAAGGCTGATCACAACCAAGCCCGGCACCCCACAACTAAATGATGACCTCCCAGTACCAGTGAGCGGATAGGCCGCCACCCACGCCCGGCACGGAGGCCGGACCCCGCCAGACGGGAACGGACTGGGAACAGACCTCCGCATAGAGAAGGAACACTGCCTGATGGCACGCCTAGTAGGCGTCGACCTCCCGCGCGACAAGCGCATGGAGATCGCGCTGACCTATATCTACGGCATCGGCCGTACCCGCTCCCAGGAGATCCTGGAAGCCACCGGCATCAGCCGGGACCTGCGCACCAAGGACCTGACCGACGATCAGGTCACCCAGCTGCGCGAATACATCGAGGGCTCCCTCAAGGTGGAGGGCGATCTGCGCCGCGAGGTGCAGGCCGATATCCGCCGCAAGATTGAGATTGGCTGCTACCAGGGCATTCGGCACCGCCGCGGCATGCCGGTGCGCGGCCAGCGGACCAAGACCAATGCGCGCACCCGCAAGGGGCCGAAGCGCACCATCGCCGGCAAGAAGAAGGCCAGGTAAGTAGATGCCACCCGCAAAGAAGGCAGCGCAGGGCACTTCGCCTCGCAAGGGCACCAAGACCCGCCGCAGGGAAAAGAAGAACGTCCCGCACGGCGCCGCGCACATCAAGAGCACGTTCAACAACACGATCGTGACGATCACCGACCCGCAGGGCAACGTCATCGCCTGGGCGTCGTCGGGCCATGTCGGCTTCAAGGGATCGCGTAAGTCGACGCCGTTCGCGGCGCAGCTGGCCGCCGAGAGCGCCGCCCGCAAGGCGCAGGAACACGGCGTGAAGAAGGTCGACGTGTTCGTGAAGGGCCCGGGTTCGGGCCGCGAGACCGCTATCCGGTCGCTGCAGGCAGCCGGCCTTGAGGTCGGCGCGATTTCCGATGTCACGCCGCAGCCGCACAACGGCTGCCGTCCGCCCAAGCGGCGCCGGGTCTAGGAGGAGACAGACAAATGGCTCGTTACACCGGACCCGCGACGCGCAAGTCGCGACGACTCGGCGTCGACCTCGTCGGCGGCGACCAGGCCTTCGAGAAGCGGCCTTATCCGCCCGGCCAGCACGGTCGTGCGCGCATCAAGGAGAGCGAATACCGCCAGCAGCTCCAGGAGAAGCAGAAGGCACGCTTCACCTACGGCGTGATGGAGAAGCAGTTCCGTCGTTACTACGACGAGGCTGTGCGCCAGGGCGGCAAGACCGGCGACAACCTGCTCCGCATTCTGGAGAGCCGGCTGGACAACGTCGTGTACCGCGCAGGCCTGGCGCGTACCCGCCGGATGGCCCGTCAGCTGGTCAGCCACGGCCACTTCACCGTCAACGGTGTCAAGGTGAACATCCCGAGTTACCGGGTGTCGCAGTACGACATCGTCGACGTCAAGGACAAGTCGGTGAACACGCTGCCGTTCCAGATCTCTCGCGAGACTGCGGGCGACCGGCCGATCCCGGCGTGGCTGCAGGTGGTTGGCGAACGCCAGCGCATCCTGGTGCACCAGCTGCCGGAGCGGGCGCAGATCGACGTGCCGCTCGCCGAGCAGCTGATCGTCGAGCTCTACTCGAAGTAAGACTTCCCGGCCGCCCGGATGGCGGTGGGGATACGCGGCATCAAATAGAGGTTGCCGCGAAGGAGGAAGAAAACACCATGCTGATTTCTCAGCGACCCACATTGTCCGAAGAGGTCATTGCCGAGAATCGCTCCCAGTTCGTCATCGAACCGTTGGAGCCCGGATTCGGTTATACCCTTGGCAATTCGCTTCGGCGCACCCTGCTGTCGTCGATCCCCGGCGCAGCGGTCACCAGCATCCGCATCGACGGCGTGCTGCACGAATTCACCACTGTTCCCGGGGTGAAGGAAGACGTCACCGACATCATCCTGAACCTCAAGGGTCTGGTCGTGTCCTCGGAGGAGGACGAGCCGGTCACCATGTACCTGCGCAAGCAGGGCCCCGGTGCGGTCACCGCGGGTGACATCGTGCCGCCTGCCGGCGTGACGGTGCACAACCCCGACATGCACATCGCCACCCTGAACGACAAGGGCAAGCTGGAGGTCGAGCTCGTCGTCGAGCGCGGCCGCGGCTACGTCCCCGCCGTGCAGAACAAGGCGTCGGGCGCCGAAATCGGCCGCATCCCGGTCGATTCCATCTACTCGCCGGTGCTGAAGGTCACCTACAAGGTGGAGGCCACCCGTGTCGAGCAGCGCACCGACTTCGACAAGCTGATCCTCGACGTCGAGACCAAGAGCTCGATCACCGCTCGTGACGCGCTGGCGTCGGCGGGCAAGACGCTGGTCGAGTTGTTCGGTCTGGCACGCGAACTCAACATCGAGGCCGAGGGCATCGAGATCGGGCCGTCGCCTGCCGAGGCCGACCACATCGCCTCGTTCGCGCTGCCGATCGACGACCTGGACCTCACGGTGCGGTCGTACAACTGCCTCAAGCGCGAGGGTGTGCACACGGTGGGCGAGCTCGTCGCCCGCACGGAGTCCGATCTGCTGGACATCCGCAACTTCGGCCAGAAGTCCATCGACGAGGTGAAGATCAAGCTGCACCAGCTCGGTCTCTCGCTGAAGGACAGCCCGGCCACGTTTGATCCGTCGGAGGTCGCAGGTTACGACGTCGCCACCGGAACGTGGAACAGCGACGCCAGCTACGAGCTGGACAACGACCAGGATTTCGCCGAAACCGAACAGCTCTAGACCGGATTCACCAATCCGGGCTGTAATACAAGGAGTCACCAATGCCCAAGCCCACCAAGGGCCGTCGCCTCGGCGGGTCGTCCTCGCACCAGAAGGCGCTGCTGGCCAACCTGGCCACGTCGCTGTTCGAGCATGGCCGGATCAAGACCACCGAGCCCAAGGCACGGGCGCTGCGGCCGTACGCGGAGAAGCTGATCACCCACGCCAAGAAGGGCACGCTGCACAACCGGCGTGAGGTGCTCAAGAAGATCCGGGACAAGGACGTGGTGCACACCCTGTTCGCCGAGATCGGACCGTTCTACTCCGACCGCAACGGCGGTTACACCCGCATCATCAAGGTGGAGGCACGCCAGGGCGACAACGCCCCGATGGCCGTCATCGAGCTGGTGCGGGAGAAGACGGTGACGTCCGAGGCCAATCGCGCTCGCCGCGCGGGTGCGTCGAAGACGGCCACCGCTCCTGTTGCCGCAGCCGCGGCACCGCAGGCTGCGGTCGAGCCGGAAGAGACGGTCGGACCCGAGGCCGAAGAGACAGTCGAAGAGGTCAAGGCAGAGGACGAGGCGATCGCCGACGCCCAGACCGCTGAGGCCGAGGCCGAGATCGCCGAGGCTGACGCTGCTGAGGCTGACTCCGACGAGGATGCCGACGACGCCAAGTAGTGAAGCGTTGAACATGCCCGTCATCGACTCCGGTGGCGGGCATGTTCGTTTGCGGCTCGACATCGCCTACGACGGAACCGAGTTCGCCGGCTGGGCCACTCAGGCGGGGCAGCGCACTGTCGCCGGTGTGATCGACGAGGCGCTCACGACGGTGTTCCGCACCCCGGTGGTGGCCAGGGCGGCCGGGCGTACCGACACCGGTGTGCACGCGACGGGTCAGGTCGCGCACGTCGACGTTCCGGCCGATTCGCTCCACCACGCTCGCCCGCGAACCGCCCGGCCCGCAGCCGAACCCGAGTTCCTGCCGCTGGTGCGTCGGCTGTCGCGGTTCTTGCCATCCGATGTCAGAGTGAGCGACATCGTCCGCGCGCCAGCGGGTTTCGACGCGCGATTCTCGGCGCTGCGGCGGCATTACGAGTACCGGCTCTCCACCGCGCCGCACGGTGTCGAGCCGCAAGATGCGCGGTACGTGACGCCGTGGCCGCGTTCGTTGGACATTGACGCGATGGCAGCCGCATCACGAGAACTGGTCGGACTCCACGACTTCGCGGCGTTCTGCCGTCATCGGGACGGTGCCACCACGATCCGGGACCTGCAACGGTTGGACTGGTCGAGGACCGGCGATCTCGTCACGGCCTACGTCAGCGCCGACGCGTTCTGCTGGTCAATGGTGCGCTCCCTGGTCGGCGCATTGTTGGCGGTAGGGGAGGGACGGCGCGAACCAGCCTGGTGTGCAGGCCTGTTGACCGCGTCACGTCGTTCCAGCGAGTTCGCGGCGGCACCACCGCAGGGCTTGTCGCTCGTCGGCGTCGACTATCCGCCCGACGACCAACTCGAGGCGCGCACCACGGTGACCCGCGACGTGCGTCGAATCGACTAGACCCGGGCTGCGACGAAGTCGGCGGCCTGATTCACCATGCCCGCGTCGATGTAGGCCCTGGCGGCGTGATCGACCCAGTTCTCCTCCCACGTATTCGGGTCCGCGGGGTTGCAGATCGGGTCTGCGCCGTGGCACAACTCGATGGTCCGCTCGGAGTAGAGCGGGCTGAAATTCGTGATCGGTCCGGCCCATGCGGCACCGTTGCCGAACAACGCAACCGCGGCGATCTTCTGCTCCATGCCCGAAGGCAGCGGGTTGTCGAAGCCGAAGAAGCTGAACGGAACGGCGAGCAGCACATCGGTGACGGCGGCGCCCAACGAATAACCGCCCAGCACCAGGCGGGTGTCCGGGCAGGTCTTGGCCATGTTCTGGATGTGTGCGCTCATGTCGTTGGCGCCGACATCGATCTCGTTGTCGGCGGGATAGCGCACCGCGTACACACCGATGTTCTTGTTGGCCTTCGACCGCAGTGCGTTGACGAATGCATTGCCGAGCACTCCGACGCCGGGTGATTCCAGGCGGCCCCGCGCGAATAGGACCTCGACCTGTGGGCAGGCGGCCGATGCCGAGGGGATCGCATCGTCACCGGGCAGGATTGACGGGCCTACCAGCAGGCCTGCGGCAACCAGCACCGCTGTGGCCGCGGCGACTAGGCCGCGGCGGATCCGATGACCGATGCTGGTGCGCTCAACTGGAATGATCACCTCAGCGATGGTAGCCGACGAATTGACGCAGCCGTCTGTTGCGGGTGTTGTCTACACCCGGCCCGCGACGAAGTCGGCGGCCGCATTGGTCGGTCCGCCGGCGTATGCCCGGTGCGCGGCGACGCTTTCCCCGTCGGTCTGGCAGATCGGGTCATCGCCGTTGCACAGATCGATGGACCGTCCACCCCATACCGGGCTCATCGTCATCGGCAGGCCGAGCTTGGCCGACGGATTGCCGAAGACGGCGATCGCCGGGACGAAGTCGGGAGCGTTGGGCGGTAGTGGGTTGTCGAACCCGATTGCCGGGATGGGTACCGCGGCGATCACGTCCATGACGGCTGCACCCTGCGAGTAACCACCGAGCACCAGCTTGGTGTTGGGGCAGGCACCCATCATGTACTGGACGTGGGCGCTGGCGTCATTCGCTCCGCTGGCCGCCGCGAGGAAGTCGTAGTCGGCAGGATAGTTCACGGCATAGGCGCCGACCGAGCGGCCACCGACCTTGCTGCGCAGCGCGTCGACGAACGCCCCGCCGACGGCCCCGAGGCCGAGCCCCTCGTTGGTGCCGCGCGCGAAGACCACCTCGATGTCGGGGCAATCGGCAGAGGCCACCGGCGCGAAGGCGATCGACGGTGTGATGGCCGCCGCGGCGCCGATCAGTAAGGCAGCTGTTGTCTCAACTACACGCATTTTCTATACCCTTCCGGATGCAAAGTTGGCCGCTTGCTGGGCCATGGCATCCTCATAACCCCTGTGGGCGAGGGGGTTTCGCCCATCAGAGCAGATCGGGTCGCCGTCCTTGCACAGGTCGATGGCCCTGCCCGCGAACATGCCCACCGACGAGAGCGGGTTGCCGAACTTCGTTGCGGGATTTCCGAATGCCGCGACGGCCGACACGGTCACCGCCGCCGTGGGCGACAGCGGTGGCGCCGAGCCGATCTCGCCGATCTTGTCACCCAGCGGCGGAACACCGGCCAACATGTCCATCACCGCCGCGCCCTGCGAGTAGCCGCCGAGCACCATTTTGGTTGACGGGCATGACTGCGCCATGGCGGAAATACGCGCGCTGGCATCCGTCGCGCCTTCAGCCGTGGTGAGGAAGTCGTAGCTTGCCGGGTAGTTCACCGCGTACGAGGTCACGGTGCGACCGCCCGCCTGTGCACTCAACGCGTCGGTGAACGCCTGGCCGACACGGCCGATGCCGGCGGGTTCGGCCGTCCCGCGGGCGAACACCACCTCGATGTCTGGGCACGGCACAGCCGTCGCGGCCGGCGCCGTCCCGACGAATACGGTGGTGGCCGCGGATCCGACAGCGGCAAGGATGGCGGCCCCCCGGGCCAATCTGGTTGGCAAAGTCACCCGCGTAATATTTCACACACTGACTTAAAGGGCCTAAAGGTTGGCCTTGTCGCCGGTGCTCAGTTCCTCGACGGCGGGGCAGTCCGGCCAGGTCACGGCGTCGACCTTGTCGGTGCGATCGCCCTGGCGGGCCAGTACAAGGCCACCCAGCACGACGACACCGCCGATGGCCTGCGTCAGCGTGATCGCCTGGCCGAGCAGCACCCAGGCCGCCAGCACGGCGAACATCACCTCGGCCAGGCCCACCAGCGAGGCGAACCGTGGCCGCAGCCGGGCGACGCCCATGATGCCCAGCGTGTAGGCGATCGCCGTGGTGATCACACCAAGCGCGACCACGGGCACCACCCACGACATCGTCAACCCCGCGACGACGGTGTCGTTCGTGGTGAAGGTCATCGGCATCACGCCGGACATGCCGAGTGCGGCGACGGTGACAGCGCCGACGATCAGTCCGCCCGCGGCGAGCGTGATCGAGTTCAGCCCGCTGCCGTCGGCGGTGACTTCGTCGGACATCATGAAGTAGCTCGCCGCGCACAGCGCCGCTGCAAGTCCCCATGCCACGCCGGTCGCGTTGATGTGGGACCCGGCAAAAACGTCCAACACCAACATGATTCCGGCGACCGCGAGCGCGACACCGGCCAGCGTCATGTTGGAGGGCCTGCGCCGCGTCGTCGCCCACAGCCAACCCACCACCAGGACGGGTGCGGTGTACTCCAGGAGCAGCGCGACGCCGACCGACAGGTGCGCGACGGCGTTGTAGTAGCAGAGCTGGGCGCCGGCGATCGGAAAGATTCCGTAGGCGATCACGGTCTTGCGGTGCTGGAGCGCCTCGCGAAACCAGTCCGGCTTGACGATGGTGGCGAAGACGACCATGACCAACGCGCCGACCACCATCCGCGCGGTGACCGCGCCGGTGGGGCTCCAGCCGGCGTCCATCAGGGACTTGGCCAGCGGGCCCGACATGCCGAAGGTGAAGGCGGAACCGACGGCGAACAGCAGGCCCAGCCGGAAGTGGTCAACGCCCTTGTTGAGCTGGGTCGCTGTCATCTGGCACCTCCGGCATGTAATGAGTAAAATGGTTGTTGGTCATGACACTAGCCGGAGAGGAGGTCATGAGTCAAATGATTTTTACTCATGACACCGAGCTCACATTGCGGGCTGCGTGTGTGCTGATCAACAGCGACCGGGTCGACGGCGAACAACTCGGTGACCAGGCTGCCCTCGACACCTATCTGGACGGTTTCGGCTGGACGGGCAGGCGCGATCACGACGACGCCGAATTGAAATCCGTACAGCGGCTGCGCGAGCGGGTGGCGAGCATCTGGGCCGCCGCCGACGACGAGGAAAGCGCCGTCGCGCAGGTCAACGCGCTGCTGAGTGACACCAAGGCGCAGCCGTGGCTGACGCGGCACCCCGAGATGCCGGACTGGCATCTGCACCTGGCCTCGGTCCACGACCCGCTGTGGCAGCGGATGGGCGCGGAGCTGGCGATGGCACTGGCCGACCTGATTCGCGCAGGCGAGTTGCGGCGGCTCAAGGTCTGCGCGGCCCCCGACTGCGAGGCGGTGCTGACCGACCTGTCGCGCAACCGGTCACGGATGTTCTGCGACACCGGCAACTGCGGCAACCGCCAGCATGTGGCGGCCTACCGGGAGCGCCGCGCGCAGGGCACGTAGCCAGCGCTCACGGCACCCAGAATCCGCGGATCCGGTGGTAGCGACCGCGGCCGAGTAATGCATTCGCCGCCTCGAGACCCGACATCACCGCGGCCTCGATGCAGCCGGCGTTCATCCCGCAGTCCGTCCAGTCGCCCGCGAGAACCAGGTTGTCGTAACCACTTTCGTCGGGCCGCAGGCGGTACTGATCACTTCCGGGAACCGACTGCACATAGCGATCCGACGGGTCGATGTTCACGCTGACATGTTGGGTCGCCAACGCCGCGACTCCGCGTTGGCCGTTGGCGCCGCAGAGCAGATGCCAGGCAAATCCTTGTTCCGTGACGGCGTTCGGGAAATAGAGACCGAGGTTGCGGTCGATGTAGTCGGCGGCGTCGCGGTGAACCTGACGTCGCGGAACCTGGCGTAGTCGGCGTCGTCACCGTTGGGTCGGCCACGGCGCATTGAGGCTGCCGCAGAAGTACGCGACGGTGCCTGGCCGATCGTCATCAGGCCAGTCCTCCGCCCACAGCGTCTGCGGCATCGACGCCCAGGTTTCGAATGGCCGCAGGTAGGCGCTGATCGTGACACCCGGCTCGGGCCATCCCAACGTCGGCTCGTCAGGGCGCAGCCAGACCTGGAATGCCTGCGTGGCGACAGTGCGGACATGTGTTGTCATTTCCCGCCATTCGGGTCGATCCTCGATCAGTTCCGTCGGCCACGACTGGGAGCATCCCCAGTGAACCGGCAAGGACAACGTGGTCGAAGTCCACGCCGCGGTGCATTGCCGAACCCGCGTCTCGTGCTCACCCCAGTGGGTCTCCAGAAATGCGACTCGAGGTCGTCTTCCGTCACTTGGCCTGGATCTGTTGGCGAGTGGCGTGTTGGGAAAAACGGGAAGCCCGCGCACGGTCGTGAATGGATCGTACTCGTCGACGCCGTCGGCCAGCCGTGACCTGACGGCCCACGGTGACGGTGTCGACGGCCTGGCGCTGCGCGTCGAGGTGGAAGCGCGTCGACGCGATGGAAGAACTCGAACTGCACGCCGCGCCTGCGCAGCGCCTGTAGAGCGGGGCCATCGACGACATCGCCCATTCCCGCCGTCATCTTCCAGAAGATCGCACCCTTGTACCCGAACAGCACGAAGCCGATGAGGAAGATCATCGATCCGGCCGCGACCGCGGGCCGCTCGGAGTCGGCATCCTCGTAGCCGAACACCAAGTCGTAAAGGCCACGCACCAAGGGGAAATTCGAGCACGTCGGGGTGTGCGCCGTGCCGATGATCCACTGCGCCGAAGTCCTCGTTGTTGATCGCCCGGAAACCGTGCGGATGGGTGATGAGTTTGTCGGCGATGATCCCGCGAACGCCGGCGGCGACGAGCGATATCAACAGCCAGGAGCGTTTGTGGTCGAGTCGGTGCTCGTAATCGATCGTCGTTGCGGACTGCGTCGACGTCCGGTCGCAGCGTCTCGGTCAACTTGGCCTGCGTGACATCGGGGTCCGACAACGCCAATATCGCGGCGAGCACACCGCGTTGCACCGTTCGTCGTCGGCGACCCCCCGAAGGTGATATATCGGCGGACGATGACAGCGACAGTGCGCCCGGCACTGCGTCACGCAGACTCGGTGTACGAAACTACGAGCTCCATTGCGCGTTCTGCGAATCCTACTGCGGTCATCTCACGGCCGGAGCTTTCGGGATCGCCGGGAAGCGCCTCGTTTTGGCGGATGGTGCCAAGCCACGTCAGCCACGTCGCCGTCCCATTGTCGGCCAGCCCGGGATTGTCGGCGGGGATCGATCGCCTGATCCCACGTCGGATCGGAGCTTTCGGATCCGTTGTCGCCCTGTCGAGTTCGCCGTAGCACTCACGAAGGAGCGCGAAAGCGTTCTCGTATGAGCCGAGCCAGATGTGTAGGCCGTGCTCTTCGATCCTGCCGTTGACGCCTCGGCTGGACGCACCCTTGCCGCCGAGGCGCCAGCCCCGCTGATAGACGGTGATGGACTCGAAACGCTCCTGCCAGCCGGGCTCGCTGAGCCGCCACGCGGCACACAACCCGGCCATACCGCCGCCGAGGATGGCGACTTTGCCTCCTGGACGCCTCACCCGAGAAGGCCGGCGCGCGGTTGCCAACTCGGGCCAGCTGCCGTTCTCAGGAAGTCGGCTCATGACGTCGACGAGGCTTTGCCGCGCGGATTCGCCGTTGAGTTCGAAATCGTCGATGGTCGCACGCAACTCGAACATTGGCGCGTCCTGGCTTCTGGCCAGCTTCAGCGCCGCAGCCACATCGGCCTGACGCGTCAGCAGATCGTCAGAGGTCCGCGCGCGCAATCGCAGAAGTTCGGCGTCGTAGAAATGCATTCCGGTCCGATCGGCCAGTTCCAATGCGAATTCCGTATGCTGCCTGGCTTCTCCAGCGCTCCCGCGGCGATCATCAGCCTTATCAGCGCAGCGTCATAGAACGTGATCAGTGCGATGACACCGCTTTCACGCCATGCGTGAACGAACGCAGCGAGCATGTGGATGTGCTGTTGCAGGGCAGCCGGGTCGGCGCTGTCGGCCATCTCGGAGTGCGCCTTGACCGTGGCGCCTTGCGCAGCACCGACCACCGCCCACGAGTCGAAGCCGTGCTGTTCGCCGAGGCTGCCAGGTCGGCTGCGACGTTGGCGGCGCGGTCGAGCTCACCCGCTTCGATGCGTATCATCACCTCGATCTGCCGTGTGTAGGCCAGGCTGAACGCGCCCGTGGGGAACGACAGCTGTTCGCAACGTTGTTACGTCCTGTCGAGCTCCGCCTCGGCGGCCGCCATATCGCCGTCGACGCACCGCGCCAACGCCAGGTGGGTGTAGAGCCCCGCAGTTGGTTCGTTCGGCATGAACAAGCATTGCGTCGAGCGCCCGTGCGCCTTCCTCGCTGAGCGTGTCGGCTGCGGCTCGAGTTTGTGCGGGCAAAGTCGAATTCGCCGCGGTACCAGGCCACATTCCGAATCCGGAGTCGTTGACCGGCAGGAACCACTCTCGTTTGCCGGTGAGGCTGCACGCGGACCGACTCGACCAAGCGCTCGGCCCGCTCGAGGTCGGCGCGCATCGCGTAGTAGGGGTACAGCGACATCACGGTTGGCGAAGAGTTCGTCGTCGCGCAGGTCGCTGCCGGACAGCTGAAGACACCGCTCGAAGTCGGCGGCGGCATTGGGGCTGATACCCTTCGGCCGCCTGGCGAGCAAGGCGCGTCGCAGCCGCAGGTTGATCTCCAGCCGGTCGCGGTCCTCGCTGCCGGTGAAGCGCTCGACCTGTGTGACGGCGTGACGTCAGGTAGGTACGGGCCTCTCCGAGGGCGCCGCGCTGCGCGCATTGGCCGACGCCTTGCGTAGCCGTTGCTGCCTCGTGTACGCTCGGCATGTTCGTAATGGCGTGCGATCAGGGCCAGTCGGGATTGCGCCTGCCGTTGAGGCCACCAGCAGATCCGCTATCAGGCTGTGGCGTCGCGACGCACGGTCGGCGGTGACAGCTCCGCGGCCACCTCACGCAGTAGCTCATGCCGGAAGCGCCAGCTGTCTGGTCTTCCAGCGGCTGAAGCACGCGGGCCGACACCGACTGCTCGATCGCCTGCGCGACTCCTCATCGTCGAGTCAACGACCGAGTGCAACAAGGCCCTTTCGACCCGGCTGCCGATGATTGCCGCTGCCTCGGCGACCCGGAGTGCGTTCTGGCTGGATCGCAGCCGTGCGAACAGCGCCTCGTAGAGGGTGTCAGGCACGCCAGCGGTACGGGACTGGTCCGAGGGCTGTTCCTTGAGCTTCGCGACAACTTCCTCGATGTAGAGCGGGATCCGTCGCACCGGCGACGCACCAGCCGTCGCTGATCCGACGTCATCTGGGTGCAGGGCAACGATCAGCTGGTCGGCCTCGTTGTCGGTCAGCGGTTCAAGGTCCAACGTCAGGTCTGCGCCTCGGGCAATGACGTCGACGCGGCAGGTCATCACGATCAGAACGTGACCGCCCAGATCCGCCTCGAGCAGCGAGCCGACCAGTTCGGCGGTGTCTTCGTCGAACCAGTGCATGTCTTCGACGAGGACCAGCGCCGGGTCCTCGCGAACACACGCGAGTAGGTACTCCGCACCGCGGCGCCGATTGCTCGTACAGCTTGCGGCCTCCGCATGCACCGGCTGATAGCCGCTCTGGGGATGCCGAGCACCGGCGCCAGCAACGGAATCAGGTCGCCCGGATCGAGTGACGTTCCTAGATCTCGCGCTCGAGATGTCGCAGGCGTTCAACGGGGTCGGACTTTCGGCCGATGCCGCATCGGCGTTCGAGCAACCGACGGACCGGGCGCAAGCCGACGTCGGTGTGGAACGGCGACCCGATCAAGGACAGCACGACGGCGTGAGATCGCTCGGCGATGTCGACGGCCGACCAGGCCAGCCGGCTCTTGCCCATTCCGGCTTCGCCGTGAAACAGCACGCCAGGCGTCTGGAGCTTGCCTGCCCTCGCCTGGTCCCAACTCTGCACGAGACAACTTGTTCCCGCACGCGACCGACCAGCGGGCCGTGGGTGACCCTGCTTATTTCGCGTTCGGCTATCACGATGTAGCTGCGGACCGGCTTCACACGCCCTTGAACGGCTTCGGCAGCCGGGCCTCCAGCTCGAAATCGCTCCGAATGAGCGTTCGACCGCTTCCGACACGGCCACTGTCCCTGGATCGGCGAGGACAAATCCGTGCGGCCAGGTTCGCCGCGTAGCCGTAGACGTCGTCTTGAGCGATATCCAGATACACGAGTCCGTGATGTATGCCGACACGGACATCGATGTCGGACCGAATTGGCGCCGTACGGTCGGGCGCAGCTTGGCCACGTAGCCGTGATGTCCAACCCGGCCTGCACGGCTCGGTGCACGTCGTTCTCGTGGGCGTGCGGATGTCCGAACACCGCCAGCAGCCCGTCACCCTTGGTGGAGCCGAGGTGGCCTTCGTACCGCTGACGATCGCCGTGACCTCATCGCGGTAGCGCCCGACTACGGTTCGATAGACCTCAGGGTCTAAGCTGGGTGCTTAGCACCGTGGAGTCGACGAGGTCGATGAATGCCATGGTCAGACCACGAATCTCGCCCGAATCGACTGGGGCGGCGAGCAGATCCTCGGCGTCGCTGTTGTCGCGGTCGATGGCAAGCACCTGCTCGGCGAGCACATTCGCGGTCGCCCGATCACCCTCGCTGATCGCCTCAAAGGCCTGATCGAGCAAGGCATCGATCGCCTGGGGTTGGTCGGGGGTGCTCATAAGGTGATTGTCACTTCCACACAGTTCGGAGTGCGGGAAATCTCTCGGCCGAAAGCCGTTTCCGTCTGTGTCAATTTTGCAGGACTCGAATCTGGTCGGCAAACCACGGCCGCCCCCGAGTGTAGCGGGTGAGCTGCATATTGCGATGGCGCACGATCATTGCGGCGCAGCGCGAATAGAGGATGAATTGGTTCGTCTATGCCCTATTTGGTCGTTCGCACCCTTGTAGGGTGGGATTCTCAGTCGTAGCGAGTCAGGGGCGAGATGAATCTTGAGTTGGCGCAGGAGTTTACGTATCGAGTTGCGCTCGAGCCGCCGGTGAGCTTCGGTGCGGGACCGCTTGGCTTGCGTACATACCTCGAAGTGACCGGAGGCGAGGCCAAGGGTCCTCGTTCACCGCCACCGCGATCGGTGGTGGCGGCGACTGGCTTTGGGTCGGGACGGATGGCTACGGCAGGATCGACGTCCGGCTCCAATTCCAGACTCACGACGGCGCGTTCGTCTATATGGAGTACTTCGGCCTTCTCGAGATGAACGCCGCCGCCGTCGGGGCGATGACGTCCGGCAGCGGTACTGCCTACGAAGATCAGTACTTTGGACGACGCCACGCCTGGAAACCGGCGATGAGCGCTATGCGTGGATGAACACCAGCGTGTTTGTGGCGCGCGGCCACGTTGTGGAAGGGATGCAGGTCGAATACGAGGTGTTCCGCGTTCTCTGACGAATGCCCGAGGTCTTCAGCTAACTCACAGCCTGACGGCGGCAGACGTTTCTGCCACGGTCGTCTTCGATTTGGGTCGACGAGTTCCACCTTGCCGATGTACACGCCGCTCGGTAGCCCGGTCTCGTCGATGGCAATCGTGGAACCGCCGGACACCGGGAGTGAGAGTTGGTGGCGTGAATGTGATCCGGTTGGGCGGAATCTCGGTGTTGGTGCCCGACCGGATCAAGCCCCTGCGACCAAGGTTCCCGATTTCTCGCCATCCATGGTGAATGACTTGGAGACGAACGACGGCTCGGCATAGTTGGCGGGGCCGATCACCACGGTCTCGACGGCCTCCACCGCGCTGACCATAGCGATGTCGGACAATTTCGTCGCGGCCTTCACCCACGTGCTGTTGCGCATCGGGTTGTCGGCGACCTTGGGGCCGACGTCTTCCACGACCGTCGTGACGTGTTTCAGGGCGCGTTGCGCGATCGTCGCCAGGTTGTCGGCGAGGACGAACATTTTCTCGTTCGGCCGCTGCGGCCGTTCTGCCAGAGCGGCGGCGGTGAACTTCAGCCCGCCCGTCACCGCCACGTTGGCGAACGCCGTGAAGGTCTTGACCAGATCGCCCACTCCGTAGGCGTCGACCTCGATCCTTTCGGAGGCTTTCTCGGCCACTTCCGAGGCTTCCTTGATTGTGTCGCTGGCGACGTTGGCCAGGCGCTTCGTCGACTCCTCGGCGGTCATTGCTACGACGTCCTTCCTGTGCCAGGCCGCACGGAATTCAGCGCTGTGTTGAACAGCATCTGAAACGACCGGGTCAGTTCGTCGCCCAGGTTGTTACTGATGGCGGCGACATCCTCCGGATCTATCCCGTCCTGCCAGCGATCAACGACATTGCCGACAGCTTGCGCGGCGCTCGCCACGACGGTCTTGGACTCGTCTGCGACAGTGTTGATGATCTGTTTGCGATTGTCGCCGGGAAGCTCCCATATCTCCTCGGGCGCACGCTGGGGTTCGCTATATGCGGGCGCGCCCCGTGGTCGCTCCGACGGCGCCCATGCAACTAGGTCTTGTTTCCGCGAGTCGTTGTCCGGCAACCCGGCGATGTCGAAGAACATCCGGTCACCCGCGTCGGCCCACCCGAGTCGGCAGGCCATCGCCGCAGCCGCCGTTGGGCTCATGCCGCGGATCAGCAGTTCCTTGCTGCTGTAGAGATGGACGCCTGGGCTTCGGGTTTGTCCTTGTCCAGCGGGGTGGCCATGACGTAGCCGTTGTCGATGACGACGAGGTGGTCGCTCTCGTCGTCCGCGGATGCCTTGTCGTCCATGTCGTAGTTGACGAACCGGCTGCCGTCCTCGGCAACCTCGCCTTTCCAGAATTTAAGCGGGGTGTTCAATTCGAAGCCTTCACCACTTCCGGTGCCGACGACCTCGAGGATCCTGCTCCATCCTTGTTCGTCCAGGCCGCGAAATTTCATATCCTTGAAAAAGGTCGAGCACTTCGCCCAATTCACCGGGTCGAGAACCTGTTCCATCTGTTTGATGCTGACTTGGTCGGAGAAGCCTTCGGTCGTCAGAACCGTGCAATATTGGTCCCTTACCTTGCGGACGAAGCCCTTACATTTGGCCGGTGCGGCGACCGAGCCGCCGAGCTGGGATTTGATTCGCTCCCTGACGGCTTTCAGTGCGGCTTTGTCGAAATTCAGCAGGGGCCCCGAGGGTCTTTATCGGCAAGCTTTATGTCCTTGAGCATGCCAAGTGTCTCCACTGCGTAGTAAAGCCGACCAAGGTCGGGCTCGGTGAGCCGATCCGCGTCTGGAGCCGAATCGGTCGCCACGCTGACACCGGCCAGATCACCCAATGCGTTTTGGAGAACTGTCACGTCGACAGCGGGTGCTACAGGACCCGGCAGAGCGCCGGAAATCCGCCGGAATTGGTTGTACGTGCTGGTGCCCGCCACGGTGCTGTCGTGATTGCGCTCGCGCAGCTTGTGGATGATCTCCGGGGTGGTCGTTGTTCCGGCGATTTCGTCAATCGCGCCTTGGACGACCAACGCGGACTGAAGTTTCGACATTGCCCCCGCCTCCCGTGTGGAATCGAATTAGCATACCGTTAGCCGCCAAGTAAGCACGGTGAATTGTCTCGGAGGAATCGGTGGATGCAGGGGGACGGCACGACGACGGAAGTATCTCCGATCTGCCGTGGGCTTCGGTTTTCGATCCCGACATAAACATGCGCGCGGTCGGCGCAATCCAAGCCCGCGGGTTCCGCGCCGCCTCCGAGGTCGTCGACCGACTGCTGAAGACTGCGGGCAGCGTCAATGCGGACCAGCCGGCTTCAGAATCTGACGAAAAGCCGCGTGCGCGTGGCAATCCGCCTGACGTGGACCGCTTTGTCGAAACGTGGCAGAAAATGGTGGGCCAGGTCGCCCGGTCTCTTCGTGACGGTGTGGCCGCACCGACCGCACCGGCGGCCTTCGACCTCGGGCAGGTCGAAGCGAGCGGGGAGATCTCGGTTGAGACGGTCGGGCCGGGCACCGCGGCGGCCGAAGTGTGGCTGCACAACAGGGGAGCCACCGATCTCGGAAAGGTCCGCCTTCGGTGCAGCGATCTGCTGGCACATGACGGCTCGCTCATCGAGTCGGCAGCCGTGCGATTCGAACCCGATGTCGTGCCGATGCCCGCGCGGTCCAGTCGTGGTGTGACGGTCGAGGTCGACGTCGGCGATCACGTTGCGCCAGGTCACTATCGCGGCATGCTGCTAGCCGATGGATATTCCGAAGTCTGGCTGCCGCTCGCGCTTCTCGTCCGGTCAGCGGTGCAGTGACGAGCGTCGCAGACGACGCCGACCTGATCGCCGACGTCGAGGGCCGGCTTCGCGAGGTGGGCCGCACCGTGCGGAGGTCGATGCTGGACGCCATGCCCGACGGCGAACCGGCGCAGTGGCTGTATGGCGCCGATGCGCGAGTATCCATCGCGGCCGGGCAAGGCGTTGCGACCCGCGCTGTGCCTGTCGGCCGGCCGGGCGTTCGGCGCCGAGGCGACGACCTGCTCGGTATCGCTGTCGCAATCGAGTTGCTGCACAACGCTTTTCTGGTCCACGACGATGTCGCCGACGGCAGCGAGATGCGGCGGGGCAGGCCGACGCTTGCCGCGACGTACGGAATGGCCGCCGCACTGAACGCCGGCGACGGGCTGGCCGTGGTGGCGGGCCAGGTGCTGCGCCGCGGCCACCCGCCGCCTCGACCGTGACCTCGCGGATCTGGTGTGGGCCGAGTTCGACACCATGGCGATGCGCACGCTCGAAGGTCAGGCGACCGAAGTCGGGTTGGCAGCTCGACAATGTCGAGGATCTCGGCCCACGAGGACTACCTCGAGCCTGATCATGCACAAGACGTGTTGGTACACCACGATTCACCCGCTTCGGGTCGGCGCGATCGTGGGCTCCGGCGGCACCGTGGAGCTGGGTCCGATGGTGCGGTTCGGATTCCACTTCGGCGCGGCTTTCCAGATCCGCGACGACCTGCTCAACCTGGTCGGCAGCGAGCGGACGTACGGCAAGGAGATCCTCGGCGACCTCTACGAAGGCAAGCGCACGTTGCCGCTCATGCACCTGCTGTCCAGTGCCAGAGGCACAGACATTGCTCTAGTGCGCGACTATCTCCGCCGGACGCGCGACGAGCGGTCGCCCGAACTCGTCGCCAAGATCCGGGCGCTGATGGACGAGTACGGCAGCATCACCTTCACCAGCGAATACGCCGAAGGCATCCTGCTGGTGGCCGAGGAGTACTTTGAGCAGGCATTCGCCGATGCTCAACCCGGACCGGATCTCGACTTCCTCCGGTCCCTCGTGCCTTACGTCTGGGCCAGGTGGCGCTAGCTCAGAACCTGTGAACGCAAACGCGGCGGCGCCATGAATAGGCGCGCTCGTTAGTTTGCCCGATACCGCTTCGCGAACCATCGCCCCGGTGGCAGGATGCCGTCGGGGACGACGGCAAGGGAGCGTTGCGAATGCGAATCACCACCCGATCGGTAGCCAAGTCGACACTCGTCGCGATCATGACGGCGTTCGCCGCGCTGATCTTGGGCGTCACTCAATCGCTTACGACGGCGGTTACCGCGTCCCTCGGGTTGACCGCGGTGCAGGCGCTGATCGTGCCGGGCACCGGCACACCCAACCCTGCTAGCGACTACATGGACAACGCACGCGGCCACTACCTCGTCCCCAGCGATGACTGTGTGGGTGGCTGCACCAATGCCGCGGTCCCGTTGATTACTCGCCCAGTTCTGGCCCATTCCGTTGCCCGGGTGGGGTGGGTTAGAGGGCGCGAAGTGGAACGTCTCGGTGGCAGACGGCCTGTCGAGTCTCAACGGCAAATACATCGGCGCTCTGACCGAGACGCCCGGGCGACAACATCGTGATCTTCGGGTACTCGCAGGGCGCCACGGTCGCCAGCAACTTTAAGCGCGAGCACGCGCAACGATCCATGGGCGGTTCAAGGCCAAAACGAACTACTTCTTATCGGCAATCCGCAACGACCGGACGGCGGGTTCTTCGAGCGATTCGCAATCCTCGGCAATGTTCCCATCCTCGATGCGCAGTTCGGCGATCCGTCGCCGACGGATACCTGCACAGATGCGGCGGGCGTTCAGCGGGTGTGCGCAACCGACTTCGCACTGATGTACGACGGCGTCGTCGACTTCCCGGAGTGGATCCTGAACCCGATCGCTCTCGTGAACGCAGCTGCCGGATTCGAGTACGTACACGGCACCTATCTGGCGCCCAACGGCGATGATCCGGCCACCGAAACGCCGTACGGCTACACCGTGCAGGAAGTGAAGGATGCGGTCGACGCCGCGGAGACTGATTGCTGGCGGCGACCTACTGCCAGCAGCACGGGGACACCATCTACGTCACACTGCCGGCAAGGGTCCTGCCGATGTACCAGCCGCTGCTGGACATCGGTACCGCGACCGGAACTTCCGCGCTGGTCATACCGATCGTTGACCTTCTCCAACCGGCGACGCAGACGCTGATCGAAACCGCCTACACGCGAGACGATTACGGGGTTCCGTCGCCGGTGACACTCCTGCCGCGGTTCAACCCGTTCCAGGTCGCGCAGGACCTCGTCAACGACGTCCCGGAAGGCATCAACAACGCCCTTACGCCGGGTCTGCAGCCGCTGCCACCGCTCGCCGGGACCGGACCTGACGCCGCCACCACAATGACCATCACGAATGACACGAACACGGTCGTCGAAAAGCCGAAGCTGCTCGACAAGCCGCTGACTCGTTTGAGCCTGTTCGCCAAGCCGAACGAGGGCATCACGGCGACCGGAGCAGGCGGAACAGATGCCGATCGCCCGTCGCTAAGCGCTGCGCTTGGGAACGTTCACCCGGTCCGCGACACGGTCAAGGCCGTCTCGGGTGCGGTGAAGAAGGCACTCGGCCAGGACGACGACGCCGCCGCGGACTCAAGGAGGACTGAACCGCCCTCGCGGCTAGCGCGAGCGCGAGATATTCGCCGAGAACGACGCGACGCTTTGTGAGCGACCGCCGGATTGTGAACGGCCGCCGCTGTGCGAACGCCCGCCGCTGTGCGAACGCCCACCGCCCTGCGACTGTCCGCCGCCGTTGCGGCTGGGCTTGCGCTTACGCGGCGGCCGGTTGGGCTGCGGGGACGCGTCCACGTGCGGACGCGCGATCGCTATCGGCTTGCCGAATATGCGTTCGCCGGGGGCGATCTGCTGCAGCACCGGGTGCGATGCGCCGCTGAATCGGGTGATCGTCGGCTTCACTCCCGCCTTGCGGGTGAGCTGCCGGACATCGGACACCTGGTCGTTCTGCATGAGCGTGACAACCGTGCCGTCGGCCCCGGCTCGGGCGGTACGTCCCGACCGGTGCAGGTAAGCCTTGTGCTCGACCGGCGGATCGGCGTGTACCACCAGGCCGACGTCGTCGACGTGGATGCCGCGGGCGGCGATGTCGGTGGCGACCATCACCTTGGCTGTGCCGTCGGAGAACGCCGCGAGATTGCGGGTACGCGCGTTCTGAGACAGGTTGCCGTGCAACTCAACTGCGGCGACACCGCGTGAGTTCAGCTGTTTGGCAAGCTTTTTCGCGCCGTGCTTCGTTCGTGCGAAGACGAGGGTGCGACCGGGCGCCGCGGCCAGGTCGGTCAGCACGTTCATCTTCGCCGCGTTGTCGACGTGCAGCACGTGGTGCACCATGGCCGACACCGGTGATTGCGCCGAATCGACGCTGTGCACCACCGGGTCGTGCAGGTAGCGCTTGACCAGCACGTCGACGCCGCCGTCGAGCGTGGCCGAGAACAGCATCCGCTGACCGCGGCTTGGGGTTTTGTCGAGAAGTCGCTTGACCGGAGGCAGGAAGCCGAGATCGGCCATGTGGTCGGCCTCGTCGAGAACGGTGATCTCGACCGCGGACAGATCCGCATGGCGCGATTTCACGTGATCCTCGAGCCGGCCGGGGCAGGCGATGACGATGTCGACGCCCTGGCGCAGTTTCTGGATCTGCGGCTGCGGGCTGACCCCGCCGAAGACGGTGACCGAGCGCAGGTTCGTCGCAGCGGCCAGCGGTGCCAGCGCCGCATCGATCTGCGCGACGAGCTCACGAGTGGGGGCGAGGATGAGTGCTCGCGGACGGCCCGGTGCCCGTTGGGTGCGGCTCGTTGCAAGGCGGGCCACCATTGGTAGTAGGAAGGCATAGGTTTTCCCGGACCCGGTGCGGCCACGGCCGAGCACGTCGCGGCCAGCCAGTGAGTCGGGCAGCGTTGCGGCCTGGATAGGGAACGGTGCAGCGATGCCCTGATTGGCAAGGGTTGCGACGATCGCCTCGGGCAACCCGAGGTCGGCGAAGGTGGGCACGGTTGTGCCACCCGAAATTTGAACAGACAAGGTTAAAGCTCCGAATGATAAGAGTGTGGTCGTCCTGCCCGGCGCGGTGATCCGCGGCGCTTGGTATGACGATCGAGAAGGCGGCAAAAGGCAGAACAGACGGTGCCGCTGGATATGAGTGTACAGGGCAAAGCCGGCGTCGTTGCACCTAGCCAGCAGGGATTACCGTGAGTTAGGGCACATCGAAGGCATTGCTGACGTGCGCGGATAAGCGTCGAAAGCCCAGTTTGTGCGGCGGTAACGGGCGTATCTTCAGGCTGCGGACCGGTGAACGGCCGGTCGAAAACGAGCGGCGGGCAGTTCGATGGTGCGCTTCGAAAAGGATCCGGATACCGCGGTCGATTCGTCACGCGTTCGTGAGGCATTGGCCGCCGCGCGTGACTTGAGCAAAACCGCGGACGCGCCCTGGGGGAACGGCGGCCCTTCGGGGGGACGCTCGCTCGGTCGCGGCACGCGGATACGCACGCTGGCCGCCGAGCAACTTGCCCGTATCGGGTTCGACGCCGAGGCCGTAGAGCGCGAACTGGCCGCGGAACGGGCGGAAAGACAACGTCGTCTAAAGGAGCTGAAAGCCGACGCGGTCGCCCAGTCCGGTCCGAGGGCGGAGTCTCAGCGCCACCTTGTCGAAGGCGAAGTAGCGAAGCTGGACGGGCTGGTGCTCTCGCCCGGGGATATGACGACGCACTACGTCGGCCTGGACAGTCCCGTCCAGATTTACGGGTCCGACGGCATCGACGTCGAGTCGACCACGATCCAGCCGCATCACAGCCGCGCGAAGATTCGGCGAGACTACAGTTACTACCCCGGTTCCGCCGCGCTCGCCAATTTTTATAGCGAGGCGATCCACTTCCAACTACCTTTGGCAAAACCCTCGGCCCGACGTGTACGCGGTGGTGTCGGTGAGCGCGATACTCATGCTGAATGGCTTCTGCACCGTGCACGCGCCCGGCGGCGTGTTCACCAGTGGTAGTGCAAGTCTGTCGCTCAAGCCGACTCTTAACCTCGTGCAGCCTTGGACGCAACCAATCTCTGTGGCCGCGCCCCAAATCGGCCAATCGCAGAATGCCCTCTACATGCAGGCCGATACGCACGATTTCCTTGAAGGTGATGAGACCCTCTTCGAACTCGTCTACCGCGGCTTCACTTTGGACTATCAGCATGAGGCCGTGCCGCCGGGCCAGTACCTCATCATCGACGTGGCGCTCACCATCGAAGACACCACTCTCTTCGGCGAAGTCAGCGCGGACTTCGCGACCGGTGAGTTCTACGTAATGAGTCCATTCGTCCAGCTGGCTTTTGTGTTCGGCTGACAGCGCTCCAATTGGTGAAAGTCGAGGCCTCCGAGCGGCGGTTAGGCTGGGCGGCGGGGGAATATGGCGCGTCAACCGACGACCCGGCTGCAGGTCAGCGGGTATCGATTTCTCGTGCGCCGGATGGAACACGCGCTCCTGCGCGGAGACATTCGAATGCTGCACGATCCGATGCGCGCGCAATCGCTTTCGTTCATCGCAGGCTGCCTATTGGCGACCGTCGTGATCGCGGTGTGCGCGATTCTGGCATTCGTACGCCCGCACCCCGGCTTGGGAGATGCCGCGATCGTTATATCTCGCGATTCGGGCGCGCTGTATGCCCGCGTCGGCGACACATTGCATCCCGTCTTGAATTTGGCGTCGGCGCGCTTGGTTACCGGCAGCGATGCGAGGCCGGAAATCGTCAGTGCAGCCGACATCGACATCGCCAAGCGTGGTTCGGTGCTGGGCATCCCTGGTGCGCCGGCCGCCATCGCCAATCCGCTGACCGACGAGGAATCGGCGTGGACGGTGTGCGACAGCACAACCACCGCCGTGATCGCCGGCCACCCAGAAGGCATCGTTCGCAACCCTCGGCGGTCGAGCGTTCTGGTCACTCCCCGATCGGAGAGCGCGGCAACGACTTACCTGCTGTATGACGGCTGGCGTGCGGAAGTCGATCTTCGCAATCCCGCTGTCGTATGGGCATTACGGCTTGACGGTATCCAGCCGCGTGCTGTGTCCAGGGCATTACTCGATGCCATTCCTGAAGCGCCGCCGATCGCTCCGCCACACGTCCCCGGTTCGGGCTTACCTGGAGCTGTCGCCGGCCTGCGGGTCGGAACGGTGGTGCGGGTAACGCGGGTCGACGCCAACGACTACTTCGTCGTGTTGGCCGACGGTGTCCAGCGCATCGGCGAAGTCGCTGCAGATCTGATCCGAATCGCCGATTCCCAAGGCAGCCGTGAAGTCGCATCCGTGTCACCGGATGTCGTCGGCGATGTACCGGTAGTCGATACCCTCCCGGTGTCGTCGTTTCCGCGGCGAGCCGGTGCGCCTGTAGGCGACGGCGGAGTCGTGTGCGCACAGTGGCTGCCGAATGGACCGAAAACGGCTGTCTGGGTCGGCGACTCGCTGTCCCTCAACTCGAACGTGACAGAGCTGGTGCAGTCCGACGGCGAAGGCCCCAACGTCGACAACGTCGTCATGCCACCGGGGCGAAGCGCCTATGTGCGAGCGGCGGCTCTCACCACCGAAGGTGGCGCGGCCGGCCCGATGTATTTGGTGACGGACGACGGCGTGGTTTTCGGACTACATGACGAGGACACTGCGGGTCTTCTTGGGGTAGACGGTGATCCTGTTTCGGCTCCGTGGCCGGTGTTGTCGCGACTGCCGCGGGGGCCGGAATTGAGCAGGGACAGTGCGCTAGTCGCGCGCGACAGTGTTACCTCGTCGCCTTGACCGCCCGAGCGATACCGTCATCGCGACAGCCGAAGCCCCGACAGCGACGCAGATCCCGGCACCGCCGAATGCGATCCGCCGCGGGCTTGGATCGGGCGGGATATCGCGTGCTGGTTGCGAGATCGTGCGTTCATCCTTGTCACGCGACGACGGAACGGGCGCGACCGTCATGCGTGTAGTTGTGGTGGCGCCGCTGACCGCGGCCATCGCGTCGACGACGCCGTTACCGACGAACGGATCCCAGCCCGCCGGCGGCCGATGCGCGGTGTCCTTGATCCGCTGCATCACCTGGCGCGCGGTCAGGTGCGGCGATCGTGCGCGCACAAGCGCGGCGATTCCGCTGACTACCGGCGCCGCGTAGCTGGTCCCCACAATCGGCATCGAGCTGTCGAGAACAGGCAGCGTGTCGACGAGACCTTCGCCGTCTGCATCCAGCGATACCACCGCCTCGCCCGGCGCGGCTACATCCACCCACGGTCCCGCCAGCGTGAACCGCGACGGTGCACCCTCCGGATCGACAGAGCCGACCGTCAGGACGTACTCGTCGTACCAGGCCGGACTCACAACAACTTTCACGGAGTCCCAGTCTGGCCGTCCGGGGTGAACCGGGTCCGCCGGAGGGTTTTGGTCGGGGCACTGCCCGAGTCCGCCGACGTTTCCCGCTGCCGCGACCACAACGACGTTCTTGACGTCGACGGCGTACGCCAACGCCGCACCAAGAGCCCGGTCGTCAAGAGCAGCTGCGTCGGCTACGCATGCGATGGATGACACGTTGATCACCGTGGCACCCATGTCCGCTGCGGTCCTCACTGCCATCGCCAGCGTGTTGACATCGCCGAACCCGGGAGACGATCGACCCGCAGGCGCAAACTTGATGCTCGACTGCCGAATACCGACGATCGTGGCATCCGGCGCGATACCGCTGAATCCACCGCCGCCTGAATCCGCAGCGGCACCGATGATGCCGGCGACAATCGTTCCGTGTCCGTCGCAGTCGTCGGTGCCGTCGCCGGTGAAGACATAGTCACCGCCGGGGACGAGATGGGGGAGCAGGCGATGGCGCGCCACTCCGGTGTCGATCACGGCGACGGTCTGACCAGCTCCCCGACTGAGTCGCCAGACTGCGGTCAGATCGAGACCTTTCAGCTGGCCGGCGTCGTTTGCATTCGCCCGCAACGCTGGGCTGGACACCAAGCACTGTTGCCGTTGCTCGGTCGGTTCCGGCGGTGCCGGCGGGCGTGGCTGCGGCAACAGCGAGTCATCGACCAATGGGGGAACTACAGCACCGGCAGTGGGTGAAACCCACACGGGGATTGTCGCCAGCAGGATGGCGCAGGCGATTCGTGCCGGCCGGCCCGTCACGTCAGGCTCAATCCGCGGACTATGCCGAACACATCCCCGACCCAGCAGGCCAGCGGTACTACCGACGTGAGCGCGAAATAGTCGAGTAGCTCCAGGCTGCGCCGAGCCACCGGACTGATCCGCGAGGCGATATTCCCAAGGGTGAGGAACAGGGCACCGACACCGACGACAACCGCGATGACGCAGACCCAGTGGGCGTGTCCGGGAAGGGACATGGCAGCTAAGGTGAAAACTGCTGAAGCGCTGACCATTCCACCGCCGAAGACAACCGCGGACCGGACGGTTCCCCGTTGCTGGCGTGCGCGGAGGAGCAGCACCGCGGAAACGATCGTGGTGAAGCAGAGTCCGCTCAGGGCGTTCTCATCGCGTTGGTCCGCGGCGACCAACACGGCACCCAGCGCGGCCGAGGCCGTGAAGCCGGCCAGTAGTCCCGTCAACGTACGGTGACCGAGTTCCGCCCGAACGGCCCCGGCACCGGCACCGGCGGGAACGACTCCGTCGTCGCTCGACTCGCCCGGCGATAAAGGCATCTCTCGGCGACAAGCCCGTCAGGACAATCGCCAATCTGGCCGCGACACCCAGCATCGCCAGTGATACGGCGGCCAGGACCGCGCCCACGGTTGCTGTCGGTGTCGGCCAGAGTGAAGCGACCGCGGCGGCGATCGCCGCCATGGTCGAAAATGCCGCGATGGCGAGAAAGCATGTTGTCCCACCGGAGGTGGCATGGAGCAACACCGTCGACACCGCGACGCAGATTGCCGCCGCCAGAAAGAGATTCGGTGGTGCGGGGCCACCTGGTACTACCAGGAAACCGGCGACCGCAGCGAACGCCGTCGCGGTCGCACCCAGGGCCAACACGGCCAGCGGTTCCGGATCGACACGGCTTGCCATGATCGACCCGACTGCAGCCGCCAGTGCCACGAGTGCTGCGATCACCGCGCGACTGCTCGCCGGCGAACCACCGCACGAGCCGAGCGCCACCGAACTCCAACCCGCGGCCCACAAACATGCGACGGCAGCCATCCGCCGGGAGATCCATCCGTCGCGGTCTGCCTGCGCCGAAGCATCGACCACAAAGTGGCATATGTCGTCGCCGAAACGACTCCTGGATACCTGACTCTGCGTCGTCAGCAGCAGGATTTCGCCGTCACGAACGCCGCTCTCGTGCAGCGTCATCGACTCATCCAGCACGCCGCCGCCTACTCGCGCCATCGCCCAGTGTTCGGTGACATCACCGCTCTCGGCTGCGGGTCGGTCGCCCACGATATCGACGACACATGGAAGGACTTCACCCAGCGCAAGTCGAGTTGGCAAGGCCAGATCGACCGCGACCGACTGGCCGTTGCGGTGCGTCTGCACTGTCACCCGACACAGGTCCGAAACCGTCATGTGTCCCCCGCGAGTCACCGTAACCACACCCGCGGGTATCCAGTCACGGCAATTTTCGTGCTGTGGACGAGGAACGAGATCAGGCGTCGGCGCGTCTATCCGCAGATGGAGTTCCGGGTTGAGTCGCGTCTGGCGACGCCGCCGATGTCCGCGGGCGAGGTCACCGTGGACGCGCCGCCTGACGTGCCGCGGGACGTCCCCGGTAATCCCCTCTCCAGGGTGCTGCCTGCGGTAATGGTCGTCGCCACCGTGGGAATGATGATCGTCTACTTCACATCGGGTACGGCGGCGGCGCGAAATCCGATGTTCATGTTCTTCCCGGTGATGATGCTCGGTTCGCTGCTTGGCACGGTGGCGATGGGAGCGCGCGGCGGTAGTCGGGCCTCTGAGATCAACCAAGACCGTCGCGACTACCTGCGTTATCTGGGCGCGCTGGAAGCGAGCATCGCAAAGACGGCCGATGCTCAATACGTTTCACTGACCTGGAGCCATCCGAATCCCGGGTCGCTCTGGATGTTGGTCGGCGGCAGGCGAATGTGGGAGCGCCGACCCGACGACTCCGACTTTGGGCACGTTCGGCTCGGGATGGGTACTCAGAGTCTGTCGACCAGGCTGGTCGCCCCCGCACTCCCACCGGTAGAACAGCTGGACCCCGTCACCTCGATGGAGCTACGGCGGCTCATCCACACCCGCTCGATGGTCCCCGATCTACCGGTTGCGCTGGCGCTCACAAGATTCACTGCAGTGACTTTGCGCGGTGACACAGCCGCAGCACGGAACTTGGTGCGCGCGATGGTGTGTCAGCTGGCGGTCCTGCACAGCCCCAAACATCTGCGCATCATGGCGGTCGTCGATCCGCTGACATCAGCGGACTGGGACTGGCTGAAATGGCTCCCGCATCATCAACATCCGCATTCCGTCGACGACGGTGGGCCGATACGCATGACGTACGAGAGCCTCGCATCGGCCGAGACCGCGCTGGCCCACGGTGATGGAGCCCATGCCGTTCTCCTCATAGACGGCGGACTGGTGACCGGCGGCGAGGGATTTTTCTCTCCAGGTGGCGTTGCCGATGTCACCGTTCTCGAGGTGGGGACGGAGTGTGACGACATCGCCACCCAGAACGGCTTGCGAATTGTGCTGAGTGGCGATCAGCTCGCGTACCGAAGTGACGTCGACGACGAGGTGCTCGGCCGGCCCGACGCGATGACCGTCGGACAGGCAATTGCGTGCGCGCGCCGGTTGTCTCCATTCCGACCCGCCGACGCCACGCTCGATTCAGAGGCGGGGTATTCGCCGTCGGTCGCGTGGCCGGAGTTGGTGGGCATCGCCGACCTCGGCGCAATCGATCCGGACGCGCTGTGGCGCACTCGGCGTCACGAGGAACGACTGCGTGTTCCCATCGGCCTCTCCGGACAAGGACTGCCGATTGAGCTCGACATCAAGGAAGCGGCGGCGGGCGGAATGGGTCCGCACGGGTTATGCATCGGCGCAACAGGATCCGGCAAATCGGAGTTTCTCCGCACATTGATTCTGGGGATGATCGCCGTACATCCGCCGGATGTCCTGAACATGGTCCTGGTCGACTTCAAGGGAGGCGCCACCTTCCTCGGGCTCGAACGCGCACCACATGTGGCGGCAGTCATCACCAACCTCGCCGACGACGCCCACCTCGTGGCTCGGATGAAGGACGCGCTGGCCGGCGAGATGAACCGACGCCAAGAGCTCTTGAGGGCCGCGGGCAACTTCGCCAATGTCGCGGAGTATGACCGGGCGCGCGGCAGAGGCGAAGGGCTTGCGCCGCTACCGGTGCTGTTCATTGCGGTCGACGAATTCTCCGAACTCCTCAGCCAGCATCCCGACTTCACAGACCTGTTCATCGCGATTGGCAGGCTCGGCCGGTCGTTGGGCATGCACCTGCTGCTAGCGAGTCAACGATTGGACGAGGGAAGGCTGCGCGGACTGGAATCGCATCTGTCCTACCGGATCTGTCTCAAGACGTTCTCGAC
Organism: uncultured Actinomycetota bacterium; assembly: GCA_963713225.1. GTDB lineage: Bacteria > Actinomycetota > Actinomycetes > Mycobacteriales > Mycobacteriaceae > Mycobacterium. The sequence goes on along the minus strand of CAVQLB010000001.1, from coordinate 183,652 downwards.
TGGCGAATCACGTTCGGTCCTTGGAGTTCCCGATGCCTACCACCTGCCGAGCGCACCGGGCGCGGCGTTTCTGAAGACCGGTTCGGGTGAGCCGCTGCGTTTTCAAACCGCATTCGTCTCGGGGCCATGTGAGTTTCGCGTATCCAGTCCCGCGGAGCGCATCGCGCCGCCGATCCCGAGGATCTTCACGGCGACGCCGATGGGCCGCACGATGTCGGCCGACGAGCAGCAGACCGACGACACCCCCGGTTCTCGCCGAACCGTGCTCGACACCGTCCTCGATCAACTCGAGGGCCGTGGGTCGCCCGCACATCAGGTGTGGCTGCCCCCGCTGACCGATTCGCCCGCGCTCGGCGGTCTGCTGCAGCGGGCCGGAACTCGCGTCGCGCTCACGGTGCCGATCGGCCTCGTGGATTGCCCATTCGAGCAGCGTCGGCACTTGCTGGTCGTGCAACTGGCAGGTGCGGCAGGAAATGTCGCCGTCGTGGGTGGCCCGCGGGCGGGCAAGTCGACCACACTGCAGACGTTGGTCGTGGCGTTGGCGGAAACGCACGACCCCGGTGATGTGCAGGTCTACTGCCTCGACTTCGGCGGCGGCTCGTTGTCGTCGCTGCGAGGGCTGCCACACGTCGGTTCGGTGGCAGGCCGACTCGATGCCGACCTGATCCGGCGTACAGTCGGCCAGCTCGAGTCATTGCTGCGGACGAGGGAGGCGCGGCGTAGCGGGGGCGATTCAACGGCCGCTGACGATCCGTACGGTGAGGTGTTCCTCGTCATCGACGGGTGGGCGACCATTCGCCAAGAGTTCGATAGGTTGGAGGGGCCGATCACGGCGCTTGCCGCCCAAGGGCTTTCATACGGCATCCACGTCGTCGTCGCAGCATCGCGGTGGGCTGAAATTCGACCGGCGCTCAAAGATCAGCTCGGCACCCGGATCGAACTGCGGCTCGGCGATCCCTCAGAGTCCGAGATGGACCGCAAACGAGCACGGCAGTTGGCGCAGAGTCCGCCCGGGCGCGGAATCACCAGGGACGGTCGTGAGCTCGTGATCGCCACGCCTCAGCTCGATGCAGCGAGCACCGATCGACTGAGGGTGAGATATGCCGGTCGCGTCGCACCACCGGTTCGACTGTTGCCGACGCGCATTCCTCGCGATGAGTTGATCGCCGCTGTTACCCAGCCTGGGCTCCCGACTCAGATTCTGTTGGGCGTTGGCGAGACCGAGTTACAGCCCATCGCCGTCGATTTCGCAGCAGAAGCTCATCTCATCGTCCTGGGAGAGGCGGAGTGCGGCAAGACCACCGCACTGCGGACGCTCTGCAGTGAGATCGTTCGCACCAACAACGCGGATTCGGCTCGACTGTTCATCATCGATTTCCGCCGGACACTTCTCGGCCTAGTGGAGTCCGATTACCTCGCGGGTTACGCGCCGTCGGCGGCGGCGTTGACGGCGCAACTCGATGCCCTCTCGGAATGCCTGCAGGCGCGGATGCCCGGCCCAGACGTCAGCCAGCAGCAGTTGCGGACGCGGTCATGGTGGGTAGGCCCGGAGATCTACGTCGTCGTCGACGACTACGACCTGGTGGCCGGAGCGAACGGCAGTAACCCGCTGGCGCCGCTGCTCGACTTCCTGCCGCACGCCAAGGATCTCGGTTTGCATGTGGTGGTGGCTCGGCGGTCGGGCGGTGCCGCGCGAGCGATGTTCGACCCAGTTCTGGCGCGGCTGCGCGATCTCGGGTGTATGGGCCTGCTGATGAGCGCCAGCCCTGACGAGGGCGTGCTGATGGGGTCCGTCCGCCCGTCGCAACTGTTGCCGGGTCGGGGAACGCTTATCACTCGCGCTCACCCGGATCAGCTCATTCAGGTCGCCTGGAGCGAGCCGACGTGAGGGAATGTGTCGTCGAGGTCGGACCAGGCACCATCCGCGGACCGCGCGATGTTGCTCAGAACCTGGTGTCGACGGCACTGGACTGCGTTGACGATGAGATCGCGTTGCTCGATGAGCAACCCGTCGCCGTCACGGCCGTCTGGCGTGAAGTGTTCCGATCGGTGCTGCCGGACCGTACCGACACCGCGATCCTGGTCTGTCCGACGTGGTGGCCGCCCTCACGGGTAGAACGTGTCCGAGACGCCGCCGCCAAACCATCGGTGAATGTCGTTGTCCTGCAACGGGCGCAGGTGCTCGCCCGCGATGCGCCGGGTGTACAAGTAGTCGTAGAGATTGCGCCGGAGTTCGTGGTGATCGCGCGGACAGGCTGCGTGGTGATGGCCGAGCCGCGAATCGGCGATCCCGCAGACGTCGCCAGAACGGTCGCAGACGGTGTCGGTGCGGCCACCGCGGTGCTGGTGGATGTACCGATCGGTGTCGACGGTGCGGTCGGGCTCGCCGGTGCCATCGTCGAATGTCTTCGGACCGATGGCGTCGCGGTGACGACGGCTCCGCTGGACGGGGTATTGACCGCAGCGCGCCACGAGCCCATGGTGCGGGCGCACGAGTGGGAGGCGGCCGGGCGGAGGCGGCCCGCGCGGATCGCGCTGTCCGCAGTCGCCGCATCGGTGGCACTGGTGTGCGTCGGCCTTTCCGTCGGGTTCGACATGAATGGTTCTCGGGCCGCCGATGCGCCAGTGACACTGTTGGTCGAAGGCCGAGTGGCGGTCAAGGTCCCGGCGCTGTGGGTCGTCCGGCGTATCACGTCAGGACCGGGATCTGCCCGAGTTGAGGTGACGGCGTCAGATGACACGACCGCAGTTCTGATCACGCAGTCTCAGATACGAAAGGGTGAGTCGCTTGCTGCGACGGCCGCGACGCTGCGCAGGGCTCTGGACGATCAGCAGGCTGGCGTGTTCAGCGAGTTCAATCCCGACGACCGCCGAGCTGATCGGCCCGCCGCCACATATCGGGAACTCCGTGACGGACGCCAGATCGACTGGACGGTGTTCGTCGACGACACCGTGCGGATCGCCATCGGTTGCCAAGGCTCGCCGGACAGTCAGCAGGTGGTGCGTGATGTGTGCGAGGAGGCCATCCGGTCGGCGCACGCCGTTGTCTAACTCAAGGGAACCAAACAGGTGTGCACTCCGTCGAAAACACAACTCGATCGGAAAACACGGAAAGGGTCGCGATGACGACACCCGCAGGCGGATCGCTCAATACTGATTTCGAGCTCATGACAGCCGTCGCAGGCAAGATCGACGCCCGCAACGAGGAGATCCGGGCAATGCTGCAGTCCTTCATCGGCCGGATGGTCAGCGTGCCACCGTCGGTGTGGGGAGGCGTCGCGGCGACGCGGTTCAGGGATGTGGTCGACCGGTGGAATGCCGAGTCAACGAAACTTCATATCGCCCTGCAGGAGATCGCCGAGACCATGCGCTTCAACGAGCGGACACTGCGCGAGGCCGCGGACAGTCATTCGCATCAAATCGGCGCCGTCGGCACCAACCTCTAAGGAGACTCACCATGGAACCGGTTCTCTCCTACAACTTCGCCGAGATCGAGTACACCGTCCGTCAGGAGATACACGGCACGTCGGCGCGACTCAACGCCGCACTCGATGACCTTCGGGCGCAGATCGCTCCGCTGCAGGAGATCTGGACCAGGGAGGCAGCCGAGGCGTATCGGCTGGAGCAAGCCAAGTGGGACCAGGCGGCCGCTGCGCTGAACGAGCTCCTGTTCAGCCTCGGCAACGCGGTGCGCGACGGCGCCGACGACGTCGCGACAACGGACCGCAGCGCAGCGAGCGCCTGGGGAGGCTAGCGCCGGTCACAGACCCTGTGCGGTCCCGTTGGTAGGGGAGACCACGGGACCGCACAGTTCCCTTTCCGCGAGATCTGCATGAGGGAGGGTCGGCGCCCTCGGTGGTAGCCGGTGCGACGGTGAGCATGGCCGCTGCGGCGGCTACTGCGGCGCCACCCGCGAAGTAACTGGCGAGGCGCTTGATGGACATGGGGCGAACCGATCGGGATCGTGCCTGGTCACGCTATTGGGTGTTTCCCTATTCTTTGAGGCGGCAGTCCCGACGCCTCATCACCGCAGGGGGCCGCCATAGGCGTTTTGACCTGCAGTGACGCCCGCAGGTAAGCTGCCTCGTTGGCGTGCGGTAAGCACGGGGTCCTCGGGTCAAAGTCGGTCGCCGAGACCACCCGGCCGCAAACGCCTGACCGGCACCCGGGTCACACCGGGGTCCAACCCGAGAGATAGAGAAGGTAAGCGCTGTGTCTACGTACACGCCGAAGGCGGGTGACACCACGCATGAGTGGTACGTCATCGACGCCACCGACGTGGTGCTCGGCCGGCTCGCCGTCGAAGCAGCCAAGCTGCTGCGCGGCAAGCACAAGCCGACATTCACGCCGAATGTCGACGGTGGCGACTTCGTCATCATCATCAACGCCGACAAGGTCGCCATCAGTGGCGACAAACTGCAGAACAAGATGGCCTACCGCCACTCGGGTTTCCCAGGTGGTCTCCGGGCGCGCTCGCTCGGTACCGAGATGCAGCGCCATCCCGACCGTGTGGTCGAGAAGGCGATCGTCGGCATGCTCCCGCACAACAAGCTCAGCCGTCAGGTTCAGAAGAAGCTGAAGGTCTACGCCGGGCCGGAGCATCCCCACACCGCACAGAAGCCGGTTCCGTACGAGATCAAGCAGGTGAGCCAGTGACCGAGAAGAACGAAACCCCCGAAACGACTGAAGCGCCCGAGGTCGAGGCCCCCGAGGCCGTCGAGACAGAGGCTCCCGCGGTAGAGGCCCCCGAGGCCACCGAAGCTCCTGCGGCTCCGGAGGCGGCCGAGACTGTGACGGAGGCGGCGGCCGAGCCCGCGCGTGCGCCGCGCGAACCGGTCGTCCTCGATCGCCCCATCCAGACCGTGGGTCGCCGCAAGGAGGCCGTGGTGCGGGTGCGTCTGGTGCCCGGCACCGGCCAGTTCCATCTGGACGGGCGCACGCTCGAGGCGTACTTCCCCAACAAGGTGCATCAGCAGCTCATCAAGGCGCCGCTGGTGACCGTGGACCGGGTGGACAGCTTCGACATCCACGCCCACCTCGACGGCGGAGGCCCGTCCGGGCAGGCCGGCGCGCTGCGCCTGGCGATCGCTCGCGCACTGATCCTGGTGCAGCCCGAGGACCGGCCCGCGCTGAAGAAGGCCGGCTTCCTGACCCGCGACCCGCGGGCCATCGAGCGCAAGAAGTACGGACTCAAGAAGGCCCGCAAGGCGCCTCAGTACTCGAAGCGCTGATCTGTCTTCACCTCACCGCCCGGTATGCACACTGCAATGCCGGGCGGTGTGCTTTAGCGGGTTTCCCCATCTCGGTCGGGTACCGATTGAGCGGCGGCACGCCTGCTGACCTGGCAGGTTGTGCCATCGGGAGCCATCTATGAGAAATTTATGCGATGGCTCGACTGTTCGGCACCGACGGGGTGCGCGGAGTCGCCAACCGCGATTTGACCGCTGAGCTGGCGCTGGCGCTGGGCTCGGCGGCCGCTCGTCGACTCGCTAACTCCTCGCCTGCCCGCCGTCGAGTCGCTGTGGTGGGCCGCGACCCACGGGCCAGCGGCGAGATGCTGGAGGCCGCGGTGATCGCCGGCATCACCAGTGAGGGCGTGGACGCGCTGCGGGTCGGCGTGCTGCCCACTCCCGCCATCGCCTACCTGACCAACGCCTATGACGCCGAATTCGGTGTGATGATCTCGGCGTCGCACAACCCGATGCCCGACAACGGGATCAAGATCTTCGGCGCGGGCGGCCACAAGCTCGACGACGCCACCGAGGACCGCATCGAAGAACTCGTCGCGGCCGGGCCAGGCGACCGACCGGTCGGCGTGGGTATCGGCCGGGTCGTCGACGCGGTCGACGCGCAAGAGCGATACCTGCGACACGTCGGCAAGGCCCTCACCACCCGGCTGGACGACCTGACTGTCGTCGTCGACTGCGCGCACGGCGCCGCGTCGGCCGCCGCGCCACACGCCTACCGGGCCGCCGGAGCCAACGTCATTGCGATCAACGCCGAACCCAACGGGCTCAACATCAACGACGGCTGCGGATCCACGCACATGGAGTCCCTGCAGCAGGCAGTTTTGTCCCACCGCGCCGACCTCGGGCTGGCGCACGACGGCGACGCCGACCGCTGCCTGGCTGTCGACGCCGACGGGCGGGTCGTCGACGGCGACGCCATCATGGTGATCCTGGCGCTGGCGATGCACGAGGCGGGCGAGCTCGCCTCTAACACCCTCGTCGCCACGGTGATGAGCAACCTCGGACTGCACCTGGCGATGCGCGCGGCGGGCATCGAGGTCCGCATCACCGGCGTGGGCGACCGCTACGTACTGGAGGATCTGCGCGCAGGCAAGTATTCGCTCGGCGGTGAACAGTCCGGGCACATCGTGATGCCCGCCCTTGGCACCACCGGAGACGGCATCGTCACCGGGCTTCGGCTGATGTCCCGGATCGCGCAGACCCGCGCACCGCTGGCCACGCTGGCGTCGTCCATGCATTCGCTGCCGCAGGTGCTGATCAATGTCGAGGTGGACGACAAGGCCACCGTGGCCGACGCGCCGTCGGTGCGCTCCGCCGTCGCCGAAGCCGAAGCCGAACTCGGCGACACCGGCCGAATCCTCTTGCGGCCCTCGGGAACCGAGCAGATGGTCCGCGTGATGGTGGAAGCAGCCGACGAGGACACCGCCCGGCAGCTGGCCATCCGGGTTGCCGAATCGGTCAGCGACCCGCACTGAAATTGGGTGGAACCTCGAGGGTTTCGCCGACGTCCTAGCCAGCGTGGGAGAACCTGACGTCGCGCGTGTCGACATTGCGGCGGTGCTCAGCGCGGCGCGCCAGTACGAAGCCGCAGCCGACATCGTCGACACCGCGATCCGAACCCATCTGATCGGCCTGCGGTTCGACGGAGCCGTTGCCGGTCGCATGCACACCGCGCAAGGCGACGCCCTGCGGCTCGCCATCGACGATGTGGTGGACCGGCTGCACCTATGGGCGCGCGCATCCACCGAGATCGCCGCCGAACTGCGCTCCTGCGCCGATCGCTACGTCGACGTCGATGTCCGCGGCGCACGAGGGATCGGCTGAACCGATGGCCGAACCGCTCGACGTCGCCGCCCGACTGGCAGAGGGACACCCCTCCGTCGACAACATCGGCGATTACGTGTGGGCCTGCCATCTGCTCGGCTACCAGAATCCGGATCTCACGCTGCATGCCGCGCAGGTACGCGATTGGTACAGCAGCGAAGACGGTTTGGATCTTAGAGCGCTGGACGCGGATCGGGCGGCCTTGGATGCGGCCGCGGCGGCGACCCAGAGTGCACGGCAGCTGCAGGAGGAACAGCTCGGCCCGCTGGCCCAGGCGTGGCAGGGTCGCGGCGGCGACGCTTCGCACGACTTTCTTCTCCGGCACGGCGAAGCATCTGCGGCCGCGACCTCAGCGGTGCGCGATGCTGTCGACCTGCTCACCACGCTCCGCGACGACCTGTGGCGCGCGGTGGACGGCAAGGTCGCCTCCGCGGTGGCGATCGACGACCGCCGCATGGCCGAACGGCCCGAATGGTTGGCTGCGACGCAGACGGTCACGACAGGAGCCGGAGATCGCGCAGTAGCGAGTGAGCTGATCGATCAGCAGGTCAAACCGTTCGTGGAAAACGACATTCGGTCGGACTGGCTGACCGCGATGCAGAAGGCGATGGCGACAGTCGCGGCCGCCTTCGACCGCGTCACCGGCGTGCTGACAGCCGAGCCCGCCGCAATGTTCGAGGTGCCGGGTGATCTCGGACCGTCGCCGTCGCCGTCGGCCAGCGCCGAGCGCCGCTCCATCGGGCGATACGGCGAACACCGCGCCGGCCGGCTGGCCGAACCCGGCGCCCGCAGCTGCGCCGGCAGTCAACCCGATGACAGCACCGGCACCGGCTTTCTCCGCCGCGCCGGAACCCGCCCTATCGCCCATATCTGCCACCCCTGCGCCTGGGACCGCACCCGCCGCGGCCGCGACGCCGGGGATGCCCACGACGCCCTCACTCGGTGAGCTCGGCGGCGGGTTGCCCGGCGCCGCAGGCGGACTCGGCGGACTGGGCTCTCAGCTGGCCGATGCCATCGGCGGCTTGATTGATCGACCCGGGGATGCGCTGCCGGAGACGCCCGAGCTGAAGGACGAGCTCGACGACCCGGACGAGCTTCTGTCCGACGAGAACGATCCAGTTCCTGCTGACGATGAGCGCGAAGAAGACGAGACAACCGAAGAGACAGATGATCTCGCCGAAACCGAAGAGCCTGCGATCGAACCCGGCGACGCCTGCGCGGAGGAACCCGTCGACGAAACGGCACCGGAAGAGCCGGTGCCCACTCCGCCGCCTGCACCGATGCCACCACCGCCGCAGCCCATCGTGGAACCGCCGCCTCCGGGCCCTGAGCCGGTCAGCGACGAAACCCCGTGCGAGATTGCCGCCGACGAACTGCCCCAGGCAGGGCCCTAACTCGAAGCTATCGCTGAGATTGCACTGACGGTTGTGAACTCGCGGGGACAACGACCGTGGATGCAATTTCGCGGCTAGCGTCGGCTAGGGCCACCTCGCCGAGTCCGTACCTGGAAAGCGTGGCTACACGTTAGGGGAGCAGGCCCTTCAGTTCCTCGACGTATCGCACGGATTCCCGACGGTCGCCTGTCAGCGGATGCACCAGAAGCGTTGTCACCCCGGCCTCTGCGTAAGCGGCCAACCGCTCTTTGACGAAGCCCTGCGGCCCGATCAGCGATACGTGTCGTACCAACTCGTCGGGCACCGCGTTGATCGCCTCGGTCTTTTGACCCGACAGATAGAGATCCTGGATGTGGTCGGCGACTTCGCCGAAACCGTAGCGCGTCGCCAGGTTGTGGTAGAAGTTCTTGCCGCGCGCGCCCATGCCGCCGATATAAAGCGCCAGTTGCGGTTTCGCCCACGCAAGCCGGTCTTCGACATCGTCGCCGATCGCCAACGTGGCGCTGACCATGATGTCGAGTGGCCCGAGTTCCGGATCGCGCTTGGCCAGGCCCGCCCGCAGTGAGTCGCCCCACGCCTCGTCGGCCTTCTCGGGATAGAAGAACACCGGCTGCCAGCCCTCGGCGATCTCCGCGGTCAGCTCGACATTCTTCGGGCCAAGAGCGGCGATGGTGATCGGAATACGTTCGCGGACAGGGTGATTGATGAGATGTAGCGGCTTACCGAGCCCGGTGCCGCGGTCGTGGGGCAGCGGTATCTGGTAGTGCTTGCCGTCGAACTGCACGTTCTCGCGGCGCCACACCTGCCTGCAGATCTCGACGACTTCGCGGGTGCGCCCGAGCGGGGCGTCGAACGGAACACCGTGGAAGCCCTCCATCACCTGCGGCCCGGACGTGCCGATGCCCAGTCGGAACCGGCCGTCGGACACGTAGTCCAGCCCCGCGGCCGTCATCGCCAGCAGCGACGGGGTGCGGATGTAGATCGGGACGACGCCGGAGCCCAGCTCGATCCGCGATGTCTTCGCCGCCAGAAATCCCAACTGGCTGATCGCGTCGAACGAGTACGCCTCGGCCACGAGCGCGATGTCTACGCCGACCTTCTCCAGCTCGACGACCTCGTCGACGGCTTCGAGAAAGCCGCCGGCGTAGTTCAGAAAGATTCCTGTCCGCATGGACGACACCTCACGGCTTCAGTAGGGCGATGACCTTGTTCTCCAGGTCGACCGGATCGTCGGCGAACGGGTCCATGACCGCCGCCTTGGGCAGTGCGACCTCGGGGTCGGCGAAGTCGCGGTACGCCTTGTCGCCGGTCAGCATGTGCAGCAGGTAGCCCGTCATCACCGCCCGCACCAACTTCTGCGTCCTGCGGTCCGCGCCCGGTAGCCCGACCACCCGCGCCAGTCGGCGTCCCTCGATCAGACCCCCGGCCTTGGCTTTCGGCATCGCCCGCAGCACCGCGCCGTTCCACGTCCGTGCCAGCTCAATCGCGTTGGACCGCAGTGACATCGGATCGCCGGGGTCGGTGAGTATCAGGCCGGGAACCCTCAACGTCGACGCGGCTTCTTCGGCCCGCGGTTTGGTGACGGTCGGAAACGCCGCGACGACGGCCTTGGGCTTCGCGGGCATCCCGGCGGCGGCGAAAACCGCGGTCGACGCGCCGAAGCCGTGCCCGACGACGCCGAGCTTGGTGGGATGCACGCTGATCTTTCCGTCGCCCAAGCGCACGCCGGCGATGATGTCCAGCGTGGTGCCGAGGTCGAACGCCAAGTTCAGGACCGACGGCGCGATGCCCTTCTCGGTATCGGGTGCGGCCGCGACGATGCCCCACGACGCCAGATGCTCGAGGGTGCCCTCGTAACGCTCCACGCCCGTCACCCATTCATGAGCGAAGGCAATGCCGGGCAGATTGAACCCGGACTCCGGCGTGTACACCACGCCGGGCATGCCGGCGAAGGCCAGGTCACCACGCAGGACGCGGTGCGGTCCGCGTCGCTTCAGAGCGGCGAAAAGCTTCTTCGTGCTGGCCACCTGACGACCGTAGCCCACAGCCCGCGCTGTACTTCGCGTTCGGGGTGGTGGTTGCGCTGCTCGCCGAGATAGCCACGTCGAGCGTTGACTCTGCGGTGAAGGCGGGTTTGCCGGGATAAACCCCGCCCTGTGCGCAGAATCACCGTGAAGTGGCCTTAGCTGGCTACTGCACTACCCTGGATACCTATGTGTGGAATCGTCGGCTACGTCGGCACGCGGGATGCCCGCGGCGTCGTCGTCGACGCGTTGCGCCGGATGGAATACCGCGGCTATGACTCCTCGGGGGTCGCACTGCTCGACGGCGACGGCGGCCTGACCGTCCGGCGCCGCGCAGGCCGGCTGGCCAACCTCGAAGCGGCGCTCGACGAATCCGACGCCTCGAGCCTGGCGGGCAGCACCGGCCTCGGCCACACCCGCTGGGCCACCCACGGCAGGCCGACCGATCGCAATGCCCACCCGCACTGCGACGCCGCGGGCAAGATCGCGGTCGTCCACAACGGGATCATCGAGAACTACGCTGTCCTGCGCAAGGAACTGGAGGCGACCGGCGTCGAGTTCGCCAGCGACACCGACACCGAGGTCGCCGTGCACCTGGTCTCGTGGCAGTACCACCACGGACCCACGGCAGGAGACTTCGTCGGCTCGGTGATGGCCGTCCTGCCGCGGTTGGAAGGCCATTTCACGCTGGTGTTCGCCAACGCTGACGATCCCGACACCATCGTGGCCGCGCGGCGCTCGACCCCGCTGGTGCTCGGCATTGGCGACGGCGAGATGTTCGTCGGCTCAGACGTGGCGGCATTCATCGAACACACCCGCCATGCCGTCGAACTCGGCCAGGACCAGGCCGTCGTCGTGACTGCCGACGGCTATCGCATCACCGACTTCGCCGGCGACGACGTCGAGGACCACCGCGAGTTTCACATCGACTGGGATCTCTCCGCCGCCGAGAAGGGCGGCTACGACTACTTCATGCTCAAGGAGATCGCCGAGCAGCCCGCCGCCGTCGCCGACACCCTGCTCGGCCACTTCGTCGACGGCCGCATCGTGCTCGACGAACAGCGCCTCTCCGACCAGGAGCTGCGCGAGATCGACAAGGTGTTCATCGTCGCCTGCGGCACCGCGTATCACTCCGGCCTGCTGGCCAAGTACGCGATCGAGCACTGGACGCGGCTGCCCGTCGAGGCCGAGCTGGCCAGCGAGTTCCGTTACCGCGACCCCGTGCTGGACCGCAGCACGCTGGTGATCGCGATCTCACAGTCCGGCGAGACCGCCGACACGCTCGAAGCGGTACGGCACGCCAAGCAGCAGAAGGCCAAGGTGCTTGCGATCTGCAACACCAACGGCAGCCAGATCCCGCGCGAATGCGACGCGGTGCTCTACACGCGCGCAGGTCCGGAGATCGGCGTCGCCTCGACCAAGACGTTCCTGGCGCAGATCGCCGCCAACTACCTCGTCGGACTGGCGCTCGCGCAGGCCCGCGGCACCAAGTACCCCGACGAGGTGGAGCGCGAGTACCGCGAGCTGGAGGCGATGCCCGATCTGGTGCAGCGGGTACTGGCGACCGTCGAACCCGTCTCCGCGCTCGCCCAACGGTTCGCCAAGTCACAGACAGTGTTGTTCCTCGGCCGCCATGTCGGCTATCCCGTCGCACTCGAGGGCGCGCTGAAGCTCAAGGAACTCGCGTACATGCACGCCGAAGGATTCGCGGCCGGTGAGCTCAAGCACGGCCCGATCGCGCTGATCGAGGACGGCCTGCCGGTCATCGTCGTGATGCCATCGCCGAAGAGTGCGACGGTGCTGCATTCCAAACTGTTGAGCAATATCCGCGAGATCCAGGCCCGCGGTGCGATCACCATCGTGATCGCCGAGGAGGGTGACGACACCGTGCGGCCCTACGCCGACCACCTGATCGAGATCCCCGCGGTGTCAACGCTTCTCCAGCCGCTCCTGTCGACGATTCCGCTGCAGGTGTTCGCCGCCGGGGTGGCGCAGGCCCGTGGCTACGACGTGGACAAGCCGCGCAACCTGGCCAAATCAGTCACCGTCGAGTAGCGAATGGAGGCTCGGCGATGAGCACCGGTTCGACCAGATCCGCTGGCAACTCCGGTGCGACGGAAGGTGCTTCCGATGCGTTCCGTGACTTCATCGAGGAGCGCTACATCGAATGGGATCGTGAGTTTGGTGAGGAAGTCCATCAGCGGCGCATCATTGCAGTTGAATCCAAGCCGAAGCACTAAGAGCTGGCGGCCACCGCAAGCCCGAAGACCCGCCGTTCCCACGGCGCGGCGAAACACGATCTCGCCGTTGTCGCGGGGCGGTGAGACCGGCCTGCGACGCGGGCGTCGACCTCGCCGGGTGTGAGGTAGCCCGCCTGCACAAGCAGCTTCTCGAAGCTTCCGAGCCAGCTCGGCACGACCGGTTCGAACACATGCCAATTCAGCGGTGGCCACATAAAAGAGTGGGTGCGCGTGGAATCCTGGTACCGATGCGGTACTACTACTCCGCTGATGCGATCCGCGAAGCCGAAGCACCGCTGCTGGCGTCGCTGCCCGACGGTGCGCTGATGCGGCGGGCGGCCAACGGCCTGGCCACCGCGACCGCCCACGAGCTCGTGGTGCACACCGGCGCGATCGCGGGCCGGTCAATCTGCGCGGTGGTCGGCTCCGGCGACAACGGTGGTGATGCGTTGTGGGCGGTCACGTTCCTGCGGCGCCGCGGCGCCTCGGCCGCTGCCGTCCTGCTCAATCCCGAACGCACGCATCAGAAGGCACTGGCGGCGTTCCGGAAGGCAGGTGGCCGGGTCGTGGAATGCGTTCCCGCCAGAACTGATCTGGTGATCGACGGCGTCGTCGGCATCTCCGGTTCCGGGCCGCTGCGCCCCGCGGCCGCCGAGGTTTTCGCCGCCGTCGACGAAGCGGGCATCCCCGTGGTGGCCGTCGACATCCCCAGCGGCGTCGACGTGCAGACCGGCGCGGTCGACGGCCCCGCCGTGCACGCCGCGCTGACAGTCACCTTCGGCGGCCTCAAACCCGTTCACGCGCTGGGTGACTGCGGCCGGGTCGAACTGGTCGACATCGGCCTCGACCTCCCGCAGCCCGACATCATGAGTCTCGATGCGGCCGACGTCTCCGCCCGCTGGCCCATGCCGGGGCCGAAGGACGACAAGTACACCCAGGGGGTCACCGGCGTGCTCGCCGGATCGGCGACCTATCCGGGTGCGGCAGTGCTGTGCACCGGCGCGGCGGTGGCCGCCACCTCCGGCATGGTGCGCTACGCGGGAACCGCTGCACAGCAAGTGCTTTCGCACTGGCCCGAAGTCATCGCATCACCAAGCCCGGCCGCGGCGGGGCGCGTGCAGGCCTGGGTCGTCGGTCCGGGGCTCGGGGTCGACGACGCCGGGGCGTCCGCGTTGTGGTTCGCGCTGCAGACCGATCTGCCGGTGATCGTCGACGCCGACGCGTTGACGATCCTCGCCGCGCACCCCGACCTCGTCGTCAACCGAAACGCGCCGACGGTGCTGACCCCGCATGCCGGCGAATTCGCGCGGCTGGCAGGCGCACCGCCCGGCGACGATCGCATCGCCGCCACCCGCAGGCTGGCCGACCAATTCGGCGCGACGGTGCTGCTGAAGGGCAACGTCACCGTCGTCGCCGAGCCCGGTGGACCGGTTTACCTCAACCGCGCCGGCCAGTCGTGGGCAGCCACCGCCGGATCGGGTGACGTCCTGTCGGGCATCATCGGCGCGCTGCTGGCCGCAGGCCTGCCCGCCGGTGAAGCCGCGGCGGCTGCGGCGTTCGTGCACGCCCACGCCGCGAACCTGTCAGCGGCCGACCCAGGACCACGGCCCGCCCCGACGTCCGCATCGCGCATCCTGGCCCACGTCCGCACCGCAATCGCCCGTCTCTAGTTGCCACGAAAGGACTCACCATGGCCCCCAGGCACACCCAAGGCCCAGTGATCGCCCCGGCCTACACCGGGCGGATGTCGATGGCGCCCATTCCGTCGCTGCGGATGCCCGACGAATGCATGAATCCGGATGCCGCCTACCGCTTCATCCATGACGAGCTGATGCTCGACGGCAGCTCCCGGCTGAACCTGGCGACGTTCGTCACCACCTGGATGGACCCGCAGGCCGAGAAGCTGATGGCCGAGACGTTCGACAAGAACATGATCGACAAGGACGAATATCCGGCCACTGCCGCGATCGAGTCCCGCTGCGTGTGCATGGTCGCCGACCTCTTCCACGCCGAGGGGCTTCGCGACGACGATCCGGCCAGCGCGACAGGGGTGTCCACCCTCGGGTCCAGCGAAGCCGTGATGCTGGCCGGTCTCGCGCTGAGCTGGCGCTGGCGCAAGCGCGTGTCGCGCGGAGAGGAAGATGCCTGGCGTAAGCGCAGGCCCAACCTGGTGATGGGCTCGAACGTGCAGGTGGTGTGGGAGAAGTTCTGCCGCTACTTCGACGTCGAGCCGAGATACCTGCCGATGGAGAAGGGCCGCTACGTCATCACCCCCGAGCAGGTGCTGGAGAACATCGACGAGGACACCATCGGTGTGGTCGCGATCCTTGGCACCACGTTCACCGGTGAGCTGGAACCGATCGGCGAGATCTGCGAGGCGCTGGACAAGCTTGCGGCCGACGGCGGGCTGGACATACCCGTGCACGTCGACGCGGCCAGCGGCGGCTTCGTCGTCCCGTTCGTTCATCCCGATCTGATCTGGGATTTCCGGCTGCCGCGCGTGGTGTCGATCAACGTCAGCGGCCACAAGTACGGGCTGACCTATCCCGGCATCGGCTTCGTGGTGTGGCGCAGCGCCGAGCACCTACCCGACGACCTGGTCTTCCGGGTCAACTACCTGGGCGGCGACATGCCGACGTTCACGCTGAACTTCTCGCGGCCCGGCAATCAGGTGGTCGGCCAGTACTACAACTTCCTGCGGCTGGGACGGGAGGGCTACGGCAAGGTGATGGGGTGCCTCACGCAGACCGCGCGGTGGCTGAGTGACCAACTGCGCGACAGCGAGCATTTCGAGATCATCTCCGACGGCTCGGCGATCCCGGTGGTCAGCTTCCGCCTGAAAGGCGATCCGGGCTACACCGAGTTCGACGTCTCGCATGCCCTGCGGTCCTACGGCTGGCAGGTGCCCGCCTACACCATGCCCGAGAACGCCACCGACATCGCCGTGCTGCGCGTCGTCGTGCGCGAGGGTTTCTCGATGAACCTGGCCCGCGCGCTGTGCGACGACATCGTCACCGTGCTGAGCCACCTCGACGAGCTCAAGCCGGGCGGGCAATTCGACGAGCTACAGCCGTTCGCGCACTGATCGGGCGAATTCTTGGCAGAGTCAGCCGACGTGGCGTTCGACGTAGATGCACTACGGGAGAAATACGCCGACGAGCGTGACCGTCGGCTACGGCCCGACGGAATCGCACAGTATGTCGAAATCAAAGGGCCATTCGCGGAATTCGCCGAAGACCCCTGGAGTGACCCGCATTTCACCAGGGGTCCGTTGCACGACGAAGTCGATGTGGCGATCATCGGCGCCGGTTTCGGGGGCCTGCTGACCGGGGCTCGACTGCGTGAGCTGGGGGTGCAGAACATCCGGCTCATCGACAAGGCCGCCGACGTGGGCGGAACCTGGTACTGGAACCGTTACCCCGGCATCGCCTGTGATGTCGAGTCGTACGTGTACATGCCGCTGCTGGAAGAGCTGGGCTACGTACCGACCGAGAAATACGCCAAGGGCGACGAGATCTTCGCGCACTGCCGACGCATCGCGGAGCACTACGACCTGTACCGCGGCGCCTGCCTGCAGACCGAGGTCACCGAAATACGTTGGGATGAACAGCTTTCCCGCTGGATAGTGTCGACGAACCACGGCGATGCGATCCGGGCGCGGTTCGTGACGATGGCCAACGGGTACCTGCAGAAGCCGAAACTGCCCGGCATCGAAGGGATCATGGACTTCCGCGGGCACGCATTCCACACCAGCCGGTGGGACTACGACTACACCGGCCGTGATCTCGCCAAGCTGGCCGACAAGCGGGTGGGGATCATCGGCACCGGCGCGACCGCGATCCAGTGCGTGCCGCACCTGGGCAGATCGGTGAAGCAGCTGTTCGTGTTTCAGCGCACTCCGTCGACGGTGGACGTGCGTGGAAACCGGCCGACCGATCCGGACTGGTCGGCAGACCTCAAGGACGGCTGGCAGCGCCACCGCATCGAGAACTTCCAGCTGCTCACCGCGGGCGGCGAGGCCGATGAGGACCTGGTCAACGACGCCTGGACGAGCATCGTCAAGAAGCTGTTCGTCATGCGGCAGCGAAGTGTCGCCGGCATGTCGGACGAAGATCGTTTGCGCGCAGTCGAAATGGCCGACTTCGCGAAGATGGAAGAGATCCGGGCCCGCGTCGACTCGGTCGTGACGGACCGTGCCACCGCCGAAGGCCTCAAACCGTGGTACGGCTACTTCTGCAAGCGGCCATGTTTCCACGACGAGTACCTGCAGACGTTCAACCGCGAAAACGTCACGCTCGTCGACACCCGAGGCCTGGGCGTCGAGCGGATCACGACGGGCGGCATCGTCGTCGACGGCACCGAACACCCCATCGACTGCCTGATCTTCGCGACCGGATTCGAGGTCGGCACCGACTATTCGCAGCGCACCGGATTCGACCTCGTGGGCCGTGACGGGGTGACGCTGACCGAGAAGTGGCGCGACGGCGTTCGCACGCTACACGGCCTCAGTGTTCGCGGCTTCCCGAACTGCTTTGTGCTCAGCATCGCCCAGTCGGGCTTCACCGTGAACTTTCCGTACCTCCTCGATGTCCAGTCGACGCATGCGGCGTGGGTGATCGGCTGGGCTCTGGCCAATGGGACCGAGGCGCTCGAGGCATCCGTGGAGGCCGAGACGGCCTGGGTCGAGACCGTCGTCGAGCGGTCCTCGGCCAGTGCGGAGAGGGCTAAGGCGTGCACGCCCGGCTACTACAACCGGGAAGGCCAGGCGAACGCGACGACCCGCCAGGGCAGTTTCTTCTTCGGCAGCCCGACCGAATATGCCGACATTCTCGCCGCGTCGAGGGCGAACGGCTCACCGGAGGGACTCGACGCTTCGTGAAGAGGGCACGTCGCTATCTGCCCGGGCGGATGCTGGCGCTCACGCGGCGCCACTCACCTCGGGTCGTGATCATCGGTGCGGGCTTCGGCGGATTGGCCGCCGCAGTGGCATTGCGGCGTAAAGGCATCGACGACCTGACGATCATCGAACGTGCCGACGGCGTCGGCGGAACGTGGCGACAGAACGTCTACCCGGGTGCCGCATGTGACATCCAGAGCCACCTCTACTCGTTCTCGTTCGCGCCGAACCGGGCGTGGACCCGCACCTACGCCTATCAACCGGAGATCCTCGGCTACCTGGAGTCGGTCGCCGACGATTTCGACCTCCGCAGGCACCTGATGCTCAACACGCAGGTGCGCAGCATGCGCTGGAACTCTGACAGGTCGCACTGGGACGTGGAGTTGGGGAACGGGGACACCGTGGTCGCGGATGTCGTCGTCAGTGCCGTCGGGCTTTTCGGCGCCGTGCGGTACCCGGCCATCGAGGGTCTGGCCGAATTCGGTGGCACGCTGATGCACACCGCGCAATGGGATGCGAGCGTCGACCTCACCGGTAAGCGGGTGGCTGTCATCGGGACAGGCGCCAGCGGTGTGCAGGTGGTACCCGAACTTGCCTATCTCGCAGACGAGCTGACGGTCTTCCAGCGCACGCCGCCGTGGATGGTCCCCAAGGAAGATCGTCCTTACAGCGATGAGGAGTTGGCCCGATACCGTCAGCGTCCCTGGGCTTCATGGCGCGAACGGTGGCGGCTGTGGAAGCTGCAGCACGACAACACGGCGTTGACCCCCGACCACCCGCGAATGGCCGTCGTGCAAGAACTGTCCGAGGGGTTTCTGCGCAAGCACGTCGCCGACGACCGGCTACGCGATGCGCTGACGCCCCGCTACCCGTTCCGCTGCAAGCGGGTTCTGCTCGGTGAGAAGTACTACACCGCACTGCAACACGCGCACGTCGAACTCGTCACCGATCCCATCGACCGTGTCACCGAAACTTCGGTCCTCACCGCGGACGGCAGGGCCGTCGACGTGGACACCATCGTGCTGGCCACCGGCTTCGAAACCACCCGTTACCTGTCGGGGCTGGAAGTGATCGGGGTGGATGGCGAAAGCCTGCACGACCGTTGGGGTTTGGACCCGCAGGCGTATCTGGGCACAGCGGTCAGCGGCTTCCCGAACTTCTTCATGCTGTACGGCCCGAACACCAACCAGGGGGCCAACTCGATCATCTACATCCTGGAGGCGGGTGCGCGACTGGTCGCCAGTGCGGTGAGTCGGCTCGCGCGCAGGGGCGGCTTCGTCGACGTCCATCCCGACGTCGAGCGGCGATTCAACGACCAGATCTCCGCGAATCTGGAACAGACCATCTGGACGCGATGCGACAGCTACTACCGGTCACCTTCCGGTCGCATCGTCACCCAATGGCCCCATTCGGAACTCGACTATGCGCGGGCCACGTGGCGGTTGCGGCCACGGGACTGGGTACACGGCGGCCCGTGAGCAGCGCGCAGAAGTCCACAGCGCTGCTGATCGACGGTGAACTGGTGCCTGGCGGCGGTGGAACGTTCGCCACCATCAACCCGGCGACGGAAGAGCCGCTTGGCACCGCCGCCGACGGCGACGCCACCGACATGGACCGCGCCATCGCGGCCGCCCGCGTCGCGTTCGACGAGTCCGACTGGTCCAGGGACACCGAGTTCCGGGTGCATTGCCTGCGCCAACTGCGCGATGCGCTGAACGCGGAGATCGAGCTGTTGCGGGACGTCACCGTCGCCGAGGTGGGTACGCCGATCTCCCTGACCTACGGTGGTCAGCTCCAGGTACCCGTCGACGATCTGGCATTCCCAGCTCGGATTGCCGAGACATATTCGTGGAGAACCGATCTCGGCGTCGCCGCACCGCTCGGCATCGCGAGCAGGCGCACGATCGTGCGAGAGCCGTTCGGTGTCGTCGGCGCCATCACGCCGTGGAACTTTCCGCACCAGATCAACCTGGCCAAGATCGGTCCTGCCATGGCGGCAGGCAATACGGTTGTCCTCAAGCCCGCACCCGATACACCCTGGTGCGCAGCCGAACTGGGCCGGATCGTCGCGGAGAAAACCGACCTGCCGCCCGGCGTGCTCAACATCGTGACATCCAGCGATCACGGTGTCGGCGCGCAACTTTCCGGCGACCCGCGCGTCGACCTCGTCGCATTCACGGGATCGACGGCGACGGGTCGCGCGGTGATGACAGCTGCGGCACAGGGCATCAAGAAGGTGCTCCTGGAGTTGGGTGGGAAATCGGCGTTCATCGTGCTCGACGACGCCGACCTGACCGCCGCTTGCACGAAGGCGGCTCTTGCCGTGACTCGCCATGCCGGGCAGGGCTGTGCCTTCACGACGCGGCTGTTGGTCCCGCGGGATCGCTACGACGACGCCGTCGCGACCGCGGCCGCCGCGATGACACAGGCCAAGGTCGGGGATCCGACGGACCCGACGACGGTGTGCGGCCCGGTCATCTCCGCCGGCCAGCGGGACCGGGTTCAGGCGTATCTGAACCTGGCTCTCGAGGAGGGCGGCGTCTTCGCGTGCGGCGGCGGGCGCCCGGCCGATCTGCCGTCGGGCTTCTACATCGAGCCGACGGTGATCGCCGGACTGACAAACGACGCCCGGGTGGCGCGCGAGGAGATCTTCGGGCCGGTGCTGACGGTCCTGGCCCATGACGGCGACGCCGACGCGGTCCGCATCGCGAACGACTCGCCGTACGGGCTGTCGGGCACTGTCTACGGCGCCGACCCCGAACGCGCCGCGTGGGTTGCGTCGCGGCTGCGGGTAGGCACGGTCAATGTCGACGGTGGCATCTGGTATTCCGCCGATATGCCGTTCGGCGGCTACAAGCAGTCGGGCCTGGGCCGTGAAATGGGCCTGGCCGGATTCGAGGAGTACCTGGAGACCAAGGCCATCGCCACGGCCGTCGAGTAGCCGGTTGACACACACGCTGGTGGGGGCCGCTATCGCCAGTCTGGGACAATCGGCGGTGGTGACATGACCATGCAGACGACCGAACTGACAACCCCGTTGACGCCCAGCGCGAACGCCGAGGCGGTGGTGGACCTCGCCGCGATCGGGCACAACGTGCGGGTATTGCGCGAGCACGCGGGCTCCGCGCAGGTGATGGCGGTCGTCAAGGCCGACGGTTACGGACACGGCGCCACCCAGGTTGCCCGGGCCGCGTTGGCGGCGGGCGCCGCCGAAATCGGGGTGGCCACCATCGAGGAGGCGCTGGCCCTGCGCCGCGACGGGATCACCGCGCCGGTGCTGTCGTGGCTGCACCCGCCGGGCACCGATTTCGCTCCGGCGCTGCAGTCCGATGTTCAGGTGGCGCTGTCCTCGCCGCGACAGCTGCATGAGCTGTTGGCCGCGATCAAGCAGACCGGTAAGACCGCCAATGTCACCGTCAAGGTGGACACCGGGCTGAACCGCAACGGTGTCGGCGCCGCCGAATACCCGTCGATGCTGACCGCGTTGCGCCGGGCCGCGGCCGACGAGGCGATCCGGTTGCGGGGCATCATGTCGCATCTGGTGTATGGCGACGACCCGGCGAACCCCGTCAACGATCTGCAGGCGCGGCGGTTTAGCGACATGCACAAGCAAGCTCGCAATCAGGGTGTGCACTTCGAAGTCGCGCACCTGTCGAACTCGCCCTCCGTCATGACGCGTCCCGACCTGGCCTATGACATGGTCCGCCCGGGCATCGCGGTCTACGGCCTGAGCCCGATTCCAGAACGCGGCGACATGGGACTGCGGCCGGCGATGACATTGAAATGCCCTGTGGCACTGGTCAGATCGGTACGAGCGGGTGACGGCGTGTCGTACGGGCACACCTGGGTCGCCGACCGCGACACCACGCTGGCGCTGCTGCCGATCGGATACGCCGACGGCGTGTTCCGCACATTGAGCGGACGGATGAACGTGCTGATCAACGGCAGGCTGCGGCCCAACGTCGGCCGCATCTGCATGGACCAGTTCGTCGTCGACCTCGGCCCCGACGCAAGCGACGTCAGCGACGGCGACGAAGCGATCCTGTTCGGGCCCGGCACCGACGGGGAACCCACCGCGCAGGACTGGGCCGACGTGATCGACACCATTCACTACGAGGTCGTCACCAGTCCGCGAGGCCGGGTCGTCCGGACATATCGCGGCGCCCCATCGACAGGCAGCACCGTTGAGCGATAACGACCCCAAACAGCTGCTGCGCAGATCGAATGCCGGTTGGTTGGCAGGTGCCGCGGGACTGGCCGCCGTCGGCACCCTCGCCGGAGTGACCGTCGCACGGTCGGTGACCCGACGCACCACGAGCGACGACCCTTACCAGGGTGAGGATTTCGAGGTGCTCGACGCCGACCGCAGCTCCGTGGTGACCACGCCGGACGGAGTGGACCTCGCGGTGCGCGAGGTCGGCCCGCCGGACGCGCCGCTGACGGTGGTGTTCTCACACGGATTCTGCCTGCGGATGGGCGCCTTCTACTTCCAGCGGGAACGACTGGAGCAGCTGTGGGGCCCGCAGGTGCGGATGGTCTTCTACGACCAGCGCGGGCACGGACGGTCGGCGGAGGCCCCGCCGGACACCTACACCGTCGAGCAGCTGGGCAAGGACATGGAAACCGTGCTCGCCTTGACGGCACCCAAGGGGCCGGTGGTGCTCGTCGGCCATTCGATGGGCGGCATGACCGTGTTGTCGCACGCCCGGCAGTACCCGCGGCGCTATCCCACCCGCATCGTCGGTGCCGCGCTGATCTCCTCTGCCGCCGAGGGCGTTGCGCGCTCGCCGCTGGGGGAGATCCTGAAGAATCCGGCTCTGGAGGCGGCCCGGTTCGCGGTCCGTTACGCCCCGAAAACCGTGCACCGCGGCCGCGGCGCCGCCAAATCGCTCATCGCCCCGATCCTGCGGGCGGCGGCCTACGGCGACCACAAGGTCAGCCCGAGCGTGGTGGCGTTCTCCGAGAAGATGATGCACGGCACCCCGATCGCCACCCTGGTGGGATTCCTGCACGCGTTGGAGGTGCACGACGAGGACGAGGGGCTGCGCACGCTGGCGAAGGTGCCGACCCTGATCGCATGCGGCGCCGACGACCTGATCACACCGGCGGAGCATTCGGAGGCGATGGCGGCCCAACTGCCGAAGTCCGAGCTGGTGATCGTCGAAGGCGCAGGACATCTGGTTCAGCTGGAACAACCAGAGGTCATCGATGACGCGCTGGTCCGGCTCGTCGAGCGCGCCACGCCGTCCAAGCTGGTCGCGATGACGCGGCGGTTGCGGGATCGGGCCCGGCCCCATGGCTGACGGGGGCACCGCCGAGTTGCCCACCGCGCAGGACACCATGGCGCTGGGGGCCAAGCTCGCCGAAAACCTGCGCGCCGGCGACGTGGTGGTGCTGTCCGGTCCGCTGGGCGCGGGAAAGACCGTGCTGGCCAAGGGAATCGCGGAGGCGATGGACGTCGACGGGCCGGTGACGTCGCCGAGCTACGTGCTGGCGCGGCTGCATCGCGCGCGGCGGTCCGGTTCGCCCGCCATGGTGCACGTCGACATGTACCGGCTGCTGGACCACGCCGGAGCAGACCTGCTCGGCGAACTCGACTCGCTCGATCTCGACACCGACCTGGCCGACGCGGTCGTCGTCGTCGAGTGGGGAGAGGGAATCGTCGAGCGGCTCTCGGATCGGCACCTCGACATCCGGCTCGAACGCGGAGCGGATACCGAAGTGCGAACGGCCATTTGGCGGTGGAGCCGGTCATGACGAACGTCGTGTTGGCCATCGATACCGCGACACCCGCTGTCACCGCGGGAATCGTGCGGCGCGACGGCGACCGCATCGACGTGCTCGCCGAACGTGTCACCGTCGATGCCCGCGCGCACGCCGAACAGCTGACGCCCAATGTGCTGGCCGCCCTCGCCGACGCAGGGATCACGGTGAACGACGTCAACACCGTCGTGGTGGGCTGCGGCCCAGGGCCTTTCACCGGCCTGCGGGTCGGTATGGCCACCGCCGCCGCCTATGGGCAGGCCCTCGGTATCGACGTGCACGGTGTGTGCAGCCTGGACGCGATCGGCATCGACACCGCAGGGGAGGTGCTCGTCGTCACCGACGCGCGTCGCCGCGAGGTGTACTGGGCGCGCTACCGCGACGGT
Source organism: uncultured Actinomycetota bacterium (assembly GCA_963713225.1). Lineage (GTDB taxonomy): Bacteria > Actinomycetota > Actinomycetes > Mycobacteriales > Mycobacteriaceae > Mycobacterium. The sequence goes on along the minus strand of CAVQLB010000001.1, from coordinate 159,875 downwards.
CAGCGCGTCGAGGGACCGGCGGTCAATGCCGCCGCCGATGTGCCGAGCGGCGTTGGTGCGGTGGCCGGTTCACCCGAGCACGCCGCGCTCTTCGAGCTGCCTCGGCAGCCGGCGGTCTACCCGACGGTGTCGGGGCTGGTGCGGGTCGTCGACTGGACGACACCCGCGCAGCCGCTGCACCCGCTGTATCTCCGACGTCCCGATGCCAAGCCGCGCGAATCGGGTGTGTCGAAATGACGGTTATCTATACGGAATTGGAGACGGGCGACGCCGCGCGCTGCGCGGAGCTGGAGGCGCAGCTGTTCGACGGCGACGACCCATGGCCCGCCGAGGCATTCCTGCGGGAACTCGCTGCCACGCACATCCGCTATGTCGCTGCGCGCTCGGAGGACAAGCTCGTCGGGTACGCAGGCATCTCGCGGCTCGGGCGGAAGGCGCCTTTCGAGTACGAGATCCACACCATCGGAGTCGATCCCGCGTTCCAGGGCCGGGGCGTTGGTCGCGGACTGCTCACGCGGCTGCTGGAATTCGCCGACGGGGGCGCTGTCTTCCTGGAGGTGCGCACGGACAACGCGGCCGCGATCGGGCTGTATGAAGGCGCCGGTTTCGTCAACATCGGCCTGCGCAAGCGCTACTACCGGGCCAGCGGCGCCGACGCCTACACGATGAGGCGCGAGCCGACATGACAACCATCCTTGCCATCGAGAGTTCCTGCGACGAAACCGGAATCGGCATCGCCGAGCTGGCCGCCGACGGCACCGTGACGCTGCTGGCCGACGAGGTGGCGTCCAGCGTCGACGAGCACGCCCGGTTCGGGGGCGTCGTCCCCGAGATCGCATCGCGGGCGCATCTGGAGGCGTTGGGGCCAACCATGCGCCGCGCGCTGGATGCGGCGGGCATCGCCAAGCCGGACGTCGTCGCGGCCACGATCGGGCCCGGGCTGGCAGGCGCACTCCTGGTGGGAGTGGCCGCGGCCAAGGCCTACGCGGTCGCCTGGCAGGTGCCGTTCTACGCGGTCAACCACCTGGGTGGCCATCTCGCCGCCGACGTCTACGACCACGGCCCGCTGCCGGAATGCGTCGGGCTGCTGGTGTCCGGCGGTCACACCAACCTGCTGCACGTGCGCTCGCTGGCCGAGCCGATCGCCGAGCTCGGCAGCACCGTCGACGATGCCGCAGGTGAGGCCTACGACAAGGTCGCGCGGCTGCTCGGCCTCGGCTATCCCGGCGGAAAGGTGCTCGACGACCTGGCCCGCGATGGCGACCGGGAGGCGATCGTGTTCCCCCGCGGTATGACCGGGCCGCGCGATGACCCGTACGCATTCAGCTTCTCGGGGCTCAAGACCGCTGTCGCGCGCTACGTCGAGCGGCACCCCGACGCACCGCAGGCCGATGTCGCCGCGGGATTCCAGGAGGCGGTCGCCGACGTGCTGACGATGAAGGCCGTCCGGGCCGCCGCCGAACTCGGGGTGTCGACACTGCTGATCGCCGGTGGCGTCGCCGCGAACTCGCGGCTGCGTGAACTGGCCGAAGAGCGTTGTGCGGCCAACGGGTTGACGCTGCGGATCCCGCGGCCGCGGCTGTGCACCGACAACGGGGCGATGATCGCGTCGTTCGCCGCGCACCTGGTGGCAGCGGGTGCGCCGCCGTCCGCGCTGGATGTCGCCAGCGATCCGGGACTGCCCGTGGTGAAAGGACAGGTGATCGAAGCGATCGCGATGAAGCCGAAGGCGGACCGGAGCGGCTCGGGCTGACAAACTCGAGATCATCGAGTTGCTGTACCGCTACGCCGAACTCATCGACGCGGGCGACTTCGACGGCGTCGGAGCGCTTCTCGCGCGGTCGACGTTCGGCGGGTCCGGGCCACAGGGCGTTTCGGGCGCCGACAACATCGCCAAGCTGTTCGCAGCGACCACCCGCCGCTACCCCGAGCACGGAAACACGCCGCGCACGCGGCATCTGGTGCTCAACCCGCATCGTCGAGCTGAACGACGACGGAACGGCGGCCTCCCGCTCCACCTTCTGCGTCATGCAGGACACCGAGACCGTGCCGATACAGCCCATCGTCGTCGGCCGCTATTACGACAGTTCGGCCGCGACGACGGCGGTTGGTACTTCACCGAGCGCAAAGTGGAGATCCAGATGATCGGCGACGTATCCGCTCACCTGATGGTCGATCCACGCAGTTTCGACGGTTAGTGCGGCAGACTCGCTGGCGTGCACTACGACCTGCGCCTGCGGCCTGCCCAACCCGCCACCCCCGCACCGGATGCGTTCACGATCCATCGGCGGGAGGTCCCACCCAGCGACGGCCGCGACGGACTGTCGATCGCGTTCGTGCACGAGGGCCCAAAAGGCGGGACCGGCTATCCGCTTCTTCTTCTGCACGGCTACCCCGAGACGAAACGCATCTGGTGGCGCAACATCACCGCGTTGGCCGACGCGGGCTATGAGGTGATCGCGCCCGACCTGCGCGGCTACGGCGACTCGGATTTGTCGTCGGCAGATGTCTACGACCTCGCGGCGTGGAGCCGCGACCTCTACCTGCTCGTGCACGACGTGCTCGGCCACGACCGTTGCGGTGTGGTCGGTGGCGATCTGGGCGGCGCCGTCGCCGTGGACCTCCTCCACCGCTACCCGGGCTTCGTCGAGAAGCTCGTCTTCTTCGACACCGTGCCGCCGTTCGTCTTCGACGACTTCGTCGCTGCAGGCATCGACGTCTCTGCGATCCGCGCCATCGGCGACGGGCCGACGAGCGACTACCGCTACCTCCAGGGCGCGACGCCGGATGAGCTGGCAGCCGAGCTGGACACACCGGCCAAGCGCACGGCGCTACATCGCCGGGATGTACGGGCACCGGCTGTGGGCGTCGCCGGGCACGTTCACCGCCGCCGACGTCGACTTCATGACCGAACCGTTCGCCACCGAAGAGCGGATCCGCGCAGGCTGGGCCGCCTATCAGCTCGCGCACGGACGGCAGATGAGCGAGCCGCCGATCCTCGACCGCAAGGTCGACGTGCCGACCTTGATCCTCTACGGCATGGACGACCAGGTCGTCGGCCCCGATTTCCTGCACACCTGCGAGGTGGCCTTCACCAACCGCACGGGGCCCGTCGTGCTCCCCGGGCGCCGGCCACTTCCTTCAGTGGGAGCGCGCCGACTTGTTCAACCCGCTGGTCACCGCATTCTTCGGGCGACCTGCGTGTTCGCTACGCGCGATAGGCATGGGGCGACCTTGAGTGCTAGCACTCTCATGTATAGAGTGCTAGGTGGCAGGCGGCCACGCCCTCTCCCGGCACCCGCGACGACGGCGCGAGGGCACGGACGCATGCCGAACACCTGTTAATGCTGTCAAGTCAGTAGGTCCGGGGCGTGGCCCCGGATCGACACCCGAATTAGTGGAGGGCTCCAATCGTGGCGAGCGTGAACATCAAGCCACTCGAGGACAAGATCCTCGTACAGGCCAACGAGGCCGAGACCACGACCGCATCCGGTCTGGTTATCCCCGACACCGCCAAGGAGAAGCCGCAAGAAGGCACCGTCGTCGCAGTCGGCCCCGGCCGGTGGGATGAGGATGGCGAGAAGCGGATCCCGCTGGACGTGTCGGAAGGCGACGTCGTCATCTACAGCAAGTACGGCGGCACCGAGATCAAGTACAACGACGAGGAGTACCTGATCCTGTCGGCGCGCGACGTGCTGGCCATCGTCAACAAGTAATCGACGAGCGTGACCGCCCCGGGCGATCCCCGCTGATAGCGGCGGATTCCCGGGGCGTCATGCGTAGTCAAGGACGGAAACGCTTATGGCAAAACTGATTGAATTTGACGAAACTGCGCGCCGCGCAATGGAAGCCGGCGTCGACAAGCTCGCCGATGCCGTGCGGGTGACGCTTGGTCCGCGCGGTCGGCATGTGGTGCTGGCCAAGGCGTTCGGCGGGCCCGACGGTCACCAACGACGGTGTCACCATCGCCCGCGAGATCGACCTGGAGGACCCGTTCGAGAACCTGGGCGCTCAGCTGGTGAAGTCGGTGGCCACCAAGACCAACGACGTCGCCGGTGACGGCACGACCACCGCGACCGTGCTGGCCCAGTCTTTGATCAAGGCGGGGCTGCGCAACGTCGCCGCCGGGGCCAACCCGATCGCGCTGGGCCTGGGCATCGGAAAGGCCGCCGACGCGGTCTCCGAAGCGCTGCTTGCGGCGGCCATCCCGGTGACCGACAAGAAGTCGATCGCTCAGGTCGCCACCGTGTCCTCGCGCGACGAGCAGGTCGGCGAGCTGGTCGGCGAGGCCATGACCAAGGTCGGCGTCACGACGGCGTCGTCACCGTCGAGGAGTCCTCGACGCTGAACACCGAACTGGAGATCACCGACGGCGTCGGCTTCGACAAGGGCTTCATCTCGGCGTACTTCATCACCGACTTCGATGCCCAGGAAGCGGTGCTCGAGGACGCGCTGGTGCTGCTGCACCGCGAGAAGATCAGCTCGCTGCCGGACGTGCTTCCGCTGCTGGAGAAGGTCGCCGAGTCCGGTAAGCCGCTGCTGATCATCGCCGAGGACGTCGAGGGCGAAGCGCTTTCGACGTTGGTGGTCAATGCGATTCGCAAGACGCTGAAGGCCGTTGCGGTCAAGGCGCCGTTCTTCGGAGACCGTCGCAAGGCGTTCCTCGACGACCTCGCGGTCGTCACCGGCGGTCAGGTCGTCAACCCCGATGTCGGCCTGGTGCTCCGTGAGGTCGGCCTCGACGTGCTGGGCACCGCCCGCCGCGTCGTCGTCACCAAGGACAGCACCGTGATCGTCGACGGTGGCGGCGCTCAGGACGCCATCGATGCGCGCAAGGCACAGCTGCGCGCGGAGATCGAGGCCACCGACTCCGACTGGGACCGCGAGAAGCTCGAGGAGCGGCTGGCGAAGCTGTCCGGCGGGGTCGCCGTCATCAAGGTCGGCGCGGCCACCGAGACGGACCTCAAGAAGCGCAAGGAAGCCGTCGAGGACGCGGTCTCAGCCGCGAAGGCCGCGGTCGAGGAGGGCATCATCACCGGCGGCGGAGCCGCCCTGGTGCAGGCCCGGTCGGCCCTGGCGAAGCTGAAGGAATCACTGTCGGGCGACGAGGCGCTCGGTGTCGATGTGTTCTCGCAGGCACTGTCCTCGCCGCTGTACTGGATCGCGACCAATGCCGGGCTTGACGGGTCGGTCGTGGTCAACAAGGTCAGCGAGCTGCCCGCGGGGCACGGCTTCAACGCTGCGACGCTGACCTACGGCGACTTGGTTGCCGACGGCATCGTCGACCCGGCCAAGGTCACCCGCTCAGCGGTGCTCAATGCCGCGTCGGTGGCCAGGATGGTGCTCACCACCGAGACGGCGATTGTGGAAAAGCCCGCCGAGGAGGAAGACGACGGCCACGGCCACGGTCATCACCACCACTAAGCACTAGAACAAGCGCACAGAAGCACCCCCGGTCCCCAAGGGCCGGGGGTGTTTTGTGTTGCATGGCAAGGTGCTTCGTACCAATGGCCCGCCGCCGCCCTGCTAGGTTGCGACTTGTGGAGATCCACCCTCCGACTTGGTATTTGAACGCAAGCTGTCCTTGCTGCGGTCAGGGCTCACAGGCGTTCAGCACCTGTCCAACATGCGGCCTAGTTGTCCTCATCTGTGCTGAGGTGGGCGATGTTTTCGCCATCTGCGGTCGGCAGTGCGGTTCTCTCGTCGGCTCAGTCCACAACCAGCAAGCCTGCAGGAGCTGCGGCACCACTACCTATATGGACTTTCGAAGCGCGACGTCCGAGGAGATTCGCGCGCTCGGCTTCCGGTCGCCGGAGGACTACAACTGAGACCCGCTCGCCCCGCTAGCCGCGGTCGCTAGGCTGCCGCGAGGATGAGATCGGCTGCTCGCCAAGCCATCGCCATCGCGGGGCCGTTGAGGTTGCCCGACACCATCGTGGGCATCACCGAGCAATCCACGACTCGTAGATTTTGGACTCCGCGTACTCGTAGTGAGGGATCCACGACGTCATCGTCGGACGGCCCCATCGCACACGTTCCGACAGCGTGGTATCCGCAGTAGCCGTCGTCGAGCGCGGCGTCGATGATCGCTTGGTCCGTAACAACTTCGACGCCCGGTCGGGTCTCGGCAACGAGGTAGTCCGCGATCGGCGATTCGCTGAACAACCGGCGCATGGTGCGGAACAGGGCTATTCCCTTTTCACGGTCGTGTGGGCTGGTGAGATAGCGAGGGTCGATGTCTAGGGGTGCTTCCGGGTCGGATGACGTAATGGTCACCGCGCCTTCGCTATCTGGGCGAAGAATGTATCCGATGGCCTGAATCCCCGGTTCGCGTTCGACTACTGCTGCTTTGCCCTGTTGATACGGCGCCAACGAGAATGGCGCCATCAGGATTTGAGCGTCGGGGCGCTTGAGTTCCGGTGACGTCTTGAAGAACCCGATGACATCCCATGCGCCTCGAGCAAGCGGACCGCGTCTGGTTGCCAAATACTTTGCGGCAGTTACTGCCTGGCGCAACGGCGTGCTCAGTTGACGGTTGTCGCCGATGTCCCGGTTAAGCAGGGAACTGGATGGCGAAGCAACGGTGTTCCCGCATCCGGCGACCGACATTGGGACTGTCCGCGACGGTGTCGATACCCAATCCGCGAAGCGACGAATGATCCCCGACGCCGGACAGTTGCAGCAGTTTGGGTGTTGAAATGCTGCCGAGGGACAGGATGACTTCACGCCGGGCGGTGTAGCTGACTGATGCGCGTCGTGAGTTGGTCGTTTCCACGCCTACCGCCTTGTCGCCCTCGAACAACACCCTGTTGACGGTGGAATGGGTGGCGATTCTGAGGTTCGCGCGGTGGGCGATCCGTTCGGCGTCGCCGCCGTTGACGTCGCCGGTCTGCGACCAGCCCAGGTTTCCGCCGGCTGTGATGACGTCGTTGCAGATCTCGGGAACATTTGCGTCGACGGAAATATCGAGTTGCCCCCCTGAACCCCGCATGGTATCGGCGCCTAGGCCGTGGTTTTCGATGGCGCGAAACGCGGGGAGAATATGGCGCCAGTCCCAGCCGGGATTTCCCAGCGCCGCCATTGCGTCGTAGTCGGCGGCGCTACCGCGGTTGTAGACCATTCCGTTCACCGAACTCGACCCGCCGAGAGTCTTTCTGCGGACCCACTGTTCGACGACCTCTGAGGGTCCGACTTGCCGGACCGGAATTGCCAAGTGATCTTAGGGTTCCCCAGGATCTTGCCGACCCCTTTCGGAATCCGGATCATGGGGTTCCGGTCTCTGCCGCCCGCCTCGACGAGAAGGACGCTGGAGCGGGGGTCTTCAGAGAGACGGTTGGCCAGGACACAACCTGCCGAACCGGCGCCGACGATGATGTAGTCGAAAGCTGTCGCCGAGGGTCTGGTGGTTCTCGAAGGCATCTCGGCCAAGTTGGCTCAGTATGGACGAAATGTCAAGGCCCGCAGGCGCGCAGCAGTTCCGTGCGGTGGGAGGCGCTGGATCACGCCGACAGCCGACTCGGCACGTGAGCCTCCGGGCGCTTCTTCCCTTGGTTGGAATCCGACGTGTGCCGTGCCACTGCCAACTGGGGACGTCGCTGACCGCCGCGGTACATCACGTTGTACTGATCGACTTGTTCTTGACGAATGGGGTCGGAAAAGATGCTCACGTGGTGGCGGGGCGCACCTTCCCTGCTTGACTGCGACAGCTTCGCGGCACCCGTGCGAAAACCGACGACGGCTGCGACAAGCGAGCCGCCCAAAGCGATACCGGCTGCTGCGGCCCAACCACTGTTTGTGGCCAAAGCCGCTGTGAACAGTCCGAGCAGCGCGAACGCGAGAAGCAGAAACAGATATGCCACGGCCGGGTATGACATACGGCGAACAACCTTCAGCAACATCCTCACCTCACAGCACTTTGCGCACCGGCCGACGTGGCCTGCGCTCACCCAAGCGCTACGCTACGAGTAGCGTAGCGCGCTACGATTAGTGTAGCGCATAATCGATGGGCGTTATTCCTTCGGTGAAGTCGACAACGGAGATGTCCATGGCAGCGCGACAGGAAGTCGAAGACGGAATCGCGGCGGCGACCCTGCATCTGCTGCGCACCGGCGGACCGCGCTCCGTGACGATAGAAGCAGTGACGGCACACTCAGGTATCGCAAAGACGACTATCTACCGGCGCCATCGCGACCGGCGACACATGTTGTCAGCTGCGCTGTCACGGTGGTCGCCCCCGACACGCTCGGCCCGCATGCAGGCACCCCAGAACGGTTACGGTGGCTCATTAGGAATGCAATCGACGCGATAGACGGCGGAATTGGGTTCGGCGGCTTTGCATCGCTTCTCACCGAAGATGATCCCGAATTCAGCAGCCTGTTCCGGCAGATCCTCGTCGACCAGCGGGCCAAGCTGGTGAACGTGATCGACGAGTGCAAAGCCGACGGCACGATGCGCGTCGACATCGACCCCGAAACTCTGATCGACGCGATGGTCGGTACCTACATTGCCGAACGCGCTCGGGTAGGCCGAGTCCGGGACAACTGGGAAGACCGGCTGTTCGCCATGTTCTGGCCCGCCGTGAGGCCCTGACGCTTCGACGGTGTCAGCACTCTGCTTCGCCCTTGCGATCTAGTGTGCAGACCTCACGACCCGGCGCCAGCTTGCCAACAGGACGACGGGAATGAGGAGCAGCGACGTTCGGGAAATGAACTGTGTGACGTCGTCATCCTTCATCAAACCGGGGCCCGCGAAGTAGCCGAACAAGATGAGCGTGACCGTCACCAACACCAGCGCCCTACCAACCCGGGTGCCGATGCCACTGGCATCGAGGACGCCGGCATCACGGTTCGGTAGAAGTCGATCATCGCCCATAACGTCAGGTATCCGATGATCACGTACAGCCACCACCACGACTGATGTGATCCCACGGTCCAGTTGTGCATGTCGCCACTCGGCGACGCGACTCGAATCGGGACGTAACAGAAGAAATTGCCGACCTCCATGCACAGCAACCAGAACGGCGAGTAAGCGACGAGCGGGCGCGTACTTTTGCGCCACCAGGGCACAGCGAAACGAAAGACGAGGTACAGCACAGCATTGACCGCGATGCCGGAAAGCGCCACCACAGCGACCGCCAGATTCTTGCCGGATGCCATCGCAGCGTCGTAGTCGACGTGTTCGTCCACCTCGTCAAGAAAACAAGATGTTGACGAAGCTGTTGCTGCCCCAGTGGATTGGCCACGGGCTCGGTTTGATGCCCAGGATCCACGCGGCGAAGGAGTGGCCGTATTCGTGAGTCATGAAGGCCACGTAGTAGGTGACGAGAAGGACTAGTGGTGTGGCTGCCAGCAGCAGCCACGTTGATCGGGAACTGGTTTCGGCTGGTGCGCGGCGTGTGCTCGGGTCCGCTGGCACCACGGTCTCCAACCGTTTAGGCGATCGCAGCTGCTGCCGTCCCTAGCGCAAAGCATAGGCATGGGTGCGCATTCTTATCGCGCCGCCACGCAGCCGCGCGTGATCGCCGTCCTGGTCGCCGAAGTCATACACCGCGACGATGTTCGGGTGGTTGAGAGCCGCAGTTGCACGCGGCTCGACTTTGAAACGCTCACGGGTATGAGGCTGGGAAGCTAGACCGGGATGCAGAAGCTTGACAGCAACTGGGCGATCCAAGCGGATATCCCAGCCGTCGCGTACTTCGGCCATCCCGCCAACACCAAGGACGTCTCGCAGTTCGTAGCGACCACCGAGGAGTCTTTTCACCTGCGCCAAATCAACGAGCTGACAGTGAGGTTAATTTCGGCCGGGCGCGGGTACTTCTTACCCACGACTGAAGGGATGTCCAATGAACGGACGACGTACCCGTACTGGCTTGGACATGATAGGAGCAGACCCGGCCACCGTTATGGCCATCTGTCCTGCGTGTGGCTATCCGAGTGCGGGTATATGCGCCTACTGCCGGCCCTTGCACGCGCGGTAAAACCCTTCGATCCGACGATTAACGCCGACGGCCCTGCCCGTTGCGTTGCCAATAGCCGCAGCTCAAGGGCTACGGACGCTTAGTGTCGCGGCATGGACCGCATCTGGCAGTGGGCGTGGGATCGGTACGGACCGAGATATTCATGGGCGATCTTCGTGATCAGCATCCCGTTTTTGCTGCAGATCTTTCTCGCTGGGGCGTTCGTAGTTGTTGCTTTCGAAAAGTCCGGTCGCTATGTCGAGGCGGCCGCCGTCACCGTCGTCGCAGTGCCGTTGCTCGTGTATGTGGTGGCTCTCCCTGGCATGGGCCAGCAGCGCCTTGTTGAGCAGTGGGTGGCCGGCCACGATGTCGACAGGGCGACGGCGCTGGAGGCCACCTATACGTTGGCTCGGAAAATAGTCGCCCGAGCGGTGGTGGGCGTGACTGTGTTCGCCGCCTTGTTATACGCCGTTGTCGGTGTGATCGCCGGGTCGGCAGGGTCGAGGCTTGTCCAGTACGCGGTCATGGGTGCCGCAGTAGGCATTGCTGTGCAGCTGATCTCTATTCACAGCTTCGTGGAAGCGGCGTGGCGGCCGGCCAGGGTCGCCATCGCCGGTGACACGGGGATCGGTGACTCCCTGCCGCGCCCTCGCCCGACTTTTGCCGCGTGGTCAAACGTGGCGATGCTCGCGGCCGGGTTCGGGTTCGCCGTTTCAGGCGCGATGCTGGCGGCCGTGGTCGATCGGACCGCTGAGGTCCCCGTGCTCGCCGTCGTGATCGGGTGTGCGTTGACGCTGGGCTTTGCGGTGCCGATGACCGTCGGTGCCGCGTTTGCGCCGTCGCTGCGACCGATTCGCGACCTCGCGCAGGGAACCGAACGTGTTGCGTCCGGCGATTACAGCCAGCGCCTGCCGGTGGTTCAGGACGATGACCTCGGTGCGCTGGCGGCGTCGTTCAACCGCATGCAGGCGGGATTGGCTGAGCGGCAACGACTTCAGGCGGCGTTCGGCACTTACGTCGACCCAGCGCTGGCGGCGCGGCTACTGGCGCAGGGCGACGACGTCTTCACCGGTGAGCGCCGCGAGGTGACGGTGATGTTCGTCGATATCCGTGACTTCACTCCTTACGCCGAGGCCAACACCGCCGAGGACACCGTCGCCCGGCTCAACGCGTTGTTCGAGATCGTGGTGCCCGCGGTCGTCGACGCCGGTGGGCACGTCAACAAGTTCCTCGGCGACGGCGCCCTGGCGGTCTTCGGCGCCCCCAACGCGCTCACCGATCATGCCGACGCCGCGGTGTCTGCCGCGGTGCTGATTCAGCGCCTGGTGGCCGAGCGTTTCGACGGCGCGCTGCGTATCGGTATCGGCATCAACACCGGGACGGTGATCGCGGGCACCATCGGCGGGGCAGGCAAGCTGGAGTTCACCCTGATCGGTGACACCGTCAACGTCGCCGCCCGTGTCGAGCAGCTCACCAAGACCACCGGCGACGTGATCCTGCTCACCCACGACTGCGTCGACGCCTTGGGTGCGCCGCCGCCCCGACTCACCGACCGGGGATCGCACGCCCTGAAAGGCAAGTCGGCTGCCACACAGGTCTTCGGCCTCGATGGGGCGGTGTGACTCATGATCGATGACCCAATCGCGTGGAAAGACGAGCTAGTCAAGGTCGCTCGCCGGCTCGAAGCGAAGACAAAACAGAAGCGGTGGGCCTACCGAACCGACTCCCTCATCGAACGGGACTTCGTGGTGAGCGCATACGCGATGCGCAAGCTGATCGAGTCCCACGAGGTGCCGGCCAAGCTCAGCCAGAGTCAAGTCCCGGTTCGGCGATTCGACCTCAGAGGGACGCCGCCCGATCCCGCTTATCCGGCCGACATCGCGGAGTCCTATGACCTCGAGAACGGCCGCCGATCGACGCTTTCCGTTGTGGAGTTGTGTCGCGAGATCCTGAATAGTGTTGTCTTCGCATTCTGCTGTGGCGAGACCGACGACCTCTTCGACGGCATATACGTGTCATCGGATCGCCACAAGAACGACTACGTGTACCTGGTCCTCGCATCCGATTTCATCGCCCTGTGTTGTGAGATCGGCATGGGGATGCGCAGCCAAGATGACTAGTGCGCAGTGGATTTGACGGTCCCAGTAGAATGATGTTGTAGCTCCCGTTATGCAGAAGCGCTGACGATGTGAGCGAAAACACCAGAAAACAAAAGCAATAAACGGAACATTCGCTGGCGCCTGCGTGTTGCGCTGGGTCGAGTCGGCCGATGTAACTGAAGGGGGTGTGCTGTGCCGTCGACCCGTGATCGTGCGGGCCAGCCATGGCGAGAGCGTCAACGCGAGATGTTGAGTCGGATCGTTCGGGAGACCGAGCCGCCGACGGATGCCATGCCGCGGATCACCGATTCTGAGCGCAGAGAGCGTGACGACGCTTACTACGCGCTCGTCGGCGAGGTGCTCGATCTGGCAGGGAACATCGGCGCCATTCTGATGGCGTCCGGAACGCCTGCCACCGCCACGATGGACCAGGTTTCGGCTATCGCCGCCGCGTACGGCATCGAGCGGTGCGAGGTCGACGTCATCAACACGACGATCCACGTCGCTGCGTACCGAGGGCCGACGATGCCCGCGGCGAGCGCGCTGCACATCGTGCAATCGCGGTCGATGGACTTCAGCCGCCTCGCCGCCGTCGACCGTTTGATCGGCCGTATCAAAGCGGGCCAGGTATCTCCTTCGACAGCCCGCGAAGAGCTTGACGTGATTATCACCGCGCCGCACCCGTACAAGCGCTGGATAGCCACCCTCGCCTGGGGTGCGCTGGCATTCGCGACAGCCGGCACCCTCGGCGCGGACCTTCTGGTCTGCCTCGTCGGCGCTCTTAGTGCCATGGCGATCGACCGAGTCAATCGGCGACTCAACAGGCACGGGTTGCCGTTCTTCTTTCAATACGCGGTTGGCGGTGCGATCGCGACTGCGCCGCCGATCCTGCTCTACGCGCTCAGCCCCAAGCTGGGGTTGCATTTCGACCCGACGGTGGCCATCGCGGCAGGCCTGGTTGTGCTTCTGGCCGGCCTTTCATTGGTGGGCTCGGTCGGTGACGTCATCTCCGGTGCGCCCGTCACCGCTGCGGCCCGCTTCTTCGAGTTGGTGATGCTGACAGCCGCAACGATCGCCGGTGTGGCGTTCGTGCTGCACCTCACCAGCCGGTTCGGCGCGCCGTTCGTCGCAATCAGCGCGGCTCCACCGCCCGCCCTGGCAGAGCTGCCTGCCCGTGTCGCATTCGGCGCGGCCAGCGCGGCCGCCTTCGCCCTGGCTTGCTACGCCGAACGGTCTGCAGCGATGGCGGCAGCGTTCGGCGGGGCCGCAGGGACCATCGTGTTTCTTTTGGCGCAGGGCGCCGGTTTGGGTGCTGTGGTGGCGTCGTTCGTCGCGGCGGTGCCGATCGGACTGATCGGCCGGCTGATGGAGCGCCGCAATCTCGCGCCGCCGCTGGTGGTGTCGATCACGGGCATCGTCCCACTGCTACCGGGCTTGGCGCTGTTGCACGGTATCTACGCCGTTCTCAACGATCAGCACGCCGTCGGGTTCGCTTCGGTGTTGGGCGCCATCGCGATCGGTACCGCGCTCGCGGCCGGTGTCACACTCGGCGAATGGAGCTCGTGGAAGGTTCGGCGGCGCCGATTTCAGCTTCGCCGGGCTCGCGCAGGGCGCCTCGCCGACAGCGCGCGCTGACGGCGCTTCTGCCGAGCGGACGCAAAAGCCCCCGACACTGAAGAGTGATCGGGGGCTTTGCGTCTGTTCGTGATTACGAGGCGCGGCGAATGCCTCGTTTGAGAAGCATTTCACGTTCCGCTTCCGACAGTCCGCCCCAGATGCCGTAGGGCTCGCCGACGGCGAGAGCATGGGAGCGGCACTGAGCGATCACGGGACAACTTCGGCACATCTCCTTGGCGCGCATTTCGCGTTGCGACCGTGCACGTCCACGCTCTCCGTCGGGGTGGAAGAACACTGACGAATCGACGCCTCGGCAAAGTCCGTGCATTTGCCAATCCCAGATATCTGCGTTGGGTCCCGGTAGCTGCTGCGGCTGTGGCATTTGGAAAACCCCTCTCTACGCACCGATTTGGGGAACACACGGTGCGTGAGTCGTGGAACCGATCCGAGCACAAGTCGCCAGTGACTACTCGTGCACACAAAGTAGGGGTGCGTAGCAAAATCCGTCAATAGCCCGATCATGTGCTCAAGGACATAACCGCAGGCCCAGAATTTACATCACGTTCATCGTTGCGACCCGTATGCATCGACGAGAGTGATAGCCAATCGACTGCCATCACGTGATGTCCCGTGTTTCCGCTGTTCGCTCGTCGCGGTGTCGACGCAGTTTTTTCCGGCGATCAGTAGGCGGTTGACATAGCCGTAACACGCGGCGCACAAACTGTTAACCAAACTCATTCTGAATCAAATGATTACCCGTGCCCTCCGGTACCGGGATCGCAGCGCGCTATTGATAACGTCGGCGGCCGATGATCTTGACGAACGCCGCCTTCGGCGCCGACCCAGGGCGTTGGCCGCTGCCCGCGGCAAATAATCCCGACGAGCTGTGGCTCCGCGCGGTCGTCGCAGGCGGCCAAGGCCGCTACGCCAGTGCCTACGCCGACCTCGCCCTGCTGCGGCGTGCCGACCCCGTCGGCCGGTTGGCGTCACTGGCGCACAGCACGCAGGCGTCGTTCCTGCGTCAGCTCGGCTGGCACGAGAAGGCCCGCGGCTGGGACGGCCAGGCCCTCGCGGCGGCAGGCACCGATCGGGAAGGGCAGATCGACGCCCTGATCGGTCTGGCCGCCGATGCGCTCGGCGTCGGGAGATTCGCCGCCTCCGCGGACGCGCTGCGGCGGGCTCAGGGTTTGCTCGACGGTGAGCCCGCGCGACTGGCGGTCCGGCTGGAATGGGTGTCGGCCGAATTGGCGATGGCGACCGGCGACGGCGCCGCCGCGATCGGTCACGCTGAGCGGGCCGCCGATCTGGCCGCCGCCCTCGGCTCGGCTCGCCACCGGGTGAAGTCTGACGTCGTGCTGGCGGCGGCGCTCTGCAGCGATGGCCAACCCGACCGGTCGCGTGCCGTCGCCGACGCCGCACTGGACACCACGCAGAGTCTGGGAATCGTCCCGCTGAGCTGGGCGTTGGCGTGCCTGATGGTGGAAATCGGCAGCGGAACGCGGTCCGCTGACCAAATCGTCGAGGTTCGCGACGACTGCGCTGATACGGTACGGCGCCGTGGCGGCGTGTTTTTAGATCGCTGAGATAGGTCGTGGCGCCCCGATCGTTAGTGTTTAGCTCGGATACTTAAACGCCACCTGTCCCATTAGTAACGCTGGAGAGTGCTTCACCGATGACAATTTCGGGAGAACGTCTCGATGCTGTCGTTGCTGAAGCCGTGGCGGGCAACCGGGACGCGCTCCGGGAGGTGCTGGAGATCATTCGCCCGATCGTTGTCCGGTACTGCCGGGCCAGGGTCGGGGCGGCCGAGCGGAGCGGTCTCTCAGCAGACGATGTTGCTCAGGAGGTGTGCTTGGCCGCCATCACGGCGCTGCCGCGCTACAAGGATCAGGGACGACCGTTCGTGGCCTTTGTATACGGCATCGCTGCCCACAAGGTTGCCGACGCGCATCGCGCGGCCGCCCGGAATCGCTCTGAGCCGACCGAGGTGGTGCCGGAGCGCTTCTCCGCGGAGGCCGGTCCCGAACAGCTCGCCATCGAGGGTGAGTCTGCCGAGCAGATGAATAAGTTGCTCGCGATCCTTCCGGAGAAGCAGCGGGAGATCCTGATCCTGCGCGTGGTAGTCGGCATGAGTGCGGAGGAGACCGCGGACGCGGTCGGCAGCACGGCGGGTGCGGTCCGGGTGGCCCAGCACCGGGCCCTGGCGCGGCTGAAGGCGGAAATCATGGCGACGGGGTACGACCATGCCTGATTTCAGTCGCTGGGGCGCCAACGGGGGCGATGCATCGCTCAACGCCATTGCGCGCACAGACCGTTACCTCGACTCCCTTGCCGCCGAGCAGCCCGTGTACGCGACCGATCCCGGCGATGCCGAACTGGCCAACCTGATGGCCGGCTGGCGCGACGACGTGCGCCGGCCGCCCGCCGCGGGCGTTGTCACCCAGCGCGACGCCGAGATCGCCCTTGCGCGTGCTGTCGGGGCGCGCAAGCGGACCCGGATGTCGATGGCGGTCGTCGGTTCCACCGCCGCGGCGTTGTTGTGCCTTGGCGGTTTCGGTGCCGTCGTCTACGGCGCCGGCCCCGGCGATGCGCTGTACGGGCTGCGCACCGCACTGTTCGGCGAGCAGCAGGTCACCCGCGACGACCGGGTCGCGCTGGCCGCTCAGACCGAGATGCAACAGGTCCAGCAGCTGATCGACCGGGGGGACTGGACGGCGGCTCAGGACAAGCTCGAGACCATCACCTCGACCGTGCAGACCGTCGAGGACCCCCAACGGCAAGAGGAACTGCAGCAGCAGCTGAACCAGCTGGCCGTCAAGGTGGAGAACCGCGACCCCGAGGCAACGTTGCCTGCGGCGCCCCTCGGTCCGGCAGCGCCCGTGGGGCCTGGGGCTCCCGGTGTTCAGCTGCCGGGCCTGCCGCCGTCGGATGCGTTTACGCTCCCGTCGCTGCCACCGTTCGAGCTGCCGGTTCCCGTGCCTGGACCGGGCGTGCCGCCGGTGATTTCATCGCCGCATGATCCCATTGCCGCAGATCCCACTGCCGCAGATCCCACTGCCGTTGCCGGATGGCCCGAAGCCGTTGCCGTTGCCGGACGCACCCAAGTCGTTGCCGTTGCCGGACGCGCCGAAGCCCCCGCCGAAACCCGCTCCGGAGCCGGACGAACCGGCGCCCGCGCCAGCGCCAAAGCCCGCGCCGAAGCCCGCGCCGGCACCGAAGCCGGTGGAACCTGCGCCTGCGCCGGAGGCACCACCGAAGCTCGCGCCCGCGCCGGAGATCCCGGTACCGGAGGCACCGCCTGTACCCGCGCCGAAGCCCGCGCCGGGCTTGGCGCCTCCGCAGGAGCAGCCGCCTGTGGAGCCCTCGACGACGTTCCCGCCGATACCGGCGCAGAAATCCGCAGGCGGCGGGGACTGATCAGGTCAGCTGTTAGCGATAACCGTCGGGTTCCGACGTTGCCTCGTTGAGCGAGGCATCGGCATAACCGCGGCAATAATCCCAGGTCACGTACGCATCGGGCTCGGGATCGTAGGCCGGTTCGTGCGGACGTACAGTGCCATCGACCAGCAGCTGAAGCAGATTCGCCCTCAGCATGTCCCAGTCGTGATAGTGGTCTTGCTGGCATTCGTCACAGCACACCACAAGGCCGCGAATCCCCTTGTGCGCCAACAACGCTTCGTACACCGCTAGGTCAGCCAGGTCGGCCTCGACCGCGGTGCGTTCCTGCGGGTCCAGCGGCTGGCCCGGCTCGAGGGCATCGAGCGCGCCAGAGGGATCGCACGGGTCATCGGCGAACGGGTCCGGCGGCAAACCAGGTGGCAGTTGGTCACGCACAGTTCCACCCTAGCTAGCTTCACAGGTATCGCGCCAGCGGTAGCCCGGCTGCCCCGGGTATGTCGGCAGACCCGCGTGGGGCCCAGTTCTCGACGGCGATGCCGATAGAATTGGTTTTTGAGATCTGCCGATGCTCATCCCGGAAGGCTCCACCCATGTCGATCGCTGAAAGCGACATCCCCATCTCCGTACCGGTGCCGACCGGCGGCGACGATCCGACCAAGATCGCGATGCTCGGGCTGACCTTCGACGACGTTCTGCTGCTGCCTGCCGCTTCCGACGTGGTACCCGCCACAGCCGACACCTCCAGCCAACTCACTCGGCGGATCCGGTTGAAGGTGCCCCTGGTCAGCTCGGCGATGGACACCGTCACCGAGGCGCGGATGGCGATAGCAATGGCCCGTGCCGGTGGCATGGGCGTGCTGCACCGCAATCTCCCGGTCGCCGAGCAGGCCGGCCAGGTCGAAACCGTCAAGCGGTCCGAAGCGGGCATGGTCACCGACCCGGTCACCTGCTCGCCGGACAACACGCTGGCCGAAGTCGACGCGATGTGTGCGCGGTTCCGGATCTCGGGTTTACCGGTCGTCGACCACACCGGCTCACTCGTCGGCATCATCACCAACCGCGACATGCGGTTCGAGGTGGACCAGAACAAGCCGGTATCCGAGGTGATGACCAAGGCGCCGCTGATCACCGCGCGCGAAGGCGTCACCGCCGATGCGGCACTGGGTCTGTTGCGCCGCCACAAGATTGAGAAACTTCCAATTGTCGACGGGCACGGCCGGTTGACGGGGTTGATCACCGTCAAGGACTTCGTCAAGACCGAGCAGCACCCGTTCGCCACCAAGGACAGCGACGGCAGGCTGTTGGTCGGTGCAGCGGTCGGCATCGGTCCCGACGCGTGGACGCGGGCGATGACGCTGGCCGACGCCGGTGCCGACGTGCTGATCGTCGACACCGCGCATGCCCACAACCGGCTGGTGCTCGACATGGTCAACAAACTCAAGCGTGAGGTGAGGCAGCGGGTGGACGTGATCGGCGGAAACGTCGCCACCCGTGCCGCGGCCGCCGCGCTGGTCGAGGCGGGCGCCGACGCGGTCAAGGTCGGCGTGGGGCCTGGTTCCATCTGCACCACCCGCGTCGTCGCCGGGGTCGGCGCACCGCAGATCACCGCGATCCTGGAGGCGGTGGCGGCGTGCGCCCCGTCGGGGGTGCCGGTGATCGCCGACGGCGGCCTGCAGTACTCGGGCGACATCGCGAAGGCACTGGCCGCGGGCGCATCCACGACGATGCTGGGCTCGCTGCTGGCCGGGACCGCCGAGGCGCCCGGTGAGTTGATCTTCGTCAACGGCAAGCAGTTCAAGCTCTACCGGGGGATGGGGTCGCTCGGTGCGATGCAGGGCCGCGCCGACGCGAAGTCGTACTCGAAAGACCGCTATTTCCAAGACGATGCGCTAAGCGAGGACAAGCTGGTGCCAGAGGGCATCGAAGGCCGGGTGCCGTTCCGCGGTCCGTTGTCGACGGTGATCCACCAGCTCACCGGCGGGCTGCAGGCCGCGATGGGCTACACCGGCGCGGCGACGATCGAGCAGCTGCAGCACGCGCAATTCGTGCGGATCACCCCCGCGGGACTGAAGGAGAGCCACCCGCACGACATCGCGATGGTCGTCGAAGCTCCGAACTACTACACCCGCTAGCGAGTCGGCATGCGAGACATGGTTGAAATCGGGATGGGCCGAACCGCCCGCCGCACTTACGAACTCGACGACATCAACATCGTCCCGTCCCGGCGGACCCGGTCGTCGCAGGATGTGTCGACCGCCTGGCAGCTGGACGCGTACCGGTTCGAGATCCCGGTGCTCAGCCATCCCACCGACGCGCTGGTGTCGCCGGAGTTCGCGATCGAGCTTGGCCGCCTCGGCGGCCTCGGCGTGCTGAACGGCGAGGGCTTGATCGGCAGGCACGCGGACGTGGCGGCGAAGATCGCCGAAGTCATCGAGGCGGCCGAGAAGGAGCCCGAGCCCGCGGCGGCCATTCGCCTTCTGCAGCAACTACATTCGGCGCCGCTGGATCCAGACCTGCTCGGCGCGGCGGTGGCGCGCATCCGCGAAGCCGGGGTGACCACCGCCGTCCGGGTGAGCCCGCAGAACGCTCAGGCGCTGACGCCGGCCCTGGTGGCGGCGGGCATCGATCTGCTGGTCATTCAGGGCACGATCGTGTCGGCCGAACGCGTCGCCAACGACGGCGAACCGCTGAACCTGAAGACGTTCATCTCCGAGCTGGATGTGCCGGTGGTGGCCGGCGGGGTGCTGGACCACCGCACCGCGCTGCACCTGATGCGCACCGGCGCGGCCGGGGTGATCGTCGGCTACGGCTCCACCAGCGGCGTGACCACCAGCGACGAGGTGCTGGGCATCAGCGTGCCGATGGCGACGGCGATCGCCGACGCCGCTGCGGCGCGGCGCGAGTACCTCGACGAGACCGGCGGCCGCTACGTGCACGTGCTGGCCGACGGCGACATCCACTCTTCCGGCGATCTCGCCAAGGCCATCGCGTGTGGGGCCGATGCGGTGGTGCTCGGCACCCCGTTGGCGTTGGCGGAGGAGGCGCTCGCCGATGGCTGGTTCTGGCCGGCCGCCGCGGCCCACCCGTCGCTGCCCCGCGGGGCACTGCTGCAGGTCGCGATCGGCGAGCGGCCGTCGCTGCGGCAGGTGCTCACCGGCCCGTCCGACGACCCGTTCGGATCGTTGAACCTGGTCGGCGGACTGCGCCGGTCGATGGCCAAGGCCGGCTACTGCGACCTCAAGGAGTTCCAGAAGGTCGGTCTGACCGTCGGCAACTGATCCGGCCTTTTAGTTACTGGCCGGTAAGTTCATAATGAGTCGATGCAGCCTGACTATGACGTTCTGATCATTGGCTCGGGATTCGGGGGCAGCGTCAGCGCGTTGCGGCTCACCGAGAAGGGCTACCGGGTGGGTGTCCTGGAGGCTGGCCGCCGTTTCGCCGACGACGAGTTCGCCAAGACCTCGTGGAACCTGCGCAAGTTCCTGTGGATGCCGAAACTCGGCCTGTACGGCATCCAACGAATCCATCTTCTCCGCAACGTCATGATTCTGGCCGGCGCCGGCGTCGGCGGCGGATCGCTGAACTACGCCAACACGCTCTACGTGCCGCCGGACCCGTTCTTCAACGACCCGCAGTGGAAGGACATCACCGACTGGCGCGCCGAGTTGATGCCCCATTACGACCAGGCGCAACGGATGCTCGGCGTGGTCCAGAACCCGACGTTCACCGATGCCGACAAGGTGATGAAAGAGGTCGCCGACGACATGGGTGTGGGCGACACGTTCGTGCCGACACCGGTCGGCGTCTTCTTCGGGCCCGACGGCACGAAGACGCCGGGCAAGACCGTGCCCGACCCGTACTTCGGCGGCGCAGGCCCCGACCGCACGGGCTGCATCGAATGCGGGTCGTGCATGACGGGCTGTCGGTACGGGGCCAAGAACACTCTCCTCAAGAACTACCTCGGCCTCGCGGAATCCGCTGGGGCACAGATTCATCCGATGACGACCGTGACCGGTTTCAAGCAACGCGCCGACGGGCTGTGGGAGGTCAAGACCGCGCACACCGGTCGCCTGTTGCGTCGGAAACGACGGACGTTCATCGCCAGCCACCTGGTTCTCGCCGCGGGCACGTTCGGCACGCAGAAGCTGCTGTTCAAGATGCGTGACGGCGGCAACCTGCCGAAGCTGTCCGACAAACTCGGCGTGCTCACCCGCACCAACTCCGAATCGATCGTCGGGGCAGGGCGGCTGGAGGTGCGTGACGATCTCGACCTGACCCACGGCGTTGCGATCACGTCGTCGATCCACCCCACCGCCGATACGCACATCGAACCCGTCCGGTACGGCAAGGGCTCCAACGCGATGGGCCTGCTGCAGACGCTGATGACCGATGGCGCAGGCCCCGGCGGGACCGACACCCCGCGATGGCGGCAGCTGCTGGACCAGGCGGGCGAGGACCCGAAGAAGATGCTGCGGATGCTCAACCCGCGTCAATGGAGCGAGCGAACCGTGATCGCGCTGGTGATGCAGCATCTGGACAACTCGATCACGACGTACACCAAACGCAGCAAGCTCGGTATCCGCCGGATGGTGAGCAAGCAGGGCCACGGCGAGCCCAACCCGACCTGGATTCCGGTCGGCAACGAGGTCACCCGCCGGCTCGCGGAGAAGATCGACGGCGTCGCGGGCGGCACGTGGGGCGAGCTGTTCAACATCCCGCTGACCGCGCACTTCCTCGGCGGGGCGGCGATCGGCGACAGTCCGGAGCACGGTGTGATCGACCCGTACCAGCGCGTCTACAACTATCCGACGATGTATGTGGTCGACGGCGCCTCTGTGTCGGCAAACCTCGGGGTGAACCCCTCGCTCAGCATCACCGCGCAGGCCGAACGGGCGGCGTCGCTGTGGCCGAACAAGGGCCGCGAGGACCTGCGGCCGGAGCAGGGTCAGGCCTACAAGCGACTGGCCCCGATCGCGCCCGAGCACCCCGTCGTGCCCGCCGACGCGCCGGCGGCGCTGCGCCAGCTTCCGCTGGAGCCGAGCGAAACCGTCAGCTCGGCTGGTTAAAACCGCACGTTAGCGGGTACCTGTTCGGCACTATGCGGACCGCGTACTACGAACAGTTATCCGCCCTCTGGGCCCGCATCGCGGAGATGTGCGGCCTGGCTGCGGATGCGATGGAGCACGCCACAGCGGCCTTGCTGCGCGCCGACCTCACCGTTGCAGAGCAGGTCATCGCCGACCATGAGCGCATCGCGGGGAGGTCGCGGGCGGCCGAAGAAGCGGCGTTGCGCCTACTGGCTCTGCAGCAGCCGGTGGCCGGCGACTTGAGGAAGATCGTCTGCTCACTTCATATCGGCGCGGATACCGAGCGGATGGGCGCGCTCGCCGTACATGTCGCGACCATTGCCCGGCGGCGGCATCCCGCCCACGCGTTGCCCGATGAAGTTACCGGGTCTTTCACCGAAATGGCCGAAGTGGCAGTCCAACTCGCGAGAACAGCGCAAGAGGTGCTGCTGGAAGCGGACACCGAGAAGGCGGCGCAGCTGCGCCACGAGGACGATGCCGTGGACGCCGAGCACCGCCGCCTGTTCACGATGTTGATCGACCGCAAGTGGCAGAACGGTGTCTGCGCAGCGGTCGATGTCGCGCTGCTCGGTCGCTTCTACGAGCGATTCGCCGACCACGCCGTCGAAATCGGCAGGCGGGTGGTGTTCGAGGCGACGGGCGGCCTGCCCTCAGCGGGCTGAGCCGCTCGTCGGGTCGCTTCGCCTCTCGAGTTCTGCTTCGAGCTGTTCCTCAAACGCGCCCTCGTCGCGGCCGAGGGCGATGGTCGCCGCCGCCATCGCGACGACCGCGATCGCAAGGAGCGCGGCTGTCGCGATGCTGTGTACGGACAGCGTCTCGCCCAGTACGACTACGCCAAGCGACACCGCGACCAACGGCTCGAGCACCAGCATCGTCGGCACCGAAGTCTGCAGCGCGCCCGCATGAAATGCCGACTGCTGCAACAAGGTTGCCGCGACGCCGAGGATGACGACAAGATACGGCGCGGGGACGAGGAGGGTGCCCAACGGACCTTCCTCGTTGAGGCGTTGCACGGTGACTTTAGTGAGGACCGCCACCACGCCGAACAACACGCCCACCGCCGTCGCTATCAGCAGCGCGCGTTTGCGGCCCTGGCTGCGGGCGCCGCCCACCACACACACCAGCACAGTCGTTATGCAAATCACCGTCGCCAGTACCCAGACGGCGAGCGGCGGAGAATAGTTACCCGGCTTCGCCTTCGCCGTCGTCAAGAATGTCGCCAGGCCGAACGTCAGCACCAGCGCCCATATCCAGTCGTGGGTGGTGACCCGGCGATGGGCCATCCGGGCGCTCATCGGCAACGCGAACAACAACGCCGACACCAGCAGGGGCGCGACCAGAATCAGCGAGCCCCAGGTCAGCGCGAGCGCCTGGAACCCGTAGCCGGACGCCGCCACCGCCGTGCCCGCCCACCACAGCCGGTTGCGCAGCAGTTTCTTGAACATCGTCGTGCTGACGCCCTCGTCATGAGGAATCTCCAGCGTCGCGCGCTGACGGATCACGATCCCGAGCGCTGAGGTCACTGCGGCAGCCAAGGCCAGCAGTACGACCACCCACTCGGGCATGAATCTCCCGTCTCCATCTAGATCAACGTGTCCAACGAGTACCCAATCACACACGGACCGTCGTCTATGGTTTGGCGGGTGAGTAACGCGGGCGTTCTCGACGGCAAGGTCGCCATCGTCACCGGTACCAGCCGCGGGGTCGGTGTGGGTATCGCGCACGAACTGCTTCGCGCAGGCGCCACCGTCATCGGCTGTTCCAGGTCGAAGCTCGATCGGCATTCCCGGCGCGGACGCCGACGATGCGTGGCTGCAACGCTCGGCCCAGATGGTGTGCGACCAAGGCGATTTCCGGGCCATCGATGCCATGGTCGCGGAGGTGGCGGACACCTACGGGCGCATCGACATTCTGGTCAACAACGCGGGCGGGACGGTGCCGACTCCCCACGTCGAAGATGTCCCCGAACTGGTCCAACGGATCCAGGGCGCTCCTCGCGCCGACGATGACTTCGAGCGGACGGCGCTGTTTCATGCCTTCGCCGTTCAGATGAACCTGATCAGCCCGCTGTGGTTTGCCCTCCGGGTCTACCGTCAGATGCGCGGCCAGGACGGCGTCGGGTCGATCATCAACATCTCCAGCGGGACCGGTCACCCGGCCGGCTCGCCAACGCTGGTTTCCTACGGCGCGGCCAAGGCCGGGCTCAACCACCTCACCCGATCGCTCGCCGAGGAGTGGGGGCCGCATGCCCGCGTCAACGCCCTGGCGCTCGGCCCGACGATGACCGACAACTTCCGGTCGCTCGTGCTGCCCGAGGATGATCCGGAAGGTCAGTCGTACTTCCGCAACGTGCCGTTGGGCCGCGCGGGCGAGCCCGCGGAGGTCGGCCGGACCTGCGTGTTCCTGTGCAGCGGTGCGGCCGACTTCATCAACGGCACCACCATTGAGATCGACGGTGGGATGCTGCCCGGTGTGCTCTACGAAGCCGGCCTGAAGACCATCACGGATCTGCTCTGAGAGGGTGCGTCAGAAGGCGTGCGCGACGCCCGCCCGTAGACTGTGCGGGTGCAATCCGCTTCCCCTCGCCCCGTGTTGGTGGTCGACTTCGGCGCGCAGTACGCGCAGCTGATCGCGCGTCGGGTCCGCGAGGCGCGGGTGTACTCCGAGGTCATTCCCCATAGCGCCACCGTCGAGGAGATCAAGGCCAAAGACCCGCAGGCCATCGTGCTGTCCGGCGGCCCGGCAAGCGTGTACGCCGAGGGTGCGCCGCAGCTGGACCCCGCGGTGTTCGATCTCGGCATTCCGGTGTTCGGCATCTGTTACGGGTTTCAGGCGATGGCGCAGGCCCTTGGCGGTACCGTCGCCCGCACCGGCACCAGCGAGTACGGTCGCACCGAGTTGAACGTCGCTGGGGGACAACTACATTCGGATCTGCCGGGAACTCAGCCGGTGTGGATGAGCCACGGCGACGCCGTTACCGCCGCGCCGGAGGGCTTCGAGGTGGTGGCCACTAGCGCGGGCGCGCCGGTCGCGGGGTTCGAAGACCCGGCGCGCAGATTGGCCGGGGTGCAGTATCACCCCGAGGTGATGCACACCCCGCACGGACAGCAGGTGCTCAGCCGCTTCCTACACGAGTTCGCGGGGATCGATTCCAGCTGGACGCCCGCCAACATCGCCGATGCCCTGGTCGAGCAGGTGTGCGCGCAGATCGGGGACGGCAGGGCGATCTGCGGACTGTCGGGAGGCGTGGACTCGGCGGTCGCCGCCGCACTCGTGCAACGCGCCATCGGCGACCGGCTGACGTGCGTGTTCGTCGACCACGGTCTCTTGCGGGCCGGCGAGCGCGAACAGGTGCAGCGCGACTTCGTCGCCGCGACAGGCGCCAATCTGGTCACCGTCGATGCCGCCGACCGTTTCCTCGAGGCGCTGGGCGGGGTGCGCAACCCGGAGGGCAAGCGCAAGATCATCGGCCGCGAGTTCATCCGGGCGTTCGAGGGTGCGGTCCGGGACATCGTGGGGGACAGTGGATCCGAGGTTGATTTCCTGGTGCAGGGCACGCTGTACCCGGACGTCGTGGAGTCCGGCGGCGGCGCAGGCGCCGCCAACATCAAGAGCCACCACAATGTCGGCGGCCTGCCCGACGACCTGAAGTTCAAGCTCGTCGAGCCGCTGCGGCTGTTGTTCAAGGACGAGGTCCGAGCGGTGGGCCGGGAACTGGGCCTGCCCGAGGAAATCGTTGCACGCCAGCCGTTCCCGGGCCCGGGACTGGCCATCCGGATCATCGGCGAGGTCACCGCCGACCGCCTGGACACCCTGCGGCGTGCGGATGCGATCGCCCGGGAGGAGTTGACGGCGGCGGGCCTGGACAACCAGATCTGGCAGTGCCCCGTGGTGCTGCTGGCCGACATCCGTTCGGTCGGGGTGCAGGGCGATGGCCGCACCTACGGCCATCCGATCGTGCTGCGGCCCGTTTCCAGCGAGGACGCCATGACCGCGGACTGGACCCGGGTGCCCTACGAGGTACTCGAACGCATCTCCACCCGCATCACCAACGAGGTACCCGAGGTCAACCGGGTGGCGTTGGATGTCACCAGCAAGCCACCGGGCACCATCGAGTGGGAGTGATCAGGCCTCCGGTGGCGCTTCCTTCTCGATGAAGTCCCCGAGGATCTGACCGACGGCCGACTCGATGGTCGACTCGATCGAGAACGCCAGCGTGGCCGACACCGCGGAGACGGCCTGGGTGCGAAACCGCACCAGCATCGTGATCAGTTCTGCCACTTCGGTATCCGGCGGCAGCGCCGCGCCAGGATTGATGCGATCGACCACGTGATCGATGCCCGCCTGCACGAGGAGCCCGCTGATCTCGTCGATCAGCGGCGCGATCTGTTCGTGGAGGTCGATGAGTTTGTCGGTGGCCACGCCATATTGGCGAATCTCGTTGAACGCCTCGATGAGCTTGGGCCGCACCACGACGGCTTCACCATCTTCGAGCCGGATCACTCCGAGGCCGACCATCCGCTCGAACCCGGGGTCGTCGTCGACCAGCCGTTTGGCGTCCGCGACGCTCATCCGCTCGGGCTTCTCGGTGGCCCAGCTGCCGGCTATCGCCGTCTCGAGCCCGAGCATGTCGCCCACGTCCTTGCCCTGCTCCCAGGCGGACAACATCTCGTGCACGTGGGCGATGTTGTAGCCACGGTCGAGCAGAGACGTGATCAGCCGCAGTCGCGTCAGGTGCGTGTCGTTGAACAGCGCGATCCGGCCGACCCGCAACGGGGGGTGAAGCAGGCCCCTGTCACGGTAGACGCGGATATTGCGGGTGGTGGTACCTGCTATCCGCGCCAGTTCCTCGATGCGGTATTCGCCGGACGCCTCGACACCGTGCGGTTGAACGGCCGCGTCGAACAGCTGCGATACCGCCGTCTCGATGACGTCGCGCGAGCTCCTGCGGATCTGCCGGTCCGCGCGGCGCAGACCGCCGAGGATGATCGAGATCGCCCCCGCGGGCTGTCGTGGCTGTCTGGCGGACATCTCAGGCCGAGGACGTGACTGCGTGCACGGGGGCATCGCGCGCCACCGCGGTGGTGGTATCGCTCCTCGCGTGCGCGGTGTAGTCGCCGAATCGGAAGTCCCGCATCTGTCGAAGATACTGGGTGGCGAAGCCCGGGTACATCGACGCGTTGAATCCGTCCTTGGTCAGATACCAGCTGTTGCAACCCGACATCCAGGTCGTCTTGGTGAGCCGCTTCTGGATTCGCCGGTTGTACCGCCGCTGGACGTCGGCGCGGACATCGAGATAGCGCAGGTTGTCTCGCAGGATCGTGGTGATCCCGCTGACCGCGTACTGAATCTGCCCCTCGACGTAGACGAGCAGCGAGTTGTGGCCCGGCCCGGAGTTGGGACCGGTCATGAAGAACAGGTTGGGGTAGCCGTGGGCGTTGATGCTCTTGTACGCCTGCGCGCCGCCGGTCCATTCGTCGGCCAGCGAGCGCCCGCCGACACCGGTCACCGGATAGGGCGGCCCCGTCAGGTGCACGTCGTATCCGGTGGCGAACACGATCGCGTCGAGATGGTGCTCGACGCCGTCGCTGGTACGGATCCCGTCCGGGCTCATCGTGGCGATCGGCCAGTCGATCAGCTTGCAGTTGTCGCGCTGCAGCGCAGGGTAGTAGTCGCTGGAGATCAGCATCCGCTTGCAGCCAGGGGTGAAGTCCGGGGTGAGCTGCCGTCGCAGCCACGGATCCTTCACCTGCGACCGGATGTGCGCCTTGCCGAGCCGGGCGACCAGCGAGGTGAGCGGGGTGTTCCACACCATCGCGGTCGCGGTGACTTCGTGACCCCAGTACAGTGCCTGCCGGGCAAGCTCTTGGGTGGCAGGCACTTTCGCGAAGAGTTCCTGCGCGGCGGCGGGCATCGAGACGTCCAACCGGGGCAGCACCCATCCTGGTGTGCGTTGGAAGACTTTGACGAAGTCTGCTTGTTTGACCAGTTCGGGGATGATCTGGACGGCACTGGCGCCGGTGCCGACGACCGCGACCCGCTTGCCGGTGAAGTCGTAGTCATGGTCCCAGCGCGCGCTGTGGATCTTGTGACCCCGATAGGTGTCGATGCCGCGGATGTCCGGCCATTTGTGATCGGGCAGCGGGCCGGAAGACAGGACGACGGTGCGGGCCCGGAATCGCTTGCGCTGCACCGTGCTGAGCGTCCACACGCCCTCGTCTTCATCGAAGTCCAGCTTGTTGACCTCGACGCCGAACTGAATCCGCCTGCGCAGATCGAATGCGTCGACCATGCCCTCGATGTGCTCGCAGATCTCACCGGCGGGGGAGTAGGCCCTCGACCAGTTCGGGTTCTTCACGAACGAAAACGAGTACAGCAATGATGGAACATCGCACGCAGCACCGGGATATGTGTTGTCCCGCCACGTGCCGCCGACGCGGTCCCCGCGTTCGATGATCACGAAGTCGTCGACACCCGCCTGCGTCAGCTTGATGGCGGTGCCGATGCCGGTGAAGCCTGCTCCGACGATGAGTGTGTCGTACACCTTGGTAGCCATGTCAGGCCGCCGGCTCGTGGGTGACCTCTTTGACCCAGGTCGGCACGGACGGCAGCAACGGCCGCGGGTACCGGTCGGAGAGCCAGACCATCGAATTCGCCAGCAGGTGGTACGGGTGTCGCGGGTTGGTGACCACGCCGGCGTAACGCCTCAGAAACCGGTATGTCGGTACCCGCCGGGTGGATTCGCCCCGATCGCCGAGTTCTTTGAACCGCTTCACCGCCTTGTACAACCGCTCGGGCTCCATACCCATTTCGACGATCTCGTTGCGGATTCTGTTGATCAGCGGTGCACCCATGATCGCGCCGATGATCAGGCCCGGAGTGGCGTTGTGGCCGACGAAGTCGATCAGCAGCCTTCGGATCTTGGCGTGCCCGATCATGTCGAGGACTTCGAAATCGACGGCGAGGTGGCGCGACTCGTCGTTGTTGATCTTCTCGAATACCTGGTGGCACACCGGGTCGTTCACCTCGTCGAGCAGGAACTTCAGCAATGCGCCGTCAAGGGCCACCTCCAACATCGGGATCACCGTGCCGAGCAGTGACAGCGGCATATCGTCCGCCCAACGGTCCAGCCAGTCGATGGCCAGCCGGACGTTGATGTTCGGTTCGGGAACCTCGCCGTCGGCGAGCATGCCCCACCGCTTCATCAGCGCCAGTTCGGCATTCGCGTGCCGTTGCTCCTCGGCGTGGAAGTAGCGGTAGATCTCGGCGATGGTCGGGGTCGGGGCCTTCTTGGCCAGTGCCGCGAATCCGCGTGCGCCGATGTTCTCGATCCAGCAGAGATCGGCCATGAACGCCTTGAGCTTCGGCCGCTGCTCGTCGGTGATCATCTCGGCGCCCGGCGCATCCCATTCGATGTCTGCGAGCGCCCATTGGCGGTCCTTGATCTTCGCCAGCATGACGTCCATGTCGATAGCCACGGGATCCTCCTAGTCCTTCACCGACGCCGGACTCGTGACGCGGGCGGTCAGGCCGACGGCGCGGGTGTACACCGTCGGGGTGAATCGCTTGATGCCCCAGCCGATCCGGGCATCGGGTTGCGGCATGCAGTACATGCCGCCGCGATCAAGAGTGTCCAGACACATGCGGGCGACCCGCTGGGGGGAGAAGCCTGTCCAGCGCATCAGCCTGCCGGCCATCTGGGTCGACTGCTCGCTGATCCGGCCCGACTCGACGATGTTGGTCTTCACGAACGTCGGGCACAGTGCCGTGACGTGCACACCGGTGCCGGACAGTTCGGCGGCCAGTGTCTCCGACAGGGACAACACCCCCGCCTTGCTGACGTTGTAGGCAGCCATCCCCGGTGCCGCACCGAACGCCGCGGCGGAGGCGACGTTGACGATGCCGCCGTAGTTGGCCTCGCGCAGGATCGGCGCGAACACGTGGCAGCCGTGAATCGGCCCCCACAGGTTGACGCCGAGCACCCAGTTCCAGTCATCGATGTCGGTGTCGCCGATGGCCGTTCCGCCTGCGCCGACTCCCGCATTGTTGACCACCAGGGTTGGCGGGCCGTCGAACCAGTCCTGCGCGGTCTTGGCGAGCTGTACGACGTCGTCGAGTCGGGTGACATCGCATTGCGACGCCACCGCCTCACCGCCTGCGGCCACGATGCCGTCGGCCGTGACGCGCGCGGCGGTCTCGTCGATATCGCTGCACACCACCCGGCCGCCGCGGCGGGCGAGTTCGGTGGCGAACGCCGCACCGATTCCGCTTCCCGCACCGGTGATGACGGCGGCCGCGTCGCGGCTCCGCTTGCGTGACGATCCGAAGATGCCCATGACGTTCATCCCGCCGCTAGATTGATTTCGTTGTCGCGCAACGCCGCTGAGACGAACGACGCGACCTTCCGCATCGCAGGTGCCGCCTCCGGCGTGAGGCGGGGCAGCGCCTGGAACACGTGCACCTGGTCGGCCCAGACCTGCAGCTCGCAGTCGCCGCCCGCGGCGGAGATGTCTGCGGCCAGGCTCCTGGAGTCCGCGACGAGCATCTCGGCTCCGCCTGCCTGGACGAGCGTCGGCGGCAACAGCCTTCCGTGCGCGATATCCAGCGTCAACCGAGGATGGGCGAGATCGGTTCCCGCGCAGTACAACCCGACGAGCCGTTCGGCGTCGCGGACGCGAATCGCCGGGTCGAGCCGCAGCGCTTCACGGGCACGTGCCAGCGTGAAGGTGAGGTCGATCAGCGGTGACATCAACACCATGGCCGCCGGATGCGCTACGTCGGGTTGCAGCAACAGGTCGACGGCGAGATGTCCGCCTGCCGAGTCGCCCGCGATGACCATCCGCTGCGCGGCTACGCCGTGCTGGTCCTGCAGCCAGTCCCAGCCTGCCTTGACGTCGTCGGCGGCGGTGGGGAACCGGTGAGCGGGCGCGAGGCGGTAGTCCACCGCGAACACCGGCAGCCCCGTCAGCCGCGACAACCACGACGTCAGCCTGCGATGCGTGCGCGGTGAGCACAGCGCGTAACCGCTGCCGTGCACGAAGTAGATCGCGGACCCGCCGTGCGTGACGCCTGTGGCGCGCACCCATTCGCCGACCACCCGCCTGCCGTCGGGCATGCGCACGTCGACGTGGTCGACCCCGGCTCCGGCCAGTGACGGGCCGAAGGCGTCCATCACCCTGGCGACGATCTGGCGCGACGCCCACAGGCCCCAGGCCCGTTCGGGCGGCAGCACCGCACAGACCTGACGCAGGGTCACGGTGCTGACCGCGGCCGCCCCGCGACTCCTCATCGAGCCGCGGACGGGCAAATTGTCCGCCACGCTCCGAAGTACAACAGCAAATGATGACATTTGTCAATGTCAACATTTATCGCTGTCAGCGTGCCGGATCGCCCCGCCAGCTGAAGCTGTTGACGTATTTGCCCATGTCCAGGGCGAGCTGCAGGTTTGCCCCCGACGGCTTGCCCAGCCCGAAGTCCGGCCCGAATTGTCGGAACGGGCCGACGGCTGCGGCGATGAGGGCAAGGTCGTTCTTCACCGCCACCATGACCATCACCCGCATCCGCATGTAATTGCTGTTGGCGCCCTGCGGCCAGCAGTCGGCGACCAAGCCATATCCGGGGACATAGCCCACCATCGCGTTGGGGATCTCGTATGCGGTCTTCGTGTCCGGGAAGGTCTCTTTCACAAGGCCGTTGGCGATCTGCTCCGGCGTTCGGCCGTTGGCAGGCTGGCTCATCAGCTGCATCGTGCCGCCGTCGCCGCCGAGGAAATCCGCGCGGACCCCGGTCGGGCTCTCGGTGATCCTGTACGCGGTACTGGGCGCCGGATGCGAGACGGAGAACGATCCATCTGGTGCCGTGAAGCGTGGGTTGGCCGCGACGGGTTGGCCGGTCGGAGGGTGCCCGCAATCGGGGGGGCACACGTAGCGCGCCGGGGGCTTGTGGACGACCACCGACAGCGCGACGAGGGCGAACGCCGCCACGACGATCGCGACGCCCCAGGTCCGCATCAGCCGGACATACGACGTCCGGTGCAGCGGCGGCGCGGTGTAGGTTCCCGCGGTCGTCGAATAGCCGGGGAGCATGTCGCCTTCCGGTGCGTCGGCGCCCGCCCTCGTCGGCCGCGTTTCGCGGCGTTCCTTACGCGAGAAGCGGGACGACGCGTGAGTGGCCACCCCGCACGCCGGGCAGAACGCCATGTCGGGCACGACGTGGTTGCAGTGCGGACACAGCACCGGCTCGTCGGAATGGATCTCGTCCTGCGCTTCATGCAGCAGCGCAAGGTGCAGACCGAGTCGCAGCAGAAGAAGTGCAATCGCAGAGACCGTCAGATGGATGGCCAGTTGCAGTATCTGTGGAATGTGGGCGACGTCGACGACTCCCAGTGCGGCGTAGACGGCCAGCACCGCCGCGGCGAAGCCCGCCAGCGCGGCGCGGACAAAACTCCCGTGCTGGTGAATCTTGCTGGGCGGTCGGGTGAACCACAGCGCAGCGCCGATGAGTCCGCCCACGCACGCGGCCGTTATCGGGACCGCCACCCCGCGAATGCCTGCCTCGACGATCAGCGAGCTGACGGGACGCGCGCGGGCCACCATCCCGGTGGCGAACTGCGGGGCCAGCCGGGTCAGGGTCGCCGCTGCGGTGAAGGCGAGTGCGCCGAGAGCACCGATCATGAAGCCGTCCATGGACTCTCGCGTCGGTGGCCGCAGAAGACGCACCACCACCGCGGGCACCAACATCAGGACCATGCTCCCGACCGGGATGCCGAGCCCCTCTCGGGCTATCCGGCCCGCCGCGATACCGGCCCCCAGCGGCACGCCGTACGAGCGCGCGACGATCGCACCGGTCAGCAGTACCCACCCGATGCCCAGCCCGATGCCCAACGCCGTGGTGAGTAGCAGTGTGCGTCTGGGCACATCGCGGAAGACGTTGGTCTCCCGCATGTACAACAGGAACAACAGCGGAAGGCCGAGAGACGCCACCGAGATCAGCGCCGCGGGCATTCGCAAGTTCGCGAACGTGACGAGCGCAAGCAGCACGACGACAAGCGCCAGCTGGAACGGTCGTCGGGACCGGTGCGGTAGCTGAGGAAACAGCGAGCTGGCCAACGACGGCCGCAAGAGGTGCTCACCGGGATCGGCCCCGTATGCCCGAAGTCGTAACCAGGACGGCCCGTTTCCGCGCTTCTCTGTCAGAAAGTCACCGCAGAGCCCGCAGAATTCGCCTGCGGGAACATCGGTTTGACAGACCTGGCACTGCATGGTGGCCGGGGCGTCCGCGTCGGGAGTCGTCACCCGGTCACCTTCTGCAGGGTGAGGATGTTGCGGACGAGGTTGTCGACATCTGGTGTGCCGAGGCCGGTCACCAGGTCATAGCCGGGCGCCGCGTCAGCGACTGCGTTCCCGCCGAGGGTCACGTCGCGGAAGCCCGGCAGCCGGGAGCCCTCGGCGACCTTGTAGAGAAAGGGATTGAAATCCCCGAGTCGGCGTCCGCCGTTGGCGAGGAGGTACTGGTTCATCACCGCCGCCATTCCGGCCCAGATCGGCGCCGACTGGGAGGTGCCGCCGCCGACCAATTGCTTTCCGTTGAGGACGATCTTGACGCCCGTGAACTGGTCGGCCACCGCGGCGACGTCGGGGGTGAGTCGACGCGCATCCTGGTCCGGCAACACCGCACGCTGCCATTCGGGGCGGTCGAACAACGAGGACACCCCGCCGCTACTGCCCAGCGACAGCGGCACGTCGAACCAGGCCTGTTCGGACTGCCACACACCGGCGGCGTCGGTGGACAGGGTGGTGCCGCCCACGTCGGTCATTTCCGGCAGGGAGGCCACCGAGTCGAGCCCGATGTCTGCGTCGCTGGGCGGCGACGACCAGTCCTGTCCGCCCTTGCATTCCAGGCCCGCGAGGTCGCCGCTGGCGTTGAAAGCCGTTGTGCCATTGGCGTGTGCGTCGGCGATCGCGGACCGTACCGGCGCCAGATCGGCCGCGGTGATCAGCTTGTCGCAGCCCCAGCCGATCGAGAAGCTCCACACCGCGCCGGGAAACTGCTTGTCGGCCGACTCGAGCATCTGCGCGATTTTCTCGTAGGCGCCGTCGCCCTGCACGGTCGGCCGGGCGTTGATGACGACCTTCTGCGCGTCGGGTGCGATGGCGTGAGCGACCTCGAGATCCATCGTGGTCTCGCCGCGTGGCGCCGCCGGCTGCCCGCCGACCAGGGTCGGGGTGAACTGCGGCAGTCGGTACAGGCTTGCAAAGCTGTCGAGGTCGGCCTGGTCGTAGCCGTCGAACGCGAAGATCACGATGGTCTGGCCCTTGCCGGTGAACCCCGCCGACGCGAGCTTGTTCACGTTGTACGTGTTGAGCAGTGCGCTGGGCTGCAGCCCCTGATCCGGCACGTCCAACGGCAGCATCGGCGGGCGCGACATGTGATGCGGTATGTAGCTGAGGATCCGGCCGAGTTCGACAACCTCTGGCCGCACTTGCTCGGGCACCGACGGCTGCTGCGGAGCTGCATAGAACAGCTGACCACGCTGGCCGCGGTAGTCGTGCACCTCGACGCCGAATGCGGAGCCGACCTTTTCGGCTTCGCCCTCGACGACGGCCCAATCGTGGCCGGGCTGCCATCGCACCGAAAGCCCCTGGCCGCGCGCCCAGCCGACCAACCGGGCCGGCTGAGTCGAGTCGCGCAAGGAGACGGTCAGCTGGGTGTCATCGCGATGCGAGGGCCCGAGATCGGTTGAGGCACCGAGCAACAACGCAAACGGTCCGCCGATCACGGCAGGGGCGTCGTGCACCCGCGTGATCCGCAGATCCGATGCGAGCACCAGCACCCCCGCCGCCGCGATCAGCGCCAGAAGTCGGTGCCCGGCGCCTATTCGCCTACCGGGCACCGCGGTGTACTAGTTGTCGCCGGGAATGGCTGTCGGTGCCTGCGGTGCGATGACCGACGGCGTGAACGGGTTCGGGCCACCGGGATCGAGCCGCGGCGCCTTCTCTGTCGGTTCTGCTGGCGGCGTCGTAGTCGTGGTGGTCGTAGTCGTGGTGGTCGACGTCTCGGGGGCCTTCTCCTCTTCCTTGGCGCATGCCGCGGAAAGCCCAACCAAGGCGATGATTGCGGCCGCTCCGGCGATGGCCGGAACGCGACGAGCCGAACGTGACGTCATGATTTTCCTATCTGTCCCCCGACTGGCGTAGAACCGCTGAGTGTATTGCGGTTCGTCATTAAAAACCTTATCCGATATACGAAGAATTTCTCTTGTCATTACGCGGCTGGCGAATCGTTCGGGACCCTGGACGGCCCTGCTGACGCTTGACGGTGTCGGTGGGCGGGTGTTTACTCATCGTATCGAACATACATTCGAATAGATGATGAATCAGATGATGCAGAAGGTGCTGTTGTGACGGCTGCGATGAGCCTCGATCGGCCCCGGCTTGACCATGCTGAACAGGTAGAACACCTGCGTCGCAAAATGGCGTCCATATCCGGGAAGGTCGGTCCCGGGCGCCGCGGCGATGTGCCGTCCAACGATGTGCTGCCCGAGTCGGAAAGTTTGCTGCCGCTGCCGGAATTCCAGACCGAGGCGCTGCCAAACTCATTGCCACGGGGAACCGTTGCTGTGCTGTCGGGCGCCCGGTCACTGTCTTTGGGCATGGTTGCTGCGGTGACGGCAGCGGGCGGGCATGCGGCCATCGTCGGTCAGCCCGACGTCGGTCTGCTTGCGGCCGTGGAGATGGGAGCGGATCTGAGCAGGCTGGCCGTCATCCCCGAACCCGGGGCGGATCCCGTCGAGGTGGCAGCGGTGCTGATGGACGGCATGGATCTGGTCGTGCTCGGCCTTGCCGGGCGTTCGGTGCCCGCGACGCGGGCGCGGGCGGTGGTGGCCCGTGCGCGCCAGAAGGGCTGCACGCTGCTGGTCACCGGCGGCGACTGGCAGGGCGCATCGGCCCGGCTGGAGGCCAGGGTCAGCGGCTACGAAGTGACCTGCGGCAGCGGAGGCCGGATCAGCCGGGTGCGGCTGGCCATGTGGGCAAGGGGACGACCCTTCGGGTCGGTGCGTGCGGTAGGCGGATGAGGTGCCCAATGCTCTTCGCGCAGAAGGCCCTTCGCGGGTACTGGCGGTCTGGTGCATGGACTGGCCCGCAGTGGCCGCGGCGGCCGCGGCCGGTCTGGCCCCGACGTCTCCGGTAGCGGTCACGCTGGCCAATCGGGTCATCGCCTGTTCGGCGTCGGCTCGCGCGACCGGGGTGCGGCGCGGCCTGCGTCGACGCGAGGCCCAGGCCAGGTGTCCGCAGCTGCACGTCGTCACTGCCGACCCGGCACGCGATGCCCGCCATTTCGAAGGCGTGATCGCCGCGGTGGACGACCTGGTGCCGCGCGCCGAGGTACTGCGGCCCGGCTTGCTGGTGTTGCCGGTCCGCGGCGCGGCGCGCTACTTCGGTTCCGAGCAGGCCGCCGCCGAGCGGTTGGTCGATGCGGTCGCCGCGGCAGGAACGGAATGCCAGGTGGGAATCGCCGACCGGTTACCCACCGCGGTCTTCGCCGCGCGCGCCGGACGAATCGTCGAACCCGGTAAGGACGCGGTGTTCTTGTCCGCGCTGTCCATCCGGCAGCTGGCCACCGAACCGAGCCTGGCGGCGCCCGGCCGCGAAGACCTGGCGGATCTGTTGTGGCGCATGGGAATCCGGAACATCGGGCAGTTTGCCGCGCTGTCCCGAGCCGATGTGGCCTCCCGGTTCGGGGCCGACGCGGTGGCAGCGCATCGATTCGCCCGTGCCGAGCAGAGTCGCGGGCCGTCGGGGCGCGAGCCGCCAACGGAGCTCGATGCGGTGATGGACTGTGACCCGCCGATCGACCGGGTGGATGCCGCGGCGTTCGCCGGTCGATCACTGGCCAGTGAGCTGCATCGCAGCCTCGAGGCGATGGGGGTGGGCTGCACGCGGTTGGCAATCCACGCCGTGACCGCCAACGGTGAAGAGCTGAACCGGGTTTGGCGTTGCGCAGAACCGCTGTCCGAGGACGCCACCGCCGACCGGGTGCGCTGGCAGCTGGATGGCTGGCTGAATCGCCGCAACCCGAACGACCGGCCGACCGCGCCGGTCACCGTGCTGCGGCTGCATCCGGTGGAGGTGGTGTCGGCCGAGGCGCTGCAACTGCCGTTGTGGGGCGGTATCGGCGAAGAGGACAGGCTGCGCGCCAGGCGCGCACTGGTGCGGGTTCAGGGTCTGCTCGGGCCGGAGGCCGTGCAGGTGCCGGTGCTCAGCGGTGGCCGTGGGCCGGCAGAGCGCATCACGTTGACGCCGTTGGGCGACGAGCCGGTGCCGCTGGCGGACCCGAGTCAGCCGTGGCCGGGGCAACTACCGGAGCCCTCGCCCACCGTGCTGCTCGACGACCCGGTCGAGGTGCTCGACGGTGACGGCAATCCGGTGCGGGTGACCGGCAGGGGCTTGTTCTCCGCCGATCCGGCGCGGCTGGCCGCGCCTGGCAGGGACGGCAGGCTGTCCTGGTGGGCCGGACCATGGCCGGTCGACGAGCGGTGGTGGGATCCCGACCGTAGGGCCGGGCGCACCGCGCGGGCTCAGGTGCTGCTCGAGGGAGACCCTGGGCAGGCGCTGCTGCTGTGCTACCGCCAGCGGCGGTGGTACCTCGAAGGCATCTACGAATAGCAGGTCAGCTGGTCTTCTGGATGTCCGGCAGCTTCCAGGTCTTGTCGAACAGTGCTTGGTCCGGACCGTAGAACCGGAAGATCACCTCAAAAGTGCTGCAGGCCTTGGTCGGAACCCAATTCGACGAACGGCCGTCGGGCGCCGCAGGGGCGAAAAAGATGTCGACCGAACCGTCGTCGTTTATTGCGAGATCGGGCGATGTGGATGACCGACTGGACCACGGTGTGTTGCGGATCAGGGCGTGGGTCGCACCGTCATAGGCGGTCGCTGACCAGTATTGCTGTACCGGTGCGGACGCGGGTACGCGCAGACGATAGGTGCCATCTCCTTCCAGGGAGTTGCCCGCCTTGTCTTTGGTGCACATCAGGTAAAACTGGCCGGCACCAAGGTGTTTGGCGCTGAAGAAGGCGACGGAATAGGTCACCGCACGGCTGTCGACGGGGTAGCTTTCGGGGTCGGCGAAGTTCGACGTCATTCCCTTGACGACCTCGTCGGAGGCAGGCACGTGCCAATGTCCGCCCTCGAAGTACGCAGGCGGAAAGTACGACGTCTTCCAACGGTTGACCAGCCAGGCGTGCGCTTCGTGGGCGGCAGCCTCAAGGATCCGCCGCGCCTTGCCGCCGGGGGCGAACGGCTTGCCCTTCTCGATGCCAATCGTCTTCAGCGAGTCGATCATCGCCCTGTCACGGGCCAGCCACGGCTCCGTTTGCACGATGCGGTTCAGTGAATCGAAGTATCTGGCGTCGTAGGGAACGGTCGCGTCGAAAAGGGTGTCGATCGCATCGATGAATGTCGTCTGCGGCGGGTCGGCCGCCATCGAAAGTGGGTATACCCGAACGCGTTTCCCGTAGGCAACGGCATCGGCGATATCGGCATCGTTGGCGCTGCGGTAGTTGGACCGCAGCAGCGCGAAGGACTGGTAGGTCGGTAAGTGCAACGGGAGGTAGCCGTCGGGCACGTCGCCTGAATAGTTCGGGGGCAGGACGAGGTACTTCCCTCCCTCGCCCTTGTCGGCGCCCGCTGGCCCGACGTCCGCTATCGCCGTCTGCCAGCAGTCGTCTACCGACCCGACGATCGTTCCCGTGCCTGCAGGCGGAATCTCCAGCACCACCGGCCCGACCTCTGCGGTATTGAGGAACGGCATGACGTAGATCGTGTCGGGGTTGGGGGTCAGCGTCTGGTTCTTCCAGGTGATCGGCCGAGACCAGAACACGACCTGGTTGGGTGCTCCGCCGACCTTGATCACTTGCCGCAGCATCAGGTCGAAGTTGACGGCAGGCAGTCCCCAGATCACCGCTTCGATCGCACGGCGATGCAGCGCCCGGTCGGCGAGTTCGGCCGGGTTCGACGGCGGTCCCGCCGACGGTTCCGGTCGCTGCCACAGCGTTCGCATGACGGGCCTCCCACGTCGCGATGCTGCAATTCAACCCCTTACGGTGGCACTCCGTCGTCGCGCTCTGAAATTTGTCGTGGCTCTCGTTATAATCGAACATATGTTCGAAGGATTGGCGCCGACGGAGTTGGTGCTGGCGATCGCTGATTCGCAGCGGCAGGAGTCGATGCTGGTGTCGAAGCGGTTGGGGGCGGTGGCCGAGTTGTTGGCGCAGCGGACCAACGAGGTCGAGGCGGAGGACCCGGATCCTGGCTTCATGATGGTGACGGGGTTTCAGCGCACGACTGCCGAGGTGGCTGCGGCGTGCAACGTGTCTCCTGCGGCGGCCGGTGTCATGGTTTCGCATGCCGACGCCTTGGTGAATCGGTTGCCTCAGGTCGGGGCGGTATTGGCCGCGGGTGATACGGATTGGCGGACGGTGCAGGTGATCATCGCCCGCAGCGAATTGGTCAGCGAGAAGGCTATCGCGCGGTTGGACCGGAGTCTGGCGTGTCGGGTCTCGTCGTGGCATTGCTGGTCGCGGCAACGGGTCATCAATGCTGTCGATGCGACGGTGCGGTTTCTGGATCCCGAGGCGATCCGTGAGCGGGTGCGGCAGGAAGACCGGCGTCATGTCGACGTGATCGCGGTGGGCGACGGGACAGCCAAGGTCGACGGCATCATCGCCGCCGATGCCGCGGCGGCCTTCGACAAGCGGCTGACCGAACTGGCCTCCGCGGTGTGTCGCGAGGATCCGCGCACCGTCAAACAGCGACGCGCCGATGCGATCGAGGCGCTGGCCGAAGGCCGCAATCTGGCGTGTGAATGTGGAAATGACGCATGCCCGCACCGATCTGCGGATGCCGTGGCGCCCACCCGGATGGTGATCAACGTCATCGCCGGCGCGGAAACTGTTCTGCGTGGCGGCACTGAACCTGGATACCTCGAGGGCTACGGGGTGATCGACGCCGAACAGGTGCGGCAGCTCGCGCAGGACGCGACGCTGCGCCTTATCGAGGAGCCGTCGGTGAGTCCTGCCGAAGCGATTCGCTATCAGCCGAGTGCGGCAGTCGAGCGTTGGGTGCGGATGCGCGACATGACGTGCCGCTTTCCCGGTTGCGACCGTCGCGCGGTGATCTGCGATGTCGACCACACCGTTCCGTTTAATCACGCCGATCCTGGCGCGGGCGGCTTGACGGTGCCGCGGAATCTCAAGTGCCTGTGTCGACAACACCATCGCGATAAGACCTTCGATGAAGGCTGGCGTGACGAACAGCTCCCAGATGGGACCGTGGTGTGGACATCGCCGACCGGCGCGGTTTACCCGACCTCGCCCGGCGGTACCGACCTGTTCCCCGACATGACCCAGCCCGCCTGCCGGGAACCGAAACCGGTTCGCCGCAACCGGTCTCGTGAACGGGCCGCCCGCATCGCCCGCATCCGAAACCGCAACGTGATTCATCGACCCATCAACGAGGCACACCGCCGGCTCCAACAAGCACGCAGGCGCGAGATCGACTACCGCCAAACCCGCAACCGAATGCGCAAGACCCTGTTCATCCTGAAAGGCCAACCGAGCACCAGCCCTTACTGCAGCTGGATCAACGAACCCCTCGAACCCGAAGAGCTGCCACCCGACTGGCGACCCCCACCCGAACCGGCACCGGGACCAGACGATCCACCCTTCTGACCCCGGCGTTACGCGAGGCTGCGGGCGAATTGGCCGACGCGGGAGATGAACCGGTCGAAGAACGCCGCGGGATCGACGTCGACGCCGATGAGCGCGTTGGGTTCTCGACCCCAGCGCTGAGACCAGTCGGCGATCGTCATGCCGCGCGTCAGCGTGCCGGTCAGCTCGACGTCGACGGTGGCCGGCCGGACCGTCACTAGTTCCGGATCCAGTGCCACCGCGGCGGCCAGCGGGTCATGCAGGTGCGCGAGGTAGCCCTCGTCCTGGTCGAAATGGAACTCGAAGTAGAACCGCATGGCATCCTCGAGCACCCGGATCAACGGATTCGCCGCGACGGATCGGGTGCCGCGCTTGTCGAGCACGCTCATCGGCGCGGTCGGCGAGCCCGTCTCCGTCGCCAGCCGTCCCAGCAGCGCAGGCGTCATCGCGATGTTCTCGGTCAGGTTCAGTCCCAACACGATCGGAAGATGTCCCGGCCGGTCCAGCCCCCACGCCGCATTCCAGACCGCGAACACCTCACTCGCCGCCTCGGGGTCCACGCTGATGTTCCACTCCGCGACCGGCGTGGTGTTCCCCCGGTACTCGAACGCACCGCCCATGATCACCAGCCGCCGCAGCAGCCGCGGCAATGCGGGTTCTTCCCTCAACGCCAGCGCCAGATTGGTCAACGGGCCGGTCGCCACACCGATCAACTCGCCGGGATGGGCCTGGGCCGCCTGGATCCACGCCTGCGCGGCGTCGTGCGCGGTGAGCGGCCGATCTGTCGGCGGCAAGGTGGCATAACCCAGCCCCTGCGGTCCATGGGTGTCCTCGGCGGTGCGAAGCGGCGAACTGACCGGCAGCTCCGAACCCTTGGAGACCGGAACGCCGTCGATCCGGCACAGTTCCAGGAGGCGGAGGTTGTTTTCGCAAACTTGTTGCACGGGAACATTTCCCGCGGTGGAGGCGATGCCGACCAGCTCGGCATCGGAGCTGCCGAACAGGTACGCCAGCGCCATTGCGTCGTCCACGCCTGTGTCGACGTCAACGAAGACGGGCTGCGGCACGCGGGTAACCCTACCGGTGCCGATTGGCTACCAGTGCACGCCAGGGACCAAGCGAACCGCGCGCTTGACCGGTCCCGGCACC
Source organism: uncultured Actinomycetota bacterium (assembly GCA_963713225.1). GTDB lineage: Bacteria > Actinomycetota > Actinomycetes > Mycobacteriales > Mycobacteriaceae > Mycobacterium. The sequence goes on along the minus strand of CAVQLB010000001.1, from coordinate 117,863 downwards.
CGCAGCTTGCCGACCGCCCTGACCGGGCGCTTCGGCCGCCGCGCAGGCGCGCGCGAGGGCTCGGCCGCTTCGATGCCGCGGGCCGCCGCCGAGTCCGGATAGCCCAGGTAGAGCTGATGCAGCACGCGGCGTGACAGTTTCGGCGTGAAGTAGTTGCCGACGTCCGCCAGCGTGCCCAGCGGGGTGTCGATCCTCGCGGGCTTGTCGATCAGGCCGCGCACCACCATCGCCGCGGCGTGCTCGGCGGAGATCGGTGGACACCGGGTTGAGCCGCGAGGACGGCACGATCATCGGCGTGCGCACCAGCGGCATGTGGATGTTGGTGAACGTGATGTGGTCGGACAGCGTCTCCGACGAGACCACGTCGGAGAAGGCGTCGAGAGCCGCCTTGGTGGGCAGGTACGAGCTGTACTTCGGGTTGCGGGCCTGAACACCGGCGCTCGACACGTTGACGACGTGGCCGAACCGGCGTTCACGCCAGTGCGGCAGCAGCGCAAGCACCATCCGGACGGCGCCGAAGTAGTTGACCGCCATCACCCGTTCGTAGTCGTGCAGCCGGTCGGTCGACGCGACCACCGATCGGCGGATCGATCGGCCCGCGTTGTTGACCAGATAGTCGACGTGGCCGAACCGGCCGAGGATGTCCTTGACGGTGTGTTCCACCGACGTGGTGTCGGTGACGTCGCAGGTGAACGCGTGCGCCTGTCCGCCAGCGGCGCGGATTTCGCCGACGAGGTCGTCGAGCGCTTCGGCGCTGCGGGCCAAAGCGAAGACGGTTGCGCCGCGTTCGGCGACCGCGATCGCCGAGGCGCGGCCGATACCGCTGGATGCGCCGGTGATGATGACGTGCTTGCCGACCAGCGGCCCGGCCGGGTCGTCGCGCCGCGCGCGGTCGGGATCCAGGTGCTTGGCCCAGTACTGCCACAGCTTCGGCGCGTAGGCCGCGAACTCCGGAACCGTTATCCCACTGCCCCGCAACGCTTCCCGCGTATTCTCCGCGGTGAAGGTCGGCATCAGGTCGACGACGTCGAGGATCTCGGCCGGCACCCCCAGCTGCGTCGCCGCCATATTGCGTAGCACCTTGGCCCGTCCGGTCGCCCGGAGGAACGGCGTGGCCGCACCCCTGGGCAGCGAACCGCGCAGCCGCGGCAGGCCTGCCGCCCCGGCGATTCCGCGGTAGATGCCGCGAAGCCCGATGGTGTCGGGCGCGGTGAGGTGGAACGTCTCGCCGTCGCGATCGGCGACGTGCATCAGCTCGGTCAGCGCATCGACGACGTAGTCCACCGGAACGATGTTGGAGCGACCGGTGTCGGGCAGCAGGATCGGCGTGAACGACGGCAACACGGCCAGCTTCGCGAAGATGGGGAAGAAGTAGTAGGGACCGTCGACCTTGTCCATTTCGCCCGTGCGCGAATCGCCGACGACCACAGCGGGCCGGTAGATCCGGTAGCGCAGCCCTGGCTCGGAGCGCACCAGCAGCTCGGCCTCGAACTTGGTCTGGTGATAGGGCGTCGGCAGGTCCTGTGCGACGTCGAAATCGCTCTCGGTGTACTCGCCGCGATGGGTCCCGGCCACCGCGATCGACGACACGTGGTGAAGCGTCGCGTCGAGCCTGCGGGCCAGTGCGATGACCGCCCTGGTGCCCTCCACGTTCGCGGCGCGCTGAGCGTCCTCGTCGACGGTGATGTCGTAGATGGCGGCGCAGTGCACCACGTGATCGACCGAGCCGAGCTCGGCGACGGTGTCCTCGGAAAGGCTGAGATGGGCCGCGGTCAGGTCGCCGACCAGTGCCTTGGCCCGATCACCCCACGGATGGGTGCCCTCGGATACCAGCCGTTCGAACCTGGTCAACGACTCGCGACGGACCAATACCCAGACCTCGGCATCGGGGAACCGATCCAAAATCCGCGAGACGACTCGGCGGCCAATAAACCCGGTACCGCCGGTAACGACATAGCGCATGCGGCCATGGTCGTCGTTTGCCCGACGAACGTCAACGCAATGTGATGCGGTCGGTCAGCCGATGTCGTTGGGCGCCGTTCCGTAGGCCCGGTCGAGGTCGCCCGCGTCGGCGCGAACCCGCGCGATGGTTGCGGTCAACGACCGTGTTTGCGCCGGCGACAGGCCCGGGAGGCCGAACTCCAGCCGGCTGAGGGAGCGGGTTGCCGCGTCGGCAAGTTCACGCCCATCGTCGGTGATCGTCACCAGCGTGGCCCGCCGGTCGGTGGGGTGGGAATGACGCTTGACCACCTGTTTCGTCTCGAGGCGCTCGATGGCGAGCGTCACCGTGGTGGCGTGCACCATCAGATGCCAGGCCACCCTGCTGAGCAGCCAGGTGCCGGTGTCGCTCAGCTGCAACACCTTGAGGATCTGGAAGTCGGTGAGGCTGATGTTGAACTCGGTTCTGAGGCGATGGTCGACAGATGTTGTCATCAGGTGGTGCAGCCGCAGCACGGATGTCATGGCCAGAAATCCGGATGGGTCGCCGTCGCTCTGCTGCTCCCAGTAGAAGCGCATCCACTCCAACGGATCGTGTTGCTGCTTTTCGGTCAGCCCGTTCCTGTTCGTGCCCACACTCGTATCCCCACCCACTATCTGTCCGTATCCAAAAATGCGGCCGCTCAATCCCCGCGCAGCTCGGACGGATATCGTCCGAGTCAGCCTGAAGGGAGTGTCAATGCCGATCGACCCCAGCGCGGTAGGTGCGAAAACCGACCCGCACCTTTTCGAATGGACCGACCGAGACACGCTGCTCTATGCGCTCGGCGTCGGCGCCGGAACCGCCGAGCTCGCCTTCACTACGGAGAACAGCCACGACCTCCCTCAGCAGGTGCTTCCGACGTATGCCGTCATCGCCTGCACGGGGTTCGCCGCGGCAGGCAAGATCGGCAGCTTCAACTTCGCCATGCTGCTGCACGGGTCCCAGGAGATCCGGCTGTTCGAGCCGCTGCCTGCGGCCGGGAAGCTGAGCGTGGTCGGCGAGGTCGCCGACATACAGGACAAGGGCGAGGGGAAGAACGCCGTCGTCATGCTCAAGGCGACGGGCACGGACCCCGACACCGGGAAGGTCGTCGCCGAGACGATGTCGACTGCGGTGATCCGCGGCGAAGGAGGTTTCGGGGGCCAGCCTGGCCAGCGGCCCGTTGCGCCCGAGATTCCCGACCGTGAGCCCGATTCACGCGTGGTGCTGCCCACCCGCGAGGACCAGGCGCTGATCTACCGGCTGTCCGGCGACCGAAATCCACTGCACAGCGACCCATGGTTCGCGCGTGAGCTGGCCGGCTTTCCCAAGCCGATCCTGCACGGGCTGTGCACCTACGGGGTCGCCGGTCGTGCACTGGTCAGCGACCTCGGCGGCGGTGACGCGACGAAGGTCACGGCAATCGCGTCGCGCTTCACCTCGCCGGTCTTTCCCGGCGAGACGCTGACCACCTCGATCTGGCGCAGCGAGCCGGGGCGTGCGGTGTTCCGCACCGAGGCGTCGAACCCCGACGGCTCGAACGCGCGGCTGGTGCTCGAGGACGGTGTCGTCGAATACGCCGATTGAGTCGAACCGCCGATAATCGCGCCGCGGATTGACAGGATGTTCAGGGGAACGTCGGCACAACGGGGTGCGAGATTGGCGGTGGTCGAAAATGAGGTTGGTCGTCGGTTATCTGGCCACACCTGGCGGCGCGGACGCGGTGGCACTCGGCGCCCGGCTGGCTCGGACACTGGGCGCCGAGTTGGAGCTCAGCATCGTCTTGCCGGTCGACAGTGCGGCAACCGCACGCGTGTCGGGCGGTGGTTACGACGAAGTTCTCGCTGAGCAGGCGCAGAAGTGGCTGAGCGAGGCGGCGGTACCGGAAGACGTCGTCGCGCGTAGTCACGTGAGCTTCGCCGAGTCGTTCGCCGAAGGGCTGATCCAGGAGATCGCACGGCTGGAGGCCGACGCCATCGTGGTTGGTGGATCGGGCGGTGGGCTGGTAGGCCCCTACTCGCTGGGCTCGGTGGTCAACGAGCTGCTGCACTCGTCACCCGTTCCGGTGGCGGTGGCGCCTCGGGGTACCCGCGATTCGGACGTCGAGCGGGTCCGCGAGGTGACCTGCGCGATCGGCGAGCGGCAGGGCGCGGATCTGTTGCTGCGCACTGCGGTCCGGTTCAGCAAGGCGGCGGGCACGCCGTTGCGGCTGGCATCGCTGGTGGCTCTCGACCCGACATTCGGATCGCTTCGCGGCGACGGGGACGCCGTTCGGGAGCGGGCGCGCGCCCACGCGCAGGAGACATTGGATACCGCCAAAGAGGCTCTGCCCAAGGGCATTCCGGTGACATCGACCATCGTCGACGGTTCCACCGTCGAAGAGGCGGTGGGCCGGCTCGAATGGCACGACGGGGACTTGATCATGGTCGGGTCGAGCCGGCTCAGCGCACCCAAGCGCCTGTTCCTCGGATCCACGGCGGCGAAGATGCTGCGCGTCCTGGACGTGCCGATGATGGTGGTGCCGCGAGACGAACTCGGCGCGGACAGCCTGCCGTAGGAAAGGCCCAACCGACCCAGCTGCAATCGAACAGATGTTCGATTAGACTGGCCGGGTGGGTTGGCATACCGGACCGCCGAGTTGGACCGAGATGGAGCGGGTGCTCACCGGCAAGCCGCGCCGTGCCGGGTGGCCCATCGACGAGCAGATCGGCGACGGCGGCGACAGTCCGGCGTGGTCCCGCAAGCGCGGGAGCTATCAGCCGCTGGATGTGCAGCGGCCGGGGTCGTCGGTCCCGTATGCCGAGCTGCACACGCATTCGGCGTACAGCTTCCTCGACGGTGCCAGCACGCCGGAGGAACTCGTCGAGGAAGCCGCCAGGCTCGATCTGCGCGCCATCGCGCTGACCGATCACGACGGGCTCTACGGCGTCGTGCGCTTCGCCGAGGCGGCCAAGGAGCTCGACGTACAGACGGTGTTCGGTGCCGAATTGTCCCTCGGTGGCGGCGACCGCACCGAGGAGCCCGATCCCCGTGGGCCGCACCTGCTGGTGCTTGCCCGTGGTCCCGAGGGGTATCGACGGCTGTCGCGCCAGCTGGCGTCGGCACATCTTGCCGGCGGCGAAAAAGGCGTCCTGCGCTATGACTACGACGCGCTGACCGAGGCGGCCGACGGGCACTGGCACATCCTTACCGGATGCCGCAAAGGCCATGTCCGCCAGGCGCTTTCCGACGGCGGTCCGGATGCTGCGGAAAAGGCGCTCGCCGATCTGGTCGACCGGTTCGGCAGGGACCGGGTCAGCATCGAGCTGACCCACCATGGGCATCCCCTCGACGACGAGCGCAACGCCGCACTGGCGGAGCTGGCGCCCCGGTTCGGTCTCGGCGTCGTCGCCACCACCGCAGCCCATTTCGCCGAGCCGTCAAGGGGCAGGCTGGCCATGGCAATGGGGGCGATCCGGGCAAGGCATTCGATGGACGAGGCGGCCGGTTACCTTGCGCCGCTGGGCGGCTCGCATCTCCGGTCGGGGGAGGAGATGGCGCGGTTGTTCGCCGGGCGACCCGAGGTGGTGACGGCTGCGGCCGACCTTGGCGAGCAGTGCGCCTTCGCGCTGGCGTTGATCGCCCCGCAGTTGCCGCCCTTCGACGTTCCGGCCGGCCACACCGAGGACAGCTGGCTGCGGCATCTGGTGATGTCGGGCGCCCGCAACCGGTACGGGTCGCCCGAGCGGTCGCCGCGGGCTTACGAACAGATCGACCATGAGCTGAAAATCATTGCTCAGCTCCAGTTTCCGGGCTACTTCCTGGTGGTGCACGACATCACCCGATTCTGCCGGGAGAACGGCATCCTTGCCCAGGGCAGGGGATCGGCGGCCAACTCGGCGGTCTGTTACGCCCTCGGCGTCACCAACGTCGATCCGGTCGCCAACGAGCTGCTGTTCGAGCGGTTTCTCTCCCCGGCGCGCGACGGGCCGCCCGATATCGACATCGATATCGAATCGGACTTGCGGGAGAAGGCCATTCAGTACGTCTACGACCGCTATGGCCGTGACTACGCCGCCCAGGTCGCCAACGTCATCACCTACCGCGGCCGCAGCTCGGTGCGCGATATGGCCCGCGCGCTGGGGTTCTCCCAGGGTCAGCAGGATGCGTGGAGCAAGCAGGTCGGACAGTGGGGGAACCTGGCCGAGTCACCACACGTCGAGGACATCCCGGAGCCGGTGATCGACCTTGCGATGCAGATCTCGAACCTGCCGCGGCACATGGGCATCCACTCCGGCGGCATGGTGATCTGCGACCGGCCGATCGCCGATGTGTGCCCGGTGGAATGGGCAAGGATGGAGAACCGCAGCGTGCTGCAGTGGGACAAAGACGACTGTGCGGCAATCGGTTTGGTGAAATTCGACCTGCTTGGGCTCGGCATGCTCTCGGCTCTGCACTACGTCATCGACCTGGTGGCCGAACACAAGGGCATCGACGTCGATCTGGCCAAACTCGACCTGTCTGAGCCCGCGGTGTACGAGATGCTGCAGCGCGCCGACTCCGTAGGCGTCTTCCAGGTGGAGTCCCGCGCGCAGATGGCCACGCTGCCTCGGCTCAAGCCCCGGGTGTTCTACGACCTGGTGGTCGAGGTGGCGTTGATCCGGCCCGGTCCCATTCAGGGCGGCTCGGTGCACCCATACATCAAGCGGCGCAATGGTATCGAGCCAGTGGTCTATGACCACCCGTCGATGGAGCCCGCGCTGCGGAAAACCCTCGGCGTGCCGCTATTTCAGGAGCAGCTCATGCAGCTCGCGGTGGACTGTGCGGGTTTCACCGCCGCCGAGGCGGACCAATTACGCCGCGCAATGGGGTCCAAGCGGTCAACCGAGCGGATGCGCAGGCTGCGCGGCCGGTTCTACGACGGTATGCGCGAGCGGCACGGTGTCGCAGGCGAGGTGGCCGACCGGATCTACGAAAAGCTGGAAGCCTTCGCCAATTTCGGCTTTCCGGAAAGCCATTCGCTGTCCTTCGCCTCGCTGGTGTTCTACTCGTCGTGGTTCAAACTGCACCATCCCGCCGCGTTCTGCGCCGCGCTGCTGCGGGCGCAGCCGATGGGTTTCTATTCACCGCAGTCGCTGGTGGCCGACGCCCGTCGGCACGGGGTCACGGTGCACGGACCGGATGTCAACGCCAGCCTGGCGCACGCGACGCTGGAGAACGCGGGCACCGAGGTCCGGCTGGGCATCGGCAGCATCCGCCACATCGGTGACGAGCTGGCCGAGCAGTTCGTCGAGGAACGAAAAGCCAACGGGCCGTTCGGCTCTCTGCTTGATCTGACGGGACGGCTGCAACTCTCCGTGCCGCAGACCGAGGCGTTGGCGACGGCAGGGGCGCTGGGCTGTTTCGGGATCTCGCGCCGCGAGGGGCTGTGGGCCGCGGGCGCTGCTGCCACGCAGCGGCCCGACCGGTTGCCCGGCGTGGGGTCGTCGTCGCATATTCCCGCCCTGCCGGGCATGACCGAGCTGGAACTGGCGGCCTCGGACGTCTGGGCCACCGGTGTCTCTCCGGACAGCTATCCCACCCAGTTCCTGCGGGCGGACCTGGACGCGATGGGAGTCGTGCCTGCCGAACAACTGCTGTCGGTGCCCGACGGCACCCGGGTGCTGGTGGCGGGTGCGGTGACGCACCGGCAGCGGCCGGCGACGGCGCAAGGGGTGACGTTCATCAACCTCGAGGACGAGACCGGCATGGTCAACATCCTGTGTTCACCGGGGGTGTGGGCGCGCCACCGCAAGCTGGCGCAGACGGCGTCGGCGCTGGTGATCCGGGGACAGGTGCAGAACGCCAGCGGTGCGGTCACCGTCGTCGCCGACCGGCTGGGCAAGCTCGACATGCGGGTGGCGTCCCGGAGTCGGGACTTCCGCTAGGCCGCCGGCTATGGCTAGTCGACGGCGGCCGCCAGCCTCCGGATAAGGTTCGCGCCATGGCCGATGCACCGATGGCGGGATTCCCCCCACCTCGCGAGTCGGTGGCGAGCCTGGAGAACTGGCAGGAACCGGCCTTCAACCGGTGGTCCTTCCAGCATCTGCGCGAGGTCATTCCCACGCAGCGCATCGCCCGGGGCCCCGAGACGAGGGCGCTGTTGCGCGCCGACGACCCATCGGCTCTCGACGACATTGCCGTGACGCGGCTCGGCGCCGGTCTGCCGACCGTCGGGGAAGTGCTGGCGGATACGTGGACCGATGCCGTCATCGTGCTGCACGACGGTCAGGTTGTCCTCGAACGCTATCTCGGCGAGATGCACGCCGACACGCCGCATCTGTTGATGTCGGTGTCGAAGTCCATCGTGGGGTGTGTCTGCGGAATCCTTGCGTCCCAGGGTCGCCTGGACGTGGAGGCGCCGATCACGCAATACATTCCGGAGATCACCGGCTCCGGGTACGACGGGGCCACGGTGCGACACGTCCTCGACATGCGCACCGGCGTCGCGTTCAGTGAGGCCTACGAGGACCCCGATGCCGAGATACGTGTCATCGAGCGCTACATGGGCTGGCGTCCTTTGGCCGAGGGCGGGAGTGTCGGCTTGTACGGCTATCTCACTTCGCTGTCCTCCGAGGGTCCTCACGGTGGCCCGTTCGTCTACCGCTCGGCAGACACCGACGTACTGGGGTGGGTGTGCGAGCGGGCCGCCGGCGTCCGGATGGCCGATCTGGTGTCCACCCTTATCTGGGCTCCGATGGGCGCTGAGTACGACGCCGAAATCACCTGCGATGCGCTCGGATCCGCGGTGCACGACGGTGGTATCAGTGCCACCGCCCGCGATGTGGCCCGCTTCGGCATGCTGCTGCTCGACGACGGCTCGGTCGGGGGCCGACCCGTCGTGCCCGAGGACTGGCTACGGCAGGCCCGGCACATCGACGCCGATATCCGCGGCGCCTTTGCCGCGTCTGACTCCGAGCCCGCCCTGCCCGGCGGCTGGTACCGCAACCAGTTCTGGTTCGTCCCCGGACCCTCCGGCGACATCTTGCTGTGCCTGGGCATCCACGGCCAGATGGTCTTCGTCGACCGCGCCACCCGCACGGTCGCGGTGAAGCTCTCATCGTGGCCGACGGCTCAGGAACCCGCCCACCTGCTGGATACGATCCGGGCCTTCGCCGCCGTCGGTCGCCACCTGGCCGGCCTCGAACCGGTCGGCGATGCCGCCGCCGCCCGGCCGTCGGGCCCGAGCGGCATCGTCGAGGGTCAGGAACGCGGGCACGGGTGAGCGGAATGCGGGTGGGCGCGCCTACTTGACGTACCCGATCGGAACGACTGTCGGGGTCTCCGGCAGCTTTTCGCTGACGTACTGCGACCGGATGCCGTCGATGTAATGCGTGCAGCGCTGGGTAAGACCGTCGGCGGTCTGCATCCGGCCCTTGGTGACGAGGACGCCGAGATCGGCGCCCTTGAAGCGGAAGTCACCCGGTCCATAAACGCGCAGGAAGAAGCACTCGTCCTCGTGCGTGACGTCGTGCCAGTCATTGGTCACCCTGACGAACCGCAGCGATCCGTCGTCCTCGAGGTGCCAGGTACCGGTGCGCGGCGCTTCCAGGATCCGCTCGACGGAATCCACCGGCTCCTTCATGATCAGCTGTGCCCACACATCGACGGCTGCGAGTTCGCGCCACCGCTCGTTGATCTCGTCGACATCCACCTCGTAGTCGACGTCCATGAACTCCAGGAGGTGGAACAGGAACAGCGGGATGTCGGCGTAGGCCCCGGCGGTCACGTTGGTCATCGACGACGCCCCTGAGATCCGCGGGTTCAGCTCGCCCAGGTAGACCTGGTCGGAGTCGAGGTCGACGAGCACATCGACCTCGAAGAAGCCCCTATAGCCCTCCTGCCGCAACCGGTCTCCGAGCCGGCGGACGTGCTCGATCGCCACGGCCCGGTGCTCCTCGCTCAACGCCTCCGGGAACAGGTCGTTACCGCACCAGCCGCCCTTGTACGGCGTGAGCTCGGGATAGCCGGTCAGGTCGGTCATGAACGGCCCCACGACGGTGCCGTGGCGGGTGTTGACGGCCTCAACGGCCGCGGCCCGGTTGTTGATCCGCTTCATGACCTTGAGTTCCTCGCCGATCATGTGCTCGGCGTTGCGCCGCCAGTCGCCGCTCCTCCTTGATGAAGAAGGTGGTCTTACCCGAGTCGCCGTACGGTGTCTGCACGACCAGGTCGGAGCCCAAACCCGCGCCGGCGGCGAGTTTGGCCAGCTCGGTCGTGGCTGTCGGCCCGTCCGATGACATTGGGCACCGAAGGTGCCCCCGCCTCCTCGCCGAGGCGAGTCGTCACGATCTTGGAGTCCAGGTGCCGTCGCAGTGAGTCCGACGGGAGGATCAGGTCGTAGCCCAGCTCCTCGCAGATCTGCTCGGTCTCCTCGTCGAAGAACACCATCGCGATCATCGGCGCCACGCCCGAGGATCCCACCCGAGACGCGACGTGGGCCTGCACCTCGGGATCCCGCAGGAGGTAGTTGTTGATCTCCTCGCTGCTCTCGAACTCGACGAACGGCTTGTTCTTCGGGGTGAACACCCGCGGATGGGCGCCGTCCCAGGAGTCGTAGTAGACGAGGTAGCCGAAGTTACGGACCCAGCGGTCGATGCCGAGCAGGTTGAACGCGGTCGGTCCCACGAAGAAGATCGGGCGAGCATTGGTCCGGAAGAAGCTGCGGATCTCCGAGATCGTCCGCAGCGATCTGCCCACTTCGGAAACTTTTTTCATGGCGACTTTCACGACCGCCTCCTAGCGGTATCGTCGCATAACCACCGACGGTCGTCCACGTTCTTCACCCACGTCGGCCGGCGGATTCACGCGTCGGAAAGGTCGGCTGTGACACAACACCCGCTGGAACCATTGAGTGCGGACGAGTTCAGGCGCACAACCGAGATCCTGCGTCGCGATGGCCATGTCACCGACTCCTTCCGCTTCGCATCAATCGAACTGATGGAACCGGGCAAGCGGGAGGTGCTGGCCTGGCGCGTCGGTGACGCGGTGCCCCGGCACTCGTTCGCGGTGGTGTGGAACCGCGCCGACAACAAGACCTACGAAGCGACGGTCGACCTCACCGGCGATGCCGTCCTCTCGTTCAAGCACATTCCCGACGTCACGCCGAACTTCACCATCGACGAGTTCCACGAGGTCGACGCGGCACTTCGCAAGCATCCGGACGTGATCGCCAAATTGGCCGAACGAGGCATCTCCGACATGAGCCGCGTCCTTGTCGACGTCTGGACCTACGGCAAGGCGGTGATGCCCGAGAAGTACCGCGACCGCCGGCTGGGCTGGTGCGATGTGTGGGTCCGCGAGACCCCGGACGGCAATCCTTACGCCCACCCGGTCTCGGGGCTGAAGATGATCGTCGACGTGAACACCCTGGAGCTGCTCGAGATTGAGGACCAGTACGACGTCGGAATGCCTGCGGTCGACGGTGAGTACGTGCCCGGGCCGTGGAAGGGTGAGCTGCGCACCGATCTGAAGCCCCTGCACATCACGCAGCCCGAGGGCGCGTCCTTCACTCTCGACGGCACCGAGTTGCGGTGGCAGAACTGGTCGATGCGCCTCGGCTTCAACTACCGCGAGGGTCCCGTGATCTACCAGCTGGCCTATGACGACCACGGGGTGCGGCGTGACGTCGCCTACCGGATGTCGTTCGCCGAGATGGTGGTGCCCTACCGCGACCCCACGTTCGACCACTACCGCAGGACGGCCTACGACATCGGCGAGTGGGGCCTCGGTTTCATGGCCACCTCGCTGGAGCGGGGCTGCGACTGCCTCGGCGAGATCGTCTACGTGGACGCGGTGCTGCACGATGCCGCGGGAGCGCCATACGACATCAAGAACGCGATCTGCCTACACGAGGAGGACAACGCCGTTCTCTGGAAGCACGACGATGCGCTGACCGGTGCCGAGGTCCGCAGGCAGCGGCGCATGGTGGTCTCGTGCCACGTCACCGTCGCGAACTACGAGTACCTCGTCTACTGGCGCTTCTACCAGGACGGCAACATCGAGTGCGAGGTACGCGCGACCGGCATCATGGTCACCACCCCGTATGCCGAGGGCGAGGCCGCGCCGCCCTACGGGACCGTCGTCGACAACCGCACCTACGCGCCGTTCCATCAGCACTTCCTGGTCGCCCGCCTCGACCTTGACGTCGACGGTTCGGCGAACACCGTCGTAGAGGTGGACTCGGTCGCACCCCCGGTGTCCGACGAGAACCCCTACGGTCTCGCTCTGGTCACCCAGTCCACCCCGATCACCTCCGAGGCGTCCTCCGCCCGCGACTACAACTGGGACACCCAGCGCGGCTGGAAGGTCGTGAACCCGGGCAAGCTGAACCGGCACGGCACCCCGGTCGCCTACAAGCTGGTGCCCGGCGCCGCGTTCCCGGCGATCATGGATCCCTCGACGCCGCAGTACATTCGGGCGCCGGTCATCGGCCACACGCTATGGGTCACGCGGCACGACGACGACGAGCGCTGGCCGTGCGGCAAGTACCCCACGCAGTCCACCGTTGACACCGGTACTGACGGAGTGGATCAAGGACGATGCACCGCTGGAGAACGCCGACGTCGTGCTCTGGTATGTCTTCGGCATCCACCACATCACGCGCGTGGAGGACTGGCCCATCATGCCGGTCGATACGATCTCGTTCTGGCTGAAGCCGTTCGGGTTCTTCGACCAGAACCCGTCGATCGACGTCGCCCCCTCGCCGAAGGCCGAGGGCGAGACCTGCCACACCGGGACCGAGCACATCGAAGCCAAGCACGCGGCGCACCATCACTGAGCGCAGGGCCGTCGGCTATGGCTCGTCGACGACGAGCACCGGCGTGTCCTTGCGCAGCGTCTCGCCGCGGAAGAACGCCGGCTGGCGGGCGCGCATGATCAGCATGACCACCACGCCGAGCAGGATCATTCCGAGACCCAGGATCAGCACCAGGCCGACGCCGCCGATGCTCGCGCCGCTGCCGTAGTCGGGCGATGCGCTGTCGATCGAAGCGTGATCACGAAGACCGCGGCAGACCGAGCCCGCCCAGCAACGGGAACAGGAACTTGAACACGAAGCTCTGGGCGTTTGCGAACAGCTCGTGACGGAAGTACCAGATGCAGGCGAACGCGGTCAGGCCGTAGTAGAAGCAGATCATGATGCCGAGCGAGTAGATGGTGTCGGTGAGCACGTTCTCGCTGGTGAAGGTGAGGATCGAGTAGAACAGCGCCGAGCCGATGCCGGCCACGATCAACGCGTAGGACGGTGTCAGGTACCGGGGGTGGATCTTGGCGAAGCGCTCGGGGAAGGCCTTGTAGGTCCCCATCGCCAGCATGGTCCGCGAGGTCGGCAGGAACGTGGTGATCAGGCTGGCGGCGCTGGAGGCCACCACGGCGAGGAAGAGGAACAGGTTGAGCGGGCTGCCCATCACGGGTTCGGCGAGGGCGCCGAAGACGTTGTCGGAGATCTCCTCGTTGCCCAGACCGAGCCCCTCGGTGCCGACGCCTGCATACATCTGCGTCGCGACGGCGACCAGCAGGTAGGTCAGCAGGATCGACAGGACGCACAGCAGCGCCGCACGGCCGGGGGTCTTCTCGGAGTCCTTGGACTCCTCGTTGACCGTGAGGGCGGTGTCCCAGCCCCAGAACGCGAAGATCGAACCGGACAGTCCCGCGATGAACGCCGACAGCGTCAGCCCGGCGGGGCTGAACCAGTCGAGGCTGAACGACATGCCGGTCTCCGAGGAGCCGGATTTCGCCAGCGCCATTACGGCGAACAGCAACAGGACGACCATCTGGAACCCGACCAGGATGAACTGGACGTGTTCGGTCGTGGTGATGCCGCGGTAGGACACCGCGGTGGCGATCGCCAGGAAGACCAGACAGGTGACCACGTTGATCAGCTTGTTCTCCCACAGCGCGCCAATGGATTCGCTGCCCGCCAGATCGCCGATGAACTGGTAGAAGAACTGCACCGCGACGCCGGCGAGGTTGGACAGCACGATGACGGTCGCCAGCACGGCCGCCCATCCGCCGAGCCAGCCGACGTAGGGCCCGAAGGCCTTGGTGGTCCAGGTGAACGACGTCCCGCAGTCGGGTGCGACCTTGTTGAATTCGCGGTAGGCGTACGCGGCGAAGAACATCGGCAGGAATCCGGCGATGATCATCACCGGCATCTTGTCGCCTGTCTCGGCCACCAGGATGCCGATCGTGGCTGTCAGCGCATAGGCCGGAGCCACCGAGGAGATACCGAGGACGGTACCGCCGAGCAGGCCGACCGCGTCGTGTGAGAGCCCTTTGTCCTGAAGATCCGCCTCGGGCTGATGGTGCGGGTCGTGAGCCTCGATCTGCATGATGACCTCGCAGGTTCGGTACCGATTAGGCCCTGATCGTAACGACGCTGTCGTCGCGATGTTGCAAATCGGAACGCGTGGCCTTCCCGCACCGCAACTTCAGGTAGCGCTCTTGACCCACCGCCACTGCGTCGACCACCAGGACTCGGCGCCGGGCAGGGCATCACGCACGGCCCCTACGACACCCGGCCAGTGATCGGCGTTGAAGTCGTCTCCGGACAACCAGCCCCCAGTGCGTACCTTCGGCGCCCATGCCGCGATGTCGGCCGACACGCTGGCGTAATCGTGTCGCGCGTCGATGTGCACCCAGTCCAGCGACTGGTCGGGAAACAGATTCGCGGCCGCCACGGAGTCGCTAATCAGCAGCTGCACCAGATCAGCTGCGCCGCAAGCGATCACGTTGCGGTGCAGCAGGCCGGCGAAGGTGCCGCCGCCGTACTCGACCGCGGGACCGTGTGCGTTTGTGTCGTGCGTGCCCTCAGGTCCGCTGCCCCGCGCGGTGTCGACCCCGGTGAGCGCGATGCCGCGGCCGCTCTCGCGAATCAGTTCGGCCAGCGAGCACAAGCTCTTTCCCAGATAGCAGCCGACCTCGACGAACCGGCTGCCGTCACCGAAGTGCGCGACGGCGTCCTCCTGGGCGCCGCGCCACTGGAACCAGCCCGGGATGTCCTGCCACCGCCTTACCGGGCGCTCGAAATCGGATTTGGAGTGCACATCAGCCCTCGGTCGGGGTGGTCCAGACCTTGTCGACGCCGATTCTCAGCCGGGTGCTGTAGTCGGCGATCGACTCGGTCAGCCCGAACTGCTCGGCATCGGCCTGGTACTTCTCCCAGTACGACTCGTCCTTGCGGGGATCGACGCCGACGTCGTCGACGACTGCGCTGCCGCCGACCACGACGATGCCGGCGCCGTTGCCGTCGGAGTCCAGGTTCAGGCTCACCCGCGGATGGTTGTCGATGTGCCTGACCTTGGCGGCGTTCGGCATCGTGTACACGATCACGTCGGTGCCGTCGAGGTAGAACCACACCAGTCGCGGCACGGGCTGCCCGGACTTGGCGACGGTGGTAAGCCATCCGTAGTGGTCGGATTGGAGCCTGCCGGAAACCTCTTGCGTCAGTTGGGCTGTCATTTCTCGACTGTAGTCTCGGCGAAATGACCTTGAACTTGTCCGTCGATGAAGTCCTGACGACCACCCGCTCGGTGCGCAAACGTCTCGATCTGGAGAAGCCGGTCCCGCGTGAGGTGCTCATCGAATGTCTCGACCTCGCGTTGCAGGCGCCGACGGGTTCCAATTCCCAGGGCTGGCAGTGGCTGTTCATCGACGACCCCGACACGAAGAAGGCACTCGCCGACATCTATCGGCACAACGCGACGCCCTACCTCGACCAGGAGAAGCCGAAGCGGGGCGACATGCGTGACGATCAGATCGGCGCGGTGATGAGTTCGGCGAAGTATCTCAACGAGCACCTGCATGAGGTGCCGGTGATGATGATCCCGTGCCTCGAAGGCCGTCCGGACGGAGCAACCGCCGCGCAGAGCGCCGGGTTCTGGGGCTCACTGCTGCCTGCCGCGTGGAGTTTCATGCTGGCGTTGCGTTCGCGTGGCCTCGGCTCGGCATGGACGACGCTGCACCTGATGGGTAAGGGCGAGAAGCTGGCCGCCGAGGTGCTCGGCATTCCGTTCGAGGAGTACAGCCAGGGTGGCCTGTTCCCGATCGCTTACACCAAGGGCACCGACTTCCGGCGCGCCAAGCGCCTGCCCGCGGAGGAATTCGCGCACTGGAACAGGTGGTAACAGGCCGGTCAGACGGCCCCGGTGAAACCGTGTTGGCGCCAGGCCTCGTAGACGGCCACGGCCGCGGCGTTGGACAGGTTCAGTGAGCGCCTGCCCGCCAGCATCGGGATGCGCACCCGCGACGTGATGTGCGGGTCGGCCAGGGTGGCGGTGTCGAGGCCGGTCGGTTCTGGCCCGAACATCAACACGTCGCCGGGCTGGTAGGCGATGTCGGCGAACGGCGTCGTCGCATGCGCGGTGAAGGCGTACACCCGGGTCGGCGCGAGCGCGTCCCAGGCTGATGCCAGATCCGGGTGCACCGTGACCGATGCGAGGTCGTGGTAGTCCAGCCCCGCCCGGCGCAGCCTGGGTTCGGACAGCTCGAACCCAAGCGGCTCGACCAGGTGCAGCTCGCACCCAGTCGCGGCGACCATGCGGATCGCATTGCCGGTGTTAGGCGCGATACGCGGGGAGAAAAACATCAGCCGGAACATTTGACGATGATTGCAGGTGCACCCGCCGACATTTGCTCGGATGCCGTCTAACGGCTTTTGGCGGAGCCCCCGAACTCTGTCTGTTCAGTAAGAATTGTGGAAAGGACCGCGCGCGGCTGGCATACTCGATCAATTGCCAGGCGTAGAACGCCAGCCCGACCTGGGGCAAAATCAGCAGGAAGCGTTATGAACCTCGCTCTATTTGAAAATGACGGACTCGCGGCCGCTAGCGCGGGCGGGCAGCGATGACCACATTCACGCAGCAAGAGCTGGTGGACGGATTGGTCGAAGATCCCGACGCGGAGGCAGCCGCCGCGACCAAACGTCCCTCCAGATGGTCGCTGAAGAATTGGCCGGTCCGCTGGAAGGTGTTTGCGATCGTCTTGGTGCCGCTGATTCTGGCGGGCGCCTTCGGCGGGTTGCGCATCTACTCCAACGCGATTGAAGCGCGTGATCTACAACGCGCCGCCGATCGCGCCGAAATGGTGCCCGCGATCGTTAGCTACATGACGGCGCTCAACGGAGCGATGTTGGCACCGTCGGCCGGCGGCGACACCCAGGCCGCGATTAGCACCTTCGACTCCAGCCGCGCGGAGTTGCAGCGTCGGCTCAACGACACCCCCGATGTCCCGCCGGATGTCCGCAAGGGCGTCACGAGCATGCTCGACGGCGGCCAGGCGCTGCTGGACAAGGTCACCTCCAACAGCATCGGCCTGGTCGACCGGGTCACTCTCTACGCGCCGATCCTGCTTACCTCCGAGGACGCGATCACCGGGTCGGTCCGCGTCGACGACGAGCGCATCCGCACCCAGACCCAGGGCCTGACCCGCGCCGTCGGTGCGCCGCGGTCAGATGATGATGGAGCAGCTGCTGGTCAACCTTGGCGGGGAGCTGCCCGAGCCCGAGCAGCGCGCGCGCATGATCACCCTCGCGGGTACCGAGCCGTCGACGCTGTTCGGCATGAGCCAGGTGCTCGGCATCGGCTCGCAGGAGGCCCAGCAACTGCAGGCCGAGTACGTCCGCCGGACCGCACTCATCTCCGACCCGGCCATCCCGTTGGTCAACAACCCGGATATGACCGCCTCGCTGCAGGCCACCGACCAGATCGCCACCCGGATGATCGACCGCACGGTGCCCGCGGTGACGGGCGCGGTGGCCGACGAAGCCGCGACCGCACGCACAGAAGCGATCCGCGACTCGGCGATCGTGCTCGGCGCGATCGTGCTGGCCCTGCTGCTCGTCACCCTGGTGGCGCGGTCACTGGTGCGCCCGCTGCGCACGCTGCGCGACAGCGCCCTGCGGGTCGCGCACGACGACCTGGCGCACGAAATCGAGCGGGTGCGGGCGGGGAAGGAACCCGGGCCCGTCGTTCCGATCCCGGTGCACACCACCGAGGAGGTCGGCCAGGTCGCGCACGCCGTGGACGAGCTGCACGAACAGGCCGTCTTCCTGGCCGGTGAACAGAGCCGACTGCAACTGCAGGTCGGCGACATGTTCGAGACGCTGTCTCGGCGCAGCCGCTCGCTTGTCGATCAACAGCTCACGCTGATCGACCGGCTGGAGCGCAACGAGGAGGACCCCGAGCGGCTGGAGAGCTTGTTCAAGCTCGACCATCTTGCCGCGCGGATGCGGCGAAACGGCGCCAACCTTCTGGTGCTCTCCGGTGCGAAGGTGCCGCGCGAGCAGGCCGACGCGGTGCCCGTCGCGGCCATCGTCAACGCGGCCGCCTCCGAGGTCGAGGACTACACCCGCGTCGTCACCGCGACGGTGCCCGACAGCGAGATCGCCGGATCAGTGGCCGGTGACCTCGTGCACCTGCTGGCCGAGCTGCTGGACAACGCGTTGAGCTACTCGCCGCCGATCTCGCAGGTGCGGGTGTCGGCCGTGCACACCGGCAACGGCGGTCTGGTCATCGAGGTCAGCGACATCGGGCTCGGCATGACCGAATCCGATCTGCGGGTCGCCAACACCCGCCTGCAGTCCGGTGGCGAGGTGACCCCCTATACCGCCCGCCATATGGGTCTGTTCGTCGTCGGGCGGCTGGCCCAACAGCACGGGCTGGTGGTCCGGCTGCGCAGCACCATTGCGGGCGAACCGAATTCGGGCACCACCGCCGGGGTCTATGTACCGTCCGAGCTGCTTTCCCGCGCCGGCGTGCATGAACAGCTCGATACCGGCGCACAGGGCACGCCTGCCGACGCTCGATCGGGCATCGCCACCGCACTGGCTCTCGACGAGCTCACCGAATACGACGAATACGGTGACGAGGTCGACGTCGACCAGCTCAACGGACACTCCGAGGTTCCGGTCACGTTGTTGCCTCAGCGCAGTCCCGGCGCCAGCGGCATCTTCGAAGGCCCGGCCACGGTGGAGGAGGAGCCTGAGCCTTGGGAAGAGCCGGCCGCAGAGCAGGAGAGGCAGGCACCCGTCGACACCTCTGCGTTCTTCGCGTCAAGGGCCCAGGCAGAAGAGGTCTCGACAACGGCGGGGTCCGACGACGCGATTTACCAGAAGATGTTGTCCGAGTGGCTGGTCGACCCCACCGACCTGGCCAAGAGCAGCGATCTGAATTGGGAATCGGTCTGGGATCACGGATGGTCGGCGGCCGAGGCCGCCGAGGACGCCCCGGTCCTGTCGCACACCGACCAGGGGTTGCCCGTGCGCGACCCGGGCGCCCGGCTGGTACCCGGTACCGCGGGGCACGGCGCCAACGGTGCCTATTCGAACGGTGGAGCGCACCGCAGCCATGAGGACGAGGACGAGGTAGAGTCGGCGGCCGAATTCGATACCGGCGCACACGCGATTCCGGTACGCGATCCGGACGCTGTTCGCGCGAGCATCAGCAGCCACTTCGGCGGTGTGCACGCCGCGCGCTCACACGCCCAGGAGACCAGAGGAACAGATAACGAATGACCTTTCCGGACCAAGTTCGACGCAGCGCGATTCGCTCGACTGGCTGGTCTCGAAGTTCGCCCGCGACGTATCCGGTGTGACCCACGCGGTTCTGGTGTCAGCGGACGGCCTTCTGATGGCCGCCAGTGAGCACATGCCGATCGAACGTGCCGACCAGCTCGCCGCGGTCGCGTCCGGGCTGGCCAGCCTGTCGATCGGTGCCTCACAGCTGTTCAACGGCGGCCACGTGATGCAGTCCGTCGTCGAGATGGAGAACGGCTACCTGCTGTTGATGCGGGTCGGGGACGGCTCCAACCTCGCGACGCTGGCCAGCACTGGGTGCGACATCGGCCAGATCGGCTACGAGATGGCGATGCTGGTGGAGCGCGTCGGCAGCGTCGTCCAGTCGTCACGACGAGCGCCCCAACACTCGTGAGTGGCGGATGGACGAACTCGAGTCTCGCGCACCCGCAGATCAACCCAGCCTGGTACGGCCGTACACGCTGACGGCCGGCCGCACGCACTCCCGCGTCAACCTGCCGCTGGAGGCCCTGATCGAGGCCGTGGTATCCGACAAGCCGCAGAGATGGCCGGGAAACGATGTGCGAGCACAGATCTGCGCGCTATCCGCGACCAGCCCGTCGGTCGCCGAGATCGGCGCTCATCTATCCTTGCCGGTCGGTGTGGCACGCGTGCTGATCGGTGATCTGGTGTCGTCCGGGCACCTGCTGGTACGCGCGACCCTGAGCGATCGGTCGACCATCGACGAGCGTCGAGAACTGATAGGAAGGACCCTCCGTGGCTTACGAGCACTCTGAGGGCCGCGATACGGCGTCGACAAAGATCGTCATCTCCGGCGGTTTCGGCGCCGGCAAGACCACGTTCGTCGGCGCGGTCTCCGAGATCATGCCGCTGCGCACCGAGGCGCTGGTGACCAATGCCTCGGCCGGGCTCGACGGTCTGGACGCCACACCAGACAAACGGACCACAACGGTCGCGATGGACTTCGGCCGGATCACTCTGGACGAGAACCTGGTGTTGTATCTGTTCGGCACTCCCGGCCAGCGGCGGTTCTGGTTCATGTGGGACGACCTGGTCCGCGGCGCGATCGGCGCGATCATCCTCGTCGACTGCAGGCGACTGGCCGACAGCTTCGCAGCGGTGGATTTCTTCGAGGCCCGCAACATGCCCTTCCTGATTGCGATCAACGAATTCGACGATGCGCCACGGTATTCCCCGCACGAAGTGCGCAAGGCGCTCGCGCTGTCCGATCACATACCGATCATCATGGTGGACGCCAGGGACCGGCACTCCTCCATCGCGGCGCTGATCGCCGTCACGGAGTACGCGCTGAACGTGCTTCCGTCGGTGCCCGGCTGATCGCGTGGCCGAGGCCGAAACCGTTTGGACGGAACGCGAATTCACTGACCACGATTTTCGCGACGATGACCTGAGTCGGCTGCGGACCGAACGTGTGGTGTTCACCGAATGTGACTTCAGCGGTGTTGATCTGGGGGAGTCCGAGCATGTCGGATCGGCCTTCCGCAACTGTACATTTCGCCGGACAACGCTGTGGCACAGTACGTTTCGCCATTGCAGCATGCTGGGTTCGGTGTTCACCGAGTGTCGGCTGCGGCCGGTGACACTGGCGGAGGTGGATTTCACCCTGGCGGTGCTGGGCGGGTGCGACCTCCGTGAAGTCGACCTCTCCGACTGCCGACTGAGCGAGGCCAGCCTGGTAGGAGCGGACCTCCGCAAGGCGGTGCTGCGCGGTGCGGACCTTCGGGGCGCCCGCACCCAGGACGCCCGGCTGGACGGAGCCGACCTGCGCGGGGCGCGCGTCGACCCGACGTTGTGGACCACCGCCGCACTGCGCGGCGCACGGATAGACATCGAGCAGGCGCTGGCGTTCGCCGCCGCACACGGGCTGGACGTCCACGGTGAGTGAGTACGGGCCTAGCCGGACTTGAGGCGGATCTTCCACCGCACGAAGCTCAAGTAGCCGACGCAGATACACCCGAGCATGGCCATGTTGAACCACCATGCGCCGGGGGTGTGTTTCCAATGCGAGTCTTGCGGCGTCAATGGGCCCGGTACGAGCCTTATCAGGTCGATCGTCGACGCGGTGCTGGCGAATCCCCACCGCGCAGGCGTGAACCATGACAACTGGTCGAGCCCAATCCGGCCGGTCACCGGGATCATGCCGCCCTGGAACACCAGCTGCGACATGATCGCGATCACCAGCAGCGGCATGATCTGCTCGTTCGATTTGGCCAGCGCCGAGAGAGCCAAGCCGACCATCGCTGCGGCAACGCAGCACGCGGCCATGTCCACGTACAGCTCGAGGGTCCGGTTGGGGATCACCGCGCCGCTCTCCACGGCTCCCGGACCCCACTTCTTGCCCCAGATGTTGATGCCGACGACGACGGCCGACTGCAGCAACGCGAACCCGGCGAAGACGAAGACCTTGGCCATCAGGTATGCGGTCGTGGACAGCCCGACGGCCTGCTCGCGCAGGAAGATCGCCCGCTCGCCGATCAGGGCGCGGATCGTCAGGGCGGTGCCCATGAAGATGGCGCCGACATTGAGCAGAACCAGGATCTGCCCCGGCTCGTTCGGCGCTTCACCACCCTTTATCGCGGGAACTGGCACGCCGAAGCCGACGTCTCCCGGCACCGACAGCGACAGCACACCCATGATGAACGGCAACACCGCCAGGAAGATGAAGTACCCGCGGTCCGAGATGATCAGCCTCATCTGGCGACGAGAGATCGTCGAGAACTGCTTTCGCAGGCTGGTCTTTGTCGGTTTACCGAGGTCCGCAGGCGTCTGAGCGGGCGGTCGCGGCGGCGTCGGCCCGTGCGCGGCGATGAATCGTTGGTTGGCCGCGTCGGGGTCGCGCGCGACCGAACTGAAGATGTCGGCCCAGTTCGTCGTGCCCATCGCCGCGCCGATCCCGCTGGGCGGACCCGCGTATGCGGTCTTGCCGCCGGGGGCCAGCAGCAACACCTGATCGCAGACGTCGAGGTAGGACAACGAGTGGGTGACCACGAGCACCACGCGGCCCGCATCGGCGAGCTGGCGCAACATCGTCATGACCTGCCGGTCCAGCGCGGGGTCGAGGCCCGACGTCGGCTCGTCCAGGATCAGCAGCGACGGTCCGGTGAGCAGCTCCATCGCGACAGATGCGCGCTTGCGCTGTCCGCCGGACAGCTTGTCCACCCGGGTTTCCCTGTGCTGGGTCATCTCGAGTTCCTCGAGCACCTGCGCGACGACCCGTTCGCGGTCTTCCCTGTTGGTGTCCGGCGGCAGCCGCAGTTCGGCCGCGAACATCAGCGCCTGGTTCACGGTCAGCTGACCGTGCACGACGTCGTCCTGGGGCACCATCCCGATCCGGGAGCGCAGCGAGGCGTACTCGGCGTGCACGTCGTGACCCTCGAACGCCACCGTGCCGGTGGTCGGGTGGGTGTAGCCGGCCACCAGCCGGGCGAAGGTCGATTTGCCCGCGCCCGACGGGCCGATGACGGCGGTCAGCGTGCCGGGCCGCGCTGTCAGCGAGATGTTGTCCAGCAGCGTCTTGTTGCCCTCGATGGTCCACGTGACTCCGTGCACGTCGAGGCCGCCGGTGCCGCTGGCCGCCGTGGTCTCGGTGCGCCGGACGAGCGCGCCACCGCGGAACACCAGGTCGACGTTGCCGATGGTGACCGTGTCGCCTTCGTGCAGGAGCGCGGATTCGACGCGGGACCCGTTGACGAAGGTGCCGTTGATGCTGCGGTTGTCGCGGATCTCGGTGCCGCTGGGACCGGGTATCAACGTCGCGTGATGGCGGGATGCGAGCACATCGGGGATGACGATGTCGTTGTCGGTGTTGCGGCCGATCTTGATCGAGCCGGGCGGAGCGTCGGCGGGACGGCCCGGCCGCAGGATCTTCAGCATGCTCGTCGCGAGGTTGCCCTCGCTCGAGCGCGGCGCGGCCGCTGGACCTATCGCCGTCACCGACTCGAGCGCCGGTTGGGAGAGGGCCGGTTGGGATCCCCGCTGCGACACCGGACTCGGCGCCCGGGTGGGTTGCGCTTGCGACCCGGTGTAGTTGGGCTGCGGGCCGCTCGGGTACCGCGGTTGCTGGGTCGACGGGTAGCCCGGCTGCCCGCCGGTCGGGTAGGGCTGCGGGCGGGACACGGGTGGTTGCTGAGTGGGCCACGGCCCGCTTTGGCGGGGTGCGACCGGGATCGACGAGGTCGGCGGCCGGCCAACGGACCCTTCGTGCCTGCCCACCTCGAAACTCAGCTCGGGGCCGTCCGGATTGCCGATGTTGACGCGCTGGCCGTCCTGGATGTCGACGGTCGGCACCCGGCGTCCGTTCACGTACATGCCGTTGAGGCTGCCGTTGTCGATCGCGATCCACCGGCCCTGGTCGAACCGCAGCACCAGGTGTGCCCGGGAGATCAGGGGGTGGGCGACGCGTACGTCGGCGCGCAGATCGCGACCGATGACGACATCATTTCCAGCGGCGAAGTTGCGGGCTGACCCGTCGTACCGAACGGTCAGCGCGGGCGGGGCTGGTCGGCTCATCGCGACCAACTCTATAGGTATCAATCGGCGAGTCGCGCGGGTTCTCTGCGCTCTTCATGGTCCGCTTGTAGGTGTTGTCACTGCACGCCCCGCCGCGCGGCACCGGCAGCGTCCTATTTGCCGCCATCATCCTGGGCGCTGACTGCGGGTCCGTTGCCGACGGCCGCGGCGCAGCCCTCGTATCCCACTGACGACCGGGGCTTCGTCGATACCAAGGTGCGCTGCGAAGCGCCACAGTCCGCGGTCTTGTTCGGTCGCACGGAACAATCGCTCGTCGCGATCTGCCTGGACCCCGACGGCCACTACGAATACCGCGGTGCCCGACTGGGCGACGACGCGGTGCTCACCGTCGTTGCCGAACCCACCGTGCCCGGCGAGTTCTTCGCACAGAAGGACGGCGTCACCTACACGGTCACCGCAAAGGACCTCGTCATCAAGTCCGACGGGTACGCGCGCACCGAGCCGGTGCTGCAATTCGGGGCGCCGCCGCTGCTGGCGGTGGAGATCCCCGCGCCAAAGCCGCAGTAGCCGGTCAGTCCGGCGAGCCCGTCACCACGCAGTGGGTGTGGATGGACTCGCTCGACCGCAGGGCGGTCGGCATGCACTCGTTGCAGTGGTTGCAGAGTGACCGCACCGAATGGTTGTCGCCGTCGGCCTGAATCCGGTTGATCAGGTCGGGTTCGGCCAGCAACGCCCTGCCCATCGCGACGAACTCGAAACCCTCCGCCATCGCCAGGTCCATCGACTCGCGGTTGGTGATGCCACCGAGCAGGATCAGCGGCATCTTCAACTCCGCGCGGAACAGTTTGGCGTCGCGCAGCAGATACGTCTCGCGGTAGGGATATTCGCGGAACACCTTGCCGCCGAGCAGTCGCACTCCCCACCGGATCGGTGGCTTGAAGACGTTGGCGAACTCTTTGAGTGGCACGTCACCGCGGAACAGATACATCGGGTTGATGAATGAACTGCCCGCCGTCAACTCGATCGCGTCGAGGCCGCCGTCCTCTTCCAGCCATTTAGCCGTCTGGAGGGCCTCCTCGACCTTGATGGCGCCGCGTACCCCATCGGTCATGTTGAGTTTCGCCGTCACCGCGATCTGATCGCCGACCGCTTGCTTGACGGCGTTGACGACTCCGCGGGCCACCTTCGAACGGTTCTCCAGTGACCCGCCGAACTCGTCGTCGCGACGGTTGATCAGCGGGCTCAGGAAGGAGCTGCAGAAGTAGCCGTGGCCGAGGTGAATCTCAACGGCGTCGAACCCGGAATCGATGGCGATCTGCGCGGCGTTGGCGTGCGCGTTGATGACTTCGGTGATGTCGTCGCGGGTGGCCTTCCTGGTGAAGCTCATCACCAGGGGATTGAAGAGGCGTCCCGGAGCCAGCGCCTTGGTCTTGCCTACGCGCGAATGCCTTACCGGTCCGGCGTGTCCGATCTGCGCGCTGACCGCCGCGCCCTCGGCGTGAATGGTCTCGGTCAGCTTCTGCAGTCCGGGCACCGCCTCGGGTCGCATCCAGATCTGGGTGGGCTCGGTGCGCCCGGCCTCCGCCACCGCGCAGTAGGCGACCGTCGTCATCCCCACTCCGCCTGCGGCAGGCAGCTGGTGGTACCTGATCAGGTCGTCGGTGACGAGCGCGTTCGGGGTCGCCCCCTCGAAGGTCGCCGATTTGATGATGCGGTTGCGCAGAGTCACCGGGCCGAGCTTGGCCGGGGTGAACACATTGGGCTGAGTGTTCATGGGCAGAAGACTGCCACAGTCACATGTCAGACTGGCTGCCGTGGGTGCGATCACATTGGACGGCAAGGCCACGCGCGACGAGATCTTCGTCGACCTCAAGGAACGAGTAGCGGCACTGACCGCGGCTGGACGAACCCCCGGCCTCGGCACGGTGCTCGTCGGCGACGACCCCGGCTCGCAGGCGTATGTGCGCGGTAAGCACTCCGACTGCGCCAAGGTGGGCATCAACTCGATCCGGCGCGATCTGCCCGCCGACATCAGCCAGGCCAAGCTCGACGAGACCATCGACGAGCTGAACGCCAACCCCGAGTGCACCGGCTACATCGTGCAGCTGCCGCTGCCCAAGCACCTCAATGAGAACGCCGCGCTGGAGCGCCTCGACCCGGGCAAGGACGCCGACGGCCTTCATCCGATGAACCTGGGCCGGCTGGTGCTCAACGAGCCCGCGCCGCTGCCGTGCACGCCGCGTGGCATCGTGCACCTGCTGCGGCGGTACGAGGTGGAGATCGCGGGCGCACAGGTGGTGGTGATCGGCCGCGGCGTCACCGTCGGCAGGCCACTGGGCCTTCTGCTTACCCGGCGGTCGGAGAATGCCACGGTGACGTTGTGCCACACGGCAACTCGACATCTGCCGCAGTTGACTCGCGATGCCGACATCATCGTCGCCGCGGCGGGCGTACCGCACATGGTGACCGCGGAGATGGTGCGGCCGGGTGCGGCCGTCGTCGATGTCGGAGTGAGCCGCGACGAAGACGGCAAGCTGGTCGGTGACGTGGCGCCCGACGTGTGGGAGGTGGCGGGGCACGTGTCGCCGAACCCGGGTGGTGTCGGTCTGTTGACTCGGGCCTTCCTGTTGGTCAACGTCGTCGAACTGGCCGAAAAGCAGTCGTGACCGGCCGGGAGTTCGCCCGCAGGTTGGTTCGCGCGCAGTGGCCCATTCTGCTGGTGGGCCTTTTCTTCCTGGCGGCCTTCGTCCTCGTGGTCGCCGGGTACTGGCGGCGCGGTGCATTGGTGATCGGCATCGGTGTCGCGGTTGCGGCGGCGCTGCGGCTCGGGCTCACCGACGACCGGGCCGGCCTGCTGGTGGTGCGCAGTAAGGGCGTTGACTTCGCCACCACGGCAACGGTCAGCGCCGCCGTGCTTTTCATCGCCGCGACGATCGACCCGCTTGGCACCAGCTAGCTGACCTACTGGTTCGTCAGTACAGCGTCGCGCGAATACCCACCGTGACGTAGGGCAGCGCCAGCCCCGAGGTGTTGGCCAGCGCGGGGTGAGTCGCCAGCAGTTCGCGCACTCGCTCCAGGGTCTGGGTGCGCACCTCAGTCGGAGAAGTGATGCAGTAACTACGGGACGCGACGAGGTCGATAAGCGCCTGGGGAGTCAGGTAATTCGTCCACTCCACCTGGTGGCGTTCGGCGCCGGCGAACGGTTCGGCCAGTGTGACCGTGTTGTTGAACGGGTCCTCTTCGTGGCCGATGATGTGGCCGAGGTCCTTCACCCAGCCCAGCCGCTCATCGGCGGTGTTCCACACCAGGCCCAACCGTCCGCCGGGCCGCAGCACCCGGGCGACCTCCTTGACGGCGCGCTCGGGATCGAACCAGTGCCACGCCTGTGCGACCAGCACCGCGTCCATGCTGTCGTCCGGCAGCGGGATCTCTTCGGCGGTGCCGAGCAGCGCAGGGGTATCGGGTAGCGAATTGCTCAGCAGGTCAAGCATTTCCGGGATCGGGTCGACGGCTACGACGCCGAGCCCGCGTTCGACGAGCCGGGTGGTGAGCTTTCCGGTGCCCGCGCCAAGGTCGAGCACGTCCCGGGCATCCGGCGGCAGCAGCCAGTCGATGGCCTCCGGCGGATATGACGGCCTGCCGCGTTCGTATGCCGCGGCCTCTGCACCGAAGGACAGGGAACGCTGCTGGCTGGACCGGGTCACCGGGACGCCAACTCCAACGTCTCACGAATCAATTCGCCGACCGCCTCGATTTCGACCAGAAAGCCGTCGTGGCCATAGATCGAGTCGACGACTTCCAATCCGGCACAACCAGGAAGCAGCTCGGCTAATTCCTCCTGCAGCCGCAGCGGATAGAGCCGGTCGGAGGTGATGCCACCGACCACCACGGGCACGGGGCAACTGCCCAGTGCCGCGCGGATGCCGCCGCGACCCCGCCCGACGTCGTGGCTGGTCAACGACTCGGTGAGCGCTACGTAGGTGCCCGCATCGAAGCGCGAGAGCAGCTTGTGGCCCTGATACTCCAGGTAACTCTGCACCGCGTAGCGGCCTCCCGTCGCGGGATCCTCGTCGCCCTGGCCGTCGTTGGCGAAGCGGTCGTCCAGCTCGAGCTCGCCGCGATAGGTCAGGTGCGCGAAGCGGCGGGCGATCTCCATGCCGAGGTCGGGTCCGCGGCCGGTGCCGTAGTAGTCACCGTTCTGCCAGTCCGGATCGGACTTGATCGCGGCGATCTGGCTGCTCTGCGTGCCGATCTGGTCGGCGGTCGCGCGGGCCCCTACCGCAAGCACCAACGCCGCCCGGACCTTGTCGGGATGGGTGACCATCCACTCCAGCGCCCTGGCCCCGCCCATCGAGCCGCCGACGACCGCCGCGACCTCGCTGATGCCAAGCGCCGCGAGCGCGGCGACGTCTGCCTCAACCTGGTCGCGCACCGAAACCAGCGGAAACCTTGAGCCCCATGGCTTTCCGTCGCGCGCGAGCGAGCTCGGGCCGGTTGACCCGCGGCAGCCGCCGAGCACATTGGTGGCTACAGCGCACCACCTGTCGGTGTCGATCGGGGCGCCGGGGCCTGCGACGCCGTCCCACCACCCCGGCGACGGGTGACCGGGGCCGGCCGGACCGGTGATGTGCGAGTCACCGGTCAGCGCATGCAGCACCACCACCACGTTGTCGCGGTTGGGCGACAGTTCGCCCCACCGCTGTACGGCGATGGAGACATCGTCGATAACGGCGCCGTTCTCGAGCGTCACCGAACCGATGTCGACGATGGCCACCTCGCCTTCGGCGGGCAGCGTGTCGGTAGGCACGTCAAAGATTGTCACGTCAAAACCCTCAGAACGACGCGACCGTTGCCGGATCGGTGCTTTCCGGCGGCATGGAACGGCTTCGCCGCGGCGAAACCCTGCTCGAGGTCGGCGAGGATGTCGTCGATTCCCTCGATGCCGACCGCCAGCCGCACCAGGCCGGGCGTCACACCTGTGGCCAGCTGTTCTTCGGGACTCAGCTGGGCGTGGGTGGTCGACGCCGGGTGAATCACCAGCGAGCGCACGTCGCCGATGTTGGCGACGTGGCTGTGCAGCGTCAACGAGTTGACGAACGCTTTGCCCGCGTCGATACCGCCTGCCAGCTCGAAGGCCAGCACCGCACCGGTGCCCTTCGGCGCCAGCTTCTTGCCCAGCTCGTGCCACGGTGAGCTGGGCAGGCCCGCGTAGTTCACCGAGATCACGTCGGGATGGGCCTCGAGGTACTCGGCGACCCGCTGCGCATTGGCCACGTGCCGCTCGACGCGCAGGCTGAGCGTTTCGATGCCCTGCGCGACCAGGAAGGCGTTGAACGGCGACGCCGCCGACCCCATGTCGCGCAGCAGCTGCACCCGGGCCTTCAGGGCGTACGCGGGCGGTCCCAGCTCGGCGAACACCACGCCGTGGTAACTGGGATCGGGCGTGGTGAAACCGGGGAAATTGCCGTTGGTCCAGTCGAACGTGCCGCCGTCGACGATCACGCCTGCGATCGCGGCGCCGTGTCCGCCGAGGTACTTGGTGGCGGAATGCACGACGATGTCGGCGCCGTGGCTGATCGGCTGGATCAGATACGGCGTGGCGACGGTGTTGTCGACGATCAGCGGTACGCCTGCGTCATGGGCGACCGCGGCGACGTTGGGGATGTCGAGGATGTCGTTCTGCGGGTTGGAGATGGTCTCGGCGAAGAACGCCTTGGTGTTCGGCTTCACGGCCGCCCGCCAGGACTCCAGGTCGTCGGGGTCCTCCACGAAGCTGACCTCGATGCCGATCTTGGGCAGCGTGTAGTGGAACAGGTTGTATGTGCCGCCGTACAGCCGGGGGCTGGACACGATGTGGTCGCCTGCGCTCGCCAGGTTGAGGATCGCGAAGGTCTCGGCGGCCTGGCCGGATGCCAGGAACAGCGCCGCGACCCCGCCTTCCAGGGCCGCGATGCGCTGCTCGACGACGTCTTGCGTCGGGTTCATGATCCGGGTGTAGATGTTGCCTGGCTCGGCAAGCCCGAACAGGGCCGCAGCATGCTCGGTGCTGTTGAACGTGTATGACGTCGTCTGGTAGATCGGCAGCGCCCGGGCGTTGGTGGCGCTGTCGGGGGTCTGGCCTGCGTGGACCTGCTTGGTCTCGAAGGACCAGCGGGCCGTCGGGTCTTCTGGCGTGCTCATGTGAAACGGGCCTCCATCTGTCTCTGGGGCCCGTCACAACGGACCCGCGCTTGCCGGCAACCGGTCGCTATCGGCTACTCAACCTGGTCATCACCCGGGGCACCCCACCGCGGTTGGAGGGTTGCCGGCCAGCAAGCCGGGGCTTGACGCTGGCGCTCATGACCGACAAGAAGAATATCGCACCCGCCGTTGTGGCTGCCAGTGGGTTGATCACGATGCGATTGTGCAGGCGCTACCCCTGCGGGACATGGGGCAAATGTCCCTATTTTGGGCACGCGTAGGTTCGTAACCGACGCGATACTGATAGCCGACACTTCAGGCCGGGAGACCACCACATGAGCGATGAGCAGCCGACCATCATCTACACGCTGACCGACGAGGCGCCGTTGCTTGCGACTTACGCCTTTCTGCCGATCATTCGGACCTTCACCGAGCCGGCGGGGATCAACGTCGAGAGCACCGACATTTCCGTGGCGGCGCGCATCCTGGCCGAGTTCTCCGACGAGCTGACCGAAGAGCAGCGCGTGACGGACAACCTTGCCGAGCTCGGCAAGCTGACCCAGGTGCCCGAGACCAACATCATCAAGTTGCCGAACATCAGCGCCTCGGTACCGCAGCTCACCGCCGCCATCGAGGAGCTTCAGGAGAAGGGCTATGCGATCCCGGACTATCCGGCGCATCCGAAGACCGATGAGGAGAAGGCGCTCAAGGAGCGCTACGGCAAGATTCTGGGCAGCGCAGTCAACCCGGTTCTGCGCGAAGGCAACTCGGACCGCCGCGCCCCGAACGCCGTCAAGGAGTACGCGCGCAAGCACCCGCACAGCATGGGCGAGTTCTCCCAGGCGTCGCGCACCCACGTGGCGACCATGAAGCACGGCGACTTCTACCACGGCGAGAAGTCGATGACGTTGGATCGCGACCGCAATGTGCGGATGGAACTGAAGACGAAGAGCGGCAAGACGATCGTGCTCAAACCCGAGACTGCGTTGGACGATGGCGACGTCATCGAGAGCATGTTCATGAGCAAGAAGGCCCTGTGTGACTTCTACGAAGAGCAGATCGAAGACGCATACAAGACCGGCGTGATGTTCTCGCTGCACGTCAAGGCGACGATGATGAAAGTCAGCCACCCGATCGTGTTCGGTCACTGCGTGAAGGTCTTCTACAAGGACGCCTTCGCCAAGCACCAGGAGCTGTTCGACGAACTTGGTGTGAACGTGAACAACGGGATGGTCGACCTCTACAACAAGATCGAGTCGCTGCCGTCGTTCCAGCGCGAACAGATCATCCAGGACATCCACGACTGCCACGAACACCGTCCCGAGCTCGCCATGGTGGATTCGGCAAGGGGAATCACCAACTTCCACTCGCCCAGCGACGTGATCGTGGACGCATCGATGCCCGCGATGATTCGGCTCGGCGGCAAGATGTACGGCGCCGACGGGCGGACCAAGGACACCAAGGCGGTGAACCCCGAGTCGACCTTTTCCCGGATCTACCAGGAGATCATCAACTTCTGTAAGACCCACGGCCAGTTCGACCCGACGACCATGGGCACCGTCCCGAACGTCGGGCTGATGGCGCAGAAGGCCGAGGAGTACGGCTCACACGACAAGACGTTCGAGATCCCCGAGGACGGCGTCGCCGACATCGTCGACAACGAGTACCGGCGAAGTGCTGCTGACGCAGAACGTGGAAGAGGGCGATATCTGGCGCATGCCCGTCACCAAGGACGCGGCGATCCGGGACTGGGTCAAGCTGGCCGTCGCCCGGGCGCGTGCCTCCGGGATGACAGTGTTGTTCTGGCTGGATACCGAACGTCCGCACGAGGTCGAGTTGCGCAAGAAGGTCAAGGCCTACCTGGAAGACCACGACACCGAGGGCCTCCACATCCAGATCATGCCGCAGGTGTGGGCGATGCGTTACACGCTCGAGCGGTTGATCCGCGGCCAGGACACCATCGCCGCGACCGGAAACATCCTGCGCGACTACCTCACCGACCTTTTCCCGATCCTGGAGCTGGGCACCAGCGCGAAGATGCTGTCGATCGTTCCGTTGATGGCAGGCGGCGGCATGTACGAGACGGGCGCGGGCGGTTCGGCTCCGAAGCATGTCCATCAGTTGGTCGAGGAGAACCACCTGCGGTGGGATTCGCTCGGCGAGTTCCTCGCGTTGGGCGCCTGCTTCGAGGACCTGGGCGACAAGACCGGTAACAAGCGGGCCGTGCTGCTCGGTACGACGCTGGATGCCGCGATCGGCAAGCTGCTGGAGAACGACAAGGGACCGTCGCGCAAGACCGGTGAGCTCGACAACCGTGGCAGCCAGTTCTATCTGGCGCTGTACTGGGCGGAGGAACTCGCCGCGCAGACCGAGGATCAAGAACTGGCCGATCACTTTGCCGCACTGGCCAAGGCACTGTCCGAAAAAGAAGACGCGATCGTGGCCGAACTTGCCGAGGTGCAGGGCGACGCTGTCGATATCGGCGGCTACTACTACCCCGACCGTGAGAAGACGACTGCGGTGATGCGGCCGAGCAAGACCCTCAACGAGACGCTGGAGGCTGCGCGCAGCTGATGCGGGCCAAGATCAAGGTCGAAGGAACGGTCGTAGAGCTCGACGGCGACGAGATGACTCGGATCATCTGGAAGATGATCAAGGAGCAGCTGATCCTGCCGCACCTCGATGTGAACTTGGACTACTACGACCTTGGTATAGAGCATCGCGACGCCACCGACGATCAGGTGACAATCGATGCGGCCGAGGCGATTAAGCGCGAGGGTGTCGGCGTCAAGTGCGCGACCATCACTCCGGACGAGGCCCGCGTCGAGGAGTTCAAACTCAAGAAGATGTGGCTTTCGCCCAACGGCACGATCCGAAATATCTTGGGCGGAACGATCTTTCGTGCACCGATCGTCATCTCCAACGTGCCACGGTTGGTGCCGGGGTGGACGAAGCCGATCATCATCGGCAGGCACGCGTTCGGTGACCAGTACCGCGCGTTCAACACCAAGGTCGACAAGCCGGGGACGTTCACGGTGACCTTCACCCCGGCCGACGGCAGCGAGCCGATCGTGCACGACGTCGTCGAGATCCCCGAGGACGGCGGCGTGATCATGGGCATGTACAACTTCAAGAAGTCGATCCAGGACTTCGCCCGATCGTCGTTCAACTATGGGCTGCAACAGAATTACCCGGTCTACCTGTCGACGAAGAACACCATCCTCAAGGGCTACGACGGGATGTTCAAGGACGAGTTCCAACGCATCTTCGACGAGGAGTACGCCGACGAGTTCGACAGGCGCGGGCTCACCTACGAGCACCGCTTGATCGACGACATGGTGGCGGCCTGCCTGAAGTGGGAGGGCGGCTACGTCTGGGCGTGCAAGAACTACGACGGCGACGTGCAGTCCGACACCGTCGCGCAGGGCTACGGCTCGCTCGGCTTGATGACCTCAGTGCTGATGACTCCGGACGGCAAGACCGTCGAGGCGGAAGCCGCGCACGGCACCGTCACTCGGCACTACCGGCAGCACCAGCAGGGCAAGCCGACGTCGACCAACCCGATCGCATCGATCTTCGCGTGGACCCGCGGCCTCGAGCATCGCGGCAAGCTCGACAACACCCCCGAGGTGATCGAGTTCGCCGAGTCCCTCGAAGAAGTGGTGATCGGCACCGTCGAGGGCGGCTACATGACCAAGGATCTCGCGACACTGATCGGGCCGGAGCAGGCCTGGCAGACGAGTGAGGAGTACCTCGGCACCATCGCCGATCACCTCAAGAAGGCGCTCGCCTAACCGGTCGCCCGCTTCGGGTCGACGTGCGCGTCGACGAAGCCGATGATCTCTTTCGTGACCCGGTCCGGTGCCTCGAACATCGGGACGTGCCCGACGCCCTCCAGATGTGTGATCTTCGTGGACTCCGGCAGATGCCTGGTGAAGTGACGGGTGAAGCGCGGATGCGGTAGCACCCGGTCCTTGTCGCAGATCACCAGGTGAGTTGGGGCGGTCCCCTGTGCCAGTTCCAGCAGCCCGGGCAGCAACAGTGATTTGACCAGCAACTGGTAGTACGCCGGGCAGTGCCTGACGTCATCGACGATGTCGGGCAGGTCGGCATCGCTCAGGGAATGGGGCGACGCGCTGATGGGAACGAAGGCCAGCTGTTTGGCGAACGGCAGCTTGAGCGCCCGCTGGCCAAGCGCCTTTGTGATCAGCCAGACCGGGAAACCGGCGACGAACTTGAGGACGATCTCGAACTTCGCCGGGGTGTACCAGTGCCAACCGCCCCCCGGTGCGATGGCGGTCAGGGTGCGGGCACGCCCGCGACGCTCCAACTCGAACGCCACCCAGCCGCCGAGTGAATTGCCAACGATGTGCGCGGTACCCCAGCCCAGCGCGTCCATCCTGCGCTCGACATCGTCGGCGAGCGACGCGGAGCCCAGGAAGAACGAGCCCTTCGGCCCGCCGTTGTGTCCGGCCATCGTTGGCGCGAAGACTTCGTAGCGACCGGTCTCGGCTATCTGCGGCGCGACGTATTTCCACACGTTCTGGGACAATATAAACGGGTGCAGCAACAGCATCGGCTCCCCGGAACCGAGGTGGATCGGTGCGCGCTCAGTCATAGTGCCGACAGTAAAGGTGATACCGGCGGTATCGCAAGCTCGTCCCCCTTCAGCCCCAACTATCACAAGATGGGAACCATGTGCCCACCGGGAGTCGTCATCAATTGATGACACTTGAGCAGGAGCCGTCATCAAATGATGACGCCGTACAGAAGAACAGTGCTTCGAGCGGGAACGCCAACCAGCCCTGGTGGGCCACCGACCCCGCGATCATCGCCGCACGCGAGGAGGTGGAGAGGTGGCTCGAGTCCGCGGAGCGGGAACCGTTGCCGTTCGACGATTTCGAAGCGATCCACAACGAGGTGGGTAGTGGCTCGTGCTGGCGTGAACTCCGCGCAGCGAACGAGAATCTCGATCGTGCCCGCGTTCGGTACGCGAACGCGGTGAGGGCCGCCCGGGCCGTCGGCTTCTCGTGGGCGTCGCCTCGATCACCGATGTGCGTCGACTACTGCTGAGCCCATTCCGGTCTACGACCGAGATGGCGCAGTATCCGGTCGAAATCGTCGGTCCCGGAAGGCTCGACGGCCGGAGCGAACGGCGCGCCGTCCCCGGTGCGGAAGTCACCGTCGGGCACGAAAAGCGCCAACGGCAGCACCGCGGCGACGACGTCGGCGGGCAACTCGTAGGGCACACCCAGCGAGGCGGCGACGTCCCACCCGTGCACCGCGTAGTCCACGAAGTGGAACCCCATCGCCATCTCGCCAGGGAACACCGCGCCATCGCCGAACTCGGGCAGTGCGAACGGTGCATCGGCTGTCCCGTCGGCCGCAAAGGCGTCGAGCACGTCGAACGCCGCTTCGGAGTAGGTGCGGCCGGGCTCGGACCTCACCGCGTCGAGCACCGAATCGGCGCGCCAGGTCTCCATGTCCGCGCCGAAACCCCTTGCTGCCGCTGCGAAACCGCGGTGCTGGACGGTCATGTGGGCGAGCAGGTCGAGGAGATTCCAACCCTCGCAGGGTGTCGGCCGGACGAGGTCGGCTTCTCGGACGGTGTTGACGACGTCGATCGACTGCAGAACCGCGGTCCGGTGGAGTAGCCGGATTTCAGAAAGAGTAGTAGGCATGCGCTTACGATAAGCTAGAACATACGGTATTGCAATGCCTATCATGACGCGGTGGCAGCGAAGTCGTCGTCCCGGCGTCCCGATCTGGCCGCGATGCTGGCTCCGCTGCTGCGTGAGATGGTCGCCGCGGAGGAGCCGGTCCTTCATGCGCATGGCCTGACCATGTGGGGCTACGTCGTCCTGTTGGCCCTGGACAGGTCGTCGATGCGCACTCAGGCCGCACTGGCGGCGGCGATCGGCGCCGACAAGACCCGGATCATCCGCACCCTCGATGACCTCCAGGACGACGGCTACATCGAACGCAGGCCCGACCCCGACGACCGAAGGGTGCGCCTGCTCGCGATCACGGACGCCGGTCGCCGGGTCAAAGATGCAGCGCAGAGCGAGATCCAGCGAGGGGAGGAGCGCTGGCTCGGCGAGCTCACCGCCGAGGAACGACGGATGTTCCTGCGCGTGCTCGAGCGTCTGACCCGGCGCGAGTGGGGATGACGCGAATGGAAAGATCGAACTCATCATGAGCAAGCCCTCCGAGCGCGTTGTGTTCTCCGGCGTGCAACCCACGTCTGACTCCCTGCACCTCGGCAATGCACTGGGTGCTGTACAGCAGTGGGTGGGCTTGCAGAACGAGTTCGACGCGTACTTCTGCGTTGTCGACCTGCACGCCGTCACGATCCCGCAGGATCCGGACACCCTCCGGCGCCGCACGCTCGCGACTGCCGCGCAGTACCTGGCGATGGGGATCGACCCGTTCCGGGCGACCATCTTCGTGCAGAGCCACGTGCCCGCTCACACCGAACTCACCTGGGTGCTGGGATGTTTCACCGGTTTCGGGCAGGCGGCGCGGATGACACAGTTCAAGGACAAGTCGCAGAAGGAAGGCAGCGACGCTACGACGGTCGGCCTGTTCACCTATCCGGTGCTGATGGCCGCCGATGTGTTGCTCTACGACACCGACCTGGTGCCCGTCGGTGAGGACCAGCGCCAGCACCTGGAACTGGCCCGCGATGTCGCGCAGCGCTTCAACTCGCGCTTCCCCGACACCTTCGTCATCCCCGAGCCGATGATCCCCAAGGCCACCGCCAAGATCTACGACCTGCAGGACCCGACGGCGAAGATGAGCAAGTCGGCTTCCAGCGACGCCGGGCTGATCAGCCTGCTCGACGATCCCAAGGTCACCGCCAAAAGGATCCGCTCGGCCGTCACCGACAGCGACCGGGAGGTCCGCTACGACCCGGAGGCCAAGCCGGGCGTGTCGAACCTGCTGACGATCCAGTCCGCGGTCACCGGCACCGACATCGACAAGTTGGTCGAAGGCTATGCCGGGCGCGGCTACGGCGACCTGAAGAAGGACACCGCCGATGCGGTGGTGGAGTTCGTCACCCCGATCAAGACCAGGGTCGACGAGTTGCTTGCCGACACGACCGAGCTCGAGGGGATCCTGGCTGCGGGCGCCACCCGCGCCAAAGAGGTGTCTGCGAAGACGCTTCAGCGGGTATATGAGCAGTTAGGTTTCCTACAGCAACCCCAATAGCGCCTTCGGGAGGTCGGCATGACCGAACCGGCCAAACCGGGAATTCTGGACCGCCTCCGCACCCGGTTCAAGTGGTTCGACCACGTCATGCGCGCGCAAGAGCGCTATCAAGACAGCAAGGGCGATTTCTACGCCGCTGGTATCACCTACTTCACGATCTTCGCGCTCTTCCCGTTGCTGATGGTCGCCTTCTCGATCGCGGGGTTCGTCCTCGCGGGCCAACCGGATCTGCTCGCCGACATCACCGAGAAGATCAAGTCGACGGTGTCCGGCGACCTTGGGCAGCAGCTGGTCGAATTGATGGATTCTGCGATCGAATCGCGGACGTCAGTCGGGATCATCGGATTGGCCACGGCGGCGTGGGCCGGGCTGGGCTGGATGGCCAACCTCCGGGAGGCGCTTAGCCAGATGTGGGGCTTGCTGCGACAGGAGGGCCCCGGCTTCCTCCGCACCAAGCTCTCTGATCTGATCGCCATCGTCGGCCTCTTCGCCGCCATTATCGTCACGATCGCGATGAGCGCACTCAGCAGTAGATCCGTCATGAAGCAGGTGCTCGAATGGCTTGGACTGCAGGATCTTCCGGGCATGGGTCTCGCCCTGCGCCTTGCTTCTGTACTGGTCTCACTCCTCATCTCGTGGCTGTTGTTCACCTGGATCATTGCGCGGCTGCCGCGGGAAAAGATCAGCTTTCGGAGCGCTGCGCGCGCGGGGCTGATGGTCGCGGTGGCCTTCGAGATCTTCAAACAGGTGGGGTCGATCTATCTGAAGGCCGTGGTGACCGGTCCGGCGGGCGCGACGTTCGGCCCCGTCCTCGGCCTGATGGTGTTCGCCTACATCACGGCGCGGATGATTCTCTTCGCTACCGCGTGGGCGGCCACGTCCAAGGAGAACCTCGCCGCCGCACCGGTGGATCCACCGGTCGTCGCCCAGATCACCCCGCGGGTACAGGTCCGCGAGGGGTTGGGTCCGGCTGGCGCGCTCACCGCGGCGGCCGTGGGAGCCCTTGGTGCGCTCGGCTTTTCGCGCTTCTCTCGCCGCCGCTAAGCCGTGCGCGAATCGATGAGAACTACGCAGCAACGGTCGGGCGCCGGGTCCAACTCGGCGACCGGACGATGTGGTCCCAACGCATCGGTAAGACCACCGATCAGGGCGTGGTTCATCTGGCAGACGAGCTGCGTCTGCGCCTGTGCCAGCGCATGAAACGGACAGTTGGCCATGATCACGCGCCCATCATCGGGGCGGGGTTCGTAGCCGTTGTCGGTGAGAGCTTCGACTGCCATCTCCAGCGCCGCCCGCGCAGTGCGCGGTGGTTGGTCACCCACTGCCGCGTCGCCGAGGTGTCGTCCGTACGAGTGCGCCAGGCGATGGAGCGCATCGATAACAGGGGTTTTGGTTTCGGCCGACTCCGCGATCGCATCGGCCATCAGCCTGCCGGCCAGTTGGTATTCGCGGTCGGGAAGTGATACCGAGAAGTCGCGGCCGGCGCGCCGGTACAGCTTCGCGGGTCTTCCGGCGCCGGGACCGCTGCGTCCGCTCAGGCGGGCATAGGAGGCGTCGAGCAGCCCGTCGCGTTCGAGCCTGTCGAGGTGAAACTTCGCCTGGTGCGGCGCCAGTCGCAGGGCGTCCGCCGCAAGCTCTCGGCTAACCGGGTTGGGTTGTGCGCACACGAACAAGTAGAGGCTGCGCCGAAGCGGATCGGAGAGTGCTCCGATGCCTGCTATGTCTCGATCGGCGAAGGGCACGCGACCTCTCCTTCTAAGAGACAAAACGCTTGACGATACAAACCGCACTGACTAACGTTAACATTATTATCCGTTAGAAAGGGATGGAGCCATGGCTACGCCTACTCACCTCGATCGCTCCGCACGCCTCAGGGACCCCTCCCACCAGGCATTCCTCCTGTTGCGCACCGTGTTCACGGTGGCGCCCATCCTGTTCGGGCTGGACAAGTTCACCAACCTGATGGCCGACTGGCCCATGTATCTGGCCCCGTGGATCGACGGCATCCTGCCCGGTGACGCATCGACAGCGATGTACATCGTCGGCGTCATTGAGATTGCCGCGGGCATCCTCGTCGCTGTCGCGCCGCGGATCGGCGCCTACGTCGTCGCCCTATGGTTGGCCGGCATCATCGTCAACCTGCTGACGTTGCCGGGCTTCTACGACGTCGCACTGCGCGACTTCGGCTTGTTGGTCGGCGCGCTGGCATTGGGCCGGCTCGCGGAAGGCCAGCGCGCGCCGCGTCAGGTCAGCTGATCACTCGCTAGTGCTGCGGCCGGCGGTTCAGTGACCGCGCGCCCAGGATGAGGCAGAACACGATGATCGCGCCGACGAACGCGACACCCACCCGCACCGGCAGCGCATCGGCGGCGGGCAGCGCCGTGGTGGCCTTGAGCGTGGTGTCGTCGGCGGCTTTCTGAGGCGTGGTCACCAGCGAGGGATCGGGTTCGATCAGCGTGCCGACCTTGGTGCCGGGCGCGGTCGCGAAGCCGTAGTCCAGCAGGTGCGCGGCCTGCTGCCACGGCGCGATCGGCTGTCGGGTTCCGTGCAGCAGCACCGCGACCAGACGGCGGCCGTCACGATTGGCCGCGCCGACGAACGTCTGGCCGGCATCGTCGGTGTAACCGGTCTTGCCGCCCATCGCGCCCGGGTAGTTGTACAGCAGCTGGTTGTCGTTCTCGACCGGGTAGCCGGCGTCGCCGCGGCCCGGGAAGTCGAAGCTGCGGGTCGCGACGATCTCGGCGAAGGTGGGGTTCTGCCAGGCGTAGCGGTAGAACAGGCCGATGTCGTAGGCCGACGTGCTCATGCCGGGCCCGTCAAGACCCGACGGCGTCGCGACGCGGGTATCGCGGCCGCCGAGCTTGCCCGCCAGATCGTTGAGCTTGCCGAGCGTCGCGTCCATTCCACCCATCTGCATCGCCAGGGCGTGGGCGGCGTCGTTGCCGGAGTGCATGAGCAGCCCGTGCAGGATGTCGCGGATCGAGTAGTGCCCGTTCTCGCCGATGCCGACCTTGGTGCCCTCTGCGGCCGCATCCTCGGCGGTGCCCGCCACCACCTTGTGGACCGGCAGGTCCCGCAGCGCCTGCATCGCCACCAGCACCTTGATGATGCTTGCGGGGCGGTGCCTGCCGTGCGGGTCCTTGGCGGCGATGATGTCGCCACTGTCGAGGTCGGCGACCAGCCACGCCTCGGCGGAGATGTCGTTGGGCACCGGCGGTGTTCGCGCAGCGGTGATGATGCCGCACCCGGCCAGCGCGTCACCGCCGACGGGTTCGGCGGGCACCGCAAGCGGTTGGGGCGGGTCACCCGCTGTCGGCACCTCCGACGCGTCCACAGCCGGCGGCGTGCTGACCTGGTACGGGCAGGCCGCGCTCTCCGGCGAGGCGACGGGTTCGGCGTTCGCCAGTACCGGGCTCACCGCCAAGAAAAGTGCCGCTGCCAGGGCAGTAGCGCGCCCGCCCGCGATTCCTGAAGTCGCCATTGTGACGAAAGATTAGGCGATTCCAGTCCCGATTCCGAGGAGCCACGCTGTGACTCATGTGGTTGGAGCTACAAATGCGACTCAACCGGGTAGGGCCGTCCCGGCCAAATCAACGTTCTGCAGACAAAATGCGAGTAGCGGTCTGCAAAACGTCGCTCTCGCGTCAAGGAAGTGGGACGTGCGCGACGGCGGGACCTTGAAGCGAGGCCAACCACAGCTTGCCGTTCGCCTCGACCACACCGGTGGCTTGGCCGAACTCGGGGTGCTCGGTCCGCAGGCCCGCGACCGCGTCCCCGGTGTCGGGGTCGAACGCGACCGCCCAGACGACCGATTCCGCCCTGGGCTGCAGCCGTGCCCACGCGCCTCCAAGTTCGGCGCCAGCATGTCGGCATAGGTGAATGCGCTCGTCGACTCTGTGCCGAAGCGAAGTCCGGCAGCGGGTTGACCGGCGGGGCCTGCCACCGGACGGGATCGATCGGTGGCTGGCCCAACTCAGAGCATCCGGCTGGCTTCGCCGAGCACGCCGTGCAGGATGTCGTAGATCGCGTCGAACTCCTTCTGGCCACTGATCAGCGGGGGGGCCAGCTGCACGACTGGGTCGCCGCGGTCGTCGGCGCGGCAGTACAGCCCCGCCTCGAATAGCGCCGGGGTGAGGAAGCCGCGCAGCAGCCGCTCACTCTCCTCGTCGTTGAAGGTCTCCTTGGTGGCCTTGTCCTTGACCAACTCGATGCCGTAGAAGAAGCCCTCGCCGCGCACGTCGCCGACGATCGGGAGGTCGTACAGCTTCTCCAGCGTCGCCCGGAACGCGGGTGCGCTCTGCTTCACGTGGTCGTTGATGCCCTCACGCTCGAAGATGTCGAGGTTGGCCAGCGCGACCGCCGACGAAACCGGGTGCCCGCCGAACGTGTAGCCGTGCCCGAACGTGGTCTTGCCGTCGTTGAACGGCTCAAACAGCTTGTCGCTGGCGATCATTGCGCCGATCGGGGAGTAGCCCGATGTCATCCCCTTGGCGCAGGTGATCATGTCGGGCACGTAGCCGAAGTCGTCGCAGGCGAACATCGAGCCGATGCGGCCGTACGCACAGATCACCTCGTCGGACACCAGCAGCACGTCGTACTCGTCGCAGATCTCGCGGACCCGCTCGAAGTATCCGGGCGGCGGCGGGAAGCATCCACCCGCGTTCTGCACCGGCTCGAGGAACACCGCGGCGACGGTGTCGGGGCCCTCGAACTCGATCGCCTCGGCGATGCGGTCCGCGCAGTACTCCCCGAACGCCTTGTTGTCGGTGTCGTACGGCGCCGGTGCGCGGTAGAAGTTGGTGTTCGGCACCCGGAAGCCACCGGGTGTCAGCGGCTCGAACGGCGCCTTGAACGCCGGAAGGCCGGTGATCGCGAGCGCGCCCTGTGGCGTGCCGTGGTAGGCGATGGCGCGCGAGACCACCTTGTACTTGCCGGGCTTGCCCGTCACCTTGAAGTAGTTCTTCGCCAGCTTCCACGCGGTCTCGACGGCCTCGCCGCCGCCGGTCGTGAAGAAGACACGGTTGAGGTCGCCCGGCGCGTAATTGGCCAGCCGCGCGGACAATTCGATCGCAGGCGGCGTGGCGTAGGACCACAGCGGGAAGAACGAGAGCGTCTCGGCCTGCTTGGCGGCCGCCTCGGCGAGCTCCTTGCGGCCGTGGCCGACCTGGACCACGAACAGGCCCGACAGACCGTCGATGTAGCTCTTGCCCTTGTCATCCCAGATCGTGACGCCCTCGCCCTTGGTGATGATCGGCGGCGTGATGCCCTCGCCGTGCCGTGCGAAATGTCCCCACAGGTGGCGGTTCGCCTTCGCTGCGAGATCGGTTGAAACTTCTGGTGCGATATCAGTAGTAGTCATCTTGTACCCCAATTGTATTGCTGTTTAACGAGTTTCAGATATACGAGCGTTTCGGTGGATATCACTCCTGGCAATGCGCGAATCTGGGTGTTGAGCAGATCGAGCAGATCGTCGTCGTCTTCACAGACCACTTCGATGATGGCGTCGAAGGAACCTGCGGTCAGCACCACATACTCGACCGCGTCGATCGCGGCCAACTTCTCGGCCACCAGTGTGGTGTCCCCGGTGCAGCGAATACCGATCATCGCCTGCCGGGCGAACCCGAGCTGCATCGGGTCGGTGACGGCGACGATCTGCATGACGCCCGAGTCGACCATGCGCTGAACACGCTGTCGTACCGCGGCCTCGGAGAGCCCCACCGCCTTACCGATGCCCGCATAGGAGCGGCGGCCGTCCTGCTGCAGCTTCTCGATGATCGCCTTGGACAGGTCATCGAGTTGGATGGTCGCCCCTGGACGCGTTTGCACGCGCAGGGAAGCGGGTTGGATGCCATCAGCACCCGGGTTGGCCATGCCTGAGATTGTGCACGGAATCCGTCGTGACAAGCAACTAAACCTATGAAATCACGCGCCGAGCGATGCCGCGACTGCGGGAATGCGTAGCCGACTGGGACGGTCGTCGGTTAGCGTTGGGCCATGACTGTGACCGTTTCGGCCAGCGTGGCCGGCAGCTGGATCAACGGCGCGGCGGTGACTACCGGCGGCGCTCTTCATCAGGTGATCAACCCCGCGACCGGCGCCGTCGTGACGGAGCTGGCGTTGGCCACGCCTGCCGACGTCGACGCCGCGGTGGCGGCCGCCCGCACGGCGCTGCCGGGCTGGGCAGGCGCGACGCCTGCGGAGCGGTCCGCGGTGCTGGCCAAACTGGCGGCGCTGACCGCCAAACACGCCGACGAGCTCGTCGCCGAGGAGGTCAGCCAGACCGGCAAGCCCGCGCGGCTGGCCCGAGAGTTCGACGTGCCGG
This sequence comes from uncultured Actinomycetota bacterium, assembly GCA_963713225.1. Taxonomy (GTDB): domain Bacteria; phylum Actinomycetota; class Actinomycetes; order Mycobacteriales; family Mycobacteriaceae; genus Mycobacterium. The sequence continues at coordinate 74,147 of CAVQLB010000001.1, read as the reverse complement.
GCAGCATCGACAACATCGACTTCTTCGCGGGCGCGGCCCGCCACCTCGAGGGCAAGGCCACCGCCGAGTACTCCGGAGACCACACCTCCAGCATCCGGCGCGAGGCCGTCGGCGTGGTCGCGACGATCACGCCGTGGAATTACCCGCTGCAGATGGCGGTGTGGAAAGTGCTGCCCGCACTGGCCGCGGGGTGCAGCGTCGTCATCAAACCTGCGGAGCTCACGCCGTTGACCACGCTGACACTGGCCCGGCTGGCCACCGAGGCGGGCCTGCCGGACGGCGTCTTCAACGTCATCACCGGAGCGGGCGGCGACGTCGGCACCGCGCTCGCCGGGCATCGCGACGTCGATGTCGTGACGTTCACCGGGTCGACGCCGGTCGGCCGCAAGGTGATGGCAGCCGCGGCCGTGCACGGTCACCGCACGCAGCTCGAGCTCGGGGGCAAGGCGCCGTTCGTGGTGTTCGACGATGCCGACCTGGATGCCGCCGTCCAGGGTGCGGTCGCCGGCGCGCTGATCAACACCGGGCAGGACTGCACCGCCGCGACCAGGGCGATCGTCGCGCGCGAGCTCTACGACGACTTCGTCGCAGGCGTCGGCGAGGTGATGAGCAAGATCGTGGTCGGTTATCCCGACGACGAGGACACCGACCTCGGCCCGCTCATCTCGATGGCGCACCGGGCCAAGGTCGCGGGCATGGTCGAGCGGGCGCCCGGGCAGGGCGGGCGCATCGTCACCGGCGGCAGCGCACCCGATCTGCCGGGGTCGTTCTACCGCCCAACCCTCATCGCTGACGTCGGCGAGGACTCCGAGGTGTACCGCGACGAAATCTTCGGTCCGGTGCTGACCGTGCGGTCCTTCACCGACGACGACGACGCACTGCGCCAGGCCAACGACACCGACTACGGCCTTGCCGCCTCGGCGTGGACCCGCGACGTCTACCGCGCGCAGCGCGCGTCACGGACGATCCAGGCCGGATGTGTGTGGATCAACGACCACATCCCGATCATCAGCGAGATGCCGCACGGCGGCCTCGGCGCGTCCGGTTTCGGCAAGGACATGTCGGACTACTCGCTCGACGAGTACCTGACCATCAAGCACGTGATGAGCGATATCACCGGTGTCGCCGAAAAGGACTGGCACCGGACCATCTTCACGAAGCGGTAGCGCGCGTCGCGAGACTGCGGGGAGATCGCGAACTCGACGCGAATTGCGATCTGTCAGCAGTCTCGGCGCGCTATGCGGTCAAGATCTCAGCTGATGCGGATGAGCTTCTTGTTGACGAACTCGTCGATGCCGTAGCGGCCGAGCTCGCGGCCGAAGCCCGACCGCTTCACGCCGCCGAACGGCAGCTCGACGCCCTCCGCGCCGACCGCGTTGACGAACACCATGCCCGCCTCGATCTTGTCCGCGACCCGGCGAGCCTGTTCGTCGTCGGTGGTGAACACGTAGGAGCCCAGCCCGAACGGGGTGTCGTTGGCCACCTTGATCGCCTCGTCCTCTGAGCCCACCTTGTACACCGTGGCGACGGGCCCGAACAGCTCCTCGCGGTACGACGGGGAGTCGGGTGAGACGTCGGTGAGCACACTGGGCGGGAAGAACGCGCCCTTGCGTTCACCCTCGGAGACCAAATTGGCGCCGTCGGCTACGGCCCGCTTCACCTGATCGTCGAGCCGCTCGGCCGCCGCGACGGACGACAGCGGGGCGAGCCCGTCGGCCTTCTCGCGCACCTTCTTGACGAACTTGTCCAGGAACTCGTCGTAGATGCTGTCGGCGACGATGAATCGCTTGGCCGCGTTGCACGCCTGCCCGGTGTTCTCGAACCGGCCGTCGATCGCCGCGCCCACGGTGGTGTCCAGGTCGTCGGAGCTGAGCACGATGAACGGATCGGATCCGCCGAGCTCGAGCACCACCTTCTTCAGGTTGCGGCCCGCGATCTCCGCGACCGCCGCGCCCGCGCGCTCCGAGCCGGTCAGCGAAACCCCTTGCAGCCGCGGGTCGGCGATGATGTCCGCGACCTGCTCGTTGGTCGCGTAGATGTTCACGTAGGCGCCCTCGGGGTAGCCGGCGTCGGTGAAGATCTGCTCGATCGCCGCCGCCGATTCGGGGCACTGCGGAGCGTGCTTGAGCAGGATCGTGTTGCCCAGCGTCAGGTTCGGGCCGGCGAACCGGGCGACCTGATAGTAGGGATAGTTCCACGGCATGATGCCGAGCAGCACGCCCACCGAGCTCCGGCGGATCAGGGCCGAACCCTCGCCGTCGACGAGTTCGATCGGCTCGTCGGCGAGGAACTTCTCGGCGTTGTCGGCGTAGTACCCATAGATTGCCGCGCTGAAGTCCACCTCGCCCTCCGACTGGTCCAGCGGTTTGCCCATCTCGCGCTGGATGATCTTGGCAAGTTCCTCGCGGCGCTGGCTGTGCAGCTCGCCCACCTTGCGGATCAGCGCGGCGCGCTCGGCCACCGTCGACCCCCGTGACCACTCGCGGTGTGCTTTGGCGGCGGCCGACACGGCCGCTTCGATTTGCTGGTCGCTGGCGGTCGGATATTCCTTGACCAGGTCTCCGGTCGACGGATCCACCACCGCATACATTGAGGTGCTCATGTTGTCGTTTCCTTTCGTCGGCGCAATAGATCAGTCGGCAAGCGCCCCAATGCCTTTCACGGCGTCGCTCTCCAGGGGGCGGCCCAGGGGCAGCTCGTCTAGCGGGCCGGCGCCCTCCGCGCCGACATCGCACATACGCCGATCTTGCACGCATTCAGTCGCCTAGCGCAACGATCGCGACGAATTCCGTCGTTAGCGCTTGAGAAATGGGTATCTTAGGCTCCTGCGATCACCAAATCGGAGGAGTGCTCATGAGCGCCGCACCGGAACTGAAGAAGGCCCTGAGCCAACGGCAGCTGACGATGATCGCGATCGGCGGTGTGATCGGCGCGGGCTTGTTCGTCGGCTCGGGCGTCGTCATCGGTGATACCGGGCCCGCCGCCTTCCTCACCTACGCACTCTGCGGCGTGTTGATCATCATGGTCATGCGCATGCTGGCCGAGATGGCCGTGGCCAATCCGTCGACCGGGTCGTTCGCCGACTACTCGCGAAACGCGCTGGGCAACTGGGCCGGCTTCTCGGTCGGCTGGTTGTACTGGTACTTCTGGGTGATCGTGGTCGGTTTCGAGGCGATCGCGGGCGCGAAGATCATCCAGTACTGGATCGACGTCCCGCTGTGGATGTCAGCGTTGCTCTTCATGATCCTGATGACCGCGACCAACCTGTTCTCCGTTTCGTCCTACGGCGAGTTCGAATTCTGGTTTGCAGGTGTGAAGGTAGCCGCCATCTGTGTGTTCATCGCAATTGGCACGGCCTTCGTATTCGGATTGTGGCCGAACAAGTCGATGGACTTCTCCAACCTGTGGGCTCACGGCGGGTTCCTGCCCTTGGGCGCCGTTGCGGTCACCGTCGGGGTGGTCACGGTCATCTTCTCGATGGTGGGAGCCGAGATCGCGACGATCGCCGCCGCGGAGTCGAAGGATCCGGAGCGGGCAGTGGCGAAAGCCGCGAACTCAGTGATCCTGCGGATCGCGATTTTCTTCGTCGGCTCGATTTTCCTTCTGGTGACGATCCTGCCCTGGAACGACGAAGACCTGGGGGCCTCCCCGTTCGTCTCGGCGTTCACCGAGATGGGGATTCCCTACGCCGACCACATCATGAACGCCGTGGTGTTGACCGCGGTGCTGAGCTGCCTCAACTCGGGGATGTACACCGCCTCGCGCATGCTGTTCGTCCTCGCCGCCCGCCGCGAGGCACCGGCACAGCTGGTCCAGGTGACCCGTCGAGGAGTGCCGGCCATCGCGATACTTACGTCCTCGATTATCGGCTTTCTGTGCGTCATCGCCGCCGCGGTGTGGCCGGACACTGTATTCCAGTTCCTACTCAACTCCAGCGGCGCGATCATCCTGTTCGTCTACCTGCTGATCGCCATCTCGCAGATCGTGCTGCGGCGCCGCACGCCGGATTCCGAACTGCGGGTGAAGATGTGGCTCTTCCCGGGGTTGTCGATCGTGACCGTTTTGGCAATTCTTGGGGTCCTCCTGCAGATGTTCTTACAGGGGGGAGACGTGCGGTTGCAGCTACTACTCAGCCTGGCGTCCTGGGCGGTGGTCATTCTGTTGTACCTCGCCAACAAGTTGTTCATTAATCGCCGCCCCGCCGTGGAGGGGGTCACACCGACGGAGAAGCCTCGGCGGGTGCTCGTGCTTGCCAACGAGACCGCCAACTCCGAGGAGCTTCTCGACGAGTTGCGTCGCATCGGCGCGGACAGCGCTGCCACCTATTTCGTGGTCGTGCCAGCCAGTCCGATCGAGACCGGGGTAGCAGCGACCCACGGACCGCTCGATCTTTGGGAGGCCACCCAGCAGGCCGCCCGGGACAGACTGGAGTACACCCTGTCCACGCTGCGCTCGGAGAACCTCGACGCCGACGGTGCGTTGGGTGATCAGCGACCGCTGCGGGCCCTGGCCGAGGCAGTTGACTCGTTCCACCCGGATCAGATCGTGATCGCGACTTTGCCGCCCGAGTTCTCTGTGTGGCATCGATTCGACATCGTCGACCGCGCCCGTGTCCAGCATCAGCTGCCGGTGACACATGTGGTGGCCAACTCCGCGATGGCCGGTCGGGCCTAGCTGTTCTCACCGTCGCGGGGTACGACGATGACGGGCGCGTCGGTTCCCGCCAGGATGCGTGCCGCCGTCGAGCCGAGGAAGATCTGGCGCGGCGCGGCGCAAGGGCGACCGGGATCGGCGAGCAGTGCAGCAGCGCGACTAGTTTGCGACGGAATCCGTCATCGCCGGGGACTTCTAGACTTGATCCATGACCGCGAGTACGCGAGTCGACGAGTTCGAAGTGCTACGGCCGCATCTGCTGAGGGTGGCGTACCGACTCACGGGAACGCTGGCCGACGCCGAGGACATCGTCCAGGACGCCTGGCTGCGCTGGGATGGTGCGGAGGCGGGTTCGATAACCGATCTGCGGGCGTGGCTGACCACGGTGGTCAGCAGGTTGAGCCTCGATCGGCTGCGCTCGGCGGCCCACCGCCGCGAAACCTACGTCGGCGAGTGGCTGCCCGAACCGGTGGTGACCGGGTTCGACGGCAACGACCCGCTCGCAGTGGTGGTGGCGGGCGAGGACGCGCGGTTCGCAGCGATGGTCGTGCTCGAGCGGTTGACGCCCGATCAGCGGGTGGCGTTCGTGCTGCACGACGGATTCGCAGTGCCGTTCTCCGAGATCGCATCGGTGCTCGGCGTGAGCGATGCCACGGCGCGGCAGTTGGGCTCCCGAGCGCGTCGGGCGGTGGCGTCGGCACCGGAACCGGTGGCCGACGAGACCCACAACGAGGTGGTCGGGGTGCTGATGGCCGCGCTCGCCGCAGGTGACATGGATGCCGTTGTGCGCCTTCTGCATCCGGATGTCACGTTCACCGGCGACTCGAACCGCCGGGCGCCGACGGCTGCTCGTGTCATCAACGGCCCGGACAAGGTCGCGCGGTTCCTGTTCGGGCTGGCCAGTCGGTACGGGCCGAACTGGCTGTCGGGCAACCAGCCCGCTCTGGTCAATGGCCAGCTCGGCAGCTATACGCCGGGTGCGCCGGCCCGCGACGGCTATCCGGAGTTGATGCCGCGGGTGACGGCGATGACGGTGCGCGACGGAAAGGTCTGCGCCGTATGGGATATCGCGAACCCCGACAAATTCACCGGCTCTCCGCTGAGCGATCGTCGGTAGTGGCCCACGGCACGCGGCACGCGTCGCCGGAACTGAACCCCTGCTCGGTGATGCCCAGCGCGGAGTACATCCTGGCCCGCATGTTCTCCACGCCGATCTGATAGGTCAGCTCGATCACGCCGTCGTCGCCGAACCGGCGCGCAAGGTCGGCGACCTGTTCGTCGGTGATGGTGTGCGGGTCGGTCGTCATGGCGTTTGCGTACGCGATCGCTGCGCGCTCGTCGTCGGTGTAAGCGGGCGAGGTCGCATAGTTGTCGATGTCCTTGAGCCGCTCGACGTCGAGGCCCTCGAGCCGAATCAGCATCGAGCCGAAGTCGACACACCACGAGCAGCCGACGGTTCGGGCGGTCCAGAACACCGCCAGTTCACGGACGCTCACCGGTAGCTTCTTCGACCCGGACTGCAACATGCCCTCGTGAACGAGATTGGCCAGCATCAGCCGGGGGTGATGCGCGGCCACGCTGAACGGCTCGGGCACCTCGCCGAACCGGCGCTTGGCCATCCGGTACAACAGCCTGGTCAGCAGCGATGCACGCTGCGGGGGGACGGGCGCGATACGAGTTTTCTGCGTCATAACTCATTAGACGACGCAGCCCGTCGATATGTGACGGTGCCTGGTCACGAAACTGCGGGGAGATCGCAATGTGTGCCTTTTCGACGATCTGCCAGCAGTCTCGACGCTCTAGCGGGCGAACATCAGCGCGCGCTTGACCTCCTGGATCGCCTGCGTCACCTGAATGCCGCGCGGGCAAGACTCCGTGCAGTTGAACGTGGTCCGGCACCGCCACACGCCGTCGACCTCGTTGAGGATGTCGAGGCGCTCGGCGGCGGCCTCGTCGCGGCTGTCGAAGATGAACCGGTGCGCGTTGACGATCGCGGCCGGTCCGAAATAGCTGCCCTCGCTCCAGTAGATAGGGCAGCTGGTGGTGCAGCACGCGCACAGGATGCACTTGGTGGTGTCGTCGTAGCGGGCGCGGTCGGTCTGGCTCTGGATCCGCTCACGCGTGGGCGGGTTGCCGCTGGTGACCAGATACGGCTTGACCGCCCGGTAGGCGTCGAAGAACGGCTCCATGTCCACCACCAGGTCCTTCTCCACCGGCAGCCCGCGGATCGGTTCGATGGTGATGGTGAGCTTCTTGGCCGGGTTCTTCGGCAGCAGGTCGCGCATCAGCACCTTGCACGCCAGCCGGTTGACGCCGTTGATGCGCATCGCGTCCGAGCCGCACACGCCGTGCGCGCATGACCGGCGGAACGTCAGCGTGCCGTCCAGATACCACTTGACGTAGTGCAGCAGGTTGAGCAGCCGGTCGCTGGGAAGACACGGCACCCGGAAGCTCTGCCAGCCTGCAGCATCGGGATTCTCCGGATTGAACCGCGCGATCTTCATCGTCACCATCACCGCGCCGTCGGGGATCGGCGGCAGAGCGGGTTCCTTCGTGTCGACCTCAGGCGTGATGGCCATCGTCAGTACTTCCGTTCCATCGGCTCATACCGCGTCTGCACCACGGGCTTGTAGTCCAGCCGGATATCACTCAACAGGTCGGCGCCTTGCTTATAGGCCATCGTGTGGCGCATGTAGTTGGTGTCGTCGCGGTTGGGATAGTCCTCGCGGGCGTGCCCGCCGCGGGACTCCTTGCGGTTCAGCGCGCCGACGACGGTCACCTCGGCCAGCTCGAGCAGCATGCCCAGCTCGATCGCCTCCAGCAGATCGCTGTTGAAGCGTTTGCCCTTGTCTTGCACTGATATTCGGGCGTAGCGCTCCTTGAGTGCGTGAATGTCGGTGAGCGCCTGCTTGAGGGTCTCCTCGGTACGGAACACGGCCGCGTTGTTGTCCATCGACTGTTGTAGCGCGCCGCGGATGTCGGCGACGCGTTCGTTTCCGTACTCCGAGAGAATGTCGCCGACCCACCCGACGACCATGCCCTCCGGGTTCTCCGGTAGGTCGACGTGGTCGTGTCCCAGTGCGTAGTTCGCGGCCGCGATTCCCGCGCGACGGCCGAACACGTTGATGTCCAGCAGCGAGTTGGTGCCCAGCCGGTTGGCGCCGTGCACCGAGACGCACGCGCATTCGCCCGCGGCGTACAGCCCCGCCACGATGTTGGTGTTGTCGCGCAACACCTGGCCGTGCACGGTGGTCGGGATGCCGCCCATCACGTAGTGGCAGGTCGGGTACACCGGGACCAGTTCCTTGACCGGGTCAACGCCGAGATAGGTCCTGGCGAACTCGGTGATGTCGGGCAGCTTGGCCTCGAGCACGTCGGCGCCGAGGTGTCGCACGTCGATGTAGACGTAGTCCTTGTGCGGCCCCGCGCCGCGGCCCTCCAGCACTTCGAGCACCATCGAGCGGGCCACGATGTCGCGCGGGGCCAGGTCGACGATGGTCGGCGCGTAGCGCTCCATGAAGCGCTCACCCTCGCCGTTGAGCAGCCGTCCGCCCTCGCCGCGGACCGCTTCGGAGATCAGGATGCCGAGACCAGCCAGGCCCGTCGGATGGAACTGGTGAAACTCCATGTCCTCCAACGGGAGTCCCTTGCGGAAGACGATTCCCAAACCGTCACCGGTGAGGGTGTGGGCGTTGGAGGTCGTCTTGTACATCCGGCCCGACCCGCCGGTGGCGAACACTATCGCCTTGGCGCTGAAGATGTGGATGTCGCCGGTGGCCAGTTCGTAGGCGATGACGCCGGACGCCACCGGCCCGCCAGGAGTGTCTGTCAGGCAGACGTCGAGTGCGTAGAACTCGTTGAAGAACTCGACGTCGTGCTTGACGCAGTTCTGATACAGAGTCTGCAGGATCATGTGGCCCGTGCGGTCGGCGGCGTAGCAGGCGCGGCGCACCGGCGCCTTGCCGTGATCGCGGGTGTGTCCGCCGAAGCGGCGCTGGTCGATGCGACCCTCGGGGGTGCGGTTGAACGGCATCCCCATCTTCTCGAGGTCGAGCACCGCGTCGATGGCTTCCTTGCACATGATCTCGACGGCGTCCTGGTCGGCCAGGTAGTCGCCGCCCTTGACGGTGTCGAAGGTGTGCCACTCCCAGTTGTCCTCTTCGACGTTGGCCAGTGCCGCGCACATCCCGCCCTGTGCGGCGCCGGTGTGGCTGCGCGTCGGGTACAGCTTGGTCAGCACCGCGGTGCGGGCCCGCGGACCGGCCTCCACGGCGGCGCGCATGCCAGCGCCGCCTGCGCCGACGATCACGACGTCGTAGCGATGTTCGATAATCATCTCTCAGCTCCCAGTCACGAGATGTTCGCGTCGAAGGTGACCAGGACGTAGCTGCCCAGCACCAACGTGAAGCCGGTCGCCAGCAACAACAGCGAATTCAGATAGAACCTGGTGGTGTTCTTGCGGGCGTAGTCGCCGATGATCGTGCGCATGCCGTTGGCACCGTGGATCATCGCCAGCCAGAGCAGGGCCATGTCCCAGATCTGCCAGAACGGCGAGGCCCAGCGTTCGGCGACATAGTTGAAGTCGATGCGGTACACCCCGTCGTCCCACATCAGCATGATGAACAGGTGGCCGAGCGCCAGGAACACCAGCGCCACCCCGGAAAACCGCATGAACAGCCAGGCGTACTTCTCGAAGTAGGGGATGCCCCTCGGACGACGCGGGGCGCGCGGATGGTCCAGCGACGCCGGCCGATCGTGCTCCTTCTCCTGAACGGCTGCCACCCGGCCTTCGCGGTGATGGGGCGACCACGGCGCGCTCACAGGAACCGCTCCGCCATGTGCATGCCGAGCACGCCCAGCGCCGGGATCATCACGGCCAGCCAGACGGCGGCCACCCCCCACAGCATGAGGCGCTGATAGCGCGGACCGTGCTGCCAGAAGTCGATCAGGATGACCCGGATGCCGTTGAGCGCGTGGTAGAGCACCGCCGCGACCAGTCCGGCCTCCATCAGCCCGACGATCGGTTCCTTGTAGGTGTTGACGACCTCGTTGTAGGCCTCCGGGCTGACCCGGACCAGTGCGGTGTCGAGCACGTGCACGAACAGGAAGAAGAAGATGGTGGCGCCGGTGATCCGGTGCAACACCCACGACCACATGCCCGGGTCGCCGCGATAAAGGGTGCGTCTGCGCGCCGGCTTCGCTCGCGGGGCCGCTGTCTCCGTATTCGTACTCATCGGGCCTCCAACGCCATCGGTGGTCGGGGCGACTCTAAACCCATTTGTAGTAGCCAAAGCGCTAGCGTGTTAGCCGTTCGCAGGTCTTTGACCTCGAAGTTAGGGTTACCTACATCACGTGTCGAGCCATGAGACGGAGGGTTCGGAATGCATTCAGAGCCCGGTTGGCGGTAGTGACATGAAAACAGACATCGACTGGAAGATGTTGCGGCACAAGGCTACAGAGGCGGCCGGCAACGCATACGCGCCGTATTCGGGGCTGTCGGTCGGCGCCGCGGCGCTGGTCGACGATCACCGAATGGTGGCCGGCTGCAATGTGGAGAATGTCTCATATGGCCTAGGTCTCTGTGCCGAGTGCGCGGTGGTCTGCGCCTTGCATGCAGGCGGCGGCGGCAGGCTGATCGCCCTGTCGTGCACCGACGCCGACGGCGAGCTGCTGATGCCGTGTGGGCGCTGCCGCCAGGTGCTGCTGGAGCACGGCGGTCCCGAGATGCTGATCGACCACCCGCTGGGCCCGCGGCCGCTGGGCGAGCTACTGCCCGACGCGTTCGGGCCCGACGATCTTCCGGAAAAGCCATGACCCAGACCACATTCGACGCGCCAACGGTTATCCGAACCAAGCGCGACGGTGGTGTGCTCTCCGATGCGGCGATCGACTGGGTGATCGACGCGTACACCAACGAACGGGTGGCCGACGAGCAGATGTCGGCCCTGCTGATGGCGATCTTCCTCCGGGGTATGACGCCTGGGGAGATCGCGCGCTGGACGGCCGCGATGGTGGGCTCGGGCGTGCGGATGGACTTCACCGATCTGCGGCGCGACGGGAAGCCACTGGCGTTGGTGGACAAGCACTCCACCGGCGGGGTCGGAGACAAGATCACCATCCCGCTGGTGCCGGTCGTGATGGCGTGCGGGGGAGCGGTGCCGCAAGCCGCGGGACGTGGCCTCGGGCATACCGGTGGCACGCTCGACAAGCTGGAGGCCATCGCGGGGTTCACCGCCGAGATATCGAAAGACCGGATCCGGCAACAGCTTTGTGACCTCGGCGCGGCGATCTTCGCGGCAGGCGAGCTGGCGCCGGCCGACCGCAAGATCTACGCGCTGCGCGACGTCACCGGCACCACCGAGTCGCTGCCGCTGATCGCCAGCTCGGTGATGAGCAAGAAGATCGCGGAAGGCACGAAGGCCCTGGTGCTCGACACCAAGGTCGGCGCCGGCGCGTTTCTGAAGACCGAAGCCGAGTCCCGCGAGTTGGCGCGCACGATGGTCGAGCTGGGCACCGAACACGGGCTGGTGACCCGCGCGATCCTGACAGATATGTCGAGGCCGCTGGGCAGCACCGTCGGTAACGCGGTCGAAGTGGCCGAGTCGCTGGACGTGCTGGCAGGCGGCGGGCCGCCCGATGTGGTGGAGGTGACGCTGACGCTGGCCACCGAGATGCTCGACGCCGCAGGTCTGGACGGGGTCGATCCCGCGCAGACGCTTCGCGACGGGTCGGCGATGGACAATTTCCGCCGGCTGGTCACCGCCCAGGGTGGCGACTTGTCTCAACCGCTGCCAATCGGTAAGTCGTCCGAAACCATCACGGCGCCCCGCGGTGGCACGATGGGCGATATCGATGCGATGGCGGTGGGACTGGCGGTGTGGCGGCTCGGTGCGGGTCGCGCGGCCCCCGGTGAGCGCGTGCAATCCGGGGCAGGCCTGCGTATTCACCGCCGCCCCGGCGAGCCTGTCGCCGCTGGTGAGGCGCTGTTCACGCTCTACACCGACACCCCGGCGCGGTTCGAGGGCGCGATGGCGGAGATGGCCGGTGGCTGGAGCGTCGGCGACGCGGCTCCCGTCGTCGGTCCGCTGATCATCGATCGGATCACGCCGTGACCTCGCCGTTGACATTGGACAAGATCCGGCACGCGCCGAAGGCGCTGCTACACGACCACCTCGACGGCGGGCTACGACCGGCCACCGTGCTCGAGCTCGCCCAGCAGACCGGCTACGACGAATTGCCCGCGACCGACGTCGACGGCTTGGCGAACTGGTTCCGGACCGCTGCGCACAGCGGATCGCTGGAGCGATACCTGGAGCCGTTCGCCCACACGGTCGGGGTGATGCAGACGCCCGAGGCGCTGTACCGGGTGGCCTACGAGTGCGTCGAAGACCTGGCCGCCGACAACGTGGTGTACGCGGAAATCCGATTCGCGCCCGAACTCCACATCGACCGCGGGCTGTCGTTGGATGCGGTGGTCGACGCCGTGCTGGCCGGCTTCGCCGATGGCGAGAAGGCCGCAAGCAGTGAGGGCCGCACCATCACGGTGCGCTGCCTGGTGACCGCGATGCGGCACCAGGCGCGATCACTCGAGATCGCCGAGCTGGCCATCCGGTCGCGGGACAAGGGTGTCGTCGGTTTCGACATTGCCGGTGCGGAGGCCGGCTTCCCGCCGACGCGGCATCTGGACGCGTTCGAGTACATGCGAAACCACAATGGCCGCTTCACGATTCATGCCGGAGAGGCGTTCGGGCTACCGTCCATTCACGAGGCCATCGCGTTCTGCGGCGCCGACCGGCTGGGCCACGGAGTTCGCATCGTCGACGACATCACCGTGGCGGGGGACGGCGCCGTCCACCTGGGCCGGTTGGCGGCGCTGTTGCGGGACAAGCGGATACCGCTGGAGTTGTGCCCGAGCTCGAACGTGCAGACGGGCGCGGTGGACAGCATCGCCGAGCACCCCTTCGACCTGTTGGCGCGGTGCCGGTTCCGCGTCACGGTCAACACCGACAACAGGTTGATGAGCGACACCACGATGAGCCAGGAGATGTTGCGCCTGGTGGAGGCGTTCGGCTACGGCTGGAGCGACCTGGCCCGGTTCACCATCAACGCGATGAAGTCGGCGTTCGTCGGGTTCGACGAACGGCTGGCGATCATCGACGAGGTGATCAAGCCGCGGTTCGCCGTGCTGATCGGCTGACGTCTCCGTGCGGGGTTAGGGCTCCAGCGCCTTTCGCAACGTGTCAGCGAATTCGGTTGGCCGGTACAGGAATCCGGCGTGATCGCCGGGAAACTCGACCGGAGTGATGCCGAGCAGCTCGGCAAGCGCGACCGACGTCGGATAGGTCAGCAGGTGGCGTGAATCGGCGCCGATGCCGACCACCACTCGGGCGGCTTTCAACGCGTCGACGTCTGGCAGGTATCGGGTGGTGGGGCGCAGCTCGTGGTCGAAGAAGCGGGCCGCCTCATGCAAGTCGTGCTCGGACGGTTCCGGCATGTCGGCGTGCGCCGGTGCGGCGTCGTCGGGAGCCGTCATATCGAAGCCGGCGTGGACCATGAACTTGGCCCAGGCCGCGCCCATGCCGTCGGTGTGGAACGTGCTGACGATGTCGTCGGTGGCCGCGCGTTGGTGATCGGCGTCGGGTAGCAGCTCCAGTAGCGGCGGCTCGTGAGCGACGAGCGCACGCACCCGACTCGGATGATGGGCGACCAGCGCGAGGCCCGTGACGGCGCCTCCACTGGAACCGAACACGTCGGCCGAATCGGCACCGAGTGCGTCGAGGAGTGCGACGAGGTCGTCGGCCCGCTGTTCGGGCGTGGCCTCGTCGTCGGGGTTGTCGATCATGCTGCGGCCGTGGCCGCGCGGGTCGAAGGTGACGACGGTGTGGTCGGCGGCGAGCGCCTCGGCGAACGGCGCGAACTCCGTGGACGTCATCGGCGATCCGACGACGAGCAGCAGCGGTCCGGCCCCGCGCACCTCGCAATGCAGGCGCGCGCCGGGGACGGCAACGGTGTGGACGGTGGGCGTGGAAAGCGGGGTCATGATGGTGCAGACCGCCGGCCGCTCACAAACTCATCGCCGGGCAGCCGGTAGGGCTACTCGGGGCGCAGCCGGGACTCGAGGAAGGTTTCCAGCGACTCCCACTGCTCGACGGCGTCGGCGTACGGCGGGCTGGGCTTGCGGACTGTGTCCGGGTCCAGGATGTGGGCGACCAGCCGGCCCAGCGGCATGTCCGCGTCCAGCGTCTCGTCGACGACGTCGTCCTCGGAGTAGTCGCCGACATCCCTGATCAGCTCGACGGCCAGCTCCAGCTGATCGCGGTCCACGGTGCCGGGGCCGTCGGCGAGGTCGTCGGCCAGGCCGCTCGTCACGTACACGTTGTCGTCGGTGACGTCGATACGCAGCGAGCCGTCCGTGGCGGCGGTCTTGATGTCGTCGTAGGTGGCCAGGCCGGACAGGTCGTGGTCGTGCTCGTCGGCCAGATACCGCGCCAGCGACCGCTCCGATCCGAAGACGCTGACCCGGCCGTTACGGCCGAGGAATACCGGCGCGTCGTCGAGGTAGCAGCGCAGCGTGTAGAAGGTGCCGCCGCGGGTGATCATCTGGACCGGGTCGATGCCGACCTTGTGCCAGAAATCCTCATCGGCGCCGAGCACCAGGCCTCCCGCGTGGGCGGCGAGAGCCTCGTCGGGATCCGCGTCGCCTTCGGCTTCGGATTCCTCGGCGTCGACGTCACCGGCGTCGGTCTCGGCGAGCTCCTCGACTTCTTCGGGTTCCGGCTTGGGCTCTTTGAGCTCGGCCGCCGCCTTCTCAGCCGCCGCCCCGTCGACGTCGGGGGTGGTGACGACCTCGTCGATCGCATCGACGACCTTGTCCCAGTTCCGCCCGATCACGGTCTCGATCTCGCCCCAGCGCTTCCGACCGCTTCTTCCGCTGAAGGTGTCGAAGCCTGCGCCCAGCGAGCCGAGTATGGGGTTGCCGTTGAAGAACTTGGTCACCGTGGACAGTTCGCAGACCGACCCGACCGACGACACGATGGCCAGCGTCCGGTGCAGGGTCGCCACCGAGTCCTCGGTCGGCTTCTCGGCGACCAGTTCCTGCACGCCGATCAGGTCGTACTGGCGCTCTTCTTCGGGATCGAACCGGTGCGCGTTCGCCTCCGTCAACGCCTCCCACGCGGGGTGGTCGGCCAGGTCGTTGTCGCTGTTGGTCCTGATGAACGCGGCCAGGTCGGCGACCGACTCGAAGGCGTAGAGATCCTCGTCCTTGCCGAGGAGCGCCTCCCATTCGTCGCCGGAGTCCCGCCAGCGGGGGGCCCACAGCGTGTAGAGGTCGCCCTTGGTCAACCCGAGCCGGATCGGCACGATGTCAGCAGCCATGCGGCACAGCCTAACGACGAGGCTTTACCACCAGGTCATCACCCGACCCGCAATTGCATAAACCGCCTCGTCAGGTGGCCAGCGCCCTATTCTGGCGCCCGTGACAGCGTGCACCGGGTGTGGCACTGAACTGTTGGCGGATGCCAGGTTCTGTCACGGCTGCGGTGCGCCTCTCGACGCACCCGACACGCCCGCGGAGTACAAGCAGGTGACGGTTCTGTTCGCCGACGTGGTGCACTCGATGGACCTTGCGGCCGCGGTGGATATGGAGCGGTGGCGCGAGGTCATGACCGAGCTGGCGGAGCGGTCGGCGGCGGCGGTGCGTCGCTACGGCGGCGGGACCGTGGAGTTCACCGGCGACGGGGTGATGGCGGTGTTTGGTGCGCCGGCGGCATTGGAAGATCACGCTATTCGGGCGTGCCTGGCCGCCCTGGCCATCCAGGAGGAGACCAATGAATTGGCGGCGGTGGTGGCCCGCCGCGATGGTGTGGTGCTGCGAGTGCGGGTGGGCCTGAATTCGGGTCGGGTGATCGCCGGTGAGATCGGTTCGGGGTCGATGGGTTATGCCGCGATTGGTGAGCAGGTCGGGATGGCCCAACGCATGGAGTCGGTCGCACCGCCGGGCGGGGTGATGCTCAGCGCATCCACGGCGCGACTGGTTGATGGCGCAGCGGCTCTAGGTGAGCCGGAGATGGTGCGTATCAAGGGTGCCGATGAACCGGTCATGGCTCGCCGCCTGGTCGCCGTGGGGGCGCGGCCCGCGCAGATGGGGCTGCCGGGCACCGCATTGGTTGGACGTGAGTGGGAATTGAACACCGTCGCAAGCATTTTGGAGCGGTCCATCAGCGGGCATGGCTGCGTCGTGGATGTGACGGGACCGCCGGGCATCGGCAAGAGCCGTCTTGTTTACGAGGCGACCGCATTGGCGCGCCGCCGCGGTGCGGAGGTGTTTTCGACCTTCTGCGAGTCCCATGCCGCCGATGTTCCGTTTCACGTGGTGGCGCGGCTGCTGCGTGATGTCGCTGGAATAGCAGATGTCGATGATGAGATGGCGCGCCAACTAGTGCGAGCGCAGGTGCCCGGTGGCGGCGATGAAGACGTGTTGTTGCTCAACGACCTGCTGGGGATTGGTGAACCGGACGCGGCGCTGCCCAGCATCGATCCGGACGCGCGGCGGCGGCGGTTGACCGCGCTCATCAATTCGCTATCGCTGGCACGTGCCGATCCGGTCGTCTACGTGATCGAGGATGTGCACTGGATCGACGATGTCAGCGAGTCGATGTTCGCCGACTTTCTGACCGTGATTCCGCAGACACATTCGGTGGTGTTGATCACCTACCGCCCCGAGTACGAGGGAACGCTGGCGTGGATCCACGGCTCACAGACGATATCGCTGGCAGCCCTGACGGAAGGCGAGACCACCCAGCTGCTCGATGAGCTGCTGGGAGCCGACCCCTCGGTCACGGCGATCGGGGCGCTGATCGCAGGGCGGGCCGCGGGGAATCCGTTCTTCGTCGAGGAGATGGTGCGCGAGCTTGCCGAACGCGGGGTGCTTGAGGGTCACCGCGGTGGCTACACATGCCGCACCGACACGGCCGAGATTGGTGTGCCCGCCACGCTGCAGACGGCCATCGCGGCGCGCATCGACCGCCTCGAACCTGATGCCAAGCAGACGCTCAACGCCGCGGCGGTAATCGGATTGCGCTTCACACCTGAGCTGCTCACCGCGCTGGGCGTTGATCCTGTCGTGGATGTATTGGTCCGTGTAGAGATGGTTGATCAGGTCCGCTTCACACCATCGGCTGAGTACGCCTTCCGCCACCCGCTGATCCGTACGGTGGCCTACGAATCCCAGCTCAAATCCGACCGTGCCCAACTGCACCGCCGACTAGCCGCCGCGATCGAGCAACACGATCTTGGCTCGGCCGACGAGAACGCGGCGCTGATCGCCGAACATCTGGAGGCCGCCGGTGATCTGCATGCCGCCTACGGGTGGCACATGCGCGCCGCAACCTGGGCGACTAGCCGTGACATCGCCGCGGCGCGACAAAGTTGGGAGCGCGCCGAAACGATCGCCGACGTACTGCCCGCCGAGGACCCGGACCGGGTAGCCATGCGCATCGCCCCTCGCACTATGTTGTGCGGGACCGCCTATCGAGCCCATGAAAACGTCGCCGGTGGCCGCTTTGACGAATTGCGGCAGTTGTGCGCCGCCGCCGGGGACAAGGCGTCGCTGGCCATCGCGATGGCCGGGCTGGTGATGGATCACGCGTATCAGGGCCGGATCCGTGAGGCGTCGCGGCTGGCATCAGAAGCCATGGCCCTCATCGAGTCGCTCGGCGATCCGACCTTGACGGTGGGGCTGTCCTTCCCGGCGATCTACGCCAAGATTCAAATCGCCGAGTATTCAGACGCGCTGCGGTGGTCACAAAGAGCCATCGACCTGGCCGACGGTGATCCGTTTAGAGGCAACTTCATTTTCGGGTCTCCGTTAGCGCTCGCCTTAACGTCGCGGGCTACGGTCCGTTATTGTCTAGGTCGTCCCGAATGGCGGGACGACCTGCGCCACGGCGGGGCCATGGCCCGCAGCGCCGATCCGCTTACCTACGCCGCGGTCGTCGCCTGGGGGTACTTCCCGGGAATAATGAATGGTGTACTGAGGCCCGACGATTCCGTGGTGCGCGAGATCCAGGATGCGCTACGGATTGCCGAACGATCCGGCAATGATATGGCGTTGGCCTTCGCCCGGCTGGCGCTGGGTATCGCGCTGGTGCACCGCAACACGGCTGCGGAGCGTGACCGCGGACAGACACTCCTGGCGGAGGTCAGCGACGTGTTTCTGCGCAAGGGACACAACCTGGGGGATCGACCGCTCGTCGATGTGTACGTGGCGCGGGAAGGGGCTCGGCGAGGAGATCGCGACGAGGAGATATCGCTGATGTGCGCCGCCGCCGACCACCTGGTCCGCGAGGGACAACTGCTGGCGTGGGGCACTCCAGCGACGGGTGTTGTGGTGGAGACACTGCTCGATCGTCCGGTCGGCGGCGACATCGCCGAAGCCGAGGCCGCGATCACCAGGTTGGCGGACGCGCCAGCCGACGACGGACTGGTCATCCGCGAAATCTGGCTGCTGCGGTTGCGCGCGCTACTGGCGAGGGCGCACGGTGACGAGGCTGTTTACCGCGACTATCGGGATCGCTACCGCGCGCTCGCGACATCGCTGGGCTTCGAGGGGCATATGAAGTGGGCCGAGGAGATGCCATAGCTTCGGTCACGCAGTCGGTCGCCAGAAGCCCTGAAAACCCTGCCCGGCGTTAGTAGTTCGAATCGGCGAGAACTGCACGGGGTCTCGCCGGCCTCAACCGGGTATCAATAGGGGTGCAGACGGTGAATGCAATCCTCGCTGTGGCACGTTTTCATGCCTAACCCGGTTTCTGGTCGGAGCCGATAGCCTGACCGATTGCACACGGTGCTTGACCAGCGGTGACACGATGTTGAGGTGAGCGGCGGTCGGAACGCCGGAGCGCTAGACGGCCCGAGTCGGGTGACGGGGCGTCGGTTCGTGAGCTGCGGGAGAGGTCGCGATGACGGCGGCGAGAGCCTGCCGTATGTGCGGCACTGAACCCCTCGCGAACGCTCGGTTCTGCCACGGCTGTGGCTCACCCGTTGTCGAGGCCGAGACCCACGCGGAGTACAAGCAGGTGACGGTGCTGTTCGCCGATGTGGTGCGCTCGATGGCCATCGCGGCTGCCTTGGATGTAGAGCGGTACCGCGAGATCATGACCGAGCTGGTGGAGCGCTCGGCGGCTTCGGTCCGCCACTACGGCGGGACCGTGGACTTCACCGGCGACGGGGTGATGGCGGTGTTTGGTGCCCCGGCGGCGTTGGAGGATCACGCTGTTCGGGCGTGCCTGGCCGCCCTGGCCATCCAGGAGGAGACCAACCGGTTGGCGGCGGTGGTGCAGCGCCGCGATGGTGTGGCGCTGCGAGTGCGGGTGGGCCTCAATTCGGGTCGGGTGATCGCCGGTGAGATCGGTTCGGGGTCGCTGGGTTATGCCGCGATTGGTGAGCAGATGGGGATGGCTCAGCGCATGGAGTCGGTCGCACCGCCGGGCGGGGTGATGCTGAGCGCGTCCACGGCGCGGCTGGTTGATGGCGCAGCGGCTCTCGGTGAGCCGGAGATGGTGCGCATTAAGGGTGCCGATGAGCCGGTCATGGCTCGCCGCCTGGTCGCCGCGGGGGCGCGGCCCGCGCAGATGGGGCTGTCGGCACCACTTTGGTTGGACGTGAGGTGGGAATTGAACACCGTCGCAAGCCCTGTTGGATCGGTCCATCAGCGGCCATGGGTGCGTCGTGGATGTGATGGGACCGCCGGGCATCGGCAAGAGCCGTCTTGTTTACGAGGCGACCGCCATTGGCGCGCCGCCGCGGTGCGGAGGTGTTCATCGACGTTCTGCGAGTCGCATACCAGCCGATATCGCGTTTCATGTGGTGGCGCGGCTGCTGCGCGCGGCCACCGGCGTCGAGGATCTGTGACGCACAGGCCGCCCGTGACCGAGTGCGCGCCCGGGTTCCCGACGCCGACCCCGAGGACTTGGTGTTATTTGATGACTTGCTGGGCATCGCCGATCCCGATGTCGCTCCGCCGAGATCGATCCGGATGCGCGGCGGCGGCGGTTGACCGCGCTGATCAATGCCGTCTCGCTGGCCCGCACTGAACCCGTCGCTCTACGTCATCGAGGATGCGCACTGGATCGATGAGGTCAGCGAGTCGATGTTCGCCGAATTCCTCACCGTCATCCCCCACACACCGTCGATGGTGTTGATCACCTACCGCCCCGAGTACGAGGGAGCGCTGACGCGGATACACGGTGCACAGACGATTGTCGCTTGCACCCCTGAGGATTCGCGAGACTACCGCCGCTGGTTCGATGAGCTGCTCGGAGCCGACCCCTCGGTCACGGCGCTCTTGGGCAGCTGATCGCGGGCGAGCCGCCGGTAATCCATTCTTCGTTGAGGAGATGGTGCGCGAGCTCGCCGAACGCGGGGTGCTGGAGGGCACCGCGGTGGCTACACATGTCTTACCGACATGGCCGAGGTCAGGTGCCCGCCACGCTGCAGGCGGCCATCGCCGCGCGCATCGATCGGCTCGATCCCATGCCAAGCACACACTCAGCGCGGCGGCGGTGATCGGGTTGCGCTTCACACCCGAGCTGCTCACCGCGCTGGGCGTCGAGCCTGTCGTTGACGAGATTGGTCAGCGTCGAGCTCATCGATCAGGTGCGGTTCACCCCACCCGCCGAATATGCGTTCCGCCATCCGCTGATCCGCACGGTGGCCTATGAGTCACAGCTCAAATCCGACCGCGCCCAGTTGCACCGATGCCTGGCCGACGCGATTCAACAGCGTGATCCGGAATCGGCATTTGAGAACGTGGCTCTGATCGCCGAGCACCTCGAGGCCGCCGGTGACCTGCTTGCCGCCTACAGCTGGCACATGCGCGCCGCAACGTGGGCGACCAACCGCGACATCGCCGCGGCGCGACTGAGCTGGGAGCGCGCCCGCAAGATCGCCGACGCACTGCCCGCCGATAACCCGGACCGTGCAGCCATGCGCATCGCCCCGCGCACCATGTTGTGCGGGACCGCCTAGCGTGTCCATGTCAGCGTGGCCGGGGCCGCTTTGAGGAATTGCGGGAGTTGTGCGCCGCCGCCGGGGACAATGCGTCACTGGCCATCGGCATGGCCGGGCTGGTGGTTGATCACGCGTATCAGGACCGCATCCGCGAGGCGTCGCGCTGGCATCCGAACACATGGCCCTCGTCGAGTCGCTCGGCGATCCGAACCTGACCGTGGGGCTGTCCTTCGCGGCGATCTACGCCAAGATGGAGAGCGCCGAGTATTCTGACGTGCTGCGGTGGACACAACAGGTCATCGACCTGGCCGACGGTGACCCCTCTAAAGGCAACTTCCTTTTCGGGTCTCCGTTAGCGGTCGCCTTTGCGTCGCGGGGTATCGCCCGTTATTGCCTGGGTCGTCCCGGATGGCGAGATGACCTGCGCCACGGCCTGGCCGTGGGCCGCAGCGCCGACCCGATGTCCTACACCACGGTCGTCGCCTACGTCTACTTCGCGGGAATACCGATTGGCGTGCTGAGGCCCGACGATTCCGCCGTGCGCGAGATCGAGGATGCCCTACGGATCGCCGAACGATCCGGTGATGATCTCGCGTTGGCCCACGCCCAGTCGGCGCTGGGCATGGCGCTGGTGCACCGCCATACGGCTGCGGAGCGTGACCGCGGACAGAAGCTCCTGGCAGAGGTCGGCGAAGTGTTCCTGCGCCGGGGACACAACCTGGCCGAGTTACCGATCGTCAATGTGTACTTAGCGCGTGAGAGGGCCCGGCGTGGAGATCGCGATGAGGCCCTACCGCTCATGCGCGCCGCCGTCGACCATCTCTTCCGCGAGGGACGGCTGCTGCTGTGGGGCCTTCCAGCGACCGGTGTTCTGGTGGAGACACTGCTCGATCGCGGGGCCGACGGTGACGTGGCCGAAGCCGAGGCCGCGATCGAGCAGGTTGGCGGCCGCGCCAGCCGACGATGGACTGGTTATACGTGAAGTCTGGCTGCTGCGGTTGCGCGCACTGTTGGCACGGGCTCACGGTGACGAGGCAGGCTACCGCGACTATCGGGACCGCTACCGCAACATGGCGACATCGCTGTTCGAGGGCACATGGATTGGGCCGCGGCGATGGCGTAACGACGTCAGGCCGTAGGCCGCCAGAATCCCTGAAAACCCTGACCCGCGTTCGTGGTTCGAATCGGAGACAATTGGACCGGATCGCCCGCCTCAGCGGGCTATCAATAGCGGTGCATACCCCGCACCGACCGTTCGATGACGGCTACCTCGTGATGCAGTTGGTTGGCGGTGGATAGAAGGTCCGCTGCGCATGCACACGGATGTCGACGGCCTACCCGATGTGGTCGGTATTTCGAAGGGCACATGAAGTGAGCCGAGGCGATGACGTGACAGCGGCGTGCCTTCTAGGGCGAACCAGCCCGCCTGCGCGGCATACCTAGGGCAGGCTGAAGCGATGACGGAAGCCACCGACCTCGTCGACGCGGTGGCCGCGATGGGCGCAGTGCTGGGACGGACGACGTTTCCGCTGCCTGCGCCGTCGGCCGGGCTGGCCGAACGTGGCTGCCGCGAGATGATCGGACAGCTGGCCGATTACCTGATCCCCCGGTTGCGCAGCATCGACGCGCCGCTGCTCGCGGTAGTCGGCGGCTCCACCGGCGCCGGCAAGTCCACGCTGATCAACTCGTTGGTCGGCAGTGACGTGAGCCCGGCCGGCGTGCTGCGGCCGACCACGCGAGGCCCCGTCATCGTGTGCCACCCGTCAGACCTGGCGTGGTTCACCGACGACCGGATCCTGCCGCAACTACCGCGTTCGTCCGGGCCGGACGGCTTGCGCTCGGCGCCGGACCCGGGTATCGGGCCCGGCCTCGCGCTGCTCGACGCCCCGGACATCGACAGCGTCGTGAGCACAAACCGCGAGCTCGCGTCCACCCTGTTGGCCGCCGCCGACCTGTGGGTGTTTCTGACGACCGCGGCTCGGTACGCCGATGCGGTGCCGTGGCAGATGCTTCACACTGCCCGCGACCGGGGCACCGCAATCGCCATAGTGCTCAATCGTTGCCCGCCGGAGGCGATTAGGGATGTCTCCGCGCACTTGTCGGACATGCTGGCAGCAAACGGTTTGGGCAGCGCGCCGCTGTTCGTGATCGCCGAGCAGGGCTTACGCGCCGGGCGGTTGCGCGATAAAGCGACCGCACCCATCGCCTCGTGGCTGGCCGGTTTGACCGCCGACTCGGAGCAGCGGGCGGCGGTGGTGCGCTACACGCTTGACGGTGCGCTACGCAGCCTGTCGCCACGGACGTACGCGCTGGCCGATGCGGCCGACGAACAGTTCGCGGTGCGCACGCAGCTGGAGTCGTGCGTGTCGTCGGCATACAGCAGTGCGCTCGCCAGGGTGGACGAGGCGGTTCGCGACGGCGCGCTGCTGCGCGGCGAGGTGCTGGCCCGCTGGCAGGACGTCGTCGGCACGGGGGAGTTCCTACGCAAATTGGAGTCGCGGGTGGGGCGGATCCGCGACCGGGTGGTGGCGGCGGTAACCGGGCGGTCCACTCCGATTGAGGAGCTCGGCGAGGCGTTGGAGACCGGCATCGCGACCGTGATTCGGGCCGCTGTCGAGGAGGCGGCCGAGTTGTCCTACGGCTGCTGGGCGCGGCACCAGGCCGGTGCACCGCTCCTGACCGACGAGTTGGCCCGGCCGGCCCCCGGGCTCGGTGAGGCCGTCGAGCGGCTGGTCCGCGACTGGCAGGAATACGTGCTCGAGCTGGTCCGTACCGAAGGGGCCTCGAAGCGGTCTGGGGCGCGATTGGCGTCTTACGGCGTCAACGGTGCCGGGTTGGTCGTCATGCTTGCGGTCTTCAGCCAGACGGCCGGACTGACCGGCGCCGAGATCGCGGTTGCCGGAGGCACCACGGTGGCCAGCCAGAAGGTGCTTGAGGCGATCTTCGGCGAGCAGGCGGTCCGCGGACTGGCCCGGCAGGCTCGCGACGAACTCCTGGCGCGAGTCGACGGCCTCCTGCGCCAAGACGCCGCACGATATGGCGACGTTCTGGATCCGGCCTCGGCATTGGTGTCGGGTGATGAACTGCGAGCGGCCGCCGATCGCGTCGTGATGGTGCTGCAGTGACGCTCGTCGATCGGCTGGCGGCGCTGTCGTCGGTGGTAGCCCTCGGGACCGGCCGGCTGTCCGACGACATCCTCGACGATCTGCGCGATCTGGACCAGCGGGCCGGCAGTCGGCTGCGGTTGTCGGGTGAGTACACCGTCGTCGCGCTGGCCGGAGCGACCGGAAGCGGAAAGTCCTCGTTGTTCAACGTCGTCGCCGGGGCGTCGCTTGCCGAGGTCGGCGTTCGGCGGCCGACCACTTCCGCTACCCAAGCTGTTGTCTTCGGCCCCGACGGCGCCACGGAATTACTGGACTGGCTGGAGATCCAGTCCAGACAGTACGGCGACGCGTCAGCTGCGCCGGAGCTCTCTGGGTTGGTGCTGCTCGACCTGCCCGATCACGACTCCACCGAGGCGTCACATCGGGCCGAAGTGGATCGGCTTGTCCGTCTTGTCGACGCCTTCATCTGGGTACTGGACCCGCAGAAGTACGCCGATGCCGTTCTGCACGACGAATACTTGCGCCCGCTCGCCGCACACCGTGACGTGATGGTTGTAGCCCTCGACCAGTCAGACCGGCTGTCCGCTCCCGACGTGGCTGCCTGTGCGCGAGACCTCGACCGGCTGCTGACCGAGGACGGATTGGGCGGCGTGCCGGTGCTTGCGACGTCAGCGGTGACGCCGGACGGGGCATCGCCCTTGCGCGAATTCCTCGTCTTGACCGTCGCCGACCACAAGGCGCGGACGGCGCGGGTGAGCGCGGATCTGGACACGACGGCAGCCCGGCTCGCGCCGCTGGTGCCGTTACCCAGATCGGTACCGGCGCTGCGGGACGCTGAGCGACGACTGCAGACCGCCCTCGCCGGGGCCGCAGGCGTTCCCGCGGTAGTCGGTGCCGTCGGCCGCGCGTATGAGCGGCGGGGTCTCGCGGCGGTTGGCTGGCCGCCGCTGCGCTGGATACACCACCTGCGACCGGATCCGTTGCGCCGCTTGGGATTAGGTCAGTCCAGCATGGGGGACGAAGTACTTCGCCGGACCTCGTTGCCCTCGGCTTCTGCGGCCTCGCGCGCGGCAGTGGACAGCGCAGTCCGCTCGCTCGCCGAGACAGCGTCGGGCGGGCTACCGGCGCCGTGGCCGCGGATGCTGCTCGAAGCGGCGAAGTCACGAGCAGGGGCCGTGCCCGACGCACTGGACCGGGCAGTCGGCGGTGCGGACCTCGGAACGAGTCGGCCACCGCGATGGTGGCGTCTGGTCGGGGCGATCCAGTGGGTGCTCCTGGCTGCGGCAGTCGCAGGTGGCGTGTGGCTAGGTGTTATCGCCCTGCTGGCTTACCTGCAGATCGATCTCCATGCGCCCTCACTTGGGCCGTTCGCATGGCCGACGGTGCTGCTCGTCGGAGGACTCGCGTTGGGACTGGTGCTCCGAGTGCTGATCAGACCTTTCGTGGCGGTTGGGGCGGCCCGGCGCAGGCGCCGCGCAACCGCCGAATTGGGCCAGCGGGTCGAGGCGGTGGGAGAGGAGTTCGTCCTTTCACCGCTACGGACAGAGCTGTCCGTGTACGGCGAGCTATCCGCGGCGGTGCATCGGCTCCGCCGTTGAAGTCGAAGCCGTAACGGTCCCGAGTGAATCACGCCGTCGGCCGCCAGAAACCCTGAAAGCCCTGACCCGCGTTCGTCGTGCGGATCGATGACAACTGCACCTGGTTGCCCGCTTCGAGCCAATCGATCAATAAGGGTGCAGAACGCGGCTGCGGCGGGACGGTGGCTGCAGGTCGTCGGGGTCGGTCTACCGGCTTTGTCAGAAGCGATGATGCCGACATGTCTGACAGCGGTGACACGATATTCGCATGGACGACACCGGGCGGCGGCGGCGGCGGTGCGGCGGCTCCGACCACTGGCATCCCCTGCGCGGCGTACGAACGCAATGTCAGCGCGACAGCCGAATTCTGTAGCGAATGCGGCGCTCCTGTCACACAGATCCGCCGATCGGCGGAGTACAAGCAGGTGACGGTGCTGTTCGCCGATGTTGTTCATTCGATGGACATCGCCGCGACCGTCGGGGCGGAGCGGCTGCGCGAGATCATGACCGAACTGGTCGACCGGTGCGCCGGCGGTGGTACGGCGTTTCGGCGGCACGGTCGCACAGCTTCACCGGCGACGGGATCATGGCGGTGTTCGGCGCGCCGGCAGCTTTGGAGGATCACGCTGTTCGTGCCTGCCTGGCGGCGTTGGCCATCCAGCAGGAGGCGAAGCCGCTTGCCGTCGACGCCCGAGACCGAGACGGTATCGAACTCAGTTGCGTGTCGGGTTGAACTCTGGAGAGGTGATCGCGGGCGAGATCGGTTCGGGGCCTTTCGGATACACCGCTGTTGGTGAGCAGGTCGGGATGGCTCAACGGATGGAGTCGGTCGCACCGCCGGGAGGTGTGATGCTCAGTGCGTCAACAGCGCGACTCGTCGCAGGGCGCCGTCGATCTCGGTGAGCCTGAGATGGTGTCGGTCAAGGGCAGTGCCGAGAACCGGTGCGGGCGCAACGCTTGCTTGCAATCAGCGCGCGGACGCGCGCAGCGGGCGCTGTCTACGCAGTCGACGCTCGTGGGACGCGAGCTGGAATTGCACACCATCGACTGGCCTTCTCGAGCGTGCGATGAGTGGGCGCGGGGTGGGTGGTCGGCGTCTGGCGGGGCCGCCGGGCATCGGAAGAGTCGGCTCCTGCGGGAGATTACGGCTATCGCCGAAGTCGCGGCGTCACGGTGATTTTCGAGCAATCTGCGAGTCCCATGGCGCACAGGTCCCATTCCATGCGGTCACACAAATGATGCGCAAAACGTTCCGAGTGTCTGGTCTCGACGGTGGCGACGCAAGGGCCCGATTGCGGGAGCAGCGTCCAGACATTGACCCCGATGATCTGTTGCTATGCGGAAGACCTGTTCGGCATCGCCGATCCGAGTGCCACGTTGCCTCGGATCGACCCAGACGCAAGGCGGCGGCGACTGGCCGCGTCTGATTAACGCCGCGAATCTGCGTCGCACGCGATCCGGCGTTGTACATCTTGGAGGACGTGCACTGGATAGATGAGGCCAGCGAGTCGATGATGGCCGACGTCCTCGCCGTGATCGGTCACACATACACGATGTCTGTGTCCACTTACCGGTCCGAATATCGAGGGCGCCCTGACCCGCGTACATGGCGCGCACACGATAGCGCTGACCCCGCTGACGGATTCCGAGACCTCTGGCTGCTCGGGGAACTGCTCGGTCCCGACCCGTCGGTCGGCGACGTGGCCGCCACAGTAGTCGTCGCGAGTTGGCGGTAATCCATTCTTCGCCGAGGAAATGGTGCGCGAGCTAGCCCAGAGCGGACAGCTGGACGGCGAGCGCGGCGGATACATATGTCAAACCGATGTTGCCGACGTGACGGTGCCCGCCACGGTGCAGGCGACCATCGCAGCCCGCATAGACCGCCTCAACCCAGTGGCGAAGCGCACCCTGAGTGCGGCGGCAGTGATCGGATTGCGTTTCAGCGCGGACCTTCTCACGAGGTTGGGCGCAGACGCCGCCGTCGAGGAGCTCGTGGCGGCTGAACTGATCGACCAGGTGAGGTTCACCCAGGACGCGGAGTATGCGTTCCATCATCCGCTGATACGCGCCGGTGGCATACGAGTCCCAGCTGAAGTCAGACCGCGCCGAGTGGCACCGACGGGTGGCCGCTGTGATCGAAACAACGCGAACCGGACGCGGCTGCGGAGCATGCCGCGCTCATCGCCGAGCATCTCGAAGCCGCAGGCGAATTCCGGGAAGCCTACGGCTGGCATATGCGCGCAGGGAGCTGGTCGACCAGACGCGACATCGCCGCGTCGCGAACGAGTTGGGAGCGCGCCCGGCGGATCGCCGATGCGTTGCCGGACAACGAACCCGAATGCACCACCATGCGAATTGGCCCGCGCGTCAGGCTGTGTGGTAGCGCCTGGCGGGGAGGTCTGACGAACGTTGCCGGACTCGTCGACGAGCTCCGCGAGTTGTGCGCTCGGGTGGATGACGATGCCTCACTCGCGGTCGGCATCACCGCGTTGACATTTCAGCTTGGCGCAGACGGACAACTGCGCGAGGCTTTCCGGCTTGCGTCCGAACAGTTGACGATTTTCGAATCCGTCGAAGATCCGACGACGACCATCGGCGCCGCTGCCGCGGCAGCCTCCGGATTGCACCAATCCGGTCACGCGATGGAGGTGTTGCGATGGTCGCAGTCCGTGATCGATCTGGGCGGGCGAGAATTCCGGTGAACGCGACGACAGGATCTCGAGATCGCCGTTGATCGCACTGGCGTGGGTCTTTCGCGGTATGGCTCGGTGGTGTCTTGGCCATCCCGGCTGGCGGCAAGATCTAGACGATGCGGGTGCGATGGCCCCGAAAGCCGATCCGGTTACTCATCCCTCTGTCGTCGGGTGGAGGTACCTTGACGCGATTTCCCACGGCGTACTTAGAGCAGACGACCAAGCGGTGCGTGAACTGGAGGGCGCGCTGCGAATTGCCGAGGCATCGGGCGAGGACACTTCTGTCGGAAACCTCAAGTATGCGCTGGGTCGGGCACTCGTAGCAGCGGGATTCTTCAGCCGAGCGGGAGCGCGGAATGGCGATGTTGGGCGAGATTCGCGACATGTGCGTCAACGCACGGCTTCTTTATGATCAGAGTGCCCGTCTTGGACTTCTGCGCAGCACGTCAACGAGCCCGCGTCGGCGACTTCGACGACTCCATTCCGGTGATGCGGCGCGTTACCGACGACCTACTGCGGGATGGCCAAGTACTGCAAGGCGTTTGGACTCTTGCGCGAGTATTGGCGGAAACGATGCTCGGACGCGGCTCCGACACGGATATCGCCGACGCGCAGGACGTGGTCGAGAGTATGGCGAACTTGGCGGACGAGGTTGGTGGCGCGATCCGTGACATTTGGTTGTTGCGTTTGCGCGACACTTCTCGCCCTGGCTCGGGGCGACCAGATCGGCTACCGCGATTACCGGGACCGCTACCGCGCGATGGCGACATCGCTCGGCTTCGAGGGGCATATGGATTGGGCCGAGGAGCTATGGCATAGCTGCGGCTCAAGCAGTCGGCCGCCAGAAGCCCTGAAAACCCTGACCCGCGTTCGTAGTTCGGATCGGCGAGAGCTGCACGGGATCGCCTGCCTCGATCATCATGCCGGCGCCGACGACCATTGCCACATGCCCGTCCCACACCGCCAGGTCGCCCGGCCGCAACGAGCTCTGGCTTACTGCGGCACCAAGGTCCTGTTCCTGGGCAAGCCGCGGAAGATCCAGTCCCGCTTCGTGATACGCCCACTGCGTGAGGCCGCTGCAGTCAAGCCCGACACCCGGTGAGGTGCCACCCCACACGTACGGCACGCCGAGCTGCGTCAGTGCGTGTCGAACGGCGTCTGCCGCCACCGGGTTCGGGGCCGTCACGGTGCTGCCGTCGGGCAGCGTCACCGCAACGCCGTCGCCAAACTGCTCGGGATCCGACACCGGTAGCGCAGACAGGCCCGCGTCGACCGGCGCGAGCCCGCCGTACGCGGAGCCGGGCATACCGCCCAATCCCGGCGGCGAGCCGACCGGAGCAGCAGCACCGAACCCAGCGGGCGCCGTAGGCGCGGCGGGCGCCATCGGTGCTGCCGCTGACGTGAGCGCCGGCGGAGGTGGCTGGGCCGCGATGGCGGCGGCATGACCGTCCAGCTCGCCGCGCAGCTCGTCGACGACGGCAACCGCCTCATCCAGCGCTCGCTGCGCCTCTGCCCGCAGCTCATCAACCGCCCACGGTTCGTCAAGGCGCGGTTCGAGCGCGGCCGCGCGGTCCTCGAACCGATTGATGATGTCCCGCAGGCGTGACCGCGCCCGTGCCACCGCATCAGCCGCGTCGGCCGTGCTCGACCGCAACTCGTCGATCCGCACCGAGAGCCGGTCGGCCGCGTGCGCGGCAGCGGACACGAAGTCGGCCGCGCTGTCGGCACCCGCGCCCGACCACCCATCGGTCGTCCGGCTCCAGCCGCTGCGAGCCGCCGCCGACACGTCGGCCAGCAGGTCGCGCACCTCGCGCGAGGGCGGCAGTCGGATCCCCCTGGTCCGACCACCCCGGACCGACCTGCGCCGCGACCTCGCGAATCGGCGCCGCCATCTCGGCGATCAGCGCGCTCGGCATCGCTAGAGCAGGCGGCTGCCGCGCCGGTCGGCGTCGGCGTACGCGTCAGCTACGGGGCCGGATACCGAATGCGCCGACGCAAGATCGGCACCCAGTGCGCTGATCGCCTGCGCCTCGGCCGTGGCCGCGTCGACGAGCGCCGCCAGAAACCCGGCGCCGACGGGACCGAACGCGGCCGTCGCACCGGGACCCGGCAGGGCCGTCAGGACCGCGGCTGCGGCGGACAGTTCGGCGGCCTGCGCTGAACAGGATGTGCCGAGAGCACGGATGGCATCGGGGTCGACGAGCATGGCGTTAGGACGGCGAAGTGTGCCGCGCGGTTCCGATCGTGACTAAGGTCGGCCCAATGGACGTGCGCGTCGTCGACCACCCGCTGGCCGCGGCCCGGCTGACCACGCTGCGCGACGAGCGCACGGACAATGCGGCGTTCCGCGATGCGCTGCGTGACCTGACACTGATGCTGGTGTACGAGGCCACCCGCGACGCGGCCACCGAATCCGTCCCGGTTCGGACGCCGCTCGCCGACACCACCGGATCGCGCCTGGCCAATCCACCTCTGCTGGTGCCGGTGCTGCGGGCGGGGCTCGGCATGGTCGATCAGGCGCACGCGCTGATCCCGGAGGCCCGCGTCGGGTTCGTCGGTGTCGCACGCGACGAAGAGACCCACCAGCCGACGCCGTACCTGGAGTCCCTGCCCGACGACCTGAGCACCCAGCCGGTGTTCGTTCTCGACCCGATGCTCGCCACCGGTGGCTCGATGGCGCACACGATCGGACTGCTGCATTCCCGCAAAGCCGTTGACATCACGGCGATTTGCGTCGTGGTTGCTCCCGAGGGCATTGCCGCGCTGGAGAAGGCCGCACCCGACATCACGCTGGTCACCGCCGCCATCGACGACCGCCTCAACGACATCGCCTACATCGTGCCCGGGCTCGGCGACGCAGGCGACCGGCAGTTCGGGCCGCGCTAGCGCCGCTAGAACTTGGCAGCTATTTCGGCCAACTCCTCCTGTAGCCGTCGGGCGTCCGCTCGGGCGGCATCCAGATCGCCGTCGATGCAGGTTCGCCGAACCTCGATGTAGGACTTGACTTTCGGCTCGGTGCCCGAAGGCCGGACCGCGACCCGTACTGCGGTGTCGGTGTCTCCGCCCTCGAGGATCACCGCGTCGGTGCGTCGTTGATACGGGCGCACCGCCGCCAGATCGGTCATCGTGACGTCGAAGCCGCACAGCTTCGTCGGCGCCTTGGACCGCAACCGGGTCATCACCTCCGCAGCTTCGTCGGCATCGACGACAGGACGAGTCATCGCGGACGTCGCGTGCACACCGTGGCGCCGGGCGAGGTCGTCCAGCGCGTCGAGCACCGTGCGCCCCTGCTCGCGCAGCGCGACGACCATGTCGCAGAACAGCACCGCGGCGCTGATGCCGTCCTTGTCGCGGACTGCGGAGGGGTCGACGCAGTAGCCGATCGCCTCCTCGTAGGCGTAGACCAGTGTGTGTCCGGGTAGTTCCGCGTCGGCCCTCGACAACCACTTGAAGCCGGTCAGCGTTTCGACGTGGCCGGCCCCATGCGACGCGGCGATCGCGGCGAGCATGCGCGACGACACCACCGAGC
Source organism: uncultured Actinomycetota bacterium (assembly GCA_963713225.1). Classification (GTDB taxonomy): domain Bacteria; phylum Actinomycetota; class Actinomycetes; order Mycobacteriales; family Mycobacteriaceae; genus Mycobacterium. The sequence continues at coordinate 42,580 of CAVQLB010000001.1, read as the reverse complement.
TGGCTACCACGGTGTGCTCCGAGACTTCGCCGGGCTCGATCTGGGAGAGCACGTAATCGCCTAACAGCCAACCCGTTTCGTCGCCGGTCAACATGCGCCACCCATCGGGTGTCGGCACCCCGACCGCGCACCGGTCAGCATCGGGATCCACCGCGATCGCGACTTCCGACTCAGCGTCGGCAGCGAGTTTCAACAGTTCGTCGGTTGCGCCCGGCACCTCCGGGTTGGGGAATCTAACCGAAGGGAAGTCCGGGTCGGGTGCAAATTGACTCTCGACGACGTGCACGTCGGCCAGTCCGGCCCTGATGAACGCGTCGAGGGCGTATTCACCGCCGACGCCGTGCATGGCGCTGAAGGCCATCCGCACGGATCCGTGGGTGTGTCGGACATGTGCTGCGCGGTCCACGTAACGCTGGATCAGATCCACACCGCTCGTTTCGACTGCTGCCCTTGGGATTTCGTCTGCATATGGTGCCTTCGCCATCAGGGTTTCGATCTCCCGGTCGGTGGGCGGGACGATCTGCAGGCCGCCCTCGAAGTACACCTTGTAGCCGTTGTCGGACGGCGGATTGTGCGACGCGGTGATCTGAATCCCGGCCGCTGCACGGAGATGCCGAACGCCGAAAGCGATGACCGGTGTGGGGACGGCGGCGAACATCAACGTCACGCGAAACCCTGCGCCGGCGAGGACTTCGGCGGCAGCGAGCGCGAATTTCTCGGAGCCGTGCCTGGCGTCGCCGCCGACCACGACCCGCGACCCACTCAGGCAACGGTCCTTGAGCACCTGGGCGACGGCCCACGATGTGCGCATCACGACGGCGACGTTCATCCCGCTCGGCCCGGCACGCATCGGCCCGCGCAGACCCGCCGTCCCAAAAGTCAGTGGTCGGGCAAATCGCTCCGCGATCTCGTCGGCGGTGCAGGCCTGGAGTTCAGCGGCGGCCGCCGGGTCGGGATCGTGCTCGATCCACTCTCGTACGTCCGACGACGACGATTGCTCCGTCACACCGTCAGTGTGCCCACTTTGCCCTCGGCGTAAGCGAGCTTGCGCAGCACGGGCGCCACCAGCATCAGCAGGTCGAACTCCAGCTCGGAGAGGTTGTCCCGCATGGTGGCGTGCAGCCAGGCATCACGTTCGGCGCGGTCGTCGTCGAGCAGTGCGATGCCTGCCGGGGTGACCTCGATGAGCTGGCGACGCCGGTCGTCATCGTCGGGACGTCGCGACACCAGGCCGCGGGTCACCAGTTCGTTGATGCTGTCGGTCAGGGATTGGACGCGCACGAGCAACCGATTCGCCAGCTCGGCCGGCGTGGTCACGCCCGGTCCTGGTGACCTCGCCGAGGACTTCCATCTGGCTCAGGGTCAGCCCGTGGTCGGGGCGATGGCGGCGCATCTGCCTGGTCACCGCCATCATCGACTCCCGCAGTTCGGTGGCCGCCGACCCGGTACGCATCTCCGTCATAACCAAGTTATACCTTGGTAATTCTTCGCTGTCATCGCAAAAACGCCGTGTTGCATGCAAATAATGCTAAGGGCATACTTGTCATAGTGACGAGACAGCGACTTCATCTGGCGGCCAAGTGGGCGCTGCTGCTAGCCGTCACCGTCGCCGTCACCGTGCCGCTGACCATGGTTGGCGTGCCGTCCGCGGCGCTGTTCGCGGCGCTGGTCGTCGGTATCGCGCTGGCGCTCGCTTCGCTGGCCCCCGAGCGGATGCCCCGCCCGGCAGGCCTGGCAGCGCAGGGTGTGCTCGGCGTCTACATCGGCACCATGGTGAACCGCGACGCGGTGAGCGCCCTCGGACCGGATTGGGCGATTGTCATCGGCGTCGCAGTCGCGACGTTGGTGCTCAGCGTCATCGCGGGTGCGCTGCTCGGGCTGCACCGCGATGTCAGTCCGCTGACGGGATCGCTGGCACTGGTGGCCGGCGGCGCGTCGGGGCTCGTCGCGATCGCCCGTGAGCTCGGCGGCGACGATCGTGTGGTCGCGGTCGTGCAGTACCTGCGGGTGGGGCTCGTCACCGCATCGATGCCGGTGGTCGTCACACTGATCTATCACGCCGACAAGTCGCACCCCGCTGCGCTGACCGGCCAAACAGATTCGGCACCTTGGTATCTCAGTGTGGCGATGATGACCGCACTGATCGTCGTCGGTGTCCTGGGGGGACGGATCCTCAGACTTCCCGGTGCCGGGCTGCTTGGACCGATGGCGTTGACGGTCGTCCTGCAGCTGTCGGGTCTGTCATTCGGACTGTCGGTGCCGGCCATCCTGGTGCAGGCCGGCTACATGGTGATCGGCTGGCAGGCGGGCATCGCGTTCAACCGGGACGCGCTGCGGGCAGTCGGACGGCTACTGCCTGCGGCGATCGGCCTGATCGTCGTGCTCGGCGTCGCCACCGCCGGCCTCGGCATCGTGCTGGCCGATATCGCCGGGCTCACTCCGCTCGAGGGATATCTCGCCACCTGCCCCGGCGGGGTCTACGCCATCATGGCGACCGCGGTGGAGACCGGGTCGAACGTCACATTCCTCGTTGCGGCGCAGGTGGTGCGCATCCTGCTGATGCTGTTCGCGGCGCCATGGCTGGCCCGCGCCGTCATCAAACTGACCGAGCGCTTCGGCGGTCAGAGCCGCGAGATCACCGAGGCCAGCAGGGAGCCCGTCCGCGTCGCGGATTGACGGCCGGCTTCCAGCACTTCCTCGTGGTTCAGCGGCTGCCCGGTGACGCCCGCGGCCGGATTCGTCACCAGCGACACCGCCAGCACCTGTGCGCCCGCGGCCCGCGCGGCGATCGTCTCGTGCACCGTCGACATGCCCACCAGATCGGCGCCGAGCGTGCGCAGCATCCGGATCTCGGCGGGCGTCTCGTAATGCGGCCCGGGCAGGCAGGCGTAGACCCCCTCGGCCAAGCCGGGATCGACCTCGCGGGCCAGTGCCCGCAGCCGCGGTGAGTACGCGTCGACCAGATCGACGAACTGGGCTCCGACCAGCGGCGACCTGGCGGTCAGGTTCAGGTGGTCGCTGATCAGCACCGGCTGTCCGACCGCGAAGTCCGCTCTGATGCCGCCCGCGGCGTTGGTCAACACAACCGTTCGGACACCCGCCGCGCACGCCGCCCGCACCGGGTGCACGACATGGCTCAGGTCGTGCCCCTCGTAGGCGTGGACCCTGCCGACGAAGACCAGCACGCGGTGCCCCCCCGTGCGCACAGAGAGGACCTCGCCGCCGTGGCCGTCGGCCGTCGGCGGTGTGAAGCCGGGAAGTTCGGCGACCGGCAGTACCGCCGTCGGCGCGCCCAATTCGGCCGCGGCAGGCGCCCACCCGGAGCCGAGTATCACCGCGACGTCATGGTCGTCGACGCCGGTGCGCTCGCGGATTGCGGCCGCTGCCTGCTGCGCTACCGCCTCCGGATCGGTCACAGTGGGGGAGCATAGCTGTCAGTGAGATACTGCGAGGATGCCCACCGCCACCGCCTCCGTCAGCGTCGAAGACGCGGTCAACCGGCGTAGTGGCGACCTGATCGAGCTGTCGCACGCAATCCACGCCGAACCGGAACTGGCTTTCGCGGAATTCAAGAGCTGTGCGAAGACGCAGGCACTTGTTGCCGAGTCCGGCTTCGAGATCACCGCTGCCCCCGCCGGGTTGGAGACCGCGTTTCGCGCCGAGTTCGGCAGCGGTCCGTTGGTGATCGGCATCTGTGCCGAATACGACGCACTGCCCGGACTCGGACATGCGTGCGGACACAACATCATCGCCGCATCGGCGGTCGGCGCAGCGCTGGCGCTGGCCGACGTGGCCGACGAGCTCGGCCTCACCGTCGTGCTGCTCGGCACACCCGCCGAGGAGGCCGGCGGCGGAAAAGTGTTGTTGCTCAACGCCGGAACGTTCGACGACATCGCCGTCACGGTCATGGTGCATCCCGGCCCGATCGACATCGCGCGTGCGCGGTCGCTGGCGTTGTCCCAGGTCGAAGTCACCTACCTGGGCCGTGAGGCGCACGCTGCCGTTGCGCCGTACCTCGGTGTCAACGCCGCCGACGCGATCACGGTGACCCAGGTCGCCATCGGCCTGCTGCGCCAGCAGTTCGTGCCGGGACAGATGGCGCACGGCATCGTCACCGACGGCGGGCAGGCCACCAACGTGATCCCTGCCCGATCCGTGCTGCGATACACGATGCGCGCCAAGGACGCCGAATCGCTGCGTCACCTCGAGGACAAGATGGCCGACTGCTTCCTGGCGGGTGCGGTCGCCACGGGCTGCGACTACCAGGTCTCCGAGACCGAGCCGCCGTATGACGAACTGGCGCCCGATAAATGGCTGGCCGACACGTTCCGTGCGGAGATGGTTCGGCTGGGCCGGACCCCGTTGGCCGAGGAAGTCGAAGCGGCGGTGCCACTGGGCAGCACCGATATGGGCAACGTCACGCAGATGATGCCCGGCATCCACCCGGTCGTCGGCATCGATGCCGAAGGCGCTTCGGTGCACCAACCGGGTTTCGCCGCGGCGGCCGCGAGTGCCAGTGCCGACAAGGCCGTCGTCGAGAGCGCGATCATGCTGGCGCGCACGGTGGTGAGCCTGGCCGAGACCCCCGCCGAACGGGATCGCGTGCTCGAGCAGCTGGCAAGGCGGGTGGCGTCATGACGCTCTCCGGCGCCGCCGAGCGCTGGCTGGCCGATCACTACGACGACGTGGTGTCGTGGCGGCGGCATATACACGCTCACCCTGAACTCGGGCGCCAGGAGTTCGCCACCACCCAGTTCGTCGCCGAGCATTTGGCCGATGCGGGCCTGAACCCGAAAGTGCTGCCCGGCGGCACCGGGTTGATCTGCGACTTCGGCCCCGACCATGCGCCGCGCATCGCGCTGCGGGCCGACATGGACGCGCTGCCGATGGCCGACCGAACCGGGATGCCCTACGCGTCGGTGGTGCCCCACGTCGCGCACGCCTGCGGCCACGACGCACACACCGCCGTGCTGCTCGGCGCTGCGCTGGCGCTGGCCTCGGTGTCCGAACTGCCCGTCGGGGTGCGGCTGATCTTCCAGGCCGCCGAGGAACTGATGCCCGGCGGCGCCGTCGACGCGATCTCGGCGGGCGCGCTGACGGGGGTTTCGCGCATCTTCGCGTTGCACTGCGACCCGCGGCTGGCGGTCGGGCGGGTCGCGGTGCGGGCCGGGCCGATCACGTCTGCCGCCGACCACATCGAGCTCACGCTGCACAGCCCAGGCGGGCACACGTCGCGACCGCATCTCACCGGTGACCTGGTGTACGCACTGGGCACACTGATTACCGGCGTGCCCGCCGTGCTGTCCCGTCGCATCGACCCGCGCAACAGCACGGTGATGGTGTGGGGTGCCGTCAATGCAGGGGTTGCCGCCAACGCCATCCCGCAGACCGGCACGCTGGCCGGGACGGTCCGCACGGCCAACCGCGACACCTGGCTGACCTTGGAGTCGATTGTCGGCGAGGCTGTCACTTCGCTGCTGGCGCCGCTGGGCGTCGAGCACACCCTGAACTACAAGCGTGGGGTCCCTCCGGTGGTCAACGAAGAGATTTCGACGCGGATCCTGACCCACGCGATCGAGGAGATCGGGCCCGATGTGCTGGCCGACACGCGGCAGTCCGGCGGCGGCGAGGACTTCTCCTGGTATCTCGAGGAGGTGCCCGGCGCGATGGCGCGGCTGGGCGTCTGGTCGGGTCGCGGCCCGCAGCTCGATCTGCACCAGCCGACGTTCGACATCGACGAGCGAGCGCTCGCGGTCGGTGTTCGCATGCTGGCGAACACCGTCGAGCAGGCCGCCGCCTTCTAGGTGCGCCCGCGAAACTGCGGGGAGATCTCGATTTTGCGCATTTTCGCGATCTGTGCGCAGTTTCGCAGTAAAAACTACGTGCCGGGGCCGATGTTGCGGGCCGGGCGGGTACGGATATCGCGGACGTAATCGGCTGGCGCACCGGCGATTTCGGCGGCATCGGCCATCACGCCGAGGTAGCGGGCGGACGGAAGCCCGCCCTCCCACGCGTCGACCACGTAGAGCCAGGCCAGCACCGGATCCGTCGTGGTGTCCGACGACAGCCGGTCCACCCGGCACCGGATCTTCTTGTGGACGCCGAGCTCAGCGCCCTCCCACCGGTCGAGGTTCTGCTCGTCGGCATCCGTCATGTCGTAGAGAACGACGAACACCTTCTCCAGCGGATCCTGAACGAGGGTGGCCAGCGCGCCTTCCCAGCCGATGTCCTCCCCGCCGAACGTCAGCCGCCAGCCGTGCAGCCATCCCGTACCCGCCATCGGCGAATGAGGCGCCCGCTCCAACATCTGCTCCGGATGCATATTCGATCCGTAGGCGGCGTAAATCGGCACGGAGAAACTCTAAGGCTTCGCTCGTTGGCTCGGCGATCAACCGCGCGCTTGGCTAGGTTAAAGCGGTGGCAACCCGCATCGTGATCATCGGCGGCGGGCCCGCAGGGTATGAGGCGGCACTGGTCGCCGCCGCCCGCGGCCGCGAAGTCGCCGAGGTCACCGTGGTCGACTGCGACGGCATCGGCGGGGCGTGCGTGCTGTGGGACTGCGTGCCGTCGAAGACGTTCATCGCCTCCACCGGCGTGCGGACCGAGCTGCGCCGGGCACCCGCTCTCGGCTTCGACGTCGCGTTCGAGGACGCCAAGATCGACCTGCCGAGCATCAACAACCGCGTCAAGTCGCTCGCCGCCGCCCAGTCCGCCGATATCGCCGATCGGCTGCGCAGCGAGGGAGTCACGCTCATCAACGGGCGCGGCGAGCTGGTCGACGCCATGCCGGGCATGGCCCAGCATCGCGTCAAGGTCACCACGCCCGACGGTTCGACGAGCGTGTTGGAGGCAGACGTCGTCCTGATCGCGACGGGCGCCAGCCCGCGGGTGCTGCCCGGTGCGCAGACCGACGGTGAGCGAATCCTGAACTGGCGCCAGCTCTATGACCTCGACGCGCTGCCCGAGCACCTTGTCGTGGTCGGATCCGGCGTCACCGGCGCCGAGTTCGTCAACGCCTATACCGAACTCGGCGTGACGATCACCGTGGTGGCCAGCCGCGACCAGATTCTGCCGCACGAGGATTCCGACGCCGCCGCGGTGCTGGAGGAGTTGTGGTCAGAACGCGGTGTCATCTTGGAAAAGAACGCGCGTGCCGACTCAGTGACCAGAACCGACGACGGCGTTCTGGTTTCCATGACCGACGGCCGCACCGTCGAGGCCAGCCACGCACTGATGACCGTCGGCTCGGTGCCCAACACCAGCGGTCTCGGGCTCGAGTGCGTCGGCATCGAACTCGGGCAGGGCAACTACCTGACCGTGGACCGGGTGTCGCGCACCTCTGCGCCGGGCATCTACGCGGCCGGTGACTGCACGGGACTGATGCTGCTGGCCTCGGTCGCGGCCATGCAGGGCCGGATCGCCATGTACCACGCGCTGGGTGAGGGACTCAGCCCGATCAGGCTGCGAACGGTCGCCGCGGCGGTGTTCACCCGGCCCGAGATCGCGGCCGTCGGCGTCCCACAGGCCAAGATCGACGACGGATCGGTGCCGGCCCGCACGATCATGCTTCCGCTGAACACCAACGCCCGCGCCAAGATGTCCAGCCTGCGCCGCGGCTTCGTGAAGATCTTCTGCCGCCCCGCCAGCGGCGTCGTCATCGGCGGCGTGGTGGTCGCCCCGATCGCCTCTGAGCTGATCATGCCGATCGCGCATGGCGGTGCAGGACGGCCTTCCCGTCGACGAGCTGGCCGAGACGTTCTCGGTCTATCCGTCGCTGTCCGGCTCCATCACCGAAGCGGGTCGCAGGCTGATGGCGCACGACGATTTGGACTAGCCGCACGTAACCTAGGGGTGATCAGCGACCTACCGACGAGTAACAAGAGGAGTCCCGCGTGAGCGACCCGATCCCCGCGACGGGCAACGGGCAGACCCTGCTCGATCCCCAGCAGCGGGAAGCAGGCGTGGGAGCGGCTCGGCAGCGAGCAGTTCGACGTCGTCGTCATCGGCGGCGGCGTGGTCGGCGCAGGCGCCGCGCTCGATGCCGCGACCCGCGGGCTGAAGGTCGCCCTCGTCGAGGCCCGTGACTTCGCCTCTGGCACGTCGAGCCGCTCGTCGAAGATGTTCCACGGCGGGCTGCGCTACCTCGAGCAGCTCGAGTTCGGGTTGGTGCGCGAGGCGCTGCACGAGCGCGAGCTGTCGCTGACGACGCTGGCGCCGCATCTCGTCAAGCCGCTGCCGTTCCTGTTCCCGCTGACCAAGCGGTGGTGGGAGCGGCCATATGTGGCGGCGGGCATCTTCCTGTACGACCAGCTCGGCGGCGCGAAATCCGTTCCGCCGCAGAAGCATTTGACGCGCGCCGGTGCGTTGCGGCTGTGTCCGGGCCTCAAGCGCATCGTCGTTGGTCGGCGGCATCCGCTACTACGACACCGTCGTCGACGACGCCCGCCACACCATGACCGTGGCCCGCACCGCGGCGCATTACGGCGCGGTGGTGCGGACGTCGACGCAGGTGGTGTCGCTGCTCCGCGAAGGTGACCGGGTCACCGGGGTCACGCATCCGCGACTCCGAGAACGGCGCCGTCACCGAGGTCCACGGCCACGTCGTGGTCAACGCCACCGGCGTGTGGACCGACGAGATCCAGGCGCTGTCCAAGCAGCGCGGCCGGTTCCGGGTCCGCGCGTCCAAGGGCGTGCACATCGTGGTGCCGCGCGACCGGATCGTCAGCGAGGTGGCGATCATCCTGCGCACCGAGAAGTCGGTGCTGTTCGTCATCCCGTGGGGCACGCACTGGATCATCGGCACCACCGACACCGACTGGAACCTCGACCTGGCGCACCCCGCGGCGACCAAGGCCGACATCGACTACATCCTCGGCACGGTCAACACCGTGCTCGCCACGCCGCTCACCCATGACGACATCGACGGGGTCTACGCCGGCCTGCGCCCGCTGCTGGCGGGGGAGAGCGAGGAGACCTCCAAGCTGTCGCGTGAGCACGCCGTCGCGGTCCCCGCGCCCGGACTGGTCGCCATCGCCGGCGGCAAGTACACCACCTACCGGGTGATGGCGGCCGACGCGATCGACGCCGCCGCGAGTACGTACCGGCCCGGGTGGCGCCGTCGATCACCGAGAAGGTGCCGCTGATGGGCGCCGACGGCTATTTCGCGCTGATCAACCAGACCGAGCACGTCGGTGCGATGTACGGCCTGCATCCCTACCGGGTGCGGCACCTGCTCGACCGCTACGGCTCGCTGATCGGCGAGGTGCTGGCGATGGCCGAGGGCAGGCCCGAGCTGCTGGCGCCGATCACCGAGGCGCCGGTGTATCTGAAGGTCGAGGCGTTGTACGCCGCCGCGGCCGAAGGCGCGCTGCACCTGGAGGACATCCTGGCCCGCCGGATGCGGATCTCGATCGAGTACCCGCACCGCGGCGTCGACTGCGCCCGCGAGGTCGCCGAGGTCGTTGCGCCCGGTGCTGGGCTGGAGCGCCGAGGACGTCGACCGCGAGGTGAACACCTACATCGCGCGGGTCGACGCCGAGGTCCGGTCGCAGCAGCAGCCCGACGACGAGTCCGCCGACGCGCTGCGGGCCGCGGCACCCGAGGCGCGCGCCGAGATCCTCGAGCCGGTGCCGCTCAATTGAGACGTGCCGCGCCGCTGCCGGTGCGCGACGGGCTTGGCCCGGCGCGGGTGCGGCTGCGGGGCGGGGCGGTGCTGGTCGAGTTGGCCGACCGATTCGGTGAGGCGGCCGCGGCCAAAGTGCTTGCCGGCGAGGTGGTTTGCGCCGACGGCGCGGTGGTGACGGCGGCGACGGTGCTGCCGCCCGGCGCGCATGTGTACCTCTACCGCGATCTGCCCGACGAGGTGCCGGTGCCGTTCGACATCCCGGTGCTGTACCGCGACGACGACATCGTGGTGGTCGACAAACCGCACTTCCTGGCGACGATGCCGCGGGGCGGCCACGTCGCGCAGACGGCGACGGTGCGGCTGCGGCGCGAACTCGACCTGCCGGAGCTGAGCCCGGCGCATCGGCTGGACCGGCTGACGGCGGGCGTGCTGTTGTTCACGACGCGGCGCGAGGTGCGGGGCGCGTATCAGACGCTGTTCGCGCGCGGGCGAGGTGCGCAAGACGTATCTGGCGCGGGCGGCCGTCGATCCGGCGCTGGAGTTTCCGATGGTGGTGCGCAGCCGAATCATCAAGCGGCGTGGTCAGTTACAGGCCGTCGAGGAGCCGGGCGAGCCGAACGCCGAGACGTTCATCGAGCACCTCGGCGACGGCCTGTACCGGCTGACGCCGCGCACCGGCCGCACGCATCAGCTGCGGGTGCACATGGCGTCGCTGGGCCTGCCGATCATCGGAGACCCGTTGTATCCCAACGTGATCGACGTGGCGCGCGACGACTTCTCGCGGCCGCTGCAGCTGCTGGCGCACAGCATCGAGTTCGACGATCCGGTCAGCGGATGTTTGCGTCGGTTTGTCAGCGGGCGCAGTATCGAGGAATGACAGACGTTTCGGTCGGCAAGCTTTGGCAGTATCCCGTCAAATCGATGCAGGGCGAAGAGGTGGACCAGATCCTGCTCGGCTCCGGCGGTGTGGCCGGCGACCGAGCGTACGGATTCGTCGACGTCGAAACCGGCAAGCTGGCCAGCGCCAAGAGACCCAAGCGGTTCGGTGCACTGCTCGACTGCCGGGCCAGATTTATCTCCCCGCCCACCGTCGAGGGTGCTGCGCCGCCTGTCGAGGTCACCTTTCCCGACGGCGCCGTGGTGCGCACCGACGATGACGACGGCGCCGAACTGACGCGTCGCGCGGCCGACCTGCTGGGCCGCGAGGTCCGCCTCATCAGCACCGTGCCTGAAGGCCTCGCGCTGGACGAGCTGATCCCGCAGATCGAGGGGCTCGGCGAGAACGCCCTAGAAGCATTGCAGACCGATCCGCCCGACAGTCAGGGCGACCGCTTCATCCCGATTCCGGTCGCGATGGCCGCGCCGGGCACGATGCTGGACCTCGCCGCCATGCACGTCCTCGCCACCAGCACGTTGCGCCGACTCGCCGACGAGCATCCCGACGGGGAATGGGATCCGCGGCGGATGCGGCCCAACGTCCTGATCGACGACAGCGCTGAGCCCGGCAACGAGGACGACTGGCTCGGCTGCGACGTGCACATCGGTGAGCAGACCGTCGTGCACATCGTCGGGCCGACACCGCGCTGCGTGATGACGACGCTGGCCCAACCCGGGCTGCCCAAGGACTCCGCGATCCTGAAGACGGTCGCCCGCGTCAACCTCAAAGAGATGGGCGCCCTGGGCCAATTCGCCTGTGCCGGTTCGTATGCCGAGGTGGTGACGCCCGGCGTGGTGCGCCGGGGCGATCCGATTCGGTTCGAGCGCGTCGAGCCCCGCAAGGGCGCGCTCGCTGCCACCATCGAGATGATGAGTGCCGCGCTCGCGGCGGGGAAGTAGCGGCGCACCGGCGATGAGCACATCCCTGGAGCCGACGCGTGAGCAGATGGCCGCGCTCGCGGCGCGTCCCGCCGACGCTCCCGTCGTCATGGTCAACCTGCTGAAGTTCCGCGCGGACGGCGGCGAGCCAGCTATGCGCGCTACGCGCAAGAGGTCGTCCCGCACCTGCAGCGGGTCGGCGGGAAGGTCCTGTATGCAGGCTGTGCGCCGACGCAGGTCATCGGCGACGGCGAAAAGCCTTGGTGGGACGCGATTCTGGTGGTCGAGTATCCATCGCCCGCGGCCTTCATCGACATGGTGACCAACGAGGAATACCTCAAGATCCATGAGTACCGGGCCGCCGGACTCGACCGTGGCGATCTGATCGCCACGTCGACATGGACCATGGCCGACTAGCCATGTACTTGGTCACCGGCGCGGGCGGCGGCATCGGCAGCGTCAGCCGCGGGGTCGTCGAGCTGCTCCTCGATGACGGCCGGTCCGTCCGCGCGATGGTGCACCGTGACGACGACCGGGCGGACGCACTTCGCGAGCTCGGCGCCGAGGTGGTCGTCGGCGATCTGACCAATCCGCAGGATGTGGCTGACGCCATGGCCGGCGTCGACCGGATGTTCTTCAACATGAGCGTCTCGCCGGACTACCTGACGGCGACGGCCATCGTCTGCGCGGTCGCAGTCGAGGCGGCCCCCGTCGAGGTCATCGTGAACATCTCGCAGATGACCGTGTCGCAGATGACGCTGACCAGCACGTCGGAATCCAAGCAGCACCGGCTGCACTGGCTGGCCGAGCACATCATGAATCGGTCCGGAGTCCCTGTCGTGCACGTGCGGCCGACGGTGTTCATGGAGAACCCGCTGTTCACCATGCTGGCCGCCGGCTCGATCCGCGACCGCGGCGTGCTCGTGCTCCCGTTCGGCAAGGGCCGGACGTCGCCGATCGCCGCGGGCGATGTCGCACGGGTGGTGTCTGCGGTGCTGCGCGACCCGGCGGACCGCATCGGCGAGGTCTACGAGCTGACCGGCCCGGAAGTCCTCGATATCGACGGCATCGCCGCCCAGTACTCCCGCGCGCTCGGGCGGCCGGTGACCGCGCAGGACATGCCCCTCGACGAGTGGACGGAGCAGGTCCTGGTCCCGATGGGCCTGCCGCCGCACGTTCAGCAGCACATCGCGACGATGGCGCGCCTGCATCGAGACGGTCGCTACGACCGCAGCACCGACGACGTCGCGCAAATCACCGGTGCACCGGCGCAGACGGTGGAGCAGTACGTGGCCGCCCACGCCGACGTGTTTAGCTGACCACGTGGACCGCACAACATTCGATCGTCTCTTCGACATGTCCGACCGCACCGTCATCGTGACGGGCGGCACCCGCGGCATCGGCCTCGCGCTGGCCGAAGGTTTCCTGCTCGCCGGGGCGCGCGTGGTGGTGGCCAGCCGCAAGCCCGACGCGTGCGAAGAGGCCGCCAAGCATCTGCGTGACCTCGGCGGCCAGGCCATCGGCGTGCCAACGCATCTCGGCGACGTCGACGCGCTCGGCACGCTCGTGCAACGCACCGTCGACGAATTCGGCGGCATCGATGTCGTGGTGAACAACGCCGCCAATCCTCTGGCGCAGCCACTGGGATCGATCACGGTCGAGGCGTTGACCAAGTCATACGAGGTGAACCTTCGCGGACCGGTGTTCCTGGTCCAGGAGGCGCTGCCGCACCTGAAGGCCAGCTCGCACGCCGCGGTGCTGAATGTGGTGTCCGTCGGCGCATTCATCTTCTCGCCGATGTTGTCCATCTACTCGTCGATGAAGGCGGCGATGATGTCGTTCACCCGGTCGATGGCCGCGGAGTTCGCGCCATCACGGCATTCGGGTCAACGCGATCGCGCCGGGACCGGTGGACACGTACATGATGCAGCAGAACCCGCAGGAGATGGTCGACGCCATGGTCGGCGGCACGTTGATGAGGCGGCTGGCCACGGCCGACGAGATGGTCGGTCCGGCGCTTCTGTTGTGTTCGGACGCAGGCAGTTACATGACGGGCACGGTGATCATCGCGGACGGTGGCGGAACTCCTCGCTGAAGCGGGCCACGGCGCCACCCGTCGACGCCAGGATCTGGCTGCGGTTCTCCACATGCAGCGCCGCCTCGAGGCTTGACGCCTCCAGGTTCGCCCACAGCACCTGCTTGGTGGATTCCAGCCCGAACTCGCCGTAGCTGCACAGGGTTTCGGCCACCGCAAGCGCGTCGTCGACGAGCGACGAATCATCCGAGAGTCGGGTGACCAGGCCCAGCCGCAGCGCCTCTTCGGCGTCGACGACGCGCGCGGTCAGGATCATGTCGAACGCGGGGCCCGCGCCGACGACGCGGGGCAGCGTGTAGCTGACGCCGATGTCGCAGCCGCCGAGCCCGAGCTTGATGAACTGCGTGCAGAACCGCGCGGATTCGCTCGCGAGCCGGATGTCGCAGGCCAGCGCGATGCCGAAGCCCCCGCCGTAGGCGGGTCCGTTGACCGCCGCGATCACGGGTTGGCGCAGCCGGTGAATCCGGGCGGTGAGGTTGGCGATGCGTTCCTGCCACCGCATGCCCGAACGCGGGAACTCCAGGCCGTCGCCCGCGCCGGGCGGGTTGGGATCCGTCAGGTCCAGACCCGAGCAGAATCCGCGTCCCGCGCCGGTGAGCACCACCACGCGGCAGTCCTCGTTCGCGGCGATTTCGTCGATGGTGGCGTGCAGGGTCTCGACCAGGTCATAGGACAGCGCGTTGAGCTTCTCGGGCCGGTTCAGTGTGACGACGGCGATCTCGGGACGCGGATACGTCAGTTCCAGGTGTGGCATGAGCCACACGTTATTACGTTGACGGGCAGGCTATGTCGACATAGACCGTAGAGCCGGGATGCACGCCGGTCACGGTGCACTCCGACAGCGAGCGCGTCGACCGCCCCGTTGACCTGCACGGTGTAGCCGTCGGCCTCCAGGCTCTTCACGGTGTCGGCCGCGGAGCCCACACCGGTGGGGGAGGCGACGGCGTCTGCGGCGAATCCCAGCGCACCCAACGCCATGACTCCGGCTGCTGCGACGGATATTGCGAACCTCATGACTCAGTGAACACCCGCAGGTCCTCAGGTATTTCTCAGCTGCTGCTGCGCCACCCGGTGACGCCGACGGTGATCATCCGGAGTTGTTTGATGGCGACGCGCTTTATCTCGCAAGCGCCGCCGGATCGCCTGCGTCCTCGATGGCCTCGGCGATGACGATCATCGAGTTGACGAACAGGCTGGCCAGGATGTTCAGGTCCTCGCTGCTCCAGCTCGTCAGCCCGGGAAAACGCGCCAGGTCGATGGCAAGCTCGGACGTGATCAGCCGGATCTCGGTGCGGATCGCGTAGCGCAGCACCGTCACCCCGCTGTTGCGCTCGCGGCCGATGAACCGCCAGTATTCGCGCCGTTCGTTGACGCCGTCGATCAGGATGTCGACCGAGGACTCGATGACGCGCTTCGGGTCGAGCTTGCCTGCCCGCGCGCCGCGCAGCATGTCCCGCAGCACGCGGAACGACTCGTCGATGAGCACCAGGCCCAGGGCCTCCATCGAGTCGAAATGCCGGTAGAACGCGGCGGGCACGATGCCGGCCTCGCGGGTGACCTCACGCAGGCTCAACGCCGAGAAGCTGCGGTCCTCCAGCAGGCGCAGGGAAGCCGCCACGATGGCGCGACGCGTGGCCTCTTTGCGCTCTTCCCGCGACGGGGTGTCGCGTGAACGCGACCGACTTGATCTGCGCGTACGTGAGCTAGGCGTACGACTGTTCACTCTGTGAAACCTACCACAATCAGGCACGATCCTATTGACGGATCCGGGTGTACCGGAGCACGGTGTACATATGTTCACCGAAACTTTGACACGCCGCGTGCGACGGTCGCCTCTCCTTGAGCTGCTGACCGGCCCCCACGGCGTGGACCGATACACCGAGCTAGTCGACCGGACCTGGACCGCCGGCGAGGCCCGCGCGAAGGTCATCGCCGTGCGGCGCCAGACCCCCCGCAGCGTGACGCTGATCCTGGAACCGAATCGCGCGTTCACCGGATTCCGGGCGGGTCAGCACATCAACCTGACCGTCGAGATCGACGGCCGCCGTCGTACCCGCTGCTACTCGCCTGCGAGTGCCGAGAATGCCCATTTCATCGAGCTCACGATCGGCCGCCACGACGGCGGCCTCGTGTCGACCTACCTGTGCGACCACGCCCGCCCGGGCATGGTCCTCGGACTCGACTCCGTCGGCGGCGACTTCACACTGCCTGACACGCGTCCGCGGCGAATCCTGTTCGTCTCCGGCGGTAGCGGTATCACCCCCGTGATGTCGATGCTGCGGACGATGCGTGATGAAGGGTCCGATCGCGAGATCGCCTTCATCCACTACGCCCGCAGCGCGCGGGAGGCCTGCTATGCCGATGAGCTCGCCGCGATGGCAGGCGTTCGGGTGCTGCATGGCTACACCCGCGATGGTGCCGGCGACCTCGACGGCCACTTCGACGCCGAGCACCTGGCCGCCGCGATGCCCGCGCCGGACGCCGTCTTCGTGTGCGGGCCGCCCGCGCTCGTCGACGCGGTCCGGGCGCACGTGCCCGACGCCAAGTCCGAAAGCTTTGTGCCACCAGTTCTCACGACGCCTGCGCAATCATCAGGCGGACGCGTGTCGTTCACCGACACAGGAGTCGGCGTCACCGACGACGGACGACCCATCCTCGAGCAGGCCGAGGCCGCGGGCCTCAATCCCGAAAGCGGATGCCGAATGGGCATCTGCCACACCTGCACCCGCCGCAAGACCAGCGGTGTGGTGAAGAACCTGATCACCGGCGCCGTGTCGACTGCCGACGAGGAGGACGTGCAGATCTGCGTGTCCGCTCCAGTCGGTGACGTCGACATCGCGCTCTAACGGAAAGGACGAGTCATGACTGCACCAACCGTTACACAGCAGAAGACGATCGAGAAGACAGTGGCGGGTAAGACCGTCACCCTCACCCCCGAGCAGGCCGAGGCATTCGGCCGCGAGCTTGATGCGCTCAAGGAGAGCGTGATCGCCGACCTCGGTGAGCGCGACACCGCATACATCCGACGGGTCATCAAGTCCCAGCGCGGTTTGGAGATCGCCGGACGGGCACTGCTCTTCGGCGGCATCTTTCCGCCGTTCTGGCTCGCGGGTACCGCGATGCTGGGCCTGTCGAAGATCCTCGACAACATGGAGATCGGCCACAACATCATGCACGGCCAGTACGACTGGACGGGCGATCCGGCGTTGTCCGGCCAGAGGTTCGAGTGGGACACCGCGTGCCCTGCCGACCAGTGGCGGCATTCGCACAACTACATGCACCACACCTACACCAACATCGTCGGTATGGACCGCGACGTCGGCTACGGCATCCTGCGGATGAGCGAAGACCAGAAGTGGCGCCCGTATTTCCTGGGCAACCCGGTGTACGCCTTCCTGCTGATGGTGCTGTTCCAGTACGGCGTCGCGCTGCACGAGATGGAGACCGAGCGGATCACGTCAGGCGAGATCTCGATCGCCGACAAGCGCGAGATCCTCGAGGGCATCTGGCGCAAGACCAAGAAGCAGACGCTGAAGGACTACGTGGCCTTCCCGCTGCTGGCCGGTCCGTTCGCGCCCTGGGTGTTCGCGGGGAACATGACCGCCAACCTGATGCGCAACGTCTGGTCGTACATGATCATCTTCTGTGGCCACTTCCCAGAGGACGTTCAGGAGTTCTCGATCGAGGAGACGAAGGCCGAGACCCGCGGGCAGTGGTACTTCCGTCAGGTGCTCGGTTCGGCAAACCTGACCGGCGGCAAGCTGTTTCACCTCCTGAGCGGTAACCTGTCGTTCCAGATCGAACACCACCTGTTCCCCGACATCCCGGCCCATCGTCACGCCGAGATCGCGCCGGTGGTGCAGGAGATCTGCAAGCGCTACGGCATCCCGTACAACATGGGTCCGCTGCCCAAGCAGTTCGCCACCGTGGTGCGCAAGATCGTCAAGCTGGCGCTGCCTCAACGCTGACAGGTCGGGCACCAGAACGTCACCCGGTCGCCGGTGCGGTCCGTCTCGATGGCGGTTCTGCACCGGCGACATGGCTCGCCCGTCCGGCCGTACACCCACACCTGTTGCCCGCGCCGGGTATCGCCGGTGGTCGTTCGATTCGAGCGAGACCTGTTGAGCCACAACATGTCGCGGGCCCGCTGCACTACCCGCAGCGGATCCTTGACCGAACCCACCGGTGTCGTCGGCAGGTGCCCGAAGACGAAGCACAGCTCGTTGCAGTACACGTTGCCGACGCCGGCCATCACCCGCTGATCGAGCAGCGCCTCGGCCAGCGGCCGGTCCGGATCGGCGACGAGGTTGGCGGCCGCGGTCTGCGGGTCCCAGTCGTCGCCAAGCAGATCGGGGCCGAGGTGGGCGACGGCGTCCTCGTCGTCGGCGCGGTCGAGAATCTCCAGCACCCCGAGGTCGATTCCGGCGGCCTGCACGTCACCGGCCTCCAGGATGATGCGGATGCGGTGGCCTGCGCGACTCGGCCGCTGCGTGCTGCCGACCCGCCAACTGCCGTCCATCTTCAAGTGCGAGTGGATGCTCGCCGCGCCGACCCGGATGAACAGGTGCTTGCCCCGGCTGACGACCTCGTCGACCCGCTGGCCGGTGAGGTCGACGGTGGCGTAGCGCGGCACGCGAACATCGCAGCGCGTCAACGTCTTTCCCGCCAGTGCCTCACGAAGCGCGGCGGCGGTGTGCCAGACGGTGTCGCCCTCCGGCACGGCTACCCGGCCATCCTCTGCGAGACTTCCCACAGCCGTGCAGCATTGGCCGGGTCCAGCGCGTAGGCCGCGACGCCGCCAGCGCCGGGCGCGCCCCGCCGTTCGATGACGGGCGCCTCGTTGCAGTCCTCGAAGTAGCGGCCGCCGATGCCGTCGAGCATCGGTGACGTCGCCAGCAACACCGATGTCGCGGCACCCTGCTCCACCGTCTTGACCGTCACTTGCCGCTTCATGGCCTCGGCCGCCTGCGTCTGGTCGACGTGCCGACCCAGGCGAGTGAAGATCGCGCCGGGCATCAGGGCGTTCGCGGTGATGCCGTCGTCGGCCCAGCGATTGGTGACTTCGACCGCGAGCAGCACGTTGGCGGTCTTGGACTGTCCGTAGGCGCCGAACGGGTCGTAGTCGCGGAAGGCATAGTCGATGTCGTCGAACACGACCGGTGAGCGCAGATGGCCGGCCGAACTCACCGATACGATCCGGGCCCTATCGGCGGAGGCGAGCGCGTCGTGCAGCCCGACCGCGAGCACGTAGTGACCGAGATGGTTTGCGGCGAACTGCATCTCGTGCCCGCTCGGTGAGATCGTCAGCTCCGGCACGGCCATCACCCCAGCGTTGTTGACCAGGATGTCGAGCGGCCCGGACCAGGCCCTGACGAAGGCCGCGACGCTGGACAGGTCGCTGAGGTCGATGGCGCCGACGTTGACCCGCTTGTTACCGGTGGCGTCCCGGATCTGGCCGGCGACCCGGTCGCCGAATGAGGTGTTCCGGACGGCCAGCGTGACCGATGCGCCCGCGGCGGCCAGTGCCCGCGCGGTCTCGATACCGATACCGGATGAGGCGCCGGTGACGATCGCCGTCCTGCCGGTCAGGTCCACGCCGTGGATGACGTCAGCGGCGGTCGACTCGAAACCGAAGGGTGTGGTGACGCGATCACTCATTGCGACCTCCTGCGCTGGCAATGGCGTGCTCGGCATCGCGGGCGATGCGCCCGACGACCGCTGCGGCGGCGTCCAATTCGACGATCATGTCGACGGCTTCGCCGGCCCAGACAGGTACGTACTCGAGGTCACCGCGGCCGACGCCTTCGCGGAACGCCGCCCTGGCTGCGTCGTCGATGTCGGCCTCGCGACCCTGCCAGACGTCGGTGACCCTGTTGCGCAGGGTTCGCGCCGGGTACTGCTCGGGCCATGGCGAATCGCGGACGACGTCTAACGCGCGTCCCCTGGTGGTGTCCTCGGCGCCCGCGGCAATGATCGCCTTCACGGATTCAGGGGTTATCAGCGCTTCGTGCGTGGCCTCGAACCGGGTTCCGATGACGGCGCCGGCAGCACCGAGCACCAACGCGGCCGCCAGCCCTCGGCCGTCGGCGATACCGCCTGCCGCCAGCACCGGAACAGAACCTGCGATATCGACGACAGCCGGTACGAACGGCAGCGTGGCGCGCCCGCCGCCGTGACCGCCCGCCTCGGAGCCCTGCGCCGCGACGACGTTCGCGCCCACCTCGAGCGCGCGACGGGCCTCCGCCAAGGTAGTCACCTGAACGATGAGCGGGATCCCCGCGGCGTGGATCGCGTCTGCGAACGGGGCGGGATCGCCGAACGACAGCATGATCGCCGCAGGCGACTGTTCTATCGCCGCGGCGATCACGGGCGGGCTGATCGCCCAGGACAAAAAGCCGATGCCCCAAGGCTTGCGGGTAGCCGACCGGGCGCGGTCGCATTCCCGGTCGAGCCACCTCAAATCGCCGCGCCCGGCGCCGATTACGCCCAGCCCACCGCCCTCGGAAACAGCTGCCGCCAAGGCGCCGCCCGCGACGTCGCCCATCGGAGCCAGAACCACGGGATGGTCGATGGCGAACATCTCGGTCAACGCTGTGCGCAACCCCATGCCCAGAACTCTAGGAACCCGACCGTCAGCGCAGTCGCACACCCCGGGGAGTACGGCTGAACCCGGCGCCGGTCAGCGCCGCCACGACGGCGGCCGCTTCGCCCTCCGCCCCCGGTGCGAGCACCGGCTCGCCGTTGACTTTCTCGACAAGCAGGGATTGGATACGGCCCGCGCTGACCAGAGCGGCGAGCGCACCGGCAGCGGCATGGTGAGCTTCGGCATCGTCGGTAAAGCTGACGAGCGTGCGTCCGCCGCGTTCGAGGAACCACGCAAGTTCGCCGTCCACTAACGCCACCAATGCGCCCGCCTTTCGGCCTGGCCGGTGCGGGCTGTCGGGCCACGGCAGCGCGGCGCCGTAGGGGTTGGCGGGGTCCGCGGCGGCCAGCACCACGGTCTGGTACTCGTGGCGTTCCGGGTCGACGCCCTCGAGATACGACCGCAGCCGGTCCACGGTGGACGCGACCGCGAACTGGGCGCCGCCGAGCGACTCGACGAAGTATCCGCGCTGACACCTGCCCGCGTCCTCCAATGCGGTGAGCACCTTGTACAGCATTGCGAACCCGCCGGGCACGCCCTCGGCCGCGACCGCACCCTTCGTCAGCACGCCGTACCGGGTGAGCAGGAGCTCGGCCTGGAAGTGCGCCCGCACTGTGGAATCCAGCTCAGCCGCAGGGAGTGCAGACCACCGGCCGGCCACGGTGGGATCGGCTGCCCGGGTCTGTGCGTGCGCCACGCTGTAGCGGCTCAGTCGCGGCGGGTTGCGGCGTTGCCGGTGTGCGGGTTTGCCCGATCGCCGCCCGGTGCCGGTGAGTAACGCCCGCACCGGTGCGAACGTGTCGCCGGTGATCCATCCGGCCCAGATCAGTTCCCACAGAGCTTCTTTGAGCCCGTCGCCCGGATCGCTTGCGAGTTGGCGGAAGAAGAAGGCGCCGCCTCCACCGAGGGTCGCCATGATCGCGCGGTGGGTGTCGGTGAACTCGATTTCGGTCGGCGGGGCGAGTGTCAGCGGCGCGGAGTCGGCGGGGTGAAATGCGATCCAGCCGTCCCCACCGCCGATCGTGCCCGCACCAGACCACATCACCTCACCGGAGGCCAGCAGCTCGTCGAGCATCGACGGCTGGTAGTCGCGGACACGCGCCGAGAACACCAGCGGCTCGACCGCCGACGCCGGTATCGGCACCCCGGCCAGTTGGTCGATCGCCGCGGCCAGGCCGTCGATTCCCGAGCTGCGTTCCACCCCGACCTGCTGCCACGCGGGCAGGAACCGCGCATAGGCGGTGGTGCTCACCGGCTCCACCTGCGCCCGCAGCGCCGCCAGCGAGCGGCGGCGCAGAATCTTCAGCACGTCGGCGTCGCACCACTGGTCGCCACCTTCGGCCAGGTCGGTGAACTCGCCGCGGACCAGCCGCCCGTCGATCGCCATCCGGCCCAGCACGTCGGCGGCGACGCGTTGGCCCAGCCCGAACCGGGAAGCGGCGTCGGGGGTGGTGAACGGGCCGTGCGTGCGGGCGTACCGGCCGAGCAGTTCGCCGAGCGGATCGGCGGCTCCCTCGGTGAAGATCGCAGGCACTCCGACCGGGACGGCCACCCCGACCCCGTCTCGCAATAGGCCGATGTCCTCGATCGCCACCCACCACGTCTGGCCGGCGAACGACACCGTGAGTGCCCGTTTGGCCGCCCGCAGTCCCTCGAGCCATCCGCCGACATCGTCGGCTGTGCACCGCTCGGCGATCTCGGCCTGAGTCAGTGGCCCCAGCAGCCGCAGCAGGTCCGCTACACCTTCGGCGTCGCGCGCAGCGCGGTCGGCGCTGAGATGCTGAAGCTGTGCGGCGGTGGTGGCGATCACCTGTGGATCGAGCAGCTCGCGGAGCTCGACGCGGCCCAACAACTCGGCCAGCAGCATGCTGTCCAGCGACAGCGCCGCCGCACGGCGCTCCGCCAGCGGGCTGTCGCCCTCGTACATGAAAGCCCCGACGTAGCCGAACAGCAGCGACGCCGCGAACGGCGACGGTGTCGCGGTCTCGACCTCGACGATCCGCAGCCTGCGCTGCGCGAGGCGGCCCATCAACTCGGTCAGCGCCGGCACGTCGTAGACGTCCTGCAGGCATTCGCGGACGGTCTCCAGCACGATCGGGAAGTCCGGGTACTTGCGCGCCACATCGAGCAGTTGCGCGGCGCGCTGCCGCTGATGCCACAGCGGCGACCGCTTGCCCGGGTGGCGGCGCGGCAACAGCAGGGCGCGGGCCGAGCATTCACGGAATCGGGAGGCGAACAACGCCGAACCACCCACTTCGGCCGTGACGATCGGCTCGATCTCGTCGGCGTCGAACACGAACATCTCGGCGCCGGGCGCGACGTCCTCGGTGTCGGGAAGCCGGACGATGATCCCGTCGTCAGACGCCGTGGGCTTCTCGTCGATTCCGTAGCGCTCGCGCAGCCGACGCGATACCGCCAGCGCCAGTGGGCCGTGTACCCGAAGGCCGTAGGGGGAGTGCAGGATGACCCGCCAGTCGCCGAGCTCGTCGCGGAACCGCTCGACCACCAGGGTGGTGTCGGTCGGCACGGTGCCGGTGGCCTGGCGTTGGTCCTCGAGCAGCTGCCACAGGTTGTCGGTCGCGTAGTCGTCGAATCCCATTGCGGCGCAACGCTTGGCAAAGTCATCACGGCTCAGGCCCGCCAGCTCACCGGTGAACGCGCCGATCGCCGCGCCCAGCTCGGCGGGCCTGCCGACGCCGTCACCGCGCCAGAACGGTAGCCGTGCGGGTTGTCCCGGTGCGGGGATGACCAGCACCCGGTCGTGGGTGATCTCGGTGATCCGCCAGCTGGTCGCGCCCAGCGAGATGACGTCGCCCGGGCGCGACTCGTAGACCATCTCCTCGTCGAGTTCGCCTACCCGCGAGGGCTTTTCGGAGTCCGCACTGGACGCCAGGTAAACGGTGAACAGGCCGCGGTCGGGGATCGCGCCGCCGGAGGTGACCGCCAGCCGCTGCGCCCCCGGCCGTGCGGTGAGCGTGCCCGCGTCGCGGTCATACACCAGCCGTGGGCGCAGCTCGGCGAACTCGGTGGACGGGTACTTGCCACTGAGCAGATCCAGCGTCGCCTCGAATGCGCTGCGCGGCAGCGTCGCAAACGGCGCGCTCCGCCGCACCGCGTCGAACCAGAGGTCGGCGTCCAGCGGTTCGAGCGCGCAGGCGGCCACGGTGTGCTGCGCCAGCACATCGAGCGGATTCGTCGGCACCCGCATGGTTTCGATCTGGCCGGACAGCATCCGCCGCACCGTCACCGCGCAACCGATCAGATCCGTGCGGTGTTTCGGGAACAGCACGCCCTGCGAGATTTCGCCGACCTGATGGCCTGCCCGGCCGATCCGTTGCAGTCCGCTGGCCACCGACGGCGGTGACTCGACCTGAATCACCAGGTCGACCGCGCCCATGTCGATGCCCAGCTCCAGGCTCGAGGTGGCGACGACGGCCTTCAGCCGCCCCGTCTTGAGGTCGTCCTCGACAAGCGCACGCTGCTCCTTGCTGACCGAGCCGTGGTGAGCACGGGCCAGCAATGCTTCGGCCCCCGATGCCAACCCGCTGCCCATGATGTGCGCGGGTGAGCCGCCGCCCACTTGGGGGTTGGGCCCGGACTGCAGCTCGATTCCGTTGCGTTCGGCGTGAATCTCGTTCAACCGAGAGGTGAGTCGTTCCGCGAGCCGCCGCGAGTTGGCGAACACGATCGAGCTGCGGTGCGCCTCGATCAGGTCGACGATGCGCTCCTCGACGTCGGGCCAGATGGTGTTGTTCTCGAGGTTGGCCATGTCGGGAACGGGCACCTGCACCGACAGGTCGAACGTCTTGGCCGCAGCCGGTGCGACGATCGTCGTCGGCGCAGGCCCGGACAGGAAGCGTGCCACCTCTTCGGCAGGTTTCACCGTCGCCGACAGCCCGATCCGTTGTGCAGGCTTCTCCAACAGCTGGTCCAGCCGCTCCAGAGAAAGCGCCAGATGCGCACCGCGTTTGGTCGCGGCGACGGCGTGCACCTCGTCGACGATGACCGTCTGCACTGAAGCGAGCGTCTCGCGGGCGGCCGACGTCAGCATCAGGAACAGCGACTCCGGGGTGGTGATGAGGATGTCGGGGGGCTTAGCGATCAGTTCCCGTCGCCTCGCGGGTGGGGTGTCGCCGGAACGGACGCCGACGCTGATGTCCGGCGCAGGCAGCGACCGCCGCTCGGCGATACGGCCGATACCGGTCAGAGGCGTGCTCAGGTTGCGCTCGACGTCGACTGCCAGCGCCTTCAGCGGCGATACGTAGAGAACGCGGGTGCCTGCACGTGCGGGCCGAGGTTCCGCTTCCGCGAGCCTGTCGATCGCCCAGAGAAAGGCGGCAAGCGTCTTTCCGGACCCGGTCGGCGCTATGACCAGCGTGTTGTCGCCGTCGGCGATGGCCGACCACGCCTGTGCCTGCGCGTCCGTCGGCGCCGCGAAGGTACCGGTGAACCACTCCCTGGTCAGCGTGCTGAACCGACCGAGCGGATCGAACTGGGTGGAGCCCATCTAGCCATCGTGCCAACCGGGACCGACAAACATCCGCGGACGGCTGCGGTTCGCGTCAAGATGAGCCAATGGTCGGCGCCCACGCGGTCGTTCTCGGTGCCAGCATGGCCGGCCTGCTGGCCGCGCGGGTGCTGGCCGAGTTCTACGAATTCGGTGACTGTGGTGGAGCGCGACGAGCTGCCCGACGCCGCCACCAACCGAAAGGGTGTGCCGCAGGGCCGCCATGCCCACGGCTTACTGGCGGGTCCTGATCCTCGGCGATCTGTTCCCGGGGTTCGAGGACGAGCTGGTCGCGGCCGGCGTTCCCGCCTTCGACTACCGCGACCTGTCCAAGGCGTACTTTTCGCTCGCCGGGCATCGGGCCAGCGATACCGGTTGTTTCAAGGACATCCCGCCGCTCTACTTTCCGAGCCGACCCCTGTTGGAGAGCCTGGTGCGGCGGCGCGTTCGCGAGACACCGAACGTCACGTTTGTGATGGGCCATGACGCCGCCGACCTGACGTCGACTTCGTCGCGGGACCGGATCACCGGCGTCCGCGTCGTGTCCATAACGGTGCCGGCGAACGCTCGTTGGATGCCGATCTCGTGGTCGACGCCATGGGCCGCGGCGGCCGAACGCCTTCCGTTCTGGATGACCTTGGCTACGGTCGTCCTGCCGAAGAGAAGGTGGCCGTCAATGTCGCGTATTCCAGTCAGCTGCTGCGGATCTTGCCCGGCACGCTGCGGGAGATGGTGGTGGCCACGACACCCGTGCCGGGCCGGCCCACCGGGATGGCGCTGTTCGGCTACGAGAACGACACGTGGATGTTCACCGCTTTCGGCATGGCGGGTCGCGAGCCTCCGGCCGAGCCGGCCGACCGGCTCGGCTTCGTCGAGGCGATCACGCCGCCGCATGTGATGGACGCACTGCGGAACGCCGAGCCGATCACCGAGATCTGCCGCTACCGGTACCCCGAGAATCGGTGGCGGCGCTACGACAAGATGAAGCGGTTTCCGGCAGGCCTGGTGGTAATCGGTGACGCGGTGGCCAATTTCAACCCGATCTACGGGCAGGGTATGACGGTGGCCGCGCTGCAGGCTGTTGCCTTGCGCCGGTGCCTATCTCGCGGCGAGAACGGGCTTGCCCGGCGCTACTTCCGCGCGGCGGCGAAACCGATAGGAGTGGCATGGCGGTTCGCGATCAGTAATGACCTCAGCCTGCCTGAGGTCGACGGCCACAGATCGGTGTCGGCGCGTCTCGGTAACTCTTACATCGAACGGCTGCTGACCATCTGCGAATTCGACAACGATGTCGCAGAGCAACTGATCAGGGTGACCGGGCTCATCGACCCGCCGACGCGGCTGCTGCGCCCGAAGGTCATGTACCGCGTAGCTCGGGCGAGACCGCCTCGCTGAGCTTTGCCGGGATACCCGGGACCCGCCCGACCACATCGAGCAGCGCGTGTGCGCAGGTGTCGGCGATCTGGCCTGCGTCGATCGACGGGTCGAGGATTCGCTGCCTGCACATCTCCATCGTGAACGCCAGCCAGCCGTACATGGTGATGCGGATATCGCGTTCCACCTTGGAGTCCAAGTCGCCGCCAAGTGCGTCGTCAATCCTGGCCATGATCCGGTTGACCTGCCGGTCGTTGTCCAGGTCGTCGATGCCGCGCAGGACGGGATCGGACGTGCCCATCCCGACGTAGGCCGCCCATGCGCCGTGCGGGTGCTGCTCGTCGTAACGCAGGTAGGCGAGCACGCCCTCGCGCAACTGTGCGAACAGCGTCTGACCCGACATCGGCGGTGTGTTGGTGGCCTCGAACAGCCGATCGCTCTCGGCCTGCACCACCGCTGCGAAGAAGGCCCGCTTGTCGGGGAAGTAGTGGTACATCAGCGCACGCGATACGCCCGCCCGCTCCGCGATCTCGTCGATCCGGACTTCGTCGTAGGGCCGTTCGCCGAACACTTTGGCGCCCAGCGACAGCAGCTCGTTCCGCCGATCATCGGGGGACAGCCGCCGTCGGTGCGATGAGCCGCTCGGGCGAAGAGCGTCAGACTCTGCGGACATTCCGACATCCTAATTTGCGCGTGTGCAACAGCGCGCGGAGGCTAGCCACGTCAGCCAGAGTGAAGCCACTGCGAAAATTCCGGCCAGATTTCGCAATCGATTCACGTTCGACGCAGTGTCGGTGGTTCTCGGCAGACTCCGGCGCATGCCCGAGCCATTCATCGGCAGTGAGCGGACCGCAACGGGCGCGCTGACTCCCTACGCGCTGCGCAGCAAGTTCGTCGCGATCTATCCGGACATCTACGTTTCGCCCGCGGCCGACGTGACGGCCGTTGTGCGCGCCAGGGCGGCGTGGTTGTGGTCCCGGCGCCGGGGCATCGTCGCGGGGCAATCGGCTGCCGCGCTGCATGGAGCGAAGTGGGTGGATAACCGTCGGCCCGCCGAGTTGTTGTGGCCGAACCGACACCCGCCCAAGGGCATTCACACATGGTCTGATCAGTGGGCCGACGACGAGATCGACGTGATCGACGGCATTCGGATGACCACGCCCGCCAGGTCCGCCCTCGACCTCGCGTGCCGCTATCCACTCGACAGGGCCGTCGCGGCGATCGATGCTGTAGCGCGAGCAACACAGCTCAAGATCGCTGACGTGGAACTTCTTGCCGACCGCTACAAAGGCCGACGCGGGATCCGGCGGGCCCGTACTGCTCTTGATCTGGTCGATCCCGGCGCGGAGTCGCCGCGAGAGACGTGGCTGCGACTGCTCGTCATCCGGCATGACTTTCCGCGACCGCAGACACAAATTCCTGTCTACGACCAATTCGGTGTGCTCGTCGCCGTATTCGACCTCGGCTGGGAGGACCTGAAGATCGCCATGGACTACGAAGGGGCGCACCACTGGATGAGCCGCGCCCGTATCAATCACGACATCCGCAAGGCCGAGGCGGTGGCCGAACTGGGGTGGATCGACCTGCGCGTGACCGCGGAAGACAGCGAGGGCGGCATCGTACGACGCCTTTCAGCGGCGTGGCGCCGACGAACGTGAAGCCACTGCGAAAACCGTTCCGCAAATTCGCAATGGTTTCACGTTCGACGCGGAGACGCCTCAGCCGAAGTGCACGCCCTGGGCCAACGGTAGTTCTGACGAGTAGTTGACCGTGTTCGTCGCCCTGCGCATGTAGGCCTTCCAGGCGTCCGACCCGGACTCCCGGCCGCCGCCGGTCTGCTTCTCGCCGCCGAATGCCCCGCCGATCTCGGCGCCCGAGGTGCCGATGTTGACGTTGGCGATGCCGCAGTCGGAGCCGTCGGCGGCCATGAAGCGCTCGGCTTCGCGCACGTCGAGGGTGAAGATCGCCGACGAAAGGCCCTGTGGCACCGCGTTGTTCAGCTCGATCGCCTCGTCGAGCTCGTCGTAGGTGAGCACATAGAGGATTGGCGCGAATGTCTCGTGGTGGAGCAGTTCGGTCTGCGCGGGCATCCGCACCACCGCGGGGGCGACGTAGTACGAGTTCTCCCCGAGGTCGTGGCGGTCGCCGCCGAAGACCTCGCCGCCCTCGGCGCGCGCGCGTTCCAGCGCGCCGACCATATCGCGGTAGGCCGTTTCGTGGACGAGCGGACCGACGAGGGTGAGATCGGCCGCCGGGTCACCGATGGGCAACTGGCGATAGGCCGACACGATCCGCTCGACGAGGGAGTCGGCGATCGAGCGGTGCACGATCAACCGCCGCATCGTCGTGCAGCGCTGACCAGCGGTACCCGCCGCCGAGAACACGATGCCGCGCACGGCCAGCTCCAGATCGGCGGACGGCGTGACGATCGCGGCGTTGTTGCCGCCGAGCTCGAGCAGCACCCGGCCGAACCGCTGTGCCACCCGCGGGCCGACCTGCTGACCCATGCGCACCGACCCGGTCGCGCTCAGCAGCGCCACCCGAGGATCGTCGGTGAGTCGTTCGCCGACCTCGCGCCCGCCCTGGATCAGCCTGCACACATGCCGGGGCGCACCGACGTCGGTGGCGGCCCGCTCGGCCAGCGCCTGGCAGGCCAGCGCGGTCAGCGGCGTGAGCTCCGACGGCTTCCATACCAGGGTGTCGCCGCAGACCAGCGCGATCGCCGCATTCCACGACCACACCGCGACGGGAAAGTTGAATGCGGTGATGACGCCGACGACACCGAGCGGATGCCAGGTCTCCATCAGGCGGTGGCCTGGACGCTCGGAGGCGATGGTCTTGCCGTACAGCTGGCGCGACAGCCCGACGGCGAACTCGCAGATGTCGATCATCTCCTGCACCTCGCCGAGGGCCTCCGAGGTGATCTTCCCGGCTTCGATGGTGACCAGCGCGGCGAGATCGTCCTTGTGCTCGACGAGCAGTTCGCCCAGCCGCGCCACCAGCGCGCCTCGCACCGGGGCCGGTGTCGTGCGCCACGTGGTAAACGCCTGTGCCGCTTCGGCAATGGCCGCATCGGCCTCTTCCGGTGTGGTCTCCGGGACGGTGAACAGCACGTCCCCGGTGATGGGGGTGCTTGCGTGCACGCCGTGGGCGCCCGGCTCACCCAACTCGACTTGGGAGCCGATGGCCCGCAGTGCGTCACGGGCCCGGGCGCGGAGATCCTCGGCCGTCGGAAGCTGTGCAATCTGAACGCTGGTCATGATGATGCGACTTTCTCGTAGAGCTCGTAGGGATCGTGAATGTGATGCCCGATCTGCCCGGCCATCCAATCCGCGGTGTACGTCGACTGGTCTCGATCTTCCTCGTCGGCGGCCTTCTGTGCATCGGTATCGAGGTTTGACCGGAATATCCCTGCCGCCGATGCCGGCAGGAAATCCTCGTAGACAACGGGTTTCGATGGATCGCCACCGTGGTAGTAGGCCAGCCCGGCCGACGCCATGCGCTCGTGGGTGGTGGGGAAGTAGTCGCCCCACGCCCTGGCGGGGTTCGGAGTCGCCATCGCCGCGTCGTACCGTCTCCTGCCCTCGGGTGTGAGGGCGACGCCGCGGGACTCGACCTCGCCGAACCGCACGCGCAGCGTGCCATCGGCAACGCCGCCGTCAGCCTCACGGAAGCGCCTCGGCTCGGCGAGCGCCCGAAAGGATGTCTGCCGCAACAACACATCGGGACCGTGCCATCGCGGTGGGCCCTCAATCGCCTCGGTCATCGCGATACCCCGGTCGGTCATTCGTCGGTACAGCTCGTCGATGTCGAGGACGCGGGGCGTGAGGTGGTTGATGTGGGTGGTCGTGACGCCTGCGATGTCGGCGGCGACGGCCGACACCGCGGTCAGTTCCTCGTACCAGCCGCGATCGATCGGCTCGCTGGACAGTGCGAACGCGGTCACCGCCGCGGTGACGAACTTCTCGGCGCGCTCGGGCTCCGCACCGCCAGCAGCGGCGATGCGCCTGGCCTCGGCGATCAACGCGGGGTCGAACAGCTGCCGCTCCGCCAGGAACCGCTCGACCCGGCCGCGAAGTTCGGGGGCGAAGAAGCGCGCGTCGGCGGTGGCCAGCACGGATGTGAACACCCGGAACGGGTTGCGGGCCAGCTGATCCGCGTCGATCGGCCGGAACGCGGTGGATACCACGGGCACCGCAGGGGCCGCGTCGCGCAGGTCATAGAACCCGACCGGATACATGCCGAACGCGGCGAACAAGTCGGCGACGTCGGCCAGTTCGGCCGCGGTGCCGACGCGGATCGCGCCGTGCCGTTCGGCGGTCACTCGTTGAGATCCGCCCAGTTCGCGGTTCACCTCGGTGCTGACCTCGACAAGCGTCGTGTAGGCCGGCACCTCCGCGCCGTACATCCGGGACAGTGCCGTGGCGAATTTCGCGCGCAGCTGCCAGGTTTCGATTCGTCTTCGTTGGCTCATTTCGCCGCTCCGGCTCGGATACAGTGCGGCCATGAGCGAACCGCTCGACGAGGTCGATCGGATCCTGGCGCGCGAGCTGATCGCCGACGGGCGGGCGACACTGGCCCATCTCGCAGAGACCGCGGGGCTGTCGGTGTCGGCCGTCCAGTCACGGGTGCGCAGGCTGGAGTCGCGCGGGGTGGTGACGGGGTATACCGCGAAGA
Source organism: uncultured Actinomycetota bacterium (assembly GCA_963713225.1). Taxonomy (GTDB): domain Bacteria; phylum Actinomycetota; class Actinomycetes; order Mycobacteriales; family Mycobacteriaceae; genus Mycobacterium. Next base: position 11,844 of record CAVQLB010000001.1, on the reverse strand, counting down.
TCAACCCCGAAGCGGTCGGGAAGATGCTTTCGGCGTTCGTGGCCATCACCCCTCTCGATCCCTCTCAGCCCGACGATTCGCCCGCCCGGCTCGAACACATACCGGCCATCGTGTCGTGTCACTCGGTGGCCGGCGAGGAGAGTTACGTCCTGCTTGTGCGAGTCGAGTCGCCCCGGGCGCTCGAAGACTTGCTGCAACAGATCCGGACAGCAGCGAACGTCCGCACCCGAAGCACGATCATCTTACAGACTTTTTACTCTGGTCGCGAACTCCTACCGGAATAGTTCCGCTCAGATGGCAGGAAAACCGTAAAAAATGCGTTAATATGGCTATATGACCGCCGTCCTGACACCCACTGAACTGGATGCCGCCATCCGCCCCGACGACGTGCGGGAGGTGCTGGCCCGCAGCATCCTCGCCGATGGCCTCGACTTCGTGCTCGACATCGAACGCTCGACCGGCTCTGTGCTGGTCGACGCCCGTACCGGCGAGCGCTACCTCGACATGTTCACGTTCTTCGCGTCATCGGCGCTTGGCATGAACCACCCCGCCCTCGCCGACGACGAGGCCTTTCGCGCCGAACTCGCCACGGCCGCGGTGAACAAGCCGAGCAACTCCGACGTCTACAGCGTCCCGATGGCACGGTTCGTCGACACGTTTGCGCGTGTGCTGGGCGACCCGGCGCTACCGCATCTGTTCTTCGTCGACGGCGGTGCGCTGGCCGTCGAGAACGCGCTGAAGGTGGCGTTCGACTGGAAGAGCAGGCATAACGAGGCGCGCGGGATCGACCCCGCGCTCGGCACCAAGGTGCTTCACCTGCGCGGCGCGTTCCACGGCCGTAGCGGCTACACGTTGTCGCTGACGAACACCGACCCGAACAAGGTCGCGCGGTTCCCGAAGTTCGACTGGCCGCGCATCGACGCGCCCTACATCCGTCCGGACGCCGACATGGATGCGCTGGAGGCCGAGTCGCTGCACCAGGCCCGGGCCGCGTTCGAGGCGAACCTCGACGACATCGCATGCTTCATCGCCGAGCCGATTCAGGGCGAGGGTGGTGACCGTCACTTCCGGCCGCAGTTCTTCGCCGCGATGCGCGAGCTGTGCGACGAGTTCGACGCGCTGCTCATCTTCGACGAGGTGCAGACCGGCTGCGGGTTGACCGGAACCGCTTGGGCCTACCAGCAATTGGGCGTCACGCCCGACGTGGTCGCCTTTGGCAAGAAGACCCAGGTGTGCGGTGTGATGGCCGGGGGGCGCGTCGACGAGATCGCCGACAACGTGTTCGCGGTCAGCTCACGCATCAACTCGACATGGGGCGGCAACCTGGTGGACATGGTCCGGTCGCGGCGCATCCTCGAGGTCATCGACATGGACGGGCTGATGGAACACGCCGCCGAGGCCGGCCGCTACCTGCACGCCAAGCTGGAGGAGCTGTCGGTCGAGTTCCCCGAGCTGGTGCGCGACGTCCGCGGACGCGGGCTGATGCGCGCGTTCAGCCTGCCGTCGGGCGCGCAGCGCGACGAGCTGATCGGCAAGTTGTGGGATCGCCGCGTCGTCATGCTCGCCAGCGGAGCGGACAGTGTCCGGTTCCGTCCCGCGCTGACGGTGTCGTACAGCGAGATCGACGACGCCGTGGCGGCGGTGCGCGAAGCGCTTACCTGACCTCGGTCGGGGCGGTGAGCCGACGGATCGTCGACCGCAGCCGTGGCAGGTCCGATCCGCCGACGAGCTTGCAGCCGTGCAACTCGGCGAGTTTGCGTGCAGCGGGCGTGAATTCGTGGTTGGTGACGACCATGGTCTTTGTGCATCCGTGCATTCCAGCACCGGCGACGACCTCTTGGACGGCACCTGCGCCCACCGGCCGCGCTCGCCGTTTGCATTGCACCGCAAGTCGATCGGGCCGATTTCCGACGATCAGGTCGACGCCCCAGTCGCCGGTGACCGCAGTCATGATCACTGGCACCCCGGCGGACCGGGCGATCCGCGCGACATAGTCTTCGAACTCCGTCCCGGACATCGTGGCGGCCGGCGACTCTCGCTGACTTGGGGTGAACGCACCGATGGCGGTGGCCAACAGGAACCGGGGTGCGGCGGCCAGCGCAATCGGCACGACGACCCCGATTGCCACGCTCCAGGGCACGCTCGCGCCAAGCAGGTATGCGGCCACAGCCGAGGCGATCGCGACGACCGTATACACCAGCGAACTGGTCCGACTCACGAGGCGATGGTAGGTACACAGGCCGACATGGTGGCCTGCGGATAGCTCGGTGTGTCGGCCTGTTGCCTCGTGTCAAGATGCGCGCGAAGGCGGATTCGTTGCCTCACGTAAACGTGCGCGCTTGTTAACTTGAGCTTGGTCGCCGGGTCCAGCTTTGCTGGTGGTCAAGGTCAGGAGCTGGGCGGTCAGGGCTTGGACCTGGCGTTGGGTGGCGGCGGGATTTATCAGGGAGTAGGTCCGGGTCAGCGCCACGATGCGTTCCACGGTGATGGTTGGGTGATCGATTGCGCGATGAAACGGGGTGGCGGCTTTGTCGTGTTTCTTGGATACCTTGGCCCCTGCGCGGACCTTGGAGATCAGTTTCTGTTGGGGGTAGAAGTAGTTAGTCAGCTTGGACTGCAGCTGCCAGATCTCGTTGAGTAGCAACAGTTCTGCGGCGGTGTCGTAGCGGTGGTAGCCGACAACTGTCCGCACCACCGTCCAGTTCTTCTGTTCGACGTGACAGCCGTCGTTCTTATTGCCCGGCCGCGCCCGGGTGAAGGTGATCTGGCGGCCTTGGCACCATTGGAGCAGGTCGTCGTTGATGAATTCTGATCCGTTGTCGGAGTCCACGCCCAGAATCGGGAACGGCATCTTGCGGGCGATGTCATTGAGTGCTGCCAGCACGCGTTTGGCGGTCTTGTCCGGCACGGAGCGGTTCTCGGTCCAGCCGGTGGCGATGTCGGTAACCGTCAACGTAAAAGCATGGCCCCCAGCCCGGTTGCCGCCGTCGTGCCAGACCAGGTCGACCTCGACGAACCCGGGTCGAGCGTCGTCCCACTCGGCCCAGGTGCGCACCGGGATCTGGCTTTTGAGCAGCGATCCCGGCTTGGTACCACCACGTCCCCTGAACCGGTATTTGGCTCGCTCACCAGCCAAGCGGCGATCGATGGTGGCTGCCGACATCGACACCAACAGGGTCGCGGTGCTCTCATCAATTGTCAGCTCTCCGAACTGACGCAGCACTGCCACCAGTTCGCTGAGCATCGGAGCGAGCCGTTTACCGGCCGGCATTCCGAGTACCTGCCAGCACATCGTCAATGCAGCAATGACATCGGGCCCGTACTTCACTGGCCGGGGACTACGCGGGGTGACGATCTTGGGCTGCAGCGCCGCCGTGAGCGCCTTGCGGGCATGATTTCGGTGCCAACCGGTGTTGGCGCACAACTCGTCGAGAATCCGGCTCTTGCCGCGCTTACTCGCCAGCTGATAGCGGATCGCGGCCGTCTCGGTGATTGCTCTGCGCTCTGTCAACGTCAACCCCATCCACTGGGCGTACGCGCGCATTTTCAGTGAGGCAACGAATCACCCTTTCGCGCGCATTTCTGACGAGTCAACGCGGTCGGCCGATGCGAGAAGTATCGAACATATGTTCGTGTGCGAGAAGCATGGTAGACCAGCGTCGGCGCCATCACCGTCGCGCCGGCTTCGGCGGTCGACAACGTCAAGCCATTCGGTCAACAGGAGCGACTGAACGTGGGGGTCACCGGCGGTCCAATGATCGGTTACACGGTGAGAGACCTTTCCCCGAGCTCCGACCCCGTGCCGCACAACGGCCAGTTGTATGAAGCCACATTGACCGTTGACGCGTTCGGGAGTTGGGCCAATCCCATGCCCCATATGTTCAACGCCCGCGCTGAGAGCTCGGCGCTATACCCCTCATCGCCAATGCAGGCGTCGGAGGCGCGGTGCCGCCGGGCGGCAGCACGACCGGCAAGCTCTATTTCGATGTCGTGGGCGATGTGCCCAACAGCGTCGTCTACAACGACGGCGTTCGGGACGTTCTCGCTTGGGTGCCCGGTCCCCCGGTGGGGGGGTACACGCCCCTAGCGCGACGCCGCGTCTCCAGCGGGCAGATGCGTGAGGTTTACACCGGCCTCACCAGGGGAAGTAACACATCTGTGGAACGCACCACCCCAGAGTTGAGCCATGATGACGACGACGTCCGCGACGGTGTTCGCGAAGTTGTCCGCTTCAGCGTGGGGGTGGCTTTTGCCGCAGCCGTGTTCGCGGCCGTCGCCGCCCTGTGGGTCAGCACCTGCGGTGGCTCGACGGCCGACCTGGTTGCCTGCGGAGCACCGCAGCGCACCCTGCTCGCGCTCGGTGCACCGATCATCTTGCTGCTGGGCGGTTTACGGGCGTTTGTCCGGACATGGCACGCGGCGGGCTGGTTTCTGTTGACCGCGACGCTGGTGGTGCTCGCCACGAGCATGCCTGCCATTGCTGGATTCTGACTGCATACGGGCAGTGTGCTCGTTTCGCCCATAACGCCCGCGGGTAGTTCTACCGTGAAATCAGCCCTTGAAATCCGGGCAGAGGGCGTGGCGAGAGGAGCAGCCATGAAGAGCCCGAAAGATCCCGTCGACCATGCCAGGACCACGCGGCCGCACGCCGGTGAGTCGATGACCGACACCAGGAACATGCCGGCGCTGATCGTCATCGGGTTGGCGCTGGTGTCCTTCGTCGGAGGCCTTGCCGGCTTCGCGACGGGCCACCAAGACACCGGCCTGGTATTCATGTCGATCGCCGCGACCGGTTTTGTCATCGGATTGGCGTGGCTATCGATTGAGCACCGACGGGTGCGAAATATCGAAGAGCGTTGGTACGCCGAACATCCCGAGGCGCACCGGCAGCGGCCGAGTAGTTAGGACCGACGGCCAGAAACGAAGGATCCCAGCCGGTTCCCCGGCTGGGATTCTCCAAGTATGCGCTGGGCCTTACTGATTGGCCTCTTGGCGCTTCTCGGCCGCCTTGGCGCCACCGCGAGCGGCTTCAGCCTCGGCTTCCTTCTTCGCGGCGTCCTTCTGGGCGTCGGCCTTGTCCTGCTGAGCCTTGCCCTCGCGGACCATGTCGTCACGGCCGGTCACGGTGCCAACGGCTTCCTTCGCCTTACCCTTGACGTCCTCAACGGCGCCCTTGACGCCTTCTTGCGGACCACTGTTCTTCTCAGTCATACGTGCCTCTCCCTCAGTGGTTTGGCTTTGATGATTGCCCGCTTCTTGGGCACAACGTGGGATTCCTCCCCACGCACTCCTTGAGTTCCCGATCGGTAGCCGGGCTAAACCGCTGCGCGCTCAGTCGCGGGCCACCTTGCGAATCAGCCGTGCGGTGCTGTCCTCCAGGATCGCCTGCCGCGCGCCCGGGTTCCTCGTTCGGCCGGCACGTCGGACGCCTGCGGCGATCGTGACGCCCTGCTCGTAGCCCTGGACCACCCGCGGGTCGACATAGGAGCCGCGGGCCACCGCAGGGGTGTTTCCAAGTTCCTCCGCCACCTCCTTCATCACCGCGGATTCGACCCGTTTGATCACAGTCTTGTTCGCAGGCGGGTCGGCATCGACGAAGGCGACCGCAGCCAGCACCGTGCCGTGCCACGTGCGCAGATCCTTGACCGTGTACTCGTCTCCGACGAGCTCCTTGAACCGTGCATTGAGGTCATCGGCGCGAATGTCCGCCCAGTCCGACGAATTACGGCATGCCAGTAGGCGGTCGGTGCGGTCGGGCCTGCGCAGCAGTGCACGCACCGCCCGGACCACCTCGGGGTCGTCGATGGTCAGCGTGCGGCGCACACCGCTCTTCGCGGGAAAGTCGAACTCGACCGCCTCCCGTTGCAGAGTCACGTGCTCGCACAGCAAGGTCGCGATTCCGAACGAGTTGTTCTCGTCGGCGTACTGCTCTCCGCCTGCGCGGAAGTACCCGAGGTCGAGAAGCTGCAGTGCCAAGGCGAGAACACGGTCGCGGTCGAGTCCGCGCCTGCGCATGTCTGCCGCAATGCGCCGCCGCATCTCGGGCAGTGACGTGGACATCTGCAGCACCCGGTCGAACTTCTCCTCGGTGCGATCTTCCTGCCATTTCTCGTGGTACAGGTACTGGCGACGGCCTGCGACATCGGTGCCGACGGCCTGGATGTGACCGTTCGGGTGGGGGCTTATCCAGACCTTCTTCCACGCGGGCGGGATGACCAGATCCTTGATGCGCGCAAGCGTGGTTTCGTCGGTGATCGCCTTGCCGTCGGCGTCGTGATAGGAGAAGCCGCGCCCGCGCCGCACCCGGCTCAGGCCGGGCCCACTCACTAAGCTTCGGCGCAGTCGCATCGCGGCCGCCCGTCGGGGTCGCGGGGAGTGTGTTTTACCCGCGCCGTCGGCGGGGTATCACCAATCGATGTCACTGCATCATCGGTGTTGCCAGGATCCGGTGAGGCGTGTAAGTGTCGTCCATTGCGGAGTAATACCCAGGCGACGTCAGCGTCACACCCATGGTTAGCTGGGCACCCACCTGGAGTAGTCTCGGGTCCACAATGTCGGGAGGTCACATGGCCGAGGTCGCGAACGCGGACAACGGACAGCACGCTATTGCCCGTTCGGTGGAGATCCGCGTCCCGGCTCAGCTGGAGAACCTCGCCGTGGTGCGAACCGTGGTCGCGGCGATCGGCACGTTCGAGGACCTCGACTTCGATGCCGTGTCCGACCTCCGGCTCGCCGTGGACGAGGCGTGTACGCGGTTGATCCGCTCCGCCGTACCGAATTCCACTCTGGTGCTCGCGGTGCATCCTCGCGAAAGCGACGTGGTCGTAGAAGCGTCGACCACCTGCAAGACCCCCGACATCCTGACCCCCGGCAGTTTCAGCTGGCACGTCCTCAGTTCGCTGACCGACGAGGTCACGACGTTCCAGGACGGACACGGCACCGAAGAGGGCCAGGTTTTCGGCATCTCGATGACGACGAGGCGAGCGAGTTCGCTCAGGTGACTCGGCAGTCGTCCAAGGGTTCGTCATCACGACCGAACTCTGAATATGCGGATGTCGCAGACATGTTCCGCGAGCTGCAGGGCGTCGAGGACGACTCGGCGAAGTTCAGCAGGCAGCGTGACCGCATCGTCGAGCGATGCCTGCCGCTGGCCGACCACATCGCGCGTCGATTCGACGGCCGCGGCGAACCGCGCGACGACCTCGTGCAGGTCGCCCGGGTGGGTTTGGTCAACGCCGTCATCAGATTCAACGTCGACGCCGGATCGGACTTCGTGTCGTTCGCGGTGCCGACGATCATGGGCGAGGTCCGCAGGCATTTCCGGGACAACAGTTGGTCGGTCAAGGTGCCACGCCGACTCAAGGAACTGCACCTGCGGCTCGGCGCGGCCACAGCCGAACTGTCGCAGCGGCTGGGGCGCGCGCCCACCCCCACGGAACTGGCTGCCGAACTGGAGATGGACCGCGACGAGGTCGTCGAGGGTCTCGTCGCGGGCAGTTCCTACAACACCTTGTCCATCGACAGCGGGGGAAGCGGCAGCGACGACGCCCCGGCGATCACCGACACCCTGGGCGACGTCGATCTGAGCCTGGATCAGATCGAGAACCGAGAAGCCTTGCGGCCCTTGCTCGAAGCCCTCCCGGAACGGGAGCGCACCGTGCTGGTGCTCAGGTTCTTCGAGTCGTTGACCCAGACGCAGATAGCCGAGCGCGTTGGCATCTCACAGATGCACGTGTCTCGGCTACTCGCGAAATCTCTAGCGCGGCTCCGAGACCAGTTGCAATAGCCGGCGTTGATCAGCCCTGAGCCGCGAAAGCGCTGCGGGCATCGTCGCGGCCATCGGCAGGGTCGAATCCGGATCGCAGATCCGCAACAGCCGACTGACCGCGTTACTGGGCACCAGCACCCACTCGACACCGGCACCCGCGCAGCGCACATTCAGCGTGTGCAGCGCGGAAAAGCCTGCGGTAGCGAAGAAGTCGACGCCGGACAGGTCCAGCGCCAAGCGCTGCGTGCGTTCCATATCGCGCAACGCGTAGTCAACGAATTCCTGGGCATTGGACGCGTCCAGTTCACCGTGCGCGGTGATCACCGCGACCGACGGCTGCAGCCACCGGGTCGCGAACGACGCGGTCGTGCATTCCCTGCGGTCAACAGGACGGGGAGTAGTGATAGCAGTAGACATAATTTGTTGTGACTCCATCAGTAATAGAACTCGTACTGTGGTTCACGTCAAAAGTTCAAGGCCCTGGCTCCTCAAAGCCCATCGGTGCGGGGGAGTTCGTCGCCCCGTACGTCGATGACGTTTCCAGCTGGCTGTGAACTCAACCTGGTTTGAACCCTACGCCCGAATTCGCTACGAGGACAACCGACGCAAGCGGATTTTAATAATGCCTGCTCAGCGCGCACACTATTGGCGTGTCACGGCATGTCGGTGGAGTGGTGCTCGCCGCAGGAGCGGGGAGGCGGTACGGCATGCCGAAGGTGCTCGCAGGCGACGGGCAATGGCTGCGTTCGGCGGTATCGGCCCTACACGGCGGCGGATGCGACGACATCGTCGTGGTGCTCGGCGCCGCCGTCGTCGACGTGCCCGTTCCTGCGCGCCCGGTGGTCGCGCGGGACTGGGCAGAGGGAATGAGCGCGTCGCTGCGGGCGGGGATATCGGCGCTCGAATCAGGACCGGCGGAGTATGCCGTGGTGATCACCGTGGACACCCCCGATATCGGGGCGCCGGTGGTAGAGCGAGTACTGGCCGCGGCCCGCACCGGTTCCTCCGGCCTGGCGCGGGCCCGTTACGGACGGCGGCCCGGGCATCCCGTCGTCGTGGCGCGCAGGCACTGGGCCGACCTGGTCGAGCGGGCGGTGGGCGATCGGGGCGGGCGCGCTTTCCTTCAGGAGCGCACCGACGTGGCCTTGGTGGACTGCGCGGATCTCGCCTCGGGCGCCGATATCGACGTCAATCCCGCACAGTGATGCCAAGCGCCCCTGCGGCGAACCGGCGGACCGCCTCCGCCGCGACATCGGCGGCCTCGTCGTGACCCTCCCGAGCGCGGGCGACCATCGTCGCCGCCCTCGGGTCGAGCGTCACGTCGGCCACCACCTCCCCGGTGGTCGGCTCGCACACCTCCCAGACGTAGCAGGCATCGGACCGCACGCCGCGCAAATACCAAGCGCCGGCATTGATTTCCACCGGTTCCACGAGAGGTAATGGTAGGCATGAAGATCACAGTGATCGGGGCCAGTGGCCTGATCGGTACCAAGCTCGTCGAACTGCTCAACGCGGACGGCCACGACGTCGTCGCCGCGTCCCGCAACACCGGGGCGGACGTCCTGACCGGCGAAGGTCTCGCCGACGCCCTGACCGGCGCCGACGCGCTCGTCGACGTGGTCAACTCACCCTCCTTCGAGGACGACGCGGTGATGAACTTCTTCACCACGTCGACGACCAACCTGGCGGCGGCGGCGAAGAAGGCCGGCGTCGGCCACTACGTCGCCCTGTCGATCGTCGGGCTCGACGGGCTGCCGAACAGCGGGTACCTGCGCGCCAAGGTTGCCCAGGAGAAGATCATCACCGAGTCGGGTCTGCCGTACACGCTCGTGCGGGCCACTCAGTTCGCGGAGTTCACCGACCAGATCACCGATTCGCTGGTCGTCGGCGACGAGGTGCACGTTCCCGACGCGCTGATCCAGCCGATCGGCGCCGACCAGGTGGCCTCCGATGTCGCTCGCGCCGCGGTCGCCGCGCCGCTCAACGACTTCGTGAACATCGGTGGGCCACAGAAGATCTCGTTCGAGCAGATGGCACGCGACTCACTGGCGCGCCGCGGTGACACCAAGACCGTCGCGGTCGACACGAAGGCCAAGTACTTCGGGACTGCCGCTGGAACAGCGCAGCCTGGTGACGCCCGACTGACCTGGTTACTTGATCTCGGCGAGGACCGTGCCCTGCGTGATGGCCGCGCCCGCCTCCACCGCGAGGCCGGTGATGGTGCCGTCCTTGTGGGCGGTGACGGGGTTCTCCATCTTCATCGCCTCGAGCACGACCACGAGATCGCCCGCGGCGACCTCCTGACCCTCCTCGACGGCGACCTTGACCACGGTGCCCTGCATCGGGGCGGTCACCGCATCACCGGATGCGGCGGCGCCGCCCTGCGAGCCGCGCTTGCGGGCCTTCGGCTTCTTGCGGACGACGCCGGCGCCCGCCGATGCGGCACCGTTGCCGACTGCCAGATCGCCGGGCAGCGACACCTCGAGCCTGCGGCCGCCCACCTCGACGACGATCGTCTGACGCGGGATGGTGTCTTCTTCCTCGATCGGGTCGCCGCCGGTGAACGGCTCGATCTGGTTGTCCCACTCGGTCTCGATCCACCGCGTGTGGACCGTGAACCCGTTGTCGTCGCCGATGAAGGCGGGGTCGGACACCACGGCCCGGTGGAACGGGATGACGGTGGCCAGGCCCTCGACGGTGAATTCGTCCAGCGCGCGCCGGGACCGCTCGATTGCCTCCTGGCGGGTGGCGCCGCTGACGATCAGCTTGGCCAGCATCGAGTCGAACTGCCCGCCGATCACCGAGCCGGTTTCCACACCGGAATCCAGCCGCACGCCGGGGCCGGTCGGCGGGACGAACTTGCTGACGGGGCCGGGGGCGGGCAGGAAGCCGCGGCCTGCGTCCTCGCCGTTGATGCGGAACTCGATGGAGTGACCGCGAGGTGTCGGGTCCTCGGTGATGTCGAGAGCCTCGCCGTTGGCGATGCGGAACTGCTGGCGGACCAGGTCGATACCCGCGGTCTCCTCGGTGACCGGGTGCTCGACCTGAAGACGCGTGTTGACCTCGAGGAACGAGATCAGGCCGTCCTGGCCGACCAGATACTCGACGGTGCCTGCGCCGTAGTAGCCGGCCTCCTTGCAGATGCGCTTGGCGGACTCGTGGATCTCCTTGCGCTGCGCGTCGGTCAGGAACGGCGCGGGCGCCTCCTCGACCAGCTTCTGGAAGCGGCGCTGCAGCGAGCAGTCACGGGTGCCCGCGACGACCACGTTCCCGTGCTGGTCGGCGATCACCTGAGCCTCGACGTGGCGCGGCTTGTCCAGGTAGCGCTCGACGAAGCACTCGCCGCGGCCGAACGCCGCCACGGCCTCGCGGGTCGCCGACTCGAACAGCTCGGGGATCTCCTCGATGGTGCGGGCCACCTTCATGCCGCGCCCGCCGCCGCCGAACGCCGCCTTGATCGCCACCGGCACGCCGTACTCCTTGGCGAACGCGACGACCTCGTCGGCGTCCTTGACCGGGTCGGGGGTGCCGGGAACCAGCGGTGCCTGAGCGCGGGCCGCGATGTGACGGGCGGTGACCTTGTCGCCGAGGTCGCGGATCGACTGCGGGCTCGGGCCGATCCAGATCAGCCCGGCGTCGATGACCGCTTGCGCGAAATCGGCGTTCTCCGAAAGGAATCCGTAGCCGGGGTGAATCGCGTTGGCGCCGGACTTCTCGCGCGGCATCGAGCAGCTTGCCGAAGTCGAGGTAGGACTCCGCGGAGGTCTGGCCGCCGAGCGCGAACGCTTCATCGGCGAGCCGGACGTGCGGCGCGTCGGCATCGGGTTCGGCGTACACGGCCACGCTCGGGATCCCGGCGTCCTTGGCCGCGCGGATCACCCGGACCGCGATCTCCCCGCGATTGGCGACCAGCACTTTAGAGATGCTTGAGCTGGCGTGACTGGGCACTGCGCCTCCTGATACGGCATATCTCTAAGAATCGTCTTTAAGAATGTATCCCGGGCAGTTTAAGCGCCCACGCTGTGTCGGAAGCAATTGCCCCGACAGTAGCCCGCCCGGCTAGCGCAGCCGCTTCT